>NZ_CP130967.1:5000-60041 GCF_041941685.1 Priestia megaterium | reverse complement strand
GCTGTTCGCCCATTAAAGCGGTACGCGAGCTGGGTTCAGAACGTCGTGAGACAGTTCGGTCCCTATCCGTCGTGGGCGTAGGAAATTTGAGAGGAGCTGTCCTTAGTACGAGAGGACCGGGATGGACACACCGCTGGTGTACCAGTTGTCTTGCCAAAGGCATCGCTGGGTAGCTATGTGTGGACGGGATAAGTGCTGAAAGCATCTAAGCATGAAGCCCCCCTCAAGATGAGATTTCCCATAGCGCAAGCTAGTAAGATCCCTGAAAGATGATCAGGTTGATAGGTCAGAGGTGGAAGCGTGGCGACATGTGTAGCTGACTGATACTAATCGATCGAGGACTTAACCAAAACTTTAAAAGCGTAAGCTTTACTCAGTAAACTGTTATCTAGTTTTGAGAGAGCAATCTCTTGTCTGGTGGCGATAGCGAAGAGGTCACACCCGTTCCCATACCGAACACGGAAGTTAAGCTCTTTAGCGCCAATGGTAGTTGGGACTTTGTCCCTGTGAGAGTAGGACGTTGCCAGGCAATCAATAAGACCCCTTATGAGTCTCTTGTAAAAGAGCATAGGGGTTTTTTATTTGAAATATTCTATCATAAGTAATGAAAATAACGCTTATCAAGGCGCTTATATAGATGTTTTTGGAGGATTAGCTCAGCTGGGAGAGCACCTGCCTTACAAGCAGGGGGTCGGCGGTTCGATCCCGTCATCCTCCACCACCGTGCCGGTGTAGCTCAACTGGTAGAGCAACTGACTTGTAATCAGTAGGTTGGGGGTTCAAGTCCTCTTGCCGGCACCACTTATATCGGAGGGGTAGCGAAGTGGCTAAACGCGGCGGACTGTAAATCCGCTCCTTCGGGTTCGGCAGTTCGAATCTGCCCCCCTCCACCATTCCTTTATTGGGCTATCGCCAAGCGGTAAGGCAACGGATTTTGATTCCGTCATGCGTTGGTTCGAATCCAGCTAGCCCAGCCATAGAGAGCCATTAGCTCAGTTGGTAGAGCATCTGACTTTTAATCAGAGGGTCGAAGGTTCGAGTCCTTCATGGCTCACCATTTATATTCACACGCGGGTGTGGCGGAATTGGCAGACGCGCTAGACTTAGGATCTAGTGTCTTACGACGTGGGGGTTCAAGTCCCTTCACCCGTATCTTTCATTAATTTCATATATGTGCGGAAGTAGTTCAGTGGTAGAACACCACCTTGCCAAGGTGGGGGTCGCGAGTTCGAACCTCGTCTTCCGCTTCATACAATATTGGCGGCATAGCCAAGTGGTAAGGCCAAGGTCTGCAAAACCTTTATCACCGGTTCAAATCCGGTTGCCGCCTCCACGTATAAAAGTCCTGCCGGGGTGGTGGAATTGGCAGACACACAGGACTTAAAATCCTGCGGTAGGTGACTACCGTGCCGGTTCAAGTCCGGCCCTCGGCACCATTTTAATAAGCGCCCGTAGCTCAATTGGATAGAGCGTTTGACTACGGATCAAAAGGTTAGGGGTTCGACTCCTCTCGGGCGCGCCATGAGCGGGAAGTAGCTCAGCTTGGTAGAGCACTTGGTTTGGGACCAAGGGGTCGCAGGTTCGAATCCTGTCTTCCCGACCAGAGAAGTATCATGGGGCCTTAGCTCAGCTGGGAGAGCGCCTGCCTTGCACGCAGGAGGTCAGCGGTTCGATCCCGCTAGGCTCCACCATACAATATACGGAGGAATACCCAAGTCCGGCTGAAGGGATCGGTCTTGAAAACCGACAGGGGTGTTAAAGCCCGCGGGGGTTCGAATCCCTCTTCCTCCGCCATTTTAATTTTATATCTTGGTCCCGTGGTGTAGCGGTTAACATGCCTGCCTGTCACGCAGGAGATCGCGGGTTCGATTCCCGTCGGGACCGCCATTTTTAAAGATAAGCGGGTGTAGTTTAATGGTAAAACCTCAGCCTTCCAAGCTGATGTCGTGAGTTCGATTCTCATCACCCGCTCCAAATAATGGGCCTATAGCTCAGCTGGTTAGAGCGCACGCCTGATAAGCGTGAGGTCGGTGGTTCGAGTCCACTTAGGCCCACCATATTTCACAGTAGCTCAGTGGTAGAGCTATCGGCTGTTAACCGATCGTTCGTAGGTTCGAGTCCTACCTGTGGAGCCATATCATATTGGCCCGTTGGTCAAGCGGTTAAGACACCGCCCTTTCACGGCGGTAACACGGGTTCGAATCCCGTACGGGTCATCTTAAAAGCAGTTTGCATATGCAAACTGCTTTTTTATTTGTAGTAGATAAATTATTGATTTTAATATAGAATTTATATCGTTTCATAGCAAAAATGTTAATTAGAAAATTTTTTGCTATCAGAGTAACAAATAGGAAGTGTATTCTTATATTCAGATTCGTCTATACCAAATGTTTATCTACTTATTTCTAATTTAAACAACAACTCTTTCTGGAACACTCTACAAAAAAGAACCCTTGTGGCAGTAAGGGTTTCAAGTGATTCATAAAGATGATCTCTCCATATCTGCGTAAACAAAGAGTCTATAACAAGTGCATCTTATATATATGCTTGTCTTCATAGATATACTAAAAATGCTCAACGATTCTGATACTTATCTAAAATTGAACTGATTGCCTTCTTTTTATTTCTAGGTAGTGGTTTCTTATGAGAAGCCTTAGGCAATTTCAACTTGGATTCATAACCTGTTTCTATGGTAGATAACTCCTCTTTTACCTTCTGTTGTGCTTCAATTTTTTCTTCAATAGTATTTAATCGGGTAGAATAATAAGGCATTCCTGATAAAATTGTTGTTACCTTTGCATGATCACTTTCATAGGTTCCTTCAAATAGATGGGTTGGTTCACCCCCTTAAAGGAACTAAATAGTTGGGCTGAATCTATCGTAAATAAGTCTAGTGGACCTTCATATATAATTCCTGCTTTTGGTATAGTTTGCATTTCAAGTGGTGCAAAGATTGAGTTTTCCCATGATTTTTTAATTACTTCTGTAATACCCTCATTACTAATATCTGCTTGCCCTTCATCTAATTTTGTTATTTCTGCAGATGAAATAGCAGAAATTCCTTTTGTGGAAAAAAATTGTACGTAAGTCTTTCTTATCTAAAACACCATGCTTAGAGTGTCTATCCGTATATTTAGGAAGAGTACTAATTAAGTTCACAAATGTTTCGTTTGTTTCTTTAAAGATTCTAGCTTTTCCTGCATTCGGATTTTTCTTTTTCACCTGCTCGTTATCAATAGGTAATACACAAAGGTCCTGACGTGAAAGCTCTTCAGTAACATACAGTGCATTGACTTGATGAACCAATGCTTCTGTAGTATCGGGTAAGATAGGAACAGCTACAATTGCTTTGTCATCCATTTCCTGAGCAAGAAGATCCACAAGCATCGGTCCAATACCACCACCAGAGCCACCACCTGCAGAAAAACAAACCATAATAATTTCAGTACTAGGTGTTGAAAAGTTCTCTTTAATAAACTTCAGTGCCATTTCCCAGTTTTTATCGACCATAAGATTAATAGCTTCATCTCGATTTTTTCCTACTCCTTCGCTACCTATAAGCGTTAGACGCTCTTCTACAAAATCTAATGACTCCAAATCACGTTCTGAAAAGTTCAATGCAACAGCATTAATACCATTTTCAAATGCTAAATCAGCTATATTCCCACCTGCAGCACCAATTCCTACAATACCTATCATATTTCCTTAACCCCCTCATTTTCTTCTCCTTGAAGTATGGCCTGTTGTACAGCCTGTTGACCGTATTCTGTTAGATACAATTTATGTTCTTTTCCTCCAGTAACAGTTCCTATGAAATGGATAGCTTCAAGCTTGTTGAGTGTCTTACGAAAGTTAGCTGTTGAATATTCAAACTCATCTGCAATACTACTTTTCTTTATCGCTTTAAACACAGCGTTTGCTTCATTCTGAAATAACCATCCCAGAATGCTAACATCTTCAATAGTCAGTTTCCTCATTACCTCCTCAAAGTAGTCACTCATATAGATACTCCTTTCTCTAAAATGTACGTCATAGATATTTAAGTAGTTTATTAGCTTTTGTTGTCATTCAGATACTTTCGATGGTTTTTTCTATGCAATAAAAGTTCATGTGAATCTATATAAACTCACTGATTCTCATTGCGCATCAAGTATCACTGAGTAACAATATCGCTACATCACTATCCATATGTATATTAGAAAATCCTTATGACACATTTCCCAGTTTTGCATCGGAATCGTATATTTTGAATTATTTGTGACAGAACTAAAAGAATAAATAACTGTTAAAAGTCATACTAAAAAAGAGCATATACTTGTTGGAAACCAACGGGTTTATGCTCTTTTGTTACTTATAACACTTATTATAGTAGCTAACTTTACATAGCAATAAAATAAAAGTTTCTAGAGTACTGAAACTTGCATTGAACGGCCAATAACTTCCATTATAATCCAGAAGGCATGAGGAAATATTTAAAATACAGCTGAAATCAAATAGAAAGTAAATTAATCTATCAAAAGGATTAATTTACTTTCTAAAGTCCCAATAATGAGAAGATAATTTATTAAACTTTTTTATTTCATCGTATAGATAAAGACAAGCCCGTTTTTATTGGCTTGTCTTGTTAAAGTTGAACGTTTCTTAGTTCATTCTATAATTGTTGTACAGCATATAGTAACAATTCTTCAATGTTTCGTTTGCCTAATTCTTTCGCTTTTTGCTGCAATTCTTCTTTCAAATCGCTTGTTACTTTGACTCGTACTACCTCCAAATCGCTATCAATGTAAATGCCACGGCTACGCTTGTTAATTTTACCTGAGACAAGAACAGACTCTAATAACTCCATAAGTTCATGTGAGGATTCGGTCAGTAATATAGGTTTGATTTCAATCAAAAATTGCTCTTTCTCTTCTTGTGGCGTAATCCTCATATTGGTCGGACTTAGGTATTGATAAAATAAATCCATGAGCTTATAAAGATGTGATTTTGCATAAGCTGTTTGCTTAAAGGCAAACGTAGCATAGCCTTCTTTGGTAATCATTTTTTTCGACTCAAGGGTATAGGCTGCTTCAAAGCCTCGGCTAATTAATTCCTCTAATGTTAACTCCTCATGTTGTTCTGTAACAGCCATAATCGGATCTTCTACGGAGATGATACGGGCAAGTTGCTCTTTTTCCTCGTCTTTCTTTACAAAAAGCTGAAATAAAGCAATATTTTGTTCGGCATGATAAAAATGACGCTTACTCGGTTTGCGCCCGATTTCATGCGTGCGCTTAAATGCTTCTAACTCTTCTTCATGGACAAAATAGCAATTGATTCCCCGGTATTCTTCTTGGAACGCTGGTAATAGTTCTTGCTTAATATACTTATTGACCGTTGTAACGGATATATCGAGTTGCTGCGCTACTTCTTTTGTCGTAAGTCCTGGCTTTTTTAATTCTTCTTTTAACCGAACTACATCCTCTAGATCAAATTCGTAACGACCTTCGATATGCCAGTCATCTTTATTAATCGGATGTAGTTTTCCTTGCTGGATATATGTATAAATTGTTTTCTTAGATGAAATAGCTAACATCTCCATCACGTCTTCAATGGTAATGATTTTACTAGGGTTATCAATCATAAAGCACACTCCTTCTATTTTTCTATTAACTAATAATTTATTATATCATATTTAAATAAGATTAAATCTTAAAAGTTATTATATTATAAGTGTAAATGTTAAAACTAACTTATAAAAAATAATGTTTTAATATTAACTCTTCATAACGACAAATAGGAGATTTTTCTACAAGGTATGTAATACTTAACGTATTTTTAACGAAATTACGTTAAGTATTACATATATAATTAAGTTAATTTCGAATTTAACATAATCAGTCTTATGTAAACTAAGGATTTATACCGTATACAGGACAGTATATACGATATAAATGTACAAGCGTATAATTAAAATAGTTAATTATGATAGGGGCGAGCCAATGAAATCTACTTTATTTACAGTAAAGAGTACACATTTTAATTCCATTGAAAATCTACCTGATCGTAAACCACGCCACACTTTATCTATAGAAATCCCTATTCTTCCTGCATTTTCTATAGAATATATGTCTTTCCAATTAGGACCTCTTTCAGCCATATCACCTTTATCTGAGGATCCGGACGATGTTCGAGTTACTGGTACTAAAATTAGTATGTTATCTGATTTTAGTGCGTCAGAAATTGAAGAAATCTATGATGGTTTAGATGTTATTATACACTACAGAGGAATAAGAGATTATAGTTTACTATTTCCTTGGATAACCCATAGAAATCTTAGAAAAAGATTGGGTCAATTTTATGAGGAAGCAGAAAAATGTTTTGATCAAGAATCTTGGCTGGCATTTTCGCTTATGTGTGGGGCTGTTTTTGAAGGTATGTTATATGGCAAATTAGAAAGACCAACAACAAACAATACATTTCACGAAATGATAACTACTTGTAAAAATAGGGGCTTTTTAAATAATCACCAAGCTAACATTATGAGCAAAGTAAAAGGGCTAAGGAATCTAGTACATGCCAATAAGTATAATATCCCTTATGTAGAAAGAAGAGATGCAATGGATATTAGAGCAACATTAGATCAACTAATTAAAGCTTTCAGTAATTAAAAAATAAATAAATTACAAGTTATGAAACGTTATTATAACAAAGACCGCCCATTATCTATAAGTGTATAGGCGGTCTTATCTATATTTGATGGTTTAAGTATATGACATAACGTATATAAAGGTAAATTACTTTTTGGACGTATATAAAGGTCTATTTTTATAGTTAAATAGACCTTTTATCGTTCGATTCTACACCGTACAAAAAGGTGTACCTTTTTAGACTATCTATATTGAACTATATAGTGCATGTGATATGGCGCATTGTTGTAATAAACATGGGCGTTCCCCCCGACTCTCAAAGGGTGTATTGTGTATTAATTCTAATTCCTTACCTTAAACCAGAATAATCCATATAATTGATTATATTCCCACATTTAATAGTTGGCATTTATTTGATAAAATAACTTTTGACAAACCCTATATGCATTATCTGATATTTATTTTCTATTTATTTTCTGGGATTTTTTACGAAAGCTCACTTAAAAGGCATGCGTTTTAAAACGTATGCCTTTTAAGTTTTTTTATTTTTTTTACATACCTACAACAAAGACCGCCCAATATATATCAGTGTATAAGGCGGTCTTAACTATATTCATGCTATTTAAACACAAAAAAACTACCCTTTATCAGGCAGTTTTTTTGAGAACATGCACCATAATATAATTGGAAACGGTGTTTCCTTATTTATTAATAATAACCATTTTGTGGTTATTTATTCATTTAAAAAGACAACCAAAAAATATGGCTGCCTTTAGCAAAGTTGAACAACTAGAAATTTAATTATACCATGTTTTTATTGAATATAAAGATCAACTACTGCGTTAGTGTTACTGCGTTAATACAGGCTTTATCTGTGGAGTAGAGCCATTAGTGGAATTTGTAAGGAAGCTGAGCCGAAGAGGTGAAAGGACGAAAAATAATGATTTGCATTATATTATAAATAAGAGTAATGATTAACGTATTTTATTAAAAATAGCGTTATCACTTACCTATAATGTAGAAAAACTCACAATTTGTCGTCAATTAGAGTAAATAATGAAACTTTAATAATATATAAAGTACTTTAGTATTTACTTAACAAATCATGAAACAAAGACGAAAGGTAAAGGTTTATTTTTTCTGAGTAGAGTTGATTACAATATTCATTTTTAAAGAATTTCTCCATATAATTTCCTCATATTTGAGCGCTGAACATTCACTATAATATACATCATATCAGGAAATAATTACCTTTTACCTCGAAGTCTAATTTAATAATAGATTTTATAGCAAACAAAAAGAAGCAAGCATGTTGTGCTTGCTTCTTTTAACTTTCACCAAAATTCATTGCAAAAAATAGCATACCTGACATGATAAGTAATGGAATTACAACAAAAGAGGCTAAACTAAAATATTTCATTAGCCCTTTTTCATGTTTTCCAAAAGCTATTACTCCACATGAAAAGCCCGCAAGATAAATAACGACTCCTACATAAAGAATATTTGAGCTATATATTGATGTGAAATATTGTCCGACTCCAATAAAAATTCCAAGCATCGATAAGAAAGTCCATTTCTACTCTCTAGATTTTGAACCCATTTAAAGGCCCATTGATTAAATTGCTCTCTAGACATATTACCTTTAAGAACGTTGTCTAATTTATTTATCAAATCATTCACTTTGAGATCGTAAAATATCTTAAGGCAATTAGAATCAACTTAAAGTTGATTAATAGTGCTTCTAGCTAATAGTAGAATAGGTCACCTCATAACCTACAGGTTATAAGGTGACCTATTCGTGTTTTACATCATATATGCAAATTGATATTACGGATGGCTATTCAGATGTATTAATCACTTGTGTAATTGTTAATTATTTCGGCCGGATATCTGCCCCCTGCTGCTCCGTGCGGAATAATCTCATTAATACGATTAAGGTCAGCCTGCGCGAGTTTGACATTTGCGGCACCAATGTTCTGCTTCACACGTGTCATACTACGTGAACCTGGGATTGGGACAATATCTTCTCCCTGGGCAAGAAGCCAAGCAAGAGCTAACTGGGCGACGGTGATATCCTTATCTACTGCCATTTCCTTCAGTTGCTCTGTTGCACGCAGGTTGTAAATGAAGTTATCTCCCTTCCAACGTTCGTCAATACGACGGAAGTCGTCCTCAGCATATTCCTCAGCAGGCTTTACAGCGTCCGTCAGGAATCCACGGCCAAGAGGAGCGTATGGGACTAGACCAATACCAAGTTCCCTCAAAACTGGTAATGTTCTCTCCTCGACCTCACGTTCGAATATTGAGTACTCACTCTGGAGTACAGAGACTGGAGTCACAGCGTGAGCGCGTCGAATCGTTTCAGGACCTACATTACTCAATCCAAAGTACTTTACCTTACCCTCCTTGATGAGTTCTCCAACGGTCCCGGCGACTTCCTCTATTGGAATGTTAGGATCAAGGATATGTTGGTAGAAAACGTCAATGTAGTCGGTCTGTAGATAACGCAGACTATTTTCTGCTACCTTACGAATGTTATCCGGATGACTGTTGAAACCTGAGCCGAGTGGCTCAACAGTCATATCAAACCCAAATTTAGTAGCCAGCACTACGTTTTCGCGGAAACCCTTAACCGCGCTTCCAACTAATTTCTCATTGTGACCGTGACCGTACCCATACACTTCAGCCGTATCAAAAAAGTTCACCCCTAGCTCATAGGCATGCTGAATGGTCTTAATTCCCTCTTTCTCATCTGATGGGGGGCCGTACGCCATAGACATCCCCATAGTTCCCAAACCAAGCGTTGATACGTTCAGACCTTGCTTTCCTAAATCACGATGTTTCATGAAAATTCCTCCTTGTATAATCTAATTTTTTAACTTGCATCTTGTTAACTCTGCTTCAACTAGTAATTTCGTGATAAGCATAGCATATAAAAATATACAAAGTAAACAAAAAAGGTAAAAATAGTTCACTTGGTATTCTTTGTATATTTTTATTTTGTTTTTATGTATAATAATAAAAGTTAAGGAGGCAAAAGATATGAATACTAACCAAGACAACGCTAAAAGTCCTCAAGATGAGATGAGGAGTAAATTACTTATTAAACTAATTCCTACTGTACGAAAAAAAGGATTTCAATCGTTGCGAATGGATGAAATTGCAAAATATATGGATATAAGCAAAGCTACAATGTACAAATACTTCGCTTCAAAAGAAGAAATTATTGAAGGTGTCGTAAATAGTTTTGTCCAATACATCAATGAATTAACTGTACAATCTCTTGATACCGTACAATCTTTTGATACTAAGTTTCGACAACTATTTGAACAAGCTATTTTACTTGCGGCGTACATTTCTGATACTTTCTTAGATGAACTGAAAGTCATGTACCCAGATCTATACAACTCTTTAAAAGAAGCAATGAAAAGACGTGAAGATAAAATTTCATCATTTTATCAAGAAGGAAAAGAGAAAGGTATATTTAATGATGTCAATGAACGACTTATTTTTTTACAAGAAGATGTATTAGTTCGAGCAATGCTAGATATGAAATTTTTAATGCTGCATCATATGACACTTAACCAAGTGCTCTTAGATTTCTATAAGTTGATTAAGCTCCAACTATTTAAAGCTGAAAAACTGGAAGTCACAAACGATTCAGATGTAATACAGAAAATTGATTATATGACTCAAAAAATTACCCGTGATCTGTTATAAGACAATCTATTCTAAGATAAAAAGGCCATTACTCTAAGGAATAATGACCTTTTTTTACCATTATCTCTTAACATAATCACAATTATCGGTAGTAACGCAAAAAAGAGGAAAGTTTACGCTTTCCTCTTTTTTCTATTCCTAAAGATGAAGCTAGCTATAAATAAAACTCCAAATAATATCGTTAAATCAAAAATCACTGGATCTCCTGATTGATTAGTTTCATCTACAATTATTCCTTGTTGAAATAATAGCATCGCTCCAATTATTACAAAGAATAAAGAATTGAATAATATATAGCTGTTAGCTTTGATTTTATTGCTTAAAAAAACTACATATACAAAATTACATACTAAAAAGATAGTTATTAAATAATAAATAGGTCTAAAAAGTGTAAAGGTTTCCCCAAGCATTTATATAGTCCTCTCTTTTTGCTATTTCAATTTCTTTAAAACAATATATTTCCATTTTATCAAATAATTGAGTTTCTTTCACCTTGTATATCATATACATCGCTAGTTAACATAATGGATTTTATAGGTAGCATTTTTAACTAAATTTCTTTATTCTCTTTATGTAAATATTATAAATTTAGAAGGATTAAGAAATTCTTTAAATAGATTTTGAAAGATTGTATTTAAAGTAAAGAAGAGTAATACTACATAGAGGTGTTGATTATGAAAAAGTATTTTACAATTGGAGAGTTTTCACGATTATTGGATATTAAAATTGCAACTCTGAGGTATTATGATGAGATTGGTCTTTTACGACCAGCATTTACAGACGAAAATAACAACTACCGTTATTACTCGACAGAACAATTTGAAAGATTAAATTCAATTAAATACTTGAGAGCTCTAGATTTACCAATAAACGAACTTCTAGATTTTTTTGACTATCGTGAAATCGATACTCTTATCGAAATGTTAAAAAAGCAAAAAGCTGAAATAGCTCGAAAAAAAAGAGAATTGGAGATAATTGAAAAGAAAATCAATCGACGCTTAGAACGAATAGATGATGCTGTTAATACGGCGCTAGATACTATTTCAGAGGTGGAACTTCCTGAAATGAGAGCAGCCTATTTACGGCACGATTATGTTTTAGGTGATGACATAGAATTTCCAATTTCAGAATTACGTACAATGTTCGGGATCAACAGAGATATTTTTTTAGGTAAGATTGGAATTTCCATTTCATCTTCAAATATTAAATCCGAAAATTTCAATCAATATTCGGGTATTTTTATGTTAATTGAAGAAGAAGACAAGATAGAAGCACCAACCATTACCTTTCCATCTAGAAATTATCTTCGAATCCGATTTAAAGGAACTCATATGGATGCTGCATATTATTATAAAAAATTGCTTTCATATATGAAAAAAAAGCATTATAAACTAATAGGCGACTCTATAGAAATAACACTTATTGATTATGGCATTACGAATGATTTAGATAAATATGTAACAGAAATATTATTGCCATTTGTTCATATATAATTTCTTTATAAAAATTAGCACTTGACCCTCTAGTTACTAGAGGGTTTATTTTTTTATGAGTCTTTATTAAAGAAAAGGAGTACGCATATGTTTGGAACCATTTTTAATGTAGTGATGATTATAGTAGGGAGTATTATTGGTAGCATTTTTAAAAAAGGAGTAAAAGATGAATATCAAGACATCCTTATGCAAGCGATGGGATTAGCAGCCACTGCTTTAGGCATAAATGCAGTTGTACAGCATTTACCCTCTAGTAAGTATCCCGTCCTCTTTATTGTAAGCCTAGCCTTAGGTGGATTAATTGGCGAGAAGATTAATTTAGAAATGAGATTTAATACATTAGTTAATAAATTCTCAAAAAGTAATTTAGCCGAGGGTTTATCAACTGCAATTTTACTATTCTGTATAGGTTCATTGTCTATTTTAGGACCTGTTGAAGCAGCTTTAAAAGGAAACTATACGTACCTACTTGCAAACGGTATGTTAGATGGGATAACTTCCATTGTTTTAGCTTCCACTTTTGGTATCGGAATAGCTGCTTCAGCTATTGTATTGTTTGCGTGGCAAGGTTCGATTTACTTGGCAGCCAAATTAATGGAAAGTTCAATAAATACAGACCTTCTAAATGAAGTGACAATTGTAGGGGGATTATTAATTCTAAGTTCAGGATTAAGTATCTTAGGAATTAAGAAGTTTAAGACGTTAAATCTTCTACCATCAATACTGATTCCTCCGGGTGTAATCTTAGTTATTAGTATATTTAACTTATAACATAATCAAATAAATTACCTTCTAGTTAACATAAAACGTGTTTTCTGAACCCTTATTAAAAGTAATTTATACTCGACTCTTATACAGACGGATAATTAATAATTTTTTGAGCAAAATACCCAAGATGATGGATATCATCATCTCACCTAGTATAACCTTTGAAAAAACTTCTGAATAGGCACAGGAGTTTTTTCTCTTTTTAGACTGTATATTTCATTGAAAACTATATTAACTATCTCAATCATTATACTTTCATCATAATTTCACTTTTCTTTTTTATAATGTACTTTGTAAAGAGAAAACTAATCTGTTCATCAAATATAAATCTTAAAAATCGTATGATTAGTTAGGCTCACTTTACTAATCGTACGATTTTTTTACTATGTGAGCTATGAAAAATAAAAAGATAATCATTCAAAGCAGTACATACCTAACTCTTCTCAAACAAAAAATATTTTTTGTGAATCAATGAATAAATTTATTTATAAAGAGCAAACTATTCAGGACGCCGTGAGGCATCAGTCCTTTAATCAAATAAATGTAGCAAAAAAACTACTGAAACATCGTCCAATAGCTCCACTAGTAATAACTCCACTTCTTTTCGGCTTGTATAATCTCGAAAGAGAATCTGACTTTTCCCAAAGGAACGGGAACTAGGGATGTACACATCGGAAATACGACTAAAATCAATCCCATTCGCATGTTGATGCAACTCTTCGCCCATGATGCCAAATTCTTTTTGTAACATTTCCTTCGAAGAAAGAGCGAGTTCTTTTATGGTATAGATGCCTAAATGGTTTAAGCGCCTTTCTGTAGCTGACGAGATCCCCCAGAAATCCTTCATTTGATGAATTGACCATAACTTAAAGGGAATATCCTCATATCGCCAATACGCAACCCCTGTTGGGCTGTGCTTCGCTTCATGATCTAAGCTGACTTTAGCCAGTAAGAGATTCGGACCGATTCCTGCGGTAGCTGTCAGTCTTGTTTTGCGATAGATCTCATTACATATTCGATGAGCTAGCTCCTCTGGTGTTTTAGCAAATAAATGCAAAGAAGCTGTCGCATCAATAAATAACTCATCAATGCTATACGCATGAAAGTCTTCAGGAGCCACATACTGTAACACCAAACTAGAAATATAGTTCGAAGCCTTGATATATCTCTCCATGGATGGATTCACGACATGGATATCTTTCCTTTTAGGAATCTCAAAGAGGCGACTTCCTGTTTTGATCCCTTCTTTCTTTAATAAGGGTGTGGCAGCTAACACAACAGATCCTGACCGTTTGATATCTCCTACAACCGCAAGCCTTGTTTTTAACGGATCTAACCCCCGTATTACAGAAGAAACCGAAGCAAAAAAGCTCCTCATGTCGATGCAAATAATGACTCTATTTGGTAGCTGCCCATAATCCATTGAAAGTACTCCTTAAATAAAGAACGTTTGTTCTTTATTATATACGAACAAACATTCTCTATTCAATGGAATATCATACCTTTTCCCGATTATTGCTATTGCTTATATTTCATCTTTCTACATTTTATAATTTAGGTGTCATTTACATAGTCACACGTACCACGTTTCAAATAGAAAACTACTGGGTACATATTATACATAACAAAGGTGGAATAAAATGTAAAACTAGTATAAGTTCAATTAAAATTTAAGGAGATGGAAGAATGGGAACACAAAAACGAGTTGCGGGAACTTTTCATTCGGAGCAAGAAGCGATACATGCAATTAAGGGGTTAAAACGTCAGGGATATCGTGAAACAGATATATTGGTAGTCGCAAAGGATAGAAGTAACACTCTACAGTTAGGGGCCGAAACAAATGTAATGATAGAAGCTGGAACGCCAGCTGTAAGTTCATTGGCAGGTGTGATGATGGATGGCTTTCTTACCATGATGACAGGTGGAATGGCTACTACTACACAAGCTGGTGGTCTAACTTCAAAACTTGTTAGAATGGGCATACAAAGTTTTACTGCAAAACAGTGTGAAATGGATGTAAAGGAAGGGAAAATTCTTGTCCTAATTGATGTGGATGAAACTCAAACAATTCCTTCGTATACTACGGTTAGGGAGGTTCCATACGAGACAGAGGAGAATAGGTCAGTGCAACTTCGCGAAGAACAACTCGACGTAAGGAAAGAACGTGTTCAGACTGGGGAATTACAACTTCGTAAGGAAATCGTAGAAGAACTACGAACTATCCAGGTTCCGGTTATGCGTGAGGAAGTCTACGTAGAACGTCGCCCGGTCATAGACGGTCAGTATGATGGTAGCCCATTGACAGAGAACGAGATCATTCGTATTCCTATTATGGAGGAACGAATTGAAGTAACCAAGAGACCTGTGGTTGTGGAAGAAGTGATCATTGGTAAGCGTAAAATTCAAGAGATTAAAGAGATGAAGGATACTGTCCGAAAGGAAGAAGCGCGAATTGAACAGTCAGAACTTCCCGTGGTTCCTGAACTTGCTGAATCTGAAATCTATCAGAACATGGATAATCACGTAGATCAAAGTCATCAAGAAGTTGCTGCTGCAATTGCTTCTGATGCTCCAAAAGAGGAAAAAGTTAAACTTTCAACCAACCAGAAACAAGAAGCTCAACTTAAAGTGACAACTTCTCCTGTCATCAAAGAGATTGAAGAGGTTACAGCCTCAATAAACAATCAGAAACCAGAAAGTCAAGTTGAAGATACGGATATTACGACTTCTGAAAAAGGGAAAAATAATGAGAAATCAACAAACAAGCAAAAGAAATAAGTAAGTCGCCTCTACAGTTTATAGTAGAGGGAATAATTGAGAAGATTTAAGGAAGAGCTGCCTAGCTGTATTGGCAGCTTTTTTATTTCCCTTTAAATTAACATAAGTAATGTTCCTAAAATCAAAAAAGAACCAAAATAACTCATTAAAATGAGCATAAACAGGTAATAAAATAAAAGAAATGACTTTTATTCCTAAAAGTCCTGGAGATTATATCAAATTCCAATAGGTATTCTCACTAAATTCTAGAAATATTCCTTATCAAAATAACGTATAAATATTTCCAATTATGATAAAAGAAGGTGATTGTCAACAGCGATTTGAATTTGGTTCTCCCGTAATTTTGGTGAAAGCCATTGAGGAGAAGTATTGATGGTGTCTAACGTTTTTTTCAGAAAACATTATTGGAATTGATACAGAACTTTTTTACTCAATAAATCTAATTTTGCACGGCCATACATTTGACGTTTAATAACTTTCAGACGATTAACGTTCCCTTCCACAATACCATTACTCCAAGAATAGGATAATGCATGTTTAACAGCTTCTATATCTGTTTGAATATATGCGACAAATTATTTTATTTCATTTATATTGCTTTTTTGGGCGTTCGAAAGCCAGTTCATTAGTGATTGTTCGTTTTTTTGATGATAGATGAGATGTTGGAATCCTTGAATAATGCGTTTGAGTTGATGAAAGCTTTTATGTACCTTAAATAAACGATTAAATATAAATTGATCTTTCTTTGTAGGAGTAAGACGAGACCATAAGTAAGCCTGCAATTTTAACCTAGACACATAAACCTTGGTGACAGAAACGTTTTGTTTCCTTCTTCGTTTCAATTTTGTAATATAATCACTTAATGTAGAGAACGACCGATCATACCCTTGTTGTTTAATGACAGAAAAGATATAAGGAATGGTTGCACGCTTTTGAAGAAGGTTCACTATAGTCGAGCGATAAGGATCCGCACTATGAAAGCTTGCTCTTGTGACCTTAGGCGGGCATGTTAACTGTAGGTATTTATTCAATGTTTTTCGATCAATTGAAAATTCTCTTATGACATCAGCCTTTTTACAGCCCTCCTTATATCGTTCTTGGACGCGTTGAATAAGCGCCCATTTCCTTTTCTCACCTTCGGTGAGACTAGGCAGACTGGATAAGGAATTAACCTTCTCTTCTCTTCTTTTCACCCGGCAAGAGAGGCTAATTCGATGAGGGAATATTCTCTTCACATACTGCTCTACTTTTTGGCTTAAGTTATGGAAAAGATGCCAACGGTCCGTAATTTGAATAGCACCTGGACATCCGTCTTTAATTCCTTTCGCAAATTCTATCGACCCATCTCGTGTGACGATTTCAATGGAAGGATGGGCTTTAGCCATTTTGATACTTCCTCCACAGTCCGACTTGGAAGCAATGCAATAGGTTTTCGAGTCTGTAAATTACATATGACGCTGCCATAACGATGTCTTTTTCGAAAAGCCCAGTCATCAATTCCTACAATCTTAGGAGAACCAATGGAAGGCAGTTCTTCCTTTCGGATAAGGTAAAGAAAGCTATCAGGGCTTATAGATGTTCCATAGGCAACAGAAACTTTGTGAGCTGCTTCCGCGCTTAATGTAAAACCAAGTTGTTTAAGAAAAGAGCTAAGCCGATTGGTGCGTCTAGCATATGGAAGCCACCATTTTTCTTGCCTTTCTTTAAAAATTCGCTGATCACAGCTCTTGTTATCACAAAAAAACTTTCTAGAACGGACGTGTAAATGAACAGGCAAAGATAAAATAGACATATCTTTAACGGTTCGCCAGTAACGACTGTGGATACGAGAAGAAATTGTTTGACAAGATGGACAATGGTTAGAAGATTAATTAGCTTGAAGATAAAGTTGAATATCAGAATCGTTTATCTTAGAGAATAATAGAGTCCAATCCTTATACAGTGACTGTAAATTCATCTAAATCCCTCCCACATGACTGTTTACTACTATAATATCATGCAGGAGCTTTCACCAAAATTACGGGAGAACCAAATTCAAATCGCTGTTGACAGTTGTTCTATTTTGCTAAAAGTCATACTTTACAGAATATCCAAGACAAGTAAAAAAAAAAAGCAAAAGGATAATATACCCTTTTGCTTTTCTTTACTTTTTATAGTCCTCAGAAATTTTTTTTGTTGAATTTCACAAATTCCTTTAGTGGTTCTAGTATCTTCTCAGCTTCCCGCCAATTTAAATAAATACCATTATGAGATTCTGGATGAATAAGGTTTTCTTTCATATCTACTGTAAAATCACTCAGTGTAAATATACCGTCTGATTCATAAGCTTCCTTAACTGTTCGGCTATTTCCTCGTTCTTCTTCCTCCAACAAAACATAGTTTGTTATACCTAATCGTTTTCGAGAGAATTCATCATAAGGAGCCTTTCTAGTAGCTTTATAAACTTTTTCATTCTTTCTTGTTACATCTTCTTGAAGCAACGTAAAAAGAAGTTCTAAGGTCTGAAAGTCTATTTCTTCCCCCTTTTGATTGACAACCTTTACACACAATTTTTCCGTATCAAATTCAATCTTCCAATTATTTTCAGACAATTTATTTATTCTATCTTGATATAACTCACGGTAACTTTGATCCACATTAACTTCCCCCTCTCCCTTTATTATCAAACATTACTATTTTATTGTAAATGTTCACCTTTTAATTTTATTTCATCATAGATTATTAAAGCCTTTATTATAATTAAACATTCCTTTAATTTTTTTAAAAAATGTACATACTATCATTTATTAAATATGTTTAAGAAAGTGAGTGGAAATAGAATTGAGTATTTCAAAATTCGATAAATGCGTTGTAATTGAGGAAAAAGCCATCATTAGTAGAAGAGAAGAATTTTATAAAATAATCAATGAAACAATAGACGAACCACAAGAGGAAAGATTAATCTTTACAACTCTCCATCATATTGCTTTTTGTGATTACTTATTAGGAACAGAAGTGAAAGAAAATCAGCGATTAAAGTCTATACTTACTATCGTCAATAGAAAGAAACATACCGATTATACGCTATCTGATTTTCATATCAGCTTCTAGTTTTACATTGTTATCGATGTGTAAATGATAAAGTGTTAATAACATATTTAAGGTTTTACTATTTACTCTAACTGACGACAAAAAATGGGCGTTTTTTCTACAATGTAGGTAAATGATAACTCTATTTTTAAGAAAATAATTTAATTATTAGTTAATCAAAGTGGATATTTAGATGAAATTTTAATTTTCATTACCTGATTAAACAGTAGGTAAAATAAAAGCTAAAAAGAGAAATTTAAAACTAACAGGATTCTTCTTTTTAAGCACAGAAGGTAATAATAGTAAGTTTACCAATCAATTGGGGAAAAGGAGGAGAGTTAAGGTGTATATTAGCAAAAAAGACGATATTCAAGATCATTTAATTAAAAAAGGATATGACGTTAAAGAATTCATGAATGAAAATGGAGATTGGCACTATTTCAAAGTAAGTACAACATGGTCAGGAGTTCATACAGTAAAAGTAAAAGGTGGATTTTTTGGATACGATATTCAAAAAGTTAAATAATTAAAAACATTTATTTTAACTAAAGATGTATACCATATACAGGTTAAAAACAGAAAAAACTACCTATGCTTGAACTGCACCCCAATTGTTAGACAAAAACTAATAATTGAAGGAAGGGCTGCCCGTCTGGACTGGCAGCTTTTTTCTTCATTTTAGTAGCTCTTTTTCATAAAGTAATTCTCTCTTTAACGTGTCAAAGTCTTTTTTAGCTACTTTCTCAATCTCACCAAATAATTCATCACCTTTGATTAATCCTTTTTCTTCTAGTACTTCTACTAACACTTTAAATCTTATCCTAGATAACACAACCTCATTTACGGCGTTAACCATCAACTTCTGATCTTCTGTAAGTTCTTTTTCTTTGGCTGGTTCTTGTTGTAACTTAATTCTAAATACGACTTTTGTGTCATCTGATATCTCTGCTGCTTGATAGAAAGTACTGTGTGAAATATTTTTCATTTTAAGTTTTTCATTTGTATCAACAATAGTAAGTTCAAAATCTGGGCTCTCAAAAAATAAGTTATATAAGTTATACTCTTTTTTTCCTATAACCGAAAATGCAAAACCAATCTTTTTTAGCTGCTCCCCTGTAGTGGAATGTGTAATTGTTTTTTCTTCGAAATTTTCAACGTTAAATTCAATATTATTGATAATTAATTGTTCTAGTTTCAATTCAACCACCTCTTTATCTATATTAATACGACGAGTCTTAAAAGATTCCCTGTTTTCTCAAAATAAAAAAGGACACTGCTGAATCAATATCCTTAAAGGAAAATTTAATTAAATCTTTCTACTGTTGGTTTTCGATATTCTCTAATTGAGAGATAAGTCAATGTTTCTAATCTCCTAGACACTTTTATAGGTCTTTTACTGGTTACTATTTCTTTAAATTCAAACCAACCTTCATGGCTTGAAATTTATTGTTTTAAAACGTCTTCGTTCTCCGTCTTAATAATAGCAGGTTTAGAGCTACCACCCATTAAAAAAATCACCTGTTTTTCGTAAGTTCTTGCCACTGATGACACGTCATGGAATCAAAGAGCTCTAAACCTTATAGTATTGCTTATTTCTTAAATCAGTATTTCTATCAAAATAAAAAGCACCTCAATTAATAGATGCCTATCTTTATTATTCTTATTTTTCTTCTGTAACCATAAACTGTACCACATTATTTAAATTGATATGCACTAGCTCTTTTTCATTCGAAATGAATCTTTCATCTTTTGTTATATGACTAATGACTTCTTTCTTTGATATGGCTTGAAATTTTAATTCCTTTGTCCTGCCATTTATAAATTCAAAAATAACTTTAAATTTAAGCATAGGTGTAGCACCTCTTTATCTACTTATTATTCTTGTTTCATTAATTCTTCTTCAAAGAAAAAAGTACTTGGATATTTATTGACCGTATAAGAGTATCTTTTCATGTTTTTTACATAATGACTTTTTAAGATTGTCACTAATTCATTCGATACTCTTATGTTTACTATTTCTCCATTAGTAAATGGTTTTACGCTCATGGTCCTCATCCTCTCTCGTATCAAAAATAATAAAAATTTTACTTTCATTTATCTTAAGACATGATGTAAATCTCCTAAGATTTTTTATTTTCACCCAGTTCTTTTGCCTGATATTTTTTTAGTTCTCCACAACCATAAGGCTTACCAATTAAAGTTGCCGTGTGATTCTTATAATGGAGCTTAGAAAGGCTTACATCAATTCGTATAGGTTTTCTGGTAGATGTGTTAAAAAAGTAAGCAACCTTTCTTCGATAGTTGGTTCACGAAGGGATAGTTGTAGTTTGACACCTTACGGTGTGATAAACCTCAACACCTACTAATAAAGTACATAGTCATAAACTAGTAAGAGATTATTTTCTATAGGATTTTTCACGCCATACTGTTTCTTTTCTGCCTCTACTTCCCTTACGCTCCGTTTTTGCCTTTTTATTACGAAGTGGTGCCACTTCAGTTAATTGGACAGGAGCCATATTGGATTCTTTTGTTAAGAGCTTTAAAGTAGCTGACAATAAGGTAACAGAATCCACTTCTTCTAATAACTTTTCTGCCACAGGTTTATATTCCCCTAGCTCTCTCTTGTCGATGGTGTTCAAAACGCGGTGTATGATTGCTTCCTGATTTCCTGCCATTACTTCACTAGAAGTGGGAGGCGATTGTCTAGACATCTTTGTTTTCGTAACATCTTCAATCACTTTTAAGTGATGACGTTCTCTCGGAGTTATAAATGTAACCGCCAATCCCTTATTACCTGCCCGTCCTGTTCGACCAATACGATGAACATAGCTTTCAGGATCTTGAGGAATATCAAAATTATAGACATGACTAACACCTGTAATATCAAGGCCTCTTGCTGCAACATCGGTTGCGACCATAATCTCAATCGTATGCTCCTTAAATTGACGAATCACATCGGCACGTTTGGATTGCGTAAGATCTCCATGAATACCTTCTGCTGCATACCCACGTTTTTTCAACCCTTCGGCAAGTTCATCCACACGTTTTTTTGTGCGACCAAACACAATCGTCAGGTCTGGTGATTGAAGATCTACAAGATTACAAAGAACATCAAACTTTCGATTTTCCGGAATTTCTACATACTGTTGTTCAATATTCTTTACGGTTAACTCCTTCGCTTTTACTTTCACGAGTTCAGGAGTGTTCATGAATTTCTGGGCTAAACTTTGTACTTGCTTCGACATGGTTGCTGAAAATAGTAAGGTTTGATGGGGAGAAGAAATCCCCCCAAGAATTGTTTGGATATCTTCAATAAAGCCCATGTTTAACATCTCATCTGCTTCATCCAGAACAGCCGTACGAATATGACTTAAACGAATGGTTCTTCTTTTCATATGGTCCATAAGACGTCCAGGAGTTGCCGAGATAATATGTGGTCTGTTATTAAGGGCTTTGATTTGACGATTAATATCCTGCCCTCCATAAATGGGTAGCGTTTTAACTCCTTTTACCTGACCAATTCGATTTAACTCTTCAGCTACTTGAATCGCCAGTTCACGTGTCGGTGCTAAAACTAATCCCTGGATTGCTTCTTCACCAAGCTCAACTCCCTCTATAAGGGGTATGCCAAAAGCTGTTGTCTTTCCAGTACCGGTTTGAGCTTGTCCAATTAGATCTTTACCTGTCATAGCTATTGGAATCGCTTCAGCCTGAATCGGCGTAGCCTCTTCAAAACCCAAGTTATGAATGGCCTTTTCAATGTCCTTACTTAAATGAAAATCAGAAAAATTTTTCAATTATTTTGTGCTCCTTCTCTTACTTAAATTCAGAAACGAGCAAAGCACTCTTTAAAAAGAGATGTCGCTTTTTCATTCCTGCGTATTAATAAATCAATGTTACGATCAACGAACATCTTGTTTTAACGTATCCGTACAAGGCGAATTCATGCCTTATTTTATCCACCACGCCTACGTGTATTTATAACTTCTTATAGGACCGATCTATAAAGATTGGATGAGAAAAAATTTCTCTTATTAAAATCATCAAAAGGGTCCTTTGTGTGGCCATAAAATGAGAGCTCAAGAACGGTTTTTAGATGAGTCTTCTAATCTGCATCAAAAATAATTCATATCCTACATTTTTGTGTAAATTACCAAAAACTTCTGATTTTTTTAACTACAATTAAACGTCTTAACAAATTGGTATACCTTATTTGCTTTATATTTCCAGTGTATGTTTTAACTAGTCTACACCTTGTACCGTTCGTTTTGTCCAAAAAACCAGACTTTTAAGTCTGGTTTTTCTAGCTAGTGGAATCAAAAGTAAAAAAAGACTCCTAGGTGGAGTCTTTTTTACTCATTTTGATTATGCTACTTTATGAACGTTAGCAGCTTGTGCTCCACGTTGACCTTGTTCGATATCAAACGTTACTTTTTGACCTTCGTCTAACGATTTAAAGCCTTCACTTTGAATAGAGCTGAAATGTACAAATACATCGTCTCCGCCTTCAAATTCGATAAAACCGAACCCTTTGTCTGCATTAAACCATTTTACTGTACCTTGTTCCATAATATTGCCTCCTGGTGTGGAATATTCCACACTTGTATTACTACCCTTGTCCAACCATACTATCTTAAGATGAAAATTTCTATGGAAGAGATTTCTCTTCTCTTAATCCTACACCGAACAAAAATAATTAACTTAATCGTAACACATAAAACCGAATATAGCAAATCCAGGAAAGTAGATGAATCTTTAAAATGTAAAGAATTGTATTGTAAAAGGGCTAATTTAAAATCTACTAGTAGTAAATAAATTCATTTGGCTTTCACCATTTTTGTACATATGTAGCATAGTAAGCTTATGAGGAGACCTAGCTGTTTTTGTGTAAATGAAATTTTTTATAAAATGGATATCGTGGGTATAATACCGGGTATATATGTGGTAGAGGGGGGATCGTTTGAGACTGAAGGATGGAGACTTTTATATAGATAGTAGAAACGGTAAGGTATATAAATTAAATGAAGATGACAAGGGAAGCTGGTACCTGAGTACGCGTGATGATGAAGATAATCATAAAATGTCAAGAACTTCGGGGCGTAACATGATGAAATTGTTAAACCGTTTTTATAGCAAAATGAACGACAGGTGAACATTTATAGCTCTGAAAAAACTCCCTTATCCTAGTCATCATAGTAGAAGTAGTTTTTTGTTCGCCTTATATTTAAAAAGTAGTGGCTCAAAGTCTGTTGGAAAGGTACACATTTATGAGCACGTTTAAATAGCTGTAACTAAAATAAAGCTACTACTTTAATGAAAATGAATTTTTCTTCACACCCTTTTCCTTTTATGAAGAAAATACATACACACATGTATGACAGTTGTCATACTAGTTACTTGACGGTTATATCTTTCATTACCAGCTACTATAATGTACTATTAATATAAAGAAGAGCTGAATATTAAACACGATAAAGAGGCAAGGAGGAACACATGAGCAAACAAAAAACGACTGAATTAAGAAAAAATGTAGCACCTTTTGAAAAATCCAATACGAAATCGAGTATAAAGCAATTAATAAATACATTCCTTCCGTTTTTACTACTTTGGTTTCTAGCTTATCAAAGTTTGTCTATTTCTTATTGGCTAACACTGCCAATAGCTATTGTTACAGCTGGGTTCGTCGTCCGAATCTTTATTATTTTCCATGATTGTTGTCATCAATCATTTTTCAAAAGCCGAAAAGCGAATAATATCCTTGGGACAATCAGTGGGGTTATCACCATGTTTCCGTATGAACAGTGGAAACGAAGCCACTCGATTCATCATGCCACGAGCAGTAACTTAGATAAACGAGGAACTGGTGATGTGTGGGTCATGACGGTTGATGAGTATGTTACAGCTTCCTACTGGGGCCGGTTAGCTTACCGAGTTTACCGCAATCCAATTGTGATGTTTGGACTAGGTCCCATCTATCTTTTCTTCGTTTCTAACCGATTGAACCGAAAAGACGCGAAACGAAAGGAACGTTTGAACACATATTTAACCAATTTCTCAATTGTTGCAGTGTATGCACTTTTATGTTGGGTCATTGGTTGGCAAGCTTTTCTGCTCGTTCAAGCTCCCATCCTTTTTGTAGCAGGATCACTTGGAATTTGGTTATTTTACGTACAGCATCAATTTGAGGATTCCTACTTTGAAAGAGAAGAAGAGTGGGATTACGTGAAGGCGGCAGTTGATGGTAGCTCCTATTACAAGTTACCTAAAATTTTACAATGGGTAACAGGTAATATTGGTTTCCATCATGTACATCATTTGGCTCCAAGAGTTCCCAACTATAATTTAGAAAAGGCGCATGAGTCTACACCACCATTACAGAAAGCAACAACAATCACACTAAGCACAAGCTTAAAGTCCCTTCGTTTTCGACTTTTAGATCAACAAAATAAACGTTTTGTAAGCTTTAAAGAAATTAAGCATCTAGTAGACAATAAAAAATCGCGTAAGAATTTGAATAACAAAAGACCAAACCTCGATAAAAATTGACTTCATTTTAAATCAGTTAATTATAGATAGAGAGGAATATTTAATAGATGCTTAAAAAGGATGAGTGAAAAAATCACTCATCCTTTTTATAATTTAAGCTCTTTAACGCACTTTGTAAGTTTAAAAAACTGGATAGTTTTTGAGATTCAAATTTAAAGAAATTGCAGTTCGTGCTATATTTAGATGAATTCCTGTTAAGAGAGGTTTTACACCCAACAGTATTAATGTCTCAGCTAAATAGAAAAGCTCTTGAGCGACAGTTGCATCTACATTATGTAAGCCTGATAAATCGATAATAAGGTGTGTTAATTGTAACGTTTGGCTACATCGTAATGTTGAACCTATTAAAAATTGTGCTCGTTCTGTATCAAGTTCACCAATTAAAGGTAAAATAGCGATAAGTAGAACGTACGCCGATGCTCCGATTGGAGGTATACATAACAGTACGTTTCTTTCGTCAAAAGATAGCCACAACCTTATGTACCTAGGAGAGACCAACGAGAAGTTAGCTCCCTTTCGGGCCTATCATGGGTTTGTCCGTAAGGACCATAGTATCCGTCCAGTTATACAGTTTCCTGCTTTCCTGTTCCCTTTCGATACAACGGCATTTGCTTTCTCTCGTATCCTTTACCCTCTGTCACATCGTTTGACTTTACAGTAATCCTACTGTTTACACAGATGACAAGGGGCTTACCAAGTTCCGCATCTTATAGATACGGCGAGGTTAGGTGGGTTCTTTACTCCGGGCAAGATACGGGACGCGTCACAGCAGCATTATGAATCTGCTTTTCCTCTTGCCAATACCCAAGCAAAACTTATGCATTATCTTGAGCTAACCTTGACGAAGCTTACAAACCTTCACTTTCGTTTACCATACCTATCTTCTCCTAGCAGTGTTCTGGACCATGCACTTGTCCTCTGTTTCCGCATTTCCTCATGCAACCGACAGACTTGTTACCAAGCATGCCGTTTCGGACGGAGATCATCTTTGCGTCTAGATGAGTAGCGTTAGCTACACTGTAAGAAAGCGACTTCTTGTCGCACCATAATCACAATTCTAGGAATTAAATAAAAAAAGAACTCTTTAATAAGAGTCCCTTAGCTATATATGCAATTAAAACAAAAGTTATTTATCTAGCGTTTCAAGTACATCTTTTACACTATTAAAAGTTTGAATACCTTGAGTATCTAAACCTAACTGTACAGCCGTTTGCGCTAAGTCAGGCCTTACACCTGTCATAATCGTTTTAATCCCAAGGAGACTTAAAATCTTACGCATTTCGAAGAAACCATGTGCAACGAACGTATCAAAGACATGAACACCAGATAAATCAATTACTAAAATTTCAACCTCTAAACCTACAACCTTTGGAATCACGTTATTTAAAATATGATTAATACGCTTTTCATGGAAAGAGCCTACCAGAGGTAAAACAGCTACAGCATTCTTAATAGGTACGATAGGCGCTCCTAACTCAAGAATTTCATTCTCTACTGTTTCTATCATCTCTTTAGTCTTATCATTAAATTCTTTAGTTGTATGACGTAAAGCTTCATCAAAAATGAAAACTACTTGTTCATATATCAACAAGATATCTTTTTCTGTGATATTTTTCTTGACTCCTTCAGCCTTTAGTTTTTTCATAAGATATAAACGAAATGTACTTAAAGTTTCAACCATTTCTTTTAGTGATGACCCTCGTTTCCAAAAATAGGAATTTTTATCATATTCTAATTCCATATTTTCTTTTTGTTCGCGGGACTTTAATAAAGCATTAGAAACTTGGCTTAAAAGATTCTTTAATAAGTCCTTATGTTCTAAACGATCAGTCCGATTCAAATTTAAATCTAAATCATCATCAACTTTTTCTAATAACTCGTTAATTAAGGATTCCTTTTTTTCTTCTAAGTAACTAGAGAAAAACAACAATGTTTCCGTCATTTATTCGTACTACATTCCTCTCTTTATATGTAATAAAAGAGACCATATTTTATTTAAGAGTTATTAGGAAAATTATTATTAAATCAAGAATAAAATAAAAATTAATCTACTTAAATAGATACGACTCCCTACACAGCTCATTTTATCAAATTATTTTCTTCTAGAAAATAACTCATATAAAAAAGTAAACCCTTAAATCAGTACTAAGCTTGCTTTTTTATTTGCTATGCATGTTTTCCCTCTACTCATATGGGTACAGTATTAAGCTGGATTGGAAATTTTAAAAGAAACAGACCTAAGAAGGACTGTTTCTTTCTTTTTCTTTTTTACGCTGTATATGCTATTCAAATCTAGTTGACATAAGGTCTCTTTCCGGAAAACATAAAAAAGAGAACCCCTATTGGGAGAAGGGGACTGCACCCTGTTTGTGAGACAGGAATCAAAGCACCTTTTAAACAACCATTTACCGGTATTGTACTGGTGACTGGTTGTTTAGTTTCGTTTGAATACGGGCATTGTTGTAATAGGTAATATAGTTTTCGACGATTTGTTCGACGATGGTGGTCGTCGTATATGTTAACTCGTCGAGGTAGAACGTTTCAGACTTTAGCGAGGAATGAAACGATTCAATGGAGGCATTATCTGCGGGTGTCCCTTTACGGGACATACTCATAGTAATGCCTCTTTCTTTGATTTTTTGTTGATAGAGATGCGATGTGTACACAGAGCCTTGGTCACTATGCAACGTACATCCTTTAGGTAAAGAAGGAAGTTGGCTTAACGTATCTAAGACAAATTCTACGTTTTGATAATCACCAATCGAATACGCAATGATTTCCCCATTAAATAAATCTTGAATACTTGAAAGATACAACTGTTTAGGTCCAAAAGGCAAGTAGGTTATATCAGTTACTAATTTCTGAAGAGGACGATCAGCTTGAAACTCACGATTTAATACATTCTCTGCAACCTGATAAGGTTGCCCTGTTTGCTTTCGTTTTTTTCGTTTTACGCGACATTGCCAACCGTATTTCTGCATGACACGTTGTACAAATTTATGGTTAATCTTCATCGTTCGATTGAGTAATGCTGTAATTTTTCGATAGCCATATCGGAACTTGTGTTTACGACACTGCTTACCAATCTGTTGTTCCATCCATTTCTTTTTCTTTGTCCGTTCTGATTGTTCCTGTTGCCTCCAGCGATAATAAGTCGATCGAGGGATATCAAGGTACTGACAGATTTGATAGACTGGTATCTTATCTTTTAACTCTTCCACTACGTTCACTACGATTTCTGGGACCACTTCCTCTCCAATTCCTTGTACTTTTTTAAGACCTCAATCTGTTGTGTTAAATACCGGTTTTCTGCTTTCAATTTGGATATTTCGTCTTTAAAGCCAGGTCCCTTTCCATATGAATATTGCTTGCCTACAGGCTGTTCAAATCGATGCATTTCTCCATTTTTATACCATCTCATCCACCTTTTTAATTGGGTGTAACTGCGAATATTTAATTGGGAAAGCACTTCTTTGACAGGTACACCAGCTAATCTCATCTCAATAGCTTTTATCTTTACCTCTGCTGGATAACTAACTCTTGTCCCCATAGAAAAAACACCTCCAAGTGATTGTTAGGTAGTATATACCCGTTTTTTAACTTAAAGGTGTTTTTTATTTGTCTCACTATAGGGGGTCAGTCCCAAGGGTTCTGATGGAGTCCTTGTTTCTCTTTTATGCAGCTTTTTATACATCCTTGACATACCAACGTTTTAACAGGAGACGAACGAGAAAAAATGTATAAAAAGCTTGCCTTTTATACATATGCTAGTCCATTAAAATATAGTACTTGTGGAAAAATATGTTATGATTTATCTCCAGTTATAGAGTTACCTTAAAAGGCTGCCTTGTCTTTACAGACGAGGCAGCTTTTTATTTTGCTAATTATTATCCACTCACAAAATAGGAAAAATTAAATTTTAAAAAGAAAAATGGCTAACATAAAGAGAACATGAGATTTACATATGAAAAACCCCATGAATTTCCATGGGGTTTTATGCTTTAATTATCTAAGTAACGATATAGAGTAGTCTTACTTATACCTGTAGCTTCTGTAATTTGAGCAATTGTATATTTCTTACTCCAGTACATTTCAAGTGCACGATGGACATTATAGTCAGGTTTCTTAGGACGACCGCCACTTTTCCCTTTCAATTTTGCCTCTTCAAGACCAGATTTCGTACGTTCACTGATGACATCATGTTGAAATTGACCAATACGTTTAATGGTATTGAAAAATGTTTTTCCTTCTAATGTTGAAGTATCAACGTCATCCAAAATAGATACAAAATGAATATGATTTTCTGAAAGATATTCAATTAATTCAATAAGGTGTCGAGTAGAGTCTGCAATACAATAAAATTTATAGACAACTACTGTATCTCCCTCTTGAAGAGACGCTACCATCTCATCAAATTCTACTCTCTTTTTCAGGGAATTTGTTTTTTCTTGATAAATTTTTTCACAATTATAGGCTTGCAAAGCCTGCAATTGTTTGTCCAAGTTTTCATCTTCACTATATGGACGGATATAACCAATAATCACTAAACCATCTCCTGCATGGATTGTTTATTTACATTTTACTATTGTAACAAATTAACCCCAATCATAACATTTCTTTTAGGTATGGATACAGAGTCAGTTCCAAAAAAGTTCGTTTTTGGAACAAAAAATGATAGACATTTTATTTTATGTCTGCTAGAGTTTTAGTTGTTAACAACGTCTCGGCTTCTATGAGAGTTGGAAGCCATTAATAAAAAAAAGAGGTGATGGCATGGATAAAGAAACGATTAAATTAATTAGAAAAAGCTACAATTTAAACCAACGTAACTTCGCTAAAATGGTTAACTGTAGTTTTTCATTAATTGCATTAGTGGAAGTTGGAAAGAGAAGAGTCACACAGGACTTGGAGAATAAAATTAAAGAAGCATTTCAATTGAACGAACAAAAAATAAATGTAATGACTTCTTTATTTTATCAATAATAGTTTGGTTTAAAAAGAAATACGGGATTTTTTTAGGCTGAAAGAAAATACTAGAAATAACCTAGGTAAAAGTTATCACTGATTTTTTTATGTATAGAAAGTACCATAAACGTGCTTTTTCGGTTCAAGAGAACCCATGTCTTAGTTACTTTACACGTTCAATTATAGAGAGAATTTTAAGTGAACGTATATCATAGGTTCACTAGTATAAATAGAAAGGTGTTTTTGGTTATCATGTTAGATAAATTAAAAAGAGAATGGTTTGGTAATGTGAAAGGGGATATCCTTTCAGGTATTGTAGTAGCTCTTGCACTCATTCCAGAAGCCATTGCCTTCTCCATTATTGCAGGTGTAGATCCCATGGTTGGATTGTATGCATCATTTTGTATCGCAGTAGTAATGGCATTTGTTGGTGGACGTCCTGCCATGATTTCAGCTGCAACAGGAGCGATGGCCTTATTAATGGTTACGTTGGTCAAAGATCACGGAATTCAGTATTTATTTGCTACCACCATTTTAACAGGTATTATTCAATTGATCTTTGGTATCTTTAAGATTGCCCGTTTCATGAAATTTATCCCACGCTCTGTAATGGTAGGGTTCGTGAACGCATTAGCTATTTTAATTTTTATGGCACAAGTTCCACACTTCGTAGGAATTTCTATGATAACTTACGTGTTTGTAGCCTTAACATTGGTCATTATTTATGGTCTACCGCGTATTACCAAGGCTGTTCCTTCCGCATTAGTAGCTATTATTGTCATGACTATTGCGGCAATTGTAGGAGGGTTTAACTTACGTACAGTTGGTGATCTAGGAGAAATTACAAGGGCTTTACCAATGTTCTCAATTCCTAATATTCCTTTAAATATGGAAACATTCTCAATTATCTTTCCTACAGCATTAGGCTTATCAATCGTAGGGTTAACAGAATCGCTGCTAACGGCATCAATTGTAGATGATATGACAGATACACCAAGTAATAAGAATAAGGAAAGCAGAGGACAAGGGATTGCTAATATCGTTGTTGGTTTCTTTGGTGGAATGGCTGGTTGTGCAATGATTGGCCAAACTGTTATTAACGTAAAATCAGGGGGACGAGGGCGTTTATCAACGTTTGTAGCTGGTGTATTTTTAATGTTTCTCATCTTAGTGCTTGGAAACTGGGTTGTGAAAATTCCGATGGCAGCATTAGCAGGTGTCATGATTATGGTATCCATCGGTACATTCGATTGGTCTTCACTTCGCACCTTAACAAAAGTACCTTTAACAGATACAGTGGTTATGCTTGTTACGGTTATTACTGTTGTAGCCACACACGATTTATCAAAAGGGGTAATTGCTGGTGTTATTTTAAGTGCCATTTTCTTTGCAGCTAAAATTTCAAAATTAGAGGTTTCATCAAAAGAGTCAGAACATCGAACAGTCTACAATGTAAAGGGTCAGTTATTCTTTGCATCAGTACAAGATTTCGTGAATTCTTTTGCATTTAAAGGAAAGCAAGATCTTATTCTCATCGATTTCTCAGAGGCTCATATTTGGGATGATTCAGCTGTAGCAGCCATCGATAAAGTCGTATTGAAGTTAAAAGAACAAACGTCTGCTGACGTAAAGTTAACAGGTTTAAATGATGTAAGTGATGAGCTGGTTCAAAAACTAGCCACTTATAACAAACCAAATGCAAAACCATCAAATCATTGATAGGGGGACAATGTATGTATAAAAAAATCTTATTAGCTGTAGATGGATCAGAACACTCTAAAAGAGCTGCTAAGCATGCTATAAAGGTGGCTTTATTAATACCAGAAGCGAAAGTGGAAATTATTTCTGTGATTGACCTTTCAAAAGTTAAAACAGAAGTTCTACATGGAGAATTGAAACAAAAAAGACAGCAGGCTCTAGAAGAAATAAAGAGTTGCTTTGAAAAGGAACAGGTAACGTATGAGCTTAAAATAGAACGTGGCGAACCGGGACCAACCATTGTATCGTATGCCAATAAGAACGGATTTGATCTTGTTGTAATAGGAAGCCGTGGTTTAAATTCTCTTCAAGAAATGGTATTAGGCAGTGTCAGCCATAAAGTAGCTAAAAGAGTACATTGTCCTGTCATGATTATTAAATAAACTATAAGTGTGTAGAAGAGCCGGTTTTTCTTACTATAAGGGAAGTCGGCTTTTCTTTTTATTATGTAAATAGGGATGAGGAAATCGATAAAGGAAAAATAATATACTCGTTGGAGCTTGGTTCTTGAAACCAAGCTCCAACGAGTCCGCCACCCTTTCTAGGTTGCGAATTTCTTGTGTTTAAAACAAAAATGTAATCGCTTTCTATTTTGATCTGTTGTAAAATAAAAAAGGCATGTTAATTGGAGATTTTTCGAAATGTCATCTTAACTCATTGAGCCTATTCCCACATCACAGCACCAGGGAATAGGTTTTTTTATGCGATTATGGATATAGTATTTAAACCCAAATTTAAAGTGGTATTATTTGTATAACTTTAACAATAATACAAAATGTATCGTTCATAAAAGTATACGTTTACGGACGTGAGGTTTTAAAAATGAAACTATCAATTTTAACGTTCGTTTACATTTTAAACAACATTACGAACGTCCACCTAATCACATATACTTATACGAACTGTTTTGTTCCACTAAAAAATTAAAAAAATAAATGTTTCCTTTATTTCTTCACTTCAGTAGCACTCTAAAGAAAAATTTATCTACAATAAAATATAAATTTTTCTGACACAAGCTCGTTACCTATTTAAGTACGGCCATTATAAAAGTAGGTATTTAATAATGTCTACTGAATAAAAAAGAGCATCATTCTATAGTGATGTCCTTTTATATATAATAAATTGTATAAGCTATACATTCTTAATTTTCTATAAAGCAAAAAAATAGCTTTTTTTCCTTAAATCGTGTTGCTAGCGAACTCATACGCAAAATTAAAAGTCTTTTCATGAGTAGTTGTATTAGTAATTTCCTCATACTACCTCTTATTTTATCTTCAAATTTTCAAATAATACGTCTAGGAGGTGTTTTTATGCCAGAATACGGTTCAACACATAATAACAACCATAGCAATAGTTATGATACTAATGGTGGAAATATCCAACCAGTAGATGTACCGAAATCAAATAGTAAAAAGATTCCTGCTAATAATGATGGTCTAAGTGGAAAAGTAAATGCAAACCTCGGCTACCATCCAGAAAAATAGCACGAAAAAGCCACCCTACAGAAGTAAGGTGGTTCTCCGATAAGTTTTATCTTACAAAACTAAAACCATGTAGAATCTTTTTTTATTTTTTATATTATACCATTTATTGAAAAAGAAAGCAACTCTAAAGTTACTCTCTCTCCAACAAAAATAAACCCAAAATGTGTGTATGGTGATATTTAGTACACCATCTTTGTACATTTGATAGAAGACCTTCTATCTATATCATGCCATCATATAGAAGGTCATTCACAATAGTGTATTACGTGCATCTAGTCACCTTACCTATTCAACAGCTCGTTACCGAAATGGTCTTATGGGTGGTCATAAAGCTTAAGCGCGAGACGTTATCGTCTAAGTTAAACGTTGGTATTACAACGTTTTAAGCGACAAACGATGACTGTTCTTTAAAGAAATAAGTCAAGGCTAGAAGAACAGGATAACTGTTCAGACAAGTGAGAGGAATGAAGGGGTAACGACCTGAAACTCTCCCAGTGAGATTCCCGACAGCATACGCTAGGCGTAGCGTGATGTTGGAAGCAGGGTAAAAAATGCAATCACTATCCGAAGTGCCCTACAGGGCAACCGAAAGCCATTCGGAATAATAAACCAAATGGAACTGATAAAGTATTGTATGCTGTCAACCGACATGGTGAGAATGTGTAAACACTGACGAACTTGCGAATGTCCGCCTCCATATTGTGACGGGTCAGAAATGATTCGGAATCTGAAAATAAGATTTGTCTAACGGATTGGAATAATTTAAGCTGTGACAATCCTAACGTTATTATAGGCAACGGAGCTAGGCACGTGGTATAGCAAGCACCTAAATCGGAAGTCATATGACCTTTAAAATAATGATAGTCTGAACGGAACGTCGAAAGCTACTAACGTTGAGAGCAATCTCTATCGGCGGATATAGTTGAATATGAAACGGGCAACCGAGGGAAGTATTCTTAATAGTAGTGAGAGTAGTGGCACGACCCAAGAAGGTTCTGTAATGGAACTGGAGGAACAGCCACAAGCCTATATTGGAGGAACTGAACTCTCATCTAATCTTGCATGGATTCTGGTAAGACTCAAAAGGTCACCAAAAATCAACATAAGAGTAGGTGATAGACCATGAATGACAAATCTAAGCCCACGCGAAAAGATAAGAAACTTAGACACAATGAATACTACGGTACTCAACCTGTCCTAGACGACTTATACCAGAAAGCAACCAGAAGAAATTCTTTCAACAAACTGATGCCTACTATCACATCAGATGAAAATATACTCCTCGCTTTTCGTAACATAAAAGGAAATAAAGGGAGTAAAACATCCGCCTGTGACAACGTAAACATCAAAGATATTGAGAGAATGGAACAGAGCTATTTCTTGAATGAAGTGAAAAGGCGTTTTCAAAACTACCAACCACAAAAGGTGAGACGGAAAGAAATACCTAAACCCAACGGAAAAACAAGACCTTTGGGAATACCAAGTATGTGGGATAGGATTATCCAACAATGTATTCTTCAAGTTTTAGAACCTATTTGCGAAGCACAATTTTGTAATAGAAGTTACGGATTCCGTCCGAACCGAAGTGCAAAACATGCCATAGCAGATAGCACTAAAAAGATAAACCAACAAAACCTCACTTATGTGGTAGATGTAGATATTAAAGGATTTTTCGACGAAGTAAATCATACCAAGCTCATGCGCCAAATATGGACACTGGGTATACAGGATAAACAATTACTCGTCATTATTCGAAAAATATTGAAAGCCCCAGTGCAAATGCCTGACGGCACAACAATGTTTCCAACAAAAGGAACTCCACAAGGGAGACCTCCGAAAAAGTAAGGGTATTTCATTAAAATTCAAATATTTTTACATAAAATGGATGTTATTTAAGGAATTTTCTTGATTTAAGGGGCTTAGAGGGTACTTTTGAATGCTTTTTACTTTAGAAATTATCCAAAAGGGCAGACTTATCCCTATGAAGGTGAGTGTCTTTTTCAAAAATCAGTCTACTCATTCTTTTAATATTTGATGAAATTGAGCTTATTAATGCGTGAATGGATGTTCTTTCTAGTCCACGGTATCTACTACGTCTTAAACCATGGTTTCTTACTTTATCTGCATGGCGACGTTCAATTAACCAGCGATTTTTACTAGCCATTTTATATTCCACGGTCTGATAGTGTTCACGACCTCTTTTGTAATCAAAATAGTAGTCGCTAATAAATACGTTACGAATAGTTTTACTAGTCGTACACCTTGATCGTAATGGGCATCCATGGCATTGGGATTTTACAAAACGGAATTCATACCCTTTTTGACGTTCTTTTGTGCGGTCTCTAAATCTATTAGTTGTTATGCCGTTAGGGCAGGTTACTTCCATTTTCTCAGGAGAAAATCGAAAGTCTTCCGGACTAAAGAGACCAGATATAGATTGTCTCGTCTTCATCCAGCTAATATGACCAATTATATTATTCTTATATAAAAATCGTAGATTTTTTCCAAACCAATAAGCTTTATCTGCTGTAATTTCCTTTGGAAAAACATCATGAGCTTCTTTAAATTGTGTAATTAAACTCATCAGTTGATCACCATCTTCTGCATTGGCAGGGGTAACCTTTACAGCTGTAATAAATTCACTTTCCTCATCTATCATAATATGATCTTTATAGCCTTGTATTTTACGCATATCTGATTTATGACCAGTTCTTGCCTCAGGATCTATAACGCTGATGATTCGATCCCTAGCTGTTTCTTCACGATCTAGTATCACTTTTTGTAACATTATTACGGATGAATTAGAATATTCATTTTTGCTTAGTAATGACCCAGCGACTTTAACTATTTGGGTGGCAAGCTCTAATACATAAGGTAGCTTCTCATCACGAGTTTTACCTTTTAGATCTTCCCAAAGTACTTCATATCGCTGCTGAAAATAAGCGGCTTTCACCTGATCCACTAAATTTAAGTCATCTATTACTCTCTTTAAAGCTTGTCGTACTAAGGTTAGCCATGTTGGAATGGCAACATCTGCAATAATGTGTGTTGAGTCAATGATAGCCCGTGTGGGCTTAGCTTTCATAAGCCCATACTCAATACATTGATTGATGATTTGTTGAAAGATTTGCTGGAATTTATCAAGCCCCACTCGATTGACACGAAAGTAACTGATAGTTGTGTCATCGGGTAAATCATCATCAATATTTAATCCTAAGAACCAACGATAAGCTAAATTAACTCGGATGTGCTCAATAACCTGAACGTCTGAAAGGTTATAAAGATACTCTGATAAACAAATTTTAAACATGAACTCAGGCTCTTCTGCTGGACGACCTCGGTGCTTGGAATAGCGATCAGAAAGCAAAATACGAATGAAAGAAAAATCTACTGCTTTATTGATTTGTCTTAATAAATGATCATGAGGCACTGTTTTTTCATAGTAATACTCATCTTGTGCAGAAATTTGCTTTGAATTCTCTTTTCTAAGCATGATAATCCTCCAAAAAGCTAATATAACTCTATTCTAAAGTATAAATTTACAATTTTGGATTGTTTTTTCGGAGGTCTCCAAGGTGGAATCCTTAGCCCACTACTTGCAAACATCAACCTTAATGAATTTGACTGGTGGATCAGCAAACAGTGGGAAACATTCAAAGCCCGAAGGGTGAAATCGAGATATAGAGATGGAATTTGGAGTAACGACACCGTAACAGCAGTCCTATCGAAACACTCTAATATGAAACCTATGTATATCGTAAGGTACGCAGATGATTTCAAAATCTTCACAAACACACGAAGCAATGCAGAAAAAATATTCAAAGCATGCCAAATGTGGCTAGAAGAACGATTGAAATTGTATATTTCAACCGATAAATCTAAGGTTACCAATCTGAAAAAGCAAGAGAGTGAATTCCTAGGCTTCTCTCTCAAAGCTGTAAAGAAAGGAAAACGAAAAAACGGAAAAACACGATATATCGCAGAAACACACGTATCTCAAAAAGCACTGAAAAAGGCGAAGCAAGATTTAGCAAAACAAGTGAAAAAATACAAAAAAGCCCGAACTCTATTAAAGCAATCAAAGGAATCACTTTATATAACAGCATTGTCATTGGCAAGCATAACTATTATCGAATAGCAACGCATGTCAGTCTAGACTTCAACAAAATGGCTCTAGAACTCGACTGTATGATGTATAACCGTTTCCCTAAGCGAGTAAGAAGAGGAAAAAGCAACACTAATGGATACACAAATATAGGAAAATATGCAGGAGAAGACAAAGGTATCAAACCATATCTAAAGTCTAAAATGATGAGATATCTCATGAAGTGTCCTATCCTACCAATCTCTTATGTTTCACACAAAAATCCGGTGATGAAAAAGCAAGCCATTAACAAGTACACCTCAGAAGGTCGAGCCTTGATACATAAAAACTTGGCAGACATAACTGAAATAGAACTAAAATGGTTACGAGAAAATCCAGTCATAAATGAACGAACAACTGTTGAATACAATGACAATCGAATTTCTCTTTACGTAGCTCAAAAAGGTAAATGTAGTGTAACAGGCGAGTAACTCTTGCCCTGGGAAATGCATTGTCACCATAAGCAATTATGGAGTGAAACAAAGGATGACAGCTACAAAAACCTTACCATCATCAAACCAAGTGTCCATAGACTAATACATACAACAAAAAAAGAAACCATAAACCAACTACTCAATGAACTAAAACTCAATGAGGAACAGTTAGACAGACTTAACAAATTACGAAAGCTAGTCAAAAACGAGGAAATCTGTATTTAATCACAAGTTGAAGTGGAATTAAATTATGAACAACTAGCGTTATTTGCTTAGAATTTATCATTATTAGATGGAAGGAAAACTACAGTATAGGTGGACCGCGGCATGCCGTGAAAGTGGCACGTACCGTGCGGATCGGGGGAAAAGTTAGAGATAACTTCAAAGACTTACCTATCGATAATAGGAGGAAGATGATATGCAAAACAGAGGAATGAAAAAATGGAGACCATTCGCCACTATGCCAGAGCAATACATAGGATTACAAGAAATCATAAACAAGCAAGCAGAAGTACCTCAACCTTTTTTAACAGAAGACCAAATGGAAAAGATGAATTTCACCTTGATTGAAGCCTTACATACAAATAAACAAGTATACCTTACATATTATAAGAACGGGCAACGTATAACCGAAACAGGATTCATACAATTTGTTGATTCCCTGGGGAATTTGTTTGTTTTTATCGATGAAGTATTTGAGCTAAAGAACAAAATGAGGTTAAGTGAACTAATTGATGTTCATTTTACATAAAATAATTTCACCTTCAATTTTTGTGGTAGTCTAATAAGAGTCAACAAGAAAAGAGTGATCAACATGGAAGAGAGACAGCAGCAAGAAATCGATCTTAACAACGTGTATGACTATGCTGAATTTCCGGATAAGGTCAGTGGCAGATGCGACAACTGCAACTCAGCTTACTTCAAAAGTTCCGTAAAAGGTGGCGTTTTCTTACGTGAATGTAGAGAATGTGGCATGAAGAAAAGCATTTAGTTGGTATTGATTGAAAGGGTTGGGGAAATGAGAGATATTTGGGATGATGGATACAGTCAATCAAAGAAATTAACAGAAGAAATGGTCAACGATGCAGAAAAGAAGTTGGGTGTGAAGTTGCCAAAATCCTATATTGAGTTATGTAAAATGCAAAATGGAGGCTCTTTAAAATATTGTGACTACCCTACCTCCGTTCCAACAAATTGCGCAGACGATCATGTAAATGTCCCTGAAATTTATGGAATAGGAAAAGAAGGCATTTTATCTAGTGACTATTATATAGAAGAATGGGAATTACCAAAAGATATTGTTCTACTATGTGGAGAGGGACATTGGTGGGTTGCATTCGACTATCGGAATACGAAAGATAACCCTCCTATAATTTATATGGATCTAGAATGGGGATCAGACACACTTATTTTTGAATTATCCCCTGATTTCGAGACCTTCGTAAATGGCTTATTTATTTATGAAGGTGGAGAATGACTATATTTATACAATAAAAAGGAACTGACATTCAATTGTCAGTTCCTTTTTTATTATTACGTTCAACTTTAGTCCTTGAGACATCTTTAGATCTCTCGTCCATTTCATGAAAAATATAAGCCACTAGACCAATCCTCAACATATAAAAGCCAAGCACCTCTTACATCACCCCCTACTGCAGTAAGGGTTCTTTTTTATTTTTTAAGTAGACAGGCAACCTTGCTGCTGTAGCTACATAGTATCTAAAGAATCCCGATTTCTTTCGTTACTGCTACTGTGTTGATAGGTTGGTTTAACAAAGGACTCAGACATTCCCTGGCGAATTAATTACTAAATCATAATAGGTGCTACTGATAGAAAGGGAGATGAAAATGAGTTATTTAGAGACAGCATGTAACGCGGCAAGGCTAGCAGGTGAAATGATACTTTCCCAAGTTAGCACAGGTATTATTGCAGAGAAAAAAAGCTCAAATTTTGACGTCGTGACGGAGATTGATAAGCACTCAGAACAAATGATTCGGGATTTCATTTTAGAAGCACATCCGGAACATTCTTTATTAGGCGAAGAGGAGTCTTTTGCTGCTGAAAAGCCTCTCAGCCAGGTTCTTCAAGATGCTCAAGATGTTCCCTTTTTGTGGATTGTGGACCCTATTGATGGAACAGCAAATTTCATTCATGGAATTCCAGGGTTCACCATTTCAATAGCACTAACCTGCAAAGGAGAAATTGTCCTTGGTGTTGTTTACGATCCTTGCAGGGATGAATTATTTTGGGCTGAGAAAGGGAAAGGATCTTTTTGTAATGGCAAACAGATTTCGATATCAGAGACAGAGAAAGCAGTTGATTGTATGATAGCCACAGGCTTTGTCTCCACATCTGCGTTTCGTGAGCTGAATATAGCAAGTATGAATTCTATTGGCAAGGAATTTAGATCAATCCGTGTATTAGGTTCAGCAGCATTACATTTAGTCTACGTTGCTTGTGGAAGGTTAGGTGCTTTCTGGCAGTATGGTTTAAGTGTATGGGATATTGCAGCAGGCGTATTACTAGTTAAGGAAGCTGGTGGTACAGTGACGAATACAAAAGGAAATGTCTATAGTCTGTCTGATCAGAACATCATAGCTAGTAATTCAAAAGTACATTCTACGGTTCTCAATTGCTTATAGGGGGGCCTGATACATATCCATCATTATGTAGTATAAGTGTACTGCTGTGTATCTTCAGTCCACCAATTCCTACAAAAATGCTTACACTAAAGAAGCTCCGAATTTGGAGCTTTTTTTATTTTTCTTCGTTTTTAATTTATTTAGTTAATAAAAAAAATACTTCAAAAAGAGTGCCCGATAGTAATGCCGTAAGGGGTAAAGTAATAATCCATGTAATGACAATACGCTTCGCTACACCCCATTTCACATCTTTTATTCGATGTGCGGAACCAACACCTATAATAGATGAAGATATCACATGTGTAGTGCTTACAGGCAACTTTAATGCCGTAAATCCAAATATAATTAGAGCCGAGGATAAATCAGCTGCTGCCCCATTTGCTGGGTTTAACTTGGTAATTTTCCCTCCAATAGTTTTGATAATTTTCTTTCCACCAATCATCGTTCCCATTCCCATAGTCATTGCAACACTAATTCGCACCCAAAACGGAATATCCATTGAGGTTTGATATCCAGCCGTAATTAATGCCATTGTAATAATCCCCATAGTCTTTTGAGCATCATTTGTTCCATGAGAAAACGATTGAAGTGCTGCTGTAAAAACCTGAAATAAGCGCATTCTTCTGTACGTTTTAGAAAGAGAAAAATTTTTAAAAACTAGTTGAAACAGAGTCATAATAATAAAACCACATAACACAGCAATAATTGGTGAAATAATGAGTCCTTCAATGATTTTTAGAAACCCTTTATAATTTAATGCGTGAAACCCTCCTGCTACAATAGCAGCCCCGGAAATAGACCCTACAAGTGCATGAGATGAACTGCTTGGAATACCAAAATACCAGGTAAGAAGATTCCATATAATTGCCGACATTAAAGCACTTAAAATAACCATTGATCCATTTTGTAACGAAAAAGGATCAACAATATCTTTCGTAATGGTTTGAGCTACTCCTGAAAAAAGCAAGGCACCTACGAAATTCATTAAAGTTGCTAAAAGGATAGCAATCTTTGGAGTCAAAGCATGAGTAGTAACCGATGTAGCAATTGTATTGGCTGTGTCATGAAATCCATTAATAAAGTCAAAAGCTAAACCCAATAATACAATTAAAATAAGCATTAAAGATAGAAACTCCATCGACTAGCTACCTCCTTATTTATTTCTCAGGATCATAATGTCGAGTTTATTGATACATTTTCATTTGAAATAAGTACTCGCTACTACGTTAAAGCATAAGATATGTACTCTTCTCTAAGTGTTGAATATTAATAATGGATTACTTTTATAGAAACTCTTTATATCTTTACCCTAATTCTTTGATGTTAAAATTCATCAGCTTTAATTCTTATTTAATTTCTCTTAACATACACATCAATTCATATTTTCAATCTGGTTCTGATGCAAACCAAGAATTTTGCGAAAATATGGACAAAAATTGCCCCTGAGATGGGACCCCTTTCGATCTCTCGTTCATTTTATGAAAAAGATAAGCGACTAGGCCAACCCCTAGCATCTATAAGCCAAGCACCTCTTACATCACCATCTACTCATCCCCTACTGCAGTAAGGGTTCTTTTTTATTTTTGGGATGGACAGGCAAGCTTACTGCAGTAGCTACATAGTATCTAAAGAATTATGACTCCATTACTTAATCAGTATCTATTTCAGTAGCGTTACTGCGTTAATACAAGCTTTATGCCCCTAGTGAAGCCCTTCATAGAATCTGTAAGGGAGCTGAGCCGAAGAGGCGAAGGGGGCGACCGGATGCGTTAAGCTGAAATAATTGATACCTAAAAAGCAAAAAAATTAAAAGAGTGAAAGAAGGTACCAACATGAGAAAAACACAAAGGTTTTCTTTTCGAAAGATCTATCCTTTAACCCTCCAATCATCTCTTACGAGACCTCGTCCCTTCAAGGCTTATTCCTTTGTTCCTTTTAGTCCATTAGCCATGCTTGACCCTACTATTCTGACCATAGGAGGCATTGTCTTAGGAATTGCCATTATTGAACGAATATTAGAACGCTGGGGTGTTGTCGATCTTGCTGATCAGTTCGCAAAGGTAATGCGCTTTATTTTACCTGTTTCGTTTTATAGCGCCTTATTTTACTTCTTTGCGACATTTATACTTTGAGGAGGAATGTTGATGTTTGAAAAGCTAAAATTACGTGGCCAATTGATTAAAGCGTTTCGTACTGCAGAGATTTATCGGGTCATAAAGCATGGAGATCGTACTTCGTATCAGTTCCCTAAGATCCATCGAATCGATCATCATCACACCTATACTCGCTATGCCTTTTCCTTACTAAATGGCATTGATCCTGAACTTTTAAACAAAAAGAGATGGGCCTTACGACAAGTATTAGACAGCAACATCGAAATAAACGGCAGCCTAAAGAATTTTAGTATCACCGTTCATCACAAAAGATTGCCTAAGATGCTTACTTATACGTATGACTCGATTCATCCTCATATCGAAAAAATGGAGCTTCCTGTCTGCATTGGTCAAGATATCTACGGAAACCCTGTTTCATGGGATTTTGCGGATTTAGAAACGTTACTGATTTCTGGTGAAATTGGCGCGGGAAAAAGTAGCCTCATCGTTAATGGCATTCGAGAATAAGGGTGCTTTTTGGGATTTTAATCTTTCTGTACTAAAGTATAAGAAAGATTAGGTCTATAGTCAGTATAACACATTAATTGAAAGGTTGTCATACAATTTTTGTTATGGAGGAGCAACCTTGTTATATACTTACAAGGCTGCTCTTTAGCAGGGTTCATACGTATCCATGTATGAGACAGATAAATTTTACCATTTTATCACTTTAAATACTATCTTTTCTAAGAAAATCGTATACATAAAGCGCACACATTTTATACAACCTCCTCCCCATCTAAGTCTTAGGAAAACCGTGCTAAATCAAGGATGTATAAAAAGCTGCATGAAGCAAGTAGTCATCCTATCTTCAACCCCTTGTGGCGCAAGGGGCTCTTTTTGGCATGTGTTCCGGAAAGAGTGATTATGTTAACATAGGATACTAAGAAAATATGCTTTCTGATAAAAAAGAAAGCTACCCCATTGCAGGACAGGTAGCTTTTAAGGGAATTCCTAAACTAATTTATAAAAAGTCTGAATAATTTTACAATAAATTAAGAAATAAATCAATATAAGATGACCTTGAGCATAGATATGTAACGTGCACTTTTTATACATCCTCCGCCCACTTGGATATCGAGTAAACGCAGTCATATCAAGGATGTATAAAAAGCTGCATACTCAAGAAAAGAGACCCTGCCCTTATGCCAAAAGGTCTCTCTTTAATCGGGTTAAGGAAAGAGTCCTTTTGTTAACTAAAGATGTATATCATATATAGCTTAAAACACAGAAAAACTCCTGATACCTGTTCAGGAGTTTTTCTACTACATTTATTTAACCAAAGGATGGAAGCCTTTCGACCTCTTGAGTAGTTTGCTCATGACATTTGATATTATTCAACCTACTAGACACAATAAAAATAAACAGAATATTTCATTAATTCTTTTACTTTGTAATCGCTTTCGCTTATACTAAGTATAGGTTGGATGGCATGAGTGGCTGTCATAGTATTTAGCGTAGGCGGGGCTGATATGAGGGAACAGGGCATAAAAGAAATGTCCTTTTTTATTTTTATGAAAAGGTAGAAATAACATTCGATAATTTATGTCAGAAAATATAACAGAATTATGGTTTTTTTATTCTAATTATGTAAAATGAGATTGTGTAGAATCTACATAAAAAAAGAAAGGATTACCTTGGGGGATAAGGTAGTCTTTTTTTGTGTGGGATCAAGGGTTAAATTTTTTATATTTTCAAAATATTAAGTAATGACATTGATCATCAAAGATAGTAAAATATAAGTGGTCAACCCAACAGTGGGTTCATGTTTGATAACCAAAATCATGCTTATAGAAAAGAGCATTTCTCAATTTAGAGGAATGCTCTTTTCTCTGTATATAATTAATTATTTTTAGAAGGCAGAAATATTAGGCTCAAACCTGCTAATTTATTTTGAGTTTCATATAGCCCTGAACCTTAAAATTTTTACATTTTGAATGAAGATTCTTTCTTTCGTAGATATGTCTAATTTAGCTAATTTCATAATTTTATCTGCATCGTTAATTGATTCTATAATTAAAGTTTTATTAACAATAGTTTTATTCTTTGATATAGAATATTCCACTTCGAATTTTCTCAACTTTTCTACCTTATTTTTTAACATTAGATTGTTCTCATCCCCTAATTAATTTGCTGGTTAAAAAAAGTTAAAATAACCACTAAAAGACTATCAATTTAGCGCTTTAAAGTAAAGATGTATATAATATACATCAATAGAACTGAAAAATATGAAGAAAGAGACATTATATTAACTAGTGACCATATATGTTCAGCTTTGGAGAACGTTGTGTTCAACAGAATAAACATCATGTTTTTTCTAAAGGTTGCATCAGTTATGCAACCTTTACATAGCAAATTTGCAATAGGATATTGCATGAATAAAAGAAAAAGCAGGCTTAAGCCTGCTCTTATAGCCTTTAAGGCTATTCTATAGTTAAGAAGTACGTATTAGTTTTTGTGACGGTTCTTGATGCAAATTCTGAAATTGTTGAACAGCTTCTGTCATAGATGGGGTATTCAACTTCTTTAAGCTACTTCTTTTTTGGTTCTCAATCGTGCACTCTTCTTTATGGGGGAATGTCTTGTATTTCTGAAACAGAATGACCATCAATAGCAAGAGCAAAGACTTCTTGTTCTGCTTGAGTTATTTGATTCATAAATACTTTCTATTCCAGGGTTTTACATTCTTTTTCTGCACTCTTTAGCCCAGCAACTTCATCAACTAAATCAGACGCTACACTCAAGATATTTTCAATACCCATTAATAGTTTTTCAATAGTTTTTCGCTTTTATCCATAATAAGGCCCTCCTACTTTTTGAGGGCAACCTATGTTATAATAAAAGTCCGTTACGTACTAAGTTTTGACATGGGGGTGCTTTCCTAGCCGGGAAAGTGCCCTTTTTCATGTTATTTTGTTTGTACTTGGATTGTTTATAATAATGTTTGATCAAAAATTTTGTATATAACATGATTTTTTTGTTTGATAGTAAACCCATTTCATTGACTAAGAAATAGCTGAGAAATACAATCGTTGGATTTAATTTATCTAACGAATGCTGTTTCGTTGTTGCTATACTAGGATTCGATGAGTTTTTAACGACTTAAATGTTCACCATGAAGAAGGAGAGAATTGAATGGTTACAACAAAAACCAAAAAAAGTTTGCAGCAAAAGATCTAGAAACTGATACAACAACTGTTGAACAGCTAGCGTATTATCGGATATTAGCCCCACTAAAAGTTAGATCACTCTTATCTCATCTTAATTCAAGTGAAAAGAAATCTATTTCCTTTGATTTCAAAAAAATGAAAAATGAAGATTTAGATCCTTTACGTCACACATTTATAAAAGAGGTAGACAAACAGCAAACACGCTCTACTGAAACATCCGAAAACAAAGAATCTACGCATTACAAAGTAGATCTTGTTAACATGGAAAAGAAAGCTTTTAATTTATATGAAGGGATAATTCACGTATATGGTATCCCAGACGACGGTATTAAGTTACCAGTGGAGGAAGTTAAAATAGATGAGTTGAAAATTGGAAAGAACGAAGTCGTTTATATGAACAATGAATCCACCCTTGTTACTTACCAAATCATTGAGACAGAGAAAGGATTCAAGGTCGTTATAGAAGATAATTTAACGTTGGATTTTGATAGGAGAAAGAAATCTGGTCTATTCCATTTAGAAAGAGTAAAAAGCCTCGGTTCCTATATGAAATGTTTACGATTAATAAACTATTACATACAGCGCAATAAGTTTCCTTTTCAATCTTTACAGTTATCCGGTGGAACATTAGATTTAAAGGGGCACCTCCAAGAAATTGAGGAAGAGATTGAATCTTACAAAGAACTGATAGATATTTGCACTCAAATTGGAATAAGTGAAAATGATATATTCGATGATAAAGAAGATTTAACTTCCCTATTCAATGCTATAATCAATATCTTTAAAAATAAACAATATAGCTTACTGAATATTCGTCAAGAGAAACTAGAAAAAACGGAGATAATCAATATTGAACTTTCCAAACATGTGAAACTAGCATTAGTGTATACAGATGGATGTTTCCTTAACCTTTATAGTGAAGAAGCGTTAAAAATAATGGGTAGATATTCCTCTATAACAGATCTAGTTAGTAACCACGAGCACGATACTGTTGAATCTGTTATGTTACCTGATAATCGGGAAAATTACGCCCAAAAAGTAAGCATTTTCGCTTCTCAAAAAATTGAAGAAATGGTGAAAGACACAAACTTTGATTTCGAAATAGTAAAATTATCTTTTGCCGATGAACATCATGATATACAAGCTGACTTAACAATTACTAGTTCTTTAGGCTATATAGACTTTTATGATAAAACCCTCGATGAAAATTATTTAGAGCTTGCTCTTGATCTAAACCAACGATACTTAGCTAAGTTTCCAGAAGATGATATTGCAAAGGTTAATATCTATCTTATTAAACTCAAGCAAGGCCATGAATTATCAGAAGAGGAACAAAATGATCTTTATAACATAAAAGAAAAAGCAGAAATGAATAACGAGCAAACACTATGTTTTGCATATGAAGTTTTGTTGAAAAATAAGGAAAAAGCGAAGAGAATATTTGCTACTCTTCCTGTTGAGGAAAAAGAAGAAATCATGGAATTTCCAATCTACCGTTTTTATCAAAACTTGGAGTAGTATGCTCATTTTCTTCTGTATATAGATTGCTAGTAAACTTCTATAAAAGCTCCTTTTTATAAAGTTTTTGTCCTTAGTACAATAAATAAGCCCTACTTACCCACAATAGGGCTTATAAATTAAAAAGTCCTCTACTTTCAGTTTTGGGTCAATTTTTTTTAAGACATTCATAATTTTCTTAATCGTGGTACCTGATGGGATGTAATTTGAATCATTGTAAATCTTGCTAACTGTTTTTCTATCCATCTTAGTTACTTTAACTATTTCTGTTTGATTATAGCCTTTGTTCATTAAGTATTTTCCTAATTTACTCTTTTTGGTTATCTTAGGCATGAGAGCACACTCCTTTTTATAAAGGATTGACACTTTCAAAAAAAATATTCATTTTAGGGAAAAAATTCCGCAATAAAATTTATTTACAACATATAATAAACTATAAAATAAACAATATATAAATATTGCTTATGCAGAGTTGGAATAATGTCGATATTTTGGTCATAATCATATAGCATGAATACAGTTAAGACCGCCTTATACACTGATACATATTGGGCGGTCTTTGTTATCAATATTCTTTGAAATTGGACTTCACACAAAAAACCTTTTCCTAGAGGGAAAAGGTTTTTTTGTGTGAATATTAGATAACGAGATACCGCCATTCTAGCAAATCATTTTTCAAAAAAGGTTTTTAACCACTTATAAAAACTTTTCTTTTGTTGTTGTGCTTTTTTTAACGCTCGGATTTCACGAGCCATTGAGATTAATTGACGTTCGCGTTCCTCGAATTTTGCATCGATATAGCTTTGTATCTCTTTTATTTGTACTTCAAGTGGTTCTAAGATAAGGGTTTGTTTTTCAGTTGAAATGTTAGGTGGAGTGTCTGGTATTTGTACTAAGTTGAATTTTCTTGCAACGGTTATAACGGCTTTTTCTAGGGTCATTTCGGAATTGGCATGAATTTTTTTTAATTCATGAAAGATGGTAACATCGTCATTTGTATAAGCTAATCTACCTTGTTTTTTTGTAAACTGCATACCAATTTTAGAAAAATGGAAGTTGTATTTTCGTATAGTCGATATGGGCAAACCAAGTATATCAGCTAATTCTTCGGTGGTATATGCTGCTTCTGCGGTTATGACTCTCAACATATGATCACCTCCTCTTATCAAGAGAACTATTCTAGGTATATACGTTAAAACCTTCAATTAATAAGAGAACGAGATATTATACCTTGTAATGCTATTGTTACTATAGTAATCGGTATTCTCAATTGAGGGTATATTATCATGTTTAGCTATTTACTAACGTCATAGATTAAATATTTGCCCTCTCCCCTCATAGTGATGGTTTTTCCTGATTCAGCGATGCATTTAGCTATATAAACATAAACTATCTAAAGAGATTAATCTAATAAATCATTAAATAGTGCTATCTTAATTTTAAAGTGTAATATCTACTGGATTTGAGTCAATAATTTAGATATAACAAGGTTGTCATGGTGTCAGATGAACTAATTGTAGCATTGATAAATGTTAGAGTTTTATTTTTAGAGGATTAAATCTTTTGTTAAATAAAAATCCATTTTTGAATTCCTGTTTTATTTAGGAAATTATAAATCTATAAACTCGGAAATAAAGCAATAATGATTCATTTCCGGTTTTATTAAATTTAAAGAACTTTAGAGTTGTGTTTGTAAAAGAATAAATGAATTATCTTTTAAATTATTGATTTTTTGCACGTTGATGTTTTCAATAATTTTACAGCATATTTATTATAATTTAGCAATAAAATTCAGTTAAACATAAAATTAATCTTAAAATGATAATTAAAGCAATCATAAGTAAATTCCGATTTAGATATTTTTATGAAATTGATAAATAATTAAATAAAGATATTATTGTTTTCTATTATTTATTAGTTGACAAAATAAAAACTAGGAATGATTTTTCCTAGTTTGAGAATAACTTTTGCCATAATGTCTTCTTTTGATTTTGTTCTTTAATCAACTCTTTTTGAGTATGAGTAAATGCATTTAAAAGGTCTGCATCTCTTTCTTTTAATAACTCTTTTAGATTAGTATTTATCAGTTCTTCAAAATTCTGTTTGTTTTGATTTAACTCCTGTTCAGCTGAATTATCTTTTAGCGTTTCTTGAGTTTTTCTAATGTTTTCAAGAAGAACTTTATCACGTTTTTTTAGGCTGTTTTCTATGTATGCTTCTAAGTCTTTATTTTCTGTTTTTACTTCAATCATTTGCTGCTTTGTTGCTGCAATTTCTTTATTTGCAATAGCCAACTCTTTTTGAGTAGAAATAAGTTCCTTTGTTAGAAGCTCCAATTTTTCTGAAAGAATCCTGTTAAATTCTATTTGTTGGTTCTGACCTTCAATTAGGTGATCTATCTTCTTTTCTAAAATAGACCGTTCTACGTGGTCATTAATAGTCATTTCTTCACCATTACGCCATTGTTTCACTTGATCCCAGGACCAACCTTGCTCATGAATTTTCTTCTTTATACTGTTAAGTGTCTCTAGATTCTCTTTTGTAAACCTTCTATGACCTTTTCCATAATCAGTGCCTGTCCACTCTGTAATAATATTGAATTCTTCGCACCATTTACGAAGCAAATCTCCAGAGATACCTAGTATATTTACCACTTCTTTTGGTAAGTACAATTTTTCAGACATAACTACACCTCCATATGTCAATTAATAATTAATATAATACAAGAATCATGCAATTGATTTTGAAGTGAAACGTACCATGGGATTATTAACGTAGATTCTAATAACATTGTTCTTATCTCATTATTGATTCTATATTAACTGCTAACTTCTTCCATGTAAATCTTAAAGCAATAATAATGTAATAACTAATTCCTGAATAAGATTATTGTTTTATCTTTTAATCAATAATGATAGTTATTGATTAAAATGAAACGGAAAAAACTTATTATTGATTTAATTATTGTTTAAATTCATTTAAGTTAATCTTAAGTTCAACAAAAAATGCATTTTAACTAAAAAATAAATTCTTTTTTTATTCACAAACACGAATTCTTTTTAAATTTACCTTAAGTTCAACTCAGATTCAGGCATCAGAACACGCAAATGGGGTAATAGCTCTAAAATAGCTTCATTCAACTAATGATATATCAAAGATAAAATGATTAAGTTTAGCAGAGCCAAAAGGAAAGTTAAAGCATTCTTTTTAATTTAAGGACTTATAATAATACAATCAAAAATGGAAAATGAAATCATATAGTAGATGAGCTATATGTAGAAAGTGGCTTTCAAGATAAATAGACAGCAAACAACTATGAAAGGGGACACCTTATAGTTGTTTGCTGTCCATTACGAATAACTAGCAATTCTTAGCTAAAAATGCTTTATTTTTGATATTCATAGATAACAGGAACTTTGTCCATTTTAACGGTTTTGGCCACAATATAACGACGATAGCCATCTTTTAGGACCTTAGAGCCTTTATCAATCGTTAACGGCTCATCTAAGTATCCTGTGCGTTTCACAAAATCAATGACCTTTTGCGTTTTTTCAGGGTTTGGTCGTGTCTTTAAGAAGGCTTCAGGAACGATAATCTCATCAAAGCTCACGACATCCTGTATCCCTTTTGGCTGAGTTGGCAGCTGCTTCTGTTTTGGCGCAGCCTTTTTCTCCTGAATAGGCGTTTCTTTCGATTCTGATTGTACTGTTTCAGCTTCCTTTTTCTCTTCTTTTGCTACAGGCTGAGAAACAGGATCTTGTTTTTCTTCCTGCTTGGTATATTCACTGTTCTTTTGTACTTCAGAAGGCGCAGAAACCTCTTTTTTTACTTCTTTTTTCTCTTTCGGCTCATTAGCTTCTTTATCGTTTTTACTCGGAAGAACGGTAATCTGGAAGCAGATGATACCAATTTCCCCAGGGCACTCGTCAATGGGAATATCTAACGTTGGTTCCCCTTGAATTAAGAATTTTTCATGCATAATACTCTTTTTTGTCAGTCCGGTTTTATTAAAAGCTTTCTTCGCAACAAACACGGTATACGAAATAAACGTACTCTTCTTTAAACCTTTAGGCGCAGAAGGTGAACCTTTTTCTCGCATATCAAAGGCAACGTAACGGTCATATTCTCGTAATGGTCCTGTCGCAGAACCTGTTAAGGTCATTTTATGTGGCATCGTGATCTCCTCCTACATAGATTTATATATTGATTATTTAGAAATATGTTCTAAATAATAACACTCTTACTAAACATCAGCTTCCAAGGGATTTCTTCACTTTTTGATTACGAAACTGTGTCCTGTAATTGCTTATGTTGTTGTAATAAAGCTTGTTCCTGTGGTGTTAAGGCTTGTCCTAGATCCTGTTTTAGCTGCGCTATTTCGAATGAGCTGTAAGTAGAACTGTGTTCCTGCAGCAAGGTTTCTTCTTCTGGTGTTAGTTCTTGCCCTAAATCTTGCTTTAATTGGATCATTTCAAGCTGTTGATCCAGAGAAATAGTTTCTTCTTGTGTACACTCATTTTGCTCCTGTTCAGCTTGTAACCAAGCAGGAACGATTTCCTTACGGATGATATGTTTAGGCTTAGGTAATGCTTTTGTTTGAACTTCTGTATGTATGTCTGATTCAGATGTTGATTCTTCTGTATTCCCTTTAAGTAGATTCTTAAATTGATTGTAAGCAATTTGATAAACAAGACGACACATTTCATCCAGTGATAGGGGAGTACCCTTATGATTCGCTTCATGGACATATTTATCTAAGCCTACAATGGCTGTATAAGCGACTTCATGTACGTGTTCTTTGATAATCTCAATCTCTGTATCTCGTTTTATTGCTTTTGCAGCATTCTGAATACGAGCATAAAAAGCTTTTAGGTGATGACCATATTTACCTGCGTACACATGATTTACTTTTTTAGGCACACCTACGATATAAGCGAATGACTGTGAAGCAGATATTAAATGATTATTTAAATGATTTTTAGGTAAATCAGGGTTAATAAAGGGGGACGACGTTTTTTCGTCCTCAAAGCTTGGTGTATCAACGTTTTCAGCACTTTCTGGACTTGTCACAGGAGTTGTCACAGGAGTTGTCATTTCTTCTTGTTGAAGCGTTTGAATACCTGTTGTATCATGTGCAAAAAAGATTTCCTCACAAATTTGATTAAAATTCGTATGACTTTTAAGGATAAACACATAGCTATCAGGATGAGCACCTGTTGTATCTTCTTTGATATAACGTGCCACGATCATAAATGGCGTTTCCTTTAACGATTTTACAAAGCGAGAAACGGTACTTTGAGATACATCAAACTTTTCCATAAGTGTTTTTGAGTGAATCGCTTGAATACCTGTGGCAACAAGGTTATAAATCACGTAATCTAACATTTCCATCCGTTTTTTAGGGAATACTTTATGTAGGGCTTCTTGTTGTTGTTTAAAGTAAGTACGAAGTGTTTCTATAAACGCTTCTTTCTTTTTACGAAGGGTCGGTGTTTCTTTCCATAACCATTTGAATCGTCCGTTGAAGGTATTTACATCTGGTAAATAGCAAGTCAATATCTTTGTCATTTGTTCATCTTCTCCTTTAAGGAACACAAAAAAGACACTGTCTCCCTGAAGAAAGGAAAACAATGTCTTAATTAAGATAAACTAAGCCCTTGAAATAGATGTCAATTTCGTATAAAATAAAACCATAAGTTTTATTTTGTACAAAACTAACTCTATTAACAAGAGACTTCGACAAGTGTTTTCCCTAGTCGCATTAGGGGGAACGGTTTAAGGGTGCTTCCAACACCTCTTAAACAGTTGAAGTCTTTTTTCTATTCCGGTCATTTTTGTTAATTTAATTATAGCGTTAAGTAGTCTTATAATTCAATAAAAAATTAGCAAAATATATCAAAACAAGTATTTTAGCTACGATCCGTTTGTTATTTCTTTAGGAGTCGACTTCATCATAGCTGAATTTGTGGAATCTGGGGAGGGGTATTTTTTTACTCCTCCCAAAGTATTTAAAAGTATGTTATAATACTAGATTTTTAATCACGTCGGAGATTTATTGATTCGTACATTTTTAATGATAATCGCAAATGGTTCTTCTGGGTAGGGTGATTTTTTGTAGTCCTTTTTTGTAAAAAGGGTGAAAAAAATCACCCTATGCAAAGAGTTAAAAATATGATAAAAGCAGCTTCTACCTCATGTAGAAGCTGCTTCTTTGCTTCCTCATCAATTTTTTTAACAGTAGTAGGATCAACATTTCTTATTTTAAGTTCAATATTTTATTTCAAATTCCTAAAATAGTGGTGCCCTTTAAAAAATAGAGAGAAGAGCATAAGAAGTTTTTGCCCCCACAGGACGTGTGGGGTTAGGCAGAGCCTAACAAAACCTTGGGTACAAGGAGATGTTTGCAAGAACCCCCTCACCGCACCCTCAAATTAAAGGACAGTCCCTTCACCGCACCTTCAGTGATTGCAACATTTGTGCCAGGAACCCCTTCACCGACCCTTCATAATTGATAAATGTCTCCTCAAGGGTCCCTTCATTTTAAAATGTTTTTGAAAAAAATAAGACAGAGGCAAGTGATCTTTCTTTATTTTTGTTCTCACGTTCGTAATCAAAACTGCCATCTTTTTTACTTGCAATACAAGTGAGTTACGCGTGCTTTTTTATCATTTATAAATCGATTTTTATTCTATAAACGATGAGTGTTCTAAAAAAAATGCGGATTTACAAGCCATCAACATTTATCTTTTTCATATTTACAGCAGGTTTACATGAGTTAGAAAAAGAAAATAAAAAACTATAGAAAAGCTAATGCAGAATTAAAAATTGCGATAAAAAAGATGCGATTCAATCCAGTAATGAAAGCATTCACCTCTATGAAGATGAACAAAAAAGTTTACAAGAGAAGGTCTAAAAATTGAATGAGGGCAACAAGATTTAGCCATGAAGTGAAAAAAGAGGTGTCGCCACTGACTCGCCAATGGGGCGCCAGAGAGTCGCCGGACACCGTTTTCCGGTCGCCAGAGAGTCGCCACTTTGAGGGTTTTCATGATATCACGGTTAAGCTAGGCTCTGCCTAGCCCCACACGTCCTGTGGGGGCAAAAACCCCTTATGCTCTTCTCCCTTTTGTAGTGGGGAACCACAATTTACAGGAAAGGAACGAATGTCATGAATATGTTTTGACAAAATATCAATCTGATTGTTGTTGAAAAAACAGATGAAATCTTATAAAGAAAAGAACATTTCTTTCTAAGAACTTTTAGAAATTAACTTAAAAAGGAGGGAGTTACTGAGAGAGATAAAGAGTTATGACAAAGGAAGAAAAGAGAATTTATAAAATAGATTTACGAAATTTTTTGCACGGAATAGTGGAGCAAAATTTTAAAAGAACGGAGTACAGTATAAGAAACGGAACGTTAAAAAAAGCAAAAGTTTGAAGGCGAGGTGAAGGATGAAAAGTCTACTTTTTTATATTTGAAAGGTAGAAGGAGGAAGCAGCAAGCAACTAAAAGCTGTTCCTACGATTCCTCTTTTTAATGATTGGTCTAGATAGCTTATGTAACACAAACGGGATGCAAACGATTATCCATCCCGTCATGTGAAGAAGGAAAAAGTAGCTTTTAATGCAGTTAATGATCTTTAAGGACCACTTCATTTACGTAATTCCATTGCCTAATGAAACAGTAACTTGAAAAAGTATCTTCTCTTTAACAAACACCTCATTTAAGCATTGAACTAAAAAATATACAATGTGAACGAAATCGTTCTT
>NZ_CP130966.1:0-68180 GCF_041941685.1 Priestia megaterium | reverse complement strand
GCAAAACCTGTCATCACCCAACTTATCCCGAATGGAAACTGAACGGGGAGTGTAGCATGTTGGGAAAGTCATAAGTTGATTAGATAACAAATCACGACTGAATGGCGAGATGAAATTTGTGAATGAGGATGAAGATTAAACTATCTGAAGGACAGTCAGAGTCGTCCAAATCTCCGTCCATGAGGTTAAGTGAGCTAATAGATGTTCGTTTCACATAAAATAATTTCAACTTCAATTTTGTGGTAATCTAATAAGAGCCAATTAGAAAAGAGTGATCAACATGGAAGAGAAAGAGCAGCAAGAAATCGATCTTAACAAAGTGTATGACTATGCTGAATTTCCGGATAAGGTCAGTGGCAGATGCGACAACTGCAACTCAGCTTACTTCAAAAGTTCCGTAAAAGGTGGCGTTTTCTTACGTGAATGTAGAGAATGTGGCATGAAGAAAAGCATTTAGTTGGTATTGATTGAAAGGGTTGGGGAATGAGAGATATTTGGGATGATGGATACAGTCAATCAAAGAAATTAACAGAAGAAATGGTCAAAGATGCCGAAAAGAAGTTGGGTGTGAAGTTGCCAAAATCCTATATTGAGTTATGTAAAATGCAAAATGGAGGCTCTTTAAAATATTGTGACTACCCTACCTCCGTTCCAACAAATTGGGCAGCCCATCATGTAAACCTCCCTGAAATTTATGGAATAGGAAAAGAAGGCATTTTATCTAGTGACTATTATATAGAAGAATGGGATTTACCAAAGGATATTGTTCTACTAGGTGGAGAGGGACATTGGTGGGTTGCATTCGATTATCGGAATACAAAAGATAACCCTCCTATAATTTATATGGATCTAGAATGGGGATCAGACACACTTATTTTTGAATTAGCTCCTGATTTCGAGACCTTCGTAAATGGCTTATTTATTTATGAAGATGAAGAATGACTACATTTATACAATACAAAGGAACTGACATTCAATTGTCAGTTCCTTTTTTATTATTACGTTCAACTTTAGTCCTTGAGACATCTTTAGATCTCTCGTCCATTTCATGAAAAATATAAGCCACTAGACCAATCCTCAACATATAAAAGCCAAGCACCTCTTACATCACCATCTACTGATCCCCTACTGCAGTAAGGGTTCTTTTTTATTTTTTAAGTAGACAGGCAACCTTGCTGCTGTAGCTACATAGTATCTAAAGAATCATGACTCCATTACTTAATCAGTATCTATTTCAGTAGCGTTACTGCGTTAATACAAGCTTTATGCCCCTAGTGAAGCCCTTCATAGAATCTGTAAGGGAGCTGAGCCGAAGAGGCGAAGGGGGCGACCGGATGCGTTAAGCTGAAATAATGCATAAATCAAAGGCAAAAAAATTAAACGAATGAAAGAAGGTACCAACATGAGAAAAACACAAAGGTTTTCTTTTCAAAAGATCTATCCTTTAACCCCCCATCATCTCTTACGAGACCTCGTCTCTTCAAGGCTTATTCTTTTGTTCCATTTAGTCCACTCGCCATGCTTGACCCCACTATTCTGACCATAGGAGGTATTGTCTTAGGAATTGCCCTCATCGAACGGTTATTAGAGCGATGGGGTGTGATTGATCTTGTGGATCAGTTCGCAAAGGTGATGCGCTTTATCTTGCCTGTCACTTTCTATAGCGCTTTGATTTACTTTTTTGCGACCTTTATGTTTTGAGGAGGAATGTTGATGTTTGAAAAGCTCAAGTTGCGCAGCCAATTGATTAAAGCGTCTCGTACGGCAGAGATTTACCGAATGGTTAAACGAGGAGACCATACCTCCTATCTGTTTGCGAAAATTCATCAAATCGATAACCATCATACGTACACTCGGTACGCTTTTTCTTTACTAAATGGGATTGATCCTGATATAGAAGTTGCATCACAATCCATCTTTAGATTATTGGAGAGGGAGGAATAAAAATGAGCTTTCGGTTATCTCAGCGTGATAAAGACATCATTGGGTTTATCAATCAGTTTCGGGCTGTAGATCGAGACTCATTAGTGGAACTGTTCTTCAAACAGCTGAAATCGCCCGTAAATGCGTGTAATAGTGTCATAGTACGTTTGTATCGCTTGGGTCTCATTGGACGCACACAGCAGTATTCTCCGACGGTCTACTTACCTGTGGATGCGAAGATCAAAAAGAACTCTCAAAAAATATTACATTTCCTTTCTATCTTGGATGTCTATAAGCAAATGTGTTCGTATAGTATGCCTAAGAATGTCATTGTGGAAGATAAGCCCACTGGACGAAAAGGAGGGATTGAACCCGATCTGTTTTGTATTTTCAAAGGATCTCCCTTTTGGATTGAAATGCAACGAAACCAGTATTCGGATCAGAAAATGCAAGCGAAGATCAACCTATACGAGGAGTTTTTCTTTTCGGATGAGTGGAAAGCATTGCAGTGGCAGCCAGAAGACCGATCAGCCATCTTCCCTTCTGTGATTTTGATTACACCTGTTCGTTATGCTGTTTCTTCAGATTATATTCGAATTATACAAGTGGCAAGCATTCATGAACTCATGGAGAAACATAGGAGTTCTGCGAAACAGCAAAGAGATGGAAGACCAAGAACATCTGCTTCTTCTAGTGGAATTAAAATTAATCTCACTTAATGACGAAGAAAATAAAAAAGCTGCCTCAAAACAGGAATGAGGTAGCCTTTTTATATATCAAAAAAATCTTTTTGGTGTTTACTATTGTCTACTCTTTTTACAGCGTTCATAACTTTCTTTAAAATGTATGCACTAGGTATGTAATTTTTATCGTTACAAAGCTTCCAAACTGTATTTCTAGAAACTTTACTCTTTGTAGCAAAGTCTGTTTGCTGAATTCCTTCTGAATCAAGCCATTTGCCAAATTTAGACCTCTTCGGATTTTTCCACCATAACATTTTTTACGCCTCCTCTATATTAGTAAAATGTCCAAATTTGGGATTATATAATCAGGTTTATTCAAATTTATTCATATTGTACAAGCTACCTATCATATGCTTTAGAAAGAAATAGAGAAAAAACCATTTTAATATCTAAAAGGTTATAGAATAATGTCGATATTTTTGTCATAGACATATAGCATGAATATAGTTAAGACCGCCTTATACACTAATACATAATGGGCGGTCTTTGTTGCGGATATGTTATAGTTTTAAATATTTTATATAAGAAGATGATTTTGCTAATATAAAAAAGACCTCATGCAGAGGTCTTTTTTATATCATTTTTTTCCAAAGAGTTTGGATAAGAACCCCTTTGAATGTTCTGCTTTTTCTTCTGTACTGGTTGCTAAAAGCCTTTTTGTATCCTGAAGCTCTCTAATAGCACTTGTTATCTGATCATCTCTCTTGTTAATACTTTCTGTTATGTACTTGGTTTGCTCATCCAAACGGTTAATTAACTCACGATTAAAACGCTCTATCCTATCTAATCGCTCATCTTGTTTTTTTACATGTTCTAAAATAGCAGCAACATCATTAGTAGAATAAACCTTGTTATCAGCATTATCCTCGTTCTTTAGTTCCTCACTTGGATCTTCTCCAGCAAATTCATTAATAACTGTATTTACTGCGCTATCTAGCGTCATAACGCCTGCTTGAGTTAGTTCCACTATCCTTTTTAAAGCTGCAATATCTTTCTTGGTGAAAGCTCTTTGCTGTTTATCATTACGTTGAATATTATATCCTTTTGCTTCTAATGCAAGTGCATATTTACGAATAGTGGATGTTCCGATCCCTACCATGTCTGCTGCCTCGGCCGTCCAATACACTCTCTCTTCCATAATAAAAAACGCCCCCCGTTATACCTCGTTATACTTTTTCTATATTAAATGAAATAACCTTAATATATCAACGATAATTATTCAAAACGGCGTTGCGCGGATAGCGTTACTAACATAAGAATAGATTCTATTAGCAAGATCATTTATATATATATTACATATCTGTTTACCTTTCTCATCTTTTGATTTACTACTAAACGTTTTTATAATACTCGTCGGCACCACTACGTGGCCGCCTTTTATATAAAGTATGTTAACTGAGGGTACAGCTATTATCTATATAACGCCCATCGTCATGTCGCGTTATATAAACTTCTATAATGAACTAAAAAACCCTCTTTAGAAAGGTTTTTTTCATCAAGAATGCCAGCGTACGCTATGCGTTACGCATTACATAGAAACCTTCATTTTTAATATTTAACATGCTTCTTCAAAAAATGATATTAATACATTTACCTTTTAATATAAAAATCTCAAGAGTTATTGATGGTTGGGTGGCTGCTTTTTCTTTTAAGACTCTCATTTTGAGGAATTAACAAAATTCTATAAAACGCTACTCGCTACAGAGCGTTTCTATCGGTATTTATAAAACACTCAAAAAACCTTCACTTAAAAGATTTAAAGTACATAACGCCGTCATACGCATAGCGTTACGTTAGTGCAACTCTAGTTCAACTAATTTCATATTTCAAAGCCTTTATTCAATTTAAGATTACTATATTTAGTATAAGTTCATCTTGAGTTGAACTTAAATCTTTTTGAAAACTCTTGTTTAATTTATTCATAAAAAATTTCTCTGTATAGAGTACATACAGAGAAATTTTAAAACTATTATATATTTGAAGTATTCTTTAATTAAAATTCTAATTATTTTGCTTTAAATTCATTTTTAACAACAGCCTTTAATCAATTTTCTTCTTGATTAAAGTATTTAATCGTTTTAATATCCCCATTTTTGAACACAATGATCTTTTCATCTTCATGAAAGGACGCTCCTTTAATTTCTTTTTCATTGTCCTCTTCAGGTTCTTCGATTTAATGAACAACTTGATATAGCTTTCTATTAGCCGTATTCAAAAAGGATGCATTCAAACCTAAATTTGTAAGGGGTTCTCGATGCTTTTCCAATTCATCAGCCACCTTTAATATATTCAATTTCTTTTTGTTTATTATTCATCTAATAAACTCCTGCATCCTTATTTTTGATACTCATAGACAACAGGAACTTTGTCCATTTTCACAGTTTTGGCCACAATATAACGACGATAACCGTCTTTTAAGACCTTAGAGCCTTTCTCAATCGTTAAAGGTTTGTCAAGGTGTCCTGTACGCTTCACAAACTCAACAACTTCTTCTGTTTTCACAGGGTTTGGACGTGTCTTTAAGAAGGCTTCAGGAACGATAATGTCATCAAAACTTACGACATCCTGTGTCCCTTTTGGTTGAGTCGGTAGCTGCTTCTTTTGGGGCGCAGCCTTTTTCTCTTGTAGAGGCGTTTCTTTCACTTCTGGTTGTATAGTTTTCATTTCTGTTGCTACAGGCTGAGAAACAGAATCTTGCTTTTCCTCCTGCTTGGTAGCTGTAACCTCTTGTTGTGCCTTAGAGACCTCTTGTTTCGCTTCTTTTTTATCTTTCGACTCATTCTCTTCTTTATCGTTTTTATTCGGGAGAACGGTAATCTGAAAGCAAATGATTCCAATTTCCCCAGGGCATTCGTCGATGGGAATATCTAACGTCGGTTCCCCTTGGATTAAGATTTTTTCATGCATAATACTTTTCTTTGTAAGTCCGGTTTTATTAAAGGCTTTCTTGGCGACAAACACGGTATACGAAATAAACGTACTCTTCTTCAGACCTTTAGGCGCAGAAGGTGAACCTTTTTCACGCATATCGAAGGCAACGTAGCGATCGTATTCTCGTAATGGACCTGTCGCAGATCCTGTTAGGGTCATTTTATGGGGCATAGTGAACTCCTCCTACATAGATTTATATATTAATTATTTAGAACATATTTCTAAATAATAATACTCTTACTAAACATCAGCTTCCAAGGGATTTCTTCGCTTTTTGATTACGAAACAGTGTCCTGTAATTGGGCATGTTCGTGTAATAAAGCTTGTTCCTCTGGTGTTAAGGCTTGTCCAAGATCTTGTTTAAGCTGCGCCATTTCTAACGAACTGTACGTTGTACTGTGCTCTTGGAGTAAGGTTTCTTCTTCTGGCGTTAATTCTTGCCCTAAATCTTGCTTTAATTGAATTATTTCAAGCTGTTGATCCAGAGAAATAGCTTCTTCTTGTGTACACTCTTTTTGCTCCTGTTCAGCTTTTAACCAAGCAGGAACCAATTCCTTACGGATGATATGTTTAGGCGTAAATAGGGCTGCTTTTTCAGCTTCAGTATGTATGTCTGACTCAGATGATTGTTCTTCCTTATTCCCTTTTAGTAGATTTGTAAATTGATTGTAGGCAATTTGATAAACAAGACGGCACATGTCATCCAGTGATAGGGTAGTACCCTTATGATTAGCCTCATGTACATACTTATCTAAGCCTACAATCGCTGTATAAGCGACTTCATGTACTTGCTCTTTGACAATCTCAATCTCTGTATCTCGTTTTACAGCTTTTGCAGCATTAAGAATACGAGCATAAAAGTCTTTTAGTTGATGACCATATTTACCTGCGTACACGTTATTTACTTTTTTAGGCACACCTTTGATATAAGCAAATGACTGTGAAGCAGATATTAAATGATTACTTAAATGATTTTTAGGTAAATCAAGGTTAATAAAGGGGGACGATGTTTTTTCGTCCTCAAAGCTTGGTGTACCAACGTTTTCAGCACGTTCTGGACTTGTCACAGGAGTTGTCACAGGAGTGGTCATTTCTTCTTGTTGAAGTGTTTGTACACCTGTTGTGTCATGGGCAAAAAAGATTTCATCACAAATTTGATTAAAGTTCTTATGGCTTTTAAGGATAAACACATAGCTATCAGGATGAGCACCTGTTGTATCTTCTTTGATATAACGTGCCACGATCATAAACGGTGTTGCCTTTAACGATTTTACAAAGCGAGAAACGGTACTTTGGGATACCTCAAATTTTTTCATGAGTGTTTTCGAGTGAATCGCTTGAATGCCTGTGGCAACAAGGTTATAAATCACGTAATCTAACATTTCCATACGTTTTTTAGGGAATTCTTTATGTAGGGCTACTTGGTGTTGCTTAAAGTACGTACGAAGTGTTTCTAAAAACGCTTCTTTCTTTTTACGAAGGGTAGGTTTTTCTTTCCATAACCATGTGAATCGTCCATTGAAGGTATTTACATCTTCTAAATAGCAGGTAAAGAGCTTTGTCATTTGTTCATCTTCTCCTTTTGGGAACACAAAAAAGACACTGTCTCCCTTATGAAAGGAAAACAATGCCGTGATTTTGATGAACTAAGCCCTTGAAATAGATGTTAATTTCATATAAAATAAAGCCATAAGTTTTATTTTATAAAAACTAACTCTATTAACAAGAGACTTCGACAAGTGTTTTTCCTACCGTAACTAGGAGGAACGGTTTAAGAGTGCACTCACACTTCTTAAACAGTTGAAGTCTTTTTTCTATCCGCACGTTTTTGTTAGTTTTATTATAGCGTTAAGTCGTCTCATAATTCAATAAAAATTAGCAAAATATATCAAAACAAGTATATTTAGCTATGAGTGATCCTATATTGCTTTAGGAATCATCTTTATCATATATGAGTTTTTTAGAGTAGGGGAGGGGAAAAAAGTTTCCCCTCCTCAAGTGTTCTAAAGTATGTTATAATGTTTATTTTTTATTATTTTTGGAAATTTAGTGAATTAGTACAACTTCAATGTTAAGGGTAAAAGGGCATTCTGGGTAGTGCCATTTTTTATAGTCCTTTTTCTAAAAAAGGACTATAAAAAATGACACTATGCAAAATTTAAAAATTATGATAGAGGCAGTTTCTACCTAATACAGAAGCTGCTTTTTTGTTGGATTCTGAGGGTGGAAATTGTCCTATATTATTGGCTATTTGTGCATATTTATTAGCATTGTTAACGCCAAGTTGTAATTTTTTTGAGTGCCTTTTTTACATCATTTTTCAACTCAATGGAAACAGTTTCTGTAATGATTGTTAAAATCCGTTCTATCCATTGCTCGTATCTGAATCTGTTACAAATGTCAGCAATCGCATGGCCAAGATAGCTCATTTTTTGTTCAATTATGTAATTTTGAATGTATTGATAGGTGTCTTCATCGAGTGAAATCATTTGGAGTGTTTTATTCATCATCTTTATATTCTCTGATCAATTCTTTTAAAATATCATTCAAGTTTTCCATTGAAATTGCCCAGTGTTCCATCATCTTAATGTGAGCCTCAAGCAGATTTTCCAAACGTTCTTCTAGATCTGACTGTTGATTAGAAATAGCTAACGTGTGTATCTGACTTTTTAAAAATTGCTGTCATGATTGATCATGTTTCTTTGCTAACTCAGAGATTTTTTAACAGTAGTAGGATCAACATTTCTTATTTTAAGTTCCCTATTTTGTTTGAAATTCTTAAAATACTGGTGCCCCTTAAAAAATAAGGAGAAGAGCATAAGGGGTTTTTGCCCCCACAGGCTGTGTGGGGTTAGGCAGAGCCTAACAAAACCTTGGGTACAAAGAAATGTTTACAAGAACCCCCTCAGCGCACCCTCAAATTGAAGGATAGTCCCTTCAGAGGCCCTTCAATAATCACAATATTTGTGCCAGAACCCCCTTCGCCGCACCCTCATATTTGATAAATGTCCCCTCAAGAGTCACTTCATTTTGAAGTGTTTTTTGAAAAAAATAAGACGGAAGCAAGCGATTTTTTTTTATTTTTTCCGCACGTTCATGGTCAAAACAGCCATTTCTTTTTACTTACAATACAAGTGATTTACGCGTGCTTTTTTATCATTTATGAATCAATTTTTATTCTATAAATGATGATTGATCTAAAAAAATGCAGGTTCACATGAATTAGAAAAAGATGTTGTAAAAAAGAAAATAAAAAACTATGGAAAAGCTGATACAGAATCAAAAATTGCGAAAAAAAGATGCGATTCAATGCAGTGATGAAAGCATTCAGCTCTATGAAGATGAACAAAAAAGCTTGCAAGGAAAACTCCAAAAGTTAAATGAGAAGCAACAAGATTTAGCCATAAAGTGAAAAAACAGTGGGGGACACAAAGGGGACTAAGAGTGAATAAATGGCATTAACAGGAAAATAATTAATCTAAAAAACGTTGTTTAGGGGTGAAAAGGGGACGTAAAAGGGACATGACTAGCTTTTCTTTGACCCCATGGTTTTGCTAGGCTTTGCCTAGCCCCATACAGACTGTGGGGGCAAAAACCCCTTATGCTCTTCTTTCTTTTAGGGAGGAGAGCAATACTAGAAAAAGAGAGGTTAGGTAAAATGGAAATTAAAATTCGAAATGTAGATCCAATTGCGGTTAAAAAAATAGATGAATTGGACAAGAAAAAGAAGGTGTCTCGTCAAGAATTTTTAAAAGGTCAGCTTGAAACACTCACTTTATTTCAAGCACAAACAGATAGAGAAATGAAGTTAGAGAATCTCGTTCGTTTTAACATTCAGACGGTAGAAAAATGTACAGAAGTAATGGAAACGATAAATCAATTTATTAAGGAATTAATGGAGGAGGACACCTTCCGATAAAGAATTGATATGGGATAATTTCTTTGGTGATACAAGGACGTATGAACGTATTGAATAATATATATGACTGTTGCTTTAAGTTTAAAAAATGAGATTACCAAAGATAAATGAAATCGAAATTTCAATGGATGGATTTAATGAGAACATGCTTTTGTTTATTATAAAAGTTAATATGTGTACAATTGTCTTGTTTGATTTATATATAACAATAAGAATAGGAGAATATGAAATGAAATCAACAGGTATTGTACGAAAAGTAGATGGATTAGGAAGAGTTGTTATTCCAGTTGAGCTAAGAAAGGTTCTTGCTATTAAAGAAAAAGACCCTGTAGAAATCTTTGTTGAGGAGGATCAAATTATTTTAAAGAAGTATACACCCTACAATGAATGTGTCATTACAGGTGAAATCACTCCTCAAAATAAGGAGTATGCAAAAGGATTCGTATTAAGCCCACGAGGTGCAGAAATTTTATTTAACGAGCTTCTAGAACAACAAAAAGACTTAGTATTAGAGCGTTAATTTATACAGATTTTTATACAGTACGAGCCATTTGTCAAAGCGTCAAAACCTTACTAAATCAAGGATGTATAAAATCCTGCATAAACGATAAATTTTGCTATCACGCCATCCCTTGAGCACCAAGGGATGGCGTTTTTATTTGGTTCCTCGAATCTGAACTATGTTAACTAGATGCGAATATTAATTCATATTGTTATTCAGTCAGTAGTAATGGTTCCTGAAAGAGTTGTTATGTAAACTTTAAAAGTGGATTATTACTCAGTGACTTTTTTTTCCACCATACTTATTATTCTATACAAAGCTAAAGATGTAGTCTCCACACCCCGAAAGTGTTCAATATGGCCCGTTTCAACATTCTTCAATTGAAAAGTCTGTAGTTCTTTAGAGTAACTGAGAGAAAAGGTATGATTTCCACTACAAAGGGTATGAGTGATTTCACTATCTTCATACCGTAATAAAGTTTCTAACATTTCTTTGATTTTAATTATTGTCATGTATCACCAAACCCCTTTCTCACTATTTAAAGAAATTTTACAAATTAAAGTTTAATCTATTTTAACATAGGGTATATTTATAAGTTATTACCTCCAATAACTGAAATAAAGATTTAAAAACTGAAATAAATTTGTAAAAAAGGTAAAAATTTAATTTTATATTAGGATTAAACGCTATACGACAAATGCAACATAGGTAGGAACTACAGATATATATGGTAAAAAAGATGTAAATAAAATATATGTTTTAGGGGTAAAGATACAAAGAATCTTATTTAAAAATGACATTTTTTGAGAGGTAGGAGGTATCTGAAATTGAGTAGTGCATCTAAATTTAAAATGCAAATTTACAGTCCTAGATGGGGGCAAAATGACCTTTATCATTTTATAAAAACAAAAGATGGTTGGAAGTTTGAAAACTATAGATGTAAGGGTGAAGTAGATAAAGGCGGTAATCCTTTGTTCTATAAAGCACTTGCTTCTGATTCTATTTCCTATCCTGATTATTTAGAAGGTTATATGTCTATCGCCTGGGAGAACGTTGACGGGTTAAATAAAAAACAAGTTCAGATTATTTTTGATGAACTATCTGAATGGGTATCGGCTAGCGAAAATGACCTCAATTAACCCTTTATCATGTTGAAAAAAATGAGCATGACCATGGGTATATCCAGGTTTAAAGGTTCATTATAAAAGCCTTGTTGTTTTTTATCTAAAAACATATCTAGTGTGGGTAGTACAAGGAAGGAGGACTTTTCTTTATATACAAAGAATGAAAATGAAAATAGATAATAATTCATTTAGAGATATTGATTACTTAAAGATAACTATAATCAGAAAACAAATAAGGGGCGTATTCAAAATGGAAATTATTTATAACCAGAGAGAGAAAATGACCGATTTTATTAGAGATAATAAACAAAATTTCCAGGATAAACTCTTATCAGAGGCGGTTAACGTAGCCACTAAGATTACTGACATTTTAGAAACTGGAAATATTGATCTTTTAAAAAATGCTCAAAAGTTAGCTCTATATGTCGTAGAACAAAAAGAAGAACAACTCATTGCTTTCGCTAAGCAAGAAGGGGTAGCCTGGGCGGAGTACTCCTTAACTCTTGCCTTCAAACTAGAATGGGTACAGGCCATTAGGCGAACCTTGTGGCATTTTCTCTATCAATATGATCGAATCAATAACCATTTTAATAGCCGTGAAGAATTTTATGATTTAGAGAAGAGTATTAATGATATGATTGATCAATTTCTTAACACTTTTCTCATTAGTTATTCAAAGTATAAAGATGAATTAATTGCCTCCCAGAGGGACTTAGTTGAACATCTATCAGTGCCCGTTATCCCACTTAGCCAATCTGTAGCTGTATTACCGTTGATCGGAATGGTTGACATCTATCGTATCCAAACGATTGAGGAGAAAGTTTTGATAGCCATCTCGGATTTAAAGATTCAAACATTAATTATAGATTTGTCCGGAATGGCTAATATGGAGATGCATGTCATTGACCATTTTCAAAAAATATTAACTGGCATTTCAATGATGGGAAGTAAAGCCATTCTTACAGGTTTACGTGCTGACTTGGTGCGGACAATGATTCACTCAGGAATCTCTTTTGAGGAAAAGGCAGAAGCAAAAGGGACGTTACAGCAAACATTAAAAGAATATCTAGAACTCCACCGAATGTAGGAGAAATAGAGACGTTTTCTCTATACGCGGAAATGCAGATGAGTTTGTGAAAATACATTCGTATTGAAAAAGGAAATAAGGTCTATTCTATCTTAGCAATGATTACTTAGATAACCCTAGAGTTATAACTCTAGGGTTGTTTTGCTATAGTATCGATAAAATACTAATTCTGCATATGATATACATCTTAAATCAACTTAATGAAAAAAAGCTGAGAACCTTAATTTCCTAGCTTTTTTGAGTTTCTATCGCTTGTTTAACCGTTGCATAGGTTTTAATAGATGAGAAATCGATCCCATTTCTAACAACGGTTTGGGCAAGTTCAGGTCGTATGCCTGTATACTAACTCCAATGATTTGTATTTTGTTTTATGTCTACTAATAAAGAGATAATTCTTTATAAATAATTTGACTATACTGAAGTAAATAGATAAATAAATCTATAAAAATTATAGTTATACTTTTCATCTAAGTACACTTATGCGGAATTTATCATACTAAACAATATATGGATTTTCGTATGTAAATCATACAAAAAAAGGGTTTTTTCACTTTCTATCTAATGTTATAAGGTAACAAGTGTGTAGAAGCTGTGTTAACATCTCTACATACTAATTTAAAATAATAGGAGGAGGTGTTTGAATATGAATAAAATGGAACTAGTTAGGGCTGTTGCAACAAAAGCAGAACTAACACAGAAAGATGCTGAAAAAGCTGTAAATGCGCTACTGGAAACAATTTATAACACACTTGCCAAGAAAGAAAAAATCCAACTGATTGGATTTGGGACATTTGAAGTGCGGGACCGTGCAGCACGAACAGGTCGTAATCCTCAAACAGGTGAAGAAGTAGATATTCCTGCTTCGAAAGTGGCTGCTTTTAAAGCAGGAAAAGAATTAAAACAAGCTGTTAAATAACATCGTATATTTGCAATTATTTATAGAAAAGTTCTGGGAATATTCCATAGAGCTTTTTTATTTACAAAATTGTATAAAAGTTTATGTGTTGATTTTAAAAGATTGAAACTTAGTTTTATAAATTAAATATTCATTTTTATTTATCTCTTTCACTTTTATACCTACAAATATATCATGCTTATTCAGTACCCCCTTAACAAGGATAAATATTTGAAAGTCTCAAAGTCCATTTCCTCTTTAAGGTAGAACTTTTTATAATTTATTCATAAGGGAGCTAATTTGATGTTAAAAGAAATCGAAATGTTGAATTTGGGAATTAATTTATGTAAACAGATTAAAGATTTATTAGAAGAAATCAATCGGGAAAATTCAGGTGAATATAATATATACCCAAAGGAGCACAAACCACATGTGGTTTGTGCTCCTTTGGGTAATAAATACAAATAAAAGAAAAACCTACCAATAGATTGACAATTTAATGCTTTATGGTATTAAGTTAGCTTATCATTATTGATAACTTGTCTGGCGTTAAGTAGTTTTTTGAAGGTAAATAGAATTCAATTCGTATACTATTTGGATAAGACTATTTATTCTAACGTATCTATGGTTAAATTCAAACTAAGAAGTGCTTGTTCGAGGTTTGATTTTACAGTTATTTTACTAAAATTAATACCAAGTTGTATCATGGTCTGAGCAACTTCAGGACGGATACCAATTAACATGGTTTTTACCCCAAGTAAATCTAATGCCTCAATGATTTTAAAAATTTGATGGGCAACCATAGTGTCCACAATCATAACACCAGAGAGATCAAATAGAAGGTGAGATAATTTCAATTCATTTGCTTTCTTCAACGTTTCGTCTAGTAAGAGAGAGGCTCTTTCCGTATCTACCTCTCCAATTAGAGGGAGTATAGCAATTCCTTTTGTGATAGGGACCATAGGGACGGATAATTCAAGGAAGGCACTCTTCGCTTTTTTTAATGTTTCATGATGGAAATTAACATAAGTCAAACTAAAAGCATAAACAGCCTTATCTAATAAAGGATCAATAATCGAGCTTAATTCAAATACAGTGTCTATCGGCATGTTGTATTTTTTTATTTCTTCTTTAAGTACTTCCCATATAAATTTCCGATAATAACTTGTGGTCTCTAAAGCCTCACTCAGAGAAACCCCTAGATTTGATGCCAATTCTCCTGACTCTTTGCCCCATTTCAATATTCGATCGAAACTTGTATTTTGATCGAGGTTTAACATGATTGCTTCTCCAAAATTGTTGATGAAGTTTGCTCTCATTTCAATAATTTTTTCATTTGTGAGATTGAAATTCCTTGTTTGTTTAAGGTCTACCATTCTATTTGTATGTACTTTATGTGCAATTTCATACTTTTTTTCTACGATTTTTTCTCCTAGAAAGTGCAAATTATTCATTAAATTTTGTCCTCCGATCTTACCTTATCTAAAAAGGTAATTTTCATTATTTTAACATTTAAAATATGGGCTACGTAATTAGTTTTTTAAGATAAGTAGGTTGTTCCTATCGTAGTAAAAGTCATTGTACTTAATTCTTTAATTTCGAGAATTCGCTTTATGGTAACTAGCTCTATAAACTACAAATAAAGCTAGCTGTGTTAAGCTAGCTTTATATTTTCATGGCACTTTTCTATAAGTTTTTCAATTGCTTGTTTATCTTTAAGCAATTCTTCTTTATTCTCTTTTACTAGATTTTCAAATAATTTTGTATGCTTACGCATGTTGGCATTTCTTTCTTTTATAGTGGACGGCTTTAACTATACCTTATCTAGGGGATTTCAGGTAATAAAACAACTTCACTGTTTACACTGGTTCTCGTACAAAATAGGTATATTCTTTTTATTTTCTCCTATTTTGTATTTCGATAAGATTCCCTTCAGGGTCTTTTGCAAAAACAATAGTTATAATACCAATATCTCAGTAGTTTTTCAATGATCTCCTCCCCATTTGGTACAAAAAACAGAACTTCATGATTGATGATACTAAAAGACGAAAAGAAATGATGTAATCGTACGAAAATCTCACAAAGTGCTCAAGTGAAAAATCCCGAATAAGGGACACTTTTTGTGTAGTGACCTTTATTCGGGTTATAGTTCAACTAATCCAGGTATTTTTTTATTAAAATTGAATGATTTTATCGTCTGGATATTCAATTTTCATCGAGGTTTGGTCTTTTGTTATTCAAATTCACGCGCGATTTTTTATTGTCTACGAGATGCTTAATTTCTTTGAAGCTTACAAAACGTTTATTTTGGTGATCTAAAAGTCGAAAACGAAGGGACTTCAAGCTTGTGCTTAGTGTAATGGTTGTTGCTTTCTGTAATGGTGGCGTAGACTCATGCGCCTTTTCTAGATTATAGTTTGGAACCCTTGGAGCCAAATGATGTACGTGATGGAAACCAATATTACCTGTTACCCATTGTAAAACTTTAGGGAGCTTGTAATAGGAGCTACCATCAACCGCAGCCTTCACGTAATCCCACTCCTTTTCGTTTTCAAAGTAGGAATCCTCAAATTGATGCTGTACGTAAAATAGCCAAATTCCAAGTGATCCTGTTACAAAAAGGATGGGAGCTTGAACGAGCAGAAAAGCTTGCCAACCAATAGCCCAACATAAAAGTGCATATACTGCAACAATTGAGAAATTGGTTAAATATGTGTTCAATCGTTCCTTTCGTTTCGCGTCTTTTCGATTCAATCGGTTAGAAACGAAGAAAAGATAGATGGGACCTAGTCCAAACATAACAATTGGATTGCGGTAAACTCGGTATGCTAACCGGCCCCAGTAAGAAGCTGCAACATATTCATCAACCGTCATGACCCACACATCACCAGTTCCTCGTTTATCTAAGTTACTACTCGTGGCATGATGAATGGAATGGCTTCGTTTCCACTGTTCATACGGAAACATGGTGATAACCCCACTGATTGTACCAAGGATATTATTCGCTTTTCGGCTTTTGAAAAATGATTGATGACAACAATCATGGAAAATAATGAAGATTCGGACCACGAACCCGGCTGTAACAATACATAATGGTAGTGTTAGCCAATAAGAAACGGACAAACTTTGATAAGCTAGAAACCAAAGTAGGAAAAACGGAAGGAATGTGTTTATTAATTGCTTTATACTCGATTTCGTATTGGATTTTTCAAAAGGTGCTACATTTTTTCTTAATTCAGTCGTTTTTTGTTTGCTCATGTGTTCCTCCTTGCCTCTTTACCGTGTTTAATATTCAACTCTTCTTTATATTAATAGTACATTATAGTAGCTGGTAATGAAAGATATAAACGTCAAGTAACTAGTATGACAACTGTCATACATGTGTGAATGTATTTTCTTAATGAAAGGAAAAGGATGTGGAGAAAAATTCAGTTTCATTAAAAAAGTATTAGCACTATTTCAGCCATAGCTATTTAAAAGTGCTCATAAACGTGTACCTTTCCAACAGGTTTTGAGCCACTATTTTTTTAATATAAGGCGAACAAAAAACTACCTCTACTATGATTGAACTATAGGATAAGGTAGTTTTTTCAGAGCTATGAATGTTCAACTGTCGTTCATTTTGGTATAAAAACTTTTTAACAATTTCATCATGTTACGCCCCGAAGTTCTTGACATTTTATGAATATCTTCATCATCACGCGTACTCAGGTACCAGCTTCCCTTGTCATCTTCATTTAATCTATATACCTTATTGGTTCTACTATCTGTATAAAAGTCTCTATCCTTCAGTCTCAAACGATCCCCCCTCTACCACGTATATACCCGGTATTATACCCAAGATATCCATTTTATAAAAAATTTCATCTACACAAAAACAGCAGGTTTCTTAACACGCTTACTATTTTGTATGTAAGCTACATATGTGCACAAATGGTGAAAGTCAATTGAATTTATGTACCATTAGTAGATCTTAAATTAATCTTTTTACAATAGAATTTTCACGTTTGAAAGGGCCGTTTTTCCTGCATTTGCTATATTCGGTTCTATATGTTATGATTAAGTTAATTATTTTTGTTCGGTGTAGGATTAAGAGAAGAGAAATCTCTTCCATAGAAATTTTCATCTTAAGATAGTATGGTTGGACAAGGGTAGTAATACAAGTGTGGAATATTCCACACCAGGAGGCAATATTATGGAACAAGGTACAGTAAAATGGTTTAATGCAGACAAAGGGTTCGGTTTTATTGAAATTGAAGGCGGAGACGATGTATTTGTACATTTCAGCTCTATTCAAAGTGAAGGCTTTAAATCGTTAGACGAAGGTCAAAAAGTAACGTTTGATATCGAACAAGGTCAACGTGGAGCACAAGCTGCTAACGTTCATAAAGTAGCATAATCAAAATGAGTAAAAAGACTCCACCTGGGAGTCTTTTTTACTTTTAATTCCACTAGCTAGAAAAACCAGACTTAAAAGTCTGGTTTTTTAGACAAAACGAACGGTACAAGGTGTAGACTAGTTAAAACATACACTGGAAATATAAAGCAAATAAGGATATCAATTTGTTAAGGAGTTTAATTGTAGTTAAAAAAATCAGAAGTTTTCGGTAATTTACACAAAAATGTAGGATATGAATTATTTTTGATGCAGATTAGAAGACTCATCTAAAAACCGTTCTTGAGCTCTCATTTTATGGCCACACAAAGGACCCTTTTGATGATTTTAATAAGAGAAATTTTTTCTCATCCAATCTTTATAGATCGGTCCTATAAGAAGTTATAAATACACGTAGGCGTGGTGGATAAAATAAGGCATGAATTCGCCTTGTACGGATACGTTAAAACAAGATGTTCGTTGATCGTAACATTGATTTATTAATACGCAGGAATGAAAAAGCGACATCTCTTTTTAAAGAGTGCTTTGCTCGTTTCTGAATTTAAGTAAGAGAAGGAGCACGAAATAGTTGAAAAATTTTTCTGATTTTCACTTAAGTAAAGAAATTGAAAAGGCCATTCATACCTTGGGTTTTGAAGAGGCTACGCCGATTCAGGCTGAAGCTATTCCAATAGCTATGACGGGGAAAGATTTAATTGGACAAGCTCAAACAGGGACTGGAAAGACAACAGCTTTTGGTATACCCCTTATAGAGCGAGTTGAGCTTGATGAAGAAGCGATTCAGGGAATCGTTCTAGCGCCGACGCGTGAACTGGCGATTCAAGTAGCTGAGGAGTTAAATCGAATTGGACAGGTAAAAGGAGTTAAAACGTTACCCATTTACGGGGGGCAGGACATTAATCGTCAAATCAAGGCCCTTAATAACAGACCGCATATTATCTCGGCAACCCCTGGACGTCTTATGGACCATATGAAAAGAAGGACGATTCGTTTAAATCATATTCGCACGGCTGTTCTAGATGAAGCAGATGAGATGTTAAACATGGGCTTTATTGAAGATATCCAAACGATTCTTGGTGGCATCTCTTCTCCCCATCAAACCTTACTATTTTCAGCAACCATGTCGAAGCAAGTACAAAGTTTAGCCCAGAAATTTATGAACAATCCTGAACTCGTGAGAGTAAAAGCGAAGGAGTTAACAGTAAAGAATATTGAGCAACGTTATGTGGAAATTCCAGATAATCGAAAGTTTGATGTTCTTTGTAATCTTGTAGATCTTCAAGCACCAGACCTTGCTATTGTGTTTGGACGAACAAAAAAACGTGTGGATGAACTTGCCGAAGGGTTGAAAAAACGTGGGTATGCAGCAGAAGGCATTCATGGAGACCTTACCCAATCAAAACGTGCCGATGTGATTCGTCAATTCAAGGAGCATACGATTGAGATTATGGTCGCAACCGATGTTGCAGCAAGAGGACTTGATATTACAGGTGTCAGTCATGTCTATAACTTTGATATTCCTCAGGATCCTGAAAGCTATGTTCATCGCATTGGTCGAACAGGACGGGCAGGTAATAAGGGAATGGCGGTTACATTTATAACTTCGAGAGAACGTCATCACTTAAAAGTGATTGAAGATGTTACGAAAACAAAGATGTCTAGACAATCGCCTCCCACTTCTAGTGAAGTAATGGCAGGAAATCAGGAAGCAATCATACACCGCGTTTTGAACACCATCGACAAGAGAGAGTTCGGGGAATATAAACCTGTGGCGGAAAAGTTATTAGAAGAAGTGGATTCTGTTACTTTATTGTCAGCCACTTTAAAGCTCTTAACAAAAGAATCCAATATGGCTCCTGTCCAATTAACGGAAGTGGCACCACTTCGTAATGAAAAGGCAAAAACGGAGCGTAAGAGAAGTAGAGGCAGAAAAGAAACCGTATGGCGTGAAAAAATGTATAGAAAATAATCCCTTACTGTTTTATGACTATGTACTTCATGAGTAGGTATTGAGGTTTATCACACCGTAAGGTGTCAAACTACAACTATCCCTTCGTGAACCAACTATCGAAGAAAGGTTGCTTACTTTTTTAACACATATATCAGAAAACCTATACGAATTGATGTAAGCCTTTCTCAGCTCCATTATAAGAATCACACGGCAACTTTAATTGGTAATCCTTATGATTGTGGAGAACTAAAAAAATATCAGGCAAAAGAACTGGGTAAAAATAAAGAATCTTAAGAGATTTAAATTATGTCTTAAGATAAATTTTATTATTTCTGATACGAGAGAGGATGAGGGCTATGAGCGTAAAACCATTTACTAATGGAGAAATAGTAAACATAAGAGTATCGAATGAATTAGTGACAATCTTAAAAAGTCATTATGTAAAAAACATGAAAAGATACTCTTATACGGTCAATAAATATCCAAGTACTTTTTTCTTTGAAGAAGAATTAATGAAACAAGAATAATAAGTAGATAAAGAGGTGCTACACCTTTGCTTAAATTTAAAGTTATTTTTGAATTTATAAATGGCAGGTCAAAGGAATTAAAATTTGAAGCCATATCAAAGAAAGAAGTCATTAGTCATATAACAAAAGATGAAAGATTCATTTCGAATGAAAAAGAGCTAGTGCATATCAATTTAAATAATGTGGTACAGTTTATGGTTACAGAAGAAAAATTTAATTAAATTTTCCTTTAAGGATACTGATTCCTCAGTGTCCATTTTTATTTTGAGAAAACAGGGAATCTTTTAAGACTCGTCGTATTAATATAGATAAAGAGGTGGTTGAATTGAAACTGGAACAACTAATTATCAATAATATTGAATTTAACGTTGAAAATTTCGAAGAAAAAACAATTACACATTCCACTACAGGGGAGCAGCTAAAAAAGATTGGTTTTGCATTTTCGGTTATAGGAAAAAAAGAGTATAACTTATATGACTTATTTTTTGAGAGCCCAAATTTTGAACTTACTATTGTTGATACAAATGAAAAACTTAAAATGAAAAATATTTCACACAGTACTTTCTATCAAGCAGCAGAGATATCAGATGACACAAAAGTCGTATTTAGAATTAAGTTACAACAAGAACCAGCCAAAGAAAAAGAACTTACAGAAGATCAGAAGTTGATGGTTAATGCCGTAAATGAGGTTGTGTTATCTAGGATAAGATTTAAAGTGTTAGTAGAAGTACTAGAAGAAAAAGGATTAATCAAAGGTGATGAATTATTTGGTGAGATTGAAAAAGTAGCTAAAAAAGACTTTGACACGTTAAAGAGAGAATTACTTTATGAAAAAGAGCTACTAAAATGAAGAAAAAAGCTGCCAGTCCAGACGGGCAGCCCTTCCTTAAACTCCAATTATTAGTTTTTGTCTAACAATTGGGGTGCAGTTCAATGGGAGTAGGGTAGTTTTTTCGTTTGCACCTCAGAAAAAAGAAAATGTCGGGAGGATAAATCCTCTCTTGTAGTTTGCTCAAAATTTAATGTCTCATTCACTCTTTTTCTTATGTCTTTGAGTTATATGTTTAAGATGAAAAGGGGTTGAATTCTAAGACTTTTACATCTTGAATGAATACTCTTTCCTTTGTAGATATATCTAATTTAGCTAATTTTACAATTTTATCTGTATCCTTAACAGATTTTATAATGACAAAGTCATTAACTATTTTATTATTTTTTAATACTGAGTAGTCTATCTTAAACATTTGTAGGTTTTCTGGGTTGTTTTTTAACATTATAGTTACCTCTTTTTTAGTAATTCTCATATCCTTCATTATACTTGGTCTAGTGTATATTTCTATAGGTGTTATGAAGGAGTATTGTAACATATATATATTAATTACTGTTTATTACAAAATAATAAAGTATTGGAGAATAAATAATCTATACATCAAAAACAGATAACTACCCCAATGCAGTAGGATAATAATATGCTGGAAAGTAAAACTAAGCATAATCAGCTTTATATAAACTAGCATATTGTATACATAGTCTAAGTATATGACATAACGTATAAAAAGGTTAATTACTTTTTATACGTACAATAAGGTTTATTTTAGAAGTTAAATAGACGTTTTTTTAATAGTTTTCTTATCGTATAAAAAGGTGTACCTTTTTAGACTATGTTGTACTTCAGAATTATCTGTAACAAAAGTAATTGTTTTTGTTACGTTAGATAAACACTACGAACAACATTCTGAAAGATACTTACTCATAAGTTATCAATTGACTTATACAATCGATTTACGTTACCATTGAACAAACTTAATACTCCAAAGGGGAGTAGCTGTACAACAAAAGTCGTCATTACGAAACAGGATGTTTCCGGCTTTGTTGGCAATCTTAATTGTTAGCAAGACCTTTGCCTACATTTTTAGTTAGGTGAAGTCTGTGTTTATACATCAAGCGCTTTTATCTACTAAAAAGATAAAAGCGTTTTTTGTTTTTTTATAGATTTAAAATAATTATGAGGAGTGATTAAATCATGTTCAAGAAACTGTTTGATTCACTAATGAATAATAAACATAAGCATTACAGTAGTAGTGATTACAAGAGAGGAAAATCAAAACCTTTTAAGAGTTATAGCAGTAGTGATGATTATAAAAAAGGTCGTGATCATCACGGAAGTTATGGACATCATCATTATAAGAGAAAAAGAAAGAGTGGCAGTTTCTTTAGTAGTTAAATAAGAAAAACCAAAGGCATTGGAGTGGTACTTTTTAAAGGAATCTATAACTGGAGTTAAGTAATAACATATATTTTTTCTTCATAAAGACTATTTTTTGTAGTGACAAGCATATGTATAAAAAACTCCATACTCCGGAGAAAGAATCCTTGGTGGAAGGCTGATGCAGAAGGGGCAGTCTTTGTTGTAGTTATTCTTTATAATTTGTATTAAATATAAATAAATATAAGCTAATTCTAGAAGCATATGTTTTACCTATCTAAAAGAAGGGAATAATATGATAAAGGGAGTGATTTTATGCAAGCCGATATGACGGTCGAAGAAGTCAAAGTCCAAATCCAGTACTTAGGAACAAATGGACAATCTCTAAAAAAGAAAAAAGTAAAGCAAACGCATCCAAAACTAATGAAAAATGCACTTTATTTTTTCCCTAGCTGGGACCATGCTATGGAAGAAAGTGGTGTAAATAGCGTATAATAAGCAGAAACTCAGTCTTTTTGACTGAGTTTTTTTATTAAATAAGGAAAGCTTTTATCGTAACAAATGCAATAAAGAAAATATTAAATGTCAGGCATTTAATAAATATCTTTTTACATAAAAGAATAATAACCAAAGTGTTAGATAATAAGTAATGTTTAACTTCATGTTACATATAAAAGTAAATGTTAAAGTATTTTAATTAATATTAGTTTATAAATTATTCAATTTGTAGAAAAAGCGTCCATTTTTCTATAATATATATAATAGTCAATACTTTTTGGGACCGTCAATAATTTTGTGTAAATACGAATTTCCTTTTCTTATAGACGTTATTCACTAGTTTGTTTTAAACATCATTTGTAACTCTGCGCGAGCTTGGTCAAAACCAATGTGACATCTTGTAGAAAAGCGCTGATTATACTGGTCAAATTGTGAAACGAGGAAGCGTTCAAGTGACTCTTCGTTTGGGAATTGTTCCTTACGCTTACTATATTTCTTGATTTGTTTATTAAAAGATTCAATGAGATTGGTCGAATAAATACTGCGCCAAATAGACTTAGGAAAGCTATAAAACGTGAACAAATAAGAGTTATTGAGCAATGGCTTTGTAACTTTTGGGTACTTTGACTTCCACTTTTCAATAAACGAATGTAGGGCCTGTTGGCCCATTTCAAGGCTTTCTGCACGGTACACAGATTTGAAGTCTTCACAGATTTCAGCTCGGTCGGATACACGAACTTTATGAGCAATCGTCCGTGAAAGATGGACGCAGCATGTTTGATAAGAAGAAGCTGGATAGATAGAAAAAACACTGTCTGAGATTCCTTTTAACCCGTCGGAAATAAACAACAGAATCTCCTCTGCGCCACGGGATTTGATGTCTTCTAAAAGTTCTTTCCAGACAAAGGCGGATTCGTTAGGAGCGATTGTATAGCCAAGCACTTCTTTTGAACCGTCTTCGCGAATGCCAACGGCAATATAGACAGCTTCTTTAGACACTGTATCCCGTTTTAAAGCAATATATGTAGCGTCTAGATAAACGCACGCATAGCGTGCACATAACGCTCGATCTCGGAATGCTTCTACCTGTTCAGACATCACCTTTGTCATATTTGAAATGGTTTGAGGTGTGTAATAGTGACCATACATGCGCTCCATCAAATGGGCAATTTCAGCAGTCGTTACACCTTTTTGAAACATATGAATAACAAATGCTTCAAGCGTATCATTGGCTCTTTTATAAGGAGCCACCGTCTGTTGCTTAAAGTCGCCATTCCGATCACGAGGAATAACGAGATGAAGTTCTCCAAACTCTGTGTGCAGTGTGCGTTCGTACGAACCATTTCGTGAATTCCCGGTATTAAATCCAATACGGTCATATTTTTCGTAGTCCAAAAAAGCCGTCAATTCGCTCGCTAAGAGCGTATTAACCGCATTTTCTAAGTGAGAACGGAAAATTTCCGTCACATCTTCTTTTTGGACTAGAGCTTGAACAAGATCTGTTGTAAACTGATTCATAGGAAGACCTTCTTTCTTTGAATTGGTTGTGGTGACTTAATTCTACAAGAAAAGGTCTTCCTTTTTGTATTTATTCATTTACACAAGATATTTTACCCTCTCTACTTTTTTTAAGAAAGTATGTTAACTATTACATACATTTTTAAAATAAAATCATTAAATTTAATCATTTATTACATAGTACTTCACCGTTATAAAAATTATAATTTTCGCCTTCCCAAATCATCAATTTTTAATAGCACTCAAAATTGTAAAAATTTGAGTGTTGAAAAATAAATTATAAAAAGTTAATGTGAAATTTATCAATATTTAACATGGAAAATAATTAGGTGATTATGGGGATGAGAAATAAACATGTAACACAGGAAGTCCTATTAGAAGAAATAGAGCGTATTAGGGAAATTATGATATATACGGCTTTAAAAGAAGGGCTTGTAAGTGATAACACGGTAAAGGTAAGTCAAGAATTGGATATGAAGTTAAATGAATTAGAAGAAATTTATTAAAAAAAGCCCTTACTTCATAAATAAGGGCTTTTTTGCATGTGGTTTCTGGTAACCATGGTTATGTTAACTAGCTCTGTATATCGTATTAAGTTAGAAAATTTTTTCAAAGTTTATTCGCGGTCCTCGCTAGTGGAACTCCGCAAAGTTTTGCGATGTTCCACTAGGAGTGCGATAATCATTCGAGCTGTCGTCCTTACACAACCGTGAGCACGATCTTGCCTTGGATGTGCCCACGGGCGGCTCGTTCGTGCGCCTTGCGAGCATCGGCAAGTGGAAACGTGCTGTCGATGGCGACACGAACCGTCCCGGTATCGAGCAAGCGCCCTAATTCCACTAGCTGCGGGCCGTTTGAGCGCACTTGGGTCATCGATACCGTGACGTCCAGCTTTGCGGCCTCCTCGGCGTCCGAGAAGCCTATGAATACTGGGAACAAAGCGCCGCCACGCTTGAGCGTACGCAAGAAACGACCGGTTGTTGAACCGCCGAGGGTATCGAGGACGAGATCAACGTCATGGACGATTTCCTCGGGAGGGCTCTTGGTGTAGTCAATGAATTCGTCGGCACCGAGCTCGCGAAGGAACGACTCATGCTTGCCCGATGCCACCGCGATGACATGTGCCCCCTTCCATTTAGCCAGTTGCACTGCTAAATGCCCCACGCCCCCGCGGCACCATTGACGAGTACCGTCTTGCCGTTGAGTGGCAGCGGGCGATGCGACTCCGGTTGAAACGGATTCGCTTCATTGTGCCCCAACTCGATCAGGAACTGCCAGCCGGTGAGACCTGCCATCGGCGCCCCTGCGGCGTGCACATGATCGATGCCAGCAGGTTTGAGTGCAAGATCCGACGCTGGTGCGGTAACGTACTCGGCATAAGCAGCGCTCTCCCCCATGCTAGGAAAGCGAACCATGCCGAAAACTTCATCGCCGATGGAGAAGCCTTGCACATCCGTGGCTACCGCCTCGACGACGCCCGACATGTCCGAACCCAGAATTAAGGGAAAGGACACCGCCGGCTGCCACTCAGGAGGAAGATCTTTATACCCCTCGCGCAGGTACCAGTCGGGGGGGTTGATGCCAACCGCGTGAACGCGGACAAGTACTTCCCCCGGTTTCAGTTCGGGAAACGGGGCCTCCTCGTAACGCAGTACCTCAGGGCCGCCGAATTCGTGTTGCCGAATCGCCTTCATTGTGTTTGTAGACATCGCTTTCTCCTTTCACACACATGTGTTATCCTTATTAGAGCAGTGCTCCACTTAAACGGAGCGCTGTTCCATTTATCATTATACGGAGCACTGTTCCGTTTGTCAAGGAGGAATCATATGCGAGCTGATGCGAAGAAAAACTATGAGCACATACTCGCAGTCGCGAGCGTCGTTGTAACCGAGCATGGCGTCGATGCATCGCTGCGCGATATCGCTCGCAGAGCTGGTGTGGGGCTCGGCACACTGTATCGTCATTTCCCGACGAGAGAGGCGCTGCTGGAAGCTTTGCTCCGCGCAAGCTTCGACGAGTTTACGACAAAGGCACGTGAGCTCGAAACTGCGAGTTCATCCGATGATGCACTTGTGTCGTGGCTACGCGACGTCGTTGCATTCACAGGAAATTATCAAGGTGTTGTGGACGCGATGATGGCAGCCAAGGAGGACCCGGAGTCTGCACTCCACGCTTCATGCGTCACGATGCGTACGGCAGGCACGCGACTTCTCACTCGCGCTCAAGCCGAGGGTCTGGCGCGTACCGACATGGATGGTGATGACCTGTTTTCGCTAGCTGCTGCGCTTGCGTGGCTCAGCAACCAGCCTTCGTCCGCGCCACGAGCTGATCATCTCTTCACTATTATCGCGAGCGCGATCTTGACGAATCGAGCGAGCAGCGATTTCAGGGCCAGCTGCACAACTGATGATTAAAAACAAGCCAGATTTTCCTTAGCGTACGTTTTCCGCGTTTTATTGGTGGTACCCCTTGAAATAGTGAACAATAAAAAGCTAAGTTTCTTAATCCTAGGAATAAGAAACTTAGCTTTATCTTTTATTTAGATACTTTAACAACTGTACCATTTACATTGATTGCTTTGATTTTCGATAAATCTAATGGAGAAGAAGGTAGAAATTTAGCTTTAACACTGTTATTGTTACTAAAGTTTTGCAATGGGTCGAGTGATTGACTGCTTCCATTTTTCATTTTCACACTCACTTTTATGTTATCAGTATCTTTAAATTGGCCTTTTCCGTATAGTGTTACACCTAGTGATGAAAGAGTCATTTTAGTTGCTTTCCAACTGCCAAAGTCTTCATTAAAGCTCAGACTCATTTCATTTTCTACAGAATGCAGTTTAAATGTAGTGCTCCAATCACCCTTTGTAAAATTACCGTTAGATACAAGGTCTCCCATTAATTTTAACTTACTAAAATCTTCATTATTTGCATTAAAAATATATTCCACATAGTTATTTCCGTAAACGGTTTTCCCCGATTTATCTACGCCATAATAGACGTTAGAAGCAGCATTTATCTTCTTTCCGGAAGGATCAACTAAATAAAAATCTCCGTGGCTATCTATATCTTCATCGGACCACTTTGTTTGAACGTGAAGTTGACCATCCACAAATCCAATATTTGATACATGCATAAATTTTATTTTTGGCAGAGAAAGAGTGGTTTCATTAGGCTTTAAGATTTCTATACTTTCTCCCTTGTCGAGTTGGTCAGTAATTTCCCCACCTCCTCCGGATGTACTATCCGTGCTAAGAGAAATTGTCTCTACTCTTTTATTCTTTAACTCTGACAGATCAGTATCTATCTTGATTCCTTCATGCTTATGCTTTTGGCTAAGGAAAGAGCTTATTCGCAAATTGATTTTTTTATGATTAAAGTTTGTGCCTCCGTTTGCTTGAATTCGTAATGTGGCTGTATTTGTATCTTTATTGTAATCAACAATTTGGCTATTAAACATATGCCCTTCAGTTAGTGTGTAATCATAAAGATCTAGCGTTTTATCTAGGCGGTTACCGGTTAAATCTTGCATCGTAACATAAATAACAGCCATTTCGTCATCATTCATGGCACCTACAACTTTCATTTTTATTCCTTTATCTTCACTAGTGGTCTCAATAGGTTGAAGAAACAAGGCAATGTCGGGACTAACAAGAGATAGTAAGTGGTTGAAGCTTGGAAATGTCGCTGCGCCGACACCTGCGGAACCCATAAGGAATAAAGCTGCAGCAGCCGGAAATACAATTGCTTTTTTAAACGTTCTTCTTGGTTGCTCTGATTTAGCCTTTTCTACACCGAGTTTGGCTCTCATATGTAATTCTTTTGGAATTTCAATTTGTTCAAGTTCTTGTTTTAGTTTATTCTTCATAAATACCAACGCCTTTCACTTGTTTACGAAGTTTAGCTAAAGCACGATATAAAATAGATTTGGCCGTGCCTAAAGGAATGGTCAACGTCTCAGCTATTTCCCTAAAAGAATAGCCTTCATAAAATTGTAAAATAACGACACTTTTTTCATCTTCATTTAATTCTTCCACTAATTGGTGAAGGGATAATGTAAGGGGAATATCTTCTTGTATTAACGCGGTAGTGATACTGAACTAGATACTAATTAGATAATGAAGTTAAGATTCTTTAGATACTATGTAGCTACTGCGGTAAGCTTGCCTGTCCACTCAAAAAATAACAAAGATCCCTTACTGCAGTAAGAGATCGGTAGATGATTGTGTAAGAGGTGCTTGACTTATAGATGCTAGGGGTTGTCCTAATGGTTTATTCTTTTTATGAAGTAGACGAGACATTGGAAGTTGTCCAAAAGAATAAAAATAGAGCGCAAGCAAAGCTATATGATCTTATTACATAAGGAGAAAAAATTATTGAGGAAAAAAATAACAGGATTAATGGATTTTAGTCGAGGGTAAAGCCAACTAACTATTTTAAAAGGAGAGAATGATTTATGGGAATTATATGGATGCTAATTGTAGGTGGAATTATCGGCTGGCTCGCTGGTTTACTTACAGGACGTGACGTTCCTGGAGGCATTATTGGTAATATTATCGCCGGTTTTATTGGGTCTTGGTTAGGTAGTCTGATCTTGGGAAGTTGGGGACCAGTCATTGGCGGTTTTGCAATCATCCCAGCCATTATTGGGGCAATCATTTTGGTGTTAATTGTAAGCTTTGTTCTAAGAAAAATGGGCCAAAAAAAGAATCATGGTCATCATGCAAAATAAATTGAAAAACATAAATTGGAGGGACTAAAGATGAGAGAAGAAAGTAAGTCTGTGTTAGATGGTTTTGTTGAAGATAATCAATTCGAATTAGATTCTTACCTTACTTATTTATTCGATCAACTTAATCATGAGAGCGAAATTCCGTCAGAAGCTTAATGAGAAGCCAGATATTTTGTTATAAAGAAAAAGACAAAAAAATAATAAATCAGAATGTAGGATAAGCGACCTTAGTAACTTTGTTTACGCTACATAGGGTCGTTTATTGTTATGGAGAATGTTTAAAAATAAAGTGAAGATATTCTTCTTTATAGGCCATGCTCAAAGATTATTGATCACTTTCACTACTGCTTTGTTAAAACCGATTGGTCCTATCCTTTGATTGAAGCCTTTTCAGAGTGTCAAACGGAGGATTGCATATATGATTAAAAAAGGCAGACCCTCTGCTGGAAAAATTCTGTCCACTATCAAAAAGGATTTACATATCTTAATAAGCTAGCCATTTATTAAATCATTTCATAATAAAGGAGGTGGAAGTGTGTTTGGATTCAATGATATGCCTAAATTTTTGTTTTCTTTCTTACTTGTACTACCACTTGTATCTCTTGTTCACCAATTAGGTCATTCTATCATGGCAATCTTTTTCGGAGGGAAAGTGGATTTTACCATTGGAAAAGGAAAAACGATTTTTAAATGGAGGAAAATTAAAATAAAATCTGTTTACTTTTTAGATTCTTTTTGTGTATATGAAAAACTAAAATACGATAACCGATTCACCCATGCTTGTGTCTATGCTGGAGGTGCCATTGCTAATTTAGCTTCTATTTTCCTTATAAATGGTTTAGTTATATCCGATATCCTTTCAGCAAGCCTCTTTTCTTACCAGTTTGTCTATTTTTCTGTTTATTATATTGTCTTCTCGCTGCTGCCTATTAAATTTACAGAAACAACTTCAAGCGATGGACGTGCTATTTATGATGCATTGAGATATGGAAAAATAACATGTAACCCTGATTAATAAAGCTGGAATAATGATGTGAAGCGCTGGGTTTGCGAAGCTACATGGGATTCCTTTTTACGTAATAAATTAGATGATAAAGATAAAATTACTTTAAATAATATGGTTAATTCAGCAATTAGTGTTGATGTTGATAAATAATTGATATCAAAAAACCTTCTACTCCTGTCAGGTAGAAGGTCATTTGTGTGATTGAAATGTCATTGTATACCCTGTTAGAAAGGTAACACATTTATTCATTGCCAATAAAATCATAATTTAAACAGATTACATAGGAAAACCCTCTATCCTATAGATAGAAGGCAAGATAGAAACATACTATAAACAAAGGTAGATGACTTAGATAACTTTACATTTATTTTTATACCCAAAAGGAAAGAACTTAAACAAATAAAAAACCCTTCTACTCATAGAGAGTAGAAGGTCACATGGATCACATACTGTTAAAAAAAAGTTAGTTGATTATAGATTTTAACCGAAAAAATAAAATTCAAACATCTTACATAAAAAATATCAATATGTAAAATACATTGTATTTCTTCTGATGCTAGAGGTTGGGCTATTGGCCTTTATTTTTCATGAGATAGTCGAAAAACCAAAGAATTTCCCGCCAACTGAATATATTAAGTTAGAGTCACCATTGAAAGACGTTTGTATAAAATATTGGTTATGAATGGCTATTCTATACGAACACAAGTAAAATGTGATCTATATCAAATTGGCCTTGTCATAGGTAGGCTTGCGATTGAATGCGATGGAAAAGAGTATCATTCTTTAAGAGCGCAAAAAGCATATGAACAAACTATGTTATAATAGTGGTGGGAATAATACGTGAATTATCTAATGTGTTCAACGCAGCAAAAAGCCATTTGTAGTATGCAAGTGGCTTTTACTTATTAGAAATCTATATACTTTTATTTACATTGATTAATTAAAGATAGAAAAAAATGCATATAGACGAGGTGTAAAAAATGATTAATCTATATACGACAACAAGCTGTGTTTCTTGCCGAAAAGCAAAGGCTTGGCTTGAGGAACATCAAATTGATTATATTGAGAGAAATCTATCGTATGAACCTATTACAGAAGATGAAATTAAAAATATTCTTAGTATGACAGAAAAGGGTACAGATGAAATTATTTCTACAAGATCAAAGATCCCTCAAAAGTTAAATATAGAGATAGATGCACTGTCGTTACAGGGTCTGTATGATTTGATAAAGAGCCATCCTATTATACTTAAACGACCTATTATTATACAAGATCGTAAAATACTGCAAATCGGATATAAAGAAGAAGAGATAAGAGCTTTTATTCCTCGGAAACTTCGTACTTTCACGATGACAGAACAGGCAGTAGTAGGTGGTCATTAGAGGGTAATAGAAGAGCGATCAACGGATGCCTTAACTTCTAAAGTAGATTGTAATAAAAGGCACCGGCAGTGTAGTAAGGTATATATTTCAGATTCTAAAAATGAGTAAACCAACTACATCTACATAAAAAGGAGAAGGGTAAAAAACCTTCTCCTTTTACTATATAATCCTTTATACTTAGATACTCTTCTTCATGCCGCATTCCCGACATTCGCGTAAAAAAACGCCACCTTTTACAGAACTTTTGAAGTAAGATGAATTGCAGTTGTCGCATCTGCCACTGAGCTTATCTGGATATTCAGCGTAGTCATATACTTTATCAAGATCTATTTCTTGCTGCTGTTTCTCTTCCATGTTGGTCACTCTTTTCTAATTGACTTTTATTAGATTACCACAAAAATTGAAGGTGGAATTATTTTATGTAAAACGAACATCAATTAGTTCACTTAACTTCATTTTGTTTTTTAATTCAAATACTTCATCGTTCGATGAAATATTATAGCTTTTCCCGATTATTGCATCTTTATAAAAAATGAATAAAAAGCCACCATGGAGGTGACTTATGTATGATTGATATTTTAGATTTCTATATATGTTCCTTTACGATTTCCATTTAGGACAATTCCCCATGGATATGAAAGGTTATTTTGTCGCATGTAATGATAGCATGTAATTTCTACCATTTGCTGATCGTTCATTAGTTTTCCTACTTCAAAAGCTAAACAACTTTGACCGGAATATACGAGATGAACCTTTTTTAAACTACTAAAATCATTTGGAATATTTATTAAAAGCTGATAAATAGTTTGAGTATACGTTTCAAGTTGATCCGTGTATTTAATTATATTATCATTGGGCTGGCTAACAGCTAAATGAATGATTGGACATGAAAATTGGTTTAGATCAGCATCCAAAATTTGTTGTGTTAAGCTGATGGCTATAACAATTTCTTCTGCAGAATTATTAGGATTTATTGGTGTAATGGTTTCTAGGGTGGGATAAGTTTTTCTTTTTTTCTACAAGGTGTAAGAGCATAATAAGTTTGATTAAATTTATCATATTCAAAATATTTATTGATATTTTCTCTTTCGAATAATTTTCCAGATAAAAAGATAAATGGGATAGGAGCTATTCCCGTGTACGCTCTGCTTTTATCTTTACTTTCTACTTTGAATACGGACATTTTTTCACTAATTATTTCTTGAATTTCTTTAGAAACAGTATCATTTATGCCTTTACGAAATAATCTTGTAAAATCTATTTCTCTTTCTTTAAATTCAAAAGAACTTAAGTTTAAATCTTGATGATGTTGTTCAATTCTTTTATCGAAATAACCATTAATATTCAAAATATAAAGACGATTTTTTATGTAGAAATAAAAAGCAACACCTAAAAGGAAAAGAACTAAGCCGACACCAAGTTGAACATAATTAGTTTCTACTTTCGTGTGATTCAAATAGGCAAAAAGTTTATCATCTAACATTCCGAAAGAAAAAATCATCATTTCTATACCTACAGTTATAAGAAGATCGGATAAGGCCTCTTCCCTTCTTCTTTGATTAAAATGTTTTATAAAGAATATTACTCCTAAAACTAGAACAATAGCTGCTATGACAAGGAAAATTGTACTTAAAGTCATATAAAAACCCCTCTCTAAAAATATGCAAAGATTGTAATATTATTGATTTTGGAAAATAAAGTCGTTTAACTTTATTTTTCTTCTTCAAGATATACAAAAATAGGACATAAAATATTTTTTATGTTATTTTATGGGAACATCTATTTTTTTCTTGCCACACATACACCACGTTTGACAATATAGCATTCTACATACTTATTTCCAAGTAATGTGGAGGGTATGCGTTAACCTTTCGCTAAATCTAACGCTTTATCGACCTTTTTTAAATCATGATTTACTTGCTCTTCAATATCATAGGCATGATACATTTCATTATCAATCATATATTAAGCGATCTTTTCACGAAGCTCAACAATTTCATCTAATTGCTTTTTTAATACTTTGCGAACTTCTGGTGTTGCCGTTTCTGTAAGCGATGCCGTATATGTTCGTACACCATTCTTGGCTGATAATAATAAATCTGTTGCAATAGCAAGATCATCTAATGTTTTAGTAAGAGTACTTTTAGTAGCCATTCTTCGATCCCTCCTATTTATTGAGCTTTCTTTAAATTTTTTTGTAATTCATCAATCGCTTTAGTAGATGTTTGGACGTCTTCTTCAAGAATCTTTTTTAATTTCTCATCCCCTACCAACTCCAACATCGCTGTGCCTTTCGTTACACACGAAGTTTTAAGCGTTAAGATTTCATGAACTTCTAGCGTTTCGTGCATGGCTAATTTTTTTGTCATGTCTCGATTCCTCCTTGTCATATTATGTGTTTCAGAACCTTATGTGTCTAAATAAGTATCTAGACAGGCTACCTTTTTAGATTTTTTAATTGTTAGAATTTTTATTGGTAGCTTTTTCGCCTTTTTCTCCAATCTCCTGGAAAAATTCTTTATCGTGATTTTTAGAAGTAGTTTCTCCACCTTTTCGTCCAGCCTCTTTTCTACTCATTTTTTCATTCTTTACCATGTTTGTTTCCTCCTGATGATTTTTTGACTTGTGAACTATATTCCTAACTTATTTCCATTTAAACAATGATTGTCTAATTGTTTAAATGTTTTAGAAAAAGATATCGGGGTATCACAAGTAGCATAAATAAATTTATTTATATAAAACATTTACTATACTAAGAGGAGGAACTACTCATGACAAAAAATGTGATAGGCACGTATGACAATGAAGAAGCTATTGTAACAGCTATTCAAAACTTAAAAATACAAGGATTTCAAGAGAAGGATCTTTCTCTGGTAACCAGCAAGGATATCGATAAAGAGGACTATTCGGAATTAGAAAGCAAAGAGGGAATTGATGTAAAGAAGATTGAAACAACAGAACAAAATCATCAAGATGAGTCGATTATGGATAAAATTAAACATATGTTTTCACCAGATTACCATAAAGAACCTCATAGAGATAAAGCAAGAGTAGAAAAGCGTTTAATTAACTTAGGTATCCCCCTTACAGAAGCAGGGTCTTATGCAGATGATCTGCAAAAAGGAAAAGTATTATTGTTAGCAAGAGCTAATAGAGAGACAAAAACAAATCCGTTCCTAGAAAAGAGAGAGGATTCTCCTTTTGCGAAGGGTGACTCCGTTTATGATAAATCATTATATGGGGAACATCGTGAGCGTGAACAGAACGTTCCAAAAAGTGCAGAAGAACATATTGAGCTAAAAGAAGAACAATTACATGTAGATAAAGAACGAGTCCAATCAGGAGAAGTTCAGGTCGATAAGGAAGTACTTCAAAAAGAGGAAACCGTCAATATTCCTGTCGAGCATGAGGAAGTGTATGTAGAACGTCGTCCTGTATCTGATAAAAGAACCAACGCACAGATTAGAGAAGACGACGAGACGGTTCGTATCCCTCTTGAAGAAGAAAAAGTTACTGTATCAAAAGAACCAGTGGTAACAGAAGAAGTAGTTGTAGGTAAACGAAGAAAAGAAAAGAATGAAAAAGTATCAGAGACTTTAAAGAAGGAAGAAGTAAATATTAAAAATCAAGAGACTCCTCTCACATCAAATCACGAAAAGTTAAATAAATAGGATGTAAAAAAGGAAGAAAAAAATTTAAATTTTAGAGCAAACTAAGGGGATAGGAACCTCAATTCCTACTATTCTTCATGTATGAGGTTCTAAGGAAAAAGCTACTTCTAAGGGTAGCTTTTTTCTTTTCAAACAAAACGAGCATCAATTAGCTCACTTAACCTCATTTTATTTTTCAATTCGAATACTTCATCGATAAAAATAAAGAGATCCCCCAGGGAATCAACAAATTGGATGAATCCTGTTTCGGTTATACGTTGCCCGTTCTTATAATATGTAAGGTATACTTGTTTATTGGTATGTAAGGCTTCAATCAAGGTGAAATTGATTTGTTCCATTTGCTCTTCTGTTAAAAGAGGTTGAGGTACTTCTACTTGCTTGTTTATGACTTCCTGTAATCCTATGTATTGCTCTGGCATACTGGCGAATGGGTACTTCTAAGGCTAGTTTAATGGGGGCAAATACTTCTGATTCCTTACATGTTAATTCAGCTACACATTATATAATTAATCAAAATAATGACATATACCAGTGTGCCAATAAAAAAGAAACAACAAATATGATTATACAAGCCCTTAATCAGTTATTTTTACCGAAGCTTACAAACCTTCACTTTCGTTTACCATACCTATCTTCTCCTAGCAGTATTCTGGACCATGCATTTGTCCTCTGTTTCCGCATTTCCTCATGCAACCGACAGACTCGTTACCAAGCATGCCGTTTCGGATGGAGATCATCCCCGCGTCTAGATGAGTAGCCCTAGCTACACTGTAAGAAAGCGACTTCTTGTCGCACTATAATCACTCTTTTAGGAACACACATCAAAAAAGAACCCTTGTCGCAGAACGGTTCTGGAGATGGTACGATATATGCTTTATATATTCTTAGTTACCGTAACAGAAATTATTAGTGGAATAAGCACTTGAATTAATTCAAGTGCTTTACAAATAGAACATTATCTTGACCTTGTTCAACTTCAAATCCCATTTTAGTATGATAAGCAACTGAGGCTTTGTTAACAAGAGAGATCATACAACGAACAATACTACGGCCATTTAGTTTAATTACATCAAAAAAATTGGTTATATAACTGTCTTCCAATGCCTTTCCCCCTATATTTAGAGTGAATGCCAACAAAGTTGTTTTTAAGACGATAAAGTGAAATAAAATTGATCCATTAGGTCATCTTGTAATACCCCCTAATGTTAAAGGACAATCATTCAAATATTAAGATAGTTAAACGTTAAGATAATGCTTAACCTATCAATTAATTCTCTTACTATCGTTTTATTTATACCGACAACTTTTTAAATAGCAACACGGCATTATGTCCGCCGAAACCAAAACCATTAGAAATTGCGTAGTTTACCTTTGTCTTAGCTGCATAATTTGGCGTATAATCTAAATCACAATCCTCATCTCGCGTTTCATAATTAATAGTAGGAGGAACTATATCTTCCATAATACTTTTGAGGGTTATAATAGCCTCGATCCCACCAGCTGCCCCAAAAAGATGTCCAGTCATTGATTTCGTGGAACTTACCTTTAAGTTATAAGCATGATCACCAAAAACACTTTTAATCGCTTTGGTCTCTGATTTATCTCCTTCAGGGGTGCTTGTCCCATGAGCATTTATATAGTCCACATCAGTGGATTTTACATTTCCCATATCTAAAGCCAATCTCATTGCATTTGCGGCTCCGGTATAATCAGGGGAAGTTATATGATAGGCATCTGTTGTCGAACCATATCCTACAATTTCTCCTAAAATTGTTGCTCCTCGTTTTCTTGCGTGTTCATACTCTTCCAGGAATAAAATACCTGCTCCTTCCGACATGACAAAACCATCACGACCTCTGTCAAATGGACGACTTGCCTTTTCTGGTAAATCATTAAAAGTGGACATTGCTCTCATTCTAGAGAACCCAGCAAAAGCCAATGGATTAATGGGAGCTTCAGCCCCTCCTGCTAGTATGCCATCGGAATATCCGTGTCGAATATTTAAAAAAGCCTCACCAATCGCTTGATTTCCTGTTGCACAAGCAGAAACAGGAGAAAAGCTAGGCCCCTTAAAACCAGTTCTTATAGAAATAATTCCTGACGCCATATTACTAATCATCATAGGAACCATAAATGGAGAAACCTTTCTTGATCCTCTTTCAATGAAAGCTTTATGATTATCTAATGTAGTATTAATTCCTCCAACACCAGAACCAATATAAACCCCCAATCGCTCCTTATTCAAACTTGGTAAATCTAGATTCGCCTGGTCTAGAGCTTGTTGAGCAGCAGCAACAGCATATTGTACGAATAAGTCATATTTCCCTAATTCTTTTTTATCGAGATATTGCTCTCCATCAAAGTCGGTAATATAACCTGCAATTTGGGTGCTAATATTATTAAAGTCATCAGACTTAATTTTTTTGATACCTGACTTACCTTCTTTAATACTTTCCCAGAACGCTTGAACCGTATTTCCTAACGGTGAAACGACTCCATATCCTGTGATTACAACTCTTCGTTCCATCAAAAACACTCCTCTAACCTTCTTTTTTACATACTATTTTAAAAAATCTTTAAGTTGTTTTAATATTTTACAAAAGAAATCATCTCTTAATACACGCTTATATTGTAATCAACCTTTGATGCATGTTTTATCTCAGAAATTTTTACGCTTGGATCATACTTTTTCACACTATGTCGGCTTTCGATCAGTTCAGTTAATGTGCTGTATATAGTTACATTGTTCAATTTTGTCACTCCTAATAAAGTAGTATGTTACTTTAAACAAATGGATACTTTCAGAACTCAATTTCTACTTACAAGTTACAAGTATTGCTATCATTTCCTCCGCAAAGAGTTTTGTATCTACTCCTACGTTGTTAATATTGTTTTCTCTGAAAATAATGGTTATGGCTTTCCCTCTGTATCCATCGCTTCGAACATTGCTTTTGTAAGATTTTCTACAAGTTCGTATTCTTCTTAGGGTAGTGATTAAAATCCAATTATTCCCACATTGAAAGTGGGTGATAGTCAAATTGTTTTATCATTTACCGTTTGTTTTAAGCTTAAAACCCTATTTTATAGTGACCATCCACTATATTACAACTAAATAGTTAATCCTCTTTACTTTAATCGACTATAGATAGCTGTTTATGTAGTGAAAAATAAAATTCTTTCTATTATTCTCCCGGAGTCACCGCATTTTTTATATTTTGATATTCTCTCCACCGACGATAAAAAGTAGCTTCACTTATATTGGTGATTTTACAGATTTCCTTTACAGGCTTATTAGTGGTTTCATGTAGTTCGATGGCATGCCTTACTCCATCATGCTTTAACGTAAATTTCGGTTTCTTCCCTTTATAAATACCTTTTCTTTTGGCAACGGTAATTCCAGCTTGTTGCTTTTCTTTAATCATTGTTCGATCAAGCTCACTAAATGCTGACATAACCGTTAAGATAAATTTGCCTGAAGGTGTTCGTGTATCGATACCTAAATTTAAAATCACTAAATGAATGCCGCGTGCTTCTAATTCTTCAATAAGTTCTAATAATTGTTTCGTGTTTCTTCCTAGACGATCCATTCTTGTCACCATCAACGTGTCACCTTTTACTAATTGATGAAGCAATTGTGTTAATTCTTCTTTTTGATGGTGAATACCAGATACTTTTTCTTGAACAATTCGATCGACGGTTGCCTCTCTCAATTGTTCAATCTGCGAATCTAAATGTTGATCAAAAGCTGAAACACGTGCATACCCAAAAATCATAAAAAACCTCCTCAAAATCAATAATCAAAAGACAAGTCTATATGATAGTTAAATTATACAGTAAAATCAACCCTCTCCTCAACTATCATTTAGGTATACCCTATTGATTGTAATTCAAGAACAACTCATCTCTTCTTGTAACAAAAGTAATCATTTTTGTTACAAGAGGATTATAAATAGAGAACTTTTTATTTAATAACGGAGTTATGGAGCATTATTTAATAATAGAAACATGCTCTATGCATCGATTAAAGAGTTATGATTAACTTACTTTAGTAAAAAATAATTTAATAATTGCTTAAATTGTAGAAAAAGTTAATATTTGTCGTCATATAGTGTAAATATTAAAACTAATATAATAAATGAAATAAGTTGATATTTACTCATTAAAATATTATGTTTTATAAACTTATCTTATTGTATAGATACAAAATGGTTATCCTTGCATATAAAGAACTTGTACTAAAAGAACAAGTAAAAAAAGAAGAAGAATTTAATCCTTTAGAAATAGAAAAAGGCAATCTATTAATAAAGTATAAACGACAAGAATAGATAAGTGATGTTAACTAGGTACGAATATTTTGAAGCACTAGAGGTACCTTAATTATATTCTTCTCCCTCTATAGATGGTATAATATGGATGATTGTATCAGTGAAAGGGGAGAAAGAGATGAACAAACTTGTATTCACGCAATTTGAAATCGGAAGAGAGTACTTTCTCAAAATCATAGAGGCTGTTTCTGAGGATCAAACTGATGTGCAGCCAGATGGTTTTAACAACACAATTCATTGGCATACAGGTCACGTTTTGACAGTTACTGAACAAACTATGTTTGGTTTTCCTCATGCAACAACCCATCTTCCAGCAAACTATATGGAATTGTTCGGAAATGGTACGAAACCAGCCGATTGGACGGGGGATGTACCTACTATGGAGGAGCTTATGATACAGCTAAAAGACCAATTGGCTCGTATTCAGCAAATTCCTGCTGAACAGTTAAACAATACCTTAGAAAAGCCATTTCTGGGATGTAAAACCTTTGGAGAGCTTGCGGGTGTTACACTGATGCATGAAGCAACTCATATGGGACAGATTCAGGCAATGAAGCGAATAATTGAACATATGGGTGTAAAAAATTGAATTTGACAAAATGATATAACAAAGTTATCCGCACGTATAGCCATTTTCTCCTTTTCTTTATGTTAAAAAGAGAGGGTGGGGTTCACGTTATTATCTTGTATTAGAGAGGCTTTATAAGATGTCTTCTTCAACTACTGGCTAGTCCCAGTAGTTTTTTCTTTTTAAGATGAATGTAATATATATTTTCAGTTGACATAATGTCTTTTTTCTGAACCCCTTAAAAAAGAGAGCCCCCTCACTTTTTTTGAGGGGGCTCTCTTGCCGGTTGGCACTCATACAAACACGTTTGTTTGAGTGCCAAGAGGGTCTTCATATAAAGACATTGTCAATTCCTTAATGCCTCCCAGCACGCCTACCATTGACAACTGTATAGTCCCTACTTTGAAGATAAGTCTTCTCTATCCGCAGCTTCGGGTGGTGTTTCCATCCATCCGTTTTCTATCATGATATCGGCTGCATCATTAACAAATCCTGATATATCTTTTAAAAAAATTGCATACATTAGAGCTAAATCGCGTCTTCCGTTTACAGCTACTGAATTTCCAAAATTTCTTACTCTCATCGAAAACATATCCATTTTATGAAATACCATTAATTTATCAGAAAAAGGAGGAGATGTTGAAGTTGTTACTAAATGATCAATTAATTCCGGAGAAGGCAAGTTATCATCGTGAAGTTTTTTTATATAACCTTCAATCGCTTTATAAGTAATTTCTTCTCCTTTTATAAATAGCTCTCGAATCTTTTTCGTTTTGGTAACTTGACTAAACGCCATTACTAAGGCTTTGCTTGCCAAGTTAGTCTCTAGATTATCGTATAAATGGGCAATTTCTAATGCATGTAAAGGTCGAACATCTCCAATAAAACCTTTTAAATAATTTTTGTGTGCTATATTTACTTTTTGTGGCGTCGGAATAATAGGCGATTTAATAACCAATCCTTTATTTATTGAAATATCTTTGATCTGTTCCCCCAATTTTATAGTCGATTCCATACAATGAAGGGAAAAATTCCTTATATCCTCTCTATACATTAACGGTATTCCTACACTGTAAAGACTAAGTCCTACTTTAGTTACATACCTTAAATAATGTACATAGAACTCGTCTTCAAATAATCTTGGGGCATCAAGATTCACATCTTCTTTTGTAAAACCATGTGGAATAGGAAAGTTCTCTTTTATAAAAATGTCTTTTATGGTTTTCTGAAATTCTTTACTTAAGCTTAGTGCATTTTCCAATAATTTTTTTATATCTTGGTCTTCAACATGTTGAAGAAAGTAACTTAGAATACATGTAGACATGCTGTTACCCATATATGTAGCCCAAAGTTTACCCATTTCTGCAGATGTTAATTTTTCCATGTATAATCTCCTGTATCCATTTTTTCTTAGATTTACCCTATTGAATAATATATATTCTTTTAATCCATAGAGATTCGAAAATTTGTTAAGTAACGTAAGATTTGAATGGATAGAAAATAACAAACACGAAACAAATAATAAATATAATGATTAAGCTTTTCATTACTATTTTGGAGTTAGTATAGTTTCATGGACACCATTTAATTAAGTCCTTACAATTATTTTTGAGAGGATGTGTCCGAAATGGAACGTAAACGTGCAGGCAAAAAATACAATGATGAGTTTAAGAAAACCATTGTGGATTTATATCATGCGGGAAACTCGGTTAAAGATTTAAGCAGCGAATTCAAAAGTAATTGTATTAGAAAATAAAAGATTTAAGTAATCATCGAAAGGAAGTCCCAGACTAGTCAGGGGCTTTTTTTGACTAAACACGTGTTAATGTCATTACAAGTGTGACTTCGATATTCGAATGGTCTCCATATCTACATTAGAGTGCAATTTCTAGAAATGTTTATTTCACAGAGTATATAAAATAGAGAGTTTGTATCGCTAAAAACAAGTCTGTAAAAGTATAGTTTATAGTCATTGTACACGCCTTTCTAGTTATATAATTGTATCTAATTCACTAATGTTATCTAAATAAATCCATTTAATTGATTATATTTCCATGCTTAATAGTCGACATTTATTTGATAAAATAATTTTTGACAAACCCTATATGCATTATCTGATATTTATACTTTGGGATTTTTTATGAAAGCTCACTTAAAAGGCATGCGTATTAATACGTATGCCTTTTAAGATTTTTTATTTTTATTAAACACAATTTATTATAAGTAAGTTTACGTAATGTAATTTATCGGAAATAATGTGCAAAGGAGACCTTCTTTTGAAAGTCTCCTTAATGTTGATTTTATCTAATATGATTAGCAGATGGATCAAATATTCAGCTAGCACCAGAATACTGATAAGTAAAATTGTTGTCCCTACTAATAATAGTCCGTTACTTATGACCTTGCTCTTTCGTTTGCTAGAAAATAGTCCCCATAAGATAAAAATGATTGCAATAAATATTAATATAACTCCTAACCCTATATTCAAGATCTCTTCGCCTCCTGGAATATAATAACATAAGAGCTTATTTCCAGTTAACATAAAACGTATTTTAGGAAATAAAACAGAAAGGGCTTCAAATAGGTATGAGGCCTTTATATTTATATAAAGAAAAGCTTAATTCATTAGCATATTTTCATAATAGCTTCCTTTCATTTAGGGTTTTATTCCTACTTATCCTAATCTTTATTCATAGGAAAAAATTTATTGGAGAAACTAATACAAATTATTAGAGTATGGAGGAAGTTAAGTGAAAGAGAAAAAACAGATTAGGCTAACCTCAGCAGAAATCGCTCAATTGTGGGCTCAATACTTAAGTGACAGTGCTAGTCAGTGTATATTACTTTATTTTTTAGAAAAAGTAGAAGATGAGGAGATCAAACCTATCATTGAATATGCTGCACAATTATCTAGTAGACATATACAAGAAATAGCTAACATACTGACTGAAGAGAAACATACACTTCCCCAAGGATTTAAGGTCGAAGATGATGTTAATTTAACGGCACCCAGACTTTATTCAGATACATATGTATTACAATTCATTCATCAAATGTCCAAGGTTGGTCTGACAGGCTATGCGGCTAGTTTATCTTCAACAGTAAGAAAAGATATTACAGATTATTACAAGACGTGCCTAATAGATACCATGACCTTATTTGAAATGTCCAAGGATACATTATTAACAAAAGGGATATATGTCAGATCTCCTTATTTTCCTAATTTAGATCATGCTGATTTTGTTGACAAGCAAAGCTTTATGTGGGATTTTTTTGGAGAAAAAAGACCTCTTACAGCAATAGAAGTAAGTAATCTTTATACTAACGCGCAAAGAAATGCGTTAGGTATTGCTACTCTAATGGGTTTTAGTCAAGTAGCCAAATCAAAGGATGTTACACAATTCTTTATTAAGGGCATTGAAATTGCTAAAAAACATGTTCAATTGTTTAGTGAAAAATTAGCAGAGAGTGATATTCCTGTCGCTGTATCATGGGCTGCAGAGGTAACAAATGTGACAAGTCATGTCTTCTCAGAAAAATTAATGATGTATTATGTTGCAACCTTAAATGCGTTAGGTATAGGTTACTATGGTACTGGTATAGCTCAAAGTCCTAGAATCGATTTAGGGGTCATGTATAACAAAATGTCCGTGAAAGTACAGATGTATGCAGAAGATGGAGCCAATATCATGATTGAAAACAAATGGCTAGAACAGCCTCCATTAGCTTCTGATAGAAAAGAGCTTGCAAATAAGAATAATCAATCCTAAATTTGAACAAACTATTCAAGACGCCGTGAGGCATCTACAACTAACTTTCTTCTTTAACAGAAAAAAACCTACCTTCTCCCTAACTCTAAGGTGGGTTTTTTCTGTTTTTTAAGCTGTATATGGTATGCATTTGTAGTTAACATAATGTCTCTTTCCGGTACACATCAAAAAAGAGAACCCTTCTCGCATAAGGGTTCTCATAAGGCTACGATTTCTGCTTTATGCAGCTTTTTATACATCCTTGATATGACTACGTTTTCTCTTCAGGTGATTGAAGGAAAGATGTATAAAAAGGCTACCTTTTATACATATGTTCTTACGGTAAAATGTAGTCTTTATGGAAAAAATATGCTATAATTTGTTTGCAGCTATCTTTTCGATATTTGTTAAACGTTTGAACCCTGTGAAAAAGCTACCTCGCGTCCACTGCCGAGGTAGCTTTTTATTTTGCTTACCTTTTGGCTAAACAAATTATAACCTAGTACTACATTTTAGATATGTACATGTATATATTTAACTTTTATTAACTATTAAAAACAGCTATGATCAACCACACATGTAAGAAAAGCCCTTAATTAATTTAGAGGACTTTTCTCCTATTTGTCGTCATCAAGAGTAAAACTTATACTAATTATTTTTATGAGATACTTTACGATTTACTTAACATAAAACGCACAATCGAAAGACTAATGTGTATATAGACCTCCATCCCTTAGGTGAGGGGGGATGCTATATGATTTTATATGTTTAAACTCAATGAGTTTTATGCCATCCATTTTCGGTACATCAGAACTTATCTGAAATGTAAAGCGATCCTTTCCAACAGGGTTATGAGCCCCTATCGATGGTTTCGTTTCGATAGTAATTAAAAAATCAAATCCACGAAATCCATTTACTCTTTTTACATTCACAACATTCATATTGTAAGGATAAACAGCAACTCTTTGTTTTAGCGTCTTGAAATAATACGCATTAGCTACTTCTTCAACTTGTCCGTTTAATATAACCATTAACATGTCGTTATACATTAAGAACTTTGAATCTTTAGTTGTGTCAATATCCCTTGTGTTCGCATAAGGTGTTGTTTCTAATCCAATACTTAGCAAAGACACGAAACAAAAAGATAGAATTAATTTTTTAAGCATAGATTTCTCCTAATGGTTTAATTTTTTTTAGTGTTTCTTCAGTAGGCTAATCTATGCAAATTTGATCAATGACTATAACAAAGACCGGACATAATTTATAAAGTTATGAACGGTCTTTATTAATTACTTCGTACGCTATATACAAAGAACAGAGGTATGAGGATATATAGTTTCTTAGTTTTAGTTTATAACATGATCCTTTTCATCATAGACCACAATTTTATAAGTATCACCTTTAATTAACTTCTTCATCTTTTTAGACTGGAAAAGGACTTCTCCTTCTTTTTTTCTAATACCTTACTTAAATTGTTAAAATCTCGAACCACTTCCAGCATTGATAATTTCTTCGCTAATAATTTTCCTTTTTTTATGGATTTGGAAGCCTCATCAAATAAATTCGCTTTTATTTGAGCATCTGCAAGGCAATACCAGTAATACCAGGCATCCAATTTTCTAATTTTATTTTTATAAAACTTTTCAATAATAGGATAATATGTAGAATATAATTCTTGATCATAAACTAGTTTTTCACCATTCCATTTTAATACATCTACAAGATAACTATCACCAAGGTACATATGCCAAGTTGCAATACCAACTTTTTGGTTCTCTTTTACTAGATCTATTTTATGGTATGGTTCTTCTTCAATTTCTTTGAAGGATGTATCATCCCAATGAATAACTTTAAGGTAACTTCCTGCTGGTGCTCCAATTGTAACTCCCCATAAGTAGTCCTTCACACCATTCCCTGTAATATCAGCTAGTCCTGAAAAGTCTAAATCTACTCCTTGAACTTGGTCATTAAATAGCTTTCTCCAATTTCCATCCTTTTCTTTTTTTAATATCATTACTCCAAATTGAGAAGGAGAGGGTTGCTCTTTTGCTTTAATTTCATAGGTAATAATGATTTCTTTTTGTCCATCATGGTTAAAGTCGTAAAATTGAATTGGTTTTCCGGATGAAGGTCTGTTAGCTTTTATAAGAATTGCATTAGACGGCTTGAAATCTTCAACAAGTTTCATTAGAGACGGACCCTGAATTTGTTCGGCCTGAACAAGTATTGAAGAAAAATTCATCCCTCCAAAGATCAATAAAATAATTAAGGTCATTTTCATTGTAATATGCCACCTTTAAAAGATATTACAATTAGTGTTTCCAAAAGCATTACGTATATTATAGAGGTAGTTAAATACCCATGTTTAGGTATTCTTTGTAAATGAGGGTCATAATAATATGTTATATTGTCTGAAAATAGAAAAGAGTGGAGTGGTATGTCATAGATAATTTCAACGTAATTTCAATAGTATATCTAATTATCATCATTGGTCTTATTGCTCTATTTGTTGTATCTTTTACATTATTCATTCGAAGATTGCTTATTAATTCTTCAATTAAAAGTATCCGTTCAATTGAAATTAAAAAAACTTGATAAAATCATAGAATTGCTTGAAATAGATAAAAAAACTTAATAAATAAGGGTTAGTATCACATGCAATCTTAATTACCATAATCAACGTTATCAGTACAGATTAAGGATAATACCTATAAAATAAGAACAGAATATAATAAAAACAGGAGGATTAATTAATGAATAAATCCTTAATAACCACTTGTTTATCTATTCTGTTTATTTTCATACCTTTTTTGAATAGTCCTCATGACATCAACACAGTAAATGCGGAAAAAGCGATTCCCTCACATGCCAAGTGGGGCAAGATTGCTATGCAAAAAGCTACTGAAAGATATCCATCAGCTAAAATTTATGATTACCTACACGTAAAGCGAGAACAGAAAGGGAATTATTCAGTTGAGACATTCAAACTGTGGCTTGATGAAAATAATAAAAAATTTGAAGTTATAGTTAATATTCATTTTGATACAAAATCAGAAAAAATTTCGAAGATAAGCTTACAAAAGGAAAATATCCATTCATAAAAGCGTCAGAATTGATTCTAACGCTTTTTTCTGTTGTTGAATATTTTTCTATCCTTAGAATAACAATTCATTGAAATGACTTTTATAAATAGTAATAGCCTTACCAGTTATGTAAGTTAAATCACCTTGATAATCAATGAATAACTCTCCACCTCTTTCAGAAGATTGAAAAGCATATAATTGTTTTTTATTTAGTCTTTGGCTCCAATAAGGAGCTAGACCACAATGGGCTGAACCCGTCACAAAATCTTCTTCTATTCCAATTCTAGGAGCAAAATAACGAGAAAAAAAAATCATACTTAGTTGAAGGACTGGTTACGACTAAACCCGTAACAGGCAGAGTAGCAAGGAGATCTAAATTAGGCATAAGCCCTTTCAATGACTCTTCATCTGCTACTTCAATAATGTATCGATCACTGTTTTGGGCAGCCTTTAAAATAGGTACGCTTACTAACTGTTGGAGAGTAGGTGTAATATCTATGGGGATAGGTGCATTAGTAGAGAAAGCTAATTGAATCCCTTGTTTCACTTTTTCCACTTTCAAATGACCGGATTTTGTCGTAAATGTAATAGGATGTTGGACCTCTATAACACCTTCCTCCCAAAGTATATGCGCAGCTGCTAGTGTACCGTGCCCACACAATTCTATTTCCTCTGAAGGAGTAAGCCACCTTAACTCATATATGTTACACTGTTGCTCTAGGAGAAAAGCCGTAATAGGTAGATTCAGCTCTTTAGCAATCCCTTGCATAACCTGTTTTTGAATTGGATTAGTTAATCGAATCACATAAGCTGGATTACCTGAAGTTAAATCTTGCGAAAAAGCATTTACTCGATATAAATAGGTACTCATGTTAAGTATCACTCCTTTAACTACCAGTTAACATAAAAGTTCAACAAGTCGATATAATTACCTTTAATTGATACTAAGAAGCAGAAAAATATATAAACTATCCCTTATATTTGCGGTCCAGTCGGGTAAGTTAGGGGCATCACTGCCCCTGCCTCCCCTAAGAACCGTGCAAGTCCCTTTCAAGACACATCGGCTCAAGCCTCCCCTAAGAACCGTGCAAGTCCCTTTCAAGACACATCGGCTCAAGCCTCCCATTGCAGGTCCATTTGCTGTCGTATCTTCATCACACACCATAACGGTAAGTAGAACGTACGCCGACGCTCCGAGTGGAGGTATACATAACAGTACGTTTCTTTCGTCAAAAGATAGCCACAACCTTATGTGCCTACGAGAGACCAACAAGAAGTCAGCTCCCTTTCGGGCCTATCATGGGTTTGTCCGTAAGGACGATAGTATCCGTCCAGTTATACAGTTTCCTGCTTTCCTGTTCCCTTTCGAGACAACGGCATTCGCTTTCTCTCGTATCCTTTACCCTCTGTCACATCGTTTGATCTTACGATCTCCCTACTGTATATACAGATGACAAAGGGCTTACCAAGTTCCGCATCTTATAGATACGACGAGGTTAGGTGGGTTCTTTACTCCGGGCAAGATACGGGACGCGTCACAGCAGCATTATGAATCTGCTTTTCCTCTTACCAATACCCAGGCAAATCTGTGCACTATCCTGAGCTAAAATTGACGAAGCTTACAAACCTTCACTAATGTTCACCATACTCATCTTCCCCTAGCAGTGTTCCGAGTCGTGCACTGACTCTCTGTTTCCGCATTTCCGCATGCAACCCACGAGCCCGTTACCAGACCCGCAGTTTTGGACGGGGATAGTTTTTGCGTCTAAACCAGTGGCGTAAGCCACACTATATAAAAGCGACTTCTTGTCGCACCATAATGGATTTTCTAGGAAACAAAAAAAGCAAGCATGCTATGCTTGCTTCTTTTAATTTTCACCAAAATTCATTGCAAAAAATAGCATACCTAACATGATAAGTAATGGAATTACAACAAAAGAGGTCAAACTAAAATATTTCATTAGCCCTTTTTCATGTTTTCCAAAAGCTATTACTCCACATGAAAAGCCTATAAGATAAATGACGATTCCTACATAAAGAATATTTGAGCTATATATTGATGTGAAATATTGTCCCACCCCAATAACAATTCCAAGCAACGATAACCACAATGAGTATTGACTAAAACGTTTTTTCAATTTGGTCCTCCAAGAACTAAACATTTGGTTAATGATACCATTTTTTATCTATCAGTTAGCATAAATACTCTTCAAGGAACCAAGAAAAAAATGAACCCATGCAGGACAAGGGTTCGGAGTAGGATGACTTTTATCGGATATGCAGCTTTTTATACATCTTTGACATACCAACGCTTTAGTAGGAGACGAACGAGAAAAAAATGTATAAAAAGAGCATGTTTTATACATATGCTCAAGGTTGTCCTATATTGCCTTATTTATAAATTTGTTGTACAATTTTTCAGACTTTTTTATGAATTGAAGCTTACAAATTCCCTAAAAGCTATCCGTCCTGCAACGATGGGGTAGCTTTCTTTTTTGGTTAAAGAGATTAGTCACCTTCAGGGTGATTTTTTAGCCTTGAGGCTAATGTTTTTCTAACGAAAAAAATATAAAAAGACCCTTGTGATTCGAACAACGAATTGCTATTTAAATAGAGTGAGAAGAGATAATTAGAAGAATGTCGTAATATCAATATTTATAACGAAGTAACAATTTCTTCAGAAGAATAAAAGTAGAAAAACTCTCATTTTAATCAATATTTCCACTCTGAATTCAGTCGATTCTCAATACTTCCTTCTCTAGAACAAACTTTACTATTGCCTATTTCATTACTATACCAATTAATTTTATGGTCAATCATTGCTTGATAAGACGTCAATTGATTTATTTTTGACTGTATATATTCATTTTGTTTTTTAAGCATTGATATGCGTTGATCAATTGTTTCATTCCCCTGCATTACGAGGGTCACAAATTCCTTTAGATCAGCAATAGTCATACCCGTAGCCCGAAAACAGCAAATATATTTAAGCCATTCAATATCTTTAGTTTCATAAATACGTCTGCCACTTTCATTTCGCTTAATAATCGGAGTAATACCTTCTTTTTCATAATAACGCAAAGTATGAATTGATAAGCCTGTTTGGTCTGATACTTGACTAATCGTGTAGCTCATAGTTAATACCTCCTGTCTCTTTATTATTTATTCCATCATTATCTGGAAGGTACGATCGGTTTAAACTGGTTGACTTGTTCAAGTTTTTAAATCAGTATTGAGTTAATTAACTATTAAATTTCTTGCAATTAAAGGCCCACTTACAAAAAAGTGAGCCACAAATATCAATATCTTTTTTTATTATAGTTCTTGTTTAGTTGGTCTTACAATTATTTCATTGACAGCTATATTATCTGGTTGAGAAATTGCATATAAAATCGAATTAGCGATAGCCTCTGCAGGAAGTCCAAATTCCATAATTTGTTCTTCAATACCTTTTTTAATTTCTTGATTAGAAATGCAATTGACCAATTCTGTATCTACTGCTCCAGGTGAAATAATTGTTGTACGAACATTATTTTCTACTTCTTCTTGCCTCAACCCTTCAGTAATAGCCCTTACAGCAAATTTTGTACCTGAATAGACAGCACTTGACGGAAAAGCTATGTGCCCTGCAACAGAAGAAACATTAATAATATGTCCTTGCTTTCTTGTTCTCATATAAGGGAGAACTGCAGCAATCCCATAAAGGACACCTTTAATATTTACATCAATCATTTGTTCCCATTCTGTCACTCTTTTTTCATGTAAATAAGAAAGTGGCATAAAACCAGCATTGTTAATTAGGACATCAATCTGTCCAAAGTTATCTAAAGTAAAACTTGCAAGTTCTTCTACCTCTTGTTGAGAAGTAACATCCGTTACTTTATATTCAACTGTACCACCTTGTTTTTCAATTTCTGACTTGAGTTTTCGTAATCGTTCCTCACGTCTTGCTGATAGTACAACTTTAGCTCCTTTATTAGCAAGTACTTTAGCAGTTGCTTCACCGATTCCACTTGAAGCTCCAGTTAAAATAACTACCTTCTCCTCAACATTTAACATTACTGATCAACCCTTTCTATTCTTAAGATGTTTCTCAGTATAATACCTAGAGCACGCTCTAGCTCAAGAGTTTTATAAAAAAATTTAGTTAGCCTAAAAAACAAAATAGTTCGTCTATGGTGAGGACTGTTCAATGTAGATAGTATAAAAAGGTACACCTGTTTAGACAGTAAAAAAGCTAATGACAAAACGTCTATGCTTTAATTCTCTTCATTTTTCAAAAAATCCTTTGTGTTTTTAAATATGTATATTTTATTTAGCACAATAAAAATCACGTATATTAGCTCTAATTGGAAGAATAATACTCTTATCTTTTGATTTGGAGGAATCTATAATGAAGAAAGCACATATCTTACTTGTTGGTAGTTGTTTATGTTCCATCATTTTTAGTTCTGTTAATACTTACGCTTATACACCAGAAAAGCTTCCTACGTCTCAATCATCAGACCATTGGAAAGTAAAGATAGACAAACCCGATGTTAAGGACTTGAAGGATAATGATGAGTTTAATACCTATAGTATCGATGTGAGAAACTTAGGTGGACAGGTTTATGATGCTACAGTAGAAATCTATAGAGATGAGCCAAATACAAATACTAAAAGCGAATTAATCACATTTAAAATACCTGATTCACAGAATTTCTTCCATCATCAAAATCAACCTATTTCGGTTGACTCAAAAAAGATTGCAGTAGTTGTAACATGGAAAGAAGAACCCTTTAGAGTTATGAAGGATGGAAAGAAATATTCTGCTCGAAAGTTTAGACAAACATTTTTATTTCCACAAAATTAAACTTAAAAGCCCTCTTTGTTTAAAAGGAGGCTTTTCTTTATTTACTCTTCATTTAAATAATCACCATTTTCGGAAAGAAAATATGTGTAAACACTTCAATTCCTTTAACACTTTGTAATAGATTTAAATATCGCGTCCGTAAAAGTATACCTTTACGGATTTTTATTTCGGATAGAAAATCTATCATTTTTATCGTTCGTTTAAGTTTGAAAATAAATTACGAACGCACTCTAAAATTCCTACACTTTTACGAACGTTTTTGGTAGAATAAGAGAAAAACAAAATGAGTATAAAAATGGAAAACAGAAGATTTGGATATATACGTGTGAGCAGCCGAGATCAAAATGAAGGTCGTTAACTTCAATCTATGCAGGAAATGGGCATTTCTTCTCGTGATATTTTTTATCGATAAATAAAGTGGAAAAAACTTCAATCGAGAACAGTATCAATTACTAAAGCGAATGATCCGTAAAGGAGATATTCTTTACATCCATTCACTAGATCCTTTTGGTTGTAATAAAGAAGAAATCTTACAAGAGTGGAATGCGATAACAAAAGAGATAGAGGCAGACATTGTAGTCTTGGATATGCCTTTGTTAGATACAACTCAGTATAAGGACAGTCTCAGAACAATTATTGCGGACTTAGTTCTACAAATCATGTCTTGGATGGGCCCAAGAAGGATCGTATTTGCAAGCGCCAACGAGAGGGGATTGGTGCTGCATTGAATAAGGGTGTATCGTTTGGACGACCCAAAGCTAAAGTCATTCAAGAATTTATTGAAGCTTATAACCGATGGAAACGAAAAGAAGTTACAGCTGTAGAAGCTATGAAGGAAGCAAATATAAAAAAGACAACATTTTATAAATTAGTTATGGTATATGAAAGTACATTAAATATGAAGACCATATTACAATAGAAGAAACTCGTGAAAAGTGATTCTATCTACGAGCATTTTAATGAAAGAAGATAACCTATTGTCTAAATACATAAGTATTTTCTTCTTGAACCTTTTTATAGGAGTTATTCTATATTTCATATTAGGCTCTCTTTTAATGAGTGGTGAAAATGCAGCAGAGGAGGCCATTTTTACCTTTGGATTCATCATTATTATATTTCTTTCGTTTCTAATTGCACAAATGTACTACTTAATCCATTTAGTAAAGAAGAAATAATAGGTATTGATACCCGAGATCTTTGTATCACCTATAATGAGAAAGAAGCAGCTTTTTCTACTAAGTATATAAAATTTGAGAAGTTATGAAGGACTTCAAGAAAAGTAAGGTTCTTAAGATAATTGATTAGTCTTTGTAGAATAGAGATAAAGAAGCTTTTTTACGTTTAATAGAGGAACTTAAATCTGTATTTTAATAAAAACAATATAATATAGAAGAAACTAGTCATAAGAACTATACATGAGGTGAATTTTCTGTAAAAATAAAAAAGGACCTTAAAATTAAAAGTCCTTTTTATCGTCTTATTAATCTAATTAGAGAGAAACTAATTAACTTACTCATTTTGTATTTAAAGTTCTTTATTTACTTTAAGTATAATTTCTTTTTTACCACCACGGGCCCATATTACAACTGGAATTAATATTAGAGATAAAATACCTCCACTTAATGATAGAATTGCATAACTTGAATGAGCTACAACCATTCCAGATAAAGCACCACCTGATGCACCTGCTAATGCAATTAAGACATCTATGGTCCCTTGAGTTTTAGCGCGTGTTAATGGTTCCGTAGAGTCAACGATTTGAGCAGTTCCACTTATCAGCCCTAAATTCCATCCTAGTCCAAGTAAAGAAAGAGCAATTACCATGAGACCCATCGAACCACTTGTTGCCATAGCTGCTACAAGACCTGCCAAAAGTAAAGTGACTCCAGAAGCAATAGTCATCGCAGTTCGGCCAATTTTATCAATTAGAATTCCTGTGACTAATGAAGGGAGGTACATTGAACCTATATGAGCACCAATAACAATTCCTACTGCACTTAAACCATGGCCATTATGTTCCATGTGTACAGGCGCCATGGTCATGATAGCAACCATGACGGTTTGGGTAAGTACCATAACTGTAGCACCAATGGTTATTCCTCTTTTGTTATTTGCATGTCTAGGAGGTGCTGAATTATTTTGATCGTCAAGTTCTTGTTTATTCTTTTCTATTGCCTTTGCTATCAGTAAGGGATCCGGACGAAGCAGTACGTAAAATACAAGCCCAGCTAAAATATAAGCGACTGCTGCTAAAATGAAAGGTCCTGCAAGTGCTGGAACATTAATAGCTAAAGATAACTTTCCCATTACCTCTACTAAGTTTGGTCCTGCAACTGCTCCAAATGTCGTGAAAACCATGGCCATACTTACCGCAGTTGCTCGTTGATTTGCGTTTGCTAAGTCTGTCCCTGCATAACGAGCTTGTAAATTGGTTGCTGTCCCTGCTCCGTAAATAAGGAGAGAGGCAAATAGGAGAAAGATACTATTTATAATTGCTGCAACAACAACTCCAATTGATCCAATTCCCCCAGCTATAAAGCCTGTCGCAAGCCCGATACGACGTCCATATCGTTGAGATAGTCTTCCTACTATTAAAGCAGCTCCTGCTGATCCTAGAGTAAATACAGCAGCTGGTAACCCTGCTACTGCCTCCGTCCCAAGCATTTGTTGGGCAAGAAGTGCTCCTACAGTTACTCCCGCAGCAAGACCGGCACCTCCAAAGATTTGTGAAAGACCCACAATGAATAATGTTCTTTTGTATAGCTGTGCTTGTTTTTCTGCAGAATGAATGTAAGCTGATTGGTTACCTAACTCTTTTACATCATCTTTATGTAGCATAATCTAACCTCCCTTTCTAGAAAGCAAACTCTATATATTTATACTTCCTATTAATTTCCTATAATTATCCAACTAGGTTTAAATCATCTTAACATGTAAAAAAGAACCATACAATATAATAATTGTATGGCGAACAATATTAGATAATATCCTTTAGTAAACGTTTAAGAATAATCAACCCTTGTTCAAGCTCTTCGATTGTTTCTGATGCACAAACAGATACTCTTACAGCTCGTTCTGGGCAACTATTGCCAACTACAAAACGTTCAGCCGCATACACTTGTACCCCTTGTTGTGCAGCTAAGGATTCAAATTCAGCGCCTGTAATTTCCCCTGGCAATAATAACCAACGAAAGATACCTGTATCTACACCGAAACATGTATAGTCTGCCAAATATCGGTTCACGAGTTGGTTTCTACGAATTGCTTCTTGCTGATGCCCATCTATTAAGGTTTCAAATTGATTAGATACTATAGTACGCGCTGCGAGTTCTGCTAATAAAGGTGAAACTGAGATATTTAAATTATAAAGCGCCTTTGAAATTGGCTCCTTAAATTGACGTGGAACTGCTACATAAGCTAGTCGTAGGCCCGGTGCTATTGCTTTTGATAAACTTGCAATATAGATGGCCTGTTCTGGGGCAAATGATGCGACTGCTGGTTGTGGATTTTGGTTGAGTAGATGATAAGTCGCATCTTCAATAATGAACTGATTATACTTTATTGCAATTGCTCCAATCTTTTTTCGGTTCTCAACAGACATACAGCAAGTGGTGGGATTATGATAATCTGGGATCAAGTAAATGCCTTTAATATTGTCATTTTTACATGTGTGTTCAAAGGCTTTTGGATTAAATTGATTGTTCTCTGATTTAATCGGTACTAATTGTACACTAAGCATTGCTGCAACAGTCTTTAAGCCCGAATAAGTATGATGGTCAACGCCAATACGATCTCCAGGCTGACAAAGACCCGCCAGTACGGCAGCTATTGCATTTTGACCGCCATTTGCAAATAAGATTTGGTCAACTGTTGTTTCAAACCCGCCTCTTTGGATTATCTTTATAGCTGCATCTTTTTGCCAAATGCTTTCTCCTGCCCGACCATACCCAAACCATTTTTCATAATCCGTATCTTGCACCATACTTTTCAGTTGGAGGAGTAGTGGCTCATATGAAACATTATCTGGCAGCGTTGCTCCCATTTCAATTAAATGCTTCGGTTTTGTATCTGCAAGTAAATATGCATTTGATAACGCATCATAGGATACAAATGTTCCACTTCCAACACTTGCACTTAATAGCCCCTTTAACTCACACACTTTAAAAGCTTTTGAAATGGTACTTAAATTTAAGTCTAAATAATCGGCCAGTTCTCGCTGTGGAGGAAGTTTTGTTCCTGGCAATAAATTCCCATCTATAATATCTTGTTTTAATTGCCTAGCGAGTGATTGATAAATTGGCCTTTTTGTTTTATCAACTGATGGCTTCCAGCTCATCGGAAAGTTTTCAAAAGAATTAATCGGCATAATACACTTCCTTTTTTATACAATTATAAGGTTGTAGTTGTTATAAATCTATTATAATTTTCTTTAATATTGCTCTCTGCTGTGAAAATCGAATAGTGATTATTTTGAAAAATCTAATCTTTTCCCTCATTAATATAGAAGAAAATAGATAATCCCTATCGGAATTTATTATATTTAAAATATTTAAAAAATTTTAAAAAATCTAATTTACATATCATTTTTTTTAATGTAGTATAGTTTTGTAAATATTTACATTGGTTCCAACTAATACAATTTTAAGTTATTTTATTTTGAAATTTAATTACAGTTTAATGATTTCTTGAGTAATACTCGATAAAAAAAGTAACAAATTTTATTTAAAGTGTACTATTTTTCATTTTTTGAAATTTCAAAAATCTACTCACGAAAAATTTTTTTTACTAATCTTTGTTATCAGAAATTTTATTACTAGTAATTCTTTAATCTAAAAGCAACTCACCTTATGTTTATTGTAAATAAAAATTTATTTGCTTACATCTTTCAGATTCTGCTGATACTGAATATAAAAAATAATATTAAATTTCAGAGAAAGGTGACGTTCCTATGATTCCAGTAAGTTTAAACAAAACACTTAGTGTAACAGAAAGTGCTTTCGGAACCTGTGGGGAGCTTGTTCAGGGATGTATCGATGGTCAGAATTTTATGATTACTTTTCCTGTATCTCTGCATTCTCATGTTGAAGCAACATTTATAAGTGGAGGAGAAATCATAATTAGCCCTAGTTACAAGAAAAAAGCTGCAAAGGCTGCAGAAATATTGCTTAGCTATCTAAAAGAATTAGGATTAATTGATAAGGATTTGGGAGTTTCTCTTAATATTGAATCGGATTTAATTGAAGGGAAAGGAATGGCTAGTAGTAGTGCCGATATTGTAGCGGTGTGTCGTGCAGTTTCGAAACTCTGTAATTATCCCATTACCCCTTGGCAAATATCAAAAATTTCGGTTTCTATTGAGCCTTCAGATGGAGTAATGTATGAATCCTCAGTGGTGTATGACTTTTTTGAAGGAAAATTACTTCAAGAGATAGGTCCTATAATGCCCATGAGTTTAGTGACTATTGATTTTGGAGGTACTGTAGATACAGTTGAATTTAAGAGAATACCCTATACACAAGAAGAAGAAAAACAAATTTTCAAGGCCTATCATCTAGCAATACGTGGAATTAAAAGTCGGGATATTCAACTTTTAGGAGAAGCTACAACAATAAGTGCTCTTATAAATCAACGCCGGCACTATAAAAAAGAATTGAATAATATTATTAATCTGATCCCTGAATTGGAAGCTTATGGAGTTGCAGTGGCCCATAGTGGATCGATTATATCCTTGTTATTTGATTTGGAAAGTTATACCAAAATCGAATTAGCTAAAAGTAAGCTTGAAGATTTGTTTCCAAAAGCAATAATTCAAGAATTTAATGTATTAAGTAAAGAAAGTTTAACTAAATAATTTTATTGGAGGGATTTATGTGGTACAAAAACTTTTTCTCGAAGAACCTTATCTGAAGGAATGTACTGCTACTATTACTAAAGTAGATGGAAATAAAATTTTCTTAGATCAGACAGTTTTTTTTCCTGAGGGTGGAGGACAACTCGGTGATCAGGGATGGATTGAAGATTATGAAATCATTGATACACAAAAAATTGGTGGGAAGCAATTTTTTCATAAAGATTTCCCGGTTATAAAGGTTGGTACAGAAATCGTACATACTTTAAAAGAGCCCGTAAAAGATTTAGCCGAGGGAATGAAAGTTCGAGCGAAAATTAATTGGGAAAGACGGCATAAGCTAATGAGAATGCATTCTGCAGCTCACCTTGTTTATTACTATGTATTTGAAACTTACGGAAAGATGCACGTGAAAGGATGTAGAATTGCTGAAGACAAAGCTCGATTCGACTTTTTTAGTCCAGATCGTCGTCTTGATCGTGAAGAGTTAGATAAAGTAGAAAGGCTTGCAAATTCAATAGTGGAAGCTAATCTTCCTATAAGTAACTTTCCCGTAGAGGGTGAACCAGAAGCACTAGTTTGGGTTTGTGGCGATATGCGCATTCCGTGTGGTGGTACACATGTAAGGCAAACGCAGGATATTGGCAAAATATCAGTTAAGAGAAACACGAGAGGAAGAAGTATAGAGAGAGTATATTTAACAATTGAAGACGGAAATTAGTAGGTACAATGTTATTAATACCTTGGATAATTTGGCAGATCTGGGCAGGAGATAGTAGCATTTCATCTTTACCTCTAAATCACTGGGGAATACTTTTGTCAATTGGAATAATACATGCTGCTTTAGTATTTAGTCTTTTCTGGAATAAAGTCCTTACAAGCCAAGCATGTAGGCTTTATTATGTATCTTGATCCACTTAGCCGGTCCCTTTTTCAAAAGTAGTACTCCACCAACCTTTGTATATATCGACTTGTATTATTAAATATTTTACAAAGATAATAATCACTTCAAAATCTTAAAATTGGAGAGGAAGATAATGATGTTGAGAGAAAATATAATAGAAGCAATTGGAAACACCCCTTTAGTAGAACTTAGGCTAAACCAATCAGCCGTAGGAAGAGTTTATGCAAAATTAGAAATGTTAAATCCTTTTGGTATGAAAGATCGGGCTGCAAAACAAATTATTATGGAGGCAAAAAAGAATGGAGATTTAAAAGACGGCGCTCCAATCATTGAAAGTTCCTCTGGAACTATGGCGCTAGGACTTGCGTTGGTTGGAACTTATTTAGGACATGATGTTCATATTGTGACTGATCCACGTACTGATAAACTAACTATTGCTAAATTGAAAGCTCTGGGGTGCAAGATAGAAACAGTTCATGAGATGTCCGATCGTGGCTGGCAAAGTGCTCGTCTCGATAGATTAGATGAGCTTCTTCGTAATAATCCTAATGCTTTCTGTCCTCATCAGTACGAGAATATTGATAATCCAAGAGCTTATGAGAGTTTAGCAAATGAAGTCCTTAAAGAGTTGCCTGAAATTAATATTCTAGTAGCTTCTGCGGGTAGTGGTGGTTCACTTTGCGGAACAGCACGTGCTTTAAAGAAAAGTAACCCAAATTTACGTGTGGTAGCCGTAGATGCTGTAGGCAGTGTAATTTTTAATCAACCTGACATACCTGATCGTTTACAAGGTGGACATGGAAATAGTGTAGTACCACGTAACGTAGACTTTTCAGTAATAGATGAAGTGCATTGGCTCAATGATGAAGAATGTTTCTCAGCTACTTTAGAATTAGCTGAACATGAAAAAATTTTTGCAGGTAATAGTTCTGCAGCTGTTTATGCTGTTGCTCGTTGGATAAGTTCGCAGGTAACAGAAGGTACTAATATTTTAACTATATTTCCGGATAGAGGGGACCGGTACCATCATACTGTTTATAATGAAGATTATCGTAAAGAAAAAGGTATGAGTAATCTCTTTATACCTAGTTCTCCAAAAATGATTAACTATGGAGAAATTGTTAAAAATTGGTCCTATGCATATCTACAAGATAAAAAGGAGCCTGTTCTATAAAACTAAGTAAAGGAAGATAAAGATATATAAATTTTAGGGAACATTATTCAGTTTACCTTTTGAAAATAAAATAGTGTTCCCAACTATCTATAGCATTATAAATTGATTGAAAAGTATTCATTATATATGGTAACTTTTGCGGAGGCTTAATTAAATGGAAGAAAATGAATATTTCAATAATGAAATTGCTAGGGTTGCAAAATCACTTGAAAGTATAAACAAAAGTTTTTTTAAAATAGAAGAAAATATAGAGTTTGCTGATAAACAAAAAATATATAAGATACTTCATCACTACCGTTCTGCACTTTTCCCTAACACCTACGGCAAATTACCAATCAATAATACTAAAATCAGTATTTTAATCGATAAGAAATTAAAAATGGTAGCTTTAGAGCTAAAAAATCTAATTAATAAAGTACTAATAAATAATGATAAAGATCAAAGTAGTAATGATTTCTATAAATTTAAAGTAGATCAAATGGTTATGAAAGTAATAAATAAGTTTCCAGAAATTAGAAATAAGCTTCAAGGTGATATTCAAGCAGCCTATGATGGAGATCCTGCAGCAATTACCATGGAAGAAATCTTACTTAGCTATCCCTCAATAGAGGCAATAAGTACACACAGAATATCGCATGAATTGTTTATTCTAGGGATCCCAATAATCCCTAGGATAATGTCAGAATATGCTCATCGGTTAACAGGAATTGATATTCATCCAGGGGCAAAGATTGAAGAGCGTTTTTTCATTGATCATGGGACAGGTGTAGTGGTTGGTGAAACATGTACAATAGGAAGGAATGTAAGAATATACCAAGGTGTAACCTTAGGTGCTAAAAGCTTTTCAGTAGATCACCAAGGCAATATAATAAAAGAATTAAAGCGACATCCTACTATAGAGGATAATGTGGTTATATATGCTGGAACAACGATTCTTGGAGGGAAGACTGTAATTGGACATGACTCTGTAATTGGTGGAAACGTATGCATAACTAGTTCTGTACCTCCTCATTCTAAAGTTTATAACTCTCAACCAGCACCAATCATAAAAAATACCATGAAGATATAAAAAATAGGATCCAGATTCAAAACCTTAAAATATCTTCAATCAGTCCTTCAAACTTAGATATAGCAATATAATTATTAAAAAAAGTTCACGATTAGTATAGAAATCGAAATTTATTCCGGTGGAGTCATTATCTATTTGATCTAATTTTATTTACAGAAAGATGGTACCACGAGTACCATCTTATTTTACATGGTTTAGAGGAAAATAATTCGCTTTTTATTTAATCAAAACAAGAGATCATAAGGCTACAAAATGCTCTTTTAAGAAAATTTTGCGGTCTTATGATCTCTTATATTACTATCAAGTAAAAATATTAGACTCAAGCGAATTTTGTTGCTTAGTAATTAAGTATTTTGATAAATCCTCTTTTAAAAAACGAATCATTTCTTCAAAATCCCTTGTTTCTGCAAAAGCAAAAGCAAAAACAGGATATTCTTTATAGTTTATTTTTCTCATTTGTAATAAGTTACTAAAGAATGTTGAAAATCTTTCATAATCTACATAAACAATATCGCTAATGTCTATGCTTTTGGGTATATCAGCAACATTAATTGAATAATAATTATCTTCTTTTCCCTTAAAAATTTCATTCCAAAAAGGTTCTTTTTGTTTAAAATAATATTCGTATGGATTAAGGTTGAAAGCGAATTTCATAAGCTCTGATGTACACCATCCTGCAAATCGTAGGGGGTTTATTTCAATTGGAACTATTGTTTTGTTATCTATTACCCTAAATTCTACATGCACAGGGTATCCTTTTAAATTAAATATCTTCCCTAGTTTATCTAGTTCCTTTGTAAACTGATTTAGGTATTGATTAATGATATCTTTATGAGTGTAATATATACGATCACTAGTATCTTCTTCTGAGGAGAAAAGATGTTTTAAGATATTTAATATAATTGGTTTTCCTTCGGAATTGTAATATGCATCAATTGCAAATTCTTCGCCAGCTAAATATTCTTCTATGATAAATTCACTGGTATCTATTACATGCTTAGGATAGAGCAATTCAGCTTTTTTTCTCTCGTTTTCTATATTCTTTACTACATTTTTATATTCATCAAAATTATTTATTTTATAAACATTCATGCTAAAAAAGCCAACAGACGGTTTTAAGATGAACGGAAATATACAATCCTTCCTATTTAAATTTGCTAATTCTTCTGTACTAATACCTTTGAAATTAATATTTGGATACATATCTTTAGTCATTTCACGAAATTGAACCTTATTCTTAAGAAGTTGAGTTGTTTTTGTAAATTCCTTGTTTGAACTATAATCAAGTAAGCATGAAATTGCATTTTCAGAATTTAAATATACAAGGCTATTCTCCTTTAATTTATTTGTTAACTGCTCTTCACTAATAAACGTTGAAGGGTCTTGTTTATTAGGTAAAATATCTTTATTACATAAAAAAGCTGGCACATTTAGTTCTTTAATAGTTTCTAACAATAAATCAGAGATATATGGCCTATCCAATAGAATAACAGGTGAAAAGTTTTCCATGAATTTATTCTCCTTCAAAGAAATATACTTTTACTGAAGAATTTTAAAATTCTTCAATTAAGAAGCGTTAATTTCAGTTTCTACCTTAATCTGTTTGTCATCTAGAATTTTACCTAATAAACAAAATAGAGCCGGAACCATAAGAGAAAGTGAAGTAACTAAATAAGCAAGATGTACAGAAATATCACCTAAGTAACCTATAAGTAAAGTATAAATAATAGTAAGTACTAAGCTTGTCATTGAGATTGTTCCCATAGTTCTACCAATATATTTTTGGTTTACGTACTTATATATAATAGACTTAGATAATACCTTTACATTGCCTATAAAAAAGCCTAATACTATATAACATATAAAAGCCATAAAATATTGTGTTTGAATACTAAATATAACTGTGGAACCCCCAAGTAATAACAATGAGCACAGTAAATAAAAAGATATCTTTTTTCTTGAAGATATGATTAAACAAAAAGCTGCAGATAGTAAACTACCGATACCAGCGCCACTATCAATAAATCCAAGAGTAAATTCATTCCCTGTAACCATTTGATAATTGAAAGGTGCTAAAAGAATATTGATTGCATAGAAGAAAGGAAGAACTATACAAGATGTTAAACTAAAAAATAATATTTTTTTATTACCCTTTAAATAGTTGAGACCTTCTTTTATATCAGTAAAGTACTCTTGTACAATTGAATGTGTTTCCTCTATTTTACTTATAGGTTTATATTCAAAAACTTTGTAGATTTTATAAAAGAAGATTGCTCCTACTATATAAGTGACAGAAGCGATCATTAAAGTTAATTCTACTCCAGAGACGTTCATGACACTACCTGCCAATAATCCTGCCATCAGCATACCGACTTGCCATGCTGCCTGAAGAAAGGAGACCCCTTTTAAATAATTATCTTTATCAATTACATCCTTTATAATACTTTCTAAAGTCGGCATTAATATGTACCAAGCAATATAACTGAGAAAAATTGAAAAATAAAGTACAAAAATATTAAAAAATCCTAAATACATAGCTATAGGGATTAAGACAATAGTTAGAGCTCTCAGAATTGAACAAATGACACTTAATTTCGCTTTATTAGTTTTATCTATTAAAGCCCCTATAATTGGTCCTAAAATAGCAGACGGTAATATAGTCAATATAAGCATATAACCTATAGATATGACGGAATTACTTTCTTTTAATGTTACAACTATGATAGTTAGAGTTACAATACCTTCGCCTAAAAAGGAGGCTAATGATGCAAAGAAAAAATTTCTGAAAATAGATTGACGAAATAGTCCAAATACGTTAACAGCATTCATTGATAATCCTCCAATTAATTAGGTACCCCTGTTTTTGTTAGATTTTTAACAGCATTATTTAAACGGTTTAATGCCATTTCTAATGTCCGTCTAGAACATGCTATGTTAATTCTTTCAAAACCTTTACCTTCTACCCCAAATATATATCCTTCATCCATTGCTATTTTAACTTTTTTTAGCATAAAAGTTTCTAATTGTTTTTCGTCCAAACCTAATTCCCTACAGTCTAACCATACTAAATAAGTAGACTCAGGTTCTACTACCTTAATTTGCGGGATATTATGATTTATAAAATTCTTAAGGTACTCAAGGTTATCTTTTAGGTATAAAATTAATTCATTTAACCATTCTTCCCCGTACTTGTAAGCTGCCTCTAATGCTACTATCCCAAAAGTATTAGTTTTAGCGAGATAATAACTATTTAGTGTATTAATATATTTTTCTCTTAACTCCTTATTAGGAATAATAACATTAGCTGTTTGTAATCCAGCTAAGTTAAATGTTTTACTAGGAGATAAACATGTAATAGAATTATTCGCTAATTTATCTGATAAGGTGGCAAAAGGAATATGTTTAAACCCTGGTAAAACTAAATCACAATGTATTTCATCGGAAACTACTACTACATTATTTGCTAGACATTTTTCTCCTATTTTAATGAGGTCTTCTTTATCCCAAACTTTACCTATTGGATTGTGTGGGTTACACAAGATAAATAGCTTAACTGAAGAATCAATTTTGCTCGAAAAATCTTCTATATCCATATAGTATTCTCTTTTATGTTCGTCATAAATCAAGGGATTTTCCACTAAGACTCTTCCACTTTCTGTAATAGTTTCAAATATAGGAGGATACACTGGAGGCTGACAAATAATTTTATCTCCAGGTTTAGTGTAAGTTTCGATTATTAACTTTAAAGCTGGTAATACGCCCGGACTAAAAGTAATCCAATCTTTTTTTACTTTCCATGAATGGCGCTTTTCCAACCAGGTTATAAGAGCAGAATAGTAAGAGTCAGATCGAGTTGCATAACCAAAAACTCCGTGACTTGCTCTATTGGTAATTGCTTCAACAATCTGAGGACAAACTTTAAAGTCCATATCTGCAATCCACATAGGAAGAATCTCATCATCACCAAATAATTCTTTAACATCATCCCATTTTCTGGAATTATAACCTTTCCTCAAGATAGTCTCATTAAAATCATATTTCACAATTGAATACCTCCCTAAAATAAGAAAAATTACCTTTTTTTAGTATATTATAAATAACTCAATAAAAAAACAGAAAATATTAATAATTTTAAATAATTAGTTTATTTTTGTTTATTATTCCATTTTTTGTGTTAATATAGTGATTATTAATTGGAATAAAAAACCTATATTTTCATTTATATAGAATATATACGTTTAAAACTTACTTAAATTGTCATATCCGGCACAAGTTATTTAAATAAACAGAAAATATTAATAATTTTAAATTTTTAGTTTATTTATATTGATTTTTTATTTTTCTATGTTATCATAAGGTTGTCTACATGGTAGATAAATACATTAATAGAAGGAGTTGGATTTAATGAAAAAAGTTACTCGTGAAGTAAAACGTACATGTGCTTTAATGCCTGTATTAGCTAGCAAATAATATTTGCATGACTAAGTAAAAATACATATACGGGGGAGGGGCCTAAAATGAAAAAAGTTACTCGTGAAGTAAAACGTACATGTGCTTTAATGCCTGTATTAGCTAGCAAATAATATTTGCATAACTGAAAATAACCAAGCCACTGAATCACTATTCTCAGGAGCTTGGTTATTATTAATTTATTTAGTTTAAATTTAATTTACATATAAATATTTTTAGGAAGGAATTATTAAAATGTATACGTTAAACCCTAATTTATTTATTCAAATTGAGAATGGAGAATTTGTATTATGGGATTATAATAACCATGAACAGTATGCTCTGGAACCTGACTATTTAAATAGACTCCTAGAATGGTCAAAAGGATCAGTTACCGATACCAACTCTATTGATAAAGAACTATTAGAAGCTAATCTTTTAGTAAGAGAAATTCCTACTGAAGAAAAGTGGGGATGGGATGTTTTATCACACATCTTTCATAAAGGAACTCAGAATATTCCACTTACTGAAAAAAAGCTCTCCAATCCCGATGAATGGGTAGATGAATATCTTGATTTTTGTGAAGGTATTATTGATAAACAACCTAATTTATTTACTGAACATCCGGGAACGATAATTGAATTACCTAAGCCGGACATTTCTCTGTATGAAGAAGGGAAATTTATTAACGTGCTTAAAGATAGACAAACCTGTAGGGTGTTTAATGGTGAAACCATGCCATTAAATTATTTATCCACATTACTATTTACGTCATTTGGTCTTATACATGGTGAAGAGTGGAATGAGCTCTCTGAAAATGGTTTAGTTGCCACAGGAATGCGTAAGGCAAGTGCATCTGGTGGCGGATTGCATCCCGAAGAAGCTTATTTGTTAGTCTTTCATGTAGAAGGTCTATTACCAGGTTTATATCATTATAGACCTCAAGATCATAAGCTCACTCGCCTAAAAGAGGGCGAATTCGAGGATAAGATGATCGATTTATTATACGATCAATACTTCTCTGCAGGATTAGCCGTAGGTATATTTATCTCAGGAAGATTTGATAAAGCTTGGTGGAAATACCAACATTCTCGTGCGTATAGAAATGTTCTCCTTGATATAGGTCACTCTTCTCAAACTTTTCAACTCTGTGCTACAGCTCTAGGTTATCAAACATGGATTACAGGAGCATTTCAAGATACAGAGGTAGAGAAGTTTTTAGGGATTGATGGTAGGACAGAAAGTGCCTTATTTTTTGTAGGAGCTGGAATTGGCGAAAAACAGGGTATTGATCAGCGAACTATAGATAGATTGATATCTCGTAAATAAAATATCAAACAAAAATAATTGAAACTAATTTAAAGTAGAAGTGATGCCTTTACCTATAATGGGGCTCACTTCTATTAAAGTTTGAATAAAATTTCTTTTCAATAAGCAGCATTATAAACTTTCATATAAAAAGATTTATATTCCTACTTGATTAAACAACTATTGAAGGAGTATGGTAAATAGAATGGATAATAGTAAACAGCCTGTTAAGAAAGAGGAGAAGACAGAGAACAATAAGGGTTTTAAGAGTTACTGGAACGAAATAATAAGAGCTCTAATAATCACTAAATAAGTTTTTGGTGATAAGTAGATAAGTACCTCATAATTTGATTAACAAGTAAGCAACGTTTAATTTTTGGAAATGAAGAATTGTATGTTAATTGTGGAAGAAGTATGGTCATTTTTTGAGTTATATATTCAAACATAATTAATGTTTTATAAATTTAGAACTAATCTGTATCAGAAACGAGAAAACCTTGTATTTTTGTCGAAGATAAGGTCATTATCTCTGAATCGTAATAAGGATTGAATTGAAATAATGCAAAAAACGCTTAAAAAGTTAATTTAAGCGTTTTTTATATCTACCGGGTTAGGTAAAAACAATCTCTATGTATTCAAGCTAAGTAATTAAAATAGAAACACAAAGTAGACTTGACTAATTATTAGCTTTGTACTTTGTAAAATAAATATTCAATATTGGGGCTTAGTGTAACGAGAATGAACAGTTTTCACGCCAGAACAAGATCTAATGAATGAGCTGTTAATCTTCCCAAATCTCATTCATTAGACTTTCAATTTCTTTTGCTCTTTTCTGAGTTTCTTGTCTATCAATTTTCACTTGATTACCTGTAATATAAACGACATCTCCAACTTGTGTATTCTTAGGGAAAATATCTTTAGGGTAGTCCTTTGTCTTTCCTTCGATTTCAACAACAGCAAAGCCCTCTTCAAATCGATCAATAACACCTTTTATCTTTTTCATAATTACCTCGATTTTTTAACAGAATAAGATGTTCCATCACCTGTGATAATAATTGTACCACTTTGGTCTGTTCGCAGAATACTTGCTTTAGAGTTTTTTAGTAAGTTCACAACTTGAGAAGTAGGGTTCCATAACTATTTTTACCCACGCTGATGACTGCATACTTAGGTTTTACAGCATCTAAGAAATTTTTACTTGTAGACGTTTTAGCGCCATGATGGCCCACTTTAAGTACATCTGCACGTAGTGTTTTCTTTGTCTTAATCATATCTGCTTCTGCTTTTGTTTCAGCATCTCCTGTCCATGTCGTGAATCCATCTATGGAGAGATACATCAAGGTTTCGAACTATATTTCTAGTTTGGTGTTACAGTATGTGGCTCCTGAGAATTTTCATGCGTATAGCATTGATGAGTTGTTTATTGATGCAACGGCTTCTTTACATTTATTCGCTCAAACACCAGAAGAGTTAGCTCATCGAATTATCAATGAGATTTATTGAAAGACCTTTCTTACAGCTACAGCAGGAATCGGTCCTAATCTTTTATTGGCTAAAGTCAGCTTAGATCATGAGGCAAAGAACAGCCCCACAGGGGTTTCTTACTGGCGATATGAGGATATTCCCTTTAAGTTGTGGTCCATTCATCCGATGAAGGATTTCTGGGGGATCTCGTCTGCTACAGAAAGACGCTTAAACCGTTTAGGCATCTATACCATAAAAGAACTCGCTCTTTCTTCTAAGGAGATGTTACAAAAGGAATTTGGCATCATGGGAGAGGAAATTGTGCGCCTATAAGGGCGTGTATTGAAAGTGCTGATAGCAAGGCATCAGGTTAGATT
>NZ_CP130965.1:0-64123 GCF_041941685.1 Priestia megaterium | reverse complement strand
ACGAGGCAGCTTAAAAGGTAGCCTGCTGATATGCGTCACGCCATGCTCTAACAATAAATCGCCTCTTCGATACATTTCAGCTCGTAATAAAGAAAAAGGTTTTCTCATATCCTTTGCCTCAAAGCAAAGCGCATCCACATGCTCAATCCCATTAAATAAGCCCAAATCAGCTCGTTTGAGATCCACTAAGACTAAGCGTAGATCAGCAGGTGAGGTGTATTTCACCCAAGTGGTTAGAATCACACGCATTAAGCTCCATTTTCTCTATATGAGGATGAATGACTTCATAATTATAATTGAGCATCTTAGGTAGGCTTTTGTGATGAACAGTAATACTAAAGTTCTTTAAGCTGCCATTCACTTCAATATTGCTGCCTAATACTTGTCGTAAGGCCCATCTTTTTTTAGTTAAAAGTTCAGGATCAATACCGTTCAGTAAGGAAAAAGCATACCGAGTGTAGGTGTGCTGATGATCGATCCGATGGATCTTCGGAAATTGATAGGAGGTACGATCCCCACGCTTTGTGATCCGATAAATCTCTGCTGTACGAAACGCTTTAATCAATTGGCCACGCAATTTGAGTTTTTCAAACATGAACATTCCTCCTCAAAACATAAAGGTCGCAAAAAAATAAATCAAGGCGCTATAGAAGGTGACAGGCAAGATAAAGCGCATCACCTTTGCGAACTGATCAACAAGATCAATGACACCCCATCGTTCTAATATCCGTTCGATGATGGCAATTCCTAAGACAATGCCTCCTATGGCCAAAATAGTGGGGTCAAGCATGGCAAGTGGACTGAACGGAACAAAGGAATAAGTCTTGAAGGGACGAGGTCTCTTGAGAGATGGTTTGGGAGATGGAGAAAAGATTTTTCGAAAAGGAAACCTTTGTGTTTTTCTTATGTTGATACCTTCTTTCATTCTTTTAATTTTTTGTCTTTCATGTATGAATGATTTCAGCTCAACGCATCCGGTCGCCCCCTTCGCCTCTTCGGCTCAGCTCCCTTACAGATTCCATGAAGGGCTTCACGAGGCGTATACAGCTTGTATTAACGCGGTAGTGATACTGAACTAGATACTAATTAGATAATGAAGTTAAGATTCTTTAGATACTATGTAGCTACTGAAGTAAGCTTGCCTGTCCACTCAAAAAATAACAAAGATCCCTTACTGCAGTAAGAGATCGGTAGATGATTATATAAGAGGTGTTTGACTTATAGATGCTAGGGGTTGTCCTAATGGTTTATTCTTTTTATGAAGTAGACGAGACATTGGAAGTTGTCCAAAAGAATAAAAATAGAGCGCAAGCAAAGCTATATGATCTTATTACATAAGGAGAAAAAATTTATTAAGGAAAAAAATAACAGGATTAATGGGTTTTAGTCGAGGGTAAAGTCAACTAACTATTTTAAAAGGAGAGAATGATTTATGGAAATTATATGGATGCTAATTGTAGGTGGAATTATCGGCTGGCTCGCTGGTTTACTTACAGGACGTGACGTTCCTGGAGGCATTATTGGTAATATTATCGCCGGTTTTATTGGCTCTTGGTTAGGTAGTCTGATCTTGGGAAGTTGGGGACCAGTCGTTGGTGGTTTTGCAATCATCCCAGCAATTATTGGATCAATCATTTTAGTATTAATTGTAAGCTTTATTTTAAGAAAAATGGGTCAAAAAAAGAATCATGGTCATCATGCATAAAAAATTGAAAAAACTTAAACTGGAGTGACTCAAAATGAGAGAGGAAAGTAAGTCTATGTTAGATGATTTTATTGAAGATAATCAATTTGAACTAGATTCTTACCTTACTTATTTGTTCGATCAAATTAATAATGATAGCGAAATTCTGTCAGAAAATTAATGAGGGCCAGATATTTTGTTATAAAGAAAAAGACAAAAAAATAATAAATAAGAATGTAGTATAAGCGACCTTAGTAACTTTGTTTACAATATATAAGGTCGTTTATTATTTTGGAGAATGTTTAAAAATAAAGTAAAGATATTCTTCTATATAGGCAATACTCAAAGCTTATTGATAGCTTTAACCATCGCTTTATTAAAAATCAATTGACCCTATGCTTAGATTAAAGCCCTTACGGAGTGCCAAACGGATGATTGCACATATGACAAAAAAGGCAGACTCTCCACTGGGAAAAGTCTGTCCAATATCAAAAAGAATTTATCTATATTAATAAGCTAGCCACTTAAAGATAAATGAACCTCTTTGTTTTATCAAGTGTTTTTGCACCAGAACCATTATTAACGTTCTAACGATATGGAAAAAATGACGAGTTTCAAGTAAGGAAATTGGGAAATATTAAATAATTTCAAAATAAAGGAGATGGAAGTATGTTTGGACTCAATGATATGCCTAAGTTTTTGTTTTCTTTCTTACTTGTATTACCACTTGTGTCTCTTGTTCACCAATTAGGTCATTCTATCATGGCAATCTTTTTTGGGGGGAGAGTGGATTTTACCATTGGAAAAGGAAGAACGATTTTTAAATGGAGGAAACTTAAAATAAAATCTGTTTACTTTTTGGATTCCTTTTGTGTATATGAAAAATTAAAATACGATAACCGATTCACCCATGCTTGTGTCTATGCTGGAGGTGCCATTGCTAATTTAGCTTCTATTTTCCTTATAAATAGTTTAATTATAGCTGACATCTTTTCAACAAGTCTCTTTTCTTACCAGTTTGTCTATTTTTCTGTTTATTATATTATCTTCTCGCTATTGCCCATTAAATTTTCAGAAACTACTTCAAGCGATGGGCGTGCTATTTATGATGCATTAAGATATGGAAAAATAACATGTAACCCTGATTAATAAAGCTGAAATAGTAATGTGAAGCTATAGGGCTTGCGGGGATACATATGTTCTTTAAACAACAAGTACTCTAATTTTTTTCCGATTATTACTATCTTCTACGAAACAACAATATAACTTAACATTCCACTTATTTCACCTTCGAAATTTCAGATAATATGACTAGAAGGTGTTTTTATGCCAAAGGAAGATTTCAACGGTGTTGACACTTCGGGAACTGTAAAAAGAATTGACTATAACAACTGTGGAGCTAAAGGTAACAATAATAATCTTAAATCTAACCTTAGTGTTGAAGAACATGGATTTGCTCTTGATCCACAAGAAACAACGGGAAATTTTTTGACTGACCTTGAAGGTAAAGACCCTCAAGAAATTACAAAATAATAAAAAGAGAGCAAACGAATGGCTGCTCTCTTTTAGCAAAAAAACACATATTGTCTGTATGATTATCCTTTAAACAGATTACATAGGAAAACCCTCTATCCTATAGTCCTATAGATAGAAGGCAAGATAGAAACATACTATAACCAAAGGTAGATGACTTAGATAACTTTACATTAATTTTTATACCCAAATGGAAAGAACTTAAACAAATAAAAAACCTTCTCATCATAGAGAGTAGAAAATCATATGAATCACACACTGTTAAAAAGTAGTAATTGTTTAATTTAAAGTATGTTAAATACTGTTCCTAAAATTATCTGGTAAGGGAATATTTACTCTCCCTAACATGTCTACTTTTCGTACAATACCTGTTGATTTCATTTATTTTCCTCCACTCTGTATTTCATGATGATCTTTGAAATAAGGTTTTATTAAAACATTATTTTGTATGCTGGTCAAAAGAAGCGAAATATACACGCTAAAAATCAGGTTGTAGCTCAAAGATTGTATTTGTACCAGAATATTCTTCTCTTTACTATTAATGGTTATCAAATGAATATGTTGTTAACATGTCATCTATCTTATACTAATTTTACCCTTTTCCCTATTATAGAAATAAGTTTTTTTATTAGTTTAAGTTATAAGGAATGGGGGTATTAAATAAATATATTGTTATCTACGTTAACCCTTTACCTTTAGAATAAAGGGATTTTCTATATAGAATGTAGACATGTTGGACAGAAGTACAAACTTATTTTCACTTTTAGCGCACCTTTTTTCCTTTGTAAGTTGTACGTATTAATTTTTATTACGTTACTTCTTAAAACACACTACCATTGATAAAAGAGCTAGAAACAATATTAAAAGTAAACTACTGTTGTCTTTGCTTTTCCCCATTGAAAACTCTCCTTCCAATTTATAATTATTTTTATTAAATATCTTAACATTATTACATTTTATGTATGGATGATATGTACTGAAGATAAACTATACACAAGGACAGTTCAAAAATATACTAGTTAAATACATTAAATTAAAACAAAAAGAGTAGCATTCCTTGATTTGACCACAAAATACTGCTTGTACCCCAGTTTTACTTTATTTCTCATTCTTGTATAAGAATATAACATGGAGTTGACATAATAAAATGAAATTTAATAAGAAAAAAATTAACGTTGTAGATATCAACCAAGCTAAGAAAAGCGTCTTTGCTACAGGGGTAGGAAACGCGATGGAATGGTTTGATTTTGGCTTATATTCATATTTAGCTGTTATTATTAGTCAAAACTTTTTTAGTGCTGTGGGGAATGATGAGCTAAAATTAGTGTTCACATTTGCAACATTTGCAATTGCCTTTTTAATGCGTCCAGTAGGCGGTATTATATTTGGTAGAATTGGAGATAAGTTAGGAAGGAAAGTTGTTCTAACAACCACGATTATTTTAATGGCCTTTTCCACATTACTCATTGGTTTATTACCTACATATGATCAGATCGGTATATGGGCACCAATCCTCTTATTAATAGCGAGAATTATTCAAGGTTTTTCCACTGGTGGCGAATACGCTGGTGCAATGGTCTATATTGCAGAATCTTCTCCAGACAATAAACGTAATATGCTTGGAAGTGGATTAGAAATTGGTACGCTCACTGGTTATATATTAGCTTCACTACTCGCTAGTACACTCTTTATTACTCTATCTGATCAACAGATGGCCTCATGGGGTTGGAGAATACCGTTTTTACTCGGCTTACCTTTAGGGCTTATTGGGTTTTACTTAAGAGGCAGTTTAGAAGAATCACCGATTTTTGAAAATGAACTTTCTGATGATGAAGTCCAAGAGGAAAGCTTCCTGTCTATTTTAAAAAATCACAAAAAAGATGTTCTTGTATGTTTTGTAGCTGTCGCATTCTTTAATATTACAAACTATATGTTATTATCATACATGCCTTCTTATTTAAATGAGATTATTGGATTATCTAGTACAGTAGGAACCGTATTAATTACGATTGTAATGATTATTATGTTGCCACTTGCTTTAATGTTTGGAAAGCTCAGTGATAAAATTGGAAACAAGTCTGTTTTCTTAATTGGTTTAGGCGGATTAACCCTATTATCTGCCCTATCTTTTTATTTAATAAACTTGAATGGTTTAGTCTTTATCTCTTTAGGTATTCTAATTCTAGGTGTTCTGCTTTCAACTTATGAAGGCACAATGCCTGGAACTTTACCAACGATGTTCTACACTGATATTCGATATAGAACATTAGCTGTGACCTTTAATGTCTCTGTTTCAATATTTGGTGGGACTACTCCATTAGTTGCAACATGGCTAGTCCACGAAACAGGAAATAACTTAGCTCCTGCTTTCTATCTGACCATCGTTAGTATCATTGGGTTTTTAGTGATATTATTCTTGTTTAGTAGCACTTCAGGGAAATCTCTAAAAGGTTCTTACCCAACAGTTGCTTCTAAGTCTGAATATAAAGAAGCTGTTGAAAATCCAAAAGATTCATTATGGTGGGACACAAAACAAAAATAAATAGAAAGAAAAGCAAAAGCAGTTGGTTTTATTACACCAACTGCTTTTGCTTTGACTCTACATAATGAACAAACGGTTTAAGCGTCTTTCCGTAGCTGACGAGATCCCCCAGAAATCCTTCATTGGATGAATCGACCACAACTTAAAGAGAATATCCTCATATCGCCAATAAGCAACCCCTGTTGAGCTGTGCTTCGCTTCATGATCTAAGCTGACTTTGGCCAGTAAGAGATTAGGACCGATTCCTGCGGTAGCTGTCCTGTCAGTCTTGTTTTGCGATAGATCTCATTAAGTATTCGATGAGCTAGCTCCTCTGGTGTTCGAGCAAATAAATGCAAAGAAGCTGTCGCATCAATAAACAACTCATCAATACTATACGCATAAAAATCCTCAGGAGCAACATACTGTAACACCAAACTAGAGATATAGTTCGAAGCCTTGATATATCTCTTCATGGATGGATTCACCACATGGATATCTTTCCTTTTAGGAATGTCGAAAAGACGACTTCCTGTTTTGATCCCTTCTTTCTTTAATAAGGGTGTGGCAGCTAACACAACAGATCCCGATCGTTTGACATCTCCTACAACCGCAAGCCTTGTTTTCAAAGGATTTAACCCCCTTAGGACACAGGAAACCGAAGCAAAAAAGCTCCTCATGTCGATGCAAATAATGACTCCGTTTGGTAGCTGCCCATAATCCATTGAAAGAACACCTCAAATAAAGAACGTTTGTTCTGTATTTAGCGCGAACAAACGTTCTTTATTCAATGGAATATCATCCCTTTTCTCGATTATTGCATCTTTATAAAAAATGAATAAAAAGCCACCATGGAGGTGACTTATGTATGATTGATATTTTAGATTTCTATATATGTTCCTTTACGATTTCCATTTAGGACAATTCCCCATGGATATGAAAGGTTATTCTGTCGCATGTAATGATAGCTTGTAATTTCTACCATTTGCTGATCGTTCATTAGTTTTCCTACTTCAAAAGCTAAACAGCTTTGACCGGAATATACGAGATGAACCTTTTTTAAACTACTAAAATCATTTGGAATATTTATTAAAAGCTGATAAATAGTTTGAGTATACGTTTCAAGTTGATCCGTGTATTTGATTATATTATCATTGGGCTGGCTAACAGCTAAATGAATGATTGGACATGAAAATTGGTTTAGATCAGCATCCAAAATTTGTTGTGTTAAGCTGATGGCTATAACAATTTCTTCTGCATAATTATTGGGATTTATTGGTGTAATGGTTTCTAGGGTGGGATAAGTTTTTCTTTTTTTCTACAAGGTGTAAGAGCATAATAAGTTTGATTAAATTTATCATATTCAAAATATTTATCGATATTTTCTCTTTCAAATAATTTTCCAGATAAAAAGATAAATGGGATAGGAGCTATTCCCGTGTACGCTCTGCTTTTATCTTTACTTTCTACTTTGAATACGGACATTTTTTCACTAATTATTTCTTGAATTTCTTTAGAAACAGTATCATTTATGCCTTTACGAAATAATCTTGTAAAATCTATTTCTCTTTCTTTAAATTCAAAAGAACTTAAGTTTAAATCCTGATGATGTTGTTCAATTCTTTTATCGAAGTAACCATTAATATTCAAAATATAAAGACGATTTTTTACGTAGAAATAAAAAGCAACACCTAAAAGGAAAAGAACTAAGCCGACACCAAGTTGAACATAATTAGTTTCTACTTCTACGTGATTCAAATAGGAAAAAAGTTTATCATCTAACATTCCGAAAGAAGAAATCATCATTTCTATACCTACAGTTATAAGAAGATCGGATAAAGCCTCTTCCCTTCTTCTTTGATTAAAATGTTTTATAAAGAATATTACTCCTAAAACTAGAACAATAGCTGCTATGACAAGGAAAATTGTACTTAAAGTCATATAAAAACCCCTCTCTAAAAATATGCAAAGATTGTAATATTATTGATTTTGGAAAATAAAGTCGTTTAACTTTATTTTTCTTCTTCAAGATATACAAAAATAGGACATAAAATATTTTTCATGTTATTTTATGGGAACATCTATTTTTTCTTGCCACACATACATCACGTTTGACAATATAGCATTCTACATACTTATTTCCAAGTAATGTGGAGGGTATGCGTTAACCTTTCGCTAAATCTAACGCTTTATCGACTTTTTTTAAATCATGATTTACTTGTTCTTCAATATCATAGGCATGATACATTTCATTATCAATCATATATTAAGCGATCTTTTCACGAAGCTCAACAATTTCATCTAATTGCTTTTTTAATACTTTGCGAACTTCTGGTGTTGCCGTTTCTGTAAGCGCTGCCGTATATGTTCGTACACCATTCTTGGCTGATAATAATAAATCTGTTGCAATAGCAAGATCATCTAATGTTTTAGTAAGAGTACTTTTAGTAGCCATTCTTCGATCCCTCCTATTTATTGAGCTTTCTTTAAAATTTTTTGTAATTCATCAATCGCTTTAGTAGATGTTTGGACGTCTTCTTCAAGAATCTTTTTTAATTTCTCATCCCCTACCAACTCCAACATCGCTGTGCCTTTCGTTACACACGAAGTTTTAAGCGTTAAGATTTCATGAACTTCTAGCGTTTCGTGCATGGCTATTTTTTTTGTCATGTTTCGATTCCTCCTTGTCATATTATGTGTTTCAGAACCTTATGTGTCTAGATGAGTATCTAGACAGACTACCTTTGTAGATTTTTTAACTGTTAGAATTTTTATTGGTAGCTTTTTCCCTTTTTCTTCAATGTCCTGGAAAAATTCCTTATTGTGATTTTTGAAAGTAGTTTCTCCACCTTTTCGTCCAGCTTCTTTTCTACTCATTTTTTCATTCTTTGCCATGTTTGTTTCCTCCTGATGATTTTTTTGACTTGTGAACTATATTCCTAACTTATTTCCATTTAAACAATGATTGTCTAATTGTTTAAATGTTTTAGAAAAAGATATCGGGGTATCACAAATAGCATAAATAAATTTATTTATATAAAACATTTACTATACTAAGAGGAGGAACTACTCATGGAAAAAAATGTGATAGGCACGTATGACAATGAAGAAGCTATTGTAACAGCTATTCAAAACTTAAAAATACAAGGATTTCAAGAGAAGGATCTTTCTCTGGTAACCAGCAAGGATATCGATAAAGAGGACTATTCGGAATTAGAAAGCAAAGAGGGAATTGATGTAAAGAAGATTGAAACAACAGAACAAAATCATCAAGATGAGTCGATTATGGATAAAATTAAACATATGTTTTCACCAGATTACCATAAAGAACCTCATAGAGATAAAGCAAGAGTAGAAAAGCGTTTAATTAACTTAGGTGTCCCCCTTACAGAAGCAGGGTCTTATGCAGATGATCTGCAAAAAGGAAAAGTATTATTGTTAGTAAGAGCTAATAGAGAGACAAAAACAAATCCGTTCCTAGAAAAGAGAGAGGATTCTCCTTTTGCGAAGGGTGACTCCGTTTATGATAAATCGTTATATGGGGAACATCGTGAGCGTGAACAGAATGTTCCAAAAAGTGCAGAAGAACATATTGAGCTAAAAGAAGAACAATTACATGTAGATAAAGAACGAGTCCAATCAGGAGAAGTTCAGGTCGATAAGGAAGTACTTCAAAAAGAGGAAACCGTCAATATTCCTGTCGAGCATGAGGAAGTGTATGTAGAACGTCGTCCTGTATCTGATAAAAGAACCAACGCACAGATTAGAGAAGACGACGAGACGGTTCGTATCCCTCTTGAAGAAGAAAAAGTTACTGTATCAAAAGAACCGGTGGTAACAGAAGAAGTAGTTGTAGGTAAACGAAGAAAAGAAAAGAATGAAAAAGTATCAGAGACTTTAAAGAAGGAAGAAGTAAATATTAAAAATCAAGAGACTCCTCTCACATCAAATCACGAAAAGTTAAATAAATAGGATGTGAAAAAGGAAGAAAAAAATTTAAATTTTAGAGCAAACTAAGGGGATAGGAACCTCAATTCCTACTATTCTTCATGTATGAGGTTCTAAGGAAAAAGCTACTTCTAAGGGTAGCTTTTTCCTTTTCAAACAAAATGAGCATCAATTAGTTCACTTAACTTCATTTTGTTTTTTAATTCAAATACTTCATCGATAAAAACAAACAAATTCCCCAGGGAATCAACAAATTGTATGAATCCTGTTTCGGTTATACGTTGCCCGTTCTTATAATATGTAAGGTATACTTGTTTATTTGTATGTAATGCTTCAATCAATGTGAAAATGATTTGTTCCATTTGCTCTTCTGTTAAAAGAGGTTGAGGTACTTCTACTTGCTTGTTTATGACTTCCTGTAATCCTATGTATTGCTCTGGCATGCTTGCGCAAGCTCTCCATTTTTTCATCCCTCTGTTTGCCATATACTATTCACCTCTTTAATTTATTTCAGCATAGATTATTAAAATCCTTATTATAAATGTACATCTTTTTAATTTTCCAGAGTATTGAGCATACTAATGAAAATAGATCATTCAGAAAGCGAGGGAACAAGGTGAGCATTTTTAAAATTGACAGGTCTGTTGTTGTGGATGAAAAAGCGATGAGACATAGAAAAGATGAACTTTATAAGCTCGTTAATGAAATAATGGATCAACGTGATTTAGAAACATTGATGATTGCTACCCTATCGAAAATCGCTTTTATAGATTATCTATTGGGACTAGATGTTATGGAAAATAATCGCCTTAATTCCATGATTGATGTTGTAAATAGAAACCGTGACACAAATCATCAATTAACAGATTTTTATATCTGTTTTTAGTCGAAAAATGTCCGTAAAAGTATATGCAAAACAAAGAACGTTCATAAAGTGTTTTTTGAACTTTTACGGATATATGAAATAATTGATTTTGATAATTTTTTATAAGTTCGTAAAGGTATACTTTTACGGACAGTGTATTAGGGCTATAGATCTTGAATACTCTTTTAACATTTATCCATTCGTATATAAATCCCATTATTATACATAATAATAAACAAATATACTTTTTCAAAAGGGGCTTTCGATAGTGAATAGAGAACAAATCATTGGTATTTATCAAGATGTTCTAGAAAAGAAAAGAAAAAGATTTCCTAATTATTTCTTTGTAGGTAAGGAAGGGGAAAAATATATGCGCTATATGACGTGCTATCTACTTGAGCAACGCCTATCAATCCCTATCGATGAAATCCCTCTTCAAGTAGGGGCAAGTACATTGTGGTCTCATCGTCTTAGACCCCCTGCAATGATTTATGGATGGAATTATTATGAAGTCATTGACAATGCCTATCCAGGAAGATTTAAACCTTGGCAATTCCAACAAGTTCCTGATAAATATTGGGATGGAGAAGAGGGAAAAAAACGAGCTATTGAAGCAGTAAAGTATGTAATAGAGGAAAAATTAAAAATCCCTCTTAAAGAGATTCCTATACAGGTTAATAATCACTTTTTTAATCATCATAGCCTAGGAGGTGTCTTTTCCCTTTTCAGCCAATCCCCTTTTCAAGTGGTAGAAGCTGTTTATCCCGGTGTCTTTAAGCCTTGGCAATTTGCTCATGTTCCCATGAATTGTTGGAAAAATGAAGAATATATTCGAGAGGCAATGGATGATTTCTTATTCAAACAGCTTCATTTCTCTTCCTATCACGAGGCTTTTCTCCAACTAAAGAGAAGTCATTTTACCGATTATCAGTTAACCGGTCTCTTTCAAATGGCTTTTGATTCCAGAATGAATAATGTAAGAAAATGGATAAAAACCCAACTAAATAATGCAGATGGTGAATTATTTTATGTAAATCTTGATTAATGAAAGAACCGATTGAAACGGATAGCCTGAACTAAATTACCATTATGCCCATTTCCTATTTTTGAAAATAATAATTAATGAGTATATGGTTACTTGCTTTGATTTTTCTTCTTCATAAAAAGATATAAAGATTCAGCAAAAAAAAGAAAAAGAAGAAAAAAGAGCACAAATAATTCGGCGACTTCCATTACCCTAAAGGGACTCACGGCGTTGTACAATGCCTGAGAGACATCAAATCCTTGAAGAATATCAATGCCTAAAGAAAAGCCCATTAAACATCCCATCATTAAAAGGCTAATACCTGTGATTTTCATCTCTATCACGCTCCATTTAATAGGTTCTTCTTTTTCTTTTATGATGATACATAAATATTTTTTGTTAATTTTTACATAAAAAACCCTTTTATGGTTAAAGTAATAAAAACTAAAAGAAAGGTGCTTGAATCTATGCCTTCGTTTTTTAAAGACCGAAAGCCAAAAAAGAACGGCCAACAGGACACTGAAAATCAAACTACTGATCACTCAGTAGACCAGATACAAGTTTCATTATCAAGCAACCTTAATAACATTAAACAGAAGACGGGAAATAGTTCAGATGTTGTTATTCGTGAGATAAAAATGGGGAGAAATTCTGACATTAAAACAGCCATTGTCTATGTAGACGGAATTGTAGACAATCAAACGATTCAAGAGTATTTACTGCAATCTATAATGAAAGATGATCATAAAGAAGAAATAAATCAATACAATGCGATAGACTTGCTTTCTAAGGATATAATGACCATTGGCAACATATCTTCTATCACTAACTTGGATGACCTGTTTGCATCTTTAATGGCAGGCGATACTCTTATATTAGTGGATGGAGTAGATCAAGCGCTGAGTGCTAGCACCAAAGGGGAGAAAAACGTTCCATTGCGGAATCTACTACTCAAATGGTGGTGCGAGGACCAAAAGGGGCCTTTACCGAGTCTCTTGGGACCAATACAGCTATGGTACGCCGCATCATTAAGACCCCCGATTTATGGATGGAGTCTTTAAAAGTGGGACGTGTAACAAAGACAGATGTGACGCTTATGTACATACATGGCATTGCCAATGATAAAGTCGTTAAAGAAATTCGCCAGCGATTGAAGCGAATTGATATCGATAGCATTTTGGAATCAGGTTATATTGAACAACTAATAGAGGATCAAACATTCACCCCTTTTCCCACTATGTACAACACGGAAAGACCTGACGTTGTAGCAGGAAACTTACTAGAAGGGCGGATTGCTATATTTGTGGATGGAACCCCCTTTGTACTGATTGCGCCTGCTTTGTTCATGCAATTCTTCCAATCGGCTGAAGATTATTATGCGCGTTTTGACATTGCAACCTCAATTCGTCTTTTACGTATTTTTATGTTTATGATTTCGTTAATCGCGCCTGCCACCTATGTCGCGGTAACAACCTTCCATCAGGAAATGGTACCAACCACGCTCATTGTAGCGATTGCGGCACAGAGGGAGGCTGTTCCTTTTCCGGCATTTGTGGAAGCCCTTCTTATGGAGCTAACCTTTGAAATCTTACGAGAAGCAGGGATACGTTTACCTAAAGCTATTGGTTCAGCCGTATCCATTGTCGGGGCCCTTGTAATTGGTCAAGCAGCCGTTCAAGCGAGTATTGTGTCACCAGCAATGGTTATCATTGTATCGATCACAGCCATTGCCAGTTTTGCCACACCTTCTTTTGATATGGCAATTTCAGCTCGTTTAATTCGATTTTTGTTTATGATTGGCGCAGCAACATTTGGTTTCTACGGCATCATTCTGTGCCTTTTAATGATGGTTGTCCATCTATGCAGTTTACGTTCCTTTGGGGTACCCTACATGGCTCCATTTGCTCCCTTCATTCCCGTAAATAATGGAGATACTGTTGTAAGATTACCATGGTGGACATTGAGACAGCGACCTCGATTAGTTACTGCCAATACAATTCGGGAAGGTAAAAATAGAGGCCCGCAGCCTCCTACATCTCGTGGTATGGTGAATCGAGATTTCGAGGAAGGTGACAATAATGAAGCGTAAGGGATTTCTTCTATTGGTGATGATGACGATGACCATCTTGCTCACCAGTTGTTGGAGTAAAAAAGAATTAACTGACCTTGCTATTGTATCAGCCATGGGTATCGACGAAACGAAAGATGGAAGATTTCACATAACACTCCAAATTATAAATCCAGGAAACGTGGCAGGAGGCATGCAAGGAGGGGGAGGCGGGCAAAGCCCTCCTATTACCATTTATTCGGCTTCAGGAGATAATATAGTGGAAGCAAGTAGACGGGCTTCGGGCAGAATTTCTAGGAGATTGTATTATGCTCATACAAATTTAGTCGTAGTTGGGGAAAAATTGGCCAGAAAAGAAGGGCTTAATACGTTAATCGATGGTTTAGATCGGGATCCAGAATTTCGAAATACTTCCACTCTTGTGATTGCGAAAAACTCGACCGCAGCTGATCTTGTTAAAACGTTAACGCCAGTTGATAAGATTCCAGCGAATAAAGTGCTAAAAACCTTAGAATTTACGGAAAGAAAATGGGGAGAGAACGTAAAAACATCACTCCAAGAAGTGATGAAGAGCATCGAATCCCCTGGAAGAGGAGCTGTCGTATCAGGATTTCGTCTAGTTGGGAATCCCCAGCAAGCACAAAAGCTGGATAACCTTCAGGAAAGTGCACCTGAAGCAACGCTTCGAGCTTCCGGAATTGCTGTTTTAAAAAAAGGAAAATTGGTGGATTGGCTGTATGGAAAACCAGCAAGAGGAACGGTATGGATTCTTGATAAAATCCAAGGAACGGATATTAATATTGATTGGGAAGGCAGGAAAGAAGCTATTGCCTATCAAACTGTACGACAAAAAACAAGTGTGTCTGCTCAAGTGAAGAATGGGCAACCTCATATTGCAGTTCATACACGTGTTGAAGGAGATATCGGTGACATGGAGGTACCTGTTGATATCACCAATCCAAAGGTCATTACAGAAATCGAACAATCAGTGAGAAAAGAAATAAAAAAAGAGCTAAAGACAGCTGTTGAACGTGCACAAAAAAACAAAACGGATATCTTGGGATTTGGAGAAGTGGTTCATCGTACTAGACCAAATCAATTTAAAAAATTTAAAACGGAATGGAATGATGTCTACTTTCCAAAGTTAGATGTAGATATTACTGTGGAAGCCTATGTACGTCGAGCTGGCTTACGAAATAAATCATTTCTTTCAGGGGTAAAAGAGAATCAGAAGTAAGGAAAAGGAGGTGCCAGTTAAATGGAGAAAGCAAAAATTAGTGCCAGTCAGCTCTTTATTTTAATGGTCCTATTTGAACTGGGGAGTGCTTTACTGGTACCTCTTGCGATAGATGCAAATCAAGACGCATGGCTTGCGATTCTGCTTGGAATGGTATTCAGTTTCGTTTTATTATTAGTCTATCATAGGCTTTATACCTATTATCCCGATCTTTTGCCTACAGAATATATGCAAAGGATTCTAGGAAAAGTACTTGGAACCGTACTAGCCTTTGTTTACATTCTTTATTTTATGTACGATGCCTCAAGAGTTCTACGCGATTTTGGTGAGATGCTGTTAACTTTTGCCTATCCTGACACACCTTTATTCATCGCGAATGCATTATTAATGCTTGTCATTATTTATACAATCAGAAAAGGAATTGAGGTCATAGCTCGATCAGGAGAACTTCTTTTTATTTTTATGTATGTCCTTGCGGTTGCTGGCTTTATCTTAATTGTTTCTTCTGGTTTAATTGAGATTAAAAATTTACAACCTATTTTGGAAGAGGGCTTATTCCCTGTCCTAAAAGTGGTATTTACTCAAACTTTGTATTTCCCATTTACAGAAGTTATTGTATTTACGATGATCTTACCCTATTTAGACAATCCCAAGAAAGCAAAAGTCACCATGCTATGTGCAACTGGATTAAGTGGGATCAATTTAATTATTACCATGCTCATTAATGTTTGTGTATTGGGGGTTAATTTGACCGCCCGTTCACAATATCCCCTTCTTAGCACAGTGGAGAGCATTCAAGTAGCTAATTTTTTAGAACGTCTTGATGTGTTTTTTATGCTTGCTTTAATTACCACTATCTTCTTTAAAATCTGCGTGTTATTTTACGCAGCTGTCATAGGAACAGCTAGTTTATTCAAGTTTAAATCACCTTCGCGGTTATCGTATCCTTTTGGGATAATCATTCTCTTTTTGTCTATCACCATTGCGAGTAATGTTCAAGAACATAACCATGAAGGGTTGAAGGTGGCAATGTTCACTATACATATCCCTCTTCTTGGGCTTATTCCTCCTTTGCTTCTTCTTGTAGCTTTCTTTAAAAATAGGAAGAAGCATGGAAAAAACACATTTAACTAGCTAATTTTCATATAGGACATTATGGTTATTGTTAAAACTCCCAATGGCATCCTTACCTATGAAGATAATACTACTATCCTATAACTAACTTTATAGCGAATCTGGTAGCTCTACATAACGTTCAAAAGAGTGTAAGTAATAAAAGGCCGAGAAAGCAAAAGTTCAATTTAAATAAAATTGGAAAGGAGGTTCAAATTGAATGGAGAAGGCAAAAATTAGTGCCAGTCAATTATTTATTCTAATGGTTCTGTTTGAACTAGGTAGTTCTTTATTGGTACCTATTGCAATGGATGTAAAACAAGACGCCTGGCTGGCGATTCTGATTGGAATGGTAGGAAGTTTTGTTCTATTTTTAGTCTATCATAAGCTTCATTCATACTATCCGGATCTCTTGCCTACAGAGTACATGCAAAAAATCATGGGTAAATGGATTGGAACGGTACTTGCCTTTGTCTACATCCTTTATTTTATGTATGATGCAGCAAGGGTTCTCCGTGATTTTGGCGCGATGTTGTTAACCTCCGCCTACCCTGAGACTCCTTTATTCATTGCACATACTCTATTAATGCTTGTCATTATTTATACGATTCGAAAAGGAATCGAGGTTGTAGCTCGCTCAGGAGAGATCCTTTTTACATTTATGTATATCTTCGCCATCTTAGGGTTTGTTCTCATCGTATGTTCAGGTTTAATCGAGTTTACAAACTTACAGCCAGTACTTGAAGAGGGTGTTTTACCCGTCCTGAAAGTTGCATTTACTCAAACTATCTATTTTCCGTTTGCAGAAGCGCTTGTATTTACGATGATTTTGCCGTATTTAAAAGACCAAAAAAAGGCAAAAATGACCATGTTATGTGCAACAGGATTAAGTGGCATCAACTTAACTATTACAATGCTTATAAACATTAGTGTACTTGGGGTTGATTTGACTGCACGTTCACAATTCCCTCTTCTTAGTACCGTACAAAGCATCCAGGTAGCTGACTTTTTGGAACGTCTTGATGTATTTTTTATGCTTGCTTTAGTTATCGGTGGTTTCATTAAGATTAGCGTGTTGTTATATGCAGCTGTCATAGGGACGGCTAACTTATTTAAGATTAAATCACCTTCACGCCTTTCATACCCTTTGGGCTTCGTTATTCTATTTATGGCTAGCACGATTGCGAGCAATCTTCAAGAACATCTCCATGAAGGACTAAAGGTAGAAATGTTTATTCTACATATGCCTATCCTCGCGATTATTCCCCTTCTGCTTCTTCTTGTTGCTTTCTTGAAAAACAGAAAGAAACAGAGAGGCTAACAAGTTCATTTGTATCAATTTTCCGAAGGTGAAGTGATTTATATAATCTGTTGAATTCGTATAAGCTAGTGCTTATCAATTAGGATTTAAACTATTTGAGGTGGTTTTTATGTATACGTGGTTTTATGATCATTTTGTTAATACAATTCTATTTCCTCTTACTTGTATAGTAATGGTAGCCATCACGTTAAGTGCATATGCATACTTAAAATTGAGGAAAGCAAATAATCAATAGTCTCTAGGAATTGTTGATTTTTAATATCGATCTTTCTTCCCCTTTTAAAAAAGCGGATTATGTTTAGTTTACTTTTCGTCATATCATTAAGTAAAACTAAACGTATTTTATTAAAAGTAGTGTTATTGATTTTACTCCATGTAGACAAATGAAACTTTTTTCTACAAAGTATTACGCTTCTAAATCACAGAATATCAATGATTATTTAACAGTTATTTCTTTTATTTCGACGCGGATTTTTCTAAAAAGATATACTTTTACGGATAAGATATTTAAATCTATTACAAGATGTTAAAGTAATTATTATCGTTAATAAAAAAAGAAAGCTACCCCATCGTTGCAGGACGGATAGCTTTTAAGGGAATTCATAAACTTCATTTATAAAAAATCTGAATAATTGTACAACAAATTTATAAATAGGCAATATAGTACAACCTTGAGCATATGTATAAAAGGTGGACTTTTTATACATTCTTTCAATATCGACCCTTCAGTAAAATGTTGTTATATCAAGGATGTATAAAAAGCTGCATACTCCGGAAAAAGAACCCTCGGCGGAACCGTACTGCGACAAGGGTTCTTTTTTGGGTTGTGTACCGGAAAGAGACATTATGTTAACTAACTTTGTATACGATATACAGCTTAGAAAACAGAAAAACCTATCTCTTCCCAGTCAAAAGAGGTAGGTTTTTTCTGCTCTTGGAGAAGAGATTTGTGTTGGATTATTGGATGCCTCACGGCGTCTTGAGTAGTTTGCTCGGAATGCAATAATTTATTCACGGCAAATTGCTTCAATTCTTCCGACCGTTGTCTAATGCTATTTTTTTGCGTTGATGTCTACTTAAGTGTTGTACAAATACAGGGTCTAGATGTGTAACATAGTCGTTTTTGTATTTATAAATTAATAAACTTTATGGGATGCGATAGCTTTTTCAAGACGAGAGACAATTGGTACCTTACTAAAATCAATACCAATTTGAATAGCTGTTTGGGCAGTTTCAGGTCTGATTCCGGAAAGAGTAGCCTTCACACCGACTAAGCTCAATGATTCAATTAGTTGGGAAATCTGATGCGCAACCATTGTATCGATAATTACTACGCCGGATAAATCAATCAAAAGATGACTAACGCCCCTACTAACACATTGATTTAAGGTATTTTCAAGGATAAACTTCGCTCGATCTGTGTCAATATCTCCTACAAGAGGGAGTAATGCTAGATTTGCACTTAATGAAATTATAGGCGAGCTTAATTCTGTAATCATTTCTTGTTGGGCTTTTAATCGTGTTTGAGAATATGTATGGTATTCTTTGGTGAATATCGTTATTACATAATTGAAATTCTTAATAATAACACGATTCCATCTGTTAATGGTCTCTTGTGAGTAAATTTCATCACTTGTCTGAACAAACTCTTGAATTAAATCTAAATATTGGTCTTGGTTAGTAAAAAACTCTTTTAAAATAACGTGGATGGGTGTACGTAAATGCTCTTCATCCTTTGAAACCGAACAAATCCATTCATCAAAATGGCTAGAAAAATGCTCATGTGATTCTGTTTCGTCAAAGACTTTACAAAATCGCACGTGAAATTCATGATTTTGCTGTTTTACCTTGCGGATAACTTGTGGATCATTAGAAGCATATACACCAAGCGAGCCATCTTTATCTACTGACTCATACCATTTCTCAGTCAATGATAATGTTCGTTCCACTAAAAAATGATATAACTTGTTATTTCTATGCATCGTTCAATACCCCCTTATATATGTTCTCGTGTTAGTACATTATTAAGTATATAATCCTCTTTATTTTACCATGCGTATGCAGAAAATCTGCCCGATAGAAAATTAAATTTTGTACAATTTTATCATTTTCTGTCCTCTTATTCATCAAGTTATACACTTGAATATGTCATCATGTAAGTATGAGAATGAGAATGAGAATGAGGATAAGATAAAATGCTGAATACAAGAAAGATAGCTAATCTATTTTACTTTTTTATGAAAATTTTGTTATTATCTTAAGATTTTTCTATTACGAGATATAGAGGGATGAGTATATTTATAAAAAGCTTCATATGATGGAAAAAGAAAGCTGTATAAACGATAAATTTGAAGAGTGAACGAGTCTTTGTGTATCAAGAGCTCGTTTTTTATACAGTTTCCTAGAAAGGACACTATGTTAACTAAAATTGAAAATACATATCGTCCATAAAGGTTAATTTTATTGACTAAATAGACGTTCTGTCATTTGATTCTAGATAGACTAAAAAGGTGTACCTTTTTAGTCTATCTATATTGAACAGCCTTAACTACAGATTATGTATTGCATCCTCAATGAATCAATGTAACAAAGCTGGTCGTTTTTGTTGTATGGAAAATAAACCAAACAGTATGGTAGATTAATTGCTAAATAAAGTTAGTAAGTAGAATAAGTGTTACAATGATTATGCATCAAGAATTTTACACCGTAAGGAGAGAGTGGCTATGAAAAGTACAGGTATTGTAAGAAAAGTCGACCAACTAGGGCGCGTTGTCCTCCCGAGTGAATTGCGCAAAGTTTTAGATATAAAAGAGAAAACACCAATAGAGATTTATGTTGAGGGGAACCAAATTATTTTTCAAAAATATCAAGCCTATCCAGCGTGTGTGATCACTGGAGAAATAACGAAAGAAAATAAAGTATATTCTGGTAATCTTATATTAAGCCCAGAAGGTGCCGAACAATTGTTTAACCAATTGAAAAATGAAAATATAGAAGGTAGTAAATAGTCATTTAATATAAAAATTTTTATTTAATTTAGGTTTTAAGAAGAGTAAAAGAGGGAAAATAGTTTAATTCTATTCCAGATGAAATTTAAATAAGAAAAATGATTAATACGTTGATTAAATTATGATAATGAATCTGGATGGAAGGTATGTCAATTAATAAAGAAGCTTTATATCAAGGTAAAAGATTTAAGATTATTCATGTTTATAGTTATGGCTATTGTGAGCTTAGAAAAGTTAATGATCCTTTTAAGGTAGAACTAGCTTTAGTAAATGATATCCTACTAACAGGATAATAATTGCTACACATTCGTATTTTATTAACAAAACTGACTCATTTTAATTCTTAGTAGTTTATTTTTAGTTTGCTCACTACGTGTATTTTTATGCTTCTTACAAAGATTTTAATAGACTATTCAACAAAAATGAAGGGGAACGTACTTATGCATAAAATGACTGAAAAACTACATGATTTTTTACTTGAACATATAGATGAAATGTCCCAACTGTGGCTAGATTGGCGAGAAGTAGAGGGATATTCCATTTGTACAGCTGGTGCTTCTCGTGAGACGACTGAATACCTTCGAGAACAAAATCAATATTTCACCCGTACAATTGTAAATGTTCTTAAGGAGGGATCGCTGGATACTCTTAGTAGTTGGGCACAAGAAACTGCCACGAAACGAGCCGAATGCGGAGATCCTCTGTATGGAAGTATTCATTATTTCAAAAAGTTTCATTTAATCTTTCTTGAACGAATTGAAACATTTGTGGACCTTCATCAGTCTAGGATTAAGTATGAAGATACTTTCTCATGGAACAGAGTAGTGAATGAAGCATTTGATCGAATGATTGAACTATTTACTATGTATTACGGTCAAGTGGCAGATGCGGATTTTTGAACTCAGTACACCTGTCATTAGTATTTCAAATAAAGTCGGTATCGTACCTATCGTTGGACAGGTTGATGAATATAATAGCAGTAACTTTGCGGAGAGAATTATGATGCAAGCCAAGAATCTTGAGCTGTCTTGTCTTATCATTGATCTATCAGGTGTACCTTCTATTGATGCGATGATGACAAATGAGTTATTTCAAGTCGTAAAGATGTTAGACTTACTTGGAATCGATGCAATTATTACAGGCATCCGACCAGAAATTGCATTAACAGCAGTTCAACTAGGGATAGATCTGGACAAGCTGCGAACCTATGGAAAGCTAAAAGATGCAGTAAACAAGCTTTTACACTAATGTATGTGTAACCCTAAATATTAACCAAAAGCCTACCTTCATGATGACAGGTAGGCTTTTTTCTGTCACGAAACTCTTGGGTAGAATGCTGATGAGCATCTGGCTTAGTTTGCTCGAATACTAGTAACTTATTGATTTTCAAGAACTTTTGTTAGAAGTACTATCTGATTGTGCAACTCGTTCTTAGTAGGTAAATGTCTGCACTTGTCATAATCTGCAATTAGACATTTAACCTCTCTATGGAATAGGAAAACTTCATAGTTATAGAGCATATTCTTTCCTCCTGATGGCCCTCTATCCTTTACATTACCCATTCAACACATTCTAACACGCCATTTCCAATAAAGTTCATTATGATAACTAGGATTCCCTAGCCTATACAGCGTAAAAACAAAAAAACTACCGACTCTGAATAGTTTTTTCTGTTACGTAATTAGGTTTTGTGATGACAGCTCACCCTGTCTTGAATAGTTTACTCAAGGTATGAGTTATTATTCATTTTTGTAATTATTAAATAAAAAGCAAGAAACAGATCTTTAAAAAAAGATCTGTTTCTTGTTACGTTCCAATCTATCATAGTACTTTACCCTTTTGTTTAAGAAATGAAACATAAATATTTTATATATAATAAAGCTATTCACAACAGGTATTGTGTATATTCAAGCGAACTTTAGCAGTCTGCCCTAGTCAAAAAATTCTATACTTTATAGTGTTTATTTTACTTCAATTGTTCGAAAGAGTATCGCTTTAAAAATAAATTAACTACTTATAATTTGTCTTATGTTAAGTGGTTTTTTGAAGGTAAATAGAATTCAATTCGTATACTATTTGGATAAGACTATTTATTCTAACGTATCTATGGTTAAATTCAAACTAAGAAGTGCTTGTTCGAGGTTTGATTTTACAGTTATTTTACTAAAATTAATACCAAGTTGTATCATGGTCTGAGCAACTTCAGGACGGATACCAATTAACATGGTTTTTACCCCAAGTAAATCTAATGCCTCAATGATTTTAAAAATTTGATGGGCAACCATAGTGTCCACAATCATAACACCAGAGAGATCAAATAGAAGGTGAGATAATTTCAATTCATTTGCTTTCTTCAACGTTTCGTCTAGTAAGAGAGTGGCTCTTTCCGTATCTACCTCTCCAATTAGAGGGAGTATAGCAATTCCTTTTGTGATAGGGACCATAGGGACGGATAATTCAAGGAAGGCACTCTTTGCTTTTTTTAATGTTTCATGATGGAAATTAACATAAGTCAAACTAAAAGCATAAACAGCTTTATCTAATAAAGGATCAATAATCGAGCTTAATTCAAATACAGTGTCTATCGGCATGTTGTGTTTTTTTATTTCTTCTTTAAGTACTTCCCATATAAATTTCCTGTAATAACTTGTGGTCTCTAAAGCCTCACTCAGAGAAACCCCTAGATTTGATGCCAATTCTCCTGACTCTTTTCCCCATTTCAATATTCGATCGAAACTTGTATTTTGATCGAGGTTTAACATGATTGCTTCTCCAAAATTGTTGATGAAATTTGCTCTCATTTCAATAATTTTTTCATTTGTAAGATTGAAATTCCTTGTTTGTTTAAGGTCTACCATTCTATTTGTATGTACTTTATGCGCAATTTCATACTTTTTTTCTACGATTTTTTCTCCTAGAAAGTGTAAATTATTCATTAAATTTTGTCCTCCGATCTTACCTTATTTAAAAAGGTAATTTTCATTATTTTAACATTTAAAATATGGGCTACATAATTAGTTTTTTTAGATAAGTAGATTGTTCCTAAGGTAGTAAAAGTCATTGTACTTAATTCTTTAATACCGAGAATTCGCTTTATGGTAATTAGCTCTATAAACTACAAATAAAGCTAGCTGTGTTAAGCTAGCTTTATATTTTCATGGCGTTTTTCTATAAGTTTTTCAATTGCTTGCTCATCTTTAAGCAATTCTTCTTTATTCTCTTTTACTAGATCTTCAAATGATTTTGTATGCTTACGCATGTTAGCACTTCTTTCTTTTATAGTGGACGGCTTTAACTATACCTTATCTAGGCAATTTTAGGTAATAAAACAACTTCACTATTTACAATGTTTCTCGTGAAAAATAGGTATATTCTCTTTTATTTTCTCCAATTTTGAATTTCGATAAGATTCCCTTCAGGGTCTTTTTCAAAAACAATAGTTATAATACCAATATCTCGGTAGTTTTTCAATTATCTCCTCCACATTTGGTACAAAAAACAGAACTTCATGATTGATGATACTAAAAGACGAAAAGAAATGATGTAATCGTACGAAAATCTCACAAAGTGCTCAAGTGAAAAAACCCGAATAAGGGACACTTTTTGTGTAGTGACCTTTATTCGGGTTATAGTTCAACTAATCCAGGTATTTTTTTATTAAAATTGAATGATTTTATCTTCTGGATATTCAATTTTCATCGAGGTTTGGTCTTTTGTTATTCAAATTCACACGCGATTTTTTATTGTCTACGAGATGCTTAATTTCTTTAAAGCTTACAAAACGTTTATTTTGTTGATCTAAAAGTCGAAAACGAAGGGACTTCAAGCTTGTGCTTAGTGTAATGGTTGTTGCTTTCTGTAATGGTGGCGTAGACTCATGCGCCTTTTCTAGATTATAGTTTGGAACCCTTGGAGCCAAATGATGTACATGATGGAAACCAATATTACCTGTTACCCATTGTAAAACTTTAGGGAGTTTGTAATAGGAGCTACCATCAACCGCAGCCTTCACGTAATCCCACTCCTTTTCGTTTTCAAAGTAGGAATCCTCAAATTGATGCTGTACGTAAAATAGCCAAATTCCAAGTGATCCTGTTACAAAAAGGATGGGAGCTTGAACGAGCAGAAAAGCTTGCCAACCAATAGCCCAACATAAAAGTGCATATACTGCAACAATTGAGAAATTGGTTAAATATGTGTTCAATCGTTCCTTTCGTTTCGCGTCTTTTCGATTCAATCGGTTAGAAACGAAGAAAAGATAGATGGGACCTAGCCCAAACATAACAATTGGATTGCGGTAAACTCGGTATGCTAACCGGCCCCAGTAAGAAGCTGCAACATACTCATCAACTGTCATGACCCACACATCACCAGTTCCTCGTTTATCTAAGTTACTACTCGTGGCATGATGAATGGAATGGCTTCGTTTCCACTGTTCATACGGAAACATGGTGATAACCCCACTGATTGTCCCAAGGATATTATTCGCTTTTCGGCTTTTGAAAAATGATTGATGACAACAATCATGGAAAATAATGAAGATTCGGACCACGAACCCGGCTGTAACAATACATAATGGTAGTGTTAGCCAATAAGAAACGGACAAACTTTGATAAGCTAGAAACCAAAGTAGGAAAAACGGAAGGAATGTGTTTATTAATTGCTTTATACTCGATTTCGTATTGGATTTTTCAAAAGGTGCTACATTTTTTCTTAATTCAGTCGTTTTTTGTTTGCTCATGTGTTCCTCCTTGCCTCTTTACCGTGTTTAATATTCAACTCTTCTTTATATTAATAGTACATTATAGTAGCTGGTAATGAAAGATATAAACGTCAAGTAACTAGTATGACAACTGTCATACATGTGTAAATGTATTTTCTTAATGAAAGGAAAAGGATGTGGAGAAAAATTCAGTTTCATTAAAGTATGAGCACTATTTCAGCCATAGCTATTTAAAAGTGCTCATAAATGTATACCTTTCCACCAGATGTTCAGCCACTATTTTTTAAATATAAGGCGAACAAACAACTACCTCTACTATGATGACTAGGATTGAAGGTAGTTTTTTCATAGCTATGAATGTTCAACTGTCGTTCATTTTGGTATAAAAACCCTTTAACAATTTCATCATCTCACGCCCCGATGTTCTAGACAGTTTATCATTACCTTCATCTTCATATGTACTCACATACCAGCTGCCCTTGTCATCTTCATTTAACCTATATACCTTATCGTTTCTACTATCTGTATAAAAATCTCCATCCTTCAGTCTCAAACGATCCCTCCTCTACCACGTATATACCCGGTATTGTACCCAACATATCCAGTTTATAAAAAATTTCATCTACACAAAAACAGTAGGTTTTAAATTAGGTCTTTTAAAATACAGGTTTTTACATTTTAAAGATTCATCTACTTTCCTGTATTTGCTATATTCAGTTTTATATGGTACGATTAAGTTAATTATTTTTGTTCGGTGTAGGATTAAGAGAAGAGAAATCTCTTCCATAGAAATTTTCATCTTAAGATAGTATGGTTGGACAAGGGTAGTAATACAAGTGTGGAATATTCCACACCAGGAGGCAATATTATGGAACAAGGTACAGTAAAATGGTTTAATGCAGACAAAGGGTTCGGTTTTATCGAAATTGAAGGCGGAGACGATGTATTCGTACATTTCAGCTCTATTCAAAGTGAAGGCTTTAAATCATTAGACGAAGGTCAAAAAGTAACGTTTGATATCGAACAAGGACAACGTGGAGCACAAGCTGCAAACGTTCATAAAGTAGCATAATTAAAATGAGTAAAAAAAGACTCCACCTGGGAGTCTTTTTTTACTTTTGATTCCATTAGCTGGAAAAAAGAGTAGTATATCTCATTTTAAAATCTCGGTATAATGGAAAAACCAGAGTTTTATGTCTGGTTTCTAGGTAAAACGAACGGTACAAGGTATGGACTTGTTATACCACATATTAGAAATATAAAATAAGTATGGCATATTTGTTTAGTGAGACTTTTAATTTCAGCTAAAGAAGTGCCAGAAGTTTTTTTAGGGATTTATCCAAAAGGTAGCCATAAATTATTTTTGATGGGGATTAGGTGACGCATCTAAAAACCGTTCTCGAGCTCTCATTTTATGGCCACACAAAGGACACTTTGGATAATTTTCATAAGAAAAGTTTTTTCTCATCCAACCATTACATTCTTCTGATTCACATTCCCAAATCTCTGTTCGTTCTTTAGGTAAGGGCTCTTGATCTTTCTTCCTATGGTTATAATACATAACTACATCATCCCTCCTCCTAAATAGTATCCCTTTTTATAAAGAAATAGTAGGAACCATATCTTTCTAAATTAAACCACTCTATATAGGTATGATAAGAATTTATAAATAGACTTAAGCATGGATAAAATAAGGCATGAATTGGTCTTGTACAGATACGTTAGAATATAGATGCTCGTTGATAGTAACATTGATTTACACTACGCAGGAATGAATAAGCAACATCTCTGGTTAAAGAGAACTTTTCTCATTTCTGAATTTAAGTAAGAGAAGGAGCACAAAACAATTGAAAAATTTTTCTGATTTTCATTTAAGTAAGGACATTGAAAAGGCCATTCATAACTTGGGTTTTGAAGAGGCTACGCCGATTCAGGCTGAAGCTATTCCAATAGCTATGACAGGTAAAGATCTAATTGGACAAGCTCAAACCGGTACTGGAAAGACAACGGCTTTTGGCATACCCCTTATAGAGCGAGTTGAGCTTGCTGAAGAAACGATTCAGGGAATCGTTCTAGCACCGACACGTGAACTGGCTATTCAAGTAGCTGAGGAATTAAATCGAATTGGACAGGTAAAAGGAGTTAAAACGTTACCCATTTATGGGGGGCAGGACATTAATCGTCAAATCAAGGCCCTTAAGAACAGACCACATATTATCTCGGCAACCCCTGGACGTCTTATGGACCATATGAAAAGAAGGACGATTCGTTTAAATCATATTCGTACGGCTGTTCTGGATGAAGCAGATGAGATGTTAAACATGGGCTTTATTGAAGATATCCAAACAATTCTTGGGGGGATTTCTTCTCCCCATCAAACCTTACTATTTTCAGCAACCATGTCGAAGCAAGTACAAAGTTTAGCCCAGAAATTCATGAACACTCCTGAACTCGTAAAAGTAAAAGCGAAGGAGTTAACCGTAAAGAATATTGAACAACAGTATGTAGAAATTCCGGAAAATCGAAAGTTTGATGTTCTTTGTAATCTTGTAGATCTTCAAGCACCAGACCTGACGATTGTGTTTGGTCGCACAAAAAAACGTGTGGATGAACTTGCTGAAGGGCTAAAAAAGCGTGGATATGCAGCAGAAGGTATTCATGGAGATCTTACGCAATCAAAACGTGCTGATGTGATTCGTCAATTTAAGGAGCATACGATTGAGATTATGGTCGCAACCGATGTTGCAGCAAGAGGACTTGATATTACAGGTGTCAGTCATGTCTATAATTTTGATATTCCTCAGGATCCTGAAAGCTATGTTCATCGCATTGGTCGAACAGGACGGGCAGGTAATAAGGGATTGGCGGTTACATTTATAACTTCGAGAGAACGTCATCACTTAAAAGTGATTGAAGATGTTACGAAAACAAAGATGTCTAGACAATCGCCTCCCACTTCTAGTGAAGTAATGGCAGGAAATCAGCAAGAAATCATACACCGCGTTTTGAACACCATCGACAAGAGAGAGCTAGGGGAATATAAACCTGTGGCGGAAAAGTTATTAGAAGAGGTGGATTCTGTTACTTTATTGTCAGCCACTTTAAAGCTCTTAACAAAAGAATCCAATATGGCTCCTGTCCAATTAACTGAAGTGGCACCACTTCGTAATGAAAAGGCAAAAACGGAGCGTAAGAGAAGTAGAGGCAGAAAAGAAACAGTATGGCGTGAAAAAAAGTATAGAAAATAATCCCTTACTGTTTTATGACTATGTACTTCATTAGTAGGTATTGAGGTTTATCACACCGTAAGGTGTCAAACTACAACTATCCCTTCGTGAACCAACTATCGAAGAAAGGTTGCTTACTTTTTTAACGCATATATCAGAAAACCTATACGAATTGATGTAAGCCTTTCTCAGCTCCATTATAAGAATCACACGGCATCTTTAATTGTTAAGCCTTATGATTGTGGAGAACTAAAAAATATCAGACAAAAGAGCTGTATAAAATAAAGAATCTTGTGAGATTTGCATTATGTCTCACGATAAATAAAAATGAAAATTTTATTATTTTTGATACGATAGAGGATGAGGGCTATGAGCGTAAAAATATTTAGTAATGGAGAAATAGTAAATATAAGAGTATCGAATGAATTAGTGACAATCTTAAAAAGTCATTATGTAAAAAACATGAAAAGATACTCTTATACGGTCAATAAATACCCAAGTACTTTTTTCTTTGAAGAAGAATTAATGAAACATGAATAATAATGATTCGTGAATAAGTTTTGATATAAAAATCTTTTTAAGTAAAAACAGACTCTGAAGATAGAGTCTGTTTTTTATTATGGTTTCTTATGCTTTACGTACGTTTGTCGCTTGTGGGCCACGTTGCCCTTGTTCGATATCAAACGTCACTTCTTGACCTTCATCCAAGGATTTAAACCCGTCACCTTGAATAGCCGAGAAGTGAACAAACAAATCTTCTCCATCTTCACGCTCGATAAATCCAAAACCTTTGTCAGCATTAAACCATTTCACTTTACCGTGTTCCATTTTTGTTTCCTCCTAGAATATAGAAAATAAACCAGATTATAATTAAAACTAGCTTATTTATTATATTATCCCAATAGAGACATCTTAAACTTAAATTAATTTGATCTTTCAACGTTCTTTATCATTACTAACTTCACTAAAAGATTATTAGGATATGACTATATACATAATGAGGTTCTTGTGCAAAAACTTCAAAATATTTGTAAGTGACCTTCTAAACATGGAAATGATGGAAAATTAAAAATTACCCGTTGCTCATACAATCGTTATGCATTGTATTCATCAATATGAACCTAAATTAGATGAGAGAGTACAATGAGACCGGTCTGTCCAAAAGAAAGGGAAGTTCACTCAAAAACATTTTGAATAGTTGCGTAAAAATAGATTCCATTAGATAGGAATCTATATACCTTTTTTATATAAATGCAACCTTCGTACAAGAATCCATAAACTTGTTTGCAAATAAAAAAATGACGCCGTTTTAGGCGCCATTTTTCACAGAATGGAGAAGGACACACCCTATGCACAGGCGGTACTATTAACACATCGTCTTGATTTGATAATACCCAGTGTTCAATTTTAATAAACCTTTGGGTATGACGATTTATGCAGAATACCTGCATGGAGGTATTCTGCACATAATCTAAATTTTTTCGTGTAAATAAATAACAGAAAAACAAAGTAAAACTGCCTTTCAGTACTTCTATGATTTATGTCATTTAAAAGAGATTATTTTTTCTCATATTCTAAAGGCAATGGAGAGAAATCATTTTTGGTAACTAATTGTTTAAAAACTACATTCCTATGCTCTCTTTCTTCTAATAAACCTTTAATCTCTTTACATAAATGAATTCCCATATTCAATAATTCGATTTCTTGTGACATCCGATTTACCCCCTCTTGAATAAATTTATAAAAGATTTTACGTAAAATGAAAAAAGTCTTTGAAATGGTACAATAGTTACGGTTGTGAAAGGATTTGATTGAAGCAGCAGAGCATACATGCAGAAATAAAGGCCAATGAATGTTCAATTTATAAACCTATATCACTTTATAAAAATCAAAAGAAGGCGCCTTTTCTATGTATGTGATAGAAAAGCTCTTTTGAATAATCCTAGAACTTTTCTATCCATTGTAGATACACGAGGTTATTTAACAGCTTGTTTTAATTCCTTTCCTGCTTTAAAGGAAGCTACTTTTGAAGCCGGAATCTGCATTGTTTCACCTGTTTGAGGGTTTCGACCTGTTCGTTCTGCACGTTCTCGTACTTCAAATGTACCAAAGCCAATTAGTTGGATTTTTTCTTCCTTGGCAAGTTCGGCAGCAATTGTTTCAAATACTACATTCACAGCTTTTGTAGCGTCTTTCTGTGTGAGATCTGCTTTTGTTGCAACGGCACTGATTAGTTCCATTTTATTCATAGTCAAACACCTCATTTCATTTGTTTAAGCAAGTATATTAGGGGAATAACCTAGCTTTTATGCACTTGTTCTTTTATAAGATTAGATAAAAGTAGTAAATAACCTTTTTTAGTTAATTAATATACAATATATAATAAATTCTTTGATACAGTTGATTTTTCTATAGCTATAATAAACGCATGTCCCAAAGGAACTTAAAATAAAAGGTTCCTATAAGGTTCTCTTTTCTTCTTTATGCAGCTTTTTATACATATGCTCGTCCAGTAAAATATAGTCTTTATATCAAGAATATGTTATTATTTAACTCCAGTTATAGATTTCTTTAAAATACTACCTCATTCCAATGCCATTAGAATGAGGTAGCATTTTTCTTATTTAACTACTAAAGAAACTTCCACTCTTTCTTTTTCCCTTATAATGATGATGTCCATAACTTCCGTGATGGTCACGTCTTTTTTTATAATCGTCACTACTGCTATAACTCTTAAAAGGTTTTGATCTTCCTCTTTTGTAATCACTGCTACTATAATGCTTATGTTTATTATTCATTAGTGAATCAAACAGTTTCTTGAACATGGTCTAACCACTCCTCATAATCATTTTAAATCTATAATAAACAAAAAGCGCTTTTATCTTTTTAGTAGATAAAAGCGCTTGATGTATAAACACAGCCTTCACCTAACTAAAAACGTAGGCAAAGGTCTTGCTAACAATTAAGATTGCCAACAAAGCCGGAAACATCCTGTTTCGTAATGACGACTTTTGTTGTACAGCTACTCCCCTTTGGAGTATTAAGTTTGTTCAATGGTAACGTAAATCGATTCTATAAGTCAATTGATAACTAATGAGTAATTATCTTTCAGAACCTTGTTCTTACCGTTTATCTAACGTAACAAAAACAACCATTTTTGTTACAGATAATTCAAAAGTACAATGTTGTCTAAAAAGGTACACCTTTTTAGACTATAAGAAAAACTAATGATAAAATGTCTATTTAGTTAATAAAATAAACCTTTATGAACGTACAAAAAGTAATTTACCTTTATAGACAATATGCCATATTCAATTTTAGATCATTGCGTACTTGCAATAATGAATAACATTCTCTATGTTGAGCAAACTACAGAAGAACGTGAAAGCTCCATCAGCAAAGTTTTCCTTTTTTTCGATGTATATTTGAGAAACTACCTTACATCCATGGGGTAGTTTTTTCTTTTGCTGTTAGTATATTTTTTAGAAAATAGGAACAAAATGTAATCGAATACCTGCTGATATTGGTATTTGCAACCTATTCTCTTTAATGAAAAGCTACTGTGCCTCAACAGTAGCTTTTCTATTTTAGGCTGTATATGCCGTGTTTTATGATGGGATGATGCCTTTTTTTATCAACAATGTGTCAGTAGTGCTACAAGATGTTTCATTTTTTATACATACGTGTATCAAAGGTTATAGGACATCGTTCTCATGGTATACTATCGATTAATGACAAAACATTGTATATGCAGCATGTTTTGTTCATTTTCTGCTTTGGAGGGACAATTTTATTATTTGTTGTTCCTCCTTTTTATTTTATATAAAAAAAAGGAATTACTCTCCAGAGTACTGTTATCCTTAAGGCAAGGGAGTTGAAATATTATGAAAAAGACAGAGCACATCAAGAGGTATGAGCAAGGTATTACTAGTAAGTTTGCTGTGTACAGCTTTCCATATGTTTATGACTTTTCTATTTATGCTATTGACATCTTTTATACTGATACAGGAGACTACTTCTTTGGCAGTGCTAAGAACACTACACTTGAAAGATTCTTTACTCGAAAAATCCACCAAGATGAACTGGGGTATTATTTCAAGTATGCTCAAGAAAAAGTCTATCTCAACAGTTTTAATCCAATAAAGAACAATAAACTACAGTTAGCTCAATGAGCTGGCTTTTTTTATGATCTCCAAGACAAATGACCTACCATATCACCATTATGAGAAGTAAAAGCTAAAAATATCAGCATGATTAACCCTATTGTTTTATTTGAGATGAATACTTTCCCTTTATTCGAACATTCTACTATTTAAGAAACCCAAAAAAGTTTACTCAAAGATATAAAGGTGGATTCAATATAAATGAATAATAAGGTTTATATGATCTTTCGTACACTCTTCATTGTTTGCATTGTTCCCTTTACTATTATCTTTCTTACCAATCTTTTGGTACAAATAACCAGTAAGAGAAATTAATTTATATTCTTCCCCCACTATAAACGGATAATAAATAACAACTTGAGCAAACTACTCATGATAGTTACTTCATCGACTTATCACCTTGTAGACAGAAAAACTACCTTCCGTCGCAGCATAGGTAGTTTTTTCTGTTTTTAACCTGTATATGGTATACATCTTTAGTTAAAATAAATGTTTTTAATTATTTAACTTTTTGATATCGTATCCAAAAAATCCACCTTTTACTTTTACTGTATGAACTCCTGACCATGTTGTACTTACTTTGAAATAGTGCCAATCCCCATTTTCATTCATGAATTCTTTAACGTCATATCCTTTTTTAATTAAATGATCTTGAATATCGTCTTTTTTGCTAATATACACCTTAACTCCTCCTTTTCCCCAATTGATTGGTAAACTTACTATTATTACCTTCTATGCTTAAAAAGAAGAATCCTGTTAGTTTTAAATTTCTCTTTTTAGCTTTTATTTTACCTACTGTTTAATCAGGTAAGGAAAATTAAGATTTCATCTAAACATCCACTTTGATTAAGTGATAATTAACTTATTTTCTTAAAAATAGAGTTATCATTTACCTACATTGTAGAAAAAGGTTCTATTTGTCGTCACTAACTGTAAATAGTAAAACCTTAATAATAAATAAAATACTTTACTATTTACTTACCGAATTACAAAAAATAGATAAGGTTATCTCCCCAAAAAAAAAAAAAAAAAAAACAATTACAATATTTATTTTTAAAGGCATATGTATATGAATCTACAAATCTGGCCAAACTAATAACGTATTCCCCCTATTCCAATAAATTTGAAAATCCTTTGCCAATAATGATCAGCAAAGGATTCTTTTTTATATGTAATTAATTCTTAAGGTGCAAATCTATGAAAACTAACAGTAAGATATATAACACATTTTGTTAAATATTAGTTTAAAAACTTTTTAAAGAAAGTCTATATTACTAATGGTGAAATTTCTGTTTTTGTCACTTTATATCCTCGTCAAGTCTTTGCAGTAGAACCCTTTAACTTATTACTTAAAAAATAATTTAAAAATCCAATATAAAACGGCTATCCATAATAAGATAATGATAACTCCAGCAGTCCAATTTTTCTTTTTAACATTCTCCGATTCTCTTACTTTTTCGCGACATTCATCAAGTACATCTTTAGGAATTAATTTTAAGACAAATTTGATTGCGAAAGGAATAAGTATGATATCATCTAGATATCCCAGTACAGGTACAAAATCAGGAATTAAATCTACTGGGCTAAATGCATAGGCTATGATTAATATGGATAACAATTTTACGTAAAATGGAACTTTAGGATGTTTGTTAGCTTCTACTAACACAAAAATTTCTTGCTTTAACTTCCTTGCCTGTTCTTTTAATTTAGTTAGTGCTTCTCCCATATATATTTCCCCCTATTATGTACATCATCTTTCGCTATCTAATAAATTTTATCTTCTGTTATCATGTAATGCAACAAGTGTTACATTTTTAATTTTTGTGCTAAAATGAATAAAAATATTATGAGGAGTCCGAGATATGTCTACAATTAACTGGATTATTTTTACGTATAAGATTCCTTCAGAACCCTCTTCAGCAAGGGTTAGAGTTTGGAGGAATCTCAAAACACTTGGAGTTCATTATCTTCAACAATCAGTTTGTATCTTACCTTCTAAGGAAGAAATTATAAAAAAGTTAAAAAAACTTGAATTATTCATCCATGAAAGTGGAGGGGAAACCTCTATCCTTGAAATTGAAAGACTTTCGCTTTCTTCGGAGCAAATGATAAAATCTAAGTTCAATCAGGAACGCGCCTTGGAATACAATGAATTTATTGAGGAATCAAATAAATTCTTACAAGAAATAGAAGATGAGACTAATAAAGAAAACTTTTCATTTAGAGAAATAGAAGAAAATGAGGCTGAATTAAGAAGGTTAAAAAAATGGTTGGTAAAAATAAAGAAAAGAGATTATTTTTTATGTGAGACTAATAAAGAATCATCGGATCTCTTTGAAGAATGCAATAAAGTGCTTGAAGAATTTACAGAGAAAGTATATCTATGTGAAGGACTTGTCGAAGAAAAAAATGTGTAATGAGCATTTAATTTATCAAAATAACACACAAAGAGGAATAACATCATGACTAAGGGTTCCCTAAGAAAGAAAGTAATTGGAAAGTTTTTTATTCTTTTATTATGCACTTTTCTGTTAACTAGTTGTTCAGCTGGAAACTATGTACAAGGGGTCATATTAGACAATGAAAATGGAGCTGGCATTCAGGATCTTTCTCCAACTCAAGACAAGAGAATTGCTACTTTGAAGGAATTACCAGATTACCTTAAAATGGCTTTTGTTATAACTGAAGATAAACGCTTCTATGAACATAAGGGTGTTGACCCGAAAGGTATCCTTCGAGCTTTATATAGAGACGTCTTGGAAAGAAGTAAAAGTGAAGGAGCCAGTACGATTACACAGCAACTTGCCCGAAACGTATTTCTTTCAAATGAAAAAACACTTACTAGGAAAACGAAAGAAATTGCGTATGCTCTAGAATTAGAGAGAAAATACTCCAAAGATCAAATTTTAGAGATGTATTTAAACCACATCTATTTCGGTAGTGGAGCTTACGGAATTCAGGAGGCTGCACAAGAATACTTTGGGAAAGATGCAAAAGATTTAACGATTTCGGAGTCTGCTTTATTAGCTGGTTTGCCTAAAGCACCTAGTAAATATTCTCCTCGTAACAATATAGATTTAGCAAAAGAGCGACGTTCTATCGTTCTTTCATTAATGGAAGAAAATCATATAATTACTAAACAAGAAGAAGAAGAAGCAAACAAGCAAGAAATCCTTTTGACCAAGAAAGAAGTGGGACAATAAATTGTTATAACTTCTTTAGATGTGTTATCTCTCTCTCAATTATATACAGAGATATTTCTTGTTTAGAAACATTAAATGGATAGTATTTAATACTCGGAGCAAACTACTAAAGATGCCGTAGGGTATCATTGTGTAAAGTCGTGAAACAGAAAACTCAACCTTTAGGACTTAGAGGTTGGGTTTTCTGTTCTTTCAAGTTGTATAGATTATGGATTCTTAGTTACCATAATCTAATTTTCCGGAACTAAGCAAGCAAACGAGCACTTGATGCATAAGGGCTCGCCTAAATTCTAAATTTATCATTTATACATCGTTGATTTATCAACATTTCGAGCTTTTGCTAAATAATAAGTTCTACATAAAAAAGGAGAACTTTATGCTCCATTTCATTCAGGGACATCGATTATCGACTTCGATTAATTCTCTTCACCACTATTTTCTTTCCAGCTCTTTTGTAGTTTCCGAATATAAATGATTTGACCAATGTGATATGCGTTATGAGTAGTTATATTCCCAAGTACCCCCCACCACTTCACATGTTCAGAAAAACCATTTACATCTCTTTCAACTTTTTCTTCAGTTAATAACTCTTGCCATTGTAACAGTACTTCTAATAGTCGACCTTTTAAATTATCAAATGTTTGATTTTTTGCAATTATAAAACTTTTATTATTATTTCCTATAGAAGGTACTGCATTGACATGAGATTTTTGATACCTAGTTTGCCATGTTTCATTCCAATAAAGTAGATGTTGCACAATCTCAGCTATACTATTACTATCCTTGTTAGGCTTCCAAAAAGCTTCTTCTTCTGACAAGTTTTCAATGGAAGCTGAAAATGGTTGGTACCAGCTAGGATCATTAGCATTTGCTAACAGCTGATCGGCTAAAACATCCTTTGCGTGAAACATGATTTCCATCCCCTTTATAAAAAATTTCCGATCTATTCACAAGAAAAATCAAAATTATGCAAAGATGCCTTGTTGAAAATGTCATAAATCTATTTTCTTTCCACTGACATACATTCTCTTATATATAGTTATTTTCCTTTTTTATTTAACCACTACTCTTTATTTGTTTAACAAATAAAAACTATACATTTTTACATTAGAAGAAAATATTTTTGTTTATTTAAAGGGCTTTTTCGTTCCTGTAAGCTACATTATGTTAACTAAGGGTGTATATCATATTCATTTAAAAAGTAAATAGCCCACGAATGAATTTATGGGCTATTTACTTATGTATTATCTTCATCAACAAACCGAACAGATTAGTTTAAAAAGCATTTTTTACTAACTAACCATAAATGCATATTTTCTTTCAAAAAAAGAAACTCTAAATAAAAAGAAATAAAGGGAAGTTTAAATATGTCAATGAAAAATAAGTGGTTATTTAATATTGCAATGGTATTACTCTCCTGGGTATCAATATCTTTTTTGGACTGGCGCAGTATAAAAAGATTTTTCCCGGCTTTTATTTTTGCGTTTTTAATAAATTGTATTGATGTTCCTATTGGAAAGAAATTTAGATGGTGGTCTTTTTATAATAAACCACATTCCTTTATTTATAATGAATTTCCTTTTTTAATAGGTCCAATGCTGGCGGTGGCTTTATGGTCATTAAAATGGACATACGGAAATTTCAAAAAGTTTATTACGCTAAATGCTCTTTTCCAATTATTTTTTGCATTTTTAGCTAAAACTTTATTTGTAAAGATAAAATTATTTAAATTAGTTCGATTTAATGCATTTCAATTCTTCCTTTACTTCTTTTACAAGGCTTTTCTCTTATATGGATTTCAGTACATTTTTGAAAGTAAAAGAAGATGAACATAATCCACTAAAAGTTAGAAATATATATTTATTCTAGTCAAAAAGGTACGAAAAATTTAGATTCAAAATTAGTTGTAGGACACAAACTATCATATGAATATCGAAAATTTTGTTGAATTAACAAAGGTATTAGTTCAACAAGAATCGCCTCTTTGATTTCCGATAACTGTGATTATGGTGCGACAAGAAGTCGCTTTCTTACAGTGTAGCTAACGCTACTCATCTAGACGCAAAGATGATCTCCATCCGAAACGGCATTCTTGGTAACGAGTCTGTCGGTTGCATGAGGAAATGCGGAAACAGAGGACAAATGCATGGTCCAGAATACTGCTAGGAGAAGATAGGTATGGTAAACGAAAGTGAAGGTTTGTAAGCTTCGTAACGGTTAGCTCAAGATAATGCACAGCTTTGCTTGGGTCTTGGCAAGAGGAAAAGTAGAATCATAATGCTGCTCTGATGCGTCCCGCATCTTGCCCGGAGTAAAGAACCTACCTACCCTTATTGCATCTGTAGAAAGTGGAACTTGGTAAGCCCTATGTCATCTGCATAAGCAGTAGGATGACTGCAAAGTCAAACGATGTGACAGAGGGTATGGGATATGAGAAAAAGCGAAAGCCGTTACCCTGAAAAGGAACAGGAAATCAAGAACATTGTATAACTGGACGGATACTGTCGTCTTTACAGACAATGACAGGATCGAAAGAGCGCCTACTTCTCATTGGTCTTCAACACGAAAATAAATTTGTGGCTATCTTCTGACGAAAAGGAGCGTGCTGTTATGAATACCTCTCTACGAGCGTCGGCGCACGTCTCGCATAAAGGTTGGTACTCTATTGATTGAAATACTATACAACAATATGTAACGAAGTTACGACAAAGAATTTATCGTGCCGAACAACAAAATCAACGAAGAAGAGTAAGGAAACTTCAACGTTTACTCCTCCGGAGTAAAGCCAATTTATTACTTTCCATTCGCAGAGTGACGCAACAAAATACCGGAAAGCGAACACCTGGTGTAGACGGCTATACGGCCTCACAACCAAACGAACGTATCAAACTGTATCAACAATTACTAAGACGGAATGTTTTTCAGCATCGCCCAAAGCCAGCGAAACGAACGTTTATCGCTAAGAAGAATGGGAAATTAAGGCCTCTCGGTATCCCGATGATACGAGATCGAGTTTATCAAAATGTCGTAAAGAACGCACTAGAACCGCAATGGGAAGTCAGGTTCGAAGCTAGTTCCTACGGTTTCCGTCCTAAAAGAAGCACTCATGATGCCATCAGCAATCTCTTTAACAAGCTCAATACGAATAGTAAGAAAAAGTGGGTGTTTGAAGGAGATTTCCTAGGGTGTTTCGACCATCTCAACCATAATTGGATAAGTAAACAAACGTCTACGTTTGCAGGAAACACGCTGATTGGAAGATGGCTCAAGATGGGATATATGGAGCAAGGTATGTTTCACAACACAATGGAAGGAAGTCCCCAAGGAAGTGTAGCTTCTCCCCTTTTAGCTAATATAGCGCTAGATGGAATGGAAAAAGAGATTGGTATTGTTTACCGAAAAACATACAAATCAGGCACAGGCTACAAGATTGATCCAAAGTGTAAGATGGGACGTGTCGCTTACGCAGATGACTTCGTCATCGTAACGGAAACTAATGAGCAAGCTCAACTTATGTATCAAAAGTTGACTCCTTATTTAAAAAAACGCGGGATTAAATTGAGTGTTGATAAAACAAAAGTAACGCATATCGAGAATGGGTTTGATTTTCTCGGTTTCTCACTTCGTCAATACAAGACTGAGCAAGGCAATAAGTTATTGATTAAACCTAGCAAAGACAGCATCAAAAAAGCAAAAGGTAAGATAAAAGATACGTTCGCAGTGATGAGAGGACAACCAATAAAAGAAATTATACGTGTCTTAAACCCTATTATTCGTGGTTACGGACAGTATTGGAAACATGTCGTATCAAAAAAGACGTTTGGATATATGGACAATTATGTTTTCTTGAAAATAAGAAAACACCTTAGACAATTGCATCCAAAGAAGTCGTGGAAGTGGATTCGAGAGCGCTATTTTAAGAAACCCCATCATGGGGGAAATGATAGATGGGTGCTCACATGTCCACTTACCAATATTCAATTGTTAAAGATGTCTTGGATTAAAATAGAGCGTCATGTGATGGTAGCCTATAAAAACAGCCCAGATGATCCTAGTTTAAAAGAATATTGGGAAAAGCGAGACCGTAAGGTCTTTAATAGTGAAAATACGCTAGACAGGATGAAACTCGCAAGAAAGCAAGGATATCGTTGTGCATTGTGTAAGTATACTCTACAAAATGGAGAAAAAGTTGCGGTACAAAACCTAGAGGTTTCCGCAGGTAAAACTGCTAAATTAGTACATGTACCGTGTATTAAATAAAGAAGTTGTTCGGATAAAAAGAAGGCTTGAGCCGTATGACGGGAAATCTGTCACGTACGGTTCTTAGGGGGGCGGGCGCTCGTGAGAGTGCCTGCCTACCCGACTTAACTACCTTTGTATATGATATACAGCGTAAAAACAGAAAAAACTACTTCTGAGTCCGAGAAGTAGTTTTTTCTGCTCTTGGAGAAGAGATTCGTGTTGGATATTGGATGCCTCACGGCGTCTTGAGTAGTTTGTTCAAAGTTAGGATTGATTATTCTTATTTGCAAGCTCTTTTCTATCAGAAGCTAATGGAGGCTGTTCTAGCCATTTGTTTTCAATCATGATATTGGCTCCATCTTCTGAATACATCTGTACTTGCACGGACATTTTGTTATACATGACCCCTAAATCGATTCTAGGACTTTGAGCTATACCAGTACCATAGAAACCTATACCTAACGCATTTAAGGTAGCAACATAAGACATCATTAATTTTTCTGAGAAGACATGACTTGTCACATTTGTTACCTCTGCAGCCCATGATACAGCGATAGGAATATCACTCTCTGCTAATTTTTCACTAAACAATTGAACATGTTTTTTAGCAATTTCAATGCCCTTAATAAAGAATTGTGTAACATCCTTTGATTTGGCTACTTGACTAAAACCCATTAGAGTAGCAATACCTAACGCATTTCTTTGCGCATTAGCATAAAGATTACTTGCTTCTATTGCTGAAAGAGGCCGTTTTTCTCCAAAAAAATCCCATATAAAGCTTTGCTTCTCAACAAAATCAACATGATCTAAATTAGGAAAATAAGGAGATCTGACATATATCCCTTTTGTTAATAATGTATCCTTGGACATTTCAAATAAGGTCATGGTATCTACTAGGCACGTTTTGTAATAATCTGTAATATCTTTTCTTACTGTTGAAGATAAACTAGCCGCATAGCCTGTCAGGCCAACCTTGGACATTTGATGAATGAATTGTAATACATATGTATCTGAATAAAGTCTGGGCGCCGTTAAGTTAACATCATCTTCGACCTTAAATCCTTGAGGAATCGTATGTTTCTCTTCAGTCAGTATGTTAGCTATTTTTTGTATATGTTTACTAGATAATTGTGCAGCACATTCAATGATAGGTTTGATCTCCTCATCTTCTACTTTTTCTAAAAAATAAAGTAATATACACTGACTAGCACTATCACTTAAGTATTGAGCCCACAATTGAGCGATTTCTGCTGAGGTTAGCCTAATCTGTTTTTTCTCTTTCACTTAACTTCCTCCATACTTTAATAATTTGTATTATTTTCTCCAATAAATTTTTTCCTATGAATAAAGATTAGGATAAGTAGGAATAGAAACCTAAATGAAAGGAAGCTATTATGAGAATATGCTAATCATATTAGATAAAATCAACATTAAGGAGACTTTCAAAAGAAGGTCTCCTTTGCACATTATTTCCGATAAATTACATTATGTTAAGTAGAAATGTATATACTGTGCATAGAAAACATAAAACATCACCCCCGCAAAATCTTCCAGTTTTAATTTCCTTTTTCCCTCAATTTGCTTCTTTTTTTCTTTAACTAACAGGCATATTAGTTAAAGAAGAAAGGTTGCTGCGACTTCCCTATTTTTTATTGAATAAACTGGGTAGGTTAATTAAACTATCATTAAGATGGTTAATTTTAATGGAGGGAGGATGTTAATATGGATCATTATTATTTATTTGTCATAACAACCTTACTGATTTCACTTACTCCTGGTGCTGATACAGTATTAGTCACTAAAAATACACTTGTTCAGGGAAAAGAAGTAGGTTTTAAAACAGCTGGTGGGATTTGTGCAGGTATTACAGTTCATATAGCAATTGCAGTTCTTGGTTTATCTGCTATTATTGCTAAATCTGTTTTGCTTTTTGCTATTATAAAATATGCTGGAGCTGCCTTTCTTATTTTGATGGGGATATTTACGCTTTTTTCAAAGAAGCGAAACTTCACCTCGGATGCTACCACGTCGGAGAAAACACCCAAAGGTTCATTTTTCTTGCAAGGAATGTTCTCCAATGTACTTAATCCTAAAGCTATTATTTTCTTTGTGTCATTTTTACCGCAATTTATCGTGCCTGGTGAGCATAATTTATTAAAGATGATGATTATAGGGATAACACCCGTTTTAATAACTTTTATATGGTTGTTTTTCTATGTTAATTTGATTAATTACATTCGAGAATGGTTCAATAAGCCATCTTTTCTTGCTGCATTTCAACGGTTAACAGGATTGATGTTGATAACTTTGGGAATGAAGTTAGCTTTTGCAAAGAGATAATTTCAAGTGTTTTTTACTAACGGGCGACGTTAGCTCAAGCACTAATCATTAATAGACCGGAAGGTCTTTTTCTTTTAGCTCAATCTTTAATGTGAATATCAAGCATTTAGACTTGAGAATCCACATTATGTAAACATAACATAATGTTCATTTCCGGAACAAATTAAAAAAACACCCCGTCACGCGCCCAAGGGAGTGTTCAATAAAGTATAAATAACCTTTAAATGTTGCCTGTAAATAAGAACTACTGTTCTTTATTTCTAAACATTCTCCATAATAATAAGCGACCTTATATATTCTAAACTGAATTAACAAGGTCGCTTATATTGTACTCTGATTTAATATCTTTTTGTCTTTTCCTCTAAAAAGTACCTCACCTTTCATTAAACTTTTGACCCATTTTCAGTATCATTATTAATTTGATTAAACAAAAAAGTAAGATAAGAATCTAGTTCAAATCGATTTTCTTCAAAAAAGTTAGATAACATAGATCTGTTTTCTTCTTTCATTTTTAGTCATTCCAATTTAAATTTTTTCACTTTCTTATGCATGATGACTATGATTATTCTTTTGACCCATTTTTCGTAAAATAAAGCTTATAACTAATACTAAAACAATTGATCCAATAATTGCGGGAATGATTGCGAATCCACCAACAACTGGTCCCCAATCTCCCAAGATAAGGCCGCCTAACCAAGCGCCAATAAAGCCTGCAATTATATTGCCAATAATACCTCCAGGAACATCACGTCCCGTAATTAAACCAGCGAGCCACCCGATAATTCCACCAACGATTAGCATCCATAGAATTTCCATTAGTAATTCACTCCTTTTAAAATATTTAGTTGACTTTACCCCTAAGTAAAACCAATCAATCATGGTATTTTTTTCTTATTTAGAGTCTTTCCTCTCATTTTATTTATCTTCATAATTGAATCAAAACTTCGATAAGTATAGGTTTAAGATCATCTTTGTTAGGATAAAAGTAAATAAATATCGCATCTATAGGAGGAGATCTATATGGATTTATATAGTCGGAACAGGGAGGAATCAAAATGACAGAGTCAAGAAAAAAAGTCCCCCATCCTCAAGAGACTAAAAAAAGGGAGCATGCTGAGCAGTATCCTACGGAGAATGAAACTCTATTTGATCGCTTTAAAATTGAAGAGACAGTCGATCCAATACCAACTGAAGAGTTAAAGATAGAAAAGCAAGATGAAAGAAATAAAAAGAAAACTAAAAATGAATCCTCCACTGAAAATAAATATAAAAAAAGTTAATGTTAAATCAATAGCATGAAAAAGTAGATATTCTAATTACTTATTAAACTAAGTTATTAAAAAGTATTCAAAAGGAGTCGAAAGAATGAAAGGAATGGAGAGAACAGAACTACAGACAATCTTTGTTTATTTACATCCAGATGTATTAGCACAAGGTGGTATTTATTTTATCGGACTAAATGAACGAGACAGGGAACTTCCTCCAGCGAGTATTGAACACTTACGTTTAGATATACCTAAACAAAATTTACCTTGGGATCTTGAGGCTCACCTTGTTGTAGAAGAAGGAAGATTCCAATGGGATGCTGTAAAAAAAGACTATATAGAAATCGTCGCCTAATAAAAATCTCGACATTTTACCATGTCGAGATTTTTCATTTAGATAGTTTATTGTGGATAATAGGGAGAAATATATGCTGAGCCTCATATAACATTTAGAAACAAAATTAAATAGTCCGTCCGTAAAAGTATACATTTTTAGTAACCTTAATGTTGATTAAAAAAATATAAAACCTGAAATTCCTTGTTCCATAATGGAAGTGATCTCAGGTTCTGTTAAAATTTATTGATTTTGAAAAAGATAAAGACCAAATCCTAAAGTATCTCTACCCCATGTAAGGTAAGTACGTTTCCATGACCTAATTTTATTTAACATACTGTCACAATCAGGGTCGTTCGGGTTTTCATAACAATATTTTTCCATAGACATAGCATATAGTCCTTCATATTCATCCCAATCATCGTCACTTGCAATAACTGACCAAATCGGCACGAGCCCCATACTTTCTCCCATAAAAACATTCTCATGGTGTTTTTTTAATTCTGACTCATCTGCTCCACCAAGTGCTTCTAAATATTCCTGGCTAGGTTTCTTCTTCCAGTATCCTTCTCCTACTAGAATAAAGCCGCCCTTTTTAACATTTCTTTTAAGAGCTTGTAACGTTAATTCTAGACTCCCCAAAGCATGAGTAGAACCCACACAAATTCCTACATCAAAATGATTGACGTATTCACTTACCACTTGTTTGGCATCTTTTACAATGTACGTAATTTTTTCTTCAGGGATTCTTTTTTGGGCCTGTTGCTTTGCCTCTAAAATAGAACCTTCATATAACTCTACGGCTGTTGCTCCAATACCGTATTTTTCAACTAAACGTATTAACAGTTCACACTTCCCAGCCCCGATATCTAACACTTTTGCATGAGGTTCTAACTGAAGAAAATCTATAATTCTATTGATTTTAGTTTCACTTATCGGGTTACTAAATAAATGTTTACTGTGGGCAATTGATGAGAATTTATTTCTGTCCATTGGTTGAACTCCCCTTTCTCCTTTTGAGATACTTTTTTTCTCATTAAATTATTTAAGATAGAAACACTCATAGTCCCAGCCCCTTTCAGAATAAATATCTATATTTAAATGTGACAATAATTAATTTGCTTTTCCATTTATTTCACCACTCTAGATACCTTGTTAAGTTTATTGCTACTGATAATTAATTCCTTAAACATTGGAGAAACCCTTCCTCACTGTGCCATAATTAAATGGTCAAGGTGGACAACGTATAGCTAGTTAACATAAAACCAATTATAAGAACCAAATTAGTCCACAACAGAATAAATATATCAAAGTATGTTAATTATGGATTAAAGATGTAAAAAAAACGATTTCTTCACTCCCTTAATAATTCCATAGGAGAACATACATGAAAAACTATACAAACGATAACACAGCAAGACGCTATATAGCTCACGTTAGTATATTTGGAACTACTCAGGTTCACTTAAGAAATCCCTACATCATAGCCTGGTGGTCAGCAGCCTTTCCCGGTTTCGGACATTTGCTTTTATCAAAATATCTTCGAGGGTTTGTTTTATTTATTTGGGAAGTCGTTATTAATCTTCAGTCAAATATAAACGTGGCTATGATTCATTCCTTTCAAGGGGACATAGACATGGCGAAAGAGTCACTAAACACTAGATGGCTTCTCATTTATATTCCTGTTTATATCTTTGCCATATGGGATAGTTATCGAACGACGGTTGATTTAAATAAAATATATATCTTAGCTGAAAGAGAAAATCACACCTTTAATTCCTTTAGTATGGGATCTATGGAGATTAACTACTTGGATAAAAGAAATCCTATTATGTCTATCATATGGTCCTTATTTATGCCAGGTTTAGGTCAGCTTTATATTCATCGAATAATCGCTGCTTTTTTTATTGTTATTTGGACCGTTGTTTTCTTTTACTATTCTCATCTTCTTGAAGCTATTTCTCTTCTCTTTTTAGGCGAAATCCAGAAAGCTACCAACGTATTAAATCCAGAATGGCTACTGTTTTTCCCTTCTCTTTATGGGTTCGCCACTTATGATGCTTATATCAATACAGTTGAAAATAATAAGCTTGCTGAAAAAGAACAGAAGGACTTCCTAGAGAAAACCTATCAAAACCTAGACTTTTATATTGAAAAGGAAAAAAGGTGACAAGATGACATGCAGCCCTTTGCTACATTTATATGAATTAAAACATCGTAACCAGAGCAAACTACTCAACATACGTTAGGTATCACTTTTAATACCTTGATACGTTACTGAAAAAACTCCTGACCAACGACAGGAGTTTTTTCTCTTTTTATGCTGTATATGATATACAAAGTTAGTTAACATAATCACTCTTTACGAAACCCACGCAAAAAAAGAACCCTTGTAGGACCAGGGGGGCAGTCCCCCCATCCCTAGAGTAATTAACCTAGTTCTTTTTCTTGCTGTTTTAGTACCTTACTTTCGAGTTCTAATTGCCTCATTCTTCTTTGGAGTTCTAAATTATTCAATTCTTTCTCTAACTTTGAAGATAACTTGATTCTTTGCCTAGCATTCTCCATTAATTCTCTAGTAATTGCTAGTCTTTTTTCATTTTTATCAAATTGATCTTTTAGATTCATATTAACAGCCCCTTCCTCATGACTTGCTACGTTCGACACTAAAAGGCAAAAAACCTTTAAAACAGATAGATATTAGCCACCTACTGAGCATAGGGGTTCTGGTGCGAAAATTTCTCATTTGTCTACATTTAGAGTAAATAGTAAAATTAATGATTTTTACAAAATACTTTATCATTTACTTAACATAACGACTATTATTGGAAATAATATGCTGAAAAATCCTTTTATTAAAGTGTTTTTTCGAACTGTTTCACTTGTTCTACTTTCTATTATATCAACCGTGTTTATATGAAACATATATTTACTAATGAATGAAAAACGATTACAATTATATAAAACGTTAAATGATTTAAATATTCAATTAGTTTACTATGATAACTAGAAAACCTTGCGCTTGGAGGGATAATTAGTGAAGATTGGTTGTAATGTCATATTTAAAGAAAAAAATTATACTGTTTTGTGGTTATATAACAATGGTACTTGTGAAATTAAGGAACAAAATTCATTAGGAAAAGTTAAATTAGTATCACTTTCTGAGCTTAAAGTGCTTAAAAAAAACATCAGTTTTTTCTAATCTGATGCTTTTTAAGTACTCATAAATTTAGTTTAAAGCGTTAGAAAAGATAGACTTTCAAGAATGAGTTGTTAACTGTCGTAAATTTTGAAGGGCAACAAAACCTGCTTTAGTTCCATTACCAACTAGAACTAAAGTAGTACGTACTCCAAATGTTGCTAGATTTGAATTAGCAATCAATTGGGCAGAACAAAAACGAATATTACTTCTTGCAAGTTCAACGGCTTTTACCTCATATTTGAAATCACTAACTTTATAATTACCATACGAATGTCTCATTCTAGGTAGATCTCCTCCGTTATCTAAAAGCATGTTAGTTGAACCAGAATAAGATTTCATATGCAAATTTATAAGCTTGTCTAGATCTTGACTACACTTAATTGTTTTTTCGTCTAAAAGCCCATAATTACTACCTAGATCAATTAATTCTTTCCTTTTTTTCACAATACACTTTAGTAAGTCTTCTATTTGACCTACTGGATTGACTACCATTGACATAGCTTCTTCTCACCTCATCGAAATTTTTCAGTCTCTAGGAAATTTAGTAGGTCCATAATAAAAAAATAGAGCCAACAAAAAATATTATGAGCAATATAAGATAGAATGAAAACGTTTTCTACAAAACATATCAAAAAATTACAAGAAAATACAAAAAATACAGACATTAATAAGCTAATCCGTACGAAAAAGTACATGTAATGCATGCCTTTATATTTAGGTAACTGGCTTTATAAAAAATCCAAAGAATAAAATTCTTTATAAAATGAATGACGTCCAATATTTTGAGCAAACTACTCAAGATGTTGTGAGGCAGTGACAACAATTTTATATTATAAGTAGAAAAAAGAACCCTTGAGGCAGACGGGGCTCTACCAAAGATTCTTTTTTTGGAGTATACAGCACAATAAAAGGACTTTACTTTTTTATCCAAATTATTTATAATTTACAAGTCGATTAGTAAGTTTTATCACCACTTGCTAAAAAAGCTATCTCATTTTATGAGATAGCTTTTTACAAATACTCCGTACTGTATAAAAGGTGGTTCTGGTGCAAAAACTACGCGCTAGAAAAATAGAGTGTCAATTACCTTTAAATTGCTAGCTTATGAAGCTAATCCAAACAATTTATGAATGAATTCTTTTTGATTTTGGGCAGACTTCACCCCTTGATGAACCTGCTTCTTTTTAATCATATGCATCACTTCTATACCACTCAGTATGTAAGTGGCTGTATGAAATGATTTCAATCCTAACATAGAACGAACTCGCTTTTTAATAAACCGATGATCTTGTTCCAAGATGTTATTGAGATATTTCACTTGCCTTAGTTGTATGCCTTCAGGCATATGTTTCTCTTCTTTTAACTCTTGAATCGCTACAGGATAGGCAGGGTTCTTGTCCACTGTTATCACGCGAGGTTTAGAAACGTACGAAAAAGCCAAGGCTTTCTTGAAAAAGCGCTTGGCTGCTTGTTTATCACTTGATTCACTTAGATAAAAATCAATGGTATGCCCTTCTGAATCAACTGCACGATATAAGTACATCCATTGCCCTTTTACCCTAATATAGGTTTCATCGACTCTCCACGAGTCATTTGTTGACTTAAGATGATGTCGTACTCTTTCTTCTAATTGAGGTCCATATTGATGAACCCAACGCATAATGGTTGTGTGAGCGATTGATAACCCTCGCGCTTCCATCATTTCTACTAAATCGCGAAAGCTGAGGTTGTATCGGAGGTACCATCTCACTGTTAGCAAAATAATGTCAGGCTGATAATGTTTCCACTTGAATTCATTTTGTTTTTCCATACCGATCACGCCCCTTTTTATGAGTACTAGTATCAGTATGTCCAAGTTTGAGAGATTATTTGCAGGTTTTTTAAAGTTTTTGCACCAGAACCATAATTACTTATAGAAAAGCCATTGGATATATATATCTTCATTTATTGTAATATATGAATTACAATAAACAGTAAACAAGTCGTAACGGCTAACGCTAAATCTAAAACGCGGGGTATTCCATAATAAAGTAAAGGGTCTATGCTGCTATGTAGGAGGAATATTGATGATACAACAAAACAATAGACCGGACTTTAAGGTTTCATACATTCTTCGGTTTATCTTAAATACAGCATTGATTTTACTAGCTGTTACTTTATCCGTTTTGCTTGGTAAGGAAATCTTTCATTTCATTCATTTTTCTATTTTTAACCGAGGAGTTGAGACTCACTACAAAATTCTTGAAAGTATCTTAGTTTTCTTTTTGTACTTTGAGTTCATTGCAATGATCGTAAAGTATTTTCAGGAGGATTATCACTTCCCTCTACGCTACTTTCTTTATATTGGCATTACTGCATTGATCCGTCTGGTTATTGTAGAGCATGATAACCCGATTAATACACTTTTGCACACTTGCGCTATTCTTGTGTTAACTATCAGTTACGCTATTATAAAGTTTTCGTCGAAACAAAAGGAGAAACTATAATTACGCCTTGTTAAAAATGAGATATCTTTTCGTTGTGCATTTTTGTGCAGAATACCAGCACAAAGGCTTCCAAGGAGACATCCCCGAAAATTTCAAGGGGGTCTATACGCTATATATTCATATACATAAATTGCTTCCTAGAAAGAGGTATTATGCTAACTAAAAATGTATGGACCATGCATTACAAGTAGTCAAAAAAACAGCACTATCTAATAGGAAGATCAAGACATGGGTTCAACGAAGGTTAAGTCGATTACGAGAAATGAAATTGACTTAGCAGGCGCTAAAAGTATATATTTAGTGCTGGTGTAAAACTGTAGGATGATTAAATTAGACATACTGATGCCACTATTACTTGTGAAAAACTTAATTACATAATACGGATAAGGGAAAGAGAAATGAGTGTACCTATGCCAGGCAATCTATTTAGAATGGTATATGATTGATTTTTATCTAAGTCCCTAATAAGAAATAAGCAGCTAAGCATTTTTTCAAAAATGCCTTAGCTTTTTCGTATGTTTCTAACTCGCAGAAGATAACAGTAGATTAAAATCATCTTTTCATAAAAAACTTGTTAAAGAATAGTTAGGAGAATCAAATTTGTTATGAATATTATACAAAATTGGCTTCGTAATAAAGTATTTGTCCGGATTGCGACACTCATTATCATCGTCGTTTTACTAATCAGTATACGCAGTATGCTACAACTGTTGTTATTTACCTTTATCATTGCATTTTTAATTGGTCGTGCTCAACAAATTTTGAAACGAAAACTTCGGATTAATTCCACATTTGGATTAGTAGTAATTTATATTGCCTTACTAAGTTTAATTGGGTTTGTGGGATATTTGTATATACCTGTTATCATGATTGAAGTAACAGAGCTTGTACAGCGCCTGATGTATTTTTACAAGCATCCCCCTGATAACACATTTGTTACATACATAGTTGATAATTTAAAGCGTGTCAAATCCCCAGAGAATACTCAGCAAAATATTGATTTGGCTTATGGATACTTATCTAATATTGGAAGAGTAAGTACTCAACTCTTCTTAGCTTTATTACTAAGCTTATTTTTCTTGCTTGGGAAATCCCGTATTCGTCGTTTATTTACACAGCTAGAACAATCAAAGTTAGGCCGTTTTTTTCAAGAAATAGAGTATTTAGGGCGTAAATTTGTTAATTCTTTTGGCAAAGTAATTGAGGTTCAATTTATCATTGCTTTTGTAAACAGTGTGTTGTCTGTCATTGTTTTATGGATTTTGGGATTCCCCAATTTACTTGCTCTTGGTGTTATGGTATTTGTTCTAGGACTTATACCAGTTTTAGGTTTACTAGTATCATTAATCCCACTTTGTACAATAGCTTACAGTCTAGGTGGTGGTATAAAAGTTCTATCCATTTTAATTATGGTGGTTGTCTTGCATGCTCTTGAAAGCTACGTGTTAAATCCCAAACTCATGTCATCTAAAACAAACTTACCAGCATTTATTACCTTTATCATTTTAATATTTGGAGAACACTTTTTAGGAATATGGGGATTAGTACTTGGCATTCCAATTTTTATTTTCTTTTTAGATTTAATAGGCATAGATGCTGATAAAAGCTCAAAAATAAAGTGAAAAACTCTGCAGAAATAGCTTCACCTAGTTACCATAATCACAGTTATCGGAAATTATAACTTACAAAAAAGCAGTTGGAATAATAACCAACTGCTTTTTGTAGGATGTTTTAATTTTCTATGTTATTCACTTTAAAATTTCTATGTTATTCCAATTTTTCAAAGCCCATACTACATCATCATTTTCATTGAGCGTGACTTCATCTAAACCTAATTCTATAAAATTCCTGTTTACAAAAACAGCCCAATGTATATTTTTCTTTGGAATTGAATGGATACCATTTATAGATATAATATTCCCTTGGGATTCTTCTATGTTAAAGGCCCTTTTCGTGACTTCGTATAATGTCTCACCTTCTTGAAATGAAACTTCTTTTGAAGCAATCGTCTCGTTTTTATCATCTACAATTCTGAAAGTACTCGTCATCTCTAATGCGTGCGTAGGGGAATAAACAACAAAAAAGAATAGTGGTAAAGATATTAGTATCTTTTTAATAAGCATTTTTGAATCTCCTTTTGACGTGTTTTTCATATTATGAGCACTTTAGTAAAAATTATAATTTTTAAATATAGTTCAGTGTTTGATACGCAACAGAAAAAACTCCCTGATGTGTGTTAGGGAGTTTTTTCTGCTTTTCTAATGAATATCATATACGAACTTAGCTATCATAATGTGCATTTTCGCTAGAAAAAGCGCTTGGATAACAATTATCCAAGCGCTTTTGAAATTAATTATGTATTGCTTTTCTTTTTTATATTTTTACCTGTATAAATAGAATTAACTATTAATATTACTGTTCCTAAAAGCCATCCCACAGTAGGAGAGTACTCAAATATATTTTTTAAAGCCATCCCTAAAGAAATAGATGCCATTCCTAACATTAATAAAAGTACAGTAATACCTTGCTGTCTTTGCATATAAACCACCTCAGACGCTTTTTCTTCTAATCATTGTTCACCTTGCTGCTCTCTTTGCCCTATAATCCAAGCTAAAGATAAAATTGAAACAGTTTACAACTACTGCAGTTAACATACCTATATACACCTCTTTTTCCTTATAATTACATTGTAACATACCTTTAGAACAGTATTTAAAGATACATATAATACATAAATCTAGTTAACATAAAACAGATTTGCGGAACCAAATAAAAACGCCATTCCTTGGGCGGCATGAGATGGCGCTACACTAAAATTTATCGTTTATGCACGATTTTATACATCGTTGATTTATCAGCATTTCGAGCCTTTTACAAATATTCCGTACTGTATAAATTGTTGAATCAACTATACATAGATGCTTTAATAATTAGATAAACACACCATGATTCTACTATAGTTCTTCCATTAAGGGATAACAATACGTCCTAATTCATCTACTTTTCGAACAATGCCCGTAGTCTTCATTTTCTAATTACCTCTTGTTCTTTCAACCGTTTAGATTGCTATTTTTATTTTTAATTTCAAAGGATAAATTTTTAAAAGTTTTTAACCCGTCCTCTAAGCTACTTCTTAAGATAATATTTAAAATTAGCAGGGTAAATGCGAATAAAAATGCTATGAAAAATATAGGTGTAAAAACCGGAACAAAAATAAATACAGCAATTACTACAATAATAGTGAAGGTTAAAAAATTAAGCATTTTCTTATTTAATTTATTTGTTCTTTCTAAAAGCTCTTCATTTCTCTTTATATACTCTTTAACCTTTGCTGGATTTTTCGCAATATAGTCGCTTTCTATTTTTTTATTCATCTTACTAATTCCTTGAAATGCAATGATAATTACTAAGGTTGCGATAAGGGATATAGTAACGTAAATTGGCATTTAAACATCCTTCTGTTCTTTTTTCATTAAGGTGTGCTCCTAATAAAGTAATCTAGATAAAAAATTCCATCCACAACAACAAAAATGATTGGTCCTACAAAATAATCTAATATTTTTGATTTCCCTATGGTTTTTCCATTAGCAAACACGAATAAGAAAAATCGTATGATCGAATAAGAAAGAAAATATACAAAAAGTGAAAGTATTGGATAAAAAACAAAAAACCAAAGTACTGCTATAACAAGATTTGCTTGACTATTGTCACCAAACATAGAATAAAATTCTGTTCCTCCCTGTTCATGGTAAAACAGAAGCATCAAAGCCATACCACCAAAAAATGTACTAAAAGCTGGCCATCCTTTAGGTAAATCAATTTTTTTAGAGATTACAAGTTGATAACCAAAAAGCAAGAAAGCTGCTAAAATACCTACCATAAAAAACCAAAAAGCACTATCCATAAAAAATACCTCCCAGATTTTTATAGAGCCATTAGAAGCGCCAAAATTGCAATGAATGGGTGTTTTTCCCCGATTTCCAGCCGATATATCAATAAAAAAAGTACCCCATTGGATACTCTATAGTAATTACCCTAATTCTTTTTCTTGCTGTTTTAGTAACTTACTTTCCATTTCTAATTGCCTCATTCTTCTTTGAAGTTCTAAATTCTCCAATTCTTTCTCTAATTCCGAAGATAACTTTATCCTTTTCCTAGCATTCTCCATTAATTTTCTAGTAATTGCTATTCTTTTTTCATTTTCATAAAATTGATCTTTTACATTCATATTTACAGCCCCTTCCCGATAACTTGCTACGTTCGACACTTGAGAGAAAAACCCTTTAAATCAGATGGACAGTAACCATGTACTAAGCACAGAGGTAAAAAGAAAATAATAAACACATAAAACAAACAATAAATAAAACAGTATTTGTTTGTTTTATGTGTTTTTATCATTAAGCTTATATTTGAGAAATTACGTAAAAAGCTCATCAGCCTATAGTTGTAGGAAATACTAGAATTTTCACTCATATGGAATGATAACATTTTGCATTAAAAATAACTTTCTTTAATAAACTTCTATAGTATTTATAAAAGGATAGGGGGCATTTAAATGTTCGAACATGATTTTATCATTAAAACGATTTATGATTTAAATAGTAAGGAAATAGAAAAGGAAAAATAACCATTTGTCGTCAATAAGTACAAAGGATAAAACCCATGATTTTTATGAACTGAACTACTTTTTAAAATTAATTTTTCATCTTATGAATAAACTATCCTTCTTTTACACATTTTAACTTTATAAAATGTAAAGGAGTTGCATACAATGGCAAACAATAAAAATAGCAACACAAATGAACTGTTAGTATATGGTGCTCAACAAGCAATTGACCAAATGAAATATGAGATCGCTAGTGAGTTTGGTGTAAATCTTGGTCCTGATACAACTGCCCGTGCAAATGGATCAGTAGGTGGAGAAATTACAAAACGTCTTGTGCAAATGGCGGAACAACAACTTGGTGGCAAAAATATTCGATAATCAGATCCTTCTAACTGAATGTGTATTAAAGGAGAAATGGATTTCCCATTTCTCCTTTTCTTCTTGTAAAGCATGCTTCTTTCCCCCCTTTTCTCCATAGTCTCATATAAGATTGTTGAATCTTCATTTACCTAGTAGGCTTTTTTCTTAAATTGTTCCTTCACATAGGTGCAATTTCGTTTATGTTCACGGGAAAAGAAATGATCGTGTTTATAATGCACTCTGACTTCACAAGAAGGACAGATAAAAAAGCCCATTTTTATTTTATTTTGATTGACCTCATGCGCATAAAACTCCCCTGTAGCTTTAAACAGTAACACATGTTTAGCTTTTTCGATTTTTGCTCGCATAATTGCATCCCCCTTTACCATAATTCTCATCCGCTTCCATGATAAGGGTGATACGGCAAGAAGACAAAATAAAAAGGAGCACTCTCCTTCATCCTTGACTCATATACTTTCTAATACTGCTCTTTTTTTAAGAAGAAGCTAATTTAATATTATGTAACCTCTTAAAGTATGAAAAAAATGATATTATCATTTATGAAACCCATAATAATAACAATGATATGGTTTCTATTTATTTGGAGTGTGATAATACTTGTTTTTAATTCATTTATGTAAACCTTGTAAAGTTGAGGAAATAACAACTCAAATAGATCCAAAATATAAATGTCCTAAGTGTGGGCTATTGACCGAAGATAGATGGATTGATGAAGAAAAGGAATATGAATCGTGAGTTTGAAGAGAGAGCATTAATGCTCTCTTTTTTTAATACATAAGAGGGATTTATAGTGAATACACCAACTTGTCTTTATTGTGGGAGTATTGTTAATCCACCAATTAGGAAGGATACTCTAACCTATTGTGGTTTCTATAATAATTATGTGCATTGCTTGCAAGATGGAAAGAGAAAAAGTCTTTATAAGATTCGATTGATTGACTATGAATTTATAAATATGGATCTTCCATAACTAAAAGAGCTTCACCTTGTTTTGCTTGCTACTTTCCCAGTGTAAAACAAGAATACTCTTCAGTCTTCACTTCGCCTTCAAACCTTTGCTTTTTTTAACGTTCTATCTCTTGTGCTCCATTTCTTTTTTTCTAGAATGTGCTCCATTATTCCGTGCAAAAAGTTTCGTAAATCCATTTTTTGATTTCTCTTTTCTCCCTTTGTCCTAATCCTTTCTCTCTCTCAGTACCTCCCTCCTTTTTAAGCCGACTTTTAAAAATTCTTGGGAAGAAATGTTCTTTTCTTTCGCAATTTCATCTATTTTTTAATGGCAATCGGATCGATATTTTGTAAAAACATATCCATGACATTCGTTCCTTTCCTGTAAATTGTGGTTCCCTACTACAAAAGAGAGAAGAGCATAAGGGGTTTTTGCTATCACATAGGGTGATAGGCTAGGCAAAGCCTAGCAAAACCGTGATATCAAAGAAAGTCACTAAATGTCCCCTTTGAGTCCCCTTTTTTTAGTGTACGTCCCTTTCACGTCCCCCTTCAAAACCCTAATGTCCCCTTTATGTCCCTCTATTTTGAAGCCACGTCCCCTTTGGGTCCCCCAGTGTTTTTTCATCTCCTGGCTAAACCCTGTTGCTTTTCACCTAATTTTTGGATCTTTTCTTGTAGACTTTTTTGGTCGCCTTCATAGAACTGAATGCTTTCATCATTAGATTGAATCGCACCTTTTTTTATCACAATTTTTGATCTCGTCTCGGCTTTTCCATAGCTTTTCATTTTCTTTTTTATAAAATCTTTTTCTAACTTATGTGAACATGAAAAAAATAAATATCGGTACCTTATCAACGTGTATTTTTTAGAACAGTAATCATTTATAGAATAAAAATTGATTCATAAATGGTAAAAAAGCACGCGTAAATCACTTTTATTATAAGTGAAAACAAATGGCCGTTTTGACCATGAACGTGCGGAAGAAATAAAAAAGATCGTTTGCTTCTGTCTTATTTTTTTCAAAAAAACACTTCAAAATGAAGTGACCCTTGAGGGGACATTTATCAACTATGAAGGGTCGGTGAAGGGGTTTCTGGCACAAATGTCGTGATCACTGAAGGTGCCGTGAAGGGACTGTCCTGCAGTTTGAGGGTGCGCTGAGGGGGTTCTTGCACACATTTCTTTGTACCCAAGGTTTTGTTAGGCTCTGCCTAACTCCACACAGCTTGTGGGGGCAAAAACCCCTTATGCTCTTCTTCTTATTTTTTATTCTCCTTATTTTTTAAGGAGCACCAGTATTTTAAGAATTTCAAACAAAATAGGGAACTTAAAATAAGAAATGTTGATCTTACTACTGTTAAAAAATCTCTGAGTTAGCAAAAAAACATGATCAATCGTAACAGCAATTTTAAAAGAAACAGGTTTATACATTAGCTATTTTTAATTAATAATTCGACTGGGAAGGATATCTTAAAAATTTAATTAAAGCCAACATTAAGATGATGGAATGCTGTGCAATTCCAATGGAAAACTTGAATGATATGTTGAAGAATTGATTAGAGAATATGAAAATGATGAATAAAACGCACCAAATGATTTCACTCGATAAAAACACCTACCAATACATTTAGAATGACATCATTGGAAACAAAATGAGATGCCTTGGTGATACTATATCTGACATTTGTATCAGATTTGATTCCGAGTAAAAGAAAGAATGGAATGTAAAAACCATTACAGAAGCTGCTTCCACTGAGTTGAAAAATAATTAAAAAAAGGAACTCAAAAAATAACAACTCTGCGTTAACAATGTCGATAAACATGTACAAATAGCCAATGACATAGGACAATTTTCATTCTCAAAATTCAACGAAAAAAAGCAGCCTCTACTATAAAATAGAAACTGCTTATATCATATTCTTAGCTTTTTGCATAGTGTCATTTTTTATAATCCCTTTTTAGAAAAAGTACTATAAAAAATGGCACTACCCAGAATGCCCATTTACCCTTAACATTGATACTGTACTAATTCACTAAATCCTTAACACTATTAAAAACGTAACGTTATAACATACTTTAAAGCACTTGAGGAGTGGAAACTTTTTTTCCCCTCCCCTGACCTAAAAAACTCATATATGATAAAGGTGATTCCTACAGCAATACAGGATCACTCGTAGCTAAATATACTTGTTTTGATATATTTTGCTAATTTTTATTGAATTATGAGACGACTTAACGCTATAATATAACTAACAAAAACGTGCGGATAGAAAAAAGACTTCAACTGTTTAAGTAGTGCGATCACACTCTTAAACCGTTCCTCCTAGTTACGGTAGGAAAAACACTTGTCGAAGCCTCTTGTTAATAGAGTTAGTTTTTATAAAATAAAACTTATGGCTTTATTTTATATGAAATTGACATCTATTTCAAGGGCTTAGTTCATCAAAATCACGGCATTGTTTTCCTTTCATAAGGGAGACAGTGTCTTTTTTGTGTTCCTTAAAGGAGAAGATGAACAAATGACAAAGCTCTTTACCTGCTATTTACAAGATGTAAATACCTTCAATGGACGATTCACATGGTTATGGAAAGAAAAACCGACCCTTCGAAAAAAGAAAGAAGCGTTTTTAGAAACACTTCGTACGTACTTTAAACAACAACAACTAGCCCTACATAAAGTATTCCCTAAAAAACGGATGGAAATGTTAGATTACGTGATTTATAACCTTGTTGCTACAGGCATTCAAGCGATTCACTCAAAAACACTCATGAAAAAATTTGATGTATCTCAAAGTACCGTTTCTCGCTTTGTAAAATCATTAAAGGAAACACCGTTTATGATCGTGGCACGTTATATCAAAGAAGATACCACAGGTGCTCATCCCGATAGCTATGTGTTTATCCTTAAAAGCCATACGAATTTTGATCAAATTTGTGAGGAAATCTTTTTTGCACACGATACAACAGGTATTCAAACGCTTCAACAAGAAGAAATGACAACTCCTGTGACAACTCCTGTGACAAGTCCAGAAAGTGCTGAAAACGTTGATACAACAAGCTTTGAGGACGAAAAAACGTCGTCCCCCTTTATTAACCTTGATTTACCTAAAAATCATTTAAATAATCATTTAATATCTGCTTCGCAGTCATTTGCTTATATCAAAGGTGTTCCTAAGAAAGTAAATAATGTGTACGCAGGGAAATATGGTCATCAACTAAAAGATTTTTATGCTCGTATTCAAAATGCTGCAAAAGCAGTAAAACGAGATACAGAGATTGAGATTGTTAAAGAGCAAGTACATGAAGTCGCTTATACAGCCATTGTAGGCTTAGATAAATATGTCCATGAAGCGAATCATAAGGGTACTCCCCTATTACTGGATGAAATGTGTCGTCTTGTTTATCAAATTGCTTACAATCAATTTACAAATCTACTTAAAGGGAATATAGAAGAACCAACATCTGAGTCAGACATACATACTGAAGCTGAAACAGCTCTATTTACGCCTAAACATATCATCCGTAAGGAATTGGTTCCTGCCTGGTTACAAGCTGAACAGGAGCAAAAAGAGCCTACACAAGAAACAGCTATTTCTCTGGATCAACAGCTTGAAATGATTCAATTAAAGCAAGATTTAGGGCAAGAACTAGCGCCAGAAGAAGAAAACTTACTCCAAGAGCACAGTACTACATACAGTTCGTTAGAAATGGCGCAGCTTAAACAAGATCTAGGACAAGCCTTAACACCAAAAGAACAAGCATTATTACACGAACATGCCCAATTACAGGACACTGTTTCGTAATCAAAAAGTGAAGAAATCCCTTAGAAGCTGATGTTTAGTAAGAGTATTATTATTTAGAACATACTTCTAAATAATCAATATATAAATCTATGTAGGAGGAGATCACGATGCCACATAAAATCACCTTAACAGGATCTGCGACAGGACCATTACGAGAATATGATCGTTACGTTGCCTTTGATATGCGAGAAAAAGGTTCACCTTCTGCGCCTAAAGGGTTAAAGAAGAGTACGTTTATTTCGTATACCGTGTTTGTTGCGAAGAAAGCTTTTAATAAAACCGGACTAACAAAAAAGAGTATTATGCATGAGAAAGTCTTAATTCAAGGCGAACCAACGCTAGATATTCCAATTGATGAATGCCCTGGCGAAATAGGTGTTATCTGCTTCCAGATTACCGTTCTCCCGAATAAAAACGATAAAGAAGCCAATGAGTCAAACGATAAAAAAGAAGCGAAACAAGAGGTTGCAGCTACTAAGCAGGCAGAAAAACAAGAGCCTGTAGTAAAAGAAGCGAAAACTGTACAGCCAGAAGTGAACGAAACACCTGTTCAAGAGAAAAAGGCTGCACAACCAAAGAAGCAGCAACCTATTCAGCCAAAAGGGACACAGGATGTCGTGAGCTTTGATGACATTATCGTTCCTGAAGCCTTCTTAAAGACACGTCCAAACCCTGTGAAAACAGAAGAAGTTGTTGAGTTTGTGAAGCGTACAGGACACCTTGACAAGCCTTTAACGATTGATAAAGGATCGAAGGTCTTAAAAGATGGCTATCGTCGTTATATTGTGGCCAAAACCGTTAAAATGGACAAAGTTCCTGTTGTCTATGAATATCAAAACTAAACACATTCTTTACTTTATTGAGAGGTGTTTAAAATAAAAAAATTTAAAGATCTAATTGGAACCATTGATTTAGCGTTTATTTTAACTATTATCACAATCATGGGTTACGCTTTATGTTACTGTTATTCATTAGGTCAAAATGATTATTATGGATTACCATTCTCGTTTGTGGAGCTGGATATAAAAGGGTTAGCCGCAACTGCATTGAAACTACCGTTTTCTTTAGTTCTATTATTTGTTGCAATTCCATATCTAAGAAGAGTTAAAGAACAAGAAGAAAAAAAACGATATAAAGAAAGGAAATCCAGAGAAAAGAAAAGATTAAACCAAAAGAAAAAAAAACAAATGAGATATATATACTCAGCTATAGGTTTAGTTTTATTATACTTTTGTATAGTGATTATTAACTGGGATGCTATCAATTTAGTAGAGATCATAAGCAGAAAATTAATTCCTTTTATTGTAATTTTGTTTCTTGTTTTAATACTATTATCTAAGAAAATTCAACCTCTGTTAATTAGTGTAACATTAATTTTATCGTTGGGATGGGCATATTTTCTAGGAGTATCCGAAGCTCAAGAGTCAGAAACACATTACATTATTACAATGAAAAAAAACGAAAGCATTGAGGAAACACAAAAACTTGAAAAAAACGAAAAAGCACAAACATATATCTTGGTAAAGGTATATAAGGATCAATTCATCATAGCACCTGTTAATTTTAAAAAGAAAATTACTATACCTAACTATCAAATTATTGATATTAAATCAAATAAGGATGATAAAATTAAACTTAAAGAAGTAGATACAGGAAAGCTAAAGGTTAATGAAATTAATAAGGGTGATGTAAAGTAATGTACATACTCTTATCTTTACAATCTTACACCACAAGCCTATTGTTAATTTTCACAATAGGCCTTTTTATTATTACCAATAAACTAAAATACTACTCTATATTGTTGTTATTTTGTTATGATAGAAAGGATTGTACTACTGCTATAGCGAATCAAACAACAAGTGAAACTAAAGGAGGGTCGCTATGTCAAGTGAAGATAATTATTCAAAAGTGTATTATTCACCAAGCGATTTGACTGCTATGCTAGCTATAAAAGAATCAACTTTACGAAAGTATGCATATCAGCTTGAAAGAGCTGGCTGGAGTTTTGGTAAAAACGATCAAGGTCATAGACAATATAGTGATAAAGACATTATGGCGATTCGAAGATTAATTAACGCTAAAGTTAACACTAGCATGACGCTAGAACAAGCTGCAAACGAACTCGTACCAATACTTAAAGGAGAAGGTATAGCAGTACCCGTTACAACAAATCAAACACAAAATGAACAGCATAATGGTGATATGGCAGCGTTATCCAAACGTATAGATGAACAAACAGAACTTATTAACAAACAGACTGAGTTCATTAAGTTATTATCAGAACGTCTTGAAGAACGTGATACATATATACAAAAGAAGTTTGAAGAACAGGATAAAAGGTTAATGGATCGAGATAATCGGCTTATGGAAGGTATAAGAATGCTTCAAGAGCAACGGGAAGAACAGAATGAGTCCATGAAACTTATCGCAGCTGCTACAGATAAATTAGATGAGCAAAAGAAACAAGGCTTTCTCGCTCGTTTGTTTGGGAGAACATAAGGGAACGGTAAAACCTTTTTTGTTACTTGCATAGTTAAATATAAAATCTAAAATACACTTCATAAACTCTTTTAGATCTCAGAGGTAATCTGAGATTTTTTTGGTTTTAACACTAGCACAATCTTGTTTTATACGTTATAGCGATTGGGAATTATTCTTTGATGAAAATCAATCGTTATAGCGATGTGACGGTTAATGAAGTTTGATAAAATAACATTTCAAAATATTTTGTAGCATAACCCGTTACAACCACTATAGCGTTATACATATAGCATGACGATGATATATCGCCGTTTTAGTTGATCTTTAGTTCAACATGAATCAGATTAAACAAAGACTTTGGTATTGTTAGTTAAACCCATCAATCTATTAAGTTCACTTAATCGATATCAAAATGTGCTTCTTATAACTCAAGTTCAACTTATGATTCATTAGGTTCAACTTAGGTTATTAATCATATTTTTGTGTATATTTGGTATGATTACTTGGAATAGATATAAAAAACGAAAAAATAATATTTCAATATAAAGATAGATTTTAATCATTTTTTTCACTGTAAAGAAGGTCATTCTCCTTTAAGTAAGATTTTCTATTTTTTTTAAGTAATGAAAAATCATAACATATCCACAACAAAGACCGCCCATTATGTATTAGTTTATAAGGCGGTCTTAACTGTATTCATGCTATATGATTATTCCAAAAATATCGACAAGATACACAAATTGGCTTAATTTCTTCTATTATATTCGAAATTTGCCTCTTTATGCCCACTTTTTGCTTCACCTAGATGAAAGCAGGTTAAAGTAGGTGAAAATTGGACAGGATAATAGAAAAGGAGTGATGTAGAAATGTTACCATGGAATAATCCAAAACGTAGCAAATTCGGCAAGTGGCTAGATAGAGAAGGTATTGAGCAAACAGAGTTTGCAGAACGGGCAAAGGTTTCACGTAATACCGTTTGGCGCTTGTGTAATAAGAAAGATTACATACCAACACCTAAGATACTAAAAAAAATCATAGATACGGTGAAAAAAATCGATAAAAACAAAGATATAAACGACTTTTTCAATTAAAAAGCCCCATGTTATTTAGTTATAACATGAGGTTATGGTTCGATTGAAAAAGTACGCTTTGTTCCAATGGTTCTATTTAAACGTTAATTCTCTAATCTTTTTTAGCTGTATAATCTTAATCTTTATACTTTCTAATGTAGCCGTGATAATTATGTCAATTTGATCTTAACTCCACCAGAAGAAACCTTCGTTCTTGATTTTGCTTCTTTTTGCGATTTTACAGGACTCTTGTATTTCTCCATTAGTTCATGAATACTTGCTACTTGTATAATGCGGATATGGTCAGAATGAACAGCATAACGAACAGGCGTAATCAAAATGATGGAAGGGAAGATAGCTGATCGGTCCTCTGGCTGCCGGTACAATGCTCTCCATTCATCCGATAAAAAAAACTCTTCATAGAGGTTAATCTTCGCTTGCATTTTCTGTTCGGAATACTGATTTCTCTGAATTTCAATCCAAAAAGGAGATCCTTTAAAAATACAAAAGAGATCTGGTTCAATGCCTCCTTTTCGTCCAGTGGGCTTATCTTCTACAATGACGTGTTTAGGTACACTATACGTACACATTTGCTTATAGACATCTAGAATTGAAAGGAATTGAAAGGAATTGAAAGGAATTGAAAGGAATTGAAGTATTTTTTGAGAGTTCTTTTTAATCTTCGCCTCTATAGGCAAATAGACCGTCGGAGAATACTGCTGTGTGCGTTCAATTAGCCCTAATCGATATAAACGTACCATCACACTATTACACGCATTTACGGGCGATTTAAGTTGTTTAAAGAATAGGTCAACTAATGAGTCTCGATCCACAGCTCTGAATTGATTAATAAACGCTATGATGTCTTTATCACGTTGAGATAAACGGAAACTCATCGCTGCTCCTCCTTCTCTAGTAATCCAAAGATGGATTGTGGTGCAACTTCTATATTCGGCTCTGGATCATGTATCAACGTCTTATAAGGAGAAAGTATTTCCTTACAAGCTCCTTCATCTAAGAAAAAGGCTTGAAACTCTTTTACCTCATCAATTTTAATCTTCATACGGCCTCTAGCAGCTGCATCGATTTCTTCTGCGCCGATTACTCCGGCTACTTTCGCATTTATCGCATCGGCCTGCCTTCCAGAGATCCTAACCCGTAAGTTTGCTTTCAGTGCTGAATTCAACAAATCGGCATCAGGACGCTGCATGGCAATAATCGTATGAACACCTAGGGCACGACCTTGACTCGCAAATTGTTGAATCATCTCTACAAGATCCGTTTCTCTTTTTACAATGGACATTTCATCAATTACCACAACGAT
>NZ_CP130964.1:0-75915 GCF_041941685.1 Priestia megaterium | reverse complement strand
CCCATTCAAGACTCCAGCTCGTGAGACAGACGCTAACCATATGCCGCCCGAGTTCAATGTTGATCAGCAAGATTTCTTAGAACAAAGGCAAAAAGGTAAGGCCTGGACTTGGTCAGCGCTCCGTCCTTCTGTAGTCTGCGGCTTCTCGCTTGGAAATCCCATGAACCTTGCTATGGTTATTGCGATCTACGCCTCAATTTCGAAGGAGCTTGGACTTCCACTGCGGTTTCCGGGCAAGCCGGGTGCTTACGACAGCCTGTTGGAGATGACAGATGCAGGGCTTCTCGCGAAGGCAACAGTATGGGCGGCGACTGAAGACCGTTGTGCCAATCAGGCATTCAACATCGCGAATGGCGATCTGTTCCGTTGGAATGAATTATGGCCAAAAATCGCTCACTACTTTGGCTTGGAGACGGCGCCTCCACTGAAGATGTCACTGGACGTCGTCATGGCGGACAAGGAGCAGCTTTGGAACAAAATGGTGGAGACACATGGGCTTGCTCGGCACTCCTATAAAGACGTATCTTCCTGGCAATTCGGTGATTTCGTGTTCTCTTGGGATTACGATTTCTTCGCCGACGGAACTAAGGCTCGTCGCTTAGGTTTTCACGAATACGTCGATACCGAAGCGATGTTTATGAACATCTTCGACGACTTCCGCAAACGTAAAGTCATCCCATAAACGAAAAGCCGGCCTTGTATATTAGGTCGGCTTCTTATATGTCATATACGTCTTTAAGCTGTGGATTGGCCAGAATAGTAGCTCTTCCCCCGTACTTTCTCTCTATATGCGAATCCCCCCACCTACACATCAGATGCAAGATCTCCTTTAGACTCCAGCCATAGTCTGTCAACTCATACTCGACTCTTGGCGGAACCTGATTGTAAGAAATACGTAAGATGACGCCTTCCTCTTCAAGCTCCCGAAGTTGCTGCGTTAACATTTTTTGAGTAATTGCGGGTATCAAGATTTTTAATTCATTGTTACGTTTCTTTCCAAATGTTAGATGAAAGAGAATCACAGGCTTCCATTTCCCTCCAATTACTTCCAAAGTTGCCTCTACCGCAGTATTGTAAATCTTATCAGGATTTTTCATTACACACTTCGCCTCCCTTTCCCGAATATTTCGACATTGATCACTGGTAAATATCATATGAATTGGAGCCATTAAATGTACGTCCTTGAACATTATAACTGCAAGTAAAATATTACGCTATCCTGCTCCCATTAATTGAACAACTTATAGTTCGATTACTTACGCATAATCCCTTAATCTCTTCTCTTATTCAAGAAAATGGCCCAGTCGTTGAACAAAATTAAAAAAGCACTCTTTAGCTATCTATTATTCTAGTTCATAAATAAGGTTCTATAAACGGATGTTTATGTTGCTAAAAAAACTTTATTAACAACAATCTGTTAATAATTTCCTAGACATTATTGTTTGTTCCAATACTCGTCATTATTGTTACGTATACCAATGTTGTAAAACTACAAATACGCCAAAATTTCTTCTAAGGCGTGTAATTTTTATAAATGACACGGCAGAGGAGAAGGACTTAGTTGATTCTATTGAATAAATCCTACTTGCTTAACCTTTACATACTAGTAACCAAAAAAACATTAAATTAAATAGACAGATTTTATAATATTTTGACAAAAGGAAAAGAGATGATAGTATAAAGAACCATAAGGTAATTAGTCTGTCTACTATAGAAGAGGAGATGAAAATGATGACAAAAGATCTAACTCAATATACGTTAGTTAAAGAATTGCTTGCTTTACCTACACCTTGTAATGATGTTGTCTACTATCCTGCTAAGTTAGCTACTTTAGAAGCTGAAGGGACATACTCTGTTTTTCAAGCTCTAAGTCATAAAAGTGGACTAGCTTATATAGTTGTTACTCAGCCTAACACAGCTAAAATTATATTAGCTGGATCTAAACATTCAATAAATGAATTATATAAAGCTATTCCTTGGCCTAATTATGAGATAGAAGATGGAGATAATAAGTTTTACTACAAAGAATCACCATCATTACAAGTTTTAGAAGATTATTTTATTAATCTTAATGAACAATGATTTATTTTAAACTAATAGATATACTAGAAATCAGTTAGACATTTATAGTGATATATTTTAAAAAGTAATGAAAGGAGACACATAATTAGTGTTTGAGGATTTACTTTTAATAAACGAATTTAGCAAGTTAGCAGGTCTATCAAGAAAAGCTTTGTATGTTTATGAAAAAAACAATATTCTAAATCCTATATTTATTCATCCTGATAATGACTATAGGTATTATAACAAGAATCAGTTATTAACTGCTAAAAGAATAAGGCTATTAAAACAAGCAGGGTTTACCTTACATGAAATAAACCAGATTGTAGAGGAGAAATTATCAGATGAACAAATAAAAGGCTTAATTGAAAGAAAACTTCACTTAGAATCAGAAAAGATTAGAAATGCAAATCAAGCAATAGATCAATTAAAGATGCTTAATAGCACAGTGACTCATTCCAATGGCAAAGTTAAAAAGGAATACTTAGAATTAGTACACGTATTTGAATACAGCTTATTGCCAAATGAGAACATATGTGTAGCACTTAATCATGTAGAAGAATTGATTGGCAAAAATAACTCTTTAAGAAATGAGAAAATTATTAAGTATAAGTTAAGCAGTCGTGTTATTTACCCTGTTACGATAGCTCTGCAAGTGAAAAATCAAAATTTAAATCAATCTACCTACAAAAAGTATTTTGGCTTTGAAGCGCAACATTTTTTTTGCGAAGTTAATCCTTATCAAGAACAATCGATTTTGAAGATAAACGAGATCATGGAAAATAATGATATAAAATTATCTGAACCCTATGTTTACGAGCGTATATTGAATCCAGATGATTATCTCTACTCTTCTAAGCGACTTTCAGAATTTATTTTTCCTCTAAGCGTTCAGTAATTGACTTAACCCTTAGGGCAACCTCTATACTCCCTTTTAAGGAGGGTATAAAAAAATGAAAAAAACTAAATACACATTGGTAACGGGTGCTTCTAGAGGAATAGGTAAGGCAATTGCAATTCAGCTTGCAAATGATGGTTTCAACTTGTTTTTACACTATAATCAAAATATTGAAAAAGCTAACGTAGTCAAAAAGAAAGTTGAATCAATCGGTAGACAGGCAGAGGTAATTCAAGGTGATTTTAATTCCAATGAAGGTATTAAAAAGTTTATTATAGAAATAAAGAACCTACTTATTCAAAGTGAAATAATATCCTTTCATACGGTTGTTCATAACGCTGGTCATGCTACATCAAACGGATTTGGGGAAGTGGGCTATAATGAATTTGATCAATTATTTAATGCAAATGTTAAAGCGCCTTATTTTATTACGCAGTCTTTAATTAATCATATGGAAAGTAACGGGAGAATAATTAATCTCTCCTCGGGTGTGACACGTATTGCCTTTCCCCATATGATGGTATATAGCATGACCAAAGGTGCTATCAATACAATGACGTTTACGTTGGCAAAAGAGTTAGGTGAAAAGGGTATTACGATTAATTCTGTAATGCCCGGAATCATTGATACAGATTCAACTGCTAACTGGTTACATACAGACGAAGGTCAAGAAAATGCAAAGAATATGAGTGCCTTAAAAAGAGAAGGGCAACCTGAAGAAATTGCAAATGTTGTTTCATTTCTAGCGAGTGAAAAAGCGAGTTTTATAACCGGTCATAATATGGACGTAACTGGTGGGAGTCACTTATAGTCAATAAAAATTTCTATTCCCAATCATAAGTAATTAAACGACATTATATAAATAAAAAAACATTGGCCATTTCTTAGCCAATGTTTTTTGAGGTGTAGTTGTTTTTCTTTACATATTATATTTAATTTTAATAAACAGCTACCTAGAAATCACATTACGTTAACAAGTTCTTTAATAGCAAACTGCTCTATTACAGCAATATAAATGTACCCTTTAGTCATATTTCAAATACTTTTACTTTCTGTCCGAGTACCTATCATACTTTATTCTTCTAAAAAACAAGTGATATGGTTATACAGATCATTAGGATGTGTTAGCGTAAGCATATGATCTGAGCCAACGATATGATTGAAATGAATATTCGGGACTTTTCGAAAGCATTCTGCAACGCGTCTATTATCTGAGAGCTCCTCCTCTCCAATCACAAAAAGCGTCTTAACCTTTATTTCTTCTAATCTTTCAATAGCTGGTGGTTCTGGCCAAATTGATTCGAATGTTCCCCATTCGCTCGTTTTCTTTAAATGATGTCTAAACATTTGAACCATCAAATCCCGATGTGGACTAGACATAATGATACGATATAATGGAGCATTTAAGGAAAGCTCAACAATTTTTTCTATATCAGGGGCAGCCGAATTGATCTTCTGCATCCAGTCTTCAAACTCTTGAGAGTGACGAAATCCTGACAATGCAGGAGCTATAAGCACAAGCTCTGATACTCTTTCAGGATATGTCAGTGTGAAGTCTGTTGCGATTCTACCACCCATAGAATGACCTACGAGCACTGCTTTATCAATCTCAAGATGATCAAGTAGTGCTAGCAAGTCTTTTACATAGTTAGCCGATTTCATCGGTGATGGTGATTTTCCAGCACCACGTCCGTCAAATACGATTACCTTGTAATGTTTGGCTAAAAGAGGGGTAACAAACATCCAATCCCGCGAATCCGCACCACCACTATGAAGCAGAACAACAGGTTTTCCAGTACCACTAACCTTATAATATAAATCCATTGCAATCCCTCCATTTTTTTTAGAATATCATACACTTTTATATACCACTATTTCCTATATTTCCTGTTACCTATCCAGCATTGGGGACTTAATAATTTTATAAATAGCCATAAAATATTTTATGCAAAAATATATTTCTTTTTAACTACCGATTACACTCATTATGGTAACCAAGTATATAAGTATACGTAAGCATTCTACTTCATGAAGTATGAATAAAAAATGTCCTTCTAAATAGAGGGGATTTCTTATCTAATCCTGCATAATCATTTAATTTTTGGTTGATGAATAAACATTTTAGGGACTCCCATAACTTATCATTTTTAAGATAGAAAGTAAAAATATAACAAAAAGAATGGTTAGTTGTCTAATGAGTAGGGAACATAACAGCGAATCCACATATATGGAAAATTTGAGTAAAAAAGAAGGGATGATAAGGAATGAAAAAGGTAGTAATTGGTACAGTAGCCACGTTATCGTTAGTGGGAGTTTCAGGACAAGTTTCAGCAGCAGAACCAACCGTAATAAAAACAGGTACAGTGGATGAAAGTGCCATTCATGCGCAAGCTGAAACAGAAATAGCTTCTGTCACCTCACTAGCAACTCCACAAGAAGGACAGAAAAATCGGTCTAGTGGAAACTTTAGTGTGGAAAACCTACCAGAAGGTACCTATGCACTCAAATTTGTAGTGGAAGGTGCGAAGCCTGGCACGCATTTTAATGTCATGAAAGATGTTTCAGGCGGATTCGACCCTACAATCTGGTCAAATATTTATGACGGTAACACCACAGATGTGCAAACTGATCGTTCATTCTATATTTCAAATCCATCAGGAGCTGACTCAAACTTTGTTGTAAAAGTATATGCTCTTCATTAAGAGATAGTAAAAGCAGATAAGGATCGTCATGTGGATTCGTTTATTAAGCTAGATAATGTCAGGACTGATTTAAAGGTTTCCTTATAAATCAGTCCTGTTTCTATTAATTAAGATGAAAATCATGTATAAAAACGGAATTGTTGTTCAAACAAAAAATCTCACTTAAAAGTGAGATTTTATTTTAAATGACATCTATGTTTATTCTTCCACTACACGGCCATCCTTATAAATATGGAACCACCCAATTGTACCTGTACCGCCTTGATCCATCCAATCTTTGTTAGCAGCACGGAGGTTGTAATAGGATTGTTTTTGGTCATCTTTTAGTAATCTACCATCGCCACCGAAAACAATATTATTACCTAGCTTCTTTTTACCAAACGCAATGGCATCATTCACTGTAAATTGTGTTCTCTCTACCTTATTTTCATCTAAAGCTGCCCATGTCAATGGACCAACAATGCCATCTGAGTATAGGTTGTGATCAACTTGAAACTCTCTTACTCTATTTTGAGTTTGTGTCCCAAAAATCCCATCAACACCTGTATCATATTTAACATCTTTGAGACTTTGCTGTAAGTCTCTTACATAACTAGAACGTGAGCCTTTACGTAGTGTAGGCCGTGTTTCTGCTTTTGCTTCAATTTTTTGAGATTGGGTGTCTTTTGATGATGCGTGAGTGATTGGTGCTCCCATTCCTAAAGTTGTTGCCACAAGCGCAACAGTTGGAACAACTGCCAATAATTTTTTCTTCAACGTGAGATAACCTCCATTCTTATAATTAAAAGTCTGTTACTCCTGCTGATTTCAAAGATTGATTTAATGAACTATTTCTAGCCATTATTTCATTACAATTTTTTTATCTATGAACCCATCCATTATAACGTAGGTGATCATTATTTTTCTCTTTTATTCCTTTTATAATAAAATATGGTAAATTAGTTGTGTTCGATTTGATTTCCGATAAGAGTGATTATGTTAACTAAGGTTGTATATCTTATACAAGATGAAATAAACTTAATTATTTGATAAAATGGAAATATATTGATTTAAGAAATTGAAATAATAAATAGAGAGGAATATATTAATGCTTGGGGAAACCTTCACACTTTTTAGACCCGTTTATTATTTAATAACTATTTTTTTAGTATGTAATTTTGTATATGTAGTTTTTTTAAGCAATAAAATTAAAGCAAATACCTATATATTATTAAATTCTTTATTCTTTTTAATAATTGGAGCAATGCTATTATTTCAACAAGGAATAATTGTAGATGAAACGAATCAATCAGGAGATCCGGTGATCTTTGATTTAACGATATTATTTGGAATTTTATTTATAGCTAGCTTCATCTTTCGAAACAAAAAAAAGAGGAAAGTTTAGGCTTTCCTCTTTTTTGTTCCTAGAAATTGTTTTATGGTAACAAGAAATAAAGGGGGTATACATGAGATGATAGGAAAAAGGGGAATCAGGATGAAGGAAGTTAATTCAATTAGGATTGATCAAACAATAAAAAAGCTGTTATAAAGCAGGTACAGCTCTTGAAGGTATTTCAGCCTCAATTAAATCTGAAATTTTAAATAGAGGATTAAGAAATTTTAAATCAAAAAAGAGAACCACTGCTTATGTAATGGTTCTCTTCTTTTTATACCTAATGTTTATTATAATTTGGCTCATTTAGTTCCTTTAGTATGTGATGTTACACGCTCGCCTTGTTCTTTAATATTCACTTCTTCTTTCCTTAGAGTCTCCGATACTTTTTCATTTTCTTCTTTACGTCGTTTGCCCACCACTACTTCCTCTGTTACCACAGGCTCTTTTGATACGGTCACTTTCTCTTCTTCAAGGGGGATACGAATAGATTCTTCATCTTCAATAATCTGTGTATTGGCTTGTTTATCGGATACAGGACGACGCTCCACATATAATTCATCATGCTCTACAGGAATATTTACCGTTTCCTCTTTATGAAGAACCTCCTTATCAACTTGAACTTCTCCAGTTTGGACTCTTTCCTTATCTACATGTAATTGTTCTTCTTTTAACTTAATATGTTCTTCCGCATTCTTTGGAACGTCGTGTTCATGTTCACGATGTTCCCCATATAATGATTTATCATAAACAGAGTCACCTTTGGCAAAAGGAGAATCCCCTCTCTTTTCTAGGAAAGGATTTGTTTTTGTCTCTCTATTGGAATTTACTACCAATAATACTTTTCCTTTCTGTAAATCATCTGCATAAGGACCTGCTTCTGTGAGTGGAACACCTAGTTTAATTAAGCGCTGTTCCACTTTAGCTTTATCCTTGTGAGGCTCTTGATAGTGATCTGGTGAAAATACATGTTTAATTTTATCCATAATCGATTCATCTTGATGACCTGTCTCCGTCGTTTCAATCCTCTTTACGTCAATCCCCTCTTTGTTTTCTACTTCTAGATAATCCTCATCATCTATATCGTTAGTAGTTACGAGAGAAAGATCTTTCTCTTGAAATCCTTGAGTCTTTAAGTTTTGAATAGCTGTGATCACAGCCTCCTCATTTTCGTAAGTACCTATCACATTTTTTGTCATTAGTAGTTCCTCCTTCTATTATAAAAAGCTGGTTAGAGAATTAATTTCATCTTTGCTACTTTTAATACCCACATGTCTTTTTATAAAACTTTTTTTAAAATAATAAAAAACATCTAAATTTGAATTAGAATACGATCATGAGATAATCGACAAGTTAAATTGAACGATGTGCCTTTAAAATATAATGGATAACCCTCAAGCTTGTAACTTACACTCGAAAATACAGGTTTATTAGGCTATCACGTAGGGAAAATGGTTTCAAAGTTTAAATAAAATATAGAGAGGAGTAAGTAGAATGCGACAAAAAGCACTTATTTCTGGTCTTGCTATTTCAACAGTAGGCGTAGGGATTACAACTTATTTATTGAAGGATAAATCAAACTTAGATAAGGTAAAAGGGTTTGTTCGAAGTGTAAAAAGAGTTATTTCATATAAATCATCGCCCAAAAAATTGGCCTCATTTCCCATACACAAAGCTGGTCATCCCGACCCTATGGACATTGAAGATAATAAAATGGTCTCAGAAGGATCTATGTTCCCTGTGCAATATTATAATGAAAAGAAACAATGAAGGTTCAATCCATATTATCGACTTTATTAATACAATTGTAAAACAGTTCAGTTACATCTTGGACAGATTTTAACTATTGGAAAGATGTTGGTTTCATCACAATTATATGTACTATTTCAATTCCAACAAATATATTCACAGGCCTCATATCTCAACCTAGAATATCTAAAGCGTCGTTGAGATGTTCTAAAAAGGTAGCAAGTTATTCATATCGCAAACTGCCATTAAATAGCCTGTGATTAAGGAGGTTTTTTAATGAAGAAAATAAGAGTTGTAAAGGATGGCTATGAAGCAAAAGAGGCTATTGAACAATTTTTAAGCCTAGGATTCAGAAAAGATAATATCTACTTACTAGCACATGAAAAAGATCGTACTGACGAATTGACAAATGCGTTAAATACAAATGATATTGGTATATCAGAATCAGGGGATAACAATCCAATGGCAAATTCATTTCATTTTTACAAAGATGAACTACCCTCCAAGTTTTACTCTTTAGGATTATCTGCTGAGGAAGTTCAACAATATGTAAAGGAATTGAATTGGGGCCGTATACTAGTGTTTGCAATAAAAATAGACTGAAATTTGTTAGCATAAATAAAAGTACCTTGCAAAATATAGGTAAGAATTACTCTAAAACCTTAAATGTTTTTATCAATAGTTTTTAACATTAAATAATTTTTATTTTCACTGACAACTTTTTAGACGGCTTCCTTTTTAAAGATGGTTTCTTCTATATAATAGTCTACATTCCGTCTTAAGACCGACTCACTTTCTACCGCACACTGATAAAACTGCAATAAAATCCGTACGTATTCGGTCTTTGTGTTTTCTTTTCATACTCGATTCTTTCGAGTATGCTTTCATTGATGAATGTAGTAGTACATCATTTCTTTATATGTGAAATCGCTGAATATGTCTTCGTTTTTTCGCTGGTGATGCTCGCTTCTGTATTCTAAGGCATCATAATACGTAGTATCCAGCATCAATGATACGACTTTATGAAATCCCTTTTTATCTTCCATGCTTCTCTTCCTATATTAACCAAAGAAAAATCTTGCATACAACCTCCTCCTTTCACAGATCATGTCTTCTTATTCATATGTATATAGACCCTAAAGAACCTCTAAATACTACTAGTAACATTCATCACAAATTTAAAATTATTAAAAATGATAATTAAATATCAAGTATTTCTATAATTAAATATGTATATAAATTTACTTTTTATAAAGCTAAGATATCTTTTATCTAGTTTATAGAAAAATGCTGCATTTCACTTTTTATGTTATACCAACCTATCTTCTACCTTACTTTCAAGAAATTGTTATATTAATTATAATCAAACAGAAAATCTCCAAACATTTAACATTACTATGTTTCTAATAACATATATCCAACTGGAAAAATACAAAAGTAATTTATTTTATATAAAGGAGTAAATAGATAAACTAACTCATAAAAATAAAAGTTTTATCATTTACACTTAGTGAAGACAAATGGATCATTTTTCTACAATATGTATAAATGATAACACTATTTTTGACGAAGTACGTTCAGCATTACTTAATGATATAGTGGAAGGTAAAACTAAACATAATCACTATTATGGTATTTGAATCAAGCTCCTACGGTTTTCGTCCTAAAAGAAGTACACATGATGCCATAAGTAATCTCTTTAATAAGCTTAACAATCATAGTAAGAAAAAATGGAGAAAAGGTTACTGTACGGGATCTAGAGGTTTCTACAAGTAAAGTTGCTAAATTAGTACATGTGCCCTGTATTAAGTAAAAGAGTTGTTTGGATAAAAAGAAGGCTTGAGCCGTGTGAAGGGAAACTTTCAAGCACGGTTCTTAGGGGAGTCGGGGGCAGTGATGCCCCTCGCTTACCCGACTAAACTAAAAATGGATAGAGTATTCATCAGATTCTTGGAGATTTTGTTCAGCAATCGGGCCATTTAATAGAATAAGCTTTTCGAACAAAATTGGATTATTATGTTATTATTGTTATAAGATTTTGTGGAAAATTTACTATTTAAAGAGTTGGATTAACAAAATAAATGGATTTTTATGGGTGATTTAGAGGTGGATTTGTAATAGGGGGCGCAAATGAAAGATATTTTTAATCAATTGCATTCAGAGGAAATTTTAAACCGTATTGACAAACTAAGCCCAAATTCAAAACCGCAATGGGGTAAAATGGATGTTGCCCAAATGCTAGCACATTGCTCATCCTTTCAAGACATTGCAATGGGAAACTCTTTTCCTGCGCGAGGTTGGTTAGGGATATTAATAGGGAAGTTTGTGAAACCAATTTTTTATAACGACAAGCCATTAGCCAAAAACATGTCCACAATCCCGACCATTTTGATTGTAGATGAAAAAGAATTTGAAACAGAAAAGGAAAAACTAAAACAAAAAATTATAACTTTCCAAAATAATGGGCCGCAGAAGTGTACAACTCATCCACATCCTTTTTTCGGTAAACTTACTTCCGAGCAGTGGGGAAAAGGAATTTATAAGCACCTTGACCATCATTTAAAACAGTTTGGTGTTTAGTTAGTCTTTGGAAACCTAAATAAAAGTTGACTAGAGAGAAAAACAATGAAATGCCTTAACGGCTTAGAAATGAATAATCATCTTATTGTTATTAAGAAAATACTTTCTTCATTTTTAAAGAAATGGAACTTATTATTCCCTTGAACGGACTAACTTTCTTTAGCAATCGGGCGCTTTAATTGAATAAGCAACAAAGGAAAGGGATCTTCGAAGGTCCTTTTTTCATGCCGATAATCATTATTATGGAAACTAACTTTGTATATCGTATACAGCGTAAAAACGAAAAAAACTACCCCATGGATGTAAGGTAGTTTTTCTGTTTTATCAAAAGGGTTAGTAAAGGATACCTTGGAGTATCTTGAGTAGTTTGCTCAATAAACAAATTTTTATTCATAATAGATAGTTTCAATATTAAATTTCAATTAATTATATAAATAGACTTATATTGCAGGAAATTAGAAGGAATTTGTTGAATATATGGTATAAATTCCCAAGGTTTTATCATTAAATGATAACGTCTAAGTAACCTCAACTAGGAAAGTTGGAGGGATCGTAAGTGCTAAAAGAAAAGGATAATACGTTTGATCAGGAATGGGTAAGTCTTATGAAGGAAGCTTATCAATTGGGCCTTTCACTCGTAGAAATAAAGGAATTTATATATTCAAATCAAAAAGAGCCTGTTTCTAAATGATTTAGGCTTTTTTGGCGTCTTATAATGGTGATTATGTTAACTAAACATGTGTAGCATATACAGCTTAAAAACAGAAAAAACTACCTTATGCGAGTAAGATAGTTCCTCTGGTGAATGCTCTAAATAGATGTATTTGACACCTTATAGTGTCTTGGGTAGTTTGTTCAAATTAATTAGATAGTATTCATATCGTTATGGCTACACCTAGAGCTAAATGATCCCAAAGAATGTGTTCTACCTGTTCTTTTTGTTTTTCTTCACATTGCACAATGACAATGACTTCTGATGCTTTTCCCCTAAGAACTCTTTGTTTTTTCTTAACCCTTTTTTGAACAAATAGATCAAATAAAAAGCCTAAAACAAAGCCAAAGAATGCACCAATCACCCCCCAATAAATGGGTCCCCAATCTAAAACAAAGCCCCTACTTGCACCAATCGTTGAAAAGATAACCGCAAGAAATAGCCCTGTCTGACTCAACGAAACGCCGTCTGAGCGATGAATGGTATCAAAAAGTTTTCTCTCCTCTGTCCGATTATCAAGAGGGACCGCAAATAAATCATCAATCCCTTTTTGCTCTAATTCACTAATCACGAGTTCGATATTGATTGAATGTTCAAAGGTTGCAAAAATTTGCATTCACATCACCTTCTGTCCCTTTTTTATTTTAAAGTTAGGAGATTGATAATGACTTTTTAAATAGTTTTTCTGTTCTTTCTCAAATAATTTATTGTTTTCTACCGTACTTGTATACGCCTCATATATCGTGAAAAAATAGTACGAAGGGATATAGGATAACCACTGGGGATCTAATACGCTTGTCGATTTTTCAACGTTTCCTAAGATAAGATAATGAATGCCTTCTAATAAGTGCGAATAGTAAATAAAGACAACTGTCCATGTAAGAGTAAAGAAAGCTAATATAATCCTATGGAGATAAAGTTGTCCCATGCTGGGAATCGTCGAACTCCATAAAAAGGCCATTAGAGGGGTGCGCTTTTCCAAGTAGTTAATTCCTATAGCATTAATACTAAATGTATTAAACGGGCCATCCTCTCTTTCAACAAGTACAGCAATTTTATTTAATTCAACAGTCGTTCGATAACTGTCCCAAATGGAAAAAAGATAAACCGGTATATATAAAAATAACAACCTCACATCTAAAACTGCTTTTGCTGATTCTATATCACCTGTGAAGGAATAAACCATTGCTCGATTTAAGTGTGTTTGCTGATTGATGAATACTTCCCAAATAACTAAAAGCAATCCCCGGGCATATTTGTCTAGAAGAAGATGTCCGAATCCAGGGAAAGCCATGGACCAACAGGCGACTATATAGGGGTTTCTTCGATGAATAACAACTGTCCCAAAAGAATTGACATCGGCTTTATAGCGTCGTGCCTCATTTCTATTTGTAAAATTCCTCATGCTCTTCCCCCTCTATCAAAATAGTATGTAACCGTAATAGTATTGACAGCTTTCTATTAATTAATCTTCTTTTCTTAATAGGATTGGAGAATTTTTCTCTAAGAAAATATGTCTTTTGATGCTGCTATATCGAAGTAATGGAATGTATAAGTGCAATACTTTTTGGGTGTAATAGATATACACATGTCATAAACCTTCCTTTGAGCAAATAAAAAGCCACTGTAAATTATCATTACAATGACTTCTTTTAGGGGGATTAAAGTGTAGTGAAAGTGGAATGATAGGAAAGATATTAATCTTTATACGGTTTAAAGGCAGGTGACTGACAATGGTTGCTATTTTTATTTGTTTTATAATTTTTAATTTACTTTCATTCTTTGTACCTAAGAAGTTAACTCCTATTGAAATATATGCTACATCTTTCTTTGCTTACGCTTATGGAATGACAACAGACATGATTCTAGATTTGCATTACAATCTATATGGTTATTTCCAAGAAGGCTTTCAATGGCTGTCACTCTTAGCCATTATTATGTATTTTCCATCTATTAGCTTTTTATTTTTAAACTTTTATCCCTTTACTAAGAGTTTAGGGGGAAAATTAGGGTATATTTTAAGTTGGACCATTTTTTCAGTTGTATTTGAATGGTTCGCAGTTAAAACGGACTTTTTTTATTACAACGGCTGGGAATTATTGTATTCAGCAATAGTCTATCCTTTTATCTTTCTGGTTCTATTAATGAATTTAAAGGTAGTTCGGAAAATAATCACCTTGTAGTTAAAGGGAAAGAAATCCTCTTTAGTAAATTAGGGTTTCTTTTTTTATGAGTTTCTATAATATGAATTATGTAAACTTTAAAAGTAGCTTATTACTCAGTGACTTCTTGTTCCACAGTACTTATTATTCTATACAAAGCTATAGATGTAGTCTCCACATCCGGAAAATGTTCAATATAACCTGTTTCAACATTTTTCACTTGAAAATTCTTTAGTTCTTTAGAATAACTGAGAGAAAAGGTATTATTTTCACTACAAAAGGTATGAGTGATTTCACTATCTTCATACCGTAATAAAGTTTCTAACATTTCTTTGATTTTAATTATTGTCATGTATCACCAAACCCCTTTCTCACTATTTAAAGAAATTCTACAAATTAAAGTTTAATCCATTTTAACATAGGGTATAAGTGCAAGTTAGTACTTATAAAAACTGAAATGAAATTTTAACAATGAAATAAATTTGTAAAAAAACAAAAAAAGTACTTTGGTGATGAGATTGGAGTACTATAGGAGAAATACAACATAGTTAGCAATTCTAAATATATATGGTAAAAAAGATGGATGTAAAATACATGTTTTAAGGGTAAAAATAAAAAGAGTCTCATTTAAAAATGATATTTTTGAAGAGATAGGAGGTATCTGAAATTGAGTAGTGCATCTAGATTCAAAATGCGAATTTACAGTTCTCGATGGGAGCATAGGGACCTTTATCATTTTAAAAAACAAGAGGTGGTTGGGAGTTTGAAAACTATAGATGTAAGGGTGAAGTAGATAAAGGCGGTAATCCTTTATTTTATAAAGCCCTTATTACTGATTCTATTTCCTATCCTGATCATCTAGAGGTTTATATTTCTAGTACCTGGGAAAAAGTTGACACGTTAAATAAAGCACAAGTTCAGATTATTTTTGATGAACTATCTGAATGGATATCGGCTAGCGAAAATGACCTTAATTAACCCTTTATCATGTTGAAAAAATGAGCACGACCATGGTATATCCAGGTTTAAAGATTCATTATAAAAGCTCTGTTGTTTTTTATCTAAAAACATATCTAGTGTCGTTAGTACAAAAAAGGAGAACTTTTCTTTATATACAAAGACTGAAAATAGATAATAATTCATTTAGGGATATTATTTAATTAATTAAGAATAACGATAATCAGCAAACAAATAAGGAGTGTATTCAAAATGGTAATTATTTATAATCAGAGAGAGAAAATGACCGATTTTATTAGAGATAATAAACAGAATTTCCAGGAAAAACTTTTATCAGAGGCGGTTAATGTGGCCTCTAAGATTACTGACATTTTAGAAACTGGAAATATTGACCTTTTAAAAAACGCTCAAAAGTTATCTCTATATGTCGTGGAGCAAAAAGAAGAACAACTTATTGCTTTCGCTCAGCAAGAAGGCGTAGCCTGGGCGGAGCACGCCTTAACTCTTGCCTTCAAACTAGAATGGGTACAGGCCATTAGGCGAACATTGTGGCATTTTCTCTATCAATATGATCGAATAAATAACCATTTCAATAGCCGTGAAGAATTTTATACCTTAGAGAAGCGTATTAATGATAAGATTGATCAATTTCTTAACACTTTTCTCATTAGTTATTCCAAGTATAAAGATGAATTAATTGCCTCCCAGAGGGACTTAGTTGAACATCTATCGGTGCCTATTATACCACTTAGCCAATCTGTAGCTGTATTACCGTTGATCGGAAGGGTTGACACATACCGTATCCAAACGATTGAGGAGAAAGTATTGATAGGCATATCAGATTTAAGGATTGAAACATTAATTATAGACCTGTCTGGAATTGCCAACATGGAGATGCATGTCATTGACCATTTTCAAAAAATATTAACTGGCATTTCAATGATGGGATGTAAAGCTATTCTTACAGGTTTACGTGCTGACCTGGTGCGAACAATGATTCAGTCAGGAATCTCTTTTGAGGACCAGGTAGAAACAAAAGGGACCCTACAGCAAACATTAAAAGAATATCTAGAACTCCACCAAATGTAGGAGGACTAGGGAAGTTTACTCTACACACAGAAATGACAATGAATTTATGAAATTAGAATCGTTTTTGAAAAAATAAATCAGTATTCAGAAAAGCCTTATAGTAAGATATAAGGCTTTTTGTGCCTAGAAAATCATTAAGGTAGCTAAAAATGTATAGAGTATACAGCTTAAATACAGAAAAACTACTGCTCCCCTACAGTATTTTTTCTGTTACCCATATCTTATGTTTAAGTACTGATGTCTCACGACGTCTTAATTAGTTTTACGTATATTTAACACTTTATTCGTTTTATCCTAACGTTCTAAGATCTTTTGCTAGATAAAGTGTTATCTTTTACATACATTTCATAATGTCCATTTATGTAACTAGATACCTTTAAATTAAGTAGAAGAGCTTTTAGGTTAACTATTTTTTCAGTATCTAATCCGCACTCTTTTGCTATATCTTCAATTCCTTTTTTACTGATTTGTATGTTATCTTCCAAATCGGTTACTGTTTCTTTACTGTACTGGAAAGGAACTTCATCTATAACTTCTGTAATTAATTGATCCTGCCCCCCATACTCTAGTCTCCCTTTGACTGCAGCATGTTTTCCAATTAATACAGCCTGCTCTTTTATATCCGATAGAAGAATCATTAATCTAATTCGTTGATTCATTGGAATATGATGTTTATCAAAAATAGAGATAATTTTGGTTTGATAATCATCCATGGTTGTGTGAAGTTGATGTTTTGCTTCTCTTATTACTTCTTCGCTATTTTTAATAAGTATCATACTTAAATTCTCTGTCTCCTCCGTATTATCTATACTTTCATTATAACAAACTAGAAAAAGGGAACGTCATTTTTCACTACTTATCACGATAAATAATGTATATAAACAAATATTATCATGGATTCATTAATCATTCACATTAATTGTAGGGAAATATACCGACTCATAATTTTTAAAGATTTACACCATAATAAGCGACCTCATTCATTTCAATTAGAATTATAAGGTCGCTTATAAGATATTCTGATTCAATTTTTGTGTTTTTTCCGTTCTTTTATTGCAAAGCAATTGTTTTATCATTAAATTCTCGTCTCATTTTTAACATGTTTATCAACTGTACTGAGCAAATAAATAAGGTAAGAATTTAGTTTGAATTGCTTCTCTTCAATAAAGTCAGATAACATTAGACTAGTATTATTAGTCACTCCAATTTACATTTTATCTCTTTCTCATGCATGATGATTATGATTATGATTATTCTTTTGACCCATTTTGCGCATAATAAAGCTTACAATTAACACTAAAATAATTGATCCAATAATAGCTGGGATAATTGCAAATCCACCTACGACTGGTCCCCAATTACCTAAGATAAGTCCACCTAACCAGGCACCAATAAAACCAGCAATAATATTACCAATAATACCTCCAGGAACACCACGTCCTGTAATTAAACTAGCGAGCCAGCCGATAATTCCCCCGACAATTAGCATCCATAGTATTTCCATTAAGAAGCGCCTCCTTATTAAAAGATTTAGTTGACTTTACCCCTAAATGAAACGAATTAATCATGGGATTTTTTTCTTATTCAGAGGTTTTTCTCTTAGTTAAGTAGAAAATTTCACACAGATTTCTTTAAATAGTTACTAAATGCTATTCACCATATGAATTTCCTAAACAAAAACAAGCCCTATATCATAAATTTATTTGCTTCTATGGATCGTGTAATTCGTTTTGTGTAACTAGAGATTACTAAGAGATCATCGCTAATATGCATATTAGCGATGATCTGTCATTGTATCCTTTTATATAAAAAAGAGAAAAACAATCCGATTTAGAGATCAATTGTTTTTCTCGACAAATACATAGCTTCTACTATCTAGATATTCTTTTTTCACATCCATAGTTAAGTACTTTTTTTAGAAGTACTATCTGATTGTATAACTCGTTCTTAGTAGGTAGATGTCTACACTTATCATAATCTGCAATTAAACATTTAATTTCCCTATAGAATAGGAAACGTTCATAGTTATCGAGCATATCCTCCCCTCCTGATGTCATTTCTTTTACATTACCCCTTCGACACATACTGACACTTGATTTCTGATAATTTACATTATGTTAACTAAGCATGTATCGAGTATACAGCCTAAAAAGAAAATAACTACCTTCTAAGAAGATAGCTGTTTTCTACTGATAATATGAAATGTTGTCAATGCCTCACGACATCTTGAGTAGTTTGCTCAAATTACTAAACGTTATTCATTAAGAAAATTTGTCTAATCTAGTCTTTTACGATCGTCTGCTTGGGGAGGTTGTTCCATCCAATTATTGTCAATCATATCTTTTCCAATACGACTATATATCCATAAACTATTTAATGCAGCCTTTTCACAGTGTGCTGAAATATCAGCCCTCATACTAGCGATGACACCAGCACTAAAGTAAGTTACTGCTACACCAAAAAGGAAGCCAGTTTGAAGAAGCATAAGTCTATCTGAAAAAGGAGAAACAGTAGAATTTGTAATCTCTGTTTCAACGGATTTAGGTAGGTGAAGGTTGTCTTTCGTTAATAGAGATGAAAATACGTCAATGTGTTTGTTTTTTACTTGTAGGCTTTTTTCTAATAATGCACGTACGTGTGAATTTTTGGAGACTTGTTTAAAGCCAAGTATCATCGCCTTTGAAATCATAGTTTTATCTAAATTAAAAAAGATATGACCACTTTCAATTGAATTCATGGGTCTATGTTTACCAAAAATATCTGTTACATACTTGTATTCTTTTATTATCTCCACCTTCTTTGGTGTTAGATATACGGGTGGCTTTTGATAAAGTTGTTTTGATATAAGAAGATCTTTAGATTTTTTATAAAGTTCCATCGCATCCAAATTACATTGATAATAAAACCCTACGATATCTTCACGTATGGAAGTCGTAAAAGATAAGCTATATTCATTATTGCCATGGGTACTCATCATATAAAGAGACTTGAGACACAAAACGTCAGTAAATAGAGGCGGAGCTTCTAAGTTTACATCCTCTTCCGTAAATCCATTAGGAATTGGAAACCTTTCTTGCTTAAATAATTTCGTTAAGGTTTCTATATGTTTGAAGGAAAATTGGAGAGCTAATTGAAAAAGACTATGTATTTCAGGATCTTGAATAGTTTGTAACATATATTTATTTACGCATACAGATAATGTTTCACGGATATAGTGTGTCCATAAATTCGCGATTTCAGGGGATGTTAAGTGATTATTTTCTTGCAATTTTCTTCTCCTCCGTATAAAAACTAATTTTTCTTAGTTTTCCCTCCTTTTAAGCTTTCATACAGGTTAGCTTTTTCTCATAATATTTCCGATAAGATCCATTATGGTGCGACAAGATGTCGCTTTTATATAGTGTGGCTCACGCCACTAGTTTAGATGCAAAAACTATCCCTGTCCCACACCTGGTAACGGGTTCGTGGGTTGCATGCGGAAATACGGAAACAGAGAGTCAGTGCACGGCTCGGAACACTGCTAGGGGAAGATGAGTATAGTGAACGAAGGGGAAGGTTTGTAAGCTTCGGAAATGTTAGCTCAGGATAGTGCACAGGTTTGCCTGAGTATTGGCAGGAGGAAAAGTAGACTCATAATGCTACTGTGACGCGTCCCGCATCTTGACCGGAGTAAAGACCCCACCTAACCTCGCCGTATCTATAAGATGCGGAACTTGGTAAGCTCTTTGTCATCTGTACTTACAGTAGGGAGATCGTAAGATCAAACGATGTGACAGAGGGTAAAGGATACGAGAGAAAGCGAATGCAGTTGTCTCGAAAGAGAACTGACTTCTCGTTGGTCTCTCGTAGGCACATAAGGTTGTGGCTATCTTCTGACAAAAGAAACGTACTATTATGTATACCTCCACTTGGAGCGTCGGCGTACGTTTGACTTACCAATACGGTGTGTGATGAGGATACGACAGCAAATGGACCTACAATGGGAGGCTTGAGCCGATGTGTCTTGAAAGGGACTTGCACGGTTCTTAGGGGAGGAAGGGGAAGTGATGCCCCTAACTTACCCGACTTAACCCTTTATGATTTTTAAAATACTGATAACTAAAGGTCTATGTAGTCAATAAATGATCTCGATATTGTGCCGAGGTCCTTTTATTTAATCTCCATTGATAGATATTTTGATTATAATCTTTCATAATACGCCAAGATTGACCATGATGAGCTTGTATAGATTAAGGTCTATAAGTAGAAAGTAATACAGATTAAGAATAAAAGGAGTATAGAAATGTTACGTAAAGCCTTGGATGCACAATGTCGTATATTATTCTTATTTGGATCGTACTTTGGACTTCGTCTTATATATACAAAAGAGATCTACATAGAGGTAGTAAATGGGTATACGATAAATATTCTTAGTTTACTCATACAAACTAGCGTATATATTTTAATATGTAAATTATTCATATTGAATAAGAAATTTACTTTTTAGGAGGGTTTAGAATGAGCAATTCACAACATCCACCCATTACATCAACGGAATTAGCAACGTTATGGATGACTTATCAGGAAAAAACGATGATCATGAGGTTTTTAGAGTATTTTCTTAAACATAATAAAAATGAGCAACAACTATTTCAGCTTCATTATGATCGCGCAGTTAAGAGTGTAGACTTTATTAAGACTATTTTCCAGGGAGAAGGAGCAGCTATTCCTATTGGATTTACTGAAAATGATGTGAATAAAGAAGCACCTAAACTATATGATTATATGTTTGATGTTATGTATTTTCGCTTGATGTCTCAAATAGAGACGGGTCTTTTTGCGCTTTATTCGAATATGTCCTACCGTAAAGATATAAGGCAATTTTTTAAATGTGTAACTGCAGAAGCGCAAGAGCTGTATGATCAGTTAACTCACTTATTAATAGAGACAGGGGTAATTTCTCGTCCTCCATATGTCTCCATGCCAAAGGAAGTTCATTTTGTAAATGATAAAAATTATATGGATGGTCTAAAATGGATTGGTGAGAAAAGATCTCTTAATACGATGGAAGTTTCTCTTATTCAACACGCCGTTGATACGAATCTTGTAGGAATGCAATTAATGATTGGATTTGCACAGGTAGCTAATGATCAAAAGGTACGAAAACACTTTGTTAAAGGTATGGAGTTATCAAAGAAAATTGAAACAGAATTAGGTGATGTATTACGGCATAGTTATATTGAGCCGCCAGCAACGCATGCTGGAAAAGCAACAACTTCAACAGTTGCTCCTTTTTCTGATAAATTGATGATGTATAATACCAGTTTGTTAAGTACATTTGGACTTGGTAGCAACGCACTGGGAGGCGCATTTAGTTTGCGTAGTGATTTACCAGTAAAGATGTTACAAATCGGAAAAGATATTTACAGCTTTGCGAAAGAGGGTGGGGAAATTATGATTAAAAACGGATGGATGGAAGAACCACCCCAGATTGAGGATCGAAATCAATTGACAAAAAGATAAGGGAAAACGAATCGAATTATTAAGAAGATAAACTATCCTCTCTATATTCTAAGAAGTAAAGCCTTTATAATTCCTAAGTCTAAAGGCTTTTTGTTATTTCTACCGAGAAGCAGTTTTATGTTAACTAAAAGTTAGAAATAGCTAATAAAAAGCAGCACTGCCCATTCAAATTGGATAGTGCTGTTTTTTATTAGTTTATTATATAGATCAATGCTGCTATTAAGTTAGGAATAGCAATTGAGATAAATTTTTTAGAATCCTCTAAACGACTTTTATGTTTTTCTCTTTTTCTATTCTTTGTCAAATTCAGTATTATGGGTTTTCTTCCATTCCTTAATATAGTTCAGGCGCTGCTTGATTTTAGCTTCATTTCCGTTCTCTGTTGGTTTGTAATAATTGTGATCGGCAATACTCTCTGGACGAGTTGGCATAGTAGTCAATTTATCATCATAAAAATGCGCTAACTGATACCCTTTACCGTAACCAACTTCTTTCATCAGTTTAGTGGTAGCATTGCGCAGATGAAGTGGAACAGACTCATTTATGGTTTGCTTAATGTCTTTCTGCACAGTAGTTCTAGCCTTGTAAGTCGAATTTGACTTAGGTGCTAAAGATAAATAGATAACACATTGTGTGAGATGGATATCACATTCAGGCAGCCCAATATAACGACAGGCCTGAAAGACGTTAATGGCTAAGTTAAGTGCATTATTATCAGCTAGACCAATATCTTCACTCGCAAAACGGATTAATCGCCTAGCAATATAAATAGGGTCTTCTCCACCGTCAATCATACGTCCCAACCAGTAAATGGCAGAGTCCACGTCGCTATTTCGCATAGACTTATGAAGGGCTGAGATAATATTGTAATGCTCCTCTCCATCCTTATCATAGTATGCCATTTTCTTGTCTAATAATTCCTCTAGCAAATCATCAGTAATGATAGCTTTATTGTCATCAATGTCACTATTGATAACTAACATTTCTAAGGTATTTATAGCAGTTCTAGCATCGCCATTTGAAAAAATAGCAATCTTTCTCAGCATCTCATCTTTAATGGTAATTTCCAAATCGGGAAAAGACTGGGGAGATCTGAGTACGCCTTGAAGAAGTTCAACAATGTCGTCTTTAGTCAATTGTTTGAGAACAAAAACACGTGTACGAGATAATAAGGCAGAATTGACTTCAAAAGATGGATTCTCAGTTGTTGCCCCAATCAAGATAATGCTACCCTTTTCAACATAAGGTAGAAAAGCATCTTGTTGAGCCTTGTTGAAACGGTGAATTTCATCAATAAAGACGATAGTACGTTCACCAAATTGGCGATTTTCTTCAGCCTCATTCATAATCTTACGAATTTCTTTAATCCCGTTCATAACAGCACTAAAAGTGATAAATTTAGACTGGGTTTTCTTAGCAATAATTTCAGCAAGGGTCGTTTTTCCGACGCCTGGAGGCCCCCAGAAAATCATAGAAGAAACTTGATCTTTTTCAATCATTTCACGTAAGAATTTCCCATCTCCAACCAAGTGCTTTTGTCCTACAAAATGGTCTAAATCAGTTGGTCTCATACGGCTGGCTAAGGGGGCAGTCATGGTCATTTCTTGGTCAAATAATGATGTTTTTTTCATAGTGGTACCTCGTTTGTTATGAATGACTTAATCGTAAGTTCCTAAAGTCACTAAATTTGGTGATTGAATAAGGTCTATTAAACAATATCTTTCGTTGTTCCAAAATCCATATCCATTGGTCGGATAAATGACCATGTTGAATGAATTACATGCCAACCATCCTCTTCCTTTTGAAAAACCTCAATACAATTGTAATGCATATCGATTAGTGACGTGTCCGCATGTAGTTGGTAGGTTAAAACAGCCATATCTTCTATGGCTTGAACTCGTGGATAACAGAAATCGTAACTATCCGCAAAAAGCTTACCTTCTACAGCATTCAAGACAAATTCTGTGATGTCTTCATGACTATCAATACGTTTTTCAACAGCACCATCAAAATATGAAAAATTCTTCCTAGACCATAATTCAAGGTAGCCAGATGTATCACCTTTGAACCATTTATCTAGAGCTGATTTTTCAAGTTGAATAATTTCTTCAGCTAATGCTTGTTCATTTTTCTTGATTTTTTGGTTATTTTTCATTGTTTTATCCTCTTTTCTAGTTTTATTTTAATGCTAAGTGAACTTATTACTTTAATCTTTAATATATCAATCAGTTCAGAGATTGATTTTTAGACTGTATCAATAATAAAAAATTGCTGTGGATATTACTTTGAGAAATATTGTCATTAAAGGACTACGACATGTTTGCCAATATATTTACCTGATTCTAAGTTTATTTGTGCTTGAACTACTTCTCCCAAACCGTGATAGACTTTAGCAATTGGCACTGTTATTTCTCGATTTTCAATACTTTTTAAAATGTCATTAAAAATACTAGCAGGTAAATCATTGGATCCACCAGCGTAACTGGTTAAGAAGACTCCTGTTGGAATCATAAATGGCGAAAAATTATTTAATGTCCACTGACCTGCTAACGCACCAGTAAAGCAGACGCGCCCACCCTTTCGAGTTAAACTCATGTCTTGGAATAGGGTGGTAAAACCTACTAATTCTAAAACCATATCAACACCTTTTGGAGTAATTTTTTTAATTTCCTTTTCGATTTCTTGATTATCAACCAGTGCGTAGTCGGCACCGTGACGCCTTAAGGTCTCAAGCTTTTCAATTTTTCGACTTGTCGTAATGACTGTAGCGCCCAGTCTTTTAGCTAAAACCAAGGCCATTAATCCTACGGTTGATGTTCCACCACGGATTAGTAATAAATCACTTTTTTTGATTCCTAAACCAATAGTCAGGGAACCGTAAGCTGTTTGGAGCATCTCGGGTAAGGCCCCGACAATGTCCCAGTCTAAATTAGTGTATAGTGGAATGATGTTTTCTTCTCTAACCAGCATATATTCTGCATAAGAACCATCAATAGACCGTCCTAAACCGCCCATCATTGTAGCAACTTTTTGTCCGATTTTGAACCTACTGTTTGAAGTCACTTCATCAACAATACCAACTCCCTCAATTCCTAAAATTCTTGGAAATGAGAAATCAGCTGACGATTCACCTCTGCGACTTGTAATCTCTGACTCATTAATGCCAAAGGCTTGAACCTTAATAAGAACGAATCCTTCTTTGATACTTGGTCGTTCTACTAGTATTGGTATCAAATCTTTGACTTCACATTTTTTCACCAATTTAATGGCCATCATTTGTTCTTCTTTCATTTTCCTTTCAGAGGATACTCTTTATTGGAAGACAAGAATACAGACCTTTCATTAAAAAACTTATTAAAATAATTATTCGTCTTCAAATGAATATCAGGCTGGTACCATTTAGAAAACCTATTTCGCTGAAACAACAAAGGCATACCCAATCGCTCGGATCGCTTCCCCTTCAAACCATCTCCAATGTTTAGAGAATCAATATATATTCGATCAACAATGCCCTGTAATCTTTTAGGGAAATCTGGAGTGAAGGGCAAGAGAGGAGAAATGGATGCCTGTGTAGCAATTCCTGCTGCATGGACATTTCCAAGAGCCTTTAAGCGCAGGTTGATCCCTGGAGCTAAAGGTGCAAAAAGTCGCTTTACATCTTCTCGGTCTGTTTCGATAGTCATAGAAACTAATAACTCACAACGTTGTTGTAATTCTAAAAGTATATCGAGGTCCCTAACCACCAGAGGACTTCTTGTTTGGATTTGAAGGAAATCCGGTGGAGATTCAATCATCTCCGTTAATATTTTTCTTGTTATCTCAACCTTACGTTCGATGGGTTGATATGGATCTGTAGTAGTAGACATGAATATATTGATAGGTTTATTTCTCCGGCGAAGACTATTAATTTCTTTACTATAGTTTTCAACAGCGTTAAGTTTAATATTAATCCATTCTCCCCAAGAAATATCTTTGTATTTTTGAATGGGCATTTCTCTAACATAGCAATAACTACATCCAAAAGCACAACCACTGTAAGGGTTCAAAGAGTGAGTAAATCCAGCAGTAGATATTCCTTTAGTTTCGCTCAAAATTTTTTTTGCCATCGTATTATCAATCTGCATGTTCGATATCCCTTCATTTTAAATATTTATATAAATGAAATTCCGAATGAACAGAAACTCCCTCCACCAGCTCAACTGATAAAGGGAGTTTTCATTACGTAATTATAGTAAAAGATGTGTGTATTTAGAACGCGTCAGAACCTGATATAATCCCAGGATGGCGGACAAAAGACCAATGGGAATGTACTGTGTGCCATTCACCCTCAATCAAACGAAAAACTTCAGTAGTATTCCAACATTTTTGAAGTTTTTCCTGTCCATCTTCTCCTGCTACGTAATTGTGTAAATTATAACTCAACACAGCTAAATCACCAGCTTCACTGACAGCGACATCTGGATTAAGATATTCACTCCGAATAATATTAGGATTTTTATAGAGTGACAAAATATGTTCTCTCACTGCTGAATTACCTACAATAAGTTTTTCAGTCACAGGATCGAAGTAAGAAATGTCATCACTATAACTATCCAGGTATCCATAGCAGTCTCCTTGATTCCACCGTTCATTATTGGCGCGTTCTATATTCAATACAGTTTCAGCTATCTCTTTGATATTTACACTCATTTTTTTGCTCCTTTTCTTAATGTGTTGAAAGTGATATGATCATTTTAGGTCATTTAATACAAATAATAAAGGCAAAAACGAGAAAATAAATGATACTTTCTGGACATTTTGCATTTTTGAGCGAAGGAGATTTATGTAGTGGTTCGCATATCAAAGCAGAAAATAAATATAGAACGTCTCAAATATCAACCTGTATTACCTTATCCATACGATTTGGAAATTTTTCGAGTCTCTGATCTTAAACAACGGACACCGAAAGAAAGGATGAGTGTAACTTATAGATATGAATTCTACATGCTTATATGTGTTACTCAAGGTGATTGTATACAATGGGTCGATTTTGAGCCGATTTCCTGTAGCACAGGAACCTTACTTGCCATATCCCCGGGTCAAGTTCATAATTTCGGACACGATGAGAATTGGGATGGTTGGATTATTTTGTTTCGTTCGGAGTTTCTTATACCTAACACATCAACATTACTAGCTTTTGATTTTGGAAGGCTACCAAACATTCTAAATTTAAATAATAATGAGTTGCGTCGTGGGATCACTTCTATCGAACGAATGATTGAAGACTCGTTGATTGAAGGGGCAGAAGAAGATGTTCATATGTTATTACGTTACCAACTTTATGCATTTGTGACTTGGCTCAGTATTCTTCATAAACACAAACAGATGCATGACACAATACATTCTCAAACATCGCTGCGTTTTACAAACTTCCAGAAACTCGTTGAGAAATACTTTGATAAGTTTAGCCATGTCAGTGAATACGCTATTCGTCTAAACTGCACGGAAAAAACTCTGACTCGAGCAACTAAGGCAGCAGTTGGAACAAGTGCTAAAGCTTTTATCTCGGCCCGGATTAATCTTGAAGCAAAACGTCTGCTGATGCATACTGATTATTCTATTAGCGACATTGCGGAAAAGCTTAACTTTAAGGAAGCCACCCACTTTAGCAAATTTTTCAAACGTGAAACAGGTTGTACACCTGCAGAATTTCGGCAGCAGCACCTTGGAAATTATTGATATCAATAACAAATGATTTAGACAACTTCTTAAGATTAGACCTTACAAACTATGTTTTTCTTACCTAGAGAAAGGAGGAAAAATCATGAAAAGTAGGCAGGAAGCTATTAATTACTGCATGAAATATAGAAATGTATTTGAAGACCAACCGTTTCGAGATAAGAACTGGACCACTATTAGACATAAGGAAAATCAGAAGGTTTTTGCATGGATTTTTGAGAGAGCTGATCACATTTGGATAAATTTAAAGGGTGAACCAGAGATAAATCGTCATTTACGTCAAAGTTATGATTCTGTAGTTCCGGCTTATCATCTTAATAAGGAACATTGGAATTCTATCATTTTAGACGGTACTGTACCAGAAAAAGAAATATATGAAATGATTAAAACAAGCTACCATTTAACAAAGGAGAAGTAAACTTATGAAAACAAGAATAACTGAAATCTTTGGAATTCAATATCCGATTATTCAAGGAGGATTAGCCTATTTAGCTTATGCAGAATTAGCCTCAGCTGTCTCTAACGCTGGTGGACTCGGACAAATCACTGCGGCAACTCTGGGTACCCCAGAGAAACTTCGAGAAGAAATTCGTAAAGTACGTAAGCTCACTGATAAGCCCTTTGGTGTGAATTTTGCCATTGCACGACATGATGGAAATTATAAGGACTTGCTTGAAGTGGCTATCGAGGAGAAAGTACCGACTATTTCTATAACGGGAGGCAATCCTCAACCTGTTTTTGAACGAATAAAAGGAGAGAATATTAAAACTCTTGTGCTCGTTTCAGGGGTTAGACAAGCTCAAAAAGCTGAGGAGCTTGGTGCTGATGCTATAATGGCAGTAGGACAAGAAGGAGGCGGCCACCTAGGCCGCGATGATATTGGCACAATGGTCCTTATCCCTCGTGTAGTTGAATCTGTGTCAATTCCTGTACTAGCTAGTGGTGGTATTGGAGATGGGAGAGGCTTATTAGCAGCTTTTGCCCTCGGAGCAGAAGGGGTAGAAATGGGAACAAGATTTATTGCTACTCAAGAGTGTGTCCATGCAAATAATGTATATAAAAAAGCATTAGTTAATGCAAAAGAGACAGATACAGTTATTATAAAAAAAACATTGGGTACACCAGGTCGTGTCTTAAGATCAGAATATACTAGAGACATTATTGAACGTGAACAACATGGAGCAACTTACGAAGATTTAAAAAATGTTGTAAGTGGAGAAGCCAATTGCAGGTACATCTATGAGGGTAACGAACAAGAAGGTTTCGGTTGGGCTGGACAGGTTGCTGGGCTTATTAAAGATATCCCTACAGTTCAAGAGTTGTTTGATGAAATGGTTTCTACAGCTGAACAAGGTAAACAACGCTTGGTGAATATCTTCGAGGCGGAGAAGAAATTTATTTGATTACCACTATTAAGGTATTTCTTTTAATTTATATTTATATTTAAGTAGAGTTTGAGAACAGCAGAGTAATTCTGTTGTTCTTTTTTATTTTGATTTCACTAGCAACAAATGAGCCTTTTTGAGCTCCATTCCTATAGAATACATTGTGTTATCTAAGCTTTTCCTATTTTCTAGATATAGAAGAAACTTAGGTAACACAAGAGAATTAAATTTATTGGTCAGATACAAATTCTTGAATAAATTCTTTTGCTATTTTTGACATGTATCGATCTTTTGACCACAATACTACAGACTCCATGCTTAAGGATGAACCAACAATCTCTAATGGTCGTATATTGTGTTTAGAAAAACGGTTAAAAATGTAATTTGGCATAATTGTTGCACTAATACCAGCTTCTACGAATGTAAATGCTGAATGAGGATTGTTACATTCACATATGATATTTAGCTTCACGCCATGTTTTTTAGATTCTTCTATGATTGCCTCATATGTTCCTCCAACTCCATCTTCTCGTCTAGATAATACAAGAGGCAATTGCTCAATTTCCTTATACGTAATGGTATGTTTAGACTCCTCTACATCCCAAGACTTTGGTACAAACAATGAATATTTGATGTCACCCAAACGAAGCATTTCTACTGTTGACGAGTCGATAAGAATAGGCAAGTTTAGAATAGCCATTTCAATTTTTCTTGATTCTAATAAGCGAACAAGATTATTAGTGTCCCTGTCTAGAATTTTAAACGTAACTTCAGGGTATCGTTTGCGAAAATTATTAATTTTGTCAGGTAACCTATATAGGTCAAGATGACCCACGCCAACGGAGATTTCTCCCCGTATCCCATTTTTAATATCTTGAATTTCATCAACTGTTTCATTCAATTGATTTATTAAATAAACTGCACGTTTGTATAGAGTTTTACCAGCTAAAGTCAGTTCTAACTTCTTTCCATAACGTTTAAATAAATCGATACCTAAAGTTTGTTCCAATAGTTTAAGTTGATAACTTAGAGGGGGTTGAGCTATATTTAAACGTTTTGCTGCTTTTGTAATGTTATTTTCTTCTACAATAGCAACAAAATACTTCAGTTGACGGATATCCATTATCTCTATTACCACCTATTCTTTACATGAAAATATCTTATGTAAACATATTATATCACTGAGCAATCTTATTTATATATAAGTGCACTGTTCTATCAAAAGCTTAAAGTATAGGGGTATAAATGATACAAAAAAAGTATCAAAATCATATATTATATGTATTTATTGTATAGTTAGAAAACATGTTAACATTACTTAAGGGTTCTGATGCAAGAAGTTGAATGAAATTATTATTAAAATAACATTATTTACTTAATGAAAAAGCTTTAGCTTTGGCGATGTTGATGGAATCAATGAAAGACGAAGTTTATCTATTAATCATATGTTTGGTACCTACATATAGCATGTAAAATGAAGAACTCATAAAATTTCATACTAATGCAACAAATCCTTTTTCACAATTAAGTAGATCATATATTTAAGTTAAAGGACAAAGTTGTTAAGTCGAAGCAATTCAAGTGATTAAAAACGGAGACTTTCTCTAGAAATAAACCTATCTGAAATTTTCTAATCATTATACAAAAGAATGGTCTGTTAATGATTTACAGGTTTTTCAATAAATCTTTGCATCAGAGCCATTATTCTTAAATATTTCACTCAACCTTAGCTTTTAATAGAGGGATGAAAATGAGGTTTAGTATGTATAAAGTAGTTATATACCAGTAAGGCAAATTAGATATCTTAGTAACATAATTAATACGTAGAATATCTCCAAAGAATTTAATTATAAAATTAAATAATATAAATCAAAATTATGTGTACTTCTAAATGTGTCTTATCTTCATCCCCTCTCAAGATTATGAGAAATATTCTAACTAAAAAGGAAGTATAAGTATATGTTATTAGGAATTTTATTTACTATTCTGTGGGCATCTGGAGCAGTTGCTGTTAAATTTGGACTTTTATCAGCTCCTCCATTAATAATGGGAACTGTACGTTTCCTTTTAGCAGGAATTTTATTATTACTATATATATATCTATTTCAAAAAGGAAAATACCCCATCCCTAAAAAAGGAGAGTGGAAGCCTTTAATCTTATTAGGGTTATTGAATACTTCACTGTATTTAGGTTGTGGGTTTTTGGCCCTACAAACCGTGTCTTCTGGCTTTTTTAATTTGGCTGTCGTTCTTAATCCTTTTCTTGTTGCACTTTTCTCCTCGATCTTCATGAATCGTTTTATTCAAAGGAAAGAGTGGTTAGGAATGATTGTTTCAGCAATCGGACTAATAATCGCCACATACCCTCTATTCAAAAATGGCCAGTCTACATTAAGTGGAATTATCTTGCTAATAATTGCAATGGTATCTATGGCCATTGGAAGTGTATACTTTCAAAAGCAAAAGTTACAGCTACCTAGTTTAGTTATTAATGCCTGGCAAGTTTTATTTGGTGGGATTATTTTAATCATACCTTCCATGATTTTAGAGTTAGATAAACCCATTATATTTGATATGAATTTAATGATATATCTCGTTTGGTCTGTCTTAGGAGTCTCCATCTTGGCGATGATTCTTTGGTTTTATCTCCTTAAACAAGATGCCGTTAAAGCAAATATTTGGTTATTTTTAACCCCCATTGCAGGTTATCTCTTAGCCTTTACCTTATTAGGAGAAGAGATTACGATATATGATATTATTGCTTCTCTTTTTGTGTTTACTGGATTATTTTTATCAGGAAATTTACGCCTTAACAAATCAGCTAAACCTCCATTGGAGAAAAAATTCGAAGCATAATAGAAATCACTTAATGAAGTTATTAGTCGGAATTTCTTTTGGATATCAAGATAAAGGACATAAAGGAAATAGCGTGCGTATGGGGCGCCATGCTATTGATAATAATGTGATTTTCTATAAATGACGTTAGGGTTTCATCTTCACAGAAGGAAGATTTGAAAAGATTTATAGGAGGAATTATTTATGAAAGCTGTTGTTATTAATGAATTTGGTGGACCTGAGGTATTGAAATATATAAATATAGACATTCCTTCAATCAATCCAGACCAAGTATTAATACGTGTAGAAGCAACAAGTGTCAATTTTGCTGATATTCAAACAAGGCAAGGAAAATACCACGCGGCGGGGAAACCTCCAATTATTCCTGGGTTAGATGCTGCAGGAATAATTGAGGCTGTAGGGTCTAACGTACAAAGCCTGAAAGTAGGCCAAAGAGTGATTGCTTTTCCGAAAACTGGATCGTATGCGGAATATATCGTAGCAGATGAAAACCTCACCTTTGTGCTTCCAGATAACGTTAATTTTCATACAGCAGCAGCAAGTCCAATAGTTTCTTTTACGGCTTATAAACTTCTCGCTGATGTAGGCAGGGTGCAGCCGGGTGAAACGGTTCTTATACATGCTGCGGCAGGAGGAATTGGAACAACAGCAATCCAATTGGCAAAAATTTTAGGGGCAGGTCGTGTTATTGGAACGGTAGGAAGTGAGAAGAAAATTGCAACAGCATTAGAAGCAGGTGCAGATCATGTCATTTGTTATGAGAAAGAAGATTTCGTCAAAAAGGTAAATGAATTAACAAATGACCAAGGGGCTCATATTATTTTAGACTCAATTTCTGGTAAGGTAGCAGAAAAGAGCCTAGACTGTTTAGCGATGTACGGACGTTTGGTCAATTTCGGAAATGCAAGTGGAGATATTGGTCAATTTGTAACCAAAGATTTGCATGCCAGTTGCCGAGCTGTCCTCGGATTTAGTCTCGGTACGACGAGAAATAACCGTCCAGAACTATTACGTGAAACAGCTGCTCGAATAATGGATTATTTAGCAGAAGAGCGTCTGGACATAATGGTAGGAAAGCGCTTTTCAATTGAGGAAGTACCAGAAGCACATCGTTTAGTAGAAAGTAGACAAAGCACAGGAAAAGTTTTATTGGAAATTAACTAATTGGAAAACTGAGGAAACGATAATCTAATAGCCGGAAATCAAAAATTTCTAAAGTGCTGAAATTTGCATCGAATAATCCCGTTATATGTAAAAAAACATTTAATTTCCTCAGAGAGCATTTCTCTGCATATGGAAGGCGTATATTTTATGTTTTTTTATCAATAAATAGTAGGTTTATATATATTATTACAGATGATTTCAACTTGATAAAATGTAGAGTGGTAAAGCCAAAAGAACAATCAACACACTAAAAAGGTAATGTAGCATGCCTATAGCATGTTGCATTACCTTTTTAAACTTTCATTTTTTTATGTCTATTCCATATACCTTTTTGAACGAAAATAAAACTTGCTTAGCGAACTTTTTTTAATGTTCGTTTAAGTATAAAAACACTATACGATCGTCTTTAATCTAGCGCATAACTTTCACAGACGTTTTTATGTACCATATGTAAATAATAAAACATTTTATTAAAATAAGTTTTAACTATTGCATATATAATAGAAAAAGAACCAATTTGTCGTCAGGTAGAGTAAATGATAAAACTACAATTTTTATAAGTGAGTTTGTCAATTTACTTTTTGATATAAAAGAAATTAACTATACATTTTAGATAATATTCTGCTTATTAAAAGTACATTGATCTTAAGTAATTATAGAATTTCTCTTAAAGAGCTGTGAATATAACAATTTCTTAAAAGGTAAATATATAATATGTTGGTATATTATAAGAAGTAAACTATTAATTTGTTGTCACTAAGTGTAAATAGTGAAACTAATTTATTTTTATGAAATACTTTATCATTTACTTAACATAATCATAATCATCGTCATTCTATTATTCACTCTTAATAAATAAAATTTTTCTGTCCCATTACTAATTCCTAAGGTATAAAAAATAGAATGTAAAAAGAGATCAGTAATACTGACCTCTTTTTCTAGGACGAAAATTTATATAGATAATGCCATGAAAATAATATCAGCGTAGGAGCCATCTTTAAGCTTAATTTGATTTATTTGCTTTCCTTCTTCTTTAAACCCTAACTTTTTATACAAATGAATAGCTCTTTTATTGTTTGAAAATACATCTAAATTTATTTTTTCCAACCCTTTTTGTTCTTTTGACCATTCTATTAAATAAGAGAGTAACGTTGTTCCAACTCCCTTGTTTGAGAACTCTTGCTTCACGCAAATGCCAAACGATCCAGTATGATGCAAACGCATATAGGAAGGCCTGTGAAAAGAAAGAAATCCAACAACTTGATTATTAAATTCTACAATTAATGTTAAACCACCATTTTCTTGTCTCATTTGTATCTTTTTTTGATATTCTTCTGCTGTTTCTTGTACTTCTTCAGGTAATCGAAGAAGAAAATCGTTCGTTATAACAATTTCTTGCTTTATTGCAACAATTGCATCAGCATCTTCTACGGTGGCTATACGTACATTTAACATGAAGTTTATTCCCCTTTATTATTAAGTTAGAGATAAATAATGAATTAATTTAAATGAATTTTCAACAATCCATTTATAGCTTTAATGATGAAACACACGAATACCTGAATGAGCCATGGCCATTTCGTATTCATTTGCTGCGTGTGTAACTTGATCGTCTCGTAAAGAATTACCTGTTTGAACCACATATTTAACGCCACTTTGAGCCGCACGATCTATATTATCACGGAAAGGTAAAAAAGCATCGGATGCATAGGAAACGTCTTTTAATCGTTTTATCCATTCTTGTTTTTCACCCTTACTTAGTCTAGCAGGAACCTCTTCAAAACAACGTTTCCATTGTTCATTTTCTACCTCAGTAATATCATCATTCAACCATCCATCAATTGCATTATTAACTTCTACACGAGAAATGCCTTCTCTGAACCTCATGTTAAGGGCTCTTGGATGTTGTCTTAACCACCATTTATCAGCTTTTTCAGCTGCCAACCTTGTACAATGAATACGGGACTGTTGTCCAGCACCAATTCCAATCGTTTGGCCATCTAAGGCGAAGCAAATAGAGTTGGATTGTGTATATTTCAATGTAATAAGAGCAACAAGAAGGTCTCTCTTTGCATCATCAGGAATATCACGTTGAGTCGTGACAATATGATTAAAAAATTCTTTTCCAATCTGTGCATCATTTCTCTCTTGTTCTAGAGTAATCCCAAATACCGTTCTTTTTTCAATTGGGTCAGGCACATAGTTTGGGTCAATCTCTAAAATTAGATATTTTCCTTTCTTTTTCTGTTTCAAAATCTCTAATGCTTTTTGAGTGTAGCTTGGTGCTACAATCATATCAGAAACCTCTGTTTTGAGAAGATTAGCTGCAGTTAAATCAACTTCATCACTAAAAGCAGCACAATCACCAAATGAAGACATCCTATCTGTTCCACGTGCTTTTGCATAAGCAATAGCTAAAGGAGAAAGGTCTGCCCCTTCAACAAAATAGGATTCAGCAAGTGTCTCATTTAATGGAGAATATACAGCTGCACCTGCTGGACTTACATGTTTAAAAGATGCAGCTGAAGGCTGATTAGTAGCCTGTCGAAGCTCCCGGACCAGTTGAAAAGAGTTTAATGCATCCAGAAAGTTGATATAACTCGCTTCTCCATTTAAGATTTTAATAGGCGTGTTCTCAGTATTATGAACTTTAGCTTTACTCTGATTTGGATTCATCCCATATCGTAAACAAATTTCCTTCACTTAAAAATCCCCTTTCTAAATAAAAAAAGTATTTGAACTCATGTTCAAATACTTTGCCCAGGCGTACGGCCGTTATCTATGTGCTTCCTCATGGTCCTCCATGTTTACGCCAGTAACACATAGTCTGTTTTATAAGAAAATTTTACATAATAATAGTAATTTTAACAATACTTTTAGCTAAATTCTTCTTTTTTTAATTGTATATCATACAATCCTAGTTACGTCGGGTAGGCGGGCACTCTCACGAGCGCCCGCCCCCTAAGAACCGTACGTGACAGATTTCCCGTCATACGGCTCAAGCCTTCTTTTTATCCAAACAACTCTTTTATTTAATACAAGGTATATGTACCAATTTAACGGCTTTACCTGTAGAAGCTTCTAGATTTCGTACCGTAACCTTTTCTCCATTTTGTAGAGTGTACTTACACATTGCACAACGATATCCTTGCTTTCTTGCGAGTTTCATCCTGTCTAGCGTATTTTCATGATTAAAGACCTTACGGTCTCGCTTTTCCCAATATTCTTTTAGACTAGGATCATCTGGGCTGTTTTTATAGGCTACCATCACATGACGCTCTATTTTAATCCAAGACATCTTTAACAACTGGATATTGGTAAGTGGACATGTGAGAATCCATCTATCATTTCCTCCGTGGTGGGGTTTCTTAAAATAACGCTCTCGAATCCACTTCCACGACTTCTTTGGATGCAATTGTCTAAGGTGTTTTCTTATTTTTAAGAAAACGTAATTGTCCATATACCCAAACGTCTTTTTTGATACGACATGTTTCCAATACTGTCCGTAACCACGAATAATAGGGTTTAAGACGCGTATGATTTCTTTTACTGGTCGTCCTCGCATCACTGCGAACGTATCTTTTATCTTACCTTTTGCTTTTTTGATGCTATCTTTGCTAGGTTTGATCAATAACTTATTTCCTTGCTCAGTCTTGTATTGACGAAGTGAGAAACCGAGAAAATCAAACCCATTCTCGATATGCGTTACTTTTGTTTTATCAACACTCAAGTTAATCCCACGCTTTTTTAAATAAGGAGCCAACTTTTGATACATAAGTTGAGCTTGCTCATTAGTTTCCGTTACGATGACGAAGTCATCTGCGTAAGCGACACGCCCCATCTTACACTTTGGATCAATCTTGTAGCCCGTGCCTGATTTGTATGTCTTTCGGTAAACAATACCAATCTCTTTTTCCATTCCATCTAGCGCGATATTAGCTAGAAGGGGGGAAGCTACACTTCCTTGGGGACTTCCTTCCATTGTGTTGTGAAACATACCTTGCTCCATATATCCCATCCTGAGCCATCTTCCAATCAGCGTGTTTCCTGGAAACATAGACGTTTGTTTACTTATCCAATTATGGTTGAGATGGTCGAAACACCCTTGGAAATCTCCTTCAAACACCCACTTTTTCTTACTATTCATATTGAGCTTGTTAAAGAGATTGCTGATGGCATCATGAGTGCTTCTTTTAGGGCGGAAACCGTAGGAACTGGCTTCGAATCTGACTTCCCATTGCGGTTCTAGTGCGTTCTTTACGACATTTTGATAAACCCGATCCCGTATCGTCGGGATACCGAGAGGTCTTAATTTCCCATTCTTCTTAGTGATAAACGTTCGTTTCGCTGGCTTTGGGCGATGCTGAAAAACATTCCGTCTTAATAGTTCTTGATACAGTTTGATACGTTCGTTTGGTTGTGAGGCCGTATAGCCGTCTACACCAGGTGTTCGCTTACCGGTATTTTGTTGCGTCACTCTGCGAATGGAGAGTAATAAATTGGCTTTACTCCGGAGGAGTAAACGTTGAAGTTTCCTTACTCTTCTTCGTTGATTTTGTTGTTCGGCACGATAAATTCTTTGTCGTAACTTCGTTACATAGTGTTGTATAGTATTCCAATCAATAGAATACCAACCTTTATGCGAGACGTGCGCCGACGCTCGTGGAGAGGTATTCATAACAGCACGCTCCTTTTCGTTAGAAGATAGCCACAAATTTATTTTCGTGTTGAAGACCCATGAGAAGTGGGCGCTCTTTCGAGCCTGCCATTGTCTGTGAAGACGGACAGTATCCGTCCAGTTATACAGTGTTCCTGCTTTCCTGTCCCTTTTCAGGGTGACGGCTTTCGCTTTTTCTCATATCCCATACCCTCTGTCACGTCGTTTGACTTTGCAGTCATCCTACTGCTTGCGCAGATGACATAGGGCTTACCAAGTTCCACATTCCACAGATGCGATAGGGGGAGGTAGGTTCTTTACTCCGGGCAAGATGCGGGACGCATCAGAGTAGCATTATGATTCTACTTTTCCTCTTGCCAAGACCCAAGCAAAACTATGCATTATCTTGAGCTAACGCTTACGAAGCTTACAAACCTTCACTTTCGTTTACCATACCTATCTTCTCCTAGCAGTATTCTGGACCATGCATTTGTCCTCTGTTTCCGCATTTCCTCATGCAACCGACAGACTCGTTACCAAGAATGCCGTTTCGGATGGAGATCATCTCCGCGTCTAGATGAGTAGCGTTAGCTACACTGTGAGAAAGCGACTTCTTGTCGCACCATAATGTATGTTATAGGAACGTGGATTTATTTATTACAGCCTTGATAGATTTACTTTCGTACTTACGTATTAATTAGTGACAGTAAACTATAAAATATATAAAAGAGGTAAGTATGGTGCATAAGTCTAATTGGATTTATAAAGAACTGAACAAAGTTAAAATAGACCTGAGAAATTACCCTATAATTGAACTCAAAACAGAAGAAAAAGAGAATCTAAAAAGAGCAGTCTTAAAACAATTAAGACTTTAATTAATTCAAATTCAGTTGAAAACAAAAAGGTTAAGCATTTTGCTTAACCTTTTTGTTTTTGATTGTCTTTAATCTAAAGAAATAGATAAAAACACTAATAATTATTAAACAGTAAGTAACACTTTGAGCCATGCCCAAAATATCACTCCAACCCCTAGTACCATTTAAGAATAGCTGAAGCAGCAAACCTGCTGGTAGCGTTACTAATACAAAAGGTTTTTTGGTGAACAAAAACCCAACGATTCCTCCTATAATACCGCCTACAACGGATGCACCGTACCATGTAATGAAGGTATATAGTATGTCTTTTAAACCCCATACTACACTGTCTGGTTGATCATTATAAAAATGACCAATTACAAAATACATGGTAATGGAACTGACAATATAAAGGCTTCCAAAATATGCTGCTTGCCTTGTTCGGGTTCCAAATACATATCCAACAACCATCGCCATTATAAACCAACCTGGTAAAGAATTAAGCATGATAGCTACATAGGAAACCATTAATTCAGGAATGGTCATACTCGTTACAAGTGGCAAATGATCAGACATAACAGAGAAAACTGCGACAATTCCCCCTACGACTAATGTAAAAATAATAAACTTTACCCAAACCTTCTGTTTATCCTTATGTGACAAAACAATCCCTCCAAGCCTTACTGCTATAAATAAGACGTTTAGTGAAAAGAATTGTTTTACTTTTTAAGGAATCTTTTATTTATTTCAGATGTATACGGTATACCAAGCCAGTTAACATAATCAAGTTTATCGGAAATTATTTTTAATAAGGGAACTTTATTTTATAAGATCAATCCCAAAAATTAAATATAACTTCCCCAACTTTCTTTGGTTTCCAAAAAAGGATTTGCTCTAACTCGCTGCTGCTCAGCTTGTTTTTATTTTCTAAGCTTACCTTCCCTTTGCTTTTTCTGATATCTAAAGGTTCATTAAGTTCTTCTTTACTTAAAACTTTATAGAATGGCATAAAATCCTTTGATAAGACAGGATCATCAATAAAATTGAGATGTTGAAATTCAACAGTAGAAGCAAAAGCTAGAAAAGGATAATATGCATTAAGTAACACATACATCTCTCGGTTACAAATATTCATTTTTACCTTTAAAAAATTGGTTGCTAAATTTGATTCATCAATGTCTAATATTCTTCCCTGATTTTTTCTAACCAAATTGAAGCATATATATTTAAATTGTTTCTCATCTATTTCATTCGGTTTATTATCTATTGAACTATAAAAACCAGTTACCCCATTAGGAAGGTTCATTAAATAACTCCTTTCAGGACGCTTAGTTACGTATATTTTATATGTATAAAGTATTTAATTCTCCCTCTTAAAACTCACGATTCATACTCCTTTTCTTCATCAATCCATCTATCTTCAGTCAATAGCCCACACTTAGGGCATTTATATTTAGGATCTATTTGAGTTGTTATTTCCTCAACGTTACAAGGTTCACATAAATGAATTAAAAACAAATATCATCACACTCCCAATAAATAGAAACCACATCATTATTATTATGGGTTTCATAAGTGATAATAACATCTTTTTCATACTTTAGAAGGTTACGTGAGATCAAATTAGCTTCTCCTTTTAAAAAAGAGAGCATCAAACGCGCGCTTTAATACAACAACTGTTTTTTAATAATTTTAGGTAAACTATCTTTATCGTTTGACAAAGGCTAAATCTTCCATTATCATCAACTCAAACTTATTTACGGGGAGAGGTAAAGATGAAAATTTATGTTGATGCAGATGCTTGTCCGGTAAAAGATATCATTATCTCTGAAGGTACGAATGCTGAAATTCCTGTTATCCTTGTTACTAGCTTTTCTCATTTTTCTAATGTGGAACAACCATCAGGAGTGGAAACCATTTATGTTGATTCTGGAGCAGATGCTGCGGATTATCGGATTATGGGGTTAGTAGAAAAAGGAGATATAATCGTTACGCAAGATTATGGTCTTGCTTCGCTAGGTTTAGCAAAAGGGTGTGCGGTACTTCACCATAATGGGTCTAGCTATACAAATGAAAACATTGACCAATTATTACAAACACGTTATCTGAGTGCAATGGCTCGAAAAAGCGGAAAGCGTACAAAGGGGCCAAAACCATTTACACCCGAAGATAGAGAGAAATTTAAGGGGCTTTTTAAAAGAGCAATTTCACGTTAAAAAAGAACCATCCATTTTCAAGAAAACCCCAGAAAAATAAATTGTCCAAATATTAAACTAACCTGCCTCGTTAACTTAAGTAAATAATAAAGTACTTCCGTTATAAGCCCTTTAATCTTTAAAAAGATTTAACATTGAATTTAGTGTATTAAATACTTAAGTAGAAATACCAATAGGCGACCTATTCCTTCTGCTCAGAAAGATAAAGTCACCTACACGATTTTTCCATTCATTATTATTTACCCTTTCCTTTTTCCTATTTATAAATTTATTGGTTTACATGTTTCTGTTCTAACTGATTTACTACATCTTCCTGACATTCATTGATAAATAAATAAGTAAGGTATGAATGTAAATCAAATCGTTCTTCATTAATAAATGTAGAGAAAACTTGTTTATATTCGCTCAATAGTTTGACCTCCTTTATGCAAGTTCCTATTTTTTATTATTGTCCAACTAGCAATCTCTTATACATACAAATTAACAAAATATTTTATATGATAAGCTATTTTCATCTTGTACTGGCCGCGCCTACGCCATATACAATGATAGCCAAGCTTGCTATCCAACCTTATTTTCATTATATATGTAATCGCTTACAAAATAAATTAAAATAATTGAATATTCTGTTTTTATAGCGATATTAGGGACAGCATGAAAAATTCTTATAAGTAGCTAAAAAATTAACTAATTAGAAAGAGACTGTATATGTTAAAGTATTGGACTAAAATCAAATAAAAGTCCGCAAAAGTATACTTTTACGGACGGTGAGTTTGTATAAAAAATTTATCATTCTCGACGTTCGTTTAAATCTAAAAACAGTTTACGAACGTTCTTTAAAACACATTTAGTTTTACGAACATTTTTAACAAAGTAATAGATTGAAAGTTCTACTTCCTATAATCAAACTTATGGAAACTAGAAAAATAAAAATTACAACCCTACTCATTTCTGAGTTAGGGTTGTAATTTTTATTTATGCATGTAACTGCTGATTAACCAATCTCTTTACTCTCTCATAAGCTTTGACCTCGCCTTGGTAAAAACATGCACTGTTCCAGTCTTCTCTTTTCTCCGCATCCTTTCTCCAAGCATCAGATTGTTCTATTAACTTATCAATGTGTTCAATAAACTTCTTTCGTTCCATTTAATCACCTTCTTTTATCATAATTGGAAATATTTATACGTCATTTTGATAAGTAATATTTCTAGAATTTAGTGAGAATACCTGTTGGAATTTGATATAATCTCCAGGACTTTTAGGAATAAAAGAAATGACCCCCAGTAATGAAAGTCATTTCTTTTATTTTATTACCTGTTTATGCTCATTTTAATGAGTTATTTTGGTTCTTTTTTGATTTTAGGAACATTACTTATGTTAATTTAAAGGGAAATAAAAAAGCTGCCAATACAGCTAGGCAGCTCTTCCTTAAATCTTCTCAATTATTCCCTCTATTATAAACTGTAGAGGAGACTTACTTATTTCTTTTGCTTGTTTGTTGATTTCTCATTATTTTTCCCTTTTTCAGAAGTAGTAATATCCGTATCTTCAACTTGACTTTCTGGTTTCTGATTGTTTATTGAGGCTGTAACCTCTTCAATCTCTTTGATGACAGGAGAAGTTGTCACTTTAAGTTGAGCTTCTTGTTTCTGGTTGGTTGAAAGTTTAACTTTTTCCTCTTTTGGAGCATCAGAAGCAATTACAGCAGCAACTTCTTGATAACTTTGATCTACGTGATTATCCATGTTTTGATAGATTTCAGAGTCAGCAAGTTCAGGAACCACGGGAAGTTCTGACTGTTCAATTCGCGCTTCTTCCTTTCGGACAGTATCCTTCATCTCTTTAATCTCTTGAATTTTACGCTTACCAATGATCACTTCTTCCACAACCACAGGTCTCTTGGTTACTTCAATTCGTTCCTCCATAATAGGAATACGAATGATCTCGTTCTCTGTCAATGGGCTACCATCATACTGACCGTCTATGACCGGGCGACGTTCTACGTAGACTTCCTCACGCATAACCGGAACCTGGATAGTTCGTAGTTCTTCTACGATTTCCTTACGAAGTTGTACTTCCCCAGTCTGAACACGTTCTTTCCTTACGTCGAGTTGTTCTTCGCGAAGTTGCACTGACCTATTCTCCTCTGTCTCGTATGGAACCTCCCTAACCGTAGTATACGAAGGAATTGTTTGAGTTTCATCCACATCAATTAGGACAAGAATTTTCCCTTCCTTTACATCCATTTCACACTGTTTTGCAGTAAAACTTTGTATGCCCATTCTAACAAGTTTTGAAGTTAGACCACCAGCTTGTGTAGTAGTAGCCATTCCACCTGTCATCATGGTAAGAAAGCCATCCATCATCACACCTGCCAATGAACTTACAGCTGGCGTTCCAGCTTCTATCATTACATTTGTTTCGGCCCCTAACTGTAGAGTGTTACTTCTATCCTTTGCGACTACCAATATATCTGTTTCACGATATCCCTGACGTTTTAACCCCTTAATTGCATGTATCGCTTCTTGCTCCGAATGAAAAGTTCCCGCAACTCGTTTTTGTGTTCCCATTCTTCCATCTCCTTAAATTTTAATTAAACTTATACTAGTTTTACATTTAATTCCACCTTTGTTATGTATAATATGTACCCAGTAGTTTTCTATTTGAAACGTGGTACGTGTGACTATGTAAATGACACCTAAATTATAAAATGTAGAAAGATGAAATATAAGCAATAGCAATAATCGGGGAAAGGAATGATATTCCATTGAACAAAGAACGTTTGTTCGTATATAATAAAGAACAAACGTTCTTTATTGAGGAGTTATTCCAATGGATTATGGGCAGCTACCAAACAGAGTCATTATTTGCATAGACATGAAAGCTTTTTTTGCTTCAGTTTCCTGTGTGATTAGGCGATTAGATCCATTAAAAACAAGGCTTGCTGTTGTAGGAGATATCAAACGGTCGGGATCTGTAGTATTAGCTGCTACACCCTTATTAAAGAAAGAAGGGATCAAAACAGGAAGTCGTCTTTTCGACATTCCTAAAAGGAAAGATATCCATGTCGTGAATCCATCCATGGAGAGATATATCAAGGCTTCAAACTATATTTCTAGTTTGGTGTTACAGTATGTTTCTCCTGAAGACTTTCATGCGTATAGCATTGATGAGGTGTTTATTGATGCCACAGCTTCTTTGCATTTATTCGCTCGCACACCAGAAGAATTAGCTCATAAAATCATCAACGAGATTTATCGCAAAACACGTCTGACAGCTACCGCAGGCATCAGTCCGAATCTTTTACTGGCGAATGTGAGCTTAGATCATGAGCCCAAGAATAGCCCAACAGGGGTGGCGTATTGGCGATATGAGGATATTCCCTTTAAGTTGTGGTCCATTCATCCCATGAAGGATTTCTGGGGGATCTCGTCTGCTACGGAAAGGCGCTTGAATCGTTTAGGCATTCACTCCATAAAAGAACTCGCTCTTTCTTCAAAAGAGATGTTACAAAAAGAATTAGGCATCCTAGGCGAAGAGTTGCACCAACATGCGAATGGCATTGATTTTAGTCGCATTTCTGATGTGTATATCCCTAGTTCCCGTTCCTTTGGGAAAAGTCAGATTCTCTTTCGAGATTATACAAGCCGAAAAGAAGTGGAATTATTGCTGTTGGAACTCTTGGACGATGTGTGTTTTCGCTTACGCATGCATCAAGTGGTGGCTCAAACTATCCATTTATCCATTGGCTACAGCAAACAAGCAGGTGGAGGCTTTTCCAGACAAAAGAGAATGGGGAGAGCTTCGAACTTAAGCCAAGATATCTTTCCATATTGTTTAACCATTTTACATACCTATGATAGTGGGATGCCAATTCGCTCCATTGGCATTTCATTATCCAACACAAGCATTCAAGAAGAGGAGCAAATGAGCTTATTTGATGACATCAATCAACGTGAAAGAGCCTATGCTCTTGCCAAAACGATTGATGTCATTTGGCTACGTTATGGCAAAAACAGTGTACTACGTGCATCTAGTCACCTTCCGTATTCAACAGCAAGTTACCGAAATGGACTTATGGGTGGACATAAAGCTTAAGCGCGAGACGTTATCGTCTAAGTTAAACGTTGGTATTACAACGTTTTAAGCGACAAACGATGACTGTTCTTTAAAGAAATAAGTCAAGGCTACAAGAACAGGATAACTGTTCAGACAAGTGAGAGGAATGAAGGGGTAACGACCTGAAACTCTCCCAGTGAGATTCCCGACAGCATACGCTAGGCGTAGCGTGATGTTGGAAGCAGGGTAAAAAATGCAATCACTATCCGAAGTGCCCTACAGGGCAACCGAAAGCCATTCGGAATAATAAACCAAATGGAACTGATAAAGTATTGTATGCTGTCAACCGACATGGTGAGAATGTGTAAACACTGACGAACTTGCGAATGTACGCCTCGATATTGTGACGGGTCAGAAATGATTCGGAATCTGAAAATAAGATTTGTCTAACGGATTGGAATAATTTAAGCTGTGACAATCCTAACGTTGTTATAGGCAACGGAGCTAGGCACGTGGTATAGCAAGCACCTAAATCGGAAGTCATATGACCTTTAAAATAATGATAGTCTGAACGGAACGTCGAAAGCTACTAACGTTGAGAGCAATCTCTATCGGCGGATATAGTTGAATATGAAACGGGCAACCGAGGGAAGTATTCTTAATAGTAGTGAGAGTAGTGGCACGACCCAAGAAGGTTCTGTAATGGAACTGGAGGAACAGCCACAAGCCTATATTTATAGGTGGACCGCGGTATACCGTGAAAGTGGCACGTACCGTGCGGATCGGGGGAAAAGTTAGAGATAACTTCAAAGACTTACCTATCGATAATAGGAGGAGATACTATGCAGAACAGAGGAATGAAAAAATGGCGTCCTTTTGCTACAATGCCAGAGCAATACATAGGGTTAAAGGAAATAATAAATAAGCAATCAGAAGTAGCTCAACCTGTTTTAACAGAAGAGCAAATGGAACAGATGAATTTCACCTTAATTGAAGCCTTACATACAAATACACAAGTGTACCTTACCTATTATAAGCAAGGCCAATGTTATAACAGAGACAGGGTTCATTCAGTTTGTTGATTCCCTCGGGGATTTATTTATTTTCATTGACGACGTATTTGAGTTAAAGAATAAAATGAAGTTAAGCGAGCTCATTGATGTTCGCTTGGCTTAGTTCCTGAAGAAATCGTGTACAGGAAGCATTTATTTTGGTGGAGGTACATTCATGTATCATTTTAGAGTATACACGTTACGTGACGGTTCAAAGAGAATCATTAAACTAAAAGAAGGCGAATCCTTTAAACAGGAACTCCAAAGAGCCGGTATTCAAGAAACGCAAATTTTCCAGATGCAACTAGTGGAAAAACCACAGTGATCCACATTTCACCATGAGGTACTGGAAGGCTTAAAATATGGATTATGATAGTGGAGAATGTATGAAGTATAAACTCTGAAAATAAGAAAGAGAGCTGCCGGATAGAACAGCTTCCTTTCTTTATATTAATAATACAAAAGAGTAAAAAGAGGTTCCAGTTAGTTTACTAAAACCTCTTTTAGTTTAAGTAAATTCTTTTACAATCCATGTTGAAACAAACAACTACCTATAATTACACGTTCCTTTCTAAAATTCCTCCTACTTTTTAGGCCATTTCCTTTGGAGAATAAGGTATTTCATTTTTTATCCACTAACCCTTTCTTTTAAAAAACCTAGAAATCCATTTTGGACTTTGATTATATGATCACCTAACCAAATATTATTGACCCTGAAGTAATAGCAATTCCCATCTTTTCTTAAAAACTTACTAACACTGTAACCCTCTTTAATTAAATAGGCCTGAATTTCTTCTTCATGATCATTAAACATGACATTCCCTCCTATTCAAAATTGTTAAAACTTTCTTTTTACTAATTCCCATATTATGCAAGAAGAAAACCGTATTCCTTATTATTCAAATATGCTAATGTTATCTACGCTATATAAGCTGTATAAAAATAGATAAACTATAAAACCACACTAAAAAAACGTTCAAAGTTTGAACGTTTTTAGTTATTATGCGTCTGAGCCGTCCAATCAGATTTCTGCTACTTTTCCATCTTCTACTAACCAAAATTCAAGTGTCACATGGAGTTTTTAATCAACATATCCAATAATATCTGTACCTTGTTCTAATCGGTTATAATAAGTTGAATTATAAAGAGAGAAAATGTCTTTTTTCGTGTTACCAATAGCTATTCCTTTTGAAATCAGGGAATTAGATTGAATCTCGATGAGATGGTTCTTTTTACATTGTAACTTCTCTAGAGAAGTTACAATGTAAAAAGAACAAGTGAAATTATTTCTATATTTGAAAATAGTGTCTATATTTAGAATATTATGTTAAGATAAAAGTGATTTTAAACCGGGGGGTGATTTTATGACTAAAACCATTGGTCTTATTTGTGGAAGTTTACGAAAAAACTCGTATAATCGAGCTATTGCTCAATCGTTGATTACCTTGGATAATTCGGCTCAATTTCGTTGGATTGAAATAGATAGTCTTCCTTTTTTTAATGAAGATTTAGAAACTGCCGGGGCACCAGAATCAGTAACATCCTTTAGAACTGATATACAAGACGTTGACGGAGTCATCATTGTAAGTCCAGAGTACAACTCCGGAATTCCAGGGGTGTTAAAGAATGCATTGGACTGGGCATCAAGACCTCGGACCTCTTCTGTTTTAAACAGAAAACCGGTTGGCTTAATTGGAGCAACTCCTGGAGGGTTTGGTACTGCCTTTGCTCAAATCCAAATTAGAGAAGTACTCGAAGCTATGCAAGTCAATGTTCTACCATTTCAAAAAATGCTCATTTCACAAGTTCATGAAAAAATTGATTCCAATCAAAAAATACTTACGGATGAACAAACAAAACGTTATCTTCAACGTTATTTACAACAGTTCATCCATTGGATTGATCATGCTCCAGTTCCTGTTCTAGATTAATAGAAGGATAATAACCCTCACTAAAAGTCACCTCAGAAATAGCTTTCTTTCTATACATGTTATTAACATATTAGTAGATTACAAATGAATTCCAAAAACAATTTGAATTATAGACTGCTTATAGAAGATATAAGAGGTATATTTACCTTTTGCAATTGATAAACTTACTTGATTAATTTAAGGAGGATTTTAAAATGTCTGATCTTTATTCTCGTCTTTCAAAAGATGATGCTGCTGTCCTTTTGGTGGATCATCAAACTGGCCTTATTTCTGGTCTAGTACGTGACTATGGTGTTGATGAATTTAAGAACAATGTATTGGCTCTTGGCGACACGGCTAAATTCTTTGATTTACCGGTTATTTTAACAACGAGTTTTGAGAATGGACCTAACGGCCCATTAATGCAGGAATTGGTGGATCTCTTTCCTGATGCACCAAAAATAGCTCGTCCGGGACAAATTAATGCATGGGACAACGCAGAATTTGTTAAAGCAATTGAAGCCACTGGAAAAAAACAGTTGATCATCGCGGGTGTAGTTACAGATGTCTGCGTTGCTTTTCCTGCGCTTTCTGCCATTAAAGCAGGTTACGAAGTGTTTGTTGTAACAGATGCTTCCGGGACATTCAATAAGCAAGTGGCAGATGCAGCGTTAACGCGTATGGCTCACGGTGGCGCCCAGCTTATGAACTGGTTTAGCGTAGCATGCGAGCTGCAGCGTGATTGGCGCAACGACGTTGAAGGATTTGGCAATTTAATTTCTAGTCATCTTCCTGGTTATCAAAACTTAATGGGCAGCTATAGAGGAGCTCAGCGAGATCTTAGTACACAAAATGCATAAGTTTGGCGCTGATTTAATCAGCGCTCCTTTTTAAATAAGAAGTATAGCAAGGCTTTTATTTTACGGTTACAGCTGAAACTACTAATTGCCTTTAAGATGAAACCATTTTAAAAAGGGAGTGTTTTATCATGAGTAATTTAGAATTGTTAACTCCGGAGAACAGTGCATTAATTTTGATTGACTTTCAGCCTCAAATGACTTTTGGAGTTGCCAGCATTGACAGACAAACATTAATGAATAATGTTATGCTGCTTGCTAAATCAGCAAAAACATTTAACGTACCTACTGTTCTTACTACAGTTGAAACACAAAGCTTTTCTGGTTATTTCTGGCCACAAATTCTCGACATATTTCCAAACCATGAAATTATAGAACGTAGTTCAATGAATTCTTGGGAAGATTCAAAATTTGTTGAGGCAGTTAAGGCAACCGGTAGAAAGAAATTGATATTTGCAGCACTTTGGACTGAAGTTTGTCTTGCATTCCCTGTACTTGAAGCAATTAAAGCTGGCTATGAAGTTTATGCAGTTGATGATGCTTCAGGTGGTACTAGTTTGACAGCACATAACGCTGCTATGCGTCGTGTAGAACAAGCTGGAGCAATTCCAGTGACAGCAATTCAAGTTTTACTTGAGTATCAACGTGACTGGGCACGCAAAGACACTTATGATGCTGTTATGGAAATTGTAAAAGAACACACTGGCGCTTATGGTCAAGGCGTGGAATACGCATATACTATGGTACATGGCGCGCCTCCAAGTAGGAAAATATGAATCAAGAAAGCGTAACTGTCGAAGAAACTCATGCAGGGAACACGATGGATGCTGGTGGTCCAGTAACAACAATTGTTACATGGGTAATTCAAGAAGGTAAAGAAGAACAGTTTGAAGCTTGGAGACATGAAATTGAAGCTGCTGCTACTAAATTTCCAGGGCATTTAGGCGTAAACCTAATAGTCCCTAATAACGGGTCCAGAGAGTATACTGTTGTTTTTCGCTTTGATACGTATGAGCATTTACGTGCTTGGCAAGAATCAGATATTCGTCAAGATTTGTTAAAAAAAGCAGAACCATTTCAAACTACTAATCCAACTTACAAAACTGAAAGCAGTTTGGCGTATTGGTTTGTTACTCCCAAAATGCCAGTTCCACCGCCAAAATGGAAGATGTCTATTGTTACCGTTCTTGGTGTATGGCCTCTTAGCAAGTTGGTTCCTATAGTGATAGGACCTATAATAAAAAATATGAATCCTATTATGTCATCCTTTTTTGTTTCTGTATGTATAGTATCCTTGCTATCATGGGTAGTAATGCCGATTCTCGGTAAAATATTTCATCCATGGTTACAGAATAATAGGAAGTAGACGAGGTGTGAACATGAATTTACCGGATATGATTTTATATAACGGAAAAATCACTACTCTTGACCCATCTCAACCTGAGGTATCGGCTATCGCTATAACTGATGGTTTAATCACTGCAGTAGGTGGAGATGAGCTTCTTAATAGTGCCACAGAAAAAACCAAAAAAATAGACCTTAAAAGAAAGAGAGCTATTCCGGGCTTGAATGACTCTCATATCCACGTTATTCGTGGCGGTCTTCATTACAATATGGAATTGCGCTGGGAAGGCGTGCCATCACTTGCTATCGCTCTAGAAATGCTTAAAGAGCAGGCAAGACGTACACCTGCTCCTCAGTGGGTAAGAGTAGTTGGAGGTTGGTCTGAATTTCAATTTAAAGAAAGACGGATGCCAACCTTGGAAGAGATTAATGCTGTTTCTGAAGACACACCTGTCTTTGTACTACATCTTTACGATAGAGCACTAGTAAATCGTGCAGGACTGCGTGCACTGGGATACACAAAAGATACACCAAATCCTCCGGGTTGTTTAATAGAACGAGATAAACGGGGTAATCCAACGGGGCTTTTAATTGCCAATCCTAATGCTTCTATTCTTTATTCAAGTCTAGGTAGAGCTCCAGTACTTAATTTTGACGACCAGATTAATTCAACTCGTCATTTTATGCGCGAATTAAATAGATTAGGTATTACAAGTGCTATTGACGCAGGTGGTGGATTCCAAAATTATCCTGATGATTACAAAGTTGTTGAACATTTAGCCGAGAAGGATCAATTAACTTTGCGTATTGCCTATAATCTATTTACACAAAATCCAAATCATGAATATGAAGACTTTGCTTCATGGGCAAAAATCGTTTCTCCAGGTCAAGGAAGCGATAAGTATAAAATGAATGGTGCTGGAGAAATGTTAGTATTCTCGGCAGCCGATTTTGAAAAATTTCAAATGCCGCGGCCTGACCTAGCTACGGTGATGGAAGCTGACTTAAAGAAAGTAATTTCTCTATTAGTGGAAAACCGTTGGCCATTCCGTTTACATGCAACTTATGACGAGTCAATAACACGTTTCTTAAATGTTTTTGAGGAAGTCAACAGAGAAATTCCTTTTAATGGTCTACGCTGGTGGTTTGACCATGCAGAAACCATTTCAGATCGTAGTATGGAACGTGTTAAGGCTTTAAATGGTGGTATTGCCATCCAAGACCGCATGGCTTTTCAAGGTGAATACTTTGTTGATTTATATGGAAAGGAAGCTGCAAAGCGTACTCCTCCGATTCATCGTATGCTAGACTTGGGTATACCTGTTGGCGCCGGTAGTGATGCAACGAGGGTTTCCAGCTATAACCCTTGGGTTGCTCTTTACTGGATGGTTGCAGGAAAAACCATTGGTGGTCTTTCCATATACGATGAAAAGAATAAACTTGATAGAAAAGTAGCCCTAGAACTATATTCTAAAGGGAGTGCATGGTTCTCCGGCGATGAACATAAAAAGGGATCCCTTTCAGTAGGCCAGTTTGCTGATATTGCTGTATTGTCTGCTGACTACTTTACAGTGCCAGAAGAAGAAATCAAAGACCTTGAATCATTACTCACCATTATGGGTGGGCAGGTTGTTTATGGAAATGATGAATTTAAAAATTTATCACCTGAATTGCCGCCAGCATCACCTGATTGGGCACCGACGGGGGTTTATGGTTATGGTGGTGCTAACCTAGCCCACAATATACTTTCTCACAATGCCCATGATCACAAACATAGTTGCAGTAACCCTCTTCATCAACACACTCATACCGTAATAGGAAAAGATGGAACTAAATGGGGTATTGGTTGTACTTGCTTTGCTTTCTAATAAGGATTAAATGATTAGTGCATGTTATTTAAACTATAATTAATATAAGAAGCCACTTGTATAAAACAAGTGGCTCTTTGCTACGTTGAATACATTCAATGATTCACGTATTATTCCCAGCGCTATTATAGCACAACTTATCGATTTGTTTAATACATTCTTGTTTTACTACGGCTGAAAACAGGATTCATACAATTTGTTGATTCCCTGGGGAATTTGTTTGTTTTTATCGATGAAGTATTCGAATTAAAAGATAAAATGAGGTTAAGTGAGCTAAATGATGTTCGTTTTACATAAAATAATTTCACCTTCAATTTTTGTGGTAATCTAATAAGAGTCAATTAGAAAAGAGTGATCAACATGGAAGAGAAAGAGCAGCAAGAAATCGATCTTAACAACGTGTATGACTATGCTGAATTTCCGGATAAGGTCAGTGGCAGATGCGACAACTGCAACTCAGCTTACTTCAAAAGTTCCGTAAAAGGTGGCGTTTTCTTACGTGAATGTAGAGAATGTGGCATGAAGAAAAGCATTTAGTTGGTATTGATTGAAAGGGTTGGGGAAATGAGAGATATTTGGGATGATGGATACAGTCAATCAAAGAAATTAACAGAAGAAATGGTCAACGATGCAGAAAAGAAGTTGGGTGTGAAGTTGCCAAAATCCTATATTGAGTTATGTAAAATGCAAAATGGAGGCTCTTTAAAATATTGTGACTACCCTACCTCCGTTCCAACAAATTGGGCAGCCGATCATGTAAACCTCCCTGAAATTTATGGAATAGGAAAAGAAGGCATTTTATCTAGTGACTATTATATAGAAGAATGGGATTTACCAAAGGATATTGTTCTACTAGGTGGAGAGGGACATTGGTGGGTTGCATTCGATTATCGGAATACAAAAGATAACCCTCCTATAATTTATATGGATCTAGAATGGGGATCAGACACACTTATTTTTGAATTAGCTCCTGATTTCGAGACCTTCGTAAATGGCTTATTTATTTATGAAGATGAAGAATGACTACATTTATACAATACAAAGGAACTGACATTCAATTGTCAGTTCCTTTTTTATTATTACGTTCAACTTTAGTCCTTGAGACATCTTTAGATCTCTCGTCCATTTCATGAAAAATATAAGCCACTAGACCAATCCTCAACATATAAAAGCCAAGCACCTCTTACATCACCATCTACTGATCCCCTACTGCAGTAAGGGTTCTTTTTTATTTTTTAAGTAGACAGGCAACCTTGCTGCTGTAGCTACATATTTAGACTTCTCCATATTAGGAATAGAGAATCTGTTATTGAGAAAAGAAGTAAATCTTTTTTTATAGCCTTGTGAATAATACTCTTTCATAGCTGTATTCAATTGTTTTGTACTGTTTCCGAGGATATATCCAATGTTTAAGGCATCAACATCAGCAATCAAATCTGCCAGACCAAATTGGCCTTTTTCTTTATTGCCAATGAAATCTAAAGCAGCTTCATAGGTGGAAGAATACTGCTCTCCTGCGTTTACAGAGTCCTCCGCGGTAGTTAGTAAATCGCCTGCCCACCCTGCAAGATCTGCTATAAAACCATTAGTGCCCCAAATAAAGATTGTACTGTTTAAAGAAGCTGCTAAATGTGGTACATCTAATGGAACTTTGAACTTAGGATCATAAAGTTCTTTCATTACCGGTGGAGGGTTTTTTTTCTTCTCTTTTAAATAAATGTATAACCAAAAAATAATTAGGGGGAATTTTTCATGGATTTATATGTACTTAAAATATTTCTAACTGTATTCAGTTCTACGGTTTTATTATGTTTAGGGTTTATGTGGCTTTGTTTGTATAATGGTGTGAAATTGTACTTTTTAATTCGAAAGGAAACCAAAAATGAAAAAACAGAAAAACAGAGACGGTCATTATGACTGTCTCTGTTTTATTGATAAAAATGTTTATTTGTATATAATAAGAATAAGTGTTCTTATTATTGGAGGGGCTAAAAATGAATGAAGAAGAACTGGAACGCATTAGAAATGGGCAATACAAAGACAGAGGAATGGTGAAATGGAGGGCTTTTGCGTCTATGCCTGAACGGTATATAGGTCTGACCAAGGTATTAGACAATCAATTGAAAGTTGAGCAGCCACTTTTATTCGCAGATCAAGTAGAGCAGATTAATCAAACACTCGCAGAAGCCATACATAACCAAAAAGAAGTTTATCTTACATATTACAAACAAGGTCACTGTATAACCGAAACAGGACGTATTGAACATATAAATATACATAAAGTATGTTTTTACTTTATTGATGAGGTGTTTGAATTAAGAAATGAAATGCCACTATCAGCATTAATTGATCTCAGGTTTAAATAAGTTTATAAGCACAAACTAAAAAAGCAGCCAAAATAATATATTTTGACTGCTTTTTCAGCAAAGTTGAACAACTAGATGATTTGATTCTAACATTATTTTTATCTTTTGTATATTTTCGCTTTACATGCAGTAGTGTACATAAAAAGTGGAATGATGAAGAATCATTCTTCAATTTCAAATAAATCCTCTAATGATACTCCTAGAGCTTTAGCGATTTTAAATAGATGCCAATCAATATGCTGATTATTTCGATCGAATCGTGAAATACTTGATTGGGGAACTCCTGACATTTCAGACAATTTCATTTGTGTCAGACCTCTTTCTTTCATCAAAGCATTCAATCTAGGCTTTACAACGAACATGTGAATTCCTCCTAAATTCAGATTTAACCATTATATACTATACATAATCGAATAAGTAGAAGGAAATCATTTACAATACATTAACCACTAATGCGTAATGGGTAAAAGTGGAAAATTAAATTGAGGAGGTATTAAAAATAAAGGTGAAAGAAAGTTATTATCGATCTGTTTTGTGTCATTTTTTGAAGTACCCTAATGAGCATTTAAAAAATATGAATGATGATGATTGCGAAGAAGAATACGAAAGAATAATACCTTCAAATGAAAATTGTGGCTTTTTGTACCTAATAAAATTATAAAGAGGAACTTATCCGTCTCCATTTCACTTAACAGTGAACAATAAAAAGAGGTGATATGCCTTTGGGTCACTTAAACAATTTCTTTCATTTCTTACTACTAGACATCATTCTAAGTTTTCTCCTACTTTGTTGTATTATTTTAAGAGATAGATATCTTACGAAGAATAAAGATTCAAATGAAGAGAAGACAAAAAAATATCAGAAAGACTTTATGATCTTGTTAACAGTGGGATTAATCGTTTATTTTATGTAGTATACTATAGATAGATAGTAGAATCTTTAATCATAGGGAGGAGTTGTCTCATGATTCGAACAATAGCTATTACACAAGACTTAGACGTTAAACAAGATGTGCCTCTTGATCACTTATCTGACCCTTCAATTAAGTGGTTCTGGGTAGATCTGGCCTCTCCATCTGAAAAGGAAGGAAAAATGTTAGAGACGTTTTTCCACTTTCATCCTTTAGCTATCGAAGATTGTCTTCACTTATTACAACGTCCTAAACTTGATTATTATGAGGGTTACAGCTTTTTAGTTCTTCATTATTTAAATAGCAACACATTAGATGTTGAAGAAGTAGACTTATTTATTGGAGAAAATTATTTAGTGACCTTCCACTTTAAACCGGTACTCAGTATTGAAACAGTACGACAACGCCTTTTACAACATCCTAGTGGATTTAATAAAGGAGTGTCCTATATTGCATATGCGGTTCTAGACCAATTAGTGGATGATTACTTCCCAATTGTGTATGAAATTGAGGATAAATTAAATGAAATTGAAAGCAGAGATGCCAAAAAATCAATTGCTTTACTAATGAATGATGTTTTTGATATCCGAAGTGATTTATTAAAGCTCAGAAAAACCATTCTTCCTATGCGTGATCTGCTATATCGAATTATTAATTCGGAACGTTTAAATATACCTGTGGAACAGAACGCCTATTTCAATGACATCTATGACCACTTGATAAAATTAACAAGCATGGTGGAAGCCAATCGGGATATGACATCAGACATGAGAGATAATTACCTTTCAATTAACGCCAATCGGATGAACTCCATTATGATGACATTAACAATTATCTCCTCTATTTTCATTCCCCTTACATTTGTCGTAGGGTTATATGGGATGAACTTTGATCATATGCCTGAACTTCACTGGCACTACGGATATTATATTGTTCTAGGAATTATGGCTTTAATGACAATTGGCATGATTCTTTGGTTTAAACGAAAAGGCTGGTTTAACATCAATAAGTAGTAGGATTTTTTTCTTTCTATACATAAGTTTTTAGTACATTGAGCAAACTACTCAAGATGCGGGCAAGACATCAATCCTTAAATGATATATGTGTAAAAATCCACTGACTCCAAGCCGTGGATTTTTCTATTTTTTAGACTGTATGTGATATATAAAGTTAGTTACCATAATGTTCCTTCTAGGAAGTTTGAATTAGTTTTTCACTTTGGTGTTTTAGATAAAAAGATAAATGTTACCATTGATAGTATAAACAAATTCTAGGAGGTATTTCGAATTAATGGATGAACAGAATAAAAAGAGCATAACTGATGTTGAAGATCATTTAAATAAGGTTTCAGGAAATCCGACTAAAATTAATACATCAGGAGTTCCTAAAGGGATACGTATTATAGGATACGGCTTTGTAACATTTTTAGTTTTATTGATTTTAGTGGTTATTTACATGGTACTATTTAAGTGAAAATTTACTTATTAGTTTAGAAAAAATATCATATACAAAACTAATTTACATAATAACCGTTATCTGTACTAAAAAAGGGGTCTTCAATTAATCCCTTTTTTGCTGTGTATTCATTAATTAATGATATAATTTTTGTAAATGGAGGTGTATTTTTTGGAAAGAAAAAACTTGAAAGTGTTTACTAAAATCTCATTCTTTACAGCATTAGCCACGATTATTATTATGCCACTTTCTATATACACATTATCAAGAAATTCATACGAGAGCGTAGAGCCTCTTCTAGGTTCTTTTGTATTACTTGCATTTATTGTATCTCTATTTGGCCTTCCTTTAAGCATAGTTTCAATGTTTAGCAAAGAAAATTTAGCTAAAAGAATTTTCGCCTTAATTATAAATTTATTGCCAGTATTTGTTGTTATTTATGGTCTAACTAAGGAATTTATAGATGAGTTCTTTCAAGTTGCACCCTAGATAAATTCAAAAGAATTAAATGAATACGTTATACAAAGTCAGTTAACATAATCAGTGTTACCGGCATCAACCTAATAAAAAATACAGAGCTAAAGCTAAATTTAGTTTAAATACCTAAAAACAGGCTCGTTTTCCTAGTTATAAGTCCATATCAAATCCTTAAATGAACATATAGTGTGTTGGAGAAAATCAAAGGAGAGATTACTTTGTATAACCATTATCAACCTGAAGTAAATCCTAACGATTTACAACATTTTTACCTATATGATTCTTTTTACAGACAACAACAGCCTCAATACCATCAACAGCCTTATCACCATCCTCGTCCTCCTCGTTGTCGTTGGGTTCAAGAATGCAGATGGGTTCGTCGTTGCTACCCACGAGATGGATTCTATACTGATGGTTACGACTACTAATTGAGACAAAACTACTGATAAGCCCAGTAGTTTTTTTCTTTTTAGGATGTATACAATATACAAAGTTAGTTAAGTCGGGTAGGCAGGCACTCTCGCGAGCGCCCGCCCCCTAAGAACCGTACGTAACAGATTTCCCGTCATACGGCTCAAGCCTTCTTTTTATCCGAACAACTTATTTAATACATGGTACATGTACTAATTTAGCAGCTGTGCCTGTAGAAACTTCTAAACTTCGCACCGTCACTTTTTCCCCATTTTGTAGAGTGCATTTACACAGTGCGCAACGATATCCTTGTTTTCTTGCGAGTTTCATCCTATCTAAAGTATTTTCGCTATTAAAGACCTTACGGTCTCGCTTTTCCCAATACTCTTTTAGATTCGGATCATCTGGGCTGTTCTTGTAGGCTACCATGACATGTCGTTCTATTTTAATCCTGCTACAGGGAAGGTATTGCATGCAGGTTTCAGAGGAAAAGCAACCGTAGCACCATTTAACTTTGACTTAGCAAAACGTTTATTTGCAAAATATTTGGGTTCAAACGAAAAGGACCGGGATTCTAGATTCAAAAATCAAGATTCAAAAAATGTCTTCATTCGTTTTGTACCCGAAACTGTAGTAGTTAAGGATCAATCATATAACATCAATAGATAATATTCAACAATCAGGCGCTCATTCTTATTGACTGATAAGAAACGATTTATCGAAAGCTTTTTCGAACTAAAGAATTACGATAGAATAAGAAAAAAGAACATAAGAAAGAGGAATTATCAATGGTACCCATATCGATAGAAGCGTATGTAAATAAGCATTGCGAAAATAATCCTGGGGAAAATCCGAATCAGTTAAGAGAAAATCTGAAACAGGCAGTTAAAGATAAGAAAAATGGAGCAACTTGCCATAACTGCGGTCAGGAAATCTGGGCGATTGGTAGTGCGGTCGCCTATCAAGGATGTTTTTCGTGTATAACTGGGGAAGCAGATTCCTCGGAAGACTATGAAATCAACGAGGTGTGTTGGTCATAGATAAAATTTCCCTGTTTTAACTCATGTTCATGAATCGGACGCTTTAATGGAATAAGAATCATAAAAAATGAACAATCTTTTTTATAAAAGAATGATTCAATTGAATATGTTCAAAGCATGTTTTGATCAATCTTTTTTCAAAACATGCTCTTTCTCTTTGCTCATATATCAAGGGTTATATTGTGAATTCGATCAAACTTTATTTCAAAGCTATACAACAGGAACTAATATGAATCTAATTTTGAAAAACGATTATCGATGTAAACATGGCTACATTGATAAAAACCGTTAAAACAACAGCTTTTCTAAAAGGAGATCTTGATAAAATGAAAAAATGGCGCCCTTTTGCTACCATGTCAGAGCAATACATAGGGTTAAAGGAAATTATAAATAAACAAGTAGAAGTAGCTCAACCTGTTTTAACAGAAGAGCAAATAGAACAGATGAATTTCACTTTAATTGAAGCCTTACATAAAAATAAACAAGTGTACCTTACCTATTACAAGAGAGGCCAATGCATAACAGAGACAGAATTCATTCAGTTTGTTGATTCTCTTGGGGATGTATTTATTTTCATTGATGACATATTTAAGTTGAAAAATAAAATGAGGTTAAGCGACCTCATCGATGTTCGCTTGGCTTAGTTCCTGAAGAAATCGTGTACAGGAAGCATTTATTTGGATGGAGGTACATTCATGTACAATTTTAGAGTATACACGTTACGTGACGGTTCAAAGAGTACCATTAAACTAAAAGAAGGAGAATCCTTTAAACAGGAACTCCAAAGAGCCGGCGTTCAAGAAACGCAAATTTTCAAATGCAAATGACGAAACGTAAATAATAAAATATTCAATAAAATATTCAGCAAAAAGAACCATCGTAAATCTGATGGTTCTTTTTGCTGAATAAGACATTTATCAGTAGTAAGCATATATGTTTTCAGAGATGCATAGAGTGTACGTATACAAATAATACTAGCTAAGTTGCACATGCCATCACTGATTTAGCGATACAGAGCAACCTTTCTAGGAAAGGGGAATGTAGTATGGAATTTCTCAAGAACTTTACTGTTCAAAGTATTTTCGTTGTTTTAATTTTATCAATGTTGGGAAGTTGCTTATGGGGAATTTGGAAACATGCATTGGAACATCCAAATTCCACTATAAGCGAAGTGCTTTCTCTACCTGAAATGAAAATCTTAAAATCATGTTTGTTTTTAGCATTTGTGGTAATTGGATTTTACCTTCTATACCACATTTACGCAAAATAATGATTTTTTATTTGAAACTACATGGTTGGGGCCATGTAGTTTTCTTTTAGAAATCAAAGAATTTATGAGCATATAATGGATTGATCTAAAATATACTTAATGGTTTATTTATAGTTATCTATCAGTCTATCCAAAAAAAAACTATACTCAAGCATATGAGATGACGACTATTTATATGAGGAGAATTTTTATTTTATTTGAGAAATATGTAATCTGACACATTCAGCTTTTAGATTGGTTAGGGGCTTTTTCACATGAATGATAAAATACATAGACAAAAAAATCTCCAAAAAAGTTGAATTTAAAAATTTATAGCTGTTTTTATACAAAGCATTTTACTTTGATTATCATAAAAAGCTACTATCTGTTTCCTCACAGTTTGGAGTGAACCACAAAAAGAAAACCACTAGAATGGGTTCTAGTGGTTTTACTGTTTAAAAGTCGCTATATTCTTCTAAGTCATCATCGTCTAATGAACCAGATATATTCTCTAGATCTGCGACTTTTCCTTCTTTCAGTTGAGTAACCTTTGAAGGATCTTCTTCTTTGAAAGAATCGCTGCCTACAAAACCTGTTGTTTGGGCTAATGCCTTTAAATCAGCTAGTTCATTCTTGATATGTTCAAACATCTCGTAGGTTTTCTTGTCTTCCATTGCTTTTCTTCCAGTAGATGTATCATCTAGATCACGTAGAATTAAAGATGAGATATAATCTCCTAACTTACGCGATTTAGCATATGTAGCCAGTTTATTGTACACTTCATCACTCAATCGATTTGTCTTAATGGTAAAAGCATTTTGGCGTCCTGACATCCTTATCACCTACGTTGTTAGGATTTAACGGCTTTTTTCTCTGCTGCTTGCTTCTTCTGAACGTAACCAATACTACGAATCTCTAAACCAAATAAATTTAAGTGACGGCTATCTTGGGGAACCTTATGATACTTATCCGTACGTTCTTCTCCAATTTTTTCACGCATACTATTCATAATAGGGACTTCTAAAGTAGGAGCTACCCCGCCACAGTACACATATTTACGCACTTTGTTCGCTGGTGGTGGTGCGACATCATTTAATTTAGCCAATAAAATCTCCACATATTCTCGAAGAGAAGACTTAATTGTATTTGTTAAATCAATGGATTCACCTGTATTTTCGTTTTTTAATACAAACTTTTGCTTGCTGTAGTTATCAAGAATAAATTGATCAAAAGCACGTAAGTCTGTAAATAGTTCTAGAAATTTCTCTTTACGCAATTTATCAATATGCGCTAAATAAGGAATGCCTTCAATGCTTTGGAATGATTCACGACTATTGGCAGCTTTCAACCCTTCGGGTAGAATAACTACGTCAATGGAACCACCACCAATGTCCACCATAACCGTTTCACATTCTACATACTCATTCGCATCTTCACGATCTTCAAGGGTTAAGTCTTTTTTTAACGCAAAACGTGCACTTTCTCCCTCTTTTAAGCATGCACTTTCTTCTACTACTACCTTTAACGTATTTTCAAAACCAGGCGTATGCACGGTAAACGTATGGTCGCCTAAGAAGCGATTAGCCATCGCTTTTTGAGCCGCCCCAAATGTGCTCTCTTTCTTAAGGAGCCAGATTGGTAACATCGTAGAAAAATAGTCAATTTCAACTGTGTTGTCTTTTTTATCCTTCGCATGTAACGCATGGTAATACGCGATTGCAGCTAAAAAGGTGATGTATGGAATATGACTTGTAATTTTATTATGTAATTTATTAATATGAATGTTGGCAAGTAATTGACTTGCTGCAATGTCACCGACTAAGAAATAGCGTTCTTTCTCTTCTCCCTGAATAGTTGTGGAAAGTAAAATACGCTTCTTAAATTCTTCTGGAGCTGTAACCGCATCTGTAAAAAAAGAATCTGCAGCTTCTTTTTGCAGTTCAACTACATTCGTTGGAAAATCAAATAGATATCCATCCATGATGTTCATATCAACAGAGTTTCCGCAATCTTTATTAAAACGTGAAATTTTCATTTCTACACACCTCATCTTTTAAGTTGAACTTATATTCAACTCATTGTACTTGATGTAGGATAAATATTCAAGATGTGAGAACGATTTAATTATCTACAAAAACTTACATCTATCAACAATTATCGGAATTAAATAGAACTTATATTCACATACGACGTTCCACCAATATCTTACTAAAAATTAGCAACACAAATGAATTATTAGTATATGGTGCTCAACAAGCAATTGACCAAATGAAATATGAAATCGCTAGTGAGTTTGGTGTTAACCTAGGTCCTGATGCAACTGCTCGTGCAAACGGATCTGTAGGTGGCGAAATTACAAAGCGTCTTGTACAAATGGCTGAGCAACAACTTGGCGGCGGACGTTTCTAAGACAATTGTAGAATCGTGGCTAAAGGAAGAATGACGTCCATTCTTCTTTTTTTCTATGATTTAAATAAAAAGAAACACGTGCATAGCATAAAGAAGCCCCCATCAACGTTGATGGGGGCTTCTATCATTAAAGCATAACTATTTTTCCCTTGTGAGGCCTTATCGCTATGTATATCGGTTCATAAGCTCTTCGAGTAGATAAGTAAAAGCCACTTGTCTTATACAAGTGGCTCTTTGCTACGTTGAACACATTAAATGATTCACGTATTATTTCCATCACTATTATAGCATAACTTATAGATCTGTTTAATATATTTTCGTCTTACTACGGCTGAAAACAAGAGTCTGGCAATTTACAATGCTCCTTCTTCTTACTTGATAGCCTTATTTTCTTAAATAAACATCTTATTCGTAGTTTATATGAGTATTTTAAAAATATAATTTATTAAAAATGGGTTTTAAAACAAGAAAAAGGATGACAAACAAGGACGTCATCCTTTTTCTTATACATGGCAAGTGTTTAATCTTTATCACAAGGAAGTGAAACAGATATCCCACTTTTTACAGTGCAATTTGTTTCTACTCTTTAGTATGTCAATCAGATAAGGAACTATCCATCCACTATTTACCATGAATATACCTCTTTTACAATAGGAAAATTAAAAGAAACAAGGAGGTGACACAACATGGCAAACAACAAAAGCAGCAACAACAATGAATTATTAGTATACGGTGCTGAACAAGCAATCGATCAAATGAAATATGAAATCGCTAGCGAATTTGGTGTAAACCTTGGTGCCGACACAACTGCACGTGCAAACGGATCAGTAGGTGGCGAAATCACAAAACGTCTTGTACAAATGGCTGAGCAACAACTTGGCGGTGGACGTTTCTAATACAACTTTATAATTGATGGCTGAAGGGAGAATGGATATCCATTCTCCCTTTTTTCTATGAGTAATTTTCTACATCATGTCATGAAAAAATAGACCTTTGAGATAACCATTAATATATAAAAACCGAGCATAACTTACATCAACACCTACTCCTCACCTACTGCAGTAAGGGTTCTTTTTTTTTTTGGGATGGACAGGCAAGCTTACTGCAGTAGCTACATAGTATCTAAAGAATCATGACTCCATTACTTAATCAGTATCTATTTCAGTAGCGTTACTGCGTTAATACAAGCTTTATGCCCCTAGTGAAGCCCTTCATAGAATCTGTAAGGGAGCTGAGCCGAAGAGGCGAAGGGGGCGACCGGATGCGTTAAGCTGAAATAATTGATACCTAAAAAGCAAAAAAATTAAAAGAGTGAAAGAAGGTACCAACATGAGAAAAACAAAAGGGTTTACCTTTCGAACTATCTTTCCTTTAACCCTCCACTCACCTCTTACGAGACCTCGTCCCTTCAGGGCTTATTCCTTTGTTCCTTTTAGTACACTAGCCATGCTTGACCCTACTATTCTGACCATAGGAGGCATTGTCTTAGGAATTGCCATTATTGAACGAATATTAGAACGCTGGGGTGTTGTCGATCTTGCTGATCAGTTCGCAAAGGTAATGCGCTTTATTTTACCTGTTGCGTTTTATAGCGCCTTATTTTACTTCTTTGCGACATTTATACTTTGAGGAGGAATGTTGATGTTTGAAAAGCTAAAATTACGTGGCCAATTGATTAAAGCGTTTCGTACCGCAGAGATTTATCGGGTCATAAAGCGTGGAGATCGTACTTCGTATCAGTTCCCTAAGATCCATCGAATTGATCATCATCACACCTATACTCGCTATGCCTTTTCCTTACTAAATGGCATTGATCCTGAACTTTTAAACAAAAAGAGATGGGCCTTACGCCAAGTATTAGGCAGCAACATCGAAATAAACGGCAGCCTAAAGAATTTTAGTATCACCGTTCATCACAAAAGATTGCCTAAGATGCTTACTTATACGTATGACTCGATTCATCCTCATATCGAAAAAATGGAGCTTCCTGTCTGCATTGGTCAAGATATCTACGGAAACCCTGTTTCATGGGATTTTGCGGATTTAGAAACGTTACTGATTTCTGGTGAAATTGGCGCGGGAAAAAGTAGCCTCATGCGTGTCATCTTAACGACATGGGTGAAGTATGCTTCTCCTGCTGATTTACGCTTAGTCTTAGTGGATCTTAAACGAGCTGATTTAGGCTTATTTAATGGGATTGAACATGTAGATGCGCTTTGTTTTGAAGCCAAAGAGATGAGAAAACCTTTTGCGCTATTACGAGCTGAAATGTATCGAAGAGGAGATTTACTGTTAGAGCATGGCGTGACACATATTAGTCGGCTTCCTTTTAAGCTACCTCGCATTGTAGTGGTCTTAGATGAAATGAGCATCATTAAGCGAGAAACAGATCTCGTAGAGATGATTCAACAGTTTGCGAGTCAGGGTCGTGCGTTAGGCGTTCATACGATTATTGCCATGCAGCGTCCAGATGCCGATTTGTTGAATTCAGCACTAAAAGCAAACTTAAGAGTTCGGATCTCTGGAAGGCAAGCTGATGCCACCAATGCGAAAGTAGCCGGAGTGATTGGGGCAGAAGAAATTGATGCCGCAGCCAGGGGACGCATGAAGATTAAAATTGATGACGTGAAAGAGTTTCAAGCTTATTTCTTAGATGAAGGGGCTTGTAAGGAACTACTTTCTCCTTATCAAACACGTGTGAAGGATTCTGAACCGCAACTAGAGGTTGTGTCACAGCCTCTCTTTGGATTATTAGAGAAGGAGGAACAACGATGAATTTTCGGCTATCTCAGCGTGATAAAGACATCATTGGATTTATTAATCAGTTTCGGGCTGTGGATCGAGACTCATTAGTTGAGCTCTTCTTTAAACAGCTGAAATCGCCTGTAAATGCCTGTAATAGTGTCATGGTACGTTTATATCGGTTAGGGCTAATTGAACGCACGCAGCAGTATTCTCCGACCGTCTATTTACCTGTAGATGCCAAAATCAAAAAGAACTCTCAAAAAATACTTCATTTCCTTTCAATTCTAGATATCTATAAGCAAATGTGTGCCTATAGTATACCTAAACACGTTATTGTAGAAGATAAGCCCACCGGACGCAAAGGAGGGATTGAACCCGATCTTTTTTGTATTTTTAAAGGCTCTCCTTTTTGGATTGAAATACAACGCAATCAGTATTCGGAGCAGAAAATGCAAGCGAAGATTAGTTTATATGAGGAGTTTTTCTTTTCGGATGAGTGGAAAGCGTTACAATGGCAGCCAGAGGACGGTGCAGTATTCCCTTCTGTCATTTTGATTACGCCTATTCGATATGCGTTGTCTTCAGAGCATATTCGTATTATACAGGTAGCAAGTATTCATGAGCTTATGGAAAAATACAAGGGTTCTGCGAAACAAGCAAAAGAAGCAAGGGTAAAAACTCCATCCTCTTCTGGTAGAATTAAAATCAATTTGACGTAAAATAGCTAGGCGCTAAAAATAAGAAAAGCCCTTAAGTGATTAAGGACTGAGAGGGCTTTTCTTAGCTACGAATAAGAAATGACATTATATTTGAACCATTCAATCTATTTTACCATGCTTTTAGGATACAAAAAGGAATTTCTGTCCTAAAAAGAGGACATTTTAAGGATAAATAGGGTTGGTTAGAACAACTATCTATGCATCTAACAGAAAGCAATTACTAACATAAACTTTTTATATAGGAAAAAGCACCCTCATCGTTAATGGCATTCGAGAATAAGGGTGCTTTTTGGGATTTTAATCTTTCTGTACTAAAGTATAAGAAAGATTAGGTCTATAGTCAGTGTAACACATTAATTGAAAGGTTGTCATACAATTTTTGTTATAGAGGAGCAACCTTGTTATATACTTACAAGGCTGCTCTTTAGCAGGGTTCATACGTATCCATGTATGAGACAGATAAATTTTACCATTTTATCACTTTAAATACTATCTTTTCTAAGAAAATCGTATACATAAAGCGCACACATTTTATACAACCTCCTCCCCATCTAAGTCTTGGGAAAACCGTGCTAAATCAAGGATGTATAAAAAGCTGCATGAAGCAAGTAGTCATCCTATCTTCAACCCCTTGTGGCGCAAGGGGCTCTTTTTGGCATGTGTACCCGAAAGAGGTATTATGTTAACTACCTTTGTATGGAGTATACACAGTTTTAAATCCTTTATTTGCGATAATATAAAGTGTTAAAGTTGTATATATGGAATAAAGTGGATGGTGAATATAAATTAAAAGGAGATAAAGATTTGAAAAATAGAACGTTGTTAAATGTAATAGGGATATTTATAATTTTGATCTCTAGTGTTCTTTTTATAAATATGTTACATAGTTCAGGAGCCAGCCTTGTACTAATTGTTTTAATTATTGTTGTTGGATTGCTGTTTTTTAAATTTAACTTACTTTAAAGTCATTTCCGATAATACCTGTTATGTAAATTAATTTTATTAAATAATAAAAAAACCTTCATGTTCTAATGCAGTAGTTTTTTTTGTTTTTTATAAATATTTATATATTGAAGAAATCATTAGGTTGCTTATTTTCATCAATTTTTTTAATAGCATCCATTACCCTTTTCAATACTTTTGGAGATGGAGAATAATTTTTTTCATTACATAAAGTTGAAATGGTTGTCTTTGATACGTGACTTTTTTTTGCAAATTCTGTTTGAGTAACCCCATTCTTGTCCAAAAAACGTCCGAATTTACTTCTCTTCGGATTTTTCCACCATGACACAATCAACCACTCCTTTTTATACACATCCTTTCCTGTTCTGAATTATTTTATACGATTCTGGTTCATTTTGATTTATTTTGGTCATAATGGACAGGCTAATTCCATATCATCTATTAAGACATTAAAATATTGCATAAACATAACGAAAAAATTTAATACATATATTTAGAAGCTTTCAGAATAATGTCGATATTTTTGTCATAGACATATAGCATGAATACAGTTAAGACCGCCTTATACACTAATACATAATGGGCGGTCTTTGTTATGAATATTCCTTTGCAAGTGAAAAGTTTAACGAAAAAAGAGACTGGTTTCTATACTCTAGAAACCAGTCTCGCTTATATTTGAAAACGAATAATTTCAAAAAGCGCATATCGCTTTTTCTGCGCTTTTTAGCGCTTTGAACGTTGCTGTTATAGGAATAGGGGCGCTTTTTAATCCTTCCCAAAAAGCTTCTGGAACAGTCCTTTTTTCCCTTCTGCTTGTGAAGCACTTATTTGTTGTTTCAGCTCTTTAATTTCATTTAAGATGATATCTGTATGTTCATTTTTATAGTCATCTTTATTATCATCGTTAATGCTCGTTTCTATTGCCTCTTTACTAGCAGCAACTTGTAATTGCATCTTAGTGATCGCCTCAAGAAGTAGTTTATCTCGCTTTTGCATTTCTTCTAAAAATAAAGCATCTCGTTTGGCTATGAAATCACTAAATTTCCTTTCTAAATTATCAATATAATTATCTAAATCACTCTTAGATAGCGTTATAGAGTTCTCATCTTCCTCTTTTTCTGTAATAGCGCTTATCGCTTTTTCTGCGCTTCTTTCCTCAACAAGCTTTGCTGCTACAGCCTTTGTTGCGCTTTCTAAACTCTCTCTTTGAGCCAAAAGAGTCTTTAAATTCGCAAGTGCGAAAATCTCGCGCTGGTAATAAATACGTTGTCCTTTATGGTTTTTCTCAAATTCATACCCATGACTCTCAATCATAGAACTCCAGTTTCGAAGGGTCGCAGGGTTGATATCTAGGTGCATATATACTTCTTTAGCGAATACACCGTATTTGTTGTTCATATTCTTCCTCCTGAATACATAATATCTAATCTTATTCTCTGTATATGTATAGAATCCTTTTTATTATATCATAGCGCTATTTACGCGCTATTTAGTTTAACTTGTGTTTAACTTACAAGAAATAGATTTTTGTTCACGAATAATAAGTTCACCTTAAGTTTAACCTAAGGTGAGCTTGAGTTGATTTAGTGGTTCATTATTTTTAAAAGAGAAAATGCCTCTGTATAGAATAACATACAGAGGCATTTTAAGATTATTATATATTTGTAGTATGATACTCTTTTGAATACGGAGATCTATAAGCAGTAGGTTTTAGTTTTAAATGTATTTCTTTAAAAATTTCAGCAATTTACTTTCATTTGCAACATCATGCTCCAAAGATGCTACTTTTTCTTGAAGTTCTTTTTCTTTTTGTTTCTGCTCTTCTAATTTATTCTCTAATAAAGTTATTCTCTCAGTGAGTTTCCTTAATAATTCACTTGGACTAGTTAAGTCTAACTGAATCTTTCCACTGTCCCTTTTTGAGTTTAGTTTTATATCAAAGCTATTTTTTGCATAAAAAGAGATTAATCTAGAGATGTGATGCCTATCATTATAAGACAAACATCCTGTTATTCCTAAATAGCCTTTGTCAATGGAATGTTTAATTAAAGCTCGCATTGCCATTGATCCATAGCCTTTATTCTCATAACCTTTACGAGGGATCTCATAAATGTGTACACTACAATACTCTACTTTGAAGATAATTGTACACACGTTGTTTTTAAGTTGGTCATCTGAAGGTGAGCTTTTTACATATATCCTTTCAGCTGCATCATCCTTATAATAGTAAGGATACACTTCTTTCCCATATTTTATGAACGTTTTATCGAATGCTTTCATAAACAAAACTCCTTAAATATTAAGAGAGAATCTTTAACAGATCACAAGTTATTTTTGATATTCATATACGACAGGAACTTTGTCCATTTTCACCGTTTTAGCCACAATATAACGACGATAGCCATCTTTTAAGACCTTTGATCCTTTCTCAATCGTTAACGGCTTGTCAAGGTGTCCTGTACGCTTCACAAACTCAATGACTTCCTCTGTCTTCACAGGGTTTGGGCGTGTCTTTAAGAAGGCTTCAGGCACGATAATCTCATCAAAGCTCACGATATCCTGTGTCCCTTTTGGTTGAGTCGGCAGCTGCTTCTTTTGGGGCGCAGCCTTTTTCTCTTTTACAGGCGTTTCTTTCGCTTCTGGCTGTATAGTTTTCGTTTCTGTTGCTACAGGCTAAGAGATAGAATCTTGCTTTTCCTCCTGCTTGGTAGCTCCAACCTCTTGTTGTGCCTTAGAAACCTCTTGTTTCGCTTCTTTTTTATCGTTTGACTCATTGGCTTCTTTATCGTTTTTATTTGGAAGAACGGTAATTTGAAAGCAGATGATACCAATTTCCCCAGGGCACTCGTCAATGGGAATATCTAACGTTGGTTCTCCTTGAACTAAGATTTTTTCATGCATAATACTCTTTTTTGTCAGTCCGGTTTTATTAAAGGCTTTCTTGGCAACAAACACGGTATACGAAATAAAGGTGCTCTTTTTCAGCCCTTTAGGCGCAGAAGGTGAACCTTTTTCACGCATATCAAAGGCAACGTAGCGATCGTATTCTCGTAAGGGACCTGTCGCAGATCCTGTTAGGGTCATTTTATGGGGCATAGTGATCTCCTCCTACATAGATTTATATATTAATTATTTAGAACATGTTTCTAAATAATAATACTCTTACTAAACATCAGCTTCCAAGGGATTTCTTCACTTTTTACATGTTCTCCTGTCGTGCATATAAACAGAAATTATGCACATACTTTTAGTATGGACTTGTAGCTCAATAGCAGAGCAGCCAGTCGTATTACACTATACAACTTGGTTTCTTGCAGGTTCAAATCCTGCCAAGTCCTTATTATCTTCTGACTACTTTTAAAAATTAAGAAGCTGGTTCCTTTAAATTAGCATGTTGGTGCAATAAATCCTGTTCCTTAGGTGTTAATGCTTGTCCTAAATCTTGTTTCAGTTCAGCCATTTCTAACGAACTGTACGTAGAACTGTGCTCTTGGAGTAAGGTTTCTTCTTTAGGCGTTAGTTCTTGCCCTAAATCTTGCTTTAATTGAATCATTTCAAGCTGTTGATCCAGAGAAATAGCTGTTTCTTGTGTAGACTCTTTTTGCTCCTGTTCAGCTTTTAACCAATCAGGAACTAATTCCTTACGGATGATATGTTTAGGTGTAAATAGGGCTGCTGTTTCAGCTTCTGTATGTATATCTGTCTCAGGTGATTGTTCTTCTGTATTCCCTTTTAGTAGATTGGTAAATTGATTGTAGGCAATCTGATAAACTAAACGGCACATCTCATCTAGTGATAGGGTAGTGCCCTTATGATTCGCCTCATGGACATATTTATCTAAGCCTACAATGGCTGTATAAGCGACTTCGTGAATTTGTTCTTTCACAATCTCAATCTCTGTATCTCGTTTTACTGCTTTAGCTGCATTTTGAATACGAGCATAAAAATCTTTTAGTTGATGACCATATTTACCTGCGTAAACATTATTTACTTTTTTAGGCACACCTTTGATATAAGCAAATGACTGTGAAGCAGATATTAAATGATTACTTAAATGATTTACAGGTAAATCAAGGTTAATAAAGGGGGACGATGTTTTTTCGTCCTCAAAGCTTGTTGTATCAACGTTTTCAGCACGTTCTGGACTTGTCACAGGAGTTGTCACAGGAGTTGTCATTTCTTCTTTTGGAAGTGTTTGTACACCTGTTGTGTCATAGGCAAAAAAGATTTCATCACAAATTTGATCAAAATTCTTATGGCTTTTAAGGATAAACACATAGCTATCAGGATGAGCACCTGTTGTATCTTCTTTGATATAACGTGCCACGATCATAAACGGTGTTGCCTTTAATGATTTTACAAAGCGAGAAACGGTACTTTGGGATACATCAAACTTTTCCATGAGTGTTTTCGAGTGAATCGCTTGAATGCCTGTAGCAACAAGGTTATAAATCACGTAATCTAACATTTCCATACGTTTTTTAGGGAATACTTTATGTAGGGCTACTTGTTGTTGTTTAAAATGAGTACGAAGGGTTTCTAAAAACGCTTCTTTCTTTTTACGAAGGGTCGATTTTTCTTTCCATAACCATGTGAATCGTCCATTGAAGGTATTTACATCTTGTAAATAGCAGGTAAAGAGCTTTGTCATTTGTTCATCTTCTCCTTTAAGGAACAAAAAAAGACACTGTCTCCCTGGTAAAAGGAAAACAATGTCTTGAATTTGATGAACTAAGCCCTTGAAATAGATGTCAATTTCATATAAAATAAAACCATAAGTTTTATTTTGTACAAAACTAACTCTATTAACAAGAGACTTCGACAAGTGTTTTCCCTAGTCATGTTAGGGGGAACGGTTTAAGAGTGTTGAGAGCACTTCTTAAACAGTTGAAGTCTTTTTTCTATTCCGCACGTTTTTGTTAGTTTTATTATAGCGTTAACTAGTCTTATAATTCAATAAAAAATTAGCAAAATATATCAAAAGAAGTATTTTTAGCTATGAGCGATCCTGTATTGCTGTAGGAATCACCTTTATTATATATGAGTTTTTTAAGGTAGGGGAGGGGAAAAAAGTTTCCCCTCCTCAAGTGTTTTAAAGTATGTTATAATGTTTATTTTTTATTATTTTTGGAAATTTAGTGAATTAGTACAACTTCAATGTTAAGGGTAAAATGACACTATGCAAAATTCCAAAAATATGATATAGGCAGCTTCTACTTATAAATATAGAAGCTGCTTTTTTGTTGAATTCTGAGGGTGAAAATTGTCCTGTATCCTTGGCTATTTGTACATGTTTATTGGCAGTGTTAACGCCAAGTTGTCATTTATTGAGGTCCTTTTTAAAATTATTTTTAACTCATTGGAAACAGCTTCTGTAATGATTGTTAAAATTCATTCTTTCTTTTGCTCGTATCTGGATTTGTTGCAAATATCGGCAATCACATCGCCAAGATACCTCATTTTTTGTTCAATCATGTAATTTTGAATGTATTGATAGGTGTCTTCATCAAGTGAAATCATTTGGCTTGTTTTATTAACCATCTCTATATTCTCTGATCAATTCTTTTAAAATATCATTCAAGTTCCCCATTGAAATTGCCCAGTGTTCCATCATCTTAATGTGAGCCTCAAGCAGATTTTCCAAACGTTCTTCTAGATCTGACTGTTGATTAGAAATAGCTAACGTGTGTATCTGACTTTTTAAAAATTGCTGTCATGATTGATCATGTTTCTTTGCTAACTCAGAGATTTTTTAACAGTAGTAGGATCAACATTTCTTATTTTAAGTTCCCTATTTTGTTTGAAATTCTTAAAATACTGGTGCCCCTTAAAAAATAAGGAGAAGAGCATAAGGGGTTTTTGCCCCCACAGGCTGTGTGGGGTTAGGCAGAGCCTAACAAAACATTGGGTACAAAGAAATGTTTACAAGAACCCCCTCAGCGCACCCTCAAATTGAAGGATAGTCCCTTCAGAGGCCCTTCAATAATCACAATATTTGTGCCAGAAACCCCTTCGCCGCACCCTCATATTTGATAAATGTCCCCTCAAGAGTCACTTCATTTTGAAGTGTTTTTTGAAAAAAATAAGACGGAAGCAAGCGATTTTTTTTATTTTTTCCGCACGTTCATGGTCAAAACAGCCATTTCTTTTTACTTACAATACAAGTGATTTACGCGTGCTTTTTTATCATTTATGAATCAATTTTTATTCTATAAATGATGATTGATCTAAAAAAATGCAGGTTCACATGAATTAGAAAAAGATGTTGTAAAAAAGAAAATAAAAAACTATGGAAAAGCTGATACAGAATCAAAAATTGCGAAAAAAAGATGCGATTCAATGCAGTGATGAAAGCATTCAGCTCTATGAAGATGAACAAAAAAGCTTGCAAGGAAAACTCCAAAAGTTAAATGAGAAGCAACAAGATTTAGCCATGAAGTGAAAAAGCAGTGGGGGACACAAAGGGGACTAAGAGTGAATAAATGGAATTAACAGGAAAATAATTAATCTAAAAAACGTTGTTTAGGGGTAAAAAGGGGACGTAAAAGGGACATGACTAGCTTTTCTTTGACCCCATGGTTTTGCTAGGCTTTGCCTAGCCCCACACAGACTGTGGGGGCAAAAACCCCTTATGCTCTTCTCTCTTTTGTAGTAGGGAACCATAATTTACAGGGAAGGAACGAATATCATGGATCTGTTTTTATGAAATATTGACCCAATTGCCGTCAAAAAAATAGATGAAATTGTAAAAGAAAAAAGATTTCTCGCCAAGATTTTTTAAAAGGTTGGCCTAAAAGGAGGGAGGTACTGAGAGAGATAAAGGATGATGTAAAAGGGGAAAAAGAGAAATCATAAAATAGATTCACGAAATTTTTTGCACGGAATAATGGAGCATATTCTACAAAAAAAAGAAATGGAGCACAAGAGATAAAACGTTAAAAAAAGCAAAGGTTTGAAGGCGAAGTGAAAGCTGAAGAGTATTCTTGTTTTATACTGGGAAAGTAGAAGGAGAGAAAAAGCAACAGGCAAAACAAGGTGAAGCTCTTTTAGTTATGGAAGATCCATATCCATAAATTTATAGTCAATCAATCGAATCTTATAAAGACTTTTTCTCTTTCCATCTTGCAAGCAATGCACATAATCATTACAGAACTCACAATAAAGACAAGTTGGTGTAGTCACTATAAATCCCTCTTATGTTTTAAAAAAAGAGAGCATTAATGCTCTCTCTTAAAACTCACGATTCATATTCCTTTTCTTCATCAATCCATCTATCTTCGGTCAATAGCCCACACTTAGGGCATTTATATTTTGGATCTATTTGAGTTGTTATTTCCTCAACTTTACAAGGTTCACATAAATGAATTAAAAACAAGTATTATCACACTCCAAATAAATAGAAACCATATCATTGTTATTATTATGGGTTTCATAAGTGATAATATCATCTTTTTCATACTTTAAAAGGTTACATAATATTAAATTAGCTTCTTCTTAAAAAAAGAGCAGTATTAGAAACAACAGGATAAGCCGTAAGAATAAGTGTTACAATGATAATAGTAACATCATGAGTTTTATAACATAAGGAGAGATATTATGAAAAGTACAGGTATTGTAAGAAAAGTGGATCCATTAGGACGCGTTGTCCTTCCAAGTGAATTGCGCAAGGTTTTAGATATAGAAAATAAAACGCCAGTAGAGATTTATGTTGATGGCGACAAAATCATTTTTCAAAAATATCAAGTATCCCAAGAGTGTACGATAACTGGAGAAATAAAAAAAGAAAATAAAAGGTATGCTGGAAACCTTACGCTAAGCCCAGAAGGTGCAGAAATGTTATTACAAGAATTGAGAAGAAAAACAGAGCCATTAGTAAGCAAGAGCTAACCTTAAAATATAAAAAAATTTATACAGTGTGCAATAGCTATTAGAACCTTATAGATTATGCATAAACAATATAGCGAATATTTTTAGCCCCATAAAAATTGTCATTACGAAACAGGATGTTTCCGTATTTGTTGGCAATCTTAATTGTTAGCAAGACCTTTGCCTACGTTTTTAGTTAGGTGAAGTCTGCGTCTATACATCGAACGCTTTTATCTACTAGAAAGATAAAAGCGTTTTTTGTTTTTCATAGATTTAAACTAATTATGAGGGGTGAGTAAATCATGTTCAAAAAACTGTTTGATTCACTAATGAATAATAAACATAAGCATTATAGTAGCAGTGATTACAAAAGAGGAAGATCAAAGCATTTTAAGAGTTATAGCAGTAGTGATGATTATAGAAAAAGCCGTGACCATCACGGAAGTTATGGACATCATCATTATAAGAGAAAAAGAAAGAGTGGAAGTTTCTTTAGTAGTTAAATAAGAAAAAAGGCAGCCTCACTCTGGAGTGAGGTTGCTTTTTAAGGTAACTCTATAACTGGAAATAAAGCATAGCATATTTTTGTCCTAAAGACTATATTTTACAGAACGAGTATATGTATAAAAGATGCACTTTTTATACATTCTCTCACTATTAATCCTTCAGGTGAATGTTGCTGCATCAAGGATGTATAAAAAGCTGCATAATAAAGAAACTTTACCCTCATGGAAACCCTTCAACGCCAAGGGGTTTCCTTTTTCATGTGTTCCGGAAATCACGATTACGTTAACTAAGGATGCATAGAGTATACAATATAGGAGTATTGGTTCTTTGCAGAAACAATACTAAATATGGTTTTAGTGCGAAGGGTTTAACAAACTTGCAAGTAATCTCTTAAACTTGGCCCTACTAGTACTATCAATCTAAAGAGGAGCGTTATTGTATGTGAAAGGAGAATTTACTTAAGTAGAAATATTATCAGTAGTACCTTATTTTGCTAAGAGTCAGCTGGTATCTACAGTATAACCTGAGTTTTGGTGATGTTATTAACACCAGATATTTGTCTTAAGAGCACTGCTAGATTACCAAAAAGTGCTTATGGCACTTCAAAGTGCGTACTTCTCAAGTGTAGTTTCATGATGCAAAATAATAGTGAACAAAGTACAGTACAGAAGGAGCTGTAACGCTATGAATAATGAATCTCAATCAACACGCAAAGTCGCCTTGGTCGTAGGCGCAAATGGTGTTATTGGTCGCAACCTCATCGATCACCTCATTACTCTCCCTGACTGGGAAGTGATCGGAGTATCGCGCCGAGGAGGCGAATCTTTTGGCCGTGTCCGGTATGTGGCTGCGGACCTGCTCAATATAGACGAAACCCGCGAGAAGTTAGGCGGTTTAACTGAGGTAACACACATCTTCTATGCGGCCTATCAGGACCGTCCGACTTGGGCTGAACTTGTTCCGCCCAACCTAGCCATGCTAGTAAACACAGTAGAAGCGATCGAACCAATCGCGTCAAGCTTAAAACATGTCAGTTTGATGCAGGGATACAAGGTATATGGAGCACATCTCGG
>NZ_CP130963.1:0-80486 GCF_041941685.1 Priestia megaterium | reverse complement strand
GTAGGCAAGCAATATTCATATGGAAAGGGACCTGGCTTTAAAGACGAAATATCCAAATTGAAAGCAGAAAACCGGTATTTAACACAACAGATTGAGGTCTTAAAAAAGTACAAGGAATTGGAGAGGAAGTGGTCCCAGAAATCGTAGTGAACGTAGTGGAAGAGTTAAAAGATAAGATACCAGTCTATCAAATCTGTCAGTACCTTGATATCCCTCGATCGACTTATTATCGCTGGAGGCAACAGGAACAATCAGAACGGACAAAGAAAAAGAAATGGATGGAACAACAGATTGGTAAGCAGTGTCGTAAACACAAGTTCCGATATGGCTATCGAAAAATTACAGCATTACTCAATCGAACGATGAAGATTAACCATAAATTTGTACAACGTGTCATGCAGAAATACGGTTGGCAATGTCGCGTAAAACGAAAAAAACGAAAGCAAACAGGGCAACCTTATCAGGTTGCAGAGAATGTATTAAATCGTGAGTTTCAAGCTGATCGTCCTCTTCAGAAATTAGTAACTGATATAACCTACTTGCCTTTTGGACCTAAACAGTTGTATCTTTCAAGTATTCAAGATTTATTTAATGGGGAAATCATTGCGTATTCGATTGGTGATTATCAAAACGTAGAATTTGTCTTAGATACGTTAAGCCAACTTCCTTCTTTACCTAAAGGATGTACGTTGCATAGTGACCAAGGCTCTGTGTACACATCGCATCTCTATCAACAAAAAATCAAAGAAAGAGGCATTACTATGAGTATGTCCCGTAAAGGGACACCCGCAGATAATGCCTCCATTGAATCGTTTCATTCCTCGCTAAAGTCTGAAACGTTCTACCTCGACGAGTTAACATATACGACGACCACCATCGTCGAACAAATCGTCGAAAACTATATTACCTATTACAACAATGCCCGTATTCAAACGAAACTAAACAACCAGTCACCAGTACAATACCGGCAAATGGTTGTTTAAAAGGTGCTTTGATTCCTGTCTCACAAACAGGGTGCAGTCCCGAGGGTTCTAACAGGGTCATTTTTATAGAATATGCAAATCTTTATACACCCTTTATGTATCAATGTTTCTCTCTAGGCTAAATGATAATGGAATGCATAAAAGTCCTATCTTATATACATTTATAAAAAAATCGAATAAAAATAATCCAGTAAATATGGAAGATACAAATTGAGTAAACATGAGCAAAGACTAAAAGAACAAACAAATTTCACTTATTTTGGAATAAATCCTTACGCATTTCTCTTGTTCGAACGCCATCTTCAATTTTTTCTGCAATGTCCATCAACCTTTCAATGTCGGAAAAAGAATACATTCGGGTACCTGAAGAGTTTCGTTTTGGGAAAATAAGCTCTCGCTCTTCATAATAACGAACTTGTCTTACTGATAAACCTGTCATTTCAGTAACGATTTTTATAGTCATAACTTTCTCATCTAAATATGAATGATTTTTAGTCAAGAATATCCTCTCCTATTTCCATTCTTTATCAGTATATATGTTATTAACTTTTGGATTGTATATAGAAATGAAATTCATTAAATATAGCGCGTTATAAATACTTCTTGATGAAAAGCGTTTTTAGTTCTTGAGAGTGACATTAGGGTAACTAATTTTAAACAGATCGATTTTCAAAATCAATAATAAGAAGATAAAAACTTCTAAATTGCTGAAATTTGCGGCGAATCATTTATTATATGTAAAACCAAAGTTAATTTCCTCAGAGAGCGTTTCTCTGTATATTTGAAACATATTTTAGTCTGATTACTAATGAAATATGTGGATACCGTGCAACCTATATCATTTTAGTCATTTTCATTCCGATAAATAAAAAGACTTGCTTTAGGTAGAAAGCAAGTTGAAAGAAGGATAATCACTTTGGTAATTCCATTATAATTCAACGACTATAGTGAATCATTAAAATATGGTTAAAAATAAATTAAAAGTAAATTAATCCATAAAAAGTATTAATTAACCTTTTGTTTAAATTTCGTTAAAGTAATTTTATTAATTTAATGTTTTAAAATGGCATAGAATTAGATGTCCGTAAAAGTATAGGTTTACGAAATTTTCTCTTAATAGAAAACCTGTCATTTTCATCGTTTGATTAAGTTTGAAAATAAATTACGAACGTTTCTGATAGGAAAATAGATTAAGCTAGTGGTTTGCCGTCGTTAAACATGGCTGTCAGAACCTATATTCTTAAAAGTTAGTTTGTAGATCTACTTCAACAAATAAATAAACCAGTTTTTGTGCTCGCTTTAGGGTTTATAAGTATGAAATAACAATCAGAATAACAAGAGGATTATCAATAGTAAATATATTCATTATTTCACTTTATCTATCAATCTCGTATAAACAACGTCAAAAAGGATAATAATGTTTAAAAAGGAGAAAAGATAAAGGGGTTGATTTTTAATGGAAAATAATGTACTTAACGAAATTGATCCAAGTTTACGTGATGAAATGCTGGCTGAATTGTTTTTGAATCACACGATGAACGACTTCAAAAGAAGTAAGATCCTTAAGGAAATAGACCAGTCTTTAAAGAATAAAGATAAACAAGCTTTTTTACGTTTAACAGAGGAACTTAAATCCCTATCTTAATAAAAACGATGTAATATAGAAGAAATTCAATAAAAAGAAGCCTTCTTTTTTAAAGACTGAGGCTTCTTTTTATTTCAGAATACACGGATAAAGGTCTTTTGAAAATATAGAGGTAACCCATATTCAGATGACAGAGGTTAATCACATGTTTTATAAAAAGGGTTGACGGATTAATTCTTGTATAATGTTTGTTATTGTAATTAAAAAGCAGATCTTATCCAAGGATAAAATCTGCTAAAAAATCAAAAAGAGGCAATGAAAACATCGTGATTTACTCAATGATTCATTAATTAAAGGAAGAATATAATTCCCACTAGGTCTATTCCCCAGAACTTCTCTTTAATATTATTGTATCTTTTTCCTTATCTATTTTCTTATGAATACGTAAGTAATAGTAGGCATAGCACCCAATTGCAAATGGGAGACCGCAATATAAAGCAGCCCTGAGAGAATCAACAAAAGCCATACTAACAATGACTACTAAACAGAGTACAAAGCAGGTAATTGGAACAATAGGATACAGAGGTGTACGGAAGTTTAATTGATTAATATCATTTCCTTCCGCAATATAAGCTTTACGGAAATTTAATTGAGATAAGGCAGTTAACATCCAAACAGTGATGCCAGCTAGGCCAGCGATCGATACTAAAATTAGAAAAACAGTATTAGCAGCAATGAAGCTTGTTAAGAGGGATAGACATGCTACTAAAAAAGTTACACTTAATGCGCGTAATGGTACCCCCTTTTGGCTTAATTTTGAAAAAGATTTCCCAGCAAATCCTTCACGGCTCATAGCCCATAGCATTCGTGTGGATGCATATAACCCTGAATTCGCAACCGATAAAACCGCAGTGAGAATAACAAAATTCATTACATCTGCTGCATACGGTATCCCAACATTGTCGAAAACATAGACAAATGGGCTATCCACTGATCCTGCTTTTTGCCAGGAGACTAAACTAACGAGGATAAGCATGGAAATTACATAAAAAAATACTGTTCGCCAAACTGTATTTTTAATCGCTCTAGGGATTTCCCTATGTGGATTTTCAGATTCTCCAGCTGCAATACCAATCAATTCGGTTCCCTGAAAAGAAAAAACAACTCCAATCATGGCAAAGAAAACACTACTAAATCCATTTGGAAAAAGTCCTCCATTATTCATTATGGTAGAAACACTTTGAACTGGATTTTTTGCCCCATGAGTATCAAGAAATCCAAAAATTATACCTGCCCCAATTATAATAAATAATAAAATGGTTACGATTTTAATACTTGAAAACCAAAATTCTGTTTCTGCAAAACTGCGAGTAGACAGAGAGTTAATGATAAACAAAGAAGTTCCAAAAATAGCACACCAAACCCAAACAGGAATATCAGGAAACCAGCGCTGCATTAATAATCCAGATGCTGTGAATTCAACACTTACTGTAACTGCCCAATTCAACCAGTACATCCATCCCACAGTAAAACCTGTTCCAGGTCCTATATATTTTGTTGCGTAGGCTTGAAATGACCCTGTCACCGGCATAGATACGGTCAATTCACCAAGGCAAAGCATAACTAAGTACATTAAGAAACCCACAACGAGGTAAGCTAATATAGCCCCACCAGGACCAGCTTCATTGATAATATGACCCGAATTTAAAAAAAGGCCTGTTCCAATTACCCCACCAATTGAAATCATAAATAAATGTCTGCTTTTCATATTTCTTTGAAGCTCATTGGATACTTCTGTTTTTTTACTATGCATGTATAACCCTCTTCCTAAGAGTATGATTTAATTATTTTTATGTTATAAGCAGGGTTCTCCTTTAAACTAAAAATTTAAATGAGCAGATCGGTTGGAGATAATTTAAAATATGTTTTGAATGAATATAGTTTTTTTATGATTTTTAAAATATCTATTAAAATCTCAAAAAAATATAATTTAGCTTTCCTTTCCAAGTTACTATAGGTCTTTCCAATACAAAAAAACTTCGCAAAAATACTAATTTCCTTTTTGCCAAGTTCCATTCTATAAACTAATAACTAAATTGGAGTCTTGTTTTATCTACTTAACTACACCTAAATAAACTTATATAAGTAATATTTTTAAGTTTAATAGGTATCTGATCTACTCTCTTGGAGAAAACCCTATTCTAAAAAATAACATCATACCTAATTTTTATATTTCCATCTTTTTGTTAGGATCCTTCATTAACTAAAATTTAATTCATCCACTAAAGGCTAGATTATCTAGAATTTTCAGAATTATATTCAGTATATCTACCGAATAAATAGTTGTCAACGAAGAAATGTATGCGCTACCAAAAACTAGGTTGACACCTAATATACCCTTCAGTATATACTAATCTAGTAGTAAGGGACGCACAAAGGGGGAACATCTTATGAGCAATCAGGTTAAACAAAAGAATAATTTTTCAATGGGTAAGTTAACTTCTTTATTGGTTCTCTTGCATAATACTGAACTGGTGAAAGAAGTTGAACAAGAACTGGACTCAAGGGGTTATAACCATACAGTTGGAAAAGTTGGGGCTATGGAGCTATCAAAAGTAGTTGCTGCTGTTGAAACAAGTGCTAAAAATAACCATATTATAAATGCTAATTCGTATAGGGAAGTCCATGCTCTTTATCATGCCATATTGGAAGCAATTCAGGGAGTAAGTAGGGGGACTTTACAGTTAGGAGATATTTTACGTACAGTTGGTTTAACTTTTTCAATTGTCAGAGGAAATATTGACTCCTCTGGTTATGGTGGAGAATGGATTAGTGTATGTGTCTATGGAACTATAGGGGCCCCAAAGAAAGGGTTTGAACATGATGCATTAGGTTTTGGGTTTAACCATATCTAAAAAAATCTATTCAAAGTAATTTAAATAAATAATTTTAAATTATTTTAAAAAACAATTGACAAAGTATTCAGATAAAGAGATACTAGTTTCAGATACATTAGTTGCTTTAAGCTTTAGACCTTAAAGTATAGATTCATTTAGCATTGTTAGTTATGTTTGTTTTAGATATTTAAAATTGTATTTAAAGCCCATAGTTTATTCAGTTTAGTTTATAGGGGGCTATATCAAAAAAGATTTGTTTCTTTTTTGATATAGCCCCTTTTTATGTTCAAAAAACAATAAGATTTTTTAATTTAAAAAGGAGTGATTAGAATGTTTGTTCAAATAGACGGTAACTCATTAACGTATGAACAAATTCATCAAGTTATTTATGAAGGTTATTCTGTTAAAATTAGTGATCACGCTCTAGAAAATATCAAAAGAAGTAGAGCTTTAGTGGAGGATAGCATTACCAATAACAAGGTAATTTACGGTGTGAACACAGGATTTGGGAAATTCAGTGACACAGTTATTTCAAAGGACGATTTAGCTGACTTACAAATCAATTTAATTCGAAGCCATGCTTGTGGGCTTGGGGAGCCATTTCCTATAGAAGTAAGCCAGGTTATGTTACTTCTAAGAGCTAATGCATTAGCGAAAGGATATTCAGGAATTCGTCTAGAAACACTGCAGTTATTAATAGATTGTTTAAATCAAAATATCGTTCCAGTTATTCCTAGTCAAGGATCGCTAGGAGCAAGTGGTGATCTAGCTCCTCTATCGCACTTAGCCCTATTATTAGTTGGAGAAGGAGAAGCCGTCTTTAATGGTAAAAAAATGTCAGGTGCAGAAGCATTGAAATTAGCAGGCCTTCAACCAATCAAATTGCAAGCTAAGGAAGGGCTTGCTTTAATCAATGGAACCCAAGCTATGACTGCTGTAGGTGTGGTTGCTTATATGGAGGCTCAAAAGTTAGCTGACCTTTCAGATGGAATTGCTTCCCTAACATTAGAAGGTTTACAAGGAATTGTTGACGCTTTCACACCAGAATCTCATTCTGTAAGACCTTACCCTGAACAGAAACAAGTGGCTGAACGAATTCTTTCTTACCTTGACGGTAGTCAACTAACCACTACTCAAGGACAAATTCGAGTTCAAGATGCGTATTCATTACGATGTATCCCACAAGTCCATGGTGCTATTCAACAAGTTTTAAATTATGTAAAAGAGAAACTATCTATTGAGATAAACTCAGCAACAGATAATCCACTAATCTTCTCGGACAGTGGAAATGTTATTTCCGGTGGAAACTTTCATGGACAACCTATCGCTTTTGCGATGGACTTTCTTGGAATTGCAATGTCTGAAGTAGGAAATATTTCTGAAAGACGTATCGAACGATTGGTGAATCCCCAACTAAGTGATTTACCGGCATTTTTAAGTCCTGACCCTGGTCTTCAATCAGGCTTAATGATTACTCAATATGCTGCTGCTTCATTAGTTTCGGAAAATAAGACATTAGCTCATCCTTCTAGTGTAGACTCTATTCCATCTTCTGCTAATCAAGAAGATCATGTGAGTATGGGAACAACTGCTGCTCGCCATGCTTATCAAATTATTCAAAATAGTAGAAGGGTTCTTGCCATCGAAGCTATCTGTGCTGCTCAGGCTGCTGATATTAGAGGTGTAAGTAAGTTAGCTCCAGAAACAACGAAACTTTATTCGAGAATTAGAAAATCTGTTCCAACAATTACAAAAGATCGAATCTTCTCACGTGATATTGAAAAATTGGCTGCTGATTTAAAAGGGGTTGTAAAAGAAGTTAATTACGAAATGGTACGTTAATGAACGTGTGAAGTCGTTTTTATTATAAAACTCTAGCATAAACTTATTAAAATATTAGGGTATCAATCTTTCTTTTTCTCAATTATAAAGATTTACGAGATTTCCTGCGTAAAGTAAACCCGTATGAAATATGGCCAGATTATAAGTAATTATCTATAAGAATAAATTTTAAAAAACAGTTTAAAATTATTTGAATTTATTTACAGGGGGAAGAAATATGACTACTGAACAAAAAGTAATTAAGGCGCCTCATGGAAAAGAATTAAATACAAAAGGTTGGGTACAAGAGGCAGTTCTTCGTATGTTAATGAACAATTTAGATCCAGAAGTGGCAGAACATCCGGAGAAATTAGTTGTATATGGGGGAATAGGGAAGGCAGCCCGAAATTGGGATGCATTCGATCGTATCGTAGCCACTTTGAAAGATCTAGAAGAGGATGAAACACTATTAGTACAGTCTGGAAAACCAGTAGCTGTTTTTAAAACTCATAAAGATGCACCACGTGTACTCTTAGCTAACTCCAATATTGTTCCGGCTTTTGCAAATTGGGAAAAATTCCATGAACTCGATAAAAAAGGATTGATGATGTATGGGCAAATGACAGCCGGTAGCTGGATTTATATTGGAAGTCAAGGAATTGTACAAGGTACGTATGAAACATTTGCTGAATGTGCGAAACAACATTTTAATGGTAGTCTCGAAGGTACTATTACCGTAACAGCTGGATTAGGAGGCATGGGAGGCGCTCAGCCATTAGCCGTTACAATGGCAGGGGGCGTAGTCATTGGAATTGATGTTGACCGAACACGTATTGAAAAACGAATTGAAACACGCTATTGCGACGTTGTGTTAGAAAGCCTAGATGATGCCATTGCTTTAGCACAAGAGGCAAAGGACTCAGGAAAAGCGCTCTCGATTGGTTTGGTTGGAAATGCAGCTGAAGTGCTTCCTCAAATGATTAAACGTGGATTTATTCCAGATATTGTAACGGATCAGACGTCCGCGCATGATCCATTAAATGGATACCTCCCAGTAGGCTTTACCTTAGAGCAAGGGGAAGTATTACGTACTGAAAATCCTGAAGAATATGTAAGGAAATCTAAGGCGAGTATGGCTGTTCATGTTCAGGCTATGTTAGATATGCAGAAAGAAGGAGCCATTGCTTTCGACTACGGAAATAATATTCGTCAAGTAGCGTTAGATGAAGGGGTAAAAGACGCGTTCAACTTTCCAGGTTTTGTACCTGCTTATATCCGTCCTCAATTCTGTGAAGGAAAAGGACCTTTCCGTTGGGTAGCTTTATCAGGTGATCCAGAAGATATTTATAAAACAGACGAAGTTATTTTACGTGAATTCTCATATAATACCCATCTTTGTAACTGGATTAAAATGGCGAGAGAAAAAATTGAATTTCAAGGATTACCGGCACGTATCTGTTGGTTAGGATATGGAGAACGTGCACGATTTGGAAAAATTATTAATGAAATGGTTGCATCTGGAGAACTTTCAGCACCTATTGTTATTGGTAGAGATCATTTAGACGCGGGATCTGTTGCTTCACCAAACCGCGAAACAGAAGCGATGAGGGACGGCAGTGATGCTGTAGCAGATTGGCCTATTTTAAATGCACTAGTTAATACAGCTGCAGGGGCAAGTTGGGTATCTGTTCACCATGGTGGTGGCGTAGGCATGGGATATTCTCTTCACGCAGGTATGGTCGTAGTAGCAGATGGTACGGAAGATGCAGCTAAACGCCTTGAGCGCGTATTAACAACAGATCCTGGTATGGGCGTAGTTCGTCATTTAGATGCAGGCTATGAATTAGCCATTCAAACTGCCAAAGAAAAGGGCATGAACATTCCAACATTAGACTAAAAGAAAAGGAGTGAGCATTATGTCATCTATTACGTATATTAAATGTGCCTCACAACTGATTACAGTTAGAGGCGGAACTAAAGAACCAAAACGCGCTCAAGATATGTCCGATATCGGTATTATCGAACATGGAAGTGTTGTAGTGGAAAATGGGTTGATTACATTTGTTGGATCAGATGTTGAAGCAGAACGCTATGTTCATACTTTGAATGGACATATAAATACGATTGATGCTTCAGGAAAGATTGTTACTCCAGGTCTAATTGATGCTCATACTCACATTGTGTTTGGGGGAAGTCGTGAAAAGGAACTAGAGATGCGGTTAAACGGAGCTAAATATATTGATATCCTAAAAGCAGGCGGAGGAATTCTCCAAACAACAACAAGTACAAGAGAAGCTACAGAAGAACAACTGATCCAGGAAACCTCCAAACGCCTGAATCGTTTTCTACAATATGGAGTTACGACGATTGAAGCGAAAAGTGGATATGGTTTGACACTGGAAGATGAATTGAAACAGCTACGAGCAGCAAAAAAGCTAAACGAAAAACACCCTGTTGATTTAGTTTCTACCTTCATGGGAGCTCATGCTGTTCCAGTTGAATATAAAGAAAATCCAAACGAATTTGTTCGTTTAGTGATAGAGGAAATGATTCCAAGAGTTGCAGAAGAAAATTTAGCTGAGTTTTGCGATGTTTTTTGTGAAGAAGGAGTCTTTACAGTTGAACAGTCGGAGCAAATTCTTGAGGCAGGAAAAGTCTACGGATTAAAGCCAAAAATACATGCAGATGAAATTGTTCAATTTGGCGGTGCAGAACTTGCAGCAAAAGTAGGGGCTGTTTCAGCCGACCATTTATTACAGGCATCCGATGAAGGTATTAAACAAATGGCTAAAAGTGGTGTTATTGCAGTCTTGTTGCCAGGTACAGCGTTCTTTTTAATGGAGAAGCCTGCGAATGCAAGAAAGATGATTGAAGCTGGAGTTCCGGTTGCCCTTTCAACTGATCGTAATCCAGGGTCATCACCTACTGAATCCTTACCTTTTATTATGAATCTAGCGTGTCTTACGATGAAGATGACGCCAGCCGAAGTCCTAACAGCATGTACAATTAATGCAGCTCATGCCATTGGAAGAGCTGATGAAGTTGGGAGTATCGAAGTAGGAAAGAAAGGGGACCTTGTTTTATTTGATGCACCGAATTATCAAACGTTGCAATATAACTATGCAGTGAACCTTGTAGATACTGTGATTAAAAAAGGGCAAATGATTGTGGAAGGTGGGGTTTTACGTGACGTACCCGTACCCACAACTTAATCGTCCCTCTTTTCATTGGGAAAGACAGCGTTCAACTGAACCTAAGGTAAGTGATTGGATCGAGACTTTTGAAGTGCAAGATGAAATAGATTTTCAAGCTGTAGATGTAACCGTTTTGGGAGTCCCTCTTTCGAGATCTTCTATTAGTGCCTCAGGGGCAAGTGAAACACCCCTTGCCATGAGGCAACTATGGAAATCGTTTAATCCGTATCACATTGAATATGATACGGATTTGACCTCCTTATCGGTTTTAGATTTAGGCGATGTCAAACAGCATGTAACAGATATTTCACTTTCTCATCAGTATATTAAAGAAGCAATGATTTCAATGCGGAAATATCACTCCCATACACTGCCTATCATGTTAGGGGGAGATCACTCGATTACGGCTATGTTAGTAAAAGGCTGGAAAGAGTCGCATCTAGAACAACGTATAGGGATTCTTCAATTCGACACACATTTCGATTTACGCAGTTTAGAAGATAACGGACCATCAAATGGAACACCCATTCGAAACCTAATTGAGAGTGGTACGGTTGAAGGCAAAAACGTTTGGAATATTGGCCTGCATGGGTTTTATAACTCTAAATCTCTCAAAGAGTATGCAGATACCCACAAGGTTAATTACGTGACCTTATTTCAAGCTAGAAAAACAGGAATCTCTAATACAGTTGAAAAAGCCTTAGACGATTTAGCTAAGAAAGTGGATGCCATTTATCTTACAGTAGATATGGATGTTCTTGATGTCGCTTATGCCCCTGGTGTACCAGCAGGAACTACAGGAGGAATGAGAACGGATGAATTGTTCGAAGCGATATATATTGCTGGTTCACACCCATTAGTCCAAGCGATGGATATTGTATGTTTAGATCCCTTACGTGATAAATCAGGAATTACTATTAAAGCAGGAGTTCATGTATTCTTAAATTTTTTAACAGGCTTTGCAAGGAGGAAATAAAATAGTGACTTCCCTATTCTTTTGAAAGTGCCAAATTTCTAGACATTTGTTATGAAACTTTCTATCTCAGTAAGAAGAGTGACCAAATGAGAGAGGAGAGAAATAATTAGTGAAAAATAATTATCGCTACTTTATTATTTTTATGATTGTTATTATAACCATCATAAATTACATAGATAGAGGAGCACTTTCATACGCCCAGGCTGAAATTATTCAAGAATTCAACTTAAATCCAGTAAGCTGGGGAGCAATTTTGGGGTATTTTGGCTATGGTTATATTTTCGGAGCACTATTTGGAGGAGCATTAGCAGATAAGAAAGGTCCTAAGTTTATGTGGATTCTTGCTGGAACTACATGGTCAATATTTGAAATTGGCACTATATTTGCTGGTCACATAGGTGCAGCGTTTTTTGGGGGTTCTGCATTAGCAGGTTTTGCGGTATTTCGTGTTTTATTTGGTCTGGCTGAAGGGCCTACTTTATCTACAATGAACCGAACAATGGCAAATTGGGTGTCTCCAAAAGAAAAAGGTTTTTCTGTAGCACTTGGCTTAGTTGGAACTCCAATTGGAGCATTGGTCACGGCACCTATCGTAGTGGGTCTTCTCACATTCACTAATTGGAAGATAACATTTATTATTCTTGGCCTATTAGGTTTTATTTGGGTATTAATATGGAGAAAAATATTTACAAATTTACCTGAAGATCATCCGAGAGTTTCAAAAATTGAACTTCAAAAAATTCGAAGCACAGATAATTTAATAAAAGGTGAATTACAATTAGATAAAACAAATCCCCAAAATGTTCCTTGGCATTATTTTTTTAAAAATCCTACATTAGTAATGAATGCTATTGGGTACTTTGCATTTTTGTATGTCAATATCCTATTACTAACTTGGACTCCAAAATATCTGCAAGATGAATTTAATTATTCTTTAGCATCTCTTTCGTATATAGGTATGATTCCATGGGTAGGTGCTATTGTGACAGGATTAGTAGGAGGGGAAATTTCGGATAAATTACGTGAGAAAACTGGAAATTTGCGTATAGCTAGATCCTGGTTCACAGTAGTCTGCTTATTTTTTACAGCTATTTGTTTTATGCTAATCCCAACGGTTGGAAGCGCGGCCTCAGTACTGTTATTAATGTGTATAGGTAATGCCTTTAATTACCTACCCAATTCGATCTATTGGACAGTTGTTCTTGATACAGAACCCAATAAAGCAGGAACTTTTGGGGGAGTAACTCATTTTATTGCAAACCTGGCAACTATTATTGCACCTACGCTAACAGGAAGCCTTGTTGCGACACATGGGTATAATGCTATGTTTACTGCTGCTGCCATTGCCGTAATAATTGGAATGGTATCTATGATATTTGTGAAACCAGGACAACGAAGTCATATATCGGATATGCATAATGAGGAAAACATTATATTGTAAGAACTATTATTCTTCTATAGGATAAAAAGCTTCTAAAGAAAAAAGTTGGTTAATCTGAGAATTCAAAAATATAAAACTATAAAAATTTATAGTTGTTAACAGTTTATATGCTTTCTTAAAAAAGATATTTTGTTAAGTTACAAAATGATAAAAATACGTATGACCATGCTTAAGAGCACCCCTGTTATTTGAATACAGGGGTGCTCTTCTACAATAAAATTTGTATGACAACCTATCAGTTTATGTGTTATAATGACTATAGACCTAATCTTTCTTATACTTTAGTATAGAAAACTTAAATTCTCAAGAAGTACCCTTATTCTCCAATGCCATTAACGATGAGGGTGCTTTTTTCTATGTGAAAAATTCATGTTAAGAATTGCTTTCTGTTAGATGCGATCCTATTTATCCTTAATATGTTTTCTTTGAGGGTAAAAACTCCTTTTTATATGCTAAAACCAAGGTAAAGTAAATTGAATGGTTTAACTACAATGCCATTTCTTATTTTCAGTGTGTAACTGCATTACATAAGATTAATTTTAATTCTACCAGAAGAAGCTAACTGTCTTGATTTTGCTTCCTCTGAAGAACTTTTATATTTTTCCATTAATTCATGGATGCTTGCCAACTGTATGATACGAATATGTTCTGATAAAACCACATAGCGAACAGGTGTAATTAACATGACAGAAAGGAAGATGGCTGCTCAGTCTTCTGGCTGCAACTCCAATCAAAATATCAAATGCAAAAGAGCTTATTTCTTTTACAAGTTTACATAAGATAAATTCTAGGAACCAATTTATTTTAAGAAAAAAGGGCACATATAGTACGATTTACTTTCCTTAACTTAGTGTTTTATTGCTTAAGTCCTAGCCTTATTTTTTATATAAACGATCAACCTTTATTTTAAATAAAGGGCCACTGGTTTTTCCTGATAATCTATTAGGAAAACTCCGTTAAATTTCTTTTAAAATCGACTGCGGTTGTAAAATTTGGAATACTTTGATATATCTTACTTATAGCTTCAAGCGCCTGTTTCAAATAATCCATTTCAGAGATTATATCGTCTATCTGTCGGTTTAACTGATTTACTTTATGAAGAGTATGCTGTGCATCCAATAAATTAATTTCTAACATCAAGCGATTTGCTTCACTCTCAAGGTCTAATTTTTTTACAAATAATTTCTCATGCTTTTTTATAATTTCATATTCTAGATTCTTTATATTGTTTTCTTTCATACTTTCACCTCACTGTTATAAAATTCGTATAAATAATTGATTTTTATTTATTTATGGAATTTTAATTATGCTGATGGATATTTCTTACTGATGCTTAAGAAAGCTTTTATTCAATAAAATTTAACTATTTAAAGGCCAATTATTGAATATTATACTGCAAATTTGACCCTATAACTTCCGAAATATAGTATTAAATTATTTTTAAACATAGCGAACACCCATTAGCTTACTTAATCTCAACTTATTTCTCAGTTAGAATGCTTTATCAATAAAGATGAATAGACCTGCCAGAGAATCAACAAACTGGATGAATCCCGTTTCTATTACATATTAACTTTGTTTGTAGTATATAAGATTATTATTTATTTAATCTTATTATACAAATCCTTTCAATGATAGAAGATACCCTTATCGAGTATCTTCTATCATCCTGCATATTTAGATTGATATTCCTTTACGATTTTATCCGTTACATCTTCAAAAGGTTCCTTCATTTGCCCGTTTTCCGTCCATTGGGTTTTTTGTACTCGAAATGCTGTCTCCCTTTCGAGTAGATAATCTATCGCGGTCGTAAACCGTTCATCTGTTTTTCTTAGCATCAAATATCCTCTTCCATCTGATAAATGAAAGTCAATTAAACCTATTTCATCATCTATATTTATTCCAGCTACATTTATGTTTCCAATTTATAGAATATAAAACATCTCTACCCCTCCAATTTACTTTTTATCAGTGTAGACATTTTATCAAGAAGAGAACCTTTCTTTTGATAATCTAAAAGGGTCTTTTTTATCTCCTTATTCTTTCAGATAGTAGTATCACTAACATTTCGGAAATTTTGTATACTAAGGGTATTTTGATATAAATATAGGCCAAATATCTGTACGTTAAAAGATTTGGCCTATGTTATAGATTAAGTTTTATTTAATGGTTTTAGATATATGGAATATGACTTTAGGAAGGATATGATTATTTCAACTTTATAACTTGTTTGAGTTAGTTTTACAAACCTAAAATTAACAACACATTGTTGTTTTATGTTTATAACGAATTATTTTGTACTTGAATCCCTTAATTTCTAAAAATTATTGCTAGATTGACTGCATAATTCGTGTGAGTTCTTTTTCTAAAGCATCGGGCTCGTTTGAGTAATTATAAATCCCTAAAAACTTTTCTATAGCCTCTGGATGAGAACTGATTAGCTTATTGACAGCATCTTGTTGTTCAGATATGCGTTCATTCTGCGAAATTTGGCATCCCATGTGAAACCGAACCATAAACTCGTCTTCTATTGTCTTTTGGTATTCTTCAGATATTTGATTTGATTGTTCAGATTGTCCCTTATATTTTGAGAGGATATTGGATAATATACGTGCCCCACATATAGCATCATGAATACCTTGTGCCATACCAGGATCTTTAAAACAAACTGCATCTCCAACCAATGCCCACCCTTTTCCCATTCCTTTATACCAGTAATTGTCATATCCGAGAATGCCTTTAACCGGTTCTACTAGTTCTGCATTTTTTAAACGCGTCCCTATTGTTGTATTCGGAAAGTTATCTGTTAAGAAATTGCGGAGAGAGCTTTCTGGATTTAATTTCAACCGTCCTATCAATTCCTTATTTCTTAATGGGAAAATGCCGACAATAACATATAAATTATCATTCGTTGGAAAGAGAATAGCTGTGTTATCTTTTATCTTGTATACTTCAAATTTAGGTACATTATCATGGCGGAATTCAGAGAAGTACCCAAAATAGATGCCGACTTTTGCCGAAATGCTTATTTTGAGTTCACTTTTTACCAGCTTGCGAATAATTGAGGATCGGCCGTCTGCTCCGACTACCAGGCGAGCTAAAAATTCTTGTTTCTCGTTGTTGCTATCTAAACCTTTCACGCCTATTACTGTTTCGTCATCACAGATGACATCCGTCACACGAAACCCTTCTAAAACGGTTACACTCATTTGAGATTTGGCTTGTTGAAGTAGGGTATGATCGAGATAAGTTCTTCTAATACAGTAACAACTGTCCTCTCCCTCGACCTCAGGGATGAGTCCTTCTATCACGGTATCCTCAAATTGAAATTTAATTTCCCGTACCGGTGGGGCATTTGTTTCCAATAACTTGTCCATGATACCAATTTCTCGTAGAAGAGCGACAGTATTATTGAAAAAGGTATGGGTTGATAATGTGTCCCTTGGAAAGGTCGACTGGTCTACTAACAACACGTGGAAGCCTGCCTTAGCAAGATAAATAGCTAGAGTAGAGCCGGCACATCTAGCACCGGTAATGATAACATCATACGTCTTATTCATCGTATCACTCCATTTCCAAGTAAAATTATTAACTTGTGTATCCATTAAAAGAGTTCTAAAACTAATGATCCTACGAGTTAAAGCAATGAGGTAAATTGATAAGAGTATGCTACATACATAAGGTATGGAAGTTATAACGAATTAAGTACAGAGAGTTCCCACCTACTAAACTATTAAAAAGAATTTGTGGTAAAATCGGAATGATATCTTAAGTATTAAATAAACGCCTATCTATAAGAAGGTACGATAGATGGGCTGAAACATAGATGTAGATTCTAGACATATATTGCTTTTCCTCTTTTATTCTTTGACTTATAATTAAGATAATTTCCTGAATTTTACATTAAATAAGTTGAAATTTACGAGCATTACCAAGGTTCGACAACATTTTCACTTCTAGTTTCTTATACTTTAGAGGGATGGAGAAATAATAACCAAAAATAAAAGGTATATAGAGAAGCGCCAGGCTGTACTAGGCGTTTTTTTGTCTTATAAAAAATCTCTTTTACTGACTAAGATAATCTTAAAAGAATTAAGCTTACTATTCCAAAAATACTTTTAAAATTCACCTAAGATTGGCGGAGGGATATGAGTGAGTACAAATATCGAAACTGAATTAATTAAGAATTACGATAGATATAAAGATGAAGATCTACTAAATCTAATTCATTATGGGAACGAAGAGGCATTAAACTTTTTAATTAAAAAATATCAGGGGAATGTTCAAGCGCAGGCATCAACCTATTTTTTAAGAGGGGCCGATAAGGAAGATCTTATTCAAGAAGGAATGATTGGCCTATATAAGGCCATTCGTAATTTTAAAGGAGATAAAATGTCCTCTTTTAAAACATTTGCTGGGCTCTGTATTAAGAGACAGATGTTCACCGCGGTTAAAACAGCTGCTCGTCAAAAACATGAACCTCTAAATGCCTATGTTTCCCTATACAAACCTTTATCTAATCAAGAATCAACCTATATGCTTCTGGATATGATAGCCGAAAAAAACATAGAAAATCCAGAATTATTACTTATTAATCAAGAAGAATTGGAAGAAAAGAAACAAAAAATAGCCGAATTACTTAGTAAATTAGAACAAAGAGTATGGGCTTTATATATAAATGACTATTCATATACAGAAATTTCAAAATTATTAAGTGTGTCTGAAAAGTCTATTGATAATGCTATTCAACGAATAAAAAGAAAAGTAGGACGATATCTGAAGGTAGAAAAAGCTATCTAATCTTTTTGCCTTAATGAGAGAATTAAGTTTACATTATACCAAAAGCCCTTGATAAAAGGGCTTTTGAGAATATAGCTGCTGATAAATTACATTGTGGTAAATAATTTAATGCTGGATAGAGTAATAATTACTAGAGAGAAATAATCAATAAAAACACCGTTTCAAATAAAGGGTGTAATAAAAATTTGTCCTGAGCTAATTTAGCTTGGATCATTTTCGTCTAAAGAGAGAGTCGTTACGTTAGTATATTCTCCCTTAGAAATTTCCTCTAGGGTTGCATCTTTTTGCAATTCATCTTCAGTATTTATTCCCTCCGCGATTGTTGGTTTTTTTGCTTTTTTCATTTAGCATACTCCTTTCGGGTTTATTTTTCCCAACAATAAACCTTTCATCCTCCGTTTTCAGCTCTCATTTTTAGGCCACATAAAGGCACTTTTGTTGATTTTCATAAGAGAAGTTTTTCTCATCCAACCATTACACTTTTCTGACTCACATTCCCAAATTTCTGTTTGTTCTTTTGGTAAGGGCTTCTTTTTCATAATTTAGGAAGTGTAAAATGTAAAATTTATATACAGAGGGAGTGCTTTATTAATGCGTCCTGGAAAGAAGTATCATAATAACTTATTTTTTAAAATAGCGAGCTTTTTAAACCATTGCTATGAGTAAACGAATAATCAAGCTTAAAAGAAAAAGCTCTATATTAGAAATCGTCAAATAAGAGAGATTGTTGATGATCAGTTTTTTCTAAGTTTAAAGTATGCATATGCACTTAGTATGATAGCTACCGTCACTATACAAGTAAGAGGAAATAGAATTGTATTAATAAAATGATCATAAAACCAAGTATACAGAAAAAGCACCTCACATAATTAAAATTCATTTTCATAAATATTAGCTTGTAATGGCTTGTTGCGTTGGAAGATTTGTATCATCAAAAGTTAGTAAGCAAATTTGTCATGCTTTCTGCTTCCTTCTATTTTTCAAGAATGCAACAAGAAAAAGTAGAATAGGAATAATCGCTATGAAGGGAATTTGTATAAAAAACATCTCTATCCCTATTCCTTCATGAAGATGCTCTTGAAAGTTACTAGAAATCGTTAGAGACATAAAAAGAACAATTAATCCAATAGGATAGGCCAATCTTGAAGGCGATTTAATTTTAAACAAGTTAGCTGTACCTATCATGGAAGAATAGAACAATACGCTAATTTTAGAGAAACCACCAATGACTAAGGCAAGCATAAAAAACACATCAAGACGTTCTAAAAAATCTGCTACCTGAATGCTTTGTACAGTACTAAGAAGAGGGAATTGTGAACGTGAAGTCAAATTAACTCCTAGTACACTAATATTAATAAGCATGGTGATAGTGAGATTGATGCCACTTAGCCCTGTTGCACATAACATGGTCACTTTGGCCTTCTTAGGATTTTTGAGATAAGGTAAAATCATGGTAAACACAATTGCTTCACCAAAAGGGAAATATAAGGTTTGAACAAAAACAACTTTCAACACTGGTAAGATTCCCTCTTCAAGCACTGGTTGTAAATTTTTAAAATCAATTAATCCTGAACATACAATTAGAAGAAACCCTATAACAGCAAGTACATACATAAATATAAAAAATAACTCTCCTGATCGAGCTACTACTTCAATCCCTTTTCGAACAGTATAAATGACAACTAATACTAGTAAGGCATTGGCAATGAATAAAGGGGTATCCGAGTAGGCAAATGTCAATAACATCTCTCCAATGTCACGTAAAACCCTTGCCATATTATAGATAAAATAGAAGATATAAAGAAAGGCCAATACGCTTCCTATTTTTTTACCTAAAATTCTTTTCATATAATCGGTAGGTAAAAGGTCTGGGTAGTATGAATAAAGTTTGCAATAAATTACAAATAACACTAAGCTACCAATCATTCCAAGTAGGATAGCGAACCATGCGTCCTGGTTCGCTTGCATTGCGACAGGTAGTAACAAGGAAGTACCTAGTTCAAAGAGAACCATTAAAATAAAAAGCTGGATAGCACTAATTTTTGCTTTTTCCATTCAACCGGCCTCCTGTTTAAACTTGCTAAAACGATCTTTTGTTTCTTTTGAATGGTTATTTGACTTTTTGTTCACTAGAAAATCCAAAAAAAGCCATTTTCCACACAAAAATTAACTTAATTCAATCTATTCTTCGCACGCTTCTTCCTATTTTTAAAGAAAGCTACAAGAAGAAGCAGAGATGGAATAATCGTAAGAAGAGGGATATGTAGAGCGAACATTGCCACCTTTAGTCCTTCATGGATATGTTCTTGAACATTACTCGCAATGGTAATAGACAATAAGAGAATGATCAGCCCCAAAGGATACGATAACCGTGAAGGTGATTTAACCTTAAATAAATTGGCCGTTCCTACGACAGCTGCATAAAATAACAGGCAGATTTTAAAGAAGATACTGATAATTAAAGCAAGCATAAAAAACACATCAAGACGTTCTAAAAAATCAGCTACTTGGATGGTCTGAACCGTACTAAGAAGTGGAAATTGTGAACGTGCGGTCAAATTAACCCCCAGTACACAAACATTAATGAGCATCGTAATAATTAAATTGATTCCACTTAATCCTGTTGCACATAGCATGGTCACCTTTGCTTTCTTGGGATTATTTAAATACGGCAAAATCATCGTAAATACAACGACTTCTGTAAATGGGAAATACAAAGTTTGAGTAAATACCACTTTTAGGACAGGGAACAAGCCATCTTCCAAAACAGGTTGTAAATTTTTTAAATCGATTAAACCAGAAGAAACAATTAAGATAAATCCAGCACTCGCAAAGATATACATAAAAATAAAAAGCAATTCTCCTGATCGAGCTATGACTTCAATTCCTTTTCTAATTGTATAAATAATGACAAGCATTAATAATGCATTGGCGATGAATAAAGGCGTGTCAGGATAGGAAAAGGCTAACAGCATTTCACCAAAATCACGTAAAACCCTTGAGGCATCGTACATAAAGTAAAGAATGTAAACAAAGGCTAGTACGGTTCCCATTGCTTTCCCTAGAATCTTTTGCATGTATTCTGTAGGCAAAAGATCTGGGTAATATAGATAAAGCCTATGATAGACGAATAATAGAACAAAACTGAATACCATTCCCAGCAGAATCGCAAGCCAAGCGTCTTGTTTTGCATCTATCGCAAGAGGCACTAGTAAAGCACTACCTAGTTCGAATAGGACCATTAAGATAAAGAGCTGACTAGCACTAATTTTAGCTTTTTCCATTGAATTGGTACCTCCTTTTCGGTTTTTTTAAAAGCAATCTTTTGCCTTCTTGAATCGTTTTTTTACTTTTTCATCACTTGCAATTTTTGAAAATTATGTAGTAGATAGTAGATTTGCTTTAAGGTTAACTCTAGACTAAAAAGATTCTTTCTACCGGTAAGTACCTTACTAAGGAATGTAACGATAACGAAAATGTTCTATATGAAAATTAGTTAGTCAAATGTGTTCACCCCTACGTTTCTTCCTGTTTTTCAAGAAAGCTACAAAAAGAAGGATAGGAGGAATTATTGTGAACAGAGGAATATGTAGAACAACTTTGGCTACATGTAATCCTTCATGAAGGTGTTCTTGGAAATTACTCGCGATTGTGATAGATAAAAATAGAATAATGATACCTAAAGGATACGATAGCCTTGAAGGTGATTTAACTTTAAATAAGTTAGCTGTTCCTATGGTGGCGGCATAAAATAACACAGTAACTTTAAAAAAAATGCCAATCACCATAGCGAGCATAAAAAATACATCCAGTCGTTCTAAAAAATCAGCTACTTGGATGCTCGCTACTGTACTAAGAAGTGGAAATTGTGAACGTGCAGTCAAACTAACGCCAAGCACACTGATATTGATGAGCATCGTAATAACCAGATTGATCCCACTTAATCCCGTTGCACATAGCATGGTTACCTTTGCTTTCTTAGAATCATTTAAATACGGCAAAATCATTGTAAACACAATCGCTTCAGTAAACGGAAAATATAACGTTTCAGATAATGCAACTTTTAATGGTGGTAACAAGCCTTCTTCTAATACAGGTTGTAAATTTTTAAAATCGATTAAACCAGAAGACACAATTAAGATAAACCCAGCAACCGCAAGGATATACATAAAAATAAAAAGCAGTTCTCCTGATCGAGCTATGGCCTCAATTCCTTTTCGGACTGTATAAATAATGACAAGCATTAATAATGCATTGGCGATGAATAAAGGCGTGTCAGGATAGGCAAAAGTTAACAGCATTTCACCAAAATCACGTAGAACTCTTGAGGCGTCATACATAAAGTAAAGAATATAAATAAAGGCCAGTACGGTACCCATCACTTTACCTAAGATTTTTTGCATATATTCTGTGGGTAAGAGGTTGGGATAATAGGTATAAAGTTTATGGTAAACTAAAAATAAAACGAAACTCCCTAACATACCCATTAGAATCGCAAGCCATGCATCCTGTTTGGCTCTGATGGCAAGAGGTACCAGTAAAGCACTCCCCAGCTCAAATAGTACCATTAAAATAAAGAGCTGGCTGGCACTAATTTTTGCTTTCTCCATCTAACTGGCACCTCCTTTTCCTTATTTTTGATTCTCTTTTATTCCTGAAAGAAATGACTTGTTTCGTAAGCCAGCGCGACGTACATAGGCTTCCACTGTAATATCTACATTTAGCTTCGGAAAGTACACATCATTCCATTCCATTTTTAATTTCTTAAATTGATTTTGTCTAGTACGATGAACGACTTCGCCAAACCCAAAAATATCCGTTTTGTTTTTTTGGGCACGTTCAATAGCTGTCTTTAGCTCTTTTTTAATTTCTTTTCTCACGGATTGTTCGATTTTTGTAATGACCTTTGGATTGGTGATATCAACAGGTACCTCCATGTCACCGATATCTCCTTCAACACGTGTATGAACAGAAATATGAGGTTGCCCATTCTTCACTTGAGCAGACACACTGGTTTTTTGTCGTACAGTTTGATAGGCAATAGCTTCTTTCCTTCCTTCCCAATCAATATTAATATCGGTTCCTTGTATTTTATCGAGAATCCATACCGTTCCTCTTGCTGGTTTTCCATACAGCCAATCTACTAGTTTTCCCTGTTTTAAGACAGCAATTCCAGAAGCACGAAGCGTTGCTTCGGGTGCACTTTCCTGAAGGTTATCCAGCCTTTGTGCTTGCTGAGGATTCCCAACTAGACGAAATCCTGATACGACAGTTCCTCTTCCGGGGGATTCAAGGCTCTTCATCACCTCTTGAAGCGATGTTTTTACATTCTCTCCCCATTTTCTTTCCGTAAATTCTAAGGTTTTTAGCACTTTATTCGCTGGAATCTTATCAACTGGCGTTAACGTTTTCACAAGATCAGCTGCGGACGAATGGTTGGCAATCACGAGGGTGGAAGTATTTCGAAATTCTGGATCTCGATCAAACGCATCCACTAATGTATTAATTCCTTCTTCTTTGGCCAGTTTTTCACCAACCACGACCAAGTTTGTATGAGCATAATACAATCGTCGAGAAATTCTGCCCGAAGCCCGTCTACTTGCTTCGACTATATTGTCTCCTGAAGCCGAATAGATGGTAATAGGAGGGCTCTGGGTGCCTCCTCCTCCTCCTTGTATACCTCCTGCCACATTCCCTGGATTAATAATTTGGAGCGTTATGTGATATCTTCCATCTTTTGTTTTATCGACGCCCAGAGCTGCCACGATGGCAAGGTCCGTTAACTCTTTTTTACTCCAACAACTGGTGAGCAAGATGGTTACCGTCATCATCAATAAAAGAAAAACTCCTTTACGCTTCATTGTTGTCACCTTCTTCAAAATCGCGATTCACCATACCACGAGATGCAGGGGGTGCGGGTTTTGATTTGATCCTTCTCGAACCGTGTTAGCAGTGATTAATCGCGGTCTTTGTCTCAGTGTCCACCACGGTAATCTTACAATGGTATCTCCATTGTTTACAGGGATGAAGGGAGCAAATGGAGCCATATAAGGTACCCCAAATGAACGTAAGCTGCATAGATGGACAACCATCATTAGAAGGCATAAAATGATGCCGTAGAAACCAAATGTTGCTGCACCAATCATAAACAAAAAGCGAATTAAGCGCGCTGAAATCGCCATGTCAAAAGAAGGTGTAGCAAAACTGGCAATGGCTGTGATTGATACAATGATAACCATTGCTGGTGACACAATACTTGCTTGAACGGCTGCTTGACCAATTACAAGCGCCCCAACAATGGATACGGCTGAACCAATGGCTTTGGGTAAGCGTATCCCTGCTTCCCGTAAAATTTCAAAAGTTAACTCCATGAGTAAAGCTTCCACAAATGCTGGAAAGGGAACAGCTTCCCTTTGTGCTGCAATGGCTACAATAAGCGTGGTTGGCACCATTTCTTGGTGGAAGGTTGTAACAGCGACATAGGTAGCTGGCGCAATAAGCGAAATCATGAACATAAAAATACGCAAAAGACGAATTGAGGTTGCAATGTCGAACCGGGCATAATAATCTTCAGCCGATTGGAAAAATTGCATAAAGACAGCTGGTGCAATAAGTACAAAAGGGGTCCCATCCACAAATATAGCAATTCGCCCCTCTAACAGGTTCCCTGCCACTACATCCGGTCTTTCCGTGTTATACATAGTTGGAAACGGGGTCAATGTTTGATCTTCTATTAATTGTTCAATATAACCTGATTCCAAAATGCTATCGATATCAATTCGCTTCAATCGCTGACGAATTTCTTTAACGACTTTATCATTGGCAATGCCATGTATGTACATAAGCGTCACATCTGTCTTTGTTACACGTCCCACTTTTAAAGACTCCATCCATAAATCGGGGGTCTTAATGATGCGGCGTACCATAGCTGTATTGGTCCCAAGAGACTCGGTAAAGGCCCCTTTTGGTCCTCGCACCACCATTTGAGTAGTAGATTCCGCAATGGAACGTTTTTCTCCCCCTTTGGTGCTAGCACTCAGCGCTTGATCTACTCCATCCACTAATATAAGAGTATCGCCTGCCATTAAAGATGCAAACAGGTCATCCAAATTAGTAATAGATGATACGTCCCCAATTGTCATCATATCTTCAGACAGAAGATCTAACGCATTGTGCTGATTCACTTTTTCTTTATGATTATCCTTCATTATGGATTGCAGTAGAAACTCTTGAATCGATTGATTGTCTACAATTCCTTCTACATAGACAATGGCTGTTTTTATATTGGAATTTATCCCCATTGCTAACTCACGAATAACGACATCTGAGCTATTTCCGGTTTTCTGCTTAATCATATTAAGGTTGCCTGATAGTGAAAATTGTATCTTTTCTATTGGAGAATCAATAGTTTGATTCTCGTCATCCCGTGGTCGTTTCTTTTTTGGTTTGCGATCTTTAAAAAACGAAGGCATAGATTTAAGCACCCTTCTTTCAGTTTTTATTACTTTAACCATATAAGAGTTTTTTATGTAAAAATTAACAATAAAGATTTATGTATCATCATAGAAGAAAGAGAAGAACCTATTAAATGGAGCGTGATTGATATGAAAATTATAGGAATTAGCCTTTTAATGATGGGCTGCTTAATGGGCTTTTCTTTAGGCATTGATATTCTTCAAGGATTTGATGTCTCTCAGGCATTGTACAACGCCGTGAGTCCCTTTAGGGTAATGGAAGTCGCCGAATTATTTGTGCTCTTTTTTCTTCTTTTTCTTTTTTTTGCTGAATCTTTATATCTTTTTATGAAGAAGAAAAAGCAGAGCAAGTAACTACATACTTATAAATCGCTATTTTTTTAATAGGAGATAAAAATAATAGGAATGTAGCTCAAGCTATCTGTTTCAATCGGTTCTTTTATTAATCAATGATTCACATAAAATAATCCATCATCTAGATTATTTAGTTGGTTTTTTATCCATTCCCTTACATTATTCATTCTAGAATCAAAAGCCATTTGAAAAAGACCCGTTAACTGAAAATCGGTAAAATGACTTCCCTTTAATTGGAGAAAAGCCTCGTGATAAGAAGAGAAATGAAGCTGTTTGAATAAAAAATCTTCCATTGCCTCCTGAATATATTTTTTATTTTTCCAACAATTCATAGGGACATGAGCAAATTGCCAGGGTTTAAAAATTCCTGGATAAACAGCGTCTACTACTTGAAAAGGGGATTGACCGAAAAGGGAAAAGACACCTCCTAAGCTATGTTGATTAAAAAAATGAATATTAACCTGAATAGGAATTTCTTTAAGAGGGATCTTTAGTTTTTCCTCTATTACATACTTTACTGCTTCAATAGCCCTTTTTTTCCCCTCCTCTCCATCCCAATATTTATCAGGAACTTGTTGAAACTGCCAAGGTTTAAAAATTCCTGGATAGGCATTATCAATGACCTCATAATAATTCCATCCATATAGCATAGCAGGGGGTCTGAGGCGATGAGACCATAATGTATTTGCGCCTACTTGAAAAGGGATTTCATTGATGGGGATCGATAAGTGTTGCTCAAGTAAATAGCATGTCATATAGCGCATATATTTTTTTCCCTCATTCCCTACAAAGAAATAATTGGGAAATCGTTTTCTTCTTTTGGCTAGAACATCTTGATAAATTTCAATGACTTGTTCTTTGTTCACTATTAAAAGCCCCTTTTGAAAAATTGTTTTTTTATTATTATGTATAATGATGGAATTTATATACAAATGGAGATGGGGCTGTGCAAGCTAAATACTAAAAAAAGACAAAAAAGCTACTGAAAAAATCAGTAGCTTTTCTTAATATATGTTTTCAACTCACAACAATTAGGGTTTTCAACTTAATATAAAACCATATTTAAAAATCCTGTTCCTTCCACATTAGCCCAATTTCATGTTCACGCTGCAAAACTTTCTCGAGATAACGCTCGGTTGTCTTACGGTCACTATGGCCAAGCTCCTTTTGAATTAAGAAAATATCGGCTCCCTGCTGCCTACTATAAATTGCATAAAAATGCCGAAAGTAATGAGGTGTAATCCTGCCAGTTCGTTCTTTTATAAAAGGTAACTCCGTTCGTTGAATAATACGTACAATATAATTACTTAAATTTTTATATTGGTAATACCCTCCATCTTTAGTTGGAAATAATGGTCCTTGATCACTTGAATTTAATGCTGTACTTACATGGCGCCGTTCTCGAAAGGAAAGGATACGCTCATATAAAGATGGATGAAGTAACTTATCAAATTTCTTTCCACCCTTACCTACTCCCCTTAGGCGGTAATGGCCACTTAAACTGTCTAGATACACATCTCCCCACGAAGCTTTAGCTATTTCTTGGACACGAAGACCTGTCATGGCTAGCATTGTTAACAACCCATAGTTAATCGGATGATCTTTGTAATAGTCGAGAAGCTGTTTTACTTCATGATAATATAAATCTCGATTCGGAACTTCTTGTTCAGATAATGATGTACTCAATATTTCTTTATACAATGGATACTGAATATACTTCGTTTCATGTAACCACTTCATAAAGCTCTTCAGAATCGTCATTTTGGCATCTAAAGTTGCGGGTGAATAAGGTTTCCCACTCTTCCCTAATAACGCTGTGCTTAAATATGTTTGGTAGTTCCGTATATGCCAAGGTCTTAGGTTTTTAAAGATCGTTTTTTCTATATAATCTTCTACATCCTGGCGTAAGAATGAATCACTCTCAACCGCATACTGATAAAACTGCAACAAAATCCGTAAGTATTCGGTTTTTGTATTTTCTTTTCGTTCTCGGTCCTTTCGAATATGCTTTCTTTGGTGGACATAGTAGTAAATCATTTCTTCATCAGTAAAATCACTGAACATATCATCGTTTTTTCGCTGGTGATGCTCATTTCTTTCTTCTAATGCATCATAATACTTACTATCCAGCATCAATGAAAAGATTTTATTGAAATCCTCTTTTCTTTCCCTTACTTCTGTTCCTATATGTACTAATGAGAAATCTTGCATAAAACCTCTCCTTTAATAAATCCTATCATTTTATTTATACCTCTTTTTGATGTTAAGATATTTTCTTCTTAATGTGGGATTAAGTATCTCTCTATATATATAGATAATGAATAACAACTAAAATATAATAATAGCATTGATAACAACTGTAAAAATACTAAATTTAGTAATTAAATATCAAAAATGTTTATATTTAAATGCGTATTTAAATTTATTTATTGTGTTAGTTACATAATAATTGTAACTTATTTAAAAGTAAAAGTGTAAACTTACTTTTTATAAATAGAGTTTATCATTTATATGGATTATAGAAAAATCTCCTATTTGTCGTTACTTAAAGTAAATAGTGAAACTTATATTTATATAAGTTACTTATACCATTTGCATATCTTACGTAAAAACTTTTAATATATAACTTTATGTTGATATGATATAATTAATTATTAACTAACATAAAAATAAAAGGAATGTATGTAATGATTGATAACCCTATTAAAATTATTACCATCGAAGACGTGATGGAAATGTTATCTATATCATCAAAGAAAACAATATATACATATATTCAACAAGAGAAATTAAATCCTATTAATAAAGATGACTGGCATATTGAAGGACGTTATGAATTTGATATCGAGGATGTTGTTCGCTTACAAGAAGAGTTAAAAAAGCCAGGACTTACGACAAAAGAAGTCGCGCAGCAACTCGATATCTCGGTCACAACGGTGAATAAGTATATTAAGCAAGAACTGTTACCAGCGTTCCAAGAAGAATACCGAGGAATCAATTGTTATTTTGTGAATAAGGAAGATTTAGAAGAGTTTAAGCGAACGCATGAAGTGGGGCGCAAACCGAGCAAGCGTCATTTTTACCATGCCGAACAAAACATTGCACTATTTCAGCTTTTTGTGAAGAAAGGCGAAGAAAAAGAGCAGTCTGCTCTTATCATCTCAGTAGAAGATCCGATTATGGTGGTTACAGAACAACATGAAAAGGTAACATTAGAGGAGTTGCTTCACCGAGGTTTTGAAGCAGCCTATGAGATTGAATCAAAAAAAACAATTACCAAAGAAGGATATGCAACGTTTGCCTTTAAGCAAACAGCCTATGCGAAATCACAGCTTTATAAGCTCATGGATTTATTCTATCGATACCTAAGCCCGACCAATATGAGGATTACACCACAAGAAGAGAAAGAGCAATTTTTGATTGAAATTAAACCAGTATTACTGACGGAATCAGCACAAGAAATTGTTGAGTTATTAGAGTCGGTTCTTGTTTCAGGCAAAATTAACAAGCGTAGCTGTGGCATTTATATTGATAGCGATTTGGAAGTGATACGAGTAAAAGTAATAAGTGATTTGAAGAAAGAATTGCAGCAAAAAGCCAAGGAATTAGGCAAAAGGAATGTAGAAGAATTGTTACTATATGCTGTGCAGAACATATAAAATAAATTAGGAAATTCTCAATTCAAAAGGAAAAATAGGCCAATAAAGATTGACTTGTCCTATTTTTCCTTTTAAAACTGTAGATACTCTTAATTAAAATAACACATTTTATTTACACGCTTAATAGCAAACAGATTCACACACTGTTCGCTATTAATGAGTCCCTGTCATTATTATCATCTTTGAACTAACGTCTAAATACGCATTAATGCGCCATTAGGCTTTGGTAACTCTTCAGCTGTTATCAGATTCATTTTACAAAAATGTTCAAAAAATTGTTGTGCCTGCTCTCGTTCCTTTGGGTCACTTTTTAATGAAACTATATCAAGCAACATTTGAGCCATCCATGAATTATCAAAATAACGGTATTTACCTGTATTCCATATCATTTTTTCTGGGAATTTTCCATTTACATAATATTCCCAGAAAAGCATCTGATCTGATTCCTGTTCTGTAAGTTGGAGTCTGTATTTTGAATGAGCAGGAATATATCCATCTTCACAAAGCTTACCGATATAATCTTCATTCACCATATAGACACCTAAGATACGTCTGTCTTTTTCAGGCATGCTGGAATCTATTGCTGTTAACAAGACAGCGCTATTTGGGTGCAAGCGGATAGGTTTGGTTGGCTTCCCCTTGTTATTACCACTTTTTATTACGCCTGAAAAAACCTTCCACTCTGAAAAAGAACTATTCTGTTCTTCTGTGTCACACCAAAAAACCACTTGTGATTCGGGATGAAGTTTATGATTTTTCATAAGTTTTTCATGTCCCCAGCGAAGTTCCTGGTTTTTTCGTTGTCGTTTTTTTTCCTCTTCCTTCTTCCATTCTTCCTCCTTTCGTTCCGTTTCCTTTTTTTGTATAATTTTTTCAAGTGAATTAGCAACACTTTTATCATGCAGTTTTAGGTGCTTTCCAAATACATCGGGGAAAACAAATTTTTTATTTTCCGATGCGAAATGTATTTCAATACTAGAATCATTATATTTAACTATACTTCCCATACCAAAACGCTCGTGTGTAACTTTCTTATTGATTAGGTTCATTATTCTAGGCCTCCTTGTAGAATAAAAACTCGGTTACTACTAGATAGTAAATTGATAATTTTATTCAACTAACTTACCTTTAAAGCTCACACAACTGTTTGAATTTTTCTTCGCTCTAAAAAAGGATATTAAAAATAGTGTCCATAATGCTACCTGTAAAAAATACAGTAGAATTTAAAATACGATCAAAAAGCGATTGTAAGACTATTATAACATTTTTTCAAAAAAAACGCAATTTATCATTGACATAACATTTTAATTTGAGGTAAAATAAAATTTTGTTATATTCTTAAATTTGTAATATTTATGTAATATAGTAAAATTACAGAGATGGGGATTTGAAGATAAAAATTTTAGGGACGCTTGCGTATTTAGTTAGTACATTTTCTTTTATGAAATAGGAAATGTATTTAACATTAGTTGGTTGATGTTACATACTATTTCTTATTATCCCAATGGTTCTCTATCTCAAGTGTCAGGATCAATACTGCCATTCCTGCTTTGATTGCCTGTCTATTTATTGACAGTGAAAAAATTAAAACAAGAGGTATTTGTATTAAATATAAATGAATATAAGATAATTCTAGAAGTATATGTTTTACCTTTCTAAAAAAAGGGAATAATAGGGTCAACTTGATAAAGGGAGTGATCTTATGCAAGCCGATATGACGGTCGAAGAAGTCAAGGCCCAAATCCAGTACTTAGGAACAAATGGACAATCTCTAAAAAAGAAAAAAGTAAAGCAAACACATCCAAAACTAATGAAAAATGCACTTTATTTTTTCCCTAGCTGGGAACATGCTATGGTAGAAAGTGGTGTAAATAGCATATAATAAGAAGAAACTCAGTCTTTTTTGACTGAGTTTCTTCTTATTATATATGGAAAGCTTTTAAAGGAAAAAGAATGATGGGTGTGGCATACAAAGAAAAACGGTTGCACAAAGATAGGAGAGATAAAAGACATGAATTCTACATTTAATCAACGTTTATCAATGAAAAATCTACGTGACGTTCAAAAAACAGAAATTTTGGTGCAAATGGAACAAGCTTCAAAGAATAAAGATAAAGAAACCCTCTTACGATTAACTAAACAGCTTCGAAGTATCTCATAGAATACCCTCTGTAATAGAATCAACCCACTAACAGGAAGCCTTTACATGAGAACAATAAAAAGCGACTTATCTATCCTAATTCGAACAGTAAGGTCGCTTATCCTATTTTTTATTCATATATCTACCCTTCCACTTTACAATATGTGTACATTTATCATGTTATATGTTCATCTTCTAACTGAATTACATCTTTGTCCTGAGATTGATTGAATAAATAAGTAAGGTATGAATGTAGTTCGAATCGGTCTTCATCAATAAAATTAGAAAACACCTGTTTATATTCTTTCAACATCTTTTCCTCCTTTATTTATGTTTCTTACTTCTATCATTACCTCTCTAGTAATCTCTTATACATACAAATTAATAATGTACTTATTGATTGTATTAACTTGTATGTACGAAGTTGTATGTAACACAACACAGAGTTAAAAAAAGTTCATTCTTTCTGTTTGTATGGGCTCCACCTGCGCCAAATACAACGATATCCACGCATGCTATCCACCTAATTTCATTATAACAGAAAACGTTTACATTATAAATAGTTATAACTGTAATTATAAAAAGTGATTATATTGTTTTTTATGGACTTTTTGAAATATACGTAGATTTTAAGAGCGTAAAATATCCTGGGTAAATAAAAATATTCTTCATTGTAAAGAGATAATTAGTTATCAATCGATCGATAGGAGATATTCATGTGCAATACTCTCTGGGAGTCATTCTAAAGGAATCCCTCTTTTTATGTCGGAAAATTAGCAAGTATTAAGGAGGGTTAAGGATAATTAGTGAAGGTTGATTGTAATGTCATATTTAAAGAAAAAATTATACGGCTTTGTGGTTATATAACAATGGTACTTGTGAAATTAAGGAACAAGATTCATTAGGAAAAGTTAAATTAGTATCAGTTTCTGAGTTTAAAGTGCTAAAAAAACATCAGTTTTTTCTAATCCGATGTTTTTTAAGTACTTATAAATGTAGTTTTAAGCGTTAGAAAAGATAGATTTTCACGAATGAGTTGTTAACTGTCGTCAAGAGGATCGTTTAAGTTTAAGTGAAGTTGTATTAAATAAAAGGTCTTAAGATTTACACACAATGTAGACAAATAGCGAATAAGGGACACTTTTTATGCAGTGACCCTTATTCGGATTATAGTTCAACTCGTCCAGGTATTTTTTATTAGGAAATGAATAGTTTTATCGTATGAATATTCAATTTTTATCTAGATTGGGCCTTTTGTTATTCAAATTCATACGAGATTTTTTATTGTCTATTAGATGCTTAATTTCTTTGAAGCTTACAAAACGTTTATTTTGGTGATCTAAAAGTCGAAAACGAAGGGACTTCAAGCTTGTGCTTAGTGTAATGGTTGTTGCTTTCTGTAATGGTGGCGTAGACTCATGCGCCTTTTCTAAATTATAGTTTGGAACTCTTGGAGCCAAATGATGTACATGATGGAAACCAATATTACCTGTTACCCATTGTAAAACTTTAGGGAGCTTGTAATAGGAGCTACCATCAACCGCAGCCTTCACGTAATCCCACTCCTTTTCGTTTTCAAAGTAGGAATCCTCAAATTGATGCTGTACGTAAAATAGCCAAATTCCAAGTGCTCCTGCTACGAAAAGGATGGGAGCTTGAACGAGCAGAAAAGCTTGCCAACCAATACCCCAACATAAAAATGCATACACTGCAACAATTGAGAAATTGGTTAAATATGTGTTCAAACGTTCCTTTCGTTTCGCGTCTTTTCGATTCAATCGGTTAGAAACGAAGAAAAGATAGATGGGACCTAATCCAAACATAACAATTGGATTGCGGTAAACTCGGTAAGCTAACCGGCCCCAGTAGGAAGCTGCAACATACTCATCAACTGTCATGACCCACACATCACCAGTTCCTCGTTTATCTAAGTTACTGCTCGTGGCATGATGAATCGAGTGGCTTCGTTTCCACTGTTCATACGGAAACATGGTGATAACCCCACTAATTGTACCAAGGATATTATTCACTTTTCGGCTTTTGAAAAAAGATTGATGACAACAATCATGGAAAATAATAAAGATTCGGACGACGAATCCGGCTGTAAGAATAGCTAATGGCAATGATAGCCAATAAGAAACGGACAAACTTTGATAAGCTAGAAACCAAAGTAATAAAAACGGAAGGAATGTGTTTATCAATTGCTTTATACTCGATTTCGTATTGGATTTTTCAAAAGGTGCTACATTTTTTCTTAGTTCAGTCGTTTTTTGTTTGCTCATGTTGTCCTCCTTAAATCTTTACCGTGTTTAATACTCAGCTCTTCTTTATTAATTTATAGTAGCGCATAGTAGCTGGTAATAAAACATACAAACGTCAAGTAACTAGTATGACAACCGTCATACATGTGTGGATGTATTTTCTTAATGCAAGGAATAATATGAATTAACTGCTATTCAGAATCAGAAGTAACTATCTCATGAAGAGGTAGCTGCTTCTGCTTTTTTTAATGTATATCATATATATTTTTAGTTACTATAATGTCGATTAAGGGAACCTAACAAAAAAGAACCTAATAAAATAACTTAACAGGTAATTTTTTTGAATTTTTTTCGAGTTTTCAGAAGGATAATTATCGTTTACTAGAAATTATTTTTCTAACCAATTTCAAGTTACTTACAAGAATAAGAAAAATAATTGGTTATACTAGAGCCGAATATAGTAATTTCCAGCCATTATAATAAAAAAAGTCCGTGTTAACTACGAACCATTCGAATACAACTGAAAAAAGTGTCCAACTTAAAATATAAAGTACCTTTCTTCCTAAAGCTTTGTTAAATGGGTAAAAATTTAAAAATAAAAAACTGATAGAGGGAAAATACATAATGACTGCTAAAAGCGATAACCACTGAAACCCTTTTTGAAGATAACCATACAAATTGTAATGCAGGTCTAACAATAAATCTGTTGTTACCCCATAAGCGTAGGCAAAAATACATGTAGCATATATTTTAATAGGGACTAATCTTTTAGGTGCGAAAAATGCTAGTAAATTAAAAACTAAAAAGCACACAAAGACATACATCATTATTAGACTTCCACCTTCGATTACTAAATAAATTGGATACAATTAGTATGTCTATTTATAAAATTAAAATGTAAATTAGCCAACAACGAATAAATTTTCACATCCGGAACAAACTAACTACTCAAGACACCGTGAGGCATCTAAGAAAATCCTTTAGCAATAGAGCAGAAAAAACCTATCTTTTCTGACTGGGAAGAGGTAGTTTTTTTGCTTTTTAAGATGAATCTGACATCCAGCCTTAGTTACCATAATGTTTTTTCTGGTATAAATCAAAAAAAGAACCCCTTATGGCTAAACTGCGACACAAGGGGTTTAAGAACGGATGATTACTTCCTTTGTGCATCTTTTTATGCATCGTTGATTTAACAAGGTTTCTCTTTAAGACGGAGGTTAGAGAAGTGTATAAAAAACGCACCTTCTGTACGCGGTTTTCATTTTTTTGAAATTTCAATAAATTAACACTATATTTTGTTTACATAATCCCAGTATAATGAGAGAGGGAGAAGAAAGAAGGGATTATGTGTTGAAAAGTAAAATGAATCAGTTGTTTGCAGAACAAAAGAGTGTTCATATACTTTATTCCTACGACCAGCAAGAAAATTATATACAACAAGTTGTAAGTTATATCCAAGAGGGGATTTTTGCTGGAGATTGCATTCTTCTTATTGAAAATGACCGTTTTTATCCTTTTATTCATGACCATTTGAAAACACTATTGACCACAGATCAAATGAAAATGATACATCGTATAAACAACTTCGATTTCTATTATTCAAGTGGTAGTTATCACCCTCCTGCCATTCTTAATTATTTTAATAAGAGCGTTCAGCCCTACTTAGAAAATAGAATTCCTTTCAGATCATGGGCACATGTAGAATGGAGCACGATGGAAGATCCTTTACATCTAATCGAAGATTTTGAAAAAATAGTGGATAGTGCAGTGAATAAACTCTCATTCCCATTAATTTGTGCATACAAAGGAGAGAGGATGCCAGAGTATCTCAAAACTATTTTGATGGAAACACATCCTTATGTTCTCATGGAGCGTGATTTAATTACCTCTGAACAATACCGACCATTAACTGATTTAGAATAAAGATAAAAAACGCTTAAGCAATCATACTAAGCGTTTTTTATCTTTATTCTAAATCAATGGTTGTCTTTCTTCCATTCAGTTTATTTACCACCATAAGCTCTCTCCCTGCCTCTATATCTACAATTAAAGCTCTTTTTAAAGCACTATTATATCTATATGTTTGCATAACCCAATCACCTATTTCTCTAAGTTGTTATATTTTCATTTAACAATAACTAGAATCCTACGCTATGACAACACCTTTCCCCTGTAAAAATCAGCTGAAGTTTTAGAATACCTTTTTCAAGACCTGAATAGCTCATTTTTTGTACTTTATATATGTTACAATACGTCTTGTAGATGCGAATAAAAATTCCATTTCTTATTCATAGGCAAGAAAAGTCCTCAAATTATGAGGGCTTTTCTTGTTTTTCATATTCTCCATCTTTCAAAGTCAGTTCTCCTGTAATTCCACATTCATTGTGAGCTTTATATTTCTGAAGAATAATATAACTTCTGTCAAAAAATACTTCTATAGGACCTTTTTCTCTGATACTAAGAATCTTTCGTAACTCCATTGAAGTGACAGCACGACCTAACTCGTTTAACTTTCGCATACTCCCTGTCGTGTTCACGCTATATCTCATCTGCAAATGCAAAATAAAGAATACCCTTTTTACGTAGGTAGCTCTATTGCAGCAAATATCAGTTCTCTAGATAAAATTAGATTATGTGTGCTCTCTTATTTTCCTTTTGGAGGGTTAAAAGCTCTCTTTTTATTCTATAAAAACACCTACGCAAATCTTCAGCTTTTAATCTCAAAATAAGTTCAACTAAATAAATATAATTGTTGATAAATGTATTTTTTTTTTGATAGATAAGTTGAACTAAACGATTGAAAATCCAATCTTTTTCTTGTATAATTAGTTCAACAGAGGTTCAACTTAAAAATGAGGTGTATAAATATGAAAATTTCACGTTTTAATAAAGACTGTGGGAACTCAGTTGATATGAATATTATCGATGGGTACCTGTTTGATTTTCCAACCAACGTTGTAGAACTTCAAAAAGAAGCTGCTGATTCATTCTTTACAGATGCGGTAACAGCACCGGAAGAATTTAAGAAGCGCATCTTACTATCTACGACAATCGGTGATGAAGAGAAAGAACGTTATTTCTTAGTCGGTGACATCGCAGCAAGCCAACAACTTGCGAACAATCACATTAATCGTTTACATAACAAAATTGCAAGCCACATTCCTTATGTGACATTTTTAGCTGCCATTGCATACTATCATGCATTACATGCAAAAGATCAAAAAGATAATAATATTGAAATTGACTATTTCTCTACGATGTTACCAATCTGGTTACTAAAGAAAGAAAGTACCTTTGGTGAAGCGCAAAAAGCCATGGCCAATCGCTTCCTAGGTGACCATAATTTCCGTATTCATACTCCAGGGTTTGAAAAAGAATTAAAGGTAGTTGTGGATGAAAGTGCTTGCCTAAAAGAAGGTGAAATCGCTCGCTTTGCGTTGAAGAAAGACCTAACACTTCAAGACCGTGAAGATGCCAATGAATATGTGGAATGTGAAACCGTAATGGTTGATATCGGTGGAGGATCAATCGATGTCGTTATTTTACCAGAAGGATTAAAAGCTGCGAACAGCCGTGAATCATTCCAAAGTATTGAAGGCATTCCCTATTTAGCTCATATTGATAAGTTGCGCAAAGAGAAGTTCCCTGAACTGTTTACGGATTTACGTGCTTTTGATCAATTTATTTTAGATAACTACAGTAAACAAAAATTCGAGTTAAAAAATGAAAACACAGGCGCATCCATTGATTTAACAGCTCAAATTACATCTTCTTTGAAAGACTACGTGGAGATTTTACTAGCGAAGTTAAATGATGTGGCCCCACCACCGGCAAATAAAATCCGTAAATACGTATATAGTGGTGGCGTTGCTCCGACACTAGAAGTAGCTATTATGACTAGCATGAGTGAAAAGATTGGCGAAGAACGTACGGAGCGATATCATAAAGTACCGGAAGATAGCCGTCACTTGAACTTATTTGGCTTAGAAATCCGAAGCATCGGGTACCTTCAAAAAAAACAAGCAGAGAAGAAAGCCGTTAAATCCTAACAGCGTAGGTGATAACCATGTCAGAGCGTCAAAACGCCTTTACGATTAAAACTAACCAGTTGAGTGATGAAGTCTACGACGTACTTGCAAAATACGCAAAGTCTCGAAAATTAGGAGACTATATTTCATCTCTAATTGTTCGAGATCTTCACCCTTCATCTACCGACCAAGTAGAATTAGGGCATAAAACAGAAGACCTTCTCGAGCATATCAATTCCCAACTACTGGAGATAAAGCAATTAGCCCAGTCCAACGGGTTCGTGGGAAAACAAGAGGATATAGAAGAGAAACCATTGGAAAGTCAAACCTTCAAAGAAGGTAAAATTGCAGATTTAGAGCAGGTATCTGGCTCTCTAGATGATGATGATTTAGAGGAATATAGCGATTTTTAATCGAAAAGCTACTAGGCATACTAGTAGCTTTTTTGCTTTCAGTAGTTTATTGGCTTTTAATGTATTCCTATATGTATAAAGAACGTGCTCAAACTAAAAGAATAATGTCATGAGCAGTTTATTTATCGGTAATAGCAATCAGCACGAGTACTTCTATTTGTTTAAATACCACTTCATACTTCTTTGTCTCAGGAACATTAATAAAATATCTTATTGATACTCAATTTGCTCCTAAAGAGTTAGATAGAAGGAATCGGTAAAGTCATGGTATACTAATAACAAACATGGAAATGATGGAGGATATTATGACAAAACGATTAGATTTGCGTGTCGACTTTGCATTTAAATCACTATTTGGCACACATGGAAATGAATCTATTTTAGCTGCTTTTTTGAACGCGGCACTCCGTTTTCCAGATGATAAAAAAATTCAGACGGTGCAGTTACTAGATCCGCATTTTAATAAAGAAAACCAAGAAGATAAACGCTCTATTTTAGATGTACATGCACAGTTAGAGGATGGAAGCCGTGTCAATATTGAAATTTAGCTTAATAACAAACATGACATGGAAAAACGAACACTCCATTACTGGTCTAAAATGTACAGTAGTTAAATGCAGGAAGGCATGGACTACGGAGAGCTTTGTAAAACGATTACCATATTAACATTGTTAACTTCCGTTATTTATCTCATATTCATGATTATCACTCCACCTTTCAGTTATATGAGCGAGAGCAGAAATTACTCTTAACGGATATGCTAGAAATTCATTTTATGGAACTACCCAAGTTATTAATTAAATGGCGTAACCGAGAGGTAGATCCACGAGAAGATCAACTTGTGCGATGGTTATTATTACTTGAAGCATCCGAAGATGAAGAAATCACTCAGGTATTGGAGGAGATTGCGATGCAAGAAGATCAAGTATTAAAGAAAGCGATGGATGAATGGGAACGTGTTAGCCAAGATCCAGAAGTGATATTAGCATATGAAGCAAGAAGAAAAGCATTATTAGATGAAAAGTCAGCGTTAAAAAGAGCTGAAAAACTTGGGGAAGAAAAGGGAAAACAGATAGGTGAAGAAATAGGCGAAAAGAAAGGGATCATAAAAGTAGCTTTAAGTATGATCCAAAAAGGTTTAGATAACCAAACAATCGCTGAATTTACAAACCTTACACCAGAAGAAATTGATAAATTACGTCGCCAATAACCATAGTTAAAAAAGGGACTTCCTGATAAATTAATTTTATCAGGAAGTCCCTTTTTTACTTTCTTCCTATCAACACATCTAATTTGAAGCTATGGCGTTTGTAATATCAAAGAGGTCATTTATTTCTTTTTATAAGATTTACCCTACATTTATTGTATCTCCATTACCCTGTGTAATAAATGTTATTGCGTACTATAGTAGAAAAATATAAGTCTTCTATTTTTTATTAAGGTGAAGACTTTTTCTTATATATCCTCTTTTAAGTTGCACTAGCGTTTTTTTTTTTTTACTGGCAATCCGTACTTATTGGAGTTTTCTTTTATTTTTTTTGCAATTTCTAGTGCTTCTTCTTTCGTCATTTTCATACAAAAGACTCCTCTCATGATCTAGTATTATAAGTTTTTTCCAATATCTTAAAAAATATACATGCTCCTCCCTCCCCTGCCATATACATGTTTTAGGTATGTACAAAAAGTCATTGTCCTAGAGATAATTTTAGATTTTAGGAGTGATTATGTGAGAGTAGAAGAGAAGAAAAGAAAAATTCGAAGTGACAAAAAACGAGATGTAAAACCGTCACTTCCAATTGATCTTAAAGAATGTATTTATCGATTGTCTTACATTACGAATACACCTGTAAAAAGTGTAGTTGAGTCAATTTGTATATCAGGTCTTGCTTCTTCAAAAGTGATGGACTATTTATCAAATTATTTTAGAAGAGGATTTAGTTTTGGCAGCACTGTGTATATGGGCGATATGTCCAAAGAGCCAATTAGACACTTATATAAAAACATAGAAAAAGAACGTGTTTCTACTCGTTTAAAAGATGGACATGGAGAAACGTACGATGTTCTGAAACGTTTAGCTTATGCTTTAGATTGTTCCCCCGCATTAGCAGCATCTTTCTTAATTGAAGCAAGCATCAGGAATTCTGATTTTGTTGATGAATACATGACTCGCCATTTAGAAGAAGAATTGGATCAAGGAAGAATAAAGGAATTAAAAGAGGTGTTAAAATTTATCAATAAAAATAACCCTTATAAAGAAGAGTACAGTCTACACAATTTAATTTCTTATATTATGGATGAATTAACAGTAGGAGCAACTAGCTTAGGGTCTTCTATACAAAACTGGTTAGAAAGTATACAGCATAAAAAATAGTTCGACCTAAAAAACCTTTGAATTTACGATTCAAAGGTTTTTTTCTTATCTTTTATTTCATTAAATAAAATTTTTGCACCTAACGGACTTAAAACTATGTTATTTGCATATTTACGGTTTTGAGGCGTTATCTCACCTGTAATCACACATTTGTTATATTCTTCGTATTTTTTTATTTCTATATGATCATCTTCCAATAAGATTTCTACTGAATCGTCTTTACCTATCTCCATTCCTTTTCTTAGTTCAATGGGAAGCACTATACGTCCCAAGGCATCTATCTTTCTTAATGTACTTAGTCCCTTCATCCTAACTCTCCTTTTATATGTTCACAAGCTCAACTTTGATATTATACTATAAATGTATAAATTAACCAATTAAAATCTTATAAACTATGCTTTTGGAGACAAGGATTAGAACTTTTTCTTAGATTGCTCTTGTACGTAAGTACACGTACGCGCATGTTCACGTGAAAAGAAATGATCTTGTTTATGATAAACTTTCACTCCACAAGAGGGGCAAGCAAAGAAACCCACTTTAGGACCTTGAGTCACTTCATGTGCATAAAACTCACCAGCTGTTTCAAACATCACTACATGGTTCGCTTTCTCAATCTTAGCTCTCATACAAGCATCTCCCACCTTATTTTGAGTTTAATTCCATAATAAGGGTTAGTAGTGTAAATTGTAAAAGAAAATGTATAGATAGATACCTATTACGGAAAAAAACAGCATGTAATGTGAGCTAATTATCTTGTCTTTTATCAATATATAATGTGCCATCACTTTGTATTTCGCCATAAAATACATCTTGTAGTTTCACTCCTAATTGATGCAGTTGCTTTTCCAACCAGCTTTGGCTTAAACCCAGTTCTTTTAAATTCTGGGTAATAACTTTGCTATCAACAATAATTTCCGTAGGCACATACAAAGGTTTCACAGCTGCTACCTTTAAATCTTTTTTGGTAACACTCTGTTGATCCACCTTTTTTAAAACGGACAGCTGCCCATCTGGTTCTAATACGGCATAGTCCACCTCTTGAGTCGAAAAAATGTTTTTTTCTCGTAATAACATACTAAGATCATCCATGTTTAACCTCAATCCAGCTAATGTTTTCTCTAAGATTTCTCCATTTTTGATGACAATTGTAGGTTGACCATCAAGTAATATACGAGCTTTTGGAGACTTTAGATTAATATAACTGACTAGAACAGTGAGTAGTGACCAACAAACTATACTAGTGAAACCATCACTCATGTCAATACTTGTATCAATAGTAATAGAAGCAGCGACAGCACCAATTGTGATCCCTGTAATATAGTTAAAATACGTTAACTGACTTACTTGTTTTTTCCCCATAATACGAGTCATTAATAGTAAAACACCAAAAGAAATGATTACCCTGCCTATAACTTCAATAAAACTCATTGCTTATTCGCCTCCAATCTGGTCGTATCAGAAATAAAACGCTCCCCTTTTTGTATATCTAAATTTATTAATTCAGCTAGTGGTTTAATTAAAAAATACAATTGAGCTTCTAATGTGTTTTTAGTATGTGTTAATACAGATAAATTATATAAGACACCTAAGTACAGACCATATATAGATGATTATCAGAGTATCTGTCCCTACTGACTTGCTATATAGCAAGAATTACGAACAAAGAAAAAGCACACGATGGTTATTGTTTAAGAGCTATATAAGGTATTTCTTATGCCTATAAATTTAAGAACAGTAACAAAAAAGACCGCCTATATCAGCGATCTTTTGAACTTATCTAAAGAAATTAAGCCACATCTTTAATCTCAGTGGTTTTATTAATAAATAATTTATCTTTAAGTCGTGATAGCAACATACCATCCACTCCATATCTCCCTGCATTTAAAGCAGAAACAAGAATAAACATAGACAATAAAACAAGTTGTACATTGGTACTTGTTGAACCACTAAACAAATAAGAAAAATTCATAACAAGACCAAAAAATACAGCTGTTTTAGTAAAACATCCAATTAATAAACCTATTCCGACTAGTAATTCTCCCCAAGGTACTAATGTATTAAATAGTTGTACATGAGGTATGGCCAGGTTTTCTAGAAAGACACCCCACCATCCTTGAACTGCTGGATGCTCGCCGACTCCTTGTGCTAATGCTCCTTTCAAAAAACCAGAAGCATCAAACGGTCCACCTGCTATTTTCCCCCAGCCAGCCATTACCCATGTATATCCAAGATATACACGTAATACAGCTAAAAGTATAGAGACCTTCTTGTTTTGCCTTAAAACCTCAATAAACATGTTGTTTCCTCCAATAATTAAAAATATAAGTACTAAAATATAATAGCATAATTGAAAATGAATATCATTATCATTTTATAGGGATTATGTAAAATTTCCAACAGCCATCGTAAAAAAATATAGTATCTCTAAGAAAGGTAGTAAAAAAAGGCTTCATTGAAATCTGAAGCCTTTTCATTTAAGTAATTAAAATTGGTAAAAGGAAAGGTCAATTTAACATCATGTGCTATTTTTGTGCTTGAAGACTCTTTTCAAACATATCAATGATATGAAGGAACCTTTCAGCTTCACGAAAAACATGGTCTGCCAGAAGAGGGTGGATAATACTTTTAATTCTACATTCCTCAATTAAATCTCTGGCAGTCTTTTTAAAGTCCCGAAGAGAAGCTACAGAAACACGATTCTGATCAAGAAATTGATCTAAAAGAGGAACCGTTTGGGATTGTGGTTTCATAGACTCTAAATCTCTTGCTTGAAAAACCAATTGATCAAAATCATGACTGAAGTTTCTGGCCATATCGACAAGTTTTCTTTCGGATGGATCAAGAAGATGACCTATAAACTGGGCATGATCAGCCATAATCCTTAAAAAGAATACATTTTCCTTTATAATGGCGTCAGCAAGTGGCTTTAATTTCCCTTCATTTAATTCAATTAATCGTTTTCTAAAATAGTTGGCTTCTCTACTAATATGATCAACCAAAAGAGGAAAGTTATTTGAACCCGGTAGTTTACAGGTCAGGATTAATCCTAAAACTTTTCTCTTAAAAGCAAATATACCTGTGGCTGCTTGTTGGACTTCTGAATTGAATCTTTTCATTTGCTCCGGATCTGTTTGATTAGTAAATGAATGAGACCGTTGTTCAATTTCTTCAAATAAATGATAAAATTGATTCGCCTCGTCAATTAATTGTGTATCCTCACACCTGAAACCTAATCGAAGAAACAAAGAATGTTCCTTCATAATCCTTGACCAAAAACGAATTTCATCTAAGGATCGTGCAACAAATGCGTTAGTCATTATTACTCCTCCTACAATTGTAAAATAGTTTCATTCTAAGTTATTCTGCTTTATGTCTGGACATGCCTAGGCTTACATAAAAAAGCCCAAATCTTTTCAGACTTGAGATTTTTCAACGTATTCTTCTATCCAATATATTATTTAGATGAAGGGAAGTTCTGTCTAAAAGGAAGATATATTAATTAGTCCTCTTTGATTTTTAACCCTAAATATTAGTATAAGATCACCAAATGTAGAACGAGTATTGCAGCGTTATTTTTGTTAAAAACAGGCCAGATTATATGCTCTTCATACTATAGAATTGGTTTTACTATATTTTTGAGCGATAGAATAATAAATTTTTATTTCTGCTTTTTATTACAAAAAGAACAGGTGTGTTTAGAGTAGTGAATCTTCTTTACATGGGGAATTTCAAGGCTTACAAGTCCATCCTTCACATGTTGATTACATACCATCAGCATATGCTTCACACTTTTCACCTCTTTTCCTTCTAAGATTTTATATAAGCATATGAGACAAGCAATACTATTTATGAATAGATAAATACAAGGGCCGAGGATTCGAAATTCTCTACTGTAATCTTATAGAAAGATATCCTCTGTAACCTTTCATACGTGTTAGCTGATTGGGCATGTGGTGGTATTCTATAAAGAATTAACGTTGGAAAGTAATATTTTAAGGAATGTAGAAAATCTCCTATACAAATAATAAGGACGATAATCACTTAATTTGGAAGGAGTAGCTTTTATGAAGAGAATATTAATGGTAGGATTTATTTTGTTATTTCCACTGAACATGTTGAATGGACCCATTAGTACTGTCGCTGAAGCTCAAGAACATCGTATTAGCCAATCTGAGGTAACGTTTGAAAATGAATTCAGAAGACTTTAGATTGATCATGTACTGTGGACAAGCAATTATATTACAAGTGCAACAACAGCAGGATCAGAAGATCAAAAGCAGGTATTGGCAAGATTGCTTAAGAACCAAGAGGATATTGGGAATGCTGTGAAGCCGTTATATGGGGAGAAAGCCGGAAACAAGCTTACGGAGTTGCTTAAGGAACATATTATCCTTGCCGGCAAGATTGTAGATGCAGCCAAAACTGGAAAGAAAGCCTTGGTGAATCAGTTAAACAAAGAATGGTATCGAAATGCTGATGATATAGCAGCGTTCCTTAGCCATGCTAACCCGTATTTAAAAAATGAAGATCTAAAAAAATTGCTGTATATGCATCTGAAATTGGTGACAAATGATTTATCTGCAAGCTTAGCGAAAGATTGGGAAGCAAGAATTGGGGCGATTGATGAAGGACTCTCACATATCATCTTAATGGCAGATACAATCTCTACGGGAGTTGTGAAGCAGTTTCCAAAGAAATTCACTCAATATTAAATTATCTTTAGTAATCAAATAAAAATTAAATACACGGAGGTTATTAACTATGAAACATCTGATTGTTTACTCTCATCCTAATCCGGAGAGTTTAAATCATTCAATTTTAGATACAACCGTTAATACGTTAAAGAAAAACGGACACGAAGTTATCGTGCGTGATTTATATGAACTTAATTTTCAACCTGTTTTAAAACCAGAAGATACGGAAGCTATGAAGGCAGGAAAGACACCTAATGACATCAAAACAGAACAAGAATTTATTTCTGAAGCAGATGCGATAACATTTATTTATCCTATTTGGTGGACGGGACTTCCGGCTATTCTTAAAGGATATGTAGATCGAGTATTTGCCTATGGTTTCGCTTATATGCCTGGTGCAGAAGGGATTGTTAAACTCTTGAAAGGTAAAAAAGGTTTAATTATTAATACCCATGGTACCCCTACTGATGTCTACGATGAAATTGGCATGACTGCAGGATTGAAAGTAACATCTGATGTTGGAATATTTGATTTTACTGGAATCGAAACGGTAGAACATTTACTATTTGGAAGCATTGGATACCTTGAGGAAGAAGCTTATAAAGGTATGTTAACAAGAGTGGAAGATACTATTAATCGTCACTTTTCATAAGGAAAAGAAAAAGGACTGCCAAATCAGGCAGTCTTTTTTGACTTTCATTTGATTTTTTATTGTTTAGTTTTTTGGATTCCTAGAAAATCCATTACAGTAACTAAAAACTTATCCTTTAACAGACAAGGTATTTAAATCTATTATAAGAGGCCAAAGTATTTATTATCGTTAACAAAATAAAAAGCAACCTCGACAATTGGCAAGCGAGGTTGCTTTTTACAGCTAATATTTGTCATGAGGTAGAAAAATATTAGTAAATAAGTAATAACACATTTTTCTATAAATACTATATTTTTTTGATTAGCCATATGCATAAAACGTGCTCGCTTTATACATCAAATCCTACCCACTTATCCAAGGAAATCCCCTTATATCAAGGATGTATAAAAAGCTGCATAAAAGGAAGTGATTCTTTTTATGTGGTTTCCGATAATGTGTTTTATGGTAACTGTTTAAATATAGTTCAAACAGCAAAAGAACTACTGTATATTTCAGTAGTCCTATCAGTTTTATAAAGGCAAGCTAAATAAAATTGATAAATTCTATTTAGGGGTCTCAATTAGTTCCGTTATTGCATTATAACTCATATTATCATTCATTAATCGTTGAAAATTATTATCATAAAGGATGTCTTCAGTAATTCTTTGCAATAATGTAGCAGTTGCTCTAAAAGGGGCGGATCCAGTACTTATTCTTTCAATACCAACTTGTGACAATGTATTAATAGAAGGTAAGTTTGGCCCAGACAAAAGATTAATGGGACAAGAGATTTCTTGTCGAACTTTTTTAATGGATTCTATGTCATATAGCCCAGGAATAAAAATACAATCAGCTCCAGCCTTTTGATATGCTTTTCCTCTAATAATGGCTTCTTGAAGTCTTAAATCTAGATCACCTATATTTAACCAATATAAATCAGTGCGTGCATTAATAAATAATGGGGCTTTTAGCGATTTGGATAGTAATCTAATTTCAGATATCCTTTCCACTTGCAATGACATATCCAAAACAGGACTATCTAAATCCCCTGTTCCATCCTCCAAATTTATACCAATCCCTCCTGCGAGAATGATTTGCTTAGCATTATTTACTACTTCGTTAGTAGACACTCCATAGCCAGACTCTAGGTCCACACTAACAGGAACATCGACCGAATTAATAATTCTCTTAACAACTGCTAGCATTTCATCAAAAGGAATTTTTTCTCCGTCTTTATATCCTAAAGACATTGCTATGCCAGCACTAGTTGTAGCAATAGCTGGAAACCCATTTTTCTCAAAAATTTTAGCACTAATAACATCCCAAGCATTAGGCAAAACAAAAGTATAGGGTCTTTTGTGAAGTTGTTGAAACGTTAGGAATTTAAGTAACTGCTTTTCATTATTCACGATGGTTCCTCCCCCTTTAAGTAAACAACTTTATGGCTTTGTATGAACTTTCTTTATAGCAGATAAAAATGAAACAACGGGAGATTAATCAGAAAATTAATCCCATATTAAAGGACGTGGAACTTTAGCAGTTCTTAAATAATCTAAAAGTTGTCCTGTATGTACCGATTCATGATAAGCAACTCTTAACAACATGTCCCCCAACTCTCGAACATATCCCATTTCCGAACGATCTATTTTTACCTCTGTGAGCTGCTTTTCATCAATGAGTCCTAAAAAATCTATAAATTTTTCCCTGTATGGTTGAGCAAACTTTAATGCTTCTTCAACAGAACTAAATGTTATTGGCTTATAAGGATTATGCTCCTCTGTTAGAGAAAGGTTAAGGGGTTTTTCTAACATTTGATGATAAAGGTATTCTCCTTCAAGAACATGATGTATCATCTCCCTACATGACATTGCTTCTGGATCAGGGCGCCAGTCTAGCTTATCTTGAGGTATTGACATCCATACTTCTATACTTCGACGTCTTACTTCTTCAAAGTTTAGTAAAATAAAACTCATCGCATTCATTTTTGCTCACTCCTTTAATTTTACTATAAATATAACATATCCAAAGTATTACAATGAAAAATATGGATAGTTTTATAAATATTATCTGTTTATTTAAATTAATCATTAATTTTTTAAGAAAGCCTGTTAATATAGATTTATTAAAAATTAGGAGGAACTTATGAGACAAAAAATAATTAGAATTAATAAACCAAACATATATAATTTTGATTTAATTTTAAGATACATAAAAAACTCGCCCTCCTTTGTAATCGAGAAGGTTATTGAAAACACATATTGTAGAGCTTTTGTAATAGGGGGAAGAATGTACCTAGTATTAGTTAGGGACGAAGGAATCGATAGTAAGTACTTGGAAGTTAACGTTATTGGTGAAGAAGTTAAAAATAATCATGTTCAACTAGTAAAGGAGAAAATTATCACAATATTTTGTCTGGAACAAGATATAGACAAATCTCAAAATTTTATAGCTAATGAATCTAAGATAGGAAAATTAATAAAAATGTACGAAGGGTTTAGACCTGTTTTATTAGGAAGTGTCTACGAATCCACTATATGGGCAATCATCGGTCAACAAATTAGTGCAAAAGTTGCTCACGGGATTAAAAAGAGTTTATTAGAAAAAACAGGTGCTAAAATAATAATTAATAACTGTGAATATTATACAGATTTATGCCCCCATAAGGTGATGGAGTTAAATATAAACCAACTTCGTGCCCTAAAGCTAAGTCAAAGAAAAGCTGAATATATTCATGAAATAACTAAAGCCATTATAAATGAGGAGTTAGACTTAAGTCGCTTATATTTATTGGACCGTGACGAGGGTTGTAGCTATTTAATGCAACATAGAGGTATAGGAAAATGGACGGCAGAGTCAATACTAATGAGAGGTATAGGGCGTCAAGACATTCTACCTGCAGGAGATTTAATTATACGTAAAGTGGTAGGAGAGATGTATGAGTATGATGAGTTATTAACGGAATCACAAGTTAGAAGAATATCTACTCAATGGAAAACTTCGGAAACCTGGATTACTCATCTATGCTGGTTTTATATGCAAGAAAAAATATTATAAATGGAATATTTGCAAGTTTAAAACAAACGAAGAAAAGGATTATTTACCTGTTTTTGTTTGAATATTATAAAAATTGGGTTTATTTGTTGAAAATTCCTTTTTAATGCAATATTATAAATGTATCTTTTAAGAAATGGAGGTGTTAGTTATGAAAGTAAAAGTTAAAAAAACAACTAATAAAGCTGCTGTATTAAACGGTATTCCAGGCTAAAACGCTATAATTATTTGAACTACTTACTTATTGTTTAAACTTCAAGTCTGTAAATATAGGGAACTATCATATGATAGTTCCCTATTTCAATAATTAAGAGAAATGGAGTGAAATGGAGAAAATGAAACCTAAGTTCAAAGAGACAATTCCTGTATTTTTTATAAATGATGAAATCCATATTGGTGAAGAAGATGGAGTAGCAGGAGTTATTGAAGATCCCAATGGAAGTATTAAGTATTTAATTTCTCTTATCAACGGAAAAAAATTCTATAGAAGAAATAGTACATTTAGTTCACGAAAAGTATCCAAACATAAAAGAAAATGAGGTTTTAGAAGGGATAAAGGCATTAGATACAGAGAAATATTTAGAAGATAATTCTTTAAATCCTCAATCTATAGGAGATTACGAACTCGAAAGATATAAAGCAAACCTTAATTACTTTTCGCTTTTTACGTCTTTAGAGGACAACAAGTACAATGTGCAAGAAACTATTATAAACACTAAGGTTGCTTTGCTCGGAATCGGAGGTTTAGGTAGTCAAATACTATATCATCTATCTGCATTAGGTTTTCATAACATTAATGCACTAGATTTTGATACTTTGGAATTAAGTAATTTTAATAGACAGTTGTTATATTCTGAAAAAGATATTAATAAGTTAAAAACGGAATTAGCAGAGGAAAGAATATCGAGCTTTAATCCCAATGTTAATTTAAATGTTACTAACAAACGTATAGAATGTGCTGAAGATGTAATGAAACATATTGAAGGTAGTGATTATGTAATTTGTGTGGCCGATAAACCAACCCTTCATATACAGGATTGGGTAAATGAAGCTGTAGTGAAGTTAGGAAAGCCATTGGTTTCTGGTGGAGTCCTAAATACAAGGGGCAGATTTTATTCTATGTTACCTGGAAAAACTGGGTGTGTAGAGTGTCATAAACGAACCATAATAGAAAGTGATGTTATAGTTAATAAGCAACTTGACAGTATGCATCAGGTGAATTTTCAAAGAAATAATGCTGCGATTAGTCCCAATGTAGCTATGTTGGCTGGTGCTATTGTAAATGAATTTTTAGGGTTAGTAACAGGCATTCAGACTCCAACATCATTAGGAAAAATGATGGAATTAAATTTCCTTACATATCAAACTTACCCTATTTCAGAGTGGAATAAGAAAGAGGATTGTCCAGTTTGCCATTCCGCCCCTGTAACAGTAGGTAAATAATAATTATGGGGGGATAAATATTGAAATCTTATGAAGTATTAAAGAATAGAGATTTTTTATGCTTATTTTTGAGTGCCACAACAAGTAAGTTGGGCACGTCTTTTTTTCAAATCGCATTGCCTTTATTAGTATATGATTTGACTAAATCACCAAGTTTAATGGCATTAACATTTGTTTTAGAAATTACGCCTCAAGTATTATTTAGTTTGTTAGGCGGAGCCTTAGCTGATCGCATAAGTAAGAAATACATTTTATTACTAGGTGATATTTTATCAGCCATTTTAATTATTATCATACCTCTTGCAGCTTCAGTAAACGTTTTAGATATATGGATTGTATATGTGGTAGCTTTTTTAATATCAGCTGTCAGTGCATTTTATCATCCAAGTTTTGAATCAGTCATACCAGAAATTTTAGAAGGTGAAAATTTAATACAGGGTAACTCTTTATTTAAATTATCAGAGACAATTACAACCCTTGCTGGCCCTTCAATAGCAGGTATTTTAATTGCTTTGGTTGGAACTCATAACTTACTATATTTTAATTTTTTTACGTATTTTCTTTCTGGAATATTCATTAGCTTAATAACTAAGAAATATAAGAGCAAGAATCCAGTTAATAGTTCTATAATGAATTCGATAGCAGAAGGAGTTAAATACGTTATAAATACTAAAAAAATTTTGATAGGAACTATTCTCATATTCTTGATTAATGTGGGTTATGGTGCTATGGAAGCATTATTTATGTTTCATCTAAAGGATAATCTACATTTATCGGCACAGTATATTGGCTTGATATTTTCCCTACAAACCTTAGGTTCATTTGTAGCAATCTATGCTGCAAATAAACTAAACAAATTACCGCGAGGAAATATAATTATCTATTGTGGAGTGATAATAGGTTTAGGACAAACTATCCTTACCTTTTCAAACACTGCGGTTATTTTGTTGATATTATGTAGAATTTTAATTGTCGGTTCTGTAACATTATTGGCAATTAATTGGTTTACCCTTAGGCAAGAGATTGTACCATCAGCCTTATTAGGAAGAGTAATTAGCTCAACTCGTATGTTAGCTTTTTCAGCTTTACCAATTAGTGGAATGTTAGCAGGTGTTGCAGCTGAATATATTAGCGTCTCTTTAATTTTTATTTTAGCAGGCATCCTTACGATTGTGGCGTCTTTAATCGGTATTAAAACCTCTCTATTTGAGCCCCAACAATCTATAGATCAACCTATTAATAGTAGCAACAAGTAGATAAACAATTGGGTTGGCTTGAAATATATTCATATTTATTGTATTCTTCTATAAGAACTTCATATTTGAAGTTTAAACAATAAGTAAGGACCCCTTTAGCATATGGTTAATAGGGGTTTTTAATTTTTAATCTAAATGTGTGTCTGATATACAAGCAAAAAATTTTTTTATTACCTTTCTCTTAGCTTTTTTAAACGGAATTTCTAAAGTCTAAATAATAAAAAATCTCTAGGATATTTACCTTAGAGATTTTTTTGTACCGAAATTACGTTTTTCGTTAAGTAAATCGTAAAGTATTTCATTTCTAACCATATCCTAATCTCTCTTCTCTTTCCTCTTCAAGAAATTTCTATATCCATGATAATTAAACAAAAAAATATAAAGTGTTTAATAAAAATACATTTTAAATACTTTATATTTTATTTCAAATACAATATTAACGTCTTTCATATAAAAGAGTAAGTGTATAAACTAACCTATAAAATATATAGTTTTACCATTTACTCTTAGCGACGACAAATACAAGAAAAGCCCTCAAAATTAATTGAGGGCTTTTCTTACATGTGTGGTTGATCATAGCTGCTTTTACTAGTTGATAAAAGTGAAATATATACATGTACATATCTAAAATATCGTATTAGGCTATAATTTGTCCAGTTAAAAGGTAAGCAAAATAAAAAGCTACCTCGGGAGCAAGGTAGTTTCTTATTTTGTACTTCAGAAAAAAAGAAAATGTGGGTAGGATAAATCCTCTTTTGTAGTTTACTCAATATATAGAATGTTATTTATTATTGCAAGTACGCAATGATCTAAAATTGAATATGACGTATAGTCTATAAAGGTTAATTGTTTTTTATACGTTCATAAAGTTCTATTTTATTAACTAAATAGACGTCATATCGTTTGATTCTACACAGTCTAAAAAGGTGTACCTTTTTAGTCTATGTATATTGAATAAAGCTAAATATTAACAAAATAAAAAAGGGATGGCTGGCCACCCCTTTAATTTTTTGTTCCACAAACGCGCCCAATTTGCTTGATAACTAATTTAGAAACTCGTTACGAGTAAATATACCCCAGTAAACATCAAAATTATATACGTGATAATGCGAAATACTTTTTGACTAATCCATTTAAAAAATAACTGTCCTAATATAATTCCTGTAAATAAAGGGGGGATAGCTATAAGAGAAAAAATCCATGTCTCTTTGCTGGTACCTCCAAACGATATTTGCATAACTAAACTAACAAAGTAAACAAAGAGATAATAAGCCAATGTTGTACTTCGAAGTGTGGTTTTATCTATTCCGGCTCCAGAAAAATATAATAAAAGGGGTGGACCTGGTACGCCAATACTTGTCGTTAGTAATCCTGATATTCCCCCAGTTATGAAGTCCTTGTTTTGTGTTCGATTTATCGTCAACTTTAAAATAAGTAGTATTGTTAAAAAAAGAATAAGAGCACCAACAGTCATTTTTAATAACTGAATATCCAAAAATATATAAATTAAAATACCAAAAATCAGACCCATGACACTACCTTTAATCAATCTAACTAACAAAGACTTGTCTATTTCTTTTCTAATTTTAAAAATCATAAAAGCAGAAAGACAAATAGAGAGTATAATATTAATCTGGATTGCCATGTGAGCAGGATAAATCAATAATAAAAAGGGAGTACCGACAATAGAAAAGCCATAGCCAGTACTTGTTTGTAACAATGATGCTACGAACACAATTATAATAAGCACCATTAAATCTTCCATCGTACGATTTCACCTACTCCAAACATCAAGGTTAACTTTTTTCTTCTGCTGCATAAAATCATGTATAAACTAAGCCTTTATATTGAACTTAAACTCTATTTCATTCTTTAAAATTTCTGCCCCTCTTGGACTTAACACTAAACCTTTTGCATATTCTCTATTTTGAGGAGTGATGTCACCTGTAATAATGCATTCATTATAAGGCAAGTATTTCTTTAAGATAATTTGTTCTCCATTAACAAAGATTTCGATAGGGTCTTTTTCTTTAATAGCAAGAACCTTTCTTAGCTCAACTGGAATAACAACTCTTCCTAATTCATCTACCTTTCGTACAATACCTGTTGATTTCATTTCATATTCTCCTCTTCTAGCCTCAATATTCTACTTCATTTGATTTTCTATGAATAGATTTATCAATCCAACAAAGGAACCTTAAGTGCTTCTTTCTACATTATATAAATGGTACTAAAACAGGCTTAAGCCTGTTTATGTAACCTTAAGGCTGTCGGACATTTAAAATAGCACCATTCTATAACTATCCTAGCCATCTTATGATTCATCTTTTGTTTCTTCTTGCATCATTTTCTTATTCTTATGAATAAACGAAGGGATTTTGCTAAAATAGTGTCTCTTTACTTCACCATAAGGTATCCAGATTTCCTTTTCCTCAATAAGGTCATACACTTCATCTAAAATTTGATCTCGTTTCCTGGGGTGTAATTTGATATGAGAGTAGTTGATCGCACCAATATAGCGTTGTCTTAATTCGTTCGTTATCCATTCTTTCTGCTTTTGCTTTAATGCTGAAAACTTTTTATTCGTTTGAATTAAGCGTCCATTTTGATAAACATGATTTTTCATATAGTCTTCCTCCTTTTCTCTATAGTCTCATATAAAATTCTTGAATCTTCATTTACCTAGTAGGCTTTTTTTCTTAAATTGTTCCTTCACATAGGTGCAATTTCGTGTATGTTCACGGGAAAAGAAATGATCGTGTTTATAATGTACTGTGACTTCACACGAAGGACAGACAAAAAAACCCATTCTTATTTTATCCTGATTGACCTCATGCGCATAAAACTCCCCTGTGGCTTTAAACATGACCACATGTCTAGCTTTTTCGATTTTTGCTCGCATAATCATATCCTCTTTCACCATATTTTTCATCTATTTCTATGATAAGGGCTATATGGAAAGAAGACAAAGAAAAAAACAGCATCCCGTCATAACGGAATGCTGCTTAATCATTAATTATTTTTTAACTTGTAGCCTTTGAACGTATATCCATAAACTTTAGTTAAATCAACAAAGCTCTTATAGGAATAAGTAATGGCAACCGGCGTACCTACTTGAACTTTATCATAAAGCTTTTCAATGTCTGCATTATGCATTCTCACGCAACCTTGGCTCACGTATTTTCCAATGCTGCTTTCATTGTTGTTACCGTGAATACCGTATGTATCGCCATACGTACCGTTTGCATTTATCCCTAACCAACGTTTTCCTAATGGATTGTGAGGATCGCCCCCAGGAATATGTCCTGTATAATAAGGACGGTTTTTAATCTTGTTCACCACTTTAAAAAAGCCGACTGGTGTTTTGTCCCATGTTTTCCCCGTTGCTACTGGATCAACGATTTCAATATAACCATTATGAAAATACGCAAGCTTATTGTAGTACTTGTTAATGATGATTAAATCTTGATTCGCTTGTTTACTTGCTGCTTCTGTTTTCCCTTGATTTACTCCACATAATGCGAACATTAGTAACGTAAAAACGGCCATTGATTTCATAAAAATGTTCTTCATAAAAACTCTCCTCTTTTTTATATTTTTATAGAAAACAAAAAAAGCACCTTCCGATTGGAAAGATGCTTTTTCGTAACAATCACCTATTTAATTAGTAATTTTGATATGCAGAGAAACGTCCTCTGATAAAATTAACTTTTGTTTTTTTATAATTAATTATCTGATGCAAATCTTGTGGGCTTAGAAACATATGAAAAATATCATTCTATCTAACCCTTTTAAACCCAATCTTCACTTTCATCAGCAAGCTTTTTTAAATTATTCATAAAAACACTAGCAAGATACCCATCACAAACAGCGTGATGTAGCTGTATAGAAACAGGTAAAAAGATCCCATTTTCTGCTTTTGAATATTTACCAGCTGTAATAATTGGTAAAAGAAAGTCTCCACCATTATTAATATTCAAGTTAAACCCAGTAAAGGAAGTCCAAGGTAGCATAGAGATCGGGAAATTATTCGCTGGTACTGGGGTCTTAGGAAACAATTGCCCCAAACCATTGTATTTTTTTACATCATCTTGATACGTATCATAAAATTCAGCAAAACTACTTGAATTTTGTGTCCATATACTAGAAAACATTGAAGATTCATTGTCAAAGATTGTATAAGACGGAATCATTACTTCCCAATATCCTAATTTCCCTTCGGAATTAAAGCATGTTCTAAATTCTCTGTGTGAATTAACCGTTTTTGTAACCATATAAATAAATGCCGGATACAGCTTATACTTTTTCTTCTTTATATTTTTTAAAAGAATACTAATATTTATGTCATTAGTCATGCTAAAAGTTGTCTGTTGTTGTAAATAATGCTCAAAATACTCTTTTCGATACCAATTTTCTCGATCAATTATTTTAAATTTCATCTTTGAATACCTCCTAATAATTTTATTAAATTTTTAGGAGGCAAATTTCTCTGATTTTTTCATGCTACTCATCCTTTTATAATCTTAGTTACTAAAACATTATTATTGAAAATAACTATATTGTCAAAATTACTCATTCATGTTCGTCCTTGTTGTACTAACCTGTTTCCTTAACACAATAAGGAGAAGAAATTATTACAAACTGTCAAATTTCATTTATCACTTGTTAATTTTTTCTGTATGACGACAGGAAGGGAAAGAGGAACAGCCAAAAAAACGAGTACCATTCCCATCTCGTACGACTAGATCCTGCCCACATTTCGGACACTGACGAGGTTCTGGTGTGATATTTTCAAAGATTTCTCGTGCCTTGAAAACAGAATTGACTTCATTAATAAACTTTTGAAGATCCGCACGATCCACTAAGGTCACATCACATGCAGCTGCAAGCTCTTTTGCTTGTTTCGTAAAATAACTATTGGTCACAACCCACGCCTGATTCGCTTTATAATACGCTTTTGCCCCATACACTTCTTGTACAGCTGAAATACTGACCCGATTTTTCACTCCATATCGTTTAGCTTGAATGACAATTTTTTCTTTGCCTTTCATCACTAAATCAGCTCCAAAGTCACCAGACTTTTTGGTTACTTGGGGTTTATATCCTAACTGTTGGAAAAGAGCCTGCAAGTAAAATTCGAACTGCCTCCCATCCATTTTATCAATATAGGGCATGCCTGATTGGGCTAATTCTTTCCTATACTTCCGTTCACGAAGAACACGGTAAGCAAATTGAGAAAGCTTAAATAAAATGATGATAAGAAAGAGATAAAATACACTTTGAAACACTTTATCCATTCATTGAAAGCTCCTGTTCAGTTTGTTTATTCCGGAGACGTGATGCCACAGGTTGAATGCTTTTTCCATTCTTTTTTAATTCGTCGTTCCAATCTTTCTCTCCCTTTGGAATATCTGCTCTTATTAAATCAGCATTAACGATTTGGTTCATTTTGTCGATAAATTCTTTTCCTCCTTGGTCATTATCGGCAGCTAACACTATTTCTTCAATGCCTAAGCCTTCTCTTCGCGCTTCGATATAAGACTGTGCAACGGTTTTAGGCTTTAATCCATTCATACTAATGAGTCGTGTGTTTTGTAGGCTATTCTCCTGAATACTCCAATAAGAAAGCAAATCAATTGGACTTTCAAAAAAATAAATCTTATTTGGGCGACCAACATCAACTGAAAAGCCTGTGTGTGGGTTATCGTTCGGTAAGACATGTTTAAAGGAACCACGCTTATTATTTATAGAAGCTGTGCCTTGCCGATTCGCCCCAATTACCTTTCCTTTACCTCCATGTTCACGCCATTTAAACACCACATTGTTCCGTTTATCTTGGGCAATTAAATCTTTTTGAAGGAGCCAGTCAACTAACCGAGGATCTATTTTACGTTCTTTTATGAGATAATCTTTTATTTTTCTTTGATCCTTTACCTCCAACTCTTTTGGATAGCGAAAAGGCTCTTTTGATGGTGAAACCGACGGTTGCTCATGCGACTGAGAAAGCTCTTTATAATCGCCTTTGTTGATGTCTAATACGGCTTGTGGAAACGACATCCCATAATACATTTGAGCGAAACTGATCGCTCCGTACCCTGTTTCATTTCGGCTATTCCAAGCGTACATATTTCCTTTGATGAGTAAGTTATCATGTTCCGTATGGCGATAGTACTTTCCTTCTTTTACAAAGGTTTCGCCTTTGGCTTCCAGATACGACAACAAATCAACATCTCGCGCTTTCATGATTTCCCCCTCATTGACGTGTTTTCGTTCTCCCACCTAATCCCTCCTTCTCTTTCACCCTATGAAAAAAGAGGGCTTTTCAGCCCTCTTTTCCTTTTCAAAATTTTGCCAAATTTAGCGTTCTATTTCTTGCGTTTCTTTCCGTTTTTTTGAAGAATTTGCTCCATTATTCCGTGCAAAAAACTTTGCACATTCATTTTTCAGTTTTTCTTTTATTAGAGCTGATTTCGTTAAGGAAACGGCTCCAAAGGGAATTGGTTGCAGCTGTTCACCACTAGTACTGGCTCAACTTGCATAAGAAAAAGCAGAGGAATGAATAACCTCTGCTTTTTTGCATTTAACTTTATTAAGTTACATGTAGATGTGGATAAAACTTGTTGATTTTGAAGGAGTAACCTTTAACTAACTCCCTTATTCCTTACCTGAAGCAACTGATCCATACTCCTTATCAGGTAGAGCAATTATGTCTGTATGTTTAGGTATATAACCTAATAAACGTAACATAGCTACAATTTGGCCCTTGTGGTGGAACTCATGTGTAATGGTATGCATGAGCAATTGTCGAGGAGTCTTTCTTATACTTTTAACCTCTGGTCTCCAAGCAAGCTCCCTTTCAATAATGTCATCAAAATTATCACCAAATTGTTCAAATACAACATCCACATATGCATCTGCTTGTTCAAAATAACGTTGAATATCACTTATCTGCATATTACTAATTACTTTTTTTGTTAAAAGAGGCGACTTCGTTTGTAAGAGAACAAAAGAACCCAGCCAAGCATGGTAGCAACCTGCAATATGAATCAAAGAATCTCTTACACTCTGAGAACCAAATCCTAGTTCTTTTGTAAAATCGTCTTCATTTAATTCCTTACATTGTGCTAATAAGATTTGACGTGTTTGCTTTACCCATTCATACTCTTGTTTTTCCATACTCTCTACTCCTTTATTTGAATATTCCCACTTATATTATTAGGTTCATTGTACAGCAAATAAGAAAAGCCAACATTAATAAAATTTAATATATACCTCTCTTCATTTAATGGGTAATCGACCAATAAAAAAGAGAGCTTTATGCTCTCTCACCATTCTAACTTTCGACTGCTTTTCTTTTAGATTAGTAAATAATTGAATAAAGGTTTTAGTTATTTTGAACGAAATTTATTTCTACTAAAGTTTAAATCCAGAGATCATTTTCTGCTGTTTGCTAAGTTCTCTTATCCCCCGTATTAATAACACCCCTAGGCTCTACGAGCATAATTTTACACTCTGATTCTGCATAAGGCTTATGTTCAACGTTTCGTGGAATGACAAACATTTCACCTTGATTTAATTTCACTTCACCATCTCGAAATTCAATTGTTAAGTGACCCTCAATCACCATAAAGACCTCATCTGTATCTTCATGCTTATGCCAAACAAAGTCCTCCTGTAGCTTAACTAGTTTAAACTGATAATCATTTATTTCAGCAATAACTTTTGGAGACCATAGCTCTGTGAATTTAGTTAATTTTTCTTGTAAATTAATCGGAGTATATTCCATTCTTTTCTCTTCTCCTTTTTTATCAATCTATTAAATACATAACTAATAGAAAACCATCGTTTGGGTTAACGATAACCAAAAGGAGTAAATTTTTACAGATGTTTTATAAATCTTGTATCTTTTGTAGATATTGAACCCTTACTTCAAATCTCTATTTTCTTTTGCCATTTTATCAATTTTTTTATTGCAACTGGATCAACATATCGAATTTTAATTTCCACTTTATCCGACCTCTCTTTTGTAGTAGTGCTCTTCCCCCTAAAAAGAGAGAAGAGCATAAGGGGTTTTTGCCCCCACCATAGGTGTGGGGCTAGGCAGAGCCTAGCAAAACCGTGGGTACAAGAAAACCTGTTGAATGTGAACCTACTGTTGACCCAAACCCTGCCATGTGAACCTACTGTGAACATAAAAAATCAGTGATGTGAACCTGCTGTGAACCTTAAAAAAACACATGTTGACCTACTGTTAACATGTGTTTTTTCACTTCATGGCTAAATCTTGTTGCTTTTCATTCATTTTTTTCATCTTTTTACGTAAAGTTTTCTGCTTATATTCATGAAGCTGAATGCTTTGACCATCAAAGTGAATCTTTTATATCCTTGTTTCTGTTTCTCTATTCTTTTGATACAAATTAAAAGAATGTACTTTTCAAATTGAAAACATTTCATTAATTCACTAAATAACTTTTTAAAATTTTATTATCATCCTAATATATAATTAAATAATTAGATTTTCTTTTTTCTTCTGCAAGAATCTAACTCTAATTCTTTAAAAATCCAAGGTAGTTATCACTAATTTAGACTAAAATAAATTAAAATTAACTCAATAAAAAAGAAGTTTAATTTAATTTAATTAAAATACAGCATATTAACTTGTCTGATTAAAAGTCATTGAGTCTATATTTTTTACATTCAATTAGTAATTAATTGATTTAAACTAATTTCAATTAGGTATATACAGACTAAATGTACCAATAAAAGCTGACTCTACTAAAGTAATGTTCATTCAAATAAAGTAATTAATCCAGACTCAATTGAGTCTGGATTAATTACTACTATTGGACAAAATCCGGAAAATCTCTCCTTAAGAAAAGATCATTTCCTGAGTATAGGGAGGATAAAGCCCTATACTAGATTTATTATAGTTTCGTGGAGACGATTTAATTAAGTCCCTCTAATAATTTTTGAGAGAAAGTGTAGGAAATGAACATAAGTGGAAGAAAATGAAATGATGACTTTAAGAAAACGATTATGTATTTACATCATGCTGGAAACTTGGTTAAAGAATCAAGCAGCGAATATGGTGATCAGAAGTAACAATTTATAATTGCGTGAATGTATTAACACCTTTTAATACAGAGGAGGGCTCTCTAATACCTAGAGAATTAGCTAAGATTCATCAGAAAACCTCTGACTAAAACAAGAGCTAGATATTCAAAAAAAGGCTATGGTCATATTCAGGAAAAAGTAAAACACATTCTAGCGCTTCAAAAATTTATCAAACCTCTCTAAACAATGGGTGCCTGAAATTAAGTATGTCCCTATGATATGAGGCGGTTGGTGCTGTTTAGCATCTTCATTAAATTCACACTAAAGAAATTGTGTGCTATTTTTTTCTCGTTTAATCACATCAGAGTTGATCATTGAAGCACTTCAAAAAGCTTACACTGCCCAAAAGCCCTGAAAGGGCTTACCTCTTCGTAACGATTTCGGTTCACAATACATAAGTGATGAGTTTACTCAGCATGTCCACAAATACGAGATAAAGCATCTTTTCAGCCAAAAAGACTGCTTTTATGATGATGCCTCCATAGATATGTTTCATATCATATTACAGAAGAAGTGTATTATCTAAACAGAATCGACAGTAGTCTCAGCTATTAAACTCCTCAATCTATTGAGGATCAAATGAGAAAAATAACTTAACACATAACTTTTTTTCTAAATTATTGATTTAAATCAGATAGTTAAACTTAAGATTAACTTAAAATCATCTCTTTGCACACAACCCTAATTCAGTTGAACTTATAATAAAATAAGTCTAACTAAATTGAAAGGATAATAAAGAGTAGTTTAATTAAAATGCAATTAAGTTGTACTTAGTTGAACTTAATTGCATTTTAATTAAACTTATTGTAATATTTTAAAAAACTATAAATTCATTTATATTTTTTTAAAGGATTCAGTTCAAATTTAATTGAACTACATAACGTAAAATATAATAAATCTAATTCAGTTAAGTGTAAAATCTGCTAGAATAATAAAGACAAGCTTCAAAATAAGTAGTAATTAATTAGTCAGGACCAATTAAGTTAGACTTAATTGAGTTATTAAAAATATTCCATATAAGAAGATACTAACTCAGTTAGATCAATTCGTTTGTGAAGGAGATACAATTATGAGCGAAGAAACAATGGTTATTTCAGAAGTTGCTAGAAAATTTAATATAGAAAATCATCAATTACGGGACTGGTGCGAAGTCGGGTTAGTACGACATAAAAGAATTGGAAGAATAAGATACATATTTACTGATGAAGATAAAAAAATTGAGAAGATTATTGAACTAAAAGAGAAATTCGGAAAACATGCACCAAATGAAATGATTCGCGAAGAATTAATTAAAGCAAATTTAATGAGCGAAGAACAAACAAAAATTATTAACAAGGATTTAGAGGAAGAAGATACAAACGAAAACTCCTTTAAAGAAGCATTTTTATTACTTGCTAAAAAAATAGAAGAAATGGATAAAAAAATGGAAAAGAAAGAACAACTAACGCTTCCATCTGAAAATTTGGCAGAAAAAAAGATGTTATAGAGATAAAAGAACAGATGAATAAACTTGAACAAGACAATCAGCGTTTAAAAGAAGTGAATGATCAATTACTTAAAAAATTAGATTCTATCCATTCAGCTATGACCGAAATTCAAAAAGAACAAGGAAAAAGCATATGGAAAAGAATGTTCACAAAATAATAAAACAGCTTTTAATTACTGACCAGTAATTAAAAGCTGTTTTATTATTTTTGTAGCAGTTGTCAGAGAGAGTTCTCTTAATACCTTCAACAATAAATTCATTTAAATATAGATAGGATTTTCACCTCATAAAAGATGTAAAAATAAATCTTTTGAGATATATTACTAATTCTTATTGAATTATGAGATTAATTAACGCTATAATAAAACTAACAAAAATGACCGGAATAGAAAAAAGACTTCAACTGTTTAAGACGTGTTGGTAGCACTCTTAAACCGTTCCCCCTAAACACAGTAGGGAAAACACCTGTCGAAGTCTCTTGTTAATAGAGTTAGTTTTCTATAAAATAAAACTTATGGTTTTATTTTATATGAAATAGCTATCTATTTCAAGGGCTTAGTTCATCAAAATCACGACATTGTTTTCCTTTTTCCAGGGAAACAGTGTCTTTTTTTGTTCCTTAAAGGAGATAATGAACAAATGACAAAAATATTGACCTGCTATTTAAAAGATGTAGACACCTTCAACGGACGGTTTAAGTGGTTATGGAAGAACAAATCCACACTTCGGAAAAAGAAAGAAGAGTTTTTAGAAATTATTCGTACTCATTATAAACAGAACCAATCAGCCATACATAAAGAATTTCCTAAAAAAAGAATGGAAATGCTCGATCATGTCATCTATAACCTAGTGGCTACAGGTATCCAATCCATTCGTTCTGAAACGCTCATGAAGAAATTTAAAGTTTCTAAAAGTACGGTTTCTCGTTTTGTACGTTCGTTAAAAGCGACACCGTTTGTGCTTGTAGCACGTTACATTAAAGAGGATGCAACAGGTACTCATCCTGATAGCTATGTATTTATTCTTAAAAGCCATAAGAACTTTCAGCACATTTGCGACGAAATCTTTTTTGCCCATGATACAACAGGTATACAAACGGTCCAACAAGAAGAAATGACAACTCCTGTGACGCTTCCTGTGATGTATCCAGAAAGTGCTGAAAACGTTGATACACCAAGCGTAAAGGTCGATAAATCACCTGGTGCCTTTATTAACCTTGATTTACCTGTAAATCATATAAATAATCATTTAATGTCTGCTTCACAGTCATTTACCTATATCAAAGGTGTTCCTAAGAAAGTCAATCAAGTCTATGCAGGTAAGTATGGTCATCAACTAAAAGACTTTTATTCTCGCATTCAAAATGCTGCAAAAACGGTCAAACGAGATACAGAGATTGATATTACCAAAGGGCAAGTACATGAAATTGCGTATACATCTATTATTGGATTAGACAAATATGTACATGAAGCTAATCATAAAGGAAAGCCTTTGTCCCTAGATAATATGTGCCAATTACTCTATAAGATTGCTAAAAACCAATTCTATCAGTTGGTGGATCCTAAAAACCAGGATTATTCATCAGTATATCCAACTCATGAGGAAGTTATACATAAAGAAGAGTCATCAACAAAATTGTTTATACCAAAACATATTATCCGTAAAGAAATCTTACCGGATTGGTTAAAGGCTGAGCAGGATCAAGAGAAGGGTACAAAAAAAGTAGAAATATCTTTAGAACAACAGCTTGAAATGATTCAGTTAAAGCAAGACTTAGAACAAGAGCTTACACCAGAAGAGGAATGCTTGCTGCAGAAACATAGTTCTACATACAGTTCGTTAGAAATGGCTGAACTGAAACAAGATTTAGGACAAGCATTAACACCTGAGGAACAAGAATTATTGCATCAACATGCTAAATTAAAGGAACCAGCTTCTTAATGTTTACAAATAGTTAAAGCATAGCAAGGACTTTCACTATTTGTAACGTATTCAGTGTTTTAACAGAGGACTTGGCAGGATTTGAACCTGCAAAACGCCAAAGTTGTATAGTGTAATACGACTGGCTGCTCTACCATTGAGCTACAAGTCCATACTCAAAGTATGCGCATAGTCTCTGTTTATATGTACGATAGGAGAAAATGCAAAGAGTAAAGAAACCCCTTATAAGCTGAATTATTATTATTAGGATGTGTTTATTTAGAACGCTGTTCTAAATAATAAATAAATCTATATCTACGCAGGAGGAGAGCATTATGCCACATAAAATTACGTTAACCGGATCAGCCACAGGACCACTACGAGAATACGATCGCTATGTTGCCTTTGATATGCGTGAAAAAGGGTCACCATCTGCGCCTAAAGGGTTGAAGAAGAGTATGTTTATTTCGTATACAGTATTTGTTGCAAAGAAGGCTTTTAACAAAACAGGTCTCACGAAAAAAAGTATTATGCATGAAAAAATCTTAATTCAAGGAGAACCAACATTAGACATTCCGATTGATGAATGCCCTGGTGAAGTAGGTGTAATCTGCTTCCAGATTACCGTTCTCCCGAGTAAGAAAGACAAAGAAGACAATGAATCAAACGATAAAAAAGAGGCCAAACAAGAGGCTTCTGCAGCGCAACAAGAAGTTGCTGCTACTAAACAGGAAGAAAAACCGGTAACTACTTCTCAACCTGCACCAAAAGAAGAAAAGAAAGAAACAAGAGCTGTTCAGCCGGAAGTAAAGCAAGAGCCTACAGAAGAAAAAAAGGCTGAGCCTAAAAAGAAAACACTACCGAACCAACCTAAAGGAACACAGGATCTGTTGAACTTTGATGACATTATCGTACCTGAAGCATTCTTAAAGACACGTCCAAACGCTGAAAAAACACAAAAGGTCATTGATTTTGTGAAACGTACAGGACGCTTAGATGAGCCATTGACGATTGAAAAAGGATCGAATGTCTTAAAAGACGGTTACCGTCGTTATGTTGTAGCTAAAACCGTTAAAATGGATAAAGTTCCAGTTATGTATGAATATCAAAAGTCATAATGTATTTCCTTGAAGATGACCTATTGCAAGGAGACCGAGAACAATGAGATTTGTGAAGGAAAGCATCATTTATCCATTACCAGAGGATCAAGACATTGCAGAAATAGAGGCTTCTTTTCGCATCCAATTGCCCAATGCCTATAAGGAATTCTTGAAACACTATAACGGATGTACAGTAATAGATTCTACACCATTAACAATCATCAATAAGAGATGTCAAATTGAACGTTTTTTAGGCATTATTAAAAACTTCAGTGAGCACCCTTATGGTGTGTATGACATTGGTTGCTGCGAAACTTCCTTAGGAGAACAAGGACGGAATATTTATGATGAAGACCTTATCGGTTCTGAATTAATTCCAATTGCGAAGCTAGCATGGGGAGATTATTTGTGTTTGAACTTTCACTATGATAAGAACAAGCCGCCTGTTGATTTCTTAGACTACGAAGAATCATACGAATGTGATCCAGCTACATCAAAGATTGCTGATACCTTTCAAGATTTTTTGAGTATGTTATCATTTAGAAATTAGTAAAAGCAGAAAATACTATTTAATATTCAACAATGATGGCATCTACTTATCTAGATTTTCTAGCCTACGAGAAGGAGTGTCGACATGAAAAAGTGGCTTTGGATCATGTTATCCGTTGGAGTAATTTTTCTTGTATTTGTGATGAACCATTTCTTGGATAAAAGCCAACAGCAACCAAACATGATACGTAGCGTCTCACTTACAACCAGCACATCTCCTAATCAACAAAACATTGTTGAAGTAAAAAAGATGTATAAACAAACCACTGATTACTTTGATTATGAGCAAAAACAAAAGGCTGATTCTCTTAGAATGTACTACGGACAACCTGGAAGCACTCTTAACCAATATAAGGAGCTTCAAGGAATTCAACCTTCTATGATTCATGATGTTGATGTACATTGGAAAAGTGAGCAACATGTCATCATCAACATTATGAAAACGAATCACCAACATAAAAACCAGGTATACAAGCGATTTAACTATAACCTTGACGAGATGTAGGCTTTGGATCTATGGCTTTATGTTTCTTCATCGCAGGTCTTATGTATGGTCTTACAATAGGAATAGTTGCTATCATTAGCTTTTTTATGGTGGTTTTCCACCAGGATAAGCGAAAAGTTTACACGATTTGATGGCAGCTACCTATGTGAAACGTGTAGAGCCTATCAAATTAGAGAGCTCTAAACTTATTTGAAGCTTTTTTCAAAAGGGCAATGTTATATATTCAATAACTCTATTATTTCTACTCTTTTACACTTCAAAAAGGAGAAGCTTATATAAAAAAATCAACACCTTGTCCAGGGTGTCAAAAACCTATTACAATTGAGCATTTCGAAGATTTTTCAAGTCCTTTTACAATGAAATGCCCGCATTGTCGAGAAAAACTGAAGGAAACCAAGATGACCCCGTGGTTATTGTTATTAGCTGTTATTATCATTCCTTATTGGTTTACCTAGGAATTACGGTTAAAAGTTTCTTGGCCGGCCATTTTCCTGTTGTTGAAAAGGTACCAACTATGATTGTATTTATGGCTTTTTGTTACCCTGTGTATGCCTTATATGAAGCTTATAATGCCGTTATTATCTTTAAAAAGGGAAATTCACAACTAAAAAAACCTAATTAATCTTTTATCTCTTTTCTATGAATATGTCTTTAGTAATATCAATACTAGAGACATATATTTTATTATTAGTGGATAAATTTAAAATATTTTATATTTTTTACCTTCCTCTTTAATCATGTTATCATCATCTGAGGAGCTACTTAGATAGACAAAGTGTTAATTTACAAGAAGGGAAGAAGTATAAAGTGGATCAAGTAATAAAACCAGCAGGATTTTGGATACGCCTATTAGGAAATCTGTTAGATGGCATTATTGTAAGTATTCCTTTGGGGCTTATTGGTTTTCTTATTACAGGAGACTTTGATGGTGATGATCCCATTACATCACTCATAGGTTTCATCTATGCGGTTGCTGTACCTATTTTATGGTATGGATATACTATAGGGAAACGAATTGTTGGGGTTAGAATTGTCAAAGTCAATGGAAAGAAACTTGGAATCGGAGCAATGCTATTAAGAGTTCTTGTAGCCGGCATTGTTTATGGTATTACATTAGGTATTGCGTTAATTGTAAGTGTGTTCATGGTGGTTTTCCGTAAGGATAAAAGAAGTCTTCATGACATGATGGCAGGCACGTATGTTACATATTCAAAACCAGGTGAAATAGAGGATAAACAAGCATTTGTAGATTAATACTTAATCTACAATAGGGTAAATTGTAACTTATTACCTTTTGTTATCCCAGATACAGGTAGCAAATTGAGGAGGTTGCCATATTCAATAGTAAAGATACTTTTGATAGAATAATGTGGAAAGTTAAACTTTCATTTCATTTGCAATACCGAATACCCTATGTTTCTAATCTAATATTTGGGACTAATTAAAAATCCTACACCTCAGTGTGTAGGATTTTTTCTATGCGTCACCGTACCATGTATAGGTAATTCTATCCTATATATAAGAAAATTTCTAAAAAGGTGAAGAGGATAACTGTAGATTATTGAACATACTTATTACTTTTTTCTTTGATTATCCATACAAGTAGTTCTTTTTCTTTGTCATTTAAATGTCGACCTAACTGTTTTTCAAAATCAGAAACTAATTCTGCGAAACGAGGACTATTTTCCATCTACATACCTCCTGTGTCATCTATACTATAAGGTATAAAAGATATATTTTATATGAATCTTTATTCTTGTTTTTTGTTACCAAAATCCTTTCCACTTCCCAGAAATTTTTGAACATATTTACAACAAAGACCGCCCATTATGTATCAGTTTATAAGGCGGTCTTAACTGTATTCATGTTATATGTTTATGCCTAAAATATCGACATTATTCTAAAAAGACGTCAGGTAAAAAAGGCAATGGCTAAAATCGCTACCAAGCAAGTCAAATAAATATTCCCACTCCAATCCCTCTTTTCCTTTTCGTGTACTGCATAGCTATTATAAGAACCTTTAATCGGCTCTATTTTAAGTTTTCGTTTTATTTCGACTGCTTTATCTGAGATCAAGTCTAATTCCTCCATTGTTTGATAATCGTAAGGCAGGAATCTCCCTTGTTCGTCTCTCAATCGTTTGCTGACGTCTCGTGATACGTGCTGCCTTTTCTCTGGTAGAAGACTGTTGGTTGGGTTGATTAGTTGCTCCTGACATTGATTGGCCATCTGTTGATGTTCCAAGTAACGTAAAAGCGCTTGTAGACGTTCCTTTTCGCTCAAGGTCATCATGTTTGCCTCCTCCTTTCGCTTCGATGCGTGGCTCTTGTTCCATCCATAACGGGTGGGAAGAAGGTTGCCATGGAGAGGAGGGGAGAGGGACGTCACTTACTTTATACTGATTCATTAATGCTAAGAAAACAGGGTTGTTCGCTGCTGTAAAGAGTGCACACCTTATAATTTGATTTCTGTCTAACCCGGTAGCATGAAATAGACTATCTACATATGTACGATAAATGGAATGGTACCGCACAGTGGGCCGATAGGTGTCTACGTGATTTTTTAGCTTCTTATTTTTCTTCATACGCGGTTTTCTCTTTTAAAATGACCTCTAACATCTGTTTACCTTCTGACGTCAAATAGACGTCTTTTCGATTTAATAATGAGATTGCTAATTCTTTTGTCATACTACTCTCTCCAGTCCTGATGATTTAAGGTGACGTCTCTTTTTGACGTCTTAATAAATAATATGAGCTGATGCCTGTCCAATATGTGCAAAAGAATGAAATAAAGTGCAAAAGAATGTATATCTTGTTTTTTGAATGGGCAGTATGATAACAAAAACAGGAGTGGTAAAGTTGTGGTGGAAAAATCCAAAGAGGAGCAAATTCGGAAAATTTCTAGATCGGGAAGGTATCACACAAAATGAATTTGCTAGCGAGAGTAAAATATCTAAACGAACAATTTCTACTTTGTGTAATGACTCTACATACGAACCTAGTCCTAAAACACTAAAGAAAATTATGTTAGGTGTAAAGAAAATAGATAAAAGTAAACAGCCTCATGATTTTTTTGATATATAAGTAAAAAATGCGCTAACAATCTTGGGAATGATATATAAATGTTTTATAGAATTTAAAGTAGTATAAAGAAACCACTTGTTATATACAAGTGGTTTCTCTAAAATTTAGAATAACTTCTACTGCTTTTTTATATCCTCCAGCTTCTCGTAAAGACTTTCTAACTAAAGAACTCTTATCTTTAAATGAAGCATTTGATAGCACTTGTTCTGTTGTGTTTCGTAATGTAGGAGCATCTAGGTTCAAGAGATTAAGTTGTAAACCAGCTCCTAACTTTTCAATTTGATTAGCAACTATTGGTTGATCCCCCATAACAGGAATGACAACAAGAGGAACTCCAAAGTAAAGTGCTTCACTAGAACTATTCATTCCACCGTGAGTGATAAAAACATCTGCTTGTTCTAGTATTTCTAATTGAGGTACATATTGATGCACTCTAAAATTGGAGGGAATATCATCAAACTGATGAATATCCGTCTGCTTTCCTACTGCTAGTATAACGGTATAGGGACTTTTCCTAAATGCTTCAAAACAGGTTTTATATAATTCAGGCTGCTGATTAAATACGGTTCCCATTGAGATAAAGATAAGCTTAGTGTCATGCTGTACTTTAAATGGAATGCGCTCTATATCGTGACGTTTTGCAATAGATGGCCCAACAAAAATAAAAGATTCATCAAATTCTTCAGCATTAGGTTGATAGAACTTCGAGGTGTATACAAGGGTGATATCGCCGGGGCATGTCATGAGATTTTTTTTATTAGTAAGAATTACGCCGTATTGATCTTTCCATTTTGTTGTAATCTCTTCAATCTCTTGATACTTTGGAGAGTTTTTATCCATTTCTCCTCTATTTTGCATAAGAGTGGAGAAAAGTTCTTGATTAATAGCAAATGTTGTACAAGAAGAAATTTTAGGTAGATTTAAAACGTCAGCAATAATCCACCCTGCAGCAAAGTTATTATCGTAAATCACATAATCATATTTCTCACCACGTACTTCTTTTAAAACTTTTTCTATAATTGCATCCATGGCTTTCCCCATATACAACAGCATTTCAAGAGGGTCTATTTTTTCATTCACTCTTTTTGTGATATGGCTAGGCGTTAGAAAATTTTCATAAGGTCGAAACAATGCGCCCGTTTTCTCTATTTTAATTTTATATTCTTCTACACAATAATATACGACCTCCTCACCTTGTTTTATCAATTCTTCTACCAGTGGAATTGTAGGATTAATATGACCTTCCCCAGGAAAATTAAAGAACAAAACTTTCCCCATCTAATTCCCTCCTTGTTCAAAGATATTTACTATCTTCAAATTTTACTAGATAAGTAGTTCTCCCTTAGTTTAAAGGCAGAATGATATTTATTAAATGGATAAAATAAATATGAATTAAACTTTCCATTTCTTTATTGCTCTTAATTAAGGTGTAAGCATCACTACATAAATTTCTTACGTTAAGGTAAAAATATCCTTTGTTGAGAGTTATGTATATAAACAACTCTACCCTGGTTATAGATGCTGTAAAGTATTAGAAGGAGAAGATTCTTAAAAACGGAAAAAGGAAGAATGGATATCCATTCTTCCTTCAGCCATCAATATAAAGTTTTATTAGAAACGTCCGCCCCCGCTCGTAGAGAGGTATTCATAACAGCACGCTCCTTTTCGTTAGAAGATAGCCACAAATTTATTTTCGTGTTGAAGACCAATGAGAAGTGGGCGCTCTTTCGATCCTGTCATTGTTTGTAAAGACGACAGTATCCGTCCAGTTATACAGTGTTTTTGCTTTCCTGTCCCTTTTCAGGGTAACGGCTTTCGCTTTTTCTCATATCCCATACCCTCTGCCACATCGTTTGACTTTGCAGTCATCCTACTGCTTATGCAGATGACATAGGGCTTACCAAGTTCCACTTTTTACAGATGCGATAGGGGTAGGTAGGTTCTTTACTCCGGGCAAGATGCGGGACGCATCAGAGCAGCATTATGATTCTACTTTTCCTCTTGCCAATACCCAAGCAGAACTATGCACTATCTTGAGCTAACGCTTACGAAGCTTACAAACCTTACAAACCTTCACGTTCGTTTACCATACCTATCTTCTCCTAGCAGTATTCTGGACCATGCATTTGTCCTCTGTTTCCACATTTCCTCATGCAACCGACAGACTTGTTACCAAGCATGCCGTTTCGGATGGAGATCATCTTTGCGTCTAGATGAGTAGCGTTAGCTACACTGTAAGAAAGCGACTTCTTGTCGCACCATAATCACAATTCTAGGAATTAAATAAAAAAAGAACTCTTTAATAAGAGTCCCTTAGCTATATATGCAATTAAAACAAAAGTTATTTATCTAGCGTTTCAAGTACATCTTTTACACTATTAAAAGTTTGAATACCTTGAGTATCTAAACCTAACTGTACAGCCGTTTGCGCTAAGTCAGGCCTTACACCTGTCATAATCGTTTTAATCCCAAGGAGACTTAAAATCTTACGCATTTCGAAGAAACCATGTGCAACAAACGTATCAAAGACATGAACACCAGATAAATCAATTACTAAAATTTCAATCTCTAAACCTGCAACCTTTGGAATCACATTATTTAAAATATGATTAATACGCTCTTCATGGAAAGAGCCTACCAGAGGTAAAACAGCTACAGCATTCTTAATAGGTACGATAGGCGCTCCTAACTCAAGAATTTCATTCTCTACTGTTTCTATCATCTCTTTAGTCTTATCATTAAATTCTTTAGTTGTATGACGTAAAGCTTCATCAAAAATGAAAACTACTTGTTCATATATCAACAAGATATCTTTTTCCGTGATATTTTTCTTGACCCCTTCAGCCTTTAGTTTTTTCATAAGATATAAACGAAATGTACTTAAAGTTTCAACCATTTCTTTTAGTGATGCACCTTTTTTTTTCAAAAATAGGAATTTTTATCGTATTCTAATTCCATATTTTCTTTTTGTTCTCGGGACTTTAATAAAGCCTTAGAAACTTGGCTTAAAAGATTCTTTAATAAGTCCTTATGTTCTAAACGATCAGTCCGATTCAAATTTAAATCTAAATCGTCATCAACTTTTTCTAATAACTCGTTAATTAAGGATTCCTTTTTTTCTTCTAAGTAACTAGAAAAAAACAACAATGTTTCCGTCATTTATTCGTACTACATTCCTCTCTTTATATGTAATAAAAGAGATCATATTTTATTTAAGAGTTATTAGGAAAATTATTATTAAATCAAGAATAAAATAAAAATTAATCTACTTAAATAGATACGACTCCTACACAGCTCATTTTATCAAATTATTTTTTTCTAGAAAATAACTCATATAAAAAAGTAAACCCTTAAATCAGTACTAAGCTTGCTTTTTTACTTTCTATGCATGTTTTTCCTCTACTCATATGGGTACAGTATTAAGTGAACTGTCCCCTGTCAAATAGACAGTGGAAATAAATAAAACTGAGCGTTGACCGGCATGCAGCTATGACAAAAACGGAAATCCGTTCGTCAAAAGAGCAAATAACAAGAAAGTAATCTCTTCAACCCTCCCGCTTCCCAAAAGGAAGTCGGGAGGGCATTATTTGTATTCCGGGACATTTCCACGGTTCGCGGGGAAACTGTCCATCATACCGAATGCGGTTCAGGCGCACCTCGTGTGCTAACGAACTTCTTTTTCTTGTTGCTCTGAAGGTCTATAAAGACCAGATCGTCTTTTAAACCATTGGAATAAATGAGTAACAATCACTTTCAGGACCGCATAGCCTGGAACCGCTAGAATAATTCCTACCAATCCAAACAGATTACCCGCCGTCAAAATAATGAAAATGATCGTGATTGGGTGAATATGAAGCGATTTCCCCATAATTTGCGGAGAAATAAACTTGCCTTCGATCAATTGGACGATTGTCCATACGATAATCATCTTAAACAGCATAGCTGGCGAGGTAACGGTTGCCACAATCAATGCCGGAGTAATGGCTATCGCCGGCCCCAAATATGGAACAATGCTTGTGAAAGCTGCTGCGATCGCAAGAACCAAAGAATATTTCAGGCCAATGATCAAATAGCCTATATATAACAAGAGTCCGATGCAAAAACTAACGATGACTTGTCCCCGGATATAAGAACTGATTTGATGATTCATTTCCTCCATCATCTCGAAAGATTGAGGACGAAGTTTGGTTGGAATGAGATTCAGAATGTAATGTGGCAGCCTACTGCCATCTAACAACAAGTAAAACAAAATGAATGGGACGACGACAATGGCTAGAACGATTTCCGTTATAGCTCCTACTACGCCCCTCCAGCTACTCGCCAACCGATTGATAAACGAAGTCAGTTGGCCTATAACCGTATTTGTCCAATCCGTGGAGCTATATCCGGTCGTATGCTGAAACCGGTTAAAAAACGCGCCTCCGATTAGTTTTTTAAACCAAAGCTTGGCCTCTGCGCTGTAGGCCGGAAAATTATTGATGAGATCCATGACTTGAATACGTATAACCGGAATGACAGCAAAAATTAGAAGCGTAATGATTGCGATGATCAACAAATAAAGGATGATAACAGAATAGACACGCTTAATTCTCCTCTTTTCAAGCAGATTGACAATCGGATTCGTTAAATAATACACAACCCCCGTTAAAATCAACGGTAGCAATATCGTCTGAACCAGAACGATAAAAGGCTCGAATACAAAAGAAATCAAGTTAAAGACCCAAATGTTCAAACCAATAAGCAGTAAGATCAACAGAAACAACACAAATTTATTATTCAGAAAGAACTTCTTAAATCTTCCTTCCCCGGTCTTGAGAGTTGACATGTGATCTCCTCCAATCCTTATTCTATATTGTCGGTGGACAAACTTCATACCGCATTTTACAGTGACCTTGCCAAGATTATTGTTATTCCCAAAGTACGATCTCCTTGCGTCGAAAGCAGGGTTTTCTGGAAATTAAGCATAAAATAAAAAACCACCGTTAATTATGGTTTGTCGTGCATAAATAATGTTCGGATTAATCAAAACAGATTCTCATGGGTCAATAGGTAAACCCATGAGATATATAAAGTAATATTTATAAATAGGAATATGAATATAAAAAAATTATAAATATAAAGTTCCCTAATATAGACTTAGCAAATACAATTTTGTAAATTGATGTTCCAAAAACTTTTTCTTTTTTCAAGTTTATTATTAATGAAAACAAAGATAAAATAATAAATGTAACACTTATTTGGGAGAACAAAAATTGTCGGTTTAAATCAGCTTCTACACTAAGTAAATGATTTAAAATATTCTCTAGCCATTTCAAATTGACAACCTTTAATTACTGTAATATTGTCAAAGCTATAACCAAAATTATTCCTATTTCTATTAATCTAATAAAGTTATTTAAAGAATAGATCAGAGGATACTTTATTTTCCCTTCAATTCTATAATATTTTATTAGATAAGCGTTTTTGATTTTTCTCATTCTATACTTGAATTTTTGAATTTTCCACAGTCTATTTTCCTCACTCTCTTATATTTTAAAAGCACTTAATTTATAATATTTTCTTGCGTTATTCTTAAAAAACCCAGTTTAATTCAATACTCATTATTACAATTATTTTCTTTTTAGGCAACGACAAACTTCTATTAAATAACACAATTGTTGCATAGCATGATTGTCATTTTTATAACAACTTTATTATTATTTAACATATGTTACGATTTCTTATAGGTAACAGAAGGTAAAATGGTAATAAGAAACCTATCCATTTAAGGAATAAAAAAAGACTGCCTTTTCCCAGTTAAAAGAGGCACTCTTTTCCTAATTTCAGGCTGTAAATCATATGCAAAGTTAGTTACGTCAGCTAAGTGATTAAGACTATCCAATGTAGACAAATCCAAAAAGGTACACCTTTTTAGACGCATTAAAAATACTAGGCCTTATTGTACGCTTGGTTTACGTCTCTTCCCAGCTGATAACTCTCAGCATTATTTTTGGAGTTAGAAATAGTTATTTAATTCAGAAAATAATTATAAGAATACTTATTTCGACACACTTTGACACCCATTATGTAGTAAGATTTTATATGAATTTACATATTCAGATAAAGGCAAACTAGTTGAAAAGCTAGGACGCAAAGCTACAGATCTAAAGTCAATTGACTATGACAGCTGGGCTACCTAAAATTCTGGAGGAATTTATTTTTATGAGCAGTGAAAATGAAATAACAATGTCAGATGTAGATCAAGAATGGATCAGTCTTATCCAAGAGGCTAAGGAAATAGGGCTATCGGTTAAAGAAGTAAAAGCATTCTTAGATAATAAACAAACCTAGTGATAATAAAAAACATTAGATAAGCAAGATATCTAATGTTTTTTTGTTATCGTATTATCTTGAGATTTTACTTCTAGAAACTGTTTAAATTCTTCTTTACTCACATTTGAATTCATTGCATCTTTTACTAGTTTCATCCACTCTTCTGGCAGAACTGTTATAGACTTCTTCATAGTAGTACCTCTTTACATAAATACTTTTTATCACTTACCATTTGTTTTCAGCTTAAAACCCTATTTTATAGTGACCATACACTATATTACAACTAAATAGTTAATTTCTTTACTTTAATCGACTATAGATAGCTGCTTATGTAGTGAAAAATAAAATTCTTTCTATTATTCTCCCGTAGTCACCGTATTTTTTAGTTTCTGATATTCTCTCCACCGACGATAAAAAGTAGCTTCACTTATATTCGTGATTTTACAGATTTCCTTTACAGGCTTATTAGTGGTTTCATGTAGTTCGATGGCATGCCTTACTCCATCATGCTTTAACGTAAATTTCTGTTTCTTTCCTTTATATATACCTTTTCTTTTTGCAATGGTAATTCCAACTTGTTGCTTTTCTTTAATCATTGTTCGATCAAGCTCGCTAAATGCTGACATAACCGTTAAGATAAATTTGCCTGAAGGTGTTCGTGTATCGATACCTAAATTTAAAATCACTAAATGAATGCTGCCTGCTTCTAATTCTTCAATAAGTTCTAATAATTGTTTCGTGTTTCTTCCTAGACGATCCATTCTTGTCACCATCAACGTGTCACCTTTTACTAATTGATGAAGCAATTGTGTTAATTCTTTTTTTGATGGTGAATACCAGATACTTTTTCTTGAACAATTCGATCGACGTTTGCCTCTCTCAATTGTTCAATCTGCGAATCTAAATGTTGATCAAAAGCTGAAACACGTGCATACCCAAAAATCATAAAAAACCTCCTCAAAATCAATAATCAAAAGACAAGTCTATATGATAGTTAAATCATACAGTAAAATCAACCCTCTCCTCAACTATCATTTAGGTATACCCTATTGACTTATTATTCTTTTCTATTTATCTTTTTCATCCTTATAAATTTTTATTTACACAAAATTATTGACGGTCCCTAAGTATTTTGACATGTGGTGATATAATTAATATAAAAAATTAATTAATAGCCTCAATAGGCTTTTCGGAGGAAAACATGAAAGATGAAATAAAGTTTTTAGGGGATAAAATCTTAGAATATAGATTTGAAATCGCTAATGAAGTACATGAAAGTAGAATGATTGGTATTACAGAAGAAGAAAAAAAACAATTGGCTCCTTTTGAAGTGGAACTTATTAATATCCGAGCTCACTTTATAAGTCTATTTGGTGAAGTTCTTAGGGATCATCTAGGTGAAAAAACAGCACTCCAAAAATTTACACAATGGGGAAAAGAAAAAGGAGAAATGTTTTGCAATTTGAAGGTTCCATTGGATGAAGCGTTAAAAGATACAAGATATTATCGAACTTTCTTATGGAAGAAATTGAAGGAAGTAATAAAGAAAAACAATATATCAATAGATACGGTATTTGAAGTAGGTGGAATTATTGATCCTCTTTTAGACCATGCTGCTTATTCCTTTAGTTTAAGTTATGTGCATTTCTATCAATTAACCCTTGAACGTGCGAAAAGTGCATTTCTTGAATTATCGGTGCCTGTTGTACCTTTAGCCAAAGAAATCGCTGTTTTACCTCTCATTGGAAATATAGATACGGAGAGAGCCAATTATCTAATGGAAGAAACGTTGAAATCAGTAAACAGACTACAACTTCAACGTTTAATATTAGATTTATCAGGTGTTTATATTATAGATACTATGGTAGCAGATCGGATTTTCAAAGTGATAGACTCGTTAAAGCTTCTTGGTATAGAAACAATCCTAACAGGAATTCGTCCGGAAGTTGCACAGACCATTGTAAGTATTGGTATTGATTTTAGTAGTTTGACTATAAAATCAAGTTTACAGAAGGCAATAGAAGATGTAATTATTCATGTGTAGTTTTAAATAAAAACTTCTTTTTATAAATTTATATACTCAGAACAATAAAGAAAAGCTTACTAAATAAAGAAAGCAAGAGATAAAATGACTACCTAAATGTATTAATGAATAAGAAGATGAGGAAGTGACAATTATTGAAAGGGATTATAGGCGTTGCTAAGTACTTAAATGATAACGCAGAAATGTTAGCGAATGAAATTGTTCAAGAAATTTCTCAGAGCCCCAATTTTGAAGCTCTAAAGGAGGAACTTGAACAAGCAATTATCGTCTATACTGAATTTATTAGGTTTTTAGGGAAAAGTATCCTTAGCAGTGAAAACAACCTACCTGAAGGACTTGTTGAATGGAGTAAGACCAATGGGAAGCGTACAGCATCTCAACGGGAAAGAATTTCTATTATTATTACACGCTATCCTCCTACTCGCCTAGTCTTTATCGATTACCTTACTAAAATAAGTATAGAACACGGACTCTCTACAGAAGAAGTTGTGTTTATTAATAAACAATTTAACTATCTGCTGGATATAAGTATCACCGAAACTGTTATAGTATTTGAACAAGTAAAAGATGAAATTATTAAAAAAGCACAACAAGAGGTGTTGAAACTATCGGTTCCTGTCGTCCCCATTCAGGATAAAACCGCCGTTCTCCCACTAATAGGCTCTATCGATTCAGAAAGAGCTGAATATATCTTGGAGAATGTGATATTGAAAATTCTCGAAATGAAAGTAGAGTATCTGATTGTTGATTTTTCAGGTATCTTGAATATAGATACTATAGCTGAACGTTACCTCTTTGATATCTACAGTGTTCTTCGCTTACAAGGTATTGAGGTCATGATGACAGGTATACGACCTGAACTTGCTCAAACTGTTGTTAGAAATGGCTTTGATTTCTCATCTATTAAAACCTATGCAACAGTTAAACAAGCGATAGAAACTCAAAAAAGCTAGGGAATTAAGGTTCTCAGCTTTTTTGAGTTAAGTTGATTTAAGATGTATATCATATGCGGAATTAGTATTTTATCGGTACTATAGCAAAACAGCTCTAGAGTTATATCTCTAGGGTTATCTTAATAATGGTTACTCAGATAGAATAAACGTTATTTACTTGTTCAAAACGATTCTAATTTCACAAACTCATCTGCATTTCCACGTGTAGAGAAAACTTCTCTGTTCCTCCTATATTCGGTTCAGTTCTAGATATTCTTTTAATGTTTGCTGTAACGTCCCTTTTGTTTCTGCCTTTTCTTCAAAGGAGATTCCTGAGTGAATCATTGTCCGCACCAGGTCAGCACGTAAACCTGTAAGAATAGCCTTACTTTTTTGTGCTATCCACAATAGATATGATTTTAGATAAAAAAACGATAATACTTTTATAACGAATTTTTAAATCTTGAATATACCCATGGTAGTGCCCACTTTTTTCACCATGATAAAGGGTCAATGGAGGTTATTTTCACTGGCTGAAATCCATTCAGATAGTTCATCAAAAATGTTCTGAACTTGTACTTTATTTAACGTGTCAACTTTTTCCCAGGTACTAGAAATATAAACCTCTAGATGATCAGGATAGGAAATAGAATCAGAAGCAAGTGCTTTATAGAACAAAGGATTACCGCCTTTATCTACTTCCCCCTTACATCTATAGTTTTCAAACTCCCAACCACCTCTTGTTTTTTTTAAATGATAAAGGTCCCTATGCTCCCATCGAGGACTGTAAATTCGCATTTTGAATCTAGATGCACTACTCAATGTCAGATACCTCCTACCTCTTCAAAAATATCATTTGTAAATGAGACTCTTTTTATTTTTACCCTCAAAACATGTATTTTACATCCATCTTTTTTACCATATATATTTAGAATTGCTAACTATGTTGTATTTCTCCTATAGCACTCCAATCTCATTGCCAAAGTACTTTTTTTGTTTTTTTACAAATTTATTTCATTGTTAAAACTTCATTTCAATTTTTGTAAGTACTAACTTATACTTGTACCCTATGTTAAAATAACTTAAACTTTAATTTGTAGAATTTCTGTAAATAGTGAGGAAGGGGTTTGGTGATACATGACAATAATAAAAATCAAAGAAATGTTAGAAACTTTATTACGGTATGAAGATAGTGAAATCACTCATACCTTTTGTAGTGAAGATAATACCTTTTCTCTCAGTTATTCTAAAGAACTAAAGAATTTTCAAGTGAAAAATGTTGAAATAGGTTATATTGAACATTTTCCAGATGTGGAGACTACATCTATAGCTTTGTATAGAATAATAAGTACTGTGGAACAAGAAGTCACTGAGTAATAAGCTACTTTTAAAGTTTACATAATTCATATTATCGGCACTTAAAGAATCTCTTTAAATGAGAAAAAACAGTATTGAAACTAATAATAAAAACCACGATTTTAAACATTACTGGAATAAAATTATTAAAGCTCTAATTATGACAAAATAAACAGTTTTTTGCCCATTATGAATAAAGCACATTAATTAGAACAAAATAAACAAGACGCCGAAAGGTATCACCTCTAATATGCCAATTAGAGAAAAAAACTACCTTACATCGGGACTGACCCCATAGAGTGAGACAAATAAAAAAACACCTTTAAGTAAAAAACGGGTATGTAGGGACTGACCCCCTATAGTGAGACAAATAAAAAACACCTTTAAGTAAAAAAACGGGTATATACTACCTAACAATCACTTGGAGGTGTTTTTTCTATGGGGACAAGAGTTAGTTATCCAGCAGAGGTAAAGATAAAAGCTATTGAGATGAGATTAGCTGGTGTACCTGTCAAAGAAGTGCTTTCCCAATTAAATATTCGCAGTTACACCCAATTAAAAAGGTGGATGAGATGGTATAAAAATGGAGAAATGCATCGATTTGAACAGCCT
>NZ_CP130962.1:0-94964 GCF_041941685.1 Priestia megaterium | reverse complement strand
TTTGCCGGGCTGCACTTTTACAGAATCAACCATATTCATGTACTTTGGAAGCACCTGAGTTAAAAAGCATGGCAAGAAAACTAAACTGTTTCACATCCCAAATGACAGAAAAACATTCGGTCAAAACCTATAGTCAGCGCTTGGAACAACTAGGAAGGGTGAATGCAACTCACGAGTTTAACCGCCATATTATCAAGTGGTGTAAATTGTTTTTGGATAAGTCCCAGGCTGTCTGGTCGATGCCTAATCGGGAAGAAGGTTTCTATCATGCGTGGCGAAAACTAGTCCAGCATGACCCGGCACTTAGCCGTAAGGTACGTAAACAACTAAGTGAGTTGCCGGTAGAAGCAGACGCTGCCTTAATGGAAGTTTTGCGTATACTGGAAATTCCTTTTTCGGAAATCCAAGACTATTTTGAGGCACATCTCCTTGCTTTGCCGGGCTGGGGGGGAATGATGCTTTGGCGCTCACAGCAATCAGCCGAAGAAACTTCACTGCTGCTTGACTATTTAGCTGTACGAATTTCGATGGAATGGGCTTTAGTTAAACCCTGTCTTCCCTTGCCTGAAAAAAGAAATGATAAAGTAAATCTAGAACCATTAATTGCAGCCTGGGCGGAATGGGGGAACCTGCCAATCAATGCTTGGTCACAGTTATCCTCTACAGAAATAAGGGCACGTTTGGCCCTTGCGTATCGCTTTGATAAGATTCTACGAAATCGGCTTTTGCTTGAAGCTTGGGAAAAAACATATGAAGACCAATTGAAGACGATGATTACATCCCAACAGCCTGCTGTAGCGGAAGAAAATGTAAATCCGGCACTCGCTCAATTTGTATTTTGTATTGATGTGCGTTCAGAGCCTTTTCGCCGCAAACTTGAAAAAGCAGGAGATTTTAAGACCTTTGGAACAGCAGGCTTTTTCGGATTGCCGATTGAAACCTGCGAGCTTGGCAGTAACCACAGGCATAACTCTTTGCCGGTAATGTTTAAACCGCAATACAAAGTAAAAGAGTTTTCACCAGAGTTTGAATCCTTTCAACAACGGCATCAGGCAGTCAGTTCACTCGGTTATACATTTAAAACGATGAAACATAATTTAGTTTCCAGCATGGTGCTTCCGGAAATTAGCGGTCCCTGGCTCAGCCTGCAAACGCTGGCTCGCAGCTTTATGCCTCGGAGTGCAGGCCGGACATTAAGTAAATTGCGCGAAACATGGCTGAATAAACCATCCACGGAACTCTCGCTTGACTATACGCAAAAATCGGAAACAGATCTGCCAATTGGCTTTTCGGTGAAGGAAAAAGTACACTATGTACGGCAAGCACTAAAAATGATGGGACTTACCGATCAATTTGCGCCACTAGTAGTTATTTGCGGACATGGAAGTCACAGCACGAACAATCCATATCGTTCCGCACTCGACTGCGGTGCATGCGGAGGAGCATCAAGCGGATTCAATGCACGGGTGCTGGCAGCCTTGTGTAATCTTCCAAACGTAAGGAAGAGCCTCGAAACAGAGGGAATTATTATTCCGAAAGATACCGTTTTTGCAGCCGCCGAGCATATTACCACGCTTGATGAATTACGTTGGCTTTATGTTCCGGAACTTTCAGTTGAAGCTAAGGAAGCATTTAAACGTGTTCAAGCCGCGTTGCCAAAGGTGAGTGAGGAAGCCAATGCCGAGCGGATTCCGCAATTGCCAAATCTCGGAACCCATCTCAAGAATCCGAAGGCTGAGGCGCAGCGCCTTTCAGAAGATTGGAGTGAGGTCCGTCCGGAATGGGGCTTGGCACGTAACGCTGCGTTTATCATTGGGGAACGTCGGCTGACCCAAGACTGCAATCTGGAAGGAAGAGTTTTCCTCAACAATTATAACTGGAAGAAGGATAAAAACGGTGCTATTCTCGCCAACATTATTTCCGGGCCGGCAACGGTAACTCAATGGATTAACCTGCAATATTATGCATCTACTGTTGCCCCTCATTATTATGGCAGCGGTAATAAAACAACCCAAACCGTGACAGCCGGTCTCGGGGTCATGCAGGGGAACGCTAGTGACTTATTATCCGGACTTCCCTGGCAGTCTGTTATGAAATCGGATGAAGAGGCATATCATGAGCCACTGCGTTTGCTGGTGGTCATCCAAGCACCGAGGGGCTATGTGAAACGGATACTAGACCACGATCATGCCTTTCATCAAAAAGTGAAAAACGGATGGATTCGGCTTGCGTCTATTGATCCGGAAGGACACTGGGAGAGTTGGTCTTAACCTCTTTCCCGGTATATATATATATGTCCTTGTGTGAAGGCTGCTTTTCTTTTCGGCGCTTTTGTAGCAATGGTACATAGCTTTCCGAAAGAAAGTCGTCACATGGGCGGAAAAGATTGTTTTTTTGAATATTATAGGCAATATTTGGACATCCATGAATGTAACTATGAAAAAAGGAAAAGGAATCGGTATGGAAAAAACAAAAGGAACACTTGAAGCTGAAATAAGCAAAGCTTTAACACATTGGGAAAAAAATTATCTTGGACGAGGCCCCGTATCTGTTAAATCGGATATCTTACGAGATATGGTGATTGTAATACTCCGCGGTATACTAACTGCTGCTGAATATACAGTATGTCTGGATAAAGAAGGATTGTTATCAGTAAAAGAACATCGCAACAGTTTAGTGGAATCCGGTCTGGATGATTTAAAAGAAATTATCTTAACGATAACAGGGGAAGAAGTAGTAAGTTTTCACACCGATATTAGTACACAAACTGGAGAACGATTAATTGTCTTTAAGCTTTCCAGTGATCTGCAAAGCAAATTATGTTAAAAAAAGGATATGTACAAGACTCGCGCATTTTTATATAAGAAAGAGTCAGGAAACTTATTTGGAACAAAATTAAAAACATTTATGGGGTGAATTTGATGTCTAGAGATGAAAAGAAAAAAGTACTATTTGTGATTGGAATGGAGCAGAAATTAGAAAGATTCATTAAAGAAGAAACCAATGTTAATCCGGAAAACATGATTATCTTACAAACATATCAGCCAGTCGTTTTACACCCCTTCGACGATTTAATGAGGGACATCATTATTGCTGTGTATCAGGATAATGTTGAGGAAATCGTTGTGGTCTTCACAAATGATTATCAAAAAAATACTGGGGATATACTGAACAAAATATATAAAAACAAAGAATTACAGGACAAGATTCAAACATTAGATTATCTTTTTAAAAATTGCATGCCGGAATTTCCTGAGAGTACGGTAAGTGTATGGCTAAAGGGAGGCAAAACTTTAACGGATAGTGTACAAAAAACTGTCAACTTCATACGCAATCATCCGCTGCTGCCGTCACATGTTAAGGTCAAAGAATTATATATTGATCAGGGGAATGAAAAGCTATCAGAAATTGTCTAAGAAATTATTGCTTATGTATATAATGAAATAAAAGTCTTAATTCCTCCAATTATAGGGATTAAGATTTTTTGTTTTGTAGTTTAATTATTGTTACAGTAATTAAACTATTATTAAATTTATTTTGATAGCCAGCTGCTCATACTAACTCCAAACAGCCAATAAGGTCGAAAGTGCCGTTCATCAATACATAAACTTTTATAATCATGAACGATTTCAACGAAAATTAAATAACCTGAGTCCTTATCAATATAGAACTCAGGTTGCATAGGTAGCTTTCCTTCAATCACCTATGAAGAGAACATTATGTATAAAAAGCTGCATATGAGAGAAAAGATGACCTCCTAAGAACCCTTGTACCAAGGGTTCCAGACGCAGTTAAATTTATCGTTTATACATAATTTTATACATCATTAATTTATCAAGGTTTCGAGCCTTTGCCAAATAAGACGTAATGTATAAAAACCTGTATAAATTAAGCTTTCATTTGATGCTTTTCATTTAGTTCATTGAGTAAAATTTCTGCTCCTCGTGGACTCAATACTAAGCCCTTTGCATACTCTCTATTTTGAGAAGTCACTTCACCTGTCACTACACATGATCGATTTGTTCGATATTTTTTTAATATAATCGTTTCATCTTCGACTAAAATTTCTAAGTGCGTTTTATTACCCTCGATTCCTAGTACTTTTCATAACTCTTTAGGAATTACGATTCGTCCCAACTCCTCTACTTTTCGTACAATACCTGTTGATTTCACCTTCAAAACCTCTTCCTTCTAAATTGGTATAAATTTCCTTTTACGCTAAATTATAGCACGATATAGTTCACTAGACCATGAAAGAACGCAACACGAGAAAAAGGGTAGTTCCTAACAGATTCTTTTCTTGGATCTTTAAAACTACACATTTATAAGAGTAATGGTTAAACTATTTTTGTTGAAAGTGTGTTAACAATTATCTATCTTGTAGAAAAAGTTAATATTTGTCGTCATCTAAAGTAAATGATAAAACTTTAATAATAAATAAAGTAATTTAGTATTTACTTAATTAACAACATTACTTAAATAAAGTTATTTTCTAATAAAAGAGTCAATCACACCGTTTATTTTTAAAGATATATGTATATGAATCTACAAATCTGGCCAGACTAATAACGTATTCCCCCTATTCCAATAAATTTGAAAAACCTTTACTTTATATAAGCAAAGGTTTCTTTTTTTATTAAGCACAATTTATTTTTGCCTAATGTACCTTATAGATAGTGAAATTAAATATTAATAGCCACACCTAGAACTAGAGATGGCGCCAATTTCTAAAAATATTCAAATGTTTATTTGATTATTTTTAGAAATTAGACCTGAATTCATATTGGACAAACATATGCTGGGTAACAGAGGATAGTAGACGGTTGATGCAAAAGGGGGAAATACATGACATATATTAAAGTATTGAAAGTATTTTATGTGCTTTTGGCTGTAGTGGGAGCCATTCTAGCTATCGTTTCTTACTTTCAGCATTCACTTTATTTGAAGTCATTTGGCCTTGTTTTGTTAGGGTCATCGCTCGTTTTTAATAGTTACACTACCCATTTAGAGTGGAAAGGAAGGGGACCCTTTCTTTACATGGCCATAGGTCTAATAGTGATTGTCATAGCTATAGATGGTTTTACTAATGCATGGTAACTATATTTGTTAATGAAGAAAAATCTATATAGTTAATATTATAGATTGGACATTTTAGCTTCTAGCATCTAAGAACAACCAAACTATCCTCATTTCTAATAAAGTTGTCTTTCTAGGATTAATTTTAGTTAACATAAAACGAATTCTAGGCAATCTTCTTAAAAAAATAAAGCTCACCTAACAAAATTGTAAGCCCATCTTACATTATTGTTAGGTGAGTTTTATTAAATCTCGTATTATAATTAATTATAGAAAATATTTACAATTGGGTAAGGGAATGAAATATATTGAAGGTTAAAAAAAACAATCCACCTATTATTATGTTTGATGGTATATGTAACGTATGTAATCATTGGGTTCAATTTGTTATAAAAAGGGATCCTAAAGGCATATTTAAATTTTTGTCTCTTCAATCAGATTTAGCATCCTCATTAATAACAGATCACAATCTGAATAATAAGCAATTGGATTCCATTATCTTAATTGATAAAGATCAAATATATACTGAATCTACAGCAATCTTACATATCATAAATAAGCTTACCGGACCTATAAGGTTTTTCATTCTCTTTTGGATAATACCTAAAAAAATTCGAGATAGAGCGTACCGTTTTATTGCAAAGAATCGATATCGATTCTTTGGGAAAAAAGAAAGTTGTCTCGTCCCTAGCAAAGAAATACAAAATAGGTTTATTAAAACGAAAATAGAAAGTGGGAAAATCAATGAATAGAAGTACATTTCTAAAAAAGCTTAGAATGACAATTATCACTACATTTAGATGGTCTTTAGCATTAACTTTCTTGATTTACGGCATTGCCAAAATCTATCCAGGCCAGTTTTCTACTGGCGACTTTATATATGACTCGACAAAGGACTCAGCAATGCAATTGGCTTGGCACTTCTTTGGATATTCGGATACATATAATCTTTTTATTGCTTTTGGAGAAATAACAGCAGCCTTATTATTAGTAATTCCAAAGACAGCAACTTTGGGGAACATTATTTACTTACCTATCACAGTAAATATTACTATTCTTGACTTTTGTTTTGAGATACCAGCTCGTTCTGTTACTACCCTATTAACTTGTATGAGTATAGCCTTGCTTTTCTTTGAATATAAAAAATTAAAGAGAGTGTTTTTTGACTCTCCAGTAACAGCTGAAACGTCTATCCAAACAGGCCTTATGAAAAAGAAGGTGAACATACAATGATTGTGCTACCTATTATATTGGTCAGTTTGGGAATTTCTGCTTTTTACTATTTTATTCTTAAAAAAGAAGCTTGAGATGAATATAATATACAGATCCAGTTAACATAATCACTCTTTCCGGAACCCAACTATAAGCATAAAAAGGCTAGAAATTTAATGAACTTAGAATAATATGCTTTATCAGAAATAAAAAAGTAGGATTGCTCCTACTTTTTTTAAATATGTCATTAATTCTTAAGGTGCAAAGCTTTTAAATAGAACATAAGCATATATACCAAATGAAACAGCGCATAGAGAAACAAAATGCAACAATAAAAAGAGAAGCTTTTGTTTACCCTTTCGTTTATCTTTGATAAATAAAGTATAAATAAATCCAAAGATTCCAACAAAAATTAAAATGGTTAAAGCAATCTTGATCAGTATAATAAAGGTACTTGCCGTAACTACAATTGATGGAATAAAAGATGCAATTATAACCATATATAGAATCGCAGTAACAACTAAAGAAGCTTCTGATACTGTTGAAGGATTTCTAAAAAATTTCTCCATATAATCTCCTTTCTAACTTTAAAACCGCATCTTTCACTATAATACATGCTTGAAGAGGAAACAATTACATTTTTAATCAAATTCAATTTGTTTGATTTGTATCTCCTATCCGTCTCTATATTTATATAAGGCAAGTTATAGGTACTTAAAGCTATGAAATCTCTCACTAACCAAATGATAAAATTAACGAAAAAAGGGAATGGAAAAAGAGCTGAACCTATTGTTTGAAGGGATCAATAATAAAAGCTCCTATAAATATACCCTATGGACTTTATGTATCATTTCATCATATTTTCATTATTGATTGTTAAATTAAATCTTGTGAAAAGCATACTGACATTGTTTCATAAGTTTAACCCCTTTTAGACTCACTTTTTAGAAGTGAGTTTTTTAATTTTAATATAGGCTTATTAAATCTTCATAGCATTGAATGATAAGAGAGTTTTACGTACTAAATTGAAATAGCCTTATACTTTAAAATCCTTCTACTACCTTAGTTGTAAAGGGATTTTTCTTCAACTATTTATTCTCAAAAGGGGAAATAATTTTTCTTGCTTATCAATAGTAATAAAACTTAGAATAAGAAAGATGAAATGAAGAGGGTATGGGAGATTTCATACATAGTTGCTTCATCATAGGAGGTATGATTTTCTTGTATAACATATGGCAGCAATTACTTCCTGCCTCGTGGCAATTAATTTTATTTTTGTTCTTTTTTTGTTATTTTTTAAAGTATAAAAAAGAACACAAGTTTAGCATGCAATTGCATCGCATTCTAAGAATCATGTATGCAATTATTTTGATCTTAAGTATCAGCCTTTTTGTAGTAGAAAAACAGCATGATTTCTTATCTTATACCACGCTGTTCATGAGTCTTCTAACGATTATTTTAATGGAAGTCACTCTTCCAGGAAAGGATCAAAACGAATTAGATTTCATTTCAGTATTATCTTGTTGTATCCTTCCCATTTTTATTTCATTAATGAAAATGACTTAAAACAAGCATTATCCCATAAAACAAGGACCATGGAGTTTCATGGCCCTTATACTTATTTATCTCGTAATTTTTCAATTATATAGGTCTAACAATAGGAAAGACTTCTTAGCCTTGCTCTTTTTCAGGTAGAGAATCAACCGTTTCTCTTTTCTTCACTTCAATCCCTCTAATTTGGTGACCTTCCAATTCTTTTACTGTGAACTTATATGATTCATAAACCAGGGTCTCATTCTCCTGTACATCAATCTTCTGAGTAAGAATCCAGCCACCGATTGTATCCATATCCGTATTGTCAATGTCTAGACCTAATAAGTCATTCACTTCTTCAATCAATACTCTGGATTGAAGAATATAATGATTTTCACTTATTTTTTGAATTTCGAGAACCTCTTCTGCATCAAACTCGTCCCGAATTTCCCCAACAATCTCTTCAAGAATATCTTCTGTTGTCACTAGACCTGCGGTTCCTCCATATTCATCGATAAGGATAGCCATATGAATTCGTTTCTTTTGCATCGTTAGAAGTAAATCATGAATAGCAACCGACTCAATCACTTGAATGATTGGTTTCATATAAGATTCGACTGTACACTGCTTTACTTCTTCATTAACGACAACATCATTTAAAATCTCTTTGATATTGACTAGTCCCATTACATGGTCCTTATCACTATCACTTACTACCGGATAACGTGTATATCGTTCCGTAACAGCCATTTTTAAAAACTCTTCAATCGTATCATCTTTTGTAACAACAGCCATTTCCGTTCTTGGTACCATAATTTCTCTTGCAATCCGATTATCAAATTCAAAAATATTATTTACATATTTATATTCGGACTGATTAATTTCTCCGCCTTTGTAACTCTCTGATAAGATGATGCGGAGCTCTTCTTCACTGTGAGCTAGTTCATGTTCAGATGCTGGTTTTAAACCAAAAATCCCTACAAGCACACGAGCAGAACCATTTAGTAACCAAATAAATGGATACGTAATGCGGTAAAACCAAATTAATGGTTTCGCAAGTAACAAGGTTACAGCTTCAGCCTTTTGAATAGCTACGGTTTTTGGTGCTAATTCACCTAAGACTACGTGTAAAAAAGTCATCACAGCCAAGGCGATAATAAAGGACAAGATATGCGAGACAGCTGATGAGATACCTATATCAGCAAAAATAGGACTTAAAATTTTCTCAATTGTAGGTTCACCTAGCCAACCTAAACCTAAAGCCGTAATCGTAATACCAAGTTGACAGGCTGATAAGTATTCATCAAGGTGCGTTATAACTCTCTGAGCAGCTAAAGAGCCTTTTTTCCCTTCAGCTGCTAACTGATTGACCCTCGAACTACGTAATCGTATCATTGCGAACTCTGCAGCTACGAAAAAACCGGTTAATGCAATTAAAATGGCAACTAATACTAAATTAAGTGTAATCAAATAACATATCCTGTCCTGTGTTTAGCAGGACAAGAAGCCACCTCCTATTATGGTAAAAGAATGATTAGTTATCTTCTTCCCTTGTTCCTTGAAAGAAAATCAAAATATACTTCATTAATTCTAAAACAGATATTAGCGCTGCAGCTACATATGTTAAGGCAGCAGCCCCCAATACTTTATTCACACCATGCTTCTCATCACTCCAGATGATTCCTTCGGCAAGCATAAGATCCTTAGCACGAGCACTTGCATTAAATTCAACTGGCAGTGTGACAACCTGAAAGGCAACAGCAGCTGAGAAAAAGATAATTCCTAAACCAATGAGTGAGAAACTTTGAAATAGAAAACCATCTAAAAGTAAGAAGGGAGCAATACCTGACGTTAAGTTCACCATTGGAAACATTTTATGACGAAGAATCAACGCTCCGTATGATTCCTTATGTTGAAGAGCATGCCCGACTTCGTGAGCAGCTACGGATACAGATGAAATGGAAGATCGAGCCATAATAAACAGGATCTTACAAACGAACAACTCGAACTGTTGGATCGTAATGATCTGTTAAGGTGCCAGGCGTCGGCTCAACCGGTACATGATGCAATCCGTTATGATCAAGAATACGTCTTGCCACCTCTGCCCCTGTTAATCTTGACTTCGTTTCGACTTCCGCCCATTTTTTGAAATTACCTTTCACTTTAAATTGCGCCCAGATAGATAATCCAAACGCCATAAGGATTAGAAAATCCATTGGATGAAACAACATTTTATTTTAACTCCTCCTGTTTAAGAGAGAAGCATAAGAAGAGAATGCATAAGCGACACACTTTTAGATGAAAGGCGACTTCTCAGGAGTTTTTTATCTTGGTCATTTAACTTTTCTATTAAAGGTAATACATGTTCTAGATTCATATTTAACTCTTTTATCTGCTTTAATACCTCATCAGTCTCGGATAAAAGATGATCCTCTTGAGAACTAGAAGATGTACCATCTTGTAAAAGGAGCTTTATATCTTTTAACGAAAGATCTTGTTTTTTATACTCTTCAATGAGACGCACTTGCTTCAATGCTTCCTCTGTGTAATAACGATAATTAGAAGCAGAACGTTCTGGTTTTAATAAACCTATATTTGTATAATGGTCAATTGTACGCTTTGTTACATTTGCCAAGTTTGCAAGTTCCCCAATTCGATACATCACAGCCCCATGGGACCACCTCCTTTACAGATAAACTATCACGTGATAGTTTGGTTATGAAAAATATACGTTGTACTATCATACGCTTGAATTCTAAATAAGTTTCATAAATTTATAATTTTTTATGTTTACCAGCTAAGTAGAATATATAATAGTGGACCCAGAGAAAAAATACATCATATTCTAAGACCATAAGGGGATATCAGTTAATCCTCAAAAGAAAAAAACTACCTAGCTAGGTAGTTTTTTTCTTTTGAATGCTATTTGCTATACGAACGCCTAACTAAAGTTCATAAACCTTAGAAGAATGTTCTACATAGAAAAGAAGAAAGCTTCTTTTTTTCATCGATAAGCAATTATTGATTAAATCTCTTCATCCTCGTCACCACCGAAGAAATCACCGATATCTTCTAGATCATCTTCGCCCATACCCATTGATTCTGCTGCACCTTCCATCATTCTATCCATATCAACTGAATCCATTAATTCGCTAATTAACATACCACCTAACACACCAGCTGCTAATCCTCCAATCATACTACCCATGCCGCCTCCTCGATGTGAATGATGGTCGTCATGGTAATATGAGAATGGATGTGTATATTGATAAGGATTTTTGATCATTTCTGCAATATAATCATGTAATAATTCCGTTAAACGTTCTTCATCCTGAAGAATATCTTGTTCAAGTAAAAACTCACGTTTCACTTCTATTTCTTGACGATAACCTGATCGTAAGTCCACTTCCATATAAACGTGCAGTCCTTGTTCTTCATACGCAAATCGAAATTCCACTTCGTTTACTTCATCTGAAAAAGTTTGAGTTGGGAAGAAAGCAAACTCTTGACCATAACGGTCTAACTTACCAGAGGTCGCCTTTTCTCGAAGTCCTAAGCGACCAAGTGCGTTAAAGACGGCTAACATTTCTTTAGGAGCTTCTAAAATCAATCCATCGATATCTGTACGATCCACTCCACCTTGGATATCTAAATGCGTGTCAAAATAGTAAGAAATAGAACCACGGGAAATCGGTAAATCCATGGGAAGTTGGTAAGTAAATGGGATGACCTTCTCTTCTTTTGACAAGATATAAATACTTCCGGCTAAAGGGATCGTATCTACTTCTCGTGACACGCGTTCTCCTTGTTTTGTAGATACACTCATCATAAAACGAGCTGCGAGATGGTTGATTGTTTGTTCCACATCTCCACCTTTAATCTGAACTTCTCCTTGAACAGTTTCTCCAGCTTCATATGGACGGTTCTCGAAACGTAAATCAACAGTGGCAGCACCTTTCCCTAGTTTTGCAAGAAATTTTTTAAACATGCTATAACTCTCCTCTTTTAATCATTAAATTTTTCAGTGAAGAATGATACCTTATGTTATGTATGTTTTATACTCTAAAGAATAAAAAGGCGACTAAAGTAATTCATCCTTTTAAATTAAAATCATAGCATAATGGTTTAGTCATTAAAAATATGCTGTTTAATCATACGCAGTAGTTTTAGAAAAGTTTCATAAGTTTATCTTTTTTGAGGTAGGTTCTTTACTCCGGGCAAGATGCGGGACGCATCAGAGCAGCATTATGATTCTACTTTTCCTCTTGCCAAGACCCAAGCAAAGCTGTGCATTATCTTGAGCTAATCGTTACGAAGCTTACAAACCTTCACTTTCGTTTACCATACCTATTTTCTCCTAGCAGTATTCTGGACCATGCATTTGTCCTCTGTTTCCGCATTTCCTCATGCAACCGACAGACTCGTTACCAAGAATGCTGTTTCGGATGGAGATCATCTTTGCATCTAGATGAGTAGCGTTAGCTACACTGTAAGAAAGCGACTTCTTGTCGCACCATAATCACAATTATAAGAACCAAAAAGAGCCTGAATCATTTAGAAGCAGGCTCTTTTTTGGTTTGAATATATAAATTCTTTGACCTCTACGATTGAAAGACCTAATTGATAAGCTTCCTTCATGAGACTTATCCATTCCTGATCAAGCTTATTATCTTCTTCTTTTAGCACTCACGATTCCTCCAAATTTCCTAATTGGGTTTAATTAGACACTATCATTCAACAATTAAATATTGGAAATTAATACTATTGATTCAACAAATTTCTTCTAAATTCCTGCAATATAAGTCTTTTTATATAATTAATTGAGATTTAATGTAGAAAAAAGTAAATTCAAAGAATTATTATTGAGATTTTGAGCAAACTACTCAAGATGTTTCCGAGCATCGACTCATATAACTGAATTCTGCAACAGAAAAAACCTACCTCTTTTGACTGGGAAGAGATAGGTTTTTCTGTTTTTTAAGCTGTATATGGTATGCATTTGTAGTTAAGTCGGGTAAGTTAGGGGCATCGCTGCCCCTGCCTCCCCTAAGAACCGTGCGAGTCCCTTTCAAGACACATCGGCTCAAGCCTCCCATTGCAGGTCCATTTGCTGTCGTATCCTCGTCACACACCATAATGGTAAGTAGAACGTACGCCGACGCTCCTATTGGAGGTATACATAACAGTACGTTTCTTTCGTCAGAGGATAGCCACAACCTTATGTTCCTACGAGAGACCAACGAGAAGTCAGCTCCCTTTCGGGCCTATCATGGGTTTGTCCATACGGACGATAGTATCCGTCCAGTTATACAGTTTCCTGCTTTCCTGTTCTCTTTCGAGATAACGGCATTCGCTTTCTCTCGTATCCTTTACCCTCTGTCACATCGTTTGATCTTACGATCTCCCTACTGTATATCACAGATGACAAAGGGCTTACCAAGTTCCGCATCTTATAGATACGACGAGGTTAGGTGGATTCTTTACTCCGGGCAAGATACGGGACGCGTCACAGCAGCATTATGAATCTACTTTTCCTCTTGCCAATACCCAAGCAAATCTGTGCACTATCTTGAGCCAAAATTTACGAAGCTTATAAACCTTCACTTGCGTTCACCATACTCATCTTCCCCTAGCAGTGTTCCGAGTCGTGCACTGACTCTCTGTTTCCGCATTTCCGCATGCAACCCACGAATCCGTTACCAGAAACGCAGTTTTGGACGGGGATAGTTTTTACGTCTAAACCAGTGGCGTGAGCCACACTATATAAAAGCGACATCTTGTCGCACCATAATGGATTTTATAGGAACTAAAAAGCCTAGAAACATAATGTTTCTAAGCTTTTTAAACATTATCTATAACGTCTGGCAGAAAAGAATTGAACAATTGGAAAGATAACCAATGCCAGACATAACGCTGCAAACAAAGAAATATTTCCAAAATCATTTTTTCTTAAGAAAATAATACGATCTAAAATCCAAAGAATGAAAAGACCTATAGTTAAGATATGATAGCTTCTTTTAGCACTCATCGTAGAAATTTTCTTACCCATCTCATCTTTTTGAATTTCTCGATCAAATCCCCACGTAGCAAGTTGACATAAAGTAGTGATAACCAAAACTATTGCTATAACTCCCGTTACACCTAATCTAACTCCATCTTTAAAATCTGTTATATAAATTGTATATACTGCAAAAGCGCAGCTTAGTAGAATAATGGCAGCCCATACATAATTGTTTTTTACATTTTTCATTATGAATTCCCCCTGTTTTTGTATAAAAATAATTCATCTACACTAACCTTCAAATTTTCTGCTAACTGAAATGCTAGCTCTAAGCTTGGATCATACTTGTTATTCTCAATGGCATTAATTGTTTGTCTAGATACTTTGCAAGCATTCGCTAGTGCCTCTTGAGATAACTTTTTAGATTTCCTTAGTTCTTTAATCCGATTATCCATTCTTATCAACCCACCCCTAAAATGTAAAAAACATTTTACACTTATAGTATATGGTAATATTTTCATTATGTCAAATATCTTTTACAAAACATCTACTTTTTATGCATATCGCATACAACTTTAGTTAACATAATGTGCCTTATAGACAGTGAGAAAGAATTTATATTTTTGATTAAAAATGGAAAAAGGGTTAGATTCCTCGCTAAGAGTCTAACTCTCTTTATTATCACAAATTGTATAATAATATTTATCTTTTGTATAAGTTTACTTTACCTTTATATAAGTTTGTTGTATTATATGCTTGTAGTCAAAAAAGGAAGGTGATTACATTGAAAGAAAAAAATGGTGACTATGTTGAAAATAAAGTGTATGAGCACAGAGTTTTAAAAAGATTGTCCCAAAAAGAATTGGCTGACGCTGTGGGAGTATCTAAACAAACCATATATGTGATGGAGAAGAATAATTACTCTCCTTCTCTCGTTTTAGCTTTTCGAATAGCTGATTTTTTTAACGTAGATGTTAATGATATTTTTAGTTATGTGAGAGGAAGTGATTGAAATGATAACTGACAAAATCGAAAATGCTATTTTTTATCCCTTGAAAACCTGGACAGAACAATCAAATAGTAATTGGAATATGCTTATTGGTATTGGAATTGTATCGCTTATAGTCGGATTGATTCTGTTATACGTGTTTCATAAAAAAATGGGTGTGGCTGATGAAAGAACAAATCAAATAGGTTTAAAAAGTGCCCTTATTATGTTGTATGGAGTCATTTTGTGTGACCTGATTTTCCCTAAAGAATATATGTGGCAAATTTTCTTCCTCTTTAAATATTCCCTTGCGTTCATTGCCTCAGGTATATATCTTGCTGTTCGATATAAAAAGGATTTTTTAAGCTAAAGAATTAAACAGGTTTATTGGTAGAAGTGTTTATAAAAAAGAAAAGCGATTAAAACTACAAACCTTTATGTATACCGTATACAAAGATAGTTAAGTCGGGTAGGCGGGCACTCTCACGAGCGCCCGCCCCCTAAGAACCGTACGTGACAGATTTCCCGTCATACGGCTCAAGCCTTCTTTTTATCCAAACAACTCTTTTATTTAATACAAGGTATATGTACCAATTTAACGGCTTTACCTGTAGAAGCTTCTAGATTTCGTACCGTAACCTTTTCTCCATTTTGTAGAGTGTACTTACACATTGCACAACGATATCCTTGCTTTCTTGCGAGTTTCATCCTGTCTAGCGTATTTTCATGATTAAAGACCTTACGGTCTCGCTTTTCCCAATATTCTTTTAGACTAGGATCATCTGGGCTGTTTTTATAGGCTACCATCACATGACGCTCTATTTTAATCCAAGACATCTTTAACAACTGGATATTGGTAAGTGGACATGTGAGAATCCATCTATCATTTCCTCCGTGGTGGGGTTTCTTAAAATAACGCTCTCGAATCCACTTCCACGACTTCTTTGGATGCAATTGTCTAAGGTGTTTTCTTATTTTTAAGAAAACGTAATTGTCCATATACCCAAACGTCTTTTTTGATACGACATGTTTCCAATACTGTCCGTAACCACGAATAATAGGGTTTAAGACGCGTATGATTTCTTTTACTGGTCGTCCTCGCATCACTGCGAACGTATCTTTTATCTTACCTTTTGCTTTTTTGATGCTATCTTTGCTAGGTTTGATCAATAACTTATTTCCTTGCTCAGTCTTGTATTGACGAAGTGAGAAACCGAGAAAATCAAACCCATTCTCGATATGCGTTACTTTTGTTTTATCAACACTCAAGTTAATCCCACGCTTTTTTAAATAAGGAGCCAACTTTTGATACATAAGTTGAGCTTGCTCATTAGTTTCCGTTACGATGACGAAGTCATCTGCGTAAGCGACACGCCCCATCTTACACTTTGGATCAATCTTGTAGCCCGTGCCTGATTTGTATGTCTTTCGGTAAACAATACCAATCTCTTTTTCCATTCCATCTAGCGCGATATTAGCTAGAAGGGGGAAGCTACACTTCCTTGGGGACTTCCTTCCATTGTGTTGTGAAACATACCTTGCTCCATATATCCCATCCTGAGCCATCTTCCAATCAGCGTGTTTCCTGGAAACATAGACGTTTGTTTACTTATCCAATTATGGTTGAGATGGTCGAAACACCCTTGGAAATCTCCTTCAAACACCCACTTTTTCTTACTATTCATATTGAGCTTGTTAAAGAGATTGCTGATGGCATCATGAGTGCTTCTTTTAGGGCGGAAACCGTAGGAACTGGCTTCGAATCTGACTTCCCATTGCGGTTCTAGTGCGTTCTTTACGACATTTTGATAAACCCGATCCCGTATCGTCGGGATACCGAGAGGTCTTAATTTCCCATTCTTCTTAGTGATAAACGTTCGTTTCGCTGGCTTTGGGCGATGCTGAAAAACATTCCGTCTTAATAGTTCTTGATACAGTTTGATACGTTCGTTTGGTTGTGAGGCCGTATAGCCGTCTACACCAGGTGTTCGCTTACCGGTATTTTGTTGCGTCACTCTGCGAATGGAGAGTAATAAATTGGCTTTACTCCGGAGGAGTAAACGTTGAAGTTTCCTTACTCTTCTTCGTTGATTTTGTTGTTCGGCACGATAAATTCTTTGTCGTAACTTCGTTACATAGTGTTGTATAGTATTCCAATCAATAGAATACCAACCTTTATGCGAGACGTGCGCCGACGCTCGTGGAGAGGTATTCATAACAGCACGCTCCTTTTCGTTAGAAGATAGCCACAAATTTATTTTCGTGTTGAAGACCCATGAGAAGTGGGCGCTCTTTCGAGCCTGCCATTGTCTGTGAAGACGGACAGTATCCGTCCAGTTATACAGTGTTCCTGCTTTCCTGTCCCTTTTCAGGGTGACGGCTTTCGCTTTTTCTCATATCCCATACCCTCTGTCACGTCGTTTGACTTTGCAGTCATCCTACTGCTTGCGCAGATGACATAGGGCTTACCAAGTTCCACATTCCACAGATGCGATAGGGGGAGGTAGGTTCTTTACTCCGGGCAAGATGCGGGACGCATCAGAGTAGCATTATGATTCTACTTTTCCTCTTGCCAAGACCCAAGCAAAACTATGCATTATCTTGAGCTAACGCTTACGAAGCTTACAAACCTTCACTTTCGTTTACCATACCTATCTTCTCCTAGCAGTATTCTGGACCATGCATTTGTCCTCTGTTTCCGCATTTCCTCATGCAACCGACAGACTCGTTACCAAGAATGCCGTTTCGGATGGAGATCATCTCCGCGTCTAGATGAGTAGCGTTAGCTACACTGTGAGAAAGCGACTTCTTGTCGCACCATAATCAACATTATCGGCAACCATAAACAAATAGCAGCTTAATTCAAGCTGCTATTTGTTATACATATTTTCCCTTTATCTGAGCATTCTACTTAAGAAAAGCTAAAATATTCACTCTAATATATAAAGGTGGATTCATAAAAATGAATGGTAAAATTCATAAAGTCTTTCTTACAATTTTCGGTGTTTATGCTATTCTCTTTGCTATTATCTTCCTTACCGATTATTTAGTTCGAATCACCAGTAGCAAGTAATTTATATTTTTGTTCTAATATAAATGAATAACAAATAACATCTTGAGCAAACTACTCAAGAAAAAACGGGGCAGCGTCTTATACAATCTAATTAAGAAAACAGAAAAAACTACTGAACATGGGACTGACCCCATAGAGTGAGACAAATAAAAAAACACCTTTAAGTAAAAAACGGGTATGTAGTACCTAACAATAACTTGGAGGTGTTTTTTCTATGGGAAGAAGAGTTAGCTATCCAGTAGAAGTGAAATTAAAAGCAATTGAAATGAGATTGGCAGGAGTACCAATTAAAGAAGTTATGGAAACTTTACAGATCCGCAACTATACACAGCTCAAAACATGGATGAGGTGGCATAGAAATGGAGAATCCTATCGCCTGGCACAGCCCGTTGGGCAAACATACACCCCTCGGAAAGGGGGTCATTCTCAAGATACTCCATCAAAGTTAGAAGCTGAAAATCGATATTTAAAACAACAGATTGAAGTCTTAAAAAAGTACAAAGAGTTGGAAAGGGAGTGGTACCAGAAGTTGTCTTGAACTTAGTAGAAGAATTAAAAGAGAAACTGCCTATCTCTCAAATCTGTCAGTGTCTGGGTATTCCTCGATCAACTTATTATCGTTGGCAGAAAAATGAGCAAGGAGAAGAAACAAAGAGAAAGAAATGGATAGAAGGAAAAGTTGGTGAACAGTGCCGTAAACATAAATTTCGATATGGCTATCGAAAAATTACAGCGTTACTCAATCAAACCATGCATATCAACCATAAAACAGTGCAGCGTGTCATGCAGAAATACGGTTGGCAATGCCGAGTTAAAAGGAAGAAACGGAAACAAACAGGACAACCTTATCAGGTTGCAGAAAACGTGTTAAACCGTAATTTCCGAGCAGAGCGCCCTCTTCAAAAGCTGGTTACCGATATTACCTACTTGCCTTTTGGACCTAAACAGTTGTATCTTTCAAGTATTCAAGATTTATTTAATGGCGAAATCATTGCGTATTCAGTGAGTGATTGTCAAAACGTAGAGTTTGTTTTAGATACATTAAGTCAACTCCCTTCTTTACCTCAGGGATGTACGTTGCATAGCGACCAAGGTTCGGTTTACACATCATATGCGTATCAACGAAAAGTCAAAGAAAGAGGCATCATCATGAGTATGTCCCGCAAAGGGACACCTGCAGATAATGCCTCCATTGAATCGTTTCATTCCAGCCTAAAGTCTGAAACGTTTTACCTCGACGAGTTAACATGTACTACGACTGCCATCGTAGAACAAACTGTCGAAAGCTACATTACTTATTATAACCATATCCGTATTCAAACGAAACTAAACAACCAGTCACCGGTACAATACCGACAACTGGCTGTTTAAAAGGTGTTTTGATCCCTGTCTCGAAATCAGGGGTCAGTCCCACGGTTCCGCCGAGGGTTCTTTTTCCGGAGTATGCAGCTTTTTATACATATGCTTTTACAGTAAAATATAGTCTTTATGGAAAAAATATGCTATAATTTGTTTGCAGCTATCTTTTCGATATTTGTTAAACGTTTGAACCCTGTGAAAAAGCTACCTCGCGTCCACTGCCGAGGTAGCTTTTTATTTTGCTTACCTTTTGATTGGACAAATTATAACCTAATACTATATTTTAGATATGTACATGTATATATTTCACTTTTATCAACTAGTAAAAGCAGCTATGATCAACCACACATGTAAGAAAAGCCCTCAATTAATTTTGAGGGCTTTTCTTGTATTTTTCTCCAATATAGATAAATGATAAAACTATTTTTAATAAAGTACATTCATCATTACTTAATGATATGCCGAAAAGTGAAACTAGACATAATCAGCTTTATGTAAACTAACTCTGTATATCGTATTAAGTTAGCAAATTTTTTCAAAGCTCATTCGCGGTCCTCGTTAGTGGAACGCCGCATAGTTTTGCGCCGTTCCACTAGGAGTGTGATAATCATTCGAGCTGTCATCCTTACACAACCGTGAGCACGATCTTGCCTTGGATGTGCCCACGGGCGGCTCGTTCGTGCGCCTTGCGAGCATCGGCAAGTGGAAACGTGCTGTCGATGGCGACACGAACCGTCCCGGCATCGAGCAAACGCCCTAATTCCACTAGCTGCGGGCCGTTTGAGCGCACTTGGGTCATCGATACCGTGACGCCCAGCTTTGCGGCCTCCTCGGCGTCGGAAAAGCCTATGAACACTGGGAACAAAGCGCCGCCACGCTTGAGCGTACGCAAGAAACGACCGGTTGTTGGACCACCGAGGGTATCGAGGACGAGATCAACGTCATGGGCGATGTCCTCGGGAGGGCTCTTGGTGTAGTCGATGAATTCGTCGGCACCGAGCTCGCGCAGGAACGACTCATGCTTGCCCGATGCCACCGCGATGACATGTGCCCCCTTCCATTTAGCCAGTTGCACTGCTAAATGCCCCACGCCCCCGCGGCACCATTGACGAGTACCGTCTTGCCGTTGAGTGGCAGCGGGCGATGCGACTCCGGTTGAAACGGATTCGCTTCATTGTGCCCCAACTCGATCAGGAACTGCCAGCCGGTGAGACCTGCCATCGGCGCCCCTGCAGCGTGCACATGATCGATGCCAGCAGGTTTGAGTCCAAGATCCGACGCTGGTGCGGTAACGTACTCGGCATAAGCAGCGCTCTCCCCCATGCTAGGAAAGCGAACCATGCCGAAAACTTCATCGCCGATGGAGAAGCCTTGCACATCCGTGGCTACCGCCTCGACGACGCCCGACATGTCCGAACCCAGAATGAAGGGAAAGGACACCGCAGGCTGCCACTCAGGAGGAAGATCTTTATACCCCTCGCGCAGGTACCAGTCGGGGGGGTTGATGCCAACCGCGTGAACGCGGACAAGTACTTCCCCAGGTTTCAGTTCGGGAAGCGGGGCCTCCTCGTGACGCAGTACCTCAGGGCCGCCGAATTCGTGCTGCCGAATTGCCTTCATTGTGTTTGTAGACATTGCTTTCTCCTTTCACACACATGTGTTATCCTTATTAGAGCAGTGCTCCACTTAAACGGAGCGCTGTTCCGTTTGTCAAGGAGGAATCATATGCGAGCTGATGCGAAGAAAAACTATGAGCACATACTCGCAGTCGCGAGCGTCGTTGTAACCGAGCATGGCGTCGATGCATCGCTGCGCGATATCGCTCGCAGAGCTGGTGTGGGGCTCGGCACACTGTATCGTCATTTCCCGACGAGAGAGGCGCTGCTGGAAGCTTTGCTCCGCGCAAGCTTCGACGAGTTTACGACAAAGGCACGTGAGCTCGAAACTGCGAGTTCATCCGATGATGCACTCGTGTCGTGGCTACGCGACGTCGTTGCATTCACAGGAAATTATCAAGGTGTTGTGGACGCGATGATGGCAGCCAAGGAGGACCCGGAGTCTGCACTCCACGCTTCATGCGTCACGATGCGTACGGCAGGCACGCGACTTCTCACTCGCGCTCAAGCCGAGGGTCTGGCGCGTACCGACATGGATGGTGATGACCTGTTTTCGCTAGCTGCTGCGCTTGCGTGGCTCAGCAACCAGCCTTCGTCCGCGCCACGAGCTGAGCATCTCTTCACTATTATCGCGAGCGCGATCTTGACGAATCGAGCGAGCAGCGATTTCAGGGCCAGCTGTACAACTGATGATTAAAAAAAAGCCAGATTTTCCTTAGCGTACGTTTTCCGCGTTTTGTTGGCGGTACCCCATGCCCATCAAGTTAAAATTTTGCAGCACCTCCAGAACGAAATTTTAGAACTTCTTGTAACAAAGAAAATTGGGGGTGATCTTGTTTTCTTGGCTTGATAGGCATGCGTTAGGACCCCTTATAACATTTTCATAATAGAAAAGCGAAAGCGCCCGTTTAGTGACCTATGGACTTACTCTTGTGCAGTTGGACAAATAGAAAAAAACAGACTGGAAATCCAGCCTGTTTTCAATAAATACGCACATTTAATTTTAAAAAAGGAGCAAATTACGCCAATTTAACAATTGTAGCAACAGCTTGGCCGCCGCCAATGCAAAGTGTAGCTAAACCAGTTTTGGCATTTCTGCGTTTCATTTCATGGATCAAGGTAACAAGAATACGGGCTCCGCTGGCACCAATTGGATGTCCAAGTGCAATAGCACCGCCGTTAACATTTAAAATTTCATCTTTAAAGCCTAATTCTTTTCCTACTGCAAGGGCTTGGGAAGCAAATGCTTCATTCGCTTCGATTAAATCAATATCTTCGATTGGAATTGCTGCTTTTTCTAATGCCTTTTTCACTGCTGGTACTGGACCAACTCCCATAATGCTAGGGTCTACCCCGGCATTTGCAGTTGCTTTAATCGTAACTAATGGCTGAAGACCCAATTCCTCTGCCTTTTGCTTGCTCATAATAACTAATGCTGCTGCTCCGTCATTAATCCCTGGAGCGTTACCTGCTGTTACAGTTCCGTCCTTTTTAAATGCAGGGCGCAGCTTCGCTAATTTTTCCGCAGTGGATCCTTTTCTAGGAACCTCGTCTGTATCAAAAACAATCGGATCACCTTTACGCTGTGGAATGACAACGGGAACAATTTCATCTTTGAATTTTCCTGTTTCGATCGCTTCAACTGCTTTTTGCTGGCTCCATGCTGCAAACTCATCCTGCTGCTCTCTGGTCAGCTCATATTTCTCTGCAACGTTTTCACCTGTGATCCCCATATGGTAATCATTAAACGCGCACCATAGACCATCACTGATCATGCTGTCGATTAATTTTTGATCTCCCATTTTAAAGCCATCGCGGGCATTTTTCAATAAGTATGGTGCCTGACTCATACTTTCCATTCCGCCTGCTACAACAATTTCAGCATCTCCTGCAAGGATTGCCTGCATGGCAAGATGAACAGCCTTCATACCAGAACCACAAACCTTATTAATTGTAAGAGCCGAAGACGTCACTGGAATACCTGATTTTATCTGTGCTTGACGAGCTGGATTTTGACCAATACCTGCTTGAAGAACGTTACCCATTATGACTTCGTCTACTTGCTCTGGTTTCACTCCTGCTTTTTCAAGTGCTCCTTTGATAGTGACCGCGCCCAGTTCAGTTGCAGATACATTTTTTAAACCTCCAATAAACTTCCCAATTGCCGTACGAACGGCACTTACAATTACAACCTCTTGACTCATATTCTTTACTCCTTCTTTCTGCTTTTATAATACCTAATTCTCCATCTTGTTCCAAAATTATCCATTTTTTATAAGAATTTACGATTTCAAAATCTATTTTTTATTAGGTGATTTTTTATCTTCCTACTGATTTTTCACCACGAAGGATCATACAAGTACTTAGAGCATGGGCAACTAATGAACCGCTTTCATCAATAACATCACACTTGATTAGCCCAATAGTCTTTCCTTTCTTTATAACCTCACCTTTTGCTGTGATTTTTTCATTCCAAATCGGTTTCAAATAATTAATTTTAAGTTCAACGGTCGTAAAGGTTTCATTCATTTCTAACACACTTGAAAAGGCCACACCCATTGCCATATCAGCTATATCACATAGTATTCCTCCATGGATTGTTCCCATAGGATTTGCATGTTTCTCCGTATTACACTCTAATTCAAAAACTGCTTTACCCTTCTCGATTTGTAACAACTCTGCACCAATTAACTTAGCGATAGGTGGTGGCGGAACCTCGCGATTAATTATTTTTTGCATATTTAAAATTCTCTCGTTCATATAAACCCCCTCTAATAAAAAAACACAAACCGGTCTGTTTTTTTATTATACGTTAAACCAAGTTACAGTTGTCAATATAATTTTAATATTCTAACAAAAAGGGGGTGATTTAAATTACATAAAAGGTTATATTTATATTAACAAGACCGTTCGGTTTGAAAATTCTAATGAAAATGAGGGTTAAAAATGCGTAAAGGAGAACGAACAAAACAGTTGATTATTGAAAAGGCCTCTGGACTTCTAAATACCCAGGGATACTTAGCAACTTCCATTACAGATATTATGGAAAAGGCTGGTATGGAAAAAGGAGGGATTTATAATCACTTTAAAAGCAAACAAGAACTTTCTTTGGATGCATTTTCATTTTCTATTGAAACGTTGTCCACAACCTACCAAGAAGCAATTAGGAGCAAAAATACTTCCATCGAAAAATTGAACGCAATTCTTGAGGTCTTTTTGTTATTAGCAGAAGGCAAGCTAATTCCTGGCGGCTGCCCAATTCTTAATGCAGCAATCGAGTCCGATGATGCGCATCCAGCCTTACGTGATGCGACTAGAAAAGCAATGAATGACCTTTATGATATGATACTTCGTATTATTCGAAATGGGATAAAAAACGGTGAAGTAAACTCTACAATAGATTCAGAGACATTCACAACGATCTTTATATCTACAATAGAAGGGTCTCTAATGTTGACAAAGCTTTATAACGACACCATTTATATAAATCGAGCCATTGGCTTTTTAAAAGACTATCTAGCTAAGTTTGAAACTAGAGACAAGAATTAAAAAGGTGACAAGAACATAAAAAATTTAAGATCAACTACTTAAATGTATAGGAGGTAAAATCAATGAGTACAGCTATTGAGAATGAAGTCATTTATAAAGCAAAGCTTGCAAAAGAAGCAAGTTTAGAAATGCAAAATAAAACAACTGAAGAAAAAAATACAACACTATTAGCAATTGCAGAGCAATTACTAATAGATCAAGCGTTTATACTAAAAGAAAATGCAAAAGACATTGAATATGCTCATAAATTAGGGTTATCTGAGTCCATAATCGATCGTCTTATGCTGAATCCAGAACGGGTTAAAGCCATGAGTGATGCAATTCATTTAGTAATTAATTTGCCCGATCCAATAGGAGAAGAATTGGAACGCATAAATAAGGATAATGGACTGATTATTAGTAAGCGACGTGTGCCACTCGGTGTCCTCGGTATGATTTATGAAGCCCGTCCGAATGTAACCATTGATGCAGCTACGCTGTCTTTAAAAACAGGAAATACAGTTCTACTGCGTGGCTCTAGTTCAGCAAAACACTCCAATATGGCTTTAGTTACGTCTATACATCAAGCATTGAAACGTGTGCAATTCCCTCAAAATGCGGTACTTTTAATCGAGGATACGTCACGCGAAACTGCTAAAACATTATTTAACTTAACAGAGTATTTGGACCTTTTAATTCCTCGTGGAGGCAAAGATTTAATTGATTTAGTGGTACGTGAAGCAAGTGTGCCTGTTATTGAAACAGGGGCTGGTAACTGCCATGTTTTTGTTGATGCAACCGCAAAATACGATATTGTAAGACCAATCGTACTAAATGCTAAAACTCAGCGTCCATCAGTATGTAATGCGATTGAAAGTTTGTTAATCCATGATGAATTCTTTAATAATTATGGGAAAGAACTACTTGAAACGGTATCAATTGCTGGAGTTAAAATTTATGGAGATGAAAAAGTTTGTAAATCATTTCCAACAGCCCTCAAAGCAACAGAGGAACATTATGCAAAAGAATTTTCAGATTTAATCATCAGTGTGAAAACTGTAAATAGTGTTGAAGAAGCCATTGCTCATATTAATCAATATGGTACAAAACATTCCGAGTGTATTGTGTCGGAAACGCCAAAGAATGTTGAACAATTCTTAAATGTTATTGATGCAGCAGTTGTCTATCATAATGCCTCAACACGCTTTACAGATGGCTTTGAATTTGGATATGGTGCCGAAATTGGCATTTCAACACAAAAGCTACATGTAAGAGGACCAATGGGGTTACCTGCTTTAACGACGACAAAATATTATGTCAATGGAGACGGACAAATTCGACTTTAATTAGTCACAATGTTATTTAAAATTTCTTTAAATATCTTATAGATTATTACGATGTTATCTAGAATAAAGTAAATTAAAAAGATAAAAATAGCCAAAAGGCATCTAAGGGAAGAACCTTGATGCCTTTTTAATACCCATTAAAAAGGTGAAAACATATGAATAGATTAATCTCTATCTCTATGTTTGTGTGTGGTAGTGTCTGCTGCTTTTCTTGTTATTAGGGTATCACCACATGCCCATCAGCTAAGTTAAAACGATACCTTCAAAAATGAAAAAACGCTATGCTTATCGTAAGAAGTTTACGAGAAAGGATGGTGTTTTTTTATGAATCCTATCATCTCTAGTGAACTAACACTTTTCGCACAAGAATTACAACGCTTTTTATCTCCAATAGTCCTACAAGAAATCGCCAAACAAGTTGGTTTTGTACAGCGATCTAGTAAGTATCAAGCAGATGAACTCATCGCTCTTTGCGTTTGGCTCAGCCAAGAAGTCGCTAGTACATCACTTACGCAACTATGTAGTCGTTTAGAGGCTTCGACAGGTGTACTAATGAGCCAAGAGGGACTCAATCAGCGCTTTAATCCTGCAGCTGTCGCATTCCTCCGAGAAATCTTTACTTCACTCCTAACACAAAAACTCTGTTTAAATCAATCGCTTTCTTCACACATGATTTCTGCTTTTGAACGTATTCGGATTTTAGATGCGACTGTGTTTCAGCTACCTGATTCCTTCGCTACTGATTATCAAGGCTCTGGAGGGAGTAGTAATACTGCAGGGGTGAAAATCCAATTGGAATACGATTTATTAAGTGGTCAATTTTTAAACGTACAGCTAGGATCAGGAAAGATCAATGATAAAACATACGGTACCAACTGCCTTGAAACCGTAGAGGAGGGTGATTTATGTTTGCGCGATCTTGGTTACTTTGATTTAGGAGACTTACAAGCTATTCATGATAAAGAGGCTTACTATATCTCACGGTTGAAGCTGAATACACGTATTTATATCAAGAATCCTGTACCAGAATACTTCAAAAATGGCACCTTAAAAAAGCAAACAGAATACATCCAGCTTGATATGGCACAAATGATGTCTAGTCTAACTCCTGGTGAAACGATGGAAATCCCCGAGGTATACATTGGCCAAAATCAGAAGCTTCCAGCACGTGTCATTATCCATCGTTTAACTGACGATCAAACGCAAACACGCCTGAAAAACCAAGCGATACGTGAAAAGAAGAAAGGCATTGTCATGAAGGATAAAAGTAAACGTTTAATGGGTATGAATGTATATATCACGAACACGTCACTAGAAGAAGTACCCACGAACTACGTGCATTCATTGTATTCACTTCGTTGGCAGATTGAGATTTTGTTTAAAACGTGGAAGTCATTCTTTGAAATTGATGAATGTAAGAATATTAAAAGAGAACGCCTAGAGTGCCATTTATATGGACAACTCATTGGAATTCTCCTCTGTTCTTCTACGATGTTTCAAATGCGACAGCTTCTACTTGAAAAGAAAAAGCAGGAGTTGAGTGAATACAAAGCGATTTATATGATTAAAGATTACTTTCCGTTACTGTTTCAAGCGATAGCTGTTGGCACAGAAGAACTTTTGAAAATTCTGCATCGCCTTTATCAGCTACTCAAAAAGAACGGTCGTAAATGTCATCGGTATAAGAAGATGACCGTCTTTGATATTCTAGGGGTTGTGTATGAAACGAGGGTGAAGCATAGATAAGCTGCCTAGCAAAAAAATCGCGTTTTAATAAGTTTTTTTGGCATGCCTACTTTTCCAGCACTCGCTAGATTAAAACAAGGATTATTTCGTTTCTAGTAATTAAGGTTGTTAGCTTGATGGGCATGGGGCGCCCCCCTAATAAAAAAGAAAGCTACCCCATTATTACTTTTCTAAAAAATGGGATAGACTTTTAAAAAAATAGACACCTAAAAAAATCACTGCTGTAGCCTTTATGAAGGAAATAGGAATGAAAGAGACGATATTTTATAATAGGGTAAAAGCTTACGGGGCAAGGCAGTAATCCCCTTTTGTATTTCTATGGTGTTAGACATGCTAGCAAAATAGGTGATGCTTGCTATTTGTAGTTATTCCAATGCAAGCAATAGGTTACTTGTCTTTTTTCTAAACTGAATATCTCGACTCTGAGCCCATTCATAGAAAAACTTCTAGACATCGCTTAAGAAAGTAGTAATTCACTTAAGTTCACACATATAGCTCTGGTAAAAACACTTTAATCCAAAAAAGCATCCTGAAAGGATACTTAAAAGTTAGCTTGTAAAGCCTCAATTTTCTTCTTAAGTTTTTGGCTTTCTTCCTCTAATTCAATGATTCTATCTTGAAGTTCTTTATTATCCCAGTTGTTTTCCAGCTCTTCAGATAATTCCATTCGCATTTTATGGATTTCAATTCGTTGTTTAGCCATCTCTTCTACTTCTTTATTTAATTGGAATTGTTCGTATGGATTCATATGTATTCCTCCTTTATTTTTACTTTCAACATAAACAGGCAATCCCTTTAAAATAAAGTCCAGTGAGTGTTTCCCACAAACATAGTGACGGCCCCGAACGCACTAGCAATAAAGCTAAAATTCCATACAGTTCGCATCCAAACTACCAAAGATCCATATGTCTTTCTAAAAGCTACTTCACGCATAAAGATGAGATAAAGTACTGTAAACCCATATACACCAAATGCTACCCATTGAAAAGTTTCTTGAATTTGAGGGCCTACTAAGGCAACTGCTACTAAAGCTACGGTAAAAATCAGGTTCACAACCATAAAAAAGCTTACAAAACGCATCCACTTAAACCCTTTCTCATACAGTTTACCTGCACCTTGATCTTCTTGTTTTAATTCTTCCATCATTCATTGCCCCTAGTATTTAGTTTGTATCTATTATAGCATGGGATGTTAGTTTCATTTTTAGATTGCTAGCATTAGTGTTAGGGAGATTAGCCGCAAGTATTTTGAAGTTTTCACATTAGAACTCCATATCGTATTTAATTAAAAGCAGTCAATTATCTCCTATAAATAAAAAGACAGTTTACAAGTACAAACTGCTCCTTTGCTGACTACTTAGACTGAAGAATTGCTTCTTTAACATACACTTTGTAATCAATAATTGCATCCTCCATTATGGGCAGTTTGCTTTCTGAATTGATATATCCAGCTAATGGTTTAGTGCTTGCCTCAAAATAAGGGAGTACTTCGTCAAGAGAAAACTTAATGCTGTTTTCATCTAGTGATAGCATGCCAACTATGGCGTCAGTACTTATTTCTTCTAAAGACAGTTCCTTTGCTGAAATGATATTTATAGTGCCCACACATGTTAAGTCCACTACTTTAAAGCCTTTATCTAACAGTTCTTTCACTAAATCTTTAGGCATCTAACCCCCTCCTTAATACTTACTAATTTTCGACATAAAAAGAGGGATTCCTTTAGAATAATGCCCAGGGAGTATTGCACATGAATATACATAAATAAAAGAGCAGTTTACAAATGCAAATTGCTCTTTATTATATTTTTATCATCACTTTCACTATTATTAATCAAACATTGATGGTTATACCTTAATGTCCAGATTTAACCCTTTTACTCCTATTTTATAAATTTTAAATAAGAGACTGATACTGATAAAATACGTATGCATTAAAAGGTATAACGTATTTATCACTCCTTTATAAGGTATACTATAATGAGAGGAGTAGTGATGTTAGTATGTATTATTACGGCAAAAGAAATCAAGAACCTTTAGCTCAAGAACAAACAGAGGTTTTGGAATGTACAGTAGAAGATTGTAAGGGCTGGATGAGAAAAGATTTCTCTTACGACAACCACCAAAAATGCCCTTTGTGTGGAAATCACATGGAAGCTGGAGAACGACTTATTAATAAAATCCCCCTTAATCCCCATCGAAGATAATTTGTACCAATGCTATCGCATAGATCAAAAATTACTACTATATTATTTAATTTAATTGAAAACATAGTTAATTTATTTGCATTTGCTTTCTATTTCTATTGTATGTTATAACTAGTTATACCTTGTATCGATCGTCTTGTCTAAAACCCAGGCTTTTTTAAAGCCTGGGTTTCCTATTGAATTATAGTAGATAAATCATGGTTTTCTAATTATAAGACCATAAAAAAAAGACTCCTTCACAAGGAGTCCTTTTTTTATCACTTTTAATTATGCTTTGTGAACGTTAGCAGCTTGTGCTCCACGTTGACCTTGCTCGATATCAAAAGTAACTTTTTGACCTTCTTCTAATGATTTGAAACCTTCACCTTGAATAGCACTGAAATGAACGAATACATCGTCTCCGCCTTCGATTTCAATGAAACCGAAACCTTTGTCTGCATTAAACCATTTTACTGTACCTTGTGTCATAATGTTGCCTCCTGCTGTGGAATACTCCACAAATGTATTACCTCTCTTGCCCAATCATACTATTTCAAGATAAAAACTTCTGTTTAAGGTTTTTTCTTCTCTCAATCTTATACCGAACAAAAACAAGTTAAATATAGTGTAACACATAGGAATATTGATAGCAAATAATTGCTTTTTTTCATTTAACCGTTATAATCATACTTGTCTACGGACTAAACTAAACAGTGAGAAAGAAGTGCCATTATGAGAAAGTTAAAACCCTCTTTTCAAAACCTAGTCAATGAAAACAGACATAAAATACTAGAAGATAAAAAGGTCATGGAAAAGATTGAAGAAAAAATTGAAGCTCGCCAGGAGCAGGCTATAAAGATGAAAACGAAATAAGAGTAGAATAAAAACATCCTATGTAAACTGTAAACGGATGTTTTTTTGTATTGTACTGCTATTGCATTTCTAGGTAAATGGCTTTTTACAGGATATTTCATCTGCTATGTCGAATCTAGAAAGTCACAAGAAAGGAGCTGTTAATATGAACTCAAAAGAGCAAAAGAGGTTGGCAACTTCTAGAGAACAAACGAGGAATACTAAAGAACAAACTGATTTATCTTCTGAGTTAGAACAAGACTTAGAGAATTTAGGATTACAACGACGAATGAAGCAATTAGAGTTAGAAAGCAAGTTCCTAAAAAATCAGAACGATGAACTACTTTAATTCACAGCACCCGTTCAGGGGTGTTTTTTCAACATTTTAATACTTTTACCTCAGAACCCCCTATCTATGATCAATACTTTCTCACAGAGCAAACAAATAAAAAAGATGGTTTACTCTCTTTTTATCTAATTCAGTTCCGTCTATCTATGTATGTTTTATGATGAGATTCCATTAATCGCTATTTACTTTAAATCAACATGTTTCGTTTTCAAAATAAATCTTTGATGGTCCAGATTACTTGATCTACAAAGGTTAATTCACGCTTATATCTCTTTCACTCCTTCTCATAGTTAACCTCAATATGACATCCAAAGAAAAAAAGCCAACCTTCTAATTGAAATATCTTTATAATGGCTTCCTTGTGCTTTGTAACAAACTGAAGAGAATAAGTATAGGCATCTTGCTCTGACCAATGCAAGCCACACAACCTATTTGTCCACTTAGTAATTCGATCACATAATCCAGGTTATAATCTTGAAGCATGATAAAGATACGATCTTCTAAAAAATAAGACTGTTGAAAATGTTTTAATTCATGGGAAAGCAAAAAAGCAATATTCGCATAAAATTCATTCCAATCAGAAGAATGCTGAAGTAAGCGCTCTTCTATTAAAAAGATAATGTTCTCTGGATATAAACAAATGGCCTCACTATATGATCCCTCTATCGTTCGCTGAATTTTAGAGTAAAAATGTTCCTTAACATCGATATGTAAAGAGACATCCTGAAAACCGTCATCATCTTTTAAAATATAAATACATCAATTGCTTTCTCTAACTTCTTCAGAAAATAAGTACGTGAGTTCTTCTAACTGATGATCCTTAATGTATCAACTATCATTAGTAATGTTCAAAAAATCTCTCCTTGTACCTGTTCTTGTTTCTCGGATTTTAAGCTTTCCTTAAAGCATTTCTTTAGTCATATTGTAAGCCTACTCATCATTTGTTTACAACAAAAGAGAGTTTTGTTCCCCTATCAGCGCAAGGCTTCCTTTTTTGATTAAATTTCCTCCTCGTACAGGTTTCCAAGCGAAAATGCTATAGGAAACCATCTTTCCGTTTCATACATATGATGTAGATTTTCAGCCACTGGATAGTCTGGTATCTTACCATCAAATATATATAATGTACTTGGAACATTTCGAGGGATAATCGTACGATCCTCAAACATTAACTCTACGACTGCCTTACAAAAATATTCAGACATCCCTACCCACAGCTTTACGTTTTTATTACTTGGCATATGAATACTGTAATCCCCTTGATAACTTATACCTTTTCGTTCCAATATACGTTCGATATCAGCAAATGAAACCTTATCATTCCTCTGTGTAAGTAACTCTATAATGATTTCTTTTATCCTTTCTTTCATGTACGATCCCCCTTGTTCTCAGTACTATCATTATAGCAAGTTGCACCATCTAGTAAGCTAGATTATGTTCTATTTTGGAGGTCCATTTGACTTTTTATAAATATTCCGTTCTCTATAAAACTATATATATTAAGTGTTAAACCGAAACCTTTTTTGTATTTCCCTCTGTTTAACGTGTCCAGTATGTCGACTCAGATCCAACCGTTAATATTCCCATGACTGTACACAGTTTTTCAGAATTATAATAGGTTAATTGAGGTCATTTTTGTTAGCCGATATCCATTTAGATATTTCATCAAAAATATTCTGAACTTGTTCTTTATTTAAAACTTCAACTTTTCCCCAAACAATGGAGAGATATTCCTCTAAGTGATTAGGATATGAAAGAGATTCAGTAACAAGGGCTTTATAAAATAATGGATTACCCCCTTTATCTACTTCACCTTTACATCTATAGTTTTCAAATTCCCATCCTCTTTTTGTTTTTTTAAAATGATAAAGGTCCTTATCCCCCCATTGAGGACTGTAAATCTGCATTTTGAATCTAGATGTACTACTCAATTGTAAATACCTCCTCAAAAATATAATTTTAATAAGGCACTTTTTATCTTTACCCTTTAAACATATATTTTATTTACATCTCTTTTACTGTAATTTTGACAGTTCTAATTACGTCACTCACATAGAGCTCAACTCTATTGCGATGCTTATATTTTTTCAATTTCACGAGCTTATTACTGCCTATAAGAGATAGTATGATAACTAAAAATGCATATGATATATGGTGTAAAAACAGAAAAATACTGCCTCTTCCCAGTTAAAAGAGGCAGTATTTTTCTGTTCGTTGAATGGTAGTCGTTAGGCGACGCTCTATTGCATCTTGGATAGTTTACTCCAAATATAAAATTTTAATCATTTTATCAAATAAAACGATCTCAGCATACTAGGATCTTTTACTAGATAAAGTATTATCTTTTACATACATTTCATAATGCCCATTTATATAACTAGTTACCTTTAAATTAAGTAAAAGGGCTTTTAGGTTAACTAGTTCAGAATCTAATCTATACTCTCTTGCCATATCCTCAATCTTCTTTTTGATAATTTGTATATTATTTTCTAAATCAGTTACCGTTTTTTCACTGTATTGGAAGGGAACTTCATCTACAACTTCTGTAATTAATTGATTTTGTCCTTCGTATTCTGATTTCCCTTTAATTGCAGCCTGTTTTCCAATCAATACAGCCTGCTCTTTTATGTCTGATAGAAGAATCATTAAATCAATTCGTTTACTCATAGGTATATCTTGTTTATCAAATATGGAAATAATTTTTGTTTGATAGTCATCCATAGTTGTATGTAGTTGATATTTTGCTTCTCGAATGACTTCTTTCTGATTTTTAATAAGTATCATTTAAAAATTCTCCCATCATCTTCATACATATCCTAATTAAGGATATATAGTTGGTATCCCTTAATAAAAAGAAAGAAACAAATCTTTAACAAATAAAGACATGTTTCTTTTAAAGTTCCAATCCATTATATTACTTTACCCGTTGTATTAAAAAATAAACATAAAAAAAGAAACTAATTATTACAGAAATACTCAAAGAATGAATATATGATTACCGATAACGGTGATTGCGCTAACTAAAGATATATATGAGATTCATCTGCATTTTATTCATCCAAATTGGATAAGATCATTTATTCTAAAGTATCTATAGTTAAATTTAAACCAAGAAGCGCTTGCTCTAGATTTGCTTTTATCATTATTTTGCTAAAATCAATTCCTAGTTGAATCATTGTCTGGGCAACTTCTGGACGGATACCAATTAATATCGTTTTTACTCCAAGAAGACCTAATGCGTCTACAATTTTAAAAATTTGATGAGCAACCATGGTATCTACAATCATCACTCCGGAGAGGTCAAATAGCAAATGGGATAATTTTAGTTCATTTGCTTTCTTTAATGTTTCCTCTAGTAAAAGCGTTGCTCTTTCCGTATCTACCTCTCCGATGAGTGGTAGTATAGCAATACCTTTGGTGATTGGGACCACCGGTACGGATAATTCAAGGAAAGCACTCTTTGCTTTTTTTAGTGTTTCTTGATGAATATTTACATACGTCAAACTAAAAACATAAACAGCTTTATCTAATAAAGGATCAATGATAGTGATTAATTCAAATATTGTGTCTGTAGATATATTATGATTTCTTATTTCTTCTTTAAGGACTTCCCATATGAACTTTCGGTAATAGGTCGTATCTTCTAAAGCCTCACTCAGAGAAATACCTAGATTTGATGCAAATTCTCCTGACTCTTTTGCCCATTTCACTATTTGATCAAAAATTGTTTTTTGATCATTTTTTGCCATGAGAGCCTGCCCAAAATAACTGATGAAGTTTGCTCTCAATTCAATAATTTCTTCTTTTGTAACATTGACGTCTTTTACCTCTTTAAGATTAGCCAATCTATGCGTATGTACCATTTGTGCAATTTCATATTTTTTTTCTAAGATTTTTTCTCCTAGAAAGTGCAAATTATCCATTTCAAATTAACTCCTGTTCTTTTAGCCGTTTAAATTGCTATTTTTATTTTTAATTTCTAAAGATAAATTTTTAAAAAATTTCAACCTATACTCTAAGCTACTTCTCAAGATAATATTTAAAATTAGTAGGGTAAATGCAAATAAAGATGCTATGAAAAATATAGGTATAAAAACCGGAAATAAAATAAATACAGCAATTACTGCAATAATGGTGAAAGTTAAAAAAATAAGTATTTTCTTATTTAGTTTATTTGTTCTTTCTAAAAGCTCTTCATTTCTCTTTATATACTCTTGAATTTTTTCTGGACTCTTCGCAATATAGTCTCTTTCTACTTTTTTATTCATCTTACCAATTCCTTGAAATACAATAATAATTGCTAAGGTTGCGATAAGAGATATAATAACATAGTTTGGCATTTAAATATCCTCCTGCTCTTTTTAACGTTCCATTTCTTGTCCTGTATTTCTTTTTTTGTATAATGTGATTCATTATTCCATGCAAAAAATTTCGTAAATCCATTTTATGATTTCTCTTTTCTTCCCTTATCATGATCCATTCTCTCTCTCAGTACCTCCCTCCTTTCTAAATCGACTTTTAAAGAAATCCTGGCGGGAAATCTTTCTTTTCTATTCGATTCCACCTATTTTTCTTAAGGCAATTGGATCAACATTTTGTAAGAAAAAATCCATGATATTCGTTCCTTTCCTGTAAATTGTGATTCCCTACTACAAAAGAGAGAAGAGCATAAGGGGTTTTTGCCCCCACCATAGGTGTGGGGCTAGGCAGAGCCTAGCAAAACCGTGGGTACAAGAAAACCTGTTGAATGTGAACCTACTGTTGACGTAAACTCCTTCACGTGAACCTACTGTGAACGTGAAAATTGAGCATGTGAACCTGCTGTGAACCTCAAAAAAACACATGTTGACCTACTGTGAACATGTGTTTTTTCACTTCATGGCACAATCTTGTTGCTTTTCACTTAATTTTTGGATCTTTTCTTGTAGACTTTTTTGGTCACCTTAATAGAGCTAAATGCTTTCATCATTAGATTGAATCGTATCTTTTTTTATCACAATTTTTGATTCTGTCTCAGCTTTTCCATAGCTTTTCATTTTCTTTTTTATAAAATCTTTTTCTAACTCATGTGAACATGAAAAAAATAAATATCGATGCCTTGTGAACATGTATTTTTTTAGAACGGTAATCGTTTATAGAATAAAAATTGATTCATAAATGGTAAAAAAGCACGCGTAAATCACTTGTATTGTAAGCAGAAAGAAATAGCCGTTTTGACCATGAACGTGCGAAAGAAATAAAAAAAGATCGTTTGCTTCTGTCTTATTTTTTTCAAAAAACATTTCAAAATGAAGTGACCCTTGAGGGGACATTTATCAACTATGAAGGGCCGGTGAAGGGGTTTCTGGCACAAATGTTGCGGTCACTGAAGGTGCGGTGAAGGGACTGTCCTTCAATTTGAGGGTGCGCTGAAGGGGTTCTTGCAAACATTTCTTTGTACCCAAGGTTTTGTTAGGCTCTGCCTAACCCCACACAGCCTGTGGGGGCAAAAACCCCTTATGCTCTTCTCCTTATTTTTTAAGGGGCACCAGTATTTTAAGAATTTCAAACAAAATAGGGAACTTAAAATAAGAAATGTTGATCCTATTGCTGTTAAAAAATTTGATGAGTAGGCAAAGAAACATGATCAATCGTGACAGCAATCTTCAAAGAATTAGGTTCATACATGATCTATTTTCAATCTACAATTTGACCGGGAAAGACATCTTGAGAATTTAATTGAAGCCCACGGTAAGATGAAGGAAAGCTGTGCAATTTCGATGGAAAACTTAAATGATATGTTAAAAGAATTGATAAGGAAGTATGGCGATGACAAATACAAAATCTAGATGATTTCACTCGATAAAGTCACATATTAATACATTCAAGATTACATGTTTGAAAACAAATCAGATATCCTGGCGATGCTTTAGCTGACGTTTACAACAGATTCAAATACGAACAAAAGAAAGAATGGGATTTAACAATCCTTACAGAAGCTGCTTCCACTGAGTTGAAAAATAATTTAAAAAAGGAACTCACTAAACGGTAACTTAGCGTTAACAATGCCAATAAACATGTACAAATAGCCAGGGATACAGGACAATTTTCTCCCTCAGAATTTAACATAAAAGCAGTTTCTACATGAGGTAGAAACTGCTTTTATCATATTTTTAACTCTTTGCATAGGGTGATTTTTTCTCACCCTTTTTACAAAAAAGGACTACAAAAAATCACCCTACCCAGAAGAACTATTTGCGATTATCATTGAAATTGTACTAATCAATAAATCTTCGATGTTATTAAAAACGTAGCATTTTAACACACTTATTAATATTTGAGGAGGGGTAAAAAAATACCCCTCCCCTACTCTAAAAAACTCGTATATGATAAAGGTGATTCCTGCGGCAATATAGGATCACTCGTAGCTAAAAATACTTGTTTTGATATATTTTGCTAATTTTTTATTGAATTATGAGACGACTTAACGCTATAATTGAATTAACAAAAATGTGCGGAATAGAAAAAAGACTTCAACTGTTTAAGAAGTGCGGGTAACACTCTTAAACCGTCCCCCTATTTACGGTAGGGAAAACACTTGTCGAAGTCTCTTGTTAATAGAGTTAGTTTTGTACAAAATAAAACTTATGGTTTTATTTTATACGAAATTGACATCTATTTCAAGGGCTTAGTTCATCTAAATCAAGGCATTGTTTTCCTTTTACAAGGGAGGCAATGTCTTTTTTGTGTTCCTTAAAGGAGAAGATGAACAAATGACAAAGCTATTGACTTGCTATTTAAAAGATGTAGAGACCTTCAATAGACCATTCACATGGTTATGGAAACAAAAACCTACCCTTCGTAAAAAGAAAGAAGCGTTTTTAGAAACCCTTCGTACTCATTTTAAACAACAACAATTGGCCTTACATAAAGAGTTCCCTAAAAAACGTATGGAAATGTTAGATCACGTGATTTATAACCTTGTAGCTACGGGTATTCAGGCGATCCGTTCAGAAACCCTTATGAAAAAATTCAACGTATCTAAAAGTACGGTTTCTCGATTTGTAAAATCATTAAAAGATACACCCTTTATACTTGTGGCACGTTACATTAAAGAAGATACAACAGGTGCTCATCCTGACAGCTATGTCTTTGTCCTTAAAAACCATACGAATTTTAATCAAATTTGTGATGAAATCTTTTTTGCCCATGATACAACTGGTGTCCAAACGCTTCAACAAGAAGAAATGACAACTCCTGTGACAACTCCTGTGACAAGTCCAGAAAGTGCCGAAAACGTTGATACACCAAGCTTTGAGGGCCAAAAAGAATCGTCCTCCTTTATTAACCTTGATTTACCTGTAAATCATATAAATAATCATTTAATATCTGCTTCACAGTCATTTGCGTATATCAAAGGTGTGCCCAAAAAAGTAAATCAAGTCTATGCAGGTAAATATGGTCATCAACTAAAAGCTTTTTATGCTCGTATTCAAAATGCTGCAAAAGCTGTGAAACGAGATACAGAGAATGAGATTGTGAAAGAACAAGTACATGAAGTCGCTTATACAACGATCGTAGGCTTAGATAAATATGTCCATGAGGCCAATCATAAGGGTACTACCCTATCACTGGATGAAATGTGCCGTCTTGTTTATCAAATTGCTTACAATCAATTTACTAATCTACTAAAAGGGAATACAGAAGAACAATCATCTGAGTCAGACATACATACTGAAGCTGAAACAGCAGCACGATTTATGCCTAAACATATCATACGTAAGGAAATGATTCCTGCTTGGTTAAAAGCTGAACAGGAGCAAAATGAGTATACACAAGAAGTAACTATTTCTCTGGATCAACAACTTGAAATGATTCAATTAAAGCAGGATTTAGGGCAAGAGTTAACACCAGAAGAAGAAAACTTACTCCAAGAGCACAGTTCTACTTACAGCCCGTTAGAAATAGCGAAGCTGAAACAGGATCTTGGACAAGCCTTAACACCAGAGGAACAGGCTTTACTGCACCAATATAACTTGTTAAAAGGCTCAGCTTCTTAATTAAAAGAATGTAGAAACCCCTTAGAAGCTGATATTTTGACAGACTATGTTTATTTAGATATATGTTCTAAATAAACAATCACTATATATCTACGTAGGAGGAGATTACAATGCCACATAAAATGACCCTAACAGGATCTGCGACAGGTCCGCGAGAAAAGGTTCACCTTCTGCGCCTAAAGGTTTAAAGAAGAGTACGTTTATTTCGTATACCGTGTTTGTTGCGAACAAAGCCTTTAATAAAACCGGTCTAACAAAAAAAGTATTATGCATGAAAAAATCTTAATTTAAGGGGAATCGACATTAGATATTCCAATTGACGAGTGCCCAGGGGGAATTAGCGACATCTGCTTTCAGATTACCGTTCTTCCAAATAAAAACGATAAAGAAGCGAAGGAGTCAAAAGATAAAAAAGAAGCAAAACAAGAAGCTTCTAAGCTTTCTGAGGCACGAAAGAGCAGTGAATCTGCCAAACGAGCAGAAACTCAAGGTCCTGTCTCTCAACCCATAGCATAAGAAGAGAAAAAGAAGGCTGAAACAGCAGAGCTAGAAGCAAAAAAAACACCTGTACAAGAGCAAAAGGCTGTGCCACAAAAGAAGCAGCTATCTACTCAGCCAAAATGGACACAGGATGTTGTGAGCTTTGATGAAATTATCGTTCCCGAAGCATTTTTAAGGACGCGACCAACCCCCGAAAAAACGCAAAAGGTCGTTGATTTCGTGAAGCGTACTGGAGACTTAGATGAGCCATTAACCATCGAGAAAGGCTCTAAGGTCTTAAAAGCTGGCTATCGTCGCTACTTTGTGGCTAAAACCGTTAAAATGGAGAAAGTTCCTATTGTATATAATTATCAAAAATAACATCTTAATAGGAAAAGATAAACAATTAATCCATAAAAAGTAATAGCATACCTTAACTTGAAAAATAAGAAAAAGCTATTTCTACTTTCTTAATTGATGCGTCAGAATTTGTCTTAGTCTTAATAGGACCCAAGTATTCTTTTGGGGTTAGTTAAGTTATAAACTAAAATTCTTAAGCTACTATTAAATAGATAGGTAGATCTAATAGAATATAGTTAATTACTATATAAACACTTCTTTTAAGAAAATACTTAATTATATTGGAATTTTAGGTGGAGCTTATATGGCCCCCCTTAACATTGTTTATGAGACTTAATGGCATAAAATACACAGAATAGAAACACGGAGTTTCTCTTATAATACACGCCTAAACTCTTTGATAAGCTAATTTTAAAAAACAGATCAAAAAATCTGTTTTTTTACTTATTTAGAGGCAGACTAATATGAAGCTTTAAATTTTTTCTCTATTTAATACTAAGAAAAATCCAAGTGAATTCTTATATCAGTTGAATTCAGCTACTTAGTTAATCTTAAGTTAAACTAAAATAATTCTTTTCTTATATGTTTGTTGTTATAAAGTTAACAAGTTCAACTAAAGGAGAACTTGTTAACTTTATAATTGTTTATATAAGTTCATTGGAACGCAATTTTATCGCATCCTTATTTGTTCAAAATTTATAAGAATGGTAGAACGGGTATCGTTCCATATTTAAATTACAACTTATCTTAGCTTTAATATACAGGAATAGATTTCATTTGAAAAGGAACGCTTCTTTCTTTTGAATATCGCACTTGACCTGATAAATGACTTACTGGAACGGGAACCGTTCTTGCCTATAAATCAATGGTTGGGTATATTTAAATAACTCATCACTTATAAAAATGATTACCAGCTTAGAACGTTAAGAGAACATGAAAGATATTTTTATACAACAGGTCCTCTTTTATCGAAGAAAGAAAGGACACTAATTTTAAAGGCAGAATAGTGGAAAGGATGTTGTTCCTTTATAATAATGTTGTAAATTTAATAATAAAAAGATATACAAATAGTAAGTGTTTAATTTGGAACGCTTTAATATTACTTTAATTTTAAATCTCCCTACAATTTCTTTCTATCGTAGTGTATTCAAGCTAGGAAAATAATTGCACGATAAAAATTTAACTTTTTAAGTATACTCCTTTTATTTAAAATATAAAATACTTTCTAGATCAGAAGGAATACAGGGGAATTATATAAGTTAATAGAGCCAAAAGAGTTAGTTGAATTACATAAAATGATTTATCAAAATGTATTTTTAATATAAAATTTAATTTATAATATAAAAGATATAGTAGAGTTAGCTACGTTTTTATCCTTTGTATTAGGAAGCTGTCAACAGAACATTGGAACGGGAATAGTTCCATGTTGGAGTCCCGACTTTTCTAAATTTGGACATATAGATAGGATTCTATTGAATCGGAACGCCTTTTTCTCTTGTGTTTTATTTTATTTCTATATAATGGAACGGGAGAACGGGAATCGTTCTTTCTTTTAACAAAGGTTTTTACATATTTGAATATTCATCGATGGTCAAAATAATATTCAGTGCATAACGTTTAAAGAACATAATAAGTGTTTTCATAAAGGCTATATTATTTTAGCAAAAAAGGAGAGGAAACTAATTATGAATGAAGAACAGTGGAACGGGATTAGTGACAAAATACCAAAAGCATATTGGACAAGGGAAGTTGCTGAATCATTAGGGATTAGTGATAGTTATCTAAGAAAATGGTGCTTAGAACTAGAAAAAAACGGATACAAATTTCTAAAGGTCAAGGATGGAAAAAATCGCGATAATCGGGCATTCACGGAACACGATGTAATTGCGTTACGTAAATTTCAATCCCTTTTAAGTCAACCAAATATTACAAAGTCTCAAGTAGCAGAAATAATTGCAAATGACTATGCTCCCATAGATAGAGACACTAAAGAAATATCTTCTTATTTACGAGACAATGATCGTGATAAAGCCCAACAAGAAGTTCACGATCTTATCCTAAAAGATGTAATCCATGAATTGAGACATGAACTTGGTAACGTAGAGAATCGAATAATTGCCAGTCTAGGGGAACGAATAGAGGAACGACTAAGTAAAAAAATAGAGGAACGGATAGAGGATTTTCTTGCAAGACACTTACTCCTACATGAGGAACGGATAGAGGAACGGATAAGAACTATAATGTCTCAGTACTTGGAACGCCAGGAAATAACCATGAAAAACACACTTGGCCAAATACAGACTTTACAACTACAAGATAAGTCTTCAAAAGAGAATAACGAAAAAACACTTTCTGAAATAAAAAATTCTTATGTAGAACAACAGAAGAAAAATGAAGCTCGTGAAAAAGAGCTTCAAAAGGAATTAAATGAAAGAGAGGAACAATTGAAGGAAGTGCTTACAGAACTTAAGACAATTAAAGAGCAAATAGCTATTACAAATGAAAAGAAGGGCTTTATTTCTAGATTGTTCGGTAAGTAAATAGAGAAGCTAGTATTTATTTAAAGAAACTCAGCTGCTAAAAGCTTAGTTTCTTTAGATTATAAAAGATTTACACCTTATTTTATCCCACGTTAAAAAATCAAAATTATCTAAGAAAGCTTCAAGTTAATGTCAGAAACGAAAGAAGCGCCTGTTCCATGGAAAAAGGTTGTGCCACAAAAGAAACAGCTATCCACTCAGCCCAAAGGGACACAGGATGTGTTGGGTTTCGATAAAATTGTGGTGCCTGACGAGTCCCTAAAAACACGATCAAACCCCGAAAAAATGCAAAAAGTTATTGAATTTGTGAAGCGTACTGGTTATCTAGATGAACCCTTAACGATTGATAAAGAATCTAAGGTCTTAAAAGACGGCTATCGTCGTTATGTTGTGGCTAAGATTATTAAAATGGACCAAGTTCCGGTTGTCTATGAATATTAAAAATAAGGGTGTAGGAGTCTACTAAATGAACAATAAACAAAAAGCGATTGAATATATTCAAAAAGCGTCTGATGAATTGGAAAAGCATCGAGGGTTTCTTGCAAATTTAGGCCTGAATGTATCCTTTTTAAATACAGCTGATAGAAAGTTAGATCAAGCCGTCCATTGTCTCGTTCATTCAATCGAAGAGCCCGAAGATGACAATGAAAAAGAAATTAAAGAAGTGTCCTTTCATGGAGATGAAAAGATTATTGTGTTTAAAAATGGGGATATCAAAACGATTAAATATTTTAATCAAGCAGGGAATGCAGCTGAAAATTAGATCATTTATAAGAAAGATTTAGATGGAAAGGTTAATTGGTGTAGCTACGTCCAAAGATTGCGGTACAAAGACATGACCAATCCTTGAGAAAGCTTAAAAGGTCATTAATTTTGTGAGGTGTACAGGACACCTAATGGATGAGGAGTTTGTTAAACATTACAAAAGAGCAAGTAGCAACCAATAAAAAAGAATTCTCACAAAAATTTTCTCCAAATAATAAAACGTTACACTGAAAGTATATAATCTTTTATTCTAAAAGAACACGTTTTCCATAAAAAAATAGGCTTATTGATTATAAGAACTTTTATTTTAAAATTCTGATTTACTATTCAATAAATAATATTAATTGTAACTAATTTCCTCAATATGTACCATTTGCATCCAATAAATTGATGTTATCGCCATATTCAATGGCAAGTATTCCTTTGATAAAATAATGGTGCAATCCTTTTTCATAGGTTTTTTCTTCATAGGTAATATCCCTATTATCTAATATTCAAGATTCTTTGTTAGTGTGCACGCATTTCTATAATGCGTGCCTTTTTTTATGATAATTATATATATCTATGAATATTCACAACAAAGACCGCCCATTATGTATTAGTGTATAAGGCGGTCTTAACTGTATTCATGCTATATGATTATGACAAAAATATCGACATTATTCTAAAAGATTTTAATGGCCTCTGCTTATTTTCCTTATTATGTTTTATTTTGATGTCTTAATAAAGGATATGGTATTGACTTGTCCATTATGACTCATTTTTAACGTTTTATTTTTAGTGAAATTTGGACATAACTAGAGTAATAACAAGTAAAGGGGTATCTATCATGTTCGGGTTAGGAAAAAGGCGAACTAGACTTGGTAAATGGATTGATAAAAGAAACATTAATCAAGAATGGCTTGTAAGAAAGTCAGGATTAGGTAGAAGTACGATTGGTGATTTAGTAAACAACTCCGAAAGGTTGCCTACACAAAGAACAATGAAAAAGATATTACAAGCATTAAGACGGATCGATCCTAATATTAAGAGCGAAGATTTCTGGGATATTTAAATATGTTTATTACAATTCTTTTTTATTCCTTTAGAGGCTTTGTTTCTCCAAGTATATAAAAACAGGCTTTAGTAATAGCTTAAAAGCCTGTTTTTAATTCGCGGTTAAAATGTTCCTGCTTATCAAATCGCTCATCTTGCTTTTTATGTATTTAATCAATGAATTACTCTTATCTTCGTAACGCTTCAAAACGTCTGCTTTTACGGAGGCCTCCTGCGTAGCTTCCTCCTAATCCCTACCTGTTACGTCCTGGCACCCTTGAGGCATGTCACAAACACTTTTAATGGATATTTTTGCTAATTTATCAGTATGTAAACAAAAAAGCGACCTCACTAGCCGCCGTGATACTACTCGTTATCGCCGAATAAATTAAAAGAAAGTTGCTCAGATCTTTTCCTATGGTAATAAGCGTTTTTAACTTGTTTTACTCGCTCTCTATTTTTAACGTAATAATCCCGGTCGCGAACGGAAACGCAAACTCTGCAGTATGGTCCAAGTTGACCGAATCCATCGCTTTTATAATGATAGTTTTTTGCGTGTTTTAATTCGCGGCATTTACGGCAAGTCTTAGCGACAACTTGGCCATCAGCATCTATGAAGTATACGAACCCTCTCGGCTTTGTTCTTTCGTCATATTCCTGCGCCAGTAGTTCTTCTCGTAGACTCATATTCGCTCACCTCCTCGGTCGCCATGATATTGCTACTGATTCCCTTTTATTATACGTATTAACCCTTCTCAATACCAGTCTGCAAATCCATTGCCTTCTTCGCGTATGACAGTTTCATCTCCGGCAGATGCTTGGATTTATTCCACTTTATCTAAGCCTAGCGATTTTATCTAAATAGGCTTCCTTTCATTCTTCTGAGGTAGCCTATTTTTGTGTAATTACAAACACTTTTCTAGCACTCTATGTTAAGTTAATTTTAATTCCACCAGAAGAAGCTGATGTTCTTGGTTTTCCATCTCTTTGCTGTTTAGCTGAACTTCTGTATTTCTCCATCAATTCATAAATACTTGCAACTTGTATAATCTTAATATGATCCGAATTAACAGCATACCGAATAGGCGTAATCAAAATGACGGAAGGGAAGATGGCTGATCGGTCCTCTGGCTGCCAGTGTAACGCCTTCCAATCATTCGAAAAGAAAAACTCTTCATAAAGGCTAATCTTCGCCTGCATTTTCTGTTCAGAATACTGATTTCTCTGAATTTCAATCCAAAACGGAGATCCTTTAAAGATGCAAAAGAGATCTGGTTCAATCCCTCCTTTTCGTCCGGTGGGCTTATCTTCGACAATGACTTGTTTAGGTACACTATACGTACACATTTGCTTATAAACATCTAGAATGGAAAGAAAATGAAGTATTTTTTGAGAGTTCTTTTTAATCTTCGCATCTACTGGTAAATAGACGGATGGAGAATACTGCTGTGTGCGTTCAATTAGCCCTAATCGATATAAACGTACCATCACACTATTACACGCATTTACGGGCGATTTAAGTTGTTTAAAGAATAGGTCAACTAATGAGTCTCGATCCACAGCTCTGAATTGATTAATAAACGCTATGATGTCTTTATCACGTTGAGATAAACGGAAACTCATCGCTGCTCCTCCTTCTCTAGTAATCCAAAGATGGATTGTGGTGCAACTTCTATATTCGGCTCTGGATCATGTATCAACGTCTTATAAGGAGAAAGTATTTCCTTACAAGCTCCTTCATCTAAGAAAAAGGCTTGAAACTCTTTTACCTCATCAATTTTAATCTTCATACGGCCTCTAGCAGCTGCATCGATTTCTTCTGCGCCGATTACTCCGGCTACTTTCGCATTTATCGCATCGGCCTGCCTTCCAGAGATCCTAACCCGTAAGTTTGCTTTCAGTGCTGAATTCAACAAATCGGCATCAGGACGCTGCATGGCAATAATCGTATGAACACCTAGGGCACGACCTTGACTCGCAAATTGTTGAATCATCTCTACAAGATCCGTTTCTCTTTTTACAATGGACATTTCATCAATTACCACAACGATACGAGGCAGCTTAAAAGGTAGCCTGCTGATATGCGTCACGCCATGCTCTAACAATAAATCGCCTCTTCGATACATTTCAGCTCGTAATAAAGAAAAAGGTTTTCTCATATCCTTTGCCTCAAAGCAAAGCGCATCCACATGCTCAATCCCATTAAATAAGCCCAAATCAGCTCGTTTGAGATCCACTAAGACTAAGCGTAGATCAGCAGGTGAGGTGTATTTCACCCAAGTGGTTAGAATCACACGCATTAAGCTGCTTTTTCCTGCGCCAATTTCGCCAGATATCAATAAGGTTTCTAAGTCGGCAAAATCCCACGAAACGGGGTTTCCATAGATATCTTGACCAATGCATACCGGAAGCTCCATTTTCTCTATATGAGGATGAATGACTTCATAATTATAATTGAGCATCTTAGGTAGGCTTTTGTGATGAACAGTAATACTAAAGTTCTTTAAGCTGCCATTCACTTCAATATTGCTGCCTAATACTTGTCGTAAGACCCATCTTTTTTTAGTTAAAAGTTCAGGATCAATACCGTTCAGTAAGGAAAAAGCATACCGAGTGTAGGTGTGCTGATGATCGATCCGATGGATCTTCGGAAATTGATAGGAGGTACGATCCCCACGCTTTGTGATCCGATAAATCTCTGCTGTACGAAACGCTTTAATCAATTGGCCACGCAGCTTTAGTTTTTCAAACATCCACATTCCTCCTCAAAACATAAAAGTCGCAAAAAAGTAAATCAACGCGATATAGAACGTGACAGGCAAGATAAAGCGCATCACTTTTGTGAACTGATCCACAAGATCAATCACACCCCATCGCTCTAATATGCGTTCAATGATAGCAATTCCTAAGACAATACCTCCTATGGTCAAAATAGTGGGGTCAAGCATGGCAAGTGGACTAAACGGAACAAAGGAATACGCCTTGATGGGACGAGGTCTCGTGAGAGAGGGTTTGGTAAATGAAGGGAAGATTTTTCGAAAGGTGAATCCTTTTGTTTTTCTCGTGTTGGTACCTTCTTTCATTCTTTAATTTTTTTGCCTTTCATGTATGAATGATTTCAGCTCAACGCATCCGGTCGCCCCCTTCACCTCTTCGGCTCAGCTCCCTTACAGGTTCCATGAATGGCTTCACGAGGCGTATACAGCTTGTATTAACGCGTTAACGTTACTGAATTAGCTACTAATTAGGTAATGGAGTAATAATTCTTTAGATACTATGTAGCTACTTCAGTAAGCTTGCCTGTCCACTCAAAAAATAAAAAAGAACCCTTACTGCGGTAGGTAAGGGGTAGGTAGTGATGCAAGTTATTTTTGTCTTTTATATACTGGGGGGTGGCCTAATCGCTCATATATTCTCTTCTTTCTATGTTTAATAAAGTAGATAAATGTCATGAAGGATAAAAGTAAACGTTTAATAGACATGAATGTATATATTACAAACACTTCGCTAGAAGAAGTACCAACGAATTTCGTGTATGCATTGTATTCACTTCGTTGGCAGATTGAGATTTTGTTTAAAACGTGGAAGTCATTCTTTGAAATTGATGAATATAAAAATAATAAAAGGGAACACCTAGAGTGCCATTTATATGGACAACTCGTTGGTATTCTCCTCTGTTCTTCTACGATGTTTCAAATGCGACAACTCAGAAAGTCTTTATGAAAATAAAAGACTGAAGAAATATCAATTTTCCCAAACAAAAGAAACGTTCCTGTAACTATGAAAGATGTCTTTTGATAACCTAATAATCGATACCAAACTGGACATAATAAAATGGATAAAAAATATCCATTGTTAGGGGAATTGAATCGTGAAACAATTGTTTAAATTAAGCTCCTCATGGTTTCCAATTTGGTTAATATCATTATTAATGTTAGTCATGGTATTTGTATATCTGCCTATATTTAAAGGTGCAAAACAAAACATGTCTGATGTTCCTCTAATTGTTGTAAATGAAGATAAGGGAAAAGTTGGCGATGCCATATTATTAAATCTTATCGAAAAGCAAAATGGAAACTCCTTTAAATGGGAAGTTGATAAAAGTAGGAAACAAGCATTCACAGATATAAGAAATAACAAGGCATATGGCGCATTAATTATCCCTTCAAACTATTCAAAAAGTCTTGGTCGAGTTCATGATACGCTTATTTCCGGTCTTACAAATGATAAACCTGCTGATTTAGAAATTTTATTGAACGAAGGGATTGGGCAAACTGCATCCATCATTGCGAGTAATACCCTTCAGACAGTCGCTTTAACTGCTTCTAAAGGAATTAGTAGTCAACTAAAAAATGAATTACTGCAAAAAGGAATGAGAGTAGCACCAGAGAATGCTTCATTATTAGAAAATCCCGTACAGGTTGTTTCCAAAAATGTACTGAGGCTGCCGGTTAATCTTAATAAAGGAATGACACCGTTTGTCATGGCCCTTATATCATCTATTACTGGAATGTTGGGGGCAAATATGATACATGGATATCTTTTGCGAAGTAATGGTATTTTGAAGAAAAGGGGATCTGCATTAAGTGAATCTGAAGTCCTTACATCAGAAATAATTTTTGGTATCATTTTAACTTTCTGTGTTTCAATTTTTATTCAACTAGGGGTATTTGGAATTTTTGGGAGTGCACATGCTTCAAATATTTGGACGATATTCCTGTTTACTTTCTTTAGTTGTACGACCATGTTTTTGTTATTTAAAACGATAGCAGTATTTTTAGGTGGATGGGGAATGTTAGTAATGTTCCCGGTAAATTTTATGGGTATATTTTCCAGTGGTGGGGCATTTCCTCTATCAACATTACCTACCGTCCATCGACTGTTCAGTTATATTCTGCCTACAAGATATATTGTGGACGGAATAAGGGCATTACTTTATTATGACGGAAGATTGGAAGCAGGACTTGGACCAGCCTTATTGGCACTCTCCGTCTATTTTGTTTTGACATTAGCGATTCTTATTATATTCATTAATCTTACTAAAAAATATAAAGAAGCAGTTGTTGATGAAAGTGGAAAGAAAATTGAAGTAGAGGTGGGAAATGAAATTCCTCATGAACCATCTACTCACGAGCAAAGGGAAAGTCACCATATAGGAGAAAAAGATGGAATGTTTCGTCAAGCAGTGTGCAATTTAGCTAAAGGCAGTAATAAAGAGAAACAGGAAATGAATGATGATGAGTTCCGAAACGCATTGAAATCATTAGACAAAAATAAAAAATAATATTATTGCTTGAAGATGATAGTAATAATATTATTTTTTGCATATTTCTAGATTTTGTACATTTAAAAAAATGCTGCCATAATAGCAGCATTGTCCAATTAATAAATACAGTTCAAAAAGTAAGAAAATAACAATATCCGGTTCCTTAACGTACAGGTAACCGGCTAAAATGTGTCTAAACGTACAATTTTTCACTTTTGATGACGTGACCCCTAGTATAGAAAAGCTAAAAATTTTTTAATCGCTCAATTATTAGAAGGTGGAGGAAGCCTTTGTTCAATAAGGCTTTGCAATAATCTTCAACAATCAAGCGCGTTTTTTCAATATTCGGCTCTCGAAATAAAATGCCACCTTAAGTAAATTATTGAAACATACTGGCACGAAAAAAGACTGCAAAACCGAAATGAAACAATTCGCGAATTAATCAAAAAAGAGTTAAATAAAAATGTATGAATTTTCACAGTCCTCTTGCTATTCTGATTTTCACTTCCTACTTATAAATCCTGAAGGAAGCACGAAACTATTTGATTTAATTGTTGAAGGAAATCTACAAACCAACTTTTAAGAATTTAAGTTTTAACAGTCACGTTTAACGGTGTCAATTGACTAGTTTAACCACAACTACATTATTATACTTTTTATGATTATATTCCTCTTATTCTACAAAAAAACGTTCGTAAAAGTGTGTGGATTTCAGGAGACGTTCGTAATTTGTTTTAAAACTTAAATGAACGATAAAAACGGTAGATTTCTTATGCAAAAGAAAAGTCCGTAAAGGTATACTTTTACGGACTTAATTATCGGAAAATCCCTTAGCATCAATATGAAAAGTTTTTAAATATATATAAAGCAGTAGGAAACTAATACTTCCTACTGCTTCGCATATTATAGGGTCGTTACACTCTTACCTCTTTTGGGGAAATTAATCACCTTATTCTCACTAATAAATGTCGATCCTAAAAGAAGTGCGCCACCTAGTATTTGAACAAGTGTCATATGTTCTCGCAAGATAACTGCAGAAATCAATATTGCTACAAATGGATCTACGTAGCTTAGCATAGCGATACTTCGGCCTTTTAATTTCTCCATACCTGAGAAAAACAACCAAAATCCAATACCAGTGTTCACAATTCCTAGAATTATTATAAAGGGAACGGACGATCTAGATACTCCAAAGACACCGAATCCTTCCGTCAAAAACACATATGGCAAGAGCAGTAAAGCTGTTATTCCAAGTTGGATGATTGTAATCTCTAGTCTTCCCATGAGGCGAATAAATTTATTGAGTAACATCAATGCAGCATAACATGCAGCTGCGAGTAATCCAAAAAAGATTCCAAGTAAATCTTCCGTTCCAGAGGCACTTACACCATTTCCAACAATCATTAACATACCTATTATCGCTATACCGATACAAATAATTTTTTTGACAGGTAATTGTTCTTTAAGGATAAATGGTGAGAGGATCATGACGAACACAGGTGCAAAATAATAGCCTAGCGTTGCATTAGTGAGCGTTGTATGATCATATGCTTGGTAAAGAAACATCCAATTTCCTCCCAATGCAATACCCGAAAAAAATAAAATACAAGCATTAACTTTTACCAATTTCCATGGAATGGTTCTCTTCCTCATGAAAAAAACAATCATTAAAAATAAACACCCTATTGAACTACTTAGTAAAGCTGTTTCACTCGAAGACAAATCAATGTATCTTACAATTAAACCCATTGTACCGAAAATAATCATAGATAAAACAAACTGTATCTTATATTTCACTACCTTCACCTACTTAATCCATAGGCAATTTGATCAAGCGATTTTAGATTATTTTGCTCCATTTTATTTGTCAGCGTAGAAGTTCCAACTTTTATGGCTATTCTATTTTTATATAGACACATATCACACCTCTATAATCGATACCTTATGGTTTGTATAAGGTAAAAAATCATTAATAATTTGCTCTGTTTTTACTTTCATATATCCGGTTGTTGTTCCATCACTGCATCCATACCATTCTTCACTCATCACATCTTTATCAAAAACAATTTGCACATTATTATTTTTATCAAGTAGTGCACTAAAAACAGTTGCTGCCCCAATTTTTGTTCCTACCATTTCTTTCATCAATTCCTCAGGAGCAAAAGAGACTCTAGCTATATTTAGGGCACTACTGAAGTCTTTTGAGCGAAAAGGCTTATCTCCTTTAGTGATAAATAGATAGAAGGAAGTTTGCTGTCGATTACACAAGAACAATGTTTTAACCATTTTCATGTTCAACTTATTATTAATAAGAGTACAGTCATCCATTGTAATGGCTTCATCTGTATCAACACGTTGAAAAGGAATATTTAATTGTTGTAAAGCAAGATACGTACTTTCTTGTAAAGGTGTGGAATATTTTTTTGGAGCCATGGTATAAACCTCGCTAATAAAAAACATATTTTTTCATTCCTTCGCTTTGTATATTTAATAAATGTAGATTATCATGGAAAATATCATTACAAAAGCGAATATTTGTCATGCTGAGCATGACAAAAACAGATGCAAAGGTTGTGATACGATGGACATGAATATACAAAAATATATTGCTTTTGTTAAAACAGTTGAATTGGGAAGCTTCACAAAAGCAGCAAAGTATTTAAATTATTCTCAGTCTGGCATAAGTCGGATGATTAACGATTTAGAAAAAGAATGGGGAGTAACTTTACTTGAACGAGGTCGATCTGGTTTACGGTTAACTTCAGACGGATTAAATTTATTCCCAGCTGCTAAAAGACTATTTGAAGAATATCAAAATTTACAACATCAGATAGAAGAAATTAACGGGTTACAATCAGGAGTGGTTCGGATTGGCACTTTCTCTAGCGTAGCCACGCATTGGCTTCCAAAAATAATAAAACAATTTAAAACCGATTATCCTAATATTGATTTTGAATTACTTTTAGGTGATTATCACGAAATAGAAAAGTGGATTATAGAAGGGCGTGTGGATTTTGGGTTTTTACGACTTCCTACCCTTCCGGAATTGGAAACAACATTTATAGAACAGGATAATCTACTTGTTGTATTGCCTAAAAGGCATCCTCTTGCAGACCTCGAAAAAATTCCAACTGCTGAACTTTCTGAGTCCTCTTTTATCTTGTTAGAAAAAGAAGGGAATTCCGATGTAACTAAACTGCTTAAAAAGTGGAATATATGTCCTAAAATTAATTTTACGACATGGGATGACTATGCCATTATGGCTATGGTAGAGAGTGGTTTAGGTATTAGTATTTTACCGAAATTAGTTTTACAGCGCATCTCTTACGACGTTATAACAAAAGAATTAGAAGTACCTGCTTACCGAAAAATTGGGTTAGCATATAGGGAAAATCAAACTTTATCTCTTGCTAGCAAACAATTTTTAAATTATTTAGAGTATAGATAAAATACTCATTCCTTCCCTAAAGATACTATATTTTAAAGGACTAGCATATGTATAAAAGGTACGCTTTTAATACATTTTTCTGATTTACATCGCTAAGAGAAACCTTGTGACACCAAGGATGTATAAAAAGCTGCATAATGTAGAAAAGTGAGCCTAATGGGAGCCCTTATGCGAGAAGGGTTCTTTTTTGGCGTGAGTTCCGGAAAGAGTGATTATGTTAACTAATGTTGTATACGATATACAGCCTAAAAACAGAAAAACCTACTGTATACAAGGACCAGTAGGTTTTTTCTGCTACATTTATTTAACCAGATGACTGAAGCCTTATGGCGTCTTGAGTAGTTTGCACAACTAGATATTTATTATTCACTTTGCAATTTTTAAATAAAAAAAGAAACAGATCTAAAAAGACTGTTTCTTGACAAATTCCAATCCATTTAATACTTTACTCATATGATTTAAAATAAAGCATAGTATTTTTTTATAAAATATATTTTGCTTCTGATAAAATCCAATAAGTAAACTTATTAAGTTTACTTATTGTACTAACATGAGCAGGTTAGTATAATAGAACCTTAAAAAAGACAAGAACAGCTTAACTGTACTTGTCTTTTTTATAACAATATGGAATAACATACATAAATACAAAATGCTTATGTTAAAGTTGGCATTTTTATCAATGATTCTAACCAAGTATTAATTTTTTTCGTTAAAAATGTAACTCTAAAGACCATAGTAATTAATACCGATAATAAACTCATAAGCATATCCAAAATATATTCCTCCACATTGTAATTTAGTGTTTGATCTAACACTAGGGTTATTATTCATTTAAAAATTAAATTTATTCCAGTAAAATGATTTTTATTTTAATCTTCGATACTTACTTTTTTATTATCGTAACCCGATCTTCCATTTGTGGCGGTTCCTCTAGCCATCCGTTTTTAATCATTAGTTTGATTCCTTCATCAGCGTAGAAATAAATATCCTTGGCAATTAAGGCTGTTTTCAGGGATACATCATTCCTTAAACTAAAAATGGACCCAAAACTACTTCCAACAATTCCAAATCCATTGAGAAGGTAAACACAATACATCATGAGTTTATCAGAAAATGGAGCCACAGTAGAAGTAGTTACTGTGCTTCCAGAAGTCGCAGAGAACTGAACGTCACTTTTTAGTAGAATTTCTTGATAAATTTTTATTTGTTTCTTGGCTAGTTCTTTTCCTTTAACAAAATAGTCTTTTACCTCTTTATTCTCTGCACATTGTGCAAAACCAGTAATCAACTGCATACCAACATTATTTGACTCAACTCCGTGGTGAAGAATGCCTAACTCGTTGTGATTCAAAGGTCTTTTGTCGCTAAAAGGCTGAAATCCTTTCAAATAGCTTTTATCATTAACAAACTCAATCGTTTTAGGCATTGTCGATTTTGGTGGAAGGGTGATAATTCCTTTTTCAAGTAAGTAAAGTGTGGCCAATTTATAAGTTTTATGAGTAACAATAGTTAGCCCTTCATAAATTGCTATGACATCCTTGCGATATGCCATATTCATATTGATTGTGTACATACCCATGCTAACCTCTTTTAAAATACGAAGAAAATTTATGTCAAATCCATTGTCGTATAAGTTGGGAGCATCTAAGTTAACATCTACACTTGTGAAGCCAATAGGAACTGCGACTCCTTCATCCTCAAAAATCTGCTTTATTTCCTTGATATAAAAATGCAGTTCTTGCCATAAGCCCCCCATAATATTCTTAGCTTCCTGGTCATCTGCTTTTGCCAAGAAGTATTCTAAAATTCTTAGAATCATCGACTTTTCTTGGTATGTAAGCCAAAGTGTTCCGATTTCGGAAGCGCTTATTGGGTTTTTATCATCCAAAATGTTTAACCTCCTTCGGTCCTTATGTCCTATTTTTTTCAGAATGTGTAAAATTATTCAAAACACGAAAATACATGTTCCATTAGCTATTTTTTATAAACCTCTTTCTCTGGTAATCCCCTTGTTTTTAATTGAATATTGGACAGAGAAAAAAACAAGTTTGGTTAAATGGAGAAGAGGATGGGGTTGGTATCATAATTTAATTAGTGTTATGTTTAAAACGTTAGTAATTAGATCTATAATTGGAATTGTAAGAAAAATATCTAAAGATTAAGTACAGTGAGTTGTACAAGATTAGTTTGAAAAGTAAGAGTTCAGTATTGAAAAAAGCCCTTGCGTTGGGTAACAAGAGCTTTCTTTCCCATATTTAGTTCCTGTAACATGTTTTATGGTGCGACAAGAAGTCGCTTTTATATAGTGTGGCTCACGCCACTGGTTTAGACGCAAAAACTATCCCCGTCCAAAACTGCGGGCCTGGTAACGGGCTCGTGGGTTGCATGCGGAAATGCGGAAACAGAGAGTCAGTGCACGACTCGGAACACTGCTAGGGGAAGATGAGTATGGTGAACATTAGTGAAGGTTTGTAAGCTTCGTAAGTGTTAGCTCAGGATAGTGCACAGCTTTGCTTGGGTATTGGCAAGAGGAAAAGCAGATTCATAATGCTGTTGTGACGCGTCCCGTATCTTGCCCGGAGTAAAGAACCCATCTAACCTCGTCGTATCTATAAGATGCGGAACTTGGTAAGCCCTTTGTCATCTGTACAAACAGTAGGATGACTGCAAAGTCAAACGATGTGACAGAGGGTAAAGGATACGAGAGAAAGCGAATGCCGTTATCTCGAAAGAGAACAGGAAAGCAGGAAACTGTATAACTGGATGGATACTATCGTCCTTACGGACAAACCCATGATAGGACCGAAAGGGAGCTGACTTCTCGTTGGTCTCTCGTAGGAACATAAGGTTGTGGCTATCTTCTGACGAAAGAAACGTACTGTTATGTATACCTCCATTTGGAGCGTCGGCGTACGTTTTACTTACCAATACGGTATGTGATGAAGATACGACAGCAAATGGACCTGCAATGGGAGGCTTGAGCCGATGTGTCTTGAAAGGGACTTGCACGGTTCTTAGGGGAGTGTGCGACAAGAAAGCAGCTTTTCTCATAATGCCAGTGTCGTGTATGCGATTGTCTAAGGTATGATAGACATTCCCTACCAAAACGCCTTACGGAGTAATCGGTAAGGTGGTTGCATGAGGTTAAGTTTAACTTGGGAGCCAGGGGTAAGGGAAAGATTGGTATGATTAACTAAAGTGAATTTTCATAGGCATCGTCAGAGAAAGCAACAGGTAGGCATGGTATGACTGTTGTTTAATAGGTCGGCTCCATATTATACCAATACCTTAAAATCATTTTGTCTTCTGCAGCAGGCTGTCTAACAGGTCTGCTGTTTCTTCTCTTTTCAGCATCCTATATTGTATCTCTATCTCTTATGATTGTCTTGTTGCATTCACTTAATATAACCCTGCTATTCAGTTACGAACACGAATTATCGATAGATGATTAGGAGTAATACTATCACTATACCTTTTTTCTTATCCTGATATTAATTCAATAATATTGCCTTTAGCAATGATCATTATAACGAGCCAAGTTATCTTCCACTGATTCTTCTAAGATTTTCTGAATGACAATTATCGAAAGCTGATCAATATTCCTGAATCGAATACATCCTTTTCCGACATTTAGGTCTCTTAAAGAATCTATGTTCTTTTGCAGAATAGGAGTATTTAGAAAGTACAGACTCATATAATTTTTTTGAGAAGCAAATGCACATAGGGAACCGTTTAGTTCATAATAAGGCATTCCATATTTAATGGATTCTATAGCATTAGGTACTATTTGAATAATTAAGTTGCGAAGTTGGGTCAAATCATGCTTTCGATTGTCTGGCACTACTTGATCCATATACTGTTCTACTGTTTCAATGGTGTTTGTCATACTATTTTCTTCCTCCTATAATCTAGTTAAGTATTATCTAATTATTCTTAGCTAATTTGACATCGACTTAGCTGGTGTGTTTGTCATGTGTAAAATATTACTTCACCATCTTTTCTACTCTTACTATTATAGGTGAATAATTACAAATCCTACTAATTAACTAATCTTCTTTACATAACATACATTTGAGAAATTTATTTTTCAAAGTTATAGATAAGGGGAATCTACCATTTCAACATGTAAACCTGTTAAAACTACTTTTTTAAAAGCATTAGAACATTCGTGAGAGGTTCCTATGTACATATAATAATCATAGCCAAAATGGACAAAGAACTGGTTTTTTAACTCTAATTTACACCATACTGCATTTCGTAATGTTAGCTTTACTAGCTCTTTTACTTCTTGAATACTTATCCATTGTCCTATCCATAATTTTGATATAAATTCAGTTGCATTTTGAGCTTCTATATCTTCAGACCATTGTTCTAACCCTTTTATATAAAGTTTGTTAATATTCATTTCATTCATGAATGTTACAACCGCATTAATATACTTTTTTTCTACTTTCAAGTACTCATCCATATTTATCTTTACTCCTACTTCAGAAAAACAAGTCCATTCATCATTGAGAAAGTAACCATTAGTATCTCTTTTTAAGGGGTTATATTTCGTTACCCTCCTAGAATACAACTAGCACTCATCTCCTTTTCAACAGTATAGGTATTATACATGCTCGTTAACATACAAAAAACTCTTGGATGTAAAAAGAAATCTATTTGTTAAAGAGAATTCGGTATTCAATTTGTACTTCCTGCAATCTTATCCAACTTATCTTTAAACCATTATAGGGAATAGGTATCAATAATATTCAGAATAATATAAAATACTAAGTGGGAGTAACTTAGGGAAAAGGTGGTGGAAGCTATGGCTAAAATCACAGGAAAAGAAAAAGTAGAGTTTTACTTAGATGGAAATTTATTAATAGAAGGTCCAGCCTCTAAATTTTTTAAAGAAGGAAGCATGCATGGGAAAAATACTCCATTAGGTTTAGGAGATAGGTTTGATATGATGAATTTCCCAGAAATGGGTGACAAAATAAAACTTCATGTTATGAAAATGAAAGAAGATCTTCTAGATTCAGGAGAAATTCACACGCTTAAATACTTTCTTTCAAATTATGACGATTAGAAATAATGGCATACCAAAAGTACCCACTAAAATAGAAACGTGTAATCTATGGGTCTTCAACGTCTATTCTAAGGGGTACAATCAATCCCCACGTCTAGGTAGTTTTTCAAACTTTTACTTAAAGGGGAACATGTTATTTATTTCTTTTTCTTTCTTAACTCAAATCGATAGGTTAGGTTTAAAACCTAAGATTTTTACATGCTGAATAAATACTCTTTCTTTTGTAGATACATCTAATTTAGCCAATTTTACAATTTCCTTTTTATCTTCAACAGATTGTATCATCGCAGAACCATAAACTAGTTTATTTTTTTTCAGTACAGAATAGTTTACTTCGAACGTTTTTGACATTTTAACCTCATTTTTGACACTATGTATTTTAAATCTTTAATGATGTTTTATTATATCTTATTTAGGATTGTAAAAGATACCTTTACTAAAATAGGGGAATATCTGGTGATTAGCACCTGGATATTTTTAATAATTTATACTTATTTAACAGCTTTTCTTAATTCTTTCCCTGCTTTAAAAGCAGGAACTTTTGAAGTGAGGTATCAAAATTATAATACCAGAATCTGTTGGATATCTATATGTCTTTTTTAAAGAATACAATTTTTGCATCAGACTCCTATTTTCTATTATTCGCTATCAATGTAGGCGGGATTCAAAAACGAAATAAACAGCAGGAACGAGATTTTGAAAGGTAATCATTGATTGGTTATCAATTGACTTATAGAATTGACCTACGATATCATTGAACAAACTTAATACTCCAAAGGGGAGTAGCTGTACAACAATAGTCGTCATTACGAAACATTTTGTTTCTGGCTTTGTTGGCAATTTTAATTGTTAGCAAGAACTTTGCCTACGTTTTTAGTTAGGTAAAGGTCTGTTATGTATATCAAACACTTTTATTGACTAAAAAGAAACAGACTTGTTAGGAAGTCTGTAACTAGAAATAAAGTCAGCTACAACAGGTATTGTATATGATTAAACGAACTTTAACAGTCTTTCCTATTAAAAAGATTCTATACTTTATAGTGCTTATCTAAATCAATGCACTAAATAAAAAATAGACAGAGTATTTAAATGAATTCTTAATTTTGTAATCGCTTTCTTTTATACTGAGAATAGGTTGGATGGCATGAGTGGCTGTCATAGTATTTAGCGTAGGTGGGGCTGATATGAGGGAACAGGACATTATGGTAACTAAAAATATATATGATATACATCAAAAGGCAGTTTTTTCTGTTCCTCAATAGGAGTTAATTCATCCTATATTTCGCCATTATATTGTACGGTTATGACTTGTATTTATAAGCCATCAGGTCTAGCTTTTGAAACACCTAAGGCAAGATTTTTCCACAAAATGTGTTCAACCACTTCGGCGTCTATAGTATGACAATCAACAATAAGTATGACTTCCGAATGTTTGCCACGTAGAAGCCGTTGTTTCTTCTTGATTACTTTAAACATAAATAGTTTAATTCCTAACCCTAGGATAAATCCAATAAAAGCACTAATGATCCCCCAATAAATAGGACCCCAGCTTAGTTTAAATCCAATACTCGCACCAATGACGGAAAAGGCTGTGGCTAGAGCCATTCCTAAATCAATAAGAGAAACCCCATCAGCTCGATGAAGGCTATCAAGAATCCGACGAGCTTCTGTTCGATTATTGAGAGGAACGATAAATATGTCTTCTTTCTTTATTCCTTTTCTTTCTAGCTCTGAAACAGCTAACTCTATGTAACTGGAGTATTCAAATGTAGAAAAGATTTGCATATTTTCCTTTTCCAATACAAAAGCTTGGGCGTTGGTACATTTTCTCGAAGAAGTTTTTCTGCTCTCTTTCAACAAGTTTATTATTTTCAACGGTATTCATATAGGAATCGAAGATAGCAAAACCATATAGAGAGGGGGAAAATAACAACCATTCTTTATTTAAAACGGAAGTAGCCTGTTTTATTTCTCCTAAAAATAGCAGAGAAATACCCTCAAGTAGATGAGAATAATAAAAGAAAACGACTGCCCAAATAATGACAAAGAAAGCACCAATGATACGGTGAATATAGAGCTGTCCTAGACCTGGCATAAATAAGGACCAGACAACGGATAAGATGGGATTTCGTTTATCTAAATAGTTTACTTCCATGGCTCCCATACTAAAGGAGTTGAAACGATGATTTTCTCTTTCGGCTAAAACGTATATTTTATTTAAATCAACGGTTGTTCGGTAACTATCCCATATAGCAAAAATATAAACGGGAATATAAATAAGAAGCCACCTTGTATTGAGCACGTCTTTGGCCATGTCAATGTTTCCTTGAAAAGAATAAATCATCGCTAAATTCACATGAGATTTAAGGTTTATGACGACCTCCCATATAAATAACACAAAGCCACGAAGGTATTTAGACAAGAGTAAGTGTCCAAATCCAGGAAAAGCTGCTGACCACCAAGCGATAATATAGGGGTTTCTTAAATGGATTTGAGTCGTTCCAAATATACTGACATAAGCAATATAGCGCCTTGCAGTATTGTCATTTTTATAATTATTCATTTACGATCTCCTATGGATTCGAAAAAAATATACTTTTTATACCTATCATTCATATTTAACATGCTCTTGTTTGTTTATTCTGATTCAATCAATTGATATAAATCTAATCCTTATCAAAAATGAAGAGTCCTTTAACAAGAAAAAGCCCTTTATTTGTCTCACTCTATGGGGTCAGTCCCGTCCATAAAGAGCTTTTTTATATGTTATTTCTGAGAATACTTGTTATGTAAACTTTAAAAGTGGATTATTACTCCGTGACTTCTTTTTCCACCATACTTATTATTCTATACAAAGCTAAAGATGTAGTCTCCACATCCGGAAAATGTTCAATATGGCCCGTTTCAACATTCTTCAATTGAAAAGTCTGTAGTTCTTTAGAGTAACTGAGAGAAAAGGTATGATTTCCACTACAAAGGGTATGAGTGATTTCACTATCTTCATACCGTAATAAAGTTTCTAACATTTCTTTGATTTTAATTATTGTCATGTATCACCAAACCCCTTTCTCACTATTTTTAAAAAAAATTACAAATTAAAGTTTAATCCATTTTAACATAGGGTATATTTATAAGTTATTACCTCCGATAACTGAAATGAAGATTTAAAAAATGAAATAAATTTGTAAAAAAAACAAAAAATGTAATGTTGCATTAGGATTAGGTGATATATGACAAATGCAACATAGTTGGGAATTACAGATAGATATGTTATAAAAGATGTAAATGAAATATATGTTTTGAATGTAATGATACAAAGAATCTTATTTGAAAATAAGATTTTTGGGGAGGTAGGAGGTATCTGAAATTGAGTAGTGCATCTAGATTTAAAATGCAAATTTACAGTCCTAGCTGGGGACAAAATGACCTTTATCAGTTTATAAAAACAAAAGATGGTTGGAAGTTTGAAAACTATAGATGTAAGGGTGAAGTAGATAAAGGCGGTAATCCTTTGTTCTATAAAGCACTTGCTTCTGATTCTATTTCCTATCCTGATTATCTAGATGTTTATATCTCTAGTGCTTGGGAGAACGTTGATGCGTTAAATAAAAAACAGGTTCAGATTATTTTTGATGGACTATCTGAATGGGTATCGGCTAGTGAAAATGACCTCAATTAACCCTTTATCATGTTGAAAAAAATGAGCACGACCATGGGTATATCCAGATTTAAAGGTTCATTATAAAAGCTCTTTTGTTTTTTATCTAAAAACATATCTAGTGTGGGTAGTACAAGGAAGGAGAACTTTTCTTTATATACAAGGAATGAAAATAAAAATAGATAATAATTCATTTAGAGATATTGATTACTTAAAGATAACTATAATCTAAAAACAAATAAGGGGCGTATTCAAAATGGAAATTATTTATAACCAGAGAGAGAAAATGACCGATTTTATTAGAGATAATAAACAGAATTTCCAGGATAAACTCTTATCAGAGGCGGTTAACGTAGCCTCTAAGATTACTGACATTTTAGAAACTGGAAATATTGATCTTTTAAAAAATGCTCAAAAGTTAGCTCTATATGTCGTAGAACAAAAAGAAGAACAACTCGTTGCTTTCGCTCAACAAGAAGGGGTAGCCTGGGCAGAGTACGCCCTAACTCTTGCCTTTAAACTAGAATGGGTACAAGCCATTAGGCGAACATTATGGCATTTTCTCTATCAATATGATCGAATAAATAACCAATTTAATAGCCGTGAAGAATTTTATGCCTTAGAGAAGCGTATTAATGATAGGATTGATCAATTTCTTAACACTTTTCTTATTAGTTATTCCAAGTATAAAGATGAATTAATTGCCTCACAGAAGAACTTAGTTGAACATCTATCTGTGCCCGTTATACCACTCAGTCAATCTGTAGCTGTATTACCGTTGATTGGAATGGTTGACATCTACCGTATCCAAACGATTGAGGAGAAAGTTTTGATAGCCATCTCGGATTTAAAGATTCAAACATTAATTATAGATTTGTCCGGAATTGCTAATATGGAGATGCATGTCATTGACCATTTTCAAAAAATATTAACTGGCATTTCAATGATGGGAAGTAAAGCCATTCTTACAGGTTTACGTGCTGACTTGGTGCGAACAATGATTCACTCAGGAATCTCCTTTGAGGATAAGGCAGAAGCAAAAGGGACATTACAGCAAACATTAAAAGAATATTTAGAACAGAACCGACTATAGAAGGAATAGAGAAGTTTTCTCTACACGCGGAAATGCGGATGAGTTTGTGAAAACACATTCGTATTGAAAAAGGAAATAAAATCTATTCTATTTTAGCAATGATTACTTAGATAACCCTAGAGTTATAACTCTAGGGTTGTTTTGCTATAGTATCGATAGAATACTAATTCCGCATAGAATATACATCTTAAATCAACTTAATGCAAAAAAGCTGAGAAACTTAATTTCTTAGCTTTTTTGAGTTTCTATCGCTAAAAGGAAAAGGTTTTTTTCACTTTCTATCTAATGTGATAAGGTAAGAAGTGTGTAGAAGCTGTGTTAACATCTCTACATACTAATTTAAAATAATAGGAGGAGGTGTTTGAATATGAATAAAATGGAACTAGTTAGTGCTGTTGCAACAAAAGCAGAACTAACACAGAAAGATGCTGAAAAAGCTGTAAATGCGCTACTGGAAACAATTTATAACACACTTGCCAAGAAAGAAAAAAATCCAACTGATTGGATTTGGGACATTTGAAGTGCGGGACCGTGCAGCACGAACAGGTCGTAATCCTCAAACAGGTGAAGAAGTAGATATTCCTGCTTCGAAAGTCGCTGCTTTTAAAGCAGGAAAAGAATTAAAACAAGCTGTTAAATAACATCGTATATTTGCAATCATTTATAGAAAAGTTCTAGGATTATTCCATAGAGCTTTTCTATTTGCAAAATTGTATAAAAATTTATGTGTTGATTCTAAAAGATTGAAACTTAGTTTTATAAATTAAATATTCATCTTTGCTTATCTCTTTCACTTTTATACCTACAAATATATCATGCTTATTCAGTGCCCCCTTAACAAGGATAAATATTTTAAAGTCTCAAAGTCCATTTCCTCTTTAAGGTAGAACTTTTTATAACTTATTCATAAGGGAGCTAATTTGATGTTAAAAGAAATCGAAATGTTGAATTTGGGAATTAATTTATGTAAACAGATTAAAGATTTATTAGAAGAAATTGAGCAGGAAAATTCAGGTGAATATAATATATAATCAAAGGAGCACAAACCACATGCGGTTTGCGCTTCTTTAAATGATAAATACCAATAGAAGTAAAATAAAAAATTCCACCAATAGATTGACAGTTTAATGCTTTATGGTATTAAGTTAGCTGATCATTATTGATAACTTGTCTGGCGTTAAGTGGTTTTTTGAAGGTAAATAGAATTCAATTCGTATACTATTTGGATAAGACTATTTATTCTAACGTATCTATGGTTAAATTCAAACTAAGAAGTGCTTGTTCGAGGTTTGATTTTACAGTTAGTTTACTAAAATTAATTCCAAGTTGTATCATGGTCTGAGCAACTTCAGGACGGATACCAATTAACATGGTTTTTACCCCAAGTAAATCTAATGCCTCAATGATTTTAAAAATTTGATGGGCAACCATAGTGTCCACAATCATAACACCAGAGAGATCAAATAGAAGGTGAGATAATTTCAATTCATTTGCTTTCTTCAACGTTTCGTCTAGTAAGAGAGTAGCTCTTTCCGTATCTACCTCTCCAATTAGAGGAAGTATAGCAATTCCTTTTGTGATAGGGACCATAGGGACGGATAATTCAAGGAAGGCACTCTTCGCTTTTTTTAATGTTTCATGATGGAAATTAACATAAGTCAAACTAAAAGCATAAACAGCTTTATCTAATAAAGGATCAATAATCGAGCTTAATTCAAATACCGTGTCTATCGGCATGTTGTGTTTTTTTATTTCTTCTTTAAGTACTTCCCATATAAATTTCCGATAATAACTTGTGGTCTCTAAAGCCTCACTCAGAGAAACCCCTAGATTTGATGCCAATTCTCCTGACTCTTTGCCCCATTTCAATATTCGATCGAAACTTGTATTTTGATCGAGGTTTAACATGATTGCTTCTCCAAAATTGTTGATGAAGTTTGCTCTCAATTCTATGATTTTTTCATTTGTAAGATTGAAATTCCTTGTTTGTTTAAGGTTTACCATTCTACTTGTATGTACTTTATGCGCAATTTCATACTTTTTTTCTACGATTTTTTCTCCTAGAAAGTGCAAATTATTCATTAAATTTTGTCCTCCGATCTTACCTTATCTAAAAAGGTGATTTTCATTATTTTAACATTTAAAATAAGGGCTCCAGAATTAGTTTTTTAAGATAAGTAGATTGTTCCCAAGGTAGTAAAAGTCATTGTAATTAATTCTTTAATACCGAGAATTCGCTTTATGGTAATTAGCTCTATAAACTACAAATAAAGCTAGCTGTGTTAAGCTAGCTTTATATTTTCATACCGTTTTTCTATAAGTTTTTCAAGTTTTTCAATTGCTTGCTTATCTTTAAGCAATTCTTCTTTATTCTCTTTTACTAGATCTTCAAATGATTTTGTATGCTTACGCATGTTAACACTTCTTTCTTTTATAGTGGATCGCTTTAACTATACCTTATCTAGGCAATTTTAGGTAATAAAACAACTTCACTATTTACAATAGTTCTCGTGCAAATAGGTATATTCTCTTTTATTTTCTCACATTTTGAATTTCGATAAGATTCCCTTCAGGGTCTTTTGCAAAAACAATAGTTATAATACCAATATCTCGGTAGTTTTTCAATTATCTCCTCCACAGTTGGTACAAAAAACAGAACTTCATGATTGATGATACTAAAAGACGAAAAGAAATGATGTAATCGTACGAAAATCTCACAAAGTGCTCAAGTGAAAAAGCCCGAATAAGGGACACTTTTTATGTAGTGACCTTTATTCGGGTTATAGTTCAACTAATCCAGGCAGTTTTTCATGAAAATTGAATGATTTTATCGTATGGATATTTAATTTTCATCGAGGTTTGGTCTTTTGTTATTCAAGTTCACACGCGATTTTTTATTGTCTACGAGATGCTTAATTTCTTTGAAGCTTACAAAACGTTTATTTTGTTGATCTAAAAGTCGAAAACGAAGGGACTTCAAGCTTGTGCTTAGTGTAATGGTTGTTGCCTTCTGTAATGGTGGCGTAGACTCATGCGCCTTTTCTAAATTATAGTTGGGAACTCTTGGAGCCAAATGATGTACGTGATGGAAACCAATATTACCTGTTACCCATTGTAAAACTTTAGGGAGCTTGTAATAGGAGCTACCATCAACCGCAGCCTTCACGTAATCCCACTCTTCTTCTCTTTCAAAGTAGGAATCTTCAAATTGATGCTGTACGTAAAATAGCCAAATTCCAAGTGATCCTGTTACGAAAAGGATGGGAGCTTGAACGAGCAGAAAAGCTTGCCAACCAATAACCCAACATAAAAGTGCATATACTGCAACAATTGAGAAATTGGTTAAATATGTGTTCAAACGTTCCTTTCGTTTCGCGTCTTTTCGGTTCAATCGGTTAGAAACGAAGAAAAGATAGATGGGCCCTAGTCCAAACATAACAATTGGATTGCGGTAAACTCGGTAAGCTAACCGGCCCCAGTAGGAAGCTGCAACATACTCATCAACCGTCATGACCCACACATCACCAGTTCCTCGTTTATCTAAGTTACTGCTCGTGGCATGATGAATCGAGTGGCTTCGTTTCCACTGTTCATACGGAAACATGGTGATAACCCCACTAATTGTACCAAGGATATTATTCGCTTTTCGGCTTTTGAAAAATGATTGATGACAACAATCATGGAAAATAATGAAAATTCGGACGACGAACCCGGCTGTAACAATAGATAAGGGTAGTGTTAACCAATAAGAAACCGACAAACTTTGATAAGCTAGAAACCAAAGTAACAAGAACGGAAGGAATGTGTTTATCAATTGCTTTATACTCGATTCCGTATTGGGTTTTTCAAAAGGTGCTACATTTTTTCTTAATTCAATCGTTTTTTGTTTGATCATGTGTTCCTCCTTACATCTTTACCGTGTTTAATATTCAGCTCTTCTTTATCTTTATAGTAGAACATAGTAGCTGGTAATAAAAGATATAAACGTCAAGTAACTAGTATGACAACTGTCATACATGTGTGTATGTATTTTCTTAATAAAAGGAAAAGGGCGTGGAAAAAATTTAGTTTCATTAAAGCATTATTTCAGTCCTAGCTATGTAAAAGTGCTCATAAACCTGTACTTTTCCAAGAGGTATTGAGCTACTATTTTTAAAATATAATGCGAACAAAAAACTACCTCTACTATGATGACTAGAATGAAGGTAGTTTTTTCAGAGCTATGAATGTTCAACTGTCGTTCATTTTGGTATAAAAACGGTTTAACAATTTCATCATATCACGCCCCGATTTCCTTGACGGTTTATCATCATCACGCATACTCACATACCAGCTGCCCTTGTCATCTTCATTTAATCTATATACCTTACCGTTTCTACTATCTGTATAAAAGTCTCCATCCTTCAGTCTCAAACGATCCCCCCTCTACCACTTATATACCCGGTATTGTACCAACATATCCATTTTATAAAAAATTTCATCTACACAAAAACAGTAGGTTTTAAATTAGGCCTTTTACAATACAGGTTTTTACACTTTAAAGATTCATCTACTTTCCTGTATTTGCTATATTCAGTTTTATATGGTACGATTAAGTTAATTATTTTTGTTCGGTGTAGGATTAAGAGAAGAGAAATCTCTTCCATAGAAATTTTCATCTTAAGATAGTATGGTTGGACAAGGGTAGTAATACAAGTGTGGAATATTCCACACCAGGAGGAAATATTATGGAACAAGGTACAGTAAAATGGTTTAATGCAGACAAAGGGTTCGGTTTTATTGAAATTGAAGGCGGAGACGATGTATTTGTACATTTCAGCTCTATTCAAAGTGAAGGCTTTAAATCGTTAGACGAAGGTCAAAAAGTAACGTTTGATATCGAACAAGGGCAACGTGGAGCACAAGCTGCTAACGTTCATAAAGTAGCATAATCAAAATGAGTAAAAAGACTCCATCTGGGAGTCTTTTTTACTTTTAATTCCACTAGCTAGAAAAACCAGACTTAAAAGTCTGGTTTTTTAGACAAAACGAACGGTACAAGGTGTAGACTAGTTAAAACATACACTGGAAATATAAAGCAAATAAGGATATCAATTTGTTAAGGAGTTTAATTGTAGTTAAAAAAATCAGAAGTTTTTGGTAATTTACAAAAAAATGTGGGTATGAATTATTTTTAATGGGGATTAGGAGACTCATCTAAAAACCGTTCTCGAGCTCTCATTTTATGGCCACATAAAGGACACTTTTGATGATTTTCATAAGAGAAGTTTTTTCTCATCCAACCATTAGACTCTTCCGATTGATATTCCCAAATTTCTGTTCGTTCTTTAGGTAAGGGTTCTTGACCTTTCTTCCTATGGTTATAATACTTAACTACATCATTCCTTCTAAATAGTTTACCTTTTAAAAAAGAGATATCAGGACCCCTATCTTTCTAAATTAAACCGCATTTTATAGATCCTATAAGAATTTATAAATACACGGAAGCGTGGATAAAATAAGGCATGAATTCGTCTTGTACAGATAAGTTAGAACAAGACTTCCATTGATAATAACACTGATTTACAATACGCAGGAATGAATAAGTAACATCTCTGGTTAAAGAGTACTTTTCTCATTTCTGAATTTGAGTAAAAGAAGGAGCACGAAACAGTTGAAAAATTTTTCTGATTTTCACTTAAGTAAGGACATTGAAAAGGCCATTCATAACTTGGGTTTTGAAGAGGCTACGCCAATTCAGGCTGAAGCTATTCCAATAGCTATGACGGGTAAAGATCTAATTGGACAAGCTCAAACCGGGACTGGAAAGACAACAGCTTTTGGTATACCCCTTATTGAGCGAGTTGAGCTTGATGAAGAAGCGATTCAGGGAATCGTTCTAGCGCCGACGCGTGAACTGGCGATTCAAGTAGCTGAGGAATTAAATCGAATTGGACAGGTAAAAGGAGTTAAAACGTTACCCATTTATGGGGGGCAGGACATTAATCGTCAAATCAAGGCCCTCAAGAACAGACCGCATATTATCTCGGCAACCCCTGGACGTCTTATGGACCATATGAAAAGAAGGACGATTCGTTTAAATCATATTCGCACGGCTGTTCTAGATGAAGCAGATGAGATGTTAAACATGGGCTTTATTGAAGATATCCAAACGATTCTTGGTGGCATCTCTTCTCCCCATCAAACCTTACTATTTTCAGCAACCATGTCGAAGCAAGTACAGAGTTTAGCCCAGAAATTCATGAACACTCCTGAACTCGTGAAAGTAAAAGCGAAGGAGTTAACCGTAAAGAATATTGAACAACAGTATGTAGAAATTCCGGAAAATCGAAAGTTTGATGTTCTTTGCAATCTTGTAGATCTTCAATCACCAGACCTGGCTATTGTATTTGGACGTACGAAAAAACGTGTGGATGAACTTGCCGAAGGGCTAAAAAAACGTGGGTATGCAGCAGAAGGCATTCATGGAGATCTTACACAATCAAAACGTGCCGATGTGATTCGTCAATTTAAGGAGCATACGATTGAGATTATGGTCGCAACCGACGTTGCAGCAAGAGGACTTGATATTACAGGTGTCAGTCATGTCTATAATTTTGATATTCCTCAGGATCCTGAAAGCTATGTTCATCGCATTGGTCGAACAGGACGGGCAGGTAATAAGGGAATGGCGGTTACATTTATAACTTCGAGAGAACGTCATCACTTAAAAGTGATTGAAGATGTTACGAAAACAAAGATGTCTAGACAATCGCCTCCCACTTCTAGTGAAGTAATGGCAGGAAATCAGGAAGCAATCATACACCGCGTTTTGAACACCATCGACAAGAGAGAGTTCGGGGAATATAAACCTGTGGCGGAAAAGTTATTAGAAGAAGTGGATTCTGTTACTTTATTGTCAGCCACTTTAAAGCTCTTAACAAAAGAATCCAATATGGCTCCTGTCCAATTAACTGAAGTGGCACCACTTCGTAATGAAAAGGCAAAAACAGAGCGTAAGAGAAGTAGAGGCAGAAAAGAAACCGTATGGCGTGAAAAAATGTATAGAAAATAATCCCTTACTGTTTTATGACTATGTACTTCATGAGTAGGTATTGAGGTTTATCACACCGTAAGGTGTCAAACTACAACTATCCCTTCGTGAACCAACTATCGAAGAAAGGTTGCTTACTTTTTTAACACATATATCAGAAAACCTATACGAATTGATGTAAGCCTTTCTCAGCTCCATTATAAGAATCACACGGCAACTTTAATTGGTAATCCTTATGATTGTGGAGAACTAAAAAAATATCAGGCAAAAGAACTGGGTAAAAATAAAGAATCTTAAGAGATTTAAATTATGTCTTAAGATAAATTTTATTATTTCTGATGCGAGAGAGGATGAGGGCTATGAGCGTAAAACCATTTACTAATGGAGAAATAGTAAACATAAGAGTATCGAATGAATTAGTGACAATCTTAAAAAGTCATTATGTAAAAAACATGAAAAGATACTCTTATACGGTCAATAAATATCCAAGTACTTTTTTCTTTGAAGAAGAATTAATGAAACAAGAATAATAAGTAGATAAAGAGGTGCTACACCTATGCTTAAATTTAAAGTTATTTTTGAATTTATAAATGGCAGGTCAAAGGAATTAAAATTTGAAGCCATATCAAAGAAAGAAGTCATTAGTCATATAACAAAAGATGAAAGATTCATTTCGAATGAAAAAGAGCTAGTGCATATCAATTTAAATAATGTGGTACAGTTTATGGTTACAGAAGAAAAATAAGAATAATAAAGATAGGCATCTATTAATTGGGGTGCTTTTTATTTTGATAGAAATACTGATTTAAGAAATAAGCAACACTATAAGGTTTAGAGCTTTTTGATTCCATGACGTGTCATCAGTGGCAAGCACTTATGAAAAATAGGTGATTTTTTTATGGGTGGTAGCTCTAAATCTGCTAGTATTAAGGCGGAGAATGAAGACGTTTTAAAACAATAAATTTCAAGCCATGAAGGTTGGTTTGAATTTAAAGAAATAGTAACCAGTAAAAGAACTATAAAAGTGTCTAGGAGATTAGAAACATTGACTTATCTCTCAATTAGAGAATATCGAAAACCAACAGTAGAAAGATTTAATTAAATAATCCTTTAAGGATACTGATCCAGCAGTGTCCTTTTTTATTTTAAGAAAACAGGGAATCTTTTAAGACTCGTCGTATTAATATAGATAAAGAGGTGGTTGAATTGAAACTGAAACAATTAATTATCAATAATATTGAATTTAACGTTGAAAATTTTGAAGAAAAAACAATTACACATTCCACTACAGGTGAACAGCTAAAAAAGATTGGTTTTGCATTTTCGGTTATAGGAAAAAAAGAGTATAACTTATATGACTTATTTTTTGAGAGCCCAAATTTTGAACTTACTATTGTTGATACAAATGAAAAACTTAAAATGAAAAATATTTCACACAGTACTTTCTATCAAGCAGCAGAGATATCAGATGACACAAAAGTCGTATTTAGAATTAAGTTACAACAAGAGCCAGCCAAAGAAAAAGAACTTACAGAAGATCAGAAGTTGATGGTTAACGCCGTAAATGAGGTTGTGTTATCTAGGATAAGATTTAAAGTGTTAGTAGAAGTACTAGAAGAAAAAGGATTAATCAAAGGTGATGAATTATTTGGTGAGATTGAAAAAGTAGCTAAAAAAGACTTTGACACGTTAAAGAGAGAATTACTTTATGAAAAAGAGCTACTAAAATGAAGAAAAAAAGCTGCCAGTCCAGACGGGCAGCCCTTCCTTAAACCTTCTCAACAGTTCCCTCTACCATAAAATATAACGAGCCTTTACTTTATTTCTTCTTCATGTTCTTGTTTGTTGAAGCTCCAGTGTTATTTTTCCCTCCAGAGGCAGGAGAATTGGTACCTTTAGCTTGAGTTTCTTGCTTTTGATTGTTTACTGAGACTGCAGCCTCTTGAAGCTCTTCCACAACAGGAGAAGTTGTCACTTTAAGTTGGGATTCCTGCTTCTTGTTGGTTGAAAGTGTAACCTTTTCCTCTTTTGGAATGTCAGAAGCAGGTGCCGCAGCAACTTCTGCATAACTTTGGTCTACGTAATTAGTCCTGTTTTGATAGACTTCAGAGTCAGAAAGTTCTGATTGTTCGATTCGTGCTTCTTCCTTTCGAACAGTGTCTTTCATCTCTTTTGTCTCTTGAATTTTACGCTTGCCAACGACTACTTCTTCCACGACTACAGGTCTTTTCGTCACCTCAATTCGTTCTTCTGTAATAGGAATACGGATGATTTCATTTTCTGTCAATGGGCTGCCATCGTACTGACCGTCTATGACCGGACGTCTTTCTACATAGACTTCCTCACGGATAACAGGAACCTGGATAGTTCGTAGTTCTTCCACAACTTCCTTACGAAGTTGTACTTCACCGATCTGGACGCGTTCTTTTCTTACATCGAGTTGTTCTTCACGAAGTTGGACGGATTTTTGCTCTTCACTCTCGTATTGAATCTCTCTAATCGTATCATATGAAGGAATCGTTTGAGTTTCCTCTGTATCAATCAGAACAAGAATTTTCCCTTTGTTCACATCCATTTCACACTGCTTCGCCGTAGAACTTTGAACCCCCATTCTAACAAGTTTTGAAGTTAGATCACTGGCTTGTTTAACAGGATTCATTCCACCTGTCATCATGGTGAGAAAACTGTCCATCATCACACCTGCTAACGAACTTACTGCTGGTGTACCGACTTCTATCATCACGTCGGTTTCAGCTCTCAATCGCAGAGTATCACTTCTATTTTTTGCTACCACCATTATATCTGTTTCACGATACCCCTGACGTTTTAACCCCTCAATTGTGTACATCGCTTCTTGCTCCGAATAAAAAGTTCCGACAACTCTTTTTGTTATTCCCATTCTCCCATCTCCTTAAAATTGAAGTAAACGCAAACATATCCTTACATTTAATTCCACATTTTTTATATACCCAGTGTTTTTTATTTGAAACGTAGTAAGAGTGACTGTATAAATGCCAAAATTTCGACAACATTTCTATTTATTTTGATATTTTTCGTTAGAAGAATGGTAAACGAAATTTGTTTATTTTTTGATAAAATTAATCGTAAATAACTTGTAAAATGCATATCTACAGAAGATATTAAAAATGGCAATAATCGGTTTTAAAGAAAAGTGGAGATTTGACTACATAAGATATAATAAGCAAAACTATTTTTCAAAAAAAGTTGGATTGGAATGTAAAAAGAAACATATCTTTTTGAAGATTTGTTTTTTTCTTTTTATTTAATCATTTATAAAAATAAATAATAATTAATATCTGAAGTAAACTCATCAAGATGCTGTAAGGTACCAAACCTTAGATTCGAATTGCATAACATCCAAACAATTGAAAGCAACTACTGATGCTCAGGCAGTAGTAGCTTTCTGTTGTTTGATGTATACCTTATTCATATTTGGTTTACATAATCACTATATGGGGAAGAGGTAAGCAATACAGCAAACAACACGTGTTGTTTCTGGGTCCTAATATTCATCTATTAGTGAGTTTTTTTATTAAGATGAAAAGAATGAAAAATGTTTTTATTATATAAGCAATACCAAAGGAGTTAAGATATATGCAAAGTGTTCAAAGTGAGGATTTAAAGGATATTAGAGCTACAATCCTCGAAAAAAAAGAAGGTTTAGCTGAAACAAAAAGACAAGAACTTGCAGATACTCATCATATTTATACAGAGCTAACAAATTTCCGCGTTGATCTTATTACAATTTATGGGGAATCCATTTTGATGGAAAAAGATGTAGCTATCGATACTATAAAAAAGTGGGGAGAAAACATAGCTGATCTATTAGTGAATCATGGTCTTCCATTAAACCTTGCTTTAGAGGAAATTAGCTTTTATCGAAATGAAATTGGAGAAATCATTAAAGAAAAAGGGGAAGATAACCAATTTTCTTTAGATACTTTTCACTCCATAACTTCTCATTTTAATACTGTTGTGGATAACGCTATTCAATGGGTAAGTAAATCATATGTAAAAGGTTATACAGAAAAGATAAATCATGCAAAGTATGCTATTGATGAACTTTCTATTCCAGTTGTCCGCATGACAGAAGAAATAGGAATTCTTCCCTTAGTAGGCGATTTAGATACAAAAAGAGCACAGATTTTAATGGAAAATGCTTTAGATAAAGGAAAGGAGTACAAATTAAAATGGCTAATCTTTGATCTATCTGCCGTCCCCATTATTGATACAATGGTAGCTGATCAACTTTTCAAAGTAATAGCAGCACTAAAACTTTTAGGAATTAACGTCATTATAAGTGGAATGCGTGCAGAAATTGCTCAAATCATGGTCAGATTAGGCATAGAAGTGAAAGGTATCAAAAGTTTTTCTAGTTTACATCAAGCTGTTGATTATGCAAATTCATTCACAGAATCTTTAAAATAATCCACAAATCATGGATCTATACTCGGGTTTCTTAATAGTACCAGAGAAAACTACCTTCATGCTGGACTGCACTCCAATTGTTAAACAGAAGCTAATAATTGGGGCTTTTATGTACATATAATAGCCACATCTAATTCTAGATGTGGCTATTAATATTCAGTTTTATTACCGAGAAATCAAATTATAGTAAGTAGATTTGACGATATCTGTAAGAACAAAAAAAGCACAAACCATATAGATTGGTTTGTGCTTTTTTGGCTAAGGAATAGCAATAAAAGAAAGATTGTCTAATAATATGGTAACAATTTAACGCTTTAAAGTAAAGATCATTTTTTGTTTCATGATAATTTAAATACGTTAAGTAAATGGGAAAGTATTTTATGTAAATTATTAATTTAACTATTTAATCTTACTAACGAATGGAGTTAGTATAGTTTCATGGACAACATTTAATTAAGTCCTTACAATTATTTTTGAGAGGATGTGTCCGAAATGGAACGTAAACGTGCAGGCAAAAAATACAATGATGAGTTTAAGAAAACGATTGTCGATTTATATCATGCTGGAAACTCGGTCAAAGAATTAAGCAGCGAATATGGCGTATCAGAAGTAACAATCTATAAATGGGTGAAGGCATTTACGCCTATCAGTTCAGAGGAAGGATCTCTAACACCAAAAGAATTAGCTGAAATTCAGAAAGAAAACCTTCGGTTAAAACAGGAATTAGATATTCTAAAAAAGGCTATGGCCATATTCTCGAAAAAGTAACAGAAACAGAGCTCAACCATTTTATCGAGAAATATAAAGAACAATACAGCGTTCAGAAAATGTGCGAAGTGTTAACGATTCCAAGAAGTAGCTACTACCACTCGTTCAAAAAGACGGTATCAAACCGTGAACAGGAAAACCAGAAGCTGACAAAAGAAATCCAACGAATTCATGTGAAAAGTAAAGTGCGTTATGGCGCTCCAAAAATTCATAAGATTTTAGTAAACAACGGGTGTTATCTAAGTCTAAAGTGTGTTCAGCGCTTAATGAAACAAGCAGGAATTCGTTCGATAACAAAGAAAAAATACCGTCCCTATCCATCAAAAGAAAAGGTTGTACAACTGACTAATCTGTTAAAACGAGATTTCTCTACACAGACGATTAATGAGAAATGGGTGGCAGATATTACGTATATTCCTACAGTAAGAGATGGTTGGTGGTATTTAGCGTCGGTATTAGATTTACATTCTAAAAAAATCGTTGGCTATTCTTTTTCTCGTTCAATGACATCTGAACTGGTCATTGAAGCACTTCAAAACGCTTACACTGCCCAAAAGCCCCGAAAGGGCTTACTTCTTCATACGGATCTTGGCTCACAATACACCAGTAGTGAGTTTACTCAGCATGTCCACAAATACGAGATGAAGCAGTCTTTCAGCCAGAAAGGCTGCCCTTATGATAATGCCTGTATAGAGTCGTTTCATGCCATATTAAAGAAAGAAGAAGTGTATCATACGCAATACACAGACTATTCAGCTGCAAAATTAGCTATGTTTCAGTTTATAGAAGGATGGTATAACCGAAACAGAATCCATAGTAGCCTCGGCTATCAAACCCCTCAAGCGATTGAGGAGCAAATGAGAAAAACAGCTTAAGACTTAACTTTTTTGTGTCCAAATTATTGACTCAAATCCAGTAAACTAATTCATAAAAAGGTTTAATTTACTTTTAATTTTGTCCGCGTTAAAATAATCTAAAGAAGATTTTTGACTTTATTCTTTTAATATTTTGGAAAATATAGGAATGCGGCGTCCGTAAAAGTATACCTTTTAGTAGTAAGATGAACTACTTATTGCTTATAGATTTAGCATAAAGAGTGGATTTTTCAACATAATTATAATAAGTATAAATTGCATCTATTAAGTAACCTAAAGGTGGCGAGTTCTTCTGAAAAACAGGGATAAAAGACGAAAAAAGAAACGTGATTTTTTAAAGGATTACTTAAAAAACAAGTTAGGAAATTGGAAGCCTGGACTTGGCAAAGAGCCTACCTCCAACTCTAAGACGACGCAAGAAAATAGAAACCTTGATTAAATAATATTTGGGTGTAGGTATTTAGAAGTTTTTCACCAGGATAAATAGCCCCCTTTAGAAGTCTATCTCTAGAGGGGGATTGCTTATAAGGCATATTTATTTAACAGCTTCTTTTAATTCTTTTCCTGGTTTAAAAGCAGGAGCCTTTGAAGCCGGAATTGTCATTTCTTCACCTGTTTGAGGGTTACGGCCTATACGCTCCGCGTGCTCACGTATTTCAAATGTACCAAATCTAACTAATTGAATTTTTTCTTCGTGGGCAAGCGTATGAGAAATCGTTTCAAACAATGCATCTCCGGATTTTTATCCACCCTTGATATGACTACGTTTACCCGATATCCAAGTAGGAGGAGGATGTATAAAAAGTGCAACTTGCGTACTTATCTTGTTGCTCCATCTTTTATCCTTTACATTCCTTGATTATCATAGCCATAAATATGACAAAAATAAAGATGTTATAAATATAATACAAAAAAGAGAGCAGCGCCGAGGTCGCTCTCTTTTCTTATTTATACTACATCAGATAATACATTAGAAATATCGGTTTTTTTAGTTGCTAATCTATTTTTACCATTCATATACTTTACCCATGCTATTATGTTAGATAATAGAGACCTTCGATCTCCATCACAATAAAATGCAGATACAAGACCATAAGCAAGCTCTACGCTTATTTCATAGTTATTACCAGTCTTCGTGTCAAGTATGAAGTGAGATTGAATATCTTTTGTATGGTCATTACTATCTACTATTTTGTAGGCATCTACAATTCGAAACTGTCCGATCATAAATAACTCTTTATAGCCACTCTGTATCTTATCTTCAACTTGCGAATAACTAATTTCTTTCATCCAGAACTTCATAAAAAACACTCCTTTGGAATATTTTTTTAGCATTACGTTCCGTAATGTATTCTTCGTTCTTTTGAGTTTTTCCTCTATAAAAAGACAAAAACCCCTCGACAGTTTCCGCAGGAGTTTGAGGGAGCTCTCTTGCCGGTTGGCACTCATACAAACACGTTTGTTTGAGTGCTAAGAGGGTCTTCGTATAAAGACAGTGTCAATTCCTTAATGCTTACCGGCACGCCTACCATTGACAACTGTATAGTCCCTACTTTGAAGATAAGTCTTCTCTATCCGCAGCTTCGGGTGGTGTTTCCATCCATCCGTTTTCTATCATGATATCTGCTGCATCATTAACAAATCCTGATATATCCTTTAAAAAATTTGCATACATTAGAGCTAAATCGCGTCTTCCGTTTACAGCTAATGAATTTCCAAAATTTCTTACTCTCATCGAAAACATATCCATTTTATGAAATACCATTAATTTATCAGAAAAAGGAGAAGATGTTGAAGTTGTTACTAAATGATCAATTAATTCCGGAGAAGGCAAGTTATCATCGTGAAGTTTTTTTATATAACCTTCAATCGCTTTATAAGTAATTTCTTCTCCTTTTATAAATAGCTCTCGTATCTTTTTCGTTTTGGTAACTTGACTAAACGCCATTACTAAGGCTTTGCTTGCCAAGTTAGTCTCTAGATTATCGTATAAATGGGCAATTTCTAATGCATGTAAAGGTCGAACATCTCCAATAAAACCTTTTAAATAATTTTTGTGTGCTATATTTACTTTTTGTGGCGTCGGAATAATAGGTGATTTAATAACCAATCCTTTATTTATTGAAATATCTTTGATCTGTTCCCCCAATTTTATAGTCGATTCCATACAATGAAGGGAAAAATCCCTTATATCCTCTCTATACATTAACGGTATTCCTACACTGTAAAGACTAAGTCCTACTTTAGTTACATACCTTAAATAATGTACATAAAACTCGTCTTCAAATAATCTTGGGGCATCAAGATTCACATCTTCTTTTGTAAAACCATGTGGAATACGAAAGTTCTCTTTTATAAAAATGTCTTTTATGGTTTTCTGAAATTCTTTACTTAAGCTTAGTGCATTTTCCAATAATTTTTTTATATCTTGGTCTTCAACATGTTGAAGAAAGTAACTTAGAATACATGTAGACATGCTGTTACCCATATATGTAGCCCAAAGTTTACCCATTTCTGCAGATGTTAATTTTTCCATGTATAATCTCCTATGTCCATTTTTTCTTAGATTTACCTTTTTAATAATATATATTCTTTTAATCCATAGAGATTCGAAAATTTGTTAAGTAACGTAAGATTTGAATGGATAGAAAGTAACAAACACGAAACAAATAAATATAATGATTAAGCTTTTCATTAATATTTCTCTCCTTATTTATAAGATAAAATTAATGCATCCTAAAACGGTTATATTATCAATTTTGTTGCTTTCACAGATCAATCTCGTAGAATATGAAACATATTAGGTAAATAGGATATGTACCTGAAAATAGAGTTTTTATTTATATACTATTAAGTTAAATTAAGAAATTTAACACCTTTAATATATCCCTGAATTAGCAATTGTATAAACGGTAATAATGGATATAAACCAAAAACTAAAGGATGATACCATGATTTTTATCTATAATGATTATGGTGGAACACATACCACTTCTATGGCAGCAGCTTATCATTTGAAAAAATTACCTAATAGTCGAACACTGACTAAAAATGAAATATTAAATATTGATTATTTCAATAAATTAACTCATTCTGATATGGGGAAAATTATTTTTCATGGGGTAGATACAGAGGGGAATTCCGTTTATACAATTGGTCGAAAGTCCTCCAAACTTGTTGTTCCAGCTTTAAAAAATTTAAGTCTATTATTACAAGATAAATATCAAATTCATGAAAAAATAGTTTTTTCAAATACATCACCAACTGTTCCATTTGCTATGACAATGGGAGGATTCTTGTCCAAAGGGCTAAAAATTGACTTCATCGGTGTACCGTTATTAGTTGTTGGTGCTAAACAATGTTGTCATAATATTCTACAGTTGGTTGAACACACGAAACAAATAGGAAAGTCAGCGAATTCAAAAGTAATTGTATTAGAAAATAAAAGATTTAAGTAATCATCGAAAGGAAGCCCCAGACTAGTCAGGGGCTTTTTTTGACTAAACACGTGTTAATGCCATTACAAGTGTGACTTCGATATTCGAATGGCCTTCATCTCTACATTAGAGTGCAATTTCTAGAAATGTTTATTTCACAGAGTATATAAAATAGAGAGTTTGTATCGCTAAAAACAAGTCTGTAAAAGTATAGTTTATAGTCATTGTACTCGCCTTTCTAATTATATAATTGTATCTAATTTACTAGTGTTATCTAAATAAATCCATTTAATTGATTATATTTCCATATTTAATAGTCGAGATTTATTTGATAAAATAATTTTTGACAAACCCTATATGCATTATCCGATATTTATACTTTGGGATTTTTTATGAAAGCTCACTTAAAAGGCATGCGTATTAATACGTATGCCTTTTAAGATTTTTTATTATTTATAAAAACACTTTTTAAAAAATAAGAAAGCATTTTTATGCGGAGGATAACAACCGTTATGTTAACTAATAACAAATAATAAATAGAATGAAAGCTCAGTATCTTATATATTATTTTAACGAAAAAATAACAAACGACCTTATTAATTCGGATTAGAATTATAAGGTCGCTTATACTATATTCTGATTCAATGTCTTTTGTTTTTTTTCATTTCTGCTATTGTAACGCACCTGCTTTGTCATTAAGCTCCCGACACATTTTCAGTATGATTATTAATTTGATCAAACAAATAAGTAAGATAAGAATCTAGCTCAAATTGATTCTCTTCAATAAATTCCGATAACATAGATTGAGTATTTTCTTTCATTGCTAGCCACCCCTTTTTAAACATTTTTATTACTTATGCATGATGACCATGATGATTTCTTTGACCCATTTTTCGTAAAATAAAACTTACAATTAACACTAAAATAATTGATCCAATAATTGCAGGGATGATGGCAAATCCACCAATGACTGGTCCCCAATTACCTAAGATAAGCCCACCTAACCAAGCACCAATAAAACCAGCAATAATATTACCAATAATACCTCCAGGAACATCTCGTCCTGTGATTAACCCAGTAAGCCAACCAATGATCCCACCAACAATTAGCATCCATAATATTTCCATTGATAATTGCCTCCTTTTTTAAAGATTGAAAGATTTAGTTGACTTTACCCCTATATGCAACAGATTAATCATAGTATTTTTTTCTTTTTATGTTGCCGATAAATGGACCTTATTGTAGAAAAATCTTTCTCATTTTACTTTCTAATATCAAATATTGCTCCCCAAATTCATTATTTTATGACCATCCAGGAAGCTACAATTTATAAGCTGCAAAAAACCTTTAATAAAAGGGTTTTTTAGCATAATATTTCCGATACTTTATATCGTGCAAACCAGTCTCTACTTAAAATAAACGAAAGGTTTTGTAGAAATTTACATTTACTTTTATTTGAAAAGAGTAAAATTATTTGATTATAATTTAGAATTTTTGTAAATTAATAGGAAGTTTTGCAGAAAGTATTTCATATTAAGAAAAAAACTAACATAATATATTTAATGTTAGTTTTTATAAGGAGTTTATTACACTGAATAATAAACACAATCTTTTGTTATGTAGAATGGAAGTGAATTGCTTGAGAGAAGGATACAAAAATTGTGAAAAGGAACTGATTAAAAGTGAAATTCATAGGGATATTATATTATTGAGCGATGCCATAAAAGTTGATTATAAAGTAAATAGGTAGGAAATGTACGTTCACTTATGTAATCGAATTTACTTATTCATTAAATAGGTTTAACTTCATTTTCATTTCCTTGTAACTGCAAAGTTTTATAATGAATTAGAGTAGTTGAACAATCATTAGAAAGACCATTCTGAATATAGGCGGCGGGATAATGAGCGAACAGACCTATTCTGAAATACAACGTAAAAAAAACTCGATTATAGATTCTTTAATCCATTTAGGAATCTATAAAAAAGGAAACAAACAGCTCTATAAATTAACATTACATGAGTTAGAAACAGAGTATCATATAGTTAATCCGGCAATCCAAGACATCTCTTTTTAAGTTTTTGCTAATCGCAATTCATTTGTTAAGAGGAGGGTTAATCTATGTTTTTGAAAAAACTAATCAAAAATGGTTTAATTACGGTTAATTATTATGAAAATGGGTCATTACAAACGTGTAAAGGCCGTGTTTATAATCTTAATCTCCATGAACAGACCCTGTCTTTAAAAGATGAAAAACAAAATATTTTCTTTATTCGTTTATCCGGTATTGAAGACATTTATTGATTTCCTTTATTTGATTTAAACTTAGTGAAGAATTTTCTCTGTTTTTTATGATAAATGGTCACTTTGTATGTATAAGAAATTTCTAGTTAAGGAGCAATAAAGATATAAAAGTGAAATAAAAAAGGGGGAGGAATGATGAGAGAAAACAAACAAATATGGTATGATTTTATTGAGGAGGACCGATTTGAACTACATTTGTACCTTACTTATCTATTTAAACAATGTGACGAGGAGAATCTAAGACAGTTAGAAGATGAAAATATAAAAGAATAAACCTATAAATAAAGCAAACTGGAAGGATAAAAAATGAAAATGAAAATAATGTAGGCGACCTTATGATTCTAATCGAATGAATAGGTCGTTTATTGCTGTTATAAACCTTTTTATAGGGAGCTAATTTCATGTCAAAAGAAAGCATAATGTTAAATTTGAGGATTAATTTATGTAAACAGATTAAAGATTTACTAGAAGAAATAGAGCAGGGGAATTTAGTTTGAAAAAGAATATATATATAATAAAACCTCCTAATTTTCTTTAAAGCTGGTAAGGAGAAAGTCTGATTATTAGTTCTTTTTAGTCATCTTAATATGGTATTAGTGCAAAAATCATCAAATCAAGCTAATTAAATTGCCCATGGGATTAACAATCCTTTGCTACAGAGATAATTTTTCTCTCCCTCACTATCTTCTACGCGTATCCATACAAGTTCCCGTTTTCTAATATAGTACACTTATGTAACAGCTTCCACCTGCAATATTACGTAGTATTTTCATTATAGATAGTAAAGTGTTTTTTCTACACGCAGTTAAAAAGTTTTTTCGTTCAGTTTGTAGTAACTATGTGGTATCCGGTTTTTAACCGTCTGAACTTTAGAAGGAGGAATACCTTGTGAATACAACTGTTAATGAATTGTATGATTTTGGAACAGTCGTAAAGAGGAAGCTATTAAATAATAATCTTTATGCTCATTATTTGAGTGATGCCATGAGAAGAGAAAATCATTTTGATTTTTTATATTATTTTTTGACAGCAACTGTAGATAGTCGAACACCTATACCTGAACATGTCTCTACTGTTTTTTTGAAGGTTCTTAGCGATAAAACAAAGTTGAGTGATCTTACTCCATTTATCATGGGAATGGTCGAGAAATAAACAAAAGTTAAGAGATGTATGTCTTAAATCCTTTAATTGAAGCACCCATTTAGGAATCGGTTTAATAGTTCAGTTTAATCGGGATATGAATATGATTTAAATATACGTCAATTACATTCGTTCCAATGATCAAATAAATCGTTTAAATAACAGGAGGAGCACTTTATATGGACACTATATTAAGAGTATCATCAATATCAAATCCAAATTCAGTTGCAGGTGCAATTACAGCCGTATTTAGAGAAAGAGGTAATGTAGAAATTCAAGTAATGGGAGCCGGCGCTTTAAATCAAGCGATTAAAGCTGTTGCGATTGCAAGGGGATTCGTAGCTCCCAGTGGTATTGATTTGGTTTGTGTTCCTGGGTTTACAAATATTTTAATCGATAATGAAGAACGTACAGGAATCAAATTAATTTTAAGCCCAAGAAAAAAACGATAGATTTGCGTTAAATAAAAAGGACTTTTTAGCATGTTATTGCCAATAATTGCTGTTATGTAAACTAAAAAAGCATAAAGTATACATTTTCAAACGCAAAAAAACTACCTGAGGTAGTTTTTTTGCGAACATACACCATAATAAAATTGAAGTTGATGTTTCCATCTCTATAATTAATTTTCAATTTATAGTGATTTTATTAATCAAAAACTATAGTGATTTAATAGCTTCTTTTAATTCTTTTCCTGGCTTAAATGTAGGAACTTTTGAAGCTGGGATGGTCATTTCCTCACCTGTTTGAGGGTTGCGACCTGTGCGCTCAGCACGTTCACGTACTTCAAATGTACCAAAGCCAAGTAGTTGAATTTTCTCTTCTTCTGCAAGTGTATTAGAAATCGTTTCAAACAACGCATCTACAGCTTTTTTCGAATCTTGCTTTGTTAAGTCGGATTTTGTAGTAACTGCATCGATTAATTCAGCTTTATTCATGTTTAAATACCTCATTTCTTACTGTACATACAGTGTGTATATGTAAAACATATCATAGTCTTTAGAAAATGTTCAAACATAAGCTCTTATTCTGATAGCTTAAAGGGTCATCATTAAGATAAATGCTTATTTTATGACGAGTTTCTTCTATCTTATTATGTACGGCTTAATTTTTAGTAGATAAGAGAAATATGAATAATTTAATCTTTTAACCAACTTGTTCAAATTAATTCGGAAAATTATTCTTATTAAAAAATGAATAACAAATAACATCTTGAACAAACTACTCAAGATGCTGAGAAGTATCTCCAATCTAGAATCTCATTAACCTATAGAAAAACTCCCTACGGAAATAGGGAGTTTTTCTACTTTTATACTGTATAGGATATATAATCTTAGTTACCATAAAGCATATTTTCGGAATTGCTTTTTATTATTTCTTCCCAACCAAATCTTAACTTCTTGATTTTATGCCGCGCTTCGCATTGCTCTCCGGCGGTCATGCAATACCATCAGGATGACCATTATCATCATAACTCCTAAGACGCTGCCTAACTCTGTGGTCAGTACATGTGCAAATGGGTACTCCGGTGCAGGTTGTGTATCCGGGCGAGTGGCGGACAAACGATTGAAGAGGTTATATGAGAACAGCATTCCCGACGCGATCCATGCTGTAGCCATAGGTGAAAAAAAACTCTTCGATCCGCGGCGGGTGGTTAGTACCAATAAACCCCAAGACCCTGCAAAGGCCCACACACCGGTACTCAATGACAATAGGTGCCACCATAAATCTCGGTTATCTAACATAGCTGGGTCGATGCCAATAGTTCCACCAGCAGCCCAGAATACCTTAATAAATCCAAGAAGGATACAGCCAGCCGCGACAAGTCTAGCCAAGGAGATATACAGTTTCTGGCTGTTGCCTGGAAGTAAATCGTTAGCGATTGGACCAACAAATGCCTCTGGCCAACGCGTCTTGGCATATCCAGCTAAAGCAAGAGGTAGGCAGATGCCGGCTCCAACCAGTGAAATTATTACAAAAATCTGCTCATATACCCAAATATTAGATAATCCTGTCTTCTGATCCCGTATCATAGCAGCAGGACCAAGCACTGGTGCCAACAACAACATAGGAATAAGTAAACCAGTACCTACCCAAACGGGAAAGGCAACCAACCAGGCAGGTAGCCTCTCGCCCCAAGGCATGCTGAACGCGAACGCTAACAGGATACCAACTGCGGCGAGCACCATTGTTATGGCGTTTGCGGTGCGCCAACTTATATCACCCATTTGTTGGGTCGGCATGAAGAGTCCGAAAGTCCAAGCAATTTTGATTAACAGATAAGGCGTTACTGCTATAGCAGCACCATAACCCCAAGTTCTACGCTTCTCTATTAATTGAGAAAGTATCTTTTTTATTGTCATAAGGTCATCTCGGCAGCTAAGTCAGTAAGGTGGAAAATCCCTATCGCTACAATGTATAGAAGGATTCCAATTAAACTATCATCTTTATTTCTATTTATAATCATAAATAAACACCCCTTAAGGTTTATAAATTAAACTGTTCTAGTTCATCAAAAGGATAATGATCCTACACATAACTTTCATCACCAATACCTTATCAAACTGCTCTCCTCTCTAAAATACTAATATTCCAAATAAAAATCCCTTATTCTAAAAAATTGACAAAACAAAAAAATAACTAGGATGAAAACCAACATAATCTTGTGTTGGTTCTTTTTATTTAGCATTGTGAAATTAGAAACAAGAGCAAAAAAGGTGATACATCTGACAAAGATATTTTACTTTTAAGTGCGGTTATTTATAATGACAAAGGTGATATACATTAGAAAAAGAATCGTCTTATTTTGTAATGTTTTGATATGTTTTGTAGAAACTATTTTCATTTTGTCTTTCCTTATTCATACTAGTTTTATTGTCTCTATTTCATAACCTACAAGATGCTTTACTAGGGACTAACAAATTCTAATGGGGTGAGAAGAGATAATGTTAACGAAAGTAAGTGAAGTAGGTCAATTGATTGATTTATCAGAGTGTATTCTTAACAAGAGAAGAGAATTAATAGATTTAGGTATGAACTATGGACTTTTAAATAAAAAAACAATCCAATGTAGTCAAGATCTTGATAAGCTTATCAATTTGTATATGAAGAAACGAATATCCGCACATTATTTTTTACTTAAGGCCATTTATATAAACAACCATTAAAAAGTAAAATTTCACAAGCGAGTAACCACAAATTAACTACATTCAACTCTTAAAGGACTTTTCCTTTTTAGAATAGAAGAAAATCTTTATAAATTCAAAAGGGTGCTGATTTGATGTCTAAGCAAACAGAAGCCATAAAAGAAATAAATCTCTTAGATCCTGAAATTGACTTGTGTAATCGTATTAGAAATTTATTGAATCAAGGAGGAGGCTGGAGAGAGTTACAGCTAAAAAAAGAGCATACGGAGTATAAAATTTTACAAATTACTTTGAATAGATTAATGAATTAACTTTTAGGTATTAAAGGCCGAAGGGCTTTTTAAGAAAATATTATTTTTTTAAAATATATACTTTTATGGATTATTTTTCATCAATCAAGTTAATAGATAAAACTTTTTCTAAAACTAGTGAATGATTATCTATATTCACGAACAACTACTTATTTTTGTCATAATCATATAGCATGAATACAGTTAAGACCGCCTGATATACTAAAATTAATGGGCGGTCTTTGTTATGAATTTTCATCTGGAATAAGTTTTTTTGTACTGCCATCCGTACAATAAATTATTGTTTCTTAAGATTATTAAAATAATCTCCTAATGCTTGGAATGAGGGAGCTATTTTATAATAAAACGTATGGTCTTCATTCGTGATTTCATATTCAGGCCAAGGAATAGATTGGTATAATTCATTCATTGAATTTCTAGACCCAGCTAATATAAATTTAGCTGTATCAGGTTGAGTAATAGCTATATAAGCTAGACCACTTTTACGACTTGAAGTTTGAAAAACAGAGTATTTCCCTTGAATTCCTAAGGTAGCTAAGTTAGCAGGATAGTAGATAACATCATTACAAGGTGTTGGTAAAACAATTAAGTCTTTAACTAAAGTAAATGGAGTTAAATCTTCTGTTACCATTTTTATCACCTCTTCTATATAAGATAGACTAATTATTAATTATAATCGTGAATTTTACAACTAAATCTTCTGTTTGTAATTATTTTTAAACAAAAAGGACAAAGAATTTCTTCCGAGTGATTCTATTTGAATTTATAAAATGAAATACTCATAATTTAAAAGAAGTAAAGGACAAGGATTTTAACTGGTCAATTTCTTTTTGCGTAATCGGTTTAATCTTCGTTGAACCCCATGCCTTGATCGTCCTATTAGTTGGCTGATTTCTTGTTGAGTACGACCTTCCTCGTAGAACATATACCATAGACGAGCATCTTCTTCTTCTGTCCATTTTTTATTTTCATGTTTAGGACGATTAGAATAATCACATCTTCTTTGTTTCTTTACCCAATCAGGCTCTGGAATTAGAGTATTTCTAGGTATCTTAGAAAAGTTAAGAAGTTCTTTATTCTGTTCAGCCCATTTCCAAAAGGCCAATACATCGATCCCTATAAATTTTCGTGTTTTTGCCCTCATCATTTTATAGGGCAATCTATTTTTCTGAATCCAGTTATAAATGGTATGAACATCAATTTGAAGGCACTTTGCTAGTTCATACACTGTAATATTTCCTGTATGAGCCCTTACTCCATATACACCTAAGCGATTTAATCTAGACTCTAACGCTGGTATACTTCGCTGTAGTCGTCTGGATATGTGTCCAAGAGATTTGGATCCATAATATTTTAGTAAATATTCATCCTCTTGCTCCGTCCATCTACGAAGTGTTTCTTTTCGTGTTAGTTTTAAAATTTTAATACGAGTAGCAACAGAAGAAGGGCTCTTACCTAGATGGTTTCCTATTTCCCGATTATTCATGATATCAATGTTTTCTTTTAAAAAAGTATCTTGTTCCGTTGTCCATTTTTTACGTAAGCAATTTTCTTCACTACGGAGGTTTAATCGTATAATTCGTTTATTAACGGATTCTTTGCTACGGTTTAAATGTTCACCAATTTTTTGAAATGTCATATGCCCATATTGTTCTTTGAGGAATAAATCTTCCTCCTTCGTCCATAGCTTTTGATTTTTACTCAATGTTATCTCCCTCCAGTTCGTGCAGAAATCTAAAGTGAAGAAGACAATAAAAAGGGCGTTAGTAACCTGTACTAACGCCTTTGATGATATTCATATTTTATGGATTAGTAGTGCTTTTATTTGTGATTATCTAGATTAGTTATAATATGTCGTGTTATAGGTATGTATATAATATATCATATTTTCACATGGACAAATAAACATAAATTCCTATTTATAAAGCTATAAAGTGCTATGGTGAAAATAAATACCTAGTTCTTCTCTATGCTGGAAAATGGGTTCAGTTCAGGCAGCAGGGATTACTTTAAACAGCAAAATATTGGTTTCATTTATGAAGTATATGTTCTGCCTAACTATCGGGGAAAAGGTTATTCCAAAGAATTGTTCAAGGTAACCTTAGAAGAACTATACATTCAAGGGTGTAATGAAATAGAGAGGAATACTCGCAGCACAAACTTTTATAAAGAAATAGGATTTGTACATCATCAGAGATAAACAATCCTTTAATTATTTCTATAGTCAAATGAGGCTGTCTTCTAAGTATGTACCATGAGACGCATACTTACTCAAACTAACTTTACAATGGATTAATGTTCCTTTAAACAAAAATTCATGTCTGATTGCTATCGTATTATATATGTCCCATCTCATTTTGAAAATTCGGGAGGTTATTATGAATAAGCAAAAATCAGGCAATTGCTTTAAAGTCTTGAGTATTGCGGCATTAGGTTCCTTTTTAGCTATATCTACTCCTGCAGATGCAGCTAAAAATAATAAAGAAACAGCTGGTCAACCGTTCCAAAATAAAAAGTGGGAATACAATATAAAAGAAACACATAATATTGGAAGCCTAAAAATGATTGGAGAGCAAAGGATCCCTTTTAAGAAAGAATTTCAAGGTACTGTTGTGGGAGGGTTATCAGGACTTTCCTATAATGCTAAGCAAGGTACATGGAAGATGATAAGTGATGACAAATCGGATAACAGTCCTGCCCGTTTTTATACAGCTCAATTGAACTACGATAATAAGAATTTTAATTCGATTAAACTGACAGGAATGAACTTTTTAAAACAAGCCGATGGTACAAACTATCCTAATCAATCGCAATATGCCGTAAAGGGAGGAGAAGTACCAGATTTTGAATCTATACGTCTAGATCCAAAAGACGGAAGTGTTTGGTATACAAGTGAGGGGAGCCGTTCTCTTGGCTTAAATCCTTTCATAAAGCATGCAAATGGGGAAGGGAACTATTTAGCTACTTTACCTTTAGCGAAACAATTTAACATGACACCGAAACATGAGATTGGACCACGTGATAATTTAACTTTTGAAGGAATGACCTTTGCAAACGACGGTAATTCCTTATGGGTTTCCATGGAAGCCCCTTTATATCAGGATGGCCCTGTACCTACTACAACTACTGGTGCGCTGTCACGAGTTACACAATATGACCGTAAGGGAAAGCTATTAGCACAATATGCATATCCTATTGATTCCATCCCGGCGAAGTCTGGACCTGGTAAGTATGCAGATAACGGAGTATCAGAAATTTTATCTGTAAATAAACATAAACTTCTAACTATTGAACGTTCTGGCGTACAAAGCACGAATGGAACATTTAAAAATTATATTCGTATTTATGAATTAGATACACGCGGGGCTAGTGACATTAGTAATATTCATTCATTACAAGGACAAAAATTTAAACCCGTGAGAAAGCGTCTTGTTCTGGATTTGACAACATTAGGTTTATCGGTACTGGACAATATTGAAGGGATATCCTGGGGGCCAAAACTTCCGAATGGACATGACAGTTTAGTTTTAGTTTCAGATGATAATTTCAATCGTAACCAAGTAACCCAACTCTTAGCATTTGAAGTATTGCCAAAATAGAGATTCTAGTGCAAGAAACACTCTCTAGAAACATAGGGTGTTAGTTTCATACAGCAGGTCTAACTAACTTCAAAGGGAAAGTTTCTACCTCTGAGAACGAGGATACTTCCTCTACGAAATCATACAGTCCTTTCTAACGAGAACTTAAAAGGTTTCTCATCAGTCTGAAAAGCAGGTTAATATTTATTAACCTGCTTTCTTTATTATTGATTATGACAATACATATGAAAATCACCTGATTGTTCTTCACGTTCTAATTTTGTTCTTCTTACAATAGGAAGGAATACGCTGAAACAATCCAAAAATATACCTTTTACCAGTAAGATGAACTACTTATTACTTACAGATTTAGCATAAAGAATGAGTTTTTCACCATAGTTATAATAAGGGTAAATTGCATCTATTAAGTAACCTAAAGGTGGTGAGTTTTTATGAAAAACAGGGATAAAAGACGAAAAAAGAGACGTGATTTTTTAAAGGATTACTTAAAAAATAAGTTAGGAAATTGGAAGCCTAGACTTGGCAAAGAACCTACCTCTAACTCTAAGACGACGACTCAAGAAAATAGAAACCTTGATTAGATAATATTTAGGTGTAGGTATTTAGAAGTTTTTCACCATGAAAAATAGCCCCCGTTAGAAGTCTAGCTCTAGAGGGGACTTGCTTATAAGGTATATTTATTTAACAGCTGCTTTTAATTCTTTTCCTGGTTTAAAAGCAGGAACCTTTGAAGCCGGAATCGTCATTTCTTCGCCTGTTTGAGGGTTACGACCTGTACGAGCTGCACGTTCACGTACTTCAAATGTTCCAAATCCAATCAACTGAATTTTTTCTTCTTTCGCAAGTGTGTTAGAAATCGTTTCAAACAACGCTTCTACAGCTTTTTTAGCATCTTGCTTTGATAGTTCTGCTTGTGTTGCAACAGCATCTACTAGTTCAGTTTTATTCATATTCAGACACCTCCTCTTCTTATTTTTAGATAATATGTAGAGAAGCTAACATATCATAGCTTCTACACGCTTGTCACTTAATAAGGTTAGATAAAAGGAAGAGGAATTCCTGTTTTTTCGGGAATATTCATACTGAGATTTGCTCTGTGGCGAAATGAAGTCCATTTAAGCTAGATAATGAGTCATTCATTGCAAAATCCACACTTATATATTATAAAAAAACATGTATATAAATTTTTAATTTAGCTCAAACTGATAACGCATTTCCAAATTGACTGAATTTTAAGAATCTTATTCCTCTGTTGAGCAAAGGTTTCTTTTTGATGAGTTTCTTCTATATAATGTGATAAATGTGTGGGCGAGATAAATAAGTCATTTTGAAAAGACTTTTGCGAATATAACTGTAATTAAAAAAAGGTCACTCTAAAAGTTATTCATTTTTTAGAGGAACTAAATTTTTTATGCTTATCATAGGATTTTTTTCTCCTTCTTATTGTGTATTGTTTAATTTTTAGTATACAAGATAAATATGGATAATTTAACCTTTTTTGATTAACTTGTCTTAAATAGTTAGAAAATTAAATTGTAACGGAATTATTGAGTAAAAGAGTTAAAGATAATTTCTACTGGTGTATCTTAAAATACACCTCTTTATCAAGACGAACATATAAATAAAAATAATAAACGTTAGATAATTTTAAAATAACTTGTTAAATAAATCTTTAATACCTTTTAATTTTAAAATATAGATAATGTTTGTTGTTATATCATTTATAAGAGTAAATAATAAAATACTTTAGCAAAAAATAGTGTTGAGTATTACATATAATGTAGAAAAACAATGTATTTGTCGTCAATTAAAGTGAATAGTGAAACTTTAATAATATATAGTGTACTTTAGTATTTACTTAACGAATGATAGAACTTAGATAAAAGCGAAACTGGTTTTTTATCTGATTAATCACGAGATTTATTTTAAAATGTGGATGTATATGAATCTATAAATCTGGATACCCTAATAACGTATTCCCCCTATTCCAATAAATTTGAAAACCCTTTGCCGGTTCTGGTGCAAAAACTTCAATTCACTTGCAAGTAATCTCTAAATCTTGGACATACTGATACTATTACTCTAAAAAAGGATGTGTATCGGTATGAAAAAACCAGCAGAATTCAAGTGGAAGCATTATCAACCTGACATTATTTTGTTAACAGTAAGATGGTACCTACGGTACAACTTGAGTTTTCGTGATTTAGTGGAAATGATGGAGGAACGCGGCTTATCCATAGCTCATACAACGATTATGCGTTGGGTTCATCAATATGGGCCTGAATTAGATGAAAGAGTACGGCGTCATCTTAAGCCAACCAATGATTCTTGGCGAGTTGATGAGACGTATATTAAAGTAAAAGGACAATGGATGTATCTGTATCGTGCAGTGGATTCCGAAGGAAACACCATTGATTTTTACCTAAGCAAAACAAGAGATCATAAGGCTGCAAAGTACTTCTTCAAGAAAACTTTGCGGTCTATTCATGTTTCTAAGCCTCGTCTCATAACCATCGATAAAAATCCAGCGTATCCTGTAGCCATTCAACAGCTAACAGACGAGAAAAAGATGCCTGAAGGCATCCAACTAAGGCAGGTAAAATATCTTAATAACATGGTGGAACAAGATCATCGTTTCATTAAGAAACGAGTACGCTCCATGCTGGGATTCAAGTCGTATGAAACAGCCACTTCTATATTGAGTGGCGTTGAAGCCATGCATATGATTAAAAAAGAACAGCTTGATTTACGGGATCAGTCTGTCCAAAATCAAAAAGAATTCATCCATCAATTATTTGAGCTTGTAGCATAAGATACGATTCAACTAGGAATATATGCGCTTTATTCTCTTTTATTTTAACTTTGCACCAGAACCAGTTTTTGCACCAGAACCTAGTCAAATACCTAATTTTTCGTAAGGTTTATTGATGTGCTTGAACTTTTTCTAAGCTGACATGTTCATCTTGTAGGACAGGAACTGCCTTTTTAATCGCTACTTTTTCAAGTGGACCAAATTTTAACTTGACAGAATGTTTGATAAATAGTAACATTACTACCGTAAATTAATTGTTTAATTGATTTCTCTAAATAAATAGATTACTTTAGCATTAGGTTAATAACTTTCTATTGACTATATGAAAAAGGAAATCTATAACGAAGAGGACAACTGTAATTATACTTCCTTATTAGAAGAAAGAAAATTACATAATTAGGTAGACTATTAAAAGGCTTGGATGGGCCCGTTAAGAGTAAACTGACAATTTTCAAAGTTTAATGGATTTAACCATTATGCTTAAAAAATTGTCGGTTTTTTTGTTTTTAAGAATAAAACAGAAAGGAATGCAGCGTAATGAAGGAAATCGGTCAAAGTCATATTTTCGGAATGATGGTTTCATCCATACATCAATGGGGGAAGTAAAATGTTAATTTCTCTGCCAGAAATATTTTTTGGATTACTTGCTATATCGGTGCTTAGCGCGTTATTCCTATTATACCCAAGGGTTCCGCTGTCTTTTGTTCGGCTTCACGTCGGTGTCACATTGCTACCCCCGATCGCTGCCCTGCTGGCCCTTGTTACGAACAATGAGACCATGATTTATGGCCCTTGGTGGCTTGATTCCTTATCATGGCTGCTGGCGTTGTTTGTCCTTACCATCGGTTTTATCGTGCAGCGCTATTCTGTTCGTTACTTACTCGGTGATCGTTCCTATCGAAAATATTTTGCTCTGCTGACGATTACTACTACTGCTGATTCAGGTGTCTGGCTAAGTAATGACCTTCGCCTGCTGCTGGTTTGCTGGGGGGTTACACTCCTAGGACTGACTTTGCTTATAAGATTAAAAAAAGAGTGGAGTGTTGCTAGAAACGCTGCTAAGCAATCCGGCCGTCTGTTTGCACTAGGCTGGCTTATCCTGTTGGGAGCTGTCATCTGGATCACCCAAACCACGGGGCATTGGCAGCTGTCGCTCGTCCTCACCAAAAGCAGTCTTGCACAGCTTGATTCATGGGAAAGGACTTGTATTAACCTGCTGCTAATCTTGGCTGTCGTGATTCCGGCAGCACAATGGCCTTTCCAACGCTGGCTGTTAGATTCAGTAGTGGCCCCAACGCCTGTCTCCGCGGTAATGCATGCGGGATTAGTGAATGCAGGCGGAATTATCTTGACTCGATTTTCACTGCTTTTTAGCGGAGATATAGCACAAATTGTTTTGCTTCTATTGTCCAGTGTTTCAGTCATGATAGGGACGGGAATTATGCTGGTCCACGTTGATTATAAACGGCAGCTGGTCGGGTCTACGATTGCACAGATGGGGTTCATGTTAATCCAATGTGCATTAGGTGCTTATTTGGCAGCCATTATCCACGCTGTCTTACATGGTCTATTCAAATCAACCCTTTTCTTACAGGCTGGCTCTGGGCTTCATCACCACAAGGAGCCAACCTCCGGGACGAAGAAGCAGCCAACATCATTATTATGGACAATCACTGGCGGGATTTTAGGCCTCCTGGTGGCAATTGGTCTTTGGATGTCTTCTCCTGGGGAGGGTTATCAATTGATAAGCGCTCTTACCTTAGGATGGTCAGTTTCATTTGCCTGGACCCAGCTCGTGGCTTTTGGATCCGGGCGTATCGGGCGCATAGCAGGATTTTCTTTGTTTGCAGGAGCGGCAATTGTATACAGCTTGGTACATGATGCTTTTTATGGTTTGTTACAAGATACAATCCCGAAAGGAATTCAACCACCGGCACCAGCAGCCATTTTGCTCCTGATTATCTTATTGGCCGGAAGTGCTGCAGGTGTACGGCTGGCTCGTCATCGTTCATCAACTGCCTATGCTCTCATTTATCTTTGGCTTGTACGATTGGGTGAGCCTCAAAATGATTTGGTCGAAAGTCATCCTAAGCATTTGACACAATCATTCTTTAGAGGAGGTCATTTACGATGAATACAACATTAGCAAAAACATTACATTGGGAAAAACTTCCTGATACCCTCGATTTTGATCTTAATGACTTGGTGAAATCCGCCAGCAGCGTCATTGTACCGCTCGGGCCTATTAACACATTTGCAGCACGCAACCCCTGGGTAGGCTTGGAGGGACAACCGTTTGAAAAAATGGCACGCTGGCTCAAAGATACTTGTGATGTAGATATCTACCCAAATGATTCCGTATTTCAGTCTGCACGGGATCGAGGAGAGATTCATCAGGATTTTTTAGAAAAGGGACTTCAACATTGGCTAAACTCACAGTCTTTGGAGTTGCCGCGTGAGGTCGCAGAGCGGT
>NZ_CP130961.1:0-107346 GCF_041941685.1 Priestia megaterium | reverse complement strand
AAAATCCCCCATATTTTTCTAAACTATCACTAAAATATCATAAAAGTGATACTGTGTAAATTGCATGTTTAAGAGCAGCCTGTCCTTTCAATTTAAATATCACGCAAAATTAGTGATAGTTCAGGAGGAATTTTAACCCTAAAAACATAACTCAACCTCAGTTTATTACCTTATATCTTAATTTTGGTGCGCAAAATTGGTGATACTTAAAGCATGTCTACATTTATCACGCAAAATTGGTGATACTTAAGCCGGATCTGCATTTATCACGCAAAATTGGTGATATTTATAAACGTATAGGGATAAATACGCAAAATTAGTGATAGTTCGCGCAAAATTAGTGATAGTTTTACGCAAAATTAGTGATAGTTTTACGCAAAATTAGTGATAGTTCGCGCAAAATTAGTGATAGTTCGCGCAAAATTAGTGATAGTTTATGCTTATAAATGCTGTAATATAAGGATCTACAGAGGGCCTAAAACAATAAAACAATAAAACAAATATATAAAACAATATATAAAACAGGAAAACAACCGTAGTGTGTTTTATATTTTAAGATTATTATTGTTTAGAGAGAAAATCTTAATCTAAGAGTAGTTACTTTAACAGCGTATCCAATTGAAGTGATTTTAATCATAAGTGAAGGGAGGTTATATTATTTTACTGAGGACTTGGTGAATTTTTATTGAATTACAAGATTAATAGACGTTATAATAGAGTCAACAAAACAGTCCGGAATATAAAAAGACTCCAACGTGTGCAAGTGGTGCGCCAACACCCTTACACCGTTAACCCTAAAAGGCCTAGGGAAAACACCTGTCGAAGTCTTAATACATAAATTTAATTACGCCTTTATTTTATAGGATAATTAGATTTATTTCAAGGGCGTAGTCTGTCAAAAAATCCGACATCGTTTTCCTATTTTATGGGATGCGATGTCTTTTTTTGTTCCTGAAAAGGAGAGGATAGACTGATGTCTACTACGCGGATGCTTACGGCAAAAGAATTTGATTATATGAAAAGTTATCAGAGTTTCATAGAAAACCGTTCTCAACATCAATCATTGAAACGAAAATTACTTAAGGAAATTATTAACCTTTATGGAGAAAAATTTTATCGTCTCCACGAAGGAACTAGAAAAGCTTTAGACCGGCTTTGTTGGTTTGCTGCGGAGAAAGGATTTTGCTTTCCTGGTAATACATATTTAGGTAAAACATACGAAAAGTCAAAAGGAACAATTGATCGTCACCTAAGTGAGCTTCGAAAGCAAGGACAAATTGTTACAGTTTATCGACGTTGTCCTCGTAATAATGGAAAAGGCAGTCCTGTACATCTGTTTGTAAATCATCCTTATTTCAAATATTGGGTGAACTATTTACAACTCAATTTGGCTAAGAATGTTGAAACAGATGTTAAAGCAGAAAAAGACGTAATCCCTTGTGAGAGTAAGAAAGAGCTCTCTAAAAATTCTTCTACCTATAATTTATCTTTAAAAGATTTAAATAAATACATACGTAAAGAAGATACAAGTATTAAACTTTCACAGGATTATGTACCATCTTTTATTCCGAAACCGTTCAAACAAGCAGTAGCTCCATTCTTTGGGAATGCAGATGATATTTATAGCTTATGGGGAAAAGTCCTGCTAGCTTATAAAATTAGTGGCTTAGAAAAGCCTATAGAAGACTTAGTTTCTATTGCTGTGCAAGGTTTTAGGGAAACTCTTTTCGCTTACAAAAGAAAACGAATAAAAACTGTCTTTGAAGCCTACTTTTTTGGGACATTAAGAGGTTTATTTAGTGCTGAACGTAGACGGGAGGTTCGGCAAAATTCCGTTAATCCTTTATTTTTTAATTTTTTAGAAGCATAATTTTGCTTCTTATCTTCTTGCTTAGTATAGAATCCTAGGAGTTTGTAAGTAGGTAAAGAGTTAACATAATTATTATTCTAGATATCAATATTTTAAAATTAATTTTCTTTAAGTACTGTTAAAAAATAGTCTAATTCAATAAGACAAGCATACAATCACCTTTGCTATCAATGAATAAATTATAAAGATAAATAAAAAAGAAGGTGATTACAATAAAAAAATACGATGGTGAATATAGTAAACAGTTAAATAATAAACAAAAAACAAAAAAATGCAAAAAAGGGAAAGTTTGTATTAATATCAACATTTACAACCATGCCGAAACTGGAGGACAAATTAGTGGTAATGGAGGACAAAACGCTAATCAAGGTGGTCAGATTGCCCAAACAGGTGGACAAAATGCCAATCAAGATGGTGTGGTTGTTAGAAAATGTGGCAAAAAAAATAAAGATAAAAAAGTGAAAAAAATTAATTTCGAAGATAATATGAAATAATTAGACTGCTTCCTGAGCTGAGGAGATACTTTACTTATGGGTGCTGAAATTACAATAAGCATCAATTACAGAGTTAATATTATTTTTAGTCCTATTAGGTGATTACAAATGGATACTAAAAGAAGAGAATAAACTTTTGATCTTGAGTAAACTACACAAGGTGCCCTGAGGTATCTATCACTTTGCTTAATTAGGTTTAGCGCAGAAAAAACCCCGACTGCACAAGGGGTTTTTCTGTTTTTTAGTTGTATACTATATCCAATTAAGGAGGGTAAGTTAGGAGCAGTGATGCCCCTGCCTCCCATAGGAATTGTGCGGGTCCCTTTTAAGACACATTGGTTCAAAAATAAAGGGGAAAGAAAATGATAAAAGAACATTTTTTAAGTGTACAAGCAGCCTTTCATTTATTGAATAAGATATGAAGTAAGTCATAAAGAAAGGGTGATAAAAATAGTTAAGAAAAATAAAAGTCACGTGGACAATTATTGCTTTAATCCCCAAAATCGACCGGGACTTCCATCGGCTCTTACCGTCAATTTGGCTGTTGTGGGTGATAGCCATGTAGGATTTGTAAATAGCCAAAGTATGTTTAATAATCTTTTACAGAACGTGGTGAATAGTGGTAACAAAAGGTATGTTATTTTTGGGGGAGATGATGTACATGCTGGAGGAGTTTCAACAGCAGAAGCTACAAGACGTTACCAACAATTTGCAAGTATAATAAATAATGTTTTAGGAACAAATATCCCCTATAGATCATCTATAGGAAACTGGGAGGATTCTACTACAGATTTATTTAGAAGGTATATCAATCCCTATTTAACTGGATATGTCGGTATTCCAGGAACGCAGGGACTGGTACGGCATCTCTGGCTAGATAACGCTAATCGAAGATGGAGCCAGGATAGCTTAAATCTACTACGAAGTTTAGATCCTAATTATTATTATATTATCGATTTCCATTGGCCGTTGAGAGTTCCTGGAATAACTAATGAAATACATGACGACCATCTTATGACACAGGGAGAAACAGATATGTTTTTCAATGCAATACCTGCCAATGTGAGAAATAGAATCTTGGCTATTTTTACTCATCATGCACATAAACTTTTTTCAAACTCAGTTCCTATTAACCCTAACTTTTCTAATACGCCATTATATGTGACAGGATGTTCAGGTGATTATGCATGTAAGTCTGTTGATAGAGGCTATTATGACCTAAACTTAACAATCCAAAATAATATAGCCACCCTACAGACTACGCCAGTAAGAGTCCAGTAGCTTGTAGAGTCAGGAACTGAAAAAGAGCTTAATTGTAGACTACCCTAAGCTCTTTTTTCTATGGAAAATATGTTAGTTTTTTATTAGAGAACATTAAATCCTGGGATTATATGGCCGCCCAAAGGCGGATCAACTTTTAGGCGTTCCTAATGTGTGACTAATGCGGAACAGTTTCTATTAAATCTCTTTGTAATAGTCAGTGCAGCTATATCTAAAGGAAGTTTTCTTCTTAAATAGCATACTTTAAATGTATTGAATAATAGAATAGTAACGTTTCTATCTGTTATTAATCAAACTTATAACCATGCTTTTCTAATTTGATACACCATTTTCTAATATTGCTGGAAGTTGTGTTTAGCCGTCTGGTCATTTCTTGAGCATTTGCTGTATTCTGCTTGATATCCATAGTTGGTCTCCGTTCCTAATGTGTGCATCTTGTATCTCCCTACGACACAATTTTACTTCAATAAATCCGGAAGATACCCCTCTATCTCTTTTTACTTAGCATGATTTGAGTATGTAAAAAAGCAACCTCGGCTAGGCGGGATTGCTTTCTAAGAGATAGAAGAATTAGGGGGCTTGCTTAACTTAGTTTAAAAAGGCTTAATTGAACGTTGTTTCCAACACTATCACAGGTGATTATCGTTGTAACGGGACCTTGTATAGTTATATTTCTTAATTCAAGTATCGAGTTGTCTAGAATAGATAGAATAGTATCTCCAACAATTGGTTTGCAACCTCGGCCTTCTGCTTGAGTAATTTCAAGTCCAAAGTTAGCTTGTTCGAGTGGAATAATGCAACAGTAGGAAGGTGAGGAAATGCACCTGGGTTTGGACCAAAAACAACTGTGTTATCGGTTATTACAAAATTCACTCTATAATCTCCTCCATTTTCAATAAAGATAGTGGTGGGATTTAACAGGGAGACTCCTCCAGCAATCGGTCCTTCCATATTAAAAGGAAATGCAGTTCCAGTTAGTACCGTTACCAGAATAGTATTATTGAAAAAGTTACCGTAAGCAGGGCAAGACTTAGGTGGGGACTTTGGATATGAGAATGAACAAGAACAAAGCTGAATACAACAAGAGTCATGCTTTCTTTTTTTTGCTTGTATGCTTGACCTTTATTAAATGGAGATATTTATATGATGTAAACATTAATAAGTTTTTGTAAAGGAGATTGCTTTAGACTAGAACGCAGCATATATATAAAGGACAGACTTTTTATACATCTTCCTTCCACCTGGATCCTGGGAAAAATCCGTTATATCAGGGATGTATAAAAATTGTTTAGTCAAAAAATCTATTCTTCCTGAGAATCCTTGTCTTGGTGAACAAGGGTTCTTTTTTGTTAAAGATTATAAAAGAGCTGCAAAAAAATACATCAGCATACCAAAATGAACTGAAACCAAAAAGTTAGGTACTTCATTTAGGCAGCTGTTGTACTTGTCAATGCATGATTTCCTCCCAAGTCCTAAGGTGGAGTACTATGAATATAGGGAGGAGCTGGTTTTAATTTTTGTTTACCTTCAAATCCTCTTATACACAATACATATTGAAATACACCTTTTCCTTCTATACCAGGTCTACTGGCTTATTCTTTAGTTGTACTCTTTTATTTTCAAAGAAATTAAAAAGAACATGTGGTTATAAGGTGAAACCCCTTAGATTTAAGAATCTATAGGGCGGTGAGTCTTACGTAGGGTTTACTTTACTAATCATATATGGTTTTTATGACTACCTAGAAAGACCATTATGGTAACTTGAGTTGAAATCCTCTTATGATACACATTAGGTACTTAAAAATGAAATTAAGCTCACTATGATTTGTGGGACGAATTCCTGTCTAAATTATTATACTTTATAAAAGTTTAATCTATTAAAGTTATTCCTTCTAATAGAATATTCCAAATGGAAGGATTAGTACCATTTTCGCGAGAAACCTGAACCCAACAAATACCATCTTCAGCTGTTCCAAAATTCATATCCTTCACGCCCTGTAAGTCATCATCAACGGTTTCTATTAACAGAATATTAAAGTTACCATTAGTCATTTCAGCTAATATAGATTTTAGTATGACTATATCTTGATAATTTGTTGGCATCCATTCGTGTCGTATAAACAAGGTGCGTTGACTTTGTGCAATTTGATTAAGGAATGTTTGGATGCGATGATTTAATCTTACTTTATAGGAAGGATATTGTAGAAACCATTCTTGGTTCGGGATTATTGGGAAGTCATGAACAGAGTCGATGTTATATTGGGTATCTGTAATATAATGAGCTCTTACTGATTCATGAGTTCCAAATTTAAAAATAGGATATCCATTGTCGTCTATATAATTAGCTAATATATCTTTTTCAATCACATTTTCTAATTCCATAAAACCTTGAAATTTATTTTTTAGTAATTTATTTACATCAGAAAGAAAAGGGGTTTGAACCCAATCAAGTGGGAATGAATGCCTTCTTAAATTATGACGTTCAGAATAAAGTGCTGGACCACACCAACTCCCTAAGCCTGCTACTAAATTATAAGAGCCTCGCAGAGTTTGTAAATTCATACTAATCACTCCTATGCTTTTTTATATTATATAGGGGAGCATTCTAAATTGATTGGACAAGACAGAATATATTTATAATATTTTCAGATTTAAATGGTTTTTCATAGATTGAAATTTAAATTCCATACCCTAAGATTGGAGGGGCGTTTGTACTGCATATTTTATGGTATCCAAGAAAAGCGAACAGGATTAAATGGGTCATTTTCATAACTATAAATAAGCTTTTGGCTTGTACTAAACTTAATTTTTTTCATAGTATATATTATTCCTTATCTTTTTTAGGAGGTGATTTCATGTCTAATGGCCATACCTTTGAAGGCAATGTTAACTCAAGTGATAACATTACGCCTTTAGAAGGAGCATCTTCAAATGATTTCGATTTTAATGGTTTAAGAAGAGGAGATCGGATTCAAATTTTTTCTTTTGGAAACCAAATTGATGGAAATGGTACTTTTATTCATGTACAAGATGGATTTCTAATTTGGACAGATAGCTCGGATAATATTAATACAACCAGTTTAGATGCTATTAGTATCAGCAGGGTAACTGGAACAGCTTAATTTAGAAGAGTTTCAAAAATGTATTGGATAAAGCTCTTTAAAGAACTTTATAATAAATTTAAGAAAGAAGGAGCATTCTATAAGCGAATGTTCCTTCTTTTATAATTTTAGGCAACAAAAATTAAGGTACGACAAGCAGTTGCTACTATATATTAGGGCAAAAGCCACTAGTTTAGACGCAAAAAATATTCATGTCAAAAAACGTTGGCTTGGTAACGGATTTGAGGGTTACATGAGAAAGCGCCGAAATAGAGAATCGATACACGGTCTGGAGCACTGTTAGGGAAGATAAGTAAGATGAATGACAGTGAAGGTTTGTAAGCTTCGTAAATGCGAGCTCAGGACAGGACACAGATTTGTTTACGTATTGGCAAGAGAGAAGGTAGATACATAATACTCCTGTCATACGTCATGTATCTTGCCTGGGGTAAAGAATCTACTTAAGCTGATTGTATCTATAGGATGATGAACTCAGTAACCCCCTTATTATATGAGTAGGGAGACTGTACAATCAAATGACGTGACAGGGTATAAAGAATACAAGAGAAAGTGAACACCGGTATATGGAAAGTGAACAGAAAAGCATAAAACTGCATGAATACTATTTTCCTTATGGACAAACCCATGATAGATCTGAAATGAAGCTGACCTCTTGCTGGTCCCTTATAGGTACATAAGGTTGTGGCTATTCTCTGATGAAAGAAAGATGCTGTTATGTGTACCTCTATTTGGAGTATGGGCGTACGTTTTATCTACCAACACGGTAGGATGAGGAGACGATAAAAAAACTTGCTATGGGAGGCAGGGGCAATGTTGCCCCTAACTTACTCGACTTGGTATGGCTAGATAAAATCTATAGAGTAAAATAAAAAAACTATCCCCATGCAGAGGCATGTGTTTTCACATCATTAAAAATTATTTATTGAATTGAAGTCCTATATTAATTAATAATGCTTATATTTCTATATAAATAAATTTCAGCTAATATTTTTTATTTTTATCGGCTAGATATTGGGCATATTGAAGAGTATTCCTTACTACATCCAATTCAACATTCATAATGACAGGAGGGCCTGGTCTCCAATTCACCTCAAAAATCCAAAGTCTTCCTTTTTCATCGAGTCCTACATCAATTCCTAACTCGTCAAATAGTATATCCTGGTATAGAGATTCAAAATGGTTAGAAAAACTTAAAGCAAATTGTTCAAGATGCTTTTGGACATTATAGTAGTTATCTCCAAATTCCTGTTTTAAAAAGATATCCGGAATACAAGTATAGCCACCGTTGCCTAGGTTTGAAGCTATACTACCCATTTTACCTATCCTTGGATATATAGACGTAATTAACCAATTGCCGTTTCCGCCTTTTTGTACATGTAATCTAAAATCATATACATTCCCTAATTTTGTCTTACATGTTATAAATTTTTGTACTAAGTAAGTGTCCTGTTTTATATGACTATCGATAAACTTTGCTAGTTGATTTTCACTAAATATGGAGTCCTGTTCATCTTTACTAACTTTATAACTGTCACCTATCTTTTCTATATAGAAAATACCAGCCCCTTGATGCCCGGATAAGGGTTTTACAATTATTTTTGTGTAGTTTTCCGCCATATTTAGCAATACTCTATAATTAGTTAATTCTGAAGTAGGAATAAGGTACTGATTAAATTTTTTAGCCTTATTCACTTTGTTATAAACAGTTAATTTATCCCCAACGGAGTGACTGGTAAATGGAATTATATTCCTTAATTCATCTACTATATCTGCTGCTTTATCACTTATAGGGGGGCTGGCATTATAAATAACATCAGGATAAGGATATCTTTTCTCTATCCATTTTCCTTTTTCGTATGTTTTACCTAAAATAGTACGTTTTTCCAAATTAACTTTCCCTGGAGTGAAATAAAAAAAATCTATACCTTCGACTTTTGCTACTGCAGCGAAAGCATAAGCTTTTCTAACATTTATTGGGTCCTTACGATGATGAAGCATGCCGATTGATGCCATAGCAATCATCCTTTCTTCTACTCTTACTTGTTTAGGTATATTCATCAAATTAGTATATTATTTACATTTGGACGAACCTTGGTTGTCTTTTTTTATATCATAGAGTGAGAGAACATTTTTGATCGGATAGGATGAGGGATATTTATGGATACTATTGTCTTTATTGAAACAAATAAATCAGGATCGAGTCGGGAAGCAATTAAGGCAGCAAATAATCTTAATTTCTTTACGGTTTTGTTAACTTGTAGAAAAAAATTTCTTAAAGATCGAAGTGAATTTCCAGATGTGCATGAGATGATCTTTACTGATATAAATGATTATGATAATTTAGTCACGATAATCGAAAAATTAAAAAAAACAAGAAAAAATATAAAAGGAATTTTTAGTTTCATTGACCCTTTTGTTTATGTGGCTGCACGTCTGTCAGAGGAATTCTGTCAGAGTGATATATCCACTGATGCAATCTATCATATGGAAGATAAGATATTGACTCGTAATGTGCTAAAGGAATTACCCATTTCACTTAATTATTTAATTTATAAACCAACAGAATCATTATCTTCATTTCTTAAAACTAAAGAGATAAATTTTCCCCTTATTGTTAAGTCCCCTAAATCAACAGGATCAAAGGATGTATTGTTAGCGAAGGATAAGAGTGAGTTAATATCATCTATGCATACCCTTTTAAAAAAGCTACCTAACGAGGAAATCTTACTCGAGGAATACGTAGATGGCCCTCAGTACTTAGTTGAGGTGTTAGTTCATAATGAAAGGGTTCATGTTATTGCGGTAATTGAACAAGAAATTACCCTTTTTGAGCGTTTTATCGTCACTGGTTATTCTTTGTTAGGGAAATTCAATAGTAGCTTATCTCATAGTCTTTTTAATGCTGTTAGTTCCATTATACAGGCCTTTGGGATGAAAAATGGAGCGTGTCATTTGGAGCTTCGTAAAGCAACTGAAGGTTGGAAATTAATTGAGATAAATCCAAGAATATCGGGTGGAGCTATGAATCGTATGATTGAAATCGGACATGGAATTAACTTAGTACAAGAGACTATGCAATTAATGATGGGACACGAACCTTCCTTGACTAAAAAGGATTATAAATATGTATACGCCCATTATTTAACAGTTGAGTCTAAAGGAAAACTAATTCAAGTTACGGGAAAAGAACGCAGTTCTAACTACCTAGGCATAGAAGAGGTTTATATAAAGCCTAAAAAAGGAGCAATTTTACAGCCACCTACATCAATGGGGCATCGTTATGGTTACATTTTAGCGTCATCATATTATAAAGAAACTGCTAAAAGAAGAGCTTTAGAGGCAGCAGAGGAAATCTCCTTTAAAATTGCAACAACAGAATAGATACGATGCTGTAGTAGATGCAGTATTATGGGAGTGTTCCCTTTAAACAACACTAAGTTTAACATTGGTCTTAGGGCTTCCTATAGCTGTATTTATATTAAAATAAATCATTGTATATGGTATAGAGTATGAAAACAAGAAAAACCGCTGGGGCTAGGCTAATCAGCGTTTTTTTCTGCTCTATTGCTGTAAGGATTTTCGTAGATGCCTCACGGCATCATCTATAGTTTATTCATTCATATAATACATTTGACTTATGTTACAAGGATCCAAACAAAGTATTAATTTGACGAGTATCATTAGATGCAATACTTTCAATTTGAATAATGTCTTTCTCACTAAACTTAATGTCAAGCATTCTGAATATATTTCTTACAAAACGAAGAACATCAATTATTTCTGCTCTAGTACCTCCAACTACAAGTCTAATAAGATTTTCATTTACATTAATTTTTGTTTGAGAGTAGTCATTAATATTGATTCCTTTTTGAGCAATACTATTTAAAATATAGCCTAAAGTACGATCATTTGTTGTAAATTTAAACTGAGTTCTTATGTTAAAGTTGAATTTTTCATCGTTCATTCTTGTGTTTATTCTCCTTTCATAACAGATACTGGTGGTAGAATACAGAAAGAGTTTAGAAGAAAAAAAGCTACTGGCCTAAACAGTAGCTTTTCCTCTTGTTATACTGGGTTATATGACCTGATATTTAACGAGCTTTTGGATAGTTTGCTCAAATTATGGGTAACATTTAGGGTGAAAAATTAATTTAAAAGCGAGTCCGTAAATCGATTATTTATCACTTGTCCAATCCAGAAGGTTCTTCATAATAATTTCAATCTTTGTTATGACATCCACAACGATGTGTTTTTTTGATCATCTTAGAAAATGTCTTTTAACAGTTTTTCAAAGGCTTTTTGTAGGATGGACTGACAGTTGTTTTTGTGTTCATGTTTTTTTTATGGTATTTACTCACTTTAGTCACTCCTTTTTTTCTCATAATATACTATTCCTTAGTCAAGAAAGTGCTTGTGTACTTGTCCATTAGCATATGAATTCTATATGAAGAAGATTTCAAAATAATTTACTTTAGATATGTTTATTATGTTAACTAAGATTGTATATCATACACAGCTTAAATTTAATCAAGGAATTGAATATAGAAACTATCAGGAGTGATAGTTTCTTTAATTTGAAATCCTCTCATAATACACATTGGACATTCGATAATAAAATGGCCACTTTTTTTAGGATGATAGAAACCGGCGCGGTGGAGCCAGGCATGAAACATAGATCCAGTGAGAAACTTAATATTCAAACCTGAACTATCAAGCTGTGCTGGGTTAACGATAAGAGATAGGGGAACTTGACTTTGTGCTAAAGTAGTTAAAGCAAAGATGGTGGAAGAATTTGCAGGGAATGAAATATTTGAAAAAATTTTTGCCTGGGGAGCCAGTCCAAATCCATTGTCACGGATGAGTCGAGTAAATTGATCCATGGCGATATTAGTAGCGGCTAATCCATTATGAATGGGTAACCCTAGATACCAAGTTGGTCGTAAATTTCTGATGGCGTATAAATTAGTGCAATTTGCCAATTGGGAGATCCCATTATTAGAGCCTCCATTCCATTTTTCAGTTAGATGTTGAAACCATTGAAATAGTACACCGTTAATAGCATCACGAATCCATTGTTGTTGGGCTAAGGTAAAACGGTTATCAATATCAAAATAAATGAAGAGTGGTAAGTCGGATACGCCAGGTGGTTCAGGTACAGGAAAGGCTATTTTTGTGAATGTGCTGGAATAGGGAGGTACTAAGGAGTTTATTTGTAATACATCTTGCAGAATCAATTTCATTATGATTAGAGTTCGTTTTACACTATGAAACATTTTTATTTTATCCTTTCATAGAAGATACTTGTACTAGTAGGGTATGTAACCAAATGAAAAAGGTTTGGACATGGTTAAATACAGAAAAAGCCCTTGTAATTATTGATTACAACGGCTTTTGTTTCCAAATTAAAATAGGGCATTTAGTTAAGCCGTTGTTATAGCCTGAATCTCATTAGCATTTACTGTGACAATATTTGTTCTAGCATTTGTCCCAGTACCTGTTCTAGTAGCAAAAGAAGCTAAATTAGTTGTAGCATTAAAGCTTGAAAATACAAGATTAGTAAGCGTAGCACCGCCTACGACTAAGGTTGGAACTGGTGTTCCAGGATCTAAGATTCTTAATAAGTCCCTAATCATCTTTTGTATCCCCCCTTATTGCAATAAATTAAATATAAATTATGAATTTACATTTGATTTATTATATGTAAATTTCAAGTAAGGGCTTGTACTATTTCATTATTTTAATAGTATTTTTATTTTTTAGAAGGTAGTTTACTGGGAATGAACAACGTATATAATGTAAAATAAAAAAACTATCATGAGAGTAGATAATTTTTTTGATACATAATCTACTTAATGATTATTGATGCCCTAAGGTATCTTGAGTAGCTTTCTTCGTTATCAGGAATTTATGTATAGAAAGAAGAAAAAACTACTTCTTCCCCAGCATAGTTTTTTCTTCAACTCCATAGCAATGGAATGTCCTCTAATGAAAGAGAAGGAGGTTAATGCAATGCTCAATTTATGGTATGCAAAACAATGAAAAAGGTTTGGACAAGCGCTGGTTTTATATAAAATTTGTACTATTTTTTATCTTTTTTCTATAAAATCCATTATGTTAACTAAAAATGTATACGGTGCTTATTTGTAAATAAAAAACACTTTAAAAAAATAAAACCAGTCTAAAGTGTTTTTTATATAGATTGTCCCCATTAGTAATTAAATCTCCTTATTTATATTGTTGAAGAAGAGAATCTAGCACCTTAAAAATGTGTACTAATTACACCATTAGTATCCGTTAAGTTCGTACCATCTACACTGCTTTGATCAAAGATATCGACTCTATCTCCAGTTACTAACTTAAGAATAATAGAAACATTTACTGCATTGGTGAAATTTAGTCCTCACCTGAGAAATCATTATCAGAAGCGATAGCAGGTTTTCTATTTATCCGAATTCCTACCCGTAATCTTTAATCTAAGCTAGGATCGTTAAGACTAAGTGAAATAGTCCAACGGCTGAATATACACCAGCTTTTTTTGCTCTTTCAATTGATGGGTATTCCATTATAGAAATGCAAGATGTTTTGTTCAAAGAAGAGAGCACAATTAAGAACCAGAGACGCAGCCTTCTACAAAAATTAAACATTTCTTCGATGAGAGAAGCGATCGACTTCTATAAAAAAATACCAAGACTTCCCCTCAAAACTTTACAAATTATCATTAAGAAATATTTCAAAAACTCATTAGAACCTCATAAAAATCGAGGGGAATCTGAGTAGACAGTAGGTCAACATAGATGTACAGCATATCAACATCCATATCGATACCAGCTCTACAGTAAGTTTTTTAATACGCTTTAGGTCAACAGACTGGGAATTTTCGTAGTACTACTTTTTTTGAGGTGAAAACAAAGCTATGTGATATCAGAAAACCCTTATGCTCTTCCTTATTCATACTGAAAATTTTAAAATTTGACAAAAAGAAATGATTAAATTGAAGAGCATAGGAATGCCTTAAGTGATTCTAAAAATGATTTAAGGGAGTTAGAGGAAAAAAGACGAGCAGATAGCGAGCAAACAAATAGGCAACTCGAACAGTTGCAAGCCAGCTTTGATAAGCAAGCCGAGCAAATGAAAAAACACATAGAGAGCTGTGATAAAGAAATGATGGAATACATTCGCTCATCACAAAAACAACAGCAACAACATTTACTTGAAACAGCAGCGGCCCAGGAAAAAGGGAGAGAAAATAAAAAAGGCTTCTTTGCTCGTCTTTTTGGGAACTAAGACGAATAAAGAAGCGCTTGTGCAATCTATTCCATTACAGTACCATCGTTTTATGAAATAGAGAAGGATAATTGAGTTATTCTATACTTGTTCACTAATTCCTGTAAAAAAGATTTAAAAAAAGTGCTAGTACTAAGCATAAGTTCAAAGAGCATTTTTAATAAATGATACATGTTCGAAAGATAAGAAACTTTAATAAGTGTATAAAGGTTGCAAACTCAATGATCGTAGCAAGTCAAGATGTACAAAATTATACACAACTATCTTAAATCACACTTCACAAAAACAAAAGAGTCAATATATTATGTAGTGGCTCTTTTACTTTATTATACTTATTTTTGGAGATGGATAGCTTAATTAAACCAAGAGCACTAAAATCATAGTTGCTATTAAAAAAACACCCTTTCATGGCTGATGAAAAGGGTGTTTTTTTCGTAAAAAGTGAAGGATGTAAACAAGCTAATTTTAGAAAGTTTACATAAAGTTTTGTGGGATAAAAACTTATATACTATCTTATTAATATTATGAATTTATGTGTTGCTTATTTTGCATTTTATTCCTATAAAACATTAGGCGAGCAATTTTGCAACTTGTACATATAATAAAGAAAGAATATTGTAGGTGGTGAAAGTATGGGTAACTTTGGAGGCAGCTTCGCTTTATTAGTGGTACTTTTTATTTTATTAGTTATTGTAGGTTGTTCTTGTTTTGGTGGGGGGTACTAAGAATATAAATGACCTGTAAAGTTCGTGGGCCTTATTTTACTATAGGGCTTACGAACTTTGTTTTCCGCCTTAAATCGTTAACCCCTTTGTAAGATTTACATATATAAGTAGTGGATACCGGCGTCCACGTCAGTACATATTAATCATCTTTATCTAGGGGTCATACTTATCTTGGTATGGCTTTTAAAACTTTTTAATTAAGTTACCTAATGTCATGATAAAAGTGATGCTACAAAGAAAGTAAAAGGTTGATATAAACAAATAAAACTCATATAAACATTTTCTATAATTTAACATACACTGAATTATCCTAAGACCCATTATATGTACCCCTTCAGTATTGCAGACTGTTTTCCGCTCTCAGTCTGCTTACATATTCAATCGTCATAAGGACAAAAAACAGAGCCTTTGGGACTCACTTGGGCTCTGTTTTGCAATGATTACCATCCGCCAAATCCATATCCGCCACATTCAGACATATAATAAACACCCTTTTGTATTTTTTATATTAGATGAAAATAATTAGTGGATAGGGTACAGCACATTTTTAGTATATGTCTGAGTGGTTATATGGTTTATCGCTCTTGTAAAATAGGCCTTTGTCCCACATATTAAGCTTTTATAAGTTTCTGAGCTCATATGATCCTTATCTATTAAGGGAAATACGACTTGAGGCAGGGCAGTTCCTTTTTAAAGCTATATCCGACATAATGATCCCCCACTATAAATTGGGTAATATCAGGGGTTTATAGAGGGGGGAATAAAATATAAGGACCTCACAACATTTCTTAAGGAATTATAACGTTATTTTTTTAGAAATTTTGTAATGAAGGGGCTGAACTGATTAAACAATCCCTTCGCTTGCTGCGCAGTACCAGCAATCTTGTCAAAATCTAAATTTCCATCTGATGTACGAAAATAGGACAATAGACTTAGGTTATTTTGTTTTGTATTCGGACGCTGAAATTGATGTGGAAAAAAAGGGTTTATAGGTCGACGTGTTCTTCTATACATTAAATTAAAGATCTCCTTTTAGTTATGTTAATTTTATAATATGTACAAGGAGTAAGAATGATCGCCTAAAATAATAGTTTTAAATAAAGATAACCACTGAATTAAAAAGGCTAGCTTTATTAAGATACTTGGGAATTATGCTTACTAATTCATTGCGGATTTATACAAGTAAGGCAAATCTAAATTTCTATACATCTAAAAAATATTTTATTAAGTTATTACCTTTTACTTTTTTTCTCATACCTTGTTACATACAAAAATAAGAGGTGATTCATATGAAGTATATGGATATGCTTGCCTTACTAGGGGTTGGTGGGGCCCATCCTGGCGGTTTACATTTAACAAAACAGTTGTTAGAAAAAGAGGAAATAAATAGCGATACCTCCATATTAGATATAGGTTGTGGTACAGGACAAACATCCGCATACCTATATTGCAGATATGGATGTGAAATAACAGCATGTGATATAAATGCAACTATGGTACAAAAGGCAAATAAAAGATTTGAACAGTTAAAATTACCCTGCAAGGCTACAATTGAAGATATAGAGGATCTCTCATTTGATAACGAGTCATTTGATATCATTCTGTTAGAATCTGTTGCTGCCTTTACAAATCTTTCCTCTTCATTAAAGGAATGTAAACGGGTGCTAAAAAAGGGAGGAATTATCTTAGCTATTGAAACGGTAAAAGAACCACAAATGACAGAACGGGATGAACGTTTAGTTTCGGAATTTTATCATTTTCAATCCATCCCTAATGAATTGGAATGGGTCGAATATTGGAAAAAGGCAGGCTTTTCCACTGTGGTAAGTAGGCGTGAATATAAAGTGGAAGTGGAAGGGGAAGATGAAGAGCAAAATATTGATTTTGGAACAGAGTTTGATTTATCTGATGAAATCCCTTCAAATGTTTATGATTTACTTGATGATCATGAAAGATTAACTAAAAAGTATCAAAATTTATTAGGATTTCGTATATTTCGTTGTATTTCCTAATTTTCAAGACACTCGTCCAGACATTTAGGACTTCCTTTTCATATCATATCAGATAAAAAGGGGGTTCTAATAATGAGCGGCGGAAACTATTATCACCTTTGTCATCGACACCGTGGACGTACCGTAAGAATTAATGATCGTTATGGTCGAACACATCTTGGACGTATTACAAGGGTAACTCCAAGTCATGTTTATATCCAGCCTATGAGACGTAGAAATGGTATTGGCTATGGTTTTTATGGTGGGGGTTTTTATGGGTTTGGAGCACCTTATGCTGTAGCACTGGGAGCAATTACAGGTCTTGCATTAGCTTCATTGTTTTTCTGGTAAAAGTACGAAATTAACATCATAATGAGTTTTATCAGAAGAAACAGCCGTTGGAATTAATCATTTCAACGGCTGTTTTTATATCTAACCATGTCCAAGCTCCTTCAGTTGTGGTGTAGAAAAACTGACCCATAAACTTAACCGAATGATTTTGGATAGGTTAGCTTCTTCTATTTTGTTTTACAGGACAGGCTAGTAAAATAGGTGATGCTTGTTAATTGCTCTTAATTACCTGTGATTAGTAAATTGATTAATCATTTTATTTCATATTCTTTGTGCTCGAAGTTCCCGCTAGGACCTACCCTTTTTTGAATGAGGAAAAGCATTAGCGTTTAAAGAATATTATAATTCCAGTTACAAAAAATTTTATAACTCATCTTGTAATGCCGTTATAAAAAAGGAATACAAGAAAATCTCTAAGCTTTTTATTCTCCTGAAGAGGTGGCGTTACAATTAAGTATTCAAAGACAAACAGTAATTAAGTATGGTACGCTAGAACTTTTGAAATTGGGAGTTTTATATTCCATAAAGATGACAAAGGTAACAGATCTTACACCGATACAAGCGTTTCAAAGTTCAGAAGAGTTACAGATAAAAAAAACGTTATAACTCTTGAAACGTCCAGGAAAGGCCTAATACCAACATATAATAAAGTTTTTATAACTCTATGCGCTACAGAAATATCTACTGAAAATGAGCATTATAATAACGGTGTAAACGAAAAATTAAATGGGCATGGGCTCAATTTAAACTTTTAGAACATGTAGAGAACATCAGAAAGAGAGTAAGGAGGAAATGCTGCCCATTGCCTTAGATAAAGTAGCAGTTGCTAAACAAGAGGAGCAAAAAATCGTTGTAAAGGTGAGCGAGCTTATTAACAAAATAAAAAGCAACCTCCAGTCGTCAGTAGAGGTTGCCTTTAGAACATCATCATTATGGAATTATATATTAACATCTTTTTCTAAAAAAAGCTATCTCTGTTGGGATATTGCATATGTATAAAAAGCTGCATAAAGAAGAAACAAGGCCCCATCTAGAACCCAAGAAGGTTCTTTTTGGTGATGTGTTCCGAAATGAGACATTATGGTGCGACAAGAAGTCGCTTTCTTACAGTGTAGCTAACGCTACTCATCTAGACGCGAAGATGATCTCCATCCGAAACGGCATTCTTGGTAACGAGTCTGTCGGTTGCATGAGGAAATGCGGAAACAGAGGACAAATGCATGGTCCAGAATACTGCTAGGAGAAGATAGGCATGGTAAACGAAAGTGAAGGTTTGTAAGCTTCGTCAGCGTTAGCTTAAGATAATGCATAAGTTTCGCTTAGGTTTTGGTAAGAGGAAAAGTAGAATCATAATGCTGCTCTGATGCGTCCCGCATCTTGCCCGGAGTAAAGAACCTGCCTACCCCTATTGCATCTGTAGAAAGTGGAACTTGGTAAGCCCTATGTCATCTGCGCAAGCAGTAGGATGACTGCAAAGTCAAACGATGTGACAGAGGGTATGGGATATGAGAAAAAGCGAAAGCCGTTACCCTGAAAAGGAACAGGAAAACAGAAAACACTGTATAACTGGACGGATACTGTCGCCTTTATAGACAATGACAGGCTCGAAAGAGCGCCCACTTCTCATGGGTCTTCAACACGAAAATAAATTTGTGGCTATCTTCTAACGAAAAGGAGCGTGCTGTTATGAATACCTCTCTACGAGCGTCGGCGCACGTCTCGCATAAAGATTGGTACTCTATTGATTGGAGTATTATACAAAAATATGTAATGAAGTTACGACAAAGAATTTATCGTGCCGAACAACAAAAACAACGAAGGAAAGTAAGGAAACTTCAACGTTTACTCCTCCGGAGTAAAGCAAATCTACTGCTTTCTATTCGCAGAGTAACACAACAAAACAACGGTAAGCGTACACCTGGTGTAGATGGCTACACGGCCTCAAAACCAAACGAACGTATAAAATTTTATCAACAGCTAGTGAAATACAATGTCTTTCGACATCGTCCAAAGCCAGCCAAAAGAACGTTTATTCCGAAGAAAAACGGAAAGCTAAGACCTTTGGGCATTCCCACAATGCGAGATCGAGTCTATCAAAATGTAGTAAAAAACGCACTCGAACCTCAATGGGAGGTTAAGTTTGAGCCTACTTCCTACGGTTTTCGTCCTAAACGAAGCACACATGATGCCATAAGCAATCTTTTTAATAAGCTTAACACCAACAGCAAGAAAAAATGGGTGTTTGAGGGAGACTTTCTAGGATGCTTTGACCATCTTAATCATAAGTGGATAACGAAACAGACGTCTATGTTTCCAGGAAACACTCTCATTAAAAGGTGGCTTGAAATGGGATACATAGAACATGACATGCTTCAGACGACAACAGAAGGAACTCCTCAAGGTGGTTTGGTGTCTCCCCTTCTAGCTAATATCGCCTTATGCGGTATGGAAGAAGAAATTGGTATTGTCTATAAAAAGACATACAAACCAAATGGAGGATACGCAATCGACCCAAAATGTAAGATAGGACGTGTTCTCTATGCAGATGACTTTGTCATCGTAACGGAAACAAAGGAACAGGCTGAAAGCATGTATGGGAAACTCACTCCGTACTTACAAAAGCGAGGAATTAATTTTAGCCAAGAGAAAACGAGAGTTACACACATTGAGGACGGGTTTGATTTTCTAGGCTTTTCGCTGCGTCAATACAAGACAGGACAAGGAAAGAAGTTATTTATCAAACCTAGCAAAGACAGTATTCAAAAAGCTAAAAACAAGATAAAAGATACGTTCACAATGATGAGAGGACGAAATTATACGTGTCTTAAACCCTATTATTAGAGGCTACGGGCAGTATTGGAAACATGTCGTTTCCAAACAGACGTTTAGCTATATGGACCATTATGTTTTCTCTAAATTAGTCAAACACCTTAAACATTTACACCAAAAAAAGTCGTGGAAATGGATTACAAAGCGTTATTTTAGGAAACCCAACCACGGTGGAAATGATAGATGGACTCTCACATGTCCATTTACTAACATTCAACTGTTAAAGATGTCCTGGATTAAGATAGAACGACATGTCATGGTAGCTTATAAAAACAGCCCAGATGATCCGAGTCTAAGAGAGTATTGGGAAAAACGAGACCGTAAGGTCTTTAATAGTGAAAATACATTCGATAGGATGAAACTCGCAAGAAAACAAGGATATCGTTGTGCAGTGTGTAAGCAGACTCTACAAAATGGAGAGAAAGTTACAGTGCGAAACCTAGAGGTTTCTACAGGTAAATTGGCTAAATTAGTACATGTACCATGTATTAAATAAGTTGTTCGGATAAAAAGAAGGCTTGAGCCGTATGACGGGAAATCTGTCACGTACGGTTCTTAGGGGGGCGGGCGCTCGTGAGAGTGCCTGCCTACCCGACTTAACTAATATTCCTCTAAAGTAAGTTCGAAAATAAGCTGGTAATTACGGTTAGTTAAGTCAATTTCAATGATTTGAAAATCTTCTCCGTACCAATCCGTTTCAGTAATAATTAATTTGGCCGTAATGAAATAAAATTCATCCGAAAAATGAGGACGGAACGTATTTCCTAGGTCTTTCCCTGCTGCCTTATACTTTTTGAATTCCCTCAAGTACAATTCCGCATAAAATGGATTGTCTTTCCAAAAAAATCTAGCATTCTTTTCGACATGTGATTGGATATAGGTATCACGCTCTTTAGTGCTCATTTTCCTTATATGGCGAGGGTAGTCTAAGATGTGACCTTCGATAAATGATCCCTTTTCATCATGGAAGAAATCACCACACAGCCCTTCAATCGAAAAGTCATCAATATGCGCTCTGATACCAAAATCCTCTTGTTCTTCTAATTCTCGGTTAACAAGAATAGTAAGTACTTCTTTTTCATTCTCAGCTTTAGCAACGGCAAAAAAGGACATACCTGCACTGATAGCAAATAGTTTGGTCACATCGTGCCCCCCGGATTTTAATTTGTTAATCCTCCCTATGATATTCAAGATTTCTGTTATAGGTAATTAATGACTAAATAACCATTTTAATTTTGGTTATTGTCTATGGTAATTATATCCTTTAATTATCACTTATTTGAGTGCGCACTCATTCTAGGAGGAAGCTTAATATGCTTAAAACACTGCCTGGATTTAAGCGTTTAAATGCTGATATATCAGAAGAATTATTTAAAGAATTTGCTAAGAGATGTATTGAAGAAGGTATGAGCAAAAAAGATTCTCTTGTTCAGCTTTTGGAGAAAGAATTCTTTAAGAATTCAAAAAAGTAGAAGGAGACAACAAAATAAAAGGGCACTTTCCCGTCAAGGAAAGCACTCCATGTAGAACTCATAAAGACCTTTATTATAATATGGGGTGCCCTCAAAAAATGGAAGGGTCTTATCATGGATCGAACTAAAAATTATTGATGGGTATTGAAAATGATTTAAGTGTAGCTTCCGATTTAATTCATTATGTTAACTAAAAATATATATCATATACAGCTAAAAAAGAAAAAACTATCTTACTGTTGAGCCGAATATAAAAAAGTTAACCATCCTTTTAGGACCATTTTTCAATTTTGTATGCAACTTGGTGGAACTCTGGAACTGTTAAAAAACGATAATTATTTTTCAATAAATATGTAATGATTTCAGGCAATGAAGTAACGATTTGGTCTCTAGGTCCACTACCGTATTGATCCCCGTCATGCATTACAATGAGACTCTTTTTCTTGATTCCTGAAATGACATTCTTTTGTATACTTAAGGGGGATTTCTCCTGCCAATCTTTACTATCTACATTCCATAATACAGAAGTCATCCCAAATTTTTTAATAGCATCAGCATTTTTATCATTTATTGAACTATAGGGAGGACGAAATAGATCTGGAGAATGTCCTATTATTTTCTTGATTTGAATATTTGTCGAATTAATTTCCTTCCACAATTCATTCCTTGAAAGGGTTGTTATATCAGGGTGGTTCCAAGTATGATTGCCAATGATATGCTTTTCCCTATAAATTCTTTGTATTATATCTGGGAATTTTTTCACTTCTGAACCAACAACAAAGAATGTTGCGGATATATTATATCTTTTTAGAATATCTAAAATGGAGATTGTGTAAGCTGACGGTCCATCATCAAAAGTTAAAGCAACATACTGAGGTATATTTTGATTCATATATTCACCCCTTTTTATAAATAAAGATATTAATTATATGTAGAAATCTCTTGAGTTTGTATAATTCAAGGGATTTTTATTACAAGATAAATCTTAGTATTATTAATCAAAGATTAAGGTGACTATTACCTATAAATTGTATTATTTTAACTACACCTGTATATTCACTACAGCAAAAAAAGAAAGAACCACTGTTCACCACGCAGTAGTTCTTTTTAAGATAAATACTGTAGAAAGAAAAGCCTGCCTTTTTAAATCAATTGAAAGGCTTTTACATATGCCTGTTTGGTCATTTTAAATTTATTTATAATAGACTAGTTTCTTAAAAGTAAGAGGACTATTTTATCTATGAAAATGATAAAAATCTAATAGAGAAGGGATTCTTTATACGTCTAATTGCGGCGAATTTGGAGCTGCCTTATTAATTGTATTATTTATTCTTCTTATCATTATTGGATGTAGTTGTTTTGGCGGAGGCTTTGGTAGCTACTCATAGTAATAACTAAATAAGAAGAACCCTTATTCAATAAAACAGGGGCTCTTATCATTTCTGGGAATAACGATTATGTTTACTAAAGATGTATAAAATACGCAGCTTAAAAAACGAAAAAACTACCTTATGGGGAGTTTTTCTAGTCGTAAAATAGAGATGTTAGCTGATGCTTTATTACATTTTGAGTAGTTTGTTCAAATGATAGAAAAATATTAATTTAGGCAAGTTACCTAAAGAAAAATGTAGGCATATAATGTAACTTGAATAAATTTCGTCTCACACGTAGAATCCTTTTAACTTCATTTTTCACCTTCATAATTCACAAAATCAAAAAAAGAAAAAACAATCTGTATTGGAAGACAGATTGTTTTTTCTTTTAAAATAGAGATGGCTTTATCAAAGTGGCATTCCTAGAGCCTTCTCTAATAATATTCAAAACCTTTTCAGATAATGAATTCCAATAAAATCCATTACACTAACTAAACATATATATGATATACATCTAAAAGACAGAAAAACTTCCAGGCGGCAGGGGGTTTTTCTGTTTTTTTAACAACTGCAAATCCGTTAGGGAGGTAACTGATCTACGGGGCTTAAACCGGATGGTTCATTCATTCTATGTAAACTAATCTAAAGGGTTTATATATATCTACAAAAATCCTGTTATTTCACTGGTTCAGAGTATGGGCTAACATTTTAATTTTTTATACATATCTTAAGAGTATTAAGCATATAGGGGGGTGAAAATATGGGCTTTGGAGGTTATGGTGGCGGTTGCTGCTATGGCGGATATGGTTACGGTGGAGGCGGCTGTGGTTTTGGCAGTGGTTTTGCTTTAATTATTGTACTGTTTATCCTGTTAATCATTATCGGTGCTTCTTGTTTTGGCGGCTTCGTTGGAGGATGCTAATCATTAAACCTATTTTGTTTAAAAAAGGGCTAGCTAGATGCTAGCTTTTTTTATTTACCTTTTCTGTATACACTTAGCAATTGCTGATAAAGTACATTATATTAACTGTAAATCAATGGATTATACATAAAGGAACTTGACAATTATTTCTACGAAAACAATATAAATAATCATTATTCACTGTTAATTTGTGTTATACTTCTGATTGGGTTTTTTTGGAAATTGTAAATTATCAGTTTTAAAACCCTACAAAATATTTCAGGGGGGCATTTATGAAAAGGTTCAAAAAAGTTATAGCCTTTATTTTAGTTTTTGCTGTATTATTCTCGCCACTCGTTCCACATACACAGGCAGAAGCCAAAGTAATGTGGGGAAATCAAGAACTCGTTAAAGGACAAATAGGGCGCGTTACAATTTTAAAGAATACTAGTCTTTACAACATTAAAAATAATAAATTAGTAGCTGCTAAAAAAGTATCAAAGGGTCAAATATATCGTGTTTATTCTTATTCTGGAAAATACGGTGGAATTTACGGTGTATCAAAAGATTTATATGCTCAAAAATCGTCTAGTATCAAGTATGAGAGAGCACCCAGTGACAAAATCCAAGCCTTTGGAATAACCGTTACAAAAAAATCATTAGCAAGTAATATTAGCTATCCACAAGCATCTGGTCTTTTTAATAAACCATTTGAGGCTAGTTTCAATAGAAAATTCTTAAACCTTGCTAAAGAAACTCAGCAAGCAAATAAAGAATTAAAAGAACAGGAGAAAGAGGACCGCGAAAACGGTTGGTCACCAGGCCCTTATTATCAAAATATGAAATACTCTGTACCCTACAATCAAGATAATATTTTAAGTATTTCTATTACCTATGATGAGTACTCTGGTGGTGCACACGGTAATGCTTGGATTGGTACTTACAATTATGATTTATTAAAAGCTAAGCAACTTAGTTTGAAAGACGTCATTAAAAATCAAACTCAATTAGGTAAGGTGAATAAATATATTCGTGACCAAATGATTGTGCGTAATAAAAAAGGAGCTGGATTCGAGGTTAAAGATTTTAAATCTGTGAACTTAACTCAAGACCAATTTTATTACACGAGTGGTGGCATTGTGATTATATTTGGTGAATATGAATACGGACCTTATGCCAATGGTATTAATTTCTTTAAAGTTCCATATTCCGTTTTTAAGTAAGGTAATTCCTGGACATTGGAAAAAAGAAGCTTAAGAACTATTAACGTAACTCTTAAGCTTCCTTTTCATTCCTAGAATATTGATTATGGTGCGACAAGAAGTCGCTTTTATATAGTGTGGCCCACGCCACTGGTTTAGACGCAAAAACTATCCCCGTCCAAAACTGTGGGCCTGGTAACGGGCTCGTGGGTTGCATGCGGAAATGCGGAAACAGAGAGTCAGTGCACGACTCGGAACACTGCTAGGGGAAGATGAGTATGGTGAACATTAGTGAAGGTTTGTAGGCTTCGTCAGTGTTAGCTCAGGATAGTGCACAGATTTGCCTGGGTATTGGCAAGAGGAAAAGCAGATTCATAATGCTGCTGTGACACGTCCCATATCTTGCCCGGAGTAAAGAACCCACCTAACCTCGTCGTATCTATAAGATGCGGAACTTGGTAAGCCCTTTGTCATCTGTGCAAACAGTAGGATGACTGTGAAGTCAAACGATGTGACAGAGGGTAAAGGATACGAGAGAAAGCGAATGCCGTTATCTCGAAAGAGAACAGGAAAGCAGGAAACTGTATAACTAGATGGATACTATCGTCCTTACGGACAAACCCATGATAGGCCCGAAAGGGAGCTAACTTCTCGTTGGTCTCTCGTAGGAACATAAGGTTGTGGCCATCTTCTGACGAAAGAAACGTACTGTTATGTATACCTCCATTTGGAGCGTCGGCGTACGTTTTACTTACCAATACGGTATGTGATGAAGATACGACAGTAAATGGACCTGCAATGGGAGGCTTGAGCCGTATGAGTTGAAAGGCTCACGTACGGTTCTTAGGGGAGTCAGGGGCAGTGATGCCCCTCGCTTACCCGACTTAACTAAAGTTGTATACTATATTCATCTTAAAAAAACGAAAAAACCTATCTTTTCCCAGTCAAAAGAGGTGGGTTTTTTCGGTTGCAGAATTTAGTTACATGTGTCGATGTTTGGTAACATCCCGGGTAGTTTGCTCAAGTTCGTAAGAACTTATGGAGAGAAAAACCTACATAATTGTGCATGAAATGTCGGATAGACCCATTTCAATTCTGCTATTCTGATGGTAAGGGAGGTCATATAAATGGATTTGCTTAGAAATATGAATAGAGCTTTAACCTATATCGAAGAGAACCTAACAAAGGATATAGATTTTAGAGAAGTAGCAAAGTTAGCTCTTTGCTCTGAGTATCACTTTAAAAGAATGTTTTCTTTTCTTGCAGGTATTACTTTGTCAGAATACATTCGCCGAAGACGCCTTACTCTTGCAGCATTCGAACTTAAAGATAATAAGATGAAGGTCATTGATATTGCGTTCAAATACGGATATAACTCACCAGACTCTTTTACAAGAGCTTTTCAAAACTTACATGGTCTAACTCCTTCAGAAGCCAAAAAGAATGGTTATTCACTTAAAGCTTATCCACAAATGACTTTTCAGCTATCAATTAAAGGAGGAAATGAAATGAACTATCGAATTGAAGAAAAACAGGCATTTCATATAGTCGGTATTAAAGAAAGAGTGCCTATAATTTTTCACGGAGTTAACCCAAAGATTGCTGCTATGTGGGAAAGCTTAAGCGATGAAACGATAAATAAATTAAAAAAACTTTCTAATGTTAACCCACTGGGACTGCTTAGTGCATCGATGAATTTTTCTGGAGAACGAATGGAGGAAAAAGGGGAGCTTGATCACTATATCGGTGTAGCAACAACTAAGGAATGTCCTGATAATTTGATACAACTTGAAGTACCTGCTTTAACATGGGCTGTATTTGAAGCAGTTGGGCCATTTCCTGACACATTGCAGGATGTATGGGGACGGATATATTCGGAATGGTTTCCATCCTCAAATTATGAACAGGTAGAGGGACCAGAAATTTTATGGAATGAACATAAAGATGTAACATCACCGACTTTTAAAAGCGAAATATGGATACCAGTGTTAAAAAAATAATGATGATTCAATAATAAAATATTTTTAATGTAGGGAAAGAGGAGGTTATAAATATGATCTCCTCTTCTAATTTATAACTTCCTGTAAAATTCATTATGTTAACTCACATTTTATATCGTATACAGCTTAAAAAACAGAAAACCTATCTCTTCCCAGTCAAAAGAGTAGGTTTTTTCTGTTGCGTAATTAGAAGTTAGTTTTGATACCAAAAGGCATCTTGAGTAGTTTGTTCAAAGTATCAAAATTTATCTATCCTGGGTTTGGAATTTTCTGTTTAAAAATTTCGCTTATTCAAGTTAACTGTAAAAAAATTTTAAAAATGTTTAACATATCACCTACTTAATAATACTATATAGTAGTAATAAGTATTACTAAGTAGCTTGTAAGGAGGATATATGAAGGATCTAACTGAAATGCTTAAGGGAGTTCTTGAAGGAGTAGTACTTCAAAAGATTCAAACGGGAGAAACCTACGGGTATGAAATAACTAGATATCTAAATGAATTAGGCTTCGATGATATTGTGGAAGGAACTGTATATACGATTCTTGTTCGAATAGAGAAAAAAGGTCTCGTGGAGATTGAGAAGAAAAAAATCTGAGCTTGGACCCGCGAGAAAATTCTACACACTAAATACTAAGGGAGAACAAGAATTAAATGATTTTTGGCAGCGTTGGTCATTTCTAGAAAAAAAAATGAATGAAATAAAGGAGCAAAAAAATGTTTAAAAAGATGATTGGAGAAAAACGAGAATATCGTGTATATAAAGAAAGAGTAAATCAATTACCTGAAGAATATAAAAAGGCTATGAAAGCAATTGAAAGTTATATGTGGAACTTTGCTAAGGGCGCAGGCATGTTGGAGCTTTTAAAGAATATTTTAGAGATGTTCGAGAATAGTGCCAGTGATGGATTAAATGTACGAGATATAGTAGGAAATGATATAGCAGCATTTGCTGACTCATTCTTAGCAGAGTTTCCAGAAGAAACATGGATTGACAAACTAAGAAATAAATTAAGAGATTCTATTGAATAAGCGAGCTAGCTTTTTATTTCTCCTGAGAATATGTTTTTAAGCTGTATATCATACACAGCTTAAAAACAGAAAAACCTACCTTTTCCCAGTCAAAAGAGGTAGTTTTTTCTGCTACATTTATTTAGCTAAAGGATTGAAGCATTATGGCGTCTTGAGTAGTTTGTTCAAGATATAAATCTTTATTCTTCTAATAGGCAAGTTACTTAATTGGTAACAAAAACATATAGTGTAGTGAGAATAACTTGGATGATGGAATGCATAACCCCCTATCCTCCGTTTTTTGTGCCTCCTTAATTTATATAGTCTAAAAATAGAAGAAACTACTGACTTATCAGGAACCAGTAGTTTTTTCAGTGACATAATTAGAAGTTAGTCTCGATGCTTTTAGACATCTTGAGTAGTTTGCTCTTCCTAATCTGATTTATATAATGTTTATTAATTAATAAAAGAACCTACTACACTTTTCTTTAGTCCTCTTTATCAATCAAGCTTCTTAAAAACGGACATTTAGGTAACTCAGTATCGTCATCTCTTAAAAAGTATTGTTTCCACTCATGATTATCTATATTTCCATAACTATTTAAAGCAGAATGAGTAGAGATATTATCGTATTTCTTAATCCTTTCCCTTACTTGTTCTTTAATCTTTTTAGCATATCTTTCGTTCTTATTAAATTTTTGAAGAACCCAACGTGGAGTAATAGCCATCATCATACAAGGGAAATATCTACTTTTTCTTTCTTCATGTTTTGGGGTAGCACAATACATAAAATATTGTTCTCCATGAAAACAGTATTCCGATTCATGCTCCGAGGGGTTTTGAGGAATATGACTGGGCCAATCTTTTTCATCCAATTTATTTAAATTACTAAGTTGATTCCAAAACAATAATTCAAAATCTTCGACAGTGCTATTAGTAATTAGATTCTGAGGGGTTTCAAAGAATATAATTAAAGTTGTGTACTTTCCATAATCTTTACAATTTATGGTGAATTCTTTTAGTAAACCGGCTAATTCAATAGATGTTTGATTACTTTCAGGGTGACCTACAAACCCATATCTTAGATGTCCAAGTGAAAAAGATTGAGTAGCTGGAATATAAGGAAAGAGATATTCTCTATCTTTCATTTTTGTACTAAAAGCTCTTAATGCGTCATTTTGCCAGGTTAAAAGATGTGTTTGATTAATTTTTTCAATATCTTTAAATAACTTCATCATGCAATAGCCTCCTTGATGCTTTATTAGACTATTACAAAAAAGTTGTATAGGTGAATGTCCTAATGAAAATTAGGCGTTACATTTGAGGTGTATGCCGATAATTTGTTTATGTTAACTAAACGTGTGTAACATATACAGCTTAAAAAAGAAAAAACTACTGTTCACCAAACAGTAGTAATATAAGAACCGATCTATTGGAAGAGCAGGAGGATGCTCACTTTTATATTATGCAAAGTAATAAAAAAGGGTGTGGACAAGTACTGGTGTTATTTAAGATTTATACTATTTTTGCGTCTACTTCTTATAGATGCTGTAGAAAGAAAAGCCTGCCCTTTTTAAAGCAAAAGAGGCAGGCTTTTTTGATGAGTATAACAGGTTTCCTTAAAAACCTGTTATACTTCCTATAAGAAATAGAGACCTTACACTAATAAATTAATTAATTAATAAGAATAACCATCGTGTTTCTTGTCTTTACATTTAGACTTGTATTCTTTATTTTTTTTACATTTATATTCCTTATGCTTGTCCTCTTTATACTTCTTATCTTTTGACTTGCAATAATATTTACACATGTTTATCACCTCCATTATTAGTTTCTATATATCTTATTCATTGAGTAATAAAATGTTTGTATGCTTGTCCTAAGATAGGACAAACATTTTGTATAAGTGAGGCACATTATATTAACTAGTTTTATATATTGTATACAGTCTAAAAGAGAAAAAGCCTCTGTTGCAACAGAAGCTTTTCCTTTAGGGTTCTAAATTGGGGATACCTTTCAGCATCCTGAGTAAATCGTTTAAATTATGGGTTAGTATTTAAGACAAGAAATCAATCTTTTATTGCTTGTCCCCACTAAAGGGTCTTTTATAATAATGTTAATCTTAGCTATGACATCCACAATCGTGTTTGTCTTTATGGTGATCTTTATGGCAATCTTTATGATGATCTTCGAAGATTTCTTTTAAAAGTTTTTCAAAGGCTTTCTGGAGGATAGATTCACAGTTGTGTTTGTGTTCATGTTTTTTTTCATGGCATTTACCCACTATAATCCCTCCTTTCTCATTTCTCTTAATATACTATTCTTTAATCAAGAAAGTGCTTGTGTGCTTGTCTAATATAATCTGAATCCTATATGGAAAGCCTTTAGGGTAATTTATAAAAAAAGTTTTCTTTCCAATAAAATTCATTATGTTAACTAAAAGTGTATAAGGTATACGTACACTTTTAGTTAATCGAAAAACTGATAATAAAGGTTATCAGGCATATCAGGATTTTTAGGTCGAAATCCTCTCATGACACACATTGAGCATTCCGTGTTGAAATAACTAGTTGTATTAGGGTCGAAGAATCCTGCGCAATGTAGCCAAGAGTGCATCATAGAACCAGTGATAAAATTTAGAGTAGCAATATCAATTAAGGTTGGATCAACAATAAATGATAAAGGTACAAAATTCTGAGTAAAAGCAGTTAATGCAAAGACAATAGTATTATTGTTAAGTGGAGCAGCGAAGATTTTCGCTCGTGGGGAACGCCTAAATCCATTATCACGTATAAGTTGAGTAAACTGATCCATAGCTATATTAGTAGCTGTTAGTCCATTTTGAATAGGTGATTCACTATACCAAGCAGGGCGTAAATTCTGTGTTGCATATATGTTTATACAAGCTGCCATTTGTGAAACTCCAGTGTTTGTTCCGCCATTCCATTTTTCATTCATATGAGTAGCCCATACCAACATAGTTTCACTAATGGCATCTCTGATTCTTTGTTCTTGTTCTACATTAAATCGATTATCAAGATCAAAATAAATGTTAGGTGGCAAATCTGTAACTCCTAAAGGCGTAGGGATAGGTATAATGGTTTCTCTAAATGTAGTTGGATATAAAGGGATTACAAAGTTTGTTTTTAACACATCTTGGAATATCAGTTCCATAACGATTAAAGTTTTTCTAAAGTTAAAGGGCATTAATTTTCATCCTTTCATAAAGTTATATAGTGCTTGTACTAGTAAAATATGCAACTAAATGAAAAGAGTTTGGGCATGTTCTGATATTGAAAAAAACGTTTGAATCATCAGTTCCAATGACTTTTAACTCGGATGACACTCATTATGTTAACTAGATTTATATACCTTATACATCTTAAAAACAGAAAAAGTTATCTAAAGAGAACGGTAGTAGACTATTGCCCATTTCTTAATTTATGTAAGTACATATTATAACAAGATTATATGTTATTTATAGGAGGCATTTTCATGAGGAACATGGACAATCAACCATCTGAACTCTGTCGAGAGTTTGCAAGAATACTTGACTCAACGCCAAGTGTTATTAATAGCGTATGTACTGCAACTAGATCTCGTACCAATCTCCATCCTGTAGTATTAGGGAGAAGAGCAGAATCTTTCATGTTTGTACCACAAGCTTTTTCCTTTGAAGACGTTGATCGAAATGGGAGAGCTTTATGTCTTGGGGAAACAGTAATTCTCCAAGATGAAATTAATCCATTCATGAGTAAACTTAGGGAGCATGGCATCATAGTAACTGCTGTTCATAACCACTGGTTATTTGATGAACCACGTCTAATGTATATGCACTTTGAATCTATTGATCAACCACTTTCTTTTGCGAGAAAAGTTAGAGATGCATTGAGTGTATTGACTACACGTAATGTTTATCCTGATTGTAGAGCCATAACTTCTGATTATAGTAACTCATCTAATCTCTGTGACAGATTTAATAACATTCTGGGGGGATCCATGCATACATTTGAGAATGGAATTTGTACAGTAATGAAATCTCGTACAAACATTCACCCTGAGGTTCTTGGGAGAAGAGGAAGATCATTTTTACTAATCCCTCAAATGTTTACATTCGAGTCTATGACAGGAGATGGTCAGGCTCTTTGCAGTGGAGAAACTGTTATTTTGCAGACTGAAATCAATCCATTTATCACTAAGCTTCGAGAACATGGCATCATCGTAACAGCTGTTCATAATCATTGGCTATTTGATCAACCTCGTCTCATGTTTATGCATTTCGAGTCTATTGATCAGCCACTCTCCTTTGCAAGAAAAGTTAAGGATGCTCTGAGTGTACTTACCACTAGGCAAGTATACCCGAAAGAGTAAAATACAACTTTTTATCTAAAATGGAATTACCTATTTATGGAAATTATATTGTGTTAACTAAACATATATAGCTTAAAAACAGAAAAATCCCCGTTGGTTGGAAGGGATTTTTTCTGTTCTTAAGGAGATGACCTCAAAACAATGATTCATCCATCTCGGTAGTTTCTTAAATTATTTTTGTTTTATTCATACGGACAATTTACTCCGTAATGGCCAGCAACATATATTACACGTGACAGATCTCTTGCTCTATCTTTATTTTCATCCTTTGCTAGGAGGGTAAACAGCCCATGAATTAATTCATGGGCCGTTTTTAGTTCATTTTTATTGACTGGACAATTCACTTAAAGTGGGCTAATGAATATAATTTATTTGGTAGTTAATTTAACCTTCACCTTACTTTTTTTCTAAATCTATTTATCACGCATTAAAAGCCCCTTTAATGAACTGAAGGGGCTTTTAATACTGAGAAAACTCATATGTAAACTAATGTTATATACAATATACATCTAAAAACAGAAAAGAAAGGTTTTGTTTTATGATTACTTATAATTTTTATTATGGTAACTGAGATTGCATAGTATATGCATACATAATTGTTTTTAATTTAATAAATATGGACAAGTATACAAGCAAAAAAATATTTATTTAATAGAATATAGTCCATTAATATATTCTGTTAGATAAAAGGAGATAAAAATGTTTGGAGTTAAAAAAATTTGTTGATATCCTTCCAATTCCTTCAATAATCAGACCAAAGGGACTGTATAAAGGTAGGCCGTTTTATGATGTATGCATGATTGAAACACTACACAAGTTTCATAGGGATTTACCTAAAACCAAGGTATGGGGCTATAATGGGTTAGTACCAGGTCCAACTTTTAATGTAGAAAAAAATCAACCCATATATGTGAGATGGGCAAACAACTTACCTGAAAAACATTTTTTACCAGTGGATAAAACCATTCACGGAGCTAGTCATAATCCAGAAGTAAGAACTGTTGTACACCTGCATGGAAGCCCCTCAGAACCAGCTAGTGATGGTCATCCCGAAGCATGGTTTACAAGAGGATTTCGACAAACAGGTCCTCACTTTATGAAAGAAATTTATCATTATACGAATGGGGAAAGAGCAACTGCTCTCTGGTATCATGACCATGCACTTGGGGTTACTCGTCTGAATGTGTATGCGGGTCTTGCGGGACTTTACTTCATTCGAGATGAGCAAGAAAGATCCCTGTCACTTCCTAAGGGTAAATACGAGGTACCTCTAATTATCCAAGATAAAACATTTAATCCAGACGGTTCGCTCTTTTATCCTGCACAACCAGACAATCCATCTCCTAATTTACCATACCCTTCAATTGTTCCTTCATTTTTAGGGGATACCATTACGGTTAACGGGAAAGTCTGGCCATTTTTAAAAGTAGAGCCTCGCAAATATAGATTCCGTTTATTAAACGCTTCCAATACTCGAACATATCAGTTCCAATTAAGCAACCTGCGCCCTTTTGCTTTAATTGGAACTGATGGTGGCCTTCTTTCCCGTCCAATTAAAGTGAAAAGTTTGGATGTTTCACCAGCTGAACGAATCGATATTGTTATTGATTTTTCAGGATTGGAAGGGAAAAATGTAATATTACAAGATGGTTTTGAATCAGAAAATCCAACCGGCGAGATAATGGAATTCCAAGTAACTAAATTTTTATCTTGTCCTGATCAGAGCAGACTTCCATCTCTCTTGAGCCATATTGACCGTATTCCATTAAATAAAGTGAAAAAGATAAGACGATTGACATTAAATGACTCACAAGACGAATTTGGACGTCTTATGCTTTTATTTGACGATAAGGAGTGGATGGATTCAGCAACAGAAACACCCTTACTTAATTCTGTTGAAATATGGGAGTTAGTGAATTTAACCCCCGGAATTCATCCTATTCATGTACATCTGGTTAATTTTCGTGTCCTTGATCGTTATGATCAAAATGGAAACTTGGTAGCTCCTCTCCCAGCTGATTTTGGTTTAAAAGATACTGTTCTAGTAGGTCCAGGAGAAACCGTAAGAATCATCATGAAATTTCAGCCATTTTCTGGAGACTACGTATGGCACTGTCATCGTTTAGAACATGAAGACCATGACATGATGAGACCGTTAAAAATCATACCTTCCAATCGTAATAAATACAAATCAAACTGATAGATAAATTTCATTGGGGAACGAACTTCCCATTAAACTGCTTATGTAAGATATTTTGTATATTATATACATCCTCAAAACAGAAAAAACTATCTTGTCATGGAGATAGTTTTTTTCTGTTGTTTTATTGTAATCTTTTGCTGATGCTTCGTTGCTAAAAGCTTTATCTAATAATGATAATATGTTATTTAAAACTTATGATAAATAAAAAATTAGTTTTTTGTTATTATCATAAGTTTTGTCTAAACTAATTACATAAAAAAGGATACGGCCCTTTTATATAACTTATTCCTCTTTTCAGCAATTGCTTTTTCGTTTACGTTTTTTATTTAGTTCCATTGGTTATATCGTTTTTGAAGGGGTAGGCTACAGTTATATCACCATATGGACCATCTTTGTATAAATTGTCTAGGAATGAATCACGATAGGATGAAGTCTCAAAGTCTGGATCACGATAGGATGAAGTCTCAAAGTCTGGATCATGAGAGGATGAAGTCTCAAAGTCTGGATCATGAGAGGATGAAGTCTCAAAGTCTGGATCATGAGAGGATGAAGTCTCAAGGTCGGAATCATGAGAGGATGAAGTCTCAAGGTCGGAATCACGATAGGATGAAGTCTCAAGGTCGGAATTACGATAAGATGAAGTCTCAAAGTCTGGATCATGAGAGGATGAAGTCTCAAGGTCGGAATTACGATAAGATGAAGCCTCAAAGTCTGGATCATGAGAGGATGAAGTCTCAAGGTCGGAATTACGATAAGATGAAGCCTCAAAATCTGGACCATGAGAAGATGAAGTCTCAAGGTCGGAATTATGATAAGATGAAGTCTCAAAATCTGGATCACGATAGGATGAAGTCTCAAGAACGGGATCACGATAGGATGGGGCCTCAAAATCTGGATCATAAGAGGATGAAGTCTCAAGAACGGGATCACGATAGGATGGGGCCTCAAAATCTGGATCATAAGAGGATGAAGTCTCAAGAACGGGATCACGATAGGATGGGGCCTCAAAATCTGGATCATAAGAGGATGAAGTCTCAAGAACGGGATCACGATAGGATGGGGCCTCAAAATCTGGATCATAAGAGGATGAAGTCTCAAGAACGGGATCACGATAAGATGGAGTTTCAAGGTCGGAATCACGATAGGATGAAGTCTCAAAATCTGGACCACCTTTTTCTTTTCTAACTATTCTTCTGCCCATTTGGTATCCTGTTTCATGATAAGTCGGAACAGCGTAGAAACGGTAATCAAAATAAGTAGGGTGGGTATAATATATGTCTACAGGATATGAATTTTTGCATTTATGATCAGCTGGTTGATAGGTATGCATCAGAGGATAATATGGAACATAAACATAATAGTTCATTTATTCACAACCTTTCATTTTTCATTCATCAGCATATGACCCAATTGCTTGGTTTGTGTTACTAAAAAAAATTTCATATGAACAAATATTAAGATTATTAACCGCAGCAATTATAAGGGACCAACTCCTTATTTTTACGAGAAGTTACGAGGGATATTTAATCATTATGTTTAAGTAATATCTAAAGGTTTTCCCTTCTTATAAAATCTATTTAAAAATAGAAAAACTCCCTTAGGGAGTTTTTCTGTAGGTTAATGAGATTCTAGATTGGAAATCCTTTTTATCCTCTTGATTAGTTTGTTCAAATTCGTAAACATTTATGTATAAAAAAGAAAAATATTGTTTTCTACTTGTAGCCATCAAGATTTTTTCTTTAAGAATAACCATTTTATATTGTAGAGCCTATTTTTTAGACTAGGTGACACTAATACAAGCCATTTTTTTTATTGTGAATATAATATTCTATTCTATATATAGGGGGTATTATATATGAATTGTTGGAATCGTCTTGTATTTTGTTGTAGATGTAGACGTCGTCATGAACGTGATCATCACCATGGTTCTAGCTGTAAACACCACAATGAACGTGATCATCACCATGGTTCTAGCTGTAAACACCACAATGAATGCGATCATCACCATGGTTCTAGCTGTAAACACCACAATGAATGTAATAATCATCATGATCACCGTTCTAATTGTAGATGCCATCGTCACTGTGATTGCAATCATTGTGACTGTTCTAAATACTAAATGCAACTCTATAAGAATGGAATGGTCTAAGAATAGACTATGCTATTCTTATTAAACAGATTATGTAAATTGTCTTTGTATGTCGTATACAGCCTAAAAGCAGAAAAAAACTACTGAATCCGGGACTGACCCCATAGAGTGAGACAAATAAAAAAAACACCTTTAAGTAAAAAACGGGTATGTAGTACCTAACAATAACTTGGAGGTGTTTTTTCTATGGGAAGAAGAGTTAGCTATCCAGTAGAAGTGAAATTAAAAGCAATTGAAATGAGATTGGCAGGAGTACCAATTAAAGAAGTTATGGAAACTTTACAGATCCGCAACTATACACAGCTCAAAACATGGATGAGGTGGCATAGAAATGGAGAATCCTATCGCCTGGCACAGCCCGTTGGGCAAACATACACCCCTCGAAAAGGGGCTCATTCTCAAGATACTCCATCAAAGTTAGAAGCTGAAAATCGATATTTAAAACAACAGATTGAAGTCTTAAAAAAGTACAAAGAGTTGGAAAGGGAGTGGTACCAGAAGTTGTATTGAACTTAGTAGAAGAATTAAAAGAGAAACTGCCTATCTCTCAAATCTGTCAGTGTCTGGGTATTCCTCGATCAACTTATTATCGTTGGCAGAAAAATGAGCAAGGAGAAGAAACAAAGAGAAAGAAATGGATAGAAGGAAAAGTTGGTGAACAGTGCCGTAAACATAAATTTCGATATGGCTATCGAAAAATTACAGCGTTACTCAATCAAACCATGCATATCAACCATAAAACAGTGCAGCGTGTCATGCAGAAATACGGTTGGCAATGCCGAGTTAAAAGGAAGAAACGGAAACAAACAGGACAACCTTATCAGGTTGCAGAAAACGTGTTAAACCGTAATTTCCGAGCAGAGCGCCCTCTTCAAAAGCTGGTTACCGATATTACCTACTTGCCTTTTGGACCTAAACAGTTGTACCTTTCAAGTATTCAAGATTTATTTAATGGCGAAATCATTGCGTATTCAGTGAGTGATTGTCAAAACGTAGAGTTTGTTTTAGATACATTAAGTCAACTCCCTTCTTTACCTCAGGGATGTACGTTGCATAGCGACCAAGGTTCGGTTTACACATCATATGCGTATCAACGAAAAGTCAAAGAAAGAGGCATCATCATGAGTATGTCCCGCAAAGGGACACCTGCAGATAATGCCTCCATTGAATCGTTTCATTCCAGCCTAAAGTCTGAAACGTTTTACCTCGACGAGTTAACATGTACTACGACTGCCATCGTAGAACAAACTGTCGAAAGCTACATTACTTATTATAACCATATCCGTATTCAAACGAAACTAAACAACCAGTCACCGGTACAATACCGACAACTGGCTGTTTAAAAGGTGTTTTGATCCCTGTCTCGAAATCAGGGGTCAGTCCCTCCATCAGTAGTTTTTTGTAATTATACGAGTATTAAGTTAATTTTTAGAATTTATTATATTAAATTAGTTGTAAGTGTTTGTGCAAACATGGAGATTTAAAAATATATCTAATAAAATATATAGTCAAATGAAGCATGTCCAATTCTAAATAAGATATATATTTAAGCTGTTGTTATAGCTTGAATCTGATTAGCATTTACTGTGACAATATTTGTGCTAGCGTTTGTCCCAGTACCTGTTCTAGTTGCAAAAGAAGCTAAATTAGTTGAAGCATTAAAGCTTGAAAATACAAGATTAGTAAGCGTAGCACCGCCTACGACTAAGGTTGGAACTGGTGTTCCAGGATCTAAGATTCTTAATAAGTCTGTAATCATCCTTTGTATACCCCCTTATTGCAATGAATTAAATATAAATTATAAATTTACATTTGATTTATTATATGTAAATTTCAAATAAAAGCTTGTACTATTTGATTATTTATTATAAAAATAAATATCGAGAATAATAATTATGTTGCTAAAAATGTATAGTGTATATAGATTAGAAACAGAACAACTACTGCTTTTGTACAGTAGTTGCTCTGTTTGCCGTAAGGTTTTTGAATGTATGTTTCATCGTATCAGTTCACTCTAATTATTGTTATTTTATTCATATAGACAATTTACTTAAAGTAAGCTAATGAATATGATTTATTTGGTAGTTAATATAATCTTTATCTTAATTCTTTTCATAATATAATCATTACACATTGAAATCCTCTTCAGTTAATCACTGAAGAGGATTTTAAATCTATCATGCTAACAAGAAATTAAATGCTTGCTCGATAACATTTGAATCTTTGTATGATGAGCTTTTCTTAAGTCGACCTTTATTTAGTTATACATTGTCCTAGATAATTAGTAAAATAGTCAAAACTAATATAAAACTTTGTATAAAAATAACTGTATCAATATTAGTTGTAGTAGCATGAACATTTTTAGAATTTTCGATAATAATTTTATGATTGCTAGATTGTATAACTTTTGCAAGGAGTAAAACTTCGACTGTAATTAATCTTATTGAATTAGCATCTAAACCTATTAACGTTAAAATAAAGGTTAAAACTTGCAATAAGGATTGTAAAATTATTGCTGTTTGTGTATTTGTGATAGAAATATTAACATTACAAGAATTTTTAACAACAATTACTGAATTGGAAATTTGTTTGCTTAGGATTTTTTGTATTGTTTCAGTTCCAATAAGTGCATTGCTATTAAAGTTCAAAACTCCACCTCCCTTTTTAAAAATATAATATATTAATATGAAAAAGAAAAAGATTTGCTTGTATGCTTGTCCTTTTCAGGCCATGAAACTTAAAAATAGAGGTATTATTTATTACAAGCTATCCTTAAAATACATATATATAGCATACCTATTGGAAGTATTCTCCTTAATAGTCATGCCTTCGTTTAAGGAACATGGCTTTTTATTTCTGATAAAACTTATTATATAAACTAAAAGTGAATAATTTATACAGCCTAAAAACAGAAAAGGCTAGTGCTCCTGTACAGTAATCTTTCTCTACTTAGAATAGGAAATTTAGTATGATGTATCACGTTCTCTTATATAGGTTGAGCTTGCGCCAAGTATCAAAATTTATTTGTTATTTTAAAATATAGTATAAACATTCTCACGGATTTGACCTGTTGGTTGATAAAAGCTATGATATTCATCATACCTCCTGACTTGAGAGGGGTTATACTATGTTGTAGAACAAACTCCAGGTGGTTTGAAATACCATAAACTATACTTTTTACTCAATAAGCTTTCCACATTAATAATCCTATGTACTAAACACTTTTCTTTTTTTCTGGTTCGTTGATAAAGATATCCGTGTGTAACAGCTTCGAATGCATATGGTTGGTGGAGCATTTGAGGAAATCGTACGAATTCTTTTACAATCAGAACAATTAGCTCTTATAAGTTAATTCTTACTTTGCTAACAAGCAGCATACCTGTTGATCTTCTCCTTTTGTTCTAAGTAATCTTGCTGAGAGGACAATGTTGAACTATTAGCATTAATAAATTCCATTATTTTTCATATTGTGTTTTTATATCTTATAGTATGACCTCTTGAGCAGGGCATTACATAGGCGCTTTTTTAGCCTTGATTGGTCCTGATAACAACAACTATTTAAATACAAAATGAATAAAATATATACTGGCTAGAAAATCAGGTACTATCTGCTTACGTTATAATGGGTTTTTATCTAAACATTTAATTTTATTTCTGATATCAAATTATATAGAAACTTATAAACTAAACTGTTTCGAATATCTTAACAGGACTAAACTTTCTTAATTTTTATTATTATATGAGTAAAAATTTTAAAAAGGCTTCTATTTTATGAAGCCTTTTTGTTGCAGAAAAAAATATGCATAAGAGTATTGTAAATTCTATAGACGTTTGTAAAGTAACCTTATATTTGTATAAATGATATGGAAGTATAAAAATAGCTGTTATTAATTCCCTATAAACAATATTACAGTAAGGGTTATCTTCACTGATTAACAAGACACAGAACAGGGCATTATAGTGTGAAAAATTATTTCAAAGTGTAATAGCGTCAATACGCTCACAATCAACTAAAAGAATACCATCATTCTTTCCCCAAAATGTAGCGAGACCAGTCTTAGGGTTAAATCCTACAAAATTCTGAACTTTTATTTGTGTACCATTTACTAAAAGGTTTTTTACCTTTTTTCCTTGGTGAAAAGTTTCTAAAAGGCTGCATACACTTTTAGAACTGTATTTTGAATTCAGATCAATATGATATACCTTCTGATTATGATCATCGGCTATAGAATTAGAATTAAATATTTTGGGGTTGGTAAAGCGGTTAACGAAAATTGACATTTTAGGTTTCCCTTTCTTAGTTTGGATAATATCCGAATAGAGCGTCCTTTTAAATTAACAGAAGAGCTCTTTTACAAGCTCTTCTGCAGTTACACTGTTACACTATTATCTTATAATGCTACTCAATTCGAAGTGCTTGTATATCTCTACAATCTAAAACAATAATAGTTCCTGTCTCCGTTTCCACATCAACAAAAGTTGCACAGAAAGTATCTAAATTAAAGTTAGTAAAAATAAGGTCTTCCAGTACATTTCCGTTTAGAAATATATCAACTTGTGTCCCTGGTTGTAATCTTTCTAACTGATCACATACACACTTATGATCTCTGCTCATACAAAACCCCTCCTTAAAAAAGAAAAATAAATTCACATTGCTATATATTATATGAAAAATATTACACATTGAATGGACAAAGTATGGAGGGAAAATACCTATTTTTAGCTGTATATTAACATCAACACCAAACTTGTACATGATAAGCTTGTTTAGATAAAAAGGGCCATCGAGATTAGAAACTAAATCTCAAAAGTTAGATACATTATCTAAGCAACTAATGGGGTCAAACTCTTTATTGTACAAGGCTCAACCCTTGATTTAACTAGCTATTATCTTCAAAAATTATAATTAAAACTTAGCTATTTTACATTTGTGCCCGAGGGAACCCCGTCCTCTTCTAAGTCAAAAAAGTTATAACAATTATAAAAAGCCTACCCTTAAAATTTGAGTAGGCTAAGTTATTTTAACGTATCCATTAATATCATTAAGTTTTTTTACCTGCGATTATGTTAACTATGCAAGCGACCCATTGTGCGACCATAGGTATGTCTCTATTGTATTTTTAATAATAGAAAAAGGGTAGAGAAGTTATTCCTTCTAGTACCGGTTTGTAGTGAAAAGGAAAATATAAGGTTTTAAATGAATATAAAAGAATTTTTTATATTTTATTTTTCCTTCTTATAAACCCTTGAGATCAGCCAATTTATGGAGAGAGGAATAAATAATGAAGTTAGCTGAAGCATAGCCGTTGGAACTAATGATGCCAGTGACTCTCCCTATATAAAAATATTTATAAATTTTCTGTGTCCTAGGACAAGCAGACAAACAATTCATTAATCAATGATTAATATAGGATTATGCAATCAAACCTCTTACCTAACCTCATACTAATACAACTAAGGAGCACGTTCTTTTACATAATTATCACCATTAGGGATAGAGCAGATTAGAACTAATGATTATAATCATTTTTATTTGTATCTGAACATGTATATTTTTTATTAGTGTAAATATTCGTTTCGGAATTTTTTTCCCTATAGTTAAGTTTTCCTTCAGTTAGCAGGGTGTATTTTTAGAAAGACAGATGACTTTAAGAATATAAATTACTTTATGATCATAGGCCTGTTTTAGGTGGAATATCTATATGAAAAACATCTAACAGCATCGTATTTACTATACATATATTGCTTCACTAGCTTGAAAACAAAAAAGAAAAAAGCTGACACAGTGTTCTTCCTTTTTGTTCCCCTTATTTCACGAATTTCCTAAACCAACTTTTGGTTAGCTTATATGCTTATTCTAATGTATAAAACTTTACTCTAAATGTTTCTCGAACCAAATCTGTGAACCCTACCGTAGAACTTATAGAAGGGGTTGCAATGTACAATCCCTTACTTTGTCTAATCAGATCTGGCATTTTAAGAATTGAACCATTTCCCACATTATGCCAAATGACATGATCTGTACTGTTTAGATCATTACTCATAATATCAAAAGTAAATGATATACCCTGATACTTCCTTATACTTCCTTTCAACTACAACCCTAACTTTTTTATTCGTAGGTAAATGAAAAAGTGAAAAGTTACGACTCGATCTGCTTTTTTGACCAGGGATTGGTGTACATAAAGAGTTTATCTCAGCCTCCATTTTCAGCCTTCCCTTCTATATGGAACATAAGGGAATAATATAAAAGAAAGTAAAAATATATGATTATTTTTACAATTTTTTCTATTAGAAAAATATTAATATACAAAGATAGTAATTTTAAGGTAATTATAAAGTGGAATGGGAAATATAAAATACAGTTAAGAACTGCATTCCTGATTCCTCTTTGAAAAAAAAACAATCTGCCTCCTACGGATTGTTTTTGCTTTTTTTATAAATCACTATGTATTCTCATTTTAGTTAATGTTAATAATTTTTAAGCATATAATTCAGTAATGAAATCTTTAGAGATTTCATAAACCTTTGGGAGGTGTAACCATGAAAATAAGGGGTAATTTAAATGCATTAATTGGGGTCTGGTTTATTATCGCACCTTGGGTTATTGGTTTTTCAGACCAATCAGGAGCTTTATGGTCAAGTATTATTTTTGGAATTATTCAAGTTATTGTATCATTGTGGGGCTATGACAAGCCTGGTTGGAATTCTTGGCAAAACTGGATTTCAACAATTACTGGTGTCTGGTTTGTAATTTTCCCATTCATCTATTCATTAACAAATGGAGAGGTTTGGTCAAGTGTAATTCTTGGTTTAATCACGATTATATTTAGTTTGTGGAGCTTGGGATCTAATTCGGGCTCAAAGGCTGTGGGTTAAAGATAAAATGAATAGGAGCCAACTACTTGAGCAAGCTACTTAACAACGATGAAGCGGTTAAGGATCCAAAAAGTGGACATCTAAAAAAAACGGAGATATTCCCTTTAGGGAATATCTCCCTATTTTTAGATCTGATTGTACATGTTTAAGATTCCCACTTCCTTATGCAACAAGTTGCTCGTTATGATAATTTACTGGGGATTGTCGATTTAATCATTTTTGTCTCCTTATATACATATATTGATCTTTTAATACTTCTACTACGTAAGGTATCTCCTTTTTAATCCTAAAATGATATTTAATGGTAATTTTTAAAATAAAATTCCCCATTTCCCATCTTCTGATATAACGTTCTTGATCAGTGTAGTCTTTTTTTTGTAAGCCCCTATTATCTAGCCATTGGAACCTTTAATTTCAATGGCTTTTCATCTATCTGCACATGTCCAAACCTTTTTCATTTAAGTGAATATTCTACTAGTACAAATATCTTTTATGAAAGGAGAACATCACTTTGCCAATCAATATTCAACCGATTCTCATCAGTATGGAACTTATTCTACAGGATGTTTTAAAAACAAATTTTATTCCGCCACAGTATCCCACCGCATTCAGAGAAATAGCAATACCTGTCCCTCCGCCTCCGGGAGTTACCAATTTACCCGCCTTTATTTACTTTGACCTTGATAATCAATTTACTCTAACACAAGAACAAGATATTAAAGATGCCATTTCACTTGTACTATTTAGTTGGTTCCATCATCTAAGTCAAAAATGGAATGGTGGAGCTAATAACGGTATTTCTGATTTAGCTGCTTGCAATAATGTGTATGCAATCCGGAATTTACAACCTACTTGGTATATTGGACCACGTATTCCCAATGCGTTAGTGGCTACGAATGTAGCTATGGATCAATTTACCCGACTTATACGTGACAACGGTTTGCGTCTTGCTCCCAAAGCGAAAATTTTTGCTGGTTCCCTTGCTAATGGTTCCCTTGTTATGGCTTTAACAGCTTTAAATCGAACAAAAGTACCTTTATCATTTATTGTTGATCTATCTAAGGTAAGCGATATCGGCATAAGTACAGGATCTATCATGCATGCTTGGTTACATCGGGCAGGATTTTATGATCCTAATACAACTAGTTATTTTATTACGGAGTGTTCGATGTGTGTTATGCGAGATTATGAACTCAAAAACCTCTTTCTACCAGACAGTGCTTTCTATAGATTTTTTTGCTAATGATGAAGAAGCTAAAAGGGTAGGTCATATATAAAATTAGTTTCTATAGGGTTTGCTAAATAAAAGTAGATAAGAAAAAAGCTTTCTAATATAATAATTTGCGGACTGAACTAAGTAACTATTAGGTGCTTTATTTACGAACGGATAGTACATTTATGTACTATTTAAAGTATTTATGAACCCTTGAAAGGAATAGTGCCACATAACTTTAGGTCTTTTCAAAAAAAGAAAGAGATATGTTAGGAATAATTTAAATGTTGTTTATAAGCTTGATGGGGCACTACAGTAAATTAACATAATGAAGCTTATCGGAAATTACTGGATAAATAACACTATAAGTAAGCACTTCAGTATTGAATTGAAGTGCTTACTTATAGTAGTAGCTCTTTCGGATAATGGATGTTATTAATTTTTATTTCTATATAACTGAGTGCCTTTTCCCCCAGCTACATAGAAATTGCTAAACATAAAAGATAGATTTAAACTTTACAACATTTTGATCTGGAACAATAATTTTTTAGAGAAGATTAATGAAAGTATTATTATTTCATTAATAATACTTTATTGTTTACTCAGTTCTGAAGCATTCATAACTCTTTTTTTCATATTGTACAGGCATTTTGCCACCTATTGAATATTATAAAAAAAAAGGAAAGGATGATTAAAATAGATTTTTATGGTCATTATTACAACCCTCACAATGGAAAATATTATAAAAAGGGAAAACATTATAGAAAAAAGGGAGAAAATAATCAAAACAAATTAAGAGAAACCAAAAGTGAAATTAATCAAGTCCATAATTTGGACAACAGCTTATATAAGATGAGTATAAAAAATAATCATAACCATCCAATTAAGGTTAGTATAATTATGCCTACCTATAATAAATACAATCAAATCTCCCTTTCCCTTTACGGCCTCTCAAAACAAACGTTTCCCGACTCTGATTATGAGGTTATCTTAGTAGATGATGCTTCTTCTGATAAAACTCGTGATATTTTAAAAGAAATTGACATCCCATTCAAATTTAAATATATACGTATGAAAAAAAATAAAGGACGTTCCTTTGTACGCAATATAGGAATTAAGCATTCTGAAGGAGATGTTTTAATCTTTTTGGATGGAGAAATGTTAGTGACTCCTCATTTTATTCAAAACCACTATAAACATCACTTACAAGAAACAAACCTTGTAGTCACGGGAGCCATGCATTATGAAGGAGTCTATACTTTTATTATGCCGGATTATAATGAAGATCAATTGGCACACCTAAAAGATCTAGTGAGAAAAGATTCTAAGTATATGGAAATATACGAAAGTTACGAACGCACTAGACATAAATCAAAGAAACCTTATCCGCTTGTAACAATAGAAGATATTGATACAGAACGCTTTCAAAGTTTATCATTTTCTAACCGATATTTCCTTAATAGTGGGTTAAAACATTTTGGGGAGAGGCTTAAGGGGTTTACACTTCCTTATATCGCATTTTTAAGTGGAAATGTATCAGTAAGGAAAGAAGAATTAAACAAATCTGGATATTTCGATGAAACCTTTGTTGGTTATGGGGCAGAAGATTGGGAAATTGGATATCGTTTATATAAAAACGGAGCGCAATTTGTTTTAGATCCCTCTACAGTTGCTTATCATCAAGAGCATCCAATATCTAAGAAAAAACTTAAAGAACAATGGGGTAATCATTATCGTTTCGTTAAAAAACATCCAAATATAGACGTTCTTATCTTATCTCTTGAATGGAAAGAACTATCATTTATGCATATGCATCAGACATTAGTTGAATATAATGCACTAGATGAACGTTTTCCAAATGAATATAATGAACTAAAAAAAGCTTTTCGAATAATGCTTTTTAGAATTATTGAATGTTTAAATAACGAACAGCCTGTTACAGAACTTTACAAACTTCCTGACGGATCAGAGGAAAGACTAAAAATTCATCAACAATTTGAAACATTACGTCCTCGGGGATTTGATTATCTTGCAAGTTCTTTCGAACAAATATATCACTTGTAGTCTTTATAAAGCCAGGATTAAAATTAAAAACAAATGATATGACAGAAAGAAACTACTTTCAAACAGTAGGTTTTTCTGTATTTAAAATGTGTAGAACATAAAGTTTTAGTTACCATAATGAATTTTACAGACATGGAAGGCTTATTCGATGATTAACTGAAGAGGCTTTTGATGTGAGGGAAATGTATTTCTAAAGGAATTAAGGTAAGATTGTATTAACTAGTAAATAAACTCTATTCATTAACTCACTTCAGGTGAATTGTCCAATCAATAAAGTGAAATACATCTAGAGTCTCGTTAGTTAAAAGAAAAACTCCCTACCGTCTAAGGGAGTTTTTTCAATTTAGAGTGTATACGATATATAAACTTAGTTTTAGAATCCCATTCAAAAGAACTCTTCGGGAAGTAGACGTCTACCAAGGATTCTTTTTCCAGAGTATGTACGTTTTGATATATCATTATCGATGAAAATTCAATGTTCCTTCAGTAGGTGAAATTGGAATTGATCAATAAAACACGTACCTTTTATACATGTGTTATGACCTATGAAAAATGGTATGAAAGGTATAATTACAAAAAAGTCTTAACCTCTTTCAATCAAACTTTTTTAGATATTTAATACTTAGAATATGGTTAATATTAAAATACATATGGTCAAATTTTCTCTGTTTATCTAAGGATGGTTTGTCAGGTACAACCGAAAGGAATCTACCTAAATGTAACTCCTTGTTACCGATTAATTGCTCCTCTATGTCATATATAGATTGTTTATCTTTAATTGTGTAATTTCTCCCGTCTATTATTTTAATTTCAATGGAAAATACATCTTTTGTTTTGTCTACCATTTTTTTATCTCCCCTTTAACCCAGAGAACATCATATTTTATAATCATTAATCTTAATTAACGGTAAGGTGGGGCATAAAAGCCTATCTGTACTAGTGAACTAAATTATTGATTTTTAAGTGTTTAACAATTTTACTATTCATCATAAGGTAAAGCTATAAACACACTTACTAATTTATTTTTTATCATTCACCTAAACATTGGAAAACTGTGATTAGAATGACTGCATTTATTTAGGATATGTGACAGCGATTTTGGCTATTGCGTTTTTAACTACTCCCCTTTTAGTTAATATAGATATCCCTATTGTAAACGTATTTAAGATCATCTTGTAATGGGGCCCTTTGTTGAATGTATATATGAGGTTTCAAAAAACATAGTAAATTAAACTTCTATCCATCATGATTGAAAAAATTACTGATTAGAGTTCAGTAGTTTTTTTATTATATAAGTCATATCACGGGATTTTAGCTTTGGAAATTTTTATTTTATCACTGTTAGTGGATAAGCATACAAGCAAATTAGCCATAGTTTCATAGCTTATATTAACGATATAAAAGGAAGTGCATCAATTGAATAATAGAAAGTCTAAAAAAAAACAAATATAGTTTCCTGGTCTAATCAAATATTAAAAATTAGACCCGATCAAGAATACCAAAATAACCTTCAAGTTAATGTTTATGGTATCTTTACCGCAGGCTCTAAGCCTAGTGATTTCAATGGAAGGCAAAAAAGATTTAATCGAGACATCAATTTGGCAAATCAGATATGGAATGGCGGAGGAATGTGTAATATAAATTTTATTCCACAACCTGTATTTGAAGTGAAAACAATAATAGACGTGACCAATTTAGGTTTTCAAGCAGCAATGGAGGGTCCTGTTAAAGGTTTAATTAAGAAAGTTAAACATAAGATTGGCAATCCAATTGGGATATACGTTGTTTATACGAGTGGGAATGATTTTGCATTTTCTTCGGGTAGTACTAGCCCTATAGGTGCAGGAGGAGTCATAATTGAGGATTTTAGAATTAAAGATGGTATACCTAAATTTACGCTCTTTGGCTCTATTGCATTGAGCAACAGAGCTTTAAATGCACCTTTTACATTTGCACATGAAGCAGGACATGTTCTATTGACTGAGCTTGATAAACAACCTTTTAATAATATATTTAAATTTAATGCTATAGACCCTACGGGTCCTTTTATTAACCCTGTAACGGGGAAGAGTGATATAGCTCACAGTAATCTTGTAGGTAATCTCATGGCCCCTGTACTTCCTAACATTATCCCAACTATTGATCCCGTACAACTGCAAAAAGCTAGAATGAGTAGAATATTTCAAAATGCAACAATAACATGGTGAATAGATTATTATTCATTTGAAAATCCCATTAGATAACGGTATTAAAGCCAATGGGAATATTAAAATCATTTACAAGATCCCAGAATGCTATAATATTCACTTTGTAAAATATTATGTTAGTACGTCATCAGTTAATATATTCGTTGTTATCAGAAATAAAAGCCTTAGAAATCTTTGGTTTTAGCGAATTTTTGGTATCTGGACATACCCAAACTTTTTTGATTGGAATGTATATTATATAAGATAACGGTACCAAAAAGGAGATAATCAAAATATACCAATGGCTTAACCTTATTGGAAATTTAGGCTTTCCTATTGTAGTGGCTTTTTATCTTCTACTACGCTTTGAAAAGAAATGACAGAAGCTATTAATAGGATAGCTTCTAATATTGTAAGAGAACAAGACAAGCAAGAGATAGTGGATTTACCAGCTCGTCTTTATATTGATTCTTCATCATGTATATTATCCAATAGTTTGAGTAAGTTACTTTAGACACCATAAGAGTTTGCTCCTATTAGATGATTTTGTATAAGAGAAAAACTACTGATCGATCAGACGACACCAGTAGTTTTTTCTATTTTTCAGATGTATACGGATTGCATTGTTAGTTCACGTCATAATCTGTATTAATGATAATTAAAACCTTCAAGATAAACAAAATAATTTATGGCTTCCTAGAACTAGATAACAAAATGTCCCTTGAATTAAGGTAATAATTCATAAAGACTAAGTTTTTTCTCATGGTACTATGCAGAATAACTTTCATTAAATTAATGGTTACATTAATCAATTCTTCAACTTCCTCTTTATATTCTCGGGGGTAAACAACAATAATAATATTTATAATAATTTGATTTACTTCTACTTTTACTTTATATGTTTAGTTCATCTTTTTATTCATAAAACCATTCATAAAAGCCCTTCTCACAGTCATCATATACCAAAGATTCTTTCAGTGCGGGTCTTCGTTTATTTAATTCCATGCCACAAAAAACAATTTACACCTTCATTTTCTTCTTCTGCTCCATAATACGTACATATCACTTAAACTACATCATTTTCCTAAAAGGAAAAGCAAACGTAAGCCTTCTTTTATAACCTTTAAGGTTAATCCTCGAACAAATGATCCATTTCTTCTGCTTCTTCTCGTTTCCTTTTTTCCATGAACTGCATTCTTTCCTCTTGAATCTGGTGTAGAACTATTCTTTTGGCCTTTTTAGTAGCTTCTGTTTCATCAAACTGTGTTGACTTAAAATTCTGAATATTTAAGTGATCATATAAGTTATTAATTAGCTCCATTAATACTCTAGTGTCTATCTGTGTATTCTTTGTACTTTCTTTTACCTCACTTAATTTATTGTCTAAGTACTGATAAAATCCACTGGCTCTTTTTAAATAAGCCTGACCTATTGCATCAATCGTAGCAGCGTCTAAAAATGTTTCATCGGATTCGTTATTTTTTAATTTTTCATATCTTCGAATGATATCTGCAATAGCATCTCCAGGAAAACGATAGCCTCTTTCCTTCATATGTCTATGAAGATATTCATCAGCCTCTTCACTTAAAGAAATCATTCTTTTGTGTTTGCTTGCTGTCATTATTCTTCACCCTCCCCCGTGAGTTTATGGAATGTACGATCCATATTTGTCATTGAATCTGAACATTTTTCCATTGCCTCTATGGTTCGATCATACAAATCATCAATAGCTTGTTCTCTCTTTTCTACTTCTTCTATAATTGATAATGTTTCAAGTTGTTCTTTCAAAAAAGCTTGTCTAGAAAGACCTTTTTCTTTGGCTAAACGATCTAATTTACTCACAGCAACCGGACATACATTTCTCACTTTAATCTCCATGTTTATTCTCCTTTTCTGTGTTTTTACTGCATCAATATAAATAACATAAAAAACATCTTGAAGAGCATAAGGGGTTTTTGCCCCCACAGGGTGTGTGGGGCTAGGCAGAGCCTAGCTTCACCGTGATACCACGAAATTTGCTTAGGTGAACACCTTAAGGTTCCCTGCTGATGATATAGTGTGGATATAAAGTCCCCTTTACAGGTGACTTATTGTGTATATTCTGTTGATGTTAAGTCCCTCTGAAGGTCACATCAGTTTATCGAGATTGAAGAAATTTTCTGGGTGATTCGTACTCTAAATATTGAAAGTTTTTAACGGATTCATTCATGGAGGATACACCTAATTTGCGTATGATATTTTGTCTTGTGATTTAATTGTGGTTTCTTCTTTAGACAGAATCAACTGCATTTCTCGTCCTGAATATCCATCTAAAGTAAGCTCAAAAACTTGCTGTTCAACAAACGTAAATTGATTAAGAAATACTCTCCCTTTAAGAACTTTACATTTCTCTTCTACACCTTTTAGTCGAGCAACTTCATCAATTAAATCAGACGCTACAAGTAAAATATGTTCAATCCCATTAAAAGTTTTTCACTTTGATCCATGATAAGACCCTCCTGTTTTTGGAGGACAACTCATGTTATAATAGAAGTCCTTACGAGTTCTACATGGGGTACTTCCTATCCAGAGGAAGTACCCTTTCTTTGTTTACTTTTCTTTACATGTTTTTCTGAAATCACTTTCACATACTTCATAATGCTTGTGTTGTTTTTATGAGCTAAAAAACGTAACTCCTTATGTAGCTCTTATAGAATATCACAAGTAAGGCGATAATTTCCTTCTCTAATCCTATATGCTCTTTCTTTCAGACAGGGTATTTAATTTGCAACATTACTTGTAATTTTACTTTAAAGGGTATAATATCTACTCTAGAAAATAAACAGGCCATGTTCTTAAAAAAGAACTTGGCTAAGGAAAATGAAAAGGTGGTAATACATTAATTATGTAAGCTTTATAAATAATATTGTATTAGACAAAAATCTAAATTTAATAAACAAAATTAGATTTTTAGAGCAAACTACTCAAGGTGCAGCAACACATCAAGCTATGTGATAACTCTTGTAGCAGAAAAACTCCCTACGGGGGAGTTTTTTTGTTTTTTATTCTTGCATATCCAAATAAATGTATGTGAATTTATTTTTAGAGATCTCTCAATTGCCTAATAAAATTAGATTTTATATATTCAAATAGCTCTATATCTAACTCATTATTTCTTTCTATTTTCATTATTAATGCAGTTGATACTTCACTGAGTCGAGGGAGGGATTTTGTAACATTCTTCTTCACGTATTCAATAATAGCCCAATTAAATTTATTCTTTAGCATATTACTAATTCTTAACTTTTACTATATTTTACTTTAGTAGGTGGAAGCTTACAATTACAAAAGATAGACTTAAAATTTAGGTCGTATGCTTTGTGGAAAACGGAATACATTTTCAGGATCATATTTCGCCTTTATTTTTCGTAGCCTTTCATAGTTTGAGCCATAATATGCTTTTCCATATTTTTTGATGTTTTGATCTGGAACATTCACATATGAGCCTGTTACATATGGTTTCAACTGTTGGCGTACTTTTTCAACTGATGCAAGATTCGCATCTTTTTGTGATTTATTTTCCCAACTAGCAGTCCATTCCGTATAAAACAATGGATCGCGCCAAAAGAAGGCTGTTTCGTTGCTTGGTACTCTGCTTAGAGCACCGCCCCAATTTATAAAAAAGAAATTGGCTTCTGTCCCAGTGGCCTCTTCCAAAAATTGTTTCATTATTGAAATAGGTTCTTTCGACCAAAGATCCAATACCCATGCCGAAGAGAATTTAACACTCTGATCAGATCTACCAGGGATCGGTTCGTCAGGGTCTAAGAAATCTATAGCATCTGGATAAGATAATGTCTCTATAGTTGTTTCTTTTGGGGTTCCAGCATTTAGTAAAGGCTTTAATAATCTCGTTAGCTCACTTTCTGAACCTAAGAAGATTCCCTCTGCATGGCACAGTCCATTTACTTTGCTATAAATCTCAAGTAAACACCCTAATCGTTCATCTACAAACGGCGCCCATTGTTGCCAAGCCCTAAATACAGTTTCTAGTTGTTCCCATGGCCAGATAATATTAAAGACTGTTGCTGTCTTAGGGGCCTGATGAACTTTAAAGGCGTATTCTGTATTATATCCAAAATTACCACCGCCGCCACCTTTAGAGGCCCATAGTAAATCCTCATTACTAGATTGATCTGCTTGAATAATTTTACCTTTTGCATCTACCATTTTCAATCCAATAAGGTTATCGCTTACAAGACCAATCGATCGTGACAGTACTCCAAACCCACCACCCATTGTTATTCCTCCAATTCCAACGGTTGGGCTATCTCCAAACGGAGCCATAAAACCTTCTCGAGCTAATCCTTTTACAAGTGGACCGACGTGAATTCCTGTTTGAACCGTTGCAATCGCATTTTTCCTATCTAAGGAAACTTTTTGCATTTCACTCACATCAATAACAACACCACCTTTTACTACTGAAAGGTTCTTATCTAGGGCATGGCGCCCACTTCTGACGCGCATGGGCACTTCATTCTCACGAGCCCATTTAATAGCGTTGCTTACATCTTGAGAATTCTGTGCGAAAACAAAGACAAGGGGAGAGACATCAACATAAGGGTTCCAATTCTTTATGGCTTCTTCATAGCCAGGGTCTCCTTTGAAGATTACTAGTCCTGTTAACTGTATTGATCCCATCTATTCAACTCCTAATTTTAATAATAAAAATGTAATTATAAATTTTATGTAATATAAATAATAAAATATGCAATTTAACTTGATGATAATGGAAGGTATATTAATAAAAGTTAATGTTTTGAGTAAACTACTCAAGGCAATTAGGGTTATCAATAAATACATAGTTTTTTCTGTTTTAGACTGTATATGATATACAAACTTAGTTAACACGGAAGTCTACGAAAAAGAGAACCTTGATATACCAAAGGTACTCTGCGTGTCACTTTTTCCAATATGCAGCTTTCTACACAGCCTTGATATAACAATGATTTCTCTACAAGTGAATGAAAATAAGGTGTATAAAAAGCGCACATTTTATACATATGCAGCTAAGGTAAAATGTAGTCTTGGTGGGGAAAATACGGTTTCATTAATTCGAAGTTATCTTTTCATTGCTTGTTATACGTGTGAAACCTGATAAAAAGCTACCTCAGTCTAGAGTGATCCCAATCAGAATCAACTTAAAGTTACTTTTTAATGAATAGGATAGAAAACTATTACTTTTAAACCATTAAAAATTCAATAAAAGGACGTGTTTGTAATTCTTTTCTCGTTACTCTTGTAGGTTTAATGGCCCGTAATTCTACAACCATTTCACTTACAACATTTCGTTTTCTCATCACGTCCTCGTATATTTCATGAAATGATTTTTTTTTATATACTGCTTGACTAACAAATAAAGAGATTTTTTCCGTTTTCCAATCACCCTTGTATCCATAATCGGCTCTCCAATAATAAGGTTGTGAAAAACAAGCAAAAGAATCTATAAAGTATGGTTTCACCACATATTTATCATCACTCAATCCATATTGAAGGCGAAAAACCGCTTTTGAATCATTTTTTGCTATTCTGTGAAGTTCCTGCATTAGAGGGAGTGTAAAGTGGATATGTTCAATTAGATGACTTGCATAAAATTCATCTATGCTATTGTCTTCAAAAGGAAGAGGGATTTCTGAGCACATTTCTAGGTCAGCTACAATGTCCACTCCTTGTCCTTTCATGATATCTAGATTTATCCACTCTTTTAGAATAGTTTTCCCACAACCCAGATGAAGTTTTTCTTTCATTAATATTTCCCCCTTTTTTAAGTGAGTGCCTTTTTAAGAATTGTCTATTTTTCTTTATAAACGTTACTCTTGTGGAAGTTACAACAGGAGCTAGTCTCAGTTTAATAGAATGTCACTTAAAAGTAATAAAAATAATTAATTGATAAAATCAAAATCTTTTATTGTAACACTACATAATGGCTTCTTCAGGAAATAGGCATCTTACATGGAATCAGCACTCGTCCACGCCCTTCTCACTACTTTACATATTATAAATTAAGCAATTCTATTTCAGTATCCTCCTAATTTTCTAACAGAAGGTTTGAATGTCTGTCCGTTCAAGAAAAAACTACCTTAATTCTCTCATAAGATAGTTTTTTTTCGTATAATCACAATCATCAAAAAAATCCCTTAGAAATGTTTGTTCTAGGGAATTTTGAATTTATAAAGATCAGAATGATGCAAAAATATGAACGTTAAAAGTTAATGATTCCATCACCAAAATAAACTCTTCTTAATACACTATATGTTTTCATTCTCAATCAGGTAACTTGCCTAAGCTGAATATTTTCTATTATTGGAGAAAAGCACTCAAGATGGTTCACATTATTACTCTGTATAAATTTGCGTCTAAACAGAAATAAACACTGTTCAGGAGGAGGAGTTTTTTGTTTTAGGCTGTATAGTTTATTCATTTTTAGTTATCTCGGTTTTATGGGAGTGATAAAAAGGGAAACCCACTGCTCGTTTCATGAAAGCAATAATATTCCTCTAGACTTAATTTAGTAAATTTATTACATGAAAAATAATTATCTTTCTAAGTTGTCCAATCACTTTTAATTAATTGATCATTTTATATAATAAGGACGCAAAAAGGGAGGGAATAATCATCATACATCCCGATAACGAAAATTTACATGAAGTATTAGGTTATGTTAACAAGGCACTTATTAACATTAACAAAGCGATAGATGATTTTGAAAAACAAAAAGATTTTGAAAGAGTATATGAACTTAAGACAGTAAAAGTCAATCTCGAAATATCAAAAAAAATAATAGTATATGGACTATTTCATAATTAACTTTAATTTATAATATAAAAGGTTTTCACGAAAATTTGGACATAAAGCTATATGATTTTTTATTAATGAAAAAGGGAGAATTCAATTGATAACACCACCTCCGATTATTTATAGTGTTCTTGCTTATGTTGCAAACCCTGGAAATAACACAGTTTCAATAATTGATACAGAAACTAATTTAATGATTTATAACATTTTAGTTAGAAGTATCCCATACAGACTGGCTATTACACCAGATGGAATGCGAATTTATGTTGCAAATTATGGGGATCTTACAATCTCAGTGATTGATACGATCGCTAATGCAGAGACTGCTACTATTTTCACTGGAGATAATCCATCTGGACTGGCTATTACACCAGATGGCACACGTATTTATGTTACAAATGAGGATAATACCACGATTTCGGTAATTGATATTGCTGCAAATACAGTAATTTCCACAGTTTATGTTGGCACCAACCCTAATGAGCTGGCTATTACACCAGATGGGAAATACACTTATGTTACAAATTCAGGTAGCGATAATGTATCGGTCATTAATACAAATACAAATACAGTAGTTTCTACTATTTCCGTTGGCTATAAACCATCTGGATTAGCTATTACACCAGACGGGAACTATGCTTATGTTACAAATAAGTTCAGTGACAATGTATCAGTTATTAATACCGCTATAAATAAGGTGATTTCTACTATTTTCGTTGGTTATAAACCATCTGGAATAGCCATTACACCAGACGGGAACCATGCTTATGTTACAAACGTGGGTAGTAATAATATATCGGTTATTACTACCGCTACAAATACGGTAACAGCTACTGTTTTCGTTGGGGATGCCCCATCTGGAATAGCTATTACACCGGATGGAACCCATGTCTATGTTACAAATGAGTTCAATGACAATGTATCGGTTATTAATACCGCTACGAATACAGTGACCTCTACGATTGATATTAAAAGTAACTCTTTTCCCATTAGAATATTAATTAAAAATTGTATGTAATGAATTTATTAGAGGAGGAACATTTATTTCATATAATTTATTAGCCACAAAAATTAATTAACATAATGAACTTTATTAGAAATAACCAGAAAACAATATTAAACATAATATATTGACGAAAAAACTTTTATCTTAAAAAGGCATTGGCTGATACAGTACCGGTGTCTTTTTTGTATCCATATGAAAGGATTAAACAAATATGATTCCTCTATTTAGAATAATAATAACTGTGCAAGGCTTCAATCATGGAGGTGAAAATAAGTGAAGAAAGAAAAAGCTAATTTAAAAATGGTCATTTTCCTTGTACAGTAATGTATCCTCTAGTCTTTTCTAATTTACGTAATCGTTGTTAATAAAAGAGGTAAAAGGTTAACTAAGAACTATTCCCCAGCGAGGATTCCTGTATTCGAGACTGGCTTGGTTAAGCTGTACATAATCCCCTCCTCCCTAAAAGAAGGATTTAAAACCCATTGGCTTTCCCACTGAATTGGAAACCTCTTCAGGATTCCCGTTCAAAAATAAAAACGAGCCACTGAATGGGTTCAGTAGCTTTCTTAGTTATTATATGTAAATTTAGTTAACAAGAAATATTTTGGATTATTTTCTATAACCGGAACCATGCTCATTACCTCTATAGTGTCTACAACCACAGCTATGATTATCAATCCCCTTGTGTCTACAAAACACGGGCTTATTCCACTCGTAAAATATATCCCTCTTTAACCAGTAAGGACATTGTATAAGTTACAATAAAATTAGCTAACACTAAAAGCATAGAGTAAAAAAGGGGGCTTTTAGTATCAGCCAACTAATAAAATTTTATAAAAAATAGGCAACTATCTAACGATTTATTATATGTCTTTTAATATAACTTAAAATCCATTAGGAGTAGTCTATCTAAAAAAGAACTAGTTATTAAACTAGCTCTTGATATGTCAATTTAATTGCTAATTTTAAAATACATTATTGTAAATATAATTTAGATATTTGAAATTTTCATTAACCAATCCGATTTATAGTAAGAGAAGAACTACCCACAATAACTGAATCACCAACTTTATGAATTCGAACATCAATTACATCATTAGCTAAAAGATCTAATTGAATAGTTTTACTTACAGTGGCTAAAGCTAGTGTATTACTCGTTACAGTTAAACTTACCGCAGAAAAATTTAATGGAACATCATTAACAAAAAGAAACCCTCTAGCAAGGTCTGTTGGATTAATTCCAAGAGTTAAACTCATAGAAATTTCGTAAACCCCCGATTCATTAATTGTTATTGTATCATTAACTATACTTAATGTTACATTAGCAGAAGGACCCACGAAGTCGTAATCAACTTTTGTTCCATCAACATCTATAACTTGTCCAGATTCTTTACGTAAAGAACCAAAAGCGGGTAATACACTTGATCCTGAAGGTCTTGATGTTGTGCAATAACAGGAGTTCGAAGTGCAATTGGAGCAACAATAACAGTGTTTTTTTCGACATGAAGACAAAAAACTCCCCCCTTTATTTAACTCGTACTATAGCTATATTAAAAATATATTAATTTTGCTTGTATGCCTGTCTAGAATACTCTACATAATTTTTTGTTCTCAAGAGAGAAGCTGTTGAAATTATTTTTAATAGCTTTTTCCATATACGAATAGGTCTTTGTTTACTAAGGATTTGTTTCTTTCGTTTATTAACATTACTGTCATCATCTTCGCGACCATGATCTCCACCACCGTAACCATTGCCAGCGCCACCATCTACGAAAAATCATGTGTTTTCACTCCTATATGTTTATACCTTTAAAATATGTACAAGGGATGAAAGTGTTCATTTTGAAGTTAGAAAAACTTCTAAAGGCGTTTTCGAGCATCATCAGACAATTACGTTTCATTGAAAGAAAAAAGCCACTGACTAGGTTCAGTGACTTTTTTCTTTTGTTTATGGATGGACGCTTCCTTGGGTTTTAGGGACTCAATACCATCATTCTCATAAAGAGTTTGCTATCTGTTAAGCGTTCTTCTAGATTTGGTATTCAAAACGTTGAACCCAACAATGCACATCTTTCTGATTTGTCGCCATTAAATTTCTGGTTTTTGAAAAGGTGTTTCCTCTCAAATACGCAGCTTTTTATCTATCGTAGATTCGATAGTATTCTAAGGGCGTTTGAATAAAGGATGTATAAAAAAGTGCACCTTTTATAAACATGTTAGCCCAAGAAAATAGTACTAATAAAAAAATAGGATATTATCTGTAGTTACACATTATTTCCTTAAAAGCATTTTATAATTACTTAGTCGTTAAAAAACGATTCCTAGGTAATTGGGGGGGGCCAGTAAAACACAGAATTTTGTTTCTAGATTATATTTTATTTTTCTTGGATCACTTTATAACTACCTATAAAATGCACCAATAAAATAATAAAAAACTTATCAATTCTAAGTTTTTTTAAATTTACATTAATATATAAATGTTTTTAACTTAATATATGTCATCAAAAACAATTTAAAAAACATTAATTTTTAATAAGTAAATGATAAAATATCTATAAAAAATTAATAGTTTTATCATTTACTCTAAGTGACGACAAATAGGAGATTTTTCTACAAATAAAGTAATAATTAAAATTAATTTATACAAAGTATTTTTTATAATATCTATATAAAAATAAAAAGATTATAAATATATCTTAATAAAAGTTAATTGTTAATTTTTATTAATTGATAAAATAGTATTTAATATGATTTCTTGAAAAACTATCTATTGGTTTCTATTATCATATTAATAGTTATTGGAAAATCATCTACGAACACAGAACGTATACAAAATGTATTTGAATAGATGGCAGGAACATGAGGACCAAGTGCTGAATATGTATACAAATTGTATACACGAGGTGATAAGGTGGGAAAGCTAGATAAGTATGCTCGTCAATCAAGATCAAAAGAAGCAAGTAAAGTGTTACCAATTCGCTTGCCAGAAAGTATATATGAGCAATTCCGGGAGCGTTGTGATGAGTTAGGGCTATCAATGTCGGAAGCTGGATATTTACTCATCAGAGAAGAGTTAGAAGAGAATCTATACACAACGACTACAAACGAAGTTGCTGCAACTACAGGACGAATACAAAAATCTATACAAGATGAGAATACACCGTATATAAAAAAAATTACAAATAGCTCTTCTTCTTTTTCTAGTCGCTGGACGTCAGCTCATTATGAAGTTGAAAATGAACTACCTTGTCCTTTATGCCACCAATGGTACAGTAAAACTAACTTCGCTCGTCATGCCAAGAACCATAATACAACTACCAAAGAGCTCTTAGAAAATAACAAAGAGTTTATTTTTCAGATGATAAAAGAACGTAAACATAATGTATAACAATAATGTAAGAGGGTTTTTGCATATGCAGACCCTCTTGCTCGAGTAAAGTGGAGGAACAGATTTATTCCTTATAAGATAAGATAAGATAAGTGTTTATGAAGATATAGAAGAATTTCGAAAGCAGAACATACTTTTTTTCTTACTTAGTGAATTAAAAAATAAGTTATTTATTGAATTCACAGAAATTTGGCGTAACTGGACAAGCACAAAAAGAAAGGAATTTTGTATATATAATAAATTAGAAGGAATCCAATTGAGATTTATCTTTTACATTTAACAATTGATATCGGTAACAACTTTTATCATAGCTTGATGGGTTTGCTATTGCAGAGAATGCTAAGAAAAGAGTATCAAATTAGTATTTTTGCCTATAGTAGGCTAAGAATACTAACCCTTTTTCTATAAAGGAATAAACTATATAAAAATACAGGAAACGGGGTTGATGAAATGAAAAATTATTATATTCCTCATAATTATGAGGGGGTATATAGACCGTATGTTAACGATGTAAGAGCAGGAGCTTCTGCTTTTAGAGCTATTAATAATGTAGATATTCCTCTCCAAGCTAACAGTGCTAGCAAGGTTCGTTTTCAAACTGAACAATATGATTTGGCAAATGAATATGATCTAAATACCTCTACTTTTGTCCCGAGAGAAAGTGGAGTATATTCCCTTTCATCCTCAGTTAAATTTAAACCTTTTAATAGTAGCCCATATAACTTAGATATAGTTTTTCTCATAACCAACAAGGGAGAAACTGAAGGGAGAGATAATGAAGCTTTTGCAGCAAAAAGACCAGGAATTATAACAGCAAGTGAAACCTTTTGGTTAAATGCGGGAGATCAGGTTGTAGTAGGGATGAGAAGTAGCGTTGCTGGCATGATACAAGCGGATGGGAGTACCAGCTTTTCAGCAGTAAAAGTATTTCCCTAAGCAATATGAATGTTAGTTTAAGCTTAATTTCATCTAAACTATTATTATCTCTAAGTAAGCCTTCTTTCCCCTATATAAAAATGTCTTTAAATTGATGAATAGAACAGTTTCTCTATTACTTACACATTCCTTTGAACTTCTTCAGCTTGTTAATTTTATCTTTACCCCCTTATACGATTGCCTTGTAAGTTATTAAACCCTTTCTTAATAACTCATAATAAACGAGAAAGTTCAATTTCAAAACCTATTTAGAACTCAACACAGATGTATTAATATTTTTATTGAATTAATAGGAAAATTTCTTTTAAATATATTATTATAATCGAACCTTTAGAGAAAAGAGGAGGAAAAGTGGTAAGTGCTATTTTGCGTGATAAAGATATAAAGTCCATTAATTTGTGGATAACGAAGATGAAGCAGTATAAAACAAAAAATACAGGGTGGATGACTAAAGCAGCTGTGAGAACCCTAAAATTAGATTATAAAGTAATTGGATATGGATACGAACGGGTCACTTATGATCTTCAAAATGGATATGTATTAAAGGTTGCCACGTCAGAGTTAGGACTTAAAAGTAATAAAAATGAATTCATAATATATAAGTACTGTCATGCTAAGTTAAAAGAACATCTGTGTCCAATTAAGGAAGTGGGATATGGGTGGATCATAATGAAAAAAATGACAATCCCCGTACCTAGAACTGAAGATTACGATAACCAATTAAAGTATTTAAAAAAGAGGTTTAGACAATATGGAGTAAGACCTAAAGATTTAGTAAGACCTAATTTAGCCTTAACAAAGAAAGGGAAAATTGTCTTTATTGATTATGGGGACTTTACATTAAAGTGAAAAGGATATCCTATAAAATTAAAAGATTAATATTAGCTTTTGTTTTTATGAATTATCCTTTCACTACTACCTGCATAATGAAATAATAATATCTTTACTTATATTTTTTCCATTCATCATAGACGGATGGACGAATTTCTCTTACAAATTTCAAAAACTCATCTGTTAATCCTAGTTTTTTAAATCCTTTCAATAATTTAACAGGTACAGGTTGGTCAGAAGTAAAAGCCCTTTTATGATCGATAACTTTTAAATCCCCTAACTCGTTGATTAACACATGGCGTATTTCTGCATCATATCTAGTGAACCCTAATTTTTTTAGTTCATCCAACATGTTTAAAATCTTCTCAACTAGAGGCTTCGTTAACTGTCCATGCTTTTTTAGGTATCGTGCGAGTGAGAATCCTTTTATATACTCCATAACTATAAAGTTTGCACCATATTGATAAAGACGTGGCATTACTGGAGATGATTGGCCTCTTCGCAGTGCTTCCAATTCTCTTTGTTGTGTTTCTTCTTTAAAAAAAAATTTAATACACCGATCAGATGTTAGTTGATAAACTATACCATCTGCTCCGTCCCCGATTATTTCATATTCTTTTAAGTCTTCCTTTCGAATAACCTTATTGTGTTTATGATTGATTGTTGGTGAAAAATCTTTCAAATCTATTCCTCCTAAAAATGAAGAATCATGTTTTCAAAATCTGAGCTGGTGATTTCTTCATTGTTATTACTATTAGGTAACTTAAATGTTAATGACTTGAACCTTCTACTTATAAATGTATAAAAGATTCATTAATTTACTTAAGTTAGCATTTAGACGAGTATCTTATGACTCTTTTTCTATTGAACTTCAGGATGTATTCCTCGAGGGAGAAGTGAATTTTGTTATTTTTTCATATTTTATATCTTATTCTTGGATTAATAAGATGCTTGGATTCTTGTCCGTTAATTAGAAAATATATTTTGTATTGTAAATTAATAATTCTAGCTGATGTTAATTGTCTTGATAATCTGTTGACTTATAATTTGTTATTTGGTGTTATTAAAGAAATTCCTAAACATTTATTTTTTAAATGTTATTTTAAATCAGAAATTTTTTTGAAAATATGGTACAAGTACCCTTTCCGATTGCTTGTTTTTACATATAATATTATTAAAATTGGAAGAGAGGTGCTATTATTATGGGTTACAAAGAATACTGGGACGATGAAAAGAATACAGAAGAATTTTCTTCTAAAAAGAAAAAAAAGAAAAGTGAGCACAAAGATTCTGGTGCAACGGTAAGAATTATTAGTTTGTGGAAAAAAGGATAATATTCACATTCATATGTCTTTTTTTATGTAACTATTAATAGAAGCTACATAACCATTCTTTCAAGCCTAATGAAGGAATGGTTATGTAATTTTATCTGGAATATATTTAATAATAAAGGGTGTTATTTACAAAAAGTAATAAAACAGTAGGAATTACTTTAAAACTTAAAGATACTACTGATTGTTAAAATATTAAATCCTTAAGGTTTGGATTCTCACGAATACTAAAGAAAAGTTTAGAAACCAAGAGACATATTATGAGTAACTAATCACTCTTTTAATCGACTTAAATAAAAAGGTTAGGTGTAATCCTATTATACTAACTATACACAAACTGATTTTCTAATAAAGATTCCTACATAACTTACCAAAGCACAAAACATTACTGTAATTAAAGACATACATACTTAGGGTCTATTTTACAAACTGCTATGTTACTAGAGGAATTAGTAAAGTTTCATAAGACTATTTTTAGGAAACGTTATGTGGTATTGCTGCTAACTTATTGAAGCTATAAAGATTGCTTCTTTACATTTTTGAGACAAATTAGGTGAGTCAAACATCTGGGAGAATGAATATGTATAATACTTAGGTGGAAAATATCCCTTTATTAATCATGAATTGTGATTAAAAAGGGATATTTATTTAGAAATTTAATTGAATTTTATTTGATAATTAAAAAAGGATTATTTACGGATACATTGTATCGTAATCTGTGCTTTTATATTTACATTTATCTTTTTTGTCCTTAGACTCGTATTTGTCTTTTTTGTGCTTGTACTCGTCTTTTTCTTTACATTTATCTTTTTTGTCCTTAGACTCGTATTTGTCTTTTTTGTACTTGTACTTGTACTCGTCTTTTTCTTCATATTTATCTTTTTTGCACTTACAGTCATGTTTGTCTTTGCTAGCGTCATGGATGACTTTTAAATCGTAATGCTGGCCTTCTTTTTTGTTTTTATAAGATTTACTCATATTGCTTTCCTCCTTTCATATTATATTCTATTTTTCTACAGTAAAATTGCTTGTACTATACGGAAAAATATTCAATATTACAGCCTATTTTTTAATTTTTCCGGAGAGTCATTTTTAAATGTCTCTCCGGAAAAATTGTTATTTATAGAGATTGATAACTTACTTTTTATATATCAATCTATTCCTAATTCCCTACCCCAAATTGCTACTTTTTCTAGATGATAACCTAGTAACTCGCCTCCACGGTTATCAAATATTCTTCGTAATTGGGTGTGCAATCCTTTTTCTAATGTTCTTTGTAAATAAGCCATTTTGTAAAGATCTCTTGGATCAGTTTTAAATTTAATTCCATGCTTTTTCATTTCGTTAACGTAAGTTACTATACAATGATTTCGAATTTCTTCGGCGTATTTTTGCCAATCTGCTCTGAATCCTAATAATATTTCTACTAAAACTACCATATCAAACCATGTTGGAGCATATCTTGCTGACTCCCAATCAATGAACTGAATATTCCAGGGATCATCTTTGGTAACATCTTTACTACATATATTTTGCATATGAAGATCTCCATGTGTAAGAGCAGAACCACTTTCCAGTATTTCAGGGAAAAAATCCGGACCTTTACTATATAGTTTTATTAAGGATTTATAATAAGGTTTTATTAAATCTTTTGTTCTGTCATCGCTAACTGCCTCATCGAGAAAAACGACCGTTTTTTCAATGTGTTTTTCTCGTTCCTTTCTTGCTGATGAGGAATCATAAGTTGGAAGCCAAGAACTCCAAGCAGCATTGTATTTTTTGAATTTGTCTTCAAATGTGCGAGCATGAAGTTTAGCAACCGTGGGAATAATGTAGTCTAAATGTTTTGGAGTAAATTTTAATTGACCGCGTATTTGATTAACGAATTCCATAAATACCCAATCCTCATTTAAATTCCTTTCTATGAGGTAAATTTGAGGTAAAAATTCTTTCAACAGTGGGTGGAGTTTCTTATATATATTAATTTCAACTTCATTTTTTTGAGTTGTTGAACTATAGACCTTAAAAATAATTGGATAGTAACCACTTTTTTTCGAAGTAATAATTTATATATGCTGCTTCTTTTGGTTGATTTCAGGCACTCGATTTTAGTAGGATCAATGATAACTTTTTCGCCCATGGAATAAGAAAGCTTTTCGGAAATCTTTAATTTCGTAAATAGTTTGTATAATAATTTAGGTTCATACACAATTTTCATTCCTTCCTTTGTTGTTTCCAAGCGTTAACTAAGTGGGAACATGTACTTCTAATAAATGGCATTGGGTCATTCCATGCAAATAGGGCGAACTCTTTTTTTCCTTGAAAACCTTTATAAAAATCAATAAAACTCATTTCTTTTCTTTTTCTTTTTTGAAGAAAAGTCAGATAATATCTCACTAGATATATCCATTTAACCCCGTCTATTTGATAGAAGATGGGCTCGGGATTTTGTTTAGTTAAATATAAATAATACATATAGACAAAATTAATACCAGAAGGTTCTGTTAAGCTGTGTGTTAGCCAGAAACGTGGATTTATTTCAATGAATTTGTAAACACCATCTCGCGGATCCTTTTTGAATTCAGCCATACCAATGCCTTTAAGTTCAATTTCTTCAAAAAAGGGTAAACATATATCGAAAAGCTCTGGAACTCGCTTACTTATAATATGTGCACCCGTTCCAAACTCTGCAGGAAATTGGTGATTTTTTTGTAAGGAGAATAATGCCATTAATTTCATATTGTCATCGTAGAAAGTAGCGACTTTATAAAAGCAATTATCATCTCCAGGAATAATTTCTTGAATGAGTAGCTTTCCATATTCCCTATAGATCTGGTAATCAGCTTTTAATTGATCTAAATCATTTATTAATATAGCTTTTTTGTTAATATTTTTTCTGAATTCATGGCCAAGAACTGGCTTGAGGATACAAGGAAAATCAAGATTAGCAATCGCTTCTTCAAAGTGGTCTTCATTTTCCACGATATATGTTTTAGGACATGCGATATTATGCTTTAAAGCCAATTCATATGCCTTCTCTTTGTCCAAAACTTCTTCAATTAAGGAGTGATCCGGAAGTAAGAACAAAAAGTATTTAGACAATTCTTTGCGGTTTTTTGAAATGAAAACAATATAATCATCAGAACCTGCATACAATACAGGTTTTTTTCCTATACTTTGAGAAAGATTGATTAAAAAAGTGAGCAATTCATTTTCTTCGGTTAAAGGATTGGGACATATATCACAAGTCGCTAAACGGGATTTTCCTATCTTATAAGCTCTCTCTGTATCAAAAGCGTATACTTTTATCCCTTTTTTAGATAAACTTCGTATTATTCCAACCCCGTTTGCACTCAAATCAAGTACAACTGCACAATGTTCATGTTTCATAAGGTTTAGCCACCTTTAAAATTTATTATATATACTTTCTATTTTTCTTATCATTCCATCTGTGGTTAAGTGTGTTTTGGCAAAATTGAATGCATTAGTACTAGCTTTATCTCGAGCTTGTTTATTAACAATGAAAAATCTTAATGCTTGTGCTAGTTCTTCTGTATCCCCAGGTTCAATAACGATTCCTGTTTTACCATGTTTAACAATTTCCGGAATACCACCGCAATTTGTTGAAATTATTGCCGTCCCACTATGCATAGCCTCAATAATCGCAATTGGTAAGCTATCGTTAATTGTTGGAAGTACAAAAATGTCTGTTTTGCTTAAAATATAAGGTACATCGTCTCTTGAACCTAAAAAATTCACTATAGATAAATCTAAGGAATGCACTTGTTTCTCTAAAGTTTCTCGCATTTCACCATCGCCAACTATTAATACTTCAACATTATTTGTATATTGCCTAATATTTGATAATGCACTAAGTAAATAGTTATGCCCTTTTCTTGGTCCTAATCTAGCGACACATGTAATTACAAGTTTTTCTTGGGGCCCCAGCTTTTTTTTGTAGTATTTTTCTGGATAATTAATACCTGTTATTACTGTTGTCATTTTTTCGTGTTTTGCTCCTAATTCTGTTAATGAATCACGGAATGAGTCACTAAGAATAATGAGCTGACTAGCAAACTCTATTGCTTTCCTCTCTAGCTCTTTATAATAGGTTTCTTCAATAGAACCCTTTTCCATTAAATTGAATTTTAATCTCTTGAAAGTAAACATTCCGTGAGGGGTGAAAAATAAAGGCTTGTTGTAATTTGCATTAAATCTTCCTAGAATATTTGCTGTAAATATATCCTGTGCATGAAAGATATCGTATTTCTCTAGATCTATTTTTTGAAGCATCCGTTCATATACATATAAGAGACGACTATTAGATAAGATTTTTTTATCATAACTTCCATATCGTCTAAGGAAGAATTCCTTTAATTTAGGGGTAATATCCTCTCGTAAATTTTTTACTGTTGCACTGGGGAATAGATTAGGGGAGATAACATCAACTTTGTGGCCTTGTTTTCTTAAACCTTTACTGAGTTCTGTAATATAATTGGACAATCCTCCTATATGAGGGTAGTCCCAAAATGTAGCGATTAGTATAGTGAGTTTCTTTTTTGAGGGCCGTTTTTGAGGGCTTTTATTTGTTCTATAGTCTTCTCTAATTTTCACTGACGGGAGGTTAGGTTTATAGTATTCATCCATTTTTTCAATGATATAAGGGTAAGGGAAAATAAGATCTCTTATCATTTCCAAACCCTTCTTATCACTTCAAAAGCTTCCGCATAAGGCACACCAATAGTCATGCCTCGAACTCTGCCTAGATGTTTAACTCCTTCGTAGGAACGGGGGTGAGGGAAATTTCGCATTTCAACGTCATAATATTTAAGTGCACTAATTTTAGCATCAATATTACTTGTGATATCAACAAAATAATTCGGTTTAAATAGGTTATCGGAAGTTGAGGCATTCCATTCACTAGAGGATACAGTTTCAAATGTAATTAACTCTATTGGTTCCTTATTAGGGAGAGGTCTAGTTGCTGTTAATACTGCTTTAAATGTAATTTGATGATCAATATTTAGATCACCATAATGATGGGTAAATATTTTACTAGGTTTATATTTTTCAATCAATTTTTCAATTTCTTTCGTTAATAAATGAAGGGGAATTGATTCTAACTCTAAATTGGGATGCCCAAGGAATATCACTTCATCAATACCAAGCTGCTTGTTTGCAAGCTTTCCTAATTCTTGAATGTGGTGTGCTTCTTCTTTTCTTCCTAAAGCCACAACGATTGAAATTACTTGATGACCTTCATCTACAAATCTTTTTAAGGTTCCTGCTGTTCCTAATAGTTCATCATCAGGATGAGCTCCAATTACTAATATACAATCTCTCATTTTCTTTCCTCCTGGTTCCGTATTATATTTAATATATGAAGTACTTGTACTTTTAGAAACTGTCATTGGCGGAGAACTAATAGTTATAAATTTTTCAATTTCCTTGATGACAGTAACTTAGAACGATTGTATATTTTAAAATTTTCACCTAACAAATAATTACTTATGAGTGGAAAAGGGGAGGGAATTGAAAAGCGTTTGTTCTTAAACAATGGTTTAAGTGATATATATAGGTGCTTTTTTATAAGAACTAAATTAACGCGAGAATATGTAATTTTTCTTGGTTATCCCTTAATTAGTCTAGGAGCATACAAAAAAAGCCAAGGCTCTTCGGGACTGACCCCTGATTTCGAGACAGGGATCAAAACACCTTTTAAACAGCCAGTTGTCGGTATTGTACCGGTGACTGGTTGTTTAGTTTCGTTTGAATACGGATATGGTTATAATAAGTAATGTAGCTTTCGACAGTTTGTTCTACGATGGCAGTCGTAGTACATGTTAACTCGTCGAGGTAAAACGTTTCAGACTTTAGGCTGGAATGAAACGATTCAATGGAGGCATTATCTGCAGGTGTCCCTTTGCGGGACATACTCATGATGATGCCTCTTTCTTTGACTTTTCGTTGATACGCATATGATGTGTAAACCGAACCTTGGTCGCTATGCAACGTACATCCCTGAGGTAAAGAAGGGAGTTGACTTAATGTATCTAAAACAAACTCTACGTTTTGACAATCACTCACTGAATACGCAATGATTTCGCCATTAAATAAATCTTGAATACTTGAAAGGTACAACTGTTTAGGTCCAAAAGGCAAGTAGGTAATATCGGTAACCAGCTTTTGAAGAGGGCGCTCTGCTCGGAAATTACGGTTTAACACGTTTTCTGCAACCTGATAAGGTTGTCCTGTTTGTTTCCGTTTCTTCCTTTTAACTCGGCATTGCCAACCGTATTTCTGCATGACACGCTGCACTGTTTTATGGTTGATATGCATGGTTTGATTGAGTAACGCTGTAATTTTTCGATAGCCATATCGAAATTTATGTTTACGGCACTGTTCACCAACTTTTCCTTCTATCCATTTCTTTCTCTTTGTTTCTTCTCCTTGCTCATTTTTCTGCCAACGATAATAAGTTGATCGAGGAATACCCAGACACTGACAGATTTGAGAGATAGGCAGTTTCTCTTTTAATTCTTCTACTAAGTTCAATACAACTTCTGGTACCACTCCCTTTCCAACTCTTTGTACTTTTTTAAGACTTCAATCTGTTGTTTTAAATATCGATTTTCAGCTTCTAACTTTGATGGAGTATCTTGAGAATGAGCCCCTTTTCGAGGGGTGTATGTTTGCCCAACGGGCTGTGCCAGGCGATAGGATTCTCCATTTCTATGCCACCTCATCCATGTTTTGAGCTGTGTATAGTTGCGGATCTGTAAAGTTTCCATAACTTCTTTAATTGGTACTCCTGCCAATCTCATTTCAATTGCTTTTAATTTCACTTCTACTGGATAGCTAACTCTTCTTCCCATAGAAAAAACACCTCCAAGTTATTGTTAGGTACTACATACCCGTTTTTTACTTAAAGGTGTTTTTTTTATTTGTCTCACTCTATGGGGTCAGTCCCCTTCAAACCTATGGCTTTTTAATCCACTTACATAAAAATTAAATTTAATTGAATGTGACAAAGGAAATTCGAATTAAATTTAATTTTGGCACGAATCTTATAGTATAGTAGTTAACCCTTATTTACTCACTATATCCGGAGATACGCCGCTTAAAAAGGAATTTTGTGATACCAAATTAAATGGTATTTTAATACAAATATTATCAATATACTTATAATAACATGCTCAATTATATATATTTTTGTCTAATCATTAAATTGTTACTCCTTATAAATTTTATAAGGTTAGATTATTCTAAAGAAAGGTCCTCATCGATGTTAGCCATAGGAGATGTTACTGGAACAGTAGCAACTACAATATTAGTTAGTCCATCAATTACAGAAATTGTATTTTCTACTTCGTGTGTCACATAAATCTGATTATTGGATGAATTAACCTCTATACTGGTAGGCTGATTTCCTACAGGAATAATAGCCATTACAGTATTTGTTACTGCATCAATTACAGAAACAGTATTACTTCCCCTATTTGATATATAAATTCGATTAGTGGCCGAATTTATACCTATACCAGACGGTTGAGATTCCACTGAGATCGCGGAAATTACAGTATTAGTTAACCCATCAATTACAGAAACGGTATTACTAAATTCATTTGTTACATAAATTCGATTGATATATGGATGGACATTTATATCAGTTGGGTAAGTTTCTACCGAAATCGTAGAAATTACAGTATTAGTTAATCCATCAATTACAGAAATGGTATTACTTCCCCTATTTGATATATAAATTCGATTGATATATGGGTTGATCCCTACACCGGCCGGTTGAATTCCTACTGGAATGATAGCAATTACAGTATTTGTTGCCCCGTCAATTACAGAAACCGTCTGGCTCCCTCCATTTGTTACATAAATCCGATTGTTATTTGGATTCCCATTTAGGCTAACTGGCTGATGGCCTACAGGAATAGTAGAAACTACATTATTTGTTGTTGCATTAACGACAGAAATTACGTTATTATTCTCATCTATTACATATAGCTGATCGTTAGAAGCTCCACTATCGCTAAAATTAACATTTATTTTTTTTGCTTTCTTCGCCATTTTCACCAACTCTTTTCATAATTACTGTAAGAAAATTGTTGAAAACATAAGGGAAATATCTTATGTATAAATATATGATATTATTATTTTTTTATTATTCAAAAAAATAACTTGACCTTATTATAAGATAAATTTCTCCACATATACTTTTACCCCTATATTGGATATGATATACCCCTGGCATCATTTTAAAACTTATAATATTTGAGAATAAAGGTCGAACTCAGGAGTTTCCTTTTGTGCAGTAAATACATATATTATTATGGCAAATATCATGAAAGGAGCAGGTAACTTGAATAATTCAAATCAAAAACCTGGGGAAACCCCTAACAGACTTATGGAATTAATGATGCTAAACATTCTTCAAAAACACGGTATTACAAAAGAGAATGTTAAAGGGCAAGTAACCGATGAACAAAAGCAACTAATCTTCGATTTGTTAGAAGAATTAAAACAGCAATCCAATGCACTTGCTGATAGAGCCAAGGCCACTTCTCCAAAAACAAAACCAAAGTAATTCTGATTCCCCTTAAAAGCGCCTTTTTTAGGCGTTTTTTCTATTTTAAAATTGGACATAAACTCTTAGGGTTTAGCCCAATCCTATTCATTTCAAAAATCATATATTATTTAATATAAGGAAAGGAGTGTTAATCATGCCAACTCATAAACGTTATGAGTCTCGTGAAGTAAAGAAAAGAAGTAAAAAGAAATATTCTGATCATGATCACAAAAGTCGTTTCGAATTAGAAGAGGATGATCATTTTTCCCATTTATTTGAAAGCGATAATCATTTTGAGGACGAGAGTAAAGAGGATGCAGTTATTGAGCAAGAAGCAGATGCATTTTCATTTGTAGATCAAGAATCTACTGAATTAATTTGGATTAAAGATTCATGCGACATTGAAGTTACTACAACAGATACTCAGGTAGCTGTGCAGCTTCAAGTTGCTATCCAAGTAGCCCTTGGAGTAGTAATTTCTATTCTTTCCAGTAATGTTGCGAACTCTGAGGTTATAGCTCAAGACTTACTGGCGCACGCTAATATTGAGCAAACTAACAAACAAAAAATTGTCATTGTAAATTCAAAAGATGTCAAAATTACAACAACTGATGCAGATGTCGCTGTAAACATTCAGGCTGCAATTCAAGCACTAATTGCAGTATTTGTTTCTGTCCTTAGTTCTTAATTCTTATTTAATTAAAAATTTAAAGAGGTGAAATAGTATGGGTGAACAAAAATGGAGAGCACTGGACCATTGTAAAACTGGAACACATAATGGGGCAGTTATCGATCAGGAAGCAGATGCAGTAAGTTCAATTGAACAAGGATCCTTTGAATGGATTATTGTTAAAGATTCTGAATGTGTTGAAGTAAACACAACAGATGCACAAGTAGCGGTGCAACTACAAGTTGCTATTCAGGTAGCTATTGCAGCCGTTGTAGCCATTCTCACAAGTAATGTCAATCAGGGTGAAATTGTAGCTGAAGAAATGACAGCACTATTGGGGACTAAACAACGAAATAGTCAAAAAACAGTTATCGAAGGATCAATAAATGTAAAAGTCAATACAACAGATGCAGATGTTGCTTTAAATATTCAAGTAGCAATTCAAGTGTTAATCGCAATATTTGTTTCTCTACTTAGCTCATAATTATGAGTTATTTTTTTAACGCTACAAACTAAAACAAAGAGATAATCGTAATAATCTTGGATTTTTTTATCTACTAAGAGGTTACTAGCAGGAAAAGAGAGGGATAGTCTAAAAAACGGTTCCTTGAGTTAATAGTTTTAGAGTACACTCGAATTATATAGAGTTCTAAAGATTATTACGTCTTATTTAAACTCATGGATATATTTAGCTAAATTTATTCGTTATTTACTTTCCTGAAAATAGGGAAAAAGCACTTTTCTTGGGGAAAGTGCTTTTTATATTTTATAGATGAAATTAACGTAATTAAATGGATAAGGGAATTAAACAATTATATTATTTAGGTTCACCATTTGAGGGACCGTCAATAATTTTGTGTAAATACGAATTTCTTTTTCTTATAGACGTTATTCACTAGTTTGTTTTAAACATCATTTGTAACTCTGCGCGAGCTTGATCGAAACCAATATGACATCTTGTCGCAAAGCGCTGATTATACTGGTCAAACTGAGAAACGAGGAACCGTTCAAGTGACTCTTCGTTAAGGAATTGTTCTTTACGTTTACTATATTTCTTGATTTGTTTATTAAACGACTCAATGAGATTGGTAGAATAAATACTACGCCAAATAGACTTAGGAAAGCTATAAAACGTGAATAAATAAGGGTTATTGAGCAATGGATTTGTCACTTTTGGATACTTGTACTTCCACTTTTTAACAAACGAATGCAGGGCCTGTTGGCCCATTTCAAGGCTTTCTGCACGGTACACAGATTTGAAGTCTTCACAGATTTCAGCTCGGTCGGATACACGAACTTTATGAGCAATCGTCCGTGAAAGATGGACGCAGCATGTTTGATAAGAAGAAGCTGGATAGACAGAGAAGACACTGTCCAAGATGCCTTTTAACCCGTCGGAAATAAACAACAGAATCTTCTCTACGCCACGAGATTTGATGTCTTCTAAAAGTTCTTTCCAGACAAAGGCGGATTCGTTAGGGGCGATTGTATAACCAAGTACTTCTTTTGAACCGTCTTCGCGAATGCCAACTGCAATATAGACAGCTTCTTTTGACACCGTATCCTGTTTCAAGGCAATGTACGTAGCATCTAAATAAACGCACGCATAACGTGCGCACAAGGTTCGATCACGAAAGGCTTCTACCTGTTCAGACATCACCTTTGTCATATTTGAAATGGTTTGAGGCGTGTAGTGATGACCATACATGCGCTCCATTAGATGGGCAATTTCAGCTGTCGTTACACCCTTTTGGAACATATGAATGACAAACGCTTCAAGCGTATCATTGGCTCGTTTATAAGGAGCCACCGTCTGTTGCTTAAAGTCGCCATTCCGATCACGAGGAATAACGAGACGAAGTTCTCCAAACTCTGTGTGCAGCGTCCGTTCGTAAGAACCATTTCGTGAGTTCCCCGTATTAAATCCAATACGATCATATTTTTCGTAGTCCAAAAAAGCCGTCAATTCACTCGCTAAGAGCGTATTAACCGCATTTTATAAGTGAGAACGGAAAATTTCCGTCACATCTTCTTTTTGGACTAGAGCTTGAACAAGATCTGTTGTAAACTGATTCATAGGAAGACCTTTTTTCTTTGAATTGGTTGTGGTGACTTAATTCTACAAGAAAAGGTCTTCCTTTTTGTATTTATTCATTTACACAAGATATTTTACGCTCTCCCATTTTGAGGGGAAAAGTGACAAGATTTTTATTTAGTATTAGTCTGAGTAAGCAATACCATTAAAACTCTCTGGTCCCACTCTCACGGTTCCTAGTAGATTTGAGCCGATAAATGCGGTATAGACTAAAAGGCCAGAAGCCGGAACAGGGATGTTAAAATCAGAAGCTGTGAAGGTAAAAAGTTGGGGGCCTAATAGATTTATATTTAAGGATTCTGAAGAGGAATAAACAACAGGATCAGTAAGGGCAGTTCCTCTGACTATTGTAAGAGTAATAATTGTTGCTGCAGGTAGAAGAGGTAATTGGCAAGCAACTGTCCCGCTTAATTGAGTACGAATAGGACCTGTGGCTCCTGAAACATTAAGCCCAATTTGTCCAAATAATCCTGGTTGGGAGAGAATAGAAACAGGAATAGAAATAGAGTTAGCAATACTAGCATTTTGAGATGTTCTAGCATCTAATAATCTAGTTATGTAATAACCTCCTTTCTATATTATTTATTATTATATGATAAGTAAGTTTTGATGCTTGGGAGAGCGTAAAATATCTTGTGTAAATGAATAAATACAAAAAGGAAGACCTTTTCTTGTAGAATTAAGTCACCACAACCAATTCAAAGAAAGAAGGTCTTCCTATGAATCAGTTTACAACAGATCTTGTTCAAGCTCTAGTCCAAAAAGAAGATGTGACGGAAATTTTCCGTTCTCACTTAGAAAATGCGGTTAATACGCTCTTAGCGAGCGAATTGACAGCTTTTTTGGACTACGAAAAATATGACCGTATTGGATTTAATACCGGGAATTCACGAAATGGTTCGTACGAACGCACACTGCACACAGAGTTTGGAGAACTTCATCTCGTTATTCCTCGTGATCGGAATAGCGACTTTAAGCAACAGACGGTGGCTCCTTATAAAAGAGCCAATGATACGCTTGAAGCGTTTGTTATTCATATGTTCCAAAAGGGCGTAACGACTGCTGAAATTGCCCATTTGATGGAGCGCATGTATGGTCACCATTACACACCTCAAACCATTTCAAATATGACAAAGGTGATGTCTGAACAGGTAGAAGCATTCCGAGATCGAACGTTGTGTGCACGCTATGCGTGCGTTTATTTAGACGCTACATATATTGCTTTAAAACGGGATACAGTGTCTAAAGAAGCTGTCTATATTGCCGTTGGCATTCGCGAAGACGGTTCAAAAGAAGTGCTTGGCTATACAATCGCTCCTAACGAATCCGCCTTTGTCTGGAAAGAACTTTTAGAAGACATCAAATCTCGTGGCGTAGAGGAGATTCTGTTGTTTATTTCCGACGGGTTAAAAGGAATCTCAGACAGTGTTTTTTCTATCTATCCAGCTTCTTCTTATCAAACATGCTGCGTCCATCTTTCACGGACGATTGCTCATAAAGTTCGTGTATCCGATCGAGCTGAAATCTGTGAAGACTTTAAATCTGTGTACCGTGCAGAAAGCCTTAAAATGGGCCAACAGGCCCTGCATTCGTTTATTGAAAAGTGGAAATCTAAGTATCCAAAAGTGACAAAACCATTGCTCAATAACCCTTATTTGTTCACGTTTTATCGCTTTCCTAAGTCTATTTGGCGCAGTATTTATTCGACCAATCTCATTGAATCTTTTAATAAACAAATCAAGAAATATAGTAAGCGTAAGGAACAATTCCCAAACGAAGAGTCACTTGAACGCTTCCTCGTTTCTCAATTTGACCAGTATAATCAGCGCTTTGCCACAAGATGTCACATTGGTTTTGATCAAGCTCGCGCAGAGCTACAAATGATGTTTAAAACAAACTAGTGAGTAACGTCTATAAGAAAAGGAAATTCGTATTTACACAAAATTATTGACGGTCCCATGCTTGGACAAACTAATTAGTTTAAGGACGAGTTCAAGTTCAAATCTTAACTAACGGAATAGAATTTAATTAGTTATCCTTCTTTAGAATAAAATCTACATACGTTATTTAATACCATGAAGAAGTTAAAGTACGTATGAGTAACTCTATAAATAATTGCCTTTAAGTTGAGCTGCAAATATTATAAGGGAACTTCATAAGCTAAGGTATTTTCTAAACAGAAATTAAATTAGAGTGCCACCTTATTAGTGATAATAAGCTTATAAAAGTATCAATAACTCCATTATTGGAATATTTATAATCAGTACCTTGTATAATGGAGGTTAATTTATATCATGAAAGATATTCAAGTCATTTTACTGAGTTACTCTAATTCAAGCGCACTGAAGCAAGCCTTAACATCTTTAAATCTTATTATCAATCGAGTAAAAGGGGTCATGGTTATAGATATACCTGAATTTTTGTTAAAGGTAGCTGATTCTTTTGCGACGCAAGCGAAAACCGAATATGTGAAACTAGACAACAATAATTTGGGAAAGGTATTAAATAATTATATTAAAGAGCTATCTTGTGAATATGTTTTATTTCTCTACGACCAGGATTATTTAAATTCAAACATAACAGAGATACAATTAGAGTTAAACAATGAAAAACAAGTGATGACTTATCAAAGCACAATCAAAAATATAACAATTCAACGGCCTTTTTTTGCAAAGACGTATTTCTTAAAACAAAATATATTTTTTCAGGATAACGAAGTTCCTTTTAAGGAAGCCATATTACCTTCATGGCTATTTTTGATTGATCATTATCACCTTGCACTAGAGAATAGGGGCGTTATTAGTCAGTTATCTAAAGATGCTTCTACAAGTAATGTTGAAAAAATAAAATTTATAGAAAAATATCAGTCAAAAGTGCCTAACCAAATAGCACAACCCTCCGTAGCAGTAATGGTATCAAATTATAATATGGCTAACTATGTAGGAACTGCTATTAATTCATGTTTCCTACAAAACAGTCCACCAGAACAGGTATTAGTAGTTGATGATGGCTCGACTGATGAGTCTTATAAGATTTTAGAAAAATGGATTTACCATCCTCGATTTAAACTTTTAACTAAAAAGAATGGTGGAAAGGCCAGGGCCTTGAATGAATTACTCTCATACATTGAGACAGATTTTATAGTTGAATTAGACGCTGATGATTGGCTAGATCCTGATGCAATTTTTGTTATCAGAGATTATTTAAGGAGCCTAGCGGACGATGTTGCTGTTCTCTACGGTAATTTAAGAGCTTGGAAACAGGTGAGTCCCGAGAAAGTAAAATACAAAGGTATTAGAAAAGGAAGCCAAGTCCTTAATCAACAGGAATTGCTTTCGTATACATTTCCGCTAGGTCCCCGTATTTATCGTACATTCTCTTTAAAAGAGAACAAGGGGTTTCCGATTGTAGACTTTGAAGATGGTCGTATGTATGAAGACGTCAGTATATTGAATGATTTAGTTAAAAAAAATCGTTTACTATATAAAGATTTTACTGTTTATAATGTGAGGGAACATGAATCAAGCATTACCAAAAAAAATCCCTCCAGTTGGAGCGATTTTTTAAAGTTACTGAATTAAACAACTGAGAGAATTTTAATAGAATTAATAGCTGGAATAAAGATAGTTAATGTAACAGTAGTGGAACCATAACCATATCCAATAGTCTGAAGAATTGTTAGGAGGTTGCCTGTTACTGAGGTGATAATCCCTTCAACAAAGCCATCAGACAAAGTAATTTCAACTGATGTACCAACATGGTTTGCTAATTCTGCTGATAAAAAACTTTTAAACATATGATAACTCCCTCCTTAAAGTGATGCTACTGTTTCAATTGTAGTAAGATTTACAAAATTCATCGATCCGTCACTTTCAACTAGAACAACGTAATCCGATTCAACAGCAATTAAAGTTCCTGTAAGTGTCTCATACGATGTTGACAATTGAACTGTTTGATTAAGCCGATTTAACAAATCGTTTCGAAGAGCACGTAAGCTAGGTCGAAATCTTAGGACTAGAAAGTCGGCAAGAATATTATTTAAAAGGTTTGTGGCTGCAGTACTAGTAGTCGTATTTAAAGGAACAGTAGTGGTTGATGTAGGAGTATTTAACACACTATTAATAACATCAGTTGGAAGAGCAGTTGAAATTGTATTGGTGTTTAATAAGTTGTTAATAAGATTAGTTGTATCAGTAGTTGAAGTAGTAGTAGCGGTAGGTAAAGTTTGTAAGGATCCGAGTAGGTTTAGCAATCTCGCTCTAGCTTCATGTGATAGTGCCAATATAATCATCCTTTCTTAATTGCTTTTTTGCATTATTATCTATGTTTTATAATATGCTTATCCGATTTTTTAGGTGCTCAGCGTTTTAACTATTTTAGGTAGAGATTCGTTGATTTTTATATGGTGGATAAGGGGAATGAAGCAATCAATAAAAGAAGGATATTGTAGGAAATCTCGAAGTTATCTAACGTAGCATCTTAGTATCAAAAGAAAAGAGCAGTAAATGGATCTAAAAAGGAAAATACAGAAGTTTCTTGTCTTAAAGATTAATTTCTTCCAAATGGATATCAGGTATTATTTTTCTTTTGCTTTATATTCTAAAATAAGGCGATTCATTGTGTCCTTATGGCGATTAATGACAAGTTTATTTTCTTCTTTGATAAGGGGAGCATATTTTTTAGTTCCCATATTTTCGTGGATTCTAGATAATAGGAGTGGTTCAGAAAGATAATGAAGCTCAAATTTTTGAATGATTCGCACCCATAATTCATAGTCATGAGTATAAAGGAGTGTTTCATCAAAAAGACCTACGTAAGTAAAAACATTTTTATTTATCATTGTAGAACAGCCGTTAATAATGTTTCCCTTGCTCATTTGTTTTAGTATTTCAAGCTTACTTGAAGGGTGAAATCCTATAGGAGGGGTTATAAGATTACCTTTTGTATTAATGGCATAGTAATTTGTATGGCTAAAAAAGGAATTGTGAAGTTGCATAAATTCTAATTGTAGAGCGATCTTTTGAGGATAATAAACATCATCTGAGCTGAGCCAGCATATATAATCTCCTGTAGCCTGCTGAATACCCATATTCAAAGCGCTTGCTGTTCCACCATTCTCTTTTTCTATATATATAATTTTATCTAAATATGGAACAATTTTTTCTTTATATTGAGTTGATCCGTCATTTACCACTATAATTTCAATGTTATTATACGTCTGGTTTAGTAAGCTGTCTAATGCATAATGAATGTATGGACAGTTAAAGAACGGTACAATAATAGAAACTCTTGACATAATTAATTCTCCTTTCAGGAAGTAGTAAGTCCACTCCTAATATACTTGCTTGCTCATGTGTATTTAATGAGCTATAAAATAATTTCATCTTTATTAACATATGTAAGGTGTCTTATATATGAAATAAATATTGATTAAATTGTTGTGATTATAGATGTTTTATAGACAATAATTCCAATGAAATATTTATGCCTCTTTATATGGACTATGGGCAAAAGGTAATTCTTAAAATTAGTGAGTCTAAGGTGAAGTTTTATAAATCTTGTTTTTATTAATTATAAAATGGGGGTAAGAAATGAATATATTGTTTGTATTCTATGTCCCAAGTGGCGGTGTAGAGACTTTAAATCGTCAAAGATGTAAGGCTCTTAAGAAATATAATATTAATGCCCACTGTCTCTATTATGAAAATAGAAAAAAGACAATAAATGACCATGGTACTCAAACATTTGTAACAAATGAAGACAGCGAGATAAAAAAGATATTAGATGATGGAAATTACAGTCTCATTGTGATCGTTTCAGATTTCCAAGCTTTATCTAGATTTAGGTCGTTAGGTTACCAAGGAAAGATGATTATAGAAATACAAGGATATGGTCCGAAAAGCACGGCAAGGGCTGCTCTTACAAATGCTGTACCTCTTGTAACTAAATATGCTTCAGGTTTTCTTAATCCTAAAACTCCACATATTATGCAACTATTAGATGAACTTTATCCTTCATTCCCTGTTTTTAGTTTTAACAATTGTTTTGATACTAATCAGTTTTCATACCGACCCGTAGCTATAAGTCATACTCCACATATTGCATGGATTGGACGAATCGAAGATAATAAGAATTGGAGAGAATTTTTGAAAATAGGCAGTGAATTAGTTCATAATTATAATTCAGACATACAATTACATATGTTTGAAGACCCTACTATAAGTGAACCAAAAGAAAGAGCTGAATTTGAAAATTTAATTAAAGAATTAAATTTAGAAACAAAACTTCTGCTTCATGCAAATGTCCCTAATAATGAAATGACAAATTACTTTTCACTGATCGGTGACTCCGGTGGCTTTTTATGCTCTACTTCAAAAGTGGAGGGAGCACCTTATTCACTTCTTGAAGCAATGAGCTGTAAGTGTCCTGTCTTAACGACAGACTCTGATGGTGTAAGGAGTTCAATCATTCATAATCACACAGGGAAATATTATACGTTAGGTAATGTTGATGAAGCTGTTAAAGAAGCAAAAGAGTTGATGACGGATTCTCAATTAAGAGAATACATACGTACAAATGCTCTTCAACATGTAAAGATAAACTTTAGCCCGGAATTATACGGTACAAATTTTATTGCTATGATTAAATCCATTGGAATATAATACAGTAAATAAAATACCAGAGCATGTAAAGGCTCTGGTATTTTATTTAAGATGGATTTTCTGTTTCTAAGCCTCGAGCCTGTTTATACAGTGACAGAATATTATTAACCATAGTATCAAGAGACCACCGCTCTTTCGCCCATTCTTTAGTACAGACAGACAGTTGCTTGCGAAGAATATCATTTTCAAGTAAATATCTTAACTGGTCATATAGTTCATGGATGTTTCCAACAGAGGAAACTAACCCGCTTCTGCCGACTTCAACCATTTCAGGTAAACCTGCTGTATTACTTACAAGAACCGGTAAACCTGTGAGTTGGGCTTCCATGACAGAATAAGGTTGGGTATCATGTATACTAGGATGAACAAAAATATCTGCCTCTCTGAGAAAGTGAGCCACATCATTAGAATTTCCTAAAAATCTAACGTGATTACTAAGCTCTAATTTTTGGCATTGTTCTTCCAACTCCTTTTGTAATTCTCCTTTTCCAAGTATCCAGCATTCCCAATCTTCTCTATTCTCTTTTAAAAGCGCAAGAGCATCAAGTAGATGATGAACACCCTTTAAGTAAACGAGCCTTCCCATAAACAGGATAATTTTCTTTCCCATTTTTGGTCCAACAATAGGATGTTTCATAGAATTTTTATGAAAATTTTCAATATCTAATCCGTATGAAAAAGTCATTATTTTATCCGGAGAAATAGAAAAGTTATCTATAATATTATTACGCATCCAAAGCGTAGGACTATGAATTAAATTACTAGATTGATATCCTAGGAGCTCAAGGGTTTTATGATACTGATATTCAAATGTATCTTGCAGTTGTTGATCAGTTTTTTTACGATGCATGGTCTTAAGGGTAAAGAAAATATCCCTTGATAGGTTACCTAGTGCACTCGTAACAAGGGGAAGGTGAGGAGGTTTAACTCTACTCATAGCCCGCGCTGCTGTTACGTCAAGCGCATGAATAATGTCGTATTGTTGGAGATTGTAATATGCTGCCGATAGCTCTAAGCTATAACGAAATATCTCCACATTATATATCCAACTGTTTACAGGTAATGAGGGCATCTCTGTTACGATCATTTCATTAATATAAGGAGAAACATCATCAATTTCTATTTCTGGTTCTTGCCCTATAATTCGATATTTGGTTGTATCAGGAGTATGGCTGAGTACATCGACAGAATGTCCCAAACCTTCAAGAGATTTTTTAAGCAATGACACAAATGTCCAAACTCCTCCGGTATAGGGGAGTGGATAGTAGGAAACCAATAAAATCTTCATTATATAATCATCCCTTAATTGTTTTGCATATATTTTGGTGTTGAGTGTGTAAGCTTATAAGAACCTTGTAGGAATCCAAACAAGCTTACTGAGTGTATTTAAGGATTATATTTATAATCTGAGGATCAGGAATTTTATAGTCTGGATGCAGTTTGGTTTGTATCTCATCTAAGAAATCAGTAAGATTTTTATCAAATGATGAAATAGTCTCGTCTTTCATTTTTTATTAATTCCCTTCTTTCTTAATAAACTAGGCCAAAAATAACGCCCGATTAGGTCCATCTATATGAAATTAAATAAATATATCTTAGTTATATAGGTTTTCATTAATGTATAATATGTCAGGAATTTTTAATTGACATGAAAGGGGCTTATTCTTTTAGTATTTCTATTAGAGAGGTATGTAACAAGAATTACATATATAGGTATAAGGATAGGAAGAATAAAGAGTATCACTACTTGTAAAGGGAGGGATTTTAGTCATTTGAGGGGAATTCTAAATGCGAACAAGTAGTGGAGTAACTAATTAAATATAAAATAAAAGACAGGATGGGGATTAATAGATGAGATTGAGGTAGGTATGTGTGAATATAGAGAATTATAAACTTATCAAAGATTACGACGGATCTGACTATAGTGACTTTATATATTCCTTTAAAAGGGGACGGTAATGATGTTCAATAATTTTCATTTCTTCTTGCATTTCGGATTGAAATTTACGTGTTCCTGAATTTTCATGTGAGCGAAATTTTGTAAGGCATTCATCAAAGTAATGAATTTCATAGCCATTTACAAGCATGCGGAACCACATCTCATAATCATGTGTATAACGAAAGTCTGGGGAAAAAACCCCTATTTTATCAAATATTTTCTTTTTCATAAGGATCGTACAGCCATTAATAGCATTATAAGTTAAAAAAGCTTTATATACATCTTCAAGATTGGTAAAGCGTTTAGTACACCAAGGAATTAAAACGTGATTATCTTTGTCAATATAATCAAAATTTGTAAAACTAGCGTCTATTTTCTTTTCAGTCATGAATTCTATCTGTTTAGAAATTTTCTCAGGAACAAAATAATCATCTGAACTTAACCATGCAATATACTCGCCTGTAGCAACAAATAAGCCAGTGTTAAGTGCAGTAGCAGTTCCACCGTTTTCTTTCCTTGTATAAATAATCTTGTCTCTAAATGGATCTATTTTTTCCGTATAGCTTGTAGAACCATCGTCTATTACAACCACCTCTATATTTTCATATGTCTGATTTAAGGCACTTTTAATCGCCTGATCTACATAAGGACAGTTATAAAAAGGAATAATTATTGATACTTTTGGATTCATTATTTACCCTCCAAAAAATAAATTGTGTTCCACTGCGAATGGCAGGGTATCTCACTTGTTTATTATATCCATACTTAAGCCAAAACCTTATGAAATGAAAGCTTTAATTTAAGCAATGGAAAGTATAAGTTATATACTTGTTGGAATGTTCAGGGACCCATTAATTCTGGAATTCCCTTATACGATTCCTTAATTAGAATATGCAAAAAACTTCTTAAATGCTATGAAACCTCTCTAAAAAATACCTTTCATATACCAACCTATACTGGAAATAAGACAAAACGTTCAATTAAAGAAAATCTTAATTAATTCCATGCAAGAGATTTTATAAGGATAAGTAAAAGGAATAATTAATAAAGTAGGGAATTTTTATTTTCTAGTTGTTAAGTTAATCTACTTGTTGACGATAAAAATCAACAATGTCTTTTATAGTAGTTTCCAGAGGAATTGTTGGCTGCCATCCTAATTCAATTAAAGATAAAGGATATAAATCAACATGATTAATTAAAGGGCTCTGATCATTTACTTTTGTTTGGAATTGAATGGCCGTTGTTTTCCTAAATATGTTTATAATCTCTTCTAGGGAACGGCTCTTACCAGAAGAAACGTCATATATGTCACCAGAATTTCCCTTTGTGAGAAGAAAATCATAAGCTCTCACCGCATCTCGTACATCTAAAAAATCAAGGCGATTATTTAAATTACTAACGTTTAAGAATTTTTCTTCTTTTTCTCTTTCCATGTTTACAATCCTTTGAGCGAAAATTGAACAGACTCCTGTAGAGAATCCCGGTCCTATTAAGTTTGATGGTTTAGCAATGACAATATGCATGTTATATAAAAAAGCCCAAAATTGGGAAAAAACAGATTGTATTGTTTTGCTCAAGCCATAGGGATGGTTAAAAGTGGAGATAGATGTTGGATTAAATTGGAGAGCTGAACTCACAATAACAGTCTTACAAGCTGGGGCTTCTTGTCGGAGAGCCTCAATAAGATATGCTGTACCCATTGCATTCACTTCTAGGGAGTCAAGAGGGTCTTCCCATGAACGACCTACCGCATTTTGCCCTGCTAAATGGAGGACATAATCAGGTTTTATTTGTTTAATAAGGTTTTTTACTTCCTCTTTATTAAATAAATCGCATTGTTTTGTTTTAACTTTTTTATAACAAAAGTTTCTCTTTTTAGTTATGGCTATAATATCCAATTCTAATTTTGAAAAATACTCACACGCATGGTATCCAGTAAAGCCGCTCGCCCCGGTAATTAATAATTTATCTTTTGTGTTCATCAGTTTCACATCCCACCTAATGTATTTAAAATTCCCCATTAAACTAAGCTTATTATTAGATGTATGCTAAAAAAAATAAATCTTTCATTTAGAGCCTTTATGCTACTGTTTCAAAATGTTGTTTTTAAAATAAAAGTGGTAGTTTATAACATTAATTAGCTACATGAATACCTATATATGTAAGGGGGATTTGAGAGCGTTGATGTTGTGAAAAGAGGAGAGAAATTTATGAAAATATTACTTGCTACATTTTGGGAAGTCCCTCATGTAGGTGGAGTTTGGAATTATATGCAACAGTTAAAAGAAGAACTTGAAGCATTAGGACATGAAGTAGACTTACTTGGTCATGGTGCAGGGAATAAATCAGTTCATATTGTTAATAAAAACCAAGAATTCATTAAAGATGAATTCTCATTGGTCGCAAAGTTAGCTCAAAAAGAAGAAAATCACCCCCTTCTATATAAAGACGAAGTAGTTAAATTTTATGAAAAGCAGCGTCTTGGTTATATAGAAGGAGTTACTTATCTAGGTATAGATCAATACGATATAATTCATACACAAGATGTAGTATCAACTGCCTGTATTAGTCCACTAAAACCTGAAAAGACAGCTTTAGTAGCGACTATACATGGTTGTGTGGCTCACGAGTTAAATCACTACGTTAAAAATACTTTGAAATCCTCTACTGCTGATATAGCTTGTAAGTATTTTAATGAGCTTGAACATACAGGTGCTATGTCCGCTGACTGTACAGTGGTCGCAAATAACTGGCTTAAGAATATTTTAATAAAGGAATTTCAGGTTCAAGAGGAAAAACTTACAGTATTTCATTATGGATATGATATTAATTCTTTTCTTCAGCGGATGCAGACCCCATCAACTCTTCGTTCACGCGTTGGTCACCAAGTAATTATTTATACGGGAAGGTTGGTTGAGCTTAAGGGAGTTCATCATTTATTATCTGCTCTCAGTGAACTAAAAAAGTTAAAAAAAGGATGGGTATGTTGGATAGTCGGGGATGGGGATAAAAAAGCTGAGCTAAAGGCTCAGAGCAGGGCATTAGGATTAGGAAGAAGAGTTGTCTTTTTAGGCAACAGAAATGATGTCCCTTCCTTACTATCTCTTGCTAATATCTTTGTACTTCCCAGCCTTATAGAAAATCAACCCCTATCTGTAATTGAAGCGCAACTTGCTGGAAAACCCGTAATAGTAAGTGATGCAGGGGGACTACCGGAAATGGTTCAACACGGTTCAACAGGAATAATTTCGCCTGCAGGAGACCCAAACTCATTATGTGAAAATATTTATAACTTATTAATAAATCCAGAATACAGGGAGAGCTTAGGGACTAAAGCCCAAGAATGGGCCTTAAATCATTGGTCGCAAAAAAAAGCAGTTGATAAGGTATTAAACGTTTACGAAAAGGTTCTCTCACATCGGAAGTAAACTTATAGCTTTTAGTAGTATGGCAAAGGTAAATTAATTCTTCTTTTTAATGAAGTATTGGGTAGGGAGCTTACACAGTGATCTTTTTGATGGCATATACTATTGAAACTTAAAGAGGGAGAGAATAGTATATGAAGGCTATAGTAACTGGAGGGGCAGGTTTTATTGGTTCCCATCTTGTAGAAGAACTTATTATAAAAGGATTTGAAGTTCATATAATTGATAGCATGATCTCAGGAAAGCAAGAGAATATACATCCTCTTGCTACTCTTCATGTTGAAGATATATGTAGTAAACAGGCTAAACAAATTATTCTCCAAGAAAAGCCCAATATAGTATTTCATCTGGCTGCTCAAGCGGATGTTTCAAGATCCATCAATGATCCCCAGCATGATGCTGATGTAAATATAAAGGGGACTATTAATATACTTGAGGCTTGTCGAGATGCTTCCGTGGATAAAATTATATTTGCATCCACTTCAGCTGTTTATGGAGAGTTACAAAAAGATTTAATTACCGAGATGGACCCTACAGTACCCATTTCTTACTATGGTTTATCTAAGCTGACAGCTGAGTCATATATACGTCTATTTTCCCGTTTATATGGACTATCTTATACAATCCTTCGTTATGGAAATGTATACGGACCTAGGCAGACCCCAAAGGGTGAAGGAGGGGTAGTTGCAGTATTTTTAGATAGACTAGATAAAGGAACTATGCTAAATATTCATGGTGACGGCGAACAAACACGTGATTTTATTTACGTAAAAGATATTGTTCAGGCAAATATAGCTGCTATTGACAAAGGCCATCAGGAGATCATTCATGCCAGTACTACACAGAGAACTTCTGTGAATCGTTTATTAAAGGAGCTTGAGAAAATTCATGGTTCTAAAATTAATATAAACCATACGGAAGGACGCCCTGGAGATATTAAACATAGCTGTCTCGATAGTGAAAAAGCGCATAAGCTATTAGAGTGGAATTCTCAAGTTTCTATCTTTAATGGCTTAACAGAAACATACACATTTCTAAAAAATAATAAATAATATTTATAGATATGAGTGTTTAATAGTTAATCGATTTATTCACTTGATTTAAAGCCTCGCCATGACCCACACATATTCCTTTGTGTGAATGCTTATTTTATTAGATTAGTAGTTACTAGCCCTTCCTTTTTTTAGATTTGTGCATTTAATATAATATATAAACTTGTACAAATTTTATTTTAAGGGGAAAATAGTATGAATTTAGAAGGTATAAAAGGGCACTATGACGCCATTTTCAGTTTAGGGGATTTGTGTTTGACTTCGCTTCAACTTAAAGAAAACAACTTAAGAACATTTTCTGGAATCTTAGATTGGGTCTCGTCTCCTTCTTTAAAGAATGTTAATATTCTCTTACAGAATCGGTTTGCTGATTTTTTAAATCTAAAGAACCTTAGAATTATAAAATATATATCACAATGGGACTTATTAGTGTGGGATGAAGTTTACAATATAGGATTTAATCATGATTTTAAAACAGATAAAAATACACTTACCCATTTAGGTGGCTATGCTGAGGTCAAAGAAAAATATGATAGAAGAATTCAGCGTTTTTTAGAGAAGTTGTCTACAAGTCAACGGATTCTGTTTATAAGAACTGAAGCAAGTTTTGAAGAAGTTGCTGAGCTTGAAGCTATCTTATCTGGAATGATTGCCAATGATTTTAGAATTCTTGTTATTAATCATACGGATGTAGACCATTTAGTTGAAAAAAGCTGGTCTCTGCAAAGAGTCTGTGCTATTGAACTGCCCAATCATGATAAATGGAATGCAAACATTCATTATTGGAAAATGATACTAGCTGATATTACCCTTTTATAATTATATGAGGGAGCCTTCTCTTACCTAATTATAAAGGGGGTATTTTTATATAATTATGAAGTTTTGCTGTTAGTAAGAGCAATTATTAAATTTAAAGGGTGGGTATGTGCTGAAGTATTAGTGTAAATACATAGAATTTATTCTTTATTTTGTCCTTTATTTTGCTCTAAGTCAGTTATATCCTATAAATTGTTTTCTATAAATATAATTAACATGAAGATTATTGGACATGTTGAAACGAATCTTTATTTAATTTCATTTAAGGCATCTCTTCTAAGGATATTGGGGTGCTTTTTAGGGGTGCCCTTACTAAGGTAAAGAGCAACTGATAAATCTGTTTGTAACTAAATATTTAAATTAACTTATTTTTAGTTATAACATAGAAAGCAAATAAGGAGGGGTGTATTATGGATAACAATCACTTTCAAGAGGCCCATAATAGCAATGATATTAACTTCACTCAAAAACAACGTTACCGCGTAATAACAGGAGCATTTAACGATAAAGTAACAGCAGATCAAATTGCAACTGAAATAAAAGAGCGTTATGGTTTAACCGTGTATGTAATTCCTGAACAAGTTAAAAGATCTAGTCCATCCCTTTGAATTGGCTACGCTAAGTTAGCTTTTATGATTATAATGGTTATACCAAAGATAAGGCATTATAAAAAGAGACAGCTAATTTGATTCCCTTTGAAATAATTGGCTGTCTATTGATCCTTTGATTTAATTATAAAAAAATGGATGTTTTATATGAATAACAAAACTTTAAATAATATGTCGGGATAAAAAAAGATATCATTTTTAGTGTAGCTTCCTTTATCAATTCAATTGGTCAGGAGAAATTATTTAGACATCCATTCTTTTAATTCATTTAACATCTCTCTGTAACCTGGGGGCGTGTAGCAAAAATCTGTCCGAGTATTAATAATAGTGCGATCTAATACTACTTCCTCATCAGGAATTATTTCGATATCATCTTTCTCAAAAACTTCTTTAAATAATTCTAACAATGTTAATTTTGATAACTTTTGTTTTGAATGCAAATGATATAATCCCGTAACATTATTTTCTATGAGGAATTCAATGGCTTTAGCTAACTCTAAGGTTGTTACTCCGTTCCAAAATACTTTTTTATAACCTTTTATTATTCCCTGCTGTTTCATAAACCATAGAAATAAGCCAATTCCATCTTCTTTCAGTTCAGGACCTATTATTGATGTACGGATTGTTAGGTGCTTATTATCAACAATTTCACCAAGTTGTTTAGATTGAGCATATACCGATGTGCCATCTGGAGAATCGTTTTCTGTGTAATCCCCTTTTGACCCTAAAAAGACGCAATCCGTACTAATGTGAATTAACTTACCTTGATAACGTTCGATTAATTTAGCTAATTGATGTGGTAGTAAGCTATTTATTTGAAAAGCACGCATAGGATTATTACTTGCGTGTTCATTTAAGACTCCAATACAATTAATAATAATATCAGGCTTTATAGAGTCAATGATTTCCTCGAGCTTTTTAAAATTTGTTATATCCAAATAAATGCCATTTTTATCCTTAGGATCCCTTGATGTATAGGATACATCATAATTTGAATTTAGCATGAAATACCTTGTGATTACATGCCCTGCCATTCCTTTTCCACCAAGAATCAGTAATTTCATTTAAATAAAACCGCCTTTCAGCAACATTTCTCTAATTGCCTCTTTGCTAATCGTTTCTTTACTTGAATCATATTTTTCTAGGTTTACAAGGGTGTATGGTGCGTAATATTCTTTTAAGCCTTCAATATGAATTGGAGGTAAAATAACGAAATATTCATCATCATAGGTGACAGTGGTCGTGCTCTCATATTCAGATAAAAGTAATTCATGTATTTTCTCTCCAGGTCGTATACCTAATGTTTCAATTTCAATCGTTTCTTTTCCAGAAGCCTCTATCAATACATTAGCTAGGTCAATAATTTTGCAAGTAGGCATTTTCATAACAAAAATTTCTCCGCCCAGACTTTCAAATGTTGCCTTAAAAACAAGTTTTATTGCATCTTCCAAAGTTAGAAAGAAGCGGGTCATATTTGGATGCGTAATGCCGATTTTCCCCTTCTCCTGAATTTGCTTTTTGAATACATGAATAACACTTCCATTTGTGCCTAACACATTACCACCACGTATACAAACAAATTTAGTTTTAGTATTTAATGTGTTAGCGTGAATAATTAGTCTTTCTCCCATCGCCTTTGATAAACCATAGAAGTTGGCGGGGTTTGAGGCTTTATCAGTAGAAATATAGACAACTCTATCTACATTGCAACTTATAGCTGCGTCTATTACATTTTGTGTTCCATGTACATTTGTTTTCAGTGCCTCAATTGGCTGATCTTCACATACTGGAACATGCTTTAAAGCAGCTAGGTGAAAAACATAATTCACATCTTGACAGGATTCCATTAATGCTTCTCTTTCTTTAATATCACCAATTATGAAGCTCAATTTAGGATGGTTGTCAAACTCTTGCTTCATCGTGAATTGGTTGGACTCATTTCTTGAAAAAACACGGATTTCTTTAGGGTTATGTGTTAATAGCTGTTTAACTAATTCATACCCCCATGAACCTGTACCGCCTGTCACTAAAATAGTTTTATTATCAAACACCTTTTATTCCTCCTAATACTACTTTAATCACTTTATCTGAAACGTTTAGATGACCGTATCCTTCGGGATAGGACCAGTTTTTTAATTGATTAACCATTACATGAACACAGTTTAAAATTTGATTAGCACTTATTCCTGAAAGCATGTTACTTCCACATTCAATTGTTTCTGGTCTTTCGGTTGTTTTACGAATGGTTACAGTAGGAACGTGAAATAAACAGCATTCTTCTTGTACTGTACCGCTATCTGTTAAGACACAGTAAGCGTTCTTTTCAAGTTTTACAAAATCAAAAAAGCCAAATGGATTATGGAATTCTACTAATGAATGAATGTTAACAAGTGAACTATGTTCTATTCGAGACTTCGTACGAGGATGTATGCTACATATGACTCTTTTTTGATAATATTCGGCCACCATATTAATCCCTTTAATAATTTCTAGTAAACGATCCTCATGATCAACATTTTCAGCACGGTGGGCTGTAACTAAAAAGTAGTCTCCTTCTTTTAAGGACAATTTGTTAAGAATCTTACTATCTTCTATTCTAGATTCGTAATACGTTAAAACTTCATTAATTGGGTTTCCAGAAACAATAATTCGATTGGAGGGGATACCTTCTCTAAGTAAGTTTTCTTTACTTTGGGGAGTATAAGGAAGGTTGAAACTTGAAATGGAATCAATAATTCGTCGATTCTTTTCTTCAGGTACTTCTAAGTCAAAGCAACGATTTCCAGCTTCCATATGAATAACTGGTATACTCATTCTTTCAGCTAAAATCGCACTTAGACCACTATTAGTATCACCTAATACTAAAATTTTGTCCGGTTTTTCTTTTAAAAATATACCTTCTAGCTCTTTGTACATTTTTGATAACTGTTCCCCTAGGGTAAGTTGTTGGTTAGCCAATATATAATCTGGCTGGCGAACATTTAATTCTTGAAAAAATACTTCGCTTAATGAAGCGGTAAAATTTTGCCCTGTATGCACTAAAATGTGTTCTGTAGCGTAATCATCCAGTTTTCTGATAATGAGGCTTAAACGTATAATTTCGGGTCTTGTACCCAAAATAGTCATAACTTTCATTGTATACACACCCTATTCATGTTATTCGAGCATAAATACCTGCTCTATTTCGTATTCGCCCCCTTATTTATTAAAATATGCTCACCATTGTTTCTTGCTATAGGCTAATCTATTAATCTTCCCAATAAAAACTTTCCCACCCAACTTATAAAGCTTTATAATTGGAGTGGGAAGAAGACGATATAGATATATGACTTTTCTTAAACATTATTATCATTTAGTTAAATTTTGGAAGAATCATTCCGTAGGTTTACCTATGGAACTTGTGAATAAATTTAATAAGTATATTTAGTCACATTTAATCATTATAAAGAAAGACAACAGAAGCTTTTCAGAAAGTTCTATTGCCTTTCTTTATAATGACCCTTTCTTTTTAGCTTTATTATCATTGGGGTCAAAAAAGAGATTCTCTATCTTAAAAGTTAACCCCAATAATTACTTAAACTTATCCCATTTAAAACATAATCCCATACTAATTCATTATTTGGTTCATCCATAGGTACTTGAACAGAACAGACTCCGTCAATTGTCCAATGCATATCAATAACGTTTTTAAGTCCTTCTGCCGGTTGAAGAAGTAATATATTAAACGCCCCTTTTGTCAGCCCTGACAATACAGATTTTAATTCTATAGCTTCTTCCGGACTAGCTTCTCCCCATCTAATAAATAAAATGGAAGGACTATTTTCGACTTTTTCTAAAAATCTAGCTATTCGCAGATTGAGTTTTTCTTTATAGGAAGGATACATTACAGTCCAATCTACGTTTGGAATGATAGGGAAATCATGGACAGAAATGATATTGTAATAAGTATCATGAATGAAGTGAGCATTAACTGGTTCAGTTCCTCCTTCTTCAGGAAAGATTGCTACCCCATCATCAAGAAAATGAGCATAACCGTCAGTTCGTTGTAAGTTCTGAAACTCCATAAACCCGGTAAACCTATTTCTTAACAATCTACTCACATCAGAAATTGAATTAGATATCATCCAATCTAAAGGAAATGAAAATCTTCTCCAATTATGCCTTCTTAAATTAAGGGAGGGACCACACCAGCTGCCTAACCCTAACATTAAATCATAAGATCCTCTAATATCTTGTAAATTCAATATAATCATCCCTTTACTTTTAACGGTTCTATTATAGTAAATGCTTAATTATGGATATTTGCTTGGACAAAATACCTAAACGTTTGAGTAAACCTAATCGACCACGCCCCCACTTTTTTGATTTTTAATCCCCCTAATTTCTGAAATTGCTTTATACGAGATAAAGTATTTTTAATCAAGACTTTAGAGACTCTTGTTCATTGTTAGTCTTATAAAAAGGGAGCGTCTAACATATTTCAACGGGAGAGTTCTTAACTTAGTGATTCAACGTTACGCCATTTAGGACATAATCCCATGTTGAAATGCTATTTGGATCTATAGGTGCATTTACAGTGCATACTTTCTCTATGCCCCACTCTAATTCACTTGGAGCTTCTAATCCCTCTGTTGGATTTATAATGAGTATTTTAAAATTTGCGCTCGTTATTTGGGATAGAATTAATCGTAATTCCACTGTTTCACTATAATTAGCTCCCCACCTGATAAATAAAATCGATTTACTATTTATGAGCCTCTTCATAAATCGATTTATTTTATAATTTAAAGTCCTTTTGAATTTAGGATAAGTAGTAGTCCAGTGCTTGTTTGGAACAATAGGAAAGTCATGAGCTGAAAAAATATTATAATGTATATCTTGTATTACGTAAGATGCTGTAGGCACATAGATAATTTGGTGAGGAAGTTTAAGAGGTTTATCATTAAAATATGCATACTTTCCACTATCATCTATTAAACGCATGTTTTCTAGTTCCATAAAGCCATCAAATTTATTTTTCAATAATCTATTTACATCTACAAGGAAAGGAGAATAACTCCAATCGAGTGGGCTTGAAGTAAAGTTCCTTAAATTGAGTCGTTTTAACTGAAGTGTGGGGTTACAGGCACTACCTAAACTAACTATTAAGTCATAAGATCCTTTTATATCTTGTAAGTTCATAGTAATCACTCCTTTCTTTTGAAGGGTTACTATATAGAATGCTCTATTTACGATATATGCTTGGACAACTTAATTGTGTATTGAAGTGATTTCTGCCAAGTTTAATCCTAGATTCAGTTAGTTATTATCCGTTCTGCCTTGTGTTTAAGTTTAAATACAGACACCTGAAACATTCACTAACTACAAGAATAAGATATAGAAACACTAAGATTTAGGGGGACTTGAAACATGAAAGATAAACTTATTATTTTTATGCATATTCCTAAAACAGGCGGAACCACTTTGAATGAGATTTTCACCAAGTCGTATAGACAAAATGAGATTTATGATCATATACCCATAGAAAGGATGAAGGAAGACTTTAATCAATTGAAGCAAAAGGAAAAAGAAGCGATAAAGGCAATATCAGGACACCATTTCTATGGAGTACATGAATTTACTTCTAAACCTTTTATCTACTTTACAATGATACGTGAGCCTATTGAACGTGTGGTTTCGTTATATTACTTTTTGAAAGATTACCCAGGTTATTATAAAGAAAAGATGAAAGATATGTCTTTTGAAGAATACATTGAATGGGATCCTCAAGCTAATAACGGACAAACTCTTCAAATTTGTGGTACACATTTACATTCTGAAGTGAGTATAGAAAAGGCTAAAGAGAGGCTGAATGACTTTGGGATGGTAGGGATAACGGAAATGTTTAACGAATCTTTATCTTTATTGGCAGAAAAGTTTGGTTGGAGTAACATCGAATATGAGAAAAAAAACATTACTAAATCACGTCCTAAGTTACAGGACATTCCTGATAACATTATTAAGAAAATAGAGAAAAATAATCAATTGGATATTGAACTTTATGAATTTGTGAAATCTAATTTAATTAAACAACTTAGCTATGAAGAGAACGTGAAACAAAGTAAACCGTACGGAACACAGTTGTAGGTTTTCAAACACGAAATCCGATTCATCGTGCTCATGAGTACATCCGAAAGTCTGCTTTAGAGATTGCAGATGGACTATTTTTAATTCCACTTGTTAGGGAAACCAAGGATGATGATATTTCAGCAGAAATTCGGATGGAAAGGTAGAAAGTATTACTTGATAATTATTATGAAACATATGACTCCAAAAAAATATTTAGCAATTTTACAGATGAAAAAATTGGAATCACATTACTATTTTTTGAACACAGCTTTTATTGTAAAAAATGTGATGCAATGGCTACAACTAAAACATGCACACCTGATGAAGAACATCATGTTACCTTTTCAGGTACAAAAGTTAGAACACAGTTACGTAATGGAGAATTGCCCCAATCGCATTCACTCGGAAAGAAGTTGCAGAATTATTAATAAAAGGTCTTCAAAGTCAACAAGTAAATATTGAAAATTAGGGGAATATTGACATATGAAACGGATTTACTTGGCATGATTCCTTAATTACAAAAAAGCAAAGAAGAGATCAAAATAGACATCAAAGTTTTATTATATAGTTCACTGGTTTGTCAGGGGCGGGAAAGTCTGTAATTACAAATGTTTTGGCTAAGACATTATTTTTACGCAAAATCAATAATTATGTTTTAGATGGTGATAACATTAGATATGGGCTTAACAGAGATTTAGGTTTTTCAGAAAAAAAGAGAGCCGAAAATATTCGGCGAATTGGTGAAGTATCTAATTTATTTGTAGATAGTGGTCTGGTTATTCTTACAGCTTTTATTTCACCTTTTCAAGAACATAGAGATCAAGTACGACAACCTGTAGAGCCCAAAGAGTTTATTGAAATATATGTAAGGTGCTCACTAGATGAATGCAAAAAGAGGGATCTTGAGAAGCTCTAGCAAAAAGCTAGGACAGGAGAGATACAAGATTTTACAGAAATTGATTCTCCCTACGAAGAACCTGTTAATCTTGAATTAGTTATTGAGACGGATTTAGACTCAATAGAAGACTGTGTAAATAAAATAATAATATATCTACAAGCAATAAAACTAATTTAAAGAGATACGTTATATATGATAGATAGATCCCTTGAATTTTAATTAAAGAGCTTTTTCATGTCTCTAATTGTTTATCAATTAACCCTTATTTTTCTTGCCGCTAATAACAGGTATTGTATGAAAGTCGTAAAAAGATAATTCTTAATAATCTAACTAAATAATTTGAATTTACATCTTCTACGGTCTCTCTCCTCTTTGCTCTTTAAAATTTATGAAACTTGGTATTCCGCCTATTCTATTTCTCATATAACTTAATCCCTTGCAAGAAAATATACTGTGTCGCTTTTGAAGATAAATTAAAGTGTTTACAGGAGGACACACATGAAAAAATTATTTATCTTTGCTATTATTGGCTTTTTAGCCCAATTAATTGATGGTTCCTTAGGAATGGCTTATGGCGTTACCTCATCATCCCTCTTATTAACGTTTGGAATGGCTCCTGCAATAGCCTCAGCTTCTATACACTTATCAGAAGTAGTAACCACCGCAGCTTCAGGAATTTCCCATATGAAGTTTGGAAACGTGGATCGCCAAGCCCTTTTTAAGTTAATAATTCCAGGTTCTATAGGAGCCTTTATAGGAGCCTGTTTTTTAAGCAATGTGCCAGGAGATATAGTTAAACCATATATTTCTTTATTTTTATTAATGCTGGGTATTTATGTTGTTATCCGTTTTGTATTTAAGGATAAAAAGAGTAGTGATAAGAAAAATCTTAATTTATCTACAAAACAGGCTATACCATTAGGATTAATAGCGGGATTTGCTGATGCCACTGGTGGCGGTGGATGGGGCCCTCTTACCACTCCTATACTATTGTCTAAGAATAGTAATTCAGCTAGAAAAGTAATAGGTACAGTTGATACAAGTGAGTTTGCTATTGCTATCTCTGCTACTCTCGGGTTTCTTATTTCGTTAGGGTGGCAAGATGTTAATTGGCTCTGGGTAATAGCTCTTATGCTAGGAGGGATTATAGCAGCTCCTATCGCCGCATGGTTAGTGAAAATAATGCCTTCTTTTCTGTTAGGTGTATTGGTAGGTGGTTTTATTATTTTAACCAATGTTTGGACATTATTTAAGGTTTGGCCTATAAATAATATAGGAGAAATTTTCACTTATATAGGGATCGTTACTTGCTGGATAGTAGCTATTATCTTTACGATAAAAAACAATAGAAAAAATAATTAGAAATCAGTTGTAGTAAACAGAGTTCGTTAATTCTATGGGTTTATATTTATAAAGCTTAATCCCCTGTACTCATATAATCTACCAGATATTATTTGCTTTTTCATAGGATGAACTCCAAGAAATACTCACTAAAGCGTTAAAACAAAAATAAAAAGCTAACAAATATCGTTAGCTTTTTATTTTTGTTCCATTTATTGATCTTTTAATGATACTTAATCTAGAGTTTTAGTTTCGAGGATTATACAATATCTAATTGCATGAGCAGAGTTTCAAGAACTTGAAATAAAACTTCAATATTAGATATAAGGTCAATATCATCATTGGATATTTCAATATTTTGAGAATTAGATATAATAATTCTTTTATTATTTATTTGATTTTTTCTAGATCGTTGTCTTCTATTTTGTACTCTAGGTTTATTAGTAATAATTGGTTCATTAAATATAATACTGGCTACTGTAGCAATTGCTCCTTGCAAATTTATTTGCAAGGAGACTAAGGATTGGTCGTTAGCGGGGTGAACACGTACATTATGAGAATCTATTATCCAAATAAAAGTTCTTTTTGTACTGATAGACATTAATTGATCTAAGATTTCATAGATAAAGTCCTCTTGCTGAAGGTTCACAACTATTTCTGCAGGTACCCCTTCTCTTCTTACAAGTATAAAGTTTACAGTTTTAGTTTCATTAGCTTTTAGCGTAACCACTTGGGACTGCAGAATAAAGCTTTTAGAGCGAGCCTTCACAATAATTGTCCCGGTTGGCAATCCCGTTAACTTATATTTGCCACTGAAATCTGTAACAGATTATGTTGAATATCGACTTTTCTTTCTTTTCCATTCATTAGTGTAACGTTTAAAGATTGAGTAGTAAAGTTCCGAGCAAAGACAATGATAGTATATGTGGCCGAGGGAAGATCCGTTATTCTATATTGCCCGTTATCATCCGTTAAGGTCGATTTAATTGGAACCGTCATACCTATGACAAACACTTGAACTAAGGTTCCCGCGATTGGACTGCCGGTTTGCGCATCGGTGACGGTCCCTGAGAGAGAAGCTGGTAAGAGTAACCGTTTGAATACCGGTGCCAAAGTCAGCTGCACTCGCTGCCACGGTAAGTGTTCCCACTGGAAGCCCTGAATTAATTATTAGTTATTGCAATTTGAGCATTGGGCACAGCAGTTCCTGAACTTGTGATCACTGTTCCAGAAACTATACTTGGTAAGGGGGGAAGGGAAAGGTTTTGAGTAGTTGAATTGACGATAAAAGACGTACGTTATGTTATCAAGGCCTACAATATCTTGTAATGAAATCGATGTAGCTGTGGATTTTCCGGTATTAGAAACTGTAATAGATCCAGTCAGCCTGCTGACCCAATGTAATAGTTATAGGGCGTGATGATAAGTTTTTTGTAGTTGCTAACTTTGCACGGATATCAGCTGCACTTATAGCAGTAGGGGCACCCAATGCGTCTGCAAACGAAAAGCCTTCACTTGTTTGCAAAGAATCCTTATTGTAGTTATTAGCATTTGTGGAAGTGAAAACTAAAACCCGAATGGAAGAGTTTTCATTAATCCCTAATACACTGAAAAGGGTAGAAGTCGGTAAGAACCAATCTAGAAAATAATCTGAGTTTCCTCCAAAGGTTGAATCAGCAACAGTAACCCTGGCGAAGTCAAAATTAGTAACAGCTTTAGTAAAATTTGGTGTTTACCCCCTAATCCTTCATCAGAATCATTCCAAGAGTTCACTAACTTAGTGGTATTTTGTATTAAATTTATATTATTTTACAACCCGTTAACATTAAATAGCCAATCATAAGTGCCTGGCGTACCCTAGTATTGATAAGTACCCCCCATGCAAAATTGTCAAAGGCTGTTAGTTTACAGTTTCTTGGATCCGAATTTAGCCTTAATCTAAAATATATATTAGTCCCATCATACGCAAAAAAAACAGCAGGAAAAGATGAATTCCCTACAAGGTTGGTATCTGTAGGTGATTCATCACCTAATACATCAAACACATGAGAACCATTTATAATAAAAGGTGTGAATTGATTATTGCTAGGAAAAGCCATGCTTGTTTAAACCTCCATTTTGTATGTTTAACACAAAAATTAGGCACTATTTTCTTATGGATAAAGTTGTGTTTTTACCTTAAAGGAAGTCCATATTTAGTTTTATAACCTTTTAAATTTAAGTTATTTACATATTTTCTAAATATTAAAATGCGTATTCTTTATGTGATTTACAATATAAGGGGATATTTAACTTTTATATAGCGTCATTATTTAGTGAGTACAGTAGGGGCAGAGAGATAGCCATAAAATAGAAGTATTTACGGAAGAGTAAATCAGAAATTTAGTTAGTATACTACAACTCTTTTGTTAAGGCTTAAGTGGAATATTTGTATTCTTATAGTTCAAGATTAAACTAAAAAACAAGCACTTCTCTAGATTCAATTTTTAAGTGTTCGCTTTTTCTTAAATATTATTTGTGAATTATATTTAAGGAAATGAAAGTAACTTTTTCTTTACAAACCTTTCTATTTTCAAAAAAGTTCATTCCAGAACTCTTTTGATTTTTGCTCTAGATTTGCTTGAACGGCTGCGATAAGTTTCTTTGCACCACTAATTTCTCGAATAGCATTAGTTAACTTCTCGTCTCGCTTTTCTAGATTGTTTTCATTATATTTATTTTGGAGGATAACCGTTTTGTGAGTTGTTTTATAAGCTGGCTTTGTTCATCTAAACATTGAATAAGTGCAAATTGAAAATGCTTATCTTTTTCAGAGGGATCAAGTAATTGTTGAATTTTATTTTCAAACGATTCTACTTTCTTTTCGAGATTTAATTAAGCTTCAAGAGATTCTGTTACGATTTCTCCCTAAAGCCATTGGTTACATCTTATAGTTCCAGTTTTGCTTTTGTATTCTCTTCTTCAATTAGTAAATCAATATTTCTGCTTGCTATATCTTCGGTGGCCCCCTTCTGTATGTTGAACCTGAAGATGAAAAATTTTTCATATAACCTAACTAAGTCAATACTTAACCCAGGTAAATTAACAGTATCTTTTAAGGTGTAAACAATTCCTTAATCTGAGTTTTCAGAACTTTCTCTAGACTTTTCCTTTCTAAATAAAAAATCTAGATGGTATATAACATTGTTATAAAAGGATTATTAGTGATTCTAGAACCTAGGTACTCAAGATATTATTCGAGATTTTTGTTTCTGGTTTAATTCTAGATAAAAATATGAAATTTTCAAAAGATAAGGAATTTATTTTAGATGTTAAAAAATTTTATATATTCAATTAGGAATCTCTTTTATGTAGTTTTTATAGATTTTAAGGATAGAAATTCAACTTTTTTTTGTCATCCTAGATAAATCTAGATTTGTTATAAACTTTGATACGAGAGGAAATTTAATTATTCTAGGAATGGAAAACTGGAAAGTTAAGATCCTTGCTGTGATGTAGAATAAGACATTCATTCTTACATTGAATGTCTAGCTGTGTTTCTTTACATATTCTTCTTTAAACTTGACGATTATTTGAGGATCAGCCTTAAATTTTTTAGGGATGCTTTCTTTAAAGTTAACAGTTATTTGATTGTTCTTAGTAAATTCCCAAGGCTCCAGTTGTAAGAGTGTCACTATATATTTCACAGTATAAAATAACAGTATAATAACGAATACAGATGAGATAATAACAAGCCAATTTAGCACTTATTTCCCTCCTAAAGAACGGGTTACTTATAGACTATTCATGTTCCGTTAGAAAGGATTGGACAAACGTATTACTTATGTAAACTTTAATTGGATTTATGGATTTAGGTAAAATATGTATAAAAAAATATTTGTAAGCAATGTATTATTGAATTCTTTGATTACAGTTCTGCAGACCTCGGTTTGTGAAAATAATGAGCCTTAAGGAGTGGATAAATCAATAAAAACAACTATCCTCAAACGAAGACAGCTGTTTTCTACTTATAAAATTTGGTTGATGGATAAATGTCTCAACGCTTCTTGGCAATTTTGCCTGAATTATTTGATGTTAATGTTAAGAAAATTTTCGTTTTATTACCCACAGATTTTCTTGCTTTTTTCATGGCTAATCCCCCTCTTTATATTTATAATGATGCTACATTGACTATTATAGAAAAAATTATCGAGTTTGCCTGGGCTATTTTTAGTAAATTAGGGTTGTGAACTTTTTAAATTAGTTTATGAAAAAATAAATCTTAGAGTAAAAACACGGAAGAAAATTATGTTTTTATGATTTGCTTGGAGAGACATATAAATTACATTAGGTTAATTAAAAAGATTTCAGTTTAGGGGGAAAATTCATTGCAACCACCTTGTTTATTGTAACAGCATTGGAAATTTAATTTTGATTCTCACTTTTTCACATAATTAGATAATTTTCTTAGGCAGTAATTATTGTGTTGAGGGGGATATTCAGTATAACACACACGTATTTTCCTCCCTCTTGTTCTATTTATTTTATATTATTCTATAATAAACAAAGACTTTGGAGCTTTTGGAATTACATATTTTATAGGAAATAACATAATTACAAGTGTTTGAACAAGTATTGATATTAGAAAGAAAATTTTAAGTTAAAACTAGATTATTTAACCATTTTTATTAAAATCAATTATTAATTGAGCTTTTTGCTTATACAGATTTCATTTTTTTTCATATCATGTATTATCTCTATTAGGAGGTGATTGCATGCCAAAAAATCGTACTTCTGACGAGCGCCGTAGCTCACGCCGTACTTCTGATAACCGCCGTACTTCTTCAAGTAACCGTGGTACATCTTCAAATGGTTTTCGTTTAGATGGATTAAGACAAGGTGATAGAATTGAAGTTTTTTCTGCTGGAAATCAACTTAACGGAGTTGGTACATTTATCCGTATACGCGATGGATTTTTAGTCTGGGTGAATGAAGACGGCAATATTACTTCAACTAGCTTAGATACTATTAGCATCAGTAGAGTATCTGGAACAATGTAGTTGGGACGGGCTGTGTACAAATTTGCAATAAGATTAGAAAACTAAAAAAACTACTGTATTTTAAGTCGGTAGTTTTTTTCTTTTACTAAGAAAAGGATCTTGGGATATATTAGTCTACTACCTAGTTAGTAGAATTAGAGTTTTATATGTTTGATTATTTTATACATAACTAATTAAGGTGTTTGGACAAAATTTTATTTTTTAATTCAAGAAATTTTTGCTCAGTTTGCTCAGTACGAAGAGCATTAACTTTTGAGAATAAAGGATTTCTTACAGCTCTCCCTTGTAAGGAGACTCAGAGGTATTATGGAATACATAACCAAGTTGTATTTGAAAAGCTCACTTCTTTATAGCAAAAGTATCTATTTACTTTTTCTTATTTCCCGTAAGTTTACATGAACTAAAGGTATACAGAGTAAACATAAAAAAGACCCTTACCTCCCAGAGGATAAGGGTCTTTTTAGTTACCTCCACTTACATTACATCCTATTATTTAGTAGCCTAGAACCTTTTTATATTTCATTACATTGTAGTGCGTTCTTTTTTGCAACTTGGCCGTTTATAGGAATATGGCTAAATTCTATACCCATAGAGCTTTCAACCACGGAAAATCCTATGCCAAAAGCTTTTTGGTTTTGATTCTAGGTTTTCCTGAGCAGCTGCGATTAGTTTCTTTGTATCACTAATTTCTCGAATAGCATTAGTTAATTTCTCGTCCCTTTTTTCTAGATTATTTTCAATATATTTATCTTGAGACGTTAACTTTTCTGTAAGCTGTTTTATAAGCTGACTTTGTTCATCTAAATGTTGAATAAGTGCAAATTGAAACTGCTCGCCTTTTTCAGAGCGATCAAGTAATTCTTGAACTTTATCTTCAAGAGATTCTACCTTTTTTTCGAGCTTTGATTGAACATCGATAGATTCTGGTATGATTTCTCCCTGAAGCCATTGGTTAATCATTTTATAACTCCAGTTTTGCTCTTGTATTCTTTTCTTAATTTCAATTAGTAAATCAATATTGGACTTATTATATCTTCGGTGGCCCCCCTCTGTCCGTTGAATCTGGAGATTAAATTCTTTTTCATACAACCTAACTAAATCGATACTTAACCCAGTTAATTTGACGGTATCTTTTAAGGTGTAAACAACTTCTTCATCTAAGTTTTCAGACATTTCTCTAGACTTCCCCTTTCTAAATAAAAAAATCTAGATGGTATATAACATTGATATAAAAGGATTATTTACAAATCTAGAACCTAGATGCACAAGATATTACTCAAGGTTTGCGTTTCTGGTTTAATTCTAGATAAAAGTAAAAGATTCCTTTTTTTTATTTATCGACATTCTAATTTTTTGAAATACCGTTTATACCCTCCTCTTTTTAATTCTAGATAAAAATATGAACTTTTCAAGAGATAAGGCATTTATTTTTAATATTAATAAAATGTCTATATTCAACTAGGGATCTCTTTTGTACAATTTTTATAGTAGTAAAGAATAGAAGTTCAACCTTATTAGTTAATTCTGTATTCTGGTTAATTTTATGTAAAAGAGTAAATAAGGTACAGAAATTGTTAAAACCTTTATGTATAGGAGAGTTCTTCTTGAATATTGTTTCCCACTATAGAAAATCTAGAGTTGCTGAAAATCTTGATACAAAAGGAGTTTTAATGATTCTAGAATGTACTTATACTAGTTTTTATTCGAGATTAATAGTTGCTACAAAAATTCTTGAAACCATATATTTTAGTGCGGGGATAAAGTGTTATTATTCCTTACTGCAAATTAAACAGATAACTAGTTTTTCTATGTTGACTCCATTCGCCATATGTATAGTTAAGCTGAGCTTCTTCAAAAAGTTTTCTATTTGCGTTATTAGATCTTTTTCGAGGATTTTTATTTTTGAATAACTAAATCTTGAATTGATTAATACCTTGGTAGACAAGGCATGATATTGATTCTAGAATGTACTTTATCTAGCTTTAAATCAAGAATAAAAATTCTATTTAAATTCTAGAATGATAACCATTTACATTTAGCCACTTATATATAATATTGTTAAAATATCTTTGATTAATGCTTCATTATTAATCTATCTAACTAACAACTTTCTATTTAATGAAAGTGACCGACTTTATTCCAAACCAACAAGTTTATCTTAAGTTAAACTTGTTGGTTTTTTATTATAGTTAGATAAAATGTAAAAAGTATAAGTTGAACTTGTTATCTACAATTATTGTAATTACTCATTTTTACAACAAAAATAAGTTGAACTTAATGAAAAAAGATGTATTATGAAGCAAAATAAGAACTTTGCTTATTTTGTTTTTAGGTATTTCTTATATCGATACAAAGCATGACGGCTAGACAAACCAAAGTAGGAGATAAGACTTTCATTTGAATAGCCTTCACAGATTTTATTTAGTATACAACTGTTTCGAAACTGTGTAGATCTTACCTTAGCTTGTATACCTGAACGTTCAACTTCCTTCTCAATCATACGCTTTACACCAATTAGACTAATTCTTTTAGGTTTGTTTAAATTGTAATCGTACCAATAAACCAATTTTTGAGGATGAAAAGAAAGAAACAAAGGGTCGTCTGTATAATCTTTAGGTTTAAATAGGGCGGGTATGTCTGAAAAGTAATTATATATTATTTTTTTATCATCTTTAGAAAGGTCTAAGATACGTTTTCCTTTGTTAGTTATAATAGTTAATTCATTTTGACTAAAGTTAATATCCTTTATATTTAAAGATACTACTTCATTAAGTGTAAGACCGTAATGAAGCATTAGAATCAAAATTGAATGATTACGCGGAGCTATATATTTATGTATTTGTAATTGAGTTTCTGTCAGATTTTTTTTGCCGACAACAGAGCTTAAAAGCGAAAAGGTATCCTTTTCAGTTATAAAATCACTGTCAACTAAATCCCTCTGCTTTTTAGTTGTAGCTTTAAGTGCTCCAAATTGATCCGTTAAATTATGATATTCTAACAATCTGTTCAGATGGGAAGCCACACGCCTTAAATTGGCCTCTGATAAGTTTTTATCTTTCAGGTAGGTAAGGTATTCTTCGTAACAACTTTTCTCTTCTGGCAAGATTTCTGGCGTTATATTGGGGTAGTGTTGATTTAACCAGTTGAAGAACGCCATCAAATCATGTTTATACATAGAAACTGTAGAATGTTTTTTTCCTGTTTGGTGTAAATGAATAAGGAAACGTTGAACAAACAGAGGAATATCCATATAAAACACCTCCAATTATGGTAAATTTAATATACTATGAATAAATATAAAAAAACAAAAGAAACGCCAACTAGCTCAAAATACTATTATATTGTATATTAAATTTACCTTTCATACAAAAAAATCTGCCGTTTAAAAACATAAAAACACGCCCATGAAGGCGTGCTAACAACACTATTTTTTATTAAACTTGTTTATGCAAGAAGGTTCGATATATTTCCCTTAATTCTTTATTTTTGAAGTCATTTACCAACCTTGGCTTAAGGCCTACTTCTTCACGTTTTTTTAAGTCCTCGTTCATATTTCGAAGTACTTCTTGTACTGCTGCTTCTTGGGCTTTTTTTAATTCTTCCTGGTTTGGCTCCTCGGAATTTAAAACTAACATTTTTCTTAATTCTTGAAATTGTAAAAGCCTTTTTTCAAATTCTATTTGATTTCCATTTTCCTCATAAAATAATTCCTGCTTTTCCTTTAATGTAAGGTTTTCAAAAGCCCTTTGTTTATCTTCAGCTTCTATCATAAAATCTGGAACTAACTCTTTTCTAGTAGACTTTTTAGGTGTAGCAACCTTTGATTCTTGTGATACTTTCGCATAGTCTTTTTGAATGGCTTTTATTACGTAAGAATGCGGATGAGTAATATCTCCAATAACTAAACGACCCTGCGTGTATTTTACATTTCGTTCGACTTGTTCTTTTGTAAATTCTGATAAAACCCACTCGATTTTTTCAGGCTTAACTCCTAAACTCACTAAGTCATGATGCAATCCATTTTCTTTTTCGTTATCTAATAAATCTAATGAAGATTGAGTTGATTTAAGTTTCTTCACTTCGGAAGGATTAGTACCATTCAAAGCAGGCGAACTAGTAATGATAAACTCTATAGAAGTTACTTTTCTGCCTGTTTTTATTTCAACAAATTCAAAGTGAATATCTGTTTTATTATTTATTTCTTTTTGAGCCACTGCTAATACTTTGCTCTTAAAATGGCCATACTGTTTGTATTTAGTAGGCTCAATAGCTAAAAAATGACGTAATTCTTCAAGAGTTAGTTCTCTTTTTCTCAAACGCTCGTATTGCTTAAGAAGTTCATAAATACGAATCGAATAAACCGAATTAAGCCTCACAACATTTTCTAACTGGTACGAAGTAAATTTTTCCTTAAGCTCTAAAAATAAATATTTTAGACTAGGATGAAATTGTAATGTTATATACCCTTCATTTTCTTCGTAGATCGAGGTAATAACCCAGTTATAGTTTCTTTGTCGGCCTTTTTCCTTTATGGTAAGAATTTTTGTTTGAAGACCATTCACAATTTCTTTTAAGTATGAGTAGAACCCTGTTCCTTTCTTATTTCCCACTATTTCTATAAAATCTTTAGCTCGGAATCTATATGTCTTTAACGTTTCGTCATTAGGTTGAACTTTAGATGCCATAATCAACAAAATCCTTTGTTCCTGCAAGGATAATTTATATGTACTCTCAATTAAAATGTTTGACTTAGTTACCCAGTTTTTTATGTTTATGCTTTCCAGATCATATGGTTGAACTACATTTGATTTCTTCAT
>NZ_CP130960.1:0-113051 GCF_041941685.1 Priestia megaterium | reverse complement strand
TGATGTCTTTATCACGCTGAGATAATCGAAAGCTCATCGCTGTTCCTCCTTCTCTAACAATCCAAAGATAGACTGTGGTACGACCTCCAGTTGAGGTTCAGGATCTTTTACCCGCGTTTTATAAGGAGAAAGCATTTCCTTACACGCTTCTTCATCTAAAAAACAAGCTTGAAACTCTTTCACTTCGTCAATTTTAATTTTCATACGTCCCCTGGCTGCGGCATCAATTTCTTCTGCCCCGAGTACGCCTGCGACCTTTGCATTCGTGGCATCGGCTTGCCTTCCAGAGATTCGTACCCGTAAGTTGGCCTTTAGCGCTGAATTTAATAAATCCGCATCAGGACGTTGCATGGCAATAATCGTATGAACGCCTAACGCACGACCCTGACTCGCAAACTGTTGAATCATCTCTACGAGATCTGTTTCCCTCTTGATTATGCTCATCTCATCTACAACCACGACAATCCGAGGCAGTTTAAAAGGAAGTCTGCTGATATGTGTAACGCCATGTTCTAACAGTAAATCGCCCCGCCGATACATTTCAGCTCGTAATAAAGCAAAAGGTTTTTTCATATCTTTCGCTTCAAAACAAAGTGCATCCACATGCTCAATTCCGTGAAATAACCCTAAATCAGCTCGTTTAAGATCCACTAACACTAAGCGTAAGTCTTCAGGTGACGTATATTTCACCCACGTTGTGAGGATAACACGCATCAGGCTACTTTTTCCTGCGCCAATTTCGCCAGAAATCAGTAAGGTCTCTAAATCAGCAAAATCCCATGAAATAGGGTTTCCGTAGATATTTTGACCAATGCATACCGGAAGCTCCATTTTTTCAATATGAGGATGAATGGCTTCATAACTATAATTGAGCCTCTTAGGTAAGCTTTTATGGTGGACAGTAATACTAAAGTTTTTTAGGCTGCCGTTTATTTCGATGTTGCTGCCTAATACTTGCCGTAAGGCCCATCTTTTTTTGTTTAAGAGTTCAGGATCAATGCCATTCAGTAAGGAAAAGGCATAGCGAGTGTAGGTGTGATGATGATCGATTCGATGGATCTTAGGGAACTGATACGAAGTACGATCTCCACGCTTTATGACCCGATAAATCTCTGCGGTACGAAACGCTTTAATCAATTGGCCACGTAATTTTAGCTTTTCAAACATCAACATTCCTCCTCAAAGTATAAATGTCGCAAAAAAGTAAAATAAGGCGCTATAGAAGGTAACAGGCAAGATAAAGCGCACCACCTTTGCGAACTGATCAACGAGATCAATCACACCCCATCGTTCTAATATTCGTTCGATAATGGCAATCCCTAAAACAATGCCTCCTATGGTTAGGATAGTGGGGTCAAGCATGGCTAGTGGACTAAAAGGAACAAAGGAGTAAGCTTTGAATGGACGAGGTCTCGTGAGAGATGGCTTGGGAGATGGAGGAAAGATAGTTCGAAAGGTAAATCCTTTTGTTTTTCTCATGTTGGTACCTTCTTTCATTCGTTTTATTTTTTTGCCTTATACGTACCTTTTATTTCAGCTCAACCCATCCGGTCGCCCCCTTCGCCTCTTCGGCTCAGCTCCCTTACAGATTTGATGAAGAGCTTCATTAAGCGTATACAGCTTGTATTAACGCGGTAACGATACTGAATTAGATACTGATTAGGTAATGGAGTTATGATTCTTTAGATACTATGTAGCTACTGTAGTAAGCTTGCCTGTCCACTCGAAAAATAACAAAGACCTCTTACTGCAGTAGGTAAAGGGTAGCTGATTATGTAAGAAGTAATGGTTTTTTATATGCTGATGGTTGTCCTAATTCTTATCTTTTTCATGAAACGGGCGAGAAATTAAAAGCTGTCCTTTTATACAAGAAAAAACTCTAATCAGGAAAAAAATAACAAGATTAATGGGTTTTAGTGAGGGGTAAAGTCAACTAAACAATTCAAAAGGAGGGAATTATTAATGGGGATTCTATGGATGCTAATTGTAGGTGGAATTATTGGGTGGCTCGCCGGTTTAATTACAGGACGCGACGTTCCTGGAGGTATTATTGGTAATATTATTGCTGGTTTTATTGGTTCTTGGTTAGGTGGCCTTATCTTGGGAAGTTGGGGGCCAGTCATTGGTGGGTTTGCCATCATCCCAGCCATAATCGGATCTATCATTTTAGTGCTAATTGTAAGTTTTATTTTACGGAAAATGGGCCAAAAAAAGAATCATGGTCATCACGCAAAATAAATTGAAAAACATAAATTGGAGGGACTAAAGATGAGAGAAGAAAGTAAGTCTGTGTTAGATGGTTTTGTTGAAAATAATCAATTCGAATTAGATTCTTACCTTACTTATTTATTCGATCAACTTAATCATGAGAGCGAAATTCCGTCAGAAGCTTAATGAGAAGCCATATATTTTGTTATAAAGAAAAAGATACAAAAATAATAAATTGGAATATAGCATAAGCGACCTTAGTAACTTTGTTTACGATACATTGGGTCGTTTATTCTTATGGAGAACGTTTGAAAATAAAGTGAAGGTATTCTTCTTTATAGGCAATGCTCAAAGATTATGATCACTTTCACTACTGCTTTGTTAAAACCGATTGGTTCCTTCTTTGATTGAAGCCTTTTCACAGTGCCAAACAGATGATTGCAGATATGATAAAAAAGGCAGACCCTCTGCTGAAAAAATTCCGTTCATTATCAAAAAGGATTTACATATCTTAATAAGCTCGCCAATGATTAAATCATTTCATAATAAAGGAGATGGAAGTGTGTTTGGATTCAGTGATATGCCTAAATTCTTGTTTTCTTTCTTACTTGTACTACCACTTGTATCTCTTGTTCACCAATTAGGTCATTCTATCATGGCAATCTTTTTCGGAGGAAGAGTGGATTTTACCATTGGAAAAGGAAAAACGATTTTTAAATGGAGGAAAATTAAAATAAAATCTGTTTACTTTTTAGATTCTTTTTGTGTATATGAAAAACTAAAATACGATAACCGATTCACCCATGCTTGTGTCTATGCTGGAGGTGCCATTGCTAATTTAGCCTCTATTTTCCTTATAAATGGTTTAGTTATATCTGACATCCTTTCAGCAAGCCTATTTTCTTACCAATTTGTCTACTTTTCTGTTTATTATATTGTTTTCTCACTACTGCCTATTAAATATACAGAAACAACTTCAAGCGATGGACGTGCTATTTATGATGCATTGAGATATGGAAAAATAACATGTAACCCTGATTAATAAATCTGGAATAATGATGTGAAACGATTGGTTTGCGAAGCTACATGGGATTCCTTTTTACGTAATAAATTAGATGATAAAAATAAAATCACTTTAAATAATATGGTTAATTCAGCAATTAGTGTTGATGTTGATAAATAATTCATATCAAAAAACCTTCTACTCGTGTCAGGTAGAAGGTCATTTGTGTGATTGAAATGTCATTGTATACCCTGCGAGAAAGGTAACACATTTATTCATTACCAATAAAATCATACTTTAAACAGATTACATAGGGAAACCCTCTATCCCATAGATAGAAGGCAAGATAGAAACATACTATAAGCAAAGGTAGATGACTTAGAGAACTTTACATTTATTTTTATACCCAGAAGGAAAGAACTTAAACAAATAAAAAACCCTTCTACTCATAGAGAGTAGAAGGTCACATGGATCACATACTGTTAAAAAAAGTTAGTTGATTATAGATTTTAACCAAAAAAATAAAATTCATACACCTTACATAAAAAGATATATGTTCATTTTTTATACATGGGATTGGCTTAGTGGGCTACCTTTCGCGTGAAGTGAACGAGAAATCTAAGAATGACCCACCGACTAAATACAGCAAATTAGAGTTACCCATTGAAAGATGCTTATATAAGGCCTTGATAATAAATAGCTATTCTGTATGAACGTAGATAAAATGTAATGGAAAACAGTATGGGGGAAACAAGAATATAAAGTAATGCGGAGCAATGTTAGCCATTGCTAAATACAAAAGAAACCCTATGACTAACATAGAATTTTATGAGATCTATGATTATTTATCATCTTTTTTAAATTTTTCTAGTCCTTCTTGTATGAGTGCTCTTATTGCTTCATTTCGGTTATTATATCTCTTTTCATGCCAGTACTCTTCTATTTCTTCTAATTGCTCCAGTGGGAAGGTAACAAGAACCTGTTTATTCTTACTTTTATCAACTACGATATAAATCCCTCCTTTTAAGTATTATAACCATTAAAACCTATATTGAAACCAGTCTATATATTGGTTATAATGTATATATATTACATATTTTAAATATAGGTTATATAACTAATATAATCAGTATTATGCATATAATATTCATAACAAAAGGGGAATATAGGTCGATGAAGAAGTTCTTAGTAAATTCATTAATGGTATTTGCACTTGCTTTTGTAACCCTGTTCGGAAGCTCAGCAGTTAAAGCTGAAGCAGCCGTAACAAAGAGTGATGATTTAATTATTATTAATAAGCACTACAACAAACTAATCTATTATCATAATGGATATGTTGAGATGATTGAACCAGTAGCTACGGGGAAAAGTTGGGAGAAAACACCTGTAGGACATTTTAAAATCGTGAATAAAATTAAAAATCGTCCATATTATACAGGACATATTCCTGGGGGTGACCCACGTAATCCACTTGGTAAACGTTGGTTGGGTCTAGATGCTGATGGAACAAAAGGCGATACATATGCTATTCACGGTAACGCTAATGAATCAAGTATTGGAAAATATGTGAGTCAAGGATGTGTGAGAATGCATAACGCTTCAATTGAGAAACTTTTTGATAAAGTTAAGGTTGGAACACCTGTTGCAATTACAAATTCACCTAAGAGCTTTCAAGAACTAACAAAAATTTATGGTTATAAGTTTAAAGGTTATAATACTAAATAATATATAAAAAGGCAGCTACTATATTTTTTATAATGGCTGCTTTTTATTTTCGTTCTATCATCTGCATTTGAAAAATTTCTATTTCTTTAATAACTGCTCCTTGAAGATCTTCTTTTAGCATTTCATTTTTGATTATTGGCACGATTGTTTGTGTATGACTTCCTGTAACCCTAGGTATTACTCCGGCCTGGTGAAAAAAGCTCTCCATTTTTTCACTTTTTTCAAAGTTAGAGTTCACATTATTTTCTATTGTATAGCTTCGAAATAAGCTACAACTTATTGTCTTCAAATTTCTAATCATTTTTTAAGAATCTTCTAAGTATATGTTAATTTTTCACTGGTATATTACAACAATGACAGAGGATATTTCGGAGGGATGTTTGATAGAAATCGTATTTGGACCATCTGAATTTAAAGAATGTCAGCATGTTGAAAAGGTAGCTAAAAGGAAAATAACCTGTATCATTTTTAGAGTAATATAAGTCTCTTTAATTTAATCTTCATCATCTATTTGGTAGCATCAGGATTTTGACAATTTCCAATAGAAAATATAGTGTTACTGAGAAGCGCTGTGACGCCATTAACTTTTGTTTTATTGGGAAATACCCATTATTAGTTGTATGAATTTCAGCATTTATCATCGCAAGTAATAGCAAGGAAGGGAAGCGAAAGGAAGAATGAAATCAAAAGGTATTATAAGAAGAGTAGATAAGTTAGGGCGTGTAGCTCTTCCAGTTGAGATACGAAGCATTTTTAACATTAAAGAGAGAGCTCCTGTAAAAATTCATATAAATGAAGATAAGATTATTTTAAAGAAAAATAGGCATTTGCTCGAATGTATGATAACAGGTGAAATCTCTCTACAAAACAGGTTATATTCAGGTGGAATAGTGTTAAGTACAAGAGGAGCAGAAATTTTATTTCATGCATTAAAAAATAACTAATTGAAATAGTGGTAGCAACATTATAATTGCATATCTCATGTTCTAAAAAGACTGAAGCCACATTTACATAAAAAAAGGGAAGGTTTTTAACCTTCTCTTTTTGTTATATAGTCATCTATACTCAGATGATCTTTTTCTTTTCAAATTGGCAATATTCATGTAGAAAAACTAACGGAATAGATACTAATTAATAAACGAAGTCTTTATTTTGTAGATACTATGTAACTACTTCAGTGGGCGTACTTGTCTACTTATAAAATAAAAAGAAAATGTACTGTAGTAGGTGATCGTTAGATGATTACCGAATATGTTATAGGTAGCAATATTGTAAATTGTATACCTCAAGTTTTAAAAATACACCTTTGCAATAATCATAATCTCTCAGCCTGTACTAGTTGCAAATCTAGTGCTAATTCATTTGTACCATTCACTAATATAAAACTTAAATTTTTAAGGAGAGAGAAAATGGGAACATTATTTAATCAAACACCACGAAAAGATTATTTTGAGAATGATGCTGTTAAATTTCTTGATACAGTAAAAACTCTTGCAAGAGATCATGGCCTGACAGTTGAAGAGACTTGTCGTATTTTAGAACTATCTATGAAAATTGATGATTATGATCGCAAAGATGAACAATTAGCCGGATTGGGACGATTAATAAAAGATTTAATTGAAGAAATTTCTATGTTAAGAGAAAAGTTATAATATGATAAATTAGAAAAAACACCTAGAGAGTAAGGTGTTTTTTCTAATTAAAGAGGGTTAGAACACAGTTAAACTAAAAAAGTGAAGGTCAAATTATTTTATGTAAAACGAACATTAATTAGCTCACTAACCTCATTTTATTTTTTAATTCGAATACTTCATCGATAAAAATAAACAAATTCCCCAGGGAATCAACAAATTGGATCAATCCTGTTTCGGTTATACATTGCCCGTTCTTATAATATGTAAGGCATACTTGTTTATTTGTATGTAAGGCTTCAATCAACGTGAAATTAATTTGTTGCATTTGCTCTTCTGTTAAAAGAAGTTGAGGTACTTCTAGTTGTTTGTTTATGACTTCCTGTCATCCTATGTATTGTTCTGGCAGACTGGCGAATGGTCGCTACTTTTTCATTCCACTGTTTGATATACTGCAGTACGTGAAGAGTAAGTAGTGATGTAAGATAAGCTTGACCTTTACTTTTTACACATCTCACTATTAAAGATAAAGCTTAATTATCCTTCAACTTTACATCATTTCAATCTCCTTCTTTAAAACACTTGCTGCGCTGTAAAAAGTGGAATTACATGTTTCATTTCCTTATTATAATTATAAAATATAGAAGATTAGTATCGTTCTTAATCATACATCTCAAATTTTTAGTCATTTTAAGACCGGAAATTTATTAAACAGATGCACAAACTATGTTATAATAGTGATGGGAATAATACGTGAATTATCTAATGTGTTCAACGTAGCAAAAAGCCACTTGTAGTATACAAGTGGCTTTTACTTATTAGAAATCTATATACTTTTATTTACATTGATTAATTAAAGATAGAAAAATACATATAGACGAGGTGTAAGAAATGATTAATCTATATACGACAACCAGCTGCGTTTCTTGCCGAAAAGCAAAAGCTTGGCTTGAGGAACATCAAATTGATTATATTGAGAGAAATCTATCGTATGAACCTATTACAGAAGATGAAATTAAAAATATTCTTAGTATGACAGAAAAGGGGACAGATGAAATTATTTCTACAAGGTCAAAGATCCCTCAAAAGTTAAATATAGAGATTGATGCACTGTCGTTACAGGGTCTGTATGATTTGATAAAGAGCCATCCTTTTATACTTAAACGCCCTATTATCATACAAGATCGTAAAATACTGCAAATCGGATATAAAGAAGAAGAGATAAGAGCTTTTATTCCTCGGAAACTTCGTACTTTCACGATTACAGAACAGGCAGTAGTAGGTGATCATTAGAGGGTAATAGAAGAGCAATCAACGGCTGCCTTAACTTCTAAAGTAGATTGTAATAAAAGGCATCGGAAGTGTAGTAAGCTATATATTTCAGATTCTAAAAATGAGTAAACACAACTACATCTACATAAAAAGGAGAAGGGTAAAAACCCTTCTCCTTTTACTATATAATCCTCTATATTTAGATACTCTTCTTCATGCCGCATTCCCGACATTCGCGTAAGAAAATACCACCTTTTACAGAACTTTTGAAGTAAGATGAATTGCAGTTGTCGCATCTGCCACTGACCTTATTACCAAGACCCAAATCAAAAAAAACATAGAGAATAAAGGTTGATACATATTGTACATGACTAATATGTATTAACCTTTTAATCTTTGTTCAACAAACACGCCCGTTTGATGAACTTCCTTAAACATCTATGGGCCTAACATCTGAAAACAATATCTAAGCTATCGTTGTAATTATCGGTTGATCCCTTGTAATAATTACTGTGTGCTCATATTGTGCACAAAGACTATTATCGGGCACACATAAAGTCCATCCATCCGAACTTTCAACTGTATACTCTGCTCCAGTTGATAAAAAAGGCTCAACAGTAATAACCATACCTTCTTTCAATACCCGTTTATCATGCTTGTCATAGATAGGTAAAATATCTTCAGGTGTCTCATGTAAAGACCTTCCAATGCCGTGACTGCAAAGATCCGTAATTACCTTGTAACCACCTTTTCGGGCTTCATTTTGAATAATTCTTCCGATTTCATTCAATCTCACCCCATGTTTAAGTGAAGAAATAACTTTCATCATGGTATTGTGTGTATATTGACAGAGACGTGTTACAGAAGGGTTATATAAAGGGATCTGAAAGGAATGACCTGCATCGGCAAAGTAACCATTTAACTCAGCAGAGACATCAATATTTATTAGGTCACCTTCTTGAATCTTCCGATTCCCCGGTACTCCGTGAGCAACTTCATGGTTAATGCTAATGCATGTGTTACCGGGAAAATTGTAGGTTATCTTTGGTGCAGAGACCGCACCATATCTTCTTAAAAAGCGTCCCCCGATTTCATCCAATTCTTTGGTCGTCATTCCGGCACGTGTCTGATTTTTCATTTCACTTATTGTTAAAGCAACGATTTTGCCGATTTCCTTAAGCCCATCAATATCATCCTTACCTCCAACTGTCATACATGAACCCTCCAATTTTTTTGATGTTTTCATTTTACCCAAAGTAATGTTTCCGATTCTGCATAAACTGGTCCGATTGCTTAATATCACTTATTACAAAGTTACAAAACTCATACCACTCACCCCCTTAATCATGTTAACGATCGATCTGAAGACCTCATCACGCCTACATTTGCAACAAACTTAAGCGCCTTTATAATATATACATATTAAACTATATGTATAGTATCTAAATAACGAATCTAATATGTATAAGAAAAGAGGATATATGCTCGTATATTGAACATAATATCCTCTTTTTTGTTTACTCTTATTAAAAAAGCTTTCTTGAATTTCATTAATTATCATTAAGGCGATAGCACAGCTGGATAACGCCAGAAGAAAAAGTTTTCGTATTAACCAGTTTAAGGTTTAACTTTTGTTTTATGTCAATAAATAAAGGTTTTCCACTTCCCAAAACAACAGGATGAACCGATAATCTAAATTCATCTACAAGCCCTAAATTTATAAAATTTGTAATAAGACTTGCTCCACCATATAGCCAGATATCTTTTCCAGGCTTTTTCTTTAATTTATTCACTTCTTCCAAAATATTATCATTTATATATATTGCTTTATGATCAGTCCTTTTTTGTGTCCTAGAAAAAACATACTTTTCTTTGCTGTGAACTAATCCCCACATTTCTTTTTCGACATCAGAATCTCCAGTTTCCGGATTGTATTCTCCCCATAGTTCGTAGCTTTTTCTTCCATATAAAATAGTATCAATTTGATTCAAGAAATGAGTAAACTCCATATCAGGATCCATGATACACCAATCAATTTCTCCGTTTGGCCCTTCAATAAATCCATCTAAAGTAACTGCTAAATCTAAAATTATTCTTCTAGATCTTATGTTAATGGACATAAAAATTCCTCCCTTTAATCATTTCTCTTGTGATAATTTTTATAACTGTTAATATTTAATGCCATATGCTTCTCAATGTAAAGCTACCGATCTCATTTAACTAACAACCTAGTTAGTCGCAGAAAGAAAAGCGAAGTATCTTCATATGAAAAAGTTTTGCGTAAACAAATGTATAAATAATTCAACTAATCTTAACTTTACACGAATCGAACATCAATTAGTTCACTTAACCTCATTTTGTTCTTTAATTCGAATACTTCATCGATAAAAACAAACAAATTCCCCAGGGAATCAACAAATTGGATGAATCCTGTTTCGGTTATACGTTGCCCGTTTTTATAATATGTAAGGTATACTTGTTTATTTGTATGTAAGGCTTCAATCAATGTAAAATTGATTTGTTCCATTTGCTCTTCTGTTAAAAGAGGTTGAAGGGCTTCTGGTTGTTTGTTTATGACTTTCTATAGAGGCCCTGCCAACAAAAAGCGAAAGATATTAGCTAAGTAAAATTAGAAAAAAAGAAGGCCGATTCTCCCCACGCTAAGGAATCATCGACCTATACTTTGATAAGGTTTAAAGCTACCATAATCGATTAATTGACTGTAGAGTAAATAATGGATTCTTTCTAGTATACTAATCACCAAATCCCTCTAAATATTTACTTAGTTTAAGTTTCTGGAATAATTGTAATAGCGATGGTGCGAACTGGTGCTTCTTTTTCGTTTCCCTTACTCTGGTTATGGTAGTATTTAGTCATTAATTCGTTTAATTCGTTTTGAAATTGTGTAAAATGTTCATCATCTATTTGTAATTCCACTACAGAAAAAGTAGCGCCGTCCTCTTGGCTGTTTTGTTCACCTAATCTCTTAAGGTAACTTTGATACTGTGTCATAAGTGATAATTGATAATACGAAATATAGTCTAACTTTTCCTTGCTAGATAGTTCTCTCCACTCACTTCCGTCAATTTTTGCCTCTTCTTCATTTATAGCGTAATATTTTTCGGAAACAGATTTTACTTTTTTTCTTTAATCACACAAACAATACCAGAATCAAACATAATTTGAAGATGCCTATATAGAGTTGCTTGAGGCACATCTTTGAGAATCTTTACCATTTCTAATGGTGTTAACCCGTTTTCTCTATTTCTCATTAATGCTTGGCAAATTTTTATTCTTACCGGATGCATTAATATTTCAACTTTAGTACTCATCCAATCACCTAATTATTTATTAAATTTAATTCTTATTATAAATAATGAGAATAATGATTGCAACGAATCCATATTTACTTTATCATTATTAATAATGATAATGAGATTAGGAAGGAATGTTGGAAATGCAACTACATTATGGATTAAATGACCTTAAAGACCTTGATTTTATGGCTTTTCTGCCCGTTATATTGCCAGTTATTGCAGTGGGGGCACTTTTAGTTTTAATTGCACTAATTGATTTATACCGAAATAGAAAGATAAGAGAAAATGTCCTTATATGGGCCCTAATTATTCTTTTCGTTAATACACTTGGACCTATTCTTTACTTTGTTATAGGGAGAAAAGATGGTGAGAAATCTTGAAATTAGAGATTATAAATATAACAAAATCATTTAAAGAGAAAATTGCTGTTAATAATTTCTCGTTGGAGCTGAAATCGGGGGAATGTGTAGGTTTAATCGGGCCAAATGGAGCAGGAAAATCCACATTAATAAAAATGATTGTAGATATGATCGACCCGAATGCTGGCGAAGTTTTATTGAATGGAAAGAAAATATCTAAAATAAAAAAAGAAATTGGTTACTTACCACAGTACCCCGATTTTTTTAATTGGATGACAGCGAGAGAAACTCTTACGTTTATGGGACAACTTTCGGGGGTGAAAAAAGAAGTATTAGCAAACTCAATACCGGAAATTCTGACAAAAGTTGGGCTAAAGGCAGAAGAAAACTCAAAGGTTGGTACATTTTCTGGAGGAATGAAACAACGACTTGGTATAGCACAAGCTTTACTACATAAACCTTCACTTATTGTCATGGATGAACCGGTATCTGCGTTAGATCCAATCGGTCGAAGAGAAGTTTTAAACCTGATTGAAGAAATAAAAAAAGATACAACCATTTTATTATCAACACACATATTAAGTGATGCTGAAGAAATTTGTGAACGATTTGTCATTATGAAAGATGGAACAAAAATAGAAGATACAAAAATTACCGACCTTTTAAATCGCAATAGCAAAAATAAGTTAATAGTGGAAATTACAGCGAAGGATCGAGAGTGGGTGGACACTATAAAGAAATTGCCTTACGTGAAGGACATAGAAGTTGTTGGGCTTAAAGTCAAAGTAAAAGTTGAAAGTATCGAAGAAAATAAAGCTTTATTGCTACAAAATGCACTCGAACATAAAGTGGACATCGTTAAATTTGAAATGAATAACGATACTTTAGAAGAAATCTTCTTAAAATTGGTGGTGCAGAAATGAAGAATTTGATTGTACTGATAAAAAAAGAATATGTTCAAATGCTACGTGATTTTAAGGTGATTTGGCTACCGATTGTTTTTATATTTTTAGGGGCAACGCAGCCAGTATTAACTCATTACTTGCCAGCAATTCTAAAAGCATTAGGCGGTAGTCAGGGAATTACTATTGATCCCAGTATGACCACACAAAAAGGAGGCGAAGTATTAGCAAGTACTTTAGGATCTCAGTTTGATCAGCTTGGTCTTATGATTCTTGCAATTTCTATGATGGGTATCATTCAAACAGATAAAGCCAATGGTATGCTGGCCTTTATTTTAACACGCCCTGTTACTGTACATTCATATATAGGAGGAAAAATGGTATCAAATTACTTAATGGCAGCTTTTAGTGTAACAATTGGATACTTTACTTCTTACCTATATGTAAATTATCTTTTTACTGCAGTTCCATTTTCACAAATGATTACTGGATTAATATTTTATCTCGTATGGATTCTTTTTATCGTATCTTTCACGACAATGACAAGTGCTATCTTTCACAGTCAAGGCATTATCGCATTAATTTCAATTGTTTTCCTTATAGGCTGCAGGATAATCGTTGGTTTGAACCCAATAATGGATCAATTAAATCCAGCCAGTATGAGTAAGCATGCAATGGAAACACTAATCACGGGATTAGTAAATTCAAATGCATTAGGTAACTTACTACTGACATTCGTTTGGATTTTATTGACATTCTTTATAACAAATTATTGGATTGCTAATAAAAAGTTTAATCATGAATAAGCAGAGAATAATCGTGATGAGCATTCGAGATTTTTTATATAGTTTGTGTCAAGAATTTTCCTTCGGTTTTTACTGCTTTACTATTAATCTAATAAATGGTAATGTTACCCTTCTAATATTCCTTAGATACTATGTAGCTACTGGAGTAAGCTTGCCTGTCCACTCAAATAATAAAAAAGAACCCGTACTGCAAGAGATCAGTAGATGGTGATGTAAGAGATGCTGGGGGTTGGCCTAGTGGCCTATATTTTTGATAAAATGGACGAGAAATCGAAAGTTGTCCCAACGACTAAAGTACAATGTAAGGAGAATCAGTGGCAGCAGCTTCGCGGGCCTGTTAAACAGACTACTTTCGATATAAAAACAGCTACAGAATCTTTAAAAAAATTCTTGAATTACGACATTGAAGCAGTAATTTGCTACCACAGGGGAATTTTTAGAGGAGATGTAAGACCTCATATTTCAAAAATATTGAATGAGCAATTTATATAAGTGTAAACAAATTTATATGTGAACTAGGTCTGTATACGGTATACAGATCTAGTTCACATAATCACTTCTTTCGAAACCAAGCAAGCGAAAGAGTCCTTAATATGTTAGGCTTTTTTTGTTTATCCTATATGCTTAATGATAACCATTTTGTCCATTTTGGCTGTTGCTCGTTTTGTGTTTTGGGTGGCTTTTTTTATTTTGCTTCGTACTACTTCCACCTTTTTTTGTTTGCTTTGTCATTGTTTTAACCTCCCTTTCACCTTGTTAGTATGCTCATATATACAAAATAGTTTCATACCAATAATTACTTGGCTCGTATGCATCACCAAGGTTTCACGCGCTGGATATCCTACTGCAGTAGGTGATAAGTAAATGATGACGGAACATGTTCTCTTTTTTTATATGCTAGGGGTTGGCCTAGTGGCCTTTATTTTTCATGAAATGGACGACAGATCGAAAGATGTCTCAACGTCTAAAGAAAAAAGAAAGGAATAGTATTTAATTTAATCCTAATTTAAAATCACTAAAGTAAATGAGAACTAAATAATTACATATTTCTATTTGTTTTCAGCTAATACTAATAAAAGATCTAAATAGTAAGGTGATTGCTATGAATAAATATGAAGAGCTATATACATATTTATTTCACACTGCTCTTGCGAATGAATATGATATGTTATATAAATATTTATCTTATGCCACTTTGTGGTTTGTTCTGATAGTGATTGTGTTATTGCTATCAATGTTTGTCTTTTTGGTTTATCGTTCTTCAAAAAAGAAATAGCAAAAACCATAGAACAGAACTTAAGTTTTTTTACTTTGTCTGTCCTTCTATGATGGGAACAAAAATTCCAGCTTGGATTTGTTCATTTTTTCTTTGATATTGCTTATTGTAGCAATATCGTTCAAGTTCTGCATGACCTGAATGTTCATAACCCAAATAAGAAAGCCACTCTTCAAAAATAACTTTCTATGTACGGTCAATCGCTTCTAAAATGATTGATAGGGAAAAGAAATGATTGTGAGGTGTATTAGCATGGAAATAAATAATTTAAATGAACAAATTGAACAATCAGCTGTAGCTGAACCTAGAGTATTAACTTCATTTGTAGCATATTGTACTTCTTGTGCACCACATTGGAGGTCTAGATGTTATGCAACTAAAACAGAAGCTCAATCATTAGCAGATGCACATAATTATGCAAACCATGGCGGACATGTTGGAGCATCAGTAACTCAACATGTCGGGAATTGCTAAATCCAACAATTAAGAGCATTCATAAGGGATGACTCCTTTTAGTAAACAGAACTAACTGGCCATTCATATTAGCACTGTTTTTTACTTCTGTCCCTTTCCTCATACTTCTTATATTTCAACTCAAATATGTAGGAGGTGACTGTTATGCCAGATCAAGCTCACGAAAAAGAGAAAATACCAACGAAGAATGGTAATTCTCGAATTGCTGAAAGAAGTCATGGAATATACAAAACTACACGTAATGAATTAGACAATAGAACCATTCTAAACAATATAGATAATAGCGCGATGCTTAATCTTAATGATGATGAATGATTCACTATACGGCAGTAGGAGATTATTAGATGACAATGGAATATGTGCTCTTCTTTCTGATGTTAGGGAATGGACTATTAGCCTTTATTTTTCACACGATGGGCGAAAAATCAAAGGATGTCCCACCGACTGAATACAGCAAATAGATACTATGTAGCTACTGCAGTAAGTTTGCCTGTCTACTCAAAAAATAAAAAGAACCCTTACCGCAGTAGGGGATCAGTAGTTGGTGATGTAATAAGAACTGAATTTTTATATGTTGGGGATTGGCCTAGTGGCTTATCTTTTTATGAAATAGACAAGAAATCGCAAGATGTCCTCCATCTAAGAGTGAAGCTAAATAGCATAGCTTTAATTGAAGTACATATTTCGTAATCTTATTTTCTTGGATAAATGATTATTGTGTTTCATATAAAAAAGGGAACACCTGCTAACCAGGAAGTTCCCTTTTTATTTCGCCAGATAAAAATACATCAACACAAAGATTAAAGAAATAGGCTACGGTGGGGGTAAAGTTTTTTTCAACCGACCACTGTTACATGATCTATAGGAGTTGCATTGAATAAATAGGGCTAGCTACCACCACCTACGACTAAAATGTTGTATTCGCAGCTCCACCATACTACTCCAGAATTAATCATAACTCCTCAATAACCTAACCTCTATAAACACTAGCACATGTATCAGGTTTTGGTTCATAATAACAATGATTTTTAAATTGACCAGATGCAGGTTGACCGTACCATGTTGGAGGGCACGGAGCATGTGGATTAAAATACCAAAGAGCAAATTTCGCTGGGTGTTGTCTCCAATAATCCAAATTCTGCTTTGCTAATCTTTTTTCAACACCTCTCGCTCTTTGATAAAATACATTGCCTTTTTGAACAGCTTCAAACGAATAATTCCCCCCTGTACTTGATAAATGACTTGTGAAACGGTTCTTAAATTTTTAAAGTCTATACAATTTGCTGCAAGACGATTAACAATTACATTCCCCACATATAACATTCCTTGTCTTCCTTCACCTTCAGCTTCTGCTCGCATCATCCTTGCCATTAAGTTAATGTCTGAATTACTGTACTTTACTCTTGCCATTTATTCACCCCCAAAATATAGTATGAAAAAAAGCCTATATTGATGTCATTGTTTATAAGATAGCAATGCTTAGTTTTTACATATCATCGCGCATATTTAATCATTACGATCAAATAAATAGATATTGATTACCAAACGAAGTAGTTATTCTTTTGAAACTAAGTAGCTATCGCAGTAAGCTTGCCTGTCCACTCGGAAAATAAAAAAAACCTTACTGCAGTAGGTAAGGAGTAGGTATTGATGTAAGAAGTGTTTGGTTTTTATATGCTGGGGGTTGTCCTAGTAGCTTACCTTTTTCATAAAATAAATGAGAGTTCAGAAGGTTCCCTATCTATTAAAGATAAATGTAGAATATCCAAAATAAGGGAAAATTAAAATCATTTTACTTTTTTGCAGGAAAAGAAAGCGTAGTATATAAAGATAACAGTATACATCAAAAAGTGTTGAGAATAATTTATTATCATTTTCTATAAAACATTAGAACAACGGTTTCAGAAGAGAATTCATATAAGTCCGTGTCTTAAGTATGCCTATTATATAGAATAGGTTACTTAGTAAATAAGGGAAGGTGATTTATATGTTAGGGGAAGAAGATTTAAAAGTAAATTGTATATCAGCTGCTATAGGGTTACTCATCCAACATAATATCATCACTCACCAGGAACTGGACAAACTAACTAAAACAAATTATCAAGTTTTTTATAATTTTCTAATGAATAAGCTAATTGAACAGGAGTTTAGTAAGGATAGAGTAGTATAAACACAAGTGCTTCAACAAAGCAAGAACCCCAAGGTCAAAAGAAAGGTGCTCATATTTCAAATGTAATTCTTATTGTACAATTTTGCTAAAAAGTAACCAACGTTAAATAATGTTGGTTGCTTTTTTCGTTATAAGTGTACAATACATTTTTACCTTTTAAATCAATAATTTACATTTATTAATTTAAAAGGTAAATTATTTATATGGATCTAGGTATCTTTTGTCGATAGTAAATTAAAGCTAAGGGAGATGGGGATTATGGAGAGCCTAAATATACTAAAAGCTTGGCATTTTGCTGAGAATTTGACTCCTGGTACAGTGCCATCTATACCTGGAAAGAAATTCGGAAAACGCATGAAAACGAAAGAGCAACCACGTGTTCGGAAAGCAAATCTAAAGGAGAGGTTATGGAAAGAAGTTGAGCTAACGAATCCTTCAAAAGATTTCCTTGTATTTACGTATTATCTAGATTGTTATTATCAGGATACACTAATCAAGTTTCTTCGGGATCAGTTTGGAATTAAAGATGAAATTATAAACGCTAATTGGAATAGAAATTTTAGCATTACCTTTTCTCTAAACGAGAAAGGGGAATATATTGAAGGATCACTCTTTATTCCGCCCCTTCAGTTACTAATTACCGAGTTAAAAAACAAGAGTGATTATGTGACAGAAAATTTTTCAGATCAACACTTATTAATCATGAAAGAATGGGAAGAGCTTGCTAAATCAGCCTTTATAGACGGTGTAAATGAATTGGCTATTCTTCAGCTTCTTAAGAAATATGAGGAAACATTTCATCGTTTTACAACCCGGCCCATTCAATACGGGCAGCATTATATTGAAATTTCTATTTTAAAAAAGGACGAGCCGTTGGATCTGAAAAATTTCACGAGCTTTTATACGGGAGATTTAGAGCGTATACTGCGTAACAAGCCAAACGCAACATTACAGCAATTTTTAGAGGGGCGCCAATTGGCTATTGATATTAATGAAAATCGTTCTGCTATTGAAAATATCATCCTACCAAAAAACTTACCGGTAGGGCGTTGGCCTTCAACGAACCAATATCGTTTGTCGTTAATGCAACAAGTAGCAGTAAATCAAGTCGTTAATGAAAAAGAAAAGATTAATTCAGTAAATGGTCCACCAGGCACAGGGAAGACAACACTACTTAAGGATATCTTTGCACAAATTATAGTAAATCGAGCAACGGAGATGGCAAAGATTTCTGATCCTACGGAAGCATTTGAAGATAGTAATCTATTTTTAAAAGAGTCGTTAACGAAGTTTAAGATAGTTATTGCCTCCAGTAATAATGGTGCAGTTGAAAATATCTCAAAAGATTTACCAAAATTAGGGGAATTGAAATTAAACCCTGAACATCTAAATGACAACAAGTATTTAACAGAAATTAAAGAGCTAGCTTTTTTTGAAGAGTTTTCGAAGCAATTAGTTTTTGGTTTATATGATGCGAAGAAATCAAACGATTTTATTTTTGCACCTTTATCCGTAGCACTTGGAAAGAAAAGCAACCAAACACAAGTAGCAGATGTATTAAAAGTGGACACAATTAAGGATTTATTAAATGCAGAGGCAGAAAGGTTAGTACCCTCAACATGGCAGGAGGCAGTCAAAGAATTTACAAACCTTTATCAAGAGATTGAACATGATAAGCAATTGTTGAATACATACATTGATATGTTAAAGAAATCTCCTGATTTTGATTTGCACCTAGATCGTCTTACATTAGATATACTTCACTACAAAGAACAAGAGAAAGATATAAAACATATCCTCAATGATATTTCCGTGCGTATAAAAGAAAAGAAACAGCAATTACAACAGCTACCTAAACCAACATTTTTGAAACGACTCTTTAATAAAGTAGATAATACAGAGAAGAATTTACTCAAAAAAGACTTGCAACATTTATCCGTATTAGAGAGTGAACAGCTAAAAGCTTGTCAATCGGTAGAGCAAGAATTAGAGCAACTCGCTCAGGAAAAGCAAAAGCTTGAGCTGCAGATGGAAAATTTATCTGCGATGCAAGAGGTATATAGGAAAGAACGTTTGGAACTTTCGACTGATCCACATTGGGCACAAACAATTGAGGCCTATGAAAAACGTCAAATGGACATCATTTGGCAGACAGATTCACTAAACTTTAAACGAGGATTATTATTTATTAAGGCTTTAAAGCTTCAAAGCTTCACAAACTACTCCTTGTCTACAACGTAAAGGCGTTAGAACGTCCACTTAAGATTTTTGGAGATCGAAGTGAAATTGACTTAAATACAAATGAAGGTATTCGCGAACTTGAAAATATGTGGGATGTAATGCATTTAATAACGCCGATTGTTAGTACAACGTTTGCTAGCTTTTCTCAAATGTATAAAGGGATTGGTAAAGATTTCATCTCCTATTTATTTATTGATGAAGCTGGTCAGGCGATGCCTCAACAAGCAGCAGGTGCATTATGGCGTTCTAAAAATACGATAATTGTAGGAGATCCAATTCAAATTGAGCCTGTTATCACATTGGATAAGACTATTTTAAATGATATTCGTAACCGTTTTAAAATAGAAGAGCATTGTTTAGGTATGGAATCATCTGTACAAGTTTTAGCTGATTTGGCAAACCCTATGGGGACTTTTAATAATAAGGGTCAACGTATTGGAATACCCCTTTGGGTACATCGACGCTGTGCTAATCCAATGTTTTCTATTGCAAACGAAATTGCGTACGACAATAAAATGGTGCTCGCTAAAGATTCTGATCAGAGCGCAGGTGTATGGTATGACTGTCACGGTGTAGCAACTGATAAGCATTACGTGAAACAGCAAGGTCAATTTTTTCTAGACAGAGTTAAACAACACTTTCAACGCCTTCAGCAGTCGGAGACAACTTCTCTTTTCCCAGATGTCTTTATTATTACGCCTTTTACAAAGATAAAAACAGAGCTTATTAAATTATTGAAGGCAGAATTGAAAGCTGAATTAGTAAATATAGATGGACGAAAGTTAAATAAATGGATTGAAAACTCTATTGGGACAGTTCACACGTTCCAAGGAAAAGAAGCAGACGTTGTCTACTTTGTTGTTGGAACAGACCAACAATCAGATTCTGCAGCAGACTGGTCATGCCAAAAGCCCAACCTACTCAATGTAGCTGTTTCACGTGCTAAACTGGAGTTTTATTTAGTTGGTGATTTCGAAAGGTTAAGTACAAAGAGAAATTACAAAGAATTTGCAAATAGTTTAAATTTGGAAGATGTAACGTCAGCTAAACATTTAAACTTTAGTATTCATTAAGCAGTCCTAAATTGGCTCTGATGCAAAAATGGTTATAAAGAGAAGTAAATACAGACAAATAAAAAAAGAGAAGGTTTTATCCCTTCTCTTTTTACTATATAATCCTCTATACTTAGATACTCTTCTTCATGCTACATTTCCGGCATTCGCGTAAGAAAACGCCACCTTTTACGGAGTTTTTGAAGTCAGCTGAATTGCAGTTGTCGCATCTGCCACTGACCTTATCCGGAAATTCAGCGTAGTCATACACTTTGTTAAAATCGATTTCTTGCTGCTGTTTCTCTTCCATGTTGATCACTCTTTTCTAATTGACTTTTATTAGATTACCACAAAAAGTGAAGGTGGAATTATTTTATGTAAAACGAACATCAATTAGTTCACTTAACTTCATTTTGTTTTTTAATTCAAATACTTCATCGATAAAAACAAACAAATTCCCCAGGGAATCAACAAATTGGATGAAGCCCTTTTCTGTAATACATTGTCCCTTTTTGTAGTATGTAAGATAGACTTGTTTATTTGTATGTAATGCTTCGATCAGCGTTAGATTGATCTGTTCCATTTGCTCTTCTGTCAAAAGAGGTTGAGGTACCTCTGCTTGCTTGTTTATAACTTCCTGCAATCCTGTGTATTGTTCGGGCATACTCGAAAACGGGCGCTATTTTTTCATTCCTCTATCGTGATTCATGATAAAATCCTCCTTTCTGCTAGGCTTTATGACCTCCTATAAGGCCGTTTCGATAACGAGCTGTTGAATGATCCAGATAGCTTGAAGCTCGTAGCACACTATTCTTCCCATAACGCAGCCGAATTTCATCAATCGTTTTGGCAAGAGCATAGGCTCTTTCACGCTGATCGATATCCTCAAATAAGCTCATTTGCTCCTCTTCTTCAATGCTTGTGTTGGATAACGAAATCCCAATGGAGCGAATCGGCATTCCACTATCAAACGTATGTAAAATGGTTAAACAATAGGGAAAAATATCTTGGCTTAAGTTTGAAGCTCGACCCATTTTCTTTTGTCTTGAGAAGCCTCCACCTGTTTGTTTGCTGTAGCCAATCGACAAATGGATAGTTTGAGCCACCACTTGATGCATGCGTAAACGAAAACAAACATCGTCCAATAGCTCCAATAGTAATAGTTCCACTTCTTTTCGGCTTGTATAATCTCGAAAGAGAATCTGACTTTTCCCAAAGGAACGGGAACTAGGGATGTACACATCAGAAATACGACTAAAATCAATGCCATTGGCATGTTGGTGGATTTCTTCCCCCAGGACACCAAATTCTTTACGTAACATCTCTACAGAAGAAAGAGCGAGTTCTTTTATGGTATAGATGCCTAAACGGTTTAAGCGTCTTTCTGTAGCTGACGAGATCCCCCAAAAATCCTTCATTGGATGAATCGACCATAACTTAAAGGGAAAATCCTCATATCGCCAATACGCAACCCCTGTTGGGCTGTGCTTCGCTTCATGATCTAAGCTGACTTTAGCCAGTAAGAGATTAGGACCGATTCCTGCGGTAGCTGTCAGTCTGGTTTTACGATAAATCTCATTAAGTATTCGATGAGCTAGTTCCTCTGGTGTTCGAGCAAATAAATGTAAAGAAGCTGTCGCATCGATAAACAACTCATCAATGCTATACGAATGAAAGTCTTCAGGAGCAACATACTGTAACACCAAACTAGAAATATAGTTCGAAGCCTTGATATATCTCTCCATGGATGGATTCACAACATGGATATCTTTCCTTTTAGGAATGTCGAAAAGACGGCTTCCTGTTTTGATCCCTTCTTTCTTTAATAGGGGTGTGGCAGCTAGCACAACAGATCCCGACCGTTTGATATCTCCTACAACCGCAAGCTTTGTTTTCAAGGGATCTAACCCTCGTATGACAGAGGAAACCGAAGCGAAAAAACTCCTCATGTCGATGCAAATAATGACTCTGTTTGGTAGCTGCCCATAATCCATTGAAAGTACTCCTCAAATAAAGAACGTTTGTTCTTTATTATATACGAACAAACGTTCTTTATTCGATGGAATCTTTTCCCGATTATTGCTATCACTTAAAATGAATTTATTGTTACATTAACACGGGCAATTGCTGTATAACGTAATAGTAAGAGTTCTAAAGGATTAAACCCTAAAGGAGGGGCTAAAAGTTGAAAAAAGAATATTTTGTGCAATATTCAGACCAAAGTATAATTGATAGTTTTGATTTTCCAAAAGATAAATTTGTATCTATTACTGTAGGGATTAGTGACATCACGCCTGAGCTGATCATTTCCTTAGTTCAAAAAATGTTCGGTTTACCTGTTTTCTTTGTTTTAGACTCAATGCTCTCTGGATATGAAAAAGAGACGTTAATTAAAAATAAAATTCCTTTTTATGAGCATTCATCAGATGGTGCTATTATCAAAGTTGATTCTGTAGAAAAATTGGAACTTGTTAGTGGGTTAGTAGAAGTATTAGTTAATAATGGGTTGAGTGTATTCATTTTCCACGGGGAAGGTATTGTAGAGCAGGATTTAATTCCTTCAAGACAATGGAATAAACCTATAGAGTTTAAAAATGTCGATATACATAAAGTTGATACATTTGTGGATGTGGAAGAGGTTGGATTTACAATATTCAGTAAGAGTGATCTATTTAACTCGCCTAGAAAAGTCAAAAACTATATACCAGGTTATTACTCACTTGATATTAATAGCAGCGATATTTAACATTTTTAGATTAAAAGGAGGAACCATTCATTAAATGTATCAAATGAGGATCTTTACATTAAGAGACGGTACTAAAAGGAAAATAAAGATCGAAGAGGGAATGACCCTACAAGATGAATTGAAAAAAGCAGGAATTACAGAATCAGATATATTTCAAATGCAATTAGTGATACAAGATGATAAAAAGCAACTCTAGTGGTTCAATTTTGCTAAAAGAGGCAGCCAAAATGATTTTGGCTGCCTCTTTGTTTCACTATAGATAAATATCTTATAACTGTTCATTCATTATTTCATTAATGAATGTAAGAGAGAACAATAAATTTAATAACTTGAGCACTTCAATATCTGTCCAATATTTAGAGTCGTCTCTTCCATGTAAAACCCAAGCCCTATTCCAACTTTCCAATCGTTCCTCATCAAAATCGTGCTTACCAAAAATTTCGTTTATAAATGTGCTGGCAGCATATAAATGTAGAAAGCCAAAACTCATATCTTTTCTTTTCTGTACTTCTTCTTCAAAAGCGCCAGATAACCCTCGGCCTATTTTCTTTGTATTACAAACTTTAACCAAAAGTTTTTCAATTTGTATTAATAAAGCAGGGACAATAACTTTGTATGTATTATTTTCATAACACCACAAGCATTCCTTCATTAAATCTTTGTCCAATAAATCACAGCTATTCAGCGTGATTTTCATCTCTTTATAATTTACCTTATTGCTGTAGAATTCTTTGAAAATGCCTTCTGGATTCTCTTCATCAACTACATCTAGCATTTCATTTACTCCCATATTAGGCGGTATAAGCCACCCTTTCTTTGCTATTGATTCTGCTAAGTCAAGAAGGGCAGGGTAAGTCTCTTCATACAAAATTTTCCACTCATTAAAGGTTGACCTTGCTTCATCTGCAAATGATCTTATTGCATTTATGCCTTGATTAAGTTCTAGACGAATTCTTTTCATTTCTTTCACGAAATTCCTGGTCCTCAAGTAGGTATCTCCTTTTTTTACTATATAAAATTAATCTATTCATATTTACACAAACATTTAATTTATTAGTTGATCTTTTCTCCATCTTTGATATGAACCACTCTGTTTGAATTTTTCTGGATCTTTCTTTATTTTATCGACTAATTGTTCACGTTGCTTACTAGACATTGATTTAAAACCTTCATCTTTGCAATAATTCCGAAAAAACCGGGCTTGCAACCCTTTGAGGAGACTTTCTCTTTTATATACACAACTTAACATCAGTTTTATTCTCGGCAGTAAAACAGGATTTTTTTTATTGGTAGATTTTAAGATTAATACTATCTCAAAAACCATGGATTTTGAGACATTTCTATAATTAATTACTTTTTGTCTCAATCAGGCCTCATTTCTGTGCCAAAACTAGTATCAAAATCTCTGTATCATAAATAGATGTTTTTGATGTACTTTAAAAAAGGGCGGTTTTTTGTAAAATGGGGTTACATTAAGAGCAAACTACGTAGCATCAGAGTTTGCTCCTTCTATCTAATCCTTAGATGATACTTGCTACTGCTCGTAACTTTTCTACATCCTTTTTGGCATTTAGAGAATGCATCTTACGATGGCAGTTAGGACATAAAGCAACCGTGTTTTCCATAGTATCTTCCCCGCCTTTGGATAACCATTCAATATGGTGAGTTTCTAAATAAGGTTCGCCCTTTTTAGTATGAAAGGGCGCCGGCTCTTCACATAATTGACAAATCCCATTCGCTCTTCTTTTTGCATATTCTGAAACATACGCATCTCTTTCATATCCCTTTGTAACTATCATTCGAGAACCAGGCTTATTAGAAGCACGTGAAGCTCTTTTTATTAATTCATCTTCCGCAAGCTTTTTAGCTCTTTTCTCTTGAACACTATCCCTGGACTTAAAAAATTCCGTTGGAATTAATATTTCATTCTGTTCATTCTTCAATCTTAAAGGGAAAATCCAAACAAGTCTGGGATCTTTATATTTATCGAGCTGTTGCTCTTGGTAAGGGTCATCTGAAAGGTAAACCTCGCCTTGAAAGATATAATGATTGGGCTTAAATACTTCAAATAAATACACTGTAACATCCGTACGATTTGATTCATATAACTTCTTGTTTTGACTATAATCCAAACTTTGATTTTCTACTTGACCCATCCCTGTATAATGAAATACATTGCCAATCCAGCGATCATCATACAAAGACTTAGTATGATCAGAAATTAGAACTAAGGCATTAGCATAGTGGGAAAACCTCATTCCTCCGACCATTGCACACTTAAATATACTCATTAGTTCTTGATTTGTTAGAACATCAGAAGGTTGTAATCCATGTTCAAAACTCATATATTCTCTCTCTCCATTCTTTTTACTATTGGAATATCAGCAGGAGCAAAATTAAACCTTGTTAATTCTTTTATAGTGATCCACTTTACATCATCATGAACAACTGGTTTGATCTCACCCTTTATGACTTTTGCCCAATAGAATAATAGATGAATAGCCTGATCTTTGAAGCCATATACAGTATCGTCATAAAAAGATCCAATTTCTACTTCTATTCGTAACTCTTCTCTTATCTCCCTTACTAGACACTCTTCAGGTGTTTCACCAGGTTCTAACTTGCCGCCAGGGAATTCCCATTTACCGGCCAAAGGGTCTTTTGAATGCCTTTTAGCGATTAATAGTTGATCTCTATCTTTTATAATTGCAGCCGCAACTTTCTTCATAAAAACACCTTCTTGAGATTTTTTGTGTACTTTTTCCTTTATTTTACCTGAATAGAGTCCTTTCTCTCAATCGGGATACTTTATTAATTGTTATTACTTATAATGATCTTATTGTTTCATAACAAAGGGTATCTTTTTAACCTTTCGGAAAAAAATACATTAAAAGGATAGACAAAGAATTAATGAGAAAAGTAAACAAAGTGCTGGTTAGAGGAAAGAAAAAAGAAGCAAGAATTCAAAAAAATAAGAGGTTTAATTTAAAGAAAAAACAGGAAAACAGCAATCATTTAAAACTAGTTTAATGTAAAAAAAAGGTTAAAAGTAATAATATTGTCATATGAAACAGAAGAAATTGACGAATAAAGGGAAAATATAGCTAACGACCCAGATTATTGTTGAAGTTGTCAGAAAAAGAGTTTAATATGAAATTGTTAGCAAATCTGACACACAAATATTGGGGGTAGAAGAAATGAAAAAAGTAACATTTGCTTTGGCGGCAGCGTTAACATTTGGGGGTATTGGTACTGTAGCAACTACAGCATCAGCAGAATCAAACGGTTTAGATAAAGACTGTTCTGATTTTAAAGGTAAGCCATACCAAGAGGTAGTAGACTACTGGAATTCAAAAGGTTACACAGCAACAAATGATCCTGAGAGATTAGATGGCTGGGGTAACAAAGTAGACGATGGTATTCCTTGTGAAGCTCCGTCTGACTATGATACTTCTAAGATTAACGGTATTGGTAAGAAAGAAGAAGCTACTTCAGAGGAAACAACTAAAGAAGAGACTACTACAGAACAAACTACTGAAGAGCAACCTGCAAAAGAAGAAACTGCTACTAAAGAAGAAAATTCTTCTTCAGAGCAAAAGACTACTTCTGACAAAAAAGAAGGCGAAGAGCTTCCTGAAACGGCAAGTAGTAATCCACTTGGTGTTGCAGCCGGTTTAGCTGTTGCAGCTGCTGGTATGGTGGTATTTACTCGTCGCAAGAATTCAAAAGTATAATATAATAGCTATATAAAATAAAAGGGGCGGGATTATTCCTGTCTCTTTTTTATAGAGGTGCAGTTTTATGAGAATATTAGGCATTTGTCTATTTTTGATAGGTATTTCCCTAGCCGGCTATTCATTCTTTGAGTGGAACTTAGGAAGATCATCTTCAGAAACTCTATCTCAGAAGGAAATAAACCATTATGAAGTAAAAGAAAAAGAAGATGTAGACCGACAAAGTACTGAAGCAAAACAAGAAGAATCAGCTAGCAATGTGAATCTAGAGGAAGTCGAGACGAAGTCTCCAGAGAAAATGGAAGATTATAATTACAACAAAGGTCAAAAAGTAGCTAATCTTGTTATTCCTAAACTCGAATTAAAATACTCAGTGTATTGGGGCACAGACGCTGATACCTTAAAAAGAGGCGTAGGAATGTTTGTTAGTGATTTAACTACTACTCCAAAGGGAATGGAGCACACAGTATTAAGTGGGCACCGCGACACCGTATTTACAAGGTTAGGTGAGCTTAAAACGGGTGACAATCTAATTGTAGAATTTGATAACAAACTTTATGAATACCAAATTCAAAAGATTTGGATTACACATAAAGAGGATCGGACAGTAATCGTTCCTAAAGATAAGCCTACACTTACACTAACAACTTGCTATCCATTTGATATGATTGGAAAAGCACCTGATCGCTACATTATTCAAGCTGAAATGATAAATAACTAAAAGCGACTTACCATTAATAGGTATGTCGCTTTTTATTTTATTCATCTAGTTATTAACTTTGTTGAAGTTGAGTCCAATCTGTAATTAACTTGCCATCTATAACATCCTTGGAAGTAATAATTAATGTCTAAACTTGTCTACTTTTTCAGTAAAAACGTGTTCTAGTAGATGACGTATAATAGTTACGGAATATATGGTCTTTTTTTATTAAAAATTAATATTGTTGGATTAGTTAAGGCAGCATTATAATAAGACTCACAGCATTGAAATTTATTACTTAGGGGATAGGACATGCAGCAATATAATAGATGGATTGATCGATTGAAGGGAATAGGAATTATTACTGTTGTATTAGGGCACACAGGCAATGAATTTACCCATCATTATTTCTTTTGGTTTCATATGCCACTATTCTTTATGATAAGTGGTTATCTCTTCGCCCCAACTCTCGAATTTAAAAAGTTACTTAACTGGTCTTTTAAAAAAGTAAATAGGTTAATGATTCCTTATATTTTCTTTGGTTTATGTATCCTTGGAATTATCATTATACAGAACCAAGATTGGTCTATTGAATCCCTGTTATACGGTGGACGAAAGCTTGGTTATTACTATGGAGTTTTCTGGTTCGTAACGTGCTTACTTGTTACACAGTTAACTTTTGCATTAATAACGTATATGTTTCGTTCACAAATTCTAATAATTTTTATAATGGCCGTTTTTTATGGGTTAGCACATGTAAGGGGAATCAGTCAGCTCATGTTACCTTGGAGCATAAACACTGTCCTAATTGCTTTACCATACTATGCTATTGGGTATTATAGTCGCAATATTGTCCATATACTAAAGAAAAAATTAATATTATTGCTAGGAATAGTTGTATTTAGTGTAATCGTTGTTCTAGAGCAAATGCAGAAGCTTAATTACGAATTGGACCTAAAAGCTGGTGTATATAATCATTTGTACCTTGATATAATTATACCGATTTCATGTATTGTTCTTCTGTTTCATTTAAGTAATAACTTAACGTATAGATGGTTAGAGAAAATGACGGAGAGTATTGGAATGGCTTCAATGAGCATTATGTTTTTACATATCCCTATATACATACTAGGTCTGAAATATACCAATAATGGGCTTTTGTTGGGAGTTATAGGAATCTTAATTTCATATAGCATTCATCAGTTATTTAAGCTTTCGTTTATTACAAGATTTATGTTTTTTGGTATCACTACAAAGAGAAGTTCTTTGAAGTTACAAGGAACAGGTCACACCATAGCTGATAGCCCTAAATAAGCTATAGTAAACAAATAGGGTTATATACTTTTAAAAAATAACTCATTGCTAGTTGAATTCCGTTTATCTTAATGCATAAAAAATAAAAGAAGCTCTTCTAGCTTAAGAAGAGCTTCTTTTATTTAGTTACTACTTTTTACTTTTTTACGTCTTTTTATTAAGTATACAACCACTATCCCGATAGCTGTGAATATAGAAATGGCAGTTGACTCTTTAAAATATGGCGTCACATAGTGCATGGAGATGTCATGTTTACCTTTAGGTAATCTAACACCTATAAACGTTCCGTTTACTTGTTCAAAATCAGTATCTTTCCCATCTACTTTAATATGCCAACCTTTACTATATGGAACAGATAGGAATAACAACCCTGATTTTCTAACATTAACTTTACCTTGCAATGAATTTTCATCATAGTGAACATTTTTCAATTCGGATTGCTTTAATTCATTAACTGAGTCAGTGTATTTTTCATAAGAATTAAACAGGACTTCAACATCTTTAATACTATACTGACCAGGAGACAAACTAATATTGATCATTCTATTGTTCTGTAAGTTTTGAACATTAAATGCATAATTGTCTTTTGGATAAGAATAAATGTTATTTACTGAACGCTTTTCGAAGTTAGTTCCATTAATATTAAGCATCAATGAGCCCGTTGTTAGGTTCTTTAAATTCATCTTTAGAATTGTCTCTCCAGCTTTTACTTGTTTATTATTTAACGGAATTTGAATAGAAGCGTTAGGCCTTGCTGTGTATACATCGCCATTTTTATCAATATTCTCAAGTTTTACATTATCCATTCCTTTGAAAAGAACTTCACTTCTTAATTTCTTAGTATTGAACTTTTCTAAACTTCCTGTCTGTTCTACAACTGCAGCTTGCAACATAAGCTGATCTTTTTGTACTTCGTCTAATTGGTTAAACTGCTCAACTGATACAGCCTGATCATACATAAAGCCAACAGGAAGATAATGATCATTTTTATAAATCTTATATCCATTTAACTCTTTTAATAATGTAAAACCGTATGGGCTAAATGAATCACCACTTCTTACTATATAGTATTTATTCATTAAAGCTGTTTCCAAGTAGAGACGATGATCTAAATTGCTATAACGACTCGGTGAATCCATTTGAGCTATGTTATAAGTTTCCTTAAAGAAGCTGTGTACATTATTTGGAATAAGACTTTGATAACTGCTAAACCCATTGTAATTGTAATATAATGGGATATTTTCTTTGTTGATTTGATTCCACATAATCCGATAAAAAGAAGAATCTGATTGTTGGATATATTGAATTACCTGTTTGTCTGCTTCATTGTCGTAACCACTTCCTGAAAAGGTTTGAAGTGTCGAAGCCTTCTGAGTCTGATAATCGCCCAAATCTTGAGTAAACATCATAAAGTTATTGTATCCGATACTACAAATGGCTACGATAATGATGCAAAAAAGGAAAAATACCTGTTTAATTTTAAACCGCAGTAGAAAAATACCTATCAACGCAGTAAAAAAGACAATTTGGATCTTATCATATGGTAAGTCTTTAGGTGATGGTACATAAAATACATATAATAAAAAGGCAGCAAATATTAATACTAGATAGAAGTTACGATATTTTGAATTCTTTTTATCAAAATCAATTGCATATGCAGCAACCACTCCACACGTAAAGATGAGCATGTAAATCCATCTAGGTTGCACGGAAATGTTATCAACTATACCTCAGGAAACAATGCTGGTTCGACCTTCACCTACGATGTGACAGGCAAGGTAACGTCTTTAGATATAGGCACTGCCAATAACGATAGTATTTTATCTGAGTCTTATAAGTATGATGAAAATGACAACCGTACAGAAATCACTTCATACAAAGAGGATGGTACTACAGATAAAACAACTTCATATGTATATGATTCATTAGATCAGTTATTGAAAGAAACGCTACCCAACGGGACCATTAAAGAATACGCTTATGACGGTTTTGGAAATCGCACATCTATAACTGTTACAGAGCCAGGAAAATCAGCTGTTCAAACTAAGGCTGAATTTAATGTTGGAAACGAACTTACTAAATTTGGGAATTACGCAATTGCGTATGATAAAAATGGAAACCGTATTGAAGATGGCCAATATAAGTATACATGGAATGCAGCCGATCAATTAATTTCCATTACAAAAAAGGGAGAAACAAAAGCTTTTGCCACATATAAATATGATGAAAACAATCGTCGTATCGAGAAGGATGTGGACGGTAATATAACACGTTTCTATTACGATGGAGATAGCATTAATCCGTTGTATGAAACAGATGGAAACGGGAATGTACTTCGGTCGTATGTATATTCTATGGATGGATTACGATTATCCATGCAGACAGGTGGAAAAACATACTATTATCATTACAACTCACATGGTGATGTAGTTGCCATGACAGAAGACAGTGGAAATATTGTGGTAAGATACACATATGATGCATGGGGAAACGTACAAAAGCAAATAACATCGGGACAGCCAGATATTAAGAATCCGTTTACTTATGCTGGCTATATGCAAGATGATGAAACAGGCATGTACTACCTAATTGATCGTTATTATAATTCAGAACAAGGTGTATTATTATCAGCAGATCCTGATCCTGGTGATGAAGATGATCCAATTACACAAAATGGATACACATATGCCAACAATAACCCTGTTCAATTGATAGATCCAGACGGCCACAAAGGTTTTTATACTCAAACCGTAACTGTGGTTAGAGTTATCTCTACCTATGTAATGGTCAGACAAAATGGGAAATACATTGCAAAAAAAGTATATAAAAAAGCTCTTGTAAGAGTTAAATTACAATTTTTCTCTAAAAAGAATAAAGTCCCTAAACAAAAAGCTTCTAAACAACATAAAGGGACACCAAGAAACAATCAAGCACAAAATGCTCAGGTTAGAGCCATTGTATCCAAACACAAATTAAATAAAGCACAACAAAGAAAGCTTCATGATGAAATTACGGGTCAACATTACGATTATCATACTATAGATGTAATCGCAAGGGAAATTAAGGCTGGAAGATAATTGAAAGGCGTGAAGAAACATTTTGAAAAATGAAATTGAAGTAACTTTTAATGAATTAGTTGGTAAGCCTTTATATTCTATAGGAAGAACTACAAATTTAGTTTGGTTATTGTTTGGAGAACCATTTACTAAAAAGAATATTATTGGTGATACCAGAACGTTAGCAGAATATTCCTTGCATATTCAATGTGCCTGGAGAATTGTCAAAAAGGATAAAATAATCATAGCATCTGGTGATTTATATTCTCCAAATTCTAATGTTAAATTAGAGAATTTTAATTGGGATAATATAGGTTCCAGTGAATTTGATTCTAAAGCAAGCAGTTTTAAAAAAATTATGAAGGATATTCGAAATGTTCAAAGTATAGAGGCGGATAATATAGGCGGATTAAAAATTTGCTTTAGTAGTAACTATTTATTAGAAGTATTTCCAAATGAATCTGGAAATGACAAAGAGTCTTGGAGGTTTTTCTCTAATGTTTCTTCCTCTCCTTATTTAGTTATGTGTGGAGGAAGCATAGAAGAAAATGAATGAACATAAATAATAGTTTATTTGAAGGCTCTAAATAAGTTAATACCTTATACTTATTAAACCAAAACAATTAAATATATTTATAATAAAAAAATAAGTCATCCTATCTATAACTAAATAGGGTGGCTTATTTTTTAAACATAATAAGGTACATAATAGCCTTATTTTTTGTTTCCCTTCCTATGATTCTGCCAAAAACGTTCGTAAAAGTGTATGTATTTTAGAATACGTCCGTAATTTATTTTCAAACTTAAACGAACGATAAAAATGATAGATTTCTTATATAAAAGGAAAGTCCGTAAAAGTATACTTTAACGAACGGTGAATTTGATTCTGTTTCAAAATGTAAAAGAAATAAAGTCAAGAGTTTTCTTTGAATTGTAGATATTTTTTTAATGCCATCAAAATAAAAAAGAAAATTAATCCTTTTTATGAATTAATTTACTTTTAATTCGATTTTAACTATATTTTAATGTTTCATTACCACCTCTGGATTATAATGGAATTGCCAACGTGATTATCTTTCTTTTAACTTGCTTTTCATCTAAAGCAAGTCTTTTTTTGTTTATCCTCTCTCTCAACATAAAAAAACCATATAGGCTACATTTTATCAATTTGCTTCATCAGTATTCACACTATAAGTTCTAGAAAGTATTGAAGGAATCCAATAAGGCAAGTAAATGCTTGATTAAGTAATTATTTTCAGCAGAATAATTTGTTCATTAAATGAAAAATCCACTATTTTCAGGGAGAAAAACATCAAATATATGTACCTAATATGCAGAGAAAAGCTCTCTGAGGAAATTAACTTTGGTTTTATCGATAACTGATAACTGATAACTGGTCACTCGATGCGAATTTCAGCGCTTTAGCAACTTTTGTTTTCTTGTTATCATTGATTTTCAAAAAAAACTCGCTATCCAAAGTCAGTTGCCATAATACTTTTTAATCGCCTTCTAAGCAAACTATTTAAGATAAAGTAAGTTATCGTTAATCAAATCTAATTACGTTATAGACAAAACTACTGGCATTTCTCCTTTTGTCAGCGTTTTTTTGTTTTTAGGCTAATAAGATATACAGAACGCCCTTTCTATAATCTTTCTTACAGTGTGTTTAGTACCATAGAGATCTTAAACTTCTATTTAACATTTCTTCGCTTGTATAAAAATTCCATAATTATACACAATAATGACAAACATACTTTCTCAAAAGGGGCTTTCGACAGTGAATAGAGAACAAGTCATTGAAGTTTATCAAGATGTTCTAGAAAAGAAAAGAAAACGATTTCCAAATTATTTCTTTGTAGGTAAGGAAGGAAAAAAATATATGGGCTATATGACATGCTATCTACTTGAACAACGCTTATCAATACCTATCCATGAAATCCCTTTTCAAGTAGGAGCAGGTACATTGTGGGATCATCGTCTTAGGCCACCTGCTATGCTATATGGATGGAATTATTATGAAGTCATTGATAATGCTTATCCAGGAAGATTTAAGCCCTGGCAGTTTCAACAAGCTCCTAATAAATATTGGGATGGGGAAGAGGGACAAAGGCGGGCTATTGAAGCAGTAAAGTATGTAATAGAGGAAAAGCTGAAAATCCCTCATAAAGAGATTCCTATTCAAGTTAATATTCACTTTTTCAAACAACATAGTCTAGGAGGCATTTTTGATCTTTTTTGGACAATCTCCTTTTCAAGTCGTTGAAGCTGTTTATCCTGGAATATTTAAACCCTGGCAATTTGCTCATGTTCCCATGAATTGTTGGAAAAATGAAAAATATATTCGGGAGGCAATGGACCATTTTTTGTTCAAACAGCTCCATTACTCTTCTTATGAAGAGGCTTTTCTCAAATTAAAAAAAAATCATTTTACAGATTTCCAATTAACTGGTCTCTTTCAAATGGCTTTTGATTCCAGAATGAATAACGTGAAAGAATGGATAAAAATGGAAGTAATGGATATATGATCTTGGCTAGTAGAAGAACCGAATGAAACAAATAGCCCAGGATACGTTCATGTTATTCTTATTTTCACCTTCAAAAATGACGATTTATACGTATGTAGTTACTTACTTTGATTTCTCTTTCTTTTCTTTATAAAAAGATAGGTAGATTCGGCGAAAAAAATAAAAAGAAGAAAAAAGAGCACAAATAATTCGGCAAGTTCCATTACCCGAAAAGGACTCACGGCGTTGTACAACGCCTGAGAAACATCAAACCCTTGAAGAATATCGATGCCTAAAGAAAAGCCCATTAAGCATCCCATCATTAAAAGGCTAATTCCTATAATTTTCATATCGATCACGCTCCATTTAATAGATTCTTCTCTTTCTTCTAAGATGATACACAAGTAACATTTGTTAATTTTTACATAAAAACCCCTTATATGGTTAAAATAATAAAAACTTAAAGAAGGGTGCTTGAATCTATGCCTTCGTTTTTTAAAGATCGAAAACCAAAAAAGAGACGACAACAAGATACTGAAAATCAAACTACTGATTACTCAGTAGACCAGATACAAGTTTCGTTATCAGTAAACCTGGATAACATTAAACAGAAAACGGGAAATAGTTCAGATGTCGTTATTCGTGAGATGAAAATGGGGAAAAATTCCGACGTAAAAACAGCCATTGTCTATGTAGAAGGAATTGTAGACAATCAATCGATTCAAGAGTATTTACTGCAATCGATAATGAAGGATGATTATAAAGAAAAAGTAAATTCGCACAATGCATTAGACCTCATTTCTGAAGATATGATGACAATTGGAAACATATCCTCCGTCACTAACTTGGATGACCTGTTTGCATCTTTAATGGCAGGCGATACTCTTATTTTAGTAGATGGAGTAGACCAGGCACTGAGTGCTAGCACCCAAGGCGGGGAAACACGTTCTATTGCGGAATCGAGCACCCAAATGGTGGTCCGAGGTCCAAAAGGAGCATTTACAGAGTCTCTCGGGACCAATACAGCCATGGTACGTCGTATCATTAAGACCCCTGATTTATGGATGGAGTCTTTGAAGGTTGGACGCGTAACTAAGACAGATGTGACAATTATGTACCTACATGGCATTGCCAATGATAAAGTCGTTAAAGAAATTCGTGAGCGACTACATCGAATTGATATCGATAGCATTTTGGAATCGGGCTATATTGAACAACTAATAGAAGATCAAACGGCGACCCCTTTTCCAACTATGTACAACACCGAGAGACCCGATGTAGTAGCAGGGAACCTGTTAGAGGGACGGATTGCTATTTTTGTGGATGGAACGCCCTTTGTACTGCTTGCACCAGCCGTATTTATGCAATTTTTCCAGTCGGCTGAAGATTATTATGCCCGTTTTGACATTGCGACATCGATTCGTCTTTTACGTATTTTTATGTTTCTGATTTCGCTTATTGCGCCTGCTACCTATGTCGCTGTCACAACCTTCCATCAGGAGATGGTGCCGACAACACTTATTGTAGCCATTGCTGCACAGAGAGAAGCCGTCCCCTTTCCAGCATTCGTGGAAGCCCTCCTCATGGAGATTACCTTTGAAATTTTACGCGAAGCAGGGATTCGATTGCCAAAAGCCATTGGTTCGGCCGTCTCCATTGTTGGAGCTCTTGTAATTGGTCAGGCAGCTGTTCAAGCAAGTATTGTGTCACCAGCAATGGTTATTATTGTATCGATCACAGCCATTGCTAGTTTTGCCACACCTTCCTTTGATATGGCCATTTCAGCTCGCTTAATTCGTTTTTTGTTTATGATTGGCGCAGCGACATTTGGTTTCTACGGCATCATTCTGTGCCTTTTGATGATGGTTGTCCATCTATGCAGCTTACGTTCATTCGGGGTACCCTATATGGCTCCATTTGCTCCCTTCATCCCCGTAAACAATGGAGATACTATCGTAAGATTACCGTGGTGGACGCTGAGACAAAGACCACGATTAATTACTTCTAACACGGTTCGAGAAGGAGCAAATCGACGCCCACAGCCTCCTGCATCTCGTGGTATGGTGAATCGGGATCTTGAAGAAGGTGACAACAATGAAGCGTAAAGGATTTTTTCTTTTGTTGATGATGACGATAACCGTCTTGCTCACAAGTTGTTGGAGTAAAAAAGAGTTAACTGACCTTGCTATTGTCGCAGCTATGGGTATCGATAGAACAGAAGATGGAAGATATCATCTAGCACTTCAGATTATTAATCCAGGAAACGTAGCAGGAGGCCTGCAAGGAGGAGGGGGTACTCAAAGTCCTCCTATTACTATCTATTCGGCTTCGGGAGATAATTTAGTCGAAGCAAGTAGACGGGCTTCGAGTAGAATTTCTCGACGATTGTATTATGCCCATACAAACTTGGTCGTGGTTGGGGAAAAACTGGCCAGAGAAGAAGGAATTAATACATTAATGGATGCTTTAGATCGGGATCCAGAATTTCGAAATACTTCCACCCTCGTGATTGCGAACCATTCGACCGCAGCTGATCTTGTTAAAACGTTAACGCCAGTTGATAAGATTCCAGCGAATAAGGTGCTAAAAACCTTAGAATTTACGGAAAGAAAATGGGGAGAGAATGTAAAAACGTCGATCCAAGAGGTGATGAAGAGCCTTGAATCCCCTGGAAAAGGAACCGTCGTATCAGGATTTCGTCTGGTTGGAGATCATAAGCAAGCACAAAAGCTGGATAACCTTCAAGAAAGTGCACCTGAAGCAACGCTTCGAGCTTCCGGAATTGCTGTTTTAAAACAGGGGAAATTAGTGGATTGGTTGTATGGAAAACCAGCAAGAGGAACGGTGTGGATTCTCGATAAAATCCAAGGAACCGATATTAATATTGATTGGGAAGGAAAAAAAGAAGCTATTGCCTATCAAACTGTACGCCAAAAAACAAGTGTGTCTGCCCAAGTGAAGAATGGTCAACCTCATATTTCTGTTCATACACGTGTTGAAGGAGATATCGGTGAAATGGAGGTACCTGTAGACATAACAAATCCAAAGGTCATTACAGTGATCGAACAATCCGTGAGGAAAGAAATTAAAAAAGAGCTAAAGAAAGCTATTGAACGTGCGCAAAAAAACAAAACAGATATCTTTGGATTCGGCGAAGTGGTCCACCGTTCTAGACCAAATCAATTTAAGAAATTAAAACCGGAATGGAATGATGTGTACTTTCCAAAATTAAATGTAAATATTAAGGTGGAAGCCTATGTGCGTCGAGCTGGCTTACGAAACAAATCGTTTCTTTCAGGTATAAAAGAGAATCAAAAGTAAGGAAAAGGAGGTGCCAGTTGAATGGAGAAGGCGAAAATTAGTGCCAGTCAGCTCTTTATTTTAATGGTCCTATTTGAAATGGGGAGTGCTTTACTGGTACCTCTTGCGATAGATGCAAAACAAGATGCGTGGCTTGCGATTCTGCTTGGAATGGTATTCAGTTTTGTTCTGTTATTAGTCTATCATAGGCTTTATCTGTATTACCCTGACCTTTTGCCTACCGAATACATGCAAAAGATTCTAGGGAAAGTGATGGGAACCGTACTAGCCTTTGTTTACATTCTTTACTTTATGTATGATGCCTCAAGGGTTCTACGTGATTTTGGCGAGATGCTGTTAGCCTTTTCCTATCGTGACACCCCTTTATTCATCGCAAATGCATTATTAATGCTTGTCATTATTTATACAATTAGAAAAGGAATTGAAGTCATAGCTCGATCAGGAGAATTGCTTTTTATTTTTATGTATATCTTTGCGAGTGCTGGATTTATCTTAATTGTTTCTTCTGGTTTAATCGATTTAAAAAATTTACAACCTGTTTTGGAAGATGGCTTGTTCCCTGTCCTAAAAGTGGTATTTACTCAAACTTTGTATTTCCCATTTACAGAAGTCGTTGTATTTACGATGATTTTGCCGTATTTAAATAATCCCAAGAAAGCAAAGGTGACCATGCTATGTGCAACAGGATTAAGTGGAATCAATTTAATTATTACGATGCTCATTAATGTTTGTGTACTGGGGGTTAATTTGACCGCACGTTCACAATTTCCACTTCTTAGTACGGTTCAGACCATCCAAGTAGCTGATTTTTTAGAACGTCTTGATGTGTTTTTTATGCTTGCTTTAATTATCAGTATCTTCTTTAAAATCTGCCTGTTATTTTATGCAGCTGTCGTAGGAACGGCCAATTTATTTAAGGTTAAATCACCTTCACGGTTATCGTATCCTTTTGGGCTGATCATTCTCTTATTGTCTATTACCATTGCGAGTAATGTTCAAGAACATATCCATGAAGGACTAAAGGTGGCAATGTTCGCTCTACATATCCCTTTTCTTACGATTATTCCACCTCTGCTTCTTCTTGTAGCTTTCTTGAAAAATAGGAAGAAGCATGAGGGGAACACATTTGACTAGCTAATTTCCATGTAGAATATTGTCATTCTCGTTAAATTTCCTAGTAAAATTCTTACCCGTGGAAAGAATACTCTGAGCCTAGAATTAACCTTAAAGCAAATTTAATGTCTACTATATAACGTTCAAAAAATCGTAAGTGATGAAAAGGTTAAAGAACGATTCAAAAAAGCAAAAGATCGCTTTAAATAAAATTGAAAAGGAGGGCCGGTTGAATGGAGAAAGCCAAAATTAGTGCTAGTCAGCTCTTTATCTTAATGGTTCTGTTTGAGCTGGGTACTTCTTTATTGTTACCTATTGCAATGGACACAAAACAAGACGCCTGGTTGGCTATCTTACTTGGAATGGTATTCAGTTTCGTTCTATTTTTAATTTATCATAAACTTTACTCTTATTACCCCGATCTCTTACCTACAGAATACATGCAAAAAATATTAGGTAAAGCGATGGGAACCGTACTGGCCTTTCTTTATATCCTTTATTTTATCTATGATGTAGCAAGGGTTCTACGTGATATCGGCGAGATGTTATTAACCTTTGCTTATCCTGATACACCTTTGTTTATTGCGAGTGCTTTATTGATTCTTGTCACTATTTATATGGTCCGAAAAGGAATCGAAGTCATAGCCCGATCAGGAGAAATTCTGTTTGTTTTTATGTATATCCTCGCCTTCACTGGCTTTATTCTGATTGTGTGTTCGGGATTAATCGATTTTACGAACTTACAACCAGTACTCGAAGAAGGTATTTTACCTATCCTAAAAGTTATATTTTCTCAAATCTTGTATTTTCCTTTTGGGGAAGCCATTGTGTTCACGATGATTTTGCCGTATTTGAATAACCCTAAGAAGGCAAAAGTGACCATGTTATGTGCAACGGGATTAAGTGGAATCAATTTGGTTATTACGATGCTCATTAATATTAGCGTGCTCGGTGTGGATTTGACCGCGCGTTCACAGTTCCCTCTTCTGAGTACCGTACAAAGCATCCAGGTAGCTGACTTTTTAGAACGTCTTGATGTATTTTTTATGCTCGCTTTAGTTATCGGTGGTTTCTGTAAGATTAGCATATTGTTTTATGCGGCTGTCATAGGAACGGCCAACTTATTTAAGATTAAATCACCTTCAAGACTGTCGTATCCTTTGGGACTTATCATTCTATTTATGTCTATGACGATTTCTAGCAATTTTCAAGAACATCTCCATGAAGGAATAGGGATAGAAATGTTTGCTCTGCATATTCCTCTGCTCGCGATTATTCCTCCTCTACTTCTTCTTATTGCATTCTTAAAAAATAGAAAGAAACAGAGAGAGTAACAGGTTCATTTGCTTGGTTTTTCTGAGGATGAAATAACTCTTACAATCCGTTGAATCTTTCTAAGCTAGTGCTTATCAATGTAAATTTAAACTATGTGAGGTGATTTTTCTGTATACTTGGTTTTATGATCATTTTATCAATACAATTCTATTTCCTCTTACTTGTATAGTGATGGTAGCCATCATGTTAAGTGCATATGCGTACTTTAAATTTAAAAAAACAAATAATTAATAGTCTCTGGGGCTTATTGATTTCTAATATAGACCCTTCTCCTTTAAAAATTTATGTTTATTTGTCCATTTGAAAATATGATATATTATATACATACCTATAACACGACAAATTGTAACTAATCTAGATAATCACAAATAAAAGCACTACTAATCCATAAAATATGAATACCATCAAAGGCGTTAGTACAGATTACTAACGTCCTTTTTACTGTCTTCTTCATTTTAAGATTTCTGCACGAACCGGAGGGAGATAACATTGAGTAAAAATCAAAAGCTATGGACCAAGGAGGAAGATTTATTCCTTGAAGAACAATATGGGCAGATGACGTTCCAAAGAATTGGTGAACACTTAAATCGTAGCAAAGAATCAGTTAATAAACGAATCATACGATTAGACATTCGTAATGAAGAGAATTGCTTACGTAAGAAATGGACAATGGAGCAGGACACTTTCTTAAAAGAAAACATTGACATCATGAACAATCGGGAAATAGGAAATCATCTAGGTAAGAGCCCTGCTTCTGTTGCTACTCGTATTAAAATATTAAAACTAGTACGAAAAGAAACAATGCGTAGATGGACGGAGCAAGAAGATGAATACCTACTAAAGTATTATGGATATAAATCTTTTGAATCCATATCTAAACAACTACAGCGAAGTGTACAAGCGTTAGAGTCTAGATTAAATCGCCTAGGTTTATATGGAGTAAAAGCCCATACCGGAAATATTACGGTGTATGAACTGGCAAGGTTTCTTCAAATTGATGTTCATACTATCTATAAATGGATTCAAGAAAAGGGATTGACTCATAAAATCACGAGGGCAAAAACACGAAAATTTATAGGAATCGAAGTATCGGCCTTTTGGAAATGGGCTGAGCAGAATAAAGAACTCCTTAACTTTTCTAAGATACCTACAAATACTCTTGTTCCAGAGCCCGATTGGGTAAAGAAACAAAGGAAATATGATTATTTTAATCGTCCTAAGTATGAAAATAAAAAGTGGACAGAAGAAGAAGATGCTCGGCTATGGTATATGTTCTATGAGGAAGGTCGTACTCAACAAGAAATTGGTCAACTAATAGGTCGATCAAGACATGGGGTTCAACGAAGGTTAAACAGATTACGCAAAAAGAAATTAACTCATTAATCTCTATACCTTTTACTTATTTTAAATTATAGAAATATTAATTCAACATAAAAAAATTTAGACGGTTTCAACGTTTATGAGTTGCAAACGATAGCTTTTATAAAGATTCAACAAAGGATTAAAAGAAATATAGATAAATATTTTACATTCATAAAACGAAATAATTGCTTAATTAATGTTTCTTAAATGAAGATTATCTTTGAATAAAAAAGAGCAGCCAAAAAGGCCTCAAGCAGAATACGTAGTACCACTCTAATTGTATATTTCCGATAATAAAAAATTGACCTACTACTATTTTAAAGTGCTTTTTCATATTTAAAGATATAAAATTAGTTTGCATAATAAAAGTTATCGGCAATTGTATGCTAAAAAGCCCTTTTATCAAGGGCTTTTTGCAACTTATAAATTGTAACTTCCTGAATGGTCATACTTTTACGGACGAGATATTTAAATCTATTACAAGATGTTAAAGTAATTATTATCGTTAACAAAATAAAAAGCTGCCTCGTCTGTAAAAACAAGGCAGCCTTTTAAGGTAACTCTATAACTGGAGATAAAGCATAACATATTTTTTCCATAAGTACTATATTTTAATGGACTAGCATATGTATAAAAGGTACGCTTTTAATACATTTTTCTGATTTACATCGCTAAGAGAAACCTTGTGACACCAAGGATGTATAAAAAGCTGCATAATGTAGAAAAGTGAGCCTAATGGGAGCCCTTATGCGAGAAGGGTTCTCTTTTTGCGTGTATTCCGGAAAGAGTGATTATGTTAACTGGATTTGTATATGGTATACATAAAAGACACTAATATATTAATTAGTGTCTTTTATGTTCAAAGCTCTTCTTTTTCCATAGCCCTAACATTATTAATTCTGTTTTTATGCTTTTCTCCCCAGTCTTTCATAAGTAGAATGATTGGTTCTAAAGATCTTCCGAACTCTGTTAGAGAGTACTCTACTTTTGGAGGAATTTCTTTATAGATTTCACGATGAATGATTCCATCTCGTTCCAACTCCCTTAATTGCAAGGTCAGCATGCGCTGCGTAATACCAGGATACAGTTTACGGAACTCATTAAAACGTTTCTTTCCATCAATAAGATGATAAAGTATAATCCCTTTCCATTTGCCGCCTATTACATCCAATGTGGTCTCAACCGGGCACCCTGCCTTACTGGGCGAATAATTAAACCCTACTTTTCGATTCCTCATGCATTTTCCCTCCCGATAGTATACAGTTTTATACTATGTTCAATTAATGTGCGTACTTCCTCTAATTTAGTACAAAATATATAATATAGTCATATTAAAAATGATTAGGAGATATGTATATGAAAACATTAGTGCTTGTTGCACATCCAAATATTGAATCCTCTCGAGTAAATAAAAAGTGGAAGGAATCAGTTTTGAGTATACCAGATTTAACTGTTCATGATCTCTATGAAAAATATCATAATCAACCTATTGATGTGGAATTCGAACAACAACTACTCCTTGCTCATGATCGCATTGTTTTTCAGTTTCCGTTGTACTGGTATAGTAGTCCCCCACTTTTAAAACAGTGGTTTGATGAAGTGTTTACCTTTGGGTGGGCCCATGGCCCCGGCGGGACAAAATTGAGAGGAAAGGAATGGGTAATGGCTATTTCTATCGGTTCTCCTGAACATTCTTATCAAGCCGGTGGATATAATTTATATTCAGTAAGTGAACTAACAAAGCCGTTCCAAGCATCTGCTAATTTAGTTGGCATGATCTATCTTCCTCCTTTCGTTGAATATCGTTCAAATAAAATCAGTGACCAGGAAATCACTCAAAGTGCGATTCGGTATGTAGAGCATATTACAAATATAGAATTAAACCCGAAAATTCGCCTTCGTCACTATTTAAAACAACTAGCTGAATAAAATATTTGAATCTAACTTTAAAAAAATCGGGATAAATAGGCTAACTTTAACGGCAAACTCTTTAAGGGATTAGCTTTTATATAGAAATCAAAGAACACCCTATAGAATAGCAGGGTGTTCTTTAACCTATTCCTAAAATATCCATTATGTCAAATAGGTTTGTATAGGATGAAAATATTAAATGACAACCAAAACACTTAATTCTTCTTTGTGGTAATATTAGGTTATTACTAAGGTGGTGGTGATAATCATAGAACATAAGTGGCTTGATTGGGCGAAGCAACTTCAATCCCTTGCACAGGTAGGATTAGCTTATTCAAAAGATATTTATGATGTAGAGAGATTTGAACTAATAAGAAATATAAGTGTCGAAATGTTATCACAACAAACAGGTATGGAAAAGACAGTCATAAAAGACTTATTTGCAAGTGAAACTGGTTATGCAACACCTAAGGTAGATATTAGAGCCGTGATCTTTAAGGATAACAAAATATTAATGGTTAAAGAAAATTCAGATGGTAGTTGGTCGCTACCTGGTGGCTGGGCTGATATTGGGTTAACTCCAAGTGAAGTAGCAGTTAAAGAGGTAAAAGAAGAATCAGGATTTGACGTGAAAGCTGTCAAATTGTTAGCTGTAACGGATATGAAATGTCATCCACATCCTCCTTCACCTTTTCATATTTATAAAATGTTTATTCAATGTGAAATCATTGGGGGACAACCGATGAAGGGTGTAGAAACAAGTGCTGTGGAATTCTTTGCTGAAAATAAATTGCCACCCTTATCAATAGCTAGAAATACACAAGCACAAATTGAAATGATTTTTAAACATTTATATAATCCTAAAGAACCTGTATACTTTGATTGATTTGTAATAACATTTAAGAACATTTTTAAAAATATATATGCATCTAAAAAGCCTTTGGAATTAGCTATTTCAAAGGCTTTTTTATAATTAGGATTTCCGATAAAGTTGATTATGTTAACTGCCTTTGTATATCATATACAGCTTAAAAAACAGAAAAAACCTACCTTAGAGTTAGGGAGAAGGTAGGTTTTTCTGTTAAAAGAATAGGGATTTTAAAGTTGCTGATGCCTCACGGCGTCTTGGGTAGTTTGCTCAAGTTATCAATAAATTATCTATAACAAAGAAAGACCGCCTAACCTAGAGAAATCTCAAGGTCCCCTTTCTTAAGAATTTCTGTTGACATCTCATTTTATTGGCGCTCCCGGAGCATAATAGTACGGAGGGACTTTAAGCCATCCTCGTTTTTTCACAAGTTCTTTTAGGGTTGCTCCAAATGTCATATATTCCTGCATATATTCAATCCATATCAAAGTAACATCATTGCGTGTGGATTGAATGATGGCATTTGCACAATAGGTAATTAAAATAACCATTTTAATATTAAGGCTGTTTGCAAGTTCATCATCCGTTAACTTGACCCCCAATGGAACATCGCTTGGGTTAGACTGCGGCTTGGATTCACTTAAGGGTGGAATGGGCACTCCCTCTGATAACATAAAGGCAATCATTCGTTCTTTCTGTGATTTGAACATCTTAACTGCTTCATGGAAAGCTTTTCTTAATTCAGGGTCCGTTGTACTGTTAATCCCTGCTTCGGAATGAACTTGTTCGTCAGCTAATTCGGAAAGATAGGACCAGCAGGACATGACTTCCCCCACATGTAAGGGTGATTTGGATTCCTCATCAACATATGATTGGATAATATTTTTAATGACTTTTCCAACATCTGGAATATTTTTCACCTCACTTTTCTGCTTGGGGTAGACCTGCAGGGTGATACGGCGGTGGAACCTTGAGCCATCCCCGTTTTCTCATCAATGATTTAAAGGTTAGTAAAAAGGTTATGTGTTCTTGCAAAAATTCGGCCCACATCAGACTAACATCGCTGCGAAGGGATTGTGACGCTGCCTCCGAACAGTTTGTAATCGCCATGGAGACTTTTTTCTTAAGACTGTTTGCAAGCTCGTTATCCGTCAGCTTAACCCCTAATGGAACACTATGCGGGTCAGAGATTGGTTTGGATTCACTAAGAGGTGGTAACGGAATTCCTTCTGATCACATAAATGCTGAAATTCGCTCTTTCTCTGATTTGAACATGTTGACTGCTTCTTGAAGGGCTTTTCTCAATTCAGGATCCGTTGTACTGTTAATTCCTGCTTCAGTCTGTACTTGTGTCTCACCAGCTAACGCTAAAAATATCCAGCACCCCATAGCCTCACCAATATGAAGAGGCGTTTTATTCTCATCTTTAATAAAAGACTGAACAACACTTTTCAAGGCTTGCAAAAGATCAGGCACATACTCACCTTCCTTTCTTTTTTTTACTTTCCCCTAACGAGGATTTCTAATGCACAGAAGACTTTTTAGTACAACACTTATTAGAAAACGGGCTGATTGGTGAGCCTGTTAGCGTGAAAAAACAGAAAAAGACTGCTTCTTTTGACTAGGAAGAGGCAGTCACTTTCTATACAGTGATTGAAATGTTGTGTTGACGCTTTGTTGGACCTTGAATAGTTTGCTCAAGATATCAAAATTTATTTATCTACATAAAAGAAAAAAACGAATTATATGAAAATTAATTTTAATTGAAACTGCTCTTTACAATTGTAAAATTCAGGCGTATAGTATCTAGCATACATATATGATCTTGCTATTTTCATACCTTTTATCGCTTAATCCACTAAGGAGTGGGGGACCCATTTTTGTGTGCACTTGCACTTGGGGTGAATCCTTCTAAAAGAAGGTAGGGCTACTCTAAAGGCCCGAACCCGACAGCTAACCTCATCAGCGTTTAGAGAGAAGGTTTGCTTTTATTTGTCCAGGAAAGAACACTAAGCAGAACCTTAGTGTTCTTTTTTGTGTTTTTTTTCTGATAAAGGGAATGATGAAAGTGAAATTATATACGTAAATAGCAAAAGTTCCAGGAGGAGTTTAGATGAGTTATTCATCCATAAAACGTTTATTAATTGGAAGGCCACTCAAATCAAAAGAGCTAGGTGAACAAAAGTTAAATAAGGTCAAGGCCTTAGCTATTCTTTCATCCGATGCACTTTCATCCGTGGCATATGGCCCAGAGCAGGTCTTAATCGTACTTGCTACCATTGGAATGATCGCATTTTGGTATTCGATACCTATCGGTATTGGTGTACTTATTCTTTTAACAGCACTTATCCTTTCTTATCGACAAATTATTTATGCATATCCAGAAGGCGGTGGCGCTTATGTTGTATCTAAACATAACCTTGGAGAGAATGCAGGGCTTATCGCTGGGGGATCTCTATTAGTAGACTACATACTAACAGTATCTGTAAGTATTTCATCCGGAACAGATGCGTTAACATCTGCTTTTCCTGCTCTCCATGACTATAGAGTCATCATCGCTTGCTTATTGGTTATTTTTATTATGATTTTAAATTTAAGAGGAGTAACAGAATCAGCTTCTGCTTTAGCATACCCTGTTTATTTATTTGTTCTTGCATTGGTTCTTTTAATAGGAGTAGGCATATGGAAAGTAGCCACTGGTCAGGTCTCTCCTGACGTTCATCCGGCTATTGGAACTGCAGTGCCAGGAATTAGCTTATTTTTACTACTACGAGCTTTTTCATCAGGATGTTCAGCCCTTACAGGCGTAGAAGCTATTTCAAATGCTGTAACAAACTTTAGACAACCGGCTGCAAGAAATGCGGTACGTACGCTTGTTGCAATGGGCATTATTTTAGCTATTTTGTTTTCAGGTGTCATGTTCTTGGCTTATTGGTTTGGAATTGCACCTAAAGCAGAGGAGACGGTTGTTTCGCAGCTTGCTTCCCAAGTGTTGGGACGGAATGGTTTCTATTATTTTGTTCAAGGTACAACTGCTTTGATTTTAGTATTGGCTGCCAATACAGGCTTTTCAGCCTTTCCTTTACTGGCTGTTAATTTAGCTGTAGATAAGTATATTCCTCGTATGTTTACGATACGTGGTGATCGTTTAGGCTACTCAAATGGGATTGTCACACTTGGAATTTCCTCTATTGTGCTCATCATAGCGTTTCACGGTAATACAGAACGGTTAATTCCTTTATATGCTGTTGGCGTATTTATTCCATTTACGTTATCCCAAACAGGTATGATTGTAAAATGGGTAAAAGAAAAGCCAGCTGGCTGGCAGGGAAAATTAGTAACCAATTTTATAGGAGCTTTTATTAGTTTCACAGTACTGATTATTTTCTTTACAACAAAATTTTCACAAGTATGGGCTGTTTTAATCTTCTTGCCTCTTATCGTCTATCTGTTCCACCGTATTAAGAACCATTATGTAGAGGTAGGAAAGCAACTTCGTATCAAGCCAGGAGATAAAGAAGCATTAGCATTAGAAGGAAATGTAGTCATTATACCAGTTGCAGGCTTAACAAGAGCTGTCGAGAATTCAATCAACTATGCAAAAATTATTGGAGACACAGTGATTGCGGTCCATGTGGCATTTGAGCGTGAAAGTGAAAAGAAAATGGAAGAAATATGGTCGGAGCGATATCCTGATATACGCTTAGTTACATTCTACTCACAATATCGAAGCTTAGTTGGACCTCTTTTACGCTTTATTGATCGTGTAGAAGAGCGAGCTGATGATAGCCATATGGCTGTCACCGTTTTAATTCCGCAATTTATCACAAGAAAAAGCTGGCATAACGCATTGCATAACCAATCAAGCTTATTACTAAGAGCACATCTTCTCTATCGGAAAAATGTCATTGTGACAACATTGCCTTATAAATTTAAAAAATAAAGTGAACAAAAAGCCCATTTACTTAATAAGTTGATGGGCTTTATCTTTTCTATATGAATTGTTAATCTAACTAACGCGTTTTTTAATTTTTGATTCAGGTTTGATTAATAGAGAAGATAAAAATTCATAAATAATTGCAAATACCAAGGGCTGTTTACTCTCCTTCAGTTTGTATTTCATTTAGCTCGGATGTAACCATAAAAACAAAGGTTTAAAAATGATTTTTATTACATCGATCAATTGAGAAGATTGCATAGTAACATCATATAGATAGATTATAATAAAAAAAGGATATTTCACATAGTCCTATTTTTAAAAAGTTAGTAAAAAATTTTTCCTCTATTCAAAATGTCTTTGATCTTAATTGTAATTAGTTATAGCTTAGTAGGGTGTCGTTCAGAATGACGTAGGTCCTTTCCAGTTCATAACGGTATAAGTTTACAAATAAAAAGCCCTTATCATAGTAAAAATAGGGCTTTTTAGCATGGGGGTTCCGATAAATCCATTATGTTAACTAACATTATTTGAAACAAAACTTGTCTAAAAACGTATAAAGAGATGATAGAAGAAAGGAATGATACATATAGATGGCTTGTTGCAATCATTGTAATTACAAATGGAATGCTAAGAACGTATGGTTACTTGGTTTCTCTAAGAAAGGAAAAGAGTGTCCTAAATGTAATACAAGACAATTTGTTTCTTTTAAGGATACTGGTCCTTTAATAGGACTAGGTTACTTGAGTGGGATAGTTGCTATCCTCTTTATTATTTTTTTCCCGTTTCTTGTAAAACTAACAGATAAAGAGGAGGCAACATGACAGTAAGTTAGAAGAAAAGTTTCATTTTAAATTCTTTAGATACTTAATTTCTAAAGGCTTTTTATTATCGATTGCCGATAATATTGATTATGTTAACTGGATTTGTATATCGTATGCATATGAAAAATGAAGATTGAAGAACAAGTTCTCTAACGTTTTTTCAGCCGTTACCCTTCAACTTTTAGAACCTTGACCTCATTTTTTAACGAAAATGTGATGACCACAGGGCCTTCAGGTGGATTATGCGGACCTGTAAACGTGTCGTATTTCACCTTCACCACGAAATCATAGTTTGAAAACCCACCCGATACACGCTTCACACTCAAAATATCTGCATTCCACAAACTATAACCACGATCAGGGTATTTCGTTCGAATCGCTTTTTCCGCATAGGGATTCAGCAGCATCAAAAAGGCATCATAGAAATCCGTATGCTTCTGCTTAATGGACAGTTGGGGAGCAGCTTCTGTATAAGTGACCATTCCTCCTGCTAACCATAGGACAAGAGCTGTGGCGGCCATTAATCGTTTCATCCGTTATCCTCCTCTCAGTACTTGTTTCAGCTAGTTTCCCCTTGAAAATATGGACGATACGGAACTTTTAAAAATGATTTTAGAGTCTAGGTTTTATGCAAACATACCAGGATAAAGGACAAACTAAAAAAAGAAGACGACTATTTATATAGCCGCCTTCTTTTTTGTACCGATAACGCACATTATGGTGCGACAAGAAGTCGCTTTCTCACAGTGTAGCTAACGCTACTCATCTAGACGCGGAGATGATCTCCATCCGAAACGGCATTCTTGGTAACGAGTCTGTCGGTTGCATGAGGAAATGCGGAAACAGAGGACAAATGCATGGTCCAGAATACTGCTAGGAGAAGATAGGTATGGTAAACGAAAGTGAAGGTTTGTAAGCTTCGTAAGCGTTAGCTCAAGATAATGCATAGTTTTGCTTGGGTCTTGGCAAGAGGAAAAGTAGAATCATAATGCTACTCTGATGCGTCCCGCATCTTGCCCGGAGTAAAGAACCTACCTCCCCCTATCGCATCTGTAGAAAGTGGAACTTGGTAAGCCCTATGTCATCTGCGCAAGCAGTAGGATGACTGCAAAGTCAAACGACGTGACAGAGGGTATGGGATATGAGAAAAAGCGAAAGCCGTCACCCTGAAAAGGGACAGGAAAGCAGGAACACTGTATAACTGGACGGATACTGTCCGTCTTCACAGACAATGGCAGGCTCGAAAGAGTGCCCACTTCTCATGGGTCTTCAACACGAAAATAAATTTGTGGCTATCTTCTAACGAAAAGGAGCGTGCTGTTATGAATACCTCTCCACGAGCGTCGGCGCACGTCTCGCATAAAGGTTGGTATTCTATTGATTGGAATACTATACAACACTATGTAACGAAGTTACGACAAAGAATTTATCGTGCCGAACAACAAAATCAACGAAGAAGAGTAAGGAAACTTCAACGTTTACTCCTCCGGAGTAAAGCCAATTTATTACTCTCCATTCGCAGAGTGACGCAACAAAATACCGGTAAGCGAACACCTGGTGTAGACGGCTATACGGCCTCACAACCAAACGAACGTATCAAACTGTATCAAGAACTATTAAGACGGAATGTTTTTCAGCATCGCCCAAAGCCAGCGAAACGAACGTTTATCACTAAGAAGAATGGGAAATTAAGACCTCTCGGTATCCCGACGATACGGGATCGGGTTTATCAAAATGTCGTAAAGAACGCACTAGAACCGCAATGGGAAGTCAGATTCGAAGCCAGTTCCTACGGTTTCCGCCCTAAAAGAAGCACTCATGATGCCATCAGCAATCTCTTTAACAAGCTCAATATGAATAGTAAGAAAAAGTGGGTGTTTGAAGGAGATTTCCAAGGGTGTTTCGACCATCTCAACCATAATTGGATAAGTAAACAAACGTCTATGTTTCCAGGAAACACGCTGATTGGAAGATGGCTCAGGATGGGATATATGGAGCAAGGTATGTTTCACAACACAATGGAAGGAAGTCCTCAAGGAAGTGTAGCTTCCCCCTTCTAGCTAATATCGCGCTAGATGGAATGGAAAAAGAGATTGGTATTGTTTACCGAAAGACATACAAATCAGGCACGGGCTACAAGATTGATCCAAAGTGTAAGATGGGGCGTGTCGCTTACGCAGATGACTTCGTCATCGTAACGGAAACTAATGAGCAAGCTCAACTTATGTATCAAAAGTTGGCTCCTTATTTAAAAAGGCGTGGGATTAACTTGAGTGTTGATAAAACAAAAGTAACGCATATCGAGAATGGGTTTGATTTTCTCGGTTTCTCACTTCGTCAATACAAGACTGAGCAAGGAAATAAGTTATTGATCAAACCTAGCAAAGATAGCATCAAAAAAGCAAAAGGTAAGATAAAAGATACGTTCGCAGTGATGCGAGGACGACCAGTAAAAGAAATCATACGCGTCTTAAACCCTATTATTCGTGGTTACGGACAGTATTGGAAACATGTCGTATCAAAAAAGACGTTTGGGTATATGGACAATTACGTTTTCTTAAAAATAAGAAAACACCTTAGACAATTGCATCCAAAGAAGTCGTGGAAGTGGATTCGAGAGCGTTATTTTAAGAAACCCCACCACGGAGGAAATGATAGATGGATTCTCACATGTCCACTTACCAATATCCAGTTGTTAAAGATGTCTTGGATTAAAATAGAGCGTCATGTGATGGTAGCCTATAAAAACAGCCCAGATGATCCTAGTCTAAAAGAATATTGGGAAAAGCGAGACCGTAAGGTCTTTAATCATGAAAATACGCTAGACAGGATGAAACTCGCAAGAAAGCAAGGATATCGTTGTGCAATGTGTAAGTACACTCTACAAAATGGAGAAAAGGTTACGGTACGAAATCTAGAAGCTTCTACAGGTAAAGCCGTTAAATTGGTACATATACCTTGTATTAAATAAAAGAGTTGTTTGGATAAAAAGAAGGCTTGAGCCGTATGACGGGAAATCTGTCACGTACGGTTCTTAGGGGGGCGGGCGCTCGTGAGAGTGCCCGCCTACCCGACAAAACTAGAAATAAACAAAGAGTACAAGGAGTATATATGGTAACATGAACAAATTAAATAAAGAGGTGAGATATCTTGAAAGTAAGTGTTACTAAGCTATCAACAACTATACTTTTTGTCGTACTTATAGTTTCTTTTATGTTATATATTACAGTGCAAAATAATATACATACACGTGAAAATACAATTAAAGAATATCTTAGCAATTTATCTACAACAACTGACTTAGAAAATAAAAGCATAGCCCATATATTAGATACAAATAAAAAGAATACATTTTTCTTACTCCTTAAAACAAATACTTCTGATAAAAACAATATTTTGGTTCCCATTGGTTTAAAAAAAGACTTACTAGGATGGAAAAGTTTTGACCCAGATCCCTATGCTAAGGCTGACCTTAGCCAATATAAAATTAATCAAAAATTCTTTAATCTACCCGACAAGAAATAAATTTCACTCATAGAAAGCTTTTAGAGATACAGGTTCCTATATTTTGTTTTATGTTAACTAAAAATGTATACTTTTACGGACGTTATGTTTGATTCTGTTTCAAAATATTAAATGAAGAAATATGTATCAAATACCCTTACATTATCGTGACGATTTAGCTTCCAGTGTGAATAGATTATATTTAACTGATATTTGTCCGTATGTAGTGTTAAATTTTGATTATTCATATTCCTATCTCCTTAATAAATTAAATCTAAACTTCTCTTTTTTTGATAAGATTTAAGTTCTAGTAATTATAAATTAAGAGTTTTTATTGCCTCATCCTTTAAAATAAGCCTAGATTAAAAATGGGACAGAACAGAAAAATTTCCATACCTTTCATATTTATTTAACCAAAAAGTGTATTATTTCATGTGAGAAAGTTAATTATAGTTAACTATTTTACAAAAAAATAACTATATTATATCTAATGTTATCAAGATTTACATAAGCTAAATAAAATAACAAGCCCGTTAAATCTGCAGAAAGCAAGTTTTAACGGGCTTATCACTCCTCTTAGAAACTATTTTTCACGAGTGAAGGTGGAATAGTTTTGAAATAATGATCCATTCACCATCTAGCTTAAGTAATTGATGAAAATCAGTGTATGATTCACCATATGCATCGTTTTCTAAACTTACACGAACAGAAGCAATTGTTCCTTCAACATCTAGAATATCAACTCTTGATTTCAGATTCTTTGCAGGACCAGCTTTATCCATAAAGTCCCATAAGTTATCAATAGATCCTCCTAGAAAGCCATCAGTTGTGTTGTAACCGTACATAGTTGCATCTTTATGAAAAGCTTGCTTTACTACTTCTTTGTCACCTGAAATAAGGCCTTCAATATACTTATTCACTACTGTAATGATCTCATCGTAATCTTTTATTGGTGTTTTGCTCATTTTCTCCTCAATCTCCTTTAAGTTATATATAGTCTATTTAACGGTAATCAGTTTTTTTAATTCAGGCTCTTTTTATTTGATTAAAACCTAGAAAAGCTATTCTTATAAATTTCGCAAGGCTTCTGCTATAGGAGTTTTACCATCTTTCATTGTGATGACTTTTCCAATAGTATTACGATCTTGCACAATTTGAACTAACGTGTCCACTACATTTTCTATAGCATTTTCACCAGGGTGATCAATATTAACATCTATTGTTCCAGATCCAGGCTCCTCTTTTAAAACGCCAGGCTGTAAGATTGTATAGTCTAGCTTGGTATTATTAATTAGCCAATGATCAGCAAAATGTTTGGCAATATTATAGTTTGTTAAATCTTTTAGAAAAGCCTGATCCCACTTGTCTGGTTCAAGAGAAAATACGGAACTAAGCATAATAAATCTTTTTATGTTCTTGCCTTCAGCAGCACGCATTACATTGACAGCACCATTTAAGTCAATTTTTAATAAATCTTTTCCTCTAGAACCAGCCACAAAGAAAATGGCTTCTGCGTCATACATATTTTCAGCTATTACGTCAGCGCTATCTAGTAAATCTATATGGACATAACGAATATTGGTCGAATTGCTTGTGAGGTTATCTCTTCTCGTTCCTGCGTAAACAAAATGTCCGTTTTCAACTAATTTATCAACAAGATGCGAACCTACTCGACCATTCGCTCCTACTACCAATACCTTCATTAAAAGAACCTCCCTGAAAATTAGTTTGAATTAGTGTTTATTTCATCATGATAAAAATTATATTAATATGGTCAGACCATATTAATATAATTTTTACCCTCTTCAATTTAGTAAAAACTATAAGTGTAAAACTCATTGTCTCATTCTGATAGACTAAATCAAGTATGGCTAATTACCTTTCTTTACTTTTGTCATCAGAAGTCTTTCTTACAAATTTATTAATTACCACACTTGAGCTGTAGGTGTCACAATTACATCGTTAATCATAACGTTCGCTGGCTTATTTACCACAAATCCAATGGTTTCAGCTACATACTCTACGTCAATAGCTACCTCATTCAGTTCTTCTAGCACACCTTTTACATCTTTGTCTGTCACTGTATCCTGCCAATTAGTTGCAATAACACCTGGGGAAACTAAAACAGCTTGTATGTTATGCTTAACAGACATTTCTTTACGTAAACTTTCGGTAATCGCTCTTACTGCATATTTCGTAGAACTATACACGCCATGACCTTCGCCAATTGCATGACCAGCAACAGAGCCTACATTGATAATCTGTCCACTTCCTTGTTTTTTCATATGAGGAAGGACCGCAGCTACTCCATACAGCACACCTTTTACGTTAAGATCAATCATCGTTTCCCATTCGTCTACATGAGCATTATCCCACATGGAGAATAACATCATCCCTGCACTGTTAATTAACGTATCCACCCTTCCGAATTTATCTACTGTAAAGTCTATGAGAGATTGAACGTCTTCTTTCACGGTCACATCTGTCACCTTATAGGAAGCCGTTCCCCCATCTTTATTGATTCGATCTGCTAGATTTCTTAGTTTCTCTTCATTTCTGGCAGCTAGAACGACAGAAGCTCCATTCTTCGCAAGGTAAAGCGCTGTTGCTTCTCCAATCCCACTTGAAGACCCTGTAATGATGACTACTTTGTCTTGAATATATGACATGTTCTATACTCCTCCCTTAGGTTTTTATCTTTTGTCATTTCAACTTATCTTCTAAAACCATCTGCATACTGTTTAGGCACAGTCGTCTCTTTTTTCAATGTAGCTGCAGCTTCTAATGCCCAATGAGGGTTACGTAACATACCTCGACCTACAGCTACAAGGTCTGCTTCTTCATTTCCGATTACAGCATTTGCTAATGCAGGGTCATCTAATCTTCCCACTGCAATCACCGGAATATCAAGAGCTTTCTTAATTTCTCTAGCTAATGGTACTTGGTAAGCTGCATGTGTACCAGGTTTTCCCCAAGCAGCAATCGGTCCTTCCCCACCTGAAGAGATGTCAAAGATATCTACTCCTGCTTTTTGGTATTCTTTCGCAAATTCAATACTTCCGTTGATGTCATATCCACCTTCAACATATTCTTTAGCAGAAATACGCATCATTAATGGCATATCTTCTGGGATCTCAGCTTTCGCTGCTTCAATAATTTCTCGACCAAACTTTGTAAGGTCTTTTCCATACTCATCTTCGCGTCTATTTGTTAAAGGAGAATGGAATTGATGAATTAAATAACCGTGAGCTCCATGAATTTCAATGGCATCGAATCCTGCTTTTACAGCACGTTGTACAGCCTTCCGAAACTTTTCAACCATTTCTTTGACTTCATCTGTTGAAAGAGCTCTTGGTGTTTTTGATTTCTCATCAAATGGAATGGATGAAGGAGCAACCGGTACTTCTGCGTCTTCTGCTTTACGACCAGCGTGAGCAATTTGGATACCCACTTTTGCTCCGTAACGGTGACAAGCTTCCACAATGCGTGCTAGAGCAGGAATCTGTTCATCTGACCATAATCCTAAATCATAGTCTGAAATACGTCCTTCTGGTTCTACATCTGTCATCTCGATCATAATAAAACCAGCACCTCCGATTGCTCGGTTTACATAGTGTAAGTAATGCCAATCTGTAACAATACCATCTTTCTTTTCAACTGAATATTGACACATGGGAGACATCACAACTCGGTTTTTTAATTCTAAACCTTTGAACTTATAAGAACTAAATAAATGTTGATCCATTCTAAAAACTCCTTTTGATTAAATTTTCGATTTTAGCCAAGTTATATAGTGCCTCATCGAAAGCAATTTATGTGATTATGATTCATAAATTGACTAAATGCATGCACATGCATGTAATTTACATAGGATATTTCATATTGTCAACCTTTAAATCTATAATATAAATTTAAAAACAACAATATAAATGTATGCACACACATATAATTACATATGTTATTTATTTTTGTCAACTTAAAAACTTCATACGCAATATGAATTTAAAGAATAACAAAGTAAAATGCATGCGCACACATAATTTACATATGCTATTTACCTTTGTCAACTTAAAAACTCATACGCAATATGAATTTAAAGAATAACAAAACAAAATGCATGCGCACATTCATAATTTATAATGATGATTTTAACTTATAACAGCTTAACATTATATTTTTCCCATTAAAAAGCGAAACTCCCGTTGAAGATGTTCTTTTCCTAGAATGGACTGAAGCACTTGATAAAAAGTCTGTAAAGCCCTGTCTAGCTTTTCTTCGCCTAACGGGGTTAAACGTGTATAAATTCCTCTACGATCGTCTTCACATATATGCCGTTGTAAAGCCCCACAACTTTTTGCTTCAAGTCTACCTACTAATCTTGAGAGTGCACTTTGGCTTAAGCCTATCATCTCTTGCAGTTGTTGTAACCTCAATTGCTTATCATCTGTTTGAGATAAAAAATAAAGAACATAAAATTCTTTTAATGATAACTTATAGTTTTCTTGTAAAACCATTTCTAATTCATGATTAATATTCGATTGAATATTCGTAATAGATAACCAAGTATTTAAAAGCTCGATTTCTTGATTATTTTTCATACGCATTCCACCCATTTCTATTTTAATGACATAGTACTGAAGTCAATAATCATAACCCTTTCTCGCATATCTTCAAGTCTTAATCTCCCCTTTTCTAATTTAGTTTATTAAAAATTCAAGGGGGAATTTTATACGATTTTTTTATGGTTGATAACCTTTTTACTTTGTCATCTAGTTATTATAACATTTGTTAGTGATAACTAAATATCAAAAGTACTACTCTTTAATTTAGTGATATAATTGCCCTTATTGTCTCACTCTTCGCCTTAACATAATCTAACATAGAAAAAAAGAAATGCAAAAAATAAACATGCATGCGCAAGCATGTAAAATTAAACCGTGATTTTTTTAATTTAGAGATAAATTCCATGAATTACACCATTGCGTCATACTCTTGAATAACTTCTCTAAATAATTGCTTATTTAAATTCAATAATTTGGCAAACTCTGTACTTGTAATCGCCTTATTTATCCAACGGGAATAATTAAGTGTTAAAATTTCTCTCTGTTCCTTTGTTAAAAGACAGAGATTTAGCCAAGGACAGTAAAATTTTTCTTTCATGAACGTTCCCACCTTCTTAATATTTCTTATTTCCTATACGTCTGTAACGACATAGGTTCTTTTCTTTTAGTAAAGATTGAATATTTGTATAAATACTTCAATCTTATTATGCGATCTAATTGACTCATTGGTGTTTAACAATTAATATAAGGATCTTTTATTGAATCTAAAATTCGCTTAATAATGATTATAAATACTAGTGAGCGTATTATAAATTTAAAAATTGTAATTTTTCAATTCGCTAATAATAAATACTAACTGAAATATTTGGAATTTAGATCCTATTAGGAAACATAAAGAGAATTTTTAAAAAGTTATATAAAAGAGCAACCTTAACAAGCTGTTTTTTTCATTTAAAGAGAGCATAGTATCAAAACATAAATTCACATTCAACACGTAATCACCCCGTAAAAATATACTTTTACGGGGTGATTACACTTCTTAAAAGTGAATGTTTATAATTTTTTTTGAGATAATGAACCCTTCAATGTTCAGGGTATCCACTCTCAATTTAAGTTTTTGCAGGACCATCCTTATCCATGAAATCCACTTTCTATTTACCAATTAACCCTTTACCGTCAGTCCCTTTATTACCTTTTCCATTCGATATATTGCTTGTTCAATTTCATCGTAGCTTGTTGAATAAGCCATACGAATAAAGCCCTCACCATGACTTCCAAATGCGGAACCTGGTACACAAGCAATTTGTGCTTCTCTCAATAACTTAGTTGCAAGATCCTTTGAAGGGATGCCTAATTCTTTAAAAGAAGGAAAAGCATAAAATGCCCCTTTTGGTACAACACATTGTACTCCGGGCATCTCATTAAGCCTGCTAACAAGAAGCTTTCGTCTTTTATCAAAAGCTTTTACCATTTCTTCCACAGGCTCCTGTGTTCCAAGGTAAGCAGCTGTTCCACCAAATTGTGCAAATGATGTTGCACAAGAAGTATTATACTGATGCATTTTTAGTATTGGCTGGATAAGTTCTACAGGACCGGCCGCATATCCAAGTCTCCATCCATCCATTGCATATGCTTTAGCAAAACCATTAATTGTAACAGTTCTTTCGAACATACCAGGTAAGGTAGCCATACTAATATGCTTTTCTTCGTCATAAATAAGTTTTTCATAAATTTCATCAGATACCACAAGCAAATCGTGCCTAATTGCAATGTCTGCTAATTCTTTCAGATAAGATTCTGGCAATACAGCTCCTGTGGGATTATGAGGAGTGTTAATTAAAAGCATTTTCGTTTTTTTCGTAACTCGATCTCGAACATCATTTGGATCTAAAAGAAACTCATTTTCTTCTAATAGTGGAATGGGAATAGCAACACCACCGGCAAGCTCAACAATATACTGATACTCAAGCCACGCTGGATCGGGAATGAGTACCTCATCTCCTGGGTTGATGAATGCAAAGATAAAATTGAAAATGGCTTCTTTACAACCCACTGTAACAACAACTTCTTTTTGAGGATCTACATTAATTCCGTTATCAAGTTTCAATTTTTGTGCAATTGCTTCCCGGAATTCAAGAGTTCCACTGTTAGATGTATAATGAACATTTCCTTGCTGTAAAGCAGCTTTTGCTGCATCTTTAATATGTTGAGGAGTGTCAAAATCAGGACGCCCAATTTCCATGTGCGTAATGTTTAACCCTCTCTTTTCCATTCTTGCTGCTTCTTCAAATATCTCACGGATACTTGAAAAAGGAATTTTAGATAAGCGATCTGAAATAGAAAGATTCATTTTGATAGCTCCTTTTGGTTATAGCTCTAAATTCAAAAACAATAAAAATATTATGGTCTGACCAATTTGTTGTTTTAGTTCATATAATTCGTTTATATGCTGCAAGTTTTTCTTATACATTTATTTTTATATCTCTCATCTTACTCCTTATAAAGAGAACATCTTTCTCATAGCAAAGATTGTTTAAATAGTATACAAACCATTACTAGAGTCCCTAGTTACAGACAAGTTATTTTTTATTTCAAGCAATGGTGATTCTTCTTGAGGTTTTAAGAACTTGATACTTTCTCTTCGTTAGCGATTACAACCTCTTTTTTATGAAACATTCCCTCAGATTTGGCTATTACGACTGTAGCTAATGCATTTCCTACTACATTAGTTGCAGTTCGCGCCATGTCCATTATGAAGTCAACAGCCATGAGTAATGCAATTCCTTCCATAGGTAGTCCTATAACTACAGAAACACTTGTCAACACAACGATTACTCCTGAAGGAACAGAAGCAACTCCTTTTGTGAGTAGCATAAGCAAAAGGACAATATGAATCTGATCTAAAACTGAGAGGTGAATTCCATAAGCATTCGCTAAAAATAAGATAGCAGGAGCCATATAGACCATTCCACCATCAAGATTAAATGAGTACCCAAGAGGTAATACAAAGGAAACTATTGAATTTTTAGCACCATAATCTTCTAAACGTGTCATAAGAGGGGCAAATACAGACTCTGAGCTTCTAGTTGTAAAAGCGATTAACAATAAATCTTTAATTTCATTAAGTAAATCCCAATATTGAATCCGATAGATTCGGGCAATTATGGGGAAAATAATTAATAAAACAATACCTAATCCAGCATATGTAACTAAAATTAAGTCAATTAGCGTGCTTAACTTTCCAAAACCATAAGTAGCCATGCTATAAGCGATAGATCCAAAAACACCAATTGGAGAGAATTTAATTACATAATTTAAAACTTTAAACATTACTTTAGAAAGAGCCTCGAGAACGTCCTCAATTGGCTTTGCTTTTTCCTTTAAGGCACGTAATGCTAAGCCAAAGAAAATACCAAAATAGACAATACCTAAGATATTTCCTTCTGAAAAAGCTACAAAAATATTAGAAGGTATTATATGAAGGATAAATTCTCTAAAGTCAATCTCATTTGCTTCAATGCCCTCTAGAGCCTTTATATTTCCTCCGGATAAATCAGCGCCAACTCCAAGGTGTACAGTATTAGCAAGTAGTAAAGACATAACGATGATTAAAGTTGTAACAATCTCAAAATAAAGTATAGATTTAAGAGAAAGCCTTCCTAATGATCCGGTTGATTTTATTTGAGCAATTCCTAATATAATTAGGGGGAAAATCAATGGTACAATCGTCATCTTAATCATATGAATAAAAGCATCACCTAAGATTTTTGCTTCTACACCTATGGTTTTACTCATAAACCCTAAACATAAACCTAATATAAGAGCTACGACAATCTGGAGCCATAAAGGAATTCTTCTAAGAGCTTGCATTATCTATCCCCTTTCAAAAGTAATAAGGTATGGATTAGCATTAAATAAATGAAGATTCTTTTTTAAATAGCCTTTATCATACCCCCATCAACTAAGAAAGAGCTTCCAGTCATATACGTGCTTGCTTCAGATACCAAAAATGTTACTACATTAGCAAATTCCTCTGGAGTTCCGTATCGCTTCAGTAATATCGTTTCTCGAGATGCCTTTGCGACCTCTTCACGTGTAGTTCCAAGTTTATCTGCTTTGGTTTGGTCAAGAAACGCCACTCTGTCTGTTGCAATTCTACCTGGTGCCACCGTGTTAATTAGTATATTAAATGAAGCCAATTCCTCAGCTAGAGTTTTAGTCAGTCCTACAATTCCTAAACGAAATGTATTGGATAGTATTAACCCCGGTATAGGTTGTTTAATAGACGAAGAAGCTATGTTAATAATTCGCCCTCCTTGTTTTTTTAGATAAGGCAAAGCTCCTCGAATTAAACGAATATAGCTTAATAAATTCAATTCAAATGCCTTTTCCCAGTCCTTGTCCGAAAATTGTTCGAATTTACCACTAGGAGGTCCTCCTGCATTATTAATTAAAATATCAATTTGATCAAATACTTCAATTGTTTTATTTATTAATGTGTGAATATCATCTGCATTAGTAATATCAGCTGGACAATATTCAACTTTTCCTTTTCCTAAACTTTGAAGCTCCTGTTGTAATTTCTTTAATTTTGCACTTTCTCGACTTGTTAACATGACACTTACGCCTTCTTTGACGAGTTGTGTTGCGATGGCCTTTCCGAGTCCCTGGCTGGATGCAACAACAAGGGCAACTTTATTTTTCAGATTTAGTTCCATACTTAATTACCTCCATTAACCTTTAAATCTTTTACGTGATTAACTAACTTTTCAAATCCATCAATATGACATTCTACGATATCTCCATCACGTATTACTACAGCTCCTGGAGTACCAGTAGAAATAATATCGCCCGGCAATAGTTTCATAACTTTAGAGTGGAAGGATACTAAATGCCAAGGAAGAAACGACATATTGGAAACAATGTTTTTCCGATGCAGATCTCCATTAATAACGGTAGCAACATTTAAATTGACTACTTCCTCAACTTCTTCAGGTGTAACCAAGTGAGGACCAAAACTAAAAAATGTATCAAAACTTTTTGAGCGTGTTAAATATCTAGGATTTTTCTGTAAAATATCTTCGGCTGTCATATCAATAATCGTAGTAAAACCAGCAATTACGTTAGGTGCATCTTCTTCTGATACACCTTTGCATTCTTTTCCAATTATGATTCCAAGCTCTGCTTCTGCTGTTGTTCGCTCAGATTGTAGAGGAATATTAATAGTATCGTTTGGACCAATAATTGTAGTATCCGGTTTTAAGAAGCTTGCAGGTTCTGTATTAGGTGCTTTTTCGTCTAGGTCAGCTGCGTGCTCTACATAATTTAAACCAATCCCCCATATTTTTCTTGGATGACGGTATAGAGGGGCATACTCTACTTGTTGAAAGGGAATAAAAATAGCTTCTAATTCTGCCACCTGTTCTTTCCCTTCTGTTTGATACCATTGTTTTATTTCATCTAATTGACCAGTTTTAATGATTTCAAATAGGTCTGTTGACCATTCTTGATTAAATTTAGTATTTAAATCTTTAATCGGCAAAATTCCATTATGTGCGACCAGTCCTGCTTCTTCTATTCCGTCTCTTGTAATTGTGGCTAATTTCATAATAAGTTCCTCCACTTTCTTTAATATTATTAAATTATTATGGTCTGACCAATATAATTTATATATTTTCATAATATAAAGACAATTTTAATTTGTAAAGGATTTATTTTAAAATTGTTAATGATTAAAGAGGAATTTAAATACTTTATACTAATTACGCAACATATTTATCGCAATTCTAAATAGGAAGCAGCCAACACCTCTTCATCCTTGGCTGCTTTTGAGTGGTTATTTCCTCATCTTGCAAAGATTACAATAAAAAATTGTAAAGTCCAATAATTTTTACACAAAAAGAAGAAGTTATTATGGTCTTACCTTTTAAAAGGGTAAAAATTAAAGGTCATGGTTCCAAATCTTTGTTTCATTTTTTTCTAGATGATCTAGCATAGCTAATCGAGCTTCTACTGCATCTCTTTTCTTTAAGGCATTAAGAATACGCTCATGTTCTTGATGGGTATCTTCTAAATACGATTTCGATAGCCTCTTGGATTGATTCTTACTTACTCTTAAAGCTTCCAAAAATTTTGGAGAAATCATATCAAATATGGTTTGATAGATAGAGTTTCCAGAGGAAATAATAATTAAAGAATGAAAGCGATAATCTTCTTCTATTCCAATTCCTCCATTATGGTTAACTTCAATCAGTTCTAAATGGGCATTTTCAATTGCTTCTAGTTGCTCTCTAGTAGCCCTTTGGGCTGCTAACGCGGTTGCCTCTATCTCTATCCCTCTGCGGAATTCTAAAATTTCTTTTAAAGTTTGTTCTTCCATCATAAGCTTCTGGGTGAATGGTTCAATAACCTTACTACCATTTATCTCCTTCAATATACTGCCAACCCCTGAACGCTTTTCAATAATTCCTTTCGCCACTAGGACACTAAGTGCCTCTCTAATAGCTGTTTTGCTCACCTGAAATATTTCTACAAATTCATTTTCAGTAGGAAGCTTATCACCGGGCTTAATATTTTCTTCTTGGATATATTGAATAATCTCAGAGATAATTTCTTCATATAAGTTTCTTTTCTTAATATTTCTAAGTACCAATCTTGTCACCTCTTTTTAACATCTATAAGTTAGTATGTTTTTTACATCACTTTAGAGTATCATTTATACCTAATAGTTATTATACTATATAATTATATATAGTTTATGTAAGAGTCAAAAAGGAATTATTATATGTAAAGACTCATATCCAGGTAAAGTTTTTGGAATCCATATAAAAGCGTTATTTAAATACATTACATAACATCCGTTGTATACTAACCCGGTTAATTAAACACATAAAAAACGAATTGTATGTATTTAATCATTGAATTTCCAGCCACTTCTCTTTGTGACTCCTTCAATAAATGAATACTTATCACTAAATCATAATGAGCTTTTTTCTGGAAAATAGCACGTATATGTAGTCACTTGACATGGAGCCTCTACGCACAGGATTTTTTGTATTAAGCCTGTCACACCAGGTTTTAGCCATTTCAAAGCAGGCTATCATGTACGCCTCTCCATGTAAAGTGCACGTCTTTAATTGGAAATTAAGCATTCAATCTTATTAATAGCTATCTACCCATTTTTATTGATTTGTTAGAGCATAAAATGGCTTGTTTGTTAATGACAAAATGGCTGGGTTTTGGATGCTTAAATACAAATTGTAATTAATCTAGTCAGAAATTAACAATTAATTTTCTTCCAATAGCTAGTTATTAATTGTTTAGGAGGTTAAATACGTGAAAAGCAGTAGAAATTATAAAGTTCAAACACCGCCAAAGATGTATCAACAAGTTATAACTCAACTTGTCGAATATATTGAATCGGAGCAGTTACCCGAGGGTTCAAAAATCCATACTGAAAGAGATTTAAGTGAGTTATTAGGGGTCAGTCGACCTTCCATTAGAGAAGGGATTCGAGGTCTAAAGCTTTTAGGATACCTTGATTCAAGACAAGGAGAGGGAACTTTTGTGTCTAACCCACCTCCATTTTTGATTCCTTCTGAATTATCAAAACAACGGTTAGACCGCGTATCTCTTCAAAATTACTATGAGGTATTCATTATGTGCTCCAAACAGATTGTGACACTATCCCTCTCTCTTGATTTATCAAACAAGGAATTAAATGAAAGTACTTCAATCATTAAACATACAGACGATTTCTGGTCAGATTTTCGAAATTGGATAGAACACATTGCTATCAATTTGAAAAATCCATTTTTTCTTTCCTTATGGAAAAATAATTATGATGTATTAGAAGAAAATGACTATTTTTCGACCCTTAAGTCGAACTTACAATTTAATGTGTTTTTAGACTACTATTTAGAAAGAAATGAGCCAAGATTAAAGGAACTATTTCACAAATTATTCGAATTAAATAACATAAGTTCTTAAATCTTATATTAAAAACAATTACTTACATAATAATACCTCCTCTTCTTATTCTAAAGAGGAGGTATTGCGTATAAGTTAAACTTCTTAGCTAGTCCTTTGATTATAAACTTTTAACTTTAGAGGTTAAGTCTTTAGCATAGTGGTGTATTTTCGATATTTTCTTTAAATTTGTTTTGAATGTTATCAAGCAATGTAAACAACATATCTGGCGATTGATCGAGGAAAGTAAATTGATTAATAATATCTTCAGGTTTCTGCATAAACCCTTTAAAGCCTTTACTATATTCATATGTTTTTAAAGCCTTTTCGATCAGTTCATTTGTAAGTTCTGGATGAAACTATATTCCTATGACTCGATCACCATATATAAATAATTGATTCTCACAACCTTTACTTGAACCCAGTAGAACTGCATCTTTTGGTATATCAAAAGTATCTCCATGAAATTGAAGAGCAGTAAATTTATCAGCAATTCCACTTAAAATTTGAACATTTGATGCATCTTTATTTATCTCAATTGGCCACCACCCCACTTCTTTATGGGTATGAGGATAAACTTTTCCTCCTAAAGCATTTGCTATTAACTGGGCACCAAGGCAAATACCAAGAACATATTTATTATGGTTCACAGCCTCCTTAATAAATTGCTTTACTAAAGAAAGCCACGAATAAATCTCTTCCTCATACGTTCCCATGTGACCACCTAAGATAATTAAAAAGTCAAATTCATCTAAAGACGAAAAATTACATTTTTCATACACTTTAGTTGAGGTTAAAATATGCTTTCGTTGGACAGCCCAAGTTTTGATTTTTCCTAGACCAACTTGCGAGTCATTTTGTATATAATGAATCTTAATAGTGATCTCTCCTCTCTTTTGTATAATCTTTAACTTCCTAGAACCTCTTTTTTTAGATGATTTTATTTTAGTTTTACTTCTCATCATATACCAATCTCTCTTCTACTCCCCTTTTAAGAAATTGATATATTCACGATGACCAAACGGAAAATTTATAAATATTTAATGTTACTATATTTTCAATAATATATATTTACTTCTTTATACAAAAGTAATGTATTTTATATAAAGAAGTAAAAGTTAAAACTACCTTATAAAAATTATAGTTTTACTATTTACTCTTACTGACGACAAAATGTGGGTTTTTCTACATAAAACCTTTGATGCTTTAAACAACCTAATTAAATACGGAATTTTCTTCCATAAAAATCTATATTTGCAGATCACGTAGTTTGTTCTTATATATAAGTTATTGATGACTTGAGCAAACTACTCTAAACGCCGTGAGTTGTTATCCTTATATTATAAAATAAGTTTAAAAAGCTCCTGAACCAAGCGCCCAGGAGTTTTTAAAATTTATATCATCTACATTTTTAATTCCCATCATTACGATTATTTATTGGAATAAAGAACAAATATAATTATCAAAAGGAACATCGTTTTAACACATATAATTCCTTAAAATATTTATCCAACTTTCAAGGAGCTTTTAATAAGTAAGTAGTGTTCCATTTCCTGTGTAAGTTGATACAATTGAGCTTTAGTTTCAAATGCTTCCCACGTTTTCGGCATTGGCATTTTTTTATATTCTTCTTTTAGAACCTTTAGCTTGTTCAAGAATAACTGAGTTGTATTTCCTGGATGAATACATAAGCTTAATTCTTCAATAAAATCTGCAATAACATAACGTTGTTTAAGCATTGGTTGAATCAAGATAAGGTTGGTTAATAAACGTTCAATAATCTCTAATTGTTTCTCACGAATTGAGAAATAATCTAAATAGTACCTTTCTATTTGTCCAAAATGATTTTCTATATCTCTAAAAGCAAGCCCTTTGGCTATTTTTATTAATTTTAATACATCTTTAATTTCGCTTTCTTTCCAATTTTTTTCATTAGTTCGTAAGTATTGTACTATTTCTATCAAGATTAATTTAAAGTCTTTTTCTATTTTTTCTTGATAAGCTTTTAATTTTTTATCCACACTGGGCATGTAAACATTAACAAGCAATGCAGCCCCTATACCAATTATAATTAAACCAACCTCATTTAAAATAATTTCCCAAGTGGTACGTTCAGTGGAATATATATGCAGAATAATAACAGTACTTGTTACCACTCCTTCATTTACTTTTAGAATTACAGTTAGAGGAATAAAAAACAATAATAATAAGCCAATAACAAGTGGGGCATAGGCAATCCCTTCAAAGAACGCGTAAGAAAATGGAATAGCTAACATACAAGCTATAAAGCGAGCCATTGCACTTCTAAGTGATTTTTTCTTTGAATTCTGTACACAAAGGATTGTTATAATCGCCGATGATACAAAAAAATTCAGATGACAAAATTGAGCAACCATAATGGCTAACGATACAGCTACACCTGTTTTCAATGTTCGTAAACCAATTTTATATTTCATGATGTTGATACTCCTATATTTTTATATAAACAAACATTTTCACTATCTATACGTCTCATAAATTAGTATTTTAAAAGAATTCATAAGACTAAAGTTTGGAAATAGAGCTGATACCTGTGAAAGAGAGGTATCAGCTCACCATTTTACTTAATGAAAACCTATAAAACTCAAGAAACAACTTAGTATCCTCTACTATGGAAAGTTTATATCCACCCTCTAAATTGAGAAGCCTCTACCATTTTCTTTACCCCTACAATATAAGCAGCTAGCCTCATATCAATATTGTTCTTAATAGAAGTATCATATACATTTAAAAAAGAGGTCTTTAAAATTCTTTCAAGTCTATCGCTCACTTCTTCTTCTGTCCAATAATAACCTTGATTATTTTGTACCCATTCAAAATAAGAAACAATGACACCCCCTGCATTTGCCAACACATCAGGAACGATCAATACCCCTTTTTGAGCCAATATTTCTGTGGCTTTTAATGTTGTAGGTCCGTTTGCAGCCTCTACTAGAATTTTCGCCTGAATATCAGGAGCATTTTCCTCTGTAATTTGATTTTCAAGAGCTGCAGGTACAAGAATATCACATGGTTTTATTAATAATTCTTTATTTGTAATTATATTAGAAAATAATTTTGTAACAGTTCCAAATGAGTCCCGGTTATCTAATAAATAATCGATATCTAAACCTTCTGGATCATATAAAGCGCCATAAGCATCCGATATTCCTACAATTTTTGCACCTTCATCATGAAGAAACTTAGCTAAAAAGCTACCTGCATTTCCAAAACCTTGAATGATAACTTTTGATCCTTCTATTTTAATTCCTCCTACTTTTGCTGCTTCTCTCGCTACTATAGTTACACCCTTAGCAGTAGATGATTCCCTTCCAACAGAACCTCCTAAAACTAAAGGTTTACCTGTAATAAAACCTGGTGAATCAAATTCACGAATACGGCTGTACTCATCCATCATCCAAGCCATAATTTGTGAATTAGTGAACACATCAGGAGCTGGAATATCCTTAGTAGGACCTACAATTTGGCTAATGGCTCGAACATAGCCCCGGCTCAAACGTTCTAATTCTCCGAAAGACATAGTTCTGGGATCACACTGAATACCTCCTTTACCTCCTCCATAAGGAAGATCTGTAATCCCACATTTTATACTCATCCACATAGAGAGCGCTTTCACTTCTTCTTCTGTAACATCCTGGTGAAAACGAATCCCACCTTTTGTAGGCCCAACCGCATCATTATGCTGAGCACGATATCCAGTAAAGACTTTTACAGAACCATCATCCATTCTTACAGGGATACGAACAGTTAGTAACCTTAAAGGTTCCTTTACCAAATCATATGCTTCCTGCTTATAGTACATTCTTTCAAGAGCTAGACGAATAACCTCTTGAGTCCTCTCTAACACATTCATTTGTTCTTTTAATTTGTTTTTTTCTTCGAGCATTTCTTTTTGCTGAACACCCATTTTATTTCCCCTTTGACGTATTTATTTTCACCTAATTAATAAAGCTTTTCATTTGAAATCTATTAAACTAAAAAACGCAAATGTAATAAAAATATTATCAAATAGTCTAGTTAGGATTATTCAATAGTTATAAATAAGATCGGACAAATATTTTCTCCACTTGACGAAATGATTATATTATGTGCAGATTTAATTGCAAATATATTGTCATATGTTTTGACACACTTTTATATGATAAAAAATTCATTTCCCTCCCTCATTACAGATTCTTTTATGTATGTTGTTATTACTCTAACCTTAATATTAAATCAAGTTCTTACTTATCAGTCTGTGTAAAGAGTCTCTGAAACGGATATTAAGGTTTAAATTTTCAAAACGAAAAAGGCTAGAATTTCTGAGATTAAAGCGATGTAAATAATTAATAAATTGTAACTTTTTTACATAATTAATTGTAAAAAACTAGAAATAAATATCAATAGACGGACTAGATAGCTTTATTAGTCGATTCTTTAATAAGAACTGCCACTGTATTTTTCTAAAAAGTAGAATTTTCTTGAAAAACACCACTAGTTAAACAATAGCTAATTCCTTTTCCTTTTCAATAATATTCAATGTATTCAAAAAACAATGTCAGAACATATAACAATGTAGTTTACAAATAAAAGGAAACATCCTATAATCATCGTTATCAAGTGAACAAAAGTGTTCAAATGTAAAGAAAAATTAAGAAATTGAACACTTTCGTCAAAAAAGTGTATACAAAACATATAAAAAGTGTTTATAATACATCCTTGTAAAGCAAAAATGTTCAAAAAATTAAAAATAGGTTAATTAATACTAATATTTCGAACATTATAATTTCTAGAAATTCACAATAAGAAAGTAATATTGGCCAGTATTACTAAGAAACACTTCAACATCCAAATCAAAATCTAAATTTTTAAGGGAGAGAATAACAAAATGACAACAACTCTTACAGATATCAAAACATATAAGCACGAACCTTTCACAGATTTTACATGTGAAGAAAACAAAAGTGAATTTAAAAAAGCTTTAGAAGTTGTTCAAAAAGAACTAGGAAAAGATTATCCCCTTGTTATCGGAGGAGAAGCTATTACAACAACGGATAAAATTGTATCGATTAACCCAGCCAATAAAGAAGAAATTATTGGACGAGTTTCTAAAGCAAATCAAGAATTAGCTGAGAAAGCTATGCAAACAGCACTGTCTGCATTCAATACATGGAAAAAAGAAGATTCAGAAGTACGTGCGAACATTTTATTCCGTGCGGCAGATATTATCCGTCATCGTAAACATGAATTCTCAGGCTATCTAGTTAAAGAAGCTGGTAAGCCTTGGAATGAGGCTGACGCAGATACAGCAGAGGCTGTTGATTTTCTAGAGTTTTATGCACGCCAAATGTTGCAATTAAAAGACGGCGTACCTGTACAAAGTCGTGAAGGAGAAGAAAATAAATTCAATTATATTCCACTAGGCGTGGGTATCATTATTTCTCCATTTAACTTTCCTTTAGCTATTATGGCAGGTACAGCAGCTGCAGCAATTGTTGCTGGAAACACAATTTTGTTAAAACCAGCTGATGCAACTCCTGTGGTAGCAGCGAAATTTGTAGAAGTAATGGAAGAAGCAGGATTGCCAAAAGGTGTACTAAACTTTATTCCTGGTGTTACGCCTGAAATTGGTGATTACTTAGTTGAACATCCAAAAACAAGATTTGTTTCGTTTACAGGTTCTCGTGAAGTTGGCTGCCGCATTTATGAAAGAGCATCAAAAGTACAACCAGGACAAAAATGGCTAAAACGCGTGATTGTTGAAATGGGCGGTAAAGACACAGTCGTTGTCGATAAAGATGCAGATTTAGATTTAGCAGCATCTTCTATCGTGTACTCTGCATTTGGCTTCTCAGGTCAAAAATGTTCAGCTGGTTCCCGTGCTGTTGTTCATCAAGACGTATATGACATCGTACTTGAAAAAGCAGTAGCTTTAACAAAAACCTTAAAAGTAGGTAATCCAGAAGATGTATCTACTTATATGGGACCTGTTATTCACGAGGCTTCTTATAACAAAGTATTATCTTATATTGAAATTGGTAAAGAAGAGGGGCGCTTGATGACAGGCGGAGAAGCTGATGACTCTAAGGGTTACTTCATCCAGCCTACAATCTTCGCAGATGTAGATGAAAAAGCACGCCTAATGCAAGAAGAGATTTTTGGGCCAGTGGTAGCTTTCTGTAAAGCACGCGATTTCGATCATATGATGGAGATAGCTAACAATACAGAATACGCTTTAACAGGCGCATTGCTTTCTAACACTCCTGATCACATTGAACGAGCAAAAGAAGAATTCCACGTAGGTAACCTTTATTTCAATCGTGGTTGTACAGGTGCGATTGTAGGATATCATCCATTTGGTGGATTCAATATGTCTGGAACAGATTCTAAAGCAGGAGGTCCTGATTACTTAATCCTGCACATGCAAGCAAAAACAACGAGTACAGCACTTTAATAAAGGATGGGGCAGCTTTTTTTAAGCTGCCCCATCTAAAAGATGATAACACGTTTACATATATTTAGGGGGAAATATTCATGTTAGCAGAGGTTTCAAAAAATGTTTTTCTTCACGCTTCTCAAAACAGAGTGCTAAATAAGGCTGCAAAGAAATGGGGACTTAGATTTGGCGCTGCTCAAGTTGTGGCGGGGGATACAATTGAGAGTGCCATCAAAAAAGTTCAAGAGTTAAACGAAAAAGGATTGATTTGTACGCTGGATCATTTGGGGGAGTTCGTTTCAAGTAGAGAAGAAGCGATAGAAGCCACACAATATAACGTAAGAACATTAGAAGCTATGGGGAGAGCCGGTGTCAATAGTAATTTATCGGTTAAAATGACCCAACTTGGTTTAGATATTGATCCGGGTTTTTGTATGGAAAATATGCGACGAATTCTTGAGACAGCCAAAAAATATAACAATTTTGTACGAATTGATATGGAAGATCATGCTCATTGTCAAATGACATTAGATATCCTGAGAGAATTACGTCAAACGTATGATAATGTAGGAACCGTAATTCAAGCCTACCTATTTCGAGCTGAACAAGATGTAAAAGAATTAAAAGGGATTTCTCTTCGTTTGGTTAAAGGAGCTTATCAAGAATCTCCTTCTGTAGCTTTTCAAGAAAAAGAAGAAGTAGATAAAAATTATATGAGAATTATTGAAGAGCATTTGCTAAGTGGAAGCTATACGGCGATTGCATCGCATGATCATCATATTATTGCTCAAGTAAAAGACTTTGCTCAGAAAAATCATATTCCACGTGACCAATTTGAATTTCAAATGTTATATGGATTTAGAACAGAGATGCAACTAAGTTTAGCTAAAGAAGGATATACAATGCGTGTGTATATTCCGTTCGGTAATGATTGGTTTGGTTATTTTATGCGTCGCCTGGCAGAAAGACCACAAAATGTAGCCTTTGCGCTTAAAGGATTCTTTTCTAAATAATTGATGATTTTGTAAAAGGATTCCGAAGCATTTAAGAAGTCCATTGAAGTTTGCATAAAATTAAAGAGTCTTTGTTTTATGAAGCAAAGGCTTTTTTTGATGACTTTCTTCTATACTATTTAATAATTAAATTTCCTTACTTAATTTTTAGATAGTACTTTTTATAAAGGAGGATACAAGAAATGAATCATCAACAACCTGAGTTAAAGAAAGAATTAAAAGTCCGGCATATTACCATGATTTCCCTTGGCGGAGTTATTGGTGCTGGATTATTTATTGGAAGTGGTTCGCTTATTAATACTACAGGACCTGGTTCAATTATCTCATATGCTTTTGCAGGATTACTTGTCATTTTAGTGATGCGGATGCTAGGAGAAATGTCAACAGCTAATCCATCCAGTGGTTCTTTTGCTACCTATGCTAGAGAAGCACTTGGTCCATGGGCTGGGTATACTATCGGCTGGTTGTATTGGTTTTTCTGGGTTATTGTCATTGCCATTGAAGCAATAGCAGGTTCAACTATTATTCAATATTGGTTTCCTTCCTTGCCTTCATGGTCCGTCAGTCTTATCCTTACTTTTTTGATGACTTTGGCTAATCTCTATTCCGTTAAATCGTTTGGTGAATTTGAGTATTGGTTTTCTTTGATTAAAGTGGTGAGTCTTGGGCTCTTTTTAATTCTCGGAGGAGCCATTATATGCGGCTTCATACCAGGAATAGAATCACCTGGTACTTCAAATCTTTTACATAGAGGCGGATTCCTCCCCAATGGAATCAGTTCTGTCTTTTTAGGGGTGGCTATTGTTATGTTCTCATTTATGGGAACTGAAATTGTAGCTACGGCAGCCGGAGAATCATCTCATCCTGAGAAAGCTATTAGGATTGCAACAAATACCGTTATTTCTCGTATTTTAATTTTCTACCTTGGCTCGCTTTTGATACTTGTAACAATTCTTCCCTGGAATTCTTCTAGTTTGATGAAAAGTCCTTTCGTATCACTTCTAGAACTCGTAAATATACCAGCAGCAGCCCAAATAATGAACTTCATCTTATTAACGGCCGTGCTTTCTTGTTTAAATTCAGGTCTTTATACTAGCTCTCGTATGCTATTTTCAATGGCTCAAAAAGGTGATGCTCCAGGTATATTCTTAAAAGTAAATAAAAAGGGCATTCCATTTAATGCGATTATAGGCTGCACACTTATTTCTTATATCAGCGTTGGATTTAATTACCTTTCTCCTGATAAGATCTTTTTATTTTTAGTCAATGCTTCTGGAGGAGTAGCACTTCTTGTTTATCTAGTAATTGCATTCTCACAATTACGCATGCGTAAAAAATACGAAAAAGAGAAGCCCGAAGCACTCAAAATTAAAATGTGGTTGTTTCCTTACTTAACGTATGGGGCAATAATTGCCATTTCTAGTATTTTTGTCGCTATGCCGTTTATTGATTCTTTACGTATGCAATTCTTTTTAACTTTACTCATCGCTGTATTCGTTGTGGGGTCTTTCTTTATCACAAAGAAAAGAAAGAGTTTATTACAAATCCAAAAAGAAAAAAATATTTCTTGAGTGTAAAATAGATACGCAAAAAAAGGAGATGTTTTTATGTGGGTAATCACTGTTTATTCGAATTTAAACGATACTACAATGTTTGAATTTGAAAATGAAACAGAAGCAAGAAAAGCTTTCAAAGAAATTCAAGGTTGTAAGGTTCTTTCAGAAGTTATTTATTTTAATGATTTTGATATAGTTTTAGATGTAGTTTAAGTTTTTCTCATTCCACTTTTTAGTACTAGCATGCCTAAGTTTTAGGGACTACTTGCAATTATCTGGAGATTTATGAACTAGAACCAAACTACCCTCCATTCATTATGGAAGCTCGTCAAAAAATAAGCTTTGCTTCCTAGAGAACAAAGGCTTCTTTTTGACGAGTTTCTTCTATTTATAATTTTTATTCATATTTTAACAAAATTCTAGATCTGCACCAAAAATAAAAAATTGTCTTTGCTTGCAGAGTAATACTTTTAAGTGACTTTATATATCCTGTATAATAACTTTTAATAAATTATTAATTCATATTGGAGTAACTGTCTATGTACAAAAAAAAGTTTGTTTCTCTTGACGAACATCAAATTTTTCTACAAGGACCAGTCGTGGTATTTAAGTGGAAAAATGGCAAGGACTGGCCGGTTGAATATGTCTCATCAAATATAGAGGAAAACTTAGGTTATAAAAAAGAAGACTTTTTGTTACGACGTATAAAGTATTCGGATATCATTTTTGAAAACGATTTACACCGGGTTTCAAATGAGGTTTCGAATTACAGTTTAAATGAACGAAATATGTTCGAGCAAGAGTATCGAATTGTAAAAAGTAATGGAGAAATTATTTGGATCTACGATTATACAACAATAATTAGAGATGAGAATGGATCCATTACTCATTTCTATGGTTACATATTAGATATTACTAAACATAAAAAAAACGAAGAAGCTCTTAGGAGAGTAGAAAAGTTAAATACAGTAGGGGAACTGGCTGCAGGGATTGCACATGAAATCAGAAATCCTTTAACCTCATTGAAGGGATTCCTTCATCTAATTAAAAATGGAGAGAGAAAAGCAGAGTATACGGATATTATGGAGTCAGAGTTGAATAGGGTAGACTTAATTCTTAATGAGTTCCTGATGCTCTCCAAGCCGTATTTAACACACTATAATAAAATAGATGTTCATATTCTATTTAAACAAATTCTTCTATTTTTCGAAACCCAAGCAACGTATAAAAATATACAATTGATCACTAAATTTGATGCAGAAGAATTACTAATCACCTCCAGTGAAAATCAATTAAAGCAAGTATTTATAAACTTTATAAAAAATGCCATGGAAGCCATGCCAAATGGTGGAGTTATTAAAATTGAATGCAAGAGAGAACATAATGAACTCTGTATTCGGTTTATCGACGAGGGCTCTGGTATTTCTCAAGAAAACTTAAAACGCCTTGGGGAACCTTTCTTTACTACAAAGGGGAAAGGTACAGGTTTAGGTTTAATGGTCAGTTACAAAATTATACAAGAACATGGCGGAACTATTAAAGTTGAAAGCCGATTAGGTAAAGGGAGTACATTTGAAATTAAATTGCCTTTTTGTTAATGAAGACAAAAGATGGTTCTAGTGCAAAAATTTCAATTCACTTGTGAGTAATCTCTAAACCTTGGATATACTGATACTATTACTCTAAAAAAGGTGTGTTATCGGTATGGAAAAGGATAATTTATTTCAAATGGAAACATTATCAGCCTGATGTTATTTTATTAACGGTAAGATGGTACTTACGTTACAACTTGAGTTTTCGTGATTCAGTGGAAATGATGGAAGAGCGAGGATTATCTAGACTGAATAAATAATAAAGATTCTGGTGCAAAGACTACACCAATTTGAAAGGGACACATAGTTTCCAAATGGAAGAAACTCATCAAAAGAAGCTTTTATTCACCCAAGAACAAAGGCTTTTTTTGATGAGTTTCTTCTATTATACATTACTTTTATCAAGGTAAAGATTTAAGTTCCGTTGTTAAACGTAAAAAAGCTTCTTTATCTTTATTTTTTAATGATTGATCGATTTCTTCAACGATCTTACTTTTTTTAAAATCCTTTATAACTTGATTCAAAAACAATTCAGGCAACATTTCATCAGATATGTTTGTTTCCATTCGCTTGACTTCATTAGACACATTGTTTTCCATAAAGCATCAACCCCTTTATCTTTTCCCTCTTACAGGGATTATTCCCCTTTACTAATGTTTTAACACAAGATTGATAGATAAAATGGTACATAGAATAATATTCAACATATACATATGAAACCCTGTTTTCTTTCTGCTTCTTAATATATATGAAATGATCTATAAGGAAATAAAAAATTATTTAATTATGAGGTATTATATTGCAATCAAATTATATACCCAATGAAATAGTAGTAGATTCTAACAGTCAGAGAAAACCTAAAAACACACTTATAAAAATGTAAGTTTAGACATTTACCTTTATTAACGACAACTGACGATTTTTACTTCTTATCATATACCAATCTACCGTCTACTTTCCTTTTAAGAAATTGGTATATTAGTAGTTACCAAACAGAAAATGAACAAGTATTTAACGGTAATGCATATTCAAAAATATAAATTAAATCAAAAATACAAAAATAACGTATTTTATATATTAGAGTAAATGAATAAACTAACTTATAAAAATAATAGTTTCTTTATTTACTCTTGATGGCGACAAATAGAACCTTTTTCTACAAAATAGGTAAATGCTAAAACTATTTTTACTAAAGTGTTTTGCTATTTATTCTTATGAATGATATAACAACAAATATTACCTACATTTTAAAATTAAAAGGTATAAACATTTATTTAACAAGTTATTTTAAAATTATCTAACGTTTATTATTTTTATTTTGATGTTCGTTTTGATAAGGATGTGTATCTTAAGATACACAAGTAGAAATTACCTTTAACTCTTTTACTCAATAATTCCTTTACAATTTAATTTTCTAACTATTTAAGACAAGTTAATCAAAAAAGGTTAAATTATCCATATTTATCTTATATACTAAAAATTAACCAATACACAATAAGGAGGAGGAAGAAATCCTATGATAAGCATAAAAAAAGTTGCTTGTACTCATTATGGAATAAGAATAGACGTTTTTAAACCTGAGGAAATAATTGGCTCCAACCATATGCAGTCCAGAGGATACCTCACTTGTCCTTATTGTGGCGATATCGAAATCGCTCATGAATGTCAAGAAGGAAACTCAAGATTTGGGGTTGCTGCTAATAGAGATCATACTCATGATTGCCTTTATAAAGAGTCATAAAAACTTAGTCACTCTAAAAAGATCCATCCTTTTAGAGTAACTAACCTTACTTACACAAAAGTCTTTTCAAAATGACATATTTTATAGAAGAAACTCGTCAAAAAAGTAGCCTTTGCTCAACAGGAGCAAAGGCTTATTAAAATTCAGGCAATTGGGAAATACGTTATTAGTTTGAGCTAAATTAAAAATTGATATACATGTTTTTTTATAATATATAAGTGTGGATTTTGCAATGAATGACTCATTATCCAGCTTAAATGGACTTCATTTCACCACAGAGTAAATCTCAGTATGAATATTCCCGAAAAAACAGGAATTCCTCTTTTTTTATCTAACCTTATTAAGTGACAAGCGTGTAGAAGCTATGATATGTTAGCATCTCTACATATTATCTAAAAATAAGAAGATGAGGTGTCTGAATATGAATAAAACTGAACTAGTAGATGCAGTTGCAACAAAATCTGAACTAACGAAACAGGATTCAAAAAAGGCTGTAGATGCGTTGTTTGAAACGATTTCTAATACGCTTGCCAAAGAAGAGAAAATTCAATTAGTTGGATTTGGTACATTTGAAATACGTGAGCGCGCAGAGCGTACAGGTCGTAATCCTCAAACAGGTGAAGAAATGACAATTCCAGCTTCAAAGGCTCCTGCTTTTAAACCAGGAAAAGAATTAAAAGAAGCTGTTAAATAAATATGCCTTTTAATCAAGCCCCCTCTGGAGATAGACTTCTAAAGGGGGCTATCTTTCATGGTGAAAAACTTCTAAATACCTACACCCAAATATTATTTAATCAAGGTTTCTATTTTCTTGCGTCGTCTTAGAGTTGGAGGTAGGCTCTTTGCCAAGTCTAGGGTTCCAATTTCCTAACTTGTTTTTTAAGTAATCCTTTAAAAAATCACGTTTCTTTTTTCGTCTTTTATCCCTGTTTTTCATAAGGACTCACCACCTTTAGGTTACTTAATAGATGCAATTTATACTTATTATAATTATGTTGAAAAATCCACTCTTTATGCTAAATCTATAAGTAATAAGTAGATCATCTTACTAGTCAAAGGAATACTTTTAGGTATTGTTTCAAAGTATTCCAAAAGACGCTTCCCATTGTAAGAGTAACAAAAGTAGAATGTGAAGAACAACCAGATGATCCTCATATGTATCGTCATAATCAATAATAAAGAAAGCAGGTTAATAAATATTAACCTGCTTTTCAGACTAACGAGAACTTAAAAGATTTCTCGTTAGAAAAGACTTTATGGTTTCGTAGAAGAAGCATCCTCATTCTCAGAGGTAGAAACTTTATCATTGAAGTTAGATAGATGTTTTCCTTGCACATCATTGATATTTGCTTCATCAGAAGTATATCCAGCAGTATTAAATCTGTCATCCCCTATTGCAGGCTGAGAATTGTTAGACTGATTTTTCATCGTGTACCTCCTAGTTTGGGTTGGATAGGTTTAATATGCTCATATTCACTGTATTTCATGAGGATGCACTTAACGTTTTATCTCTATTCAGTCGAAAGAGTTGGATATTTAACCAATATAAAGATTAAAATGTTTCATTAAAATAAGTTTTAATTATTACATATAATGTAGAAAAAGGGCCCACTTTTCATCGCCAAAACCAACCAATATCTATCCAATCAAAAACGTTTGAAGGTGTTGTAACATGGAAAGAAGAACCCTATAGAGTTATGAAAGACGATAAAAAGTATCCAGCTCGAAAGTTTAAACAAACATTTTTATTCCAACAATAATAAGCCCAAAAGCCTCCTTTTAGAAAAGAGAGGCTTTTTTTAGTTACATAAAGCATTTTATTTTTGTCTGCATATATAATTAATTATTAAATAAAGTTTTTAGGAGATTATCTATATTGGAAAATAAAACAGGCACAGTAAAATATTTTGATGATGAAAAAGGTTTCGGAGTTATTTCACCTGATAATGGTGTTGAAGACCTATTCGTTTATTTTAGTTCTATTCATAACGCCAACTCTTTAAAAGTAGGACAGAAAGTTTCTTATGTAGAATATATGGGTCAAAAAGTGCCACAAGCAGAATATGTAGTAATACTCTGATTATATATTTTCTATAATAAAAAAAGGTATTCCTCTACTATTTTGAGGGACCGTCAATAATTTTGTGTAAATACGAATTTCCTTTTCTTATAGACGTTATTCACTAGTTTGTTTTAAACATCATTTGTAACTCTGCGCGAGCTTGGTCAAAACCAATGTGACATCTTGTAGCAAAGCGCTGATTATACTGGTCAAATTGTGAAACGAGGAAGCGTTCAAGTGACTCTTCGTTTGGGAATTGTTCCTTACGCTTACTATATTTCTTGATTTGTTTATTAAAAGATTCAATGAGATTGGTCGAATAAATACTGCGCCAAATAGACTTAGGAAAGCTATAAAACGTGAACAAATAAGAGTTATTGAGCAATGGCTTTGTAACTTTTGGGTACTTTGACTTCCACTTTTCAATAAACGAATGTAGGGCCTGTTGGCCCATTTCAAGGCTTTCTGCACGGTACACAGATTTGAAGTCTTCACAGATTTCAGCTCGGTCGGATACACGAACTTTATGAGCAATCGTCCGTGAAAGATGGACGCAGCATGTTTGATAAGAAGAAGCTGGATAGATAGAAAAAACACTGTCTGAGATTCCTTTTAACCCGTCGGAAATAAACAACAGAATCTCCTCTGCGCCACGGGATTTGATGTCTTCTAAAAGTTCTTTCCAGACAAAGGCGGATTCGTTAGGAGCGATTGTATAGCCAAGCACTTCTTTTGAACCGTCTTCGCGAATGCCAACGGCAATATAGACAGCTTCTTTAGACACTGTATCCCGTTTTAAAGCAATATATGTAGCGTCTAGATAAACGCACGCATAGCGTGCACATAACGCTCGATCTCGGAATGCTTCTACCTGTTCAGACATCACCTTTGTCATATTTGAAATGGTTTGAGGTGTGTAATAGTGACCATACATGCGCTCCATCAAATGGGCAATTTCAGCAGTCGTTACACCTTTTTGAAACATATGAATAACAAATGCTTCAAGCGTATCATTGGCTCTTTTATAAGGAGCCACCGTCTGTTGCTTAAAGTCGCCATTCCGATCACGAGGAATAACGAGATGAAGTTCTCCAAACTCTGTGTGCAGCGTCCGTTCGTACGAACCATTTCGTGAATTCCCTGTATTAAATCCAATACGATCATATTTTTCGTAGTCCAAAAAAGCTGTCAATTCGCTCGCTAAGAGCGTATTAACCGCATTTTCTAAGTGAGAACGAAAAATTTCCGTCACATCTTCTTTTTGGACTAGAGCTTGAACAAGATCTGTTGTAAACTGATTCATAGGAAGACCTTCTTTCTTTGAATTGGTTGTGGTGACTTAATTCTACAAGAAAAGGTCTTCCTTTTTGTATTTATTCATTTACACAAGATATTTTACGCTCTCATATATAACAACCCTTTTGTTTTTATAACAATAAATTACTTTTTAAATACCTTATAAGTAAATGTTAAAACTGTAGAAAAACATCTCTACAGTCTTAACATTTACTATTTAATTAGCAACAGCTGTTATCCATGCCCACTAATACAAACCCTGCACCTTGAGGACCTTCTTGTACATCAAGTGTAAGCCCTTGAGTTGTAGATAGTACCGTATTTTCGATTGCTACTTGAATACCGTTAATTTCTTGGACTGTATCGTTCTCAGTTGGTTCGTCTAATGATAATCCCACTTGAGGTCCACAACATCCAGCACCCTCAGAGTAAAAACGGATGCTTTTAGCCCCTTGTTCAGCGAATACATCTTTCAACATCTTTTTAGCTCCATCTGTGATATTCATCTAATCTCTCCCTATCTTCAATGATATTTCTTGGTTAAGCTTCTGGAAATAAGCGTTGAAGTGAAGCTTTCATTTCAGGTTTTACATTAATTTTAGCACGAGCTGCTTTCGCTTTTTCTTCAGCTTCTACGATGGTATCAGCTTCTCCTAATGCTAGTAGCGTTCCAATTGCCAACGTACCTGTACGATTACTTCCTCCTGCACAATGGAAGTAAATCTTTTTCCCTTCTTTGTACGATTTTACGACTTCATTAATTGCTTTTTGAATGGATTCGTCTTGATTTTCTGCATCGTCTACAATTGGTGTATGAACGCGTACTTCCGGAGCATCATGTTCCAATGCTTCTGCACGTAAGTCATAAATCACGTCTGCTTTATCATTTTCCATCATCTCTTTTACATCGGCTGCTCCACCGATAAAAATGCGATTGTCAATTAATGATTGATAGTTTTTGTTGCTCATGTTGTCCACCTCTATAATTTATAATGTTTAACTCTAATCGTGAATTCTATTACCTTTTAGGTCTCTCTTATTACTCACTATATTCTTTGACTTTCTCATATCCAATTTTCTCTTCTGGTTGCCATGGAATAATTGCGCAATTAGAGGTTAAATCTTCTCTCACTTTCTTAATCCATGCCTTTTCAGCTTGAGCTCTTCCTTTTAAGACAGGGTCTACTGTGTCAGTAGCATATAAACTCTGATTGATGACCCACCATTTCGGGGTAATTTCAGCTCTTTTCAAGTCCTCTTGAAGACGGTTTGCTTCTAATACAGGTGTTGCTTCAGCAAGTGTAACAATGACAACACTTGTTTCTTTTGGATTACGCAATCGAGGCAATAACCTCGTTACGCTTTCAGGAACTTCACCTGTTGATCGTTCTAATTCTTTATGATAGGACTGTGTAGCATCAAGTAAGAGTAGAGTATGTCCGGTTGGTGCTGTATCAATGACTACAATTTCATTATCTGACTTCGCTACCACATCAGCAAATGCACGAAATGCAGCAATTTCTTCAGTACATGGTGAATTCAAATCTTCTTGAATATAAGCGATTCCGTCCTCATCAAGTTCCTGACTTGCTTTTGATAATACTTCGTTTTTATAAGCTTCTACTTCAGCTTTAGGATCAATTCGACTAATACTCAGTAGCTCTTTAGCTTCACTCTTACTAAAGACAAAATCTAAATGTGCTGCAGGATCTGTTGTAGTTAAATGAACACGATGCCCTTTTTCAACTAACCCTACTGCTACAGCAGACGCTACTGTCGTCTTCCCAACTCCGCCTTTCCCCATGGTAAAGATAACCTTTGTTCCATTTATAGAGAAATCTTCTACAACTTCTTTAAACGAAGAGAGAGTTTGTTGTGATAAGTCTACGTCTTTTATTTCTGTTATCGGTAATGTATAGGACTTAAATAAATGACGAAGATGAGAAATATCTGTTAAAGGATAAGATACATAAGGTACCGAGTACATTACCATTTGTTTTAATTCCTTTGGTATTTGCTTTAACGCTTGTTGTTGTCGATTATAAAAAGCTGTTGAAATTTCGTCCTCATTTATATGCTGCTTCATTAACCCATTTACAATTAGATTTTGGTTTGAAATACCAATCTCTTTTAATTCCTTTGAAGCACGATTTGCTTCTTCAAGAGAAGATACATCAGGGCGTGCAACTAACATTAAGGTTGTTTGCTTTGGATTGGATAAAGCCTCCACAGTTTTAGCATATAAACCTTTCTTTTCGTCAAGTCCCGATAAAGGCCCTAAACAAGAAGCTCCATGTGTGCTTTCTTCTAAAAATCCTGTCCAGGCAGTTGGCAATTGTAATAAACGTAGGGTATGCCCTGTCGGTGCAGTATCAAAAAGAATGTAATCAAATTGATTAACAATCTCTTCATTTGCTAACAAGTTCGTGAATTCATCAAATGCGGCAATCTCTACTGTACAGGCTCCAGACAACTGTTCTTCCATAGTAGAAACAACAGAATCAGGCAGCTTTCCACGATAAGGTCCTACTACTTTTTCACGATATGTTTTCGCTGCTTCTTCAGGATCTAGGTTACAAGCATATAAATCTCGTACATTTGGTATTTCAATTGGTTCGTTTGTCAGTTCCACTTCGAATACGTCTTGTAAATTTGAAGCAGGATCTGTACTGACAATAAGTACTTTGTGACCCTTATCTGCTAGAGACACAGCTACTGCACACGCTGTAGACGTTTTTCCAACGCCACCTTTACCAGTAAAGAATAAAAAGGGTGTTTGAACCATTTTTTCGCGTTGAAAGGGTTGGAACATCTTTTTTGCCCCCTATTTCAGATTGTTAATGTTTAATTTGATCGGCATGCGTGGTTTTTCGCCCTTTAATTCTTCAGTGTTAACATCAAACCATTCAGCAAATTCTTCATTGGTTGGATAGGTTCCGGTTTTCTCTACTTCACCATCTACTAATACCACTGGTAAAGCATCTGGACCTTTACTCATAAGAATCTTATTAACTGCTACTTGATCAACAAATTTACTTGGTTCACTTGTTAAGTTATAACGTGTAATATCAAATCCTTTTTTCTCCAAGGCAAATACAGCTGAAGCCAATCTCGTTAGTTCAGGATCAACACTAGGACCACAAACACCTGTTGAACAACACATAGCTGGATCAAAAATCTCTACTTTCTTCATACTTTCATCCCCCTTTATGTAGACTATATTTTCTTAACAATAGTTTATAATAATATACTTATATAAGAGATAAAGGATAAGCCATGAGAACTTCTCCCGGCTTATTTGATTTTACTGATTACTTACCTGTTTCAGCAAAACGGTGAATACGCTCACCGATTTCATCACGTACACGTTGGAAGAATGCCCATTTCTCTTCATCTGTGCCTTCTGCTTTTGCTGGATCATCAAATCCCCAGTGTTCACGTTTTACATGAGGAGGCGTTACTGGACAATGATCTGCTGCGTGACCACATAAAGTGACGACTAAATCTGCATTATTTAAAATTTCAGGATCAATGACGTCCGATGTTTGGTTTGAAATATCAACGTCAGCTTCTTTCATTGCTTTTACGGCGTTAGGGTTTAGTCCATGTGCTTCAAGACCAGCACTGCGCACATCCCATTCATTATTATTTAGATATTTTTTTGCCCAACCTTCTGCCATTTGGCTACGGCAAGAGTTACCTGTACATAAGAAATAAAGTGTTTTTTTAGACATGTGTAAAATCTCCTTTATGATATGTTATGAAATAATCAGTAACCAAATATATAAACCAACAAGCGTAATAAACAATGTTGGGATGGTTAAGATAATACCTGTTTTAAAGTAGGTTCCCCATGAAATTTTCACACCTTTTGTTGATAGAACATGAAGCCATAAAAGCGTGGCAAGAGAACCGATTGGCGTAATCTTTGGACCTAAATCTGATCCAATTACGTTAGCATAAATAAGCGCTTCTTTAATGGTGCCTGTTGCATGTGTTGCATCAATGGCAAGGGCGTCAATCATGACGGTTGGCATATTGTTCATAATTGATGAAAGAATAGCCGCAATGAATCCCATTCCGATTGTTGCAGCGAACATCCCATGGTCAGCAGTTGCTTGAATAGCACTTGCTAACACTTCTGTTAGACCAACATTACGTAGTCCATATACAACTACATACATGCCGATCGAGAAGAAAACGATGGCCCACGGTGCTCCTTTTAATACTGTTTTTGTTTCCACTGCGGGACTTGTTCTTGCTATTCCCAAGAAGAAAATAGCGATAATCCCTGCAATAATTGAAACTGGAATATCAAAGAATTCACCTACAAAATAGCCTAAGACTAAAATAATTAATACAATTCCTGATAAACGAAACACCTTTTCATCTTTAATGGCTTCGACTGGCTTCTGCAAATCTGCCACATTGTATTTCTTTGGAATACTTTTGCGGAAGTATAGATACAGGACAACAATACTTGCCAAAAGTGAAAACAAATCTGGAATAATCATACGTGATGCAAATTCAGAAAAACTAATGCCAAAAAAGTCAGCTGATACAATATTCACTAAGTTACTTACCACAAGAGGTAAGGACGTTGTATCCGCAATAAATCCACTTGCGATAATAAACGGGAATACCATTTTATCTTCAAATTTTAGTGCTCGTACCATTGCAAGTACGATAGGTGTTAAAATCAAAGCTGCTCCATCATTGGCAAATAAGGCTGCCACAACAGCTCCAAGTAGTGAAACATATACAAACATACGAACACCATTACCACCTGCAGCTCTAGCCATATGCAACGCTGCCCACTCAAAGAAACCAATTTCATCTAAAATTAAGGAAATAATAATAACGGCGATAAATGTAAGGGTCGCATTCCATACAATTCCCGTTACATCCAGAACATCTTGAAAATCCACGACGCCTGCCAGCAAAGCAAGAACGGCTCCCCCACAGGCCGACCAACCGATAGATAGATTTTTCGGCTGCCAAATAACAAAAACTAATGTCACTAAAAAAATCAGTGATGCTAGGACAACTGATGTCAATTTTTAAACCTCCAATTACTCACAACAACTAATACGTAGTCCTTGTTTTTCTAACTCTCTTAAACGTTCATCTTGACTTGGTACTGATTCAAGTATGCTAAGAACAAACTCATAATACTTGCTTTCTTTGTTAAGGGAATAAAAGATCCATTGTCCTTTTCGTCTTTCTTTAACCAGTTCAACATCTTTTAATTTTCTTAAATGCTGACTAATTGCTGGTTGGCTAGCTTGATAAATGTCAACGAACTCACAAACACAACATTCATTGTTCTCGACTAATTTCAGCATAGAAAGTCTTGTTTTATCTCCCAACAACTTTAAAATCTGAGCTGCTTTTTCAACCTCAATTAGGGTTTTTACACTCATTTATAGGCACCTCCTAATAATGTAAATTTGTATATAATAATCTGATTATATGTTTATATTTTTAATATAACGGTTTTCTTATATATTTTCAACCGTTTTGATTAAATAAATTTGAAAAAACATAGCTATTTCATAACCACATCATAAGATGCCTATATTTTGTTTTTATTATGTAAGTAGCACCTTATAAATAAACCTTTATATATGAATGTCTAAAAAACAGGAATCGGAAAGAATCCTCCGATTCCTTTATTTATTGTCTACCTTTCTTGAGGTTGAAAATATCTCTTTTTTAACCAAAATGCTGCATTTACAAGGGCAATGAGTGCCGGAACCTCTACGAGAGGACCAATTACAGCTGCAAACGCGGCTCCTGAGTTAATACCAAACACTCCAACTGCTACAGCAATGGCTAATTCAAAGTTATTGCCTGACGCAGTAAACGAAAGTGAAGTTGTAACAGAATAACTTGCTCCTGCTCTTTTTCCTAGATAAAAAGAAACAAAAAACATTAACACAAAGTAAATTAAGAGTGGTATAGCAATACGTACAACATCAAGAGGTAATTGAATAATCATATCTCCTTTTAACGAAAACATAACAATAATCGTAAATAGGAGTGCAATAAGAGTCAAAGGACTAAGCTTTGGTATAAGTACATTTTCATACCACTGCTTCCCTTTTATGCTAATAAAGATAAATCGAGTCAATATACCAGCTAAAAAAGGGATTCCCAAGTAAATAAGAACGCTCTTTGCAATCTCGCCCATTGTAATATCAATCACAAAGCTTTCAAGCCCCAACCATTTTGGAATAAGCGTAACGAACAGATACGCATAAACCGAGTAGAAAAAGACTTAAAAAATGGAATTAAGCGCAACTAATCCAGCAGCATATTCCCGATCCCCTTTTGCAAGATCATTCCATACAATAACCATGGCGATACAACGTGCTAGTCCAATTAATATCAATCCAATCATATACTCTGGTACATCTCTAAGAAAGACAATCGCGAGTAGAAACATGAGAATAGGGCCAATAATCCAATTTTGCAAAAGTGAAATTCCTAATACTTTTTTGTCTTTAAACACATGTCCCATATTTTCGTATCGTACTTTTGCTAGTAGTGGATACATCATCAAAATTAATCCGATTGCTAAGGGAATGGATGTTGTACCTACCTGAAAGTGATTCAGTCCATCAACGAAGCTTGGAAAAACATAACCTAGACCAATTCCTATAAACATAGCTAAGAAAATCCATACAGTTAAATACCGATCTACACCCTCCTTTCATTGTAGTACAATCATATACTTATTCACTTATATATTAAGAAATGTATCTATTTATGAATTTTAATAAGGACTTTACAATTAAATAGTTATTGTCCTTATTAAAATAAGTAAAGTGAAAAAGCCACTTCTTTTCCATAAAGAGGTGGCTTTCGTTCGTTATATAAATAAGAGTATGTTTTAGACCTTGCAATCACATGGATCGGCTGAAGATTTGTTTTTTCTCTAAGTGAATCTTTGTCCATCCAATAGCTAATACGCCAAAAATGACTGATCCTCCCCAATATAGATAATCAAAACCATTATCAACCTCAATCAGCATATAACTAATAAAAGGACCGAGTGCGGCTCCTATATCTTGAGCGATAGAATATACCGTAAGAAATGAAATAATGTTCGATGTCTTTGCTATATCAGACGCTAAAGCATCCGTGAGGGTGGTAATAGATGTAGCTCCTATCATGACGATTAGTATAATAACAACCCAAATAAGTAGTGGTATATCGCTAGCAATCATCCCAAACGCGAAACTACTAACAATAAGCGAAAGGATATAAAGAGGAATTCTTCCAGATGGTCCGTCCGACCAATGTCCAAAGAGACTACCTAAGAAGGGTTCCCAGGCCCAACGAGCAGCTTGTAACAGCCCAGAAAAGAACGTGACACTAATAACCAATCCGAACAACGTAATTTTTTCTCCGTAAGAATGCTCAAGAATAGCACTAACAGTCGATGTTAAAACCCCTTGAATTAACATCGCAATCAGAAACCCAGTACAAATAATAATGATCTTATGTTTTAAAATTTTATGTACGGAAAGATTGTTATTAACTCTTTGAACAGCCTCAGTCTGTTGATTAGATTTAACTCGAAGAGAATAAAAAACTAAAGGTAGCCCTATAAAAGATAGGCACCCAAAAAGAAAAGAAACAAATTGCAATCCTACAATAGGTACTAGAACGCCCCCAAGTAACATACCAAATAGGCTTCCTGTGCGATACAGGCCGTTATATAGCCCCATTGCTCTTCCACGGGTGGAGTCATTTGAATAATAGACAACCGTCGATAATCCTCCGATTCGAAAGAAAGACCAAGCAATTCCCCATAGCCCCCGTAGAATAATCCAAGCAACAAACCCTTTAGCCACCCCATATCCTAACGTTGTCACACTTCCAAGTACAACTGCAATAATAAGGCCAGTCCGTAGAGTTATTTTTTGGTATAACCATCCTATGAAAGGATTGAAAGGCAAACGAATAAATCGATTAACGGCTAAAAGGATACCAACCTGCCAAATGGAGTCAAGTCCTGCCTCTTTCCAATAAACAGGTAATACAATATAGAGCATGGAGTCCCCTAGAAGACTAAGTGCCGTTATAATGGCAACAAGAACAATCACATTTGACGAAGAAGAGTTAGATTTTGCAGCATACATTACAATTACCACCTTCTTAAAAAAAGCTTATCTTTTAGGGTTCTTTAGTTCACCGTAAGCTAGAAGAAAATTCTGATACGTTACATGCCCCATGCTATCACATTGTGATCCAAATAATCGCTGAAAAGTTAGTTCCCTTGCCTGTTCAGCTGTATACTCATATGCGTTCATAAACAGTTTCATGTAGGATACAAAATACTCCTTACTCAATCTTCCTGAATGATTAATAGTCATTCTTTATGCCCTCCTTTCGATAAAAAGGGAGTAAACACAATGATTACTCCCTTTCTAAAACACTCTTTAACAACCACAGTTCGAACTGTTACTATCCGTACTACATGAGCTTTCTTGCTGTAAATTGACGCTACAAACCCCAGTTTCGGGTAGATCTAGCTCTACTCTCTTAGCTGCTTCATAATCCCCAGCAAGATGAGCAGCAATTGATCGCACTTGTTCATAGCCAGTTGCCATTAGAAACGTTGGTGCACGGCCATAACTTTTAGCTCCTACAATATAAAAATCCTTTTCAGGTTGTCGAAGTTCTTCTTCACCATGCGCACGAACGGTTCCACAACTATGCAGATTCGGGTCAATTAGAGGAGATAATTTTTCTACACTTTCCGTAGTCGAATCAATCGATGTGCGTAATTCGCTAATAATTGTGAAGTCTGGACGATTCCCTGCATTTACAATCATTTCATCAATATCCGAAAGAATTTTTTCTTCTCCTTTATGCTTTCCTATGACATCCATCCGGCTCTTTGATTCCTTTACATACTGGATTTTATAAGGCGTTACTACCTTTACCTTTCCTCTATCTACAAGGTCATGAATGCGGCTTCCAAGAGCTCCCCTCGCTTCAAGAGCATCTTTTTCTTCTCCACCATATGCGTCTTCAACTTTTTGTTTTCTCATAAGCCAGATGATATCTGTTTTTGGATACGTTTCCTGCAATTGAGCTAATTCTAATAAAGTATTAATAGCTGAATGACCACTTCCTACAACTGCTACACGTTTATCTGCATATCGAGGTCTATCCGTTTCTAACACATTTGGAATGCCGTAAAAGATGTGGTCTTGAAGGGACTGTTCTCCTTTTAGCCAGACACCACTCGAATTAGCAGGATTTGGGTTACCCCATGTGCCAGAAGCATCTAAAATAGCTCTAGCTTCATATGTTTGCAGTTCATCATCTTTTTCTGCGTAAATTAAGAAAGGTTTATTTTCACGTCCTGCCGTTTTCATTTTATCTGTTTCATCTCGCGTAATGGAAAGAACCTTCGTATTTACATATACATGTGGCTTTATTTCTGGAATGTTTGCTAATGGCTCTAAATAGCGTTCTATAAGCCCTTTTCCTGTAGGTAACGTTTCTAATTCGGGAGATTTCCAGCCATTTTGTTCTAAAAGAGCGTGTGCAGCTTTATCAATGTTATAACGCCAAGGTGAGAATAAGCGAACATGCTCCCAGGTTAAAATATTGGCCCCTACCTGTGATCCTGCTTCTAACAAAATGAATGATTGACCTTGTTTAGCTAGGTGCGCTGCCGCAGCAAGGCCGATTGGTCCTCCTCCAATGATTGCTACAGGTAAATGGTTATGCTTTGTTTCCTCCACCTGGGTAGTAATTGATTCAAATTTAATCTCTGGAGAGCAACAAGATGTTGTATTTAACGGAATTTTAATAGGTTTCATAAGAATTCTCCTCATTTCTAAATGATAATTGTTCTTTCTTTAATTATAAATCAAAAAAAATTGATTTATTAGGTATGAAAACAGAATTGATTTTCTTTATTACCTACCTTGGTTCTTAGCATATCAATCTCTTCCCCCTTCGCATTTACATTGCCTCTATCATAGTTTAGGAGCTAAAGTCACCGCATCAAAAAAAGTTGATGTAACGACTAAAAAATTATATGAGCTTTAAAAGCTCATTATGACATTGGTCGGAAGATGCAGCATAATTGTTCGGATAGCAATGCATCTACTTCCTCTTTATTAATACTGTAATAATTCCATGTTCCTTTTTTTGTTTTATTAAGTAAGTTTGCATCTAACAAAATTTTTAGATGATAAGAAAGTTTAGACTGAGAAAGACTAAAGAAATCTGTCATATCACAAACACACATTTCCCCATTTTGGCATAACTCATAGAGAATATGTAATCTTTTCTCATCTGCTAATGCTTTGAACTTTTTTTCATATATAGAAAATGAATTACTCATTACTTCGTTATATAAAGGTAACTGTTTCATAAAATTCTCCTTAAATCAATTTTTTTTGATGTTTTTAGTATATCCACATTTTTATCTTTTTGCAACTAATAAATCAAATAAAATTGATTTATTCATTTCTTATTTGATTTTCTTCAAATTTTTATAAAGAAAAAAGATCCTAAAAACCCCTTTAATCTTATTTTAGTTAACCTCAATTCTCTCTAATCATATAATCCCCTAATGGAATCTTTAAAGATTTTCTAAACTTTGAGGAGGTATAATTGTGAAAACAAGGGGTATTTTGAATGCATTAATTGGTGCCTGGTTTATTATTGCACCTTGGGTGATTAATTTTTCAAATCAATCAGGAGCTTTGGGGTCAAGTATAATTTTTGGAATCATTCAGCTTATCGTGGCAATGTGGGGATATGACAAACCTGGTTGGAGTTCGTGGCATAACTGGATTTCAGTGATTACTGGTGTCTGGTTTGTAATCTTCCCATTTATCTATTCATTAACAAATGGAGAGGTTTGGTCAAGCGTAATTCTTGGTTTAATTACGATTATATTTAGCTTATGGAACTTGGGATCCAATTCAGAATCAAAATCTTCAGATTAAAAATAAAATAAATAGTGTTCCATAGTTTGAGCAAACTACCCAAGACACTATAAGGTGTCAAATACATCTATTTAGAGCATTCACCAGAAGAACTATCTTACTCGTATAAGGTAGTTTTTTCTGTTTTCAGCCTGTATATGGTATACATGTTTAGTTACCATAATAGTGATTATGTTTAGTTTCACTTTTCACCATAACGTTAAGTAATCGCAAACGTACTTTATTAAAAAAAGTTTTATCATTTACATATTATGTAGAAAAATTGGTTCTTTTTCTACATCGTATGTAATACTTAACGTATTTTTAACGGAAGTACGTTAAGTATTACATATAGAATTAAGTTAATTTCGGATTTAACATAATTAGTCTTATGTAAACTAAGTTTGTATAGCATATACAGTCTAAAATAGAAAAGCTACTGTTGAGGTACAGTAGCTTTTCATTAAAGAGAATAGGTTGCGAATACCAACATCGGCAGGTATTCGATTACATTTTGTTCCTATTTAACGCCAGGTACCCATCCAGGACGTGATTGCATCTTGCGCATCAACGGTTCAGGAATGACATTATCTCGCGTCATATCCATTTCGGTAATGATTTCTTCTCCTGCCTTAATCTTTTCAACCCAATGTGGCTCAATTAATAATTCTCGACCTAATGCTAGTAGTTCTGCACCTGTTTCCATAGCTTCTAATGCATCTTGTTTCGAATAAATTGAACCCACACCAATAAGTGGTACGCGCCCATCAATGACATGGCGTAAAATTTTAATACGATTATCTTTCTTACCTTTATAACGGCGTGCTAATGAACGGAAATCCCCGAGTGAAATGTGTAAATAGTCGAGTCGCTCATTCGCTAAACGATCTACAAGCTGTACAGTATCATCGAGTGTAATACCATCTTCTTCTGGCTCTTCTGGGCTGAACCGATAGCCAACGATAAATGAATCATCTGCATATTGTTGCTTTATACGATTCACTTCCTCTACTATTTCTAATGGGAAACGCATACGTTTTTCAATTGTACCGCCATATTTATCTGTACGCTTATTTGTAAAACTAGAAAAAAATTGTTGTAATAAATAAGTATTCGCACCGTGTATTTCAACCCCATCATAACCCGCTTCAATGGCACGGCGCGTTGTTTCACCAAATGCTTTTACGATTTCTTGAATCTCCTCTACCGTTAATGCTCGCGCCTTACTTCCATCTTCCACTGAAACCTTTGCAGGAATAATTAAAGAAGCATCTTCAGCTGGAACATTGTCAATTGATATATCACTAGCGCTAACAACATCGCCATTTGGTACAAGTTCGCGCGGTGATTGACGACCACCGTGATAAATTTGCAAAATTGCCTTAGCACCACCTTTATGAATCGCTTGTGCTACTTTACGTAAACTGTCAATATAAGCATCTGTATGCCCTGCAAATTGGCCTGGGAAGCCTTTACCGCTTGAAGTTACATAGGCGCATGCTGTGATCACTGCCCCTACACCATATGAACGCTCTTCATAATATGCTAACTCTTCATCTGATACCGTATCATCTGGATTAGCAGAATACGTTGTCATCGGTGCCATCACATAGCGATTGCGAAGTTCGATACCGTTATTAAATGTAAAAGGTGTTAAATAATTTGTCATTTTCTTCATTCCTCTTAATTTATAGTAAAAATATGAGCTTTATTGGTCAATGGTTCTGCTTTATATTGAAAGCTATTTTCAAACCGCGTACGCGGTTGCCTATTTTCCTGTAAGAAAGCCACTAAAATGCTCAATTTGTTGATTATTTTCCTTCTTTTTGTCCAGGTCCGAATAGTTTTAGTTTTAAAATAATGGAAACAAATGCAAGAATCGAAAAGAACACTCCACTTAAGATAAGTTGATTAACGCCAAGTTTAGTGATAAACAATCCACCTAATGATGTACCAAGTGTTATACCTAAATTTGAAAATGATAAATAGAGACTATTACCAAATTCAGGAGCATCCATTGTTTCTTTACTTAACCAAGTCTGACTGACAATGAGTCCCCCAGAATGAATGGTTCCCCATACGATAATGAATAAAATCATTGGAATCGTGAATAGCCCAAAATAATAAACTAGTAAATAAATGCCTAAGTAGGAAACTGGATAAAGAATAACAGTTCTGACTACATTTTTTTGGAGGAAATTACTGAAAATAAAATTCCCGAAAACTCCAAATAAGCCGAAAATCATCAATAATACACTGACCCACATCGCGTTTACCTTCGTTACTTGACCAAGATATTCAGCAAAATAACTGTAAACAGAAAACATCGTTGCAAACACAAATACCACTGTTGAAATATTTAACCACACGGGTACTCTGCGCAAAATACTTAATTGTTTTCGATAAGACAGTTTATCTTTAACAGGCATTGAAGGCATTTTAACCAAAATACCTACTAATGCAATTGCACTAATAACAGCCCCAAAAAGAAAGGCAGACTCCAATGAAATCTTTTCGGCAACGAAAGACGTTAACGGGACACCTAAGACTAATCCGATAGCTACCCCTGCAAAGACTTGAGCACTTGCTTTAGATTTCAATTCTGGCTTTGCCAAACTTACGGCCACAGCTATCCCCAGGGAGAATAATGAAGCATGCATTATTGCAGGTATAATTCGAAAAACAAGTGACACTTCAAACACAGGAGAAAAAGCGTATATTACGTTAGAAATAGTAAAGAGTAACATAATAAACAATAAAACATGTTTTCGATTCATTCTCGAAATAACTAGTGTAACAAATGGGCCTGCTATAGCTACAGTAAGAGAAAAAACACTAACTAATAAACCTGCTTGTGAAGTTGATATTTGGTATTTTTCAGCAAGTTGAGGCAATAAGCCAATAACACCCATTTCAGTAGTAATGGCTGCAAATACGCTTAAACCTAAGATAAAGACAAGTGATTTGTTATTATTTCCCATTTTTTCCTCCTTAATATTTAATTATTCGAGTAAATGGAGAAAAAGGCGTAATGTACTAATACTGGAGAACAAATAGCCATAATAATTGTTGATATAAATAATAGGATAAATATATATCTGTATATCTAGATATAAAGTTGTGAAAAGCCCCCTTTATTATAAATTTTTTAGGACATAGTCTTTAAATTGCTGAATCGTCTCTTCATTTCTTCTATAATATGTCCATTGTCCAATACGTTTTGACTCCAATAATCCGGCATTTTTCATTGTATTTAAGTAACTAGAAATAACGGATTGCGCCAACCCAGATTTTTGTTGTATGTCTCCTACACATACACCATTTTTGAAGTCTGTGTCGGATGGAAGATCACATTGAACACCAAAGTGTTTTTCTGGTTCTTTTAACCATTGTAAAATTTGATTTCGCGTCTCATTCGACAAAGATTTAAAAACTAATAAATTCTCCATGCCTTTCATTATATCCAATTTTTTAGATATGTAAATAAACATGATTTCAAAAACGAAAAGTATATTTATTTGGAATCTTCAATTTTTTTACCGTCTAAATAGGTATACCTTTTTGGATCTGGAGTTAGTATAGTTTCATGGACACCCTTTAATTAAGTCCTTACAATGATGAGTTTAAGAAAAACATTGTGGATTTATATCATGCGGGAAACTCGGTTAAAGAATTAAGCAACGAATATGGCGTATAAGACAAAGAAAAAAACAGCATCCCGTAATAACGGAATGCTGTTTAGATATTAGTTGTTTTTTAACTTGTAGCCTTTGAAATGATACCCATAAACTTTAGTTAGATCAACAAAGCTCTTATAGGAATAAGTAATGGCAACCGGTGTACCTACTTGAACTTTATCATAAAGCTTTTCAATATCTGTATTATGCATTCTCACGCAACCATGACTCACGTATTTGCCAATGCTACTTTCATTATTATTGCCGTGAATGCCGTAGGTATCACCATACGTACCGTTTGCATTTAATCCTAACCAGCGTTTTCCTAATGGGTTGCGAGGATCGCCCCCAGGAATATGTCCTGTATAGTAAGGGCGGTTTTTAATCTTGTTTACCACTTTAAAAAATCCAACAGGTGTTTTATCCCACGTTTTTCCCGTTGCTACTGGATCAACGATTTCAATATATCCATTATGAAAATACGCAAGCTTGTTGTAGTATTTGTTAATAATAATTAAATCTTGATTCGCAGCTTTACTTGCTGCTTCTGTTTTCCCTTGATTGACCACACATAATGCGACCATTAGTAATGTAAGAACGGTTAGTGATTTAATAAAAATGGTTTTCATAAAAACTCTCCTCTTTTTTATATTTTTATAGGAAACGAAAAAAAGCACCTTCCAATTACGAAAGATGCTTTTTCGTCACACTCATTTATAAATAAAAACCTAGTTAATCGACGATTTTGACATGCAGAGAAACGTTCTCTGACGAAATTAACTTTTGTTTTGCGTATAACTCCTCATTCGATGCAAATTTGAGTCCCTAGAAAAAGAGTCATTTCTTTGCTGCTACTTTTAATTTAATATTAGGCAGCTTAAGAAGTTTTGCTTCTTCTGATTTTAAAGATTGTGAAGGAATCTTTTTGACCCAAGCCTTTTTCATGCCATACCCATTCCACATAAAGCCGTTCTCTTTTAAGTAGGCTTTATGATCGTAACAATTGGAGACACACAAATAATAATAAGACTCGATCTTAATTGTATTGGCCTGTTTAATTTGGATATTCTTTTCATCAATCCATTGAGCTACAGTCAATTTTTCCTCTTCTGCTTCAGAAGCACTCATTTCCTTCACCCATGCTTGCTCTAAGGAACTATATTTATAGCCTCGATCTTTCAATTTATCCTTAATTGCAAATGATTGATATACTTTGATAAAGCAAGAATCTTGCTTATAACCTAAAGTTGAAATATCCCATTCATCAATGTCACCAAAATGCTTTTCTAACCATTTCTTATCTGTACTATCACGTTCTGTTAGGATATCTTGTTTTGTCATAATGCCCATTCCAATAGCAGTTATAAGTAATTGATGAAAAATCTCATAAAATGCCTTCGAATGATCACTTTTTTTGCGTAAACAATGGTCTATATGATGGGCTAATTCATGAAGCGTTGTAGCAATGGTATGACCATTTGGTCTTGAAAGGTTAAAAACTTCAATCTTTCTATTGTGAGGATAATATCGTCCATGAATGGATTTCATTTCTTTCACTTTAATATCGATAAAAAAGTTTTTAAATTTATTGTCAGGGTAACTCTCTAAGGGATAAGCTTGATCGACCACATCACATAACGTTTTATAAATGGTATATGAACTCATAACATCGGCTCCTTTTTAAAGTAATAAAAAACAGACCTTCATAAGGTCTGTTCTCACTTATTTATTTTTTCTGTATGACGACAAGCAGGAAAAGAAGAACAGCCAAAAAAGCGATCTGTTTTTCCTTGTCTCACCACTAATTGCTTACCGCACTCTGGACACTTACGCGCTTCTGGTGTGACATTTTCATAGATTTCTTTTGCTTCGAATGTGGGGTTAATGGCACTAATGAGCGCTTGTAGATCCTCACGGTCAATCAGTTTTACATCACATGCGGCTGCCAACTCTTTGGCCTGTTTGGTGAAATAACTATTGGTCACCACCCATGCTTGATTAGCTCGATAATAGGCTTTCGCCCCGTATACCTCTTGCACAGCTGATAAACTGACTCGATTTTTGTAGCCGTATCGTTTGGCTTGAACCACGATTTTCTCATCTCTCTTCATGACTAAATCAGCGCCAAAGTCCCCAGATTGCTTGGTGACTTCTGGATGATACCCTAAATGTCGAAAAAGAATTTGCAAATATATTTCAAATTGCCGACCATCCATTTTATCGATATAAGGCATATCAGCTTTCAATAATGCCTTATGATGTTTACGTGTTCGAATAGCCTGATAAAGCATAAGAGAACCTTTAAATAAAATCACAAAAAGAAGAAAATATCCGATACTTGTAATGAAATTATCCATTCATTGAAAGCTCCTGTTCATTCGGTTTGTTTCGTGAAGGAGAAAAATGTTTCGAAAAAGGCTTTTCTTTTGCTCCTTTTTTCAATTCATTGTTCCAATCCTTTCCTTTAGACGGAAGTTTTTCTCTAATGAGATCCGCATTGACGATTTGCTTCATTCTCTTGATAAATTCCTTTCCTCCTTGGTCATGATCCACAGCTAAAATTAATTCTTTGATGGGAAGTCCTTCACGTCGAGCTGCAAGATACGACTGAGCGACCGTTTTAGGCTTCAAGCCATTCATACTAATGAGGCGTGTATTCTGCAACCCCTTCTCTTGTATACTCCAATAGGAAAGTAGATCAATCGGACTTTCAAAAAAATGAATGCTCTTTGGTTTTCCTACATCAACAGAAAAGCCTGTATGAGGGTTATCATTGGGCAGGACTTGTTTAAAGGAACCACGCTTATTTTTCATCGGCACGGTTCCTTGTCGATCTGCTCCAATCACTTTACCCTTTCCTCCCTGTTCACGCCATTTAAATACCACATTATTGCGTTTGTCTTGGGCAATTAAATCTTTTTGAAAGAGCCAATGAACAAGCCGAGGATCAATGTGTCGTTCCTTGATAAGATAGTCTTTTGCTTTTGTTTGATCCTGTACCTCTAGTTCCTTTGGATACCGAAAGGGCTCTTTAGATGGGGAAAACGATGGTTTTTCATGAGTATGCTCTATATCCTTACAATCCATTTTATTAATATCTAACACAGCCTGTGGGAACGACATGTCATAATACATTTGAGCGAAACTGATCGCTCCGTATCCTGTTTCATTTCGGCTATTCCATGCGTACATGTTCCCTTTGATAAGTAAACTATCATGTTCGGTATGACGGTAATACTTACCTTCTTTGACAAACGTTTCGCCTTTGGCTTCCAAATATGACAACAAATCAACTTCCCTTGCTTTCATGGATTCCTCCTCTCGGACATATGAACCTTTTTCCATCTTACTCCTCCTTCTTTTCACCATATGAAAAAAGAGAGGGTTTCAGCCCTCTCTTCTCATTCCATCTTTTGCCTTTTTTAGCGTTCCACTTCGTGTGATTCATTCTGTTTATTTTTAGAATGTGCACCATTTTTCCGTGCGAAAAATTTCACAAAGCCATTTTGTGATTTCTCTTCTTTTTTCTGTTGGTCATGATCCTTTTTCTCCGTATCTAGGGCTTTTTCCAATTTGGTTAACTTTTCACGTTGCGAATCCGTCAAATCTAGCCCTTTTAATTCCTTCAGCACTTCTTTTTTTAACTTATAAACCTTATCAAACGAATGTTTTTGTTCAAATTCTCTCATCTTGGCCAAACGCTGCTCTTTCTCCTGGGGCGTTTCTTCTTTCGCTTTTGGTGGAACAGCTGCTTGTTTTTCCTGCTCTTCTTGCCTGGATGACTCTTTGTCCGTTGGTTTTTCTTGCGTGATTCCTAACTGTGAAAGCAGCTGTTGTTTATAGACTGCTTGATACTGTGCCTCCTCACTTGGCTTTTCCAACTCTTGAAGGAGCTCTTGTTTGTAATCCTCTTGGTAGTTTCCTTGTTCCTTCGCTTGTTTTTGATCGTAGTACTGTACCGATACATGAGACTCCATCGCATCCACTTGTTCTCTCGTAAAAGTTCCTTCTTTCAACGTTAGACCTTTTAACTGTACATAGTCTTTTTCGGCATTCACACGCACCAACATACTCTCTACTTGTTGGGGCTGTTCTTGGTCATGCGCTTCTAACAACTTTCGATAACTCACCTGTAACTGTTGGTCCCGATCTTGTGGCAGCACAGGACTGACATCATGGCTCTTTAAGAACTCAACAGTTGTGTCACTTTCATATGCTTGTTTTTGTCCGTTTTCGTCTGTCGACACCAATAAAACCTGCGGTTTCCCTTCGCCTAATGCGGACTGCGTGAGGTAGATCGCGCCAGAAGGAATCTCCTGCAGCTGTTCACCACTGATATTTGCCCATCCTGCCTCGATTTTTTCATTCTGTGGGTATTTCATGAACGTTTTTAATGCTCGTTTATCCGCAATAAGGGTTTGAAATTGTTTGTTTGAAAGAGATGTAATTTTTCTCATTATTTGTTCCTCCAATTAATTTTTATTTAGGCATAAAAAAAGAGCGTGTACGCTCGCTCACCTTTCTACTTCCTGTTCATCTTTTTTCTGCTTGATGGTACCTGTTCGCTTTTGAAAATACGGCTGATGTTCTATTTCATGACGTGTTTGAAAAGTAAGAGGCTGTTTTTGAATTTGATCATGTATGATCCCCTGTTCATTTTTCTTCGTCACGGAATCTATTTGATGCTCAAGTTTTACCACTTCTTCTTTCGTCATCCACCCATTTTTAATGACTTTGACTTTGGTTGAATAATAGGTTTCCTCAGCCCTCACGCGTTCGAACACACTCTTTACATCGTCTGAGGATTCATTCTTCTGTTTTTCTCTATAAGCCTTATATCCTTCCTTCAATTTTTCATGCGCATTTTGAGGAGTAAGAGGCTCTTTTTGATCTCTCTCTTTTTCAGGTGAATGTTTTTTTTCTCGTTCATTGATAAGGGTTTCTTCTATCGTTCCAATAAATTCAGCTGACGTTTCATGTACTTCTTTTAACAAGTTGGTTTTATCTTCAAAGGTTTTCCCTTTTGTCCAGTTCGACAGGTAATTCAATGAGTATGAACTCGTATCGATGCCAAAATAAGATGAAACCGTATAAGCTGTCATTTCGGCTTGAAACTCTTTTTCTGCAGCTGTATAGTTCATATGTGTTTCTTTTGTATGAAGCTTGGCATGTGTTAATTCATGAAGCAGGCTCTTTACATTTTGTTTTTCAGAATTACGGGGGTTGAGCGCCACTTCTTTTGTTAGGGTATAGGAAATGCCTTTTGCACTCCCTAGTTCCTCTTTTGGTGCAATAATGGTAATGCCGTTCTTTTCTGCGATAGCTTCCATTCCTTTGTATAATACTTTGTAATCCTCCACGCTTCCTTCTAACCAACGATTCGGAAAGATTTTAGGTAAATCACTAGCTTTGGCATTCGTCTGAGAAATATCGTACGTATGGCCGACTAAAAAGTACAGTCGGCTCGGTGTGACCTCTTTTTTCCCATCCTGTATAAGCTTTTTTCTCGAGGCGTGGCTTTGTTAATGGACTTCCATTTCCCTTTTTCATCTTGAAACTTTGGCACCGTTTTATTTGGAACAAGAATTTTAATGCCTTTCTCTCCTTTATTCACAGAGAATCCTTTTTCTTTCCAGAAAGCAAAGGAGCCTACGGCTTGTGCGCCCATGAATTGGTGCTGAATGAGTTGAGTATTGGATAAAGAGTATTGATGGAACTTGCCCATGAAAGAGAGATACTCTTTCATGTCTTCTGGTGAATGAAAATGCTGCTCCACACGTTTATCCATGTCCTTGGTGAGTGTTTCTATTTCTTTTCGCTTCTCTTCGGCTGATTTCTTCATATATCCTTTACTCATGTTTTTTGTTCTCCTTTTCATACGAGATATCTTTTAGCTCCTCTAATTCTTGTTCATTCCAAGGTTCATCGACATAAAAAAAGAGCTGCTTTGTTTTACTGTTCATCGGTACCAACATATCACCTCCCTGACTAATATAATGATGAAACTCCTTTGCTTCTTCCGGGGTGAAAAATACTTCCTCTTCTTGATCGCGATAGCGTACAATAGCACTCTTTTCACCAATCCATTTAATCGATACCAACACAACATCTTTTTGAAACAACATCCTGTTTTCCTCCTCTATTTTAAAAATGCTAATGAATCGTACATTATTGAGTAGATGAAGATTTTCCTCTTGATTCTTCCCAATCAATTCGTTTTTGTCGCTGATGAGCAATGCGCTCCTCTACCGTCTCCCGTGCAATTCTTGTACTATCCATTTCTCGCATTTGAGTAGTAATAAGCCCTTTAAAACCTTGGAAAGCAAACAAACCATTCATATATTCAATTAAAATCTGCGTATTTTTATCTGCAGCATTTGTGCCAAGCCGAATCTTCTTAAGCTCCTCTTTTAGTACGTCATGCAGGTTATGACTCACAACTTCGGTAATATACTTTAATGACCATTCTTGCGCTTTTCGTTCCTTGTGTTCTTGACAAATTTGAGAGATGGCATCACCTGTAAAGCCAATGTTATGCTCTTCCATATACATTTGAATATAGTGTTTCGCTTCTTCTGTTAATGATAATTTCATACGTTGTTTCGTCATCTTAATAACTCCTTTCATCCTCATAATGTTGTTGTTGATTACGTTGTGATTCACGTTGCATTCGTTCATAATGCTGTTGGTTTTTCCAACTTTCATATTCACTTTTAAACGCTTGTTCCATTCTTTTTAAGGATGCATGCATCGATACATGCTGCTGAAATCCTTCCGGACGTTTGGATGTTTTCACATGCTCGATAAGACGTTGAGCACGCTGCTGCTTTTTATCATACGTCTTCATTTCTTGTAAAAAAGCGTTGCCCATTCGCTGATATAACTCATCGATTTTATTCTGCTTATAATCTTTATATCGCTTTTGATCGTTTGTTCCTTCCCCATAAGCTTTCTTTAATTCTTTGACCTCTTCATCTAGTTTTTTAAGTAGCTGTTGGTACTCTTTTTGATGATGTTTTTCAATATAGTTTTGACTTAACGTATTGATTAAAGGTTTAAGAGGCTTTACTGTTTGATATCCATAATGCCATTGTCTTTTATCAACCGGTAGATGATTATAAATTTGTAGAAACAAAGGTTTCATGTGACGGTTTTTCCATGTCATCGAGGAATCTTGTTTCTTTCTATCTACCATGTGAGTGCGAATTAACTCATTAATTTCTTTTTGATGATCGCCTCTCTCTAGGATTTGATTCACTACTTTAGACTTCATCGCATCTAATGTTTGAGGTTTTCGTTTTCCTCGTTTACGTGTAGGGTCTGGCTCTACCGTGGCAATATGAATATGGATGTTTTGGGTATTATAATGAATGGCAGCCGACCAAACAGCCGACTGATCTAACTTTTCCCTTTTAAGCATTTCCTCCATCGATTGACGAGTCACATGCATTAACTTTTGTTCATTGACTGTATGAGTACGTGCATCATATAGCCCATTTTCTTCGAGCCACGGATTATGAAAGGTGATGACATCTTGCCACATGATACTCTGATTTTTTTGTGCGGTTTCAAACAAGAACTTCAAGTGTTGCTTCTCTTCTTTATTTAACTGATCGGATTGTTTCGTAAACAATGAAGATGTCTTTTCAGGGTTATCCATATAATCATGATAATGAGAAAAACGTTGCTCATGATCCTCCTCTTTTTGAGCTTCTTCACGATCGACATACTCCACATATTCTTGAAACGCTTTTTGATTAGCAGTAATGAACTTTGTCTTAAGCACGACACCCGGTGTAAGAGAAGCAACTGTCATTTGTTATACCCTTCTAAAAAAGCTGTGACGATTTCGTTTCTTTTTACAGCTTGTTTTTCCTCCACTTGTTGAAAGATTTCCATCATGGATCGCTTCATACTTTCTTCCATACAAAACCATTCATTTCGTAAAAAGAGGCGCTCTGTTTCCATTAATCGATTAATTCTTTCAGAGATGACCTCAACAATTTCCTTCACTGGTGGTACAGGTGAAGTCTGTTTTTGTTTTTCTTGTTTTTCCTCTTTCAGTGTTTGATGCTCTAGACATATACGCGCAATCGCATCACCAGGAAAGCGAACATGTTGTTCTTTCATATACTGTTGAAGATACTCATCTGTTTTCTGATCAAAAGAAACCATTCTCCTTTGTTTCATCACACTTCATCCTCCTCCATTAATTCCTTGATAAATTGATTCATCGTTTCCATGACTTCTGTACACTTTTCGACTGTTTGGATGTTAAAATGAACAAGATTCTCTAACTCCTTTTCTCGATCTGTTTGTGCTTGAAATAACGTAAGTGTTTCAAGCTGACCTTTTAAAAATTCTTGGCGAGACATCTTCTTTTTCTTGGCAAGTTCATCTATTTTTTTAACCGCAATGGGATCTACATTTCGTATTTTAATTTCCATTTTATCTTCCCTCTCTTTTCTAGTAGTGCTCTCCCCCTAAAAGAAAGAAGAGCATAAGGGGTTTTTGCCCCCACCATAGGTGTGGGGCTAGGCAGAGCCTAGCAAAACCGTGGGTACAAGAAAACCTGTTGAATGTGAACCTACTGTTGACATAAACCCTGCCATGTGAACCTACTGTTAACATAAAAAATCAGTGATGTGAACCTACTGTGAACCTCAAAAAAACACATGTTGACCTACTGTTAACATGTGTTTTTTCACTTCATGGCTAAATCTTGTTGCTTTTCATTCAATTTTTGGAGCTTTTCTTGTAAACTTTTTTGTTCATCTTTATAGATCTGAATGCTTGCATCACTCGATTGAATGGCATCCTTTTTCATTGCAATTTTTGATTCTGTATCGGCTTTTTCCTCATTCACTTGGTACTTCATATCACGTTGTAACTCGTTCATTTCTTGTTGCGTTTGACGCTTATGTTTGGTTTCGACTGTGATTGCTTTTTCATAGTTTTTCATTTTCTTTTTAACAAATTGCTTCTCTAAATCATTCACCAAAAGCGCATATTCTTGTTTGTTGTTTGTTTTTTGTTCCTTTTCCTTCTTCACTTTTCGTTTTTCGTTGGTCAGAATAGAGTGTCGTAATTAACGCATGAGCGTCTATTTCCTCTGTTGAATCTGTTTCTGAATCACTCGTTACATCATCCACATTTACCATTTCTTTTTCTTCATTTTCTTGATACAGATCAAAGGCAAGTGCTTCCCAATTTGGAGATAAATCACTGATTCTTACCACATAATACCCATCATCCTCATACAATAAATGAACAGGTAATTTGATGCTTGGATTCGCTTTTTCTTGTGCAACAAAGCTTACTTCTTCTTCATCTGTTTGATCCATTTTGATGACCATATCCAGTGAGGCATTAGCCGGATGATACACACGATTCTCAATGGTTACTGTTCCTGTTATGTTGGAAGAAACCGCCTCATAGGTTTTGGTATGGTATAACGGATCTTCTGTTTTTAAATAAAGTTTTGATGTCAGTAAGGATAAAAAACCGATAAAGAAAAAGATTAAAACGGCTGTATACTTCCATGATCGATTGCGATTTAAATTAAACCGATAGTCTTCCAATTGCTTTTTAAACGCCACTTATACCACCTCATTTCATCATTTCTGTTTTCAATTCTTCGATACTATAAACCACCCATTTATTCTCTTCTTTTCGTAGAGAAACTTTAATGATGTCATGCGTTTGATCGTCAACATTCTCATCTTTTATGACAAGATGATTCGTAAATTCAGCAATAACTTCGACCTCTTCTTGCTCTCCATCATATTGTTGTACATAAAGCTGTAAATCGTTTGGAATCGAAGTGTAACTATCTCCATATACGAACTTTTCAGAAGGATAAAATTGCTCATAAAGCTCTTTGTCCATGATGGATTTTCCAACCTTCTTTCGTTCCTCAAATCCTTCTTTTTCACGATGATAGGACACATCGATGAATTGTTTAACCGTATTCAAGTAATCTCGTTTTTGTTGTTCTTGAGCAGAAGGACGAACATCACTTAATTGTTTTTTCAACTCTTTATTTTCCATCGCCTTTTCTCCTTTTAGAATCGTTTTACTCTTCCATTGAATCGTTCACCAAAATACGTTCCTTTTTAATAAAGGTAAATACCACTATAGAATACAAACCACGCTTTGTATTCCTGAATAGGTTCACCTTTAGTTCAACTAAAGGTGAACTAAAGGTGAACTAAAGTTTCCGTCATGTGCACTACACTCCGGACAAGTTAAACCAAACCTTCGAACAAGTTCAACTAACGCTGTCATTTGTCCGAAGGTTTGCCGAAAGATGTACAAAATGTTGTTTTGTACGACTTCACTTGTTTTCTCTATGTCTTTATTTGTTCAAAATGTTGTTTTGTACGGTATAAAACGTTTCTATTATGTTATCATTATGTCATGATGTATTTTTCAAAGGAGGTTTTTTGTAATGGATTACGAAAAAGTGTATTCCTTAACGGCAATAGCAGACAAACTAGGGCGTTCAAGGTCTAGTGTTTATGATTGGCTCCATACATATAAGGAATTTGTAGAACCGCACACCGTCGGAAAAGGTCGGACAAAGAAATACAAAGAATCTATTTTTCCTGTGTTGTCACTTATAGAAGACTTGAAAGCTGAAGGGCATCCTAATGACTATATTCGCGCTTTGCTTGCTTCGGAAGGTCATGATATTGTTGTCGAGGGGGAAACAAATGAGAATGCTCCAGTTTTGACGCAATTAACTGAAGCATACAAAACTATCTTAACGAAAGTTGAAACGCTAGAATCACAAAATGAAGATTTAGCACGACAAAATGAAAAAATGGCAAATGCTATGCAAGCAATGGCGGAAGTAATACGACAAACGGCGGCAACTAATGAAGAAAAAGAAGCAGAGCGTGAAAAACGACAACTTGAACGTGATCAAATGTTAATAGATACTATGCGGCAACTTCATGCTGACAAACAACAGGAACAGAAAGGCTTCTTCTCAAAACTATTTGGTAAATAAAAGAACCCCAACGAATTAATCGTTAGGGTTCTTTTGTTTATATGGTAGGTCTCCACTTACTAAAAAGTTATTCTCATTTCAAGATATACATAATTTAAACGTTTTTGGTATAAAAAAACAATATTTTTAACATATTCTAAGCTAATTGGGGAGGAGAATTTTTTTCTCCTCCCCAAAACTAAAAATCTCATATATGATGGACTCAATCTCTACATTAATGTGGCATCTGCGTAGCTAAATATACTTGTTTTGATATATTTTACTATTTTTTTATTGAATTATGAGACTACTTAACGCTATAATTAAATTAACAAAAATGACCGGAATAGAAAAAAGACTTCAACTGTTTAAGTAGTGCAGCAACACTCTTAAACCGTTCACCCTAATTACGGTAGGGAAAACACTTGTCGAAGTCTCTTGTTAATAGAGTTAGTTTTTCTATAAAATAAAACTTATGTTTTTATTTTATATGAAATTGACATCTATTTCAAGGGCTTAGTTCATCAAAATCAAGACATTGTTTTCCTTTTTCCAGGGAAACAGTGTCTTTTTTGTGTTCCTTAAAGGAGAAGATGAACAAATGACAAAGATATTAACCTGCTATTTAAAAGATGTAGATACCTTCAATGGACGATTCAAATGGTTATGGACCCACAAGTCCACACTTCGGAAAAAGAAAGAAGAGTTTTTAGACAGTCTTCGTACCCACTTTAAAAAACAACAATCAGCTATACATAAAGAATTTCCTAAAAAAAGAATGGAAATGCTCGATCACGTCATCTATAACCTAGTAGCTACGGGCATTCAAGCGATCCGTTCTGAAACGCTTATGAAGAAATTTAATGTTTCCAAAAGTACGGTTTCTCGTTTTGTACGCTCACTAAAGGCGACGCCTTTTATACTTGTGGCACGATATATTAAAGAGGATGCAACAGGTACTCATCCTGACAGTTATGTATTTATTCTTAAAAGCCATAAGAACTTTCAGCACATTTGCGACGAAATCTTTTTTGCCCATGATACAACAGGTGTACAAACGCTTCAGAAAGAAGAAATGACCACTCCTGTGACCACTCCTGTGACGTATCCAGAAAGTGCTGAAAACGTTGATACACCAAGCTTAAAGTCCGATAAATCACATGATGCCTTTATTAACCTTGATTTACCTGTAAATCATATAAATAATCATTTAATATCTGTTTCACAGGCCTTTACTTATATCAAAGGTGTACCTAAAAAAGTGAATCAAGTCTATGCAGGTAAGTATGGTCATCAACTACAAGACTTTTATGCTCGCATCCAAAATGCTGCAAAAGCTGTAAAACGAGATACAGAGATTAATATTGAGAAAGAGCAAATACATGAAATTGCGTATACATCCATTGTAGGATTAGATAAATATGTATATGAAGCCAATCAACAAGGCAATCCTTTATCCCTACGGGATATGTGTCGATTAATCTATCAAATTGCAAAAAATCAATTCTATGAATTCGTAAACCCTAAAGAGCAGGATTATTCATCAGTATACGCAAACCAACAAGAAGTTATACATAACGAAAGCAAAGAAACAAAATTGGCTACACCAAAAAGGATTATCCGTAAGGAACTCGTTCCAGATTGGTTAAAAGCTGAACAGCAGCAAGACCACCTTAAACAAGAAACAGACGTTACAGTGGAACAACAACTTGAAATGATTCAGTTAAAGCAAGATTTAGGGCAAGAGCTCACGACAGAAGAAGAGAACTTGCTAGAGGAGCACAGCTCCACGTATAGCTTGTTGGAGATAGCTCAGGTAAAACAGGACTTAGGACAAGCTTTAACCCTAGAGGAACAAGAATGTTTACGTCAACAGAACCAGTTAAAAGACACAGCTTCCTAACTTTTGAATAGAAATCTCTTAGAAGCTGATGTTTTAATACATTCTGTTTATTTAGAACTGTGTTCTAAATAAACAATAACTAATTATCTACGTAGGAGGAGACTATTATGCCACATAAAATTACCTTAACTGGATCAGCTACAGGACCCTTACGAGAATATGATCGCTACGTTGCCTTTGATATGCGTGAAAAAGGATCACCATCTGCGCCTAAGGGTTTGAAGAAGAGTACCTTTATTTCATATACGGTTTTTGTTGCGAAGAAAGCCTTTAATAAAACTGGTCTGACTAAGAAAAGTATTATGCATGAAAAAATCTTAATTCAAGGGGAACCAACGTTAGATATTCCGATTGATGAATGTCCTGGTGAAATAGGCGTGATCTGTTTCCAGATTACCGTTCTCCCGAATAAAAATGACAAAGAGAAGAATGAGTCAGAAGCGAAAAAAGAACCTAAACAAGAGGCTTCTCCGTCTTCTGAGGCACCACAGAAGACGGAATCCAAGAAACAGGAAGAAGAGCAAACACCTGTTTCTCAACCTGTAGTAAAAGAAGACACAAAAGCCGAAATAGTACAGTCAGAAGTGAAGGAGACTCCTGTCCAAGAGAAAAAGGCGAAGCCACAAAAGAAACAGATGCCAAATCAGCCAAAAGGGACACAGGATGTCTTAAGCTTTGATGAAATTATCGTACCTGAAGAGTTCTTAAAGACACGCCCAAACCCTGAAAAAACACAAAAGGTCATTGATTTTGTGAAACGTACAGGACGCTTAGATGAACCATTAACGATTGAAAAAGACTCAAAAGTCTTAAAGGATGGCTATCGCCGTTATGTTGTGGCGAAAACCGTGAAAATGGACAAAGTTCCAGTCGTCTATGAATATCAAAAGTAGATAGCTATTTCCGCGTTCATTTTCTTCACCCTTATTAAGCCTTTTAAAAATACATCATAGTTGCGCAGCTTGGGAATCGAGTCTATTAACTGCAATCAGTAAGAGGCACCCAATTAAACAGTATTTGGGTAGTAAAAAACCTTTATGCGAATAGGGTATAAGTTGCTGCGAAGCCTCTCTGGAGGAACAGGGATGTAATTTTCATAGTTAGAACATGCTTATATTTAAATCAATTCCTATTGCAAAGCTGGCGTGGGGAAATTATTTATAATTAAACTTTCATTACAATAGAATCAATCTTATTCTTAATTTTCTGGCTTACGAAGGATCATATGAACGTGATCTAGTTACTTTAAGGATTGCTGATAATTTTAGGGGATTTTTAGAAAAGTTAACGTCTAAGAAACAATAAAACGTTTTATATTACTATTCTATGAATAATAATATTTGCAACTAAATTCCTTGTTTGATTACATTTAGAGCCAATAAAATGATAACTTTTACATATTTTAAAATAATTGCTATATTGATACAATGAAAGAGACTTTTCAAGTCAATAACCCTAAGGATTAACTATGTTAATCCCCTGTTTCCAATTTCGGCTTATTTGCTGAAGGGCTCGCATTCTATAATGCGGGCCTTTTACCCTAATTTCATAGCATATCTATAACAAAGACCGCCCATTATGTATGAGTGTATAAGGCGGTCTTAACTGTATTCATGCTATATGTTTATGACAAAAATATCGACATTATTCTAAATAACTTTATAGATTTAAATACACCTATTTTTGGATCGTACTTTATTATATGATGCATCTACATTATATTTCCTATTTCTTTAAGAAAAATTCGAATACTTTTAGGAAAAAGTGGCAAGCCTTCTTAAAAAGGAGGTTTTTACGTTGTGGAGTGGCGGTAAAAAAAAGAAGTAAGCTTGGCAGATTTCTAGATAGACAGGGCTATTCCCAAACTGAGTTAGGCGAAGTTGCTAAACTTAATAAGAATACAGTAAGCAAAATTTGTAATGATCCAACTTATACTCCTTCTGTAGTCACTATAAAAAAGGTAATGAAAGCCTTAAAAAAGCTTGACCCTAAATTAAAATCTGAAGACTTTTTTGACATATAAAAAGGCACAATTACGGTGCTTTTGCTTATTCCCTCGACATACAAAGGAAATGACCCTCTATCCTGACAAATAGAAGGTCATTGATTCGTGCCTGCCTGTCAATAGTCACTCCTCAGAAGGTGACATCTCTATTCATATCCAACATATATGTAATTTAAACTTTTTACATAAAGATTTGGTTAACATAGGATGTATTACAACAACCATGTAATCAAGAGATTTCTTACTAATAAAGTAAGGTAATTTTAAATACAATCATTACACATTATATCTTAGGTTATTTAGCTATTGTATAAGGGAATCCGTATTACCAAAAATTTATATATGTTATGCTTTTATTACATTATCATGAGGTTTAGTAGGTGAAAAAATGGAAGATGTATTGCTAAATAAAAAATTACAACAGATTACGGCTGTTATCTTACATAAAAAAGAAGAATTAGCCGAACAAAAAAGACATTATCATTTTTATAATCATGATGTTTATGTTCAGTTGGTTCCTTGGCGAAAAAATTTAATTAAAATTTATGCAGAATCTATATCTATTGATGAAGAGCATACTTTTCAAATCTTAGAAAAGTGGGGAATCGAAGTAGCAAATCTATTAACAACTCTTCAACTTCCTTTAGATATTGCTTTAGAAGAAATCAGTTATTATCGAAATCAAATTGGAGAAGTCATTACAGAAGAAGCAAAGAAAGAAAATTTTTCCTTTGATTTGTTCTCTAAGGTTATATCTAGATACAATTTGGTAGTAGACAAAGCTGTACATTGGGTCAGTAAATCTTATATGAAAGATTATATAGATAAAATTCAATCTGCTCAGTACGCTATAGATGAACTATCTATACCTGTAGTGCGTGTAACAAAAGAAATTGGTGTAATTCCTCTTGTAGGGGAGATTGATACACATAGAGCTCAAATTTTAATGGAAAATGCATTGAAACAAGGTAACACTTACAGACTGAGTTGGTTAATTATTGATCTATCTGCTGTACCTATTATTGATACTATGGTTGCAGACCAACTTTTCAAAGTGGTTGCGGCTTTGAAACTTATAGGAATAGATGTTGTATTAAGTGGCATTCGCTCTGAAATTGCCCTTACAATGGTTCAGTTAGGTGTAAAATTAAATGACATCGTCACTTTCAATACTCTTTATGGGGCATTAGAGTACACAAGTTCTCGAGTTAAGTAAATATTTACCTATCAATAAATGATTGTAAGACAAAAAGCCTTGCCTACTATGGCTTAGAGCGTCATCTTTTTATTAGGAAGTAAAGATACAAAAATAAATTTACTTTATTATCCAAATTATTTATAATTTACAAGTCGATTAGTAAGTTAATCACCACTTACTAAAAAGCGATCGCTTTCTCATGCTAGGCCAATGCGGAGAGAAAGCGATTGTTTTTTACTTATAAAGAAACGAATACTTACTTTGTTAAACTTACCTTATGTAATCTATTTAATAATTGATCAATGGACTGACTGACTTGAAGTGTACTTTCACTGGTTATACCTTCTTCTCGTGCCACTTGAATCATAGTCTCCTTGGCCTTTTCTATTTCTATAAGTAAAGTTTGTTTTAGAACACCCTTATCCTCCTGCAATATCTCTCCCACCCGTTTACCAAAAGTGTTAATTCGTCAACCTATTTAACAATAAATGTATGATCCTTCTATTTCAACACCCAATATAAAATAAAGGCAGGGTATGGTTGATAATACGTACTTAAAGGGTCGAAATCCTAGAAAAAGGGTTTGAATAGTCATTTTATTTTTGTAAGCTTCATAAAAAATGTAGAAAATTTTACATGAATTGATATTATATACTTACTATGACGTTCACATTTCAACAAGTGTGAAATTAGAAAAACTGCCTCATTCCTTGTGTTGAGGCAGCTTTTTATGTTGGTCGTCATTACGTCAGGTTGATTTTAATCCCACCAGATGATGCTGACTTTATTGGTTTTGCATCTCTTTGCTGTTTAGCTGAACTTTTATATTTCTCCATTAATTCATGAATACTTGCTACTTGTATAATGCGAATGTGATTTGAAGCCACCGCATAACGAACAGGTGTAATCAAAATAACGGAAGGGAAGACAGGTGACCGTTCTTCTGGCTGCCAGTGCAATGCCTTCCACTCATCTGAAAAGAAAAACTCCTCATATAAATGAACCTTCTCCTGCATTTTCTGTTCTGAATACTGAGTTCGTTGAATTTCAACCCAAAAGGGAGATCCTTTAAAGATACAAAAGAGGTCCGGTTCAATGCCTCCTTTTCGTCTGGTGGGTTTATCCTCCACAATGACCTGTTTAGGCGCACTATACGTACACATTTGTTTATAGATATCTAGAATCGAAAGGAAATGGAGGATTTTTTGAGAATTCTTTTTGATCCTCGCCTCTATTGGTAAATAGACCGTCGGAGAATACTGCTGGGTGCGTTCAATGAGCCCTAATCGATATAAACGTACCATCACACTGTTGCACGCATTAATAGGGGATTTCAGCTGTTTAAAGAAAAATTCCACTAATGAGTCTCGATCCACAGCCCGAAACTGATTGATAAACCCAA
>NZ_CP130969.1:0-11564 GCF_041941685.1 Priestia megaterium | reverse complement strand
TTTAATCATAATTCTCCCAAAAGATGAAATCGTTTTTAAATCCCTAAAAATAGATGCATCACAATGTCCAGCCACATCTATTCTCATACTTGTTACCATAGCTGCAGCATAGTACGTAGTAGCTAAATTAAATAAAAATCCGGCATGAAATACCATTAATTTATCTGAAAAAGGAGCCACATCGGAATTTGTAATTTCACTGTCTAACAATTGGGGAGGTTTAAGGTTTCCATCCTGAAGTACCGAAGAGAAAATATTTATATTTTTATTAACTGTATGTAAACACTCATTCATAAATTTATGGATGTCTTTATCTTTAATTACCTGTTTAAATCCAATGACAAGAGCTTTAGCTGCAATACTCTTTTTTAAATTAAAATAAATATTTCCTGCTTCCATTGAATTTAAAGGTCTTTTATCTCCGAATAAGTCCATGACATATCCTAACTCTGTAACTGATTGACTCCTTTGAGATGTAGAAAAATAAGGAGCTCGCTGATAAATGCCTTTAGATAAAAGAATTTCAATCGATTTATTATAAAGCTCCATAGCATCAATGTTGCATTGGTGATAATGATCTCGTATATCTTTTCGAGATGACACACTAAAAGATATACTGTATCCAGCTAACCCGTGCATTGTCATCTCATGTATGTACCCTAACCAAAAAATGTCTGTAAACAATGGAGGAGCATCTACATTTACATCTTTGTCAGTAAATCCTTTCGGTGGTTCCAATTTTTCAGATTTAAAAATATTTATGAGCGCTTTTAAATGCTTTTCAGCTAACCCGAGAGTAAATTCGAATAAAGAATAGATCTCAGGGTCTTTAACGGTTGCCAGCACGTATTTACTAATACAAACAGACATTGTGTCTTGAATATATTGTGTCCATAAGCTTGTAATTTCTGAAGACGTCAATCTAACCTTCTTATTATCCAAAGTTGTTACCTCCAATACTATATAAACTTATAGTATTGTGCCCCAAACTCTTATATTTAACAAAATTTTCATATCCATAACAAAGGCCGCCCACTATATATCAGTTTATAGGGCGACCTTCGGCATTTATTTAATTAGGATTTCAATGCCATGAGAATCAATCATATATTACATTTTTTCCTTCTTCACTTAGCTTTTTTAAAGATGTGAGCATATGATTTATTTCTTCATCGGAATGCCTTTCCCATGAACCTAATTCAGCTACTATTTTTAAGGGAGATTTAGATCTATAAGAACGTGTTGGGTTGCCAGGAAACTTTTTATCAGTTAAATTTGGATCATTTTCAAAATCGTCCAATGGTTCTACAATATAAATTCTCTCTTTTGAATTAGACCTTGCTAATTCAGCACCCCATTTAGCAGCGTTTAATGTTCCAGTAAAATAGATATGGTTAGATTTTTTATCCTGATAATTGGATAAGTACAATGGTTCAAGCAGGTCTCCAATCTTCAGTTCTGCTTTAGTACCATGAAAAAACGGACCAGGATCTAAGACATTTTTCTTGTCATTCATATAGCCACACCCTTTATACTTTTTGACTTGCGTATAACAGTATAAGGCTGGACATGAGTGAAAAAACAGTCTATAAATAATTTCCAAATAGAGTTATAATATAAGTAGAGAGTAAGATGTTACCGTAAACAAATCATTTTTTAAAAAAAGACTGCTAAATAACCAGCAGTCTTTTTTTCATTTCCAAAATTCCCACCACTTCTTTTTCTTTTCTTCACTGGCAGCAATAAACTTTTGAGTTTCTTGTATTCCTTTAACAGCATCTAAAAGTTCACGATCTCTATTCTCTAATTTCTTTGAAATATATTCATCTCTTTGCTGGATCTGTTTCAGAAGTTCTTGGTTAAATTTCATTTGTTCTTCTTTAAAATCTTCAAATTGTTTTAGTAATTGCTCATACTGTTGTGTCCCCTGATATGTCACTAATTCCTCTGTGTCACGGTCTGACATATCGCCTTCGCCAACCGTTGATATTACTGCATTTATAGCCTGATCCAGTGACATATCAGGGTGCTTTATCAACTCTCTAATCTTACGTAAAACAATTACGTCCTTATCAAAAAAACCTCTGTGGCCCAACTCATTTTTATGGATATGGTACCCTGCTTTTTCAAGCAGCTGAGAATACTTACGAACAGTAGTGTTCTGTATCGCTAAAAGGGTAGCGACTTCCCTTGCTGTATAAACCTTTTGCTGCTTCTTTGTGTCACCTGACATATCGCACAACCTCCTGCTATGTCCTATGATATGTCATTCGATATATAAAAGAAAAGTTCCTTTTAAAAGATGATTTAGACTTATATTTTAGAATTACGTGGCCGCCTTCGTTTTGGGGTGGGAGGCTGGCTTTGAAAATAGTGTAAGTACATTATGAAAAACAGTAGAATCTTGCACAGTTGCTCTGGCGGTTCGGCAGGTATAATGGTCGTCGTAAGCCGAGCATCTTTAACTTCGTTTTGGGTATGTTCGGCTTGGCGATATAACCACTCCTGCCGAAATTTAAAATACTACTCGAACCTTGTATTTTAAATAGCCATTTTAATTTTATAATTTTAACGAAAAAAGTATAAAAAGACCCTTGCAATTCTATCAGCGAATTGCTATTTAAATAGAATGAGAAGGGACAAGTACAAAAATGTTGTTATATCAACGTTTATAGAGGCAGGGGTGTTGGGAAAAACCAACACCTGTGTTGGGAAAAACCAACACCTAAAAAATGTGAAAAAGACAAAAAAAAAAAAAAGCAAGGGGAAATTTTCCCCTTGCTTCTTAAAATAAATATATAGGTAATTGATGTTTCTTAGAGCTTCCTTCAACCTTGAAATTTTTTAGAGAGCGTTTAAATATTCTTTGTGTTGCCTTATCTACATCATCTCTTGCTGAACAACACATAATATTAGGATTTACAAACCAAGTCCTGCTAGTACATACTCTACCATCTTCTGTAGTCATACCACTCTCAGCAACAGCTAAAATGCCCTTCTTCATAAGATCATTCATCATAAGGGATACTGTTGAACGGTCACGTTCAAGTTTTTTTGCTAAATAGCTAGGTGAAGCCGAATTCTCGCTTACCTCTTCTAAGTCTTCTTCAGGGCGTTCTATAAGAATGTTTGTTTTAAATTCAACATAGGGAACTAAATCTAGTAAAAATGCTTTTTGTGCATTAGATAAGTACTTTATTTGACTTAAATAATTATAATTTTCCATTAGTATTTGCACAAATCTCACCCCATCAGTTTTTTTCTTTCGCTTACCGATGAAATAATTATCTCCAGTAGTTTTATGTAAGATTTCTAATAATGTTTTTTGTTGATCTGCTGAAAGACCAACTTCTGCTTGGTTTATTAACTCTTCCAGCTTAGAATCTCTTACTCTGGCTTTTTTTTCGGCTTCATCTAATGCTTTTTTCATTTTAATTCCTCCATTTTTTTATGGAAGGAACTAACCTTATTGTGGTAGAATACTTTTATAAAGTTATGTAGTTGAAGGTTAATCTCTCCTTAAAAGGTTAATTCCTTCTTAATATTTTTTAGAGAAAGTCCTCGGAGTCGGCGAAAACTTGAGGACTTTTTCTTATGTCTAATTTTCTACCAAATCCTACATTTTTGCAAACCCTATTTGTAAAATAAACAAGAAAACTCACCTTATATGTAGGTGAGTTTTTTAATTTAATAATCCTTTTTCTTTAAAGACTTTTCTCAAAGCTTCGTTTACTAATTCAGATTTATAGCTCTTAGGAACCCTATCAATAATACTTAAAACGTCGTCATCGAAATAGAAACCTCGATATACTCTCTTAGACCGGTCTTTTGGATTTTGCAACAAGATATCAATTGCATCTACTTTGCTAGTAGTTGTACTAGCTTTTGAAACGCTATCGCTAGTACTTTCACTTTCATTCAGATAGCTAACACTAGCTGCTATCTCACTGTTAGTTTGCTTTTGTTCTGCTGGCATTTTATTAGTTTTAGAAATAAGAGTATTAAAATCAACTTCTAAAGGTTCTGGCTCTTCCCCAACATAACGATAAATACTTTGCTTACTGTCCCATTCATATCCTAGTTTCTTAATTCTTAATTGGATGGTACGAGTACTTACATCATACTGATCAGCTAATTCTTTAATTGTGATTTCTTTCATCATAATTCCATTTAACATCTTTTTTACCAGCATCATACTAGCCTCCACTTCCGTTTTAAAAGTATAGTACTAGTATTCAAATGCAAAATGATATTTCCTGCTATAACTTCTCTTACCTGTTAACATAAAACACGTTATAAGAATCCATAAAAAAAGAGAAGATCCTATTCTTAATCTTCTCTTTTTCTATATTTCAGTTGTTCCTCTTTATAAATAAAATTCATTATTAAACAAAATACTGCTACAAGCCAACCAATAAGAGGGGAATAAATAAAAACATTTGTTAATAACAATCCTCCACAAATAGAGATCACCGACAACATTAATAAAAAAACGTTAATATCTTCATTTTTATTCATATAAAACACCTCTCTAATTAATCAACTAAGTGAAAAAATAAAAGCTTTCCATCTCTTAATAAATGTTTCCAAAGCAAAAAAGGACATTTCTTTTATGCCCTGATCCCTTGTATCAGCCCCACCTACGCTAAATACTATGACAGCCACTCATGCCATCCAACCTATCTTCATTATAAATGAAAGCGATTACAAAGTAAAGGTATTGTTTAAATATTCTGTTTATTTAATTGTTATATATTGAGTTAATCTCTATAGTTTCTAAACATATAATCTAACAATGGAATCTTTAAAGATTCCTAAACTTAGAGGAGGTGTAATTATGAAATTAAGGGGTAATTTAAATGCATTAATTGGTGTCTGGTTTATTATCGCACCTTGGGCTATCGGTTATTCAGATCAATCAGGAGCTTTATGGTCAAGTATAATTTTTGGAATTATTCAAGTTATTGTATCTTTATGGGGCTATGACAAACCCGGCTGGAATTCATGGCAAAACTGGATCTCCGCGATTACTGGTGTCTGGTTTATAATTTTCCCATTTATCTACTCATTAACAAATGGAGAGGTTTGGTCAAGCGTAATTCTTGGTTTAATCACGGTTATATTTAGTTTATGGAACTTAGGGTCTAATTCGGACTCAAAGGCTGTAGGTTAAAAATAAAACGTATAGGAATCCACTATTTGAACAAACTACTCAGGACTCTCTGCAACGTCAACTAACTATTGATTACCATTCAGGAAAGAGAAAAAATTACTGATCACACACCAGTAGTTTTTTCTTTTTTTAGACTGTATATTCTATACACCTATAGTTAGCATAATGTGTTTTTTCGACAATTTCTATGTATATACAATAAGAATAAATAAAAAGCTAGCATAAAGCTAACTTTTTAAAATAGTAAATAATAATTAAAATAAAAATGATTTTTAATTATTAGCAACCGCCACCAAAGCCTCCGCCAAAACAAGAAGCGCCAATAATGATTAATAAAATGAATAGTACAATGATTAAGGCAAAGCCGCCACCACAGCCGCCTCCGCCATAGCCGTAACCGCCGCCATAACCACAGCCACCGTAACCTCCAAAGCCCATATTTCCACCCCCTACATGCTTAATACTTTTAAGATATGTATAAAAAGTGAAAATGCTCGCCCATACTCTGCACTGATAGAAATAACAAGATTTTTGTAGATATATATAAACCCTTTAGATTACTTTACATAGAATGAATGAACCAACCAATTGAATCCCAGTAAATAAGTTACCCTCCCTAACGGATTTGTAGTTGTTAAAAAAAGAAAAATTCCCTGCCGCCTGGGGGTTTTTCTTTTTTTTTAGATGTATATCATATATATATTTAGCTATCATAATGGATTTTATTGGAATTCATTATCTGAAAGGGTTTTGAATATTATTAAAGAAGGCTCTAGGAATGCCACTTCGATAAAGCCATCTCTCTTTTAAAAGAAAAAACAATCTGTCTTCCAATACAGATTGTTTTTTCTTTTTTTACTTTGTAAATTATGAAGGTGAAAAATAAAGTTAAAAGGATTCGAAGTGTGAGACGAAAATTATTCGAAATACATCATATGCCTTTGTTTTCCTTTATGTAACTTGCTTGCTTATTAGAAATAAAATTTTATATCTTGAGCAAACTACTCAAGACGCCGTGAGGCATCTACGGCTTTTCTTATTCTAAATTTGCATCAAGAGCCCTCACAAAAATAATACGCATTACTTAACTATAGACTAGCCTTTATGGCTATAAGAGCAGGCTTAAGCCTGCTTTTGATACATTTATGTGAATGATTTATATCTTAATTGAGCACACTATTAAACAGTTGGAGAGATGTTCATTCTTAATCCTTCATTGTGTACTATGACTAAGCTAAAAGAAAAACCTACTGTCCATGTTCAGTAGGTTTTTCTCTTTTCTATACATAAGTTCTTACTAACTTAAACAAACTAATCCAGAGGTCAATATATGATTTCAAAAACAACTTCTAATTACTCACTATTCACAGAAAAACTACTGGATCATGGTCAGTAGTTTTTCTGTTTTTACGCTTTATATGGTAGACATGTTTAGTTAACATAAGGTCAATAAAGTATAGAATCTCCTCAATAGGGCAGACTGCTAAAGTTCTTTGAATCATATACAATACCTGTTGTATATAAATAGCTTTATTTCTTGTCGCAGTTGCAGACTTCCTAACAAGTCTGTTTCTTTTTATTTAATAATTATAAAAATGAATAATAAATAACATCTTGAGCAAACTAATCAAGGCACTATAAGGTGTCAAATACATCTATTTAGAACATTCACAAGAAGAACTATCTTACTCGCATTGAGATAGTTTTTTCTGTTTTTATACTGTATATCATATAAGAAGCAAAAAAGCCTTAAAACTAATCGTTTTAAGGCTTTTTTAATAAGGATCTTTATATTTTATTTTGTAAAACAAAGTATATACTACGAACTGTGAAAATGGAGCTTAATAAAAATAAAAGAAGAAAAAAGATTTTCATATATTGATATAAACCTTGATATGTAAGGGTTTATAGGACTTTTTTGAAAGTGAAAAATAACTCATATACAAGTTGATTTTAACTCCTATGAGGGTTATTTTTAACTCATATATGAGTTAAAAATAACTTGTATGAAGAGTTGTTTTTTGCAAAAAAACGAGGGTTAAAAACAACACCAATAAAGAGTTTGAATTAACTCTAATAAAGAGTTGATATTAACTGAAATATAAAGAACCAGACTACATAAAAGTATATCTCGACAATATTGTTGTATTAGCAGAGATACAAGGATGGATAAGTAAAGTACTATACGAACTCATTAAAGGCGTAACCTATGCAAATAAAGGACAATTTATCATCATTAATTCAGGATATAAACGAATTGTAGCTGAAAATTTAGGCATCAAACAACAATCAGTAACCAATGCAGTTAATCAGTTAACAAAGAAAAATATCCTAATAAAAAAAGAAACAGGGGTTTTCTTATTAAATCCCCAATTCTTTGGAAGAGGTGAATGGAAAGACATCTCTAAAATTAGATACGAAGTAGAACTAAGTGCAGACGGTAAAGTCATGCGATTAAAAGATACAAATTGAGAAAATAATTAAAACATCGTGTTCAAAAAATGAACACGATGTTTTCTACAACTGCACATATATGTTCACTTTTAGTTAACATAAAACGTGTTTTCGGAACCACTATTAAAAGTAATTTATACTCGACTCTTATACAGACGGATAATTAATAGTATTTTGAGCAAACTACTTACATGTAGAATTTCTAAAGGAAACCCGCCTCTGACAAATCAGGTGGGTTTTTCTTTTTGATACATAAGTTATTGATAACTTGAGCAAACTAATCAAGATGTATAAAATCATCACAACTAACTTCTAATTACGTCACGAAAAAAGCTATTGGTCCCTGATGAGCCAGTAGTTTTTTTCTGTTTTCAATAAGTATTACCAAAACGAAAACACCCTGACTATATTCTAAATAGTCAGGGTGTTTTCCGTCTACTTTTGAAAGTTGAGTCCCAAAAGAAGATTAGCTTTTCCGAGTTCTATAGTATATGAAAATCATCAGTAGTTAAGAACTAGTATTTATAATACAAAATGAATTTGTGCAAACTATCTACGATGCTATAATGCATTAAATAAATACACCTCGTATAAAGCCAGTGAAAGAACCACTTTTTCAACTGGTTTTATACGTTGGTACAGGTTATAAAGAGAACAAACGTACATATTCTTATAACAAGAAGTAAAATTAACTTCGGGGTTTTATAAATGAACTAAAAGAAAGTCTACTGAGATCCCCAGTAGACTTTCTTTTTTATTATGTATAGTTACTGACTATGCTAAGCAAACTACTCAAGACGCCATAAGGCTTCAGTCATCTGGTTAAATAAATGTAGCAGAAAAAAACCTACCTCTTTTGACTGGGAAGAGATAGGTTTTTCTGTTTTTTAAGCTGTATATGGTATGCATTTGTAGTTAACATAATGTCTCTTTCCGGTACACAACCCAAAAAAAGAACCCTTGTCGCAGTACGGTTCCGCCGAGGGTTCTTTTTCCGGAGTATGCAGCTTTTTATACATCCTTGATATAACAACATTTTACTGAAGGGTCGATATTGAAAGAATGTATAAAAAGTGCACCTTTTATACATATGTTGAGAACATCGAATCATTCATTTTTAATAAAGTTATGTTACTATTTATCTGATGATACATATTTCCATAAGGTAATTCCCTTAAAAATCCACCTTGGCATGGCAGGCGAGGTGGATTTTTATTTTGTATATATAGCAACATATTAAAAATAGCCTCTAATTACAGAACGTGGTAATCTACTTATGTTTCATACTTCGGATACGTATGAACAAACCCTTACAAAAAAAGCAACCTCGTTCATTGGCCAATGCCGAGGTTGCTTTTTTGTTGTTTTCAATAGCTCTATTTAATCTTTTCTAATTCATTTAACATCTCATCAATAAATTGACTAATCTCTACCGTGTTGCTACTCGTAAAACCCTCTTTAAATGCCGTTTCTACCAAAGATTTTCTCTCTTTTTCAATCTCAACTGTTAAAGCTTCTTTTAAAATCACTTTATGAGACTCCAATATTCCCCTCACCCATTTGCTTTTAATAGCAAAACAAATACAAGGTTGATCATTCTAAAAGCAATCAACCTTGTATTCATTTTATCTTTTTATTTTCATATAAGTATTTTACAGTATACAAATGTCCTTATACAACGGAATTTTATCTTAAAATCAAAACTTGTCATACAAATTTTGATTTCCATCTTCACAGCCAAGAAAGTTTGTGATATACTTCACATATAAAGATATCCATGACGAACCAGAACACTCTTGAATGTAATATAGAAAAAGCTATTTCACTCCGATGCCAATACGATTGAAATAGCTTTTTTTATATGGCTTTAATTATATTTACTGACCAGAAAAACCGTAGTGATAAGCATTCAACAATAAGTAAATATCATAACCAGCTACAACTGCAAAAGCAATAAGTAAGAGTATCGTTTTAATTTTGTCCAACTTCATGTCTCCTTTTTACCTTTCTAAGTCTTGTTCCTGACGCTTTGATTGCTTGCGGATCCCACCGACATATTGAAAAAATGACATCTGCTTCATCTTCTCCACATTCTTATCAATCCAATTCAACGCTTTTTCCTTCCAGGCTTTTAATGTCTTATTCTCTTCTCGTAATTCATGAACCTGCTGATTCGCCTTATCCAGCTCTTCTTTCGGCACATAATCTTTTATATAGCCAAGATTCATCTTCGTTAAGCTCTCATTCACTTCATTTGCTTGTACAAGCTCTTTTTTCGTTTTCTCATGTTTCTGCTTCTCGATCATTAGATCATCGCTGAGAGAGCTTATATAGGCTTCATATTGCTTTTCTAGTTCTCTCTTAACCTCGTCTTTCACATTTTCTTTTTGTGCTGCTGAAAAATCACATACAAGCTTCTGACGCATTTGTTTCTTCGCTTTCTCCACTTGGCCGTCTTGATCTGCAGCATATACCTCTAATTCTTGCCTTGTTTCGCTTAAGTCATGCTTCAACGTCTTGTTCTCTTTCTCATAACGATCAAGCTCATGACTCAATGCATGGGTACGCTCATGCTCGGCCGCCAATGTTTGCTGCAGCTCTTTTGTGAGACTCATAAGCTCTTGAAAATCTGCTTCTTCCACTTTCACTTTGGAACCCATGACACTCTTGGCCGCCTCCACTTCAACAGGTTGGCTACATAACTCTTCAATGCGTCTCTCGCTGCGTATCTCAACGGGTGGTGCTGTTTTTAGCTCCAGCAAATTATCCATACCTTGAAGCTCTTTTTCCTTGTGAGCCACTAGTTGTTGCAGATACTTTAGCTCTTTTTCACGTTCTTGTTTCTTAAACTCATGAACACTTTTATGCTGCAGTTCGCTCGGCTCGCCACGCTCAATGTCGTAGCCACGTTTGTTCATGTAGTTGTGAAAATCATCCTGAATTCTACGAATCTTGGTTTTGCCATGAAAATACTCTTTCGCCGCCAAGCGCCGATCCTCCGTGATCGGCACAAATCCCACGTGCATATGTGGCGTTGACTCATCGTTATGTACCACGGCATATAAAATGTTCTGTTGGCCATATTTGCCGGCAATATGATCCAGTGATGCTTCAAAATATTTACGCTGCTCGTCTGGCGACATCGCATGCATATACTCCGGACTGGCCGACACAAAGAATTCTGCCACCAGGACGGCATCATTCCGAATTTTTCGTTTCACACGGGTGGCCGTCATCTTCTTAATTTCTTCATGGTACTTAATTTTGTCCTCATTCACCAAGTCATAGTTAAGCATCGTTCTGGTTAGATCAATGTCTTTATTTTTACTGTTCTCGCCTTCTCGTTGGTTGTGTTTCTGGATCCCCAATATTGCGTCTTTATGAAACTTTTGCATACGGATAATCCCATATTTGGCCATCCCTCAATCCCCCATTTCGACCACTGTACTTGGGTTAAGCATACCACAACTTTAGATTTGGTGTAACGCACTACACCAATTTTTCATCTTCGATCAAATTGGGAGCGCGCTCTACGAGGTGGACGGTCGGAATTCCTCCCTGTGTTTGGCTCCGCCAAAAAGAAAAAAGACATCCTAAACGGATGCCCTTTTTCTTTAAGACCGTGGACGCCGTCCACCACCTGCCAAAGGGAAGCCCCTTTGGAATGGCTTCTACAAACACCCCCAACCCCCTCAATCTTTGAGGGGGCTCCCTCGCCGGTTGGCGTCAAACAAACGTGGTTGTTTGAGTGCCAAGAGGGTTCGGGTGTAGTGAGTCTATCAACTCCTTAAATTCTCGACCTAACGGTCTTGCGATTTACCGTTGACAGACATCATAGAATACACCTTGAAAATTTATAAGAGAATAAACAATCTCGTCAATTAGCAGGTAACTCTTTACGATCATCCGCCTCTGGTAGTTTTTCTATCCACCCTTT
>NZ_CP130968.1:0-17840 GCF_041941685.1 Priestia megaterium | reverse complement strand
CAAGGTGAGTCTATTTTATAGATTATGCAGCTTTTTATACATCCTTGATATAGCGCTGATTTCTCCGGGCATGAATGACCGCAGAATGTATAAAAAGCGCACATTTTATACATATGCTATAACCTTTATAAAATAGTATCAAAAATATATTGAAAAACTACACATTTTTAAATAATAACTACAACCGCTCCGCTCCTGCCACGCTAAAAGAGCGGTTGCCTGTAAAAATAAAGTTAATTCGCTTGTAGGCGCTTATAGTAACATTAGAAAGGGTAGTTATAAAGGGGAAGTTCTTTCTTATGGCATAATAAAGAACTAAAAAAGATCTGGAGCCGCTCTCCTGGTCTTTTTTTATGCTGTAACACCTGCATGAATCTTGTTCCATTTTTGGCGTGAAATGATTTTAGGAAAAACATCTTTTTGTCTGATGGCATTCTGCTCTTTACTGCCATTATATGAATTAAGGCCTGTATAGCTTTCTGTATCTAACATTCTTCTAATTGTAGTAGGTGTCCAGTTCTTATTGCTTTTTGTTTTAATACCTTCCTCATTAAGCTTCTTAGCAATCCGGTAGCAAGTACGGCCCTCTATAAATTCATCAAATACACGGTTTACAATGGCCGCCTGCTCTTTATTTATCCTAACCGCTCCGTTTCCTACCTCGTATCCATATGGAACCTGGCCGCCTGCATACTTATTTTTTAAAGCTGTAGAAAGTCTACCGCTCCTTGTCCGCTCGTTTATGACTTCCCTCTCGAACTCTCCAAAAGTAGAAAGAATCCCTAGCATCATACGCCCTATCATGGTACTTGTATCAAAAGATTCAGTAATACTTACAAAATCCATATTTAATTCCGCGAGCTCAACCTTAATGAATTGCAATAAGTTAAGCTGGTTTCTGTGCGCCCTATCCATTTTTAAAACGACTACACTTTCAAGTTCGCCCTTATGATCTGCAAGATATTCCATCATCTTTTTATATCTTGGTCTATTTATATTGCTTCCAGAAAACCCTTCGTCTCTAAAAATCTCAACTAACTCCCACTCTTGGGAGATACAATAAGCTTCTATTCTTTTTATTTGTTCCTCAATGGATGTATTTTCAATTTGTGAATCAGATGATACACGAACATAGCCAACAACTTTTTTCATTATGTAATTTTCCCCCATGTATTAAAACCGATTTTTGATACTTTTATTATAATTTATATGTGCAGTAATTCAAATTACTGTATACATAATATTTATATATCCGTTGATAAATAAGCTTTTTATTCTTTTTTTTATGAATGAAAAAGAACAAAAAGCATTTAAAAAAGAAAGGAAAAAAATTCTCTTGCTCGAATTATTGAAAATAACGCTGTATGATGTTTAAGGAGCGGAAGGCGAATACATAAGATTGGAGGCCACAAATGATTATTAACGATGATTATATGAATTCAGACGAAATATCAAAGCTCCTGGAATTAAGCGGAAGCAATGTAAGGAAATATTCTGCCGCGCTCGCAAAGAGCGGTTATGATTTCAAGACTGACAATAAGAAAAAGCGCTACTATACACATAGCGACTATGAAACATTGCAAAAGCTAAAATTCCTAGTTCAGCATAAAAATCTTTCTTTAGAAGTAGCTGCGAATACTATTGTTGAGGGATTGGAAAGGAACCGCTCCGCTAGCCGAGCACATAACGAGCATATGGAAAATGAAGAAAATAACCGCTCTTTAATTGCTCCGCAAGCTTCTGAAAAGTCACTCCCTCCGGAAGTCTTAGGAGCGCTAGCCGATCAGTTTAAACAGCAACAAGAGGTGAACAATCAGCTGTTAGGAATAATTGAAGAGTATAAGAGTGCCTTAAGTGATTCTAAAAATGATTTGAGGGAATTAGAGGAACAAAGGCGAGCGGATCGCGAGCAAACAAGCAAGCAACTGGAGCAGCTGCAAGCCAGTTTTGATAAGCAGGCTGAACAGATGAAAAAACATATAGAGAGCCGCGATAAAGAAATGATGGAATATATCCGCTCATCTCAAAAACAGCAGCAACAACATTTACTAGAAGCAGCGACAGCTCAGGAAAAAGAGACAGAAAATAAAAAAGGCTTCTTTGCTCGTCTTTTTGGGAACTAAGACAAGCATAGAAGCGCCGAAAATAAACAGTCTATTTCATTACAGTACCATTGTTTTATGAAATAGAGAAGGATAACTGAGTTATTCAATATTTCACGCTAAAAACCCTGCAAAAAACAGAAATGCCTGGATTTATACCAGGCATTTTTATTGTGTTCTTTCAATTAGTTCAACATAAGTTAAACTTATGTGAGCGATCAGAAGAGCGGAACACGAGCGTAAGTTAAACCTAAGTAAATCTAATCCACCTATGTTAACTAACTTTGTATATCATATACATCATTTTTGCAACTACTTCTTTACTAATTTCACCACAGTAGTACAAGAACATAAAAAACCTACTCCCTGTGCTTTGGGAATAGGTTAGATGACGTAAAATGTTTGAAACAATCTCCAATACGCTTTTTTATTTTATAACAACTTGATAGAGAAAGCACTTAAAATTTTTTCAGTTTGCTAATACCAATGATTTGTAGTTCCTGTTTCCACGTTTCATTTCAAGAAATGGTGCTAAAGTTGCTATCGGAATTAAAGGTGAATTTTCTAACATAAAAGAATATAAATTAAGGTGAAATGAATTAGTAATATCACTATTGGATGAGGTGGCTAAAATGTTAGTAAGAGGCATGATTGAAGCTATTAATGACAAGAAATTAAAGGTAAATGATCTTGCCAAAAAGTATGAGGTTTCAGACAGAACTATTCAGACAAAAATTAAGAAATTAGGTTTCGAGTGGGACAGTGTAGAAGGCAAGTATAACTTTGTAGGAACAGATGAATCTATATTTGATAAGGACATCGATGAAGTATTCAAGAAGAATAGTAAAACTACTAAACAATTAACGGGCACATTTCCTATTCAAAAGAGGGTGAAAAAGAATATTCGGACGGCTAATAAAGAAGTAGCAAGTTCAATTCAAAAAGTTAATAAAAATAGACCCGAAAAGGATAGCGATATTGATAACGAATCTATTATCAGGAAGAATATGAAAAAGAATAATAAAAAGAAGATTGATAACATTGATCGTCTGTTAGCTGGGAAGAAAGCAAAGCGAGAATTTAGGGGATTTTATTTGGATAACGATGTACTACAGATCATTGACAATGTAGACAGTGGAATTAAAAGTGAACTGGTGAATGAATGTTTAAGAAAGGTGTTCAAAGAGAAAGGACTTATCTGAGGTATATACAGCCTCGTGTAGACGTTTTGGATAAGAGAATAATATAAAACTAACCAAGACAAAAGACACTCCTTAGAGTGCCTTCTAGTCGGCTATTTTGACTTATTGAATCGTCTCTGTTGAAATTCCGCAATCTTAAACACCATTCTAGTGTAAAGATCAAGTGCGTAATCTACAGACACGTCAAACTTATCACTTGCCTTCACAGCAACTTCCCTATCGTGAATATCAGGGTCATATGTATCTAAAACTTTATCAAACTCATCCCGCATATAACGATAAATGTCTCTTTCCTCAGGATATCGGTCAATTAGTGCTTCAACCTCAGGGTCACGATCGTTTTCATCAAATCCAGCCATAATGTCACCACCTTTCAAGCAGTAACCTTCGACGAGAAAAGACTTTTTCCCTGCTTTCCTTTCAAAGTGTGACTAATAGCAGAGATTCACGAATAGGGTTAATCAAAAAATTAAAAGTAGTATCAGTATTTTCGCCTTGAAAAGGCTTTTACACACCTGCAGGTAATTTATAAATAATGTAAATGACGATATTATCAGTCTAAAAAAACGTTTTCATTACTTTTATTGCTAACAAAATAAAAGGCTACCTCAAGAAAAATAAGGCAGCCTTTCATTTACGTTTACAGTTTTAGATAAAAGGTTAATTGGAAAATAACCGGATTGTCACTATAACATATCTACATAAAAAATCAATTATTTAGAGTTTAAAGCATATGTATAAAAGGTGCGCTTTTTATACATTTTTCTGCTACTTAAGGCTTGGATAATCAGCGTTATATCAAGGATGTATAAAAAGCTGCATAAAGAAGAAACAAGGCCCCATCTAGAACCCTTCTCCCAAGAGGGTTCTTTTTGGTGGTGTGTTCCGGAAAGAGTGATTATGTTAACTACATATATATGACATGCAGTCTAAAAACAGAAAAAACTACCTGTCTGCTAGGGTAGTTTTTTCTGTTACCCATCTTTTATCAAAGGAAGGATGCCTTACGGCATCGTGAATAGTTTGCTCAAATTGTTAAATGTTATTCACATAGACAATTCACATAAAAACAAGTCAATGAATATAATGTAATTTGTATTCTTAGAACCATCCGTCTTTCTAAGAAAACACCTTCTTAACAGTATAGTGTCTATCTAAATACAAAAAACATTGGCTAATGCTTAGCCAATGTTTTTTGTATTTGTTGGGTCCTTTATTTTATCTATTATGATTAATAGCTATCTTTTATGAATGCCGAGAAAAGTCATTATGGTAACTAAATTTGTACATGATATACATGTTATTAATTGAAAATTGAATGAGAGTACTTCTCTAGGCGAGCATTTTTGGTACTTGTACATATGATGGAATTATATATGTATAGGGTGGTGAACTTTATGAGTGAAAGCAGTTCTTTTCCTTTTGGAGGTACCTTTGCTTTAATTGTTATCCTTTTTATTTTACTAGTAATTGTTGGTTGTTCTTGTTTTAAAGGTGGTTATTAATTAAAAGGCAAAGCCCTGTAAGATGAACAATTACAAGGCTTTGCTTTTTAATGTTAAAAACATGTATAAGTTATACATACAGTTTAAAAACAAAAAAACTACTGATGGACCCTAGTAGTTTTTTCTCTCATTTATAGAAATGGACAGAATGTTTCGTGGCATAATTTATGATATGTAAAGCTATTACAAGTGTTTAGACAAGTGCTGACATTATAAAAATTTTATTAACTTTGATTGATATATATAAAGAGAGGTGTAAAACCCTCTCAACTATTCCTCTAAAGTAAGTTCGAAAATAAGCTGGTAATTACGGTCATTTAAGTCGATTTCAATGATTTGAAAATCTTCTCCGTACCAATCCGTTTCAGTAATAATTAATTTGGCCGTAATGAAATAAAATTCATCTGAAAAATGAGGACGGAACGTGTTTCCTCCCTCTTTCCCTACTACCTTATACTTTTTGAATTCCCGCAAGTACAATTCTGCATAAAATGGATGGTCTTTCCAAAAAGATTTAGCGTTCTTTTCAACATTTGATTGGATATAGGTATCACGCTCTTTAGTGCTCATTTTCCTTATATGGCGAGGATAGTCTAAAATGTGACCCTCAATAAATGATCCCTTTTCATCACGAAAGAAATCACCATACAGCCCTTCAATCGAAAAATCATCAATATGAGCTTTGATACCAAAATCCTCTTGTTCTTCTAGTTCTCGGTTAACAAGAATAGTAAGGACTTCTTTTTCGTTCTCAGCTTTAGCAACAGCAAAAAAGGACATACCTGCATTGATAGCAAATAGTTTGGTCACATTGTGCCCCCCGGATTTTAATTTGGTAGTCTTTCCCACAGTATTCAAGTTTCCCACTATAGGTGATTGTTTTATGGTTTACTTTTAATAAGTGAAGGAAACCCTCCCTAGTTACTCAGGTGTTATCATTCAGAAGTATGTTTTAAATAAACATACTTTATTAATATTTTATCTCCTAAGAGATTTCTACGCGTTTTGATTAAGAAACTGATCCTTTTAACTGGTCATGTTGACGCAGTAAATCTTGCTCCCCTGGGTTTAGTGCTTTTCCTATATCATGTTTCAACTGTGCCATTTCTAACGAACTGTACGTAGAACTGTGCTCTTGTAACAAGCTTTCTTCTTCTGGCGTTAACTCTTGCCCCAAATCTTGCTTTAATTGAATCATTTCAAGCTGTTGATCCAGAGAAATAGTTGCTTCCTGTGTACACTCATTTTGCTTCTGTTCAGCTTGTAACCAGGCAGGAACCACTTCCTTACGGATGATATGTTTAGGCGTAAATGATGCTGCTGTTTCGGCTTCAGTATGTATGTCTGACTCAGATGATTGTTCTTCTGTATTCCCTTTTAGTAGATTGGTAAATTGATTATAAGCAATTTGATAAACAAGACGACACATTTCATCCAGTGAGAGGGTAGTCCCCTTATGATTCGCCTCATGGACATATTTATCTAAGCCTACAATGGCTGTATAAGCGACTTCATGTACTTGCTCTTTGATAATCTCAATCTCCGTATCTCGTTTCACAGCTTTTGAGGCATTTTGAATACGGGCATAAAAATCTTTTAGTTGATGACCATATTTGCCTGCATACACGTTATTTACTTTCTTAGGCACACCTTTGATATAAGAGAATGACTGTGAAGCAGACATTAAATGATTATTTATATGATTTACAGGTAAATCAAGGTTAATAAAGGCATTGGACGTTTTTTGGCCCTCTAAGCTTGCTGTATCAACGTTTTCAGCACGTTCAGGAGTTGTCACAGGAGTTGTCACAGGAGTTGTCATTTCTTCTTGTTGAAGCGTTTGTACACCTGTTGTATCATGTGCAAAAAAGATCTCATCGCAAATTCGATTAAAATTCTTATGGTTTTTAAGGACAAATACATAGCTGTCAGGGTGAGCACCTGTTGTATCTTCTTTAATGTAACGTGCTACAAGTATAAAGGGTGTATCTTTTAATGATTTCACAAAACGAGAAACCGTACTTTTTGATGCGTTAAATTTTTTCATCAGTGTTTCTGACCGGATCGCTTGGATACCCGTAGCTACAAGATTATAAATTACATAATCTAACATTTCCATTCGTTTTTTAGGGAATTCTTTATGTAAGGCTAGTTGTTGTTGTTTAAAGTAAGTACGAAGTGTTTCTAGAAATTCTTCTTTTTTTGTACGAAGGGTAGCTTTTTGTTGCCATAACCATTTTAATTGTCCATTGAAGGTATCTACATCTTTTAAATAGCAAGTCAATATCTTGTTCATCTGTTCATCTTCTCCTTTAAGGAATACAAAAAAGACATTGTCTCCCTGATGAAAGGAAAACAATGTCTTGATTTAGATGAACGAAGCTCTTGAAATAGATGTCAATTTCATATAAAATAAAAACATAAGTTTTATCTTATCGATAATGAAACTATTAACAAGAGACTTCGACAAGTGTTTTCCCTACTGTGTATAGGGTGAACGGTTTAAGAGTGTTCCTGCACTACTTAAACAGTTGAAGTCTTTTTTCTATCCGCACGTTTTTGTTAGTTTTATTATAGCGTTAAGTAGTCTCATAATTCAATAAAAATTAGCAAAATATATCAAAACAAGTATATTTAGCTATGAATATTGTTATATGGCTGTAGAAATCAATTTCGCTATATATAACACTTCAAGCTAAGGAGAAGAGTTATGCATACATATACATGGAGTTTTCAGTTAAGATTCTAATAAGTCTAAACTTACTTGGCTTTTATGGTATTTTTATAGACTTTGGCGGATTAGCTGAAGCCTATGGTTGAAAGAGGATATAGCTATATCTTAATTCATCGGACAAGTTCCTCGACGATTTTAAGATGTTTTTTTGCTTAATCTGATAGTGTAACTTTTGAATTAAGTATAGTAAAAGACATTATTCTTTTGTAGATGCTGCTTCTTGCATTGTTTTCTTTTTCTGAGTTATCACAACATCATGATGCAAAATCTTCTCTTTGTTTTTTCCTACATACGCTTGCAACGCCTTCGCAATCTTTTCAGCTTCTTCTTCACTTTGAATTTCAAAATATTTCTCGAAAATTGCGCCAACTTGAATCAGTCGTCGTGTTCTCTCTTTTCTCTCTTTTTCTTTTTTACGCGCTTCAACTTGTTGTTTCTTCGCTTTCATCTTCTCAATTTTCTCTTCTAACTCCTGAAGAATCTCCTCATCTGTTCGTTTCTTTGGCACCCATTCCCATCTCCTTTTACTGTTCTCTAATGTTTGTTTTAATTGTATCAAAAATTGAGATGAATTGGTATCCTTAGCATAGATTCTCTCACCAGTATATGGTATAATTCCCTTAGATCGAAGAGATAAGGGCGCACTTATACATCGTACCGATGTGTGCGGTTCCTTCGGAACGAAAAGACAAAAACAAAGACCCATTCGCCTAGATGGCGAATTTCATAAAACCTGTTTGCCTATCGGCAAAGATGAAATCATCATCTGCCACCTTCGGTGTTCATGATGCTGATTTCATCTAAAGCATTGATTAGCGCATCTTGTGCTCTCATCAACTTATTCCTAACCCACTAACCCATTCACAAGAAAGGAGGAAAGAATCATGGCTATTTACCATCTATCGATGCAAATTATCAGCCGTTCAAAAGGACAATCAGCTGTTGCTGCAGCTGCTTATCGTAGTGGCGAAAAACTACATGATGAACGTACAGACGAGCAGAAGTTTTATGCTCGTGATGTAAAACCTGAAACCATGATTCTGACTCCTTCTAATGCGCCAGAATGGATGAAAGATAGAAACCGTTTATGGAATGAAGTTGAGAAAGTTGAGAAGCGCAAAGACTCACAACTCGCACGTGAGTTAAATATTGCATTGCCAATTGAACTGAGTCATGACCAACAAAAAGAACTCATTCAAGCCTTTGCACAAAATGAGTTTGTTCAAAAAGGGATGGTCGCTGATATTGCCATTCATCGCGACGATAAAAATAACCCTCATGCTCACATCATGTTAACCATGAGAAACCTGGATCAAGATGGATTCGGCAAAAAAAATCGTGACTGGAATGCCGATTTTGCGAATGCAAAAGAAAACAATCGTGGGTACGTCAAAAGCAGCCAAGCCTGCTTATCCATTCGTGAACAATGGGCCAACTATGCAAATCAAGCACTAGAACAAGTTCAGATTAATGAACGTATTACCCATCTTTCTCATAAAAAACGTGGACTCGAAACCTTACCAATGGTTCACTTAGGCCATGTCGCACATGATATGGAGAAGAAAGGGAAGAAAACAGATCGTGGCCAGATCAATAGAGACCGCCAAAACTACAATAAGGCCGTGGTTGATTTACAAGCCTACCGTCGCCAAAAAGAAGAACATTTAAAGAAAATGAAGGAAAAAGAGAAGCAATTCAGCTTTTCTACAGATATAGAGAAAACCTATATTCAAAAAGCTGCGTCTCTTGTAGATCAAAAGGTTATTACCTTAGAGGACATTACAGCACGCCATGAAGAACTACGTAAAATGAGTGATCGTCATGATCCCATTGAACGACACTTCCATGCACAACAACAACAATTCCTAAATGTCAGCAATTACTATGATCGTGTGAGCGATTTAGAGCGTGAAATCCAACAGAACGAAGAAAAAGTAGAGGAACTTAAGAAGTCCCTTAATCCGTTTAAACTCAAAGAGAATAACATGATGAAACGACGTCATCTTGATAAAATTTCTGATTTAGAAAGTAACAAAGAAAGCTATGAAAGCAGCATTCATGAGCATAAAGAATCTCTTCGTTTTTCAAGCAAAGAAGAATTTTATCAGCGTTACCAAGAATTCTCCCAAAAGAAAGAAGATCGACTCAATCAGATTACGTATGAGAAAAAACAAATCCAAGTCGAAACTAGGGTCTTGTTACAGGCTGAGGATGCCATCAAAATGGCCAAAATCCGTGAGATAAGCTCTTATTATCCGGATCTCAAAACAGCTGGCAAGTATCTCACGTACAGCAATGCATTAAGACTGGAGCAGTATCACGATACTGCTCAACAAAATCAGTTTAGAATATCTAACATCAAACAAAGTCTAGATGCTAACCAAAAGAAGCTAGACGAGTTCAAAAAACATCAGAAAATGGTTCTTATAGAGAAAGAACATGTCTCAACTATGAGTAAAGAAGTAGAGAAGCTTGGCAGCGTGGAGAAAAAGCTTAATGAATTAGACAGAAACCCAGGAGAAAAAGCCAAACGACTTGTCTCGAAAAAAGCTCGTCAAGATTATGAAGAATTGCAAAGTGAAGCTAAATATGGACGTGAAAACCTAAAAGAACTGGGCTATAAAGGACAACAAGATTTACAACAACAACAAAGTCGTATGAACACAATGGAGAAAACAGTCGTCCCATGGTTAGAAAAAGAAATAAAAACACATGAAAGCAACATAAACGCTTTAGATACGGTTTTTAATGCTATACAACAAGCCTATCGTAGTGAAGAACATGCTCAACAAAGACAGCAATTAGGAAAAATGAGAAGTACAAATATAAATAGAGCAAAGAATAAAGGTCCAGATCTTAGCCGTTAAATATAAAAAATTGCCTTAAGGCAATTAGAAACAACTTAAAGTTGTTATTGCTCCTAAGGATAAGATTTCTGACCGAAAATCAAGTTGAATCTCTTTGAAATCCATATTAGCTTAACGATTCTAGAATGAATTGAGTATGAATATTTTTAAACGATGTACTAGTTCATGAAGGGATGGTAATATGTCAATCATATTGGTTTATGGAGGTTCTATTGACGGTTCAATGAAATCAATCATTAGTGGTGTTGATCCAAGTATTGGTTCGTTATATGATCGCTTACAGGTTGCCCAATTTGATAATATTTTTAACGTTTTATCCTTGTATGGTGTCTCTGCTCTCCGAGATGTGGTCACAACAAGTGGAAGTGGAAATGTGACCAATAATGGGGATGGTTATGTTTTAACTACTACTGCTTTAGCAAACGATTCTGCTATTTTAGATACAGCAGAACGTGGTCGATTTAATAGTGGGACGGCCTTTGAAACAGGTGTAACTGTTCAAATTCCTTCTCCACCAACAGGAAATCAAAGGATAACATGGGGGATATTCGATAATAATAATGGTCTGTATTTTGGTCAGGATACTGGCGGAATCTTTATTGCAGCAAGGAGAAATGGAAATGAGAGCGTTAAAGTTTATCAGTCCCAATGGAATGTCGATAAATTAGATGGAACTGGACCAAGTAAGTTAACGTTGAATCCCAGTAACGGATACATATACCAAATTAGATTTGGAAGCAATTTTGGTATTGTCGAATATCGAGTAGTTATAATTGATCCCACTACTAATTTAGAAATGCCAATAGCATGTCATAGACAGTCTACTATATCACAACCTATAGTGGGAGATTCTAACCAACCAGTTCGTGTCCAAATTCAAAATAATTCTACAGCACAATCCTTTACTGCTAATGTAAGAGGGAGATATTATGCTAACTTAGGTACAGCAAAGCCATCGAATCGTATGACCTCAGAGCGTAGATTAAGTGTTTCCACTAATAATACTACTTTTATTCCACTTGTTAGTTTTCAAAGAAAAGCGACATTTCCATCGGGAGCAACCAAAAGCAACTCTATAAATGTAACCGTTAATGGTTTTGATCTTATTGCTTCAACGGATATCGCTTGGCAATTACGCCAAGGATCAACCCTTACTGGAGCGAATTGGGTTAATCCAAGTGATACTTTATCTAATGAAACTTGTTGTCTTGCAGATACATCAGCCACAGCAATTAATTTATCAACAGGTATAAAAATAATGGGAGGTCTTTCTGCTTCCGGTACACATACTACCTTAACATCATTCCCAGTAGACATAGTCATGACTGGAGATACTCCTGTAACACTATGTGTACGAAATATAACCTCAAATACAGGAACAGTCAGTGCGGTTCTCCGTGTCCATGAAGAATGGTAAGTAAGGGAAAAAGTATAATCTTATTTTTCAATAATAAGAAAAAAGGAAACACAACAAGGACCTGCTTTGTTGTGTTTCCTTTTTTAACTTTACTAAGTGTTAACTACAGTAGTAACAGCCAATGTGCTGGTTGGTGTTGAGGTAGAAGTTGCAGTTTGGGTAACAAATTCTACAACTACGGGTGCTCCCACTGTTACCTCATCGTCAATATTTAAAGCAGTGGTTGATAAAGTGTATACACTAGAAGGCTGTATTACCCCATTGATATAGACGTTGGCATAAGAATTAGCTGTTACAGCAGGCAAAGTAGTGATTGCTGCTCCTGTATCATCAATAAAGTTCGCTGCAGGTATGGATGTGATTCCTCCAGCGACCATTGGTGCTGTTACAAATACTGTAAACCTTGCAGGTACAGGGGTCACACTTGTTGCTGTTGCTACTGTAATACCTCCAGTAACTGTACTAGTCGCTGTAAAAACGGGTTTAATAATAGGCATGTACTTTATTCTCCTTTCTAAACATTTGAGATAGAAAGAATACTAAATATTCCTTCTATCTATTCATAGTCAAGCTTTGATTACCTGCAACTGTCAAATGTCTATATAGGTAGTCCCCATTTTATAAATTTTGTTAAATAATACTATATGCTAGGTATTGCGCCGTTTCTAAATTAAAAAAGAAGAATACTAAATAGAGAACAAGCTTTATTCAAAAACAAGAAGATAAGAAAATCTATATAGTTTTATCCTCTATTTTCTCCTTGTTTATAGAAGAGAGGATCCCAGAAAAACGGATAGAAGAACCTTTAAAAAGGAGGAAAGATAAATGCCTATTGTTAAACCTTTTATGAACTCTTTAAGATTTAGCACTACAGCAGGAGCTGGTACAGGCACTGGCGCTGCGTATAATATTCTTGCTACAGCTTTTACTACTGATGCTGGTGCAGCTGCTACTGCTTTTCCAGCTTCTCCTGCCTATTATAATCTCTATATTAATGGCCAAATTCAAACAGGCGATACTTCTGCTGCTACCACTACTGCTATTACTATTCCAGATGGAGATACACTTGCAGCTGCCACCCCTATTGTGGTTGAGTTTGTTGTAAACTAGACATATTTAATTTCGAACTGATTCTCAATTAAGAAAATCAGTTCCTCTTTTTAAAGCTCTACCATACTTAATTTGGTTTCTTCTTTAATCTTTACATATAACAAAATATAAAACCTTTATTATAACTACTTATTAATTAATATAAATTGAAGTGTAATTGGAACATCTTCTGCTGGAACATCTTCTGTTAATAGAGTTAATTTGTCCTCTTCAACCTTATAATTAGACTGAGGTTGAATAATACCATTAATGAATAAATTGATATAAGAAACTTCACTTGGTGCTAATATCTTAGTTATCCCATATTTAGCAAATCCATCATTGTTAGTGTATACACGTTTTTCCCCATCCGAGAAAGTAAAATACAATAAGTTAGTTGTTGGAATTAAACCTGAAATGGGCGGACCCTGTGGACCTTGTGGGCCTGGCGGACCCTGTGGACCTTGTGGGCCTGGCGGACCCTGTGGACCTTGTGGGCCTGGCGGACCCTGTGGACCTCGTGGGCCTGGCGAACCCTGTGGACCTCGTGGGCCTGGCGAACCCTGTGGACCTTGTGGGTCTGACGAACATCGTGAACTCCGTGGGTCTGATCGATCATATAATACCTTATGACAATGCGTTTTTCGTTTCTTTTTTTTACGATATATCTCCTTACAACGAGAATATTTACATTTCATTTTTTATCACTCCCCCTTTTCCCTTATTATCATGCTTTAATTTATTCAAAGATTATATGAAAGGGAATAAGACATATCTAAAGGATCCAGTAATCATAAAAACCATTGGCTAAGCCTTAGCCAATGGTTTTTATGATTAGATAGATACTGTTAAGAAGGTGTTTTCTCAGAAAGACGGATGATTCTAAGAATATAAATTACATTCTATTCATTGACTTATTTCTAGGTGAATTGTCTATGCGAATAACATTTAACAATTTGAGCAAACTACACAAGATGTCACAAAACATTGACTCATACAACTAAATTCTGCAACAGAAAAAACCTACCTCTTTTGACTGGGAAGAGATAGGTTTTTCTGTTTTTAGTCTGTATACACTATATATATTTATTTAACTCCCGCTTTCTTCAAAGCATAAGCAACTTCTTTTGCAAATTCTATTGGATTTTGAACTGATTCAAGATGTACATAGATAAGTCTCGGTTCTTCAAATAACCAGTGATTGTGTATAGCTGTAACTAGTATTTGTTCACTCTTTTTGATTTCTTGAAGAAAAGGGTTTACTTCTTCTTGTGAAAAAACAAGTTCTGCTAAATTCAAAGTTTTATCCTTTTTAGCAACAGGTTCGAAACTAAACTCTAAAGCAATTACCAAATCTGAACTTGTAGGATGACCAAGAATGGTAGGCTTTAAATTTTTTCTCTCCCGTGTTACCTTACATAAGTTCTTTTTTTGCTCAGCTTCACCTTTAAGAATGTTCGCCAATTCTTCACAAAGACATTTTTCTTTAGCCAAGAAATTCACCTCCTTAATAAATAAGATATGTATATAAAAGGGGACAAGCATAGGTATATATCCAATGAAACTAGCCTTTTTTTCCTTTAAGATGTATATCATGTTCATCCTTTAGGCTAGTTAGGTTTTATGAATAAAACGTTATTAGCAGAGCAAACTACACCAGATGTCGCGGAGCATCGACCTAGTAAGATAAATACACATGGCAGAAAAAACTACTTCCCGGACTCAGAAGTAGTTTTTTTCTGCTTTGATACTGTATACCGTATACATGTTTAGTTAACATAATGAATTTTATCGGCATCAAAAGCCCCTTCAATTATCGAAGGGGCTTTTGATTTTAGTAGCATACTTTTAACAGCTACTCTCTTCTCAACAGCAGGTCCCACAGGTGTTACATTAGCAATTATTAGGACACAGTGATACCACCAAAAGACTATAGTAGGTAAACACACAAGCCATATTCCTTCTTTTTAATAGTTATATAGTATCTTACTAAAAAGAAGGTGAATATCTATGGGTAATTCCAATAAAAGTCGTGATTTTTGTCCTCATTGTTGTTCAAGTCCTTGTTGTTGTCATTGTCCAAAAGGGTCAAGAGGTCCACAAGGGCCACCAGGAGCAAGAGGACTACGAGGCCCACAGGGTGCGACAGGACCTCGAGGTTTACCAGGACCTCCTGGAATCGGTATACCTGGTCCTGCCGGCGTCGCGGGTCCTCCAGGTGCGCCCGGGCTACAAGGGGAACCAGGTCCCGCAGGAGCACAAGGTATACAAGGTCCAATCGGACCTCAAGGACCACAGGGGGAAATTGGTCCTCAAGGAATTCAAGGAGAAATTGGTCCTGCCGGCGTCGCGGGTCCTCCAGGTGCGCCCGGGCTACAAGGGGAACCAGGTCCCGCAGGAGCACAAGGTATACAAGGTCCAATCGGACCTCAAGGACCACAGGGGGAAATTGGTCCTCAAGGAATTCAAGGAGAAATTGGTCCTGCCGGCGTGGCGGGCCCTCCAGGTGCGCCTGGACCTCAAGGGCCACAAGGGGAACCGGGTCCCGCAGGAGCACAAGGTATACAAGGTCCAATCGGACCTCAAGGACCACAGGGGGAAATTGGTCCTCAAGGAATTCAAGGAGAAATTGGTCCGGCAGGACCTGCTGGTCCTGCCGGCGTGGCGGGCTCTCCAGGTGCGCCTGGACCTCAAGGGCCACAAGGGGAACCGGGTCCCGCAGGAGCACAAGGTATACAAGGTCCAATGGGACCTCAAGGACTCCCTGGTGGTGTATTAGCTTTTGCAGACTTCTACGCTTTAATGCCACCTGATAATGCAGTACCTGTTGCACCAGGTTCGGATGTCGATTTTCCGAACGATGGACCAAACGGTGGAGCACAAATTTTCCGTACGGGTGCGGATACGTTTAATTTATCTGCAATCGGCGTGTATCAAGTATTATTCCAAGTGGGCGTGGACGAAGCGGGTCAATTGGTTTTAACTCTTAATTCGGGAGCGGGAGCTGCTGAATTAGCGTATACAGTAGTCGGTCGAGCAACGGGTACGTCTCAGATCGTGGGATTAGCTCTTGTCCAAACATCCGTCGTCAATTCAATCCTTACCGTGCGAAACCCTGCTTCCGAACCAACAGCACTAACCATTACACCACTTGCTGGAGGAACAGAACCTGTTTCCGCACATTTAGTTATCACAAGATTGGCATAAATGCATAAACTATAAAAACATTAAAATCCTCTTCAATGATTAACTGAAGAGGATTTTGATGTGTGATTAGTGTATTCCGAAGGGAATTAAGATGATGATTATATTAACTACCAAATTAATTATATTCAGTAGCCTACTTTAAGTGAATTGTCCATTATGAATAACATTTAAAAATTTGACCAACCTGCAGGAGTTTTTTCTGTTTTTGGGCTGTATACGATATGCAAATCTAGTTAACATAATGTACTTTATCGGCAACCATAAACAAATAGCAGCTTGAATTAAGCTGCTATTTGTTATACATACTTTTCCTTTATCTGAGCATTCTACTTAAGAAAACCTAAAATGTTCACTCCAATATATAAAGGTGGATTCAATATAAATGAATTACAAAATTCGTAAAGTCTTTGGTGTAATCCTTGGTGTTTCTGCTATTCCTTTTGCTATCCTCTTTCTTACTGACTGTTTAATTCGAACATCCCGCAAAAATTAATTTACATCCCTTCTCTAATTACAAACGTATAATGAATAGTATCTTGAGCAAACTACCGATGAAGCCGGCAAGCTTTTAGTAAAAACTATAAAAACAGAAAAAACTACTGGGAATAGCAGTAGTTTTTTCTGTTTTCAGCCTGTATAAGATATACAAAGGTAGTTAACATAATGTCTCTTTCCGGAACACAGCAAAACAACACAAAAAACATATACATAAAATAAAAGAAAAGAAGAGATAAAACTCTATAAACATTGATATAACAACATTTCTGTGAATTAACTATAATCGTATACGTTATAAACTATAATCGTATTTATTATAAGTTATAATTACATACGTTACAGACAATAATCATATTTGTTATAAAATATAATCTGAAATAGATTATAAAAATAAACAAAACACCTTGAAATCATCTAATTTTTATAATACGATACAGATTATAAATTATAATGTAGAAGAGGTGTGAATTTGAAAACTTGGGAAAAGGATTTAATCGGAGATACACAAAGAAAAAAATCAATAAGGAAGTTAAAGAAACAGTTACTAATGATGATGGGGAAAAGCTATTTCAAAGACATATCGAAGAATCATACGTTTCAAAAGAACCTGATTACGTAAAAATTTATTTAGATAATATCTTACAGATAAATAACCTATCAAGTGGTATTCAGAAGACATTAAACGTTCTTCTAAAAAGAATGGCCTATGATAACATCGTTGTTTTAAATGCATACATAAAAAAACAAATGGCTGAAGAATTGGGGTTTAATACAGTCCAAAGTTTAAATAACAACATCAATAAACTTGTTAAAGAAGGGATTATGATTAGAAAAGGAACTGGAACTTATGAAATGAATCCATTTCTATTTGGTAGAGGATCTTGGGATAATATTAAGAAGATTAGATTCCAAGTAATCTTTGAAGAAGGGAAAATCAGTCAAAAAGCAGATTTTGACTATAAAGATGAAGTTGCTATATCTCATGAAGAAAAAACTACTGATTAGACATAAGTTCTTACGAACTTGAGCAAACTACTCAAGACGCCATAAGGCTTCAGTCATCTGGTTAAATAAATGTAGCAGAAAAAACCTACCTCTTTTGACTGGGAAGAGATAGGTTTTTCTGTTTTTTAAGCTGTATATGGTATGCATTTGTAGTTAACATAATGTCTCTTTCCGGTACACAACTCAAAAAAGAACCCTTGTGGCAGTAAGGGTT
>NZ_CP130959.1:0-182783 GCF_041941685.1 Priestia megaterium | reverse complement strand
ATACGAACCCTATTTTAATGAGTTTTGTCTAGACATACGTCACATAATGGGTAGGGAACAATTATGAAGAAGATGCCGTTATATTCTTTTCTCTTATTTATTGTCTTACTTATTTTATGGGAAATGGCGGCAGAGAACATATCGGAACTCATATTGCCTGCCCCCTCTATTATTTTTTCTACTCTTTTGGAGGGTATAAAAAGTGGATATTTTATGCCCCATATTATGCGGACTATGACAGAGGTATTACTTGGCCTATTATTTGGAGGCTTATTTGGCTTTCTGGTTGCAATTCTTATGGGGGAAGTTCAATTCATAAGGAAGCTTTTTCTTCCTTATATTATTGCAAGTCAAGCTGTTCCAAAACTCGCTTTAGCACCTTTATTCATTCTTTGGTTCGGTTTTGGGATGACATCTAAAGTAGTAATCACAGCATTGATTTGTTTTTTTCCTTTGCTTGAGAATACCGTTACAGCCATTCAATACACCGATAAACAGAAGCAAGAACTGTTTCGTATGTTAGGGGCTAGCCGATGGAAAACGTTGCTGTATTTAAAAATACCTGCCGGCATGCCAGGAATTATCGCGGGACTTCGTGTCGCTGTGATACTAGCAATAGTAGGAGCCGTAGTCGGTGAATTTATTGGTGGTAGTGAAGGATTGGGAGCCGTAATTGTAGCTTCTCAGGGGATGATGGATACACCTTTAATGTTCGCGTCTTTAATTTTACTAACTATCATAGGAATGTTTCTTTATCAAGGTGTTAATGTAATAGAAAAGAAATGGGTAAGAAGATACGCGAAGGAGATAAAAAAATGAGAACAAAAACATTATTAACAGCAATTGTCCTATTATGTATTGCGGTATTTTCTACAGCATGCGGGACACAAGAAAAAGCAAGTACTACATCAGAAAAAGAAGAATTAAAAAAAATTCGAGTTGCAAATTGGAGCAAGCCAATTACAGAACAAACAAATCTGTTAGTTGATGAGAAAAAAGAATTTTTCAAAGATAAAGGATTAGATGTAACCGTCCTTCCTGGTTCTGGAGGAGGGGATGCTGTAAAAAATATTCTTTCTGGAAAAGCTGATATTGCCTTTACAGATCCTGGGTCAGTTTTCTTTGCATTAGATAAGGGAGAAAAGTTGAAAGTAATTTATAATATTTATCCGCAAAATGTATTCAATATCGTTTCATTAAAAGAAAAAAATATTACTAAACCCGAAGATTTAAAAGGAAAAACAATTGGTGTTTATAGTTTAACGAGTGGAACTCGTCAAAATCTCTTAGTACTTTTACACGAAGCTGGTCTTACTGAAAAAGATGTAAAAATTGTGGAGACAGGTATTTCGAACTTTGCCCCTTTAATGCAGGGACAAGTAGACGCCACGGCCGCAACGGATACAGGATTAGCCGCAGGTAAACAAAAAGGTTTAGGTGCAGTAAATGTAATGGAAGTAAAAGACTCTTTAAATGTGCCAAGTGATGTATTTGTTGTAACAGAAAAAACGTATCAAGAGAAGAAGGAAGAACTTAAACAGTTTTTAGCAGCTTATCAAGACAGTGCTGAGTGGATGATTGGAAGCCCAGAAGAGGCTGCTTCTTTAGCGAAGAAATATGCAATTGATGGAACCGACGAGGAACAAAATTTAGAGATTATTAAATTAAGAAACACTTCCAGTGTTTCCTCCTTAACGGATGAAAAGGGATTAGGAGCCCTTGATACCACTGTTTTGCAACAAGCTGCTGACACGTATCAAAAATTAGGATTAATTAAGAATAAATTGAATATGGAAGAGGTTGTAAATCAGGAACTTCTTCCTAAGAGGTAACGGAGGAAGGAGAATGGGAAAATTTTCAGGGAAAGTAGTACTTGTTACAGGGGCAAGCCGGGGAATAGGAGCTGCAATTGCTCGTGCATTTGGCAAAGAAAAAGCCTTTGTTATTGTAAATTACCTCCAAAATGAGGAAGCTGCCGAAAAAGTTGTATCATCTTGTATTGAACTTGGGGGCGATGGATGGGCTATTCAAGCAGACGTAACTTCTGAATCAGATATTAACCGAATGATAGAGCAGATTTTAATAGAAGTAGGAAAAATTGATATTGTAATAAACAATGCCTTTAAATCATATAAATTTGATCCAGAACAACGTAAAATGGCTTGGGATTTGAAATGGGAGGATTATCAAGCACAAATTGATGGAGCAGTACGCTCTACGCATTATATGTGTCAAGCAGTTCTTCCTATTATGAAAAAACAAAGCCAAGGAAGTATCGTAAATATTATTAGTAATTTAGTAGCAAGACCAATTGTTCCTTATCATGATTACAATACAGCTAAAACAGCTCTAATGGGTTATAGCCGTAATTTAGCAGTAGAGTTAGGGTCTTTTGGTATAAGAGTTAATTGTGTTGCCCCAGGGCTTGTATACCCTACAGATGCCAGTAAGAATACAAAGGAAGAAGTAAAGGAAATGATTATTGCCCAAACACCTCTCCGTAGAATTGCTACTCCTGAAGATATAGCTGGGCCAGTATTATTTCTAGCTTCAGATTGGAGTGAATTTATGACAGGGCAAACTTTATTTGTCGATGGGGGATTTGTAATGTAATAGAGGCAAGCAGTCGGCGTTTTTACAAAAGTGCCGACTGCCCATTACTTTTGTATACTTTTCAACCTAAAAGAATAATTGTATATAAATTTCCCTACTTAGGCACCCTTTCTGCCTTATTATACTCATGTTAAATCTTTGATTAGTAAAACTTTTAAATATGTTGACAAAAAAGTTCATAAAGAAGGTTGAAAATATAATTTTTTATGAATAACTTAAGTATGAGTGCATAATCATTTGATTGATTTCGATATATATGTTATCAATTAATTATATTGTAGTCACAGGTCATATTTTCTACTTAACATAATGAGTATAAAAGCCATCTAAGATAAGTCTTAGATGGCTTTTACAGTATTTCCTTTATTTTATTTATAATTATCGTGTTAGCGTTTACACTTTTGAAATAAAGATTTCCTGTTCTTTGTTTAGTTCTGGTGCCATGTATAGTTTCAGCAGGAATAAGCAATGTATCATTTGATTTTAAAAGAGTTGTATCCTTGTTCTATCCTTAAAGTCTATTAACAATTCTCCCTCTAAAACCACAAATAACTTATCTGAAATAGATTGGTAGTGAACTTATACTTACCTGAAAATACAGCAATACGAAAACAATGGTTATTAATATTGGATACAGCAAAATTTACGTGTTGCTCTTTAATACCTTTCGTAATTTCCTAAAGATTAATCTTTTCTACCCTCACTCTATCATTCTAAATTATTCTCCTTCCTATCTATTTTTTACAATGCTAAAGAAGTAATTGAATCCTTGATAAATTTGACACAGTAGTCTAACCTTCTTATTAAGGAGTGAAAATTATGAATGAAAACATTTCAGGTATCGATTATCAAGAAGTCATTGAATATGCATTAGATCCACTTATTATTCATTCAAATCATAAGATTATATATGTTAACCACGCAGCTGAACATTTTTTTAGAGGAAAAAGGGAAGATATTATAGGGGCAAGTCCTTTAGATATATTTCAAGAGACGTCTAAGGCAGCAATAAGGAAAAGAATCCAATCTGCTTACGAGCGCCCAGCAGAGCTCATTGAGGAAACCATATTTAGAATGGATGGAACAACCGTTAACGTAGAATTATATTGTCACCCCTTACTATTAGGAAATAAAAAAGTTATCCAAACCTATGTGAGAGATATTACAGTAAGAAAAGAAAATGAAATAAAACAAAAAGAAATAATAAAGCAAATAAATGAACTATCTGCAACGCTTGTTCCTCTTTTAGAAGGAATCGCTGTCCTCCCATTAGTAGGATCTATAGATAAGGAAAGAGCAAACCAGATTTTAATGACTGTTCCAGTGAAAGTGCAGACCCAAAATGTAAGTTGTTTAATTATAGATTTTTCAGGTATTTACACATTGGATTCAATTGTAACGGAACATCTTTTTAAAATTAATAGCGTTATGTCATTACTTGGCGTTCAATGTATCTTAACAGGATTAAGGCCGGAATTGGCTCGCTCTGCTGTACAGCTAGGTATTAATTTAGATTCTAACCTAACTATGGCTACTGTGAAAGATGCACTTCATTTTCTAGGAATTGCCTCCAGTAAATATCCTATAAAATAAAAAGGCTAAATAAAGCAACTTTTACATCCTTAAAGATGCATATTGTATACACCTTTAAATGATACTAAATATTTTATAGAGATGTTCTATTTAAAGGAATAATGGCGGGGTCTTCACAACTTCGCGGTGCTTTAAATACCTTGAGTAATTTTTTAATTAATAAATGTAAGAACTGAAAGTAGTTCCTAAAGGACTACTTTTTTGACGAGTTTTTTCTATAGAATATGCCATTTTGAAAAGACTTTTGTGTAAGTAAAATTAGTCGCTCTAAAAAAATTCATCCTTTTAGAGCGACTGATTCTTTATAACTCTTTAGAAAGGCAATTATAAGTATAATCTCTATTAGCAGTAACCACAAACCTTGATTTTCCTTCTTGGTATTCAGGAGCGATTTCGATATCGCCACAATAAGGACAAGTGAGGTATCCTCTGGACTGCATATGATTGAAGCTGATTATTTCCTCGGGTTTAAAAACGTCCATTCTTATCCCATAATAAATACAAGCAACTTTTTTTATACTTATCATAGGATTTCTTCCTCCTTCTTATTGTGTATTGATTCATTTTTAGTATATAAGATAAATATGGATAATTTAACCTTTTTTGATTATCTTGTCTTGAATATTTAGAAAATTAAATTGTAAAGGAATTATTGAGTAAAAAAGTTAAAGGTAATTTCTAATTGTGTATCTTAAGATACACAATCAAATCAAAACGAACATCAATATAAAAATAATACATGTTAGATAATTCCAAAATAACTTATTAAATAAATTATTAATACTTTTTATTTTAAATATTAGATAATATCTATTACTACACTCTTCATAAGAGTAAATGATAAAAGCCTTTAGATAAAAACAATTTAATCTTTACTCCTTTTATAGAAAAACAATGTATTTTCTATATTAGATGTAAATGATAAGGCTATTAGTTGTTAATGCACTGCAACGAAGCCGTATATTAGTGAAAATAGGAAAATAAATGTAAAAACAGCCTATTTTTTACTTAAAATTAGTCGCCATTTATTATGGAATTTCTCAAATTGAATAATATAATTTTCTTTTTCATAAATAAAAATATTCCCAGGTTCTGTTGGTTTCCCCATTATCTCCAAAATTTCATCTTTTGAATAATCAAGTTCAACTTGAATTGAATAAATCTCTTTCATTTCTTCGTTGATAATAAAATGTTGGTTTTTAATTGTATATCCATATGTTTGATTGTCTTCATGGTCAAAATGTTCGTTTGGTTTGCCCCAAATTCTTTCTACATCGCTCATTTTAGTATCATTATCAAGCCTTAAAGGTGTTCCTTTTATGATTCCTTTTTCTAAGTTTTTAATAGTTTCAGCATCTAAATTAAATACGCTATGCTTTGAAATATCTCCTACCTTATTTTTTTCTTTTGATACTTGCGTATTGCAACCAGATATAAAAAGTAAAACAACAATCAATGTTATTAATAAATTCACTATTTTCAAATTCATCACCTATTATAAAATTAGAGAAAAAAATTTAGTTGCCTTTTTTCTTATATTACCATTTTATATATTCTAACAACACTTATTTTCTCCTATTACTCTTTGTTGTAAAATAAAGGAATAGGGAGGAGATACCATGGTAAGGACAAAAAGGGTGTTAATGTTTCTGTTTATAACTACATTATTATGTGCATGCCAAATGAACGAGTCAAAACAATTAAGTCCTACTGAAAAACTTGATAAGGTCTTTACAGCGCTAGATAAGAAATACAATATCCTGACTGCAACTATAGATGATAAACGTAACGTTATAGAGGTTGATATACCAAACACAAAAAACGAAGAGGATATGCAATACGATTTTAAGCAAGTATTGCAAAAACACGATATTGGAAATTTCACTCTGAAAATCAATAAAAAAGATTTTGAAAAAGTTAAAAAGCAACGTAAATGGAGAGAAGTAACAAGTGCTCTATATTATAAGTTTCAAGAGGACGATCAGTTGAAAGGTGTTTTGATTGGAGATTATGACATGCAAGTCATTCCTAAACCTTTAATTGAATTATTCATTCCTTTTAACAGTTCTGATACATCTGCTCAAACGTATGCTGCAAATGTAAAGACGCAAGTACAAGAGTTTCTTGAGACAAATAAAATGAAAAACTTGATAAAAAATGAGTCTTATGACATCAAAATTTATAGTAAGGATGAACACTTGATACAAAGTTAAATTCCTTAAAAAAATTCAGTATGGAATATAAAAAGTCATTCGCTATACGTAAGTGGCTTTTTTGCTACCTAGAAATAGTCTTATGTAAACTAAATTTGTATAGCATATACAGCCTAAAATAGAAAAGCTACTGTGCCCAACAGTAGCTTTTCATTAAAGAAAGTGGGTTAGAAATACCAATGTCGGAAGGTATTCGATTACATTTTGTTCCTATTTCCTAAAAAATATACTAACAGTAAATGGAGAAACTACCCTACGGGAGTAAGGTAGTTTCTCCATTTGCACCTCAGAAAAAAGAAATTGTCGGGAGGATAAATCCTCTTGTGTAGTTTGCTCAAAATTTAATGTCTCATTCACTCTTTTTCTTATGTCTTTGAGTTATAAGTTTAAGATGAAAAGGGGTTGAATTCTAAGACTTTTACATCTTGAATAAATACTCTTTCCTTTGTAGATATATCTAATTTAGCTAATTTTACAATTTTATCTATATCCATAACAGATTTTATAATGACAAAGTCATTAACTATTTTATTATTTTTTAATACTGAGTAGTCTACCTTAAACATTTGTAGGTTTTCTGGGTTGTTTTTTAACATTATAGTTACCTCTTTTTTAGTAATTCTCATATTCTTCATTATACTTGGCCTAGTGTATATTACTATAGGTGTTATGAAGGAGTATTTGTAACATTTATATATTAATGACTGTTTATTACAAAATAATAAAGTATTGGAGAAAGAAATAATCTATACATCAAAAACAGAAAACTACCCCAATGCAATAGGATAATAATATGGTGGAAAGTAAAACTAAATATGTCGGTATATAAAGATGAAAGACAAATAAAAAGAGGGGGAGTAAGAGATTCCTATTTTTAAACTAGAACATAATTAATGGGTATTATCTTCACTCTTCCCACTTTACCAGATTAGGACTTTCATCTAATATGGATTCATATTGCCCCTTCATCCCATATTGAGCATGAGGGTCAAGGGTTAAATACCTTTTGTATTTTTCTAAACGATACTCTAGTTTTGACCAGCCATAATGCTTAACTCTTAAGGTAGAGATACTATTTGGTAATTGAAATATATTTTCAGGGAACCTCCCACAATGCTGAGGAGTTTCTTTCCAGGTATAGGAGAAATCTTTTCGATATCTAACAAGAAACGGTCGATAGAAAAAATGGGATTGCCAGTAGTCATCTTCACGATAATGGGTATCATTCCAAAAGTCATAGAGTCTAAAAGAATAAAGATCATAGTCCACCTGAGCGAGGAGCTGCTGTATATCTCGATCAAATTTGTCTTCAAATATCTCATCTGCATCTATATTTAAAATCCAATTAGGCTCTGTATTGACCGTTTCCTCCCATTGCTGTTTACGAAGCTCTACTTCATTAGAGAATTTTGAGACTTCATTTCGTATAATTTTACATGGTACTGTCTGTAGAACTTCTTTACACACTTCAACGGAATTGTCAGTACTACCATCGTCGATAATCACAGCATCGTCAATATAGGGAAGGTGCTTTCTCAAAACTTCTTTTAAATATCGATTTTCTTCATTTTTAATCACCATAGACAAAGTAAGTTTTGTTTTTTTAGGAGTAGATACATAGATATTGGGTTGGACTGTTTTATGCCTTGCTTTTATTTTGTTTACAAATTCTTGCCCCTCTTCAATGTCCATATCTCGATAAATATGATAGGCAGGATAATGTGTATCTACATATAGAGAAAGACCCATTGCGGCTGCACGTATGCAAAAATGGCGGTCTTCTCCCCAAAAGGTTAAATTAGGTATTTTGTTGAAATTAACTCCTTTTTGAAGAGCATTTTGCGAAATAAGAGTACAGGCACCAAGTCCTCCCACCTCATAAACCCCTGGATTTCTCATTTTAGTTATAAATTCTTGATAACGAGCATTTATTTGTTCAGTAGATAAATTCTCTCCCGGTTGTTTATCGTATTGGGTATATTCATCATAAAGCCATACTTGGGGTTGCTCCATCGAATCGGGCTGCCATTTTGTCCAAAATACCTCAGAGATAATATCTTTTTCTTGCTGAACTAGATGAAAAATAGTTTCGGGAAATAATAAGAGGTCAGAGTCCACCAAAAATAAATAATCATAGTTTTTTTCCTTTGCATATTGAATGATTGAGTTTTTAAAACCAGCTACTTTCCAAACGAGATGTTCATTCCAGTAATGTGTTTGACCATCACGAGAATAAACATCTTGATAGTCTGATTTTTCGACAATCACTGATTGAATACACTCTTGAAATTGTATAAGAAGACGACTTGAATCTACACTTTCGTTATCATCTATGAAATAGAAATCTACTATCATTTCTTCTTTTTTAAGATGTTTTAAAGATTCTAAGAATAAGGCTAAAATTTCTGGTTTTTGGTAAACAGGACTTGCGACTAGTATCCTTTTTTTATGCTTCATTTCCTACACCAACTTTTTCTATCGGAAGTTTTGTTTTTAAATATTCCTTATTATGAAGGTATTTAGGGTCGTTGGGTCTATAAGTACCTGCTAGTTCATTATGATGATTTGCTTTTTCATAATCCCCTAAAGCATCGTAACAGACGCAAAGCTGAAGGTGTGGAATCCAAGTAGAGAAAACTGGATTTTGGATTCCACAATTATCTTGCGAAACCTCTGTTTTTGTTGCTAAATCATACCAAAAAACAGCAGACTGATAATCATTTTTTTCAATAAAATAATGGGCTAATCTGCAACAAATTTCAGGTCGAGGAGTAGTATAAGTAAAGGATCGCAATAAAGATTTAATCATCTTTTCATTATCAAAAATCCCATGATAACAATCAGCTAAATTTCTGCATGCTGCAATATTATCTTCGATCCAGCCTTTTTCTGTTGAAAGAAATTTTTCATAAAAATTAATCGCTCTTGCAAATTGTCGATGATCTTTTAATTCATTTGCAAAATAATATAAATCTCTCGGAGAAAATTCTTCACCAGTAAGTAGCTTTTTTTCATAGATTTTTAAATTACGGTCAGAGTCGTGGTGAATACTTTTATGGGTTACGGCAACTTCACTATTCATAATATTTCCCCATACTTCTAGGTATTCGTGGACTGCTCCAATCCAATGGAAACCTCTACTTCTCTTTACTAATCGGTTTCTTCTTAAACTTGACGTAATGTTACCATATTCATCTGTAGCTAAAATATATTTCATTGTTACTGAGTCAACAGAAGAATCTAGGTTCATTTTTAATTCTAGCAATTTCTGTTGATCCTCTTTTAGAAAAACATCATCCGCATCCAACCATAAAATATAATCTTTTGTGGCTTTCTCAAACGCATAGTTACGTGCTTTTGAAAAGTCATAAACCCATTCAAAATCATAAATTCGGTCTGTATATTTACTAGCAATTTTCTTTGTTTGGTCATTCGAACCTGTATCAATGATATTTATTTCATCAACTAATTGGTAAATACTCTCTAAGCATCGTCCAAGTGAATTCTCTTCGTTTTTTACAATCATACATAAACTGATAGAAATCATACCTCAATCCCCCTATAAATTTTTAATTAATATGTGATTATAATCTATTGTTATAAATAGAAAAATGAACATCTTGTTATAAAAGCAATGTGGAATTTGTTCCAGCGTGCGTTAGAGTACCGATATATGTAAGGTACATAATGAAAAAATTTTAAATTATCCTTTTCTCATAGCTCATCTTATGTATTTTTTATTAAGATATTAACTTTAAATTTCATTGTATGAATAGTTATAAAAAAAGTTATTTTTTGATATTTACAATAAGTATATTGAAATACTTGTAAAATATTTATTTTTTTAATCATATATATATTCCTGTGAGTCTTTTGAAAAGTAGAAGACATCACAAAGGAAAATGTATGAACTTTTGAAAAAATATTTAATGAAACGGGGGAAGAAGAAGTGAATGTCTATTCAAAACTTGATCATTAATGGGGGATTTGAAACAGGAACGCTCGCACCGTGGATAATTGCTAATACAACGATCACTAGTCAGTATTCACATTCAGGATATTATTCAGCGAGATTACAAGGGGGGGCAACTTTCTCTTATATTTCACAATTTGTTCCAGTTGGCCCCGGAGAGAGATTAGAAGTTGTTGCTTCTTTGGCCGCAATAGGACATGCACCTGGCATCTCAATTACCATCCAGGTATTTTATTATGATAATCAGTTCAATTTGTTAGAGAATGGGCTTCTCATTACGGTCCCAGGCAATCAAATTCCTAATGTAGAGAATCATGCGTGGTTAGAAAACTATCACACCACGACTGCAGCTCCACCGGGTTCCGCACAAGCGTTTATTGTCATCAATACCCTTCCGCAAGTAGAAACTTCGGATATTTTAGTAGATGATGTCGCTGTATTAACTGTAAGTAACACTGGGGTAACAGGAGTTACTGGACCTACAGGTGCTACTGGAACAACCGGAGCCACTGGAATTACTGGAGCCACTGGTGCTATTGGAGCCACTGGAATTACTGGAGCCACTGGAATTACTGGAGCCACTGGAATTACTGGAGCCATTGGAGCTACTGGAATTACTGGAGCCACTGGAGCCACTGGAATTACTGGAGCCACTGGAATTACTGGAGCCATTGGAGCTACTGGAATTACTGGAGCCACTGGTGCTATTGGAGCCACTGGAGTTACCGGAGTGACTGGAGTCACTGGAGCTACCGGAGCCACTGGAGTTACCGGAGTGACTGGAGTCACTGGAGCCACTGGAGCAACTGGAGTTACCGGAGTGACTGGAGCTACCGGAGTGACTGGAGCCGCCGGGCTCACTGGAGCAACTGGAGTTACCGGAGTGACTGGAGCTACTGGAATCACTGGGGCTACTGGAGCTACTGGAATCACTGGGGCTACTGGAGCTACTGGAATCACTGGGGCTACTGGAGCTACTGGAATCACTGGGGCTACTGGAGCTACTGGAATCACTGGGGCTACTGGAATCACTGGGGCTACTGGAGCTACTGGAATCACTGGGGCTACTGGAGCTACTGGAATCACTGGGGCTACTGGAGCTACTGGAATCACTGGGGCTACTGGAATCACTGGGGCTACTGGAGCTACTGGAATCACTGGGGCTACTGGAGCTACTGGAATCACTGGGGCTACTGGAGCTACTGGAATCACTGGGGCTACTGGAGCTACTGGAATCACTGGGGCTACTGGAGTTACCGGAGCCACTGGAGCTACTGGAGTTACCGGAGCAACTGGAGTTACCGGAGTGACTGGAGTCACTGGGGCTACTGGAATCACTGGAGTCACTGGAGCTACTGGAGTCACTGGGGCTACTGGAATCACTGGAGCTACTGGAGTTACCGGAGCAACGGGTGAAACCGGAGCCACTGGAGTTACCGGAGCAACGGGTGAAACCGGAGCCACTGGAGTGACTGGAGTCACTGGGGCTACTGGAATCACTGGAGTGACTGGAGCCACTGGAGTGACTGGAGCGACTGGAGCCACTGGAGCCACTGGAGCAACTGGAGTCACTGGGGCTACCGGAGCAACTGGAGTTACCGGAGCCACTGGAGTTACCGGAGCAACGGGTGAAACCGGAGCCACTGGAGCAACTGGAGTCACTGGGGCTACTGGAATAACCGGAGCGACTGGAGTCACTGGGGCTACTGGAATCACTGGAATCACTGGAGTCACTGGAGTCACTGGAGCTACTGGAGTTACCGGAGCCACTGGAGTGACTGGAGCCACTGGAGCTACTGGAGTTACCGGAGCAACGGGTGAAACCGGAGCCACTGGAGCAACTGGAGTCACTGGGGCTACTGGAATAACCGGAGCGACTGGAGTCACTGGGGCTACTGGAATCACTGGAATCACTGGAGTCACTGGAGTCACTGGAGCTACTGGAGTTACCGGAGCCACTGGAGTGACTGGAGCCACTGGAGCTACTGGAGTTACCGGAGCAACGGGTGAAACCGGAGCCACTGGAGCTACTGGAGTTACCGGAGCAACGGGTGAAACCGGAGCCACTGGAGTGACTGGAGTTACCGGAGCAACGGGTGAAACCGGAGCCACTGGAGTTACCGGAGCCACTGGAGCCACTGGAGTTACCGGAGCAACTGGAGCTACTGGAGTTACCGGAGTGACTGGAGCTACTGGAATCACTGGGGTTACTGGAGCGACTGGAATCACTGGAGTGACTGGAGTGACTGGAGCTACTGGAGTCACTGGGGCTACTGGAATAACCGGAGTTACCGGAGCAACGGGTGAAACCGGAGTCACTGGAGCTACCGGAGCTACTGGAGTCACTGGAGTGACTGGAGCTACTGGAGCAACGGGTGAAACCGGAGCCACTGGAGCCACTGGGGCTACTGGAATCACTGGAGTGACTGGAGCCACTGGAGTGACTGGAGTGACTGGAGCCACTGGAGCTACTGGAGTGACTGGAGCTACTGGAGTTACCGGAGTTACCGGAGTTACCGGAGCCACTGGAGTGACTGGAGTTACCGGAGCAACGGGTGAAACCGGAGCCACTGGAGCTACTGGAGTTACCGGAGCAACGGGTGAAACCGGAGCTACTGGAGCCACTGGAGCTACCGGAGCCACTGGAGCTACTGGAGTTACCGGAGCCACTGGAGTGACTGGAGTTACCGGAGCAACGGGTGAAACCGGAGCCACTGGAGCTACTGGAGTTACCGGAGCAACGGGTGAAACCGGAGCCACTGGAGCTACTGGAGTGACTGGAGCCACTGGAGCTACTGGAGTTACCGGAGCCACTGGAGTTACTGGAGTTACCGGAGCAACGGGTGAAACCGGAGCCACTGGAGCTACTGGAGTCACTGGAGCTACCGGAGCCACTGGAGTTACTGGAGTTACCGGAGCAACGGGTGAAACCGGAGCCACTGGAGCTACTGGAGCCACTGGAGCTACCGGAGCAACGGGTGAAACCGGAGCCACTGGAGCTACTGGAGTTACCGGAGCCACTGGAGTTACCGGAGCCACTGGAGTGACTGGAGTTACCGGAGCAACGGGTGAAACCGGAGCCACTGGAGCTACTGGAGCCACTGGATCAACGGGTGAAACCGGAGCCACTGGAGCTACTGGAGTGACTGGAGCCACTGGAGCTACTGGAGTTACCGGAGCCACTGGAGTGACTGGAGTTACCGGAGCAACGGGTGAAACCGGAGCCACTGGAGCTACTGGAGCTACCGGAGCAACGGGTGAAACCGGAGCCACTGGAGCTACTGGAGTCACTGGAGCTACCGGAGCAACGGGTGAAACCGGAGCCACTGGAGCTACTGGAGTTACCGGAGCAACGGGTGAAACCGGAGCCACTGGAGTCACTGGGGCTACTGGAATCACTGGAATCACTGGAGTGACTGGAGCCACTGGAGTCACTGGAGCTACTGGAGTGACTGGAGCCACTGGAGTGACTGGAGTTACCGGAGCAACGGGTGAAACCGGAGCCACTGGAGCTACTGGAGTTACCGGAGCAACGGGTGAAACCGGAGCCACTGGAGCTACTGGAGTCACTGGAGCTACTGGAGTTACTGGAGCCACTGGAGTCACTGGAGCTACTGGAGTCACTGGAGCCACTGGAGCTACCGGAGCCACTGGAGCCACTGGAGTGACTGGAGCTACTGGAGTGACTGGAGCTACCGGAGCCACTGGAGTGACTGGAGCTACCGGAGCCACTGGAATCACTGGAGCTACTGGAGTCACTGGAGTTACCGGAGCAACGGGTGAAACCGGAGCCACTGGAGTCACTGGGGCTACTGGAGTCACTGGAGCTACCGGAGCAACGGGTGAAACCGGAGCCACTGGAGCTACTGGAGTGACTGGAGCCACTGGAGCTACTGGAGTTACCGGAGCCACTGGAGTGACTGGAGCTACTGGAGTGACTGGAGCTACTGGAGTGACTGGAGCCACTGGAGCTACTGGAGCTACTGGAGTGACTGGAGCCACTGGAGTCACTGGAGCCACTGGAGCTACCGGAGCCACTGGAGCCACTGGAGTGACTGGAGCTACTGGAGTGACTGGAGCCACTGGAGCTACTGGAATCACTGGAGCTACTGGAGTGACTGGAGTTACCGGAGCAACGGGTGAAACCGGAGCCACTGGAGCTACTGGAATCACTGGAGCTACTGGAGTGACTGGAGCCACCGGAGCTTCTCAACCTGCTGAATCATCCTTATTCTTTGACCAATCGTCTACTTCAATTCCTATCAGTGTGGGAGTAGAAACGACATTAAGCACGATTACTCTTGCTGTTACTGTAGGAAACGAAGTTAAGATTGACAACAATACACAAATACTATTTGTTACTTCAAGTAACTGGAGCATTACTTATAATATAAATATTAGAAGAGATGGGACACTAATTAATCAATTGACAATCTCAAGGAATGGAAATGCTGCAGGTAACCAACGTTTTCTAAGTGCAAACACCTATGTAGATGTGCCACCTTCAACTGGAAATTCGACATATACTATTTCCGTCCAGACTACTGTTGCAACTAGTGTTACATCCATTGCTACAGAAGTCAGAGGGATGAACATTATACGTTTTATATAATTAATGATGCTCTGAGTTAAATTAGAGAAGCACCGATTGAAATAGGTGCTTCTTTTAATATTAGATTTAAAACAATAAATTGGACATAGAAAAGCTAAGCCTCCATCAGCCTTTCCCCTTTAACCCTTAGAGTTAAGTACTTGGTATCCGTATCTACTATGGATTCTATTTTGAATACACCAAACTCATATAATAAGATGAAAGCTGACTAATTTTGCAACTTGTAAGCTTTTACCTTATTATAAAATGTCGCTTTTTTCATTCCCACTTCATTCATAAATGCTACAGCAGTGATTTTTCCAGACGTCCATTCTTTATACAGTCTATCCCATTCTTCTGGGAAGGTGATGATGGGGCGACCAAGGTGTTTACCTTTCGATTTAGCAACGGCTATACCTTCTCGTTGACGCTGTAAAATGGTTGCTCGCTCTTGTTCAGCCATAGAAGTATAAACCTCTATAATGATGTTATTTATCATGTCTATGACCCATTCTTGACCCTTTGATACGTCCTGCATAGTAGTAGGTAAATCAATAATCTTGATTCTAATTCCTTCATCTTTAAATTGCTCTAAATATTTCTTTATTTGTGCTTTATTTCGTCCTAGACGATCAATTGATTTAATGTACAGTGTGTCGCCATCTCTCATTGCTTTAAGCATATTTTGAAAACCTTCGCGTTCCATGTCCTTCCCACTAGCCTTATCACTGTATAGGTACTTTTCATTCGTTATATAAGGCTTTATTGCTTCTAACTGTCTATCTAAATTTTGTTCGTTTGTACTTACGCGAATATAGCCAAAATTGATTCCCATTGTTAAAACCATCCTTGTTTTTAGTAGATGGTTTAAGTATATGACAAACCGTCTAAAAAGGTTTATTTTCAAGAATAAATAGACGTTTTATCATTCGTTTTTCCAGCGTCTAAAAAGGTGTACCTTTTTAGACGTCTTGTATCTTTAGTTTATTAGTAATAAAAATGATCGTTTCTATTACAGTGCAGTGTCAATTATAGAGAACGTATAGACATCCAAATAGTGCCTTTTAATAAGAATGACACAATATTATTGAAATAACCGATTGTCTATATAGGTAAAAAGACCTTTTTTGTTAGAGTGTTATTGGGCATTAATTGCTAAATGATAATTCCTTTTTTTGAATCTTTAGAACTGTATTTGAGTTCTATCTCTATGCATAAATGAGAATCTAATATAAATTAAAAAAAGCAAGAAAATTAATGAAAGGATGTTATAAAGTGGAAAGAACTACTAGGATTGAAAAGTTATCTAAGAAAAGGGCTAGAGAAAAAAAGAAACTTTTTAGAATTGGAGGAACAAGTTTAGCTATTATAACCACATTTACAGGTTATGGATCGTCGAATTTTTTGAGTGGTGATCGAGCTGAGGCAGCATCAGTGCAACTACAGGAAAATATTCAAGGGAAGACTCCCAATGTTAACTCTAAAAAGGTAGTAAAATTGCCAGATCATGAAATGACAATTTCTACTTGTAATCAAATTATTCAAACTCCTGTTAAAAAGGCAGTTACTTCTCCGAAGCAAGAAGAACAAACTCCTGCTAAAGAGGCAGTTACTTCTCCGAAGCAAGAAGAACAAACTCCTGTTAAAAAGGCAGTTACTTCTCCGAAGCAAGAAGAACAAACTCCTGTTAAAAAGGCAGTTACTTCTCCGAAGCAAGAAGAACAAACTCCTGTTAAAAAGGCAGTTACTTCTCCGAAACAAGAAGAACAAACTCCTGTTAAAGAGGCAGTTACTTCTACACATAGAAATGGTTTATCAAGTCAAAAATCGGAAATTTCTGTTGATACTTCGGTAAAGAGAGACACTCCATCTGAACAAAAACGTGTTTTAGAAACACTTGGAGTTGTTACTGGCCTTGTAGACAGTAACGATATTGAACTCAATATAGAAGGAGAAACAAAAGTATTTAATACAGAGGGAGACCGTGACTTACAAAACGAAATCAGCCGGTACAAAGAAGGTACCACATTAGTCATTCGTTATACAGTCTCTTCACAAGGAAAAAATAAAATTAATGACATCGTAAAGGTCTCCGATCCTCTCAAAGGAGACGAATCTATATCAATTGAGGCCGATTATTTTGAAATGATTAATTCGCACATGATTCGAGTTTATGTCAATCATCAACTCACTACCTTCAAACTATCAAATTATTTAGAAGAACGTCATTTAAACTTTGGTGCTGGAACAAAAGTACTTTTAACCGGTGTGAAAACCACGGATGGAACAACAATTGAAAATATAAGCCCATTATAAAATCCTCAAAGAATTAATTGTTTTTTATAGATAGATAAATAATTTATAATAAATGATTAATTTCTTAGATGGTTTACTTCTAGGCATAATCACCAACGGAGGATCAAGTATGATTATTAATTATAAGAATCAAGCAACAGGCTACCGAATGAGTAATGGATGGAATCTCTTTTATGCTTCTCATTTAACAATGTGGCGTAAAGACGAAAAATACTTATTATTAGACGAAAATCAAGATGTAGTCATAATTTTTGGATTTAAAAGAAATGAAATTATTCTAGATAAGTTACAAACTTGGGGTTATACATTTAGTGTTCATCCAGAGAAAAAAAACATCTCCTGCTTGGAGAAGCAAGAGGAAGTTGGTGAATGAGATCAAACGAAAAATAAACTAATCTCCTATTGAAATAATCAATCATCCCAGTAAAAGAGTAATCATAAAAGATATTATTTTAAATATCGTTGATTAAGAACCTTGATAATAATGCTTATTTCAATGTTAGTTATACATGAAGTGACTTTTAAAAGTAGAGAGAGTAGTTATATGGTTGTTAATAAGAGATTATAAACCAAATAATAATTAATGAATAAATTTAAAAACATTCCTTCACTTATGGAGGAATGTTTTTTGAAAGGATTGTCATTCGTGAAGAAGAATGAATCATTTAAAGAATATCGAATGGTTGATAATATGGGAAGAATAGATATACCTTTACAGTTTCTAAAACACGCTAATATTAAACCATTTGCTAGGGTGCAATTTTATAGTTATAAGAGTTGTATTGTTATGGAACAAATTCAAAGTACACCTTTTCATTTACGGGAAAAAACAACGTCAATGAACTCTATTCGAACAATTGATAGTTCGAATAGAGTTGTAATTCCGAAAACCTTACGCGAAATACATAATATTAGCATATATGAAAACACTGAAATAAATATAATAAATAATCGGATTATATTTAACAAAATAACAAAAGGAAATCCATCAGTAGAGATAATAAAATCTTCTATGGAATCTGAATTAATTGGCTGCTTTGATCTCAAGGTCAAGGATGGAAAACTAACTCTTACAGATTTGATACTTAAATTGCTAGACCTAGAAATAAACACATCTTTACAATTTTTTATTAAAGATAAGGAAACAATAGTAGCGAAGACACATCAGTATACATTTGATACAGAAGGAAGCCTGTTTCCTACTGGTCAATCGAGGATTGTGAATAAATATAAATATTTAACCATTCCAAAGAAGCTAAGAGATTATTTACAAATTCAAGATGGAGATAATATAAAAGTTAAAACAGTAAAAAATACATTAGTTATGAAGAAAATTAATTAGATTAGGGCGTGAGTTGGTTTGATGCTATGATTAAAATCATTTCGGAAAGTTACTTACTTGCACTCTGTATATTGGGCAACCTCGATTATAAATTAACTAAAGCTTATTAAGGGGATTTTTATGTAAAAATGTTGCAATATTGAAAAGGCATTCTTGGACAGATGATATGTTGTGAATTAAGCTGGTTCGTTGTTTTGTTTCTATGGTAACTTACTTTCTACCTCTAATTGCTTTACTCTTCGTTGTAATCCCAAATTCTTTAAGTCCTACTCTAACTTATAGGATAAATCAATTCGTTTCTTAGCATTCTCCATTAGTTCTCTAGTAATTGCTAATTTCTTCTCTTGTTTTGAATCCACATTACCAGCCCCTCCCCGCAGTTTTCCAGGTTCGGCATACTAAATGAAAAGTTCTTTAAAAAGGAGTCATTAGGTATCCATGTCTAACAAGTGGGATTTGGTTTAAGTTGGGGGCTCTTCTATTACATATATCCTATGTAAGAATTAATAGCTCACGGCATGTTGGGTAATTCGCTCTAGAAATTATATAATAAATATGAGAATTTTAATAAACATCATGCTATAATTAATTTGTATGCACATGTTATTTTAAAATAAGGTAATCATTTGAATTAAATGTCAAAATAATAATAATAACGACTTTTTATGACACGATTCGACACCTACTGTATAGTAATATAGTTATAAACTTGAATATTCAGACAAATGCAAACTAGTTGGAAAATTGGGGCGCAAAGCTACAGGTCTAAGGTCAATTGACTACGACAGCTGAGTTACCTAGAAATCTGGAGGTATTTTAATGGATAGTTCGAACCGACTTTTAACGCAAGAGTTAGATGAGGAATGGGTAAATCTTATCCGAGAGGCCAAAGAGATGGAATTATCCATTGAAGAAGTTAAAGAGTTTTTAACAAATAAACAAATACTGTAGCAATAAAAAACATTAGGCCAGGATATTCTTGGTATCTAATGTTTTTTATTGTTATGTAATGTTTAAGATTTCTCTTCAAGAAATCTTTTAAATTCTTCCTTAGTCACAGTAGAACTCATAGCCATTTTAACTAATGCCAGCCATTCTTGGGGAAGGTCGGTTTCATAATTTTCATTATTATCCATGATATTCCTCCTCTCAACCTGTCATATTATATACTAAAATATTCTGTAACATAACCCCTACGAATAAAAATTATTACCTTTTCTTATAATTTTTCTATAACTAATATGCATAAAACATAATTACTTATCCAGTTTGTAAAAAATTCAAATCTAACACCATATAAAAGTCATAAAAACGTCAGTTTTCAATGATTTTTATATGCGCCTTTATTTATAAAAGTACATTTGAAAGGATTTTGAGTAGTGGAAGGGAAAGAATTATTCAAAGACTATCTAATAATTGATGAGATGGGTAGAGTCAAGATACCATCGCGTTTTTTAAAGTATGCTAATATTCAGCCATTCACTAAAATGCAATTTTTTGACCATAAAAACTGTTTTGTTATGAAGCAGATTGAAGTTCCACAGGTCTGTTTAAAGGAAAAAATGAGGTTAAACAAATTAATTAGAACTATCGATAATTTGGGTTACATCACAATTCCAAAAACATTGCGTGAAATACATAATTTGAATTTGTATGAGAAGATAGGAGTAAAATTAATCAATAAAAATATTATTTTCTATAAAATAAGAAAATACAATAAAACATTAGGTCAAACAATGGAACCTATAGAACATCAATTAAATCAATTACTCTTAATTACGTTAAAAGATGGGAAAATTAAACTTAACAATTTTTTCTTGACAGCTTTAGATTTAGAATTAAATATGCAATTGCAGTTCTTTATTAAAGAACATGACACCCTTGTTGTAAAAAAACATGAATATAAATTTTTTATTGAAGGAAATCTATCTTTTACTGGACAATCACGGGTAATAAGTAAAGATAAATATTTAAACATACCTAAAAAGCTAAGAGATTATTTAAACATTAATAACGGTGATATTTTGGAAGTTAGATTAATAAGGGATAGGCTATTTATAAAAAAAGTTAATTAGAAAGGGATAAGATTTAAGAAACTTATAGCGAAGAAAGTTAAATGTTTTCTTTTATCAGCTAAATAAAGGTATTACTAAGTTTTTATTAGCAATTAAGACCATTAAAATAAAGGAGTTAAAAAAAAGGTGTCCTTTTTTGGACACCCTTCATTCATATAAGTAATTTCCTAAACTTATTTTTCTTTCAATTCTTCCATCTTTATTTTAAAACAATTAGAGCAGATGTTTCTATATTCTCCTCTTCACCATAAATAACGTAGGTCTAAAAATAATAGTCATTAGATAAATAAAAAATATTTAGTTAAATAAAAAATTAATAACTTTAGACTTGAACAATAAATAATGATTTATTTTATATTATGAATAAGAGTAATAATTAACGTATTTTATCGAAAAATAGTTTACTATTTACCTATGATGTAGAAAAACTCACAATTTGTCGCCAATTAGAGTAATTGATAAAACTCTAATTTTTATAATAGAGTTTGTGCATTTACCCCATTGTATAAAATACATTCATTTTGTGTTTTTAATTAAATATATCTTACGAAAAATATGGTAATACTAAATGTTTTGTAGATTTTCTGTTAGGATACCATGAATAAATCAATTTCTTAAAAGGAAAGTAGAAGATAGGTTGGTTATGATAAGAAGTAAAAATGGTCATTTTTCTACAAGATAGGTATTGGGTTTTTGAACACTATTTTCATTAAATACCACTGTAATTTCAGTATAAAAAGAGAGTGTACAGAAAATGGTTATTTTCTGTACACTCTCTTTTTATATGATATTTTTAAATATTTAGTTATTGAAAATATAATAATCGTATAACTAGTTATTTTTTAATGATAATTTGTTTTTCTGTTTTCCATTATTATCAAAATTAGATGGTGTTAACCATGATTCATAACCTTTTTTTATAGTTGGCCATTCTTCTTTCAACATAGAGAACCAACTTGTATCTCTATTTCGATTTTTATAAATTTTATGTTGTCTAAAAGTACCTTCAAAAGTAAAACCTAGTCTTTGGGCACTATTTTTAGATTTTTCATTTAATGAATCACATTTCCATTCATATCTTCTGAATCCTAATGTTTCAAATACATATTTTCCTTCCGAAAATGGTGATTATTTAAATAAAGAGTAAATAAAGAAAAACCTCCTTTTAAACAAAAAGGGCTTTTAAGTTTAATTTTGTGAAAATAAAAATATCTATCATCCTTTCATTCCATATTATATGTTTTATTAGTTGGTAGAACCTACATATCGATCTTTAGCTGCACCAAGACCGAATATAAAGAGTAAGACCGATGCACTACCTAATATTAAAAGAGGAATAGTCCAGCTATTAGTTGCATCATGTATAAATCCAAAAAGGGTTGGACCAATAGCCGCAAGCAAGTAACCAACTGATTGTGCCATGCCGGATAATTCTGCAGCCTGCTGCGCATTCCTTGTACGTAAGCCAAAAAACATCATGGATAGGCTGAATGCGAAGCCTCCTCCTATGCCTAGGGCGATGATCCACAAAATGATTAAATTCGAGCTACCGTACAGTAACCCCAACGTCCCGATTAAAAATAAAATCGCTGTAATAGTCACTAACGAACGCTGACCAGACATGCGTCCTGCCATGACAGGGACGATGAAAGTAAAGGGAAGAAGAGCCAATAGCATAACGGAAAGCATTAAGCCAGACTGACTTGAATTCAATCCCTGCTGTTTAAGAATTTCTGGCAGCCATGCAACTAGTACATAAAAGAACATGGATTGCAGTCCCATAAACAAGGTTACCTGCCACGCTAGTGCCGAACTCCACAAGTTTACATGACCGTCAGATTTTTCTTTATGAACGGTATCTCTTTTCACGTTACGCTGTTTCATCTGTGATAACCAAAAAAAGATAGATACAAAGCTTAAAACGCCCCAAATTCCCAAGGCACCCTTCCAGCCAAATCTCCATCCAAGTGCAATGGGAACACTCACACCAGAAGCTATTGCTCCAAATAAGTTCATAGAAATGGAATACACGCCAGTCATTAGACCTATGCGTTCTGGAAATTCACGTTTAATCAGACCAGGTAACAATACATTACCAACCGAGATAGCCAAACCAAGAATAGCAGTACCTATATATAAAGAAGCAACTCCCGATAGGGAACGTATAGAAATACCAACTGTCAAAAAGACGATGGAACCAAGAATAATTCGTTCTACCCCAAATTTCTGCCCTAACTTGGGAACAATAGGTGAAAATAGCGCAAAGCCTAATAACGGAAGTGTGGTAATCATACCCGCCAGTGTATTTGAAATATTTATATCATCCTTAATAAGACCAACCACTGGCCCTACTGAGGTCAAAGGGGCTCGTAAGTTAGCTGCTATAAATACAATACCAACAATCATTATCAAAACGGCAGATTTTCCAACTGTTGATGTACGCCCTTTATTCTTCTTTTTAATTACTTGATCCATTGAACTCATTCTATTGCCTCCTAGCTTTTGAAAAAACCATGTACTGTAGTTTGTTCATTATGAATTACTGTAAAGATGAATAATAAAAAAAGAAAATATTTGTAACTCAACACACTTTATATATTAAAGTATATTTTTTTGCTTTCAAAATATAATATAATATACTTATTGGATTTTGTCTATCCTTAAATAAAGAACTATTTTAACCAAATACAAGGAATGCTCCAATCCACCTAATGGATTGAAGCATTCCTTGTATTTGGATACGCTAGGAAAAAAATTCAGATTACGTATTTCAATATAATATGAAGAACAACAACATCGTTAGTATGATTGGCGTACGAATGTGTACCATTTGTAGAAAAACTAATTGAATCATATTGATTTAGGCTATATGATTCATCGTTAACTTTAATTGTAATGGCTCCAGACATGACAGTTGCAAGTTCCGTTGTATTATGATGATGTTTTTCCGGATGGTAGGAGCTATTCGGCTGTAAATAAGCACGGTACATTTCCATATTATTATTTACATTTTGAAAAATTGGTTCGATTTCCCAGTTATTTTCTTCTCCAACAATACGTAGTCCTTCCCCAGCTCGAAACAGATTTACATTACTTTCAGTTGAGAATAGAGCCATGAGTGGTATAGATAAACTTTTTGAAATTTTCCATAACACCCCTATTGTGGGGTTGGTTTCTCCCCGTTCTATATTTCCCAGCGTTAACTTACTTACACCTGATAATTCTGATAGTTCTTCAAGATTTAAATTTTTTTCTTTACGAAGTTTTCTTAGTATTCCTCCAACTTGTAAAACAACTTGTTTTGGATCATCAGTTTCTAAATGCATTTTAGCCACCCTTTGCAAAATCATAAGAAAACATAAATTGAAACAATCATTAATGTTTTAAATATTATAATGGATAAAATAATATTAAACAACCAATTTGTATAATATAATATACAATTAATTTAATTATATGTAGTAAAATATATTTATCCTCTAGGTATTTTCTTTCTATTCTACTGTATGGGTACTGTTAAGATATCGAAATCCTCAACAATAGAACCTAATCCAATGTCTCAAAGACTCTTGATAAATGACTTTTTAATTGGTAATGTGGAAAAAAGTACATAAAATAATCTTTATTCGTGCAAATAGAACCAATTGGACTTAAGATTCGTTGCTATCTTTGTTCAATTGTTATGATAGGAGACTCCTTATAAGGAGTCTTTTTTATTAATACTGATAAAATTATACAAGTAAACAAGAATTTATTTTTGTTCATTTTATTGTTTTATCATTTACACTAAGGGACGAAAAATATAAGAAAAGCCTTCAAAAATAATTGAGGGAATTTCTTACATATGTATAAAAAGCTGCTTACTCAGAAAAAAGAACCCTTAGCTGAACCTTACTGTCGCAAGGTTTCTTTTTGTGTTGTGTTCCAAAAAAATCCATTACGTTAACTAATTTTGTATAGGTTATACCTCTAGAGAATACACATGAAATATAACGTTGTAGGAGGAATGTAATGAAAAGACAAGGAAGATTAAGCTTAAGTATTGGATGGATTACCTTATTCTTAATGGGAACTGATTTATTTGTTGTATCCCCATTATTACCATTTATTTCTCAAGAATATAAAATTAGTTCAGCGACGGCTGGATGGATGGTAACTGTCTTTGCAATTACGTATGCTTTTTCAGCTCCATTCTTTGGGTGGCTCTCAGACAAAAAAGGCAGAAGATCTTTGATTACATTGGGGTTATTACTGTTTGCTGCTTCCAATATTCTAACGGCCTGTGCCCCATCCTTTTTTTGGTTGATTGTTAGCCGTATTTTAGCTGGGTTTTCAGTAGCATCCATTACCCCTTTAATATACGCTATCATTGGAGATATCGCACCACCTAGTCGAAGGGGAACATGGCTTTCAATCGTTGTTTCTGGTCATTTAACAGCCCTTTGGGCTGGAACACCACTCGGTACATTATTGGAACACTTTCTAGGTTGGCGTTCTGTATTTATTGTAATGGCCACACTAGGAGTTATATTGATGTTTGTAAATTTTAAAGCATGGAAGTCTGTTCCTAGTAATGAATTAACAACAAATTTATTAAAAGGAAATCTAATGAGAATACTTGGTTCCGTAAGTGTTACTGCCATTTGGGCCATTTCAATGTACACCCTGTATGTTTATTTAGGTGCAGCTCTACACTTTAATAATGGATTTTCATCGGCAGAAATTGCACTAGCTGTTGCCTTTTATGGTATTGGTGCGGTTTTAGGAAGCCTTTCAAGTGGACAATTAACTGATAAGTTTGGGGAAAGAAAAATATCTATCAATACATTGATTGTATTGATTCTAATACTCCTTTGCCTAGGCGTATTTTTCTCATCCGGTGATTGGTTGTATTTCTTTATGTTTATATGGGCTTTAGTTGGATATGCAGGATTCACATCTTATCAAGCTCGATTAGCTGTTGAATATCCTTTAGAACGGGGAATTGTAATGGCATGGAACAATACGGCTCTATATATTGGTATTACCCTCGGGTCAATGCTTGGCGGTTACGTGATATCAAATTGGGGATATCCTACTCTTCCATATGCTTGTAGTATTGCTGCCGTTTTAAGTTTTATAATTAGCATCCAAAAAAGACAAGAGTTAAAGGGAAAATCAACTTTTATTAGCAGATAAGAGACCTTATAAGGAGGTCTTTTTGTTTTATTATTAAATACTGTAACTAGAATTTCATATCCTATACATAGTCTAAGTATATGACATAACGCATAAAAAAGTTTATTACTTTTTATACGTACAATAACGTCTAGTTTAGAGGATAAATAGACGTTTTGTCATTAGTTTTCCTATCGTATAAAAGGGTGTAACTTTTAGGACTGTTTATAATGGACAGACCTCACCATAGGCGAACCATGCATAGTTAGATTCAATAACAATTCGTTCTTAGAATTGCAAAAGTCTTTTTATATTTTTTCTCGTTAAAAAAACAAAAATCCTGAAGACTAGTTAAGTCGACTAAAGGCGGAATATTTTGCTTTTAAGCAGAAAAGAATTTTTTATAAAGCTCTTGTGCTAGAGCGCACTCTAGGTATTATACTGAGAAACATCTTAAGAATAGAAAGGGTTGATCAGTAATGTTAAATGTTGAAGAGAAGGTAGTTATTTTAACTGGAGCTTCAAGTGGAATCGGTGAAGCAACTGCTAAAGTACTTGCTAATAAAGGAGCTAAAGTTGTACTATCTGCAAGACGTGAGGACCAATTACGAAAAATCAAGTCAGAAATTGAAAATCAGGGTGGTACAGTCGAATATAAAGTAACAGACGTTACTTCTCAACAACAGTTAGAAGAGCTTGCAAGTTTTACCCTAGATAACTTTGGTCAAATTGATGTCCTAATTAACAATGCTGGTTTCATGCCACTTTCTTATTTACATGAAAAAAGAGTGACAGAATGGGAACAAATGATTGATGTAAATATTAAAGGTGTCCTTTATGGGATTGCTGCGGTTCTCCCCTATATGAGAAGAAAAAAACAAGGGCATATTATTAATGTTTCTTCTGTTGCAGGACACATAGCTTTTCCGTCAAGTGCTGTCTATTCGGGTACGAAATTTGCTGTAAGGGCTATTACTGAAGGGCTGCGACAAGAAGAAGTAGAAAATAATGTTCGTACAACAATTATTTCACCTGGGGCAGTGGATACAGAATTGGTCAATTGCATTTCTAATCAAGAAATTAAAAAAGGTATTGAAGAACAAATTATGGAATTTGGACTTCCTGCAGAGGCTATCGCTAATTCGATTTTATATGCAATTTCTCAACCAGATAATATAGCTGTCAATGAAATAATTGTAAGACCAACTAAACAAGAACTATAATAAAAAAAGATATTGATATTTGTGGCTCACTTTTTTTGTAAGTGGGCCTTTAATTGCAAGAAATTTAATAGTTAATTAACTCAATACTGATTTAAAAACTTGAACAAGCCAACCAGTTTAAACCGATCGTACCTTTCAGATAATGATGGAATAAATAATAAAGAGACAGGAGGTATTAACTATGAGCTACACGATTAGTCAAGTATCAGACCAAACAGGCTTATCAATTCATACTTTGCGTTATTATGAAAAAGAAGGTATTACTCCGATTATTAAGCGAAATGAAAGTGGCAGACGTATTTATGAAACTAAAGATATTGAATGGCTTAAATATATTTGCTGTTTTCGGGCTACGGGTATGACTATTGCTGATCTAAAGGAATTTGTGACCCTCGTAATGCAGGGGAATGAAACAATTGATCAACGCATATCAATGCTTAAAAAACAAAATGAATATATACAGTCAAAAATAAATCAATTGACGTCTTATCAAGCAATGATTGACCATAAAATTAATTGGTATAGTAATGAAATAGGCAATAGTAAAGTTTGTCCTAGAGAAGGAAGTATTGAGAATCGACTGAATTCAGAGTGGAAATATTGATTAAAATGAGAGTTTTTCTACTTTTATTCTTCTGAAGAAATTGTTACTTCGTTATAAATATTGATATTACGACATTCTTCTAATTATCTCTTCTCACTCTATTTAAATAGCAATTCGCTGTTCGAATCACAAGGGTCTTTTTATATTTTTTTCGTTAGAAAAACATTAGCCTCAAGGCTAAAAAATCACCCTGAAGGTGGTTAATCTCTTTAACAAAAAAAGAAAGCTACCCCATCGTTGCAGGACGGATAGCTTTTAGGGAATTTGTAAGCTTCAATTCATAAAAAAGGCTGAAAAATTCTACAACAAATTTATAAATAAGGCAATATAGGACAACCTTGAGCATATGTATAAAACATGCTCTTTTTATACATTTTTTTCTCGTTCGTCTCCTACTAAAGCGTTGGTATGTCAAAGATGTATAAAAAGCTGCATATCCCATAAAAGTCATCCTACTCCGAACCCTTGTCCTGCATGGGTTCATTTTTTTGCTTGGTTCCTTGAAGAGACATTATGTTAATTGCGTTATTTTACCATCAATTTTAATTAGTATTTCATATGGCACAATATACATTTTTTTTAAATTCATTTGTAAAGTTTATAATTAAATAACTATTCATACGTCAAGGTAAATAGGGTTTTTAAATTTTATAATAAAAAAGAAAGGATGGTGAAAACATGCCAAATATTTCTTTTTCTTCTATCGGAGATACGCCATTTCAACAATTATTAGGATATAATCCATCTATTATGGAGGCATGGAACGATTTAGGAACTAAATTAGAAGGTGAGGGGAGTCTTACCTTTAACTTGAAAGAACAAGTTAGAAGAACTTTGGCACAACAGAATGGTTGTGAATATTGCAAAGCTAAGGGAAAACCTGAACATGAGCTTTTTGATGAGAAAACTGCCATTGCTGTAGGCTTTGCAGAAGTATTTTTAAAACAAAAGGGACAGATAGAAAATTCTATTTTCAAAGTACTGAAGGAAACATTTAATGAGCGTGAAATTAGTGAGTTATGTGCTTTTATTTGTTTTACTACAGCCTCACAATACTTTGGTTCTATGTTATCTTTGGAAGCTGAGAATAAGATTAGATAAATGAAAAAAAACAAAGGTTCATTAACATGGAAAGATTATTTCTACGAAATTATTAAAGCCTTACTTATTTATAAATAAGGACTGTAATTCTTGATGTGTTTAGGTTCATAGATAATATTTTTATTAAAAAGATTATAGGTTCAGGATTTCAACCAAAATACATATTAAGCAATACAGTAAGAGAAACTGTAAAAGCCTTAAATTTAAAAAGTAATAGATAAGTAAAAAGTACAAATATTAAAGACCTTATTGATATCAATAAGGTCTTTGTAGTTCCTATAACGGTAATTACGTTAACTAGGGTTTATATTCTTTGCATGTGATATACACTTTTTACTGTGTAATAATTCCCTTAGGATATTAGCCTAGGACCCGTACCATTTCTGCTTGCATACCTCTTTGGCCATTCACTACTACAAAAGTAACCTTTTGCCCTTCTTTTAAGCTTTTAATAACAACCCCTTCAGTCCCTTTAGTCCGTTCAATAGCTGTAAAATGGACAAAAAGATCAGGTCCATTTTCTGGTGTAATAAAGCCAAATCCTTTCTCATCATTGAACCACTTAACTGTTCCAACTTGTCTTTCTGCCATATAAATCTTCCTCCTAAGGTATCAGTATTTTTTGTTTCGATAATGGTGATTATGTTAACTGAATTTGTATATTATATACATGCTTTATTGGTGAATATTCTTATTACCTTTTCCTTTTAAAGCTTCCACTACAGATATGATTATTAGGGAGATAAGTGATGAGATAAAAGCAGTAAAACTAATTGCTCCTACTCCCATACCAGTCCATCCTCCGATAAAAAACATTATGGAAACTAACTTTGTATATCGTATACAGCGTAAAAACGAAAAAAACTACCCTATGGATGTAAGGTAGTTTTTTCTGTTTTATCAAAAGGGTTAGTAAAGGATACCTTGGAGTATCTTGAGTAGTTTGCTCAAATTATTAGGTATTATTCATATAAACAATTACTACTTAGGTTTTATGACTATCGATGAAGTTCCTTATTTAAATAAAAAACGTCTGCAACATACATACAAATCATCTAGCATATATTTTCAAAGAAACTTTAACAAAGAATATTATAGGAGGTGTCTGTTATGAAGTGGTTTACAAGAATTATCCAGGGACTATTAGTTATGGACTTTTTATTATCTGGAATTATGAAATTAACAGGTAATAATACGGTGGTACAGGAATTTACAAAGGTCTACAATTTTTCACTAGGATTTATGTATACTATTGGTATTCTTGAAGTCTTGGGTGCACTTGGATTATTTATTGGTTATTGGAAGCCAAAACTTGCAGTAGCTGCTTCTGGAGGATTAGGGCTAATCATGATAGGTGCAATATTCACTCTTTTTAATGCAGGACAAGGATTAATGGCTCTAATGCCTTTAGTAGTTCTTATTTTAAGTATTATTGTATTTATAAGAAATCAAGCAATTTTAAAACAGAAATCAATAATTAAAGAAGGATAAGTAATTATACAAATAGATATTTAAACATTCTTGGTTTTCAAACTCACATACATCAAAAGCTCTTAGAATTATTAATTCTAAGGGCTTTTGGTTCTTATAATAGGTTTTATGGTGCGACAAGAAGTCGCTTTTATATAGTGTGGCTCACGCCACTGGTTTAGACGCAAAAACTATCCCCGTCCAAAACTGCGGGCCTGGTAACGGGCTCGTGGGTTGCATGCGGAAATGCGGAAACAGAGAGTCAGTGCACGACTCGGAACACTGCTAGGGGAAGATGAGTATGGTGAACATTAGTGAAGGTTTGTAAGCTTCGTAAGTGTTAGCTCAGGATAGTGCACAGCTTTGCTTGGGTATTGGCAAGAGGAAAAGCAGATTCATAAAGCTGCTGTGACGCGTCCCGTATCTTGCCCGGAGTAAAGAACCCACCTAACCTCGTCGTATCTATAAGATGCGGAACTTGGTAAGCCCTTTGTCATCTGTGTAAACAGTAGGATGACTGCAAAGTCAAACAATGTGGCAGAGGGTAAAGGATACGAGAGAAAGCAAATGCCATTACCTCGAAAGAGAACAGGAAAGCAGGAAACTGTATAACTGGATGGATACTATCGTCCTTACGGACAAGCCCATGATAGGCCCGAAAGGGAGCTGACTTCTCGTTGGTCTCTCGTAGGAACATAAGGTTGTGGCTATCTTCTGACGAAAGAAACGTACTGTTATGTATACCTCCATTTGGAGCGTCGGCGTACGTTTTACTTACCGATATGGTGTGTGATGAGGATACGACAGCAAATGGACCTGCAATGGGAGGCTTGAGCCGTATGAGTTGAAAGGCTCACGTACGGTTCTCAGGGGAGTTAGGGGCAGTGATGCCCCTCGCTTACCCGACTTAACTAGAAAAAAATATATAATATATACTTTAACACCGGCATATATAAGGGTGTTAAGTAAACATACAGTGCATTTGCTCATAGTATTAATTTTTTCACAATAAATAAAGAATCTACCTCGAAGTTTCAGTGAGGTAGATTTTCACAGAATAAAATATTATTTCTAACAACAGAAAAACGTAAGCATTCTCTTTACTGTGTAGAATTTTACGGCATCCTTTTGTATTCATGATTATACAGGGAGATTAGCTCTAGATCGACTCTTAGAAAATTGTCATAGGCGTAGTACTAACATACATTTCTAGATTTATTTTATTTGAGCTCCTGACTGATTGGAGCCAACATATTTACCTTCTCTTTTATCATAATAGGTACGGAAAGAAATTTCGATTTCTTCAAGTGTACGGCCTTTAGTTTCAGGCAAGAATTTCGCCATTAAGAATATAGATACACACCCTATCACTGCAAAGATAAAAAACGTTACTGACAAGCCCATTTTATCCAACATGACAGGGAATAATAACCCTATAATAAAGTTCGTCATCCAAAGAAAAAACACACTGATCCCCATACCGAATCCTCTTAGGCGTAATGGAAAGATTTCTGATAGTGAAACCCATAATACCGGTCCAATCGCTCCTTGCATAAAGGCAAGAAATGTGACTGTTAGTGCTAGCATTACATATGGAAGTACAGTAGATGTTCCAACTACAAACGAAAGTATTCCAATGAGTAGCAAAGTCACAGTTGTACCTGTTAAGCCTGTTAACATCATAGGTCGACGTCCGACCTTACCAAGAAGCCAAATTCCGACGATAGTGGCTAATACTGAAATGACACCGTTTGCAATATTTCCAATTAGTGCTGCGGATGTTGCAAAGCCTGCCTGTCGGAGAATTTCCGTTCCATAGTACATAATCGAATTAACACCAGTAGCCTGAGTAACAAAGGCAATAGCGATTCCAATAAATACAATTCGACGCATCCATGGTACGGCAAGATCCTTAAAGGATGCCTCGTTTAATTCAACCTCCCTCGATAAAGCGTTTTCAATTTCTTGAAGTTCAATCTGTGCTTGTTCCTCTGTACGTATCTTGCGGAGAACACGTAACGCCTCTTTATTTTTCCCTTTTTTTACGAGCCAACGAGGACTTTCTGGTACTTTCATCATACCAAAGAATAAAACTATAGCTGGAATAGCTGCGATTGATAACATGTAGCGCCAAACCCCAATGTGACCAACTAGATTACCAAGGATAGCATTGAAGACAAAGGCCAAGAATTGTCCACCTACTATCATTAACTCATTACGAGTAACCATCCGCCCCCTTCTATCAGAGGGCGACATTTCAGCTAGAAATGTTGGAACGGTTACGGATGCTCCACCTACAGCTATACCTAGTAAAAATCGAGAGATGATCATCATAGTTATATTCGGTGAAAGGGTACAACCTATAGTAGAGATAAAGAATAAAACGGCAAGGAAAAAGATACTTTTACGTCGTCCTATACCATCCGATAGACGACCACCAAACACAGCGCCTATCGCAGCACCCAGAAGAAGAACACTGGTGATGAGACCTTCTGTAAATGAATTTAGATTAAAATCGTCTGACATATAAGGCAAAGCCCCATTGATAACTCCTGTATCATAACCAAAAAGAAGGCCGCCAAATGTCGATATTAAAACAATCGTACTCAGAAATGAAAGGTGATTTTGATTAACCTGTTTATTCATTTTTATACCCCTCTACGTTTATTAATCTTTAATAAGGGAAAACGAGTAAAATCTTTTTCAATAAGACGTAACATATCTTTTTTCATCAAAATCTTTAGGCAAAGCTTCCTTTAATACATGGGTTGACTTTCTCAAGGCAGTGAGTGTATTCATTGTCAAATCTTCCATTTCTAGACTTACCGATCCATCATAACCAACCATGCTGAGAACTGAGAAGAATTCCTTCCACCAGCCCACTTCATGACCATGACCTAGTGCAACGTAATTCCATGAACGCGTGGAAAATTCATCAATGTTTTTTGTATCCAGCACTCCCTGGGATTCAACGATGCCTCTTTCAATACGTGTATCTTTGGCATGAACATGATATATAGCTGATCCTAAAGTTCTTAAAGTTACAATAGGATCCCCTCCCATCCAAATGAGATGACTAGGGTCAAAGTTCAGTCCAATCATGTCTCCTACATGGTTTCGTAATTTGGTTCTGGTGCGAAAACCATTTGATAGAGACATAGAACCTACATAGTCTGTTCCATTCCAGATTATGATGAAATTCCAAACAACTTATGTATGAATTCAACTTCATTTTGGGCAGACTTCACCTGTCGGTGAAGTTGTCCTTTTTTCACCATATGCATCACTTCAATGCCACTCAATATAGAAGTAGCCGTTTCATATGACTTAAATCCCAACATAGAACGCACACGTTTCTTAATGAAACGGTGATCTTGTTCCACGATATTATTGAGATATCGAACTTGCCTTATTTGTATGCCTTGAGGCATATGTTTCTCTTCTTTTAACTCTTGAATCGCCACAGGATAGGCTGGGTTTTTGTCCACTGTTATAACACGCGGTTTACAAATATGAGAAGCAGCCAAGGCTTTCTTGAAAAAGCGCTTGGCTGCTTGTTTGTCTCTTGATTTACTTAGATAAAAATCAATGGTATTCCCTTCTGAATCGACCGCACGATATAAATACATCCATTGCCCTTTTACCTTGATATACGTTTCATCAACTCTCCAGGAGTCATTTGTTATCTTAAGGTGATGTCGTACTCTTTCATCTAATTCAGGTCCATATTGATGAACCCAACGCATAATGGTCGTGTGAGCGATAGATAAGCCTCGCTCCTCCATCATTTCCACCAAATCACGAAAACTTAGGTTGTACCGTAGGTACCATCTCACCGTTAGTAAAATAATATCAGGCTGATAATGCTTCCATTTGAACAAACCTTCTTTTTCCATACCGATCACACACCCTTTTTAGACTGATAGTATCAGTATGTCCAAGATTTAGAGATTCATTGCAATTATCTTGAAGTTTTTGCACCAGAACCGTAAATTGTATATCTCAAGTTTAAAAATACACCTTTGCAATAATTATAATCTCTCAGTCTGTGCTAGTTGCAAAGGTGGCGCTCATTCATTTGTAAAATTCACTAATATAAAACTTGAATTTTTGAGGAGAGAGAGAATGGGAACATTATTTAATCAAACATCTCGAAAAGATTATTTTGATAATGATGCTGTTAAATTTCTTGATACAGTAAAAACTCTTGCAAGAGATCATGGTTTGACAGTTGAAGAGACTTGCCGTATTTTGGAACTATCTATGAAAATGGATGATTATAATCGCAAAGATGAGCAATTAGCAGGATTGGGACGATTAATAAAAGATTTAATTGATGAAATTTCTATGGTAAGAGAAAAGTTATAACATGATAAATTAGAAAAAATACCTAGAGAGTAAGATGTTTTTCTAATTAAAGATGGTTAAAACACAGTTAAACTAAAAAAAGAGAGGGTTTTTAACCTTCTCTTTTTCTATATCATCTATGTTTAGATACTCTTCTTCATCCCTCATTCTCGACATTCACGTAAGAATACGCCACCCTTTACCGAACTTTTGAAGTAAGATGAATTGCAGTTGTTGCCTCTACCACTGACCTTATTAAATGGACTAAACTAATAAGAGGTTATTATGGTTAATATGTATATATTATAAAGGAACATAAGTTTGTTACAAATGGAGGTTGTAGCCTATAGCAGGAGGCGTAGTAAAGTCTTCAGACCGAACGTTAATTTGATTTAGGAGGTGAGGGGTAGGAATTTTCTAATTTTGTAATAATGGGTATTAAGCAATCAGGCCAGTTTATGGAGGACCGGAAACATTACCTTTGGTAAAATAAGAACATCAAGAAAATTGGAGGGTTCGTATATGACAGTTGAAGGTAAGGAAGATATTGAAGGGCTTAAGGAAATCGGCAAGATCATTGCTTTAACAATAAGTGAAATGAAAAACCAGACACGTGCTGGAATGACGACCAAAGAATTGGATGAAATCGGGGGACGTTTTTTAAGAAGATATGGCGCAACTTCTGCACCAAAGATAACTTATAATTTCCCTGGGAACACATGTATTAGTATTAACCATGAAGTTGCCCACGGTATACCGGGGAATCGGAAGATTAAAGAAGGTGACCTAATAAATATTGATGTCTCCGCGGAGTTAAATGGTTACTTTGCCGATTCAGGTCATTCCTTTCAGATGCCTTTATATAACCCTTCTATAACGCGTCTCTGTCAATACACACACGCTACCATGATGAGAGTTATTTCTTCACTTAAACATGGGGTGAGATTGAATTAAATTGGAAGAATTATTCAAAATGAAGCCCAAAAAGGTGGTTACAAGGTAATTACAAATCTGTGCAGTCATGGAATTGGAAGATCTTTGCATGAGACACCTGAAAATATTTTACCTATTTATGACAAGCATGATAAACGGGTGTTGAAAGAAGGTATGGTTATTACCGTTGAGCCTTTTTTATCAACTGGAGCAGAGTATACAGTTGGAAGTCCGGACGGTTGGACTTTATGTGTCCTCGATAATAGTCTTTGTGCACAACATGAGCACACAATAATTATTACAAGGGATCAACCGATAATTACAACGATAGCTTAGATATTGTTTTCAGATGTTAAGCCCATAGGTATTGAAGGCAGTTCATCAAACGGGCGCGTTTATTGAGCGAAAATTAAAAGGTAGATACATATTAGTCATGTGCAATATGTATCTACCTTTATTTTCTATGGCTTTCTTCGATTTAGATCTTGATAAAAATTTATCCGAAAATTCAGCATAGTCGTAAACTTTATCAAGATCAATTTCTTGCTCCTTTGTTTCTTCCATGTTAATCACTATTTGTGAATTAATCCCATATTCTTTTAAAAGCCGATAACAAATATCACAAATAAAATGATTTAACCATGTAGTATGTGAAAGCGATGGTCATAATCTAATCTTATTAAAAGGAATGTAATCAAATGTTAATGAAAGAGAACCTACTTAATAGGTTCTCTTTTATCTTTTGGACATTAACCTGCTTTTGTTGCAATTACTAGTACACGTCCTTGATCTAATTCCCTTTCATATTGCTGAGCTTCTACATCTGATAACCCTAAAGAATGGATTTTAGAACGTAATTCATCTCCACGGGATCGGAAAACATTGGCCATTAAATCAAATGCTCCTTGTTCTGAAACGCCGATATCGTTCGTCTCTAATGCTTCCGTTAAGTCTTTAGAACGATTTTTATCATGAGCTAATAAATATACTTCGTCTCTTGTGTATCCTCGATTTAGAAATTGTTCAATTACTTCTTTTGCTTGAACTCCGTTTTCTACTACTCTTACATTTTTCATAAAACAACCTCCTTTTATAGTTAAATAATATGTACCCATTTCTAAGAAATAAAAATCATTTTTATACTCAATAATAAATTTTAAAGATCTTGCTGCAAGTTCTTCCATTCTATGTTTCAGGTCATCTATTAAGTTAATTCCTTCTCCTTAAAATCTAAAGCTGTAGGAATTAAAACTCAGGATTACGTTTTGGAAGATGATGTACGGGAATGAAATGAAATAAGACAGCTATTAAATAAAGGAGGAATTGTTATGAATATAACAGAAGTAATGACCTCAAATGTTGAGAGCTGTAACCTTAAAAGTTCTTGTGGTGAGGTAGCTACTATGATGAAGAATCTAGATGTAGGGATTATTCCAATTTGTGAAGACGATAAGCTAATAGGATTGATAACGGATCGTGATTTAGTTGTCAATGGATTAGCCAATAACTTTAATGCCAATACACACATATCTGAAATGATCACTACGGATGTCATTTCTGGTACAAAACACATGTCTGTAGATCAAGCCGCAGAAATCATGTCTCAGTACCAAATACGCAGGCTTCCCATTGTAGAAGATGGGAAACTCATTGGAATGGTTTCCTTGGGTGATTTAGCAGTAAGTAATGATTCAAATCAAAAAGCAGGAAAAGCCCTTGAGGACATCTCAGTTCCTGCTGAGCCTAATAAATAAAAGTCAGGAGACTTTATATAAGTAGTTTCTTTCCGAATTAAAAGCACACACTTATAAGGAAGGAGGAGATACTATGCCCTTATTAGATATAAGTATTATACCTGTTGGAACAGATTCAGCAAGCTTTAGTTCAGAAGTAATTAATGCTGTACGTAAGGTTAAGGGAAAGAACTTACATTATGATGTAACACCCACCTCTACTGTAATAGAAGGAGACCTTGAACAGTTATGGCAAGTAGCAAAAGACATACACCAAGAGGCAATCTCCAGTGGGCCTAATCGAATTATCACAAACATACGTATTGATCATCGAAAAGATAAGAAAACAGATATGAATCATCAAATAGACACTGTAGAAAATGCATTAGACTAGTTTTTAACACTTATTTAAATTTTATAAGTCTAATTAAAAGAACGTTGCTATATATACGAAAAAAAAATAGTAATTAGTATTTACTGATTGAGGAGTAATCCTTTCGCTGCCCTTTTATCTTATTCAAAAATGGAATTCTTTATTTGGGAGGAGATAAAAATGGAACGAACTGCAAAGAGAGTTGTAGGAGTATATAAGTCAGAGCAAGAAGCCATTGCAGCCGTAGAGGACCTGAAAACACAGGGATACGCTACACGTGACATCTCCATCATGGGGAGAGATAGTAGAGAGGTAGATACAGTAACGGAAGAAACAGATACCGAAGTTGTTGACGGAATTACAACAGGTGCACTAACTGGTGGAGCTCTTGGAGGGCTAACAGGTTTATTAGCAGGAGCTGGTGCACTTGCTATCCCAGGAATAGGACCAATTGTTGCTGCAGGACCAATTGCAGCTGTGTTAACTGGCGCTGTAACGGGTGCAGGAGTAGGAGGTTTAACAGGAGCTCTTGTTGGAATAGGTATTCCTAAAGAGGAAGCTGAATACTATAGTAACTCAGTCAAAGAAGGAAAAATCCTAGTACTTGTTGATGAAAAGGAGAAATTTGGCCGAAATAGAGAGCAAAAGCCACCTCTGTCAGGAAGAATTCTTTAAACCTGAATAAAAATAAAAAGATGGTTCACTGTTTATATAAAGGATGAATGTGTAGATGAGTATCTGTTAAAGGTTGTATACAATATGGGGGATGATGAGGTTTGAAAGACTTAGTAGTAAGTTAACCTAAAACGTTGCCTGTAATGAAGGTATATTTACCTGCTTAGTAAAAGAAATTTATAAGGACACTCATTACGTGAAATTTCATGTAAAAAAGGTCTGTATCTATTTTGATACAGACCTTTTTTACAATGTTTATGGAAATCTTCCTTAAGGGAATTTAATAAATAAGCTTTTATTTTTATAATTCATGAGATAATAAAATATACTATTGAGGTGACAATTGGTATGTATAACAAGATTCTAGTAGCATTTGATGGTTCTAAACCTTCTATTCACGCTCTCCAACACGCAGCTAAATTAGCTAAAATAGCAGGCAGGTACTAAAAAGATAGTCATTCTACATGTTAATGATGAACCTATAGACTTACAGCAACCTGTTTATAACGTAGAGATAGATCAGTTAATTGAGGAAGATAATCATAAAATTCTATCTACAGCTAATGGACTTCTTCTTGAGGCAGGGATTCCTTATGAAACTCATACATTAGAAGGGGATCCCTCTAAACAAATCACATCGTATGTAAAAGAAAATCCATATGATTTAATTGTGATGGGAAGTATGGGAAAGGGATTAATAAAAGGAATGTTCTTAGGAAGTGTGAGTCACACAGTAGCACATTCTGTTGATTGCCCAGTTCTTATTGTAAAATAAATTTTTCGATGGTTATTTATTTTTAATGACGCTAATTAAACAGTTCAGCAAAAAGCTCTACGTGAGAATACGTAGAGCTTTTTATAGAAAAAGTAAGGGTAAACGTTCCTCAATAACTTCTTTAAATTCCTTCTTAGGTTTAAACGTGGCAACCCTTGAAGCCGATAGTATTGTTTATTTACTTGCTTGAGGTTTACAACCCGGACATTTTGCACGTTTATGAACCACAACGTAATAGATCCGATAAATTGAATTTTTCTGCTTTTAAAAATGTATTAGAACTCGGTTCAAGCTTCTTGTAATGAATTTATATTGTAATGACAACTAAATTATTTTAGTGTGAACATTTGCAAACATATTGGGCTATCTATAAAATAAGGGTAAGAAATAAGAAAGATAGGAAGACGAATCCATGTCCACAAAATTAGTAAATTTACGAATTGATTTCGCTTTTAAACAGTTATTCGGCACCAAGGGGAGTGAGGATATCTTAACGGGTTTTCTAAACGCCGTTTTAGAAAAATCTTTAGAAGCACCCATTACATCTCTTCAATTGGAAGACCCACACCTCCACAAGGCTTACGAAGATGACAAGTTATCTATCTTGGATTTACTAGCCACCCTGAATAACGGAACACAAGTAAATATTGAAATACAACTTCGTAATACGCATGATATGGTTAAACGCTCTTTATATTATTGGAGCAAACTATATACTTCACAAATGCAAGAGGGGATGCCTTATCGAGCCTTACGAAAAACCATCACCATCAATTTATTGGATTTTATTTTATTTTCTTCAGATGAAGAATTTCAGACGACAGGTCAGCTGTGGGATACAACCAAGCAACGTGTTTTAAGTGATGATATTGAAATTCATTTTGTGGAAATTCCAAAGCTTGTGAAACAGTGGAGGGAAGAAAAAGTCAACCCGTGGGAAAATGCATTTGTTCGTTGGATATTATTACTACCGGCTCATGAAGATGAACATTTAACACAAACATTGGAGGAGATTGCCATGAATCAAGATCCAATTTTACAAAAAGCGATGGATAAATGGGAAAATATGAGTCACGATTCTTCTTTCAGAAGCGCTTATGAGGCGCGTGAAAAACTATTGCTTGATGAGCAAGCTAAATTAGCCCATGCTCGTGAAGAAGGACTAGAAGAAGGTATGGAAAAGGGATTGGAAAAAGGCTTAGAAGAAGGGAAAATCCAATTGATTCGTAGCATGTATGAGAATGGTATGCCTTTAGATGATATTGCAAAATTTACCGGATTAAGTATAGAAGAAGTAGAAAGAGTAATGCGATAATAAATTAAACAGATAGATAAGTTATGTTATAATAGCGTTGGGAATGATACGTGAATGATTTAATGTATTCAACGTAGCAAAGAGCCACTTGTTTTATACAAGTGGCTTTTTATTGGCTTTTTATATTGGCTATGTTTTTAATAAAGCCTACTCATCATTTAACCCTTTTCCGTGTACTTCTCAATCCTTGACTCTCGAGTCTTAGATTGTTTAGCTTTAGAAAAATAAAGAATATATGCTCTTTGTCGTCCTGGAGTCAATGCTTCAAAAGCCGTTTTTAAAGCAGGTGTATCATCGAATTTACGTTGAAGTTCTTCAGGGATAACCAATTCTTCAGGCTTTTTAGCTTCCACTTTCAAACCGTTTTTTTCAATTTCAATGGCTTCATAAATATAAGCTTTCAAGATGTCTTCCTTTTCAACTATTTCTTGCACATTGGTAAACCGAATCTGACGAGCTCCTTGTACATTCTCGGTTTGTTGGATTAGTAAGCCATGAGAATCCTGTAACAAAGCACCTTTCGGAAACAGAAGCGCACAATATTCTTTAAAACCATGTATTAAAACAATATTCTTTTTCTCGAACGTGTAACAAGGATTCATCCATTTAAATTCCTCTGTCAACTCACAGTCAAGAACAATCTTTCTCAACGTCTTATATTCTTCCATCCACTTTTTAGCTTTATCTAAAAATTCATCAACCTTGGGATTCAGTTTATTATTTGTCATCAAGGAGCACCCCTTTTTAATTTTCCTTCTACTTTTCTTTTAATTTTTGAATGACTTTTAATACTTCTTTCTTACGTGCTCTCTAATTAAATATTTAATTGATTTTTAAATTTAAAAATCTCATCTACAGCCTGACGGTATCCCCCTGATTTTTGAAAAGATTCTCTTATATCTGTAAGAGCTTTCTGAAAGGAGGAATGTCCTAATACATGATTCACGGTTTCACATAGTTGATTTACAGTTAAATTTTGCATTTGCAACTTCATTCCAGCTCCAAGATGCTCAACTTGTTGAGCAATTACTGGCTGATCTGCGCTTTGTGGGATTACAATAAGTGGAACCCCATAATAGAGGCCTTCATTGGTACTATTCATTCCACCATGTGTGATAAATAATTTCGTATACTTTAGCACGTCAGTTTGTGGAACGTAATTTTTCACAATAAAGTTTTCAGGCATTTCCCCTAAATCAGATAGTTGAGTTTTCCCACCAATAGACATAACGACGGTATAGTCAGTGTTCTCAAAAGCTTTAAAGCAAAGTTTATAAAAATCAATCTCTTGATTAAAAACAGTACCTAATGAAATGTAAATAACGTTTTTTTCTTTTAATACAGAAAAATCGAAGCTTCCTTGTGGTTCCATTGTAGCAATAGATGGTCCTACGAATTTATATGTTGGATCAAACATTTCTCCAGAAGGCTGAAATTCCCTCGTTGTATATACAATAGTAAGTGGTGCAGGATTATAAAAAACTTCGTAAGGAGAAGTGATTTCAACCCCATATTTCTCTTTAATCTTTCTTGTTAAGCTTTGGAATTCACCATTTATTCTGTTAGCATGTTCTGATGGGATATTTTGAGATAGATATTCAAACATTTTTTTAAACGATGTTTCTGTTTGAGCAAAAGATGTGCATGAGTTAATGGCCGGGAGATTTAGAATTTGAGAAAGTAAACGCCCGCATCCAAACATAGAGTCGTGAATGATGTAATCAAAATGTTCTCCCTGTATCTGTTCAAGAACGCTAGGTATAACGATATCTGCTGTATGTAAAAGACCGTTAATTCTTTCGAGCAAATAATTCCTTCCACCTGAAATGAAAGCTTTTAAAAATTTTTGTCCGTCAAATGTTCTCACATCAGCTCCCGTCTTTTCAATACGTTCTCGAAACTCTTCTATTGAGAAGTATACGACCTATTCTCCACGCGAAATAAGCTCCTGCACAACTCCAATGGTTGGATTGACATGTCCTTCTGACCCACCATTAATAAATAAAACACGTGCCAATATAACTCCTTCTTAAGTTAAATATTGTGTGGACTCTACTGAAAACTCTTACTTAACTTAAAATACTAAAACTAAATTTAATTTTAAACGAATCGAACATCAATTAGTTCACTTAACCTCATTTTGTTCTTTAACTCAAACACTTCATCGATAAAAACAAACAAATTCCCCAGGGAATCAACAAATTGGATGAATCCTTTTTCTGTAATAGATTGTCCCTTTTTATAATATGTAAGATAAACTTGTTTGTTTGTATGTAAGGCTTCAATTAAGGTGAAATTAACCTGCTCCATTTGCTCTTCTGTTAAAACAGGCTGAGCTACTTCTGCTTGCTTATTTATCATTTCCTTTAATCCTATGTATTGCTCTGGCATACTGGCGAATGGACGCCATTTTTTCATTTTTCTATCGTGGTACATGATATCTCCTCCTTTATGCTTATGCTTTATGGCCACCTATAAGGCCGTTTCGATAACGAGCAGTTGAATGTTCCAGATAGCTTGAAGCCCGTAGAACACTATTCTTTCCGTAACGAATACGAATTTCATCAATCGTTTTCGCAAGAGCATAGGCTCTTTCTCGCTGATCGATATCCTCAAATAAGCTCATTTGCTCCTCTTCTTCAATGCTAGTATTGGATAACGAAATCCCAATAGAGCGAATCGGCATTCCATTATCAAAATTATGTAAAATGGTTAAGCAATAGGGAAAAATATCTTGACTTAAGTTTGAAGCTCGCCCCATTTTCTTTTGTTTTGAGAAGCCTCCACCTGTTTGTTTGCTGTAGCCAATGGATAAATGGATAGTTTGCGCCACCACTTGGTGCATGCGTAAACGAAAACACACATCATCCAAGAGTTCTAACAGTAATAACTCCACTTCTTTTTGGTTTGTATAATCGCGAAAGAGAATCTGACTCTTCCCAAAGGAACGAGAGCTAGGAATGTACACATCAGAAATGCGGCTAAAATCAATACCATTCGCATGTTGGTGCAACTCTTCGCCCAGGATGCCAAATTCTTTTTGTAACATCTCTATCGAAGAAAGAGCGAGTGCTTTTATAGAGTGAATGCCTAAATGATTTAATCTCCTTTCCGTAGCAGATGAGATCCCCCAGAAATCCTTCATCGGATGAATGGACCACAACTTAAAGGGAATATCCTCATATCGCCAATACGCCACCCCTGTTGGGCTATTCTTTGCCTCATGGTCTAAGCTTACCTTCGCTAATAAGAGATTAGGGCCTATGCCTGCAGTAGCTGTAAGCCGTGTCTTGCGATAAATCTCATTGATGATTTTACGGGCTAATTCTTCTGGTGTTTCAGCGAATAAATGCAAAGAAGCTGTGGCATCAATGAACAACTCGTCAATGCTATACGCATGAAAGTCTTCAGGAGCCACATACTGTAACACCAAACTCGAAATATAGTTCGAAGCCTTGATATATCTCTCCATGGATGGATTCACCACATGGATATCTTTCCTTTTAGGAATGTCGAAAAGGCGACTTCCTGTTTTGATCCCTTCTTTCTTTAATAAAGGTGTGGCAGCTAACACAACAGATCCCGACCGTTTGATATCTCCTACAACCGCAAGCCTTGTTTTTAAAGGATCTAATCCCCGTATGACAGAGGAAACCGAAGCGAAAAAGCTCCTCATGTCGATGCAAATAATGACTCTGTTCGGTAGCTGCCCATAATCCATTGAAAGTACTCCTTATAAAGAACGTTTGTTCTTTATTATATACGAACAAACGTTCTTTGTTCAATGGAATATCATCCCTTTTCCCGATTATTGCTATTGCTTATACTTCATCTTTCTACATTTTATAATTTAGGTGTCATTTACATAGTCACACGTACCACGTTTCAAATAGAAAACTACTGGGTACATATTATACATAACAAAGGTGGAATTAAATGTAAAAACTAGTATAAGTTTAATTAAAATTTAAGGAGATGGAAGAATGGGCACACAAAAACGAGTTGCGGGAACTTTTCATTCGGAGCAAGAAGCGATACATGCAATTAAGGGGTTAAAACGTCAGGGATATCGTGAAACAGATATATTCGTAGTCGCAAAGGATAGAAGTAACACTCTACAGTTAGGGGCCGAAACAAATGTAATGATAGAAGCTGGAACGCCAGCTGTAAGTTCATTGGCAGGTGTGATGATGGATAGCTTTCTTACCATGATGACAGGTGGAATGGCTACTACTACACAAGCTGGTGGTCTAACTTCAAAACTTGTTAGAATGGGCATACAAAGTTTTACTGCAAAACAGTGTGAAATGGATGTAAAGGAAGGGAAAATTCTTGTCCTAATTGATGTGGATGAAACTCAAACAATTCCTTCGTATACTACGGTTAGGGAGGTTCCATACGAGACAGAGGAGAATAGGTCAGTGCAACTTCGCGAAGAACAACTCGACGTAAGGAAAGAACGTGTTCAGACTGGGGAAGTACAACTTCGTAAGGAAATCGTAGAAGAACTACGAACTATCCAGGTTCCGGTTATGCGTGAGGAAGTCTACGTAGAACGTCGCCCGGTCATAGACGGTCAGTATGATGGTAGCCCATTGACAGAGAACAAGATCATTCGTATTCCTATTATGGAGGAACGAATTGAAGTAACCAAGAGACCTGTGGTTGTGGAAGAAGTAATCATTGGTAAGCGTAAAATTCAAGAGATTAAAGAGATGAAGGATACTGTCCGAAAGGAAGAAGCGCGAATTGAACAGTCAGAACTTCCCGTGGTTCCTGAACTTGCTGACTCTGAAATCTATCAAAACATGGATAATCACGTAGATCAAAGTTATCAAGAAGTTGCTGCTGCAATTGCTTCTGATGCTCCAAAAGAGGAAAAAGTTAAACTTTCCCCTAACAAGAAACAAGAAGCTCAACTTAAAGTGATGACTTCTCCTGTTATTAAAGAGATTGAAGAGGTTGCAGCCTCAGTAAACAATCAGAAACCAGAAAGTCAAATTAAAGACACGGATATTACGACTTCTGAAAAAGAAAAAAACAATGAGAAATCAACAAACAAGCAAAAGAAATAAGTATATCTCCTCTATAGTTTATAGTAGAGGGAATAATTGAGAAGATTTAAGGAAGGCTGCCTAGCTGTATTGGCAGCTTTTTTTATTTCTCTTTAAATTAATATAAGTAATGTTTCTAAAATCAAAAAAGAATCAAAATAACTCATTAAAATGAGCATAAACAGGCAATGAATAAAAGAAATGACTTTCATTACTGGGGGGCATTTCTTTTATTCCTAAAAGTCCTGGAGATTATATCAAATTCCAACAGGCATTCTCACTAAATTCTAGAAATATTACTTATCAAAATGACGTATAAATATTTCCAATCATGATAAAAGAAGGTGATTAAATGGAACGAAAGAAGTTTATTGAATACATTGATAAGTTAATAGAACAATCTGATGCGTGGAGAAAGGATGCGGAGAAAAGAGAAGACTGGAACAGTGCATGCTTTTACCAAGGCGAGGTCAAAGCTTATGAGAGAGTAAAGAGATTGGTTAATCAGCAGTTACATGCATAAATAAAAATTACAACCCTAACTCAGAAATGAGTAGGGTTGTAATTTTTATTTTTCTAGTTTCCATAAGTTTGATTATGTCTAGTTTCACTTTTCGGCATATCATTAAGTAATGATGAATGTACTTTATTAAAAATAGTTTTATCATTTATCTATATTGGAGAAAAATACAAGAAAAGCCCTCAAAATTAATTGAGGGCTTTTCTTACATGTGTGGTTGATCATAGCTGCTTTTACTAGTTGATAAAAGTGAAACATATACATGTACATACCTAAAATATAATATTAGGTTATAATTTGTCCAGTCAAAAGGTAAGCAAAATAAAAAGCTACCTCGGCAGTGGACGCGAGGTAGCTCATAAATAGGGTTCACACGTATAAAGCGTATGATAAACGGATTCTAACAAATTTTAGCACATTTTTGCTGGAAATACTATATTTTTCCGTACAAGCATATGTATAAAAGGAGCGCTTTTTATACATTCTCGTTTCTTTCAACTATCCAATGAACGTAGTCATATCAACGATGTATAAAAAGCTGCATACTCCGGAAAAGAATCCTTGGCGGAAGCCCTACTGCCCCAAGGGTTCTTTTGCTTTCCTGGTTCCTTTAAGAGTGATTATGTGAACTAAACATATATACGATATACAGCTTAAAAACAGAAAAAACCCTAGAGTTTAGTCAGTGATTTTTCTGTTTTTACGACTTTATACAAGGATACCTCATGGCATCTTGAGTAGTTTGCTCAAATTTTTATATGTTATTTGTATAAATACTTCATCAATTCAAAAGAACAGGTAATAATACGTTTAACAATATAATTTAAGGAAGGTATCCTATGTATAGATATAATAAGAAAAAGGCATTTTCTTTAGCTATGATAATAATTCCTTGGTTAACTGTTCCTTTTATGGGGAAGAAATCTTTTTTTAGATTTTTACCCGTCGCAAGTTTTATTAATTTATTCTTAAGCGTACTTAGCCTTACGGCTAATAAGAAAAAATGGTGGACAAATAAAAATCCTCTATCTCCTGGTTTCGTGGATTTCTCGTATATATTAGGTCCCTATTATGTAGCTACACTATGGATATTTAAATTAACATATGGGAATTTCCCGAAATACTTGTTTGCTAATATGATGATAGATATGGTTAACGCTTTTCCTTTTGCCTCTATTTGGGAAAAGGTTGGGATATTTAAATTTCAAAAAATGAAACATGTTACATGGTATTTGATATGTGTAGGTCTAGCTGTTTTTATTTACGGTTATCAATATCTAGTGGAACAGTCGATTAGAGAAACAAGTAGTTCTCAATCCAAGCAGTAAGCAATTTTCCACTGATTTATTGCTCTTGTTATATATGGAGTTACACTATTTAGTTACATTAACCTGCCTATATTATTAAGGTGATTTTTTTGTTTTAATAAGTAGTTAAGAGGATCTTCGTCGTGAAGATCCTCTTTTAGTACCTATAATGACGATTATGGTACGACAAGAAGTCGCTTTTATATAGTTTAGCTCACGCCACTGGTTTAGACGCAAAAACTATCCCCGTCCAAAACTGCGGGCCTGGTAACGGGCTCGTGGGTTGCATGCGGAAATGCGGAAACAGAGAGTCAGTGCACGACTCGGAACACTGCTAGGGGAAGATGAGTATGGTGAACATTAGTGAAGGTTTGTAAGCTTCGTAAGTGTTCGCTCAGGATAGTGCATAGATTTGCCTGGGTATTGGCAAGAGGAAAAGTAGATTCATAATGCTGCTGTGACGCGTCCCATATCTTGCCTGGAGTAAAGAACCCACCTAACCTCGTCGTATCTATAAGATGCGGAACTTGGTAAGCCCTTTGTCATCTGTGCAAATAGTAGGATGACTGTAAAGTCAAACGATGTGACAGAGGGTAGAGGATACGAGAGAAAGCGAATGCCGTTATCTCGAAAGAGAACAGGAAAGCAGGAAACTGTATAACTGGATGGATACTATCGTCCTTACGGACAAACCCATGATAGGCCCGAAAGGGAGCTGACTTCTCGTTGGTCTCTCGTAGGAACATAAGGTTGTGGCTATCTTCTGACGAAAGAAACGTACTGTTATGTATACCTCCATTTGGAGCGTCGGCGTACGTTTTACTTACCGATATGGTGTGTGATGAGGATACGACAGCAAATGGACCTACAATGGGAGGCTTGAGCCGTATGAGTTGAAAGGCTCACGTACGGTTCTTAGGGGAGTTAGGGGCAGCGATGCCCCTCGCTTACCCGACTTAACTCTTTGTGCATACCGTATACAAAATTTCTTTCGCAGGAATTCAATTATTTTATACCGAATTATTAGAGGGATTTTATATAAGAAAAAGGAGGAATTAATGTGAGAATAAATATTGAAGAGTACGAACTTCCTCATATAGATTCAGGTCCTTATGGAATTACTACGGGTAAAGACGGTGCGCTATGGTTTACACAACATAAAGCGAATCAGATAGGGCGAATGACTGTTGATGGTAAATTAACGCATATTGATCTTCCTACTGTCAATGCAGGCGTTCTATCTATCACTTCTACAGCTCAGGGTGATATATGGTTTACTGAAAATAGGGTAAATAAAATCGGAAAACTAACAGTAACAGGTGAAATTACGGAATATACACTACCGACCAGCGATTCTGGACCTTTTGGAATCACGCAAGGACAAAATGGAGACATTTGTTTTACAGAAATGAACGGTAATAGAGTAGGAGTAATTTCACGAGATGGTGAAATCACTGAGTACGATTTGCCAGATCCAGGTGCTTACCCTTCTTTTATTGTAGCTGGTCCTGATCATGCTTTATGGTTTACTCAAAATCAGAGTAATCAAATAGGTCGTATTACGCTAGGAGGAGACATAACTACATATAAGTTACCGACGGAAAAGGCTTGTCCTGTTGGCATTACAAATGGACCAGATGGTGCACTTTGGTTTGTAGAAATTAACGGCAATAAGATTGGAAGAATTACTACTTCTGGAGTTATAAGCGAGTATCCTATTCCTACTCCGAATGCCCGCCCACATGCAATCGTAACGGGTCCCGATGATGCTTTATGGTTTACTGAATGGGGAAGCAATCAAATCGGTCGCATTACAGTGAATGGGAAAATCACGGAATATCCTATTCCTACAAAGAATGCGGAACCACATGGTATTGTAGTCGGATCTGATAAAGCTTTATGGTTCGCAGAGGAATGTAATAAGTTAGGTCGATTGAGTTTTGTCCAAAAATCATGAGAGGCAGTGAATACTTATGGAATCGAATAAAGCACACGGCCCAGATTCTACAGATAAGTATCCGATTAAAGGAAATGATGTTGTGCAATTCATTAAAAATACAATTACTAGGCCAAATATTATCGTAGGTGACTATTCCTATTACGATGCAAGAAGAGGAGAATCCTTTGAAGATCAAGTATTGTATCATTATGAGTTCTTTGGCGATCGACTTGTTATAGGGAAGTTTTGTGCTATTGCCCCCGGCGTAACATTTATTATGAATGGAGCAAATCATAGGATGGATGGCTTCTCAGCTTATCCGTTCAATATCTTTGGGCAGGGTTGGGAAAAACACACCCCGACGCTAGATCAATTACCGTTTAAGGGAGACACGATAATTGGAAATGACGTCTGGGTTGGAATGGACACAGTCATTATGCCCGGAGTTAATATAGGTGACGGTGCTATTGTAGCAGCAAAATCAGTTATTACAAAAGATGTAGATCCTTACACGATTGTTGGAGGAAATCCTGTACAGAAAATTAAGGAACGTTTCTCAGAACAAATTATTAATAGATTATTAGAAATTAAATGGTGGGATTTAAATATCGATATTATTTCTGCCCATATTGATGTAATAGTTAATGGAGACATAGAAAAGCTAGAAAAATTAAAAAATCACAATTAAGAAAAGATAACTATCTATAATTTCCATTAGGTTAACTAAAAATGTGCAGGGTACACGGATGAGAAAACACGAAGGTCTTTTGATAAATAAAGAGAATTATATCATGAGGAGGAGATTGGATTGAAGCTGCTACAAATCAGACTATTAGTTAATGATTTTAAAAAGAGTACCGAATTCTATAGAGGTCTGTTAGGAATTCCAATAAGTTGGTATGAGGAAGAAATGGAGTATGCACTTTTCAATAATGGAGAAACAAAAATCGAGCTTTTATCTCAAAATGCCATGGCAGAAGTGATTGGAAAGGGAAATAGGTCTTTAGACGGCGAATCCCAAACAAACTTTTTACTTCAATTTGAAGTAGAGAACGTAGATAAGACCTATGAGTATTTAAGAGAAAATGGGGTTGAATTTGTTACTGAACCACACGATCGTAAAGAATGGAGATCACGTATTGCGCATTTTCGGGATCCAGATAAGAATCTTATTGAAATATATAAAATGCTGTAATTAATCAGGAAATTTTTCATGCTCATTGTAGCTCTGTTTAGATTTATTCGAACAGAGTTATTTGTGATATTACTGATAATGAACATTATGGTGCGACAAGAAGTCGCTTTCTCACAGTGTAGCTAACGCTACTCATCTAGACGCGGAGATGATCTCCATCCGAAACGGCATTCTTGGTAACGAGTCTGTCGGTTGCATGAGGAAATGCGGAAACAGAGGACAAATGCATGGTCCAGAATACTGCTAGGAGAAGATAGGTATGGTAAACGAAAGTGAAGGTTTGTAAGCTTCGTAAGCGTTAGCTCAAGATAATGCATAGTTTTGCTTGGGTCTTGGCAAGAGGAAAAGTAGAATCATAATGCTACTCTGATGCGTCCCGCATCTTGCCCGGAGTAAAGAACCTACCTCCCCCTATCGCATCTGTGGAATGTGGAACTTGGTAAGCCCTATGTCATCTGCGCAAGCAGTAGGATGACTGCAAAGTCAAACGACGTGACAGAGGGTATGGGATATGAGAAAAAGCGAAAGCCGTCACCCTGAAAAGGGACAGGAAAGCAGGAACACTGTATAACTGGACGGATACTGTCCGTCTTCACAGACAATGGCAGGCTCGAAAGAGCGCCCACTTCTCATGGGTCTTCAACACGAAAATAAATTTGTGGCTATCTTCTAACGAAAAGGAGCGTGCTGTTATGAATACCTCTCCACGAGCGTCGGCGCACGTCTCGCATAAAGGTTGGTATTCTATTGATTGGAATACTATACAACACTATGTAACGAAGTTACGACAAAGAATTTATCGTGCCGAACAACAAAATCAACGAAGAAGAGTAAGGAAACTTCAACGTTTACTCCTCCGGAGTAAAGCCAATTTATTACTCTCCATTCGCAGAGTGACGCAACAAAATACCGGTAAGCGAACACCTGGTGTAGACGGCTATACGGCCTCACAACCAAACGAACGTATCAAACTGTATCAAGAACTATTAAGACGGAATGTTTTTCAGCATCGCCCAAAGCCAGCGAAACGAACGTTTATCACTAAGAAGAATGGGAAATTAAGACCTCTCGGTATCCCGACGATACGGGATCGGGTTTATCAAAATGTCGTAAAGAACGCACTAGAACCGCAATGGGAAGTCAGATTCGAAGCCAGTTCCTACGGTTTCCGCCCTAAAAGAAGCACTCATGATGCCATCAGCAATCTCTTTAACAAGCTCAATATGAATAGTAAGAAAAAGTGGGTGTTTGAAGGAGATTTCCAAGGGTGTTTCGACCATCTCAACCATAATTGGATAAGTAAACAAACGTCTATGTTTCCAGGAAACACGCTGATTGGAAGATGGCTCAGGATGGGATATATGGAGCAAGGTATGTTTCACAACACAATGGAAGGAAGTCCCCAAGGAAGTGTAGCTTCCCCCTTCTAGCTAATATCGCGCTAGATGGAATGGAAAAAGAGATTGGTATTGTTTACCGAAAGACATACAAATCAGGCACGGGCTACAAGATTGATCCAAAGTGTAAGATGGGGCGTGTCGCTTACGCAGATGACTTCGTCATCGTAACGGAAACTAATGAGCAAGCTCAACTTATGTATCAAAAGTTGGCTCCTTATTTAAAAAAGCGTGGGATTAACTTGAGTGTTGATAAAACAAAAGTAACGCATATCGAGAATGGGTTTGATTTTCTCGGTTTCTCACTTCGTCAATACAAGACTGAGCAAGGAAATAAGTTATTGATCAAACCTAGCAAAGATAGCATCAAAAAAGCAAAAGGTAAGATAAAAGATACGTTCGCAGTGATGCGAGGACGACCAGTAAAAGAAATCATACGCGTCTTAAACCCTATTATTCGTGGTTACGGACAGTATTGGAAACATGTCGTATCAAAAAAGACGTTTGGGTATATGGACAATTACGTTTTCTTAAAAATAAGAAAACACCTTAGACAATTGCATCCAAAGAAGTCGTGGAAGTGGATTCGAGAGCGTTATTTTAAGAAACCCCACCACGGAGGAAATGATAGATGGATTCTCACATGTCCACTTACCAATATCCAGTTGTTAAAGATGTCTTGGATTAAAATAGAGCGTCATGTGATGGTAGCCTATAAAAACAGCCCAGATGATCCTAGTCTAAAAGAATATTGGGAAAAGCGAGACCGTAAGGTCTTTAATCATGAAAATACGCTAGACAGGATGAAACTCGCAAGAAAGCAAGGATATCGTTGTGCAATGTGTAAGTACACTCTACAAAATGGAGAAAAGGTTACGGTACGAAATCTAGAAGCTTCTACAGGTAAAGCCGTTAAATTGGTACATATACCTTGTATTAAATAAAAGAGTTGTTTGGATAAAAAGAAGGCTTGAGCCGTATGACGGGAAATCTGTCACGTACGGTTCTTAGGGGGGCGGGCGCTCGTGAGAGTGCCCGCCTACCCGACTTAACTAACGTTGTATACCATATACAGCCTGAAAATAGAAGAAACTACCTTACTGCATGGGGTAGTTTCTTCTGCTCTATTGCAACATTACCCCGTACTCTTTTGTTTTACTATGGATAATACAAAAGAAAGGATTAATAGCCCTGCAAAGAAGAAGAAGGAAAAATTAAGATTTGAAGAAATCTCTAATAAACGACTGGATATGGAAGGACCAAAAGACATCCCTAAAAAGTTGAAGAGATTGTATACCCCTATCCCCATCGACATTTTCTCCTTCTCTATTGTATGAGGAATTTCAATATTAATAATTACAGTTAGAGCACTAAAACTTATATAGATAAATAATACTCCTAGCGTGATCATAACAATAGAATGAAGACCAAGAAAGATTAGAATGCCAAAACCTATTAATTGGACACCAATAGATATAACCATTAATTTCTTATTACTTATAAAATGAACAGCCTTCCTCACAAGTAGACTAAACAAAAAGCCTACTATTGAGATACTACATAAGATGAGGCCGATTAGGATAACTGATACATGAAATGTTCGAATGGCCTGTAAAGGAAAAAGAAACAAAATAGCTACCATGGCTGCATTATTAATAAAACTAATTAAGATTAATTTGTTAAAAGAATAAGATCGGAATACGGAAAAATCAATAAATAACAAGACTCCTTGTTTTTTACTATGCAAGCCCAATAAGAGGATAGAAAGGACGCTTAGAATAAGCAAATATCCATTTAATTTTACTCCTAAGATAAAAGAAATAACGAAGAGAAGTAAATAAAACAACCCGGAAAAATCAAAGGGTTTAGTTACTTTCTCGTTACCAGCATATCCAGAGGGAACAAAGTAGTATAGGCCAAAAACTGTGAGTAAAGTCAGGCTCATAATTAAGAATAAGGATGGCCATCCCCAGGTATGAGTTAGTATTCCTCCCATCAAAAAACCAAATCCAGAACCTAGAGACAAACATCCTCCTATTAACGTAAGAGTGACATTTCGCTTAGCTAAAGGAAGATATTGATTTGCTGTGATCATGGATAAAGCAATAAAAGAACTGCCCCCCATAGCTTGAATAATACGGCCTATCAGAACTCCAATATATCCATTAGATAAATAGCCTATTACTGAACCTAAAGCGAATAAAAAGACACCAATCATTAATAATTTTTTAATCTGAATGTAGGAAGATAATTTGCTATATGTGATTGAGCCAAAAGTAATAACCAATGTATAAGAAATAACAATCCAACTGATTGCAGAACTCGTAACACTCAAATCTTTTGTCATATCCTCAAGAGCCACGTTAAATAAAATAGCATTAATGACACCAGATAGGACAATGAAACATAACGTTACAATGAGATAATTCATCCTGTTTTTCATAAATAACTCCTCTTTAATCAAATAGTCATAAAACTTTAAAACTAATTAGCAAAAAAAAAGCTACTTTATAATGTAGCCAAAAATCCAGGAAGGTATTGTTTAAACATTTCAGTATTCAAAGAAACGTATTTAGTTACACCTTCTCGTTTAATTGTTACCAGCTGTGCATCAGATAAAATTTTCAAATGATAAGAACCATTTGATTTACTAATCCCTAAACTCCTTCCAATATCTGTACATCGCGGGCAATTTTCTTCTTGAGATAAGATACGAATAATACTTATTCTCTTTTCATCTGCTAATGCATTAAATATTTTAACTCTTTGAAGGTCATTTGTTTGTTCTAAAGTCATAAAACTATTATATAATAATCAATCAAATTGTCAACTATTGTTATTTCCCTTAGAGATGGCAGCTTTAATTTATTTCTTAGTACCTAGAAAATCCATTATGGTAACTAAGTTTATATGGTATACATCATTGAAATACATTGATATTCTTTAAATAACTGAACTCTTAATTAAGAGAATTTTTAAATTTGGAGAATTTTATGGATAGTAGTAGACAGCAGAAAATGAAAAGATTATTAAAACAAAACCATGTACGAAACGAAAGAGAAAATGTTATTGCTCTTTTTTATAAATATTTTAACTATAAATTAAGAATTGAAGATTTTAAAAGTAGAAAAGAAACAAATGAACATAACAGATTATTGGAGGAACAAGTCTGTTATGAAGAGATATTTCAATTATATAATTCTTTTAATAGCAGTGAAATCAATAAACACCTTTGCGGAGAATTATCAAGGAGTATTAGGTTATCTCATAAGCACCTTTTAATTTTCCATAAGCTTGTTGAAAAGACAGGTACAGTACATTTAGACAAACAACATCTAAAAAAAATCTTAAATGAATTAGGAACTGCTATATCTTTTCCAAAAGAACACAACGTCATTATCAGACATGGAATGAATAATGTAACAGGTAATATTATGTTGGATAAAGGTTTAACTAATAATTTATATAACAACATAACAGAATTTATGGACAATGATTTTATGTATTCACATTTTTATATAGTTGACCCTAATTTTGAATTTGGGTTAAATATTTCTTACGAAGAATATTTTTATTCAGTCAGTTACTGGGGATTTAATAAATGATGATGTAGTTTAAACAGATGCTTTATCTTAGATAACATCTGACTTATTTTGTGAAGAATGGAACGATTGATAAAAATGTAAACTTTACAGATAGTAAAATAGGAAAGAGAGGGAATGCTTTTAGCTCAATACTTTAAGCATTCCTCATTTATTGGTTCTGATAATCTGAACTATGTTAACTAGATGCGAATATTAATACATATCGTTACCTAGTCAATAGTAATGGTGCCGGAAAGAGTAATTATGTTAACTAAGTTTGTATATGGCATACATGTTGATTACTTTCTAGATAAGTTGTCGAAATGTATTGCTTCCGAATTATGAGATGGGATTATTAGCTGAAGTTTGCCTTTATTTATGATTACAACAAATTTGTTGATCTCTATCTATATCTTTTATAGTTGCATAAGTGTTACCCCATTCACACATTGTATTTAATACTGGTACAAATGATTTTCCTAAATCAGTTAGGCTGTATTCTACTTTTGGAGGTACTTCTTTAAATATTTCTCGTCGGACAAGACCGTCTTTTTCTAACTGTTTCAGTTGATCTGTTAAGACTTTTTGTGTAATTCCAGGTATTAACTCGTAAAACTCTTTTGTCCTTATTGATTTTTGACTCAAGAAAAAGAGGATTAAACCTTTCCATTTTCCACCTGCAATATTCATAAAAATGTTGATTCCCGTATTATGCTTAACCATGTTCTGTCCCTCCCCAATAGGCACTTAAAAGTGGCTATACCACATTTTTGTGCGTTATTTTCTTATTTATTATTGCTTATTATAATTAAAGGAGCAATAAATAAAAATTTCGGAGTTGATATAATGAGTGTAAAAAATATTTTGGAAAAAAGACGTTCAGTTAGACATTATGATTCAAGTTATAAAATAAGTTCAGAAATTCTAACCTCATTAATTGAAAGTGCGAGTAAGTCACCTAATGGAAATAATATTCAAGCAACTCGATACTTAATTATTGATGATCCGGACTTAAAAAATTTATTGTTACCTATAGCTTTTAATCAACAACAAGTGGTAGAAGCTTCAACTTTAATTGTTATGTTGGGTGATTATCAAGCATTTGATAAAGATAATATTATTAAGATACATGAAGAAGGCTTTCAAGCAGGTTTTTTTGATGAATCGCTAAGAGATTATCTAGCGAATGCTGCAATAAAATATTATGAAAATAAATCAAATGAAGATCTAAAGCTAGAATTAACTAGAGATGTAAGTCTCGCGTCAATGTCATTAATTTTATTAGCAAATGAAGCAGGTTTTGAAACAATTACTATGTCAGGTTATGATTCTAAGAAATTAAAAGCAATCTTAAATATTCCTGAAAGGTATTTAGATGTTATGCTTATAGCTATTGGTAAAGGTACTAAAGCCGGTCATAATACCGTAAGGCATAATGTGAATAAGGTAATGTATAGAAACAAAATAATTTAATGTTGCTATAATGGAATAACTGTAAAGCTAATGAAGGTTTTTTAAAAGCTGCGTTTCCCTTCCCAAGCTCCTTGCATTTTACTTAGGAATACAATTTGCCCAATATGATATGCATCGTGCAATGCTAAACTCTTCAGTTCAAGCACTAATGATCTTTCTCCAGGGATCTGTCTATACAGATCTTCATGTTCTGATTTTGCTAGTATTTTTTCAAGTTCACGATGAACATAAAAGTATTCTTGCTTTGTTTCCTTCCAATTTTGAAACGTCTCAGTTGGTAATCGAAATGTAGATTCATTATCTTCTGCCTGTGGTTCATTCGCTGTTTCACCAAGAAATCGCATGAGAAGTCTCTTTTCATAAAAAAGTAAGTGACAAACTAATTCCCAAATGGAATTCATTCCCCCATCAACTGGTTTCCAAGTAGCCTGTTCAAAAGTAATATCCTTTAGCACTTTTTCAAGTGGTGGAAACCAGTCTTCTTTATCTAAGCAGCTTGCCCATTGTTGTAACAAAAGTGTCTTTACATCCATTTTCTATTCCCTCCATTTCTGCATCCTTCAATCGCTTTATTAGTCACTATTACTATCTTATTTGGACTTAAAAAGGTAAAATCCTTCTAAAAAAGCCACTCTTTTAGAGTGAATTAAGTGGTTAGAATATTATTAATGTCTCCTTTCAAGATTAACCTTAGGCTCACCAAACCACTTTATAATGGCGAAAAAGCCTTTGTGGATATAGACAAAGGCTTCTCATATTTATAGACACAATGAGGAATACCCTAGCTAGTTAAACTTGATAGATGAAATGAGAGAATTCAATACCGATTTTAACTGTTCACTCGTTGTAGAATCTAAGATTTCGATTTTATTATTGATTTTGGTTCCTACAGCACCAATTTGTAAAGTGCTTTCTTTTGGGATTTTCGCTTCAATCATCTCTAATGTAAGCATAATGGATTCGTGAGCTTTATCTCCACCTGAACTACGTGAAGAAGCACTAATAACTGCTACTGGTTTATTCACAAATTCTCCCGAAGATACAATCCAGTCAAGAGCATTTTTTAGGACCCCTGGGACTCCCCTAGCATATTCTGGTGTACATATTATTACACCATCAGCTAATTTCAGTTGGTTACGTAAGTCCTTAACAGGATCAGGAGGACTAACAGTATCTATTTCAGGATTGAAATGAGGAAGGTGTTCCAATCCTTCATAAAATTGAAAATTAGTATTTTCAGGTCTTAGATTGGAAACAGCATACAAAACATTTGTGTTAGAAGAATTTTTACGCAAACTGCCTGAAATAGCGAGTATCTTTATTCTGTTTTTATCCATGCTATCATCCTGCTTCCTCATTATTTATACGGTTTTCATCATATTATTTAAAATATCATAAACCAATTGGAAAGTAATGAAACCATCATCTTCTAGAAAATGACCACCCTTTTCAACAGGATAAAAAGATGCATCCAATTGTTTGGATAAATTTTGGCTTAACTGAAAAGGAACAATATAGTCGTCTTTTGCAGCAATAACAGCACGTGAATTAGTTGCAGAAATTATTTTTTGATAATCCACTTTTTTAACTGTAAAGGGATCTAGTGAAGGTAAAGATGATAATCGCTCAGAAAAGCCAGAAACAAGAATAAAGCCTCCAAAGCCTGGTAACGGATCTAACTGTTCTAGATAGTTCAATAGTGTAATAGATCCTAAGCTATGTGCTACAAAATAGGTGTGGTTATCTAAATTCTTTATTTTAGTAGCCAATGTTTTCAACCATTCTTCTTTCTTGGGGTCAGACGAATTTGGCATATGAAGAATCGAAACTTGATGATCATTTGCTATTAATTTTTCTTTTAACCACGGAAACCAATGATTAGATGGTGAGGCTCCGTATCCATGGATAATATATACTTGTTTTCCCATTGCTACTCCCCTTCTCTTTTTATAGATGTAAAAACAGTATATTACTAATCCAAACCTATATGGTAGGAAAAGCACTTGAATGAGCAGTTAAAAAGATCTTTTAAACGAAGATTTTTTTCAGTGCCGATAAGTTGTTTTATGTTAAGTAAATCATAAAGTATTTCATAAAAATCCACAATTTAACTATTTACCTTAATGACGACAAGTGGCGCCCGATTGTGGAGAACCTTTATAAATAAAGGGATTTTTTATATGACCCATTTTTCCTAGCACGTTAATTAATATGGTAATTATTGTAGGTTCTTGGTTTCATTTTCCTTATAGTGTATTGTGGGAAAATTTTTTTTGTAGTATTCTATCATCGATTTGGATGCCATTGAAGTAATGAATCTAGTTTATTGTCTGCAAAGATAATTTCTCTATATGTTTCTAAGACTACATTTTATTCCAAATCAAAAAATAAGGGAGGGATAGGATGTCCAGGTTTTATAGACGTATCGTTTTATCTGTATTTTTTTTGTTTTTGGTCACAGGAATGATTTCACCGGCACAAGCGCAGTCTGATTCAAATGGCGGAGGTTATTGGCTCCCAAACAACAAGGAGAAGATTGAAAAGGCAACTAAACTTATAAAGCAAGGCAAGTCAGTTGAAGAGATTGGGATTAAGCAAGATCAGATCCAGAAAAAAGAAGGCATCCAGACATTAGATAAATTGATGGAGGAAGACCAGCAAAGTGACACAACATACAGAGCGAACATGGCGCCTCCGATCAAGACAGCAGCCGGATGGACCCCCCTGACTTCGACTATGATCATATCCTGACTACAGAAGAATGCCAGGGAAGTCCAGACAGCAGTTCAGAAACAGGGTATATTAAAAACCGGTATTCCTTCTGTTGGTCCCACGTCGCAACATATCAAGTCCCAGTAAAATGCATTGGTGGGTTCTGTTTTTACGAAGGCGTTCAATTTCAATTCACTGAAATAGGTTATGGCTCCAACCAAAGTCGAAAAATGAGGGTCTATTATACACTTGATGATATCCTCGTAACTCATCCATCCTTGAACGGAGCCAAGTTGAAAATTGATATGGTATGTGAATCCAAGGTGAACGCAGGTGACTGTAAAGAGGATCCCGACTTTCCACCGACGGAACGAACAATCGCCCAATGGAAAAACACGAACTTCAGTACAGAAATTTTCACATCAGAAGCACCCCCACCAACTGAGGCAAACCCTGATCAGTTAGGGTACATGGAATTTTGGCCAAAACTTACCCTTACACATGCACCAAGGAAATTCAAAAAGAGCATTGATGGTATTAAACAGACCGTTCGTTACGATTCTGCAAAATATATGTTTGCTTTCCCTAATCAATATTTCTGGCAAGGAGCCGTATTCAGTAAAGCCACACCAATCTTCAATGTTCCGGTCACAAATCCAGAATTTTCGATGTTAGCCGAAGCTGGACAGCATTGGAAGTTTGCGATGGATCATCCAGATCAGACGAAGCCTCAAATGGCTGGAAAGAAAATACCGGGAGCTGTGGGAGACAGCACGCTGACACGGATGTATCCGAAACGTCATCAGGATGAATATAATCGCAATAGGAACAAGACAAGAAGGACTTGTGACAGGGAATTCGGAGATGAGGATCGAACCGGCAAGCAGTGTGACGAATATCCGTTTGCTTCCACCTGGGAAGGTTCGGCGACCAATGGATCGGATAATTTTTCAGTAAGAATGATTTCAAGCGAATCGAACGGTGCTGCAGGGACATGGCTCGGTGCCTGGTACGCCTATGATAGGGTTCTGGATGGGGATACTTTCAATGTGCAGGTCGAAGCCCCTGAGAAAATAGCTACAATCAGATCGGAAGGTCAGCCTCAGGACGGACAGGATAACCGATCAAGTGATAACTTCACGATCGGGAATATCCCTTCTTACGCGACCAAGTTACAATGGAAAATCGTCGACGGCCCTACTAATGCGAAATTCGATGTCATGAAAGACATCAGCTTCGGCATCGACGAAACGATTTTCAATGACCTTACAGACGGATCCGAGACAGAAATCAAAAAGAGCGAAGATTTTTACATTGCCAGACCGGAAGACACCAATGGAGAAAGCTTCACTGTTGAAGTTTATGCAATCCCATAATAATAACTTAGAGGCTGGCCTTTAAGTGTCACATACTTAAAGGCCAGCCTCTTTTAAACCATTAGAGAATCAGATCCAAACCTACTGTTTCAGCATTACGTTATTCCTTTAATTCAAGAAATACCAATTTCTTTTTTAATAGTCCTATATTTATAAAAAACGCTAGTAAGGATTAACATTTCGTAAACAAAACAATATTTAATCACTATTTTTACTCTTCCTGATTATTTAACAATCTGGCCCTTTCACGGAACAACTCTATTGTCGGTGACGAGAATGTTAGAAAGAATATTATTTTCTACTACCTAAACAGCTACCTAGGGTCGATTAAAGTAAAGAGAATTAACTATTTAGTTATAATATAGTGGTTGGTCACTATAAAACAAGATTTCAAGTTAAAAACAACAGGTAAATGATAAATAATAATTTATGTGGAGAGGTGTTCAATTATGAAGAAGTCTACAGCAGTTCTACCAGAAGAGTGGATGAGGTTAGTTAAAGACGCAATGAATTTAAATGTGAGCAAAGAAGAATTTAAACAGTTTCTAGAAGAAAAAACTCAAGATAACACTACAGCAAAAAACATTAGATAGCTTCTATATCTAATGTTTTTTGCTATCACTAAATTTGTTTACTACCTAAGAAAGCTTTTTTAACAGGCATTTTTGTGCGCTTGGATAGTAAAAAGCTTTTATATCAACAATGTATAAAAAGCTGCATATTGAAGAATATCTATCATCCCAAGAGGCCTTGTCCTCCAAGGGTTCTTTTTTTGTTGGGTTCGGAAAAGTACAGGATGTCAACTAGAGTTGCATCTCCTGTGCATTTTTCACTTCTAAATCTGGCTATTATTTTTATTCTTAATTGTTTTTGTGATCATTGGGACAGTTATCTTTGATAATATAACTTAATAAATAAAGATGACTAAGGAAATTATTAAAGTAAATAATGATAATGGAAAATACTCAAAAGGATGGATTATATGCTAAGCAAAATTACACTATGGATGGTTCTTATCGTCCCATGGTTTACTTTATTTTTATTAAAAAAGGAAGATATAAAACGATTTATGCCTGTGGCTATTTTTGCTTCTACTCTAATGATTCTTTATAACCTTATTGCATATAACCAAAAACATTGGATCATTAAGGTAACTATTTTACCTTGGTTGAAACCTTCCTTTTCTCCAGGTGTGCTTGGTGCTTTTTTAGTTGTAACTATATGGATTTTTTATTTTACTTATGGACGATTTTGGGTTTATTTAATGACTAATATTGTATTAGACTTTATGTTTGCTGTTTTCCCTATTCATTATTTGTTTCAAGAAAAGTTAGAAATTTATCAATTGGTTAACATTACTCCATGGGAGCGTTTTGGTCTTTTCGTCGCTCTATCTATCGTTATTTATGGCTACCACTTGTGGCAAGAGGGAATTTTTAAGCCTGAATTAAATCGAACATGATAAATTACTTTTCTCCCTATCAGCGACAAAAAAATCCATTATGTTAACCAAAAATCTGTATCGTATACAGCCTAAATAGAGAAAAACTACTGGTGCGAAATAGGTTTTTCTATCCATTAGTTGTTTTTTGTTCAGATCAGTCAGGTTAGAATTTTTCAAAAAAATTTTGCAGAAAACAGTAATACCAGTTTTTAAAGGCTTAACAGAATAGATATGCTAGAAAAGGTTATTCTAAGAAAAAATTGGTTTAGGAGATTTTATATGGAAAAATTAAATTCTGCGGAAATGGGTAAACTTTGGGCTACTTATATGGGTAATAGTATGGCTACATGTATTCTAAGTTACTTTCTTCAACTTGTTGAAGACCAAGATATAAAGAAGTTATTGGAAGAAGCATTAAACTTGAGTAAAGAATTTCAGAGCACTATAAAAGATACTTTCATAAAAGAGAACATTTCTATTCCACATGGTTTTACAAAAGAAGATGTGAATCTTGGTGCCCCAAAATTATTTGAAGACGAGTTCTATGTGCATTATTTAAGATATGTAACTAAAGTAGGACTTAGTCTTTACAGTGTAGGAATACCGTTAATGTTTAGAGAAGATATAAGGGAATTTTCCCTTCATTGTATGGAATCAACTATAAAATTGGGTGAACATATCAAAGATATTTCAATAAATAAAGGGTTTATTATTAAATCACCTATTATTCCGAAACCACAAAGGGTAAATATAGCACATAAAAATTATTTAAAAGGTTTTATTGGAGATGTACGACCTTTACATGCATTAGAAATTGCCCATTTATACGATAATCTAGAGACTAACGTGGCAAGCAAAGCCTTAGTAATGGCGTTTAGTCAAGTTACCAAAACGAAAAAGATTCGAGAGTTATTTATAAAAGGAGAAGAACTTACTTATAAAGCGATTGAGGGTTATATAAAAAAACTTCATGATGATAACTTGCCTTCTCCGGAATTAATTGATCATTTAGTAACAACTTCAACATCTTCTCCTTTTTCTGATAAATTAATGGTATTTCATAAAATGGATATGTTTTCGATGAGAGTAAGAAATTTTGGGAATTCAGTAGCTGTAAACGGAAGACGCGATTTAGCGCTAATGTATGCAGATTTTTTAAAGGATATATCAGGATTCGTTAATGATGCAGCCGATATTATGATAGAAAATGGATGGATGGAAACACCACCCGAAGCTGCGGATCGAGAAGATTTAGCTTCAAATTAGTGTCTTTGATAAAGATGAAAAAATAACAAAAAAGCCCTTAATAAAAGGGCTTTTTGTTATGTAATTTCCTATAACCTCCATTATGATAACTAGCATTCCTGTTTGAAATTATTTGGTGTCTTGAAATAAAAAAGTCCTCTTGATATGATGCAGAAGATCATGGCCATGACTTCAATTCATCATTCAAGGAGGACTCTTATGAATTGTACTCAAAATGAAAAGTTAAATCAAGTTACACCCCATACACTGATTGTTGGAGTAGATATTGCTAAATTTAAGCATGTTGCTCGTGCCCAAGATGATCGTGGGAAAATTCTTGGGAAAGCTCTAACCTTCACGAATACAAAAGAAGAATTTGAAGGATTCTTTGCCTGGTTGGAAGAGATGCAACATAAACATGAGAAATCTGATGTTCTAGTTGGTATGGAACCTACAGGTCATTACTGGTTAAATCTAGCCTATACACTAAAAGAAAGACTTGTCTCTTTCGGAGTCGTTAATCCTCTGCACGTTAAGCGAAGTAAAGAACTCGACGATAACTCTCCAACGAAAAATGATATCAAGGATGCTAGAGTTATCGCTCAACTGATAAAAGATGGTCGATTTTCTTATCCTCGCTTACCAATGGATCAAGATGCAGAAGTAAAGGCAGGAATTACAATTAGAAACCAAATTGTAGGTGATTTATAGGCTCTACAAGGACGGATTCATAATTGGTTAGATAAGTATTTCCCAGAGTTTTTAACCGTTTTTAAAGACTGGAGTGGAAAGATGGCGTTGGCCACGCTAGAACATATTCCTCTTCCAGTTCAACTTAATCAAACAACACCCGAAAGGGTGGCAGAAATATGGTCTACTTACGGAGGCGTACAACGCCCAAGCCATAAACGAATACAGCGACTTCAAGAGGCTGCTGGACGCTCAGTAGGGTTAACGGTTGGACTACAGATGGCACAACGAGAAATAGCCACAAATATCAAACGATATAAGATGCTTAAAGAAGAACTACATGCATTAGAAAAACAATTGGAAGACCTTGTGCTGACCCTGCCGGGTATTGCTGAAATGCTGACTGTACCTGGTGTTGGGATGGTAACTGTTATTGAACTTTATTCTGAGTTAGGTGATATTAAAAACTTTGAAAATCCACGCCAAATCTTAAAATACGCGGGATTAAATTTACGAGAATCCAGCTCAGGAAAGCATAAAGGACAAACACGAATTACCAAACGAGGAAGGGCTAAATTGAGGGCTTTGCTCTTTCGGACTGTTATGCCCCTTGTTCGACATAATCGAGCCTTTAAGGCTCTGCATCAGTACTATACAACGAGACAAGAAAACCCTTTACGTAAGAAACAATCACTGATTGTACTTTGTGGGAAGTTAGTTCGTGTTCTACATACTGTAGGTCAGAAACAATGTCCATTTGATGAAGAGCGAATGATACGAGATATTCCCCATCTTTCTTTAGCTCTAGGAGCTTAATCTTTGTCCATTAAAAATGAAGCACGGAGTATTTGGGATAAAGCATTTTTCCAGGCATTCGACCTTGCAAACTAGCATTACCAAACTCTATCTCATAGACAGATTGAACGAAGGAATGTAGGCGCTAAGACGCTGAGAGACATGGGAGGTTTCATCGCTATGAGGCACATAGAGATCCATTGTGCGACTATATGTATGTCTCCATCTTTTTTTAAAATAATGGAATAAGAATAGCGAAGCTATTCCCCTTAGTACCAGTTTCTTATAAAAATGAAAATATAAGGTTATAAATGGACATAAAAAATTTTTTATATTTTATTTCCCCCTATAAACCCTTGATATTACTCAATTTATAGAGGGAGACTTGTATATATTCTAAAAAGAAATTAGGCTTTTTCACTGTGTTTACCTTTTGTACCAAAGTAATTTGTCCCAATAACTCCTGTAATAATGATAATTGACCCGACTAGATGATAAAGGTGAAATTGTTCTTTTAAAAAAATTACTCCTGCTAAAATTGTAATGAGTGTAGCAAAATTACTGAAGACACTCATTTTAGATGCTTCTATTTTTGATAAGGCGTAATTAGAAAGATAGGACGTGACTAAAGATGATAATAAACCTAGATAGACAATTGCAATCACAAAATCCAGGTGAACAAAAGGCTGTATAAATTGATGGATAGTGTTATTCATTAGATGATTTGTCAATGCCAAACCATTAAATGTAATAAAACCAAATAAAGTCATTATATATGTGATGGTGAATAAGGAATATCGTTGAGTTAAATTTCTAGCACATACATTGTATAGAGACGATACAAGTGCGGAAATTAAAATCAAACCACTTCCTAGTAGACTAGGATTTTTATTTCCTATACCGTTCATATACATAATATATATCACACCTACTACCGAGAAAATAATAGCTATCTTTTGACCAGATGTAGATGTTTCTTTTAAAAATATGCTCGCAAAGATTAATGTGAAAATTGGGATTGTTGCTTGAATGATTCCAGCTTCAGATGATGATATATTCCCTAGTCCAAATACCTGAAAAGCAAAAAAGAGAGTGGGGTATAAAATAGCTAACAAGGCAATAATCCCTATATCTTTTATGGTTATTTTTAAGGATTTTTTCCTTAGTACTTTTAAGATTGTAACCCCTATAAAAGCAATAGTAAATCGATGTGCCAATGTATCAAAAGGTGTAGCAATAGTTAATGCAACTTTGACAAACATAAATGACAATCCGATAATAATGGCATAAGTAAGTGCTGCTATATATGCTCTTTTCTTTTCAATCATGTGAATAACCCCCTTTAGATTTATCCGGCCGGTTATCACTATAGTAAGAGAAACTAACAATATCTACGATATGAAAAATACACATCTGTATCGGTACAGATGTGTATTTGGGGGAATACTATGCTTAAATATGAAACAATTTATCAATCTCTACTTCAAAAGATACAGTCTGGGGACTTTCCAGCAGGGGCAAAATTACCCTCAATTAGAGGCTTATCACACCAATATATTTGTAGTAAAAGTACAATAATATCTGCCTTAAAACGATTGGAAGAGCAACATATTATTTATTCCATTCCAAAGAGTGGTTATTACGTTGTGGAACATCAGGTTTTTGAGGAACCCACATCTACTGAAGGCGTTGATTTTGCAACATCATCTCCAACATGGCATGCATTTCCTTATAAAGATTTTCAACAGTGTATTAACAAAGCGATTGATACATATCAAGAAGAATTGTTTCGTTATGGAACACCAAAAGGTTTATCTTTATTAATTATAGAAGCTAAGAAGCTCTTAGAATCTTATCAAGTATTTACGAAACCTGAACAGATTTTCATCACTTCAGGGGTTCAACAGGCACTCGCTATACTGAGCATGATGCCATTTCCAAATAACGGATCTACTATTTTAGTTGAACAACCTAGTTACCATTTGTATATGGATATGTTGAAAACATATGGAATTCGTGCAATAGGAATTCAACGTACAGCGCAAGGTATTGATCTAAAGCAACTAGAAAAAATATTCAATGAAGAAGAGATTAAATTTTTTTATACAATGCCACGCTTCCATAATCCTTTAGGTACGTCATATAGCAAAAAAGACAAAGAAGCTATTTTACAGTTAGCTTATAAATACAATGTGTATATTATAGAAGATGACTATTTAGCAGATTTTGAATATAACACTAAGAATGATCCTCTTTTTGCAGAGGATATTAAAGAACAGGTTATCTACTTAAAGAGCTTTTCAAAAATCATGTTTCCAGGTTTAAGAATTGGTCTAGCCGTTCTTCCTCCCCCTATTCTTAGCACCTTTCAAAAATTTAGAATGACCATAGATATAGATAGCTCTATGATTTCACAAGCTGCACTATATCTTTATATAAAAAGTGGTATGTTTGAACATAATAAATTAAAAGTAAGTAGTATTTACCATAAACGTGCACAAATTCTTCATCAATCGCTGCAAAATCATCTGGCTAATTACGAATCATCGTCAGAAATAGTTATGCATGGTCATATTTTGCTACCTAGACAAGTAAATATGAAGTTATTTATTCGTTATTTATATGAACAGCGTGTATATCTGGATTCAGTTGAAAGTAATTATCTAGCCAACTTTCACAAAGAACGGATTTTAAAGTTAAATGTGTCAAATGTTGAAAATCACCGAGTTGAAGAAGGAGTCAAAAAAATTGCAAGTGCTTTAAAAAAAGAGATAACTATTTTTCTTAATTACCTAATGTAATTAAGGTCTTTAACACTGTTTAAGAAGAAGAGACTTAAAAGTATTATTCTTGTAATGATGTACATTTTTCTCACGTGCCTTTTATATTTATTCCTACCGGTAATTAACATTATGGTAATTAAGAACTTATAGAATCTCCAAACCTTCTTGTATTAAATTTAAATTCTCTAGAAAGGCGGGGGTATTAGTAAAATGCACAGATGGAAATCTGATAATGGTTTAAAAAAGAAAACTCGCGGGATAAAAAGAAAGTGTCGTAAGTTTGTTAATTCTATCACTGAATATACTACTTCTTTACCTAGACCTGATGATAATAGCTATTTGGGTTATTGGCACCTTCATATACCTTTTAACGAGTCATTTATTGATTCTAAAAACACATCAAATTCGGTAAGAAAGCTATGTATGCAGACAATGATTAATCGAATGCAGCATTTAATTGATATAAGAACTGAATTGGAGAAAGATTATCGTATTTATATTCTGATTTCATTACCAAAGTTATTTGATTCTCAAATTGTAGTTTTATTTGATAAAGAAGATTTACATGGATTCTTTGACAGGGATACAGAGGAACAACGTTGGATTCCTCTACCACCTGAAAGAAGCATAGAAAAAGAATGGGGATTAGAAATTCCTAAAGATCTAGTTATTAAAGGATATAAAGAGACTATTAATGACGAAGATTACTTTCATGAGGGCGAGTTATGGTTCATTGGAGAGCTTGCTTAATTATTTAAAAGGATCTTTAATTAAAGATCCTTTTTTTCTGCCGATAAATGGTTTTATGTTAACTATAAAAAGAAAAATGACATTAGATTATTTGTGTCAGACATTATAACAAAGTTATAGCTTGCTTATATCAGTTTCCGGTAATATAAAGTTAGTTGATTGAAGATTCAGAAATCCTTTTTTGCATAAAGGCAGCACCTAAATAATTAGGTGCTGTCTTTATGCAGATTGGACAGACATTTTAATTAAAATACAAGGTATAAAAGTCGAAAAGAGTCTTCTCTCATTCTTCATATTTGAGTTATAACTTTACTTCTAACTCTCTAAGCAGTTGCTTTACTCCCTCACGGCTTAGAATTACTTTTCCTTTTGCCAAGATTAGATTATCTTCGGAAACTTCACCTGTCACTTTACAGGCTAAATTAGGTGAATATTTTTTCAACACAATGTTCTCATTATCTACAAAAATTTCAACAGGTTCGTCATTCTTAATATTTAATGTTCTCCTTAGTTCAATGGGTAAGACTACTCTTCCCAAGTTGTCAATTTTCCTAACGATGCCAGTAGCTTTCAATTTAAAACCTCCATAAAATATTACTTACATACCCATTAAGTGTACAATATGCTTTTTATTGTTTTCATTAGTAATATATTACATTTTAGGTGGAGGAAGATATTTCAGTATCATAAGGTTAGGAAGAAAGGTTGCATAGAAGAATTATAATGGAAATTGTTAAATCACTCAGCATTTTTAGTTTAACCCGATGTAGTAATTAGAAATATAACTTATTCAAGTTATTTACAACCTATATAAAACTAACTTTAGCATATAAGTAAATCGTAAAACATTTTATAAAAATCATTAATTTCACCATTTACACTTATTGACGACAAATTAGGATTTTTTCTAGAATATAGGTATATAAAAAAATATTTTTAAGAAAGTACTTTAAAAAAACACTCAAAAATAGTGGATGTTTATGTACAAATTAATAACTTCCAAAATATATATATTTTTATTCAGAATATTTTTTTTATTTAAAAAGTTACGTTGACAAATCGGGTGGATAGATATAATATTGCATGTAATCAAATAATAATAAGCAAAGATTGGAAATAGTAGAAGGATGTATAAACTTGTCAGAGAGCCGATGGTTGGTGAGAATCGGTAGTTATTGCCTTTGAACTCATCCAAGAGCTACTCCCTGAATATTATAAGTAGGGGATGTCGGTTTTCTACCGTTATGAAGATAGGTGGTGATAGCTGCCGAAAATGAGTGGGTTAATTATGTAATGATTAATCAATTAGAGTGGTACCGCGAGCAACGCCTCGTCTCTATATTTTTATAGAGACGAGGCTTTTTTTATACATTAATACGACAAAGGAGTGTTTCTGAAATGACGAGAAAGATTTGGATGTTTGATACAACTTTAAGAGATGGCGAGCAAGTTCCGGGGGCTAAGCTGAATCTGTATGAAAAACTAGAAGTAGCACAGCAACTAAAGAAGCTGAAAGTCGATATTATCGAAGCTGGTTTTCCTTCGTCTTCGGCTGGTGATTTTAATGCTGTGAAAGAAATTGCTATGAAAATAGGAAATACAGACGACACAATCATCACAGCGTTAGCAAGAGCAGTAAAGACTGATATTGATGCTGTTTATAATAGTGTGAAATATGCTAAAAAACCGTTAATCCATATAGTGTTAGGCGCTTCAGACATCCACGTGGAAAAGAAGTTTGGAAAATCGAAAAGTCAAATTTTAGATCTTGGTGTTGATGCAGTAAAATATGCAAAAACACTTCTACCAGACGTACAATATTCAACGGAGGATGCGTCTCGCTCCGATTTTGAATATTTATGGACAACGATTGAAGCTGTTGTAAAGGCAGGGGCTACCATTATCAATGTGCCCGATACAGTTGGCTATGCCGAGCCGGAAGAGTTTGGTGAACTAATCTTTAAAATAAATAATCGCTTGAAAAATTTGAATGATAAAGTGCTTTTAAGTGTTCATTGTCATAATGATCTTGGTATGGCAACTGCGAATACGTTAGCTGCAATTAAAAATGGAGCAGATAAAGTTGAGTGTACGATAAATGGCATTGGTGAGCGCGCAGGTAATGCTGCACTAGAAGAAGTTGTGATGGCAATTAATACGCGCTCATCAATCTATAACGCGTACACAAATATTAATACGAAAGAAATCATGAATACATCTAGGTTGGTAAGTAGTTTAATGGGGCTTGATGTGCAAGTAAATAAAGCCATTACAGGAGATAATGCTTTTGCCCATTCTTCAGGTATACACCAAGACGGTTTATTAAAAGCAAGGGATGCTTACGAAATCATTAGCCCAATTGAAGTTGGTCTAGATGATATGGAACTGGTTTTAACTGCCCGTTCTGGACGTCATGCGGTAAAAAATGCCCTTGAATCATTAGGCTTTAATGAGATGACTAACATACGATTTGAAGGGATATTTGAAGCTTTTCTTGAATTGGCTGATGCAAAAAAAGAAGTATATAATCATGATTTATATGTCATCGTTGAGAACTATTATGCAAAAAATGATATTCATAATCAGGATATGACGCACTATAGTAATCATTTTTATGAACTAATGGACTTGCAAGTGATTAGTAACACAAACTTCCCATCTGCAAGTGTGAAGATTAAAAAGGGTGATCAAATGTTGAAAAGCAGTGCAGTCGGTTCTGGCCCAATTGATGCTTTGTATTCTGCTATTACAGAAATTAGTGATTTAGATATTAAATTGATTGAATATAATATTAGCAGTGTATCAAGAGGTAAGGAAGCATTAGGGAAAGTGAAGATTCAAGTGGAATATAGAGGAGAAAAGTATGTTGCCAAAGCAACAGATACGGATATTATGAAAGCAAGTGCATTTGCGTATATCAATGCTGTAAACAGTATTGTAGTTGATACTTTACTTCCGATTGAATAGATAAAAGGTAATATTTAACGGAATGTGCTTAGTTTGTTAAGGTAATTACTTCGGTCGACCTACATCTTTAACAGAGGGAGAAAAGGGATTAAATCATTGGTTAGATAGTTTTGTAGATGATTTTTTCCTGAGTTTTTCAAGGGAGAAAAAACAAAATAAATACCAATCTATATAAAGATGGTACATGGGTAGCTGATTATAAACGAATTCGAATTGTCGCCATTAAGAAAAAGTAAGGATTTATTAATTAGGAGGTCTATCATATGGAAGGGAATATTGCCCGTAATCGGGCTGAATTAGCAGGGAAGTTAACAAACGTATTAAATTCCCGGTCACTAACATACTCCCATAAAAGGCTTGCAAGTATACTTAAGAAAGGTATGACGGTTCTTGATTTGGGATGTGGAACAGGAGCAATTACACGTGGAATAGCAGAAGCAGTAGGTCCAAAGGGGCGTGTTGTAGGAATCGATAGCAATCCCAATCTAATCCAAAAAGCTCGTCAAAACCATGGTGAAACTCCAGGATTAACTTTTGAAACAGGTGATATCTCTAATCTTACCTATGAAGGAGAATTTGATATTGTTACCTGTGCACGAGTGTTAATATGGCTGTCCGAACCTTTAAAAGCATTGCAAATGATGAAAGCTGCTGCCAAAATTGGTGGTCGTATTTTGGTCGTAGACTATAATCATGAAAAGATATCGTGGGAACCGGCCCCTCCTTCAAGTATGACTTCTTTCTATTCTACATATTTGAAATGGCGTTCTGACGCAGGTATGAATAATGCAATTGCTGATGACCTTACTAATATGTTTCGGGAAATTGGGATTCAAGACATCATTGTAACCCCTCAACACGAGGTATCTAACCGAACAGATTCTAATTTTAATACAAACATTGGTATATGGGCAGATGCGGCTTCAAGTAGAGGAATTCAAATGGAAAGGGATGGGTATATTACTGAAATAGAATATATAACGGCGGAAAAAGAATATCGCGAATGGATGACTAAAGAGGCTCAATCTTTAACAATGTATATGTTAGCTGTAGAGGGTGTAAGAACTTTGTAAATGTATTTCTCATAGAGCCTCCAATTTATATTAATAGATTGGAGGTTTTAGCTACCTATAATACCTGTTACGTAAACTAGATTTACAGAATATAGATATGAGATAATATGGTAGATTTTATAGATAAAGGAGATTAATTTAGATGACAAAAGCGATAAACCTTTGGTCATTCGTCTTCTCATTGCTATGTGTCTGTCTAACTTTCATAACTTTTGCTCACCCATCCTTATTAAGCTTAAATTTTTATGTAGCAATTGTTATATTTTTAGTTGGTATTATAGGCTTCTTCGGAATATATAATTGGAAATCAGCTGTGAGAAGTGTTTTAACCATTATACTTAGTATTGTATTAATTATAGTGACTGGATGGATTATCTTTGTTGGAAATCTTTTCTCATAATTAGTATGTGGCTTAGAAATATAAAAAGTAGCAAAAAAGCCTTTAATCCCAATATAAAGGCTTTTTTGCTACCTAGAAAGGCCATTATGTTAACTAACTTTGCATACCATATACAATTTAAAAATAGAAAAACCACTGTGCCTAATCAGTTTTTTCTATCTCGAGTACAATACTCAAAGTACTAGATACTATTCAACTCTTTCCTTATAAAATACAAACAGGCAAATCATTTAATGATTTGCCTGTTTGTAGAATGACAGTCCCAGTTACTACTTTTTCCTCTAAATTAAGAGATAACCGAAAAACTACAACTGTTTTACTGCATATAAAATCTTATATTAGCTTTTAGCTTTGACTCTTACGAGACCAAACAACTACAGGAATAAGCACTAGTGAAAGAATGGCTCCAGAAAGTGATAATACTGCATAACTAGAATGAGCGACTACCATTCCTGATACCCCCCACCAGCTGCTCCTGACAGTGCAAATAAGACATCGACTGATCCTTGTGTTTTTGCACGCACAGATGGATGTGTTGAATCTATAATGAGAGCCGTTCCACTTATTAAACCAAAGTTCCAGCCCAAACCTAGTAGTACTAACGCCAGGATAAGTAGTGGCATTGAACCTACCGGTGCAAAAGCTGCCACCAATCCAGAGGCTAGGAGTGTAACACCAGAAGCAACAGCCATAGTAGTACGGCCAAGCTTATCTACGAGTATACCTGTTAATGGCGAAGGAAGGTACATTGCTGCTATATGGAAACCTATAACTACCCCTACCTCTTGCAAACCATGACCATGATGTCCCATATGAATGGGTGTCATGGTCATAATGGCTGCCATGACAAATTGGGTCAAAATCATAATTACGGCCCCTACCACAACACCTTTTTTGTTGATATTAGCACTCTTTAAATTTGTCTCTGTAGTATTCACATTTTTCTGAGCACTCGCAATAGCTGTAGACACAACCAAAGGATCTGGACGAAGAAAAAATAAGATCAATAATCCGGCAATTATGAAAGCAGCTCCTGACAAGATGAAAGGGCCAGCCAAAGTTGGAACACCGAGTGAATCCGCAAATTCTCCCATTGTATTGACCAAGTTAGGAGCAACTACAGCACCCAAGGTAGTGGAAACCATGGCCATACTTGCGGCAGTGGCCCTTTGTTTATCTGTTGCAAGATCCGTCCCTGCATATCGCGCTTGTAGATTAGACGCCGTACCAGCTCCATAAATAAGAAGGGAAAGGAATAAAAGTGCAATGTTGTTGGTTAAAGCTGCAATGATAACACCGATAGCGCCTATCCCTCCTGCAAGGAACCCTCCTGCAAGTCCTGATCTACGTCCAAAACGTTGTGAAGATCGGCCTATAAGTAGGGCAGCTCCTGCAGAACCTAAAGTAAATAGAGCCGTTGGAATCCCTGCTGCATTTTCCGTCCCTAGCATGTCTTGTGCGAGAAGTGCCCCTACTGTTACACCGGCTCCAAGTCCTGCTCCCCCAAAGATTTGTGAAAACATCAAAATTCTTAATGTTTTTTTATAAAGTTTTGCCTGTTTTTCTGGTGAATCAATATATTCTTGCAACCATATAGGCTGCTGTGTTGATGTATTTGTATCTTTTGCTGTCATTGTCATGAACTCTACCTCCTAATAAAATATATTTGTAGCTTTTCATGTGTGATTTTGTCATCCTTGGAATATTTCATTTGTGTTATTCTATATATTTAGGATTTTCGATACATTTAACTATATTCGCTATTAGAAGAAGCTCATAATTAAATTGTTGATAATTATGAGCTTCTTCTATTTCTTATTTTTTAATATGAACACGACAATATTTGTAGATATTCATATTAAAATGTGTAGGATTCACCATCTTCTGGTACTAAGATATGACTTGAGAATCCTTTTTCTTTACTAAAGTTTTTTAATTCTTCTCTAGATAGTGCCCAATGGTTAACAGCTTCCATATGAACAGAAATAATCTTAGCATTAGAAGCCGCCTTGTGTACTTCATAGATGTCTTCTTTTCCCATAATGAGAGAACCATATTCTGTAAATTGATTATCTCCGCCATTGACGACAATAATATCTGGTTTATAGGTACTTAATTCTTCCTGTACACCTTCATACCAAACTGTATCACCAGCTACGTACAATGTTTTTTCACTTGGATGTTTAAAGACTACGCCACATACTTCCCCCATAAGCTTTAATAGTTCTTCTCCTCTACCATGCTCACCTTTTGTTTTAACTAATTGGATGCCTTCAAAAACAGTGTCCTTTGTTAGTACCTCTACATTTTGGAACCCGGAATTTTGGACTTCCTTTGCCTCTTCTTCATTTTGAACGAACATTTTAATATCTTTTGGTAATAGCCTTTGCGCTGCCTCATCAAAATGGTCTAAATGTAAGTGAGTCACAATGACTGCATCAACTCCACTAATAATCTCGTCAACAGAGGTTGGTAAACTCACTGTAGGGTTATATTGATCTTGTTTGATTGAACCAGGGAAAGGTGGGTACGTACCTTTCTCTGCCAACATAGGATCTATTAAGAACTTTTTGCCAGCATATTCGACTACGATTGTGGCATTTCGGATTTGTTTAATATTCATCTTGATTGCTCCTTTTCTTTAATCTACATATAGCTTATACTATGTCCAGTGCATGATTACATAGATAAAATCAAGTCTTTTACCCGTTTAACTTGATTTTTGAAAGGATTTGAAGAAATGTTAGATCATACGGACATGGGTATCTTGCGTGAGCTGTCTAAAAATAGTCGAATCACCATGAAAGAATTGGGTGAGAAAGTCCATTTAACTGGACAAGCAGCTGCAGCTAGAGTAGCTAAACTTGAGGATAATGGAATAATTGAACGTTATACAATTGAGGTTGACCAACCTAAATTAGGGTGTTTAATACATGCCTGGATTAATATCTATACGAAAAGCACCCATCATCAGCCATATCTCTCCTTTATCGAAACTCAGGAGAATTATGTATTAAATAACTATAAAATTAGTGGAGATAGTTGTTATCTACTTGAATGTAAATTTCCATCTAATGAAGTATTAGATCAATTCTTAATAGAACTGAATAAGTATGTAAATTATAAATTATCAATTGTGATTAACAAGCTTTAATGAACAATAGGATCCGCCATCATCTTAAGAAAACAAACAATTCTTGGTGAGTAGAAGGTATATTTATCAAAATAAAAGGTCAATATGTTTATTTGTATTTTCCAGTCAATTCAAAAGGGGATACCATTTTTTTATCTAATTAAATAAATAGAAAAACAAGCAGCCAAACGCTTTCTAAAGAAAGCATTGGCTGCTTCTTATATTTGTAAACCTACTGTGATAACGTATGATAAAAATACATTTTATTCTATTTTCTTTATAGTCATCAATCAGTCATACTAATTGAGTCAAGTATAGAATAAGTCTTCAAAATTTAATTCACAGGGTTAAACGACATCAAAAGTGACATATTTTTAATAATGTTTTTATTATTAATCAATGTTGTCTTGAAGTTTTTATCAGATGCAGGAATTAGCCTTTCATCCGTTGGTTTGGTAAAGAGACATGAGTGTTAGTTAAATCTCGATAAACGATCAAATTTTATTTGTGGTTCTAACACATCGCTTACTCTTTCTACTACAATATCTTTATCTACTTTAAATGTAGCAGTTCCTTTAATATTTGTAGAAGAAGCCCCTATTTTCACTTTATAAGTGCCTTTTTCAACGACCCATGCGGATAAATCCTCATCAAATGATGCAATGTCTTTTGCGTTAAGCTCAAATTTTACATCTTCTTTTTTACCCGGTTTTAATTCTTTTGTTTTCGTGAATGCCTTCAACTCTAGTTCTGGCTTTTCAAGCTTTCCATCAGGAGCTGATACATACACTTGCACTACTTCTCTACCTGCTAAATCTCCCGTATTTTTTATTGTTGCATGGACAATAAGCTTGTCGTGAAAATTTTTGTTGTTCGTCACTTTAATATTGCTATAGTCAAAATCTGTATAAGATAGACCATACCCAAATTCATAGGAAGGTTTCACATTGAAAGTGGTATTGTAGCGATAACCAACATAAATGTCTTCTTTATATATATATTTCTTGCCTGTTCCAGGGAATGTATCTGCGTAAGGTAAATCTTCATAATCCTTTGGAAAGGTGTGCGGAAGCTTTCCAGATGGATTCACTTTGCCGGTTAACACATCTGCAACAGCGTTCCCTATCTCTTGACCTGGCTGCCAGGATAGGAGGATTCCATCTGCTTTATCCTTCCAGCTTTCAACTTCTATTGGTCCTTCTGTATTTAAAATTACAATAACCTTTTTGCCTTTGGCGTGATAGGCAGTAGACACTTTATCAATCATTTCTTGTTGTGTTTCAGATAAGTAGAAATCCTCTTTTGCCCGGTCTATAGCAGGTATTCCAAAGGCTGGTGATAAAACAATGATTCCTACATCCGTATTCTCAGCTGCGGCGATAGCATCTTCGGTAATATCCATTTCTGGTAATTTCGGTCCGAGTGTACCGAAATCACCAGGTGTACCTTTATATTGTTCCTGTGACCTTAATCGTGCAACATATTCTCTGTATTTATTAATTAAGCTTTCATTTAATTCAAACCCTGCATTTCTCAAACCATCTGGAATTCCTATAATTCTTCCTGGTTCTGTATAAACTGTCGAACTTCCTCGCCCACCGGTTAATGTCTCAATTTGCGGAGTACCAAATATAGATGCGCTGGCGTGTTTTGTGATTGGTAATGTATTTGATTTATTTTTTAGTAATACCATTGCATTCGCAGCTGCTTTTCGTACTACTTTTGCATTTTTATTAAGATCAGGATTATTTGAAGGCTGCTCACCTTTAAAGCTAGGCGTTTTTACAATTACCTGAAGAAGCTCTTTTACGTTACGATCAAGAACTTTTTCATTTAGTGCACCACTTTGCACAGCATCAATAATTTGATGGGAAGTGGTTGCGGTCCCAGGCATTAGTAAATTTGTGCCAGCGTTCATTTGCTTGGCTCGATCCCTCTCTCCAGTTTCCCAATCTGTCATTGTAAATCCTTTAAATCCAAATTCTTCTCTTAATACACTTCTCAAGAGCTCTTTGTTTTCAGTTGCATAGGTTCCGTTTATTTTATTATATGAATTCATGACAGCCCACGGCTTAGCTTCTTTAACTGTCATTTCAAAGCCTTTTAAATAAATTTCTCTTAATGCTCTTTGGCTCACAATCGCATCCACATTAAGATTTGTGCGTTGATTAAAGGCTGCAAAGTGTTTAATTGTTGCTCCGACGCCATTCCCTTGAACCCCTTTAACAAATGCAGTAGCCATTTTGCCAGTAACGACAGGATCTTCTGAGAAATATTCATAATTTCTCCTATTTAGGAGATAGCTTTGAATGTTCATACCAGGTGCTAAAAATAAATCAATTCCATATGCTTTTAGTTCTCTGGCTTCTGCTTCTCCAACCTCTTTAACAAGCTCTGTATCCCATGTTGAGGCAAGAACGCTAGGGGATGGGAATTTCGTAGTGTAATACTTATGATTATCATTTGGTCGGGTTGGGTCAAGTTTTACTCCCATTGCCCCGTCAGCAAAAACAATAGAAGGAATTCCTAACCGTGGAATTGCTTGTGTTTGCCCTGCGGCTCCTGGGACCTTTGTCGCTTGAGTTCCAATTATCTCCCCGTTTCCTGAAGTTAATTCCTCCTTATTTCCACCAACAACTAGAGAAGCTTTCTCCTTCAATGTCATCGCTGCAACCACAGCATCGATGGACTCCTCATCCACAAGCTTTGGAGTTGCTTCTTGTTGCACATTTTTATGGTTATCTTGTTTTGAAGACTCAGTCACTCTTTGTGACGGGTCATCAGCTGCAATAGCAAAATCAGCATTAATTCCTGATAAAGCAATTCCTGAAGCAAGTGGTAGAACCAACAAACTTTTTCTTCTTTTCTTTTTGAGTCTTTTTAACATGTTATTACCCCTTTGTCTAATATTAAAGCGTTTACAAAAATCACCAACCACTTTTCTTTTTAAACACTTCTATTATTTGAATAGTAGCACCATTTATTTAACAAACACATAGATAAAATCAAGTCTTTTGGACGTTTTACTTGATTTTTGAAAGTATTTGAATATATATTGAACCCTACAGATATGCTTATATTAATTAGAGTAACTGTTTAAGAACAGTCAGAAGAAATATTGAAAACGCATCCGCATCAATAGATAGAGGATGTACCCGTTTCACGCACATAATTTAGTACATCCATTTTAAACTGTGTTGAATAACTTGTTTATTTTTTTATAGGTGTAAAGTTAGCCATAAAAAAACCCCATAAATGTTAGATATCAATCAAACATTTATAGGGCAGTTCGATATAGAGAGCTTTTCTAAAAGGGGGTCAGACGTCAAAGCGCCCTACTCTTTTCTAATTATTCCTCTAAGCTTTCTATCAATTGTTTTTCTTTCCACATTACTGTAATACTAAGACCAATGCCCAAAATAACCGCAGCGAAAAGGTAAGGATAGTGGATGTTTATGTCAAATAATATTCCGCTCATCATTGGTCCGACGATATTCCCTAAGCTCGTATAGGTTGAATTCATTCCAGCAACAAATCCTTGCTCTTTCCCAGCAGCTTTTGATAAAAATGTCGTCAATGCAGGACGAAGCAAATCAAATGCAAGGAAGATGAAGCAAGTTACCGCCAACACTGTCAAAAAACCAGAGATCACGGTAGATACTACCGCCAAGATAGCACCTGTAATTAAACATAATTGGATCAGTTTCTTTTCACCAAGTATATCTACCATTCTTCCAAACATAAAAATTTGGAAAATTACGCCGAAGATTGAGCTTATTGAAATAATGGCGGCAATATCCTTTGGTGTGAAGCCGAACTTATGATCAGAAAATAGGCTAAAAATAGTTTCATATGCTGATAAACCGAAAGCGAGTACAAACACAATCATAAATGCAATAAAGTAACGTGGATTAAGTGATCTTTTTATATCGTTTATAAAGTTTGTTTGCTTTGCATTAGCAGAAATATCTGTAATCCTTTCCTTTGTTGGCGGCTCCTCTTTCAAAATAAATATTGATGGAATGCATGCTAAAATGGCAATGGCTGCCGCAAAGAAGAAGGGCATGCGTATACCGTATTCTGCAATAAAGCCTCCGATGCCGGGTCCTATAATATAACCAGTACTAATGGCGGCAGAAATATAGCCCATCGCTTTTGGACGTTCCTGAACAGATGTAATATCTGCAACATATGCAGTAACGCCCGGCATAATAAAGGCGGCACTTATTCCTCCTAGAATTCTTGATATATAAAGCACTACTACATTCGTACCTAAACCAAAGATAAGTTCTGAAACACCAAAAAGGAATAAACCAATTATAATGATTTTCTTTCTGCCATAACGGTCGACCCAGCGTCCTGCAAATGGTGAAATAAGCAGTTGTGCCATCGCATATACAGCAACAAGATAACCCATCGTTTTTCCTGATAAATGCATGATATCCATAAAAGACGGCATAACAGGGACGATGAGTCCAATCCCTAGAAATGCAATGAATATATTGCTTAAAAGTATAAGTAATACCAATTTCTGTTCTTTTATTGTTTTCTTCATATATCAACATCTCTTTCTGTATGATCATTGTTGTAAAATACCTCTTCAAAAAACTGTCCAAGAGGCTTCTAATTTTCCCTTCAGTCGTTTCTTATCATTGCCATATACAAGCGCATAATGGAATCCATCACTTCTAAGAAGGCGAAGGTCGGCGTTTTTTCTGCATCTTCGGCTATTACTTTAGCATTGATCCAATCCTGAAATTTACTTACTAGTATCAACTGTACTGTCTCTTCGATATCAATTGCTTTTGCAAGATGTTTTGACGAAAAAAAGACATACGTAGCCAAAACTTTAACTGCTCATTTTTTAGAAAAGATCGATTACCCATTGTAGAAATTAAGTGTTTTAGAATGTTACGATGCTGTTCATAAGCCTCTATTTATGGCAAAAACAATTCCTGTACTCGGTCTTATTATTGCCCAAAATAGGCAATCTTGATCTTTTATCAGATGGAAATACTTATACCGAACCACAAAATAAAGTAGAATGAAAAAAGGTGTCCAAAAGTTATTCTTCTGGACACCTTTTTTAAGTTGTTAAAACAGCTTTCTTGTGAAAAGAAAGACGTTATGTTCGCAAAGGAAGTTCTTTTATTTTTAAAATGTCTCTGTTATTTTCACTTAAAAATAAAACACAAGAGGTAATAAATAACATTATAACCTGTAATCCAGCTTACCATTAGGGTACTATAATAAGTTAGCACCCAGTTGTTTTAGAATGTCGTATCGATCGAAATGAGCTCTTTTCTCAATAATTTTGCCGTCAACAATTTTTAGAAGCATCATAAGAGAAAATTTAACGTTTTTTCCTGTTGCAGGTATACCGCCAAACGGTATACCTGTGTGGGTACCTTCGAATATAAAATAAACGGCTACTTGATCACCTTCAGCTACCATAGCTTTAAGAGGCATTTTGAAGTTGGGAGTCGCATCAAAGTTTTTCTTTTCTGATTCGATCAGACCTTCTACGCCATAAAACGGCGTATCCACTTGTGGGTAAAAGACAAAGTCTTTATGGCAGAATTCTTTCAATTCATCATAGTTCTCTTGTTGAATGGCTTCATAAAAACGACGCACTAATTCTTTATTCGTTTCAACTGACATGATGATTTCTCCTCTCTTCCAACATGATAACAACTATGTTTGTCTATTTTTGGCTTAAAACGTGTATGATTCACCATCATCTGGTACTAAAACAGTAGAAGCGATTCTTTTTTCGCTAATAAAGCTTTTTAATTCTTCTCTTGATAAGTTCCAATGATTCACTGCTTCCATATGAACTACAATAATTTGGGAATTAGGGGCAGCTTTGTACACCTCGTAGATATCTTCTTTCCCCATGACAAGAGAACCGCCTTCAAAGAATTGATTATCTCCACCATTTACAACAAGGATTTCTGGTTTATATATATCAATGACTTTTTGAACCTCGTCATACCATACCGTATCTCCAGCTACATATAATGTTTTTTCGCTTTGGTGTTTGAAAACCACACCGCATACTAAACCAGCAAGTTTTAAGATCTCTCCTCTGCCGTGCTCCCCTTTTGTTTTAATTAATTGGATATCTTCAAAGGCTGTATCTTCTTGTAATACCTCTACATTTTGGAAACCAGCGTTTCTCACTTCTGTTGCATCTTCTTCATTTTGAACAAACATTTTAATATCTTTTGGTAATATTCTTTGCGCTGCCTCGTCAAAGTGGTCTAAATGTAAGTGAGTAACAATGACTGCATCGATATCTTCAATAATATTTTCAACGGATGTAGGTAAACTAACTAAAGGGTTCTTTTGATCTTGTCTTGCAGAGTTTGGGAAAGGTGGGTACGTACCTTTCTCAGCTAACATTGGATCTATTAAAAATTTTCTATTTGCATACTCAACAATGATTGTTGCATTACGAATTTGGTTAATTTTCATCTTACCCTCTCCTTTTCTTTAATCTACGTATAGCTTATACTATGTCCAGTGGAGCAATACATAGATAAAATCAAGTCTTTTGGCCGTTTGACTTGATTTTTGAAAGGATTTGAAAATATGTTAGATCATACGGATATGAGTATCTTACGTGAGCTGTCTAAAAATAGTCGAATCACAATGAAAGAATTAGGTGAGAAAGTCCATTTGACTGGCCAAGCAGCTGCGTCTAGGGTAGCAAAATTAGAAGATAATGATGTAATTGAAGAATATTCAATTACAGTAAATCAAGAAAAGCTAGGGTGTTTTATGCATGCTTTTATTAATATCTATTTAAATGACATCCATCATCATCCATTTCTCTCATTTGTAAAAACACAAAATCAATTCATCTTAAATAACTATAAAATTAGTGGAGATGGATGCTATCTGCTTGAATGTAGATTTCCATCTAATGAATATTTAAATGAATTTCTAGAGAATTTAAATGAGTTTGCGAATTATAAAATATCCACTATTATTAAAAAGCTGTAATAAATAATACTAGAAAAATCCTTGTATAGAAATATAAGGATTTTTTAGTACCGATAAATAGTCTTATGTAAACTAAGTTTGTATAGCATATACAGCCTAAAATAGAAAAGCTACTGTGCCCCAACAGTAGCTTTTCATTAAAGAAAGTGGGTTAGAAATACCAATGTTGGAAGGTATTCGATTACATTTTGTTCCTATTTCCTAAAAAATATACTAACAGTAAATGAAAAAAACTACCCTACGAGTAAGGTAGTTTTTCCATTTGCACTCAGAAAAAAAGAAATTGTCGGGAGGATAAATCCTCTTTTGTAGTTTGCTCAAAATTTAATGTCTCATTCACTCTTTTTCTTATGTCTTTGAGTTATAAGTTTAAGGTTAAAAGGGCTTGAATTTTACAATTTTATCTGTATCCATAACAGATTTTATAATGACAAAGCCATTAACTATTTTATTATTTTTTAATACTGAGTAGTCTACCTTAAACATTTGTAGTTTTTCTGGCTTGTTTTTTAACATTATAGTTACCTCTTTTTTAGTAATTCTCATATCATTAATTATACTTGGTCTAGTGTATAAGAAATATTTCAAACGGAGATGGTAGAACATAAATAACGAAAATTTCAGACAATAGAAGCCATCTATTATATATAGATGGCTTTTTACTCATTTAGTATTATATCCTTTAAATTTGTATCCGTAGATTTTTGTTAATTCTTGGAAGCTCTTAGGTGAGTTTGTAATGGCAACAGGTGTTCCAACCTGAACTTTATCATAAAGCTTTTCAATTGAAGCATTATGCATTCTTACACAACCTTGACTTACATATTTACCGATGCTTGATTCATTTGCGTTACCATGAATCGCATACGTATCACCTTTTGTTCCGTTGGCATTTAATCCTAACCAACGTTTCCCAAGTGGATTACGTGGATCGCCCCCTGGAATGTGTCCTGTATAGTATGGGCGGTTTTTAATTTTATTTACAATTTTAAAGTGTCCTACAGGCGTTTTTTCCCAACTTTTCCCCGTAGCAACTGGTTCAATCATCTCAACATACCCATTATGGTAGTAGATAAGTTTGTTGTAGTGCTTGTTAATAATAATTAAATCATCATTTTTGGTTGCGGTCGCTTCAGCTGTAGATCCTAAGCTCCCGAACAGGGTTACAAAAGCAAGTGCAAATACCATTAAAGAATTTACTAAGAACTTTTTCATTGACCTATATTCTCCTTTTTTCCTGTTTATTATATACATAGCACTAATTATATTGATAATATGACCGATATAATATATATGTAATATATATACATTATAACCAACATAAGGCTTATGTTCAATATTAATTATAGTGGTTATACTATCTAAAAGGAGGGATTTATTTTGGTGGTTGATAAAAGTAAAAACAAACAAGTCCTTGTTACCTTCCCACTTGAACAATTAGAAGAAATAGAAGATTATTGGCATGAAAAAAGATATAATAATCGAAATGAAGCAATAAGAGCATTGATTCAAGAAGGCTTGAAACACACAAAGAAAACAGATAACCAATGATGTTTTATATGCCAGCTGCATTATAGTAACCCTGAAGAAACTAACTTATAGACCTTTTGACAATTTCAACGTAGTAAAAGCCTCTTATAGTTGTATAAGAGGCTTTTTGAATTTCTTACAAATGACAAAACGTACAAAAAGGTTAATTATTTTTTATACGTATATTAAGGTGTATTTTTAAGTGTAAATAGACGTTTTGTTATTAGTTTTCATATTGTCTAAAAAGGTGTACCTTTTGGGACTGTCTGCATCGGACAGCCTATTGATTAATTATACATATTGTATCCTCGAACTATTTTGAAAGGAGGAATTAAATGCAGTCGGCAGGTATTGTATAGTAGCGAAGAATTGAAAACGTAAAGTCTCTATTACTTCCTTTATTTATGGCAATACTATATAAGAGGAGTGATATTATTATGTATTCTAAAAAAAATCAGGATCCCTTACCTAAAGAAGAAATAGAAGTTTGGGAATGTGAATCAGAGGCTTGTATTGGGTGGATGAGAAAAAATTTCTCGTATGAGGATAATCAGAAGTGTCCTTTATGTGGTCATACAATGAAAGCTGGAAAACGACTTTTGGAGAAGTCTTCCAACCCGCATAAACGATAACACATACTTATATGAAGTGATCCCTGGGTAATGGGAATCGTATATGGTTTCCTTCAAAAAAGTGATATATTTTCTACTGGAAGTTGTATATGTATAAGCCAAGAGAGAAAATCCCTTGGCTTATTGGTTGTTCTTTCCTCTTTTCCTCTTGCCAATACCCAAGCAAATCTGTGGACGATCCTGAGCTACCATTTACGGAGCTTACAAACCTTCACTTTCATTTACCATACCTATTTTCTCCTAGCAGTATTGTGGACCATGCATTTGTCCTCTGTTTCCGCATTTCCTTATGCAACCGACAGACTCGTTACCAAGTATGCCGTTTCGAATGGAGATCATCTTTGCGTCTAGATGAGTAGCGTTAGATACACTGTAAGAAAGCGACTTCTTGTCGCACCATAATGTGAGTTATCGGAAATCCTATTAGCAATTCTAAAATTTACACCTTTTTTAGTGTGTATAGTCCCACTATATAAAAGAATGAACATAAAATAACTATTAGGTCATTATGTATAATGGAGAGATAAACACATGCGAAACCTCCCTAATTTATAAGGCGGTCTCTCTTTTTACATCATAATAAATTGCTTTGTTACATTTCATCATTTCGGTTTAACGATTGTTAGGAAACACTCTTCGAACGGTATCAGTAAAGTCTTCAAATAGACCATCTCTTGGCGCGCCTTCACTAATTCGATTTCCGTATCCTTCCATACGATTCACAAAATCAGGATCAGATGACACATATACATTTCGAATATCCTGATCCGTAGCTCTTACTTGATCTGAAATCTTCTTTTTTAAACGGTCGGTTACTTCTCCGTTTGCTCCATTCTTTAAAACAACAGCCACGTAAGCATTTCGGTTTGTAACAATGACATTCGCAATGTCTACTTCAGCTAATTTAACAATACGACTTGCAGCCTTATCGGCTACCTCTAATCGTGGCTGATTATTATTATTTGCATTACTATTCTGATCATCGCCGGGTTGATATCCCACATCTCGTAGATCATTGTTGTCACGAGTGTTTTGTGCCTTTTGTTCAGACGGTTCTTCAGTTGGATCAGGCTCAGCCTCATCCTTTTTATCATTACAACCAAAAAGAAACCCTACTGATAAAATAGTTGATAAGAGTCCCAGTACATATTTTTTTATCTTCATTCCTTCTTCTCTCCTTCTAATAGGCGTATATGTATTAGGATCCACATTGTTTTAAAAAATAATTACAGAAAATGTTTTGAAAGTCCAAGTAGGGATAGTATCATTTTCCCAGTATATATACATAACATCTTCACAAAATAAAGGCGTTGGAAGAACCTTTTCTTTCAAACACTTACTAAAAGAGGATTGGCATAATGAACAATATACAGCAGTTAACTGCTTTATTTAATGTTAATGGACTGTTTAGGAAAAAAAAATAATAACAGGGGCATGCTACTGTCACTTTTAAGCATAGGAATTGGGACTTTAGTGATTTGGATAATAAGAGGAAATGGAAATAAAACAGGGGCACTAACCATACAAACAATGACAAGTAGAAGCCACATGAAAAACGGTTTATCCAAGCAATAAAAACTGTATTTTCAATAGTATGTTTTCCATATCAATTGAGTTACGGTTGATTATTAAAGGCTTTACGTAGTTTTTATTACATAAAGCCTTTAATAATCAAAAATAATAAACACCGATGACCTAATTCTTATTTCGTTCCTAAATATACCCCTTTCAACTTAATTTTTTTAATATCAAATTATAAACAGTATCTATTAATTGAATTAATTAGTTCAGGAGACGTGTTAATACCCATTAATCGTTCCCTTTCTTCTCCATCTTTGAATACTAGAATAGTAGGAGCGATAACAACACTGAACCGAAGAATATCTTCTTTATTTTTTTCTCCATCTACTTCTATTAAAGTTACTTCTTGTTTAAACTCTTTACGCGCTTGATGAAAGAATTGTTTCATCATTCTTCTATGCGGTGTATGAGGTAAAAAGAAATGAACAATTGTAACACCATTTTTTAGTAGATCCGAAAAATCAGTGGTGGTGCCTTGTAAAATCCGCAAGATTATACCTCCAATTTTTTGATAAATATACATATTACCACTTGTAATATTTCTATAAATATCCTAATGTTATTTTTTATGTTTTATTTTACCAATTATTAAAGTCCTTGAGTTGTATCTTTTAGAATTTGAACTTAAATGACTATAAATTATCAAAAATAAGGATTTTATGTTTAATTCTAAAGTCTTTAACGTTCTTAATTAAGTTAATTTATTAAGTCTAAAATCACCGAATTATAAAGATGTTTTAACGCCTAAAAAAGTGGTACACATATAGTACAGAGCCAATAGAAAAAATTCTAGGGCTACTGTGAAAGGTTAAATACTAGGCTTAATGAAGGGACTGATTTTGTTTTGGAAGACTTAACAGCGACTTCAGCACATGTATTGCCTAAATTGGAAAGTGGCTATTCTTAGCTAATAAATGGAACTCTCGTTATGAATCGATATACGTAACGAAAGGGTCCCCAAAAGGAAAATGAACATGAGAAAAATTCTTTAGTAAGAGAAAAGAGTCTGCATCAATGTTGCTGCAGGCTCTTTTCGTGTGAGGATATATATTTAAAAAGAAAAGAATAGGCCTTTTTCTATAACTGATGTAATTGTTTAAACTTTACATCACATTTACTTTTTGGAAACACAATTGAGAAAAAAATATGTTATTTTTAAATCATTGATTTTTATTCATTAATTGATTTACATTGTTCTACTAGTCATTACACCAATTTTCATGAAATTTTTATACTTTCAACCTAATTTAAACTAATGTTATTCCAAATAGTTTAATCTCACTCTCAAAAAGACTAAGAGTCACGCCACTTTAAATTAGGAGGATTTCATGAGCATATTTTTTCAGTCATTTAGAAAATTAACCGCCTTAGAATTAAGATTACTTCTATGTTTCCTTTTACCACCATTAGGTACTTTTCTGTTATTACTTAGTGGTCTACACACCTTCTGTAAACACTGGAAGGAAAAAAAACGTTTCGTCTTTTCCTTAAGCACCTATTTTTTTCTATGTCTTTTTATCTCAACCATTGGAGCTTCTATTTCAATGAAGGAAATATCTTATTTAAGTGTTAGTGTGATGATTCTAGGATACTGGGGACTATATTTAAGAATCATGGAAACTGAAAAGAATCAATTATTTCAGCATTTTCGATTGATCATGATTTTTGGAGGTGTATACAGTTGTGTAATAGGTTGGATTTCACAATGCTATACCTTTCCTCTAGCCGTAGGCTATTTAACGGGTACTATACCCTTAGGCTTAGGACATTTTGATTTAGACCGATTAGTTGGCTGTACATACAACCCAAACTTTACTGTATATATTCTGTTAATTTCCATTTCCTTTCTTTTAGCTCATTTGCTTGCTAGTTTGAGGAGCAAACGATTTGTTTATTTCGTTTTGATATTGCCTACACTACTCCTACTAAGCTATGGTGTTATTCAAACTGGTTCAAGGGCAGGCTTTGCGTCGATGATTTTTATTTATCTTTTATTTATTATGCGTTTAAACCGATATATCTTCATTATTAGTACACTATTTATACTGTCGCTATCTAAATGGTTACTTCATTTAATGCCGAGAAACGAGCTGGTAAATCTATCACTGCAAGTAAGGCAAGATATATGGAAAAGCGCCTATAAAATATGGCAGGATCATTCTATCTTTGGTGTTACCCCAATCGGCTTTGGCCAAGAATATTTAAAGTATTACAATGAATCTGTACCACATGCTCATAATATCTTAATTGGCATGTTTGCGGAATATGGGACACTAGGGGGATTGGCTTTTGTAATTGTTATCTGTTTAAACCTTGTAAAATGTATTCATTTATTCTTTTCAACACGAAGTCATAAATGTTTATTAGACAGCTTTTTATTGGGCTTGCCTATTATCATTCTTACGGGAGTTTTTGACGAGCCCCTATTTTCACCGCAAATAGGTTTTTTAACGGTAATATTACTTGCTTGTTGGGACAGATATACTAAACGGATGCATTATATTATAATAAATCCATTCATTTCAAGCATTAAAGATTGGATTTATTTACATGTCGCGGCACCAAATAAGCGAACTGAAACTATCCATAAGGGTTATAAAAGTAGCAATTAATTTGCCTTACTAATATTATTTAATTTAGCCTCCCTGAACTTTCAGAGAGGCTTTTTAAAAAATGTTAAAGGAAAGGTAAGAGGAGGCAAAAAATTCAGCGCACTCATGAACAATTTCGATATCGCCACAATAAGGGCAAGTGAAATATCCTTTGGCTTGCATATAATTAGAGCTGATTATTTCCTGGTTTGTATCTATTTACTTAAATAGGTGAATTTTCAAAGAAATATTTCAAGTGTATACCTTAAGATATCCATTTTCACTATAAATAACGTAGATCTAAAAATAATAGTCATTAGATAAATGAAAAATAATTAGTTAAATAAAAGATTAATAACTTTAGATTTGAACAACAATAAATAAAAGCTTGTCACCTTTTAAATGTACATAAATGCCTTTAAGGAGCCTTCCGTTGATTGTAAAATCATTAGTATTTGATCATTTATTATAAAATCAAGTTTCACCTTTTTTAAAAGGGTATATTATTAAGAAGTTACATTGTATTAGCTAGTTACTCACGTAATCAAGCGTCAATCTACTAGTTAAGAGTCTATTATTAAGGAGGTTTTTAAAATAAAAAATATAAGAGTAGTAAAAGATGGTTATGAAGCAAAAGAGGTCATTGAACAATTTTTAAATCAAGGATTCACAAAAGATGAGATTTACTTATTAGCACATGACAAAGACCGTTCTGAAGAGTTAACAAAGGCATTAGATACAAATGATATCGATGTATCAGAACGGGGGGATCGTGATACAATGAAAAATTTATTTTATTTTCATGCAGAGGAACAACGCTCTAAAATTCAATCTTTAGGATTATCGGATGCAGAAGTTCAACAATACGAAAAAGAATTGGATTGGGGACGTATAGTAGTGGTTGCAACAAAAACAGTTGACTTGCCCCCTGTCAAGTAGATACTAGTAAAAAAGCTTCTTCATTCTAATTAAAGAATGAAGAAGCTTTTTTTAATAAGCCAATTTCAGAAAGGATGGAAGAATGAAAATCAATCATATTACCTAACTGTTACCGATGTGCCAGCTGGTCAACATTTTTTAGAAACCTATTTTGATTTGACGTTTGGAGCAAGCAGAGGGAAAAGCTTTACGGTAATGTTTGTATGTCGAAAGCCATCCAAATTTTTCAATCGATTAAGTAAGGCAATTAGCTTTAATTGATATCTATTCCATTCTATATAAAAATCCAATTGAATTATATAATTTAAAATTAAGAAAAACCTCTCCATAAGGAAAGATTCACTTATCAAGATATACGTCTACCTATAAATCGAAAAATAAATGCGATAACCGCCATGATAAGAAGAAGCTGAATAACTCCCCCACCAATTTGGAATATCATTCCCAAAATCAAACAAATAAGTAAAATAAATATAATTGTCCACGACATTGTTAGTTCTCCTTATGTATATGCTATATCAATAAACTACCCATACAAGCGTTAATTAAACCAATTGATTTTGGTTGCGAGGTCGCATTCACTTGAAGAATCATATAGATTTTTTATAGAATTTTGCAGGATTCCTCTTTCTATTTGTTAAACAAATGAAGGATAGTGGTTGAATGAAAGGAAATTATTAAGAACCTTCACTTCGTAAACGTCTATAGCATAGCTACTGCATTCCTTTGTTTACTAGTTATTTTGATTGTCCCACGCTTTTTTCCTAAAGCTGAAGGACTCTCTTATTTACTGGGAATCCTTGTTTCAACTTTAGTTTCATCATTGCTCTTTTTAAATCAGATTGAAACAATCGGTTCTATTTATGGGAAAATCCCAAATCATTTCCCTACCCCTCATTTTCCTGAGGTGACTATAGAAAAAGCCATAACTCTGCTACCATCCTCTTTTGTAATTGCTATCCTTGTAGGATTACAATCTTTGTTGACAGCTAGGGTTGCAGACGAAATGACTCAATCAAGACATAGCAGTAAAAAAGAGCTAATAGGCCAAGGTATTGTCAATATGGTTACACCCTTATTTTATGGGATTCCAGCAGCAGGAGAGATAGCAAGAACCGTAACAAATATAAAAAATGGTGCTTCTTCTCCTATTTCAGGAATAACGCATGCTGTATTTGTTTTAATTGTGCTATTATTACTTGCACCCTATGCTTCGTATGTTGCGCTTGCTAGTCTAGCTCCCGTTTTAATGGTGGTTGCATGGAATATAAGTAAAAAGGAGCAATTTTCTATTATTCTAAAAGAAAAATCAAGCCATTCATTGATTTTAATGACTACCTTTTTGTTGACTGTCTTTACTAATTTGACAATAGGAATTGGAGCTGGATTATGCTTATCTTTCTTATTCTTTCTTAAAAGAGAAAGGAAAGATAACCGAAATCAATTAAGGGAGACTGGCTAATGGATTTGATGTGACCAATGTTTTTTAAGTCTTTTTTACATGTCTCTGGGTAACTTTTTCTTCAATTTTTCACTAGAACAAGATAGGTCGAAACCCTTACAGACTGTTATTACAAGGAGCGTTAAAATACGAAAGCCGTCTCTTAGCCAAATAGGAACATCTTTTTTATTAGTGAGCTCTTGTAAGTAAAATTATGTTAACTAAAAATGAATAGAGGATTCATTAAAAAGACAATTAAAACCTGTCTTATACTATAAGAAAGTATAACTTTAAGGTCGATTAAATTTTTATGGACTATATGTAAAGACAATTAGGAAACCAACTGCACCTGAAGGCTTGATGCTAGCCAAGTTTTCTTTATGATTACAGAAATATAATTGTTGGACATTGATCATCAGAGAAAAATATGAAATAATTTTATTAACTACTAGGAGGAATTTAAATGACATTACTTTCAGAGATTCTTGAATACAATAAACAATTCGTTGAAAATAAGAAATATGAAAAATACAAAACGACAAATCTTCCTAATAAAAAAATGGTTATTCTTACATGTATGGATACTCGACTCGTTGAATTATTGCCGCAAGCGATGAATATTAAAAACGGTGATGTAAAACTTATCAAAAATGCAGGAGCAATCGTTTCACACCCATTTGGAAGTGTGATGCGGAGTATACTAGTTGCGATTTATGAGCTTGGAGCAAAGGAAGTCGCCATTGTTGGACATCACGGTTGTGGGATGAAAGGGCTAGAACCTGAGTCTTTCTTAGAAAAATGTGAACAAGCCGGATTAGATAAAGAAATTATAGACACCTTAACCAACGCTGGTATTGATATCAAAAGTTGGTTAACGGGATTTCAAACGGTTGAAGAGAGCGTCGAACAAAGCGTTAAGATGGTCAAAAATCATCCGATGTTCCCGAAGGATATTAGTGTTCATGGACTTGTCATCTGCCCGGAAACAGGAAAATTGGATACAGTAGTAGATGGATATGAGCACTAATTAGTTGAAGGCAAGGTTTTTCTTATACCTTTGTCCTCTGTTTCCACATTTCCTCATGCAACCGACAGACTCATTACCAAGAATGCCGTTTCGGATGGAGATTATCTCCGCGTCTAGATGAGTAGCGTTAGCTACACTGTAAGAAAGCGACTTCTTGTCGCACCGTAATATGGATTATAAGAATCAAAAGCCCTTAGAATTAATGATTTTAAGGGCTTTTGGTGTATGTGAGTTTGAAAACCAAGAATGTTTAAATATCTATTTGTATAATCACTTATCCTTCTTTAATTATTGATTTCTGTTTTGAAATTGCTTGATTTCTTATAAATACAATAATGCTTAAAATAAGAACTACTAAAGGCATTAGAGCCATTAATCCTTGTCCTGCATTAAAAAGAGTGAATATCGCACCTATCATGATTAGCCCTAATCCTCCAGAAGCAGCTACTGCAAGTTTTGGCTTCCAATAACCAATAAATAGTCCAAGTGCACCCAAGACTTCAAGAATACCAATAGTATACATAAATCCTAGTGAAAAATTGTAGAACTTTGTAAATTCCTGTACCACCGTATTATTACCTGTTAATTTCATAATTCCAGATAATAAAAAGTCAATAACTAATAGTCCCTGGATAATTCTTGTAAACCACTTTATAACAGACACCTCCTATAATATTCTTTGTTAAAGTTTCTTTGAAAATATATGCTAGATGATTTGTATGTATGTTGCAGACGTTTTTTATTTAAATAAGGAACTTCATCGATAGTCATAAAACCTAAGTAGTAATTGTCTATATGAATAATACCTCATAATTTGAGCAAACTACTCCAGATACTCCAAGGTATCCTTTACTAATCCTTTTGATAAAACAGAAAAAACTACCTTACATCCATGTGCAGGTGGTTTTTTCTTGTTTTAAGATATATATTGTATCCACTTATAATTACATAATAACGATAATATATAGTTTTGCTTTCCACTATATCGCCAAGTAAAATCAAACATACTTTATAAAAATTAGTGTTATCATTTACACACATTGTAGAAAAAGGCCATCTATTAATAGATTATTAACGACAAGAATAGATAAGTTATGTTAACTGGGTACGAATATTTTGAAGCACTAGAGGTACCTTAATTATATTCTTATTCCCTCATAGGTGGTATAATATGGATGATTGTATCAGTGAAAGGGGAGAAAAAGATGAACAAACTTGTATTCAAGCAATTTGAAATTGGAAGAGGGTACTTCCTCAAAATCGTAGAGGCTGTTTCTAAGGATCAAACTGATGTACAGCCAGATGGTTTTAACAACACAATTCATTGGCATACAGGTCACGTTTTGACAATTACTGAACAAACTATGTTTGGTTTTCCTCATGCAACAACCCATCTTCCAGCAAACTATATGGAATTGTTCGGAAATGGTACGAAACCAGCCGATTGGACGGGGGATGTACCTACTATGGAGGAGCTTATGATACAGCTAAAAGATCAATTGGCTCGTATTCAGCAAATTCCTGCTGAACAGCTAAACAATACCTTGGAAAAGCCATTTCTGGGATGTAAAACCTTTGGAGAGCTGGCGGGTGTTACACTGATGCATGAAGCAACTCATATGGGACAGATTCAGGCAATGAAGCGAATAATTGAACATGTGGGCGTGAAAAATTGAATTTGACAAAATGATATAACAAAGTTATCGGCAGATATAGCCTTTTTCTCCTTTCTTTATGTTAGAAAGAGAGGGTGGGGTTCACGTTATTACCCTGTATTAGAGAAGCTTTATAAGCTGTCTTCTTCAACTACTGGCTAGTTCCAGTAGTTTTTCCTCTTTTCAGGATTAATATCATATACAAATCCAGTTAACATAATCACAGTTCCTGGAACAAAAAACAGCCTTTAAATGGCTGTTTTTATAAGATACCCCCATATAACCCAGGGTAAAATAGCAGCTATAAGTAGAATCCACCATTGCCATGTAAATAAGTCACTGTGAAGCCAATTTTGATATCCAACTTCCTTTAGTTCTCTTCGAATATCTTGTACCTCATCATAAGAAGGATATGTCACAAATACTATGTCTCCTCTCTATAAACACTCAATAAATGCTTCTTTATTCATATTTTGTCCAAAACATCAAGAATTAAAATCCATCATATTTTCAATGTGTATTTTATTGGTTTCTAGTCGACATAATCACTCTTAACGGAACCCACGTAAAAAGAGAACCCTTGCACGTGCCAAGGGCTCTGATAAGGTTATGATATTCTTCAATATGCTCAAACTCTAAATTAATTTCTCTATTTACCATGTTTATGTAGTATATTTTTAGATGAATGGATTACGTTTTACGAATTCCATTTAACCCTTATAATGCTTATAAAATAAAAGGCTACATCATTTTTGAAATGGTGTAGCCTTTTATTTTTGTTTCTTGCTTGCTAATAGATTGTTCTCTAGCTTACATATCCACTTATAATGCCCTAAAAGGTGATTTTTATCTCTTTCTTTTCAGATTTCCCTAAAAAAGCGCTTAATAGAAGAGCGCGAACTATATATTGCCCATACAATAATTATGTGTTGGGTCATCAATATGGTCGTGAATTAGATGAGAGAGTAAGACTTTACCTTACGAAAAACAACGGTTCTTTAAGAGTCGATGATATATACGTAAAAGTCAACAGGGATTGAGTGATGGATCTTGCTGTCAATTTGAATAGGGAGATCACTGATTTTTGTTTAAATAAAACAAGAGAGTATAAGGCTGCAAAGCATTTTTCAAAAAGTTTTTTCAGTGTCTTTTCCAAGTCCTTAGAAAATATATAATGTCATACAAATTTTTATTTTCCCTTGTCGAAAACGTTTCCTAAATTATACAATAACTTTAGGGATTAATTCCTTATTAGTTTGATTACGAGATAATATTTTGTCACTCACCATGAAGGGCCCCCTTCCCCTTTATGCTGATTTTTTTAATAATGACTCATATATTTTTGAAAGATTTTCTACTAAGGCAATGACTTAAAAAAATATATAGGAGGTTTAAAGGAATTTATGACAATTCATACAGAAGTTTTTTATATGGATAAACGATTTAGAATTATTCATATTTATTATTCTGGTTATTGTGAAATCCGTAAAATTAGTAATTCTTTTGAAGTTGAACTAGCTTTATTAACGGATTTGATTGCCATAAGATAAACTTCCTATTAGTAAAGCTGCTTTTGATAGAAACTATACTAAGTAATGATAATCCCGTTTTGTAAAAATGAGAATGTAGGTTCTTCAATCTATTATATATGTGAGATGACATAACCAATGTGTAGATAATATAAATTTTTTTTTTTATAGTATAGGTAACTGGTACAAAAACAAAGGGTATATATTGTTATCTTTATCTTCTACAATATATTTATGTCTTTTCTATTTGTAGGACAACGTACAATAAATATTTCATGGGGTATATGAATATATTCATATACCCCACATTTCCTAATTATCATTTTTATCCCTATTCACATACTTATTTTCTTTTTTTCCTTTATTACGTAATTTTGTTTGGGTAGAAACAAATTAGATATAAAAGGAGTTGTGGAAAATGACATTATTAAGAAGGTTTGTATTCTTGAAAAATCTACAACAAGAACTATCTGAAAGAATAAAAGAACCTTCTATCTCCCATTCTCAAAGGGAGGAGATTTGCAAATACCTCCGTAAAATTGATATGGAAATAAAAAAACACAGCATAGATAGAAATCAATAATAAGAATAGATCTAATGCAAGTATTAATTGTTAGCAATATAGAATTTTCTTATTATCGATTTTGAATTATGATAATCCTTCAAACAATTCATCTTTAAATTCAACCTTTCTTTGGGTAGTATGTAGTAATTCATAAAATCTGCTTTTTGTTTATCTGCATGGTTTTAAACCAATCCGAGTATTCTTAGTAATATGAATGCTCTTGACCTCACTGTAAAATGGATTCTAGTGAAAGAGAAAAAATATTTATTAATTGACCTTAACTCAATTAATAAAGAAGTATTGATGGTGTTCTAATAACTTTTTTTACTTTACATTCGAAAATAGAAAGGAAGAATCGATATGGATGTATTAAAAGATTTTGGAATCATTATCTTTGGAGGAATTGTTTCATTTCTTTTTGGGTTAGGTACTGTTAAAATAATTGAAAAAGTTTTGTACTTTCTTTTATAATTAGCTGATATACAAAAGGGTTCTGATGCAAAAATTGCACTCGCTTGAAAGAGGTATATAGTTTCCTATTGGCATTTACTCTTACGAAGCTATTCCAAATAGTTGATGAATGAACTTGACTTCATTTTGGACAGACTTCACCTCCTGATAAACCTGTTTCTTTTTCATCATATGCATGGCCTCTATTCCAGAAATAATGGATTTTGCTGTACAAAACGCTTTTAAGCCTAACATCGTAGAAAGGCGATTCTTAATAAACCTGTGATCTTGCTCTACAATATTATTTAGATATTTAACTTGTTCTTCATTTCCTTCAAAAAACTCTTCTAAAGATACTAAGGGCGCAGTTTTTGCATCTGGATAACCTTGTTCACATATTCGTTTTATTAACTTATCTCTCATAGAATATCGCCGCCTTTTAAGCAATTATAACTATGAACATCATATACAACTTAAGTTTACATAACAGACATTATCGGCACTTAAAAAGAACCTTATTTGATTAAATAAGGTTCTTTTCTTTTTACTAAGTATTAAGAACTCTAACGAATGTTCCTTTTAAGGACTTTTCTAGAGCATACTGATTTAATTCTCTTACTTTGGTGGAGAGCTCTGTTGCTTTCTTCATTCGGCCGTTCCCTACCAACACAAAGGGATCGATAATCCGAACCTTTTTCTTTTGGTGTATGTCGTAATCTCCCTCATCATTTATTACCTTTTTGTTCATATCTTTCATTTTTTGTAGCACTTCATGGTCTGTACTGTCAATTAACTTTTTCCAAACTGTTTCATCATCCGATAATAAGTCATCAATATGAATAATCTGCTTGGCCATTGCTATCTTTAATATATCCGTTAGGATGGCATACCCATATACATTTGATGGATGAAGAAAGAAGTCAATTACCTCTATATAATAAGCTTTAACAAACCATTCTGCTGCCTCTACTGTTTTTAAACAAATCTTACTATCAATCACTTTTAATTCATCTACAAATTTACAAGCATCGACTAAAGAAATCATATTATAGGTTGATAAATCACGAAGCGTGTAATCAATGCGGTCTGCACACAGTAAAGGAAGAGGTTGTTCTAATAAGGACCATTTCTCAATAGGTAATATAGACAAGAGATTAAATCCATGCTTTTGTAAAACAGAAGGTATTTCTGACGATTGAATCGTTTTTTCAAATATTTGGTCGTGAAAGTCCTGTTCTGGATTATCTAAAACGAAATCTATAACATGAGAAAAAGCTGTATGAGAAACATCATGTAATAAGCCGGCTATTTGTTCTTCTATAGAACCACCTAATTTTCTAATCAATAGCATGACACCTACAGAATGTTCAAATCGTGTTACATTCCACTTTGGATTCACTAAATAACTTGCGCCACCTTGGTGGATCTTTTTCAGCCTCTGAAGGGGCTGAGTATGTATTAATTCTGCTAGGACTGGTTCTAAGTGAAAAGATCCATAAATGAAATCATGAATTTTCATAAAACGACTTCACTTTCCCTTCTTTTATCACATCTATATCATTTAGTAGAATAACGCTCTGCAAGCTTCTCCTTATGTGAGCTGAATATTTCTTCTAAAGAAATATCATATTTGTTAGCAATAACAATCAAGTTACCTAACACATCTCCTAGTTCTTCCGTTAATTCTTTCTTATTTTCTTCCCAAGTTCCAGTTACTTCATCTGGTCGATCCCTTCCGATTTCTAAAGCCCTAATAGCTCGTGCTACTTCACCTGTTTCTTCAGCAAGAAAACCAATTCGAATAAAGATGTCTAAATCTGACCAACCTCTCATTTTGTAGTAGTCCTTTACCCACTGTTGAAATTCTGTTACGTTCATTGAATGGTTCCACCTTCCTTTTTTAACTTCAACTAAGTTTATCAAATCATCCATTATTATGTATAATCAATAACGGTGATTACATAGGAGGGGATCTTTATGAAAAGAATAGCTGTATTTTGTGGATCAAGTAATGGAGCATCTGAGCTTTATATTCAAGGGGCAAAAGCTCTGGGGAAAGAACTTGCTAAACGTAATATTTCGCTTGTATATGGTGGGGCAAGTGTTGGAGTAATGGGTGCTGTGGCTGATGCCGTGTTAGAAGCTGGCGGACATGTCATTGGCGTCATGCCTACTTTCCTTGAAGAAAGAGAGATTTCTCATAAAAACCTGTCAGAGCTTATCGTTGTTGAATCTATGCACGAGAGAAAAGCCAAGATGGCTGAACTTGTAGACGGATTCATTACATTACCAGGTGGTCCAGGTACATTAGAGGAATTCTTTGAGATTTTTACATGGGCTCAGTTAGGGTTACACCAGAAGCCTTGCGGATTATTGAATATTAATGATTATTACACACCACTTATTTCTTTATTTAATCACATGACAGAAGAGCAATTTCTACAGGAAAAATATCGTTCTATGGCTCTTGTAGATACAGAACCAAACGGTTTATTAGATGAATTCAATACATATCAACCTCCTTCAGTTAAAACATATATCACAAAAGCTCAAAGCTAACAAAAGAACAGGATTAGTTACTATCTAATCCTGTTCTTTTTTGTTTATTTGCAATGTACCTTAACATAATGTGATTTTCTAGGAAGCCTTTGTTCTGAAGAATATAGTATCTAGTCTCTTTTTCATCTACTTATTTTCTTAGGAGATCCCCAATGCCCAATCAACTGCTGTTTGTGCATGTATTTCTGTGGTATCGAATATAGGTATCGAGATATCATTCTGATTAATTAGTAAGGAGATTTCAGTACACCCTAATATAGCTCCTTCTATTCCATCGTTGATTAAACCATTTATAATTTTTTGATATGCACTTTTGGAACCTGAGTCAATCTTCCCTAAGCATAATTCTTTATAAATGATATCATGTACAATTTGGCGCTCTTTTTCGCTGGGAATATTAACTTCAAGATTATGGTTAGCCATAAGTCGACCTTTATAAAAATCCTCTTCCATCGTAAACTTCGTTCCAAGCAATCCGACTCTATTAATCCCTTGGTCTTTTATTTTCTTAGCTGTGGCATCTGCAATATGTAAAATAGGTTCTGGTGCAAAAACTTCAAGATAATTGCAATGAATCTCTAAATCTTGGACATACTGATACTATCAGTCTAAAAAGGGTGTGTGATCGGTATGGAAAAAGAAGGTTTGTTCAAATGGAAGCATTATCAGCCTGATATTATTTTACTAACGGTGAGATGGTACCTACGGTACAACCTAAGTTTTCGTGATTTGGTGGAAATGATGGAGGAGCGAGGCTTATCTATCGCTCACACGACCATTATGCGTTGGGTTCATCAATATGGACCTGAATTAGATGAAAGAGTACGACATCACCTTAAGATAACAAATGACTCCTGGAGAGTTGATGAAACGTATATCAAGGTAAAAGGGCAATGGATGTATTTATATCGTGCGGTCGATTCAGAAGGGAATACCATTGATTTTTATCTAAGTAAATCAAGAGACAAACAAGCAGCCAAGCGCTTTTTCAAGAAAGCCTTGGCTGCTTCTCATATTTGTAAACCGCGTGTTATAACAGTGGACAAAAACCCAGCCTATCCTGTGGCGATTCAAGAGTTAAAAGAAGAGAAACATATGCCTCAAGGCATACAAATAAGGCAAGTTCGATATCTCAATAATATCGTGGAACAAGATCACCGTTTCATTAAGAAACGTGTGCGTTCTATGTTGGGATTTAAGTCATATGAAACGGCTACTTCTATATTGAGTGGCATTGAAGTGATGCATATGGTGAAAAAAGGACAACTTCACCGACAGGTGAAGTCTGCCCAAAATGAAGTTGAATTCATACATAAGTTGTTTGGAATTTCATCATAATCTGGAATGGAACAGACTATGTAGGTTCTATGTCTCTATCAAATGGTTTTCGCACCAGAACCCTATTTTTTAAAGCAGGAACAAGAAATTTAATATGAAATTACTTTTTGAATCTGATCATTAATATTTAATTTAATTAATCCTCCGTGATAACAAATCATAGATTCAATGTCGAGGTCTAAATATTTTTTCAAAGAGAGTTGAGCCGCCTTTATATCAAGTGTTGTTGGGGCATGAATTCCTCCAATTATTCCATTTATACTGTACATCGAATCCCCAGCAACGAGTGTTTTACTTTGACTCAAATATAAGCTGATATGACCAGGAGTATGCCCTGGAGTATGGATGACACGTATTCCGCCGCAATACGGTAATTCTTGACCATCTCTCAAGGTATCGTCCACTCTACCCTTCGGGAGATTTTCTAGGTGCCCGTCTTTCAATAGAGGTAATTCCCCTTGGATATAAGGCTTATCCAACTCATGAGCATATACTTTAATATCACTTCCACACTCCTGTAATATCTCAGGAAGACTGCCTATATGGTCCAGATCTTGATGAGTTAAAATTACAACTTTTAGTTTGTCGAACGATACTCCTACTGCATCCATTGCCAAGCACAAATCTTCAATTTGTCCTGGGAATCCGGTATCAATTAAAACTGCCATCTCTTGATCCCACAAAAGGGTTGGATGAATAATATTCCCATGAAATTCAAGATGGAGCATCTCCACTCCCTTAGAAATTTTCATAACTTCGGACTCCTTTTAATTATATTTATTGACGAAAGAGAAGGGGTTTAATTACACCAAGGGGGTTAAAAAAATAAGCTAATTTTGCACTTAATATACATATTATCTAGTTTCACTCACACTACTTGCTTTGATAATTGCATAACTTAGAGTTTCGATTAACTTTCTAATAATTCCTTCTCTTATTCAAGAATTTGGCCCTTTAGTTGAAAAAGAAGGATACCATAAACGACCAGTTTTGTTACTGATAATCCAAAAGTACAATGAACCTCTGAAACCCCTAATATTGTTGTAACAAAAATATGTGACATTATATTTATTTTGGTGTTTTTGTTACATTGATTCATTGAGGATACAATACATAATCTATGGTTAGGGCTGTCCAATGTAGGTAGTCCCAAAAGGTACACCTTTTTAGACACTGAAAAAACGAATGATAAAATGTCTATTTATTCTCCAAAATAAACCTTTAGAGACGTATAAAAAGTAATAGACCTTTTTATACGTTTTGTCATATACCTAAACCATCTACTAAAAACAAGGGGCTTACCAGAGAAAGAGGTTTATAAAAAATATCAAATGGAACATGTATTTTTGTGTTTTGAATAATTTTACACATTCTGAAAAAAATAGGATATAAGGACCGAAGGAGGTTAAACATTTTGGATAATAAAAACCCAATAAGCGCTTCCGAAATCGGAACACTTTGGCTTACATACCAAGAAAAGTCGATGATTCTAAGAATTTTAGAATACTTCTTGGCAAAAGCAGATGACCAGGAAGCTAAGAATATTATGGGGGGCTTATGGCAAGAACTGCATTTTTATATCAAGGAAATAAAGCAGATTTTTGAGGATGAAGGAGTCGCAGTTCCTATTGGCTTCTCAAGTGTAGATGTTAACTTAGACGCTCCCAACTTATACGACAATGGATTTGACATAAATTTTCTTCGTATTTTAAAAGAGGTTAGCATGGGTATGTACACAATCAATATGAATATGGCATATCGCAAGGATGTCATAGCAATTTATGAAGGGCTAACTATTGTTACTCATAAAACTTATAAATTGGCCACACTTTACTTACTTGAAAAAGGAATTATCACCCTTCCACCAAAATCGACAATGCCTAAAACGATTGAGTTTGTTAATGATAAAAGCTATTTGAAAGGATTTCAGCCTTTTAGCGACAAAAGACCTTTGAATCACAACGAGTTAGGCATTCTTCACCACGGAGTTGAGTCAAATAATGTTGGTATGCAGTTGATTACTGGTTTTGCACAATGTGCAGAGAATAAAGAGGTAAAAGACTATTTTGTTAAAGGAAAAGAACTTGCCAAGAAACAAATAAAAATTTATCAAGAAATTCTACTAAAAAGTGACGTTCAGTTCTCTGCGACTTCTGGAAGCACAGTAACTACTTCTACTGTGGCTCCATTTTCTGATAAACTCATGATGTATTGTGTTTACCTTCTCAATGGATTTGGAATTGTTGGAAGTAGTTTTGGGTCTATTTTTAGTTTAAGGAATGATGTATCCCTGAAAACAGCCTTAATTGCCAAGGATATTTATTTCTACGCTGATGAAGGAATCAAACTAATGATTAAAAACGGATGGCTAGAGGAACCGCCACAAATGGAAGATCGGGTTACAATAATAAAAAAGTAAGTATCGAAGATTAAAATAAAAATCATTTTACTGGAATAAATTTAATTTTTAAATGAATAATAACCCTAGTGTTAGATCTAACACTAAATTACAATGTGGAGGGATATATTTTGGATATGCTTATGAGTTTATTATCGGCATTAATTACTATGGTCTTTAGAGTTACATTTTTAACGAAAAAAATTAATACTTGGTTAGAATCATTGATAAAAATGCCAACTTTAACATAAGCATTTTGTATTTATATATGTTATTCCATATTGTTATAAAAAAGACAAGCACAGTTAAGCTGTTCTTGTCTTTTTTAAGGTTCTATTATACTAACCTGCTCATGTTAGTACAATAAGTAAACTTAATAAGTTTACTTATTGTATTTTATCAGAAGCAAAATATATTTTATAAAAAAATACTATGTTTCATTTTAAATCATATGGGTAAAATATTAAATGGATTGGAACTTTTCAAGAAACAGTCTTTTTAGATATGTTTCTTTTTTTATTTGGCTCTGTTAAAGGTTGTTGTTGGTAATTGATTTTTACGAACAAGAGTTCTATTATACTACTATAAACTTGTTGAGGTGATATTAGTGAGAGCAGTTGATATTCTTAAAGCCATTCAAAAGCTAAATCCAGCCGAAAAACATCGTCTACGTGAGTATCTAATTAATGCTCTTACTGCATCGTCTTCAACGGGACCTGTTTTACAAGAAATATCTGAACGTAAAAACAAAGAAGGATATCAATGTCCTGTTTGCGAATCAGAATACGTTATTCGTTTTGGAAAATACACAACCATGGTTGATGGTGAAGAAGTAATAAAACAACGCTATCGTTGTAAAGCGTGTCGTATGACATTTACCGACCTTACCAATACAGCTTTATATCGAACTCGTCGTCTTAATCAATGGATTAAATTCATCGAATGTATGATTGAAGGTTATTCACTACGAAAGTCAGCAGAATTGATTGGAAATGTATCTCACGTCACTTTATTTTACTGGAGACATAAACTTTTATCCTCGTTAAAGCAAATGGAAGTATCGCAGTTTCAAGGTATCGTTGAAATGGATGAAACCTATTTTCTATACTCTGAAAAAGGGCAGAGAAAAATCAAAGGAAGAAAACCACGCAAACGAGGTGGTTCCGCAAAAAAACGTGGCATAAGCAATGAACAAGTTTGTGTATTGGTGGCAAGAGACCGTGACAAGATGACTTTATCATGGACATTAGGAATGGGTAGATTAACAAAAGAGCAATTAGATAATGCAATTGGACATAAATTTTCAAAAGGAAATATATTATGTACTGATTCTTGGCGTGCCTTTAGAACGTATTCCAATGAAAAAGGATTAGACATTTACCAATTCAAATCTGATGGTAAAATCCGTACAAGAGGGCTTTATCACATTCAGAACGTCAAAAATTACCACCGTAGACTCAAAGGGTGGATACAACGTTTTAATGGAGTAGCCACAAAGTATCTGGATAATTACCTTGCTTGGTTTCAAGTTTTAGAAAGCATTCATCATCAAAGAAATGAAGTTACGATAAATGACTTGATAATTAAAGGGAATTTATTACCTAACAAAGAAACTTATGATACGCTAAGATTATCAGAGTTTTCACATTAGTTGTGGTTTCTTATTCAACTAACGAGGTAATGATGTTGAGTAAGGTGCTCTTTGTTAGTTCATTTTCTGGCGGTAAATGATGAACACGATTTTTTCACAATGGCTGGTTCTATAATTACATGATAGTCAAATGGTAAACGCAAGGGGCGTTCGATTATGAGGAGGGAATTTACATGAGCAATACACATCAAGTTCCGGCCTATTCTACTGCATGGGTCGACCACATACCTGTAATTTGGTTTGAACCACAAGGTGACTGTTCCAAACGCCAACTTATTATCTTTCTTCATCATCTGGGTGGAACAAAAGAATCCACTATTCCTTTCTTACAGGACCTAGCTGCCAAGGGTTTTGTCGCACTGAGTTTTGATGCATGGCAGCATGGGGAACGAGGAACGGAGTCGCCACAAGAGATTCTTGGACGAGTATTTGGGAACTTTAGGCATCATATGTGGTCCATACTCGGACATACTACGTTGGACACGCTTCGGGTCATCGATTGGGCAGTGTCCTCGCTTAACTTAGAACCTGATGTCTATATGGGAGGTCTTTCTATGGGTGGGGACATTGCCGTTGCTGCTGCTGGGATTGACCATCGTATTAAACGTGTGGTGGCAGTTGTTGCAACACCAGATTGGATGAGACCTGGTATGGAAGATGCTCTTCATCCTGGAAACCTGTTACATACTGGAGAGTCTGATAGTTATGCCCAATACTTCTACGATAATTTGAACCCTTTAACACACCTATCTGCGTATGCAAATGATTCTGATATTCATTTTATATGTGGCGAGATGGACACCCATGTGCCACCAGACGGTGCGTTTCGTTTTCAGTCAGCATTACAGGAGGCATATCCTACGGAAGTTGATAAAATTAAAGTCACTCTTTTGCCCAACTTTAAACATCTAGATGTTCGAGACAGCAACCTGTGGTGGCTTGACTGTTTGAGGGAACTGACTCGCTCTGAAACAAAGGATTGACTAAGCTCCTATTCGGAGGTTCCATAATATAATTGACCGTCGAACATCAGAATACTATTCAACGATTGGGTGCGTTAGTTGAAGACCTCAATAAAAACAATCAAAGAAATTCCAGTTATTTAGAAGTCTTTTTACTATTCAAAATCAACACTAAACTTTAACAGAGCCTTTTATTTAAAAATTGTAAAGTGAATAATAAATATCTAGTTGAGCAAACTACCCAGGATGCAATGAGGCATCACTCATGAAACCCAATTACGTAACAGAAAAAGACTACTTCTTTTGACTGGGAAGAGGTAGTCTTTTTCTATTTTCAGGCTGTATATCGTATGCATTCTTAGTTAACATAATGTCTCTTACAGGAAATCATATATAAAAAAGCCCTTTTATTAAGGGCTTTCACTTGTTTACTCTTATATATTTAATGCTACATTTTGGGAGCTTCCATACCAAAATTCGCCCATTCTTCTTTTGATGGCCCATAAATACCTGGAACGGTTAATCCTGCTTGCCTCATAAGAACGGTCATTTGTCCTCGATGGTGGTTTTGATGTTGTATTAAAAACATTAAAAGTGACCCATTTGATATTTTTCGACCCAAAAAGTCTATTTGTTCTTCTAACGTTTTGTCGATCCATTGAGTTTTTAATGCTTGTACAAATGCATCACTTGCTTGATGATAGCTGTCTGCTATAAACTGAGCCGTAGTAGGAACAGGCCAACCTTCAGACGGTGCTTCAAACGTTAAGTTAGTTATTTGAAGCAATTATGTGAATGGCAGCTACTGTATGCCAAGCAATACGCCCTAGAGTCCAATTCTGTGAAGTAATTTCCTGTTTAAGCGACCCATCAGTTAAATTTTTTAGTAGTCTCTGAGTAGCATTCGCTTCATATTCCCAAGATTTTAAAAAACTATCTAAGCTTTGAAACATAAAAATCCCCCTTTTGTTTATCCTTTTAATTCCATTTTAACAATAATATTATTATAAAACACTATGTATAAGACATTCATTCCTCCCTCTATAAATTGAGTAATATCAAGGGTTTATAGGGGGAATATAAAATATAAAAAAATTTTTTATGTCTATTCCGAACCTTATATTCTCATTTTTATAAGAAACTGGTACTAAGGGGAATAGCTTCGCTATTCTTTTTCCATTATTTTTAAAAAAAGATGGAGACATACATATGGTCGCACAATGGATCTCTATATGTCTCATAGCGATGAAACCTCCCATGTCTCTCAGCGTCTTAGCGCCTACATTCCTTCGTTCAATCTGTCTATGAGATAGAGTTTGGTAATGCTAGTTTGCAAGGTCGAATGCCTGAAAGAATGCTTTATCCCAAATACTCCGTGCTTCATTTTTAATGGACAAAGGTTAAGCTCCTAAAGCTAAAGAAAGATGGGGAATATCTTGTATCATTCGCTTTTCATCAAACGGACATTGTTTTTGACCTACAGTATGTAGAACACGAACTAACTTCCCACAAAGTACAATCAGTGATTGTTTCTTACGTAAAGGGTTTTCTTGTCTCGTTGTATAGTACTGATGCAGAGCCTTAAAGGCTCGATTATGTCGAACAAGGGGCATTACAGTCCGAAAGAGCAACGCCCTCAATTTAGCCCTTCCCCGTTTGGTAATTCGAGTCTGTCCTTTGTGCTTTCCTGAGCTAGATTCTCGCAAATTTAATCCCGCGTACTTAAGTATTTGGCGTGGATTCTCAAAGTTTTTAATATCACCTAACTCCGAATAAAGTTCAATCACCGTTACCATCCCAACGCCAGGTACAGTAAGCATTTCAGCAATACCCGGCAGGGTGAGCACAAGGTCTTCCAATTGTTTTTCTAATGCATGTAGTTCTTCTTTCAGCATCTTATATCGTTTGATATTTGTGGCTATTTCTCGTTGTGCCATCTGTAGTCCAACCGTTAACCCTACTGAACGTCCAGCAGCCTCTTGGAGTCGCTGTATACGTTTATGACTTGGGCGTTGTACGCCTCCGTAAGTGGACCATATTTCTGCCACCCTTTCGGGTGTTGTTTGATTAAGTTGACCTGGAAGAGGAATATGTTCTAGCGTGGTCAACGCCATCTTTCCACTCCAGTCTTTAAAAACGGTTAGAAACTCTGGAAAATACTTATCTAACCAATTATGAATCCGTCCTTGTAGCGCTTGTAAATCGCCTACAATTTGGTTTCTGATTGTAATTCCTGCCTTTACTTCTGCATCTTGATTCATTGGTAAGCGAGGGTAAGAAAATCGACCATCTTTTATCAGTTGAGCGATAACCCTAGCATCTTTGATATCATTTTTGGTTGGAGAGTTATCGTCGAGTTCTTTACTTCGCTTAACATGGAGAGGATTAACGACTCCGAAGGAGACAAGTCTCTCCTTTAGTGTATAGGCTAGATTTAACCAGTAATGCCCAGTAGGCTCCATGCCAACTAGAACATCGGATTTCTCATGTTTGTGTTGCATCTCTTCCAACCAGGCAAAGAATGCCTCGAATCCTTCTTTTGTATTTGTGAAGGTTAGAGCTTTTCCAAGAATCTTTCCACGATCATCTTGTGCCCGAGCAACATGCTTAAATTTAGTAATATCTACTCCGACAATCAGTGTATGGGGTGTAACTTGATTTAACTTTTCGTTTTGAGTACAATTCATAAGAGTCCTCCTTGAATGATGAATTGAAGTCATGGCCATGACCTTCTGCATCATATCAAGGGGACTTTTTTATTTCAAGACACCAAGTAATTTCAAACAGGAATGCTAGTTTACATAATCAAAATTCTAGGCAATAATAAAAAAAGCTCTGTTTAATAGAGCTTTTTTTATTATGGAGACCCACCAGCATTTTGAAAAAAACGTACGCTAAGGGGTAAGGAAAGAAACACTTCTTTTTAATCGTCTATTTTAACTTCTACCTCCCACGAAATAAGGGTTGAAGTACTTTCAAATCAAAAACAATCCCTCAGGAGCAAGTTGTCTCTCTAAGTCAATTAAACTATCTCACTGGTTTGGAAGTCTGTTCATTTAACATAGCGAAATAAAAAGTTCTTTTCTCATGAGCAAGAGTCTTCACGTTTTCCAATTGCTTCATTTGTTGCTCCAGTAGATTAACATGTTTATCTAATATTTCAATCCGTTTGTGTAAAATATCCTGGATATCATCTATTTCTTGGTCATTTTGTGTCAATAGACATCCATCTTCGGTAAACAACGTGATATCCTTCAGCTTCATTCCTGTTTGCTTCAAACCATAAATAAATCGGATAAAGCGAAGATCCTGATCATCATATTGCCGAATCCCTTTTTGCTTCCCATCTAATCGATAAGGATTAGGTAAGAGCCCAATTTTTTCATAATATCGGAGTGTGTATGCGGAAATACCCGTTAATTTAGATATTTCACCGATCGAATACATGAGATTTTCTGCCTCCTTTCATCTACTGATGAGAACAACCTTTCCGGCAGATAAAGATTTTTCAAGCAAATCTTGTGCCTGTGCAGCTTCCTGTAATGGAATACGGTGAGAAATCAAAGGATTGATTTTCCCTTCCTCTAATAAGGAGAAGAGGAACCGAAGGTCTTCTTGAAACCAATCCAATCTTTCTTTTTTTAAAGAGGATATAGCATATAGATGGACGGGATTACCTTTTCCCGTAGTTTGCCTTTGCTCTAGACTTTCCCAGTCCTTGGCCCAATCTTCTGAATCTCCTTGCTTAAGAATCGAAGTATAGCCGTAACCTATGAACCGACCGTTCTTGCTTAAGGTTTGCATCGAACGCTCGTAGTTCCGTCCTCCTATTGGATCAAATACAGCATCCATTCCCTCAGGAGCTTGAAGACGGAGAACATCTACAAAATCTTCGTTTCGATAGTCAATCGGCATGGCACCGAATTGGGAAACGATGGGGTGTTTAGCCAGAGAAGCCGTACCGTACATATCCAATTTCGCGAGCTTTCCAAGCTCAAGCAGTGCGGTACCAACTCCTCCACTTGCCCCATGAACAAGAATACGCTCCCCCTCAGATACCTTCGCAATGCGGTGAAGCATTTGATAAGCTGTTACATAATTCAGGATAACGGCAACCGCCTTTCCGGCATCAATATGCGCTGGAGCCGCAACAATCTCATCGTCCTTTGCATACACATAAGCTGCATAGCCACCCGTTCCGTTAAAAAAGACAGCTACCTTATCTCCTACTGAATATTTTTGCACGTCTTCTCCTAACTCGTCAACGATTCCAATTGCATCGTATCCCGGTGTAAAAGGAGGAGTCGGAGACAATGGCACTTTTCCCTCTCTTCTCATAATATCTGCAAGCGCAACTCCTGCAGCTTGGACTTTTACGCGAATTTCCCCTCTTTCAGGTTTCCGTAAGGGCTCCTCTATCACATCAATAACTTGAGATCCCCCGTATCGGGTTACAATTACACGTGTGTTCAACATGAACATCTCTCCTTTCAATAAAAAAGATATATGTAATTATATTTATTAGAGTAAACTCTAAGTCAATCAATTAATTTACATCCGTTCTAGCCGAGGTTTACCATATATAAAGTGGTAGGACAAGGAACATAACTCTCGTAAAGAATTTGGCTGCATACTTCTAAAGATAGGGATATGGAGTTATTCCTCTAAAAAACATGTATACTATATACAAATCCAGTTTACATAATCGTGAATTATGTTAAATTCGAAATTAACTTAATTATATATGTAATACTTAACGTACTTTCGTTAAAAATACGTTAAGTATTACAAACCTTGTAGAAAAATGATCCATTTTTTGTCGTCAATAACTGTAAATGATAAAACTTTATTTTTTTATAACATAGTTTATATATTTACTTTTTTAAATGATATAAATTTAATATTTAATTTAATTGATAACCAATTTGTTTAAATCTCACTAAATGAAAGTTGTTATAACATTTATATTTAATCTTTGTCTTTTTAATAATTTATCTAAAGGTAAGAAGATATAATAGGGAGTTATACGAAGTAGAGCTATTCGTTTTTTAACCACAATGAATGTTTAGACGAAACACAAATAGGTGACTTATTCCTTCTATTGAGAAAGATCAAGTCACCTACACTTTTTTTACATCCATCATTAGTACTTTCAGCTTATAAGATTTATTGGTTTACATGTTCCTGTTTTAACTGATTTACTACATTATTCTAGCATTACTTTAGCACTTTCCATTTTAAATGTAAAAGTGATTGTAGTTTAAGAAAGTAATAAGGCATAGTGCGATGTTTTACAGACTTATTAACGAAGCGATAGTATAATTGAAAGATCTTGTAAGTGAAATTCATGAACATTAAGGAGTATCTTATGAAAAAAGCAGTTAGCATTCTTCTTCTTTTCCTGTGTTGTATAAATCAAAGGGTTGAGGCTGCTAATCAACCTTTAGTAGAGCCTATACATCATGAGATCTACGTCTCTCCTGCAGGAAGTGATAAAAATGCAGGTACTAAAAACAGTCCCTTTAAAACTTTGAAAAAGGCAGGTAAAGTAGCTAAACCTGGGACGACTGTTAATATTCGAGGCGGTGTCTATCACGAAAAGTTAATGATTAGTCGTTCAGGCAATAAACAAAATCCCATTATCTTCAGAAACTATAAAAATGAAAGGCCAATTATTAGTGGAAAGAAAATAAAGAGTGGTTCTTCAGATGGAGGGCTAGTTACCATAAAAAACAAGAGCTATATTACAATTCAAGGTCTAAATATAGGGCATTTTTCTACTTTGAAAGAACAAAATACACCGTGCGGTATTTTAGTGGAGGGAAGGGGCAAAGGTCTTCGGATTATTAACAATCATATTTTTGATATTAAGACTGCACATAAAAACGGAAATGCACATGGAATAGCTTTTTATGGATCCGAAGCGCCACGTTCATTAAATAATATTGAAATATCGGGAAACTTACTTGAAAACCTAACTTTAGGTTTTAGTGAAGCGCTGACTCTAAATGGGAATGTTAAAAAATTTGTAGTCCATGCGAATACGATTCGTAACGTTGATAATATAGGAATTGATATAATTGGCTTCGAAAAGATAGCTCCTAATAAAAAATTTGATCAAGCTCGTGAAGGAGTTATCAGTGAAAACTCTATTTACAACGTAAGCAGTTATTCCAACCCAGCCTACAGACATGAATATTCTGCTGGGGGAATCTATGTAGATGGAGGAAAGGATGTTGTTATTGAACATAATATTTCAAGTCATAACGATTTAGGAATAGAAATTGCAAGTGAACACCACGGTAAACAAACTAGCAACAATCAAGTCGTACGAAACATGATTTATGAGAATCGTTTTACAGGAATTTCAATTGGGGGATATGATGAAAAGCGTGGGGGAACAATGAATACTTCTATTACGCAAAATATCTTATATGGGAACGATACAATAAAAATGGATGGCGGCCAGTTATTAATGCAATATCATGCGATCCATAACATCATCAATGATAACATTATGGTTTCAGTAAAATCTAACTTACTTCTAGCCAATCTTCATTACTCAAATAAATATAATGAGCTTAGCAATAACGTATATCTAAATAAAAGTAGGAACACAATGAATCGATGGATATGGAATGGTCAAGAAATAGAAAGTTCTACGTTCGGATCCCACAGGTTTTTTCAATAAACTTTTCTTTTAAAAAGATACTCTTGACTAAGCTTTTTGCTGAGGTTCTACCTGATACTAGACAATTGTTCACTACATTATATGCTGAGCATACTTTTAACCTTTTAGAAAATTTAAATCATATTTTTTAAAGCACTGTAGCAGACTTTTTATTAGATTTTCTGTAAACAGAAAAAGCTTTGTTAACACAAATAAAAAGAATCCATTTTGATGGATTCTTTTTAAATAGATTAAGGCCTATGAAAATTCACCGTTTCGTCGTTATCTCCTGTTCGTTCAAACCAACCTCTAAAGGCCCAGTTATCATATCCTCCGTCGCCTTCATTAATAAATGTTCCTTCTTCAAATATCCAGACCCCGAATGTTATCTCATCGTAATTTACGGTATCAAAATATTGTACACCTTGTAGTTGGTCGGAATTATAACCTTGACTCAAATTCATTACCATTACATTATACTGTTGCCCCGATTCAAAGAAAGCTTTTTCCATCACCCCTTTGACAAAACCACTCCGGTTGTCGGCCGTTTTAGCTGCATCTGCAATCGCTTGCCCAATTGCTACTGGATCAATGCCTACGTCTCCTCCAACTTCTGCAGCCTCTGCAGAGCCAGCAGAACCTCCTAAATTCGGTAGAGCTAATGGCGTCGCTAACATAGCCAAACCTACAGTGGAAGCTACAACAGCTTGTTTCGCTCTTCTCATTTAATCTCCTCCTATTTTAGTTGATTCCTGAAACATTTACCTTTTTTTAATATTAAAACAAAAATACCATAATTAAGTAAAAGTAGAAGGGGTGAGAAAAGCCAGATAAAGGTTTGAAAGAAATCTGAAAATAATCGCGATTGGAAGCCAAATGAAGAAACGATGACATATTTAAACGTAGTTTGTCATGTCCTAGTATTAGATACTATTATCGACTAGCTATCAAAAATTCAGGCAGCTTAAATGTTTATTTTAGTATAGACTTTTGCAAAACGTTACTTACTTATTTGTTACTGAGTTGTTCTGCCAAGCCGATTAAAACTCCTTCTACTCCGCGAATGTAGCAAAGCCTATACGAGTCCTCGTACTGAACCACTTCGCCAACGAGCTCGGCACCATACTTAGTGAGTCTGCATACCATTTCGTCAATGTCTTCAACTGTAAACATGACGCGTAGATAACCGAGAGCATTTACAGGAGCAGCCCGGTGATCTGCTATAGTAGGTGGGGTAATAAATCGCGAAAGTTCAATTCTGCTGTGGCCATCTGGAGTAACCATCATAGCAATCTCTACACACTGAGAGCCCAACCCGGTTACGCGACCCGCCCATTCACCTTCGACAGTGGTTCGCCCTTCGAGGCTCAAGCCAATCTCCTCAAAGAAAGAAATCGCGTCTTCAAGGGATTCTACAACGATGCTGACATTGTCCATTCTTAATAAATTGTTTTTTGCCATAGTTTTATCTCCTTACGTGTGAAAATTTATGATCTGTTCACTTTTATAATCATTCTATTAAAAAGTTCCAAATTCCTTTCACACGAAGTATTTCTAACCTGTCACTATGACCTATTTGTTTTATATTTTATATTGTAGAAAAAAAAATACGCTGTTATTCCTGTATATGTGTAATGGTTGAAACTTATTTTTAGAATAAGTTTTATCATTTACATAATGAACTACCATGCTTTTTTATAGATAAGGTTTTTTATAGAATAGTCAATCACATACTAATGTATATGATCGGGTGAATTAGAAGCCTAGAATAGTGGGTTTATCTCCAATCAAAACTATCAATCAAAAAAGCTTGGCTGAATATAGGTGTAAAGCGTCCATTAGTGGTCGCCCTCTCAGCCATCATATACGCCCATATAAGAAGGGTTAGGGATAAGGTATACTAGAAAACTAAGATAGTAGGGACGGTCGCCACAGCGAAGCCCATAATAGCCAGCGTGACCACACACAGGCAACACAACCACACATGACGTGGTGCAATGGTAGAACACACAAGGCGAAGCACGATGGATGAACAGCCAAGTAGAATAGATGAACGATTAGAGAACAACGAAACGAACAAACACAATCAAGTCATAACACATCATGAGTACCATAGACGGCTGAGTATGTAGCAACCGCCATTATGACAATCAGACAAGGCAAAGGGTACCCTATGGGAGACGGTATGCCATAGACTGCCGACTGGTACTTTCAAAATATACAAATCGGATTGAAAACATTTACTGGTAAATTTTGTATGTTGCTATAGAAGCCCACAAGCCACTTAACTTTTACTAGTAAGATATTGACTTAGCCTCACTGTACGCCACTATAGATACCCCGTCCTTACCATTTTTGCTAAAATGAATATAACGATTTGGAAAAATAAAATTTTGCAATTTTTTCTATAACATTTGGAGGGATGCAGCTGTGACTAAAATAAATGCTGAACAGATGGCTGACTTAATGAACAACATGGAAAATGGAGAGAGAATCTTATTCTTAGAGTATTTATTTCACAATTACTTTGATATGAGACCCACAGGCGATATGGTTGTTACTACAACAAACTATATTGAAGATCGATTAGACAGAGAGTTAACAGCAGAAGAACTTGAGGTAATGAAGTTAGCTTATGATACGGGCTATGGATTGGGCTGTAAGCATGGATTAGAAAAGGCTTTGAAAAGTGAGAACTAAATAAAAAAACCTACTCCACATAGGAATAGGTTCGATGAAGTAAGATGAATAGGTGTTTTCATCAAATGCATTTCTATTGTAGCCTAAATTGGAAAATAAAGCACTTACATTTTTACGTAGAAACAAAGAAAAAGCCCTATGCAAATGCAAAGGGCTTCTCTGTAAGGTTTTGTACTAAAATACTTCCAAAGGTGAATTTATTGTAACATACAATATTTAAGGTTCTGGTGCAAAAACTACGCGCTAGAAAAATAGAGTGTCAATTACCTTTAAGTTGCTAGCTTATGAAGCTAATCCAAACAATTTATGAATGAATTCTTTTTGATTTTGGGCAGACTTCACCCCTTGATGAACCTGCTTCTTTTTAATCATATGCATCACTTCTATACCACTCAGTATGTAAGTGGCTGTATGAAATGATTTCAATCCTAACATAGAACGAACTCGCTTTTTAATAAACCGATGATCTTGTTCCACGATGTTATTGAGATATTTCACTTGCCTTAGTTGTATGCCTTCAGGCATATGTTTCTCTTCTTTTAACTCTTGAATCGCTACAGGATAGGCAGGTTCTTGTCCACTGTTATCACACGAGGTTTAGAAACGTACGAAAAAGTCCATATTTGTCGTCAATTAAAGTAAATAGTAAAACTTTAATAATATACGAAGTGCTTTAATATTTACTCAACGAATCATGAAACATAGGTAAAAGAAAAAGATTGATTTTTTAATTAGCGTCGATCGTAACATTCATTTTTAAAGTTATATGTATATGAATCTACAAATCTGGCCAGACTAATAACGTATTCCCCCTATTCCAATAAATCTGAAAATCCTTTGCCTACATGGGCAAAGGGTTCTTTTTGTATATGTGTATTTGAAATTAATATAGCAGATATTCCAGGTAACATTTTGTTATTTATTGTTAATTTTGGTATATTATTTAATAAACACGTAAATGGGGGATGAAAAATGAGTTTGCTAATAGTAGGTATCATTATTATTTTGTCGATCGTTGCAGACTATTTTATTTTCGATTACGACGATAAAAGATGGGGCTGGCTAAAAGGATATTCTAAACCTGTAAGAATAGGGATTATCAGTTGCTACTTAGTCATTTCATTTACTATTTACTTTGCTTTAAGCCTTAAATATATCTCTTAAGGCTTAAAGTCTTTTTTATTTATATTCCGTACGTTTCTAGTTAACATAAAACCATTTATCGGAAACAAAATATATTTTGTGGAAAATACTATATTCTATGTTTCATTTTAAATTAGATAGGGTAAAGTATATGATGGATTGGAATTTTAAAAGAAACAGTCTTTTTTAGATTTGTTTCTTTTTTTTATTTAATAACTATAAAATGAATAATGAATTGTTATGCTTTTACTACATAATCATGATATTTAGTAGGTGAAAAAATGGAAGATGTATTGTTAAATAAAAAATTACAACACATTACTGCTCTAATTTTACATAAAAAAGAAGAATTAGCTGAACAAAAAAGACACTATCATTTTTATAATCATGATGTTTATGCTCAATTGGTTCCTTGGCGAGTGAATTTAATTAAAATTTATGCAGAATCTATCTCTATCGATGAAGAGCTTACTTTTCAAACCTTAGAAAAGTGGGGAATGGAAGTAGCAAATGTATTAATAACTCTTCAACTTCCTTTAGATATTGCTTTAGAAGAAATCAGTTATTATCGAAATCTAATTGAAGAAATCGTTACGGAGGAAGCAAAGAAAGAAAATTTTTCTTTTGATTTGTTCTATAAAATTATATCTCGATACAATTTAGTAGTAGATAAAGCTGTACATTGGGTAAGTAAATCTTATATGGAAGATTATACAGATAAGATTCAATCTGCACAGTACGCTATAGATGAACTATCTATACCTGTAGTGCGTATAACAAAAGAAATTGGTGTAATTCCCCTTGTAGGGGAGATCGATACACATAGAGCTCAAATTTTAATGGAAAATGCATTGAAACAAGGTGACACTTACAAACTACGTTGGTTAATTATTGATCTATCTGCCGTACCTATTATTGATACCATGGTTGCAGACCAACTTTTCAAAGTAGTTGCGGCTTTGAAACTTATAGGAATAGATGTTGTGTTAAGTGGCATTCGCTCTGAAATTGCCCTTACAATGGTTCAGGTAGGTGTAAAATTAAATGACATCGTCACATTCAACAGTCTTTATGGAGCATTAGACTACACAAACTCTCGAATGCAGTAAATATGAATAAGTATTTCACCTATCAAAAAATGGTTTTAAGTCGAATAGTCTTTCCTATTAGGAATAAAATTTTATTTCTTGAGCAAACTACTTAAGATGTAATAGAACATCACTTTAAGACTACATTCATAAAAAGAAAAGAGAGCCTTAAAATAAACAAGGCTTTCTTTTTATTTGTAGTCATTTTTTATTCTTCTAAAAAATAGAATTGATCGTCTCTTCAATTTGTTTTAGCATTTCCTTCAGCACTGAATCTTCAAGGTTTTCGGAGACATTTCCAAACAATAAATGATCTATAGGTTCAATCCCTGTGAAATCAAATATCCCAACATCTGAAGTGATTTTTAACCCGGCTGTCATTCCAATTTTGTCATATATCTCTTTGGGAGCACCGTGAGTATTAATTATCAAGCCTTTCTTACCTTTGAGTAACTGAATAATTCCTTCCTCACCATAAGCATAAGCATAGCCATAAGAAAATACACGGTCTACATAGCCTTTGATAATGGCTGGAAGACCTGCCCACCAAATTGGATATATAAATGTTATCACATCTGATTGTGTAATGAATTCTTGTTCCGTTTTAATATCATCTGGGATATGGCCAGATTTCATAGCAGCCGTATCTTCAGGTTTCAGTACAGGCTGAAAATCCAATGCATACAAGTCTCTCACAACGACCTCATGACCTTTTTCCTCTAAGGCTTGAACAGTGGTTTCCATTATAGCATGATTAAAACTTTCTGGATGTGGATGGGCATATACAACAAGGTGTTTCATTTATATTCCTCCATTTATATTGGATTTCTTACACCAGAACCATGATTACTGTTCTTTTGAAATATTATTATTTCTTTTCCTTTTTACTATGAGAATGATGGCAATGACAAAAGCAATTGCACTATATATCCAGGTAAACATAAAAGCCAAGCCCAAACCGATATTGGCATCCATATAATGGCTGTTCATATCATCTATGGCTAGATAGAGAAGTGGCGTACCTCCGATAATGAGCAAGGGTATCAAGAGAATGCTTTTTTTCGTCTTTCTGGTTGTTAAGAAAATGGACATAAAGGATAGCAAAAGAAAAATTTCCGAAACTATCGTTAAAGTTAACAGCTTGTTCATACTAAATTCCCTCCTTTACAATAGATCATTCTTTATTTACTATTCTTTTGAAGTAATTCGATTACTTTCTCATTTTGTTTGACCATAGTTCTTAGCTTGGCTTCTAATGAACACAAAGTTACGAAAATCATTATAAATCCTATAATTGTAAATATAATCGGTATACACCCTCCTTGTATATTTAATATTAACAAAAAAGTAATATTATGTAATGTTTAGGGTTTAAATGAAAATAAATGTATTAAAATGAGGTAACATAATGTCTCTTTCCGGAACCCAGCACCAAAAAGAACTCTTGCGGCTGAAGTGCACCCCAATTTTAGACAAAGAGACTCTAACGCTTGGGGGGTTATTATGTCAGAACATACACTTGAAACAAAGCTAAAAGGAGAGACTCCTGTAGAATACAGAAACCAACCCTCCTTGGCGACCTAAATAAAATATCTAACTTTTTGAGTTCAGTTCATAATGGGCGCTCTTTTTTATCAATATTCAAGTTAATTATTTAATCCTTTTTTCTTAGCTAATTGTGTTTTATCCTTTGTTCCAGGTGGTTGTTCTAACCATTCATTCTGAATCATGATATCAACGCCATCTTTAGCATATTGAGCAATTTCAAAGGATAATCTTTCATAATTCATAATAAGGTCACTTCTTTGACTTGCTGCAGCTGCTGTTGCATAGTTTCCTGATCCTGCTGCAGTTAAAAGGCTCATATGAAACATTGTAAGCTTATCCGAAAATGCTGGTGTTGTTGAATCACTAATAGCAATATCTGATGAAATAGGTGATTGTATATTATTATTAAGAAGAACTTTAGCGAAAACTTGAGTATGTTTTTCTGCGATTTTACTACCTCTTATCATCCAATCTTGAACCTCCTTTCGTGGGGATGTTTGAGCAAACGCCAGTGAAAGCTTAGCGCCTATGACGTTTGTTTGAATATTCATGAATAGATGGGAAATTTCCATCGTATTTAATGGCCGTTGTTTACTAAAAAAGGAGAAACCACTAAAATATTTTTTACTATCTACATAATCGGTTGTTGTTGGATAGGCTATATAGGGAGATCGAATGAATACTCCTTTTGAAAGTGCAGTACGTGAACTTTGATTGAACAAAGCCGATACCTCTTGAAGTCCTGTTATAAAGTAAGTTCGGATATCTTCTCTAGCACTCATTGAAACAAACCCACTATAGGCTAACATGCCTGCTTTCGCCATGTGATTAATATATGTGAGCATAAAAGAATCTGTAAAAAGACGTGGTGCATTCAAATTAACATCATGTCCCATAGTGAAAGCTGTTGGAATGGGTAATTTCTCTTGCTGAAAAATATTCGTAAGTTTTTCTAAATGGGTAAACGAAATGTCATATGCAAATTGAATAACTGGACGAATATCCTCATCTTCTATTTGTTTTAGGAAATAACTTAATATACATTTGGACATACTATCATTCATGTAACCAGTCCAAATAGAAGCTATTTCGGATGAGGTAAGTTGTGTTTGATGCTTAGTCATACATGGTTTCCTCCAAAAGAATAATTTTAGACATAAATATATTCTTTACGGAAACCACTATATTATGAGTCAGGGGTTTTACCCCTGACTTTTATCTTTATTTTTGGTCTGCTAATTTGTATATCATTGGAATTTTAGAAATATATAGCATACATAGAGATAAGACCGCCTTATTATAGATAATGGCGGTCTTTGTTATGATTATGTTTTAGTTTTATCGAATGCAGGAGGTAGTTTTTTCTTTTGTGCTGTTAAACTTATTTAAACCTAAGATCGATTAATGCTCTTAGTGGCATTTCACTTCTTAATTCAAACACATCACCAATAAAGTAAAAGCAATTTTTATGTACATTTATTGTATAGAGATAATAAAGACGTTTAATTTTTAAATCAAATATTGAGATCCTTACTACAAAAGAAAGTGTAGTAAGGCTTTTTAATTTTACTGAGTTCTAACTATTCCGTCTTACTAGAATGATAAAAAGTTGTTTAATTCTTGTTCAACTAAAGCATCCCTTTAGTTGAACAAGAACTGAAAAACAAATCCATTTATTGTATAATTCTTCTCTTGTAGTAAACATTAAATTTATAACTAATAATAAGGACAATATGATTATGACTGATAAGTTAGAAGCTATTCTGTGGAGTATAGCTCTCCCAGGATTTGCTCAGTTATTAAACAGAAAATTTGTTAAAGGTATAGTTTTTCTTTTGTTAGAGTTCCTCGTTAATGTTAATAGTCATTTTAACATGGTGATTATGCATAGCTTTCAAGGAAACATTAGAGAAGCAATCGAAGCAACAAATTACCAATGGCTGATGTTCTATCCTTGTCTATATATGTTTACTATGTGGGATGCATATAAAGATGCAAAAGGAGAGACTCCTCCTTATTCATATCTCCCTTTTGTATTTGGGGCTTATTTTGTAACAATTGGGCTTATGTACTCTCCCTCACTAAAATTAGGACAAATATTATTTGGACCTGTGTGGCTTCCAATTTTGTTTTTAATTCCGGGTTTTTTGATTGGGAATTTTATCAGGAGTATGGTTATGCGATTGAAGGTTGAATGAAAGTAGTTATTGTTTATAGTAAATATAAAAAATGGAGGTTTATATCATGTCTCAAAAACAGGCTTTAACTTCAAGTGAATTAGGAACATTGTGGATGACCTATCAGGAAAAAACAATGACACAGAGAATGCTTGAATATTTTATAGAACAAGCCGATGACAATCGAGCTAAAGAGATTATGCAAGATACTCATATGAAAATCATTAACTATCTTGAAGATATAAAAGCTATCCTCAAAAATGAAGGTGCTGCCATTCCTGTCGGATACACAGAGCAAGATGTTAATATTGGTGTACCTAAGCTGTATGACAACATGTTTGATATTATGTTTCTTCGTCTTGTCAAAGAAATAAGCATGGGATTACATACGCTTCATCTAAATATGGCATATCGCAAAGATATCATTCTTCTTTATAAGGAATTAACTGCATTTACCCAAAGTGTTTATGATGAATGCGTGGATTATTTGCAAGAGAAAGATGTTTTACCACGTCCTCCTGCAGTGACTATGCCAAAGTCTGTGGAGTTTGTAGAGGGAACCAGTTATATGAGTGGTTTCAACTTATTTTCTGAAAAGCGAGCATTGAATACAGTGGAAGTAGCACATTTATATCATTCAATTGAATCAAATATTATTGGAATGCAATTGATAACGGGGTTCGCGCAAGTAGCAAATAAACCTGAAGTAAAGAAATACTTCATAAAAGGAAAAGAATTAGCAAAAAAAATTGTAACTGAAAATACGCAATTATTTCTTCAAAGTGATATTCAACCACCTTCAACATGGGGGGCAAATGCAACAGACTCAAAAGTAGCTCCTTTTTCAGATAAACTAATGATGTACTGTACCAGTCTGTTTTGTAGCTTTGGTTTAGGAAGCAGTGCTTTAGGAACAGCATTTAGTTTACGAAGTGACCTCCCATTAAAAATGGTTAGTGAAGCAAAAGACATATTAACTTATGGGCAGGACGGTGGAAAAATTATGGCGAAAAATGGTTGGCTTGAAGAGCCACCACAAATGCAGGATAGGAACGATTTAACTAAATAATCAAGATAATTATTAAAACAATACAAGTTCTCCTTACTATTTATGAGAGCTTGTATTGTTTCAGTTAGATAAAGTATCGTATATTGTAATGTCTAATATTTAACTAATCTTAATCGCTACTTTTTCTACTCCTTCTTCAATTAATCTGTTTACTTTAGTAAAATAAGAGCAATACACAAAATGTATATATTTTTAAAGGACTTTATTGTTTATTAAATAACTTCGCTATTTGTCTACATTTGAAGTAAATATTAAAACTTATACTTTTCGTAAAATATTTTATTATTTACTCAATATAAAAGAGAATCCTTAAAGAACCAAGCCATCTCTATTTTCACTGATTGTCCTTCCCTTTCAAGTTTCCTATTCAAAAACAAAAGAAGTTAGCTATATGCTAACTTCTTATATATTAATCTTCCCCTAGTCAAGTAGATAATGGAGTAAGATGAATTAAGCAATGTGAAAATTGTTAATATGTCTTATCCCCGTTAAAAATGGAATTTTTGACAATAACATAATCAACATTACGGATGGCCTCTAACTTATTTCCTCCTGCATAAGAAATAGAAGATTGAAGATCCTGTTCCATTTCTGCCAGAGTATCTTTTAAAGAACCTTTGTGTTCTACGAACATTTTTTTTCCTTCTACATTTCTCTTTTCACCTTTTTGGAATTCTGAAGCTGAGCCAAAGTATTCTTTATAAAGCTTTCCATCTTTCTCAACAGATTCTCCGGGAGATTCTTCATGCCCAGCAAATAGTGAACCAATCATGATCATAGATGCACCAAATCTAATTGATTTCGCAATATCACCATGAGTACGAATACCCCCATCTGCAATTATAGGCTTGCTTGCTGCCTTTGCACACCAGCGAAGGGCTGCTAATTGCCAACCACCTGTTCCAAATCCAGTTTTAATTTTTGTGATACATACCTTTCCAGGTCCAATACCTATTTTTGTCGCATCAGCACCAGCACGCTCTAATTCCCTCACTGCTTCTGGAGTTCCCACGTTTCCCGCAATAACAAAACTATTAGGTAAGTGTTTTTTGATATGCTGAATCATCTGTATCACTGCATTGGAATGACCATGTGCAATATCAATCGTTATGTATTCAGGTGCCAGTTGTTCTTCTGCTAATTGGTGTATGAATTTATATTCTTCTTCTTTTACTCCAACACTAATAGATGCGAATAAGCCACGTACTTTCATATCTTTAATAAAAGATAGTCTCTTCTCTGGTTGAAAACGATGCATTACATAAAAGTAACCGTTCTCGGCTAAGTAAACTGAAATTTTTTCATCTATAATAGTCTGCATGTTGGCAGGTACGACAGGCAATTTAAATGTACGCCCTCCAAATGTTATAGTTGTATCACACTCAGTTCGACTATTTACTACAGATTTAGCCGGAATTAGTTGAATATCTTCGTAATCAAATACATTTTCCATAAGTTACACTCCTAAAAAAACGAATATCAACACATCGAAAAATCTTTAAGGTTTGTGCAATGTTCATATAACTCACGTTTATAAGTATGGCAAAGTTTTAGTTTATTTATGCTGTAGGAACAGTTTAATTATTTACATAAGATTGGTCCTAATAGGATTAACTGAAAGGATAAAAGCAACATATATTCGTCTTTAATTGAGTCGGGTAGGAAGGCACTCTCACGAATGCCCTCCCCCTAAGAACCGTACGTGACAGATTTCCCGTCATACGGCTCAAGCCTTCTTTTTATCCAAACAACTCTTTTATTTAATACAAGGTACATGTACCAATTTAACGGCTTTACCTGTAGAAACTTCTAGATTTCGTACAGTAACCTTTTCTCCATTTTGTAGAGGGTACTTACACATTGCACAACGATATCCTTGCTTTCTTGCGAGTTTCATCCTGTCTAGCGTATTTTCACTATTAAAGACCTTACGGTCTCGCTTTTCCCAATATTCTTTTAGACTAGGATCATCTGGGCTGTTTTTATAGGCTATCATCACATGACGCTCTATTTTAATCCAAGACATCTTTAACAATTGGATATTGGTAAGTGGACATGTGAGAATCCATCTATCATTTCCTCCGTGGTGGGGTTTCTTAAAATAACGCTCTCGAATCCACTTCCACGACTTCTTTGGATGCAATTGTCTAAGGTGTTTTCTTATTTTCAAGAAAACATAATTGTCCATATACCCAAACGTCTTTTTTGATACGACATGCTTCCAATACTGTCCGTAACCACGAATAATAGGGTTTAAGACACGTATGATTTCTTTTGCTGGTCGTCCTCGCATCACTGCGAACGTATCTTTTATCTTACCTTTTGCTTTTTTGATGCTGTCTTTGCTAGGTTTGATCAATAACTTATTTCCTTGCTCAGTCTTGTATTGACGAAGTGAGAAACCGAGAAAATCAAACCCATTCTCGATATGCGTTACTTTTGTTTTATCAACACTCAATTTAATCCCGCGCCTTTTTAAATAAGGAGTCAACTTTTGATACATAAGCTGAGCTTGCTCATTAGTTTCCGTTACGATGACGAAGTCATCTGCGTAAGCGACACGTCCCATCTTACACTTTGGATCAATCTTGTAGCCCGTGCCTGATTTGTATGTCTTTCGGTAAACAATACCAATCTCTTTTTCCATTCCATCTAGCGCTATATTAGCTAGAAGGGGAGAAGCTACACTTCCTTGGGGACTTCCTTCCCTTGTGTTGTGAAACATACCTTGCTCCATATATCCCATCTTGAGCCACCTTCCAATCAGCGTGTTTCCTGGAAACATAGATGTTTGTTTACTTATCCAATTATGGTTGAGATGGTCGAAACACCCTTGGAAATCTCCTTCAAACACCCACTTTTTCTTACTATTCGTATTGAGCTTGTTAAAGAGATTGCTGATGGCATCATGAGTGCTTCTTTTAGGGCGGAAACCGTAGGAACTGGCCTCGAACCTGACTTCCCATTGCGGTTCTAGTGCGTTCTTTACGACATTTTGATAAACCCGATCTCGTATCGTCGGGATACCAAGAGGTCTTAGTTTCCCATTCGTCTTAGCGATAAACGTTCGTTTCGCTGGCTTTGGGCGATGCTGAAAAACATTCCGTCTTAGTAGTTGTTGATACAGTTTGATACGTTCGTTTGGTTGTGAGGCCGTATAGCCGTCTACACCAGGTGTTCGCTTACCGGTATTTTGTTGCGTCACTCTGCGAATGGAGAGTAATAAATTGGCTTTACTCCGGAGGAGTAAACGTTGAAGTTTCCTTACTCTTCTTCGTTGATTTTGTTGTTCGGCACGATAAATTCTTTGTCGTAACTTCGTTACATATTGTTGTATAGTATTCCAATCAATAGAGTACCAACCTTTATGCGAGACGTGCGCCGACGCTCGTAGAGAGGTATTCATAACAGCACGCTCCTTTTCGTTAGAAGATAGCCACAAATTTATTTTCGTGTTGAAGACCAATGAGAAGTAGGCGCTCTTTCGAGCCTGTCATTGTCTGTAAAGACGACAGTATCCGTCCAGTTATACAATGTTCTTGATTTCCTGTCCCTTTTCAGGGTAACGGCTTTCGCTTTTTCTCATATCCCATACCCTCTGTCACATCGTTTGACTTTGCAGTCATCCTACTGCTTATGCAGATGACATAGGGCTTACCAAGTTCCACTTTCTACAGATGCAATAGGGGTAGGTAGGTTCTTTACTCCGGGCAAGATGCGGGACGCATCAGAGCAGCATTATGATTCTACTTTTCCTCTTGCCAAGACCCAAGCAAAGCTATGCATTATCTTGAGCTAACGCTTACGAAGCTTACAAACCTTCACTTTCGTTTACCATACCTATCTTCTCCTAGCATTATTCTGGACCATGCATTTGTCCTCTGTTTCCGCATCTCCTCATGCAACCGACAGGCTCGTTACCAAGCATGCCGTTTCGGACAGAGATCACCTTTGCGTCTAGATGAGTAGCGTTAGCTACACTGTAAGAAAGCGACTTCTTGTCGCGCCATAATGTACCTTATCGGTAGTTGCTTAATCCTGTTTTTGAGTATAGAGGCTATACTTGTATGGATAGGTCTGCACAGTTTCTCCACATCTATTTGATATAAATAGTGGACAGCAGTACTTATTACAATGAAAGGGTGTATATATGAAAAAGTTACTATTTGTCGTAGTATCTCTTTTAACTATGTTTGCTTTGGTAGCATGTAATAAGGAGTCTGAATATAAGCAGATGAAACACGACATGGCAAACATGGACCATAACAATTCTTCAAAAGAAAAACAACAAGTTGCAGTACAAACCGATTGGAAGTTTGATCATTATCCTCAGGCTAATACAACCAACCAGTTAACAATCACAATCAAAGATAATAAAGGGAAGCCTATTTCCGAATTTGAGGTAAATCACGAAAAGAAAATGCATCTGATTGTTGCAAGCAAAGACTTGTCAAAATATCAACACATCCATCCTACTTATAAGGGAAATGGTGTGTTCACAGTGCCTGTTACGTTTCCTCAGGGCGGATCATTTCAGTTAATTGCTGATTTTGTACCGAAAGGACAATCGGATACGGTTCAAATGCATACGGTTTCTGTTAAAGGAAATACACCAGCTCCTGTTAGCCTTACACCTGATAAGACATTAGTAAAAACTATGAATGGGAATCAAGTGTCTCTTAAAATAGATAACCAGGTAAAAGCGAATCAAGAAACCATGCTAAATTTTCATTTTGAAGACGCTCAAGCCAAACAGCCTATTCAGGATTTACAACCATACCTTGGAGCTGTAGGCCACGTTGTCATTCTAAATCAAGACGCAACAAAATATCTGCATGTACACCCGATGGATGAAAAGGCGAAAGGACCTGATGCTATGTTCCATACAACATTTCCTTCACCTGGCGTCTATAAAATTTGGGGAGAGTTTCAGCGCAGTAACAAAGTCTTTACAGTTCCATTCGTAGTGGAAGTTAGTAAATAACTAAAAAAGACGCTATCTCTGTGAGTTATTCGTCAATCATCCTTGTTATAAAACAGAAAGAACCTACCTGTAAGGTAGGTTCTTTCTATATGAATAATTTATATTCTATTGAGCAAACTACCCAAGACGCCGTGAGGCATCATTGTATAAAGTCGAAAAAACAGAAAAAAACTACCTCCACTCGAAAAAACTACTGGACATGAGGATAGTTTTCTGTTTTTTTGATGCTTAGATTATTTATTTCTCCAATACTTTATTACTTTGTAATAAACAGTAATTAATATATAAATGTTACAAATACTCCTTTATAACACATATAGAAATATACACTAAACCAAGTATAATGATATGAGAACTACAAAGAAGAGGTAATTATCATGTCAAAAAACAAGACAGAAAAACTAAAAATGTTTAGGGTAGACTACTCGGTATTAAAAAATAATAAAACAGTTAATGGCTCTGTCATTATAAAATCTGTTAAAGATTCAGATAAAATTGTAAAGTTAGCTAAATTAGATATATCAACAAAGGAAAGGGTATTCATTCAAGATGTTAAGATCTCAAAAATTAAGTCCTTTTCATTTTAAACATATAACTTAAAGAGTTAAGAAAAACACTTGTCAATTAGGTGTTACTTACAATTGTCTTGAAATTTTTGCACCAGAACCAAAATTCCTCACCATCACATAATTAAAGTGATGATGAGGAATGATTTACTCTCCGATGTTAATGTGTCTGGCACCATAATAAATGGATTTCCAATAAGAGCTCACTTTATAATTAACAATTCGAACTCCTTCGTTTCTTGAAACCACTGCAATTTGTCCATTTCCAACATAGATGGCAGGGATGATGCTATTGGATTCAAAGAATATAAGGTCACCTGGTTGTAAATCCTCTTCTTTCACTTCTGTTCCTTTTTGAAGCATGTCTTTCCCATAACGAGGTAAATCGATGCCTACTTGTTTATAAACATATTGGACAAACCCACCAGTATCAAATCCTTCCGGTGATGTACCCCCTGATTGGTAAGGAACATTTAGAAGGTCTGTTGCTTCTTTAACAACTGGGATATTCTTAGGAATGACAAGATTATTCATTCGTCTAATACCAGCGAATTTTTCTGTATAGAAATTATAGGACAAGTAATTGATTCTCACCTCTGCTGTATCAGTTCTTGAGGCGTGTATCATTTGATTGTGTCCTGCATATATCCCCACATGAGATATGCCTGGACGATGCGTATCTTGAAAGAATACTAGATCGCCTACTTGAATATCTTTCTTTTCAACAGGTGTACCTAGCTCCCATTGCTGTTCAGGTGCCGCAGGCAAGTAAATTCCCATTGCTTTTTCATACACATATTTTGTAAATCCAGAACAATCAAATCCAGTTGGTGTTTTACCACCTTGGACATAAGGTACTCCCATGTACTTCAAAGCCTCAGTGATTAGTGGATCTTCACGATCAATATCTGGAACTTCTGTTATTCGTTTAGCTCCATAAAAACGACCATTCCAATAAGAAGAATCTTCAAAATCAATCGGTGTGATGCCTTCTGAAGGTGAACTGTAAATCATTTGTCCATTTCCTAGATAAAAAGCTGTGGTTGTAATATCTCCTGTATCCGTATTTTTAAAGAAAAGGACGTCACCAGGCTGAAGATTTTCCTTTGATATGGTTTGTCCTAAACTCCACTGTTCACTAGAGTTATCTGGAAGTTTAAGATGCAAGGCTTGTTCAAATACATACTGAACGAATCCTGCAGAATTAAAGCCCTCATCAGGTGTCTTTCCATTGCTTGAGTAGCTAACTCCCACATATTTCATTGCTTCTTTTAAGAGAGGGGATTCGACTTGGTAAAGATTGTCAGTATCGAGGCGTTTAGCACCAATATACCTATCATCATAGTAGCCTCCCTCTGTTAGTTCAGTCTTTATGACGCCCTTTGAAACAGAACTAATGATAATTTCATTATTTTCATTGTAAATGCCAACAGTTGTGACATTATCCGTATTTACCCCTTTAAAAAAGACGAGATCACCAGACTGTAGATCTCCCTTGTCCACATCTTTACCAAGCTTGAATTGTTCTCTTGGATACAAAGGTAACTCTACACCTTTAGCTTCTTTAAAGACATATTGAACTAGTCCACCTGTACTGAATCCCTGACTGGGTTCTTGACCGTCTGTAAGGTAAGGAACACCCAAATATTTTTGAGCTGTTTCTGAAATACTTAGTTCCTCATCCGCAAAGGCTGTATTGGCAAGAAAAATGGATAGAAAAAAGACTCCTAGGAATAAACATGTATGTAACCGTTTTGACAAATTTCTCACTCCCTTTTGTTTACCTCTCTATTATTTCGACAATTAAATTTGGATACAATAGTGAAAATCCCCTATTTTTGTCTAATTAATAACATCTCCCTCTATAAATTGAGTAATATCAAGGGTTTATAGGGGGAAATAAAATATAAAAAATTTTTTATGTCCATTTATAACCTTATATTTTCATTTTTATAAGAAACTGGTACTAAGGGGAATAGCTTCGCTATTCTTTTTCCATTATTTTAAAAAAAGATGGAGACATACATATAGTCGCACAATGGATCTCTATGTGCCTCATAGTGATGAAACCTCCCATGTCTCTCAGCGTCTTAGCGCCTACATTCCTTCGTTCAATCTGTCTATGAGATAGAGTTTGGTAATGCTAGTTTGCAAGGTCGAATGCCTGGAAAAATGCTTTATCCCAAATACTCCGTGCTTCATTTTTAATGGACAAAGGTTAAGCTCCTAGAGCTAAAGAAAGATGGGGAATATCTCGTATCATTCGCTCTTCATCAAATGGACATTGTTTCTGACCTACAGTATGTAGAACACGAACTAACTTCCCACAAAGTACAATCAGTGATTGTTTCTTACGTAAAGGGTTTTCTTGTCTCGTTGTATAGTACTGATGCAGAGCCTTAAAGGCTCGATTATGTCGAACAAGGGGCATAACAGTCCGAAAGAGCAAAGCCCTCAATTTAGCCCTTCCTCGTTTGGTAATTCGTATTTGTCCTTTATGCTTTCCTGAGCTGGATTCTCGTAAATTTAATCCCGCGTATTTTAAGATTTGGCGTGGATTTTCAAAGTTTTTAATATCACCTAACTCAGAATAAAGTTCAATAACAGTTACCATCCCAACACCAGGTACAGTCAGCATTTCAGCAATACCCGGCAGGGTCAGCACAAGGTCTTCCAATTGTTTTTCTAATGCATGTAGTTCTTCTTTAAGCATCTTATATCGTTTGATATTTGTGGCTATTTCTCGTTGTGCCATCTGTAGTCCAACCGTTAACCCTACTGAACGTCCAGCAGGGTTCTGGTGCAAAAACTTCAAGATAATTGCAATGAATCTCTAAATCTTGGACATACTGATACTATCAGTCTAAAAAGGGTGTGTGATCGGTATGGAAAAAGAAGGTTTGTTCAAATGGAAGCATTATCAGCCTGATATTATTTTACTAACGGTGAGATGGTACCTACGGTACAACCTAAGTTTTCGTGATTTGGTGGAAATGATGGAGGAGCGAGGCTTATCTATCGCTCACACGACCATTATGCGTTGGGTTCATCAATATGGACCTGAATTAGATGAAAGAGTACGACATCACCTTAAGATAACAAATGACTCCTGGAGAGTTGATGAAACGTATATCAAGGTAAAAGGGCAATGGATGTATTTATATCGTGCGGTCGATTCAGAAGGGAATACCATTGATTTTTATCTAAGTAAATCAAGAGACAAACAAGCAGCCAAGCGCTTTTTCAAGAAAGCCTTGGCTGCTTCTCATATTTGTAAACCGCGTGTTATAACAGTGGACAAAAACCCAGCCTATCCTGTGGCGATTCAAGAGTTAAAAGAAGAGAAACATATGCCTCAAGGCATACAAATAAGGCAAGTTCGATATCTCAATAATATCGTGGAACAAGATCACCGTTTCATTAAGAAACGTGTGCGTTCTATGTTGGGATTTAAGTCATATGAAACGGCTACTTCTATATTGAGTGGCATTGAAGTGATGCATATGGTGAAAAAAGGACAACTTCACCGACAGGTGAAGTCTGCCCAAAATGAAGTTGAATTCATACATAAGTTGTTTGGAATTTCATCATAATCTGGAATGGAACAGACTATGTAGGTTCTATGTCTCTATCAAATGGTTTTCGCACCAGAACCCAATTTACAATACCGTTGCCAACGATTCGCATGGCTTTATATAATCGTCCAATCCTTAGGAGTACAGAAATTATATATCAACAACATTGTACAAAACATAGAAAATTGGGCTTTGTTACTCTATAAACTGTTAATCGGAGCTAAACAATCCGCAACATCATTTTTCGGTGAATTAACAATTGTAGATACAGGATATGATTTCATCTTTTTCGCAGGAAAAGGAATGAGCAGTGATTTAAGATACTCTGTATCATTCATTTTAGAGTCCATCCATAAATCATATGCATCTTCTTCAAGAATTACAGGCATTCTATTATGAACTTCTTCTGTAATTTCATTTGGAGTGGTGGTTATAATTGTACACGAATAAAGGGGCTCACCATTTTTATCCCATTCATCCCAAAGTCCAGCAAATGCGAATGACCGGCCATCTTGCATAACAAAACGAAAAGGTTGCTTGTTTTTCCCTTCTTTTTTCCATTCATAAAACCCATCGCATACAATTAAACATCTCTTGCGTTTAAAAGGTGTCTTAAAACTTGGCTTTTGATCAATACCTTCAGCTCGTGCATTTATCATCTTATATCCAATTTTACTATCTTTAGACCACGAAGGTACTAGTCCCCATCTCATCGTTATTCCAATTCTTTTTCCACCATTGGATCCTATTGTCAGAATTTGTTGGGAGGGAGCCACATTAAACCTTGGGTTAATTGTTACTTCATCGTTAAATTCAAAGTTAAACTGCTCTTGAAGCCTTTATATATCTGTTGCTAAAGAAAATCTTCCACACATATTCTCACCTTCTCTTTTTTTATTTAATGTTTTTTTAACTCTCTTTAGAACTTAAGGTATACAATTTACAATGCTGCTACCACTGATGCGCATTACTTTATATCCTCATTTCCTCAAATAAGCACCTTTCTTTCAATCATGTGCTTTTTGCGCTCTTAAAGAATGATACTCTTTTCCATCGAATTCAATCGCAAGCCTATCTATGACAAAGCTAATTTAATATGAATCACATTTTACTTGTATTCGTATAGAATAGCCATTCATAACCAATGCCTTATACAAACGTCTTTCAATAGTGACTCTAACTTAATATATTCAGTTGGTGGAATATTCTTTGATTTTTCGACTATCTCATGAAAAATCAAGGCCAATAGCACAACATCTAGCATCAGAAGAAATATAATGTATTTTACATATTGATATTTTTTTATGTAAGATGTTTGAATTTTATTTTTTCGGTTAAAATCTATAATCAACTAACTTTTTTTTTAACAGTATGTGATCCATGTGCCCTTCTACTCTCTATGAGTAGAAGGGCTTTTTATTTGTTTAAGTTCTTTCCTTCTGGGTATAAAAATAAATGTAAAGTTATCTAAGTCATCTATCTTTGCTTATAGTATGTTTCTATCTTTCCTTCTATCTATAGGATAGAAGGTTTCCCTATGTAATCTGTTTAAAGTATGATTTTATTGGTAATGAATAAATGTGTTACCTTTCTCGCAGGGTATACAATGACATTTCAATCACACAAATGACCTTCTACCTGACACGAGTAGAAGGTTTTTTGATATCAATTATTTATCAATATCAACACTAATGGCTCAATTAACCCTATTATTTAAAGTAATTTTATTTTTATCATCTAATTTATTACGTAAAAAGGAATCCTATGTAGCTTGCAAACCCATCGTTTCACATCATTATTCCAGCTTTATTAATCAGGGTTACATGTTATTTCCCCATATCTCAATGCATCATAAATAGCACGTCCATCGCTGGAAGTCGTTTCTGTAAATTTAATAGGCAATAGCGAAAAAACAATGTAATAAACAGAAAAATAGACAAACTGGTAAGAAAAGAGGCTTGCTGAAAGGAGGTCAGTTATAACTAATCCATTTATAAGGAAAATAAAAGCTAAATTAGCAATGGCACCTCCAGCATAGACACAAGCATGGGTGAATCGGTTATCGTATTTTAGTTTTTCATATACACAAAAAGAATCTAAAAAGTAAACAGATTTTATTTTAATTTTCCTCCATTTAAAAATCGTTTTTCCTTTTCCAATGGTAAAATCCACTTTCCCTCCGAAAAAGATTGCCATGATAGAATGACCTAATTGGTGAACAAGAGATACAAGTGGTAGTACAAGTAAGAAAGAGAACAAAAATTTAGGCATATCACTGAATCCAAACACACTTCCATCTCCTTTATTATGAAATGATTTACTAAATGGCTAGCTTATTAAGGTAGATAAATTCTTTTTGATAGTGGAAAGACTTTTGCAAGCAGTGGATGTATCTTCTTTAATCGTATGTACAATCATCCGTTTGGCACTCTGAAAAAGCTCCAATCAAAGGGGAGAGCCAATCGTTTTTTAACAAAGCAGTAGTGAAAATGATCAATAATCTTTGAGCATGGCCAATAAAGAAGAACATCTTCACTTTATTCTTAAACGTTCTCCATAACAATAAACGACCCTATGTATCGTAAACCAAGTTACTAAGGTCGCTTATGCTACACTCTGATTTATTATTTTTTTCTCTTTTTCTTTATAATAAAATATTTGGGTTTTCATTAAGCTTCTGAAGGAATTTCGCTCTTATGATTAAGTTGATGGAACAAATAAGTAAGGTAAGAATCTAATTCGAATTGATTATCTTCAACAAAACCATCTAACACAGACTTGCTTTCTTCTCTCATCTTTAGTCCCTCCAATTTATGTTTTTCAATTTATTTTGCGTGATGACCATGATTCTTTTTTTGTCCCATTTTTCGTAAAATAAAACTTACAATTAGTACTAAAATGATAGATCCAATTATGGCTGGGATGATGGCAAAACCACCAACGACTGGTCCCCAACTTCCCAAGATAAGACCACCTAACCAAGAACCGATAAACCCAGCGATAATATTACCAATAATACCTCCAGGAACGTCACGCCCTGTAAGTAAACCAGCGAGCCAGCCGATAATTCCACCTACAATTAGCATCCATATAATTCCCATAAATCATTCTCTCCTTATAAAATAGTTAGTTGACTTTACCCCCGGCTAAAACCCATTAATCCTGTTGATTTTTTCCTTGATGAATTTTTTCTCTTTATATCATAAGATCATATAGCCCTGCTTGCCCTCTATTTTTATTCTTTTGGACACTTTCTAATGTCTCGTCCATTTCATAAAAAGAATAAACCGTTAGGAGAACTCCTAGCATATAAAAACCAAGCACATCTTACATCATTACCTATTCCTCCCCTACTGCAGTAAAGGCTCTTTTTTATTTTTTAAATGGACAGGCAACCTTACTCTAGTAGCTACATAGTATCTAAAGAATTCCGACTCCATTATCTATTTGGTATCTATTTCGGTAGCATAACAAATTAATATTTGCCCAATTGAAGCTACTCTAAAAGAGTGGCTTTTTTAGAAGGATTTTAGGTTTTTAAGTCCAAATAATAGGTTAATACTCACTTATAAAGCAATTGAAGGGTGTAGAAAAGGAGGGAAGTAAATTGCCTAACAAAGAATATCCATACTATTTTATAAAGTTAGGTAAGTTATATTATGTAAATGAATCATGTAGAAACGTAAAAAGGAAAGAGATATCCAGTTACGAATTTACAGACAATGAATTGGTTGCATTTCCCTTTGATACACAATCCATTGCAAAACAGACCGCAGATGAGTGTGGTGGCTGTATTGTAGTTAAAAATAATAAGTTTGAGGATTATATTAACCAAGGGGAACGTTGGAGTAAGTATATAGATTATAAAGAGAAAAATATATGGAAACTCTATAAAGTTAAGTAAATAGTAAAATACTTTCGTTATAATAGTTTTTTATTTACATAACTTGTAGAAAAAGCCCATATTTGTCGTAATCAATTCTAATTTCTCTCTTTGAACCCATCTCTCAGAGTGAATACTCTAAACCATCTTTCATGTAATCATATCTCCTTAAAAACGAAAAGAGCAACCATCATATACTGGCTGCTCTCTCCTATCAAAAATGCACTTACACAAATGTGTATGTGAACGTATTAGTGTTATACTATATCAGTAATAAAAAAAAGAATAATTTCTATTTACCTTGATACATTATTAATCGCTCTTTTGCTAAATTAATTAATTCCTTTAACTCGCTAACGGACTGCTTGTTATTACAATCACTTAATAAATCTATTGTGTCTTGCAAAAATTGTTCTCTTCTTTTTACTCTTTTATATTCAGCTTTATATTCTTCTGCCATCCTTGCTATTCGAGTAGAACCCTCACGAGGAGTCGTAACTCTTTCAAAATTTGAGGTGCGAGGCTTTGTTTCTTTTTCATCAAACGTAGCGTTGTCTGGATTCCTATTCCTCAATCCTGATTGACCCAAAATACTCCTTGCCGCCCGTTCTCTTCCAATGGCCATGATCATTTCCCCTCTCTGCAATTGAGATTTGAAATAAAACGTCCTGTATAGATTCAATAACAATAAAATAAATCCTTCTTTAAATATTTAATTGCAATTAAATAAAATCTTTGTTATTTTTTGAGTGGATGGGCAAACTTACTGCAGTAGCTACATAGTATCTAAAGAATCGCGACTTCGTTATCTAATAGTAGCTAATTCAGTAACGTTACCGCGTTAATACAAGCTTTATATGCGTAATAACGCCCTTCATGTTGCTTTCTTTATTGGACCCTTCACTAGTTATAGATAATGACCTGACTTTTCCTTTATAGAAAAAGCAGGACCGTCTAAAATGTTAGGTGTTTTTTTCAAACGTTACAACATGTATTTCATTATCTATTAATTGAAAATATGTCTTTGGATATGATCCAATATAAATAGGTAATCTTCCTTTTTCGTTCTCCGTATAAACGTTATAACCCAACTCATCGACAGTCTCAAATCCGTAATACTCCTGCCCTTTTATAATATTTAAGCCTTCAGCCAAACCATTTAAGACACATATGATTTTTATAAATTCGATTTTTTTATTTTCTTCAACCATACTTCCACTCCCCTACTCAAAAATTTTCTGTATATTCAGAATTATATCGTTTTAAAAAGTGTTACTCCATACGCCAATCAACCCTATTAAATTAAATATCGATGTTTTTATGCAAAAACTGCAATCTCTAAAACTTGGATATGTACAAGAGGCCCATAAAAAAGGCAACTTTTGTTCAATTGTTCGAAGTTGAGACAAAAACTACTGTAGAATGGTTTGTGGATTGTTGGAATAAGGCAGACGGAAAGAGCATTACGTCACCTGCCAATTTTAATTTTTATGATTATGATCCATGCTATGATTTAATTATGTTTTTATTCTTTTTTAAAAGAAATAACAGCCTTTTTTTCATTGGAAGTCATTAAGTCATTAAGTCTTCAAATCGACTTAGTACTTCTATACCTAACTCTGTAATCTCTGTACCTTGTTTTCTAACTCCAACTTTAATGCAGTTAACCTTATTTAACATAGATAATCGATGTTTCAATTGTGAATCAGACAAGAAATAAGGAAGCATTTCTTGTATAATGCCTCTTCCTACACTTGTTTCTTGCTTTTTATAAATTGTTAGTATTTTTAATATGGCTTTATAATCTTCTGCGAAACTGCCTCTTTTTAAAAAAATAATAGCCTCTTCGACCTCAGACAATGAATCATCTGTTAAATTAGAAGTCTCTTGAGATAACAAAATTTGATCAGGCATATGATCTGTAATGACTTTATTTCCTTCCACAATAACCATTAAATAATGAATGAAATTTTCAAGTTCACGTATATTTCCTGGCCAATTATAATTTATTAAAAGATTTTTTACATCTGAGTCAAATACTAAATTTTTCTTATTTAACTTAAAAAAGAAGTCTATTAGTGTAAATAAATCTTCTTTTCTTTCTCGAAGTGGTGGAATGTTTAGTGGTAAGACGTTGAGACGGTAATATAAATCTTCTCTAAACGTGCCTTCCTTAATCATTTCCTGTAAGTTTTTATTGGTTGCAGCAATTACTCGTAGATTAATCGGTATAACTTTATGACCGCCCACACGCATTACCTGGCGTTCCTGAAGAACCCGCAAAAGAGATGCTTGAATACTTAAGGAGGCGTCTCCTATTTCATCCATGAAAATAGTTCCATTATGAGCAAGTTCAAATAACCCCATTTTCCCTTCCTTTTTAGCACCCGTAAACGCTCCACCCTCATAACCAAATAATTCACTTTCTATTAATGTTTCAGTTAATCCCGCAAAGTTTACTGCTACAAATGGGCCTTCCTTCCTTTCAGAGCTATTATGTATTGCTTGAGCAAACACTTCTTTTCCTGTCCCATTTTCTCCAGTAATCAAAACTGTATAATCACTTTTGGCGAGGCGACTTGCTTTCTGTTTGGCAGATACAATCAAATGGCTGTTTCCAATAATATTGTCAAATGAGTATTTCGTTGTTAGACCTAACTCTGTACTTTTCCGTCTAATTTCTTGCTCCATTCTTTGAACCCTTGTTACATCTTGAAACGTAATTACAAGTCCTATAAGTTTTTGATTAAAGGTTAAGGGGACTTTTGAAACCAGCAATGATCGGTTATTTATTTGAAATATGCTATCCAGTTGTTCTTTTTGTTCACCTAAATTCTCACTAATCTGAAAATTAGGTATAACCTCACTGTAATGTTTTCCAATACAATTTATAGAAGGAAGCTGTAGAATTCGATGAGCATCTTCATTAATTAACGTAATAAATCCTTTTTCGTCTAGTCCTATAATTCCTTCGTGCACTGCATTTAAAATAGATTCTAATTTTTGCGTTAGTTCTTTCTCATTCTGGATAGATAATGATAAATTCCTTCCCATTTTCACAAAATCTCTAAAGAATTCTGCTGTATAAAAATGAGCTTTTTCTAAAGATAAATTTAAAAGACGAGCAATATCGAGCATAGTGGTTAAATCAATAGGTCGGTTCTCTAAATCAATAATTTTCTTTATATGCTTAGGTACCAACTCAACTTGTCCAAGTGTAATAGCCAGTTCGAAATTGTCAGCCTCTTTGGCATTTGTAACCCCGGGTACATAAGGAATTAATGTTAAATGACCGAAACCAAACGCATGCAGGAGATCAATAGACTCCCTAACATTCTGTACATAATTAGTAACCAATAAAATTTTTGTTTGAGGAGCCAAATCTAGAAGTGGCTCTAGCTTCGCAATTCGGATAGAACGTCTAGCAAGCATAACAGGAATGTTGGGCTTCAATGCTTTAATAGTATCTTCAAGCAATGGACTTGATAATATAACTAAATCAGCTTTATTGATCATTTCTTTATTTAATTGTAGAGATTCATAACATGTCTCAATATAGATTTTTGAGCCAAAAAACATTCTTAAATTTTCTTCAAATGTTTTGCATACTTTTTTACTGATAGTCACAAGAAGTATAGTGGGTTTTTTCATTCTTTTCTCCTTACTACACGGTTGCATTTTGCTCTTATTCTATCAGATTTTAAATTGAATTAGAAAGGACCCCATTTTATTAATACACCAATTGTTAAAAAAATAGCAGCTAAGATAGACCAGATAATAGTTAAAGGAATCATAAATTTAAGCCATTTACCATATGAAATACCACTCGTAGCCAATATAGCCATTAATACGCCTGACGTTGGGTTAATGCAGTTTACTACTCCCTCGCCAAATAAAACGGATTGTACTGCTACTTGACGGGTAATGTGCAACAAATCTGCAAGTGGTACCAATATTGGCATTAACATAGTTGACTCCCCAGAGCCAGATGAAATTAAAAAGTGAATAGCAGCACTACCTATGAACATTCCTAACGTTCCAGTAATCGGAGAAAGTGGCGCTAAAAGAGTTGAAAGACCATGAACAATTGTATCTAAGAGTTGTCCTTGTTCAAGTAAAATAATGACTGCACGTGCCATCCCCACAATTAGAGCTCCATATACAAGCTTTTGACATCCATCCATGAATGTTTTAGCGATATCATTAACCTTCATACGAGAAATAAGTCCCGCACCTATAGCGATAAAAATAAATAAACCCGCCATTTCGTTTTCAGTCCATTTAAAAATAAGTGTACAAATAATAAATGCTAATAGGGAACCTCCCGAAAATAATAAAACAATTTTGTGTTGTAATGTTAGTTTCTGCGTTTTTATCTCGTTCTCGTTTGTACCTAAAGAATTAGGAAAACGTTCTAAACCCAGGATACTTTGGCTAATGTCTTTTTTAATTTTACATGCATACCAATAGATATAACAAATAGTACATACTAAGAAAGTTAAATAGATTACAATACGGAAGCTCATTCCAGACAATAGAGGAAGCTCAGCAATTCGTTGGGATAATCCTAAGGTTTGTGGGCTTATCAATGAGACATTCCATCCTGCATACGTCCCGAGATAGATAAGAGATACACCAAAAATCGCATCCAATTTTAATTTACGCGCAATCATCACTCCTATTGGGATAAAAGCAATAACAGAATTAACAATGATACCTGTAGTGCCAAGTATAGAAAACATTAAACAAATAGGAATGATAAGCAGAAGAACTCTTCCTTTACATAGGTTTATAACATTACGAATAAACGTATCAATGGCTCCGGTCTTATCAATAACAGCTAATGCGCCACCTGTAAATAAAATAAGAAAAATTAATGGAGCTCCAGCAACCATTCCGGCTTGAATTGCTGTAAAGATCTCTAGAAAATTAACCGGAGTAGATTTTACCAAATGATAACTTCCAGGAACAGTCATCGTAATGTCCCCTTTTTTCACTCGATCAAATACTCCTGATGGAACAAGATAAGTAGCTATCGTGCAGATGATTAAAATATAAAATAAAAGCACATAAGCGTCAGGTTTAAATAGTTTTCGTTTAATAGGTTTATGAATCGTTTTTTCAGCTGTAGACTGCATAAATATAATTCCTCCTCCAAAGTAAAATGTACAATATTAAGAAAAAACATTACCCCTCCTTTAATAATATTTTAATTATTCAGAAACTTATTTCCTGAAAACAATTCCTACTATACACTTAAACACAATGCAAAAATCGTGCCAGTTTCTCAAATCAATAAAATAACCCTTTAAAATAGTTTACATCAAAAAAAACATATTTATAGGTTTATTTATAAGTTGTTAAAGACCTATAAATAAACCTATAAAACAATAAAAATGCAAAGAAAGGCGATTCAGTAAGAAAACAAAGTTGGCAAGGTTCTTGCAATAGTATTAGGTGAGACCATACACACTTAACATATATAGTGCAGAATTTAGAGGAGGAATTATATTGAGTCAGTTGTTAACGAAACAAACCATTTATAGTTATTTGCAAGACCATGAACAGGATATGTTAGATGATTTAATTGAATTTGTAAAAAAAGAATCACCCTCTTGTAATAAAAAGTTAGTAGACAAATGTGGTACATATTTAACTCACCTTTTTCAACGCCGATTAGATATAGAACACTATGAAGTAAAAAAAGAAGCTAAAGTCGGAAATCACATAAAGTTTACGATTGGGAAAGGAGAACAACAAATTTTAATTATTGGGCATTTCGATACGGTTTGGGAGAAAGGTAGGCTTAAACTTAAAAAAGAAGGAAATAAACTATTTGGTCCTGGCATCTTAGATATGAAAGGTGGAATTATTCAATCTATATGGGCAATTAAAGCAATTCAAGAACTAGAGCTTCCTCTCAACAAAAAAATTGTCTTCCTTTGCAATTCAGATGAGGAAATCGGTTCAATTGCCTCTAAAGAATATATTGAGGAAGAAGCAAAAAAAAGTGAGGCTGTACTCGTAGCTGAACCTGCTGTAGCTGGTTCAGGGGCCTTAAAGACTTCTCGTAAAGGTGCAGGGATTTTTAAGTTGAAAATATGGGGACGTGCAGCTCATGCGGGGAATCATCATGAAGACGGTGTAAATGCGATTGAAGAATTAGCTAAGCAAGTAATTTTACTACAAAAATTAACTAACTATCAAAAAGGTACAACTGTTAATGTCGGCACGATTACTGGAGGAAGTGGCACAAACGTGGTTCCAGAATACGCTGAAGCTGATATTGATTTACGTGTTTCAACAGAGGAAGAGGCAAAAAGAGTAACGGACATTATTTTAAATTTGAAACCACTATCAAATGAAATAAAACTTGAAGTAACCGGTGGTATGAACCGACCTCCAATGGTTAAAACCGAACAAACACAGGAACTATTTGAATGTGCTCAAGCTATTGCTAGCGAGCTAGATATAGACTTAGAAGAGGCAGCTGTTGGAGGAGGAAGCGATGGGAACTTCACGGCAGCTATAGGTATTCCTACTCTCGACGGTTTAGGCGCTTGTGGTAAAGGCATTCATGCAGCGCATGAACATATACAAATCGATAAACTGGCTGAACGCTCATCTTTATTCGCTAATTTATTATTGAAATTGTAATAACAAGAAACAGATGGTGTTTTTCATCTGAATGTCGATATGGAAAAAGAGAAGGGTTTACTCTTCTCTTTTTTATTTGTCTCTGGTTGCTTCTTTTTAAGATCCGGAAATTACAAGTTATCATGCTACCCATAATCCTCATTCCGTTCCAATTTATATAAATAAAATATTCTAGATACTGCACAAGGTTGTAAAACTTTAAAAGTAAGTAGAATAAATCCCTAACTTTCTTCCTTCCCACTTCCACGAAACGACAGCCGGTGAAAGGTATTGATATACACAAACAGTTCTTCCCCAGTTGTCTTTCTTGAATCAGCTATGAGAGGAAGGTACATGGCACGGTAGGTTTCTGGCACCCATATGTAGTGATGAACATATTCTGTGAGAAGGAAGCCACAGGATTGCCAAAAGCTGATACGCCTTCTATTATCTAATGTTTCCCCTGACTCAGCCTCGATAATTAATTTCTGATATCCCTCAGCAGCTGCTTTCTGTCGCAGGTAATCAACAAAATGTTTGCCAAGTCCATGTCCTCGCTCTTTTTCAGATACGGTCAAATAGTCAATGATCAACACCTGATCGGATACAAGCTTCCCTGTGAGAGACATAACAACTGGTATTGACTTGTTATATCCTACATGGAGCTCAGCAATTCCTTGTGCAAACATATTTTTGATGATTTTAACCTGTTTAGCCCCCTTATCACCAAATGCCTCCAAATAAAGAGGGCTCGCGTTCTGCCAAAGTTCATCGTCCCATGTACAAACTGTTCTAATTTTCACAATGATTTCTCCCACCTAACTTGTTGTTCTAATTTTAAACCGCACATGATCCTCATACCTTCTATTTTGCCAATGCAGTATCTTTTTATCTCTCGTCCAATTTATGAAAAAGATAAAATACCGAATTCATTCAGTAATCAGTTGCATTTGACTACAGGAAATGTAAGGTGAAGATCTTTTTATTTAATTGAAGAAAGTCTAGTTGGTTGTACATTTTCATCCATTTCATAAAAAATGGACCATTAGGACAATCCCCCAGCATATAAAAACCATTAATTCTTACATAATCAGCTACCCCTTACCTACTGCAGTAAGGGTTCTTTTTTATTTTTGGAATGGACAGGCAAGCTTACTGGAGTAGTTACATAGTATCTAAAGAATCATAACTCCGTTTCTTAATCAGTATCTAGTTCAGTATCGCTACCGCGTTAATACAAGCTTTATATGCATAATGACGCCCTTCACGGAATCTGTAAGGGAGCTGAGCCGAAGAGGCGAAGAGGGCCGACCGGATGCGTCGAGCTGAAAAAACAGGTACATAAAAAGCAAAAAAATTAAAAGAGTGAAAGAAGGTATCAACATGAGAAAAACGCATTATATTACTTTTCGAAAATTCTTCCATAAACCATCCTTTAATCCCTCAACAAAACCTCGTCCCTTCAAGACTTATTCCTTTGTTCCGTTTAGTCCACTTGCCATGCTTGACCCCACTATTCTGACCATAGGAGGTATTATCTTAGGGATTGCCATCATCGAACGAATATTAGAGAGATGGGGTGTCATTGATCTTGTGGATCAGTTTGGGAAAATCATGCGATTTATCCTGCCTGTCACCTTCTATAGCGCCTTGATTTACTTTTTTGCAACTTTTATGTTTTGAGGAGGAATGTTCATGTTTGAAAAACTGAAATTACGTGGCCAATTGATAAAAGCGTTTCGTACGGCAGAGATTTATCGAGTAGTGAAACGTGGAGACCGGACCTCCTATCTGTTTCCTAAAATTCATCAAATCGATAACCATCATACATATACTCGGTATGCCTTTTCCTTATTGAATGGCATTGATCCTGAGCTGTTAAACAAAAAAAGATGGGCCTTACGCCAAGTATTAGGCAGCAACATCGAAATAAATGGTAGCTTAAAGAACTTTAGTATTACCGTTCATCACAAAAGTTTACCGAAGATGCTAAATTATAAGTATGATTCAATTCGTTCTCATATTGAAAAAATGGAGCTCCCCGTATGCATTGGTCAAGATATCTACGGAAACCCCATTTCATGGGATTTTGCGGAATTAGAAACCTTATTAATATCTGGCGAAATTGGAGCCGGAAAAAGCAGCCTCATGCGTGTGATTCTCACGACATGGGTGAAATATACCTCACCTGCTGATCTGCGATTAGTATTAGTCGATCTCAAACGAGCTGATTTAGGACTGTTTCATGGAACTGAGCATGTGGATGCGCTTTGTTTTGAAGCCAAGGATATGAGAAAGCCTTTTGCGTTACTACGAGCTGAAATGTATCGACGAGGTGATTTACTGTTAGAACATGGCGTTACCCATATCAGCAGGCTTCCGTTTAAACTACCTCGTATCGTGGTGGTTATTGATGAAATGTCTATCGTAAAGAGAGAAACCGATCTCGTAGAGATCATTCAACAGTTCGCCAGTCAAGGTCGTGCGCTGGGTGTTCATACGATTATTGCCATGCAGCGTCCTGATGCGGATTTGTTGAATTCAGCGTTAAAAGCGAACTTACGAGTAAGGATTTCTGGAAGGCAAGCCGATGCGACTAATGCAAAGGTGGCAGGCGTGCTTGGGGCAGAAGAAATTGATGCTGCCGCAAGAGGACGTATGAAAATTAAAATTGATGAAGTGAAAGAGTTTCAAGCCTACTTCTTAGATGAAGAAGCATGTAAAGAACTGCTTTCTCCTTACACAACAAGGGTGAAAGATCCTGAGCCTCAACTAGAGGTCGTACCACAGCCTATCTTTGGGTTATTGGAGAAGGAGGAACAGCAATGAGCTTTCGGTTATCTCAGCGTGATAAAGACATCATAGCGTTTATTGATCAATTTAGAGCCGTGGATCGAGACTCATTAGTCGAACTATTCTTCAAACAGCTGAAATCACCCGTAAATGCCTGTAATAGTGTGATGGTACGTTTATATCGATTAGGGCTTATTGAACGTACACAGCAGTATTCTCCGACGGTCTATTTGCCCGTAGATGCAAAGATCAAAAAGAACTCTCAAAAAATATTACATTTCCTTTCTATTTTGGATGTCTATAAACAAATGTGTACGTATAGCACACCTAAACAGGTTATTGTGGAAGATAAGCCCACTGGACGAAAAGGAGGCATCGAACCAGATCTGTTTTGTATCTTTAAAGGGTCGCCTTTTTGGATTGAAATTCAAAGAAATCAATATTCGGAGCAGAAAATGCAGGATAAGATTAATTTATACGAGGAGTTTTTCTTTTCAGATGAGTGGAAAGCGTTGCATTGGCAGCCAGAGGACCGGATAGCCATATTCCCTTCCGTTATTTTGATTACGCCTATTCGTTATGCTATTCATTCTGACCATCTCCGTCTTATACAAGTAGGAAGCATTCATGAATTAATGGAGAAATACAAAAGTTCTCCAAAACTAACAAAAGAAGCAAGGGCAAGACCGTCAGCTTCTTCTGGTGGAATTAAAATTAATCTAACATAAGGACAAATAACATAAAAAAGCTGCCTCAAAACAGGGAATGAGGCAGCTTTCCTGATTTCACACTCGTTAAAATGTGAACGTCATAGCAAACCAACTATAACAAATTTATTACAAAATTTCTATATTTTTCTTAAAAGTTTTATCAGTTAGATACATTAAAAGGAATTTTCATCCCTTTTAATTAAATCCAAACGCAGTAAATTCGTTTCATAAAGAATTCATCTAACTTCTTTTAAATTAGGTATTGAAATAGCTAAATAATACATTTATTGTTAAATACATCGGAAAATTTACAGTATTGGTAAGTAGGTGGTAGAAGATTTGAAGAAATGTAAGATTCGTTTAAGACAAGCGTTACTTACAGAAATAGAAAAGGCCAAAGAGAATATGGTTCAGGTGGCAAAAGAAGAAGGTATAACAAGTGAAAGCACACTGCAAGTAAGCCAGTCCATTGACCAACTGTTAAATGAATTACATAAGGTAACTTTAACAAAGTAATAGTTATCTTTTTTATAAATAAAAAACAATCACTTTCTCATATCATTGGCCTAGCATGAGAAAGCGATTATTCTTCAGTAAGTGGTGATTAACTTACTAATCGACTTGTAAATTATAAATAATTTGGATAATGAAGTAAAGTTATTTTTTATTTCTAGTTAAAAAGCTATCTCGACATGAACAGACGAGATAGCTTTTTATAAGATTGCCAATTATAAAGTACCAAAATATAACCGCAAGTAAAGAATAGCACATTTTTGCCATAATGACTATTTTTGGATTAGTCAGCATATGTATAAGAGGTAGACTCTTTATATACCTTTTCTGCTCACACCTAGAGATATCACAAGTATGTGAAAGGTGTATGAAAAGCTGCATATCGACAATTTTAGTACCGCCTAAGAATCCTTGCTTCTCAAGGATTCTTTTTGATGGTGTGTGCTGAAAGAGTAATTATGTTAACTACATCTATATGAGAATTCACATACCAAAGAAACTACCTTTTTGGCGAGTGAGATAGTTTTTTTGCTAATCAATTAGGAGTTTTAGGTAAATGCCTCACGGCGTCTTGGTTCGTTTACTCGAAGGTTAAAGTAACTATGCACTTTCATATTAAAAACTGCGTAGTTACTGTCTTTCAAGGTTTATATATGTAATATCCGCGTCTTACGTGAAGAATCTGAGGTTCGAAGCGATGTATACGTTTGTAGATAGCAGCAAAACTGTCGGTATTGTAGTTAATTTCATCTTTTAGATACTGACAAATTTCTTTTGAGGTAAATAAACGATTTGGATTCGATTTAAGTAAATATATAGATTCAATCATGGCCTGATCTTTTTTAGTTTCTTTCTTAACTGTTTTGTAATCTGCTTTTTTAAACATATTTAATTGCTTACATAAGTGCCTTCTTTTTACATTTAACTTCTAAATAGATTTCTTTATCTTCCACACTAGTTCTCCTTGTTTTTTAGTTTTTATAATATTACATTTTTCGCATACAAAACAAGGAGATTGTAGGACAAAATACATATCTTATTGTATATAGATACCATATTTTTAACATCACAACTATGTTAAGACAAATGGGATACACATCGATTCCAACAGACTATGGTCTTTATTTATTTTTAAAAACAATAAACAAATAAAGGCACAGCAATTGCGCCTTTTATATATCAAAAAAATCTTGAATACTTTTGTTTTTATCCATTCTTCGCACAGTACTCATAATCTTCTTCATAACGACGGGCGATGGTATGTAGTCCCTATTGTTACAAATGCGCCAAATGGTATTTCTTGATACTTTACTTCGCTCTGCAAAATCAACCTGAGCAATACCTTCTTGATCTAACCATCTCCCAAACTTAGATCTTTTAGGATTTTTCCACCAGAACATAACCATCCCTCCTTATCTATTAGCCTGTCCACTTTTCATCAATTTGAATCATCTTTGGAGAAAAAGTAGGCATAAGGAAGGAATTTATACATAGAATAAAAGAAATTAAGTTGTTCTACACATGTTGTCGATATTTTTGTCATAGTCATATAGCATGAATACAGTTAAGACCGCCTTATACACTGATAAGTAATGGGCGGTCTTTGTTATCAATATTCGTTGAAATTGGACTTCATAATAAAAAACCTTTTCCCTCTAGGAAAAGGTTTTTTATGTGAGTATTAGATAACGAGATACCACCATTCTATCAAATCATTTTTCAAAAAAGGTTTTTAACCACTTATAAAAACTTTTCTTTTGCTGTTGAGCTTTTTTTAACGCTCGAATTTCGCGAGCCATTGAAATCAATTGGCGTTCACGTTCCTCAAATTTTGCATCGATATAGCTTTGTATCTCCTTCATTTGTACTCTGTGTGGTTCTAAGCTAAGGGTTTGTTTTTCAGTTGAAATGTTTGGTGGAGTGTCTGATACCAAGTTGAATTTTTTTGCAACGGTTATAACGGCTTTTTCTAAGGTCATTTCGGGACGGGCATAAACTTCTTTTAGTTCATGAAAGATGGTAACGTCATCATTTGTATAAGCTAATCTACCTTGTTTTTTAGTAAACTGCACACCAACTTTGGCAAAATGGAAGTTGTATTTTCGTATAGTTGATAAGGGCAAACCAAGTATATCAGCTAACTCTTCGGTGGTATATGCTGCTTCTGCGGTTATGACTCTCAACATATGATCACCTCCTCTTATCAAAAGAAGTATTCGATATATATATGTTAAAACCTTCAAGTAATAAGAGGAAGGAATGTTATACTTTATAATTCTATTCCTCATGCAATAACAGTCGGTATTTGAAGCAAGTATTCTTGTAAGTTGAGCTATTTAATAACCCCATGGATTAGATATTTACCCCATTCCCTCATCGCAATGGTTTCTCCAGCTTCAGCTGCTTTCTGTAACCACTTTTCACCTTCCAGTACATTCTGTTTGAACTCATGTTTTCCAGTTAATAAGCGATAGCCTAATATTCTCATAGCTACTGGTTCATGTACGTCAGCTGCTTTCCGAAGCCAATACTCGCCTTCTTCTACATTCTTTTCTATATCCAATCCTTCGAGTAGTCTGTATCCAAGTACTCTCATAGCCGTTGGATATTCCAACTCTGCAGATTTTCGAATCCACTTTTCACCTTCAGCTTGGTTTTTATCCAAATCTTCCCCAACAAGCAAACGATAGCCCAATTCCATCATGGCCCATCGATCCCCAGTATCGGCAGACTTTCTAAGTCATTTTTCGCCTTCTTCAACATCTTGTTTCACTAGCCTTCCAGTTAGTAATTGAAACGCTAACTCATTCATTGCTCCATTATCTCCAGCTAGGGAAGCTTGTCTTAACCATTTGATTCCTTCTTCTACATGGATGTTACTTTTTTCTTTCTTTTCATTGAAATCGATAACATCGGCCATTTGTACACTCGTTACATTTTCTTCTTCATTTTGAGTCAAAATGTTATCCCCCCCTCAGTCTTTCTGTTTTTACTTCATTTACTTTTGATATTCATATGTAACCGGAACTTTATCCATTTTAACGGTTTTCGCCACAATATAACGGCGATAGCCATCCTTTAAGACTTTTGAGTCTTTTTCAATCGTTAATGGTTCATCTAAGCGTCCTGTACGTTTCACAAAATCAATGACCTTTTGTGTTTTTTCAGGGTTTGGGCGTGTCTTTAAGAACTCTTCAGGTACGATAATTTCATCAAAGCTTAAGACATCCTGTGTCCCTTTTGGCTGATTTGGCATCTGTTTCTTTTGTGGCTTCGCCTTTTTCTCTTGGACAGGAGTCTCCTTCACTTCTGACTGTACTATTTCGGCTTTTGTGTCTTCTTTTACTACAGGTTGAGAAACAGGTGTTTGCTCTTCTTCCTGTTTCTTGGATTCCGTCTTCTGTGGTGCCTCAGAAGACGGAGAAGCCTCTTGTTTAGGTTCTTTTTTCGCTTCTGACTCATTCTTCTCTTTGTCATTTTTATTCGGGAGAACGGTAATCTGGAAACAGATCACGCCTATTTCACCAGGACATTCATCAATCGGAATATCTAACGTTGGTTCCCCTTGAATTAAGATTTTTTCATGCATAATACTTTTCTTAGTCAGACCAGTTTTATTAAAGGCTTTCTTCGCAACAAAAACCGTATATGAAATAAAGGTACTCTTCTTCAAACCCTTAGGCGCAGATGGTGATCCTTTTTCACGCATATCAAAGGCAACGTAGCGATCATATTCTCGTAAGGGTCCTGTAGCTGATCCAGTTAAGGTAATTTTATGTGGCATAATAGTCTCCTCCTACGTAGATAATTAGTTATTGTTTATTTAGAACACAGTTCTAAATAAACAGAATGTATTAAAACATCAGCTTCTAAGAGATTTCTATTCAAAAGTTAGGAAGCTGTGTCTTTTAACTGGTTCTGTTGACGTAAACATTCTTGTTCCTCTAGGGTTAAAGCTTGTCCTAAGTCCTGTTTTACCTGAGCTATCTCCAACAAGCTATACGTGGAGCTGTGCTCCTCTAGCAAGTTCTCTTCTTCTGTCGTGAGCTCTTGCCCTAAATCTTGCTTTAACTGAATCATTTCAAGTTGTTGTTCCACTGTAACGTCTGTTTCTTGTTTAAGGTGGTCTTGCTGCTGTTCAGCTTTTAACCAATCTGGAACGAGTTCCTTACGGATAATCCTTTTTGGTGTAGCCAATTTTGTTTCTTTGCTTTCGTTATGTATAACTTCTTGTTGGTTTGCGTATACTGATGAATAATCCTGCTCTTTAGGGTTTACGAATTCATAGAATTGATTTTTTGCAATTTGATAGATTAATCGACACATATCCCGTAGGGATAAAGGATTGCCTTGTTGATTGGCTTCATATACATATTTATCTAATCCTACAATGGATGTATACGCAATTTCATGTATTTGCTCTTTCTCAATATTAATCTCTGTATCTCGTTTTACAGCTTTTGCAGCATTTTGGATGCGAGCATAAAAGTCTTGTAGTTGATGACCATACTTACCTGCATAGACTTGATTCACTTTTTTAGGTACACCTTTGATATAAGTAAAGGCATGTGAAACAGATATTAAATGATTATTTATATGATTTACAGGTAAATCAAGGTTAATAAAGGCATCATGTGATTTATCGGACTTTAAGCTTGGTGTATCAACGTTTTCAGCACTTTCTGGATACGTCACAGGAGTGGTCACAGGAGTGGTCATTTCTTCTTTCTGAAGCGTTTGTACACCTGTTGTATCATGGGCAAAAAAGATTTCGTCGCAAATGTGCTGAAAGTTCTTATGGCTTTTAAGAATAAATACATAACTGTCAGGATGAGTACCTGTTGCATCCTCTTTAATATATCGTGCCACAAGTATAAAAGGCGTCGCCTTTAGTGAGCGTACAAAACGAGAAACCGTACTTTTGGAAACATTAAATTTCTTCATAAGCGTTTCAGAACGGATCGCTTGAATGCCCGTAGCTACTAGGTTATAGATGACGTGATCGAGCATTTCCATTCTTTTTTTAGGAAATTCTTTATGTATAGCTGATTGTTGTTTTTTAAAGTGGGTACGAAGACTGTCTAAAAACTCTTCTTTCTTTTTCCGAAGTGTGGACTTGTGGGTCCATAACCATTTGAATCGTCCATTGAAGGTATCTACATCTTTTAAATAGCAGGTTAATATCTTTGTCATTTGTTCATCTTCTCCTTTAAGGAACACAAAAAAGACACTGTTTCCCTGGAAAAAGGAAAACAATGTCTTGATTTTGATGAACTAAGCCCTTGAAATAGATGTCAATTTCATATAAAATAAAAACATAAGTTTTACCTTATAGAAAAACTAACTCTATTAACAAGAGACTTCGACAAGTGTTTTCCCTACTGTGATTAGGGTGAACGGTTTAAGTGTGTTGGTCGCACTACTTAAACAGTTGAAGTCTTTTTTCTATTCCGGTCATTTTTGTTAGTTTTATTATAGCGTTAATTAATCTCATAATTCAATAAAAATTAGTAATATATCTCAAAAGAATTCTTTTTAACTGTTTTTCCTTAATATTAAACTTGTTTTATTATATAATTCATTTTAAAAATTGAGGAGGGTCAAAAAAATAACCCTCCTCAATATATCAAGAATCTGTTATAATAAATGGCTTTCATAACCAAATTGCAACACTATAATAATAAAAAGCTTCTACTAGGGATAGTAGAAGCTTTTTATTATTTACCTATTAATTTTTCCCACCATGTTTTTTTCTTTTCTAACTCTGCACTAGCAGAAGCTTCTTCAATCATTCTTTTACTTTCTGATAGTCCTTTTCTTAACTCTCCAATCAACTCAGTATCTTTTCTGTTTATCATTTGCTTTAATTCTTGATTGGTTTGGCTAACTTTCTGTAACTCTTCTACTAACTTTTGATTAAATTGCATCTGCTGCGTCATCTGTTGTTCTTGTTGTTGTAACATCTTTTTTATTTCCGTAAGCTCATCGTTTATAGAGATAGAACCTTTTTCCTCTTGATTTTTGACTGTAATAGTTATAGGAAGCCCGTCACTTGCCAAATTATCGTTTACATCTTCTTTTAATAATCCCTCACTATAGAGTTCACGGATTTTCTTTAATAGATCTAGTGATTCAATACTTATTTTATAGCGTCTACCTTCTTTTTTGAAATTCAAAAACTGTTCATGATTAAGTAGATACCTTTTTAATGTTTCAGGAGGAATATTGGTATATTCAGATGCTTCTGGTACTCCAACGAAATTTACACTTTCAGAATTATTCATTTAATCCACCACCATTTATCATTGTTTTATGTACATTCACTCGGTTCACAGTCATTCGCATATGATTTTTATGAAGATTCATTCGGTTCACGGTCATTCATTCGAGGTATTTGCTTGTGTTCACTCGAATCACGGTTATTTACCTGTTGGGTTTATGGATATTCACCTAATTCACAGTCATCTATTCATTTAATTTTATATGATTTCGACAAAAAATCAACAATTCCTGTTTTGAGTTTGTGTATATGGTTTATTTTATGAACTGTTGCGACTCTAGTTTAACTTAAGCTCTACTTAGGTGAATATCGATGGGTTGAGTAGTGAATGGGTGGTGAACTTGTGTGGGTTTTGGTTGAACTTGTGTTTTAGGAGTGGGGAGAACGATCGTTAAGTGCGACTAAAGGTTAACTTGAGGTTTTTAGTGACACCAATCACACTAATCACTGTTTTATAGAAATAGGGAGAATAACACAACAATGAATTAATAGCAGTTCGCTATCTGTTTTTAAGAATTGAATTAAGATAATTTCTATTCCAAATGTAGAGAATGTTTATTAAGTTCGTGGAACATTTAATATTAATTACAGTAACGAAAAATTCTTTTTTTATAAAAGATAAGACTATAGACTGTAATATGATTCGGAAAAATGGTAAAAAATGGTTTTATTTATCTTAATGTAAACAAAAAGAGATTATTTAGTTCTTATATATTAGAAATAAAGGAATTGTTGATTCATGTAAATCTAGTCAAGAGCTTTATATTATGAGAAATAATGTAAAAATTACAAAAGTAAAGAATTGGCCGGGGGGAGATACTAACTTGTTGCTTTCAAAATTGATAGATTATTATGTTCTACATGATTTGCATAAAGACCGAAGTGAGGAGAATCAATACTATATTGATTCTCCTCTACCAATAAATATAGATAGAGAAACTTTTTTTGAAGTACCAGCATCACTTTCAGATATTGGATTAAACATAACTCCTACAGACAAAGGATATAGCATGGGTGAATTTGGATTTGAAAGTTTGATACCTTCTGGGGATGATCTTAATGACTACGTAAGAGGAGAGGCTTTCTTAAATGAATTTGAAAGTAGGCCTAATGTTATTTTTATACATGGTTGGCGCTGGTAAGTATATAAGACAGGACCTAGAGCCTCATGGAGTGAATTAAAACGATCTAGCGAAATATTGGGAATTAACTGAGCCAAATCAAGCCATTCCAAAAATGAATAAAGACAACATACTACTAATTTCTGCTAAAGAAGATCAGTACGTTCACATTCATGATGCAGATCTGTTGTGGGAGTCCTGGGGGAAACCTACACGGTATGTCTACAATTGTGGGCATGCAGGAATAGTTCTTAAACGAAAAAAAATGCAAAAGATACCATTTCGTTTCTACAAAATAAGCTAAAGAGGTAATGGACATATGTTTATGTTTATAATGGTAGCTTTACTGTGGTTAATGAGTTCAATTCTTTTTTTTAGAAATCCTCAAAATGAGAAAATTAGATGGGCAAGTGTTATAGGATTTTGTGGGGGCTTTGGAGGGATAGGAGCTTTACTAGGAAAAGGGATACAACGACCAGAGTGGGTATTACAATTGGATGGGATATTTACATCGATAGGACACTATTTCACTCCATATGGTATGTTGATTTTTGGAATAGTTTATTCAGATGTCATTGGTAATGTACGAAAGCGAAACATATCAAAGTTGCTTCTGCTAACTCCAATTTTTATAATGTATTCTATGTTTTAGGCGTACCCAGAGTTTAGATTTGATTTTCGTATTTTAGCGATTTGGGTAGTACCATATGTAATAGCAGCTAATATTTTATTTATATACTCCGTATGGCGTGAAGGTCGTCCAATTATTAAAAGAAGAAAAATATTAACTTGTGTGTTTGTATCAAAATTAATCATGTTTCTTTGCTGGCTCATCAATTTTTTTAACAGTAATAGAATCAACATTTCTTATTTTAATTTCTCATAACTTATGTCAATTCTCTAAAATAGTGGTGCCTCTTAAAAAATAGTGAGAAGAGCATAAGGGGTTTTTGCTATCACAGAGTGTGATAGGCTAGGCAGAGCCTAGCAAAACCATGATATCATACAAAATCTTCAAGGAACCCCCTCAGCGCACCCTCAAATTAAGGGACAGTCCCTTCAACGCACCTTCAGTGATCACAACATTTTTGCCAGAAACCCCTTCGCCGACCCCTCATATTTGATAAATGTCCCCTCAAGGGTCCCCTCATTTTGAGGTATTTTTTTAAAAAAATAAGACAGAAGCAAGCGATCTTTTTTATTTTTTTTCGCACGTTCATGGTCAAAAAGATCATTTGTTTTTACTTACAATACAAGTGATTTACGCATGCTTTTTTATCATTTATGAATCAATTTTATTCTATAAACGATGACTGTTCTAAAAGAGTGCAGGTTCACAGGCCATTAACATTTATCTTTTTCATGTCCAGATCAAGTTCACATGGGTTAGAAAAAGATATTGTGAAAAAAAATAAAAAAATATGGAAAAGCTGATACAGAATCAAAAATTGTGATAAAAAAAGATGCGATGCAATCCAGTGATGAAAGTATTCAGTTCTATGAAGATGAACAAAAAAGTTTGCAAGAAAAGCTCCGAAAACTGAATGAAAAGCAACAAGATTTAGCCATGAAGTAAAAAACAAATGTTAACAGTAGGTCAACATTTGTTTTTTTGAGGTTCACAGCAGGTTTACATCACTGATTCTTTATGTTCACAGTAGGTTCACATGGCAGGGGTTAGGTCAACAGTAGGTTCACATTCAACAGGTTTTCTTGTACCCGCGGTTTTGCTAGGCTCTGCCTAGCCCCACCCCTATGGTGGGGGCAAAAACCCCTTATGCTCTTCTCTCTTTTGTAGTAGGGAACCACAATTTACAGGAAAGGAACGAATGTCATGGATATGTTTTTACAAAATATCGATCTGATTGCCGTTAAAAAAATAGATGAAATCGTCAAAGAAAAGAACATTTCTTCCCAAAAATTTTTAAAAGTCGGCTTAAAAAGGAGGGAGGTACAGAGAGAGAGAAAGGATTATGACAAAGGGAGAAAAGAGAAATCAAAAAATGGATTTACGAAACTTTTTGCACGGAATAATGGAGCATATTCTATAACAAAAGAAATGCAGCATAAAAAATGGGACGTTAAAAAAAGCAAAAGTTTGAAGACGGAATGAAGGCTGAGGAGTCTTCTTTTTTCATACTGGTAAGGTAGGAGAAGGGAAGAAGTAGCAAGCAAACTAGGTAATCAAGATTTGATTATTATCAATAAGTACTACAACAAACTTGCTTATTTTCACAATCGCTATATCAAAATCTTTGATCCAGTAGCAACGGGTAAAACATGCGAGAAAACGCCTGTTGGCTTTTTTAAAATCGTAAACAAGATTAAAAATCGTCTTTATTATAGAGGTCATATATATATAAGGTTTTATGTAATGTCCCCCTAAATATTCTTTCTCCTCTTTGTTTTTTCGACATTTTTTATACCTCCTCTTTTTTATAATGTAAAGTACACAGAAAGCATAAGACAGGAGGAGGAATGCAGATGAACATATTAGTTGACGCAAAGCCAAGAGAAGAAAAGATGATTCTATGTGATGAAGAGATCGTTCAAGCGTTTCAATGGGGCGACGAAGAAGCTTTCAACGTACTCGTAAAGAAATATGAGTATTTAATTGGTTTAAAAATAAAAAGTTACTTTCTATTAGGAGGGGATCGAGAAGATCTTTTACAAGAAGCGAGGTTAGGGTTATACAAAGCTGCGCGTGATTTTAAAACAGAAGGGAAGAGTTCATTTAGAGGATTTGCTGATCTATGCATTACACGTCAACTCATTACAGCTATAAAGGCAAGTGCTCGTCAAAAACATTCCCTTTTAAATAATGCCCTCTCTTTAAACATACCTAAGAATTCAAAGCGATTGGAAGATGATTTGATTCTTATAGAGATGCTTCCTCATCCACGTGCCGTAAGCCCCGAACAAGCTACCGTAGAAAAGGAGAATAAAAGAGAAAGGGAACAAATGTTACAAGAAATACTGTCATCTATTGAACAAGATGTATTCGCTCTATATCTGAAGGGGCAAACGTATATGAAGATCTCTCAGAACCTACATCTTCCTCAAAAAACAGTAGATAATGCACTTTACCGAATTAAGAAAAAAATGAAGACTCAAATGAAGTACCTGTATTTACAGCAGTCATCCTGACAGCTACGGATAAGTTTCTATAAGCTAGTCGTTCTAAATTTGTACACCCCTTACTATTACGTAGGTAATTCTTTTTTCTTTTATATGTTCTTTTATTTATGATGAAGATAATGGTAAGTAAGCTAACAGAAGGTGATGGAATGAAAGAACAACAATGGATTACAATGTTTAATGATGTAAAAGAAACGATACAATCAATTATCTACACATGGAATCCACTCTATTTGCATGCTTCTGAGGAATATGAGTATGAAGCTACATGGATCCTTCCTATGGTATACAAAGTAGAAGATGTTGAAAGTCTGGCGATTGAGATAACAGATATATTAAATCAGTCATTTAATAGTACGTTAACAAAAGAAGAGTGTATAGGAATTGCGCAGCAAATCTGGGAGCAAATAAGAGAATAGATAAACGCATGCCCGTAGTTAGATAGGTACCTAGAAAGAAAAGATTTCTTCTTCCTAAGTACCACTGCCGAGACGAGTTATGATATACACCTTTAGTTACCATAATCATTCTTTCTAGAACATACAAAAAAAGAACCCTTCTGCCAAAGAGTTCTTATAAAGTTGCACATTAACCTGTTATGTAGCTTTTCATATATCCTTGATATAACGGGCATTTCACGTTCAACAAAAGGGAAGAGATGTATAAATAGGCTGCCTTATATATATATGTTAGTCCCTATAAAATAGTCTTTTTAGAAAAATTCCATATTTAGTTTCCCTTATGAGCTATCTCTCTTTAATACACAATAGAAGAAAGCTGTCAAAAAAATAATTATTTATTTTTAATGGATTGATTATGAGTGAAACTAATATTTTGTAGAAATTTCGGGTTAGAAAAGCATTGATTTATTATAAATAATAAATTATCCTATTACTAGTAAAAAAAGGAAGGGTGGACGTAAAACAATGATTAATTAATCCTATTTTCTAAGAAAAAATTCGTTAAATAATACGATTGTTTTTCTGAATAGGATTAGACTGTACTTTTACATACAAATCAAATTGATCATTGTATTCCTTTCTTTGGAAATGTCATGTCAATATTGTTGTTGTACTGTACTTCCTCCTGTTCAGAAAATACGCAGGAGGTTTTTTGTTTTGGAAGAGAAATTACCCGTAAACCATTCAACCAACTTGTTTGGAAACCGTGTTTTTCAAGCTATTATTATCTCTGGGTTATTTTTGCAAATAGGGATATGGGTTAGAAATTTTGCTGTACTTCTTTTCATAATGGAAAAGACAAACGGCGACCCATTTGCAGTATCTTTGATATCTGTAGCAGAATTTGCACCAATCTTTATTTTCTCTTTTATTGGCGGAACATTTGCAGATCGCTGGCGTCCGAAACGTACCATGGTATGGTGTGATATTTTAAGTGCAATATCTGTATTTGCTGTGCTTGTCACGCTTATACTTGGATCTTGGCACGTTGTTTTTTTCGCAACTTTAATTTCTGCAATCCTTTCCCAATTCTCTCAGCCTTCAGGGATGAAGCTGTTTAAAATGCATTTACCGGAGGAGCAAATGCAGGTTGGGATGTCAGTCTATCAAACGGTCTTTGCGATATTCATGGTTCTAGGACCAATACTAGGGACATTTGCCTTTCAAGCCTTTGGTATAAACCTCTCTATTGCTATCACAGGTACAGCCTTTTTACTATCAGCAGCAGCGCTCACTTTTCTACCTTCTGATCGAAAGATGGAAGAAGAGAATGGAACTACATCACTGCTAAGTGAAATGAAAAGTGGCATTAAGTATGTTTTGGGGAAGAAAGAGTTGAGCCTGTTAGGTCTATGCTTTTTAGCAGCTGGACTAGGAATAGGGTTTATTCAGCCTCTCTCAATTTTCCTTGTAACGGAGCAGTTAGGCTTAGCAAAAGAAAATCTCCAGTGGTTACTTACATCTAATGGAATTGGCATGATCTTAGGCGGAGCAGTGGTAATGATTTTTGCCAAAACAGTAGCTCCGCAAAGGCTGCTGGCATTTGGAATGGTTGGTAATGCAATAGGGTTTGCCATAATGGGGTTATCAGTAAACCTATGGCTGACGCTGGGAGCTCAATTTCTAAATGGTCTCATGTTACCGTGTATTCAGGTTGGCATCAATACGATGATCTTACAGAGAACGGAGGCTGCTTTTATTGGCAGGGTCAATGGGATTCTAAGTCCCCTTTTTACGGGAGCTATGGTATTGACGATGAGTATAGCTGGTATTCTAAAAGAGCAGTTTTCAATGGTTGCCATATTTGAGGCAGCAGCAGTCTTATTTATTATAGGTTTGCTTTTTATATTACCTCTATATAATTTAAAAGAGGAGACAAAGCAGGAAAGTATAAAATTAGGGGAGTAAAAAAACTCTTTATAACTTCTTATCGAAATATCCACAATGAAAACAAACAGTTTCATTATAAAAGTACAACCAAAGGAAATTAGAATGAACTATGGTATGTTTTAATTCTAAAAGGTGTGGTACACATATAGTACAGGGCCAATATAAGCATTTAAGAGGCTACTGTGAAAGGTTAAATACTTAGCTTAATGAAGGGACTGGTTCGGTTTTGAAAGACGTAACAGCGACTTCAGCAAACGTATTACCCCAATTGACAAGTAGGTATTGTGATTTAACGAATGGCACTCTCGTTATGAACCGATATACGTAACGAAAGGGCCTCACAAGGGCAAACGAGCATGAGAATTATTTTATTGTAAGAGAGAAGAGCCTGCATCATTTTTGATGCAGGCTCTTGCCATGTTGATAATATAAAGTAAGGTACATAAGGGATTGAATCCCAATATTGTTTGTAGATAAAAGTTCTACTTAATTTGAATAATTGTTGATAGATGTAATGTTTTGTAGATAATTATGTTGCTCCCACATATTGAATATTTATCCTATATCAAGTACAATAAGTTGAATATAAGTTCAACTAAAAAAATGAGGTGTTTATAAATGAAAATTTCACGCTTTAATAAAGACTGCGGTAACTCTGTCGATATGAACATTATGGACGGATATCTATTTGATTTTCCAACCAATGTAGTAGAACTCCAAAAGGATGCTGCTGATTCGTTCTTTACAGACGCGGTGACAGCTCCAGAAGAATTTAAGAAGCGCATTTTACTTTCTACAACCATTGAGGGGGAAGAGAAAGAGCGTTATTTCTTAGTAGGTGACATTGCAGCGAGTCAATTGCTGGCTAATAATCACATTAATAAATTACATAATAAAATTACAAGTCATATTCCATACATCACCTTTTTAGCTGCGATTGCGTATTACCATGCGTTACATGCGAAAAATAAAAAAGACAATACCATTGAAATTGACTATTTTTCTACCATGTTACCAATCTGGCTCCTTAAGAAAGAGAGCACATTTGGGGCGGCTCAAAAAGCTATGGCCAATCGTTTCTTAGGCGACCATACATTTACCGTGCATACGCCTGGTTTTGAAAATACGTTAAAAGTAGTAGTGGAAGAAAGTGCGTGCTTAAAAGAGGGAGAAAGTGCACGTTTTGCATTAAAAAAAGACTTAACACTTCAAGATCGTGAAGATGCAAATGAGTATGTAGAATGTGAAACGGTCATGGTGGACATTGGTGGAGGTTCCATTGATGTGGTTATTCTACCTGAAGGGTTGAAAGCTGCCAATAGTCGTGAATCGTTCCAAAGCATTGAGGGTATTCCTTATTTAGCGCATATTGATAAATTGCGTAAGGAGAAGTTTCTAGAATTATTTACAGACTTACGTGCCTTTGATCAATTTATTCTCGATAACTACAGCAAGCAAAAGTTTGTATTAAAAAACGAGAATACAGGTGAATCTATTGACTTAACAAGTACAATCAAATCTTCACTACGGGAATATGTGGAGATTTTATTAGCTAAATTAAATGATGTTGCACCACCTCCAGCGAACAAACTACGTAAGTATGTATACTGCGGTGGAGTAGCTCCTACGTTAGAAGTAGCTATCATGAATAGTATGCGTGAAAAAATTGGAGAAGAACGTACGGAGAAGTATCATAAGGTTCCCGAAGATAGTCGTCATTTAAATTTATTTGGCTTAGAGATTCGTAGTATTGGTTACGTTCAAAAGAGGCAAGCAGCAGAGAAGAAAGCCGTTAAATCCTAACAACGTAGGTGATGGGGATGTCAGAGCGTCAAAATGCGTTTACGATTAAGACAAATCGATTGAGTGATGAAGTTTATAATAAACTAGCTTCATATGCTAAATCGCGTAAGTTAGGGGATTATATTTCATCTTTAATTCTACGTGATTTAGATGATTCATCTACTGAAAGAAAAGTAATTGAAGACAAAAAAACCTACGAAATGCTTGAACATATAAAGAATGAGTTAGCTGATTTAAAAACATTAGCAAAAACAACAGGTTTTGTAGGAAACGATTCCTTCAAAGAAGAAGAGCCTTCAAAGGTTTCACAACTGAAAGAAGGAAAGATTGCAGATTTAGAAAATATATCTGGCTCATTAGACGATGACGATTTAGAAGAATATAACGATTTTTAAACAGTAAAACCACTAGAAATCCTAGTGGTTTTTTCTGTTTTTAAGCTTTATATTGTATACGTCTTTAGTTACCAAAATGTGAATTATAAGAAGTCAAATTCTTTATATATGAAGAACTTGACTTCTATTTTTTATGAAAAAATGATTAATATGTTTAGTTTAGCAGAAAAGATTAAATGGATTTGGTTTGGTTAATTAAATAAGAATATGCAGCAATCATTATCCTGTTAGTAGGATATCATTTAATAAAGCTAGTTCTACTTTGAAAGGATCATTAACTTTTCTAAGTTCACAATAACCAGAACTATAAATATGAATAATCTTAAATCTTGTACCGCGATACAAAACCTCTTTATTAATTGACATACCTTCTCTCCAGATTCATTATTATAGTTTATTCAACATATTAATCATTTTTCTTATTCAAAATACATCTGGAATAAAATCAAATTATTTTTCCCTTTTTTGTATATTCCGAAACATAGATTCAAATAAAATTTAAAATACACTCGACTATATACATATTTTTAGCTGCCTTGAGCAAACTACCCAAGACGCCGCAAGGCATCATCTCTAAAATGCCAATTAGAGAAAAAAACTACCTTATGCGCAGGTAGTTTTTTCTGTTTTTAACCTGTATATCATATACAAAGCTTGTCAACATAATGCCTCTTCCGGTATACACGAAAAAGAGAAACCTTTGCGCCACTTGGGTTCAGCTAAGGGTCCCTTTTCCGGAGTATACATCTTTTTATACATTGTTGATATGACTACATTATTTGGATAGTTGAAAGAAACGAGAATGTATAAAAAGCGCTCCTTTTATACATATGCTTGTACCTAAAAAATAGTATTTTTGAAAAATTATAATACGATTTTTTTACCGATATATTCAATAGAAAATCCCCTTAAAAAGCTATCTCCCCTACAAAGCGAGGTAGCCTTTTATTTTTATTTCTTTCTTAATAAAAGCTTGTCCTCTAGCTTACATACCCACTTATAAAAGCATAGTAAGATAAGTAAAAGTACAGGATTAAGTATAGCTGAATGCCATAAATTCCACCAACCATAATGAAAATATCCCCAAGGAGCCGGTAATAATGTAAGCATTTCATAAAGCAAAATAGCTATTAACCAAAAAATAAAATAACAAACTTGCCTAATATAGCCCCTTTTAAAAGGATACCAATTAAGAAACATCATATTAACAGGTGGGAGTAACACAGTATGAACAAGAAGTCCTTTCCAATCGGCACCGTCTGTGAAATACCAGTACCCATGATATTTTAAATCTATATACACATCGAAACTACTTTGAAAAGCGATTGTAAACAACCAGAGATGAACAATTTGATTTGCTGTCAGTCTTTTATTTGTTTTAAATGCAATAAAATTAAATACAATAATGGCAATAGTAAGTCCAATCATGTTTTTTTCCTTTTTGATTTATCATACCATATAATTACATAAAAATAAATTTATGGTATAAAATAGACGCGTTTCTCTAAATATTTCTATATTAAATAGCTTTAACCAATAACAAAAATATCTAACATTAAATTTAACTTGGTATTTTTATTACATTCATTTTTTAAGGAAACTGTAATCTATAGTTAATTTATGTAGCTGTTTCAATGACCTTTGAAGCTTCTAAAAAGGGCATTTACAAGCGCCAGTGCCAATGGTAATAAAAATGCAAATAAATGAGAAACCTTAAATGAACGAGATAAATGAGTTGGAATAATGCAAACAAAGTACTAAAGATTCTACTTTATAAAAAGGAAGTGTTTGTATGTGGGTTATAAAGACTGAACATAGGAGAGAAGGCGGAGGGACAGTTGCGCTTGAGCTAGAAAGTGAAGATGGTAAGTTTGATGTCAATGTTAGATGGGATGGTTGTATGGAAATTCACGTTTATTCGATTACTGAAGAAAGCCGTGAACTTGAAGACACTTTTCATACTTGTGACTTAAATGGATTTATTGAAAAGTTACAATCTTTAAATGGGGTATGTACGGATTATTTCGGTGAGGGTAGTTATTGGGAGCAAAGAAATAAAGATTAACCAAAAGTTGAAAATGAATAATACTCTTACCTTTTAAATTGGAGGAAATTGCAATGAAGAAAGCACACGTTTTGATTCTTAGCAGTATCTTTTTTTCACTAATTTTTGGTTCTGTTAATGCTAATGCTTATAAACCCGAAAAGCTACCTACTTCTCAATCATCAAATCACTGGAAAGTAAAAATAGACAAGCCAGATGTTAAAGATTTAAAAGAAAATGAAGGGAAATTCAATGTCTATAGTATTGATGTTAGAAATTTAGGTTCCCAGGTCTATGATGCAACAGTGGAAATATACAGGGATGAACCTAATACAAGTACCAAATACGAATTAATTACCTTTAAAATACCTGAAGCACAAAATTTCTTTCATCATCAAAATCAACCTATTTCAGTTGATTCAAAAGTGGTAGAAATAGTTGTAACATGGAAAGAAGAACCTTACACGGTTATGAAGGATGGAAGGAAATCTCCAGCCCGTAAGTTTAAACAAACATTCTTGTTTTCACAAAAGTGAACTCAAAAGCTTCTTTTGGAGAAAGAAGCTTTTAAATTCACTTTTAATTAACGTAATGTGATTTAGAGGTATGAGTTTCTTTAAGAAAAATCTTTACGCATTTCTCGTGTTCGAACACCATCTTCAATTTTTTCTGCAATGTCCATTAATCTTTCAATGTCGGAAAAGGAATACATTCGGGTACCTGAAGAGTTTCGTTTTGGGAAAATAAGCTCTCGAGTTTCATAATAACGAACTTGTCTTTCTGATAAACCTGTCATTTCAGTAACGATTTTTATAGTCATAACTTTCTCATCTAGATATGGATGATTATTAGTCAAGAATATCCTCTCCTACTTCCATTCTTTATCAGTATATATGTTATTAACTTTTAGGTTGTATATAGAAATGAAGTTTATTAAATATCGTACGTTCCAAAACTCTTTGGGAAAAGGAGTTTTTAGTTCCTATAAGTGACATTATGGTGCGATAAGAAGTCGCTTTCTTACAGTGTAGCTAACGCTACTCATCTAGACGCAAAGATGATCTCCATCCGAAACGGCATTCTTGGTAACGAGTCTGTCGGTTGCATGAGGAAATGCGGAAACAGAGGACAAATGCATGGTCCAGAATACTGCTAGGAGAAGATAGGTATGGTAAACGAAAGTGAAGGTTTGTAAGCTTCGTAACGGTTAGCTCAAGATAATGCACAGCTTTGCTTGGGTCTTGGCAAGAGGAAAAGTAGAATCATAATGCTGCTCTGATGCGTCCCGCATCTTGCCCGGAGTAAAGAACCCACCTAACCTCGTCGTATCTATAAGATGCGGAACTTGGTAAGCCCTTTGTCATCTGTGTAAACAGTAGGATGACTGCAAAGTCAAACAATGTGGCAGAGGGTAAAGGATACGAGAGAAAGCAAATGCCATTATCTCGAAAGAGAACAGGAAAGCAGGAAACTGTATAACTGGATGGATACTATCGTCCTTACGGACAAGCCCATGATAGGCCCGAAAGGGAGCTGACTTCTCGTTGGTCTCTCGTAGGAACATAAGGTTGTGGCTATCTTCTGACGAAAGAAACGTACTGTTATGTATACCTCCATTTGGAGCGTCGGCGTACGTTTTACTTACCGATATGGTGTGTGATGAGGATACGACAGCAAATGGACCTGCAATGGGAGGCTTGAGCCGTATGAGTTGAAAGGCTCACGTACGGTTCTCAGGGGAGTTAGGGGCAGTGATGCCCCTCGCTTACCCGACTAAACTAGCATATAATATTCATTTATTTCTCTATCTTTCAAATGTGCTAAAATGTAATTATAAGGAAAAAAGGAGATGAGGAAATGGAATTTATTATGACTTTATTCGTTTTTCTTTTTCTGCTTGCGATTAGTTCAACCTTAAATATACTTTTGAAAATGACAGATAAAAAAGACTGGATCATCTCTTTGCTATTAAGCACTGTTTTATCAATCACAATAGTTGCAGTTTTGGGGGCAACATAAAGATAAAAAGCCGTGGGAACTGCTTGTTCCCACGGCTTTTTATCTTTATGTTTATATATTTATTAGATTTAACTAACTTCTACTTCCATGTAACGTATGCCAAAAAAGGTGTAATATGTAACGCGATAATTTTCAATTGATTTTCGTTCTACGGTGTTCCACTGATGTCCATTCGATTGAGCTTGGTAACTCTGCACCATAAATTTGTCCAGTGGTCTAAGTGACCATTTTCGGAAATCTCCTTCAAGTTGTTCAACCTTTTTTTCTTCTTCTGGCGAACTCAAATCCTCTGCTTCATTACTTATTATTCGTGGTATACTAACAGCCAAAATAGTAATAATTCCAATGATAATGCTCCAATTCAACAAGCGTTTTTTCATCTTGGATATTTCTCCCTTTTTATTTCATTATATTACATCTGTTGGTATACCACTAATACATTATTCTATTTAAACTCGTAATCGTTTGTTATTAGATTTCTTCCTAGAACTGGTATTATGTTAACTAATGATGTATAGAGCATACATCCACAAAAAAAGAACTTATCAATTGAAATAAGTTCTTTTTTATATAATCGAAAAAGCATTATAATGGAACTAGTGTAAAAATTAGTATTAATTGGAGGGGACCGTCAATAATTTTGTGTAAATACGAATTTCCTTTTCTTATAGACGTTACTCACTAGTTTGTTTTAAACATCATTTGTAGCTCTGCGCGAGCTTGATCAAAACCAATGTGACATCTTGTGGCAAAGCGCTGATTATACTGGTCAAATTGAGAAACGAGGAAGCGTTCAAGTGACTCTTCGTTTGGGAATTGTTCCTTACGCTTACTATATTTCTTGATTTGTTTATTAAAAGATTCAATGAGATTGGTCGAATAAATACTGCGCCAAATAGACTTAGGAAAGCGATAAAACGTGAACAAATAAGGGTTATTGAGCAATGGTTTTGTCACTTTTGGATACTTAGATTTCCACTTTTCAATAAACGAATGCAGGGCCTGTTGGCCCATTTTAAGGCTTTCTGCACGGTACACAGATTTAAAGTCTTCACAGATTTCAGCTCGATCGGATACACGAACTTTATGAGCAATCGTCCGTGAAAGATGGACGCAGCATGTTTGATAAGAAGAAGCTGGATAGATAGAAAAAACACTGTCTGAGATTCCTTTTAACCCGTCGGAAATAAACAACAGAATCTCCTCTACGCCACGAGATTTGATGTCTTCTAAAAGTTCTTTCCAGACAAAGGCGGATTCGTTAGGAGCGATTGTATAGCCAAGCACTTCTTTTGAACCGTCTTCGCGAATGCCAACGGCAATATAGACAGCTTCTTTAGACACTGTATCCCGTTTTAAAGCAATATATGTAGCGTCTAAATAAACGCACGCATAGCGTGCACACAACGTTCGATCTCGGAATGCTTCTACCTGTTCAGACATCACCTTTGTCATATTTGAAATGGTTTGAGGTGTGTAATGGTGACCATACATGCGCTCCATCAAATGGGCAATTTCAGCAGTCGTTACGCCCTTTTGGAACATATGAATAACAAACGCTTCAAGCGTATCATTGGCTCTTTTATAAGGAGCCACCGTCTGTTGCTTAAAGTCGCCATTCCGATCACGAGGAATAACGAGATGAAGTTCTCCAAACTCTGTGTGCAGTGTGCGTTCGTACGAACCATTTCGTGAATTCCCGGTATTAAATCCAATACGGTCATATTTTTCGTAGTCCAAAAAAGCTGTCAATTCGCTCGCTAAGAGCGTATTAACCGCATTTTCTAAGTGAGAACGGAAAATTTCCGTCACATCTTCTTTTTGGACTAGAGCTTGAACAAGATCTGTTGTAAACTGATTCATAGGAAGACCTTCTTTCTTTGAATTGGTTGTGGTGACTTAATTCTACAAGAAAAGGTCTTCCTTTTTGTATTTATTCATTTACACAAGATATTTTACGCTCTCTATACGTATAATAAGATTTAATTTAGATGTTAAATAGACATTTTTTCATTAGTTTTTCTATCGTATAAAAAGGTGTGCCTTTTTGGACTGTTTACATTAAACAGCCTTAACCATAGATTATGTATTGTATCCAGAATTAATCAATGTAACAAAAACACCAAAATAAATATAATATTACATATTTTTTGTTACAACAATATTAGGGGGTTCAGAGAATCATTGTACTCTTGAGCTGTCAGTAACAAAAATAGTCGTTTTGTTGCGTATGAAATACATAGTTTTTATTTTTGATGGCATGGAATGGGGAACAGGTGAAAGATTCTTATTTGAAAGAAGGAAACATCCCTTTTTTATAGAATGTAAGTACTTTACTTAGGAGGAGGGTGATCTCATTGGGAAAAAGAGCTTTACTGGTATTTTCATTACCAGAATATAAAGAAGAAATCGGCCGATGGCTATGGTGTTTAGAAGATGTTCGCTGTACTCTTTTAACACAATTAAATGGCATCAGCCAATGTATGCTTGATACAAAAATTGATGAAAGACAAACGATTAGCTCATTATTATATCACATTGCATTTATCGAGGCAGATTGGTTATATAATGAGGTTCTTGTTACTGAATGGGATTACGAAATACGATCGTTGTTTCCATTAGAAAATAGTTCTGAAGATGGCTCTTTAACCCACATTAAAGGACAAAGTTTAGAGGAACATTTTTACCGTCTTAATAAGGTGCGCGAAGTATTTCTTTATCACTTTCGTTCAATGGATTTAACAGATTGGCGTAAACCAAGAGTACTTGAACATTACGACGTTACACCTGAGTGGGTTGTTTACCATTTGATTGAACATGAATCACATCATAGAGGTCAAATTTTCCAATTACTTAGAGAATTAAGAAACGATTAAGATGTTAAAGTAATGAAATAAAACAAAAGAGGTGCCAAAAATAACTATTTATATTGCTTTATTACGGGGCATTAACGTAGGTGGACACAAATTAATAAAGATGCAAGAATTAAAGAACGTATTAACAAACATGGGATTAGATAAAGTTAAAACCTACATTCAAAGTGGAAATGTAATATTTTATTCTGAAAGAAATGCAGAACAATTAGAAGAACAAATGGAGCAAGAGATTAGAAGTGCTTTCGGTTTTTCTGTCATTATTATCTTAAGAGCAGCTTCAGAATGGGAACAAATTATTAACAATTGCCCTTATCCAGTTAACTCGTTATCGGAAGGGAAGAGTGTACATATATCGTTGTTAGCTAAAGAACCTTCTAAGGAATGCATAAATCATTTACTCGACTATAAAAGCGAGACGGAGCAATGTTGCATAAGGGGCAGAGAGATTTATTTATATTTGCAACAAAGTATTCGACATTCTAAGCTTTCTGCTCAACTTCAGAAGGTAGGTGTTCCAGGAACATCTCGCAATTGGAAAACCATTAAAAAGCTCGGAACTATGTTAAATGAAATACAATAAGTAGTTTGAAGAAATCCTTATAATTTCGTTGTTTAACTAATAGGAAGATTGTGTTAGTTATTTATTATGTACCTTGCCGAAAAATAGGCAATTTTTCTACTTAAATCGGGTGACGATGCCTATGATACTTAGAAATAAGTATCGTATACAGAATAAAGAAGAAACTACCTAAGCATTAGGTAGTTTCTTCTATCCTTGTTCTAATTGATTTTTAAGTTGTTGAACAATAGTAGGATTTGCTGCAGCAGCTGGTTGATAATAGTTTTTTTGTTTTGCATACTCATACACACTACGTTGGCGTGTCTCGTCTTGATTACGTATTTGAATAAGTGTCTGATATAATTGTTGGTTATTGGTTTGGCTAATAATATTGGCATAGCCTGTTAAGCTTGCATTAAGACCTGCTAAATAATCATTTACAATATCCTTTTCATTCATCTTTATCAGTCTCCTATCCTAAAAATGAAATTAGCTGTTGTTTTGTATTTTTAGCGTCACTTGCATCTTTTTGTAGCATTGCTGTAAGCTGTGGATCACTACATTCTTGAGCGTATTGTTCTAATTTGTTGATAAGTGTCCCATGCGCGCCGATAAGATGACGTAAATTCTCTACTTCTAACTCCGTTAAGTTTTGCATATTAATTTCCCTTCCTTTCTTTATCCATTCTTTATTGTGAAACAAATAAAAAAAAATATGCGTAATAAAAAACAAGATAAATGGATGAGAAAGTGTATAGAATTTCTTATAAACATTACTGCTTATAATCTTCTTTAGAGTAACTAGACCTGGTATTATGGTTCATATTTATTGCTTTTGAGTTAATGGGTTACCTTTTCTTCAAAGAAGCTCCTACGCGGAAAACCCTACTAGGAATTTTCATTATGGTTATAGGAGTAGTTATTTCCAAAATGAAGTAGAGCATTGGTATTACATTATGAACTAATCAAAAAAAGAGAGGTATTTATTTAAGATTAAGTATGTATTTACATATATGTAAAAGGTAAAGAACCTCTAAATAGTAGAGAGCGTAAAATATCTTGTGTAAATGAATAAATACAAAAAGGAAGACCTTTTCTTGTAGAATTAAGTCACCACAACCAATTCAAAGAAAGAAGGTCTTCCTATGAATCAGTTTACAACAGATCTTGTTCAAGCTCTAGTCCAAAAAGAAGATGTGACGGAAATTTTCCGTTCTCACTTAGAAAATGCGGTTAATACGCTCTTAGCGAGCGAATTGACAGCTTTTTTGGACTACGAAAAATATGACCGTATTGGATTTAATACCGGGAATTCACGAAATGGTTCGTACGAACGCACACTGCACACAGAGTTTGGAGAACTTCATCTCGTTATTCCTCGTGATCGGAATGGCGACTTTAAGCAACAGACGGTGGCTCCTTATAAAAGAGCCAATGATACGCTTGAAGCGTTTGTTATTCATATGTTCCAAAAGGGCGTAACGACTGCTGAAATTGCCCATTTGATGGAGCGCATGTATGGTCACCATTACACACCTCAAACCATTTCAAATATGACAAAGGTGATGTCTGAACAGGTAGAAGCATTCCGAGATCGAACGTTGTGTGCACGCTATGCGTGCGTTTATTTAGACGCTACATATATTGCTTTAAAACGGGATACAGTGTCTAAAGAAGCTGTCTATATTGCCGTTGGCATTCGCGAAGACGGTTCAAAAGAAGTGCTTGGCTATACAATCGCTCCTAACGAATCCGCCTTTGTCTGGAAAGAACTTTTAGAAGACATCAAATCTCGTGGCGTAGAGGAGATTCTGTTGTTTATTTCCGACGGGTTAAAAGGAATCTCAGACAGTGTTTTTTCTATCTATCCAGCTTCTTCTTATCAAACATGCTGCGTCCATCTTTCACGGACGATTGCTCATAAAGTTCGTGTATCCGATCGAGCTGAAATCTGTGAAGACTTTAAATCTGTGTACCGTGCAGAAAGCCTTGAAATGGGCCAACAGGCCCTGCATTCGTTTATTGAAAAGTGGAAATCTAAGTATCCAAAAGTGACAAAACCATTGCTCAATAACCCTTATTTGTTCACGTTTTATCACTTTCCTAAGTCTATTTGGCGCAGTATTTATTCGACCAATCTCATTGAATCTTTTAATAAACAAATCAAGAAATATAGTAAGCGTAAGGAACAATTCCCAAACGAAGAGTCACTTGAACGCTTCCTCGTTTCTCAATTTGACCAGTATAATCAGCGCTTTGCCACAAGATGTCACATTGGTTTTGATCAAGCTCGCGCAGAGCTACAAATGATGTTTAAAACAAACTAGTGAGTAACGTCTATAAGAAAAGGAAATTCGTATTTACACAAAATTATTGACGGTCCCAAATAGTAATATTAAATTTCATAATGTTTTAAGAGAGCGTATAATCTAGAATTGTTAAGTTTATAAATAGGGACATAGATAGGATAGAATGGGAATGACTAATTTTTTTGAAAAAGAGGGTTCATTATGATAAAAAAGAGTTTATAGCAGGAATAATCGTTTTACTGATTGTATTAGTCATCTCTTATTAGGCAAAGGATAGGACTTATGTTTATTATATTTCAGAATCATTTGGATTAATTGCCATTGCTCTATCTTTAGGATTACTTATTGATAGCAGCATCAGTCTATATCATAATCTAATAAAAAAGCACTACCCATTCAAAGTTGGATAGTGCTTTTTTTTATCAATATAGAAGATAGTTTATACTATTATTCTTAAAAGTATAGAAACAAATCTAATATTTGATTATCTATTCTGTAAACTCACCTGCATAGTCTGTTAATTTATCACGCCATACTGTATGAAAATGAGCATCAGTTGATACGTCGTCCCGGTAAGCAACACCTTCTTGTGAAGCCATCTCTAACCACAATCGTGGTCCATCAATCCGTACATATGAACCGACTTCATTATAGTCTGTGGAACCTGACCATCCAATATAGGTCTTAGCCAGTGCTTCTTTTGATAAATATGCCTTTAAAAGTTTATTAGCAGTTTTGGCATCTGAATCTTTCACCCAGACTTTAATTGCTTTTTGAACTAATTTTTGTTGATCTTTCGTTAAATCTGTATATAGGATTCCTTCACTTTTTTCAGGGAACTGTCCATCTTTGTCTGCTCCTACCACTACATCCCGATACGTTTCCGAAATCTTGGCTTTAGTAAGTTGATTTTCTGTAAGTGATTCAATGATTGAATACATTCCATCTCGACGTGTTTCAATTGGTGAATAGGTTGTACCATCTAACTTAAATGTTTGAGGCTCTGTACCTGTAAATTGAGGTGTAACACTTACCTCTTCCTTTCCATTAAATACAATGTTTTCAGCTAGATGGTGACCACTTATTTGTAACATCCATTCACCCTTTTCAGATGGTGTACCTAAGATAGCAATATAATATAATCCCGATCCCCATTCTGTTCGGCCTGTATCAGTAGTTAGAAATTCATCTGCTTTAATAATCTCCGTTAATGTTTCAAACCCTTGCTTACTTAAAGAAGCCTTGGCAAGTGTCAAAGCAGCCTCCACACTTTCATCAGATAAATCGCCTAATGCCACTCCATTTCGATTTTGAGAATTAGCAGGTAAGTTTGTCCAATGTTCAGCATTCTCTTCTGTAAATTCATATTGAACGGTATTTTTTTGTTCATCTGTTAACGTGGATAAAAATTTATTTGCTAGTGTTACTTCATTTGCGCCTTGTTGTGTTACTTTGCTTTCCGTTACTTTATTAAGCACATTGATTATAGAATCTTTTGGCTCTGATTGAGGAAAACTCCCCCTGGAGGTGCAGATCCCTCTGTCGGTGGCTCTAAAGTTGTATTATCTGCTGCGAATGCTGAAATTCCTGCCCCGCCTATCACTCCTACAGATACAGCCCCTGTCAATATATACCCAAATAATTTCTTTTTTTTCATTTTTTCTAATTCCTCCTTCAGTGGATTTTTAATGCTAACATGTAGTAATGGATATCCTTTACTTTTGTTACTTTACTATCCAATAAAGAAAAGACGGTGAAATGCAGATATGAAGTAAATTAGTGTAATTTCATGTTCATCCTAAAATATATAAATGCTGTTAAGAATTAGAAACTTCATTAAACTTTAATTTCCATAATGTTATTTTCCGAAATCAACACAAAAAAAAGAAGTTTCATTAGGAAAAGAGTTTCAAGGGTTTTTTACTTTATTTCTCATATGGGTTAATGTAAGTTAAAATATATAAAATATATTCTTTTTCTCATAATTATGTTATAATTTATCTACTAACATATATTTCCAATGATTATTCTTCTAAAGAGTTACCTCGTTTTTAATAGAGGTAACTCTTTATTTTATTACTTTTTAACCTGAATCAAATATAAAGAGGGATAAAAGAACTCCGGATTATTTTCCGGAGTCCCCTTAATGAGAATTATATAATCCTATTCATCTTGATAATTAATCTAAAGGTATAACATCTAACACTGTACCAGTTTTTGCATCTACCGTTACTTTAAAATCATGACCATCTTTATGGATGATGTATGAGTAAATATTATTATGGAATGATACAGATTTGAACGTTCCTGGCTTTGCTTTTAATGCAATGCCTCTAGCTTGGTTTTCACTAAAATGTTTTACTTGATGTTGGCTTACGGCTTGTGCTGAATTGATATGATGAGCACCGGATGCAAATGTTGGAGAAACTGTACTTGCTCCCACCATTACTCCTAATGCTGCTCCTGCTGCAGCCTTTCCGATTGCTGTACCTGCAATTGCTTTTCCTGCTGCTAATTTTCCAATCATAATGATTCCTCCGTTTAGTTTTTTTATAATGTATCAGTAGTAAAGAAACAAGGATCTTATCTCCAAGTTGTAAATAAAAATATTGTACTGTTTAATTGAAATTACGAACCAAGAAGTGAGATGAAGAATAGGGTCCTTTTTAAAGGTTATAACTCTGAACAAAAAATAAAATGGCTAATCATTTTACCATCCATATTTATGAATTGTTTCTTTGCTACACATTCACTATAAAAAACAAATATGAAGTGATCGTGAATTAAGCCTTAGCGACTTCTGAATTATCTATGAATGTTAGTTTGTATTTTCATTAACTTTTCACTATTAAAAGGTAAACTCATTGTTGAATAGGAAAAGTTGATCCTTTTTCGTTTAAATAACCCTTTTTGAGCTCATCTTTAATAAGGTGAGCTTTTAATTTTTTACTTTTCCTTTTATTTGTAAAATTTATTACTTGCTTAAACTATATAACATGTCGTGAGACATCGGCCTATGTGACGATTCTATGTAGCAAGAAAGCTCCTTTCGGCATAAGAGGTTTTTTCTGTTTCTAAGCTTTATACGACATGCATCTTTAGGTACCATCATTACGATTATCTAAAATAAAAAAGGTCACAGAATTTATCTCTGTGACCTTTTTCTCTTCATTATCGGCGACGTATTCTAAAATATTGCTTCGCTAGCTTATTAAGTTATTAATTACAACTGCATGCACCTGTTTTTGCATTAACCTTTACAATATGATCAACACTGTCCTTGTGAATTATAAATACATAAACATTTGATTCAAATGATACCGATTTATAAGTTCCTGGACAAGATTTTAATGGAATTTCCTTGGCATGATCTTGAGGGAGAACTTGAATATATGACAAAGCTTTCACATTTAGTACTTCTCCAGTCTCCGCATTTACAGTAACTTTGTAATCGGTGCTATCTTTATGAATAATGTACGTGTAAACATTGTTCTGGAATGATACAGATTTAAACGTTCCCGAACATCCTTTTAATGCAATTACTCTAGCCTTATCTTCTGTAAATTTAACTTGGTGTTGAGAGACTACTGTTGTTGAAGTGGTATGATGAGTCTCTGTTGCTCCCACGCCAGCACAAGCACTAACTCCTAAAGCTGCTCCTATTGCTAATTTACCGCCTAAAGCTACCCCAGCAACTAAATTTCCAACCATAATTAATTCCTCCATTTATTAATATTTTTTGCGAATTACCATTGAGAATGAAAAGGTTCTGTCTTTTTTCCATACCTTTAATGTCTAATGTCAGACTAGAAAAAGAACAGGTTCACCCTTTCTCTCAAGACTTCCGCCTTCTAATCATGGCTAAAAAATAAACAATTATAGAAAGTAGAAATGCTCGTAGGATTTACTGCTTACATTCTTTAGTATTATTTATTTGTTTTGCCGAAGTTCATTTTACAGCTTCAAGCTGAATGTGGAGTGTATTTTAGCTGAAAATTAATGAAATAAAGGATGATTTACCCAAGAGGGTATTCAGCTAATTTTCAGTTTCAATTAATATTGGGTTCATTTCTAACTTGCATAATAAATCACGTAGAAACGATTTGAAAATATAGGTAAGCGCAATGGAGGAAAGTTTAATTATGATTAAGTTTGGAAAAGTATTATCAGGTGTTGCATTAGGAGCAATCGTAGGACTTAGCTCCCTCAGTCCAGCTTTTGCAGCTGAGACTTCACATGTGAACTCTGCGAAAACAAGTTCACAACAAGAATGTGGTTGTGTTGCACAAACAGAAGCAAAAACAATCGCATTAAAACAGCTTCCAGGCACATTTAAATCTGTTGAACTTAAAGATAACGTATATACATTTTTAATTCACGGCAAAGATAACAAAGAGCATCACGTGAAAGTTAATGCTAAAACTGGTGCATATAGCTACCAATAAAGTAAAAGAACCGTTGACTAAACAACGGTTCTTTTACTTTATCTCTAAATAACAACGGTATAGGCATAGAGAGGTTGTTAAAAACTCCTCTTTAATCTTTAGAGGTATTCTATCACATTTATAAGTGTGTCTATTCCTAATAGCAAATAAGCGAACCCATAAAAAGCAGAACCTATATTGGGATTTTGAATAGGTCTTTATTTCCCTTTTATACGGCTTTTTATACATATGCTATCCCTATAAAATATAATCTTATTGCGAAAATTCACTTGGATTTTATTAAAAGAAGTCCCCAAAGAGAAAGGGCCTTCTAAAAATGCCTTGTCATTATAACTTTAGAGATTTCTAAGCATATAGGGGATAAGAAGCAGAAGTAAGAATAAAGAAAGACTTGTATATAGCAAGAGGTATTTAGTTATAGGTTTTAATCCAATGCCTCTGAAGGAAAGAACAATCCCTAAAATCGATAAGATAAAAGAAATCGAGGGATCAGATCCTGACAAATAAGCTTGATAATGAAATTTTTTGAACATGATTAGATATATAGTAAAGAAATGAGAACAGGCAAGCAATAAAGAAAAAACATTTACTAGTATCTTACCTAATTTGCTACTACTTAAAATTTTCATCTAATTTTCCATCCCATAAAGAAGATCATCATTTTCATTAAAGCGATGATCTTCATATTAAAGAATTTATTTTACAGTTACCACTTTCGTAACAGTACCTGTTTTTGCATTCATTGTTACTTTACAACAAGAGCCTTTAGATGTTTCATCTTATCTTTCCCCTTCCTTTTAAGGCCTTTCTATTTGGCGCCTGGGGTGGTTGTTCTAGCCATTGTCGGTTGACCATAATATTAAATCCCTTTTCGGCATAAATTAATATTTCTCCAATTACTTTACTATAATAAGTAGCTAAATCTATCCTCATAGATAAAGATAAAGCATGTCCAATAAGTGTCACATCAATAGAATTTAAAAAATGAAAAAGCGCAACGATAAGTTTGTCGGAAAAGGGAGAAACAGTTGAAGTCGTTACTTCCATACTAACAGGAACTGTACCAAGAAGTTCTTCTTTCTTTAAAAGATCATTAAAGAAATTAATTTGTTTTTCTGATATCTCCATTCCATCTTTTATATAATTTTTAATTTCTTTATCCTTAATTACTTGTAACAAACCCGTACAGAGTAACACTGAAAAATAGTTACGCTCAATATTGAAGAATATTTCAGTAAGTTCAACAGCATTTAGAGATCTTTTTTTTCCCATGGCTGATACTATATAAGATTGTTTTTTTACATATTCGACTTTCTCAGGATAGGTAATCATAGGTGGCCGATCGTAAATACCTTTAGATAACATCAAAGTAGTGGCTTCCGCATAGAGCTCTGCAGCCTCATTCAAAGCCCTAGTAAAGAAATTGAGAACATCTGCCCTAGCAACAGTGGAAGTAGCAAACCCTAAGTTAACCATCGACATGCGATTCATCGAGTAGACAAAACTCAAAGCAAAAAGATCATAAAAAAGGGGAGGAGCTGATAAATTAATATCCTTATCCGTAAACCCATCAGGTAAAGGGATATTTTCCTCAGAAAAAATATCTCTAATTTGGTTCAAATGTGTTTGAGAAATATGTAAAGATTTTTGCAAAATAGGCTTTATTTCTTCATCTTGTACGTGATGAAGAAAATACTTTAACAAACAAGTAGACATTGTTTCTTGAATATAAACTCCCCATAATCCCCCAATTTCTGGACTTGACAACCTTACATTACGCTTAACCATTGATGCCTCCTAATTACATGTATTTATCTTGAGTATTGCATTTATTTTCCTAAATTATTCTTTTTCCAATATCCAAAAGGCTAAAGAGTATATTTACTTCTAGCTTACCTGGCTATAGTTGAAAATAAAATGCAGTAAACGTTCAGAATAGAAACCCGATAAGGACAAGTCCTTTTTCTTTACAATGATTTCCTTTCTTACTCAAAAATAAAAGAAGTTAGCTATAAACTAACTTCTTTTATTTTGATTTCTTCTTAGTTAAATAGCGAATTAAGTAAAATCAAATAAATAAAAAATTCTTAATAGGTCTTATCCCCGTTAAAGATAGAATTTTTCACAATAACATAATCAACATTACGAATTGCTTCTAGCTTATTTCCTCCTGCATAAGAAATAGAAGACTGAAGGTCTTGTTCCATTTCTATCAGAGTATTTTTTATAGACCCTTTGTGCTTTACCAACATTTTTTTACCTTCAACATTTTTCTTTTCACCTTTTTGAAATTCAGAGGCAGAACCAAAGTATTCTTTATATAGAATTCCGTCTTTCTTAACGGATTCACCTGGAGACTCTTCATGTCCAGCAAATAGTGATCCAATCATGATCATAGATGCACCAAATCTAATTGATTTTGCAATATCACCATGCGTGCGAATACCCCCGTCTGCAATTATAGGCTTGCTTGCTGCCTTTGCACACCAACGCAAAGCTGCTAATTGCCAACCACCTGTTCCAAATCCAGTTTTAATCTTTGTAATACATACTTTCCCTGGCCCAATCCCTACTTTTGTTGCATCGGCACCAGCACGCTCTAGATCTCTTACTGCTTCTGGAGTTCCCACATTTCCTGCAATAACAAAACTATGGGGCAAGTGTTTTTTTATATGCTGAATCATCTGTATGACGGCATCTGAATGACCATGTGCAATATCAATCGTAATGTATTCAGGTGAAAGTTTTTCCTCTGCTAGTTGTTGGATAAATCTATATTCCTCTTCTTTAACTCCTACACTAATAGAAGCAAATAACTCACGTTCTTTCATATCTTTAACAAAAGACATTCGCTTCTCTGGCTGAAAACGATGCATCACATAAAAATAGCCGTTTTCTGCAAAGTAAATTGACAGTTTTTCATCTATAATTGTTTGCATATTGGCGGGCACGACAGGTAACTTAAATTTACGCTCCCCAAATGTTATAGTCGTATCACACTCAGTCCTGCTGTTCACTACTGATTTAGCAGGAATTAGCTGAATATCTTCGTAATCAAACACATTTTCCATGAAATACACCTCTAAAATCGAATAATTAATAATTAATAACCTAAAAAAGTTCGTGCTATGATAATATAGTTTATTTCTATAAGTATGTCAAAAATTTAGCCTGTATATGCTAGCTTTCGGTCTTTCTAATAGGAATGAGTCAACTTAGTTAAGAAGTTACTCTTCTTTTATTTGAAATAAATTTTTGAAGACCATATAGAAAAGCTGCTTTCGTAGTGAAAATTAGTAAAAAGTGATACCTTTTTAGGCGTACCATCGAACCGTACCCAATTTTTTTAAACCAACTCATTAGTATATACACAAAGAATGCATCAAGAATAAAATTAGTGATCATAAAATTACGGAAGTTCCCATACGTGAATTTAAAAATCCACATGGTTCCTACTAGAAAAGGACCAAAAAGAAGAGGAATTTCTCCAAGCATTTTCGGATGAAGACTTTTATAAAAATACCACCATGTTCTCTTTCTAGCCAAAAAACATTCTGCGAGAACAATTAGATTGATAATTAGTGAAGGAAGAAAAAATCTCTTTAAATTTCGTTTCCCTAATAACGGAATAGAAAACCAAGGTAATATTAGTACAGCTAGCAAGTACTTTTTATGTTTTTTCATTTAAGTAAACTTCCTTTTTTATTTTAAAGTCTCCCAAAAAAAAGATTTTATTATTTAACTGAAATAAGATTTAAAGAAAGGTAAAGCAATGAATTTAAAGTTTTGGCTAGTTTAAGTTTGTTTTTTACCCCTTTTAAGGGTTGTTTAATAATACAATTGCATTCTTTTGAAAGAAGGAGTAAACTTTGTATGAAAAATAGATTTTACCGGGAGTCTGTGGAATCAGGCTGAGAGTATGACTAATCTGTCGTAGACCGTTGAACCTGTTGGATCATGCCAGCGTAGGGAAAGTGATAATAGCGATAGTCTAAGCACTTTACTTATGTAGGGTGCTTTTTTATTTTTTAGGAAAGGATTGGAAGCAGATGAAACAACAACAAGAAATTATTGAAAGTACGCTTCAATTTATACAAAATCAACTTTCTTCAGAAGATGATTTTAATGAACAAGCCTTACAATTATTCTCATATCAATATCGACATAATCTTCCATATCGTACATTTTGTATGCAAAAAGGGAAAACGCCAAGAATGGTCAAAACGTGGAGGGATATTCCAGCAGTGCCCATTAATGCTTTTAAAGAAGTTACATTAAGTTGTGCTGATCCTGAGGAAGCAGAAGCTATTTTTATGACAAGTGGTACTACGAAAGGAATTAAGGGTAAGCATTACCACCCGACTTTACATATATATGATCGATCTATGACTGTGAATTTCAAACAAAGATTTATGAAGAACACAGAGAAGATACGTATGGGAGTTCTTTTTCCCACAGAAAGAGAACTGCCGAACTCTTCATTAGCTCACTATTTAGCTTTAGGATTGCAGAAATTTGGTACTGAAGATAGTCACTATCTGATAAACGATAACGGAGTTGACATAGACCGTTTGCTAGAAGAGTTAAGTCATTCTGAAGAAACTGGAGAGCCGTATGCTCTTGTAGGAGCAAGCTTTAGCTTCGTACACATGTTAGAAAAACTGGAAGGCATGGGAAAAACGTTTTCTTTACCAAAAGGAAGCAAAATCCTAGATACAGGTGGATTTAAAAATCAATCAAAGGAATTGGATTTGGATGAGTTCTATCAGTTACTCTCCTCCATTTTAGGAGTAGATCGTGCTGAGTGTATTAATATGTACGGAATTACCGAATTAAGCACACAATTTTACGACAATGGAAATACAAATATTCCATCTGTTAAATCAGGACCACATTGGATACGAACAAGAGTTATAAATCCATTAACAGGCGAAGAGGTATCCAAGGGCGAGCGTGGGGTACTTGTACATTGTGATCTTGCAAACTTTAACTCAGTAACGACTATTTTGACAGAAGATGTGGGGATAGAGGTCGACCATGGTTTTCTTTTATTAGGAAGAGTGGAAGGCACTCAAGCCAAAGGATGCTCGATTGCTGTAGAGGAATTTTTAAAGGCAACAAAGGAATTTCCAAAATGAGAGAAACTGCAGGTTATCTTCCAGATATAGGAGAAGAATTTGAGAAAAAAGTTTTGCTATTCGGAGAAAAAGAAGAAGTAGTAGAGGTAGAAATTCCACTTCTTACAGAAGAACAAATGAATAAGGTCATCGGGAAAGTCAAGAAGGCAAGTGCTGAGACATTAAAATCCTTTTCGGTTATGGAGCTTGTAAATATCATAGATCAAGTTATTGATAGATTACTTGATCGAAATACACCTTGCCGTCAAAAGGCGGAAAAGCTTTTATCTATTGTGACCGGCTATAGTGAGGAGCTAATTCGGCTTGGCCTTACTTCTTATTTGAAAAACTTTCGAAAACATGAATTGCAACGTTTCCTTATTGAAGATTTAGGAAACCATTCTTTACTCGATGAATTTCAGCCTCGAGTAAAGGGGGGGTTTTCAAAGGCAGTTGGACCGAATCTTATCACCCATGTTTGGTCAGGAAATGTGCCAGGGTTACCATTATGGAGCTTCATTTCTGGTTTATTGGTTAAAGCAGGGAACATCGGAAAAGTCTCAAGTGCGGAGCCCTTATTTGCTGGCTGGTTTGCTAGATTAGTAGTGGAAGTAGAACCAAAATTATCAGATTGTTTTGCCGTTGTTTGGTGGAAAGGTGGCGACGAAGAGCGAGAACGTTCTTTATTTAAACAAACAGATGTTGTAGTTGGTTACGGAGGGAATGAATCGTTGCAATCTATTCAAAGTCGCATTCCCATTACTACTCGTTTCTTGCCATTTGGACATAAAATCAGCTTTGGAGTCGTTTCTAACTCTTCTCTAGATTCTCATAAAGCTTGGCATTCCGCACGCCAAGCAGCTCTGGATGTGATTCGTTATGATCAGCAAGGTTGCTATTCTCCCCATCTTTTTTATGTCCAAGATGGGGGAAATATCTCTCCGAGAGAGTTTGCAAGATATATGGCTCATGAACTAGATAACTTTGAAAAAAGATTTCCACGCCGCAATCTTTCAATGGAAGAGTCTGCATCTTTAGTATCATGGCGTCAAAGAGAAGAAATGGATATTTTTTCTAACCCTCATAAGGAGGTGTTAGGAAATGTCGCAAATGATTGGACGGTTGTTTATGAGGAGGATGACATAAGTTTTAGTCCTAGCTGTTTAAATCGTGTGATAAGGGTGATTGCATTTAAAAGTATAGAAGATATTATTCCTTCTATTGCACCTAACCGATCCTTTCTTCAAACGGTAGGTATAGCAACAAGCCCGAAGGAGCTTTTTCATTGGGCGGAATTATTAGGAAAAATAGGAGTTACACGTATTACAGCATTAGGGAATATGACATCCCCAGAAGCTGGCTGGCATCACGATGGTCGATTTAACTTACTAGATTTGATTCATATGGTAGATATAGAGTCTTCTGCTGAAGAGGAAAGTGAGAGATTTGCTCCTTATGTGGATTAGGAGGTAAAACATGAGTTTTTTAACAATCAAAGATGTGACATATAGTTATCAAGAGAAAAATTTGGTTATTGATAGGGTGAATTGGAGTATCGAAGAAGGCGAGTTTCATTGCCTGCTTGGCAAAAGTGGTTGTGGGAAAACAACCTTGCTAAAGCTTGCTGCAGGCCTATTGCACTCGAATGATGGGAGCATTCAATTAAAAGGAAAGGAAGTTATGAAGCCTTCCGCGGAATGTGGATTTGTTTTTCAATCACCGACATTATTGGAATGGAAAACAGTGATAGAGAATGTACTGCTTCCTATTTCTCTTAGACGAAAGGTAACTGAAGAAGATCAAAAAAGTGCAACAAAATTATTGAATCTTGTTGGATTAGCTTCCTATCTTAATCAATATCCTATGCAATTATCGGGCGGGCAACAGAGCCGTGTTGCTATTGCCAGGGCCCTTATTCAAAAGCCATCTATGTTGTTTCTTGATGAACCATTTGCGGCATTAGATGCAATTACAAGAGAGGAACTACAGGATGATCTTCTAAAGATTTGTAAGTTGCATAACACAACTGTACTTTTTATTACCCACGATATCTCTGAAGCTGTCTACCTGTCAGATCGACTAGCTATCATGGCAGAGGGAAAGATTGTATATGAATCGGCTGTTGATCTTCCTAGACCACGGGTGATAAAAATGAG
>NZ_CP130958.1:465000-5124028 GCF_041941685.1 Priestia megaterium | reverse complement strand
CGAGCAATCCCTCCTTTTTCTAGCTTTTATGCGCTTTGTACAACTCTTGTACAACCTGTACAAAACCTTATGCATAAAAAATTTATATTTATACAATTGCTATTATGTGGGTAAATATATATTATAGAAGAAAGTCGACTATTCGACAGATTCCACATGGTGTGGATAACTTTATACAGTGATAGTGGAAATGATGTCCACAAGTTGTCCACAGTTTGTGGATAAAAACCAACTGTGGAAAAGTAATTAAGAGTGAAAACAAAAATATAATATCAAAGAATTCGGCATGATGCAATGAATTTTCGAAACTTATCCACAATCACTACACCTTGTGGAGAAAAGTTTTCCACAACACAAGATAGTGTGCATGAGTTGTCGATAAGAAATGGAAAAGTAGAAAAATGTCGAAAAAACTTATCCACAAAGGTTTAAGAGAAGAATTTGAATAAAAAAGAGGCTTTTTATAACCTGTATTGTTGTAGTTTTGTTCAGTAAGGATGCGATCGCAGCTGGTAGAGAAAGAAAAAGAGATGAAAAGGAAAAATTTTTTCTTTAATAAATCAATGAATTTTATTGATTAGGTATAGACAATTGGGTTATAAAGATATTAGAATGAAGAAGATTGAGTAAAACAGATAATGAAACCAAGAGATTGAAAATTTTATTTTTTAAATAACATTGACATCTTCTTAGTCTTTTCATTATAATTGCAAGGACTGTCTTTTTCAGTTATTCCTCGAGGAGGTGTTTATAGATGAAAAGAACTTACCAACCAAACAAACGTAAGCACAGTAAAGTACACGGTTTCCGCGCTCGTATGAGCTCAGCGAATGGACGTAAAGTTTTAGCTCGTCGTCGTCGTAAAGGAAGAAAAGTATTATCAGCATAATAGACCACTGACGCCAGTGGTCTTTTTTCGCTTTATAAGGCTAAAATCACCTCTGTTCCTGTAGGGACTACATAAAAGCATGACCTGAAAAAGGGCAGGAGTTGTTAAAAATGAAAAAAAGATATCGTATAAAAAAGAATGATGAATTTCAAACAGTTTTTAAAAAGGGCAAGTCAGTAGCGAATCGCCAATTTGTCTTGTATGTTCTAGACAAACCGGATCAAGAACATTTCCGCGTAGGATTCTCCGTGGGCAAAAAGATTGGAAATGCCGTGACTCGTAATCGAGTTAAGCGCCTTGCTAAACAAATTATATTTGAATTCACACCGTATTTGAAGCAAGACAAAGATTATATTGTAATTGCAAGGCAGCCTGCTGCAACAATGAGCTATGAAGAAATTAAAAGCAGCTTGCAGCATGTCTTTAAGCGTGGCAAATTACTTACACATAGACAAAACGATTAATAAACAATAGAAGAAAAGCCTTTAATAGCTGTTGTTTTTCTACCGCATCCTTATATAATGGATTTTGACGCACTTTCAGAATTGAAAGGTGAACATGTAGAAGGAGGAAAAACAGGTGAAGAAGAAGTTGTTTTTAGGGATAACGCTTATCTTTCTATTAACTGTTTTAGCGGGTTGTACGGAAATTAACCAACCTATTACAGATGATAGTAAAGGTTTTTGGAATGAGTATGTTGTGTATCCGCTGTCATTAGTCATTACGTATCTGGCGGAGGTATTTAAAAGCTATGGAGTTGCGATCATCGTTGTCACAATCCTGATTCGCTTACTTATTCTACCGCTTATGATTAAACAGATGAGAAACACGAAAGCAATGCAGACGCTTCAGCCCGAAATGCAGAAGTTAAAGGAGAAGTACAGTTCAAAAGATGCCCAGACGCAGCAGCAATTGCAGAAAGAAACGATGGCATTATTCCAAACTTACGGAGTAAATCCTTTAGCTGGGTGCTTCCCAATTCTAATTCAAATGCCCATTCTTATTGGGATTTTCCACGCGATTACACGAACGTCAGAAATCGCAAACAACAGCTTTTTATGGTTTGATTTAGGTGCGCGTGACCCGCTATTTATCTTACCAGTTGTCGCAGGAATCACAACGTTTATTCAGCAAAAGATGATGATGGCCGGAAATGTAAATCAAAATCCTCAAATGGCTATGATGCTTTGGGTTATGCCAATCATGATTGTCGTTTTTGCAATCAATTTTCCAGCCGCCTTATCTCTTTATTGGGTAGTGGGAAATCTATTTATGATTATTCAAACCTACTTCATTAAAGGGCCAGACTTAAAACAAGCGAATATTGAAGGGGTTAAAAAATGAACGAAATCACAATTACGGCCCAGACGATTGAAGCTGCTGTTCAAGAAGCATTAGATGCTTTAGAAGTAGAGCGAAATCAAACAAATGTAGAAATAATTGAACCAGGCAAAAAAGGATTTTTAGGAATCTTTAAGGGAAAACCCGCAGTTGTAAAAGTTACAAAAATAGTTGACCCTATAGAGGAAGCGGTTCATTTTATTACAAATGTTAGCCGTGAAATGGGGATTTTGATTCATACGAACGTCAAAAAAACCTCGAGAAACTGCATAATTGAGATTAGTAGCGATTCAGCGGGAATGCTGATTGGAAAACATGGACAAACCCTCAATGCACTCCAGCTTCTCACACAATTGGTAGCTAATCGATACAGTCAGCAATTTTTAAATGTTGTATTAAATCCAGAAAGCTACCGAGAAAAACGAAAAGAAATGGTCGAAAAACTGGCATTAAAAATAGCTAATCAGGCGATCAAAACGAATCGATCTGTTCAACTAGAACCAATGCCTTCTCATGAAAGAAAAATGATTCACCAAGCGTTAGCTAAAAATTCTTTAGTTGAGACACAATCCGTTGGCAAAGAACCCAAAAGAAGTATTTTGGTTCAGCCAGTTGCCAAAAAGCACTAGCAAAATAAGCTAGTGCTTTTTTATGTGCTTATTTTTATCGATCTAGCGCTCAAAAAAATCAAGATGCATACGTTGTTATTCACATGTGGATAAGTTAAAATAGTACATACTGCCTGTTTTTCTTGCTGTGCATAACAGAAGAACGTTAGAGATGTTCCAAATCGGTGAATTGTGGTATTCTATTTATTTGGTTCATACAAATCACGGGCCTTAAAATAGATGTTTTTGTTCGTGGAAAATTGTTAACGATGATAGTATATAACATCGTTTAAAATAAAAGGTTTATAAAATGAAATGAGGTGAAGTTGGTGCTAGATTTTGATACAATTGCGGCCATTTCTACACCAATGGGAGAAGGAGCTATTGCCATCGTCCGCCTGAGTGGTGAAGAAGCAGTTACGATTGCAGATCGTATCTTTAAAAGCGTTTCGAATAAACGATTAACAGACGTAGCTTCTCATACCATTCACTACGGTCATATCGTAGATCCCAAGACAGAGCAAGTCGTTGAAGAAGTGATGCTTTCCATTATGAAAGGTCCCAAGACATTTACTAGAGAAGACATTATTGAAATTAACTGTCACGGAGGAATTGTATCCGTTAATCGTGTGTTGCAGTTAGTTATTGCAAATGGTGCCCGTTTAGCTGAGCCGGGTGAGTTTACAAAACGAGCATTTTTAAATGGTCGAGTAGACTTATCACAAGCAGAAGCTGTAATGGATTTAATTCGTGCCAAAACAGATAAAGCGATGAATATGGCGATTGGTCAAATGGAAGGGCGTTTGTCCAAGCTAGTACGTCATTTACGGCAGGAAATTCTTGAAACACTTGCCCATGTAGAAGTAAACATTGACTACCCAGAATATGACGATGTAGAGGAAATGACTCACCAAGTATTGATCGAAAAAGCTTCAAATGTACGCCAAGAAATTGATAAGCTTCTTCAAACCTCTCATCAAGGGAAAATTTTAAGAGAAGGATTGGCTACGGTTATTATTGGACGTCCTAATGTAGGGAAATCTTCTCTTCTAAATAGTTTAGTGCAAGATGCAAAGGCCATTGTCACAGACATTCCTGGAACGACGCGAGATGTAATCGAAGAGTACGTCAATGTGCGAGGAGTTCCTCTGCGATTAGTTGATACAGCTGGAATTCGTGAAACAGAAGATATTGTAGAACGAATTGGTGTGGAACGCTCCCGTCAGTATTTGAAAGAAGCAGATTTAATTTTGCTTGTGTTGAATTTTAATGAAGAACTAACGGACGAAGATAAAAAGCTATTTGAAGCTGTAAAAGGCATGGACGTTATCGTGATTGTGAATAAAACAGATCTTGAGCAAAAAATTAATCTAGAGGAAGTGCAGCAATTTGCTGGTGATCATCCAATAGTGACGACTTCGCTTCTTCAAGAACAAGGAGTAGATCAGCTTGAAGAAGCAATCGCAGCTCTTTTCTTTGGAGGAACAATTGAATCTCAAGATTTAACATATTTATCTAATACAAGACATATTGCGCTTTTAACGCAAGCAAGAGGAGCTATCGATGAGGCTATCACAGGCATTGAAAGTGGTGTTCCAATCGATATTGTCCAGATTGATTTAACAAGAACGTGGGAACTATTAGGTGAAATTATTGGTGATGCTGTTCATGAAAGCTTAATTGATCAGTTGTTCTCTCAATTCTGTTTAGGAAAATAGATTATTAAAGGAGGCTACTATTATGCAATATGAAGGTGGACAATATGATGTTATTGTCATTGGAGCAGGTCATGCAGGTTGTGAAGCGGCACTTGCTTCTGCGCGTATGGGTGCTAAAACGTTAACGTTGACCATCAACTTAGACATGGTGGCGTTTATGCCCTGCAACCCTTCTGTAGGGGGTCCTGCAAAAGGTATTGTCGTACGTGAAATTGATGCTCTTGGCGGAGAAATGGGTAGAAATATCGATAAAACTCATATTCAAATGAGAATGTTAAACACAGGAAAAGGTCCGGCTGTTCGAGCGCTTAGAGCTCAAGCAGATAAATTTGCTTATCAGCATGAAATGAAAAAAACGTTAGAAAATGAAGAAAATCTAACGCTTATGCAAGGCATGGTAGAACAGTTAATCGTAGAAGACGGTGTATGTACGGGCGTTGTCACTCAAACGGGAGCTGTGTATAAAGCTAAAACAGTTGTTATTACGACAGGGACATTCTTACGCGGGGAAATTATTTTAGGTGAACTAAAATATTCAAGCGGTCCTAATAATCAACAACCGGCTATTAAGCTTTCTGAACACTTAGAGGAGTTAGGACTGGACATGGTCCGTTTTAAAACAGGAACTCCACCTCGTGTTAATAGCTCAACTATTGATTACAGCAAAACGGAGATTCAGCCTGGGGATGATGTGCCCCGTGCTTTCTCATATGAAACAACACAGTACATTACAGATCAATTGCCTTGCTGGTTAACATATACAAGTGAACGAACTCATCAAATTATTGATGACAACCTCCACTTATCTCCTATGTATTCTGGGATGATCAAAGGTACTGGACCACGCTACTGTCCATCTATTGAAGATAAGGTTGTGCGCTTTAATGATAAACCGCGCCACCAAATTTTCTTAGAGCCAGAAGGACGAAATACGCAAGAAGTATATGTTCAAGGACTATCAACAAGCCTTCCTGAGCACGTACAGCGTCAAATGCTTGCGACAATTCCTGGTCTTGAAAAAGTCCAAATGATGCGTGCGGGCTATGCTATTGAATATGATGCAATTGTTCCGACTCAGTTATGGCCAACGCTTGAAACGAAGAAAATTAAAAATCTTTATACGGCTGGACAAATTAACGGAACATCTGGTTATGAAGAAGCTGCAGGCCAAGGTCTTCTTGCTGGAATTAACGCGGGAAGAAGAGCGCTGGAACAAGAAGAAGTCATTTTAGGACGTTCTGATGCTTACATCGGTGTATTGGTGGATGATTTAGTGACAAAAGGAACAAATGAACCGTATCGTCTGCTAACGTCTCGTGCAGAATATCGTTTATTGCTTCGTCATGATAACGCTGATTTACGCCTTACTGAAATTGGTCGTGAACTAGGATTAATCAGTGATGAGCGCTATGCTAAATTTGAACAGAAGAAAGCGGAAATCGAGCAAGAGAAGAAACGTCTTTTCTCCTTTATTATTAAGCCGAATGAAGCTGTTCAACAACTGATTAAAGAAGCTGGCGGCAGTGAATTAAAAGATGGGATTCGTGCGACAGATTTACTTCGCCGCCCTGAAATGACATATACTCATATTCATCAATTAGCACCAGCTGATGAGACGGTAGATCCTGAAGTAGCTGAACAAGTAGAAATTCAGGTGAAATACGAAGGATATATTCAGAAATCACTTCAGCAAGTTGAACGCTTGAAGAAGTTAGAAAACAAAAAGATTCCTGATTATATCGATTATGATGCAATTAACGGTTTAGCTACAGAAGCACGTCAAAAATTAAACCAAGTGCGTCCACTAACGGTAGCGCAAGCTTCACGTATTTCTGGAGTCAACCCAGCTGATATTTCAATCTTGCTTGTTTATATTGAACAAGGGCGCATCGCTAAAGTATCAAATGATTAAAACTCTTAGGCGCGAAGAAAGGGAAACTCAATGAATATTCAACAGTTTCAACAGCTATTAGAAGAAAAGGGAATTTCTCTTTCTTCTAAACAGCTGAATCAATTTGAAAAGTATTATCAAGTTTTAGTGGAATGGAACGAAAAAATGAATTTAACTGCTATCACTGATCACGGTGAAGTGTATGAAAAGCATTTTTACGATTCTATTTCAGCTGCTTTTTTTCAAGACTTTACAGAAATTGAATCCATGTGTGATGTAGGTGCAGGAGCAGGGTTTCCAAGTATTCCGATCAAAATTTGCTTCCCGCATTTGCGTGTAACAATCGTTGATTCTTTACAAAAGCGTATTACGTTTTTAACGCATCTTGTAAATGAGCTTGAACTAGACAATGTCACACTATGTCATGATCGAGCTGAAACATTTGGTAAAAAAGAAACGATTCGCGAGTCATTCGATCTTGTAACGGCAAGAGCCGTGGCACGTATCTCGGTTCTTAATGAATTTTGCTTACCGCTTGTTAAAGAACAAGGACGCTTTTTAGCAATGAAAGGTGCTTCTGCCCCTGAGGAATTAAAAAATGGAGAAAAATCATTCCAAGTATTAGGTGGAAAAGTGAAGTCGATTGAACATTTCCAATTGCCTTTGGAGCAAAGTGAACGTTACATTATTTTAATAGACAAAATAAAGAAAACGCCTAAAAAATATCCTAGAAAACCTGGTACCCCGGTTAAGCTTCCACTAGAGTAGGCATTAAATAGATAGAGAAGAGAATGTTTCATATGAAACATTTTCTTCTCTATATTTTCTGTTTAGAAAGCAGGATATGATTAAAAAACATCGAATTAGTTTAAGGCGGGATTTTCCTGAAGGTGGTGTGGGACTATGAAATCTGCTTTTTCACGTTTTTTTAATTTAAAAGAAAAAGATGAGGATATTCATGTAGAGATTGAAACTGTCCAAGATGAAAATGTCGAAAAAGTTTTAAGAGATGAAGTAAAACAAATTAGGGTTTCAAGTATTATTCCGAATCGTTACCAGCCGCGTACTGTGTTTAATGAAGCAAAAATTGAAGAGCTAGCTCTTACTATTCATACACACGGTATTATTCAACCTATTGTGGTTCGACCGACTGAGGGCGAAGAATACGAATTAATTGCTGGAGAACGCCGGTGGAGAGCTGTACAAAGCTTAGGATGGGATACGGTTCCTGCAATTGTGAAACATTTTAACGATACAGAAACGGCCTCTGTGGCTTTAATAGAAAACTTACAACGTGAAGAGCTAACGGCTGTCGAAGAAGCACTAGCCTACGCAAAGTTAATTGAGTTACATAATCTTACCCAAGAGGCATTAGCTCAACGTTTAGGAAAAGGCCAATCCACAATTGCAAACAAGCTTCGTTTGTTAAAGCTTCCTGTTGAAATACAAGAAGCAATCAAACAAAAATTGATTACAGAGCGACATGCAAGAGCGCTCATTCCCCTCAAAAATCAAGAAAAACAACTTCAAGTATTAGCTGAGATTATTGAAAAACAATTAAATGTAAAACAAACGGAAGATCGAGTAGTTAAATTGTTAGAAACGCGGGTTAAAAAGCCAAAAGCTAAAAGAAAAGCGTTTAGTAAAGATACGCGCATCGCAATGAATACAATTCGTCAATCCTTGACAATGGTTAGTGACAGCGGTATTTCATTAAACACGGAAGAAGAAGAGTTTGATGAATATTTTCAGTTTACTATTAAGATTCCGAAAAAATAAAGAAATAGCCCTCATCTTTTTTTGATGAGGCTTTTTTATCAAAGTTTTTCGTCAGAAAATTCAATGAACAATTAAACTGTCTGGACAAATGGGATGGAAATGAAAGTAGGTGACAACATGGGGAAAATTGTGGCAGTTGCGAATCAAAAAGGCGGAGTTGGAAAAACAACAACCGCTGTTAATTTAGGAGCTTGTTTAGCTGAACAAGGAAAAAAGGTTCTACTTGTAGATGGAGATCCACAGGGTAACGCTACGAGTGGAGTTGGCATAGATAAAGCAGATGTAGATGAATGTATTTACAATGTAGTAGTGGAAGATATGGAAGCCAAAAACGTTGTGCGTTCAACAGCCGTCGAAAATTTATCAATCATTCCCGCGACCATTCAATTAGCTGGTGCAGAAATTGAATTAGTGTCGACTATTTCACGTGAAGTTCGACTTAAGAGAGCTTTAGAAACGGTGAAAGATCACTTTGATTATGTTATTATTGATTGTCCCCCTTCTCTTGGTTTACTGACATTAAATGCGTTAACGGCAGCTGATTCTGTTTTAATACCTGTACAGTGTGAATATTATGCGCTTGAAGGATTAAGTCAATTGCTAAATACCGTTAGATTAGTCCAAAAACATTTGAATAATCAACTGCGTATCGAAGGTGTATTGCTGACTATGCTTGACGCACGCACAAATTTGGGACTGCAGGTAACAGCAGAAGTGAAGAAATACTTTCAGGATCGCGTTTATCAAACGATTATTCCTCGAAATGTTCGTTTGAGCGAAGCACCTAGTCATGGTGAACCAATTATCTTATATGATGCAAGATCTAGAGGGGCCGCAGTTTATACGGAACTTGCAAAGGAAGTGATTTATAATGGCGAAAGGATTAGGGAAAGGAATTAATGCCTTATTTTCAGGCTTAGATGCACAGGCTGATGATTCAATTCAGGAAGTTGCTATTCACGAACTCAGACCCAACCCCTATCAACCACGTAAAACGTTTAATAAAGAAGCAATTAATGAGTTAAAGCAATCCATTTTACATCATGGCATCTTACAGCCAATTGTAGCTCGCAAAAGCATTAAAGGCTATGAAATCTTAGCGGGTGAAAGACGATTTAGAGCTGCTAAAGAAGCCGACCTTGCTACTGTTCCTGTCATTATAAAAGACTTTTCAGAAAAGCAAATGATGGAACTAGCTTTGTTGGAGAATTTACAGCGTGAAGATTTGACGCCAATTGAAGAAGCAACCGCTTATCAATTGCTTATGGATAAGCTCGATATGACACAGGAGCAACTTGCTACACGACTGGGAAAAAGCCGACCTCACATTGCTAACTATGTTCGCCTCTTGCAGTTGCCTGAGGAAATTCAAACCCTCATTTCTACTAATGAATTGTCTATGGGCCATGGGCGTACGCTAGTCGGTTTGAAAAATAAAGCTCTTCTACCTAAAGTCGTTGAAAAAATACGCAAGGAACAATTGAATGTCAGACAGCTCGAGGCTTATATTGCCCACTTAAATAAAGCCGTTCCACGTGAAACATCAAAAACTAAAAAAGATAAAGATTTATTTATAAAACAAAGTGAAACACAGCTTCGTGAGCGTTTTGGTACCTCTGTTCACATTACACAAAGCAAGAAAAAAGGAAAAATTGAAATCGAATTTTTCTCTAAAGAAGATTTAAACCGTCTTCTTGAATTATTTAACGATCTTTCTCAGACTAACAAATCTTCTGTATAAAAAAGGTTGTCCTAGTTTTAGGACAACCTTTTTTATTGTTTATAATGTCTTACAGGTTGGTAAACCGAAGAATTATTAAACTCTTTCTCTCGTTCGTTGTACGCAGTCTCAATACTTTTCGCAATTAAATCGGCAATGCACATAACGAGGTGAAGCCTCGTATTTTGCAAGACGAAAAACTCCATAAATCCGCTCACGTTGACAACCCCTGTTATATGAATATCCCCGACTGGCGGCAATTCTTTATTAACTCCTGCTCCTGGTTTAACGGGTCCTATTCCAAGTGAGGCAGAGCCTACGCTTTTCATACGACCTAAACAAGCATCAATTCCAATAATAAAAGGATTCGGGAAAAGCTTTTGAATATGTTTTAACGTTTCTTTCAAATTAACAGCATGAACAGGCTCTTCTAACGTTCCGAAAATGTGAAAAGATGAAACCTTTTTTTCATTCAGTTTCGTTCCGACTAATGGACCCAATGAGTCCCCAGTTGAACGGTCCGTTCCAATACATACAAAAACAATTGGTCTGTCTTTCTGTGCTGGAAGTAAAGATAGTAACTGTGTACTCAGCTTCTTTGTAGCAAATTCTTCATCATGAAATACGCGGGTTGAATGTTGTGTCTTCTCAAAGAAGGGAGATTTTAAATTCATAGGGTCCACTCCTTATACATAATAGTAACAGTATACGAAGATTTTGAAGATTCTATACATATATTTCATGGATTGGGGGAAAATCGATGTGGAGAGCAGGATGTAAATGGATATTCTTAATTATGGGAACCATGATAGGCGCTGGGTATGCTTCAGGGAGAGAGCTATGGCAGTTTTTTGGCGAAGAAAGCGGACTTGCTATTTTTCTATTTTCTATTATTTTTGCGATTTCTTGCAATGTGATTATGCAAATCAGCTATCGCTACCGAACCAATCAATTTTACCCAGTACTAATTGAATTAATAGGAAAGAGATGGGCTGCAGCCTACGATATTTTAATCGTTTTTTATTTGTTTACGACGACGGTGATTATGATCGCGGGCGGCGGGGCGACATTGGAAATGTGGCATGTTCCTTATTGGTGGGGAATTGGCGCTCTTAGTGCGTTTATCGTCTTTGTTTTTTCAAGAGGATTAAATGGGCTTCTTTCTATCAATTCTTTCGTTATGCCAATCTTAATGATTGGACTAGCTGGCGTACTTCTTACATTTGTTTTACGTCATCCTGTAGTAACTGATTGGCATCTTCAGCATAATTGGCCTGCTGCGTTTACCTTTACGGCTTTAAATATTCTTCCTCTTGTCGCGGTATTATCTACAATTGGAAAGGAAATTAAAAGCAAAAAAGAGATTTATATTGCAAGTGTTGGCAGTGGTTTTTTATTAGGGGGGCTCTCCTTTATTTATAATGAATCGCTTATTCAAGTTTCAGGCCTTCTTTCTTCTTATGAAATTCCATTATTCGCTATTCTTAAAGACTTTCCTTATACGATGCTGTTTTTAATGAGCATTGTTTTGCTCATTGCAATTTATACAACAGCCGTATCAGGAATCTTAGGACTGACCGCACGTTTTCATACTGAAAAGGTGCAATCTCTGTGGAAACTGGCAGCCTGCTGGCTACTTTTAATGATTCCCTTTACAAAGTTAGGTTTTTCTACTTTGATTGCCGTTTTGTATCCAATGTATGGAATCGTCAATTTATTTTTAGTAACGGCCGTTCTATTATATCCATTTCGAAATCGCTACAAAAGTTCGTAGAAACTTGCTACAATAGATTAAAACTTTCTCGTATGTAGAGTATGTTACGATAGGAGCTACATGTAGTATGAATTCGTTGACGTCAGTTTTTAAGAACGTATTTGAGCCATTTTTTCAAGAAGAAACGTGGGCACATATTGGAGAAGGCTTCATAAAAATTCTGTTGATTCTGCTTATTTCTATGTTTTTAATTCGAATTGGAAAGCAAGCGTTAAATAAATTTGTAGAGGTTCGCACAAATAGCCCTCTGCGTATTTCTGAACGACGAGAAGCTACGATGGTCCGTTTGCTTCAGAACGTTTTTTCTTATGCTATTTATTTCGTTGCTGGAGTTATGATTTTAGAAACATTATCAGTAGATGTTCGAGGATTGCTAGCGGGGGCTGGAATCGTAGGGCTCGCGGTAGGGTTTGGTGCTCAAAACTTAGTGAAAGACATCATCACGGGATTTTTTATTATCTTTGAAGATCAGTTCTCCGTTGGCGATTATGTTCGAGTAGGAACATTTGAGGGAACTGTAGAAGAAATTGGTCTGCGAACAACAAAGATTAAGAGTTGGACAGGCGAGATTAATATCTTGCCCAATGGCAGTATTGTGGAGGTCACTAATTTTTCGTTACATAACAGCGTAGCTTTCGTTGATGTAAGCATTTCTTATGAAGAAAACATACAAGAAGCAGAACAAGTAATTTTAGAGCTGCTAGAAGAATTGCCAAGCCGCTATGAAGATATGGTTAAAACGCCTGAATTGCTGGGGGTTCAAAATATCCATGCAACTGAGGTCACAATGAGGATTACAAGCGAAGTAAAACCAATGAGACATTTCCATATTTCTCGTATGATTCGTAAAGAAGTGCGTACAAGGCTAAATGAACATGGCATTGAAGTTCCATTTCCTCGTATGGTTATGTATAATCGTACAGAAGAAGCACAGCATTCGTCGACGTTGAAAGGGAAATAAGGAGGAGAGAGCTGATGACGGAAAAAGAATTTGGTTTAAATGACGTTGTGGAAATGAAAAAACCTCATCCTTGCGGTACAAATGAATGGAAAATCATTCGAATGGGAATGGATATCCGTATTAAATGTGAAGGCTGCGGCCACAGCGTAATGATTCCACGACGTGATTTTGCACGTAAAATGAAAAAAATTCTTGTAAAGCATGAGGAATAACCTCATGCATTTTCTATGTTTATGCCTTATACTGTAAGGTGGGACAAAATGAAGCATCTTAAAACGGTGTGACTAAAGGTTCTTTATCAAACTTGTATTTCAAAAGTTGACTCACTATAATTGTGACAGGTTAACTTGTTTCGGATATATAAAGAGGAGTGAATAAATATATGGCTTTAACAGCTGGAATTGTTGGTCTTCCTAACGTTGGAAAATCAACATTATTTAATGCAATTACGCAAGCGGGCGCAGAATCTGCGAACTATCCTTTCTGTACGATTGATCCTAACGTAGGTATTGTAGAAGTACCTGATCATCGTCTTCAAAAACTTACAGAGCTTGTAAAACCTAAAAAAACAATTCCAACAGCATTTGAATTCACAGATATCGCTGGAATCGTAAAGGGTGCTAGTAAAGGTGAAGGACTGGGAAATAAATTCTTATCTCATATTCGAGAAGTAGATGCGATTTGTCACGTTGTGCGTTGTTTTGAAGATGAAAACATCACGCACGTTTCAGGAAAAGTAGATCCTATTTCAGATATTGAAACAATTAATTTAGAGTTAATTTTAGCAGATTTAGAAACGGTAGAGAAGCGTATTGGCCGTGTTCAAAAGATGGCTAAACAAAAAGATAAAGAAGCAATGTATGAATACGAAATTCTCGAGAAACTAAAGAATGCATTTGAAAGTGATCAGCCAGCTCGTGCTGTATCATTTACAGAAGAGCAAATGAAATTAGTAAAACAATTTCACTTGCTAACAATCAAACCTATTCTTTATGTAGCAAACGTTTCTGAAGATGAAGTAGCAGATGCATCTGCTAACGAATATGTAGCAAAAGTGCGCGAGTATGCGGCAAGTGAAGGTGCAGAAGTGATTGTTGTTTGCGCACGCATTGAATCTGAAATTGCTGAGCTTGAAGGAGAAGAAAAAGCAATGTTCCTTGAAGAACTAGGCATTGAACAGTCAGGTCTAGATCAGCTTGTACGTGCAGCGTATGATTTACTTGGATTAGCTACGTACTTTACAGCTGGTGAGCAAGAAGTACGCGCGTGGACGTTTACACAAGGTATGAAAGCTCCTGAGTGTGCAGGTATTATTCATACAGATTTTGAACGCGGATTTATTCGTGCAGAAACGGTGTCATACGAGGATTTATTAGCTGCCAAAACAATGGGAGCAGCTCGTGAAGCTGGAAAAGTACGTTTAGAAGGAAAAGAATACATCGTAAAAGACGGAGACGTTATGCATTTCCGCTTTAACGTATAAGATTAAAAGCCGAAAGGAGATATCTTCTTTCGGCTTTTGTCGTTGGCGAAAATATTAGCATATATTTACGAAACAGCCCGCAATGCGTATTGCTTTGCCTATGGTAGTGTGCTATAATTTTAATTCGTGAGTAATATTTTATTGCTCCTTGCCCGTTTCGGGCCGTTAGACCAAAAGGAGGTGACAGTGATGAGAAAGTATGAAGTAATGTACATCATCCGTCCAAGCATTGATGACGAAGCAAAGAAAGCATTAGTTGAGCGCTTTAACGGCGTATTAACTGATAATGGTGCTGAAATCGCAAATGTTAAAGAATGGGGTAAACGTCGTTTAGCATACGAAATCAATGATTTCCGTGACGGTTACTACATGATTCTTGACGTGGCGGCTACTTCAGAAGCAGTTTCTGAATTTGATCGTCTTGCGAAAATCAACGAAGACATTATCCGTCATATCGTTGTTAAACAAGAAGCATAATTAAACGTTTAAATAAATTGGGTTTTATTTCCTTAAGGAGTGGTTCTGATGATGAATCGCGTAATTCTCGTAGGACGCTTAACCAAAGATCCTGAATTACGTTATACCCCGAGTGGAGCAGCGGTTGCAACATTCACTTTAGCGGTAAACCGCACATTTACAAATCAGCAAGGTGAACGTGAAGCTGACTTCATCAACTGTGTTGTATGGCGTCGTCAGGCTGAAAATGCAGCCAATTTCCTTAAAAAAGGAAGTTTAGCTGGTGTTGATGGTCGACTACAATCTCGCAGTTACGAAGGACAAGACGGTCGTCGCGTATATGTAACGGAAGTTGTAGCGGAAAGTGTGCAATTTTTAGAGCCGAAAAGTGGCGGTGGGGATACGCAACGCAGTAACTTTGCTAACACTGGAGGATCTGGACAAGGCTCTCCATTTGGAGATAATCAGAACCGTAACTCAGGTAATCAAGGTTATACTCGCGTTGATGATGATCCATTTGCAAATAATGGCGAGACAATTGACATTTCAGATGACGATTTACCGTTTTAATTCGCAGTAGATTATCCGGAGTATAAAATTTTATAGAAACTTTTAAGCGGAAGGAGGCGTATCAAAATGGCAGGTGGACGTAAAGGTGGACGCAACAGACGTCGTAAAGTTTGTTTCTTCACAGCAAACGGCATCACTCACATCGATTACAAAGATGTAGATATGCTTAAAAAATTCGTTTCAGAGCGTGGTAAAATTTTACCTCGTCGTGTAACTGGAACAAGCGCTAAATACCAACGTAAATTAACGATCGCTATCAAACGCGCTCGTCAAATGGCATTATTACCATATGTTTCTGGTGAATAATGAACGGTATAAAAAGAGGCAGTAAGGATTCCCTTACTGCCTCTTTTTACATTACATAGGTGCTCTTTTGCCAAATAGTTGCTTCTTATGAATTGAATCGATAAAATAAATAATAGTCTATATCAACGAGGTGAAGTTGTGAAAGGAATTCGATATATTACAGAAGGAGCAGCTCTTTTAGCGCTGTTTGTGGCGCTGTTACTTTTTTCACTATACATACCTGTTGTGGGAACCATTTTTCAACTAGCGCTAGCTGTTCCATTTATTGTGTATACCGTTCGTCATGGGTGGAAAAAGGCAATATTATTTTTAGTAGTAGGGTTGTTATTGACTTTGTTATTTGGAAATGTGTTGACTCTTCCTTTTACATTTGTATTTGGTATTGGTGGATTAGCAATAGGAATGCTTTACCAACAAAAACAAAAAAGGTATACCATTTTACTAGGCGGCACGGTTGCATTTAGTTTAGGTTTACTTTTATTGTTCGTAGGAGCAAATGTCGTTTTTAATGTTAATCTAATGGAGCAAATAAATAATGCTTTAGATCAATCGATTAATCAAAGTATTGAAATGATGAAAAGTTTAGGACAAGACGTTAAGGAATCTCAAATTGACCAAATGAGAGATGCATTTGATATGTTTAAAAATCTGTTGCCTCTATTAATTGTTATGGGCGGAGTTATTCTGGCCTTTTTCTCTCAGCTTATTGCTACGCCTATTCTTAAAAGAACAGGTTATGAGGTGCAAGCATTCCCGCCTTTTCGTGAATTTAAACTTCCTAAAAGTATCCTATGGTATTATTTGATTGCATTAATCTTATCTTTCCCATCTTTTAATATTGAACAAGGTACATTTATGTACGTAGCTATTATCAACATCGTGATGGGACTGCAAATGCTAGTAGTGTTACAAGGGATCTCTTTTATTTTCTATTTCTCACATCAAAAAGGGTATGCCAAAGCAATTCCAATTGTTGTAACAATTTTAGCATTAATTATTCCAATTATCCTTCAAATTGTGCGCATCTTAGGTATAATTGATTTAGGATTTAATTTAAGAAAACAATTAGACACAAAAAAGTAGATATTGTGGAACTTAAAAAAGTAGGAGCTGAAATGGATGCCTGTCTTTACAAAAAAGAACGTCATTCGCTATCCATTTTACTCATTGTATAGTATAGCTCTGATTTTAGTAGGTATCGTGACCTATCATAATTGGATCATAGGAATGATAGGCTTTATATTACTATTAGCCTGTCTTTTTCTATACATGAGAATGGAGCGAATGCTGTCCGATGAGTTTGAAACCTATATTTCAATGCTGTCTCATCGGCTGAAAAAAGTAGGCGAAGAGGCATTAATGGAAATGCCGATTGGGATTATGCTGTTTAATGATGAATATCAAATTGAATGGACCAATCCTTTTCTAGCATCTTGTCTCGGTGAAGACACACTAGTGGGAAGATCATTATACGATGTAGCCGAAAGTATTATTCCACTGGTCAAACAAGAAGTGGAAACAGAAGTTGTCACGTTGCATGATCGGAAATTTAAAGTGGTGATTAAACGAGACGAGCGCTTACTGTACTTCTTTGATATTACAGAGCAAATAGAAATCGAAAAATTGTATGAAGAAGAACGAACAAGTTTAGGTATTATCTTTTTAGATAATTATGATGAACTAACGCAAGGAATGGATGATCAAGTTAAAAGTAACTTGAATAGCCAAGTAACCTCTATGTTAAATAGTTGGGCTCAAGAATACGGTATTTTTATTAAACGTACGTCTTCCGAGAAATTTATTGCGATTATGAATGAACAAATTTTAATTCATTTAGAGCGAAGCAAATTTTCTATCTTAGACCAAGTTCGAGAAGAGACGTCTAAACAAAATATACCGCTTACATTGAGCATTGGTATCGGAGCTGGTGCTGCTGATTTACCTGAGCTGGGTGCTTTAGCTCAATCTAGTTTGGATTTGGCCTTAGGTCGAGGTGGAGATCAAGTAGCGATTAAACAGCCGAATGGAAAAGTAAAATTCTTTGGGGGCAAGACAAACCCAATGGAAAAACGGACGCGCGTGCGTGCAAGAGTTATTTCTCACGCGTTAAAAGAGCTCATTACAGAGAGTGGAAAAGTGATTATCATGGGTCATAAGTATCCGGATATGGATGCTGTAGGAGCTGCTATTGGGATATTAAAAGTAGCGCAAGTCAATCAGAAAGACGGTTTTATCGTATTAGATCCTGATCATATTGATACAGGTGTGCAGCGAATGCTAGAAGAAATTAAAAAGAAAGAAGGCCTGTGGGAACGATTTATTACGCCTGAAGAAGCCTTAAATCTTGTGAGTGATGATACTCTTTTAGTAGTAGTAGATACGCATAAGCCGTCGCTCGTTATTGAAGAAAGGTTATTAAATCGTATTGAAAATGTCGTGGTCATTGATCATCATAGACGAGGAGAAGACTTTATCGAAGATCCTCTTCTTGTCTATATGGAGCCATATGCTTCCTCGACAGCAGAACTCGTTACTGAGCTTCTTGAATACCAGCCAAAACGATTTAAAATTGATATGCTAGAAGCAACAGCACTTTTAGCCGGTATTATTGTCGATACAAAAAGCTTTACATTACGCACGGGATCTCGTACGTTTGATGCAGCGTCCTTTTTACGTTCTCAAGGCGCAGATACGGTTCTTGTTCAAAAGTTTTTAAAAGAAGATATCACGCAATATGTACAGCGAGCACGCTTTATTGAACATGCAGAGATTTATACAGCAGGTATTGCCATTTCACGAGCTGAACCAAACAAAATGTATGATCAAGTGTTAATTGCGCAGGCTGCAGATACGCTGCTTTCAATCAGCGGAGTGGTTGCTTCGTTTGTTATTTCTAAGCGACGGGATAATCTAATTGGCATTAGTGCTAGATCGCTTGGAGATATCAATGTACAAGTTATTATGGAAAGTCTCCAAGGCGGAGGTCATTTAACGAATGCTGCTACTCAGCTTCAAGACATTAGTTTGGATGAAGCTGAAGAACGGCTTAAACAAGCAATTGATGAGTACTTAGATGGAGGTAAAAAATCATGAAAGTAATTTTCTTAAAAGATGTAAAAGGAAAAGGTAAAAAAGGTGAAGTGAAAAATGTTTCAGACGGTTATGCACATAACTTCTTATTAAAAAATGGCTATGCTGTTGAAGCTACAGGCGGTAATGTGAAAGTATTAGAAGCACAAAAAAATAGAGAGCAAAAAGATGCAGCTGCAGAACTTCAAGCAAACAAAGAGTTAAAAGCAACTCTTGAAGAACTAACAGTTGAATTAACAGCAAAATCTGGTGAAGGTGGCCGTTTATTCGGTTCTATCACAAGCAAACAAATTGCTGAAGAATTAAAGAAAAAGCACAAAATTAAAGTAGATAAGCGTAAAATTGAATTAAATGATGCAATTCGCGCATTAGGCTACACAAATGTACCGGTTAAATTACATCCGGAAGTAACGGCTACTGTAAAGGTACACGTGACTGAACAAAAATAAACGTAGGATTGAGAAATAAGTAAATAATATAAAGGGTTGGCGCGGACTTGTATTTGTTCGCGCCAACATTTATGATGAAAGAAAATACTGAAAGAATATAAGAGGGGCATAGAAATATGAGTGATCTTTTTGCTGATCGTCTTCCGCCTCAGAATATTGAAGCAGAGCAAGCGCTATTAGGGGCCATTTTCTTAGAGCCTTCTTCTTTAACCTTAGCATCTGAACTGCTAATACCTGAAGACTTTTACCGGGCATCGCACCAGAAAATCTTTACATGTATGCTGAAACTTTCTGACCAAGGTGAACCGGTTGATTTGGTAACGGTAACGTCTGAATTAGCTGACCAAAAAATCCTAGAAGAAGTTGGCGGCGTATCGTATTTAAGTGATTTAGCTAACTCTGTTCCAACGGCTGCAAACGTAGAGTATTACGGTAAAATCGTAGAAGAAAAGTCGATTTTACGCCGTTTAATTCGTACTGCAACGCATATTGCTTCAGAAGGATATGCAAGGGAAGACGAAGTAGAAGTTTTATTAAATGAAGCGGAAAAAAACATTTTAGAAGTAGCACAGCGTAAAAACAGCGGTGTGTTTCAAAATATCAAAGATGTACTTGTACAAACGTATGATGATATCGAAGTTCTTCACAATCGAAAAGGTGACATTACAGGTATCCCAACCGGATTTAGTGATTTAGATAGAATGACAGCAGGGTTCCAGCGAAATGATTTAATCATTGTAGCGGCTCGACCATCTGTAGGTAAAACGGCTTTTGCTTTAAATATTGCGCAAAACGTTGCAACGAAAACGGATGAGAACGTAGCTATCTTCAGTTTAGAGATGGGTGCTCAGCAGCTTGTTATGAGGATGCTGTGTGCGGAAGGAAATATTGATGCACAAAGGCTGCGTACAGGTTCGCTTACAGCTGATGACTGGGGAAAGCTCACTATGGCAATGGGATCTTTGTCCAATGCAGGGATTTATATTGATGATACACCGGGTATCCGTGTAGGTGAAATTCGTTCTAAGTGTCGTCGCTTGAAACAAGAAGGCGGGCTTGGGATGATTTTAATTGACTACTTACAGCTCATTCAAGGAAATGGAAGAAGCGGAGAAAACCGACAGCAGGAAGTATCTGAAATTTCTCGTGCGTTAAAAGCTTTAGCTCGTGAATTAGAAGTTCCTGTTATCGCCTTATCACAGCTTTCCCGTGGAGTAGAGCAAAGACAAGATAAGCGACCAATGATGTCTGATATCCGTGAATCCGGAAGTATTGAGCAGGATGCCGATATCGTAGCTTTCTTATATCGTGAAGACTATTATGAAAAAGATACAGAAAATCAAAATATTATCGAGATTATTATAGCCAAGCAGCGTAACGGTCCAGTTGGAACCGTACAGCTTGCCTTTGTAAAAGAGTACAATAAATTCGTTAATCTCGAGCGGCGCTTTGATGACGCAGGAGTGCCGTCTGGTGCATAAAACCTCTCAATATGAGAGGTTTTATTTTATTGTTATCGCATTCGTTCCGCAAAATACGATATATTTGTAATAACTTTTGTTAAATCGTTCGGATTTAATTGACTTTAGCGTGATAAATTGATACACTTATCCATGGTTAAATTATGTCGTAGTGAGCTGTTGCTTACTAAGCGGAGGTGCTTAAGATATGTCTTCAGTCGTTGTAGTAGGAACACAATGGGGAGATGAAGGAAAAGGGAAGATTACAGACTTCCTATCAGAAAATGCAGAAGTGATTGCACGTTACCAAGGTGGGAACAATGCAGGTCACACAATTAAGTTTAATGGTGAAACTTATAAGTTACATTTAATTCCTTCAGGTATTTTTTATAATGACAAAACGTGTGTAATTGGAAACGGTATGGTTGTCGATCCAAAAGCGCTTGTTCAAGAATTAAAATACTTACATGATCGCGGTGTAACAACAGAAAACTTACGTATTAGTAACCGAGCTCATGTGATTCTTCCATATCATTTAAAATTAGATGAAGTTGAAGAAGAACGTAAAGGTGAAAATAAGATTGGTACAACGAAAAAAGGTATTGGACCAGCTTATATGGATAAAGCAGCACGTGTTGGTATTCGAATTGCCGATTTACTAGACCGTGAAGTATTTGAAGCAAAATTAACACAAAACTTAGCTGAGAAGAATCGCCTTCTTGAAAAAATGTATGAAGTAGAAGGCTTTACATTAGAAGAAATTTTAGATGAATACTATGAGTATGGTCAACAAGTTGCAAAATATGTTGTTGATACATCAGTAGTATTAAATGATGCGTTAGACGAAGGACGTCGTGTACTATTTGAAGGCGCACAAGGTGTTATGTTAGATATCGATCAAGGAACATATCCATTTGTTACATCTTCAAACCCAGTAGCGGGTGGAGTAACAATTGGTTCTGGTGTAGGTCCATCTAAAATCAAACACGTTGTAGGTGTATCAAAAGCGTATACAACTCGTGTTGGTGACGGTCCTTTCCCAACTGAATTAACAAACGAAATCGGTGATCAAATCCGTGAAGTAGGACGTGAATATGGTACAACAACTGGTCGTCCTCGCCGTGTAGGTTGGTTCGACAGTGTAGTTGTACGTCATGCTCGTCGCGTTAGCGGAATCACAGATTTATCTTTAAACTCAATTGATGTATTAACGGGAATTGAGACATTAAAGATTTGTGTAGCTTACCGTTATAAAGGGGAAGTTATGGAAGAATTCCCTGCTAGCTTAAAAACACTTGCAGAATGCGAACCTGTATATGAAGAGCTTCCAGGTTGGACAGAAGATATTACGGGTGTGAAAACATTAGATGAGTTACCTGATAACGCTCGCCACTACTTAGAGCGCGTGTCTCAATTAACAGGTATTCCTTTATCTATTTTCTCTGTAGGTCCAGATCGTACACAAACAAATGTATTACGTGGTGTATATAGCTAAATAAAAAAGGTTAGCTCCTCGTGAGCTAACCTTTTTTATTTATAATTGGTGCTTTGTTAACAAGATTTTTTAAAAAAGCTCAATAATAAAAAGAAAGTTTTAAAAAAACTATTGCATTCATATGAAATATCATGTTATTATAATAAGCGTCGCTAAGAGATATAACATGAGCCATTAGCTCAGTTGGTAGAGCATCTGACTTTTAATCAGAGGGTCGAAGGTTCGAGTCCTTCATGGCTCACTTTTGTTACAACGTGGCCCGTTGGTCAAGCGGTTAAGACACCGCCCTTTCACGGCGGTAACACGGGTTCGAATCCCGTACGGGTCATTTTTAATACATAGCATATAGACTGAGGTCCCGTGGTGTAGCGGTTAACATGCCTGCCTGTCACGCAGGAGATCGCGGGTTCGATTCCCGTCGGGACCGCCATTTTGGCTCGGTAGCTCAGTTGGTAGAGCAAAGGACTGAAAATCCTTGTGTCGGCGGTTCGATTCCGTCCCGAGCCATCAAAAAGCATGACTTTATTTAAAGTCATGCTTTTTTCTTTTATTTACATTTAAAAGAAAACGTTATTTGCTTTGTATCTCTTTTGTGGTAATATATTACTTTTGTATTTAGAGATGGTTGAAAATCATATATCTTCATGTATAGTAGAGGATGAACTTGTGACGTTTCAAGGGTTATCAAGTATAATAAAACTACGGTATTCAAACAGTATGAATACTATCTTTTATATTTTGCTTCAACTAATAAAGGAGAACGATGATCATGGATAAACGTATTTTAGTCGTAGATGACGAAAAGCCGATTGCAGATATTTTAAAGTTTAATTTGCAAAAAGAAGGTTACGAAGTATTTTGTGCTTATGATGGCGTAGAAGCACTTGAAAAAGTGGAAGAAGTACAGCCTGAAATGATTTTATTAGATATTATGCTTCCTCAGAAAGATGGAATGGAAGTTTGCCGAGAAGTGCGCAAAAAATATGATATGCCAATTATCATGTTAACAGCAAAAGACTCTGAAATTGACAAAGTTTTAGGTCTAGAATTAGGTGCAGATGATTATGTAACTAAGCCGTTCAGTACGCGTGAATTATTAGCACGTGTAAAAGCTAATTTACGTAGACATCAGCAGGTAGCTGTTCCAACGGAAGAAAGCGAAACGAATGAAATTACAATTGGAGCACTTGTTATTCACCCAGATGCTTATATCGTGTCTAAGCGCGGAGAAACGATTGAACTGACTCATCGTGAATTTGAGCTACTGCATTATTTAGCGAAGCACATTGGACAAGTCATGACGCGTGAACACTTGCTTCAAACTGTATGGGGTTATGACTACTTTGGTGATGTGCGTACGGTAGATGTAACAGTTCGAAGATTACGTGAAAAAATTGAAGATAATCCAAGCCATCCAATGTGGATTGTAACAAGACGTGGAGTAGGCTATTATTTACGCAGCCCAGAGCAGGAGTAATTTTAGATGAAGAAAGTAAGGCTCCTGCAATCTATTCATTTAAAGTTTGTATTGATTTATGTGCTGCTCATTTTAATTGCGATGCAAATTATTGGGGTCTATTTTGCACGACAATTGGAAAAAGAATTAGTTAACAACTTTCGAACGTCTCTTCAAGAGCGGACAGACTTGCTGACGTATAACATTGGACAAGAAATAGTGAAAAATCGTGATGATGATTCACCTACTCTTGAGGAAGACTTAAAGACTATTTTACGAGATTTTGCTTCAAGACCCAATTTAGCTTCAAATGATATGAATGACATCTCTGAAGTAAGAGTCATTGACCAAAATAGAAGAATCATTGCTACATCGAACTCAAACCCTCAACAGATCATAGGTAAAAAGACTAATGATTTAGCGATTACAAATGCGTTGTTAGCAGGAACGAACTCTGATAATGTATTTGTTGACCAAAGCGGACACCGAATCAGAGTTATGATACAGCCTATTCGTTTACAGGATAAAGTAGGTACCAGTCAATCAAATTCAACTAATAAAAATGGAAAAGTTCAGTCTAGCGAAGAAATCTTAGGTGCTATTTACTTAACAGCTTCCATGGAGCCTGTTTACGATCAAATGAGTAATATCAATCAGATCTTTAAGGCAGGTACGGTGATTGCTCTTTTTATTACAGCTATTTTAGGCGTATTTTTAGCTCAGACGATTACTCGTCCAATGTCTGAAATGAGAAAACAAGCACTTGAGATGGCTAAAGGGAATTTTACGAGAAAAGCTAAGGTATACGGATATGATGAAATTGGTCAGCTAGCTCTCACATTCAACAACTTAACAAGAAAGCTTCAAGAAGCACAGGCAACTACAGAAGGGGAGCGCCGTAAGCTTAGTTCGGTATTAGCTCATATGACGGACGGCGTTATTGCCACGGATCGAAAGGGAAGAGTAATTTTAATTAATGATCCAGCTGCAGCTATGCTAAATGTTTCACGTGAAACGGTTTTGTCTGATCCAGTTGTTTCCCTATTAGATCTTGAAGAAACGCATACGTTTGAAAGCTTGCTCGCTAATCAAGAGTCATTAATTTTGGACTTTAGTACAAAATCGGATCCCTTTATTTTAAGAGCTACCATTTCCGCTATTCAAAAAGAGACCGGTTTTATTAACGGGATTATCATTGTCTTGCATGATATTACAGAGCAGGAGAAAATTGATCAAGATCGCCGAGAATTTGTAGCGAATGTTTCACATGAATTGCGTACGCCGTTAACAACGATGCGCAGTTATTTAGATGCGCTTGCAGAAGGAGCATGGCAAGATAAGGACTTAGCTCCAACATTTTTAAATGTAACGCAAACGGAAACAGAACGAATGATTCGTCTCGTTAACGACTTGCTTCAATTATCTAAGCTAGATAGCCAAGACTACCGATTTAGTCGTGACCCAATCAATTTTGTGAAGTTCTATCATTACATCATTGATCGCTTTGAAATGACAATTGAACAAGGTATTTCGTTCGTGCGCGACTTGCCAAATGAAGCAATCTATGTCGCTATCGATCAAGATAAAATTACACAAGTATTAGATAACATTATTTCCAATGCAATAAAATATTCACCTGAAGGCGGAACCATTACATTTTCAATTGCTCAGCATACGCATGAAATTGTTGTGAGCATTAAAGACCAAGGTATGGGAATTCCAAAATCAAATTTAGCTAAAATTTTCGAACGCTTCTATCGTGTAGATAAAGCACGAACGCGTAAATTAGGCGGAACAGGATTAGGGCTTGCTATTGCCAAGGAAATTATTGAAGCACATGATGGACGCATTTGGGCAGATAGTCAGGAAGGAAAAGGAACAACGATTTACTTTACTCTTCCGATTGAAAGTGAGAATGATGACGAATGGGAATGAGATATGAACATATCAAAACGGCCATCTTAGTTGTTCTCGTCGCTTCCAGTTTAATTATGACGTATCATATATGGACGTATCAGCCTTCTTATAAGGTCATTTCAAAAAATCAACATTTGCAGGAAGTTGAAGTGAGTTCAAAAAGTAAGATAGAAGATCATATTCTTCCAACAGAAGTTCTCTATCATCGAAACGATAATCACTACATGTCTCACGACGAAGATGATGTAAACAAATGGGTAAATGAAATGAAAAAGTGGAAATTTTCGAATGTGACGGACGTTTCGGATGCTATTTCTCCTGATGGATTTTTAAATTATGTCCATGGAAGTAATTCTATTGAAGTGCTGTATCCAGACGCGCTACCGTTAAAAACATTTCAACAGCTTTTTTCATTTTCTCAAACGTCTTTGCCTAATCAAACATTTGACCGTGTACTCATTAAAATTAAGCGTACACCTTCCTTTTTCGTGAGCGTGTATCTTGTGAATTATGAGCAAAAAAAGATTTATTCGGTTACAGTCAAGAATTTGGCCAAAGATGATATCAAAGAATTAGAAGACAAAATGAAACGTACGTATGCCCTGAGCTTTGTATATAAAGAAAACAAAAATCGGTATATCTTCCTTCCGGAAAACAATATCACGATGAATAGTGAAGTCTACTATACGAGCATGAGGCATTTAGACATTGAGAAATATAAGGAAGCGCTTTTTAACAACCCAGACTATGCACGGAAAGAAACGTCTACAAACCGAGATGTCTACACCGAAGGTACAAAAGTGATTAATGTTAATACGAAGACAGATGTGATGGAATATGTGAATCTTGTAAATTCCACGACCGAAGTAATGGAAGATTATAATTTAATAAATCGCAGCTTTAGCTTCGTTAATGACCACGGCGGCTGGACGGAATCTAATTACAGGTTCAACAGCTGGAATCGTATTACAAAAGAAATTAGCTATCGTTATTATAAAGATAACTATCCCGTGTACAGCAATCAGGGAATGACTGAAATATATCAGAGATGGGGAAATGCGGAGATTTTAAATTACCGTCGTCCTCTTTATCGTTTTGTAAGAGTACAGGATTCGAGTGTAGAAAAGCTGCAGTCATCTCAAAAGGTGATTCAATTAATTGAAAAACACCAAAACTTTGACCCGAATCTGTTAAAAGATATTTCAATAGGCTATCAGTTAGAAGAAGTCTCACAGCAGCCGAAAACTGGTGAAAAGACGGTTGAGTTTAATTCTAATTCTGTCAAACTCGTTCCTTCTTGGTTCTATTATTATAATAGCAAGTGGTATCGAATTGCACCGCCGACCGAAGGAGGCGATAACGATGGATTGGAATAGAACAAAAACCATCTTTATTTTCACTTTCTTGATTCTTAATATTTATTTAGGCTATCAGATTTTTAAAACCCATCAAGAAGATCAGTACTCTCTATTTGTAGAGTCGAGCGTTGAAGAACAATTAACGAGTGAAGGCATTGAATATAAACATTTACCTACAGATGTGAAGGAAGCTTCATCGTTAAATGCTAAAAGCAAACTGTTTAAAGATGAAGATTTAAAAAAGCTTAAAGAACAAAAAGCAGCGCTGCTTGAGGAAAAAACAATTCGAAGCGTATTAGACAAACCATTTTCAGTGACTGAAAAAAATACAAAAGCAAAGCTAAGTCAATTTCTAAAACGATATGTGCTCTCGGGTGAAGATTATGAGCTATGGAATGTTAATAAAGAGAAAAAAACAGTTACATTCTTTCAACAATATAAGAAGCATAAAATCTATGACAATGAAAATGGCATGATTATTGCTCATTTAAATGATAAAGGTGAAATTGTTTCATATGAACAAACGATGCTAGGTTCTGTGAAAACGCTGGATGATGAGCAGGATGTTTTGTCTCCTTTAAAAGCATTAGAAAATTTGTTTTTGAAGGATGAATTGAAAAAGAAAGATAAAGTGACAAACGTAGAGTTTGGATACTATACGTTTGATCTGCCGTTATTAAATTCTCAAGTTTTAGCACCAACTTGGCACATTGTTGTAAATGGAGATACGAGTTATTTTGTAAATGCCTTTGAAGGGCAGATTATTAAAAAAGGAAATAAATAAGTATTTGGAGTGAGATAAATGAGCCTGCATTTCAGCGTGCTAGCGAGTGGGAGCACAGGAAATGCGATTTTAGTAAGTGATGGAGAACATTCCTTACTAGTTGATGCAGGGCTGAGCGGAAAACAAATGGAAGCTCTATTTCAACAAGTAAATCGCAATATCCCGGATTTATCAGGAATTTTAGTGACTCATGAACATAGTGACCATATTAAAGGACTAGGTGTTCTGGCACGTAAATATAAGCTCCCTATTTTCGCAAATGAAAAAACGTGGAACGCAATGGATGGCTTGATCGGCAACATTGATACGGAACAGAAGTTTCACTTTGAAATTGGCCAAACGAAATCGTTTGGTCAATTGGAAGTGGAGTCTTTTGGCGTTTCGCATGATGCTGCAGAGCCTATGTTTTATGTCTTTCATCAAGGATCTAAAAAATTAACCCTTATTACGGATACCGGCTATGTAAGTGACCGCATGAAAGGTACGATTAAAAATAGCGATATGTACGTATTTGAAAGCAATCATGATGTTGAAATGCTGAGAATGGGGCGCTACCCTTGGAGCATTAAAAGACGAATTCTAAGCGACGTGGGACATGTATCAAATGAAGACGCGGCTCTTGCAATGGCAGATGTGATTGGAGATCAAACCAAACGCATTTACTTAGCGCATTTGAGTCAAGACAATAACATGAAGGAAATTGCCCGCATGTCTGTTGCGCAAGTGTTACAACAAAAAGATATCAATGTAGAGGACAATATTCTCCTATGTGATACAGATCCAAAAAGACCAACTGATATTGTTTATGTATAGTCTCTAGAAAGGAAGCGAAAAATAACTTCATTTAGTACGTGAATGCAGACATTCACGATGATAAATGAAGGGTTCGGTGATAGTGTGGAACATTATGATGAAGGCCAAGAGCCAAATAGTCGGCCGCCTAAACGCCGCAGAGGATATTTCGCTTCTGCTCTGATTGGAGCAATTATAGGTGCACTTATTGTACTGCTTCTTATGCCAGCCTTGGTGAGGAACGGGATTTTGCCAGATGGATGGATGACGGATGAAAATAGAGATGAACAAACAGGATCTACCATTCAAAAGTCAGTATCTCTTGACGTCACTACGGCCGTCACAAAAGCTGTTTCTGAAACCAATGCAGCAGTTGTAGGAGTTGTAAACATTCAGAACTCTGAAAGCTTTTGGAATGATGAACGAACTGATGCCGGGACGGGCTCAGGTGTTATTTACAAAAAGCAAGGCAACAAAGCTTATATTGTGACAAACTATCATGTCATTAAAGGCGCTAACGAAATTGAAGTGAGCTTCAGTAACGGTACAAGGGTATCGGCTAAAATTCTTGGCAGCGATGATTTAATGGACTTAGCAGTTCTTGAAATTGACGCAGGCCACGTGACAAAAGTGGCTACCTTCGGAAATTCTGATAAGCTTAAAGCTGGTGAACCAGTGATTGCTATCGGAAACCCGCTAGGCCTTCAATTTTCTGGCTCCGTTACACAAGGAGTTGTCTCAGGGGTTAACCGTGTCATTCCTCAAGATTTGAATGGCGATGGAAATCCTGATTGGCAATCAGAAGTTATTCAAACAGATGCCGCCATTAACCCTGGTAATAGTGGGGGTGCTCTTGTTAATATTGATGGTGAATTAATCGGTATTAATTCCATGAAAATTGCCCAAGAAGCAGTAGAAGGCATTGGTCTTGCGATTCCAATCAACATGGCTAGACCCATTATTAATGACTTAGAACGATATGGTGAAGTCAGACGTCCGTATCTTGGAGTTAGTACACTATCATTAAGTGAGGTATCAGGGTATCATTTAAAAGAAACCCTTAAGTTACCGCATGATGTAGTAAACGGAGTCGCTGTTCTAAAAGTCGAGCCAGGTTCGCCAGCCGCTAAAGCCGGATTAAAGGAATATGATGTGATTGTTGAGTTAGATCACAGCAAAGTAAGGGACATTGCGACACTTCGCAAACACCTCTACATTGAAAAAGAAATTGGCGATAAAATGAACGTAACGTTCTATCGCGATGGCAAAAAGAAATCCACAGAAGTAAAATTAACGCGTCAAATGAAGTAAAAGAAAAGTTATCCACAGGGGATAAACTCCTGTGGTTTTTTAATGAAAAGAATAGAGAAAGGAAGATAAATACATGAAGATATATTGCTGTTTAGAACATACAGAACTAGCGCTAGATGTAATGGTAGATGAGATTGAGCTAGCACCAGTTTTTGAAAAAATAGAAAATTCCACTGACAAAAAAAGCTGTGAATATTGTGACAATGAAGCTGTATATGTAGTAGGGAACTAATATTCTTATACAAAATGTGGATATAACATGTGGATATGTGGATAATATCTGTGGATAAGAGATAAAGGAGAGGAGAAGAGCCTGTGAATATCTCTATTATAACCATTGGGAAGCTAAAAGAAAAATACTTAAAACAAGGTATTCAAGAATATTTAAAGCGTTTATCAAGCTATGCAAAAGTAGAAATTATTGAGCTTGCAGATGAAAAAGCGCCAGAAAACTTAAGTGAATCTGAAATGGAACAGGTAAAACAAAAAGAAGGAGAGCGCATCTTAGCGAAAATCTCAGACGATACTCACGTTATCGCATTAGCTATTAACGGAAAACAAAAATCTTCCGAGGAACTCGCAAAAGAAATTGATTCATTAGCTACCTACGGAAAAAGCAAAATAGCGTTTGTCATTGGTGGGTCGCTTGGTTTAAGCAGCGAAGTAATGAAACGCTCAAACGCAGCTCTTTCTTTTTCAAAGATGACGTTTCCTCATCAGCTTATGCGCCTAGTATTAGTAGAACAGATTTACCGAGCTTTTCGTATTATTCGAAATGAACCTTATCATAAATAGAAGGTGTGGATATTTTTTCATTAAAAGCTGAGGCAGAAGGAAATGTAAAACCTTCTGCCTCAGCTTTTATCATATGTGGATAAATAGCACACGTCTATAAAAAAGAACAAGAGGTTCTTCTCTCCGATAAAATGTTAGAACAATTGAGTTTAAGCAAACGAGATCTTATTTAAGAAACAGAAAAACCTTCGTCTTCTTTCACTCCAGTTCTATCTTTAAACTCATCAAGCAACGCACGCACTTCGTCAGTCGTTTCCGTGCTCATGAGTAGATTTCTTAATTCACTTGCACCGCGGAATCCGCGAACGTAAATTTTGAAAAAGCGTCGAAGCGGTTTGAAAGGGCGCGGCTCTAATTCTTCAGAATACTTATCATGAAGATCTAGCTGCAGGCGAAGAAGTTCTAATAGCTCTTCGCTTGTGTGCTCTTTCTTTTCTTTTTCAAACGCAAACGGATTATGGAAAATTCCGCGTCCAATCATGATTCCATCAATGCCGTACTTTTCAGCAAGTTCAAGACCTTTCTGGCGGTCAGGAATATCACCGTTAATTGTTAGTAGCGTATGAGGCGCAATTTCGTCACGAAGCTTCTTGATCTCCGGAATTAACTCCCAGTGCGCGTCAACATCGCTCATTTCTTTTTTCGTACGAAGGTGAATAGAAAGGTTCACGATATCCTGTTCTAAAATGTGCTTCAGCCAATCGTACCACTCGTCAACTTGCGTATAGCCAAGACGAGTCTTTACGCTTACTGGAAGCCCTCCAGCTTTGGCTGCCTGGATAATCTCAGCCGCAGTATCTGGACGGCGAATCAGACCAGAACCTTTTCCGTTTCCTGCAACGTTCTGTACAGGACAGCCCATATTAATATCAATGCCGCGAAAGCCCATTTCGGTCATGCCGATACTCATTTGACGGAAGTATTCAGGCTTGTCTCCCCAAATGTGCGCAACGATTGGCTGTTCATCATCTGTAAACGTCAAACGTCCTTTTACGCTATCTTTTCCTTTCGGATGGCAGTAGCTTTCCGTATTCGTAAACTCTGTAAAAAATACGTCAGGTCGTGCTGCTTCGGTCACAACATGGCGAAAAACGACATCCGTCACAGCTTCCATCGGTGCCAAAATAAAAAACGGACGCGGCAACTCGTGCCAAAAATTATCTTTCATCTTATATCTAAACCCTTTCTTTTAGGGGAAACGTATTCCCAAAATTAAAAAGTGTAATTTCTTTTATCAGGTTGAATGCTAGTATAAACTTCAACCAATATATACTTTAATGGTATGGGAGGAAAAGTGCAAGGGAACGAGTGGTTTTGTTTTGCTGGAAATACTTATTGAAACAACTTTTATATCTAGTAGTAGTGGGTTGTAAGCAATTAAAAGCGAGCCTGAAGGCATGTACCGGATACCTGCGAATAAATATCCTAAAGCATTTGGTTTTTGTTTAGGCACTTTCTCCAAGGATATTATAAAGTATTCACCATAATTATGATTACGATAAACGATTTTATAAATAACTTCCACTATATAAAAAAACCACGTCTGTCACTGTACAACAGACGTGGCTTCATTACGTATTAATGCTTTTTGTAAGGAGCGCCGTCCTTAGAAGGCAGCCCAGAAATGTATCCTACACCACCAGTTTCTTGAATGCCAATGCTTTCTTTCATCGCTTTAGTCAGCTCTTCTTTATCAACAGCGGTAATATTTCTGTCGCTGATGTCCTCGCCCGGGTGCTGATAGCTGCTTAGTACATAGCGAGAGTTTTTAATGTTTTCTACTGCACGAAGTCCTGTTGCTTCTGCTCCCACTGGAACTGAAAGGATGCGCGATAATTTTTTTGTTTTTACATTATAAGCCCATACGAAGTTGTTTGTGTGCAGTGAGCTATCTTCTCCGATAAAGAGTGTATTTAAGTCATTTGAATACGTAAGGTTATCAGGGTTGGCAATTTTATTTGGGTCCGCTGTATTGCCGTATGCATCTGCTTTTTCTAGGTCTTGTCCAATCAGTAGCCCTTCCATGCTTGCAGGAACGTAGCGACTGTTAATCTTGCCTTTTGCTTGGTCTTTTTGATGCGATCCTAAGTTCAGCTGGTAGGTCACACCAGACTCTAATTTTGGAAGCTGAATATCATCTTGGACAGCACCAGATTCTTTTAGCATGGCACTATTTTGGTAAGAAATAGCCATATACGCTTTTTTATCTTTTTTGTTAACCGTTAGTCCTTCCATCTTGTTGAATTCAGATGTTGCACCTAAAATTGCACCGTATCGGCGTGATTCTAAAAAGGCAGCTGCTTTTTCCATGCCAGGCTTTACTTTTAGGTATTCAACTTTTTTACTTGCAGCGGTTTTTACAGCTTTAAATCCTTTTGTAGGCTGGTCAGCTGTTTCAAAAATATCACTAAATTTTGTGCCTTTGTCGATTATTGTTTTCATTTCATTGTCTGTTGCATGGCCAAGTTTAATCCACTGAAGGTCGCCTTTACCTCCATTTTCTGTGCTCGTTTGTTTAAACTTTGCCGCATAAAGAGTTCCTGCTGAGAAGTCTTTCTCCTTATCTGCTACATACATAAACATCATGGTATTAGATCCATCGTCTCCAAAAAGAGCGGTTTTATTATCTGGAAGTACCTGCATCATTTCGTGTGAAAAACGACCTGTGCTGTAATGTTTTACGACGGACGCATTGCCGCTTTCATCCAATGAAATTTCTGGAATCCAGCCGTAGTAGTAAGGATTTGCTTTTGACGTGTCACCGAAATAAAGCTTAGCGAAGTTCGTGACGTCTTTATAAGAGCTAGATGAAGGGTCTTCAAAAGCACGTGCATCAGGCTCGTATTCTTCTGAACCAAGGTGAGTACCCCAATCTGTTGTAGAGCCATTACACGGCGTCCATAAACCATTTACATTGGAAAAATCAATTTTTTTAGCATGATTGACGGTTAGTTTTCCTGTTTTATCATCTCGGTCAACTTGTGTAAGCGTCATTGAAGCAGGAAGACCGGAGATCTCTTTTCCAGCATTATTAACGGATTCATATTCATAATGTGAAATAATATAAGACTTACCGTTGATGGTGATAAAGCTGTTTGAATCCGGTGCGTCTGATACGTACGGTGATGGCTTATCAGGAACGCTTCGGTCAATAATTGGATCCCCGTTTGCATCGATTGGTGTACCTGCGGCGATTAATTCCCCTTTATTATCGACAATTTTATCTTTTGAAAGAAAGAGCTGGTTATAGTTAAGCGGCGTTTCTTTAACGCTTCCATCTTTATACGTTACTTTTACAGATGCCTCTGTATACGTTTTAATCATATTTTCAATCGTAGTAGGTGCTTTCATTGGCTGAAACTCGACGCTTTTGATTTGTTTTGGATGTTGGACTGGGTGATGCTCTGCTGCAAAAGCAGAAGCGGCGCTAGAAGCTAAGAGAGTGAGAGATAGTCCAAGAGATACTCGTTTTTTCATGGTTGATAACCTCCAAATTGTATTCATACACTTATTAAATCATTTGATTGTTGAGGAAATATAAAGAGAAGCGCTGGATTTGTTGAGCTGTTGTTAAGAACGTTGAACATTTATATGACAAGTTTAACTAGAGGTTATTCAGCTATCTTTCAGAATTTGTTCAGATAGCATTCAGCTGGGCTTCACAGTGAATTCATATTCCGCTCTTACAATAAACACATAGCTAAAGGCGACAGGAAGCGCTTTGGCTCGTACAGCAAAAGTGAAAGGTATTTTAGCAGAAAAAAACGTTACTCCAATAGCGCTATTTTGACAAATGACCGCTGCTAAAAACTTTAGCTTGTGCTGTAAATACATTGGAAATTACGCGGAGGTATAATCATGATTGGAAAAGTATTAGCAGGAAGAGCAGTAGTAGCAAAAGCCGTGGGAGGTGCCACAATTGGAACAGCTATCGCTCTTGGTTCAATGACAAGCGCATTTGCTTCAGACGGCCAGCACATTACTTCAACAAAAGCGTCGGCTCATACCGAAGCGGCAACATATACGCAAGCTCAAGCAAAAGCAATTGCCTTAAAGAACTGCGGAGGAACGGTTCAATCAGTTTCTTTTGAAAATAACGCCTATACGTTTTTAATTCACGGACAAGATAATCAAGATCATCATGTGAAAGTAAATGCACACAGCGGAAAAGTGGTAAAGGTTGAAAAACTATCTTTTTCTCGAAGTGAGGCACAAGCAGTAGCGTTGAAAAATTGTGGAGGAACGGTTAAGTCGGTAGGCTTCAACGATGGAGTATATACGTTCTTAATTCACGGAAAAGATAGCCGTGATCACCACGTGAAAGTGAATGCACAAAGTGGAAAAGTGATTCAAATTCAAAGCGCTGTATTTACAAAAGCACAGATTCAAACGATTGCACTAAAAAATTGCAGCGGAATGATTCAATCAAGTTCATATGCAAATGATGTATACACATTTTTGATCCACGGAAAAGACAACAAGGATCACCATGTGAAAGTAAACGCTGAAACTGGAAAAGTAATCAAAGTCGAAGCGGTAAAGTTTACACAAGAACAAGCTAAACAAGCTGCTCTTCAACAGCACAAAGGAACGGTTCAATCTGTTTCGTTCAGTGAACAAGCATACACGTTTGTGATCAAAGGAACAGACAATGTAAAACATACTGTAAAAATAAGCCCTCAAACAGGAAAAGTGTGCTGATTTGATAAAAAAAGACGATTGCTTTACAGCAATCGTCTTTTTTACGTTAAGGGCAATACAATTTCAAAAGCAGTTCCTACATTCAATTTGCTTTTTACACGTATTTTTCCCCCGTGCAGCTCTATAATAGATGCGCTGATGGCTAAACCTAAACCTGCTCCTCCGTATGCTCGAGAACGTGAAGCATCAGCTTTGTAAAATCGTTCAAATAAATGAGGAAGGTGCTCTTGAGGAATGCCGTGACCGTTATCTTGTATTCTTAATGAAAGTTCTTTCTCGTTTACTTTTCCTATCACTTGAATAACTCCTGTAGTTGGATTTGTATGCTGTACTGCGTTGGAAAATAAGTTTAAAACAACTTGTTTAAATTGATCTTTGTTAATGTCTGATGGTAAACGGCTTGGGAAGTCGAATAAAACTTTTCTGTTCCCAGCCAATAATATGAGTTGAGGTTTCATATCTAAAATCAATTCATCTACAAAACAGCACTCTTTTTGAAACGTCGGAAGTTGATCGAGCTGAGCAAGAAGCAGAAGATCCTGAATAAGCTTGCGCAGTCTTTTGGACTCTCCATACATGCTTTTTAAGGCGTCTTTTAACTGCTCGGGATTGCTGCTAGCCCCTCTTAGTAAAACTTCTAAAAAGCCGTGAATAGATGTAAGCGGCGTGCGCAGTTCATGCGAAGCATCCGCAACAAAACGCCGCATTTGTTCTTTGGCTTCTGTTTCTGCTTTAAATGCTTTTTCAAGACGTTCAAGCATTTCATTAATAGAAAGAGAAAGGCGGTCCATTTCAATTTGTCCTTGATTAACAGGCAAGCGGTCATGCAAGCTTCCGGCATTAATATGCTCCACTTTTTTAGTAGTAATAAACAAAGGGATTAACGTCTGTTTTAAAACAGAAGAAAAAACAAAAAAAGCAATGGTCATTGCAGTAAGTGAAAGCATTAAAAAGATCATCATTTGTCTGATTAACAGGTCTCTTAGTGATTCTGTTGGAGTATTGATTTGAATAACTCCCTGGATTTCTCCGTCAAAGACAATTGGTTTTAAAACAATGACTTGCTCTTGATGACCATCGATTTTTTTTATGAGGCTCATCGTGTTGTCCGGCTGTTTGATGTTTTTCATTACTTGTTTGTATGTAGATGCAGAAAGCTTGGGAAAGTAAGAATGATGTGGATCCTTAGCCAGCCGTAAAAATGTGCTCTTTTGATTAATAAAGGTAATATTAACACCCGGGAAATAAACCATGGGTCTTGATCTTTTTACATTCTGGCTTGTTTCAATATCATGTTTCCAGACATCATCGGGAATCAAGTGAATTTGGTCTTCGATGCTTTTAATTTTATTCGTGTAAATAAATTGCTTCATGAACACGTATTGAAACAAGCCTATCAGTATCAGTAAACTCAAAATAACAAGCAAACTTCTGAATAAGAGCTGAAGGCGAAGAGAGTTCAGCGGAAAGAACCGTTTGTATTTCATGAAATATCAATCCGGTATCCTACACCGCGAAGCGTTCGAATGACGGTTCGGCTATGGTCCTGTAATTTTTCTCTCAGTGATCGAATGTATACTTCTACAATGTTTTCTTCTCCTCCAAAATCATAACCCCACACCCGATCCAAGATGGTGGATTTACTTAGTACGAGACCATGATTAATAACCAAGAATTTTAAGAGTGCATATTCAGTAGGGGATAAATCAAGTATGTGATTAAGGTATTTAATTTCTTTGCGGCGGTCATCAATTTTAAATGGACCAATTGATACTTCGTCTAATAAGTTGGGAAATTGATTGCGGATTCTAGCTTGAATGCGCGCAAGAAGTTCTTCAAAACTGAAAGGTTTGACCATATAATCATCTGCTCCAATAGTCAGCCCTTTTACCCGATCGTTTACTTGATCTTTTGCTGTTAGCATGATGACAGCTATATTCCCCATTTTCTTCAACAAGCGGCATACTTCAAATCCATCCATTCCTGGAAGCATAATATCTACAATAGCGATATGAGGATTGAATTCTTTGGCTATATTAATTCCTTCAATTCCGTCTTGGGCAGCTTTGATATCAAATCCTTCATTCGTTAAACCTAAAGATAAAAATTGTAAAATAGTTGGTTCGTCATCTATAAGCAAGACTTTAATTCCTTTTAGTTGTTCCATCATGGTGAAAACTCCTTTGCTCCTCTACTTTCTATTATGCTTTTTTATCTGAAACAGCACTGAATAATAGCTGAAAGCAAGCTGAAAAATAGTAGCTATTCTTATATCTTCAGCTAACTTTAAGCTTCTATTCGTCTTATTCTCAGAAATCTTTTGCATAATGAACGGCGTACTAGATAAAACACCATAAATTAGATGGAAAGTCTAATGGTGAAAGAGGAGGAAATTTAAGGATGATTAAATGGGCAAAAGTATTGTCTACGTCTGCTTTAGGAACTGCAATTGCATTTAGCTCTATTACAACAAGTCACGCTGCAGAAATGAAGACAGCGAAAGCAGAAACAACTGAGCATGTGCGTATCTCGCAAGCTCAGGCAAAAGGTATTGCTCTGCAAGATTGCGAAGGGACGGTCACATCTACGGAATTTAAGCAGGAATCAAGTGTGTATGTAATTACAATTGTAACGAATAACCTGGAGCAAAGAATCGTAGAAGTAAATGCAAGTACTGGAAAAGTAGTAAACAAGCAAGAAGTCAAGTTATGGACACAAAATCAAGTGAAAGAATCTGTTTCTAAGCAGTATAAAGGCGTTATTCAATCTATTACATTTAACAAAGAAACGCGTGAATATACGTTAACCATAGTAGATGGCAGAGTAGAATATACGCTAACCGTTGATGGTCTAACGGGGAAAGTCATTCATGAGAATAAAAACGAGCTGCAGCTAATGTCAGAGCAAAAAATAAAAGAAGCAATTGTTAAACAATATAGTGGTTACGTCTATAGTCTAGAGTTTAAAGAATCCGCTAGTCAGTATATTGCAGTGATTCTTAAAGATAGCACTCAATATACAGTAACGTTAGATGCTTTCACCGGAAAAGTAGTTAATACTTCTCAGCAAACAGTGAAGCTATTAACGAGACAAGATGCAAAAGATCTTGCATTGGCTACATATGCAGGTAAGGTGAGAATGGTAGAATATGATCAAAACGCAGCGATTTTTACAGTGAAAATAATCAAAGATAATACGGAATACACAGTCACAATCGATGCGGTTTCGGGTGAAATCACACAGGTAAAACAAGCTAAGCTTCAGCCATTAACTGAGAACGCTGTAAAAGTTCTTGCTTTAAAACATCAAGAAGGAAAAGTAAAGCATATTGAGCTTATAACAGAAAACTCAATAACTGTATACGTAGTAACGGTAGCGAGCGGAAGCAGGCAGCAGACGCTTAAGTTCGATGCTTATACAGGACAAGAGTGCTCATAATTTTTTATCTTAAAACATAAAATATACATTTCATTTTTCATTCATATCAAGCAGAGGGTGCTTCAAGGCATCCTCTGCTTTTCTATTTATAACTAGAAACGGGGCTGTTTATCTATGTTAAGATAAATGTAGATTATTGTTGTAAAATGGATAGAACCAGAATGAAATAAATTAAATAGATAGGGTGTACACATGAGAAAAGAAGTACAAGTTATAGCCAAAGAAGCTTTTATTAAAAAAGTGAACAAGGGTTATCCACTCATTGAAAAAGATGCGCTTGTTGATGGTCATAAACTGCAAGAAGAAGGGGTTATTATTAACTTAGTCACTCCCAAGAATCAATTTTTAGCCAAAGGCTACTATGGAAAACAAAACAAAGGCTACGGATGGATTCTTACGAAGAAGAAAAGTGAGCAAATTGACGCGGCATTTTTTGCAAGAAAAATTCAGCGAGCTATTGCTTCTCGTCATGACTTTTATGCGTCTGAAGACACAACTGCTTTTCGCGTATTTAATAGTGAAGGTGACGGAATCGGCGGCTTGATTATTGATTATTATGACGGATATTACGTTATGAGTTGGTATAGTGAAGGAATTTATCAATTTAAAGAATACGTTATTGAAGCCTTAAAGTCTGCGCCTAACTTTAAAGGGCTGTATCAAAAAAAACGTTTTAATGTCAAAGGACAGTACATTGAAGAAGATGATTTTGTAGCAGGGGATAAAGGTGAATTCCCTTTAATTATAAAAGAAAATGGTATTCGTTTTGCCGTTTACTTAAATGACGGAGCGATGGTGGGAGTCTTTTTAGATCAGCGAGACGTCCGTAAAACGATTCGAGATAAATATGCAAAAGGAAAGACCGTGCTAAATATGTTTTCGTATACAGGCGCATTTTCAGTGGCGGCCGCTCTTGGAGGAGCTGCGAAAACAACAAGTGTCGATTTAGCCAATCGCAGCTTGGCAAAAACAATTGAGCAATTTAGTGTAAATGGAATTGATCAAGAAGCACAGGACATTATCGTAGAAGATGTTTTCAAGTATTTTAAATATGCGGTCAAGAAGAACATGACCTTCGATCTTGTGGTGCTAGATCCGCCAAGCTTTGCTAAGTCGAAAAAGCATACGTTTAGCGCGGCAAAAGACTACAAAGATTTATTAAAAGAAGCCATTGCGCTTACAAAGCCAAACGGTGTCATTGTAGCATCTACGAATGCAAGCAATTTTGATATGAAAAAATTCCATTCGTTTATTGAAAAAGCTTTTAATGAAAAAGGGGAACGGTACAAAATGATGGAGCAGTTCGCTCTTCCATCTGATTTTAAAACAATAAAAGAATTTAAGTCAGGTAATTATTTAAAAGTCGTGTTTATTCAAAAAATAAATCGCTAAATGCAAGGCTGCATGATGAACTCATGCAGTTTATTTATTTTAGATAAAATAACGCTTACAAGCCATTTTGCAGGGAATAAAATGAAGGTAGGAGATAAATATTGTCAATATATATGATAAAATAATAAAGCAATTATGCTCAACACTTCACAATTTTACAATATCATCCTTACGAAACGTATTTTTACAATTATTTTATTTTAAATGGGATAAGTATTGGGTACGAAGTAGAAAGAGCATACTACTACTATTATTAAAAAACATGAAAGGAGAAAGATTATGGCTGAAACAACAAAAAAGCCTGCCGGCGAAGTGAAATTTGTTCCTTTATTAATTTGTCTGGCAATCGGACTTGTTTTATGGTTTATTACACCTCCATCCGGACTTGATGTGAAGGCTTGGCACTTATTCGCTATTTTTGTGGCTACTATCGTAGGGCTTATCATTAAACCATTGCCATTAGGCAGTGTAGCTATTTTATCTTTAACCATTATTGTATTAACTAATACATTAACACTTGAACAATCGCTCAGCGGTTTTCAAAATACGACGATTTGGTTAATCGTTATTGCATTCTTTATTTCTAGAGGTTTTATTAAGACTGGTCTAGGAACAAGGGTTGCCTATATCTTCGTTCGTTTGTTCGGTAAAAAGACGTTGGGGCTATCTTATTCTCTTATCGTAAGTGACTTACTTTTATCACCTGCAATGCCGTCTAATACAGCACGAGCTGGAGGAATTATTCTTCCAATCATTCGTTCTTTATCCGAAACATATGGATCGAGAACTGGAGACGGTACGGAGCGCAGAGTCGGTGCTTTCTTAACAAAAGTATCGTTTCAAGGAGATATGATCACATCCGCTATGTTCGTAACAGCAATGGCGGCCAATCCTCTTGCTGTTAAAATGACGGAACAAATTACAGGAAAGACTATTTCATGGGTTGGCTGGGCAGCGGCTGCAATTGTACCTGGAATTATTAGTTTAATTGTTATTCCGCTTGTTATTTATAAGCTGTATCCGCCAGAATTAAAAGAAACACCGGAAGCATCTGAAATTGCAGTAAAAAAATTAAATGAGATGGGTCCGCTAAAGAAAGAAGAATGGTACATGATTGGCGTATTTTTACTTCTTCTTGTGCTGTGGATTTTTGGCGCTAATTTAAATATTAATGCAACAACAACTGCTTTTATTGGTCTATGTACGCTGCTTTTAACGCAAGTATTAAGCTGGTCGGACATCAAAAAAGAACAGGGAGCATGGGATACATTAGTTTGGTTTGCTGTTTTGGTTATGATGGCAACCTTCTTAAATGATCTAGGCATGATTCCTTGGTTCAGTGATCTGATGAAAGGAACTGTTAGTCATATGTCTTGGATGACGGCGTTGATTGTACTAGCTGTTGCGTATTTTTATTCTCACTACTTTTTTGCGAGTAATACGGCTCACGTCAGCGCTATGTACGCAGCATTTTTATCTGTCATCGTGGCCGCTGGTGCGCCTCCGTTACTGTCAGCATTAATTTTAGCGTTCTTTAGCAATTTATTTGGCTGTTTAACTCACTACGGCAGTGGACCGGCACCGGTGTTCTTCGGTAGTGGATATGTAACGCAGCAAAAATGGTGGTCGCTCGGCTTTTTAATTTCAATTATTCATATTATCATTTGGATTGGAATTGGCGGCTTGTGGTGGAAACTGCTAGGTCTATGGTAAAAAAAACAGTGGCGCAGGCCACTGTTTTTTTTATGCTTCAGCCCAAACGGATACAGAGCCGCCATTTACAGGGAACTGTGCGTAGCCATCTTCTTCAATCACAACTTGATCTTCTCGATTGTTTGTGAAATCAATCCACGTTTGTCCACTTCGGTGTTCGCCGACGAACATTCTCTTTTCACCATCTTCGCTGTTTGACATCACCACAGCGCATCCAGACTTCTCGAATTCCTCTACACCATGCCGTACCCATCCAATAGTATTCGGGTGGTCAAAATAATCGTCTTGCTGGCCGTATGCTTTGTCATAGCGTACATGCAAGAGAGCGGAAATATCTTTTTCTTTTCCCTCAATTGGGTGCTCTCCGCCTATCCCAAAATAGTCTCCGTAAAACACACAAGGATAGCCGTCTTCACGAAGTAAAATTAGAGCGTAAGCACTTTGTTTGAACCAATCTTCTACCCAAGATTCTAAAGATTCATTTGGCTGAGAGTCATGGTTATCTACAAATGTGACAACATTCAACGGGTGAGTCTTGACTAATGTATCATCAAAAATCGTGGTTAAATCAAAATCTCTTCCTTGCTGAGAGGCTTCATGCAGTTTATAGTGCAGCGATACGTCAAACAAATCGATTTGATAATCAATCACGTCTAGGAATTCCTGACAGGCTGTTAACTCTGGGTTCCAAAACTCTCCTACAAAATAAAATGGCTTTTCTTGAGAAGAGGACAATTCGTGGGCAAACTCTTTAATAAAATCGTGGTTAATATGTTTAATGGCGTCTAATCGATAACCGTCGCACTGCAGAGTGTCTGCTAACCATTTTCCCCATTTGATCATTTCTTCTCGAACTTCAGGGTGATCGTAATCAATATTCGCAAACATTAAATAATCGTAGTTGCCAAACTCTTGATCGACATTTTCGTTCCAGCTTTTGTTTTCCCCGGCAATACGAAAAACGCCTTCTTTTCCATTTTTATCATCGTAATCAGTGCCGTTAAAATGATTAAAGTTCCATTTGAAAGAAGAATATTGATCGCCGCGCCCTTCAAATGTAAACTTTGTCCACCCTTCAATTTCAAAAGGTTCAGAAATTTCTTCTGTTCGGTTCATGGGGTCCACTTCAATGACATGGAACGTTTCTTTTTCATCTGCTGCAGCTTTATGATTCATTACAATATCCACATAGACATTAATTCCATGATTATGACAGGCATCAATCGCTTCATGCAGCTCTTGCTTGGTTCCATACTTTGTACGAACGGTTCCTTTTTGATCAAATTCGCCAAGATCGTATAAGTCGTAAACGCCGTAGCCATTATCTTCTGATGAAACACCTTTTGTAACCGGGGGTATCCACACGGAATCAATTCCTTGTTCTTTTAGTTGAGGAGCGAGCTCTTTGAGGCGTTGCCAATGCTCGCCATCAGCTGGCACATGCCATTCGAAAAATTGCATAATTGTATGATTCCGTTCCAAGTTAAATCATCCTCCTTTTAAATAAAAAGATATAATCGCTCATGGATAGTTCTTTAAAATCAAATGAGGAATTGATTATATTTTTTCTTTTAACGTTCCTGTTATCCCTATTCTTTAAACCTTTTTCAACATATGAAGCTTAAGAAAATCTTAAGATTTCCCCTTCCTTTTTCTTAAGAAATGCAGTTTACAATAAAATCCATAGACGAAATGACCCATGATATACTTTTGAAAGGAGTGTGAGAAATCAATGAACGAATATGTGGTTTTAGTCGTAGACGATGAGCAAGAAATCCGTAATGGTATTGCTATTTATTTAAAAAATGAAGGTATTAAAGTCTTTACGGCCAAAGATGGAATCGAAGCCATAGAGATACTAAATAAAGAAAAAGTTCACTTAATTATTCTTGATATTATGATGCCAAGGCAAGATGGCATTTCAACGACGTTTAAAATCCGAGAACAAAAAAATATCCCGATTATTATGCTGAGCGCTAAAAGCGAAGATGCAGATAAAGTGCTCGGTCTGCAGGTAGGAGCAGATGATTATGTGACAAAGCCTTTTAATCCATTAGAACTGATAGCGAGAGTCAAATCACAGTTAAGAAGATATGTGACATTAGGTACATATGAGGAAACAAAGACGATTGATATCCGAGGTCTTGCACTTGATATTGAGGCTAAGTCCGTCACTCTTGATGGGGTATTCATTAAGCTGACTCCCATTGAGTATAAAATTGTAGAGTTATTAATGAGAAATGCAGGGAGAGTTTTTTCCATACATGATATTTATGAACGCGTATGGAATGAACCAGGCTACAACGCAGAAAACACAGTAGCGGTACACATTAGAAAAATAAGAGAAAAAATTGAGATTGAACCAAAAAATCCGAGATATGTAAAGGTTGTGTGGGGACTTGGATACAAAATGGAAAAGTAGCGTCATCTCAGCTATAGGGATTATCTTGTTTTTATTTGGTTTAGGAGCAACTATTTCTTCAATTAGTAACGTGCATAATCTATTAAAAACAAACTATTTACAAAAAAGCAGCTATGTAAAATCAGAAGACTTCAAAAAACAAATAAGTCGTTTTACAAATGATCTCTACCTTTTAGAATTGACACAAAAAGATAAGAATACCGTTAATGCAAATAAGATAACAGAAGAAGAGATTGAGTCGTATCGATATACGGAAGGAACATTAACAGAACAAATAAAAAATGTGCACGATAAATATGAAGAAAAAATAGAAGACGCTAAGCAGGCAAAGAGCAAAAACGTTGAAGCTGCCTATGCAAAACAGCAGGATCTAGAAATTAAAAACATTCAAAAAAAGTTCCAAGATGATCAATTTATTCGAGAAGAAATAGTAAAAAACAAAAAACTCGAAATGAAGAAACTTTATGATGAAGCTTTTGATCGACAAAAAACATTATCTCAATATAAAAAAGACATCATGTATTATTTAAAAGGTAGGAATACAAACAAAATATACACGAACATCCAAAACGCAGGCAAAGAAGATGTTAATCAATTAGTAAAACAGAAAAATATATTGTATAAACATACTTATTCAGCTCAATCACCGCTTGTGTTTCAAGCAGATGAATATAAAAATTCATCGTTAAGCAGTGAGGCAGAATCAGAGATCCCAACCCGGTATTTAAAGCAGAGGTTTACGGGTATAATTGCTGTTCCTGAAAAAGAAACCTTCATTAGTCCTTTATTTGATGAGTATAACTATTATCATCATCAAAATGTAGCGTTTCTCGTGTATGCGTTGTCAGGGATACTAGCTCTGTTAATAGGTTACTTTATTTATAAAAAAACAATAACTGGACATTTAAAAGAAATAACCAGACAAACTGCAGTACAGAGGGTTTATAAAAAAACACCTTTAGATATTTGTATAATTGTTTTTCTTTTATACTCATTTTTTACATTAAGTCTAGTTCTGAACGGCTATCCTGCTTCATTATTAGAGTCATATAAGCATGTTGCTACGTTCTTCTTTTATATGATAGCAATATCCATAGCTATTTCCCTATGGGCACTTCAAGTATTTCTACTGTTTCAGCGTATGCGCACAATAGATGATATAAAAGAAGAATATAAAAGAACGTGTGTTTATCAAGTAATTTATTTTCTTCAATTTATTTTTATTATCAGACATATTGGCATGCATATAATGGTTGTAGTGCTGCTTTTAGTTTTTGCCGTGTTTGCTGTTGCAGCTCTATTGACTAGTGGATCTATGTTTGCAGAACAAGTATCCATACTATACTTAGCTGTTGGAAGTGTTGTAGGAGTGGTTACCTTGATACTGCTTATGCTACGAATTAATTATTTAAATAAAATTATTATTTCAATTGATCGAATCGCCACAGCCGAGTGGAAAGAGCCGTTACCTATCAAAGGAAAATCAGCTTTGACTCAAGCAGCGATAAATATAAATCATATCCAGCAGCAGATTCAAACATCTCAGCATGTTCAAGTTAAAAGTGAACGCTTGAAAACAGAGTTAATTACCAACGTCAGTCACGATTTAAGAACACCATTGACTTCTATTATGACATATACAGCGTTGCTAAAGTCGCAAGATCTTACTTCGGACGAACAACATGCTTACGTTGAAATTATTGACCGTAAATCAAAACGTTTACAAACACTTATTGATGATTTATTTGAAGTGTCAAAAATGGCAAGTGGAAATGTAGAATTGCATAAAGATAAAATTGATATTAACCAGCTTCTTCATCAGGCTTTAGCTGAATATGATGAAGCAATTGAAGATTCAACTCTGCAATTTCGTATTCAATCTCTCGAAAAGCCGATATTTGCTACTGTAGATGGTCAAAAATTATGGAGAGTATTTGACAATTTGATAGAGAATATATTGAAATATTCACTTGAACAAACGCGTGTCTATATTTCTGTTCAAGAAATAAACGAACAAGTGAAACTAACATTTAAAAATGTAAGTAAATATGAATTAAATGAGCAGGCAGATGAGCTGTTTGAACGATTTAAAAGAGGGGACACTTCAAGACAAACCAATGGCTCCGGACTTGGGTTAGCTATTGCTAAGTCAATTATTGATTTGCACGGAGGAGAACTGAATATTGAAATTGACGGAGATTTATTTAAAGTAACGATTACTCTTTAATGTGAGTGAATATAAACATCATATCTAGTAAAAAAAGAGAAGCAACCTCATTATGCTGGTTGCTTCTCTTTTTTTAGCGTTCGTAATTTTATTCCGCAACCGCAAAGCGTACTGTGCTTTAGTACTTTTATTTCTCTATCACACTGATTACATCTTATTTCTTGTCCAATCATTTCTTCATTCCTTCCTCTTTTTACAAGAATTTAAATAAGTATCCATAAAATATGGATACTTATTTAGTGATAAAATGTTAAACTAATTGAGAATAAAAGATAATCTACAATGAGAAAAATACCTTTATTTTTTCATCTGGAAAACTGATATCTTTATTTTACTTGCTGCGGAACAGATAACCCTAAACCGTCTGCAACGCGTGTTCCATACTCTGGATCCGCTTTGTAGAAGTGCTGGATTTGACGCAGTTTAATCTCTTCTTTTTCTACAGGCTTCATAGCTTCAACGATGTTTGCAACTAGTCGTGTACGTTCGTCTTCGCTTAGAAGGCGGTATAAGTCACCCGCTTGCGTGTAATGGTCGTTATGATCATATGCAACACTATCGGCAACGCCTGAAACAGGGTATGCCGCTTGTTTGTTTTTATGAGATTCTGTCGGACCGCCAAAGCTGTTTGGCTCATAGTAAACAGAACGGCCGCCGTTATCGTCAAAGCGCATTTGACCGTCACGCTGATAGTTATTTACTTCATTGCGCGGACGGTTAATCGGTAGCGCTTGATGGTTAGCACCCACGCGGTAGCGATGTGCATCGCTGTATGCGAATAGTCGACCTTGCAGCATTTTATCAGGTGATACGTCAATTCCCGGTACAAGCGTTCCAGGTGAGAATGTAGCTTGCTCCACTTCGGCAAAATAATTTTCTGGATTGCGGTCCAAGACCATGCGACCTACTTCAATTAACGGATAGTCTTTTTGTGACCAAACCTTTGTTACGTCAAACGGATCAAAGCGATACGTGTCAGCGTCTTCTAATGGCATAATCTGAACGTACAGCTTCCATGAAGGGAAATCGCCTTTTTCAATGGCATTAAATAAATCTTCAGTATGATAATCTGGATTTTCACCAGCTAGCTTTGCAGCTACGTCTGGAGAGAGATTTTTTACGCCTTGCTCTGTTTTAAAGTGATATTTTACCCAAACGCCATCTCCTTCGGCATTAACCCATTTAAATGTGTGGCTGCCAAATCCATGCATATGGCGTAAAGTTGCCGGGATACCGCGGTCAGACATTAAAATAGAAACTTGATGCAAAGATTCAGGAGATAAAGACCAGAAATCCCAAACGGCCGTCGGGTTTTTTAAATGTGTGCGTGGATCGCGTTTTTGTGTATGAATAAAGTCAGGAAATTTAATCGCATCTCGGATGAAAAATACAGGTGTATTATTTCCAACTAAGTCGTAGTTTCCTTCTTCTGTATAAAATTTAACAGCAAACCCGCGAGGGTCGCGAACGGTATCTGCTGAGCCGTTTTCACCAGCTACTGTTGAAAAGCGAACAAATAGAGGCATTCGTTTTCCTACTTCAGAAAGGAAAGCTGCTTTTGTATAGGCTGAAACATCATTTGTCACTTCAAAATAGCCGTGGGCACCGGCGCCTTTTGCGTGTACGACGCGTTCAGGAACACGCTCTCGGTTAAAATGGGCTAATTTCTCTAAAAGGTGAACATCTTGAATTAAAGTAGGGCCGCGTGAACCAGCGGTCATTGAATTTTGATTATCTCCAACCGGAGCTCCCCAACTAGTCGTTAGGTTATTCTTGTTTGTTGTCATCTTAGAACCACCTCTTATTTGAATTTTATTATGTTAGAAATAATAATAACATTTTTAAATAAAAAATCAATACTAAATTATAATTATTATAATTTAAAGTGTTAATTTTGAGATGTAGTCAATGGGGTATATAGCATGTGAAGTGTACGAACTATTTTAAAAATTTTCTGTATAGTATATTTAGTTTAATAATAAAAATGCCTGGTGTGCAATTATTTTGACCGGCTATTACCATATCAAAAACACGCTTGCTTATATAAGCAAGCGTGTTCGTTTTATATATTTTGTGTTAAGTTTGCTTTCGCTGCCAGCTCAGCCTGAGGCGTGCGCCAAAGCTGTGTCCATTTTTGAATCGCGGCTATCATAATAATGAGACCGAGTATAAGCATGACGATTGAAAGAGTCGCATTTAATATGCTGTAACCTGCCGCAGCTTCATTTAAATACACATTCTTAACCATCCAATAACCTGCGTAGTTAACCGTTACGTAAAGGTAGGCTAATGGAATAAGGCAAGTAAGCATATAGGAGCGTTTATCTGCAATTCTAAGAATGACGGTTGCTCCAATAATTAAACCAATAGAAGCCATTAACTGATTCGATACGCCGAACAGCGCCCAAACGGAGCCAATATCTCCTGAGAATAATAAGTACCCCCACATAAAACAGGCTAGGGCGCTTGCAAAAATGGACCCGGGAAGCCAGTCTACTCGCTTCAAAGGCTTATAAAATTCACCGAAAAAGTCTTGAATTAAATAGCGGGAAACGCGTGTGCCAGCGTCGATAGCAGTTAAAATAAACACTGCTTCAAACATAATGACGAATTGGAAAAAATAAGAAGACAGGTGGCTGAACCAAGGAATTTCCGTGAAGATATACGTCATTCCTACAGCCAGTGTAACAGCGCCGCCTGTACGGCCTTCTAAGTTTAGACCAATCTCTTGGCTAAGCTGAGGAAGAGCTGTCACGTTCATACCGAGCGTTTTAAACACTTCAGGTGTAGAGTTGATTGCAAAATAGTCTCCAGGATGTAAAGCTGTTGCGGCAATTAATGCCATAATTCCTACCAAGCATTCGACTAACATCGCCCCGAAGCCTACAACTTTAATGTCACTCCAACGGTCGAGCATCTTAGGGGTTGTCCCTGAACCAACAAATGCATGGAAGCCGGAAATAGCACCGCAGGCGATCGTAATGGAAATGAACGGCCACACAGGTCCTGCTAAAATAGGGCCGCCTCCGTGAATAAATTCAGTAACTGCAGGAAATGGAATTGCTGGGTTTACGAAAAACACGCCTACAATCAGCGCGATAAAGACGCCGATCTTCATAAAGCTGCTTAAATAATCTCGAGGTGCTAAAAGCAGCCAAACGGGCAAGGCCGCTGCGAAAAATGCATAAACGGGAAGAATAATTGAAAGTGTTTTAATATCTAGCGTTAAAAAATCTCCTAAAGCTGTTCCTTGAATATAAGGACCGCTAAATACGGCGATTAAAATTAAAATGAAGCCGACTGTAGAAGCCGCTTTTAAATTACCGGTTTTTTTGTGGTAGATACCTACCCCCATTGCGATTGGAATCGTAATTCCAACAGCGAACGTACCCCAAGGATTTTTCTCAAGTGCGTGTAGCACGACCATAGACAAACCGGCCATTGTGATGGTAATGATAAAAAGCATGGCTAAGCCTGTACAAAAACCAGCGACGGGCCCTAGTTCTTTTTTAGCCACTTCTGAAAGCGATTGGCCTTTTTGGCGCATAGATGCAAATAACACAACTGCATCGTGAACAGCTCCTCCGATTACAGCTCCGATTAAAAGCCACAGCAGTCCGGGCAAATAGCCAAACTGAGCTGCTAAAATAGGTCCAACAAGCGGACCCGCAGCTGCAATAGCTGCAAAGTGATGACCAAATGTTACCCATCGGTTGGTTGGCACATAATCTTTCCCATCTTCAAGCTCATGTGCCGGCGTTTTTTGCGCATCGTTTAGTTTCAAGACTTTAACAGCCATGAATGTTCCGTATAGCCGATACGCAATCATTAAAATACAGATAGATCCAATAACAATCGTAACCGCATTCATTACAAATCCCCCTATCCCTTAGTTGTCTGATGTTTGTACTACTACACAACGTTATGTAATTGTGTGTTCCCCTTACAACTTTCATTATAAAAGAAGAAAGCGCTTTTATCACCAGTTTTTCCCTTAATTATTTAAAAAATTAGAAAGTTCAAATTCCCTTTGAAAAACTATAAGACTTTTCGCATAATCTCTGCTATAATTTTTAAAAAAATTAGTACGCATTTAGGTGTTTTTAGTTAGGGAGATGAAAAGAGTGAACCATCGTCAAGAGTTACAAAATAGCAAGCGTATTGTAGTCAAAGTAGGGACATCTACGTTGACCTATGATAATGGAGATATTAACTTAGCACGCATTGAAAAAATAGCGCGTGTTTTATCTGATTTAATGAATGCAGGAAAGGAAGTTGTGCTTGTTACATCAGGTGCCGTTCAAGTGGGAGTAAAAAAACTAAAGTTAAAAGAAAAGCCGACTTCTATTCGAGAAAAACAAGCAGCGGCCTCTGTCGGGCAATGTGAGCTTATGCATATCTATAGTAAATTCTTTGGTGAGTACAGTCACATTGTTGGTCAAGTACTGTTAACGAAAGATGTAATCGAAGATGAACATGTGCGCAATAACGTTGTGAACACGTTTGAAAAATTAATTGAAGACAAAGTGATTCCTATTGTTAATGAAAACGATACAGTTGCAATCGATGAGATTGAAAACATCGTGCGTTTTGGAGATAACGATAATTTATCCGCCATTGTTTCAGTTTTGATTCACGCAGATTTACTTGTTATTTTATCTGATATTGACGGTTTCTTTGATTCAGATCCCACAAAAAACCCTAACTCTAAATTAATGAAAGTAATAGATGGCATCACACCGGAGCTTGAGAATTTTGCTGGAGATAGTGGAACTGACGTTGGAACAGGCGGAATGGTCACAAAGCTTACCGCTGCTAAAACAGCTACAAGTGCAGGCGTGAGCTTAATCTTAGCAAATGGTAAAGAGCCAAGTATTTTGCGAGATATTATTGAAGGCCAAGAAATTGGAACGTTATTCTTAAAACAAGCTGAAGGAGTAATGAAATGAGTGAATTGCAGCTTAAAGGAAAGCAGGCAAAAGATGCCTCTTATTTCTTAGGAAATGTAACGAGTGAACAAAAACAGCAAGCGCTTTATAAAATGGCGGCTGCTTTATTGAGTCAGCAAGAAGCGATTTTAAAAGCCAATGAATTAGACATAGAAAAAGCCGTTCAAAAAGGCATGTCAAAAGCGATGTTAGATCGTCTATCTTTAAATGAAGAACGGATTCATGGAATGGCAGACGGCCTGCGCCAAGTAGCTGCGCTTGCGGATCCAGTAGGAGAAGTGCTGTCTATGGCGAAGCGACCAAATGGCTTACAAATTGGGCAGCAGCGTGTACCCATTGGTGTCATAGGAATTATTTATGAAGCGCGTCCAAACGTTACGTGTGATGCAGCAGGCTTATGCTTAAAAGCAGGAAATGCAGTTATTTTGCGCGGAGGCAGCGAGGCGTTTTATTCGAATCAAGCGATTGTTTCTGTATTATCTCAAGCTGCGGCAAGTGCAGGATTGCCTGAGCATAGCGTACAGCTTATTGAAGATACGTCGAGAGAAACAGCACTGGAGTTAATGAAGCTAAATGAATATATCGATGTATTAATTCCTCGAGGCGGTGCTGGTTTAATTGAAGCGGTGGTAAAAAATGCAACGGTTCCCGTTATTGAGACAGGAACTGGGAACTGCCACATTTATGTTGATGAAGAATATGACGGTGACATGGCGGCCAATATTGTCATTAATGCAAAAACATCTCGTCCAGCGGTGTGTAACTCAGCTGAAAAGCTGATTATTCATGAACGAGCGGCTCATGAATTTTTGCCGATTATTGTTCAAGCGCTACGAGAGAAAGATGTAGAATTACGCGGTGATGAACGTGCGCTAACAATCGTTCCAGATCTTGTTCCGGCAGGAAATGAGGATTGGAAGAAAGAATATTTGGATTTCATCATGGCGGTTAAAATCGTAGATGATATCGATGAAGCGATTTCCCATATTAATGTTCATAGTTCACATCACTCTGAAGCGATTGTAACAACAAATTATGCTCATGCTCAGCGTTTTTTACAGCGCGTTAATTCAGCCGCTGTTTATGTGAATGCTTCAACGAGGTTTACAGACGGAGAAGAGTTTGGTTTCGGGGCAGAAATCGGAATTAGTACACAAAAGCTTCATGCGCGTGGACCGATGGGATTAAAGGAATTAACAACGCTAAAATATATTATTTACGGAGATGGACAAATTCGATAAAAAGAAGAGGCTGGGACGAAAGTATTTTAGACGAAGTGAAAAACGAACCATTGATCAAAATTTTTGATTATTGGTTCGTTTTTTTTTGTTAGGGTGAACGTAGTTTTCATCTGTTTAGATTCTTCTAGTAGTTGATTGGAGGGCGAGACGAAGACTCCTGCGGCGGGAAAAGCGGAACAGATGAGACCCCGCAGGAGCGTAAGCGACGAGGAGGCTCAGCGCCCGCCCGCGGAAAGCGAAGTCTTGCACAGAAATCAACTACGGTGTCACAAGCCGTTTAGCTCATGTATCCCATTTGTTCATCTTTAGATTGGATTCATTTATTTATATCCTGAACTAACCCTTCATTTCCATATATGTTCAATTTCTTCAAGTAACTTTCCTTTTGTTTCTGGAACCCACTTCCATATAAACAAAAATGAAGCCATACACATAATCATAAAGAATAAAAATGTAAAAGATCCTCCAGCTTTGCTCCAAAGAATAGGGAAAAACTGAGACACAAACCAATTAGCTATCCACAAGAAAAACGTGGAAATAGACATTGCATAGCCTCTCGCGTGATTAGGAAAGATTTCAGAAATCACAACCCATGCAACCGGTCCCATAGAAATATTAAAAAGAAATAAATAAAAAACAATAAGTAAACTAGTAGTCAACCCTTCAGTACCTTGAGAATGAAACCCAAAGGAAACGAGAAGCTGCGTAACAGCCATACCAGCTGTGCCAATAAGCAATAAAGCTTTGCGGCCAATCCGGTCGATAAGCCACATGGAACAAAGAACGCCTAAAAAGGCAGCTACACCAATCATAGACGTAACAAGGAGCGATAAATCTCCTCTAGCTCCAGCTGCTTCAAAAACTTGCGGGGCGTAATAAATAATGGCATTAATTCCGACAAGCTGTTGAAAGGCTGCAAGTAGAATACCAATAAGCAGCGCTTTTCGAAGACCGACCTCTTTAAAAAGCGAAAGAGAAGCCGGTTGATTTTCTTTTAACGATTGCTCAATATGATACAGCTCTTGGCGTGCAATGTGTGTACCATTGATTTTAATTAAAATCTCCATAGCTTCTAAAGTGCGGTTTGCTTTTACCAGCCACCTCGGACTTTCAGGAACAGGAGAAAGGATAAGAAGAAATAAAAGAGCTGGAATGCCAGAAGCACCGATAATGTAGCGCCACCCCGTGGAATTCTGCCAAGCGCCTTCCCCAATAGATAAAATGTAGTCATTTACAAAATAGACAGAAACAATCCCAACAGCAACAGCAAATTGATAAAGAGAGCCCAAGCGGCCGCGCATGTGCGGAGGGGCTATTTCAGAAATATAGGTAATAGAAAGAACAGAAGCCATACCAATGCCTAGTCCTCCAATAATTCGAGAAATAATCATAAAAGAGATGGATAAAGATAGCGCTTGCATAATTGCAGACACGATAAATAAAGAAGCTGCTAAAAGTAAGATGCTTTTTCTACCGAATCGATCACTCAGTTTTCCTGAAGCAAGTACCCCAACGGCACCACCGAGCAGCAGACTAGATACAACAAAACCTACCATCGTTGGACTAAGATTAAAATGCACTTCCATCAACCCAATAGCTCCTGAAATGACGGCTGTGTCATAGCCGTAAAGTAACCCTCCAAAAGCAGCTGCACATGAAATGAAAATCACGAAAAATAGATTTCCTTTTTGCTCCTTATACTCGTCAGAAGTTACTTTTACTATCCCCATATAAATTCCTCCTTTGAATCAAGATCATTATTTTAATTAAAAAAACGTTATACGTAAAACGTTTTCATAAAAGATGTTTTTTATGTTAAACTAAAAATTGTAAATAATCAAACTATTTTTTAACTTTTATATGAATTATGTACGTTTTGTTATCAATCAATAGGGAAGAAAAAATAGGGGGGAAGAGAAATATGGCATTTATGCAATGTGATTTTTTTTCAGAAGTATTGCAAATAAGTACTTCAATGAACGTTTTGATACCGCAGCAAACAAAATCTCAAATTGGTTTACAAACCAATACAAGAAGTGAGAAACACCCTACGCTCTATTTATTACACGGTCTTTCTGATGATCATACGATATGGATGAGAAGAACTTCGATTGAACGCTACGCATCAGAATTAGGACTTGCAGTTGTAATGCCAGATGTAGATCGTAGCTTTTATAGAGATATGGCTTATGGAAAGAAGTATTGGACGTTTGTAACAGAAGAACTTCCTCAATTGGCCAGATCATTCTTTCCGTTATCGGAAAAAAGAGAAGATAATTTTGTAGCTGGCCTTTCTATGGGAGGGTACGGCGCTTTAAAATGGGCGTTTCGCAAACCACATCAATTTTCTGCAGCTGCCAGTTTATCAGGAGTGATGGACGTTGAAGGGCTTGGAGGACGTGGAGAAGTGCAGTTCTTAGATTATCCTTTGATTTTTGGCATGCCGCCTGTTATTAGACCTGAGGATGATCTTTTCTGGCTGCTTGAAAATCGCCGACGCTATGGAGAAGTGACTCCGCGTATTTATCAATGCTGTGGAACGGAAGATTTTTTATATCAGGAAAATAAACGTTTTTCCGAGCGTTGTAAGCAAGAGCCTATTTATTTTACATATGAAGAAGGAAAAGGAAGTCACGACTGGGCATATTGGGATCAAAAAATTCAAGATGTGTTAAAGTGGCTGTTTAGTGAAAAGTAGGGAAGGTAGTTTTCGGTGGTTCCGGCTTCTAGTAGTATAATAAAGAAAAATGCTTACTTGGTTGATAGACTAAAAGAAAATAGGAGTCGGTACGAATGGGGAGAAAAAAAGTCACGATTACAGAAGTAGCAAAAGAAGCGGGAGTTTCATTAGCTACGGTATCAAGAATCTTCAATAATAAAGACGGTAAAATTAAAATCAGTGAAAAAACTAAACAAAAAGTACTAAAAGCAGCAGCTCATTTAGGGTATCAGACGAATCCATTTGCGGCAGCTCTGCGGGCCCAAAAAACAGGGATTATCGGGATATTAATTAGAGATTTAAAAGATCCATTTCTAATTGAACTATTAAAAAAGGTACAACAACAAGTTCAAAGTCGAAGGATGGACGTTCTTATTGGACACACGGATTACGAAGAAGCAACGGCTGAGCGTCAATTAAATGTTATGATGAACCATTGGTTTGATGGGGTCATTTTATTAGACTATGTAGCTGCTCAGCATCCGTTTGTAGATGTATTAAAACAATATCAAACGCCTTACGTTTCTCTTACAGGAGACGCCTCTTCTGCACTTTGGCCGATTGTACATGTAGATGATGCGGTGGGAATGAAATTAGCTGTTGCTCACTTAACGGACCTTGGTCATAAGAAGATAGGGTTCGTTGGAAAAGCTGTAAGCGGAGTCGAGCACCGTCTGTCTCTTTTTTATCAGTATGTACCGTCAGCAAACGCAAAGTTTGTGAAAGAAGATATGAATAACTCAGATGAACTATATCAGTTTATAAATGAGCTAGCTCATCATCCAGAGCCTCCAACTGCGCTTATTTGTGCTACGGATTACATCGCTCTGAAAGTGATACACTGTGCGTGGCAAAACGGGCTTCACGTTCCAGCAGATTTGTCTGTTATAGGGTTTGATGATATTACAGAAGCTAGTGAAGCGCATCCTCCACTAACAACTATCCGTCAACCGATGGAGAAAATGGCTGAAAAAGCAGTAAACCTCTTACTTCAGCAAATTCAGGATCAGCAAGAAATAGATCAGATACAGTATAAAATGGCACCTGTATTAGTAGAGCGCGAGACCACAAAACGTATGAATTGATAAGGAATGTATATACTATTCCTGAAAGTGTGAGACAAAAAGTCCACACTTTTTTGCATTAACCATTGCGTCCACTTCCCTCTTTCTTATACACTGTATGCTGTAGGGGAAAAAACCAAGCTTTAATATGTTTGGAGCGATTTGATGACACAACAAAAATTAGATAAATATGAAATTATGGACGTTAGCTTACTAGCAGGTAAAATTATGTTAGAAAGCGGAGCAGAAACGTATCGAGTAGAAGACACAATGATGCGGATTGCAGCGTCTTACGGTATAAAAAAATCCCACAGCTATGTGACGCCAACAGGGATTATGTTTTCACTTGAAACGAAAGAACCGACGAAAACGAAGTTAATTCGTATTTCCGAACGAACGACAGATTTGAAAAAAGTAACCATGGTAAATAGCGTCTCAAGAACAATCAGTCAAGGAAACATCTCCTTGGAGGAAGCGTATGAAATGCTACAAGAAATTGAAGCAACGAACGTAGCTTTTCCACTATGGGTTCAACTTGCAGCTGCATCCATTTCTAGCGGATGCTTTTTAATCATGTTTCAAGGTTTATGGACGGACTTTATTCCAGCTATGTTTTCAGGAGGGCTCGGATTTTTAACCGTGGTGTATTTTCACCGTCTTATTCCGATTCGCTTTTTTGCTGAGTTTACTGCTTCGTTAGTTATTGGACTTTTATCAGCTCTTTTAGTCGCTTCAGGACTAGGCACGCAAATTGATAAAATTATTATTGGATCCGTTATGCCTCTCGTTCCTGGATTATCCATTACCAATGCAGTGCGAGATTTAATGGCGGGACATTTGCTGTCTGGATTATCAAAAGGAGCAGAAGCGTTTCTGACGGCATTCGCTATTGGTGCAGGTATTGCCATTGTATTTACGCTTCTATAGAAGGGAGGCATCATATGCATATCGTAGAGCAGATAATTACAAGTTTTATTGCTTCAGCAGCGTTTGGGATCATTTTTAATGTTCCACGTGAATCATTATTAAAAAGTGGCTTTGTCGGAATGATTGGCTGGCTCATTTACTATTTGCTAACGTTCTATGGCGTAGATGAAATTCCAAGCACAGTTGCATCGGCCTTCTTTATTGCTATTATTAGTCAAATTTACGCAAAAATTTATCGAACGCCGATCATTATTTTCACCGTAGCAGGTATTATTCCGCTAGTTCCAGGAGGAACAGCATACGATGCCATGCGTAACTTTGTAGAAAATAATTATAATGAAGCGATTAGTCTTGCAGCAAAAGCCTTTATGATTTCAGGTTCAATTGCCATTGGTATTGTATTTTCTGAAGTCATTAACCAAATTATTCGTCAATCTAAATTAAATGCCAAAGCAAAATATCGACCGTAGAGAAGCAAGCTCAAATCAGAGCGTGCTTTTTTTATGAAAAAATAAAGAGACCCTTCACTTTTTTGTCACAAGAAAGTCACGTTTTAGTCTAAAAACGTTCAAAAAATGTACGTGCACAGCTAAAAAAATAGACTATACTATGTAAATAGAAAGAGAGATATTACATATATATGTGAAGCATTGAGCATATCTCTCGAATTATTATGCTCAATGTTTCACAATGTAAGTAAAAGATGCTCAGAAATGAGCAAAGTATCTATGGAAATGATGAATGTTCTTATATATGAAAGGAGAAAGAAGATGGATACAGTTATACTATCACGTATTCAATTTGCATCAACGACGCTGTTTCATTTTATCTTTGTACCGCTATCTATAGGTCTTGTCTTTTTAGTAGCGATCATGGAAACGATGTACGTAGTAAAAAAAGATGAACAGTATAAAAAGATGGCAAAGTTTTGGGGGCACTTATTCCTGATTAACTTTGCTGTCGGCGTCGTAACAGGTATTTTACAAGAATTTCAGTTTGGCATGAACTGGTCAGAGTACTCACGGTTTGTAGGAGATGTATTCGGTGCGCCGCTTGCTATTGAAGCACTGCTAGCGTTTTTTATGGAGTCCACTTTCCTTGGACTGTGGATTTTCGGGTGGGATCGTTTGCCTAAATGGCTGCACTGTCTATGTATTTGGCTTGTTAGTCTAGGTACTATTTTTTCAGCGTTCTTTATTTTAACGGCTAATTCTTTTATGCAGCATCCGGTTGGAATGGAGCTGAATAATGGGCGTTTAGAAATGAATGACTTCTTTAAATTGTTAACAAACGGTCAGCTGTGGGTTGAATTCCCTCATACCATTTTAGGTTCGTTTGCAACAGGCGCCTTTTTTATCACGGGTGTCAGTGCCATTATGCTCTTGAAGAAAAAACATGTGGCTTTTGCCAAAAAATCATTTCAAGTTGCCATTATTGTAGGGTTAGTTTCAGGTGTAGGAATTGCGTTATCTGGCCATGAACAGGCTGGATACTTAGTTAAAACACAGCCGATGAAAATGGCCGCAAGTGAAGGATTATGGGAAAACAGCGGAAGTCCAGGCGCTTGGACGGTAACAGCAAATATTCACCCCGATGAAAAGAAAAATACGAGTGAAATCAAAATACCTTATTTATTGAGCTTCTTATCATACGGGAAATTTTCAGGTTCCGTTCCCGGGATGAACGAGCTGCAGGAGCAGTATACGGCGAAATATGGAGCAGGAAATTATATTCCACCCGTTCGGACAACATTTTGGAGTTTCCGCATTATGGCTGGTCTAGGTGGCGTATTATGTGCATTAGGTATTTGGGGCACGTACTTGCTTTCTCGCAAAAAACTTCAAGAAAGCAAACTATTTTTACGTATTATGACGATTGCCATTGCCTTTCCGTTCCTTGGAAGTTCAGCAGGTTGGATTATGACAGAGATTGGCCGTCAGCCTTGGGTTGTATTTGGCTATATGAAAACGGAAGATGCCGTGTCTCCTGATGTAACAGCAGGAGAATTGCTGTTTTCTATTATCTCGTTTTCGTTCTTTTATTTAATTTTAGCTGTGATTATGGTGTTCTTGTTCGTTAAAGAAGTTAAAAAAGGTCCAGATCACAATCACGAAGCACATACAAAAGTAGTATCAACTGATCCGTTTACAAAGGAGGGATACAATGTTTTCTCTTAATGAATTCTGGTATTTACTAGTATCCATTCTGTTTGTTGGTTTTATCTTTTTAGAAGGCTTTGATTTTGGGATTGGAATGGTGTCTCGTTTTTTAGGAAGAAACGACTTAGAGCGACGAGCTTTTATTAATACAATCGGTCCTTTTTGGGATGCAAATGAAGTTTGGCTAATTTCAGCAATCGGTGCTATGTTTGCCGCTTTTCCAAACTGGTATGCAACGCTATTAAGCGGGTCATATGTTCTTTTTGTTTTTCTTTTGCTGTCGCTGATTGGCCGCGGCGTAGCATTTGAATTTCGAGGAAAAGTTGAAAAACAAGCGTGGAAAAATGCGTGGGATTGGGTTATCTTCTTTGGAAGTCTTTTTCCACCGCTCATTTTTGGTATCTTATTTTCAGCGCTAATGAAAGGACTGCCTGTTGAGCGCAACATGCAAATGAATGCCGGCTTTTCGGATATTGTTAATCTATATACCATCACAGGCGGCGTTACGTTAACAATGCTTTGCTTATGGCACGGACTTATTTTTGCCACGATCCGGACGATGGACGATATTAGAGATCGTTCACGGAAGGTCGCTATGAAGCTTTTGCCTATAAATGCCTTATTACTTCTTATCTTTTCAGGCATGACGTTTTTTGAAACAGATTTATTCAGTAATCATAGCCGCTTGATGCTATATACATTTTTCATCGGTATTTTCGTGTATTTACTAGCAGGATTTTTCCTTACACGTAAAAAAGACGGATGGGCATTTGCTATGTCTGGCTTAATTTTAATTTTATCAATTTCCTCTATATTTGCAGGATTGTTTCCAACCGTTTTGGTTAGTTCAATCAATGAAAGCTATAGTTTAACGATTCATAATGCAGCATCAGGGAATTATTCCTTAAAAATTATGTCTTACGCTGCTATTGCATTACTGCCTTTTGTGTTAGGTTATCAAATTTGGAGCTACTACGTTTTTAGAAAACGTGTAGATCATAAGGAGCATATGGAGTATTAATGGGTAGAAATTTAATGGTTTACAACGGAATAAAAATGGTTCTTGCCATGTTAATAGGGCTTATTACTATTCAAAGTGTAGCCATTATTTTTCAAGCTAAGTGGCTCGCCGAAGTAATTACCGCCCTTTTTCATGGTGAAAGTTTAACTTCGCAGACAAAAGCAATCGGCTTGTTTTTGTCTGCCTTTATGATTCGTCAGATCGTAGGTTTTATAGTAAAAAAAACAGCATATCAATTTGGAGTCAAAACGACTCAGGAACTTCGTTTGATAGTCATGAAAAGCATTTTTTCATTAGGACCGCGTTTTACCAAGGATGAAGGAACAGGAAACTTGGTGACGCTCATCACCACAGGCCTACAGAAACTTCGCGCTTATCTCGAGCTGTTTTTGCCTAAACTGGCCGCCATTAGCGTTACACCTTGGCTAGTGCTTGCTTTCGTCTGGTACCATGATCGGCTTTCAGGCATTATTTTACTTGTGACCATGCCAATTTTAATTTTATTTATGATTTTGCTTGGATTGGCTGCACAAAAAAAAATAGATAGCCAATGGGAGACATATCACGTGTTGTCCAACCACTTTGTAGATTCGCTTCGAGGGTTAGAAACTTTAACATTTCTCGGGAAAAGTAAGGAACATGCTGAAACGATTGAAAGAGTCAGTGACCGTTATCGAAAAGCGACAATGGGAACGCTCCGAATTGCTTTTTTATCTACGTTTGCTCTAGATTTCTTTACGATGTTATCTGTAGCCATCGTGGCTGTTATGCTTGGTTTGCGGCTGGTAAACGGGTCTATGACATTAGAGCCTGCACTTATGATTTTATTGCTGGCGCCTGAATATTTCCTGCCGATACGAGAAGTCGGAAACGATTACCATGCAACATTAGACGGAAAAGAATCCGGAGATGCATTACTTAAGATTGTGAAGCAGGCTGAAAAACCGTCGGCTAAAAAAGAAGCTTTTCCTAGTTGGACTGAAAGCAGTGAACTTCAATTACGTCATATCACCGTCAAATATGACAAAGAGCAGCCACCTTCTCTTGAAGATGTGTCACTGCATGTTAAAGGAATGAAGAAAATTGGAATCATCGGAAAAAGCGGAGCTGGAAAATCGACGCTTATTGATATACTAAGTGGCTTTGTACAATCTACAGAAGGTTCTGCCGAAGTAAACGGCGTGCCAATTGATTTACGCTCAGCTGCTTGGCAAAAGCAGATTACGTATATCCCTCAGCACCCATTTATTTTTAATGGAACAGTAAAAGAAAATATTGAATTTTATCAAGATAGAGGCGGCTCATATGATTATGAAGATGCTTTAACGAAAGCAGGACTTTTATCAACGGTTCAACAGATGCCTAAGAAGGAAAATGAAATGATAGGGGATGGGGGACGCCAGCTTAGCGGCGGCCAAGCTCAAAGGATTGCTCTAGCAAGGGCATTTCTAAGCGACCGTCCTATTATTATGCTTGATGAACCAACGGCACAAGTCGATATTGAAACGGAATATGAATTAAAGCAAGATATTTTAACGATGTTCCAAGAGAAGTTATTTATTTTAGCTACGCACCGTCTGCATTGGATGAAAGACATGGATCTCATTGTTGTAATAGAGGACGGAAAGGTTGCAGAAATCGGTAATCATCAAGAACTGATTCAAAAAAAGGAGCTTACTATCAATTTTTACATGAAGAGGAGGAGATATGATGAAATATAAAAGTTGGATATGGCCCTACTTTAAAACATATAAATATCGTATCTTTTCTATCTTATTACTAAGCATGTTAACGATTGGTTCTGCTTGCGCGCTAATGTTCACGTCAGGTTATTTGATTTCAGCTTCTTCCTTACGGCCAGAAACGATTTTATTGGTGTATGTTCCAATTGTACTTGTGCGTACATTTGGTTTAAGCCGAGCAGCTTTCCGTTATGCGGAGCGTCTTGTCAGTCACGATTTTATTCTTCGTATTTTAGCTAAAATGCGTACACGTCTTTATCATTTGATTGAACCGTTAATTGCTACATCTCGCTATCAAACAGGAGATGTTTTAGGAGTTCTCGCGGAAGATATTGAAAGTTTACAAGACTTGTTCTTACGTACCATTCTTCCAACAATTTCAGCTGTTATTTTATACGTTATTTCGATTGTAGCTTTAGGATTCTTTAGCCTAAAGTTTGCATGTTTGATTGCCATCTATTTATTTTTATTAGTAGTAGTGATGCCGCTTTTTTCCCTTTGGCATATGAAGGCAGCCAATCAGCGATATAAATCAAGCAAAGCACAGTTATATGCCAAGGTCACAGATGGCTTTTTAGGAGTGACTGATTGGGTGTTAAGCGGTCAGCAGCAGTCATTTTTTCATTCGTATAACAAAACAGAAAATGAGTTAGACGGCATGGATCGTAAGCTTAAACTATGGACGTATTACCGAGAATTGTTTGGACAACTTATTGTAGCAGGTTTAATTGTCACAATGCTTTGGTTTGGGTCTTCTCTTTTTGCAGATAAAGAGCTTGCAGGTGTGTTTATTGCTGCTTTTATTTTAGTAGTATTTCCTTTATCTGAAGCGCTGCTGCCAGTATCTAATGCAGTAGAAAAGATTCCTCAGTTTGAAGAATCATTAAATAGAGTACAGGCAATGGAAAAGAACTGGGAAGATGTGAACGAAAAGAAAAAACATACTCTTTCTCTACCTTATAAAGGTTCATGGAATTCGGTTAGATTAAAAGTTGAGCATGTAAGCTTTCGCTATAGTAATGAGGAGGAGTCAGTAATTCATGATCTTTCATTTCAAGTCGAGAAAGGGAAAAAAATTGCGATTCTTGGCAAGAGTGGAGCTGGAAAATCGACTCTATTAAAGTTGCTGCAAGGCTCCTTAGTACCTACAGAAGGTACAGTTCAGCTAAACGGTCAGTCTGTTGCTGAGGTTCGTGAAGATGTACCAAAACTCATCTCTGTATTAAATCAAAATCCTTATTTATTTAATACAAGCGTAGCCAACAATTTATTACTAGCTAATGAAGAGGCTACAAAAGAAGAAGTAATTGAGGCCATGAAGCAAGTGAATATGCACTCCCTTGTGGAAGGTTTGCACCAAGGATATCAAACGCCGATGCTCGAAACAGGTCAGCGCTTCTCGGGAGGAGAACGTCAGCGGATTGCGTTAGCACGTGTTCTGCTTCAGCATACGCCAATTGTTATGCTAGATGAGCCAACTGCAGGGTTGGATGCTATGACTGAAAAGCGTCTGTTATCCACTATCTTTGAAACTCTTCAAGACAAAACCTTAATTTGGGTTACGCATAATTTAGTTGGGATGGAAAAAATGGATGAAATCTTATTTTTGCAAGATGGTAAAATAGCCATTCGGGGAACGCATGACGAATTACTTGCGACGAACAGTCACTATCAAAAGCTATATGAATTGGATCACCCGGCAAAAAGCCTTTAGCAGAAGCTAAAGGCTTTTTATTATTTGATAATAAAGTGAAATTCGACAAACACGAGTAAAATATGTGTCGAATGAAAGAAAACAGCTTGGATTCAAAGAAAAGAGTATGCGTTTAGCATTTTTGAAAAAGTGGTAAAACAAGGTAGTGTTTGTTTCTTCCTGTATAACATCGGTTTATTTTAGGGAAAATATATACACATTATGCGAACGAGAGAAGGAAGATACAATGGAACCTATGCTTATACATATCACGCTCGTAGTAGGACTAGGAGTTCTATCTCAGTGGCTGGCTTGGAGATTTAAGTTACCAGCAATTGTCGTGATGTCAATTATCGGACTACTAACAGGCCCTATTTTAGGTTTAATTGATCCTAAAGCACAATTTGCTCAGCTTTTTGATCCTTTTGTATCGATTGCTGTAGCTGTTATTTTATTTGAAGGCAGCTTGAATTTAGACATGAGAGAGGTAAGGGGAATCGAAAAGCCCGTGTTTCGCATTGTGACGCTCGGAGCCATGCTAGCTTGGATTTTAGGCTCTTTAGCTGCTCATTATATAGCAGATTTATCATGGGCGGTGGCAATTGTTATCGGAGGGCTTTTTATTGTGACGGGTCCAACCGTGATTTTACCTCTTTTACGACAAGCTAAATTAAAACCAAAACCAGCAGCGATTTTAAAATGGGAAGGTATTATTGTTGACCCCTTTGGTGCACTGCTGGCCGTTTTTTCGTTTGAAATTGTTCAATTTTTAGTGCTGAGAGAAGTGAGTGGAAAAACAATTCTCTTTTTCTTCATAGCCTCTATTATTGCTGTTTTAATAGGGTGGCTTCTTGGCCGCGGAATAGGATGGATGTTTCAAAAGGGTCATATTCCAGAGTATTTAAAATCTCCGGTCGTATTTATTGTCGTTATTGCCTGCTTTACGATAGCTGATGAAATTAAGCATGAAACAGGTCTTCTAGCAGTAACAGCGATGGGGATTACGCTTGCTAATATGCATATTTCATCTATTAGTGATATGCGACATTTTAAAGAGAACATTTCGGTTCTATTGACTTCTACTATTTTTATCATGTTAACGGCTGGACTGACGATGAAGACCATTACTGAAATTTTTCATTGGAATATTATTTTGTTTGTTTTACTTATGCTGTTTATTGTCAGACCTGTCTCCATCTTTTTATCAACGGTAGGGACAGATTTATCTATAAAAGAAAAAATACTGATTGGCTGGATTGCCCCGCGCGGCATTGTGGCGTTAACGGTCTCAAGTTACTTTGCGAAAGTACTAATCGATGAAGGATTTAAAGATGCTTCTATCCTAACAACGCTGACATTTGCTTTAGTATTTGCTACGGTTTGTGCACACGGTTTTTCCCTTTCATGGCTAGCTAAGAAGCTTGATTTATCAATTGGAGAAGAACCTGGTATTTTGCTTGTAGGAAGCAATGATTTTACGGTTGCCTTTGCTTCCAAGTTAAAACAGCTGGGCTATCCAGTGTTAGTTGCTGATTCTTCGTGGGAGCGGTTAAGAGTTGCGCGCAGAGCCGAAGTAGATGTGTATCACGGAGAAGTTCTAGCTGAGCAAACGGAATATCATCTAGATTTAACTCCTTATGAATACGTGATTGCTGCAACTGAGTTAGATGCATATAATGCACTTGTTTGTACTGCTTTTCTTCAAGATATAGGACGGAACAATGTTTTTCAATTAAGTATTCGTGACCAAGAAGATTCAAGAGAAGATGTCGATGAAATTATGCACACGGTAAGAGGACGCATGCTCTTTAAGAAAGGAATTACGTGGGAGTTTCTACATCATAAAATGGAGCATGGATATACGATTTACAATACAAAAATTACGGATGAATATACGTATGAAACATATCTTGAGGAGAAAAGCGATGATTCTCTTTTACTAGCAGTGAGCAAGCAAGGAAAGGCATTGAGTTTTTTTGCTCATGATCAAGAAATAAACGTTAATGCGGGTGATACGGTGTTAAGCCTTCAGCCATTAAAAAGATAAAAAAACAGGCCTTCAATGGCCTGTTTTTTTATGCTTGTCTTTGTTTGAAATGAATGACGAACAGATAAGCAGCAGCTGCTGCAAAATAGATAGTAACGGCTGGTGCGGTGAAGACATGCCCAGCTACAAAAGCAATTCCAAGAGCTAATACAATTGCTGTACTATACATCATAAAGCTTTCATCAAGAAGCTGTGATGGGTCTTTAAATAATCGAACCAATACGGTTAAACCAACTATTAGAAGTGGAAGAACCCATAGTAAAAATCCGATGATACCTAAAGAGAAAAACAGATCATAAAAATCCATTTCAATCATCTTTGGCGGAAGCTGTTTTGTATAGTCACCAGAAAAGCCCATACCTATCATTTTTCTTGCAATAGGTGCTTTTGCATACTCTTCCTTATGATGAGCTAAAAATTGCTCACGGCTGCTTAGAATTAGATTTTGAATATCTTTGTCATCTAAATTTGATTCCTTTTTCTTTTTCTTTTTAGCCGGCTTTTCTTTTTCTTTCTTTTCCGGCTTTTCTTGCTTTGTTTTCTCTTTTTTAGCCTCTAACATATCGATGTGCGTATATGTGTTTTTATAAGCTGGAGAAATCGGAGTGGTTGCTCCGGTTACAATTAAAAGCAGAATTGAGATTACTAAGTTGGCTTTAATTAAGCTGCGTTTATTCGTAAATAATTTTGCAAATAAGACAACTGTTGCTACAACTAAAGAAAGAATAACGGCACCTAAGCCTACTTTCGTTCCAAGCATGATGGACGAAATGGCTAACAAGATAAAAGGAATCCAGTAATAAGCTTTTGAAAACGAACGTACTTTATCTAAAGCTAAAAGCAGTGTGAGAGGAAGCAAAATAGCAATGGTTGCCCCTAGCTCATTCGCTGCATAAAACCAGCCTTTGAATCCGATTTTATTATACTGATAACTCTCTAGTGCTGTACCTGTTAGCATTGTACCGATAAAAACAATACTGATGATGAGTGAAGCAGTCAATAAGTTTTTGCTCAGTATTCTTTTTACATCCAAAGACGATCGATAATGTGAAAACATTACAATCATTCCAAGTAATGTAACGTTCATATAAACAACCTTATTGAAAAATTTAATTTCTTGCCCAATATAATAAAGATCTTTCCATTGATGATTTAAGTAGATATTGAGTCCAAGAAAGAGTGCAAAAACAATAAGGTAGATAATCGAATATCTAGCCCATTTTGATTGTTTGGCAAACACTAAAAGTAGGACACCTGCGAAAATCATATATAGAAAGCGAATAACAACCCCAATTGAGAGACCACTATCCATGTTCAAAACCATGTACGTCGTTAGCATATCAATAATTGGCTGAATTGAAATAAAACCAACGAACAGAAAAAATAACCAGTATGTGTTCTTCATATAGTACTCTCCTGTTTTACGTGAATTAACGTTTTCTTTTAACTAAAAGCATAACACCTTCTACTCTGCATAATAGCGTCGACATTAAGTATACTAAACCACCTGCAATACAGACAATACCAAATCGTAAGATAACATGTAATGAATTCAAAAATGCGATGTCCTTCAAGAAGAACATGAGGATAGCAACAGGTACGGAAGCTAAAAGGATTTTTCCTGTTTCTTTCACTAGATATCCGTAATGGAAGTGATTGATTTGTTTTGCCAGCATAACGAATACGATGGCTGTATAGAAAAAGGCAACCACTGACATGGAAAGTGCTAATCCTTGGTATCCCATAAATTTAGTGAAAATCATGTTAAAGATGATGTTTAACACAATGGATAATAAGCCTGCTCTCATAATAAGATAACCTTTTTGGAGAGAATAAAATCCTTTTGCAAGAACAGCTTGCAGCGAATAGAAAAATACCGAACCTAGGTAATAATAAGATACATCCGTTGTTTTTAACGTCGAATGTGCGTCAAATGCACCGCGCTGATAAGCAATCATTACAATGTCTTTCATATAAAAGATCATAATAACAATCGTCGGAATCAGCAGCATCAGCATAAACGTAATCCCTTTTTCAATTCCCGATTTAAAGCGTTCTTCATCTTTTTCAGAAATGGCTCTTGCAATCAGCGGATAAATAATGGTTGCAACCGTAACCCCGAATATTGCCTGGGGAATACTTACAAGTCTGAAGGCGTAATTTAAGTATGAAATAACACCTTCACCAAAGGAGCCAGCAAAGAAGAAGTTTACAGTTAAATTAATTTGACCGACCATAATGGTCACACCAACAGGGATGAATACTTTATAAAAAGCCACCACTTCATCACGGTCAATTTTTTGCTTCCATAACAACAGATGCTGCGGTTTAAAATAGACAACTTTAATTAAGAAAGAAGCAATTGTTCCTATAAAATAGCCAAGAGCAATTGCATAGCCGCCCATAATTGAATGTAATAGGATTGTACTTAAAATCGTAAATAGTACAACAACCGTTTGAGAAAACACGGAGAAAGAATATTGACTTCGTGCATCAAATACCCCTTCGTATACGGCATTCACTCCAACTAGTGAAAGAGACAAGAAGTACATAACGCCCGTATAAATTCCTAGTTCGATTGCTGCTTTGGAAAAATTAGAATACGAAGCGGGAAAGTAAAAGAAAGCGGCAATTGATCCGAGAACCGAAACAATGAAACAAATAAGAAAGGTTGATTTAACAATATTAGTCAAATGAACCTTTCCTTTATTTTCTTTTTCATAACGTAAATAACTAGGAATAAACGCATCCTTCATCCCCGTTAACATAAATAAAATAAAAGCGTTTGGAATGATCATTGCTGCGTTGTATGAATCGACGATATAACTTGTACCGAAATAGTTAGCAATAACTAAATCACGAATCATACTAGAAAATTTCAAAAATAATGTTGATATGAGCAGTAAAATGCTCGCGAATTTTAAGTTTTTCATGCGAAACTCCTACCTTTTCAAGTTATCTCATCAACTATTAGCAATAAAGAAGCATCCAACAATTAGAAGAATACAGCCGATAACTTGTTTTGTTGTAACTTTTTCTTTAATTAAAAAGTAACCGAATGTTAATGTCCAAATATACGTAATAGACGTGAGCGGAAATACAATAGAATAAGGTAACAGCGTTAAAACATACACATTAAGCAGAGCTGCCGCCCCGTAAAAAAGGCCGCCACCCACAAAGCAAATAAGCGCTAGCCTTATCTTTTTTTCATTTAAATACGTAGAAATATACTTGAAAAAGACAGCTCCAACTGAACCTAAAAGGGTCATAATAATTAAAAGTGGGATACTATTCATCTTGGCCACCTACTAAAATTACACCTACGATAATAATAAGAGTACCGACCAGCTTCATAGGGCTAATGGTTTCATTTAATAGAAAGAAACCAAGAGCAATGCTGATTACGTATCCTAGGCTTAAAAATGGATGAAGTAAGGAAACTCTTTCAAATTTAAAAGCGGCAATCATAAAAACCGCTCCTAATCCATAAAGAAAAAAACCAATAATTAAATTTAAGTTAAATGAAGCTTCGGACAACTTCCAAAAAAGTTGTCCAACAGCTGTAAACAGGGAAGCCACGATAACGAGTGTGATTCCTAGCTTTTTGTTGTAATTGCTCTCCATCAGGAGGTCACATCCCTTTCTTTCTGATCAAATCGGATAAAAGGAAGACCAATAAAGAAGAAAGACACAAATACGCTTGCTAATAAATATCGAAAATCTTGAGCCGGCAATGCCGCAAGAACAGAAAGAGTGTTAAGAGCCCAAGGAATGACGATAATAAGTGACGTAATTCCTCTTCGAATCACTAGCATTAATGAAAATAATAAAATGACACAGTGATAAAAAGCTGGTTTCCATAAGAATGTAAAAACAGGGTGCTTAAAAATAGCTAAGTAAGCATTGGCAGTATGCGTAATAAACGGCTCGATTATTTTATTTTTAAGACCTAAATCATTGCCGTAATAAATGTTGGTTACATACGTATCTGTGTAGCCATCTTTAAAAGGATTGATTTGCCATACTAAAGCCGTTTGTTTGAGAAAGCCTTCCGTTGCTAGATAAGGATTTTTGATGACAATGCTAGCATAATTCTTAAAGTAAAGACCTAAATCATTAAAAATAAAATCGCGGTCGTAGTATTTCCAAGTAAATTTAATAGGATCGCTTTTGTATGGATTGTACTTTTCTTTCCACAATTCAATAGGGAGCACTTTATTAAAATATTCGCGCTCTTCTTTTGACATTTCCCCATCATTTGAAATGATGTTTGCAATTTGTTGAGTTGGAATAGACAAAGCTTCATTTGGATCCGAAGGCTGTACATCAAGCCACGTGAACACAGGGCCTGTAACAATCTTTTGTAAAATAAAGACGACTAAGAAAATCGTGACAAGAGGTTTCCAATTTTTTCTGAATAAGACGATCATTAAAAGGAAAGTCAAAACAAATACAGGAAAACCATTATGTCTAAAGAAAGCTACTCCAAATGCGGAAAGTAAAAGTAAGAAAAAGCTTGCTTTGCTTTTAATCCAAGCACCTTTTGACAAATAGATTTTTGCAATATTCACCGTAAAAAACAGCAGAAAAGCACTGTATAAAATATCTTTCCAAATAATAATTGAAAAGATTAAAAAGCTTGGAATAATGACAATAATAGCTGTTAAAAGTCCAATCATAACAGGATGTGCTTTGCGTTTAATGAAAAAGTCAAACGTATAGGCGTATATGCTTACTACAACAACAATTTGCGTGAACGCTACAATTCCTGGGTTATCCCATATTTTTGTCAGCAGCATGATGAGCCATGTAATCATAATAGGGTGCCAATCGTTAAATTCTCCGTTATGTGCCTGTCTCCACTGTGCTAATGAATCGGGAGTCATGGCCGCTGGGAAAAAGGCGAACCAGTAATATAGACTAACAGCTAAAATAAGAATCGTAACAATTCCTAGGTAACGCTTTGGGTGTGCAAATGTATAGTGAAAATCGTTTATCTGTTTGATAGCGCTGAGTACAGCGGCCGTCAGCAGCATTGCCAATAAAGTACGGCTGATGGCATACAAAACGAGTAAGAAAACAGTTGAGCTCGTCATATGTAAGTTATCTAAAAGTGAAAACTGTACGATAAACGAAAAAACAATCAGCAATAGCCATTCTAGCGGTTTAAATGAAGCATAAGCTCTATTTTTATAAATAAAAATAGAGCTTATGATGGTAAATACAAGTGCAGCAAAAAGGTAAAGATAGTGAACACCTTCTGGATTACCAATACTTAAACCGATAAGAATAATTAAAGCTGTTACTGTAAGCAGTAAAATACTTTTTTTATTCTTCATCATTGTTATTCTCCTACTTGTTCAATCTGTTCAATTTTTTTATTTAGTTCTAATTCATATTGCTTGCGATTTAATGAAGCGATTGTATCTAGAATTAATCCACAGACGAAAGATAAAACACCTAACACCATCAATCCAGTTGCTAAGATAGATGACGGTACTTTGGTAATAAAGCCTGTATCAAAAAATTCATAAAGTACCGGAGCACCAACAGCTAATCCTGCGACAATAAACAACACTGTCCAAATGGAGAAGAACTGAAGCGGCTTGTACTCTTTAAATAACGTAAAAATCATTCGTAACACTTTAAATCCATCAGAGAACGTATTAAGTTTCGATTCGCTGCCTTCAGGTCGATCGCGATAATCGATCGCGATTTCTTTTAGGCGGAAGCGTTTATCTAACGCGTGAAGACTCATTTCTGTTTCAATTTCAAATCCCGGGCTCATCACAGGTATTGATTTTACAAATAATTTATCGTACGCACGATAACCTGTCATGATATCTTTAATGTTACTTTTGTACAGGCCATTAATTAAAGAACGTACTAAGTTGTTACCAAAATTATGGAAAGCACGTTTGTTTTCTTCGAGATACGTTCCGTTTGATAAACGATCTCCAATGACCATATTAGCTTCTCGATTTCTAATAGGCTCAATTAATTGATGAACAAATTCTGCAGGGTACGTATCATCCCCATCTACCATGACATAACAATCTGCATCAATTTCTTGAAACATCGAACGTACAACATTTCCTTTTCCTTGCTTGAATTCTTTTTTGACGATTGCCCCGTGTTCAAGTGCAATTTCACTTGTACGATCTTTTGAATTGTTATCGTACACATAAATGTCTGCACTAGGCAGTTCGCGTTTGAAATCGTCAATTACTTTTCCAATTGTTACTTCCTCGTTATAACAAGGAATTAAAACTGCGACTTTCATTTTTCCACCTCATCAAAAAAAATTGTTGGGAGTTGTTCAGCAATTACATCTACTGTGTAGCGGTTTGCTGTTTGTAACGCCTGTTGAGACATTTGCTGTTTCACATCTTCAGGAAGATTAATAAAAGCCTGTAGCTGTGAAGCTAATTCCTCTACATTTTTAGGCTCAAAGAATAGACCATTCTTTCCGTCTATAATGTAATCTTTTAGACCACCAATCTGACTCCCAATTACGGGTGCTCCGCAAGCCATAGCTTCGAGGCCGACTAAGCCTAAACTTTCTCCTTTTCTTACGGTCGGAAACACGAATGCTTCAATTGCATTATATACGTAAGCAAGAGAGGACTGAGGAAGGAGAGGGAAATGGATGACTTTTTCCTCTAGACCTAGAGTCTTGACCATTTCCTTAAATGCAGCTTCATCTTTTCCGCTTCCAATGTATAGGTATTTATAAGAAGTGGGCATTTGTTGTTCAGCTTTTGCAATTGCTTGCAGGTAGTATTTCCATCCTTTACCCACATCAATGCGGCTTACACATCCAAGATAACGGATAGTAGGGTCCAAGTTTAGTTCTTGATAAGCTTTGCTTTTATCTGCATAAGGGTGAAACAGATCTTTATTCACTCCTCCGCTTGGAAAAATATAGATTGGGTTATGAACCTTATATTTCTCTTCAACGAGCCCTTTATAATAAGGAGAAGGAGTAATAATTTTAGTAGAATGTTGCAATAAGTCATTTACTCTCGGCTGATATTTTTCCTGTGAAGGTACTTCAGGTACAACGTCTGAACCATGAACGTTTGTCACAATCTTCACATTCTTCTTTAGCTTTTTAAGAATCAACAGAGGAAGAGCATTATGAGATGCATAATGTACGTAAAGGTAGTCGTAGTTTTTTGTCAAGCCCGTCAAGACGACATTAGCATAATGAGAAGCATAGCTAAAAAGCTTGCTTAATTTGCTTGTCTTTTTTTGCATGACAATTTTATCAACTTGAATACCATGTTGAACTAAAATTTTTTCAGTGTTTTGAACAAATACACCATAGCTCGGGAATTGTTCCGAAGGATACATATTTGAAATCAACAAAATTTTCATGATTGTTTCACACCTATTTTTCTTTATTAGTTTATGATAATGACAACGGGTGTTCATTTAAATAGAGCTTACATGTATCATCTTACTATTAAGTTGAGCGATTTCATTGATAAACATGCAAAAATGGGTTGCATATCGCCAACATCACAATATTATAGCACACCTACTTTTTAAAATGCGAAAGTTTATCGGACACTTCTAAAACGATAGATAAAGCAGTAAAGAAGATGATTTTTACATCCTCATAATCACACGAAAAAAAGCGAACGCTATTCGTTCGCTTTATGTCACTTATTTCACTTCAACGCTTACCCCAAAATGGTCGGAAACAACGGGATAATGTATGCCGTTAAAAACCACAGTTGATGACTGAATATCCTGCGCATGACTCGATAGAATTAGATCAAGGCGCAGTGCCTGTTCATTATCATCCCATCCAGCAATGTTACCTTTAACTGTAATACCGCTGTCTTTTTTATTCGATAGAGTATACGTATCATAGAGGCCTTGGCTCAACAGGTAGTCGTAACCTTCATTTCGTCTATGAGCGTCATTATTAAAGTCTCCGAGTAGGAAAAATGGGTTATCTTTGTGTACATGAGCTAGCAGTGTATCAACTTGCTGCTTGAATGGCTCTTCCTCGTCATCCCACCAGCCAAGATGACAAGAATAAAACGTAAGGAGTTCTTTTTCATATTCGATTGTTGCTCCAACAATTCTTCTCGTTTTCCAATAGTCAATATTTGACGTTTGTGAAACAAAAAATGAATGCTCTTCAATAATCGGGTGTTTCGTTAAAATGGCAATTCCTTCTTCATACACTTCATAGCCTATATGAGATACATCCCATACCAATTGATAGTCTTCACCTTGCTTACCCAGTTCTTTTGCTAAAAGCCAAGCGTAATTATCGCTACGAATGTAGTCATATACATAAGGTGCGTCTACTTTTTGGCTTACTTCCTGTAAAGCAATGACATCATATTTTTCTTTTTTAATTACTTCAGCTAGACAAGATAACTTGTCTAGCTGATTTTCCTCTTGCCAAGAGTGGCAATTTAACGTTAATAGCTTCATTATGTTAAGCTCCTAACAAATCTTGAATGTCGGATTTCAAAACATCCGCTTTAGGTCCATAAATAGCTTGTACCCCTTTATCTTTCAAGATTAAACCAAGGGCTCCGTTTTGTTTCCACTCACTTTCTCCTGCAACGGCATGTATATCTTTTACCGTTACACGTAAGCGAGTCATACAAGCATCAACGTCTTCAATATTGTTTTCTCCGCCAAGCAGTCCAATAATGACTGGGGCAAGCGAATCATTTTTCACCTGCTTGCTGCTTGTTGCAGTTGTTTCTTCATCGATATAGTTTCCGTTACGTCCCGGCGTTGGGAAGTTAAAACGTTTGATTAAGAAGTTTGCCACTCCAAAATTTAAGCCAAAGAATACAAGGCAGGCGATGACGAAGTTCATTAAGTCAGCCCATAGTCCGGCTTTGATAATCATTGGTGTACGTGTTAATAGTTCAATTACACCAAATGAGTGTACGCGAACATGAACAATATCAACAATGGCAAAAGCCAGTCCCGTCATAATGGCGTATACGACGTATAGAAGAGGTGCTGCGAACATGAACATAAATTCAATCGGTTCTGTTACGCCTGTTAAGAAAACAGCTAGTCCAGCTGAAAAGAACATTGAACGATATTTCGAACGTTTGTCAGGATCTACGTTACGATACATTGCTAAAGCGATTCCAATTAATGACGCACAAGATAAAATCATCTGTCCTACTTTAAATCGTGCAGGTGTAACGTCATGTAAGAGCTGCTTGTAGCTGTCCATATCTCCTGCAGCGCGGAAATTATTTAAATCTGCAATCCAAGCAAGCCACAAAGGATCTTGACCGGCAACAGTGGAACCTGCTCCAGAACCCGTTAAAATTTTGTACGTACCGCCTAGCTCCGTGTAGTTCATAGGAACTGTCAGCATATGATGAAGACCAAATGGAAGAAGCAAACGCTCTAATGCTCCGAAAATAAATGGTGCTAGAATAGGAGCTGTGTCTCTAGATGTTGCAATCCACTGTCCGAAGCTGTTTAATGAACCTTGGATAAATGGCCATACAATGGATAAAAGCAGTGCCGTTACAACTGAACCACCGATGACCACAAATGGTACGAAGCGCTTGCCGTTAAAAAACGAAAGAGCTTCAGGCAATTTATCGTAGTTGTAATATTTATTGAATAAATTCGCGCCTAAAAAACCAGCGATAATTCCTACGAACACTCCCATGTTAAGAGCGGGAGATCCTAAAATAGATGTGAAGTAGTCTTTTACAACTAATTCTTGTCCAAACAGTGATTGAACCGTTGCTTTTGAATCTGAGAGCATTTCTGCTTTAACTCCGAAAATGGCTCCTGTAATTCGATTAATAAGAATGAATGCAATGAGTGCAGCAAATGCACCGCCAGCACGTTCTTTTGCCCAAGAGCCCCCAATGGCAACAGCGAACAAGATGTGAAGATTTGTAATGATACCCCAGCCTATGTCTTCCATCACGCGTGCAATTGTTTGTACAGCAGTGATGTCTCCCCCAGTCATTGCAACTAGTTTTCCAAGTGAAATCATAATACCGGCTGCGGGCATAACCGCTACTACTACTAATAAAGCCTTACCAAACTTCTGCCAAAAATCAAATGAAAAGAACTTCTTCATAGTTTTTCCCCTTCCCCTATGTATGGGCTTTCATTTTATTTTTTGATAAACTATATTTTTAAGATAGCGCAACCGTTTGCATAATCTTATTGTAATAAAAGGGCTTTCATAATGCAATACTGTAATTCCTCTTTTTTGAAAAATTTATTCATGAATTATAAATGATGAAAAAATTTTTATGATAAAGTGAACAATATCAACGGCATTTTAACACGATAGAATGTAATAAAAGCATTCAAGTAATGGCATAAAGACAAGTGCAGAGGAGGATAATATGCAAAAAGAAGGGCTACAAGCGATTATTTTTGATTTAGACGGTGTTATTGCAGATACGGTACATTTATATTATAGAGCAAACAAAAAAGTAGCAGATCAACTTAACGTTTCATTTTCTGAAGAACTGAATCAGCAGCTGCAGGGAATCAGCCGAGTGAAAACTGTAGAGCTCATTGCTGCACAAGGCAACGTACGTCTGACAGTGGAAAAAAAAGAACAGCTTGCTGATGAGAAGAATAAGCATTATCAAGCACTAATAAAGGAAATGACGAAGAATCACTTACTTCCAGGAATACAATTGTTGTTAGAGGATTGTAAAAAACAAGGTATTAAAATGGGAATTGCTTCTTCTAGTTCAAATGCAAATACTGTAGTGGATGCGTTAGGAATACGCTCTTTTTTTGATTGCATTGTGAATGTGAGAAAAATAAAGAAGGGAAAACCAGATCCAGAAATATTTTTGACAGCCGCCGATCAATTAAAAGTAAAACCCTATGCATGTGTGGCCATAGAAGATGGAGAGGCTGGTATAAAAGCTATTAATCAAACAGATATGGTTTCTATCGGCGTTGGTAAGCATCTGAAGGAAGAGGATGTGAATTTTCACGTATATTCAACAGCTGATTTGCGTTTAAAGACGATCAAAGAGGTTTTCGAAAAAGCAAGAAAAGGAACAGATTATAACAGCGCGTATACAAAAAATTAGTAAATCTTTTACATGCAAGTAGCAAAGCGTAAAAAAACATATGCTAGAATAAAATAAGAGAGCAAAGATACATAGGAAGGGGTACATCATGATTAAATGTATTGCGATCGATATGGATGGAACTTTAGTAAATAGTGAACAAGTTGTAAGTAAAGAAAATGCCCAAGCGATTAAGACAGCTCAAAAGGCAGGGGTGGAAGTTGTTGTTGCTACGGGACGTTCTTATGAAGAGGCCCGTTATGTTTTAGAAGAAGCAGGACTTCATACATATTTAATTTGTGCAAACGGAGCAGAGCTTCGGAACCCACAAGGGGAAAAACAATATTCAGTAGGCATGACGATGGAATCTATTCGCGAAGTAGAAAATATTTTTAAGAAGTTTCAGCTGTACTTTGAAGTCTATACAAGTGAAGGTACGTATTCAAATGACTATGAAAAAGCTTTGTCGGTATTAATGGATATTTATTTAAGCGCTAGCTTAAAAGATAATTATGAAAAATCGTTAGAAGCGGCAAAAGAGCGTTTCAATAGCGGCAGAGTAAAGCTTATTGAAGAGTATGAAGCGTTGTTTCAAGATCCAAACAAGGACATTTATAAGCTGCTTGCTTTCTCTTTTGACGAAGAAAAGTTAGAACAGGCAAAAATAGAACTTGTGAAGTTAGATTCGGTTGCAGTCAGTGCATCTGGTAAAGAAAATATTGAAATAAATGATGAAAATGCTCAAAAAGGAATTGCAGTTACATCATTTGTTCAAGAACGCCATATTTCTTTAGAAGAAACGATGGCCATTGGAGACAATTATAACGACGTATCGATGTTTCAGCGAGTTGGACGCGCTGTAGCGATGGGGAATGCGCCTCAAGAAATTAAAGAGTTTGCCCATATCGTAACAGGAACAAATGACGAGCACGGCGTAGCTCAAGCTATTTTAAATGCGCTTGAAACAGTTAAACAATAAGCAAACTAAAAAGCATGCCTTTAGGCATGCTTTTTAGTTTGCTACTTTCTCCTTGTTACGACGGTATGCACCGTGGTTTGTTGGTCCAACATATTGATTTAAAGCAAATGAATGACGAATTGCTTCTGTAATAAATTCTTTTGCTGTATAAATAGCTTGTTTGACGTCACTGCCTTTTGCCAATTCAGCAGCAATCGCAGCTGAGTATGTGCATCCAGCACCGTGCGTAAATGTCGTTTCAATACGTTCAGACTCTAAGATCTCAAACGTCTTTCCATCATAAAGCAAATCAATTGCTTTTTCATGCGCCAATTTACTTCCGCCTTTAATCAATACATATTCGGCACCAAGGTCAAAAATTTTGACGGCTGCTTCTTTCATTTTATCCACCGTTTTGATAGGACCAAGTCCGCTTAATTGACTAGCTTCAAATAAGTTAGGCGTTACGACTGTTGCTTTTGGAACTAGTACATCACGCAAGCTGACAGTTGTTTCCGGGTGAAGCGCTTCGTCTTCTCCTTTACATACCATCACAGGATCTACTACGATATTTTTTAAACCATATTCTTCAATTGTTTTTGTGGCTAGTTCAATAATTTCCACTGAGCCAAGCATACCTGTTTTTAGAGCTTGTACGCCTACGCCTTTTACAATTGTTTTCAACTGCTGTTCAACAGTTGAAACTTCTTGTGGAAATACGTTATGAGACCAGCTGTTATCGGGATCCATTGTTACAATTGTTGTTAAAGCTGTCATTCCGTAAACACCCAGTTCTTGAAATGTTTTTAAATCCGCTTGAATGCCAGCTCCGCCGCTACTGTCAGAACCCGCAATGGTTAATGCTTTATTCAGTGTCATAAAAAATCCTCCCGTATTTTAAGTTCATAGAGAAAATAGGGTAAAACTTCCACCGGTCGGTTTTTAGCTGCCCAATGTGTTTTAGATAAATTTCTTCCATTCACTTTTTCTTCTATTTTATCGCTTTTAATGTAGATATTCAATTTCTAAAAACTGTATGAATCCTAAGTGTATACTTTTGTCTTAGCCTCTTTTACCTTATGGTACAAGCACTCTTTCTTTTCATGAATAAAATAAAGAGAAACTTAAGAAAGGGTGATTCACATAAAAAAACATTCTAATCATGACAGTTATAAAGACGATTCGTATTCTTTCAATAAATCACAACCTCGCAAAAAAAACTACAAAGATTATTATATGAATTCAAATTTAACAAACGATCACTTCAGAACTGTTAAGGCAGGCACTTTAAATGTTTGTATAATTGTATTACCAGGAGCTAAAGTTGATAGAAACTCCAAAGATAATCAGTCTATAGTTCCTAATCGTGTAAAAAGAGACATAGCGGCCGCTAATAAAATATGGAAACAATATGAGAAAAACCGATTAATTCAAGGTGTTACATTTACTATTACACGTTCAGTTGTTTTTTTGGAAAACATCAGTGGCATTGTTAGTAATGCGGAAAATTTTCCAATTGGAGGGTCTAGTCATCTTACAATGGTACAAGCAATGCTTAAAACTGGCCGAAAGGTTTGTCAAAATGCTGATGTGTATGTATTTTACATGAATGGAAATAGATTTGGGCCTGTTAATTTTGATTATTCATCTACTCTCGCTGTAACTTATAATTCTTTTCCGCTTATTATTATGACAAATGCAAGTACAGATGAGTATCTTCTCGCACATGAATTGGGTCATTTTATGTTTATTACGAATCGTTTTAACGAGACGGATGATCCAGAACCTTTTCATGAACTAGATGGAAATCATAATAGAACGCCTAGTAACCTTATGTTTCCTACTCCTGAATTCTGGCCAATAGTACCGGAGATTACCAGTGAACAGATACACAAAGCTTTAAATAGTCGTGTTTTTTATAGCTAATTGTTGTTCATGCAAAATAAAAACGCCCTTAACAGCGGGTTAAGGACGTTTTTCACTATTTATTAGATAGAAGCTAATTCTTTTTCAAGAGCTACGTCTACTGATACATAATCATAACCTAAATCATGTGCAACTGCTTCGTACGTAATGGCTCCGTTTGCAACGTTCACTCCTAATTTTAACGCTTCGTTTTGAGCGATTGCTTTGTGAACACCTTTAGAAGCAATTTGAAGTGCGTAAGGTACGGTTACATTTGTTAAAGCAATTGTTGATGTGCGAGGAACTGCTCCCGGCATGTTTGCAACTGCATAGTGTACAACCCCGTGCTTTTCATAAGTCGGCTGATCGTGTGTTGTAATGTGGTCGATTGTTTCAACAATACCACCTTGGTCGATTGCTACGTCAACAATAACAGAACCTGGCTTCATTGTTTTTACCATTTCTTCTGTTACTAGTTTTGGAGCTTTTGCACCTGGAATTAATACTGCGCCAATCACTAAATCTGATTCTGCTACTGCATCCGCAATATTGTAAGGGTTTGACACTAGCGTATTGATTTGGTTGCCAAAGATATCGTCTAATTGACGTAGGCGTTCAGGACTTAAATCAATAATTGTTACATCAGCACCCAGGCCGATTGCGATTTTTGCAGCATTTGTACCAACACCGCCGCCGCCGATAATCGTTACTTTTCCGCGGCTAACTCCAGGAACACCCGCTAATAAAATTCCTTTTCCACCGTTTGATTTTTGAAGGAATTGTGCACCGATTTGAGCAGCCATACGTCCTGCTACTTCACTCATAGGTGTTAATAGAGGCAATGTACGATTTACTGCTACTGTTTCATAAGCAATGGCTGTTACGCCGCTATCTTTTAATGCTTTTGCTAGTGCTGGTTCAGCTGCTAAGTGAAGGTATGTGAATAAGATAAGACCTGGTCTAAAATAGCCGTATTCACTGGCTAATGGTTCTTTTACTTTCATAACCATTTCAGCTTGTGCCCAAACGTCAGCTGCTGTCTCAACAATTTCAGCTCCAGCTTTTACATAATCTTCGTTTGTGAAGTTACTTCCAATACCCGCTTCATTTTCAATTAATACACGATGACCTGTACCAACAAATGATGCTACGCCTGCTGGTGTAATCGCTACTCGGTTTTCGTTGTTTTTGATTTCTTTTGGTACGCCAATAATCATGATTAATTTCCCCCTTGGTCGTTTGTGTACCTTTAGTATAAAGAAAGTTTTATGAAATTTCTTTGTCTAGAAAGAAGAATTGAAGAAGTGGTTTTTGTTTAAACACACAAATGTAAACGCTTACTTATCAGATTTTTTAATTTTTATGTAAGGTCATCTAACATCACGAGGAAATAAAAAGTAAAAAAAGAGCTATTCGTTTATTTTCTAATAAACGAATAGCTCAATGTTAAAAGAAGTTACATAACCTGTTATTTTTTATATTTCATTAACTTAATATCAATATAAAGAGTCATTTTTTGATTAACGTCCTTTAAGTTAATATCACCAATCTCTGAAATTCGCTTTAATCGATAGCTAAGTGTATTCATATGCACATTTAATTCTTTTGCTGCTTCGTTAATGTTATTATCATTATTTAAAAATACTTCGAGAGTCTCCACCAAGTTACTGTTATGACGAAGATCGTAATCAGTTAGCTTCTTTAAAGAATGGTTTTCAAATTGATCTTGCACGCGCTTCTCTAAAATAACATCAAGAAATTGATAAATACCTAATTCCTGATAGTTAATAATCTCTTTCGTTTCTTCTGGAAACTTACTTTTCATATCTAATACGTTCAAGGCTTCTTTATAACTTTTTTCGATATGATCGTGCAATGAATAAATACTGCTGCAGCTGGCTTTAATTTGAGTAACATCAAAGCGTTCATACATGTTGCCTCTAAAATAGTCTACAAAATCTCGCTGTTCATCAAGAGGGTTTTCAACCGCATCCAAAGAAAGCAGTAAGATTAAGTCATTGCAATCAATCGTATAAAGAACGATTTTCAAGCGATGCATCGTTTTTAGCATATATGAGATTTGACGTTCAGCTTCAGGCGTAATATCTTCTTGGAAGCGGAAGATAGCAATGGAAAACGTTGATGGAGCTGTAATTTGAGCTTCATAAAACGCTTCTGAAATTTCCTGGCGAGACTTAATGTGACCAGTTAATAATTTCCAGAAAAATTCCTGGGAACGTTCCTCTCGCTTATACTTTCGAATTTGAAGCTGTAGCAATTTATTTTTTAATACATTCGCAGCTTTTTTTAATAGCTCTACTTCTTCGTCGCCTAAGGCTTTCTCAATTTCAACAGCCCAGATGAATCCTAGAACTTCTTCATTTTTCCAGATGGAAATAGCTATACGATCTCCAAGTCCAATTTCATTTATATTTTTCACACGCACAGGTTCATTTGTCTCAAGTAGTTTAGGAATAATGCCTTCTTTCCATAAGTTGTTGATGACTTTTTCCGGAACTCTTCTTCCAATAATCGTGGCAATACGCGCCTGGTCCGTTCTTTCGTCATGGGTGCTATAAGCTAATAAGCGATGATTAGCATCTTCAATGGTAATAGGACAGTTCAATACTTCGCTAATGCGATCAGCGAATTCTTCAAGCGTATCAAAATTTTCCTTGAACGGATCTTTGATTGGTTTCGTCATATATAAAATCCCTCTTCATAAAACAAAATAAGTACTAGTACAGCTTTTTTAGCTGCAATAAATATAGTAAAACGGTAACAACCGTGTTGATCATCAATTCATTGAAATGATTAACTGCTTAATATTTTAACAAAAGTAATTGTTTAAGAAAATGTTAAAATGCGTCTAAAGGTAGTTAAGAATGTACGGATGATTAGTAACTGCGTTCATTTCGCTTATTTTATCGAAATTTTCTTCAAAATAATCAATGTTCGGTGAGCATGATTCTTTTCAAATGTGTATAATAAAACGTATGATTATGGTTATATCAAACTTGAATCTGTAACTTTCTTTATGATATGTTCAGTTACGATTAGGTTGACCAATTCATATTACACATGAAGGGAAGAATTTAACATGGCAAAACAACAAATCGGTGTTATCGGTTTAGCGGTTATGGGGAAAAACTTGGCGCTAAACATTGAGAGCAGAGGCTATTCTGTTTCAGTTTATAACCGCTCTCCTGAAAAGACAGAAGAGTTCCTAAAAACAGAAGCAGAAGGTAAAAATTTTGCAGGTACATACAGTGTGGAAGAGTTTATTAATTCTCTTGAAAAACCGCGTAAAATTTTATTAATGGTTAAAGCTGGTGCTGCTACAGATGCAACAATTGATTCGTTAAAACCATACTTAGAAAAAGGCGACATTTTAATCGATGGCGGAAATACATTCTTCCAGGATACAATTCGTCGTAACAAAGAGCTAGAAGAATTAGGTATCCATTTCATCGGTACAGGCGTATCCGGCGGAGAAGAAGGCGCATTAAAAGGACCTTCAATCATGCCTGGCGGACAAAAAGAAGCATATGAACTTGTAAAACCAATCTTAACAGCTATTTCAGCGAAAGTTGAAGGCGATGATTGCTGCACATACATTGGACCAAATGGTGCAGGTCACTACGTAAAAATGGTTCATAACGGCATCGAGTACGGCGATATGCAGTTAATTTGTGAAGCATACTTCATTATGAAAAACGTATTAGGTTTAGAAACAGATGAACTACATGAAGTATTTGCTGAATGGAATAAAGGCGAGCTAGATAGCTACTTAATTGAAATCACAGCTGATATCTTTACGAAAAAAGATGAAGAAACAGGTAAAGCACTTGTAGACGTTATTTTAGACACTGCAGGTCAAAAGGGTACAGGTAAATGGACAAGCCAAAGTGCGCTTGATTTAGGTGTACCACTACCAATCATTACGGAATCTGTATTTGCGCGCTTTATTTCAGCTATGAAAGAAGAACGTGTAAAAGCAAGCAAAGTATTGAGCGGTCCAAATGCAGCTGCATTTGAAGGTGATAAAACCGAATTAGTAGAAGCAATCCGTAAAGCATTGTACATGAGTAAAATTTGTTCATATGCGCAAGGGTTTGCTCAAATGAAAGCAGCTTCTGAAGAATATGACTGGAATTTACAGTATGGTGATATTGCAATGATCTTCCGTGGTGGTTGTATCATCCGTGCACAATTCTTACAAAAAATTAAAGAAGCTTACGATCGCGATGCAGATCTAACAAACTTATTATTAGACCCATACTTCAAGGATATCGTAGAAGGCTATCAGTCGGCTCTTCGTGAAGTTATTTCAATTGCGGTTAAACAAGGTATTCCTGTACCAAGTTTCTCAAGTGCATTAGCTTACTATGACAGCTACCGTACAGACACATTACCAGCGAACCTTTTACAAGCGCAACGTGACTACTTCGGAGCTCACACATATCAACGTGTTGATAAAGAGGGCGTATTCCATACTGAGTGGTTAAAATAAAAAACAAGAAAAGCAGCTGTATACTACAGCTGCTTTTTTTATTTACTCTTTAGGTGAGAAGTTGTCTTCGCCGACTGGCCACCAGTGAAAACCGTCTTCAGCAAGCAATGCGTCTGATTCTTTTGGTCCCATTGAACCTGATTCGTAGTTCGGGAAGTTTTGTGCTTTTGTGCTTTCCCATGCTTCTGAAATGGTATCAACAAACTTCCAAGAAAGGGCTACTTCATCCCAGTGAGTAAAGTTCGTTGCATCTCCAAGCATGCAATCATAAATAAGGCGTTCATAAGCTTCCGGTGTATTCATTTTATCTCCACAGTTATTGCAATAGTTCAAGTTAATTGGTGTGGACGATGTTGCACCCGGCGTTTTACGCGCGTTTAAGTGAAGCGTAATGCCTTCTTCCGGTTGGATATGAATGACAAGCAAGTTTGGATGAATTTCTTTATCTTTATTGAAGTACAGGTTCATTGGTAAGTCTTTGAACTGTACAACAATTGTCGTTGCTTTTTCTTTCATGCGTTTACCTGTACGGATATAAATTGGTACGCCAGCCCATCTGAAGTTATCAATCATAAGCTTACCAGATACAAATGTAGCGGTATTAGACTCAGGATCAACCGAGTTTCCTTCGCGATAGCCGATAACTTCTTCTCCTTCAAGTACACCTTTGCCGTATTGGCCTCGTACAAAATAATCATCTACTTCATCTACTGATAAAGAGCGAAGAGCACGCAATACTTTTACTTTTTCACTGCGAATTTCTTCCGGTGTTAATTTAATTGGCGGTTCCATTGCAAGCAATGCCACCATTTGAAGCATATGGTTTTGTACCATATCTCGAAGGGCACCTGAAGATTCATAGTAACGGCCACGGTCTTCTACACCAAGCGTCTCGCTAGACGTAATTTGGATGTTTGAAATGTATTGGTTGTTCCACATCGGTTCAAATAGAGCATTTGCAAAACGGATAACTTCGATATTTTGCACCATTTCTTTACCGAGGTAGTGGTCGATACGATAAATTTGATCTTCCTTAAATGCATGGCGAATTTGTTCATTTAGTTCTTTAGCAGAAGGATAATCATGGCCAAACGGCTTTTCAATGACTAGGCGACTCCAACCGTCTGTTTGTGTTAAACCTTCATTTTTTAAATTCGAAGCAATTGTTCCGAAAAATTCAGGTGCCATTGCTAGGTAGAAAATACGATTTCCAGGCACATTGTATTGCTCATCAAGGCTTTCTGTTAGGCTTTTTAATTCTTGATAAGAAGCGACATCTGTTACGTCAAACGGTTGGTAATAAAAATGTGAAGCAAACTTTTCAATGTCAGCGTCACTGTTTTTGAAACTGCTCACTGATTTTTTTACATTTTCGCGTAATTCGTCATTAGTCCAAGGTCTTCTTGCGACACCGACAACAGCGAAATCTTCCGATAGTTTGTTCGCTTTATATAAGCGGAAAATAGAGGGGAATAACTTACGTTTTGCTAAATCACCTGTAGCGCCAAAAATTACGATAATGGATTTTGGTTGTACATTTGTCATTACTTCTAGGACCTCACTTTGTCGTAGTTACGTTCAATTTTTTTCCGCTTTAACAGACAACACTTAAATGAAATCTGGGGATTCATTGCCCGTTAAACTCGGCCTTTATAAACAAACGAATGATTGCTTGTTTACCTTTTCCTTTATGTATAGAACTACTAATAAATTGTAACGATTTTAAAGGGTTAACGCAAATAGATTAAAACAATTTGTAGTTATTATTCCATGTTTTTAACAAGTTTAAAAGTATTTTGTTTCGAATACGGAAAAAAAGCTACCGTTATTTTAACAGTAGCTTTTCTCATTTATTTATATTGATACAGGGAACCGATAGATTTTTTTGTTGAAAATGGCAAGTCAGGGCTATCGGCGATGATAAAAATAGGACAGTGCATTAAAAGTGGATGTTTTTCGAAAAAAGAAGCATCAGCGTGATAGATGGACGATAGAATAACAGGGAGCTGTTCTAAAAAGTGAAGGTAGCGTGTAATGGTTTCATCTGTTGATGTATGCGCACCGATGTAATAATACACAGTAAGGGAATAAAAACCTTTATCAAAGACGAAGGATGCTAAATATTCGTTCCGCTCTTTTTGCATATGATCGTAGGCAAATTCAATGCCGATTTGAATGGAAGGAACAGAAGTGTGTTGACCTGGGAAAACGGTGTATTTTCTTGGTATCATCGGTTCAACGGGTGTAACACCCAGGCTGTAGGTTACATCTATTTGGTGGGGATTGCTGATGATCATATGGAATCCCTCCTTTAATATAAAAATACACTCTTTATAAGTGTATACAAAGTTTCATTGAACATGACAATATTAAAATATGGCCAGGCTCTCAGCATATTTAAAGCAGGCAACGTTTGAGCAGGGGGCAGAGTTTACGATAAAATAACAAAAAAGATTATTATGAGGTGATAAGCAATGAGTATTTTAAAAAATGACTGGGCTCCTTTATTAGAAGAAGAATTTCAAAAAGACTATTACATACAGCTTCGAGAATTTTTAGTGGATGAATATAATCACCACACCATTTACCCTGATAAATATGATATTTTTAATGCTTTACACTATACGGATTATAAAAATGTAAAAGTGGTCATATTGGGACAAGATCCTTATCATGGACCAAATCAAGCGCATGGACTGAGCTTCTCTGTTCAACCAGGAGTAAAAACACCGCCTTCTTTAGTGAATATTTACAAAGAGCTGAAAAATGAAATGGATTATCACATTCCGAATAACGGTTATTTAGTCAAATGGGCAGAACAAGGCATTCTTTTGCTTAACACTGTTTTAACGGTTAGAAGAGGAGAAGCGAACTCTCACAAAGGAAAAGGGTGGGAGCAGCTGACGGACCGTATTATTGAATTAGTGGCACAAAAAGAGGAGCCAGTTGTGTTTTTGCTGTGGGGCAAGCATGCACAAGCTAAAAAGGAGCTCATTCATCATTCGCACCATTTAATTTTGGAAAGCCCGCACCCTAGCCCATTTTCGGCTAATCGAGGCTTTTTTGGTAATAATCACTTTCAACGAGCAAATGAGTTTTTGTTCCAACACGGACGTCAATCCATTGATTGGCAAATTGACGATGTGTAAAAGTGAGCATTTCATGAAGATTAGCTTCAGACATAGCCTCCTATTTCATCTTTTGATAAAATAGCTGTATAAAGTCATATTGAATGTAAGATGAGGTGTCTACATGGATATAAAAATGGCGCAGCTCCTTGATAAAATTAGTGCAGAAGTACAAAAAGCAAAGCACCATTCGAATAGTGCGAACGTTCGAGATCAATTGGTTGCCATAAAAGCACTGTGTGAGCTTGCATTAGATCAAAATGGAGAGGTTTCAGTATCGAAACCTGTCTCGGTTTCAAAACCTGTTGTAATGTCTTCACCGGAAATGATGCAATCTCCTGAGATTATGCAGCAACAGATTATTCAGTCATCCAAACCTAATTTTGAGGGAACGAAATTGAAATCAGATGATGCAAACGGCGATAGTCTATTTGATTTCTAAAGTGAGGAGAAAAACATGAAACTATTTTTAATAATCGGTGCAATCAATGCGATGTTAGCGGTTGCTCTTGGTGCTTTTGGAGCACACGGTTTAGAAGGCAAAATCTCAGAGAAATATTTAGAGGTATGGAAAACGGGAGTGCAGTACCAAATGTTCCATGCAATGGGGCTGTTTGTCATTGCGTTTCTATTAAGCAAATTTCCTCAATCTTCTTTGTTAACAGCTTCGGGCTGGATTATGTTCGCGGGGATTGTGCTGTTTTCGGGAAGTCTCTATGTATTAAGTACGTCCGGTATTAAAGTTCTCGGCGCGATTACTCCGCTAGGTGGAGTTGCGTTTATTGTGGCTTGGATTTTAATTGTTGTTGCAGCTGTGAAATGGCTATAAAAAAACCCCTGAAAAGGGGTTTTTTTAACGAGGAGAATAATTGCTCAACTGCTGGCCTCCACCGCTAAACGGATAATTATATTTGATTGGACCCTCAAAAGTGATGTAATCGAGATAAACCATAAGCAGTAAATAACGAGTGCCAGTTTGTGGATCACTTAAAATGATATGATCGCGTCCGGCTGCTTCAATTTCCCCTCTAAAGACCTTAGCGTTCCACTGCGTGTTATTTTCAAACGTCATATATACAGTCGCTATTTTCCCTCGATTTAAACGTAAAATATTTTCAATATATGATTGTTCAATGGGCAGTTGATTTGGGTCTTGCGGGGCACCACTGCCTCCAGAAGAGGTAGGGGGCGGACCTCCTTGGCTTTGCCCTTGAACCTGCTGGCCGCCTGGCTGGGGCTGCTGCGGCTGAGGCATATAATAAGGGTAGTTTGGACTCATATACGGATTTTGCATATATTGCTGTTGCGGTTGATTAGACTTTGGTTTTTTCATAGGAACCTCCTTCAAACAAAAAGAAATTAGTAAACTCCTGGACAATCAGCTTGAGTTGGTGCAAAGAAACAGTGAGATTTAAATCGTCCTGTGTTATTTTGGTTATACCATTGAGCAGGACAGTCGCCGCTGGGCTTGAAAAACCACAGTGAGTTTTCCGCGGGGTTAAAACGTTCCCCTCTTAATACACGTCGTGCAAGTGTAATTTCAGACTGGCGGGCACGCTGATAAAAGTAGCCTTTTTGAGTTGCTTCAAATCCGCCTGGGTTTTGAAACACCATCTGACGAATGGTTCTTATATTTCTAAAATCTAAACAGGGAGCTTTAGCGCGGTTCACGCCTAGATTTCCTACCAGTAACATCCCTTGTTTTCCTTCACTTTCAGCTTCAGCTCGAATGAGTCTGGCTAGGAGCTTAACATCTTCTTCGTTGTGTGCAACAACTGCCATTATCCCACCTCGCTTACTTGTGACACTGTTGTATATATATGGTCCTGTAAGTGCGAATATGCCATGGCTAGAAAATAAAAAACCTGTTTCCACTTGGAAACAGGTTTTTTTAGATAAAGCTCATTGATATTTATTGCTCTAGGCGTTACAAAAGAGATGAGCGCTTTTGCGGCTTAGTTTAAACGTGTAAAAAACGTGCAATAGCTTCTTCTTTTAATAAATTTCCGACAAAGAAGCTGCCAAATTCCCCGTAGCGAGCACTTACTTCGTCAAAACGCATTTCGTATACTAATTTTTTAAATTGAAGTACGTCATCTGCAAAAAGAGTAACGCCCCACTCATAATCATCAAAACCAACAGAACCCGTAATGATTTGCTTTACTTTTCCAGCGTATTGACGTCCAATCATTCCATGACTGCGCATTAAGCTGCGGCGTTCTTCCATAGGAAGCATGTACCAATTGTCATTTCCTTGACGACGTTTATCCATTGGATAAAAGCAAACATGACTAGCTTTTGGTAAAGTTGGATATAGTCTAGCTTGGATTTGAGGATTTTCATAAGGATCCTCCCCAGCAGGTAAGTAGTTGCTTAATTCAACTACTGATACGTATGAATAAGTAGGAATGGTAAACTCAGCAAGCTTTGTTTTATTAAATTCTGTTTCAATTTCATTTAGTTCTTCCATAGTAGGACGAACAAGCATTAGCATAAAGTCTGCTTTTTGGCCGACAATGGTATATAAAGCATGGCTACCTTGCTTCTCAGCTTCAGTTCCTTTCCATTTCTCAATCAAACCTAAAAATTCATGGATAGCCGCTTGGCGATCGTCGCTTGATAACTGCTTCCAAGCGCCCCAATCGATTGAACGGAAATCATGAAGTGCATACCAACCGTCTAATGTTTGTGCTGCTTCTGCCATTTCGTTTCACTCCTATTGTCCGATTATGATAAATTCCAATTCTACTATATCATAGTTTGTCTGAAGACCTGGAATGAAAAACCTGTGATTTTGTGACTAAACTTTAAACAATTGTCGCAAAGTAAAAACAGGTTTTATTTTAGGTGTTAGCGGAAAATTAAGAATTAAAAGACTTTTTTGTGATCATGGATTCTTGAAGAACATGCCTTTGATTTTTAAAAAAAGTGGAGTATCCTATTATGAGAAAAGTTTTTTACATATCGAGGAGGATTTACTTTGAGTGATTTATTTACAGGTTTAAAACAAAAAGTATCAGCTAGCGATGTATCAATCGTATTCCCAGAGGGATTAGATGAGCGCGTATTAGGTGCTGTTTCTCGTTTAGCTGCCGACAATATCTTAAAGCCTATCGTTGTTGGAAATAAAGACGCTGTAGCATCAAAAGCAGCAGAACTAAACGTAAAATTAGACGGTGTTGAGGTTTTAGATCCTCAAAGCTACTCTGAATTTGATGAAATGGTGGCAGCATTTGTTGAGCGTCGTAAAGGTAAGGCAACAGAAGAAGATGCTCGCAAAATTTTATTAGATGAAAATTATTTTGGCACAATGCTTGTTCATATGAATAAAGCGGACGGTCTTGTAAGCGGAGCTGCTCATTCTACAGCAGACACAGTGCGACCTGCTCTACAAATTATCAAAACAAGACAAGGTGTTAAGAAAACATCTGGCGTATTTATCATGGTTCGTGGCGATCAAAAATACGTATTTGCTGACTGTGCAATCAATATTTCACCTGATAGCCAAGATTTAGCTGAAATTGCTATCGAAAGTGCTCGTACAGCTGAAATGTTCGATATTGATCCTCGTGTTGCTATGTTAAGCTTCTCAACAAAAGGATCAGCAAAATCTCCGGAAACAGAAAAAGTAGCAAACGCAGTAGAAATTGCAAAAGAATTAGCACCAAGCGTAACATTAGACGGCGAATTCCAATTCGACGCAGCATTTGTTCCTTCTGTAGCTGAAAAGAAAGCACCAGGTTCAGTGATCAAAGGAGATGCAAATGTATTTGTATTCCCAAGCCTTGAAGCAGGTAACATTGGTTACAAAATTGCACAGCGCTTAGGAAACTTCGAAGCCGTAGGTCCAATCTTACAAGGTCTAAACAAACCGGTAAACGATCTATCTCGCGGTTGTAACGAAGAAGATGTGTACAAGCTTGCTTTAATCACAGCAGCTCAAGCACTGTAATAAAAAAACTCCGTCCTCGGGCGGAGTTTTTTTATTCGGCTAATGAACCCAATGCTTTTTTGTTGCGGTCATACATGCGCTGCAGCTGCGTCTCAAACAGCTCTTGTTCGGTAGCATTTAAAGGCATATTTACAAGAGAAGAGCTCATACTATTCAGTGTTTGCAATAAAAGCAGCATGACATCAGAAACGGTTAAATCAATCTGTAATAGCTCAGATAGAGAAGCCATTGTATGAGGCTCGATATCTGGGTATGAAAATTTAGTTTCCGTGTTTTGGAGCCCTTTTTTGTAAAACTCTTGAATGAGAGAAGCACGTTTAGAGCCGCTTCCTTTAACGCATAAGTAAATTTGTACAGCCACTCCGCCGCGAACGCGTCGCTGTGAAATGCCTGCAAACTTTTGATTGCGAATGCTTAAATCAAAACTGCCGGGACAATAAGAGCCTACGATTTCCTTCGCTTCAATTGCTGTCTCGTAAGATGCAAACATGACCTTAATCAAATCAAACATGGCTTCATATCCACGATCGATATCAATTCCTTTTTCTGCATCAGGAAAAATTAAAGAAATGTTTAGGACATCTTGATCAAGTACGACAGCGAGGCCGCCTGAATTGCGGACGATTGTTTTATATCCTTGTTCATGTAAATAAGCTGCACCTTCAGCTAAATGAGGGAGCTTTGTATCTTGGATGCCTAATACAATCGTATCGTGATGCACCCAAGAGCGCATGACAGCTGGAGATTCACCTCTTCCAACGGTTGTACAAAGCGTGTCATCGATGGCAAAAGAATGACGGGCATCAAAATGAGGACCTAGACTGGATTGATCAATAATACGCCAAGCGGGCTGTGCTAAAAGCTTTAAACTATTCTGCTGCATATCTCAAACCCCTTTATAAACAGTAAACGAACATATTATAGCATAAAGGCGTCGTGTCATTGGCTGTAAAATAGAAAAAGAAGAAAGAAGAGCCAAGTTTGACATCCCTCTTTCTTCGTTCATGTAGCTTATTCAGCCATTTTCTCAAGATTTCCGTTACGATCCATTTTAAATGTAGTAGAAGAACGTTCTTCTTCATCGAATAGAGCTAACTTTCGCGCACGGTTCATGATTTGCATTAATGTTTCATAGTCTTCTTGAATAGTAGTAGCATTTGCCTCGAGATGTTTGATTTGTTTTTCCAACTCTGTGGTTTTCTTAGCTAATTCTGTATTTTCTTGCATCAAGCGTTTGTTTTCGCTTTGCAATGCCTGTAAATTGCTCGCTTGATTTGGCATTGTTTGCAAAAAGCGAATAACGTCAGCCATTGAAAGCTCTTCACTGCTGCTTTTTTCTACTTGTGTTTCAGATAAGCTATATGTTGCTGTAGGTGCAGACATCATTTGTTCCACATGCTCTACAGATGCTGGTGGCGTATATAATAATTTCTTTTTGCCTTGCTCTTGTCCAAGTGCACGCATGCGCTGTTTTCGCTGTTTTTTGGCTAGCTGAAGTGCTTTTTCATACTGATGGCGTACGACAGCATTCCATCTGAATCCACATGCTGCTGAAGTGCGATTTAATTCATCTCCAACTTCTTCAAACGCATTCAGCTGCGTACTTCCTTCGCGGACATGGCGCAATACTGTTTCAGCTAATAATAAATCGTTTTCTTCTGTCCAAGCATCTTGTCTATCTTTCACTTTGTTCACTCCTCTATTTTCCATGACTCATAGTAATCATGTTTTGTAGTATCATCATGTACAAAAAATCCATACTTTATACCATTTCTTCTAGGAGTATGATAGATTTTACTTCCTTCTTTAACTTGCATCGGACTTCAAATAGGGGTAAAATACCCCTTAGACAAAATGATGAACCCATTTTGAAAGGATTGTGTCAACATGGCAAATGAATTTAGAATTTGTGATGATTGTCAGGCAACAAACGTCAAAACGTTGTTACCTCGACTTAAAAAAATAGATGAACAAGCTGAAGTACAAATCGGCTGCCAATCTTACTGTGGACCCGGACGTAAAAAGTCATTTGCATTTGTAAACAACCGTCCTGTAGCAGCGCCAACAGAGGATGAATTAATCGAGAAGATTGAGAAAAAAGTAAAAAAATAGATAGTGAAACAATAAATAGCTGCTTTTCTGCTACTTATTTGTCGAACGAGCTTCTTACAAACAGAATCGCCTTGTTTGTTAGGTAAATCACCTTGGTTGCTTGACAAGGTGATTTTTTATTCTGAATAGGAAAATAGGAAGTGAGTGTCGAAAAATTATAGCAACAACAAAGTGAAGATAGAGAGGTATGTAAATGACATATCCTAATGAAAAACTCAGTGAAGAAAAAGTATTTAAAGATCCTGTTCACCGCTATATCCATGTAAGAGATCGTGTTATTTGGGAGCTAATTGGGACAGCCGAATTTCAAAGGCTGCGTCGTATTAGACAGCTAGGAACGACATACTTAACGTTTCATGGGGCTGAGCACAGCCGTTTTAGTCATTCCTTAGGTGTTTATGAAATTGTGCGCCGTATTATTGATGACGGTTTTCAAGGACGCCCTGAATGGAATGAAGATGAGCGTCTTCTTTGTCTTTGTGCTGCTTTACTGCACGATTTAGGTCACGGTCCGTTTTCACATTCGTTTGAGAAGGTTTTCCACTTAGACCATGAAGAATTTACACAAGCCATTATCGTAGGTGACACAGAGGTAAATCAAGTGTTAACGAAAGTAGGAAAGGATTTTCCTAAAAAAGTGGCTGAAGTAATCGCGAAAACATATGAAAATAAGCTTGTCGTTAGTTTGATTTCCAGTCAAATTGATGCAGATCGCATGGATTATTTGCAGCGTGATGCGTATTACACAGGAGTAAGCTATGGTCACTTTGATATGGAACGAATTCTGCGCGTTATGCGCCCTCGGGAAGACCAAGCCGTGATTAAACACAGCGGTATGCATGCGGTTGAAGACTATATTATGAGCCGCTATCAAATGTACTGGCAAGTGTATTTTCATCCTGTTACGAGAAGTGCTGAAGTGATTTTGACAAAAATTTTACATCGTGCAAAAGAGCTCCATCATCATTACTATGAGTTCAAGCAGGAGCCAACTCATTTTTATTCGATTTTTGAAGAAGAAATATCGCTAAAAGAGTATTTGAAATTAGATGAATCTGTGATTTTATTTTATTTTCAAGCGTGGGAAGAAGAAGAGGATGAAATTTTATCTGATCTATGCCGAAGATTTATGAATCGTCAGCTTTTTAAATACATTGAATTTAATCCGAATTCACAAATGAAGATGTGGATGGAGCTTACAACATTATTTAAAAAAGCGGGTATTAACCCAGATTATTATTTAGTCGTCGATTCTTCAAGCGACTTACCATACGATTTTTATCGACCGGGTGAAGAGGAAGAACGTTTGCCGATTCATCTGTTGATGCCAAATAATGAAGTGCGTGAATTATCACGTCAGTCGGAGATTGTTGAAGCAATTTCAGGGAAAAAGAGAACCGATCATAAATTATATTTTCCACAAGATCTCATTGATCAATTGTCGTCTAAGCGAAAAGTTAAAGATCAGATTATAAACTTACTAAAAGGAGATCAGAGTTAAATAGTATAGGAGTTGAAGGGGCTGTGTTAAACGATCACGCAAAGATTGTGAAAGTATTTTCCGCGGCGGGAGAAGTTGTTGGCAGAAAAAAGTTACAAAAGATGATATTTATCGGAAAAAAGCTGAAGTTTCCTTTTTATGAAAAGTATAATTTTCACTTTTTTGGACCTTATTCTGAGGAATTAACGCTTCGAATTGAAGAGCTGTGTAACTTAGGCTTTTTAAGTGAAATTAAAGAGAAAAAAGGCGGGTATATGCAGTATCGCTACGTATTAACAGAAGCGGGGGAAGGGTTTTTAAGCCACTATGACTTAGAACTTCCTCACTTGCAGGAATGTATGAAGGATATGAACGAACAAAGCTCTAAATTTTTGGAGCTTGTCTCTACGATTTTATATTTCGATAATTTACCGAAAGAAGAAGTAAAAGAAAAAGTGTTTACGCTAAAGCGTAAGCAAAACTATACAGAAGAAGACATTTCAGAAGCATACAAATATATTGAGAAACTTCAGGCAACGCTGTCTGTCCATTAAAAAAATGCCATAGGTTCACTCCTATGGCATCTTTTTTATGTAGGCGTTATTGATCACTCATGCGCTTGCCCGCTACAGCGTAATGGTTTTTAGACATTTCTTCGATGATAATGGATACTTTTTCAGGTGCTGCACCTGTTGTTTCCACAACAGCATCCGTTACTTTTTCAACAAGAGCTCTTTTTTGATCATCTGTACGGCCCTCAAGCATTTTAACAGTTACAACTGGCATAATGTGTACACTCCTTTTTGATCATTATATGATTAGTGTACCCGTTTTCTGAATAAAATGACAGTATGAGATAGTGATGGAGGCCATAATCTGTAGTATACTTTTATAATAACATCGATATAAAAAAACAGGTGTGCCCAAAGGAAGCCCATCGCTGGTCTTTGAGAACTTTTAGGGCATATTTGAAGAAACCTTGTATCTTTCTTACCGCAAAAAAAGATTCATCTAGTAGATGTGATAGGTAGAAATTATTTTAAAATAAAGGAGATAAAGAGTGGAACATTTTTTAGCTTTTTCATTGCAAGACCTTCCTTACGTGGTAATGACGCTTATTGTTGCATTCACGCTGCATGAGTTTGCACATGCGTATGTAGCTTATTTATTTGGAGACCACACGGCTAAAAAGCAAGGAAGGCTAACGCTTTCTCCGCTGGCTCATTTAGATCCATTTGGAACGCTTTTGTTAATCATCGCAGGTTTTGGGTGGGCGAAGCCGGTTCCTGTTAATCGCTATTTCTTTAAAAAGCCACGTTTAGCTGGTATTCTAGTATCGATAGCGGGACCGTTTAGTAACTTGGTGTTGGCATTTATCGGCTTGCTTATTTATTATTTGATGAATAACGCCGCAGTGGATAACGATGCGCTTTATCGTTTTGTTACATTATTTATTCAAATAAACCTAACGCTAGGTGTATTTAACTTGTTGCCTTTTCCGCCTTTAGACGGCTACCGCGTGATTGAAGACCTCGTTCCGCCGTCCACGCGAGCCAAAATGACGCAGTATGAGTCTTGGGGCATTTTTGTATTTTTAATTCTTGTGATTACACCTCTCGATCAAATTGTGATCTGGCCGCTTCTAAACGGAGCAGCAACGTTTGTTATGAATATCTTTCAGCAGATATTAGCACCACTGATTTAATCAATAGAGGAGGCTTACTATGACTCAGCCAAAAAAGAAAAGTATAGGATTTAATATCATAAAAGACGATTCAACCGACGGCCACGGCGGTTACGGTGTTGGAGCGTTAAGTTTAGAAAACATTTCACCCGTTTTTGTTTGTCCGAGCGACGAAGAAGTATTTGTAGATATCGGTGCGATGCATGCAAGAAGTGTAGTGGAAAAAGGAATTAAGTTCTTACCGAATAAAGACGAGGTGCCAAACGGCAAGTTATATTGGCTTGTGTGGGTAACGATTGATCGCAAGCAAGAAGGACCTTACTACGCAGGTATGACAGCATGTGAAATGACCGTTGATCGTGAAATTCGCCGCGGCTATAAGTCACTTCCTGAACACGTGAACAAAATGGATAAATCCTTAAAACGACGCATTATGGTAGAAGAAATGGATAACAAGTCTAAGGATTTGCTTCGTGAGTTTTTGAAGTCTCATAATGAAGAAGTTTGGACGTTATCTAATGATGACTTAAAAGAAGCGCTTCAAACATCGTAATGCTAAAAAAAGCTTAAGGCCTCAGCCTTAAGCTTTTTTTAATCAAACCATTTGGGTAACCAGTGAAACTTTTTATCTTCTTTTTCACGCTCTTTTTTCTTCGTTTTTGCTGCATGATCGATGTGATCAGTACAATATGTTTTTGGCTGTGTTCCAGTTAAATAATAAGCTTTATATTGAACAGGGCATGATTTGGATGCTAACTTTCCATTTTGAGGATTAATGTTTACGCTCATTAATCCGTTTGGTGCTTTAAACTTTTCTTTTTTCTTCCCTTTTAAAGCATCTTCCATAAATAATGCCCACATTTTTTTTGCGTATCCTTTTTCAGCTACATCATCCATTGTCCTTCCTTGATCATATCCAACCCAAACGCCTGAAACGAGCTGAGGAGAGTAGCCAATCATCCAGCTGTCTGTAGAGGTTGTGCCGGATTTTCCCGCGTAAGGACGAGATACATATTTAGAAATAGGCTTTCCTGTGACGGTTGTATAGCCATTTAGCTTTTGATTAAACATGCCTGTCATTAAATGGGTAGTAAGAAAAGCATAGCGCTTATCAATGACTTGTTTCTGTTCGGAAGGAGCTTGATAAACAACTTCTCCGTCATGGGTTTCAATTCGTTTAATAAATGTTGGACGAATTTCTTTTCCGCCATTAGCAAAGATGCCGTACGCATTAACCATATCAATAACTTTGACAGGCGAAGTTCCAAGAGCTAAAGATGGAACTTTCTTTAAAGGTGATGATATTCCAAGTGTTTTAGCAGTTTCAATCAAGCGGTTTTCCCCAATGAACAAATGCGTTTTTACGGCATAAATATTGTCTGAAAGTGCGATGGCTTGAGCCATTGTAATAGGAGCATCTGCATAATAATTGTGATAGTTACTAGGCGTGTATGTCGAAACGCCATCTTCCAATTTGAACGTCGTTTCTTCACTTTTCATTGGAGTAGATTCAGTAAAACCGTCTTTTAACGCCGCATAGTATAAAAATGGCTTCATCGTTGAGCCAGGCTGTCTTATTGCTTGAGTTGCGCGATTAAACGGGCTCTTTTCATAATCTCTTCCACCAATAAGAGCTTTCACTTGTCCATTTTTAGGATTCATCGCAACAAATGCACTTTGTACGTCTGAAGAGCTGCTGATAACATCCTTCATCTTTTCTTCTGCCGTTCGCTGCATCTTTTCATCCAGCGTTGTATAAACGCGAAGTCCATTTGTGTAAATCATGGTTTCATCAATGCCTAAATCTTGCTTTAATTCTGCTAGCGCTGCATCCATAAAGTAAGAAGCATCTTCTTTATTAGGATTTTTTTCGGCAGGCTTTGCGAATGCTAGAGGTGTTACAAGCGCTTTTGTTGCTTGCTTGGCTGTAATACTTCCATCCTCTTTCATAAGAGATAAAATGATATTTTGTCGTTTTTTTGCATTTTCTTGATGAATAAGAGGAGAGTAGTAGCTAGGGCCTTTTGGAATACCTGCTAACATACTCGCTTCACTTAACGTCAAATTTTTGGCGTGCTTATCAAAATACAGCCTAGCTGCCGCTTCAATTCCATAAGCTCCATGGCCGTAGTAAATCGTATTCATGTAGCCTTCTAGAATTTGGTCTTTACTATAATTCATTTCTAAACGAATCGTATACAGAGCTTCTTGAAGCTTTCGAGTCCACGTTTTGTCGTGCTCTAAAAACAAGTTTCGTGCATACTGCTGAGTAATGGTACTCGCTCCCTGTACTTTCCCCATAGCTTTTATATCAGCTACAACTGCTCCGGCGATTCGATGCATATCAAAGCCGTGATGCTCGTAGAAGCGCTTATCTTCAACGGCTAAAGTCGCATCTTTTACGTAAGGTGAAATTTGATTAAGTGAAACCCAGTAGCGCTTTTGTCCATTGTGAACTTCATCAAGAACTTTACCGTTTGCTGAGTAGAAAACAGCTGTTTGAGAAACGTTTAGCGGAGGGGGGCCAGCGATTTTGGCGTAGAGAAAGATGCTTATGTAGGCAAACAACAATAAAGCCCCCGCTAATATACCAAGGACGAGAAGAATTCGGAAGATGCGTCTTGCCTTTTTTAAATGTTCGGTTAATACCGTTTCCATTTCTATTCACCACCAATATGTGTCACTATGCACCGTACATGTTGTTTTCAATACAACAAAATTCTATTAAAAGAGCGGTGCAAGTAGATTCTAAAGCTTGTATCTATCATCAGTATGAAATAGAAAAGGAGGTTTTAAACCTCCATTGCTAAAAATTTTACTTGCTTTTTTGCTGAATTCATCTATACTTTTTTCATGTTTGTATAAATTATGTTAGGGTAATCTATGCATAGGTTAATTCTCAAAATAGAAGGGAAGAGTTTGAAATGGAATTATGGTTCACAGAAAAGCAAACAAAGAACTTTGGTATTACAGCTAAAATTAATCGCACTTTACATACAGAGCAAACGGAGTTTCAAAAATTAGACATGGTTGAAACAGAAGAGTTTGGTAACATGCTCCTACTTGACGGTATGGTAATGACAACAGAAAAAGATGAGTTCGTTTATCATGAAATGGTTGCGCATGTACCGTTATTTACGCATCCAAATCCAGAAAACGTACTAGTTGTAGGTGGAGGAGACGGAGGCGTAATCCGTGAAATTTTAAAACACCCAAGCGTAAAAAAAGCGACGTTAGTTGATATCGATGGAAAAGTTATTGAGTACTCAAAAAAATTCTTACCTTCAATTGCGGGCAAACTAGAAGATCCTCGTGTTGATGTACAAGTAGATGACGGATTTATGCACATCGCTAAAAGCGAGAACGAATACGATGTCATTTTAGTGGATTCAACAGAGCCAGTAGGTCCAGCTGTGAATTTATTTACAAAAGGATTCTATGCAGGTATCTCAAAAGCACTTAAAGAAGATGGTATCTTTGTTGCTCAATCGGACAATCCTTGGTTCACGCCAGAGCTTATCTCAAATGTTCAGCGTGATGTAAGAGAAATCTTCCCGATTACACGTCTATACGTAGCGAATATTCCAACGTACCCAAGCGGTTTATGGACATTTACAATGGGTTCAAAGAAACATGATCCATTGGAAGTAAGCGAAGATCGTTTCTTCGATATTGATACAAAGTATTACACAAAAGAATTGCACAAAGCCGCATTTGCTTTACCTAAATTTGTGCAAGATCTTATTAAATAAGTTATCACATACAAGTGAGATGCCAGAGGTTTAAGGCTGGCATCTTTTCTATGAATAATGAAGGAGGAACAAAATATGCGTTTTGATGAAGCCTATTCAGGTAATGTATTTATCGGCAGTCACCCTGTTTTTGAAGAAAGTGAAGCGGTTCTTTACGGAATGCCAATGGACTGGACAGTTAGCTATCGTCCAGGTTCACGATTTGGCCCAACTCGTATTCGTGAAGTATCAATTGGATTAGAAGAATACAGCCCGTATTTAGATCGAGAGCTAGAGGAAGTAAAATATTTTGATGCAGGAGATATTCCACTTCCATTTGGGAACCCTCAGCGCAGCTTAAATATGATTGAAGAGTATATCGATCAGCTTTTAGCAGCAGATAAGTTCCCATTAGGCATGGGTGGAGAGCATTTGGTTTCTTGGCCTGTTATGAAAGCTATGTATAAAAAATACCCGGATTTGGCCATTATCCATATGGATGCTCATACAGACCTTCGTGAAGAGTATGAAGGAGAACCACTTTCTCATTCCACTCCGATTCGTAAAGTTGCAGAACTAATCGGACCGGAAAATGTTTATTCATTTGGTATTCGTTCAGGAATGAAAGAAGAATTTCAATGGGCAAAAGAAAACGGCATGCATATTTCAAAATTTGAAGTTCTAGAACCGTTAAAAGAGATTCTACCAACACTTGCAGGTCGTCCTGTTTATGTAACAATTGATATCGATGTATTAGATCCGGCGCACGCTCCTGGTACAGGAACAGTAGATGCAGGCGGTATCACATCAAAAGAGCTTTTAGCTTCTATTCACGCAATTGCTAAATCAGATCTTCGCATTGTCGGAGGAGATTTAGTAGAAGTAGCTCCAATTTATGATCCGTCTGAACAAACAGCTAATACAGCAAGCAAGCTTATTCGCGAAATGATCTTAGGCTGGGTACAAAAGAAATAAATAAAGTAAAAGGCGGCCGCTGTGGCTGCCTTTTTTATTTGGAATATGTGAATGCGTCACGTACTGTAAAAAGGTGAATTCTCGGCGTATCTATCATATTTCCTTTGAAGTATTATTGAATTCTTTCTTTAGAATGTTTATACTATTTAAGTTATAACGTATTCATTTTAATAAGGAAGTGTCTTTTGTGAGTAACGCTTCAGAAGTCAAGAAACCCATTGAGGTTAAAATTGTGACGGATATCCACGATGGTCACCGAAAAGAGACAACATCGGTAAATGCAAAAGGTATGTATTATGAAAAAGGATCGAAAATTTATCTTACATACACAGAGCGCCAAGAGGAAATCGGAGATATTAGAACAATGGTGAAAATTAGCGAAGATGAAGTATCAATTAATCGAACCGGTGCTGTTCAAATGAAGCAATCGTTTCGTAAAAAGGTACAGATCGAAGGAACTTATATAAGCCCTTATGGACGTATGGATTTACTAACATTCGCTCATAACATTGAATATAAACAAATGACTCAAAAGGGTCGATTATTTTTAACGTATGATCTAGAAGTACAGGGTCAGCCTACCGGGAAATATGCGTTAACCATTACATTCAAGGAGGAGAAAAAATGAACATCGTCGAACAAGTGCAGCAAAAATTAAAAGCTGAAATTCAAGATGCTGTGGTCAAAGCAGGACTTGCTGAAAAAGCAGAACTTCCAGAAGTTCTATTAGAAACCCCAAAAGATAAAACACATGGTGATTATTCTACCAATATGGCTATGCAGCTAGCTCGTATTGCCAAAAAAGCACCGCGTGTTATCGCTGAAGAGCTTGTAGCAAACTTCCATAAATCAAAAGCATCTATCGAGAAAATTGACATTGCAGGCCCTGGATTCATCAACTTTTATATGAATAACTCTTATTTAACAGAGCTTATCCCAACGATTGTAAAAGCTGGTGAAGCGTACGGCCAAACAAACGTAGGGAACGGACAAAAAGTACAAGTTGAGTTTGTTTCAGCTAATCCGACAGGAGATTTACATTTAGGACATGCCCGCGGTGCTGCAGTTGGAGACTCATTATGTAATGTTCTTGAAAAAGCAGGTTACGATGTGTCACGTGAATACTATATCAATGATGCTGGTAACCAAATTAATAACCTGGCTTATTCAGTAGAAGCACGCTACATGCAGGCTCTTGGTTTAGAGAAAGAAATGCCCGCAGACGGCTATCATGGTGCTGACATTATAAACATCGGAAAAGAGCTAGCAAAAGAGCACGGAGACAAGTATGTAAATGCCTCTGAAGAAGAGCGTTTTGAATTCTTCCGTCAATACGGGTTAGATTATGAGTTAGCTAAATTAAAGCGTGATCTGGAACAGTTCCGTGTGAAATTTGACGTATGGTATTCTGAAACGTCTCTTTATAAAAATGATAAAATCTCAGTTGCACTTGAAACGCTGAAAAAACAAGGCCATGTATATGAAGAAGAAGGTGCTACGTGGTTCCGTTCTACGACATTTGGTGATGATAAAGACCGTGTGTTAATTAAAAATGACGGTTCATTTACGTACTTAACACCAGATATTGCGTATCACCAAGACAAAATTCAACGCGGATTTGATAAGCTAATTAACATTTGGGGAGCCGACCACCATGGATATATTCCTCGTATGAAAGCGGCGATTCAAGCGCTTGGTTATGAAAAAGATACGCTTGAAGTAGAAATTATTCAAATGGTTCAACTGTATCAAAATGGCGAAAAAATGAAGATGAGCAAACGTACAGGTAAAGCAGTAACAATGCGTGATCTAGTAGAAGAGGTAGGCCTTGATGCAACTCGCTACTTCTTTGCGATGAGAAGTGCCGATACACATTTAGACTTTGATTTAGATTTAGCTGTTTCTCAATCTAATGAAAATCCTGTATACTACGCGCAATATGCTCATGCCCGTATTTGCAGTATTCTTCGTCAAGGTGAAGAGATGGGGATTCAATCAACATCTGGCGCTGACCTTTCATTAATTAGTGCAGAAAAAGAAATGGAACTGCTGAAGAAAATCGGAGAGTTCCCTCAGGCCGTAGCGGAAGCAGCAACAAAACGTATTCCGCACCGCATTACAAACTATGTATTTGATCTTGCTTCTACGTTCCATAGCTTCTATAATGCAGAAAAAGTATTAGATAGCGATAATGTAGAAACAAGTAAAGCGCGTATTGAACTAGTGAAAGCTGTTCAAGTAACGCTTCAAAACTCCTTAAAACTAATTGGTGTTTCAGCACCTGAAAAAATGTAACACAAAAAAGAGCCTCTTGGCTCTTTTTTTATTTAAAAAACAAGCGTAGCGCCTCCCGTACGCTTTACTCCTCTCATTGATGCTAAATCTTCCACTAATTTTAGCAGCGCTTTATCTTTTAACTTTGCTTCAATCATTACGTCAAAATCTTCTCCGATATCTTTAGCTATTTGTAAAAAAGGTGCGATAAAATCAGTTGAGACATAATCAGAGTGACTTCTAAATTCTTTTTCAGATTTAGGAGAAGAGATATGTATTTTTGGTTTTAAGCCGATATGTTTCCACGTGTCAAAGATGCGAGGGAGCAATAATGCAAGAGGTTCTTCTCCTTCATTTGCTTTGTGGTGGTGATAATCAAAGAGGAGAGGGACTTTCTCTTTTTCGCATACAGCTAATGTTTCTTCAGTTGTGTATGTTTTATCATCATTTTCAAGAGTCATGCGCTTTTTAATGACAGGTGGCAGCGTTTGAATGTTTTCATGAAATCGACCGATCGCTTTTTCTTTATTGCCATAGGCTCCTCCTACATGAATATTAATAAGAGCTTGATCGGCTACTCCCATCGCTTCAAGCATTCTATAGTGATAATCCATATCTTTTACCGCATTTTCTGTAATATGTTTTTTGTCGCTTGTAAATAATGTGAACTGATTGGGGTGAAAACTCACGCGCAGCTGATGATTCCGAATCAATTCTCCTATCTCTGACCAATCGTCTTGGAACGCATCAATGTAATTCCAATCTACTTCAGGATGAGTAGCTAAAGGGACAAGAGAAGATGATAATCGATACAGCATAATTTCATGGGCAATATTAAAATGTAAAGCGCGCTTAGTATGATTCAAATTTTGTTTTGTGACGTAATGAAGCTTATCCAGCCCCTCGTCTTTTTTCATTTTTTTCCATCTAGTAAACGTGAGGGTTTTAGCAGGTGAGCAGTCCCAAAGCGACAGGGCATGTGATACATAGCCAAATCTAATTTTCATTATAAATTTTCCTCTTTTCGTTCATTAAAGTAACGGAGAAATAAAGGTTGCAAATCCTTGCTTTAGTTTTTCACTCCATTTTCGATTTTTGACATCTTCTAAAGACAAAATTGGGCATTCCCCCATACAAGCTTTAAAGCTGTTCTTTACCTCTTCAATGTATGTGGCATCGTAGATTAAACAGTTGATTTCAGCGTTTAAGAACAAGCTTCTTTTATCAAAATTAGCCGTTCCTACATCGCAGATAACATTGTCTGCAATTAATACTTTTGCGTGGTAAAAACCGTAATAATATTGATAAATCATGCAGCCTGCTCGAAGCAATGTAGGAAGATAGGCAAATGCAGCATGATGAACAAGCGGTTGATCTGCACGCATTGGAATCAATATATGAACTTGTACTCCCCGTGCACGGGCTTGCAGTAAAGCATTCATCAAAGGTTCACTTGGAATAAAATAAGGAGTACCTATGTACAATTCCCTATTGGCTTGGTTGATAATCGATAAAAAGCTTTCTTCAAGTGAAAAACCTTCAGTCGACTGTAGCTGAATAACATAGTCTCCTTCAGAGGTTGGTGGAAAGTATCTTTCCACTTTACGCAGGTCTATGCCGGTAGCAGCATACCAATCGCTCAACAGCTGCATTTGAAGATCTTGGATACCTTCACCTTCCATACGCAGGTGGTAATCTTTCCACACCCCAAGCTTGGCGTCGAGTCCTAAATATTCTCTTCCGATATTAAAACCGCCAATGTAACCAACTTTCCCATCAATAACGGCTATTTTACGGTGATTGCGTGCGTTGAGTGTATAAAATAAATAAGGCCACCGTAGCGTTCGACTGTAAGCAAAATGAACACCTTGTTTCTTTAAGAATGCAATTTTGTTTTTCTTGATTTTATAGCTTCCTACACGGTCTACCAATAACCTGACTTCAATATTTTGCTGTGCTTTTTGGACTAGTAAATCTAAAAAATCTTGGCTAATTTCATCATTTTGTACGATGTAAAACGATAAATGGATAAATGAAGAGGCATTTTCTATTTCGTGAAATAAATCTTTATACAAGACATTCCCGTCTGCGAACAAAAAAAGAGAAGCACGGCGCTTTGGAAATGTATTTTCAACTTGAGAAAATACTTTCTTTCCAACGCCAAGGTCAATTGCAAGCCAAGCAATAAAAATAATAAAAAGTAAAATTACAACCATGCCGCTCATCATGTCACCTCTTTTCCCGATGTAAATACATTTTGTGTTGTTCTTAGTGTCACCTTGTTTAAATAGAATATGAACAAAAGAACGAAAAGATATTGACTGAATGCTCATTCATTATATACAATGAAAACAGATATATTATCAGAAAATTTAGTCGTCAGGAGGAAAGAAGGGTAACAAATTATTCAAGGAGGGGACGAGATGACAGGGTTGCTGTGGGTGAATTTTCTCTTTTTTATTATTGTAACCGCTTACGCTGTTTCTTTGTTTGTATATTTAATTCGCACACGCATTGAGTATATTCAATTAGGGAAAAAAGTTGAATTTGATCAGCGGTTAAAAGAAAGGCTGCAAAAAATTTGGGTGAACGTGTTTGGACAAAAGAAGCTGTTAAAAGATAAAAAAAGTGGAATTATGCACGTCATGTTTTTTTATGGGTTTATTTTAGTTCAGTTCGGCGCGTTAGACTTCATTATAAAAGGTTTGCTTCCAGGTAAACATTTGCCGCTTGGACCTTTATATCCCGGCTTTACATTTTTTCAAGAAATTGTGACGTTTTTGATTTTAGTAGCAGTTGTCTGGGCTTTTCACCGCCGCTACGTCGAAAAGCTTGTGCGTTTAAAAAGAGGATTTAAATCTGGTTTAGTACTGATTTTTATTGGAGCACTTATGCTGTCAGTGCTTGTTGGAAACAGTATGTCAATCATCTGGCATAATCATGAACCATCATGGACAGAACCAATTGCGTCATCGATTGCCATCTTATTTAAGGGAATCAATGACGTTGCCGCTATCTCCATTTTTTATGTTTCATGGTGGATTCACTTAGCCGTGTTATTGACGTTTTTAGTATATGTTCCTCAATCAAAACATGCTCATTTATTGGCTGGACCGGCTAATGTATTTTTTAACCGTGTTTCTAAACCAGGTAAGCTTGAAAAGATTGATTTTGAAGACGAGACCCAGGAGACGTTTGGGGTTGGAAAGATTGAAGAATTCACGCAGCATCAGCTTATTGATTTATATGCCTGTGTGGAATGCGGTCGATGTACGAATATGTGTCCGGCAACGGGTACAGGGAAAATTTTATCTCCAATGGATTTAATTTTAAAGATGCGCGATCACTTAACAGAAAAAGGAGCGGTTGTGACATCTAAGGCTCCTTGGGTTCCTACGTATGCATTTTCCAAAACAAAAGGAAATCAACTGGCGATGATGGCGGCCAGCCAAGGCGGAGAAGAAGCCGCAGCAACAGCGGAATATAATCCCGCTTTAATTGGAGATGTCATTACGGAAGAAGAAATTTGGGCATGTACAACGTGCCGAAACTGTGAAGATCAATGTCCCGTGATGAACGAGCATGTAGATAAGATCATAGATTTACGACGTTTTTTAGTATTAACCGAAGGAAAAATGGACGCGGATGCTCAGCGTGCCATGACGAATATTGAGCGTCAAGGAAACCCTTGGGGATTAAACCGAAAAGAGCGTGAAGAATGGCGACATGTAAGAGAAGATGTTCACATTCCGACTGTTAAAGAAGTAAGTAAAGCCGGTGAAACGTTCGAGTATTTGTTCTGGGTAGGTTCGATGGGATCTTATGATAACCGCAGCCAAAAAATCGCTCTATCGTTTGCAAAGCTTCTCAATGAAGCGGGTGTTTCATTTGCAATTTTAGGAAATAAAGAAAAAAATTCTGGTGATACGCCGCGCAGGTTGGGCAATGAATTTTTATTCCAAGAGTTAGCTTCTAAAAATATCGCTGAATTTGAAAAAAATGAAATCAAAAAAATTGTTACGATTGACCCACATGCTTACAATATCTTCAAAAATGAATATCCAGATTTCGGTTTTGAAGGAGAAGTGTATCATCACACAGAATTATTAGCTATGTTGGTGAAAGAAGGTAGGCTGTCACCAAAACATGCGGTTAATGAAAAAATTACCTTCCATGATTCCTGTTATTTAGGAAGATATAACGAAGTATACAGTCCACCAAGAGAAATTTTGAAAGCGATTCCAGGTGTTAGTTTGATTGAAATGGATCGCAACCGTGAAAATGGTATGTGCTGTGGAGCAGGAGGAGGGTTAATGTGGACGGAAGAAACGACCGGCCAGCGCATTAATGTAGCGCGCACGGAACAAGCCTTGGCCGTTAACCCAAGCATTATCAGTTCAGGTTGCCCGTACTGCTTAACGATGCTAAGTGACGGAACAAAAGCAAAAGAAGTAGAAGAAAAGGTTCATACGTATGACGTAGCAGAACTGCTTGAAAAGTCAATTTATGGTGACGTGCAAGAACAGGTTTCATAAAGGAGAAGTAGAGATGGTCTTCATCTCTACTTTTTACAGAAAGGAAATTGAGCAAGCGTTCAATCGGCAAGGACAAAGATTAGGAAAAAGAGGAGGAAACAATAGTGGGGAAAACAGTTATTGTGAGTGCAGTTCGAACACCTTTTGGAAAATTAGGTGGCAGCGTAAGTGGACTAAAAGCAGCAGAACTAGGCGGGAAAGCGATTCAAGCAGCATCAAAGGGACGTACAGAAATTGATTCCGTTATTATGGGGTGCGTGCTGCAAGGGGGCCAAGGACAACTGCCTTCTAGGCAAGCCATGCATTATGCAGGTTTACCGTGGCAAGTAGAGACGGAAACCATTAATAAAGTTTGTGCATCGGGCATGCGCAGCATTACAACTGCTGATCAGCTGATTCGATTAGGAGAAGCAAAAACAATCATTGCAGGTGGAATGGAATCGATGAGTAACGCACCGTATCTTCTTCCAAAAGCAAGGTGGGGATTCCGTATAGGAGATAGTGTAGTGACGGATTTGATGGTTCATGACGGATTGACATGCAGCTTTACAGGAGTTCAAATGGGTACGTATGGAAATGAAATAGCTTCTGAAATGAATATTTCCCGAGAAAAGCAGGATGAATGGGCCCTTCGCAGTCATCAATTAGCGGTGGAGTCAGAAGAGAAAGGGAGATGGACTGGAGAAAGAATTTCAGTTGATATTCCGTCTAAAAAAGGAACGATAACGGTTCAAAAAGATGAAGGACCAAGAAAAGATACGTCGTTAGAAAAACTCTCGTCTCTTCGGCCTGTATTTGGTCACAGCGGAACTATTACAGCAGGAAATGCACCTAGCGTGAATGACGGAGCAGCTGCGCTCATGCTAATGGATGAAGATGTGGCAAAAGCAAATGGCTATGAGCCGTTGGCTACGATTGTAAACCATACTTCTCTTGCGATGGAGCCAAGGGAATTTCCAAAAACGCCTGGGTTTGCTATTAACAAGCTACTGCAAAAAACAAATAAGACAGTAGACGATATTGCGCTGTTTGAAATCAATGAAGCTTTTTCAGCAGTAGCGTTGATGAGTATGGAAATTGCAGGGCTTCCGGCTAAAAAAGTAAATGTGAACGGCGGGGCTGTAGCACTTGGACATCCAATTGGAGCAAGCGGCGCCCGTATTGTTGTAACGCTCATTCATGAATTAAGACGACGAGGCGGCGGACTAGGCATTGCTTCTATTTGCAGCGGCGGCGGCCAAGGTGATGCCATCATGGTAGAAGTGTAAAAGGGGGATACCAACTTGAATATTGAAACAGTTATGGTTATTGGAGCAGGTCAGATGGGAGCAGGAATTGCACAAGTATTTGCTGCGAGCGGATATCAAGTTTCTTTGTATGACGTTGATCAAAAAAATACACAAAAAGGAATAGAAGGTATTGATAAACGTCTGAAAAAGCAGGTGGGAAAAGGTTCTCTCTCAGCTAAGGAATATGAAGAAATTATGGAGCGCCTTCACCTGGCAAATGAAATAACAGCAGCACAAAAAGCAGATTTAATTGTCGAAGCGGTTGTGGAAAAGATGGAAGTCAAGCAAGCCATTTTTGCGGAGTTGGATTCGTTAGCCCCGAATCATACTGTTTTAGCAACCAACACGTCTTCGCTTCCTATTACTGAAATTGCAGCTGTGACCACTCGACCTGAAAAAGTAATTGGCATGCACTTTATGAATCCTGTTCCGGTGATGAAACTCGTTGAAATTATTAGAGGGCTGGCTACTACCGATGAAGTGTATCAAGCAGTCTATGAAACAACGAAAAAATTAAATAAAACCCCGGTGGAAGTTCATGATTTTCCAGGGTTTGTTTCAAATCGAATTTTAATGCCAATGATTAACGAAGCTGTGTTTACGCTCTATGAAGGTGTAGCAAACGAAGAGGATATTGATCAAGTGATGAAACTAGGAATGAACCATCCAATGGGACCTTTGACATTAGCAGATTTCATCGGCCTCGATACATGTTTGTTTATTATGGAAACGCTTCATAAAGGATTTGGTGATGACAAATATCGTCCTTGTCCATTGCTTAGGAAATATGTAAAGGCAGGGTGGCTTGGTCGAAAAACAGGAAAAGGATTTTTTACGTACGAAACATAAAGGAGTGGCGAAATGATCTTTTTTACGTCTGAACAACACATGATTAAAAAGATGGTAGCTGATTTTAGTGAAAAAGAAGTCGCTGCGGCTGTGCCAAACATGGAAAAGGGTGAATTTCCTCGAGGTTTATTAAAGCAGATGGCTGATCTGGGCCTGATGGGCATTCCCGTTCCTCAAGTATACGGAGGGGGCGGACTGGACTTTGTGTCGTATATGATTGCCATCCACGAAATATCAAAAGTAAGTCCAGCCCTCGGCGTCATTTTGTCTGTTCATACTTCTGTAGGTACGAATCCTATTGTCGTATTTGGGACGGAAGATCAAAAACAAAAATATGTAAAAAAACTGGCGACAGGTGAATGTTTAGGTGCTTTTTGTTTAACAGAACCTAGTGCAGGGTCTGATGCTGCAAGCTTAAAAACAAAGGCAGAACGAAAAGGAGACCACTATCTTTTAAATGGTTCAAAGCTTTTCATTACAAACGGCGGCGAAGCGGATACGTATATTGTATTTGCTAAAACGAACCCCGAACGCGGGTCGAGAGGGATGAGCGCTTTTATCGTTGAAAAGACGATGGAGGGATTTTCAGTAGGAAAAGATGAACATAAGATGGGTCTTCACGGTTCTCGAACGGTTCAACTGCACTTTGAAAATATGCAGGTGCCTGTAGAAAATCGTCTCGGAGAAGAAGGTGAAGGCTTTCGAATTGCGATGGCTAATTTAAATGCCGGAAGAATTGGTATTGCTGCTCAGGCGGTAGGAATTGCTGAAGGTGCGTTAACGGCAGCTAAAAACTATGCAAATGAAAGATATCAATTCGGAAAACCGATTTTATCTCAGCAGGGTATTGCCTTTAAGCTGGCTGATATGGAAACGGCTGTTGAATCAGCGAAGCTTTTAATGTATAGAGCCGCTTTTTTATATGATCAAAAACTTCCTTGTAAAAAAGAAGCCTCAATGGCGAAATTATTTGCTTCCCAAACAGCGATGAATGTAGCAATCGATGCGATTCAAGTTTTGGGAGGCTATGGTTATATGAAAGATTATCCAGTAGAGAGGTATTTTCGCGATGCCAAAGTATGCGAAATCTACGAAGGTACAAGCGAAATTCAGCGCATCGTCATTAGCAGTCAATTATAGGGGGAATAATCATGTTTTTTAAACTTTCAGAAGAACACGAAATGATTCGAAAAATGGTGCGGGACTTTGCTAAAAACGAAGTGGCTCCGACAGCTGCACAACGAGATGAGGAAGAACGTTTTGACAGAGGAATCTTTACGCAAATGGCTGATCTAGGATTAACAGGTATTCCATGGCCGGAGCAATACGGAGGAATTGGCAGTGACTATCTAGCTTATTGCATTGCCGTTGAAGAACTGTCTAGAGTATGTGCATCGACAGGCGTTACTTTGTCGGCTCATACTTCTCTAGCCGGCTGGCCAATCTATACATTCGGAACAGAAGAACAAAAACAAAAATACCTGAAACCTATGGCAACGGGTGAGAAAATAGGTGCTTATGGGTTAACCGAACCGAGTGCTGGATCAGACGCAGGAGGAATGAGAACGCTCGCTGTAAAGGACGGAGAAGATTATATTTTAAATGGCTCTAAAATCTTTATTACAAACGGCGGCGAAGCGGATATTTACGTCGTATTTGCTCGCATCGACCCCAATGAAAAACGCACGAGCGCTTTCATTATTGAAAAAGATATGCCGGGATTTTCAGTTGGTAAAAAAGAAAAGAAACTGGGCATTCGCTCTTCACCTACCACAGAAATTATTTTCGAAGACTGCCGTGTTCCAAAAGAAAATTTGCTGGGAAATGAAGGAGAAGGATTTAAAGTTGCGATGATGACACTAGATGGCGGCCGAAATGGCATTGCAGCGCAGGCTGTAGGAATTGCTCAAGGGGCATTAGATGCGGCCGTAGCTTATGCCAAGGAACGTCAGCAATTTGGTAAGCCAATTATTTCTCAGCAAGGAATTGCTTTTAAGCTAGCCGACATGGCCACGAGTATAGAAGCTGCAAGATTGTTAACCTATCAAGCTGCTTGGCTGGAGTCTCAAGGGCTGCCATATGGCAAAGAATCAGCCATGTCAAAATTATATGCTGGGGATACAGCAATGAAAGTAACGACAGAAGCTGTTCAAGTATTTGGAGGGTACGGTTATACAAAAGATTATCCAGTAGAACGTTTTATGAGAGATGCAAAAATCACGCAAATTTATGAAGGCACACAAGAGATTCAGCGTCTTGTCATTTCTAGGTATCTTGCTAAATAAAACACTTGTTGTAGGAGAGGTGAAAAAATGAAAAAGAGAGAAGTTCTCACATCCATTAAAGATGAAAAGCTGATTGTAGAGCGTCGTAATCAAATGATTAAAGGGGCCGTCACGCTATTTAAGGAAAAAGGTTTTCACCGAACAACAACAAGGGAAATTGCCAAAGCCGCTGGGTTCAGCATTGGTACGCTTTACGAATATATTCAATCTAAAGAAGATGTTTTATATCTTGTATGTGACAATATTTACGATGAAGTGAGAGAGCGATTAGAAGAGATGGTAGTGGATCATTATACAATCGCTGAGCTTCAACAAGCGATTCAGCACTATTTTAAAGTTGTGGATGAGCTTCAAGATGAAGTATTAGTCATGTACCAAGAAGCGAAATCGCTGTCTAAAGATGCGCTTCCATATGTATTAAAAAAAGAGCTAGATATGGTTGAAATGTTTAAGGTTATTATCGAAGGCTGCGTAGAAAACAATCAATTTGCACTTACGGATAAAGAAATTTCGCTGTTTGCTCATCATTTATTTGTTCAAGGTCAGATGTGGGCATTTCGCAGATGGTGGCTGCAAAAGCATTATTCATTAGAAGAATATACAAATATGCAGTTAGATTTTTTACTTAAAAATTTTTCATTTCAACAACTGTGTGAGGGGGAGACAGTTTGAATACAAGCAAAAGACCGCTTCGTTTTTTAACCGCTTCTAGCCTGTTTGACGGCCACGACGCGTCCATTAATATTATGAGACGAATTCTTCAAGCCAAGGGGGTAGAAGTCATTCACCTGGGGCATAACCGATCTGTTGAAGAAATTGTTAACGCTTCCATACAAGAGGATGTTCAGGGGATTGCCATTTCTTCTTATCAAGGCGGCCACGTAGAATATTTTAAGTATATGTACGATTTACTCCAAGAACAACAGGCTTCTCATATTAAAATTTATGGCGGAGGAGGAGGGGTAATTATTCCGAGTGAGATTCAAGAGCTTCATGATTACGGCATTTCTAAAATCTTTTCTCCGGAAGATGGACGAAAAATGGGGTTAGAAGGCATGATTCAATTCATGATCGATGATTGTTATTACACCAATCCCCCTGCACTGCCGAAGGATCGAACCTTAACGCCGGCTAATGACCGTTTAATTGCCCAGCTTATTACATGCGCTGAAAATGAGGCCTATGAATATACAAAAGAGCACGCAGCCGCTCTTGAAGAAATCCGAGAAAGTGTAATTGAAAGCGAGACGGATCAAAAAATACCGGTTATTGGAATCACAGGAACAGGAGGAGCGGGGAAAAGTTCGCTTACGGATGAATTAGTAAGAAGGTTTATTGAACATATTCCAGATATTCATGTAGCTGTTTTATCCGTCGATCCAACTAAACAAAAAACCGGAGGAGCGCTTCTTGGGGATCGAATTCGCATGAACATCGCAGCGTCTCCTCGTGTGTATATGAGAAGTTTGGCCACACGTTCATCTGGACATGAGCTATCGGCGGCCATTCGAGATGGAATTGCCGTCGTGAAAAAAGCGGGTTTCGACATTATCATTGTCGAAACAAGCGGCATCGGGCAAGCTGATGCTCAAGTCAAAGATATTGCAAACGTCTCTCTTTATGTAATGACAAGCGAATTTGGCGCGCCGTCGCAGTTAGAAAAGATTGAAATGATTGATTACGCAGATTTTATTGTAATCAATAAATTTGAAAAAAAAGGTTCCGAAGACGCAAAAAAACAAGTGCAGCGTCAATACCAGCGCAATCATCAGCTGTTTGAAAATAATCTCTCTACGATGCCAATTTACGGAACAATTGCGAGTCAGTTCAACGACGGAGGAACAAATATTTTATTTGAAGATCTTGTAAATCATCTGCAGCAAACATGCCGTACGTCTTGGCACGTAGAAAAATCATCAGAGCGCGTAAGTGAAAAGAAATATACCATCATTCCTAATGATCAACAGCAATATTTACAGGAGATTGTAAACAGCGTTCGCTCTTATCACCGCAATACGGATGTTCAAGTGCAAACAGCGCGTAAATTTTATCAGCTAGAGGGTGCTTTGGAAGAAGTGGAAACAGAAACAGCCAAGCAAGAGCTCACTCAGCTAAAGGAGAAATATCAAAAACAGCTAACGGCTGAATCGATTGAAAAGCTGGAAAACTGGCCTAAATTAAAAAGTCAGTATCGGCAAGAAGAACTTATTACAGAGATAAGAAATAAAGAAATTAAAACCTCTTTGCAAGTTGATACGCTATCAGGACTGCGTATTCCGCGCGTGGCCCTTCCAAAAGTTGAAGAATACGGGGAAGTTCTTCGTTTTCTTTATAAAGAAAATGTGCCAGGCGCGTTTCCTTATACAGCAGGTGTTTTTCCGTTCAAACGAAAAGGTGAAGATCCTAAGCGTCAATTTGCAGGCGAAGGAACACCAGAACGAACCAATCGCCGCTTTCACTATTTGTCAAAAGATGATGAGGCCAAGCGTTTAAGTACAGCGTTTGATTCTGTAACGCTTTATGGAGAAAATCCGGATCCAAGGCCGGATATCTTCGGGAAAATTGGCGAAAGCGGCGTAAATGTCTGTACGCTTGATGATATGAAACTCTTGTATAAGGGATTTGATCTTTGCCATCCTTCGACTTCCGTTTCGATGACGATCAATGGGCCAGCTCCAATATTATTAGCTATGTTTATGAATACAGCTATCAGTCAGCAGGTGGAAAAGAAGGAAGAGGAGCTGAAGCGTCCTTTAACAGAAGAGGAATACGAGGAAGTAAAATCGGGTACGTTGAAACAAGTGAGAGGAACCGTTCAAGCGGATATTTTAAAAGAAGATCAAGGCCAAAATACGTGTATTTTTTCCACAGAATTTGCATTAAAAATGATGGGGGATATTCAGCAGTACTTTATTGACGAGAAAGTGCGCAACTATTATTCTGTGTCTATTTCAGGCTATCATATTGCTGAAGCAGGAGCGAATCCAATTTCTCAGCTCGCGTTTACATTAGCCAACGGTTTTACGTACGTGGAATATTACTTGAGTCGAGGTATGCACATTGATGATTTTGCTCCTAATTTATCTTTTTTCTTTAGTAATGGACTTGACCCTGAATACACGGTTATTGGACGTGTAGCGAGAAGAATCTGGGCAATTGTGATGCGTGATAAATACGGCGCGAATGAACGCAGTCAAAAGCTTAAGTATCATATTCAAACATCCGGCCGATCACTTCATGCACAGGAAATTAATTTTAATGATATACGTACGACGCTGCAAGCCTTAATGGCTCTTCATGACAACTGCAACTCTCTTCATACCAATGCGTATGATGAAGCAATTACAACACCGACAGAGGAATCTGTACGAAGAGCGATGGCCATTCAATTAATCATTACAAAAGAGCATGGATTAACTAAAAACGAAAATCCGCTACAGGGCTCTTTTATTATTGATGAACTAACAGACTTGGTAGAAGAAGCGGTATTGGCTGAGTTCCAACGCTTAAATGATCGAGGCGGCGTTTTAGGTGCGATGGAAATGCAGTATCAGCGAGGTAAGATTCAAGATGAATCGATGGAATACGAGATGCAAAAACATATGGGAGCTTTACCTATTATAGGAGTAAATACGTATATTAATCCAAATGAAGAGGAGAGTTCCTCAGTTGATGACATGCAGTTAGCCCGCGCATCAAAAGAAGAAAAAAATCACCAAATTAATCAGCTTCAGAAGTTTCAACAGCAGCATGAAGAAAAAAGAGAAGATGCGCTGAAAAGGTTAAAGAAAGCTGCAACAGAAGGAGAGAACATTTTCAAAGAGTTAATGGAGACCGTTAAAGTAGCCAGCTTAGGAGAAATTACGCGAGCTTTATATGAATGCGGTGGGCAATATCGCCGAAATATGTAATAATGTATCGTTAGTATATAGTGATATATTAAAAGCCGAGATGACCGTTTGTTGGTCGTCTCGGCTTTTATAGACCTAACCTCAACGGAGTCAGAATAACTGATGGTGAATTCCTTTTGATCAAAGGATGCTGTTGGCTTATTAAGTAGAATGTATTATAGTGATAAAATTTCTATTTTTTCGTTGTTTTATGCGAAATTCTCGAGAATTTTAGAAACGAGGCTAGCATAAATGTATTGAATTTGTTTATAATGAATGGTATGTATTTATTCGTTTCCATCATTTACACATATGATGAATTGATTTAATAGATTTTCGATATACATAGCCATAGAAAGGATGTGCCAGATTTGAGTTTAGCACAGTACTCAAAAACGGATTTAAAAGAAATGTCGATGATTGAGATTGCTTATGCGCTTCTAGAAGAAAAAACAGATCGTCAAGCAATGTCATTCCAAGAAATTATTGCTGGAATTAAAGCAGCAGCTGAAATGTCAGATCAAGAATTAAAAACGAGATTAGCTCAGTTTTATACAGATATTAATATTGATGGTCGCTTTTTAACAGTAGGGGACAACCACTGGGGTCTTCGTGGATGGTATCCTTTTGACCAAGCTGAAGAAGAAGTTATTCCGGTTGCAAAACCTAAAAAGAAAAAAGCGAAAAAAGCTGTTGTTGAAGAAGTTGAAGATTTTGATGATTTAGAAGAAGATTTGGATTATGAAGATGAAGATGATCTAGACGAAGAAGAAGATTTTGAGGACATTGACGAGCTAGAAGAAGATGAAGATGATCTTGCAGAAGACGATTTTGACGATTTAGAAGATGATCTAGACGATGATGATGATGATGAAGATTATGAGGACGACAAAGAAAAATAATCCTTCTTGACTTTTTCAAGCGAAGTAGGTAGAATCTTTTTTGGGCTCTTTAAACAAGCATTTAAAAAGTTTTTATTTAAAATAGACTATTGCTCCCAATCCAGTTTTGGTATTGGGAGCAATTTTTTTATTTTATCTATCCATGTTTTACACCCCGATATGTTCTTATAAATCCTTGATAGAAACTTTCTTTTGGTTCTTGAACGTTTCACATTCATAAGGTTTCTTATAATTTCGCATGCACAATGAATGAATTGTGATTGTTTATGTGAAAACTTTTAATATTGTACAGTTCAAATTATTTAGAGGGGGAAGTATAGATGACAAAGTATATTTTCGTAACAGGCGGTGTTGTATCATCTCTAGGAAAAGGGATTACAGCAGCTTCTTTAGGCCGTTTATTAAAAAACCGTGGGTTGAACGTAACGATTCAAAAGTTTGATCCATATATTAACGTAGACCCAGGAACAATGAGTCCATACCAACACGGTGAGGTATTCGTAACGGATGACGGCGCGGAAACAGACTTAGACTTAGGTCACTATGAGCGTTTTATCGATATTAACTTAAATCGCTACAGCAACGTAACAACAGGTAAAGTATATTCAACAGTATTGAAAAAAGAGCGTCGCGGTGATTATTTAGGCGGAACAGTTCAGGTTATTCCGCACATCACAAATGAAATTAAAGAACGCGTTTTCCGTGCAGGTAAAGAAACAAATGCGGACGTTGTTATTACTGAAATCGGCGGAACGGTAGGAGATATTGAATCACTTCCTTTCCTAGAAGCTATTCGTCAAATCAAAAGTGATATTGGCCGTGACAATGTTATGTATATCCACTGTACACTTGTGCCATATTTAAAAGCTGCTGGTGAAATGAAAACAAAACCAACACAGCATAGTGTAAAAGAGTTACGTAGCTTAGGTATTCAGCCAAATGTTATCGTTGTTCGTACAGAAATGCCAATTTCTGAAGATATGAAAGACAAGCTAGCTTTATTCTGCGACATTGATCCAAAAGCGGTTATTGAGTGTGCAGACGCTGAAACATTATATGAAATTCCACTATCTCTACAAGAGCAGCACCTAGATCAAATCACATGCGATCACTTGAAATTAGATTGCAAAGAAGCAGAAATGACTGAGTGGAAAGCACTGGTTGAAAAAGTAAAAGGACTTTCAAATACAACAAAAATTGCATTGGTTGGTAAGTATGTAGAGCTTCAAGATGCTTATATTTCTGTCGTAGAAGCAATGAAACATGCTGGATATGCATTCGATGCAGATGTAAACATCAAGTGGGTAAACTCGGAATTTGTAACAAAAGAAAATGTTCAAGATTTACTTGGTGATGTAGACGGTATCTTAGTTCCAGGTGGATTTGGTGATCGTGGAATTGAAGGTAAAATTGTAGCAACACAATATGCACGTGAGCAAAAAGTTCCATTCTTAGGTATTTGCTTAGGTATGCAGCTGGCATCAGTTGAGTTTGCGCGTAATGTATTAGGCTTAGAAGGCGCACATTCAGCAGAAATTGCACCTGAAACAAACTATCCAATTATCGACTTATTACCAGAACAAAAAGACGTAGAAGACCTAGGCGGTACACTGCGTTTAGGACTATACCCTTGCAAATTGTCTGAAGATACGCTTGCATATGAAGCATACCAAGATGAAGTAGTATATGAGCGTCATCGTCACCGTTATGAATTTAATAACGAATACCGTCAACAAATGGAAGAGAAAGGCTTTATCTTCTCTGGTACAAGCCCAGACGGCCGTTTAATTGAAATTGTAGAGCTAAAAGACCACCCATGGTTCTTGGCTTCACAATTCCACCCAGAGTTTACTTCTCGTCCAACTAGACCGCAACCATTGTTCAAAGAATTTATTCGCGCATCAATGGAATCAAGTCAAAACAAATAAGTGAAATAAAAAACACGCTGTCTTTAGACAGCGTGTTTTTTATTCATATTCTTCTACGATTTCTTTTAATGTGAAAGTTAAACCGTAGTACGCGTATAAAGCGACCATCATTGCTGGAAAACCAAATCTTGAGCCGTCTTCTCCAGGAATAAGCGGCTTTAACAATTTTGTATCAATATGCGCATCTGCGAGTGCTGTTAAAGAAGGTTCGGCTATCTCTTTAGGAACAGCAGCAATGCTAACAAATGGAATATCGTGTTTCTTTAAACGTTCAGCTATTTCCACTGCTTTATTATCTGTTGAAAATCGAGAGACAAGCAGTACACGATCAACGCTAGTCAGCTGATCTAATTCATGTAAAGGCAAAGCTTTTGCCTGACTTAAAGGTTCTGCACTGCTTAGTGCTTCAAGCGTAATGGCGTGCATTTCTTCTACGCCATAAATATAAATAAATCCTTCTCCGACAGAGGCTTGTGCTAAAATACGCGCGGCATCTTCAAATTGGAATTCTTCTTGTTCTTCAATTCGTTTAAAAAAACCTGAAAGTTGAGTTGTGAAAATTTTAAGCATAGAATCTCCCTTCGATTTAAGCGGCTAAAGCCGTCTATCTACACATTATAACGAAAAAAGCTATCTGTATTCTATCTTGAAATGAGCTACAATGAAAGTAAAGTGCAATGAAGTTGGATAGATGACAAAAAAAGCTATGTTTTGTAACAATTTCTCTAATTAGCAGGGATTTTTGTTTTAAAGGCGAAATACATATGTTAGTTTTGTCTGTAGAAGAGGAATATAAAAGGTGGGATTATATTGGCAGAGAAAATTTTAATTGTTGATGATCAGTATGGTATACGTATTTTATTAACGGAAGTGCTGCAAAAAGAAGGCTATACGACATTTCAAGCGGCGAACGGCTTCCAGGCGATTGATATTACAAAAGAGCAAGCACCGGATCTTGTCTTATTAGATATGAAAATTCCAGGAATGGATGGAATTGAAATTTTAAAAAGGTTAAAGCAGCACGATGAAACGATTAAAGTCATCATTATGACCGCTTATGGTGAATTGGATATGATTCAAGAAGCAAAAGATTTAGGAGCATTAACACACTTTGCAAAACCGTTTGATATTGATGAAATCCGAAAAGTTGTTAGGGAATATATACCAGTAAAGTCGAATTAAGGTTTTGGTAGGGTTTTCATCCTAACAAATTTTGAATATCAGCCTAAAAATGTTGCTGTTTTCATTGTTAGTTGGTATCCTAATTACTGTATTCATAATTCGACAATCTATTATGTAAAGATGCGCGTTGTTTCTACATGAAACACTCAATTCAAGAGCATACTATTTGAGTGTGCCTTTTGGTTAGCATCTAATCTAAGGTTGATTTTAAGGAGGATTTCAATATGCCTTTAGTATCAATGAAAGAAATGCTTATTACAGCAAAAGAACAAGGCTATGCAGTAGGTCAATTTAACTTAAATAACTTAGAGTTTACTCAAGCTATTCTTCAAGCAGCAAAAGAAGAAAACTCTCCGGTTATTCTTGGTGTATCTGAAGGTGCAGCACGCTACATGGGCGGTTTCAAAACTGTTGTAGCAATGGTTGAAGCTCTAATCGAAGATTACGACGTTCAAGTACCAGTTGCAATTCACTTAGATCACGGTTCAAGCTTTGAATCATGTGCAAAAGCAATCCATGCTGGATTCACTTCTGTAATGATCGATGCTTCTCACCACCCATTTGAAGAAAACATTGCAATTACTTCTAAAGTAGTTGAACTAGCTCACTTCCACGGAGTATCTGTAGAAGCAGAACTAGGAACTGTTGGTGGACAAGAAGACGACGTTATTGCTGAGGGCGTTATCTATGCAGATGCTAACGAGTGTGAAGAACTTGTTAACCGTACAGGTATCGATTGCTTAGCTCCAGCATTAGGATCAGTTCACGGACCATACAAAGGTGAACCAAACCTAGGTTTTGCTGAAATGAAAGAAATCGGAGATCGTACAGGCTTACCATTAGTTTTACATGGTGGAACTGGTATTCCAACAAAAGATATCCAAAAATCAGTTTCTTTAGGTACTGCTAAAATCAACGTAAACACTGAAAACCAAATTGCTTCAGCTAAAGCTGTTCGTGAAGTATTAGCTGCGCAACCTGAACAATATGATCCACGTAAATACTTAGGACCTGCTCGCGAAGCAATCAAAGAAACGGTTCAAGGTAAAATGCGTGAATTCGGTTCTTCTAACAAAGCATAATTTGAAATCTTCGGATTGCCTGTTTGCAGTTAGTTGAGTCTGAAAAATAAAACCGTCTTATTTTTATTGTAAGGCGGTTTTATTTTTACTATAATTTTCTTATCATTCTGAATACATAACACAGGGGGATGGCATTCATGAAGTTTTTTATTGATACGGCTAATTTAGACGAAATTAAGGAAGCGCATTCATTAGGTTTGTTAGCGGGGGTTACAACAAATCCTAGTTTAGTAGCTAAAGAGAACATCACGTTTGAAGATCGTCTTCGTGAAATTACAGAGTTCGTTGAAGGGTCTGTAAGTGCAGAAGTGATTGCGCTTGATGCAGAAGGCATGATTCGCGAAGGAAAAGAGCTTGCTGCGATTGCGCCGAATATTACAATCAAGGTACCGATGACTCCAGATGGCTTAAAAGCAGTAAAAGAATTTACTAGTTTAGGTATTAAGACAAACGTTACGCTTATTTTCTCAGCTAACCAAGCGTTAATGGCAGCAAGAGCAGGTGCTACTTACGTATCGCCTTTCTTAGGAAGATTAGACGATATTGGTTTTAATGGCCTCGATTTAATCTCAGATATCGCAGATATTTTTGCGATTCATGACATTCCATCAGAAATTATTGCAGCATCTATTCGTCATCCGATGCACGTAACAGAAGCTGCAAAAAATGGAGCACATATTGCGACAATTCCTTACAAAGTTTTAGTGCAATTGTTCAAACATCCGTTAACAAATGCAGGAATTGACCAATTTTTAGCGGATTGGGAAAAACGAAATGTCTAAACATGTATAAATTTGTGTGGCATTTACCATCCTGACAGGTGAATGCCATATTTTTCTTTTATCTTGTCGAAACTATACATGATTTTTTCATTTTCGTGTACACTAGTAGGTAATAGGAAAAATAACCATTCTTTTAGGTATTCTTTGTACCAAAATTTTCCTCAATTACTAGGTGAGAAACTTTCTTTCACTAGAAGGGAGCTATAAATGGAAAAGTTAAAAATACAAGGTGGCTTTACCTTAAGTGGATCCGTCCGCGTCAGTGGTGCTAAAAATAGTGCCGTTGCGCTTATTCCAGCAACAATTTTAGCCGAGTCACCTGTTACAATTGAAGGTCTGCCCGATATTTCAGACGTGCAGTTATTAGGGGATTTAGTTGAAGAAATTGGTGGGAAAGTAACCATTGATAACGACGAATTAACAGTAGATCCATCCGGAATGGTTGCAATGCCTTTACCGAACGGAAAAGTAAAAAAATTACGCGCTTCTTATTATTTAATGGGGGCGATGTTGGGACGCTTTAAAAAAGCGGTAGTTGGGCTTCCAGGAGGCTGTTACCTTGGTCCTAGACCAATCGATCAGCACATTAAAGGCTTTGAAGCTCTTGGCGCTAAAGTAACAAATGAGCAAGGAGCTATTTACATCCGAGCTGAGGAACTGATTGGTGCTCGAATTTATTTAGACGTTGTCAGCGTAGGAGCAACAATCAATATTATGCTCGCTGCTGTAAGAGCAAAAGGGCGTACCGTTATTGAGAATGCTGCTAAAGAGCCTGAAATTATTGATGTAGCTACGTTACTGACAAGTATGGGTGCCCGTATTAAAGGTGCAGGTACGGATGTTATTCGAATTGATGGAGTAGATCAATTAAAAGGCTGCCGTCATTCCATCATTCCAGACCGAATTGAAGCAGGCACGTATATGATCATGGGAGCGAGTATGGGAAAAGAAGTTGTTGTTGACAACGTTATCCCTCAGCATTTGGAGTCATTAACGGCTAAAATGCGTGAGATGGGTATTCATATCGAAACAAGCTCAGATCAGATTCTTGTAGCGACTCGCCAGCTATTGAAGCCCGTAGATATTAAGACGCTAGTATATCCAGGTTTTCCAACTGATCTACAGCAGCCATTTACGACGCTTCTAACAAGAGCGTCTGGTACAAGCGTTGTGACGGATACAATTTACGGTGCAAGGTTTAAGCATATTGATGAGCTGAGACGAATGAATGCATCTGTTAAGGTAGAAGGACGTTCTGCTATTATCAATGGTCCCATTCACTTACAAGGTGCGCGTGTGAAAGCGTCGGACTTACGAGCAGGAGCAGCTCTCGTAACCGCTGGCTTAATGGCCAAAGGGATTACAGAGGTAACGGGTTTAGAGCACATTGACCGAGGTTACAGTCATTTAGTAGACAAGCTATCGGATTTAGGGGCAATGGTTTGGCGTGAAGAGATGACTCAAGAGGAAATTGAGCAATTTCAAAATTCATAGAGGCAAATCGGTGCCACAGTCATGAAACCAAAGTCTAGAAATGAGCTTTTTAATAAGCTACACAGGCGTAGGAGCGTTCTTCTATGTCTGTGTAGCTTATATATTTATGAATAGGGTAAATAGATAAAAAGGGAAGCTAAAAGATAAATTTCATTTCTTATTTTAACGTCCAGTTTATTTCCTTTAATGTGAAATTATGAAAAGGTTTTCCTCGCTTCTCGTAAGCTATTAAATTTCCTTTTTTTATTCATCTTCTAAAGTAAAAAAAGATTGATTAAAAAGATAGAAAAAGGTTAGAATATAAATTGCTACGTTAAATTTATCAAGATAATATAAATGGTTTTATGTCGGAATTATTCTTCTAAAAGTGTATAGTTAATCAATTGATTCTACTTATTATACTTCAAAGGTTATATTCTCCATTTTCACAGATTTATTCCATCCATATCATCTCTCAATTTTATATTTGAATTTAATATGGGAGGAACGGTTAAAAATTATTCATTATAAAGCGTGGTGTCCTAATGAACTTAACATTATCCAGTTTAGAAAATATGAAATTAAAAGAGCTATATGAACATGCTCGTGAGTATAAAGTTTCGTACTATAGTAAATTAACGAAAAAAGAACTTGTCTTTGCTATTTTAAAGGCTCAAGCTGAACAAGATGGGCTTTTATTTATGGAAGGCGTTCTTGAAATTATTCAGTCAGAAGGATTCGGTTTCTTACGACCAATTAACTATTCACCGAGTTCAGAAGATATTTATATCTCGGCTTCACAAATTCGTCGCTTCGATCTGCGTAATGGAGACAAGGTATCGGGGAAAGTTCGTCCTCCAAAAGAAAATGAGCGCTACTACGGATTATTACATGTAGAAGCAGTAAACGGAGAAGATCCGGAAACGTCAAAAGATCGCGTGCATTTTCCAGCGCTAACGCCAATTTATCCAAATGAGCAAATGCTGCTGGAAACTCAGCCAAGAAGTTTCTCTACGCGTATTATTGACTTGATTTCACCAATTGGATTTGGGCAAAGGGGACTAATTGTCGCGCCGCCAAAAGCAGGTAAAACGATGCTGTTAAAAGAAATTGCCAATAGCATTACAACAAATCATCCTGATGCAGAATTGATTGTCCTTCTTATCGATGAGCGTCCTGAGGAAGTGACGGACATTGAGCGTTCGGTTGACGGTGATGTTGTCAGTTCTACATTTGACGAAGTGCCAGAAAACCACATTAAAGTAGCAGAACTTGTCCTTGAACGTGCGATGAGATTAGTTGAACACAAAAAAGATGTTGTCATTTTGATGGATAGCATCACAAGACTTGCTCGTGCTTATAACTTAGTTATTCCACCGAGCGGTCGTACACTATCAGGGGGTATTGACCCGGCTGCTTTTCACCGTCCAAAACGATTCTTTGGAGCTGCTCGTAACATTGAAGATGGAGGCAGCTTAACCATTCTAGCAACAGCCTTAATTGATACAGGCTCTCGTATGGATGATGTTATTTATGAAGAATTTAAAGGTACAGGTAACATGGAACTGCATCTAGATCGTTCACTAGCTGAAAAACGTATCTTCCCTGCGATTGACATTCGTCGCTCAGGAACACGTAAAGAAGAGCTGTTAATTCCAAAAGAGCATTTAGACCACTTATGGGCAATTCGTAAATCAATGGCAGATGCTCCTGATTTTGCAGAAAAATTCTTAAAACGTTTACGTCAAACAAAGACAAATGAAGAGTTCTTCTCGATGTTAACGGAAGAGAAAAAAACGCTTCTAGCAAATAAACGATAAGTTATAAAACATGTGGTTGCAAAAGCATACAACCCTTGTTATAATTTCATCATGTGTGTTGATAAAGTACACAGTGAAATAGTTATTATTTCATCACTATCTTTATCAATAAACTCTGTTTCAGAATGATTCAGGGCGGAAGGAGATGAAACGAATGAAAACAGGAATTCATCCAAACTATAAAACAGTTATGGTTAAATGTACTTGCGGAAACGAATTTGAAAGTGGTTCTGTAAAAGAAGAGATCCGCGTTGAGACTTGTTCTGAATGTCACCCATTCTACACTGGTCGTCAAAAATTCGCTGAAGCTGGTGGCCGTGTTGATCGCTTCAACAAAAAATACGGTCTTAAATAATCACATTGTCGAAACAAACAGGCAAGTAGCTTAACTTCTTGCCTGTTTTTTTGCTTATAAAAGTAGAAAAACAGGGTCTGCTTGATAAAAAAGTGGGTACTTTATCATAGGAATAAGATCTACATAGAAGACGTAGATTAAGTTAGTAGCGGTTCGCTCAGCAACGGAACGAGAAGAAGGGAGAGTCCCGCAGTGGTGTACGTAATGAAACAAAGCGGTTGGATAGAAGTAATTTGTGGCAGTATGTTTTCAGGGAAATCAGAAGAGTTGATTCGACGTGTGCGCCGTACGCAGTTTGCTAAACAAAAAGCACAAGTATTCAAGCCTGCAATTGATAATCGATATAGCGAAGAAGCTGTCGTTTCACATAATGGTACATCTGTTATGGCTTATTCAATCTCGGCATCGCGCGATATTTTAAAGCGAGTAGATGAAGAGACAGACGTAGTAGCGATAGATGAAGTACAGTTTTTTGACACAGATATTTTAGAAATTGTTCAATCTTTAGCGGATCAAGGCTTTCGTGTGATTGTAGCGGGGTTAGATCAAGACTTCAAAGGTGAACCTTTTGGACAAATGCCGCAGTTAATGGCTATTGCAGAATCGGTAACAAAGCTACAGGCCGTGTGCGCTTCATGTGGCTCTCCTGCGAGCCGTACGCAGCGTTTGATTAACGGTGAGCCTGCTTCTTATGACGACCCTATTATTTTAGTCGGTGCGTCTGAATCGTACGAACCAAGATGTCGTCATTGCCACGTGGTGCAAAAGTCTAAAGGACAAGCTGTGTCTGTGGACTCAAGCGAAATGGTCGAAAAATAAAGCAAGAATTTTATGATGATAAAAACAGAACGCGCAGTTCTGTTTTTTTGTTCATATACGTGTATTAACAAGGTTTTGACTCTATTTTAAAGCTATACTATAATTACAATGTTATGGATAAAGAATGAGGTGAATGACGTGTTTGATCGTTTAGAAGCGGTAGAGGCGCGCTATGAGAAGTTAAACGAACTTCTGAGTGACCCTGAGATCGTAAACAACCCCTCTAAGTTGAGAGAATATTCGAAGGAACAATCAGATATACAACAAACGGTAGCTGCTTATCAGGAATACAAAGATGTAAAAGAGCAGTTATCAGAAGCGAAAACGATGCTTGAAGATAAGCTTGATGCAGATATGCGTGACATGGTAAAAGAAGAAATTGCCGAGTTAGAAACGCAGCAAGAAGAGCTAGTTGAAAAGCTACGTATTTTATTAATTCCAAAAGATCCAAACGATGATAAAAACGTAATCATGGAGGTTCGTGGAGCGGCTGGTGGAGATGAAGCAGCATTATTCGCAGCTAATTTGTACCGCATGTATTCGCGCTTTGCTGAATCACAAGGCTGGAAAACAGAAGTAATGGAAGCAACGACTACTGGAGTAGGCGGTTATAAAGAAATTATCTTTATGATTAACGGTAAAGGTGCGTACTCAAAGATGAAATTTGAAAACGGTGCACATCGTGTTCAACGAGTTCCTGAAACAGAATCAGGCGGTCGTATTCATACATCTACAGCAACAGTAGCATGTCTTCCTGAAGCGGAAGAAGTCGAAGTGGACATTCATGAAAAAGACATCCGTGTAGATACATTTGCTTCAAGTGGACCTGGTGGCCAAAGTGTTAATACGACGATGTCAGCCGTTCGTTTAACGCATTTACCAACAAATACAGTGGTATCATGTCAAGATGAAAAGTCTCAGATTAAAAATAAAGAAAAAGCAATGAAAGTATTGCGTGCTCGCGTGTACGATAAGTTCCAGCGAGAAGCACAAGCAGAGTACGATGCAACGCGCAAACAAGCAGTTGGATCAGGAGATCGCTCCGAGCGTATCCGTACGTATAACTTCCCGCAAAATCGCGTAACGGACCACCGTATTGGTCTGACGATTCAAAAGCTAGATCAAATCTTAGAAGGCAAGCTTGATGAAATTATTGATGCATTAGTCATGGAAGACCAAGCGCGCCGAATGGAAGATTCGAACTAATGAAAGTATTTGAAGCCCTTAAGTGGGCTTCTTCTTTTTTGAAAGAGGCAAAGCGAGATGAAAACGCGGGAGAACTCTTGCTTCGCCATCACTTGCAGATGACGAGAACTCATTTGCTAGGTTCTCTGCAGGAAGAACTAGAAGAAGAAAGTCTAAAAAGATTTGAACAAGATGTCCATGCTCATAAAGCAGGTATGCCTGTACAATATCTAATCGGGACAGAAGAATTTTACGGGCGTTCATTTATTGTAAACGAACATGTATTAATTCCAAGACCCGAAACGGAAGAGCTGGTATACGGAATGATTTCTCGAATAAAAAAAGAATTTCAACACCAGCCTATTGAGCTTGTAGATATTGGAACGGGAAGTGGGGCAATTGCTATCACTTTAGCTTTGGAGCTTGACAGAGTGGAAGTTACAGCAACAGATATAGCTATAGAATCTTTAAGCGTAGCCAAAGAAAATGCTCAAAACCTCGACGCTGCCGTCACGTTTATACAGGGAGATCTATTACAACCATTTCTATTATCGAATCAGAAATTTGATGTAATTGTGTCTAATCCGCCTTATATTCCAGCAGATGATGAGTTGTCCACAGTGGTAAAAGATCATGAGCCAAACCGAGCTCTTTTTGGTGGAAAAGATGGCCTGGATTTTTATCGGCGTTTCATGGAAGAGTTGCCATATGTGACGAAGTCAAATAGTATTATTGGATTTGAAGTCGGGGCCGGACAGACAAAAGATGTAGCTGAGATGCTGCAAAAAACGTTTCCGACAGCTTTTGTAGAATGTGTATATGATATTAATGAAAAAGATCGAATGGTTTTTGCACAACTTCGCGAGAACTAAAAAATCAGAGGGAATGATTTTCCCTTTGATTTTTGAAAATCATGCATTTTTTTACTAAATTACTAGTTTAAGATATCTTGCTTTCGGCCATACTGTTCCTATGAAAGGGCGGTGGCCGAAATGAAGAAATATGCTATCATTTATTTTATTTTATTAATTATTGGAGCAAATGCTCAACTTATATATACACATAACCAAGTGCAGGCAGATCAGCCTGCAGTCATTCCAGACGAGGCAATTCGACTGCGCATTTTAGCAAACAGCGACGGTGAAAAAGACCAGTACGTAAAACGTCTGATTCGTGACCGCGTGAACGAACAAATCACAGAATGGGTAAAAGATTTAACATCTGTAACTGTAGCTCGAAAAACAATTAAAGAAAATTTGCCGGCGCTTGAAACAATTGCGAAAGAAGTGCTAAAAGAAGAAGGCGTAAATGAATCTGTTCATGTTAAATTCGGAAAAGTAGAGTTTCCTACTAAGTTGTACGGTCAGTTTTTATATCCAGCAGGTGAGTATGAAGCCGTACTTATTACTCTTGGCAAAGGAGAGGGAGCAAACTGGTGGTGTGTACTATTTCCTCCTTTATGCTTCTTAGATTTCTCAAACGGTGAAGCGGTAAAAGCGCCGGAGCCATCTGAAGAAGAGCCAAAGGAAGAAAAAGAGAAACCAGCAGCTTCTGAATCAAAATCTGCAGACAAAACAGATGACAAATCGGCTGAAAGTAAAGAGCCTGCAGTGAAAACAGAAATTCAATCTGCAACTATTACATCGGATTCTATTGAGCAGAAAGCTGAGGAGTCTTCTCAACCAACAGTATCTTCTAAAGAAGCAATTGCAAAAGATACAAGTGCAGTAAAGGAAGACACAAGTGCTAAGGCTGAAAAAAAGGAAAGTAAAGAAGCTGAAAAGTCTGTTTCATCTAAGAAAAAAGCTGATTCTAAATCAAAAGAAGATTCTGTAGAAGTTAAGTTTTTTGTAGTAGAATGGGTATCGTCAGTATTTAATTAATAGAATCATTAAAAATAAAATTCAGTTCTACTTTTTTTAATCATCTCATAGATTTGTTACTAGAAAACAAGTTGAGGTGATTAAAATGAGAGAACAATTAAAGATTGCCAGTGAAAATGATTATATTCGAATTCAGCAGTTTTTACAAAAAGCGGGCATCAGCACAGCAGGTGTGGAAGAGCATATTCATCAATTTGTCATAATGGAAAATGAAGAAGGCGAGTTGCTAGCAACAGTTGGGTTTGAAAAAGAAGGTGTGGATGGAATTCTCCGCTCCCTTGTCGTGTCTCCTTCTTTAATGCAATCTGATATTCTGCTGCTATTTAAAAGCATCGTCCAACTGGCTCAAAAGCATGGCGTAAAGCAACTATATTTACTAACAAATAAGGCATCTTCTCTACATTTTTTTCAAATGATGAATTTTCAGCAAACATCTTACAGTGCATTGCCTGAGTTGTTAAAAGAACATTCTTATTTAAAAAAGTTACCAAACCCTCAGGATGTCTATGTGATGTTTTATGCAGCTAGTTAAAAGAAAATGTGGATAAATCATTTTAATGGGGTATCCACAATGTTATTCACAAAAACATAAGCTTTATCCACATTTTGTGGATAAAGCTTGTTTGTTGATATAATGAATGCATGTATTTTACTATCTTTGATACATATTGTACTTTTAAAGTAAAAAAAACCTAGATATAGAAAGAAAAAGGAGTTGAAGAAGATGGAAACTAAGTTATGGGTTGTGGATAATTTTACGAACGAAAAAGATATTTATCCACAGATAGAAGAAGCAGCAGATTTGCTGCGCAATCACGAAGTGGTTGCTTTTCCTACAGAGACGGTGTATGGATTAGGAGGAGACGCAACATCGGATAAAGCTGTGGATAAAATTTTTGCAGCGAAAGGACGTCCTAGTGATAACCCTCTTATTGTTCATATTGGAGATAAAGAGCAGCTTCATACATTTGTAGAGTCGATTCCTTCAAAAGCAGAGAAAGTGATCGATGCTTTTTGGCCGGGTCCTCTTACAGTAATATTACCCAAAAAAGATCGAGTTTCAGATAAGGTTACGGCTGGTTTAAACAGCATTGCAGTGAGAATGCCCTCACATCCAGTAGCCCTCGCATTATTAAAAAAAGTGGCTTTGCCTATCGCAGCTCCTAGTGCAAACCTTTCCGGCAAGCCAAGTCCCACTCTAGCTCATCATGTGATGAATGATTTAGAAGGGCGTATTAGCGGAGTTGTAGATGGAGGAGCAACAGGGGTAGGAGTAGAGTCCACTGTCCTTGATTGTACAGAAGAGATTCCTATCATTTTACGGCCGGGCGGCATTACTCAGAAAGAGTTGGAAAATGTCATTGGTCCCGTAAAAGTAGATCGAGCGTTACTAAGTGATAAAGAAGCGCCAAAATCTCCAGGTATGAAATACACGCATTACGCACCTGATGCACCGCTTGTCATCGTTGACGGCAGTTCAGATTTTTTCCAGTCTATTATTGATGGCTATAAAGATCAGGGTAAGCGAGTGGGGGTATTAACGACATCTGAACATGAAGATGCGTATAAAGCGGATGCGGTTATCACATGTGGATCTCGTTCAAATTTAGAGACGGTTGCTAGCCATTTATACGAGTCGCTTCGTTCATTTAATGAGTGTGACGTAGATATTATCGTTAGTGAAAGTTTTTCTGAAGAAGGAGTCGGTCATGCCGTTATGAACCGATTAATGAAAGCTGCAGGACATCACGTGATTAAGCAATAAAATTCATCTTCTAAACCTTTTCGAATGTGCATATTTTGAAATAGGAGCACGTCCGAGGAGGGTAAAGATGAATGTATCTCAGTTAATTAGTGAAATGATCACGTTAGTCATTATGGCGTTTGCCTTAGGAATGGATGCTTTCTCAGTTGGTTTGGGAATGGGATTAATTCGTTTACGCTTTCGCCAAATTTTCTACATTGGTGTTGTTATCGGTGTATTTCATATTTGGATGCCGCTGTTAGGCATGTTTATTGGACGACTTTTGTCTGATAAACTTGGAATGTTTGCTACCTATGGCGGTGGAATTTTATTGCTGATTCTTGGGGCGCAGATGATTTATTCCTCCTTTAAGCATGACGATACGCCGTTTATCAAACCAGTTGGCTTGGGACTGTTATTTTTTGCGCTCAGCGTGAGTCTAGATAGTTTTTCTGTTGGACTTAGCTTAGGTATTTTTGGAGCAAGAACGTTTTTGACCATTATTGTTTTTGGCGTAGTGAGTATGCTATTAACTTGGTTAGGACTGCTGCTAGGCAGAAGAGTACAAGGCTGGCTTGGTTCATATAGTGAGGCACTGGGCGGAAGCATTTTATTAGCTTTTGGAATCAAATTGTTACTACCTTTTTAACTATATAAATAGGTAAAGGATCATGACCATGCAGGTTATGGTCTTTTTTTGCTTCTTTTGGATTGCAGCGATAAAAGAAGGAAAGCGAAGTCGTTTTTTCGAGATGGATGAAGCGATAATGGATAAAAAATACCCGGAAAAGCTAACTGGATTTATGCAAGCAATAGAGATACAATAGGGTGGAATATCAACATAGTCGAACATAGTGAAAGCAAGGGAGGATGTATCTTGAAAAACATCTTATTTGTATGTACAGGAAACACGTGCCGCAGCCCTATGGCAGAAGCGTTGCTCAAAGCTAAGGAGATAGATGGAATAAACGTGAAGTCTGCAGGCGTATTCGCTTCAAATGGAAGTGAAGCTTCTGTTCATGCACAAGTTGCCCTTCACCAGAAAGGCATAGCTTGTTCTCATGCTTCGGCAGCATTAACGGAAGAACAATTGATGTGGGCTACTTATATTTTTACGATGACGGAGCAGCATAAAATGCTGATTTTGAACCAAGCTCCGTACGTAAGTGATAAATTATTTACGCTAAAAGAATTTGCCGACGAGCAAGGTGAAGTATCTGATCCGTTTGGCGGATCATTACAGACGTACGAACAGACTTTAGAAGAGTTAGAGCGTATGATTAACAAAATAGTCGACAAATTATAAAAGGTCCCATAAATTTTTGCTGGCTTAAAATGAACAGAAATTTAATATAAGACAAAGGTATGTATGAGGAGGAAACAAAGATGAAAGTAGCTATTGCATCTGACCACGGCGGTATAAATTTGCGACAGGAAATTATCTCTTTAATGGAAGAATTAAATATTGAATATGTGGATTTAGGGTGTGAATGCACAGCGTCTGTAGACTATCCGGATTATGCACTTCCCGTTGCTCAAAAAGTGGCGAGCCAAGAAGTAAGTCGAGGCATTCTTATTTGTGGAACAGGCATCGGTATGAGTATAGCAGCTAATAAAGTAAAAGGAATTCGCTGCGCTCTAGTGCATGATACGTTCAGTGCAAAAGCGACAAGAGAACATAATGATAGCAACATTTTGGCAATGGGTGAACGTGTCATTGGGCCGGGACTTGCACGTGAAATTGTGAAAATTTGGTTAATGACAGACTTTGAAGGCGGCCGACATGAAAATCGCGTGAATAAAATTAAACAGTATGAGCAGCAAAGCGATGCAACAGTAACTGTATAATATGAACGTATTCAATGAAAGAAAGGAAGAAAAACGTGTCTGAACTTACGAAATGGAAAGAGCAGTTGGAAACAGTTTTATCTGATTTTTTAGCACAAGTGCAGTTGTCTTCAGAACATACACTTGTCATTGGATGCAGTACGAGCGAGGTAATTGGTGAAAAAATAGGAACCGCAGGCGCAATGGAAGTCGCAGAAATGATTTTTGATACACTAGCAGATTTTCGAAAAAAAACGGGTGTCCACTTAGCATTTCAATGCTGTGAACATCTCAATCGAGCACTGGTAGTAGAAAGAGAATTAGCTCGCAAAGAGCGTTTAGAAATCGTTAGTGTTGTGCCTATTCATAAAGCAGGCGGAGCGATGGCTACACAGGCCTATGGCCAGCTTAAAGATCCCGTTTTGGTAGAGTTTATTAAAGCTGATGCCGGTATTGATATTGGAGATACATTCATTGGTATGCATTTAAAGCATGTCGCAGTACCCGTTCGTTGTACGTTAAATGCAGTTGGACACGCTCATGTTACTTTAGCAAAGACGCGCCCAAAACTAATTGGTGGAATGAGAGCGTTTTACGAACTTTTGTAATTAAATATATTAAAATAATACACATTTTTTCTTTTTTATTCTAAATAAATCATGTTACAATGTAGTTGAATCAACAAATAACGAACATTGTGAATACGAAATGAGGAGAGGATTTTGATGGAGAAACAACTAATGCAACAAGATCCAGCAGTTTATAATGCGATCAAGGATGAATTACAAAGACAACGTACTAAGATTGAGCTAATTGCTTCAGAAAACTTTGTAACAACAGCGGTAATGGAAGCACAAGGTTCAGTTTTAACAAATAAATATGCTGAAGGCTATCCAGCTAAACGTTACTACGGCGGTTGTGAACACGTAGACGTAGTAGAAGACTTAGCTCGTGATCGTGCAAAAGAAATTTTCGGAGCAGAGCACGTGAATGTTCAACCTCACTCAGGTGCACAAGCAAACATGGCTGTATACTTCACTGTTTTAGAGGCTGGAGACACAGTACTTGGTATGAATTTATCGCACGGCGGTCACTTAACGCACGGAAGTCCTGTTAACTTTAGTGGTGTTCAGTACAATTTCATCGAATATGGCGTAGATCGTGAAACACATCGTATTAACTATGATGATGTATTAGAAAAAGCTCGTACACATAAACCAAAATTAATTGTGGCTGGTGCAAGCGCATATCCACGCGCAATCGACTTCAAGCGTTTCCGTGAAATCGCTGATGAAGTAGGCGCTTATTTAATGGTAGACATGGCTCACATTGCTGGTCTAGTAGCTGCAGGACTTCATCAAAATCCTGTGCCACATGCTCATTTCGTTACAACTACAACACATAAAACACTACGCGGACCACGCGGCGGTATGATTTTATGTAAAGAAGAATTTGTGAAAAAGATTGATAAGTCAATCTTCCCTGGTATTCAAGGTGGTCCATTGATGCACGTTATCGCTGCAAAAGCAGTAGCATTTGGTGAAGCATTACAAGATGACTTTAAGCACTATGCTCAAAATATCATCGACAATGCTAATCGTTTAGCAGAAGGATTAAAGAAAGAAGGATTTGCTCTTGTATCTGAAGGAACAGACAATCACCTTGTGTTAATCGATGTAAGCTCAATGAATTTGACAGGTAAAGTAGCTGAAAAAGCACTTGATGATGTAGGTATTACAACAAACAAAAATACAATTCCTTACGATGAGCAAAGCCCATTTGTAACAAGCGGTATCCGTATTGGTACAGCTGCGGTTACAACTCGCGGATTTGGCTTAGAAGAGATGGATGAAATTGCTTCTATCATCGGATTAACGCTTAAAAATATTGAAGATGAAGAAAAGCTAGCTGAAGCTAAAACACGCGTTGAAGCTTTAACAAGCAAGTTTGAAATGTATAAATCACTTTAAGAGAGACAGGCCTTTGTGCCTGTTTTTTTATGGAGAAAGTGGTAGCAATTCAATCATTTTTTGAATAATGCTTGAACTCAAAAACTTTTTTCTGTAAAATGAATGCAATGTATAAATTTAATTAGCAAGAGATATGTTTTTACTAGTACGTACCATTCAATTCGTTGAATGGTATTTTAATGTGTACATCTTTATATATAAGGAGAGATATCAATGGGCAAAGTATACGTATTTGATCACCCGCTTATTCAACACAAATTAACTTACATACGCGATGTAAAAACGGGAACGAAAGAGTTTCGTGAATTAGTTGATGAAGTGGCAAGCTTAATGGCTTTTGAAGCGACACGTGATTTACCGCTAGAAGACGTTGAAATTGAAACACCGGTTTGCAAAACAAAGTCAAAAGTTATTGCAGGGAAAAAGCTTGGTATCGTTCCAATTCTTCGTGCTGGTATCGGCATGGTAGATGGATTTTTAAAACTAATGCCAGCTGCTAAAGTTGGACACGTTGGCTTATATCGTGATCCAGAAACATTACAGCCTGTTGAATATTATGTAAAGCTGCCTAATGATGTAGAAGAGCGTGACTTTATTGTAGTAGATCCTATGCTTGCAACAGGAGGGTCAGCTGTAGAAGCAATCAACTCTCTTAAAAAAAGAGGCGCCAAAAACATTAAATTTATGTGTTTAATTGCTGCTCCTGAAGGCGTGGAAATCGTAAAAGAAGCACACCCTGACGTAGATATTTACATTGCGGCATTAGATGAAAAGTTAAATGACCATGGATATATTGTTCCAGGTTTAGGTGATGCAGGGGATCGTTTATTCGGTACAAAATAATTTGTAGATTCGGGTGATGAACATGAAGCAGCCAATTAAAGTAATGACGATATTCGGGACAAGACCAGAAGCAATTAAAATGGCCCCTCTAGTGCTAGAACTTAAAAAGCGACCGGAGGAGTTCGAAGCGATTGTTACAGTAACGGCTCAGCACCGTGAAATGTTAGACCAAGTATTGAGCATTTTTGACATTCAGCCTGACTATGACCTTAACATTATGAAAGATCGCCAAACTCTTATGGACGTAACGACCAGAGGATTAGAAGGTTTGGACGACGTAATGAAAAAAGTAAAGCCGGACATCGTACTTGTACACGGCGATACAACTACGACGTTTATTGCCGGACTAGCAGCTTTTTATAATCAAATTCAGGTGGGACATGTTGAAGCAGGTTTGCGCACATGGAATAAATATTCTCCATATCCGGAAGAAATGAACCGTCAGCTTACAGGCGTTCTCGCTGATTTGCACTTTGCTCCAACAGATAAGTCTGCAGCTAATTTGCAAGCAGAGAATAAAAAAGAAGAGCGAATCTTTGTGACTGGAAACACAGCTATCGATGCGTTAAAAACGACAGTAAAAGAGACATATGAGCATGAAGTGTTAACGAAATTGGGAGATGATCGTCTTATTTTATTAACGGCGCATCGCCGCGAAAATTTAGGCGAACCAATGAAAAACATGTTCCGTGCTGTTAAACGTATTGTGGATGAACATGAAGATGTGCAAGTTGTGTATCCTGTTCATTTGAATCCGGTAGTTAGAGAAACAGCAAACGATATCTTAGGAAATGACCGACGCATTCATTTAATTGAACCGTTAGATGTAATTGATTTCCATAACTTCGCTGAGCGCGCTCATATTATTTTGACAGATTCGGGCGGTGTTCAAGAAGAAGCTCCTTCATTAGGCGTACCTGTATTGGTACTTCGTGATACAACAGAGCGACCGGAAGGAATTGAAGCAGGAACCCTCAAACTAGCAGGAACGGAAGAAGAAACGATTTATACGCTAGCAAAAGAGCTGTTAATAGATGAAGACGTATATAAGCAAATGTCACAAGCATCGAATCCTTACGGAGACGGCTTAGCTTCTAAACGTATTTGTGATGCTATTAGCTACTATTTTAACCGCCGTGAAAACAGACCGGAAGCTTTTAATCCACTTTCGTAAGATTTCTAAACACCTTTCACATGAAAAGTGTCTCTTTGAGACACGATAGTGTGAGAGGTGTTTTTTATGTGGATTAAATGGTTAATGATTAGCTTTATATTAGGAAGCGGGGGAGGGCAAATGTCGCTCAATCCGACATTTCCTTCTATAAAACAAGAAATGAATCATCAGGAAAAATCAATAATTGTCATGATTGAAAAAGAAAAATTCGCGAAATTTAAAAGTCAGCTACAAAAAAATTATCCTAATATAAAGATTAAGAGCGAATTTCACACGGTGTTTACAGGACTTTCATTAAACGGCTCCATCTCGGATTTGGAAAAACTATCTCATAATCCTTCTATTATTGGTTCACATTCTATTAAAAAATACCAGGTTGCAGAAGAAAATAGCGTAACCTTCATTGGCTCAGAACAGGTAAGAGGCTTATTTGATACTTATAATCAGCGCTTAACAGGAAAAGGGATCAAAGTAGGCGTCATCGATACGGGTGTTGATTATTCTCATCCCGATTTAAAACAAACCTATAGGGGAGGATATGATGTAATAGATAAAGATTATGAGCCGATGGAAACCACTCGGGAGCAAGGAGAGCCTACTCTGCATGGCACTCATGTAGCTGGTATTATTGCAGCAAATGGAAATATTAAAGGTGTAGCACCTCAAGCGGAGATCTACGCATACCGAGCTCTTGGACCTGGTGGAGCTGGAACATCTGAAAGCGTTATTCTAGCTATCGAAAAAGCAATTCAAGATGATGTAGATATTATTAATTTATCATTAGGAAATGATGTGAATGGCCCTGATTTACCAACAAGCTTAGCGTTAGATCGAGCTGTTGAAAAAGGAATTGTAACGGTTACATCTAGCGGCAATTCAGGTCCAGGTTTATGGACCGTGGGCTCTCCAGGTACAGCGGGAAAAGCTATTTCGGTTGGCGCTTCTGTTTCCCCGACAACAGTTCAATTTCTAACAATTGGATTTAACAAAGAAAAAATTATGATGGCGCCAGTAGAAGGGTCTCGTCCATGGACGTTTAATCAAACGCTGCGTGTAATAAATGAAGAATACTTCAAAGAGCAAAAGCATGCGTTGGGTAACGTCATTTTGCTAAAAGCAGAAGGAAATGCGGTTGAAAAAAAGATTAAACAAGCTGAACAGGCAGGAGCAAAAGCCGTTATTTTATATAGCCCGACTGAAAAAAGCATAATCGGTAAACTACAAGAGTCAGTAAATATTCCAGTGATATGGGTAAGTAAAAAAAGCGGTGATACCATTAATCAACACATTCAGTCTCAACAGCCATACTTACGCACTGGCAAGCAAGTGGTGCAAGACTTGCTCACATCTTTCAGTTCAAGAGGACCTGTAACGACTACTTGGGGAATCAAGCCGGACGTCGTCGCACCTGGTTACTTCATTAATAGTACAGTTCCTGGGGGATATGAACGCATGCATGGAACAAGTATGGCTGCGCCCCATGTAGCTGGAGCGTGCGCTCTTATTTTACAAGCTCACCCGAACTGGTCTCCTGAACAAGTCAAAGCTTCATTGATGAACACAAGTAAAGTAATGCAGCAGCTAAATGGCCAAACGTATCGCGTATATGAACAAGGAGCCGGGAGAATTCAAATAGCAAAAGCTGTCACAGCAGACTCTTTATTTTATCCATCTTCTTTATCTTTCGGTATTTTTACGCGCCCATCAAAGAAAGTCTTATCATTTAAAATTGATAACCAGTCTGATAAAGCAAAAACGTATCGCTTAAACGTTCCGAAAAGGGATGAAGGAGTGAACTGGGTTGTTCCATTACCCGTCACGGTGCCGCCCCATCAGACAAAAGAAATAGCTGTCACTTTATCGGTGCAGCCCCGTTTTAAAAATAAAGGTATATATGACGGATATTTGGAAATAAATGATTCACGTGAAACATTTTCGCTTCCTTATATGTACATGGTTAGCATTCCAGATTATCCTCGTGTCATGGGATTGCAAGTAGCAGCGGAAAAAGAGAAAAATACGTACAGCTATGAACTGTTTTTGCCTGAAGGAGCAGAAGAATTAGGCGTTGCTCTTTTTGATAAGCAGTCTTTACAGTTTATATCGTATTTAGATGTTGACGTTGATGTAGAAAGAGGCATGAGAAAACGAAAAATAACGATTGATGAATCGTTTGTACCGGGGGCGTACCAAATATTTGCATTTGTGAAAAAGCATAGACAAGAACAGGTTGTACACAGTACAATAACGATTGAATGAACCTCTTTAAATGTTTTCATTTGAAGAGGTTTTATGTGTGGCAGAAATGTGAACAATAAGAAGAGATTGTGAAGTTTTTAGCTTAAACACATTGACATTAAATATACGCTATTGTATGCTTACAGGGAATATAAATGATAAGGTTTTCAACCTGTGAAAACCGTTGATATTTCTGCGTATTTTATTAGCTGTTTTTACCTTTTTTAGCAATTTTTTTTGCCTTTCTATCATATATTGAGCTATAAAAACGATAGAGAATTCGGAAAAAAGAAAATTTTGCAAAAGGGGTATGAGCTTATGAAAGATCGCAACCGTCATCCTTTGCAAGCGATGGCATTAGTGTCAATCATTCTATCACAGTTAGCAGGTTCAGTCTTAATTGGCTTATTCTTTGGAAGATGGGCTGATCAATGGCTTGACACCGAACCACTATTTTTGATTTTAGGCCTTCTTTTAGGGCTAGCAGCAGGTGTTTTTATGATGCTGCGGACAGTCCACCATTTTTTTTCAGGAGATTAATAATTCATGCAGGATTTGCAGCACGTTTTTCCAAGACTTCGTTCATACATATTGTATTTGTTAGCATTATACGTTCTCGGCTGGGGATTTACAAGTTATAAGGCTGTTTTTGCAGGTTTAATTTTAGGAACCGCCCTGAGTTTGTATAATTTGTGGAACTTAGTAAGAAAGTTTGAGCAGTTTGGACAGGCGTTGGATGAGGGGAAAAAGCCCCGTTCAATTGGGACTGTTGTAAGATTTGCAACAGCTGCTCTCGCAGTTGTGATTACCATCTCTTATCCAAAAACCTTTCATATTATTAGTGTAGTTGTGGGATTAATGACGTATTATGTTGTCATTATCATAGATTTAGTTGTTCAAAATATGCGTAGAAGATAGAAAGAGAGGTGAACACAGTTGGGTCATGAATCACCAACTATAGAGTTTCTAGGCCTTACTTTTAGTCAAAGTAACTTGCTTATGGTTACCGTAGCTTCTGTTATTGTATTCTTAATTGCAGTTTTATGTACTCGTACTCTTGCTATGAAGCCAAGCGGTGCACAAAACTTTATTGAATGGGTCTTAGATTTTGTTAAAGGACTCGTTAATAGCAATATGGATTGGAAAACAGGTGGCCGCTTTTTGACGCTAGGTGTAACTTTACTTATGTACATTTTTGTGTCAAATATGTTGGGTCTTCCATTTGCCATCGTGATTGACCATAACTTATGGTGGAAATCGCCAACCGCTGATCCAGCAATTACGCTGACGTTAGCCGTTATGGTAGTTGTACTATCACATTATTATGGCATTAAAATGCGAGGTTTCTCTGCATACACGAAAGATTACTTCAAGCCAATGGCATTTTTATTCCCGCTTAAGATTATCGAGGAGTTTGCCAATACGTTAACGCTTGGCCTTCGTCTTTACGGTAATATTTATGCTGGGGAAATTTTGTTAAGCTTGCTAGCTGGTTTAGCAACAACAGGCTTCCTAGGTACAATTGGAGCTGCTATTCCAATGCTTTTATGGCAAGGATTCAGTATTTTTGTAGGCGCAATTCAGGCCTTCATTTTCACAATGTTAACGATGGTTTATTTATCTCACAAAGTGAGTAGCGACCATTAATTTATAAAGCTTTGTTCAAGTAATACCCAATTTGGACAAAACAAAACTTAGTTAAACAAAATCATATATATTAAGGGAGGACTTTATAAAATGGGTTTAATAGCATCTGCAATTGCGATTGGTTTAGCGGCACTAGGTGCTGGTATTGGTAACGGTCTTATCGTTTCTAAGACGATTGAAGGCACAGCTCGCCAACCAGAAGCACGTGGTACATTAACTTCAATGATGTTCGTTGGGGTTGCCTTAGTTGAGGCGCTTCCAATTATCGCCGTAGTTATTGCATTCATGGTACAAGGTAAATAATAATGTGTTACATGTGGCGAAGATCATTCAAAAGAACCTTCGCCATTACTTTATGTCTTTAATAAGTAAATTATATATGTGGAGTCTCTGAAGGGAGTGAACATGGCCGTGTCGAACATGTTTGTGTTAGGAGCAGCAGGCATTAATGGTGGAGATATTCTTTTCCAATTAGTGATGTTCCTTATCCTACTTGCGTTACTTCAAAAATTCGCGTTTGGTCCTGTAATGGGAATCATGAAAAAACGTGAAGAGCATATTGCCGGTGAGATTGATGAAGCAGAAAAGCAAAATGAGGAAGCGAAGAAGCTTGTTGAAGAGCAGCGTGAAATCTTAAAGCAATCTCGTCAAGAAGTGCAAGTAATGATGGAAAACGCTAGAAAGTCTGCAGAAGATAAAAAAGAAGAAATCATTGCGGCAGCACGCGAAGAGTCTGAGCGTCTAAAAGCTGCAGCGAAAAAAGAAATCGAACAGCAAAAAGATCAAGCAGTTGCCGCGTTACGTGAGCAAGTTGCTTCATTATCTGTTTTAATTGCGTCGAAAGTTATTGAAAAAGAACTTTCTGAACAAGATCAAGAGAAGTTAATTCATGAATATATCCAAGAAGTAGGGGATGTACGATGAGTCAACCAGCTGTAGCCAAACGCTATGCACTAGCTCTTTTTCAATTAGCAACAGAAAAACAGATGATCGATGAAATGCAAGACCAGCTACAAATCGTTGAAGAGGTGTTTGCTAAAACACCTGAATTAATGGATGTATTAACTCATCCAAAAATTACAATTGAGCGAAAAAAACAGTTTGTAAGTGAGGCATTTGCTGAACTTTCACCAACTGTTCAACATACGGTTCTTCTATTATTAGAGCGTCACCGCATTCAAATTGTTAGCCAAATGGTACAAGAGTATCGTTTCCTAGCGAACGAAGTACGTGGCGTGGCAGATGCAACTGTTTATTCTGTCAAACCTTTAAGTGCAGATGAGAAAAGAGCAATCTCGCAATCATTTGCTTCTAAAGTTGGAAAACATACTTTAAATATTTCAAATATAGTAGATAAAAGCCTAATCGGCGGCGTGAAGCTTCGCATTGGTAATCGTATCTATGATGGCAGCATTAGCAGCAAATTAGAAACGATCCACCGAGGACTTCTTGCACACAGATCGTAGATAGGGGTGAAATTCATGAGCATCAAAGCTGAAGAAATTAGTGCGCTGATCAAGCAGCAAATTGAAAACTATCAGTCTGAGATTAAAGTGAGTGATGTAGGTACTGTTATACAAGTTGGGGACGGTATCGCACGTGCTCATGGCCTCGACAATGTCATGGCTGGAGAACTGGTTGAATTTTCAAATGGTGTCATGGGAATGGCACAAAACTTAGAAGAAAACAATGTAGGTATCATTATTTTAGGACCATATACGGAAATTCGTGAAGGTGACGAAGTTCGCCGTACAGGACGCATCATGGAAGTTCCAGTAGGGGAGCAGTTAATCGGTCGTGTTGTTAACTCATTAGGTCAGCCAGTAGACGGCTTAGGCCCAGTAGAAACAACAAAAACACGTCCAATTGAAGGTGCTGCACCTGGCGTTATGGATCGTAAATCAGTACATGAGCCGCTTCAAACAGGTATCAAGGCGATTGACGCACTTGTACCGATCGGTCGTGGACAGCGTGAGTTAATTATCGGTGACCGTCAAACGGGTAAAACATCGGTAGCAATCGATACAATCTTAAACCAAAAAGATCAAGATATGGTATGTATCTATGTAGCGATTGGCCAAAAAGAATCAACAGTTCGTAACGTAGTAGAGACATTACGTAAACACGGTGCTCTAGATTACACAATCGTTGTAACAGCATCAGCTTCACAACCAGCTCCACTATTATTCTTAGCGCCATACGCTGGGGTAACAATGGGTGAAGAGTTTATGTATAACGGTAAGCACGTACTTGTTATTTACGATGACTTAACAAAACAAGCATCAGCTTATCGTGAACTTTCATTACTATTACGCCGTCCTCCAGGTCGTGAAGCGTATCCAGGGGATGTATTCTACCTGCACTCTCGTTTATTAGAGCGTGCGGCAAAGTTATCGGACGCAAAAGGTGGAGGTTCATTAACAGCTCTTCCATTTATTGAAACGCAAGCAGGAGACGTATCTGCTTATATCCCAACGAACGTAATTTCGATTACAGACGGACAAATTTTCTTACAGTCAGATCTATTCTTCTCAGGCGTACGTCCTGCGATTAATGCTGGTCTTTCTGTATCACGTGTAGGGGGATCTGCACAAATTAAAGCAATGAAAAAGGTAGCAGGTACACTGCGTCTAGACCTTGCATCTTATCGTGAGCTTGAATCGTTTGCTCAGTTCGGTTCTGATCTTGACCAAGCAACTCAAGCAAAATTAAATCGAGGAGCGCGTACAGTTGAAATCTTAAAACAAGGCTTACACAAACCGCTTCGCGTAGAAAAACAAGTAGCTGTGCTTTACGCATTAACAAAAGGCTTCTTAGATGATGTTCCAGTATCAGATATTACACGCTTTGAAGACGAGTACTTAACATGGTTAGAATCAAACCGTAAAGAAGTACTCGAATCAATCCGTACAACTGGTGGCCTTCCTGAAGCTGGCGTATTCGAATCAGCACTTGAAGAATTCAAGAAAACATTTATTGCATCTGAATAATATATTGTCAGCATGGTATGTTAAGACAATCTTTCAATAAGGTGAAGGTGAACATTTGTTCACCTTTCATACCACGTGATCTTCTAAAACAAGGTGGTGAAACCTTTGGCATCATTACGTGATATACAAACTCGAATCACATCGACGAAAAAAACGAGCCAGATTACGAAAGCAATGGAAATGGTTTCAGCTGCAAAGCTGAATAGAGCGGAACAAAATGCAAAATCGTTTGTTCCATACATGGAAAAAATTCAAGAGGTAGTCTCAAGCGTAGCCCTAGGCAGCAGAGGCGCTTCACATCCAATGTTAACTGCGCGCAGCGTGAAGAAGACTGGTTATATCGTAATCACTTCAGATCGCGGTCTAGCAGGAGCATATAACAGTAATATTTTACGAAAAGTATCTCAAGCTATTGAAGAACGCCATCAATCACCTGATGAATATGGCGTGATTGCAATTGGACGAGTAGGGAGAGATTTCTTCGTAAAACGCGGTATTCCGGTTTTGCTTGAAATCACAGGCTTAGCAGATCAGCCAGCTTTTGCTGACATTCAAGGAATCGCTTCACAAACAGTTCAAATGTTTGCGGACGGTACGTTTGATGAACTTTACTTATACTACAATCACTTTATCAATACGATTTCACAAGAAGTGACGGAGAAGAAGCTATTGCCTCTAACAGATCTTCAACCTTCTGGTAAACTTGTTGGTTATGAATTTGAACCATCACAAGAAGAGATTTTAGAAGTATTACTTCCTCAGTATGCAGAGAGTTTAATTTACGGTGGCCTGCTTGATGGAAAAGCAAGTGAGCATGCTGCTCGTATGACAGCGATGAAAAGTGCAACAGACAACGCAAAAGATCTTATCAATAATCTTACATTGTCATATAACCGTGCACGTCAAGCGGCAATTACCCAGGAAATTACGGAAATTGTTGGCGGAGCGGCAGCGTTAGAATAGAAAGTTTAATGGAAAAGCAAGTTAGGAGGGAACACGATGACAAAAGGACGCGTTACTCAAATCATGGGTCCAGTTGTAGACGTAAAGTTTGACAACGGACACCTTCCGGCAATTTATAACGCCCTTAAAATTTCACATAAACCGAGCAGTGCAAGTGAAGTTGCAATCGAATTAACATTAGAAGTTGCGATTCACTTAGGTGATAACACAGTTCGTACAGTAGCAATGTCATCCACTGATGGCTTAGTTCGTGGATTAGAAGTAGAAGATACAGGTGCAGCAATCTCAGTACCAGTTGGTGACGTTACGTTAGGTCGTGTATTTAACGTATTAGGTGAAAAAATCGACTTAGATGCCCCGATCGATGCAGGTGCACGTCGTGATCCAATCCACCGTCAAGCACCAAAGTTCGAAAATCTATCTACACAAGCTGAAATTCTTGAAACAGGTATTAAAGTAGTAGACTTATTAGCTCCTTACATTAAAGGTGGAAAAATCGGTCTATTCGGTGGTGCCGGTGTAGGTAAAACAGTATTAATTCAAGAGTTAATCAATAACATTGCTCAAGAGCACGGCGGTATTTCTGTATTCGCTGGTGTAGGTGAGCGTACGCGTGAAGGTAATGACTTATACCATGAAATGACAGATTCTGGTGTTATTAAGAAGACGGCTATGGTATTTGGACAAATGAATGAGCCACCTGGTGCACGTCAACGTGTTGCATTAACAGGATTAACAATGGCAGAATACTTCCGTGACGAACAAGGTCAAGACGTATTATTCTTTATCGATAATATCTTCCGTTTCACACAAGCGGGTTCAGAAGTATCAGCATTACTTGGCCGTATGCCATCAGCAGTAGGTTATCAGCCAACATTAGCGACAGAAATGGGTCAGCTTCAAGAGCGTATCACGTCAACAAGCGTAGGTTCTGTAACATCGATTCAAGCGATTTACGTACCAGCCGATGACTATACGGATCCAGCTCCAGCGACAACATTTGCTCACTTAGATGCAACAACAAACTTAGAGCGTAAATTATCAGAGATGGGTATTTACCCTGCGGTAGATCCATTAGCATCTACATCTCGCGCTTTATCTCCTGAAATTGTTGGAGAAGAGCACTATGCAATTGCGCGTCAAGTTCAACAAACGTTACAGCGTTATAAAGAGTTACAAGATATCATTGCAATCCTAGGTATGGATGAGTTATCTGATGAAGATAAACTTGTTGTACAACGTGCTCGTCGCGTTCAATTCTTCTTGTCTCAAAACTTCCACGTAGCAGAACAATTTACAGGTCAAAAAGGTTCTTATGTTCCTGTAAAAGAAACTGTTAAAGGATTTAAAGAGATCTTGGAAGGTAAATACGATCATTTACCTGAAGATGCGTTCCGTTTAGTTGGCCGCATTGAAGAAGTTATTGAAAATGCGAAACGTATGGGAGTAGAAGTTTAATTTAAGGGACATAGGAGGTTTTTTAAATGAAGACAATCCATGTCAGTGTAGTGACTCCTGATGGCCCAGTTTACGAATCAGAAGTGGAAATGGTAAGTACCCGAGCACAGAGCGGTGAGCTTGGTATTTTACATGGACATATTCCGATGGTTGCTCCTTTACAAATTGGAGCCGTCCGCTTGAAGAAAGCAAGCAGTACAGAACTTGTGGCTGTTAGCGGAGGATTTCTTGAAGTAAGACCTGACAAAGTAACAATTCTTGCACAGGCTGCTGAAACAGCTGAAGCGATTGACGTAGCTCGTGCAGAAGAAGCGAAAAAGCGCGCTGAAATGCGCCTTGATAGCAAACAAGACGACGTTGATGTTAAGCGTGCTGAAATTGCCTTAAAACGGGCAGTCAATCGTTTAGATATTAGTCAGCGTAAGTTCTAAAAAAAGCCCTCTCAAACGAATGAGAGGGCTTTTTTGCTCTATTATACAAAAGGGGAAGAGCAAATAGCATTTATCTATGATTATATATTCCATTTAACTAAGCGCATCCATCTTCTTTATTTTGCTCAATAATGGAAAAGGATCTTAAAATAGGGAATAAAATAAATGTTTTTCATGTTACCGTTTACGAATTTGCATAAGTGTGCTTTAATATGAAAAGAAGAGACGATGATCGTCTCTTCTTTTCATATGGTGTTTAAAAGGAGTGCTTTTATTGTTTGGAGGAATTGAACAGCAAACGTTACTAACCATGATTTCACATTTGATTTTTATTGTGATTACTTGGTATGCTTTGCAAGGCTTTCAAATTGAAAAGCTGATGAAACCCAATCATGTGTTTCAAGCAAAATTAATGCTTATTTTATTGACCATTACGATTTCATCAACAGTAAGTAATTTCTTTTTGGATTATTTATTTTGGTCACAGCGCATTCCCTCATTTTTTCAATGATTGGCAGGCTATGAGTCTATGATAAAATAGACGTTCATTCATTGAAGATATACGAATTTATACGCTAATATATGTCGCTATGTCTAAATATGACGACCCTTTTCATGTATGTATCATCGCCTTCTGGAAAGACTGATGAGTACGGAGAGGGAGTGGCGAAATGTTTAAAAAAATTAGTGTCTTTTTGGCTATTTTCATTACTGGCTTATTCGTATATCATGGAAGTTATGTGAGCAATGCCCAAAACAATGAAACTACTATTGAGAAGATTGTTCACACCTTAAATAAGCAGCATGTTTCGTTAACTGAAGTATCGTTGTATGCAAGAGAAGAAGTAAAAGCTGTTACTGACCAAAAAACCTTTTATTCGCAAGCTAAAAGTATTAAAAGTAATTTCAGAGGTTTTAAATGGGAAGTGAAGAGGGAAAGAGACCTATGGAAAGCAATAGGTACACGCAAAAGTGAAGATGTGAACGAAGTCATTCTGTTAACTTATGCGATCGATGAACACAGCAATGCGTACATATCGTATCATGTAACGGGACAAGGTTTAAAAGAAAAAAATATGACCCATTTTCAAAATGTATTTCAGACAAATTATGAAAAAATTTTCCTATCAGAACCCATAATTTTCTCTTGTGCAACAGGGGAAATCAATGGTAAGATGGAAAGTGTTTTGTCTGTTGAAATTCAAGACCTATTACGAGCTTTCAATGCTAAACCAGTGGAATCTCTAGTGGAAGAGTCATTTACCTCTGTTTCAGCATATACTGGACTGTGGAAAGAAGCTCTTCAAACGAAAAAGCAGGAAATGAACTTACAAATTGCATTACGCAAGACAAGAATGGGCGGTCAAACAACCATAGTTGTTGGCACACCTATCATTACGTCTGAATATTAATATAGAGAAAATGGACGCGGAGGGGAATACCTTGGAAAAAATCATCGTCCGCGGTGGAAATAGATTAAGCGGTACAGTTAAAGTTGAAGGAGCAAAAAACGCCGTTTTACCTATTATCACTGCAACCTTATTAGCTAGTGAAGGAAAAACAATTCTAAATGATGTACCAGCTCTCTCCGATGTATTTACGATTGGCGAAGTTTTAAGACATCTGAATGCAGAAGTAGATTTTGAAACAAATCGTGTAGTTGTAGATGCATCAAGAGAGTTAAAAACAGATGCACCTTTTGAATATGTAAGAAAAATGCGCGCTTCAGTACTTGTAATGGGTCCTTTATTGGCGCGTACAGGTGAGGCTCGTGTAGCTTTACCTGGCGGATGTGCGATTGGATCAAGACCGATTGATCAGCATCTTAAAGGCTTTGAAGCAATGGGTGCTAAAGTTCAAGTAGGAAATGGTTTTATTGATGCAAAAGTTGAAGGAAGACTAAAAGGTGCTAAAATTTATTTAGACTTCCCAAGTGTAGGTGCCACAGAAAATATTATGATGGCAGCAGCATTAGCGGAAGGCACTACAATTATGGAAAACGTAGCAAAAGAACCTGAGATTGTCGACTTAGCAAACTTCTTAAACGCAATGGGCGCTAAAGTTCGCGGTGCAGGAACTGGTACGATCCGTATTGAAGGTGTTAATAAATTATATGGTGCAGAACATGCAATTATTCCAGATCGTATCGAAGCTGGAACATTCATGGTAGCAGCAGCTATTACAGGTGGAAACGTACTTGTACGCGGTGCAGTAGCAGAGCACATCAGTTCACTTGTTGCTAAAATGGAAGAAATGGGTGTTGAAATTACTGAAGAAGGCGACGGCTTACGTGTTGTAGGACCTGAAAAGCTAAAATCAGTAGATATTAAAACAATGCCTCATCCAGGGTTCCCTACGGATATGCAATCTCAAATGATGGCATTATTATTAGCAGCAGAAGGCACAAGTATGATTACAGAAACAGTTTTTGAAAACCGCTTTATGCACGTAGAAGAGTTTCGCCGCATGAACGCTGATATTAAAATTGAAGGGCGCTCTGTTATTATTAACGGACCTTCCCAACTACAAGGCGCTGAAGTAGCAGCAACAGATCTTCGTGCAGCAGCAGCGTTAACATTAGCAGGACTTGTAGCAGACGGCTATACGCGTGTAACGGAATTAAAACACCTTGATCGTGGTTATGTAAATTTCCACAATAAATTAGCCGCTTTAGGCGCTGATATTGAACGTGTAAATGACGAAACAAAGCAAGTAGAACAAACTCAACAGGCTTCAGACGTCAAGTAAATATGTCATAAAAAAGCATCTCATAGCGAGATGCTTTTTTTGTCGTTGGACGACCCTTATGGCCGGTTTGCTGTCATAAAAGGTTGTCCACCTCCATACATATGGAATATAGGGATATAGGTGTTCCTTTTCAAAATAATAGATATGGAGGCTAGGCGTTCATGAAACAAGCAAAGCCAATCGTCGTACTAGGAGTCATCTTTTTTTTCGTTGTGTTACTCATCCCAACACTTCTCGTTGTTCCTTTTACTGAAAAGACAGATGGAAAGCTACATGAAGATGTCAAACAGACCCCAAAAACCGAAAAACTACAAAAAGTGACAGCGTCTCCTCTTGACGTCAGCGTTTATCGTACGGAAACGAAAAAAGTAGAAAAACTGCCGCTCGAAGACTATCTTGTAGGGGTAGTAGCAGCTGAAATGCCTGCTACTTTTGAACTTGAAGCACTCAAGGCTCAAAGTTTGGCAGCCAGAACCTATATTGTGCAAACTATGATGAATGGAAATAGTCATCTTCCCGAAGGAGCGGATGTGACTGATACTGTAGAGTACCAAGTATATTTAAATAAAGATGAGCTAAGAAGCAGATGGAACAAAGACTATGATTGGAAAATCAAAAAAATTCAAGAAGCAGTGAAGGACACCCAAGGTCAAATTCTTACGTATAAAAATAAGCCAATTAATGCTACGTTCTTTTCTACCAGCAATGGTTATACCGAAAATTCAGAAGCGTATTGGAAGAATTCCATTCCTTATCTAAAAAGTGTAGCTAGTCCATGGGATAAAAAGTCCCCTGAATATACAAATCAGAAAGTAATGTCTGTTGCTAGCTTTGAGCGGAGGCTTGGAGTGAAATTAACAAACAGTGGATCAGTAGGTGAAATCGTCTCTAGAACGCCGGGGCAGCGCGTAGATTATGTAAAGATAAACGGTAAAGAACTGTCGGGAAAAGATGTCCGGGAAAAACTGGGTTTATCGTCAGCCGACTTTCATTGGACAAAAAAAGGTAATGAAATTATCATCAATACAAAAGGATATGGACATGGTATTGGGATGAGTCAGTATGGAGCAAATGGTATGGCACTGGAAGGAAAAACGTATAAAGATATTGTTACTCATTATTATACAGGCGTGGCGATTACCCCTAACGATCAGTTTGTTGCACAATTGACAGCTAAACGCTAATTCAAAGACCCTTATAGAAGGGTCTTTTTTTATGTTTTTCACTTTTTTTAAATAAAATGTATATTTTAGATTCATCTGTTGAAAAATAATCGAAAAAAATTTTTTATCGCTGTGTATATATTCATTCAATTGTGTTCAGACTGATTGCTGAGGTGATGATATATGAGAGAGGAAGAAAAGAAACGTACTTCTCCAAAATCGAAAGTTCAAAAATTAGTTAGAAAGCGTTGGGTGTTCCCGGCTATCTATTTAGCGAGTGCAGCAATTATTCTTACAGCAGTCCTTTGGTTTCAAGCTAATGGAAACGATATTAGCAAAGAAGACAAAAGTGGCTATAGCGAAGACGGTACGGCTTATCGAGACGACGCTGTAGAGGTAAATGCTTCGCTTGAAAATTTAAAAATGCCAGTTGCTAGTGAAGCATCAGCTATTGTGAAAAAGCCTTTCTACGACGATCAAGCATCTGAAAAACAGCAAGAAGAAGCACTAGTTTTCTACAACAATACGTATCATCCAAACACAGGTGTTGACTTAGCTGTTAAGGGAGATAAATCATTTGATGTTGTAGCAGCAGCTAGCGGTACAGTAACAAAAGCAGCAAAAGATCCTTTACTAGGTTATGTAGTAGAAATTGATCACAAAGATGGTTTAGTAACACAGTATCAATCTCTTGAGAAAGCTGATGTAGAAGTAGGAGATATTGTTAAACAAGGCCAAACAATCGCAAAAGCTGGAAAAAGCTTATATAATCAAGAAGCAAAAACACATGTGCATTTTGAAGTTCGTAAAGATGGTGTAGCAATTAATCCAAGCAGTTATTTTGGAAAATCTGTTAGTTCTATCAAAGAAGTCAAAGCAGCTGAAGTGACAGAACCAAAAGACGACTCTTCTTCTGAAGAATCAAAGGGTAGCGAAAAATCATCTGATGAAAAGACTAAAGAAGATAAAGATTCAAAACAACCTTCAACAGATACGTCTAAACCAAATGCATAAGGCAAGACCATAAATATGAAAAGAAGCTGGATAAAATCGAGCTTCTTTTTTTATGAATTTTTTCTAAAATGAGATGCATTATGTTAAAAAAGTAAATAAAAAACACTAAATTTTCAAAAAAATATAAGAAATCACTTGTCCTTACTGACTTTTCTAGCATATATCTGCACACAAGCTAATAAACTGTTACAAACCTATAAAGAGAATGTTAGAAAAGGGATAATATATACATTCCCTTGGATACTTCTCATATCCAATTTGGGGAGGGCGAGTAGTGTGCACGATTACATCAAAGAGAGAACTATCAAGATTGGAAAGTATATTGTAGAAACAAAGAAAACAGTTCGTGTAATTGCGAAGGAATTTGGCGTTTCGAAAAGTACTGTCCATAAAGATTTAACAGAGCGTCTACCAGAAATAAATCCTGAGTTAGCAAATGAAGTAAAAGAAATTCTTGATTATCATAAATCTATTCGGCATTTGCGTGGAGGAGAAGCAACAAAATTAAAGTACAAAAAGGAAGAAGAAATTGTAAAATGAAAAAATGCCCAATATTGCCTTTTTTATAGAGGTAGTATAGGGCATTTTATTTTTTGGATAAAATAGGTATATAATAAATATTTTTGCTAATAACAACATGCATATACAAATTGTGATAAAATAGTAAATTAGGAAAAAAGAATGGTTATCATGCAAAGATATGTAAATAGAAGGAGGATTTAAGGTATGTTAGCAAAAGACATTGGTATCGATTTAGGTACAGCTAACGTCTTAATTCACGTTAAAGGCAAAGGAATTGTGTTAAATGAACCGTCTGTTGTGGCGATTGATAAAAATACAAATAGAGTGCTAGCAGTAGGGGAAGAAGCGAGACGTATGGTAGGAAGAACGCCCAGTAATATTATTGCTATTCGTCCCTTAAAAGATGGTGTTATCGCTGACTTCGAAATTACAGAGTCTATGCTCAAACACTTTATTAACAAATTAAATGTAAAAGGTTTTTTATCCAAGCCGCGCATTTTAATTTGTTGTCCAACAAATATTACCTCTGTTGAACAAAAAGCAATTCGCGAAGCTGCTGAAAAGAGCGGTGGAAAAACCATTTATTTGGAAGAAGAACCAAAAGTCGCGGCTATTGGCGCTGGAATGGATATTTTTCAACCGAGCGGAAATATGGTCGTAGATATTGGTGGAGGTACAACCGATGTGGCCGTCCTTTCAATGGGCGATATCGTAACAGCAGCTTCTATTAAGATGGCTGGTGATCGTTTTGATGCCGAAATTTTGCAGTACATTAAGCAAAAATATAAGCTCTTAATTGGAGAGCGTACAGCAGAAGAAATTAAAGTGAAAATTGGTACGGTGTTTCCTAAAGCTCGTAATGAAGAGCTGGACATTCGAGGGCGAGACATGGTTTCAGGCCTACCTCGTACGGTTACTGTTTATTCTGAAGAAGTAGAGGAGGCACTTAGAGAGTCTGTCAGCGTCATTGTACAAGCTTCGAAAAGTGTATTAGAGCGTACACCTCCCGAACTTTCTGCCGATATTATAGACAGAGGCGTTATTTTAACTGGCGGTGGAGCATTGCTTCACGGTATGGATCAGCTGTTAGCGGAAGAATTAAAGGTGCCTGTGCTAATTGCAGAAAATCCAATGGGTTGTGTAGCTGTTGGAACAGGTATTATGCTCGATAATATTGATAAATTATCTCGTCGCAATATTGTTTAAATAAATGAAGACTCCTCTATTGGCTCGTTTCATACAGAGGAGTCTCTTCTTTTATCTATTATACTCTGTGAGCTGGCTATAACGAACAACGTTTACTTGTAAGGAGGATGAAGTATGTTTAAAGGGTTTTACACGGTAGCAGCGGGTATGCTGTCTCAACAGCGTCAAACTGACTTATTAACGAATAACATAGCAAATGCTAATACGCCAGGATTTAAAGCAGATCAAGGTACGTTAAAGGCATTTCCTGATATGTTTCTGCAGCGAATGGAATCTGAAGATTTACCTACTGACCGCAGCATCTCTGTTCAGAACAAAAAAGACATAGGTGCGATTAATACGGGCGTGTATATGCAAGAAACAGTTCCAAATTTTACACAAGGTGATTTTCAGCAAACGTCTCAATCAACTGATATTGCATTGATGGAGCAAAATATGCCTACAAAAGAGGGCGGACTATTTTTTGTGGTACAAAGCCCTGATAATACGCCTCAATATACAAGAAACAGTAATTTTACATTAGATCAGGAAGGGTTTTTAACTACGTCTACCGGAGCTTATGTATTAAATACAAATAATAAACCAATTCAACTAAAAAGTGAAAAATTTACAGTTGATTCACAAGGTAACGTAACGGAAAATAATCAGCAGGTTGCACAAATCGATATTGCTTATGCTAGTGACTTACAAACGATTAAAAAGGCAGGGAATGGATTGTATGAAACGCTGAACAATCAGCCCTTGCCTTCAGCAAGGAATAATCCAGGCATTTCTTATCAGGTAAAGCAAGGATTTGTTGAACGTTCTAATGTAGATGCTGCTCAAAGTATGACTGATTTACTAACGGCTTACAGAGCTTTTGAGGCAAATCAAAAAATAATGCAAGCTTACGATAGAAGCATGGATAAAGCGGCAAATGAAATTGGGCGTGTGCGCTAAAAGCAACAGGGGAGATGAGAAGGATGAACCGTACAATGATAACAGTGGCTAATACGATGGGGCAGCTGCAGCAGCAGCTTGATGTCATTGGTCATAATCTATCTAATACAAATACGACAGGGTATAAAGCGAGAGATGCTTCATTTAATGATATGCTGTATCAACAAGTAAACAATCAAGAAGATAAGGGAACAGAAAAGCGGCTTACGCCAGCTGGAATTCGGCAAGGCACAGGCGCTTATTTAGGTCAAACGAGCTTGAATATGACGCAGGGTGCTTTTCAGAATACAGATAAACTATTAGATGTAGCTGCATCAAATCCAAACGTTTATTTTCAAGTTGCCGTAAACGATTCCCAACAGCCTGTACAATATACGCGAGATGGTTCTTTTCATCTTAGCCCTGAAGGTCCGAACAATGTTAAATTAGTAAACGGTTCTGGTCAGGATGTGCTCGGGGAAAATGGTCAAGCTATTATTTTCAGTAACGCGTTCAAAGATATACAAATTGATGGAAGTGGAACGATAACGGTTACTACGAATACCGGCGTTGACCAGTTTACACTTGGATTAACAAATGTCCAAAAGCCGCAGGTGCTAGAAGCTAAAGGAGAAAATCTATTTGCCTTTCCAGCAGGGATGAACCAACCGAATATGTTTACAGATTTGACTGGAAAAGCTCGAGAAACAGCAGGCGTAGAGCAAGGGAAATTGGAACAGTCAAATGTAGATTTGAGCAAAGAACTCACTGATATGTCCATTGCTCAACGTGCGTATCAATTTAATTCCCGCTCTATTTCAATTGCAGATCAAATGATGGGCTTGGTTAATGGAATTAGAGCTTAAGCAAGTAGTTGCTTCTCAATTGAGCATTCTGTATATTGATAATAGTACCGTATGTTACATGCGGTTTGAAAGGAGACTTATTTATGCTTGATATTGAACAAATTAAAGAAATTATTCCACACCGATATCCATTTTTATTGGTCGATCGTATTTTAGAAGTGGAAGAGGGAAAAAAAGCAGTTGGTTTAAAAAACGTATCTGCCAATGAAGAATTTTTTAACGGGCATTTCCCTGACTATCCTGTGATGCCAGGGGTTTTAATTGTAGAAGCTTTGGCTCAGGTAGGAGCAGTAGCTATGCTAAAAAAAGAAGAAAATCAAGGACGTTTAGCATTTTTTGCAGGCATTGACAACTGCCGTTTTAAAAAGCAAGTAAGACCTGGTGATCAACTGCGTTTAGAGGTTGAAATTGTACGTGCGCGTGGATCTATTGGCAAAGGAAAAGGTATCGCAACTGTAGATGGAGAGTTAGTCTGCGAAACAGATATTATGTTTGCTTTAAGCGATAAAAAAGAATAGTACATAAGAGCTGCTGATGCAGCTTTTTTATTGGCGCTGCAAAGCAGAAAAAAGCTTCTTTAATAAAGGTATAATATCCGTTAGCAACTCTTTTTGAAGTGTTGGTGACAGAGATGAAAATTGTAAGAGCACATGTTTCAATAAGGGCTGTTTATCTATGAGGGTTAAAATGGTCTCGTCGTGTGAATCCGATTCACATTTTCTTGTTAAGTAAAGAAGTTGGAAGTCATGTAAATGATCTTGTTTATAAGAGGAAGGCTCAATAAGTTGGTCCAGCGTAATTTGAAAACAATTACATAGAGATAGAAAATCAAAAATGGAAGGCGTTTGTTTCGAACATTCCCATTTTGAAATAGTTGTACGAGAAACATTCAACTGATTTGCTAATTCTTCTTGTGAAAATCCTCCTTTTAGTCTGAAATGTTTAATTCTTTCTCCAAAATCCTTCATATGCATCACCTGATTTCGTAAAGATAAGTATATGTCTTATTGTTCGAATGTAGTTCATGTTCTTTGTAACATGCTGAATTCGCACAATATGAAACATATACACTTTACCTTCTGCAATAAAGGGAATAAAACCTGTTTTTATTTCTTTTTTTTCTCTAAAAAGATTCATTTTTCTGCATGGATATAAAAAAAGAACAAAAATAGAGGTTTTCATAGTAAAAAAAATCCTATTTTTTGTTCGGCATATTGAAAAAAATGGTTGAATAAAGGGGAAAAATGCATTAATATACGAATTACAAAGAAAAAGGAGTGAAAAAATGACAAATTTTTATTTGAAAAGGCAAGGCGCTCGCATAAGAGATAATCGCTTCAAACGTTCTAGTTGTGCTCATTTATTTTTAGGAAAAAAAGAAAGGTACCTCTCCAATGAGTTCTCTTTTCTTTACCCTTCTCATGGACCAACGAAAAAGACCGCAAACAATAATCCTCTCTTTTAAATCCAGACACCTTGAGATGACTTGACTTATTTTTTAGATGTACTTTTTATCGGTCTGTTTCGAAGCTGCAGTTTGAACTGTTGAAGTAAATCTTGACCTGATAACCCTTGGTTAATTAAATCCTCTAAGAGCATTTCAGCATAATGAAGTCTCCGTTCTTTTAAAACACCTTTCATCAACAAACTAATACGATTTTCACCAATTGAAGTAATGGAAGCCACGGTAGCTATAAAGGTAGCCGGATCATTTGTTTCTTTCGTAATTTTAGCTTCTACCGTCATTTTTTGTTTATCTTTCAACAAAACATGAAATTCATCGTACCATTTCTTATCGATAACTGCTTCTAAAATCCAGTTATTTTCGCCGTCTTCTTTATTAATAATAAGGCCATTAGTTAGTGAGACAGACTGACGCTTTTCTTGATCATCAACCAATTGAAATGACACAAGTTTAAATGTTTTCATTGATGTTTCCTCCTTTATGTAAATAGTAGGTTATCCATATTATAACATGAATGAGCTTAAAGATTCCCATTATTCAATCAGTTGGAGTGGTAGACTATGATTAACCATATTGTTCTTGTAGGAAGACTGACAAAAAAACCTGAGCTTCGATATACCCATGAAGGGATTGCAGTATCTACTATTACTTTAGCAATTAATCGAACGTTTCGAAATGTTGAAGGTGAATATGATGCTGATTTTGTCAACATTACTCTGTGGAGAAAAAATGCAGAAAATACGGCTGCTTACTGTGATAAAGGAGCGGTTGTAGGTGTGGTAGGGCGTGTACAAACGCGCACATTTGAAAATAATCTTCAGCAACGAGTATATATGACCGACGTTGTGGCTGATGCTGTTAAGTTTTTAAGTGGAAACCCATCCGGTTCTTCTTCATTTGATTCAAATCAGCAAGAAGAATAAAGTTATCTAGTATGAAAGGGGGTGATTAGTTCAGCTAAGATTCTAAGTCCCCTTATCTATCGTAATAGAAGATAGATCCTCTTTAAGAGCAAGGCTCTTTCTATATTCTCAAGAGAGAAAATTAAAGTATTTACTATCCCCGAACTATTCCTCTATTTCAGCCGTTAAATCATTTAACGGTTTTTTTCTGTATATAAGAGATTAAGAAGTAACTGAATCAATGCAATCTAAAGACAAACAAATGGGATGAGCTAGTATAGATCACTTGTTACACCACTGTTGATTTCCGTGCAAGGCTTCGCTTTCTGCGGACGGCCGATGAGCCTCCTCGTCACTTGGGCGCGGTCTCATCTATTCTGCTTTTCTCGCAGGAGTCTTTGCTTTGCCCTCCACTCAACAGCTAGAAGCACCTACATATATGAAGCCTACAATGAAAAGATCCGAACAAGTTTGATTCTCCATCAAGAATCAAACTCGTTCGGATCTTCCTTCAACTAACATACTTTTGTTTCAGCTTCTATCAATTATTTAGAAAATCTTTTTGCACCTAAGTAGCGCTTGCTCCAGTAGCTGTTATCTAAGCTTGCAATGGTTACACCCGTAGAGGATCCAGCATGAATAAATTGACGATTACCAAGGTAAATGCCCATATGTGTAGGACCGCTAGAATATGTATTAAAAAACACTAAGTCTCCAGGCTGTGGATTACTGACGGGTGTTGATACACTCCAATAACCAGCCGTCGTATAGCGCGTTGTAGAAATTTGTTGTTTCGTTACGTAATAAATGAATCCGCTGCAGTCAAAACCAGAAGGAGTTGTACCACCCCATCTGTAAGGAACACCTATATAACGTTTTGCATCTGAAATCATTTGCGATACATTTAATGTTCCGTTAGAAGTTGAAGGTGTGGATGTACTTGGTTTTGTTGTCGGCGTAGTTGTTTTGCTGCTTTTTGATACCTTTAATTGTTGATTTACATAAATCGTATTAGACGTTAATCCGTTTATTTGTTTTAGCTCACTGACGCTCGTGTGAAATGTCGAAGCTATTTTAGATAAGCTATCTCCACGCTGAACTTTGTAAGATCCATTTGCATCCTTAGAAGGAGTTTCTGCTGGTTTACTCGTAGTTGGAGTCGATGCGCTATTGCTTCCATTTACTTTTAACGTTTGGTTAATATAAATAATGTTAGAAGAAAGAGCGTTCAAACGTTTTAATTCTTCTACGCTCATATTAAAACGAGTAGCAACTTTCCAAAGGGTATCGCCGCTTTGAACTTTATAGGTTGAACCAGTAGCAGGAGCTGAAGGCTTTTCTTCCTTATTAGATGGTTGAGAGGTTGAAGCAGAAGGAATCGATAACGTTTGTCCTACACGAATTGTATTTGAAGATAACTTATTTACGCTTTTTAAAGCTTCTACCGTTGTATGGTATTTGATAGATAATGACCAAAGTGTATCTCCAGCTTTCACTTGAACAGTTGAAGCAGATGCTTCAGCTGAAGCTTGATATAAAAATGTCCCGCCAACAATGGCGCCTAGAGATAAAGCGAGCTGCCTTTTTTTCATTAATAAATCCCCCTAATTATGTAAATGTTTCGTGTTTATTTTTCCAATATGTCTATTAAATTACAAAAATATTATATGTATAAATATGCTAGAATTTAAAGAGAAAGTAAAGGGTCTTTTTCGCTATAAAAATACCTTTTTATTCAAAAATCGCTATTTATTGCGCTTTTTGTATCTTTATCAGTAGCTAGAGAATGATTTACACTTATTTTTTTTGTGTCGAATGATCTAATAAAAAAAGGGGACAAGTAAAAAAGTCCTCTTTTTAGTAACGTTGTAACACACTTTATAATTTTTCTTATTCATTTCTGTACGCAAGAAGCTCTTGTAGTTCTTTATTAGAAAGTTCTGTTACCCATTGATCTCCTTGGATGAGTTCATTGTTTAGATGTTGTTTTTGATTGATCACTTCATCAATTTTTTCTTCAATCGTTCCTCTTGTAATAAACTTATGAACATGAACAAATTTATTTTGCCCAATTCGATGGGCGCGATCGGTTGCTTGGTTTTCAACGGCTGGGTTCCACCATCGGTCAAAATGAATAACGTGATTTGCAGCTGTTAAATTCAATCCAGTTCCACCTGCGCGAAGAGAAAGGATAAAGATGGCTTTTTTCCTTGCTTGAAATTGAGCAACCATTGCATCTCTTTGTTCTTTTGACAAACTTCCGTGAAGGAATAAAACCGGCTCGTTGATTTCTTTTTCTAAGGTTCTTTGCAGCATGAGTCCTGTTTCAATATACTGAGTAAAGATTAAACAGCTTTCTTGCTGTGTGCGAATGCTCTCTACGAGTTCAATAATTTTTTCACTTTTATGAGATCGCCGTACCGTTTGTTTAGCTGCACTTTCCTTTAAGTACAAAGCTGGATGATTGCATAATAATTTTAGCTTATTTAGTGTTTGCAAAATCATGCCTTTTCGTTCAAATCCTGTTTTTTCCTCTGTTTCTTGAAGCATTCCTTGAACTAGCTCCTGGTAAAGTGAAGCTTGTTCCGCTGTCAGGGGGATATATTCTTTTTGTTCTTGTTTATCAGGCAGTGAGCGGGCGATGTTTTTATCTTGTTTTGTTCTTCTCAATAAGAAAGGCTGAATGAGTGCTTTAAGCTCAACAGTTCGTTCAGGTTTCTCGCCTTTTTCAATGCCTGCTACAAATCGGTTTTTAAATGAATTGATTGTTCCTAAGTAACCAGGATTGATGAATTCAAATAATGACCATAGTTCCAGCAGACGGTTTTCAATTGGAGTTCCAGTAAGCGCAATTTTGTGTCTTCCTTGCAGCTGACGGATGGCTCTCGCCTGTTTAGTCTGCGGGTTTTTAACATGTTGTGCTTCGTCTAAGGAGATGCTGTTCCACATAAACCCTTTCAACAATTCGACATCCAAAAGAGCAACTTGATAAGTCGTGATCACAACGTCAGTACTTTCACATATCTTCTCAAATGCGTATCCGTTGGTTCTTTTCGGCCCGTAATGAACATGAACACGAAGAGAAGGGGCAAATTTCTGTAATTCTTTTTCCCAGTTTCCAATTAAAGAAGTTGGGCAAACGATAAGAGAAGGAGAGCTATGTAACTGATGAATATTTGTTAAATAACTAATTAATTGAATGGTTTTACCTAGCCCCATGTCATCTGCTAGACATCCTCCTAAGTGAAACTTTCTCAAAAACATGAGCCAATTCAAACCTTGCTGCTGATAAGGTCTTAATGCACCTTTAAATTCAGAGGAAGGCAGCACTTCCGGCAGCCGTTCTAAATCCGTTAAGGATGTAATAAATGATTGAAAGGAAGAGGGGAGTTGGAACTCAACTTTTACCTCTTCTTCATCGGTTTTACTGTCTGCCATGTAGGTTAGCTTCGTTTTTAAAATTTCATGAATTGAGACGCCTTTTTTACTAGCTTCTTTAACAATTTTCTGCGCTTGTTTAATCAATCTAGAATCCAGTTGAATCCACTGTCCGTTAATAGATAATAATCGGCGTTTTTGTTCGACTAATTTCCGAAACTCTTCTTCTGAGAAAGTATGATCGCCAATAGAAAATGACCAGCGGAAGCTGCTGATAGCTTGTTTACCAAACAATGCAGATGAAGTATTTTCTATAGCGCCAGATACTTTTATGGTGGCTTTTTTTAATGATTCCCACCAGCTTGGCAAATGGATAGAGACACCTTGTTTAATCAATGCTGCACTATCTTGAGTTAGAAATTCCCATACTTCCTCATCTGTTAGGACAGACTGAATAAACGCTCCTTTTTGGTATAAAGTAGGAGCCAATGCTTTCCATCGTTCGTGTTCGTACGCGATATATGATTCGTAGTGATTCCACTCTTTAGGAAGCGTTCTTCCCAGTATAAAAGGTTCTTTGGCTTCATTGTGGGGAATCACGAATGTTTCAGCCGTCCACACATCTCCATCGGTCGTTGGCTCTACAATACGCAATGAAAGGTCAAAAGGAGGATTATAGCTCTCGCCTTCTATGCTTATTAAAAAGTCCTTTCCTTCTTTTTTTAATAGGCTCTCTTTAATTTGTGCTCGCCACTCTTGCTCATCAGCTTGTGAAAGCGATCCAGTCATTTGTTTTTTTAAAGGAAGAGAATGAAATTTCCCTTGGATAATCCTCTTTGTCATATCGACTGCAATTTGCTGATAAGCTTCCGCTGAAGCGGACAAAGCCGGTTTCAACACATGCTGTTGAATAGGTAATTGTATGAAAGTGAACATTTGCCATGCAGAAAGAAGAATTCCTTTTTTTCCGTTAATCTCAACCTGTGTAGCTTCGCTTCCGTAATAGGTCTGTTCATGCCATAGAAACAGCGCATCTTTCCATGTATCAGGGAGCAAAATTTGGCCGCTAGGTGATACACAGTAGAGAAAAAAGTCATCATGTACAGGTTCGACTTCAAGTGTTAAATGAAACAAATCAAACATTCAGTAAATCTCCTTTTTCTAATAGTTGTTGAAACGCGCGCTGTTTCTTCGTTTTTATCGCTAATTCTTCCATATAATGTTCCCATAGTAGAGAGCGATTCATTTGTAAATAAAGTCTCTTTAATTCTTGTAAGTAGATATAGGCTTCTTGATAACTGCTTTTCTTTTTTTCATAAATCAGCTTTGAAATCATTTGATGATAAAGAGGAATAACCAGCTTTTCATCTTTTTGTTTTAAGGCTTCTATCGTTTGTTCGTCATATTTGATGCTGTCATATTGAAGAAGCACCTGTAATTCCACCCAATTTTTCAATTGGTCAGAAGCATATAGAAAATCACTGTATTCAATAAAACTATAGGGAAGTAATGTTTGCAATGCTTCAGTATACAAAGTTTGATCATTCGTTAAGTCTTTATAGTGCTGAAATAAATTTACAATCATGGAGACCATGTTTCGGCTTCCTTGATAAGTAGTCGGAACGGTGCGTACGTAATCGCCTATATAGGCCATTATATAAGAGCCCCACTGAGCAAAGCGGTCAGTTTCTTTTTCGTGCAATAAATCATTTAACCAAGGAATAAGATAGGGAATCATTTGTAGTGTTTCATCGCTCAAACGTTCTTTTGCTTCGCTATCTTTTTCTTGAAGGAATAAAAGATAGGAAAGAGCTGTATTGTTTATAAAAGAACCGTGCTTGGCTTTTAATTCGCTTTCCTCAGTTTTTCGCCACTTTTCTAACGTGAAGACTTTTTGCCAAATAACGCGATAAATCTCAATACGCTCATATTGTAAAGGCATATCTTTATGCAATAATTCTCGGATGTATGGAATGCTGTCCTCTATAATAGATAATGCATCTCCATCGTATTTCGTTTGCTTTAATGAATCAGCGGTAGCATAAATTTCATTTGTTATTTTGTAGACGTGACTATATACAAATGATTCCTCGATGTTAGTAGAAAGCTGATGTGCCTGTAATTGAGCTGATAGTTTATAGAATGTATGGACCGCTCCATACATACAAAATAAAGCATAAAGCAATGGATGGTCAGGAGCCTTTTTCACTAAAGAACGGTAATAGTACTGATAATATTCATGATAAATGGAACGGTCATTTTCGTTCCGCCCCTGCATAAAAAGCTTATACTGCTCCTCAAAAGTTTGTCTCCACTCTTGAAAAGTTGCCTTCGGCTTTTTTAACACTTGTTTGGCAGATAGCATAGTCAAAGCTGCTTTTTCATGGTTTCGCCATTCTTTGAATAGGGGCGCAAGCGGTTCTATTAATGAATACATATAAAAAAACGCTGCAAAGCAGTGTTCACAAAATCCGTTATGCTGACAAGAACAGGTACTTTCAGGGAGCAGCTGCTTGTTTAGTTCAACATAAAACGAATCGATTTTAACGTTTAATATCTGTTCATCATTGTGCAAAATGAAGAATGAATGGGTACGGTAAAGGTCTAGTCCTGCTTGGGCATTCGTACGATAGCGTGCATCACTGTACGGGAAATGATGTATAAATTGGTGCTGTAAGTGATCTGAAAACGAACTCATAATCCCATTCCTTTCTATACATAAGTGGAGCATAAAATTATATTTATAAGTGATTAATTTTCTTTTCATTATAAATGATAAAAATAGAATTATACAAAATCTTTTGTTATGATAAAGCAGAATCCAACATGACTCTTTATAAAAAGAAATGGACTCAACATGACTTTGTGTACATACTCAATCGCAGACTTACTATACTATAACCAATAAGCACGATTGACATTGACAGGAGGAAAAGTAAGTGAAAATTCGTAAAGCTATTATTCCAGCAGCTGGATTAGGGACACGCTTTTTGCCGGCTACAAAAGCACAGCCTAAAGAAATGCTGCCAATTGTAGATAAACCAACGATTCAATACATTGTGGAAGAAGCAGTAGCATCAGGTATTGAAGATATTTTAATTGTAAGCGGTCGCGGAAAACGAGCAATCGAAGACCATTTTGATAAATCATATGAGTTAGAAGAAACATTAGCCGCAAAGGAAAAGTGGGACATGCTCGAAGAAGTGCAGGGGATTTCGAATTTGGCTAATGTTCACTACATTCGTCAAAAGGAACCTAAAGGATTAGGTCATGCCATTCACTGTGCAAGAAGTTTTATCGGAGATGAACCTTTTGCTGTTATGCTAGGCGATGATGTAGTTCAATCAGAAACCCCTTGTTTGAAACAGTTAATGGACGTATACGAAAAATATGAATGCGCTGTAGTTGGTGTACAGGAGGTGCCTAGGAAAGAAACTTCAAAGTACGGAATTGTAGGTCCTAAAGGAGAGCCTCTTGAAAAAGGGTTATTAGACGTAGAAACGCTCGTTGAAAAACCGAATCCAGAAGAGGCCCCTTCGGGCTATGCAATTATGGGGCGCTATATTTTAACACCGGAAATTTTTGATATCTTAAGCAGAGAAGAGATTGGCGCAGGAGGAGAAATTCAATTAACAGATGCTATTTTACGTCTGAATGAATTCCAACGTGTTCTTGCTTATTATTTTGAAGGAAAACGTTATGATGTTGGAGATAAATTTGGATTCATTAAAGCAACAATTGATTTAGCTCTGCAAAGAGAACCGCTGCGAGAAGAGTTAGTGAACTATTTCAGAGAAATTGTCGAAAAAGAAGGGCATATGTAAAATATATTTACTAGGGGAACTATTGGGAATCAAGGAGATTTTCAATAGTTCTTTTGGGTTAGAGCTCGTTGTACAAAAGATGGTTATATCGTTTATTGATGAATTCTCATAAAATGTTACATAATAATAAGTAAAAGAAATTATTTCATGTTTTTATATAAATGCTATCATGAAATGACATTTTTCGATATAATATCAGATAGGTTTTATTTATTAAGCATGTCATATAAAGGAGATTTTCTGCAATGACAAAGAAATTGTGTGTAGTTGGTTTAGGATATATAGGTTTACCGACAGCTGTTATGTTTGCCAATCACGGCTTATATGTACATGGTGTCGACGTAAATGAAAAAGCAGTAGAATTAATTAAAAATAAGCAACTTCATATAGAAGAAAACGGCTTACAAGAACGTTTAGAATCAGCAGTTGAAAACGGACACTTCACAGTAGGCACAACAGCTGAAGAGGCGGATATTTTTATTATTGCTGTACCATCACCAATTAATGAAGATAAAACGGCAAACTTGAACTATGTTCGAGAAGCGACAAAATCGATTGTTCCTTACGTTCGTAAAGGAAATTTAGTAATTTTAGAATCCACAGTTCCTCCGCGTACAGTAGAAGATGTTATGCTACCTGTGCTAAAAGAAACTGGTTTAGAATTAGGCAGTGATTTATTTGTTTCTCATTCACCTGAACGCGTTATTCCAGGAAAAGTATTTGAGGAACTAGTAAATAATGACCGTATTGTCGGTGGTATTAACGAAGAATCTAGTCGTTTGACTGTTGAGCTTTATAAAACATTTGTAAAAGGAAATATTCACGTAACGGATGCTACAACAGCTGAAATGGTGAAAGTAATCGAAAACACATATCGTGATGTGAACATTGCGTTTGCAAATGAGCTGGCAAAAATCAGTGAAAAAATTGGTGTAAATGCGTGGGAAGCGATTAAGTTAGCGAACTATCATCCACGTGTAAACATTCATTTACCAGGTCCTGGTGTAGGCGGCCACTGTATTGCTGTTGACCCTTGGTTCTTAACGGAGCTTCAGCCAGAACTGGCAAAAATTATTTCTCTTTCTCGTCATACAAATGATTCAATGCCTGAATATACAGCATTGAAAACGAAAATCCTACTAGATGAAAAGGGCATTCAACATGGACGTGTAGCTGTTTTAGGTTTAGCTTTTAAAGGAAATATTGACGATATGCGTGAAAGTCCATCAACAGATGTACTTCATCATTTAGAAAAGCTGGGCGTTGATTACACAGCATTTGATCCTCATATCAAAGAGAATAAAATCGAACGTCAGACGCAAAGTTTGGATGAAGCTGTTGCACATGCGGATGTGATTCTTATTTTAACAGATCATAATGAGTTCAAAGAGCTTCTTCCACCAACTGTTGAAAATCACATGCGTACAAAAGTTATTTTTGATACGAAAAACTGCATTCAGCGTGATCAATGGAAAGCAGCAGGCTTTGACGTAGTGTTACTTGGTGATTCAAAAGTTTCTACTTTATAAAAAGACGGGCTGAACAGCCTGTCTTTCGTTTGTAAAAAACTAAAAAATCAACATACGGGTGATTTAATGAAGGAAAACATCTTAGGAATAGACGTTTGTAGCGACACGTACGATGAGCTAGCGGTAAAGTTACTTCAAGATATAGATAAAGGCCGAAAATCATTTATTGTAGCAATCAACCCTGAAAAAATTATGAAAGCACAAGAAGACAGGGAATTAAAGTCACTATTAAATCAAGCGACTTATCAAATTCCAGATGGAATCGGTGTGATTTTAGCTTCAAAGCTCAAAAAGGGACGTATTCGTGAGCGTGTAACGGGTATTGATATGATGCTGAAGCTGTGTAAAGAAGCAACGAATAACGGTAAAAGAATTTTTTTATACGGAGCCAAGCCTGGAATTGCAGATGAAGCCAAAGCTAAGTTGGAAGAGATGTTTCCAGGGATTTTAATTGTTGGAACATTAAATGGCTACGAAAAAAATGAAGAAGTCATTGAACGTACGATTAATGATTCAGGAGCAGAAATTATTTTTGTGGCTTTAGGCAGTCCAGCCCAAGAAAATTGGATTATTGCTCATAAAGAGAAACTTAATCCTTCTGTTTATCAAGGCGTAGGGGGTTCGTTCGATGTTATTTCAGGACGATTGAACCGAGCACCTGCTGTTTTTCAAAAGTTTGGTTTAGAGTGGCTTTATCGACTGTTAAAAGAACCATGGAGATGGAAGCGTCAGTTAGAATTACCTAGGTTTCTTCTCCGAGTGTTAAGAGGTTAAAAAAGCATGCGGATTACATCCGCATGCTTTTTATTTTTAGATATCTTCTTTCTTGTTTTGTTGCTTGATTTCATCCGTTAGTTCGTGCAAGCTTTGTCGCACATTTCCTTTTCCAGAAAAGTTTTCAATCAATTCCTTCACATCTATACCTGAGGATGCTTTCAGCGATTCTTGAAGAGAAGACATTAAGTTTGTTGCATAGCCAGTCACTTTATTAGCTCCGCTGTTTTCACCGTTGCTTCCTGTATCCACAACCGTAATTTTGTCGATATTTGCTAAAGGACTTGCAACTTGTTTTGCATATTCAGGAAGCATCTTGATAATCATATCTAAAATAGCCGCTTGACCGAACTGCTCGAATGCTTCAGCTACTTTTTGTTTAGCTTCTGCTTCAGCTAAACCTTTTAAGCGGATAATCTCAGCTTCAGATTCACCTTGGGCACGCTGAGCTTCAGCCTTTGCTAAACCATCAATTCGAACGCGTTCAGCTTCAGCTTTAGCCATTGCTTCAATTCGATATTTGTTGGCGTCTGCTTCAGCAAGCTGTTTTGCTTTTTCAGCTTCTGCGGATTGCTCAACAGAGTAACGATCTGCATCTGCTTTCTTCTTTACTTCAGAATCGTATTGACGTTCACGACGAAGAATTTCTTTTTCTTCTAATTCAATTTGTTTCTGACGTTCAATAATGCGGATTTGCATTTCTTGTTCTGTTACATCTTGTTTTGCGCGAGCTGTTTCTAGATCATATGCTTGGTCAGCACGAGCTTTGGCAATATCTTGTTCGCGACGATATTCAGCGGTTTTTAACTGATTCATCTTTTCAGCTTCCGCGATTTCTGTATTTCGCTCAAGCTCCGCTTTTTGGGCATCTTTATGAGCCTCAGCACGCTTGATTCTTGTTTCTTTTTCAGCTTCAGCTGTTGCAATGTCAGCATCTCGCTTCACTTGAGCAATACGAGGTTTCCCTAGAGATTCTAGATAGCCGTTCTTATCTCGAACGTCTTTAATTGTAAACGATACAATAATTAACCCCATTTTAGCCAGATCTTGTGAAGCTACGCGCTGTACTTCTTGAGAGAATTTTTCACGGTTTTTATAAATTTCTTCTACCGTCATAGAACCAAGAATCGAGCGAAGGTGACCTTCTAAGACTTCTCTAGCTTCGGTTTCACGATCTTCTTTTGCTTTGCCTAAAAACTGCTCAGCGGCCGTTGCAATTTCTGAAATAGAACCTCCAATTTTAATGATTGATACTCCATCAGCCATAACAGGAACACCTTGTTCTGTATATACTTCAGGTGTAGATACTTCCAGTTTGCTTGACAGCAAGCTCAGAGGCTCAGCCTGCTGAAAAACTGGCAGCACAAACGTACCGCCGCCGCGAACAATTTTAATGCGGTTTCCGGATTCATCGATGTGCACGTTTTTATTTCCCAGATAGCTTCCTGTTACAATTAACGCTTCATCTGGACCTGCTGTACGGTATTTTGTAATAAATACGGCAATCAGCGCAATTAATAAAAAAACAACAATTCCAACGACAACTAATATAGGTGTTGAAAACATAAAACTCCCCCTAATACTATTTATAATGAGTGATTGGTCATAACTTCTTCATAAATCACAACGAGTGCGTTGCCTCTTTGTATATCTACAACAAGCACTTTGCTGCCTAAAGGTATAGCAGTGTTTTTAAAGCTGGCTGCGGGTTTGGAGATAGTGCCGCTAACCCCTTCGATAAATACTTCTCCATAACCATCAGCAGGAACGGAAGTAATAATGGTACCAAGTCTTCCTTTTAACGAATCTTCAGTAAAAGCAAGAGACTCTTCAGCCGATGATAAAGGAATCAATACAAAAACGTTGAGCAAAATAACGAGTAGAAGGGCAATAAGAGCGGAAATCGAAATAATCCAATAATTTTGCAATGACGTATAGGTGAACAAATATCCACTGGCACTAAAGAATGTTAAAAAAGAAAAAAGAAGAGTGGGGTTAAAAAAAGGTATCGCTTCAGATATTCCATCTAATAAATCGCTAAATAAAATGTATAAGAAGGTGAGACTTCCGCAGATAATTAATCCATACAAATACACTGTTTGAACAGATAGACCGAACATAGTTCATTCAACACCCCCTTTATGTAAGATGATTGATGCTTTTTCTACTTTGTATTACGAACCGCATCGAAAAAAGTTTCATTTTTTTGATAAAATTCCTTTTTTTGTTTAATTTTATCCGTATCCATTTCACTATATTTTAACTTTTAACTGATATAAGATAAGGACAACGATTCAGTGAATGTGGTTTGAAGTAGTGGACATGCATAGGTCAAAAGTTTGTTCATATAATGAGTGGGGCCATGTGAAATAAAAATAAAGGTTTAAATATGCTTAATAAAAAGGAAAAAGAGTTAGAGATGACGAATAAATTAGACGAAAAGGGGGAGTTCGCTTATATTTTAATAAAGTATAGTAAAGAAAATATTCTACATAAAATAACCACATAAGAATAAAGTAAATCAGCTGTTTATACACCAAAAAATACAGTTCTTTTCTATTGATAGTTTGTAAATGTACTAATTTTTGAGAATAAATTTCTATTTAAGTAGTAGAATCATTGTGATATAATCCATTTTGGGAATAAGTAAGTAATTATTGTTATACACAATTTGAAATACTATCCAATTATATAAAGTTGGATACATTTTTTATGGTTTTGGTTAACATAAACCTGAGGAGGGTCTCCATGCTATATTTGACCTTGTTTATTTGTTTTATTACATCTATTCTGATCACTCCGCTGGTTAAAAAGCTGGCGTTTAAAATAGGTGCAACGGATAAACCAAATCAACGAAAAGTTCATCAAAAAATTATGCCTCGCCTTGGAGGTTTGGCAATATTTTTTAGTTTTCTTATTGGCTACCTCGTTTTACAGCCTGACAGTAAATATGCGCTGCCAATCTTAATTGGAAGCATCATTATCATCATTACCGGTGTATTAGATGATATGATTGAGCTATCCGCTAAAATCAAATTAGGCGGTCAGCTAGTAGCGACATTGATTGTGGTTGTGTACGGTGGAGTCCAAATTGACTTTATCAACTTGCCATTTGACGGAAGATTAGAATTCGGAATGTTAAGTATTCCAATTACGGTATTATGGATTGTAGGAATTACCAATGCTATTAATTTAATTGATGGATTGGATGGATTAGCTGCTGGCGTTTCCTCGATCGTATTGATTACCATTTCGGGTATGGCTATTATGATGGGAAATGTGTTTGTGACAAGCATGGGTTTCATTGTATTAGGAAGTACGCTCGGATTTTTGTTTTATAACTTTCATCCCGCTAAGATTTTCATGGGTGATACTGGTGCACTATTTTTGGGCTATATGATTTCTGTATTGTCTCTGTTAGGATTTAAAAATGTAGCAGTCATTTCCTTCATTGTTCCAGTTATCATTTTAGGGGTGCCAATTTCAGATACATTCTTTGCTATTATTCGCCGAATCGTAAAAAATCAACCGCTATCGGCTCCTGATAAATCTCATTTGCATCATTGTTTGTTGCGCTTAGGATACAGCCATAGACAAACGGTTTTAATTATTTATGGAATGAGTGCGATATTTGGTTTAGCGGCGGTTATCTTCTCAAAGGTACAAACAATGTGGGGTTCTTTTCTTGTACTAGCTATCCTCCTTGTAGCGATTGAAATTATCGTTGAAAAGATAGGGCTAGTTGATAAGACATACAGGCCAATCCTCAATATGGTTCGTGGGCTACGTTTAAAAAATTAATAAAAAATACCTCTTGGATATCCAAGAGGTATTTTTTTATTCTTCTGTTGTATCTGAAGTTGATTTAATGCCTAAGTGCTTGCGGAGTTTTTCACTTACTTTTTCCACTGAATCATTGTCTAGTTTGAAGTAGTAAACGCCGTTAATTTTTTCATCGCTGCCGTCTAAGTTAATGGTTTCGATGTCTACTTTTTTCGAAGCATAATCATAAAACGAAAGCATTTCACCGAACATTAAATTCGTTTTCATATTATCGCCAACAGCTTCGATAAGATTTCCATATTTATTTAGTGATCCAATGGAAGCAGCTTTTTTAATCATGGCTTCAATCAACTGCTGTTGTCTTTTTCCTCGCTCAATATCGTTGTCTTGTTTTCGTGTTCGAGCAACAGCTAACGCTTCTTCGCCATTTAAATGTTGATTTCCTGGTTTTAAGACAATAGCATTATGACGATCTTTTGAGTCCTTTTCACTCATCGCATAAGGTACATCAAAATCGATTCCCCCAAGTGAGTCTACAATGTCTGTGAAAGCTTTAAAATTCACTTTAACATAGTAATCAACAGGGACATTAAACAGCTGTTCTACCGTTTCTACAGTTGCTTTTGGGCCTCCGTAAGCATGCGCATGAGTAATTTTATCTTTTTTGTTCACCTCAGGTATATAAACCCTCGAATCTCGAGGTATGCTTACAAGCTTTACGGTTTTATTGGTTTCGTTAAAGGTCGCCAAAATTAAAGCATCCGTACGGGCTGATTTTCCGAATTTCCTGGTTTCGCTATCATCTACGCCCATAAATAAAATGGATATATCATCTTTTTTGGGATCGATTTTACGATCACGCATAGGAGAATTATCGCGATCTCCGAGTCCTTCATAAGAATCAGAAGCTACTGTTTTAGCTTTAACAAATAAATAAGAGCCATAAGCGGTTGCAGAAAGCCCTAAAATAAGGATAGGTAACAGAAAAAATGTAAAAAGCCTTCGTTTTCTTTTCCGTTTGTTTACTCTTTTTTGAAAACGTCTATATTGAGCCATACGGTTTCTCCTTTTATTCGTATATTCGAACACTTATTGTGACACTTAGTATGTGTTATAAATTGGAATGTATGAATCAAACTCGTCAAAGCTATGCATCTGTACGAGGTTTTTTACTCATTGACAAGTAGCGCAACCATCAGAATAGTTGCGCTATTTATCAATTGTACAATGTTTTTTAATAAGAGTAAATAATTCATTCTACATCTTCTTCTAAATAGGTCGTCTCACCTTCTCGAATATCTGCTTGGCCGTTTGTTAGCTCGGTCATCCATTCAGTAAATGCTTCTGTTTGAGCTTCCTCTACAAATGTTTCAATCTCTACCATATCTGCGTAGTGGATTTCTTTTAATAGATAAACGGAACTGCGAAGCTCATTTTCTAATTTTCCAAGCCATGTATAGTCGACGGTTGTATGCATAACCGCCATGAGAGTTCGTTTGATTGTACCTAGTTCATTTAACGCTTCGGAAACAGATTTCCCATATGCGCGCACCAAGCCACCTGCGCCCAATTTAATGCCTCCGAAATAGCGCGTAACGACGACCACCGTATCTTTTAAGCCTCTTTTTTTGAGCACTTCTAACATTGGTACGCCTGCTGTTCCACTTGGTTCTCCATCATCGTTTGCTTTTTGAAATTGATCTCTTTCTCCAATTAGGTAAGCTGAACAGTTATGAGTAGCATTCCAGTGCTGTTTTTTAATGTCTTGGATAAATTGCTGAGCTTCTTCCTCAGTTGTTACACGTTTCATATGACAAATGAATCTAGATTTTTGAATAGTGATTTCATGTGAACCTTCTTTTTTTACGGTATAATATTGTGATAACAATCAAAAAATCCTCCTTAGCGTTATAAATAGAAGAAAAACGGGTATTTACGTACTGTTTACTTGCTATTAGTATAAAATGTTTATGAAAAGACATCAATTAATCAAATTCAACATCACTTGAACAAGCTATACAGAATATACGTTATAATAAAAGAGTGTGCAGGCTTGTATAGCTAAATAATGAAATGATTTAAACAGGCAGTTAGTCACTGTTGAAGAGTGAGCGTAAATGGTAATCTATTCAAATAACGCGAGTCAAGCGTCGATTGATGTCGAGTTTGAGGGTACTAAAAACAACCGTTACTTTTTGGATATAAAAAGTCAGATAGGGAGAAAATATGGATCTTATCCTCACAATTCAGATAGGTCATACGAATACTATATATAGCATGAACGTATAGACATTTCTCCGAATGTGAGTATAGTTTGGGGTGAGTAAATGTCGAAACATAAATTAACAAGCAAGGCACTTGATGAAATTTTCGAGAAGATTATTGGCACAGTGGGAGATAGTAAAAATGAAGTCTATCGCCTTTCTGAAGATGCCAGACAAGAATATCAGCAAATTAAAGAAGAGTTAGAAGTGTTAAAAGGAAAAGTTCTTGAGACGATAGAGCAAGGCGATAAATTGGAAACTCAGGCAAGGTTGGCCCGAAAGCGTTTGTCTGATGTGAGCCGACATTTTCAAATTTATTCAGAGCCTGAAGTAAAAGACGCTTATGAAAAAGCACACGAATTACAAACCAAGCTGCTGATGAATCAGCAAAGCGAATATCAGCTGCGTAATCGTCGAGATGAACTAGAAAGACGCTTGCTTACATTGGAAGAAACGATTAAACGTGCAGATCATCTAGTAGGTCAAATTTCCGTTGTGTTAAATTATTTAACAAGTGATTTAAAACAAGTAGGGGAAATAGTAGAAGATGCCATTCAAAAAGAGTATTTTGGCTTTCGGATTATTGAAGCTCAGGAAGAGGAACGGAAACGTTTGTCAAGAGAGATTCATGACGGCCCAGCTCAAATGCTTGCAAATGTTATGATGAGATCGGAATTAATTGACCGAATTTACCGGGAACGTAGTGCAAAAGAAGCAATGGAAGAAATTCGAGATTTACGAAAAATGGTTCGTTCTGCCCTATACGAAGTGCGTCGAATTATATATGATTTAAGACCGATGGCACTTGACGACTTAGGTCTAATTCCGACGCTGCGTAAATATCTTGATACAATCGAAGATTATAACGAAGGCAAGCCTCGGATTACGTTTATTTCCATTGGACAAGAGAAGCGAACTGCTTCAAAATTGGAAGTAGCACTGTTTCGTTTAGTGCAAGAAGCTGTAACGAACGCATTAAAACATGCAGACGCGACGGAAATCCAAGTGAAGATAGAGTTCAACAATGAACACGCTATTTTGCTTGTCAAAGATGACGGCTGCGGTTTTAATCAAGAAGAGAAAAAAGAGAATTCGTTCGGCTTAATAGGAATGAAAGAGCGTGTTGATTTGTTAGATGGGACTATTTCTGTTCATTCGAAAATTAACCAAGGCACGCTTGTTATGATTAAAGTACCGATTATAGCCGCTTAAAAAGGCAGAGATATGTATATAAATAGGGGTCAATATAGAGTAAAACATTTGTTGTTCGATTTGGGGAGGAATCAAACATGCAGACAAGAATTATCATAATCGACGATCACCAATTATTCCGTGAAGGAGTAAAAAGAATTTTAGATTTCGAAAAAGATTTTGAAGTAGTTGCAGAAGGTGACGACGGTAGCGAAGTTATTGACCTTGTAGAAGAACATCAACCTGATGTTGTAATCATGGATATTAACATGCCGGCTGTAAATGGTGTAGAGGCTACGAAAAAGCTTGTAGAAGTAAATCCGGACGCTAAAGTTATTATCTTATCTATCCATGATGATGAGACATATGTAACTCATGCCTTACAAACAGGTGCGCGAGGCTATCTGCTAAAAGAAATGGATGCGGATGCGTTAATTGAGGCGGTGAAAGTAGTTGCAGAAGGTGGTTCATATTTACACCCTAAGGTAACGCATAGTTTAGTAAAAGAGTACCGTCGACTAGCAGCTCAAGGACAATCGTCTTCTTATCCGCACGAACCAATTGAGATTCGCCGTCCACTACATTTGTTAACACGTCGTGAGTGCGAAGTGCTACAACTGTTAGCTGATGGTAAAAGTAACCGAGGAATCGGAGAAGCATTATATATTAGTGAAAAAACCGTTAAAAACCATGTGAGTAATATTTTGCAAAAAATGAATGTAAATGATCGTACTCAAGCTGTTGTTGTGGCAATCAAAAACGGTTGGGTAGAAGTAAGATAAGTTCAAAAGTCCGATATACTAATAGGTATATCGGACTTTTTTTTCTTTTTATAACTTTTTTTTGAAATTGTAGGTAAAAAGTCATGTTTGATGAGAGAGGAAAATAACCGATAAGTTAAGGGAAGAAAATATCTTTTAGGAAGGCAAAGGATGATACCTTTGCGCATTTACTCATTCTTCAACTTCGCTTAAGCATAAAGGAAATCTTAAGGATCCTACAACTTTCGACGAAAGCATCCATACCTCAAAACAATGTCCATCAATTTGATGCAAGCTCTTGTAAAGGAAAGTCTTCAATATACTCAGATACATATGAGGTCGTAGAAGAATTTATTCAAACCTCAACTGGTATCCATTAAAAATTTAAGAGTTAGCTTTTAATGAAACAAATAGAAAACTGATTTAAAGAAGACAAGAAGGTGATGAAGCTGAATTTTATAACGGAAGAATTAATCTATCATAAATCTCCGCAAGAGCTAACAGCTATGATGTATGAAAAATTTATTCAAAATATTGATGAAGCTGTTATAGCAATTCAACACAATGATTATTTTATAGCGAATGAAAAAATTAAACAGTGCAACGATATTTTATATCGGTTAGGAATTGGCTTAACATATCAAGCAGGTATCATTGCAGAGCAGTTAGATACCCTATACAACTATATGTCTGAGCGATTAATTATGGCTAATTTTAAAAAAGATACGTTTATTTTATGTGAAGTTCAACAAATGATGAAGAAGCTTTCTAACGCTTGGAATGAAGTGTTAAAAGCGACGCCTAAAGTTACCTCTTCGCTCCAAAAAACAAGCTGTCTTCTTATGAACAGCACATAAGTATCACTCTTAGCTAAAGGATAATCATCATATCCACGCATCAGATGCCTCTCGAAACCTTTCAGCTAATCAAGCTAGCACATCTAAAAGCCTAAATTGAATGGAGTGTATACTAACAGAGAAAGGAGAGATACATAGTGGAGGTACAGCGAATTAACAGTCTTTCTTCTTCTGTGAATCTCATTAGAGAAAAAGAAGTAAGTGGTTCGGTTTCATTTACAGGAGTAATGGCCAAGAAACAAAAAGAACTAACCTATGAACATTTAACTCAAGTGATAAATAAAATTGAAGAACAGGGAAAGCAGTTAGTGAAAAGTCAAACTATTGATTCCTTGCGGAAATACAAGATTCTTGTGAAGCAGTTTATGAATGAAGTCGTTAAAAATGGTTTTGAACTGCATGAAGAAAGAGGATTTAATCATAGAGGAACGACTAAAGTATATAAGTTAGTGAAAGAAGTGGATACGAAACTAGTTGACTTGACAAATGATATCCTTCAAAAAGAAAAAGACAGTTTAAATTTACTCAAGCGGGTGGGAGAAATTCAAGGTTTGTTAATTAATATGTATACGTGAGGGAGCCTTTACTAATAGGTAAACCTCTCGTTACATGCATTTTAATCCTAAATGTTGTAGAATAGAGTGAAATTATTTTATATAACAAAGGATGGATCCCTATCTTATGAAAACAGCAATTATTACAGATAGTACCGCCTATATATCAGAGGAAATTCGATCAAACTATCATATACATATGGTACCGCTAAGCGTTATTTTTGGTGAAGAAACATATCGTGAAGAAATAGATATGACTGCAGATCAATATTTTGGAAAAATTAAAGAAGCAAAAAATCTTCCAACCACTTCTCAGCCTGCTATCGGAGAATTTGTAGAGTTGTTTGAACAGTTAAAACGAGATCAATTCGATGCTGCTATCGTTATTACGTTATCTAGTGGAATTAGCGGAACGTATCAGGGTGCTTTGACGGCAGGTAGCATGGTAGAAGACTTTGATGTGCACGTATTTGATTCAGAAATCAGCTGTATGGTTCAAGGCTTTTATGCGATTGAAGGAGCCGAGATGGTCCGATTAAATAAACATCCTGACGAAATCATTGCGCGTTTTGAAGAGATGAAACTATCAATGCATGCGTATTTTATGGTAGATGATTTATCTCACTTGCAGCGTGGAGGTCGCCTAAATGCTGCTCAGGCTATTATCGGAAGTCTGCTTCAAGTAAAGCCCGTGCTCCATTTTGAATCTAAAAAAATTGTTCCGTTTGAAAAAATTCGTACGCGTAAGCGAGCGTTAAAACGAATTACGGAGCTTCTTGATGAGGATGCAAAAGAAAACGTGCCTATGAAAGCTGTAGTTATTCATTCTAATCGTGAAAATGAAGCAAAAGAAATTCAACGAGACTTAGAACAAGAATATCCTCATATTGAATGGAGCCTTTCTTATTTTGGCGCTGTCATTGGCACGCATTTAGGTGAAGGTGCTATCGGTATAGGCTGGTATAAAAAGTAATCGAAAACCAAATCATTTGATTTGGTTTTTTTGCAGGAAAAAACACCTTTTTTTGCGTATATAGATGTGTACGATAAACATGGAAAGGAATGAAGATATGCTTTTTACTGTTAAACAAGAATTGCTAAATCCCGTTCAAGTACCTAGCCCAGCTGCTTTTCCTCTCTCAAAAATCGATACGTGGAGAACTCCACCTTTAAATCCTTTATACCCCTACTCTTTAGATCTTCAGCGCTCTCTAAGCGGAAAGCAGCTTCTACTAACTCAGACTCCCTATCCTTTATCTCTCATTCATGAACATTATCTAAACGGATATATTTCCTATCAAAAAGCACTTACCCAGAAAGAAAACAGATATAAATGCAACCGGTGTGGAAGTGATAGCCCCTTTTATTTTGCTTCATTTCCATGCAGTAGATGTCACCAGGAGTGCTACTATTGCCGAGCATGTATTGTAATGGGGAAAGTAAGTGAGTGCACACCCTTTATAAACTGGGAAGGACCAGCAAGTAGTGTCCTGCCAAAAAGCAGCGTGATGAATTGGAAAGGAACGCTGTCTAAAGCTCAAGAACGTGCTTCAAATGAACTCATTCAAGCTATAAGAAAGGATGAAGAACTGTTAATTTGGGCTGTTTGCGGAGCAGGAAAAACGGAAATTTTATTTAAAGGTATTGAATCAGCGTTGAACAGTGGAAAGAAAGTCTGTATTGCTACTCCAAGAACAGATGTAGTTATTGAGTTAAAGCCAAGAATTCAATCGGCATTTCCGAATATGTCTGTGCTGGCCATGTATGGAGGCAGCGAAGACCGTTTTCATGAATCCTCTCTTATTATTTCCACCACTCATCAACTTCTGCATTATTATCAAGCATTCGATGTGCTGATTATTGACGAAGTAGATGCATTCCCGTATTCGACAGAGCCTATGCTGCACTATGCTGTTGCAAAAGCAGCTAAACACGCTGCATCAAAGATTTATTTAACAGCGACTCCAAATGAATCATTAAAAAAAGACGTTGAGCAAGGGAAAAAACAAGTAGTTAAAATTCCAGCCCGCTATCACCGAATGCTTATTCCTGTTCCTCGGTTTGAATGGTGTGGCAATTGGAAGAAAAAAATGAAAACAGATATCTTGCCTGCTAATGTTGAGAAATGGCTGAAAAAAAGAATAAATGAAGGGAAACAATGCTTTATCTTCGTCCCGCAAATTAAGTGGATTGCTCCGATCACAGACATGATTCGAAAGCTAACCGAAAAGGTAGACGGCGTCCATGCTGAAGATTCCCAGCGAAAAGAAAAAATAATGAAATTTAGAGAAGGGCAGCTAGTTATTTTAGTAACGACAACAATATTAGAGCGAGGCGTAACGGTTCCCAACATAGATGTTGCAGTATTGGGAGCAGAAGAAACGATTTTTACTGAAAGTGCTCTTGTTCAGATTTCAGGAAGAGTAGGGAGGAGTGCTCAATTTCCAACGGGAGACGTGGTCTTTTTTCATTATGGGCAGTCTCTGTCTATGCGAAAAGCAAAAGAGCATATTGAATATATGAATGCTCTAGCTTATAAGAAAGGGCTGGTTGATCGATGACAATATGTCTGATTTGTTTTGAACCTCTTGTCTCTTCTTTCGATTGGAGGTCATTGTTAAAACCTTCTTCAACGGACAGGATTTGCACTGTTTGCTTGCAAAAATGTCCTATCATCACCAGTAGCATTTGCAGGGGATGCGGCCGTTCTCTTGCAGACCTCGCTTCTTCTCATTATGAGCTAGACACATGTATGGACTGTCAGAAATGGGATGATGCTTCTTTTTTCAACCGTTCTCTTTATACGTACAATGATTTTATGCAAAGCATAATAGAACGTTTTAAATTTCAAGGAGATTATGAAATTATCCAAGCATTCAAGGAGCAGTGGTATAAGTTCTATAAAAAAGAATGTAATCCAAAAGCTATACTAGTTCCTATACCTTTAACGGACGAGAGATTATATGAGAGAGGGTTTAACCAATCTTTAGCGCTAGCTGAACTGATCAGTGACAACATAGAAATGCCTCTTGTTCGCTGTTCAGGAACAAAGCAATCAAAGAAAAATAGGCGAAGTCGGCTGGCAGAAAGGCTGGAATTTAAAGTAGTCGATTCCTCAATGGTTACGAATCAAGAATTTCTCTTGATTGATGACATTTATACAACAGGAGCAACCGTGCGCCAAGCGGCAAATTGTTTGCAGGAAGCTGGGGCACGTTCAGTTCGTTCGCTCACTTTAATTCGTGCATGAAGATGTATAATTTAAGACTTTGACCGATAGTAAAATAAAAAACAAATGAGGAGTTTCGAATATGGGAACGTTAGATAATTGCAGGGAATGCGGTCATTTATTTGTAAAAAGTGGATCAATAAACATATGTAAATCATGTTTTGACAAAGAAGAAGCTCTGTTTCAACGTGTTTCTTCATTCTTGAAGAAAAGAGCAAATCGTACAGCAACGACTTACGAAGTGATGAAAGAAACGGGCGTTTCAGATTTGTTAATTCATCAATTTATTCGACAAGGTCGCTTAGTGCTAACTAATTTTCCAAATATAAGCTATCCATGCATGCAATGCAACGCTCAGATTCGAGAAGGTAAACTTTGTCATTCATGCTCTCAAGAAATTAAACATGGGTTAGAAAAGCATAATCGTGAGATGATTCGTTCAAATGAAGAGCCGACGCGTCCTACCTATCGTTCTAACGAAAGGAAAAAAGAGTAAAAGTGTGCTGAGTGTTTGCAGGTTCTCTATCTATAGACCTAGGTTTAAGGAAGACTGTGAAAATGGTCTCAACTTCCTTGCCGATGCTAAAGGTTTAGGTGGAAATTCCGATATAATGAATAGAGATAACGGATACAAATATAAAAAGAGGTGAGAGAGATGAAGATTAACCCATCGAACTTATTTGGAATAAATCCGTACAAAAAACAATCAGAAAAAACAGAACAGGTCTCTAAAAAGAATCCACAAGATCAGATTCATATTTCATCTGAGGCGAAGAAACTTCAGGGAAATGAACCATCTCCAGAAAGACTTGAAAAATTGGAGAAACTAAAACAGCAAATTAACAGCGGAACATACGAAATTAACGGAAAAGAAATTGCTAAAAGTATTGTAGATTTCTATAAAAAATAAAAGGACTGACATTGATTGAACGTGCAAGAAATTCAAACGATACTAGAAAAACAAGTAACGCTTCACAAAAGTTTGTCTGTCATTGTTAAAGAGAAAACGAATTTTATTATTAAACAAGATGTAAAGGCATTGACGGCTTCTTTGCAAAAAGAGCAATCTCATATAGCTGCTATTTCTGCACTGGAAACAAAGCGTATAGAAGCGATGGAAAAAAGCGGACATGCTGCTCACTCCATTGAAGAAATAGCAGGTTCATTCTCTGAATACTCCATCTTGATACCCTTTCAAAAACAGCTAATAGATATAATTCAAGATATAAAGTATGCAAATGACTTAAACAATCAGCTGCTCACACAGTCTTTGCAGCTGATTCATACCGAACTAGACCTTCTTGTTCCATCGAAACGAGAGGATTCGTTTAATTACACAAAAACAAATAATAGATCGTTTCAGTCCAACTCTATTTTTAATTCGAAGGCATAAAGAACGGAGGAAAGCAGAATGAGTTCAACATTTCATGGTTTGCAGGTGGCTAAACGAGGAATGGATGCCCAACAAGCAGCTCTTTACACGATTGGCCATAACGTATCTAATGCAAATACGCCGGGCTATACGCGTCAGCGAGTAAGTTTAGAAACGTTCCCAGCTTATCCAGCCCCAGGGATGAATCAGGCTGGAACTGCGGGCCAAATAGGAATGGGAATAGAAGCCAGCACGGTAGAGCGAATACGTGATACATTTTTAGATACCCAGTATCGAGATGAAACCATTAAAGTGGGGTATTGGGATGCGCGCGCTGGTGCTCTTGAAAAAATGGAGGAAATTATGAATGAACCTACTGAAGATGGACTTTCAGCTGTTTTTAATCAATTCTTTGAGTCCATTCAAGATGTAGCTTCACACCCTTCAGAAGCAGGAGCCAGGTCTGTTATGATTGAACGAGCTGAAGCAGTAGGCGATACTTTCTCTTATTTATCTACTTCTTTAAAAACGGTTCAAGGTGATTTACAAAACGAGCGTGACGTAGCGGTAACACAAGTGAATTCTTTGTTAGAGCAAATAAGTAATGTGAACCAACAAATACAAAACGTAGAACCGAATGGCTATTTGCCTAATGATTTGTATGATGAAAGAGATCGGCTGCTAGATGAGATTTCTAAATTTATGCCGGTTTCTTTAGAGTATACAAAAAGCAGCGGGAACGCTTCTGCAACGTCAGAAGGGGTGGTAACGGTTCGGCTTCAAACGTCTCAAGGGCCTATTACTCTTTTAGATGGGAAAACTCATCAAGTAAATGCCATCAGTTTGACAACAAACCAAGATTCCTATGTGACGGAAATTCATATAGGGGATGAGATACGGAACCCTGTGTCATTTCCTCAAGGAAAACTTAAAGGGTTAATTGAGGCTTCTGGATATATAGATAATAGTGGTAATAAAACAGGTGTTTACGCTTCAATGATTGATGATTTAGATGAAATGGCATATGAATTTGTAAATTGGTTTAATGATAAGCACCAACAAGGTGTCACGCTAGATGGTGATACTGGTATGTCCTTTTTTAATGAGATTTCTCAGAAAGAAGGAGCTGCAACTGGAATTGTTATTGCTGATAAAATTAAGCAAAACACAAACAATATTGCTGCTGCTTCTTCGGCCTCCTCTGGGGATGATGGAACTGGCCGCAAAGGAGATGGACAAAATGCTCAGCTATTGTCTCAATTTCGTCAAAAGGTGCTTATTAATTCCGGGAATCAAGCTGTTTCCCTAGATGGCTTTTATCAATCTGTTATTGGCCAAATGTCAGTAGATGCTCAACAAGCCAACCGCTTAAAAAGTAATTCAGAAACTCTCCAGGGAGCTGTGGAGCAAAGGCGCCAGTCTACCAGTGCAGTTTCATTAGATGAAGAGATGACCAATATGATTCAGTTTCAGCATGCATATAACGCTAGTGCTCGTATGGTGACTATGATTGATGAAATGCTTGATAAAATTGTAAACGGTCTTGGAACTGGAGGAAGGTAAAGATGCGCGTCACACAAGGAATGTTAGCGGCTAATTCGTTAAAACAGATTAGCAATAGCTATAATAAGCTGGAAACACTTCAAAACCAATTATCAACGGGAAAGAAAATTACTCGTCCTTCAGATGACCCGGTAGTAGCTACTAAAGGAATGGCTTATCGTTCTAATCTTTCTGAAGTAAATCAATATAAACGTAACTTAACAGAAGCTCAGTCTTGGTTTGATAGTTCAGAATCCGGACTTGAACAAGTCAATTCTATTCTTCAGCGCACTAAAGAGCTGGTCGTGCAAGGGTTAAACGGTACGAATGAAAGTGATGACCGCCAAGCGATTGCACGTGAAATTGAACAGTTAAAGCTGGATTATATGCAAGTAGGCAATACGCAGGTGGCCGGAAACTATATCTTTAACGGTGTAAATGTAGGAGCACCGCCTATAAGTGAGACTGCAAGCGGTATGATAGAATCGAATATTAACCTGGATTCTTTTTCAGTTGAAGTCTCAAAAGGTATCCAGCTGAGAGTCAATATTCATCCTGAAAACATTTTTGGACAAGGTGCATTCGACTTAATGAACAATGTTCAAACAGCTTTTGAACAAAACGATGTAAACTCACTAAAAGATCTCTCTACACAGGTAGACACGCAGCTGTCTACGCTATTAGCGGAGCGATCTGAATTGGGAGCAAGAAGCAATCGGCTTGAGCTGATCGAAAACCGCCTTGATTCACAGGAAATTACGGCTACTAAGATGCTTTCAAATAATGAAGATGCAGATATTGAAAAAGTCATTACGGATTTAACCGTACAAGAAAGCGTTCATCGTGCTGCTTTGGGAGTAGGGGCTCAAATTATTCAGCCTACGCTGCTAGATTTCTTGCGTTAAAAAGTTCCTTCTAAACAGAAGGAGCTTTTTTACAATGAAAAAAGATAACAAGAAAAAATCAATTAGCAAAGGTGTGATGAGATGAAAATTTCAACAAGCTATCATGGAGATATAGAAATAGATAATCAGCAAACACTGACATTCAATCAAGGGATTCCAGGTTTTTTGGAAGAAACTGAATTTGTTATTTTACCACTTCCGGAAGCCGAAGCTTTCCAAGTTCTGCAGTCTATTCAAACCAAAGAATTAGCTTTTATTATCACGGATCCATTTCAGTTTTTTTTAGATTATGATTTTCAACTAGAACCTCAGGAAATCGAAAAGCTTCAATTACAACAAGCGGAAGATGCAGCTGTTTACGTATTGCTTACGATGTCAGATTCTGTGGAAAAGATAACAGCTAATTTGCAGGCTCCTGTTATTATTAATACAAAGCAACAGCTTGCTAAGCAAGTGATTTTAATGAATACAGCCTACGAAACGAAGCACAGGTTATTTGAGTAAGAGGAATAGATAAGGAGTGAGTCCATGCTTGTTTTAACACGAAAGTTAAATGAAACAATCAAAATAGGTGATGAAATTGAAGTGACCGTCCTTGCAGTTAATGGTGATCAAGTAAAGTTAGGAATTCAAGCTCCAAAGTCTGTAGATATTCATAGACAAGAGATTTATGAAGAAATACGTAACGAAAATAAAAGTGCTTCTCAAATTACATTACATGCTATTGATATGCTGAAACAATTACCGAAAAAGAAATAAAACGATCAGTTTAAAAATCATCAAAAATATACGGTATAAATAATATCTAAATCGGGAAAGATAAACATATAGTATTCCCCACTATGTCTTAAGCCTTTCTCTTCAAGAGAAAGGCTTCTTTTTTATCAAAAAAATTGAACTGAATTTCTGTTTTTTTCCTGTTTATCGTGTATTATTAAATTTATTAAGTATAATTCAAATGAATTTAACAAAAGAGGAGAAGAGTAAATGAGTGATGTTCAAGAGTATCATGATTTATTAAAAGAAGCAGAAGATGTGGTTGTCAGTGCTTTAGCTGATACGATGGATTTATATGGGGTCACACCTTCAGTAGGAAGGCTGTATGGCATGCTTTATTTTATGGATGAGCCTGTTACATTAGATCAAATGAGTGAAGAATTGGGTATGAGTAAACCAACGATGAGTACATCCATTCGTTCACTGCAAAATATTGATATGGTCCACAAAGTGTGGAAAAAAGGTGTTCGAAAAGACTTATATGAAGCAGAAAAAGATTTTTCTAAGTCCTTTTTTTCATTTTTCTGTAAGAAGTGGCAAAGAGAAATTTCAGTTAATTTAGAGGCAATCGAAGAAGCGGAAAACAAGCTGCAGATTCTCTTAAATGATGAAGATGTTCCTGAGGAGATCGCAGTAAAAGCAAAGCGTAATTTAGCGCAGATTATAGAGTCCAAACATTATTATCATTTCTTGAAAAAAGTAGTGAAAGTTTTTGACGACCGAAGAATCATCGATATTTTAAATGAAGAATTAGCGAAAAAGTAAATAAAAAAGGCTGTTGAAAAATCAACAGCCTTTTTATCATTTTTATACGGTTAATGGTGTAGCTTCAAAACAGCGGTTATAAATCCATTCGTAACTTTTTACAGTTAAATCACGAGGGTTACCAACTGTTTGTGGATCATTAAATGCTTCTTGAGCTAAGCGAGAAACCGCTTCTTTTGGAACACCTTGTTCTTCTAAAGAAGGGATTTGTACATCTTTAACTAGTTGATATACTTCACGAACAGCTGCTTGAGCTGATTCTTCAAGAGTTAATTCGTGTGTATTAACTCCTAAAGCTTGAGCTATGCGTGCAAATTTTTCAGGCTCACCCATCCAGTTATATTCCATTACAGGACCTAGCATTGCTGCTACGCAAGGGCCATGGGCAATTGGATAAATGCCTCCTAATGTTTGAGCCATCGCGTGAGCTGCTCCTGCAGATTCACTTCCATATGAAAGGCCGGCAAGCATAGCTGCATGCGCCATTCCATAACGTGCTTCGATATCCTGTCCATTTGCCACTGCGCGTCGCAAGTATTTGCCGACGTATTCGATAGCCAATAAAGCAACTGAGTCTGTCATCGGCTGTGCAAAATGACATGTATAACATTCAATTGCGTGAGCTAATGCGTCAATTCCTGTACCGGCCGTAATATGTGAAGGCATAGATACGTGCAGTTCTGGATCAATAATTGTTAAGTGGGCAGCAATTAAAGGTCCACCTGTATTAAACTTAAACTCACGAACAGGATCCGTAATGACAGCCCATTGTGTGACTTCACTTCCTGTACCCGCAGTTGTAGGAATGGTTGTTAAAGGAGGGATACGTTTTGTTAAAGGTTTTTTTCCTTCAGCTGCTTCATAATCTAAGACGGGAGCATTATGAGCTACTTCTACACCAATAGCTTTTGCCGTATCCATTGAGCTTCCGCCTCCAACAGCTACTAGTCCGTTGCATCCATTTTCTTTGTACATTTTTGTGCCGTCTGCTACCACGTGAATAGAAGGGTTGGCTTCTACTTGGTCAAATAGAATAACGTCTACGTCCGCTTCTTTTAAACTAGCGATTACAGGATCTGCTAAACCTACTTTTTTTACACCAGGATCTGTTACTAGTAAAACCTTAGATACACCTAGGTTCTTTACTTCCTCTCCAGTATGCTTAACAGCACCAATTCCATGTTTTACAACCGTTGGCATCTCAAAACTTTTTAAACGTTCCATTCTTTCAAATCGCATAAACATCTTTACATTCCCCCTTGAATTTTATTGAAACCAGCGCATTGGCTGTGGATTTGTATTCGTATAAATATGTTTAATTTCCGTATATTCTTCTAGCCCAATGTGGCTAAGCTCTCTTCCGATCCCAGATTGCTTATATCCTCCCCAAGGAGCCTGCGGGAAGTAGGGATGATAATCGTTAATCCAAGTTGTTCCCATACGGAGTGCTTTCACTACACGTTCAGCTCGATTCATATCACTTGTCCAAACGGCTCCAGCTAATCCATAGATTGTATCGTTAGCAAGTGCCACCGCTTCTTCTTCGGTACTGAAGCGCTCAATGGTCATAATTGGACCAAATGACTCTTCTTGGACAACTTTCATATCTCCATGACAGTCTGTAAAAATAGTTGGTTCAATGAATAAACCTTTTTGTAAAGACTCTTGAGTTGGACGTTTGCCTCCTAAAACAAGGGAAGCACCTTCTTGTTTGCCAAGCTCAATGTAATGTTCCACTTTAGCTAGGTGTTCTTTTGAGATGACGGGTCCCATTTGAGTGGCTTCATCCATGCCGTCTCCTAGCTTAATTTTTTTGGCTTGTTCAATAACTGCTGAAACAAATTTATCGTGAATATCATCTTGAACGAGTAATCTCGCACCAGCTGAACAAACTTGACCGGCATGAAAGAAGACCGCATTTAATGCATAGTCAACCGCAGTGTCAAAGTCAGCGTCAGCAAAGACGATATTCGGATTTTTTCCACCGAGTTCAAGAGCGATTTTTTTAAAGTTGCCTGCGGCAGCCTGCATGACTTTACGTCCAGATACACCGCCACCTGTAAAGGAAACTAAATCTACTAAGTGACTTTCTGCCATTTCTTGTCCAACGGTCGCACCCGGGCCGAGTACAATGTTAATGACGCCTGCTGGAAAGCCAACTCTTTCAAAAATTTTCATCATATGAATAGTTGTTAAAGGGGTGATTTCGCTTGGTTTAATAACAATTGTATTCCCAGCAGCAAGTGCCGGAGCCAATTTCCAAGAGGCTTGCAATAAAGGGTAATTCCAAGGAGTAATTTGGCTGCATACACCTACAGGTTCGCGGACAACGCGGCTAACAGAATCGGGATTAGGTGACTCAATCATCTGTCCACCATCTTTATCTGCTAATCCAGCATAGTATTGAAAGACATCAGCAATCCCATCCATGTCTGCCAGGCTTTCAACGAGGGTTTTTCCAGTATTCAAGGTTTCAAGTTTAGCGAGTTCTTCACGATCATTACGAATTTCTTCCGCTACTTTAAATAGTAAAGAACCTCTTTGGGCCGCTGTGAATTTAGACCATTCACCTGCATCAAAAGCTTTTCTAGCTGCTTCAATAGCTTCTACAGTATCAGCACGATTTCCTTCTGTAACGACAGCGATAACCTCTTGATTAAAAGGATTTATAATCTCTCTTTTCTCGCCGTTGCGTGCTTCAACCCATTCGCCGTTTATGTGCATTTTTTCAAGCGTAAGTGTTTGTTCCAATAGCACCGACCTCCAAATAATAGAATTTGTTAAATTTATATTTAACGTTCTTAACAATTTGAATTATAGCACCGGTTATTTAATTTAGTCAAATCATAAAACTCTAAATGTTCTGAATTTATTAGATTATCTTCTCTGTAAAAGACTAATCATTCGGATATCAAGAGAAAATTTAACAAAAAGTGATAAAAAATCACTGATTGCTATGTCCCTTGATACAAAAGGTTTTTTTGTGTATGAGCTATGAGAATATTATTCTTTTTTTATATGAAAACACTCAAACTTTTTTGACAATATCCTAAACATTCAGATATATTAACCATAGTACTATATCTGCTTGCATACAAACCTTGAAAAACAAAGGATTGTGAATGTGGAAATTAAGAAAGGAGTTTAAATGGAAGATGAAAATAATTGTGAGTTCTTAGCAAAATAATAAAAAAAGTCGATTTAAATTATTTTAATATAATTATATAAACGTAATTTCTCCCCTTCGCATTGGTATTTATAATCCAACTATTTATATTTTATTCTAAAAAATCTATTTTTAGGTTTAATTGTATGCTGGTAGGAAAAAGGAATAGAGGACAAGTTTGTCTTTAGATTTCTTTATCAATTTAAAGGATGTGAGACGATGCAAAATGCTAAAAAGCCATTTCGTTCAGACACACAACAAGCCAGGCCTGAAAAGTCGAATGAGACTTCTGACTTTTCAGGGAAATCAAACAGGAACAACCGTCTACTAACCCCCTTATGGACAACTATTATAGGATTTTCCATCTTTATGGTTGTCGCATTTATCTATTCTCTCTATAATCCAGATCTCTATTGGCCAGGCCTCATTTTAATGTTCATTATGTATGGTGTTATTTATTTTATTGGTGCTCGAGCCGCTGCAAGTAAAAAAGGAAAATCAGATGATATGCTTGTTGCAGGAAGATCTATGCCGCTATGGATTTCAATGTTCACAATGACCGCCACTTGGGTGGGTGGAGGGTATATTGCTGGAACGGCGGAAACCGTTTATTCCTCAGGGCTGACATGGACTCAAGCGCCATGGTGTTATTCAATCAGCTTGATTTTAGGCGGTATCTTTTTTGCTAGAAAGATGAGAAGGTTTGAGTTTATGACAATGCTCGATCCTCTAGAATCTCGTTTCGGTAAGAAAATGGCTACGGTTCTTTATTTTCCAGCTATACTGGGAGAGCTGTTTTGGAGCGCAGCTATCTTAACTGCTTTAGGAACAACATTCGGTGTGATTTTAGGCCTCAGTTTTTCAATTTCCATCATTCTTTCCGCACTTATTGCCATTGCATACACCGTGATTGGCGGCCTGTGGGCAGTAGCACATACCGATATCTTACAGCTTTCTATTATGTTTTTAGGACTATTTCTGGTGCTTCCCTTTGCATTTTCGAATACGGGAGGGGTGGGAGCCGTTTTTTCTACGTATTCAGAAGGCATGACTGGTTCTCTTCATTTATTTCCTCCATTAAAAGGCTGGGAAGATCCGAAATGGGGAAATACATATTGGCAATGGTGGGATAGCACATTTTTACTTATTTTTGGTGGTATTCCATGGCAAATCTATTTTCAGCGCGTGTTATCTGCTAAAAATGAAAAAGCAGCAATGTGGCTATCTATTACAGCCGGCATCTTTTGCGCGTTAGCGGCCTTGCCTCCAACTTTAATAGGAATGATAGGTTACAGTGCAGACTGGTCTTCATTTGGAGCGTCAAGCCCTGAGAGCGCGTCCATGATTTTAACGTATGTATTTAAATACCTAACGCCTGATTTAGTAGGAGCGATTGCGCTTGGAGGACTAGCTGCTGCCGTCATGGCTGCAGTAGCGGCTTCGTTGCTTTCAGCTTCGGGGATGGCAGCCTGGAACGTGTATCGTCCGATTGTAAAACCAAATGCGACACAGGCACAGTTAGATAAAGTTATTAAACGTTCTATCATTATCATTGGAACGGGAGCAACTCTAATTGCTTTAAACTCTGAGAGTGTCTACTCTTTATGGTATTTATCAGGGGACCTAGTGTATTGTATACTTTTTCCGCAGTTGGTTTGTGCTTTATTCTTTAAAGGAGCTAACTGGTACGGATCTTTGGCTGGGTTTATTGTGTCTCTTGTTCTTCGAATAGGTGGAGGAGAACCGCTGCTTCATTTAAAAGCGCTGCTTCCGTATCCGATGATTGAAGACGGAGTGGTCATGTTTCCGTTTCGTACATTTGCGATGGTAGGCGGGTTGTTAACTATTTTTATCGTTTCTTACGCGACGCGACATATTTGCCCTCCTCAGCCGCTTCGAAATCTTCATCGTGACATATCGGTTGAGAAATAATCAAAAGCAAAATAAAAAAGCCGCATCTGCGGCTTTTTTATTTTGCAATATTTTCTGACTCGGAAAATTGATCATCAGGTCGCTTGTTGTTTGTTTTTTTGATGAACGAGTATGAAAGAAGAACCACAGCGGTTAATCCTAGAGTTAAGAAAAACTGTGAGCGCATCGAATCAATAAATGCCATTGATAAGAAGATCACGGTAATAACAGCAATTGTTACGTATGTTAAATACGGGAACAACCACATTTTCATCCCTTTAATTGGCTGGTTGGCTCGATTCATTTTCTTACGCAGGCGTAAATGAGAAATAGCGATAGCTAAGTACACAATAAGAGCAATGGCTCCTGATGCATTAACTAAGAATAAAAAGAGTTTATCCGGCGAAACGAAGCTAAAGATAGCACATACATATGCGGCAGCTGTGCTAATCCATACAGCTCTTGCCGGCACGCCTGATTTGCTTACTTTTGCTAAAGCGCGAGGAGCTTGTCCTTTTTGAGCCAATGATAAAATCATTCGTGAGTTCGTATACAAAGCAGAGTTCAAGCAAGACAAAACGGATACTAATACGACTAAATTCATAATTTGTGCAGCTGCTGGAATATTGACCATTTCTAACATTGTTACATATGGACTTTTTAGTAAAACAGCTGAGTTCCAAGGTAAAAGAGTTACTAAAATAGCAACTGAACCAATATAGAAAATTAAAATTCGCCATACGACACTGCGAATAGCAGTTGTGATAGCTTTTGCTGGATTTTCTGATTCACTAGCTGCAATAGCCGCAATTTCAGCTCCAAAATAAGAGAAAATAACGGTAATAACTCCTAAAAAGATAGAGTTCGTACCTTTTGGCATAAAGCCTCCGTGGCCCGTTAAATTAGCTAGACCAGGTGAGGATGTACCTGGGATCAATCCGAAAATAATAGCTAAACCGATTCCCATAAAAGCAACGATTGCCACAATTTTAATCATAGCAAACCAATATTCAAATTCTCCAAATGATTTGACAGAGAACAAGTTTGTTAAAGTTAATGCAAAGGTTAAGATTAAGCTTAAAAGCCAAATTGGTACGGAAGGGAGCCATTCATGAACAATTGATCCTCCTGCAGTGGCTTCAATCGCAATTACAATTAGCCAGAAAAACCAGTAAAGCCATCCAATAGCATAACCTGCCCACGCGCCAATTCCTTGCTGAGCATATGTTGCGAATGAGCCTTTATCTGGGTTTACCATAGCCATTTCACCGAGCATACGCATCAATAGAACGACTAGCAGTCCGGCTGCTGCATATGAAACTACTGCTGCTGGGCCTGTTGCGTTAATAACGGATCCGCTTCCTACAAACAAGCCGGCTCCGATAATACCTGCAATGGAAATCATGGAAACGTGACGTTGCTTTAACTTTCCGTGTGATTCTGTTTTGTTTCCCATCGTATTCACTCCTTTAAAATTATCGAAATACTATTAGAAAATAAAGTAAATTCTGAAAATATAAATAGAAATTCCTCCCCTTACCTTTATAATAAGCAAGAAGTGTGCCAATTATCAAATTCCTATAAAAATCAACTTTAAGTTACTAAAATTGACGCATTCCAAGTCAAAAAAGACTCATTTTATTCACCATAGACTTATTCGCCATTTGGGATGTCTGGTATATACGTACATTTTATACAAGTTTTCGACAACTATCTTATATATCTTGTATGATAAAAGAGAAATCGGTATTATATTCCAAGAAGAATATTTGAGAGGGTGCGTGTGTTTGAGAAAATTTATAGCTGTTATTTTTCTATTTATTATCCTTTTAGTTGGGTTGTATTTTTTCGTTAGTCCAGTCAGAAATATTGAAGAACTTGATCAGACTGCTTCATTATCTTCACTGGCACAAGAAAAGTCCGCTCATGCGACGTCGCTAGAACTGAACGGAGGTTCTCCTATTTTAGGATACCGATTAAGCGAGAGCGATGTTAATGATTATTTGCGCAGCTACCTTTACGAAAATGATGAAACGGTTGACGGAGCAGAAGCCGAGTTGCTTCCGGAACATATAAAATTTTATATTAATAAACATGTAGTATCTTTTATGGAATCACAGTTTGTAGTTGACGTAACACCAAATGCCGAAAATGGAAAGCTTGTTTTAAAGGTGAATAGCGTGCATTTAGGAAGAATGCCGATTCCGATGTCTCTTGTATGGGATCGCTTAAATATTGATAAGGCTGCTGATGTCACGGTCGATAAAGAAATGAATGAAATTACTCTGCTCAATAATTTGCCAGATTCCATTTCGTTTGAGCAAGCAGATACAACGGATGAATATATAAATTTATCTGCCTCTGTAACCATTGATTCGTTACGAGATATTATAAATCTAGCACCATATCTTATTCCTAAGGATATTCAAAGAAATTTATCCCAGAAACTGAACTTGTTTGGCCAATAATAAAAAGCTCACTTATTGTAGAAAAATAAGTGAGCTTTTTCTATCTTGCACCATTTGACCTATGAAAAAAATAACTGTTTTACCGATACAAAATAGAGAAGTGTTGAACCTATAAACGAATAGGGTGATTCAAAAAAATATACTCATATTTTATGGCTAACAGTTGATGAATAGATGAATAAAAAAACGGTGGTGATGGTAAGTGGTAAGAGTAAGTGGGTTAGCAAGCGGAATGGATATTGATCAAATTGTCAGTGATTTAATGAAGGCTGAACGTATGCCTATTGATAAAATGAAAAAACAAAAACAAACGTTAGAGGGGCAGCGAGATGATTATCGCTCTATGAACTTGCTGTTATCAGAATTTAATAATCTCGCTTTTAATATGACCTTGCAGTCTTCTTATTCGTCTAAAACGGAATCTTCATCGGATGAAATGAAAGTAAAAGCGGCAGCTACTTCCTCAGCAGGTAACGCGTCTTATACACTTTCAAACGTGACAATGGCGACTGCTGCGCAAAATATCAGTAGTGGAAAAATTTCAGAAGTCTCTTCAGAAGGCACTATTGACCCTGCTAAAAGTTTATGGGAGCAAAAAACCTTGCTTGGCAGTGCGTGGAGTGGAAAAGAGGTCAAGCAACCTGATATTACAATAAGTGCTGATACAAAGACTGCCAAGTTATCCAAAGGAGCTATTTTTGAGGGAAGTCTGCCTTCTGCTATTCAAGTGGAAAATGGAGAATCTTCTCAAGAATTTAATATAAAAACTACAGGCGATCCTACTTTAATAGGAGAGAATGATGTATTCGTTAATATGAATACGGGCGAAATGACATTCGGTTCCACATTAGCAAACGGTAGCACTGTTCAAGGTTTTACGTATAAGCAAAATGTCCTCCAGTTTTCTATTACAACGTATGACAGCAGTGGAAAAGCAACAGGAGATAATGCAGACGGCAGTATGTCGTTTGAATTTGATGGTTCAGCGTCATTAAATACTGTTTTGACCCAACTTAGTAATTCAAAAGTAGGTATTTCAGCCTTTTACGATGAAGGAACAGATAAAGTTGTCTTTACTCGCAAAGACACAGAAGATTTGTCAAAAGCCGGTGGTGCAGGCGGTCAAAAGATGGTGTTTTCAGGAGCGTTTTTAACAAATTTCTTAAAATTAGATACTCAAAAAGAAACCGGCGGAACAGACGCAAAATTTACGCTAAACGGTCTAGAAACAACTCGTAAGTCCAATACATTTACAACGGGAGGCGTTACCTATACCCTTCAAAACAATTTCACAGGAGACATCCGCGTTAATGTAAGCAATGATACGCAGAAAGTATTTGATACAATTAAAGATTTTGTGACCAAATACAATGAACTGATTGAAAAGATTAACGGAAAGATTACGGAAGAAAGAGACCGGAACTATCAGCCTTTGACTGATGAAGAAAGAGAAAAACTAACGGATAAACAAGCTGAACAGTGGGATGAAAAGGCGAAAAGCGGTTTGTTAAAAGGAGACTCAATTTTATCCAGCGGGCTAAATCAAATGCGTTCTAACTGGTATGCCTCTGTATCAGGAGTGAGCGGAGCATTTTCGCAGCTAACCGACATTGGTATTTCAACTAGCGCAAACTATAGCGATCGAGGCAAGCTAGTCATAGAAGGCGACGGAACTAAATTAAAAGAAGTAATTGAAAAAGATCCGCAGTCTGTGATGGATTTATTTATGAAAAATGGGAGTACAACAAGTGAAAAAGGGATTGTACGACGTTTACGAGATACGATTACTCAAACCGTATCCAAAGTTGAGCAGCGCGCTGGCCGTTCAACATGGACAAGTGAACAATTTTTGCTTGGGCGGAATTTAAAAAGCGTAAATAGCCAAATCACTAGTTTTGAAAGCAGGCTCACACAAGTAGAGGACCGGTGTTATCGTCAGTTTACAGCAATGGAAAAAGCCATTCAAAATGCAAATGCTCAAAGCGCGCAGTTATCGCAATATTTTAGTTAAGAAGGAGTGAACGTTTATGGCAGCAAATAATCCATATCAAGCGTATCAGCAAGGAGCTGTTCAGACTGCTTTTCCAGGAGAGTTAACGCTTATACTGTATAACGGGTGTTTAAAATTTATCAAACTTGCACGAACAGGCATACAGGAAAAAAATATTGAGCTGAAAAATACGAATCTGTTAAAAGCACAAAATATTATTCAAGAATTAATGATTACCCTTGATACAAACGTGCAAGTTGCTAAGTCTATGATGGCTATGTATGACTACATTAACCAGTGTTTAATTGAAGCAAATACAAAAAATGACACAGCAAGCTTGGATGAAGCCGAACAATATGTAACAGAATTCCGCGATACATGGAAGCAAGTTGTGCAGCTTCACCGCCAGCAAGTCCATGGAAGCGGCGGTCAAGCATAAATATGATTAACGACCTATATCAGCTAACTGATGAGATTTATCGGCTTATTCAAACATTTTCTGACAAAAATCGAGAAGAAGGCATTCAAAAGTTAGAGTATCTTCTATTAAAAAGGCGTGACCTCATAGAGAAACTGCCGCCAAAAAAATAGGGATAATGAATCGATGGGTAAGAAAATTGTCGAAATGAATAAGGAAATTGATCCAAAGCTCATCTTAATTCGGCATCAAATTATGGTAGATCTCCGTTTACTAAAAGCAAAAAAAAAGCATAGTAACAGCTATGTAAACCCTTACGAAATGAAAACGTTTGATGGGATGTTTTACGATAAAAAAATTAATTCTGCGTAAAAAAATACAACCCTTCTTCTTATGAAGAAGGTCTATTTTTTTGGTTTTTTCATAAACTTTTCTCAGGTTCCATAAATTTTCACTAAATTTTCAAAAAATTTTAATAGTTTAGGAAGGGATTGTGTCGGGTATTGTAGAATTGTAGAGGTATAGCAATGGATTAAAGGAGGAGTTCGAACATGATGTATAACATTCGCGGTGAAAACATTGAGGTGACTCCAGCAATTAGGGAATACGTAGAGAAAAAGCTTGGTAAGTTAGAGCGTTATTTCGACGAAACACCAACTGCTGACGTAAATGTAAACTTAAAAGTCTACAATAACGATCAAAAAATAGAAGTCACAATCCCAATGAATGATCTCGTATTGAGAGCTGAAGAGACACACAGTGATTTATACGCAGCTGTCGATCTTGTCCTAGATAAATTAGAGCGTCAAATTCGTAAACATAAAACAAAAGTAAATCGAAAAATGCGTGAAAAAGGCGCTGAGAAGTATCTGTTCGCAGCATTAGAAAGCGAAGCAAACGTAGCAGTTGCAACTGAAGAAGATGAATTAGAGCTAGTTCGTACAAAACGATTTAACTTAAAGCCAATGGATAGTGAAGAGGCTATTTTGCAAATGAATATGTTAGGACATAGTTTCTTTGTATTTACAAACGCTGAGACCAACATTACAAACGTTGTATATCGAAGAAAAGATGGACGATATGGATTGATTGAACCAAACTAAGATTATAGGCTCTCTTAAACAAGAGCAGTAAAGTAAAAGCAGCGTGCCTCCGCACGCTGCTTTTTAGCTGCTTAAAAAAATAGTTCCATCACTACATAGCGTGTAGAAGATTTGGTGAATACACGTGCCGTTTTTTTCATGTTGAACGCCTGATAAAAAGAGACTTTATTTTCTCGTGCGTTACACCAGATCTTTCGTACCCCAAGGTTCTTAGCTTTGAGAAAAACCTCCTCTAGTAGACGGCTGCCATACCCTTTTCCTTGTTCTTCTTTGAAAGTAGCAAATTTTCGAAATTGAGCTTCATCACCTGTTATAAATAAGGAAACAACTGATTTTAACTCTCCTTCTTCAAACAGTCCATAGTGAATGCCTGATGGATCATCTTTCAGTTGAATATAACTGAACTCTTTATCAGGCCACATGACAGTATGACGGACTTCCCAAGCTTGTTCTTTTGTAATCGATTGAACGTTCATTCTACATTCCCCTTTTTTATTGTAAGAGTGAGGCAGGGGAAATCACAATAGAAAATAACTCGTTAATAGAGTAGTACTCGTAAAGAGACAGACGAAAAAGGGTACAAGTTGCTACTTGTTTAGCTGCAATGTTACAATTTTACTCAGAATGTTTTATAATGAAAGATACAGATATGAATGAAAATAGTATAAAATGTACTGATTATAAATAGAGGAGCGTTTTAATATGCTTGGATTATTTAAAAAAGTGTTTGACGGCAATCAGCGCCAAATAGGCCGTTTAGAAAAAATGGCGGACCAAATTGATGCGTTAGGTCCTGAAATAGCGTCTTTAACGGACGATCAGCTTCGTGAAAAAACAGCTGAATTTCAACAACGCTACCAAAATGGCGAATCGCTCGATAACCTATTAGATGAAGCTTTTGCGGTTGTACGTGAAGCAGCGAAACGTGTGTTAGGCATGTATCCGTACAAAGTTCAGCTAATGGGGGGTATTTCTCTGCATGAAGGGAATATCTCGGAAATGAAAACGGGTGAAGGTAAAACGTTGACAGCTACTATGCCTGTATACTTAAACGCTATTACAGGAAAAGGTGTACATGTAGTAACAGTCAATGAATACTTAGCGAGCCGTGATGCTAGTGAAATGGGTCGTTTATACGAATTCTTAGGTTTGAAAGTAGGATTAAACTTAAACCATTTAACGCGTGAAGAAAAGCAAGAAGCATATGCAGCCGATATTACGTATAGTACAAATAATGAACTCGGATTTGACTATTTACGTGATAACATGGTGCTGTACAAAGAACAAATGGTTCAACGTCCGCTTCATTTTGCTGTAATCGATGAAGTTGACTCTATCTTAATTGATGAAGCACGTACGCCGCTTATTATATCCGGCAGCGCAGAGAAATCGACTGCTCTTTATATTCAAGCTAATGCATTCGTTCGCACGCTTGATAAAGAAAACGATTTTACTTTTGATATCAAAACAAAAAGCGTTCAGCTAACCGAAGAAGGTATGTCAAAAGCAGAGCGCGCATTTGGCATTGAAAACTTATTTGATATTTCACACGTAGCGCTAAACCATCACATCAACCAAGCGCTTAAAGCACATGTAACGATGCAAAATGATGTGGATTATGTAATTGATGAAGATCAGGTCGTAATCGTTGACCAATTTACTGGTCGTTTAATGAAAGGAAGACGTTTTAGCGACGGCTTGCATCAAGCTATCGAAGCTAAAGAGAACGTTGAGATTCAAAATGAAAGCATGACGTTAGCTACAATTACATTCCAAAACTACTTCCGTATGTATGAAAAATTATCAGGTATGACGGGTACAGCTAAAACGGAAGAGGAAGAATTCCGTAATATCTACAACATGCACGTTGTTGTTATTCCGACAAACAAGCCAATTTCACGTGATGATAAAGCAGATTTAATTTATAAGTCAATGGAAGGCAAGTTTAATGCGGTAGTAGAAGATATTGCCGAGCGCCACGCAAAAGGACAGCCTGTTCTTGTTGGTACAGTTGCGATCGAAACATCTGAAGTTTTATCAGCTTTATTAAAGAAAAAAGGCATTCGTCATCACGTGTTAAATGCAAAACAGCATGAGCGTGAAGCGGATATTATTGAAAATGCAGGTCACAAAGGTGCGGTAACAATCGCAACAAATATGGCCGGTCGTGGTACGGATATCAAACTAGGTGAAGGTGTCGTTGAAGCTGGCGGTCTTGCTGTAATTGGTACAGAACGTCATGAATCACGCCGTATTGATAATCAGCTTCGCGGACGTGCTGGACGTCAAGGGGATCCAGGGGTATCTCAATTCTATCTATCCATGGAAGATGAATTAATGCGCCGATTTGGTTCAGATAATATGATGGCAATGATGGATCGCCTTGGTATGGATGACTCACAGCCAATTCAAAGTAAAATTGTAACAAGAGCTGTTGAATCCGCTCAAAAACGCGTTGAAGGTAATAACTTCGATGCGCGTAAACAATTGCTTCAATATGATGACGTGCTTCGTCAACAGCGTGAAGTTATTTACAAACAGCGCTTTGAAGTGCTTGATTCAGACAACCTGCGTGCGATTGTAGAACGTATGATTGAATCAACGCTACAGCGTGTGGTTGAAGTAAACACACCGCGTGAAGAATTAGAAGAAGAATGGAATTTACAAGCGATTATTGATTACGTAAATGCTAATGTTCTTGAGGAAGGTGAAGTCACAGAAGAAGATCTTCGCCGTAAAGAGCCTGAAGAAATGGTAGAACTGCTGGTAGATCATGCAAAAGCTCGTTATAATGAAAAAGAAGAGCAGCTCCCTGAAGAACAAATGCGTGAATTTGAAAAAGTTGTCGTTCTTAGAGCAGTTGATTCTAAATGGATGGATCATATTGATACGATGGATCAGCTTCGCCAAGGTATCCACCTTCGTGCGTACGGCCAAACAGATCCTCTTCGCGAATACCAAATGGAAGGTTTTGCGATGTTTGAAAATATGATTGCAACCATTGAAGAAGAAGTGACGAAGTATATCATGAAAGCAGAAATTAACAACAACCTTGAGCGTCAAGAGGTAGCGCAAGGTCAGGCGGCTGTTCATCCAAAAGAAGGAGACGCGCCGGCTAAGAAGAAGCCAAAAGTAAATGCGATAGAAGTTGGCCGAAATGATCCTTGTATCTGCGGAAGTGGCAAAAAGTATAAAAACTGCTGCGGTAAAGAATCATAAAGTAAGAGTCAATTAGTATAGAATGAACTAGTACAGGAAGGAAATGAGTCTTCTCATTTCCTTCCTGTGCGTCAAAAATAAAATAGAGGTGTTCAACTCATGGATTTAGTAGAAATTAAGCAAGAACTTGACAAAACAGCTAAGCGATTAGCGGACTTTAGGGGGTCTCTTTGACCTCGATACAAAACAAGCTCGTATCGATGAATTAGATGAGACTATGGCTGATCCAAATTTTTGGAATGACCAGCAGGCAGCTCAGACTGTTATTAATGAAGCCAATGGTTTGAAAGATGCAGTAAATCAATTTAACCACTTGGATGAAACATATGAAAATTTACAAGTGTCTTATGAACTTGTAAAAGAAGAATACGATGAAGATTTAGCAGAAGAACTAGTTAGTGAATTAAAAGAGCTTATATCAGGCATGAATGACTTTGAATTACAGCTGCTTTTAAGCGAGCCGTATGATAAAAATAATGCCATTTTAGAACTGCACCCAGGTGCTGGTGGAACAGAATCACAGGATTGGGGTTCAATGTTACTACGTATGTATACGCGCTGGGCGGAGAAAAAAGGTTTCAAAGTAGAAACTCTTGATTACTTACCTGGAGATGAAGCTGGTATTAAAAGTGTAACGCTTTTAATTAAAGGTCATAATGCGTACGGGTATTTAAAAGCTGAAAAAGGCGTTCATCGTCTCGTTCGTATTTCTCCGTTTGATTCATCAGGCCGTCGTCATACGTCATTCGTATCGTGCGACATAATGCCGGAATTTAACGATGAAATTTCAATTGATATTCGTACGGAAGATTTGAAGGTTGATACGTATCGTGCAAGCGGTGCCGGAGGTCAGCATATCAATACAACAGATTCAGCTGTTCGTATTACTCACCTCCCAACTAATGTAGTCGTATCTTGTCAGACGGAACGTTCACAAATTAAAAACCGTGAGCAAGCAATGAAGATGTTAAAATCTAAGCTGTATCAATTAGAAATTGAAAAGCAGCAAGAACAGCTAGCTGAAATTCGCGGAGAACAAAAAGATATTGGGTGGGGAAGTCAAATTCGTTCTTACGTATTCCATCCGTATTCATTAGTAAAAGATCACCGCACAAATACGGAAGTCGGAAACACACAAAGTGTAATGGATGGAGATCTAGATCCGTTTATCGATGCGTATTTACGTTCTCATATTTAATCAAAAGGCAGCGTACCTAAGTATGCTGCCTTTTTTTAGTTGTTGGGACTTTGTAAAATTTGGATGAAGAAAAACGAGCGTAAAGAACTATTGTTAAAAAGAAAATTAAGAAAATGCAGAAATTTAAAGGTTACTGTCGTCAGTTCGCTTATTTTGTCAATGAAATAAAATGGTTAAAAATACCTGTTTTGCGGTAAGTGCTTCTTTACAATCCTTTATACCCCTTTTACAAACAGTGTTTATAATTTGAGCTAAATCATGAGGAAGGGGTATGTGCAGTGGAAAATAAATCGTTAAACGAATTAATAGAGCAAGTGAAACAGAATAGTTTTTCTTCGAGTAAAGGGTTTGATAGACGGCGTTTTTTACAAGGAGCTGGAAAAGTAGCGGGAGTATCACTTGGCTTAACAATTGCTCAGTCTATTAGTTTAAATGCAGTAGAAGTTTCAGCTGCAGCGCCTAAATTTTCAAGTTATCCGTTCACTCTAGGCGTAGCATCAGGAGATCCTTTAGCAGATAGTATTGTTCTTTGGACAAGATTAGCACCAGACCCGTTGAATGGAGGGGGAATGCCTAATCAACCTATTCCAGTAAAATGGGAGCTTAGTGAAGATGAAGACTTTCATCGAATTGTCAAACGAGGAACAGAAGTGGCTAGACCTGAACTTGCTCATTCGGTTCACGTTGATGTAAAAGGATTGAAGCCGAGTCATATTTATTATTATCGATTTAAAAGCGGCCATGAGTTAAGCCCGGTTGGAAAAACAAAAACACTTCCTTCAGCAAATGCAGAAGTAGCCAGCATGACGTTTGCATTTGCTTCGTGTCAGCAATATGAACATGGGTACTTTACAGCCTATGAGCATATGGTTAAAGAACAATTAGATTTTGTCGTTCATTTGGGTGATTACATCTATGAATATGGACCAAACGAGTACGTGGCTGCAAGCGGAAATGTTCGTACTCACAGCAGCGCAGAAATTCAAACGCTGCAAGACTATCGAAACAGGCATGCTCAGTACAGGTCAGATGCCAATTTGAAGTCTGCTCATGCTGCTTTTCCATGGATTGTGACGTGGGATGATCATGAAGTAGAAAACAATTATGCAAATGTAATTCCTGAAAAAGGCCAATCAGTAGAAGTATTTATTCAACGCCGCGCGGCAGCTTATCAAGCTTATTACGAACATATGCCTTTGCGTCAAACATCCTTGCCCCACGGAGCGGATATGAGATTATATCGTGACTTTTCATATGGAAAACTAGCTTCTTTTCAAGTGTTGGATACGCGTCAATACAGAGAAGATCAAGCAAACGGAGACGGAACAAAGCCGCAAACGCCAGAATCTCTTGATCCCAAACGTACGCTATTGGGGAATGAACAAGAAAAATGGCTGTTTACTAATCTTGAAAAGTCAGCGTGTCACTGGAACGTACTGGCTCAACAAATTTTCTTTGCGCCAAGAAAATTTGGAACGGCTGCTAAGCCTACATACAGTATGGATGCATGGGATGGGTATACGGCGAATCGTCAGCGCGTCATTGATTTTATTGAAAAGAAAAAGTTGGACAACGTCATTGTACTAACTGGAGATGTACACGCTAACTGGGCTTCTAATTTACACACGGATTTTGCCAATCTTAATTCTAGAATTATTGGTGCAGAGTTCGTCGGCACCTCCATCACTTCCGGAGGGAACGGAGCAGATAAAAGAGCAGACACGGATAAAATTTTAAGTCAAAATCCACACCTCACATTCTTTAATGATTACAGAGGATATGTAAGGTGTACGGTAACTCCTGATATATGGCAAGCTGATTATCGCGTTATGCCTTTTGTAACAGAGCCTGGTGCAGAAATTTCAACTCGAGCTTCCTTTCAATATAAAAAAAATGGCAAAGGTATGACGGAAGTTGAAGTAAATAACGTGCCGCGTGGACTAAAGATTTCTAAGGCAGTAGAGGAAGATCGTATGCGGGCACACGGGAAAGCACATGAAAAACAAGAGTTGAAAAAGAAAGAAAAAGTCCAGCAGTAAACTGAGTAAGGAAAAGGAGGTCAAGTATGTTTTCTAATATTGGAATCCCTGGTTTGGTTATTATTTTAGTCATTGCCTTAATAATTTTTGGACCGTCTAAGCTGCCGGAAGTTGGACGAGCATTTGGACGAACATTAACTGAATTTAAAGGAGCAGCAAAAGGGCTCGTATCAGATGATGAAAGTGTTAAAGAAAAGCAGACCGCAACCGTTTCTGAACAAAAAGGGAATGAATCCACATCGTAAGTAAGGAAATAGACGAGGAAACTCGTCTATTTCTACTTGTCAGAAAGGAGAGAAAGACAATGGGAGAAATGAGCTTGATGGAGCACCTTGAAGAATTGCGTGTTCGTATTATTAAAACACTTTGTGCATTTGTAGTTTTACTTATTGTCAGTTTTGTATTTGTACAAGATATTTATCAGTGGCTAGTGAAAGATTTGGACGGCAAGCTTGCGGTACTTGGACCAAGTGAAATCGTATGGATTTATATGGTGATTGCATTTGTTTTTGCGCTGGCCTTTACACTTCCAATAGCTGCTTATCAAGTATTTCGGTTTGTTTCACCTGGGTTAAAAAAGGAAGAATATAAGGTTTTGATTACCTTCATTCCATTCTTTTTTCTTTTGTTTGTAAGCGGGCTGGGGTTCGGTTATTTTGTTTTATTTCCAATGATTTTAGCATTTTTAACGGGCTTGTCGAATGATCAGTTTTCACTGATGTTTACGGCGGAGCATTATTTCCGTTTTATGCTTAATCTGTGTTTACCGTTTGGGTTTTTATTTGAAATGCCTTTAGTTGTTCTATTCTTAACGCGCTTAGGGGTGCTAAACCCTTTAAGATTAGCTAAAGCAAGGAAGCTCTCTTATTTTGCTTTAATTGTGATATCCGTACTTATTACTCCTCCTGATTTTATTTCGGATATTTTAGTCATTGTCCCGCTTCTGCTTTTATATGAGCTCAGTGTGACAATTTCACGCGTAGTATACAAAAAACGTTTAGGAAACGAATCAATTGCTTAATCGTATACATAAGTGTGATGAGAGAATTCATGAAATTGAAACAAAGTCCTTGTAAACAGAGTGTTTTAAACATTCTGGAGTAGGTTATAATAGAGTGAAAACTCTACAGCAAGGGGGAGAAGGCTTGAAAAAAGTATTACTGACGTTAACAATCGGTCTAGCGCTTGTTTTGTCCGCGTGCGGCGGAGGAAGCTCTAAAAATGAATCTGCTGATGAATCTTCAGCGAGTGCAGAAGACATTGTGAAGAAAAACTGTACAGGCTGTCACGGAGTAGATTTAGGAGGAGCGAATGGGCCGAGCTTGCAGCATGTAGGGAGCAAGCACTCAGAAGCTGAAATTGAAAACATTATTAACAATGGTCAAGGCGGTATGCCAAAAGGACTAATTAATGAAGAAGATGCCAAAAAAGTTGCTGCTTGGCTGGCAAAGAAAAAATAAGACGGATATCCGTCTTATTTTTGTGTTAAAACTGCTTTAATTCTTGGTTTAAGACAATGGCCTGCTGTTGAGCCTTGACATCTTTCGCTATATCTCCAGGTGCATTTGCTTCTCCAATAATGTACCCGCTAAAGGAAGAACCAATAAAATCGACAATGTATTGAAATTGCATAATAAGAGGAAGGGCCTTTACAGATGCGCCTGTGCCTCCTACTACTAATACATAAACGCGCTTGTTTTTCATTTGTTCTTTAAAATTAATGGTTGAATCTCGGAGGCTTTCAGACCAACGATCCACAAAGTTCTTCATCAATCCGCTCATACCGTACCAATAGAGAGGTGTAACAAATAGAATAGTATCGTGTGCTGCCATTTTTTTCGCTATATTATAATAATCATCTTGTTGATTGGTAAACCCAAGTTCATCGTGACGCATATCAGTAATGGGGTTAATGGTATGCCGGCGCAAGTAAACTTCTTCGGTATTAATATCTTTTAAGACTGCTTTAGCTAATTCCTCCGTATTTCCGTTTTCTCGTGAACTTCCATAAATGGTGATCATGTTATCTCTCCTCAGCGTTTTTCTTATTTATCATACCTTGTTTGTAAAAAAAGTAGACATGAATGTGCTTTTTCTAACGATATTCGTAAAAAAATGCACAGCAAAAAACAACAGAATTAAAAATAAGGATAAATTCTCATACCCTGCTAAAAATATCCTACTTATGTCATATTTGAAATAAAAATGTAATATTTTTGAGGCTTATTTTCACGAAGAGTGATGTTATAATGAGAAAGCGCGTGAGAAGAGTCGAATTTTTGGTTTGAATTGTAGAGTTTTGTCGTATTTTGACAAGTTTTACATAGTATTAAAATAACACACTTGATTAGGTGATTACTTATGATTGAAATGCAAAATGTATATAAAACGTATCCGAACGGTGTAAAAGCAATCAATGGCATTAGCATCAAGATTAATCAAGGTGAGTTTGCTTATATCGTAGGACCAAGTGGAGCAGGAAAATCCACTTTTATTAAAATGATGTATCGTGAAGAAAAGCCTTCTTCAGGAAATATCATTGTAAACGGTGCAAATGTAGCAAAAATAAAAGATAGCAGAGTTCCTATCTTTAGACGTCATATTGGTGTAGTCTTTCAAGATTTCAAGCTGCTTCCAAAATTAACGGTCTATGAAAATATTGCTTTTGCACTAGAAGTAATTGAGCAAAGTCCCGAAGAAATTAAAAAGCGAGTGCTAGAGGTGCTAGAGCTTGTTAAGTTAAAGGGTAAAATGGATTCTTTCCCTGATGAACTATCTGGAGGAGAGCAGCAGCGTGTGTCTATTGCGCGTTCAATTGTGAATAGTCCTAAGGTTGTCATCGCCGACGAACCGACAGGGAATCTTGATCCGGAGACTTCGTGGGAAATCATGGATATCTTTGAGGAGATTAATAAACGCGGTACGACTATTTTAATGGCAACGCATAACCGTGAAATTGTAAATACAATTCGAAAGCGCGTAATTGCGATTGAAAATGGAAATGTTGTGCGCGATGAAGTAAGAGGTGAATACGGATATGAAGGCTAGGACATTCGGTCGCCACTTACGTGAAGGATCTAAAAGTTTAGGAAGAAACGGCTGGATGACATTCGCATCTGCAAGTGCTGTTACCGTGACGCTCTTGCTTGTAGGCGTATTTTTTATGTTGATGATGAATTTAAACCACATTGCTAAATTGATTGAAAATGATGTGGAAATTCGTGTTCACGTTGATGCTGCAGCGACAGCAGATGATCGAAAAGCAATGAAAGAAAAGCTAGATGCAATTAAGCAAGTTGATACGGTGACGTTTTCTTCTAAAGATAAAGAGTTAAAAGATTTAATTAATAGTATGGGTGATGAAGGACAAGCTTTTGAACCGTTTGAACAGCAAAACCCATTAAATGATGTATTTGTTGTTAAAACAAAAGAGCCGACTGATGTCGCAAAAGTAGCTAAACAAATTGAGAAATATCCGTATGTAGCAAAAGTTCAATACGGACAAGATCAAGTTGAAAAGTTATTTAAAGTGCTGAAAGTAGCTCGTAATATCGGAGTAGTGCTGATTTTAGGGCTTCTATTTACAGCAATGTTCCTAATTTCAAATACAATTAAAATTACGATTGTAGCTCGCCGTGAAGAGATTGAAATTATGCGCTTAGTTGGAGCCACAAACTCCTTTATTCGCTGGCCGTTCTTTATTGAAGGTCTGTTTTTAGGAGTGCTTGGTTCTATTGTGCCAATTGCAGTTATTATCGGTGTGTACAGCGTTTTATATAATGAAGTTCAACCTAAGTTTGATGGATTCTTTGAACTTTTACCTGCCTTTCCATTCGTGCTTCAAGTGTCGCTATTATTACTAGTGATCGGCGGTCTAATTGGGATGTGGGGAAGTACATTATCCATCCGTAAGTTCTTGCGAAAATAAGAATAGATTTTTAACATAATAGATTACAACAACCTCACATTTGATGTTTATCAAATGTGAGGTTGTTGTGTAATTACACATAAAAATAGAAAAAAGTGCTAATGGGGGTCTTGCTAATGCCCGTTTATACGGGGAAATATGTGCAGATGGGGAGAAACAAATGACACGTAAGACATTAGTAATGACAGCAGCAGTTTTAGCCGGATTAAGTGCGGCTTGGATAGGTAATGAAAAAATTGCTTATGCGGAAAGTGCCAGCACTACTAAACTCGGTGATTTAGAGAAAAAAAGTGATGATGTGAACCAAAATATTAATCAAAATAAAGAGAAATTAAAAGAGGTTCAAGAAAAGCAAAAAAACGAAGACGCTGAGATTGCGCGCTTGGATTCAGAAGTCGGACAAACGAATGCAGATATCCGCAGTCGTGAATCTGAAGTAGAAAAAGCAAAGCAAGACATCGAAAAGCTGAAAAGCGAGATTGACGTTGTAAAAAAACGAATTGAAAAACGAAATGAGCTATTAAAAAAACGTGCTCGTGCTTTACAAGAAAATGGCGGGTCTGTGGATTACATAGATGTACTGCTAGGCTCTGAAAGCTTCGGAGACTTTATTAGCAGAGTGAGTGCGGTTTCGACAATTGTAGGGGCTGACCGTGATTTGTTAATGCAGCATGAAGCCGATAAAAAGGCAAAAGAAGAGAAAGAAACAAAAGTTCAAAACAAGCTAACGGAAGTAAATCAAGCACTTGAAGAACTTAAAAATCTTCGTGCGCAGCTGCAAAAACAAGTGGATGAAAAGAATCAGCTCATGCAAACGCTCAAAGATCAGGAAAAAGAATTTAATGAAGAAGCCGTTGGATTAGAAGAGCAAGCTTCTATTTTAGCTGATCAAAAAAATGCAGTACAAGCTCAACAGCAAGAAATTGAAAAAGCCGGGGCAACAGAGGAGGCACCCCCTGTTACAAGCGGGTCGTTTACGAGGCCGGCAAAGGGCCCGGTAACATCTCATTTTGGGTATCGAGAAACGTTTGGAAGAGGACACTACGGTATTGATATTGGAAAGCGAGGAGAAAGTGTGCCAGTTGTAGCCGCAGCAAGCGGAAAGGTAATTAGAGCATATCATTCTTCTTCTTTTGGTAATGCCGTATTTATTCGTCACAATGTAGAAGGTCAGACGTGGGTTACAGTTTATGCTCATTTAGAGAGCTACAGCGTCTCAAGCGGTCAATCTATCAATAAAGGTCAACAATTAGGTTATATAGGGAACACAGGACGTTCGTTTGGTGCTCACCTGCATTTTGAATTGCATAAAGGCGATTGGAAAGGCAAAAGTTCCGCTGTAAACCCTGAAAGTTATATTAAATTTTAAGTTCCTAGCATACGTGGTACAAGCTCAACATATAGTTTAACAAAAAGGCATCGCACTTGATTTGTGTGGTGCCTTTTGCTACAAATAACACATGCATCCTTTTTATTACATAGTTTTGGTTGTATCTATTATAATAAGAAGAGATGGCTTAAGGTTGAGGAGGATGAAAGAACTTGAATCGGAAAATCGTTGCACTATTAATGGCACTCTCCTTAGTTGTTGGAGCAGCAGGTACATATTTTGGCATTCAGTATGCAAATGCTGGAACGGTCAGTACCCCCTTACAACTTCTTCAAATGATAGTAAAGTGGAAAAGGAAGAGCTAGACAAAATCAAGCAAGCTTATGAACTGATATCTTCAAAATATTACAAAGATGTAGATGACAAAAAATTATTAGATGGCGCAATCCAAGGAATGGTACAAACCTTAGGAGACCCTCACTCATCTTACATGGATAAGAAAACGGCACAGCAATTCACGCAGTCTCTTGATTCATCGTTTGAGGGAATTGGCGCTGAAGTAAGCATGGTAGATGGAAAAGTAACAATCGTAGCTCCGTTTAAACAATCTCCTGCGGAAAAAGCAGGATTAAAACCAAATGATCAGATTTTAAAGATCGATGGTAAAAGTATCGCGGGTCTGGAATTGAATGAAGCAGTATTAAAAATTCGCGGTAAAAAAGGCTCTACCGTGACATTAGATGTTCAACGACCAGGCGTGAAAGAAACGATGAAAGTAAAAGTTGTAAGAGATGAGATTCCAATTGAAACCGTCTATTCTTCTGTTAAAAATGTAAATAATAAAAAAATTGGCTACATGGAAATTACGTCATTCTCTGAATCAACGGGAGACGAATTTACGAAACAGTTGAAAAAACTTGAAAATAAAAATATTGATGGCTTAGTTCTAGACGTTCGGGGAAATCCTGGTGGCTATTTAACGAGCGTTGAAAAAATGCTTGATAAATTAGTAACGAATAAAAAGCCATATATCCAAATTGAAGATCGTAACGGTGAACGTCAAAAAGTGGTTTCTTCAATGAAAAAGAAAAAGGATTATCCAATTGTGGCCTTGATTGATGGAGGAAGTGCATCCGCTTCTGAAATTCTTGCCGGGGCATTAAAAGAAGCAGGAGGATACAAGCTAGTCGGTGAAAAATCCTATGGAAAAGGAACGGTTCAACAAGCTGTTCCAATGGAAGACGGCAGTAATTTAAAATTAACGTTTTATAAATGGCTAACGCCTGATGGAAACTGGATTAACGAAAAAGGTATAAAACCAACAGTAGAAGTCAAGCAGCCGGATTATTATTATGCAAATCCAATTCAAGTTGATAAAAAGCCATTAACACGTGATATGACAGGTGACCAAGTGAAGAATGCTCAAGTGATGCTAAAAGGCCTTGGCTTTGAACCTGGACGTACAGACGGATATTTTAGTAAAGAGACAGAAACAGCTGTAACTGCATTCCAAAAAGCCAATAAGCAAAAAGCTACAGGTGAAATCGATGAAGATACAGCAGCGCTTTTACAAACAAAACTTCTAGAAAAAATTAAATCAAAAGATGAAGATCGTCAGCTTCAAACGGCTTTAAAGCTAGCTAGTCAATAAGAAGTAGAAAAAGTTCCGTGCTTTTCCAAAGCGCGGAACTTTTTTAGTAAAAACAACATTGTCGGTTAGTGATGCATTTTGATAAAATAAAGAAGCCTATGATACATAACAATCAATCGTAAATGTTGTAATAAAAATGTGAAAAATACAGGTGGTGAAAAAATGGATTTTGCATTAGAGCTCTTAAAAGGTATCGGGCGTTTGTTTTTACATCCGTTAACTTATTTATTTCTGCTCGTCTCGTTTTTTGTAGGTCTTTCTCGCGTCAAGAGAGAGCGTCAGAATTTTCATGTTCGCGTGTTTGATTTTATTTTAGAAGCAAAATATTTATTTTTTCCAGGTATCATTATTGGGTTGATTTTATCCGTTGTTACCGTGTTGCTAGGTGTCTATGTATCTATAGGAATGATTGTACTTGTAGCTGTTTTAACTTTTATCATAAGCGGCCCTTGGACGTTTAAATGGCTTTCTCCTTCTTACACCGTAGGACTGGCTGTGCTTGCAACCTTGGTTATTCCGGCATCTGGTTTCGGTGAAGGATTTATTCAAACTTGGTCTGTGCAAGCTCATAACGCAGATTTACCTTCTCTGACTATTTTAATGTCTCTGCTTGTATTAGCAGAAGGATATTTAATTTGGAAATTTGGAGCAAAAGGTACGTCTCCAGCCATTGTGAAAAGTAAAAGAGGGCAGGAAATTGGGGCTCATTACTCTCAAAAATTATGGGTTGTCCCGCTTTTTGTCTTAATTCCAGGCAACGCCATTACGTCTGTGTTTCCATGGTGGCCTGTGTTATCTATTGACGGAACATCATTTAGCCTGTTTTTTGTTCCTTTTGCTATCGGTTTTTATCAGCGAATTCAAAGTATGGTGCCGTTTAAATCTATTGAATTTACCGGTAAGCGTGTATTAGCATTAGGCGTGGGATTAACGATTATTACGATTGCTGCTATTTTTTATCCTCTTGCCGCTGTAGCTGTTGTTATTCTAGCGATCATAGGAAGAGAGTGGATTCGTTTGCAGCAGCGTCGAAGCGATGAAAAAGCGCCCGCGCTGTTTACTAAGCGTACACAAGGTTTGGTTGTATTAGGAATCATCCCTCATTCTCCGGCAGAGAAAATGGGTTTGAAAGTAGGAGAAGTGATTATTAAGGTAAATGGAATCGCTGTATCTGAAGTCCATAAATTTTATGAAGCATTACAAGTTAATAACCGTGCTTTTTGTAAGCTAGAAGTTATTGACGAAAATGGAGAAGTTCGCTTTACTCAGCGAGCATTGTATGACAACGAACATCATGAACTAGGTATTTTGTTTGTACACAATTATACAAAACGTGATTCACAAGCTGGTTAAAAGACGGATAAAAAGGAGAAATGTTTGTGGAAGTCAAAACGATTGCCGCAGTTTTTCTACCCGCCATATTGCTTGTTCTGTTTGCTAGAGTAACATATAACTTATATGTTGCCACAGCGCTGACGCTTTTGTTGATAGCTGTTTCTGTATATAAAGGGTACGCAGATTATCCGCTTATTATTTTAATAGATTTACTTTCAGCAGCCATCGGTTTTATATATGCAAAAGGCATGCTAGCAGCTGGAAAATAAAGATTGTTGCTTTGATGATAAGTTAATCGCTTATTATTAAACTGTACACAAAAGCTCTCTACACAACGTGGAGAGCTTTTTTATGTAAAAAAATGAGTTAGAACGTATAACAATATTGTTTCGATTCATTTAATGAACGAGTATAATTAAATTGATTAGACAAATATGTTTATGTATAAAATATTTTAAACACTTATGTATAAATCTATTTAAATAAGTGTACAGAAATGTGAGAAGGGTATAGAAAAATAAAGTTATTAATCTGAAAATTTAGTTTATTTTTGATTTTAAAAAATAAAAGGAGGTTTAGGATTGATGGAAGTATTAATGAGAACGATGTTTCAGTCGCTTGGCAAAAATCATTCAATGAACAAATTAGCTAAAAAGTATGGATTGAGGATGGGGGCAGCCCGTTTTGTTGCTGGAGACTCAACCGAATCAGCAATTCAAACATCCAAGGAGCTTAACAATAGTGGGAAAGTTGTTACACTCGATCATTTAGGAGAATTTGTTTTTACAGAAGAGGAAGCCAGGTTGTCTACTGCCATGTGCATTCAGACACTAGAAGCTATTGCAGAATCGGGCGTTCAATCAAATTTATCATTAAAGATGACTTCTTTAGGATTGGATATTAGCAAAGAGCTTTGTATGGAAAATATGCGCAGAATTCTACACACGGCCAGAATGAATAATATTTTTGTTCGAATTGATATGGAAGACTACTTGCACTGCCAAATCTCCCTTGATATGTATAAAGAATTACGCAAAGAATTCGATAATGTTGGAATTGTGATTCAAGCGTATCTTTATCGTACAGAACAAGATATGAATGACTTACATCAATATCAAGCCAATTTACGTCTAGTAAAAGGAGCTTATAAAGAATCACCAGAAGTATCATTTCCGGAAAAGAAAGACGTAGATGAAAACTATAAAAAAATCATTAAAATGCATTTATTAAATGGGCACTATACAGCTGTAGCAAGTCATGATGAAGAAATGATTCAGTACACAAAACGATTAGTAAGAGAAAATGGTATTTCAAATGACCAATTTGAGTTCCAAATGCTTTATGGAATTTGCGTAGAGCTGCAGGACCGTCTAGTAAAAGAAGGATATAAAGTCAGGGTTTATGTTCCTTACGGCATTGATTGGTTTGGGTATTTCATGAGACGCCTAGCCGAGCGTCCCGCCAACGTATGGTTTGTGCTGAAAAACTTCGCGAAATAAATTTCTAATTAAAGGGGACTGGTTGAAATGACAGTAAGTACAAAAATCTCAGTTTTTAAAAATGAACCGTTTACTGATTTTTCGTTAGAAGAGAATAAACAAGCGATGCAAGCGGCGTTAGTGAAAGTGAAAAAAGAACAGGGACAAACATATCCTCTCACGATTGGAAAAGATAAAATCTCAACAGAAGAAGTGATTGTCTCTACGAACCCGGGAAAGGTAGATGAAGTGATTGGCAGAGTAAGCCGTGGCACTAAAGCTTATGCTGAGCAGGCAATGCAAGAAGCATCAGTAGCATTTCAATCATGGAAGAACGTCCCGCCTGCTGAACGTGCTGATTATTTATTCAAAGCAGCAGATCTGATGAGAAAAAGAAAGTATGAATTTTCTGCCATGCTCGTTTATGAAGTGGGGAAAAACTGGGCAGAAGCTGATGCGGATACCGCGGAAGCTATTGACTTTATGGAATTTTATGCGCGAGAAATGATTCGTTTAAGTGAAACGAATGAGCATCAGCCTTTAACGCCGGTAGAAGGTGAAACAACAGAGATGACGTATATTCCTTTAGGCGTAGGAGTAGTCATTTCACCTTTTAATTTTCCGCTTGCCATCATGGCTGGAACGACTGTAGCTGGAATTGTATCTGGAAATGCGGTTATTTTAAAGCCAGCTGATTCTGCACCGGTTATTGCTGCGAAATTTGTTCAATTAATGGAGGAGGTCGGTCTTCCGTCTGGTGTTCTGAATTTTATCCCTGGAGATGGCATAGAAGTTGGAGAATATTTAGTCGAACATCCTCAAACTCGTTTTATTTCTTTTACCGGATCAAGAGAAGTAGGATGTCGCATTTATGAACGTGCTTCAAAAGTACAGTCTGGACAAATTTGGCTGAAACGCGTCATTGCTGAAATGGGAGGAAAAGATGGCATTGTGGTAGATGAAACGGCAGATTTAGATGCGGCAGCGCAAGCGATCGTAGCATCTGCATTTGGATTTCAAGGACAAAAGTGTTCTGCTGGCTCTCGAGCGATTGTTGTAGAATCTGTTTATGAAGAGATTGCCCAAAAGGTAGCCGCATTAACAAAAGAATTAACCGTCGGACTACCTCAAGACAACCCTTCTATGGGGCCTGTTATTGATCAAAAAGCGTATGAAAAAGTATTAGCCTACATTGAAATTGGCAAAGAGGAAGGAAAGCTTATTGCCGGGGGAGCTAAAGCTCCTGGAAATGGCTACTATATAGAGCCTACAGTATTCAAAGATGTGGATTCAAAAGCACGAATTATGCAAGAAGAGATTTTTGGACCGGTCCTTGCGTTGACAAAAGCAGCTAACTGGGAAGAAGCCATTGAGATTTACAATGAAACTGACTACGGTTTGACGGGAGCTTTTTTCTCTGAAAACGAAGAGAGAATTCAAAGGGCGTTAGCTACTATGCACTGCGGTAACTTATATATTAACAAAAAATGTACAGGAGCATTAGTCGGCGTTCATCCTTTTGGAGGTTTTAATATGTCCGGAACGGACTCGAAAGCCGGAGGGTATGATTATCTTCTATTATTTACACAAGGGAAGATGACAGCGAGAAAACAGAAATAAGTTCAGGCTAAAGGAAATCAAAAAATTCGACACGAAGCTAAAGATGCTTGTGTCGAATTTTTTGATTAGTTTAATCCATATTCTTTGATTTTGTTATAAAGGGTGCCGCGTGAAATGCCAAGCAGATCTGCTGCTGCACTTTTGTTTCCATAGGTTTTTTGAAGAGTCTCTTCTATTAGCCTAGCTTCTTGGAGAGACTCTTCCTCTTTTTGAACTTCTGTGAAAGAACTTGCATCCTTCAGGTTGTCAGGAAGGTGTGTAAGGGTAATCAACGATTGATCACTTAGAAAAATCATTCGTTCAATCGTATTTCTCAGCTCGCGAATATTGCCTGGCCAGTCGTATTGCATAAAGGCTTCGAGAATTTCAGAGCTGATGAAAGGAGCCTTCTTTTTATACTTTTTACTAAATTCCTGTACAAATTGCTGAGTCAATGCTTCGATGTCTTCTTTATGGTCTCGAAGCGGCGGAATAATAATGTTGATGACGGTCAGCAAATAGTAAAGATTTTCATGGAATTCACCGGCTTTTAGCAACTCTTCCAAAGGCGTCGTGGTAGAGGCTACAATTCGGGTTTGAACTTGAATTTCTTCCGTGCCTCCAACGTGATAAAAGGATCGTTCTTCCAAGTAACGGAGAAACTTAACTTGAATTTCAAGAGGCATTTTATCAATTTCCTCAATAAATAACGTCCCGTTGTGAGCCTGCTCCAGTTTTCCTGCAATGGTTGTTGGATCTTCTGAAAAGACATCTTTTTGATGACCAAAGAGCTCAATTTCCAGGAGTCCCGATGGAATAGTGGCGCAATTTAAAGATAAAAAAGGTTCTTTATGTTTAGATCCTCCGTAGTGAATGGCCTGAGCCAGCATTTCTTTCCCAGAACCAGGTTCTCCTGTTAATAAAATAGGCATATCTGTAGATGCCACTTTTTTGGCAATGTCAACGGCTTGCTTAATTTCAGGACTGATACCCGCGAAAGAAGAAAATGGATTATCTTTTGGAATGAGAAGAGACACATCAATTTCTTCATTTAATCTTACAATATTGGTAATGTCATGTTCAGTTGCGACTCCACCTATGACTCGATTGTTTCTTATAATAGGAGATGCATTGATGAGCACGTGAGTTTGTTCATTAGGACGATGATACATTCCGCGTACAGGGCGCCCTTCATTTAGAATCGTATGTAGAATGATGGATTCATCTTTGAAATGCTCTCCGATTTTTCTACCAATAATATCATCTCTCTGAATCTTATACGTATGTTCCGCAGCAGTATTCCACAAGATTACATTTCCTTCATTATCGACCGCTGTCACTGCATCATTAATGGTTTCTGCCAATGTATCAAAATAGGAAGCTAATATCTCATTTTGGCTATGCAAATGTGTAATCCACTGCGAAGGTGTTACAAGTCCTATTGTGGTTTCTTGATTTTCTGCTTGAATGAGGACTGGTCTGTTCCAGTTTGTGTTGGCTTGTAAATTGGCTAACGTAGAAGTAGAAGATGAAGGCCAATTTGTATCCGCTATTACTTTTTTTATGGACGATGCCTCGTCATGACCTGTTAACAGGTATCGTTCATCTTTTTGTATTACATAAAAGGTACTAGCTGTGACTACGACGAAGTCATAGTTTGAAAGTTCAGATGTCACTTTAGCTAAAGAAGTTGATTCTTCAACTGTTATAAAGGAGTTATTTATAAGAACTTGATCAACGCTTGCCATACTAAACCCCTCTCAGTACATATTTTTTATACTGTATCATAATTTAGAAATTGGCGCAAAAGCCTATCTTTTTCAAACCATTACGCAGCTTACTTTCTTTTATTGCTTTCATCCAAAGAGTTGTATTCCCTTCGAAAAGGGTAGTATAAGAATTTAGTGGGTAATAAAGTAACAGGGTAAAAAATAAAAACAAACAAACACTATATAAGATTAATACTCATTAGTTTCATTTATGATTATAAAGTGATAAAATACGAATATCAGTTCGTGTTTTCGGTTTTTACATATCGTAATAAAAATAGATAAAACAAGAAAATGGAAACGGAGGCCTTCATTTGAAAGATCAGTTTGAATTAGTATCCCCATATCAACCGCAAGGTGATCAGCCAAAGGCAATTGAAAAGATTGTGAAAGGAATTAAAGAAGGTAAGCAGCATCAAGTTTTGTTAGGTGCTACAGGAACGGGAAAAACCTTCACCATGTCTAATGTTATTAAGGAAATAAATAAGCCGACGTTAATTATGGCTCACAACAAAACGCTTGCTGGTCAATTGTACAGTGAGTTTAAAGAGTTTTTTCCTAATAATGCAGTCGAATACTTTGTCAGTTACTACGATTACTATCAGCCTGAAGCCTATGTACCTCAAACAGATACATTTATCGAAAAAGATGCAAGCATTAATGACGAAATTGATAAACTTCGTCACTCGGCAACTTCTTCTCTTTTTGAACGAAAAGATGTCATTATTATTGCCAGCGTATCCTGTATTTATGGCTTAGGATCTCCGGAAGAATACAAAGAAATGGTCGTATCTCTTCGAGTAGGAATGGAAAAAGAGCGCAATCAGCTGCTTCGTACGCTAGTAGATGTACAGTACGAAAGAAATGATATTGACTTTAAGCGCGGAACGTTTCGCGTTCGCGGTGATGTTGTGGAGATTTTCCCTGTGTCTCGAGATGAACACTGTATTCGCGTCGAGTTTTTCGGCGATGAAATTGACCGCATCCGAGAAGTTGACGCTCTAACAGGAGAAATCATTGGTGACCGTGAACATGTAGCTATCTTCCCGGCATCTCACTTTGTCACGAGAGAAGAAAAAATGCGTGTTGCCATTCAAAATATTGAAAAAGAACTAGAAGAACAGCTAGAGAAGCTAAAAGAAGCAGGCAAGCTTTTAGAAGCGCAGCGCTTGGAGCAGCGCACGCGCTACGACCTAGAAATGATGAGAGAAATGGGCTTTTGTTCGGGAATCGAGAACTACTCTCGTCATTTAACGCTTCGTCCTGCTGGTTCTACACCTTATACACTGCTGGACTTCTTCCCTGAAGATTTCCTTCTTGTTGTGGATGAATCACACGTTACGATTCCTCAAGTTAGAGGAATGTACAATGGGGACCAAGCGCGTAAACAAGTGTTAGTGGACCATGGTTTCCGCTTGCCTTCCGCATTAGATAACCGCCCGCTTAAATTTGATGAATTTGAACAGCATATTAACCAAATTGTTCATGTTTCCGCAACACCAGGTCCTTATGAACTTGAGAAGGCACCTGATGTGATTGAACAAATTATCCGTCCAACGGGATTATTGGATCCAAATATTGAAGTTCGACCAATTGAAGGGCAGATTGATGATTTAATTGGAGAAATTCACGACCGGATTAAGCGAAATGAACGAGTACTCGTTACGACGTTAACAAAGAAAATGTCTGAGGATTTAACGAACTACTTAAAAGAAATCGGCATTAAAGTTCAATATCTTCACTCTGAAGTGAAGACGCTCGAGCGTATTGAAATTATCCGAGAGCTGCGGCTTGGAAAGTACGATGTGCTTGTAGGAATTAACTTACTTCGTGAAGGTTTAGATATTCCGGAAGTTTCGTTAGTAACCATATTAGACGCGGATAAAGAAGGGTTCTTGCGTTCAGAACGATCGCTTATTCAAACCATCGGACGTGCTGCGCGAAATGCTAATGGACATGTCATTATGTATGCAGATCGCATCACAAACTCCATGGACATTGCTATCAATGAGACCAAGCGTCGTAGAAGTATTCAAGAAGCTTACAATGAAGAGCATGGTATTACACCAACAACGATTCAAAAAGAAGTTCGAGGCTCAATTCGTGCAACAGTAGTAGCAGAAGATACAGAAACGTATGAAGAAGCACCGGCATTTGATAAGCTCAACAAAAAAGAAAAAGCAAAGCTCGTAGAAGAAATGGAACAAGAAATGAAAGAAGCAGCCAAAGCGCTTAACTTTGAACGCGCAGCTGAGCTTCGTGACTTGATTCTAGAATTAAAAGCGGAAGGGTGATAAAACATGGCGATGGAAAAAATCGTGGTAAAAGGTGCACGAGCCCACAATTTGAAAAATATCGATATTGAAATCCCACGAGACAAATTAGTGGTGTTAACAGGGTTATCAGGTTCTGGTAAATCTTCTTTGGCTTTCGATACAATCTATGCAGAAGGACAAAGACGTTATGTCGAGTCGCTTTCGGCATATGCAAGACAGTTTTTAGGTCAAATGGATAAGCCAGATGTAGATTCAATCGAAGGATTGTCGCCTGCTATTTCAATCGACCAAAAAACAACGAGCCGAAACCCTCGTTCAACCGTCGGAACTGTGACGGAAATCTATGACTATTTGCGCCTTTTGTTTGCTCGTGTAGGAAAGCCGATTTGTCCTAATCATGGAATCGAAATTACATCTCAAACGATTGAGCAAATGGTAGATAGAATTTTAGAGTACCCTGAACGCTCAAAACTTCAAGTACTGGCACCTGTGGTATCTGGCCGAAAAGGCACCCACGTAAAAGTGTTAGAAGATATTAAAAAGGAAGGGTACGTTCGCATTCGAGTAGACGGAGAAATGCGTGAAATAACAGAAGAAATTGAACTGGAAAAAAACAAAAAGCACTCCATTGAAGTAGTGATTGATCGCGTTGTTGTAAAAGAAGGTGTAGCCGCTCGTTTGTCGGACTCTTTGGAATCAGCTCTTCGCCTTGGAGAAGGGAAAGTAATTATTGATGTGATAGGTGAAGAAGAACTGCTTTTTAGTGAGCATCATGCTTGTCCAAAATGTGGTTTCTCCATTGGAGAGCTTGAGCCCCGCATGTTTTCATTTAATAGTCCGTACGGGGCGTGTCCAACGTGTGACGGGTTAGGCACGAAATTGGAAGTAGATAAAGATTTAGTTATTCCTAACTATGACTTAACGCTTCGTCAGCACGCAATTGCACCTTGGGAGCCAACAAGTTCTCAATACTATCCGCAGCTGCTTGAAGCCGTATGTACACATTACGGCATCGATATGGACGTGCCGGTGCGAGATATCCCGGAACATTTATTTGATAAAGTATTATATGGCAGCGGTAAAGAAAAAATTTACTTTCGCTATGAAAATGATTTTGGCCAAGTAAGAGAAAATCATATCGAATTTGAAGGCGTGCTTCGGAATGTAGAGCGCCGTTATCATGAAACAAGTTCAGATTATATCCGTGAGCAAATGGAAAAGTACATGGCTCAGCAAGCTTGTCCAAAATGTAAAGGAAATCGCTTAAAACGTGAAAGCTTAGCGGTGCTTATTGACGAAAAGCATATAGGAGATACAACCCGCTTCTCAGTAAAAGAAGCATATGATTTTTTTGAAAGTCTCAGCCTATCTGAAAAAGACATGAAGATTGCGGATATGATACTGCGTGAAATTCGTGAGCGTCTAAGCTTTCTCATTAACGTGGGACTTGATTACTTAACATTGAACCGCTCTGCTGGAACTCTCTCAGGAGGAGAAGCACAGCGGATCCGTTTAGCTACTCAAATTGGTTCTCGCTTGACGGGGGTTCTTTATATTTTAGATGAACCTTCTATCGGTCTTCATCAGCGTGACAATGATCGCTTAATTCGCACGATGCAAGATATGCGCGATATTGGAAATACGTTGATTGTTGTAGAACATGACGAAGATACGATGATGGCAGCTGATTATTTAATTGATATCGGACCAGGAGCCGGCGTACACGGGGGTGCTGTTGTTTCTCAAGGTACGCCTCAGGAAGTGATGGAGGATGAAAACTCTTTAACGGGTCAATATCTATCAGGAGAGAAGTTTATTCCTCTTCCAGCGGAAAGACGGTCAATAGATAAAGATCGAACGATTGAAATTATAGGAGCAAAAGAAAACAATTTAAAAAATGTAAAAGCAAAGCTTCCGTTAGGTATGTTCACGGCTGTTACAGGTGTATCTGGATCAGGTAAGAGTACGCTGGTAAATGATATCCTTCATAAATCATTGGCGCAAAAGCTGCATAAAGCAAAAAGCAAAGCAGGAGAACATAAAGAAATCAAAGGCATTGAACACTTAGATAAAGTCATTGATATTGATCAGTCTCCCATAGGCCGTACGCCTCGTTCGAACCCTGCAACGTATACAGGTGTATTCGATGACATACGAGATGTATTTGCCCAAACAAACGAAGCAAAAGTGCGCGGATATAAAAAAGGCCGTTTTAGCTTTAACGTGAAAGGCGGCCGCTGTGAAGCTTGTCGAGGAGACGGTATTATTAAAATTGAAATGCATTTCTTGCCAGATGTATACGTCCCTTGTGAAGTCTGCCATGGCAAACGATATAACCGTGAAACTTTAGAAGTGAAATACAAAGATCAAAACATTTCAGATGTATTGGATATGACCGTTGAAGACGCGCTTCACTTCTTTGAAAACATTCCAAAGATTAAGCGGAAGCTGCAGACAATTTACGATGTAGGACTTGGCTATATCACGCTTGGACAGCCGGCTACTACTTTATCTGGTGGAGAGGCACAGCGTGTAAAGTTAGCTTCAGAGCTTCACCGCCGCTCAACAGGAAGAACGCTGTACATTTTAGACGAACCGACTACCGGTCTTCATGTCGATGATATTGCACGATTATTAAAAGTGCTCCAGCGTTTAGTTGAAAATGGAGATACGGTTCTAGTGATCGAACATAATTTAGACGTCATCAAAGCTGCTGATTACCTGCTTGATTTAGGGCCTGAAGGTGGAGATAAAGGCGGACAAATTGTGGCTTCGGGTACGCCAGAAGAAGTGGCAAAAGTAAAAGAATCTTATACGGGTCATTATTTGAAGCCAATTTTAGAACGTGACCGTAAGCGTATGGAGAAAAAAGTTGAAAAAGCAGAGGCATTAACTCGTTAAAAGACACCAGCATTGGTGTCTTTTTTATAAAGAATGAAACTTTTTAACTCATTAAACCGTAATACATGATATAAGGAGCTGATTATTATGGAAGGAAATCGCATACTATCTTCCTTAAATTATTTTAGCGTTTTCTTTGCACCATTTTTATTACCTATTATTATTTATTTTGTTGTTCATAACATAGAAGTAAAGAAACATGCAAAAACTGCATTTTTGTCACATTTATTACCTATCGCTACAGCGATCTTATTCTTATTTTTCTTGCTTCCTGCTCTTACTGGCTCTAGTGGAACGGTATTTATTCTTTTAATTGTAGCTTTAGTTGTTGTTTCTTTAGTTAATGTTGTTGTGTTTGTATGGAATATTGTAAAAGGGATACAAATATTAAGCAGATAAAAATTAAATGACTAAAACGTAAAGAGGAGATGGAACGTATGAGTGAAAAGCGCAAACAAATTTTACAGATGGTAGAAGAAGGAAAACTTAGCGTAGATGAGGCTTTAACTTTGCTAAATTCACTGGAAAAAGACTCAGCTAATGATTCTTCCTATGCTACGCCTGATAAAGCTGAGCTATTCCCTTATGTAGGAGGAAAGCAGAAAAAAACGTACGCTTCTAAATCATCTCAAAGCTCTTTAAAGGAAAAATTATTTACATTTGTAGATCAAACGGTAAAAAAAGTAAAAGAAGGAGATTTAGATTTTAACTTTGGTCCTTCAATTGACGTTCAGCACATCTTTCAACAATCAGAAGCATATATTCAAGAGATTGACGTAGATTTAGCAAATGGAAGCGTCCAACTCCGACCTTGGGGAAGTACAGAAGTACGAATAGAATGTGAAGCCGCTATCTACAAAGTAGAGAATTCGGATGAAGCGCGCCGCACTTTCTTGCAGCATACGGCATTTTCCATTGAAAATGGCAAATTGCGCTTTGCAATTCAGCAAAAGCAAATGAAGGTGAAAGCGATTATTTATATTCCAGAAATGGAATATGAACGCGTCAAGCTCCGTATGTTTAATGGTTCAATCGATGGGGAAAGACTAAGCGTACGAGACCTGAAAGCCAAAACAGCTAATGGTACCATCCGCTTTTACGATGTGAATAGCCATTCTCTTGAAATGGAGACATCAAATGGGCATATGGAACTTTCTCGAATACTCGCTTCAAAATGTGAGCTTGAAACAATCAATGGAACGGTTAAATTTGATGGGGACACAAAGAAAATTGACGTTCAAACATTTAACGGAGATATTGATACGTATTTAAAAGGAGAGCGCATTGAAAAAGCATTTTTCAAAACGACTACGGGGAGCATTACGCTCTATACGCCGCCCCACCTCTCCGTTGATGGAGATTTGAAATCTAACTTTGGGAATTTTACATGTACACTTCCTGAGATGGAAATAGTAGATGAGAAAAAAGAAACGGTGATGAAACAACTTCGTTTCAAAGCCAATATCGCTTCGCCTAAAGGCTATAAATTGTTAGCTGAATCCAAAACGGGCTCAATTGTTATAAAATAGAAAACGCTTGGTTTAGTAAAAAAGCAAAGGAGATGATTAACGTGCGAAAGTTGTATCGTTCGCGAACAAATCGCAAGCTTGCGGGTGTTATCGGCGGTATTTCTCAGTATATCGGAATAGATGCTTCACTACTGCGCGTATTGTTTATCATCAGTTTATTTTTTACAGTAGGTACCCCGGTCATTTTATATATGATTTTTGTGTTTTTAGTTCCAAATGAAGAAGGAGATTTCTAAAAATGTTATTGCGCGGAATCATTAGTATTTTAATCAATGCCCTCGTATTAATCGTAATCGCAGGTTATATTGACACCTTTCACTTGGAATCAGTCAGTGCAGCTATTATCGCGAGCTTGATTCTATCGATTTTGAATGTGTTTGTTAAGCCGATTTTAATTTTACTTACCCTGCCGGTGACATTTCTTACGCTTGGCCTATTTTTATTCGTCATTAATGCCATTACGCTGATGATTACACAAAGTGTTATGGGAGATTCTTTTAATATTGACGGGTTTGGTACAGCGCTTTTAGCCTCGGTAATCATGTCGCTTTTAAATGCGCTTATTCAACGAGTGATTGTTGAACCGCTTCAAAATAGAAGATAACTTTCTTGCAATATTTAATTTTCTAAAAAAGATGGTAAGGCGATGCAGCCTATGCCATCTTTTTTTCTTTTCTTTCCGTATTAATGATAAAATAAAGTGGCTAGTAGAACCAAACGCGACATAAAAGCGAGAGTTGGATATACTGTAGACATGAACAGGTATATGACTGTTCATAAAAGGAGGATGCACGGTGGTTAAAGTACGTACAAAAGACATCATTGAGAAATTTAAATTAGAGCTTATTAGCGGAGAAGAAGGAATCGACCGCCCTATTTCAACAAGTGATATTTCACGTCCAGGTATTGAAATGGCAGGTTATTTTACATATTACCCAGCGGAACGTATCCAGCTGTTAGGTAAAACAGAACTATCATTTTTTAAGCAGTTAGATGATGAACAAAAAAAGTTCGAATGGAAAAGATGTGTACAGATATCACGCCGGCTATCATTGTTTCGCGCGAAATGGATGTACCGAAAGAACTTATCGAAGCTTCAGAGCGTGAATCAGTTCCTGTGCTGCGTTCAAGCTTTAAAACAACGCGACTTTCCAGCCATTTAACGAATTTTCTTGAAAGTCGGCTAGCACCTACTACTGCCCTGCACGGAGTATTAGTTGATATATACGGAATTGGTGTATTAATCATGGGAAAAAGCGGCGTTGGTAAAAGTGAAACAGCTCTAGAGCTTGTTAAGAGGGGACATCGCCTAGTAGCCGATGACTGTGTGGAAATCCGTCAAGAAGACCAAGACACACTTGTAGGAAATGCGCCTGGTTTAATCGAGCATTTGCTTGAAATTCGAGGACTAGGGATCATCAATGTGATGACGCTATTCGGCGCAGGAGCTGTACGAAGCTATAAGCGAATTTCACTTGTTATTCAGTTAGAGACATGGGATCAGCAGAAACATTATGATCGCCTTGGTTTAGAAGAAGATAAAATGAAAATCATTGATACAGACGTTACAAAAATTACATTGCCAGTACGTCCGGGACGAAACTTAGCTGTTATCATTGAAGTGGCAGCAATGAACTTCCGCTTAAAGCGTATGGGTATTAACGCAGCAGAACAATTTTCTGCACGTCTAACAGATGTAATTGAAGAAGGAGATCGTGAAGATTTATAAGAAAGGGTGTTAACTTGTGGAAGCAACTATTCAGCCGTTAGATCGCGTTTTCCTTGAAATTGGCCCTCTAACGGTCTACTGGTACGGCGTAATTATCGGTGCAGGTGTTCTATTAGGTCTTTATATTGCGACAAGAGAAAGTGTAAGAAGAGGCTTATCAAAAGATACATTTGTTGATCTTATCTTATTTGCTGTGCCAATAGCTATTATTTGTGCACGAATTTATTATGTATCCTTTGAATGGGGATACTATTCAAAGCATTTAAATGAAATACCTCAGATTTGGCAAGGTGGGATTGCCATTCATGGTGGCTTAATCGGAGGCGTATTAACTGCCATTGTGTATTCGAAAGTAAAAAAGATTTCATTTTGGAAGTTGGCTGATATTGCTGCGCCTAGTTTAATCCTTGGCCAAGCCATTGGGCGCTGGGGAAACTTTATGAATCAAGAGGCACACGGGGGACCGGTTACCCGTGCTTTTTTAGAAGGGTTGCACCTTCCAAATTTTATTATTAACCAAATGTATATTAACGGTACATATTATCATCCTACGTTTTTATACGAATCATTATGGGATTTTGCCGGATTTATCCTGTTGATGGTACTTCGCCGCACCAGTCTGCGAAAAGGAGAAATTTTCTTATCTTATTTAATCTGGTACTCAGTTGGACGCTTCTTTATAGAAGGGCTTCGCACGGATAGCTTAATGCTGACACATACACTCAGAATTGCTCAAGTTGTTTCACTTGCACTGATTGTAATAGCCATTATTTTAATTATTATCCGCCGCGTGACGGGAATGAGTAAACAGAAATACTTAGAGAATGAAGAAGCACAATCTAAGGCGTAAATGAAGAAAAGCTACAAGATTTACACAAACTTGATTTCACGCAAGGGAAGGAAATGAATAATGAAGATTAATACGGTTTTGTTTGATTTAGACGGCACGTTAATTGATACAAATGAATTAATTATTGCCTCGTTTACTCATACGCTTAATCACTATTATCCTGAACAATATACTCGTGAAGATATTTTACAGTTTATGGGACCTCCTTTATACGACACGTTTGTAGAAATGGATAAAACGAAAGTAAACGAAATGATCGAGGTGTATCGCACCCATAATCTAGCCAATCATGATTTGCTTGTTAAAGAATTTGAAGGCGTACTTGAAACAGTTAAATGGCTGCACGAGCAGAATTATAAATTAGGTATTGTCACAACAAAGCAAAGGAATACGGTCATGATGGGGCTTAAGTTAACAAAGTTAGATCAGTTTTTTGATACGATTGTCGCAATTGAAGACGTAACAAATGCAAAGCCGCATCCTGAGCCAGTAGAAAAAGCACTGAAGCTGCTTGATGCTAAACCTGAAGAAGCGCTGATGGTGGGAGATAATCATCACGACATCGTTTCTGGCCAAAGAGCTTATACGAAAACAGCTGGAGTTGCTTGGAGTGCAAAAGGAAGAGATCATATCGCTTCTTATAATCCTGATATTATTTTGGAAAATATGACGGATTTAATTGATATATTAAAAGGAGAACGTCAGTGAGAAAAACGACGCGCTATCCGGTTAAAGGAGCTAATTCCCTTTGGCATGTCTATAAGACCGTGCCTTTTTGGAAAGTAGTGCGCAACTTCCTAATCATTCAATGCGCTCGCTATACGCCTTTTCTTTCGATGAAAAACTGGCTGTATAAAACGTGCTTAGGGATGAAAGTAGGACCTCAAACATCCTTTGCCCTTATGGTGATGCTCGATATTATGTTTCCTGAAAAAATACAAGTAGGACGCAATACGGTCATTGGATACAATACAACTATTCTCGCTCATGAATATCTGATAACGGAATATCGTCTTGGAGATGTCATCATTGGGGATGAAGTGATGATTGGAGCAAATAGCACCATCCTTCCAGGTGTAACAATCGGCAATGAAGCGGTTGTAGCGGCTGGAACGGTGGTTCATAAAGATGTAGCACCCGGTTTCTTTGTTGGAGGTAACCCTATGCGTGTTATCTATACAAAAGAAGAAATGGAAAAGCGCAGGGAAGCAGAACCTAAAGCCACAACTTAGCAAGAACTAAGCTGTGGTTTTTTTTGTAAATTTGAACAGCTGGCGGTTGACGGCTGACTTTATCGGGTGTAAACTATCAATAACTTTAATTTGTTATTTCGCTAATACATTAGTGTGATAAAGTAAAATCAACCTATAAATGGTTCCTTAATAGATAAAATCAAGCTTAAAGGACGTGTCGGAATGTCAAAGTTATTTATGTTTGAAAAACCCCTTGGAATGAGAGATACCCTGCCAGCTCTTTTTGAAAGAAAAAAACAAGTTCGCAATCAGCTGGCAGATGAAATCAGCAGCTGGGGCTATCAATATATGGCAACGCCTACTGTGGAATACTACGAGACGGTAGGAAGCGCATCGGCTATTTTAGATCAACAATTATTTAAACTTTTAGATAAAGAAGGGCATACGCTTGTGCTGCGACCGGATGTAACAACGCCATTTGCACGTGTGGCCGCTTCAAAACTTTTAAATAATTCTCCTTTGCGCTTAGCTTATGAAGCAAATGTATTCCGAGCTCAGCAGCGTGAGGGTGGCCGCCCGGCGGAGTTTGAACAAATAGGCGTTGAGCTAATTGGAGACGCTACGATGAGCAGCGATGCTGAAGTCATTGCTCTCATGATCGGCGCATTAAAAAGAGCGGGACTTAAATCATTTAAAGTGGCAATTGGCCATATCGGGTTTGTTAATTCGCTTTTTTTAGAAATTGTCGGAAATGAAGAACGTGCTAACGTGCTTCGCCGCTTTTTATATGAGAAAAATTACGTGGGCTATCGTAATCATGTAAAAGATTTGAATCTATCTTCTATTGATAAACAGCGTCTCCTTCAGCTGCTTAACCTGCGCGGAGATGAAAAGAAGATTGAAGAAGCGGTTGAACTAGTTGAAAATGAAGCTGGTAAAAAAGCAGCCGGTGATTTGAAAAAGCTATGGAATATGCTTGATGCGTACGGTGTAACGGATGAAATTAAAATTGATTTTAACTTAGTCAGTCATATGAGCTATTACACAGGTATTTTATTTGAAGTCTTTGCTGAAAACGTTGGTTTCCATATCGGTAATGGAGGACGTTATGACCAGCTTCTTGAAAAATTTGCGTCTAAAACACCAGCTACAGGATTTGGAATTCAGCTCGACCGCTTAATTGAAGCGCTGGGCGAAGAAGTATATGAGCCTTCAGCAGTATACGGCATATTATATAGCCAGGAGCGTTTAGATGAGGCATTAGCTTTAGCTGCTGAACAGCGCAAGCAAGGATACCGGGTAGTGACTCAGGAAATTGCAGGCGTTGATGATGTTGATGTATTTACTGCACAGTTTGAAGAAGTCACGTTTCTAATTGGAAAACGAGGCAAGGGGGGACAATAATGAGTGAACTATTAACAATTGCAATGCCAAAAGGACGTATTTTTGAAGAAGCAGCTGAACTTTTGCGTCAAGCAGACTTTCAATTGCCGCCAGAATTTGACGATTCGCGCAAGCTGATTGTAGACATTCCTGAAGAGAACATGCGCTTTATTTTAGCAAAACCAATGGACGTTACTACTTATGTAGAATACGGAGTAGCGGATCTTGGTATTGCAGGTAAAGACGTAATGTTAGAAGAAGAACGAGATGTCTATGAGCTGTTGGATTTAAATATTAGTAAATGTCATCTGGCCGTTGCCGGTTTGCCTAATGCTAAAAAATCAGAAATTGCTCAAAAAGTGGCAACCAAATATCCAAATGTAGCATCTACTTATTTCAGGGAGCAAGGAGAGCAAGTAGAAATTATAAAATTGAATGGTTCGATTGAATTAGCGCCTTTAATCGGCCTGGCTGATCGGATCGTTGATATTGTATCAACGGGACAAACACTAAAAGAGAACGGACTTGTTGAATTGGAGCACATTGAAGATATTACATCGCGTTTGATTGTGAACCCTGTGAGCTATCGTTTAAAAGACGAACGAATTGATGATTTAGTGAATCGTTTAGCCCAAGTGGTTCAACCTGTATAAAAGAGGTGACATACATTGAAAATTACACGTGTAACAGAACAAGTGAGCTTAAAGCGTACGATCGATCAAGGGACAAGTGCTCAAAGAGAAATTGTCGTAAATATTTTAAAGCAGGTGCAAGAGCAAAAAGATGAAGCTTTAAAAAGGTATACAGCGCAATTTGACGGCGTTGAGCTTTCTTCTTTGCTCGTGACAGAACAAGAAAAGAAGCGTGCTTATGAGCTGGTTGATGCAGATATGCTGTCAATCATTCGTGAAGCTGCTGACAATATTCGTGATTACCACGAAAGAATGGTCGAGCAGTCTTGGATGACAACAAAAGAAGACGGCACCATTTTAGGGCAGAAAGTAACGCCTTTAGATGCAGTAGGTGTTTATGTACCGGGAGGCCTTGCGGCGTATCCTTCTTCCGTTTTAATGAATGTCATTCCTGCTCAAGTGGCAGGTGTAAAACGTATCGTGATGGTTTCACCTCCAGGAAAAGACGGTGCGCTTCCTGCTGGAGTAGTGGTAGCAGCGAGTGAGCTTGGGGTCAAAGAGATTTATAAAGTAGGGGGAGCTCAGGCAGTAGGAGCACTTGCCTATGGAACAGAAACAATTCAACCCGTCGATAAAATTGTAGGGCCAGGTAATATCTTTGTTGCATTAGCGAAAAGAGAAGTATATGGCTTAGTAGACATTGACTCAATTGCTGGACCTAGTGAAATTGTCGTACTAGCAGACGATATGGCTAAGCCGAACGAAGTGGCCGCTGATTTATTGTCTCAAGCAGAACATGACAAATTAGCTTCAAGTATTTTAGTTACGCCTTCTATGAAATTAGCCGAAGCTGTTAAAGAAGAAGTGGAAAGACAAGTAGAATCTTTACCTCGTAAAGAAATTGCAAAATCTTCTATTGATAACCATGGCGCTATTTATGTGACCGGGTCATTAGAAGAAGCGATTGAAGCTGTTAATCAATTAGCTCCCGAGCATTTAGAAATTATGACTGAAAGTCCGCTTGAACTTTTAGGTTCTATTCGTCATGCCGGTGCTATTTTTCTAGGAAGATACAGCTCAGAACCTGTTGGCGATTATTTCGCGGGACCAAACCATGTTCTTCCAACAAATGGGACAGCGAAATTCTCAAGTCCTTTATCAGTTGATTCATTTGTGAAAAAGTCTAGTATCATTTCATACAGCCAACAAGCCCTGCAGAAAAATGTCTCGAAAATCGCAGCGTTTGCTCGTTTAGAAGGGCTAGAAGCTCATGCAAGGGCGGTTGAAGAACGCTTTAAAAAATAAGATGGAGATTAAAAGAAAAGAGTAGAAATGTTCTTTTCTTTACTTATTACATGCACAGTTGAAAGGAGTTTCACAATGAGAGAGTCAAGTATTAAACGTACAACAAACGAAACGGATATTGCATTAGCGATTGGAATCGATGGAGAAGGAAAAGCGAACATTGATACAGGCGTTCCTTTTTTAAATCATATGCTCGATTTATTTACAAAACACGGACAGTTTAACCTTGATGTAAAAGCAGATGGAGACACGGAGATTGATGATCACCATACAACGGAAGATATCGGTATTTGCCTTGGTCAAACGTTCAAAGAAGCGCTCGGTGATAAAAAAGGAATTAAGCGCTATGGAAATGCTTTTGTACCAATGGATGATGCTTTGGCTCAAGTTGTAGTGGATTTAAGCAATCGTCCTCATTTTGAATTTAAAGGTGACATTCCCGCGTCGCGCGTCGGTACATTTGATACAGAGCTTGTGTATGAATTTTTATGGAAATTTGCATTAGAATCTCGCATGAATGTACATGTAATTGTACACTACGGTAAAAATACACACCACATTATTGAAGCGGTATTTAAGGCTTTAGCACGTGCTTTGGACGAAGCGACAACGATTGATCCGCGTGTCAAAGGTGTGCCTTCGACGAAAGGGATGTTGTAAATGATTGGAATTATCGACTATGGGATGGGCAACTTATACAGCGTAAGTAAAGCTCTTGAACGATTAAACTATGACTATATTATCTCCGCAGATCCTGCAGAACTAAGAAAGGCAAAAGGGCTGATTCTTCCTGGAGTTGGAGCATTCAAAGATGCGATGGAACAGCTGAATCAAACAAAGCTGACGGACTTTATTAAAGAAGAAGTAGCAAAAGGAATGCCTTTGCTTGGAATTTGTTTAGGTATGCAGCTTTTATTTGAAGAAAGCGATGAGAACGGCGTAACAAAAGGGCTGGAACTGTTAAAAGGGAGAGTCGAGCGTATTCCCGGCGTTACTGCCGAAGGACAGACATATAAAGTTCCGCATATGGGCTGGAACTCTTTAAATTTTCATCAGCAGTCTGCTCTGCTTGATGGAATCAGTGAAGGTCACGTGTACTTTGTTCACTCTTATTACGTAAAAACAAATGACCAAGACGTGCTTTTAGCAACAAGTCCTTATGATGTTGAAGTTCCAGCAGTTGTTGGAAAAGAACACGTATTTGGCACTCAATTCCACCCTGAAAAAAGCAGTGCAATCGGAATGCAAATGCTGCAAAATTATGCAAACTTCGTAGAGAAAAGGAGCCCATCGTATGAGCAAATTTGAAATATATCCAGCCATTGATATGCGCGGAGGAAAGTGCGTCCGTTTGCTTCAAGGAGATTACACAAAAGAAACGGTGTACGGAGATTCTCCGGTAGATATGGCCGCACAATTCGCAAGTGAAGGCGCTCAGTGGATTCACATGGTTGATTTAGACGGCGCAAAAGCGGCCAAGCGCGTGAATGATGAATTTGTGCTGGGCGTGAAAAAGAAATTAAATGTACGTGTGCAAATTGGAGGAGGCATTCGCTCAGAAGCTGACGTTGCTTACTATTTAGAAAATGGAATCGACCGCGTTATTTTAGGAAGTGCAGCTATTTCTAATCCTGAATTTGTGAAAAAAATGCTGAAGGAATATGGTGTGCGTATTGCTATTGGTATTGATGCACGTGATGGCTATGTTGCGACGGAAGGCTGGGTGGAAACATCTACAATCAAAGCGACAGAACTAGGAAAAGAATTGGCTAATGCTGGTGCGGAAACATTTATTTTCACAGATATTTCTACCGATGGTATGCTGTCTGGTCCTAATGTGGAAGGAATTGCTGAAATGGCTAAGGCTACTGGAAAAGGTGTGATTGCATCAGGGGGAGTTAGTAAGCTTGCTGATCTAGATGCACTAAAGAAATATGAAGCTGACGGCGTTATTGGTGCGATTGTAGGGAAAGCACTTTATACAAATAAGTTTACAGTAGCTGAAGCACTTCAAGAGGTGAAAGCGTAATGATTACAAAACGAATCATTCCTTGTTTAGATGTAAAGGACGGCCGTGTGGTAAAAGGAGTTCAGTTTGTGGAACTTCGAGATGCAGGAGATCCTGTAGAGTTGGCGAAATTTTACGATGAAGAAGGCGCAGACGAACTAGTCTTTTTAGATATTTCTGCTTCTCATGAAGGACGCAAAACAATGGTACATGTTGTAGAAGAAGTAGCATCTCAGCTAGCGATTCCTTTTACGGTGGGCGGAGGAATTAATGCATTAGAAGATATGAAGAGAATGCTTCGTGCTGGTGCAGACAAAGTGTCATTAAATACAGCGGCCGTACTCAATCCAGCACTGATTACAGAAGGGTCCGACTTTTTTGGAGCTCAGTGTATTGTGGTAGCCATCGATGCTAAGTACGATGAAAGTTTACAATCATGGCGAGTCTATACACACGGAGGCCGCAACGCAACGGACTGGGAAGTAATCGACTGGTCAAGAGAAGCAGTGAAGCGCGGTGCGGGTGAGATCTTGTTAACGAGTATGGATAAAGATGGCGAAAAGTCAGGGTTTGATTTAGCATTAACCAAAGCAGTCAGCCAAGCGGTGAGCGTTCCTGTTATTGCTTCTGGGGGCGCAGGAAATGGTCAAGATTTTGTCGATGCGTTTGAAAAAGGAGAAGCTGACGCGGCTTTGGCGGCTTCGATCTTTCACTATAAAGAAACATCTGTAAAAGAAATTAAAAGCTATGCAAAACAACAAGGAGTGAGCATTCGATGACGATTGAAAACATTAAATTCAACAGTGATGGACTTGTGCCAGCTATTGTACAAGATGCTGTGAGCAAAGAAGTTTTAACATTGGCTTATATGAACGAAGAATCACTTCAAAAATCAATTGATACACGTGAAACATGGTTTTACAGCCGTTCTCGACAAGAGTTGTGGCACAAGGGTGCAACCTCTGGAAACACACAAAAAATTGTGAGCATGGCATATGACTGTGATGCTGATTCTCTTGTTGTAAAAGTGGAGCCTCAAGGTCCTGCTTGTCATACGGGGGCTTACAGCTGTTTTAATGAAACAATTCTTGGCGAAAATAAACAAAACGATAATCGGTTTGCTATTATTAATGAGCTAGAAGAAGTAATCGCTAAGCGTGAAGCTGAAATGCCAGAAGGAGCTTATACGACGTACTTATTCGATAAAGGCGTAGATAAAATCCTCAAAAAAGTAGGAGAAGAAGCTGGTGAAGTGATTATTGCAGCAAAAAATCGTGACCATGATGAGCTGAAGTGGGAAGTTGCAGATTTATTGTACCACGTACTTGTTTTACTTCGTGAGCAAAAGCTGCCTTTAGACGATGTCCTATCAGTATTAAAAGAGCGTCACTCTAGCTAATAGCTACATAGTGAAAGGAGAGAAGGAGTTGTCTCATTTTAGATAAAAGAGGCAAAACCTTCTCTTATTTGTGTCAAGAAACGACTGCTTACAGGCTCCTTTTTTGAATAGAGGTATTAAACTTCTTGGCAAATGTGATATACTACGAACGTCGAAATTATCAACTTATTTGGAGGGCTTAATGGAAAAACACTCAAAAGTAATTCAAAAAATGGCACAAGTAATTCCATTTTCGCAAACGGGTGACTTCTATTTCGAAAAAGCGCTGCAGGCGTTTGAAGAAGAGGAGTCGGATAAAGCGCTCAAGTATTTAACGCGTGCAAACAAAGAAAATGCCCGTAATCCACAGCTTCTTACAAACGTTGGAGTAGCTTTAACGGAGCGCGGAGATTATCAAGATGCCAACGAGCTTTTTCTCCATGTGATTCATCATATGGACGATACATTAGGAAGCTGTTACTACTATATAGCCAACAGCTATGCGCATCTTGGACTGTTTGAAGAATCAAAAAAATACGCGATGTATTACATTGAGCATTTTCCAAATGGTGACCTCTTTCGATCAGCTACAGATCTGTTAGATTTACTATCAATTGATGTGGATGAAGAAGATGAAGAGCCTAAAAATCAGCTAGGCGACATGCTGATTATAAAACAAGAACAAGCAAAAAGACTGCTTGAAGCAACGAATTTTGAAGAAGCAGTGGATTTGTTAACTGAAATAATTGATGAGTATCCAGAATTCTGGTCTGCATATAATAATTTAGCGTTAGCTTATTTTTATTTAAATAAAATTGATGAGGCAATGGATTTGCTGAATGAAGTATTGGAGAAAAACCCTGGAAACCTTCATGCGTTATGCAATCAGCTGATTTTCTATTATTATTGCCACAAGCATAAAGAAGTTGAAGAGCTTACAGACGGGCTTAGCCGCGTTTATCCAATGTCATTTGAACACCGCTATAAGCTTGGAGCAACATTTGCATTGATTGGTCAATACAAACTATCATACAGATGGTTAAAAAAGCTTTATACACAAGGGTTTCAAGGAGACAACTCATTTCATTATTGGCTCTCATATGCCTCTTATTATACCGGACGTGAAGCGTTCGCTAAAGAAATGTGGAAGCTGGCATTGGAAGACGTTCCTGATAAAGAAGGAGAGGAGCCTTGGCACATCAGTCAAAAAGCTGCGAAGGTTTTTCAATCGAAAGTGGATGTTACAGCGAAAAAGAAGTGTGCAACAAAAAATATTCACGATCAGCTTTACAGCTTGTATATGGCAAAAAAGCTTCCTGAACAGCAGCGTCTGCTTCTTTTAGAAGAAATTAAGTCGTCCATACATATGAGTACACTTTTGGATGAAGTATATACGTATGTATGGCAGGATAAACAACATGTGATTTTTGAGGTGGCAGATGTTATTGAACTGGAGATGGAATCGCAGAATGAAAGTGATACCCAGGATCTTTTAAGCTTTTGGTTTTATGTATATGTACAGGTATATAAACAATCCTATGATTTTCAGCATGTGAACGTAAATGCATGGGCTGCAGCCGTCACATATATATGGGCGAAAGAAAAAAGGCAGGCTATTACTCAAGCCGATGCGGCAAAACAATATTCCATTTCCGCTGCTACAGTTAGAAAGTACAGTAAAATTGTGAATACGTTATTAAATTGAGCAAAAAAATAGACGATGATAGGAAGAACATATTAGGATAGTGGTAACGAAATAATTATCCATAAATTTGGAATCAACTACGAAGGAATTTCCTAAAAGGAGTGTAAAGCAATGACAGAAGAAAAAATTTATGATGTCATTATTATTGGGGCAGGTCCAGCAGGTATGACTGCTGCTGTATATACATCTCGTGCAGATTTATCAACACTAATGATTGAACGCGGAATTCCAGGCGGTCAAATGGCTAATACGGAAGATGTAGAAAACTATCCAGGTTATGACCATATCCTTGGTCCTGACCTTTCTAACAAAATGTTTGAGCATGCAAAAAAATTCGGTGCGGAATATGCGTACGGTGATATTAAAGAAATCATCGACGGAGAAGAATACAAGACAGTTCGTGCAGGCAGCAAAGAATATAAAACACGTTCAGTAATCGTTGCTACTGGTGCAGAATATAAAAAATTAGGCGCGCCAGGAGAAAAAGAGCTAGGCGGCCGCGGCGTATCTTATTGTGCTGTATGTGACGGCGCATTTTTTAAAGGTAAAGAGCTAGTCGTTGTAGGCGGTGGAGACTCTGCAGTTGAAGAAGGCGTATATTTAACACGTTTCGCAACAAAAGTAACAATTATTCACCGACGCGATGAGCTTCGCGCGCAGAAAATCCTACAGCAGCGTGCATTTGACAACGAAAAAGTTGATTTTATTTGGAATACAACGGTCAAAGAAGTAAATGAAAAAGACGGTAAAGTAGGCAGCGTAACGTTAGTAGACACAAAAACAGGTGAAGAGCGCGAGTTCGGTGCGGACGGCGTATTCATTTATGTTGGAATGGTTCCACTAACAAAACCATTCGAAAGCCTAAACATCACGAATAAAGAAGGATATATTGAAACGAACGAGCAAATGGAAACAAAAGTACCAGGTGTGTTCGCAGCTGGAGATGTTCGTGAAAAAGCTCTTCGTCAAATTGTAACAGCTACAGGTGATGGAAGTATTGCTGCTCAAGCGGCTCAGCACTATGTAGAAGAGTTAAAAGAAAAGTTAAAAGCTATTCAGCAATAAAGCTGAAATCAATCTTTTACAAAACGTAATTCGGTTTTAACTGTTCTGTAACACCTGTGAAACATTGATGGGGTACTATATAGATAGTAATTGACCCCCTTTTATAAAATATATGTGTGTCGGGCATAGGACGTGTTCCTATGCCTCTTTTTTTTGACTATAACAGATTGAATTTACGTATATAACAGCAAGGGATTATTTTCAGAAAATTTAGTAATAGTTAGTTCATCTCCGTTGTGAGAGAAGTTTGTTTCGTAGTATAATAAAAGAAAATGTCAGTATACATACAATGAGGTGGAAAACATGCAAAGGGTCACAAATTGTGTATTAATGAAAGACGATAAAGTATTGTTGCTTCAAAAGCCACGAAGAAACTGGTGGGTGGCCCCTGGTGGGAAAATGGAGCAAGGAGAATCTGTAAAAGACTCTGTTGTAAGAGAATTTCGTGAAGAAACAGGAATTTATTTGAAAAATCCCACTGTAAAAGGTATCTTTACTTTTACGATGAAAGAAAACGATCAAATTTCATCTGAGTGGATGATGTTTACTTTTTTTGCTACAGATTTTGATGGGACAAATGTGCTAGAATCAGAAGAAGGCAAACTCGGTTGGCATAATTTGAGTGAAGTAAGTGAATTGCCGATGGCACCGGGAGATCATCACATTATCGATTATGTAGCAAAAGGATCGGGTGTTATTTATGGCAACTTTACGTATACAACGGATTTTGAGTTATTATCTTATCGAATTGATCCTTGTTAATGACAAATAGACATGTATGTATAGATTGAGGGGGATGGAAAATGAGTACTGGGTCTGTAAGCGATATTCAATTAGTGATTATTACTGGAATGTCAGGTGCAGGAAAAACAGTAGCAATTCAGAGTTTTGAAGATTTAGGGTTCTTTTGTGTAGATAATTTACCCCCTACATTGCTACCGAAATTTTTAGAACTCATGAAAGAGTCAGGGAATAAAATGAATAAAGTTGCTCTTGTTATGGATTTACGAGGCAGAGAATTTTTTGAAAGCCTATTTGAAGCATTGGATAACATGAGTGAAACAACGTGGGTCACGCCACAAATTTTATTTTTAGATGCAAAAGATTCTGTATTGGTGACGCGCTACAAAGAAACGAGACGTTCACATCCGCTAGCTCCTTCAGGTTTACCGCTAGAAGGGATTGGGATAGAAAGAGAGTTGCTTGAGGAGTTAAAAGGAAGAGCTCAGCTTATTTATGAGACGTCAGAGTTAAAGCCAAGAGAGCTTAGAGAAAAGATTTTGACTCAGTTTTCGTCGCACGCTTCACAAGTTTTTACTGTTAATGTGATGTCGTTTGGTTTTAAATACGGGGTGCCTATTGACGCTGATTTAGTCTTTGATGTGCGCTTTTTGCCAAACCCTCACTACATTGACCATATGCGTCCTAAAACAGGGCTGGAAGAAGAGGTTTCTTCTTACGTATTAAAATGGACGGAAACTCAAAAGTTCATTGAAAAAGTAGTAGACTTACTTTCGTTTATGCTTCCACAGTACAAGCGAGAAGGTAAGAGCCAGCTGGTCATTGCTATAGGGTGCACAGGCGGACAGCATCGCTCCGTTACATTAGCTGAATATTTAGGTCACCATTTCCAGAATGAATACAAAACCCATATTTCTCATCGTGACATTGAGAGGAGAAAGGAAAATCATAGATGAGCAGTGAACAGCTTCCAAAAGTTGTCGTCATTGGGGGAGGAACGGGTTTACCAGTGCTGTTAAGAGGGTTGAAGGAATACCCTCTTGATCTTACAGCCATCGTAACCGTAGCAGACGACGGGGGAAGTTCTGGCCGATTGCGCGATGAACTTGAAATCCCTGCTCCTGGTGATATTCGAAATGTGCTAGTTGCTTTATCTGATGTAGAGCCACTAGTTGAAGAGCTTTTTCAGCATCGATTTGATACAGGGAATGAGCTTACAGGCCATTCTCTGGGCAATTTGTTGCTTGCAGCTATGACGTCTATTACTGGCGATTTTGTGCATGCTATACGAGAAATGAGCAAAGTACTAAACGTCAGAGGGAAAGTGCTTCCGGCAGCTAATCAAAGTGTTGTGCTGCATGCGGAGATGCAAGATGGATCCATCGTAACAGGTGAATCTAAAATTCCAGAAGTCAATAAAAAAATTAATAAAGTATTTTTATCGCCTGCCGATGTGAAACCGCTTGTCGAGACAATAAAAGCTATTCGACGCGCTGATTTAATTGTATTGGGACCTGGAAGCCTTTATACAAGTATTTTGCCGAATTTACTGGTGCAGGATATTTGTAACGAGCTTTGTTCGACAAAAGCAAAGAAAGTGTACGTATGCAACGTGATGACGCAGCCGGGTGAGACATTAGGGTTTAAAGCAAGTGATCATATTAAAGCGCTTTACAATCATATGCCGTGTGCGTTTTTAGATGCGATTATCGTCAATAATGCACCTATTCCAGCACCCTTGAAAAAGAAATATCAAGTAGAGCAGGCTCAGCCTGTAGAATATGATCGTGAAGTATTGCTAAAATTAGGGTTAGAAGTGATTGAAGATCAAATTATTCAGTATGACGGCAGCGTAATTAGGCATGATACAAAAAAAGTAGCAAAGCTTGTGTATTCTATGCTGACATCGCTGCAAGGTAAAGCGAATACGGGTGTTTAACACTATTTCCGTATGTAGATTGGAGGTGAAGTTATGTCATTTGCATCAGAAACAAAAAAAGAGTTAACGAATTTAGAAGTCAAAGATTGCTGTGCAAAAGCAGAGCTCTCTGCATTAATTCGAATGAATGGTTCACTTTCTTTTTCGAATAAAAAATTCACAGTTGATGTTCAAACAGAAAACGCAGCGATTGCTAGACGCATTTATGTCTTGCTTAAGAAAAATTATGATGTGTCAGTAGAACTGCTTGTGCGTAAGAAAATGCGGTTGAAGAAAAACAATGTGTATATTGTTCGATTAGTAGAGAAAACGAGAATGCTTTTGGAAGACTTAAAAATTGTAGAAGAAGGATTCACGTTTACACATCGTATTTCACCAGAGCTAGTACAAAAGAAATGCTGTAAGCGATCCTACTTAAGAGGCGCATTTTTAGCCGGCGGCTCTATTAATAACCCGGAGACATCATCGTACCATCTTGAAATCTTTTCATTGTATGAAGAGCATAACGAAGCTTTATGCAATTTAATGAACAAATTTCAATTGAATAGTAAAACATTAGAGCGGAAAAAAGGCTATATTAACTATTTGAAAGAAGCTGAAAAAATTACGGAGTTTCTAAATATCATTGGAGCCCATAACGCCCTTTTGCGGTTTGAGGATGTAAGAATCGTCCGAGATATGCGAAATTCCGTTAATCGCTTAGTTAATTGTGAAACAGCTAACTTAAATAAAACGATCGGAGCAGCTATTCGTCAAGTGGAAAACATTCGTTATATTGATGAAACAGCTGGATTAGACATCTTACCAGAAAAGCTAAGAGAAATTGCTCGTTTGCGTGTGGAATATCAAGACGTTACGTTAAAGGAGCTTGGTGAGATGGTAGCTGGAGGTCAAATTAGCAAATCGGGCATTAACCATCGTTTGCGTAAAATTGACCAAATAGCAGACAAGCTTCGCGCCGGTCAGCCAGTCACATAAGGGGAATTGCAAGGGGGAGGATTTTATCATGGAAAAACAAGTAGAAGTAAAATTAAAAACGGGATTACAAGCTCGTGTTGCGGCACTATTTGTGCAAGAAGCAACTCGTTTTACATCTGATGTGTACTTGAAGAAAGATGAGAAAGTAGTCAACGCTAAAAGTATCATGGGGTTAATGAGCTTAGCGATTAATAATGGTTCTCTTATTACGCTCATTGTTGAAGGGGTAGATGAAAAAGAAGCAATGGATGCGTTAGCAGCTTACGTAGAGAACGATGCATAAAAAAGCCTTTCCCACAATGGGAAAGGCTTTTTTCTTATTTAGAGTCGTTTTCTAATACTTTGTCAATTAGGCCGTATTCTAAAGCGCGTTCAGCAGTCATGAAATTATCACGATCTGTATCACGTTGTAGCACTTCTAACGGTTGACCTGTACGCTCAGCTAAAATTGAATTTAGTTTTTCGCGTAAGAATAGAATACGTTTTGCCGCAATTTCGATTTCAGTAGCTTGTCCTTGAGCACCACCAAGAGGTTGATGAATCATTACTTCGCTGTTTGGAAGAGCAAAACGTTTGCCCTTTTCACCAGCAGCCAGTAAGAAAGCACCCATTGATGCAGCCATACCGATACAAATTGTAGAGACTTTTGGCTTAATGAATTGCATCGTATCGTAGATAGCCATTCCAGCTGTAATAGAGCCACCTGGACTGTTGATATAAAGTGAGATATCTTTTTCTGGGTCTTCAGCAGCTAAGAATAGAAGCTGAGAAACGATTGAGTTAGCTACATTATCGTCAATAGCACTACCTAAAATAATAATGCGGTCTTTTAATAAACGTGAATAAATGTCATAAGCACGTTCACCACGGTTTGTTTGTTCAATAACTGTAGGAATTAAGTTCATATTAAATTCCTCCTTAACAAGAATAATTTGTTATGTACCTATAATACACGTATGGTCAATAAAGGTCAAACAAAAGAACCTCTACTACACATATTCGCTTAAAAGACTATGTATTCCTCTTTGACATTATTAAAATTTTTCCCCCTTCTAAAAAAAATAAACGTAGTATTCTATTGAAAAGAGAAGTTTTCTCTCCTATAATGGAAGTTGTGACAAATATGCCCTCGTAGTGTAGTGGATAGCACAAGAGATTCCGGTTCTCTTAGGGTGGGTTCGAATCCTGTCGAGGGCGTCTTAAAACGTTGCGGATTACGCAACGTTTTTTATTTTGAGTAAAAAGGCTCATCTTCTCAAAAAATAATATTTATTTTCCTCCTATAACACTTTATACGCGTAAGGAAGCAAGAAATTAATTCCATTGTACCGGTTGCGGAATTTGTCAGAATACTATAAAACAGTATATAAGGAAAAGAAACACGGAGGAGGAATAAATATGAAATATATGAACAAACTTTTCATTGTCAGTGCATCGGTAGCACTATTGCTGTCTGCATGCGGGACGAACGAAGATTCTGCTCAGCCGAAGTCTAATGATCAAGCAGAAAATGTTCAGCAGGACACAGCTTCTAAATCTGATCAAACATCAGGCGCTGCAAAAGAAGATTCGAAAAAAGATGGGGATTCTTCCGAGGTCTCAGCCAAACCTTCAGGAAGTCAATCATCAACTAGCGAAACAGCGGAAGATGGACAGTCAACGTCTTCTTCAGAAACAAAACTAACAAAAAGCCCAGAACAAGATTATTCTATTCAAGTAATGGACGGTTATAAACTAACGGGTGAAGAACCAGGAAAAGATGCGTTAGTATTAACTTCAGATGATTCTCAATTTATGCGTATCGAAATGCTTTCATCAGAAGCATCGATGGACGACGCTGCTCAATCTGTTAAACAAACGGCAACAGCAGTTAATAAAAATGCAGCAGAGAAAAAGAATCTTGAAGAGAATGGAATCTTCAAAGATTCTGTTTGGTATGAAGCCACATCTGACGATCATACGGTAAACGCTGTGTTGGTTAAAGGAAAGAAACCAATGAAGCTAACCATCTTCACGAAAAACGACGAAGAAAACTTGGACAAGTTTATGCAAATGGCACAAACCATTCAATAAGTAATTCTTCTATATATTATACACATGCAGAAAATTCGACATGACGAAGAAAACGTCATGTCGGATTTTTACTCGGATCATGTGGTTGGTGTGAATTATAATGAAAAGTTATAAAGGTGCATAGCTCTATTACTTTTTTGATGGTTAGTAATTAAAAACAGGATGAACCGCTTCGTTAACAAAGGTTGACGGAGATTTTTTAATGAAAAAATTACATATAAAAAATAGTTACATGCTCTTTGAAAGCGTTTTTATAGTAAAATAGATGAAGGGGAGGGGAGAAATAATGGAGATTGGATTATTTCAGCAGCAGTCGTTAAAGCTGACGATGTCAAAAGAATTATCACAAGCTATTTCTCTTTTACAATATTCATCGATGGATATTGTAGCGTTTTTACATGAGCAGGCGCTTCAAAATCCGCTTATAGATTTTTCAGAGCTGCCCGTCTATACATCTCACAATCAAAAAAATCATGCAACTTCTGATTCAACAGATTATATGAGCAGTATACCAGCTCCTAAAGAAACGCTGTACGAACATTTAATGAATCAATCCGCATTATTAAAATTAGATGAATGTGAGCAGGCAGCCGTTGAGTTTGTTATTCATAGTCTGGATGATGCTGGCTATTTGCACGATGAGTTAATCATACTTGCTAACCAGCTTGGCCAAGGTCAAGAGCAGGTTGAAAAGGCTCTCCAGCTTGTGCAGCAGATGGACCCGGCAGGAGTAGGAGCGAGAAGTTTACAAGAGTGCTTAATGCTTCAATTAAAAAGAAGTAATCAATGGACAGAAAAAATAGAGCAAATTTTGACACACCACTTTGAGGAATTTGCGTATAAAAAATGGATGAAAATCTCAAAGTTATGTCAAATCTCACTTGAAGCTCTTCAACAATTACATGAACAGATTAAGAAATTAAATCCTCGTCCTGGATCGTTTTATATGAAGTCCAATGAACGATTCATTGTACCGGATTTTATTGTAAAAATTGAAGATGGAAATGTCGTTGCTTATGCAAATGAGGATTTGGAACCTTGTCTTTCAGTGAATGAACAATACAAACTTCAGCTGAAAAATAGGCAGAACCAAGAAATGTTTTCTTATTTACAAGAGAAATATCGTGAATTTCAATGGATTATGAAAAGTTTACACACACGCAAAGATACATTAAACGCATTAATGAATACCTTACTCGTTGAACAAGAAGCATTTTTTAAAAAGGGTCCTTCGTATTTGAAGCCGTTAACAATGAAGGAAGTAGCGGAACAAACGTCTGTGCATGAATCAACAATTAGCCGTGCTACTCGGCACAAATATATTCAAACGCCTTTTGGCACCTTTTCAATGAAATCTTTTTTCTCAACTAGTATTCAACTGGGCAACAACGAAGCGACTTCTACAACTCACGTAAAAGAACTGCTTAAAAAGCTAGTAGCAGAAGAAAACAAACAGCGTCCACTTTCAGATCAGCAGTTGGCTAACGTCTTGCAAAGCAATTATAACATTACTATTTCAAGAAGAACGGTAGCCAAATATCGAGATCAATTAAACGTTCTACCATCCAGTCAACGAAAACTTTTTGTCACGCAGTAAAGGAGTGGGAATGTGAAAGTCGTACTGTATACCAAAAATGGCTGTCACTTATGCGATGATGCAAAGAAGCTGCTTGCAGAGCTGCAGTCGGAGTTTCCCTTTCAGCTTATTGAACGAGATATTTACAAAAACGATGAGTGGCTGGAAAAGTATCACCTTGCCATTCCTGTAGTAGAAATGGATGGAGAAGAAGTGGAATATGGAAAAATAACAGGTATTCCGTTAAGAAAACGCTTACTTTTAAAAATAGGCAACACATGAGTTGAATAAAGGATTCACTCCTGTTAGAATAGACTTTGTAGCAGGGTGAATTTTTTTTGCGCAAGGTGGGACATAATATGTCTATGCGGGACAAAATGTGTCCAACGAGTTTATGCCTTAAGGGGATTTTAACATGCGTTCTTTAATAGAAGTACAACGAAAATTATTACCTGAACTTCTCTCAGTTATGCAAAAGCGCTATCAAATCTTGCAATACATACGTTTAATGCAGCCGATTGGCCGCAGAAACTTAGCTGTAAGCCTTGGGCTAACAGAGCGTGTGTTACGAAGCGAAGTAACATTCTTAAAAGAACAAGATTTGATTGACATTTACCCTAGTGGAATGACGCTTACAAATGAGGGAGAACTCCTTCTGGCTGAATTAGAAGAAGTAATGAAGGAAGTTTCAGGACTTCGATTATTGGAAACAACATTAAAAGAGGCGTTTTCTTTATCAGAAGTTGTTGTTGTATCTGGAGATAGTGATCAGTCTCCTTGGGTCAAAAATGAAATGGGTCGAGCATCTGTTTCGTGTATCAAGGAGCGCCTTGTTGGTAAAAAAAATACCGTTGCTGTTACAGGTGGTACCACGCTTGCCGCCGTTGCTGAAATGATGTCACCTGATTTAAAACACCCTGATGTACTTTTTGTACCTGCTCGCGGAGGGCTAGGTGAAAATGTACAAAACCAAGCAAATACGATTTGTGCTAAGATGGCTGAAAAGTCCATGAGTCACTATCGCTTGCTTCATGTTCCAGATCAGCTTAGCGATGAAGCATACCGATCCATTATCGGTGAACCATCTATTAAAGATATGCTTCATTTAATTAAGTCCGCTGGTATGGTTGTTCACGGAATAGGAGACGCTATGACAATGGCAGAACGCCGTAAAACACCACAAGCAGACTTAGAAAAAGTGAAAAATGGACATGCTGTAGGTGAGGCATTTGGATACTATTTTAATCATCAAGGCGAAGTTGTTCATAAAGTTAAAACAGTTGGCATACAACTCGATGATTTAAAGAACAATAAATGTGTTATTGCTGTTGCAGGAGGTTCATCAAAAGCAAAGGCAATTAAAGCGTTTATGCAACAAGCGCATGATTCGATTCTCATTACAGATGAAGGCGCCGCAAAAGAGTTAGTAAGGGATTTTAATTAATCCCTCATATAAAAAAATACTTTTTACATTCAAGGAGGAAATACCCATGGCAGTAAAAATTGGTATTAACGGATTTGGTCGTATCGGCCGTAACGTATTCCGTGCAGCTTTAAAAAATGATAACGTTGAAGTAGTAGCAATTAACGACTTAACAGATGCTAACATGCTTGCTCACCTTTTAAAATATGATTCTGTACACGGAAAATTAGATGCAGAAGTAGTAGTAGATGGTAGCAACTTAGTAGTAAACGGTAAAACAATCGAAATCTCTGCTGAACGTGACCCAGCTCAATTATCTTGGGGCAAACAAGGCGTAGAAATCGTTGTTGAATCTACTGGATTCTTCACAAAACGCGCTGACGCTGCGAAACACTTAGAAGCAGGAGCTAAAAAAGTAATCATCTCTGCTCCAGCATCTGACGAAGATATCACAATCGTAATGGGTGTTAATGAAGACAAATACGATGCGGCTAACCACAACGTAATTTCAAACGCTTCTTGTACAACTAACTGCTTAGCGCCATTTGCTAAAGTGTTAAATGACAAGTTCGGTCTTAAACGCGGAATGATGACAACAGTTCACTCTTACACAAACGACCAACAAATCTTAGACTTACCACACAAAGATTACCGTCGTGCTCGTGCAGCTGCTGAAAACATCATCCCAACTTCAACTGGTGCTGCTAAAGCTGTATCTCTAGTATTACCTGAATTAAAAGGTAAATTAAACGGTGGAGCTATGCGTGTTCCAACTCCAAACGTTTCTTTAGTAGACTTAGTTGCTGAACTTGACAAAGAAGTAACTGTTGAGGACGTAAACAACGCTCTTAAAGAAGCTGCTGAAGGCGATCTTAAAGGTATCCTTGGTTACAGCGAAGAGCCACTAGTATCTGGTGACTACAATGGTAACATCAACTCTTCTACAATCGATGCATTATCTACAATGGTAATGGAAGGTAACATGGTTAAAGTTATCTCTTGGTACGACAACGAGAGCGGATATTCTAACCGTGTAGTAGACCTTGCTCAATACATCGCTGCTAAAGGACTATAAGAATAACTTAAAATTCGCTTCTATTTTATTCAATAAGACAGAAATCGACTAGACTTTCCTTTTTTATTGGATATCTGAAAATAGAACGACTATAATAAGACTTGCTAAGGAAGAGAGGGGCATACCCCCTCTTCCTTGATTTATGTATTGGCTTCTACATGAAAAAGCGTCATAAGCAGCTAACTGGAGTTTCACTTTATATAGAAAGGCGCCAATATATAAAATGAAATGTACGGTGGTTTGTGGATTGATGATTACATAGAAGCCTACTTGCTTAGTACCATAAATACTTAAGGAGGCCTTTTAACGATGAACAAAAAAACGTTGAAAGACATCGATGTAAAAGGAAAGCGAGTATTTTGTCGCGTAGACTTTAACGTACCAATGAAAGACGGAAAAGTAACAGACGAAACTCGTATTCGTGCAGCTATTCCTACTATTCAATATTTAGTAGAACAAGGTGCAAAAGTAATTTTAGCTAGCCATCTTGGACGTCCAAAAGGCGAAGTTGTTGAAGAGTTACGTCTAAATGCTGTTGCAGAACGTTTACAAGCTCTTCTTGGTAAAGACGTTGCAAAAGCTGACGAAGCTTTTGGCGAAGAAGTAAAGAAAACAATCGACGGTATGAGCGAAGGCGATGTTTTAGTACTTGAAAACGTACGCTTTTACCCAGGTGAAGAGAAAAACGATCCTGAATTAGCAAAAGCATTTGCTGAATTAGCAGACGTGTACGTAAACGATGCATTCGGTGCAGCTCACCGTGCGCATGCTTCAACAGAAGGAATTGCACAACATATTCCAGCAGTAGCAGGTTTCTTAATGGAAAAAGAGCTTGATGTGCTTTCAAAAGCATTATCAAACCCAGAACGTCCATTTACTGCAATCGTTGGTGGAGCAAAAGTTAAAGACAAAATCGGTGTAATTGACCACTTGCTTGATAAAGTAGATAACTTAATCATCGGTGGAGGACTTTCTTACACATTTATTAAGGCACTAGGCCATGAAGTAGGTAAATCACTTCTTGAAGAAGACAAGATTGAACTTGCAAAATCTTTCATGGAAAAAGCTAAGAAAAACGGAGTAAACTTCTACATGCCAGTGGACGTGGTAGTAGCAGATGACTTCTCAAATGATGCTAATATTCAAGTTGTATCAATTGAAGATATTCCAAGCGATTGGGAAGGCTTAGACGCAGGACCGAAAACGCGTGAAATCTATGCTGACGTAATCAAAAACTCTAAGTTAGTTATTTGGAATGGACCAATGGGTGTATTTGAATTAGATGCATTTGCTAACGGAACAAAAGCAGTAGCAGAAGCTTTAGCAGAAGCAACTGACACATATTCAGTAATCGGCGGAGGAGACTCTGCAGCAGCTGTTGAAAAATTCAACTTAGCTGATAAAATGAGCCATATTTCTACAGGTGGCGGTGCGTCACTAGAGTTTATGGAAGGTAAAGAACTTCCAGGCGTAGTTGCATTAAACGATAAGTAAGTTTATGTTTCAGTAAGACGGAGGACCGACCTGACGACTGATAATATAAAAAATTATCAAGCAGCGAAGATGGATGACCAAGAGATAAAAGGGACCGAATCACTTTTAACAGCACCCTCTTGGACATCTAACGCGTGAAGGGAAAACCCACAATAAACAAAGGACGGTGTTATACATGCGTAAACCAATTATTGCAGGAAACTGGAAAATGAACAAAGTACTTTCTGAAGCAACTAGCTTTGTTGAAGAAGTAAAAGGAACAGTACCATCTCCTGAAAGCGTAGAATCAGTAGTATGTGCACCTGCACTATTTTTAGATCGTTTAGTAGAAGCGACTAAAGGCACAGACTTAAAAATTGGTGCACAAAACATGCACTTTGAAGAAAACGGTGCGTTCACTGGAGAAGTGAGCCCTGTTGCTTTAGCAGACTTAGGTGTGAACTATGTCATTTTAGGACACTCTGAGCGTCGTGAAATGTTTGCTGAAACGGACGAAACAGTAAACCAAAAAACAATTGCTGCATTCAAACACGGTTTAACACCAATCGTTTGCTGCGGTGAAACAAACGAAGAGTACGAACAAGATCAAACAAAAACAGTTGTAGCTAATCAAGTACAAAAAGCATTAGCTGGTCTAACTGATGAGCAAGTAAAACAAACGGTTATCGCATATGAGCCAATCTGGGCAATCGGTACAGGTAAATCTTCAACTGCTGAAGGTGCAAACGAAGTTTGTGCATACATCCGTAGCGTTGTTGCAGAACAATTCTCTCAAGATGTTGCAGATGCTGTACGTATTCAATACGGCGGTAGCGTAAAACCTGCTAATATTAAAGAATATATGTCTCAATCAGACATTGACGGAGCTTTAGTAGGTGGAGCAAGCTTAGAAGCAGATTCTTTCTTACAGCTTTTGGAGGCTGGTAAGTAATGAGTAAAAAGCCAGTAGCATTAATCATCTTAGATGGTTTTGCATTACGCGATGAAGATAAAGGTAATGCGGTAACACATGCAAAAAAACCAAACTTCGACCGTTTCTGGAACGAGTATCCTCATGCTACACTTCAGGCGTCTGGAGAAGCTGTAGGCTTACCAGAAGGCCAAATGGGTAACTCTGAAGTAGGTCACTTAAACATCGGCGCAGGCCGAATTGTGTACCAAAGCTTAACTCGTGTAAACGTAGCAATTCGTGAAGGCGAGTTTGAACAAAACGAAACGCTTCTAGCAGCTGTAAAGCACGCAAAAGAAAAGGGTACAAACCTTCATCTTTTCGGGCTTTTATCTGATGGCGGTGTACACAGTCATATCGAACATCTATATGCATTATTGCGTCTAGCTAAGAGTGAAGGCTTAGAAAAAGTCTACATTCATGGCTTCTTAGATGGTCGTGACGTAGCACCTCAATCTGCTGAAACGTATTTAAAAGAACTTAATGAAAAAATTGAAGAGTACGGCGTTGGTGAAATTGCAACACTTTCAGGACGTTACTACTCAATGGACCGCGACAAACGCTGGGAGCGCGTAGAGAAATCATACCGCGCAATGGTGTACGGCGAAGGTCCATCATATACAAGCGCTGAAGAGTGCGTAAAAGATTCGTATGAAAATGGAATCTATGACGAATTCGTTTTACCTTCTGTTATTACAAAAGAAGACGGATCGCCAGTTGCGACAATTCAAGACGAAGATGCAGTTATTTTCTACAACTTCCGTCCGGATCGCGCAATTCAAATTTCAAATACGTTCGCAAACGAAGATTTCCGTTCATTTGATCGCGGTGAAAAACATCCGAAAAACTTACATTTTGTATGTTTAACTCACTTCAGCGAAACAGTTGACGGATATGTAGCCTTTAAGCCAATTAACTTGGATAACACGCTTGGTGAAGTATTATCTCAAAATAACTTAAAGCAGCTTCGTATTGCCGAGACAGAAAAATATCCTCACGTAACGTTCTTTATGAGCGGTGGACGTGAAGCAGAGTTTCCTGGTGAAACACGTATCTTAATCGATTCACCAAAAGTAGCAACATATGACTTGAAACCTGAGATGAGTGCTTATGAAGTGACGGACGCGTTGCTTGCAGAAATCGAAGGCGATAAGCAAGACGCTATTTTATTAAACTTTGCAAATCCTGATATGGTTGGCCATTCAGGTATGTTAGAACCAACGGTAAAAGCGATTGAAACAGTAGATGAGTGCTTAGGCAAAATTGTAGGTGCAATTTTAGCTAAAGGCGGTACAGCAATCATCACAGCAGACCATGGTAATGCTGATGAAGTGATTACGCTTGAAGGTAATCCAATGACGGCTCATACAACGAATCCTGTTCCAGTAATCGTAACCAAACAAGGCTTAGAGCTTCGTGAAGATGGTATTCTAGGAGATCTAGCTCCTACGATGCTTACTCTTCTAGACGTAGCACAGCCAAAAGAAATGACAGGTAAAACATTAATTAAATAATTAATTATAAAGGAGAGTTTTAAAATGCCAGCAATTCTTGACATTTATGCACGCGAAGTATTAGATTCTCGCGGTAACCCAACAGTTGAAGTTGAAGTATATACTGAATCAGGCGCTTTCGGACGCGCTTTAGTACCAAGTGGTGCTTCTACTGGTGAATACGAAGCAGTAGAATTACGCGATGGTGACAAATCTCGCTACCTAGGTAAAGGTGTATTAAAAGCAGTAGAAAACGTAAACGAAATTATCGCTCCTGAATTAGTAGGTATGGACGTAACTGATCAAATCGGTATCGACCGCCTTATGATCGAGTTAGACGGTACTGAAAACAAAGGTAAATTAGGTGCCAACGCTATTCTTGGTGTATCTATGGCAGTAGCTCACGCAGCAGCTGATTTCGTAGGTCTTCCATTATACCGTTACCTTGGTGGATTCAACGCTAAGCAATTACCAACTCCAATGATGAACATCATCAACGGTGGTTCTCATGCTGATAACAATGTTGACTTCCAAGAATTCATGATCTTACCTGTAGGAGCTCCTACATTTAAAGAAGCAATCCGTATGGGTGCTGAAGTATTCCACGCGTTAAAATCTGTTTTATCTGCTAAAGGCTTAAACACAGCTGTAGGTGACGAAGGTGGTTTCGCTCCTAACTTAGGTTCTAACCGTGAAGCATTAGAAGTAATCGTAGAAGCAATCACAAAAGCTGGTTACGAAGCTGGTAAAGACATCCAATTAGGTATGGACGTAGCTTCTTCTGAGTTCTTCAACAAAGAAACTGGTAAATATGACTTAGCAGGCGAAGGCCGTACAGGCGTAACTTCTGCTGAAATGGTAGATTTCTACGAGCAGTTAGTTAACGAATTCCCAATCGTTTCAATCGAAGACGGTTTAGACGAAAATGACTGGGATGGTCACAAGCTATTAACTGAGCGTATTGGCGGAAAAGTACAGCTTGTTGGTGACGATCTATTCGTAACAAACACGAAAAAACTTGCTCAAGGTATCGAACAAGGCGTAGGTAACTCTATCCTTATCAAAGTTAACCAAATCGGTACATTAACTGAAACGTTCGAAGCTATCGAAATGGCTAAACGTGCTGGTTACACAGCAGTAGTTTCTCACCGTTCTGGTGAAACTGAAGATGCAACAATCGCTGATATCGCTGTTGCAACAAACGCTGGTCAAATCAAAACTGGTTCTATGAGCCGTACAGATCGTATTGCGAAATACAACCAATTACTACGCATCGAAGACGAGCTAGGTGTTCTAGCTGTATACGATGGCGCTAAATCTTTCTACAACTTAAAAAAATAAGTTGAAAGTATAAAAAACGGATGACGATTGTCATCCGTTTTTTTACGTTAAAATCCGTTGTATTTAACTGCCATTACTTGTACGAGAGGGGTTTTTATGATAAATTAACCTTAGCGTAGTGCGCGTACTTTATCCCCGGTAATGCCAATCAGAAGGGATGAAGAAACCCCGCTGATTGACTATTACTTGGTGTAGGAGGTGTGTCTTAGTGCATACATTGCTGATTACTTTGCTAGTGATTGTTTCAATTGCTTTGATTGTTGTGGTCGTTTTACAATCAAGTAAAACTACTGGATTATCTGGAGCTATTTCCGGTGGAGCTGAAACGTTATTTGGGAAACAAAAAGCACGTGGAATTGACTTAGTTTTACACCGTTTGACAGTAGTGTTATCTATCTTATTCTTTGTATTAACACTTGCTGTATCTTATTTCAAACTTTAATATGTTACTGGATAGACTGCCACCTAATGCATATGTACTTGGTGTATACCAACTTATGTATTAGGTGGTTTTTTAATGGGTGTGTTGAATACTTTAATTTCATTTTTAAGTAATGATATAATATAGCTTTAGAAAAAAGTGCTAAATATAGTATAAAAGCGTAAAAGTTGATGGCCACATCTCTTGTTATGTGATGACCGTCACATAAATACATGTTTTTTTCTATTAGGACTGCAGATATTATAACTAAAAGGAGTTAAATGATATATGAAAATTGCACAACCAAAGCCATTTACATTTGAAGGCGGCGAAAAAGCTGTTTTATTACTTCATGGTTTTACCGGAAATTCTGCTGACGTTCGTATGTTAGGTCGTTTTTTAGAGAAAAAAGGATACACATGCCACGCACCTCATTACAAAGGACATGGCGTAGCCCCTGAAGAACTTGTTCATACTGGTCCAAAAGATTGGTGGAAAGATGTCATGGACGGCTATGAGTTTTTGAAAAGCAAAGGTCATGAAAGTATTGCCGCTGTAGGTCTTTCACTAGGTGGCGTATTTTCACTGAAATTAGGTTACACTGTACCTATAAAGGGTATTGTGCCTATGTGCGCCCCTATGTATATAAAGAGTGAAGAAGTCATGTATGAAGGTGTTTTAGCGTATGCACGCGAATATAAAAAGCGTGAAGGTAAATCGTCTGAACAGATTGAACAAGAAATGGAAGAGTTCAAGCAAACACCAATGAACACATTAAAGTCTTTACAGGAATTAATCGCTGAAGTGCGAAATTCAGTTGATATGATTTATGCACCGACATTTGTTGTACAAGGTCGTCATGATCATATGATTAATACAGACAGCGCCAATATTATTTATAATAGCGTCGAGTCTCCTACAAAAGATATAAAATGGTACGAAGAATCTGGTCATACCATTACCTTTGATAAAGAGCGTGATCAGCTTCACGAGGATGTATATGCATTTTTGGAATCACTTGATTGGTGATAGAGATAATACGAATAAAGAAAAAGGAGGGACATGATGTGAAAGAAGAAAATCAGCCCTATATAAATGAAATATTGGATTTTATGAAAAGGGATAATTACAAACCTTTGACTGTCCAAGAGCTTGCAAAAGAATTTAATACTGAGGATGCAGAGTCATTCAAAGAGTTTGTGAAGGCACTTGTTATTATGGAAGAGAAGGGTTTAATTATCCGAGCAAGAAACGATCGCTACGGGCTGCCGGAACAAATGAATTTTGTCAAAGGGAAAGTAAGCGGACATGCAAAAGGGTTTGCGTTCGTAGTTCCTGAAGAAAAAGATGCGGGTGATGTATTTATTCCCCCTACTGAAACAAACAATGCTATGCACGGAGATATTGTGCTTGCAAGAGTGTCATCAGAATCATCAGGTGCTCGTCGTGAAGGAACCATTGTAAAAATCTTAGAACGAGGTACCCAGCAAATTGTAGGTACGTATACGCAAAGCAAAAATTTTGGCTTTGTGATTGCGGATGACAAAAAAATTGCAGGTGATATCTTTATTCCCAAAGCAGCAAGAAACGGTGCAGTTGAAGGCCATAAAGTAGTAGTAGAACTGACAACCTATCCGGAAGGCCGCATGAACGCAGAAGGAAAAGTTGTTCAAATTCTTGGACATAAAAACGATCCGGGGATCGATATCATTTCTGTTATCCATAAGCACGGTCTTCCTCAAGAATTTCCTGCTGATGCTTTAACACAAGCAATTGATACACCTGAAACGATTGACGAAAAAGATATCGGCAACCGCCGCGATCTTCGTGATCAAGTTATTGTAACCATTGACGGAGCAGATGCAAAAGACTTGGATGACGCCGTAACGGTTACAGAGCTTGAAAATGGAAACTACAAATTAGGCGTCCATATTGCAGATGTAAGTCACTACGTTAAAGAAGGTTCTCCGATTGATGTAGAAGCAGCAGAGCGCGGAACAAGCGTCTATTTAGTAGACCGAGTTATTCCGATGATTCCTCATCGTTTATCTAATGGAATTTGCTCATTAAATCCGAAAGTTAACCGTTTTACGCTTTCTTGTGAGATGGAAATCGATCCACAGGGTGAAGTAGTGAAACATGAGATTTTTGAAAGTGTCATCAAAACGACAGAACGAATGACGTATTCAGACGTTAACAAAATCTTAGTGGATAAAGACGAAGAAGTGTTAGAACGCTACGAGCCAATTGTTCCGATGTTTGAGCGTATGGAAAAGCTGGCAGCTATTCTTCGTAAAAAGAGAATGGATCGCGGTGCCATCGATTTTGATTTCAAAGAAGCAAAAGTATTAGTAGACGATGATGGCCATCCTCACGATGTTATTTTGCGTGAACGTTCGGTTGCTGAAAAGCTAATCGAAGAATTTATGCTAGCGGCGAATGAAACAGTAGCAGAACATTTTCACTGGATGAACGTACCGTTCATTTATCGTATTCATGAAGATCCAGATGCAGAGAAGCTTACTCGTTTCTTAGAGTTCATTACAAACTTTGGTTACACGGTGAAAGGAACAGGAAACGATATTCATCCGCGTGCGCTACAGGATATTTTAGAAGAAGTAAAAGGTACGCCTGAAGAGATGGTTATTTCAACTGTTATGCTTCGTTCGATGAAACAAGCGAAATATGAAGCAGAAAGTTTAGGCCACTTTGGTTTATCAGCTGAGTTCTATACGCATTTTACGTCTCCAATCCGTCGTTATCCGGATTTAATCGTTCATCGTCTAATTCGTACGTATTTAATTGAAGGAAAAACAGATCAGCAAACACAAGAAAAATGGCGCGAGCTTCTGCCTGATGTTGCTGAGCATTCTTCTAATATGGAACGTCGTTCAGTTGACGCTGAGCGGGAAACGGACGATATGAAAAAAGCTGAGTTTATGGCTGATAAAGTTGGGGAAGTATTTAATGGTATTATTAGCTCTGTTACTAACTTTGGAATGTTCGTGGAGCTAGAAAATACAATTGAAGGTTTAGTTCACGTCAGTGACTTAACAGATGACTATTATCGTTACGACGAACGTCACTATGCGATGATTGGAGAAAAAACGGGCAATGTCTTCCGAATTGGAGACGAAATTGAAGTGAAAGTCGCCGATGTGAATAAAGACGAGCGTTCGGTTGACTTTATTATTGTAGGAATGAAAGAAAGTCGCAAACGCTTATCTAAAGACCGTCCTAAAGTGATTAAAGCAAAACAAAAGTCACGCAAAGATGATAAAGGAAAAGGTCGCGAGGGCAGCCGAAGCAAAAATGAAGAGTGGTCTACTCAAAAGCCAAAGAAGAAAAAGAAAAAGAGATTCTTCGAGGGTGCCCCAAATGTTAAGCGCAAAAAGAAAAAGCGTAAATAATCGAAATCGACAGCAGTGAAGCAGAAGGGGATTCCTTCTGCTTCAAAACAGCTCCATTAAACGTTTTAGTTGTTGTTTAGATTTCCATACAGTAAAATGATACATAATATCATACATATACGTAAGTACGGCTGAAGGGAAGGAACGTTTTATGCCAAAAGGTGAAGGGAAATTAATTGCACAAAACAAAAAAGCCCGCCACGACTTTTTTATTGAAGAAACATATGAGACGGGTATTGTTCTACAAGGAACGGAAATCAAATCAATTCGTAATGGGCGTGTAAATTTAAAGGACTCTTTTGCTCGTGTGCAAAACGGAGAAGTATTTCTACACAATATGCACGTTAGTCCTTACGAACAAGGAAATCGATACAATCATGAGCCGTTGCGTACACGAAAGCTATTGCTGCATAAGCGTGAAATCAGCAAGCTAATTGGCTATTCAAAAGAAACGGGTTATTCATTAGTTCCTTTAAAAGTGTATTTAAAAAATGGATACGCAAAGGTTTTACTAGGGCTTGGTAAGGGTAAAAAGAAATATGACAAGCGTGAAGACTTAAAGCGAAAAGAAGCGAAGCGCGATATCGAACGAGCATTTCGTGATCGTCAAAAGATGTGATATTACAAAATCTTACAATTGCAAAATGCTCATTTTGTGATATAATAAGTATTGTTATCAGTTAGATTTCATTTTGCACACTGAAGTCGCTATCTGATGTAAGATTTTTTCTTACACATTCCGACTCCCTTTTATATGGGGACGTTACGGATTCGACAGGGGTAGTTCGAGCTTAGGTTGCGAGTCGAGGAGATGGCCTCGTTAAAACATCAACGCCAATAATAACTGGCAAATCTAACAATAACTTCGCTTTAGCTGCATAATAGTAGCTTAGCGGTTCCTCCCTCCATCGCCCATGTGGTAGGGTAAGGGACTCACTTTAAGTGGGCTACGCCGGAGTTCGCCGTCTGAGGACGAAGGAAGAGAATAATCAGACTAGCGACTGGGACGCCTGTTGGTAGGCAGAACAGCTCGCGAATTATCAATATGCCAACTACACTCGTAGACGCTTAAGTGGCGATATTTCTGGACGTGGGTTCGACTCCCACCGTCTCCACCAATACATATTGTATGGTGGCTTACCTTACTTATAACAGGAGCTAATCAAATGTATGTTCTTCATTTGATTAGCTCCTTTTTAATTTATGATTTATGTAAAATTGAAAAAAGCAGGAAAGAAATAAAAGGATGCCTCTTACACAAAGAGACATCCTTTTACTTTTGTTTAAGCTGAACAAAAAGCAGTATAAGAAAGGAAAGAAAGACGATTGAAATAACCCATAGCCAAGCGAGATTCATGTTTCCAGAGTCAATTGCTACGTAGATAGCGGTAGGCACAGTTTGAGTTTCACCTGGAATATTGCCAGCAAACATCAAAGTGGCTCCAAACTCTCCGAGTGCTCTTGCCAGACTTAGCACTCCTCCTGTTACGATGGCTTTAGAAGCTAAAGGGATGGAAATAAAGAAAAAGACTTTCCATTCGCTTGCACCATCTACTCGAGCTGCGTCTTCAATTTCGTAATCTACGCCTTGAAAGCCTGTTTTGGCAGATTGATACATAAGCGGAAACGCAACGACAACGGAGGCAATAACAGCTGCCCACCATGTGAAAATAACAGGTTGTTGAAAGGCCCATTCAATTGCCCGGCCGAGCAGGCTGTGTTTCCCGAATATGACAATCAATAAAAATCCAACAACGGACGGAGGGAGCACCAACGGGAGCATTAACGCCGTTTCAATCATCACTTTTCCCTTAAAGTGTTTCCTGGATAACAGTTTTCCTATAACAGTGCCTAAAATAATAACGACAAATCCTGCTACTAATGCAATTTTAAGCGATAGCTGAAGAGGAGATAAAAATTCTTGAATCATAGCGGCCTCAATTTGCAGTGAAACCGTATTTCTTTAAAGTGTTAAGAGCCGTCTTACTTTGTAAAAATTGATAAAAAGCTTTTGCTTCTTGTGGATGTTTCGAATCCTTCATAACGCCTACAGGATATACAATTGGTTTGTGAGTGCTATTATCTGCAGTAGCGACAATCTTCACCTTTTTTGAAATCAAGGCATCGGTTTTATAAACCACCCCAGCTTCAACGTTTCCTGTCTCCACATAGGAAAGCACCTGGCGTACGTCTTTCGCATAGACGGTTTGTGGCTCAATGTTTTTCCAGAGGTTCATGTGTTCAAAAGTCTCCTTCGCATACTGTCCGGCAGGAACGGATTCTGGTATTCCAAGTGCAATTTTTTGAACAGTCGGCTTTGATAGATCTTCAAAATTTGTGATAGCAGACGTATTATTCTTTGGCACGATAAGTACAAGGTCATTGCCAACCAAGTCAGTACCATTCTCCTTGGAGATAGCTCCTGCTTTTACTAGTGCATCAAACTTGTCTTCTGCTGCTGAAAAAAATAAATCAACAGGTGCGCCGTTTGTAATTTGCTGTTGCAGCGAGCCTGAAGCTCCAAAATTAAATTTCAAGTCTATATTTGGATGCTTTTTTTCATATTGCTTTTGAATATCAGTGAGCGCATCTTTTAAGCTGGCCGCGGCGGATATCGTTAAGCTGATGTTTTTGTGCTGAGCTGCGGATTGATCGGTATTTGTTTCGTTCGAACAAGCAGCAGTAAACATAATTAAAAATAATAGTGCGAATAAGGGTTTAAAGTATTGTTGCATCGTGTCACCTCAGTTAGTTGTAGTAAAGCAATTTAGTATAACTATATCACGTTCATTTAAAATTTGACTTCCTAAAAAGAAAACAGCGACTTGAAAGGGGGAAAACTTTCAAGTCGCTGCTTCATTTATTCTTCCAACGCTTTGCCCATTCCTTTTAAAAAGTGAAGCCCAAATCCAATTGCACGATTGACATCTGGATCGTTTAGCGCTTTTATAAGAGCTAATGCACTTACTTTTTTCCTGTTTTTACATACTCATTCGCTTCGTTCATACCAGCTGTTGCGCTATTTACAAGTTTAGCGGTTACCTCTGGATCTGCCTTCATCAAACCGCTGCTTGCACCCATAAGAGTATTAATTAAATTGGTTACCGGTTCTCTGGAAATTTGATGAAGCGCAATTTTTGAGATTTTTTCTTTCGCTTGAATCATTGAATCAGCAGCTTCAAGAACACCCATGTCGTTAAGTTCGCCAACAATACCGAGAATACGGTTCAACGCTTCTTCATTATCTGCCAGCAGAGAAGTTAAATCTTCTAATTTTTGTTGTTTTTCTTCTTCCTCGCTTAGAAGAGGTTTCTTAATTTCTGTAATAGGTTGTGCCATCTTTTCTCCTCCTATTTACTTGTTAAATGGACGTAGCCAGGACGGTTCCATTTACGCTGAACCTCGACCCCATTTTGAGGATGACGTTTTTTGTTACGCGGATTTGTAGACGGTAAAGGCGTTTCTCCACCTTTACTTAATACTTCCATTCGTACTTTTGTTTGTTTGTAAGCCGGCGTATTTGTTCGTTGGTCGACTGCAGGTCCCGTCAAGAAGTTAATAGCCGAATCTTTATGAACAGAGTGCATTGGAAGATACAGCTCATTTGCTTTTACTCGCTCTGTAATTAATGCCTGTACTTTTACTGCTCCAAACGGTGAGATTAATCTGACAAGCGAACCTTCTTCAATTTCACGCTCCTTGGCAAGCTGAGGTGAAATTTCTACAAATACTTCCGGTACTTTTGATTGGATGCCGCTCGATTTATTGGTCATATTCCCTTCATGAAAATGTTCTAACATTCTCCCATTATTAATGTGTAAATCATATTCTTCTGGGAATTCGGCAGGAAGTACCCAATGTGATAAAGCAAAGCGCGCTTTTTTATCTGGGAAATTAAACCCATCGACGTAAAGTAACGGCGTGCTTTTCCCCTCTAAGCTCCCCCATAAGAAGCTATTCCAGCCTTCAAGGTTTTCGTAGCTGGCTTGGCTGAATAGGGGTGATAGACTAGCCATTTCTGCAAAGATATCACCAGGATGTGTATACGTCCAGTTCGCACCTAAGCGGTTGGCAATCTCTTGAACAATCCACCAATCCGGCTTTGAATCACCGAGCGTTGGTAATGCTTGATACAATCTTTGAACACGTCGCTCCGTATTGGTAAACGTTCCGTCTTTTTCAAGAGAAGGAACAGCAGGGAGTACAACATCAGCATATTGAGCCGTTCTCGAAAGGAAAATGTCTTGGACGACAAAAAAATCTAAATTTGATAATATTTCATGTACGTGGTTAGCATTTGAATCAACAAGAGCCATATCTTCTCCGACAAGGTACATGGCCTTCATTTTTCCTTCATCAATTGAATGCAGCATTTGAATATTATCAAGCCCTGGCTTGTCTTTAATTTTTACACCGTATGCTTTTTCAAATTTCGCTCGGGCGACTGAGTCTGTGACGTGCTGATAGCCTGGAAGCCAAGCAGGAAGAGTTCCCATATCACATGCTCCTTGGACGTTATTGTGGCCTCGGAGCGGATAAGCGCCTGCTCCAGGGCGTCGATAGTTTCCAGTAGCAAGCAACAGGTTTGAGATAGCCGCTGATGTATCAGAGCCTCCCGTATTTTGCGTCACGCCCATGCCCCACAGCACACAGGTTCCATCGGCGTCTCGAATCATTTCAGCTATTTGAATGAGCGTTGCTGCTGGAATACCCGTAATTTGTTCAGCATATTCAAGCGTGTACTTTTCAAGCAAAGAGTTAAAGTCTTCAAAATAGTTGACGTTTTCTTGGATGAATTTTTCATTGTGCCATCCTTGGTCAATCATATATTTTGTTACAGCCATTAGCCATACTTGGTCTGTACCTTGTTTTGGACTGATAAAAATGTCAGAGCGTTCAGCCATTTCGTTTTTGCGCAAATCTGCGACGATTAGTTTTTGGTCATGAAGCTTATGCGCGCGTTTGATACGAGTTGCTAATACAGGGTGACCTTCAGCAGGGTTAGCTCCAACGATGATAACCAGTCCAGCTTTTGCGATGTCTTTTATCGTGCCGGCATCGCCTCCCATTCCCACTGTTCGAAATAATCCATCAGTTGCAGGAGACTGACAGTAGCGAGAGCAGTTGTCTACGTCATTTGTTTCAAACATTTGGCGAGCCAGCTTTTGAATAACATAGTTTTCTTCGTTTGTAATCTTAGAAGAAGAAATAAAACCAACTGATCCATGTCCATACTGCTGATTAATAGAGCTTAACCTGCTTGCTACTAAGTCGAGGGCTTCTTCCCATGACGACTCTACAAATGCGCCATTTTTTCGGATTAAAGGCTTAGTAATACGTTTTTCAGAGTTTACAAAATCCCAGCCGAATTTTCCTTTCACACAGGTTGAAATAGCATTTGCGGGAGCATCAGAGCTAGGCTGAACTTTAAGGATTTCACGGCCTTTTGTCCATACTTCAAATGAACATCCAACTCCGCAAAATGTACAGACAGTTTTTGTTTTTTTCGTGCGTGTTTCGCGCATAGCGGCTTCCACTTCTGAAACAGCAAAAATTCCGCTGTATCCAGGTTCTACTTCTTTAACTAAATCAATCATTGGATTTAAAACGTCTTTTGGAAGCCCAGTCATAAATCCAGCTTCTCCAAGCATGGATTTTTCCATCAAGGCATTACAAGGGCATACGGTTACACATTGACCGCAGCTCACACAAGAAGATTCATTGATTGCTACACCGTCATCCCAGAGAACGCGGGGACGTTTTGCTTCCCAGTCGATAGAGAGTGTTTCATTAACTTGAAGATTTTGACAAACCTCTACGCATTGTCCACAAGCGATGCATTGATTAGGGTCATAACGGTAGAACGGATGAGACATATCGACTTCATTCTCTGAGGCCTTTGGCGTATAGGGGTATTTTTGATGTTCAATCTCCATCATTTCGGCTGTGTTATGTAATTTACAGTTTCCATTGTTATTGTCGCAAACGGTGCAGTATAGCAAATGATTCTCTAATAAACGATCCATTGCTTCCGTCTGTGCCGCTTTTGCGGGTTCTGATTGTAATTCAATCTTCATGCCGTTTTCAGCTTTTGTAGAACAAGAACGAACTAACTCGCCATTCATTTCAACGATACATGTGTCACAAGTTTGAATAGGATCCACTTCAGGAACATAACAAATCTGCGGGTGCTCAATGCTTTGCTGATTAATAATTTCGAGTATGGTAGAGCCTGAAGCTGCTTTGTATTCGTTGCCATTTATATGAACAGTGATGGTTTCACGACTCATTTGTTTTCCTCCTTTATATAAAAACAAAAAACCACCATGAATACACACGCCTAATTAAATAAGGGAAGTGCAATCATGGTGGAATAGTTTACTAGCAGGTCTTACTAATATGCCAATCCGGCCCATTTATATCGTTAAGAAAAAGTGATAGAGTAATAACAATTCATTATTATTATTCCATCTCGGTTATTTACAATTATATCGCTACGTTTTTAAATGCACAACTTTTTTAAATACCCAACTCTCTTCAAAAGTTTTGCTGCAAAGATTTTAGGCTTTTATTTTTTGAAGTGTTGATTTATGATAAAAAAACTGTAGGAATAAAATGCACAATTTAATTTTAATCGGTGGGAGAGCGTTGATTATGTCAAAAACTATTCATGAATTTAATGATATTATTCGGAAGCTTCGAAAAGATTTATTTGGAAAAGGACCGGAAAGAATACATACGGTTTTTGTTGAAAATATGGCTGTCTCAACACTGTATGGAAATTTAACTCCGACAGAAACATTTATTGCAAGCACTGCTGAAGGATGTGACATGGTTCATCTAGCTCGAACAAAAATGATCCAAGATGTATATGCATCGAATCCCCCGGAAGGGCTAGAAGAATTGGTAGGAGCAAAGTTGGTTAATTTATTTTCAGATATGAAAATAAAAGAAAATATAGCGGTTTCCGTATTCGTTTTTGATAAAAACATTATTTAAAAAAGGAGACATCACATGAACTCGACCGTTAAGAAGCGTACAGTTCTTAGATTTAAAAATGGTCAAATGGAAAGCGTGGAAGATAAAATTGTAACGGAGTTTCCTGTGACTGTGAAAATTAATGAAGAAGAGTTTGTCACGATGGTATGTAGCCCACAATACATTGAAGATATGGTAATTGGCTATTTAGCATCTGAAGGGGTTATTCGAGCATATAAAGACATTAAAAACATATGGGTTCAAGAAAAAGAAGGGTATGTTCATGTTACAATAGATAAATTAAACCCGTATTTTCAAAACCTTCAAAATAAACGATATATCACGTCTTGCTGCGGGGCGAGCAGACAAGGGTTTGTCTTTATAAATGATGCGCTGACTGCTAAAAAAATGAACGGTATATCGGTAGAACTTTCAATTAAGGATTGTTTTCAATTGATGAATAAGCTGCAGCAATCTGCTGCTACGTTTCAAGAAACGGGTGGCGTTCATAACGCTGCCATTTGTGATAAAAATGGCTTTATGCTTAGCAGAATGGACATTGGTAGGCATAATGCTCTAGATAAACTATACGGGTATTGCTTAAAACACCATATTTCAATTAGAGATAAAGTAGTCGTTTTCAGCGGCCGTATTTCTTCAGAAATTTTGTTGAAAGTAGCGAAGATCGGGTGTGAAGTGGTTCTTTCAAAATCCGCCCCGACTGAACTTGCTTTAAATTTAGCAGAAGAATTGAGAATTACAACGGTAGGGTTTATTCGAAATGATTCGTTGAATATTTATACATGCCCGGAAAGAATTTTAAGAGAGAGTTAATCTGCTGTGGAGAAGCTGACAGCTAGAGAGAGGAGAGATGAAGCAGATGTCATACGCTATAGTTGATACTTTAAAGCGTCCTTTACGAGACTTGCGTTTGTCAGTAACAGATCGCTGTAACTTTCGCTGTCGATATTGTATGCCTGAAGAAATTTTTGGGGCAGACTATCCATTTTTACCTGCCGAAAACATTCTTTCGTTTGATGAATTAGAGAGACTCACTAGATTATTCGCATCGCTAGGAGTAAAAAAAGTGCGTATAACGGGAGGAGAGCCGCTGCTAAGAAAAGGCTTGCCGGATCTAATCAATCGTCTGAAGCAAATTGAGGGTATAGATGATATTGCCATAACAACAAACGGCTCACTGTTAAAGAAGCATGCAGAAGCCTTATCAAAAGCGGGATTATCAAGAGTAACCGTTAGCTTAGACTCGCTTAATGAAGTGAGATTTCAAGAGTTGAATGGAAACCGAGGAAGCGTAAAACGAGTATTAGAAGGAATAGAAGCAGCAGCTCTTGCGGGGATTTCAGTCAAAATAAACATGGTTGTCCAAAAAGGCAAGAATGAGCAGGATATTCTTCCGATGGCTCAATATTTTAAAGACAAAAAACATACGCTGCGTTTTATTGAATATATGGATGTGGGAAATTCAAACGGATGGAAAATGGATGAGGTTATAACAAAGAAACAAATTCTTGATATAGTTGGACAAGAAATGCCTCTTGAAGAAATTACACCTCATTATACGGGAGAAGTAGCTACCAGGTATCGGTACGTCGGGACAGAAGAGGAAATTGGTATCATTTCATCTGTCACAGATTCATTCTGTTCCACTTGTTCACGTGCAAGAGTATCGGCTGAAGGAAAGCTCTATACCTGTTTGTTCGCGTCAAAAGGATATGACCTCCGCACACTGATACGGTCAGAAGCCTCTGATCATACTGTTTGTGACACCATTTCTGATATCTGGAATCATCGGAAAGATCGTTACTCAGACGAACGAGCTAATGGAAGACAGGTCCAAGGCGCTGAAAAAGTGGAAATGTCTCATATTGGTGGATAATTCAAAGAAGCTTTATACATGCCAATCACTGCGATGATTCACATTTATAAAAGTGGGATCTTCTGCTGAAAAAGGCACGCGAAGGACGTTTGTCTGATTCAACAATTGCGTAAGCCTTCTTTCACCTTTTGTAACGAGTTGTTCAATAAGAGGAAGCGTTCTACGGTGATAGAGTGCTAGAAGCGGGTGAATGTGATCAGGCTGAACAGGAAGAACAATGTCAGGTGAGTCCGTTTGAGTCAGTGTGATCATGTGATGAACAAACTCAGCATTAATAAAAGGAATATCGCAAGAAAGAATAAAGAACCATTCAGCGCAGCAATCGATCGCAGTTAAAGCGTGATGAATTGCATACAAAGGACCTTGATACGGGCATTTTTCAACTGCAAATGCAACATCCTTTCTTTGAAAATAAGGGAGTAAATCTTGGTTGGTAGACACAAGTATAGGTGTGACGTGATTTTCTTTTAATGCATCTATACTATATTCGTAAAATGATTTCTTGTTATAGGTTTCAAACATTTTTGGTTGACCGTAGCGAGAAGATTTTCCTCCTGCTAATACAATGCCGGCAATGGACATTTATTAAATACCTCCATCAAAATATATTTGTATATTTATGCGAAAAAGCCTCCGTAAAGCAGCGTAGCTTTATGTGTATAATAGCATGTTTTTAAAGAAATATCTTTGACGAAGGAATAGATAGTGAAGTCAGAGATTGAATGAGAAAGGGAGAGAAAAGAGTGACAGAACGTTATTCACGTCAGCAGCTTTTCCAGCCCGTTGGAAACAAAGGGCAGCAGCAAATTAGAAGTAAGCATGTTTTAGTTGTAGGCGCAGGGGCTCTAGGCAGCGCTAGCGCAGAAGCCCTCGTGCGTGCTGGAATTGGAAAATTGACTCTTGTAGATCGTGATTATGTAGAATGGAGTAATCTACAGCGTCAGCAGCTTTATACAGAACAAGATGCGCAAAACAAACTACCTAAAGCTGTAGCAGCAAAAAATCGTTTGCGTCAAATAAACACGGAAGTGAAGATTGAAGCGCTGGTGATGGATGCTCAGCCTGCTAATTTAGAAAGTATCGTCCAAACAGCTGATGTGATAATCGATGCGACAGACAACTTCGACATCCGTTTTATTTTAAATGATTTGTCACATAAGTATGAAGTTCCTTGGATATACGGCTCATGTGTAGGGAGTTATGGCACCACTTATACCGTTATCCCAAATGTAACCCCTTGTCTGCACTGCATATTGAAAAAAGTGCCTGTCGGAGGAGCAACCTGTGAGACAGCAGGAATTATTAGTCCCGCTGTTCAAATCGTGGCAGCCTATCAAATAACCGAAGCATTAAAAATTTTAGTCGAAGATGTTGAAGCTTTGCGCCACACATTTCTAACCTTTGACGTCTGGAATAATCAGCACGCTGAATTTAAGACGGGCAAAATGAAAAGTGATAAATGTTCTTCTTGCGGATCGACCCAAACATATCCGTACTTAGCGTATGAAAATCAGCTTAAAACAGAAGTTCTGTGCGGCAGAGAGACGGTTCAAATCAGACCCTCGCAGCGCCATTTGTACAACTTCGATGAATTGGAAAAACAGTTAAAAAAACAGGGGAAAGTGGACCGCAATCCATATCTTCTGTCATGTCAGCTTCCAGAGCAGCGCTTTGTAATTTTTCAAGATGGCCGTGTATTTATTCATGGAACGAATGATATTCAATTTGCGAGAAGCTTATATTATCGTTTACTAGGATGAGTAAAGGAGTGAAAAGAATGAGAGAAAAGCGAACTCCTATCCCTGTCGGGGAATGCGTTGGACGAGTGATGCAGTATGCAAAAAACAGAAAGCAAGAAATCATTGCGCTTGAAGAAGCTCACGGCAGATTTTTAGCTGAAGATTTAATAGCAGATCATGATATTCCTGCTTTTGATCGTTCTCCATATGATGGTTTTGCCGTTCGGTCGCAAGATACGAAAGAAGCATCATCACTTCATCCAGTAGAACTGGCTGTTCGAGGAGAAATAGGAGCGGGTTCTGTTTTTGAACATACAGTCAGCGCGATGCAGGCTGTGCGTATTATGACAGGAGCTCCTATTCCCAAAGGCTGCGATGCGGTTGCGATGCTTGAAGTAACAAAAGAATATACGAAAGACAATCAGCCGATCGTTCAAATCAAGCGTGCGTTTAACAGCGGAGATAACATTTCTTTTCAAGGAGAAGAAACAACAAAAGGCACTGTGTTAGCTTCAAAAGGAACGTATATCACTCCGGGGGTAGCTGCTCTTTTAGCCACATTTGGCTATAGTAACATAGCTGTCTTCAAAAAACCTGTAGTTGGATTACTTGCAACTGGAAGTGAACTAGTGGAAGTAAGTGATCCTGTTGAACGGGGCAAAATTCGTAATAGCAATGCTCATATGCTGCGTGCGCAAATTGAAAAAGCTGGAGGCGAAGTGAACTATTTTGGTATTATGCCTGATGATTTAAGCCAGTGCTACAATGCGGTAAAAGCTGCACTATCAGAAGTGGACATGCTGATTACAACGGGCGGCGTTTCAGTAGGAGACTATGATTATCTACCAGATGTGTATAAACAATTACAAGCCGAAGTTCTTTTTAATAAAATAGCGATGAGACCAGGCAGTGTAACAACGGTTGCTCGTATGGAAGAAAAGCTTTTATTTGGCCTCTCGGGAAATCCTACAGCGTGCTATGTCGGTTTTGAACTTCTGGCTCGTCCGGTAATCAGTACATATGCGGGTAAAAGAACCCCTCATCTTCGGAAAGAAAAAGCTTTGTTAGGAAAGGACTTCTTAAAGCCAAATCCTTTTATGCGATTTGTATCTGGCAGGCTTTCATACAGGGAAGGACAGCTGATTGCTTCTCCATTAAGCTTTACAAAATCTAGTGCTGTTTCTTCTTTAGCTCATGCGGATACGTTAATTATATTTCCTGGAGGGACGAGAGGATACAAAGAAGGAATGCTGGTTGACGTCTTATTGCTAGATGACGTGCGGGGAAGTGAATGGCCTTGGTAGCTTGTTGTACCGTTTTACAAGTAGCTGGATTTCAAAACAGCGGAAAAACTACTTTAGTGGAAAAGCTAATTAAAAGAGCGAAACAATTCAATCTATGTGTAGGTTCTATTAAGCACCATGGACACGGCGGACCTCCAGATAGCAGCAGTGAGCTAAAAGACAGTCATCGCCACCAGCAAGCAGGTGCCGATGTGGCAGGTGTAGAGGGAGGTGGAATCCTTCAGCTTACAGCAGATAGTAAAGACTGGAGCCTAAAAAAGCTGATTGATTTTTATCAATTTTTCTCGCCAGATGTCATTTTTGTTGAAGGATATAAAAAAGAATCCTATCCAAAAGCAGTCTTGATTCGAAGTGAAGAAGATCTTGTTCTGCTTTCCTCTCTAACCAATATTATATGCGTGATTAGTCACGTTCCGCTTAAAAAAGAAGTGCAGCGAGCATATCCAATATTTCACTTACAAGAAGACGAGCTTTATCTTAATTTTTTATTGAAAGAAGTGGGGGAAAGAAGATGAACCAGCACTTATTTGAAGTAGTAAATCAGCCAATTGCCGTAGATGAAATAATTAAAAAAGTTTCTAGAAGAGACGCGGGAGCTATTACGACATTTATTGGAACGGTAAGAGAATTTACAAAAGGCAAGAAGACGCTCTCTCTTGAATATCAAGCCTATGTGCCAATGGCAGTGAAAATGCTTAGCCAAATTGGTGACGAAATTCAGGAAAAGTGGCCCGATGCTTTGACGGCTATTACTCATCGAATCGGGAAGCTTGATATAACAGAAGCCGCAGTAGTTATTGCCGTTTCTTCTCCGCATCGCAAAACAGCTTATGAAGCAAACGAGTATGCTATTGAACGTATTAAGCAAATTGTGCCAATTTGGAAAAAGGAATTTTGGGAAGACGGAACAAAATGGATTGGAGATCAGTTAGAAACGAAAGAATATCCTGAAGGAAAGCCAATGAAGGAGATGTAAAAATGATTAACGTCTTATTTTTCGCTGCTATACGTGAAGAGGCTGGAGTGGAACAAGTAACAGTTGATACGCAAGATATAACAGTGAAGGAATTAAAGGAATATGTGCAAAAAACGTATAAGCTGTCCTCTCTGAAGCAAACGATGACCGCAGTCAACGAAGAGTTTGTAACAGATGAAGAAACCATTAGAACGGGAGATACCGTCGCATTTATTCCGCCCGTTAGTGGAGGATAAAAAAAGGTGCTGAATATACAGCACCTTTTTTTATTATCTAAATTGAGCTACTTTTTCGATTGGTAAACGTACAGACGGGTAACCGCTATTTGCTGCTTTGCCGATTGAAAGTAACATAACCGGTGCATAGCGCTCTTTGTCTAAACCGAATGCTTCGGCAATTTGATCTTTTTCATAACCGCCAATAGCGTTTGTATCATAACCGTGAGCACGTGCAGCAAGCATTAACTGCATGGATACTAAACCGCCGTCAATTAATACTGTTTCTTTATTTAATTCTTCAGGAGCAGCTGCGTAGTGCGCTTTGATTTTAGGAATTTGCATGTCTCTAATTTCTTGTGGCATATAGCCTAGTTCAACAGCTTTATCGTAAATTTCATCTAAATTTTCTTCACTTTTTAAATCGCCGAATATTGCAATAACAGCTGCTGATGTTTCTACTTGTGATTGATTAAATTTAGCAAGCGGAGCTAATGTTGCTTTTCCTTCAGGGCTATCAATTACTAGAAAGCGCCAAGGCTGTGCATTAACAGAAGATGGAGCTAGCGTCGCTTCTGTTAAAATTTCTTTCATTTCTTCACGGCTGATTTTGACAGATGGGTCGTAATAACGAATAGATCTGCGCCCTGTAATAATATCTTGGAAATCATTGTTTAGTGTTTTTGTTTGTGTCATGATGAACTCTCCTTTATGTTAAAAATGTTATGACCGTTCAATGGCCGAAATGTTTACTTTTAAACGCTCGAGCATTTTGGAAAGCAGCAGCTGTTCTTCTTCGCTGAAATCTTTAAATGCTTCATCAATAAAGCGAGCTTTTTCGTTTCGAAATGTACCGATTTTTTCATGTCCGCTTTTCGTAAGCTTTACAAATGTTACGCGGTTGTCATCAGGGTTTTTACGGCGTGATACAACATCTCTTTCTTCGAGCTGCTTTAAATGCCTTGTAATTGCAGCATTGTCAATGTTTACTTGCTGTTGAAGCGCCTTTTGACTCATTTCACCTGTTTCATAAAGCTGATGTAAAATATCAAGACGTGATTGGCTAACACCGGTACAATGCTCAAACTTTTGATTAATTTGTTTATTAACTTCTTGCAGAGCATACAGAACATTTGCTTTTTCAGAACATGAATGTGACAAGAAAGTCGCTCCCTTTTTCTATGATATTTATTGATGAATTAATATTTGATACATCAATGTTTGATACATCAACTAATATAAAATAAATAAAAGTGAAAGTCAAGAAAGTGAACGTTGTTTTTTAAAAATAATAAAAAGAGGCTGAGACGTAACGAAATGAATCCCATCCAAAGGCGAACAATCTGGATATATAATCTTGACTGCTTGCTCGGCCGCAGTTGATTTCCGTGCAAGGCTTCGCTTTCCGCGGGCGGCCGGTGAGCCTCCTCGTTGCTTGCGCTCCTGCGGGGTCTCACCTGTTCTGCTGTTCCCGCAGGAGTCTTCGCGTTGCCCTCCAATCAACCGCTGGAAGGAACGAAACAGATAAAATCTACGTTCACCATAACAAAAAAAACGAACCACTAATCAAACAGTTTAATTAGTGGTTCGTTTTTCACTTCAACTATACTATTTTTGTCTCAGCCTCTTTAAGCTGAATGATTTTTTTTGCTAATTTGTTCATGCGTATAGGGAGATAGAAACGGAATACGCTTGATAATCAAATCGTGAATCCAGAATAATCGCTGAATAAGAGGAGCTGTTTTAGCTGAAACGTATATAATAAAGCATCCGATAGCTCCGGCAATCACCATGCCTCCAAGTACATCTGCTGGATAGTGAACGCCTACGTAAATACGTGAAAGGCCCGAAATGACAGCCCATATAAAAATGATGCTTCTCCATTTGTTTTTTCGTAACCACATGATCCAAGCAGCAGAAAAGACTAAAATCGAATGATCACTCACAAAAGATGAATTAGCCGGGTGCGGAATCAGCTTATGAACGTGATGAGTCACAAACGGACGCGGGTGGTAATACACCAGGTGAATGACTTCATTGATACATAGAGAAAGTACAATTGTAAACAACATGTATAAAGCCGTATAACGGTGATAAATTGTTCTTTCTGTTTTTCCGCTAAACCAAAGCAAAAGCAAACAAGCCATTATAAAATAAGGAACGCTATTCGTGATGATAATCATTACAGAATCCATTGCGCTGGATTTACCAGCAAACGAGTTAATCCATTGAAATACTTCGTAATTGAGGTTCATTTGTTTTCTCCTTATGCAGTACTTTTCACTCTTAGTTTAGATTGACACTCTAAAAAAACGATGAATTTCACATTAAAAATCAATTAAAATCCGAAATTTAAGGGCATTTAATGATATAAAAAGGAGAGGAAGAAACTGCTTTTAGAATAGGAGATGAAACAGTTGAAAAAGGTTTTATTTTTACCTCTTCTAAAAATGCCTTCTGGCCATCATCAAGTGGCAGAGGCGTTAATGGATATATTGGAAAGAAGAACGACAAATATTTGTTATAAAAAAATAGATTTATTAAGCTATACAAACGAACTATTAGAAAAAGTGGTCACAGGCACATATTTGAAATGGATTCGTTATGCTCCAGAAACGTACAATATGGCATACAAACATCTCTTTTATGAACCGCCTGTTCATTCATTCAAATGGTATCATCACGTATTCGCAAAAAAAATGGAGCACTTAGTTAAAGAAGAAAATCCGGATTTAATTATATGCACACATGGGTTTCCTTCTTATTTGCTCAGTCAATTAAAAGCAAAAGGCAAGTGCGATGTACCTATTATAAATGTCTACACGGATTTCTTTATTAATAATTTATGGGGAAAAGAAGAGATTGATTTTCACTTTCTTCCTAGTGAAGAAGTAAAAAAAGGACTTCGTGCGCAAAGCGAAATTCCACTTCAAAATATGATGGTCACAGGGATACCGGTACATGAAGAAATAACAAAAACAAGAATATTTAAGCATCCTGGTAACCGGAATATTTTAATTGCTGGAGGCAGCAGCGGCTTAGGCAATATTATGGATTTCTACAATGATTTAAAAGATGCGCGCCATTTTCATTACTTTGTCTTATGCGGCAAAAATCAAAAGTTATATGAAGAAATCAAGGGATGGGAATTACAGCACGTTACACCAATTCCGTACATTTCATCACGCACAGAAATGAATGAACTGTATGAACGAGTGGATGCTATTGTAACAAAGCCAGGTGGTATAACGGTCAGTGAAGCTCTTCGCAAGAATTTACCGATTTTTGTTCATTCTGCTTTACCAGGTCAAGAAGAAGTGAATTTACGCTATTTAACAGAACGAAACTTAGTTCAAGAACTAAAGGCGGATCAATCGTTAGAAAGTCAGCTGCAGGCAGTGCTCCAGGATGCTGATAAAATGAGCACATTATATAACGCGATTGCTGCTTACCATAAAGAAATCGAAGCACAAACGCCTGAAGAACTTTTAGCAGTAGTCAATTGGATTTTAGGTGAAAAGCAAACGATGGGTCTTCATGCGTAAAACATTCATGTTTACAAACAATAAGGATAAGCTAAAAGACAAGTATGTTGAAAAAGTAGGGTTTAGATAAAAAAACAAACATCTTTTGAAAAAGGTGTTGTTTTTTTATCTAAAGAAGCTATTCTTTCACTTAAGACATGTGGTGAGAGGTGTATAACATGAAAGAGAAAATTTTAATTGTGGAAGATGAAGCGCAAATTGCGAAAGTGTTAAAGATTGAATTGGAATTTGAAGACTATGAAGTAGATGTTGAGTACGACGGGAAAGCGGGGTTAGAGACGGCAATATCCGCTCAATATGACCTCATTTTGCTAGACGTGATGCTTCCAAGTCTGAGCGGTATTGAGGTGTTAAGAAGACTTCGGAAAGCGGAAGTATTTACGCCAGTTATTTTATTAACTGCCAGAAATACGACGCTAGATAAGGTAATGGGCTTAGATCAAGGGGCTAATGATTATGTTACAAAACCGTTTGAAATTGAAGAACTGTTAGCACGGGTTCGCTCTTGTATTCGCTATCGTTCGCTCGTAGAAGCATCAGGAACGAAAGAAGCTGAAGCGGAGCTCTTAACGATCAGTGATTTGACCATTAATCTTGAAACAAGGGAAGTCCTAAGAAACAATGAATCCATTACGTTGACACCGAAAGAGTATGATTTAGTCGTGTATTTGCTTACGAACAAAAATAAAATTGTCACGAGAGAAGGAATTCTCACAAACGTTTGGGGCTATGAATATGAAGGAGAAACAAACGTAATTGATGTGTATATTCGCCACTTAAGAAAAAAAGTAGATGAAGGTTTTTCTACTTCTCTCATTCATACGGTGCGGGGCGTAGGATATATGATGAAAGAGGAGAAACATGAAGATCACGACGAAGATTAACTTGCTGACAACAGCATGGCTAGTGGTTATTTTATTAATCATGAACATCGTTGTTTTTTTCTCCTTTACTAAATCTACGGTGAATATGGAACAGGACATTTTATTCGAAAAAGCACGCGAGATTATTCAAAAAGGTCAGCAAGATCATTCCGTGGAGCTCTCGCCGGAGTTACTAAAATTTTATTTGACCAACCATTCATTTATCCGAACAGTCTCAGAAAATTCTACGGTCATTAACCAGGTATCAAATGATCCTCATCTGGTGAAAATTAAGCCCGAATTTTCAAAGAAAAAAAGGTGAAACTTCGCAAAATCAGAGAAAAGCAAGTATTGGTTATTCGCATGCCTGTCAAAGTCAATAATCAAGTCGTTGAAACGCTTGAGATTGGTGAGCTCCTGACTGGTTTTGAAACCCGTAAAGATATTTTGCTATCAATTTTGATTTTTTGTTCGCTTGTTTCCATTTTACTGTCTCTTTTAGGAGGAAGATGGTTATCACGCGTCATTATGCATCCTATTAAAAATATGGTCACAACGATGAAAGAGATCGAAGAGAGCGGTGTTCCTAAAAAAGTCCTCATTCAAACCGAAACGAGAGATGAACTGCAGGGGATGACCGTTACCTTTAATCATATGATTGACCGCTTGCGAGAAAATATTGAAAAGCAAAATCAGTTTGTTTCCGATGCTTCTCATGAATTAAAAACCCCTCTAACCGTTATTCGCAGTTATTCTAATTTATTAAGAAGAAGAGGGATTAAAAATGAAGAAATTACGCTGGATGCGATCGACACCATCTATGCGGAAGCAACCAAAATGCAAAAAATGATTGAAACGCTGCTTGATCTGGCAAGTGTGGAAAAAGAACAAACGCTTGATATGAAACAAACAGATCTTGTTCTTATTTTTGAACAAATCGTTAAGCAGCTGCAGCAAGTATACAAAAGGGAATTAGTTCTTCATTATGATCAAACGCCCATTATGATTGAAGTGGATGAACTAAAAATGAAGCAAGTGTTGATTATTTTGCTTGATAATGCAATTAAATACAGTACGGATAAAATTGAAGTGACCGTTGAAAAAAAGCAGGAAGGTGTCATTATCAAAGTAAAAGACTATGGAATTGGCATTCCAAAAGAAGATCTTGCACATATTTTTGAACGTTTCTATCGAGTCGATAAAGCTAGAAGCAGAGCTACGGGAGGAACGGGGCTTGGACTATCGATTGCACAAACTATTGTCCGTCAGCATAAAGGCGAGATTTTTATTAAGAGTGAAGAAGAACAAGGGACGGAAGTTGTGATTCACCTTCCCGTTTCATCTGTAAAATGAGGAGATTGGGAAAAAATTAGTTTAGTGGAAGGAAGATTCGAACGATAAATCGTTCGGATCTTTTCATTTTTCTCAGCCTAAAGTATGAAGGTATTTCATTATAAAGTCGTTCGAAACGCACGAAAAAAGTGAATAAAATAAGAGTATCAACAATCAGTGGAGGTTTTAGTATGAGTTATACTCTTTTTATAAAAGCAAATGACAGATCGGCAAGTGAAGCGGTTAGCGTGAAATTATATGATGCGTTTTTAGAAAGCTATCAACAATCGCACCAAGGTGAAGAAATAATAGAGCTAAATTTGTTTCAAGAAGAACTTCCTTATTTAGGTGCCGACATGATAAACGATCAGTTTAAGTTAGCAAGAGGGCTAGAAGTGACGGCAGCGGAAAACAAAGCAGCAGAAACTGCTAATTATTACTTAGAACGATTTGTGAGAGCAGATAAAATTGTCATTGCCTTTCCGCTTTGGAATTTTACTGTGCTGGCCGTGCTTCATACGTACTTTGATTATTTAAATCAAGCAGGCAAAACGTTTAAGTATACGCCAGAAGGTCCGGTGGGACTACTAGGCGATAAAAAAGTGATGTTATTAAACGCGCGAGGTGGAGTGTATTCAGAAGGTCCAGCAGCTGAGGTCGAAATGGCCGTTAAATATGTTAGCAACGTAATTCAATTCTTTGGAATCACGGATGTGAACTCTGTTATTATTGAGGGACATAATCAGTTTCCAGATCGTGCGCAAGAAATTATTGAAAGTGGCCTAGAACAAGCAGCACAAGCAGCCAAAACATTTTAAAAAATATTCGTAAAAGAGGACGGGACAACAGTATTTTAGGTGAAGGTATATCCGAACGATTCATCGTTCGGATTTTTTGATGTTATGGTAAGCGTAGGTTTCATGCATGTAGTAGCTTCTAGGTGTTGATTGGAGCGCAAGTGATGAGGAGGCTCAGCGGCCGCCCGCGGAAAGCGAAGCCTTGCACGGAAATCAACAGCGGTGTCACAAGCGGTCCATACTAGCGCCTTTATCCCATTTGTCCTTATTTAGATTAAATTGATTTATTATTTGTCCATCTTTTCTTTATATTTTTACTGTATACCTTAAAAAATAATAGGTAAAATGAATAAATAATATAAAAGATATTCGCTTTATCTATAGGAGGAGCAGAGATGGATATTCGTCAGCTTAATTATTTTTTAGAAGTCGCTAAATTAAGGAGCTTTACTAAAGCATCTCAAAGTCTCCATATTTCACAGCCGACCTTGAGCAAAATGGTGAAAAACTTAGAAGAAGAATTGGAAGTAGAATTAATTGATCGGTCCGCAAGGCAGATTGATTTAACGGATGCCGGGGAAGTGGTGTATGCGCAAGGACAAAAAGTCATGGCATCCATTGATGAGCTATCGACTTATTTATATGATGTGATGAATCTGAAGAAAGGGATGATTAAAATTGGAATTCCTCCATTGATTGGAGTGCTGTTCTTTCCAAAGATTATCCAAGGGTTTCAGCAGCTCTATCCAGATATTACGATTAAACTTATTGAATACGGAGCCAATCGTGTTCAAAAAGCAGTAGAAAAAGGAGCGTTAGACTTAGGTGTAGCGGTGCTTCCGGTAAATGAACATCTTTTTGATATTAATCCTTTTATCTCTGAAAAAATGCTTTTATATGTTCAACATTCCCATCCTTTAGCCTCTAAAACTCATGTGGAAATTAATGAATTAGCCCAAGAGAAATTTATTTTATTTAATGAAGATTTTACGCTTCACGACCGGCTTATTCAGGCATGTCAACAAGCGGGATTTGAACCTAACGTAGCTTACGAGAGCTCTCAATGGGATTTTATTGGTGAAATGATTGCGGCAAAAGTAGATTCCTCTATTGTAAAAGCAGTTCCTATTACTAACCCTTCAATTTCATGGGATTTAGGATTGATTTTAAAAAAAGATAAATATATTTCATATGCCTCTAAGCAATTTCTTCACTATATGAATGAACAGCATTCTGCTTTATATAGATAAAATGCATACGTTGTATTGAATATATGTATTTTACGAAAGAGAGAATGTGCGTTAAAGTAGATAGTGTAGAAAACATACAAGAAAACAAACATTGATTCCGCGCGGTGTCAGTAAAAGATACGGAGGTTGATTTTACATGGCACAAGATAGTTATCAAAAAGGTTTAGATAAATTAATGGAATATACATTAACGAGTAACGATGATATTTCAACTCATTTAAAAATTACAGAAGACTTAAAAGACCTAGCTCCTGACGTTGGGAAATATATTATTGAATTTGCCTATGGAGACATTTATTCACGACCGGGTTTAACCAATAAGCAACGAGCATTAGTTACCATTTCATCATTGGTCACTCAGGGTACAGAGCCTCAGCTTGAGCTGCATTTAAATACAGGTTTAACAGCTGGACTAGAGCCGAATGAAATTGTGGAGAGCATCATTCAATTAATCCCATACACAGGTTTCCCTCGCGTGTTAAATGCTTTAAGCGTAGCCAAGAAAGTATTCGCTCAGCGTGACGTGGAAGTAGAGACAGATGAAAAAGAGCTGGTAGAAAATAAATAATAAGCACAACAAAGACGCTCTAAAAGAGCGTCTTTGTTTATGCGAGCTGCTTTTGTTTGGTTTCTTTTCCTAGAAAAACAACCGAACCAACACCGATTAAAATAGCTCCACAAAAGATTGAGAACGTAACGGTTAAAGACGTACCTTGCGTTGACATATATCCAACTAACAGCGGTCCTAAAATTCCTCCAATTCGTCCAAAAGAAGCAGCCATTCCAGCTCCTGTGCCTCGGATAGATGTGGGATATTGCTCAGGTGTATACGCGTATAAAGCACCCCAAGCACCTAAGTTGAAGAAAGACAACAGCATACCTGCTGTTAGCAGCAACCAAAGTGACTCCGCATTTCCGAAGATATATGCGCTGGCAGCCGTACCTAACAGATATGTGACCAATACGAATTTTCGGCCCATGCGTTCAATAAACCAAGCAGCCGTATAATAGCCAGGCAGTTGAGCTAATGTCATAATCAATACGTATTCAAAGCTTTTGATCAAGCTAAAACCTTTAATGACCATGACGCTAGGTAGCCATAAAAACATGCCGTAATATGAAAATACAACGCAAAACCACAGAACCCACAGCATAATGGTAGATTGACGATAAGGCTTAGACCACACGCTTCTTACATTGTCCGCAATCGACGGTTTCTTTTCTTTTGTCGCTTCCACAAACTGAGGAGAATCGGGGAGTTTAATGCGCAAATAAATGGCATAAAACGCTGGAATAGCCGTTAGGATAAGCGCTAGCTGCCACCCGTAAGCTGGGATTACAAAGTAAGAAATAAGCGCAGCCAGTAGCCAACCGAACGCCCAAAAACTTTCTAACAGCACGACCACTTTACCGCGTTTTTCCGGCGCCACGGTCTCAGAAACAAGTGTAGAAGCAACAGGCAGCTCTCCTCCTAACCCCATTCCAATTAAAAATCGAAATACTAAAAAAGCAGCAAGGGTAGTAGTAAGAGCCGAAAGGCCGCTTGCCACTGAAAAAAGAACAAGAGTTACAATAAAAACGGTTTTTCGCCCAATTCGATCAGCCAGCAACCCAAACACCAAAGCTCCAACTGCCATTCCGATCGAGTTAACGCTGCCTATCCAACTCATTTCAGTAGGGGAAAGTCCCCATTCAGCGTGAAGAGCTGCAATGATAAAAGACAAAATGCCAACATCCATGGCATCGAAGAGCCATCCGAGCCCTGCGATGCCAAGAAGCTGACGTTCTGATAATTGTTTTGTTTTCATGTCTTCCTCCTAGAAGCAAAGAATTTTGCTTTAAGTTTACACCTGTCTTGACATAATGTCACGTCTATTTTAAAGAAAAAATTCAAACGGAAAAGCTCTATACCTAATGGTATAGAGCTAATTTTATTCTCACATTTTATCGTAAAGCATTTTTCCAGGCCATGTATACGCCATATGACCGCCGTCTACAGTAATGCAATCACCTGTTACATATGAGCTGTCATCAGATGCTAAAAATAATACAGCACCGGCTACTTCTTCCGGTTTGCCTAGACGGCCCATCGGATCGACCCATTCATATGCTTTTCTGAATTTTTTTCCTTCTTCAGCGCCTGATAAATCATCAAGAAGAGGTGTTTCGATTGTTCCAGGAGCAATTGAGTTAACGCGAATACCTTCACGAGCGTAGTCAATTGCCATGGTTCTTGTTAGGTTGGTAATAGCACCTTTCGCCGCGTTATAGCCAGAACGGTCTAAGTCTGCTGCCAGTCCGGATACGGATGAATTATTAATAATCGATCCGCCATTTTCTAACATCAGCGGAATAACGTATTTGCTTACAAGAAACGTTCCGCGTAAATCTACCGACATTAAGCGATCCCAAAGTTCTACTGGATATTCGTGAAGCTTGCCGCCTTCTGTGTCTGTCCCTGCATTATTAAAAAGAATGTCCACTTTTCCAAATTTCTTTTCAATTTCCGCTGTGAACTCTTTTACTTTTTCTTCTTCAGCTACATCGATATAGTAGGCGTAGGCTTCACCGCCAGCGTCTTTAATTTCTTGTGCTGCTTTTTTCACACCGTCTAAATTAATATCGGCACAAATAACAACCGCGCCTTCTTTCGCAAAGCGCTCAGCGGTTGTTTTTCCTATGCCAGAGCTTGACCCTGTAATAACAGCAATTTTTGATTCTAAACGTCCCAATTGTATCCCTCCGAAAAAATAAATATATAAGTATGTATGTTCATGTACCCATCTATTATTTTGATAAAACGTCCCTAGTTTATACATATGTGAATAGAAATAAAGAGACGCAGCAAAACAAATCCATTGTATAATGAACGGCAGTATGTCAGAAAAAATGAGGTGTTTGCATGAAAGCAATCATAAAAAGTTTTATTAACGGACTCTTAACGATTGTCCCTATTATCCTTGTTATTTATATTTTGGTAAGAGTGTTTAATTTTTTAGACAGCATTTTAGGAAACGTATTGAAGCCCTATATGAAGCAGGATTATATACCGGGGGTTGGGATCTTAGCGACTCTTGTTTTAATTACGTTCTTAGGATGGTTATCCACTCGTTTTTTTGCAGGGAAAATCATTAACTTAATTGACCGATTGTTAGAAAGAATACCGCTTGTTAAAACGCTATATACCGTCATTAAAGATACGTTTCAATCTTTTCTTGGAGAGAAAAAGTCCTTTTCAAAAGTAGTTTTAGTGACGATGCCTGGCACGTCAATGAAAGTCATAGGGTTTGTGACCTCTGAAGAAGTAGAAGAGGTGATTCACTCGTTAAAAGACCATTTCGCCGTCTATGTTCCACAAACTTTTCAAGTAGCTGGTTTTACTTTTTTGATTCCAAAAGAAGAAATTGAATGGTTAGATATTAAGCCAGAAGAAGCAATGAAGTTCGTGTTATCTGGGGGAGTATCTAGTTCAAAAGCAGAAAAATAACAGAAGGCTTGTTGAAGCCTTCTGTTATTTTTGTTGGAGTAAGGCTGTTAAAAGATTAAGCGGTTCTTCCAACGGTTTAAGTTCCGTTAAATTTCCAACCATGCCTTTTACAATAGCAGTGGTAGGCTTATCTTTTTTTAGCTCCGTTTGTAAAATGTGAAAGCTGTCTGCGTGATCATCAGAAATATGATCGCTGGTGTCTAGCAGATGTTTAATTTCCTCAAGAGCTTGTTTTACCTGCTCATTTTTACTTAGAAAAGTCGTTCGTTCCTTTCCGTATATATCTTCACCAAAAGAAGCGGGAATAAGGGGACGAGGTTTTCTAGCTAATAAATCTTCTACTAATACATCAACTCGGTCCATTATGTACTGTGCTACTTCTTTAAAGGTAAGCTCGTATTGATTGAAGATAATAATTTCTAAAAAGGAATGATGAATACCTTCAATCATTTTCGTTAAATCCGAGATATAAGGAGTTACGTCTTCTCCGTATACGCTAACGAGGCTTTTGCGATGAAAGTAAAACGTTTCTCGCTGCATTTTATGAACAAAGGTCTCCACTTCTTTGTTAAATGGAATAGATTTTTCACGAATTTGCATGATAATAAAATCTCTGTGCTCCGTAATAAATTCATAGAAATAGATGAGCTGATTCATATAGCGGCTGCGGGCATCGTTTACTTCCTCGTCGAGAGCATAAACAGAGCTAAAGAGCTTTTCATAGTAAAAGTTTAGAATTGATAATAAAAGTGCATCCTTAGATTTGAAGTGCAGGTAAAATGCACCTTTTGAAATGTTGCATTCATCTACAATTTCTTGCACAGAGGTAGCATTAAATCCTTTTTTTGCAAAAAGCTTAATCGAAGCTTCAATTATTCTCTTTTCTTTTTCTTTCATGTATTCTACCTCCTTTATTGAACAATTTAGCCATTCATTTCGTTAGATAATAGTATCATACACTAAAAAAGATAAAGGTATATATCAAAGTTAAAACCGGGAGTCAGTTCCTTTAAAAAACGATTTATCTTAAATATGTCTTTATTATGAACATGTTAGGAGAGAGCCTGCTTAGGGTTGACAGTGACCGGTTAGTCATTTATATTTTAAGTTGTTGTGACCGATCAGTCAATTTTATTAGTATACATATATTTGAAGGAGGATATGCATTGGGGAAGTTTATTAAATTTTCATTGAAAAATAAATTTGCAGTATGGCTGTTAACACTCTTTGTCATTATTGCAGGGCTGTATTCAGGGTTTAATATGAAACTAGAGACCATTCCTGATATTTCAACGCCTGTTGTAACAGTCAGTGCAACTTATCCGGGAGCCACTCCGGAACAAGTGGCAGATAAGGTGAGTAAGCCGATTGAACAAAAGCTTCAGGGACTGAGCGGCGTTGACACAGTTAGCTCATCTTCTTATGAAAATATGGCTACCATTCAAGTTGAATATAGCTTTAGTAAAGATATGGAGAAGGCAGAAGACGAAGTTAGACGAGCTCTTTCAAACGTAGATCTGCCAGATGATGTAGAGGAACCAAATGTTTCAAGACAAAGCATTAGTGATTTTCCGATTATTTCATTAAGCGTTTCAGATGATAAAAAATCATTAGAAGAATTAACGAAGTATGTAAAAAATACCGTTGTTCCACAAGTTGAAAAAGTGCAAGGGATTTCTTCGGTCAGCGTGTCAGGAGAACAAGTTGAAGAAGCAGAACTTGTATTCAAACAAGACAAGCTCAAGCAGCTGGGACTCGATGAAGATACAGTGAAAAAGCTTATCCAAGCATCTGATGCAAAAGTGCCGGCTGGTACGTATACGATGGATGGATCTCAAAAATCTGTTGTGGTAGACGGAAAGATGACAACAGAAAAAGATTTGGAAAACTTAGAGATTCCAGCTGTTCCTAGTCAAGGAGCTGCTCAAGATCAGCAACAAGGAATGAGCCAGCAGCAGGGGCCGTCCGCAGCTTCTATTCCAACTGTGAAATTAAAAGAAATTGCGGATATTAAAGTGGCGGGGAAAGCAGAATCTATTTCTCGCACGAACGGAAAACCTTCAATTGCTGTACAAGTTGTCAAAGCGAAGGATGCGAACACAGTAAATGTTGTAAATGATATTAAAGAAAAAATGAATAGCCTAGAAAAGAAAAACAAAGACCTTCACGTTGACAATATTTTTGATCAAGGTAAACCGATTGAAGATTCTGTTCATACGATGCTAAATAAAGCTATTATCGGTGCGGTCTTTGCGGTTATTATTATTCTTTTATTTTTACGTGATATTCGTTCAACGATTATTGCCGTTATTTCGATTCCGCTTTCGTTATTAATCGCCATTTTAGCGCTCAAATCAATGGATATCTCTTTAAATATTATGACGCTTGGAGCGATGACTGTAGCCATCGGAAGGGTTGTAGATGATTCCATTGTCGTTATTGAAAATATTTACCGCCGCATGGCTTATCAGGAAGAAAAGCTTAAAGGAAAAGATTTAATTGTCGCGGCGACGAAAGAGATGTTTGTTCCAATTTTCTCTTCTACAATCGTAACCGTGGCCGTATTCTTACCGTTAGGTCTAGTAGAAGGACCGGTAGGAGAGCTATTCTTACCGTTTGCGTTAACCGTTGTTTTTGCACTGTTAGCATCACTGCTAGTAGCGGTAACACTCGTGCCAATGCTTGCTCATTCGTTATTTAAAACAAATGTAAAAGTAAAAGAAGAAAAACCAAGCAAACTAGCGCACGGATATAAGCGAATTTTGAACTGGACGTTAAACCATAAGCTTATTTCCTTTGGGTTAGCCGTACTACTGTTAGTAGGAAGTTTATTCTTAGTTCCTTCTATTGGCGTGAGCTTCTTATCATCCGATCAAGAAAAAACGCTGACCCTTACGTATACACCGAAAGCTGGACAGTCTCAAAGCGACGTAGAAAAAGCAGCAAATCGCGCAGAAGCGTACTTGATGAAGCGAGATGGTGTCAAAACGGTTCAGTATTCGTTCGGTGAAGGTAACTCTTTTAATCCGGGAAGCAAAAATAACGTTTTAACATTTGTGCAATATGACGAGGATACACAAAACTTTGATAAAGAGCAGGATAAAGTATTAAAAGCTCTTAATAAACAAGCGAATCAAGGTGAATGGGGCTCAATGAATACGGCGTCTAGCGGCAGCAATAATTCATTAAACGTCCTTATTTACGGAGATAGCTTAGATGAAATCAAACCTTATACTGATAAAGTTCAGCATGTTTTAGAAAAGCATAAAGAACTGAAAAATGTCGATTCTACGCTTTCAGCTACGTTTGATGAATATACGCTAGTACCGAATCAAAAGAAAGCCGCTGAATTGGGCTTGTCTGCTAGTCAAATCGGCATGCAAATTTCGAACCTTGGACAGCGTGAAGTATTAACGACTATCCAAAAAGACGGAAACGAAATTAACGTATACCTTCCAAAAGAAAAAGAGGATTTCTCTACTTTTGCCGAACTTTCAAGCACAAAAGTGACCTCTCAAACTGGACAGGAAGTTACATTAAATGAAGTTGTCGATATTAAAAAAGGTAAAACATCGAATACGGTAACTCGCCGTGATAATAAAATTTATGCAGAGGTAAGTGCCGATATTAAGAGTGACGATGTAGGCGGCGTTTCTTCTAACGTCCAAAAAGAAGTGAAGAAAATTGATTTACCAAGTGATATGGATATTAACTTTGGCGGAGCATCAGAGCAAATTAATGACTCATTTAGTCAATTAGGAATTGCTATGCTCGCAGCCATCGGTATCGTCTACTTCGTACTAGTACTGACATTTGGTGGAGGGCTAGCACCATTTGCTATCTTATTCTCACTTCCATTTACACTCATTGGTGCACTAGTGGCGCTTTTAATCTCTGGAGAAACGATCAGCATTTCTTCGATGATTGGAGCTCTTATGCTGATTGGAATTGTGGTAACAAATGCAATTGTGCTGATTGACCGCGTAATTCATAAAGAGCAAGAGGGTCTGTCGACGCGTGAAGCGTTACTAGAAGCTGGAATGACACGTCTTCGCCCGATCTTAATGACAGCTATTGCAACGATTGGTGCACTGCTTCCATTAGCTTTTGGATTTGAAGGTGGAGGCCTTATTTCAAAAGGGCTAGGGGTTACGGTAATCGGAGGACTAACAAGTTCTACGCTGCTTACACTCATTATCGTTCCAATTGTCTATGAGTTTTTTATGAAGTTTAAGCGCAAAAAAGTAAAAAAGTAGAAGCAAAACAAATTTCCGCTTTTGAGGTGAATAGCGATGAAGTCAATTGATAAACTAATGAAACAGCTGATTCAACAAGGAATTAAAGCAAAGAAAGTAACGATTGATAAATCAAAGCGCCAGCAGTGGATGTCCATGTCATTGCCTAAAACGGCATGGCAGCATTCAAAATAAAAAAGAGCTGACTTAGAGTCAGCTCTTTTTTTATTAACGATCTGTATCTTCAAATGATCCTTCTTGATAGGCGTCGCTTACTTGCTCATGTGTTTCTGCTAGACCTTGTGAGAGTGCATCTTGTCGGTTATAATCTTCCGTTTCGAACTGACGGTCAGCCATTTCATTTGTATCAGGCTGCTTTTTAGGCTGTTTTTTTGAATTCATTTTCACCACTCCTATTTAATAAAGTGAGACCACGGTTAGTGTGCGATGAAAGAGAATACTTTATACATGTAAAAAGAGCTTCGATAAATCGAAGCTCTTTTGGCATATTATTGCTCTTTTTTATCTAAGAAGATTTTTTCAATATCATCAAGTACGATATTAGCTGCTAATATACCGCCTGCTGTGTTCCAAGTAGCATCATCTACTTTATGAACATGGTCTTCTTGAGCTACTTTTAACTTTTTAAAGAGGGGATCGTTTATCCATTCTTTTTCAAGCTTTGTTGCTTCACCGTCTCCCGTTTCATAGGAGAAGTAGAATAGCTGATCACCGTCCATTGCGGGAATGCGTTCTTTTGTTGCATTCATTTCAGCTAAATCATCTTTTTCTTGAGATTCAGGACGAGCAAATCCAAGCTGATCTAAAATAACACCTGAGAACGAATCTTTATGATAGATACGAACGTCTCCAGCTGTAAAGCGTACGACGGAGATTTTTTGTTTTAACTGATCACCAAGACGTTTCTTTAAATCTGCTACGCGATTGTCATAGTCAGCTAATACTTCTTCACCTTTTTCTTCTTTATTTACAGCTTTTGCATATAGCTTAAAGTTTGATTTCCAGTCTCCGCGTAGCTCTTCAGAAAATACAGTCGGAGCAATTTGACTAAGCTGATCGTATACTTTTTCTTGGCGCATTTTATTTCCGATAATCAAGTCAGGCTTTAAAGCAGCGATTGCTTCTAAGCTTGGCTCGCTTTCTGTACCTACACTTTTAACGCCTTTCATCTGACCTTTAATATGGTCGTACCACGGATTTCCTAACCACGATTGAACAGCACCCACAGGCTTTACACCCATTGCAAGAAGAGCTTCAGTACCTTCGTTTGTTAAAACGACAACCCGTTTAGGTGTTCCTTTAATATCTGTTTTATCCATTGCGTGTTTTACTGTATAAGTTTCGCCAGAACCCTCAGTTTTTTCTTTTTTATCATCGTCAGCGCTGTTTGAATTACCGCAGGCTGCCAGCACAAGCAGTGTCATAATGGTAAGAATGGATAACAAATATGACAACTTGCCTTTAGAATATGTATTCACATCTTTTCCCCCTCTTAAGTGATAATGATTTTCATTAACAATTAAGATAATATTCTAACTTTTAAGCGGTGTCAATTAAAAATTGAAAATGATTCTCAAAATCATTGACACTTTTTTCAATGTTTCCTAAACTAAAGGTTAGATATATATAGGAATCATCTTAGAGGAGAGCAATGAAAATGATGCTACGCAGTGTTCAAATGAAAGTAATGGGGCTCATCATTGGAATCATGCTGCTTTTAATCTGTATTGGATTAAGTATCGTACTCGGATACACAGATACAAGTATCAAGACAGCATTTGAAGCTTTTCAAGCGTTTAACGGTTCGAATGAGCACATAGTTATTCAAAATATTCGATTGCCGCGCGCTATAATCGGTGCTGTGGTAGGTATTTGTTTAGGAATTGCAGGAGCAATGATGCAGGCGTTAACGAAAAACCCACTTGCTTCACCAGATATTATTGGTGTGAACGCTGGGGCCAGCTTTTTTATTGTTGTTGCAGTGATGATTTTTTCGGTCAATTCACTTCAAGCTTTTACATGGATTGCATTTATAGGAGCGGCATTAACCGTAGTGGTTGTCTATTTTCTTGGGTCCATCGGAAAAGAAGGATTAACGCCTATTAAATTGACGCTCGCAGGAGCGGCTATTGCAGCCTTTTTCTCTTCTTTAACACAAGGACTGCTGGCTGTGGATGAATCTTCGCTTGATCAAGTTCTCTTTTGGCTGGCTGGGTCTGTGCAAGGACGCAAGGTAGAAATGCTGTATGGCATACTACCATATATAGTGCCAGCAATAATTATCACTTTTTTTATTGCTTCAAAAATTAATATCTTAACGATTGGTGAAGATGTAGCCAAAGGATTAGGTCAAAGAACAGCGCTTGTCAAAATTATAAGCGGCATCATTATTGCTATCTTAGCTGGTGGAGCCGTTGCAGTAGCCGGTCCGATTAGTTTTGTAGGAATCATTGTTCCTCACGTTGTAAGAGCAATTGTAGGACAAGATTATCGCTGGGTATTTCCCTATAGTGCGGTTGTCGGCGGCATTTTAATTTTATTAGCTGATGTTGCGGCCAGATATGTCATTATGCCGCAAGAAATCCCTGTTGGAGTCATGACTGCTGTTATTGGTACACCTTTCTTTATCTATTTGGCGAGGAAAGGGGCGAAGGCGTCATGAAAACATACTTATCTCTTCGCTTAAAGCGGATTTCATTTTTAGTTAACATAAAAGCAGCTTTGATCATTACCGGATTTTCAGCTGCACTTGTTGCACTTTTTTTGTTAAGTGCAGGTACGGGTGACTTATTTATCAATCCATTTCGGGTGATTAACATTTTAGCGGGTCATGGATTAGAGTTTGAACGGTTAGTTGTTACATCCTTTAGACTGCCGCGCATTATCGTTGCCATTTGTGCCGGTATTTGTCTAGCGATTGCGGGCGCTATCTTGCAGGGGCTTGTGAGAAATCCGCTTGCTTCACCAGACTTAATCGGATTAACAGGAGGAGCTTCAGTCGGTGTGGTGTTATTTTTGACACTATTTAGTGATAAAAGCAACTCGTTAACCGTAAGTATTAATTGGATGCCTGTTAGCGCATTTTTAGGTGCAGTGGCAGTGGCGCTTTTACTTTATGTGTTTGCCTGGAAAAATGGCGTCTCTCCTATTACACTAGTATTAATAGGAATTGGGTTAACAGCGTTAACGAAAGCTATGACCACGCTGTTTATGATTATGGGTCCTATCTACCGCGCCAGCCAGGCAAATATTTGGATTACAGGAACGGTGTATGGCTCAAACTGGGCCAGTGTTTCCATACTAGTTCCTGTTACAATAGGGTTGGTTATAATCACGATTTTAATGATTCGAAATTTAAATGTTCAAGAATTAGGTGAAGAAATTGCGACTAACGTTGGAAGTCGCGTTCAAAAAAATCGATTGGCACTATTACTTATGAGTACAGCTTTAACAGGAAGCGCCGTTGCATTTGCCGGCGGAATTAGCTTTGTAGGATTGCTTGCTCCACATATTGCCCGAAAGCTGGTAGGTTCTTCATTCGGAGCTTTAATACCGCTATCGGCACTAATCGGAGCGATTTTAATCACAGCAGCAGATTTAATTGGCCGAACATTTTTCTTGCCAATCGAAGTGCCAGCAGGTGTATTTACAGCTGCAATTGGCGCACCGTACTTCATTTATTTACTATACAAACAAAGAAACGTATAGCATTCTTTGTAGAAGGAGCGATTCGCATGCATTCGTTAGAAACAAAATCGCTAACATTATCATATGGAGAAGCGATGATTATAGATGAGCTTGACGTTACCATCCCAAAGGGTGAGATTACGGTTTTTATCGGCAGTAATGGATGCGGAAAATCTACGCTGCTGCGTTCACTAGCAAGATTATTAAAGCCACATGCCGGCTCTATTTTACTAGAAGGCTCTAAAATTTCCTCTCTTCCGACAAAGGAAATTGCAAAGCAGCTAGCAATCCTTCCGCAAGGTCCTGTTACACCTGAAGGGCTGACAGTGCTTCAGCTTGTTAAACAAGGGCGCTATCCGTATCAAAATTGGTTCCGTCAGTGGTCTCAAGAAGATGAAGAAAAAGTACAAAATGCACTCGAAGCAACAGGGTTAGCAGACTTGGCTGATCGTCAAGTTGATTCGCTTTCTGGAGGACAGCGTCAGCGCGCATGGATTGCCATGACACTAGCACAAGATACGGATATTATTTTACTTGATGAACCGACAACGTATTTAGATATGACGCATCAAATTGAGATCTTGGACTTGTTGTTTGAACTGAATGAAAAAGAAAATCGTACCATCGTAATGGTGCTGCATGATTTAAACTTAGCCTGCCGCTATGCTCATCATATTGTGGCGCTTCAAGATAAAAAAATCTATGCACAGGGAAGACCAGAAGAAGTCATTAACTGCGATTTAGTACAGCGAGTCTTTAATATGAACTGTGAAGTGACGGTGGATCCGTTATTTGGAACGCCTCTTTGTATTCCTCATGGGCGCGGACGATGTATTGTGAATAAGCTGCGCGTTGAAACGCAGCATGCTCAATAAGAAAGAGCAAAGCGAGTTAGCAGAAAAATTCCGCTGTACGTTTAAAGATAACTCGCTGTATAGGTTGTCTCCCTCCAGCTGCATGGACGAAAGCACGCTGAGGATGCAGCTGCTGTGGATTCAACAGACGATGGAGGCTGATAACTTGAGAGCAGCTGCTTCCATGTTAGCGAAGCGGTATAGCTTTGTTGTGGTGGCGGCTTTGTATTCATTTATTGTGTTTCAAAAAAAGATAAATGCATCGACTAAAAATGTTTCGTTGCATACAGAAGACGCTGAAACGATGTGGCTCCCAAAAGTGTTTATCTCAGAAATTGAGACGAAAGAAGTAACAGAGGACAATCGGAAAATTCTTCTTGATGAACTTCTTGATGAATTGTTTGCTCATCACATTGAGCCGATATGGTCATCGCTGCGTAAAGTGACAAAAATCTCGAAGCTGACGCTGTGGGAAAACGTAGCTGTTTATATCCACTGGCTTTATGATTTGCTTTTGGCAAATGAAGAAATAGAAAATGTGCAAGTACAAAAGAATTTACGATACGTGTTGGAAGAAGCTGAGGGTCATCACTTTGGTTCATACCATCATAATCCGTTTGCTAGGTACAGTTCACCTCCTCCATATGTAGAGAAGCAAAAGCAGGAGATAAGAGGTCGGCAAACGTGCTGTTTGTCTTACCAAACAGGAGATAAAAAGACTTATTGTCGAACGTGTCCGGTTATTTGTAAACCAAAGAAAGGAGTGATTGTGCATGAGTAAAACCTTTCAAGAGCAATTCGACGGTTTGATTGAAAAGTATACGGAACTAATGGTTGGTCAAAGTGATGAACAGCTGCAGGAAAAAGTGAAAATGTGGGCACTTTACAACCATATCTCAAAATCCATGCCGCCTTTAACAAAGCATTGGAATCAATTATATCCAGAAGCAAAAGCGGAAATGGTCGAGATTGTGAAGGAAATAAAAGAGCTGAATGAAGCGCATCGAGTGTCACAGCGAAAACCGGAATAAAAACATTCATCACAAAGCTGATGGATGTTTTTTTATCCAAAAGCTCTCGGTCGCTTTTTGATTTTGTATGCATATGTTAATAAAGGGTGCCTATCTAGTTTAAAAAATGGTAAAATTAATGATAATTAAATAAATTTTGTGAGGTGTATGACAAGTGAAGGCGGGGGGTTGCTTTGGAACAAACGATAAGAAACTTTTTTTTATTGTTATCAAAAAGCAAAAAGTTAACAAAGCTGGCTAAGCGCTATGGCTTACGTTTTGGAGCAGCACGTTTTGTTGCAGGGGAAACCATCGATGAAGCTGTTAGTGTGATAAAAAAGCTAAATGAACAGGGATTAAAAGTAACAATTGATTATCTTGGCGAGTTTGTGGAAAGTGAAGCTGAAGTTGATCATGCCGCAGCTCAATGCATAAAGGCCATTCACCTTATACACAAAGAAAGATTAGATTCAGAAATTTCTTTGAAATTAACGTCTATGGGACTGGATATTTCAGAGGATTTGGCACTTCATCATATGCGGCGTATTCTTGAAGAAGCGGAAAAATATAGCGTATTTGTGACGATTGATATGGAGGACTATAAGCGATGCAGCAAGACGATTAAGCTATTTAAACAATTAAAAAATGAGTATGAACACGTAGGGACGGTGCTTCAAGCATACTTATATCGAACAGAAAGTGACGTCCGTGAATTAGATGTTTATGCTCCTAAATTAAGGTTAGTGAAAGGGGCGTACAAAGAAGCAGCAGACGTGGCGTTTCCTGATAAAGAAGACGTAGACGAAAACTTCAAAAACATAATTGGACTCCACTTATTAAACGGTCACTACACAGCAGTTGCTACTCACGATGAACGAATCATTCAGTATGCAAAAGAGTTTGTTAAAAAGCATGGAATTTCAATCGATCAGTTTGAATTTCAGATGCTATACGGCATTCGATCAGAAAGGCAAGTTCAGCTCGTAGCAGAACAATATAAAATGAGAGTGTACGTTCCTTATGGAACGGACTGGTATGGGTACTTTATGAGGCGCCTTGCAGAAAGACCTGCAAATGTCGCATTTGTCTTAAAAGGAATTGTAAAAAAATAATAATGAAATGGTCGTGATGATAAAGTAAGAAATAATCAAAAATCGAACATGATTCGATTACTCATGTTCGATTTTGAGGTTAATGTCCTTGAGTGTTATGCTTTGTGTACTGTTGGTTTTGAGATGTCTTTTTGCCGCGTCCGTGCGGTTCATTGACCGGTCCAGCATTTCCTTTAACGCTTGCTGCGCTTACGCCTGCTGACGATGGATCCTTCTTTAATTTGCTCACAAAATCACCTCCTGTGTATTAAGATAACCAAACACATTAAAAATAGTTAGAGATAATATTGTGAATATATTGCGAAAATTTAAAAAATGTTTTATAGTAAAAACAGAGATTAACAGTGACTCTCTTTTTTTACGCATAAAATGAATGACCATTCATTCAATATATTAAAGGGGATGTGGGGATAATTATGAACATAAAAAAAGCCGCCGTTTTAGGTTCAGGAGTTATGGGCTCTGGAATTGCAGCTCATTTAGCAAATGTAGGAATTCCAACGCTTTTGCTAGACGTGGTTCCAACTTCACTAACAGCAGACGAGGAAAAAAAACAGCTAACGCTTGAAGATAGGCAAGTGAGAAATCGGTTGAGTACAACTGCTCTAGCTAAATTAACGAAGCAAAAACCGGCGCCTTTAACGTTTAAGTCGTCACTATCGTTAATTACGCCAGGAAATCTTGAAGATCATTTACAGCAGTTAAGCGACTGTGATTGGATTATTGAAGTAGTAGTGGAACGTCTTGATATTAAACAGCAGTTGTTTGAAAGAATTGACAGTGTACGAAAAAAAGGAAGTATTGTAAGTTCAAATACTTCAGGAATATCGATCCACGAAATGGCTAAAGGACGCTCAGAAGATTTTAAAGCGCATTTTTTAGGAACGCACTTTTTTAATCCACCGCGTTATTTAAAGTTATTAGAAATCATTCCAACTCATGACACAAAATCAGAAATTGTTGAATATATGAAAACGTTTGGTGAAGATGTATTAGGTAAAGGAGTAGTTATTGCAAAAGATACGCCTAACTTTATCGCCAACCGTATCGGTACGTACGGTTTACTTGTGACCGTTCAAGAAATGTTAAAAGGTAATTACAGCGTGGGAGAAGTTGACTCTGTGACGGGCCCCTTAATTGGAAGACCAAAAAGCGCAACGTTTCGAACACTAGACGTAGTGGGACTAGACACATTTATTCATGTGGCCAACAATGTATTTGACAAAGTAGAAGGCAAAGAAAAAGAAGTGTTCGATGTCCCTTTATTTATGAAACAAATGCAGGAAAACGGCTGGCTGGGAAGCAAGTCGGGGCAAGGCTTCTTTTTGAAGAAAGGAAAGGAAATTTTGGAACTTGATCCTAGTACACTTCAATACGTCGAGCGAAAGAAGTTAAAAACAGCTTCTACCGAATTAAGCAAGCAGGCAAAAGGGCTGCAAAATAAAATGAAAGCGCTTATATATTCTGGTGATCGTGCCGGCCAGCTTCTTTGGAATGTGATCAGTCCCGTTCTTGTATATGCAGCACAGTTAAAAAATGAAATCGCTGACGATATCGTGGCCATTGATCAAGCTATGAAGTGGGGATTTGGCTGGAAAATGGGTCCTTTTGAGACGTGGGATGCAATTGGTTTAGAAAAGTCAATTGAGAAGATGGAGCAGTCTGGTTTAGCAGTTCCGCAATGGGTAAAACAAATGCAGGAAAATGGATTTACAAGCTTCTATAAAGAAATGGAAGGTCAAACGCTTTACTACGAAGATGATGAGTATAAAGCAGTAAAAGAAAATAAAAAGGTGATTCACCTGTCATCTTTACGTTCTCAAAATAATGTCATTTTAGAAAACAGCGGAGCGAGTTTAATTGATTTAGGAGATGATGTGGCGTGCCTGCAGTTCACCTCTCCTAACAATGCAATCGGGCTAGATATTATTAGCTTATTAAATCAGTCTCTTGAAGAAGTGAATAAGAACTATAAAGGGCTGGTCATAGGAAATCAAGGGAAAAATTTCTGCGTTGGCGCTAACTTAGCTATGATTTTAATGGAAGCACAAGATGACAATTATTTTGAAATTGAATTTGTTATTAAACAATTTCAACAGGCAATGATGAAGGTGAAATATAATGAAAAGCCGGTTGTTGCAGCTCCATTTGCAATGACTCTTGGAGGCGGAGCAGAAATTTGCTTACCGTCAGCTAAAATCCAAGCTTCTGCTGAAACTTACATGGGCCTTGTAGAAGTAGGAGTCGGACTCATTCCTGGTGGAGGAGGTAATAAGGAGCTTTATATAAAACAGCTAAATGGTTTACCTAACGGTGTAACGCTCGATCTTCAGCAAATTGCCAATAAAACATTTGAAACAATTGCTACTGCAAAAGTATCTACTTCTGCTGCAGAAGCTAGACAGCTAAACTTTTTAAACCGCCATGATGGCATCAGCGTAAACGGAGATCACTTGCTGAATGATGCGAAGAACTCAGTCCTTGCTTTACATGACACGGGCTATAAACCACCTGTAAGAACTAAGATTCCCGTGGTTGGAGAAACAGGATATGCAACGTTGCTGCTAGGAGCTCAATCCATGAAGTATTCAGGATATATATCAGAACATGATTATAAAATTGCTAGTAAGTTAGCATTTGTGTTAGCCGGAGGACGTGTAGCGTTTGGTTCGGAAGTTGATGAAGAGTATTTGCTGGACTTAGAGAGAGAAGCCTTTTTAAGCCTTGTTGGAGAAGCGAAGTCTCAAGAACGTATGCAGCACATGTTAGTTAAAGGAAAACCACTGCGTAATTAAGGGGAGAAAAAATGAGAGAAGCAGTTATTGTAGCAGGTGCTAGGACACCGGTTGGAAAAGCAAAAAAAGGTTCACTGGCAAGTGTTAGACCTGATGATTTGGGAGCCATTGCGGTTAAAGAAACTCTTCGCCGAGCAGGAGGATACGAAGGACCAATTGATGATTTAATTATTGGTTGTGCGATGCCTGAAGCAGAACAAGGTTTGAATATGGCTCGAAATATTGGCGCTCTTGCGGGTTTGCCTTATACGGTGCCAGCAATAACGATTAATCGTTATTGTTCATCAGGTTTGCAAAGTATTGCCTATGGTGCAGAACGAATTATGCTAGGGCAAGCCAAAGCAGTGTTAGCTGGAGGAGCAGAATCAATGAGTTTTGTTCCGATGTTTGGAAACGTAGCGCGTCCGAATGTTCAGCTGGTTGAAAATGCGCCGGAGTATTATATGGGCATGGGACATACAGCAGAACAAGTGGCCATGAAATACGGCATTTCGCGTGAAGACCAGGACGCGTTTGCTGTACGCAGCCATCAAAAAGCAGCAAAAGCACTTCAAGAGGGGAAGTTTAACGACGAAATTGTTCCGGTGGAAGTGACGCTTCGAAAAGTGGATGAAAACAATAAGCTCTGTGAACAAAAGCTGATGTTCTCTCAAGATGAAGGAGTTCGTCCTGGCACAACTGCGGATGTATTAGGGAAACTTCGTCCAGCTTTTTCGGTTAAAGGATCCGTAACAGCTGGAAACTCTTCGCAGACAAGTGACGGAGCTGCATCCGTTTTTCTAATGGATAAAGAACAAGCTGAAGCAGAAGGGTTAAAGCCTTTGCTTAAGTTTCGCTCATTTGCAGTTGGAGGAGTTCCGCCTGAAGTAATGGGGATTGGCCCGGTAGCTGCCATCCCTAAAGCTCTTAAACTAGCAGGGCTGGAGCTTTCTGATATCGGATTGTTTGAATTAAATGAAGCATTTGCTTCTCAAGCACTTGGCGTTATTCGTGAATTAAATATTAATGAAGATAAAGTAAATGTAAACGGAGGCGCTATTGCCTTAGGTCATCCATTAGGCTGTACCGGAGCTAAGCTGACTCTTAGCTTAATGCACGAAATGCAGCGTCGAAATGAACAGTTTGGAATTGTCACGATGTGTATTGGCGGAGGAATGGGAGCTGCTGGTGTATTTGAATTGTTAGCATAATCATTTCAAAGGGGGATATGAACATGTCAAATAAAACAAAACAAATGATTAAAGGTGGAAGCTTTTTAATTGAAGAAGGCGATGCAAGCCGCGTCTACACGCCGGAGGATTATACATCTGAACAAAAGATGATTGCCAAAACGACAGATGAATTTGTAGAAAATGAAGTCCTTCCACAAGTGGAATATTTAGAAAAGCATGAGTTTGACCGTTCTGTAAAGTTATTAAAACAAGCTGGTGAATTAGGGTTACTTGGTGCAGATGTACCGGAAGAATACGGTGGACTCGGTTTAGATAAAATTACCTCGGCTTTAATTGCTGAAAAAATGTCTCGAGCAGGCGGATTTTCCATCACTCATGGTGCTCACGTAGGAATTGGGTCATTGCCAATCGTCTTATTTGGAACAGAAGAGCAAAAACAAGCATATTTACCTGCTTTAGCAGTTGGGGAAAAAAATAGCAGCATATGCGTTAACAGAACCTGGTTCTGGTTCCGATGCCCTCGGTGCTCGCACAACAGCTCGCCTTAACGCCGAAGGCACACACTATGTGTTAAATGGAGAAAAGCAGTGGATTACGAATGCCGGATTTGCTGATGTGTTCGTAGTGTATGCGAAAATCGACGGCGATAAATTTTCTGCTTTTATCGTTGAACGCGAATTCCCAGGCGTTTCGGTTGGACCGGAAGAGAAGAAGATGGGAATCAAGAGTTCATCAACAAGAACATTGATTCTTGAAGATGCGCTTGTTCCAAAAGAAAACGTGTTAGGTGAAATTGGAAAAGGCCATGTGATTGCGTTTAACATTTTAAATATTGGGCGCTATAAGCTTGGAGTTGGAGCAGTTGGAGCAGGTAAACGTGCGTTAGAAATTACATCTCAATATGTTAACCAGCGTCAGCAGTTTAAAACGCCCATTGCTAAATTTTCATTAACCCAAGAAAAGTTAGCAACAATGGCTTCTAAATTGTACGCAACTGAAAGCTCTGTCTATCGTACGGTAGGACTTTTTGAAGACCATATGGGCCAGCTTTCAGAAGAACAGCAAAAAGACGGAAAACAAATTGCGGCTTCCATTGCTGAATATGCTATTGAATGCTCATTAAATAAAGTGTTTGCAACGGAATCTCTTGACTACATCGTAGATGAAGGCGTCCAGCTTCACGGAGGCTATGGTTTTATGAGTGAGTATGAAATCGAGCGCCTGTATCGTGACTCCCGCATTAACCGTATTTTTGAAGGAACAAATGAAATTAATCGTCTCTTAGTACCAGGCACGTATTTACGCAAAGCGCTAAAAGGAGAGCTTCCGCTGCTTCAAAAAGCACAAACGCTTCAAGAAGAATTGATGATGCTTATGCCACAGGAAGTAGGGAATGAGCCGTTAGATCAAGAAAAAATGCTTGTGCAAAATGGGAAGAAAATTGCGCTCTTGCTTTTAGGCCTAGCTGCACAGAAATACGGTAAAGAATTAGAGAAAGAACAAGAAATTCTCGTTAATATTTCCGATATGATTAGTAACGTATATGCAATGGAATCCACTGTTTTGCGTACTGAAAAAGCCATTTCCAAAACAGGAGCAGATCAAAACAGTTTAAAATTAAAATATACACAAGTATTCTGCCAAGAAGCATTTAATCGAATCGAAGCAGATGCAAAAGAAACGTTAATTGGCGTTGAACAAGGTGATATGCTTAGAGTCATGCTTTCGTCTCTTCGCAAGTTAACTCGCTATACACCAATTAATGTGATTAGCGTAAAGCGCGAGATCGCAAAAACACTTCTAGAAGTAGAGAAGTTCAAAGTTTAAGGAAAAAGGAGCTCGTTTTGCGAGCTCCTTTTTTGTTTAAGAAGCCTCTATCTAGGTAAATGATAAAGGATGTGTTAAAATACGAAAAAAGCTTAAAATAAAGGGTGGTTGACTAAATGTCATTATTTTTTTATTCATATCCAAAGTGTGGTACGTGCCGAAAAGCAAAGAAGTGGCTGGATGATAACGGAGTAGCGTATGAAGAAATTCATATTGTAGAAAACCCGCCAACAAAAGAGCAGCTGCAGTCTTATTATCAGAACAGCGGCTTAGAATTAAAAAAATTCTTTAATACAAGCGGTAAAAAATATCGCGAATTAGGGCTTAAAGATAAAGTAAGCAGTGCAAGTGAAGACGAGCTTCTGTCTATCCTTGCGTCAGATGGTATGTTAATTAAGCGTCCGCTGCTAACAGATGGACAAAAAGTAACGCTTGGTTTCAAAGAAGAGCAGTTTGAAGACGTGTGGAAGTGAGTTTTCAAATAGAAAATTTTTACCTTTTACGTTACACTGTTAATAGGAAGTTATTTTAGGTTGTAGAAAGTGTTCTCCACGTTGAAGGCGCTTTTTATATAAACAAATTACGATACATATTTTGGAGGGATTAAGATGAGTACACCAAAAGATTTGCGTTATTCTGAAGAGCATGAATGGGTAAAAACAGAAGGAGACGTTGTCCGCGTAGGTATTACGCATTTCGCTCAAGCTGAGCTTGGCGACATCGTATTCGTTGAACTGCCAGAAGTAGGAGCAACAGTAGAAGCTGACGAGCCGTTTGGCAGCGTTGAATCAGTAAAAACAGTTTCTGAGCTTTACGCACCAATTAGCGGTGAAGTTGTAGCAGTAAACGACAACTTAAGCGATAGCCCTGAACTTGTTAATGAATCTCCATACGAAGAAGCATGGATGATTACAATCAAACCATCTGATGCTTCTCAAGTAGACAAGCTAATGACAGCAGAGCAATACGAAGAAATGACAAACGAAGGATAATATTCCTCCATAAATTGTCTTTATGAAAAGTTTTTGACTGGACACTCTATTAGTAAACAAGCTAAAGGAGTGTCTTTTTATGTTTGAAAAACAAAAAATGGACGTTACAGATCGCGTTACAGCTAAATTTCATGACGGCGGTATGAAATTATATGTTGATAAGCAGCCAATTGGTGAAGTTAGTTACGGAACAAGCGGCAATGAATACCGCTTTGAAGAAGGGTATTCGCAAGAAAATAATAAGTTCTACCAATATACGGATGTACAAAAACAAGGTGAAACGCAAAAATATACAGACTGCGACGAAGAAGCAGGATGGTGCTAAACAGTGGCAACTGCCGCTGTTTTTCTTGTTTTATGGAAACAATATGGCCTAGGCTGCCTTTTAAAACAGTTCTTTCTTGCAAATTTCTTTTAAAAAACAGGTGAACTGTGATACATTAACGAATATTGTATAGCATAAAGAAATGATGTTACTATACAACTGACGATTATGGGTGATGAAAATGGGGCTAATTGAAATCGAAAAAGTAATTATTGTCGAAGGAAAATCAGATAAAAAACGTATTCAAGATATCATTCGAGAACCAATTGAAATTATCTGTACAAACGGTACGATTAGTTTATCAAAGCTGGATGAAATTATTGACTGTACGTTTAACAAAGAGGTATACATACTCGTTGACTCTGATGATTCAGGGAATAAGCTAAGAAAACAATTTAAACGAGAGCTTCCGGAAGCAGAGCATCTATATATTGATAAAATGTACCGAGAAGTTGCTGCCGCCCCTAGACATCACATAGCAACAGTATTACTGAGTGCCAATATCGATGTTAATGCAGAATTTTTAACATAAAAGGAATGAGCAACATGCAAGAATGGAGCGAAAAACAGCTTGACGATCAGTTAAAAGAAGGACAAAGAGCGTTTATCTTTTTCCATACGCCTTTTTGCGGGACATGTCAGCTGGCAAAAAAAATGTTAACCGTAGCAGAAGCGATGCTGCCCGATGTGACCATCGGAATGAGCAATTTAAATTATATGCCTTCAAAAGCAGAAGTATTTTCAATTGAAAGTGTACCTTGTTTGATTGAAGTGGAAAATGGCGAAATGGTAAAAAAACTCTATGCGTTTCATTCCATCGAGCACGTACTTGAAAAGCTTCGATAATCAAACGTTTGTTTAAAATGAAGAAATTGAAAGAGAGCAAACCGTTGGGGCTGTTGAAATCTTGGGATATTATCCCAAGAGTAAAATCTGTTGACAGCCTATCTGACACATGCTAAAATCACACTCATGAATGTTCATAAATGAATGAATATTTCCAAAAACAAAATAATTGTTGCGAACTCTTATCAAGAGAGGTGGAGGGACTGAGCCCTGTGAAACCCGGCAACCGTCAGACTAACTGAAATGGTGCCAATTCCTGCAAAGCTATGCGCTTTGAAAGATGAGAGAAAGGATTAAATATCGAGCCTTTCTGTCATGCGCAGAGAGGCTTTTTTAATGGGGAAAATTGTTTTACGGCTTTTTCATCCTATAGGGCAACCTAACATAATTAAGTTTTTACTAAAGAAGGTGAAGAAATATGATTACATTAACAGACGTTACAAAAATTTATCAGGCTAAAAGCGGTCAAGTAACAGCTGTTGATAATGTGAATCTAACCGTTAACCAAGGTGAAATTTACGGAATTATTGGTTATAGCGGAGCGGGGAAAAGTTCTTTAATTCGCTTGCTAAACGGGTTAGAAACACCAACGACAGGAACGGTCGAAGTAGCAGGTAATGATATTGGAAAAATTAAAGGCGGAAAACTCAGAAAAGCTAGACAAGAAATTAGTATGGTATTTCAGCACTTTAATATCTTGTGGTCGCGTACGGTGCGAGAAAATATTGCCTTTCCGTTAGAAATAGCAGGGATCTCAAAAGAAAAAAGAATGAAACGAGTAGACGAGCTTATCAAGCTAGTCGGGCTTGAAGGACGTGAAAATGCTTATCCATCACAGCTTAGCGGTGGACAAAAGCAGCGTGTTGGTATTGCTAGAGCGCTAGCCAATAACCCAAAAGTATTGCTGTGTGATGAAGCAACATCAGCGCTTGATCCTCAAACGACAGATTCCATTTTAGATCTGTTAGTAGATATTAATGAGAAGCTAGGGTTAACCATTGTATTGATTACTCATGAAATGCACGTTATTCGTAAAATTTGTCATCGAGTAGCCGTTATGGAAAATGGGGCAGTGGTAGAAGAAGGACAAGTGCTAGAGGTATTCAGAAAACCTAAGCAGCCGATTACAAAGCGATTCGTTCAACAAATTTCTGAACCAGAAGAAACGTTTGAAACAATTGAACAAGTACAGGAGTTATATCCAAGCGGGCAAATTATTCAGCTGACGTTTGTTGGCGGAAAAGCAGAGCAACCCCTCATTACAACGATTTTAAAACAGTTTGATGTAACGATTAATATTTTGCAAGGAAAGATTTCTCATACACAAACAGGTTCATACGGAACGTTGTTCGTTCATTTAGACGGAGAATTAACAGAAGTTGAAAAAGTCATTGCATACATTCATGAGCAGCAGGTAGAAGTGGAGGTAATGACAAATGCTTGAGAAACTATTTCCAAACGTTATTTTAGATGATTTTATTCAAGCGACAAATGAAACACTATATATGACGGCTATTTCAGTTATAGCCACGTTTGTTCTAGGTATTTTATTGGGCTTGCTTTTATTTTTAACGTCCAAAGGACAGCTTTGGCAAAACAAACCTTTATATGCCATTGTGTCAGCGGTCGTAAATATCTTTCGTTCCATTCCATTCATTATTTTAATTGTTTTACTGATTCCATTTACCAAAGCGTTGGTAGGAAGTATTTTAGGCGCTAATGCAGCGTTACCTGCTTTAATTGTTGGAGCAGCACCATTTTATGCGCGTCTTGTAGAAATTGGTCTGCGCGAAATTGATAAAGGTGTTATTGAAGCTGCTAAATCAATGGGAGCAACAACAAGCACTATTATCTTTAAAGTGCTGTTACCTGAATCGCTGCCAGCTTTAATTTCTGGTTTGACGGTAACGACGATCGCGTTAGTCGGCTATACGGCAATGGCGGGTGTGATTGGAGCTGGAGGTCTTGGTAATCTTGCATATTTAGAAGGATTCCAGCGCAGTCATAACGATGTAACGCTAGCTGCTACGATCTTAATTTTGATTATTGTATTTATTATTCAACTTATTGGAGATGCGATTACTGCAAAAATTGATAAAAGATAAAGGGAGGATTATTTATTATGAAAAAATGGCTTTCGGCTTTAGCATTAACATCTGCGCTAATAGTAGGATTAGCTGCGTGTGGATCTAACAATGGATCAAAAGATGAAAAGAAAATTGTTGTGGGTGCCTCTAATACGCCTCATGCTGAAATTTTAGAACAAGCAAAACCGATTTTAGAAAAACAAGGAATTGACTTAGAAATTAAAAAATTCCAAGACTACATCTTACCGAACACAGCTCTTGCAAACAATGAAATTGATGCAAACTACTTCCAGCACGTTCCTTATATGAATTCAGTGCTAAAAGATCACAAGGGTGAAAAAGGGTATGATTTTGTAAGTGCCGGTGCTATTCACATTGAACCAATCGGTATCTACTCTAAAAAATACAAAAGCTTAAAAGATCTTCCGAAAAACGGCACAGTTATTATGCGTGATGCAGTAGCAGAGCAAGGACGTATTTTATCGATTTTTGAAAAAGCCGGCGTAATCAAATTAAAACCAGGCGTAAAGAAAACAGATGCACAAATTAAAGATATCGTAGAAAACCCGAAGAATTTAAAATTTAAAGCCGATGTTGAAGGCGGATTGCTACCTCAGATGTACAAAAATAATGAAGGTGACGCTGTTGTTATCAATGCTAACTATGCTATCGATGCTGGTTTAGATCCAGTAAAAGATCCAATCGCAGTGGAAAGCAAAGACAATAACCCTTATGCAAACATCATTACGGTTCACAAAGGCGACGAAAATAAAGATACGGTGAAAGCTTTAGTGAAAGTTCTTCACTCTAAAGAAATTCAAGACTACATTAAAGAAAAATACAAAGGCGGAGTACTGCCGGTAAATAAATAATAGAAGAAAAGCGCTTGCCCACTATGAGCAAGTGCTTTTTTTGTATGCGGGAAAACGAATAACTCTTATTTTTCTCACGCATACTAACCGTGAAAACTTTACTGATGATGGGAGCTGACGTTATGCAGCAAGAAGCACGTCATTCAACTGAGCAAGCACTTCATGATTATAAAATGGGTGTTGGGAAATTTAGCGAAAAATTGCCGGAAGTAACAAAAACGTTTAATGCGTTTACTGAAGCATGTTTTGGAGAAGGTTCTCTTTCTAAAAAAGAAAAGCAGTTAATCGCGTTAGGAATCAGCGTAGTAGCTCAAGACGAGTACTGTATGATTTATCATACAAAAGGCTGCATTGATCAAGGTGCAACTGAGCAAGAAATTTTAGAAGCATGCGGAGTGTCAGCTGCATTTGGCGGAGGCGCAGCGATGAGTCAGTCCGTTACGCTTGTCCAAGAGTGTATTTCAGAACTGACTAGCCACACGCACTAAGTAAATAAAGCGGGTAAAAAAGCTTGTCTTAGAAGGCTCTATGGAGTCTTTTAAGGCAACTTTTTTATGAGTGGATTTAGTCTTGAAAAACGTACATAATGGATTAAAACCTTTTGGGTCAAAAGGTTGCTATAAGTTTTCATTTGTTATAAGATTGTAATGAGAATAAAATGAGAATAATTAAAAAGATATAGGTATATCGTTTTTTACTATATACGTCTATAACTGGAGGTTTTAATATGGCAGGGTCAACTTTAACAATTAAAGATCTTCATGTTGCAATTGAAGGTAAAGAAATTTTAAAAGGTGTTAATTTAGAAGTTAAGGGCGGCGAAATCCATGCAATCATGGGACCAAACGGTACTGGTAAATCAACATTATCTTCAGCAATCATGGGACATCCTAAATACGAGGTTACACAAGGAAGCATCACGCTAGACGGCGAAGATGTACTTGAGATGGAAGTAGATGAGCGCGCTCGTGCAGGTCTATTCCTAGCTATGCAATATCCAAGTGAAATCAGCGGGGTAACAAATGCTGACTTCTTACGTTCAGCAATTAATGCTCGTCGTGAAGAAGGCGAAGAAATTTCACTAATGAAATTCATCCGTCAATTAGACAAAAACATGGATTTCTTAGAGATGGATCAAGACATGGCTCAGCGTTACCTAAACGAAGGTTTCTCTGGTGGTGAGAAGAAACGTAATGAAATTCTTCAATTAATGATGCTTCAACCAGGAATTGCAATTTTAGATGAAATCGACTCTGGTTTAGATATCGATGCGTTAAAAGTTGTATCAAAAGGTATTAATGAACTGCGCGGCAGCGAGTTTGGTTGCTTAATGATTACTCACTACCAACGTTTACTAAACTACATTACACCAGATAAAGTTCACGTTATGATGCAAGGTCGCGTTGTAAAATCAGGCGGACCAGAATTAGCACAGCGTCTAGAGGCAGAAGGTTATGACTGGATCAAACAAGAATTAGGTATTGAAGACGAAACTGTAGAGCAAGAAGCTTAAGAGTTAGGAGGATCTCTATGACTATTGATACGAAATTACCATTTGATCAAGAGTACATCAGCAGCTTTTCAAAAGAAGCTAATGAACCAAGTTGGCTGCTAGATCTTCGCTTACAAGCTCTTGCGAAAGCAGAAGATCTTGCACTTCCAAAGCCAGATAAAACAAACATTTCGAAATGGAACTTTACTGCATTTGACAAGCACACTTCACAGGCAAGCACAATCTTATCTGTAGAAGAGCTTCCAGAAGTGGTTAAAGCATTGATTGATACAGAAGCTGTTAAAAATCTATATGTTCAGCGTGACCAAACAGCTGCATATTCAACATTAACAGAAGAGCTAAAGTCTCAAGGCGTTATCTTCACAGATATTCAAACAGCTGCTAAAGAGCATAGCGACCTTGTTGAGAAGTACTTCATGAAAGACGGGGTTAAAGTAGATGAGCACCGTTTAACTGCATTAAACGCAGCGTTATTAAACGGCGGTGTATTTGTATACGTTCCTAAAAATGTAGAAGTACAAGAGCCGCTTCAAGCTGTATTTGTCCGTGAAGATGAAGAAGCTGCTTTATTCAACCATGTGATTGTTGTAGCTGAAGACAACAGCTCAGTAACATATGTAGAAAACTACATTGCTACTGCTGAAGAGTCAAACGGTGTTGTCAATATCGTGACGGAAGTATTTGCTAACAGCAATGCAAAAGTAACATTTGGGGCTGTTGACTACTTAGCTAAAGGTACAACTACTTATGTGAACCGCCGCGGCGTAGCGGGCAAAGATGGTCGCATTGAGTGGGCTTTAGGCTTAATGAGTGAAGGAAATACAGTTTCAGAAAATACAACGTATCTAATGGGCGACGGTTCATATGGAGATACAAAAACGGTAACAGTTGGACGTGGAGAGCAGTCTCAAAACTTAACAACAAGTATCGTACATTTTGGAAAACATTCTGAAGGCTACATTTTAAAACACGGCGTTATGAAAGAAAGCGCGTCTTCAATCTTTAACGGTATCGGTAAAATTGAACACGGTGCGTCTAAATCAAACGCTGAGCAGGAATCTCGTGTGTTAATGTTAAGTGAAAAAGCACGTGGAGACGCAAACCCAATTCTTCTAATTGATGAAGACGATGTAACAGCAGGACACGCTGCATCTGTTGGACGCGTAGATCCAATTCAGCTTTACTACTTAATGAGCCGCGGTATTTCGCAAACAGAAGCAGAACGTCTAGTTATCCACGGGTTCTTAGCACCAGTTGTAAACGAGTTGCCAATCGAAACGGTTAAAAAGCAATTAACAGATTTAATTGAAAGGAAAGTTCGATAATGAATATCTCTGATATTCGTAAACAATTTCCTATTTTAGACCAAGAGGTAAATGGCAGCCCACTCGTTTATTTAGACAGTGCAGCAACTTCACAAAAGCCGCTTGCTGTAATTGAAGCAATTGAGAAGTATTATAAAGAATATAACTCAAACGTACACCGAGGTGTTCACACGCTTGGTACAAGAGCAACAGACGGATATGAAGGCGCTCGTGAAAAGGTTCGTAAGTTTATTAATGCAAAATCAACGGAAGAGATTATCTTTACGCGTGGTACAACGACAGCTCTTAATACAGTAGCTGCAAGCTATGGCCGTGCTAATCTCAAACCTGGTGATGAAATTGTGATTACTTATATGGAGCATCACAGCAACATCATTCCTTGGCAGCAAGTTGCCAAGGAAACAGGTGCAACGTTAAAATATATTTCATTAACAGAAGATCATGCACTTTCACTCGAAGAGGTAAAAAGCACGATTACATCCAACACCAAAATTGTATCGATTATGCAAGTATCTAACGTATTGGGCACAATTAACCCAGTAAAAGAGATTGCAGAAATTGCACATGCTAACGGTGCAGTAATGGTTGTGGATGGTGCGCAAAGTACGCCTCACATGAAGGTGGATGTACAAGATTTAGACTGTGATTTCTTTGCTTTCTCTGGACATAAAATGGGCGGACCGACTGGAATCGGCGCTCTTTATGGAAAGAAAGAGCTTCTTGAAAAAATGGAACCAATCGAGTTTGGCGGCGAAATGATTGACTTCGTAAACCTATACGAATCAACGTGGAAAGAGCTTCCTTGGAAATTTGAAGGAGGTACGCCAATCATTGCAGGTGCAATTGGTTTAGGTGCAGCGATTGATTTCTTAGAAGAAGTTGGTTTAGATAATATTCAAGCACATGAGCACAAGTTAGCGCAGTACGCACTGGATCGCTTATCGCAAGTAGATGGAATTACGATTTACGGACCGAAAGAGCGAGCGGGTGTTGTGACGTTTAATATCGAAGATGTGCATCCGCATGACGTTGCAACAGTAGTAGACGCTGATGGAATTGCGATTCGTGCAGGTCATCACTGTGCGCAGCCGCTGATGAAATATTTAAACGTATCTTCTACTGCACGTGCAAGCTTCTATTTGTATAACACGGAAGAAGAAGTAGATAAATTGGTATCATCATTAATAAAAACGAAGGAGTATTTTACAAATGGCTTTTAATAATTTAGATACTCTCTATCGTCAAGTAATTATGGACCATTATAAAAATCCGCGTAATCGTGGAACGTTGAATGAAGATACTGTGAACATTCATATGAATAACCCGACGTGTGGAGACCGCATTGAACTTTCTTTAAAAGTAGAGGACGGCAAAGTGGTGGATGCAAAGTTCGAAGGTGAAGGATGTTCAATTTCAATGTCATCAGCTTCAATGATGACACAAGCAATTAAAGGTCAAGAAGTAGACAAAGCGTTTAAAATGGCCCATATCTTCTCTGACATGATGCAAGGTAAAGAGTATGATGATAGTATAGATTTAGGAGATATTGAAGCACTTCAAGGTGTAGCAAAATTTCCTGCGCGTATTAAATGTGCAACACTAGCGTGGAAAGCGATGGAAAAAGGTCTTAACGAACAAAAATAAGACCTTCATTCATTCCCAATCCTATCAAGTAGGGGGTAATAAAAGATGGCTAAAAAAATGCCAGAAATCGGCGATTATAAATATGGATTTTCCGATAAAGACGTATCAATTTTCCGCTCAAAACGCGGTTTAACAAAAGAAATCGTAGAAGAAATTTCTCGTATGAAAGAGGAACCACAATGGATGCTTGACTTCCGTTTGAAATCTCTAGAGCACTTCTACAACATGCCAATGCCACAGTGGGGCGGAGACATGGCAAGCTTAGACTTTGATGAAATTACGTACTACGTAAAACCATCTGAGAAGTCTGAACGCTCTTGGGATGAAGTTCCTGAAGAAATTAAACAAACGTTTGATAAACTAGGTATTCCTGAAGCAGAGCAAAAGTATCTTGCGGGTGTATCAGCTCAGTACGAATCTGAAGTTGTTTATCACAATATGAAAGAAGATCTTGAAGCACAAGGTATCGTATTTAAAGATACGGATACGGCGCTAAAAGAAAACGAAGATATTTTCCGTGAGCATTTTGGAAAAGTTATCCCGCCAACGGATAACAAATTCTCTGCTCTTAACTCGGCGGTTTGGTCTGGTGGATCATTTATTTACGTACCAAAAGGCGTAAAAGTTGATACACCATTACAAGCTTATTTCCGTATTAACTCTGAAAATATGGGACAGTTTGAGCGTACGTTAATTATTGCTGATGAAGGCTCACACGTCCACTATGTAGAGGGCTGTACAGCACCTGTTTATACAACAAACTCTCTTCACAGTGCCGTTGTAGAAATCATCATCAAAAAAGATGCGTATTGCCGCTATACAACAATTCAAAACTGGGCGAACAACGTATATAACCTTGTAACAAAACGCGCGGTTTGTGAAGCAAACGCAACAATGGAATGGATTGATGGAAACATCGGTTCTAAGTTAACAATGAAATATCCAGCTGTTATCTTAAAAGGTGAAGGTGCACGTGGTATGACATTATCTATTGCCCTTGCTGGTAAAGGACAGCACCAAGATGCTGGTGCAAAAATGATTCACTTAGCACCGAACACATCTTCAACAATCGTATCAAAATCAATCTCAAAACAAGGCGGTAAAGTAACATACCGCGGTATCGTACACTTCGGCCGTAAAGCAGAAGGTGCACGTGCGAACATTGAGTGTGATACGCTAATTATGGATAATCAATCAACTTCTGATACAATTCCGTACAATGAGATTTTAAACGATAACATCTCACTTGAGCATGAAGCGAAGGTATCGAAAGTATCTGAAGAACAATTATTCTATCTAATGAGCCGCGGTATTTCTGAAGAAGAAGCAACAGAAATGATTGTAATGGGCTTTATTGAGCCATTTACAAAAGAGCTTCCAATGGAATATGCAGTAGAAATGAACCGTCTAATCAAATTTGAAATGGAAGGTTCAATCGGTTAATAATAGATAAAAACTCGTTTGCTGTTTATGCAAACGAGTTTTTTTGTATCGTTTGTATTAAGATAAAGAAAAGCGAAGCTAAGAAAATAGAGGAGGAATGGCATGATTTATATTGGAGTCACAGGCTGGGGAGATCATGATTCATTATATGAAGCGGGTGTTTCGTCAAGAGACAAGCTTGCCGTATACGCAGGCCATTTTCCAATTGTTGAAGTCGATTCATCTTTTTATGCAATTCAACCTAAATCAAATGTAGAAAAGTGGGTGAATGATACACCCGAATCTTTTCGTTTTGTGGTAAAAGCCTATCAAGGCATGACAGGGCATATGAGAGAAGGGAATCCGTTTGATAGCAAGGAAGAAATGTTTCATGTATTTTTAGAATCAGTGAAGCCATACGTAAGTTCAAATAAGCTGGCCATGATTTTATTCCAAATGCCACCTTGGTTTAACTGTACTAAAGAAAACGTAGCCTATTTGAGATATAGCCGTGAGAAGTTTGGAGATTTGCCAGTAGCCCTTGAGTTTCGAAATCAGTCTTGGTTTAAGCCATTTTTCTATGATAAAACGTTAACGTTTATGGAACAAGAGAAGTGGATTCATGGTATTTGTGATGAACCGCAGGCAGGAGAAGGATCTATTCCAATTGTGATTCATGCTACAGATAAACAGAAAACACTTATCCGTTTTCACGGACGAAACGTACACGGTTGGAATAAGCCCGCAGAAGGCAATTGGCGAGCAGTAAGGTTTTTGTATCGTTACAATGAAAAAGAGCTCCTAGAGTGGAAAGAACGGCTTGAAAAGCTGCAAAAACAAACGAAGGACATTTACTTGTTATTTAATAATAACTCCGGCGGAGATGCTGTACATAATGCCAAACAGCTCATGAGTTTATTAAATATTGAATATGAGAATTTAGCTCCTAAACAATTAGATTTTTTTAATGAATTTTAGCACTGAGTCCTATAAAAGTTTATATAAATAAGGAAGAAGGAATATAAACGTCAAATAGGTAGAAAAGTATATGTAAAACCTCACTTTTTTCTTTCAAAATCATAAATTGATTAAGAAAGGAGTGAGTTACTATGATTACCTTAGCGCCTATTGTAATTGAAGGTCATACGTTTAATGCAGTTACCGTATTGCTGCCAAAAACAACTCTGTTAACAATCTCATCGGATAAAGGGTACATTATGTGCGGAGCACTGGACGTAGGTCTATTAAATGATAAATTAGCTGATCGTCAAATAATAGCTGGAAGAGCTGTAGGTGTACGTACAATTGAGCAACTTCTTGAAGCGCCTCTTGAATCTGTAACACTTGAAGCTGAAAAAAGAGGAATTTTTAAAGGAACAATTGGCAAAGATGCTTTATTGAAAATGCTTTAATATAGTGGAAAATTTAAGATAAAACTTTTTAAAAGAAGCGTGAACCTCCTTATACATGCATACATATAGCTTGTAAGGAGGGATTTTTTTTTGGTTAAACTTCGTCGGAAATTAACAAGAAAAGGCCCGCTTCCTTTTCGCTACGTTCTGTTGCTCACCTTTCTTTTTTTATGCTTTCCACAGGGGTAGGATTATGGCTAATTAATAGAGGGATTGAACCGACGTTAATGAAATATGCTGAAGCACAAACAAAAGAGATTGCAACTTTAGTTATTAATAAAGCGGTGAATAAACAGGTACTTGATCAACTGGACGTAGATGTTATTAAGGTTGAATCTACACCTAACGGTCAAGTAGCCAAAATTGACACAGCGCTTGTAAATCGGGTTAGAGCTCAGACTACGTCATTCGTTCAAGCTAATTTAAAAGAGGCAGAGAAAGGGAATTTAGATGCACTTGAACTTCCAACAGATATTCGTATTGAAAAAAATGAAAAGCTGCGGAATCAAGGAATTGTATACCAAGTTCCTCTTGGGCAAGCAACTAATAATGCGCTGCTTGGAAATCTAGGTCCGCTGATTCCGGTTAAATTTCATGCTATTGGTGACGTTCAAACAGACGTAGTGCGAAAAATCGAGGAATATGGAATAAATAATGCATTTCTTGAAGTATCCATCAAAGTAAAAGTAAACATGCAAATCATTATCCCGTTTGCAACGAGAAAAACAACCGTTACGGCTACAATTCCGGTAGGAGGGACTGTTATCCCTGGAAATGTTCCCGATTATTTTAACGGTGGAAATTCGTCTTCTCCGGCAATTGAACTTCCGAAGAAAAATTAACAATATTATATTAACGTGATAAAGTGTTATTTAAAAAGCAGGTGCGGAAGTTCAAAAATACTTTCATATCTGCTTTTATTCATTGGAACATTTGTGTGAATTTTCTATAAAAAATATTTTGACATACTATCTTCTCCCTTCTATAATTTGAGATAGGAAGTTATAGAAAGAATAATCTAAAAATTATAAAAATTCTTGTTGATCTACGATAAAAAGAGAGTAGGGAGAGAACAAGAGGGGGAATTACAGTGGAAAATAGGCCGCAGTGGGGATCAAGAGCAGGGTTTATTTTAGCAGCAGCAGGTTCAGCAATTGGACTAGGAAATATATGGAGATTTCCAGCCACTGCATATGAAAATGGAGGAGGGGCATTTTTTCTCCCCTATTTATTTGCTTTGTTGACGGCAGGAATTCCTATCTTAATCATGGAATTTGCTATTGGACATAAATATAAAGGTTCCTCTCCTTTATCATTAGCAAGACTAAGTCCCAAGGCTGAATGGCTAGGCTGGTGGCAAGTAGCTATTTCCTTTTTTATTTCGGTTTACTATTCCGTCATTATCGCGTGGGCGATGTCGTATTTTATCTTTTCATTTAAGTTAAGCTGGGGAAACGATACGGAAGCGTTTTTATATGGAGATTACTTAAAGTTAGCTGAAGCACCAGGACAAACAGGAAGCCTCGTATTACACGTTTTAATTCCGCTTGTACTTGTATGGATTGTGACATTAGGTGTCTTATTAAAAGGAATCAAAAAAGGAATTGAAGCCGCAAACAAAATCTTTCTACCAACACTAATTATTCTATTTTTAATCATTGTCATTCGAGCAGTTACGTTAGACGGAGCAATGGAAGGTCTACATGCTTTCTTTAAACCAAACTGGAGCGCAATTGGAGATGGAAAGGTTTGGATCGCGGCATATGGTCAAATTTTCTTTAGTTTATCTGTTGGTTTTGCTATTATGATCACTTATTCCAGTTACCTTCCAAAGAAATCTGATTTAACTAATAATGCGTTTATTACTGGATTTGGTAATTCAGCGTTTGAATTACTAGCAGGAATCGGTGTGTTTGGCGCACTAGGTTTTATGGCTACTCAGCAAGGTATCCCAATCGATAAAGTAGTTCAGGGAGGGGTAGGACTAGCCTTTGTGGTTTTTCCGCAAATTATTAATGAATTTCCAGCGTTTAAACAGCTGTTTGGAATGTTATTCTTTGCCTCCTTAACATTAGCAGGATTAACGTCGCTTATTTCAATTATTGAAACCTTCGTAGCAGGCATTCAAGATAAATTTACTATCTCACGTACAAAATCTGTATTAATAGGTGGAGGAATCGCTTCAATTTGCTCGCTATTATTTGCAACACAAGGAGGACTTTATTTCTTAGATGTGATCGACTATTTCATTAATAACTTCGGAGTTGCTCTAGCAGGCTTAGTAGAAGTTGTATTAGTTGCTTGGGTATTTAAGAAGTTGAGCAGCCTTCAGCAGCATGCAAACGAAGTTTCTGATATTCGAATCGGTTCATGGTGGAAAGTATGTTTAGGAGTAGTTACACCACTTGTACTTGGATACATGATGTTTGATAACTTCCGGAAAAATATTTCGGAAAATTACGAACAGTATGCAACGACTTTTGTAGGTCCTTTTGGTTGGGGTGTGGCAGCTCTGGCTGTTATTTTGGGAATTGCTTTTTCTTTTGCACGATGGAAAGATGGGACGCTTCGTTTGTCAGTTAAAGATAAGGGGGTTTCTAAATAATGGATGGAAGTTCAATGACAATGATGGTTGTAGGGATGGTTATCATATGGGGCGGCTTGGCCGCGAGTATTGCTCATGCTGTGAAAAAAGCAAAAGAAAGTAAAGCATAAGGATAAAAAAACAGGAAGCATCAGCTTCCTGTTTTTTTATTTTTTCTTTAGTTCTAAACGATCATTTCGTTCCCACGTTCTTAACTGAGGATATGGGTCAAACGACCACTCATTTTTGCCGTTATCTTTATACATTCCATAGTGCAAGTGAGGAGGGAATTTCCCAGAAGTTCCAGGAGGTCCATAACCGGAACTTCCTACTCCGCCAATGAGTGTTCCTGGTTCTACAATTTGGCCTACTTTTAAATTTTTTGCAAATCCGCTTAAATGAGCCAAATAGTGATAGTTATTATGAAGGTCACGAATGCCGATTCGCCAGCCTCCATATTTATTCCATCCTTTAAGCTCAATAATGCCATAGCAAGGGGATTTTACTGGAACTCCGTAATCTGCAAAAATGTCTGTTCCTTCATGAATTCGTTTGCCACCCCAGCCGCGCGCATCTCCCCATGTACTGCGATAACTGTAGTTCGCACGGAGAGGCACCGGAAATGAAGAACCTTTTAAATCAATGCGTTCGTAATGGCGAAAAATTTTGGCATTCCCTAAAATAATATCAACTGCTTTAGCCCGATGATAATAGTTCCAAAGCGCAATTTTAATATAGTCTTCGGACACCCCGAACGTCCGAATATAATCTGCCATTGTAAAAAGCATATCTTCATCATTAAATTGGTCTGCTTTTTTGTCTCCGTTCCCATCTTTGCCCATTCCCCCGAGCAGAGAAATAGTAAGTGGGTTTGTATCTTCCAAATTCGGATTTAAAGAACCTGACCATTTTTCTGGAGGATAATAAATGGCGATTGCGCCTTTTTCTCTTGGAATATCTTTATGAGAGCGTCGAATATTTCGTTCATACTGGTCAATCCCAGCAAAGTAATACCAAGGAATCGTAGTAGCGGCTTCCATTTGTTTATACAGCTCTAATCTCTTTTGAATAAGTATTTTTTCTTGATCTGCTGATGATTCAGCTGTTACGTGGTGCCATCCTGTGAATATAGACATGAACATAAAAAGTAAGATAATCGTTTTGCGCATCGTGTTTCCCCCTTTCTAAAAAAAGTGTGTAATACTAGTTTGCAGCGAGAAAAAAGATTTCATAAATATTAATTAATGGAAATCGCTTCAAAACTTTTTTAAAGAATTTTATTCAGAAGATAAATGGAAATTATACGGAGGATGAAAACGCACACATTTGAATGGGAAATAGAAGAAAACTGAGGAAAATAAAGAGCAGACAACTTGTCGAATCTCACTTTTTTATGATAAAGTGACATATAGTTATGTTTTTAATATGTAGTTAAAATTAAGCATATAGGTTATAGACATTTTCTAGATTGGTGGAGTTGATAATATGGCAACAAAAGAAGAGCATGTCCGCAAACCCGAGTGGCTGAAGATTAAGCTAAACACAAACGAAAATTACACAGGCTTAAAGAAAATGATGCGTGAGAAAAACCTTCATACAGTTTGTGAAGAAGCAAGATGTCCGAATATTCATGAGTGTTGGGCTGTTCGTCGTACGGCAACTTTTATGATTTTAGGAGAAGTATGTACACGTGCCTGTCGTTTTTGCGCGGTTAAGACAGGTTTACCAACAGAATTAGATTTAGAAGAGCCAGAACGCGTAGCGGATTCTGTTCAGCTAATGAACTTAAAACATGCGGTTATTACAGTAGTAGCTCGCGATGATTTAAAAGACGGAGGAGCAAGCGTATTAGCTGAAACAATTCGTGCGATTCGTCGTAAAAATCCATTCACAACAATTGAAGTATTGCCTTCTGATATGGGCGGTGTGGAAGAGAACTTACGTATTGTAATGGACGCACGTCCTGATATTTTAAATCATAATATTGAAACAGTACGCAGCCTTACGCCTCGTGTTCGTGCTCGTGCTAAATATGAGCGTTCTCTTGAGTTCCTTCGCCGTGCAAAAGAAATGCAGCCGGATATCCCTACGAAATCAAGTATCATGCTTGGTCTAGGAGAAACAAAAGAAGAAATTATTGAAACGATGGATGATTTGCGTGCAAATAATGTAGATATTATGACGCTAGGCCAATATCTACAGCCAACTAAAAAGCACATAAAAGTTCAAAAATATTACCATCCAAATGAATTTGAAGAGCTAAAAGAAATTGCATTATCAAAAGGATTCAGCCATGTTGAAGCAGGTCCTCTTGTACGTTCTTCTTACCATGCAGATGAGCAAGTTAACGCTGCTGCAAAAAACAAAGCGCAAGAAAGCAAATAAGGTAAAAAGAGGCTGGAACAAAGGTAGTTTAGCCGAAGTGAAAAACGAACCACTAATCAAACTGTTTGATTAGTGGTTCGTTTTTTTATTACGGTGAACGTAGATTTTATCTGTTTCGTTTATTCCACCATATCTTTGTCCGTCATCGGTTCATTCAATTCGTTTTTCTCTCTTCCATTTGCATCTTCTCCGCCGTTCATTTTACGCCCTTGGGGAGATTTTAGCATTTGTTGAATAACTCCATCGATTCGTTTTCTAGCATCATTCGTTTGCGTATTCATTTCACTGATATTTTCGATTTGGTCCATCTGTTTCGGATTATCTGAGACGTATACATGATAATAACGAGGAACTACAGACATAGCTGTACGTTTTACCTGATCGGCTGCGTTATTCCTGTTTTTAGCATCTGTTTTATAAGCAACAAGCACATCTTTATCGGTTACTAGCGTAGCGGCTTGCTTAATATTTGGTATAGCGGTGCTCAGTTTACTAATATTGTCGGCTGCTTCTTCTCGATTAAATGTTCCTACTTGGTTCATATTGGAATTTTGTTCATTTGTGTTTTTAGTGTATCGAACATATCCATAATTTGTGCCGCTATTATTATTTGGATTATAATAATGATTAGGCTCGTTTACATTAATGGCATCTGGGTTGTTTGGTGATAAATTTTCATTTTCAGCTGTGTTTTTATTTTGACAGCCAATGGTTAAAATACTTGTTATCAAAGCGATTCCAAGAATAGTTTTCTTCACCATTTCCACCTCCTGTAGTTAAATATCGTACGCCAGGTAAACCGGCGAACCTTTATGTGGAGCATAAAAGATCAGTAGGTATACCGATAAAACTCCTACAGGATTAGAGTGCTGCTTATACGTGAAAAATTTCATGTTAATTGATGGTTTCATCATCATAATTATGGTATGGTAAATTTTAAGAGAAGAGGTGTGAGCAATGGTCTGTATCAATAATATTTGTTATGAAGTATTAAAAGATGAGCGCGAGGCATTTAATGAAGAGGCGTTTAGAGGTCGCTTTATTGACGTGCTGAGCCGCTATGACTATATTGTGGGAGATTGGGGATACAATCAGCTTCGACTGCGAGGCTTTTTTGATGACCGAAATCAAAAGGCAACGTATGATACGAAGATTAGTACGCTTCAAGACTATTTACATGAATATTGTAATTTTGGCTGTGCGTATTTTGTCTTAAAAAAAGTCCATAAGTAAAAAAAGGCAAGCAGAAGACACTAACTGTCCTTCACGCTGCCTTTTTTTTAGATGATTTCATATAAAAATTCGCGAAGTTCCTGACCGTCTTCACTGTTTAATTTAAATACTTCTTCAAGATAGTTTGGTTCTTCAAGGTCATCTTGTCCAATGATGGCGAAGCGTCCTCCTTGAATATCAAGAACAACTTGTTTGCCATAATAACGGTCGGTTTGGATAATAGCTAAATCAAATCGTTGATTTTCGCCCATAAAGCTGACAAACCGGGTCTTTGTAGATACAACATCGTCATATAGATAAAAGCGTTCGCTCATAGGTATACTCCTTTCATAGGTTGTATTTGTATCATATCAAATAAGGTCAAAAACAAAAATGAATTTATCAAATGGATAATGGGTCATGATAAAATAGAACAGGAACCCCGTTTGTTTATGAAAAAAGATTTATAGAGAGCTGACAACTAGGGAGGAAATAATATGTACTTTGTAGATCGTGAAAAAATAGAAGCCACGCTTGTTTTTTTTGATGAACATGTTCGTTTGTTTACTGAGCATTCGAGCTGGAACACAGAAATAGAGAAAAAGGCATTAGAGAGAATTGTACACCTTTTAATTGAAAACGTTTTAGATGTAGGAAATGCAATGATTGATGGGTTTATTATGAGAGATCCAGGCAGTTACGACGATATCATTGACATTTTAGTTGATGAGAAAGTGGTTAAAAAAGAGGAAGAAACGCCATTAAAAGAGATCGTTCAATTGCGTAAAAGCCTTGTTCAAGAATATGTGGATGTTAAACATCAGGATATTTATCAAAAAGTGATGCAGCATAAAGACGTACTGGCAGCATTTTCAGAGCGCGTAAGGACATATCTAGAGACAGAGTTAGGACCTGTGTCTGCTTTTCGTAACTAAAGGCAAGCAAGTTGTAGTTGTATAAAAAATAAGCTATGATTTCAAGTATGAGACTTGAAAGGAGATCACACAACATGAAGGAATATAAAGGATATTTGATTGATTTAGACGGAACAATGTACAAAGGAACAGAGCTAATTGCCGAGGCGCGTGATTTTGTTATTAAATTAAAGGAAAAAGGAATTCCTTATTTATTTGTAACAAACAACTCAACAAAAACGCCCGATAAAGTAGCTGAAAAGCTAGAGGCATTTGGCATTCCTGCAACAGAAGAGCAAGTTTTTACAACAAGTCAGGCAACAGCTAATTATTTGCACGAACGTAAAGCAAATGCTTCAGCTTATGTAATTGGTGGAGAAGGAATCCGACATGCGTTGCTTGAAAAAGGATTTACCATTGAAGAGGAAGATACGGATTTCGTAGTTGTTGGTTTGGATCAGGAAATTACATATGAAAAATTAGCAAAAGCATGTTTAAACGTTCGAAACGGCGCCTTTTTTGTTTCAACGAACGGAGATATTGCGATTCCTACTGAAAGAGGCTTACTGCCTGGTAATGGATCTATCACGTCCGTTATTACGGTTTCTACTCAAACAAATCCAGTATTTATTGGCAAACCAGAAAGTATTATTATGGAGCAAGCCCTTGAAGTCATCGGTACGCCAAAAGAAGAAACAATCATGATTGGTGATTACTATGATACAGATATTTTAGCAGGGATGAATGCAGGCTTAGATACATTACTAGTTCATACAGGGGTAACAACAAGAGAGTTACTAGAAGGGTATGAGAAAAAGCCAACTTATACGGTAGATTCACTAAAAGAGTGGATGGAGCGAATTTAAAAAGCTGTCAATTGACAGCTTTTTTTGTTTTTAAAACCTATTCTTGGCTGGCAGCCCGGTGCGCTAACCGGCTAGAAGCAGCGGCGGCAATTGCGCCTACTAAATCATCTAAGAAAGTGTGGCACTCTCCAGTCGATTTATCGTTTAATCGTTCTAGAATACCCGGCTTTTGTTTATCAATATACCCGTAATTGGTAAAGCCGATTGATCCGTACACATTTACAATCGATAATGCTAAAATCTCGTCGATACCGTATAAACCTTCGTCTTTCTCAAGAATATCCAACAGAGGCGGCTCAATAACTTTTTTTCCGTGAGGACATCTAGTTGAATACCCGTTAAAATAGCATTTTGAACTTCTCGTTTAGAAATGACGCGCTCAACGTTATATAAACAGTCTTCAATTGTTAAGTTTGGGTGATACTTTTTTTGCAAGTAATAGACCAGTTCAGCAATGTCTGTAAGAGCCACGCCGCGTTCTATTAACCATTCTCTTGCTTTTTTTCTAACTCACTTTGTGTATGTTTTTTCTCCAAGTATCATCACCTGTTTTCTATATATTTTTAAGTCTAAAGTTGTTTCATACTACTAACCCGGAGTAAATAACTATAAATGGTGTATTTCTAATCTATTCATTCCTCTGTAAATATTATGACAAGTAATGTTGTTTTCCATCATATAATTTCTTGAATGAATGAAGAGAGGGATTAAAATGATACAAACCATTTATGAGCATTACGGATTACGTCCAAATGAATTTATGCCCATAGGTAAATTTGAAGGTTTTCAGTATCGAGATATTTTATATACAATCATTAATGTAAAGCAAATGGAACAAGACGAGTTAAATGAACTATATCAAATGAGTCAATTTCTGATGGGCCAAGGTGATCGCCATGTGGCAACATTTATGCCTAATTTGAATGGTGAAATGATTACAGAAACTGAAACTGAAAAATTTATCATTTGCCGCTGTCTTGCGGAAGAGAAAAACCCCAACTTTTCACCTGGGCACGAGCTAGCTGTTTTTCATCAAAAAGGGAGACTGTTTCCTTATGAAGTGGAAAAAGCAAACCGGCTAGGGCAATGGAAGTCCATGTGGGAGAAGCGTCTCGACCAGATGGAGCAATTTTGGTATGGGAGATTACGTGCTTTGCCTAATCAAGAGATGGAAAAACGTTTTTTAGAAACTTTTCCTTATTACCTAGGATTAACGGAAAATGCTATTCAATACCTAGTAGACACGGAAATTGACGATTTGCCTCGTTCAGTTGACGCTGCGACGATTTGTCATCATCGGTTTGGGCAAAAAACATGGGGGGAAGACTACGTTTACAAGCTCCCAGCAGATTGGGTCTTCGATCATCCGAGCAGAGATATAGCTGAATATATAAGGGAACAATATTTATTAACATACGCTGTCGATGAAAAGCACATGCATCAGTTTTTAAGTGAATACGAAAAGGTAAATCCGCTTTCTTCTTTTTCATGGAGACTGTTATATGCTAGACTTCTTTTTCCCGTTCATTATTTTGAAGTCATTGAAGGGTATTACAGTGTACAAGATGAGAGGCAAAAACAAAAGTATTATGAGAAGCTGGAAGGAGTATTAGCTCATTCTTCTCACTACGAAGCTTTTCTGAAGCGCTTTTACCAGTCGGTGGGTATTTCAACGTCTCGTTATCACATTCCTGAATTAACATGGATTCATTAAAAAGCGATTACTATAGAATATGATAAAATAGAAAAATAGGTGTTGGATAATCCAAACCTGTTTTTCTATTTTGTTTTTATGCATGCAGTTTAAAAAGGATAAAGAGGTGGCGTACATATGGACAAGCCGTTTGTATTTATTACGAGAAAAATACCGAATGAATTAATCGAACCTTTAAAGGCAGTAGCGAATGTGGAAATGTGGGATAAAGAAGATGAGGCAGTCCCTCATGAGCTGCTTTGTGAAAAAGCTAAGCACGCACATGCTCTATTAACAATGCTTTCAGATCGTATTGATAGTGAGTTGCTTACGCAAGCTCCTCATTTAAAGCTTGTAGCTAACTTGGCGGTCGGATTCGATAATATTGACGTAGAAGCGGCAACTGAACGAGGAATTATCGTTTCTAATACCCCCGATGTTTTATCTGATACAACAGCAGATTTAACGTTTGGTTTATTAATGAGTGTAGCTAGACGTTTAGTAGAAGCTGCTGGATATGTGAAAGAAAATCAGTGGAAAAGCTGGAGTCCATTTTTGTTAGCGGGTAGAGATGTTCATCATAAAACATTAGGTATTGTTGGAATGGGGAAAATTGGAGAGAAGCTTGCGAAACGTGCTACAGGTTTTGATATGGAAATTCTGTACCACAATCGAAGCCGCAACCTTCAAGCAGAAAAAAAGCTCGATGCAGTTTACTGTGAGTTAAATGAGCTGCTTGAACGATCTGATTTTGTTGTTTGTTTGACACCGTTAACGGACGAAACCAAACATTTATTTAATGCTTCAGCATTTGAACAGATGAAAACAACTGCGATTTTTATTAATGCTTCAAGAGGAGCAGTGGTTGATGAGCAAGCATTGTTACATGCGGTTCAATCCGGTGAAATTGCTGGAGCTGGCTTGGATGTATTCGATCAAGAGCCTATTTCTGCTTCTCACCCTCTTCTTCAATTGCCTAATGTTGTAGCTCTTCCTCATATCGGCAGTGCGAGTATCGAAACGCGCACGGAAATGATTTCTTTATGTGTTAAAAACATTAAAGCAGTACTTACAAATGAGTCTCCTATTACAATTGTAAATAAAGAAGCGTTTGCGAAAAAATCATAACAGAAAAAGGCAATTTCATTTCGGTGAAATTGTCTTTTTTTTATTAAAAAACAGTGAGAGCCATGTTATGATAATAAAATGAAATATTTTAAAAATTTACATTTATCTTTATATACCAATTTTTTTAACGAGTTTACGAGAAAAGATGGCAAGTAAACCTTGTAAAAAAGAAAAATAAGGTCTATAATGTCCTCTATAAGAGAACAAATGTATACGTAGAAAGAACACAGAGGTGAGGAATATGACAAAAAGTATTTCAGTAGGATTATTAGGGTTAGGAACGGTAGGAAGCGGAGTAGTCAAAATTATTGAAAATCATCAGGATAAATTAAGTCATCAAGTCGGGTGTCCTGTAGAAGTTAAAAAAGTAGTAGTTAAAGATATTGATAAGAAACGTGACGTAGAAATCAGTGAAAATAAATTAACAACGAATGTTGAAGACGTTTTACATAACGCGGAGATTGACGTTGTCATTGAAGTAATGGGTGGCGTTGAAGAAACAAGAGATTATATCTTAACAGCCCTTCGTAATAAAAAGCATGTTGTAACGGCAAACAAAGATTTGATGGCAGTTTATGGATCAGAATTGTTAACAGTAGCTTCTGAAAATAACTGTGATTTATTTTATGAAGCAAGTGTAGCAGGCGGTATTCCAATTCTTCGTGGATTAGCAGATGGATTAGCATCTGATCGTATTACCAAAATGATGGGAATTGTAAATGGTACAACAAACTTCATTTTAACGAAAATGACAAAAGAAGGAAGCGCTTATGATGAAGTGTTAAAAGAAGCGCAGGATTTAGGATATGCTGAAGCGGATCCAACTTCTGACGTAGGTGGTTTAGATGCTGCTCGCAAAATGGCAATCTTGGCTACACTAGGATTTTCAATGAAAATTGACTTGGACGATGTTCGTGTTCAAGGTATTACAGAAGTAACGGAAGAAGACTTGCAATATAGTAAACAATTAGGCTATACGATGAAACTGATTGGATATGCACATCGTGACGGCGACAATGTAGAAGTTAGTGTTCAGCCAACTCTTTTAGCAGACACACATCCTCTTGCTTCAGTAAGCGATGAGTACAATGCTGTATATGTATACGGAGAAGCTGTTGGAGAAACGATGTTTTATGGACCGGGGGCAGGAAGCCTGCCAACTGCCACTGCTGTCGTATCAGATTTAGTAGGTGTTATGAAAAACATGCGTTTAGGTGTGAATGGTAAAAGTGCGGTAACGCCTCAGTATCCAAAACAGTTAAAAGCAGAAGATGAAATGTTCTCGAAGCATTTCTTACGTATTCATGTTAAAGATCAAGTTGGAGCATTTGCAAAATTAACAACACTATTTTCAGAGCGTGGCGTGAGCTTCGAAAAAATTATTCAACTTCCTGTGAAAGGAAGCGAATTAGCTGAGATTGTTGTTGTTACACACAAAACATCTCAAAAAGATTATGAGGAAATCCTTCAGCAGCTTCGGGATTTACCAATTGTAGAAAATGTAAAAAGCAGTTACCGCGTAGAGGGAGTTGGCACAGTATGATGTGGAAAGGTCTATTAGCTGAATATAAAGAGTTTTTACCTGTAACAGAGAAAACACCTATGCTTACACTACATGAAGGAAATACACCTTTAATTCACCTTTCTCATTTATCAAAAGAACTAGGCATTGATTTACATGTGAAAGTAGAAGGGTTAAATCCAACGGGGTCATTTAAAGACCGCGGAATGGTAATGGCTGTAGCAAAAGCCAAAGAAGAAGGAAGCAATACGGTTATTTGTGCATCTACAGGTAACACATCCGCAGCTGCAGCAGCTTATGCATCACGCGCTGGCATGCGCTGTATCGTTGTTATTCCAAATGGAAAAATTGCGATGGGGAAATTAGCTCAAGCTGTTATGTATGGTGCAGAAATTGTAGCAATTGAAGGAAACTTTGACCAAGCGCTTTCTATGGTTCGTAAGCTGAGTGAAACATCACCGGTTGCACTTGTAAACTCTGTAAACCCATATCGTATTGAAGGGCAAAAAACAGCTTCTTTCGAGATTTGTGAACAGCTTGGAAAAGCGCCTGACGTTTTAGCTATCCCAGTGGGGAATGCAGGGAATATTACAGCTTACTGGAAAGGATTCAAAGAATACAGTGAGCGTCACCAAACGTCTCTTCCTCACATGCACGGGTTTGAAGCAGAAGGTGCAGCGGCGATCGTGCGTAATCAAGTTATCGAAAATCCAGAAACAATTGCAACGGCTATTCGAATCGGAAATCCAGCAAGCTGGGATTATGCTGTAAACGCAGCAAAAGAATCAAACGGAAAAATTGATGAAGTAACAGATGAACAAATCTTAGAAGCATATCGTACAATTGCACGCAAAGAAGGTGTATTTGCAGAGCCAGGTTCTTGCGCTTCAATAGCTGGTGTGTTTAAAGATGTAGCTTCTGGTAAAATTGCAAAGGGTTCAACGGTTGTAGCTGTATTAACAGGTAACGGATTAAAAGATCCAAACGTAGCAATCGATGCTCATAATGTAAAGCCAGTGGTTTTACCAAATGATGAAGAAAAGGTATTTGAGTATATCCAAGGTGTCGTTGCTTCATGCTAGAAAATGAGCGTTTTGTCATTACGGTCCCAGCTAGCTCTGCTAATTTAGGGCCAGGATTTGATTCCATTGGAGTGGCTTTATCTCGTTACTTAAGATTAACAGTAGAGCGTCATGAGGAATGGATTTTTATCCCTGAAACGAAAGAAGTGCAAAGTATTCCTAGAAGTACAGATAACTTAATGTATGAAGTGGCACAAGACGTGGCCCGTCAATTTAACATTGATCTTCCAAGTGCGAAGGTCTCTGTTTGGAGCAACATTCCATTAGCAAGGGGACTTGGAAGCAGCGCATCGGCTATCGTAGCTGGAATCGAGCTGGCTAATGTACTGTGTGACTTGCGTTTATCAAAAAGAGAAAAGCTTCGCATCAGCAGCTTAATGGAAGGACATCCCGATAACGTCAGCCCTTCTATTTACGGCGGAATCGTTGTTGGTTACCATCATGAAAATGAAACATATATTGCTCAAATACCTGAATTTGATGTCGATATCGTGATGGCTATTCCAGAATATGAATTAAAAACAACCGATGCTCGTGATGTGCTGCCTTCGGATATTAATTATCGCCACGCAGTAGAAGCTGGGGCAATCGGGAACATGCTAGTAGCAGCCCTGTTAAATAAAGATTTACCTCTGGTAGGCGAATTTATGGAGAAAGATTTATATCACGAACCTTATCGTATGAGACTCGTGCCAGAGCTTTCTCTTGTGCGAAAAGAAGCAAAAGCTCTCGGCGCATACGGTGTGTCACTAAGCGGAGCCGGTCCGAGTGTATTATGTTTAGCACCAAAAGGAAAAGGAAAAGCGATTGCTGAACATATGTATGCTTTACTGCCGAACTGCGAAATAGATGTTTTACAAATTGATCGCAAAGGTGTATTTGTAGAAGCTGAAGTCACAACGAGTTAATAAAAAAATCCTCATTCATTTGAATGAGGATTTTTCATTCGCAAGCCCCAATAAAATGGGAGGTTGCTTTTATAATAAAATCAAAGAGATTAGAATACTTGTTCTACTTCAACTACACCAGGTACTTCTTCTAAAAGGGCACGTTCGATACCAGCTTTTAGCGTGATTGTTGAACTTGGGCAGCTTCCGCAAGCGCCTAAAAGACGTAACTTTACAATACCATCCTCTACGTCTACTAGCTCACAGTCTCCACCGTCGCGAAGTAAAAACGGACGAAGTTTTTCTAATACTTCTTGAACTTGCTCGTGCATTTCTGACATAACTATCGACTCCTTTCTTCTACTCTTATTATAAACGGTCTTTCATGAAAAATCTATCGGAGTATACATCGTAATGTTACCTTAAAAGAAAAAGATGTGCAATGAATCAGTTTTGTGTAAAATAGTATTCATAATGAAGTAAAAGTGTGAATAATCGTACAGTTTGTATGTAAAGATTCAAGGGGGATGTGCTATGCAATCAACTGAGGTAGAAGTGTGTATTTATGGAGCTGAAATTGTTTGTGCAAGCTGTGTTAATCTGCCGTCTTCAAAAGACACCTATGATTGGCTAGAGGCAGCGATTTCTCGCAAATATCCGAACCAACCGTTTGCTATCACATATGTAGATATAAACGAGCCGCATACGGATCCGAAAAAAGCAGCCTTTGCCAAGCGTGTGATTGAAGAAGATTTATTCTATCCTGTAGTGGTTATTAATGGAGAAATTGTTGGGGAAGGCAATCCGAAATTAAAGCGCGTATTTGAGGAAATGGAGAAGTATGGTTTCTGCGCATCATAATGAAAAAAGCCGTTAGATTGTCAGTCATCTAACGGCTTTTATTTTATCCACTATGGTGTTTATACATCCAAAGAATACCTGATTTTAATAATCGAGCTACGCGTCCTGTAATTGGACGTTCGGCAACTAAGCCAAATCCATGCTTTTTGCCTAATGAACCAAGTATGCCTTTTAATTTAATAGTTGGCAATTCATCTGGAAGCGCTTCGCCTTTCCAGCGGTGAAGAAGTACTTGCACAATTTGTTCAGCCTGACCTTCTGCAAGCTGAGCACTTGGTGCATGCGGTAGGCTTGCACAATCACCTAAAATGTAGACATTTTCATCGTCAGGCAAGTTATGGTATTTTGTTAATACGACGCGTCCTTGAGGATCTTTTTCTACGTCTAAATCGCGTACCACTTTATTTGGCTGGATACCTGCTGTCCATACGATTGCATCGCTTTGAATGGGCTCATCATGATTATAAAGAATGTTCGGTTCTACTTTTGTAATATTAGCACTATTTACGATTTCAACACCGTTTGAAGTAAACCAAGTTTGAACGTAATTACTTAAACGTTCTGGGAAAGCAGATAAAATTAATTTACCGCGGTCAAATAAGATGATTTTTAAATCCGGGCGGCTTTCTCTTAGCTCGCTTGCTAGTTCTACTCCGCTTAATCCAGCTCCTACAATTGAAACAGTAGCGTGAGCCGGCAAGTTGTTTAATGTCTGATAAGTTGCTCGTGAAGCATCAATGGATTGAATGCTGTATGTATGCTCAAGAGCTCCGGGAACTCCATGATATTTATCTTCGCATCCGAGTCCTACAATTAGATCATCGTAAGCGATCATTTGATCATCCACATAGACGCATTTCTCTTTCAGGTCTATGCGTTTTACACAGCCGTAGCGAATTTTTAAGCGAGGGTGTTCAGGAAAAGCAACACGAACATGCTGATCAGAGATTGTTCCAGCTGCAAGTGCATAGAATTCAGTTTTTAGTGAGTGATAAGGTGCTTTGTCAATAAGCGTTACTTCTACATCGTTAGGCAATTGATTCGGAAAAAGGCGCTGCAAAACGCGCATACCACCGTATCCGCCGCCCAGTATGACAAGGTTCTTCATGTGAATTTCCCCTTTAGCTTCATGCATTTTTGTTTTCTCTCTATTATTCTTGCTTTTAAGAATAGGAGAGTACAAATTACCGTTAATAAGGATGGTTGCCAAAAAGATATGAAAGGCTATATAAGATAACATATTTTACTTAAATAATAATTTAATATAACCTCGTTTGGTTTTCTATACATAAAAGTATAACTAAATTAATAAAAAACCACAATATGTTTCAACATAATTTCAAGCTATCCCTGTAATAAAGCTTTATTTATACGTTTTGTTGAAAAAGTCTGTGAAGCTAAAAAGCGTGAGCAAAATGAACGTGAATTTCCAAAGTTGACGTTGAAAATGAAAGGAGATAGGATAAACTAATAGTAGAGAGGTGAAAAACGTGATACAGCCAATTATTGAATTTTGCGTTAGCAATTTAGCCAGTGGTTCTCAAACAGCTTTAGAAAAGCTTGAAAAAGATCCAAATCTAGATATTATTGAATACGGATGTTTAGGTTATTGCGGGAAATGTTCACAATCTTTATTTGCTTTGGTAAACGGAGAGATTGTTACAGCGGAAACACCTGAACAGTTAGTAGATAATATTTACATTCATTTAGAAGAAAACCCAATGTTTTAAACTATCCCCGCTGTCGTATCTCTTTTTATCAGAAGAGGGACATGAGGCTAATAGAATAGATGATGTAAGCACGGCTAGTCTTGCCGTGCTTTTTTATGCGTTTTTGCGCAAATATCTGTGCTTTAACCATCCTTTTTACAATCATAATGCTTCTTTTGTTTTTTAATACTCTAAAGGAGGACAAAATAAAAAACCCCTTAATCTTTATGATTAAGGAGCTAAAAAAACGGGGGATGATATTATTGTGTACAAAAGAGAATCACTTTATACTAGAGCTACATAAAAAAATAATGGGTGATAATATGAAAAAATTTCAGTTTACAAAAATGCATGCACTTGGCAACAACTATATCTACGTAAATATGTTTGAAGAACATATAGAAGAGCAAGAGTTAGCACCGCTTGCTGTAAAAGTCTCAAATGTTTATACGGGAATTGGATCGGATGGAATGATTCTTATTTGTCCATCTGAACGTGCAGATGTGAAAATGCGCGTATTTAATAATGACGGCTCGGAAGCAAAAAACTGCGGAAACGGTTTAAGATGTGTAGCTAAATATGCATATGAACATAATTTAGTAACAAGCGAAAGATTTTTTATCGAAACGCTTTCCGGAGTTGTAGAAGCAACGGTGCATCCGCAGGGAAATGAAGTTCCAGAAGTGACAATTGATATGGGAGCGCCTATTTTAGCTAGAGAACAAATTCCAATGACGGGAGCAAGCCAAGACCAGGTCGTTAATGAAGAGATGGAATTTGGAAAAGAACGGTTAAAAGGGACGGCTGTATCAATGGGAAATCCTCACGTCGTCTTTTACGTAAATGATATTGAACAAGCGCCTCTTACTACATTAGGACCCGTGGTTGAAAAAGATTCGCGTTTTCCAGAAGGAGTGAACGTTGAATTTGTCGAGGTAGTGAACGAAAGAGAGCTGAACTTTCGTGTATGGGAAAGAGGTTCGGGTATCACTCAAGCATGTGGAACAGGAGCATGCGCTGCTGTTGTTTCGTCTGTGTTAAATGAGAAGGCGAAAAAAGATGTTCCTACCGTCGTACGCCTCGCTGGAGGAGATTTAACGATTGTTTGGCAAAATAAAGGCAATGTATTAATGACAGGTCCAGCCAATGTGATTTGTGACGGCACGTATTATTATTAAAAAATGAAGAAGCAGACGATTTGTCGTCACAGCCATTTCGTCGTATACTAAACAAAAAAGGAGGTCTGTTTAAAAATGAGTCAAGATATCCTAACAATTACAGAAGCTGCAAGCTTTCAAATAAAAGATATGATGAAAGAACATGAAGAAGAAAATGCTTATTTACGTGTTAATGTAAATGGAGGAGGCTGTTCAGGTCTTTCTTACGGTATGGGTTTTGCACACGAAGTAAATGAAAACGATACGCTGTTTGAACAACATGGTATTAAAATTCTTGTAGATAGCGAAAGTGCTCCAATTTTAAAAGATGTAAAAATTGATTACAAGCAATCTATGCTAGGCGGAGGGTTTACAATTGATAACCCAAACGCCATTGCAGCATGCGGCTGCGGCTCTTCTTTCCGTACAGCAAGCAACGCAGGTGCTCCTGAAGAGTGCTAAATATATGTTTATCAAGAAGCTTTCTTCACCTCATCTGGTGAAGAAAGCTTTTTTAGTGAGAAATTTTTGTATGTTACATCATCTGCCAAACTTGTTGACTGAATAATCAGTCTTTTCTTATACTCAATAAAAAAGAGGAGATGAACGGATTTGATAGATGCGACTCGTTACGAAGCGGAACAAGTAGGAGGTTACGGAAGTTTTCGTAAAAAAAATACCCTGCCTATTCTATGGAAGGGGGTTATAAACTGGTTAAAACTTGAAAGTAGCAAAATGGAGTCTAAGGATGCAAAAAGTATTCACTTCAGTGAATCGCATTTATTTGTTCAACATTTGCCTTTTTCCTCAGGTGAAGCCTGTCATCAAAACTCGTCCTCTGCGCCTCTTAACCATTCTGAACCTTATATTCGCTATTATGAAAATGCTAATGCATCTCTGGCTGAAAGCTACGGAGGAGTTGAAGGAGAGCATATTCTGCTGATTGAACGTATTGTCGGTCAATCAGAGGTAGTAAAATATTTAAGCAAGCTCGAAGGTTTGAAGGCCTACAGAATGAGCGTAACTAGTCAAGAAGGAAACCATTCCTTTTATGAAATCTGTTTAATAAGCAGTGATGCAGAAATGATGAGTGAAATCATCCATCGAATGGTTACACCAATCCAGCAATGAAAAAAAGCAGGCGAGAGCCTGCTTTTTTTATGAGAACATTGACGTACTGTGCATAGGCTGTAAGCGAGCCTTTGGATCAATGTATGCTTTAGCGTTATTAACGGCAGTCGGACCTTCGCCAAATCCTGCCACGATGAGTTTTACTTTTCCATCATATGTGCAGACATCACCTGCTACATAGATACCAGGAATATTTGTTTCTTGCTTTGAGTTAACAACAATTGCATTTTTCTCTAAATCTAAGTCCCATTCTTTAATTGGACCTAGAGAAGAAACAAATCCAAAGTTTACAATAACATCATCTACGTCTACTACTGTCTTTTCTTCACCTTTTGTATTTTCTAACACAACTTGTGTAATACGGTCATCTCCAATAAATTCAACCGGTACATATGGTGTTTTAATATCAACTGATGAATTATGCAAGTTTTCTACGCTGTGTTCATGAGCGCGGAACTTGTCTCGGCGATGCGTTAACGTTACTTTTTCTGCGATCGGCTCTAACATAAGAGACCAGTCTACAGCAGAATCCCCGCCCCCGCATACTAATACTTTGCGGCCTTTGAATTTATTCATATCATCCACAAAATAATGAAGATTCGTTTGCTCGAACTGTTCTGCGTTTTCTAGCTCGATTTTACGGGGCTTAAATGCACCGTTTCCAGCCGTAATAATAATTGTTTTTGAATAGTGGACTTCAGAATTAGTAGTTAATCGAAATACGCCGTCCGCTTGTTTTTCTACCTTTTCTACGGCTTGCTCTAGCGCAACTGCAGGTTTAAATTGATCCATTTGCTCTTTTAGGTTATTGACTAATTCTTGAGCGCGTACTTTTGGAAAACCAGCTACGTCATAAATATATTTTTCAGGATATAAAGCAGAAAGCTGTCCACCAAGCTGTGGTAAGCTTTCAATAATTTTTACGCTCGCTTGACGCATACCGCCATAAAATGCTGTAAATAAGCCTGTAGGGCCGCCTCCGATGATGGTAATATCATATACTTGTTTATCTTCTTTCATTTATAATCACCTCTAGATTGTTCTGTGCCAATGCATATTCTACTTTATGATAGCATAGTAAATTATAAAATATCATTAAAACACGCTGGAATGTTTGAGAAACTTTCTCAACTTAAAGATCAGTATTTGTAATCATTAACATAACCACACGTTTTGGTCAAATATAAAACTGGGTATACAGGAAAGTAATTGAAAATTTAAAAGCTTGTAAATACAAAGTAAAGGGTTGAAAAACCGATTAAAAAAGCATAAGATGTTTGTGTAAATCAAGCTAGGACTTATGCTTACATTTTTTTGAAAAAGAAAAAATGTATTTTTTTAAAAAAGAACGTGAAGTGATTCACATTATTTTTCTTATATGAATAATAAATGGATAGCGATGATCGTTCTTGCTCAAACTAACATAAAAAAGCAAACCAAATAAAATTGCTCTTATCATTATATTTGTAAGACATACTTGTGACTATAACTAAAAAAGGTGGATGACATTCCTATGAAAAAGCCTAAAATCGTCATTTTGGGTGCCGGGTATGGCGGCATTATGACAATTGTTAATTTACAAAAGAAACTGGGTGCTAGTGATGCGGAAATTGTTTTGGTAAATAAAAACGATTACCATTACGAAACGACATGGCTTCATGAAGTATCAGCAGGTACAATTCATCAAGATCGCTCTCGTGTTCCTGTTAAAAATTTAATTAACACAAATAAGGTTACATTTATCAAAGACACGGTCGTAGATATTAAGTTAGATGAAAAGCGTGTTCTTCTTGAAAACAGTGAGCTAACTTACGATTATTTAGTTGTTGCTTTAGGGTATGAAGCAGAAACTTTCGGAATTAAAGGTTTAAAAGAACATGCATTTACCATTACGAGCATTAATGCAGCACGTCAAATTCGTGAGCATATTGATTATGTGTTTGCGACGTACAACAATGAAGTGGAAAAAAGAGACGAACTTCTCACAATTATTGTTGGGGGTGCTGGCTTTACCGGCATTGAATTTGTGGGAGAATTAGCAAATCGAGTCCCTCAGCTTTGCAAAGAGTTTGATATTCCGCGTGAAAAAGTACGCGTTATTTGTGTAGAAGCAGCGCCTACGGCTTTGCCAGGTTTTGATCCAGAACTTGTAGAATATGCGGTAACACAACTAGAACGAAAAGGAATCGAGTTCAAGATCGGAACAGCGATTAAAGAGTGTACAGAAGAAGGAATTATTGTATCAAAAGATGACCAAGTAGAAGAAATCAAATCAGCAACAGTTGTATGGGCTGCGGGTGTTCGAGGCAGTCATGTCATTGAAAAAGCTGGATTTGAGAACATGCGCGGACGTGTAAAAGTAAGCAATAGCTTGCTGGCACCAGGGCATGAAGATGTGTTTGTTATTGGAGATTGTTCACTAATGATTAACCCTGAAACAGAACGTCCTTATCCGCCAACAGCTCAAATTGCTATGCAGCAAGGCGGTACCTGCGCTGAAAATATTAGCCGTTTGATGAAAGGTCAAAAAGAATTAAGCGAGTTCAAACCAGATATTAAAGGAACAGTATGTTCGTTAGGGCATGATGACGCAATTGGCGTTGTATATGGTCGAAAACTATTTGGTTCAAGCGCATCTTTTATGAAAAAAGTTGTTGATAATCGCTCACTTTTCCTTCAAGGCGGAGCAGGTCTTGTATTGAAAAAAGGAAAATTTAATTTCTTTTAAAACAAAAAGCAAAAGGTCTTTAAGCCTTTTGCTTTTTTGGTATTAACTTACTTTTCTGTGATTGACGCCTTCATTACTCTTAAGTAAACTGAGAGTATAAAGAGTAACGGAGGCGAAAAGCAATGGAAATGAGTGTGCCTGTACTAATTATCTCCATCTTGTTGTTTTTTGTTTTGTTTTTTGGAATCGGTTTCTTATTGAATATGCTGCTTCGCATGTCTTGGATTATGGCCATTATTTATCCCGTGATTTTTATTTTTATTATTGATGATGTAAGAGCGGTTGATTACATTCAACATCCCGCTCACTCCTTTCAGCAGCTAGGGACAATAGTGCTATCTTTAGCCACAGCTGACATTGCGATTTTAATGGCTGGTTTTATAGGTGCACTAGCTTCAGGCATTACCATTAAATCTTTACGAACAAGAGGGTACCAAATGTTTTAAATGTAAATTCTTCTCGCAAACGAATAATTTGTTTTTATGTTGGAAACAAATAGATTCGTGAGAGGAGTTGTGGAAATCACAATGATTGGAAAAATAGCAAAGCGATTCATTATGTGCCTACTACTGGTCGGAGCGCTGTTTACAACATATGAAGCAATTACCGGCGTCCCAATAACTACAGTCATCAAATATATGCCTTTTATAAACAGTACAGGGCATCCTCTAATGAATGAAAGGCTCTTGCCATCATTTCTAAAACCACTAAGAGCTGAAGCGGCTAGCAATGACAAAGAGCGTCTGACGATTGAAGAAGCATTTGATTGGTCGCGTTATCCAACTAAGAATGTATTGGCTACGGGTTACACAGCTGGTTACGAATCAACTGGGAAAAATCCCAATCATCCAGGGTATGGTATTACATATTCGGGCGTTAAAGTAAAACGTGACTTGTATTCCACCATCGCTGCTGATTTAACCATATTTCCAATCGGCACGATCTTGTTTATTCCGGGCTATGGCTATGGAGTGGTAGCAGATAAAGGTGGGGCTATTAAAGGCAATCATCTTGATTTATATTTTGAGACTGTTTCCGATGTGTACAACATATGGGGTAAAAAAGAATTAAACGTCTATGTAGTGAAATCAGGGGACGGCCGCTTAACTGAAGAAGAGTTAACAATGCTGAATGAAAAGAAGTCGATGCAGGTTTTTCGCCAGCAGGTAAAATAAACGAGAAACACATGAAGAATTCTTCATGTGTTTTCTTATGTTTTATGGCCATACATAATACGTTACAAAAGCAACTGCTATCCCTGTTAAGGCTCCAAAGAAAACTTCAATAGGCTTATGTCCAAGCAGCTCTTTTAGCTTCACTTGTTTTTCGTCTTCTTCATTGGTCGTCCACAGCTTTGCCTCTTTTACCGCGCGCTGAAAGTCTTCAACCAAACGATTTAAAACCGTTGCTTGCTCTCCTGCGTGTCTTCTTACTCCTTTAGCATCGAACATGACAATAATGGCAAAAATAGCGGAGAGAGCAAAAATGGGGGATTTAAGACCTTCTGCTAGCCCAATGGCAGTTGCTAAGGAAGTTACTGCTGCGGAGTGAGAGCTTGGCATGCCTCCCGTACTAAAAAATAAGCTGCCGTCTATTTTCTTAGTAGCTACAAAAGAAAGGGGAATCTTAATAAATTGAGCAAAGAAAATAGCGATTAATGAACTCCAAAGTGGAAAATTTGAGAATAAATCCATTGAGATGTCCTCCCTCAACTTAAAATGTCTGAAAAGCTAAACCCGTATGATGAAAAAAGCGGTAGATGAAAGTATATGTGTGAAACTAAGGTTTTTGAACTGTGATTAAAAATTGTATTTCTGCTATCATATGTATATAGATGAAAACAGTGGTGAATATGATATATATTCCACTTGCTGAATAGATTAAACAAAGCAGATGATAAATAAAAATAAAATCTCTATACGTAAAAGGGAGGAATTTTATGTTTTCGCATGTAGAAACATTTGGTGTTGATCATCAAACAGAAGCGCTCGTAATCGGGTTATTTAATCAAAACCAACAATTTGAAGGCCTTCTAAAAGAAATTGATGAAGCTTTAGGTGGACAGCTCATTCATTTGATTAAAGAAGGGGATATACGTGTACAAGAAAAACGTACATCAACGATTCATACACTAGGAAAATTAGGAGCAAAACGTCTTTATTTTGTGGGACTCGGACGAAAGCGAGCGCTAACTAAAAATGGACTCAAAGAGAGCTTTGGGCTGTTATTTAAAAAGTTAAAAGAAGCGAAGATTTCAAACGCATCGGTCGCCCTTTCTACATTTGATACAGGAGCGTGGTCAGAGCAAGAAACTGCAGCTTTATTAGGAGAAGCTCAACAGCTCGCTATGTACGAGTTTGAAAACTACAAAAAGAAATCAAACGAACCTGACAAGCAGCTTGAGAAAATTGAACTGTTTTCTTTTTATAAAGACGTTGTACAATCTGCTTTGGTTGGATATACGTATGGAAAAGCAACAAACTCAGCGCGCACCCTTGTTAACTTACCAAGCAATATGCTAACGGCTACAGATTTAGCTAATTATGCAGTAGAAATGGCACATACATATGGTTTTGAATATGAAATTTTAGAAAAAGAAGAGATGGAAACATTGGGAATGGGCGCACTGTTAGCAGTCAATCAAGGTTCCGCAGAGCCTCCTAAAATGATTGTCCTGAAATATCAAGGAAAAGAAAAATGGGAAGACGTTATTGGGTTGGTAGGAAAAGGGATTACCTTTGACACAGGTGGTTACTCTATTAAATCTAAAGACGGGATTGTAGGTATGAAAACAGATATGGGCGGAGCTGCATCTGTTCTTGGTGCAATGGAAGCGATCGGAGAATTAAAACCTCATCAAAACGTAGTAGCTGTCATTCCATCAACTGACAACGTTATTAGCGCGCGTGCTTTTAAGCCAGATGACGTAATTACAGCAATGAATGGAAAGACAATAGAAGTACTGAATACAGATGCTGAAGGGCGTTTAGCGTTAGCTGATGGTATCTCCTATGCCAAACACCACGGAGCAAATTATTTAGTAGACGTGGCGACATTAACGGGTGGTGTAATTGTAGCTCTTGGTACACATACAACTGGGGCAATGACGAATGATTCTGCTTTATTGCAGCAAATAGCGAAAGCGAGCATTGAGACAGGCGAACCGATTTGGGAGCTGCCTATTACAGAACGAGACAAAAAGCGTGTTCAGGGAAGTAAGGTAGCAGATTTAAATAACTCTCCTGGACGGGAGGGGCATGCAATTATGGCAGGAACCTTTATTGGTGAGTTTGCAGAGCAAACACCATGGGTTCACTTGGATATTGCTGGAACTGCAACATCCGCTGCTTCTCATGAGTTAGGACCTTCAGGTGCAACAGGCGTGATGGTGCGAACACTAGCTGTAATGGTTTGTTCATTTGAAGCCAATTAATGAAAAAATATAGCAGTGATAGAAAGAAACGTAAAAAGAAGCATCGATGATGCTTCTTTTTTAATATGCTTACATAATGTTTTTTCTTTTTAGTAAGAAAGTTTATTTAGAAAAATCCTTATATTGTTAAGGGTGTAGAGAAGTTAAACAAACGTTTATTTAGTAAGATGATTGACTTTTTTTCTATACCTAATATAATGAACATGTTGTTTATCTCTCTAATGCTTTAATTAGATAAAGTAGAAAGAAAAATGGAGGTTTCAAAATGAATGCAGTATTAATAGCTGTGCTCGTGATGCTGATTTTGAGCTTATTGCGTATCAACGTTGTCTTTTCTTTAGCAGTCGGAGCGCTAATTGGAGGACTTGTTGGCGGTATCAGCCTCACAGATACAGTAAGTATATACACAGATGGTCTTGGAAACAGTGCTTCTGTTGCATTAAGCTATGCTTTGCTTGGAGGATTTGCAATGGCTGTTTCGCGGACAGGGCTGCCTGATGCCGTTGTTCAGCTAGCGTTAAAAATAGTAGGGAAAGAAGGAGAAACAAAAAAGAAGTCACTGTCAAAAGTACTGATTTTACTGATCATCCTTATTATTTCATGTTTTTCTCAAAACGTTATTCCGGTTCACATTGCATTTATTCCGCTTTTAATTCCACCTCTATTAAAAGTATTTAATCAGTTAAAAATCGATCGCCGATTAGTCGCAACAGTTATTACATTTGGATTGGTTACACCTTATATGTATTTGCCGGCAGGATTCGGTAAGATTTATCACGACATTTTATTTACTAACATCAAAGAAAGTGGATTAACAATTGATAAAGGAGATATTACCACGGCGATGGCTCTTCCAGCTTTAGGAATGGTAGCGGGCTTATTGTTTGCTGTGTTTATTTCGTACCGCAAGCCGCGCAGTTATGAAGACATTGACATTGATCAAGGCAGGAGCGTACAGGTTACACAACAAGAGGAATTATAGTAGCTTTACTTGCGATTGTAGCGGCTTTAACTGTGCAGCTCTTAGTAGATTCTATGATTTTCGGAGCGCTTGCAGGGGTTGTTGTCGTTTACTTCAGCGGGGCTTTGAAGTGGAACGAAGCAGATCCAGTATTAACGAACGGAATGAGAATGATGGCTTTCATCGGATTTGTTATGCTGTCAGCCTCTGGTTTTGCAAAAGTTCTTCAAGAAACTGGAGATGTAGAAGCGCTTGTAGAAGGCTCTGTTGCTCTTATTGGCGGAAACCAAATGCTCGGTGCATTTCTTATGCTTGTCATCGGGCTTTTAGTCACAATGGGCATTGGTTCTTCTTTCTCTACCATTCCAATTATCGCGACGATTTTTGTTCCTCTTTGCTTAGAACTTGGTATGAGTCCAATGGCAACGATTTGTATTGTTGGTACAGCGGGATCGCTTGGAGAAGCTGGTTCACCAGCTTCAGACAGTACGCTTGGACCAACATCTGGATTAGCAGTCGATCGTCAGCATGATCATATTTGGGATACGTGTGTACCAACTTTTCTTCACTATAACATTCCACTCATTATTTTTGGGTGGATTGCCGCAGTTATCTTGTAAATAGAGGACCTATAATGACAAAAAAGCAGCCGGTCAAAACCGGCTGCTTTTTTGTCATGCTTGAGAAAGAGTAGAAGCAGTGCTGTCACAAGCTCCTAATGCTTGCTCTACAGCCTGAAGAGATTGTTCAATACGTTCACGATTTGAATCTTTCTCTACTGTTTGAAGAGCTTGTTCAAGGCTTGCTTTTGCCTGATTTAATGATGTACAAGAATCTTGCACGTAACCTCTAGCGTTTTTAGACATTCTTCTTCCTCCTAACTAACCAAAAATGAGAATCAATAAGTAGTATGAGTAATTTGCAGGGAATTATGAGGAGAAATAATAAAAAGGATTAACTCTTATGAAAGGAGTTAATCCTGTCAGCCTAACTGTTTAAATTGGTTGGAATGTAGAAGTTCAAGCACTTTCTTATCAAGCTCCTTAATTTTCTTTACAGCCAGATTATATTCCATTTCACGGTAATGGTGTTTGCCGCCTGGCTCTTCGTCAGCTTCATCAGCTAGTTTGACTACTCTTTGAAGAGGGCGTTGTTGAATTGTTCCTTCAGGCAAATATGAGTCTGTGTGTAGTAAAATAGCTAAGGCAATTTCTTTTGCCGCCTGAGGTTCCTCACCTAAACGAATGAGTAATTTATGTGCACGTTCAGCACCTTTAATAGCGTGAATATCATTTTGACGATACTTCTCATAATCCCACTGACCATTTGTGTACCATTCGTAGTGGCCAATATCATGAAGCAGCGCTGCTTTTGTAGCTAAATCGGGGTTTACATTATGCTGTACAGATAGACGAAACGCATGATAGGCAACGGATACAGCATGCGCAACGCCAGAGCGAGTTAAATATTTTTGAGCGATAGGATGCGTGAAAATTTCTACTAGTGTAACATGTCTCATCATGTCATCCCTCCTAAAGAAAAAATATATTTCCAAATACAATATCATATTTGTATCCTAAATACAATTATCGTGTAATTTGTTTTTACATACAAAAATGGCATATATTATAATATTCGGAACGAAACAACATGTACATCTTTTTTTGAAGAAAATAAGACTTTTTTCCTTGTATTTTACCATCTGATATTTAACGATACGTGACAGCAGTCAAATTGGTTATCAGGATGAATAAACGTAATTTTAATATAGTCTGGGGTATAAAAAACATCGATTTTTGTCTTAACACCAGTGGAAAGAATGAGTCTTTTTACTTCACTCATTTTGGATTCTTGAGCAGCAGCTTTTATTTTTTTTATTAAATTTGGCGAAGTATTAGCTCTTTTAATAAAGATAGTAGCGCTTTGCATGGTAGAGGGAATAACTTTAAGAGATTGCTGAAATGTAGCGATGTCCGCCTCAGGTAAGTTAGGTACCCTGTATGTATAAGGGTGAGGCATGTAGTACGATGGCCAATAGTAAGACAAGGGAGCAAATGATTTCATATAAGAAACCTCCTAGAAAACGGATTTTTATTATGTATATGTAAAGGGTTCGTATATGTTGTAGCAAAAACGTTATTGTATACTAGATACAAAGGGAGGTATGGATATGAAAACAAAAGATACGCTGTTAGAAGCATTAGGAATTGAGATTATTAGTGCGAGTGAAGAAAAAGTGGAAGCGACGATGCCTGTTGATGAGCGAACGCGTCAGCCATTTGGGCTTTTACACGGAGGAGCATCGGTGGCGTTAGCTGAAACTGTGGCTAGTCTAGGTGCCATTAAAAGTGTCGATCTCGAAAAAGAAATTTGTGTAGGTTTGGAAATTAATGCCAATCATATCAAAGGGAAAAAAGACGGAATCGTTACAGCTATAGGCGTTCCTTTACATAAAGGAAAAAAAACAGCGGTTTGGGAAGTGAAAATTCAAGATGAAGAAGAGAATTTAATCTGTATATCCAGATGTACGCTTGCTATTCTGCCTAAAGCTTAAACATAAGAATGCTTAGTCTAGAAGGTGTGAGGTATGCTTTTGGAGTCAGAAGGAGCCACCTCACACACTCGTGTTAGAGTTTAAAGAGAATTTGGAAGAGCGGATACATAAAAAAGTGAAAAAATAGGTGAAAAAATAAGCGAAATTATGTCTATTCGTGACAGTTACCCTGCGCATGGAGACATGCTCTAGAATATAGTAGTAGTAAAGTATTCTTTTTATTCAGCAACTAGAATATTCATAATATTAAAAATAAGAACAGAAAATAGACCTTCCGATTGTTCAATCGTGCTATAATAGCATTAATATAGTAGGGCGGTTTATTTTACAAAGGGGTGATAATATTGGATAAGAACTCTCAGTATTTATTCATTGATTTTGAATTTACAATGCCAGAGTATAAGGGTTTTCCAAAAGGCTTTTTTCCGGAAATCATTGAAGTTGGTTTGGTATTTGTTAAAAATCAAGAAATCATTGATCGTTTCTCCTCTTACGTACAGCCTACACACTTTACAAAATTAACTGAGCGCTGTAAATCATTTCTCCATATCGAACAAAATCAAGTAAATGAAGGCATTACGCTAGAGCAGCTTGTACAGCGACTGGGCATGTATAAACACAGCACGATCATTACGTGGGGGAACATGGATATGAAAGTATTAAGGCAATGCTGTCAAAAAAATAAGGTGCCATTTCCTTTTGCAGGTAAAGAAATTGATCTATCAATGGAGTATAAGCGCTTTTTTGGAGATCAAAATCAAACTGGCCTTTGGAAAGCTGTGCAAGAGTATGGTAAAGAAGGAACTGGAAAGCACCACTGCGCGCTTGATGATGCGATGACGACACTCAACATCTTTAAGCTTGTAGAAAAAGATAAGCGGTACCTTCAAAAACCAGAGCCAACGACCATAGGAGATCGAATCGATTTTTCAAAAGTATTAAATAAATTTGCATTATAAAAGCCAAATCACTTCTACGTGAATTTGGCTTTTTACTTAATGAATACCGTACTCTTTTTTTAACTCTTCTAAACAAGCAATACTTGCTTGAGCAAAAGGGCTATCTTTGGCTTGTTGCTCAGCTATCTTTAATTCAAGTGCTTTTTTTAGTGAATTTTTATAATCGGGAATGCTGTCTTCATAGAGATGAACCATTTTTTGAGGAATATTGGCCTGCTCTCGAAATGCAAGTGCTTTTCGCTCGTGAAAAAAAAGGTACGTCCACCTGTCCAGGATTATGTAAGTCACCTTGTTCTGGATGCTTTAACACAGCTTGAATCTGCACAACATAATGTAAATCTCGAACTTGTGTAATTTCACCGATGTATTTCCCAGTTTTATAAAGTGCCGTAACGGTTTGACCAATTTTAAATGTCATATTGCCAGATCTCCTTTAAGTAAAGTGTTTGTTATCACCAGTATAAATCAAAACCCCCTACCGTTTCTATGAAAGGATGTTGTACATGATGTATTTAATGTTTTTGCTTTATTTTCCGGAAGATAAAAGAGAATATATTCCTGCTTTTGCTACTATGGCGATTTTTGTACTAGCAGCAGTTGCAGTATGGCGTTTAATCATTAAGATTTCGAAAAAAGAAGAAGAAAAAACGAAGGAATTAGAAGCAAAGCTAAAAGAGCAGGATAATAAGAAATCACTGTAATGAAATGCAAATAAAATGTAAGCGTTTAAAATAATATGTTGCTGGACAATCTATGGAAAGACATCTAAAACTTTCGCTAGTGCATATGCGATTGGAGGGCAACATGAAAAAACTACTACTCATTGGAACCGTGCCTTTTTTCTTGTTAACGGGGTGTATGGAAAAAGAAATATCCAATAAAGAAGTCAAAGTCTATAACGCAGATGGTGATAGCATCGGTACAGTCAAGTTGAAAGAGCAGGCCGATGGAATTGAGTTTACGTACAATTTAAGCGGACTTCCACCTGGCGAACACGGCGTACATATTCATGAAATGGGAATTTGCAAAGCTCCTAACTTTAAAAGTGCGGGCAATCACCTTGATCCTGATAAAAAGAAACACGGACTGTTAAATCCAAAAGGACCGCATTTAGGCGATATGAAAAATATTGTGGTAGAAGACGATCAGACGTATACAGGAACAGATATGGTTCCTCAAGTCACGTTAAAAGAAGGAAAGACATCTCTCGTTAAGCGTATGGATGGTTCATCCCTTGTTATTACCGAACAAGGTGATGACGGAATGACAGAGCCATCAGGTAATTCTGGCAAGCGAATCGCCTGCGGAGTTATTTCAAAAAAACATTAAAAACAGCGTTCTTTCGTGAGAAAGAACGCTGTTTTTTACGTTAAAGCTACTTTTAAGCGATTTAATCCTTCTTGAAGCTGTTCATGTGAACAGCCAATGTTCAAGCGGATAAAACCTTTTCCATATGTGGAACTGTATTTTTCACCTTTTTCTACGGCAATTTTCCCTTTTTCTAATAAGCGTTCATGTAATTCTTCTTCTGATAAATGCAGCTTGTTGCAGTCAATCCATAGTAAATAAGTTCCTTCGGGCTGAACCACTCGCAGTTCAGGCAAGTTCTCACTTATAAAACGCGTCACGAGATCTACATTTTTCTTCAGATATACAAGCAGTGCTTCTAGCCACTCCTCACCTTCACTGTAAGCCGCCTCTAACCCAATTATTCCGAATGTGTTTAAATTAGAAAACCCTTGTTTTTGCTGTTGTTGAGCATACTGTGTGCGCAGTTTCTCGTTTGGAATAATAATAGCTGAAGCTTGAAGTCCGGGTATATTAAATGTTTTGCTAGGGGCCATACACGTAATGGTTCGATTGGCTGCATCTTCACTCACCATGCTAATGGGAATGTGTTTATAAGGCTGGTAAATTAAATCAGAATGGATTTCATCTGAAACAATTAATACATTGTATTTTTCACAAAGATCGGCAAGCTTCTTCAGTTCTTCTTTTGTCCACACGCGTCCTACTGGATTATGAGGGCTGCAAAGAATCATTAATTTTACGCCTTCTGCAAATTTTTGCTCTAAATCTGCAAAATCAATTTCGTATTTATTGCCTGCAAGTTTTAACGGATTTTCAACAACTTCTCGATCATTTACCTTTATCATGTTAAAAAATGGAGTATAGACTGGAGGCTGAATTAAAATTGAATCTCCGGGTTCCGTAAATGCTTGAATAGCCATACTCAGGGCAAATACAACTCCTGGACTGTATGTAATCCATTCATGATCAATGGTCCACTGATGCTTTTTTTCTACCCAAGATGATAAAGCATTTGCCGTAGATTCAGTAGGGGAAGTGTAGCCGAAAATACCGTGTTTGACACGCTCATTAATGGTTTGAAGAACATTAGGCGGCGCTTGGAAATCCATATCAGCTACCCAAAAAGGCAGAACATCTTTTGCTCCAAAAACAAGATCAGTTTTGTCCCACTTTACGGACTGCGTACCTGTACGGTTAATTAATTGATCAAAAGAATAAGTAGACAATAAAAGTACCCCCTTTTTTAATATAATAGTTTGCTTATTTTTAATACGTTTGTCAACGAAGTTAACTTGTGAAGTCAATAACGAAAGTGAAAAAATTGCTGAAGCACGACTAATAAATTTTTTATTAAAGTTAGCGCCTCGTGTGAAATATACGAACTCGCCCCGTCATTATTGAGACAGGGCTTTTTCACCGTACAAAAAATCGACCATATGAGATTGCACAATGTCGGGACACTCTTCTGGTAAAAGGTGTCCAATTTCCTTTAAAGAGATAAAGGTAGAGTCTGTTAAATCATCTTTTAACTTACGTCCGAGATGCAAAGGAACAACCCGGTCTTCTTCTCCCCAAATGAGTAAACTTGGTTTTTTTATATGCTGCAAATCCTTTGAGGATAGGTCTCCTTCTCGATCACGAATCATTCTTGTTAAAGCCATAAACGTACGGTCATCCAAAAATGGTTCAGTATAGCCATCAATCATTTCTTCGTCGATTAACTTATGATCAAATACGACATTTTGCAAGTTACCTAATACACCTTTGCGAGACAGCCACGTTTTTACCCACAGATAAAAGAAGGGAACATAAGAAGACATGACCAATCCGTAATGTGAGGGGCCTAAATAAGCTGAGCTGCAAAGAAGAACTAGTTTCGATACGCAAGAAGGCTTTAACTTTGCTACGTTTAAACAAACCTGTCCTCCCATTGAGTGTCCCGATAGTACAACATCTTTCAACTTTAAATATTCAATCAACTCAATGACAATTCTGGCTAAATTTTTATACGAGTATTGAAAGGTTAACGATTTTTCACTTCGCCCAAATGGCGGAAGGTCCAGCGTAATGATAGAAAACGTATCTTCAAATAAAGGAATTAAACGTCGAAAGCTAAAACTGGATGATAAAAAGCCGTGAATAAATACAATGGCTGGTTTATCAGGGTGATAGTTATGGCATTCGTAGTAAACATTGACTCCATTAAAAGTACGCTGGTGGCAAGTAATTTTAGATTCAGTCAATTTGTTTCACTCCATCTTTTTCTTTCTAGTCTGTCCTAATTTCCAGCAATCTATAAAATGAAACTCAATTACCGGTATAGATTTCACATTAAAGATGTGTTTAAATTTGATATAATGGAAAAAGTGAAAAAATTTAATCGTTGTAGGAGGGGAACGCGGTGTTCTTAGAAGAAAAAGAGTTAGAAATTTTAGAAATTCTAGAAAAAAATAGCCGTATTTCAATAGATAGTATTTCAAAAATGGTGGATTTAACATTTGAAGAAACCTCTAATATTGTTAAAAAGCTAGAGAGAGAAAAAGTAATTGTGCAATATTCAGCTGATATTAACTGGAGACGAGTAGATGGACATGAGGGCGTCACGGCTATGATAGATGTAAAAGTTGCACCAAAGCGAGGAGTAGGCTTTGACGAGATTGCGGAGCGCATCTATCGTTTTCAAGAAGTGAAATCCGTGTACCTAATGTCAGGAGCATATGATTTGTCTGTTATTATTGAAGAAAAATCAATGTCTGAAGTAGCGTTTTTTGTTTCTGAAAAGCTTTCTACGCTAGACTCTGTTTTATCTACAACGACTCACTTTATCATGAAAAAATACAAGCACGATGGTACCATCTATGACCAAGGCGATGAAGATCGCAGAATCGTGGTGTCTCCGTAATGAAAGAGCGCTTGTCAACAACTGTACAACAGCTGAAACCTTCAGGTATTCGCCGCTTTTTTGATTTAGCAGCAAGTATGGATAACGTCATCTCTCTTGGAGTAGGTGAACCTGATTTTGTCACATCCTGGGCTGTTCGAGAAGCGAGTATTTTATCGTTGGAAAGAGGATATACCTCTTATACAGCAAATGCGGGGCTTTTAGAGCTCCGCTTTGAAATTATGAAGTATATGAAAAGAAATTTTAACGTCTCGTATGATTATAAAGATGATATTATTGTGACCGTTGGAGGAAGTCAGGCTCTAGATATTACAATGCGAGCTTTGATTAACCCTGAAGATGAAATTATTGTCGTGGAGCCAAATTTTGTGTCTTACAGTCCGTTAATTTCGCTAGCAGGAGGAGTTCCTGTGGCAATTGAAACAACGGCAGAAACAGAGTTTAAACTTCAGCCTAGACAGATTGAAGAAGTCATTACAAGCAACACGAAAGCCCTTCTTTTATGCTCTCCTAATAATCCAACAGGAAGCTCACTATCTAAAGAAGAGCTGCAGGCTATTGCGGATATTGTCATAAAGCATGACTTGCTTGTTATCACGGATGAAATATATGCAGAATTAACATATGATGAAGAATTTACATCTATTGCTTCTTTAGAAGGGATGAAAGAACGAACTATTATTATTTCTGGCTTTTCTAAAGGGTTTGCCATGACTGGATGGCGTCTTGGATACATATGTGCACCAACTGAGATTGCTAAAGCAATGCTGAAAATTCATCAGTATACAATGATGTGTGCGCCAACCATGGCACAATATGGAGCAATTGAAGCACTACAAAATGGGCAGCATGACGTAGAAGAGATGAGAAAAAGCTATCGCAGAAGACGGAACTATATGGTGAAGTCATTAAATCAAATTGGTCTGGAATGCCATTCTCCAGGAGGAGCGTTTTATGTATTCCCGTCTATCAAGAAAACTGGATTGTCATCGGAAGAATTCGCTGAGCAGCTTTTGCTTGAAGAGCGAGTAGCCGTGGTGCCAGGCAATGTATTTGGAAAAGGCGGAGAGGGACATATTCGCTGTTCATACGCCTCTTCAATGGAATCATTAGAAGAATCCATAAAACGGATTAGCCGTTTTATTGAAAATAAGTTATAATAAAAATAAGATATTATGTCATATCGTATAGACGGTTTGATATAATATCTTTTTTGCTATGATGAAATGTAGTGTTAGTTTATATTTGTGACGAAATTGGTAAATAATAAATATAGTATAACTACTTTTTGATTCAATCTATGAACTGTGCTATAATTTTAAATTGGCTATAATGGTGAAAATAATAAGGTATCTAGGAGTGTTTATATGTCAAAATTTGAAATCGGTACTGTTACAAAAGGTAAAGTAACAGGAATTCAACCATACGGTGCATTCGTTGCATTAAATGAAGAAACTCAAGGATTAGTTCATATCTCAGAAGTAAAACATGGCTTTGTTAAAGATATTAACGAACATTTATCAGTAGGAGACGAAGTAAACGTTAAAGTATTATCTGTTGATGAGTCAACTGGTAAAATTGGTTTATCTATTCGTGCAACTGAGCCAGCTCCAGAAAAAACTGAAGCTTCTGCACCTAAAAAACCTGCTAAAAAGCGTCAAGGTCAAGCAACAGTTCACACTGAATCTACTCAAGGATTCAACACATTAAAAGAAAAATTAGAAGAGTGGATTGAGCAATCAAACCGCGAAGATCTAATTAAGAAATAAGAAAAAAAGAAGGATAGCTTAGCTATCCTTCTTTTTTTAATGTTCCGTTCTAGGTTCTGTACGTTCTACTTCAGCAGAAGGTTTAAATAATAGACCTAGGTTAATCAGTCCTGCGATTCCAACCAATCCATAAATAATGCGGGAGAAAGCAGAGGTTTGACCGCCGAAGATTGCTGCTACTAAATCAAATTGAAAAAAGCCAATAAGTCCCCAGTTAATTGCTCCAATAATCGTTAATACGAGCGCAATACGTTGAATACCACTCATGATGAACCCTCCTTGTTTTGTAGTTCACTTATTAGCCTGCTTTTTTTAGAGGGAAATATGCATATTTGCTTTTGGAAGATACAGACAAATAAATGTTCATTTGGATGGGGTGAGCATCTAGCCAACAGGGAATAATCTTTAGGAAGTCAATTTTCTTTACAATCAAAAAGTTGTTCTTCATAATGATGCATGTAATCAAGCTCGTAAGGAGGAGTTTATAGTGAACAATTTTACATTTTATAATCCTACAAAATTAATTTTTGGTAAAGGTCAATTAGAGCAATTAAAAACTGAAGCAAGTCGCTTTGGTAAAAAGATATTATTAGTATACGGCGGGGGAAGCGTAAAACGCAGCGGTTTATACGATCAAGTAATGGATGTACTGAATGACATGAATGCAGAAGTACATGAGTTAGCGGGAGTAGAGCCGAATCCTCGTCTGACAACTGTTCGCAAAGGAATCGATATTTGTAAAGAAAACGGTATTGAATTTTTACTTGCAGTAGGCGGAGGAAGCGTAATCGATTGTACAAAAGCAATCGCAGCAGGCGCAAAATATGATGGCGACGTATGGGACATCATTAACCGCGACGTATTCGCAGCTGAAGCTCTTCCATTTGGAACAGTGCTGACATTGGCAGCAACAGGTTCAGAAATGAATGCTGGTTCTGTTATTACAAATTGGGAAACACAAGAAAAATACGGCTGGGGCAGTCCGGCAACATTCCCTCAATTCTCTATTTTAGATCCGGTTAATACATTTACTGTACCAAAAAATCAAACAGTTTATGGCATGGTCGACATGATGAGCCACGTATTTGAACAATATTTCCATGCTGCAACAAATACGCCGCTTCAAGATCGCATGTGTGAAGGAGTACTGCAAACGGTTATTGAAACGGGACCAAAATTATTAAACGACTTAGAGAACTACGAGTTACGTGAAACGATTTTATACAATGGGACAATCGCATTAAACGGTATGTTACAAATGGGACACCAAGGCGATTGGGCTACTCACAATATTGAGCATGCGGTATCAGCTGTATATGACATTCCACATGCAGGTGGGTTGGCAATTTTATTCCCGAACTGGATGAAACACGTAATGGATGAGAACGTAGATCGCTTCAAGCAAGTAGCTGTACGCGTATTTAACGTAGATACGGAAGGCAAGACGGATAAAGAAGTAGCACTTGAAGGTGTTGATAAGCTTCGTGAATTCTGGTCAAGCCTAGGTGCACCAACTCGCTTAGCTGATTATGATATTGGTGAAGACAAATTAGATCTTATGGCTGATCGGGCGATGGCTAAAGGTGAATTTGGTAAATTTAAAAAATTAAACAAAGAAGATGTACTAGCAATCCTACGCGCTTCTTTATAAGATTCTCGATAAAAAACGCCGTGCAAACCGCACGGCGTTTTTTTCTATTCATGATGGGTAAGATTTTTCTGCTGTTTGGTTTTCAAATCATCCCGAACGGTTTTATCAGAAAGAGGAACTCCGCTGTAATAAGCCGCTCTTCCTAGTAAATGCCCAGCAATAGGAGAGGTGATAAACACAAAGACAATCGCTAAAATTAACCGTGCACTAATGTGGCCGGTGTCAATCCAAAAGTAGAGTAAGCAGCCCACTAGTATAAACAGGACGCCTAGGGTAGCACTTTTGGAGGCAGCGTGACTTCTTGTATACGTATCAGGCAAGCGAATAAGCCCAATCATGGTCACCACTGTCAGAAGAGATCCTATTAGTACCAAAGCTCCTACAATGATTTCACTGATCACGTTCATATTCAATCACTTCTCCTTTCTCTAAAAACTTAGAAAAAGCAACGGTACCTACAAAGGCTATGATGCCTAGCAGTAAAATGACTTCGAAAAAAGCCTGAGTTCGAAAAATAATCGAGATGATGGCTGTGATGGCAATGATGTTAATTCCAATAGCATCAAGGGCCATTGCCCGATCAGCAGTTGACGGACCTTTTACCACTCGATAAACAAACCCAATAGTTGAAGCAGAAATGAGAATGAGCGAAACGTTTAAAAAAATATCGAGCATTTAACGACTCACCTCCATAATAGCTTTTTCGAATGTTTGTTGAATATCTGTAATAATGTCATCAATATCGTCTGTATTGATTGCGTGAATATAGATAGTAGAATTATCATCTGACACATCCATCACCAGTGTGCCTGGCGTTAGCGTAATTAAAAGAGAAAGAATGGTAATTTCCCATTCACTCTCCAGACGGGTTGGCATTGCAAAGATGGCTGGCTGAATATTTAATTTAGGGCGCAATACGTCCTTAGTCACTGCAATATTGGCTTTGAATAATTCTCGTATGAAAATAAACAGCAGTTTAATGATCGCATACACTTTATGCAAGTAAAAACGTCTGTGAAAAAAACGGCGGAAAACAAACAGCAGCACCGCTCCCCAGAAAAAACCTATAATAAAGGAAGGGAGTGTCCAAACCCCTCTCAAAAACATCCATGTGAATGCAATGGTTACGTTTAATAATAGTTGAAATGACATGCAGATCTACTCCTTTAACACCGATTGGATATAAATTGAAGGATCCATAAGCGTTTGAGCGGCTGTTGACACATAAGGAATAACAGCTTCTGCACCTAGTCCTAAAAAGACAGAAACAACAAGTAAGATAGCGGATGGGTATAGAATGCCTTTAAGGGATACTTTTTCATGCTCAGAAGAAAGCTTAGGTTCCCCCCAGAAGCAGCTCATGAAAATCTTAATGGCAGAATATAAAACAAGCAGGCTTGAAACTAGTAAAACTCCTACAAACGTGTAGCTCTCTGATTCTAAGCCGCCCTGAACTAAAAGGAATTTTCCAATAAAGCCGCTTAGGGGAGGAATTCCTGCCAACGAAATAGTAGCGATAAAAAACATCCAGCCAAGCAGCGGATAGTCTTTAATTAACCCACCCATTTTCTTTAATTTTGTTGTTCCAGTTATTCGAATGATGCTTCCAGCAAGAAGGAATAGAGCTGCTTTAATAATCATGTCGTGAATTAAATAATAAATAGCTCCTTCAAAACCTGCGTTTGTTATCAAGGTCACCCCGTAGACAATGACTCCGACAGCAATAATAATGTTATAAATTAAGATTTTATTTACATCCGAATAAGCAATGGCGCCTACTGCACCAACAACGATAGTCAAAAGCGCAACGTAGCCGATAATTTGATGAGTAAATTCGGGATGATGGTAAAACAGTAAAGTGAAAGTCCTGAAAATCGAATAAACGCCTACTTTTGTGAGCAAAGCACCAAACAACCCGATAATAACGGGTGGAGGCGCACTATATGAACCTGGAAGCCAGAAATACATTGGAAATAAAGCTGCTTTTAAGGCGAAGACGATAAATAAAAGCATGCCAATGGTTGTTAAAATTCCCGTCTGGTTCGCCTCAGCAATTCGCTGTGAAAGGTCTGCCATGTTGAGAGTTCCTGTTACGGCATATAAATAAGCAACGGCAATGACAAATAAAGCGGATGAAATGACGTTGACTAAAATATACTTAAGTGACTCTCGAAGCTGTGCTTTTGTACCGCCAATTACAATAAGAGCGTACGAAGACATAAGCATGACTTCAAAAAAGACAAATAAGTTAAAGATATCACCTGTTAAGAAGGCGCCGAATACGCCTACTAATAAAAATTGTACAAATGAATAAAAGTAAAAGCGTTCACGCTTTTCCCCAATTGTTTGAAAAGCAAAAAGAACGCAGCATAGTGTTACCACACTAGCAGTAAGTACGAGAAGGGACGCGAACATGTCCGCTACTAGAATAATTCCAAAAGGAGGCTTCCAGTTTCCAAGCTCGTGAGTTAAAATACCTTTTGACTGAACCAGTTGTACTAAATAGGCAGCAAAAGCAGTGGTGGTGATTAATGATAAAACACTGATTATCCTTTGAAGTTTAATATTGTCTTTGAAAAAAATGAGCACAACACCTACAACAAACGGGATAAGCAGTGGGATGATTACAAAATTACTCGTCATGTTCATTTCCCCTTAACTTGTCCATATCGTCTGTTCCGAGTTCTTGATAAGCCCTGTAAGCTAGTACAAGGAAAAAAGAAGTGACGCCAAAGCTTATGACAATGGCAGTTAAAATTAGGGCTTGAGGTAAAGGATCTGTATAAGAAGAAGCCTTTTCTCCCAGAAGGGGAACACTTCCTCCTTTTAATCCGCCCATCGTTAAAATCAACAGGTGAACACCGTGGCTTAATAAGCCTGTTCCAATAATAATTCGCAGTAAACTGCGGGATAACATGAGATATACAGCGGCAGTGAATAGAATTCCCGCCACTATGGACATTAATATTTCCACTATTCACTCTCTCCAATCGTTTGAATAATGGTCATCGTAACACCAACAACTACTAGATATACACCTAAATCAAACAGTACAACGGTAGCTAAAGATGTTTTCCCGAGAAGAGGGAGGTTAAAGTAGCTATATGTGTGAGTTAGAAATGGGACTTTGAAAATAAATGACCCAAGCCCCGTTAAAATAGCTAGCAGCAGTCCGGAAGCCGCGACCTTCTTATAGTCAAATGGGATGACTTTGGATACGGTTTTTATATCGAAAGCCAGCAGTAGTAATACAAGGGCTGCTGAGGTAGTAAGTCCCCCAACAAACCCTCCCCCGGGTGTATAATGACCTGCAAAGAAAAGATGAATGGCAAAAATGATAATAATAAACGTGACTACTTTCGTTGTGGTTTGTAGTATCAAATCATTTTTTTTCACTCTTCTTCCTCCTTTGTTAACCGAAGACGAATCATGCCATAGATAGCAAGAGCTGCTATACAAAGTACGGTAATTTCAAATAATGTATCAAATCCGCGGAAGTCAACAAGGATTACGTTCACCATGTTTTCGCCGCCTGCTTTTTCATAGCTGTTTTCAATAAAGTAATGTGAAATCGATTCAAATAGTTTCGTACTGTTTGCTGATATGCCAAGCAGTGTAACAGTCGTTCCTACAAGAAGAGCAACCAGTAAGTTTGGCAGCTGAAACTTCACCCTTACTTTTCGCTTCCGAAACTCCGGCAAGTAGTAGAAACATAGTAAAAACAGGGATACCGATACAGTTTCAATCACTAATTGAGTCAAAGCTAAGTCAGGAGCTCGGAATAATACGAAAAATAAAGAGAGCGTATACCCGACAACTCCGAGCGAAATAATGGCTGTGAGGCGTGATTTTGCCAATAAAGTTGTAATAGTAGCTGCAACCATTACGACTGCTAATATGGCTTCATAAACGCCTATAGAAGCAGTATCTTTTAAATCAATCGCAAAGGCATTCTGAGAAAAGAGCGTCACGAGAAGTAAAATGCCTATGAAAGTAAAAATGATTAAAAGATAGTCTCTAATAAATCCTGTCATTAATGTTTTCATGATACGTGTTGACCCTTTTTCTATCCCTTTAATTCCATAATTATAGCCGTTATTAAGCGTTAAAGAAGAAGGGAATCGTGTATAAATTTTTGACCACTTTTGAATCGTCATAAATAACAAAATACCAAATATGATGACCCCTAGCGTCATAAATAATTCTGGCGTAAAGCCATGCCAAAATTTAATATGCACTTGATATTCTTTACCTTCAGCTAGCAGGCTAGGTGCGATAGAGGCCATTGTTGGCTCAATAAGGGTTGATTCTAATAAATTAGGAGCAAAGCCAAACATAACAACCAGTGATGCTAAAATAACAGGTGAAATAAGCATGCCTACTGGTGCTTCATGCGGCTTCTTCTCTAGTTTTTCGGGCTGGTATTTACCTGTAAAGGTTTTAAAGACAAGAATCATACTATAGACGAAAGTGAAAATACTTCCTAACCAAGCGATGATAGGCAGCAAAATTCCCCACGTCTGCATGCTATACATATCCATTTTTGTTACGTTTACCATGCCTGTAAAAAACATCTCTTTACTTAAGAATCCATTAAAAGGAGGAAGACCCGCCATTGAAAATCCCCCGATGATAGCAATGGTAAATGTCACAGGCATGAAGCTCATTAACCCGCCTAACTTTCTAATGTCACGCGTGCCTGTTTCATGATCGACAATGCCTACTACCATAAACAAGCTGCCTTTGAAGGTAGCGTGGTTAATCAAATGGAAAACCGCTGCAGTAAGAGCTACTAAGTAGATATTATCGTCTAAAAAATCATAGTGAATAGCTGCGCTACCTACTCCTATAAGTGACATAATCATCCCGAGCTGACTAATGGTTGAAAAAGCTAAAATCCCTTTCAAGTCTTGTTGCTTTACTGCTGAAAACGAGCCCCAAAACAGTGTAATTAGTCCTATAATTGAAATAGTAAAAAACCAAGTGGCGCTTATAGCAAAAACAGGGCTGAGTCTTGCTAAAAGATAAATTCCCGCTTTTACCATTGTGGCTGAATGAAGGTATGCACTCACTGGGGTTGGAGCTTCCATTGCATCTGGCAGCCAAATATGAAAAGGAAACTGAGCAGATTTTGTAAAGGCCCCTAATAAAATGAGGACTAGAGCTGGAATGAATAGATGACTTGATGTGACTACATCTGCGTTTGAGATAATTTCGCGTATGCTGAAAGTACCTGTCATAACGTATAAAAGCACAATTCCTGCTAATAGGGAAAGTCCTCCGAATACGGTAATGAGCATAGATTTTAAGGCTCCGTATTGAGATTTCTCTCGTTTGTACCAATAACCGATCAATAAAAAAGATGAAAGGCTTGTTAATTCCCAAAAGCTGTAAAGGCTCATTAGGTTGTCTGATAATACAACTCCTAGCATCGACCCCATAAAAAGAAGCAAATAGACATAAAACGAATGCAGTGCTTCTTTTGTCTTAGAAAGATAATAAATGGAGTAAAGAATAACAAGTGTCCCAATTCCGGTGATTAATAGAGAAAACAGAAGACCAAGTCCATCCACATAGGCATCAAAGTTAATGCCCAGACTAGGTATCCATTTCATTGAATGTAGATATGTTTCCCCCTTAGAAGCACCACTGATATATTGTGTGAAATAAATGAACAACACAAGTGGAAGAGGTAAAACGAACCACCCTGTATGAATACGCTGGAATTTCCTATACAGAAGGGGGACAAAAAAGGCTAATAAAAAAGGCGATAAAATCACCAAGTGCAACCACGACAAAAGACAAACCTCCTTGTGATATTCAATTCTGTAACCGATTATATAATAATTTAATTATGCATGCATCCATGCTATTTTTTAGTATCAGCGGATTTTTCAAACCTTATTAAATAAATAGAAACTCGTCACAAAATCCATAAAAAAAACATAAAAAAATTTTTTTGGACGTATAAAAATCACTCGAAATTGTCACTCTAAGAGTGAGGTGATGGAAATGTATAGGAAACAAATAGCCATCAGTTTTCTCATTTTTACCGCATTATGTATGGGCGGATTCGTGCTGAATAATCACTTGGAAATGAAAGAAGGAAACAGGATGCTACTCACTTCTAAAAACCAAGCTGAAAATTCCATATCAATAGACTCTTCCCTTTTAAAAGCCTCTTATAAACCGAGACAATATGTGAAGATAGGTGAAATGAACTATATTGCACCATCTGGCAAGCAAATAAAAAACGATTGAAGATCACTCTTTAGTCGTTTTTTATTTGCTTATTATTTGCGTAATCGTGCATGAATTACGTCCTGTAATCAAAGAACATTAGTTGACTTCACAACTGAATTTATCGTTAAATAAAAGGGTACATACAATGATTGCAGTTTCAACAAACTATAATGATTGTGTCAAATTGTAAGTGGATTCACTTGAATTCAGCTAACAGTTTCGATAAAGTGAAAAATAAAGATATTTTAATGGAGGAACAGACTATGACACATGTTCGTTTTGATTATTCAAACGCGTTATCATTTTTTGGTGAACATGAACTTACATACTTACGTGATGCCGTGAAAGTAGCTCACCATTCAATTCATGAGAAAACAGGTGCTGGAAACGACTTTTTAGGATGGGTCGACCTTCCTACGGAGTATGACAAAGAAGAATTTGCACGCATTCAAAAAAGTGCAGAAAAAATTAAATCTGATTCAGATGTATTAATTGTTATCGGTATTGGAGGATCTTACTTAGGTGCTCGTGCTGCTATTGAAATGCTTCAGCATTCATTCTATAACACATTATCAAAAGAACAGCGTAAAACTCCGCAAGTTATTTTTGCTGGTAACAACATCAGCTCAACATACATGAAAGACTTAATGGATGTTTTACAAGATAAAGATTTCTCTATTAATGTTATTTCAAAATCTGGTACAACAACAGAACCGGCGATTGCTTTCCGTATCTTCCGTAAATTATTAGAAGAGAAATATGGCAAAGAAGAAGCACGCAAGCGTATTTATGCAACAACAGATAAAGCGCGTGGCGCATTAAAAACATTAGCGGACGAAGAAGGCTATGAAACATTTGTTATTCCAGATGATGTAGGCGGCCGTTATTCAGTATTAACAGCGGTTGGCTTATTACCAATTGCCGCTGCGGGTCTTGATATCGAACAAATGATGAAAGGGGCAGCTGATGCTCAAGAAGCATTCTCATCATCAGAGCTAGAAGAGAACCCAGCTTATCAATATGCTGTAGCTCGTAATGTTCTTTATAATAAAGGAAAAACAATTGAAATGCTGATTAACTATGAGCCAGCTCTTCAATACTTTGCTGAATGGTGGAAACAGTTATTTGGCGAAAGTGAAGGAAAAGACCAAAAAGGTATTTACCCTTCATCTGCTAACTTCTCAACGGATCTTCATTCTTTAGGTCAATATGTACAAGAAGGTCGTCGTGATATTTTTGAAACAATTGTACAAGTTCAAGATTCTCGTCATGAGCTAACAATTGAAGAAGATGCAGCGGACTTAGATGGATTAAATTACTTAGCTGGTGAAACAGTTGACTTTGTAAATAAAAAAGCCTTCCAAGGTACAATGCTTGCTCACACAGATGGAGGCGTTCCAAACTTAGTTGTGAACATTCCTGCGCTAGATGAGTATACGTTCGGATATGTTGTATATTTCTTCGAAAAAGCATGTGCAATCAGCGGCTATTTATTAGGCGTAAACCCATTCGATCAGCCGGGAGTAGAAGCATACAAAGTAAATATGTTTGCTCTTCTTGGAAAACCTGGTTTTGAAGAGAAAAAAGCAGAATTAGAAAAGCGTTTGAAATAAGTAAAAAGAGGGCGGTATAAAAGTATTTTAGCCCAAGTGAAAAACGAACCATTGATCAACATGTTTGATTAGTGGTTCGTTTTTTTTATGGTGAATATCGTTTCATCTGTTTAGTTCCTTCTAGCAGTTGATTGGAGTGCAAAGCGAAGACTCTTGCGGGAAAAGCGCAAGCGACGAGGAGGCTCAGCGCCCGCCTGCGGAAAGCGAAGGCTTGCACGGAAATCAACTGCGGTGTCACAAGCGATTTATACGAGCTACTTTATCCAGTTTGTTCGTCTTTAGGATGGATTCAATTAGTTATGCCTCAACCTCTTTTTTGCTTTTGAGATAAAGGATAAAACGCTGGAAAAAGGACATGTTAAAACAGAGGAGGGATAACATGATTGAATTATCTTCAAGATTAGATGGCACATTATTCAAGCTTTATGAATTAGAAAAAACGCTTAAGCCGCTTGGGTATAACATTGGAGGAAATTGGGATTATGATCATGGTTCATTCGACTATAAGATGAATGATCAAGTCGGCTATCAGTTTTTACGTATCCCGTTTACAGCTACGAATGGAGAACTGGATTCTAAAGGAACAACCGTACAGATTGGTACGCCGTTTTTACTTTCACATAAATATCAAATTGGTCTAGATGACGATGTTCACAATGGAAATGTGAGTGCTTCATTTAATCAGTTTGCAGAACCCAAAGACGCAGACGCTTCATTTCCAGAAAAGTATATCAGCTTAGGAGAAGAGCTAATTAGAGAAGCAGAAGAGGCACTGCTTCAGTAATTGAAGGAACTATTCTTTTTTTAAACTCTCTAATTTTTTTACGAAAATATGTTCGTACATGACTTGACTAATCAACTCGTTTGTTTTAATCATTTCATTCACCCCCAAATTTTGTGCATTTTGAATATGCTTTTTCGTTAACAGTTCAACGATACTGTAAATAGAAGGGTTCAATCCTTGCAGAGCGACTAACGTAACAATAGTATTCATGTCTGCATATTCTTCTGTCTTATGCTGATCGGCAGTAATCAGCACTTTTTTTGCGTACCGAGCGTTGGCAAGTTCTAATACTTCATAGTGAGAGGGACTTCCTTTAATAAAATGAACGCGATCACAAATCATGGGGTTTTTAGTCAGAGAGTCGTCGATAAGCACAATGTCTTCTTTATGAAATGCGTCGCGATAAGACTCTAACACGAGTTTGGCGCGTTCATTCCACCCAACAACGATGAAGTGATCTTTTCCATAAAATTTTAGATTTCCTTCCAAATAAGCGCTCTCAGCGGAAACAGCAATTTTAGAAAGCGTGACAAAATAAGTAGTAATAAATCCCGTTCCGATCAGGACTAAAATAATTGCAGCTAACCTTCCAATCGTAGTGGTCGGAGCAAAGTCACCGTACCCTATAGTAGAAATTGTAATAATAACCCACCAAATTCCTTCAAACACATTCCCAAACGTTTGCGGCTCTAGGAAATGTATAAGCATGCCGAAAAGCAGAACAAGGCAGCCGATAATAAAAAGAAGCCGGACTAAAATAGAACGACGAAAAAGTCGAAATAATAGCCATTCCATCATAAAAAAACCTCCAGTGATTAGTCATAGCCACAGTATGACCATTTTTCACTGAAGGTATAAGATATCTTTATCTTTTTGCTTCGTAATATTCAATCCATTCTTTATCCGGACCGTAGAAAAATAAGTATCTTGCTCCGTTTGGCAAAGTGACAATGTTTTCTTCCACAAATGAAACGCCTGCTGATTTTAAACGCTCAAACTCCTCTTCAATTCCGTCTACTGCCAGCGCAAAATGATGAACTTTACCTTCGTTAGGTAAGCTTGAGTTATACCCTTGAATTAACTCTACGATTACATTGCCTTCTAAACCTAGAAAAGCTAGCTTCAAAGACGGATCGGTATGTGGTAGTGTTTCGATGAGCTCTAATCCCACTTTTTGTGTATAAAACTCAATAGATTCTTCTATATCCTTTACTTGAACGCCTACATGTTCAAATTTTAAAATTGCCATATGCATCACCCGTATCTATAGTATGTAAAAACTATGAAATATATTAAAGAGAAAGAATATAGAAGTCAAGATAGGGCTGCTTATCAGGAAAGGGCTCTTAAATCATATTTTTGCTGGAGTGAATAGGGTAGAGGCTTCCATCAAGCGCAAATGAAATTTTGCCTGTTTCTTCAGATACAACTAAAATTAACGCATCCGATTTTTCTGACATTCCAATGGCTGCACGGTGACGTGTTCCCAATTTTTTGTTCGTTGAAATAATAGACGAGAGAGGTAAAACATTAGCAGCTGAAATAAGCTGATTATTTCTAATTAGGACGGCTCCGTCATGTAATGGTGTCCCAGGATAGAACAGCGTCTCAACTAGCGTAGCGCTGACAGGAGCTTGAATAGGCATTCCTTTTTGAATAAGAGGGTCTACATTTTGTTCCCGTTCAATGACAATTAAAGCGCCGTGACGTTTCTCAGAAAGGTTATGAATAGCTAAGGACAGAGCAGCATATTCAAATGTATAAGGCGATAAGTAATGACGCAAGTAATAAGAGGCGGCCGTAGCTTGAACATCTTGAAATAACCTTCTCATCTCCTCAAAATCACATAGGATACAATGATCACTCGTGTCTAAATGTTTAATTAAATTAGAGGCTTCAGTTGAAATCTGCTGTAAATATGTTCGCACATTATTTTTAATTGTATCGTCTAATTGAAAGGGTTGTCTCTCCATCTTATATAGCTCCTATCTGTCAGTCAGTGTTATCTGTAATGTGTGCTAATGTGAGTGAATTATCCGTAAACCTTATAAATCCCTTATTAATTTTATAGAGAGATTTTGCGTTTTATTTAGCAAGAGAATATAAAAAGTTGAGGAAAAAGAAAGCGTTTTATAAACTGGTATATTCACATTTGGTTTAAATTTACATATGTTGTTTTAAATAAAAGTATAGATATTTCTGTGAATTTAAAGTATAGTTTTCTTATCGGATATATGATTTTTAATGTTGACAAATATTCTAAATATGCTAAAATTTTTAAAAAATGCTTATCAAGAGTGGTGGAGGGATCTGGCCCGCTGAACCCCGGCAACCTGCTTAGCAAGGTGCTAATTCCAGCAAAGTGTGTATCATTTTGAAAGATAAGGTGAAAATTTATTGCCTACCCAGTCTTTCAATATGGAAGACTTTTTATTTTGATATAGCGCAAGCGATAATTTGAGGAGGGACATTAATGACTGTAACCCCCGACTTCAAACAAATCTTTGAGCACGTCGAAGCAAAGTAGAATTAAATAGTTTCGCTGACTAGACACACTAGAGGCGGTTTTATCCAATTCTAGTGGGTAAAACCGTCTTTTTTTATTGGATAACGCGGATAACTAAGAATTGGAGTGAAGAAAATGGCAGACTTATATACGTACGAAAACTGGAGTGATACATTTCCAGAGTTCGACAGTGAAGATGAAACAAAAGGAGCCCTTTCAGCATTGCAGTGGGCGTATGATACCTACGGAGATTCAATTATTTACGCCTCAAGCTTTGGTATCGAAGGGATCGTGTTAATTGATTTAATTTCAAAAGTGAAAAAAGATGCTGAAATCGTCTTTTTAGATACGGGCGTTCATTTTAAAGAAACATATGAAGTAATTGATGCAATTAAAGAACGCTTTCCTGATTTGCGTATTCATATGAAAAAACCGGATTTAACTCTTGCAGAACAATCTGAGAAACATGGAGATGAGCTTTGGAAGAGTCAGCCTAACCTATGCTGTCAAATTCGAAAAATCATCCCGTTAAGGGAATCTCTTGCTCCTTATGATGCGTGGATTTCGGGTTTGAGACGCGAGCAGTCTGAATCTCGTGCCAACACGAATTATTTTAATAAAGATGAGAAATTCAAGAAAGTGAAAGTCTGCCCGTTAATTCATTGGTCTTGGAAAGAAGTTTGGCGCTATGTGTATAAGCATGATTTACCATATAACAAACTTCATGATCAAGGCTTCCCAAGTATCGGCTGTGAGCCCTGTACCGCACCTGCCTACAATGTAGACGATTTACGTTCAGGAAGATGGGCAGGTACACAAAAAGTTGAATGCGGATTACACGAATCTTAAATACGAAAGAGCTGAATAAATGATGCTTTTATATGTTGCCTTTATCATTGCGCTTTTTTTTGCAATGAATATTGGGGCAAGCGGTGCAGCAGCAGCTATGGGCGTTTCATACGGCTCCGGCGCGATTAAAAAGCGAAGAGTAGCCCTGTTCATTTGTGCTGTAGGTATTGTGCTCGGAGCCATTATTGGAGGCGGCGAGGTGGTAAAAACCATCAGTTCAGGCATCATACCTGAAAAATTGCTGTCAGTAGAATTGGTTATTATCATTTTGGCTGCTGCAACGCTGTCACTCTTTTTCGCGAATTTAATTGGTATCCCTCTATCAACAAGTGAAGTAACGGTTGGTTCAGTTGTTGGAGTAGGAGTAGCTTATCAATCTCTGTATGTGGAAAAACTTTTAGTTGTAATGTCTTTTTGGATTATTGTTCCGCTGGTTTCATTTGTCATTGCTTTTTTGATTGGAAAAGTGATAAAACGCAGAGCGCATAAAAAAGAAGCAGAGGGAAAGTGGAAAAGAGTTTTAACGATTTTAGTTATAGCGACGGGATTCTTTGAAGCCTTCTCAGCTGGAATGAATAACGTGGCAAATGCTGTCGGTCCTCTAGTAGGAGCTGGATTAATGGATGCCACAACGGGTGTCATATCAGGAGGATTGGCTGTGGCGCTCGGAGCTCTTTTATTAGGCGGCCGAGTTATTGAAACAAACGGGAAAAAAATTACTCGCTATTCTGTAGGAGAAGGGTGCATTATCTCGGGTACTGGTGCTTCTCTTGTTACAGCAGCTTCACTTTTTGGTTTGCCAGTACCGCTTACACAGGTTACTACGTCTTCTATTATTGGAATAGGAGCAGCGAAAACGGGATTTACGAAAGAACAGCGCGAAGTGGTCATTCAAATGTTAAAGGTTTGGGTGGTATCCCCTGTATTTTCACTCGTAATCTCATATGTTCTTGTGAAATTAGTACTTGAAAGCGACTTATATTCATTTGTGGTGCTAGCTAGCGGCTGCATTGCCACAGCAGGTGTTCTAAGCTTAGCTAGAACGACTAGAAGAAAAAGAGCAAGCTTGCAGTCGGAAAAAGAAAAAATGACTGCGTGATTCAAGTGCTTTTTATTATATTGTGTTAATTATTTAAGGAGGATTTTACAAAATGACAACAATTCAAGCACACGGTGGAGAATTAATTAATTTATATCAACCAACATATGACTACACTTCACTAACAAAAGAAATCGAAGTAGATAACATGGCTCTAAGTGATTTAGAACTAATTGGAATTGGTGCTTACAGCCCAATTACAGGATTTTTAGGAGAAAAAGATTATCAATCAGTTGTTGAAAATATGCGTTTAGCAGATGGAACAGTATGGAGTATTCCTATCACTCTTCCTGTAACAGAAGAGCAAGCTAAAGAATTAAACATTGGCGACAAAGTAAAGCTTGTTCAAAACGGCGTAACGTATGGTGTTTTAGAAGTTTCTGAAGTATATACGCCAAATAAAGAAAAAGAAGCGGAAAATGTGTACCGCACAGCAGAACTTGCCCATCCTGGCGTGAAAAAAATGATGGAACGCCCAAATGTATATGTAGCAGGTCCAATCGTACTTGTAGAACGTACACCTAAAACGCGTTTTGAAAAATATTATCTAGATCCAACTGAAACAAGAGCAGCATTTGAAGAACGCGGTTGGAAAACGGTTGTTGGATTCCAAACTCGTAACCCTGTTCACCGTGCGCACGAATATATTCAAAAAACGGCATTAGAAATTGTAGACGGCCTGTTTTTAAATCCACTTGTAGGAGAAACAAAGTCAGATGATATCCCAGCAGATATCCGTATGGAAAGTTATGAAGTACTTTTAGAGAACTATTATCCTAGCGATCGTGTAGCTTTAGCAGTTTTCCCTGCTGCGATGCGCTATGCTGGACCTAGAGAAGCTATTTTCCATGCAATGGTTCGAAAAAACTTTGGGTGCACACATTTCATTGTAGGCCGTGACCACGCTGGTGTTGGTGACTACTATGGAACATATGACGCACAAAAAATCTTCAGTAACTTTACAGCAGATGAATTAGGAATTACACCTTTATTCTTTGAACACAGCTTCTATTGCAAGAAGTGTGAAGCGATGGCATCAACGAAAACATGCCCTCACAGCAAGGAAGATCATATGATTCTATCTGGAACAAAGGTACGTGAAATGCTTCGTAACGGAGAAGTGCCACCAAGCACATTCAGCCGTAAAGAAGTAATTGAAGTGTTAATTAAAGGATTAGCAAAACAAAAATTATCTTCAAAATAAGGAGCGGTTGAAGTGAGCAAATCAACAAACATTACGTGGCATGATGCTGGAATTACAAAAGAGGAAAGACGCGAGCAAAATAATCATCACAGTTTTGTATTATGGTTTACAGGTCTTTCGGGTTCAGGTAAATCTACCGTAGCAAACGCAGTGGCAAAAGCGCTTTTTGATAAAAATATTCGCAACTATGTATTAGATGGTGACAATGTTCGTTTCGGCTTAAATAAGAATCTAGGGTTTTCTGCTGAAGATCGTACAGAAAATATTCGCCGTATCGGTGAGGTTTCTAAGCTATTTGTAGACAGCGGTCAAGTGGTACTAACAGCATTTATCTCTCCATTCCAAGAGGACCGCGCTCAAGTGCGTGAGATCTTAGAGGGGAATGAATTTTTGGAAGTATACGTGGAGTGTCCGTTAGAAGAATGTGAAAAAAGAGATCCAAAAGGCCTTTACAAAAAAGCAAGAAGCGGAGAAATCCGTGATTTTACAGGAATTGATTCTCCGTATGAGTCACCGGTTAACCCTGAATTAACAATTAATACAAGCACACAGTCTGTAGAAGAATGTGTACAAACTGTTATTGAATATTTAGCTAACCGAAAATTTATCTAAATGACAGCGGACTTTGTCCGCTGTTCTAATTCAAATTAAAATGTGGGAGCGCTGCGGAGACGTGGAAATGATGGAAGGGTGAAAGGCATTCATGGGGAAAGTATATCTAGTCGGTGCAGGACCGGGAGATCCAGATTTAATTACATTAAAAGGGTTGAAAGCAATTCAGCAAGCAGATGTTATCTTATATGATCGTTTAGTGAATAAGGACCTGCTGGAGTATGCTAAAAGTGATGCAGATATCATTTACTGCGGAAAGCTTCCGAACTACCATACCCTCAAGCAAGAAACAATTAACAACTTTTTAGTGAAATTCGCTAAAAAAGGAAAAATTGTAACGCGCTTAAAAGGCGGAGATCCATTTGTTTTTGGACGCGGAGGGGAAGAAGCAGAAGCTCTCGTGCAGCAGGGCATTTCATTTGAAATTGTTCCAGGAATTACATCAGGCATCGCAGCCGCTGCTTATGCAGGAATCCCTGTCACTCACCGGGAATACAGCGCAAGCTTTGCTTTTGTGGCAGGCCATCGTAAAGATAGCGAGCATGATGCAATCAAATGGGATAGCCTAGCCAAAGGTGTAGATACTCTTGCAATTTATATGGGAGTGCGGAACTTACCGTACATTTGCCAACAGTTAATGAAACACGGAAAAACTTCAGCTACGCCAATTGCATTGATTCACTGGGGAACATGTGCGGACCAGCGCACTGTAACTGGAACTCTTGGTACAATTGTTGATATTGTTAAAGAAGAACAAATTGAAAATCCAAGTATGATTATCGTTGGTGAAGTTGTGAATTTTCATGACCGATTAAATTGGTTTGAGAAGACTGGACAGCATTACTATTCGTATGCACAAGAAGCTTACTAAAGAGGTTGATTATATGGATGCAGTTTTATATGTTTGCCATGGCAGCCGCGTAAAAGAAGGCGCTGATCAGGCAGTTGCTTTTATTGAAAGATGTAAAAAAAATCTAGATGTATCGATTCAAGAAGTTTGTTTCCTAGAACTAGCTTCCCCCACTATTGAACAAGGATTTGAAGCATGTATTGAACAAGGTGCTACTCGTATTGCAATTGTGCCTCTTCTGTTATTAACAGCTGCGCATGCAAAGCATGATATACCCGAAGAAATACACAAAGTATATGAACGTTATCCCCAGGTAGAAGTGCTGTACGGAGAACCGTTCGGCGTAGACGAAGGAATTGTTGATATCTTGGTAGAGAGAATCAATGAAACCAATGTGGATAGGCATGAAGATTCGATGGTATTGTTGGTCGGCAGAGGAAGCAGTGATCCTGCTGTGAAAAAAGATTTTAACGAAATAGCTCAACTGCTAAAAGGGAAAGGTGCTTTTAAAGAAGTGAGCACATGCTATTTAGCTGCAGCTTCTCCTAATTTAAAAGAAGGCCTGCACCTTGCTAAACGAACTTCGTATAAGCAAGTATTCGTTCTTCCGTACCTTTTGTTTACCGGTATTTTAATGAACGAAATTAAGGAAGAATTGGAGCAGCTATCAACAGATGCCCAGCAGTTTATCTTAGCCAACTACCTAGGTTATCATGATGGACTTGCACACATTTTAAGTCACCAAGTAAAAACGTTATTATCGAGCAAAGGAAATCAATACGATGTATACCGTTATGCTTGATTTAAAGGGTCGTTCGGTCTTAGTAGTTGGGGGCGGAACAATCGCAACTCGTAGAATTAAAGGTTTTTTACAAGAAGGAGCAGCCATTACAGTGGTTGCTCCAACTGTTTCAGCTGAAATAAATGAATGGGAAGCTAAAGATCAGCTGCGTGTAAAAAGAAAAAAAGTAGGAGAAGAAGACTTACTTAATGTCTTTTTAATTGTTGTGGCTACAGATGATCAAGCTGTGAATAAGTTTGTTAAGCGGCATATTAAAAATGATCAGTTGGTTAATATGGCCAGCAGTTTTTCCGATGGAAATATTCAAATTCCTGCACAGTTTTCTAGAGGGAGATTATCGCTAGCAATATCCACAGATGGCGCTAGTCCTTTGTTGACAAAACGAATCAAAGAAGACTTATCCTCAAATTATGATGAGAGTTACACACAGTATACACAGTTTTTGTATGAATGCAGAGTTCTTATCCACAGATTGAATGTGTCAAAGAGCCGTAAACATGAGTTATTAACAGAAATTATCGATGATCAATACCGGCTGTCTCTAGTAAAACAGCGGGAATTTTTACAACAGATTGAAAAATATAAATAAAAAACGGCCAATTGGCCGTTTTTTATTTATACATTTTCAACTTCAATGCTTCGAATACCGCTGATTTTTTGAATTTCGTAATACACTTCTGTAGTAGGGCGCTGGTTATTAACTGACACTTTCATTCGTATATACAATTCATTGGTGTCTAAATCTTTGATTCGAATATTTTTAATTGTAATATTCTTTTCTCTAATGCTATTAGTTGTATCAAAGATATTGTGCTTATCCGCCAGCTTGAGTTGAAGAATAAGCTCTTTCTCGCGCAGTTGTCTAGGCCCTAAAATAGTAATAAGGAAGGGAAGAAGTTCAACGCTGATGATAAGCAGTACAACTCCGGTAATAGCTTCAGGATAAAACCCTGCACCTACAGCAATGCCTATACCTGCTGCTCCCCAGATAATAGCCGCTGTTGTAAGCCCTGAGATGCTGTCATTTTCTTTTCGTAAAATGACACCCGCCCCTAAAAAACCAATTCCAGAAACAATTTGAGCGGCCAGACGAAGCGGGTCCATTGTGATGTGATCACCTTTATTAAAGATTTGAGAAGACTCAATCGAAACAATCGTGAGTAAACAGCTAATAATGGAAATTACGAGAGATGTTTTTAAACCAACAGGCTTTCGTTTTAGTTCCCTTTCAATTCCAATAATAAGACCAAGTACAGCGGAAATACCTAATTTGAGCAACATTTCATTTTCCATTATTTTCACCTATTTCAATAAACATTGTTGTTTATATCTGTATGAAAGAAGAAAAACAGATATGTATCAGTATAGTAAACTTTTCTTCATAATGACAGGTTAAATTCAAAAAAATCTGATTATTTATAAAGCGCTACGATCTTTTCTTTTAATTTATATTTTTGAATCTTGCCGGATGCCGTCATGGGAAAGTCGTCTATAAAATAAATATGTTCCGGAATTTTGAAATGAGCAAGCTTACCTTTGCAAAAGTCTTTGATTTCTTGAGCGGTAAGAAAAGAATGTTGCTTGAGTTTAATGCATGCAGCAACTCGTTCTCCATACTTTGGATCAGGAATACCGACAATTTGCACATCTTCTACCTGAGGTATTCTATATAAAAACTCTTCAATCTCTCTTGGGTAAATGTTTTCTCCGCCTCTAATAATCATATCTTTTAGACGTCCTGTAATTTTTACATAGCCATCCTTATCGATGGTAGCTAAATCTCCTGTATGTAGCCAACCTTCTACAATTGTTTTTTCTGTTTCTTCCGGCATTTTATAATACCCTTTCATTGTTAAATATCCTTTTGCACAAAGTTCTCCTTGTTCTCCTAAAGAAGCGGGTTTACCTGTAACTGGATTAATAATTTGAATCTGTACATGATTATGAACTTTGCCAACCGTTTGTACTCGCCGCTCGATAGAATCAGTTGGAGTTGTTTGGGTGATTACAGGAGATGTTTCGGTTTGACCATAGGCGATCGTAATTTCATTGATGCCCATGTCATGTATGACTCGTTTCATTACTTCTGCTGGACAATTAGAACCAGCCATGATTCCTGTGCGAAGAGTAGATAAATCATATTGATTAAACTCAAGTGTATTTAATTCCGCAATAAACATAGTTGGTACACCGTGAAGAGCTGTACATTTTTCTTTCTCTACGGTGCGTAAAACAGAGGCAGGTTGAAATTCAATAATCGGTAGCATAGTAGCACCTACAGATACGCATGCTAGAACACCCAGCACACATCCAAAGCAATGAAAGAAAGGAACTGGGATGCATAAGCGGTCTTCGTTAGTCAGTTTCATAGACTGAGCAACTAAAAAGCTGTTGTTTACTATATTATGGTGACTTAGCATAACTCCTTTTGGAAAACCTGTTGTTCCGGAAGTATATTGCATATTGATAACATCATGGATATGTAGGGATTGTTCATGCTTATCGAGAACCTCATCCGATACCATTAAGCTACTCATTAAAAACTCGTTCCAAGATGTATGTTCGCTTGATCCACTTAAGTTTATAAGATATTTTAGTTTGGGAAGATTATGTTCAATACTGGTGATAATAGACGTATAAGAAGTGCTTTTAAATTCATCAATGAAAAATAGCGCTGTTGTATCAGAATGACTCAATACATACTCTAATTCAGAGGATTGATAACTTGTATTAAGGGTAACCAAAACAGCGCCTATTCTAGCTGCTGCGAATTGAAGAAGCAACCATTCCGGCACATTGGTAGCCCAGATAGCGATATGGTCGCCTTTTTTGAGACCGGTGGCTAGAAGTGCCTTTGCAACTCGAGAGGTTTCTTGATAAAATTCCGCGTACGTATAGCGAATATTTTGTTCAGAGTAGATAACCGCTTCTTGATGCCCAAACTTTTTTGTACTTTCTTTTAAAAGTTCTCCAACCGTTAATTCAAGCAATGGTTTCATTTGGTTTCCTCCTTGAATAATGTTAAAGTATATATGGAAGCGTTTTCTAAAAGTAGTTTATCAAATTTAATGAAAGTGTTCCAAAAAATCATTCGACAAATTCCTTCACTGTCCATCGTACGTATGAAGAAGAGAAGTAACTGAATTTATCGCATTGATTTCAATAAGTAAGTATACTGAATGCGAATATTGTAATAAAATAAAGAAATGTCTCCTTTTTATAAGAAGACAACGCATGTTAATAAAGAATGGTATAAAAATATGAAGTAAACAAACAAAAAATCATGCTGAATGTTGAAAGTGAAATAAATGAAAGGCCGTTGACTTTCCCTTCTTTATTAGACATTTGAATTGATTCCCAATAAGCAATTGAAATTAAGAGAATAGACATACAAAAGGACAAATAGAGTGCAGCTGCAATTAAGGTATCCAAGTGAACGCCTCCTTGGCGGATAATGATTTAATAGACATTATGCTAGTGTGGGTCTAGATATGCTAGTATCTATTAATTGGCTAACGTTTCGTTTACAAGAAAATAGTTTTTAAAAATATATCGAAAAACTATTGCACAATAAAAGAAGGCATGGTATATTATTAAATGTCGCTAAGGTGAACTGCTAAAGCAAACATCGAAGTGATAAACAAATGAAAAAACTTGTTGACAACTAGGTTGCAACTTGTTATAATGGTAAAGTCGCTTAAGAGCGGCGGTTGAACTTTGAAAACTGAACAAAGCGACAAACGTCAACGTTAATTTTTTTTATTTTATATGAGCAATCAAACATTTCTTCGGAGAGTTTGATCCTGGCTCAGGATGAACGCTGGCGGCGTGCCTAATACATGCAAGTCGAGCGAACTGATTAGAAGCTTGCTTCTATGACGTTAGCGGCGGACGGGTGAGTAACACGTGGGCAACCTGCCTGTAAGACTGGGATAACTTCGGGAAACCGAAGCTAATACCGGATAGGATCTTCTCCTTCATGGGGGATGATTGAAAGATGGTTTCGGCTATCACTTACAGATGGGCCCGCGGTGCATTAGCTAGTTGGTGAGGTAACGGCTCACCAAGGCAACGATGCATAGCCGACCTGAGAGGGTGATCGGCCACACTGGGACTGAGACACGGCCCAGACTCCTACGGGAGGCAGCAGTAGGGAATCTTCCGCAATGGACGAAAGTCTGACGGAGCAACGCCGCGTGAGTGATGAAGGCTTTCGGGTCGTAAAACTCTGTTGTTAGGGAAGAACAAGTACAAGAGTAACTGCTTGTACCTTGACGGTACCTAACCAGAAAGCCACGGCTAACTACGTGCCAGCAGCCGCGGTAATACGTAGGTGGCAAGCGTTATCCGGAATTATTGGGCGTAAAGCGCGCGCAGGCGGTTTCTTAAGTCTGATGTGAAAGCCCACGGCTCAACCGTGGAGGGTCATTGGAAACTGGGGAACTTGAGTGCAGAAGAGAAAAGCGGAATTCCACGTGTAGCGGTGAAATGCGTAGAGATGTGGAGGAACACCAGTGGCGAAGGCGGCTTTTTGGTCTGTAACTGACGCTGAGGCGCGAAAGCGTGGGGAGCAAACAGGATTAGATACCCTGGTAGTCCACGCCGTAAACGATGAGTGCTAAGTGTTAGAGGGTTTCCGCCCTTTAGTGCTGCAGCTAACGCATTAAGCACTCCGCCTGGGGAGTACGGTCGCAAGACTGAAACTCAAAGGAATTGACGGGGGCCCGCACAAGCGGTGGAGCATGTGGTTTAATTCGAAGCAACGCGAAGAACCTTACCAGGTCTTGACATCCTCTGACAACTCTAGAGATAGAGCGTTCCCCTTCGGGGGACAGAGTGACAGGTGGTGCATGGTTGTCGTCAGCTCGTGTCGTGAGATGTTGGGTTAAGTCCCGCAACGAGCGCAACCCTTGATCTTAGTTGCCAGCATTTAGTTGGGCACTCTAAGGTGACTGCCGGTGACAAACCGGAGGAAGGTGGGGATGACGTCAAATCATCATGCCCCTTATGACCTGGGCTACACACGTGCTACAATGGATGGTACAAAGGGCTGCAAGACCGCGAGGTCAAGCCAATCCCATAAAACCATTCTCAGTTCGGATTGTAGGCTGCAACTCGCCTACATGAAGCTGGAATCGCTAGTAATCGCGGATCAGCATGCCGCGGTGAATACGTTCCCGGGCCTTGTACACACCGCCCGTCACACCACGAGAGTTTGTAACACCCGAAGTCGGTGGAGTAACCGTAAGGAGCTAGCCGCCTAAGGTGGGACAGATGATTGGGGTGAAGTCGTAACAAGGTAGCCGTATCGGAAGGTGCGGCTGGATCACCTCCTTTCTAAGGATTTTTACATGACGTACGTTTTGACACTTTGTTCAGTTTTGAGAGTTCAATCTCTCAATTATAGAAAGCACACTACTTTCTTCTTAATTAGATAAGAAGAATTTTGGTTGCGATTGTTCTTTGAAAACTAGATAACAGTAATTGCTGAGGAAAAGTGAAACTTTTCTTTAATTAAACCAATAAATAACACAACATTATGTTGTACCATTTATTCGCTAATGGTTAAGTTAGAAAGGGCACACGGTGAATGCCTTGGCACTAGGAGCCGATGAAGGACGGGACTAACACCGATATGCTTCGGGGAGCTGTAAGTGAGCTTTGATCCGGAGATTTCCGAATGGGGAAACCCGCTGTTCGTAATGGAACAGTATCTTTATCTGAATACATAGGATATTGAAGGCAGACCCGGGGAACTGAAACATCTAAGTACCCGGAGGAAGAGAAAGCAAATGCGATTTCCTGAGTAGCGGCGAGCGAAACGGAATTAGCCCAAACCAAGAGGCTTGCCTCTTGGGGTTGTAGGACACTCTATACGGAGTTACAAAGGAACGAAGTAAATGAAGCGACCTGGAAAGGTCCGTCGAAGAAGGTAACAACCCTGTAGTTGAAACTTCGTTCCCTCTTGAGTGGATCCTGAGTACGGCGGAACACGTGAAATTCCGTCGGAAGCTGGGAGGACCATCTCCCAAGGCTAAATACTACCTAGTGACCGATAGTGAACCAGTACCGTGAGGGAAAGGTGAAAAGCACCCCGGAAGGGGAGTGAAAGAGATCCTGAAACCGTGTGCCTACAAGTAGTCAGAGCCCGTTAACGGGTGATGGCGTGCCTTTTGTAGAATGAACCGGCGAGTTACGATCCCATGCAAGGTTAAGCTGATAAGGCGGAGCCGTAGCGAAAGCGAGTCTGAATAGGGCGTTCAGTATGTGGTTGTAGACCCGAAACCAGGTGATCTACCCATGTCCAGGGTGAAGTTCAGGTAACACTGAATGGAGGCCCGAACCCACGCACGTTGAAAAGTGCGGGGATGAGGTGTGGGTAGCGGAGAAATTCCAATCGAACCTGGAGATAGCTGGTTCTCTCCGAAATAGCTTTAGGGCTAGCCTCATGTTGTGAGAGTCTTGGAGGTAGAGCACTGATTGGACTAGGGGCCCCCAACGGGTTACCGAATTCAGTCAAACTCCGAATGCCAAAGACTTATCCATGGGAGTCAGACTGCGAGTGATAAGATCCGTAGTCAAAAGGGAAACAGCCCAGACCACCAGCTAAGGTCCCCAAGTATACGTTAAGTGGAAAAGGATGTGGAGTTGCTTAGACAACCAGGATGTTGGCTTAGAAGCAGCCACCATTTAAAGAGTGCGTAATAGCTCACTGGTCGAGTGACTCTGCGCCGAAAATGTACCGGGGCTAAACGTATCACCGAAGCTGTGGATTGACATCTTTGATGTCAGTGGTAGGAGAGCGTTCTAAGTGCAGTGAAGTCAGACCGTAAGGACTGGTGGAGCGCTTAGAAGTGAGAATGCCGGTATGAGTAGCGAAAGACAAGTGAGAATCTTGTCCACCGAATGCCTAAGGTTTCCTGAGGAAGGCTCGTCCGCTCAGGGTTAGTCGGGACCTAAGCCGAGGCTGAAAAGCGTAGGCGATGGCCAACAGGTTGATATTCCTGTACCACCTCCCCGCCGTTTGAGTAATGGGGGGACGCAGTAGGATAGGGTAAGCGCGCTGCTGGATATGCGCGTTCAAGCAGTTAGGCTGATGAGTAGGCAAATCCGCTCATCATAAAGGCTGAGCTGTGATGACGAGGGAATTATAGTACCGAAGTTCCTGATTCCACACTGCCAAGAAAAGCCTCTAGCGAGGCGGGAGGTGCCCGTACCGCAAACCGACACAGGTAGGCGAGGAGAGAATCCTAAGGTGATCGAGAGAACTCTCGTTAAGGAACTCGGCAAAATGACCCCGTAACTTCGGGAGAAGGGGTGCTCTGGTAGGGTGTATAGCCCGAGAGAGCCGCAGTGAATAGGCCCAGGCGACTGTTTAGCAAAAACACAGGTCTCTGCGAAGCCGCAAGGCGAAGTATAGGGGCTGACGCCTGCCCGGTGCTGGAAGGTTAAGAGGAGGGGTTATCCTTTGGGAGAAGCTCTGAATCGAAGCCCCAGTAAACGGCGGCCGTAACTATAACGGTCCTAAGGTAGCGAAATTCCTTGTCGGGTAAGTTCCGACCCGCACGAAAGGCGTAACGATCTGGGCACTGTCTCAACGAGAGACTCGGTGAAATTATAGTACCTGTGAAGATGCAGGTTACCCGCGACAGGACGGAAAGACCCCGTGGAGCTTTACTGTAGCCTGATATTGAATTTTGGTACAGCTTGTACAGGATAGGTAGGAGCCTGAGAAGCCGGAGCGCTAGCTTCGGTGGAGGCGTCGGTGGGATACTACCCTGGCTGTATTGAAATTCTAACCCGCGGCCCTAATCGGGCCGGGAGACAGTGTCAGGTGGGCAGTTTGACTGGGGCGGTCGCCTCCTAAAATGTAACGGAGGCGCCCAAAGGTTCCCTCAGAATGGTTGGAAATCATTCGTAGAGTGTAAAGGCACAAGGGAGCTTGACTGCGAGACCTACAAGTCGAGCAGGGACGAAAGTCGGGCTTAGTGATCCGGTGGTTCCGCATGGAAGGGCCATCGCTCAACGGATAAAAGCTACCCCGGGGATAACAGGCTTATCTCCCCCAAGAGTCCACATCGACGGGGAGGTTTGGCACCTCGATGTCGGCTCATCGCATCCTGGGGCTGTAGTCGGTCCCAAGGGTTGGGCTGTTCGCCCATTAAAGCGGTACGCGAGCTGGGTTCAGAACGTCGTGAGACAGTTCGGTCCCTATCCGTCGTGGGCGTAGGAAATTTGAGAGGAGCTGTCCTTAGTACGAGAGGACCGGGATGGACACACCGCTGGTGTACCAGTTGTCTTGCCAAAGGCATCGCTGGGTAGCTATGTGTGGACGGGATAAGTGCTGAAAGCATCTAAGCATGAAGCCCCCCTCAAGATGAGATTTCCCATAGCGCAAGCTAGTAAGATCCCTGAAAGATGATCAGGTTGATAGGTCAGAGGTGGAAGCGTGGCGACATGTGTAGCTGACTGATACTAATCGATCGAGGACTTAACCAAACTTTAAAAGCGTAAGCTTTACTCAGCGAACTGTTATCTAGTTTTGAAAGAATAAATCTTTCGAAAAAAAGTATTGCTTTCTTTATAAAATAGTGTACAATATAATATGTCTGGTGGCGATAGCGAAGAGGTCACACCCGTTCCCATACCGAACACGGAAGTTAAGCTCTTTAGCGCCAATGGTAGTTGGGACTTTGTCCCTGTGAGAGTAGGACGTTGCCAGGCTTATATATCGGAGGATTAGCTCAGCTGGGAGAGCACCTGCCTTACAAGCAGGGGGTCGGCGGTTCGATCCCGTCATCCTCCACCATCGACTATTTAAGTCAGAGATTGCACGCCGGTGTAGCTCAATTGGTAGAGCAACTGACTTGTAATCAGTAGGTTGGGGGTTCAAGTCCTCTTGCCGGCACCATTTTTTTCGAGCCATTAGCTCAGTTGGTAGAGCATCTGACTTTTAATCAGAGGGTCGAAGGTTCGAGTCCTTCATGGCTCACCATTTATATTCACACGCGGGTGTGGCGGAATTGGCAGACGCGCTAGACTTAGGATCTAGTGTCTTACGACGTGGGGGTTCAAGTCCCTTCACCCGCATCTTTCATTAATTCCATATATGCGCGGAAGTAGTTCAGTGGTAGAACACCACCTTGCCAAGGTGGGGGTCGCGAGTTCGAACCTCGTCTTCCGCTCCACATATCTAAGTCCTGCCGGGGTGGTGGAATTGGCAGACACACAGGACTTAAAATCCTGCGGTAGGTGACTACCGTGCCGGTTCAAGTCCGGCCCTCGGCACCATTTTAATAAGCGCCCGTAGCTCAATTGGATAGAGCGTTTGACTACGGATCAAAAGGTTAGGGGTTCGACTCCTCTCGGGCGCGCCATAAACGGGAAGTAGCTCAGCTTGGTAGAGCACTTGGTTTGGGACCAAGGGGTCGCAGGTTCGAATCCTGTCTTCCCGACCATTTATGGGGCCTTAGCTCAGCTGGGAGAGCGCCTGCCTTGCACGCAGGAGGTCAGCGGTTCGATCCCGCTAGGCTCCACCAATTAAACTGAATAATTGTAACGAATAATATGGCGGTGTAGCTCAGCTGGCTAGAGCGTACGGTTCATACCCGTGAGGTCGTGGGTTCGACTCCCTCCGCCGCTACCATATAATTTACATTTGTTATAAATATACGGAGGAATACCCAAGTCCGGCTGAAGGGATCGGTCTTGAAAACCGACAGGGGTGTTAAAGCCCGCGGGGGTTCGAATCCCTCTTCCTCCGCCATTTATTTATATCATATTCATATCATCGCGGGGTGGAGCAGTTCGGTAGCTCGTCGGGCTCATAACCCGAAGGTCGCAGGTTCAAATCCTGTCCCCGCAACCAAAGTGGTCCCGTGGTGTAGCGGTTAACATGCCTGCCTGTCACGCAGGAGATCGCGGGTTCGATTCCCGTCGGGACCGCCATTTTAAATTTAATAAGGCTCGGTAGCTCAGTTGGTAGAGCAAAGGACTGAAAATCCTTGTGTCGGCGGTTCGATTCCGTCCCGAGCCACCATTTTAAGACGGCGATTGTGGCGAAGTGGTTAACGCACCGGATTGTGGTTCCGGCATTCGTGGGTTCGATTCCCATCAGTCGCCCCATCTTAAGTAACGCGGGTGTAGTTTAGTGGTAAAACCTCAGCCTTCCAAGCTGATGTCGTGAGTTCGATTCTCATCACCCGCTCCAAATGAAGGGCCTATAGCTCAGCTGGTTAGAGCGCACGCCTGATAAGCGTGAGGTCGGTGGTTCGAGTCCACTTAGGCCCACCATATTCCACAGTAGCTCAGTGGTAGAGCTATCGGCTGTTAACCGATCGGTCGTAGGTTCGAGTCCTACCTGTGGAGCCATATGGAGAAGTACTCAAGTGGCTGAAGAGGCGCCCCTGCTAAGGGTGTAGGTCGTGTAAGCGGCGCGAGGGTTCAAATCCCTCCTTCTCCGCCAGTCGTTTTAAATTTAAATATGGCCCGTTGGTCAAGCGGTTAAGACACCGCCCTTTCACGGCGGTAACACGGGTTCGAATCCCGTACGGGTCATCTTAAAAAGGTTTGCAAATATGCAAACCTTTTTTATTTGCGCTTTTTTAAAGATTAAGTAAACAGAAATAATAGTTAGGAATAATTACCATGAATTTTCAGAATAAAAAGTAAGTTTTAAGCAGGATTTTCCCTATATCATATGGAATTATTCATAAAGTAATAAAGTATGAAGAGTATGGGATAAAGAGTAATTTTAAAGAACATTTATTCTATTATATTTGTAGAAAAGGTTTATGTTTTTACTGTAAAAGGGAATGAGTGGTAAGAAGCGTATATTATGTGCGTATATTATGTTTAAAGTTAAAGGGGTGGCAAAAGTGAATCTAGCGGTTCAGCCTACTGAATTTGATGTTCATTTGTATCACGAAGGAAACTTATTTCGCAGTTACTCGATTTTCGGTGCGCATCAGGTAACGGTAGAAGGAATTGAAGGCGTACGATTTTGCGTGTGGGCACCTCATGCAAAGGGTGTAAGCGTTGTAGGTGATTTTAATAAATGGAGCGGTTTTCAACATTCAATGGTTAAAGTTAATGAAGAAGGTATTTGGATGACATTTATCCCTGAGTTAGAACAAGGGACTATTTATAAATATGAAATCATCACGCAAAGCAATCAAAAAAAATTAAAAGCAGATCCATACGCTTTCTTCAGTGAAGTGCGTCCGAACACTGCGTCTATTGTTTACTCATTGGAGGGGTACAAATGGAACGATCAATATTGGCGTAGAAAGAAAAAACAGCAAAATATATATGAAAGACCACTGTGTATTTACGAGCTGCATGCAGGGTCTTGGAGGACTCATGAAGATGGCAGCCTTTATACATATAGTGAATTAGCACAGGAGCTTATTCCTTATATTGCTGAACAAGGTTTTACACATATTGAGTTATTACCAGTCATTGAGCATCCGCTCGACCGATCCTGGGGATATCAAGGAATTGGATACTATTCTGCTACCAGTCGATACGGTACACCTAAAGAGTTGATGAACTTTATAGATGAGTGTCATCAAAACAATATAGGGGTTCTTTTAGACTGGGTACCTGGGCATTTTTGTAAGGATGAACATGGTCTGTATATGTTCGATGGAGAACCTACTTATGAATACAAAAAAGAACCCGATCGTGAAAACTACGTTTGGGGAACAGCTAATTTCGATTTAGGAAAGCCTGAAGTACAAAGTTTTCTGATTTCGAACGCTTTGTTTTGGTTGGAGTACTTCCATATAGATGGATTTAGAGTAGATGCTGTAGCCAATATGCTTTATTGGCAAAATTCTTCTGGAAAAGCAGTGAATGATGGAGCTGTCAGCTTCTTGAAAAAGTTGAATGAAGCTGTTTTTGAATCTGATGAAACGATATTAATGATGGCAGAAGATTCAACGGACTGGCCGCTTGTTACAGCACCTACGTATGAGGGCGGTTTAGGCTTTAATTATAAGTGGAACATGGGATGGATGAATGACGTTTTAACATACATGGAAGCTGGCGTGGAAAGACGTCCCTATCTTCACGATAAAATGACCTTTTCACTAATGTATGCGTTTAACGAAAACTTTATTTTGCCGCTTTCTCATGATGAAGTCGTACATGGGAAAAAATCATTACTTAATAAAATGCCAGGTGATTACTGGCGCAAGTTTGCACAGCTTCGACTGCTATATGGATATTTCTTTGCACACCCTGGGAAAAAGCTTTTATTTATGGGCGGAGAGTTTGGCCAATTTGATGAGTGGAAAGATTTAGAGGAGTTGGATTGGATGCTTTATGATTTTGATATGCATCGCAATCTTAACGGATATATGAAGGATCTCATCAAGATTTATAAGAGAAGCAAGCCTTTATATGAATTAGACCATAATCCAGATGGATTTGAATGGATTGATGTTAACAACCATCATCAACAAATTTTCTCTTTTATTCGTAAGTCGAAAGAAAATCAGGAGATTTTTATAGTTGTTAGCAATTTTTCTGAGCATCCATATCATTCTTACAAAGTTGGAGTTCCAGTTGAGACAGAGTACATTGAAGTTATTAACAGTGATGACGAAGTTTACGGCGGTTCAGGCATTGTAAATAAAAAGGCATTAAAATCAGTGGATGAATCGTTTCACGGCCAACCTTTTTGCATTGAAATGAATATTCCGCCGTTTGGCATTAGTATACTACGAGCAAAGAGAAAACGAGGGGAGAGAAAACAACATGTTAAAAAAGAAATGCGTAGCGATGTTATTGGCAGGAGGAAAAGGTAGTCGGCTAAGTTCACTTACAAAAAATCTAGCAAAGCCAGCTGTACCATTTGGTGGTAAGTATCGAATTATTGATTTTGCTTTAAGTAATTGTACAAATTCAGGTATTGAAACAGTAGGTGTGTTAACACAATACCAACCGCTAGTTCTCAATTCATACATTGGAATTGGAAGCGCTTGGGATTTGGATCGACGGAATGGTGGCGTCACGGTATTGCCTCCATACGCGGAGTCAGATGGAGTAAAGTGGTATAAAGGGACGGCTAGTGCTATTTATGAAAATTTAAACTATTTAACACAATATGATCCTGAGTACGTACTGATTCTATCAGGTGATCACATTTATAAAATGAACTATGAAAATATGCTTGATTATCATATAAACAAAGAAGCAGACGTAACGATTTCTGTTATTGAAGTACCTTGGGAGGAAACGAGCCGTTTTGGTATTTTAAATACAAATAGTGACCTAGACGTAATGGAGTTCGATGAAAAGCCTCAGCGTCCTAAAAACAATCTAGCTTCCATGGGGATTTATATTTTTAAATGGAGTATTTTAAAAGAATATTTAGAAATGGATGCACGCAATCCATATTCAAGCCATGATTTTGGTAAAGATGTTATTCCGCTTTTACTAGATGAAAAGAAAAAGCTAATTGCATACCCATTCCAAGGTTATTGGAAAGATGTAGGAACTGTAAAAAGCTTGTGGGAAGCGAATATGGATTTGTTATGTGATAAAGACGAGCTTAATTTATTTGACTCTTCATGGAAAGTATACTCTGTTAACCCTAATCAGCCTCCTCAATATATCGCGCCAAACGCCTGCGTGGTGGAGTCATTAGTAAATGAAGGGTGCGTTGTTGAAGGAAACGTAGAGCAGTCCGTGTTATTTCCAGGTGTACAAATCGGCTCAGGTTCTGAGGTCAAGAAAACGGTTGTCATGCCTACTGCAAAGATAGGTTCTAACGTATATATTGAAAACGCAATTGTTCCATCGGACATTGAAGTTCCAGACGGTACTATTATTCGACCGACCAAAGGAAGCGAAGAAGTAATTCTTGTTACTCAAGAATTGATTGAATCAGTTGCTAAATGCATTTAACGAACAGAGAGGATGAACGACATTGAATAATCAAATGCTTGGTATTATTGATGCTTGTACAAACACAACAGCGCTGCAGCCTTTAACCTTTTATAGATCGATTGCTGCTATTCCTTTTGCAGGGCGCTATCGATTAATCGATTTTACGCTTTCTAATATGGTGAACTCCGGAATTTCGAGCGTTGCCATTTTTCCTCGTGATCGCTATCGCGCATTGATGGATCATATAGGTTCAGGAAAAGAGTGGGATTTGGATCGGAAGCGAGATGGATTGTTTATCTTCCCTCCTATGACAAGTGATTTACACTTAGAAAGTCCATCACTATTCACGCAGTTCCGTTATCATATTGATTATTTCTTAAGAAGTAAGCAGGAATACGTATTAATTGCGAATAGTTATACGATATGTACAGTTGACTTTGAGCACGTGCTGCAACGTCATATTGATTCAAATGCAGATATTACTGAAATGAAGCAGGGTGATAAATCGCTTAATATGTATATTATTAATAAATCTATTCTAGTTAATATTTTGCAAAATGAATCCCATGATTTTTATACGATTAAAGAAATGGTTCGATATATGGCACAATCTCATCGTGTAGAAAAGTATGAGCACCATGGATATACGGCTGAGATTTCTAGCCTAGATGCCTACTATAAAACAAGTATGGAAATTTTATCTCCAGATGTCTGGAAGCAGTTATTTATCAACGAACGTCCTGTTTTCACTAAAGTAAAAGATGAACCGCCTACTCGTTACGCAAAAAAAGCGGTTGTGAAAAACTCAATGATCGCAAACGGGTGCGTGATTGAAGGGCATGTGGAAAATAGTATTATCTTCCGAGGCGTTAAAATTGGAAAAGGTACGGTCGTTAAGAATAGCATTGTGATGCAAAAAGGCGTTATTTTAGAAAATAGTGTATTAGAAAATGTTGTTTTAGACAAAGATGTGAAAATAGGAAGTAATGAAACGTTGCTAGGTGAGTCAGGTCTACCTAGAGTCATTGCTAAAGGAACAACTCAAGGAGCGTTGATGAAGTCGTGAATGTATTATTTGCTGTATCAGAATGTGTACCTTTTATTAAAACAGGAGGATTAGCAGACGTAGCTGGTGCCCTGCCTAAAGAATTAAAAAAGTTAGGAACGAACGTATGTGTAGTCATGCCAAAGTACGGAACGATTCCTCAACATTATCAAGATGAAATGGTTCTTGAAAAAGTTATTCATGTGCAGGTTGGGTGGAGAAGACAGTACTGCGGAATTGAATCGTTAACGATGGATGGCGTTAAATATATATTCATTGATAATGAATATTATTTTAAAAGAGATAGCTTATATGGGCACTACGATGACGCTGAACGATTTGCTTTTTTCAGCAGAGCCGTGCTTGAAGCTATCCCATTTTTAGAGAATGAGCCTGATATTATTCATTGTCACGACTGGCATACGGCTATGATTCCATTTTTACTTCGTGCTAATTATGATATGTATGATCATATTCAGACGGTCTTTACGATTCATAACTTGCAATTCCAAGGAATTTTCCCTAAGAGCAATTTATATGAGTTATTAAATTTAAATGATTATTATTTTACTACAAGCCAGCTCGAGTTTTATGGGAATATTAATTTTATGAAAGCTGCTCTTGTATCAGCTGATAAAATTACCACGGTAAGTCCTACATATCGAGATGAAATTCAAATGCCATATTACGGAGAAAGTTTAGATGGGTTATTGCGTCAGCGAAATCAAGATTTAATTGGGATTGTAAATGGAATCGATGAAGAAGCTTATAGCCCAGACGCAGATCAGCTTATATCTTATCCTTATTCGGTAAAAGAGATTGAAGGAAAATATAAAAATAAAAAAGAGCTCCAGCGCTATCTTGAATTAGAAGAAAATAAGGATGTTCCAATTATTTCGATGGTTACAAGGTTAACTCAGCAGAAGGGATTGGATTTAGTTAAGCACGTTTTCCATGAGACGGTTAACTTAGGAGCCCAAGTTGTTATTTTAGGAACTGGAGAACACGAGTTTGAGCAGTTTTTCCGTGAGATGGAAGATACGTACCCGCAACAAGTAAAAGCTATTATTGGTTTTAATGAAGAACTTGCTCATAAAGTTTATGCCGGTACGGATTTATTTTTAATGCCTTCCCGTTTTGAGCCTTGCGGACTCGGACAATTAATAGCCTTAAAATATGGAACCATTCCAGTCGTGCGTGAAACGGGCGGCCTGAATGACACGGTCAAAGCTTATAATGAATATAGCGGAGAGGGAAATGGCTTCTCTTTTAAGAATTATAATGCTCATGACATGCTTCATACGTTAGAAAGAGCTGTTTCATTTTATCACCAGAAAGATGTATGGAAAAAATTAATGATGGATGCTATGAGTCAGGATTATAGCTGGGGGCAATCGGCATTTAAGTATAATCAATTGTATTCAAATTTGACATCTACTCCATCGTGAAAGGGTGAGCAGATTGTTCTCTGATAAAAAAAGCTTTCAAGAGGCTTTTCTAAAAAAGCTGGAAATGACTTATGGAAAGAGCTTTAAAGAATCTACTGTTCAAGATCACTATCATACATTAGGAAATATGGTGCGAGAGTATATTAGCAGCGATTGGATTTCAACCAATGAAATTCATAGGTCTTCACATACAAAGCAAGTGTATTATCTTTCTATCGAATTTTTATTAGGCAGACTATTGGGTCAAAATCTGTTGAACTTAGGAATTCGGGAAGTTGTAAAAGAAGGATTAAGTGATCTGAATATTTCACTTGAAAATATTGAGGAAATAGAAGTAGATGCAGGATTAGGAAACGGCGGATTAGGCAGGCTTGCTGCTTGTTTTTTAGATTCTCTTGCTTCACTTAATCTTCCTGGCCACGGTTATGGGATTCGCTATAAACACGGTTTGTTTGATCAAAAGATTGTAAACGGCTTTCAAATTGAGCTCCCAGAACAGTGGTTAAGGCATGGGAATTCATGGGAGGTACGCAAATTAGATCAAGCCATCGAAGTGAACTTTTGGGGCGAAGTTGAAATGGTACAGGAAGACGGAAAATTCTCTTTTCGTCATGTAAAAGGAGAACCCGTCTCTGCTGTTCCTTATGACATCCCAGTTATCGGGTATAAAACAGACACAGTGAATACACTTCGCCTTTGGAATGCGGAGCCTTCATCATTTCCAGTACATAAAGATGTGATGGAGTATAAGCGTCAAACAGAGGCTGTATCAGAATTTTTATATCCGGATGATACACATGAAGATGGTAAAATATTAAGATTGAAACAGCAATATTTTCTTGTGTCAGCTAGCTTACAAAGTATTATCAGAGCGCATCGAAATACCTATCAAACACTTACAAACTTTCACGAAAAAGTAGCCATTCATATTAACGATACGCATCCTGTACTTGCGATTCCTGAGCTAATGAGAATTTTACTGGATGAAGAAAAAATGGAATGGGAAGATGCATGGCATATTACGTCCAATACCATATCATACACAAATCATACGACTCTTTCTGAAGCCCTTGAGAAATGGCCCATTGATTTATTTCAACCCTTGCTTCCACGCGTGTATATGATTATTGAAGAAATTAATGAACGCTTTTGTAAAGAATTATGGGAAGCATATCCAGGAGACTGGCAGCGGATTGAAAATATGGCCATTTTAGCGCACGGGTTAGTAAAGATGGCTCATTTAGCAATTGTGGGAAGTTATAAAGTAAACGGCGTGGCAAAGATTCATACTGATATTTTAAAAGAACGAGAAATGAAAGATTTTTATCAGTTTTATCCTGCTAAATTTAACAATAAAACGAATGGAATTACCCACCGGCGCTGGTTGTTAAAAGCTAACCCGCAGCTTTCCTCTCTTATTACCGATGTGATAGGAGATAAATGGATTAAACAGCCGCATTCTCTTATAAAGCTCCAAGAGTATGTGGAAGATCCAAGCTTTTTACAAGGACTAAAAACAGTAAAACAACAGCGTAAAAAGCTGCTTGCGGATATTATTCAAGAGCAAACGGGAATTAAAATAGATTCTAATTCTATTTTTGATGTACAGGTTAAAAGGCTTCATGCTTATAAAAGACAGCTTTTAAATGTGTTGCACATTATGTATTTGTACAATCGATTAAAAGAAGACCCTAATTTTCAAATCGTTCCTCGTACATTCATTTTTGGTGCGAAAGCTTCTCCCGGCTATTATTATGCAAAAAAAGTCATCAAGCTAATTAATTCTGTAGCTGATGTTGTCAATCATGATCCACAAACATCACCGTTTTTAAAAGTCGTTTTTTTAGAAAACTATCGAGTGTCACTTGCTGAGTATATCTTTCCTGCAGCGGATGTCAGTGAACAGATTTCAACCGCCAGCAAAGAAGCTTCGGGAACGGGAAATATGAAATTCATGATGAACGGAGCGTTAACTCTTGGCACTATGGACGGAGCGAACGTCGAAATTAGCGAGGCAGTAGGAAAAGATAATGTCTTTATTTTTGGATTAAAAGCCGAAGAAGTGTTGAGCTATCAGCAAAATGGAGGATACCGTGCCTATGATTATTACCATCATGATAAGCGGATTCGACAAGTGCTCGAGCAGCTTACAAACGGCTTCCTACCTGACACATATGACTTATTCGAGCCTATATATGATTCATTATTAATGCAAAATGATGAATACTATGTACTCCGTGACTTTGACTCATACGTTACGGCACAGCAAAAAGTAAACGAAGCTTATAGAAATGAAAATAAATGGCTTCAAATGAGTGCGACGAACATTGCACATTCCGGCTTTTTTTCTAGTGATCGAACGATTGAGGAATATGCATCTGATATTTGGGGAATTCACTCCACTAAAAATTTATTAAATCAATAAATAGAAAAGGTGTAGTCAAAGACTACACCTTTTTTATTTTATCTGTTGTCCCCGTTTAAGAAATCACCTAAAGAACCAAGGATACTGCCTTCACCTTTACCTCCCGTTGGCGAAACTGCACTTGATAAAACGCGATCGGCTAGTCGGCTAAAAGGAAGAGATTGAATCCAAACTGTTCCCGGTCCTGACAGAGTAGCAAAAAACATGCCTTCTCCTCCAAACAGAGCTGTTTTAATTTTCCCTACATATTCGATGTTGTAGTTTACATCACGGGTCATGGCCACTAAACATCCAGTATCCACACGAAGGCGTTCACCCGGCTGCAGCTGTCTTTTATGAATGGTCCCGCCTGCATGCAAAAATGCCAAGCCATTACCTTCTAATTTTTGCATAATAAAACCTTCACCGCCAAAGAAGCCCGTTCCTAGTTTTTTTTGAAAATCAATGCCAACGGATACGCCTTTGGCAGCGCATAAAAAGGAGCTCTTTTGACAAATGATTTTATGATCGAGCTGCTCTAAATCGACAGGAATAATCTTGCCTGGAAAAGGTGAAGCGAAAGATACTTTTCGTTTGTGATATCCGTTATTTGTATATACCGTCATAAATAAACTTTCACCAGTTAATACGCGTTTCCCAGCTCCTTTTAATTTATTAAACAGCCCGCTGCTGTTGGAGGAAGAACCGTCACCAAAAATGGTTTCCATCTCAATATCATCTTCCATCATCATCATTCCTCCAGCTTCTGCTATAACACTTTCTGAAGGATCTAATTCAATTTCAACAAACTGCATGTCATCTCCATACAATTTATAATCAATTTCATGTGCATTCATCATTTTCACCTCATTATTAATTCTAATCTCCTATTCATTCGATGTCATCTCCTATAGCTCCTACTAAAAATAGAAAAAAGAGTAGTATGAAGAACTACTCCTTTTCAGTGTATGGATCTTTCTCATAGGCCGGTAAATCTCCAAATATGGTCATTGTACCTTCTTCATCCAGTGCATTTTCATATCGCTCATGCTCTTTTGAAGGGTAAATAGGAAGAGGCTGTCCATATAAATCGGTAGCGGCAAAGTTCTCATAATCTTCAACGTACCCGATAGCTTCATCTGCCTCAATATAGGTTTCACTATAGTTAGACGTATCTTCTATAAAATCAGAAGGAGATTCAGACGTCCCGTAACGCGCAACGTCTTGCCAAGAATCTTCTGCGTCATATCCTGTCGTTTCGGTATCGTCATAGTCGTATTGACCAAATGGGTGATGGAGAACATTTTCTTCTACAGGTCTGTGCTTTGGAATATCCTGTGATGGGCTATGTTCTCTACAGTATAAAGTAGTTGGTACAGCCTGAAGTCTTTCAAACGAGATATCTGCTCCACATACTTTGCATGTTCCATACGTGCTGTGAGCGATTGCCTGAAGTGCTTCTTCTATTTCATGTAGCTCTTGTTTTGCATGTTCATTTAGTGCAAGGTCTTTTTCACGCTCGTATGTTTCCGTGGCTGTGTCACCAGGGTGGTTATCGTAGCTTGAAAGTTCTCCTACAGCATCGTGAGCGTCGCTTCGAGTTAGACCAAAATGATCATTTTGATCAAAGTGCGATTGAATATCAGCCTGCTGCTGCTGTAAATTTTGTTTTAACTGACTGATTTCTTGTTTTGAAAGTGTCATGAAGCTCCCCCTTAAAAATTTATTGTGCTTTTGTAGTATGTGTTAAAAATTCAAAAAAACACGATTCATATTAGGAGTATTTGGGGTATTCATGAAGCTAAGAGAGAAAAGGAGTGGAAAATTAAAGAAAGTTAAAGGTTATAGAAAAGGGTATGATAAAAATAATGTTCTTGAGGTCTAAGGAGTACTAAATAGATCATAAAAATTTTTGATTCATTTAATGAAAAGGCATAATTTAGACAAGCGAAATTAATTTTTTCTCGTGAATCGCGATGCTAGATTTTTTTGAACTGAAAGTTTATAATAAGTTAGTTACAGACTTAAGAAAAAAGATGAACGGGGGGACGTAGTGTGATTGCAACGACCGAACAGTTAGTACAAGAATACATTAAAGATGCGATTGAGTGTGCAAAAAATGAAAATCAGCCAAAATTGGTCAGTTTAGTGAAAAAAGTAAGACCTATTGACCCCCTTATTTTTTATGCGAACGGACATGACCAGTTTTATAAAGAACGCTTTTTTTGGAAAGATCCCAACAGTTATTATACATTTGTTGGATTAGGATATGCGCATACTATTTGCACCAATGCGGCAAAAGAACGTTATTTCCACATTGAAAATGAATGGAAGCGCTTTATAAAAGAAGACTTTTATAAAAATAATCAAATTTTCCCAGACGGGACGGGTCCTCTTTTATTTGGAGGATTTTCATTTGACCCAAATCAGTATCGAGAAAACTATTGGAGTGATTTCCCGAGTTCAAAATTTATGATTCCAACTGTGTTATATACTCAGGTAGACAAAGAAGGATACCTTACCGTTAATATGATGGTTAAAGGACAAGATTCTGTTAAAAAGCACATCAATTATTTCGAAGAGGTCCAAAAACTTGTTCTTTGTGAAGAGTACGACGGGGAATCTCATATTTCACCTTTGCTGTTGGAAAAAGAGGAAATTGGGGTAGAGAAATTTAAAGGAAATGTTGAAAGAGCTACTACTTTAATTAAGCAACAGGCTATAGAGAAAGTGGTTCTTGCTCGTCAATTAAAAGTAAAATTTAATGAAGATATTTCTACTGAATACGTGCTTCAGCGTCTGTTAAAGGAACAGCCAACTAGCTACACATATATTTTAGAGGGAGAGCACCAGCATTTTATCGGCGCTTCCCCAGAAAGGCTAGTGCAAAAACAAGAAGATTATGTGTTTTCCACTTGTTTAGCGGGTTCGATTCCAAGAGGAAAGACAAGGCAGGAAGATCACGAACTGGGTGAGGAATTGCTTCAAGATCCTAAGAACTTAATTGAGCACGATGTTGTTGTTCATATGATTAAAGAAGCGATGAATTCTTATTGTTATGAAGTAGAAATTCCAAGTACGCCAAGTTTATATAAAACAAAGCATATTCAACATTTGTATACACCTGTTAAAGGGCGTATAAAGGAAGATGTAACGCTATTTTCATTTATTCAAAAGCTCCATCCAACACCAGCGCTAGGAGGATATCCTCAACAGGAGGCTATGCCTATTATTCGACAGCTAGAATCCTTTGACCGAGGGTGGTATGCAGCTCCTTTAGGATGGATGGATATCAACGGAAACGGTGAATTTATAGTAGGAATCCGCTCCGCTGTTATTCAGCAAAAAGAAGCCGTTTTATTTGCGGGCTGTGGAATTGTAGCAGATTCTACGCCTGAAAGTGAATATGAAGAAACAAGAATTAAATTCAACCCGATGCTTTCAGCTTTAGGAGGGATTATGCGTGGAACACATTAAATCATTAACAACGTATATTGCGTCATTCGTGGATGAATTAGTAGAAGCAAATGTTGAAGAAGTAGTGGTCAGTCCAGGGTCACGTTCAACGCCTATTGCGATGCTTATGGCTGAGCACCCTGATATTCATGTGCACTTAAATATTGATGAACGTTCCGCCGGCTTTTTTGCTCTAGGAATAGCAAAAGCAAAGAAAAAACCAGTGGCGCTTGTATGTACATCTGGAACAGCTGCAGCGAATTATTATCCTGCAGTAATTGAAGCTCACTACTCACGCATTCCTTTAGTAGTTATCACAGCGGATCGGCCGCATGAGTTAAGGGATATAGGTGCCCCGCAGGCCATTAATCAGAATCATCTTTTCGGTCAATATGCGAAGTGGTTTGTAGATACAGCTTTACCAGAAGAAAGTGCAGATATGAATCGTTATATTCGAACAGTAGCTTCAAGGGCTGTTCATACAGCTCAAGCTATACCGAGCGGTCCTGTACACATTAACGTACCTTTACGTGAACCGATTGTACCAGATTTGTCTATTGAAGATTTATGGAGTCAGGGGAAACGCGGTAAATCATATGTGGCTGCTATTCATGGAGAAGCATCTCTATCTGAAAAAGGATTCGAAGAAATTGCGAAGCGCTTAGAGGGAACAACAAAAGGACTTATTATATGCGGAGATCAAATGTCTTTAAAAGCAGTAGACAGCGTATGCCGTTTAGCTGAATCTTTAAGCTTTCCGGTCCTTGCAGATCCGTTATCACAATTAAGAAGCGGCAAGCATTCAAAAGAAAATGTAATAGAGACATATGATACATTTTTAAAAAGTGATAAGGTTGATGAGCGTTTTCACCCGGAAGTTGTCATTCGTTTTGGCGCGATGCCGGTATCGAAACCGCTATTGCAATTTTTGAAAGCACACGAGCCGACAGAAATGTTTGTAGTTGACCAAGGTAAAGGCTGGAGAGATCCTACTTTGCGTTCAACAGTGATGATTGAAGCCGATGAGACATTATTTTGTGAAGAACTGATCAAGCGTCTTTCAGCGAATCAAGAGGAGTCTACTTCATGGCTGAGTCTGTGGAAAAAGATTAATACTCAAACTGCACAGGCTCTGAGAACATTAACTTCTGGCCAGGAATGGTTCGAAGGACAAGTAGTTCAAGAAATTGTTGATGTAGTACCTGAAGGCACGGCTTTGTTTGCTGGAAATTCAATGCCTGTTCGAGATATTGATTCTTTCTTCTTAAATACGGAAAAAGATATTCCACTCTTTGTAAATCGGGGAGCAAATGGAATTGATGGTGTGGTTTCGTCTGCTCTAGGCGTAAGCACGGCTTACGATCACACCGTTTTATTTATTGGTGACCTATCGTTTTATCACGATTTAAATGGTCTGCTGGCAGCTAAAATGCATAATTTAAATTTAACCGTTGTGCTAGTTAACAATGACGGCGGAGGAATTTTTTCATTTTTACCGCAGTCAAAACAAGAAAAGCACTTTGAATTTTTATTCGGTACGCCAACTGGATTAAATTTTGAGCATGCCACTCGTCTGTATGATGGCACATTTTCTTCAGCAAACAGCTGGGAAGAATTTCGACATGCAATGAACCATGCTTTCGCAAAAGGCGGGTTGCATGTTGTAGAGATTCGTACAACTCGTAAAGAAAATGTAGAGACTCATCGCAGTTTGTGGAAACTTGTTTCCGGGGAAATAAATTTGTCAAACGGTGAGGAATAAGCAATGATGTATCAATTAAATGGTGTATCTTACTATGTGCACACCGAAGGAAAAGGAGAGCCGCTGCTTCTGCTTCACGGCTTTACCGGTTCTTCTCAAACTTGGCGTACCTTTATGAAGAAATTCGCTAAAGACTATCAAGTGATTGCTGTTGATATTATTGGTCATGGCCAATCAGCAGCTCCGAAAGAAATCAAACCATATTCAATGGAAGCAGTTGTTGAAGCAATGCATGAGCTGCTTGAACAGCTATCTCTATCACAGGTGAATGTAATTGGATATTCGATGGGAGGAAGGCTTGCTCTTTCATTTGCTCAGCGATATCCACACCTTGTGAAAAAGTTGGTATTAGAAAGCGCATCGCCTGGTTTAAAAACGCGAGAAGAACAAAAGATAAGAAAAGAAAAAGATGAACAGCTGGCGAGCCGCATTATGAAAAATGGGATTGAAGAATTTGTAAACTTTTGGGAAAAAATCCCTCTTTTTAGTTCTCAAAAGCAATTGCCTAGCCATGTTCAAGAAGCGGTGCGTAAAGAAAGACTTTCGCATACAGAAATCGGCCTTTCCAACAGTTTAAAAGGAATGGGAACAGGAGTCCAGCCGTCCCTTTGGGAGAAGCTGGACGATCTGTTGATGCCGGTTTTGCTTATTACAGGAGAAGTAGATCAAAAGTTTTGTTTAATTTCCAAAGAAATGCAAACATTAATACCAAATGCTACTTCTGAAATTATTTTAGAGACAGGCCATGCAATTCACGTGGAACAACCCGAGATTTTTGGTAGAATAGTAAGTGAGTTCTTAGCTACTACATAATTAGGAGGAAATAAAGATGACAGTTGAATGGACATCAGCACGTCAGTATGAAGACATTTTATACGAAACATATAACGGAATCGCTAAAATTACGATTAACCGTCCGGAAGTGCACAATGCATTCCGCCCAAAAACAGTAATGGAATTGATCGATGCATTTGCTTATGCTCGTGACGATGCAAGCATTGGAGTAATTGTATTAGCAGGTGCTGGAGATAAGGCATTTTGTTCAGGCGGAGACCAAAAAGTTCGCGGTCACGGCGGCTATGTAGGAGAAGATGAAATTCCACGTCTAAACGTTCTAGATTTACAGCGTTTAATTCGCGTAATTCCAAAGCCGGTTGTTGCGATGGTATCAGGCTATGCAATTGGTGGAGGCCACGTTCTTCATGTTGTATGTGACTTAACAATTGCAGCGGATAACGCAGTCTTTGGACAAACAGGTCCTAAAGTTGGAAGCTTCGATGCAGGATATGGCTCTGGTTACTTAGCTCGCATCGTAGGTCATAAGAAAGCGCGTGAGATCTGGTTCTTATGCCGTCAGTACAACGCTCAAGAGGCACTAGACATGGGGTTAGTAAACACGGTCGTTCCATTAGAACAGCTTGAAGCTGAAACAATTCAATGGTGTGAAGAGATGTTAGAAAAAAGTCCAACCGCTCTTCGTTTCTTAAAAGCAGCATTTAATGCTGATACGGATGGCTTAGCTGGTATCCAGCAATTTGCGGGTGACGCAACGCTTCTTTATTACACAACCGATGAGGCAAAAGAAGGTCGCGATGCATTTAAGGAAAAACGTAATCCAGACTTCCAACAGTTCCCACGTTTCCCTTAAACAGGTGAAACAGCTTGGTGATTATCATCAGGCTGTTTTTTCAATTTAATTTAGTTAATCAGTATAAAAAGGAGAGAAATTCATGAGTAGCCAAACGATTCCTAATGGGCTTATGCAAAGAGCATATTTGACGCCAAATCGAGTGGCGGTAGAAACACCGCAAACGTCTCTTACTTTTCAAGAGCTTCATAAGCGTGTTCAAAAAGTAGCACAGCAGCTTTCGTTTAACGGTGTAAAACAAGGCGATACCATTGCTTTATACATGAAAAATAGAGTGGAGTTTATTGAGATTTTACATGCGGTTTCTTATATTGGCGCTCGGTTACTGCTCGTCAACACGCGTTTGACAAACGAAGAAATTAATTATCAGCTAACAGATGCAAACGTGTCGTTGCTTATTGCGGATGAAACTTTTTTAATGAGAGAATTCCAAAGTTCCATTACACAGCTTACTTTACCTGCTTTAAGAAGTTCTCCAGAAGCAGAAACAGGTTTTCAAAAAACGTGGAATCTCGAGGAGACATTCACCATTATGTATACGTCTGGAACAACAGGTCATCCAAAAGGAGTGCTGCAGACGTATGGAAATCACTGGTGGAGTTCCGTTGGTTCAGCGCTTAATTTAGGATTAAACGAAAAAGACTGTTGGCTTATAGCGGTTCCTTTGTTTCATATTAGCGGCTTATCTATTTTAATGCGGAGCGTCTTTTACGGAATGAAAATCATTTTAGAAGAACGATTTGAAGCAAGAGCAGTAAATGAAGCGATTGAAAACAAAGGGGTAACGATTATTTCAGTTGTCACTTCCATGCTATCCAATATGCTTGATGAGTTAGAGGAACGGAAATATCCTTATACGTTTCGCTGTATGCTTTTAGGAGGAGGGCCTGCACCGCTTACTATTTTAGAGGCTTGTGTGAGTAAAGAAATTCCTGTTTATCAAACGTATGGAATGACAGAAACATCTTCACAATTCGTTACGCTTTCACCTGAAGATAGTTTGCGAAAACTGGGATCAGCAGGTAAACCATTATTTCCATGTGCAATGAAAATTGTAGATGAAAAAGGAAATGAGACAAGCGAAGCAGGAGAAATCATTGTTAAAGGTCCAAATGTCACAAAAGGATATTTAAATAAACCTGAAGCTACTGAGAAAGCAATTCAACAAGGCTGGTTCTATACAGGAGATATCGGGAAAGTGGATGAAGAAGGCTTCCTATATGTATTAGACAGACGTTCGGACCTCATTATTTCAGGTGGAGAAAATGTATATCCAGCTGAAATTGAAAATATTTTATTGAAGCACCCTGCTGTGAAAGAGGCTGGTGTAACGGGAGTAGCCGATGAAAAATGGGGACAAGTTCCGGCAGCATGCATCGTTACAAATGAAGACGTTTCAGATGAAGAGTTATCTTTACACATTCAACAATTTTTAGCAAAGTACAAACTTCCAAAGTATTTCGTTCGAGTAGAGGAACTGCCACGAACGGCTTCTAATAAAATCATACGCCGGAAACTATCATCTTTCATACAGAAAGGGAGCTAATCGATGATTATAAAAAAAGTACATCTTTATAAAATTGACATGAAGCTTCTTTCTCCTTTTTCAACAAGCTATGGTACGGTGCAGGATCGAGAATTGATTTTGCTTGAAGTAGAAGATGAAAAAGGTTTTACAGGGTGGGGAGAAGTAGTTGCTTTTTCATCTCCTTGGTATACGGAAGAAACGATTCAGACATGTTTTCATATGTTAGAGGATTTTTTAATTCCTTCGCTTCTTCATCAGCAGCTTCAAAAACCAGAGGATGTTCAAGAGCTATTCAAACCTCTAAAGCGAAATAACATGGCTAAAGCAGCTTTGGACTGTGCTGTATGGGATTTGTATGCAAAGCGGCAAAATGAGCCGTTATCTGAAGTAATTGGCGGAGTAAGGCTTGCTGTAGAAGCTGGAGTGGTAGTTGGCTTAAATGACATTTCTGTAATGAAAGAACAAATAAAGACTTACATGAAAGATGGTTATAAGCGCTTTAAAGTGAAAATTAAGCCGGGTGCTGACTATGAGCTACTGAAACAAATTCGAGATGAATTTCCAAGCATTCCTCTTATGGCTGATGCCAATTCAGCCTATACGTTAAGCGATAGTGATTCATTGAAGAAACTAGATGAATTGAATTTAATGATGATCGAACAGCCGTTAAGTTCTGATGATATCCTTGATCATCGATTGTTACAAAAGCAACTGAAGACGCCGATTTGCTTAGATGAAAGTATTGTGAGCTATGAAGATGCACGTCATGCAATTGAACAAAAAAGCTGTAAGATTATCAACGTGAAAATCGGTCGAGTTGGCGGACTGTCCGTAGCAAAGCAAATTCATGATTTATGCGCCCAGCATGGTGTAAGACTTTGGGTTGGAGGAATGTTAGAAGCCGGGATTTCACGAGCTCATAACATCGCCCTTGCCACACTGCCTTCTTTCACGATACCAGGTGATATTTCTGCGTCGTCTCGCTATTGGGAAAAAGATATTATTAAGCCGGAAGTAGAGGTAGAATCCGGAGTAATAACGGTGAAGGGAAAACCGGGGATAGGATACGATATTGATAAAAAGTTTATCAAAACAATCACAGCATTTGAAAAAGAATACAAATAATTAAAAACCGTTTTTTTATGAAAAACGGTTTTTTTATTGAGGTTGTCAATGTTTAGTAGAAAAATAGGACAAATTTTTTAAAAAGAGCACATTGTTCCATCAAGCGTGTCAAAACATGTTATGATGGAATAGTTTGATGAAAAAAGTCGAAGAGTTTTATCGTAAAAAACAAAATTATTTTTGAAAATAGGTTGATAGTTTTCTAAGTTGTCCTATATAATGTGTTTATAACATAACACAATATGTTGTTTTGGAATCGATAATAAAATACTATATTTTGTGTTTTCCAGTGAAAAAGGTGTCTGATAAAAAGACTTAAAAGGGAATTTGGTGAAAATCCAAAGCTGTCCCCGCAACTGTGAATGCTGATGAAATAAGGAGATCCACTGTGAGTAAACATCATGGGAAGGCCTTAAAGTAAAAAGAAGCATAAGTCAGGAGACCTGCCTTTTTTATGTCGTTTTATCTTCTTCGGGAGGTGAGAGGGTAGAGCGAGGATTGAGAAAAGACTTAGTGTCTTCTTCTATCTTCGTTCTATTCGCTCACTGAGGTACGGTGAGCGATTTTTTATTTTGAAGTGAAGAGAGGAGCCATATTTATGGTGAATACATTAAAGCCTACAATTCTACATGAATTAACTGCATATATTGAACGTTTAAAAAAAGAATTTACGCAGCTTGATTTTTCTTTGTATGAGGAAAAGGTTATTCAAACTGTTACAGTAAAGGAAAATATGACGGACGAAAAGGTTGCAAACGTACTAATTTTGGCAGCCTTAGAGCGTATTTCAATGGAAGAACCCGATTGGACGTACGTAGCGGCAGACGTCTACTTAAACGAACTATATCGAAAAGCAGCGGACAACCGAGGTTATGATAAAAAAGAGAAGTACGGTTCGTTTTATCAGCTTATTCAAGAACTAACAAAAATCGGCATTTATAATAAACAACTATTAAAAACATATACAGAAGAAGAAATTAATGAAATTGCTTCAGTCATTATTCCTGAACGCGATTGTTTATTTACATACATTGGATTGTTGACATTAGCAGATCGCTATTTAGCGACATCACATGATAAGCGCGTATACGAATTACCGCAAGAACGTTTTCTTATCATTGCTATGACGCTGATGTCTCAAGAAAAGAAAGAAAATCGAACAGCATTAGTAAAAGAAGCGTACTGGGCGCTTTCTAGTCTATATATGACGGTTGCCACACCAACACTTTCAAACGCAGGAAAGAGCTACGGACAGCTATCTAGCTGCTTTATTGATACGATTGATGACAGCTTACGCGGTATTTATGATAGCAATACAGATTTGGCCACGCTTAGTAAAAATGGAGGCGGAATTGGTGTCTACCTCGGTCATATTAGAAGCCGAGGAAGTGATATAAAAGGTTTTAAAGGCGTATCATCAGGAACAATTCCATGGATGAAACAGCTAAATAATACGGCTGTAAGTGTCGATCAGCTAGGTCAACGACAAGGAGCTATTGCCGTATATTTAGACGTATGGCATAAAGACATCTTTTCATTCTTAGACGCGCGTTTGAACAATGGTGACGAACGCCAGCGCACGCATGATTTATTCACTGGCGTATGTTTGCCAGATTTGTTTATGGAAAAAGTAGAAGCACGTGAAGACTGGCACTTATTCGATCCTCACGAAGTTCGTACGCTGATGGGCTATTCGTTAGAAGATTTTTATGATGAAGAAGAAGGCAGCGGTTCGTTCCGCACTCGTTACGCTGAGTGTGTAAATAATGAACAGCTTTCAAGAGAAACAGTACCTGCTATTGAGATCTTCAAGCGCATTATGCTTTCGCAGCTTGAAACCGGAACGCCTTATATGTTCTATCGTGATACGGTTAACCGAGCTAATCAAAACCGCCACGAGGGCATGGTCTACTGCAGCAACTTATGTACAGAAATCACGCAAAACCAAAGCACAACGGTAGTAACAGAGGAAATTACGGAAGACGGAAAAATTATTATTACAAAGAATCCGGGCGATTTTGTTGTATGTAATCTTTCTTCTATCAACTTAGCGAGAGCCGTAACTGAAGATGTGCTTGAACGTTTAATTCCAATTCAAGTACGCATGCTTGATAACGTTATTGAGTTAAATGATTTGCCGGTACTTCAAGCAAAACTAACAAACCAAAAGTACCGCGCAGTAGGGCTTGGCACATTTGGTTGGAACCATTTGCTTGCCTTAAAGAAAATAGCATGGGAAACAGATGAAGCGGTAGCATATTGCGATGAATTATATGAGCAAATTGCTTACTTAACCGTACAGGCAAGCATGAACTTAGCTAAAGAAAAAGGCGCATATCCATTATTTAAAGGCTCAGATTTTGAGTCAGGCGCTTATTTTGAAACACGTAAATACACAAGCGAAGCGTGGAGTGAACTGCGTAATGAAGTTCAAAACAATGGGATAAGAAATGGATACTTAATGGCTGTAGCACCTAATTCATCAACATCTATTATCGCGGGTTCTACTGCAAGTATTGATCCGATTTTCCGTAAGTTTTATTCAGAGGAAAAGAAAAACTATAAAATCCCGGTGACGGCACCAGATTTATCACCAGCAACAAACTGGTATTATAAGTCCGTTTATTTAATTGATCAGCACTGGAGCATTAAGCAAAACGCCAAGCGCCAGCGCCATATTGATCAATCCATTTCATTCAACTTATATGTGCAAAATGATATCCGAGCAAAAGAGCTGCTGGATCTTCATATGACGGCATGGAAAGAAAAGTTAAAAACGACCTACTACGTACGTTCAACATCAAGTGAAGTCATTGAAGAATGTGAAAGCTGTCATAGTTAAAAGGAGTGAATAATTGATGACAAGCATGTTAAAACGAGAATTAATGAACGAAACAGCTCCGAACCGTTCGACAGGAATCATCAACGGCAAGAGCTCAAATATTCTAAACTGGGATGACGTCCGATTTTCATGGGCGTTCCCTAAATACAAACGTATGCTAGCTAACTTCTGGACGCCGTTTGAAATTAATATGGGTCAAGATATTAAGCAGTTCCCTCAGTTAACGGCTGACGAACAAGAGAGCTTTTTAAAAATTATTGGCTTGCTGGCGCTACTGGACAGTATTCAATCAGATTATGCTAGCAAAGTAGCTGACTATGTAACCGATTCTTCGATTAATGCTCTAATGATTATTTTAGCGCAGCAAGAAGTGGTTCATAATCATTCGTATTCGTATGTTTTATCAAGTCTTGTACCAAAAGGAAAACAAGATGAAGTATTTGAATACTGGCGCACAGACGAAAAGCTTCGTGCTCGAAATGACTTTATTACAAACGGATATAAAGCATTTAGCGAAGAAGCAACGGTTGAAAACTTTTTGAAGTCTATGGTATATGATGTTATTTTAGAAGGCCTTTTCTTCTATAGCGGATTTGCTTTCTTCTATAATCTTGCGAGAAATCAAAAGATGGTGGCGACATCTACGATGATTAACTATATCAATCGTGATGAACAGCTTCACGTTGGGTTATTTGAAAAGATTTTCAAGGAAGTACTAAATGAAAATACAGCTTATCGTACGGAGGAGCTAGAAACGTTTGTAGTTGAAACGTTCCAAGAGGCAGCTCGTCTTGAAATTGAATGGGCGGAATCTGTTATCGGAGAAAAATTCGACGGCATCACGATGAAAGAACTGCAGCAGTATATTGAATACATGGCTAATAAACGCTGTAATCAGTTAGGCTTCGGCCGAGCTGCTTTCCCAGAAGCACCGATTGAAAATCCTCTTCGTTGGATTATTGCTTATCAAGAGGTAGATTTAGGGAAAACGGATTTCTTTGAACAGAAATCAAGACAATATACAAAAGCATCAGATGCGAATGGATTTGATGATCTATAAATACAAAAGCTGACTAATTTCCTTATTGATTAGTCAGCTTTTTTTAAGTGAATAAGTCCAAGTTCTAACGCACGTGTGGTAATTAAGTCATCAATTTCTTCTGGAATGTTTTCAAGTGTTCCCCATTTATATGTCCATAAATGAGTAAACGATTGTACATAGATTGGAAAGGTTTGTTCATTTGCTTTTATTGCTTCTTCTTTAAAAAAATGAATCAGTTGTTCAGTTTTCATATTAGTCTCCTTTTTTATGATCTTGAAGAGAGAAAAAAGACAACCCAGAGGCTGTCCTTTTGCGGGTTACGCTTCAGTTGGCTTGAACGTTTTACAGTCTGTTTCATAACTGCTTGCTGCATGTTTTCCGCTATGACTTACCACGTAAATTTCTTCTGCGCTGCAGTGATTTCCATTTTTCCAAAAGTGACAGTTATTTACTTCACAAAGAATGTTTTGTTCCAACGTTAACCCTCCTTTATATGTGATAGCTATAGTATGGTCAAAATTCAACTAACTTATAAGAAAGGTGGTAGACTTTCATTTTAATTGAGAATTTTTATCAATTAAACATTGACAAAGAGAATCATTCTCAATTAAACTGTGTATATAGTAAAGAATACAAGTTGTTGTCAAATCATTAAATGAATAATTAATTGGGAGGGAACAAACATGTCATCAGTTATGGTTGTAGGAGGAGACAGGTTAAAGCATATTACAGATCGTTTAGCGGGAGAAGGATTTAATGAAGTAATTCATTTAGATGGCCGTAAAAGCAATATGGTGAAGCGAGAAATACCCGAACATATTGGGTTTGTATTAGTTATTACGGATTTTATTAATCACAATATGGCAAAAGTCATTAAAGAGAAAGCAAAAAAACAAAAAAAACCAATTTATTTCGTCAAACATTCATGGAGTGCTATTCGTAAAGTGATTGAGCAAATTTCATGATTTAATTTTTAAATATTATTGAGAATGAATTTCAATTAGGGTGGTGAGACATAGGTGGAACCGATAAAAGTGCATATAAAGACACTCTCTAACGACCACATCGAACAATTTATTCGATGTCCGTACAAATTTTATCAGCAGCAGCTTCTTTTGAAAAAAACATCTATAGATTGGAAACAGCTTGTTCAAGTAACTGTCCATCAAATCATTAAAACATACTATAGCAAGCCCGTTGAGTATCGCTCAAACCTCTATGTTTTACAGCTTATTGAAAAATATTGGCGCCTAAAGCCAAATATGTTTTCATCACCCGTTCACTATTACGATGTGTTAGCTAAAGTAAGCGATTATTTACTAAGGTTTTTAGGAGAGAAAGCACATGTGGAACTACCGCTTTTTGTGTTTGAGAAATACAGCGTTTATGTAGAAGAAATTCAAAGCAACCTTTCTCTAACCATTGATTTTGCTGCATGGACAGAGAAGTCTTATACGGTAACAAAATTCATTCTAGATGACCATGAAGAAGTGAAAAACGCAATGAAAGACTTTATTATCGTTTTTTCGAAACAAGCTTTTAAAAAGGTTCCTGAACAAATTCGTTTTTATTCATTATTAACTGGAGAAACAACAACTTATCATATTGCACCAGACGATTATCAAAAAGCCATACTTCAACTACATATTGTCAAAAGTGTGTTAATGGAACCAAAACAATTTCAAAAGAATTATGCATCCAGTGAGTGTGAAAACTGTCCTCTTCAACGAGAATGCGCTGAAGAAGGGGATGTGCGGCCAACACTGCTGGTGTAAAGGAGCGTCATTTACATGAAGGAAATCTTACTAGCTTATGCGAGTATGTCAGGTAACACAGAAGCGATAGCCGATTTGATCGAAGAAGAATTAGTCAAGCATGGATTGCATGTGAAACGAGCAGAAGTATATGACACTGATGCTTCTGACCTTGTATCCGCAGAATCTATTATCTTTGGAGCTTATACGTGGGGAGATGGAGAGCTGCCAGATGATTTTTTAGATCTTTATGATGAAATGGATGATATAGATCTCAGTCAAAAGCAGATGGCTGTATTTGGCTCAGGTGATTCATCATATGATGTTTTTTGCGGAGCAGTTGATTTAATTGAAGAAAAAATAAAGAGACGTAACGGAAATATAGCCGTTCCCGGTTTGAAAATCGAGCTCTCTCCCTTTGGAGAAGATGTAGAAAAATGTAAGGTATTTGCTAAAGGTTTTGCTGAAGTAGTAGCAAAATCGGCTGCTTCATAAGAAAACCCGGTCAAGTGCTGACCGGGTTTTTTAATATGGCTTCTTTTTGCTGTATTCTTTATTATCTTTCATAAATAGACGCCAGAAATAAAAGAATCCAGGAAATAAAATAGCAAAGCCGACAATATACACAATAAATAAAGAATGAAACGCATCGGGATGTGTAAATCCATTCTCAATCGTTACGTTTGGATAGACAACATAAGGTAAATGACTTCGTCCGTATACGTAACTTGCTAAGAAATATTGAAGGATAATGGATACCACGGCTAAACGAGGCATGCCTTTTCCTTTTTGAGAAGGTAGCAGCAGAGCAATACCAGCTACTACAAATAGACCTACAGATCCGTAAAGAAGGGGCTTAAACTGCATCATTTTATCATATAACCAGCTTGCTTCTGATTGCATTGTAATCATAATAAAGATAGCCATTAGCAGGGAAAGAGGTCCCGTAATGAGCGCATCACGCCGATAGACCGCATAAGCTTCCATTTCGTCAGATGACTTCGAGTAATCCGCTAATAACAGAGACGATAGAAACAGCGAAGAGCTTATGGCAAATCCGATAAATGAATAGACGTGCGGACTTGAAAATACTTTTGCTAAATTTAATCGCTGCGTGCCATCAATTATATCAATAAATCCACCTTGACTTACTGGCAGTACAGCGATTAAAAAAGCAGGAATTAACACGCCGGATATACCGGATATATAAACCAACGCTCTCCGATATTTGAAGCTGCTAGCATAGTGTGAAAACACTAAAAATCCGCTTCGAATAGATAAGAGAAGTAAAATGATACTTCCGGGTATTAGTAACACTGTGCCAAGCGTAAATGTAGCTCGAGGGAAAAAACTAAACAGCGCAACAACAATCGCAACGATAAATACATTGGTTACTTCCCAAGTAGGCGATAAATATCTGTTTGCTACATCTGTAGCATTTGTTTTCGTACGATTAATATATACCATCGACCAAAAGCCAGCTCCAAAGTCCATCGTTCCCATTACGGCATAGATAAAAATGAAGCCCCATATTACAGTAATTGCTAGTAATGAATCACCCATATTCTCACATCCTTTTTAATCTGCTTGCGCAGCAAGCTCTTTAGAAAGCGGATTTCTTCTGAAATAAAACACCAGTACAAGGGCGACTGCAGCCACAAGTACGATATAAACAAGCAAAAATAAAAAAAATAAAATATGCAAATTAGCAGAAGTGGTAACTGCTTCTGATGTACGCATGATGCGATAAATGACCCAGGGCTGTCTTCCTGTACATGCAAAAATCCATCCGAATTCAATGCCCATGATCGCAAGAGGGCCTGTTGCGACAAATGCCCACATGAAAATTTTAGGGAAGCTTTTCTTCTTTAAAAACTTGTACCAAACAACGCCCACTAGCGCCACTAAAATTAAAATCGATCCGATAATGACCATACCGTTAAACAAGGTATGTACAAAAAGCGGCGGCCAATAATCCCTAGGGAAGTCATTGAGTCCAGTAATCACTGTATTAAAGCTATTACCCGACAAGAAGCTGAGCATCCATGGAAACTCAATTCCATACTTGACTCGCTGTTCTTTTTCATCTGTAAATCCGCCTAAGGCTAATGGCGCATGATCTTTCGTTTCAAATAGACCTTCAGCTGCTGCAAGTTTTTCGGGTTGATATTCATATACTTTTTGCATAGATTCATGTCCATTCAAAGCTGTTACAAAAGAAAAAATCCCGCCGATTACTAATCCCATCATCAACGCTTTATGATGAAATTTATATTCTCTTGGATTATGTTTTCGCGCACGAAGCATTTTAAAGGCAGCAACTGAAGCAATGACAAAGCCTCCGGTTGTATAAGCAGAAACGGCTACGTGACCGGACGTTACAAAGAAACTCGGATTAAAGAAAGCTGCCCAAGGATCTACGCTTACAATTTCGCCATTTAAAATTCGAAAGCCAGCAGGTGTTCCTTCAAATGCGTGCACGTTTGTAATTAAAACGGCAGAGGCAAGAGCGCCTATTGCTACTAAAATTAGACTGATAATCCTCATTTTTCGAGAAATACGGTCCGCTGCGTATACGTAAATAGAGAGAAACAGAGCCTCAATAAAGAAAGCATAAATTTCAATTTGAAAGGGAAGAGCCATCACTTTTCCTACGATTTCCATAAAACCCGGCCAAAGCAAAGCTAATTGTACACCAGCAATCGTTCCCGTAGGAATGGCGACTCCAAGCAGCACAGCAGCTCCTTTTGTCCAACGCTGTGCCATAAGTTCATAATCTTTATCTTTTGTTTTGTAGTAAAGAATTTCAGCCAATAAAATCATGAGAGGAATGCCGACGCCAAGAGTGGCAAAAATGATATGTACTCCCATGTTCAGACCAAACATTGAACGTGCAGTAACTAAATGATCCATTCATTTTTCAACCTTTCCAATAAAGTATTGATAAACCTTATTGTCCACTTTTTACCACGCTTTATGCATCAGAATTGGTAAAACATATAACTTGAAAATAGTAATCATTACGATTATAATAAGTGTATATTGTTTTAAAGGAGAGATATTTAATGAAAACAAATATTCATCCAGACTATCGTAAAGTTGTATTTATGGATACAAATAGCGGAACATCATTTTTATCAGGATCTACAAAACAATCAAATGAGACCGTTCAATGGGAAGATGGCAACACATATCCGCTTTTAAAAGTTGAAATCAGTTCGGATACACATCCATTTTATACAGGAAAACAAAAATTTGCTGATAAAGGCGGCCGTGTAGAACGCTTTAAGCAAAAATATAAATTACAATAAAAAAACTAGCCGGGAGGCTAGTTTTTTTATTAATATAATGCTTTTTTCAACGTATCAATGTTGTGTTGCATAATGGAGAAATAATCTTCTTTATTTTTAACATCGTTTTTTGTTAATGACTCTAAGTTATGAAGTGTTAAAGCTTGAGCTCCTACTTCATTTTTTACAAGCGTAGACACTTTAGGCTTTAAATTTTGGTCAAAGATAAAGTATTTGATATGGTCTTTTTTTGCTTGTTTTACGATGTTTTCTAATTGTTTTTGAGACGGCTCATTTGTAGGAGATAAACCCGCTACGCTAATTTGCTTTAAGCCGTATCGTTTTTCCCAGTAGCCATAGGCTGCATGTGATACTAAAATTTCTTTATGAGGTGCGTCGCCAATCGTTGTTTTTAACTCCTGGTCCACATCTTCAAGCTGAGTCTTTAACGATTGGAAGTTCTTTTCAAACTCTGCTTTTTTATCTGGTTTTAATTCAATAAGTTCGTCTTTAATATTTTCTGCTAATTGAATAGCTAAAACAGGATCAAGCCAAACGTGAGGGTCTGTATCTCCGTGGTTATGCTCTTCTTCATGGGCATGTTCGTCTTCGTGGGCATGCTCATCTTCAGAACTCTTTGCTAATTTAATTCCTTTTGCAGCTTCTACTAAAGCTACATCTTCATTTTTAAGTGTAGACTGTGCTTTATCTGCAAAACCTTCAAGTCCAATTCCTGAGTAAACAAATGCGTCCGCGTTGGCGATTTTGACCATTGTTTTTGTTGTAGGCTCAAATGAGTGCGCATCTACACCGGTTGGTAAAATGCTTTTAGCTTCTACATATTTTCCACCGATTTTTTCAGTAAAGTCCTGTAAAGGGTAGATTGTTGTATAAACTTCTAATTTTTTGTTTTTATTATCAGATGCGTTATTTGCACTGCTTGAACTGCACCCTGCAAGAGCTGTTCCAATTCCTAATGCAAGCACCATTAAAAGTGGTTTGAATTTCATTATGTTGCTCCTTCCGTTCGTATCGTAACCATTTATGATCTATGTTATTATATCGTAATTATTACGATTTGAAAACTAAAAATTTACGCACTTACTGTAAACTTAGGAAGGGGATCTTTGAGAGTAGCCCAATCTTGATTCATTTCCTCATTTGTCAGCAAACAGCGGTCTAAAGTTTCAATTATTTCAGCTTTGTTCATATCAATACCAATGAACACGAGCTCGTTAATACGATCTCCAAATTGTTCATCCCATTTTGCTCGTAATTCAGGCTCTTCTTTTAAGGTTTGTTCTCTTTCTTCCGGTGCGCAAGTTGCTATCCATTCACCCGCTGCTTGAATCATAATGGACGTACCCGCTTGAGAAAGAAGTCCTGCCATATTATTACGCGAAGCAAGCCAGAAAAATCCCTTTGCACGTACAATATCAACCGGCCAGTTCTCTAACCATTTCATAAAGCGTTCAGGATGAAGGGGACGATTCCTTCTGTATACAAAAGAAGAAATACCGAACTCTTCCGTTTCAGGCGTATGGTGCTCCTCATTTAATTCTTTAATCCATCCGGCTCCTTGACTAGCTTTTTCAAAGTCGAATAAGTCGGTATGAAGTATGGCTTCAAGGCTTACTTCACTATTAATTGTTTGGATAACAGTGGCTTCTGAGTTTAATTTGTGAAGAACAGCCTGCAGTTCATCTGCATCATCTTTTGTTAACAAATCAACTTTGTTTAACAAAATGACGTTTGCAAATTCAATTTGATCGATTAATAAATCAATCACTTCTCTTGTATCGTTTTCATCTGTTCCTTCTTTGCGGTCTAATAAGCTTTCGCCGGATGAAAAGTCTTCCCAAAAGCGATTGGCATCTACTACAGTGACCATCGTATCTAACGAACATTTCTGGGTTAAATCAATGCCAAGCTCTTCATCAATATAAGTAAATGTTTGAGCAACAGGGATAGGTTCGCTGATTCCAGAAGATTCAATGACAATATAATCAATATCACCATTGTCAGCTAGGTGTTCTACCTCTTTCATTAGATCGTCTCGAAGCGTACAGCAAATACAGCCATTTTGCATTTCAACAAGTTTTTCTTCTGTTCGAGAGAATCCGCCTTGTTTAACTAAGTCTGCATCAATATTTACTTCGCTCATGTCATTGACAATGACCGCGACCTTTAAACCTTCTTTATTTTTTAAAATATGGTTCAAAAGAGTTGTTTTACCTGAACCAAGGTATCCGCTTAAAACGGTAACGGGAATTTTTTTCACTGTTATAACCTACTTTCTTGTTTATAAATAATAATGATTACGATTTAACACTTTTCATCTTATAGGAAAAAGTATTATAATACAAGAAAGAATTTTTTTTATGAAGGAGAAGACAGCAGATGAGCTTATTACAAGATGTTTTAGAATTCAATCAAAAATTTGTAGAAGAAAAGAAGTATGAACTTTACGAAACAAGCAAATTCCCTGATAAAAAAATGGTTATTTTATCGTGTATGGACACAAGGTTGGTAGAATTACTTCCACACGCTTTGAATTTGCGCAACGGAGACGTGAAAATTGTTAAAAACGCAGGAGCGCTTGTTTCACATCCATTTGGAAGTATTATGCGAAGCATTTTAGTAGCTGTATATGAGCTTCAAGCAGATGAGGTATGTGTAATTGGTCACCACGACTGTGGAGCAGGTAAACTTCAGGCGGAACCTTTTTTAGAGAAAGTAAGAGCAAAAGGCATCTCAGATGAAGTGATTAATACCATTGAATATTCTATGGACTTGAAACAATGGTTAACGGGTTTTGATTCAGTAGAAGAGACTGTTCAGCATAGTGTAGAGACAATCCGTAATCATCCTCTATTTTCAAAAGATACTCCTGTACATGGACTAGTTATTGATCCAAATACAGGAAAGCTAGATGTTGTTGTAAATGGGTATGAAGCAATCGAAAACAACTAAAGCTTAGTGTGATTTTTTCTCAGGTACTTCATCGATGCCACCCGGATGGAACGGGTGGCATTTTAAAATGCGTTTTACAGTCAAATAAGATCCCTTTAAGGCACCAAAGCGTTTAATGGATTCAACTCCGTACTGGGAGCAAGTAGGGTAAAACCGGCACCTTGCCGGAAGAAAAGGTGAAATTCCTTTTTGATATCCTTTTATAAGTAAAAGCAAAAGCTTTGCAATCATTTATTATCACGTTCTTTCTTTCGTGTTTGCTCATACTATAAGGGATAGAAGGAATAAAAAGCAACTAAAAGAAATAAAGGTTATTAAATGGATGAAATATATCGGAATTGCATGGTATGATAGGTGAAAGAAGAAAAAAGGAGTGGTATTATGCCATCAGTAGAAAGTTTTGAGCTAGATCATAATGCGGTTAAAGCACCTTACGTAAGACACTGCGGTGTTCACAAAGTGGGAAGCGACGGCGTTGTAAATAAATTTGATATTCGTTTTTGCCAGCCAAACAAACAAGCAATGAAGCCCGACGTTATTCATACGTTAGAGCATTTATTAGCTTTTAACATTCGTACTCATGTAGAAAAATATGATCACTTTGATATTATTGATATTTCGCCTATGGGATGTCAAACTGGGTACTACTTAGTAGTGAGCGGCGAGCCGACTGTACGTGAAATTATTGACTTGTTAGACGATACGTTAAAAGATGCAATTAACATTACTGAAATTCCAGCAGCAAACGAAAAGCAGTGCGGTCAAGCGAAACTTCACGATTTAGAAGGAGCAAAACGCTTGATGAAGTTCTGGCTAGAACAGGACAAAGAAGATTTAGAAAAAGTATTTGGCTAAAAATAAGCAGTCCGCTGGACTGCTTATTTTATTTGAAAAAAGATGAAGAAGTTTCTCTGAGTCTAAAGAAAGGGAAATGTCTCTTTTTATGAAAAAAATGTTTTAATCAACTAAAAAAGGGTACAACTATATTATACAAAGAGTTCACAAAGGAGCGAAAAACATGGCAGCAAATGTAAATGAAATCGTTAATAAACAAGTAGCGAATTTTAGTGTAATGTACATAAAACTTCATAACTTTCACTGGTACGTAAAAGGTGAACAATTCTTCACTCTTCATGAAAAGTTTGAAGAGCTGTATACGGAAACAGCTACAATTATTGATGACCTTGCAGAACGCCTTTTAGCATTAGAAGGAAAACCTGTGGCAACAATGAAAGAATCGTTAGAACTTTCTTCTATTAAAGAAGCGGTTGGAAGCGAAACGGCTAAAGATATGGTTGCTTCTTTAGTAAGCGATTTTGATACGCTAACTGCTGAATTAAAAGAAGGAATGGACGCAGCCGGTGAAGCGGGCGATGAAACAACAGGAGACATGCTGTTAGCCATTCATCAAAGCTTAGAAAAGCATACGTGGATGTTAAAATCATTCCTAGGCAAATAATTAAAACCTGCGATTAATCGCAGGTTTTTTTATGATAAGATGGACGAACACTTTTTTTTCACCGGCATATACTGTAGGGATATGACTGCTGAAAGGGTGAAAAAAGTGGATATGCAGAAGCTTTCTGTCTTGATAATCTCAAGTTTAGGTTCACTGGCTTTTTTTTATTTGGAGAGTGGGACTATTTACTAATGGCTTTAGTAGCATTAGTGACAATGGATTATTTGACAGGCACGATTGCAGCTTTTATAAATAAACGTTTATCTAGCAAAGTAGGTTTTAAAGGAATTGCCAAAAAGATTTTTATTTTTGCCATGATTGCTGTAGCAAACTTTATCGATTCTGTATTTTGGGAAAACGGTCATATTATTCGAGATGGAGCTATTTTGTTCTATATTTTAAACGAAATGATTTCAATTACAGAAAACGCAAGAATTGTAGGGGTTCCGATTCCAGAGCCGTTAAAAAAAGCAATAGCGATTTTAAAAGACCGCTTTAAATCTTAGAGTGTATAAAAAAAGAATAAGATACAAATAAGAAAGATAAGTTGGCACTAGAAAGAAGGAGCTGAATATCTTTCATGACAAAAAAATATTATGTATCTCTGAGTTCAGGGGAAATCAATCAGTCAAATACTGCTTCAGATTGGAATTATGCGATTGAAGCAACAGATGAAGAAGTGGAGCAGCTGAGAACCTATTTAGATCAGCGCGCTTCAAGTGATTGGTCAAGCTTTTGGCGATCACATATTCCGTATCTGGAGTATCATCATGATTCTCAAAATGATATGTACGATAAAACAACAGTTGACATATATGCCATGCTTTATCAGCTGGGAGACGATGAAACAAAATCACATATCAAACAGATGAATATTTTATCTTCAGACAGAGTGGAATAAGGGGTAAAAAGTAAATAAAAAAAGTACGAGCATACTTTTCTTATCAGGTATGGCCGTAATGTATGATAAAATAAGGGAAAAATCAAATGGAGTTTGAGTCGACCATGTACACATTTAAGGATGCATATCATAATCAAGTATTTTTATCATTTGAAAAAAATCCATTCTCGAAAACTCCACGTCATGTTTGGGTCGTATGCAGGTATGAAAATCAATGGTTGCTAACGAATCACTCAAAACGAGGTTTAGAATTTCCCGGAGGAAAACTAGAAGGCAATGAAGTACCAGAAGAAGCAGCGGTTCGAGAAGTATTTGAAGAAACAGGCGGAGAAGTCTCTTCTTTAACTTATATTGGTCAGTACAAAGTAGTAAGTAAAGGAAAGACCATTATTAAAAATATTTATTTTGCTACTATTGGAAATGTAATTAAAAAAGAAGACTACATGGAAACAGATGGTCCCGTAATGATTGATGAACTACCTTCGGGCATTCAACAAGATGATGCATACAGCTTCATCATGAAAGATAATGTTTTACAATATGTAATGAAATATGTAAAGAGAACATTTTTGTAAAAGCATCGTATCAATAAAAATCCCCCCGTTTGTACGGGGGGATTTTTTATGAGCGTCGGATCAATTTCTTTTCTAAATAAGCAACGCCTTGGTACATAATCGTAGCGAAAATGGCAATTAATAATAAGCTGAGAAGAACAAGAGTAAAGTTGAAGACTTGGAAACCATAAATAATCATATATCCAAGCCCTTTCGAAGAAACTAAAAATTCTCCTACGATGACGCCTACCCAAGATAAGCCGACATTTACTTTAAATGTGGAAATAATGGCAGGCATGGAAGCTGGAAGAATTGCTTCTTTAAAACAGCGGGTTTTCGTTGCCCCGAAGCTTTTTAGTAATTTAATATAGTTTGGATCAACTTCTTTAAAGGCTGTGTAAACGACGATGGATGTAATGATAACGGATATAATCGCTCCCATCGTTAAAATTGAGAAAAATCCTGGCCCGATTGCTACAATTAAAATAGGGCCCAGCGCTACTTTAGGCATGGCGTTTAAAATAACGAGGTAAGGGTCTAATATATGTGCAAGCCTAGTTGAATACCAAAGGGCCGTTGCAAGTAAAATACCTAGTAATGTGCCTAGAATGAAGCCAAGAACCGTTTCAAATAATGTAAAACCAATATGTTCTGCCAGCGAGCCGTCGGCAAGTTTAATTAAAAATAAATGCCATACTTTAGTAGGGGAACTGAAAATTAAAGGGTCAATCCACTTTAAACGAGAAGCCAGTTCCCAGAAGCTAAAAAAGGCTAAGAACATGACCAGCTGCACGCTCAGTACTAATCGTTTTTCGCCCCGAACCTTGCGAAGGTAGCTTTCGTGAAGAGTATCTAGGGAGCTAGTGGGTTTCAAGTTGATCAAGCTCCTTCCATATGTCCATAAATAAATCGTTATAGACAGGGTGCTGTCGTGCTTCAAACGGAGAAAGGGTTCGTAAAATAGAAGGAACCGTGAATGTTTTTGCGATTTTTCCCGGCTTGGCTGAGAATAAAAAGATTCGGCTGCTCATAGCAATGGCTTCGCCGATATCGTGCGTGACCAAAACAGCCGTTTTTTGATAAGTCATCAGCGTTTTGGAGACAAGTTCTTCAAGCTTGAGTTTTGTTTGAAAATCAAGTGCTGAAAAAGGTTCATCTAAGAGTAAAATAGCGGGGTCAATGGCAAGTGTTCGGACTAAAGCGACGCGTTGTCTCATGCCTCCGGATAACTGGTGTGGATATAGGTCATCTACGCCTTGTAGACCAATTTCTTTTAGGAGTAACAGTGCTTTACTCTCTGTTTTATCTGTTAGCTGTCCGCGAATTTCAAGCCCAAGTAAAATATTTTCTTTAATGGTTTTCCACGGAAACAAATAATCTTGTTGAAGCATATAACCGATATTTGGGACTGATGTTCCAATATTTTCACCGTCTATTGTGACAAAGCCGGACGTTGGTTCAATCAAGCCTGCAATAATCGATAGAAGCGTCGTTTTTCCACATCCGCTTGGGCCGAGAAAGGAAACAAATTCTCCTTCTTCAATAGACAAATTAATATGTTCAAGTGCAGTGGTAGCAGACTTTGTCGTAAGATACATATGCTGAACATCTTGAATGTGAAGTTTTGTCATATTACTCACTCATTGCATCTTTTGCGAATTTTGTGTTGACTAGCTTGTTGTGATCGATGTGTCTTGGAAGTTCTCCAGATTCATCCATGATTTTTTGTAAATGATCCCACTCTTTTTGATCTAATAAAGGGTTAGTTGCAAAAGATTTTTGGGATTTATAGCGGTCAATCACGGTTTTTAGCGTGTCTTTAGGTGTATCTTCAAAATACGGTGCAACCACTTCAGCAATTTCATCTGTGCTATGTGTATTCACCCATTTTTGTGCTTTGTAAATAGCTCGAGTAAATTTAGCTGCTGCTTCAGGGTTATCTTTTAAATAGCTTTCTTTGGCCATAAATGTTGTATAAGGAACTGTTCCTGATTCTTTTCCGAAGGAAGCAACGATATGTCCTTTTCCTTGTTGCTCTAAAATACTAGCCGTTGGCTCAAATAATTGAACGTAATCTCCAGTACCAGAAGCAAAAGCATTCGCAACGTTAGCAAAATCAATGTTTTGAACGAGTTTTACATCTTTTTTAGGATCAATATTATGCTGTTTCAACACATATTCCCCTACCATTTGCGGCATGCCGCCTTTACGTTGACCAAGAAACGTTTTGCCTTTAAGCTGATCCCATGAGAATTGATCGACCTTTTTTCGCGCTACTAGAAATGTTCCGTCGGTTTGGGTTAGTTGTGCAAAGTTGATGACGGGATCACTAGATCCCTGTGCATATACGTAGATTGAAGTTTCCGAGCCGACTAAGGCGACGTCGATGCCGTCAGATAAAAGTGACGTCATTGTCTTATCTCCGCCCCACGTTGTTTTTAAATCTACTTTTAGTCCTTCTTCTTCAAAAAAGCCTTTTGAAATAGCAACGTACTGGGGAGCATAAAAGATAGAGCGAGTTACTTCGCCGACACGAACCGTTTGTACAGATGTTGTTTTGCTGCAGCTAATTAGTGGGATGAGTAAAATCATAATAGCAAGCAAAGAAAAGAGCCATTTGATTGGTTTCATAAAGCAAACCTCCTTAAAAGAATAAAATATTTTATGATAATGTATGTAAGAAAGTAGAAGAAGGTGAGTGCCTACATAACCATGTGGAAAATCAAAGAAGTATTAGACAACGATTGAAAGTCCACCGTGGCGGGAAAAAATATACCACTCATATAAAGAATGGAGGAAAAAAATGAAAGATGGAACAATTCTTCATAAACAGCGTTTCCCATCATCAAACCCTCGCGTGGCGCTGTGGGTGATTACATATGCATGTCAAGGGCTTAAGATTAAAGGAATGCTCGCAGAGCCAAAAGAAAAAGGAATGTATGACGGCTTTTTATACTTAAGAGGAGGTATTAAGAACGTAGGAACGGTTCGTCCTGCTCGACTTATTCAATTTGCTTCTCAAGGTTTTATTGTGATGGCTCCGTTCTATAGGGGAAATCAAGGAGGCGAAGGAAACGAAGATTTTGCAGGAGATGATCGTTACGATGCTTTTGCTGCTTACGATTTACTGAAACAGCTCCCTAACGTCCACCATGACCGCATTCATATTTTTGGGTTTTCAAGAGGGGGAGTAATGGCTTTACTCACAGCTATTGAAAAAAGCGACAGCCGTTCTCTTGTGTTATGGGGAGGCGTCACGGATATGGTGCTGACATATGAAGAAAGAGAAGATTTAAGAAGAATGATGAAGCGGGTGATTGGAGGAACTCCTTCTAAATACCCTGAAAGATACGAATGGAGGACACCTTTGCACCGTGCTCATCTCGTCGAGCCGCCGGTCTTGCTTATTCATGGTTTAGAAGATAAAAACGTGTCGATTGATCATTCCTATCAGCTCGAATCTAAACTAAAGAAGTCCAATAAAAAAGTTACCAGCTGGTACTTCGAAAACTTTCCACATGCTTTTCCACCAAAAGAAAACCGAGAAACGGTGAAGAAGTTAACGAAGTGGATGAAAGCGCAATAAAAGATATGCTACGATAGAGAAAACAAGTAGAATAACAGTGAGGAGTGAGAAAAAATGGGGATGCCGCTAGAATTAAATACAATGATTGTGACAAAAGGCAACGAAAAGCGTGTAACGGATAACATTTTTCAAATTGAGAAAAAAGGATATCGCTTGTATCCGTTAGATATTCCATTAAACATTCACAAAACGAAAACTGGAGAATGTATTGGAACTGCTGTTGTGCGTAAGGTAGAAATGGAGCAGGAAAAAACCATTGTCACATATGAACTGACAAAATTACATTCGACTAATTAAAAAACCGATCGTCTCTAAGACGATCGGTTTTTTATTAGACTCTAGGTCCGCCTAATGTTGAAATGTCAGATGCTACATCATTAAAACGCTTGAAATTAGCTTTGAATTTAGCAGCAAGCTCAGTTGCTTTTTGATTATAAGCTGTTGCATCGTTCCATGCTTTAGAAGGCTGAAGCACTTCATCAGGAACTCCCGGAACATGAGTTGGAATCGATAAACCAAAAATAGCGTCTGTTACTGTTTCGGTATTAGCTAGTTCTCCTTCAAGGGCTGCTTGAACCATAGCTCGAGTGTAACTTAACTTCATTCGTTCGCCCACGCCGTATTCACCGCCGGTCCATCCAGTATTTACAAGGTAGACATTTACATTATGTTCATCGATTTTCTTTCCTAGCATTTCTGCATAAGTTGTTGGAGCAAGAGGCAAGAAAGGCTCACCAAAGCATGTAGAGAAAGTAGCCTGTGGCGATGTTACGCCGCGCTCTGTTCCAGCTAACTTACTAGTGTATCCGCTCAGAAAATGGTACATCGCTTGTTCTTTTGTAAGCTTGCTGATTGGAGGCAAGACGCCGAAAGCATCGGCAGTTAAAAAGACAATAGCTGTAGGGTGCCCAGCAACGCTTGGCAATACCGTATTATCAATAGAGTCAATTGAATAAGCGGCACGAGTATTCTCTGTTAAACTATTATCATTGTAATCTGCTACTTTCGTATTTTGATTTAACACCACATTTTCCAGTACGGCGCCGAAGCGAATTGCATTGAAAATTTGCGGTTCTTTTTCTTCAGAAAGCTGAATGCACTTCGCGTAGCATCCTCCTTCAATATTAAATACACCAGAGCTTGACCAACCGTGCTCGTCATCTCCGATTAAACGACGGTTTGCATCAGCAGAAAGCGTTGTTTTACCCGTTCCAGATAAACCAAAGAATAATGCAACGTCACCTTCTTCTCCTACGTTAGCAGAACAGTGCATGGATAGAATATTGTTTTGAGGAAGCAAGAAGTTCATCACTGAGAAAATAGATTTTTTCATTTCACCAGCGTATTCAGTTCCTCCAATTAGCACAATACGTCGCTCTAACGAAAGAATAATGAAGGTTTCAGAATTCGTCCCGTCTGTTTCGGGATCAGCTTTGAACGTTGGAGCTGCTACAATTGTAAACGGCTTCACATCATCATTTGTTTTTTGTTCGGCTGAAGGGCGAATGAATAACTGCTGAGCGAATAGGTTGTGCCATGCAAATTCATTAACTACTTGAATTGGTAACTGATACTTTTTATCAGCTCCAGCATATCCATTAAAAACAAAAAGTTCATCCTGCTTTTTTAAGTGGGTTAAGACTTTTTTGTATAGCGCATCGAATCGCTGAGCAGAAATTGGCTGATTGACAGGTCCCCATTCAACCGTTTTTGAAGACACAGCATCGCTTACAATAAATTTATCTAAAGGAGAGCGACCTGTATATTTTCCGGTTTCGACTGACACAGCACCTGTAGAAGTCAGCGTTCCTTCGCGTCGAGCTAGAATTTTTTCAACAAGTTGTGGAACAGATAATTGGTGTTTTGTTGTTTTTAATTGAAGCAAACCATTTAATTCGATAGACATATCAACAGTACTCATGTGCACTACCTTCCTTTTTTAGCTATTATTTATTCATTAATGTTTGAAATTTATAATTAGTATAACACATTTATTTAATTATTCTATACTATTTAATTAAAAATGTTTGTGTATTATAAAAAAATGTACGTTATACCTATTTTAGACACATGTATATGTGCCAAAAGCGAAAAAAAGTGAAGCTGTTTTAAGTGAAAGCCTCATTTTGATCTGTCTTATTAACCAAACTTAGTGATGATTCTTAATAAGATGTACTATTTCAGAATTTGAGTATGTTACATTAAAACAGGTTCAAACATAAAGAGATGATTTCCATTTGAATGTTGTTGACAGTGAAGCGCTTTTTCATGTATTATATGTCCTTGAACGGATACTCTCTTATCCCGAGCTGGTGGAGGGACAGGCCCTATGAAACCCAGCAACCATCGTCATTTTTTTGTGTAGACGATAAGGTGCTAACCTGATGCAAGGGCACAACCTTGATCGATAAGAGTGAAAGGCTTATGTAGAATTTGATACCTTTCCTCGATACAAGGAAAGGTTTTTTTATATTTTTTAACGTGTAATGAAAATAAGGGAATGAGTACCGTATCACAATGTATCGTATTTATAAGGAGGAAAACTGATGTCAACACAACGTCGTCTGTTCACGTCAGAATCTGTTACAGAGGGACATCCCGATAAAATTTGTGACCAAATTTCTGACTCAATTCTTGATGCTATCCTAGCAAAGGATCCAAATGCTCGTGTTGCTTGTGAAACAAGCGTAACAACTGGTTTAGTTTTAGTAAGTGGTGAAATTACAACTTCTACTTACGTGGATATTCCTAAAACAGTTCGTGAAACAATTAAAGGAATTGGCTATACTCGTGCAAAATACGGATTTGATGCTGAAACTTGTGCAGTATTAACATCTATCGACGAGCAGTCAGCTGATATCGCTGCTGGTGTAGACCAAGCGTTAGAAGCACGTGAAGGTCAAATGTCAGATGAAGAAATCGAAGCAATCGGAGCTGGAGACCAAGGGTTAATGTTTGGTTATGCATGTAACGAAACAAAAGAATTAATGCCTCTTCCAATTTCATTAGCTCATAAACTTGCTCGCCGTCTAACAGAAGTACGTAAAGAAGAAATTCTTCCTTACCTTCGCCCAGATGGTAAAACACAAGTAACAGTTGAATATGATGAAAACAACAAACCTGTTCGCATTGATACAATTGTTATTTCAACTCAGCATCACCCAGAAGTAACGTTAGAGCAAATTCAACGTAACTTAAAAGAATATGTTATTAATCCAGTTGTTCCAAACGAGTTAATTGATGAAAATACAAAGTATTTCATTAACCCAACAGGACGTTTCGTAATCGGCGGTCCTCAAGGAGATGCTGGTTTAACTGGTCGTAAGATTATCGTTGATACTTACGGCGGATATGCTCGTCACGGCGGCGGTGCATTCTCTGGTAAGGACGCAACAAAAGTAGACCGTTCAGCAGCTTATGCAGCTCGTTATGTTGCGAAAAACATTGTAGCAGCTGATCTTGCTGACAAATGTGAAGTACAACTAGCATATGCAATTGGTGTTGCACAACCAGTATCTATTTCAATTGATACATTCGGTACAGGAAAAGTTTCTGAAGAAGTACTAGTAGACGTAGTACGCAAAAACTTTGACCTACGTCCAGCAGGCATCATTAAAATGCTTGATTTACGTCGCCCAATTTATAAGCAAACAGCAGCTTACGGCCACTTTGGTCGTACGGATGTGGAGCTTCCTTGGGAGTTCACAGACAAAGCGGAAGCATTAAAAACTCAAGCTTTAGCTAAATAATAAAAAAATCTCCGTGAAAACGGAGATTTTTTTATGCCCATTGAATACCTGCAGCAGATTTTTCTACGACACCTTCATATTCTGAAAGCAAATGCTGAAAAATGGCGTCCCATGATTGAGTAAGAGCGTATTGTCTCGCTGCGTGGGCAAAGTGAAGCCGCTGATGCAAATCATCGAGTAAATCTGTAATAGCCGAACTGAATTCTTCTAAGGAGTGAGATTTGCAAAGGTAGCCGTTTCGCCCGTGCTGAACCATCTGTTTAACTCCTCCTGCATTTGCTGCCACTACAGGAGTTCCGGAAGCAAGAGACTCCAGTACAACATTTCCGAAGGTTTCTGTTTCTGAAGGAAAAACAAACAAATCAGATGATGAATAAATATGAGCAAGTTGCTTACCTTCAAGGAAGCCTGTAAATGTCATATGCTCAGATGCTTGTTGCTGCATTTGTTCTTTTAAAGGGCCGTCTCCCACAATAACCCAGTGAATTTGATGGCGGATATGATCAGGTAGAGATCGTGCGATTTTTATTAAAAAATCAGCGTTCTTTTCTTTAGCTAATCTTCCTACATACGTTAAAATGTAGGGTTTTTTAATATTATATTTAATACGAATATCAAAGCGGTCATAGTGGGGATGAAATAATTTATGATTTACTCCTCGCGCCCAAATAGCTACGTTGTGAAACCCTTGTTCTTCTAGCTGCTGTTTGGTCACTTCAGAGGGAGCGAATATTTTTTGTACAGGTTTATAAAACCATTTCATATATTTTTGCAGTGGTACACGCATTTTTTCAAGTTCATAGTGAGATAAATAATCATCAAAATTGGTATGATAAGAGCCGACAAGAGGAACACCTAATCTTTTCCCGTAATGGGAGCCGCAAAGCCCCATTGTAAAAGGAGTGGCCAAATGAATAATAGAAGGATTGAATGCCTGCAGCTGCTTTTTAATTTTTAGAACGTTTGGCAATGAAAAGCGGCTGTTTGGATAAAGGAAAAACGGCATGCTGGGCGAACGGTGAACATACGTTGAAAATGACTGATCATGAGCAAATTCAGGAGCAAATACCTGGATGGGAATTTGCTTTGATTTGACGTACTGAGTAAATTGATAAAGTGTTTTAGCGGCTCCGTTAACTTCTGGAGCAAATGTATCCGTAAATAAAGCAATTCTCATTAGTACTCCTCCTATCAATTAAGTTAAAAATATGTTCAGTGAAACAGCACCTGAAAAGATGCCCAGTATCAGACCTACCATGACATCCGTCGGATAGTGCAGACCAAGATAAATTCTTGAAATTCCTACCATTACTGCAAGAGGCAAAAGAACAGCAGCGAAGGCTGGATAAACAATCATAAGAGGGGTAACCAACGAAAAAATAGCTGTTGTATGCCCAGATGGAAATGAATGATCTTTTAATGGATTTTCCAACACTTTTGTATATTTTAATTGAATATAAGGTCGTTTTCTCGGATATAGTTTTTTAGCAATGGCGACTGGAATATGACTAACGGCTAGAGAAAACGCACAAGCGTAAGCGACGGATGAAGGATGCAGAAATAGCAGCAAGCACGCTATCACAATGGTAAAAGTGGCTCCTCCGGCGTGAGTTAGTAAACGCAAAAATCTATTTAAGTGCTTTCGATCAAAATGTTGGTTTACGCTTTTGAATAATCGGCATTCGGCATCGTATACATACTGAATTAACTTGGCTTTCATAGAGTCGCTCCCTTTTCAATAAATACGTCTTTATTATTCAGTTTAATCTTTAATTGTGGAGGCAGTACTAAAACGATGTAAATTAATATGGAAATTTCTTTACAATTGTGGAGAGAATAGAACATGATTGGAGAGTTTGTGGAGATACTAAAAAAATTCCCTCAGTATGACTTTCTGAGGGAACGTTTCCTTTATAATGAAGAATCAGATTTCTTAATAGACTTATAATACTGCCCTTTTTCTACATATTCTGTACGAATGCGCTGCATATCTTTTAAATCCTCTTCTGTCAGAGTGCGAATCACTTTAGCAGGTCGGCCGATTGCGAGAGTATTAGGTGGTATTTTTTTACCAGGAGGCACTAAGCTTCCAGCACCGACAAAAGCACCTTCACCAATTTCCGCACCGTCTAAAATAATAGAACCCATGCCAATGAGCGCGCGTTTGCGGATGATGGAGCTATGTAAAATAACTTGATGTCCTACTGTCACATCATCCTCAATAAGCAATGGAGCATTTGGGCTTTGATGGAGTGTTGATTGATCTTGTATATTTACTCGTTTACCAATAATCGTAGGTGAAACATCTCCTCTAATAACAGTGTTAAACCAAATGCTGCTTTCTTCACCAATGGTGACATCTCCAGTAATCGTGACATAGTCTGCGATGAAGCAGCTGGGTGCAATGGTAGGCATTTTTTCTTTATACGGATAAATCATCAAATCATCTCCCTTTATTAGTTGAAAAAAAGTAGTAAATCTTCTAATGTAAGTGTACAAAGGTTTTTTAAGCAGGTAAACAAAAAAAGGAAGAAGGAGTAACTCAAATGCATAAATGGGAAGCAGTAAATCCAAAAGGCGTTATTGTCATGGTCCATGGAGCAGCGGAGCATCACGGACGCTATCGCTGGCTGATTGAGATGTGGCGTTCGGTTGGAATGCACGTAATTATGGGAGACCTTCCTGGCCAAGGCTTAACAACAAGAAGAAGAGGACATATCCTATCCTTTGATGAATATGTATATGAAGTGGAAGAATGGGTACGTGAAGCGCAAAAATATGATTTGCCTATTTTCCTGTTAGGTCACAGTATGGGAGGACTGGCGGTTATTCGTACGCTCCAGACAAAAAACCTCCCTATATGGGGTGCGATTCTTTCCTCTCCTTGTCTAGGATTAAAAGAGCAAGTACCGGCTTATTTAGATATGCTATCTAAAGGGTTAAATAAAGTCATGCCGAACAAACTTTTCGATTTAGGTCTCACTGTTGAAAAAGCAACAAGAAACCAAGAAGTTCGAGATGAAGATGAAAACGACTCACTGTATGTTACAAAAGTTTCTGTAAGATGGTACCGGGAATTGATCCAAGCTGTCAACTTAGCTTTTAAAGATATCGATCGTTTGCCTGATGTCCCGCTTCTTGTGATGCAGGCAGGAGAAGATAAAATTATTGAAAAGCTGATTGTTAGGCAGTGGTTTGATGAAATAGAGCTAAGTGAAAAAATCTACAAAGAATGGTCTCAGCTGTATCACGAAATCTTTAATGAGCCTGAAAGAGAATACGTTTTTACATATGCGAAAAGTTTTGTCGATCTTCACATTTAATAAGTGCGGTAAGAAATTGAGGTGAAAATAAATGAAGATTCCGTCTCATCCTATTTCATTAATGAGAAAAATTTATCGAGAAGTGTTTCCTGTCGTTCATCATGAGCTTAATCATTGGCGCGAACGAGCAAAAGAGATTCCTAATAAAGAATTGCGTACTCAAGCATTGGCAAGTATCGATACAAAAACTTTTCATTGTGAAGGAGGCGGTATCCTATCGATTTTAGCGAAAGAAAACATGATTGAATGCGTGAAATTTATTGTTGCCTACCAAACAATCAGCGATTACTTAGATAACTTATGTGACCGCAGCAATTCGCTCGACCCTAAAGATTTTGCCGCCTTACATGAATCGATGCCAGATGCGTTGACTCCTCATGCACCTCTTGGGGATTACTATCGTTTTCGAACGGATAAAGACGACGGAGGATACTTAGCCGGACTTGTCCAGACTTGTCAGCAGTCCTTGCGAAAAGCTTGTAATTACCATATAGTCTCTTCACATTTATTAGAACTAGCTAATTATTATTGTGATTTGCAAATACATAAGCATGTTGAAATCAAGGAAAGAGTTCCACGATTAGAGAATTGGTTCGATGCTCACCGGCACAGTGTTCCTGAAATGGAGTGGTATGAATTTTCAGCGTGCTCTGGTTCAACGTTAGGAATTTTTTGTTTAGTTGCTTATAGCTTTCAAGAAGAGATGACCGAAGAAATGACGCAGAAAATAAAAGCAGGATATTTTCCTTATATTCAAGGCTTACATATTTTACTCGATTATTTAATTGACCAAGAAGAAGATAAAGCAGGAGGAGATTTGAACTTTTGTTTTTATTATCCTCATTATCAGCAAATGATGGATCGCTTTTTGCATTTTGTCGTAAAAGCGGACGAATACGCTAAAAAACTGCCGGATTATCACTTTCACTGCTTTATTTATAAAGGACTCTTGGGCGTTTATTTGTCTGATCAAAAAGTGCGGGCACAAAAACATGTTCATGTGAATGCACGTAGGTTAATAAAAGCGGGGGGAGCCCTTAGCTACTTTTTCTATATCAACGGACGTTTGTACCGAATGTTAAAAAGATAAGCCATACGCGGCTTATCTTTTTTCAATAGCAATGATGAAGGGAGGATTGTTTTGCTGATTCATGAAACGATATTGTAAAACGTGAACGTCTTTTTGATCAAGATTTTGGACATACGTTAGTAAATCGTCTCTTTCTTGTTTCCCTTGTTTGTGTCCATGATAAATAACGAGCACAATCACTCCTTCAGGTGCTAGTAAATCAAGTAACTGCTCAATTGCAGAGATTGTTGTTTCAGAAGTGGTGACAATGTCTTTATCTCCGCCTGGTAAATAACCTAAATTAAAGACGGCGCCCGTGACTCGTCCTGTAATAGAACGAGGAAGCATGTTTATATTGCTGTGGCTTTCTTGGATAAGCGTTACTCTGTTTTCTACATGGTGTTCGGTCAATCGTTGCTGAGTTGTTTGAATGGCTTGAGGTTGAATATCAAATCCATATACATGACCTGTATCTCCGACTAAGTTAGCTAAGAGCAGTGTATCATGTCCATTTCCTGCTGTAGCATCAATCGCCACATCTCCTTGGGCCACAGCATTAGTGAGCAATGTGCGGGCAAAAGGCAGGATACGTTCTATTTTCATCTTTCCATCAACTCTTTTTCATAATATTTTCCTTGATAGCTTTGACGACGTTCGAGCTCTTGATCAATGGCATTTAATACGCTCCACTTATTTACGCTCCACATCGGTCCAACCATGAGGTCTATCGGTCCATCGCCTGTAATACGATGAACAATCATCTCAGGAGGGATTACTTCGAGCTGATCGCATACAAGCTTTACATATTCTTCAAATGAAAGAAATTCAACAAGGCCCTTTTCATACTGTTTGACCATAGGGGTTCCTTTTAGTAAATGGAGCAGATGAATCTTAATTCCTTGAACGTCTAATTTTGCTACTTCACGTACCGTTTCCATCATCATATCAGGTGTTTCTAAAGGCAAACCATTAATGATGTGAGAACAAACGTGAATACCGTATTTTCGAAGCTTTGCTACGCCATCTACATAGCATTGATGATCGTGTGCCCGGTTGATAAGCAGTGAAGTTCGTTCATGAACAGTTTGCAGTCCAAGTTCTACCCATAGATAAGTTCGTTCATTTAATTCAGCCAAGTATTCCACCACATCGTCGGGAAGACAGTCAGGGCGCGTGGCGATAGAAAGCCCAACAACTCCGGGAAGCTTTAAGACGGCTTCATATTTTTCACGAAGCTCCTCGACAGGAGCATGAGTATTAGTAAATGCTTGAAAGTAAGCAACGTATTTTCCGTCTTTCCATTTATGATGCATTTTTTCACGGATTTCATTAAATTGTGTCACCAGGTCATCCGCTCTGTTTCCTGCAAAATCCCCCGAACCGGCAGCACTGCAAAACGTACAGCCGCCGTGAGCTACCGTGCCATCTCTGTTTGGACAATCAAATCCTCCATCTAAGGCTACTTTAAATACCTTATGGCCAAAGTGGTTACGTAAATGGTAATTCCAGGTATGATAACGTTTGTTTTCAGATTTATACGGAAATGGGTTTGTCTGATTCAAATCAGCAACCTCCTTTTTACATGCAATATACATCAACAAATTGTATCAAAAACGTGAAAAAGTGCCAAACAAATTTAAGGGTGCTTATATTTAACAGGTTCTTCTTGTCGTAAAGGGAAGTAAAGTTGCGCAAAATAAGACAGAAATGAACGAATAGGAGGAATAGAGAATGACAACTCGTCAAGCAGTGGATCAACTTATGCAACAGTGTGAAAATGCTATTCGCTTTGGACAAGGCCAGTTGCAGGAAGGCATGAAGCAAGAACATTATAACGACACTGAATATACAAAAGCACAGGAAAAATTAGAAAATGCTTATAAAGAAATTGAAGAGTTTTCTCACAGTGCAAATGCACAGCAAAGAGAGCAGCTATATCGCATGCGCCTGCAAGTTCAGCAGCTGCAAAATAAATTGATCACAACTCAGCATTAAGGAGAGGATTTTATGGCAACGCGTTCAAATCAAAATAATCCGGAACAAAAAACAAAAAACGGGATCAACAGCAATGACATTGAGCTAGGAAAAGATTTTGATCCGGTAAAAGAATTAAAAGCAAGAAACAGCAAGCGTGCACAGCCGGTTCGTTCGAAGCAAAAGTAAGCGGTAAAAAGGTGATTTTGCATGATATTGTCATGTGAAATCACCTTTTTAAATAGTCAGCGAATTTCAAATAAATTGTCTATATGTAAAAGCATTGCGAACCCTTTAAGAAAAGACTAGAATGTACGTTGGCATTCGAATAGATAGGGGGAGATCAATGCCCAAATCACTTTGGTTTTTGATTATTGGTATGCTTGTAAACGTAACGGGAGCTTCATTTTTATGGCCTCTCAATACAATTTATATAAATGAACATTTAGGAAAGTCGTTATCCGTCGCAGGAGTGGTTCTTCTGCTGAATTCTGCTGCAAGCGTAGTAGGAAATTTGCTTGGAGGAACGCTTTTTGACAAAATCGGAGGATATAAATCTATTTTATCAGGAATTATTATTACTCTTATTGCATTAGTGGGACTCGTGTTTTTCCATGGTTGGCCTACATACGTTGTTCTCTTGGTTGTTGTAGGGTTTGGATCTGGTATTGTGTTTCCATCTATGTATGCAATGGCAGGGTCCGTTTGGCCACAAGGCGGAAGAAAAGCATTTAATGCGATGTACGTTGCTCAAAATGCAGGAGTAGCTATTGGCGCCGCGGTAGGAGGCATTGTAGCGTCTTATTCATTTACGTATATTTTCTTAGCTAATACAATTTTATACGTTACTTTTCTGCTTATTGCTATTTTTTCATATCGCCATATTTCGGTTACAGTTGGGCAAACGAATGTCCTTAATGAAGCTGGGAGTATTGGGCATAAAACGAAGCTGACTGCTCTTCTTATTTTATGTACGGGGTATGTCTTATGCTGGGTGGCGTATGTTCAGTGGCAAACAACGATTGCTACGCATACGCGTGAGCTGAATATACCTCTTTCTAGCTACAGTTTGCTTTGGACGATTAACGGGATTTTAATTGTAGTCGGTCAGCCTTTGATTGTACCCATCATTCAAAAAGTAGCAAAAACATTAAAAGTACAGGTCCTAATTGGAACGGTTATTTTTGTGGCTTCTTTTATTATCGTGGTGAATGCTACAACATTTCCGCAGTTCTTAACAGCAATGGTTGTGTTAACAATTGGAGAAATGTTCGTTTGGCCAGCCATTCCGGCTGTTGCAAGTCAGTTAGCTCCATCTGGAAAAGAAGGATTTTATCAAGGTGTAGTTAACAGCATGGCTACTGCAGGTAAAATGATTGGTCCTCTTTTTGGAGGCGTTATTTTCGATGCGTTTAATATGTCTATGCTGTGCTATTTATTAATTGCGCTATTGTTATTCAGCATGTGTACAACATGGATATACGATTATAAATTAAAAGAAAAACGTCAGCGTTCATTAACCATCTCTAAATAAATAGAGATGGTTTTATTTTTGACCGCTTAATAAACGTAGGAATGTCTTCAGTATTCCTTTAATAATATAGTAAGGGTTGTGACAAGCAAAGAAAGGAGTATATAACTGTAAATATGTAAGCGTTTTCTAATTATATGACTTCATGGGGGGCTAAACATGCTTAGTATGATTGGATTAATTGGAGGATTATTGCTGCTCATTGTATTAACGATGAGAGGCATGAATTTATTTATAGCAGGTCCGCTCAGTGCTTTAGTTGTTGCGTTAACAAGCGGAATGCCTTTATTTCCACAGCTGGTGAAAGAAGGCGAAGCAAATTTTGTTGGAAATTATATGTCTGGTTTCACAGGATTTATTGCTTCTTGGTATTTAATGTTTCTATTGGGCGCCGTCTTTGGAAAAGTGATGGAAGACAGCGGGGCTGCTGATAGTGTTTCTCGCTGGATTGTCAGTAAACTAGGAATGAAAAGAGCAGTGTTGGCGATTGTACTTGCCTGTGCGGTCTTAACATACGGAGGAGTCAGTCTGTTTGTAGTAGCATTCTCTGGCTATCCAATGGCTTTAAGCTTATTCAAACAAGCCGATTTGCCGAGGCGGTTTATCCCTGCTGCTTTAGCATTCGGTTCCGTTACGTTTACGATGACCTCCGCTGGGTCGCCTGAAATCCAAAACTGGATTCCAATTGAATATTTGAAGACTAGTCCGTATGCAGGATGGGAAGTTAGTTTAGTTGTAGCAGTAGTGATGGCTGTATTCGGCTACTGGTGGTTAAAGCGCTTGATTTCAAAAGCAGTTAAAAATGGAGAGCGTTTTATATCACGCAAGAAAGATCCAGTAGTAACGGAAAATCAGTCTCTTCCTAATCCTTTATTAAGTTTGCTTCCGCTTGTGGTTGTGCTCATTATTTCTTTTGCACTTCATAAGCCACTTCAGCAATCTGCGTTGATTGTCGCACTTTTAAGCGGGATCATTGTCACTTATATTGTGAACCGAAAGCATTTTAAAGGATTTTGGAATGCAGCTTCAGAAGGAACGCTGGGTGCGTTAATTGCTATTGGGAATACAGCCGCTGTCGTAGGTTTTGGAGGAGTTGCTAAGGCTGTTCCCGCGTTTGGAGTGGCTGTAGATGCCATGACGCATATTCCAGGAAGTCCGTTGATTGGGGGAGCTATTGCCGTGAGTGTTATCGCGGGGATGACAGGTTCGGCTTCAGGAGGTCAGGCGATTGCTTTGCCAATTTTAGCACCTCACTATCTAGATGCTGGTGTAAATCCAGAAGCTCTCCATCGCGTAGTAGCTATTTCCTCTGGAGTATTAGATTCCTTGCCTCATAATGGTTATGTCGTAACAACAATTAATTCTATTTGCGGAGAAACTCATAAAGATGCGTATGGATCAGTTGCAGCAATGACGGTGATTGTGCCGCTTGTTGGTCTTGTACTTGCGATCATCCTGTTTTCTTTTGGATTGGGCATTTAATAATAGCAGCTAAAGGAAGCAGGGACTGGGATAAAAGTATTTTAGTTGAAGGAAGATCCGAACGATGAATCGTTCGGATTTTTTCATGTTTATGGTGCACGTATGTTTCATTTGTTTAGGTGCTTCTAGCTGTGGAGTGGAGGGCAAGACAAAGACTCCTGCAATAGGTGAGACCCCGCATGAGTGTAAGCAACGAGGAGGCTCATCGACTGCCCGCGGAAAGAGAGGTCTTGCACGGAAATCAACAGTGGTGTAACCAAGAGATTCATACTAGCGCATTTATCCCATTTGTTCGTCTTTAAATTGGATTGATTTAATTATGTCTCAATCCCTTTTTTGTTTGGCCGTGGATGTATGTTTTTGGGAGAAGTTGTTCATATATAAGAATGAAAGAGAGGATTTAGCAACAAAGCAGTGCTGCAGTGCAGAAACTTTTACAAAATCCGTTGAACAACTTGCAGTTTACGAACATATTATTTACAATACAAGGTAGTATGATGTAAAAACTATGATAAGGAATAGTAGTGAACGAAGCGAGCTAAGAGAGCTGACGGTTGGTGCGAGTCAGCAAACGAGCGTTCATGAACTCACCTTGGAGTTGTAAATGTGAAGTAAAGTAACATTTGCCGTCTATCCGCGTTAAGGAAAATGAGTGAGTACATAATTGTGCTAATTTGGGTGGTACCGCGGGAAGTTTATTCAACCTCTCGTCCCTTTGTTTGAGGGATGAGGGGTTTTTTAGTTTAATTAAATACAGCTGGAGCGTACAAGGAGGATTATGTATGGCTTTTAATCATGAAAAGATCGAACAAAAATGGCAAAAAGTTTGGGAAGAAAATAAAACATTTAGAACAACAGAAGATGAAGGAAAGCGTAAATTTTACGCATTAGATATGTTCCCTTATCCATCTGGCGCTGGTTTACACGTTGGGCATCCAGAAGGTTATACAGCAACGGATATTTTATCTCGTATGAAGCGTATGCAAGGATACAATGTACTTCATCCGATGGGATGGGATGCATTCGGACTACCTGCTGAACAGTATGCATTAGATACAGGAAACGACCCGGCTGAATTCACTGAACTTAACATTAATAATTTCCGTCGTCAAATCAAATCGTTAGGTTTCTCTTACGATTGGGAGCGAGAAATTAATACAACTGATCCAAACTACTACAAATGGACGCAGTGGATTTTCTTACAGCTATATAAAAAGGGCTTAGCTTATGTGGATGAAGTAGCTGTTAACTGGTGTCCTGCTCTAGGAACAGTACTTGCGAACGAAGAAGTGATTGACGGCAAAAGTGAGCGTGGGGGACATCCGGTTGAGCGTCGTCCAATGAAGCAGTGGATGCTTAAAATCACAGCTTATGCAGATCGTTTACTAGAAGATTTAGATGAGCTTGATTGGCCAGAAAGTATTAAAGAAATGCAACGCAACTGGATTGGCCGCTCTGAAGGAGCTCACGTACACTTCACAATCGATGGATACGACGACACATTTACTGTGTTCACAACGCGTCCTGACACGCTATTTGGGGCAACGTATGCCGTTTTAGCACCTGAACATCCGTTTGTAGAAAAAATTACAACAGCCGAACAAAAAGAAGCAGTAGAAGCGTATTTAGATCAAATTAAAAGCAAAAGCGATTTAGAACGTACAGACTTAGCCAAAGACAAAACTGGCGTATTCACTGGTGCTTATGCAATTAACCCTGTCAACGGCGAGAGAATGCCAATTTGGATTGCTGACTATGTTCTAATGAGCTATGGCACAGGTGCAATTATGGCTGTTCCGGCTCATGATGAGCGTGATTATGAATTTGCTGTTAAATTTGAACTGCCGATTAAAGAAGTAGTAGCGGGCGGAGACGTTTCAAAAGAAGCTTATACAGGCGACGGCGAGCACGTTAATTCAGACTTCTTAAATGGTTTAGATAAAGAAGAAGCAATTTTAAATATGATTCAGTGGCTTCAAGCAAATGAAAAAGGTGAAAAACAAGTAACATACCGTCTGCGTGACTGGTTATTCAGCCGTCAGCGCTACTGGGGTGAACCAATTCCTGTTATTCACTGGGAAGATGGCACAACAACGGCAGTTCCTGAAGATCAGCTTCCGCTTGTGTTACCAAAAACAACTGAAATCAAACCGTCAGGCACAGGTGAATCTCCGTTAGCAAACATTGATGACTGGGTGAACGTTGTAGATCCGGAAACAGGCAAAAAAGGGCGCCGCGAAACAAATACAATGCCTCAATGGGCAGGCAGCTGCTGGTATTACTTACGCTACATTGATCCAACAAACAGTGAAGCGTTAGCAGATGCAGATAAATTAAAAGAATGGTTGCCGGTTGATATTTATATCGGTGGAGCTGAACACGCTGTTCTTCACTTATTATATGCTCGTTTCTGGCATAAGTTTTTATATGATATCGGCGTAGTTCCAACAAAAGAGCCGTTCCAAAAACTGTTTAACCAAGGTATGATTCTTGGAGAAAACAACGAAAAAATGAGTAAGTCAAAAGGTAACGTTGTAAACCCAGACGAAATCGTTGAAAGCCACGGTGCAGATACCCTTCGCCTTTACGAAATGTTTATGGGACCTTTAGATGCATCAATCGCTTGGTCAACAAAAGGGCTTGATGGTGCACGACGTTTCTTAGATCGTGTATGGCGTTTACTTATTGAAGATAATGGTGAATTAAGCAGCAAGGTTCAAGAAAGCAATGACACTACGCTTGAACGCGTGTATCACCAAACGGTGAAAAAAGTAACGGAAGATTACGAAGGACTCCGTTTTAATACAGGTATCTCTCAGCTTATGGTATTCATCAATGATGCATACAAAGTTGACGTGCTGCCAAAGCAATACGTAGAAGGATTTGTGAAGCTATTAGCACCAATTTGTCCTCATACGACTGAGGAATTATGGAGCAAACTAGGTCACGAAGATACAATTTCGTATGAGGCTTGGCCTGCGTTTGACGAAGCGAAACTTGTAGATGATGAAGTGGAAATTGTCGTTCAAATTAACGGTAAAGTACGTGCGAAAGTAAACGTACCTGCTGAGGCATCTCGTGAAGAGCTTCAAGATATTGCAATGGCTAATGAAGACGTTCAAGAGTTCATTGAAGGTAAGACAGTGCGCAAAGTAATTGCTGTGCCTGGTAAATTAGTAAACATCGTAGCTAATTAAGTATTGATGTAGAACAGAACCCCTGACTAAAGAGCAGTCAGGGGTTCTGTTCTAGACCTAAGCGCCTGATGTCCCCCTTTCGTGGTTGACATCAGGCGCTTAGTCAAACCTTTAACTACGATTGGAAAAGCTTAGGCAGGCTTGCTGCTTAAGCTTTTCTTATTTAGTGGCATAAAGGTATTTGAATTTGCTACAATAGCGATAGCAAGCTGAATGAAAGAATAGAGAGGAATGACGAAAATGGAAGAAGTAAAAGTAATTACGCCTGAAGAACTTCAAAAACGCGTTGAAAATGGAGAAGAACTTCATTTAGTTGATGTGCGCGAAGATGAAGAAGTAGCAGAAGGAATGATTCCAACTGCTAAACACATTCGTATGAATGATATTCCAGCTAATGTGGATTATTTCGATAAAGACAAAGAATATATTTTCATTTGCCGTTCGGGCCGCCGCAGTGAAAACGTATGTTACTACCTTCAAGAACAAGGATATAAAGTAACAAATATGGTTGGCGGTATGTTAGAGTGGGAAGGAAAAACGGTTAATAAATAAAAAAGAGGCTGGGACAAAAGTATCTTAGCTGAAGTGAAAAATGAACCATTGATCAACAGGTTTGATTAGTGGTTCGTTTTTTTTGTTATGGTGAACATAGGTTTTATTTGTTTCGTTTCTTCTAGCAGTCGATTTCCGCGTTACAAGCGGTTCAGCTCATGTATCCCATTTGTTCGTCTTTAGATTGAATTAATTTCGTTATGTCTCAACCTCTTTTTTGAATGAAACTTCTGCCATCCGACTAAAATGATAGCAGGAAAACAAATGATGACTAAATCTATAAAAGCCCTCATAAAAATAGAGGTAGTAAGAGATTGAAAATCCGTACAAAAACCATCATCAAGAGAAACAGTCCATTCTGATTGAAACAAATTTGATAGGACAAGGTGGTAGAAGCTGTGATACAAGTAAAAATGTTTGATAAAGAGCATGAAAAAGATTTAGAATTTGCGGTGAATCGATTTTTACGGAAATTAGAGGATGAAGACGTCGTTGATATTAAATACCAAGTGACAGTGGATGTTGATCGTGATGAGCAGGTGTACTGTTTTTCAGCCATGGTTATGTATAAAGCCTAGCATATTATGCTAGGCTTGTTGCAAATTCTCCTGCATTACTGCCAGCCAAACGGCCAGTTACAAGAGCAGAAGTGATATTATATCCTCCAGTATATCCATGGATATCAAGAATTTCCCCGCAGAAGTAAAGGCCTTGCATAAATTTCGAAGACATTTCTTTTGGGTGAATTTCTTTAACGGATACGCCGCCTCCTGTTACGAATGCTTTTTCTAAAGAAAGCGTGCCGTTTACAGCAAATTCAAATCGTTTGCACAGTCTTGCAAATTCTCTCAGTTTCTCATGCTGAAGCTGTCCTGCTAGCGCTTGGCTATCAATGCCTGCTTGCTCGAGTAAAAACAATAGATAGCGTTCAGATACAAAACCTTTTAAGACATTTTTAATTGCTTTTTTCGGCTCTTCTTTTGTTGTTTTGACTAACTTTTGGAAAATATCTTCTTCGTTTTGGCTAGGAAATAAATCAAGAGACATTTGAACAGTGTCGCTTTTTTGTTTCTTTAACTCTTTAACAACATATTGGCTGCAGCGAAGAGCGGCAGGGCCAGAGATGCCAAAGTGAGTGAAAATCATATCCATTTGATGAGTAATGACAGGCTTGCCTTTTTTATTAAGCACGCTTAGTCCTACATTGCGAAGCGATAGACCTTGAAGCGTTTTGGTTTTAATAAAGTGTTCGCTAGATGTAATAGGAACTTCTGTTGGGTAAAGTTCAGTAATTTTATGCCCCGCATCTTTTGCCCATTGATAACCGTCTCCTGTCGAACCTGTATGAGGTACTGATTTTCCACCTACTGCAATCACAACGCTTTTCGTTTGGATTGCTTCCCCGTTTTGAAGCACGACTTCTTTCACGGTGTTGTTCTCATAGTTTACGCGTTTAACGGCTGTGTTTGTGCGAATTGTCACACAAAGACGGTGAAGTTCGCTAATTAATGCGTCAACAACAGATTGCGCTTTATTGCTGACCGGAAACATACGACCGTGATCTTCTTCTTTTAATTTAATTCCAAGGCCTTCAAAATAAGAGATGATATCTTCGTTATTAAAAACAGAAAACGCACTGTATAAAAAGCGTCCGTTTCCTGGAATGTGTTTAATAAGTTCATCAATGGGAAGACGGTTTGTCACATTACAGCGTCCGCCTCCAGAAATGGCAAGCTTTCGTCCAAGTTTATTGCCTTTATCAATTAATAATACGTTTGCACCTGACTCACCAGCTGCAATCGATGCCATCAAACCAGAAGGTCCTCCCCCGATTACGACTACATCATATATCATACTTTCACCAACCTGTCTATTCTTAAAAAAATTTAGTTTGTTCACTGACAAATCTCTCAACATTGGATAAAATGGGCTATAGTCTTTGTTTTTTAGTTTGTTGACGAGTGCGAGTGAATATAAGACCCTTCTTAGTGTATACTGTCACTTGCTTCTTTTCAATTCTATCATTATTATCAGTATGTAACATTAAGTATCGGAGGCAAACGTATGTCTGATTCAAAATTGTTAAGAGGGACCTTTGTGCTAACGCTTGGCACCTATGTATCCCGAATCTTAGGAATGATTTATTTATTTCCATTTGCGATCCTTGTTGGAACCGTAGGGGGAGCACTGTTTGGTTATGGATATAACCAATATGCTATTTATTTAAGTATTGCTACAGCCGGTATGCCAATGGCCGTATCGAAATTTGTATCAAAATATAATGCACTCGGTGATTATTATACGAGTAGAAGAATGTACCGGGCCGGCATGAAATTAATGCTTGTCACAGGAATACTTGCATTTTTACTTTTATATTCGTTAGCTCCTGTTATGTCTAGAATTACACTGGGAGGTTCTGATTTAAATAACTCCTTAGAAGATGTAGTAATGGTTATGCGAATGGTTAGCGTTGCGTTAATTGTAGTACCGATGATGAGTTTAATGCGAGGATTTTTCCAAGGTCACCAGTCTATGGGGCCAACAGCTGTTTCACAAGTAGTTGAACAGCTTGTGCGAGTTGTCTTTTTATTGGCATCTACTTATATTGTCATTAAAGTTGTACATGGGAGTCTTGCACTAGCCGTTGGATTTGCTACGATGGGGGCTTTTGTAGGAGCTCTTGCTGGACTGGCCGTGTTAATTTGGTACTGGAAAAAACGAAAGCCTTATCTCGATAAAATGGTAAACGAGCAGACGATAACGCCTACGCGTATTTCTACCGTATCCATTTTTAAAGAGCTGCTTACGTATTCATTGCCATATGTCTTTGTCAGCTTGGCTATTCCGCTTTATCAGTATGTAGACCAATTCACATTTAACCGTGCGATGGTAGCGGCTGGACAAAAAGAAATAGCAGAGTCAATGAACGGAATTGTTCAGTCTTATGTTCCAAAGCTTGTGATGATTCCCGTTTCATTAGCTACTGCGTTCGGTTTGACTCTTGTACCAACGATTACACGTTCCTTTGTGAATAAAGATTATAACGTACTGCAAAAGCAAATTGATCAAACATATCAAACGATTATGTTTCTTGTGCTTCCAGCATCTGTAGGATTAATGGCTTTAGCTGGCCCAGCCTATACGTTTTTCTTTGGAACAGATGCATCGGATGCGGGTGGAAATGTCTTGCTTTACTATGCACCGGTAGCTTTATTGTTCTCATTTTTTACAGTTAATGGAGCTATTTTACAAGGAATCAACAAACAAAAATATGCTGTTTTAAGTCTATTATTTGGATTGATTGTGAAAATTGTCGTGAACGTTCCATTTATTCTTATGTTCCACGAGATTGGTTCAGTTTTAGCGACAGCACTAGGCTATATCGTATCTCTTGTTTATATGTTTGCGCTTATTCAAAAACACGCAAAATATAACTACAGTGAGTTTATAAAACGCTCTGTGCTTATTCTCATTTTTGTTGCGATTATGGGAATCAGCGTAAAAACTGTCGCAGCAGTGATTGGACTGTTTACAACGCCAGGACGATTCTCTGCCACTGTTATTACGATTATAGGAGCAGCAGTAGGCGGCCTTATTTACTTTATTATTACCTATCGTTCAAGCCTGCTTGAAAAAGTAATGGGAGCGAGGGTAACAGGTGCAATTGAACGAAAGATACTGCGCCGAAATAAACAGCGCAGTGCCTAAGAAGATGACTCGTTGGAGTCATCTTCTTTTCAAAAAAGAGGAGGATATTACATGCGTTTGGATAAATTGCTTTCTACCATTGGGTACGGAAGCCGAAAAGAAGTTAAAGGTCTTTTAAAGACTGGAGCTGTTAAGGTAGACGGTACAGCAGTTAAAGATGCTAAGGTCCACGTTAATCCAGATGAACAAGAAATAACTGTGCATGGCGAAGCCGTTTCTTACCGAGAATTTGTTTACTTTATGCTTCATAAGCCACAAGGCGTCATATCAGCAACAGAAGATTCTCTTCATGAAACAGTTTTGGACTTACTTGAACTTGACGATGCTGTGTATGACCCATTTCCGGTAGGGCGTTTAGATAAAGATACAGAAGGGCTCTTGCTGCTGACGAATGACGGTCAGCTTGCACATCAGCTGCTATCTCCTAAAAAACACGTTCCTAAAACATATTTTGCAAAAATTAATGCACCGGTGACTGAAGAAGATGCTGAAGCATTTAGACAAGGTGTCACTCTTGATGATGGATATGTAACAAAATCAGCAGAGTTAAAGATACTAACAAGCGGTGTGGAATCAGAAATTGAATTAACGATCGTTGAAGGGAAATTTCATCAAGTGAAGCGTATGTTTGAAGCAAGAGGAAAAAAAGTAACGTATTTAAAACGTTTATCTATGGGAGCTTTGCTATTAGACGAGTCGTTAGATTTAGGAGAGTATAGGGAGTTAACGGAAGAGGAACTAGCTTTATTGCAAAAATCAAATGCCTAAGAAGAGGCGAAAGAAAAAGGAACCTAAGTCTAAAATGGTTCCTTTTTTTGTCCACTTTATTAGACAAGTGAAACATTTCACGTTAAAGCACTTAAACGAGTACCAACTCTGCTTGACGTGCAAATGGAGCGGGGGACTATGCACTCGTCCAAGTCTTGACTTTCTACTGCGTAGAATTTTATCTCTATATATAAATCACTTACTACCCTTGAAATAAACTTACTAGGATGACATCTTGACCTTCTTTTGCGTAGTCGTCCATGTACCGCGACTTGGGCTGCGAACTAAATCATTATATGCTAACACATTCAAGTCACGCTGAATGGTTCTTGGTGTAATACCAAATTCGTCTACGAGCTCTTGCGTTGTAACTGTTCCATTTTTACAAATGAACATATAGACCGATTTGATACGAGTTAGCATTCGATTAGTTGAAGGTTTCAAAAAACCACTTCCTTATTCGTTTTTCGTAAGGCACAACTTCTTTATAACTCTGAGATGTCAAGCACTATTTCAGTCCTTATCCTTATTGTACACAAAATCGACAGAAAAATAAAAGAGAAAACGCAAATTAACACAATATTTACAAAAAATGATATAAATATGTAATCCTTTCGTAACATCTCCTTCCTCTATTTGCACATTTTTTATAGTATATGTAAACAATAAACAAATAGAATCCGTTTTTATCGATTGTGCCTACAAATTATTTCCCGAAATTTTGACTCTGTAAACCTTTGATATGAAAGGAAAGAGACAATTATTTCTTTCTATATAAAGGTATGATAAAGTTAAATTTACCAATAGTAATGATAGATACAATCTGTAAAAGTAGGAAAAGGAGACAAACAGATGACGGCAATTAATTGGAAAGAGGAAGTTCAAAAAAGAGAAGCTGAAATTCTAGCTGAGACGCAGCGTTTTCTACAAATTAAAAGTGTTTTGACAAGCACAGAGAAACAAGAAGAGCCATTTGGACCTGGAATTGCTCAAGCGCTTGACTTTCTTTTAAATAAAGGGAAAAATGACGGGTTTTCCGTCAAGAACGTAGACGGATATGCTGGTCATATTGAAGCAGGAGAAGGGAAAGATCTTCTTGGCATTCTTTGTCACGTAGACGTTGTTCCTGAAGGAGACGGTTGGTCGGTTGATTCATACGGCGGTGAAATAAAAGACGGGAAAATTTTTGCTAGAGGAGCAATCGATGACAAAGGCCCGACGATGGCTGCTTATTATGCGATGAAAATTGTGAAAGATTTAGGGCTTCCTCTATCTAAACGGGTTCGAATGATCATTGGAACGGATGAAGAAAGTGACTGGAGATGTGTGGACCACTACTTCAATCATGAAGAGATGCCAACTATGGGGTTTGCGCCGGATGCGGATTTTCCTATCATTTTTGCTGAAAAAGGCATTACAGACGTAGAAATTCGCCAGCAGCCAATTGAAGGAACAAAGGGAAGCGTTCAGCTTACATCATTTGTCTCTGGGCGACGCTACAATATGGTTCCTGATCTTGCAACAGCTGTTCTTGAATTCCATAGTGAAACGGATATTAAAAATAAATATGATCAATTTTTAAAGGATCAGTCTTTAAAAGGTTCAATAACAGAAAAGAGCGGTGTATACACACTTACTTTAGAAGGCGTTTCAGCACATGGCAGTGTGCCTGATAAAGGGAAAAATGCTGGACTTACACTTCTTCGCTTTTTACACACATTAGAACTTGATGAACAAGCTAATCAGTTTGTAGGTTATGCAAATGCGTATTTAGTCCAAGATGCACTAGGAGAAAAAATGGGCTTAAATCGCAAAGATGAGGTCACGGGTGATTTAACGATAAATGTTGGAATCATGTCTTACAATCAAGAAGAAGCGGGGCACTTTGGTTTAAACATTCGCTATCCTGTATCAGCTCATATTGACGATATTATTGATACGATTAAAGAAAAAAGTGAATCTTATCAAATGACCATCAAACATTTTACAGATTCTAAACCACATCACGTCGATCAAAAACATGAGCTTATTCAAACGCTTCAAAAGGTTTACCAAGAACAAACAAATGAAGAACCTACACTTATTTCAATTGGAGGAGGAACATATGCCAGAGCATTAGAAGCGGGTGTGGCATTTGGACCTCTTTTCCCAGGCCGTGAAGAAGTAGCGCATGAAAAAGACGAGTACATGGTAATTGAAGATTTACTTCGTGCAACAGCTATTTATGCACAGGCTATTTACGAATTAGCTAAATAAAAAAGCGAACGCCTTTGCGTTCGCTTTTTTATTATTCAAATGAGAACAGGTCGCTTGATAAATAACGTTCACCTGTATCGCAAGCAATACATACGACCACTTGATCAGGAGATAATTTTTTGGCTACCTCGATAGCAGCATAGCACGCAGCGCCAGATGAAGGACCGACTAAAATTCCTTCTTCAGAAGCCAAGCGTCGCGTAATATCGTAGGCTTGTTCATCTTTAATTTTTAAAATTTCGTCGTAAACATCTACATTAAGAGTATCAGGAATAAATCCAGGGCTTGTTCCTACAAGCTTGTGCTTCCCAGGTCTTCCTCCAGATAATACAGGGGACCCAGCTGGTTCCACAACATGAACGGTCATATTTGGGTAGTTTTCTCTTAGGACTTCACCAGTTCCTGTAATCGTTCCGCCTGTTCCAGCAGTAGCAACAAAAGCAGATAGGTCTTTGCCTAACTCGTTCATTGCCTCGATAATTTCTTTAGCAGTCGTTTTTCGATGAGCGTCAGGGTTTGCATTATTTTCAAACTGCATGGGCATAAATGCATTTGGAATTTCTTTTGTAAGCTCTTCTGCCTTGCGGATTGCTCCAGGCATTTTCTCATCACCCGGTGTTAGAACAACTTCAGCACCATATGCTTTTAACAAGTTAATTCGTTCTTGAGTCATGGTATCTGGCATGACTAAAATAGAACGATAACCTCTTGCCGCTGCATTCATAGCTAAGCCAATACCTGTATTTCCGCTCGTTGGTTCAATAATAGTAGAATTTTCATTGAGCAAGCCTGCTTTTTCAGCTTCCACGATCATATTAAAAGCAGCACGGTCTTTTACACTACGGCTCGGATTAAAAAACTCTAGTTTTAAGTAAACGGATGCTCCATCTGCAGGTTGAAGACGATTCAACTTAACAAGAGGTGTCTCGCCAATCAAATCAGCCATATTGTTAACAACTTTCATTTTTCTCATCCTTTTCTTATAAAAATTCTCTGTATTGTTTCTATGATAACACAAATTCTTATTTTTTAAGCACATGACAAATTTTCAGAAAAACCTCTCTATTTCATCCGAAAAAACCTTTAAAATAGATCTAGCTCTTTTTGAGCATAACCAATTGGGGAAAGATAATAAAAAGAAAAGGAGCGATTTGATGAAAGGCGATAAACATTATTTTATTGGAATCAACGTGCCTGTATCCATTGCACATCAGGCAGAAAATTGGGCAAAGAAATTAATACCTTTTCCTTTCAAACAATGGACATACCCTGACGATTATCATATAACGCTACAATTTTTAGGGTTTTTAGATGAAAAAAAGGAAAAGCTGATTACGCGCTTAAAAGAAGTAGCCTCCCGTCATTCAAGTTTTTCGCTGCAGACAGGTCAGTACGATGTGTTCGGTGCGTATAACAAGCCTAGAGTTCTTTATGTAAGCCTTAGGCCAAATGATAAGCTTATGAATCTGCAAAGGGATATACAGGCCGTATGGGAAGATCTAAGCGGCTTATACGAAAAACGTCCTTATCGTCCTCATATTACGATTGCAAAGAAGTGGGGAGGGGAAGCCGGACTTTTGGAAGAACAGTTAAAGCAAACGTCGATTGAAGAACAGTTTCAAGTAAGTTCGTTTGCCCTTTTTGAAGTTCATCCTGCTAGCAAACCTAAATATAAAAAAATACTATCTTTTTCCTTGCAGTCACAGTAGCATATGAACATACAAGCATGGAGAGAGGTTATTTAAAAATCACTCTTATCAAAGGAAAGAAAACGCCGATGATAATAGAGAAATCATCGGCGAACAAAGTTTTAGAGGAATTTTAATTAGGGGATTGATGTAAACGTGGCGCAGCTACTTAAGGTGCAAGATTATATTTCCCGTTATGAAAAAGACGTTTATCACTACACGTCTCAGTTTAATCACTTAAAAAAGCATAATTGGAAGAAAGCAAAGCAATTATTTGAAGAAGGGCTATTACATGAGCCGCCTGTACAAGAAGAAACAAAAGCTCAACGTTCATTTTTGCAAAAAGCAAAAGAGCGGTTTACAAGAAAAAAAGAAACGTGTGAAGTGGAAGAAGCGTTCTCTAGCGATAGCGTGGAAAATCAAGAGCTATTGAGGTTTACAACTCTTCCACAAACAGCGGAAGACTTGAAAATATTGTTTTTAGAAAATGTATTTGATCTTCAAATGAAATGGGCTACATCCACTTTATTTGAGTTCTCACAAGCAGATCGTAAATATTACCATGATGAAGCTCTCCGTTATTTTATTCAGCGCTTTCCTGATACCTGTCTCGTGATGTACAAGCCTGTTTTCTTAATTAATAAAGCTCCGGTAGAAGGAGATATCATTATTGTTACTCCAACGGAAACCCTCTGTATTTGTTTAATAGAAACATATAAAAGCGCTGTTTTTCAGTATTCAAAAGAAAATTTTTGGACAGAGTTAAGAGGAAGAGATCAAAAAAAGATATTAAATCCTTTAATTGGGTTAAATCGAACAGAGCAAATTGTCCGAAGCATCTATCGTACTCACGATATTGAACATAACGTAAAGAAAATATTACTGAGCAGAAATGGATACATTGATTACGCTGCGGAGCCTTATCAGGTTGAATTTGTAGATGCTAGAAAGTATGAAGAGTGGTTTTATGAACTTAGGAAATCTAAAGCACCTTTAAAGTTTAAGCAGATGAAAGCAGCTCAAGTATTGCTCGAACACAGCCAGAGTATTTATTTTGACCGGGAATTCGAAGCAGGTGAATAATACGAACATTCACGCTATGAAAGTGCTTTCGTTTTTGCGTTTGCTACATATAATGCTACTAAAGAGGTAATTGGCATAAGGAGGAGAAAAGGATGACTGGTGATAATAAGTTTCAGGCTTATTTAGATCAAATAGATCGTATTACTCTTTTAGTTCCAACTTCTTATCATGAAGGTCAAATTGATTTTTTTGTGATTAAAAGTACACAAATGCATGAGACCATCTCTATTGAAAACGTACATGAATTAGAAGGTTTTATCAAATATGAAGGCAAGGTTGAAGGTAGCATAGAAATTGGACAGTCGTACGTTATCTGTGATAATTATGGGGAGAAAGTTCCGCTGCAGGTAGGGGCTGTTATACGAACCAAAGAGTTTGATGAGAGATTTTATTATAATCAAAATGATTTGGGTGCAGCATTTTATTCAGATCATATTATGATAAAAATTTGGGCCCCGACTGCATCAGCAGTGGTTTTAAAATTAATACATGCAAACAGCGGGAAGGAAGAACTGTACGTCATGGCTCGTCAAAGAAAAGGCGTATGGGAAAAGGAACTTCCCTTAGATAAAGAAGGGTATTATTATCGATTTTTAATAGATGTAAACGGCCGGACAAATGAAGCGGTGGATCCTTATGCCGGTGCAGCTACAGCAAATAGTGAATACGGGGTTCTGATAAATCTTCATACAGCCTATGTTCATCTCCATGAAAAGCCACCTTTCCTTCAGCCAACGGATGCCGTTATTTACGAAATGCACGTTCGCGACTTTTCTATTCATCCTTCAAGCGGGATAGAAAAAAGGGTACGTACCTAGCTGTTACTGAATCAAGCGGGCAGCCAGGCAAAACAACAGGTCTTCATTATTTAAAAGAGCTAGGAGTGACCCACCTTGAATTTCTTCCTATTAACGACTTTGGCGGAGTAGATGAATTAAATCCTCATGCTTCTTATAATTGGGGGTATAATCCATTGTTGTTTAATGTACCAGAAGGAAGCTACTCCGCTGACCCTTCAAATCCTGCCACTCGTATTGCTGAAGTGAAACAATTAATATCAACACTTCATCAACAGGGATTCCGTGTTATTATAGATGTAGTTTATAATCACGTATTTGTACGAGAGGAATCACCTTTTGAAAAAATTGTTCCGGGCTATTATTTTCGACATGATGAGTTTGGGATGCCTTCGAACGGGACGGGAGTAGGAAATGATTTTGCTTCTGAACGGAAAATGGCGCAAAAGTTTATTATCGATTCAGTATTATTTTGGATAAAAGAGTACGACGTTGATGGGTTTCGCTTTGACCTCATGGGGATTTTAGATATAGAAACGATGAACATGATTCGGGAAAAAATAAATGAAATTGATTCTACTATTTTGGTGTTTGGCGAAGGCTGGGATTTAAATACTCCTCTCCCCTACAATCAAAAAGCAATTATGGCGAATGCCCGCCAAACGCCTCAAATCGGCTATTTTAATGATCGCTTTCGAGATTCTGTAAAAGGAAGCACGTTTGATGTGTATGAAAAAGGTTTTATCAGCGGAAATATTCATCAAAAAGAGACCGTGCAATCTGTGATAGCGGGGAGCATTCTGGATAAAGAAGACAGCCGGGCTTTATTTATAAATCCAGCACAATCAGTTAATTACGTTGAATCACATGATAACCATACGCTGTGGGATAAGTTAACGAATTCAAACGGAGAAGAAGACGAAGACACTCGTAGAAGTCGTCACCGCCTTGCTACTGCTATTGTACTTCTTTCGCAAGGCATACCGTTTCTTCATAGTGGTCAAGAGTTTTACCGCACTAAACAAGGCGTAGAGAACAGCTACAATTCACCCGATGATATTAATGCACTTGATTGGAATCGACGGATCAAATTTTCTCCTGATGTGAATTGGGTTCAAGAGCTGATTCGTATTCGCAAACAGCACGGTGCATTTCGCTTGGGAGATGCTTCAGCGATTAGGCAGCATGTCTCTTTCCTAAACACGCCGCAATCCGTTATTGGCTATTGCTTATCAAACGTATTGGCTTACGGTCCGTGGAAGAATATTATCGTGTTTTTTAATCAAGGCCTAATGGAAGAAAAAGTAGTTTTGCCAGAAGGACCATGGAAAATAGCACTTGATCATTGTAAAGTATATAAAAATGGGTATCCTACTATAGAGGATAATGCTATAAACGTTTCAAAGCTTAGCGTTCTTATTTTATTTCAAACGTAATTATTGTCTTCAACCACTTGACGAAAAAAGTGTGATGGAGATAATATTTATAAAGGATGGCTATTGATACATATCCTCAATAGCCGTCTTTTTTATTTACTAAGAAAATAACGTCATGATGTCTTAATAGATTGCTTTATTGAGTGAAATTTTTAAACGAAATGTGTGTGTTGAAATTGAAGGTGAATTGGTTGGAAGATATATTAGGAAGCGAATGGGAAATTACTCCTGCTGGCGGAGCGACAGGAGAAGCTTATTTTGCAAAATTTCAAGACCGAAAGCTTTTTTTAAAGCGTAATTCATCACCTTTTTTAGCAGTATTGTCAGCTGAAGGAATTGTACCGAAGCTCGTGTGGACAAGACGAATGGAAAATGGAGATGTGATCACAGCTCAGCACTGGCTAGATGGTCGAGAATTAAAACCAAAAGATATGAATTCGAGTCGAGTGACAGAATTGCTTAGTAAAATTCATCATTCAAACGAGTTATTAGATATGTTGAAAAGGTTGGGAAAAACACCGCTTCTTCCCGAAGACGTGCTAGCCGATATTGTAGAGAATGTGGACGAGCGACTTCAAAAAGAAAGTATTGTAGAGCAGGGAATCAGTTATTTACAAGCAGAACTTCCGTCCGTTCAGACAGATAAATATGTTGTGTGTCACTGTGATGTGAACCACAATAACTGGATGCTTGGAGAGAATACGCAGCTATATTTAATCGACTGGGACGGAGCGATGATTGCAGATCCTGCTATTGATTTAGGTTTATTGCTTTATTGGTACATCAATCCATCTCAGTGGGAAGAATGGCTTGAGCATTATGGGGTTGAACTAACCGAGAACTTGAAAAAGAGAATGAAGTGGTATGTGATAAGTCAAACCATTTTATTCATTGAATGGCATCGTTCGAAAAATGAACATTCTGAAATGAATTACTGGCTTGAATATCTTCGGATGTTGCTCGTCAACGACATTCAAGCACAGTAGCAAAGATTATGACAAGGTAGATAGTTCTTGGACCCATTGTGATAAATTTTGTTGATTGGTTTGAATATGTTCGTCTAAATGAGCAGCACTTTTTGCATCTTGCGTGTATTTATACACGTTTTGTAGTGTTGCTTGTACGTCTGTGCTAGCGTATCCTTTTGCTAACATTGATTGAATTAAACGTTCAACCTGTTCACATTCCGCAACCGTTCCGCAGCAATCACTTTGATGATTAGATAAAATATCTTTTAATATATTCATTTGGTGTTCGGCATTTAAAGGCATTAAGCATCATCCTTTCTCGTATGATGCTCTTATTTTTTTCTATCTAAACACAATTATGCATGAGAATGTCGGTTGTTTCGAATAACCGACATTTTCAATGCGTCAAAATACATTAAAGAGGTGCAACATGAGATTACGAAACAAACCTTGGGCAAAAGATAAAATTGCTAAAAATCCCCAATACGTGGTTCCAAACCCAGCAGAGTATAAAGGAAACTGGAAAGAGGTTTTTGGAAACGAAAATCCTCTTCATATTGAAGTAGGAACAGGAAAAGGCCAATTTTTAGTAGGGATGGCTAAACAAAATCCGCATATCAACTATATTGGAATTGAAATGTATGAAAGTGTCATCTTAAGTGCTCTAGAACGACTGATTGAAGAAGAGCTTCCAAATTTAAAGCTGTTGAATGTAGATGCTAACCATCTTAGTGAGTTTTTTGCAAAAAATGACGTGGATCGCGTTTATCTCAATTTCTCTGATCCATGGCCAAAAAAGAGACATGCCAAACGCCGTTTAACATACAAAACGTTCTTAAGCATGTATGAAAACCTGCTGGTTGATGGTGGAGAAATTCACTTTAAAACAGATAATCAAGGGCTATTTGAATATTCATTGACAAGCTTTTCAGAATATGGGCTTCTTCTCAAATACATTAGCTTAGATTTGCATAAAAGCGATTTTGAAGGCAATGTTATGACGGAATATGAAGAGAAATTTTCACAAAAAGGCAGCCGCATTTACCGCTGTGAAGTAAAATACCTGAACGAAAAAGACTGAGTTCCTCAGTCTTTTTTTTTCAAAAAGAGAAGAAGATAGTGATAAAATAAAAAGGAATATAATGGAGGTGTAAAATGGAAACGTTAACAATAGGCGGATTAAAAGTGACATGGCTTCGTGGAGGGAATAATCATTTAGACGGAGGAGCAATGTTTGGTGTTGTTCCAAAAGAGCTTTGGACAAAAAAATATCCTATCTCAGAAGGAAATCGAATTCCAATGAGGACTGATCCTTTGCTCGTTCAAACTGAAAAACACCTCATGTTAATTGATGCAGGCATAGGGAATGGTATGTTGGATGAGAAAAAAAAGCGTCATTTTGGTGTAACACAAGAATCATTTATTGCTGAAGATTTACAAAAGTTAGGGTTTAAGTGCGAAGATATTACTCATGTCATTATGACGCATCTTCACTTTGATCATGTGTCAGGCTTAACAAAATGTATCAACGGACATTTTTCCTCTGCTTTTCCAAATGCAAGAATTTTTGTTAGTGAAATCGAGTGGAATGAAATGAGAAATCCTAATATACGTTCTAAAAATACGTATTGGAAACAAAATTGGGAATTTATTCAGCATCAAGTAATAACATTTAGCGACAAAGATGAAATTGTGCCTGGAGTAACGATTCATCATACCGGCGGTCACAGCGATGGTCATGCTGTAGTTGTATTAAAAGGAAACAATGACATCTTAGTGCATATGGGCGATCTGTTGCCAACACATGCACATCAAAATGTCTTATGGGTAATGGCATATGATGATTATCCAATGACTTCGATTGAACAAAAGCAGCAGTGGCTAGCTTATGCCTATGAGAATCAAGCTTGGCTAAGTTTTTATCATGATGCTTTTTATCGAGCTGTAAAATGGGATAATAAAGGAGAAATAGTTGACGAAATTAAACGGATGCATTCAGCGTCAATTCAATAATAGCACCGCTTTTTTTATCAATGAAAAACTCGTAATGTTCCTGTTTTGCATCACGTGTTCTGATAATTCCACCTGTATAACCATAAAAAGAGAGACCATGTTTTTGAATGACTTTAGTCGTTGTTTCAATCCATGAGCCGTCGATTGCCCCATTTTGTTTAAAAGCGCTTTTAACAATCGTAAGGGCTTCCGATGAGGAAATTGACGACTTTCTTTTTTGAATAATATAAGCGCTTGCAAATCCGACTGCAGCTCCTGCTATTAGTTGAGTCCATTTCACGTTATTCACCTGCTTTTTAAGGATATGTTTTCATCATTATATCAAATTGTCGAATGCTTTGTTAAGTTGAGTCATAGAAGAGAAGGACGGAACTAGCAACTATTTCCGGTTTTCGATACAATAAAGAAAATGATACATAAAGGAGAGTATATATGAACAATGAAACGCTATCTCTATTTAAAACATTAACGGAGTTACCAGGTGCCGCTGGAAACGAACATCAAGTACGTTCATTTATGCGCTCGCAAATTGAACCCCTTGTAGATGAAGTCATTCAAGATGGGTTAGGAAGTTTATTCGGCGTTCGATATAATGAAGAAAAAGGTCCTAAAGTAATGGTAGCGGGACATATGGACGAAGTAGGATTTATGGTTACGTCTGTAACAGATAAAGGAATGCTTCGTTTTCAAACTCTAGGAGGATGGTGGAGTCAAGTACTGCTAGCTCAACGCGTCCATGTTGTTACAAAAAAAGGTCCTATCACTGGCGTAATTGCTTCCATCCCTCCCCATTTATTAGACGAATCACAGCGCAACAAGCCAATGGCCATTAAAAATATGATGATTGATGTGGGCGCAGATAGCAAGCAGGAAGTAGCAGAAATGGGCATTCGTCCTGGCGATCAAATTGTACCGATTTGTCCGTTTACGCCAATGGCAAATGAAAAGAAAATACTGGCGAAAGCATGGGATAACCGCTATGGGTGCGGACTTGCGATTGAATTATTAAAAGAAGTAAAAAATGAAAAATTGCCAAATATCTTATATTCTGGAGCTACTGTTCAAGAAGAAGTAGGGCTTCGCGGTGCTCAATCAGCTGCGAATATGATTAAACCGGATTTGTTTTATGCACTAGATGCTAGTCCAGCTAACGATACATCAGGCGATAAAAATGCGTTTGGACAATTAGGAAAAGGCGTATTACTTCGTATCTTTGACCGTACGATGGTCACACATAGAGGAATGAGAGAATTTATTTTAGATACAGCTGAGACAAACAGCATCCCTTATCAATACTTTGTTTCTCCAGGAGGTACGGATGCAGGGCGCGTTCATACTTCTAATAATGGAGTTCCTTCTGCGGTAATCGGCGTATGTTCACGTTATATTCATACTCATGCGTCTATGATTCATGTAGATGACTATGCAGCCGCAAAAGAATTACTAGTCAAACTTGTACGTTCTACAGACCAAACAATGCTCGATACGATTAAGCAAAACGGATAAAAAGAACAAAGCAGCTGCTTTTGCGGTTGCTTTGTTTCATAATGACAGGAGAAAAAAATGAAAATTGCAATCGGAACGAAGAATCCAACAAAAGTAAATGCAGTAAAAAAAGTATTTGGAGATACTTTTACATATGTAGAGGTAGCCGTGCAGTCCGGGGTGTCGCCACAGCCTTTTTCTGACGAAGAAACCATCCAAGGAGCGGTTAACCGCGCGCGTGCTGCTGTCAAAGAGACAGGTGCTGATATTGGTATCGGGCTTGAAGGAGGGGTGCAGGAAACGCCTCATGGCTTATTCCTTTGCAATTGGGGAAGTCTCGTTACCTGTAAGGACCTTGAACCGATTTTAGGTGGAGGGGCTCGTATTCAGCTTCCTGAAGCGGTAGCCGGTATGCTTCGTCATGATAAAAAAGAATTAGCCGAAGCTATGGAAGTGTATACAAACCAAAAGAATATTCGAAAAAAAGAAGGAGCAATCGGTATTTTTACCAATGGAAATTTAGATCGGACCGCTATGTTTTATCAGGTTGTTTTAATGCTAAAAGGACAGCTGGATTTTAGGACAAATCAAGCTATTCAATAGGAAATTTCTTTGTAACCCTTTATAATAGAAAAGCATCAGTGTATGATAGTTGCAACAACTCATATACTATGTTTTGATGTAGAAGGATTAAATAATGTATAGGACTTTAGCCGTTTAAATACGAAAGTAAAAGAAAAAGTGGAGGAAAGAAAAATGGAAAAAATGCAAACAATTGAACAATACAAAGAAATCATTAAAGAAGGAAAACATATCATGATGTTTTCAGCAGACTGGTGCCCAGATTGCCGAGTAATCGAGCCTGTGCTTCCAGAAATTGAGGCGAATCATAGCGAGTATACATTTCACTATGTCGACCGCGACGACTTTATCGATCTTTGTGCAGAATTAAGCATCTTTGGAATTCCAAGCTTTGTTGGTTACAGCAACGGAGAAGAAACAGGGCGTTTTGTCAGCAAAGACCGTAAAACAAAAGAAGAAATTGAAGAGTTTATTAACGGCTTAAATGCATAAATCAAGTGAAGACTGATAGCGATCTACAGCTATCAGTCTTCATACATAAAAATGAGAAAAGGAGGCGTAAATATGGCGAAAATGAATAGTCAAAAGATGAGAAAACTACTAGAAGAGCGATTAACGGGTGCGGATTGGTCATTTTTATTTGATCGTGAAAAAGATACGCTGCGCGTTGAACATCAGGAAACGAAAAAAGGTGTAACCATTTCTTTACCTGGGCTAATTGCAAAATGGGAAGAAAAAAAGGAAGCGGCTCTAGATGAAATGGTATATTATATAAAAGAAGCTCTTCGTGTTATGAACGATGAACAGCAGGTAACGGGAAAAGAAAAGCGCATTTATCCAGTTATTCGCTCAACGTCTTTTCCAGATAAATCGAATGAAGACGTGCCGTTGATTTATGATGAACATACAGCTGAAACACGCATTTATTATGCGCTTGATTTAGGCAATACATATCGTCTATTAGATGAGAAACTAATTCGCAAGGAAAATTTAGATCTATCCGCAGTGCGGGAAATGGCTAAATTTAATCTTCGCTCTTTGCCGATTTCACATAAAAAAGATACGGTAGCAGGCAATGATTTTTATTTTGTAAATCAGAACGATGGATACGATGCAAGCCGAATTCTTAACGAGGCATTTTTGCAAGATTTTGCTTCTAGTGTTTCGGGCACAATGGCTGTAGCAGTACCTCATCAAGATGTGCTGATTCTAGCTGATATCAAAAACGAAACGGGTTATGATATTCTTGCGCAAATGACCATGAGCTTTTTTGCAAGTGGACGTGTACCCATCACAGCTCTTTCATTTTTATACGAAAACGGTGAGCTAGAACCTATTTTTATTCTAGGAAAAAATCGTAGTAAAGGACGGGACTAATTATGAATCTTTTTTATAATAAAGAAGGTATCGGCGATACATTAATCGTCAAGCTAGAAGATATCGCAATTGAAAATCGCACGTTTGAAACAAAAGGCGACGTTGTGCGTATCTTTGATCAAAAATCAAATATAACAGCCGGCTATAACATCTTTCATGCTTCTTCTAAGTTAAAAGTAGAGGGAAATGGTTCTCTTGAATTAACAGAAGAAATGGTGGAAGAAGTAAATCGTGTACTTAGCGAAAGCGGTTTTGAAGGTAAACTTGAAGTGGATTTATCTCCTAAATTTGTAGTGGGATATGTTCAAGAAAAAGAAAAGCATCCAAATGCAGATAAGCTGAATATCTGTAAAGTAGATGTTGGCACAGAGACACTTCAAATTGTGTGTGGAGCACCAAATGTAGACGCAGGTCAAAAAGTCGTGGTAGCAAAAGTAGGAGCGGTTATGCCAAGTGGTATGATCATTAAAGATGCAGAGCTGCGCGGTGTACCTTCTTCAGGTATGATTTGCTCTGCTAAAGAGCTGGCGCTTCCGAACGCTCCTCAAGAAAAAGGGATTTTAGTACTTGAAGACAAATATGAAGTAGGTCAACCTTTTCAAGCATAAAAGCAGAGTGCCATACTGATTTATAGGGCAAAAGCATGATGTTTTTTTACACGTATATTTCAAAGCGTTACAGTTGCTGAAAAGCAATTGTCAATTCTTAAAAAGGTTTGTTAAAATTAAAAGCCACTAGTATATACTAGTGGCTTTTTTCGCGTTTAATTATGAGTGCTAACTAGACGCAAAAAAATATTTTTGCAAAGAGGAATTTTACTGTATAAATAAGGGAAGCAAAATAGTAGATTTTATAGTAAGAGTTCAAGCATACGTGATAGAATGATAAATGAAAAGATAGTATATATATCCATCTCAGAGAATACTTTGAGGCCAAAGGTAAATAAAGGATGCATGGATAGCTTTTTGTAGATATCGCAGCACTGCGGTATAAGAGGCTAAACGAGGTAAGATAGTCTGATAGAAAGAGTGATAAAAATGGGTTTTGTACGAAAAGTAATGGATTATTTACTAGGATACGAAGTGAAAGAAATCGTTGTAGACGAACATGGAAATACAACGGAAGAATACCCTTTAAATAGAGAAAAAACAATTCCTAAAAAGAAGGCTCCTAAGCCTAAACAAATGCAGTCAGTTCATCAAAAGCCAGTGATGAAAGCAACGCCAAAACCTTCTGTTCCACACTCGGCCAGAACGCAAAAGCGGAGTTACAGTGAAGAGCAGCAAGATGTTCATACAAAAGTAGCTTATCAATATCCAAAAGGAACGTTTCGTTTTCCTTTAATTGATGATACGGGAGAAGCAAAAAAGGCAGCAGCTCCTAAAAATGAACCAAGGCCTGTAGCAAAAAAGGCACCGGCTCCGTTTTATCAAGAGCCTGTTCGCAAGTCGGCGCTAACGCAGCCTAAGTCAGTATCTCAGCCGTTAAAAACGGTATCTGAAAAGAAAGAAGCGGTTCCGCAAGTAAGAAAACGTCCGTTTCGTCCGACTGAAATTCCTTCACCTGTCTATGGGTTTAATAAGCGGCCTTCTAATGTTGTACAAAACGGAAGTGAGGAAGTAGTAGAATATGAGCTTCCGAGTACACAGTTATCAAAAGCAGCGTTTGAAGATGAAATTTACCGACGAGCGATGAATACAGCTGTTGTAGAGCCGTTAAGAAAACCAGTTTCTAAGCCTATAGCCGAAGAAGCACCGATTCAAGAAACAGAAGAAATGATGCAACTGTCTTCTCAGCGTTTTGCTCAGTGGAAGCAATATGAGGAAAATCAAAAAGAGAAGCTATCATTTTCTGAAGAAAAGCCAAGTTCTTCAGTAGCCGTAAAAGAACAGGAAGAGGTGCCAACTTTTGAAGAATCACACGCGGTCGAACCGTTAGTGGGACAAGAGAGAACTCTTGACTGGGATTTAGCGAAAGGTATGACAGCGGCCGAAGAAGTTCCAATTTCAGAGGAAACGCGCCCGTCTGAATCATCAGTTTCTCTCCAACAAGAGATAGGAAATGAGACTGAAGAAGTAGAAGCAGAAACGTTGATGGACGGAAGCGAAGTGTTTTTACAAGCAGCAGAAGAAGTAGAATCACTAAAGCCTAGAAAGAAAGAAGAAGCTCCAGCTGCTGAGAAAGAAAGTGACGTCATTCTAGAAGAGCCAGCAAACAGTGTTCATATGGCAGCAGAACATGAGCTGAATTCTGAAAGTTTAAATTCATCGCAACCCGCAGCTGATGAATGGCAACCAGAAGCGGCATCGGCTGTTGTTCACCAAGAGCTTGAAAATTCGGTGATAAAAGAGGAAGAGAGCAGTATACAGGAAAGTCAAGAGTTACAAGAACAAGTACAGCAAGAGTCAGCTGTAGAACCTCTTGTACCTGCAGAACAGCCAGGAAATGCTGAACGAGCTCGCGGTAAGCGATTAGTGCCTTTTAACGTGATGATGCTGAAAAAAGACCGCACAAAGATGAATAACAGCGCTCGAGAAAAAAGTCAGCCGTCTCAAGGTTCATACCAAAGGCAGGAGGCAGAAGCTCTGCAAAAAAAAACGGAAGTAAGTAGGCGAGAAGAAGTTCACGGTGAAAAAACCAAAGAAGTGGTTCCGCAGGCTTCGTTAAAAGCTGAAGAACCTGTAAATGTAAAGGCTTCTTCTCCTTATGTATTTCCTGGAATGAACTTGCTTAACATTCCTCCAGCTGCTATTGAAGAAGATAATCAATGGGCGGATGAGCAGCGTGAGCTTTTGGATATGACATTAAAAAACTTTAACGTTCGAGCTAAGGTCGTAAACGTCACGCAAGGTCCTACCGTGACCAGATTTGAAGTACATCCTGAACCCGGTGTGAAAGTGAACAAAATTACGAATTTAACAGATGATATTAAACTGAGCCTAGCCGCGCGTGATATCCGAATTGAAGCGCCAATTCCAGGGAAAAATACGATTGGAATTGAAGTGCCAAATCGTCAAAGTAAGCCGGTGTTAATTCGTGAAATTTTGAGGCATCCTTCTTTTAGAAAAGATAACTCTCCTTTAACGGTGGCGTTAGGGTTAGATATTTCAGGAACGCCGGTTGTGACTGACTTGAATAAAATGCCTCACGGTTTGATTGCCGGAGCGACAGGATCTGGTAAAAGCGTGTGTATTAATACTATTATCGTCAGCTTGCTTTATAAAGCTGCGCCGCACGAAGTCAAGCTTATGTTAATTGACCCTAAAATGGTTGAGCTAGCTCCTTACAACGGTATCCCGCATTTAGTCAGCCCGGTTATCACGGATGCTAAAGCAGCTACTACAGCTTTAAAATGGGCAGTAGAGGAAATGGAGCGCCGTTATGAATTGTTTGCACATGCGGGCGTACGTGATATTACAAAATACAACGAACGTGTAAAAGAACATAATGAAAAAAGCGGGGAGCTGCCATATCTAGTTATTATTATTGATGAACTTGCCGACTTAATGATGGTATCTCCTGGGGAAGTAGAGGAAGCTATTTGCCGTATTGCACAAAAAGCAAGAGCATGTGGCATTCACTTATTGCTTGCAACGCAGCGTCCTTCCGTAGATGTGATTACAGGCTTAATTAAAGCGAATGTGCCAACGCGTATTGCATTTTCTGTTTCTTCGCAAGTTGATTCACGTACAATTATCGACACAGGGGGAGCAGAGAAGCTACTAGGTAAAGGTGATATGCTGCTTCTTGAAAACGGCTCTTCTAAAAGTGTTCGAATTCAAGGGAACTTTGTTTCAGATGAAGAAATTGACCGCGTTGTAGATCATGTCAAAAAACAAATGAAGCCAACATACTTATTTGATCAAGAAGATTTGTTGAAAAAGCAGCAAAGCTTTGCTTCAAATGAAGAAGATGAGCTTTTCTATGAAGCATGCGAGTTTGTGCTAGACCAAGGCGGTGCATCTACTTCCAGTCTGCAAAGACGCTTCAGAATGGGGTACAATCGCGCAGCGCGCCTAATTGACATGATGGAGCAGCAAGGAATTATTTCAGAAGCAAGAGGAAGCAAGCCGAGAGATGTGCTCATTACCGAAAACGAGCTTCAAGAAATGGAAAGTCAAACAGCCACTTCTACATTTTAAGCTGTTTTTGTTAAAAAAGAGGCTATGCAAAATCAGCAGGATACAGCATTGTGTGAGCTAACGCTCTGTCGCTGTATCCGTCGCTTCTTTTTTTCCTGCTTTAAGTTCGTTTATACAGAATTTGAGTAGAGATTTTGGAAGAAATCCATCAAGAAAAAAAGGAAAAGGTTTGTCAGAACTAGTAAAATGATTTACTATATGTAAGGATAATGTGTGTTTTGCTTTTTTAGCATGTGATAGTTTGCTATCATTTCTCACCAGCAGAAACATATGAGATGAAGGCGTTTAAAGAGGACAAACCAAAATAATTAGAGTACGAGTGAAGAGTAATGACAGAAGAAAATCATGAACTGATTAACTTTAATGAAATTCGTGAACAAAAGCAGCTTCAGTCTGACAATGCTATTTGCGACTTTTACAATCAATATTTCTTTTTTGTGAACCGCTATACGAATATACGAGAAAAAGTGCGGGCTTCACATTTATTTAAAGAATTAGTAAACTTGCCTCACGAGGCGCCTCTGTCTGATTCCCATGAACAATTATTTTTTCAGTGGTTTGCATTTGAATATGTAACCATTCAGGGGAAAACCTTGCTGCAGCTTTTTTTAGCTGATCAGGCGAAGCAGAAAACAGAGTCGTTTTTGATTCAAGGAGCCTTTTTTTTGACGAGTGTACTGGAGCCAATTATTGTGTCTAAAGTACCTAATTCGTTTTTCTTAAAAGGATATACCCCATTGACAAATGAGCAGGTTATCATCAAAGATGTAAGAGGAAGATTTGCAAATTTAGAGGAACAACAAGTAATTTGGATTCGAAAAATAAAATCAATCGGATATGACGTGTTAATTGACTCTTTCTTTTTAGGACATAAACAACGCATTGAACAGTTAGTAACGCAATATAATGACAAAAAAAATGCAATGACATGGCGCTCGTTTTTAAAACAGCAGGCTATATACTATGTGATGAAGCCACAATAAAAGGCCGTTTCGCAAGGGAAGAGAGTAGAAATGGAGTCATGGAGTTATGTTATAAGAAGTGATATAATGTACGAATGTTATCGTGAAATCAGCAATCAAACGACATTTATATACGTTTGTAAGAGCAATTCTAGATAACCGTCATATACTGTCTTACAGATAGACGAATGTTGGAGGTTCTTTATATGACAGTTTACCATTTTGTAGGTATTAAAGGAACAGGAATGAGTGCGCTTGCGCAAATCCTAAACGATATGGGCTTTCAAGTTCAAGGATCGGATATTGAAAAAGAAATTTTTACGCAAAAAGCACTAGAACAGCAGGGAATTCCTGTTTTACCATTTGATAAAAATAATATTAAAGACGGCATGACTGTAATCGCAGGAAATGCTTTTCCTGATACGCATGAAGAAATTGCAGAAGCAGCTTCAAAAGAAGGAGTCAAGCTTGTACGCTATCACCGTTTCTTAGGTGACTTTATGAAACAGTATACGAGTGTAGCCGTAACAGGAGCACACGGGAAAACATCCACAACGGGTATGTTAGCGCATGTGATTCAAGGAGCTGAACCTACTTCATATTTAATTGGAGACGGTACGGGTAAAGGTGTAAAAGACAGCAAGTATTTTGCGTTTGAGGCATGTGAGTATCGCCGCCACTTCTTATCTTATACGCCAGACTATGCAATTATGACGAATATTGATTTTGATCACCCTGATTATTTTGCCAATATCGATGATGTATTCAGCGCGTTCCAAGAGATGGCACTTCAAGTCAAAAAAGGAATTATTGCCTGTGGTGACGATGAACATCTGCAGCAAATTCAAGCGAAGGTACCTGTTCTTTATTACGGATTAGGCGAAGAAAATGATTTCCAAGCACGTAATATCGTAAAAAGCACAACAGGCACAACATTTGATGTGTTCGTTCGTAATACATTCCACGCATCATTTGAAATTCCAGGGTATGGCGACCATAACATCTTAAATGCACTTTCTGTTATTGCACTTTGTCATTATGAAGAAATTGACGTTGCTGTGCTGCAAGAGCGTTTTAAAACATATCAAGGTGTAAAGCGTCGTTTCAGTGAAAAGAACGTTGGCAAACAAGTGCTGATCGATGATTATGCACACCATCCAACGGAAATTAATGCAACGATTTCAGCTGCTCGTCAAAAGTATCCAAACCGTGAAGTGGTGGCTGTTTTCCAACCGCATACTTTTACGCGTACACAAACGTTCTTAGAGGACTTTGCAGCAAGCTTACAGCACGCTGATAAAGTATATCTATGTGACATTTTTGGATCAGCTCGTGAGCATCAAGGTAAATTATCAATTGAAGATTTACGAAGCAAAATCAGCGGAGCTGAATTAATTAATGAAGAAACAATTGAATCGTTAAAAGACCATAATGAAGCTGTATTAGTATTTATGGGTGCTGGAGACATTCAAAAGTTTGAAAAACTATATCAGCAAACCGTATCATAAAAAAAGGCACTCAGGAGAGTGCCTTTTTTTTATTTCAAAACTCATTTTAAATTTTCAGGATTTAACGCTTTTAATTCCTCAATGACAAATAGCCCGTCTTTACGAATTAACACGTCATCGAAATAAATCTCACCGCCGCCGTATTCTGGGCGCTGAATCATCACCATATCCCAGTGAATATTTGACTTATTTCCATTATACGCATCTTCGTAGCACTCGCCAGGAGTGAAGTGGAAACTTCCGTCAATTTTTTCATCAAATAAGATGTCTTGCATTGGATGTTGAATATATGGATTTACGCCAATCGCAAATTCGCCAACAAAACGTGCGCCTTCATCCGTATCAAAAATGCCGTTGATGCGTTCTGTATCATTAGCGGTTGCTTCAACAATCTTACCGTTTTTAAATGTTAAGGATACATTCTCAAACGTAAAGCCTTGATAGTTAGAAGGAGTGTTGTAAGAAATTGTTCCGTTTACAGAATCACGTACAGGAGCCGTGTATACTTCACCGTCCGGAATATTCATTTCCCCGGCACACTTCACTGCAGGAATATCCTTAATAGAGAACGTTAAGTCTGTATTCTCACCTGTTAAACGCACTTTGTCCGTACGGTTCATGAGCTCAACTAAAGCATCCATCGCTTTGCTCATTTTGCCATAGTCTAAGTTACATACATCAAAATAAAAATCTTCAAATGCTTCTGTACTCATTTTAGCAAGCTGCGCCATTGAATCGTTTGGATAGCGAAGAACAACCCATTTTGTTTTTGGAACGCGAATTTCTCTATGTACTTTTTTACCGATCGTATTCCCTTGGATTTTCATTTTATCTGCCGGAACATCTGATTGTTCAAAAATGTTTGAACCAGAACGCAAGCCAATATAAGCATTCATTTCTTTCATCACATTTGCTTCGAAGTCTGCCATCATATTGAACTGCTCTTCTTGTGCTCCGTTTAAAAGAGCTCGGTCTACCGAATGATCTTTTAGCAGTACAAACGGATAGCCACCCGCCTTGTACGCTTCATCTACAAGTGCTGTCACAAGTTCGCGCTGAAGTCCAAAGTTTTCGATTAATACTTTTTCTCCTTTTTGAAGGCGAACAGAATAATTAATTAAATTTTTAGCTAATGTGGAAATTCTAGGGTCTTTCATAAATAGTGCCTCCTTAAAATAACAATGATTGGTGATTCACTTTCTATTGTACCCCACTGAGCTTATTTTGTTTGTTTTTATGCTTTAAAATCCTTTTTTTCTTTAGGAAGGGAAATAACTCATATATCGCGAAATAATGTAGCAATCTTCCCTTTTTCTGAATAAAAGCAGAGAGAATATGGTAAAGTTAAAGAGTCTATAGGGAATAGAAGGTTTAATTGTTTATAAAATTGGGAAAGTAGTTATAACAAGAGAGAAGAAAATAGGAGGTGCCTTGCACAGATGGTTATTATTCTTTATTTAAGCGCTGCTATTGTTGCCATTGCGATTTTTTACCTGGTGGTTTCCGTGTCCAAAACATTGAAATCCGTTCAGCACACATTAAATTCAGTGGCAGGTACTTTAGACGGTGTAGAAAAGCAAATGACAGGAATCACAGCCGAAACAACTGCACTTTTACATAAGACTAATCTGTTAGCTGAAGATATTCAGCGTAAATCCGAAGCGCTGAACACAGTGGTGGATTCTGTTAAAGGCGTAGGTGACTCAATCCAAGACCTAAATAAGTCTATTAAAAGCGTATCATCAAGCGTTTCAGAGAAAGTAGAAGAAAATAAAGAAACTGTTGCTCAAGTCGTTCAATGGAGCAATGTTGCATTAGACGTATGGGAACGTATAAAATTAAGAAAACAGAAAAAAGTTGAAGCAGAGCCTGTACCTGTTGAAGTAAAAGAAAAAGCGGTTCAACGCTCACGCTCATTTTCATAAGGATGAACTTTAAAGGAGGAGACGCATATGTCAAACAAACCAAATAAACCAAACAATACTTCAAATAAAGGCTTTTTAGTAGGAACAGTGATTGGAGGAGTTGTAGGAGCTGCAACGGCATTACTACTTGCTCCAAAATCAGGTAAAGAGTTCCGTTCTGATTTAAATGAGCAGGCAGCTTACGTTCGTTTAAAAACGGAGCAAGCGAAAAACAGCGCTGTTGAAAAAGGACAAGGGTTTGCTCAAACGGCTAAAGAAAAAACGGCTGGTTTATCACAAACACTGTCTGAGCAATCTTCACAAGTAGTAGACAAGGTGAAAAACTTCCGTAAAGTAGATCCTGAACACGAAGCATTACCGCCAACAAGCTTAGAAGTGCTTGCTGATGAAGTTGAGTCTCAAAGCAACGAGGACGTTCAGCAGAAGCTAACAGAAGCTCAAAAAGCACTAGATGAAGTGGAAAGCACAGTGCCACGACCATAATAAAGAATCAAAAGCGTTTACCCTATAGGGTGAACGCTTTTTTTTGTATGTAATTTAGGTTGGATAACAACAAGTAAATAATCTTTTCATTGCAGGAAAAAACTCCACCTTATAAATGAATTTATTAGCATCATACATAAAGCTGAGCACTCTTTTTGTATGGAAACGGTCAAACCATGTAAACTTAAGAGTAAGTACAGAAAGGGTGAAAAAAATGAAAAAAATTTCAACAGTTGAAGAGTTCGAACAAGTTGTAAAGGAAAACAATCGCTTTTTATTTTTAAAACACAGCACAACGTGTCCAATTAGTGCAGCTGGTCATGAGGCATTTTCAGCATTTGCTTCTAGTCATGAAGACATTCCTTCTTATTATCTTCATGTTCAAGATTCACGTGATGTATCTAACTATATCGCTGAGACGTATGAAGTGAAGCATGAATCACCTCAAGCGCTTCTGTTTGAAGATGGAAAAGTGAAGTGGCATGTTTCTCACTGGAACATTAACGAAGACGAATTAGCGAAAAACGTAGCTCACTAATCGAAAAAGTATTTTAGTAAAAGAAAAATCCGAACATTAATCGTTCGGATTTTTTCATTGGCAGGGTGAACGTAGGTTTACTGTATGAAGCTGCTTCTAGCGGTTGATTGGAGGGCAAGACGAAGACTCCTGCGGGAAAAGCGAAACAGGCGAGACCCCGCAGGAGCGTAAGCGACGAGGAGGCTCAGCGGCCGCCCGCGAAAAGCGAAGTCTTGCACGGAAATCAACAGCGGTATGACAAGCAATCCATAATAGATTGTTTATCCCATTTATTCGCCTTTAGATTGGAGCGATTTAGCCTATGCCTCAACTTCTTTTTTTATAAGCTGATTGCGGTTTCATCCGCTTTTTCGTACAATAGATGTAGTTTAGCACATAAAAGCAGAGAAGCCCCTTACATATATCCTCCATCATCTATCATCTTATGTAGTAACCCTGCTAAACGGATTTTTTAAAATCAGTGAAAGGGTGGACGTACATGAAAAATTCAGATCTTCAGCATTTGCGATCTCAAATTGACGAAGTAAATATGAAACTGTTAAAGCTTATTAATGAGCGAGGCGAGCTTGTTCAAAAAATAGGAAAGTTAAAAGGAATGCAGTCAACCAAACGGTTTGATCCCGTTCGTGAACGAGCAATGCTTGATGCTATTTTAAGCAAGAATGAAGGACCGTTTCAAACGTCTACGCTTCAACATATTTTCAAAGAGATTTTCAAAGCTCATTTAGAGCTTCAAGAAGATGATCATCGTAAAGCACTTCTTGTATCCCGTAAAAAGAAGCCGGAAAATACAATTGTTACGGTAAAAGGAGAAACAATTGGTGACGGACTTCAGCGTTTTGTAGCAGGACCTTGTTCCGTTGAAAGCTATGAGCAAGTAGCAGCCGTAGCAAAAGCCGTGAAGCAGCAGGGCGTGCGGATGCTTAGAGGCGGAGCCTACAAGCCAAGAACATCTCCTTATGATTTTCAAGGCCTTGGCTTAGAAGGATTGCAAATTTTAAAAAGAGTAGCTGACGAATACGATTTAGCCGTTATTAGTGAAATTGTCGATCCCGCTGATATTGAAACAGCTGTAGAATACGTAGATGTGATTCAAATTGGTGCTCGTAATATGCAAAATTTTGAGCTGTTAAAAGAAGCGGGTGCGGTGAAGAAGCCTGTCTTATTAAAGCGAGGCTTAGCCGCTACGATTGATGAGTTTATTAATGCTGCTGAATACATTGTTTCAAAAGGAAATGATCAGCTGATTTTGTGCGAACGAGGAATTCGTACGTATGAGCGAGCAACGCGAAATACGCTGGATATTTCAGCAGTTCCCATTTTAAAACAAGAAACTCATTTACCTGTTTTAGTCGACGTCACGCATTCAACGGGAAGAAGAGATTTACTTGTTCCAACGGCTAAAGCGGTTCTTGCCATTGGTGCAGATGGAATTATGGCAGAAGTTCATCCAGATCCTGCGGTAGCACTTTCTGATTCAGCTCAGCAAATGGATATCCCGCAATTTACAGAATTTATGAAGCAGCTAAAACCTATATGTAACTTAAATTTATAAAAAAACGTAAAAATGAAAAATTCGTATACTTTTATGACAAGTTTGAGGCACTTAATGGTTTCAAGCTTGTTTGCCTTTCGTTATAATAAAGATAAGCGAAATTATCACGTATTTTGAAAACAGTCGATAACTTTTGTCAAAATAGGAAAGAATAAGTGCAAATCCAAAAACAAGAATTTATGAAATTCTCGTGAAACTTGTCGGAAAAAGGCGGTAAATACGTTGCGATGAAGCACATAGTATCGTATAGTAGTTACAGATATTCGCTATCATTCTGTGATTGCATATGATATAAATTCGCGATTCACTTTTTTTATTTACTTAATATACACCGTCTTTTACATTGTTACATATAAACTGGTAAAATTGTCTTTGCCACGTAATAATAAGGGCATAACAGGAATGATTTAGATGCATACAGGGTATCTAAGCTGTATGTAAGAGTGAAGGAGCTAGAAATAGCCATTCTATAAAGGAAGATGGATTTATATACGTAAATACAAGAAATGAAATAAGGATAAAATAAACGAAATGTTTTTCGATAAGGAGTGTTTGTTGTGAACGTAACAATTTATGATGTAGCAAGGGAAGCAAGCGTGTCGATGGCAACGGTTTCTCGTGTGGTAAACGGAAATCCAAATGTAAAACCATCAACTAGAAAAAAAGTATTAGAAACAATTGAAAGACTAGGCTATCGTCCGAACGCAGTAGCGCGTGGATTAGCAAGTAAAAAAACAACGACAGTAGGAGTTATCATTCCTGATATTTCAAATATTTTCTATGCAGAATTAGCGCGTGGAATCGAAGATATTGCAACGATGTACAAATATAATATCATCTTAAGTAACTCCGATCAAAATCAAGATAAAGAACTTCACCTTTTAAATAACATGCTTGGTAAACAAGTAGACGGAATCATCTTCATGAGTGGCAATGTAACAGAAGAACACGTAGAAGAGCTAAAAAAATCACCGGTTCCAGTTGTACTTGCAGCATCAATCGAATCAACTAACCAAATCCCATCTGTAACTATTGATTATGAACAAGCAGCTTTTGATGCAGTGCAATCACTAATTGACAGCGGTCATAAAAATATTGCATTCGTTTCAGGTACGTTAGAAGAACCAATCAACCATGCGAAAAAAGTAAAAGGGTACAAGCGTGCTCTTACTGAAAGCGGATTGCCTGTACGTGATTCTTATATTGTAGAAGGAGACTACACGTACGATTCAGGTATTGAAGCGGTTGAAAAACTATTAGAAGAAGATGAAAAGCCAACTGCTATTTTCGTTGGAACGGACGAAATGGCATTAGGCGTTATTCACGGGGCACAAGATCGCGGGTTGAATGTACCAAACGATCTAGAAGTTATCGGTTTTGATAACACAAGACTTTCAACAATGGTTCGTCCTCAGTTAACATCTGTTGTACAGCCAATGTATGATATTGGTGCAGTAGCGATGCGTCTCTTAACAAAATACATGAACAAAGAAACGGTAGACAGCAGCATTGTACAGCTTCCTCACCGCATCGAGTTCAGACAATCTACAAAATAAATACCTGTGAATGAATAAGAACGAATCCAAAGTTCAGACACGGGGAGATAGAATATGAAAAAAATTGATATGCTCACACCTATAGGGATACTAATTGGTATCTCTATGGTTGTGTTTGGGGTTATTTCAAGTGGAGGAATAAGCGGTTTTTTAGCTTTTATTGATGTACCATCGATTTTAATTGTACTGGGAGGCGTTTTTGGTACGCTGTGCGTGAGCTTTCCTTTAAAACAATTAAAAAATATGGGAAGAGTAGGGAAACAAGCGTTTCAATCTAAAGAAATAAACGTAGAAGAAATTGTAGGAACATTTGTACATTTATCGGAAAAAGCGCGTCGAGAAGGACTTCTATCGTTAGAAGCAGAGCTTGAACAAATCGATGATTCATTTGTGAAAAAAGGTATTTTGCTAGCCATTGATGGAGTAGAACCGGAAATGATTCGAGAGCTGCTTGAAGGTGAAATAGCTGCAGTGGAAGAAAGACATGCGAGAGGTCGAAGTATGTTTGAAAAAGCAGGCGATTATGCCCCCGCTTGGGGAATGATTGGGACGCTCGTTGGGCTAGTGCTAATGCTTAAAAGCCTTAATACCCCTTCATCGCTTGGGCCTAACATGGCAATTGCTCTTTTAACGACTTTCTACGGGGCGCTGCTTTCAAACTTGTTTTTTCAGCCAATCGCAGCTAAATTAGCTGGTAAAACGGAGCATGAGCTTTTTGTTAAAGAAGTGATTATTGAAGGTGTCATCGGCTTGCAGGCGGGTCAAAATTCTCGCTTTGTGCAAGCAAAGCTAAAAGTATTTGCCCCTGTTGAAAAACGAAAGCTGGAAGAAAAGAGAGAACACGTTCGTGAAGCGTAGAAGAAAAAGGTATTCGGCACAGTCGCCAAAATGGATGGTAACATTTGCTGATTTGGTGACGTTAATATTAGTTTTTTTTATTTTACTATTTTCAATGTCTAGCGTTGATAATCAAAAGTTTCAGACCGTTGTCAATTCGCTTACAAGCGGTGGATCATTAGCTTCTGTAGAAAAGAGCCAGCAGTCTCAAAAGCTGGATAACATTTTAGCGAAAGTGCAGGATTACCTGAAGGAAAATAAGCTTCAGAATGTCATTACTGCTAAGCGAGATGAACGCGGAGTTGTGCTTATTTTACAAGAACAGGTGCTGTTTGAAACAGGACAAGCGGACATTTTGAAAAAAGGTACCCCTTTTCTGGATGAATTAGGAAGGTTATTCAGTACTATTCCAAATGATATTAAAGTAGAAGGTCATACCGACAATCGACCCATTCACACCTATCGTTATCCATCTAATTGGGAACTATCGGCAGCGCGTGCTAGCGGCGTCATACGTTATTTAACGAACCATTTTTCTCTTTCTGCTAACCGCTTTGAAGCACTTGGATACGGAGATACAAAGCCGCTTGTTCCGAACACGTCTAATGGCAATCTACAAAAAAATAGACGCGTCGAAATTATTATTTCAGATCCCGAAGCACAGTGAAAAAGGCCATACGCTTGTATAGCCTTTTTTAAGAATGAGATGTATGAGAACGAATAGGATAAAGAGCGCGCTCAAGAGTTTGAGCGTTTTTTTCTGTTATTTCTGGTTTTCTTGGAATTGGCTGATAGATATTAGGTTCATCATCCCACTGCGTGCAAACGGGGTGAGGCGATACTTTTGTCCATTTTTCAAGCCATGACAGAGGAAGCATGCCTTCTGCCTTTCGTTCAATCATTTCAAGCCAAATGAATGACCAAGCCCGAGGAACAACCCGCCAAATATCATAACCTCCTCCGCCAACCGCAATCCATCTTCCCTGACAATATTCATGGGCAATTTCATGAGCAATTTTAGGAATCTCACGGTATATTTTCGTGGTGCCGCATAAATGAGTAAGCGGATCGTAATAATGAGAATCGGCTCCATTTTGTGTCAAGATAACATCTGGTTTAAAAAAAGCAGCTACTTCTTTTAAAGAGGTCTTATAAACGTCGAGCCAAGACTCATCTTCCGTATAAGCATCAACAGGCACATTAAATGAATAACCATAGCCTTCACTGTGCCCGCGTTCGTTAACGTTTCCCGTGCCTGGAAACAAGTAGCGTCCCGTTTCATGAATGGAAAGAGTGCAAACGGAAGGGTCGTCATAAAATGTCCATTGCACGCCGTCACCGTGGTGAGCATCTGTATCGACATAGAGAACGCGTGCGTTGTACTTTTGCTGCATATATTTGATGGCTACCGCACTATCGTTATAAATACAGAAGCCGGAAGCTTTTCCTCGAAAGCCGTGGTGCAATCCTCCTCCTAAATTTAGAGCATGCTTAGCTTTTCCAGTCATCACATAATCTACAGCAGTAAGTGTACCCCCAACTAAAAATGCACTGGCTTCATGCATGTTGGGAAACATAGGTGTATCTTCTGTTCCAAGACCAAAATCTGCTGCTTTTTCAACAGAAAGCTCGCCGCTTCCTGCTAATTTTACCGCTTGAATATAGCTAGTATCATGGACAAGCTGAAGTTCTTCATCAGATGCCATCCGCGGTAATACAATATCTTGATTGCCTAAAGCGCCAAATTCCCGTAACAGTTCATATGTTAGTTGAACACGAAGCTGGTTAAACGGATGATTATTGCTGAATTTGTACGAAAGAATATCATCTGAATAAATAAATACAGCATTACTAGTCATTACGTCATCTCCGGTAATTTAGGCCACAACACCTCATAGCCGTTTTCTTTTAATGTATTTATACTAATCAATGGATTAATAGCTTGAATGCGAAGCACAAGGATTTTATATCGTTCATCTACATCAGGGTAGACAAGTACGCTTAAGATGTTTGTTCTCGTTGAACCAAAGAGGGATGTAACTTCAGCGAGCACGCCAGCCTTATTTTCTACTTTTATTTCAATTTGTGAACCTGGCTTATTGGTGCCGGTAAGCTGAATAAACGTATGTAATAGATCTCTTTCGGTAACAACGCCTACTAACCGCTTGTTTTTTGTGACGGGAATACAACCGATTTGATGTTCATAAAAAACACTTGCAATTTCTTCAACAAAATCAAGAGGGTGAGCTGTAATGACTTCTGTTTGCATAATCATCCGCACGGGTTCGGATAGAAGAGCAGATGTATAAGTATTATCTAAAATAGATGGACTTGCATCTCTTACGTCTCGATCAGAAATGATGCCAACTACGTGATGAAGGTCATTAACGATAGGAATATGTCTAATCTTATGTGTATCTAAAAGTTTCATAGCTTCAGCAATCGTATGGTCGGGGGTTAAGGTAACGAGATCAGTTTTCATCATCTCTTCAACAATCATCAGACACAGCTCCTTTTCTTAAAGGTCAGCTTAATACATAAAGCGATTTCGAAAGCGCAGGCTATCAAATTCTTGTATGCTTTCTTGAGGTACTCTGCTCCCGATTCTTACCATCAAACAATTAGCAGGGTGGGAGCTAATCTCCGGATCATCTGTGGCAAACCACGTCAGTCCGCCTTTATTCATCATTTTCTCCATAATTTTGCGGTAATCCCACACATTTAGCCCTGTTCCTTTTAAATCCCAATGCCAGTAGTATTCTGTCGTAATGACAATATAATCTTCCATTGCATCATCCATCATAGATACGATAAGCAAGTTTTTACCAACAGCGTAGCTGCGAAATGGAGCGGCTACCTCTATAGCTCCTAATTCGATTAAATTCTCCATATTTCCTTCCGACCATCGTTCTAGAGGATCGGGATATAAAAAAGTTACGTAACCAATGATTGTATAATGATGGCGAGCAATAATGATTCTACCTTCAGGCAAGTTGGCAATCTCGATCAATGCTTCTTTTTGCTGTTCAGGTGGACGAAAGGCCGTTAGTTGCTCATGAAAATCAAGTTGTTGCAAGGTCTGGGAGGAGACAGGTCCTTCAATAACAATTGCCCCAACAGCTGTTTTTAGTTCTTTCATATTGTATGTTTGGGAATGTTTCACATGAATCACCACCTTCAAGCAGTCTTATCTGTATTATAATACAAAAAAAACTCTATATTAAAGCGTTTTCAAAAAATTAAATGAAAGAAAAGGAGTTTTTTAAAAAACATAGAATAGAAAATTAAAAGAGATTCTTGTTAATTCGGCACTTCTATAACAAAGGTTGTCATATAACAAGGGAGACTATTATCCTAATTCCGACAAATAATTTTTATAAAATTGTGAAAAGTATATTTTTGTTATATAATAGGTTTGTAAATTTTATACATAAGGGGGAGTTTGTGATGAAGGTGGAAGCGCTTCCTGTAATTGAAGGGGTATACAACTTACAGGACTATGATAAAACGTATCAAACCTTTGACTGGTCACAAGTGGAGAAGGAATTTTCATGGCATGAAACAGGTAAATTAAATGCAGCTTATGAAGCGATTGATAAGCACGCAAACTCTACACGTAAAAATAAAGTTGCGCTTTATTATCGAGATGCGCAGCGCAATGAAAAATATACATTCAAAGAAATGAAAGAATGGTCAAACAAAGCCGCAAACGTGCTAAAACAAGCAGACGTAGAGAAGGGAGATCGCGTGTTTATCTTTATGCCTCGCTCTCCGGAACTTTATTTTGCATTGTTAGGCGCGGTGAAGCTTGGCGCTATTGTTGGGCCTTTATTTGAAGCGTTCATGGAAGGTGCAGTAAAAGATCGTTTGCAAGACAGTGATGCAAAAGTGTTAATTACAACGCCTGAATTGCTGAGCCGCGTTCCGGTGAAAGATTTGCCAGCTTTAAAACACATTCTCCTTGTAGGGGAAAATGTAGAAGAAGAAGGCATTCAACTAGATTTTCTGAAGCGATTAGAAGCGGCGAATAAAGAGGTGGAAATTGAGTGGGTAGATAGAACAGATGGTATGCTGCTTCATTATACATCAGGTTCAACTGGCAAACCAAAAGGCGTACTTCATGTTCACAACGCAATGCTTCAGCACTATCAAACTGCAAAGTGGGTACTCGACTTAAAAGATGACGATGTGTATTGGTGTACAGCAGATCCCGGTTGGGTAACGGGGACTTCCTATGGGATTTTTGGTCCTTGGCTTGCTGGAGCAACCAATGTGATTGTAGGAGGACGATTTAGTCCAGATGCATGGTATCAAGCACTTGAAGATTTTGGCGTAACGGTTTGGTACAGTGCACCTACAGCTTTTCGTATGCTAATGGGTGCTGGTGATGACTTAGTTAAACGCTATGATTTAAGCAATCTCAGACATGTATTAAGTGTGGGAGAACCGTTAAATCCTGAAGTGGTACGCTGGGGAATGAAGGTGTTCCAAAAACGTATTCATGATACGTGGTGGATGACTGAAACTGGCGGTCAGACGATTTGTAATTATCCGTCTATGAAAATTAAGCCAGGATCTATGGGGAAACCAATTCCAGGTGTACAAGCAGCAATCGTTGACGATCAAGGACAAGAGCTTCCACCTTATCGAATGGGTAACTTAGCAATTAAAAAAGGCTGGCCATCTATGATGCATGCGATTTGGAACAACAAAGAAAAATATGAGTCATATTTTATGCCAGGTGATTGGTACGTATCAGGTGATTCGGCGTATATGGATGAAGACGGTTATTTTTGGTTCCAAGGCCGAATCGATGATGTTATTATGACGGCAGGAGAACGCGTGGGTCCATTTGAAGTAGAAAGTAAGCTTGTTGAACATCCTGCTGTAGCAGAAGCGGGGGTCATTGGTAAGCCTGACCCTGTGCGCGGGGAAATTATTAAAGCATTTATCGCACTTAGAGATGGGTATGAATCTTCAGATGAACTGATTGAAGATATTCGTCAATTTGTGAAAAAAGGGTTAGCTGCTCATGCAGCCCCGCGTGAAATCGAGTTTAAAGATAAGCTACCTAAAACACGAAGTGGTAAAATTATGCGTCGCGTTTTAAAAGCGTGGGAATTAGATTTGCCTACGGGCGATTTGTCAACGATGGAAGACTAAGGAGTAAACGTTTCAATCTTTGTAGGGAAAATAAATGATTTTTATAAAGTTCAAACAGCCAGCTGTTTGAACTTTTTTTTGGACTTGAATTTTAAAATGAAATCATTCATAATTGTGGGGTGTAAACTTTTAAATAAAATAAACTGCAGTGATAGGAAGAAGTAATACTTGTCTCCCTGTTTAAGAGAGCTGATGGTTGCTGAAAATCAGTACATAGACAAATATGAAATACGTCCTTGAGCATCTTTTGTGAACTTACAGTAGCAAAAGACGGGTAGACCGTTAAATCATTTAAGTGGGAAATAATTTATTTCCAAATAGGGTGGTACCGCGATATTTTCGTCCCTTCTTTTTTAAGAAGGGGCGTTTTTTATGTTGTTCAACAAATTGTAACGAGCAATTAGATAAAGGAGAGAATATATAACATGGATATTTTACAAGATCTTGAGTTTCGAGGGCTCATTAACCAACAAACGGATGAAAAAGGTTTAAGTGAACTTTTGAGTAAAGAGTCTGTTCGTTTATACTGCGGATTCGATCCGACAGCCGACAGCCTTCACATCGGCCACATGCTTCCTGTTTTAATTTTACGTCGCTTTCAACAAGCTGGACACCAACCAATTGCATTAGTTGGTGGAGGTACGGGTCTTATTGGAGATCCAAGCGGTAAAAAAGCAGAGCGTACGTTAAATGAAAAAGAAACGGTTGCCATGTTTAGTGAGCGTATTAAAGGTCAGCTTTCACGCTTCTTAGATTTCGAAGAAGGTGAAAATGCAGCGGTTATTGCAAATAACTATGACTGGATTGGCTCATTAGATGTTATTACATTCCTACGAGATATCGGTAAAAACTTTGGTATTAACTATATGATGGCAAAGGATTCTGTTCAATCTCGTATCGAATCAGGCATTTCATTTACGGAATTTAGCTATATGATTTTACAGTCATACGATTTCTTGAATTTATACCAAACATATAACTGTAAGCTTCAAATTGGCGGCAGCGACCAATGGGGAAATATTACGGCTGGCTTAGAATTAATTCGTAAATCAGAAGAAGATGCAAAAGCATTTGGATTAACAGTTCCGCTTGTAACAAAAGCGGACGGGACGAAGTTCGGTAAAACAGAAGGCGGAGCAATTTGGTTAGACCCTGAAAAAACAAGTCCGTATGAATTCTACCAATTCTGGATTAATACAGATGATCGTGATGTTATAAAATATTTAAAATACTTTACATTCTTATCACACGAGGAAATTAATGAATTAGCAGCTTCTGCAAAAGAAGCTCCTGAAAAACGCGAAGCACAAAAAGCACTAGCGGCAGCGATGACTACGCTTGTACACGGTGAAGAAGCTCTTGAGCAAGCAATTCGTATTTCGCAAGCTTTATTTAGCGGAAGTATTTCAGAGTTAACAGCAGAAGAAATTAAGCAAGGATTCAAGGATGTTCCTTCTTACACGCATACAGGTGAAGATATTGGTTTAATTGATCTACTTGTAGAAAGTAAAATTTCTCCTTCTAAACGTCAAGCACGTGAAGATATTTCAAACGGTGCGATCTACTTAAACGGTGAGCGTGAACAAGATTTACAAAAAACAGTAGGTGCAGAAGACCGTATTGAAGGTCAATTCACAGTGATTCGTCGAGGCAAGAAAAAATATACGCTTATTCAATACGCATAAAAAAAAGGCCGAAAGGCCTTTTTTTTATATATAGACAGTAAAAAAACCGCTCCATAAGGAACGGCTTTTTACTATTAACGAGAGTAGAACTCTACGATTAGTGCTTCGTTGATTTCAGCAGATAATTCAGAACGCTCTGGTAAGCGAGTGAATGTACCTTCTAATTTCTCAGCGTCTACTGTTAAGTAGTCTGGTACGAAGTTGTTAACTTCAAGCGCTTCTTTCACGATTGAAAGGTTGCGAGATTTTTCGCGAACACCGATCACTTGACCAGGTTGTACACGGTAAGATGGGATGTCAACGCGTTTACCGTCAACTAAAATGTGACCGTGGTTAACTAATTGACGAGCTTGACGACGAGTGCGTGCAAGACCCATACGGTATACTAAGTTATCAAGACGAGCTTCTAAAAGAATCATGAAGTTCTCACCGTGCTTACCAGTTAATTTACCAGCAGCAACGAATAAGTTACGGAATTGACGCTCAGTTACACCATACATGTGGCGTAATTTTTGCTTTTCTTGTAACTGTAAACCATACTCAGAAATTTTCTTACGTTGACCTGGGCCGTGTGGACCTGGAGCGTAAGGGCGTTTTTCTAATTCTTTACCTGTACCACTTAGAGAAAGACCTAAGCGACGAGAGATTTTCCAACTTGGACCTGTATAACGAGCCATGATGACTCCTCCTTGTTTGTGTTTTTATTTTATGCAAAACAAAAACAGACACATTCTAGCGATATGCTCATTTTGTTTTCATGTACCATCGCTCTAGCAGCAGAGAGTTACACGATACACCATCTTGTTAAAAGAATTGCTACTTCTGTAAAACAATCTTTTAATGAGGAACAAAATGAAAAAACATAAAGAAGATTGTATAAGCTGCAATATTTCACACAACGAGTATTATAGGTGTTTACTCGTATAAAGTCAAGGAAGATTGAAGATTAAAAGAATGTAAAAGAAAGGATATATTCATTTGAAGTATGAAAGGAGAAGAAAGAACATAAGAAAACGGTGGTGATGGGCTAATCAAACGTTTGTTTAATAAGCAAAAACCGCTGATTTGCAGCGGTTTTTTTGCTTATTCATATTCAAAGAAAAGAAGTGAGTTCTTTGACGAATTCTTCAAGATACTGTTGATCGATTTCATCAAAGCGATTTTTGATTGGACTGTCAATATCAAGAACACCTAAAAGTTTACCGTCTTTTACCACTGGTACGACGATTTCAGATTGAGAAGCAGCATCACATGCAATGTGGCCAGGGAATGCATGAACATCTTCGATTCGCTCTGTTCTTTGATTTTGAGCTGCTGTACCGCATACGCCTTTTCCAAGTGGAATGCGAACACAAGCCGGCAGCCCCTGGAAAGGGCCGAGTACTAACTCACCGTCTTCCATTAAATAAAAGCCTACCCAGTTTACTTCATTTAAAAATTGATTTAGTAAAGCTGAAGCATTTGCTAGATTAGCAATTGTATTGCTTTCTCCTTCTAATAAGGCGCGTAATTGCTTAATTACTAATTCATAATCCTTTTGTTTTGAGCCGCTGTAGTTTTCGACATTAAACAATGTATTCTCCTCCATTCAACATAAGATTTAATGAGTTTTTATCAGGAAACGTCAGTTTTAACGCTACTTTGTCGATAAAAGATTACAGGAACTAAAAAGCCTATCACGAATTATGTAGAGAGGCTACTAAAATCCTTTTTAAATACTGTAACGATTTCTACACAATTTTGCAATCATATGTGTTTTGTAAAAATAAATCGAAATGAGGTGTAGATAGATGGCTGTACAGTCAAAAACGAAAGAGAAAATTATTGATGCGGCTGTTTCTCTTTTTAACGTAAAAGGTTTTGATGGTACGTCGGTGCGCGAGATTGCAGGAAAAGCGAAAGTGAACGTAGCGAATATTTCATATTATTTTCATAGCAAAGAAGGGTTGCTTGAAAGTTTAGTGATTTCTTATTTTGAAGGTTATATTGGGGTACTGGAGCAAGCATTCCAAGAAATGAAAAAGCTGTCTTCAACAGAAAGTATGATCGTGATGATTCGAGCTATCTTACATTACCAGCATGAAAATAGGCATATTGCCCGGCTCGTATATAGAGAAATCTCTCTTGACACGATTTTAATTCGAGAAGTTATGACTACGTATTTAACCAAGGAAAAATACTACTTAAAAACAATCCTTGAAAGAGGGATGAAAGAAAAGGAATTTCGAAAGCTGCACGTTTCCTTTACAATCATTGAGCTTAAGGGCATGCTGTCTATGCCTTATCTTCATCCTCAGTACCTAAGTGAAGTTCTTCATATATTGCCTCACGAACCGTATTTTGTTCAGCAATATGCGATTGAGCTTGAGCGATGGGTGCACACAACGGTATGTTTGCCATATGAACGGACAAACAAACTGCGCGTTCAATTATCCTAAATGCAGCTCTCCATAGCCTTGGCCTAAATCCTTCGCACAGTGGGCGTCTGACCCATATACGAGAGGGATTTTTTTCTGTTGGGCTGCCTTTACGACAAAGGGAGCTGGATACGCTTCCTTGCACAAAGGCTTAAACAACCCTGCACCATTATAGTCCAAAGCCAGATCTTTCATTTTTATTTCATCGAGTATTGATAAAATAATAGGGGAAAGTGTGTCTTCATATGGAAAGCGAGTTTGAAATTTATGTACGAGTGTCATATGACCAATGCGCTTAGGCTTATAAACGCCTAAATTGGCCTGTACAGAGCGTAATACCGTGTTGTAATACTTATCATATACTTTGCTTACGCTGCCAAACTTCTGTACAATATGTGCAAATACGTCAGCGCTAAAATCTAGGCAGTCATATCCTTCTTCATGTTTTAAGAAGTGGACAGAAAGGATGCTGTCATCGAGATAAGGACCATACTCGTTTAAGAAATCTGTTGTTTCGTGTTCAAATCCTTCAATAAAGTCAACTTCCAATCCGATATTAATACGAATATCGCGCTCAAATTCTTTTTTAACTTGCTGTACGTTTTGAATGTAGCGATCAAGTTTGTCAGGATCCATTCCGCTGTCGCGATCAGGTGTCGGATCACTGAAGCTTTTTGGTAATGGAGCATGCTCTGTAAACGAAATCTCGCCAAAGTTCAGGAAAATTGCCTGTTCAACATATTGTTGCAATGAATCAGGTGAACCGTGTGGGCAAAATGGAGTATGAATATGTTTGTCAACTTTCATAAAAAATGCCTCCTTTTTTCTTCTTTTTCCATTGTAACGACACAAAGTGACTCCATGCCAATATTTTGTATAAAAAAATTTAATTTTTTGCTCAAAAGTTGGACTTTACATGGTATCATAAAAACATTGACGCAAAAAAATTTAAAGGATTAAATTCACCCTTTTTATAAATAAGAAACTTGTCATGTAGAACGCACTGTAAGGGGGCTTAGTATGGAATTCATTATAGCACTAATCATACTTATAATCGGATTAGTTGTGTACGGAATGTTTTCACGTAAAAAGATTTATCAAGAAATTGATCGCCTGGAAACGATCAAAGTCGAATTAGCAAATACGCCAGTTGCAGAGGAAATTTCAAAAGTGAAAGAATTGAACATGACAGGTCAAACTGAAGAGCTATTTGAACGTTGGCGTGAGCAGTGGGATGAAATTATATCAACTAATCTCCCGAAAATTGATAAAGAACTGTTTGAAACGGAAGAAGCAGCAGATAAATACCGATTTAAAAAAGCGAAGCAGTTATCTATACATATTGATCAAGCCTTAGAACAAACCAAGATAGATATTGAAAACATACTTACTGAACTTCAAAATTTAATTGGTAGCGAACAAGATAATCGATATGATATTGAGGAGTTAAATCAGCTTCATCGCCATGTGAAGAAAAAATTGCTCGCACATCGGTATTCCTATGGAAATGCTGAAAAAACGTTAGAATACGCAATTAATACATCTAAAGAGCAGTTTAAAAAATACGAGGAAGAGACGATTAACGGAAACTATCTTCAAGCACGTGAGATTGTTCTTCAATTAAAAACTGATTTAACAGCTATTGATTCGTATTTAGAACAAATTCCAAAAGTGTTAGTTGAGTGTCAGACCACTCTTCCTGTTCAGTTCAATGAACTGCTTGACGGATTCCGCGAAATGAGTGAGCAGGGATATGTGTTAGATCATCTGCAAGTAGAAGAAACGGTAGAGCTTTTAAAACAAGAAACTGCTGAAATTATTGCAGATATTGAAGAATTATATGTGGAAGAAGCGATTACAAAACTAGATGATGTGAACGAACGCTTAGAGCAGTTATATGACTCACTTGAGCATGAGGTTTTCTCCTATCATAAAATGAACCGTGAATCTCACACGGTATCTAACTTCCTTCGTATGCTTCAAGAACGAAACCGTGAACTTCGTGAAGAAACGCTATTTGTACAGCAAAGCTATCATTTTAAAGAGCGCGATTTAGACGTATATTATAAAATGGACCGCGAACTAAAACGATTGACTAACTTGTACTATAATATTTCGGACAAGGTGGCGGAGCATAATTTAGCCTACAGTGTGATCCAAGAAGAACTCGAAGACGTTTCCAAACAGCTTAACCAATTAAAAGAATCTCAGGAATCCTATAGCGATATGCTACAAGCTCTTCGCAAAGATGAGCTCTCAGCTAAGGACAAAATAGAAGAACTGAAATCTCAGTTGATTGAAGCACGACGCCTTATTCAAAAAAGCAACCTTCCTGGTGTTCCTGAAGAATATAAAGTGCAGCTTGAAAAAACGGTTCATATCTTAAATGAAGTAACCGCTAAGCTGAAAGAAAAACCGCTTAATATTCAAGCTGTTCAATCTTTACTTGAAGATGCTGTTGGTTTTGTTCAGGATACATTTGATGAAACAGAGGCAATGTTAGAAGAAGCGCGACTCGTTGAAAGAGTGATTCAATACGGTAACCGTTATAGAAGTACTCATCACTCGATTGCACAGTCTTTAGAAGAAGCAGAAGAAGCATTTCGTCATTACGAATACAAAGAAGCATTAAAACAGGCATCTGCAGCTATTGAGCAAGTAGATCCTGGTGCGCTGGATCGTATACAGCGTATTGTATCTTCACAGAGTTAAAAAGCTCGTGTCCTTTGGACACGAGCTTTTTTATGACGCTTTTCTTTGTATACTATCTCGTACCTCTTTTAATGCTAATAGTATAGTCTATGAATGCGGCAGTTACTTTAGGATGATACAGCGGAGGCCTTGGCTATAAAGTGGCGAATAGCTTTGAAAAGATTGTCTATCCTTGTTATGATTACTAAGGCAAAGCCCGATTTAAAAAAGTACCAAGGTGTGGTATGATAATACGTTGTTCCTAAAAAATGAAGAAGGGGGCGCGCATCCTTGATTTATTTAGATAATAGCGCTACAACAAAACCCTATAATGAAGTAATACAATCTTTTACCAAAGTAGCTACAACTTATTATGGCAATCCATCGTCCCTCCATCAATTTGGCGTACAAGCGGAGAATTTGTTGAGCCGTTCACGTGAGCAAGTGGCAGAATTGCTGCACGTATCGTCAGATGAAATTATCTTTACATCAGGAGGAACGGAAGGGAATAATTTGGCTATTAAAGGCGTAGCGATGCAATATAAAAGCCGAGGTCAGCATATTATTACGACAAACATTGAACATGATTCCGTTCATGAACCATTTAAGCAGTTAGAAGCACTAGGATTTAACGTGACGTATGTGCCGGTAGATTCAAGCGGATTTGTGTCGCCCGCGGCTATTGAATCAGTAATTACAGATGAAACCATTTTAGTATCTGTTATGCATGTAAATAACGAGATTGGCACCGTTCAGCCAATTAAAGAAATTGGACAGATGCTGACGAACTATTCGAAGGTGCTTTTTCATGTCGATCATGTGCAGGGGATTGGAAAAGTTCCGCTTTCTTTAGCGGATCATAAAATTGATTTATGCACATTATCAGGACACAAAATTCACGGCTTAAAAGGGACGGGAATTTTATATAAACGAAATGGAGTTCAGCTTCATCCGTTGCTTAGCGGAGGCTCTCAGGAAATGCAGCATCGATCAGGCACGGAAAATGTGCCGGGAATTGTAGCATTTGCTAAAGCACTTCGTTTAACACTTGAACATGCTGCTCAAAATCAGCAAAAAATGCGGAAAATAAAAGCAGAACTGATGGACAAACTTTCTGCTCACGAAAGAATCACGATTAATACGCCGAGTGAGCATTCGGCACCTCATATTATAAATTTTACAGCACAAGGTATTAAAGGTGAGGTTTTTGTTCACGCTCTTGAAGAAAAAGGAGTGTTTGTATCCACTACATCTGCTTGCTCATCAAAGCGAAAAAAGCCAAGCAAAACGCTTTTAGCTATCGGTAAAAATTACGAAGAAGCCGATCAGTCCATTCGATTGAGCTTGTCAGGCTTAAATGATTATAATGAAGTAACGCCCATTGTAAATGCTATTTTCACAGTAATTGAAGATCTAAAGAAAGTAATGAGGTAAATGATTATGATATATAACCATATTTTAATTCGGTACGGAGAAATCTCAACCAAAGGACAAAATAGAAAAAAATTTGTTGCCCAGCTAAGAAAAAATATTGTAACGGCTCTTAGTGCATTCCAAAATATTCACGTAAAATACACAAGAGACCGCATGTATATTCACTTAAACGGTGAAAATCACGAGCCTATCATCGAACGTCTTCAGCAAATCTTTGGTATTCAAAGCTTTAGTTTAGCATTAAAAGTTGAAAATGAGCTTGAAGCGATTCAAGAAGCAGCGTTAGAAGCAATGAAAGAATTTGATATAGAAGGAAAAACATTCAAAGTATCTACTCGGAGAGCTTATAAACAATTTCCTCTTGATACAAACGAATTAAATTATGCAGTAGGAAGTCATATTCTACGAAATACAGAGCATCTACAGGTAAACGTAAAAGAACCAAGCGTAAATGTACGAGTAGAAGTGAGAAGTGAAGCAACGTATATTACATGTTTTGATTATCGGGGAGCAGGAGGTCTTCCAGTTGGTACGAGTGGAAAAGCGATGCTGATGCTTTCTGGAGGAATTGACAGCCCGGTTGCAGGATACTTAGCCATGAAGCGCGGTTTAGAAATAGAAGCGGTTCATTTTTACAGTCCGCCTTTTACAAGTGAACGTTCTAAGCAAAAAGTCATCGATTTAACGCGAAAATTAACGGCTTATCACGAAAAAGTAAAGCTTCACATTGTACCGTTTACAGCTGTACAGCAAGCGATTCAAAAGCAAATTCCAGAGAATTATACCATGACCTCTACACGCCGTATGATGCTTCGAATTACGGACCTTATTCGTGAAAAAAATGAATCGTTAGCTATCGTGACTGGCGACAGCTTAGGGCAAGTAGCTAGTCAAACGGTTGAGAGCATGTATGCGATTAATGAAGTGACTAATACGCCAATTTTGCGTCCGCTTGTAACAATGGATAAAACGGAGATTGTTGAAATTGCCCGCAAAATTGATACACATGAAATTTCGAATCGACCGTATGAAGACTGCTGTACAATTTTTACGCCAAGCTCACCAAAAACGAAGCCAAAACGTGAAAAAATAAATCGATACGAACAATTTTATGATTTTGAAACATTAATTCAAGAAGCGGTAAATAATGTAGAAACGCTTGAGATGACAGCTTCTTCGGCTACAAATACCGCAGACAGCGTAGAAGATTTGTTTTAAAAGTTAAATTTCATAAAATTACCAAAAAAATAATGTATGATGCCATGTGTTTTGACACAATCTATATTCAACAAGGAGGTGAAAACACATGGCAAACACAAACAAATTAGTAGCTCCTGGTTCAGCAGCTGCTATCGACCAAATGAAATACGAAATCGCTTCTGAATTCGGTGTAAATCTTGGACCAGAAGCAACAGCTCGCGCTAACGGATCTGTTGGTGGAGAAATCACTAAACGCTTAGTTCAAATGGCTGAGCAACAACTTGGTGGTAAATAAGTCATATTAATTAAATAATGATGGCTAAAAAGAGTGGGGGAAACCTCACTCTTTTGTCTTGTTTGTTTTGTCACGTATAATAGAGACAAGATCAAGCTTTATAAAGTAAAGGAGATGTTGGCGATGGGGACTTTATTTTACGGCGGCAAAATATATACGATGCTAAAAGAAGATGAGCATGTAGAAAGTGTATATGTTGAAAAAGGATTCATTGAAGATATAGGCGCAGAAGAAGATCTAAGAATCAAATGGGGTGCTGAGATTGACAAAGAAGTACACCTCAAAGGATATCCAATGTATCCGGGCTTTGTAGATAGCCATCTTCACTTAATTGGTCACGGTGAAAAGCTCCTTCGGCTTGATTTGTCTCAAGCTACTTCTAGGGAAGACGTGCTGATGCGCGTTCGGCAAAAAGTAGAGAGTACACCAAAAGGAGAATGGGTAATTGGAGAAGGGTGGGATGAAAATCAGTGGGAAGATTCCTCTTTGATTCAGTATCAAGATCTTGATCAGCTTTCAACTGAACATCCTATTATGTTGAAGCGAGTCTGTCGTCACGGATTAGTAGTAAACGGGACTGCTTTTAAAATAGCCGGGATTACAGCTGAAGTACGTGACCCGGAAGGAGGTATTATCCAGAGGGATGAAGCGGGGAATCCTACCGGTTTTTTGGCTGATCAAGCGCAAGAATTAGTAACGGCTCATATTCCTCAAGTATCAGAAGCATACATTCGACAAGCGCTCTCAGTAGCCATCAAAGATTGTGTGCAGCACGGATTAACGGGTGGACATACGGAAGATTTAAATTATTATGGAGGCTTTTTGCGTACATATCAAGCATTTCAAGACGTTATTCATAAAGAAAAGCAGCTGTTTCGTGCTCATTTACTTGTTCATCATGAAGCTGTAGATGATATGTATACATACGTTAAAGAAAAGAAAGACACATCCGCTTTTATTGAAATAGGGCCAATGAAGATTTTTGCTGATGGTTCGCTCGGCAGTCAATCTGCTCTTTTAAGCTTTCCATACAAAAGCGATCCTTCTACAAGAGGCGTAGCTATTCAATCACTAGATGAATTAAAACAGCTAGTGAGAAAAGCGAGAGAATTGAATATGACCGTTGCAATTCACGCGATTGGTGATTTAGCGTTTCAATATGTAGTAGAAAGCATTGAACAATATCCTCCTCAAGCAGGGCAAAGAGATCGTATTATTCATGCGCAAATTCTACGAAAAGATTTAGTGAATCGTGTAAAAAAGCTCCCGGTTGTGCTAGATATTCAGCCTCGGTTTTTAGCCAGCGATTTTCCATGGGTTATTGAAAAAATTGGAGAAGAGCATTTGGACTATTGCTATGCTTGGAAAACGTTATTGGACGAGGGCGTTATGTGTGCAGGCGGATCGGATGCGCCTATTGAACCTATCAATCCCATGTTAACGATTCATGCAGCAGTTTCTAGAAAAACTTCTCCAAATAGCTCGGTCATTTACATACCTTCTGAGCGACTCACTGTATTTGAAGCTGTTCAGCTGTTTACTTTAGGAAGCGCGCAGGCCATTCATCAAGAGCATAAAAAAGGATATGTTCAAAAGGGCTATGTAGCTGATTTTACCGTATTAGAAAGAGATCTGTTTGAGATACCTGCAGATGATATCCCATCGGTACAGGTGCAGATGACTGCTATTAATGGAGAAATTGTATATCAAAAATAAAAAGCGCCATTGGGCGCTTTTTATTATAGAAATGTACGCTTAACTCGTTGCCAGAAAGAGTTATCTTTCAACTTAACCGTTTTAATTTGACGGTCGCTTAAACGAATTTGAACTTGATCAACTTGGCGTGCATTTAATGCTTCGTTATCTATTCCAATAATTGGACTGTGGTTGTTGTCATTGGATAGTTTTAAAGTGAGCGTATGCTCAGCGCTTAGGATGAATGAAGATCCTAATGTACGATAGTTATTATTATTTAACGATGCCAATTCGCTTACTTGCATACAAGGAATCAACGGATCAACTACGGCTCCACTTACCGATTTATTATAAGCCGTACTGCCTGTTGGTGTTGAAATAATCATCCCATCCCCACGGAATGTTTCAAAGTGATTTTCATTAATAAAAACATCTAGACTGAGTGTTTTTATAACACCTGATCGAATCGAACATTCATTTAAGCAATAAAAAGAAGTTCCTTGATCAATTTGAGTTTGTAAAACGGGAAATCGACGTACTTCTATATTTTCTGTCGTAATAGCTTCAATCATTTTATCCGTTTCATCGATATGAAAATCGCAGTAAAAGCTTAGTTGATCTGAAGTTGTGACACCAGCATATAAGCAGTCATCTCGAAAGCCAGATTGACGGACAGCCTGCAAGAAAGCTCCGTCACCGCCAATACTTACAATGATGTTAGCGCTGTCGAAATGGTCTACTACTTGAAAGTCATATTGTTTTGCAAGTTCAATAAGTGGACTTACGAGCGCCTTTGTTTCCTGGTTTTTTGGATGAAAGAAATAAACGTTGCGACGATTTGGCATAGATAGTTCCCCCTTGTTTGTCTGATATGTAAAATATTAGCGATAAAGTAAACTTTTTAAAAAAAGTTTGTTACAATAATTATAGCATTATTGCTTTAAGAATTAAAAGAATAATCTTTTAATTCCGACACCTAAAAAGGAGGATTTTTATGAACAAAAAAAGGTGGATTGCTCTTTTAATTGCGGCCTGCTTATTCATTTTTTCTGCGATTGTTAATATTGGTTTTTCAGTCAAAGAAGAAAAAGATGACGGTTTGGCAGGCATATTTGGAGGAGACGACAGTGAACTATCAGAAACAGTTATCGAAAAAGGGAATGCAGCTAAGAAAATTGCAGTGCTAGAGGTCAATGGAACGATTCAAGATACAGGGAGCGGTTCCTCTCCGCTTATGTCCCAAAATGGTTATAACCACCAAGCATTTTTAAAGCAGCTAGAGGCTGCAAAAAATGATAAGGCAGTTAAAGGAGTCATTATTAAGGTGAATTCACCGGGCGGCGGCGTCGTTGAAAGTGCTGAAATACATAAAAAAATTGAAGAGCTGAAGAAAGAAACGAAAAAGCCAGTGTATATTTCAATGGGATCAATGGCTGCTTCAGGAGGCTATTACATTTCAACAGTTGCTAATAAAATCTATGCAATCCCGGACACTTTAACAGGTTCACTAGGTGTAATTATGCAAAGCGTTAACTACGGCAAGCTGGCTGATAAACTAGGAGTAGAATCTGTTGTTATCAAAAGCGGGGCTCATAAAGATATTATGTCTCCAACAAGAGAAATGACCGGAGAAGAAAAAGAAATTATGCAAACACTTGTAGACAACTCGTACGATGGTTTCGTCAATGTTATCTCTGAGGGACGTCACTTGTCTAAAGAAAAAGTGCGTTCTATCGCAGATGGACGAGTGTACGATGGACGTCAGGCTAAAGAGCTGAAGCTGGTCGATCAACTAGGCTATTTTGAAGATGCGGTAACAGGAATGGAGAAAGATTATAAGTTAAAAGGTGCACAAGTAATTCAATACAATCAAGGATTCGGACTGCCTTCTTGGCTTTCAATGAGCATGCAAAAAGTAATAGGTGGAGATGAACAAGTCACTGCAATGTTAAAAACATTTGCGCAGCCAAGCTCTCCGCGCCTGATGTATTTATATGCAGAATAGAGGTGGGAACATGGAAAATCAGTCTCATTCAACCGAATCAAACGATAATATAAAACATGAGCCAGCGGCAAGTACTCCAATAGGGAGTGAATTCCATTATGCAGGCTTTTGGATGCGCTTTTGGGCATATCTTTTAGATCTAGCTGTGGTAGCTAGCTTGAACTCCCTGCTGATCAAGCCAATTTTCCATTTAGCAGGTATTTCTCGAGGAGATGGATTTTTTTCTCCCTATACGATTGTAACGGTTATTATCTTTTATGGTTATTTTGTTTTAATGACCAAGTATTTTGGACAAACGCTTGGAAAGATGGTGTTTGGGCTTAAAGTAGTATCGCTGAAAGACTCCACTTTAACTTGGCCTGTTGTGCTGTTTCGTGAAGTAGTTGGACGTTATATTTCTAAAACAGTTTTTTTACTTGGCTATTTATTAGTTGCGTTTTTACCTAAGAAGCAAGGGGCCCATGATTACTACGCAGATACAACTGTCATACATGAAGGTACAATTAGCAGATAATAAAAAGAGGCTGGGACAAAAGGGTTTTAGACGAAGTGAAAAAAAGAACCACTGATCAAGACTGGGACTGACCCCCTATAGTGAGACAAATAAAAAACACCTTTAAGTTAAAAAACGGGTATATACTACCTAACAATCACTTGGAGGTGTTTTTTCTATGGGGACAAGAGTTAGTTATCCAGCAGAGGTAAAGATAAAAGCTATTGAGATGAGATTAGCTGGTGTACCTGTCAAAGAAGTGCTTTCCCAATTAAATATTCGCAGTTACACCCAATTAAAAAGGTGGATGAGATGGTATAAAAATGGAGAAATGCATCGATTTGAACAGCCTGTAGGCAAGCAATATTCATATGGAAAGGGACCTGGCTTTAAAGACGAAATATCCAAATTGAAAGCAGAAAACCGGTATTTAACACAACAGATTGAGGTCTTAAAAAAGTACAAGGAATTGGAGAGGAAGTGGTCCCAGAAATCGTAGTGAACGTAGTGGAAGAGTTAAAAGATAAGATACCAGTCTATCAAATCTGTCAGTACCTTGATATCCCTCGATCGACTTATTATCGCTGGAGGCAACAGGAACAATCAGAACGGACAAAGAAAAAGAAATGGATGGAACAACAGATTGGTAAGCAGTGTCGTAAACACAAGTTCCGATATGGCTATCGAAAAATTACAGCATTACTCAATCGAACGATGAAGATTAACCATAAATTTGTACAACGTGTCATGCAGAAATACGGTTGGCAATGTCGCGTAAAACGAAAAAAACGAAAGCAAACAGGGCAACCTTATCAGGTTGCAGAGAATGTATTAAATCGTGAGTTTCAAGCTGATCGTCCTCTTCAGAAATTAGTAACTGATATAACCTACTTGCCTTTTGGACCTAAACAGTTGTATCTTTCAAGTATTCAAGATTTATTTAATGGGGAAATCATTGCGTATTCGATTGGTGATTATCAAAACGTAGAATTTGTCTTAGATACGTTAAGCCAACTTCCTTCTTTACCTAAAGGATGTACGTTGCATAGTGACCAAGGCTCTGTGTACACATCGCATCTCTATCAACAAAAAATCAAAGAAAGAGGCATTACTATGAGTATGTCCCGTAAAGGGACACCCGCAGATAATGCCTCCATTGAATCGTTTCATTCCTCGCTAAAGTCTGAAACGTTCTACCTCGACGAGTTAACATATACGACGACCACCATCGTCGAACAAATCGTCGAAAACTATATTACCTATTACAACAATGCCCGTATTCAAACGAAACTAAACAACCAGTCACCAGTACAATACCGGCAAATGGTTGTTTAAAAGGTGCTTTGATTCCTGTCTCACAAACAGGGTGCAGTCCCACTTTTGATTAGTGGTTCTTTTTTTTGTAATGGTAAACGTAGGTTTCATTTGTTTAGATCCTTCTAGCAGCTGATTGGAGATCAACTGCGATGTCACAACCGGTTCAGCTCATGTATCCAATTTGTTCGTCTTTAGATTGGATTCATTTCGTTATATCTCAACCTCTTTTTATTGTTTCCATAAGGTTTAATATTCTGTGTTTTGGAGATAATGTGAAGCTAAGAAGGAGTGAAGGATGTGCTATGGCTTTTATGGATATTGCTAGCACTTTTAATTGTTATTGTACTTATTGTATGGACAAAAATCACGCTATTTGTAGATCTTCACCATGTCCGAGATAACGATTATTACAGAGTGAGACTCAGGGCTTGGTTTGGTCTTATTCGCTATACATATGAAATTCCGGTAGTGAAAGTGAAAAAAGATTCTCCTCGTTTGCTTGTTGAAAAGAAGAAAGGAATGGGTGATCAAGGAAAAGAAGACGAGAATTCATGGAGTGATTATTCTGTAGAAGACGGGCTAAGCATGTTAGAAAATGCGAAGCAATTCCTTGAACAGGTAGTCGGTTTTCATAAAATTTTTCGTCGTTTCTTACAGAAAGTGACGGTAAGTGATATTAGATGGCACAGCCGTTTCGGCTTAGGTGATGCTGCGTTAACAGGCGTACTCACCGGGGCTGTATGGTCTGCAAAAGGGGGCATAATTGGTATAATCAGCCGGTATATGAAACTAAAAGATATGCCTGTCATGAGCGTCACTCCTGTATTTCAACATCTTTGGTCAGAAACGGTATTTGAGTGCATAATTTCTTTTCGAGTTGGTCAAGCTATTCTAGTAGGTTTACGGACCTTGAGATACTGGCGGCATACGTCCAAAAAGCGTCGCAAAAGATGGAAGTCGTCAAATAAGAACAAGACACACTCTGTGAAAACATAAGGAGGTTATCTTAATGGCAGAACATCCAATTAAAAGTTTAATGTCGACAGCTATGGAAAATTTAAAGGAAATGATTGATGTTAATACAATCATTGGTGATCCTGTAGAAACACCTGATGGCAGTGTTATTTTAACTGTCTCAAAAGTAGGTTTTGGTTTTGCAGCGGGCGGAAGCGAGTTTGGAGTAGAAGGGCATGCACCATCTTCTCCGGGACAGCATCAGCAAGAATCAGGTCATCCATTTGGTGGAGGTAGCGGTGGCGGTGTATCAATTACGCCAATTGCCTTTTTAATTGTGAGTGGAAGCGGAATTAAAATGCTTCACCTTAACGAAAGTACACATTTATATGAAAAGATTTTAGATACAGCACCTCAAGCAATTGAACGCGTGCAGCAAATGTTTAAACGAAACAATCATCAGCAGGATCATCATAATCAACAAAATCAGCATCATGATAGTGCAAATGATTTTAATTTGTAGGTATAAAATAAAGCTTTGCTTGCTTCTTTAAATAGTAAAAGAAGCAAGCAAAGCTTATTTTGTTTGGTTTGTTTTCTAGCTTGGGGTGCCATGTTTTGTATGTCATTTAATTGCAATATAGAGACAGACAAGCTAATATGAACAGTGTACATACTTATTTAAAGGAGGAATTATTCGTGACTAAATTTAAAGGTAACGATGTAACATTATTAGGAAATCAAGTGAAGGTTGGAGACAAGGCTCCAAACTTTACTGTTTTAGCAAATGATTTATCAGAAGTAACGCTTGACAGCACAAAGGGTTCTGTTCGCCTAATCAGTGTAGTTCCTTCTATTGATACTGGAGTTTGTGATGCGCAAACTCGCCGCTTCAACGAAGAAGCAGCTAAATTAGATAACGTAAAAGTATTAACAGTAAGCGTAGATTTACCGTTTGCTCAAAAGCGCTGGTGTGGTGCTAATGGCATTGATAACGTTCAAACTTTATCTGACCACCGCGACTTATCTTTCGGAGAAGCATATGGTGTAGCTATTCAAGAATTACGCTTATTAGCTCGTTCAATCTTTGTAGTAGACTCAAATGACAACGTAACGTATGTTGAGTACTTACCAGAAGTAACTGAGCATCCGAACTACGAAGCAGCAATCGAAGCAGCTAAAACAGCTAAGTAAGATTGTCAGTGGCGTTCGGCAGAAGGCGGAAAACAATGTTTTTCGCCTTCTTTGTGTTTTAAGAAGTTTTTATGATAAAATATGATGTTCCAAATAGGACGTTTACTCATTTATATAGATATTATTTCATTACACAGGAGGCAGAATATGAGTCAGTTAGCTAGTATGGAAAAGCTATTTGGTGTAATTGATCAAACAGCTATTATTTTAAGAAAAGAACTAAACTGCGTATATTTAGAAGCAGTAGCTGAAACGGGAGAAAATTTGTTTCAAGGAACTATTTTACAAGAAGAGCTAGATGAGGTAACTAAAAAACGTTTAAAAAAAGAGTACGATTCAATCACGCTTGATCATTTTGAAAAAGAAACGATTCGAAAAGCGTATCAGCTAGCTATTTTAAAAGGCATGAAAGAAGCAGTTCAGCCTAACCATCAAATGACGCCTGATGCTGTAGGACTATTTGTCAGCTACTTAGTTGGAAAGTTCATGGCAGGAAAAGATAAATATACGCTTTTAGATCCAGCAGTAGGAGCAGGGAATTTATTAACAACAATTTTAAATACACACGCTGCGTCAATTGAACACGTATACGGTGTAGACGTGGATGATTTATTACTTCAATTGACATATGTAAATGCAAATTTACAGAAGCACGGCGTTCAATTATTCAATCAAGACAGCTTACAGCCGCTTTTTATTGATCCTGTTGATTTAGTTGTCTGTGACCTGCCGGTTGGTTATTATCCAAACGACGAAGGGGCAAAAGATTATAAAGTAAGAGCTGAAGAAGGTCACACCTATGCTCATCACTTATTTATTGAACAAAGCTTGCGTCATGTAAAAGAGGGAGGATACGTAGTGGCCCTTATTCCAAATAACTTGTTCGAGTCTGAACAGTCTCATTTATTACAGCCGCTGCTAAAAGAGGAAGCAATCGTTCAAGGAATCGTTCAGCTGCCGCTTTCAATGTTCAAACAAGAGCAGGCTGCTAAGAGTATTATCATTCTTCAAAAGCAGGGAGAAGGGGTAACAGCGCCTGATCAAGCGCTGCTTGTGAATTTGCCGAAGTTCAGTAATCGAGAAGCAATGAGTGATATTATGGCTCAAATGGACCAATGGTTCAGCGTTAATAAAAAGTAAGTCTTTTTCGAAAATAATGAATATTTTCCGGTAGCGTTTTCTTGATGTATAGCTCTTGAAATCTATTGTCGTGAATGATTAAATGAATAAGGATAGAAATCGTGTCGAAATGCATAGAATATTGTAGAGATTACACTTTTATGTTCTGTTCGTTATGTTTATGATGCACGTATAATAAAGAAGGAGCTGTTTTTTTATGTCAAAAATCATGGCAATCAACGCCGGCAGTTCTTCACTTAAGTTTCAATTATTTGAAATGCCAAGTGAGACGGTATTAACAAAAGGTTTAGTAGAACGAATTGGTTTAGATAACGCTGTTTTCACGATCTCGGTAAATGGTGAAAAACAAACGGATATTACAGAAATCCCTGACCATGCTGTTGCAGTTAAAATTTTAGTTGAAAAGTTACTTTCTCAAAACATCATTCAATCATACGATGAAATCACTGGTGTAGGTCACCGTGTAGTACACGGCGGAGAGAAATTTGCTGATTCTGTTTTAATCACAGATGAAACACTAGCAGAAATTGAAGCTTTATCTGATTTAGCACCGCTTCACAACCCAGCAAACATTGTGGGAATTAAAGCGTTCCAAGATATTCTTCCAAATGTTCCAGCTGTAGCAGTCTTCGATACAGCATTCCATCAAACAATGCCAGAAAAATCATTCTTGTACAGCTTACCGTACGAGTATTATGAAAAGTATGGCGTTCGTAAATACGGTTTCCACGGCACATCTCATAAATATGTTTCTGAGCGTGCAGCTGAGCTTCTTGGCCGTCCAATCGAACAATTGCGCTTAATTTCTTGTCACTTAGGTAACGGTGCAAGTATCGCTGCAATTGAAGGCGGCAAGTCAATTGATACATCAATGGGCTTCACACCATTAGCTGGTGTAGCAATGGGAACTCGTTCAGGTAACATTGACCCTGCATTAATTCCATTTATTATGGAGAAAACAGGAAAAACTGCTGACGAAGTATTAAATGTATTAAATAAAGAAAGTGGTCTTTTAGGTGTATCTGGTATTTCTAGTGACCTACGCGATCTAATCAAAGCAAGCGCTGAAGGCAATGAGCGCGCTGAAACAGCACTTGAAGTATTTGCTAGCCGTATTCATAAATATATCGGTTCTTATGCTGCTCGTATGTCTGGTGTAGATGCAATCATCTTCACAGCAGGTATTGGAGAAAACAGTGATGTTGTACGTGCTCGCGTTCTTCGCGGTTTAGAGTTCATGGGCGTTTATTGGGATCCAGCTTTAAATAGTGTACAAGGAGAAGAAGCATTTATTAGCTACCCTCATTCTCCAGTTAAAGTTATGGTTATTCCTACAGACGAAGAAGTTATGATTGCACGTGACGTTACTCGTTTAGCGAATATTTAAGTTCATAAAGTGCCTCTTCAATGCATGAATTCTCATAAATTGTCAGGCAAACTAACGAAAAGCTGATTTCCTAACAAGGAAATCAGCTTTTTTATATAGCGTAAGTAGCTGACGGTTGAAAGAAGGTTTACAACGTATAGAAGAAAGAAATAATATAGGAAGCAAAATGTAACGGATGCATTATTTGTTATAATAAAAATAAAACTACTTATTTCTTGAAAGGGTGACATGATGATACTAACGAATCGCGAAGAACAGCTTTTAGAAGAAATCTATAAATGGGAAGAGAGCTTACAGAGTGTAGAAGCAACTGAGATGGAGTTATTGTACGAAGAGTGGTTAGAAAAAGGGCTTAACTTAATTCCAGCTTCTGTTCGTGAGACCTATTTACATAAAATTGATGAGGGACTCTTTCAGTTAACTGCATTAATTCAAGGTACAGAAATGCAAACTCAAGCGACAAAACAAATTATTGAAACCGCTCGTGTATTCAAAGAGGATATCACAGATCTGTCAGAAATGAATTCCCTTCAAGTAGATCAGCTTTCTTATATATGCGAACAGCAAATGGCCAAGCTTCGATTGTATGCGCTGAGTCAAGGAGCACTTTCAGGAACCGGACAATCGCTGCTAGTCGGTATTGATATACCTGCTGTTTTATGTATGAATATTCAAGCAGTGCAACAGGCAGCAATTAGCTATGGCTATCATATTCAGACTCCTTCAGAGCTTATGCTAACGCTAAAAGTTTTCCATGCAGCAACGTTACCTAGACACCTTCAGGCTGAGGGGTGGCATCAATTAAAGAGTGAGTTAAGCCAAGAATTTGACCCGTATTTTTATGAAGGTGTTGATCAAATTGTAGATAAAACGTGGCTGCAAAAAATCGTTGTGCAAATTGGGAAAACGCTAGCTATATTTGCTGCGAAGCGAAAAGTTTATAATCGTTTGCCAATTGTGAGTATGATGGTTGGCGGAGGGATGAATTATCGAATGGCCAAACAAGTGACAGATTATGCAAAGCGCTTTTACCAATACCGCTATTTGCTAGATAAGAAAAACGAGTCTCATTAATTTTTCATGAGACTCGTTTTTTTTGTCTATCCGTGAACTTTTTTTGATATTTCCTCATTTGTTCGATACCAAATCCACAAATCATTAATAATAGAAGCAAGTTCTCCTATCTCGCTATTTAATTCACAGGAGCGGATAAAATTAGTCTCATCTTCTAACGCCGCTTGTTTTTGATTAATACTCTTTTCTAAAGATTGAATTTTGTCTGGAATCTGCCCCCGAATGGATTCCCATGTTAGGAGTATATCCTGCTGAAGTTTTTCAGAATAGAATGTCCATTCTCTTTCAAGAGCAGGAATTTTTATACCGAGTCTGTTGTCATAAGTAAAAAAGTGCTCCATTTTTTCACCTCTTCCCTTCCATTTTATACAATGATAAAAGCCAGAGCTACTGTAAGTGAAAAATAAATCATTTATACTTGATTTATGCATATAAATATACACAGTATTTAAGAAAGAAATATTCATTCATGTCTATTTTTACAGTATTTTAAGAGATTTTACCCTATTAAATTAAAATAAATGTGAATTTATATACTTTTTTTTGAATAACTATTGAAAAAAGATTAAAAAGTTGTTAAAGTAATAGTAGATTAAATGAATAAAAATTAAAACGGTTGTATTAATATATATATAATTTGTAGGAGGAATAGATGATGAGTAATCCAAAAGTTGTTTTAGCATATTCCGGAGGTTTAGATACGTCAGTTGCAATTAAATGGTTACAGGAAAAAGGGTACGATGTGGTAGCTTGCTGTTTAGATGTAGGCGAAGGAAAAGATTTAAAATTCGTTAAAGAAAAAGCCTTAACAGTTGGAGCGGTATCATCATATGTGATTGATGCAAAAGAAGAATATGCCAATACATTTGCGTTAGCAGCACTTCAAGCACACACATTATATGAAGGAAAATATCCATTAGTATCTGCACTATCTAGACCGCTAATCGCTAAAAAGCTTGTAGAAGTAGCAGAACAAGAAAATGCAGTAGCTGTCGCACATGGATGTACGGGAAAAGGAAATGACCAAGTGCGTTTCGAAGTATCAATTAAAGCATTAAATCCACACTTAGAAGTTTTAGCTCCTGTTCGTGACTGGAAATGGTCTCGTGAAGAAGAAATTGAGTATGCAAAAGAAAAGAATATTCCAATTCCAATTAACTTAGACAGCCCATTTTCAATTGACCAAAACTTATGGGGAAGAAGTAACGAGTGTGGCGTTCTTGAAGATCCTTGGGCAGCTCCACCTGAAGAAGCATATGACCTAACGGCTTCTCTTGAAAACACTCCGGACACAGCGGATGTAGTGGAAATTGAATTCGTTGAAGGCGTTCCAGTATCATTAAACGGCCAATCTTACACGCTAGCTCAGTTAATTCTAGAATTGAACGAAATTGCAGGTAAGCACGGAGTCGGACGTATTGATCATGTAGAAAACCGCCTTGTGGGAATTAAATCACGTGAAGTATATGAGTGTCCAGCTGCTATGACATTAATTAAAGCACACAAAGAGCTTGAAGATTTAACATTAGTGAAAGAAGTAGCGCACTTCAAGCCAGTGATTGAGAAAAAATTAACAGAAGTTATCTATGAAGGTTTATGGTTCTCTCCATTAACAAATTCACTGCTTGCATTCTTAAAAGATACGCAGCAATATGTGAACGGAACAGTGAGAGTAAAACTATTTAAAGGGCATGCTATCGTAGAGGGACGTAAATCTCCTAATTCTTTATACAATGAAAAACTTGCAACATATACAAAAGAAGATGAATTTGATCACAATGCAGCAGTTGGTTTCATCTCATTATGGGGACTTCCAACACAAGTGAGCAGCATGGTAAATCAAAAGAAGGTGACAACGGTATGACCAAACTTTGGGGAGGGCGTTTTACGAAACGCCCTGAACAATGGATTGACGAGTTCGGTGCGTCGATTTCATTTGATCAGCATCTTGTAGAAGAAGATATTGAAGGCAGTTTAGCACATGTAACAATGCTTGAGAAATGCAGTATTCTTTCTGGAGATGAAGCGTCACAAATTAAAAAAGGCCTTCAAACACTGCTCGAAAAAGCTAAGAAGAAAGAATTAACATTTTCTGCTCAATATGAAGATATTCATTTGAATTTAGAAAAGTTATTAATTGATGAAATTGGTCCGGTTGGCGGAAAGCTTCATACGGGTCGAAGCCGTAATGATCAAGTTGCTACAGATATGCACTTATATTTAAAAAAGCATGTTCAGCAAATTGTAGGGCTGATTGAAAATCTAGAAGATGTATTGCTTACAAAAGCAGATCAGCATGTTGAAACCATTTTTCCAGGCTACACACATTTGCAGCGCGCACAGCCGGTTTCTTTTGCTCATCATTTAATGGCTTATGTTTCAATGTTCAAGCGCGATGCTGAACGTTATGCGGAATCGCTGAAGCGTATTGATTTATCTCCTTTAGGAGCAGGAGCTTTAGCTGGTACAACATTCCCAATTGATCGTCACTATAGCGCGGAGCTTCTAGGCTTTAATGGGATTTATCAAAATAGTATGGATGCTGTCAGCGATCGTGACTTTATCTTAGAGTTTTTAAGTAACAGTTCTATTTTAATGATGCATTTATCTCGTTTTTGTGAAGAGTTAATTTTATGGTCTAGTCAAGAATTTCAATTTATTGAAATGGATGATACGTACGCAACGGGCAGCAGTATTATGCCTCAAAAGAAAAATCCTGATATGGCGGAATTAATTCGTGGTAAAACAGGACGAGTATATGGTCATTTATTTAGCTTATTGACTGTGTTAAAAGGCACGCCTTTAACATACAACAAAGACTTACAAGAAGATAAAGAAGGCATGTTCGATACGGTTACAACGATTGAAGGATGTTTGACCATTTTTGCTGGCATGATCGAAACAATGACAGTAAAAACAAATGTTATGAAAAAAGCTACAAAACAAGATTTTTCAAATGCAACGGAGTTAGCTGACTATCTTGCTTCAAAAGGTATGCCGTTTCGTGAAGCACATGAAGTGGTTGGGAAACTGGTTCTCGTTTGTATTCAGAAAAATATCTACCTAATGGATTTGCCGCTTGAGCAATATAAGGAAGCGTCAGATTTATTCGAGGAAGACATCTATCATGTATTAAGTCCAAAAACAGCTGTTAATCGCCGCAATAGCGCGGGAGGAACAGGATTTGAACAAGTAAAAAAAGCAATTCAGCTAGCTAAAGATGAATTGCACAAAAAAAACATCGATATAAAAAAGTTATCAAAACGTCCGCAGAAAAATCTGCGGGCGTTTTTTGATGTGAGATAAATGGTATAACTAGAGCATTTAAGAAGAAAATAGAAAAGATCATGTAAGGGATTATGAAGTAAAGTTCACATTCGTAAAGAAAATAGAGTGAAAAAGGAGAAGTGACATATGAAAGACAAAAAACATCCGCAGCATGTATATGAATACGATTTTGAAGGAGAAAAAGAGACATCAAGACAGCTAATGGATTCTTATTCAAGCGGCGTCATTGGCGATGCTATGGCTTCTGTAGTTGAAAATCCAGAAGCACAGAGTGATAACGAACTATATGAATAACTAGATGCATATACTGTATATAGACTAAGAAAAGCAGGATTATGCTGAGCTCTATCGAAAGGTAACGTCATAGTAAATCCGGTTTTCTAAAGGATTTGGTGTGGCGTTCTTTTTTCAGTTAATCACTGATATAAGAAAAGAGGGATAAAGGTGAAAATTGGAGTGCCGAAAGAAGTAAAAAACAATGAAAATCGCGTGGCTATTACTCCAGCTGGTGTTACAGCTTTAGTTAACGGTGGGCATGATGTATATATTGAAACACAGGCAGGAGAAGGCTCTGGATTCCATGATGAAGATTACACAAATGCAGGAGCTTCTATCGTAAATACTGCAAAAGAAGCATGGGATGCTGAAATGGTTATGAAAGTAAAAGAACCGATTTCAGAAGAATACGGATATTTTCGTGAAGGACTTATTTTGTTTACGTATTTACATTTGGCAGCTGAAGAAGCATTAACGAAAGCATTGATCGATAAAAAGGTGGTAGGCATCGCTTATGAAACTGTACAGCTTCCAAACAAAAGCTTGCCTCTGTTAACGCCGATGAGCGAAGTTGCAGGAAGAATGTCTTCTCAGATCGGAGCTCAATTTTTGGAGAAAACCAAAGGTGGCAAAGGGATTTTATTAAGTGGAGTTCCAGGCGTGCAAAGAGGAAAAGTAACAATTATTGGAGGAGGAGTAGCAGGGACCAACGCTGCTAAAATTGCGGTCGGATTAGGGGCTGATGTTACAATAATTGATTTAAACGCTGATCGCCTTCGCCAGCTTGATGATTTATTTGGTAAAGAAGTGACGACATTAATGTCAAATCACTACAATATCGCACAATCTGTAAAAGAGTCAGATTTAGTGATAGGAGCGGTTCTCATACCGGGAGCTAAAGCACCAAAGCTTGTCACCGAGGAAATGGTTCAAACGATGTCAAAAGGGTCCGTTGTAGTTGATATTGCTATTGATCAAGGGGGATTTTTGAAACAACTGATCGCATTACCACTCACGATAACCCGACTTATTCGAAGCATGAGGTCTTGCATTATGCTGTTGCTAATATGCCAGGAGCTGTTCCCCGCACGTCGACCTTAGCACTGACCAACGTAACGGTGCCTTATGCTCTGCAAATAGCAAGTCAGGGATATAAAAAAGCGTGCTTAAAAAACCCTTCCCTTCTTCAAGGCATCAACACCCTAAACGGGTTTGTCACTTACGCGGCTGTGGCAGATGCACACGGTCTCACTTACGCTGATGCAACAACTTTATTAGAGCAAGCATAATAAGGCATGGTTTTGCGCAGTTTGTGATATGATAGCCGCGTATTCACTTGTTTTGTAAACAAAACGGACGGGTAGAATATAGAAAAGGTTAGTGTAAAAGGAGAGAATAAATGATGCACGTTTCTTATCATGGACATTCTATTGTTAAAATTGAAACAAAAGGAAAAACAATTTTAATTGACCCGTTTATCACTGGAAATGAATTAACAGATTTAAATGCTGAAGATGTAAAAGCAGATGTGATTTTACTGACTCATGGCCATAATGATCATGTAGGAGACACGGTTGAAATTGCTAAGCGGAGCGGTGCACTTGTCGTGGCAGTAGCAGAATTAGCTACATATCTTAGCTGGCAAGGCTTAAACGTACATCCAATGAGCATAGGCGGATCCTATACATTTGATTTTGGCACGGTAAAATTGACACAAGCTTTCCACGGTTCAAGTTATACAGAAAATAATGAGAAAATTATTTATACAGGAATGCCGGCTGGTTTGCTTTTAACGATTGAAGGAAAGACAATTTATCATGCTGGAGATACGGCTTTATTTTCTGATTTAAAGTTAATTGGTCGCCATGAGCCTGACGTAGCATTTCTTCCAATTGGAGATAACTTTACAATGGGACCTGAAGATGCGGCTATCGCAGCGGAATGGGTGCAGGCAAACCTTGTTGTGCCAATTCACTACGATACATTTCCTGTAATTAAGCAAGATCCTCATCAATTTGTTGAGTCTTTATCTGGTATTGAAGGAAAAGTATTAAAAGTTGGAGAAGGATTGGATCTTTAATCATAAATAGAGGCTGGGACAAAACGATTTCGGTTAAAGTTAAAAAAGAACGAGTAATCGATAATATCGATCACTCGTTCTTTTTTTATTATTATGGTGAACGTAGGTTTCATATATGTAGCGGCTTCTAGCTGTTGATTGGAGGACAAGACGAAGACTCCTGCGGGAAAAGCAGAATAGGTGAGACCCCGCAGGAGTGCAAGCGACGAGGAGGCTCACCGGCCGCCCGCGGAAAGCGAAGTCTTGCACAGAAATCAACTGCGGTGTCACAAGCGGTTCAGCTCATGTCTCACATTTGTTCGTCTTTAGATTGAATCGATGCAGTTATGTCTTAATCTCTTTTTATTTGTAAAGAAACGTTCTGCTTTTTTTACTTCCCTGCATACGATAGTAATAATAAGGAGGGAGAACTATGGAAAAAAATCGAGTTATTTTATCGCTTTTATTATGCGGAGTGATGCTTTACTATGCAATGCCGCACTTAGTGTTAACAACTTCGAGTTTGCAAGGACTTTTTAGTATAAGCTGGCTTACCTTTGCTCTTTTTGTAGCCGGAGGCAACTTGTCATCACTACTTTATGCACCGCGTCGCAAAAAGGCAGGTATTCAAAAAAATAGTGCGAGAAAGCCTTTGCGTCAAAGAGGTTAGATTGAATACATTTCACTTCCCCCGTATAATAAAAGAAAAGACATATGAAACGTAAAAACGTTTTAGAAGGGTGAAGTACACGTGGCGACAAAACATGAGCAAATTTTACAGTATATCGATTCGCTTCCAATTGGTGAAAAAATTTCAGTGCGCCAAATTGCCAAAGAACTGAATGTCAGTGAAGGCACGGCGTACCGAGCAATAAAAGACGCGGAGAATAAAGGATATGTTTCAACGATTGAACGAGTTGGGACCATTCGAATTGAACGAAAGAAGAAAGAAAACATTGAAAAGCTCACGTTTGCTGAAGTAGTAAACATCGTGGATGGACAAGTGCTGGGCGGACGTGAAGGTTTGCATAAAACGTTAAACAAATTTGTTATTGGAGCGATGAAGCTTGATGCTATGATGAGATATACCGAGGCTGGAAACCTTCTTATCGTAGGAAATCGAGTAAATGCTCATGAATTAGCTCTTGAAGCAGGAGCAGCCGTGTTAATTACGGGCGGCTTTGATACGGAAGAATGGGTTAAGAAGCTTGCGGATGATCTTAAGCTTCCTATTATTTCAACGAGCTATGATACCTTTACAGTTGCAACGATGATTAATCGTGCTATTTATGATCAGCTGATAAAAAAAGAAATTGTGCTTGTAGAAGATATTTTAACACCTGTTTCTGAAGCGGTTAGCTTGCAGTTAACCGATACGATTGAAAAATGGCATGAATGTAACGATAAGACTCACCACAGTCGTTTTCCTGTAGTGGATCAGCATATGAAAGTTCACGGTATGGTCACCTCAAAAGATGTTATTGGATATGACCTTTCTACTTCAATTGAAAAAGTAATGACGAAAAATCCGATGACGGTTCACGGGAAAACATCGGTCGCTTCTTCTGCGCATATGATGGTATGGGAAGGGATTGAAGTGCTGCCTGTAGTGGATGATTACCACCGGCTAGAGGGCATTATCAGCCGTCAAGATGTTTTAAAGGCGCTGCAAATGATTCAGCGTCAACCGCAGGTAGGAGAAACCATTGACGACATTGTAACCAATCAATTTATGGATGTACAAGAGACAAAAGAAGCACCGGTGTATCGCTGTGAAGTAACGCCGCAAATGACGAATTACATGGGGACTATTTCATACGGAGTTTTCACTACTATTGTAACGGAAGCCGCCAATCGTGTTCTTCGCTTATATAAAAAAGGTGATTTGGTTATTGAAAACATCACCGTTTATTTTATTAAGCCAGTTCAAATTGAAAGCGTAATTGAAATTCGTCCTAAGCTATTAGAACTTGGTCGGAAGTTTGCTAAACTAGATGTAGAAGTCTACAATGCTGGGGTTGTAGTAGGGAAAGCGATGATGATGGCTCAGTTGTTGGAAAGAGTATAAAAAAAGAAGCTGCTCTGCAGCTTCTTTTACATTTGATCAGCTTCTTTTATTGCATAAGGCTGATAGTACTTGTAAGCTTTGATACCTGCTAATATGCTGCCTGAACCGAATAATACAAATAGTATGCCAATGATAAGCGAAAGGCTTGTTTCGTAAATAAACCATTGATCGATTCCAAAAAATAATACAAAAGAGCCAAGACAAATACTCGACTTAGCGGAAATCCACTTTCGTTCCATTGGGCGTTTCGAACGTACGTATTTTACTTTTAAATACATGTAGAAAACAAAGGACACAACGATTAAAATCATAAAAAATGGCACAGACGCCCCTCCAGTCGGGTGTATTTCTACCCGTAATGTTTCTAGATGTTAGTAATGCGTAGTTTTGAAAGTGTTTACAGTAGTATCTATTATTTTACAGGTCGATGACAGAAAATTCTACTATTGATTGATTCTTCTTTTAAAAAAGAGAAGAGATATGATTTAATAAATAATATGGATACAGCGCTGTGGAAATGTAAGTGCATGTGGTGCGTACATAAAACAAGAACAGTATTGACAGGAGAGAGAAAATGAAAGCACAAATATTAGAAGCTATTAAGCAGTTTGACACCATCATTATTCACCGGCACATTCGTCCAGATCCAGATGCATACGGATCTCAGTGCGGATTAGCGGAATTGTTAAAAACATCTTTTCCGGAGAAGAAGGTATACGTAACGGGAGAAGAAGCGGAGTCATTAAAATTTTTATACCGTATGGATGACATCGCTGATGACACCTACGAGGATGCGCTTGTCATCGTTTGTGATACGGCGAATGAAGCACGAGTGTCAGATCAGCGCTACGTAAATGGAAAAATGGTCATTAAAATTGATCACCATCCAAACCAAACTCCTTACGGTGATTTGCTTTGGGTTGAGACGTCTGCTTCTTCAACAAGCGAAATGATTTATGAATTTTACTTGGAAGGAAAAGAAAAGGGATTATCTCTGAATGATGAAGGAGCAAAGCTGATCTTCAGCGGTATCGTCGGAGATACGGGTCGATTTTTATTTCCAAATACAAAGCCGAAAACGTTTTGCTATGCAAGTGAATTGATTCAATATGGTTTCAATTTTAAAGATGTGTATGATCAGTTATACAAAACAAAAGAAAACGTCGCTCACTTACACGGATATGTGCTGCAAAACTTTACGATGTCTCCAGCAGGAGTTGCTCATATGAAAATTCCAAATGAAATTCTTCGAAAGTATGATGTGACACCAGCTGATGCCTCTCAGCTAGTCGGTTCGTTAGGGCAAATTGATGGAGTAAAAACGTGGGTGTTTTTTGTGGAGGAAGAAAATCAAATTCGTGTTCGCCTTCGTTCAAAAGAGCTTGTCATTAATACAATTGCTAGAAAATACAACGGAGGAGGCCATCCTCTTGCGTCCGGCGCTTCCATTTATTCATGGGAAGAAGTAGAGCCTTTACTACTTGATTTAGAAGAGCTCTGTAGTCAGGAGTAATCTGTAAAATAAGCCGTTGATTTTAAATCAGCGGCTTTTTATAGTACTTTTTCCATCTTTTTAATTCGAACTTCAATCGAAAGCGTTGTATAAAAATAAATTTGATGAACTTCAACTTCATAAATCGTTTTATCGAATTCGTATTTTTTATTTTCAATTGCTTTTTTTAAGATATCCCTGCTTCGATACGCACTTTCAATATCTTGGGCAATTAAGTGCTGTGCTTCTTCGTCGACGCTTTTTTGAATATTGTATTCAACCACAGAGTTTACTTTATAACGATTGCCGTTTACTAATTTTACTTTCACATTCTGAATAATCAAATGCTGCTTCATTTCCTTGTTTAATGCTTTTACATCTTCTTGCCATGCGCTAATTTGCAAATTTGCTTTTTCTAGCTTATCATTAGCAATTCGAACTTCTTCTAGCTCTCTATCTCTTGAAACGCCATAAATCGTTAAAAACACCCCCAGCTAACAATTGCTCCAATGACTATACCGGCAAAAAAACGCTGCCAGTCGGAGCGCTTGAACATTCGCTCGCTGGGTACCCTCATACAAAATGCTCCTGAGTTAACCACTTGATGATAAGAGCCCCGGTCTGGGCTCCTCCCATAGCGGATAGAATTAAAAGGATTTGTTTGAATACATCTTTTGTGGCTCCTTCGAAGAGTCCTCGCTCAAAGCTGTAAAACGTATCAAATGTTCCTCCAATTGCTCCGACAATTGCCCAGATTTTCAAACTATTGCTGAGGGTATGCATGACGTATAAAGGAGATTTTCCAATTAAAAACCCCGCAAATGCTCCAATTAATGAACCGCCTAAAATAATACCTAATGAAGTGAAGTAACTCCAAATGAAAAGAGACATAAAAGGCTCTTTTGTCATGACGTGTCCTCCTTTACTAGTTTATCAATGAATCGCGCTTCCTACATATATATGGACAAACGCTCAGAGTTATGTAATTTGTCTACGCCGGCAACAAAATTTATAATAAGAATAAAGAATTAAAGAAAGGTGGGAAGTCCTGTGCCTTTTGTTCACTTGCAGCTTCAAAGTTCTTATAGCTTACTAAGCAGTTCCGTTCGTATTCATGAACTTGTAGAAACAGCTAAGAAAATGAACTATGAAGCGATTGCTTTGACTGATGAAAACGTGATGTACGGAGTCATTCCTTTTTATAAAGCCTGCGTGAAAGCGGGAATCAAGCCAATTATTGGGCTCACATTATCAATCCTAGAACATGAAGAAAGCGAGCGAGCGTACCCTTTAGTTTTGTTAGCGGAAAATGATAAGGGATATGAAAATCTATTAAAACTAAGCAGTTTAGTTCAAACCAAGGAAAAACACGGTGTAAATAAAAAATGGCTCCATCATTACAGCGGCGGGTTGATTGCTATTACACCCGGTGTAACTGGAGAGATTGAAACCCTGCTAGCAGAAAACAAACTTCAAGATGCCAAGCGAGTCCTTCAATTCTTTAAAAAAGTATATTCGCAGTCTTTGTATATATCGATACAGCGCCACGGACAGGATGAAGCTTTTATAAATCAGCAGTTAACGGAGCTTGCTGCTGAAGAAAATATCCCGCTTGTTGCGACGAATCAAGTGAAATATTTAAAAAAAGAAGATCAGGATGCGTATGAGTGTTTAGCAGCTATTCGAGACGGAGAGAAATTACATAGCGATGAAGAGATGAAAAGTAAGAGCAGCGAGTACTATTTCAAATCACCTGATGAAATGGAAGATCTCTTTCATGACCAGCATTTTTTAATAGAAGAAAGTATAAAAATCGCAAGACGATGCGAGCTCGAAATTTCTCTAGGCGTAATGTCCATTCCAAAATATCCTGTTCCGCCGTCTGTTACATCATCAACCTACTTGCGCACTCTCTGCGAAAAAGGATTGCAAGAAAGAGTTCAAGTGATCACGGAACAATACGAGGAACGCTTGGATTATGAGCTGAACATTATTGAAAATATGCGCTTTAGTGATTACTTTCTTATCGTATGGGATTTTATGAATTATGCTCATGAACACGGTATTTTAACGGGCCCAGGCCGGGGTTCAGCGGCAGGCTCACTGGTTTCATACGCCTTACGAATTACAAATGTTGATCCAATTCAGCATCAGCTTTTATTTGAGCGCTTTTTAAACCCTGAACGTATTTCGATGCCTGATATTGATATTGATTTTCCTGATAACAAACGAGATCAAGTCATTCAGTATGTGGCTCAAAAATATGGAGCGCTGCATGTAGCTCAAATCATTACATTTGGAACATTAGCAGCTAAAGCAGCCGTACGTGATGTAGGGAGAGTGATGGGATTTGATCAAGAGGCGCTAAACAAAATGTCCAAAGCGATTCCAACTAAACCAGGTACAACGTTAAAAAGCGCTCTTCGTGATTCAAGAGTTCTTCAAGACTATTTATCTGAAAGTGAAGCCAGAAAACAATGGTACAACATTGCCATGAAGATAGAAGGACTGCCAAGGCATACTTCTACGCATGCAGCAGGCGTTGTGATTAGTGAGAAGCCGCTGACGCAATCTGTAGCTGTACAAGAAGGACATGATGATGTATATCTGACTCAATATCCAATGGAAGCTCTGCAAGATGTTGGGCTTTTGAAAATGGACTTTTTAGGTTTGCGCAACTTAACCATGTTAGATCATATTTTAAAGAAAATTGAGCGGGACATGAATCGAAAGCTGTCACTGTCTCATATACCGTTTAACGATCAGAAAACTTTTGAACTGCTGAGTAAAGGGGATACGACCGGTATTTTTCAGCTAGAGTCAGATGGAATGAGAAGAGTGCTTCAGCAATTAAAACCTACAGAGCTAGAAGATATTGTAGCAGTTAACGCGCTGTATAGACCTGGTCCGATGGAAAATATTCCAACCTATATTAAGCGCAAGCATGGAGTGGAGAAGGTAATATATGATCATCCTACGCTTAAAGACATTTTACAATCCACGCACGGCGTTATCGTGTATCAAGAGCAAATTATGCAGATTGCTTCAAAAATGGCCGGTTTTTCTCTTGGAGAAGCAGATTTGTTGAGAAGGGCAGTTAGTAAAAAAGAACGAGCAGTGCTGGATCGTGAACGAGCTCATTTTATCCAAGGAAGCAAGAAGAAAGGATATGACCTATCCGTTGCTAATCGAGTGTATGACCTTATTGTGCGTTTTGCTGATTATGGCTTCAACCGAAGTCATGCCGTTGCTTACAGTATGGTAGCCTATCAGTTAGCTTATTTGAAAGCACATTACCCGCTACAGTTCTTTTCAGCTTTACTAACGAGCGTTATTGGAAACGAAGGGAAAATTGCTCAATATATTAATGAACTAAAAAGAAAAAAATACAAGTTCTCCCACCTTCTATTAACAAGAGCATGTATTCGTTTAACGTAGAAGGTGAAAGTATAAGGTATAGCCTTGCAGCGATTAAACATATTGGCGCAGCAGCTATGCAGGAAATAACAGAAGAGCGAAAGAAAAAAAGATTTGAAGACTTATTTGATTTTTGTGCCCGTGTTTCACAAAAAGCCGTGAATAAAAAGGCGCTTGAAGCTTTGATTCTGTCTGGAGGCTTTGATGAGTTTGGAGAAAATCGAGCTACTTTATTAGCGACGATTGATGTAGCATTTGAACATGCAAGCTTGGTACTCCCAGATGATGATTTTGGATTTGGAGCTGAATTTTCGTTAAAGCCTAAATATATGGAAAAAGAGGAACTGAAAATAGAAGATCGGCTTCAGTATGAAAAAGATATGCTAGGTTTTTATTTATCAAGCCACCCTGCTTCTCAGTATGAAGCACTGAATTCCTTTTATTCTGTTGTTTCTCTTCACGATATGAAAGAATACGCTTCAGGAAAAGCGATCTCTCTTTTAGTATTTGTGTTGGGAATTCGCGTCATTCGAACGAAAAAAGGAGAGCAAATGGCCTTTTTACGCATCACGGATGAAAGTGGAGAAGGAGAAGTTGTTGCGTTTCCCCGCGTATTTGAGCAGAATCATCTGCTGTTTGAACAAGGTAAGGTTTTACTGATACAAGGAAAGATAGATGAAAGAAATGGGCAGCAGCAAATTGTTTGTCAACGTGCTGAAGCTGCTAGCGAGGCGGTTCAAAAACTACCGTCAGAAGAATTATACTTACGTATAGAAACAAAGCAAGGTACAGAAAAGCTGCTTCATACTATTTACCAGCATTTTCAGTCTCATAGAGGGAAAATCCCCGTGAAAATTTATTATGAGGCAGAACGTCAATTGGTCAAGCTTCCCGTTCACTATTCTATTGAACGAAGCGACGAGTTAATAAAAACTTTAAAAGCAATGCTAGGAGAGAAGCACGTTGTGTTCAAGAAGATATAGTCTTTACAGATTTCATGTGATGTTATATGGTAAAATAGTTAAAAAAGTGGTCTGACCACCGTTTTTTATGAAATATACGAATTAGATGCGTTTTTCTTGAAATGAAATGCAATTGGATTTATAACATCATATGAGTGTGAGAAAGAACATGGTTCAGGCGCAGTATTTGTTATCATTTTGTTTATTGGGAGTGAAATTCATTGTCTTTACGTGAAGAAGCATTGCATATGCACCGCATTAACAAAGGCAAACTAGAATCAAAGTCCAAAATTCCTGTTCGAAACGCAGAGGATTTAAGCCTTGCTTATTCCCCTGGTGTAGCAGAACCTTGCAAAGAAATATATGATGATGTAAACAATGTATATGAATATACGATGAAAGGAAATATGGTAGCTGTTGTATCTGATGGCACTGCCGTATTGGGCTTGGGCAATATAGGTCCTGAAGCTGCTCTGCCAGTAATGGAAGGGAAAGCTGTCCTTTTTAAAAGTTTTGCCGGCGTAGATGCATTCCCAATTTGTTTAAACACGACAGATGTGGACAAAATTATAGAAACTGTTAAATTGCTAGAACCTACTTTTGGAGGCGTTAATTTAGAAGATATTGCGGCTCCTAACTGTTTTGAAATTGAAGAGCGGTTGAAAAAGGAAACAAATATCCCGGTTTTTCATGATGATCAGCATGGGACGGCTATTGTTACGGTAGCGGGCCTTCTTAATGCCCTAAAGCTGACAGGAAGAAAAATGTCACAAATCAAAGTGGTAGCGAATGGAGCAGGAGCTGCTGGCATTGCTATTATTAAATTATTATACAGCTATGGAGTGCGCGATATCATTATGTGTGATTCCAAAGGAACGATTTATGACAAGCGTCCTCACGGCATGAACCGTATAAAAGATGAAGTTGCAGCCTATACAAATCGAAGCAAAGTAGAAGGTACGTTAGCTGATGCGTTAGAAGAAGCTGACGTATTTATTGGAGTTTCGGTTGAAGGAGCACTCACACCGGAGATGATTGGAAAGATGAATCCAGACCCAATCATTTTTGCAATGGCAAATCCGGTGCCTGAAATTATGCCAGAAGAAGCTAAAAAGGCTGGCGCGAAAGTAATCGGCACCGGACGTTCTGATTTTCCTAATCAAGTGAACAATGTCTTAGCGTTTCCGGGGATATTCCGAGGTGCACTAGATGTACGTGCTACTCATATTAATGAAAAAATGAAAATGGCTGCAGTTGAGGCCATTGCTAATTTAATTACGGAAGAGGATTTGAATACAGACTATGTGATTCCAGGTCCATTTGATGCACGAGTGGCTCCGGCAGTAGCCGCCGCTGTTGCAAAAGCAGCTATGGAAACAGGCGTTGCCCGAATAAAAGTAAAGCCAGAAGCCGTAGCTGAAAATACACGTCGCTTAGCGATTATTGAATAAGGTTACATCAACTGTTCTTTGACAGGCATGATGCTTCAAGCATGCCTGTTAAAGTAATGTAAAGTGAGTGGTAGTAAACTTGAAGAATGAACGTTCAAAAGTATATGTAGAAGTTCTAAAACAAATTCGCCAGCTAATGGAAGCCGATCGTTTAACTACGGGGGATAAAATCCCGTCAGAACGAGAGCTTTCTGAACGGTTAGGCGCAGGACGTTCTTCCGTTCGAGAAGCGCTCAGAGCGTTAGAGCTAATTGGGTTGATTGAAACTAGAAGAGGTGAAGGTACGTTTATTAAAGAAGTAGGGGATCATCAATTTATTGATTTATTAGCTACTTTTTTAGTACAAGACGGTAAAACAAAATCAGATTTAATTCAGACGAGATATATTCTTGAAAAGAGCTGTTTGTATTTTGTTTTAGCGGAACAGGACGAAATCAATGTTTCGAAAGCAATTCAAAAGCAGAATGACGATTGTTTGAAGAACTTGTTTGACTATTTGTTTTCTTTGCAGCCTAATCGGCTATTACACCGAATCTGGCTGATTATTTGCCGCTTTTCTCAAACTTTTCAACAAAACTCAGCGCCAAGCGACACTCTGATAAGTGAATTAGTAGAGGCGTTAGCTAAAAAAGATGAAGCAGCTGTATTAAATCTTCACCATCAGTGCTACAAACAAGTGTGAAAGAAGGAATTTGACGAAAGAGACATGCCATCTTTCTACACAAAATCAAACAGTCATCTAGTAAAGTAAATAGCAACTAATAAAGTGAAGCGAACAATTCGTCCAATTTTTGTCTATCCGTCACTTGATTTGTATTTGAGGCGGATTTTCACAACTTGTAAATAGTAGAAGAAGAGGAAGAATAAAGGTTCTTATGATAAAGAAAAGAACCAAAAGGAGGTTACACCTTGTTACGAGATTTATTTACAAAAAACACAAAAACTCCAAAAAAACGAAAATATGCTACGATTCCTTCTGAGCATATGAGACAAGATGTACCTGAAGGAATTATGACCAAGTGTAAAAAGTGTAAAAAAATAATGTATACGAAAGAGTTAAATAAAAACTTAAAAGTATGCTTAAACTGTGGATATCATCATCAAATGACAGCACCAGAGCGTATCGAAAGTTTAATCGACAGCGGAACGTTTGTTGAATACGACAAAGATATGACGTCAGAAAATCCTCTTGGGTTCCCTGATTATCTTGAAAAGCTCGAAAAAGATCGTGAGAAAACTAATTTAAGTGAAGCGATTGTTACGGGTGAAGGAGATATTGAAGGAATTAAAGTAGTAGTTGCTGTTATGGATTCACACTTCCGTATGGGAAGCATGGGATCTGTAGTCGGCGAGAAAATTACTCGCGCCATTGAAAAAGCGAAGGAAATGCATGTTCCATTCCTTATTTTCACAGCTTCAGGCGGTGCACGTATGCAAGAAGGTGTTCTGAGCTTGATGCAAATGGCTAAAACTAGCGCAGCTCTTAAAATGTTCAGTGATGAAGGCGGATTAATCATTTCGATTATGACACATCCTACTACAGGAGGCGTGTCAGCAAGCTTTGCTTCGTTAGGTGATTATAATTTAGCCGAGCCGGGCGCGTTAATTGGCTTTGCTGGAAGACGTATTATTGAACAAACAATTAGAGAAGAGCTTCCAGAAGATTTTCAGACGTCGGAATTTCTGTTGAAGCATGGTCAGCTAGACGGAGTTATTGACCGTCATGATTTAAAAGAAACGTTAACAACTATTTTAGATATACACGTAGCAGGAGGTGACATCGAGTGGTAAGCGAATTAGAATTTGAACGTCCAATTGTTGAGTTGCGAAACAAGATTGCAGAGCTTAAAGAGTTTGCTAAAAATACAGAAGTGGATTTATCTAGCGAAATTGATAAGTTAGAAAATCGCTTAGAAAAAGTAGAAAACGATATTTACAATCATCTAAGCCCATGGAACCGTGTTCAAATTGCTCGTCATCCTGAGCGTCCTACAACACTCGATTATATTTCTCGCTTGTTTACAAACTTTTTAGAGTGTCATGGAGATCGCTTTTATGGAGATGATGAAGCAATCGTAGGAGGAATTGCCAAGTTTAATGGTGTGCCTGTTACCGTGATTGGACATCAGAGAGGTAAAGATACGAAAGAAAATATTCGCCGTAATTTTGGTATGCCTCATCCTGAAGGCTACCGTAAAGCACTGCGTCTAATGAAGCAAGCGGAGAAATTTAACCGCCCAATTATTTGCTTTATTGATACAAAAGGAGCTTATCCAGGAAAAGCGGCAGAAGAGCGCGGACAAAGCGAAGCTATTGCGAAAAACCTTTTCGAAATGGCTGGCTTAACTGTACCTGTTATTTGCATTGTAATTGGAGAAGGAGGAAGCGGGGGAGCGTTGGCATTAGGTTTAGGAAATCACCTTCATATGCTTGAGAACTCGACGTATTCAGTTATTTCTCCAGAAGGAGCGGCAGCCATTCTTTGGAAAGATTCTTCTCTTGCGAAAAAAGCTGCTGAAACGATGAAGATTACAGCACCAGATTTGAAAGAACTGGGTATTGTAGATGAAATGGTTTCAGAGGTAAAAGGCGGAGCTCACCGAGATATCGATGCACAAGCTGGATACATGGAGGGCATTATCAAGAAATCATTAAAAGAGCTGATGAATTTATCAAAAGAAGAGCTAGTGGAAGAGCGTTATTTAAAATACAAAAAAATCGGACAATTTGCAGCTGAAAACGATGCCATTACTATAAAATAAAGAAACGTGCACTCTTGAAAAATAAGGGTGCGCGTTTTTGTGCGGTTTGTATAGCCCTTCTCTATTGTGTTTACAAGTTCTTCGTGGTATTTTATAGACAGCAAAAACCTTTAAGTAAAAGTAGAAAAAGAGTGTTTTTTAAAAATTTCCTATGGTTATTAGTAGCTGTGCGAGCGTTTGTCTTTTCTACAAAACGTGAGATACATAAGACAAATTAGGCAGCAAGTATTGCTGTATGAATTGCAGGGAATAGTAAAACAAGAAGCAAACGATGAAGAAATTCATCGTTAAAGTGCTGTGTATTTGTTTGCTATTTGATTCAACGCTACGTAGGTATTTCATAAGTTACACGTAAAGCAAGGTGAACAAGTCAGGGCAACAAGTCAGGGCAACAAGTCAGGGCAACAAAATATTTGTTCACAGCCTGCTAGTACAAGGTTAGTAAAAGAAATAGCTATTTGCCCTATCTAAAGAGTAAATAGTAAATATATAGGAGGAAATTTGAATGCGTAAAACTAAAATTGTATGTACTATTGGACCAGCGAGTGAAAGTGTAGAAAAATTAGTTGAACTAATTAACTCAGGCTTAAACGTTTGTCGTCTAAACTTCTCTCACGGTGACTTTGAAGAGCACGGTGCACGTATTGTTAACATTCGTGAAGCTGCGAAACAAACAGGTAAAACAGTAGGTATCTTACTTGATACAAAAGGACCTGAAATTCGTACAAACACAATGGAAAATGGTGCAATTGAGTTAGAAGAAGGCTCTGAAATCATTGTTTCTATGACAGAAGTAGTGGGAACAACTGAAAAATTCTCAATTACATATCCAGGTCTAATCGATGACGTACACGTAGGATCAAAAATCCTTTTAGATGACGGTTTAATCGGTCTTGAAGTACTAGACATCAATAAAATTGATGGTGAAATCAAAACAAAAGTACTTAACCCTGGTACATTAAAAAATAAAAAAGGTGTAAACGTGCCAAACGTAAGTGTAAACCTTCCTGGTATCACTGAAAAAGATGCAAGCGATATTGTATTCGGTATCGAACAAGGCATTGATTTTATCGCCGCTTCTTTTGTGCGTCGAGCATCTGATGTATTAGAAATTCGTGAACTACTAGAAAAACACAATGCAGCTCACATTCAAATCATCTCAAAAATCGAAAACCAAGAAGGCGTAGATAACATCAAGGAAATTCTTGAAGTTTCAGACGGTTTAATGGTTGCTCGTGGTGACTTAGGAGTAGAAATTCCTGCTGAAGAAGTACCGTTAGTACAAAAAGATCTAATCAAACAATGTAATGCGCTTGGCAAACCAGTTATTACAGCTACACAAATGCTTGATTCAATGCAACGCAACCCGCGCCCGACTCGTGCGGAAGCAAGTGACGTTGCCAATGCTATCTTTGATGGTACAGATGCAATTATGTTATCTGGTGAAACAGCTGCAGGTTCTTACCCAGTTGAAGCTGTACAAACAATGCATTCAATCGCTTCTCGTGCTGAGCAAGCTCTAAACTACTCTGAGATTTTACAACAGCGCAGCAAGCAAGTTGGCCCATCTATTACAGATGCAATTGGACAATCTGTTGTACACACAGCGCTTAACTTAAACGCTAGTGCAATCGTAGCGCCAACAGAAAGTGGTTATACAGCGAAAATCGTTTCTAAATATCGTCCGCAATCTCCAATCGTAGCTGTTGCAGCAAACGATTCTGTTGCACGTCGTCTGTCTCTAGTATGGGGTGTTACACCAGTTGTTGGTGAGCGCGTAAATACAATTGACGATATGTTAGATCACGCTGTAAATGACGCAGTAAAAACAGGCGTTGTAGCACACGGCGACTTAGTGGTTATTACAGCTGGTGTTCCAGTTGGAGAATCAGGTGCAACGAACTTAATGAAAGTTCAAGTTGTAGGTGACGTTCTTGCTAAAGGACAAGGAATTGGTCGTAAAGCAGCAGTTGGCAAAGTAGTTATTGCTAAAACTGCTGAAGAAGCAAATGCAAAAATGACTGAAGGTGCTATCCTTGTTACAAACAGCACAGATCGCGATATGATCAGTGCAATCGAAAAAGCAGGAGCTCTTATTACAGAAGAAGGCGGTCTAACAAGCCATGCAGCTGTAGTAGGGTTAAACTTAAGCATTCCTGTCATTGTAGGCGTAGAAAACGCAACAAGCGTATTCTCAGAAGATCAAGATATTACAGTTGATGCTTCACGTGGTGTCGTATACAACGGACACGCAAGCGTACTGTAAGAACACGTAGATGATAGAAAAAAGAGAAGGGGAATCCTTCTCTTTTTGTTTAGGCAATTCAATAAGCGAAGAGGTGATGATGGTGAGGAAGCTCCTTCCGCTCCTTCTTATTGTACCTGCTGTTGAGGTAATGATTTTGATTTATTCAAGTCATCTCATTGGTGTAATGTCAACATTTTTACTCATTATTGCTACCAGTTTTATTGGTGCGTTTCTAGCGAAAAAACAAGGAACATCTCTTTTTCAAAAGGCACAGCGTCAGATGAGCCAGGGACATGTTCCAAGCGGTGAAATCCTTGATGGTATGTGTGTACTATTTGGCGGACTGTTTCTGCTGTTTCCAGGCTTCTTGACAGATGTTGTAGGCTTTATCTTTTTACTGCCGTTTACACGCAGAATCGTTAAGCCTTTTCTTTTAACGTGGCTAAGAAGATTTTTTCAAGGACGTAATCGAATGACGATTATTCGTTAACTAGAAAGTGTGTGAAAGAAGCTTCTTTCACACACTTTTTCATTTTCCTATAATAAACTGCCACGTTTCTTTAAAAACCCCCGTTGTATGAAGTGTTTTTAGAATAACAAGAATAACAGGGCCAACTATTAATCCGAAAAATCCAATCAATTGATATCCTACAAATAAAGCAATTAATGTAGCGAGAGGATCAAGACCAATGCTTGATGACAAAATTTTTGGTTCCATAATTTGTCGCTGCACAAGTACTACAGCATATAGTACCGAAAGCCCTACAGCAAATGACACGTTATTTGTTGCAAAGGCATAAATCATCCAAGGAACAAAAACCAGTCCTGTTCCGAGGTAAGGAAGAATATCTACTAAGCCAATCAATAAAGCGACTGTAATAGCATAATCAACCCTAAGAACAAGTAAACCAAAAAGAACGATGATTGTGGTAATCGAAATAAGCGTAAGCTGAGCTTTAATAAAACCAAACAGTGCATTTTTAAGCTCCACAACAACTGTCTGTCCATTTTCCCTTACTTTTTTAGGAATAAACACGCTGCTTTTAGCCATCAGCTTGTACCAATCTTTACTAATAAAAAAAGTAGCCAGTAATGAAAAAATAATCACAGTAGCTGCATTAGGCAACACGGATAAAAGTACTGGGATGCTTTGCAATACATTTTGCAGAAAATCGCCCACCGTTTGAGCGATATGGTTGCCTACCCCTTTAATGTTCGATAAAATAGTTGCTTGCTGACCGGTATTTAAGTTATTAAACATAGAAGTAATGCGTTCATAAAACGGAAGTATTTGTTCTGTAGCAATATTTTCAATAAATATGACCACTTCTTTGAAATTTGTGGGAACAACTTTCGCTAAATACGTACTTCCTGCAATGATTTCTGTGATAAGTAACGTAATAAGTCCGGCCAAAAGAGAGAAGATAAGAACCATTGACAGTAAAACAGCTAAGTAGCGGGGTAAACGCAGCTTCAATTCAAATAGATTAACCATAGGATTTATAAAAAAAGCGATGCAGCAGGCGATAATAAATGGATATATGAGAGAAGAGACATAATAACTAAGAAATATAGATGCTGCAATAATTACCAACACACAAGCTAAGCGAAATAGTCGATGTAAATGAAGCTTGTACACAATAAATAGAGGCCTCCTTGTAAACGATAGTCAACAAAAGAAAAAGCTACTCATAAAATATTTACGTAATAAGCTTTAGATTTATCACAATGAAAAAAGAAAGGATGAGTAAAATGTTCTCACAACCCATGCTTTTTTTAGCTGTTTTACTCGTAATTGGATTAGTGGCTAAAAATCAATCATTAATCATTGCAGTTGCATTTTTACTTATTTTAAAATTAATCGGGTTAGACGGTAAGGTTTTTCCGTTTCTACAATCAAAAGGAATTAATATTGGAGTAACGGTTATTACAATTGCCGTTCTTGTACCAATTGCAACAGGAGACATAGGATTCAAACAATTAGGAGAGGCCGTGAAATCTTCTTATGCCTGGATTGCTCTAGGAGCCGGAATTGCTGTAGCAATTATTGCCAAATATGGACTTACACTCTTGGAAGATGATCCGCATATTACGACTGCTTTAGTTTTTGGCACAATTCTTGCTGTGGCGCTGTTTCAAGGGGTAGCAGTAGGTCCTTTAATCGGTGCTGGAATCGCTTATTTATTTATGAAATTAACTGAACTTTTTTCGTAGAAATTTTTGTATAATAATAATTTTTTTAAAATTTCTTCTCTCTTTTGATTCACAAAAGTCAGATAATTGTTTATAATATATTTTGAGGCCGCATCTTTTTACATACAATTGTATGTTTTACCTATAGGGCTGTAACAAAGCAATGACACATGCAGATGTTTTGATTTTGTGTGTTATTGAAACAAATGGAAATGTAAGCATTTTCTTTACGTGGGGTGAAGGAATGTTCTTCCAAGATATATATTCAAAAGAGGCGCTTCGTATATCATTTAATGTCTAGTTGAGCATAGGCTCAATTTTGTTTTTCACGTTTTACACAGAAAGGTATGGGGAATTTTTTCTGTAAAGGAGTGGAGATTTATGACAGCAACTCGAGGTCTAGAAGGGGTAGTCGCTACAACGTCAGCAGTAAGTTCAATTATTGATGACACTTTAACATATCAAGGCTACAATATTGATGATTTAGCGAATTATGCAACATTTGAAGAAGTGGTGTATTTACTATGGCACGGAAAATTACCTAACAAAGAAGAATTATCTGTGTTTTCTAGATTACTAGCAGAAAACGCTAAATTACCCCAAGAAGTCTTAGATCATTTCAAAACTTATCCAATTAAAGATGTTCATCCAATGGCAGCTTTAAGAACAGTCGTATCACTATTGGGGTTGTACGATCCTGAAGCTGATTTAATGGATGAAGAAGCAAATTATCGCAAAGCTGTTCGTTTGCAAGCACAATTACCAACGGTGGTAACGGCTTTTTCAAGAGTCCGTAACGGATTAGAGCCAATTGAACCAAACGAAAACTATAGCATTGCCGCTAACTTTTTATATATGTTAACCGGCGAAGAGCCAACTGATATCCAAGTAGAGGCATTTGATAAAGCACTTGTCTTACACGCTGACCATGAGCTAAATGCTTCAACTTTTACAGCTCGTGTCTGTGTGGCAACGTTATCCGATATTTATTCAGGAATTACAGCCGCTATTGGAGCGTTAAAGGGTCCTCTTCACGGGGGAGCGAATGAAGCTGTTATGAAAATGTTGTCTGACATTCAAACAGTTGAAAACGCGGAACCTTATATTCGCGAAAAGCTCGCGAAAAAAGAAAAGATTATGGGATTTGGACATCGTGTGTATCAGCAGGGTGATCCTCGTGCCAAGCACTTGAAAGAAATGTCTGAAAAACTTACCAAACAAGCAGGAGATACAACGCTATACGATATGTCAGTGAAAATTGAAGAGATCGTAACAGGCGAGAAAAAGCTTCCGCCAAACGTTGATTTCTATTCAGCTTCTGTATACCACAGCTTAGGGATTGATCACGATCTATTTACTCCGATCTTTGCCGTAAGCCGCGTATCAGGATGGATTGCTCACATTTTAGAGCAGTATTCAAACAATCGTTTGATTCGTCCAAGAGCTGATTATATCGGTCCTGGAAAACAAACGTACATTCCGCTTGAAGAGCGCAGCTAAACAATGTGACGAAGGTGCTCACGTTCGTTGAGCACTTTTCCATAAGTGAAAGTAGACAAATTTTTTAAGGAGGTCATTCTCATGACAAAAGGTGAACAAATTTCTGTAGCAAACGGCGTGTTAAACGTACCAAATAACCCAATTATTCCATTTATCGAAGGTGACGGAATTGGTCCGGATATCTGGGCAGCAGCTTCTCGCGTATTAGAAGCAGCGGTTGCAAAAGCATACAATGGTGAAAAAGAAATCGTTTGGAAAGAAGTATTAGCAGGTGAAAAAGCATTTAATCAAACTGGCGAATGGTTACCGGAAGAAACGTTAGATGCAATTCGCGAATACATAATTGCAATCAAAGGACCATTAACAACACCAGTAGGCGGTGGAATTCGTTCTCTAAACGTGGCATTGCGTCAAGAATTAGACTTATTCACATGCTTACGTCCTGTTCGCTACTTTGACGGCGTACCTTCTCCAATTAAGCGCCCTGAAGATACAGATATGGTTATCTTCCGTGAAAATACTGAAGATATTTATGCTGGTATTGAATATGCGAAGGGTTCTGAAGAAGTACAAAAGCTTGTTTCATTCCTACAAACGGAATTAGGCGTAAATAAAATCCGTTTCCCTGAAACTTCTGGATTAGGTATTAAGCCTATTTCTTCTGAAGGAACAGAGCGTCTTGTGCGTGCAGCAATCAACTATGCAATTGAACAAGGCCGCAAATCTGTGACGCTTGTACACAAAGGTAACATTATGAAATATACAGAAGGCGCATTTAAAAATTGGGGCTATGAGCTAGCTGAAAAAGAATTCGGCGATAAAGTATTTACTTGGGCTCAATATGACCGCATCGTTGAAAAAGAAGGTGCACAGGCTGCAAACAAAGCTCAAGCAGAAGCGGAAGCAGCAGGAAAAATTATTGTAAAAGATTCAATTGCAGATATCTTCTTACAACAAATTTTAACTCGTCCACGTGAATTCGATGTAGTAGCAACAATGAATTTAAATGGAGATTACATTTCAGATGCATTAGCAGCACAAGTTGGTGGTATCGGAATTGCTCCAGGGGCAAATATCAACTACGAAACTGGACATGCTATCTTTGAAGCAACTCACGGTACAGCACCTAAATATGCTGGTTTAGATAAAGTAAACCCATCTTCTGTATTATTATCAGGTGTGTTAATGCTTGAACACCTTGGCTGGAATGAAGCAGCGGATTTAATCATGAAATCAATGGAAAAAACAATTGCTTCAAAAGTAGTAACATATGATTTCGCACGTTTAATGGACGGCGCAACAGAAGTGAAGTGTTCAGAGTTTGCTGATGAATTAATTAGCAATCTAGGAAAACAAGTAACAGTTTAATAGCTATTCATTTAGGGGAGGAATTATAATGGCAAATATGCGTAAAAAAGTATCTGTTATCGGAGCGGGCTTTACGGGAGCTACAACTGCTTTTTTAATTGGTCAAAAAGAATTAGCTGATGTTGTATTAGTTGATATTCCGCAATTAGAAAACCCAGCTAAAGGTAAAGCGCTGGATATGTTAGAAGCAAGTCCTGTACAAGGCTTTGACGCTAACATTACAGGAACAGCCAACTACGAAGACACAGCTGATTCTGACATTGTCATTATTACAGCTGGTATCGCGCGTAAGCCAGGTATGAGTCGCGATGATTTAGTAACAACGAACCAAAAAATCATGAAGTCTGTTACTCAAGAAGTTGTTAAATACTCGCCAAACTGTCATATTATCGTGTTGACAAACCCGGTAGATGCTATGACGTACACAGTATTTAAAGAATCTGGCTTTCCTAAAAACCGCGTAATCGGTCAATCAGGCGTATTAGATTCTGCACGTTTCCGTACGTTCGTAGCGCAGGAGTTAAACATTTCAGTAAAAGATATCACAGGTTTTGTACTTGGTGGACATGGTGATGATATGGTACCTCTTGTACGCTACTCATATGCTGGCGGTATTCCTCTTGAAACGCTTATTCCAAAAGCGCGCCTTGAAGCAATTGTTGAACGAACACGCAAAGGCGGCGGCGAGATCGTTAACTTATTAGGCAACGGAAGTGCGTACTATGCTCCTGCTGCTTCTTTAGTGGAAATGACAGAAGCGATCTTAAAAGATCAGCGTCGTATTTTACCAGCGATTGCTTACCTAGAGGGTGAATATGGTTATAACGGCATCTACTTAGGTGTTCCAACCGTATTAGGAGCTGGAGGAATTGAGCAAGTAATTGAATTAGAACTGACTGATTCTGAAAAAGCTGCGTTAGATCAATCAGCAAAATCAGTCAAAACTGTCATGGGTGTATTAGCTTAATACAATAAAATAGGTTTGAGTATAGGTTTTTATCAATATTCAAACAATAGTCACAAGGAAAATTCGGGGGAAACCTCGAATTTTTCTTGTATATGGAGAAAGAAGAGCTATTACTTTATACAAAAGGTGGAATGATGATGGTATTAGGTAAAAAACAAAAAATAGGCCGAAGTATTGAAGATATAAAAGTTGGAGAAAAATTAACGCTAACGGAACGAATTGAAGATAAAGATATCTTATTGTACTTAGGACTGACAAATGATTCGAACCCTTTATATATTCAGCATGATTACGCATCTCAGACACCTTTTAAAAAACCTATTGTGCCAAGTATTATGATTACCGGTATTATGACAGCAGCCATTTCAAAGTATTTGCCCGGACCTGGAAGCCACGTTGCAGAACATACGGTAGCCTTCCCCAAAAAGATTCATCATTATAGCACGATTGAATTTTTATTTGAAGTGACAGAGGTAGATGTTTCTTCTAGAACTGTTACGATTGAGGTGGAAGCGGTCAATGAGCAAAAAGAGAAAGTAGTAACGGCGCGGTTTCTTGTGTATCCGCCGTTTAGACTTCCATCAGTAGAGACACACGACTTTGAAAATTTTTAAAACGCCTTAAATATTTATAAATATAGAAGAAACTGTTTGGTCATATTTTCTGAAAATGTTGAAATGTATTGGAGAACGAGGCTAAAACATTGTATGATAAGAGAAGATAAATAGAAAATAATATCATTTGGATGAAGCTGCGGTTTAATTTAACTAGATGGAGGCTTATATCGTTAATATGAGTAAGAAATTATTAGTCGTAGATGATGAACAATCAATTTCAACATTATTACAATATAATTTACAACAAGCTGGCTTTACAGTAGAAACAGCTGAAGACGGGGAAGAAGGATACAACAAGGCACTAGAAGGAAAACCGGATTTAATTGTGTTAGACTTGATGCTTCCTAAGATGGATGGAATTGAAGTTTGTAAAAAGCTTCGTCAGCAAAAAGTGATGACGCCTATTTTAATGTTAACTGCAAAAGACGATGAGTTTGACAAAGTATTAGGGTTAGAGCTTGGCGCAGATGACTACATGACGAAACCATTTAGTCCTCGAGAAGTAGTAGCGCGTGTAAAAGCCATTTTACGCAGAACACAAATTATTGCTCAGGAAAATGAACAAGAGGAAGATGGCGAGCGCATCATGATCGGAGATTTGAAAATTCTTCCAGATCATTATGAGGCCTACTTTAATAAAGAGCAGCTTGAGCTTACTCCAAAAGAATTTGAGCTATTATTATATTTGGCAAAATACAAAGGACGGGTATTAACTCGTGATCAGCTGCTAAGTGCAGTGTGGAATTATGATTTTGCCGGAGATACGCGAATTGTAGATGTGCACATCAGCCATTTGCGTGAGAAAATTGAACACAATACGCGAAAACCTGTTTATATAAAAACGATTAGAGGATTAGGATATAAGCTGGAGGAACCAAAGGTAGATGAATAAATTTCGTTCAAGGCTACTTTTGGCTCTATTAATACTTATTATTATTGTATTAGTAGGTCTTGGCCTGCTGCTGGGACAGTTGTTTAAAAACTTTTATTTTCAGACGTTTCAAGAGCGAATGGAAAAAGAGGCAAAGCTTGTAGAAATGTACATTAGCGAAGAAGGTATCACAAGTCCTGCTTTAAAATCTAAAGTTGATAAAATCAGCCATTCGTTAAGTGTACGAACGACTATCGTTCAAAAAGACGGAAAAATATTAGTTGACTCAAATCCAGTCAGCAAGCAGCAAAGAATCGAAAAAAGTATCGTAATTCAACAAGTATTAAAAAAGCAGTTAAACAGTAAAAAAAGCTTTGATCAAATTAAAGAAGATTACGACTTATATTACTATGGTATCCCGCTTATTATAGAAGGTAAGCAAGAGGGATTTGTTGTGCTGAGTACATCGTTTGATTCATTAAAACAAGTAAATCAGCAAATTTGGGGCCTTCTTATTGGAAGCTTAGGTCTAGCTTTGATTGTAATCTTACTCTTAGGTGTAAAGATTATGGGACGCTATACCCGTCCTATTGAATCGGCAACCAAGGTGGCTATGGAACTTGCAAAAGGGAATTATAAAGCTCGTACATATGAAGATTATGTAGATGAAACAGGGATGCTGAGTCAGTCTATTAACGCACTTGCTCGTAATCTGCAAGAGTCTATCACTAATCAAGAAATGCAGCAGGACAGGCTGCGCACGCTAATTGAAAATATGGGAAGCGGCATGCTTCTTATCGATAGTCGAGGCTATATAAACTTAGTGAATCGAGCTTATAAAGAGCAGTTTCATATACATCCGGATGACTTCCTTTATCATTTGTATTACGAGGTATTTGAGCATAAAGAAATCATTAAGCTTGTGGAAAAAATATTCATGACGGAAGTAAAGGTTCGAAAACAAGTGGTTCTGCCTTTAAATATTGAACGAAGATATTTTGATGTTTACGGCGCGCCGATTATTGGCTTAAACGATGAATGGAAAGGGATTGTGCTTGTTTTCCATGATATTACCGAGCTAAAAAAACTAGAACAAGTTCGCCGTGACTTTGTAGCGAATGTGTCTCATGAACTAAAAACTCCTATTACGTCTATAAAAGGGTTTAGTGAGACATTGTTAGACGGTGCCATGGAAGATCCACAGCTGCGCCGGCAGTTTCTATCTATCATTTTAACGGAAAGTCAGCGCATGGAGAGCTTGATTCAAGATCTTTTAGATTTGTCTAAAGTTGAACAGCAAGGGTTTAAACTAAGCATTCATTCAGTAGATTTGAATACGCTTCTTTACGAAGTGACGACAGTGCTATCAAACCGAGCGACTGAAAAAGAAATCACGCTAACGTTAGATACGCTTCCTGAAGAAGCGTGGATTGATGGTGACAGTCAGCGCCTTATGCAAGTGTTTGTTAACTTAATCGGCAATGCGCTCATGTATACAATGCCTGGAGGAACTGTTCACGTTTCGCTTGAAGAGGAAGAAGAAACGATTACAGTTCATGTTCAAGATACGGGTATCGGTATTGATTCTCATGAAATTTCACGTATTTTTGAGCGCTTTTACCGAGTAGATAAAGCAAGAAGCCGTAATTCCGGAGGAACAGGTCTTGGATTAGCAATTGTTAAACATCTTGTTGAAGCTCATAAAGGGGAAATTGAAGTGAAAAGTGAAGTCAATAAAGGGACAACTTTTTCGGTGAAGCTGCACAAGTATTTGCCGCAGATGTAAAATGTTTACGTTCCTTTTACAATTTATTTAATGTAGCTTAATAATTAATTGATACAATTTTTCATGGAAACCCCTTCATCCAAGGAGCCAATGTGTAAGGCGAAAATAGCTTTAACCGTGCTATTTTCGCCGATTCTTTTTGACAATTTCTATCCATTCACATGCTACACCGCCTAAAATAACTAGGCGGTGTTTTTATTTTATGATGTACAGATCTTATCACCACATGAAAATAAAACGTTGAATTCAAGAGTACTTTTTGTCCTTAAAGCTTATTGTTTGCTAAAATAAAGGTAAGATAAGAAGAGAGCGAAATGGAGGAACATGAATGACACAAAAACTAGTATTAATTGACGGGAATAGTATTGCCTACCGTGCATTTTTTGCTTTGCCGCTTTTAAACAATGATAAAGGAATACATACAAATGCCATATATGGCTTTACTACAATGCTGACACGTATCTTAGAGGAAGAGAAGCCAACGCATTTACTTGTGGCATTTGATGCAGGGAAAACAACGTTTCGCCACAAAACATTTACAGAATACAAAGGAGGCAGACAAAAGACGCCTCCTGAACTTTCAGAGCAGTTTCCCTTTATTCGTGAGTTATTAGATGCATATGGGATTAAGCGCTATGAACTGCCTGATTATGAAGCAGATGATATTATCGGTACACTTTCAAAACAAGCTGAACAAAAAGGAATGGCCGTAAAAGTCATTTCCGGGGACAAAGATTTACTTCAGCTTGTGTCAGAACATGTAACCGTAGATATTACGAGAAAAGGGATTACAGATGTCGATTCCTATACGCCTGCAGCCATTGATGAAAAGTATGGTATTACGGCTGCACAAATTATTGATATGAAAGGTCTTATGGGGGACAGCTCGGATAATATCCCAGGCGTGCCGGGAGTCGGCGAAAAAACAGCCTTAAAGCTATTAAAAGAGTTTGAAACGGTTGAAAATGTATTGGAATCTATCGATCAAGTCAGCGGTAAAAAATTAAAAGAAAAGCTGGAAGATAATCGTGAATCAGCCATCATGAGTAAAAAGCTTGCAACTATTTATTGCGAAGCGCCTCTTGAAGTATCAGTAGAAGATGTAAAGTATGACGGGTTTGAATCTTCAAAGGTCGTCTCTTTATTTAAAGAGCTTGGGTTTAATTCTCTGCTTGCTAAATTTGGTGAATCAGCAGAAGAGGAAGCAGATTTTGAAGAACTGACGTTTGAAATAGCGCAGGAAGTTCACGATGATATGTTAACAAGCGAAGCAGCTCTGATCGTAGAAGGGTATGAAGAAAACTACCATCACAATCAGCTGCTCGGTTTTGGAATCAGCAACAAAAATGGCCACTATTTTATTGATAAAGATACAGCTCTTTCATCTTCTAAATTTAAAGCATGGTTAGAAGATGGACGTGTAAAAAAGACGGTGTTTAATGGGAAGCGTACGATCGTATCGTTAAAATGGGCGGGGCATGAAATTAAAGGAATTGAACATGATGTAATGATTGCTTCTTACATCTTGAATCCTGCTGAGGCAAATGATGACCTAGCGACAATTGCAAAATTAAAAGGATACCACCAAGTGCAATCAGATGAAGCTGTGTATGGAAAAGGAGCTAAGCGAAGCATTGCGGAAGCTGATCAGCTAGCTGAGCATGTTATAAGAAAAGCAGCCGCCGTAGCTTATTTAAAAGAAGTGTTAGAAAAAGAATTGGTTGAAAATGAACAGTTTGAGCTGTTTGAGAAGCTTGAAATGCCTCTTGCCATTGTCCTTGCTGATATGGAATATCAAGGGGTGAAAATTGACCGCGCGCGTTTGGATGAAATGGGCGAAGATCTTCGAGAGCAGCTTGAAAAAATTGAAGCGAAAATCTACGAATACGCTGGACAAGAATTCAATATTAATTCGCCAAAGCAGCTAGGAGTTGTTCTTTTTGAAAAAATGCAGCTTCCAGTCATAAAGAAAACAAAAACAGGCTATTCCACATCAGCCGATGTATTAGAGCAATTAGCTAGTATCCATGATATTATCCCAGAGATTTTACAATACCGTCAGCTAGGAAAATTACAGTCTACGTATATTGAAGGATTAAAAAAGGTTATTCATGAAAGCGATGGAAAAGTTCATACCCGCTTTAATCAAACGTTAACTCAAACGGGAAGGTTAAGCTCAGTAGATCCTAACTTGCAAAACATCCCGATTCGTCTTGAAGAAGGTAAAAAAATAAGAGGTGCGTTTGTGCCTTCACAGCCTGATTGGTTAATATTTGCGGCGGATTATTCACAAATTGAGCTGCGCGTACTGGCTCATATTGCAGATGATGAAAAGCTAATTGATGCGTTTAAGCATGACTTAGATATTCATACGAAAACAGCGATGGATGTGTTCCACGTCAAAAGAGAAGAAGTAACGTCGAATATGCGCCGCCAGGCTAAAGCAGTTAATTTTGGAATCGTCTATGGCATCAGTGATTACGGTTTATCGCAAAGTTTAGGAATTACAAGAAAAGCAGCGGCTACTTTTATTGAACGCTATTTAAAAAGCTTCCCGGGTGTACAGGAGTATATGGATACGATCGTACGCGATGCAAAAGAAAAGGGATATGTAACAACGCTCTTGCACCGCCGACGTTACTTGCCTGAAATTACGAGCCGAAACTTTAACCTTCGGAGCTTCGCTGAGCGTACGGCTATGAATACGCCTATCCAAGGGACAGCAGCTGATATTATTAAAAAAGCAATGATTGAAATGGATAAGCGCTTAAAAGATGAAAATCTTCAGGCTAAGCTGCTGCTTCAAGTACACGATGAGCTGATTTTTGAAGCTCCAGAAGAAGAAATTAAAATTTTAGAGAAAATCGTACCAGAAGTAATGGAGAACGCTTTAGAGCTAGAAGTTCCGTTGAAAGTAGATTATTCTTACGGAAAGACTTGGTACGAAGCAAAGTAGTGGAAAAAGGATGTGACAAACGTGCCAGAATTACCAGAAGTTGAAACCGTCAGACGTACGTTAATTGAATTAGCCAGTGGAAAGACCATTGAGCGTGTAACAGTTAAATGGCCTAATATTATCAAACGTCCTGAACAAGTTGAACAGTTTTGTGATGCGCTTGTTGGACAAACCATTCGAGATGTTGAACGCAGAGGTAAATTTTTAAAAATTGTGCTCGATGATTATACGATGGTTTCTCATTTGCGTATGGAAGGGAAATATGCTCTCCATGGGAATGCAGAAGAACCGGATAAGCATGTACACGTCTTTTTTCACTTCACGGATGGAACGGAATTGCGATACCGGGATGTAAGGAAGTTTGGTACTATGCACTTATTTAAAAAGGGAGAGGAAGATCTGTTTCCTCCTCTTATTGGCCTTGGACCTGAACCGTTTGACGAAACATTTAATCCTAGTCAATTAAAAATGAGAATCGGCAAAACCTCTCGAAAAATCAAGCCGGTTTTACTCGATCAAAATGTCGTGGTTGGGCTCGGAAATATTTATGTAGATGAAGCACTGTTTCGCGCAGGGATTCATCCTGAACGAGTGGCCAGCCAATTAACAGACGAAGAGTATGAAAAATTGTACGAAGAAATTGTAGCGACTCTTCAAGAAGCTGTGAAACAAGGAGGCAGCACAATTCGCACGTATGTAAACACACAGGGACAAATAGGCATGTTTCAGCAGCAGCTTTATGTGTACGGAAGAAAAGGCGAATTCTGTAAAATGTGCGGTACCCCAATTGAAAAATTTGTTGTAGGCGGTAGAGGAACACATATCTGCCCAAATTGTCAGCCGGCTAAAAAATAACAATGGATGGGCTCCTTTCATATACTACGTATAGACAAAAAGGAAAGGAGTCCTCTCATCATGATAACATTTTCTTTACTTATTCTTGCTTTTGCCGTAAGTCTTGACAGCTTTAGCGTTGGCCTGACATACGGACTTCGAAAGGTGAAAATCCCGCTGAAATCCATTTTTATTATTTCATGTTGCTCAGCATTTTCTTTAATGTTTTCTATGTTTTTAGGAAAAGTACTTACGCATCTATTTTCAGTGGATGTACTAAATAAAGTAGGCGGAGGTATTCTTGTTCTGCTTGGGATGTGGATTTTATACCAGTTTTTTTGTCCGGCAGATTCATCTCGAGTGAAAGAAGAAAAAACATTAGTGAAAATTGAAATTAAGTCAATTGGCCTAGTCATCAACGTATTGAAAAAGCCAATTGCAGCAGATTTAGATAATTCAGGTTCCATCAATGGAATTGAAGCATTTATACTTGGAATTGCATTATCTCTGGATGCATTTGGAGCAGGGTTTGGAGCGGCTTTATTAGGTTATTCGCCGTATGCTCTAGCAATTGCTGTAGCTCTTATGAGTTCTCTTTTTTTAAGTGCGGGCATACAGTTTGGCAAGGTTTTTTCACGTTTATCATGGATGAAAATGTTCTCGTTTGTACCAGGAGTTCTGCTCATTATTTTAGGTATTTTTAGATTTTAAATAAAGGGATAAAGGAGAGGCCAATGTCAATTGTAATTGGATTAACGGGCGGAATTGCAAGCGGAAAAAGCACGGTAACCGGAATGCTGAGAGATATCAATATTCCAGTAATTGATGCTGATCACATTGCAAAAGAAGTCGTAGAACCAGGAAAAGAAGCATACAAACAAATTGTCGAGACGTTCGGCCGTTCTATTCTTCACGAGAATGCGGAGATCAATCGAGCGGCTTTAGGGGGAATTGTGTTTTATCAAGAGGAAGAACGTAAAAAGTTGAATGCAATTGTACATCCTGCCGTAAGAAAAGAAATGCTTTCTCAAAAGGAAAGCTATATAGAGGAAGGTTACGAAGCCGTTGTATTAGATATTCCGCTGCTGTTTGAAAGTGATTTGACACACTTAGTCGATAAAGTAGTGGTTGTATATGTCGATGAGTCTGTGCAGCTAGAAAGGTTAAAGTCGCGTAATAACCTCTCGGCCGAGGATGCCTATGCGCGTATCCATGCACAGCTGCCTTTGATTCAAAAAGTAGCCTTAGCCGATGCGGTGATCAATAACAACGGTCCTGTAGAGGAAACAAAACAACAGCTTTTAAGTATATTAGCCCTATGGCTAGATTAAAGAGTGAATGATTGCATTCACTCTTTTTTTATTGGGAATATTTAAGGGCTTCTAAAAAAGAATGTGTTAAATATTTGTTCTCGCTATATACATATAGTAAAACTTAATTAAAATAATTCATTAAAAAAAATAATATTATTCACTTTTTAAATATTTATGTTATACTATTCAATATAAAAAGTTAAATAGTATAACACATATAGAGAGGGGTATAGCCATGAAAGCACGTATTGCCATTAATGGTTTTGGGAGAATAGGAAGAATGGTGTTTCGCACAGCGATTATAGAGGAAAATTTAGATATTATTGCAATAAATGCATCTTATCCAGCAGAAACGTTAGCACATTTAATCAAATATGACTCTATACACGGACCATTTAATGGAGATGTCAAATGTGATGATGATGCGCTAATTGTTAACGGTAAAAGAATTCAGCTATTAAATTCACGTGATCCGCTGAATTTGCCTTGGAAAGAGCTTGGGATTGATTTAGTTGTTGAAGCAACGGGGAAATTTAATTCAAGAGAAAAAGCGCAGTTACATATTGAAGCAGGTGCAAAAAAAGTTGTGTTAACGGCACCGGGTAAACAAGAAGATATTACCATTGTGATGGGCGTAAACGAACGAGAGTTTGATGTGAATCAGCATAACATTATTTCTAATGCCTCTTGTACGACAAATTGTCTAGCTCCAGTTGTCAAGGTGTTAGACGAAGCGTTCACAATTGAAAACGGTTTAATGACGACCGTTCACGCATATACGAATGATCAAAAAAATATCGATAATCCGCATAAAGATTTGCGAAGAGCCCGTGCGTGTGCTCAATCAATTATTCCTACAACAACTGGAGCAGCCAAGGCACTTTCATTAGTTCTTCCTCATTTAAAAGGAAAGCTTCATGGGATGGCGCTTCGTGTGCCAACGCCGAACGTATCGCTTGTCGATTTAGTTGTGGATGTAAGGAAACCTGTGACGATGGAAGATGTTAACTTAGCGTTTATTAAAGCTGCTGAAGGACCATTAAAGAATATTTTAAATTTAACAATGGAACCACTCGTATCAATTGACTTTAATACAAATCCTCATTCAGCTATTGTAGATGGACTATCCACGATCGTAATGGAAGATCATAAAATTAAAGTGTTAGCTTGGTACGATAACGAGTGGGGCTACTCTCAGCGCGTAGTCGATTTGGTAAGATATATTGCTGCAGAAATGCGTAATGGATCAAAAATAAGAGTAAGCTAAGAAAGCTATTGATTGCTTTTAAAAAAACAGGGAGCTATCGCCCTGTTTTTTTTGTTTTTATTCAAAAGAATAGGGAAAAGCAATAAGATAAGCATGCAAAGGGGTGTTTATTTTCCTCAATTTTAATAAAAAATTAATAGTCGTTTAGCAGCTTTTACACACTGTCTCACGAGAATACAGGGGTAATTTGTATAGGTCTATCTGCAAGAACAATCTTTAATAAAATCAAAACACGTATTGCAAAATAAATGTAAACAAAGTATACTATGTTTCGTGAACTTCTTGTGTACCTTTCGGTGATGTGGCTACTTAAAGGGTTAGGACCTCTTTGGACTAACTTTCCCCGTGGTAGTTAACATGCTATATGGCGAAAGAACTTCATGTTTAACGATTAAAAATTGTTAAAGGGGGAAATATCATTATGGAAACAATGGGTCGTCATGTCATCTCAGAATTATGGGGATGCGATTTCGATAAGTTAAATGATATTGATTATATTGAAAAAACGTTTGTTGATGCAGCTTTAAAATCTGGTGCGGAAGTTCGCGAAGTAGCGTTCCATAAATTTGCACCTCAAGGTGTAAGTGGCGTTGTTATTATTTCAGAATCACATTTAACGATTCACAGCTTCCCAGAGCATGGTTATGCAAGTATCGATGTTTATACTTGTGGTCATTTAGATCCTACAATCGCAGCAGATTATATTGCAGATGCTCTAAGTGCACAGACACGTGAAACAATTGAATTACCACGTGGAATGGGTCCTGTTCAGGTAAAACAAACTAAAGCGAATGCACTTTAATAGTGTCGATTGATTACGTAAGTTAAGAGGTGTATTACACACCTCTTTTTAGTATATAAATTTTTAATACGCAAAAACAAAGGGGATAACAACATGGGGGTAGTACAAGCAGTTAAATCTTTATTTTCTAATCATGTAGAAACAAGCGATCACCATTCAGATCCGACTCTAAAAACGCATTATTACAAAACAACGGCCGGGAATGCATTTAAGCAAGTTCATGAAATGTTGAAGCACATGCAAGGGATAGAGATACTTGCTGCGTATGAAGAGCGAGGAGAAATTAGCTTAAACGTTGTAAAAGGAAGAAAAGCTTTTGTTGTGATTACCATTATTAACGTACGTCCTCTTGAAACCGCTATCGATTTTTCTGCTACAACAGAATCAAAAGTGGTGCCGGTTGATTTTGGTTTTAGCAAAGAACTTGTACGTACGCTTTATAAGAGTTTTGACCAAAAACTTATTCCTCTTTCTTCGTAGGTTCCTTATCATTTTTGAATTTCAGGAAATAAAATGGGGAAATTCCTTTTCCTTTACTTGTATTCAAGCCTTGTTTTCTATAAGATGGAATAAAGCAAATCCTTTAATACAGCATCGTGTTTATTAAAGGAAATGATGATAAAAATCATAATAAATGGCGAATAGCCGGCTAACATAGATGGAAATTAACTTATATAAGAGAAAATAAAAAGAAAAACAAGGTTTATTATTGGAGCTGAGAATATGAAGTGCCCATCCTGTCATTACAATGGAACGAGAGTGCTGGACTCGCGCCCTGTAGAAGAAGGCCGCTCTATTCGTAGAAGACGTGAATGCGAAGAGTGTCACTATCGTTTTACAACTTTTGAAAAAGTAGAAGAACTTCCGTTAATTGTTGTAAAAAAAGATGGAGCGAGAGAAGAGTTCAGCAAAGACAAAATCCTTCGAGGGTTAATTAAGGCGTGTGAAAAACGCCAAGTAAGCTTAAAACAATTAGAAGATACCGTACACGATATTGAAACAGAGCTGCGCAGTCAGGGTACATCAGAGGTGCAGTCAGATGTGGTAGGAGAAATGGTGATGGAGCGATTAGCTGCTATCGATGAAGTCTCTTATGTTCGATTTGCTTCTGTATACCGACAATTTAAAGACATCAATGTATTTATTGATGAATTAAAAGATTTAATTAAGAAGGAACGACTGTAAAAGAGCTATTGAAGTATTCTTTAGGCTCTTTTTTTGTCATTTCTATTACTTTAAAAGTAGGTAGGGAACGACATGAAAGAACAACATTGGAAAGAAATGATACCGGTCGATCGTTATGTTGTTCGTTCGAACGGCATACTGCAGGAATATGACCGAAAGATTTTAACCATGCTCTATCAGCCGTTGGTGGGTACAACGTGCTTTGGTCTGTATATGACGCTATGGAGCGAGCTGGAACAAGATCGTTTATGGGGGAAAGAATCTACGCATCATCATCTAATGTCAATGATGCAAATTAATTTGAAAGTTATTTACCATGAGCGGTTAAAATTAGAAGGCATTGGTTTGTTAAAAACATATATTAAGGAAGAAGATGATGTTCGTGTGTTCATTTATGAGCTCATTCCTCCTCTTACGCCCCATCAGTTTTTTAACGATGGCGTGTTAAATGTATATTTATATAACCGACTTGGAAAATCCATCTTTCAAAAAGTGAAAAATTATTTTTCTGATTCACTCGTCGATGACCAATCGTTCAAGGATGTGACGCATTCATTTAACGATGTATTTAAATCAGTTAAAGCAACAGAGCTGGCTCCAAGTTTTCAGTCTGAAAGCAAGGATGTATTTTCTCCTGATGCTCAAACCGACTTTGTGGATTCCTCCAAACGTGCTTCTATTGAGATGAGCCCGGATTCCTTTGATTTTGATTTATTTTTAGCAGGTCTAACAGATTCAATGATTTCGAAAAGGTCCATTACATCTAAAGTAAAACAAGCGATTGAAAAGCTAGCCTTTTTATACGGTATCGATCCTCTTCAAATGAAAAATGTGGTGCTCGATTCGTTAAATGAGAACGATCAAGTTGATATTGAATTGCTTAGAAAAGCAGCACAGTCCTTTTACCAATTTGAAAATGGAGAAGCACTTCCAAATCTAAGCGAACAAATTCAGCCGCCTATGCTTCGTACCATGCAGGAAAAGCAGCCGCAGACAAAAGAAGAGCAGCTCATTCAACAGCTTGAAGTGACTTCTCCTCGACAGCTTTTGATCGAGTTTTCCGGGGGAGCAGAGCCCTCAAAAGCAGATTTGCAAATGATTGAAGAAGTGATGTTTAACCAAAAGCTTTCACCAGGGGTAGTAAATGTTCTGATTTACTATGTTATGCTAAGATCCGATATGAAATTATCTAAGAGCTATGTAGAGAAAATTGCTGGACACTGGGCGCGCAAAAAGGTACAAACTGTTCAAGATGCCATGAATTTAGCTAAAAATGAACAGAAAGAATATCAGAACTGGACCGAAGCAAAGCAAAATAAAAAAACAGCTGGACGAAAGATTGTGCGTAAAGAAATGGTGCCAGAGTGGCTGAGCGATGAAGAAAAAGAAGAGAAAAAGCAGCCTTCAAAAGAAGTGGACGGATTTGAAGAAGAAAAACGAAAGCTACAAGAAGAGCTCAAGCAGTTAGATCAAGAGCTAAAACAAAAGCATAAAGAATAAAAAGCAGGTATGATAGAGATGAGGTGAAAAAGATGAAGCCTATCAATGATTCACTAAATCAGTTAGTGAATAAAAAAGATTTTAAAGCACGCTTAGAAGCATTAAGAAACAGTATCCTGTCTAATCCTGAAGTTAAAACATTTTTGCAAGAGCATCGCCGTGAGTTAGATGAGCAAATGGTCGACCGAGGTCTGATGAAGATGCATGAATTTATCGACCAAAGCAAATGCTGTGACAAGTGTCCTTCTCTGCAAAGCTGTGTCAACATGGTGAAAGGATACCACCCTCAGCTGGTTGTAAAAGGCCGTAACATTGATTTACAGTATGAACGCTGTCCTAGAAAAGTACAAGAAGATGAGCGAAAAGAACAAGAATCTTTTATTCAGTGTATGTACGTGCCGAAAGAAATTTTACAGGCAACAATGTCTGATATCGAAATTGAGCAGGGAAGATTTGAAGCCATTAAACTAGTAAGAGATTTTGTGCGAGAATATGAGCCAAATAAGAAAATGAAAGCTTTATATTTACACGGTTCGTTTGGTGTGGGGAAAACGTATTTTCTTGGAGCAATTGCCAATGCGTTAGCCGAAAAGAAAGTGAAATCTACCATCCTGTATGTTCCGGAGTTTTTGCGTGAGTTAAAAGGTTCGTTTCAAGATCAAAGTTTCAATGAGAAAATAGAGTATGTCAAAAAAGTACCGGTTCTTATGCTTGATGATCTCGGAGCAGAATCCGTAACAAGCTGGATGCGAGACGATGTGCTCGGAACCATTTTACAATTCCGTATGCTCGAAAATTTGCCGACATTTTTCAGCTCGAATTTAAATTTTAAAGAGCTTCAACATCATTTGACTTATACCCAAAGAGGCGAGAAGGAAGAGCTCAAAGCCGCTCGTGTCATGGAACGAATTAAGTCTCTAGCCATTCCTGTTGAAATGAATGGAGAGAATAAACGAAATAGATGAGCAGGTCGTTTTACATTTCTTGTAACGACTTGCTCATTTTTTTGCATGTTGCCCCATATACATTAATAAAGCGTGTCCAAAGGGGGGCTATGAGGAATGAAAATATTCTTTAAATATGTAGAAGACGCAGTCGTTGTATATGAGTCTTTATGCGCGAAGCGAAGCGCTTTATCATATGGTTCACAGTGCTTGAAGCTGGTGAATAATCAGCTTTTAGTCATTGATGAGACATACAATAGAGAGGCCATTTTACAAGACATGGTGATACCGGTATTAACCCACGTAATTTTAAAAAAGAAAGAAAAAAAGATGATGGTAAACATATTAAAAGAACAATTTTTCTATTCAGAAGAGGAAGAGCAAGATTTGCTGCTTCAAATTATGGGGGGATTATGGAAGGAGAGAGAGGCGAAATTCCGCAAAAAACATTTTTTCTTCCAAGAGAATTACTTATCCGCCAGGCTCTTCAAGACTTCTTCATTCATAATGTAACATTCACCTTTGAGTCTTTTCTCCAATTCCGTTTAAAAGAATATCAAGAGCGGCTGCGCTATTATGCCGAGCTGGCGATTGATGAATATAAGCTTGAACAAGACTATCAAATTCTTATTCATCAGCTGCGTCAAGCAGCTAATGAAAGACAGTCATCTACAGGCGATGTTTATGTAATGCACTTGAATAAAAACAAATTTGTATTGTACGACCACAGCAGTAGATATGTTCCTGAACGTGAATGTGCAGCTCTAGCAGAGGCCTTTTTATCTGAACAAGAATCATTATACATAGACTCAACTATTATCGCGCCTTTGCTAAGTTTATCTCCAGCTGCTATTCATCTGTATAGCGACCAGCATGATCATGATTTTGTTTATACCATTCAAAATATCTTCCAAGAAAAAGTTATGTTATACGAAAAAAATGAATTTCCGTTTGATCAAAAGCAAAATATAACGTGAAAGGTTGATTTCTATTTTGAAAATGAATATAATAAATGCATATTGAAAAACAGCTATATGTTACAAGTTATGATGAGGACATGAGTGTATATTTACGGTTTGTAGAGAGGGAGATCTAGGCTGAAAATCTCCTAACACGGAATATATTCTTACCACCTCTAAACTTCAGTAGTAAACGAGCAGAGCCTCTAGTAATTACTGACGGAATTTCCGTTATAAAACCTCGAGCCGCTTCGGGTTCTTTGGGTTATCCAAGATACGAAGAGGAAACAAGGGTGGTACCGCGTGTATACACAACTCGTCCCTTTTGATAAGGGACGAGTTTTTTGTTTTTACAAAAAGTTTATTCAGTTATGTTAAAGGAGTGGAAAGTTGTGTCAGAAGTAATCAAAATGACATTTCCTGATGGAGCTGTTAAAGAGTATCCAAAAGGATCATCAACAGAAGATATTGCGGCTTCTATTAGCCCGGGATTAAAGAAGAAAGCATTAGCAGGCAAAGTAAACGGCGAGCTGCAGGATTTACGTACGCCAATCGAACAAGATGGCAGTCTTGAAATCATTACGCAAGATGCTCCTGAAGCGCTTGAAATTACGCGTCACAGTACAGCGCATTTAATGGCTCAAGCAATCAAACGTTTATACAAAGATACAAAAGTACAGCTAGGTGTAGGGCCGGTTATCGAAAACGGTTTTTACTATGACATCGATATGGAAGAATCAATTACTCCTGAAGATTTAGGTAAAATTGAAAAAGAAATGAAAAAAATCGTTAATTCAAATATTGAAATTGAACGAAAAGAAGTTTCTCGTGAAGAAGCCACTCAACTTTTTAAAGAAGTTGGCGATGAACTAAAGCTTGAATTGATCGATGCGATTCCAGCAGGTGAAAAGGTTACGATTTACCAACAAGGCGAATTCTTTGACCTTTGCCGAGGCGTGCACGTGCCGTCAACAGGCAAAATTAAAGAATTTAAACTATTAAGCGTGGCGGGTGCTTATTGGCGCGGAGACAGCGATAATCAAATGCTGCAGCGTATTTACGGTACAGCATTCTTTACAAAAGCAGATTTAGACGAGCATCTTCGTCTTCTTGAAGAAGCAAAAGAACGTGATCACCGTAAACTTGGTAAAGAGCTAAACTTATTTACAAATTCTCAAAAAGTAGGACAAGGTCTGCCTTTATGGCTTCCAAAAGGTGCGACGATCCGCCGTATTATCGAGCGTTATATCGTAGATAAAGAAGTAAGCCTTGGTTATCAGCACGTTTACACTCCAGTGCTCGGAAGTGTAGAACTTTACAAAACGTCTGGTCACTGGGAGCACTACCAAGATGACATGTTCCCTGCAATGGAAATGGATAACGAAGACCTGGTTCTTCGTCCGATGAACTGTCCTCATCACATGATGGTTTACAAACAAGGTATTCACAGCTATCGTGAGCTTCCAATCCGTATTGCTGAGCTTGGAACGATGCACCGCTACGAAATGTCAGGAGCATTATCAGGACTTCAGCGTGTTCGAGGCATGACGCTAAATGATGCGCATATCTTTGTACGTCCCGACCAAATCAAAGCAGAATTTATTCGTGTAGTTCGCTTAGTTGAAGCGGTTTATAAAGATTTTGGATTTGAAAATTATTCATTCCGTCTATCTTACCGTGACCCTGCAGATACAGAAAAATACTTTGATGATGATGCAATGTGGGAAAAAGCACAAAGCATGTTAAAAGACGCAATGGATGAGCTTGACCTTGATTATTATGAAGCTGAAGGCGAAGCGGCATTCTACGGTCCAAAACTAGACGTTCAAGTTAAAACAGCTCTTGGTAAAGAAGAGACGCTATCTACGGTTCAATTGGATTTCTTACTTCCTGAACGATTTGATTTAACGTATGTAGGAGAAGACGGAAAACAACATCGACCGGTTGTTATTCACCGCGGCGTGGTGTCAACAATGGAACGTTTTGTAGCTTTCTTAATCGAAGAATACAAAGGAGCTTTCCCAACGTGGTTAGCACCTGTACAAGTTCAAGTGATTCCGGTATCACCTACGGTTCACCTTGAGTATGCAAAAGAAGTGCAAGAACAGCTTCAGCTGGCGGGTATTCGAGTGGAACTTGATTCTCGCGATGAGAAAATCGGCTATAAAATCCGTGAGGCTCAAATGCAAAAAATTCCTTATATGCTTGTTGTAGGGGATAAAGAAGTAGAGGATAAAGCAGTAAACGTACGTAAATACGGTGAGCAGAATTCAGAAACAGTGGACTTCCAAGCCTTTTTACAAAATGTAAAAGCAGAAGCATCTCGCTAATGAAAAAAGCAGAGAATTGAAATTCTCTGCTTTTTTATGCAACATTTATAAAAAACTGTTGCATAAATGTTTTTCCTTTGATACAATAATTTTTGTTGTGAAAAAAGAACGAAATCATTGACTTTTGTCTTTGTTGATATTATAATAGCTTAAGTAATTGAATACTTGTTTATACAGAAGAAGAAGCACCCGCTTCTCACCTGAGTGACGCATAGAGCAGTTAGCAGGTACATCGTATCTTAATTAAAACGATAGAAGTGTGGGTGCAGTATGTACTCACACTTTTTTGTGTGAGTTAATAATCGGTCTAAGCAAGCGTATTCGCTCATTAAACCTTGGAGGTGGCTACTTATTAGCAAGGACATGATGGTAAACGAGGGCATTCGAGCTCGCGAAGTTCGTCTAATTGATCAAAACGGTGAACAATTAGGAATTAAATCAAAAAATGAAGCATTAGAAATTGCTTCACGAGTAAATCTTGACTTAGTAATGGTTGCTGCAAATGCGAAACCGCCGGTATGTCGTATTATGGACTACGGTAAATTCCGCTATGAGCAACAACGTAAAGAAAGAGAAGCTCGTAAAAACCAAAAAGTTGTAAACTTAAAAGAAGTTCGTTTAAGTCCAACAATTGATGAACATGATTTTAACACTAAACTTCGTAACGCACGCAAGTTCCTTGAAAAAGGTGACAAAGTGAAAGCGTCTATTCGCTTTAAAGGTCGTGCCATTACTCATAAAGGGATTGGCCAAAAAGTACTTGAACGTTTTTCACAAGCTTGCGAAGATGTAAGTTCAGTTGAATCGGCTCCTAAAATGGAAGGCCGCAGCATGTTCTTAGTCTTGGCACCTAAAAACGAAAAGTAATAGAACGAGGAGGAACACCCCATGCCAAAAATGAAAACACATCGTGGCGCTGCAAAGCGTTTCAAAAAGACTGGAAGCGGTAAATTAAAACGTGCTCGTGCTTACACAAGCCATTTATTCGCTAACAAATCTACAAAACAAAAGCGTAAATTACGTAAAGGTTCTTTAGTAAGCAAAGGTGACTTCAAACGTATCCGTCACTTATTAGATAACATTAAGTAATTTGGGTTGAGATAGAAACAATACAGGAGGTAAACAATTATGCCACGCGTAAAAGGCGGTACAGTAACACGCAAACGTCGTAAAAAAGTTTTAAAATTAGCTAAAGGTTTCTTCGGTTCGAAGCATAGATTATATAAAGTTGCTAATCAGCAAGTTATGAAATCTCATATGTATGCTTATCGTGACCGTCGTCAGAAAAAACGTGACTTCCGTAAATTATGGATCACACGTATTAATGCAGCTGCTCGTATGAACGGTCTTTCTTACAGCCGTTTAATGCACGGTTTAAAATTAGCAGGTATTGAAGTTAACCGCAAAATGCTTGCTGACTTAGCTGTAGCTGATGAAAAAGCATTTGCTGAATTAGCAACTGCTGCTAAAAAAGGCTTAGATAAGTAATGAATATAAAGTCTCGTCATCTTTAGATGATGAGGCTTTTTTTGCTATCGGAGGACATATCATGAATGAACTGCTGCTTACCTATTTTATTGTTATTAATATAGTAGGGGTAGGAATGATGTATAGAGATAAACAAAAAGCGAAAAGACATGAGTGGAGAATTGCCGAAAGCACATTGTGGACGGTAGCTGCTATCGGAGGAGCTCTTGGAGGACTGATTGGTATGTATTGCTATCGTCATAAAACGAAGCACACATCGTTTACAGTAGGTTTTCCTATTCTTGCTGCTCTTGATTTACTTTTCTTTTTTGTTATCAGCTGAGCACAAATGATTTTGTGCTCAGTGTAAAAATTCTCGAACGGGGCTTTTCCAGCGAATAGGAGCATTTGGATACATGTCGTGTACGTGGCTTTCCATCAGCTTGAAATCTTGTTTTTGCAGTTCATGTAATCGAGATGGATCTGTTAACACCATTGTAATTGACAAAGATTCTGGTTCATTGGGATTGCTGTATTTTTCTCCTTCAAATAAAATACCTTTATACGTTAGTAGAAAATTTTTGCGGATATTCGTTTTTTCGTCAACGACAAAAAATTGCTGATGTTCCTGAGCTGCTACAAGCTTCCGCTTTGGACTGCGAAAATGCTGAACCAGCTTTAATAGTGTGTAAGCAACAAGCGCGAAAATGAACACGCGAACGATAACAATAACAAACATAACGCTCCCTCCTTTACAAGGCACAGTTTTCTTACTTTACGTTCGAGTTTCTAAAAAGTTTCATGATTTTTGATATAATTTCTTTATTGGTTTAAAAAGAAGAAGATATACATAATTACAGGAGTGATTACATTGAATTTACAACAGCTATTTACCATGCAGCGCCAGCTGGATCAGCATATAGAGGATAAGCATGAGCTTCATAAGGAAGATTTGATTCCGAGAAAGCTTTTAGCACTGCTTGTCGAAATGGGAGAACTGGCAAACGAAACGCGATGCTTCAAATTTTGGAGCGTCAAACCTCCGGCTGAAGACGCTGTTATTTTAGAAGAATTTGTGGACGGCGTACATTTTATCCTTTCTTTAGGGATTGAAAAAGGATACGATGATTTAACTGAGTTACCAAATGCAAAAGCAAGTGATTCAAAAACAGCACAATTTTTACAGGTATTTGCACAAGTTGCTGCTTTCGAGCAGGATCAGTCGAAAGAAAACTATGTGGACATGTTTGTATCTTACATGACGCTTGGCGATATGTTTGGTTTTTCCGCTGAACATATTGAAAAGGCGTACATCTCAAAAAATGAAGTGAATTTTAAACGCCAAGAACAAGGATACTAGAAATAAAGGGATGGGAAATTTTACTTCAACCTCTTTTTAGCTATAATAGAGGTATACATATGAAAGGGGTAATCCATATGACAAAGTTAGATGAAACATTGATGATGCTTAAAGCACTAACAGATGCAAAAGGAATTCCTGGCAATGAGCGTGAACCGCGTGAGGTTATGAAGAAATATATTGCACCTTATGCAGATGAAGTAACGACCGATGGGCTAGGCAGTTTGATTGCAAAAAAAGTGGGCAACGAACAAGGGCCTAAAATTATGGTAGCCGGTCACTTAGATGAAGTAGGCTTTATGGTGACTCAAATTGATGAACGCGGCTTTATTCGTTTTCAAACGGTAGGCGGATGGTGGTCTCAAGTTATGCTTGCTCAACGCGTAACCATCGTTACATCTAAAGGAGAGGTAACGGGGATTATTGGCTCAAAGCCTCCTCATATCCTGCCTCCAGAAGTTCGTAAAAAGCCAGTTGACATTAAAGATATGTTCATCGATATTGGTGCCTCTAGCAGAGAAGAAGTAGCGGAGTGGGGAGTGAAACCTGGTGATCAGGTTGTGCCTTATTTCGAATTTACGGTTATGAACAACGAAAAGATGCTGCTAGCGAAAGCATGGGATAACCGTATTGGCTGTGCAATCGCTATCGATGTATTAAAAGCTTTAAAAAATGAAACACATGAAAATGTTGTGTATGGTGTAGGAACGGTGCAAGAAGAAGTTGGACTTAGAGGTGCAAAAACATCCGCTAACTTTATTGAACCGGATATTGCATTTGCTGTTGATGTCGGTATCGCTGGAGATACACCTGGTGTTTCTGATAAAGAAGCATCTTCTAAAATGGGAGATGGTCCGCAAATCATTTTATATGATGCTTCCATGGTTTCTCATAAAGGACTTCGAGATACAGTGGTAGATGTGGCAGATGAATTAAATATTCCATATCAATTTGATGCAATCGCTGGAGGCGGTACGGACTCAGGTTCTATCCATATTTCAGCTAACGGGGTGCCAGCACTTTCGATTACGATCGCAACTCGTTATATCCATTCTCATGCAGCGATGCTTCATCGTGATGATTATGAAAATGCAGTTAAATTAATTGCCGAAGTAATTAAACGCTTAGACCGAAATACGGTGAACGCAATTACGTATAGTTAAAAAAAGCTCATTCTCCTAGGAGAATGAGCTTTTTGTTGTACATAGGAAAAGGCTATTTATTTTAAACCGTTTTCAAGTGTTGTCAGAATTTCTTCTTTTTCTGATTCTGGAGACTTTTCCCAAAGCACTTCAAATAAAACACCAAGTCCAGGGAGCATTTTTTCTTCACCGCTTTGAATAGCGTCAGAAATTGTAGCTTCAAGTTCTTCTTTTGAGTTTCCTGAAACGTTTGCAATAACAGCATTTCGTAAATTAAGATCCATCATTTTCACCTCAGCTATCGTAAAGTTACCAATAGTTTTTGTTTTCTTTGCGATTTCTATGTACAATAAAGTGAAACTTATCTAATGATTATTGAGCAAAATGTAATCGAACTATTTATTTTTGTATAGATAAAGGAGTTATGTTTGTGAAACAAATTGATTCAGTTAAAAATCCGCAGGTAAAAGCGTGGAAAAAGCTGCATAATAAAAAAGACCGTGATAAGCAGGGCCTTTTTATGGTAGAAGGCTTTCATTTAGTCGAAGAAGCTATCAAAAATAAGGATTGCGTAAAGGAACTAATTATACGCGAATCGATCGAAGTGCCAGCACAGTGGAACATAGATGGTATCGAAATAACCGTTGTAAACGAAGCAATAATCAAATTATTATCTGACACAGAAACACCTCAAGGAATTATCGCTGTGTGTTTTCAAACGAAGCATGCAGAAATCATTCATACAGCACAGAAAGTATTGCTTTTAGATGCGGTGCAAGATCCAGGTAACCTAGGTACGATTATTCGAACCGCTGATGCTGCCGGAGTGGAGGCTATTATCGTTGGAGAGGGCAGCGTGGATGTGTACAACCCAAAAGTCGTGCGTTCAACGCAAGGAGCTATTTTTCACCTTCCAATTGTAAAAGGTGATTTACTCGAAATGATTTCACTGTTAAAAGAAAGAGGAATAGCAGTTTACGGCACGTCGCTACAAAATGGAAAGGTCTACACATGCGTAAAACCTTCAAACGAATTTGCGCTGATTGTAGGGAATGAAGGAAACGGCATAAGCGAGAAAGTGCTGGAACAAACGGATCAGAATCTGTACATTCCCATCTATGGAAAGAGCGAGTCGCTAAATGTTGCCATCGCTTCTGGAATCTTACTTTATTATTTACGCGGAATGTAGTTGCATCGAGAACGTGTTTTCACTATAATAATACAATAGTTACATATGTAAAAAACGATGAAAGAGAGCAGTAGCTTATGTCCGTTTATGCAGGGAGAAAATGCCTCGACTGAAAGCATTTTTATAAATGTAATAAGTGAATTCACCTCTTGAGTTGACACTTAGACCATCTTATATAGATGTAAAGGTGTTCCGGAGATTCCGTTAACTTGAATGAAGTGAACTGTATACGTCTGTGTATATAGTTAACAAGGGTGGTAACGCGACTAATCCTCGTCCCTTTTTTGGGAGGAGGTTTTTTTATTTGTCATTTTTTATGTTAAAAGGAGGAATAAGTGATGAAAGAACGTTTACAAGAACTTCAACAAGAAGCAATTGCAAAAGTCGAAGCAGCAAGTGCTTTGAAAGAATTAAACGACGTGCGCGTAGCTTATTTAGGAAAGAAAGGCCCTATCACAGAAGTACTTCGCGGTATGGGAAAACTTTCAGCTGAAGAGCGTCCTGTAATGGGAGCACTTGCAAATGAAGTGCGTGAAGCTATTGCATCCAAAATTGAAGAAAAACAAACGGCGTTAGAAGCAGCTGAGGTAGAGCGTAAACTTGCTTCAGAAACAATCGACGTAACGCTGCCAGGACGCCCTGTTAAAGCAGGTACGCATCACCCGCTAACAAGCGTGGTTGAAGAAGTAGAAGATTTATTCTTAGGAATGGGCTATGAAGTAGCAGAAGGACCGGAAGTAGAGCAGGACTACTATAATTTCGAAGCGCTGAACTTGCCAAAAGGTCACCCCGCGCGTGATATGCAAGATACGTTCTATATTACGGAAGAAACGCTTCTTCGTACGCATACATCAACTGTTCAAGCTCGTGTTATGAACAAGAATGAAGGCAAAGGACCTGTTAAAATTATTTGCCCAGGTAAAGTGTACCGCCGCGATGACGATGATGCTACGCATTCTCATCAATTCATGCAAATTGAAGGTCTTGTAGTAGACGAAAACATTCGTATGAGCGATTTAAAAGGCACGCTTGAAGTATTTGTGAAAAAGATGTTCGGTGCAGACCGTGAAATTCGTCTTCGTCCAAGTTTCTTCCCATTCACTGAGCCGTCTGTAGAAGTAGACGTATCATGTGCAAAATGTGGAGGTAAAGGCTGTAATGTATGTAAACAAACAGGCTGGATTGAAATTTTAGGAGCAGGCATGGTTCATCCAAATGTCCTTGAAATGGCTGGATACGATTCAACTAAATATCGTGGGTTTGCTTTTGGAATCGGTGTAGAGCGTATTGCTATGTTAAAACACGGCGTGGATGATATTCGTCATTTCTATACAAATGATGTTCGTTTCTTAGATCAATTTAAACAAGTATAAAGGAGGGACTACGATGTTTGTATCTTATCGTTGGTTACAAGAGTATGTTGACTTATCAGGCGTAACGGCAGAAGAGTTAGCAGATAAAATCACAAAAAGTGGAATTGAAGTTGAAGGTGTAGAAAGCTTAAATAAAGGCATCAGCGGAGTGGTAATTGGTCACGTTGTAGAACGTGAACAGCATCCAAATGCTGATAAATTAAGCCGCTGTCAAGTAGATCTTGGCGGAGGAGAAATCGTTCAAATCGTGTGCGGAGCACTGAACGTGGCACAAGGTCAAAAAGTAGCGGTTGCAAAAGTGGGAGCTGTACTTCCAGGTAACTTTAAAATCAAGCGTGCTAAGCTTCGCGGTGAAGAATCGAACGGTATGATTTGTTCTCTTCAAGAGCTTGGCATTGAAAGCAAGCTTGTGGCAAAAGATTATCAAGAAGGCATCTTCGTGTTCCCAAGCGATGCTGAAGTAGGAGCGGATGCACTAGATGCATTAAACTTAAACGATGAAGTATTAGAACTAGGGCTAACACCAAACCGTTCAGACTGCTTAAGTATGTTAGGTGTAGCACATGAAGTGGCTGCTATTTTACGTCGTGAAGTGAAGTATCCGTCAGTAAACGTGCAAACGTCTGATGAGCAAGCAGCTGATTATATTTCCGTTAAAGTAGAGGCAAAAGAAGACAATCCGCTTTACGTAGCGCGCGTTGTGAAAAACGTAAAAATTGCTCCGTCACCATTATGGATGCAAACGCGTTTAATGGCAGCTGGTATTCGACCTCATAACAACGTTGTTGATATTACCAACTATATTTTGCTTGAATACGGCCAGCCGCTGCATGCTTTTGACTATGATCGTCTTGGTTCAAAAGAAATTGTTGTACGTCACGCGTCAGAAGGCGAGAAGTTTGTAACACTTGATGACCAAGAGCGCGTATTAAAAGGCAATCAGCTTGTCATTACAAACGGAAGTGAGCCGGTAGCTCTTGCAGGTGTAATGGGCGGAGCGAACTCCGAAGTAAAAGACGATACGGTAAATGTTCTCATTGAATCAGCTTACTTCAAAGGTTTAACGGTTCGCCAAGCTTCAAAAGACCACGGTCTTCGCAGTGAGGCAAGCGCTCGTTTTGAAAAAGGAATTGATCCTAACCGTACGCGTGTAGCTGCTGACCGCGCAGCAGAATTAATGGCTGAATACGCTTCAGGTGAAGTGGTAAGCGGTACTGTAGAAGTAGATACACTAACTGTGGAACCTGCTGTTGTAGCTGTGTCACTTGGACGTATTAACGACGTGCTTGGTACAGAGCTATCAATGGAAGAAGTACAAGACATTATGAACCGTCTTCAATTTGAAAACAAAGTGGAAGACGAAACCATTGTTGTAACAGTGCCAACTCGTAGAGGCGATATTACAATTGAAGAAGATATCGTCGAGGAAATAGCGCGTATGTATGGCTATGACAACCTTCCTACAACGCTTCCTGTAACAGTGGCAACTCCAGGAAAACTAACAGAGTATCAGCTTGGACGCCGTAAAGTTCGCCGTTTCTTAGAAGGTGCGGGACTAGCACAAACAACAACATATTCGTTAACGAGCGCTGAAAAAGCTACTCAGTTTGCACTAAATGCAACAAGTACGATTGGTTTAGCAATGCCGATGAGTGAAGATCGCAGCATCCTTCGTCAAAGCTTAGTGCCTCATTTGCTAGAAGCAGTGAAGCATAATAATGCTCGTCAGTCGGATTCTATTGCGCTATACGAAACAGGCTCAGTGTTCTTATCTAAAGGTGAAGGAGAATTACCGGATGAGCAGGAGCGCGCAGCTGGTGCAATCACGGGTCTATGGCATGCTCACGGCTGGCAAGGTGAAAAGAAAGTCGTTGATTTCTATGTGATTAAAGGTGTACTAGAAGGGTTATTTGCACAGCTTGGTTTAGAGAAACGAATCTCATATGCTCCCGTTAAAAAAGACGGTATGCACCCTGGACGTACAGCGGCTGTATGGTTAGATGAAAAAGAAATTGGATACGTAGGTCAAGTTCATCCTGTTGCTCAGAAACAGTATGGTCTTCGTGAAACATACGTATTTGAATTACACCTTCAAGAGCTATTAGCTGCAGATGTCGAAGAAGTTCGTTATTCAGCCATTCCAAGATTCCCATCTATTACACGTGATATTGCACTTGTTGTAGATAAAAATGTTCTTGCAGGAGAAGTTCAGCGCGTCATCTATGCGGCGGGCGGAGAACTTTTAAAAGACGTGACGATATTTGATCTATATGAAGGAGAGCGTATGGAAGAAGGCAAGAAATCTGTAGCTTTCTCTTTACGTTACTTAGATCCTGAACGTACATTAACTGATGAAGAAGTAGCAAAAGCACATGGTGCAGTGTTAGAGACTGTAGAAAAAGAATTTGGTGCAACGCTTCGTTCATAAGAATAAGAAAAGAGATGTGGATTTCCGCATCTCTTATTTTTTAGCTAATTTTAAAGCTTTTTCTGTATTAGCAAAATGAATTTTAGCTAAAGAGTTCAGCGCATTCACGCCATGTTTCTTAATGATTTTAGCAGCGGCGATATCAACTTGTGCGCCAGCTCCGCGAGGAATAACCATCCCGGTCTTTTCCGTCAGCAAATCCATTTGTTTTAAAAATGCGTATCTGGCAATAATGGAAGCAGCAGCTACAGATAAATGAACGCTTTCTCCTTTTGTGCTGAAAAAGACATTTTCTTTGATAATTTCTTTTTCCTTTACCACGTGTTTATAATAGGTGTTTTTTTCGACAAACTGGTCAATTAAAATGGCATCGGGTTTTTCAGGATCCAATTTTTTTAACACGTTGGATAAAGCTTTGTTGTGTAACAGAGCTTTCATTTTACCTTGTGACATGCCTTTTTCTTGAAATGCATTATACTTTTCATTATGTAAAACAAGCAAACTATAGGGAATAAACGAAACAAGCTGCTTGGCAATTTCAATAATTTTAGCATCCGTTAACTCTTTTGAATCTCGTACTCCTAATTCTTTTAACAAAGGAAGCTGCTCTTTTTGAACATAGGCAGCAACTACGGTCATAGGACCAAAATAATCTCCCGTCCCTACTTCGTCAGAACCGATGACCGATAGTGAGCTGAAGTTTGATGGGAGGTGTGAGACAGGAGACTTTTTCGCAGCATCTAAAGAGCCTCCCCACTTAGCCGCTTCTGTTTCAGCTTCTTTTCCTTGAAAAAGTACTTTTCCAGAGCGGTACGCAGTGATAGAACAGCCGGGAGTTTTAGCCGAAAAAATACTTCCCTGCGGCAGTTTGGGCTGTAGATAGGATGTGTAATGAAGCTTCATTTTAGCTATTTGATTAGCTGATACCTTAATAACAGCATGTGACATAATCCTTCACTCCTTTCGGGGTATTTTAGTTTACTTTATAAGCACTATCCCTTATGATAGCTTAAATATAGATATGTTTCCATTGAAGTCTTCTTCGTGGTATGATAGGGATTAGGATTTTTCGTGGAACGGAGGATTTTCTCGTGTCAAGACAAGATAAAACACGTGCGACAGTTGACATCTTTGGTCAGCAGTACAGCATCGTCGGTAGCGAAAGTACAAGCCATATTCGACTTGTCGCCTCTATAGTGGATGAAAAAATGCGTGAAATCAGTACTAAAAACCCTTCTTTAGATATCAATAAATTAGCAGTATTAACAGCTGTGAATGCTGTACACGAATATATAAAACTGAAAGAAGATTATGAGAGACTTGAACAAAAACTTTATGGAAAAGAGGAATGACTGAGTCAATGCTTAATATCATTTTAATTATATTGCTTCTTTTAGGCTTTGTAACAGGTCTTAAAAGAGGATTTATTTTGCAGCTCATTCATATTGTCAGTTTTGCGGTTTCGTTTATCGTCGCTTATATGTTTAGTGGAGATTTGGCAAGCCGACTTCGCTTGTTGATCCCGTTTCCGGACAATATTCAGCAGCAAAGTGTCGCATCGTTTGTATTTGATTCTGGAACGATAGAAGACGCTTTTTATCGAATGATTGCATTTGCGATTTTATTTTTTGCTACTCACATTGTACTTCGCCTTGCAGGCTCTGTTTTAACGGCTTTAACCGAACTGCCAATTCTGCGCCAGTTAAATAAATGGGGCGGAGGTGCACTTGGATTCGTTGAAGTGTATATCATCGTTTTTATTTTGTTATACATTGGAGCCGTGATTCCTGTAAGTGAAATTCAAACGCCAATTCAACAGTCTTCAATTGCAATCAATATCGTACAAAATACTCCATACTTATCGTCTGCGATTCAAGATTTGTGGACTCAGTATGGTGTAATGTAATGAAATTACAATAGCTTGTTGAGAGGGTGTGTCGAAAGTGTCATAATACTTTTGAGATACCCTCTTTTTTTATCGCAGTCTGACCTGCGGTTTTCACGAGGATAAAAGTATGTCTAGATGAAAATTTGAGAGAGTACATATGTCACTCATCATGTTTTTGAAAGTTTCGTTATTATGATAATAGGCTGGTGAAAAGAGATGAATAAAAAGGATATTATTAAATTGTTAGAAACAATTGCTACATATATGGAATTAAAAGGAGATAACCCTTTTAAAATTTCTGCTTTTCGAAAAGCAGCTGCAGCGCTAGAAACGGACGAAAGAACGCTGACAGAGCTTGAGGATTTTACAAAGCTCCAAGGGATTGGAAAAGGAACGGCTGCAGTCATTACAGAGTATATGGAAACAAATGAGTCAAGCGTATTAGAAGAACTAAAGCAAGAAGTTCCTGAAGGACTTATTCCTTTGCTTAAGCTGCCGGGGCTTGGAGGTAAAAAAATCGCTAAATTATATAAAGAGCTAGATATTCGAGATATGGAATCACTGCATCAGGCCTGTATGGAAAATCGAGTGCAGGGACTAAGCGGTTTTGGTAAAAAGACAGAAGAAAAAATTATCGCTGCTATTGAAGAGTTTGGGAAGCGTCCTGATCGTTTGCCTCTTGCTTTTATGCTTCCAATAGCCGAAGAAATTTTAGAAGCTCTTAAACAGATGCATAGCATTGAGCGTTTTTCTCAAGCAGGGAGCATTCGCCGCATGAGGGAAACCGTAAAAGATCTTGATTTTATTATTTCAACAGCTGAGCCTCATGCTGTCCGTGAACAGCTAGTATCGCTGCCAAATGTGAAGGATATTATTGCAAATGGAGATACAAAAGTATCGGTAACGTTAGCCTATGAGTACGATGTGTCTGTGGATTTTCGTCTTGTAGAAGATAAAGCGTTTGCCACAACGCTGCACCATTTTACAGGATCAAAAGACCATAATGTGCGTATGCGTCAATTAGCAAAAGAACGCGGTGAAAAAATTAGCGAGTATGGCGTTGAAAATGCGGAGACAGGCGAAGTCATGACTTTTGAGTCTGAACAAGCATTCTATGAACATTTTGGGCTGTCTTTTATTCCGCCGGAACTTCGTGAAGATGGAACGGAAGTAGATGTATTTATAAAGCCTCAAACGCTTGTGACCTACGGTGCCGTAAAAGGTGATTTGCATATGCACTCCGCGTGGAGCGACGGGGCGTATTCGATTGAAGAAATGGCGGAAGCATGTCGCGCGCGAGGCTATGAGTACATGGCGATTACAGACCATTCTCAGTATTTAAAAGTAGCTAACGGTCTAACGCCTGAACGCATTCGTAAACAGCGTGAAGAAATTAATCGTTTAAACGCACAGTTCGATGATTTTACAATACTAGCAGGAATTGAAATGGATATTTTGCCTGATGCAACACTTGATTATAATGATGAAATGCTAGCTGAGCTAGATTTTGTTATTGCGTCCATTCACTCTAGTTTTTCGCAATCACGCGAAGAAATTATGAATCGCTTAAAACAAGCGTTAAACAATGTTCATGTGGATTTAATCGCTCATCCGACGGGTCGTTTGATTGGTCGCCGCAACGGATATGATGTAGATATTGATATGCTGATTGAATTAGCTAAAGAAACAAAAACGGCTCTTGAACTAAACGCGAATCCAAACCGTTTAGATTTAGCCGCTGAGCACATAAAAAAAGCCCAAGAGGCAGGAGTTAAAATTGCTATTAATACAGATGCTCACAATCTAGACATGCTAGAGCATATGGAAATTGGAATATCTACGGGAATTAAAGGCTGGCTTAAACCAGAAACGGTATTAAATACGTATAGTCTCAAAGAATTAACCGCCTTTTTAAATCGACATAAATAAGCAACAGGAGGAATCAGTTTTGCAATCACGTATTTTTCATGTACTAGAGTTTAATAAAGTTAAGGAACAGCTTCAGAAAAAAGTAGCTTCTTCTTTAGGCCGAGAAAAAGTAGCGAATTTGATTCCCTCGACTCAGTATGAAGAAGTAGTCAAATGGCAGGAAGCAACAGATGAAGCTACAACCGTGCTGCGATTGCGTGGCAACGTACCGCTAGGGGGCATTTTTGACGTTCGACCTAGCGTGAAGCGCGCTGAAATTGGGGGAACGCTAAGCTCTAATGAACTTCTTGATGTAGCAAGCACTATTTATGCTGCAAGACAAGTCAAGCAATTTATCGAGCAAGTAGTGGAAGACGAAGATTTACAGCTTTCAATTATAACTGAACATATCGAAAAACTAATGCCTCTTCCTGAGGTAGAACAAACAATTAAAATGAGTATTGATGAGAATGGTACAGTGCTAGACGGTGCAAGCGACCAGCTAAGAGGCATTCGTCAAAAACTTCGCTCAACGGAGTCTCGTATTCGCGAAAAGCTAGAAAGCCTTATTCGCTCCTCGTCTGCTCAAAAAATGTTGTCAGATGCAATTGTTACCATTCGAAACGAACGTTTTGTTATTCCTGTTAAGCAAGAATATCGCAGTGCGTATGGAGGCATTGTGCACGATCAGTCTTCATCCGGAGCAACTTTATTTATTGAGCCGCAGGCGATTGTGACGTTAAACAATGAGCTTCAAGAAGCAAAAGTAAAAGAAAAACAAGAAATTGAGCGTATTCTCATTGCTTTAACCGTTCAGGTAGCGGAAGTGGCAAATGAACTCCGTCAAAACGTGTATCTGTTAGGTGAGCTGGACTTCATGTTTGCTAAAGGGCGCTATAGCCATGAGCTAAAAGCTTCAAAACCTAAAATGAACGACCGAGGCTATATTAAGTTAGTGAAGGCAAAACATCCTCTTATCGCACAGGAAGACGTCGTTGCTAATGATATTGAGCTAGGTGATCAATATACGTCTATCGTTATTACAGGGCCAAATACCGGCGGTAAAACCGTAACGTTAAAAACACTTGGATTATTTACGTTAATGGCTCAAGCAGGTTTGCAGATTCCTGCGCTGGATGGATCGGAAATGGCTGTGTTTAAGCACGTATTTGCTGATATTGGAGATGAGCAGTCGATTGAACAAAGTTTGAGTACCTTTTCATCTCATATGGTCAACATTGTAGATATTTTACAAAAAGTAGATCACGAAAGTCTGGTTTTGTTCGATGAATTGGGAGCAGGAACGGATCCTCAAGAAGGTGCAGCGCTTGCGATTTCGATTTTAGATCAAGTATATGAAAAAGGCGCTCGCGTAGTTGCGACTACTCACTATCCTGAATTAAAGGCGTACGGCTATAACCGTGAAGGAGTGGTCAATGCTAGCGTAGAGTTCGATATTGAAACATTGAGCCCTACTTACAAGCTGCTGATTGGTGTACCGGGCCGAAGCAATGCTTTTGAGATTTCAAGACGTTTAGGTTTAAGTGCTGAAGTAATTGAACGTGCCAAAGGCTATATTGGCTCAGAAACAAATAAAGTAGAAAATATGATTGCCTCTCTTGAAGATAGCCGCCGTCAGTCTGAACACGAGCTAGAAGAAGCTGAAGAGCTAAGAAAAGAGGCTCAGAAACTTCATAAAGAATTACAGAGTCAGATTATTGAGTTTAATGAAAAACGAGATAAGCTGTACGAAAAAGCTGAAGAAAAAGCTCAAGCCACAGTTAAAGCAGCATCTGAAGAAGCAGAGAAAATCATTAGCAATTTGCGTAAAATGAGTCAAAAAAATCATGCGCTTGTAAAAGAGCATGAATTGATTGAAGCGCGTAAGCGTCTAGAAGATGCAGTTCCAACTCTTGAAAAAAGTAAAAAGAAACCGGCTGCGCCGAAAAAACAAGAGCGCACTCTTCAAGCTGGAGATGAAGTGAAAGTCTTGAGCTGGGGACAAAAAGGAACGCTTGTAGAACGAGTAAGCAATAATGAATGGCAAGTACAAATGGGAATCATGAAAATGAAGGTGAAAGAAAAAGATCTCGAATATATCAGTTCCCCAAAACCTGTAGAAACGAAGCCGCTTGCTACGGTAAAGGGAAAAGATTATCATGTAAATCTAGAACTGGATTTAAGAGGAGAGCGCTATGAAAATGCGCTGATTCGAGTTGAAAAATATATTGATGATGCTTTGTTAGCCAACTATCCGCGCGTTTCGATTATCCACGGTAAAGGAACTGGAGCTCTTCGTAAAGGCGTACAGGAATATTTGAAAAATCATCGTTCTGTTAAAAATATTCGTTTCGGAGAGGCTTCTGAAGGAGGTTCTGGCGTTACGGTTGTGGAATTTAAATAAAAGAACGCTGAAACAAAGGTGTCAGTCGATGGGCTGAACAAGCATATATGAAGATAGAAAATCCGACATGGCTCATGGACTATGCTGGGTTTTCTATCTCTTTTAAGAACGATACAAGTAAAGGAAAGAGACCTGTCAGTTCATTACGTGAAGTGTAATATAAATTAGGAGTGATGCAAAAATGAGGGATTTTTGGAAAGACCCGTATATTGAATCTGCCGCTTATTACAGCGTGGTTGTCTTGAGCATTGTCGTCTTTCTTGTTGTGTTTGAGCTCGTTACTAAGTATAAGAATTGGGAAGAGATTCAAAAAGGAAATATGGCTGTTGCGATGGCAACAGGTGGGAAAATATTTGGATTAGCTAATATTTTTCGCTATTCGATTGAGCATAACGACAATTTGTTAAGAATGCTCGGATGGGGAATATATGGGTTCGTTCTTTTACTAGTCAGCTATTTTATTTTCGAATTTTTGACGCCAAAATTTCGAATCGATGATGAAATTGAACAAGATAACAGAGCCGTTGGGTTTATTTCACTTGTTATTTCAATCGGTATGTCCTATGTAATAGGAGCAGGGATAGGATAGGAGAGAGTGATGGAGAAGTTAGCGAAAATTTTACTCGTTTTATGCGGAGTGTTTATGCTTATTGGTCTTATCTATTTATCTATATAGCTTTTCCTAACATTATGATGACAGCAAAAAAGCTGACCTTAAAGCAGGTCAGCTTTTTTAATGATTACTTCCATACGTCTTCAGCAATTGAAATCACGTGCTTTACTTTATCCCACTGCTGCTCTTTAGTAAGTAAATTTCCTTCTTCTGTAGAAGCAAATCCGCACTGGGGACTTAAACAAATTTGATCAAGAGAAACAAATTCTGCCGCTTCAGCAATTCGTTTTTTCACTGCTTCAGGATCTTCTAAATCTCCAAATTTTGATGTGATAAGACCAAGGACAATCTGAAGATCATCTCGCTTTACATGTCGAAGAGGTTCGAATCCTCCTGAGCGTTCATCATCAAATTCTAAAAATAGTCCATCTACGTTTAACTGACTGAAAATAGCTTTTGACGCATTTTCATAACCGCCGCTTGCTGTATAAGTAGACTGGAAATTCCCTCTGCAAATATGCATTGTAATGACCATATCGTCTGGCTTATGCGCAATGGATTCATTGATAGCATCCGTAAAAAGTTTCAGTAATTCTTGGGGCGTGAAACCTTTTGAAGCGATTTGTTCTTGTCCTTTTTCTGAGAAAAAGACTGCCCACGCAGTATCATCTAACTGTAAATAGCGGCATCCGGCATCATAAAATGCTTGAATGGCTTTTTGATATGTGTTAACTAAATCAGCAAAAAATACATCGGTATCCGAGTAAGCAGACTCTTCAATATGACCTCTGAAAAACAGCATATTAGGACTTGGAATGGTGAACTTAGCTACGTGTTCCTTTCCAGCAGCTTGATGAAGAAATTTATAATCTTCAATCATAGGGTGGTGATTAAAATCTAGTTTTCCAGTCACTTTTATACCGTGAGCTTTTGTTTGGACCCCGTGAAACTGAATTCCCGCCTCTGCTTCGTAAAGTTCTACGCCAACAAGCTCTGACAGAAAATCAAAGTGCCACCACGCACGGCGAAACTCACCGTCTGTGACGGCTTTTAATCCAATTTGCTTTTGCTTTTCTACGAGCTTACGAATTTCTTCATCTTCAATTGCTCGAAGCTGTTTCTTTGTCATTTCCCCGTTTTCCACTTGTAATCGTGCTTGCTTGATACGCTCGGGACGCAAAAAGCTTCCAACGTGATCTGCTTTGAACGGTCCTTTAGTCAATGTTGTTGTCAATTCATACAGCTCCTTAAAAAAATCTAATTTTTATATATACAAAAAATTCGGATAATGTACAGGAGTAAAATCCAATTTTTATTTATTACGCTGCAGGATGAAAGAGTGATTAGGTAGGAAAGAGAACATTCAATAACGATTGCATCTAAAAAAAGAATGAACTATAATTTTAATTAGAAAATTCTAATTTTTTATTTTTTTGAGGGAGAGGATGCGTGTGGAATCCACCGAAAAGATATGGCTTTCTCAATATCCGGATGAAATACCTGCTAGGCTTCATTATGAACAAAAAAATTTAGCACAGCTTTTTGAAGAAGCAGTTCAAAAGGATCCTAAAAAAAGCGCAATCTATTTTCTAGGGAAAAAAATGACGTTTTCCCAGCTGCATCAAGATTCTCTGAAGCTGTCGTCTTACCTTATTGAACTGGGATTAAAAAGAGGGGATAGAGTAGCCATTATGCTTCCAAATTGCCCTCAAGCTGTCATTTCCTTTTATGCTGTTCTTCTTGCCGGAGGAGTAGTCGTTCAAACAAACCCTTTGTATACGGAAAGAGAGTTAGAGTATCAGCTTAATGATTCAGAAGCGACCATGATTATTGCACTCGATTTGCTATATCCGCGTGTAGTAAAAATGAAAGCGTTAACAAGGATAAGGCACGTAGTCATCACCTCTATTCAAGATTATCTCCCATTTCCCAAAAACATAATCTATCCATTTATTCAGCGCAAGCAGCAGAAGATAAACGTGGATGTGAGTCATACGGAGACTACTCATTTATTTAAACGTATTATAAATGAATCCTCTCCCGCAGTATGTAAAGCTGAGCGAATTTCAGACGAAGATATCGCGATTTTACAATACACCGGGGGAACAACAGGTTTTCCAAAAGGAGTCATGCTTACTCATAAAAACTTGGTAGCCAATGCAACGATGTGTTCACATTGGTTATACCGCTGCAGGCATGGAGAAGAAAAAGTGCTTGGAATTATCCCATTTTTTCATGTGTATGGTTTAACAACGGTTCTTGTTCTATCGGTTTTGCAAAACTATGAGATGGTTCTTTTGCCTAAATTTGATGCAAAAACGACGCTCAAAACCATTCATAAGCAGCAGCCTACTTTATTTCCAGGTGCTCCGACAATTTACATTGCATTATTAAACCATCCTGATTTAGCAAAATACAACCTATCTTCTATTGATTCATGTATGAGCGGTTCGGCTCCACTTCCTGTGGAAGTGCAGGAGCAGTTTGAAAAGCTCACCGGAGGTAAACTAGTGGAAGGATATGGATTAACGGAAACCTCTCCTGTTACTCATGCTAATTTTCTTTGGAAAGAGAGAATACCAGGAAGCATTGGAGTGCCTTGGCCAGACACAGATGCCAAAATTCTCTCGTTTGAAACAGGTAAAGAAGCTGCTGTAAGCGAAGTAGGCGAAATTGCGGTTAAAGGTCCTCAGGTAATGAAAGGATATTGGAAGCAGCCTGAAGAAACGGAGGCTGTTATGCGAGACGGATGGTTGCTAACAGGTGATGTTGGCTATATGGATGATAAAGGTTATTTTTATGTAGTAGATCGGAAGAAAGATATTATTATTGCCGGGGGATATAATATCTACCCTCGAGAAGTTGAAGAAGTATTATATGAGCATGAAAAAATTCAAGAAGCTGTAGTGGTGGGTGTTCCTGACCCCTATAGAGGAGAAACGGTGAAGGCTTACATTGTATTAAAAAATGGTGTAAGATGTACTGAAGAAGAGTTAAATGAGTTTTCTAGAAAGTATTTAGCTGCTTATAAAGTTCCGCGCCTTTATGAATTTCGAAATGAGCTTCCCAAAACAGCGGTCGGTAAGATTCTGCGACGAGCGCTGATTGATGAAGAAAATGAAAAGCATAAAAAGGCGACGTAATCGATCGTCGCCTTTGATTTTTTTACTGAAACATAATTGACAGATACTTGCGGTTTCTTTATTATAAAGATATGAATGAATAATCATTCATATTTTAAAGGAGCGTATAAGATTGAGAAGAAATAAGCCAAAGTATAAACAGATTATCGATGCAGCTGTAGTAGTAATAGCAGAAAACGGATACCACAATGCTCAGGTTTCTAAAATTGCTAAGCAGGCTGGAGTTGCAGACGGTACGATATATTTATATTTTAAAAACAAAGAAGATGTCTTGATTTCCTTGTTTCAAGAGAAGATGGGACAATTTGTAGAAAAAATTTATGAAGAACTGGCGGGAATTGAAACCGCGGCAGAAAAACTTCATGTGTTAATTGACAAACATTTTTCGTTTCTAGCGGAGGATCATCATTTAGCTACAGTGACACAGCTCGAACTGCGTCAATCGAACAAAGATTTAAGATTGAAAATTAACGATGTATTAAAAGATTATCTGACTCTCATTGATTCTATTTTGCAGACAGGAATCGAAACGGGTGAGTTTTCTGAAAATATAGATATTCGTCTTGCGCGACAGATGATTTTTGGAACGATTGATGAAACTGTCACAACATGGGTAATGAACGATCATCGATATGGTCTAATAGAATCGGTAGATAAAGTCCATTCCCTGCTGTTAAACGGCTGCAGCGGCTCATAATCGTAAGTGAGCCTGCTGCTCCCCTGCGAGGGGAAAAGCGCAAGGTAATGAAAATAGAAAGAAAGGGTGGCGTAAACAAATGGAGATTATCCAGGTTGAAACTGTTGATGCAATAAGCTTCATTACGTTGAATAGACAACCTGCTAACGCTTTGTCTCAAGATTTATTAAAAGATCTTTCAAGTGTTTTAAAACATTTAGAAGATAGTAAAGAGACAAGGGTTATCGTCATTAAAGGTGAAGGGAAATTCTTTTGTGCCGGGGCTGATATAAAAGAATTCACATCACTTCAGCAGGAAAAAGAATATGAGAAGCTTGCTGTTAACGGTCAAGGGCTCTTTGAGTATATTGAAAATTACCCAAAACCAGTTATTGCAGCTATTCATGGCGCTGCTTTAGGCGGAGGATTGGAGCTTGCTATGAGCTGCCATATCCGTTTGGTAACGGAAAATGCTAAGCTGGGCTTGCCTGAGCTTCAGCTAGGAATTATACCAGGGTTTGGAGGAACTCAGCGATTGCCTCGTTATGTAGGAGTTCATAAGGCTTGTGAGATGATGCTGACAAGTGATCCAATATCCGGAAGCGAGGCAGTGGAGTTAGGATTGGCAAATGCAGCTTTTGAAGAAAGTCAGCTTATCAATGAAACATTTTTACTTGCTAGAAAAATTGCCAAAAAAAGCCCAATCTCTGTTAAAGCTACCTTGCAGCTGCTTCAGCATGTAAAAACAGATGCTTACTACAGCGGCATTAAAAAAGAAGCGCAGTTTTTTGGAAGCGTATTCAAAAGCCGGGATGCTCAAGAAGGCGTAGCCGCTTTTATTGAAAAGCGCCAGCCTAAATTTTTAGGAAAATAAGCTTAGGAGGGGAATTGAATGAATATTTACGTGTTAGTAAAAAGAACATTCGATACAGAGGAGAAACTTTCCTTAAAAAATGGTCAAATTGTTGAAGATGGGGCTGAATTTATTATTAATCCTTACGATGAGTATGCAGTTGAAGAAGCTATTCAGCTAAAGGAAAAGCATGGCGGGGAGATTACGGTCGTGAGTGTAGGAGGGGAAGAGTCAGAAAAAGAACTCCGAACAGCTTTGGCTATGGGAGCAGATAAAGCGGTTTTAATCAATACGGAAGATGACATAGAAGATGGCGATCAGTACACGACTTCTAGGCTGCTGGCACAGTACTTAAAAGAACAATCTCCTGACTTGATTTTGGCAGGAAACGTAGCGATTGACGGAGGTTCGGGCCAAGTGGGACCGCGCGTAGCAGAACAGTTAGAAATCCCTTATATTACGACGATTACAAAATTGGATATCGAAGGTGAAAAAGTGACTGTTGTACGCGATGTGGAAGGCGATTCTGAGGTTATCGAAACGTCGCTTCCTCTTTTAGTAACAGCTCAGCAGGGACTTAACGAACCTCGCTATCCATCTCTTCCAGGGATTATGAAAGCGAAGAAGAAACCGTTGGTTGAAGTGGAATTGGATGATTTAGATTTAGATGAAGATGATGTAGAAGCAAAAACAAAGACAATTGAAATTTATTTGCCTCCGAAAAAAGACGCAGGACGCGTATTACAAGGAGATATAAAAGATCAAGTGACAGAACTGGTCAATTTACTGCATAAAGAAGCAAAAGTCATTTAATAAGTTAAAAGTCAAAACAATGGGGGTATTGCAATGGGACGCAAAGTGTTAGTTCTAGGAGAAGCACGTGATGGGGGATTACGAAACGTATCGTTTGAAGCGATTTCCGCGGCGTCTACTGTAGCTGACGGTGGGGAAATTGTTGCAGCGTTAGTAGGAAAGGACGTAAAAGCTTTAAGTGAAGAGCTTATTGCGTACGGAGCGAATAAAGTTGTTGTGACGGAGCATGAAGATTTAGCTGCTTACACATCGGATGGTTATGCTCAGGCGTTATTAGCCATCATTGAAAGTGAACAGCCTGAAGCTATCGTATTTGGCCATACGGCTCTTGGCAAAGACCTAGCGCCAAAACTGGCAGCTCGCTTAGACAAAGGACTTATCTCCGATGTGACGAATGTAGAAGTTGGAGGCGATCAAGTAGTCTTCACCCGCCCAATTTATTCTGGTAAAGCATTTGAAAAGAAAATCATGACCGATGCTTTTACGTTTGTCACCATTCGTCCAAATAATATTTCACCGCTTGCAAAAGACGAGGGACGTACAGGCGATGTAGAGGAATTAAATGTTGAAATCAAAAACCTGCGTACAGTTGTAAAAGAAGTTGTACGGAAAGCAACGCAAGGGGTTGATTTATCCGAAGCAAAAGTCGTGATTGCAGGTGGTCGAGGTGTAAAAAGCACGGAAGGCTTTGGACCTCTCCAAGAGCTAGCGGACGTGTTAAATGGAGCTGTTGGAGCATCTCGCGGAGCGTGCGATGCAGATTACTGCGACTATTCTCTTCAGATCGGTCAGACGGGCAAAGTAGTCACACCAGATTTATACATTGCCTGCGGAATCTCAGGAGCCATTCAGCATTTGGCTGGCATGTCAAATTCAAAAATTATTGTTGCCATTAACAAAGATCCTGAGGCGAATATTTTTAAAGTAGCTGATTACGGAATCGTTGGAGATTTATTTGAAGTGGTGCCTCTTCTAACAGAAGAATTTAAAAAGCTGAAAGTACAGTCTGCGTAAGAGGCTGGGACAAAAGTATTTTAGACGAAGTGAAAAACGAACCATTGATCAAGATGTTTGATTAGTGGTTCGTTTTTTTGTTGAGGTAAACGTAGGTTTCATGTGTGTGGGTCGTTCTAGCAGTTGATTGGAGGGCAAGGCGAAGACTCGCGCGGAAAGCGAAGTCTTGCACAGAAATCAACTGCGGTGTCACAAGCGGTTCAGCCCTTGTATACTATTTGTTCTTCTTTAGATGGGATTCATTTCGTTATGTCTCAACCTCACGGAAAACGAAATTTTCTACGTATGTTTTTATGTGAATTGTACAAACTAGAGCGGAGAATAAACAGTATAAATGTAAGCAAAAAGTTAGCAAACCTTATTTGAAGGTGATATACTGTGAGTAGAATTTGGATATTGCATATATTTAGGAGGAATTAAAATGGCTATTGCACATGCTACAGATAAAAACTTTACAGATGAAATTAAATCAGGCCTAGTGCTTGTTGACTTTTGGGCCCCATGGTGTGGCCCTTGTAAAATGATTGCTCCAGTTCTTGAAGAAATCGATGGCGAACTTAACGATAAAGTTAAAATCGTGAAAGTAGACGTTGATGAAAACCAAGAAACGGCTGGAAAATTTGGTGTTATGAGTATCCCAACTTTAGTATTATTTAAAGATGGAGAGAAAGTTGACCAAGTAGTTGGTTTCCAACCAAAAGAAGCATTAACAGAATTAATTAATAAACACGCGTAAGTCAAAACCTAGCTCAGGCTAGGTTTTTTCTTTTTCTCCACTTTTTCTCTTTTGGTAATACTTTTATTTAGCGAATATGCGTTCGTTTGTTTTATACTAGATGTAAGGAACACCGCCATAAATCCGGCTTATGTGCATGTATTGTAAGGCAGGAAAGAATGTAGGTTACGCTTCATAAGCGAATGTATAGATGGACAGAGTAAGAGAAGAGGAAGGAGAAAAATATGAACGATTATTTAAAAGAAAAGCTGGCTATTTTACCGGATCAGCCCGGCTGTTACTTGATGAAAGATAAATATGGAACGGTCATTTACGTAGGAAAAGCAAAAGTATTAAAAAATCGAGTGCGCTCCTACTTTACCGGATCTCATGACGGAAAGACGCTGCGACTTGTAAACGACATTGTCGATTTTGAATATATCGTCACATCTTCTAATTTAGAAGCGCTTATTTTAGAAATGAATTTAATTAAAAAGCATGATCCAAAATACAATATCATGCTTAAAGATGATAAGGGCTATCCCTTTATTAAGATTACAGCTGAAAAACAGCCCCGGCTTGTTATTACAAGAAAAATAAAAAAAGATAAAGGGAAATACTTCGGTCCTTATCCTAACGTTCAAGCTGCAAATGAGACAAAGCGGCTTCTTGACCGCATTTATCCACTAAGAAAGTGCTCTACCATGCCAGACAGGCCTTGTTTGTATTACCATATCGGGCAATGTCTAGCTCCTTGCGTAAAAGAAGTAAAAGAAGAGCAAAACAAACAAATTATTGAAAATATCACGCGGTTTTTAAATGGTGGATATGAGCATGTCAAAACAGAGTTAACTGAAAAAATGTTAAAAGCTTCAGAAGAACTTGACTTTGAACGGGCTAAAGAATATCGAGATCAAATTGCTCATATCGAAGCGACAATGGAAAAGCAAAAAGTAACGTTTAATGATTTTGTTAATCGAGATGTGTTTGGCTATTCTTATGATAAAGGCTGGATGTGTGTTCAAGTTTTCTTTATTCGCCAAGGGAAATTAATTGAGCGAGAAGTTTCTATGTTTCCTTTTTATAAAGAGCCAGAAGAAGATTTCTTAACTTTTATCGGTCAGTTTTATGCCAAAAATATTAAGCCAAAAGAAGTGATGGTTCCAGCAACGATTGATGCAGAGTTGGCTGAGAAATTAGTAGAAGTAGAGGTTCAGCATCCAAAGCGAGGCAAAAAGAAAGAATTAGTAGAACTTGCGTGTAAAAATGCAAAAATTGCGCTCGGTGAAAAATTCTATTTAATTGAACGAGATGAAGAGCGCACGGTTGGCGCAGTTGAACGGTTAGGAGAAGAGCTTGGAATTGCCGCTCCTTATCGGATTGAAGCATTTGATAATTCAAATATTCAAGGAACAGACCCAGTTTCTGCGATGATTGTTTTTGTTGATGGGAAACCGGAAAAGAAAGAATATCGCAAATATAAAATTAAGACCGTAAAGGGACCAGATGATTACAGTTCCATGAGAGAAGTAGTTCGCAGACGGTATTCCAGAGCGTTAAAAGAAGGTCTTCCGCTTCCAGATTTAATTGTTGTAGATGGAGGAAAAGGGCATTTAGCTGCAGTACAGGACGTTCTCGAAAATGAATTGGGACTTTTAGTGCCTACAGCAGGTCTTGTCAAAGATGATAAGCACAGAACCTCCAACCTGATGATTGGTGAGCCTCCTCAAATCATACCGCTTGAACGCAATAGTCAAGAATTTTATTTGCTTCAGCGAATTCAAGATGAAGTTCACCGCTTTGCGATTACCTTCCACCGTCAAGTGCGCTCTAAGTCCGCTTTCCAGTCCGTTCTGGACGACATTCCGGGAGTTGGAGAAAAGCGTAAAAAAGCCTTGTTAAAGTATTTTGGTTCGGTGAAAAAATTGAAAGAAGCAACGGTTGAAGATATTCGAAATTCAGGTCTTCCTCAAAACATTGCTGAAAAAATTTATGAAACATTGCAAAAATAGTCTTGAAATAATAGAAAATATTTGATAAGCTATTAACTAATTTCATACGACACTTCATCAAATGAAGTGAAGATAGAGGTGCAAATTTAATCAGTACGTATCAGGAAGGGTATGAGCTCTTATGAATGATGCGGAAAGGGAAATTTGCCGAAGTGAACATTACCTCATAGTAATGATTGCTGGTTCTGCGTTGAATAAACGTAGGATTGTCAAGATGTAGATTCTTGGAGAGCTATCTCACGGCAGTGGACGGTTATGTTTTATAATTTTCGTTCGTTAAGCAATGAGAGCTCATCTCATTGCTTTTTTTATTGTCTGAGTAAAAAAATTTAGCTTCTCATCATCCTGCATATGCAAATTTATTGAAAAGGAATGAACAAAATTATGGCATTAATCGTTCAAAAATTTGGTGGAACATCTGTTGGTTCTGTTGAACGTATCCAACATGTAGCAAACCGTGTTATCCAAGAAGCAGAGTGCGGTAACCAAGTAGTTGTTGTTGTATCGGCAATGGGCAAAACTACAGATGCACTGGTGAAATTAGCAAGTGATATTACGGACAGTCCAAGCAAACGCGAAATGGATATGCTTCTTACAACTGGAGAACAAGTGACGATTTCCCTGTTAACAATGGCTCTTCAATGCAAAGGGCATGAAGCAACTTCGCTAACAGGTTGGCAAGCTGGTATCCAGACGGAAGCAGTTCACAGCAATGCACGAATCCAGCACATTGACACGACTCGTATTCAAAGCCAATTAGATAGAGGTCAAATCGTGGTAGTAGCTGGATTCCAAGGCTGTTCAGAAGATGGAAGCATTACAACATTAGGTCGAGGCGGCTCTGACACGACGGCAGTAGCTCTTGCCGCAGCATTAAAAGCTGCAAAATGTGATATTTATACAGACGTAACAGGAGTGTTTACGACAGATCCGCGCTATGTAGAAGATGCTCGTAAGCTTCACTCTATTTCATATGACGAAATGTTAGAATTAGCCAATTTGGGAGCAGGGGTGCTGCATCCGCGCGCTGTTGAGTTTGCAAAAAATTATCAGGTACCGCTAGAAGTGCGTTCAAGCTTAGAAAACGAGAATGGAACGATTGTTGAGGAGGAAGTTTCAATGGAACAAAACTTAGTCGTAAGAGGAATTGCGTTTGAAGATAATATTTCACGGGTGACAATTGAAGGGTTAAACAACGAGTTGCAAACTCTTTCTACTATTTTTACAGCATTAGCAAAAGAACAGTTAAATGTGGACATTATTATTCAAAACGTAACGGCTAATAATCGTCTCTCTATCTCATTTTCTATTAAAACCGTAGACGTAGACGCCGCTCTTGCCGTCTTAAAAGAGTATAAATCTACTTTAGGATATACGCGTATTGAACATGAAAGCGGTCTAGCTAAAGTATCAATTGTCGGCTCTGGCATGATTTCTAATCCAGGCGTTGCAGCCGAAATGTTTGAAGTGCTGGCAGGAGAGAAAATTGAAGTGAAGATGGTCAGCACGTCTGAAATTAAAGTATCTACAGTTGTACCGCACGCTGATATGGTAAAAGCTGTTGAGACGCTTCACGTAGCATTTGAATTAGAAGAGCAGCAAGCAGTGCAAGTATAAAGAAGAGAAAAAAGACGTGGTATCTCCACGTCTTTTATATATACGTATTTCCTACTTTTTATAACGCTCCGCGCGTGTTTCAGTAGGTAAAATATCTTTTCGGTCCCACTGCACGGAAATCAGCACTTTTCCGTTCTTTTCTTTATGTGTTAAGTAGGCTTCTGTTAGGCAGTTGTTTTGACGCTGAATCTGTTCAGCCACAAATCCTGACTCAAGATGAAACGAACAAGTTTCCTGCTGAAATCTTTTTCTGACCACATCACCTGATAACTCAAGCTCTAGTGAATATTTATCTTTTTTTGCAAGCGTCAGTGTTCCCCAGGAAGCTGCTTTAAAAAAAGCGACGATTTCATCCATTGTATTTAATGGGTATTTCCGCGCAAGGTGTTTTCCTGCCCAGTATGAAATGGTATTCGTTTCGTCTCCAAGAAGCTCTGGAATTAACACGTCACGCAAAAGGCTGTATCCGAAATATGAAACGTGATCAAGAGTTCTCTCTGTTTCAGCTGTGACATTAGGTTCTGATGTTTCCATCGTCTCTTCAAGTTCTTGCTGTGATTCTGTTTGTAAATTGCTCATGCTTTCCCCTCTTTCTTTACTACTATTATATACAAATCTAAAAAACCTCTCACGCATTTTTTTAATAAAATGTAAGAGGATCTTTATTATGGTAAAAAGAGTTAGATATAAAGATAAAAAATCCATAATATACCTCTTAAAAGGGTACTTTTACCTGTGTAAATGTTTTGTGAACTTGTTTACAATAAAAGTATAAAGTAAACGCTTACTTAGTTGTGGCAAGCAATATTATAATAGAAAGAAAAAATCTGTAACATCAATATAGTAAGCGTTAACAAATATAAAATTTTATAAATTTATATTTTATAGAAGATTTAAATATCTTGCCTTGACGCTCTTAATCGATGGGAGTAAAATTAACCTGTCACATACTTTATTAGGAAATGCAAAGGTTTTCATTTCCTATATTCACGATTAATCTATTTGTCTAGTGGGAGTAAGAAAGTTCTTCACAAACTATGTTCATTTAACTAAGGGGGGTCTACGCAGATGGCGGCAAACAGAGAGTTTCAATATCGGAGAATCCATTCATTACTTGGGGTAATACCAATCGGGATTTTCTTAACACAGCATTTAGTTGTGAATCATTTCGCGACAAAGGGAGAAGAATCATTTAATCAAGCAGCTCACTTCATGGAGAGCTTACCTTTCCGCTATGCTCTAGAAATTTTCATTATTTTCTTACCAATCGTTTTTCACGCAATATACGGTCTTTACATCGCATTCACTGCTAAAACAAACGTTAACAACTATGGGTTTTTCCGTAACTGGATGTTTATACTTCAGCGTGTTTCAGGTGTAATCACACTTATCTTCATCACATGGCACGTATGGGAAACCAGAATACAAGCTGCGCTTGGAAAAGAAGTAGATTTTCAAATGATGGAACGAATTTTAAGCAACCCGGCAATGCTTGCATTCTACATAGTTGGTGTTGTATCTACGATCTTCCACTTTGCAAACGGTCTATGGTCATTTGGAGTTAGCTGGGGGTTAACTGTAACGCCACGTTCTCAAAGAATTTCAACTTATGTGACATTAGCAATCTTCTTAGCACTTACATTTGTAGGTGTTCGTACATTATTCGCATTTGCATAAAATTAAGGTTTTGAAGGAGTGGGGTTCCGATGAGTAACGGAAAAATCATCGTAGTCGGTGGCGGTTTAGCTGGCTTGATGGCAACAATAAAAATTGCTGAGTCTGGCAAGCAAGTAGATTTATTTTCACTAGTTCCGGTAAAAAGATCTCACTCAGTTTGCGCGCAAGGTGGAATCAACGGAGCCGTAAATACGAAAGGTGAAGGGGATTCACCATGGGAACACTTTGATGACACAGTGTACGGCGGAGACTTTTTAGCCAACCAGCCACCTGTAAAAGCAATGTGTGAAGCAGCTCCTGGTATTATTCACTTACTTGACCGCATGGGTGTTATGTTTAACCGTACTCCTGAGGGTTTGTTAGACTTCAGACGATTTGGCGGGACGCAGCATCACCGTACGGCTTTTGCTGGAGCAACAACGGGTCAACAATTATTGTACGCATTAGATGAGCAGGTTCGTCGCTATGAAGTTGCCGGACTTGTGACAAAGTACGAAGGATGGGAATTCTTAGGTGCTGTTCTTGACGATGAGCGCAGCTGTCGCGGAATTTCTGCACAGAATTTAAAATCAATGGAAATTAAAACGTTCCCAGCTGACGCGGTTATTATGGCTACAGGTGGACCTGGAATTGTTTTTGGAAAATCGACGAACTCAGTTATTAATACAGGTTCAGCGGCATCTATCGTGTATCAGCAAGGTGCATACTATTCAAACGGAGAGTTTATTCAAATTCATCCAACTGCTATCCCAGGAGATGATAAGCTTCGTCTTATGAGTGAATCTGCTCGTGGAGAAGGCGGACGCGTTTGGACATATAAAGACGGTAAACCTTGGTATTTCTTAGAGGAAAAATATCCTGCATACGGTAACTTAGTACCTCGTGATATTGCAACTCGTGAAATTTTTGACGTCTGCGTAGCGCAGAAGTTAGGAATTAACGGAGAGAACATGGTTTATCTGGACCTTTCACATAAAGATCCAAAAGAGCTAGACATTAAACTTGGAGGTATCATCGAAATCTATGAAAAATTCATGGGCGATGATCCGCGCAAGGTACCAATGAAAATTTTCCCAGCCGTACACTATTCAATGGGCGGTTTATGGGTGGATTACGATCAAATGACAAATATTCCTGGCTTATTCGCAGCTGGTGAGTGTGATTATTCACAGCACGGAGCGAACCGTTTAGGAGCAAACTCATTATTATCAGCTATTTATGGTGGTATGGTTGCCGGTCCTAAAGCGGTTGAATACATCAATGGTTTAGAAAAGAGCGCAGATGCTATTTCTTCAAGCGTATATGATCGTCATGTGAAAGAAGAAGAAGAGAAATGGAACAATATCATGAATCTTCAAGGTACAGAAAATGCATACGTTCTTCATAAAGAGCTAGGGGAATGGATGACTGACAACGTGACAGTCGTACGATACAATGACAAACTGTTAAAAACAGATGAAAAGATTCAAGAATTAATTGAACGCTATGATCGTATTAACATTAATGATACGGCTAAATGGAGTAATCAAGCGGCAACATTTACTCGTCAGCTGCAAAACATGCTTCAGCTTTCACGTGTTGTAACGCTAGGAGCTTACAACCGTAACGAAAGTCGCGGTGCTCATTATAAGCCAGATTTCCCAGATCGTAACGATGAAGAGTTCTTAAAAACAACAATGGCATCTTTTGTGGATAAGAAAACGGCTCCTTCTTTCCATTATGAAGAGGTAGACGTATCGTTAATCAAACCGCGTAAGCGCGACTACACAAAGAAAAAAGATGAAAAACCAAAAAAACAACAAGAGGGGGTTCGTTAATCAATGAGTGAACAACAAACAGTCCAAAAGACAGTGCGCTTCATTATTACACGTCAAGATTCAGCTGAATCTGCTCCTTACAATCAGGAGTTTGAAATTCCGTATCGTCCGAATATGAACGTTATTTCAGCACTGATGGAAATCAGACGTAACCCTGTTGATGCTTCAGGTAAAGAGGTTGCTCCGATAAACTGGGAAATGAACTGTTTAGAGGAAGTATGCGGAGCCTGTTCAATGGTCATCAACGGTAAACCTCGTCAGTCATGTACGGCTCTTGTTGACAAACTAGAACAGCCAATTCGCTTACAGCCAATGAAAACATTTCCTGTGGTTCGTGACTTGCAAGTAGACCGCAGTCGTATGTTTGATTCACTAAAAAAAGTAAAAGCCTGGGTTCCAATCGATGGCACATACGATTTAGGTCCAGGACCGCGTATGCCTGAAAAGAAACGTCAGTGGGCGTATGAGTTATCCAAGTGTATGACATGTGGCGTTTGCTTAGAAGCTTGTCCAAACGTAAACGACAAGTCAAACTTCATCGGTCCAGCACCGCTTTCTCAAGTTCGCTTGTTTAATGCCCATCCAACCGGTGCGTTAAATAAAGGAGAACGTTTAGAGACGATTATGGGTGATGGAGGACTAGCGAACTGCGGGAACTCTCAAAACTGCGTTCAATCATGTCCAAAAGGAATTCCATTGACTACTTCAATCGCAGCTTTGAACCGCGATACAACAATTCAAGCATTCAGAAGTTTCTTTGGTAGCGATCAAGTATAATCACTCAAAACCTCTCCGCGCGGAGAGGTTTTATTTTGTCTATGACGAACGGAGGAAATACAGATGAATAATATTTCATATATTGAAGACATGGATCATTGGAAAGAGTCATTTTCGTTTAAGCAGGAGATCAAGGTAAGATTTTCGGAAACAGATATGTTTGGGCATTTAAATAATACGGTTCCTTTTGTTTATTTTGAACAAATACGTACGGAATTCTTTCACCATATTGGCTTTATGCAAAAGTGGACGAGTGAGCATGAGGGAACGATACCGGTGGTGGCTGATTTGCAGTGCGATTATGTCAAACAAGTGTATTTTGGCAACGTGCTATCTGTTTTTGTAAAAGCTCATAGAATTGGACGTTCGTCGGTTGATTTACACTATATGATTCAAAATAAGCAAAGAGAGGTTGTACTCACCGGGAGAGGAACAATGGTGCAAATTTCTAAAGAAACAGGAAAAAGCGTCCCTTGGAATGAAGAGATGAAAAGGTGTTTATCAAATATATGAAAATGGCTTGAAGGCTCTTTCTTCAGGCTTTTTTTCTTTTTTAAAGGTAAAAAAGAGTTTTTTGCATATTTTTTCTAAAACTAGTAACCGCGTAGGCATACCGCACATAAGATATGTTGACTAAATTTACACCCATCCGATAGTTCAACTCAGGATCAGGCAAGGAGGGTTACATTGAAAGAAAAAGAGTTTCAACCTAAACCGCTACTTACAAAGCGTGAACGAGAAGTATTCGAGCTTTTAGTACAGGACAAAACAACAAAAGAAATCGCGAGTGAACTATTCATTAGCGAAAAAACAGTTCGAAATCATATTTCTAATGCGATGCAAAAGCTTGGAGTCAAGGGGCGTTCTCAAGCAGTCGTAGAACTCCTTCGAATGGGAGAACTTGAACTATAACATGAGCTGGCTTTCTTCTTAGAAAGCCAGCTTTTTGTATATTTTTTAAGTGTCGCATACATATCTAAAAAGAATAACGTTAAGAAAATATTATAAAAAAGGTAAATCTTTATAAAAAAAACTTATTGCTTGAAATTGAATTTCAGAGTACGTATACTTTTAAGTAAGGAGATACTAGTCCAGAAGAAAGAGAGGTGAGATGATGAAAAATGTATGGATGAGCTTATTGTTGTGCATGATATTCTGTTTGCCTTTTGCGAGTTTGCCAGATAAATTTATTGATAACGATTTTGAAAAAGTGAAGGTCACAAAAAGTGCGGTTCAGCATTACACGGATATCGTGCACATGTCTCCAGGAGCTAAGCACAGCGTCAAACAAATAGGATCTCTCATACAAAGTGTGATAGTAACTTTTGCTTTAATATGGATGAGTGCCAAACTCATCATTCCGACGCATCAAATTGCGTATTTTATCCTCAAGAAAACACTTTTTTATCCAAAAATCTTTCAATCAAGTTACCTCAATTAAATAAAAAAGGTTGAAATTTCCACAGCCTTTTCTTCAAACCTAAAATTACCAACTATTCTTAGGCTTATTTGCTATGCGGATTTTCTATGCAAATAACGCGGCAAAATTAAAAAATTCTTTTTAAAAACTTTATAGGAGTGGTCATTCAATGATGATTAAAGAAACGGAGTTACCAGGAATCGGCCGTAAATTTGAAATTGAGACAAGCGGAGGAAACCGCGTAGTCGTTATCATTCATGATGATGGACGACGTGAAATCTACCACTTTGATCAAAAAGATTTAGAAGAAAGCATTTTTGACATTACGTTAACAGATACGGAATCAAGACAGCTAGCTGCAATTTTAGGCGGCATGATTTACAAGCCAAAAGCAATGGAAACCATTGAAGTGGCATTCAATGACTTAGTTATTGAATGGTACAAAGTTGAAAAACAGGCGAAAGCTCACAGCAAAACAATTGGTGAAATTGACGTTCGCAGCAACTATGATGTCACTATCATCGCCGTCATTAAAAACACGCAAAAAAAATTATCCACCCCAGGACCAGATACGTTAATTGAAGAAGGAGATACGCTTGTCATCTCTGGTGAAAGAGGAAATTTAAAAACGCTCATTAAAGAATTGCTTTCACAAGGAGGTAGTTCATAATTGGATCATTTAGTATTTGAAGTTGGGACAGCTTTGTTACTAGTCGCTTTAGCGGCTATACTAGCACATAAATTTAAATTTACGATTATTCCATTCCTCATTCTGCTGGGCATGGCGGTCGGTCCCCATGCTCCTGAGTTTGGCTCATTCAGTTTAAAGTTTATTGAAAGCCAAGAGATTATTGAATTCATGGGGAGAATTGGAGTTCTCTTTTTACTCTTTTATTTAGGATTAGAATTTTCAGTTGGAAAGCTAATTAAATCAGGTAGGTCCATCGCGGTGGGAGGATCTATTTATATTTTAATTAACTTCACTTTAGGATTATTGTATGGATATCTGACAGGAAAGCCTCTTCTTGAAGTGCTGATTATCGCTGGAATTATTACGATTTCGTCCAGCGCAATTGTCGCAAAAGTATTGGTTGATTTAAAACGAACAGCGAATCCAGAAACGGAACTGATATTAGGGATCATCATGTTTGAAGATATTTTCTTAGCCGTGTATCTTTCTGTCGTTTCAGGGTTGGTACTTGGAGACCACGGATCGCTTGCTGGATCTTTAACATCTATTTTAATTGCGTTTGGCTATATGATGCTGTTCTTTATCATTGCTCGAAAAGCCACGCCGCTACTAAATAAACTTTTAAATATTTCATCAAACGAAATCTTTATAATCGTCGTTTTTGCGGTATTGTTTTTTGTGGCAGGCTTCTCAGAAACAATTCACGTGGCAGAAGCAATTGGTGCGTTATTGCTTGGACTTGTATTTTCTGAAACGGAACATCGCGATCGTATTGAACATCTTGTCGTACCGTTTCGTGATTTCTTTGGAGCTATCTTTTTCTTCAGCTTCGGGTTAAGTATTGATCCTCTCACGCTGTGGGATGCAGGATGGCTTGCGCTTGGCGCAGTTGCGCTTACGATCATTGGTAACTTTACAGCCGGTATGATTTCAGGAAGAAAAAGCGGGCTGTCACACAAGGCCTCTACCAACATTGGGTTAACGATTATGTCACGAGGCGAGTTTTCGATCATTATGGCTAACATTGGAATTGAAGGAGGATTATCCGCAATTCTTCAGCCATTCGCCGCGCTTTATGTATTGATTTTAGCTATTATTGGCCCTTTGTTAACGAAGGAGTCTAAGCATATATACGGATTTTTAAACTCAGTATTTAAATGGAAAAAGCCAAATCCTCAAGAATCAAAAGGATAAAATATATAAAACACAGTTGACAAATCGGATTAATATGATAAAATTCAAAATAATCCAATAACAAATCAGTTAAATATAGCAACGGGCTGATCGGTCAACCGAAAGCTCCTACCTTTTTCAGGTAGGAGCTTTTGTGTTTTTAGATGAACGAGTTTTTGATTTAAAAATTCAAGGAGGAGGAATTGCTGTGAGTGTTGTCATTCAATCTGTTAACCGCTCATTTCAAAAAGGAGAACAGGTAACTCAAGCATTGCGAAATGTAAATCTTACGATTAATAAAGGTGAATTTATCACCGTTATTGGTCCGAGCGGGTGCGGAAAAAGTACACTGCTTAAAATGATTGCAGGACTTGATATGGATTATGAAGGGCGTATTGAAATCAACGGGAAGTACATAGTCGGACCTAGCATTAAACAAGGAATGATCTTTCAAGAACACCGCTTGTTCCCTTGGCTTAATGTGGAGCAAAATATAGCGGCTGACTTATCGCTGAAAGATTCGAACGTTCGGCGCCGCGTAGATGAGTTAATTGATATTGTCAGGCTGAAAGGATTTGAAAAAGCTTATCCTCGAGAACTATCCGGTGGGATGTCTCAACGAGTTGCTATTGCGCGTGCTCTTTTAAGAAATCCAGAAGTTTTATTGTTAGATGAACCGTTTGGTGCGTTAGATGCTTTCACTCGCACTCATTTGCAAGATGTGCTGCTAGACATATGGAAAAAAGAAAAAACAACCATGATTTTTGTTACCCATGATTTAGATGAATCCATTTACTTGGGGACTAAAATTGTGATTATGAGTGCCAGACCAGGAGAAATTAGCCGGGTCGTTCCAGTAGAAATTAGTTATCCCCGAAAAAAGACAGAACTACCATTTCAGCAGCTAAGGCAGCAAGTACTGAAAGAATTTGAAGAAGCAGGAGAACATTAAAGATTCAATAAGACAGAGAAGGAGACAGAACAGATGAAAAAGCTACTTTTAACTGCAGCTATTGTACTTGTTCTCGCATTGGCTGGGTGCGGGACGAAAGAAAAAGCGAGCGGAGAAGATTCAAAAAACGTTACGATTAATATTGGTATCCAACAAAGCTTAGGTCCTTTAATGCTAGCACAAAACCAAAAATGGTTTGAAAAAGAATTTAAAAAAATAGGTGTAAATGTTAAATGGACAGAGTTTCAAAGCGGACCCCCGCAATTTGAAGGTTTAGCATCTGGACATTTGGATTTCGGCCAAGTTGGAAATTCACCGGTTATTTCTGGTCAAGGCGCAGACATTCCGTTTTTAGAAATTGCTAATTCCAGCGACGGGTTGAAAGGAAATGCCATTTTAGTAGGGAAAACCAGCAAGATTAAAAGCGTAAAAGGTTTAAAAGGTAAAAAGATCGCGGTTGCGAAAGGAAGCAGCGGTTTTAATTTATTGTACAGAGCTCTTGATCAAAATGGGTTGAAACCAAGTGATGTAAAGATTATTCAACTTCAGCCAGACGAAGCTCAGCCAGCATTTGAAAATGGGTCAGTGGATGCATGGTCAATCTGGGAACCGTTTATCTCACTGCAAAACTTAAAAAATGAAGCTTGTATTTTAGCAGACGGCGATTCATTAAAGGTTGCTTCACCAGGTTTTACTATTGTAAGAGAAGGCTTTGCAAAAGATCATCCAGAGTTAGTCGTTAAGTTTTTACAAGTTTATCAAAAAGCGCTTGAATGGCAAAACGAACATTTTGAAGAATCTGTGGATATTTTAGCAAAACAAAAAAATCTAGATAAAGACGTAGTAAGGCAAGTGTTAAAAAATAATCCTGCCTATAATCGCCCAACCTCTAAGGAAATTATTGCAGAACAACAGCGAACAGCTGATTTTCAACAATCTTTAGGCGTTATTAAAAAGAAAATTGATACTGGAGATGTCGTTGATAATTCATTTATTGAAAAAGCATTAAAAGAAAAATGAGGTGATGAAAATGAGTAAAACATCTGTGGTTTCAGGACATGTCCAGTCTTCAGCAGCTCACTTGCAAAAAGTGAAAAAAAGAAAGGAAGAAGCGAAAAATAAGCAGGGAATTTTCCTTCGTTCTCTTGTCGTGCCCCTTCTGCTTATCGTCGTGTGGCAAATCATTGGTTCTGCGGGCTATGTATCCAAAACTGTTCTTCCTACACCTGTTGATATTGTACTTTCTTTTAAACAGCTCATCGTATCTGGGGAACTCGGAGCTAATCTTCAAATCAGTATTTTGCGTGCTGCCATAGGTTTTGCCGTTGGAGCTGGACTAGGATTACTATTTGGTGTAATTGCCGGTTTCTCAAAGAAAACGGAGCACTATATGGATCCATCTATTCAAATGCTTAGAACGGTTCCACACCTTGCATTAGCGCCTTTATTTATCTTATGGTTTGGCTTTGGTGAAATTTCAAAGATATTGCTAATTGCAAACGGTGCATTTTTCCCAATCTATGTTAATACGTATCTAGGCATTCGCGGCGTTGATTCGAAATTATTTGATGTTGCTCGTGTTCTTCAATTTAGTAAATGGAAACAAATCACAAAACTCATTTTACCAGCTGCTCTTCCTAATATTTTACTTGGTGTCCGATTGTCCTTAGGTATTGCATGGCTCGGACTGGTAGTTGCTGAATTAATGGGAGCAAGTGAAGGTGTAGGATACATGATTATGGATGCTAGACAGTTTTCTCAAACGGACGTAGTTTTTGTCGGAATTATTATTTTTGCTGTTGTAGGTAAATTAACCGATTCATTTGTCCGAGTATTAGAAAAGCGTCTTCTTAAATGGAGAGACAGCTACGCAGGTGAAAAATAAAAGAAGGATTTATATACGTATTATTCCTTGTAAATCTATCAGTTTTATAAGTTAAAAGGAGAGATGATAATGAGCCAGGTTACAATTATTACAGGAAGCCCTTCAAAGCAATCAAGGTCAGCTGCTTTAAGCGAGTATATTGCAGCATATCTACAAGATGAAAAATATGAAGTGAAAACCGTGCATGTTCGTGACTTGCCCGCTGAAGACTTAGTATATGCTAACTTTTCTAGCCCTGCTATTCAAGAAGCTCAAAAGAAAGTGGCAAATGCTGATGCCGTTATTATTGTCAGCCCAATCTATAAAGCTAGCTACACAGGAATTTTAAAAACATTTTTAGATTTAATACCTGAAAAAGGTTTGCACAATAAAACCGTGCTGCCGATAGCTACAGGGGGAACCATTGCTCACCTACTGGCTCTTGATTATGTATTTAAGCCGACTTTATCCGTTTTAGGAGCTACTGCTCTTATTCATGGAGTTTATATTGTTGATTCTGAGGTGGCCTATACGAAAGAAAATGAAATTGAGTTTATTGCGGAAGAAGCAGAAGCGAGAATTAAACGTTCATTAAAAGAGCTGGGATATCATCTAGAACAAACGAAAAGGAGTGTTGAATCATGAAAATGTTATGGTTTATTCCTTCCCATGGAGATGGAAGATATTTAGGGACAGATCGAGGAGGTCGTTCAGCAGACTATTCATATTTTCGGCAAGTTGCTCAAGCAGCTGACCGGTTAGGGTTTGAAGGAGTTTTGATTCCAACGGGGAAATCATGCGAAGACCCGTGGCTATTGGCTGCTTCACTTATACCTGAAACAGAGCGTTTGAAATTTTTAGTAGCTGTACGTCCCGGCATTATGGCGCCTTCTGTGGCAGCGCGCATGACCTCGACTCTTGATCGAATTTCAAACGGTCGTTTACTAGTTAATGTAGTAGCAGGAGGAGATCCGGCAGAATTAGCGGGAGATGGCCTTTTCTTATCACATGATGAACGTTATGAAGCTGCGGATGAATTTTTAGATGTGTGGAAAGGGTTATTGGCTGGAGATACGGTTAATTATGAAGGAAAACATATTCATGTAGAGAACAGTGAGCTGTTGTATCCACCTGTTCAAAAACCTTCTCCACCTATTTATTTTGGCGGATCTTCACCCGCAGGACAAAAAGTTGCAGCAAAACATTCTGACGTGTATTTAACGTGGGGCGAACCTCCTGAACAAGTAAGAGAAAAAATAACGGCTGTGAGAAAGCAAGCAGAAGCAGAAGGCAGAACCGTTAAGTTTGGGATTCGTTTGCATATTATTGTACGGGAAACGGAAGAAGAAGCTTGGCAAGCAGCCGATCGATTAATTCAGTATTTGGACGACGACACGATTCAAGCAGCACAGCGTACTTTTGCTAGGTATGACTCAGTCGGGCAGCAGCGAATGGCGAGCCTTCATAGAGGAACCAGAGAGGAACTTACGATTAGCCCTAACTTATGGGCAGGTGTAGGGCTTGTCCGGGGAGGTGCAGGAACTGCACTAGTGGGCAGTGCTGAAAATGTAGCGAAACGAATAAAAGAATATGAAGCTTTAGGAATTGAATCTTTTATTTTGTCAGGCTATCCGCATTTAGAAGAAGCTTATCACGTAGGAGAGTTATTGTTCCCGCTTTTAAATATTGATGACGGTGAAGGAAAGAGTGAAAGCATCGGTGAGATTATTGCAAACGATAGGTTTCCAAAAGCTTCAACGTCATAAAAGAAGAACCGGTGAATTTTTCACCGGTTCTTCTTTTACATTCATCTCAGCCGAGAGACGAGTTCGTTAAATTGTTGGTTTAGGTTTTTCAGGTGCAGCTTGTTTATCTTTTCGACTTTCTTGAATATATACTTTAAAGAGAAAAATATTTAAACAGCCCAGTGTGAGGAATAACGGTGCAAAATAATATTCTTGAGACATAAGTAGGACGAAAACGCTTCCAAAACAGAACAGAGAACTAAACATAAAGTAAAACTGTAAGAATCTTCTCATTTTAGTCGCCTCCTATTCTTTTTCTTCTTACAATTATTATATCAAATACTTTCCAAAAAAGACACAAAATATTCACAAAATGTTCATTTTTTTTCTTATTTAACTATTGATTTTTTTGTCGGTATGTAAATTCAGCGGGTTGTAATACCAATTAATTCCTGATTGTAACTTTCCGATGGAAAGTTTATGTAAAATTTTATATGATAGAGAAATGGTATTGAAAAAAGGGGGAAAATCATCATGAGACGAATTGGGTGGCTATTTTTTACTATGGCAATTCTCTTATTAATAATTGCCGGTTGCTCAAATGATCAACAGAAAGCACAGGATCGATTTGATAAATATGTAGCCATGTGGAATAAAGAAGATTTTAAAGGCATGTATGGATACTTGTCTAAAGATGCTAAAAAGACGATTTCAGAAAAAGACTTTGTAAATCGATATAAAAATATCTATGATGCAATTGAAGCGGACAAGCTTAAAGTGAAGGCAAGTAAAATAGAAGACTTAGAAATAAAAGACCATAAAGCTGTTTTACCTTTTGAAGTAAACATGAACTCTGTAGCCGGTAAAATCTCATTTAAAGAAAATGCTGCTGTGGTTCAAGAAAAACAAGGGGATGCAGAGAATTGGTATATTAATTGGAAGCCTAATATGATTTTTAAAGGGCTTAAGCAAGGAGAGCAAGTAAGAGTAGCTACTCAGTCAGCCGTGCGTGGAGAAATTATGGATCGTTCAGGGAAATATTTAGCTCAAAACGGAGAAGCGATTCAAGTTGGAGTTGTTCCCCGACAGTTTTCTAAAGGCGGCGAGCAAGCTATACAACAATTAAGCAAGACTCTTGCTCTTTCAGAAAAAAGTATTAATCAAGCAATGAGCGCTTCTTGGGTGAAAGAGAATCAATTTGTTCCTATTAAAACAGTTAGCCAAAAAGATGCCTCTAATTTAGAGAATTCTTTGAAAAAAGTAGAAGGCATTCAACAAAAAAAGGTAAATGCGCGCGTATATCCTTGTGAAGAAGCGTGTGCCCATTTAGTTGGATATGTTGCGCCTGTCACAGCGGAATATTTAAAAGCGCATAAAGATGAAGGCTATAATGCTCAGTCTAAAGCTGGAATGATTGGCTTAGAGGCTTTATATGAAGATAAGCTTCGTGCTCAAGACGGCGTCACGATTTATACTGTAGATAAAGATGGTAATAAAAAGAATGAAATTGCAAAAGTGAATCCAAAAGACGGGGAAAGCATTCAAGTTACGGTAGACACGAATGTTCAAAAATCCCTTTATGAACAGTTAAAAGATGAAAAAGGAGTAGCTACTGCTCTTCAACCTAAAACGGGAGAAATATTAGGTCTTGTAAGCACGCCAGCTTTTGATCCGAATTCTTTTTCTTTTGGAATCGATGCTAATACGTACCAATCCCTTTCAACGAATCCCGATAAGCCGTTAATGAATCGCTTTACCAAAACGTATTCTCCGGGATCTACATTTAAGTTAGTCACGGGAGCTTTAGCAGTTGATGAAGGCGTACTAAATCCAAACGAAAGTATATCAATCAGCGGGAAGAAATGGCAAAAAGATAAAAGCTGGGGGAATTTCTACGTAACACGAGTGGGAAGCAAGCCGAATGTTAATTTACGTGATGCTTATGTTACATCTGATAATATTTATTTTGCGCAGACTGCTTTGAAGCTAGGTTTAGACAAATTTAACAGTGGTTTAAAACAGTTTGGGTTCAATCAAAAAATGTCCGTTAATTATCCTTTTGAAACGTCTAAAATTGCAGGTGATCAAGATATTAAAGATGAAGTCGTATTAGCAAACTCTGGCTATGGCCAGGGGAAACTGCAAGTGAATCCTCTCCACTTGGCATTGATGTATACATCGATTGTAAACGAGGGAAACATAGTAAAGCCTATTCTTATGAACGGTGATGAGAGTGGAATATGGAAAAAACAAGTAATATCTAAAGAAACGGCGCAATTAATTCAAAATGATTTAGTGGATGTCATTGAAGATAAAAACGGTACGGGTCATGCTGCAAAGATAGATGGGTTAACCCTGGCTGGAAAAACTGGAACGGCAGAATTAAAGAAAACCCAAGGTGAAAAAGGGCAGGAAAACGGCTGGTTTGTAGCTGTGGATACAAAACAGAAAAACCTACTCGTTTCAATGATGGTTGAAGGAGTAGAAGATAAAGGCGGAAGTCATTACGTCGTGCCGAAAGTAAAAAATGTATTTCAGCAATATAATAAGTAAATAATAAAAGCCAGTTCTAAAGGAGCTGGCTTTTATTATTTACACAAGGGGAGTAATGTTAAGTTTTTGTAAATCCCAGTTTTATACAAACTCTGAAAACCCTTATTTTAAAAGGAATGAACGTATTATTGTTAATGTATTGTAAAGAGACCTAAAAAAATGTGTTTGAAAAGTTATTGACAATTAACAATAATAGGAGTAATTTTTGACTTGGCATAAAAAAATGAATCGCATAACCTATAAGTAAAAGAACCACCTTTTGGGACTTTTGCTCTGGTAAACGTTTGTTTTTTTAGAATTTTTTGATACACAAGAGAGGTGGTTTCTCTCGTTATAGTAATGAACAGCTAAGTTTTATCCATTACTTTAAATGAAAAAAGAAACTAGAACACATATAAAAAGATAGAGAGAAAAAACGAGTGGTAAAGTTTCGATAAATTGGATGGAGGATTGCAACGTGATCAAAAGAAAAAAAGACAAGTTTTCTGAAATGTTAATGGACATTGCCCAAAATATTAAGGACTCAGCAGAGTTTTTAGGCAGCTTTGAACTTCAAAATGTATCTGACCTAAAGGAATTTGCCAACGTTTTAAAAGCGTATGAATCAAAAGGTGATAAATACGTGCATACAGTGATTACTGAGTTGAACAAAGCATTTATTACTCCAATTGAGCGTGAAGATATTTTACAGCTAGCAATGAGCATGGATGATGTACTTGATGGCATCGACAGCTTTGCTGCTTTAATGGAAATTCATTCAATTACGACATTTGATGAATATGTAGCTGAATTTGTTAAAAATATTCAAGGCTGTGCTGAAGAGATTTTAATTACTATTAATTTGTTGTCTGAGAAAAAGCTTCTTCAAATTAGTGAACATGCAATTAAAATTAAAGAGTATGAGTCACATTGTGATACATTATATCGTCGTGCACTAAAACAATTATTTGCAACATGTAAAGATCCAATTAAAGTTATTCAATATAAAGAAATTTATGAAACGCTAGAAGAAATCGCGGATTATTGTCAAACGGTTGCGAACAACTTAGAATCAGTTATTATGAAGAATGCGTAACGGGGCTATATTATAATGGATTCGATGCTAATGTTAACCATTCTAATTGTAGTTGGTGCACTTGGTTTTGACTTTATCAACGGATTTCACGATACAGCTAATGCCATTGCGACTTCTGTTTCAACCAAAGCTTTAAAACCGCGACATGCAATTCTTTTAGCCGCAACCATGAACTTTGTCGGTGCTATGACGTTTACGGGCGTAGCCAAAACGATTACAAAGGATATCGTTGATCCTTATACGCTTCAAAATGGTTCTGTCGTTATTTTAGCAGCATTAATTTCTGCTATCGCGTGGAACCTAATCACATGGTATTTCGGTATCCCGAGTAGTTCTTCTCATGCAATTATTGGATCGATTGCAGGAGCAGCTATTGCAGCTGCTGGATTTGGTGCTTTAAATTATAAAGGTTTCATCAAAATCATTGAAGCTCTTCTAATTTCACCAGTTCTAGCCTTTGTAGTAGGTTATATTGTCTATACGATTATCAAACTAACGTTTAAAAACCATAACTTGACGAAAACGAATAAGCGTTTTCGACGCGTTCAAATCCTGACTGCAGCCCTACAATCTTACACACACGGTACGAATGATGCGCAAAAAGCAATGGGTATCATTACGCTAGCGCTTATTGCTAACAATATGCAAAGCGGTACTGAGATTCAGTGGTGGGTACAGCTGGCTTGTGCGGTCGCAATGGGGCTTGGAACTTCAATTGGTGGATGGAAAATCATTAAAACCGTCGGCGGTAAAATTATGAAAATTCGTCCTGTTAATGGAGTAGCTGCGGACTTAACAGGTGCTGCCATTATCTTTGGAGCAACGTTTATTCATCTACCTGTCAGTACTACTCATGTTATTTCATCTTCTATCTTAGGTGTAGGTTCTGCTCACCGAGTGAAAGGTGTAAAATGGGGAACTGCACAGCGCATGGTGATTACATGGGTTATCACATTGCCAATTTCAGCTTCATTAGCTGCACTTATCTATATGATTTTAAATTTGTTCTTTTAATAAATGCGGAGCTTCTTTTTAAGAAGCTCCTTTTTTTATTTACATCCCCTCATTTGCACAGTACACTTAAAACATGAAAATAATACAATTGTTTTTAAAAGGGAGATAGGGAAATGTTTGGAAAATCAGCTGCTGATGTATTGGGGCTAAGTGATATTGGTTCTGTTATTAAGCCAGTTGATTATGACAAGGTAGATGCAGACGATTACGTTATGCATGAAGAACAAGAAAAAATTTATTTTCTAATCAAATCAAAGTCAGATGAATATTGCTTTACCAATAAAGCGCTCATTCATCTTGATGGAACAAGTGCTACAAGCAAAAAGCGAATGCTTCGCCGCTATAACTACAGCACAAATCACATTTCAAACGTGATGCTAGAAACGGCTGGAACTGTCGATTTAGATGTGGAAATTAAATTTAAAATTGGCTCGGAGACTTTTTCTATCGATGTACACAAAAAGCATATAGAAGAGGTAAAAGATTTATATAAAGCGCTGTTTAAAATGTCTGAAATAACGCGTGAAAATGAAATTGCGCTCGATTTTGCTAAACAAAGCATTCAGCTAGCTTCTTCTACGCTAAGCAGTATAAGAAATACAAGTGGAAGTGTTGCTGGTGAATTTAAAGAAATTAACGAAGCTGCGTTTTCTTGGTTATTAGATAAAAAAACAGCCTACACAACAAAAGATTTCAGCTCAGTTTTCGAGCTGTATATCAATAATTAATAGAAACAGCTGCTCCTTTTATGGAGCAGCTGTTTTTTGATGCTGAATGAGAGTATGTAGACTTATGATGAACGTTGTAGAATCCTCATGTTAACCTTGAAAAAATACTGAAAAAAGAGCACAATATAAAATAGAAAAGAGAAACAATGGAGACGGGTTTAACTGAAAGAAATAATAGAAAATAAGACTTATAGGTGGAAAGGATTACGGTATGACAGCAAAAAATAATGAGGATACAGTGGCAGAATTAGAGAAGTCACTTCGACATATTGCAGCGATTGTGAAACAAAAAGGAAGAGAAATTTTAGAAGACTATACGATTACGCCACCTCAGTTTATTGCTTTGCAGTGGCTGTTTGAACGTGGAGATATGACGATTGGCGATTTATCAAATCGTATTTTTCTCGCTTGTAGTACAACGACAGATTTAGTAGATCGTATGGAAAAAAATAAGTTGGTGGTTCGGGTGAAAGATCCAAAAGACCGCCGCGTAGTGCGTATTCATTTGCTTCCTGAAGGAGCACGTGTTATCGAAGAAGTAATTGAAAAGCGACAAACGTATTTAAATGGCGTACTGGCAAACTTCTCTCCGAGTGAAACGGAAGTTTTACGAGTAACGTTACGAAAATTGCATGATGAAATGAAAGAAAAATGAGGCGATTGTTTTGAGTAGACCAATTGGTGTTATAGATTCAGGTGTGGGCGGATTAACGGTAGCAAAGGAAATTATGAGACAGCTTCCGAAAGAACAAATTATGTACATTGGAGATACATCCCGCTGCCCATACGGTCCTCGTCCTAGTGAAGAAGTACGAGCTTTCACGTGGGAGATGACTAATTATTTAGTAGATAAAGATATTAAAATGCTTGTTATTGCGTGTAATACGGCTACGGCAGTTGTGCTGGATGAAATTCAAGAACAGCTCGATATTCCGGTTATAGGCGTCATTGAACCAGGATCACGCGCTGCGCTTAAAGTAACTAAAAATCATAAAATAGGCGTAATCGGCACAAACGGAACCGTGAAAAGTCAAGCCTATACACATGCACTCCGCGCTCTTCATACGAGAGTGGAAGTGGAAAATTTAGCATGCCCTTTGTTTGTACCTCTTGTAGAGAGCGGTAATTATGAAGGACCGGAAGCGCAGCGAATTGTAAAAGAAACATTAAAACCTTTTTATCATACAGATATGGATACCCTTATTTTAGGATGTACGCATTATCCGTTATTAAAGCCAGTTATTCAAGAAGCAATTGGGCCTAGAGTTCAGTTAATCAGTTCTGGCGAAGAAACGGCAATAGAGGTAAGTGCCATTCTTTCTTATAGCAATTTACTAGCTCCTAGAAACATGGAGCCTGAACACTACTTCTTTACAACAGGATCAACAGAACTGTTTCAATCTATTGCATCTAAATGGTTTGAGCACCCTGTATATAATGTTGAACATATCAAGCTTTAAAACCGTGCATATCATGCTCGGTTTTTTTGTGGACAAAAACTTTTTTGAGCTGGTCTAAAATGCAAAAAAGCTCGTATACATAGTAGTACAAACAGTCTGAGGAGGGAAAGGAATGTCCAAAAAGACCCAACTTGTTCTCATATCCGCCGTGGTGACCACATCTGTATTGTTATCCGGCTGTGGACTTTTCGGAGGGGATAACGCAGCAAAGGAAATTGATCCGCCAAAGGATGTCACCTATGTGAAAGATGAAAAATCATTAGCGACTGAAGCGAAAGTAACGGAAGCTAATAAAAAACAAAGTAAAGCCGCAGAAACATCTGCACCTACCAAAAGAGAACTCTACTTAATTGATAAAAACGGGTACGTTGTTCCCCAGACGCTTGAAATTCCTAAATCAAAAGGTGTCGCTAAACAGTCTCTTGAATATTTAGTAGAGGGTGGACCAGTCACAAACTTATTGCCAAATAATTTCCGAGCAGTTCTTCCTGCTGATACAAGAGTTTTAGGGACAAAGCTGGAAAGTGACGGCACGATGGTAGCAGATTTTTCACCTGAATTTGCTGAGTATAAAAAAGAAGATGAACTCCGTATTCTGCAGGCCGTCACTTGGACGCTGACGCAGTTTGAAGGCGTAAATAAAGTTAAAATTCGCATTAACGGCTATGATAAAGATGAGATGCCTGTAAATCATACGCCAATCAGTAAAGGGTTGAGCAGAGCAGATGGCATTAACTTTGATAATACTGGAGTAGTTGACGTAACTCAAACGAAGCCAGTTACGATTTATTACTTAGCTCAAGAGGGCAAACAAACTTACTATGTTCCTGTCACAAAACGAATTGCTTCTGATGACAAAGATATGTACACTGCCATTGTGAACGAACTTGTAGAAGGACCTGCGCCTGCATCAGGTTTAGTGACAGATTTTAATCCTGATGCAAAGCTCGTAGCAGCTCCAAAGTATGCGGACGGTGAGTTAACGCTGAACTTTAATAAAAACATCTTTGGGAATTTAAAAGGAACGGAAATTTCTCAGCATGTTCTCGACTCCTTAGTGTTATCTCTGACGGAACAAAAAGCCGTAGACAGCGTTGCCATTAAGGTGAATGGCAAAAAAACGCTAAAAGATGAAAAAGGGAAAAAATTAACGGAACCAGTTTCAAGACCTAAAAATGTGAACACAGGTAGTTTTTAAAAACAAATTTTTGTTATACTAGTAAAGGACTAAGTAGAAAGAGGTCTGCTGAAATAGCGACCTCTTTCCGCTGTTTTATAGTTAAAATGGAAGAGGCTATTACATATAAATGAATGAATAGGAGGACATGCTTAATGCGTTTGGACGGTAGGGAATTTAATGAATTGAGACCTGTATCTCTTCATACTTCATACTTAAAGCATCCAGAAGGATCTGTATTAATCTCGGTGGGAGACACAAAGGTTATTTGTACAGCAAGCATAGACGACAGAGTGCCTCCTTTTATGCGTGGACAAGGAAAAGGATGGATTACAGCTGAATATTCTATGCTGCCTCGAGCTACGGCACAAAGAAATATACGTGAATCATCAAAAGGTAAAGTCACAGGACGAACAATGGAAATTCAGCGTCTAATCGGACGAGCTCTTCGTTCTGTAGTCGATCTGGAAAAGGTCGGAGAAAAGACAATTTGGATTGATTGTGATGTTATTCAAGCAGATGGAGGCACAAGAACAGCATCGATTACAGGTGCTTTTGTGGCTATGGTTTTAGCGTTTGGAAAGCTGGTTGAAGAGAACAAACTAACAGAAATTCCTATTCGTGACTACTTAGCTGCGACTTCAGTAGGTATTCATGGAGAAAATTCGATTTTAGATTTAAATTATGAAGAAGATTCGACAGCGGAAGTTGACATGAATATTGTGATGACAGGAAGCGGACAGTTTGTAGAATTACAGGGAACGGGAGAGGAATCGACGTTTTCGAGAGAACAGTTAAACCATCTTCTAGATTTAGGGGAAAAGGGTGTTTATCAATTGATTGAACAGCAAAAGGAAGTTCTAGATCACCTGGCTGCCTACATTCCGGTTAAAGAAAGGTAAGGGATTAACGTGCGTGAAATCATTATTGCAACTAAAAACGCAGGCAAAGTAAAAGATTTTGAAACACTTTTCTCACCGAAGGGATTTAAAGTAAAATCGCTTCTTGATTTTCCTGAGATTGAAGACGTGGAAGAAACGGGCGTTACATTTGCAGAGAATGCCACGCTAAAAGCAGAGGCCATTTCATCCGCATTAAATAAGCCGGTCATTGCCGATGATTCCGGGCTTGCTATTGATGCCTTAAACGGGGAGCCAGGCGTTTATTCCGCGCGTTATGCTGGTGAAAATAAAGATGATAATGCTAATATAGAGAAGGTACTTCAAAAATTAAATGACGTGCCGTTTGAAAAGCGCACGGCACGCTTTCATTGTGCTCTTGCTATTGCAGTGCCCAGAAAGAGAACCGAAATTGTAGAAGGCACGTGTGAAGGGCACATCTTGGAGGAAAAAAGAGGGGAAAACGGTTTTGGGTATGACCCCATTTTCTTTGTAGAAAAATGGAGATGCTCCATGGCAGAATTGACCAAAGAGCAAAAAAATCAGATTAGTCACCGAGCAAATGCGTTAAAAAAACTAGCACCGCTAATTGATGCGCAATTTTAGAAGGAGTGATGACGTGTGAAACTATTAATTGTAAGCGATAGCCACGGGTTACAAGAAGAGCTGCTCACTATCAGAGAGAGACATGCTGATGTAGATAAGATGATCCATTGTGGGGACTCTGAGTTGCCGCAAGACAGCAAAGAAATGTCTGCGTTTTTAGGCGTTCGAGGAAATTGTGACTACGATGCATCTTACGTTAATGATCGAGTAGAGTCGCTTGGAGAAGCTACGTGTCTGGTTACACACGGTCACTTATATAATGTTAAAATGTCTATGATGAATCTGCATTACAAAGCGAGAGAAGTCGGGGCAAACGTTGTTTGTTTTGGGCATTCTCATATAGCGGGAGCTGAACTCATGGACGGAGTTTTATTTATCAATCCAGGAAGTATGTTACTTCCTCGTATGAGAAAAGAACGTACGTATGCTATACTAGTAATGGATGGTACAGAAGCTACCGTGCAGTTTTACGATATAAGCGGTAAACATATTCCTAGCATGCAGTTAACCTGTACAATTTCAGCATAATATAGCCAAATATAGGGAGAAGAGAAGGTTTTTTACCTCTCTTCTCATAAAATTTCAAAAAAACGTTGACTTTTAAATTATATTTGAATATAATAAGTATTGTCTTTGATACACTTTAACATTATGTCCCAGTAGCTCAGCAGGATAGAGCAACGGCCTTCTAAGCCGTCGGTCGGGAGTTCGAATCTCTCCTGGGACGTCCAAAAAAAACCGGTTTTTACTTTTTAGTAAAAACCGGTTTTTTTATTTATCTTAAAAGTGAATGTTTGTTCATTCAGTGTGTACAAATGAACGTTTCAGAAAAACTTTTTGAACTGCTGTAAACCCTTATTACATCAATAATGAAAACGCATTCAAATATTCTGTTTAGTCTAAATTATCTAAAAAAATCTTGAAAAGTGGTTGACTATGCATAGAAATGGGCGTAAGATAGTCCTCAAATATAAGTTTTCTAAAAATTTTAATTAATTGTAATTAATTTAAAATATGATGTGTAAAGCATTGTTCAAAAAGCATATAGCGTTTTAAAACGTTGAAGAGGATAAGTAGTTTTGATGTTTAGGTATCAACAGAGAGTCGGGTTGCTGGAAGCCGGCGTTACCAACTCAAAATGAACTCACCTCAGAGTGTCACCCTGAAATTCAGTAAGGGCGACCGAGTGTACTTCCAAAGCACTCGTTATCAAAAAGAATGTACAGTATACATTCATAAGGTAATCATTACGATTACAAACGAGGGTGGTACCGCGTAAAGTACAAAAGACTTTTCGCCCCTTGACCTATATCATTTGATAGGGTCTATTTAGGGGTGAGAAGTCTTTTTTCTTTTATCTAGAAAACGAAAGGATGAGAAAAGTGGGAGCCAATATGCAAACGAAAGAACCTGTAAGCACTGGGGCACAAATGAATGGAGCTGACATGTTGATTGAATCTCTAAGAAGAGAAAATGTTGACGTCATCTTCGGTTACCCAGGGGGAGCCGTTTTACCGATTTACGATAAGCTATATGGTTCAGGAATGTTTCACGTACTTGCTCGTCACGAACAAGGTGGAATTCACGCAGCAGAAGGGTACGCAAGAATTTCAGGCAAACCCGGTGTAGTTATCGCAACAAGTGGTCCTGGTGCAACAAATATCGTAACAGGTTTGGCAGATGCGATGATTGACTCACTTCCTTTAGTTGTTTTTACTGGTCAAGTAGCTTCAAGTGTAATTGGTTCTGACGCGTTCCAAGAAGCAGATGTATTAGGGATCACAATGCCAATTACAAAACATAGCTATCAAGTACGCAATATCAGCGATATGCCGCGAATCATCAAAGAGGCATTTCATATTGCGACAACAGGAAGACCTGGTCCAGTCTTAATCGACATTCCAAAAGATATGGCACAGGGTGATGGAACATTTAATTACGAAGGAGAAATTGATTTACCTGGCTATCAGCCAACTTATTTTCCAAATCAGCTGCAGGTTAAAAAATTAACAGACGCAGTAGCAGCTGCAAAACAACCTGTTATCCTAGCAGGTGCGGGAGTGTTATTGAGTAAAGGTTCAGAAGAATTAAAAAATTATGCCGAGCGTCAAAATATTCCGGTTATTAATACGCTTTTAGGGTTGGGCTGTTTTCCTGCAGATCATCCGCTTCATTTGGGAATGGCTGGCATGCACGGAACGTACACAGCAAACATGGCAATTTATGAGAGTGATCTTCTCATTAGTATCGGTGCACGCTTTGATGACCGAGTAACAGGTAACTTAAAGCATTTTGCACCAAATGCAAAAATTGCTCACATTGACATCGATCCAGCGGAAATTGGCAAGAATGTTCCAACCAAGATTCCAATTGTTGGAGATGCAAAAGAAGTATTGAAGCAATTGCTTCTGCAAGAAGGAGAAGTTGGAGATTATACGAAATGGCATGAGAAATTAGCGGCGTGGAAGCAAGAATATCCATTATGGTATCAGAACTCAGCGGACGTGTTAAAACCACAAAAAGTAGTTGAGTTGCTTCACAAGTATACAAATGGAGATGCCGTTGTTACAACGGACGTTGGGCAACATCAAATGTGGGTAGCTCAATACTACACATTTAATAATCCAGATCGATGGGTAACTTCAGGTGGTCTTGGCACCATGGGCTTTGGATTACCTTCTGCAATCGGCGCTCAGCTGGCAAATAAAGATAAAACAGTTGTAGCAGTCGTTGGTGACGGTGGATTTCAAATGACGCTTCAAGAATTAGGGGTTATTAGAGAATTAAATTTACCTGTAAAAGTGGTTGTACTCAACAATCAGTCGCTTGGTATGGTTCGTCAGTGGCAGGAAATCTTCTATGAAGAACGCTACTCACACTCTTTAATTCCGAATCAGCCTAATTTAATGAAGCTTGCAGAGGCTTATGATATCAAAGGTTTACAAGCTTCTACTGAAGAAGAAGCGCATGCAGCTCTGAAAGAAGCAATGGAAACAGATGGACCTGTTCTACTAAACTTCTTTGTCGCACCTAAAGAAAACGTATATCCAATGGTTGCACCTGGAAAAGGATTACATGAAATGGTAGGGGTGAAACCATGAAGCGAATTATTACAGCAACTGTATTAAACCGTGCGGGGGTTTTAAATCGCGTAACGGGATTATTTACGAAAAGAAATTTCAATATTGAGAGTATTTCCGTAGGGCACACTGAATCTGAGGATGTATCACGCATGACGTTTGTTGTGAACGTAGAGCATGATAACGCTGCTGAACAAGTGATCAAGCAGTTAAATAAACAGATCGACGTGTTGAAAGTTCAAGATATTACGGATCAAGCTGTGGTGTCAAGAGAGCTTGCTTTAATGAAAGTAGCATCTACACCAGCGAGCCGTAACGAACTTTATGCAGTAATTGAACCTTTCCGTGCAACCATCATTGATGTAAGTCGCGACAGCCTAATTATTCAAGTAACAGGTGAATCCAGCAAGATTGAAGCGATGATTGATCTACTTCAGCCTTATGGATTAAAAGAAGTAACGCGCACGGGAACAGTAGCTGTTCCGCGCGGTACGCAAAAAGCAGCAGCCAAACTTTCATCAATCATTTAATTCTAGCTAGTTACTAAAAAGTAAACTATATAAACTAAGAGGAGAGATTTATTATGACAAAGGTATATTATAACGGAGATGCAAAGGATCAACTATTACAAGGTAAAACAGTAGCAATCGTAGGTTATGGTTCACAAGGTCACGCTCACGCACAAAACTTACGCGACAGCGGAGTAAACGTGGTAGTAGGATTACGTAAAGGTAAATCATGGGATCAAGCAGAGCAAGACGGTTTCACTGTATTATCTGTAAAAGATGCAGTTCAACAAGCAGAAGTAGTAATGGTATTACTTCCAGATGAGTATCAGCCAAAAGTTTATAACGAAGAAATTCTTCCAGGACTAAAACCAGGAAAATCTTTAGTATTTGCTCACGGTTTCAACATTCACTTTAACCAAATCGTAGCACCTGAATTCGTTGACGTATTCTTAGTAGCTCCAAAAGGCCCTGGTCACCTTGTAAGAAGAACGTATGAAGAAGGAGCTGGTGTACCGGCGTTATTCGCAGTATTCCAAGATGTAACTGGCGAAGCAAAAGACGTAGCGTTAGCTTATGCTAAAGCAATTGGTTCAGCTCGTGCGGGTGTGTTAGAAACAACATTTAAAGAAGAAACAGAAACAGATCTTTTCGGTGAGCAAGCAGTACTTTGCGGTGGTTTAACTTCATTAGTTAAAGCTGGTTTTGAAACGCTTGTAGAAGCTGGCTACCAACCGGAAGTTGCATATTTTGAGTGTTTACACGAATTAAAATTAATTGTTGACCTTATGTATGAAGGCGGAATGGAAGGCATGCGTTATTCAATCTCTGATACAGCTCAATGGGGTGACTTCGTTTCAGGACCACGCGTTGTAGATGAGCGTTCAAAAGAACAAATGAAAAAAGTGCTTGAAGATATCCAAACAGGTAAATTTGCAAAAGGCTGGATCCTAGAAAACCAAGCAAATCGTCCGGAATTTACTGCTATCAATAACCGTGAAAATGAACATTTAATTGAAAAAGTTGGCGCTCAATTACGTGAAATGATGCCATTTGTTAAAAAACAAAAGAAAGAAGCGGTGATCGCTAGTGCAAAAAATTAAACTATTTGACACGACGCTACGCGATGGTGAACAGTCACCTGGAGTCAATTTGAACCTACAAGAAAAGCTTGAAATTGCTAAGCAGTTAGAGCGATTAGGTATCGACATCATTGAAGCCGGATTTCCCGCTTCTTCAAAAGGTGATTTTCAATCCGTAAAAGAAATTGCGTCTATTGTCAAAAATTCTTCTGTAACAGGCCTTGCAAGGTCTGTTACAAAAGATATTGACATTGCATGGGAAGCGTTAAAAGAAAGTGCAGAACCAAGACTGCATGTTTTTATCGCTACTTCCGAAATTCATATGCAGCATAAATTGAAAAAAACACCTGATGAAGTACTTGAAACAGCAGTGGAAATGGTGAAGTACGCAAGTAAAAAATTCCCGGTTGTTCAATGGTCTGCTGAAGATGCATGTCGAACAGATTTACCGTTTTTAGCAAGAATTGTAGAAGCAGTTATTGATGCTGGTGCAAAAGTCGTTAATATTCCAGATACAGTAGGATTTATCACTCCTGGTGACTATCAATCAGTATTTAATTACTTAAAAGAACATGTGTCAAATATTCATAAAGTTGATTTGTCAGCTCACTGTCACGATGACTTAGGGCTAGCTGTGGCCAATTCAATGGCTGCTATTGAAGTAGGAGCTACTCAAATTGAAGGAACGATTAACGGAATCGGAGAACGTGCGGGTAACGCAGCTCTTGAAGAAGTAGCACTTGCGCTTCATGTCCGTCAAGATTTCTATCAAGCGAGTACAGGTCTTATCTTGCCTGAAATCAAGCGTACGAGTGACATTATCAGTAAGCTTACTGGTATGAACATCGCACCAAATAAAGCAATTGTCGGAAAAAATGCTTTTGCTCATGAATCAGGTATTCACCAAGATGGCGTCTTAAAAAATCCGTTAACATATGAGATTATTTCCCCAGAACTTGTGGGTGTTAAACAAAATCCAATTGTGCTTGGTAAACACTCAGGCCGTCATGCGTTCCGTACACGTTTAGTAGAGCTTGGATTCACATTGGAAGATACAGAAGCAAACGTGCTTTTTGAGAAGTTTAAAGACTTAGCAGATAAGAAAAAAGACATTACCGATGATGATTTATTGGCATTAGTCATTCAAAAGCAAGTTAGCAAAGACAGTGAATATAAGCTTGAAAGTCTGCAAGTTCAGTATGGTACGAACAATATTCCAACGGCTACGATTACGCTTCGCAAAGAAAACGGCGAAGAGATTCAAGAAGCAGCTACAGGATCTGGAAGCGTGGAAGCTATCTATAATACGCTGCAGCGCTGTGTTGAACAAGATGTAAAACTATTAGACTATCGTATTCAGTCTATTAACGGTGGGCCGGATGCACTGGCTGAAGTATTTGTGAAGGTTGAAAGCGAAGGAACTGAAGCAAGCGGACGCGGAGTAGCATTTGACGTATTAGAATCGTCAGCGAAAGCATATCTGAACGCCATTAATCGTTTAATCGCTATTCAGCAGCATCGTACAAAGCAAGAAGTAATGTGAACTGAAGGGAGAGACCACCATGACAAAAAAAGTCGCTGTATTACCGGGTGACGGCGTAGGAACAGAAGTAACCAAAGGCGCTGTTGCCGTTTTAAAAGCAGTTGGAGAGCGCTTTGATCATCAATTTGAGTTTACGTATGGACTAATTGGCGGAGCTGCAATTGATGAGGCGGGCACACCTCTTCCAGAAAGTACAATTGAGACTTGTAAGCAGGCAGATGCTGTATTACTTGGATCGGTTGGAGGGCCAAAATGGGATCGTAACCCTTCACATTTGCGACCGGAAAAAGGTTTGCTAGCTATTCGAAAAGAACTGGATTTATATGCTAATCTTCGTCCGGTGACGTTTTATGATAGCTTAGCGGATGCCTCTCCTCTGAAAAAAGAATACATTGAAGGTGTTGACTTCATTATCGTCCGTGAACTAACAGGAGGCTTATATTTTGGTAAGCCTAGCGAGCGCCGAACGGAAGGAAATGAAGAAACAGTTGTCGACACATTATTTTATAAGCGTACAGAAATAGAAAGAATTATTCGCCAAGCATTTGACACGGCTGTAAATCGACGTAAAAAAGTAACGTCTGTTGATAAAGCGAATGTGCTTGAGTCTAGTAGAGTGTGGCGTGAAGTAGCTGAAGAAGTAGCAAAAGACTACCCGGATGTAGAGCTTGAGCATATGCTTGTAGATTCAGCTGCTATGCAGTTAATTCGTAATCCGAAGTATTTTGATGTAGTGGTAACTGAAAATATGTTTGGTGATATTTTGAGTGATGAGGCTTCTATGCTCACAGGGTCGTTAGGAATGTTGCCATCTGCCAGCTTAACGGCTGATGGTCCGTCTTTATACGAACCGGTTCACGGTTCTGCACCAGATATTGCTGGTCAAAACAAAGCTAATCCGATTGCTGCTATTTTATCTGCAGCAATGTTGCTTAGACATTCGTTTGGATTAGAAAAAGAAGCAGCAGTGATTGAACAAGCGGTTGAAAGTGTATTACATGCAGGTCATCGAACAGCTGACTTAGCAGACGGTAATCATTATTTAGGTACCGATAAAATGGTGGAGGCGATAACTGCGGTAATTGCCAATGATTCTGCCATTTCAAGCATTATGACAGCTTACAGTTAATCATGCGTTTCTCACGTTTTGTGAGAAACGTTTTTCATAATCAGAAAGGAGGAGCAGTATGAAACCAAAAACAATTATTGATAAGCTTTGGGAACAACATGTTGTACGTCGAGAAGAGGGGAAGCCGGATTTATTATATATCGATCTTCATCTTATTCATGAAGTAACGTCTCCTCAAGCATTTGAAGGTCTTCGCGTGGCAAATCGCCAAGTGAAGCGTCCAGACTTAACGTTTGCTACAATGGATCACAACATTCCAACGGTTGACCGTTTTAATATTAAAGATCCGATTGCAAAGAAACAAGTAGACAAACTATCTGAAAACTGTCATGAGTTTGGTGTGAAGCTTTTAGATTTAACAAGTGAAGAGCAAGGAATTGTGCATATCATTGGACCGGAATTAGGATTAACTCAGCCTGGAAAAACCATTGTGTGCGGAGATAGTCATACATCTACTCACGGTGCATTTGGAGCGCTTGCTTTTGGGATAGGAACTAGTGAGGTAGAGCATGTTTTAGCAACACAAACGCTATGGCAAGCGAAACCAAAAACGCTACAAGTGAAAGTAAATGGCAAAAAGCAGCCTGGCGTTTATGCTAAGGACATTGTGTTAGCAATAATTCAAAAATTCGGCGTGAATTTTGGAACGGGTTCAATCGTGGAATTTACGGGCGAATGTATTCGCGATCTTTCAATGGAAGAGCGCATGACCATTTGTAATATGTCTATTGAAGCCGGTGCAAAAGCTGGTTTAATCAGTCCAGACGATGTCACGTTCTCTTATATTAAAGGGCGTCAGTATGCTCCTAAAGGAGAACAGTTTGAAAAAGCAGTGGAAGCTTGGGCAGCTTTAGCAACAGATGAAGGTGCAACGTACGATGAAACGCTGGAAATTGATGCAGATACAATTGAACCTGTTGTAACATGGGGAACAAACCCGGCGATGAGTTCTTATGTTAGCAAGCAAGTTCCTACATTAGAAGAGTGTAAAACAGAAGCTGAGAGAAAGTCTTTGTCACGAGCACTTGAGTATATGGGCTTACAGCCTGGCATGGCAATAGAAGAGATTCCAGTTCAGCATGTATTTATCGGTTCATGTACAAATGCTCGTTTGTCTGATCTTCGTGACGTGGCAGCCTTTATTAAAGGAAAGAAAGTGTCACCAGATGTGCGAGCGATCATTGTACCAGGTTCTCAAAAAGTAAAGCGAGTGGCTGAAGAAGAAGGGCTATCTGCTATTTTTATTGAAGCAGGTTTTGATTGGAGAGACTCAGGCTGCAGCATGTGTCTAGGCATGAACTCTGACTTAGTTCCACAAGGCGAACACTGTGCGTCCACTTCTAACCGGAATTTTGAAGGACGTCAAGGAAAAGGCGCCAGAACGCATTTAGTAAGCCCGGTAATGGCAGCAGCGGCAGCAGTATATGGACATTTTGTTGATGTACGCAAATTACAAGAACAAGCGGTGCGATAAGGAGGAGAACACAGATGAATGCTTTTACAATCCATACAGGGAAAGTAGCAGGTCTCGACCGAGCAAACGTAGATACTGATCAAATTATCCCAAAGCAATTTTTGAAAAGAATTGAGCGTACTGGCTTTGGCCAATTTCTATTTTTTGATTGGCGATATAATGAAGATGAGACGTTAAATGAAACGTTTGAATTAAATCAGCCTCAAAATCAAGGAGCAACAATTCTTGTAGCTGACGAGAACTTCGGATGTGGTTCGTCACGTGAACACGCTCCATGGGCGCTTTTAGACTACGGGTTTCGTGCTATTATCGCACCTTCATTTGCGGATATTTTTAAACAAAACTGTCTAAAAAATGGTATTTTACCTATTGTTTTACCGAAAGAAGATGTTTCCTATTTAATGAAAGAGTCTCAAAGTGCTTCTTACGCCTGTACAATCGATCTTCATCAGCAAAAAATTACCGATGAAGCAGGTTTTGAACGTACGTTTGATATCAATGGCCATTGGAAGTATATGCTTGTTAACGGATATGATGAAATTGGCTATACGCTTTCTTTTGAAGACGACATTTCTGCTTATGAAGCAAAAACGGTAAGATATTAACCAAAAATCGAGCAAAATTATGATTTTGCTCGATTTTTTTGCGTTCCGTTAATCGAATTGCTAAACTGTAAAGCAAATGGACCGCGAAGTGGGGAGAAAACATGTCGAATGAACAACAAAACAAAATTGTAGCTTTTCCTCTATTAAAAGAACGGTTGGTTGAAAAAGCTACAGATCATATGCAGCACAAGCAATTTCAAGAAGCACTTCCTTTATTTGAGCAGGCCTACGAACTTGATAATAAGCATCATGAAATTTTGCTTGGCCTTGTTATTTGTCACGTGGAGCTCGGTGATGCAGGCATAGCTAAGGAATTATGTGAGCAAATGCTGAAAGAAGATATTGGCGATTATTATCATAATTTGCAAATGTACCTCATGGTGTTAATTCAGCTTGGTCACTATCATGAAGGATATGTCACTCTACAAGCAGTTATTCAAGAACACAAACTCCCTTTTGAACATGCTGAACAGCTTTATCAGCTATTGGAGTTCTGCAAGAATAGAATGAATCAAGAACAAGTCATAGAAGAACAAACAGAAGAAGAACAGCTAGAGCAGTTTAAATCATTCACAGCTCTAGACAATATTCAAGATCAGCTTGAATGGGTTCATTCATTAAAAACAAAAAGAATTGAAAAGCAGCGCTTCTTTCTGGAACAGCTATTTTCATCTGAAGCTGTTCACCCTATCGTAAAAACAGTCGCTTTAAAAACAGTCATGGAAGAAGAAGTAGACATTGATTTTATGATTACTAAGTTTGGAGAGACGAAAAAAGTAAATGCGCTTCAGCTTCAACGAACAACACCGTATTTGTTTGCTGAGCAAGTAGAAGCGCAGCTGACGGAAAAGCTGGAGCATGAAAATCCTACATTGCTGCAGGTTGCCGTTGAGATATGGCAGCGTCATTTATTTATTACATTTCCGTTTTTACCGGGTGATAATGTAAAACTTTGGACAGAAGCGGTGTATGCTGTTAGTCTGATGATGCAAGGAGAAGAGTCAGATGCAGCTGTAGCAGAGGAAGACGGAAGTTTCTCCGCAGCTGAATTAAGAAAGGCAATTAAAGAGCTAAAAGAAATTGAAGAAATTTCTTTTATATAAAATGTGGTGTTTAGTTGAAACGTCATTGTTGTATGTTATAATATAATGGTTGTAAAATGCACTTAAATACGTATAGTAGAATTTCATCTTTACATTACATTCCTACTTACTTTAAAGTAATAGGGAGTTAAATAGATAATGATTGAGGGTTGAACTGATAGGCTATCTGCATTATCTAATTTAGAAATCACTACTTAAAATGATTTTGGAGGGAAACATTCATGTCTGCAAAATGGGAAAAACAAGAAGGAAATCAAGGCGTTTTAACAGTAGAAGTTGAAGCTGCTGAGTTTGATAAAGCCTTAGATAAAGCATTCACAAAAGTTGTAAAACAAGTAAACGTACCAGGGTTCCGTAAAGGTAAAATGCCTCGTCCACTTTTCGAAAAACGTTTTGGCGTAGAATCTTTATACCAAGATGCACTAGACATCTTATTACCTGAAGCTTACAGCAATGCAATTGTTGAAGCTGGTATCGAGCCGGTTGATCGTCCAGAAATCGATGTTGAAACAATCGAAAAAGGACAACCTCTAGTTTTCACTGCTAAAGTAACTGTTAAGCCTGAAGTTAAATTAGGCGAATACAAAAACTTAGAAGTAGAAAAAGTAGATACAACTGTAACAGATGAAGACGTTGAAGCTGAATTAAAAACACTTCAAGAGCGTCACGCTGAACTAGTTGTTAAAGAAGAAGGAACTGTAGCTGAAGGTGATACAGCTGTAATCGACTTTGAAGGTTTCGTTGATGGCGAAGCATTCGAAGGCGGAAAAGGTGAAAATTATTCTTTAGAAATCGGTTCTAACACATTCATCCCTGGCTTTGAAGAGCAACTAGTTGGTCTTGAAGTAGGCGCTGAAAAAGAAGTGGAAGTAACATTCCCTGAAGAGTATCACGCTGAAGAGCTAGCTGGTAAAGCTGCTAAATTCAAAGTGAAATTACACGAAATCAAATCTAAAGAGCTTCCAGCTTTAGACGATGAGTTTGCAAAAGACGTAGATGAAGAAGTAGAAACTTTAGAAGCGTTAAAAGCAAAAACAAAAGAAAAATTACAAAGCGATAAAGAGAATCAAGCGGAATCAGCTCTTCGCGACACTTTAGTAGAAAAAGCTGCTGAAAATGCTGAAGTAGAAATTCCAGAAGCAATGTTCAACACTGAAATGGATCGTATGATGCAAGAGTTTGAACAACGTTTACAAATGCAAGGTCTTAACCTTGAACTTTACTTCCAATTCTCAGGTCAAGATGAAAAAGCTCTTCGCGACCAAATGCGTCCGGATGCTGAAAAGCGTGTGAAAATCAACTTAACGCTAGAAGCAATTTCAAAAGCTGAAAATCTTGAAGTAAGCGAAGAAGAAGTAGAAAAAGAATTAGAAAACATGGCAGGAATGTACAACATGCCTGTCGAAGAAATTAAGAAAGTGCTTGGCAATCTTGATAGCATTAAAGAAGACATGAAAGTACGTAAAGCAGTTGAATTTCTTGTAGAAAACAGCAAAGCTGTTGCATAATAGTAATTAAGAAACAAGGCGCGACTTGATCGTGCCTTGTTTTATAAACTTCAATAGTTTTTTTATATCATAACCAACACCGTAGAAGCAGCTTTAACCCATTGTTTGAAATCCGTGGTTATGAAATAGGCCCAATAAGAGGACACTATATAATAGCAGATCTCCATTCTGTTATGCTCATCAACAACATATACATAAAACGTTTTAGTATCTATTCAAGAAAATGTATGGTAAAATGCAATACAAATCTTTTCATAGCGCTTTTACTATGTGATAAAGAGGGGCATTTACCTACAAATAGATGAGTTGTTCATGTTGTTGGGCTATAGCGCGGATAGAAATCAGCTTCGAGCACTTTAGTAAATACTACAAGGGGTGAAAATTATGTTTAAATTTAACGATGAAAAAGGGCAGTTAAAATGCTCATTTTGTGGTAAAACACAAGAACAAGTACGCAAGTTAGTTGCGGGTCCAGGTGTTTACATATGCGATGAATGTATTGAACTTTGCACGGAAATCGTAGAAGAAGAGTTAGGTACAGAAGAAGAAGTAGAATTTAAAGATGTACCAAAACCAAAAGAAATTCGTGACATTTTAGATGAGTATGTAATTGGTCAAGAGGATGCGAAAAAATCGTTATCCGTTGCGGTATACAACCATTACAAACGAATCAATTCAAACAGTAAAATTGATGACGTTGAGTTATCAAAAAGTAATATTGCATTAATTGGACCTACAGGAAGCGGTAAAACTTTACTAGCTCAAACATTGGCTCGTATTTTAAACGTACCGTTTGCGATTGCAGATGCAACATCTCTAACAGAAGCGGGTTATGTAGGAGAAGATGTTGAAAACATCTTATTAAAATTAATTCAATCAGCTGATTACGATGTGGAGAAAGCTGAAAAAGGTATCATCTACATCGATGAAATTGATAAAGTAGCGCGTAAGTCTGAAAACCCATCTATTACACGTGATGTATCAGGTGAAGGTGTGCAGCAGGCTCTTCTTAAAATCTTAGAAGGTACTGTAGCAAGTGTTCCTCCTCAAGGTGGACGTAAACACCCTCATCAAGAATTTATTCAAATTGATACAACAAATATCTTATTTATTTGCGGTGGTGCATTTGACGGAATCGAACCTATTATTAAGCGTCGTCTAGGTAAAAAAGTAATTGGTTTCGGTTCAGAAACAAAACAACAAGACTTTACAGAAAAAGAGTTACTAGCAAAAGTATTACCGGAAGATTTATTAAAATTTGGTTTAATTCCAGAGTTTATCGGTCGTTTACCGGTTACTGCTAGCTTAGTGCCTCTTGATGAAGAAGCGCTAGTTGAGATTTTAACAAAACCGAAAAATGCACTAGTGAAACAATATCAAAAAATGCTTGAACTTGATGACGTTGAACTTGAGTTCGAAGACGAGGCTTTAGTAGAAATTTCTAAAAAAGCAATCGAGCGTAAAACAGGTGCTCGTGGTCTACGTTCAATCATTGAAGGTATTATGTTAGATGTAATGTTTGATCTTCCTTCACGTGATGATATTACAAAATGTATTATCACAGGTGAAACTGTTCGTGATCAAGCGGCTCCTAAGTTCGTATTAGAAGACGGATCTACTATTCAAGAAGGCAGCAAAACATCAGCATAAAAAAAGCCGGGTACTCAAATTGAGTACCCGGCTTTTTTCTGGTGATGAAGCATAACTAAATTTTACTTTTTACTAGAATCTTGTTTATTCCTACTGCTGCAGGGAGATAATAACTGATAATTATCTTACTAAACTGCGCAGGAGGTTTATCTATGAACTGGACGAATATTGCCTTAATGGTCCAACTCTTTTTTGGTATCATCATTGGCTTATATTTTTGGAATTTATTACGCAATCAGCGTACGCAAAAAGTCTCAATTGACCGGGATTCAAAGAAAGAAATGGAGCAATTGCAGAAAATGAGAGCCATCTCTTTGACTGAGCCGCTTGCCGAACGTGTGAGGCCGTCTAGCTTCTCCGATATTGTCGGACAAGAGGATGGAATTCGGTCACTAAAGGCTGCCCTTTGCGGTCCTAATCCACAGCACGTGATTGTATACGGGCCGCCTGGAGTAGGAAAAACCGCAGCAGCACGTTTAGTGTTAGAAGAAGCAAAAAAAAATAAAAAATCACCTTTCAAACAATCGGCTGTATTTGTAGAGTTAGATGCAACTACGGCGCGTTTTGATGAGCGAGGCATTGCTGATCCTTTGATTGGGTCTGTTCATGATCCTATTTACCAAGGAGCGGGTGCCATGGGCCAAGCTGGAATTCCGCAGCCAAAACAAGGAGCGGTTACAGATGCACACGGGGGAATTTTATTTATTGATGAAATTGGAGAGCTCCATCCTATTCAGATGAATAAGCTGTTAAAGGTTCTAGAAGATCGAAAAGTGTTTATGGAAAGCGCCTATTACAGCGAAGAAAACACACAAATCCCGACACATATTCACGATATTTTTCAAAATGGTTTGCCAGCAGACTTTCGTTTGATTGGTGCGACGACTAGAACGCCTAATGAAATTCCGCCTGCCATTCGTTCCAGATGCGTAGAGGTATTTTTCCGTGAGCTTGATCGCGACGAAATTATTACAGTTGCAAAAAAAGCAGCAAATAAAGTAAGAATGGATATATCAGAAGAAGGTTTATCTCTGTTTTCTACATATGCACGCAATGGACGTGAAACGGTTAATATGATGCAAATTGCGGCTGGATTAGCGATATCAGAGGAACGAACGGACATTAAAAATGAAGATATTGAATGGATTGTTCATTCTAGTCAACTATCTCCAAGACACGATCCGAAAATTGCAGATGAGGAAAAAGTGGGACTTATTAATGGATTAGCAGTGTACGGGCCTAACTCTGGAGCACTTTTAGAAATTGAAGTCAAAGCGATTCCTGCAAAGGAGAAAGGGAACATTATTATTACAGGTATCGTTGAAGAGGAAAGTATAGGGACTCAAGGGAAGTCTATTCGCCGTAAAAGTATGGCTAAAAGCTCAATTGAAAATGTCATAACGGTTCTTCGTTCAATGGATGTTCCAGCCGATGAGTATGATATTCATGTAAACTTTCCGGGAGGCGTGCCAATTGATGGACCTTCTGCTGGTATTGCTATGGCAACAGGTATCTACTCAGCGATTTATGAAGTTCCAATCAAACATACGGTAGCAATGACAGGAGAAATTGGTCTGCACGGCAACGTAAAGCCAATTGGCGGTGTGATTCCAAAAATCAAGGCAGCAAAACAAGCAGGCGTTCAGACGGTGATTGTGCCAAAGGAAAATATGAATGCAATGGTAGAAAAGGTAAAAGGTATCGATATTATTCCTGTCCATCATTTAACAGAGGTGTTCGAACAAGCACTATTGTCTGTACATGAGCATGTTGCACATTTGTCGGTAGATCCAGCTATTTCAAATAGAGAATCTAGCTAATTCTATCATGATAATTAAAAATTAATGGTCAGATGAATATTCATCGCCTTTTTCGCGTATAAAACCTTTATACACAGCCAACGAAAAAGGCGTTTTTTTATGAAAAGAGCTTAAAAAGATATATTTTGCCTTTTAATTCTTTCTCATGGTACAATTAGTAATTACTATTGTTAGACATGTGTATACAAATGAGATAAAATTGTTAAAAGAATTCACACTTTACATACTTTAATTGACGAGCATTGGAGGTGTTCATTGCATGGCAGAAAAAGAAAAATTGACAATGCCGCTATTGCCTTTACGAGGTTTGATCGTCTATCCGACAATGGTGCTTCATTTAGATGTTGGGCGAGATAAATCTGTGCAAGCATTAGAAAAAGCAATGATGGATGATCACTTAGTTTGTTTAGTATCACAAAAAGACATGGGTATCGATGAACCAACAAAAGAGGATTTATATAGAACCGGTACGTTAGCAAAAATTAAACAAATGCTAAAGCTGCCGAATGGAACGATGCGCGTCTTAGTAGAAGGACTAAATCGCGTAACCGTTACAGAATTTGAAGACAGCGAAGAATATTTTGTTGTGCAAGTGGAAAAGCAAAACGAAGAACATCAGGTTGATGTAGAAGATAAAGCGCTGATGCGCACGCTTTTAGACTATTTCGAACAATACATAAAACTTTCCAAAAAGGTGTCCGTTGAAACCCTTTCAACCGTAAGCGACATTGAAGAACCAGGAAGATTAGCGGATATTGTAGCCTCTCATTTACCAATAAAAATTCAGCTTAAACAAGAAATTTTAGAAATAACTGATGTGAAAGAAAGATTAAATACGATCATTTCTCATATTCAAGACGAGCAAGAAGTTTTGCAACTGGAGAAAAAAATTGGACAGCGTGTAAAGAAATCAATGGAACGCACTCAGAAAGAGTATTATCTTCGTGAGCAAATGAAGGCGATTCAAAAAGAGCTTGGAGACAAAGAAGGAAAGACGGGAGAAGTAGCAACACTTCGCGAAAAAATTGAAGCAAGTGGGATGACGGACCATGTCAAACAAGTGGCGTTTAAAGAATTGGATCGCTATGAAAAAATTCCTGCTACCTCCGCTGAAAGCTCAGTCATTCGAAATTATATCGAGTGGTTGATTGCGCTACCTTGGACAAATGAAACGGAAGATACGCTCAATATTCATAATGCTGAACAAGTGCTGAACGATGAGCACTATGGCCTTGAAAAAGTGAAGGAACGCGTATTAGAATATCTAGCTGTGCAGCAGTTGACAAAATCTCTTAAAGGCCCTATTTTATGTTTAGCAGGACCTCCTGGCGTAGGGAAAACATCCCTAGCCCGTTCAATTGCTACGTCTCTAGATCGTCATTTTGTACGAGTGTCTCTAGGCGGCGTGAGAGATGAGTCAGAAATCCGCGGTCATCGTCGCACGTACGTGGGAGCTATGCCTGGACGCATTATTCAAGGAATGAAAAAAGCAGGAACGATTAATCCGGTATTTCTGCTTGATGAAATCGATAAAATGTCAAATGATTTCCGTGGAGACCCGTCTTCTGCTTTGTTAGAAGTATTGGATCCTGAACAAAATCATAATTTCAGCGATCACTATATAGAAGAAACGTATGATTTATCAAAAGTGATGTTCGTGGCTACAGCTAATAACTTAGCTACGATTCCGGGGCCGCTGCGCGATCGAATGGAAATTATTCAAATTGCTGGTTACACGGAGCTGGAAAAGCTTGAAATCGCGAAGCGTCACCTATTGCTGCGCCAGCTAGAAAATCACGGATTGCAAAAGGGCAATTTGCAGATTCGCGATGACGCGTTAACAGCAATCATCCGTTTATATACGAGAGAAGCTGGTGTTCGTAACCTTGAACGCGAAATTGCTTCAATTTGTCGAAAAGCAGCTCGTATCGTAGTCTCTGGCGAGAAAAAACGCGTGGTGGTGACGGCCAAAACGCTTGAAGAATTCCTTGGTAAGCCTAGGTTCCGTTACGGACAGGCTGAGACGGAAGATCAAGTCGGCGTTGCTACAGGTCTTGCTTACACAACTGTAGGAGGAGACACGCTAGCCATTGAAGTAAGCTTATCCCCTGGTAAAGGAAGACTAGTGCTAACTGGAAAGCTTGGAGACGTGATGAAAGAATCAGCTCAGGCAGCATTTAGCTACGTGCGTTCAAATGCAGAGAAACTAGGAATTGATGAAAAGTTTTATGAAAAACATGATATTCATATCCATGTTCCAGAAGGAGCTGTACCAAAGGATGGACCTTCTGCAGGAATTACCATTGCCACTGCTCTAGTATCAGCACTAACGGGTAAACCAGTGCGTAGAGAAGTAGGAATGACAGGAGAAATTACACTAAGAGGTCGCGTATTACCAATCGGCGGTTTAAAAGAAAAGTCACTTAGTGCACATCGTGCCGGATTAACTAAAATATTAATCCCTCATGATAATGAACGTGATATTGAAGATATCCCTGACAGTGTACAAGAGGAATTAGACATCGTTCTTGTGTCACATGTGGACCAAGTATTGGAACATGCGCTAGTAGGAGAGGTAAAATGAAAGTAACTCAAGCCGATATTGTCATCAGTGCGGTACGCCCTGAACAATATCCTAAAGAAAACCTGCCAGAGTTTGCGTTAGCAGGCCGTTCAAATGTAGGAAAATCATCTTTTATTAACAAGATGCTCAATCGCAAAAGCTTAGCGCGTACGTCGTCTAAGCCGGGAAAAACTCAAACGCTTAACTTCTTTTTAATTAATGAAATCCTTCACTTTGTAGACGTACCTGGCTACGGATTTGCAAAAGTGTCTAAAAAAGAGCGTGAAGCATGGGGGAAAATGATTGAAACGTATTTAACAAATCGTGAGCAGCTTAAAGCTGTGTTAATGATTGTTGATCTACGCCATGCCCCTTCAAAGGATGACGTTATGATGTATGAGTTTTTGAAGCACCATGACCTTCCCGTTATGGTTATTGCGACGAAAGCTGATAAAATTCCTAAAGGAAAATGGCAAAAGCACTTAAAAGTAGTGAGAGAAACGCTGGACTTAGATCCAAATGATGAATTAATTCATTTCTCATCTGAAACAGGTGAAGGAAAAGATAAGGCGTGGAAATCTTTGCAGTATCGCATGACTCACTAAACAAAGGAATAGAATCTGAAAAAAATGGAACGTTTATCATCACTCTAACAGGAAGTGAGTCAAACGTTCCATTTTTTTAACTTGTTTACATAGATTACTTTCGTTTGAAAAATAATAAATATAGCCCAACTAGTAACAATAAAATAGGCCAGAAGGTTGTTAAATAATTTACGCCGTCTTCAACTTTTGGCAAAAATAGTTTAAGACGGTCTGAAAACATCATTAAAATGGCAATAATTAAAAGGGTGCCGCCTTGGAAAAAGCCTGATTTGGCTTTTCTAGCACTGAGTAAAAAGCTAATGGCCACCATAAAAACGACCATGCTAATATTCGTAGGCCAAAAGGGAATTTGTTCACTTACATAGAAATGAATACCTAAAGTGATTAATATGTAGCTTGCAAGCAAGTTTGAATGATCTTGAGATAAAGCAGACTCAGTTAACAGGGCTGCTCCTATTAAAATTAACAGTACAGGCCACGTGTATACCTTTGCTGCAATGCTCATATGTAGTTCATTCAGTAAGAAAAAGATTCCAAATCCAACTAGTAAGACACCAAAAAACATTGATTGCTTTTTCATAGTAACCTCCAGGTGTTTCAAAACAGAAAACGTGATAAAACGCTGCTTTTTTGATACAATTTATTACGGAATAACAGTTAATATCTTAACACATGTTTTCAAAGACTGTTCACATTTTTTTTTCGAATGACTTATAGAACATGTTATAATAGTTAGAGATAAGGCGAAGCTTACACCTGTGTAATGTCCGCCGCTTTTTACGAATAGTAGAATGAAGAACGCCGGATTTTACGGGCAGTTATCTCACTGTAGCTCTTTGGGAATTTAGGGGTTACTGCCCGTCAAATTCGGATAAATAAGCACATTTCAATTATAGGGGGTATGTACAAATGCATATTATAGCAGTCGGCTTAAACTTTCGAACAGCCCCTGTTGAAATAAGAGAAAAGCTTAGTTTTAATGAGCAAGAACTAACATCTGCCATGAAAACGTTAAGCGGCCAAAAAAGTATTTTGGAAAACATCATTGTTTCAACATGCAATCGTACGGAAATTTATGCTGTTGTTGATCAATTACACACGGGCCGTTATTATGTAAAAGCATTTTTAGCTGAATGGTTCGGAATAGATAAAGAAGAGTTTTCGCCTTATTTAACCATCTATGAAAATGATGGAGCCATCGAACATTTATACCGAGTAGCATGTGGATTAGATTCAATGGTAATTGGTGAAACACAAATTCTTGGACAAGTGCGTTCAAGCTTTTTGCTTGCTCAAGAAGAAGAAACAATTGGAACGGTTTTTAATCAGCTGTTTAAACAAGCTGTGACATTAGCCAAAAAAGCTCATCATGAAACAGAAATTGGTGCGAACGCAGTTTCTGTCAGCTATGCAGCTGTAGAGCTTGCTAAAAAGATTTTTGGAGACTTATCATCCAAACATGTGTTGATTCTTGGTGCGGGAAAAATGGGTCAGCTTGCCGTACAGAATTTATATGGCAGCGGAGCTAAAAAAGTAACGGTAGTGAATCGAACATTTGAAAAGGCACAAGAGCTAGCAAACCGTTTTTCTGGAGAAGCCAAACCATTTGCTGATCTTCAACATGCTTTAAGCGAAGCAGATATTTTAATTAGTTCAACAGGGGCTAATGACTATGTAGTAACGAAACAAATGATGAGTGAAGCCGAGCGTACGCGTAAAGGTCGTCCATTGTTTATGGTAGACATCGCCGTTCCGCGTGACTTAGATCCAGAACTAGATGAGCTAGAGACGGTCTTTTTATATGATATCGACGATTTAAACGGGATTGTAGAATCCAATTTGCAAGAACGTCAAAAAGCTGCGGATGAAATTGAAATTATGCTTGAAGCTGAAATTGTTGCTTTCAAGTCTTGGCTTGGTACATTAGGCGTTGTGCCTGTTATTTCTGCGCTTCGTCAAAAGGCACTTACCATTCAAGCTGAAACGATGAAAAGCATTGATCGTAAGCTCCCAGATTTATCTGAGCGTGAGCGCAAAGTTTTAAATAAACATACAAAAAGTATAATTAATCAACTTCTTCGCGATCCAATTTTACACGCGAAAGAATTGGCTGGAGAGAAACATGCTGAAGAGTCTTTAGAGCTGTTCATGAAGATTTTTAATATTGAACAGGAAGTTGCTTTGCAAAAAGAAAAAGAAGAGCAGCTTCATACATCGATTACGTCTCATTCAGTAGCTTATCAGTCTTAAGTGAGGATTGAATAATGGTTGATATGGAATTAACCAGAATCTATGAATTGATTGTGATTTTATACGCGGTGAGCGTTTTATTATATTTTATTGATTTTGTACAAAATAACCGGAAGGCAAACTCGATAGCCTTCTGGTTACTTTCTATTGTGTGGGTTTTGCAAACAGCCTTTTTAATTTTACGAATGTTTGAGACGGGAAGGTTTCCTATTCTTACCGTTTCTGAAGGGCTGTATTTTTACGCGTGGGTCTTAATTACTCTTTCACTTGTGATTAATCGCCTGTTCCGCGTTGATTTTATGGTGTTTTTTACAAATGTGATTGGTTTCTTAATTATGGCTATTCATACGTTTGCTCCACTTGAAACATACACTGCTGTCCAGTCGGAGCGCCTTGTGTCAGAATTATTAATCATTCATATTACCATGGCTATTTTATCTTACGGCGCTTTTTCAGTTTCTTTTGTTTTTTCCGCTCTGTATCTTGTTCAGTATAATTTATTGAAAAAGAAGAAATGGGGCAAGCGCTTGCTAAGAATTGAAGATTTAACAAAGCTAGATTACATGTCCTATGTATTAATTTTAATTGGTGTACCGCTGTTATTGCTTTCGTTAATCTTAGGAATCATATGGGCTTATATTAAATACGTAGATTTTCATTGGTACGATACAAAAGTGTTAGGTTCATTTTTAATGTTTGTTGCATACAGCGCTTACTTGTATGCTAGACTGCGTAGAGGTATTCAAGGAAAGGCAATCGCAATGTGGAATATTGGATTGTTCTTAGTCTTACTTATTAATTTCTTTTTATTTGGCAGTTTATCGAATTTTCACTTTTGGGGTTCGTAATTAGGAGGACAACATGCGAAAAATTATTGTCGGCTCTCGTCGAAGCAAACTTGCGTTAACACAGACCAAGTGGGTCATTGAACAGTTAAAAAAACAAGGTCTTCCTTTTGAGTTTGAAATTAAAGAAATGGTTACAAAAGGGGACCAAATTTTAAATGTAACGCTGTCCAAAGTAGGCGGTAAAGGTCTCTTTGTAAAAGAAATTGAACAAGCCATGTTAGATAAAGAAATTGATATGGCCGTTCATAGTATGAAAGATATGCCGGCTGTTTTGCCAGAAGGATTAACGATTGGATGTATTCCTTTACGAGAAGATCATCGTGATGCGCTTATTTCAAAAAATGGTGAGCGATTTGAGGAGCTACCAAGCGGTGCTGTGATTGGGACAAGCAGCTTGCGTCGAGGGGCACAGCTTCTATCTATGCGTTCAGATATCGAAATTAAATGGATTCGAGGAAATATCGACACACGCCTAGAGAAATTAAAAAATGAAGATTACGATGCGATTATCTTGGCAGCTGCAGGGTTATCTCGTATGGGCTGGTCGAGAGATACGGTCACTCAGTACCTAGAGCCGGAAATAAGCGTTCCCGCTGTAGGACAGGGAGCTTTAGCTATCGAATGCCGAGAAAATGACCATGAATTATTATCGCTTCTTCAAGCTCTAAATCATGATGAAACCGCTCGTGCTGTTAGAGCTGAACGCGTATTTTTAAAAGAGATGGAAGGCGGATGCCAAGTGCCGATTGCGGGTTATGGGCGTATATTGGACGGCGGAAACATTGAGCTAACGTCGCTAGTCGCGTCTCCTGATGGCAAAACGATTTACAAAGAGCAAATTACGGGAAAAGACCCTGTTGCTATTGGTTCAGAAGCTGCTGAGCGCTTAACATCTCAAGGAGCTAAGCTTTTAATTGACCGTGTAAAAGAGGAGCTGGACAAATAATGAGTCATGAGGCTCCTCTTTTTTTAAAAAAAGTTTTGATTACAAGAGAAGCGAAGCAGGCTCATCCATTTGCAGCACAGATTAAAAAGCTTGGAGGCATACCTTTAAGCTTACCAGTCCTCACGTTCGCACGTTCTAACAATGAAAAAGAAGTGGAAGATGTCCTGCTGTCGATTGACTGTTTTGATTGGATTGTTTTTACAAGTCAAAACGGCATTTCTTTTTTCTTTGAATGGCTAAAAGAGTTAAATATCAGTTGGAGTGCTTTAAAAAGATTAAAAGTGGCTGCGGTTGGAGAAAAAACCGCAAAATTGCTAGAAAAACATGATGTTAATGTGCAACTTGTTCCAAAAGAATACGTTGCGGAATCACTTCTTGAGTCGTTAAAAGCAAATGTGTCACATCACGAGCGAGTTCTCCTTGTACGAGGACAATTAGCCCGCTCTGTTTTAAAAGATGGGTTAAAAGAGTGTGAGGTAACGGATTTAGTTGTATATCAGACCATTCGAAATCAAGACTCTGAACGCTTGGTTAAGCAACATTTAGAAATAGGAATTGATGCCATTACTTTTACAAGTTCTTCTACAGTGAGATTTTTTGTCGAGTCAGTTAAAGATATTCCGAATTGGCTTGAGCTTATAAATAGAACCAAAGTTGTTTGTATCGGTCCTATTACGAGTCAGACAGCGAGCGAATATGGAATTAAGCATCTTGTTCCTAACACATACACAATAAATGGTATGATAGATATGTTGGTTAGTTGTTTTGAATAATAAAGGAGGATTTTAACATGAAAGATTTACAATTTACACGTCATCGTCGTCTTCGTAATTCTGTAAATATGCGTGCGCTTGTACGCGAAACACATTTACATCCTGAAGACTTTATATATCCTATTTTTATTGTAGAAGGTGAACAAAAAAGAAATGCTGTAAAATCAATGCCAGGTGTGGATCAAATTTCTTTAGACTACTTGAATGATGAAATCCAAGAGTTAGTCGATTTAGGAATCAAGTCAGCTATGGTATTTGGTGTTCCCGCTGAAAAAGATGCGGTCGGCTCACAGGCATACCATGACCACGGAATTGTCCAAAAAGGTATTCGTCAAATTAAAGAAAATTTTCCAGACTTTGTTGTTATCGCAGATACATGCTTATGTCAATACACAGATCATGGCCACTGTGGTGTAATTGAAGACGGAAAAATCTTAAACGATCCTAGCCTTGACTTATTAGCGCGTACAGCGGTTAGTCAAGCTAAAGCAGGAGCGGATATTATTGCGCCTTCAAACATGATGGACGGTTTCGTGGCAGCTATTCGCCACGGTCTAGACGAAGCTGGATTTGAAGATGTGCCCGTGATGTCTTATGCTGTTAAATATGCATCTGCTTTTTACGGACCATTCCGCGATGCAGCGCATTCTTCTCCTCAATTTGGAGACCGTAAAACATATCAAATGGACCCAGCCAATCGCTTAGAAGCACTTCGAGAAGCAGAATCTGATGTCGAAGAAGGAGCAGATTTCTTAATTGTAAAACCAGCTCTATCTTATTTAGATATTATGCGCGATGTGAAAAATACGTTTAATTTACCGGTAGTGGCTTATAATGTGAGCGGTGAATATTCGATGATTAAAGCGGCAGCTCAAAACGGCTGGGTAAATGAAAAAGAGATTGTTCTTGAAAAATTAATTAGCATGAAGCGTGCAGGAGCGGATTTAATTGTAACGTATCATGCTAAAGACGCAGCACGCTGGTTATCTGACAAGTAATTAAGGAGGCTTACACATGAGAAGTTATGAAAAGTCAAAAGCAGCTTTTTTAGAAGCGCAGCAATTAATGCCGGGTGGAGTAAATAGTCCTGTTCGTGCATTTAAATCAGTAGATATGGATCCTATTTTTATGGAACGAGGAAAAGGCGCTACGATTTACGATATTGACGGCAACAAATATATTGACTACGTCTTATCATGGGGACCTTTAATTCACGGACATTCCAACGATCAAGTAGTTGAAGCAGTAAAAAAAGTAACGGAATCTGGTACAAGCTTTGGTGCGCCAACATTAATTGAAAATGAGCTTGCTAAGGTTGTTATTGAGCGCGTTCCTTCAATCGAAATCGTCCGTATGGTGAGTTCAGGTACGGAAGCAACGATGAGCGCACTGCGTTTAGCACGTGGCTATACGGGCCGCAACAAAATTTTAAAATTTGAAGGCTGTTACCATGGACACGGTGACTCTCTTCTAATTAAAGCTGGCTCAGGCGTTGCAACGTTAGGCCTACCAGATAGCCCGGGAGTGCCTGAAGGAATCGCTAAAAACACGATTACAGTGCCGTACAATGATTTAGAAAGCGTACAATATGCTTTTAAAGAATTCGGAGATGACATTGCCGGAGTAATTGTTGAACCGGTAGCAGGAAATATGGGTGTGGTACCGCCTCAGCCAGGTTTCTTACAAGGGCTTCGTGATATCACATCAGAATATGGCTCACTGCTCATTTTTGATGAAGTAATGACAGGGTTCCGCGTAGCGTACAACTGTGCACAGGGCTACTATAACATTACTCCTGACTTAACTTGCTTAGGAAAAGTAATCGGTGGTGGTTTACCAGTAGGTGCTTACGGTGGTAAAGCTGAAATTATGGAGCGAGTTGCACCAAGCGGCCCGATTTATCAAGCAGGTACATTATCAGGTAATCCGCTTGCGATGACAGCTGGATACGAGACGTTAACGCAGCTGACACCTCAATCCTACGATGAGTTCATTCGTAAAGCAGATCGATTAGAAGAAGGATTGATGGCAGCAGCTGAAAAATATGATGTACCGTTTACGGTAAACCGAGCTGGTTCAATGATCGGTTTCTTCTTTACCAACGAACAGGTAATAAATTACGAAACAGCGAAAACATCGAATTTAGATTATTTTGCAGCTTACTATCGTGAAATGGCTAATGAAGGCGTGTTTTTACCTCCTTCTCAATTCGAAGGAATGTTTTTATCAACTTCTCATACAGATGCAGACATTGAACATACAATTGCAGCAGCTGAAAAAGCTTTTTCGAAGTTACGTGGATAAACAGATAAATAAGATTGACTTTTATATCAAAGCTTACGGAGGATTCCGTAAGCTTTTTTAGTTTTAAAGACATATTTTAATTTATTTGTTCATACATCTTTAATGACCGCGCTATTACCTGGCGGGTGTTGGAAGGGGGAGAACAATTTGTCGCAGGATAATTTATCATGTCTGCGTTTTTCCGTAGAAGAATCAGTATGGTTTCAAAAAGGACAGGAAGTCTCACAACTTTTGTCTATCTCCTTAGAGCCTCAAGTATCTATTCAAGAATATGACCAATACGTGTCTATTCGAGGAGCATTACAATTAACAGGTGAATACGAAACGTACGAGGGAGAGCACTCGTTACGCGAATATACAAATGAGAATCAAGTGCAATCTATCTCTGTCCGTGAAGACGGAACGGCTGAATTATCACATCAATTTCCTGTTGATATTACCATTCCTAAAAATCGTATTCAAAGTATTGAAGACGTATATGTATCTATTGATTTATTTGATTATGAATTGCCAGGCACAAATCAGCTGCAGCTAATGGCTGACTTGTCCATCACAGGATTGTACGGAGAACAGGATGAAGAACGAGAAGAAGAGGAAGAGTTTTCAGAGGAACAGCACATCGTCTCCTATGAAGAAGTGGACGATGCTGAAGAGGTATATACTGAAAACTTTGCTCAAGAAGAAGAGGAACAAGAGTTTGACGTAAGCTATCGTGAAGCTCCCGCACTTTTAGAGGCAGAGGCTATTGAAGAAGATCATTCAGAAGAGCCCCCTAGTTATTTTTCATCTGTATTTAAAAAAGAATCTCGTGCTGAGCAGGTCGTGGAATATGAAGAGGAAGCATATGAACCATTTGAAGTTGAAGTGAAAAAAGAAGCGCAAATCGAGGAAGAAAGAGAAGACAACGTGATTGAGCTCTTTCAGCTTCGTCAAGAGCAAGAAAGTTTCGAAGAATCGCAAGCTAGTGAATTGAATACGTATGCTGACGTTCAACAAGAGGCTGAGCAAGAAGAGGAAAAGATTATTGTTGAATTTCGGAAAGAAGAAAATGAAAGCGGCCGAAATGAAAACGCCCTTTATTTAACAAAGCTCTTTTCGCGGGAAGAAGAAGCTTTTTCAACGTGGAAGCTTTGTATTGTTCAAGACGGAGATTCGCTTGATACGATAGCAAACCGCTATAATACGAATGTACAAAACATTTTACGAGTGAATAATTTAGAAGATGAATATGAGCTGGAAGAAGGAAGCATCTTAAATATCCCCGTTCGTTAAAGTCGGAAAGAAAACAGTTTTGACGCATATAATGTCTTAACTGTTTTCTTTATTTTTTACGAGGAAGGAGAATGCAGATGCAGCGGACAGTAGCAGACTACAAAGTATTGTTAAAAGAATATGACTTAGATGTTGACTTTATCGAAGACTACGGAAAAGTAAAAAAAGTCTATACGAAAACCGGCGTGTTTGCGCTTAAAGAAATGGCGAATCATCAAGAGCGAAATCAAAACTTTATTCAAAAGCTGCAGAACGTGTATCAAAAAGGATGGATGGGATTTGTCCCTATTTATCAAACGAAGCGTTCTCAGCCCATTGTTTCAGATGAAAGCGGCTCGTATTACTTAATGCCGTGGCTCCCAAATAACCCGACCGAAGAGCGTGATATTCGATATCATAAATTATTTCAAGAGCTTGCTAAGCTTCACGGCGCTTCGGCGCAGGAAGTAGAAGTGAAAAAAGAAGATATAGAAAATCATTATACATCGATGAAAGAAACGTGGGAAAAACGTCAGGAAGAGATGAAGCAGTATGTAGTAGAATGCGAGAAGAAAGTTTATATGTCCCCGTTTGAATTGCATTACTGTACATTTTATTATGAAATGACAAGAGCGCTTGAATTTGGTTTTGGAAAGCTCGATCAGTGGAACGATGAAATGGAAGAAAAAGAAAAGATCCGGCTGGTTACGTCTCATGGAAAGCTATCGGCTAAACATTTTATCTATGACGAACGGGGAAATGGTTTTTTTATTAATTTTGAACATGCAAAAGATGCTTCACCGATTTATGATTTGGTCTCATTTTATTTCCGTACTCTTCGCACATACCCAGTAACTACCTATGACAGCTATGAGTGGTTTAGTACGTATGAAAAACATTTTGCTCTCAGAGAAGAGGAACGGCTGCTTTTACACAGTTATTTGGCGTTTCCAGAACCCTTGTATCAGTGTATCGTTCAATATAGACAGCATAAAGAAAGTAAAACAGAACTTGAACATATGCAGTCATTTATTCGAGCATACTGGCTGACGAAAAACATTGAACAGCTCAATATTAAAATATTTGAAGTAGATCAGCAAAAAAAAATGGCAGCGGAAGCAGCTGCACAAGCCCAAGCGAACGAATAGCGCTTGGGTTTTTAAATCCAGTCGGAATATAAAGCAACCGCTAGTATGGCAAGCAGTGCCAACAACAGTACATCAAAGGTTGTAGGGAAAAATAGTGTACGTATACCTTGAAAAATTGTTAAAGGAACAATAAACTGTCCACAAGCCGCTCCTGCTGTTTTGAGCCACCGCTGCAGCTGATACGAATTTACATTTATTCGTTTCTTCATTTGTACATGCCCCTTTCAATCCACGTGCCCAGGTTAAAGTCAGTATATGAAAAAAGAAAGAAATGGTGCCATTTTTTTGAGTGGGCTCTTCATTTTATTTCCAAAATCAGCGAGTGAATGAAAAAATAAAGAGCAGAACAAAAAAATTATGAATATAATCATAAAAAAGTGGAGAAGATTATTGACGATTCAACATTTTTTCATATAGTATAATTAAGAGAAATTCATACATAAATACAGTGAATAGGAAGAGTACGGGATGTTCGTCTTTCAGAGAGAGAAATCAGCTGCTGTGAGATTTCTTAAGAATGTGCACTCGGAATGTCGCCTATGAGTAGCTTTTTTGAACAGCTGCATAGCTCAGTAGAAAAAGCCGGTTAATCAACCGTTATGAAATGAAGTGTATAGGCTTATCAAACGGGATACGTCTATAAAAAAAGGTGGTACCGCGAAATCAACTCCTTTCGTCCTTTTATTAGGAAAGGAGTTTTTTTATGTTTATAAAAGCTTTACACAGTTTCTAAAGACTGAAACTTTATATTATGGAGGTATACATTATGTCTGAAAAAGAAGTGACTCTTCCAACGAAGTATGATCCAAAAGCCGTTGAAGAAAATCGTTATCAGTATTGGTTAGACGGGAAGTTTTTTGAAGCAACAAATGACCCTGAAAAAGAGCCATATACAATTGTAATTCCACCCCCAAACGTAACGGGCAAGCTGCATTTAGGCCACGCTTGGGATACAACGTTACAAGACATTTTAACGCGTATGAAGCGCATGCAAGGCTATGACGTTTTATGGCTTCCTGGCATGGACCATGCGGGGATTGCAACGCAGGCAAAAGTAGAAGAAAAGCTTCGCAGCGAAGGAAAAAGCCGCTACGATCTAGGCCGCGAAAATTTTGTAGCCGAAACGTGGAAATGGAAAGAAGAATATGCAAGCTTTATTCGCCAGCAGTGGTCGAAGCTAGGACTTGGCTTAGACTATTCACGCGAGCGCTTCACGCTTGATGAAGGCCTTTCTAAAGCGGTGCGCGAAGTATTCGTAACGCTTTACAAAAAAGGGTTAATCTATCGCGGAGAATATATTATTAACTGGGATCCTGCTACAAAAACAGCTCTTTCAGACATCGAGGTTATTTACAAAGATGTACAAGGTGCGTTTTATCATATGCGCTATCCGTTGGCAGATGGTTCTGGACATATTGAAATCGCAACAACTCGTCCTGAAACAATGCTAGGAGATACGGCTGTAGCTGTTCACCCTGAAGATGATCGTTATAAGCACTTAATCGGCAAAAAGGTTGTCCTTCCGATTGTAGGTCGTGAAATTCCAATCGTAGGCGATGATTATGTAGATATGGAATTCGGTTCTGGTGCGGTGAAAATTACGCCTGCTCATGACCCGAACGATTTTGAAATTGGAAACCGCCATAATTTAGAGCGTATTTTAGTGATGAATCAAGACGGTACGATGAATGACAAAGCAGGTAAATATGAAGGAATGGATCGTTTTGCTTGCCGTAAGCAAATTGTTAAAGACCTTCAAGAAGACGGTGTATTGTTCAACATTGAAGACCACATGCATTCAGTAGGTCACAGTGAACGAAGCGGTGCCGTTGTTGAACCTTATTTATCAACTCAATGGTTTGTAAAAATGCAGCCGTTAGCAGATAAAGCAGTAGATCTTCAAAAACAAGAAGAAAAAGTAAACTTTGTGCCTGATCGTTTTGAAAAGACATACTTACACTGGATGGAAAATATTCGCGACTGGTGTATTTCGCGTCAGCTTTGGTGGGGACATCGCATTCCAGCTTGGTATCATAAAGAAACTGGAGAAGTATACGTAGATCATGAGGCTCCAGCAGATATCGAAAACTGGGAACAAGATTCAGATGTATTAGACACATGGTTCAGTTCAGCGCTATGGCCATTCTCAACAATGGGCTGGCCCGATGTGGATGCAGCTGATTTCAAACGCTACTACCCAACGAACGTGCTTGTAACAGGCTACGATATTATTTTCTTCTGGGTATCTCGTATGATTTTCCAAGGTCTTGAATTTACGGGTAAACGTCCGTTTGACGATGTACTCATTCACGGTCTTGTACGAGATGCTGAAGGTCGTAAAATGAGTAAATCACTTGGTAACGGTGTAGATCCAATGGAAGTAATCGAGAAATACGGTGCAGATTCTCTTCGCTACTTCTTATCTACAGGAAGCTCACCAGGACAAGATTTACGCTTCAGCTTTGAAAAAGTCGAAGCGACATGGAACTTTGCAAATAAAATTTGGAATGCTTCTCGTTTTGCATTAATGAACATGGACGGCATCACATTTGAAGAGCTTGATTTATCAGGCGAAAAGTCAGTTGCTGATAAATGGATTTTAACGCGCTTAAATGAAACGATTGAGCACGTAACAAAATTAGCTGACAAATATGAATTCGGTGAAGTTGGACGTATTCTTTATAACTTTATTTGGGATGATTTCTGCGATTGGTACATTGAAATGGCTAAACTTCCTCTTTACGGAGAAGATGAAGCAGCTAAAAAGACAACTCGCTCAATTTTAGCTTATGTACTTGATAATACAATGCGACTTTTACATCCATTCATGCCGTTTATTACCGAAGAAATTTGGCAAAGCTTGCCGCATGAAGGCGAATCGATTACAGTAGCTAAATGGCCGGAAGTACGCCCTGAGCTTTCTGATAAAGAAGCTGCTAACGATATGCGTTTACTTGTAGATATTATCCGCGCTGTTCGTAATATTCGTGCTGAAGTGAACACGCCGATGAGCAAACAAGTAAAATTATTTATCAAAGCTAAAGATGAAAATATTCAAAGCCAGCTCGAAAAGAACCGTGCGTATGTAGAACGTTTCTGTAATCCAAGTGAGCTTGTGATTTCAACAGATGTTTCATTAGATGAAAAAGCGATGACTGCTGTTGTAACAGGCGCAGAATTAATTTTACCTCTTGAAGGTTTAATTAATATCGAAGAAGAAATCGCGCGTTTAGAAAAAGAATACGACAAGTTAAACAAAGAAGTAGAACGTGTACAAAAGAAGTTAAACAACCAAGGCTTTATTGCAAAAGCGCCTGCTAAAGTAGTAGAAGAAGAGCGTGCAAAAGAGCAGGATTATGTTGAAAAACGTGAAGCTGTTCAGTCTCGTATTGCTGAATTACGCGGATAATCAATGGGTTAATGAACCAACAGAAAAAGCGTGGCTTGTATAGCGACGCTTTTTCTTTACATAATAATAGCGATGGAAAAGAAAGGTGAATAAAAGATGATAACGACATATGAAGAAGCGCTTGATTGGATTCATAACAGACTTCGCTTTGGAATCAAGCCGGGGTTAGAACGAATGGAATGGATGCTAGAGCAGCTTGATTTTCCCCAGCAAAATCTAAATGCTATTCATGTTGCTGGGACGAATGGTAAAGGTTCTACCGTTTCTTATTTGCGAAACATGTTAGAAGAAGCAGGGTATAAAGTTGGAACGTTTACTTCTCCTTATATCGAAACATTTAATGAGCGGATCAGCGTGAATGGACAGCCTATTTCAAATGAAGCAATGACCGCTCTTGTTCAGGAAATAAAGCCTGTTGTGGAGCGACTAGAACATACAAGCTTAGGATCAGCAACGGAATTTGAAGTGATTACAGTCATGGCTTTTCTTTATTTCGGCTATCATGAGTCAGTTGACTATGCTGTGTTTGAAACAGGTCTTGGAGGACGGTATGACTCAACAAACGTTGTGAATCCTATGGTGAGTATTATTACAAACATTGGATTTGATCACATGGCAATACTAGGTGATACGGTAGAAGAAATTGCAGCAGAAAAAGCGGGGATTATTAAAAGAGAAGTCCCTATTATTACTGGTGCAGAGCAAGTAAAGGCGCTTGATGTCATTACTGAAGAAGCACAGTCAAAGCAGGCTTCGTTATTTGTGTTAGGAAAAGATTTTGACATTAAAAACTATGAGCCCTTAGCAAATGGGGAAAGCTTTGCGTTAAACACGCCGTATGGCATATTTGAAGACTTGAAATTAAATATGCTTGGCTATCATCAAGTGAAAAATGCAGCTTTGGCTCTCATGGCCGTTGGTTATTTAAAAGAAAAGAAAAAGCTTTCTATCTCCAATGAGCAAATGATAAAAGGGATTCAGCATACAAAGTGGAACGGCCGCTTTGAGATAGTAAATGAGCATCCTTTAACGATTATTGATGGGGCTCATAATGCAGAAGGCATTGATAGCTTGTTATCTACTTTACGCCTTCATTATGAAGATCGAAACATTCATTTAGTTTTCAGCTGCTTAAATGATAAAAGCGCTGATCGAATGGTCCAAGAACTTGAAACAATCGCTGCAAGTATTACATTTACGTCGTTTGACTTTCCTCGTGCTCGCGCAGCTCAAGAGCTTTATGAGATGAGTACTCATCATAATAAGCATATGGACGAGGAGTGGAAAAAAGCAATTGCTTACGTAAAGGAAAAGGCGACAGGTGAACAAGACATGGTCGTGATTACAGGGTCTCTGTATTTTATATCAGAAGTGCGGGCTTTTCTTCTAAAATGAGCAAAAGCAGCAAGTGAAATCTTGCTGCTTTTAACATAATGTGAGGAAAGGATACGGATAATAAGGAAGCATTAAGTTCAAAGTATTGTCACTTTAACCCCCTAGGTAAGTGATATATAATAAACAAGTACATCACTAAATAAGGAGATTGTTAACATGAGTAAGAATAATGAAAAAATTGTACCGAAAAGTAATAAAAACTTTACCGGTATTATTCTTACCTTTTCAGTGATAGCAAATGTCATTATTTTACTGCTATTCTTTTCGAATATCGGCTATCAAGGAAAAGTAAGTTTTGATTTGACTATCTTTCCACGGTTAAATGCTATTTTGAATAGTTTTACGTTTATTTTTTTAGTTGCAGCGTTAATTTCAATTTTCAGGAAAAATATTAATGCTCATAAAGGTTTTATTTTAGCAGCATTCACTTCCACACTGCTCTTTTTAGTTTCATATTTAACGTTCCATTACATTTCCACAGAAACAGCTACGTTTGGTGGAGAAGGAATCGTTCGTCCCATTTACTTCTTTATTTTGATCACACACAGTTTCTTAGCAGCGATTATTGTTCCGCTGGCACTGTTTGCACTTGTGTGGGGCTGGACAATGCAAGTTGAAAAACACAAAAAAATTGTGCGATGGACAATGCCAATCTGGCTTTATGTAAGTCTTACAGGTGTAATTGTCTACTTATTTATGGCTCCTTACTATTAAAAGACGTCTGATTTTGCAGACGTTTTTTTTATGCTGTTTTTGTTTTTTAGTGGTATAATCCTTATTACCTATAAAAAGTGTGTTTTAAGGAAGGAGGCATACAAAATATGACTTTTATGGGTATTATGATTCAGTTTATTAATGAAGAAGCTGTTTGATACTAATCAATAAAGGAGAGATATTGAAATGAATAAACTGTCAACGAGGAATAAAGGAATTTCTCTAATGAAAGTGATCATACTGGTTATCGTAATAGGTCTTCTAGCAGCTTTTCTCATTCCGTTTATTGGCAGCTATTTAAGAGAAAGAGATACACTTCTTCACTCAAAAGAAAACCTACAATTAGTAAGCAGCACGCCTGAGATGGAAGAAATATTATGAGTTTAATTTCCCTCTATGCATTTGTTTCAGGTATCACGTTAGGTTCATTTTATAACGTAGCAGGCCTTAGAATTCCTCAGAAAAAATCTATTTTATCTCCAAGATCTCATTGTCCACACTGTTTATACGTTCTTTCTCCAGAACAATTAATTCCGATAGTCTCCTACATTAAAAATGCAGGAAAATGTAGTATATGTCGCAAAAAAATCTCCTTCATCTACCCATTCATAGAATTTTCGACAGGAAGTTTATTTGTATATGCTTTTTTTAGATTGAATATGACGTTAGAACTGATTGTCATATTAACCTTTGTTTCTTTTTTAACAATTATAGTTGTCTCAGATATAGCCTATATGATTGTCCCAAATAAGGTGCTGCTTTTCTTTTTGCCTATCTTTCTACTTGAGCGTCTTTTCATTCCATTAACTTCGTGGAGTGATTCATTAATGGGAGGAGGAATCGCATTTTTTCTCCTCTTTCTAATCGCATTTCTCAGCAGAGGAGGGCTTGGAGAAGGAGATATTAAATTGTATGGTTTGATTGGTATTGTGCTTGGAGTAAAGCTTGTTTTGCTATCGCTTTTTTTATCTATATTAATAGGCGGAACCGTTAGTATAGGAGCGTTATTAATGAAAAAGGCAAAGGTAGGTGAACCAATTCCGTTCGTTCCATTTATTTTTATAGGCACAATCGCTGCTTATTTTCATGGAAACGAATTGATAGATTGGTATGTTAGCAACTATTTTTATTGAGCTTCACGTCTTCGACAAATTTAAAATTTCTGTAACTAAATAGCGAAAACCTTTTGTAACAAGACGACAAATGTCTTGTTATTTTTTTTTTCTTCTATGATAGCATGGAAAAAAGTGTATGTTTTATGTCGGTTGACCTCAGCTTGCAACCGATACTAAGACTACGTTAACTAAAGGCGGTGGGGCAGTGGACAAGCAGGAACGAAAAATTTCAATTAAAATCAACGGTGAATCCAAGGAAGAACAAGCGCCAGAAAAAGACGAATTTACGTGGGTTCTTCCGGAACCGGCATCCACAGATTCTCATGTGGAAGAAAATAAAGTGGTGTTTATTGAAGATGTAAGAAATGAAAAAAAGAAAAAGCCGCGATTACATCCTAAAAATGTTTCGATTAAAACGGTAAACGGCGGTGTGATCAAACGAACAGCTGTGATTGTACTGCTAGCAGTCGGAATAGGCAGCGGCATCGGTATGGTTGGTGTGAAAATGATGACAGGAAGCGAACAGCCTGTCGGCAAAGCACAAACAAGTGAGCAAACGAAAGAAGAAAAAGCTGCTCAAACAGCGTCTACCACTGAAAGTGTTGGTAAAGCTGAAAAGAAAAGCGAACAGGAATCGAAGGGGACATCAGCTGCTGCTTCTACTTTAGAACCTTTTTCCTTTTACATTGTTCAAGCAGGTGCTTTTTCATCAAAAACTGCTGCAAATAAAGCAATGGATAAATGGAAAGAAGAGAACGAAGCAGGCGAGATCTTTTCACCTAAAAGCTATTCTCTTGTCGTTGGTGCTGCCACTGAAGAAGAAAAAGCGAACGCACTTAGTAAAACGTATAAACAACAAGGTAAAGATGTATATGTAAAGTCTTATGAAATTAAACCCACTAGCGAATTAGGGAAAAAAGATCAAACGGTTATAACAACAGCGCAGCCGTTTATGGCTAATCTCTTAGATCAATCTGTTAAAGCGATTGAAGGACAGCGGGTAGCCGATATCAAATCTCTGAAAAAAGAGCTGACAAAAGTTCAGAAAGAAGCGTCAAATGAAGACATTAAAACCATATTGAGCACCCTTCAAAAAGCTGCGGCTTCTCTGTCTTCATATGAAGACAATAAACGCAGTAAAGATGCTTGGCTTGCTCAGCGATACGTGTTAAAAGCTCTTCAGCAGTATGAAAGCCTTGTAACGTCTTAACAAGTGAGGTAGTGTAATGCTGCCTCACTTGTTTATTGTCATTTGGAGATGAAATTGCTAAAATAACGGTGTGTCCTTCTTTTTTAAATCAAAATGCAAAGGTGAGATGTATGAAACAAACATTAATTTTAGCCTCAGGCTCTCCTCGTCGAAAAGAATTACTTCAGCAGCTTCACATTCCCTTTACCGTTCACGTTAGTACAATTGAAGAAATCGTCAATCCATCATACACTCCGTCCGAGGTAGTAATGGATTTAGCTAGGCAAAAAGCAGTGGACGTCGCTTCGCATCATAAAGAGGATATTGTCCTAGGTGCCGATACAGTTGTCGTATATGGCAATCGTATTTTAGGAAAGCCAAAAACGAAACAAGAAGCGATTGAAACACTTATGATGCTATCAGGTCAAAAGCATCAGGTATTAACTGGAGTAGCGTTCGTATCAAATGCAAAAGTTCATACGTTTTATGAACAAACAGATGTAGAGTTTTGGCCGATTGAACAAGATGAAATCGTACAGTACGTAGAGTCAGGAGAGCCTATGGATAAGGCTGGTTCTTATGGAATTCAAGGTCTCGGTGCTGCGCTAGTTAAAAAAATTGAAGGAGACTATTTCTCCGTGGTGGGGTTGCCGCTCTCCCGAACAATACGTGAGCTAAAACAATACGGTTTCGTCTACTAAAAAGGAGTGACGCAATTGGATCAATCATTGTTAATTAAAGATTTTCCTCAAGATGAAAGACCTCGAGAGCGCCTTGTTTCAATGGGTGCTTCTAGTCTTTCTAACCACGAGCTTATTGCTATTTTGCTGCGCACTGGAACCAAAGATGAATCTGTTCTTCAGCTGTCCAATCGCATATTAACGCATTTTGAAGGTCTTCAACTTTTGCAGCATGCATCGCTTGATGAAATGATGAATATTAAAGGTATCGGACCTGCAAAAGCAATTCAAATTATAGGGGCTATTGAAATAGGTAAGAGGATTGTACAGGGGAAATCTAGTCAGCGATATACCATTCATGGCCCTGAAGATGGAGCTAATTATGTGATGGAAGAAATGCGCGTGCTGTCTCAAGAGCATTTCGTCTGTTTATACCTCAACACAAAAAATCAAGTTCTCCACAAGCAAACCATTTTTATCGGAAGCCTCAATTCATCTATTGTCCATCCAAGAGAAGTATTTAAAGAAGCCTTTCGTCGTTCAGCTGCATCCCTTATTTGTATTCATAATCATCCCTCCGGCGACCCTACTCCCAGCAGAGAAGATATAGAGGTAACGAAGCGCTTAAAAGAGTGCGGATTTATTATAGGAATTGAATTGTTAGATCATTTAATTATCGGAGATCGAAAATATATTAGTTTAAAAGAAAAAGGATACATGTAAGGCTATGCTTTTTAAAATCCTTGGGTTATAATAGTAGTCATGATTTTAAATGACAAGTTCTTTACAATCATTCGTTATTAATAGACAAAGTATGACTTTTTATCATACAATATTTGGCGTTGACATCTATGAAAAAAGTATAGAAAATAAAAAATGTTACTTATGAAATGAAGAAATTGAATTATGGAATTTTTACCTTTGCATTTTGGTAAGAGAAAGGAAGAGACACATGTTTGGAATCGGTACTAGAGACCTTGGAATAGATTTGGGTACTGCAAATACGCTCGTTTATGTAAAAGGAAAAGGAATTGTTGTGCGTGAGCCGTCTGTTGTGGCTTTGCAAACTGATACAAAACAAATCGTTGCGGTAGGTAACGATGCAAAAAATATGATTGGTCGTACACCTGGGAACGTAGTAGCCCTTCGTCCAATGAAAGATGGAGTTATTGCAGATTACGAAACAACTGCGACGATGATGAAATATTACATCAATCAAGCTCAAAAAACAAAAAGTTTGTTTGCGGGTAAGCCGTATGTAATGGTTTGTGTACCTTCTGGCATTACAGCTGTTGAGAAACGTGCCGTTATTGATGCGACTCGTCAGGCTGGAGCGCGTGATGCGTATACAATTGAAGAACCGTTTGCTGCAGCAATCGGCGCCAATCTACCGGTTTGGGAGCCAACGGGAAGTATGGTAGTAGATATTGGCGGAGGAACAACAGAAGTTGCGATTATTTCTTTAGGAGGAATCGTAACATGTCAGTCAATCCGTATCGCTGGGGACGAGATGGATGAAGCGATTATTCAATATATTCGCAAGAATTACAATTTAATGATCGGTGAGCGTACGTCAGAAGCATTAAAAGTAGAAGTCGGTTCTGCCGGAATTCCAGAAGGTATTGAAAACATGGAAATTCGCGGACGTGATTTACTAACAGGTCTACCGAAAACAATCGAAATTTCAGCAGAAGAAATTGCAGAAGCGCTAAAAGATACAGTGGCTTCTATTGTAGATTCAGTAAAAAGTACATTAGAAAAAACACCACCTGAACTTGCGGCAGATATTATGGATCGCGGTATTGTATTAACAGGCGGTGGCGCATTGCTACGTAATTTAGATAAAGTTATTAGTGAAGAAACAAATATGCCGGTTGTCATCGCAGAAGATCCGCTTGACTGTGTTGCAATTGGAACTGGTAAAGCGTTAGAACACATTGATTTATTTAAAAATCGTACAAGCGATTCATATCGCTAAATATTAAGAGGTGTAGATCGTGCCACAATTTTTCTTAAATAAACGTTTAGTTATTTTATTAGTCAGTATTATTGTATTAGTGGCATTGATTGGTTTTTCGTTAAATGGTCGTAAAAATGTAACGTGGCCTGAACAGTTTGTCAAAGATACGGTTGGTCTTGTTCAGGCTACCTTTAATGAACCCGCACAATTTGTAGCGGGTTTCTTTCAGAATGTAGGTGACTTAAAGCGTACATACGAAGAAAACGAGGTATTAAAAGCCCGTTTAGACGAACGCATGCAATTAGAAACGAAAGCCAACGCTTTGCAGCAAGAAAATAAAAAATTAAGAGCACAGCTCGACAAAAAAACGGATTTAAGTCAATACAACCCAATCGAAGCAACAGTTATTGCTCGTAATCCAGACCGTTGGCATGAGGTAATTGCCATTGATAAAGGGACGGTTCATAATGTGCAGGAAAATATGGCTGTTATGACTCCTGAAGGGCTGATTGGTAAAGTGAAGCATGCATCTAAGTTCACATCTACTGTGCAGTTAATTAGTTCATCAGATCGTACAAACCGTGTATCTGCTAAAATTCAGGCTAAAAAAGAAGTGTTTGGTTTAATTGAAGGCTATGATGATAAAGAACAGGCGCTTGTTATGCGTCGTATTCCATTTGATGCTGATATTAAAGAAAAGCAAAAAGTAGTAACGTCTGGTCTAGGACAAGAAGACGGCATTTTCCCTAGCAATCTTCCAATTGGCGTTATCACAAAAATTGAGCCTGATGAATATGGATTAACGAAAAAAGCTTATATCAAACCTGCTGCTGACTTGTATGACTTAGATAACGTAGTTGTAGCTAAAAGAAGTGCGCCCGCTGCTGAAGACGATTTAGGGGCGGAGGAGGCTAACTGATGAAGCGGTTTGTCCTTCCTATTCTCGTGCTTGTCGTTTTTATGTTTGAAAGTATCTTTGTTAATTTTGTCGCCATGGCATCACCATGGCGAGACTGGATTCTATCGCCTCACTTTGTTGTAGTGGTACTGGCTTTTATGTCAGTGTATTATCACCCAAAGCAAGCGATGCTATATGGGGTAATCCTTGGATTCATGTACGATATTGCCTTTACGGATGTCTTGGGAGTATACGCGCTTGGGTTACCGGCCGTATGCTATATCGTATCAAAACTAATGAAGATTTTTCAGCAAAATACGCTTATCGTAATCTGCATGTCGCTATTAGCTGTAGCCATTATTGAGTTTTATGTATATGGAATTAATAGCATTATTAATATATCCGATATGACCATTGGTCGCTTCTTGCAAGAGCGATTTTACGCAACCATCATTTTAAATGCCATATTTGCACTCATTTTTGCATTTCCGCTTCAAAGATGTTTTCAATATTTCGCTAAATTTATCGATGAACGCTGATCGGAACATATATTACGCTTCTCGTTCATGATAGGATAAAAATGCTGATTGAAGAAACGAAAAAAAGGAATTGAGTAAGTCTCTGTCGAAATTATATATTCGTTGAGGTGAGCGTCTTGAATAAACAAAAGCAACAAAATGTGACAATTAAAGGAACAAAAGATGGATTAACGTTGCATCTCAATGATACATGTTCATTTGCAGAGCTTTTGACGGAACTTAAGACGAAGCTTTTGACAAATAAGCATGGCGATGCCGATCAGATCGTCACAGTGTATGTCAAAATCGGAAATCGTTATTTAACTACAGAGCAGGAAACCGAATTGAAGGCGCTCATAGAAGAAAATCAGTATTTAGTAGTTAAACAAATTGATAGTAACGTTATTTTAAAGCAAGATGCAGTCCGAGTAAGAGAAGAAAGTGAATTAGTATCTGTTACAAAGGTAGTTCGTTCAGGACAGGTTCTCCATGTAGAAGGCGATTTGCTTCTAGTCGGAGACGTAAATCCGGGAGGAACCGTTGTAGCTGGCGGAAATTTATTTGTATTAGGTGCTTTAAAAGGGATTGCTCATGCAGGATATCGCGGCAATAAAAACGCCGTTATTGCTGCATCGTTAATGAAACCTTCACAGCTGCGCATTGCTGATATCATTACCCGATCAGAAGAAGAGCGCAGTGAGAAGGAAGAGAATATAATGGAATGTGCATACTTAGATGATAATGATCAAATGGTGATAGATCGCGTGCAAACTTTACCGCATCTAAGACCGAATTTGACCAGGGTAGAAAGGAGAATTTGACAGTGGGAGAGGCTATTGTTGTTACGTCTGGTAAAGGTGGAGTTGGAAAAACAACGACATCAGCCAATTTAGGTACTGCTCTAGCATTAGCTGGAAAGCGCGTGTGTCTAGTTGACACTGATATCGGCTTACGCAACTTGGATGTTGTAATGGGGCTTGAAAATCGTATTATTTATGATCTTGTAGACGTGGTAGAAGGTCGATGCCAACCGCAAAAAGCCTTGATTAAGGACAAACGTTTTGAATGTTTGTACTTACTTCCTGCTGCTCAAACGAGTGACAAAACAGCTGTTCAACCAGAACAAATGCGAGAGTTAGTTCTTCAGTTAAAGCAAGACTATGACTATGTGGTTATTGATTGCCCAGCTGGTATTGAACAAGGCTATAAGAATGCCGTAGCTGGCGCTGATAAGGCACTCGTTGTGACAACACCGGAAGTTTCAGCTGTTCGTGATGCTGACCGTATTATTGGATTATTGGAGCAAGAGGATATCGAGTCTCCAAAACTGGTTATTAACCGAATCCGTAGTCATATGATGAAAAATGGAGACATGCTGGACGTGGAAGAAATTTCTCAGCTTCTGGCTGTTGATTTAATTGGAATCGTTGCTGACGATGAAAATGTTATTCGTGCTTCTAACAACGGTGAACCAATTGTCATGGACCCATCAAGCAAAGCATCAATTGCATATCGTAATATTGCAAGACGTATTCTAGGTGAAACGGTTCCTCTTCAATCGTTAGATGAAGAAGATAAGGGAATGTTTGCACGTATTAAACGATTCTTTGGTGTTCGTTCTTAAAAAGCTTCCGATAGAGGAAGCTTTTTTTATTTGTGTGATTTTGTAGAGTCAAGCTGTCATAAGCTCCACGGACAAGTCATATAGTTGATTATACGATAAGAACAAGGAGAATGATGAATCATGAATCGACGTGCTGATGAAATCCGTAAACGAATTGCTGAGCGTAAGCGAAAACAATTAAATACAACGAAGCGTCTTCCTCAAGAACCTCTTCATACGTCCTTAATGAGTGAAGAAGAAAAATATGGATCGATGGATTATTCTACGGTTGAATACACACCATCAGCAAAGGAATATCACCCGTTATTTCGAAAAGAACGCTTTTTATTTAAAATTTTAGCTTCAGCCTGCTTAGTGTTAATTGTAGGGATTATGTTCAAGAACGCTTCTCCTACTTTTGAACAGGCCAGAGTGGCGGTTCAACAAACAATGGATAAAGAATTTCAGTTTGCAGCTGTTTCCTCCTGGTACGAAGATAAGTTTGGGAAGCCGTTAACGCTATTGCCGAATAAAGAGTCTAGCAAAACGGAGCAAAGTGTAAGCGGAGAATATGCTACTCCAGCTTCAGGGAAAGTAACGGAAACATTTGCTCAAAGTAAGCAAGGCGTGACGGTTCAAACAGGAGTGGATTCGGTTGTAGAAGCAATGAGTGAAGGTATCGTAAGGTATGTAGGAAAACGTGATGATACTGGGAATACCATTATTATTCAACATGCCGATGGAACCGAAACTTGGTATGGACAGCTCAAAAAAATCAATGTTAGTATGTATGATTTTGTGAATAAAGGCAAAGAAGTAGGAATTGTGGAAAACAGTAAAAAAGGCGATGCTGGAACATTCTATTTTGCTATTAAAAAAGGCGATAAGTTTGTGGATCCTAGTCAGGTGATTCAATTTGAATAGTGCTTTTTCGTTATTGATGAAAATTCACATTCATCCATTGTTTTGGGGGATTTTCGTAATTGGTATCTTAACGGCTACGGTAAAGCAGCTTTTTTTGTTATTTATTATTGTAATTATTCATGAACTGGGCCACGCCGTAGCGGCTCAGTGTTTTTCTTGGCGGATTCGCAGAATTATGCTCTTACCTTTTGGAGGAGTAGCAGAAGTAGATGAACATGGGAACCGTCCATTTCGAGAAGAGTTTATTGTGACAATAAGTGGACCTCTTCAGCATCTCTGGATGTTTGGAGCTGCTTTCTTATTAATGAAAATAAATGTGTTGTCTTTGGAAACGTATGAGCAATTTATGTTTCAATGCACGGTGATTTTACTGTTTAACCTTTTGCCCATTTGGCCATTGGACGGAGGGAAGCTGCTTTTTTTAATTTGCAGTCGGTCTTTACCATTTTTAGAAGCGCATAAGCTTGCGCTCCGGTTATCAACGTTTTTTTTAGCTGTCGGTATTATCTACGCCGTCATTATGCATCCTTTTCAGCTGCACTTATGGATTGTTATTTCATTTTTAATTATATCCGGATATTTGGAATGGAAGAGCAGGCAATTTGTCTACATGCGCTTTTTGTTGGAGAGATATCATGGCAAAGAGCATCCAATTGGAGCTTTAAAAACGCTAAGTGTATCAACCAGTGAGACGCTCCATCAAGTCCTGCAAAAATTCCAAAGAGGTTGTAAGCATATGATTATTGCTACATCTCAAACAGGCGAGCATGTACAAATTGATGAAAATGAACTTTTACACGCTTACTTTGTAGAAAAAAGAACAAATAGCCAACTAGACGAACTTGTAACAGTTTACTGATTTCTAGTAACATAGAATAGAATGAAAAAAGTTCGGTTGCACTGACCGAACTTTTTCCTATGAATTTAGATTAAAGTGAGGCAATGTATGTGAAGGCATGTATTATTAACGCGGCTACTTCTTCAAAACGTATAGCCGTGATAAACGATAAAGCACTAGAAAAAATCTATTTACAAGAACAAAGCGAGAATCAAATTATTGGTGATATATATTGGGGTAAAGTAGTAAAAGTACTGCCGCATATGCAAGCAGCCTTTATCGATATCGGTTTATCAATGAACGGATTTATTCATCGAAATGAACTTGTATCCTATCAGCAGTCAGAGAATCCTCACAAAGATCAGCAGCCGATGTCTGCTTTTATTCGTGAAGGAGAAAAAGTATTGGTTCAAGTTGTAAAAGAAGGCATTGGGACAAAAGGTCCCAAGCTGACGGGTATCATTGAATTTTCTTCCGATGAGCTTGTATATTTACCGCACGGAAACTATGTGGCTGTATCCAAAAAAATAGCTGAGCCAAAACGACAACAGTGGAAGCAGCTTGGTGAGCGGTTAAAGCAAGGTATGGAAGGCTTTTTATTTCGAACAGCGATTGCAGAAAAATCAGAAGCCGCGGTCCAACATAAAATAAAAGAGCTACAGAAAAAATATGAGCGCCTTGAACGACAGACACAGGGAATGAAAGTTCCTGCCCTAGTCAGCAAAGGACAAGATTTTCTCGAAACAAGAGTGCAAGCTGCACTTCAACAAGGAATTGACGGGATAGTAGTAGATGACTTCGACCTATATCAGCATCTTCAAACTACCTACCCTAACTCGTCAATAGAGTACTATAAAGGAAATGAAAATATTTTCTCTTTTTACGATGTGGAACGGCAAATAGAGAAGCTTTTAAAGCGAATCGTGTGGCTCAAAAGCGGAGGCTATATCGTTATTGACGAAACGGAAGCGATGACGGTCGTGGACGTGAACACGGGGAAGTTTTCAGGAAAAGATAATATTCGAAAGACAATGCTTCAAACAAATATGGAAGCTGCGTATGAACTGTCCAAACAGATGAAATTACGTCACTTAGGCGGCATGATCTTAATTGATTTTATAAATATGCCTCATAAAGAAGATCGGACAGAAGTAGAAAGATACATGAAAAAGCTATGTGAACAAGATGAAGTGCGGACCAATGTAGTTGGCTTTACAGAGCTTGGCATATTGCAATTAACGCGGAAGAAAGTGCGCAATAGTATTGGATCAACATTAACTATGCCTTGTGAAGTATGTGAAGGAACCGGTAAAATGATTGATTCCAAAACGGCTGCTTTTCAAATTGAACGTGTAATTTGGGAACATCGCGGCGCGGAAGAAGAGGCTATTTGGATTGAGACGCGAAGTGATGTTATAAATGAAATGAAGGCTCAAGGGTTTCTCAACGCTTTAGAGAAAATGGTAAAAAAAACCGTATATCTTACGCCAAGCGATGATTATACAAACGCATTTGTTTTGCGTCAATTGGGGTCGAATGAGCAGATCCAAAAAAGGGTCTCTGCTTCTATATAAAATTTTAGAAGAAAACATGAATTCCAATTGACACTAACCTTTGATTTGTAGTAAGATTTAATATGTTGGTTTGTAGCACCCGTGCTACAACCGCTCAGAACAGGTTTTAAGTTCACTTGAACACCTGTGATGGCGAGTCTTAGTTTTTAGAGGAGGTGCAGAGAATGTACGCAATTATTGAAACTGGTGGTAAGCAAATTAAAGTAGAGGCTGGTCAAGCAATCTACGTTGAAAAACTTGCTGGTGAACAAGGCGAAACAGTTACTTTTGACAAAGTATTATTTGTAGGTGGCGACAGCGTGAAAGTTGGTGTTCCTTTCGTAGAAGGTGCAACAGTTACGGCTAAAGTTGAAAAACAAGGTCGCGCTAAAAAGATCACTGTATTTAAATACAAAGCAAAGAAAAACTATCGTCGTAAGCAAGGTCACCGTCAACCTTACACAAAAGTTGTAATCGACGCTATCAACGCGTAATTATAACAAATGATTAAGGTGACGATTTCTCGTGATGCAAATAAGAAAGTTGACGGGTTCACGATGAGTGGACATGCTGACTTTTCCGAACACGGAAAAGATCTTGTTTGTGCGGGAGCATCTGCAGTTTCATTTGGGACAATTAATGCTATCTTTTCAATAAGTGGGGTTGAACCGCACTTAGAGCAAGGTGGAGATGGTGGGTATCTCCGTTGTGAGATCCCAAAAGATGTGGATTCGTTCATATTGGAACAGATTCAATTGCTATTAGAGGGTATGGTTGTTTCACTGAAAACGATCGAATTAGATTACAGTAATTATATAAAAATTAACGACAACTAAACAGGAGGTGGATGTCATGTTAGTAAGATTAGACCTTCAATTCTTCGCTTCTAAAAAAGGAGTAGGTAGTACTAAAAACGGTCGTGATTCAATCTCGAAACGTCTTGGTGCTAAACGTGCTGATGGCCAATTCGTATCTGGTGGTTCAATTTTATATCGTCAACGCGGTACTAAAATTTACCCAGGTGCAAACGTAGGTCGTGGTGGAGATGATACTTTATTCGCTCAAATCGACGGTATCGTTAAATTTGAACGTTTCGGTCGTGACCGTAAAAAAGTATCTGTATACCCTGTTGCTCAAGAAGCATAAGATACAAAAAGAAAACTCTAACCCAAGTAGGTTAGAGTTTTCTTTTTTGTAGAATATTTCACCTATTACCCATTGGAATTTGTTATAATCGAACATATCTAAGAAGATTGATACGAGATGTTTGTCAGCGTTGTGAAATACTTATGCTCGAGTCAAAGTTAGGAGTGCTAAGATGGAAAAAGAATGGGATGTCGTAGAGGTATTAAGATACGCGCGGCATGATTGGTTAAATAAGCTGCAATTAATCAAAGGCAATCTGGCGTTGAATCGGCTTGATCGAGCGAATGAAATCATTGAAGAAATTGTAAATGAATCCAAACATGAATCCAAGTTAACAAACATCAATATGCGACTGTTTGCGGGCTTTGTTATGACCTATCATTGGAATAACCATGCTGTTCGCTTAGATGTGGAAGTGCTCGGAGAATTGAAGGATTTATCACAATACGATGAGTTCGTATACAACTGGTGTTGCTATTTGACAGAAGCACTCGAAAAGTATGTTGATTATCATGCAGAAAACTATTTAAGTATTTCAGTATGCATTGAAGAACAGGGAATTCGTTTCTTTTTTGACTTTAGTGGAATACTAACAGATATACAGAAGCTACAAAACAAGCTACAATGTTATGAGTGCGCTCAAGGAGTTGCATTGGTTGAACAGCATATGTCTGAAGATGAATTTAGCCTTATGCTCACAATAAGTTAACAGCGCTTTTGCTATTGCAGGAGCTAAGATATAGAACGGAGTGGAAAAGAAATGTTTGTAGATCAGGTCAAGGTATATGTAAAAGGTGGCGACGGAGGAAATGGAATGGTTGCCTTCCGTCGCGAAAAGTACGTACCAAAAGGAGGCCCTGCAGGTGGTGACGGTGGTCACGGTGCAGATGTCATTTTTGAAGTAGAAGAAGGATTACGTACGCTGATGGATTTCCGCTATAAGCGTCACTTTAAAGCAAGCCGCGGTGAACATGGAATGTCAAAAGGGCAGCACGGACGTAATGCTGAGCCGATGATTGTAAAAGTTCCACCAGGTACGGTTGTGTTAGATGAAGATACGAACGAAACGATTGCTGATTTAGTTGAGCACGGCCAGCGCGCAGTGATTGCTAAAGGTGGACGCGGAGGGCGTGGGAATACGCGTTTTGCTACACCTGCAAATCCAGCACCGGAGCTTTCAGAAAATGGAGAGCCGGGTAAAGAGAGAAATGTAATTCTTGAATTAAAAGTATTAGCCGATGTAGGATTAGTTGGTTTCCCAAGTGTTGGAAAGTCAACGTTATTATCCGTAACGTCTGCTGCAAAGCCAAAAATTGCTGAATATCATTTTACAACAATTAATCCGAATTTAGGAGTAGTTGAAACAGAAGATAATCGCAGTTTTGTGATGGCCGATTTACCAGGGCTAATCGAAGGTGCACATGAAGGGGTAGGATTAGGTCATCAGTTTTTACGTCACATTGAACGTACTCGCGTTATTGTCCATGTAATCGATATGTCAGGTTTAGAAGGCCGTGACCCATATGAAGATTACTTAACCATTAATGAAGAGCTGCGTCAATATAATATGCGTTTAACAGAACGTCCGCAAGTAGTGGTAGCAAATAAAATGGATATTCCGCAAGCTGAAGAGAATCTAGCTGCATTCAAAGAAAAAGTAGGAGACGAAGTGAAAGTCTTTCCAATTTCTGCGGCAACGCGTGATGGAATCCGCGAACTGTTATTTACAGTAGCTGATCTTGTAGAAACTACCCCGGAATTCCCAATGCAAGAAGAGGAAGATCTATCTATGCACCGCGTATTGTACAAGCATGAAAAGAAAGAAGTGGAATTTGTTATTACGCGTGATAGCGATGGTTCATACGTATTAAGCGGTGAAAAAATCGGAAAATTATTCAAGATGACTGACTTCTCACGTGAAGAATCAGTTCGTCGATTTGCGCGCCAGCTTCGAGGCATGGGCGTCGATGAAGCCCTTCGTGAACGAGGAGCAAAAGATGGCGATATTGTAAAGCTGTTTGAATATGAATTTGAATTTATTGACTAATTGTTGTTCATAGGATAAGGGGAGGGGCTTTACTTGCATAAGAGCGATAAGCAGTTTTATTTAGTTCGCGAAGATGTATTACCAGAAGCGATGAAAAAAACATTGGATGCGAAGCTGTTAATTGAACGGGGAAAAGCTGAATCGGTAGCAGATGCTGTACAAGCCGTAGACTTGAGTCGCAGTGCTTTTTATAAGTACCGCGACACGGTCTTTCCGTTTCAGACGGTTGTCAAACAGCGAATTATTTCACTATTTTTTCATATTGAAGATCGATCAGGAACTTTATCACATTTATTGAGCACCGTTGCATCATCGGGATGCAATGTGTTAACGATTCACCAAACCATCCCTTTACAAGGGCGTGCCAACGTAACTCTTTCATTAGATACAGCAAGCATGAATGTTGAATTAAATGAAATGCTGCGAAGACTGAAAAGCTTAGAGTTTGTAGATAAAGTGGACGTGCTTGGTTCAGGGGCATAATGGTAAACAGATATAGATAAGGAGAGACATGATTGTGGGGAAAGTAGGATATTTAGGACCAAAGGCAACATTTACACATGTAGCCGTCCAAGGCGTATTTAAACAGCACGACGACCATATTCCATACAAAACAATTCCAGCATGCATTGATGCAGTGGATAACGGAGAAATTGAGTATGGAATTGTACCGTTAGAAAATGCACTTGAAGGATCTGTAAATTTAACACTTGATTATCTTATTCATGAACGTCGTCTGCCGATTGTTGGGGAAATTGTGCTTCCAATTCGTCAGCATTTAATGGTTCATCCATCTCGTGCAGAACAGTGGAAAAACATTGAAACGATTTATTCTCATCCTCATGCAATTGCGCAGTGTCATAAATTTTTACACGGAGAATGTACGTCAACTGCAGTAGAAGAGATGACATCAACGGCGTTTGCTGCTAAGTATGTAAGCGAACACCCTGAGCTTAATATTGGAGCTATTGCGAATGGGTTAGCAGCCCATGAATATGGATTACATATTGCCTGCCCGAACATTCATGATTATGATCATAATACAACAAGGTTTGTTATTTTGCATAAAGATGGAGCGCAAGAGGTGCCATTTTTAGCTGGAAACGGATGCAAGACAACGTTAATGATCACACTTCCATCTGATCAGGCAGGAGCGCTTCATCAAGTGCTTTCAGCTTTCTCCTGGCGTAAGCTAAATCTGTCTAAAATTGAATCCCGTCCTATGAAAACAGGGCTTGGAAACTATTTCTTTATCGTTGATATTGAACAAAAAATGGATGAAGTATTAATCCCTGGGGCTATGGCTGAACTTGAGGCACTAGGCTGTAGCGTAGAGCTTTTAGGAAGCTATCCCCATACACTACTTGAAACAGAAATCCCGCTTTAAAGCGGGATTTTTTTTGTTATAACACCTTTTTATTCATTCGAAACTAAATAGCCTTCTGCTTCAAGAGCTAAGCAGGCAGCATTCAGTTTTTCAATTGTATCTGCTTCAATCGTATGAAGGTGAATCCCATCTGTTAGCTGAGATAAATAAGTTGCGTTTGTTTCTTGAATTTTTTCTATGAACGTTTCTACTTCTTTTCGGGTTTGAATCATAACGGAAGCTGTTAATTCACCATACACAGGGTGTTCAACGGTTACATCTTTTACGAGAATGCCGTGATCAACAAGCAGAAGAAGCTCCTTTTCAGCATCTTCTGGCGTGTGCTGACAGGCAATAATTCGCTGATGCACGGTAGTTTGAGATGGATTTTGAATATAAATATATCCTTGGCTTGTTGCGATAATGGGCTCATTTTTAGCTTTAAGCAGCGAAATATCTTGTACAATGACTTGGCGGCTAACGTTTGTTCGTTTCGAAAGCTCACTGCCTGTCATTGGTTTATTCTCTGTTTTTAACCATTGTAGAATAAGTTCTCTTCTTTCTTCTCCAAGAATTTTCTTTTGAGTTCCTGGCACCTTTAATCCCTCCTTTTACACTGTCATAAATTCTTGCTGTAATAAACGAAAAACGGATATGAGTCGATCAATATGCTTAAACGTTGAATGTTGACTGAATGAAATACGTACAAAGTTCTTAGCATTCGCAGTCGATTTGCCAATCGCAAGTAGAGAAGCTAATGGTTCCTGGTGATTTACATGACAGGCACTTCCCGTAGAGATAGCAATTCCATGACGATTACATTGTAACATAACATATTGACCCTGTATGTTTGAAAACGTCAGTCCAATAATTCCAGGAAAATGAGAGTTCCCAAGGCCTTCTACTTCTATAAACGAAGCAAGAGGCTCTAGGTTTTCCAGTAAGTACGATTTTAAGCGCTCATAATGGCTTCGGGCGGTCTTCATTTCTGCATATGCGCATTCAGCTGCTGCAGTAAAGGCAGCAATGCCCGCTGTATTTACAGTCCCAGGGCGAAAGCCTTTTTCATGAGTTGCTTTATGGTAAATAGGCTTCCAAGAAGAACTTGAATTCATGTATACCATTCCTACACCTTTTGGTCCGTAAATTTTATGACTAGAGACTGAGATGCTATCAGCTTTCAGCTTTTTAACATCAATAGGAAGCTTACCGAAAGATTGAACACAATCACAGTGAAAGAGAATTTCTTTTTCAGATAAAAAATGGCCAATATCCTCAACTGGCTGGATTGTACCGAGCTCATGATTGATATGCTGAATGGCTACTAGCACAGTGTCAGGGCGAATAGTCTTCTTTAAGTCGTCTACAGACACAACTCCGTTTTGATCTACAGGTACGTAAGATAGGGAAAATCCTTCTTTTTCAAGCTGCTGCAACGTATGAAGAACCGAAGAATGTTCAAGCTTCGTTGTCACTACATGTTTTCTTTTGTCATTTTTTCCTTTTAAAAGAGAATGAATAGCTAAGTAATTAGCTTCTGTTCCCCCGCTTGTAAAAAAAAGATCATCCTCTCGACAATTTACTAACAGGCTTAATTTTTTTCTGCATAGCGTAAGTAAATTCTCTGCTTGTGTTCCAAGCGTGTGAAGACTGCTGGAGTTTCCATAATAGCTTGTTGCCGCTTCAGTATATACCTCAATTGCTTCTTGTCTCATTGGCGTTGTTGCTGCATAGTCCAGATAAATCATTTTCTCCCTCCGATAAAAAAACTTCTTGTCTTTCATTTAATAATATGTAAATATAGGTGTCAAGACACATGTAAATAAAGAGGTGTAAAATGTTAGAGACGGATGTTTTAATTATTGGAAGCGGATTAGCAGCGTTTTCTGCAGCTTATGAACTGTGTCGTCATAACAGAGTTGTAATGGTAACGAAAGGGAAACTTGACCGCAATAACTCAGTTCTTGCTCAAGGCGGAGTAGCAGCTGCTATTGGAAGCAACGATCACTGGAGTGAACATCTCTATGATACGTTGGTTGCAGGCAATAAGCATTGCAATGGACAAGCGGTACGTACTTTAGTGGAAGAAGGTGCGGCTGTAGTAAATGAATTGATTCATAAAGGAATGAAGTTTGATAAAAATCCAGATGGTACGCTGCATTTTGGAAAAGAAGGAGCCCATCGTATGAATCGTATCCTGCATGCAGGTGGGGATGCAACAGGACAAGCGCTGTTCGCTTTTTTGAAAAAAGAAGTACTGCCATATATTACAGTGATTGAAAACGAAATGATTCAGCATTTAATAACTGTAGATGGAACGTGCAGAGGTGCTATCGGACAAGGTAAAAACAACAAAATTACTATATATCATGCTCGTCAAACGGTTATTGCTACCGGAGGAATCGGCGCTTTGTACAAGCATACATCTAACCAGCCGCTTGCGACAGGAGATGGGCTAGCGCTAGCGTACAGGGCTGGAGCAAAATTAGCGGACTTAGAATTTGTTCAGTTTCATCCGACGCTTTTGTATCAAAAGGAAGCGAAAGGTCTAGTGTCCGAAGCGGTTCGAGGTGAAGGTGGCGTACTGGTAAATGAATGGAATGAACGCATAATGGAAGGCGTTCATCCCTTTAAGGATTTAGCACCGCGAGATGTTGTAGCAAGGACAATTTTTAATGAAATGAAAAAAGGAAGATCCGTATTTTTAGACATTGAAAAAGTGGCTCATTTCCAACAAAAATTCCCTACGATTACGGCACTGTGTCGGAAGTATAAAATTCAACTGGACAAAAAACAAATACCTGTTACTCCCGGCGCACATTTTTTAATGGGTGGAATTGAAGTAGATGGTTACGGACAAACAAGTGTTGAAGGATTGTATGCCGTGGGGGAAGTTTCTTCTACAGGCGTTCATGGAGCAAATCGTCTAGCAAGCAATTCATTGTTAGAGTGTCTTGTATTTGGAAAACGGACAGGGCGTCATATTTTACATAAAGCGAGAACGGTATCTCGTTATACACCCGTCCGTTACGTCTATAAAGATATGCCTAAAATACTGCCTGCCACAAGACAAATTCAGCATAAAATGATGGATTGTGTAGGAATCGTTCGTCATGAAAACGAATTGGCTACTATTGTGCATGAATTCACAAATTATCTGGGTGGAATACCTCTTGATCAAGAAGTTATATATTCGAGGGAAGCTGCGACCATCTGTAATATGCTAACTGCGGGTCTGCTTATTGCAGAGTCCTCTCTTGCAAGAAAAGAAAGTAGAGGAGGTCATTACCGAAGTGACTTTCCGCATGAAAAGCAAGAATGGGAGCATAAGCGAATTATTAAGCAGTCTACTGCTTCAACAAAACAATCATTGATTTTATAAGCAAGGAAATCTAAAAGGAAAGGTGAAGGTAGCACAATGAACATGTTGAAATTACAAAAACTATTGCAGTCTTTTTTTATAGAAGACATTGGAGATGGAGATATAACCTGTGAAGCTATTTTTTCTCCGTCTGATCAAGGGAAGGCTGTGTTCACAGCAAAGCAATCAGGTATTATCGCAGGAGTGGAATTGATTAAAGAAGGATTTCATTTAATAGACCCTGACGTGAAAGTGAATTTCGAGAAAAAAGATGGAGATGTTCTTAAGCCTGGAGATAAAATAGCTACCGTTTCAGGACCCGTGCGATCTATTTTGACCGGTGAACGGGTAATCTTAAACTTACTTCAAAGAATGAGTGGCATTGCCACGATAACGCACAAAGCCGTAGCGCTGCTTGGCAGCTCACATACGCGCATATGTGACACGCGAAAAACAACGCCTGGTATGCGAATGTTAGAGAAGTATGCCGTTCGTGCTGGAGGAGGTTATAATCATCGTTTTGGATTGTACGATGGCGTCATGTTAAAAGATAACCATATTGCACATGCAGGATCTATTCTAGACGCTGTTGTGAGAGTAAGAGAGCAGGTTGGACATATGGTTAAGGTGGAAGTAGAAATTGAAAACAAAAGTCAATTGCTAGAAGCAATAGAGGCAGGAGCAGATGTCATTATGTTCGATAACTGTTCTCCAGAAGTCATTAAAGATTGGATACCACTGGTTCCGGCTCATATTGTCACAGAAGCATCCGGTGGAATTACGCTTGGCACGCTCCATTCTTTTAGAGACAGCGGAGTGGACTATATTTCACTTGGAGCTTTAACGCATTCAGCAGGGTCTATCGATATCAGTTTGGACTTATTAACAGAAAGGGGAACAGAAAACGATGAGTTTATTACAAACGCTTCAGCAGCAAACGCTGCCCGCTAAATATACGCAGCTCACAGAAAATGAAATGAAAAGAAGAGTACTAGAAATTAAGAAAAAGCTCGGAAGCAAATTGTTTCTGCTCGGCCATCATTATCAAAAAGACGAAGTGTACGAGTTTGCAGATGCGGTAGGAGACTCCTTACAGCTGGCTCAAATAGCAGCTGAAAATAGAGAAGCTGAGCATATTGTGTTTTGCGGCGTTCACTTCATGGCAGAAACAGCTGATATTTTAACAGCTGAAAATCAAAAAGTCATTTTACCCGATATGCGAGCTGGCTGTTCAATGGCTGATATGGCTACTATTCAGCAAACAGAAAAGGCATGGCCTGTCTTACAGGATCTTTTCGGAGATACGATTATTCCGCTTACGTATGTGAACTCTACAGCTGCAATTAAATCTTTTGTAGGCGAACATGATGGTGCAACGGTAACATCTTCAAATGCAAAAAATATGGTGGAGTGGGCATTTTCTAAAAAAGAGCGCATTCTCTTTTTGCCAGATCAGCATTTAGGCAGAAACACTGCTTATGATTTAGGTGTTGGACTAGATGAAATGGCCATTTGGAATCCTATTGAAGAAATGCTTGAATATGAAGGGGATATAAACAACATCAAGGTGATTCTGTGGAAAGGTCACTGTTCTGTGCACGAAAATTTCACGGTTAAAAATATTAATTATTTACGCGAGAAGCAGCCTGAGATGAATATTATTGTTCATCCAGAGTGTTCTTATGAAGTGGTGCAAAAATCAGATTATGCAGGTTCTACAAAATATATTATTGATACAATTGAAAAAGCTCCTTCAGGCTCTAAATGGGCCATTGGCACGGAAATGAACTTGGTGAAACGGATTATCAACAGTCATCCGGATAAAGAAATTGTTTCGCTTAATCCCTATATGTGTCCTTGTTTGACGATGAACCGAATTGATTTGCCTCACTTGCTGTGGGCTTTAGAAAGCATCGAAGAAGGAACAGAAGTGAATCAAATCAAGGTGGATAAACATACAGCACAAGGGGCGATCAAAGCGCTAACGAATATGTTAGAACGAGCATAAAGATTTTTAAGACAATTAAAAAGAGAAGGTCTAAAAGAAGACTTATTGACATATTGTTTGTGTTGATAAGTCTTTTTTTCTTTATCATAAAAACTTGAACCAAACTGTGGGCAAAATGAATAAAAAAATGGTTCAAGGCATATCTTGTGATGAACAAACAGAACTTACTTTGATTTTGCACATATAGATGGCAGAGACTCTACTCGGGAGGGGAATGACGTTGAAAATCCATATCGTTCAAAAAGGGGATACCCTTTGGAAAATCGCTGAAAAGTATGGGGTTAATTTTGAAGAGTTAAAAAAAGCGAATTCTCAATTAAGCAATCCAGACATGATCATGCCTGGAATGAAAATTAAAGTGCCGACAAGCGGAGTGCCTGTTCAAAAAGAAGGAGCTCCTTCACCTGGTATAAAAGAAATGCCTAAAGTTCAACACCCTTATAGTGACCAATCCACAAAAGCTTATCCAGTAACGGAAATTGATGAAAGTCCAGATGAGAAAAAGTCCGCTAATCAGCCTGCTCAAACACCGTTTATGCAGCCGATAAAAGAAGCACCAATTGCGCAGCCAAAGAAAGAAGCACTGATTGTTCAACCGGAAAAGGAAGCGCCGATTGCGCAGCCAAAGAAAGAAGCACCGATCGCACAGCCTAAAAAAGAAGCACCAATTGCGCAGCCTAAAAAAGAAATGCCAGTTGCGCCAAAGCTTCCTAAATTAAAGCCAATTGCACCTGAGATTGATATTAACAATTATTACACCGTTAATATGGCGATGCAGGCTCCCAAAAAAGAAGCACCAAAAGAACTACCCAAGCATGAATCGCCAGAAAGTCCTGAGATGGAGAGTATAGAAATGCCTCCTCAAATGCCATGTTACCCAATCATGCCAATATCGCCTGTGATGCCAGGCTGCGGATTTAATTATATGCCGTGTCATCCGCCAATGTATGCACCGCAGCCATATCCAATGCCAATGTATCAACAGGCTCCAATGTATCATCACGGTTATGAAAACGAATCGTTTGAAGAACATGCGATGGGCGCTCACATGGCACCGATGCCAATGTATCCAATGCTGCCACACAGCTGCTATGGACCGGTACAATGTTCTCCTTGTCCGCCTCCATGGGGATATCAGCAGCCCGTTTATCCGGCCTATCATCAAGCGCCAATGTATCCACAAGTACAAGGAGCTATGATAGGTGGCCATTATGAAAGTTCTTCCGATGGTTTTGGAAACGCACCTTACCATTATGGGCAGCAATATGCGCCACAGCAGCAAGGAGACTGCGGATGCGGTGAACCAAGACCTGACGACTATGCACCACAGCAGCCTTATCCACAGTACCAACAGCAGGTACCTTATGGCTTTCAGGACCCAAGGGCACCCTATCCAGCCCCATATGGCATGATTGGTGTACCTTCGTATCCTGCGTTTGACCCAAATGCATTTAGTATTCCAGAATATGATGAGTACGACGAAGATGAAGATTGATTATTATACACGAGACGATTTTAATTTAAATCGTCTCTTTCTCTATTTGAAAAAAAGAGATATTCACGTTGAGACCTACCGTATGAAAAAGCCTCATGTCATCATAGCGGATACGAATAAAGGAAAAAAAGTAATAAAAGCATACAGAGACAAAGGTAAAATTGAACATGTTTATCATTTTTTATCTCAGATTCAACAAGGGTACGCTGTTAATTTCGAAGCTTACCCAGAAGGTGAACTTTATATAAAGGACCGTCATTTGTATTGGGCGATGATGCCTTTTGTTAAGCAAGTAAAAGAGGTAACGTATGAAAGTTTTCAGGATCGCGAAGAAGTATTACAAGCATTGATCCGCTATCATGGAGAAGTTCATAAAAAGAAAATAGCCGCGTATACAAAGCTTTCTGAGTATGATCTTATTTTAAAATGGAAAAAGCGGCTTTCCTCTTTTCGAGAAACCTCACATATATTTAGGGAATTTAATCAATTTCATGTATATAAAGATATTGTGACTTGGGGAGAAAAAGCTTTAGTCTTAATGGAACGTTTCAAAGATAGTGGGTTGAACTGTTCCATTATTCACGGTGACGTTGCTTCACATAATTTCTTGAAAACAAACCACTTGGGTATTGTTATGATTGATTTTGACTTATCGGCTAAAGCTCCTGCTCTTTATGACTATGTTCAGCTTGTCCAGCGCTTTTTGCCTTACGTCCAGTGGTCGATGAAAGAACTACTTCAACACTCGAAAATAAAAGAATTAAGCAAGCAGCGTTTTTTTCTTGCTTCTTTACTATTTCCATCGATGCTGATGAGAAACTGGAATATAAATGCCTCTGCTTTATCATGGGCAAATCGCCAAAGGTTAATGCAGCAATCAGTCGAAGAATGGTCACAGCGTACACGTTTTTATCGAGTGATTTACCAGCACTTACAAAACCTACATGACATGTAAAGAGTTTATAAACACTTCATCGAATAAGAAACGGCTCGTCTTTTAATCCTAATAGTAAGCTCAGAGTAAATAGAGCTTAAATTAGGGGGCGATTATGTTGAATAGGTATGTAGCAACTTCTTTAGCTTTTGCATGTATGATGGGACTTGGCGCTTGCAATAACAAAGACCAAGGTATGGAACAGCGCTATACAGATACGACACAGCCTGTTGGGTATCATACAAATGAAAAAGCGAATGAACATCGCGTAGATAATCCGAAAGGTCCAATGACTGAAGTTTTAGATGGGAATGGAACACCTAATTATCCGTTAAACGTAAGTGATGGACGTTTTGACAATCCGACAAACCCTTATGGAAACATCAATAATACAAATGATCGTACAAATGGCGTTGCTAATATGTATTATGGTGAAGATTATCCAAGAGACTTTACGGAAAAAGTGGCTGATCGGGCTGCAAGCGTTAAAGGTGTAGAAAATAGTCGCGCCGTTGTCCGTGGAGATCAGCTATTAGTTGCTGTAGATCCGGCCAAAGACATAAATAACGGCCGTTTAAAACAAAACGTGCTCGATAAAGTAAAGCCTATTGCAAAGGACTACAATGTTCAAGTAAAAGTAGATCATGATGTATTTATGAACGCTCGCTCTCTTGATGACGATATTCGAAATGGAAAAGACCGAAATACGATTCAAACTAATTTCAATGGTCTATTTGAATCAGTCGATGAGAATGTCAATCATAAACATCGTTAAATGAAGAAGCAGCTGTCTGTGAAGGACGGCTGTTTTTTTGATGAGAAGACATATAAAAAAGCTGCCATTGAAGCCAGGCAGCTTTTCCTCGAACATGTAACTATTAATTTTTCTTGTTAGAAGCAGATTTGTTTGTTGTTTTGGATTCCGCTTCTTCCTTTTGAGCGTTAGTTTCATTTTGTTTGAGGCGACCTTCTCTTTTTTTCGTATCTGCTGGTGCCGTAGCGACACTCTTTGTATTTTTTACATTTTTTGCAGAAGAGCTTGTCTCATTAGCTTGTGTGTTTGGCTTCTCGTTGTTAGTTGTCTGACTATTTTCGTATTCAGCTTCCACGTCGCTTGCTAGAGCTGCAGAAACTTGAGCGTAAGTATGGTCTGTATAGTTCATCATATTTTCGTATACTTCAGGGCTCGCAAGTCCATCAGGTTCTACGCTTGCTTCTTCTTTCTTAATTGTTTCAGTCCATTCTTTTGTTTCTTGAATAAGTTTTTTTCCTATAATTACTTCTTCAACAATAACTGGTCTTTTGGTTATTTCCACTCGTTCTTCCATGATTGGAACACGAATAATTTCATCTTCTGTAAGTGGCCCAGCGTTATAGTCTCCGTCAACTACAGGGCGACGTTCAATATAAAACTCTTCTCTCGTAACAGGAACGTGTACAGTTCTTTCTTCCTCTATTACTTTTTTGTGGAGTTTTACTTCACCGACTTGGACGCGTTCTTTTAAGACATCTAATTTTTCTTCACGTAGTTGGACGGCTCTATGCTCGTTGTGTTCCGTATAGGTTCCGTACGCTGGAGTTTGTTCAGAGCTTACGACATCTATCAAGATTAGAATTTTACCAGCAGCTACATCTGTCTCGCACTGCACGGCTGAGAAGTCTGGTATGCCCATGCGGATTAATTTTGATTTCAAGCCGTTTCCTTGTTTGAGGCCCATGCCGCCTGTCATCATGGTAAAAAAGTTATCCATCATGACGCCAGCTAATGAACTTACGGCAGGTGAACCAGCTTCAATAATTACATTTGTATCGTGACCTATTTGAAATGTATTGCTTTTACTGTTAGAAATAACCATAATGTCTGTTTCTCGATAACCTTGACGCTTTAAATTATGGATAACATCTAAAGCTTCTTTCTCTGAAAAAAAAGTTCCGACTACACGTTTATTCATTCTCATTACTTCAGCTCCCTTTTTTGTGAAAATAGATAATAGAAGTCCTTACAATTACTTCCACTATGTACATACCCTGCGAAAATTTAATTAAAACGTTCAAGAGAAAATTTTACAAAAAGTGTGCAAATGTAACAAATACTCCATGTTTTCTTAACATAATATCGTAAAAGGGATTTGCTTCATAAAATAAGAGGATAAAAGAAAATAAGTAGGTCAAACTATTAGTGTAGATTTTCACAAAACCTTTTTAGATAATACTAAAAAGAGTATGATTAACGTGTGAGGTGAAGGTGAGTGAAGAAAGTCATTCATCAAGCAGCTTTTTTAATGCTAGTAAGTATTGTGCTTTGTATAATGCCATACCGTGCAGATGCGAATGAAAAGGAGCCGATGACATTATTTCTTGAGCGCGTGTACGTGGATGGAGTCGTAAGTCAAGAGATGATCAAAAGCCCTTCTATGACGAAAAAACAATTAATAAAAAAATATAAAAATTGGCGACTGCTTAAAGAAACGGATCAAGAGCTAGTTTTTAGAACAAGCATAGACGATATTTCACCTATTTTAAAAGAAAACGGTTATGTAGGGCTTTCTGTTAACGGTATTCTCTCAGCATTTGAAGGCAAACCAGCTTCGTCGCAGCACATTATACAATCGTTTTTTCAAATTGACATCAAAAGGCTTGAGAGCTATCAGCATGAACAATTAAAGAAAGGTATTCGCGTTCAATCAAAAGATGAATATCTTTCCCTCATTAATTTCTATAAAATCTATCAGCTCCAGCAGCGGCCGCTTTCAATCAAGCAGCCGTTTTTTAGTATGGTAAAATAATTATTGAATTCAACATTCTAAATTGCTTCTATTTGCTTTTGGCGATATGTTAAAATGGTATTCAGCAGTCTAGTATTGTATATATTTTAAAAGGTCATTCATCAATAGAAGTGTGCGGTTCTGTTTTTTGCAGATATTGTAAAGATAGGTTGACAAAGATGAAAAGAGGCAAACGTTCTCTTGAACGTCTTTTTAAAAAGCAGCTTTAAAGGAAAATAGAGAACGATGCGGGCAGGATTCTTCGTAGGCAAAGTTGAAGATCACTGCCCGCGCGTACGTGATTAAGGAGAGAGCTTATTGTTTGATTATATCAAAGGCACTGTTACATATATAAATCCTGAGTATGTAGTAATCGAAAACAACGGGATAGGCTATCAAGTCTTTACGCCGAATCCATATGTATTTTCAATTGATGAACAACCCAAGACGGTTTACACCTATCAATATGTAAGAGAAGACGTAATTGCACTTTACGGGTTTGCTTCCCGAGAACAAAAGGATTTATTTATGAAGTTAATTAGCGTGTCAGGAATCGGCCCAAAAGGCGGTTTAGCTATTTTAGCGTCAGGTAATCCAGCGCAGGTTGTCCAAGCTGTGGAAGAGGAAGACGAGAAGTTTTTAGTTAAGTTTCCAGGAGTAGGTAAAAAAACAGCTCGACAGATGATTCTAGATTTAAAAGGAAAGCTGCATGATATTGTACCAGATGCCGTTCCTTCTTTATTTGCAGATTTGGACGCACAAGAAGTCAAATCTCAAAGTTCAGAAGCACTCGATGAAGCGATTGAAGCACTTAAAGTATTAGGTTATGCAGAAAGAGAAATCAAAAAAATTGTGCCGGCTTTAATGAAGGAAACGATGACAACGGATCAGTATATTAAAGAAGCGTTAAAACGATTATTGAAACAATAAGTAAGGGAGGAGTAAAATGGACGATCGTATTGTAACGGGAGATGTTCTTGGTGAAGAAGAAATCATCGAGCAAAGTTTGCGGCCGCAAACCTTACAGCAGTACATTGGTCAGCATAAAGTGAAATCCCATCTTGACATTTTTATTAAAGCTGCCAAAATGCGAAGCGAAACGTTAGATCACGTGCTTTTATATGGTCCTCCAGGATTGGGGAAAACAACTCTTGCTACTATTATCGCTAATGAAATGGACGTGCAAATCCGAACGACCTCAGGACCAGCTATTGAGCGTCCAGGCGACTTAGCCGCAGTTTTAACCAGCTTAGAGCCTGGAGATGTGCTTTTTATTGATGAAATTCATCGATTAAATCGTTCGGTTGAAGAAGTACTATACCCAGCAATGGAAGATTTCTGTTTAGATATTGTTATTGGAAAAGGACCGAGTGCACGTTCCGTCCGTCTGGATTTGCCTCCGTTTACGCTAGTAGGTGCAACGACAAGAGCAGGGCTTTTATCTTCTCCTTTGCGTGATCGCTTCGGCGTTTTAAGCCGTTTAGAATATTATCAAGAAGAAGATCTTGCTTCGATAGTAGAAAGGACAGCCGCTATTTTAGATGTAGAGATTGATGAGAAAGCTACGTTTGAGATGGCTAGGCGTGCTAGGGGAACTCCGCGTATTGCGAATCGCTTGCTTAGAAGAGTCAGAGATTTTGCTCAGGTCAAAGGGGACGGAGCCATAACCGAAAGACTTGCCAACGAAGCATTAGAAATGTTGCAGGTGGACCGTTTAGGTCTTGATCATATTGACCATAAATTATTAAGAGGGATTATCGAAAAATTTAGAGGCGGACCTGTAGGGTTAGACACCATATCGGCTACTATTGGTGAAGAATCTCACACAATTGAAGACGTATACGAGCCGTATCTATTGCAAATCGGCTTTTTGCAGCGAACGCCGCGAGGACGAATTGTGACGCCTTTGGTTTATGATCATTTTCAGCTGGAGGTGCCTGATCAGTGAATGATATGCCTAAGATGCTTATCACATTAGGAGGCATTTTAGTCGTCATTGGGCTGTTATGGCAGTTCGTTGGCAAGCTTCCTGGCGATATTTTTATCAAAAAAGGAAATACAACCTTTTATTTCCCGATTGTGACATGTATTCTAGTAAGCGTTGTGTTATCACTTATTTTTTATGTAATTGGCAAATTTAAATAATTAAGTAGAAACAGGTGAACATTTTGAAAGTAGATTTATTTGATTTTCATTTACCAGAAGAATTGATTGCCCAAACGCCGCTTGAGCAGCGAGATGCGTCAAGACTCATGGTATTAAACAAAGAAACAGGAAATGTGAAGCATCATATGTTTCATGACCTTCTTGATTATGTGCAAGAAGGAGATTGTTTAGTGTTAAACGACACGCGTGTTCTTCCTGCACGATTATTTGGGATAAAAGAAGATACAGGTGCTAATATTGAAGTATTGCTTTTAAAACAAACACAAGGCGATACGTGGGAGACGCTTGTAAAACCGGCTAAGCGAGTGAAAGAAGGCACGGTTATTTCGTTTGGTGACGGACGTCTGACAGCTGTATGTAAAGAAACGAGCGACCAAGGCGGACGTTTGTTAGAATTCAACTATGAAGGCATCTTTTATGAGGTTCTAGAACAACTGGGAGAAATGCCGCTGCCGCCTTATATTAAAGAGCGCTTGGATGATCAAGAGCGCTACCAAACGGTTTTTGCTCGCGAACAAGGTTCTGCAGCAGCGCCAACAGCAGGTCTTCACTTTACAGAAGAGATGCTTGAACAGTTAAAAGAAAAAGGTGTGCATATTGCATTTTTAACGCTTCATGTTGGATTGGGTACATTCCGTCCAGTCAGTGTTGACGACTTAGAAGAGCACGATATGCACTCAGAGTTTTATCAAGTGAGTGAAGGAACCGCTGCTTTACTAAACAGCGTACGCGAAAAAGGCGGTCGCATTATTTCAGTAGGCACAACTTCTACCCGTACCCTTGAAACGATTGCAACTGAGCATAACGGCAAATTTGTTGCTTCTTCAGGCTGGACCAATATTTTTATCTTCCCAGGGTATGAATTTAAAGCAATTGATGGAATGATTACAAATTTCCATCTTCCAAAATCTACGCTCATTATGCTTGTAAGTGCCTTAGCAGGAAGAGAAAACGTTATTTCTGCCTATGAACAAGCTGTAGCAGAGAAGTATCGCTTTTTCAGCTTCGGCGACGCGATGCTAATTTTGTAATTTAACATGAAAGGAATACATCAATGACAGCAATTCGTTACGAACATATAAAAACTTGTAAACAAACAGGAGCGCGTTTAGGGATTGTCCATACGCCTCACGGCTCATTTGAAACGCCTATTTTCATGCCAGTAGGCACATTAGCTACAGTAAAAACAATGTCTCCAGAAGATTTAAAAGCAATGGGGGCAGGCATTATTTTAAGTAATACGTATCATTTATGGCTTCGTCCAGGTCATGAAATTGTTAAAAAAGCGGGAGGCCTTCATAAATTTATGAACTGGGATCGTCCCATCTTAACGGATTCAGGCGGCTTCCAAGTTTTTAGCTTAAGTGATTTGCGCCGTATTGAAGAAGAAGGCGTTCATTTCCGCAACCATTTGAATGGAGACAAGCTTTTCTTATCTCCAGAAAAAGCGATGGACATCCAAAATGCGCTTGGGTCTGATATTATGATGGCATTTGATGAATGCCCACCTTATCCAGCAGAATATGACTACTTAAAACGCTCAGTTGAACGCACAAGCCGCTGGGCAGAGCGATGCCTTGAGGCTCACAGCCGCCCTCAAGACCAAGGTCTTTTTGGGATTGTTCAAGGCGGAGAGTTTGAAGATTTACGCCGTCAAAGTGCAGCTGATTTAGTTTCAATGGACTTCCCAGGTTATGCTGTGGGAGGGCTGTCAGTTGGAGAACCAAAAGATGTAATGAATCGTGTGCTTGAGTTTACGACGCCATATTTACCAACCGACAAACCACGTTATTTAATGGGAGTGGGATCACCTGACTCGTTAATTGATGGAGCGATTCGCGGGATCGATATGTTTGATTGCGTATTACCAACGCGTATTGCACGTAACGGAACGCTTATGACAAGCGAAGGTCGTCTTGTTGTTAAAAATGCAAAATATGCAGAAGACTTCGGTCCGATTGATCCAAACTGTGACTGCTACACGTGTCAAAATTATTCAAGAGCGTATATTCGCCACTTAATTCGTTGTAATGAAACGTTTGGAATTCGTTTAACATCTTACCATAACTTATATTTTCTGCTAAACTTAATGGAGCAAGTCCGTGAAGCCATTCGCGAAGACCGACTTGGCGATTTCCGCGATGAGTTCTTTGAAAAATATGGGTTTAACGGCCCGGATGCAAAGAATTTCTAGGTCACTACAGGAATTTTCATCAAATTTATGAATGAGTACCTGTTGATAATATAAATAAAAGGAGGAGTTTTCATGGGTGTTTTACAAAATATTTGGCCATTACTTTTAATGTTTGTCATTTTCTATTTCTTGTTAATCCGTCCACAGCAAAAACGTCAAAAAAACCTACAGCAAATGCAATCAGCACTTAAAAAAGGTGATAAGGTTGTTACAATTGGCGGTATGCACGGTTTGGTAGACGCAATTGATGAGTCACAAGTTGTGGTTCGCAGCACTGACGGTTCAAAGTTAACGTTTGACCGCAATGCTATTCGTGAAGTAAGAAGCGTAGATTAATAAAAAAAAACGTCACGTACATGTACGTGACGTTTTTTTATGCTTCTCGTGAACCGGCAATGTTTACGCCAACAATTCCCCCGAGAATAGCGACTCCAATAAATCCAGCGTGAAATAAAAGCTGCTGTGCAGAAAACAGGTGACTATAGCCGAGAAATTGTAGTAAAAACATTAAAAAAGAATAAGAAACACCAGTGGCTCCTCCAACGAGAAGTCCCTTTGAACCGTTTCGGCCTCCCGCGATAAATCCTCCGATAAACAGTGTAATAAATGAGAGAATAAGTAAAAATAAACGTACGGATTGTTCTTCAAGCGATGTGAATTTTAAAATAAGCGAAAAGATAATGCTAATCGCTAAAGCCATCACTAAGATTGTTGCTACTCCTGCAAATACAGCGTTGCTCATTCGCTTTGCACCCAACTTGTTTCCCCCTCATGAAATAAAAAGATAGGTGAACCCTTAGTACGAGCATATTCGGGATGACTTCAAAATAGACGCATAAAAGTAAGGCTATTTTGAAATAAATGGTACAAACTACAAGAGAATACATAAAGGAGGTCTTTGCGGTGGAACTATTGATCATGGTTGCGCGAACCGTGCTTTTATATGTAGTAGTTTTAATTATTTTTCGCGTCATGGGTAAAAGGGAAATAGGAGAGCTGAGCATTTTGGATTTAGTTGTCTTTATTATGATTGCTGAAATGGCAGTAATGGCTATCGAAAACCCAAAAGATCCTTTGCTGTATTCAATTCTTCCGATGTTAACGCTTCTCATTATTCAAATCGGCTTAGCTATATGGTCTCTTAAAAGCAATCGAATGCGAAATTTTATTGATGGCAAACCTAGTATTATCATTGAAAATGGAAAAATAAACGAACATGAAATGAAAAGGCAGCGATATAACTTCAATGACTTGCTCGTGCAGCTGCGAGATAAAAATATAAAAAATGTAGCTGATGTTGAATTTGCTATTTTAGAATCTTCAGGAAGGCTATCCGTGTTTGAAAAAGATCAGCAATCAGGTGAAAAAGGCAATTTGAATTTGCCTTTTATCATCGACGGCATTATTCAAGAAGAGCATCTGCTGCATGAACATAAAACGACGGAATGGTTAAAGGCAGAGCTGGAAAAGCTAGGGTATTCAAACTTAGATAAGATTTCATATTGCAGCTACGACAACGAAAAATTTTTTATAGATTTGGTGGATGTGAAACAATAAAACGCGGATTGATCCGCGTTTTATTTTCGTTTAAAATAGCGTAAAACAGAAAAACGGTTTAATTCTTCTTTTGTTATCAGTCTAAAAAGCAGCAAAAACAGTACGTATACAACGCTTGTAAGTGCAATTGATAAAACGGTTCGTAAGCTCAAAGGGATGGAAGTGAAAAGATTCATATAAGCGAAGTGTCCGGTAAAACCTGATATTCCCATTACAGAAAAACTGCGAAGATACTCAAACACATGAAGCTTATACGTAATTTTTTTCATGACGGTAGACAGGTGTAAAAGAGTGACAAGCATCATTCCCACAACAATTGCAAGGCCAGCTCCCATAATGCCTAGATTGGGCTGAGTTGCGAGTAAGAAGATAAGAGATGTTTTGACCGCTGCTCCTATAAAACTGTTAATCATGGCGGCTTTTGCAAGGTCTAGCGCTTGCAGAACAGCTTGAAGCGGCCCTTGAAAGTAATAAAAGATAAAAAAAGGCGCCATTACTTTGACAAAAATAGCAGCTTTGTCAGAACCATACATCAATTCCATTACCGGATTAGCAAATACATAAAGAACAACAACGGCCAGCCCGCCTGTTACAAACGACAAGCGGAGAGCTTGATGAAGCCGATATTCGATTTGTTTCATTTGATTCTGTGCAAGAGATTCACTGATTGCGGGAACCAAAGAAGTGGATAGAGACACCGTTACAAAAGAAGGCAACATCAGGAGAGGGAGTGCAAAGCCTGTTAATTCCCCGTACTGCTTCGTTGCTACAGCTGTCGCTACTCCTGCAATTGCTAAACTTTGAGCTACTACAATCGGTTCTAAAAACCAAGAAATTGACCCAATCATGCGGCTTCCTGTCGTGGGAAGAGCGATTCGCATTAAGTCAAAGAACGTATCTTTGCCTGCATGTAAAGAAGCAAAAAATTTTCGTCTTACTGTTATTTTCTTCTTTCGCTTGAACATAAACACCATATAAAACAGTGAAGCTAGTTCTCCAAATACGGAAGATAGCATAGCGCCAGCCGCAGCGTACTCAATTCCATAAGGCAAAAATGCTTTTGTACATACGGCAATTAACGTAATGCGCACCACTTGTTCGATAATTTGAGAATAAGCGGCAGGCTTCATTTGTTGCTTTCCTTGAAAATATCCGCGGATGACAGACGAGACGGCGATGATTGGAATAACTGGAATAATCGCAAGCAGCGGATAGATCGTACGTGAATCTGTAAAGAAGGTTTTTGCTACAACGGGAGCGAATAATATTAATCCGAGCGTAAATAAAACGCTCAGCGTACACGTAATACTTAAAGAGACGACAAGTATTTTTTTTATTTTATGCCTGTCACCTAAAGCTTCTGCTTCTGCCACTAACTTGGATATGGCAACCGGTAGCCCAAGCTGTGTTAAGGTGATTACTAATACCAGCGTGGGGACCGCCATCATATAAAGTCCCACACCTTCGTCTCCAATCATTCGAGCCACCACAATTCGATTGACAAACCCGAGTACACGTGTAATTAAGCCAGCAATTATTAAAATAATAGTTCCCTGTAAAAATTTAGACATATACTCACTGCTTTCTTGAGGTTTATACAGTGAATATATGCGCCCCCGGTGTCCAAGCATGACAAGTATTCCTCATACGAGAAAGAAATTTTACGCAAAATGTCAAACGGAAAGGAGGATCGATATGACACATCCATTTATTTCAGCTTCGAAAGAACTTATACAGCCTGTCTTATCCAGCAAAATGGAAGAATTTCATATGCTTGGATATGAAGAAGTAACGGAGAACGATTTATTGAGTTATTTAGAAATGAAAAAATGGAAAAAAGAAAAGGAGCTATCTCTCCATCAAGTTGTAAATGATATTTTATCTGTTAAGATCACGCAGGTGATGAGCTATGTAACAATTGAATCTTATAAATCTGATATGTTCTCAAGTGTTAATAATGGAGAAGACTGGAAAGAATTATTAAAGTAGAGCTTGTAAAATACATGTATTAAAATTTGATAAGGTCTTTATTTGACAGACATTAGGTTATGAATGATAATTAGATTGGTCATTTATCTATTGTTATCATTTCATGTTTTTTACATAAGAAGGAGGATTTTCTGTCGATGGTTAAAAGAGGACGTATCGTTGCCTTTTTCCTCTTAGTACTGCTTGTGTTTAGTACAATCGGAACAACGATGACTGGAATTACAAAAGATATTAAACTTGGCCTCGACCTTCAAGGTGGATTTGAAATTTTATATAAAGTCAGTCCAGCTAAAAAAGGCGATGTCATTGACAAAAAGGCACTTAACAGCACGGTTGAAGCGCTCCGTCAACGTGTCGATGTACTGGGAGTTAGTGAGCCCAGCATTCAAATTGAAGGAAACGACCGCATCCGCGTTCAGCTAGCTGGTGTCACGAATCAAAAGCAAGCCAGGGATCTGTTATCAACTCAAGCAAACTTAACGTTCCGTGACGTAAACGATAAGGTGCTGATGGATGGTACAGACTTAGCGCAAGGCGGAGCAAAGCAATCGTTTGACCAAAGCAATCAGCCTAGCGTCTCACTAAAATTAAAAAATGCGAAAAAATTTGAAAAGATCACGCGAGAGCTTTCTCAAAAACCAGCACCTAACAATTTAATTGTCATTTGGCTGGATTATGAAGAAGGAAAAGACTCGTACCAAAAAGAAGCGACAAAAAAAAATCCGAAGTATCTATCTGCAGCCTCTGTTAGCAGCGTGTTAACACAGCCAGATGTTGAGATTTCAGGTGGGAACTTCACCGTGAAAAGTGCAACGCAGCTGGCGGAATTGCTAAATGCTGGGTCGCTGCCGGTTAAATTGGATGAGCTATACTCTACATCCGTTGGAGCACAGTTTGGAGAAGAAGCTCTTCATACGACTATATTAGCGGGTATTATCGGCATCGGAATTATCTTCCTATACATGCTGTTTTTCTACCGCTTACCGGGGCTTATTGCCATTATTACACTCAGTTTTTATATCTACTTGAACTTAGTTGTATTTGACTTGATGCATGTGGTTATGACGCTTCCAGGTATCGCGGCTCTTATTCTCGGCGTAGGTATGGCAGTAGATGCAAATATTATTACCTACGAGCGGATTAAAGATGAACTCAAAACAGGAAGGTCTGTTATATCGGCATACCGGGCAGGAAATCGTCGCTCTCTTGCCACCATTTTTGATGCCAATATTACAACGATGCTAGCGGCTCTTGTATTGTTCTTTTATGGTCAAAGTTCAGTAAAAGGATTTGCTACAACGTTAATGATCGGGATTGTGCTAAGCTTTATTACGGCCGTATACGGTACGCGATTATTAATGAGCCTTTTAGTAAACAGCCGCTGGTTTGATAAAAAACCAGGCTACTTTGGCGTGAAGAAAGAGCAAATTCACGACCTAAGCAAAGACGACGGCACAACCGTTTTACCTACAGCGTGGGATAAAATTGACTTTGTTAAATACCGTAAAGCATTTTTCACGTTCTCAAGTGTGCTCGTCATTATCGGTATTATCTCGGTTGCCGTGTTCAGGCTGAACCTCGGTATTGACTTTACGAGCGGAACTCGCATAGAGATTCCGGCAAATCATACCGTTACGCAGGCTGAGATACAGCGCGAAATGAAGTCTCTCGATATCAAAACGGATGACGTAGTTATTACAGGGAAAAGTAATGATACGGGTGTCGTACGTGTAGTTGGGGTCTTGAATAAAAAAGAAATTGCCAATTTAAAAGATCACTTTAAAGATAAATACGGTTCTGAACCAAATGTGAGCACCGTCTCACCGACAGTTGGAAAAGAACTAGCGAAAAATGCAATGATGGCGATTGTAATTGCTTCAATCGGAATTATCATTTATGTAACGATTCGATTTGAATTTTACATGGCGCTTGCAGCCGTGCTTGCTCTGTTGCATGATGCGTTTTTTATCGTTACGGTCTTCAGCTTAACGAAGTTAGAGGTTGATTTAACGTTTATTGCTGCTGTCTTGACGATTGTTGGTTACTCAATTAACGATACGATCGTTACGTTTGACCGCATTCGTGAAAATATGCAGAAATTTAAATCCAAAACGTTTGACGATTTAGCGTTTATCGTAAATCTAAGTTTGCGTGAAACATTTACTCGTTCAATGAACACCGTTTTAACAGTTGTAATTGCAGTTGTAGCACTTCTTCTATTCGGAAGTGAATCGATTCAAAACTTCTCAATTGCCCTGTTAGTAGGTTTAATCCTTGGTGCATATTCATCTGTGTTTATTGCTGCTCAGCTATGGCTTGTGTGGAAAGGAAAACAGTTGAAGCGTGAGGAACAAAAAGAAGTAGAAAGCAAGTAATTCAAAAACGTGCGAAGTGTTCGCACGTTTTTTTGTGCGTGAAAACTCAAGCCGTACTGTCAGAAAAATGTGCTTATTTTCTTTCGTTGCTCCATTTCATCCACTCTAGTATAATAATGTGGGTTAAGGGGTGAAGAGACATGTTACAGTCAAAAAAACGTTGGAATGTTCAAGAATGTGATGAACAACTTGTTAATGAATTTGTAGAAAACCTCAATATTACACCTCTAGTAGCTTCGTTATTACTTAATAGAGGCATGACAACAGTAGAAGCGGCACGTGAGTTTTTACACGTTGATGCACAAACGTTCCACGATCCGTTTTTATTGCACGATATGGACAAAGCGGTAGCTCGTATTCAGCAAGCAATTGATCATAATGAAAAAATTATGATCTATGGAGATTACGATGCTGACGGAGTCAGCAGCACTTCTGTTATGTTATCTGCTTTACAGCAGCTTGGCGCTGATGTTGATTTTTATATTCCTAATCGCTTTACAGAAGGTTATGGGCCGAATAAGGCGGCATTTGATAAAATAAGCGCAGGCGGCTATCAGCTGGTGATTACGGTAGACACAGGTATTTCGGCAGTCGAAGAAACTGCGTATGCACGTGAATTAAACTTTGATTTAATTATTACTGATCACCACGAGCCGGGGCCGGTTTTGCCGGATGCTTATGCAATTATTCATCCAAAGCTGCCTGGAAGTACATATCCATTTAAAGAACTGGCAGGTGTAGGAGTCGCTTTTAAACTCGCTCATGCGCTGTTAGGGGAGCTTCCGGAACATTTGTTAGAACTAGCAGTAATTGGGACGATTGCTGACTTAGTTCCTTTAGTCGACGAAAACCGCTTAATTGCTCGCAAAGGTCTTGACTATCTCAAGCTCACGAAGCGCACCGGAATTGAAGCGCTTCTGAGCGTATGTGGAGTAAAACGTGAAGAAATTAATGAGGATACAATTGGATTTGCGATGGCTCCTCGCATTAATGCAGTAGGACGTCTTCAAGATGCCGATCCAGCTGTTCATTTGCTTATGACGACAAATGCTGAAGAGGCAAAAGGCTTAGCTAAAGAAATTGATGCGTTAAACAAGGAAAGGCAGCAAATCGTAAACGATATTACAGAGGAAGCCGTTGAATTTGTTGAGAGTATGTATCCTCCGGATGAAAACAGCGTTCTTATTGTAGAGGGAGAAGGATGGAATGCAGGCGTTGTTGGAATTGTCGCTTCTAGGCTCGTAGAAAAATTCTATAGACCAACAATTGTACTAAGTATGGACTCTGAAAACCGTATTGCCAAAGGTTCAGCAAGAAGTATCGAAGGTTTTGACTTATTCGCGAACTTATCTAAGTGCCGTGACATTTTGCCGCATTTTGGAGGGCATCCAATGGCAGCCGGCATGACATTAAACAGCGATGATGTAGAAGAGCTGCGCAGACGTCTTAATGAACAAGCAAGCAACGTGTTAACCGAACAGGATTTTATTCCAATTACATCAGTTGATACAGTATGCACAACAGAGGAAATTACGCTGGAAAACATTGAACAAATGAGTGCGCTTGCTCCATTTGGTATGCATAACCCGAAGCCAAAAGTTCTCATTAAAGATGTTCATACAACATCTATGCGGAAAATTGGTGCTAATAAAAATCATTTAAAACTCGTATTTGAAGACAGCGGGGTATCGGTTGATGCAGTAGGATTTGGGTTAGGCTATATATTAGATGAATTATCTCCTATAGCTAAAGTATCATTAGTAGGTGAACTATCTATTAATGAGTGGAATAATATGCGCAAGCCGCAGCTGATGGTGGAAGATATTTCTGTGGATGAATGGCAGATGTTTGATTATCGCAGTGCAGTTGATGTCAAACGTTTCTTTCAGCAGGTATTTACGGATCAAATGAAAGTTGTTGCTTTTCACGCTTCAACAATTGATAAATACAAGTCGCTGCTGCCGATGGAGCATGTTGTTCTTATTCAAGATGAAGAACAGGCAAAAGCATGTATGTTTGCAGGGGAACAGATCGTTTTATTAGATTTGCCTCCTTCACAGAAGTGGCTTGAATGTTTGTTTGTTAAAGGTATCCCTTCTAGAATATACGCTATTTTCTTAACGGAAGAAGACCATTATTTTGATACAATCCCAACTCGCGATCATTTTAAATGGTTTTACGGCTTTTTAGCGAAAAAGGGTCCATTTGATTTAAAACGCTACAAAGAAGATTTAGCGATTCATAAGGGCTGGTCAAAAGAAACGATTGATTTTATAGCAAAGGTGTTTTTTGAGTTAGAATTTGTTACAATAAACAATGGCTTAATTTCGTTAGTGAAAAATTCTGCGAAACGTGATTTAATAGAATCTGCGACTTATCGCCAAAAGCAGCAGCAGATTGAAATAGAAAAAAACTTTATTTATACGTCATATGTACAGCTTAAAAATCAATTTCAAGATATTTTTAAGCGTTCGATTGAATGAGGAGGCAACATTAGAATGAATTTTAAAGATTATATTACAATTGTACCTGACTGGCCAAAACCAGGTATTACATTTAAAGATATCTCAACATTAATGGACAATGGTGATGCATACCGTGCCGCAACGGATGAGATTGTAAAATATGCGAATGATAAACAAGTTGATATTATTGTAGGGCCAGAAGCTCGCGGATTTATCGTTGGTTGTCCAGTAGCATATGCGTTAGGTATCGGTTTTGCACCTGTTCGTAAAGAAGGAAAATTACCGCGTGAAGTAATCAAAGTAGATTACGGTTTAGAATACGGTAAAGACGTATTAACGATTCACAAAGATGCAATTAAGCCAGGTCAGCGCGTGTTGATTACAGATGATTTATTAGCAACAGGCGGTACAATTGAAGCGACAATTAAGCTTGTCGAAGAATTAGGTGGAATTGTTGTTGGAGCTGCGTTCTTAATTGAACTTTCTTACCTTGACGGCCGTGACAAACTGGACGGTTACGATGTATTCACATTAATGACGTATTAAGAAGAACGATCACATAAAAAAGAGTACCTGATACAGGTGCTCTTTTTTCGTTAAAAAACGTTAATACGTAAAATGGAAATGATGTAAATTTGATAAATTAAACGCAAAGGCTTTACATCCTTGGATTTTTTCAAGATAATAGTTACAATATGAATTAAAAATGCTAGTTGATAAAAGGTGATTTCATGGCAAATGAGCAAGTCCTAACAGCGGAACAGGTCATTGACAATACGAAGCGATATTTAAGTGAAGAAGACGTGGCTTTTGTACAAAAAGCATATGATTTTGCAAAAGAAGCTCACAAAGAACAATATCGCAAGTCGGGTGAACCATATATTATCCACCCGATTCAAGTCGCAGGAATTTTAGTTGATCTAGATATGGATCCAGCAACAATTGCAGCTGGATTTCTACATGATGTGGTTGAAGATACAGAGATAACACTAAAAGATTTAGAAAAAGCTTTTAATGAAGAAGTAGCAATGTTAGTAGACGGCGTAACGAAACTGGGAAAAATTAAATATAAGTCTAAAGAAGAGCAGCAGGCTGAAAATCACCGCAAGATGTTTGTAGCAATGGCTCAAGATATTCGAGTCATACTGATCAAACTTGCGGATCGTCTTCATAACATGCGTACGCTAAAACATTTACCGCAGGAAAAACAGCGACGCATTTCAAATGAAACGCTTGAAATTTTTGCTCCTCTTGCTCATCGTCTTGGTATTTCAAAAATTAAGTGGGAGCTTGAAGATACAGCTTTACGTTACTTAAATCCTCAGCAATATTATCGCATTGTAAATTTGATGAAGAAAAAGCGTGCGGAACGCGAGCAGTATTTGGCTGAAGTTATTGATGAAGTTCGAGAGCAAGTAGATGAAGTGTCGATTAAAGTTGAAATTTCAGGACGTCCAAAACATATTTATTCCATCTATCGTAAAATGGCACTGCAAAACAAGCAGTTTAATGAAATTTACGATTTACTAGCTGTGCGCATTATTGTAAATAGCATTAAAGACTGTTATGCGGTGTTAGGAATTATTCACACGTGCTGGAAGCCAATGCCAGGACGTTTCAAAGATTATATTGCAATGCCAAAACAAAATATGTACCAGTCTCTTCATACGACGGTTATCGGACCAAAAGGTGATCCGTTAGAAGTTCAAATTCGAACGTTTGACATGCACCAAATTGCTGAGTATGGAATTGCTGCTCACTGGGCTTACAAAGAGGGAAAAACAGCTGAGCATGCTTCATTTGAAGAAAAGTTGACGTGGTTTAGAGAAATTTTAGAATTTCAAAATGACGCAAACGATGCAGAAGAGTTTATGGAATCTCTAAAAGTTGATTTGTTTTCTGACATGGTTTACATTTTTACGCCAAAAGGCGACGTCATTGAGCTTCCTTCGGGTTCTGTTCCAATTGATTTTTCCTATCGTATTCATTCTGAAATCGGAAATAAAACCATTGGAGCAAAAGTCAACGGCAAGATGGTTACGCTTGATTACCGTTTGAAAACGGGGGACATTATCGAAATTTTGACGTCTAAGCATTCGTATGGTCCAAGCAAGGACTGGTTAAAGCTTGCTCAAACGTCTCAAGCCAAAAATAAAATTCGCCAATTCTTTAAAAAGCAAAGCCGCGATGAAAATATTGAAAAAGGCAAAGAGCTGGTTGAAAAAGAAATTCGTCAAATGGAGTTTGACTTAAAAGAAGTATTAACAGCTGATAATATCAAACGAGTAGCGGAGAAGTTTAATTTCTCAAACGAAGATGATATGTATGCAGCTATTGGGTATAACGGATTAACTGCGGCTCAAGTAGCTAATCGTTTAACTGAGAAGTGGAGAAAGCAGCGCGATCAAGAACAAGAGATCCAAATTGATGATATTGCACGCGATACTGCGGCCAAGCGTGTTCGCCAGCATAAACGAAAAGATTCTGGGGTTATCGTACCGGGTGTAGAGAACATGCTGATTCGCTTGTCTAAATGCTGTAATCCAGTTCCTGGAGATGAGATTGTTGGTTTTATTACAAAGGGGCGAGGAGTATCTGTTCATAGAGCAGATTGTTTAAACGTTCACACAGATGATGCGGAAAGCCGCCTTATTCCTGTAGAGTGGGAAACACATATTAAAGAAGGCAAAGAGTTTAACGTGGAAATTGAAATTTCCGGATACGACCGCAGAGGCTTACTAAATGAAGTTCTGCAGGTTGTAAACGAGACTAAAACGAATATTTCAGCCGTTTCAGGAAAATCGGATCGAAACAAAATGGCTACGATTCATATGTCAATTTCTATTCATAACATCAGTCACCTTCATAAAGTGGTTGAGCGCATTAAGCAGCTTCGAGACATTTATTCAGTTCGCCGAATTATGCATTAAGAAAGGTCGTTATACATGAGAGTAGTCGTACAAAGAGCAAAGAATGCAAAAGTAACTGTTGCAGGTGAGACGGTCGGTGAGATTAAGCACGGATATATGCTTTTAGTGGGCATCACCCATGACGATACTGAAGCTGATGCAGAGTATGTAGCGGATAAAATTGTGAATTTGCGAGTGTTTGATGATGAGTCTGGCAAAATGAATTTGTCGCTTCTAGATGTAGAAGGAGAAATTTTATCGGTATCTCAATTTACGCTGTATGGAGATTGCCGAAAAGGCAGAAGACCAAACTTTATGGGAGCTGCTAGGCCAGATCATGCTGTAACGCTTTACAACTATTTTAATAAAGTATTATCAGAAAAAAATGTTCGAGTAGAAACCGGCGCATTTGGTGAAATGATGGACGTATCATTTACAAATGACGGACCGGTCACGCTTATTGTAGAAAGCAAAGAAAAAACGCAGGCTCACAGATGAGTCTGCGTTTTTTCTTTGCTTTGAAAGTAGTGATTTAATCCTTCAGCGATAGCGGACGTAATCATTTGCTGATAACTGATGGAATTAATATACGTTTCTTCCCGTTCGTTGCTTAAAAAGCCCAGTTCAATTAATGTACTCGGACGTGTATTTTCGCGAAGAACATAATAGTTTCCAAAACGTTCTCCTTTGTCTTTCAATTTTGCATGATTAATAAGGGACTGATGAATAGAATGTGTGAGTGGACTGTCCTGATGCTGATGGTAATAATACGTCATAAGGCCAGTTAGCTGTGAGCTGTTCGTACTGTTGTAGTGAATGCTTATAAAAGCATCTGCTTTAGTCGATTGCAGCGTGCGCTGTGAAAGTAGAACGTACTCATCATGGGTGCGGGTTAAAATGACGTGTGCGCCTTCTTTTTGAAGTTTGTTTTGTAAAATAAGTGCTGTTCGGAGAGTGAGGTCTTTTTCATATGTGCCCTGTGTGCCGATGGCTCCTTTGTCTTTTCCTCCATGGCCTGCATCAATAATAATTGTTTTGCTCTTTAGGTGCCGCAAGCTTTTACTCAGCGTATAAACAGGCTGGCGCTGCGCTACCTGCATGCTAGGCTGAACGCTGCGAAGCGCTACGGTTTTCGTGAATTTTTTAAACACCCATCCTTGAATATCCGAGCTTTCTACATAATACCAATCTCCTTGACGGTCTGAAACGGATAGTCTTGTATTCTTCGTCAATTTATTTGTAATTGAAAATGAACGTCCTGGACCGCTCCGTACATGAAGAGAGTCAGCTGTTACAATAATGGGTTGATGCACCGGTACGTTTGGGCGCTCAAATGAGGAAGAGCACAGTAACAAAAGGATACTTGCAGCCAAAACAGATACAGACTTCATGTTTAGATGGCGAATAGATAGACCTCCTTTTTATAACAAAATAGAGTATTCGATGAAAATAAAAAAAATCCTTTCTCTTATGTAAAAACATCTTTTTTGGGCAATGCTAATAAAAGGATAAGTAAGTGTAGGCAGGGAGGAAGAAACGATGAAGTTTAGTGAAAAAGGTGAACAATCATTTCACCAGGTAAATCCGGTATTTGGCATTCATTTTCATGATTTTATTGACAGAGAAAGTGAAGCTTCGTCCCTTGAATTGGCTTCTGAATTTGGTTTAACGCTTCGAGATATTCAGAAACTAAGAAAACAATTAGACCGCTCTTAACATGAAAGGTGCTTGACAACTGCTCATTTCATTCGTAATATAGAAAGCAATTGCTAAATTAAAATGAATGTATAACATTTTTATATTGATAAGCCAAAGATCGAGAAAAGTAGTAAAGATGACACATGGCTAGAGAGGAAATGTCTTAGGCTGCAAGCATTTCTACATGATGACTTTATGAAAGAACACTCAGGAGGCTTCACTCTGAAAAGGGAAACTTAGTAGGAGATGAACGTGTTCGTGCGTTAACGAAATGAGTGGAAACATGTCATATGTTTCAATTAGGGTGGTACCACGTGAGATCAACTCTCGTCCCTACTATGGAAAAATAGTAGAGGCGAGAGTTTTTTTGTATTGTAAATTTTAAATATAGGAGGCATATCACGTTATGTCAGTTCAAATACCTAGAGGCACACAAGATATTTTACCGGGCAAAGTAGAATATTGGCAGTTTGTTGAACAGCGAGCAAGAGAAATCTGCCGTGCGTTCAACTACCAAGAAATTCGTACACCAATGTTTGAACACACTGAATTATTTTTGCGCGGAGTGGGAGAAACAACAGATATCGTGCAAAAAGAAATGTACACATTTAAAGATCGAGGTGACCGCAGCTTAACGCTTCGTCCAGAAGGAACAGCTGCAGTTGGACGATCATTTGTTTCAAATAAGATGTTTGGAAATCCAACGCAGCCAACCAAGCTGTTTTATATTGGTCCTATGTTTCGCTATGAACGACCTCAAGCGGGACGTTTCCGTCAATTCGTTCAGTTTGGTGTAGAAGCATTAGGGGTAAATGATCCTGCTATTGATGCTGAAGTTCTTGCCCTGTTAATGAGCTTTTACCAATCGCTTGGATTGAAAAAATTAAAGTTGGTTGTTAACAGTTTAGGAGATACAGAAAGTCGTCAAGCTCACCGTCAAGCGCTTATTGACCACTTTGCACCTCGCATTGGAGAGTTTTGCAGCGACTGCCAAAGCAGATTGGAGAAAAATCCTCTTCGTATTTTAGACTGTAAAAAAGATCGTGACCATGAGCTGATGGCTACAGCGCCGTCTATTCTTGATTATTTAAACGACTATTCAAAAGAATATTTTGAAAAAGTACAGCAGTACTTAACCGATTTAGACATTGACTATGTTGTAGATCCGACGCTAGTACGCGGGTTAGATTATTATAATCACACAGCATTTGAACTAATGAGTGAAGCAGAAGGATTTGGCGCCATTACAACTCTTTGTGGCGGAGGCCGTTATAATGGGCTGATTCAAGAAATCGGCGGACCTGAAACACCGGGTATCGGATTCGCTTTAAGTATCGAACGCTTATTATCTGCATTGGAAGCAGAAGGAATTGAGCTTCCGGTAGAAACAGGCGTAGATTGCTATGTAGTAACCATGGGCGATGAAGCAAAAGAAAAATCCGTTTCAATTGTAAATACGCTTCGACGCGCAGGCTTTGTAGCTGATAAAGATTATCAAGATAAAAAAATGAAAGCTCAGTTCAAAGCAGCTGATCGTGTACAAGCAAAATTTGTTGTTGTTCTAGGTGAAGATGAGCTAGCAAAACAAGTTGTAAACGTAAAGAATATGGAATCTGGCGAACAGCAAGAAGTATCAATTGAGCAATTGGTCAGCTATTTGCAAGAACAAGTATAAGGGGGAACCATGATGACAAAACGTTCATACTACTGTGGAGATGTAACAGAACAAGCAACTGGCGAAACAGTTCTATTAAAAGGATGGGTTCAGAAACGCCGTGATTTAGGGGGATTAATCTTTATTGATTTACGCGACCGCGGCGGAGTTGTACAGGTTGTATTTAATCCTGAAAAATCTGCTGAAGCGCTAAAAATTGCTGAAGATGTACGTAATGAATTCGTACTGGAAGTGCAAGGAACTGTTGTGGCTCGTGAAGAGGGAACCGTTAACTCGAACTTAAAAACAGGTAAAATTGAAGTTCACGCTGAGCAGATTACGGTATTAAACAAAGCCAAAACACCTCCTTTTGCTATTGCGGATCAAACGGAAGTATCAGAAGATGTTCGATTAAAATATCGTTATTTAGACCTTCGACGTTCTGAGATGTTTAACACGCTTAAAATGCGCAATGACATTACAAAAACAATTCGTGACTTCTTAGACCAAAATGACTTTTTAGATGTTGAAACACCTATTCTAACGAAAAGTACGCCAGAAGGCGCGCGTGATTATCTTGTGCCAAGCCGCGTGCACGAAGGGGAGTTTTATGCTCTTCCTCAATCACCGCAAATCTTTAAGCAGCTGTTAATGGTAAGCGGAGTTGAGCGTTATTATCAAATTGCTCGCTGCTTCCGCGATGAAGACTTGCGTGCAGATCGTCAGCCTGAATTTACTCAAATCGATATTGAAACATCATTTTTATCTCAAGAGGACATCATGACAATGACGGAAGAAATGATGTCTAAAGTAATGAAGCGCGTAAAAAATTTAGATGTAACGACGCCTTTCCCGCGCATCTCATATGATGAAGCGATGAGTCGCTACGGTTCAGATAAGCCGGATACACGTTTTGAAATGGAGCTAGTCAACTTATCAGAGCTTGTGAAAGACTGCGGGTTCAAAGTATTTAGCGCAGCAGTTGAAAACGGCGGAGAAGTAAAAGCAATTAACGTAAAAGGTGCCGCTTCTAGCTATTCACGTAAAGATATCGATGCTCTAACAGAGTTCGTGAAAATTTACGGTGCTAAAGGGTTAGCATGGCTGAAAGTTGAAGCTGACGGCTTAAAAGGACCGATTGCAAAATTCTTCAATGAAGATGAGCAAAAGCAATTTGCTGAAGCTCTTCAAACGGAAGAAGGAGATTTACTTTTATTTGTAGCTGATAAAAAGTCAGTTGTAGCAGATGCACTTGGCGCTCTTCGTCTAAAGCTTGCAAAAGAACAAGGAATTATTGATGAAACGAAATTTAACTTCCTATGGGTAACAGATTGGCCTCTTCTTGAGCATGACGAAGAAGACAACCGTTACTACGCGGCTCATCATCCATTCACAATGCCAGTTCGTGAAGATTTACCAATGTTAGAAAGCGATCCTGGACAAGTCCGTGCACAAGCATATGACTTAGTATTGAATGGTTACGAACTTGGCGGAGGATCTTTACGTATTTACGAGCGTGATATTCAAGAAAAAATGTTTAAAACGCTTGGGTTTACATTAGAAGAAGCATATGAGCAGTTCGGTTTCTTACTTGAAGCATTTGAATACGGTACTCCTCCTCACGGCGGAATTGCGTTAGGTCTTGATCGTTTGGTTATGCTTCTAGCAGGACGCACAAACTTGCGTGATACAATTGCCTTCCCTAAAACAGCAAGTGCAAGCTGTCTATTAACAAACGCACCTGGTGAAGTAAGTGAAGCGCAATTAGACGAGCTGCATTTACAGGTAAAAAAGCAAAAAACAGAAGCGTAATCGATTGAACCGTCTGTTAAATCGAGCCTGTCACTGGAACATGACAGGCTCAATTTTTTTTGTTTTACTTATTAATTGCAAAGTGATTTTTTCTGTGATAAGATACTTTCAAGAACTAAATAGTCCTGATGTGTTCGTCCTTAATCCAGTTTTGACCGAACAATTTTTTGCTTGGGAGCTCGAAGTTTTTAACGAGCGTACATGCCTCATCTCGAGGACTTACAATGGTTAAAGCAGAGCACCCACCTGCCGAGAGCGGGTTCAAAACGAAGGCACTCGAGACGGCACGATCGGGACTAGCATACATATAAGAAATTCTCTATGTAATTATTTGCATAGAGTTTTTTTATGGATAAATAACGAATGCTCATGTTCGTTTTGCTAAAAATATGGTATAGTCAATTTCGTTGTTTATTTGAATTAATCATACACGTTGGTGTATTTAATAGAGGAGTGTTTTAACATGTTGCATCAGTTTTCGCGTAATGAACTGGCGATAGGAAAAGAAGGGCTAGCTACTTTAAAAGGCAGCACAGTTGCTATCTTAGGGATAGGAGGAGTAGGATCATTTTCTGCTGAGGCCTTGGCTCGGTCAGGAGTAGGGCGTTTAATTCTTGTAGATAAAGACGACGTTGATATTACAAACGTAAATCGTCAAATTCACGCGCTGCTTTCTACGGTAGGTCAGCCCAAGACAGAATTAATGAAAAAGCGTATTTTAGATATTAACCCGGACTGTGACGTCGTTTCTCTTCAAATGTTTTATACAGAAGAAACATATGAAGAGTTCTTTAGTTACAAACCGGACTTCGTAGTGGATGCATCCGATACGATTTCGTATAAGATTCATTTAATGAAAGAATGTTTAAAACGTGATATTCCGATTATTTCAAGTATGGGTGCTGCGAATAAAATGGATCCAACACGTTTTAAAATTGCAGACATTTCAAAGACACATACAGATCCGATTGCAAAAGTGGTTCGTACTCGTCTGCGTAAAGAAGGAATTCGCAAAGGAATTAATGTCGTTTTTTCTGATGAACGTCCAATCGTTATTCGCGAAGAAGTTCGCAAAGAAGTAGGAAACGATCAAGCGCAAATTCGCAAAGCAAAAATGCCCCCATCTTCTAATGCTTTTGTTCCATCTGTAGCAGGATTAATTATGGGCGGTCATGTTATCAATGAATTATTAAGTGATATTAAGATTCGCCGCGTAGGTGATGAATAAAAAGAAGGCTATCGCAGCCTTCTTTTTTTATGGGAATATCTGTTCTATTTATGCTTTGGATGGAATCTTCTGTTTGATATGTACAAAAAGTACTAATAAATTGAAAAATATGGCTTGATAGTGGATTTACACTGTATTAAAAAAAGAGATTTATGTAAATTTATTTAACGCTTTATTTACATAAAATTTACGTTTTCGCTTTCTTTCTTTTGTATCTTCTACAGTAATATTCAGAAAGTCTTATATATCAAGGATTTTCATAGAAATAAGAAAAAATAAACCCCAAATAAGTAAGTTTACAGTAACTTAAAATTCACTTCATATAAAGACAACAATCTACTCGTATAATGTGTCTTGTACCTGTTGTTCGAGTACAAAGGACTAGTACTAATTACACATATATTTATTGGAGGGTAATGTAATGAAAACAAAGGGTTTTAAAGTAACATTAGCAGCTTTTTTAATGGTAGGAGCACTAGCAGCATGTGGTAAAGACGGAGCAAGCAACGACAGTGGTTCGGGCAGCAAAGAAGAAGTGTCAGGTACGTTAACAGCGGCGGGATCTACAGCTTTACAACCACTTGCAGAAGAAGCAGCGAATGGAATTACTGAAAAATATCCAAACCTTTCAGTAACGGTACAAGGTGGAGGTAGTGGAACTGGTGTTAACCAAGTAGCATCAGGAGCAGTTGACATTGGTAATTCTGACGTTCCAGCAGCCGATAAAATCGAAGATAAATCAAAAGCAAATAAACTTGTGGATACGAAAGTAGCGGGCATTGGGTTCGCACTTGTTGTAAATAAAGATGTAAAAGTAGAATCGTTAACAAAAGAGCAAATTCAAAAGATTTTCTCTGGCGAAATTAAAAACTGGAAAGAAGTTGGCGGAAACGATGAAAAAATTAACGTAATCAACCGTCCAGCATCATCTGGTACACGTGCTACATTTGAGAAGACATTAATGGGTGAAGCAAAAGTAAATGACAGCGTTGGTACAGCTCAAGATTCAAACGGAGCGGTTGAGCAATCAGTAAACTCAACGCCAGGAGCAGTAAGTTACCTTGCTATGTCGTATTTAATTGGCGATAAAAAAGAAAGTTTAAAAATGCTTAATATTGATGGTGTGGAGCCAACAACAGAAAATATTGTTTCTAAAAAATATCCGTTCTGGTCTTATGAGTATATGATTACAAACGGTGAGCCAAAAGATGGTGCAAAAGAGTACATTGACTATGTAGCTGGTAAAGACTTTGCTAAGCAAGTAGAAGATATGGGATATATCCCAATGACTGAGTTCAAAAAATAAGAGTGTTTTTAAAAAGAATAGGGCTGACTAACACAGTCAGTCTTATTCTATTTGAATGTTAATAAAGTATATAGCGAATAAAAAGAAAAGCGAATATATACTGAATATGTAAGGAGACAGAGCGATGAAGGGGAAAAAATCCATTAATTATGTAAAAAGCGAATACATTGGCCGTACGCTTTCTACATTTTGCGGTATTTTAATTGTACTTGTTACGTTAGCTATTATCCTATTTATTTGTGAAAAAGGCATACAGTCATTTTTACAAAGTAATATATCAATCGGTGAAATGTTGACTTCAACAAAATGGAGCCCAAACAATAAAGAATACGGGGCACTTGTGTTTATTCTGGGTTCCATGCTTGTATCAATCGGAGCCGTTATTATAAGTGCTCCCATTGGAATTGCTATCGCCATTTTTAACAACTATATTTCGCCTAAATTTGGTTCAACGGTTTTACGACCGGTTTTAGAACTCTTAGTCGGAGTTCCTTCAGTGGTATACGGTCTTTTAGGGGTTACCATTTTAGTGCCGCTTCTTCGCGATAACTTCGGCGGAGTGGGCTTTAGTTTGATTGCCGGAATTATTGTCTTAAGCGTCATGATTCTTCCGACGATGGCAAGTATTGCTGACGATGCAATTCGAAGCGTAGCACCTGAATATTTAGAAGCTTCTTATGGACTAGGTTCAACAAGATGGCAGGCAATTAGCCGAGTCATTATTCCATCTGCTAAAACAGGTATTTTAACAGGTGTCGTGTTAGGGCTTGCCCGCGCATTTGGAGAAGCGCTAGCTGTTCAAATGGTTATCGGAAATACGGTTAAGCTTCCTGAAAGCTTATATAGCCCAACGGCAACATTAACAGGTATTTTAACAATGGATATGTCTAATACGTTAAACGGAACGGCATGGAATAACGCATTGTGGACGTTAGCCATGATTTTACTGCTTATTTCTTTCGTGTTCATTTTAATTATCCGAGCAATTGGGAAACGAGGTGCTCATCAATGAGAAACAAAAATGCACGCACAGTAAATAATATATGGACAGGTGTTTTTTATGGCATTGCCGCTCTAGTTGTGGCGCTATTAGTGTATTTAGTTGTTGAAATTATCGCTAAAGGCTGGGGATTTTGGGATCCGAACTTTTTATTTGGAAAGCCAAGCAATACGATGGCAGGAGGCGGTATCGGACCGCAGCTGTTTAACTCGTTCTACATGCTTGTTTTAACGCTGATCATTTCTATTCCTCTTGGTTTAGGAGCTGGAATTTATTTAGCGGAGTACGCGAAGCAAGGTCGTTTCTTAAATTTCGTTCGCTTATGTATTGAGACAATGGCGTCATTACCGTCCATTGTAGTTGGGTTATTTGGATTATTAATTTTCGTCACATTTTCCGGCTGGGGCTATACGCTTATCGGCGGAGCACTGGTGATTACAATTTTGAATTTACCGGGTTTAACGCGCGTATGTGAAAGTGCAATTGCATCTGTTCCTGCGAGTGTAAAAGAAGCGAGTTTAGGTTTAGGTGCGACTAAATGGCAGACAATTGTTAAAGTCGTCATTCCATCAGCGATTCAACAAATTATCACAGGTGTTATTTTAACAGCGGGACGAATCTTTGGAGAGGCAGCTGCGTTGATTTATACGGCTGGCTTAACGACGCCGATGTTAAATTCAAATGCTGACTTAACGAGTCCTGTAAACCCGTTTAATATTTTTCGGCCAGCAGAGACGCTTGCCGTCCACATTTGGAAATTAAACTCTGAAGGAATCGTACCTGATGCAAGATTGATTGCAACAAAGTCAGCTGCTATTCTGATCATTATGGTTCTGTTGTTTAACATTATCGCTCGTTTAGTCGCTAAACTTTTAGACAGCTATTTCAAAGGTTCAACAAAAACGAAAAAACGAAAAGACGTTAAAAGTGTAGCTTAATAGATAAAGACAAAAAAGAAAATGGCTTTGAAACTGAGCATCAGTTTCAGCCATTTTCTTTTTTTAATGTCTCTAAACGATTGAAAACTTTTGAAAAGTATTTTTCTTGTCCATTTTGTTTAGGATGAAAATATTGTTTGTTTTTGATGCGATCCGGTAAATACTGTTGAAGGACCCATCCGTTATCAAAATCATGCGGGTATTGATATTCAACGCCTCGGCCAAGGTTCTCTGCTCCTTTGTAATGAGCATCCTTCAAATGAGGGGGAACGTCGCCGGACAGCCCTTTTTTAATATCACTTATCGCTTCATCTAATGCTTTGTAAGCAGCGTTGGACTTTGGTGATAGGCAAAGCTCAATAACGGCGTTTGCAAGTGGGATACGTGCTTCTGGGAGTCCTAATCGCTCAGTTGCTTGAATAGCTGCGAGAGTTCTCATGCCGGCATCCGGATCAGCTAGTCCAATGTCTTCATAGGCAATGACTAAAAGGCGACGATTGATGCTGATCAAGTCTCCTGCTTCAATTAGCCGTCCTAAATAATGAAGAGCGGCATTTACGTCGCTGCCGCGAATCGATTTTTGAAAAGCTGATAATACATCATAGTGAGCGTCACCATTTTTATCATGTGAAAAATATTTTTGCTGCAGACATTCTTCTGCCGTTTGTAAGGTAATAACGATTTTACCATCGCCTTCACCTGTTGATAAAACAGCCAGTTCCAGAGCATTCAAAGCCGAGCGCACGTCACCGTTACAGCTGTTGGCAAAGTGGTTCATGGCGTCATCTTCAACGATAATTTTTCTATCCCCAAATCCGTTGGATGAGTCGTTGAGTGCTCTTGTTAGCGCCATTTTGATATCATCTGGCGTAAGAGATTTTAATTCGAAGATTTGGCATCTGCTTCGAATAGCAGGATTAATCGCGTGATAAGGATTGCTTGTTGTCGCTCCGATTAGAATGATCATACCGTTTTCTAAATAAGGAAGCAAAAAGTCTTGCTTGGCTTTGTCAAGGCGATGAACTTCATCTAACAGCAGAATTACTTTGCCTGACATTTTGGCTTCTTCGGCGACAATTTCCATATCTTTTTTATTGTTTACAACGGCATTTAACTGACGAAACGCCGTGTTGGTTGTTTTTGCAATAGCTGTGGCAATTGTTGTTTTTCCAACGCCTGGAGGCCCATATAAAATCATCGAGCTTAAGTGATTTGCTTTTACCATTCGATAAATCATTTTATCTTTGCCAACTAAATGCTGCTGCCCGATAACGTCATCTAAATGAGTCGGACGCATTCGAAATGCGAGAGGTTTTGTAGCCATGTTGTTCTCCTTTCTTTTCTTTCACTGTATCACAAGAGGTGAATAGGTGGTGGAAATTTATCTTATAGGCATAGTATGTTATAATATCAACAGTTACATTTGCAAGAAACGCGTATAGAGAAGTTCATATAGCTTAGTAAAAACGACTCATCACAGCATTCAGTGACAACGTGAGGGTCTTATTTTTTTCATAAATAAAAAAAGTGTATTGAAGGAGTGTATCGTATGAAAATTTCAACAAAAGGACGCTACGGTTTAACGATTATGATTGAGCTTGCGAAGCGCTTTGGCGAAGGTCCTATCTCGCTTAAAACTATTGCTCAAACGCATGACTTATCTGAACATTATTTAGAGCAGCTTATTTCACCGCTGCGTAACGCTGGGCTTGTAAAAAGCGTGCGCGGAGCTTATGGAGGTTACATCTTAGCCCATGAACCTGCTAACATTACTTCTGGCGATATTATTTCTGTTTTAGAAGGTCCTATTAGTCCTGTAGAAGGAATTGAAGATGAAGAGCCTGCAAAACGCGAGCTGTGGATTCGTATTCGAGATGCAGTTAAAGAAGTGCTAGATAGTACAACGCTTGAAGATTTAGCAAATCATTCTGATGATGATCAAGCGTCTTATATGTTTTATATTTAATAATGAGCTAGGAGGCGTTTATTTTGGAACGTATTTATGTTGATCATGCAGCAACGTCTCCAATACATCCAGCAGTCGTTGAGAAAATGACGACTTTTATGCATGAGTACTTTGGAAATCCGTCTAGTATTCATCACTACGGGCGGGAAAGTCGACGCTATTTAGACGAAGCTCGCCAAACGATTGCAGCAAGTATTGGAGCACACGAAAATGAACTGATTTTTACAAGTGGTGGGACAGAAGCAGATAATATGGCACTGATCGGAGTAGCTCTTGCAAACCGCCATAAAGGAAATCATATTATTACCACGCAAATTGAACACCACGCTGTGCTTCATACGTGTGAATATTTAGAAACACAGGGCTTTGAAGTGACTTACTTACCAGTTAATGAGTACGGACAAGTATCTGTGGATGAAATAAAATCAGCCCTAACCGATCAAACAATTCTTGTGTCGGTGATGTTTGGAAATAATGAAGTAGGTGCTATTCAGCCAATTGGAGAAATTGGAGTTCTATTAAAAGAGCATGGAGCATATTTCCACACGGATGCAGTGCAAGCTTATGGATTAATTCCGTTAAATGTGCGACAATTAGGTGTCGATCTTTTATCCGTTTCGGCTCATAAAATTAACGGGCCAAAAGGGATGGGCTTTTTATATGCAGCTGCTCACGTTTCACTGTCTCCTTTGCTATTTGGAGGAGAACAAGAGCGCAAACGACGAGCTGGAACTGAGAACATGACAAGTATTGTCGGGTTTGAAGAAGCTGTGAAAATTTCGCAACAAACGCTGCAAACACGTGCAGATGAATATAGAAGATACAAAGAAATAATGGTAGCTGTGTTGAAAGAAGAAGGTATTTCATTTGAAATTAACGGACATCTTGAAAATTCTCTGCCACATGTGTTAAATTTATCATTTCCAAAAACAAATGTTGAATCGATGCTCGTAAATTTAGACTTAGCAGGAATTGCGGCATCGAGCGGTTCAGCTTGCACAGCGGGAGCAATCGATCCTTCTCATGTGCTTGTAGCTATGTTTGGAAAAGGGTCTGAACGTTTAACAACTTCTATTCGATTTAGCTTTGGCCTAGGAAACTCAGCTGAGCAAATTGAAAAAACCGCACGTCAAACAGCAAACATCGTTAAGCGACTAACGATGTAAATAGCAGCCATCAGTAGGGTCTTCATCCCTCACTGATGGTTTGTGTCGTTTCGTTCGCTTTTTAGCGAACAATTTAATTAAAATGAAGAAAACGGAGGTGGCGAAGTTGACAAAATCACCTAAAGATACACGTGTAGTAGTCGGAATGAGCGGAGGCGTTGATTCATCTGTAGCAGCTCTTTTATTAAAACAACAAGGATACGATGTGATCGGAATCTTTATGAAAAACTGGGACGATACGGATGAAAACGGCGTTTGTACTGCGACTGAAGATTATAACGATGTTATTCGCGTATGTAATCAAATTGGTATTCCCTACTATGCAGTCAACTTTGAAAAACAATATTGGGATAAAGTATTTACCTACTTTTTAGATGAATATAAAGCAGGTCGTACACCGAATCCTGATGTAATGTGTAATAAAGAAATTAAATTCAAAGCCTTTTTAGAGCATGCAATGACGCTAGGAGCAGACTATCTAGCGACAGGACATTATGCACGCGTTGCATATCGCGACGGAGAGTATAAAATGCTTCGAGGCGTAGATGGAAATAAAGATCAAACGTATTTCTTAAATCAATTAGGACAAGATCAGCTGTCCAAAGTAATGTTCCCGATTGGTGAAATTGAGAAATCAAAAGTGCGTGAAATTGCGAAAGAAGCAGGCCTTGCTACAGCAACGAAAAAAGACAGCACAGGTATTTGCTTTATTGGTGAACGCAACTTCAAAGAATTTTTAAGTCAGTATCTTCCTGCTCAGCCAGGTGTAATGCAAACGCTTGACGGTGAAGTAAAAGGCAAGCACGACGGTCTTATGTACTACACGATTGGTCAACGCCACGGTTTAGGTATTGGAGGCAGCGGTGAACCTTGGTTTGTAGTCGGAAAAGATTTAGAAAAAAATGTTTTATACGTCGATCAAGGCTTTCACAATGAGCTTCTTTATTCTACATCTCTTACAGCAACCAATGTCAGCTGGGTAAGCGAACGTGACTGGTCGTCACCAATGACGTGCACAGCAAAATTCCGCTATCGTCAAACTGATTCAGCAGTAACCGTTGAAAAAGTCGATGATCATACAATTAAGGTTATTTTTGCTGAACCTGTTCGTGCAATTACGCCAGGTCAAGCAGTTGTGTTTTACAAAGATGATGAATGTCTTGGCGGAGCAACAATTGACAAAGTATTTCAAGAAGAAGAGCAAATCTGGTACGTATAATTCATATAAGCAAGAACGAAAAACCTCGGCCGTATATAGCTGAGGTTTTTCTATGATATACTTTACTTATTGGGTAAACTAATAACTTACATATTCTAGATTTTCATGATGTGAACATCTCTTAAATCATAACTAAAACAGTGGAGTGAACGAAAAAATGACAGATAAAAATCAGCTAGGAATTCAGTATATGCAGGAAGGGAAATTTGAAGAGGCTGCTAAAACATTTTCAGAAGCAATTGAAGATAATCCAAAAGATCCAATTGTGTATGTGAATTTTGGCAATTTGTTAGCGGCTGTTAGTGAGATGGATCGTGCTTTGAAGTTTTATGAACGTGCGATTGAATTAGATGAAGAAACGGCAACAGCGTATTACGGAGCAGGAAATATTTATTTTAATGCAGAGCAGCTTGAGCAGGCAAAGCACTACTTTGATTTAGCAATCAAAAAAGGCTTAGATTCATCCGATGCGTACTTTATGCTTGGTTTAACGCTGTTTCATATGGAAGAAATTCGTTTTGCGATACCTTATCTTCAGCGAGCGGTAGAACTAAACGAGCATGATGTAGAAGCAAAATTTCAGTACGGTCTTTGTTTAGCACAGCTCGAAATGGTAGATGAAGCGATTGCTGAATTTCTTAAGGTAGTCAATCAAGAGTCAGAACACGCCGATGCTTTTTATAATTTAGGCGTAGCGTATGCCATGAAAGATGACAAAGACAAGGCGATTGAGATGTTAGATGAAGCTTTAAACGTGCAGCCAGATCACGTAATGGCAGCAAATGCCAAACAAGTTCTGTCTACATTAGAACATTAAGAAAGCGGGTAAAGGAAGGATAACATGAACGAAGAACAAGTGAACCCTTCACAGCCAGAACGTCATTATATAAGCGGCACGTCGATTGTAACGGTCTTTCATAACGAAGAAAACTTATATAACGTTACGCGGATACGGATCAAAAAAACAAATTTAGAGATTGAAGATAAAGAAACTGTCGTTACAGGCTATTTTCCTAAGCTGAATGAAGATGAAGTATACACGTTTTACGGAGACTTCAAAGAGCATCCAAAGTTTGGTCTGCAGTTTCATGTTGAACAGTTTAAAAAAGAACTTCCGCAATCAAGGCAAGGGGTTGTTCAGTACCTGTCTAGCGATTTATTTCATGGAATTGGTAAAAAAACTGCTGAAAACATTGTGGACGCCCTAGGAGAACGCGCTATTTTTCGTATTTTGCAAAATGAGTCTGTGCTAAAAGAGGTTCCGAGGCTTTCAGCCGACAAGGCAGAAGCTTTAGTCACGCAGCTTCGTGAACATCAAGGGTTAGAAGAAGTAATGGTAAAGCTGACAGACCTCGGGTTTGGACCGCAGCTTTCGATGAAGATTTTCCAAGCGTACAAACAAGAAGCGCTTGAAATTGTTCAAAATAATCCTTATCAGCTCGTAGAAGATATTCAAGGTATTGGCTTTAGCAGGGCCGATGAACTTGGAAAGAGGCTTGGTATGGCAACCAATCATCCTGATCGTTTGCGTGCAGGTATTTTATATGTCATTGAGCAAGAATGCAATCAAATGGGACATGTATACGTCACGGCAGATCAGCTGTATGGAAAAACAGCAGAGCTTCTTCGAAAAAGCAGGCATGAGAATCTGTCTGAAATGGATCTTACAAGAGAAGTGGATGCATTAAAAGCAGACAAAAAGCTTATCATTCAAGACGAAAAAATTTATTTTCCTCCCCTTTTCTATGCTGAAAAAGGGTTGGTTAAAGCTATTCAAAAAATTATGGCTCAAACGCAGTACGAAGAGCAGTTTCCAGAATCAGAATTCTTATTGGCACTGGGTGAACTAGAAGAGCGGTTAGACGTGCAATATGCACCTTCTCAGCGCAAGGGCATACAAACCGCTTTAATGTCTCCGATGCTTCTCTTAACAGGTGGACCAGGTACAGGGAAAACAACGGTTATTAAAGGAATAGTCGAACTCTATGCAGAACTTCACGGATGTTCGTTAAATCCAGGGGATTATAAAAAAGATGAAGCTTTTCCTGTTTTACTTGTGGCACCTACTGGACGCGCTGCTAAACGAATGAGCGAAGCGACGGGACTTCCGGCAGTTACAATTCACAGATTATTAAAATGGAACGGACAAGAAGGATTTGATCATAATGAGGAAAATCCAATTGACGGAAAATTACTGATTGTGGATGAAGTATCAATGGTAGATTTGTGGCTTGCTCATCAGCTGTTTAAATCTCTTCCTGCTAATTTACAGGTTATTTTAGTGGGAGACGAAGACCAGCTTCCTTCAGTAGGTCCGGGACAGGTGTTAAAAGATTTACTGAGTTCAGAAGTAGTTCCTACCGTCCGTCTGACAGATGTATACCGGCAAGCGGAAGGATCTTCAATTATTGATTTGGCTCACGAAATAAAAAAAGGAAAGCTTCCGGAAGACTTATCAAGGCAGCAAGGAGATCGTTCCTTTATTCGTTGTCAAGGACAGCACATCACGAATGTCGTGCAACAAGTTTGCGGGAATGCGTTAAAAAAAGGCTATACGGCTAAAGATATTCAAGTTCTAGCTCCTATGTATAAAGGTCCTGCAGGTATTGATAAGCTGAATGAAGTTCTTCAGGAATTATTCAACCCGGCTTCTGAGCAAAGAAGAGAGCTTAAGCACGGAGATATTATGTACCGAGTCGGAGATAAAGTGCTGCAGCTTGTAAATCAGCCGGATAGCAACGTATTTAACGGAGATATGGGAGAAATCGTCTCGGTTTTCTTTGCCAAAGAAAATACGGAAAAACAGGATATGCTGGTTATTTCATATGAAGGAAATGAAGTAACTTACACAAAGCAAGACTTTAATCAAATAACTCATGCATACTGCTGTTCCATTCATAAATCACAGGGAAGTGAATTTCCCATTGTTGTGCTTCCAATTGTTAAAAGCTATTACCGGATGCTGCGACGCAATTTACTTTATACCGCCGTTACGCGAAGCAAACAGTTTTTAATTTTATGCGGCGAAGACGAAGCGTTTCAGCTTGGAGTCAGCCGAAATGAAGACAGCGTCCGACAAACGAATTTACAGCCCTTGCTTCGAGAAAGCTTGGATAACGACATAGAAGATCCAGAAATTCCATTTATGAAAGATGCAAATATTGGGATGGAAAACGTTACGCCGTATGATTTCATGTAACCTTTCGCATGCTAACAAAGAGTTAAATAAACTCCTTTGTTGCCATCCTTCTTTGCTAATTGTCAGAAAATAAAGTATGGACATGGAAAGAAGTGGACATAATGCGTTTATATAAGTAGAACGTATAAAGAGGTGTCGACTTTGTTTAAATGTCCAAACTGTAAAAGTATTGACGTTGGCAAAATTGGTGTAAATCAGTATTACTGCTGGAATTGTTTTATTGAAATGACTATTTCAAAAGGACAAATTAATACTCACCAAGTAGAAGAAGATGGAACATTGAGCTCGCTTGATGATTTGTTCTCAGACGACGAGCGCACAATCAATTTCTAATTCTTTTTTACCGGGAGGAAGAGCAATGGGCAGAATCATTCCGTCAGTAGTCGCTTTCGGTCTTGGAGCTTATGCATTTAAAATGGCAGATGATCGAGAGATGTTTACAAAAAGAAATATGAAAAAAATGCGTAAACGTATGATGAAAGCTATTCACTAATAAAAAAAGCACTATTGCACTTATCTGCAATAGTGCTTTTTTGCAGGCAGAAGAGACAACTGCATGTATAAACTCCTTTCTTTATCAAAAAATAGAAGAGAGGAGGAGTTTACGTTGAAAGATAGTTCATTCAAATGGTTCTATAGATTCGGACTGCTGTTATTAGCGCTGCTGTGCATATTAGTCTTTTTTAAAGTCCAGTTTTTATGGCTTCCTGTTATTTACATGTTTTTAAAAGCACTGCTGCCTTTTTTTATTGCAGCATTCATTACATATTTACTTCATCCGCTTATTGAAAAAACGCATGATAAAGGCGTGCCTCGTCCTCTAGCTATTTTACTGATCTACATCATCTTTTTTGGAGGAATTGGGTTTGGAGCCTATAAGTCGTACCCTATTTTTGTGGAACAAGTAAAAGATTTAAACGAACAGCTGCCTCATTTTACGAATACATATAGACATTGGGTAGAATCGATTCATGATCGTACAACTTCACTTCCAAACGGTGTCCATGAGAAAATTGAAGGCAGCATTGATGATGTAGAGGCTACGCTCAACGTGTGGCTTACAAAAGTGGCGGAAGGATTAAAGTCATTGATTACCTCTTTTTTGATTTTAATCATTATTCCATTTATTGTTTTTTATATGCTGAAGGATTTTTCCTCTATTAAGAAAGCAACAGCTTATATCACACCTAAAAAGTGGCACAAACCAGGCGAACGTTTTTTATCGGATGTGAATGAATCGCTTGGCAATTACATTAGAGGGCAATTTTTTGTTTGTCTCATTATTGGTGTGATTGCCACAGCAGCACTGTGGTTCTTTCATGTACCTTATGCACTTCTTTTAGGCTTCATTATTGGCGTAACGAATATCATTCCTTATTTTGGCCCGATTATTGGTGCGGTTCCAGCGGCTATTATTGCAGCCACAATCTCGATAAAGTTGGTTATTACCATTGTCATTATAATCTTTGTGCTGCAGTTTCTAGAGGGAAATGTGCTGTCTCCGCTTATCGTAGGAAAGAGTCTTCATATTCATCCTTTGTTTATCATGCTTGCGCTCCTTTTAGGAGGAGAATTTGGAGGAGTATTGGGTCTCATTTTGGCTGTGCCAATTTTAGCAGTCATTAAAATATCTATTTTGCATATCCGCTCTTATACGCTCAAACATTGACAAAGAGCGGTTAATTTGTCATAATATCGCCATAAGAAAACGCTACATATTTTAAACACAATGATGGATCGAGTACGTTGCACACTGGTTTTTAGAGAAGGGCTTCCTTGGCTGAAAGAAGCGCTAAACAAAGAGCAGCTGAACGCTAGTCCAGAGTGCAGGCTAAAACCTGCCGTGTCAGCAACGTTAACGCTATGAAGGTGATAAATGCTTTTTGCATTTATAATCAGGGTGGTACCGCGAGTTCAACTCTCGTCCCTGCTACAGGGATGAGAGTTTTTTTGTGTGCAAATAACTAGCAATTGCTTTTGTACACAGAGAAAATAGATGCTTTTATGTCATCATTTTTTTGTCTATAAATAAGAAGAGTATTAAAGGAGGACCAATCATGAAAAAACTGACGTCAGCACAAGTTCGTCAAATGTATTTAGATTTCTTTAAAGAAAAAGGCCATGATGTAGAACCAAGCGCATCTTTAGTTCCGCATGAAGATCCATCTTTATTATGGATTAACAGTGGAGTAGCTACATTAAAAAAATATTTTGATGGTCGTGTTATTCCTCAAAATCCGCGTATTTGTAACGCACAAAAATCCATTCGTACAAACGATATCGAAAACGTAGGTAAAACGGCTCGCCATCATACGTTTTTTGAAATGCTTGGTAATTTCTCTATCGGTGATTATTTCAAAGAAGAAGCCATCCAATGGGCATGGGAATTCTTAACGAGCGATAAGTGGATTGGATTCGACGCAGATAAGCTATCTGTAACAGTTCACCCTGAAGATGAAGAAGCATTTAAGATTTGGAATGAAAAAATGGGCGTGCCTAAAGAGCGCATCATTCGTTTAGAAGGTAATTTCTGGGATATCGGAGAAGGTCCGAGTGGTCCAAATACAGAGATCTTTTATGATCGCGGAGAAGCATATGGAAATGACCTAACTGATCCGGAATTATATCCAGGTGGAGAAAATGAGCGTTATTTAGAAATTTGGAACCTTGTATTTTCTCAATTTAATCACAATCCTGATGGCACGTATACGCCGCTTCCTAAGAAAAACATCGATACGGGAATGGGCTTAGAGCGTATGGTTTCTGTTATTCAAGACGTGCAAACAAACTTTGATACAGATTTGTTTATGCCAATTATTGAAGCAACAGAAAACATTTCAGGCGCTAAATATCGTACAAATGATGAGCAAGATACGGCATTTAAAGTCATTGCTGACCATATTCGTACGGTAACATTTGCTGTAGGTGATGGTGCGCTTCCTTCAAATGAAGGCCGTGGGTATGTGCTGCGCCGTTTGTTACGCCGAGCAGTTCGCTATGCTAAAAAGTTAAGCATTAATCGTCCGTTCATGTACGAGCTAGTGCCGGTAGTAGGTGAAATCATGGTTGATTTCTATCCGGAAGTAAAGGAAAAAACGGATTTTATCCAGCGCGTAGTAAAAAATGAAGAAGAGCGTTTTCACGAAACGTTAAATGACGGACTAGCTATTTTGGCAACCGTTATTAAAAAAGAAAAAGCGCAAAACAGTGATACGGTACAAGGCGAAGATGTTTTCCGTTTATATGACACGTATGGATTCCCTGTTGAATTAACGGAAGAATATGCAGAAGATGAGAACATGAAAATTGATCATGCAGGTTTTGAACGTGAAATGGAAGCACAGCGTGAGCGTGCGCGTGCTGCTCGTCAAGATTCTAGTTCTATGCAAGTTCAAGGCGGCGTACTTGGTGAAGTAACGGTTGCAAGTGAGTTTGTGGGCTATGATAAAAATGAAGTAGAAACAGTTGTTGAAGCAATTATTGTAGACGGAGAGCTTGTTGACCGCGCTGAAGCTGGAACAGAAGCGCAAGTCATCTTAAGCCACACGCCATTCTACGCAGAAAGCGGCGGTCAAATTGCGGACCAAGGTACGATTCAAAGTGCTTCAGGAACAGCGGAAGTAAAAGACGTTCAAAAAGCGCCAAACGGCCAAAATGTCCAAACGGTAGCTGTAACAAACGGTGAGCTTGTAAAAGGTGAAACATATACGGCGACGCTTGATGAAGAAAACCGCAGTGCGATTGTGAAAAACCATACGGCAACGCATCTATTGCATCAAGCATTAAAAGATACGTTAGGAACGCATGTTAATCAAGCGGGTTCTTTAGTAACAGCGGATCGCTTGCGCTTTGACTTCTCTCACTTTGGTCAAGTGACACAAGAAGAGCTTGAGAAAATTGAACAAATCGTTAATGAAAAGATTTGGGACAGCATCTCTGTACAAATTGAAAACAAAGCAATTGACGAAGCAAAAGCGATGGGTGCAATGGCGCTATTTGGTGAGAAATACGGAGATATCGTGCGCGTAGTACAAGTAGGCGACTACAGCTTAGAATTATGTGGTGGATGTCACGTGCCAAATACGTCTGTTATCGGTTTATTTAAAATTGTATCAGAATCGGGAATCGGTGCAGGTACTCGACGCATTGAAGCTGTAACTGGAAAAGCTGCCTATCAGTTAATGAACGATCAAGTAGGCTTACTAAAAGAAGCTGCGGCAAAAGTAAAATCCAACCCGCGTGATTTAGTAGGGCGCGTTGAAGGATTACTAGAAGAAATTCGTAATCTTCAGCGTGAAAATGATTCACTATCTACAAAGCTTGGCAATATTGAAGCTGGCAATCTCGTTGACCGAGTGCAAAACATTAATGGTGTGAATGTACTAGCAGCGAAAGTGAATGCAACGGATATGAATAACCTTCGCGCAATGGTTGACGATTTAAAACAAAAATTAGAATCCGCTGTGATCGTATTAGCTTCTCCACAAGGTGAAAAGGTAAATATTATTGCAGGTGTAACAAAAGATTTAATTGCTAAAGGCCATCATGCTGGCAAACTTGTTAAAGAAGTAGCGACGATTTGCGGCGGAGGCGGAGGCGGACGCCCTGACATGGCGCAAGCCGGAGGAAAAGACGCTAGCCAAATTGAAAAAGCACTTGGCACTGTAGAAGAATGGGTTAAATCCGTTTAATTCTCCTCTTTCTTGGTGTACAATATAAATAAGACTTAGCATAGTGCACAATGTGTTCACAAATTAAGAGAGTGAGGTGGGACCGTGAGTTCATTTGATAAAACGATGCAATTTAATTTTCAAGATGAGCCAGCTGAAACAAACGTACATGAAGTATTGTTTACGGTTTATGACGCACTGCAAGAAAAAGGCTACAACCCGATCAACCAAATCGTTGGGTATTTGTTATCAGGAGACCCTGCTTACATTCCTCGTCATAACGATGCGAGAAACACAATTCGCCAGTTAGAGCGAGACGAGCTCATTGAAGAACTTGTTAAATCTTATTTACAACAGCATCGAAAGGATTCATAAATGCGCGTATTAGGATTAGATGTAGGAACCAAAACAATTGGTGTGGCAGTTAGTGATGAAATGGGATGGACAGCGCAAGGAATTGAAACAATTAAAATTGCAGATGAGCAGATGGAGCAATCATATCCTCGTTTACAGCAGCTAATTGACGAATATTCCGTAGAGAAAATCGTAGTGGGTCTTCCTAAAAATATGAATGGTACGATTGGCCCTCGAGGCGAAGCGTGCATTGAGTTTGCTGACAACGTCAAAGAAAAACTTAACATTGAAACGATGATGTGGGACGAGCGCTTGTCGACGATGGCAGCAGAGCGAGTACTGCTGTCTGCCGATGTAAGCCGCAAGAAACGCAAAAAAGTAATCGATAAAATGGCAGCTGTTATGATTCTTCAAGGATACTTAGACAGCAAGCAGTAAGAAAAGCAGCAGGCTTTGCTTCAGCTGAAAAGTTATGAATTTCCCTTTTGCATATTCTTTTGTACGTAAAAGGGAAGTGAAATAACTGAACGGCTTGCTTTTCGCTGAAGAAAAAGTTAAGCTAAGAGCTTACAATATAAAATGAGGTGCAAACATGAGCGTAGAAGAAAATAAAATTACAATCGTCGATGAGAATGGAAATGAGCAGCTATGCGAAATTTTATTCACATTTGATTCTGATCAATATAACAAATCATATGTAATTTACTATCCAATCGGAGCAGACCAAGATGATGAAGAGGAAATTGAAATTCATGCATCTGCTTTCACACCAAGTGAAGATGGTCAAGACGGTGAGCTTCAACCGATTGAAACAGAAGAAGAGTGGGACATGGTTGAGGAAATGGTTAATACATTCCTTGACGAAGAAGGCGAATAATTATAGTGAAAAAGCTGATGACAATCGTTATCAGCTTTTTTTTACATAGCGGCTGTTCTTTTTAGATATAAAAAGGTTTTTCCTTGCATTCTTAGGGCAGATTGTATGATAATGACGAAAAATAAGATAAATTGTAGTATAATAATCCCTGCGTGTGAGAGTGCATTTTAATAAAAGAATTCATTGTTTGAACGGATGAAACTAGACTTTGGGCAGACAATAACATAAATCATGGAAAAATTTTAGAAGAGGCGAGAGTTTAAGGAAGCGATACCATCTCACACCTATAGGCGATACGAATGAATCGCAATCTCATGTCTCTTCTCTGTTCATACTTATAAAAAATCAAGAAGAAAAGAGGTGAAACTGGTTGTATCTTCTTTTACAGAAGTAGATTTAACCAGGAAGCTGCTTGTCGCAACAAACATTTTTACCACCTAATCGTTCAAGAAAAAAACGAGTTATTTTTATTACAATTATCGTACTTCTTTTACTAGTTGGCGGTGCATTTTTCTATGCTCAATCCCGCTTAACGCCCGTGGATCGAAACAGCAATAAAAAAGTAAATGTGACCATTCCACAAGGTTCTTCCGTCCAATCGATTGGTACGGTATTGAAAAAAGAAGATTTAATTAAAAGTAAAAGTGCATTTCGCTATTACGTAAAATTAACCCATGTGTCTGGATTTCAAGCTGGAACGTATTTATTTTCTCCTTCCATGAGCTTAGGGGAAATGGTTGAAAAAATGGAAAAAGGCGAGGTTTCAAAACAACCTGATATTCGTGTCACCATTCCAGAAGGACGCCAGCTTGTCGAAATTGCTGATATCATTGCTAAAAATACAAAGTTTACAAAAGACGAAGTCATGAAAAAGCTAGACGATAAGGCATTCGTCAATAAAATGAAAGAAAAATATCCAGATTTAGTAACGGATGAAGTGATGCAAAAAGATATTAAACATCCGCTAGAAGGTTATTTATATCCCGTTACGTATGATTTTTATGATAAAAATGTGTCGTTAGATGAAATATTGGATAAAATGGTAGGGAAAACAAATAATGTATTAGTTCAGTACAGTGGGCAAATGAAGAAGAAAAAATTCAGTGCACATAAATTGTTAACCATGTCTTCTCTCATTGAAGAGGAAGCGACTGCGAAAGTCGACCGAGAAAAAATTGCCAGCGTCTTTTATAATCGCCTTGAAAAAAACATGCCTCTTCAAACGGATCCAACCGTCTTATATGCCTTAGGAGAGCATAAAGACCGCGTGTTCTATAAGCATTTAGAAGTGGACTCTCCTTACAATACGTATAAAGTAAAAGGGTTGCCTCCAGGACCAATTGCCAGCTCTGGTTTAATGTCAATCAAAGCTGCGTTACATCCAGCCAATACAGATTATTTATACTTCTTGGCCACACCTGAAGGAAAAGTTATTTTTACTAAAACGTTAGAAGAACATAACAAAGAAAAAGCCAAGCATATTACAGGTAAAGAAAAGCAAAATACCGAAAAATAAGTGGAAATTTAAAATTGGGGAATCGCGATACTTCGCATTCCCCATCTTTTATGTTAAAATATATCGGGTTTACGTAAAAACGAAAAAAACTTATAATAGACTAGTTGTCTTACTATTTTGCAGTAATGAAACGTTATGAAAACATAATGTAAAATGTACTTCTGAGAACGGAGGAAGTGTTTTGCTTTTACAAAACGTAGAGCAGTATGTGGAAAAGCTTATTCCTAAGCGCCAGGAGCTTATTGAAGAAATGGAAGCTTATGCAAAAGAACATCACGTTCCGATTATGGAATTGATTGGTGTTGAAACGCTATTGCAAATTCTTCGCCTTCACCAGCCAAAACATATATTAGAAATTGGAACAGCGATTGCATATTCGTCTATTCGAATGACCCATGCGCTTCCAGAGGCACGAGTGGTTACGGTAGAACGAAATGAAGAGCGTTACCAAAAAGCGCAAGAATTTATTGAACGGGCGGGAAAACAAGATAAAATTGTGTCGTTGTTTGGAGATGCACTAGAGCTTAGAGATGAGATTGAACGTCATGGTCCTTATGATGCAGTTTTTATTGATGCAGCTAAAGGTCAGTATCAGCGTTTTTTTGAACATTATGAGCCGATGCTATCTTCTAAAGGAATGATTATTTCGGATAACGTACTATTTAAAGGTCACGTAGCGACCGATTTGGCCGAAGTAGAAACACGTCGACGCCGCAGCTTAATTAAAAAAATTCAGGCATACAATACGTGGCTGATGAATCATCCCGATTATTATACAACTATTCTCCCTATTGGAGACGGAATCGCGATTAGTATTAAAAGAGGTGACCAAGAATGAAAAAACCAGAACTATTAGTGACACCAACTGCAGTTTCGGAAATCGAATCATTACTACAAGCTGGAGCAACAGCTGTTATGGTTGGTGAACAGCGCTACGGTTTGCGTTTAGCAGGTGAATTCAAACGTGAAGATATCGTAGAAGCTGTAAATATTGCTCATCAGCATAATGCAAAAGTCTACGTAGCGATGAACGGATTATTTCACAATGATAAAATCGCCGAACTAAATGAATATATTTTATTCTTAAAAGAAGCAAGCGTGGATGCGATTGTATTTGGAGATCCTGCTGTATTGATGGCAGTGCGTGAAGCAGCTCCAGAAATGAAAATGCACTGGAGTACTGAAACAACGGGAACAAACTGGTATTCATGTAACTACTGGGGGCGTAAAGGAGCTAAGCGCGCAGTTCTTGCTCGTGAGCTAAGCATGGATAGCATCATTGATATCAAAGAAAAAGCCGAAGTAGAAATTGAAGTTCAGGTGCATGGCATGACGTGTATGTTCCAATCAAAACGTTCACTTCTTGGCAACTACTTTGAGTATCAAGGAAAAGTCATGGAAATTGAAAATCGTAAAGTAGAAAAAGGTATGTTTTTACTCGATAATGAGCGAAACAATAAGTATCCAATTTTCGAAGATGAAAATGGAACGCACATTATGAGTCCAAATGATATGTGCATTATCGATGAGCTTTCCGAAATGATTGACGCTGAAGTAGATGTATTCAAAATTGACGGCGTATTAAAGTCACCGCAATATATTTTAGAAGTAACAAAAAAATATCGTCAAGCGATTGATTTATGTGTAGATGACCGTGAAGAATACGAAAACGTTAAAGACGATTTGTTAGAAGAAATTGAAAGCTTGCAGCCAATTAACCGTCCGTTAGACACAGGGTTTTTCTTTAAAGAAACGGTATATTAAAAAGCATGCAAAGAAAGATAAACAAAGGAGGTACAAACGATGGCTGTTCAAATCGATACTGTAGTAGAAGGTAAACGAGTTATTACTAAGAAGCCTGAGTTGTTAGCTCCAGCCGGTAACCTTGAAAAATTAAAAGTTGCCGTACACTATGGAGCAGATGCTGTATTTATCGGAGGAAAAGAGTTTGGCCTTCGTTCAAATGCAGATAACTTTACATTTGAAGAAATGGCAGAAGGTGTTCAGTTTGCAAACAAATACGGCGCACGTATTTATGTTACAACAAACATTTTTGCTCATAATGAAAATATGGACGGACTTGAAGATTATTTAATGGGGTTAGAGCGCGCTGGTGTTTCTGGAATCATCGTAGCTGATCCGTTAATTATCGAAACCTGTCGACGCGTTGCACCTAAGCTTGAAGTACATTTAAGTACGCAGCAATCACTTTCAAACTGGAAAGCCGTTCAGTTCTGGAAAGAAGAAGGATTAGAACGTGTTGTACTTGCTCGTGAAACGGGTGCTGAAGAAATGCGCGAAATGAAAGAAAAAGTGGATATTGAAATTGAAGCTTTTATTCACGGAGCGATGTGTATTGCTTATTCAGGCCGCTGCGTGCTAAGTAACCATATGACAGCACGTGATTCAAACCGCGGAGGCTGCTGTCAATCATGCCGTTGGGACTATGATTTATTTAAAGTAGAAGACGGTAAAACGGAAACGGCTTTATTTGATGAGCAAGACGATCCGTTTGCAATGAGTCCAAAAGACTTAAATTTAATTCAATCTATCCCTCAAATGATTGAGCTGGGTATTGATAGCTTAAAAATTGAAGGACGTATGAAGTCGATTCACTATATCGCAACAGTGGTGAGCGTATATCGCAAGGTGATTGACGCATACTGTGCAGATCCTGAGAATTTTGTGATTCAAAAAGAATGGCTTGATGAGCTAGACAAATGTGCAAACCGCGATACGGCTCCCGCCTTTTTTGAAGGGATTCCTGGAGTGGATGAGCAAATGTTTGGCGTACACGGCAAGAAAACAAAATTTGATTTTGCTGGTTTAGTATTGAATTATGATGAAGAAACAAGCATCGTGACATTGCAACAGCGTAACTATTTTAAACCGGGAGAAGAAGTGGAATTTTTCGGTCCGGAAATTAAAAACTTTACGCAAAAAATAGATAAAATTTGGGACGAAGATGGCAATGAACTAGATGCTGCGCGTCATCCGCTGCAAATTGTGAAATTTAAAGTGGACCAACCTCTATTTTCATATAACATGATGCGAAAGGGGATTTAAATATAAAATGGGGAAAAAGCCCGTTGTAATCGGTATCGCTGGTGGATCCGGTTCTGGTAAAACAACTGTAACCAAAGCTATTTATGAGTATTTTAAAGGGCATTCTATTATGCTTCTTGAGCAAGATTATTATTATAAAGATCAAAGCGATGTACCGTTTGAACAGCGTTTGCAAACAAACTACGATCATCCTTTAGCATTTGATAATGATTTGCTGATTGAACACTTGCAAAACTTATTAAATTATGAGAGCATTGACAAACCGGTATATGATTACGCAATTCATACGCGCTCTGAAAAGGTAATTAGAGAAGAACCAAAAGATGTTATTATCTTAGAAGGTATTCTTGTACTAGAAGATCAGCGCTTGCGTAATTTAATGGATATCAAGCTATACGTAGATACAGATGCGGATCTTCGTATCATTCGTCGTATGCTTCGTGATATTAAAGAACGAGAGCGTACGCTTGAGTCAGTTGTTGATCAATACGTATCTGTCGTTCGCCCGATGCATAATCAGTTTGTTGAACCAACAAAACGTTATGCAGATATTATCATTCCTGAAGGCGGTCAAAACCACGTAGCGATTGACTTGATGGTCACTAAAATTCAAACAATTCTTGAACAAAATGCCATTTTATAATAACATAGCATAGATGCAGGAATTTTTTTGAAGACAATGCAGACATATTCTGCTAACTAAACACAAACATTATAAAGAATAGAGAAACGAGCAGCTTCTATTTTGAAGCTGTCATTTCTCTATTAACTGATTTTTCCACAGAGTGGAAAATTTTTTGTACATACAGAAATGGACTGTATACACTAGAGATTTTGAGTTCAAGAAGGAGTGAAGGGATTATGGCACAAGAAAAAGTATTTCCAATGACAGAAGAAGGAAAGCTAAAGCTAGAGCAAGAGCTAGAATATTTAAAAACAGTAAAACGTAAAGAAGTTGTAGAGCGTATCAAAATCGCCCGCAGTTTTGGAGATTTATCGGAGAACTCTGAGTACGATTCTGCAAAAGACGAGCAGGCTTTCGTAGAAGGCCGTATTACAACGCTTGAAAATATGATTCGCAATGCGAAAATTATTGAAGAAGATGTAGAAAATTCTTCTATTGTATCATTAGGTAAATCTGTAACATTTGTAGAGTTGCCAGATGGTGACGAAGAAACGTATACAATTGTAGGTAGTGCAGAAGCAGATCCGTTTGAAGGGAAAATTTCAAATGATTCGCCAATTGCTAAAAGTCTAATGGGCAAACAAATTGGAGATCAAGTAACTGTTCAAACTCCTGGTGGAGATATGTCAGTGAAAATTGTATCTGTTAAGTAAAACATATGGTTGGAAGCGTTCTACTGAATGCTCGTAAGTAAAAAAGCTGACACGCGTCAGCTTTTTTTATATGATTTTAAAAAGCGGAGAGAATAGAAAAGATATGTAAGAAAGGAAAGATGAAAATGAAAGATATCGATTTTACTAAAACAGCGCTTGTTTTAATTGATTTACAAAAAGGGATTGTTCCAATTGGAGGAGACGAAATTGTGGAGAAATCTGTTCAGCTTGTGAATCGTTTCCGCGAACAAAATGGATTTATTAGCTTTGTACGAGTAGATTTTCAAGATGGAAAAGATGCGTTGACGCCAGAAACGGATCAAAAGCCATCTGCTCCTCAAGAAAGACCTGCAGACTGGGCGGAATTCGATCCAAGACTTAATGTTCAAGAGAATGATTACATTGTGACAAAACGTCAGTGGGGAGCCTTTTTTGGGACAGATTTAGACCTTCAGCTTCGCCGAAGAGGAATTGATACAATTGTCCTTTGCGGAATTGCAACAAATATTGGTGTGGAAAGCACAGCTCGTGAAGCATTTCAGTATGGGTATAACCAAATTTTTATTACGGATGCCATGGCGACATTTACAAAAGAAGAGCATGAAGCAACTCTTTCTTACATCTTTCCGAAAATAGGAAAGCTAAGAACAACCCAACAATTTTTAACAGAAAATTAATAATAAAAACTTGCTGATTCAGCAAGTTTTTTTGTGAAATGAAAAAAAAGAATGAATATTTCTTAAGATAATGGTTTTAAAAGTAATGGCAACGTCGACACTTGTAAAGAGTGAGGTGTAGTCATGAAAATAATTCACAAGCGAATTTATATTACTCTTATTTTTATTTTATTATTAATTAGTGGACTCGGAGCACGGCTTGTTCAACTCCAGCTTGTCAGCACAGAATCTTTTACTGACAAAAAGATTAACTTAATTGAAGGAAGCGTAAAACAGCGTACGCAGGAAATGGTGGTAGATGACGGGCGAGGGAAATTTGAAGATAAAAATGGACAGTCTTTAACATCTATCACGCATAATCGCTTAGTCCTGTTTCCATTTTTAGAAAAAATGAAGTGGCCTGTTCAGCAAGTAAGTGAAATCGTGGGAATGCAACCAAAGGAACTAACGAACAGACTAGCGAATGCTAAAACACCGGTTGTTATTACAAAAGAATTATCCCAAGCACAAGTCGAAAAAATAAATGCATTAAGGGTACCTGGCGTATTTGGAATTCCTCTAAAAGATGAGCGTCCAGTTCCTCTTGCTGAACATTTAATCGGACTAGAGGCACAAAGCAAACAAATAATTGAAGAGAAGTATAGTGACAAATTAAAAAATGGAGCAATTAAATCAACTACGCCTGTAGGTATCTCAGGGATGCAGAGAGCTTTTGACGAGTTTTTGCTGCCTGAACAGGAGTCTAAGCTCCTTTATCATGTTGATCGCCTAGGTGGGCCTATGTTTGGCATCGATGTAAAATACACGGGCACCGCTAACCCTTATTATCCAGTCAGTGTGCGTACGACGCTTGATTTGTCTGCTCAGGAGCTAGTGGAGAATACATTAAATCATTATAAGTTAAAAGACGGAGGAGCCGTCTTAATTGATATAAAAAACAATAAAGTAATTGCGATGGCCAGCAGGCCTTCGATTAATAAGAAAGATCCATTTAAAAAGCAAAACGGTTCAGACAGCGTAGAAAACCGTTTGCTGACGCCACAAACTCCTGGATCTATATTTAAAACCGTAACAGCAGCTGCAGCGCTTGAACAAAATAAAATTCAGCCTTCTTTTACCTATAACTGCGATAAAAGTATTTATGGCAATAATGTAGAAGAAGATCATCAAAAAGGGCAGCTGACGTTTGAAGAAAGCTTCGCGCAAAGTTGTAATGCAACGTTTGCACAGCTAGCAAAAGAAATGATAATATCTAATCCGGATATCCTTGAACAATATGCCGATAAGTTAGGGCTTATTCAGCCTGTAGGATGGACGGGTGATGTGTTTCACTTTGAACATTTTAAGCAGTTTTTAGGAGAAAAATCGGGAAGAGTTTGGACAAATGAAAGAGAAAAAAAAGTACCAAATGCTGTAGCGCAAACGGCAATTGGACAGCTTGATGTAAAAGTGACTCCGCTTGCAGTAGCAAATATGATGGCGACAATTGCACGCGGAGGAGAAAAGAAACAGGTAAAAGCTGTAGATGCGCTAGAGTATAAAAACAACACGTCATTGTATACGTTTAAAGAGCATGAGCTAAAAGGAGATACCATTAATAAAGCCACAGCTGCTTCTATGCAGCAGCTTTTAAAAGGTGTCGTACAGAGCGAAAAAGGAACAGGAAGAAGATTTCAAACGCTTCCTTATGAAGTGGCAGGAAAGTCAGGAACTGCTGAAATCAATGTGAAAGACGATATCGTCAATAAATGGTTTGCGGGTTACTTTCCTGCAGATGATCCAAAATATGCAATGGTAGTAGTGGATTTAAATACAAAAAGTGCGATATCTCCCACAAACAGCGTATTTTATGATATTGTTAAAGGGATGTATGACTTAAATACACGTTAAAACAAGAAGAATTTGTAAAAAATATTACAAATATACTTCAAATAAATTTTGATGCTTCATGTATAAGAAAACACATGTTAGAATAAAGCATTATAAAAGTTGGAGGAAATTGTAGCAATGAATAACAATCGTTCTTCAAGACACGAAAACAAAGAAAAAAAGTAAACCGATTATATAATCTGTTAATTGCTGTCGTAGCAGTTTTAATTGTATTTGTCGGTGGTACGATGATTCTTGGAAACAAGGATAAATCGGATAACCAAGCGGAAACAACTCAAAACAATCCGCAAACAAATGACCAAAAAACGGACAAGACGGCTAAAAAAGACGATGATTCTTCGAAAGATGATCAAGCAACAGATGATCAAGCAACGGACGATCAAAGTTCTGAAGATGACCAAAGCTCTGAAGATGATCAAGCAACAGATGAAGAATCAAACGACTCAGATTCACAGGCTGAAGTAGAGAAAAATCCAGAGCCTGGCGTGGCAGAACGCAAGGTAGATCCTTCATGGGATTCAGTAGGTACGTCACAAGATGCACCTGCAGCAACATATAAAAAAGGATCAACGGATTGGAATGAAATGCTAAAAGCTGTAGGTGAAGGGTCAGGCATTAGCCCAAGCAATATGACCGTATGGCGTTTAGGGAATAATGGTGGCGTAGGTAAAGCCGTAGCTACAGTTAGTCCTAAAGGCAACTCATCAACAAAATACCGCGTTCAAATTGAATGGGTAGATGGAGAAGGCTGGAAGCCCGCAGTAGTGGATAAGCTTCAATAAAAAAGCAGCGCGCTAGCGCTGCTTTTTTAATTTGAAATGAACAACCGCAGAGTACAGTTTCTTACCTTGTTCATAGTCCACAGACATTTGATGAGATACGCTATGCACCTCAAGTAAAATCGCTTTATTTTGATCAATTTTTTCAGCAATTTGTTTCTCAAGCATTTTAAAATCAGGCGCTTCAAAAAATTCTATTTTATCTTCAATCATTTCAAATTCAAAATTCATCTTACGACCTCCTTACCTCATTACTATAGTATAGCAAATAGAAAGTTAAAAGCTTAAAATATTTGTAAATGAAGAACAAACGATAGCTAAAAACATACTATATCCATAAGAATTATTAGTTATAAGGAGGCGTTTTTATGGGTCTAGAGTTTTTAGATATCTTTGAAAAGTGGGCGAACGAGTATGATGCATCGGTAAGCGGGAAAGATGAACAGTATAGAGAAGTGTTTCGCAATTATAATGAAATCTTAGAGTATGTAGCAGACCGTTCAATAGGGCATGTGATAGAATTTGGAACAGGGACTGGAAACTTAACAAAAAAACTGTTAGAAAAAGAACTGACTGTAGTAGGAATTGAACCTTCAGTACCAATGAGACAATTGGCACACCAGAAATTAGGGGCAGATGTTTTAGTCACACCAGGAGACTTCTTACAATTTGATACATCATTGTTTCCAGCAGAGAGCTTAGTTAGTACGTATGCTTTTCATCATTTAACAGATAAAGAAAAAGAAGAAGCTGTGATAAACTATGGAAAGTTACTTCAAACCGGTGGTAAAATAGTGTTTGCTGATACAATGTTTGAAACAGCGGATTCATTTGCTGATACCATTGTTCAGGCAAAACAAAAAGGGTATACGCAACTAGCAGAAGATCTAGAGAGGGAATACTATACAACGATTCCCGTCTTAAAGCAAATCTTTGAAAGCAATGGTTTTCACATAACCTTTACACAATTTAATCACTTTGTGTGGGTATTGGAGGCAACGAAACAATAGTAGAAAGAGGTTTTAAAATGAAAGTAGCAATCATTGGAGCAATGGAAGAAGAAGTGACGATTTTACGCGATAAAATTGAAAATCGTCAAGAAACAGTAATCGCAGGATGTGAATACTCGACAGGAACAATCAGAGGTGTGGAGGTTGTATTATTAAAATCAGGTATTGGAAAAGTAAATGCTGCGTTATCTACGGCCATCTTACTAGAGAAGTTCAAACCTGATTACGTTATTAACACAGGATCAGCAGGCGGCTTCCATCCAGAGTTAAACGTAGGGGATGCGGTTATTTCAACAGAAGTTCGTCATCATGATGTAGATGTAACGGTATTCAACTATGAATACGGTCAAGTGCCAAACTTGCCTGCAGCTTTTAAAGCAGATGAAAAACTAGTTCGTCTTGCTGAAGAAAGCGCTCTTGAAGTAACGGATATGAAAATTGTAAAAGGACTAATTGCTACAGGAGATTCGTTCATGAACGATCCTGTGCGCGTAGAGTTTGTTCGCTCTAAGTTTCCAGACCTGTATGCAGCTGAAATGGAAGCGGCGGCTGTTGCTCAAGTATGCTATCAATTTGGCGTACCGTTTGTTATTCTTCGTGCTCTTTCTGACATCGCGGGCAAAGAATCAAATGTTTCTTTTGAGCAATTTTTAGAAAAAGCAGCTGTTAATTCAACGAAATTAGTATTGAATTTTATTACAAAATTAAAATAAGCTGTTCGTAAAATATAGAGTTTGTTTTCGTCTACACTCTGCATCGTTTGTCATAACATGGGGTGTAGACTATATTTTTATTTTAATTCATACTTTATTTATAGGTTAAGTTATATTATTTGATAGGGAGGTGTTCAAGATTATGAAGGTAGCCAAAAACATTCATGAATTGATTGGAAACACACCTATGATTGAAATTACACAATTTGATTTACCTAGAGAAATCAGGATATTTGCTAAATTGGAATATGTTAATCCAGGAGGAAGTGTAAAAGATCGTTTAGGAAAAGAACTGCTGCAAGAAGCTCTTAGCTCTGGAAGACTGAAGCGAGGCGGAACGGTGGTTGAGCCTACTGCTGGAAATACGGGGATTGGGCTGGCTTTAGCTGCTCTTCAGCACGAAATAAACGTCATACTATGTGTTCCAGAAAAATTCAGTATTGAAAAACAGCAGCTTATGAAGGCTTTGGGGGCAACTGTGGTTCAAACACCTACTGAAGCTGGTATGAAAGGTGCTATAAACAAGGCTCAAGAGCTGCTGCGTGAAATACCTGGTTCTTACTGTCCTCAGCAGTTTGCTAATCCGGCCAATCCTATGACTTATTACAAAACCTTAGGGCCAGAAATATATGAACAGCTTGATGGAAAAATCGACGTATTTGTAGCTGGAGCAGGTACAGGTGGAACATTTATGGGTACAGCAAAATTTTTGAAAGAAAAAAATCCTTCTCTAAAAACAGTCATTGTTGAGCCAGAAGGTTCGATTTTAAATGGAGGGAAATCCGGCCCTCACTTAACTGAAGGAATTGGAATGGAGTTCATCCCTGATTATATGGAGCGGTCTTATTTTAATGCTATTCATACTGTTGAAGATGTTTATGCTTTTCAAAGAGTGAAAGAGCTGGCTTTAAAAGAAGGGTTACTAGTAGGGAGCTCTTCAGGAGCAGCCTTCGAAGCAGCCTTGCTCGAATCAAAAAATGCAGAAAAAGGAGCTCATATTGTCACCATTTTTCCCGATAGCAGCGAACGGTACTTAAGTAAAAATATTTACAGTGGAGGAAGATAAGATGAAACGTAAAACACAATTAATTCATGGTGGAATTGTTGGTGATGAACAGACGGGTGCTGTCTCTGTTCCTATTTATCAAGTGAGCACTTATAAACAAGAGGGAGCTGGAAAACATACGGGATACGAATATTCGAGAACCGGTAACCCTACACGACATGCCTTAGAAGAACTTATCAAAGAAATTGAAGGAGGATATGCTGGGTTTGCGTTTGGATCTGGTATGGCAGCTACTACTGCTGTATTCATGCTGTTTAACAGCGGAGATCATGTGCTAATTACAGATGACGTATACGGAGGAACGTACCGAGTGATTACAAAAGTGCTGAGCCGTATTGGCATTGAAGCTACTTTTATTGATACAAGCGACATCGAAAATATTAAGAAAGAAATTCGTCCCAACACAAAAGCTATTTATATCGAGACTCCCACGAATCCTCTCCTAAAAATTACTGACTTGCAGCAGGCTTCTTCAGTAGCTAAACAGCATCATTTACTTACCATCGTTGATAACACATTCAGTACCCCGTATTGGCAAAACCCTATAGAAAAAGGTGCGGATATCGTTCTGCACAGTGCAACTAAGTATCTAGGCGGCCACAGTGACGTTGTAGCAGGGCTAGCTGTTGTGAATTCGCCTAAATTGGCAGAGGACCTTCATTTTATTCAAAATGCGACTGGAGGCATTTTAGGACCCCAAGATTCTTGGCTTTTGATGAGGGGGATTAAGACATTAGGAATACGAATGGAAGAACATGAATTCAACACTGGGAAAATAGTAGAATTTTTACTTGCTCATCCTGCTGTTACAAAAGTATATTATCCGGGATTAAAAACTCACCCAAACCACCTCATTGCTAAAAAGCAAGCAAGAGGTTTTGGGGGAATGGTTTCTTTTGATGTGGGAAGCGAAGAGAAGGCGGAACAAGTACTGAGCAAAGTGAAGTATTTTACATTAGCAGAAAGTTTAGGAGCCATTGAAAGCCTCATTTCAATTCCTGCCAAAATGACTCACGCTTCTATACCGAGCGACCGACGTAAAGAGCTAGGAATTACAGATGGATTAATTCGTATTTCTGTAGGCCTTGAAGATGTAGAAGATTTAATTGAAGACTTAGAAGAGGCATTGAAATAAGGGTGGTAAAAATAGGATTTTTATAGACCTATAGATCTATGATAAAGTAGAGTTATAACATTCTACTGAGAAGGTGATTGTATGAAAGCTCAACACATCAAAGCAAAAATTGAAGATTACAGCCGCTTTATTTACGTCCTTCTAGCCGTAAGTACATTCTTGTACATTGGTGTTATGATTGGCCAAGGTGAAAAAAGTGATATGCAGCTTGGAATAATGGAAGCCATCGTTATTCTTTTTGCCGCCCTTGCCTTTTATTTTAGTTATCAAACTAAAAAACTGAAAAAAGAACTAATGAAAGAAAAAGAATAATAGATATAAAAAGGCGATCATACATCGTCTTTTTTTTATGAGGGTTGAAAAAAATAAAAAAATTCCCTATTTTTCAAAAAAACAGTTTACTTTTTATGAGTCCGTGGATATAATTACCATTGTAAGGAAAATACTTTATTAAAAGGAGGTCGAGTCATATGTTAAGACGTTTATCAGTTATGGGTCATCCAGTTTCAACTATGTTCAAAAATCGTCTATATACGTATACTATTCGGCCGTGTTCCTGTATCAAGTAACTTTCTTACTTTGATCATTAAAACACGTTAATTCACCACAGGTGCGAATAGTAGCCCTGTGGTTTTTATTATTTTTCAGCCACAGGATGCTTATGCATTACTGTGGCTTTTTTGTGTATAAGGAGGTGATTGTAATGACACTGAACATTTTCTTTTTAACTATTACCATAAAGTCTCGTCAATACTCAGAGGCAGAAATTAAGCATGAACAGTATGTAAGACAATTAGAAGAAGAAATAAAAGACCGCAAGTATGAGTTTTATCGTCATTTCTAATTTGAACAGTGGAAAGGAGTGGATGAATGATGATTAATCAAAAAGGATATATCGTTGTATGGCTGCTTGTGGAGAAAGATTCCACCTAAATGATTGGTAGGGGGAGTAATGATGTGTTTGCTACGGATTATTATTTGGAAATTATTTTAAAAAAAGAGCGGAAAGAAGGATTAATTCCCCTTCTTTCCGCTCTTTTTTTTCTCTTTTTCGGCTCTGTAAAATTCGTGAAACATTTTCATCAGCGCTCGCTTTTCAATTCGCGAAACATAACTTCTTGAAATATTTAATTCTTTTGCAATTTCTCGCTGGGTTTTTTCATCCTGGAGATCCAAACCGAAGCGGCCAACAATTACTTCCTTTTCTCGATCATCGAGGATATCGATGTATTCTTTTATTTTTTCTAATTCCATATTTAGTTGAATCATATCAATTACATCGTCTGATTCTGATTTTAATACATCAATCAAACTGATTTCATTTCCTTCTTTATCCTGGCCAATTGGATCATGCAGAGACACATCTTTTTTTTTTTTTTGAGCGCTCGCAAGTGCATCAATATTTCATTTTCAATACATCGTGCGGCATAAGTAGCTAATTTTGTTCCTTTTCCTTGCGAATAACTTTCGATTGCTTTAATTAAACCGATTGTCCCAATTGAAATTAAATCTTCTGCATCCTCTCCCGTGTTTTCAAACTTTTTAACGATATGCGCAACGAGCCGGAGATTGTGTTCGATAAGAAGGTTTCGCGCTTCTTGATCTCCTTGTTCCATTAAAGATAAATATCTCTTTTCTTCAGCAGCAGACAAGGGTTGAGGAAACGCATTGTTTTTTACGTAGGAAACAAGGAAAACCAATTCTTTAAAGAAATAGCCTAGTGCGGTAAATAATGCAGACATCTCTTCACCTCCATAAGGGGATATCAACCTGTGAGAGACTAACATTACACTATATGTAAAAAGAAGGATGTCTTTGCCTGTACGTTTAAAATTCCCCCGGGGACAAGAGAGTTTGAAAAAGTCCACAGATTTTTCTTTATAGATAGTTACCAGCCTATACAGGGAAAAAGTATGTACATACGCTAGTAGTAGTTCATAGTGTAAGGAGGGAAAGTATGTACGGTTACGGAGGCTGCTGTTATCCTAATTATCCAGCTTACCCATGTGGAGGAGGCTTCAGCTGGGGACTTGGATTGTTGATTGTTCTGTTTGTCCTGTTATTAATTTTCGGAAGCTTCTATTGGTTTTTTAGCTGCTGGTGTTAAAAAAAACTCATGCATGTGCATGAGTTTTTTTAGGTGACATATCCTACCGAATAGAACCATTCATTCTTAAGAACTCTTAAGGAATTTTCGCTTTGTTTCTTAAAAAAGATGATTTATTCTATAATTAAGAAAAGAAGCAAGACGATAATATTCCTCTGCAAAAGTAAATGGAGCTCTATACTTTTTTTAGCTTGAAAGTACTAATCATCAAGCAAGCGAGTACGATAATTAAAAACATATAAAAGTGTGAAGGCAAATAAGGGACGCCCAAGTAGCTAAGAGTTAATAAACAACCTGCTGCGGTAATAGGGAGCCCTGTAAAATACCCAGTATTTTCTGTGATGTTAAAGCGGGCAAGACGAAGTGCTCCGCAAGCAATGTAACAGATGGTAACAATTGAACCTGCAGCACCAAAGTGAGACAAAATACTTTGATAAAGTAGTAGAGCTGGAGCGATGCCAAATGATATAATATCGCACATGGAGTCCAGTTGTTTTCCAAGTTCAGATTCAATTTGCAGCTTTCTGGCTACCATGCCGTCGAATCGGTCTGCTAACGCTGCTAAAAAAATTAGTAATAAACTTAAGTTCAATTCATTTTTCATGACAAATAAAATAGCAAAGCTTCCTAAACTTAAATTAACAATCGTTAAGGAGTTTGCCGCTTGGGATCTCAGCTTTTTAATTGTATGATCTAGATAGTCTAATAAAAACAATTTCCTCACTCCTTTAAAGGATGGAATGAACTAAAGGTAAAAATAATGGTAATTTCATTGTAGACGCAAACCTTATTCTAGTAAAGAACTATTCAGTATGTGGAGGTAAAATTATTGTTGCAGCACCTGTATCGAACGTTTATTGAGCTTACGAATCACCAAGGATCATCGAAGCTCATTCGAAAATTCACTTTCTCTAAATGGAGTCGGTTTGTTATACCCTCCTATACAAAAGTTTTTAAAGTAAATAAAGAAGAAATGGACAAGCCTCTGCATCACTATCAAACCTTACACGAGCTATTTATTCGCCGTTTGAATCCTTCTGCCCGTCCGGTCGATCAGCAGAAAGACAGCGTTGTCAGTCCTGTAGATGCAAAGATAGAAGCATATGGAGTCATTACGCCTCAAAAAGAAATGATTGTAAAAAACAAACCTTATTCTATACAGGAAATGGTTTCAAATGATCTCATTCTTGAAAAATATATAGAGGGACAGTTTATTATTCTCTATCTTAGTCCGAAAGACTATCATCGCATTCACAGTCCTCTTAAAGCCCAAGTGGGGAATACGTGGACCGTTGGACAAAAGTCTTATCCAGTAAATTCATTAGGAATCAAGTACGGGAAAGAACCCCTGGTGAAAAATTTCCGGAAGCTCACGGAGTTAACATTTGAAAATGGTCACATGCTGATGGTAAAAGTAGGAGCCATGTTTATCAACAGCATTGAAGCGGTTTCTAAAAAAGAAGTAGTCGAAAAAGGGGAAGAAATGGCTTACTTCACGTTTGGTTCGACTGTCATTTTATTATTTGAGAAGAACTCAATCACTTTTGATTCTAGCGTTCACTCAGGTTCTTATGTAAAGTATGGAGAACCAATTGCTCATTTGAAAAAATAGAGCCTATATAATAAAAGAGTAGATAGATAAATGAAGATGCAGCTTTCTTTTATTAAGAAGGCTCTTTTATTCGTTAAGAAGGAATTTGTATGCTAATCTTTAATGATCTTCTTTCAATTTCCTCTTCAATTAATTTTATAAAATCAGGGCTTAATTGCAGTTCGGTTGCTTTGCTGTATGATTCAATAAGCAGCTCATCTGATAATTTTCTCATAAGATTGCCGCCACCTCCTACTAAAATAAATATCCTAAAAAGTTATATTTAAATGCTAATAAATTCCTTATTTATAATCTAACATGAATCAAATAAAGGAACAATCGTTCTGTTATCCACAGCTTTCGGTGGATAAAATGTGGGTATGTTGTTTATAATTACCATTAATTGCTGAACTATAACAGAGGATAATGTGTATAAACTTATCCACATAATTAGGCTTATCATTTTTTGTCGAAAACTTTTAACAGAATTTGTTTACCACTTACCCTATTTGATAAGTAATAAACGTTTTCTGCACTATTTTTTATTTTAAGTTTGCAGAGAGTGAATATATCGTAAGCCCACGAACAAATGGAGGTTTACTACCTTTTGTCAATAACTTTCTGTATAAAGTTAAAGCATTCACAAGGCATATCCTTTATACTAAGAAAAGACCTGTTTTTGAAGAGAATAAAATTTTAGGTTGGAAAATAACAAGAAGTCGTTATAATGATAGACGGCGTTAATTTTAGTATGTAACTATATATTCGAGGTGCATGATACGTGTTGAAACTTTTTTTACCAAATGAACATGTGAAAAACGTGTTTCAAATTAAGCCAGACGATTTGAAAGAGCGCGGAATAAAAGGAATTATTACCGACTTAGATAACACGTTGGTGGAATGGGATCGCCCTGATGCCACTCCGGAATTAATTGAGTGGTTTCAGTTAATGAAAGATAGTGGAATTAAAATTACGATTGTATCGAATAATGTGGAGAAACGAGTCAAGCTGTTTTCAGATCCAGTTGGACTTCCATTTGTATATAAAGCACGCAAACCGATGCGTAAAGCATTTAGAAGAGCTCTTCGTGATATGGAGCTGCAAAAAGATGAGGTTGTAGTTATTGGTGACCAGCTTTTAACGGATGTATTAGGAGGAAACCGTCTCGGCGTATATACGGTTTTGGTTGTACCAGTTGCGCAAACAGATGGATTTGTAACGAAATTTAACCGTAAAATGGAACGAAGAATTCTAGGTTGGATGAAACGAAAAGGTATGATTAACTGGGAGGATTAAAACGTGAGTGAAGAAAAATTACAGTGCGTAGGATGCGGAGTGGAGATTCAAACAGAACGACCGGATGAACTTGGCTATGCTCCAAAATCAGCACTAGAAAAAGAAGCTATTATTTGCCAGCGATGCTTTCGCTTGAAGCATTATAATGAAGTACAAGATGTTTCCTTAACAGACGATGATTTTTTAAAAATCTTAAATGGAATTGGTCAAACGGACGGTTTAGTTGTAAAAGTTGTAGATATCTTTGACTTTAACGGCAGCTGGTTACCTGGTTTGCATCGATTTGTTGGAAATAACAAGGTTCTTTTAGTGGGAAATAAAGCAGATTTACTGCCAAAGTCTATAAAGAAAAATAAACTAATTCATTGGATGAAGCGAGAAGCGAAAGAGCTTGGGCTAAAATCAGTGGATGTGTTCCTCATGAGCGCGCAAAAAGGACAAGGAATTCGAGAAATTGCCGAAGCCATTGAACATTATCGCGAAGGTAAAGATGTATATGTTGTGGGATGTACAAACGTTGGTAAATCAACATTTATTAATGCCATTATTAAAGAAGTAACGGGAGAAAAAGATATTATTACTACTTCTCAATATCCGGGCACAACGCTGGATATGATTGATATCCCGCTTGATAACGGCGCGTCTTTATATGATACGCCTGGTATTATTAATCACCATCAAATGGCTCACTATGTAGATAAACGAGACTTAAAGCTGATTTCTCCTAAAAAAGAGATAAAGCCGAAGGTTTATCAGCTAAATGAAGGGCAAACGTTATACTTTGGAGGACTGGCGCGCTTAGATTATGTACAGGGAGGCCGCAAGTCATTAACATGTTATGTATCGAACGATTTGCATATCCATCGTACGAAGCTTGAAAAAGCAGATGAGTTGTATGAAAAGCAAGCAGGTGAACTGCTTCAGCCGCCGCGCCCAGAGCAAATGGATGAGTTTCCTGAACTGGTTGCACATGAATTTACAATAAAAAATGAAAAAACGGATATTGTTTTTTCAGGGCTTGGCTGGGTGACGGTTAATGAGTCAGGTTCAAAAGTTGTGGCGCATGCACCAAAAGGAGTCGGCGTATTTGTGCGCGATTCTTTAATTTAAACAAAAAGGGGAAAAAATCTTGAGTACATTATATGGGCTAGTTGGTTATCCGCTTGGGCATTCACTATCGCCATTGATGCAAAATGATGCCTTTAAACGTCTGAATATGGATGCTCATTATGAAGCTTTTCCAATTGAACCTGTTCATTTTGAGTCAGCCATTGGAGAGCTAAAAGATAAAAACATTCAAGGATTTAATGTCACGATTCCTTATAAAGTTGATATTATGAAGCATTTGGATGAAGTCGATCCATTAGCAAAGGCAATTGGCGCTGTAAATACAGTTGTTAATCAAGATGGCCGTTATATTGGATACAATACCGACGGAGAGGGGTATGTGACGTCTTTACTCAAAGCAGTAGAAGGCAGCTTATCCCAAAAAAGAATTTTAATTATTGGAGCTGGAGGAGCTGCAAAAGCTATTTTTTATACAATTGCAGCTCAGCATGCTCCCGAGGTAATTGCGATATGCAATCGTACCGTCGAAAAAGCAGCTGTATTAGCTAACGAGCTGCCTTTTTCGACGAAAACGGCGGCGATGTCTATTTCTGATGCGGAAAAACAATTAGATACATTCGATATTATTATTAATACCACTTCAGTGGGAATGTATCCTAACGTTGATGAGCTGCCATTAGCACTTACTTTATTGCAAAAAGAAGCCGTAGTCAGCGATATTATTTACAACCCTTTAAAAACAAAGCTTTTAAAAGAGGCTGAAGCAAAAGGGGCAGGCACTCATAACGGTGTCGGTATGTTTGTACTGCAAGGTACACTTGCATTTGAAAAGTGGACGAACGTCCGTCCTGACGAAGAGGCAATGGAACACATTGTTCTTTCAACACTAACTAAGAGATAAGATACAACGGAGGTTTTTATGTTAACAGGTAAACAAAAACGTTTTTTACGTTCAAAAGCACATCATTTAAATCCAATTTTCCAAGTAGGAAAAGGTGGAGTCAATGAAAATATGATTGGTCAAATTGCTGATGCATTAGAAGCAAGAGAATTATTAAAAGTAAGCATTCTGCAAAACTGTGACGAAGATCGTGACACGGTTGCTGCTCGATTAACAAAAGGAACAAAAGCAGAGCTTGTACAAGTGATTGGAAATACAATTGTATTATATAAAGAATCACGCGAAAATAAGCAGTTAATGCTTCCAAAAGTGAAATGAAATAGAGCGGGGAAACCCGCTCTATTTAAAAATGAAGTAAATTAAAGGAGTCGGGGATTGTTGAAGAGTATTGGAATTTTAGGTGGAACATTCAATCCGCCTCATTTGGGGCATTTAATGATGGCAAATGAGGTTTTGCATGCCTTGAAATTAGATGAGATATGGTTCATGCCGTCGTATATTCCACCTCATAAAACAATCAAAGAGCCTATTGAGCCGTATCATCGTTTACAAATGCTAAAGCTAGCTATTGAAGAACATGATCAATTTACCCTGCAGCCGATTGAATTTGAGCGCAAAGAGCCTTCATATACATATGATACGATGAGAATACTAACAGAGAAATATCCAACGTATCAGTTTCATTTCATCATTGGTGCTGATATGGTAGAATATTTGCCGAAGTGGTATGAAATTGATGAATTAGTCAATTTGGTTACATTTGTAGGTGTAAAACGCCCGGGGTATACCATTACGTCCCCTTACCCGATAAAAGAAGTAGAAGTTCCGCAGTTTGATGTCTCCTCTTCCTTTATTCGCGAACGAGTAGTAAAGAAAGAAACCATTCGTTATTTTATACCTGCTGGTGTTAAACAATATATCGAGGAGAATCAATTATATGAATCGAACTGAGGCATTAGAAATCGTAAAGAAACAGTTAACAGAACGTCGTTATATTCATACTGTCGGGGTAATGGAAACAGCAATTGAATTAGCTAAGCGTTTTAAAGCAGACGAAAAAAAGCAGAACTGGCTGCTATTTTTCATGACTACGCCAAGTTTCGTCCAAAGGAAGAGATGAAGCAAATTATTATTGATCAAAACATGAACCCTTCTTTATTGGAATACAATACCGAATTATGGCATGCTCCAGTAGGCGCGTTTTTAGTGAGAAATGAAGTAGGGATTACGGATAAGGAAGTATTGGATGCAATTACTTACCATACATCCGGAAGACCTGGCATGGCGTTACTTGAAAAAATTGTGTACGTTGCTGATTACATTGAACCCGGAAGGAGATTTCCAGGTGTTGATGAAGTGCGGGAGTTAGCTGAAACCGACTTAAATGCAGCACTTATTCAATCACTGAAAAACACCATTTCTTTTTTAATGACTAAACATCAGGCCGTTTATCCCGATACGGTGATGACATATAATGATTTAATCTTAGGAGGTCAAACACATGACTGAACGTGAATTGCTATCTCTTGTTGTAGAAGCAGCAGACGATAAAAAAGCAATCGATATCGTAGCGTTAAATATGGAAGGAATCTCACTTGTGGCAGATTATTTTGTTATTTGTCACGGTAACTCAGATAAACAAGTGCAGGCAATTGCTCGTGAAATTAAAGAAAAAGCACACGAACAAGGCATTTCTGTGAAGCGTTTAGAAGGATTTGAACAGGCTAAGTGGGTTCTTGTTGATCTTGGAGATGTTGTGGTTCACATTTTCCATAAAGATGAGCGCGGATATTATAACTTAGAACGCTTATGGGGAGATGCACCATTTGTAAGTTCAGAAGAGCTACAGCTATGAGCAGGTACGGAGAATTTGCCTACGTATATGATCAGCTAATGGCAGACGTTCCGTATGACGATTGGGCTGAATTTTTTAATCAGCAGGTGGCAAAAGCAAAAACAAAGCCTGACAGTATATTAGACCTTGCCTGCGGCACGGGAGAACTCTCCGTTCGATTTGCAAAAGAAGGTTTCTCCGTAGTAGGCGTTGATTTGTCTGATGATATGCTTATGGTAGCCCAGGAAAAGGCGGCAGAAGCAGGGGTAACGCTATCTCTTTTTCAGCAAAACATGGCGGAACTTGAGTTATTGAAAGAGTTCGACTGTGTAGTAATCTTTTGTGATTCTTTGAACTATTTGCAAAGTGATAAAGAAGTTCAAGAAACCATTCAACGTGTATATAAGCACTTAAAACCCGGTGGGCTCTTTATATTTGATGTTCATTCACTGCACAAGATGAAGGACGTATTTGGAAATCAATCTTTTTCTTACGTAGATGAAGACGTGTCATATATTTGGAACTGCACCTATGACGATACAGACATGCGCGTAGAGCATGATATTACGTTTTTTGCTTATGATGAAGAAATTGATGCATATCATCGCTTTGATGAGGTGCATGCTCAGCGCGCTTGGTCGATTGACCATTATCAATCATGGCTGCGCGAAGCTGGTTTTATAAATATAGAAGTAAGTGCAGATTTCAAAATGAGTGAGCCTACTTCAAACAGTGAGCGCATCTTTTTCTCTGCGCAAAAAAAAGAAGCCGAGTAGAGGCTTCTTTTTTGTTTCAAAGCAGGATTTCTACAGAAATTATGGAATAAGACTATCAAACTGATTGTGAACAAGCTCAATGTCTTCGTCAAATTTTTCATGTGTTTTTTGAAATACGTGCACAAACATCTCTCCGAGTTCAGCTTCTAAAACTTTAATACCTTCTCCGGTTACACCGCCTTTTACGCACACTTTATCCTGCAAGGTAGGAAGCGTAAATATTTCTTTTTCCAACAGTTTTCCCATTCCAATAATCATATCACTGGCCATGACGGTAGCTTCTTCTTCAGAAATATTTGTTTCTTGAACTGCTGCATCAATAAAGCGTTGAAGCAAAAAGCTGAAGAATGCAGGACCGCAGCTTACGATATCGGATGATACGCGCGTAATCGTTTGATCAATACTCACAGGCTTTGACATAGATGAAAATAATTCATGTAAATAATTTTGGTAAAAAGGCGTACATCTTTCTCCAAACGTGAAAAGAGAAACACCTGCTAATGCCCGATTCGTAATGCTAGGGATAATTCTAGCTGCTTGACTCGGAATGAGGCGTTCGATTTGTTCTACGCTAATTGGACTGGTAATGGATACAATGCAGTGATCTTTCGTCAGCAGTGGTTCTAATTTTATTAAAAGGGGGTGAATATCCAATGGCTTAACACAAATAAAAATGACTTTGGATGCGTGAACAACTTCTTCAGCTGTATCAGCAACATGAATTTTTTTATGCTGCTGTTGAATCTCTTTTGCTCTTTTTTTTGTGCGATTCATAATAGTAATTTTAGAAGAACGTACGGCTTTTGATTCAATAAACGCATCAATTAATATTTTCCCCATGTTTCCTGTTCCGATAAACCCTATGTTCACTGATTCATTCCCTCCTTCAAAAGCCTTTTCTTCTAAACACTATGAAGACATAATGGAATTTATGACGTTACTTCAAAATTCAAAGGAGTGTACAATTTGACTTTTTCAAAAAAACAATGGCTAATTGGGTGCATTTGTTTAGCAGTTGGATTGGCTTTTTATATTTATCGCACAGGCGGAGAGAAACCGGAAAGTTCTCTTCAAACCTCAGATATGATAAAGGCAGAATCTTCTGCTGCAAAAAAAGAAGGAGAGTCGTCTGATCAAGTAATTTCGAGCCAAGATTCCCCGTTTGTTATGGTGGATATTAAAGGAGCTGTTCAGAAGCCTGGTGTATACCAGCTTCCGAAAGATGCAAGGGTAAAAGATGCTCTAGCACAAGCCGGAGGTGCTACGAAAGAAGCGGACTTAAGACAGCTCAATTTAGCTAGCAAGCTACAAGATGAAATGGCAGTTTACATTCCAGCTGTTGGAGAAGAAATCCCACCTTCATCCCCTGTTTCTTCAATCCCTTCCTCAGGAACTTCAAACGATCAGCCCCTTGTTAATATCAATACAGCGAACACTGATGAACTGCAAACGTTAAATGGCATTGGACCTTCAAAAGCGAGTGCCATCATTTCATATCGAGAGGAAAATGGCTTGTTTCAAACAGTAGAGGATTTGGGGCAAGTATCAGGTATTGGCGAGAAGTCGCTAGAAAAAATCAAAGCTCAAATTACGGTACAGTAGAGACTTATTGACGAAAAAGGAAAAGAAACGCTACACTATGAAAGAGACAAGTATAATTATTCAGTTTTAAATAAAAAGGTAGGGAATGAGATGAACCGGATTTCATGGGATCAATATTTTATGGCACAAAGCCATTTGCTAGCTTTAAGAAGCACTTGTGAACGTCTGGCTGTTGGGGCTACAGTGGTGCGTGATAAACGTATTATAGCTGGAGGATACAACGGCTCGATCAGCGGAGGCGTGCATTGTGCTGACGAAGGCTGTTATGTGATTGATGGACACTGTGTAAGAACTGTCCATGCAGAAGTGAATGCACTCTTGCAGTGTGCTAAGTTTGGTGTAAAAACAGAAGATGCCGAAGTATACGTCACGCATTTTCCGTGTTTAAACTGCTGTAAAGCCCTTATTCAAGCGGGAATTAAAACAGTATATTACGCTAATGATTACAAAAATCATCCGTATGCTGTTGAGTTATTTCAACAGGCGGGAGTGAAAACAGCAAAAGTTGAACTTGATGAAGCAGTCATTGACTTAAAAAGTAAAGAGAAGCTTCAATTTGTGACGGATGTTCTCGCTCGTTTAGAAAAAAGCGGAGCGGACGAAGCAGAAGTGATGAATTTACAACGTGAAGCTCTCGCTTTGTTTACGGCAAATTAAAGGTAAAAGAGGTTTTTTACTTGGTAACAGTAAGAAGCCTCTTTCTTTTAAGAAGAAAGGAGCTAAAAGTGAAAGGATATTATATTTATTGTGCTTTTAGCATGATGATAGCTTTATATGTATATGATAATCATTCCGCTGTAAGCCTATTTTTGCTAATCGTGCTTTTCATTTTTCAATGGCTACAATGTCCGAGGAAAGTGGTTATTGCTTCTGCACTGTTGAGTGTTTTGTGCGTCTACCTATTAGCTGGGACAAATAAGCATAACAAAACGATTCTTTTAGCTGAATCTTCTTCTTTTACAGGCGAAATTTCATCTGTGCCGCATAGTGACGGCGACAAGCTTACTTTTAAGTTTACGGTTCAAAATGAAGAAGTCATGGCTTTTTATAAACTAAAAACGTTGGAAGAGAAACAGCAGCTCGAAAAGCTAACGATTCATCAAGTTTGTCAACTAGCGGGGCAATTAACTTCTCCTTCACCTGCTCGCAACCTTCATTCATTTGATTATCAGCAATATTTGTACCATCAGTCTATTCATTGGCAGCTTAACGTCAAGAGACTTGATTTGGTAAAATGCCAGCTCCCCACTTTAACTCCACTTACGTACCTTACCTTTATTCGCCAAAAAGGAATTAATTATATTCAACAAACTATGTCGGATCCAGGCGCTGGGTTTATGCAGGCACTAATTTACGGCGAGCGCACTGGCATCGAAGAAGAGAGTATCAAGCGCTATCAGCAATTTGGTTTAATACACTTGCTTGCCATATCAGGTCTTCATGTTGGACTGCTGACAGCGATGTGTTTTTATTTGCTCATTCGGATTGGAATGACGCGCGAGCGAGCCATTACGCTTTTACTTTTGCTTCTTCCTGTATACATGGTTTTGGCCGGTGGCAGCGCTTCAGTCGTCCGAGCTGTTTTTATGAGTATGCTGATGCTTATATCGATAAAAATACAAAGAAAAATTCTTTTGGTTGACAGCATCAGCCTTGCTTTTATGGTCATGCTGCTTTTTAAGCCGTACTATTTATTTGATGTAGGATTTCAGCTTTCTTTTGCCGTTAGTTTTGCATTGATTTTATCGAGTCAGACGATTTTACCTCGTTTTCATTCTTCTGTCAGCCAGCTCATGGTTGTTTCAGCGATTGCACAAGTCAGTTCACTTCCTTTATTGTTGTACTATTTTTATGGAGTATCTCTCCTCAGTTTGCCATTAAATATGGTTTTTGTACCGCTGTTTTCTCTTGTTATATTACCTCTTTGTTTGCTCATTCTTTTTGTTCGTATCCTCTTGCCGGGAGTGAGTGAACTGCTGGAGCAAATTCTTCATGTTCTTTTACTTTTTTGTGAAAAATTGCTTGGCTTTTTTGAATGGATTCCCGCTGATTTTATAACGGGAAAACCCCACATTGTTCTGTTTTTGGGCATGTACTTATGCATTTATGCTTTATTTGTGGCGGTCGAAGAAGGAGAATTTTTCGTTCGCTATATGTTTCTTCTCGTGGCATTGTTAGCCGCACAATGTATGTATCCTTATTTGAATCCAAAAGGAACGGTCACAATGGTCGATGTAGGACAAGGAGACTCCTTTATCATTGAGCTTCCTTATCGAAAAGGTGTGTATATGATCGATACCGGAGGAACCGTTTCATTTCCAAAAGAACCATGGCAAAAACGTCGTTCTTCTTTTGACGTGGGAGAAGACGTACTTGTTCCCTTTTTGCATTCAAAAGGAATAACAAGGGTAGATAAAATGATTATCACACACGGCGATTATGATCACGCAGGGGCGGCTCAGCATTTATTTTTACAAGTGGCTATCGGAGAGCTGGTGCTTGGGAAAAAAGCTGAATTAAATGACATAGAGACTGGCTTGGTGATCGCTGCTCAAAAACAAAGCGTGCCTGTTCAAATTGTTCAACAAGGAGATAGCTGGCAAGAAGGAGGTGTGTTATTTCAGGTTATTTCTCCGACAGGTTTCGAAGAAACGAGCAACAACCGCTCAATTGTAATAGACGCTAAGTTAGGAAATTTAAGATGGCTATTTACCGGAGATTTAGAAAAGGAAGGAGAACAAAGAATATTGAAAGACTTTCCAAACCTTAAAGCAGATGTATTAAAAGTTGGGCATCATGGCAGTAAAACCTCAACTTCAGAAGAGTTTGTGCAACATTTAAATCCTAAAGTAGCGCTTGTTTCAGCGGGACAAAAAAATCGTTATGGTCATCCTCATCAAGAAATATTAGAGCTTCTGAAAAGCTACGGGGTGTATATTTATCGAACGGATGAAAATGGTGGGGTAATGTATGAATTTACAAAAAAGTCAGGAACGTTTTCGCAGCAACTTCCATAGTCTATAGTAAGAAAAACGAACTAAAAAAGACTGCTAAGAAGCAGCCTTGAAGCAATTTTACGAACCCAAGTAGTGAATCACAGTTGCAATAACAAATAAGGCAGTGAAAAAGCCAAATGAAACACCAAATCCTACGGCAGAATCGACAGCGTCGTTGCGTTTACTTTGGACACTTTCTTCAAATTGGTTCATTAACACCCCTCCTGTTTACAGTATAATCTAACTTTTTTTAAAAATCTAGACAATTTAAAAGCGTTTTCACAAACTGACAACAGTTAACAACTATACTTTATGAGCATGAGGAGAAAATAGAGATAAGGGTTTAATCATTAACAAATAAGTAACCTAGGGCTTATATTGTTAATGTTTATCATAAACTGAGGAATTGTCTTTTTAAGGCAATTCCTTTTGTATTGTTGCCAAAAACTCATAACACCTTTACGATAGAAATTGTATTTTGTTTATCAGTAACTATACATAATTAATATAGATGAATAAAAAAGAGGAGCGTATATACGTTGGCAGTTGATAGCTTAAAAAGTATTACCAAAAATAATATAGCCCCCGTTTACTTAATACACGGGGTCAATGCATTTATGAGTAAAAAGATTAGAGATAAAATCGTCGACTATACGTTAAATGAAGAAGATAAAGAATTTAACTTGTCACTATACGATTTAGAAGAAACATCGATTGATCAAGTTCTAGAAGATGCTGAAACGCTTCCTTTTTTAGGAGACAAGCGTGTAGTGGTTGCGAAAAATGCAGCATTTTTAACGGCTGAAAAATCGAAAGATAAAGTAGAGCATGATCTAGCAAAACTGCAGCAATATGTGGAGCAGCCCCCATCTTTTTCAACGTTAATTCTACTAGCCCCTTATGAAAAGCTGGATGAAAGAAAAAAAATAACAAAATTATTAAAAAAACAAGCAGCTTACATCGAAGCGAACGAATTTGGTGAAAAAGAAATGAAGCAGTGGATTCATAATTTACTTTCAAAAGATGGAGTGAATATGGATGAAGATGCTGTGACGCTGCTTATTCAGCTTGTGGGTCTTAATGTAACGCTTGTGACAAATGAAATTGAAAAAATGGTGTTATACGTTGGACAAGGCGGAGTCATTACAAAAGAAGTTGTGCTTAAGCTTGTGGCAAAAACGCTTGAACAAAATGTATTTACGCTTATTGACGCTGTTATTCAGCGAAAGGTTTCTACTGCTTTAAATATGTATCAGGATTTACTGCGTAATAACGAAGAGCCTATTAAAATTTTATCTTTGTTAGCGACGCAGTTTCGTTTGATTTATCATACGAAGCAGCTGTCTAGTCAAGGGTACGGTCAGCAGCAAATTGCTCAAACGATTAAGGTTCATCCTTTTCGTGTGAAAATTGCTTTGCAGCAGAGCAGAAGTTTTGAGGAACAGCAGCTTAAAGAAATTTTAAAGGATTTAGCAGAGGCAGATTATGAAATGAAGACGGGGAAAATGGATAAAGCGCTTATTTTACAGCTGTTTTTATTAAAAAGAGCGCAATAAAAAAACGATCCTAATGGGATCGTTTTTGTCTCAATTATGCAGATAAACCGTTAAGTTTTACTGCTAAGCGAGATTTTTGACGAGCTGCAGCATTTTTGTGGATAATACCAGATTGTGCAGCTTTGTCTAATTTTTTAGAAGCAACAGCAAATGCTGCTTTTGCGTTATCTACATCGTTGTTTTCAACTAAAGCTTCAAAGTTTTTGATTGCAGTACGCATAGCTGATTTAGCTTGAATGTTATGAGCACGGCGAGCTTCAGTAGTTTTTACACGTTTGATAGCTGATTTAATGTTTGGCATCCGTTTCACCTCCCGAAATGATAACAATCGAGATTATATAGAACTCGACATTCTTCACAATAAGAACAAAAGATATTTTATCAAACACAAGGACAGAATGCAATAGCCTTGACAAGGAATTTTATATGACAGAGCTCTCTTTAAAAGCTTGTAGCTGATATTGCGCCCTTCCTTCCACTTTTCATTTCTTAAATGCATGAATCTGCCAGTCCTCGGTGACAATAATTTCAACAAAGATTGTCTAGGAGGTTAAGAAATGGAAAAAGAACTTGATTTAAGTCAATATAGCGTGCGCACGGATTTAGCTGTCGAAGCAAAAGACATAGCGTTAGAAAATCAGCCTAAACCGAATAACCAGTCAGAAATCAAAGGCGTAATTGTAAAAGAAAAAGAAGAACAAGGTGTCAAAATTTCAATGGTAGAAATTACGGAAGAGGGCGCAGAAGCAATCGGTAAGAAAAAAGGCCGATATGTAACCCTTGAATCGGTAGGTATTCGCGAGCAGGATACTGAAAAGCAAGAGGCCATGGAAGAAGTATTTGCTAAAGAGCTGAATTTTTTTATTAAAAGCCTCAACATTCCAGATGATGCTAGCTGTCTTGTAGTGGGTCTTGGAAACTTAAGTGTTACACCAGATGCGCTTGGACCAAAGGTAGTAGATAATTTGTTGATTACAAGACATTTGTTTGAGTTACAGCCTGAAAGCGTGCAAGATGGCTTTAGACCCGTTAGCGCCATTGTTCCGGGAGTAATGGGAATGACGGGTATTGAGACAAGTGATATTATCTTTGGCGTTGTAAAGAAAGTGAATCCAGATTTTATCATTGCAATCGACGCGCTGGCCGCTCGTTCGATTGAACGGGTAAATGCTACCATTCAAATTTCAGATTCAGGTATTCATCCGGGGTCTGGGGTTGGAAATAAGCGCAAAGAAATCAGTTATGAAACATTTGGCATTCCAGTTATTGCAATAGGTATTCCAACGGTAGTGGATGCTGTTTCCATTACAAGCGATACAATTGACTTTATCTTAAAACATTTTGGCCGAGAAATGAAAGAGCAGGGAAAGCCGTCTAAGTCGCTGCTTCCGTCCGGTATGACGTTTGGAGAAAAAAAGAAGCTCACGGAGGATGATTTACCCAATGAAGAGCAGCGTCAAACGTATCTCGGTATGATTGGCACCCTTCCCGATGAAGAAAAAAGACGTCTTATTCATGAAGTGCTTGCACCTTTAGGCCATAATTTGATGGTTACGCCAAAAGAAGTGGATATGTTTATTGAAGATATGGCTAATGTAGTTGCAGGAGGACTTAACGCTGCTTTGCATCATGAAGTGGATCAAGAGAACTTTGGGGCATATACTCATTAATACGCTTTTAGATGAATGAGTTCTTCAGAATATAGTCATAATGGTTAGTACTACAGAAGATAAAGAAGTAAGGGGCCTAATAATATGATTAAATTTACTTTAAAATCAGTAGTACTAACCATTTTTTTACTGTGCGTCGTATTTTTAGGGATGCAGACGGCTCAGCAAGGGTTGATTAAAATGAAGGGATATAATGATCCTTCGATTGAACATGTTATTAATGTGTCTAAAACGTCAGATGGTCAGGTGGAAGCTGCTGTTTTAGGTTCAAAAAAAGTCGTGAACATTGATGAAAAACAGCAGTTTCTAGAAAAACGAAAGGCTTTTAACTTTTTCTCCTCGCTAGGTCAAAGTCTAGCGGAAGGCGTGAAAAGTACAATAGGAAAAGCTTTTAAGGCTATCCATCATCTTCTTAATTAAAAGCAGAATCTCTTTCTGCTTTTTTGTATGGGAAAATCCCCAATGGAATGCTTATTGAATGTTGACGAATGTGTTGTTATAATTTAATTTAGTGTATTTTGCCGATTTTCAGTAGGAGTGAAAAAAATATGGATAGAGAAGCAAGATTGAAACGACAATCGAAAATCAGAAACTTTTCGATTATTGCTCATATAGACCACGGTAAGTCAACATTAGCGGACCGTATTTTAGAAAAAACAAATGCGTTAACACAGCGAGAAATGAAAGCTCAGCTTTTAGATTCGATGGATTTAGAACGTGAACGTGGAATTACCATTAAATTAAATGCTGTGCAGCTTCAATACAAAGCAAAAGATGGAGAAGAGTATACTTTTCATCTAATTGATACACCGGGACACGTCGATTTTACATATGAAGTGTCGCGAAGTTTAGCCGCGTGTGAAGGTGCAATTCTAGTAGTAGATGCAGCTCAAGGTATTGAAGCTCAAACACTAGCAAACGTATATTTAGCGCTTGATAACAACCTTGAAATTTTACCTGTCATTAATAAGATTGACCTGCCGAGTGCAGAGCCAGAGCGAGTGCGCCAAGAGGTTGAAGATGTAATTGGATTAGATGCGTCGGAAGCTGTATTAGCTTCAGCTAAAGCAGGAATTGGTATCGAAGAAATTTTAGAACAAATTGTTGAAAAAGTTCCTGCTCCTGAAGGGGATCCAGATGCACCGCTTCAAGCACTAATCTTTGATTCATTTTATGATGCATACCGAGGTGTAGTTGCATCCATTCGTATCGTACAGGGACGAGTAAAAGTAGGCGACAAAATTAAAATGATGGCAACAGGAAAAGAGTTTGAGGTAACGGAGCTAGGTGTGTTAACGCCAAAAGCCGTTGCTAAAGATGAACTTTCTGTTGGCGACGTAGGGTTTTTAACAGCAGCTATTAAAAACGTTGGAGATACGCGAGTAGGGGACACGATTACTCTTGCTAAAAACGGAGCAAGTGAACCTCTTCCTGGTTATCGTCGTCTGAATCCAATGGTATACTGCGGGCTGTATCCGATTGATACCGCGAAGTATAACGATCTTCGTGAAGCACTAGAAAAGCTAGAGCTAAATGACTCTGCACTTCAGTTTGAACCAGAGACGTCTCAGGCCTTAGGATTTGGTTTCCGATGTGGATTCTTAGGGTTGCTTCACATGGAAATTATCCAAGAGCGTATTGAGCGCGAATTTAAAATTGATTTAATTACAACAGCTCCAAGCGTTATTTATGACGTGTATTTAACAGACGAGACTCATCTGTCTGTAGATAACCCGTCTAATATGCCGGACCCACAAAAGATTGAACGCGTGGAAGAACCGTATGTGAAGGCAACGATGATGGTACCAAACGATTATGTTGGTGCTGTGATGGAGCTTTGTCAGAAGAAGCGAGGCAACTTTATTGATATGCAGTACTTGGATGCTAATCGCGTGAGTATTGTATATGAAATTCCACTAGCTGAAATTGTATATGATTTCTTTGATCAATTAAAATCAAATACAAAAGGCTACGCATCGTTTGATTACGAGCTTATTGGATATCAGCCTTCGAAGCTTGTGAAGATGGATATTCTCTTAAACGGCGAAACGGTCGATGCACTGTCCTTTATCGTGCATAGAGATTCGGCTTACGATCGTGGTAAAGTCATTGTAGAAAAGCTTAAAGAGCTTATTCCACGTCAACAGTTTGAAGTGCCGATTCAAGCGGCAATCGGTCAAAAAATTGTGGCGCGTTCAACAATTAAAGCCATTCGTAAAAACGTTTTAGCAAAATGTTACGGAGGAGATATCTCTCGTAAACGTAAACTTCTTGAAAAACAAAAAGAAGGTAAAAAACGTATGAAGCAGGTCGGTTCTGTTGAAGTACCGCAGGAAGCATTCATGGCTGTGCTTCGCATGGACGAAGATTAATAGCTGAAATTCTATTATTTAACATGTCAAATTAGTTTTGAAAATCAAGCTAATCTGATACGATAATAAAGAGTTTTGAACGCTGTAAATAAGTGTGAACGAACATAGATAAAAATACCGCAGAATCTCTCTGCGGTATTTTTATCATTTATAAATGTGATTGAGGTGGAAGTCCATGGTGAAGGCAGCATATCTGCATATCCCGTTTTGTCATCATATTTGTCACTATTGTGACTTTAATAAAGTGTTTTTCAAAAATCAGCCCGTTATGCCGTATTTGGAAAGCATGCGAGAAGAAATGAAACAAACAGTTGAACATTATCCAACGACCAATTTAAACACGATATTCGTTGGAGGTGGAACGCCCACAGCCTTAGATGAACAGCAGCTGGAGTATTTTTTAGAATCCATTCGTATGTATCTCCCTTATGACGAAAAAGGTGAGTTTACATTTGAAGCGAATCCGAATGAATTGACAAAAGAAAAGCTTCAGCTTCTCCATGATTATGGTGTGAATCGTTTAAGCATTGGTGTACAAACGTTTAATGAAAGATTATTGGAGAAAATTGGACGTGTGCATTCAAATAGACAGGTATTTGATTGTGTTGAGCAAGCGAGAAAGATTGGAATGTCGAATATAAGCTTAGACTTAATTTATAGCCTGCCGGAACAAACGGTAGCTGATTTCTCTTCTACGCTTCAAACCGCTTTTTCATTAGAGGTAGAGCATATGTCTGCCTATTCGTTGATTATTGAACCTAAAACGGTATTTTATAATTTAATGAATAAAGGAAAGCTGCCGCTGCCTGCTCAAGAAGAAGAAGCAGCTATGTATGAGCTGCTTATGAAAGAAATGGACAAACAAGGTTTTCATCAATACGAAATCAGTAATTTCGCAAAGCCAGGCTACGAGAGTATTCATAATCTAACCTATTGGAACAACGACGATTATTACGGAATTGGCGCAGGCGCACATAGCTATATAGACGGAATAAGACGAGCAAATATTGGACCATTAAAAAAGTACATTGATTCAGTCGAGCAAAAAGGAAATGCATATCTCAATGAAGTGAGCGTGACCGAGGCTGAAAAAATGGAAGAAGAAATGTTTTTGGGCCTTCGTAAAACGAAAGGAGTCTCAAAAGAGGAGTTTAAGAAAAAATTCAATCGAGAATTAAAAGATGTATTTGGAGAACCTATTCAAGAATACAAAGAGAAAGGACTTTTGGGTGAAGACAATAGCTCAGTCTTTTTAACACACAATGGTCGATTTTTGGGGAATGAAGTTTTTCAAGCCTTTATTGGGATAATCTAATATCAAATCGTTGACATCGCTATAGTGATTTGGTAATTTATTATTAGATTTAGCACTCAGAGTTTTAGAGTGCTAACAGAGGTGATGAAGCGTGCTTACTGATCGACAGTTATTAATTCTACAAGTCATTATTGATGATTTCATTCGATCTGCGCAGCCGGTAGGCTCTCGAACATTATCTAAGAAAGAAGAGTTTAATTTTAGTTCGGCTACGATTCGTAATGAGATGTCAGACCTAGAAGAACTTGGATTTATTGAAAAAACTCATACTTCTTCAGGGCGCGTTCCGTCTGAGAAAGGTTATCGTTATTATGTTGATCATCTAGTGTCCCCGCAGCACTTGAAAGCAAGCGACGTTTCGACGGTACGTTCGGTATTCGCTGAACGCATTGTAGAACTGGAGCAGCTCGTTCAAAAGTCAGCGCAAATTTTATCTGATTTAACGAGTTTAACGTCTATTGTGCTAGGACCAAAAGCGGTCAGCCATAAGTTAAAACAGCTGCAGATTTTACCTTTAACGGCTCAGTCAGCTGTTGCCATTATTGTGACCGATACAGGACACGTTGAAAGTCGGACGATTACGCTGCCGAGCAGTATTCAACCTTCCGATATTGAAAAAATGGTTAACATTTTAAACGAAAAGCTCATCGGCGTTCGCATTACTGATTTACATGATAAAATGTACAAAGAAGTAGCGACGCTCTTAAAAAGCCATATTCAAGGGTATGAGCAGACGATGGATATACTCAATGATGCATTAAAGCTCAACATGAATGGCAAATTAGTAGTTGGCGGCAAAACGAATATGTTTGCTCAGCCGGAATTTCATGATCTTAATAAAATTCGCGGGCTGTTTAACATTATTGAACATGAACAGCAGTTTTATAAGCTGTTAAGCCCAAATGAAGCTGGCATACATGTGAAAATTGGTCATGAAAATAAATTGAATGAAATGGTAGGGTGCAGCTTAATTACAGCTAGTTATTCCTTTGGTCACGAACAGCTCGGCACAATTGCTATACTGGGACCGACCCGCATGGAATATGCACGTGTAATTAGTTTGCTTACACTGCTGTCATCAGATATGTCTCAAGTGTTAACAAACTTGTATAAAGAATAAAGGAATCGGGTGGAATATATTACTTCCATCCTTTCCCTGTGATAAAATAAAAATCGTTGTTTAAAATGTGAAAATGTGTGTAAACATTTAAGGGAGGTGAATGAATTGTCAAACGAAAAGCAAGTAGAAGAACAAAACGAAGAAGTGGTTGAAGAAGTTCAAACAGAGGCTGCTGAAGCAACTGAAGCTGAAGCGTCTGAGGAAGTAAACCCTCTTCAACAAGAAAATGATCAATTAAAGCAACAGCTTGAAGAAGAAGAGAATCGCTACTTACGTCTACAAGCTGATTTCGATAATTTCCGTCGTCGTTCACGTCTCGACGCAGAAGCTGCTCAAAAATACCGTGCTCAATCATTGGTTGCGGATATTTTACCAGCACTTGATAACTTTGAACGTGCATTACAAGTTAACACAGCGGACGAACAAACTAAATCTGTGCTGCAAGGTGTAGAAATGGTATACCGTCAATTGGTAGAGGCACTTCAAAAAGAAGGTGTTGAAGCAATTGAGTCAGTTGGGAAAACATTCGATCCATACGAGCATCAGGCAGTGATGCAAGTAGAGGACGATGAATACGAACCGAACACGGTAGTAGAAGAGCTTCAAAAAGGTTACAAATTAAAAGATAAAATCATCCGCCCTGCGATGGTTAAAGTGAATCAATAACACTACATATTATGAAGGAGGTCATTGTCAATGAGTAAGATCATTGGTATCGATTTAGGTACAACTAACTCTTGTGTCGCTGTATTAGAAGGCGGCGAACCAAAAGTAATTCCAAATCCAGAAGGAAACCGTACAACGCCATCAGTTGTGGCATTCAAAAACGGTGAGCGTCAAGTTGGGGAAGTAGCGAAACGTCAAGCTATTACAAACCCTAACACAATTATTTCAGTTAAACGTCATATGGGTACAGACCATAAGGTTGAAGCTGAAGGCAAGCAATACACGCCTCAAGAAATGTCAGCTATCATTCTTCAACATTTAAAAGGTTATGCTGAAGAGTATTTAGGTGAGCCTGTAACAAAAGCTGTTATCACAGTTCCTGCTTACTTTAATGATGCTGAGCGTCAAGCAACAAAAGATGCTGGTAAAATTGCTGGTTTAGAAGTAGAACGTATTATTAACGAGCCTACTGCAGCAGCACTTGCATACGGATTAGAAAAAACAGATGAAGATCAAACAGTTTTAGTTTATGACCTTGGTGGCGGTACGTTTGACGTATCTATTCTAGAACTTGGCGACGGCGTATTTGAAGTTCGCGCAACTGCAGGTGACAACCGCCTTGGTGGTGACGACTTTGACCAAGTAATCATCGACTATTTAGTCGCTGAATTCAAAAAAGAAAACGGCGTTGATTTAAGCAAAGATAAAATGGCGCTTCAACGTTTAAAAGATGCGGCTGAAAAAGCGAAAAAAGATTTATCGGGCGTAACATCTACACAAATTTCTTTACCATTTATCACTGCTGGAGAAGCTGGTCCTCTTCACTTAGAGGTATCTTTATCACGTGCTAAATTTGACGAGTTATCAGCAGGCCTTGTAGAGCGTACAATGGCTCCTGTGCGTCAAGCTTTAAAAGATGCAGGCCTTTCTGCAAGCGAACTTGATAAAGTAATCTTAGTTGGTGGTTCAACTCGTATCCCAGCGGTACAAGATGCAATCAAAAAAGAAACTGGTCAAGATCCTCACAAAGGTGTAAACCCTGATGAAGTAGTTGCACTTGGTGCAGCAATTCAAGGTGGCGTATTAACTGGTGATGTAAAAGACGTTGTATTACTAGACGTAACGCCTTTATCACTAGGTATCGAAACAATGGGTGGCGTATTTACAAAGCTAATTGAGCGTAATACGACGATTCCAACAAGTAAATCACAAGTATTCTCAACGGCCGCAGATAGCCAAACGGCTGTAGATATTCATGTTCTTCAAGGTGAGCGTCCAATGTCTGCAGACAACAAAACGCTAGGTCGTTTCCAGTTAACTGACATTCCACCTGCACCACGCGGAGTACCTCAAATCGAAGTATCATTCGATATTGACAAAAACGGTATCGTAAACGTTCGTGCAAAAGATTTAGGTACAAACAAAGAGCAAGCTATTACAATTAAATCTTCAACAGGTTTATCAGATGATGAAATCGACCGCATGGTAAAAGAAGCGGAAGAAAACGCAGATGCTGATAAGCAACGTAAAGAAGAAGTGGAACTACGCAATGAAGCAGATCAATTAGTGTTTACAACTGAAAAAACATTAAAAGATCTTGAAGGAAAAGTAGAAGAAGCTGAAGTAACAAAAGCTAACGAAGCAAAAGATGCTTTAAAAGCTGCGATTGAAAAGAATGACCTTGAAGAAATCAAAGCGAAAAAAGATGAACTTCAAGAAATCGTTCAAGCGTTAACTGTAAAATTGTATGAGCAAGCTCAACAAGCTCAGCAAGCAGGTGAACAAGGCGCTCAAAATGATGATGTTGTAGATGCAGAGTTTGAAGAAGTAAACGACGACAAAAAATAATGCATCTTGACGACTAACGTGAATGACGCCATGGTGTCATTCACATCTTGTTAAAAAGTCAAAGTCAAGCTTATTTCTTGGCTTTGACTTTTTTAACGTGGAAAAGCGAAAGGGAAAGTTTTTCACTTGGCTCTCTGCGTGCACGGGAGCAATAGAAAGTAACTTTTATGTTGCTATGGAATTATTAATAATGATACAATTACGTTTATGTGAAACGATTCGGGAGTGAGTATTGATGAGTAAGCGAGATTACTATGAAGTACTCGGTATCAGTAAGAGCGCTACAAAAGATGAAATAAAAAAAGCATACCGCAAGCTTTCTAAACAATATCATCCAGATATTAACAAAGCGGAAGATGCTGCTGACAAATTTAAAGAAGTAAAAGAAGCATATGAAGTATTGAGTGATGACCAAAAAAAGCACAATACGATCAATTTGGTCATACTGATCCAAATCAAGGCTTTGGCGGCTTTGGTGGAGGCGGCTCAGACTTTGGCGGCTTCGGCTTTGAAGATATTTTCAGCTCGATCTTTGGTGGTGGTGGTCGCAGACGTGACCCTAATGCTCCGAGACAAGGTGCCGATTTACAATACACGATGACACTTTCTTTTGAAGAAGCTGTTTTCGGAAAAGAAACAACAATTGAAATTCCACGTGAAGAAACGTGTGAAACATGTCACGGTTCAGGTGCAAAACCTGGTACAAAAGTCGATACATGTTCGCACTGTAATGGTTCAGGTCAGTTAAACGTTGAACAAAACACGCCGTTTGGCCGCGTGGTAAATCGACGTGCGTGTCATCATTGTAATGGTACGGGAAAAATCATTAAAGACAAATGTGCAACTTGCCATGGTGACGGTAAAGTAACAAAACGACGTAAAATTAATGTTAAAATTCCAGCTGGTGTAGATGATGGTCAACAGCTGCGCGTTAGTGCTCAAGGAGAACCAGGGGTAAATGGTGGTCCTCCGGGAGATTTATACGTAGTGTTCCACGTGCGCACTCATGAATTCTTTGAACGTGATGGAGACGATATCTACTGCGAAATGCCTTTAACGTTTGCTCAGGCAGCGCTAGGTGATGAAGTAGAAGTACCAACTCTACATGGCAAGGTGAAGCTGAAGATTCCTGCTGGTACACAAACGGGGACGAAATTCCGTTTAAAAGGAAAAGGTGTGGCAAACGTACGAGGGTATGGTCAAGGAGATCAGCATATTCACGTTCGAGTTGTAACTCCAACAAAAATATCAGAAAAACAAAAACAATTATTGCGTGAGTTCGCTGAACTGAGCGGTCAAGAAGCCGTTGATGAGCAGCATGATTCCTTTTTTGCAAAAGTAAAACGAGCAATTAAAGGAGAATAATTGTCTTTCATAGTAAACAGAGACAGGTTGGTAAAGGTACTTTGCCAACCTGTCATCTGTCATGTTCATATTTAAAATCCTATATTACTGAAGGCAGAAAGGATGAAGTTGGTAGCAATGAAATGGTCTGAAATTTGTATTCATACAGCGCAAGAAGCAATTGAACCCATCTCTCATATTTTACATGAATCAGGAGCTAGCGGGGTAGTCATTGAAGATCCTGCTGATTTAGTGAAGGACAGAGATACAACTTTTGGTGAAATCTACGATTTAAACGTAGAAGACTATCCAGAAGAAGGTGTAGTGATTAAAGCATACCTTCCAGTTAACAGCTTTTTAGCAGAAACTGTGGATGGTATTAAAAAAGAAATTAATGGACTGCTTGTTTACGACTTTGATTTAGGAGCTAACAAAGTTACGATCAGTGAAGTGAACGAGGAAGAGTGGGCCACTGCTTGGAAAAAATATTACCATCCCGTGAAAATTTCAGAGCGTTTTACGATTGTACCAACTTGGGAAAACTATGAAAAAGTAAGCACAGATGAATTGATTATCGAGCTTGATCCCGGAATGGCTTTTGGTACAGGTACGCATCCAACGACGGTTATGTCTCTTCAAGCATTGGAAAGAACAGTGAAAGCAGGAGATACTGTTATCGACGTGGGTACAGGTTCAGGAGTGCTAAGTATTGGCGCAGCTCTGTTAGGAGCAAGTAATGTACAAGCTCTAGACCTTGATGAAGTAGCCGTACGTTCTGCCCGCGAAAATATTGAACTGAATCAAGTTGGGAACGTCGTAACAGTAGGTCAAAACAACTTATTGCAAGGTATAGAAGGACCGGTTGACATTGTTGTGGCGAATATTCTAGCTGAAGTAATCGTTCGTTTTGTAGACGATGCTGCAAAGGTATTAAAGCCAGGAGGCATGTTTATTACATCAGGTATTATTAGTGCGAAAAAAGAAGATGTCAAAAAAGCGTTAACGGGAGCGGGCTTTGTTATTCAAGAAGTAACGCTTATGGAAGACTGGGTAGCAATTATTGCGCAAAAACAAGCTTAACAAGTGAGAAGGTGTCAAGATGCAACGTTATTTTCTGCCAAATGATCAATTTCAAGAGCAAAGTGTCATAGTGACACATGATGATGCCCATCATATCTCACGTGTCATGAGAATGAATGAAGGATCACAGTTTATTGCCTGTAATGAACAGGGGCAAGCTGCTTTGTGTGAAATTGAAAATATTTCCGCTAACGAAGTGAAAGCATCTATTATAGAATGGATAAGCGAAGAAAAAGAGCTTCCAGTCCATGTTACAATTGTGAACGGTCTGCCTAAAGGGGATAAGCTCGAGCTTATTATCCAAAAAGGGACAGAACTTGGGGCGTATAAGTTTATCCCTTTTATTGCGGCTCGTTCAGTTGTTAAATGGGATGATAAAAAGAGTCAAAAAAAATTAGATCGCTGGAACAAGATTGCTAAAGAGGCTGCAGAACAATCTCATCGTACGATTGTACCAGCAGTAGAAGCCCCAATTTCTTTTAAAAAACTAGTAGAAATTAGCGGTGACTATACTCATAAAGTTGTAGCCTATGAAGAAAGAGCGAAGCAAGGAGAAACATCTCATCTGCATGCTGTTCTTTCAGCTTTAAAACCCGGCAATTCCGTGCTTGTGGTTGTAGGCCCCGAGGGTGGTTTGACCGAGCAGGAAGTAGAAGTATTAGAAGAAAATGAATTTACAATAAGCGGATTTGGTCCGCGAATTTTACGAGCAGAAACAGCTCCTTTATATGCGCTGTCTGCTATATCTTATCAAACTGAGTTAATGAGGTGACGATTATGTCAACAGTTGCTTTTCACACGCTAGGGTGTAAAGTAAATCACTATGAAACAGAAGCAATTTGGCAATTGTTCAAAGGCCAAGGCTATGAGCGTGTTGAATATGAACAAACTGCCGATGTATATGTAATTAATACATGTACGGTAACAAATACAGGAGATAAAAAAAGCCGTCAAGTTATTCGCAGAGCTGTGCGAAAAAATCCAGATGCGGTTATTTGTGTAACTGGGTGTTATGCTCAAACTTCGCCTGCTGAAATTATGGCCATTCCTGGTGTTGATATCGTAGTAGGTACACAAGATCGCGTTAAGATGCTTGATTATATTGAACAATTTAAAAAAGAGCGTCAACCGATTAACGGCGTAGGAAATATTATGAAAACACGCGTATATGAAGAGCTAGATGTACCGGCTTTTACAGACCGTACACGTGCTTCGTTAAAGATTCAAGAAGGCTGTAACAACTTCTGTACATTCTGTATTATTCCATGGGCGCGCGGTTTAATGCGATCACGTGATCCTAAAGAAGTAGTAGCACAAGCACAGCAGCTAGTGGATGCAGGATATAAAGAAATTGTGTTAACAGGTATTCACACTGGCGGATACGGAGAAGACATGAAAGATTACAATCTTGCCCAGCTTCTTCGTGATTTAGAATCTCAAGTAAAAGGGCTAAAACGTATTCGTATTTCGTCAATCGAGGCAAGCCAAATTACGGACGAAGTGATTGAGGTACTAGATCAATCAGAAATGGTTGTACGTCATTTGCATATTCCTCTTCAATCAGGTTCAAATACGGTATTGAAGCGCATGCGTCGTAAGTATACAATGGAGTTCTTTGGTGAGCGCTTAAACCGTCTGAAAGAAGCTCTTCCTGGATTAGCGATTACATCAGATGTTATTGTTGGCTTCCCAGGTGAGACAGAAGAAGAGTTTATGGAGACGTATAACTTTATTAAAGAGCACGGTTTTTCAGAGCTTCACGTATTCCCGTATTCTAAACGTACAGGTACGCCAGCAGCTCGTATGACCGACCAAATTGATGAAGAAGTAAAAAATGAACGTGTGCATCGTTTAATCGAACTTTCAAATCAATTGGCAAAAGAATATGCTTCAACGTTTGAAGGAGAAGTACTAGAAGTAATTCCGGAAGAAAAATATAAAGAAGATCCTGAAAGTGGTTTATATGTAGGATATACTGATAACTACTTAAAGGTTGTGTTTAAAGCGTCTGAAGAGATGGTTGGAAAGCTTGTAAAAGTTAAAATTTCAAAAGCTGGATATCCTTATAATGAAGGTGAGTTTGTTCGCGTGCTAGATGAGGTTCATCTTCAAGATCAGGTGAAAATGAGCTCATAACACTTATTGGAAAGCTGCGTGTATACGCAGCTTTTTTCATACGTATAAAAAAGCTGAACGAGTAATGTTTTATCAAGAAAGTTCATAAAATAAAGGGGGAATAACTGCATTACTTTATGTAAAGCGGTTGACCTTAAGGAATCATTATATTATAATTGAAAAAGACATGTCTAACATGTCATTTCATTATGATGTTAGTGGTTTTGTTCGGAGGGAGGGAATTAGAATGTCAAGAACAGTTGTTCGTAAAAACGAATCGCTTGAAGATGCTCTTCGTCGCTTCAAACGTTCAGTTTCAAAAACTGGTACGTTACAAGAAGCAAGAAAGCGCGAATTCTATGAAAAGCCTAGCGTAAAGCGTAAGAAGAAATCTGAAGCTGCTAGAAAACGCAAGTTCTAATAAGAGGGTGGATTTATGAGTCTTCTCGAGCGTTTAAATAGTGATATGAAACAAGCGATGAAAAACAAAGAGAAAGAGAAGCTTGGGGTCATTCGTATGGTCAAAGCATCTCTTCAAAACGAAGCCATTAAGTTAGGAACTGACCTAACTGAAGCAGACGAGTTGACGGTTATTTCTCGCGAATTCAAACAACGTAAAGACTCCCTCCATGAATTTGAGAAAGCAGGTCGTCAAGATCTTGTTGATAAAATTCATTCTGAATTAGCGGTTTTAGAAGTTTACGCTCCTAAACAGCTAACTGAAGAAGAGTTATCTGAAATTATTAAAACGACGATTGAAGAAACGCAGTCTTCCTCTAAAGCTGATATGGGGAAAGTTATGGGAGCGCTTATGCCGAAAGTAAAAGGCAAAGCGGATGGCTCTCTTGTTAATAAGCTTGTCCTTCAACACTTATCATAAAAAACACCTTACCTTGTGTAAGGTGTTTTTTATATGAATAATAAACGAACGTATGTTTTGTTTTTCTGGTGTGAAGAATAAAATAGATAAATTTTAAAAAATTTGAAACTATTGTTAAAGTTATTCGTATATACAGATACATACTCATACTATCTATGGAAGGAGGGAAGTGTATTCGGTGAAAACCTTATTTTCTTTCGTGTGCTTTCTTATCTTAGCCACTGGGTTATTCCCCACTATTAGCACCGCTGACGTGAAGCGCGTACACGTTATTCCTGTAAATAAAACGGTAGAAAATGGACTGCTTTCTTTTCTAAACAGATCCATTGAAGATGCGGAAAATGACGGTGCAGATTTGATTATATTGGACATAGATACTCCTGGAGGAGCTGTAGATGCAGCTTCTGAAATAGCTAAAAGCTTAACCTCAACACCTATTCCTACCGCTGCTTTTGTCGATAAAAAAGCATTATCAGCCGGAGCGTATATTGCACTTAACGCTGATCAAATTTATATGACACCCGGTTCTACAATGGGATCGGCAGCTGTGATTGACCAACAGGGAAATGCAGCAGGAAAAAAAGCTCAGTCCTACTGGTTATCGGCTATGAAGAGCGCAGCAGAACAAAATAACCGAAACCCTAAATATGCAGAAGCGATGGCAAATACAAAGATGGTAATACCTGAGCTCAACTTAAAAGGAAACGAATTGCTGACGCTCACTCCGAAGCAAGCCGAGCAAGTTGGTTATTCAGAAGGGACTGTAAAAAATTTAGACGATCTCCTAAGCGTACTTGGCTATGAAGATGCTAAACTGACGTATGCAAAAATGAGTGTAAGTGAACAAATTGCTCGTTTTCTTACCCATCCGCTTGTTGTTCCCATTTTATTATCCATTGGTGCTTTAGGAATTGTAATTGAATTGTTTACGCCTTCATTTGGTATTGCGGGCTCTATTGGAATAGCTTCACTTCTTTTATTTTTCTATGGTCATATGGTAGCAGGATTAGCTGGAATGGAAGCGCTCGTTTTATTTATAGCAGGAATTATATTGCTTCTGTTAGAGATTGTAGTACCGGGCGGAGTTTTAGGACTACTAGGGCTTGGAGCTATCATTTTAAGTTTTTTTATGTCAACAGATAATAATGTCGAAATGGGAATTTCTCTTGTAATTGCAATAGTGGTGGCACTGGGAGGTGCGTTTGTGATGATGAAATTTTTTAAAAGAAAGCTTACACCTTTCAAAAAAATGGTGCTTAATGATTCACTTAATACTGAATCTGGCTACGTGTCGAATCAAAATCGTTATGAATTAATAGGAAAACAAGGTAAAACAACAACACCGCTGCGTCCTTCAGGTACCGTGCTCATCGATGAAGAGTATGTGGATGTAGTCACTGAAGGCGGATATTTAGACAAAGATGTGTTAGTAAATATTATAAAAGTAGAGGGATCAAGGGTTGTGGTGCGGAAGCTTACAGAGCCTTTGAAAAAGGAGGACCTTAATTAATGGAAGTAGGTAGCGTATTGTTTTTTGTAGTTATTGGTCTAGCAATTATTGCTTTAGCTGTTTTTTTCACTTTTGTACCGATTATGCTATGGATTTCAGCATTAGCAGCAGGCGTTCGTATTAGTATTTTCACACTGGTCGGAATGAGACTTCGTCGAGTGATACCATCTCGCGTTGTGAACCCGTTAATTAAAGCAAGTAAAGCAGGTTTAGGTATTACCATTAATCAATTAGAAAGCCACTATTTAGCAGGCGGTAACGTTGACCGCGTGGTAAATGCGTTGATTGCAGCGCACCGAGCAAATATTGAGTTAACATTTGAGCGCGGAGCAGCTATCGACTTAGCGGGCCGTGATGTGCTAGAAGCTGTACAAATGAGCGTTAATCCAAAAGTTATTGAAACACCTTTTATTGCAGGGGTGGCTATGGATGGAATCGAAGTCAAAGCAAAAGCTCGAATTACTGTTCGTGCAAACATTGATCGACTAGTAGGGGGAGCTGGAGAAGAAACGATTATTGCTCGTGTTGGCGAGGGGATTGTTTCTACAATCGGTTCGCAAAAAGATCACAAAAAAGTATTGGAAAATCCCGATATGATTTCTCAAACGGTGTTAGGAAAAGGGCTGGATTCAGGAACAGCGTTTGAAATCTTATCCATTGATATTGCTGACATCGATATTGGTAAAAATATTGGGGCAGTTCTTCAAACAGACCAAGCGGAAGCAGATAAAAATATTGCACAAGCAAAAGCCGAAGAACGTCGTGCTATGGCCGTTGCTCAAGAACAAGAAATGCGTGCAAAAGTAGAAGAAATGCGTGCAAAAGTAGTAGAAGCAGAAGCAGAAGTACCGTTAGCGATGGCAGAAGCACTGCGCTCTGGCAATATTGGCGTCATGGATTATATGAATATTCAAAACTTGACTGCTGATACGGATATGCGTGATTCAATTGGAAAAATGTCTAAAGAAGACGATGAGAAATAATGAATCAGCTTAACAAGGAGGTTTTCTCCTAATGAATATCGTTGAAACGCTTATTAAACTAATTATTAATAATGCTTTCATTTTTGTCATCATTGGAGGGATTATTTTTAACGTTGTGCAGCGTTTTATGGCTCAGTCAAAAGAGGAAGAACAGCAGCGTTCTAAAAGAGCTCCTATGCCTCCTGTAAACAATCCTTCAAGGCGGGAAAGACCTAGATATCGACCTGTCAAAGAAGAGCCAAAAACAGCTCGTATGGAGCCGGAAACTGTTCCTTCAGCAGAAACAAATCCTTTGCAAGAAAAATTGGAAGAGCTAAAAAATCGTTCGTATCATGAACCGTCTATTCAAAAGAAAATCACAGTTGACAAACCAAAAATCACGGGTGAGAAAAACGTTTTCAAGCCCATTTCTCGTAAAGAAGCTGTTCAAGGAGTGATATGGTCCGAAATTCTAGGGCCGCCAAAATCGAAACAACGTAAATATAAACGATAAATAGATGTGATACATTAACCCCCTTTCTCATAAACATGAGATGAAAGGGGGTTCTTTTTTATGAGCAAAAAGTGGAGACACCAAATGAAAAGATGGATGACAAAAACAATGGAACTACCCGCTGATGTATTAATGGATCTTCCCCGTATTACGTTAGTTGGACAAATACACATTTATATTGAAAATCATAAAGGTTTATTAGCCTTTTCTGATACTGAAATACGCGTGTTACTAAAACAGGGACAAATGTTAATTCGAGGTGAAGGACTGGTCATTAAAGTAATACTGCCAGAAGAACTGGTTTTAGAAGGTAAAATCAATCAAGTTCTTTATTTAGAACAATAACACAAGGAGGAAAAAAATGAAGAATGGATGGACAAACTTTGTTATTGGTACCGTACGTATTCGAATTGTTGGAAAAGGAATTGAACGTTTTTTAAATAATTGTGTGAGACAACAGATTATGATTTCGAATGTCCATAAAGTTGACGGTCAGCTAGCGACAGCAACGATATTATTGAAAGATGTAAAGAAAATTCGTATACTAATTCGCAACGCAGATTGTAAAATTTATTTTATAAGAGGCAGAGGTTTTCCTTTTTTAACAAAACGAGTGATCAAAAATAGTGGATTTGCTTTAGGTTTTCTTTCTTTTTTTATTATTCTTGGTTTGCTTTCCAACATGGTGTGGAAAGTGGAAATTAGCGGTGCAGAACCACAAACAGAACATCAAATGACTAAGCAGCTTGCCAAAATAGGTGTAAAAAGAGGAGAGTTTCAATTTCTGTTAGAGAGTCCTGAAAAAATTCAGCGCTATTTAACGGATAATATGAACAATATTACCTGGGTGGGAGTAGAAGTGCGCGGCACTTCTTATCACTTCCAAGTGGTTGAAAAAAATGAGCCCAAGCTTCAGCAAAAAACACCTTACCAACATTTAATTGCTAAAAAGAAAGCCATTATTACGAATTTGTTTGTCGAAAAAGGACAACCTTTAGTCAAGGTTAATGATTTTGTCAATGAAGGCGAGGTCCTAGTTTCCGGTATTATTGGAAACGAAAAAAATAAAAAAGTAGTAGCTGCTAAAGGGAAAGTCTACGGTGAAACATGGTATAAGTCTGAGGTGGAAGTGCCTTTAAAAACTGATTTTCAGGTATTAACGGGTAATGGATATACGAAGCACTATTTAGATTTTCAAGCTTTTAAAATGCCTCTTTGGGCTTTTAACAAAGAAAAATACGGCTCAAAGGTGACAGAAAAAGTGGAGCATCCACTCTATTTTTTTAAATGGAAATTACCTCTGTCGTATGAGAAAGTTACTGTACGAGAAGAACAGAACTCGCAGCGCGTCTATTCTAAACAAGAGGCGGTGGAAAAAGCTTTGGAAATCGGTCGAAAAAAATTACTATCAACTTTAGGTGAGGATGCTAAAATAAAAGGTGAAAAAGTTTTGCACCAAGAACAGGACAATGGTAAAGTTAGATTATCAATACATTACCAAGTTATAGAAAATATTGCGAACACTCAACCAATTATTCAAGGAGATTGATGAATGTCAGAACAGCTAGTAACAATTAACGTACAACTTGATGATTCAAACGAAGCCATTTCATTATTTGGCGTACAAGATGCGAATTTAAAGCGAATTGAAGAAGAAATGCAGGTCTCTATCATTTCAAGAGGTGAGACTGTTGTAGTCTCCGGAAGTACAGAAAATGTTCAGCTAGTGGAAGAAATGCTTAAAAAGTTACTGAACATTATCCGAAAAAATATTTCCATATCTGAACGAGATGTTGTGTATGCGATTCAATTAGCTAAGAAAAATTCTCTCGAGTTTTTTGAAGATGTATATGAAGAAGAGATTGGTAAAAATGTAAAAGGTAAGACTATTCGTGTTAAGACATTAGGACAAAGTCAATACATTTCTGCTATTAAGAAAAATGATTTGGTATTTGGAATTGGGCCTGCTGGTACCGGTAAAACGTATTTAGCCGTTGTCATGGCTGTTAATGCTCTTAAAAATGGTCACGTACAGCGTATTATTTTAACACGTCCTGCTGTTGAAGCAGGTGAAAGTCTTGGCTTCTTGCCAGGAGATTTGAAAGAAAAAGTAGATCCGTACTTGCGGCCTCTGTACGATGCATTACATGATGTATTAGGAACAGAACATACGCAACGCCTAATCGAACGCGGAGTTATTGAAATAGCACCCCTTGCTTATATGCGAGGTCGTACACTAGATGATGCGTTTGTTATCTTAGACGAAGCGCAAAACACCACGATGGCGCAAATGAAGATGTTTTTAACACGACTAGGATTTGGGTCTAAAATGGTGATTACAGGAGATATTTCACAAATTGATTTACCAAAAGGAGCTCAGTCTGGTCTAGCGGCTGTCTCGAAAATCCTGACCAATGTTAAAGGTATTTCGTTTGTTCATCTAGAACAGTCAGATGTTGTGCGCCATCCACTTGTGGGACGCATCATTCAAGCGTACGAACAAGCTGACCAAAAGACCCTTTCTTAATAGGGTCTATTTTTTGTAAAAGGGGGTACGTTTGTGTCAACGTTTCGGATAATCAAGCAAACAATGGCACAGATCGAGCGATTACGGTTAATTCAAATTGGGTTATATGCCTTGTTAGGTGTAATGATGTTTGCGTCTATGTATAGCAATGTAAAGCCGCAGGAATTAGATCTCAGATTACTATCTATTTCTCCGCAAACCATTTACTCACCCGTTACCATTGAAGATAAAGAGAGCACAGAGAAAAAACGGGCAGAGGCAGAACAAGCCGTTGAAGATGTGTATACACAAAAAACAGAATACGCACAGAACCAAGTCGATCTTGTTGCATCTATTTTTGATGCGATGATGGAAGTTAATACAGAATATGAAAAAGAAGATCATGAAGATGACAGTATCGATGCCGTATTAAAAACCAAACAAAAAATGCTAGAGGACAAGCTTCCTAAAGACATTCAAAAAAACTTGCCAAAGGATACTATTAAGCAGCTGCTTCAGTCTTCTAACAGTGATTTATCGATTGCGAAAGATGCTGTAGTCACGGCCGTTCATCATGTGATGAAAGATCAAGTGAAGATTAGCGATGTAGAAGAGAAAAAAGACCAAGTAGAAAGTCAGCTTGTTTACACCAATGTCAGCAATTCCCTAAAGGATTCAATGAATGCAATTGCTAAATTCGCTATCATTCCAAATGTGATTTATGATCCACAAAAAACAGCTGAAAACCGTCAAGCAGCTGTGGAAAAAGTGGAGCCTGTCCGAATCAAACAAGGCCAGATTATTGTAGAAGAAAATCAGCTTATTAATCCTGATATATATCGTCAGCTTCAGCTCGCGGGATTGTTGAATAATAAAGGATCTATTCAGCCTTTTGCGGGATTAGCTTTGCTGATTGTAATGATGATAGCGGGCCTCATTTACTCTTTGCGTGAATTTCACCCCAAGACATATCAGCCCTTGCTGTTGTATGTATTGGTAGCAACCATTACGATTGGCCTCATGAAAATCTTAAGCTTGTTTCAGCAAATTGATTTATCGGAAATTGGTTTCTTAGCTCCTGTTGCGGTGGGAAGTTTGCTGATTCGAATTTTAATGGATGAACGCATTGCTATTTTATCAAGCATTGTATTTGCTATTTGTGGAAGCATTATTTTTAATGGTGAATTGACAACCTCGTTTAATATGAACATTGGGATCTACTTTTTAATTAGCAATATTGCTGCTATTTTATTTTTAAGCAGGCAGCACAGACGTTCACGGATTTTGCAGGCAGGTCTATTTGTGGCTATGGTAAACGTAATTATCAGCTTTGCTATTATTTTTATTAAAAATGGCCAAATCGGCACTGTAGAGCTTGGCTATTACAGCATGATGTCAATTGCATCTGGTGTTATCGCTTCCGTTTTAACTATAGGTTTGCTGCCGTTTTTTGAAAGTGGATTTGGCATTTTATCTACGATGAAGCTGATTGAATTATCGAGTCCTAATCATCCGCTATTACGCAAAATCTTAACCGAAACACCTGGAACATACCATCACAGCGTAATGGTGGCAAACTTATCTGAAGCGGCGTGCGAAACGATAGGAGCTAACGGTTTATTAGCGAGAGTCGGGGCTTATTACCACGATATTGGTAAAACGAAGCGACCGCAGTATTTTATTGAAAATCAAATGAATATTACTAATCCGCATGATAAACTAAGTCCTAAGACTAGTAAAAATATTATAATCGCACATGCTACAGATGGAGCTACCATTTTGCGAAATCACAAGTTTCCAAAAGAGATTGTAGATATTGCAGAGCAGCATCACGGAACGACTCTACTTAAGTTTTTCTATCATAAGGCACTTGAACAAACAGAAGAAAAAATTGATGAAAAAGAATATCGCTATCCTGGACCAAAGCCTCAGTCGAAAGAAGCAGCGGTTATTTGCATAGCTGATAGTGTAGAAGCAGCCGTAAGGTCAATGTCCAATCCGACTCCTGAAAAAATTGAGAACTTGGTGCGAAATATTATTAAAGATCGCTTGCAGGATGAGCAGCTTAGCGAGTGTAACGTAACGCTCAAAGAGCTAGAGTTAATTCGCCAAGCACTATGTGAAACTTTAAATGGGATTTTTCATTCCCGAATCGAATATCCAGAGATAAAAAAAGAGAAGGTGAAGGTATGAGTTTAGTTATTGATTTTATTGATGAAACAAACGAAGTAAGTGAAGAACAGCAAAAAGAGCTTGAAAAGCTGCTTGAAGCCGCTGCTATATATGAAAATCTGCAAGAGGATGCAGAAGTGTCCGTTACATTTGTGGATAATGATCGAATTCAAGAAATCAATCATCAATACCGTCATAAAAATCAGCCAACAGATGTAATATCGTTTGCGCTAGAAGAAATGGGCGAAGATGAAATGCAAATTATCGGAGATGAGATGCCAAGAGTCCTAGGGGACATTGTCATTTCGATTCCAAAAGCTCATGAGCAAGCAGAAGAATACAATCACTCGTTTATGAGGGAGCTAGGATTCTTAACGGTTCACGGTTTCTTGCACTTGCTTGGATATGACCATGAAACATCAGAAGATGAAAAAGAGATGTTTACACGTCAAAAAGATATTTTAGAACAATATGGACTCTCGCGATAAAAAGGGGATAGCTAAAGTTGTCAGTAGCTTTGGTTATGCAATAGAAGGGTTTATCTATGTTTGTAAAACACAGAGAAATATGCAAATTCACGTAGCAGCTTCTTTCATCGTCCTTTTCTTAGGCACCGTGCTGTCAATTACAGCTGGTGAATGGACGGTTGTGCTGCTTCTGATTGCAGGCATGTTCAGCTTGGAGTTAATGAATACAGCAGTTGAAAAAGTTGTCGATTTAGTTTCTCCTGAATATCACATACTAGCAAAACACGCAAAAGATGCAGCCGCAGCCGCGGTGTTGGTCTATGCGTGTTTTGCTGTCCTTATAGGAGGAATTATTTTCTTAAAGTATTTGTTTTAAAAAGGATTCTTTTTGGTTCTTTACACCCCCGTGGTATAATAAAAAAGGACAAGTTAAAAGACATGTAGAAGCGCAAAAGGAGAGCGGATAAATGGATAAGACCGGACTGATTGATGAGGCAAAAAAAGCTCGTGAAATGGCTTATGTACCGTATTCAAAATTTAAAGTTGGTGCAGCTTTATTGACGAAAGATGGAAAGGTTTATCGCGGCTGCAATATTGAAAATGCAGCTTATAGCATGTGCAATTGTGCTGAGCGTACGGCTTTATTTAAAGCCTATTCAGAAGGAGATAAAGAGTATGCAGCACTTGTTGTAGTAGCTGATACTGATCGCCCTGTTTCTCCGTGTGGAGCATGCAGACAAGTAATCTCTGAGCTTTGTCCAAAAGAAATGAAAGTTATATTAACCAATTTAAAAAATGACATACAAGAATTAACTGTGGAAGAATTACTTCCAGGAGCATTTTCATCGGAGGATTTACATGAGTAATAATGAATTTAAGTCAGGTTTTGTTTCAATTATTGGAAGACCAAACGTAGGGAAATCAACTTTTTTGAACCGAGTAATTGGTCAAAAGATTGCGATTATGAGTGACAAACCGCAAACAACTAGAAATAAAATTCAGGGTGTGTACACGGAAGATCAGGCGCAGATTGTGTTTATTGATACACCAGGAATTCATAAACCTAAGCATAAATTAGGCGACTTTATGATGAAGGTAGCGCAAAATACGCTTAAAGAAGTAGATTTAATTTTATTTATGATTAACGCAACAGAAGGCTTAGGTCGAGGCGATGAATTTATTATCGAGCGTTTAAAGGATACAAAAACGCCTGTTTTCCTTGTGATTAATAAAATTGATGAAATTCATCCAGACGAATTGTTTTCAATTATCACGAATTATAAAGACTTATATCCTTTTGCTGAAATTGTGCCAATTTCGGCTTTACAAGGAAATAACGTGGAGCGTTTGCTTGATCAAATTAAGCAGCGATTGCCGGAAGGTCCGCAATATTATCCGGCAGATCAAGTAACAGATCACCCAGAGCGCTTTATTATTACGGAATTAATTCGTGAAAAAGTACTGCATGCAACGAGGGAAGAAATACCTCATTCTATTGCCGTTGTGATGGATTCTATGCAAAGACGAGATAATGGTGCTGTTTACGTGGGCGCTACAATTATCGTCGAAAGAGATTCACAAAAAGGCATCGTAATTGGAAAGCAAGGAAAGATGTTAAAAGAGGTAGGAAGAAAAGCAAGAGCAGACATTGAAGCCCTTTTAGGTTCAAAAGTATTTTTAGAACTATGGGTAAAAGTGCAAAAAGATTGGCGAAACCGAGCGTCGCATCTCCGTGACTTTGGATTTAGAGAAGACGAATATTAATCATTTGAGTTCTTGTTTGCGTCGATTTATATCCCTTCATAAAAGAAGGTAATTTGTAAAAAATTGTGTTACATGATTTTACGTCGGAAGGCTATTCTAAACATAAGGAATTGAAATATGTATCTGATCTTTATGGTTAGAAAGGTGGGAGTTCTATGTTGAATTTTACTTGGAACGTTTTTTCACAAACAGGTAGCATTGATACTTATCTCATTTTTAAGGAACTTGAAAATGAAGTGAAAGAAAGACCCGAAACATATGAGGACAACAGCGAAAGTCTCAATTCTCCCTTGTCTTAGCCTTCTGTAAGATGGCGGTGATGATGATTGTTTAAAAAGTGTGAAGGAATTGTCATTCGAACGAATGATTACGGTGAATCAAATAAAATTGTCACCATTTATTCACGTGAACTCGGAAAAGTGGGTCTCATGGCAAGAGGGGCAAAAAAGCCCAGTAGTCGCTTAGCTTCCGTCACACAATTATTTACGTATGGATACTTTTTTATACAAGCAGGTTCAGGAATGGGTACTCTCCATCAAGGAGAAGTTATCTCATCTATGAGAAGCATACGCGAAGATATCTTCACAACAGCGTATGCTTCTTATATTCTTGAATTAACAGATAAAGCTACTGAGAACAATAAACCAAATCCATTTCTATTTGAACTGCTGCACCAAACCATTCATTATATGAACGAAGAGTATGATGCAGAGATCTTAACATTTATTTATGAAATGAAAATGTTAAACGTTCTAGGTCTTCATCCTACATTAAATGAATGTGCAGTCTGCCATCGAGGTGAAGGAACATTTCATTTTTCCATTCGAGAAGGCGGGTTTATTTGTCATCGATGCTTAGAAAAAGATCCTTATCATTTGAAAATTAGTTCGATGACGGTTAAACTATTAAGGCTATTTTATTACATTGATTTAAAGCGATTAGGTTCTATTTCTGTTAAGCCCGAAACAAAAAAACAATTAAAGTTTGTAATTGATCAATATTACGAAGAATATTCAGGATTGTTTTTAAAAACAAAGCGGTTTTTGAATCAGATGGAGTCTTTAAAACAATCGCTCTCTGATGAGAAATAGAAAAGATAATCAGTGATATGCAAAGAATTGCTGTCGCTAGGGTGCCTCGTAGTGTGTAGGGGACACCCTTTTTACTGTGGAGCGAAGGGGTAGCTTCGCTTGTTGTAAGCGTAATGCCTGCTTTTTTTGAGAAGCCGTGGTAAAATAAACGGCATTCTAAAAAGATAAAATGCTAAAATTAATAAGTTATAGCTTTTACTTTTGCTTAAAAAGTATATAATGTTTTATAAATAGTATGTCACATTTAATGATTAGGTGGTGAGTACAATCGAACTGAACAAACGACAAGAACAAATTTTGCAAATTGTCAAAGACGAAGGCCCTATTACAGGCGAGCATATTGCAGATCAGCTTAGCCTTACGCGGGCAACGCTAAGACCGGACTTGGCTATTTTAACAATGGCTGGTTATTTAGAAGCGCGACCGCGCGTAGGTTACTTTTACACAGGTAAAACAGGAGCACAGCTTCTTACAGATAAAATAAAAAAAATACAGGTGCAAGAATATCAGTCTATCCCGGTGGTCGTGAACGAAAATGTGTCGGTATATGATGCTATTTGTACAATGTTTCTAGAAGACGTGGGGACCCTTTTTGTAGTGGATGAGAAATCCCAGCTAGTGGGAGTACTGTCGCGTAAAGATTTATTGCGCGCGAGTATCGGAAAGCAAGAGCTCACATCTATTCCTGTTCATATTATCATGACGAGAATGCCCAACATTACATATTGCTATCGCGAAGATTTGTTAATTGATATTGCTAAGATCTTAATTGAAAAACAGATTGATGCTATGCCCGTTATTAAAGAGGGAGACGGCAATTTTGAAGTGGTGGGACGCATTACCAAAACAAATATTACAAAATTACTAGTAGCATTAGCAAATGATGAAGTATTATAAGTGAAAAAGGATTAAAAAGGGGATGCACAAAATATGAACAACCCATGTCTTTATGTCATTTCGGATTCTGTAGGTGAGACAGCTGAACTAGTTGTAAAGGCTGCATCAAGTCAGTTCAATATGACGGACTTTGTAATTAAAAGAGTACCTTACGTAGAGGACATCGCAACACTTTCAGAAGTGGTTTCAGTAGCGAAGTTGAACAACGCTATTATTGGCTTTACGCTAGTAAAGCCCGAAATGAGAGAATTTTTAATTCAAGAAGCGTCCAAGAACGGGGTAGAGGTATTTGATATTATTGGACCATTAATTGATAAAATTCAATCTTCTTATCAACTTTCTCCTCGCTATGAGCCTGGAATGGCTAGAAAATTAGACGAAGATTATTTTAAGAAAGTAGAAGCGATTGAATTTGCAGTGAAATATGATGATGGGCGTGATCCGAGAGGCATTCTTAGAGCGGATATCGTATTAATCGGTGTATCAAGAACATCTAAAACACCTCTTTCTCAATTTTTAGCACACAAGCGTTTGAAAGTAGCCAATGTTCCAATTGTACCTGAGGTAGATCCACCAGAAGAGCTGTTTCACGTATCACCTGAGAAGTGTATAGGACTTACTATTAGTCCTGAAAAATTAAATGATATTCGTAAAGAGCGTTTAAAGTCTCTTGGGCTAAACGATAAAGCAATTTATGCTAATATTGGCCGTATTAAAGAAGAACTTGAATTTTTCCAAGGGATTGTAGATAAGATTGGCTGTGAAGTGGTTGACGTATCCAACAGAGCCGTAGAAGAAACAGCTGGTATCATTCTTAATACCATCAAAAAGAAATAAACGATGGATCTCCTCTGTGCGTGACAGAAAGGAGATTGCTTTCTTATGTTTGTATGCTGTAAGCCTAAGAAAATATACCAAAGATGAATATGACAGAACTTTTAAAAACAAGTGACTTTGGTATAGAAAATATAGGTTGTTTATATTATAATAAAAAATTGTGATAAAAAAGAATAGTTTTAGGTTTAGACTTTGTTAAGAACGAATAAACTATTTATATAAAAGTCAAGTCAAAATCGAAAAAAGTATTCGACAAATGCCATCTACAGGAAATAACAAATTGTTAGAAGGAATCTCTGGAGGGATGTAGAATACAGAGTTATAGCAAAAGAAAAAGTAAAGTTTTTGTCGATGCTGATGCATGCCCTGTTAAAGCAGAAATCGTTGAACTTACACATACATATGACATCGATCTTGTGTTTGTTGCTTCCTATGCTCACATGCAAACAAATCCTACACCAGGAAAATGGGTCTATGTGGATGCAGAAAAGGAAGCCGCAGATTTATATATTTTAAATCACGCAGTCAAGCAGGATATTGTCGTAACTCAAGATACTGGCTTAGCAAGCATGTTAGTAAGTCGAGGGGTTTACGCACTGTCTCCTCGTGGAAAGTACTATAATGACGACGAAATGAATACGGTGCTTTTCTTTCGTTATGTTTCTGCAAAAGAACGACGGTCAGGCCGTCATACTAAAGGCCCAAAGGCATTTAGTGAAGAAGATCGCCAGCATTTCATTCAAGCTTTTGAAAAAATGTTGTCGAAACTTGCAGGAATTTAGCACTTAGTGAAGAATATTATATGAAATACGGAGCTGTTACTATGGCAAATCGAATTCCTGATGAAGTAATCGACCGTATTCGGCATTCAGTAGATATTGTCGACGTCATAAGCGATTATGTACAACTAAAAAAACAAGGGCGCAATTATTTTGGACTCTGTCCGTTTCATGGGGAAAGCACACCGTCTTTTTCAGTATCGCCTGATAAACAAATTTATCATTGCTTTGGATGCGGTGCAGGAGGGAATTCATTTTCATTCATAATGGAATTAGAAGGACTGTCCTTCACGGAAGCAGCTCAGCAGCTTGCTGAAAAAGGAGATATTCCTTTCGAACATGAGATACATCCTCATGAAGAAGATAATCAAAAGCCTAGCAATAAAATGATTGAAGCACACGAGCTTTTAAAGAAATTTTACCATCATTTATTGGTAAATACAAAAGAAGGCCAAGATGCTTATGATTATTTAATAAATCGAGGGTTTTCACGAGAAATTATCGATGAATTTGAGATAGGTTTTGCTTTAGATTCGTGGGAATTTGTAAGTAAGTTCTTAACAAAACGTGGGTTTAATCCGCAAGAGATGGAACATGCAGGTTTAATCATTAAACGCAACCAAGATGAAACGTACTTTGATCGTTTTCGTGATCGAATTATGTTTCCTATTGCTGACTTGCAAGGCAAAACAATTGCATTTTCAGGGCGCCTGCTAAAAGAGATAAAAGGGCAGCCTAAATATTTAAACAGTCCCGAAACTTCTATTTTTAACAAAAGTCGCACACTCTACAACTTTCACCGCGCTAAAAAACATATACGCAAAAATCAGCAGGTTATTTTATTTGAAGGATTTGCAGATGTTATTTCGGCTGTTAAAGCGGGGTGCCCGAACGCAATTGCAACAATGGGAACTGCCTTAACAGAAGAACAAGCCAAGATTATTCGCCGAAATGTAGAGTCCGTTATCATTTGCTATGATGCAGATTCTGCCGGAATTGAAGCAGCGCACAAAGCAACTGCTATCTTAACAAACGTGGGTTGTACCGTTAAGATTGCTGTGATGCCGGATGGTTATGACCCGGATGATTATATTAAAGAATACGGGGCAGAGAAGTTTCAAAATGATGTTATTAATAGCAGCTTGACCTTTATGGCATTTCAAATGAGGTATCTCCGCCGAAAACGAAATCTACAAAATGAATCTGAACGTATGCAATACATTGAAGACGTTTTGAAAGAAATAAGCCTCCTTACGAAAGCTGTAGAGCGAGATCATTATTTACGCCAATTGGCACAAGAGTTTTCCATTTCATTAGATGCGCTTAAAGAACAGCAGTATCAAGTGTATCGAACTGAAAAAAAGAAAAAGGATAATGATTCTCCAAATCGAAATAATATAAATAGACAACCAGTCGTAAAGAGAAGCTTATTACCGGCTTATCAAAATGCAGAACGTTTTTTGATCGCTCATATGTTGAAAGATAAAGATGTAGCATTTAGAATTCAAGACCGACTTCAAGGTCAGTTCAATGTTGAGGAACATCGTGCGCTTGTTCTATATTTGTATGCTTATTACGAGGAAGGACACGAGCCTAATCCGAGCGGATTTATCGAACGGTTGCCTGAGTCTTCGTTGTCTAGTCTAGCTTCAGAATTGGCGATGATGTCAATCAATGATGAATTGTCGGAGCAAGCTTTGAATGATTATATCCAAACGATATTGATTTACCCACAAAGGGTAGCGATAGAAAAAAAGAAGCAGAAAAGCAAGAAGCAGAGCGTCAAAAAGATTATTTAAAAGCTGCGACAATAGCAATGGAAATTTTACAGTTAAAAAAAACTTTAAAATAAACGATATTGCGTATTAGTCCCACTTTTAGAAGGTTTTCCTTAAAATTTTGGAAGGAGGGGATCTGATGGCTGAAAAATCAGCTCAATCAAAACAACTTGATTCAGATTTAACAATTGAACAAGTAAAAGATCAATTGACCGAAATCGGAAAAAAACGTGGTGTGCTCACATACGAAGAAATTGCAGAGCGTATGGCGAACTTCGAAATTGAATCCGATCAAATGGATGAATATTATGAATACCTTGGAGAACAAGGTGTTGAAGTAATGAGTGAATCTGAAGCAAATGATGACGATGCCGATCCCGATATTCAAGAACTGTCAAAAGAAGAAGAGTTTGATTTAAATGATTTAAGTGTACCTCCTGGTGTAAAAATTAACGATCCAGTTCGTATGTACTTAAAAGAAATCGGACGCGTTGACTTATTGTCAGCAGAGGAAGAAATCAATTTAGCAAAACGTATTGAAGAAGGCGATGAAGAAGCGAAACGTCGTCTTGCTGAAGCAAACTTACGTCTTGTTGTAAGTATCGCTAAACGCTATGTCGGGCGCGGTATGCTGTTTCTTGATTTAATTCAAGAAGGAAACATGGGTCTTATTAAAGCGGTAGAAAAATTTGATTATCGCAAAGGTTATAAATTCAGTACGTATGCGACATGGTGGATTCGTCAAGCTATTACTCGTGCAATTGCTGACCAAGCAAGAACGATTCGTATTCCCGTTCATATGGTTGAAACGATTAACAAGCTAATTCGTGTTCAACGTCAGCTTCTACAAGATTTAGGTCGCGAACCATCTCCTGAAGAAATTGCAGAAGATATGGACTTAACACCAGAAAAAGTTCGTGAAATCTTAAAAATTGCTCAAGAGCCGGTTTCCCTTGAAACACCAATTGGTGAGGAAGATGATTCTCATTTAGGTGACTTCATTGAAGACCAGGATGCAACATCACCTTCTGAACATGCTGCATATGAATTATTAAAAGAGCAGTTAGAAGACGTCCTTGATACGTTAACAGATCGCGAAGAAAATGTTCTTAGACTCCGCTTTGGTCTGGATGATGGACGTACGCGTACGCTTGAAGAAGTAGGAAAAGTATTTGGCGTAACGCGTGAGCGTATTCGTCAAATTGAAGCTAAAGCGCTTCGTAAGCTTCGTCACCCTAGCCGAAGCAAACGCTTAAAAGATTTCTTGGAATAGATAAAAGCGTAAATAACGCTTATGAGATAGCTTCTTTCCTAAAGGAAAGGGGCTATCTATTTTTTATGGAATAAATTTCATAAAAACGCATTTTGAAGAAGTATATTGATTTTTTTACCAACTTTTCTTCTTTCATATATTTTACTGAATTGTCCTTCGTTTTGCAAATGCTCCTTTATATTCTTTTGTTACAAGAGCGTAAGCTGTTCAAATTCCTTTTAGACATCCGAAAAATGGAATCGCTATCATTTTATTCATGCTTTGATTAGTACTCTTATATTATAACACGAAAAAATTAAAACGTTTTAAAAGTTGAGAAAATTTACAAAAATGAATTATAATTAAATAATGTAAGCGTATACATTTTTTTAGGGGGAATAAAAATGAATTTTGAATTAACCAATGAACAAAAGATGATTCAACGAACGCTCAGAGAGTTTTCAGAGGCGGAAGTAGCACCGAATGCACTAGAGCGCGATCGAAGTAAGCAATTTCCGCTTGACGTCTTTAAAAAGTTAGGTGAGCTTGGTGTAATGGGTCTTCCTTTTCCTGAAGAGTATGGAGGCGGAGGAGCAGATACGGTTAGTTTTGCTATTGTCGTAGAGGAATTAAGTAAAGCTTGTGGCTCTACAGGAATTACATACTCAGCTCATGTTTCGCTCGGGGGGGCACCTATTTATTTATTCGGAACAAAGGAGCAAAAAGAACAGTACCTACCTGCTTTATGCTCTGGGGAATCTTTTGGAGCGTTTGGTTTAACCGAACCGAACGCAGGAAGTGACGCGGGGGGAACGGAGACCGAAGCAGTGTTAAAGGATGGAACATTTAGGATTAATGGAAGTAAATGCTATATTACGAATGCCAGCTATGCAAAGTTTTTAGCTTTAACGGCTGTTACAAATCGTACAGAAGGTAAAAAAGAAATTTCAGCTATTATCGTGCCTGCAGAAGCTCGAGGTTTTACTGTAATAGACAATTACGAGAAAATGGGTCTACATGCTTCAAATACAACTGAACTCGTTTTAGAGGATGTTGAAGTGCCTGAAGAGAATTTACTCGGTGTAAGAGGAGAAGGCTTTAAACAATTTCTAATGACGCTTGACGGGGGAAGAATTGGAATTGGAGCAATGGCCGTTGGAATTGCTCAAGCGGCTTATGAAAAAGCACTGTCATATGCGCAGGAAAGAAAGCAATTTGGGAAAGCTATTTCATCGTTTCAAGCGATTCAGTTTAAATTAGCTGATATGGCCATGAAAATTGAGTTAGCAAGAAATATGGTGTATAAAGCAGCGTGGTTAAAAGACCAAGGAAAGCCATTTACGAAAGAAGCTGCTATGTGTAAACTGTATGCTTCTGAAATTTGTATGGAAGTAGCCAGTCAAGCTGTTCAGATTCATGGAGGATACGGCTACATGAAGGAGTATCACGTGGAGCGGTATTTACGAGATGCCAAGCTTTTAGAAATTGGAGAAGGAACTTCAGAAATTCAGCGCTCGGTTATTGCAAGGCGAATTGGCTGTTAAGATAAGTAATAAGAAATTAGTTAATTATGTAAATAAAACCCTTTCACTTATGAGCATTTTCAAGTAAAATAAAAGTGCTTATACTATTTTGTTATTTCTAGGGATGGGAATACATAAAGGGGGTATAGTGAGTGAAGCGAAATCCGCTAATACCATTTTTATTAATTGCGGTAATTGGGATTGCTTTAATGTTAACGCTTTCGTTCAACGGATTAAACAATGCAAAAGAAATCGCGGCTGAAAAAGAAGGCGGTGGCGCGGAACAGCAGGCTTCAGCTAAACCAGAAGAAATTTATCAAAAAACTTGTATTGGTTGTCACGGTGATCAGTATCAAGGTGGAGTAGGTCCTTCGTTAAAAGGAATTGGGAAAAAAGTTTCTCAAGACGAAATTGCAGATATTGTTGTAAACGGTAAAGGAAACATGCCGCCTGGGCTGGTTCCTCCGGAAAAAGCGAAGGAAATGGCTAAATGGGTATCAGAAATTAAATAGAGTTCAGAAACATGATTTTCTGGAAAGCCGCTCATTTATAAAGCAGGCTTTTTTTTTATGGTTTTTTTATAAGCATTCGGCTAAAAGGAAAACATGAAGAGAAATAGGAATCATGCAGCTATCTATGTTAAAATAATGAACAGTAATCACATAGAGAATAGGTGACAAAATGAATGAATTAAACTTATCAATAAGACTTGAAGAAGTAGTAAAGTCGATTCCTTTGGGAGCAAAGATAGCAGACATTGGCTCAGATCATGCATACTTGCCGTGTTTTGCTTATTTAAATGGATATATTAGCGGTGCCGTAGCAGGAGAAATTACAGAAGGTCCTCTTCAATCTGCTATTCAGCAGGTGAAAAAAACAAGCTTAACGGACGTTATTGACGTTAGAAAAGGAAACGGCCTAGAAGTAATATCACCGAATGAAGTAGACTGTATTACAATCTGCGGAATGGGCGGAACGCTTATTACGATGATTTTAGAAGAAGGAAAGGCGAAACTAGAAGGAGTAAAAAGACTTGTACTTCAGCCGAATATTGGTTCACATCATATTCGCAGCTGGCTGATTGAACACAACTGGGAAATCATTGATGAAAAAATCATCGAAGAAGACGGTCGTATGTATGAAGTCATCGTCGCTGAACCTGGAAACGCCTTAGCTCCTTATAACGGTGAAGTGGAAGCCGGTATGTTAATGGGCCCTATTTTAAAAGAAAAGCGCTCTTCTGCTTTTATGACAAAGTGGACGCATGAACTAAATCATCTTAAACAAATTGTCAGCCAAATGGAGCAGGCTCAGTCCGAGGAAAGCAAAGCAAAACTTCAAAAACTTACCCAAGACATCTCATTAATTGAGGAGGCGTTAAAATGAGTAAAATCCCTAACGGATTTCAAGTAATTGAAGCATTTGAATCATTTTCTCCCAAGCATTTAGCGGTTGAAGGAGATAAAATTGGTTTACAGATTGGAACATTAAACAAGCCTGTAAAAAAAGTAATGGTAACGTTAGATGTTCTTGAAACGGTCGTAGACGAAGCGATTGAAAAACAAGTGGATTTGATTATTGCTCATCATCCTCCTATTTTTAGACCTCTAAAACAAGTGGTTACAGATCGTCCTGAAGGGCGTATTTTAGAGAAATGCATCAAACATGATATTGCTGTATATGCTGCTCATACAAATTTAGATATAGCTAAAGGCGGAGTAAATGACTTGTTGGCCGAAGCATTGGGGCTACAAGAGACAAAAGTGCTGGTTCCAACAACGTCTATTCAGCTGAAAAAGCTTGCTGTATTTGTTCCTTCAAATCATGCTGAAGCAGTGCGCACAGCTATTTGTGATGCGGGAGCTGGACATGTGGGTCTTTACAGCGACTGTACGTTTTCAACTGAAGGGGAAGGCACATTTAAACCTTCTTCAGAAGCCAATCCATACATTGGCTCAAAAGGAGAGTTAGAACGTGTAAATGAAACAAAAGTTGAAACTATTTTTGAAGCGGGTCAACAAAATAAAATTATTCGTGCCATGCTCAGTTCTCATCCTTACGAAGAAGTAGCCTATGACATTTATCCAGTGGAACAAACGGGCGAGACGCTTGGACTTGGACGAATTGGTAAGTTAAAAGAAGAGATGACGTTAAAACAGTTTGCCGCTCATGTTAAACAAGCATTGGATGTGGATGGTGTTAGAGTAGTAGGGTCTATGGATGCCACAGTGAAAAAAGTAGCTGTTCTTGGCGGAGATGGAAACAAATATATTACAAACGCAAAATTTAGCGGAGCAGATGCCTATGTAACAGGTGATTTGTATTTCCACGTTGCGCATGATGCAATGGCAATGGGATTAAACGTTGTAGATCCTGGTCATCATGTTGAAAAAGTCATGAGACAAGGTGTAACGCGTGTATTAACCAGTTTTTTTGGTGCGAAAAACTTTGAGTGTGAAGTATTTGATTCAAAAGTAGACACAAACCCATTTACGTTTATGTAACAAAGAAAGAAGGTGTTGACGAATGTCAACACCTTCTTTTGCGTCTATTAAGACGATTTTTTTGTTCGAACTTTTGGTAAAATCTTTGAAAGAGGCACGCTTTTTTCACGTGTCCATGTTGTTTCATCTTCCGGATCGAACTGATCTAGAAAATTGATGACCTCTTTTGTGATTGGAGTAGGGGTAGATGCGCCTGCCGTAACAGCTACGGTTTTCGCGTTCATCAACCATTCGATCTGAAGCTCTGAGATGTCACCGATACGATATGCCTCAGTGCCGGCAATCTCCATTGATACTTGAGCTAAACGGTTTGAATTGTTACTTTTAGGATCTCCTACTACAATTGTAACATCTGCTTCACCTGCTTGCTCGGCTACAGCTTCTTGGCGAACTTGTGTAGCTAAACAAATTTCCTTGTGAACTTCAGCGTGCGGATATTTTTCTTTTACCTTTTCCATTACTTCTGCAACGTCCCACTGACTCATTGTTGTCTGATTTGTTACAATGATTTTTTCACGTTGAATATTTAAATGGGCTACGTCTTCTGCTTTTTCAATTAAATGAACGATATCTGGCGCGATACCAAGTGCACCTTCTGGCTCAGGATGATTTCGTTTTCCGATATAAATAACGTCATAACCTTCTTTTTCTTTTTGGCGAATAAGGTCATGGGTTTTTGTAACATCCGGACATGTAGCATCGATTGTTGTTAAGCCTTTTTCTTTTGCTCGTTCTTTTACTTCTGGAGATACTCCGTGCGCAGTAAAAATAACGGTTCCTTCATTTATTTGGTCTAAGATTTCCAGGCGATTAGCACCGTCCAGTGTGATAATGCCGTCCTCTTCAAACGCATCTGTAACGTGTTTATTATGAACAATCATTCCTAAGATATAGATTGGTCGAGGCAATGATTTATCTAAAGCGGCGTTTCGTGCAATGACCATTGCGTCTACTACACCATAACAATAGCCGCGCGGTGCAATTTTAATAACTTTCATTTCAATTTCCTCCTCATCATAATCCTGACGAGCAATTCAACTCGCTTCTATTATATAAAAGAGGAAGGAAGAATACAAAGATATTCTTTTTTACTCACTGTATTTCCTTAAGGAATCAGCAGATTTATCAAATATAAAGTTTTGGTTTAGACACCCGATCTCTGGATGAATGTTCAATTTCTTCTTCAAAGAAATCCAGCTCATCATCGGATGAATCCGTGCTTTCTGCGCCTGCTGATAAAACCTTACTGTCTTTACTTTCATCAGTTTCAGAAACCTCTGTTCCTTCTGCTTCGAGTACTTCATCTGTGTCATCACTTGAGCGCAAGGCCTGATAGATTTTCCACAGAGAAGGAGCATTTTTGACAAGAGGTCCGTATTGTTGAATCATAGGTCCCATCGTTTCCGCTGCTTTTAGTACTCGCTGAACATTCCCCATCATGGAGCTCAAGTTAGCAGGGTTCGTTAATCCTTGCAAACCTCCAAGTAGGGAAGAAGAGTTAGTCGCTCCTGCAGCACCTTGGGCTCCTGAAAGTCCAGAAAACAAAGAACCTCGAGGAGCAGCTGCAGCCGCTTGTTGAAATGGTATGTTTCTATTTCCGCCTCTTCGGAATAGGCGAGTTAAGAAGTTACCTCCTCTACGGTTCAGGCCTTGCTGATTCGGGTAAAATGATTGTTGAGCATTTGTTTGCTGGGCAAAGTTACGAAACTGCTGTAATGGATTAAATTGGCCAAAGTTACCAGGTTGTTGCCCAAAGCCGTTTTGTGGTGGCATTCCAGGCATCATTCTTCTTTGCATACCGGGTGGAAATGGTGGTCTTCGCTGTAGCAAAGGACGCACCTCCTTTAGTAAAGTAGATTTTCTTTTACTATCGTATGCAACTCGCGATAAAATGTTTTTGAAACAGGTAATAAGTTTTAGTAATATGAATGAGAAGTAGTCACAGAAGGAAAAATCGATTATAATCATATATTGTGCCTTAAAAGATGAACGTGAATGTAAAAAAGGAGACTATTATGGAAAAAACAAACTTTGAACGTTTTGAGTTTCAACCATTTTTAATAGAAGCAATTAAACAATTAGGTTTTTATCAGCCTACAGAGATTCAGGAGCGCTTAATTCCTTCCGTTTTAAAAGGGGAAAGTGTAATTGGTCAGTCGCAAACAGGGACGGGCAAAACACACGCTTATTTATTGCCTTTACTTGAAAAGGTAGACCCTAAAAAAGAAGAAGTACAAGTTGTGATTACCGCTCCAACTCGTGAGCTTGCTTCTCAAATTTATCAAGAAGTATTAAAGCTAACAAAACACAGTGCTGAAGGAGAAGAAATTTCAGCAAAATGTTTTATCGGCGGTACAGATAAGCAGCGTACAATCGACAAATTAAAGAAGCAGCCTCAAGTTGTTGTAGGAACACCGGCTCGTTTGTTTGATTTAGTAAATGAAAAAGCGTTAGTTGTGTATACAACAAAGGCGTTAGTAGTAGACGAAGCTGATTTAATGCTTGATATGGGATTTTTAGAAGATGTGGACCGTTTGGCAAGCAATATGCCTGAAAAATTACAGATGCTTGTTTTTTCAGCAACTATTCCTGAAAAATTAAAGCCATTCTTAAAAAAATACATGGAAAATCCAAAATTTACGCATGTTTCGCCGAAGCAAGCAGCAGCAGCTAAATTAGAGCATGTATTAGTTCCACTGCGTCACCGTAACAAGTTTAAGCTGCTGCATGATATGCTTATTTCGTATAATCCTTATTTAGCTATCGTCTTTACAAATACAAAGAAAATGGCGGACGAAGTAGCAGATGACCTGCTGTCTAAAGGCTTAAAGGTAGGAAGAATTCACGGAGACTTATCTCCTCGTGACCGTAAGAAAATGATGAAGCAAATTAATAATTTAGAATTTCAATACGTAGTAGCGACAGATTTAGCAGCTCGCGGTATTGATATTGAAGGAATTTCACACGTCATTAACTTTGAGCTTCCTTCAGATCTAGATTTCTACATTCACCGCGTAGGACGTACAGCTCGTGCCGGTCATTCTGGAATTGCTGCTACAATCTTCGATGTGGAAGATGAAGATGCAGTAAATAAGCTGGAGAAAATGGGAATCGAGTTTGTAAACAAAGATCTTCAAAAGCAAGAATGGGTTTCCATCGATGACCGTAACCGCCGTAAAAAGCGTGTGAAGAAAGCGGATGAAGTGGGAGAAGAGGCACATCGCTTTATTCAAAAGCCGAAGAAAGTAAAGCCTGGCTACAAGAAAAAACGTGCTCGTGAAATTACAAAGTATGTGCAAAAGAAAAAGCGTAGTGAAAGACGCAACAATCGTTAATCGCAATAGGTTAGAGGTGTAAAAAGTAATGTTGAAAATTGGTTCTCACGTATCAATGAGCGGCAAAAAGATGCTTTTAGGAGCAAGTGAAGAGGCAGCTTCTTACGGAGCAAATACGTTTATGATCTATACAGGCGCTCCACAAAATACTCGTCGCAAAAAGATTGAAGAGCTTAATATTGAAGCTGGTCTTTTGCATATGAAAGAGCATGGAATGAAAGATATTGTTGTACATGCTCCCTATATCATTAATTTAGGAAATACAACAAAGCCCGAAACATTTGAGCTTGGAGTAGATTTCTTAACGTCTGAAATTCAGCGCACTCATGCTCTTGGTGCAAAGCAAATTGTTCTTCATCCAGGGGCTCACGTGGGCGCTGGAGCAGATGCCGGTATTCAGCAAATTATCAAAGGTCTAAACGAAGTGTTGGCAGCTGATCAAGAAGTTCAAATTGCGCTTGAGACAATGGCTGGAAAAGGAACAGAGTGTGGAAGAAGCTTTGAAGAAATTGCCCAAATTATTGATGGCGTGACGCACAATGAAAAGCTCTCTGTTTGTTTTGACACATGTCACGTTCATGACGCTGGTTATGATATCGTTCAAGACTTTGACGGTGTATTAAATGAATTTGACAAAACCGTAGGAATACAGCGGATTAAAGTGCTTCACATCAATGATAGTAAAAATGTACGCGGTGCTCGAAAAGACCGCCATGAAAACATTGGATTTGGTGAAATCGGATTTGATGCACTGAATTATATTGTTCATCACCCAGCGTTTAAAGAAGTTCCTAAAATTCTAGAAACTCCTTATATAGGAGAAGATAAGAAAAATAAAAAAGCGCCATATCAGTTGGAAATTGATATGATTCGTGCACAAAGCTTTGATTCAGAGCTAAAACAAAAGCTTATGTAATTTCATATGTGATTGAAAGAGGTCATGTCTATAGACATGACCTCTTCTTTTACATCAACTGCTGAAATAATTCGTTCACTCGTCTGGCAGTTTCACGATCTGTTACTTGAGCAATTTGTTTGATTAAATTTCGGCGCTCTTCAAGGTTATAAATATTTACGGGCTGCTGTCTAATGACGGATACAAGGGTGTGTGCCTGCTGATCTGTAATGGGGATGTTGTATTGTTTGCTATACTTTAAAAGCTCTTTCGGGGTAATGTTATTTACTTTCTTATTGACAATCTGCTGTACAATTTTCATATGATTACCTCCTCGTCATATACAGTTTATGAATAAAAAAGAAAGATGTGACTATATTGTGTAATAAAACAACATTTTGAGTCGGATGAACTTACGGAGGCAAGAAAGCGAAGGAGTGAAACGGCTTAGTTTACAAATAAAAGACAATCCTGTATACTACATTAATGACTAAATCGTAATGATTCTGAGAAAGTAAATGGGTAACGGAGTATACGATAGAAACCGTGCCCTCTTTTGTATGGAGAAATATAAAAAAAGAATGGTGAGGCGCATATGAATACACCTGATATCATTGAAATTGATCATTTATCATTTCAATATGATGGAGTGAATGTATTAGAAGATATAAGTTTTTCAATTCCAAAGGGAGCTTTTTTGGGTCTCGTTGGTCCAAATGGCTCTGGGAAATCAACGCTAATCAAATGTTTGCTTGGTTTGCAAAAACCATCTCAAGGTGCAATTCGTTTATTTGGAAAAGATCAGAGAAGGTTTAAAGAACGAAGTAAAATTGGATATGTATCGCAAAAAGCGAATAGTTTCAACAGCGGCTTTCCTGCTACCGTTTTTGAAGTGGTTTCCACGGGTCTTACTTCAAAATTAGGTTTGTTTCGCTTTATGAATGCTTCTCATAAACAAAAAGTGAAAGAAGCGGTAGAAGCAGTGGGGATGAGCGAATTTTTAAATCGAAACATAGGAGAACTATCCGGTGGCCAGCAGCAGCGAATTTTTATTGCGCGCGCGCTTGTAAGTGAACCCGAGCTGTTAATTTTAGATGAGCCAACAGTCGGAGTGGATGCACAAAATGTGTACACTTTTTATGAGCTTCTTGAAAAGTTAAACAAAGAAAAAGGAATTACGCTTGTGCTTGTTACTCACGATATTGGCACTGTCTCAGAAAAAGTAACCCACGTTGCTTGTTTAAATAAATTTCTACACTTTCATGGGAATGCCAAAGAATTCGAACAGCTTTGTGAACATGACGTATCTATGTTTTATGGTCATAATGTTCATGTGTTAACCCATGATCATCATCATGGAGGGCAGCACGTATGATAAGCAGTTTATTTCAATTTGAGTTTTTACGAAATGCATTTTTAACCGGTATGATTATTGGCGTCTTAGCTCCTTTATTGGGCACGTTCATCGTAGTAAGACGTCTTTCTTTAATTGCAGATGCGTTAAGTCACGTGACGCTGGCGGGGATTTCTGCGAGCTTGCTTCTTAGTCAGAAAATAGGGTTTATGCAAGGAGTGAACCCCGTCTATTTAGGGATGGTATCTTCTGTTACAGGCGCTCTTTTTATTGAAAAACTTCGAAGCGTCTACAAGCATTACCAAGAGCTGGCCATTCCGATTATTTTATCGGGCGGAATTGGTATTAGTGCAATTTGTATCTCGCTAGCGGACGGTTTTAATAATGATTTAATGAACTATTTGTTTGGAAGCGTAAGTGCGGTGAGTCGTTCGGATCTTTGGACAGTTGTTGTCATAGCCGTATTTGTTATAGCTATGGTCTTTTTCTTATATAAAGAATTGTTTATTTTATCTTTTGACGAGGAGCACGCTTCTGCTTCTGGGATTAAATCGAAGTGGATGCACTTTTTATTTATTGTGATGGTTGCTCTTGTCATTGCTGTATCGATGCGTATCGTCGGTATCTTATTAGTGTCATCTCTTATGACTCTTCCTGTAGCAGCAAGCATTCGCTTAGCTAGAGGCTTTAAACAAACGATTCTGCTTTCGGTGATTTTTGGTGAAATATCTGTTTTAGGCGGATTATTTTCAGCGTACTACTTGGATTTAGCACCAGGCGGTACAATTGTTGTCATTGCTGTTGTTATTTTAATCATATCTATTATGATTAATAAAGGACGGAAGGGGAAACAAAAATGAATTTAACTGAAGCCATTCATTTATTAAAAGATCAAGGATATAAACATACAGGAAAACGTGAAGAAATGCTTGCCCTGTTTTCAAAATCAAATAAGTACTTAACGGCAAAAGATGTATTAGAGTACATGAAGCCTGATTATCCTGGTCTGAGTTTTGATACAATCTACCGTAATTTATCATTGTTTGTGGAGTTAGGCGTCCTTGAAATGACGGAGCTTTCGAGCGAAAAGCACTTTCGGTTTAAATGTGCAACCGCCCATCATCACCACCACTTCATTTGTTTAGATTGTGGAAAAACAAAAGAAATTGAAGCTTGTCCGATGGAGTATGTAGACGAGGATTTGCGAGGGTACAATATTACAGGCCATAAATTTGAAATTTACGGTCAATGTATAGAATGTAATCAATAAAAAAGAGAGGGCGTTATGCACCTCTCTTTTTTATTTTTGCTGTTCTTTTAACCAGCCGGCTACCCACTGATCTGCTTCTAGCCAATTGTATACGCGAACTACTCCTTTTGGAACAGGTAAGCGATTATAAGGAGTATCAAATAGGATAACGGGGATATTGCATTCTTCACTGATTTCACAAGCATTATCATGTTTGTCTTCAAAAAAGATATCAACATCATATCGTTTTGCTGTCTCAACTTTAAAATGAGAGCCGACTAACTCAATGTGATGAAACGATAGTTCATTTTTTTGAAACCATTCTTCCGTGACGTCCAATAGCTTATCGTGCCTTGCACTAATAAAGAATAATTCGTGCTTTTGATGCCATTTTTGCAAAACCGCTTTTGCATCGTCTGCAAGTGGAGAGGTTTCATAAATAGAGCGTTCATTTGCTTTAAACCATTTCCCGAGTTCAGCAGGTGATACATTTACAAAAGGACTGAAATCATATTCTGTAATGTCTTCAAGTGTTAAATTTAAGTTAAAGGCTTTATTTAAATGAGGAACAAAAGTTTCAGGAGAAGTAACAGTTCCATCAATGTCAATTCCAAACTTTTTCGTCAACTACGTGCACTCCTTTAATACGTTTATTCTACTTAGATGCTTGATTATTCTTGTCTAGTGTAACATAAAGCCCAAAGAGAAACAGTAATACTTTTTATACGCCTTTGGCAAAACGTAATGATCACTGCATGGCCTGGTGATTGCGTCTGTACCTATTTCTTGTAAGAGAGTGAGCGGCTGTATAAGATTGACACTTATAATTTTTCCTCGCATTCAGATACTATAAATGCTCCTTATTTACGAAAGCGAGGGATTAAGCATGGAGAATGAAGAACAAAGGCGTAGAAAAGATGTATATGAAGCTGATTTCATGGAAGAAACTGCAGCTGAAGTGGGCGTTCCTTACCGAGTAGGAGAGCCTCATGCAGAGCGTGAAGTTATAGATATTGATCGAAATCGCAATCATGAAGTCGCTGGACGAGGAGAAGGAACGGGATACGGTCGTTTCGCACTCGTACTTTCGATTCTTTCACTATTCTTTTTACCAATTATTCTTGGTGCCGCTGGGATTATTCTAGGGTTTATCGCACGCAGAAAAGGAGCACTTACGCTAGGAGCATGGGCAATAGGGATCGGAGTTGTATCGATTATTGTCGGTACGTTTATATTACCGTTCTTTTCATAAAAAAAGCGAGGCGCATATGCGCCTCGCTTTTTTTTTGGTTATGATTTAGCGGCAGCTTTTTCAGCTTCTTGCTTTGCGTGATATTCAGCAGCAATTTTATCAATTTCTTTTTTTAGTTCCTCAACCATTGTTTCTTCAGGAACTTTGCGTACGATTTCGCCTTTGCGGAATAGTAGACCTTCACCGCGTGCTCCTGCAATCCCGATATCAGCTTCACGAGCTTCACCAGGACCGTTTACAGCGCAGCCAAGTACCGCTACTTTAATCGGTGCTTTTACAGTTGAAATGTACTCTTCAACTTCATTAGCAATGCTAATTAAATCAATTTCAATACGTCCGCAAGTTGGGCAAGAAATAAGAGTTGCAGCATTGGAAGCTAAACCGAATGATTTTAGCAATTCGCGCGCAACTTTTACTTCTTCTACAGGATCCGCACTTAAAGAAATACGTAATGTATTTCCGATTCCTTTAGATAAAATAGCGCCAAGACCTGCTGCACTTTTTACAGTTCCTGCAAATAATGTACCCGATTCTGTAATTCCTAAGTGAAGAGGGTAGTCAAATGCTTGAGCAGCTTTTTCATAAGCTTCAATTGCCAAGTTAACATCCGATGCTTTCATTGAAACGATGATGTCATGGAAATCAAGGTCTTCTAAAATTTTAATGTGATGAAGTGCACTTTCTACCATGCCATCTGCTGTCGGATAGCCGTATTTATCTAAAATACGTTTTTCAAGTGAACCGGCGTTAACTCCAATACGAATTGGAATATTTTTAGCTTTTGCAGCATTTACAACAGCTTCCACTCTTTCACGGCGACCGATATTACCAGGGTTGATACGGATTTTATCCGCTCCGCCTTCAATTGCTTTTAATGCTAAGCGGTAGTCAAAATGAATATCCACAACTAATGGAATGTTAATGCGTTTTTTAATTTCAGGGATTGCATCTGCTGCGCGCTCGTCTGGACAAGCAACACGAACAACTTGGCATCCTGCTTCTTCTAAACGTTTAATTTCTGCAACCGTTGCTTCAACATCATGTGTCTTAGTGGTTGTCATACTTTGAATAACTAACTCGTTGCTGCCTCCGATTGTTAAATCTCCAACTTTAACCGGGCGTGTTTTTGTACGATGTATAATTTCACTCACGTGATAATCTCTCCTTCAAAATGAAATCAAGAATTTGAATTCATTAATAGAATAACTCTTTATGAACAAAATAACTAGTAGAAAGTACTACCTTAGCTATTTTAACAATGACTATCCCATCTTGACAAGAAGAATGCTGTCATTACTTGTAAATAGGGAACTTATACGTTTTTCCAATTTGAATATCCTCAGGCGCTGTACCGTTATTTAACTTTTTGAAGTCTGTAATCATTTGGTTCATAGAAACCGGTATCGATTTTTTTGTAAGCTCCTCAATGACGGACAAAACTGTATCGCCTGGCTTAATTTTTATTTTTGTATAGGTGGAAGAAGAGCTGGCGGCTTTTGTTTTTGCAGGCTGCGCTTTGCTGACTTGAACTGCTTCAGTAGCAGTGGGAATGGTCCCGTATTTAATGTCGTAGTGACAAATATATCCGATAAAAGCGAAAGCGGCTAATGCACATAGCTTTTTCATTATGCTCCTCCTTCATTCTTTTGCTTATGTGTAAAGCCTATGCTTGTCTTACTTAAATATGATTGGAGAACGAAAATTGAAAGAAAAATTAATGATTGTTTCATTAGGCTTATTGCCTTTAATCATGGTGCTGGGAAATTCCATGCTCATTCCTCTGCTGCCAAGCATTCAAAAGTCACTTCATTTAAGCGGAGTTCAAACCAGTTTGATACTGAGTGCATTTTCGATTCCAGCCGCATTGTGTATCCCTGCTGTAGGGATTTTATCAGACCGGTATGGGCGTAAAAAGTTAATCATATATTCACTCGTCATGATGATAATAGGTAGTGTCATCGCTGCTAGTAGTGCTTCATTCTCTTCTGGAAGCTTTGTTGTGTTGATGGCAGGCAGAGTCCTTCAAGGGGTTGGAGCTGCAGGTACTACAACGTTGGCAATGGCATTAACTGGAGATGTATTTACAGGGGAAAAAAGAGCAAAAGTCCTCGGGATTTTAGAAGTGTATAACGGAGTTGGAAAAGTGGTTGCGCCGATAATTGGAGCATCGGCAGCACTCGTCGTATGGTATGCCGCGTTTTTTGTCTATCCTTTAGCTGCAGGTGCTGCTTTAGTAGGTATAGTGATGTATGTGAGAGAAGGAAAAACAGGTTCGGATTCAGTATCTGTTCAAAAATATTTAAAGAGAGCCATTGGGATTGTCTATGATAAAAGAAAATCGCTTTTTCCTTTATTCTTTGTCGGGGGATTGGGGTTGTTTTTATTATTTGGCATTTTATATTATTTATCTTTTTTAATAGAGGAAACGTATCATATAGACGGTTTTTTTAAAGGAACCGCTTTTTTATTTCCTCTTGGTGCGATGACGCTCGTTTCTTATTGGACCGGTCAACGCATCAAAACAGATGTAGAGCTCATGAAAAAATTAATGATAGTAGGGATAACTCTTTTATTCCTGATGTTTGGAGTATTAACGATTATTTATACGCTTCCTGTGCTGATGTTTTGTTTGACAGTCGCCTTTGGCGGCTTAGGATTTGTTCTTCCGTGTATTAATATGATGATTACTTCAGCGGCTTCAGACGAAGAAAGAGGGTTTATTGTATCCATTTATGGAACGGTGAGATTTTTAGGCGTAGCGTTGGGACCTGTTGTTTTTGAAGTGTGGATGCATGCTGAAAGGCTGATGTTTGTTTATAGCTTTATTCTGCTCACAGCAGGAGGTTTGTGGGTTTTGTATCAGTTGAAAATTCTTTCTTCTGCAATGGGAAGAAGAAAAGTTGTACCGAAATAAAGAGGCTGAGACTTAACTAAATCACTCCAATCTAAAGACGAGCAAATGGAATAAATGATTTAGTATGGATCTCTTGTTAAACCGCTGTTGATTTCCGTGCCAGACGTCGCTTTCCGCGGGCGGGCGGTAATCCTCCTCGTCGCATACGCTCCTGCAGGGTCTCACCTGTTCCGTTTTCCCCGCAGGAGTCTTCGTCTTCCCCTCCAATCACCAGCTAGAAGCAGCCACATACATGAAACCTGCGTTCACCATATCAATAAAAAAATCCGAACGAGTTGGATTCTCTATCAAGAATCTAGATTCCTCGTTTGGATTTTCCTTCAACTAAAATACGTTTGTCCTAGCATCTTTATTAGGTTTTACCTTTTTTCTTATAGGGACCCTTGTGACGAGCAACAAGTAAATGAAGAATGTTCCTATCCAGTAAAGAGAGCTATGTGTTGCTAGAGACAAAGAAAAAGCTTCAAAAAGCGTATAAAGCAGCGTGAAGGCTACCGTACTATAAGCGCTCAGTGCCCATAGCTGCTTGAAAGGAAGCTGCTTTTTAGTAATGAGTCCAATCAGTTTTCCAAGATAAGCAAGGCAGGTAATAGAAAGGAAGTTTAGTCCAGATGTTAATACGTACAGTAAAAGCATAGCGATAGGGACAAGTATGTATAAAGAAAATTTTTGTTCGTGCAGCAAGTTTAACAGTTCATTTTTATCTTTATGGTGCCAGTTTAGCAGCTCATATGAATACGTTTGTGTTTGTGAATTAGTCGTAATGTAAATTCCATCCTTTAAAAAACCAATTGCATGAGCAGGGGAATGAAACCGTTCAATAGACTGTGAGGGGTTTAAGATAAAAGCGGTACCGTTTACTTTTTTTGTGAAAGGTTGACTTGACGTAAGCTGTGAGTTTGAAATAGAAAAAGAAGAAACAGATTTCGGAAGATCTGTAGTAGCGATATGATAGCCGTTTACAATCGTCAAAGTCATAAAGAAAAATGTAGGCAGCAAAGAAATAAATGTTAAAAACAGCACAAAGCCAATTGTTTTATTCGTATGCTCAAAGCGAAGCGATCTTATTTTTTTGAAGGAAGTAAAACTCCATGCCATCTTTTTCAGCATGCTCATTGTAAAGCCTCCTCTTATTGAAGATTCTGATTATACCTTATTTTATAGCGAAAATTTAAGGTTTACAATAGATTTTAGAAACCGTTACCAATTACAATGATGCGGTGGAGCGTTTTGTCACAAGCACATCTTATGCGTATATGTACAGGTTTTGCCGTCATTGTTTTTGGGGATATTACGGGCAGCTTGAGGACCGTGCTATTAATATTGCAAAGGTACACTCGAAAATCATTATTTGAAGAGGTATTTGAAAGTAAAATAAAGGAAGGACTCGTCGTGCAAGGTCTTTCTTTATAGGAGTGATTATTGTATGATAAATAGTAATAATAAAAAGGATAGGTGCGAGCATGGCTATTTTATGTTGGGCATTAATTATCATTAGCTTTGTTGTATCGTTTGTTGGGTTGGTTTATCCCATCATCCCAAGCGTGCTATTTGTAGCTCTAGGATTTGTTATATACGGTTTATTTTATGATTTTAGCTCCTATAGCTGGTTATTTTGGGTGATACAAGGATTGTTAGTTGTCGCACTTTTTTTAGCAGACTATATAGCTAATATTATTGGTGTGAAAAAATTCGGAGGCACTAAAGCAGGTGTTTGGGGAAGTACAGTTGGGCTGCTTGTGGGTCCGTTTGTCATTCCGGGATTTGGAATTATTTTAGGGCCGTTTATCGGAGCGATTGTAGGAGAACTGATTGTTCATCGGACCACAATTAGCAACGCAGTAAAAATTGGAGTAGGTTCGGTTATTGGCTTTTTTAGTGGCGCTATTTCAAAAGGATTTATTCAACTGTTGATGATTGCCTATTTTTTATACGCTGTTTTAAAATAATATATTGACTTTAGGCTAGAAACATGTTAAATTTTTAATGTCGCTAGTAAATGTTATATTGTTCCACAGTAGCTCAGTGGTAGAGCTATCGGCTGTTAACCGATCGGTCGTAGGTTCGAGTCCTACCTGTGGAGCCATGGCGGTGTAGCTCAGCTGGCTAGAGCGTACGGTTCATACCCGTGAGGTCGGGGGTTCGATCCCCTCCGCCGCTATTTTCCAATTTGCGTTTGTGACATACATAATTCATATTGTTCCACAGTAGCTCAGTGGTAGAGCTATCGGCTGTTAACCGATCGGTCGTAGGTTCGAGTCCTACCTGTGGAGCCATGTGGACCCTTAGCTCAGCTGGTTAGAGCAGACGGCTCATAACCGTCCGGTCGCAGGTTCGAGTCCTGCAGGGTCCACCATTTATAGGGTTGGAGGAATACCCAAGTCCGGCTGAAGGGATCGGTCTTGAAAACCGACAGGGGTGTTAAAGCCCGCGGGGGTTCGAATCCCTCTTCCTCCGCCATACTATTGTCTATTCAAAGCTTCTTTTGAGAAAAAGAAGCTTTTTTTATGTTTAAAAGAATAGCGAATGGGAATTAGGTAAATATAAATCATGGATTAGGAACTTTTTATTTGAAACAGTAGGGTAAATTTGCTAATCTAAACGTATATGGTGCTTTTGCGCCAAAATGCTTACATATTTTGAAGGAGGAATTATTCATGGCTTACAAATTACCAGAACTACCTTATGCATACCATGCACTGGAACCACATATCGACAAAGAAACAATGAATATTCACCACACAAAACATCACAACACATATGTTACAAATCTAAACGCTGCTGTTGAAGGCAAAGCGGATTTAGAAAGCAAAAGTATTGAAGACTTAATTTCAAACTTAGATGCTGTTCCTGAAGATATCCGTACAGCAGTACGCAATAACGGTGGCGGTCATGCGAACCACTCATTATTTTGGACAATCCTTTGCCCTAACGGCGGCGGTGCTCCAACTGGTGAATTAGCAGACGCTATCGCTAGCAAATTCGGCAGCTTTGATCAATTCAAAGAAGAATTTGCAAATGCAGCTAAAACTCGCTTCGGTTCTGGCTGGGCTTGGTTAGTTGTAAACAACGGCGAATTAGAAGTAACAAGCACACCAAACCAAGATAGCCCATTAATGGAAGGCAAAACGCCAATTCTTGGTCTAGACGTTTGGGAGCACGCTTACTACTTAAATTACCAAAACCGCCGTCCAGATTACATTTCAGCATTCTTTAATGTTGTAAAATGGGACGAAGTTGCTAAGCGTTACGACGCTGCAAAATAAGCTGAAGACGTATTTAAGAGCCAGTAAAGTAATTATTACCTTTACTGGCTTTTTTGTTTTCCAATTCTTTTACATATCTCCTTTTCTTTTTCACACACTAGGTGTAGAAGAGAAAAGGAGTTTTTTGATATGCCTTTATTAAAAAAAGTAGTTGGAGATGTAGAAGTTAGTAAAGATTTACTTTTGCTTTTAATTATAGGCGGTCTTTATGCCTTGGCTATTTCAATTTCCAATTCGTTTGTTAACATTTATCTGTGGAAACAATCAGGCGAATTTTCGGATCTCGCTATTTATAATTTAGCGGTAGTGGTGCTTCAGCCGCTTACGTTTATTTTAGCAGGTAAATGGGCCAAACGAATTGACCGGGTTGTGGTTTTAAGGTTAGGTGTATCTTTTTTAGCCGTTTTTTATATCGCTGTATTAGTCAGTGGAGCTAACGCAGCCGAGTATTTAGTATTGCTTGGTGGACTGCTGGGTATAGGATACGGCTTTTATTGGCTAGCTTTTAATGTGCTAACTTTTGAAATTACAGAACCTGATACAAGAGACTTTTTTAACGGATTTTTAGGGATCTTAAACTCTTTTGCAGGGATGATTGGTCCTTTAGGAGCGGGTTTTGTTATTTCCGCTTTGTATGAATCACTTGGGTATAAAATTGTGTTTGGTGTATCGCTGCTATTGTTTATCGGTGCCGTTGTGCTTAGTTTTTTTATTACAAGACGCGCAGCGGAAGGAGTATACAAATTTAAAGAAGTATGGGCTGAACGAAAAGTCAATAAAGACTGGAATCGAATATTGCAGGCTCATTTCTTTCAAGGGTTGCGTGAAGGTACGTTCATTTTTGTTGTATCCGTCATGGTATTTATTACGACGGGAAGTGAATTAGCTTTAGGAACATATGGACTGGTGAATTCAGCGGTTGCGTTTGTAGGATACTATGTTGCCTCAAGGTTTATTAAGCAAAAAAATCGCCTTCGGTTTATCTTCACAGGGGGCCTCCTTCTCTATGGAGCAGTCTTTTTGCTTATCTTTAACTTATCGTATCCAAAGTTAATTATATATGCTGTTTGTATTGCCATTGCCTATCCTATTTTGTTGGTTCCATTCATTTCTCTAACGTACGATGTGATTGGACGAGCAAAAGACGTTGTTTCAAAAAGAATTGAATACATTGTTGTCAGAGAAGTATTTCTGAATATCGGGCGCGTCGTTTCCATATCTTTATTTTTAATAGCTGTACTATTTTTTGATGAAGCAAAAAGTATTCCCATTTTATTAGCTATTGTTGGAGCAGGGCATACGATCATTTATTTTTGTGTGAGACATATCTCACAGCCTCTGCACAAAAAAGAAACGACTGTTACTCCTCCGGTATTAAATGAAGGAGACGGAGAGTCTCCAGCTTAGAGTGTTGTCAGCTCCTTCATTTGTACTATGGAAAATGCTTCGCTTTTCTTTTAGAATAAATACGTTGTGTAAATAGGCACCTGCCAGGTGTCTATTTATTTGCTAAATGTCTGATTTTATGGTGTTATGGTATATATGTTTTATAAAGTGTAGGTGTTGGTATGAAAAAGAAAAAAAGAAGAAAAAGTCACGTGCCTTTTCGTGTGAACTTACTTTTCTTGACCGTATTTGCCCTATTTTCCGTATTAATTTTGCGGTTGGGACTTGTTCAAATTGTGTACGGTGAGAATTACGAACGAGAAGTCGAAAAAACACAGGACGTTACGGTCAGTACGCCTGTTCCTCGAGGGAAAATGTACGATCGTTATAACCGCGTAATTGTAGATAATACCTCTTTAAATACGATTACATATACTCGTTTTCAAGGAAATACAGCTGAAGAAAGGCTGCGCATCGCTAAAAAGTTAGCCACTATGATCGATGTTCCTTACACCACAAATGTGATTGATATTCCAGAAAATAAAAAGAATAAAGATGCTAAAAATGTGGTAAAAATTACAGAACGCGATATGAAGGATTATTGGATTATGCTTCACCCTAAGGAAGCGGAGCAGAAAATTACGCAAGCTGATCGCAAAAAAGTTCAAGATGGTGAAATGACTGATGACGAACTGTATCAACGTCAGTTAGACCGCATCTCTAAAAAAGATTTAGAAAGTCTAAAGAGTGATTTAGAAGTTCTCGCTATTAAGCGCCAAATGGAGGCAGGTTACTCTAACACCCCGCAAATTGTTAAGAGCGGTGTGACAAATGAAGAGTATGCCGTTGTAAGTGAGCACTTAGATGAACTTCCAGGTGTTGATACAACAACGTATTGGGATCGCTCATACCCAGAAAACAGTACTCTCCGTACTTTGCTTGGAAATGTATCATCTGCCAACGAAGGACTGCCCAAAGATAAAGTACAGTATTACTTGTCAAGAGGCTATAGTCGAAATGACCAAGTTGGGACGAGCTATTTAGAGAAGCAATACGAAGCCCAGCTCAGCGGTCAAAAAGAAAAAGTTCAATATGTAACAGATAAAAAAGGAAATCTCCTTGATACAATTCAAGTGTCTAAAGGTGAACGCGGCAGTGATTTGGTTTTAACTATTGATATGGAGCTTCAAAAAGCAGTAGAAAAACAAATTACGGACCAGCTTTTAGCCAAAAAGCAAATGAAAGGAACGCAATTTTTAGACCGTGCTTTTGTTATTATGATGGATCCTCACACAGGAGAAATCTTAACAATGGCAGGTAAAAAATACACCATTGATAAGAAGACTGGAGCGCCTAAAATAGAAGATTTTGCATTAGGAAATATTTCAACATCTTATACAATGGGCTCTGTTGTAAAAGGAGCAACGGTTTTAGCCGGCTTAGATTCAGGAGCTATTAAGCCAAACACAGTGTTCGTTGATGAACCGTTAAAAATTAAAGGAACACCGGTTAAAAAATCAGCTGAGGCTGAAGGGTTAGGACCCTTAACGTATTCATCTGCGTTAAAATATTCATCCAACGTATTTATGTTTAAAACGGTAATGGCTATGGCTGGGTTACAGTATCATAAAAACATGACTTTACCGATTAAGCCTGATACATTCAGCGAACTGCGTTCTTACTACAGTCAGTTCGGCTTAGGCGTATCAACAGGCATAGACCTTGATAACGAATCAACAGGTGTCCAAGGTGGAAGCGATGTTCCAGGTACGGCGCTTGATTTAGGAATTGGTCAGTATGATACGTACACGCCGCTGCAGCTTGTTCAATATACTTCTGCAATAGCTAATGGAGGGTATCGCATTAAGCCGCAGCTAGTAAAAGAAATCCGAAAACCAACGATTAAAACCGATGAAATTGGCGGTACGCAGCATTCATTTGAGCCTGATGTGTTAAATCGTATCACGATGAAAGAAGAATACATTAAAGATGTTCAAAGTGGCTTTAAGCGCGTTACGCAAGAACAAGGCGGTACAGGGTATGCAGCTTTCCATACAGCGAACTATAATCCTGCTGGTAAATCAGGAACGGCACAAGCCTATGAGAAAAACCCAAGCGGAGGGGATCCAATTAAAGTTAATAATTCAAACTTTGTGGCCTTTGCTCCGGCAAATAATCCTGAAATTGCAGTAGCTGTCGTGGTACCATCGGCATTTGTGCCAAGTGCACCAAATACCATTACAAAAGAGCTTGCTCGTTCTGCGCTCGATACGTATTTTGATTTAAAGAAAAAAGGTGAACAAGAAGTAAAAGACCAAGAAAAGAATCAACAGGCTGTCATTGCAAACGACGCGAATTAAAGAGGCTGGGACAAAAGCATATTAGTTGAAGGTAAGATCCGAACAAAGTTGATTAAGAATCAACTTTGTTCGGATTTTTTATTTGTAGGGTGAACGTAGATTTCGTGTATGTAGGTGCTTTTAGCGGTTGATTGGAGGGCAAGGTGAAGACTCCTGCAGGAAAAGCGAAGCGACGAGGAGACTCACCGGCCGCCCCTGGAAAGGGAAGCCTTGCACGAAAATCAACAGTGGTTTCGGAAGTAATTCATACTGGCTTATTTATCTAATTTACCCATCTTTAGATTGAATTGATTTAGTTATGTCTCTACCTCTTCTTTTTTTTGTTAGAAATCTTTACATATATGGTTTTTTATTGAATTTAAGGGCCGTAAGAACTAGTTTTTTACCTAAAAAACACGCAGATAGACCTTCGTTTACAAAAGCTTTACATTGAGTTAAAACACAATTAATAGTCGGCTATTATTCTGTAAGTGTAAGGATTAATAGAAATGATCAAAATAAGGGGAAGCGTTTCGGCTTCTCGTATTTATTTACACTGATAGTAAACAATAGATATTAAATAGACATAGAGAGACTTTTATTGTGCTCAAAACGGTTAAAGACGATGAAGGAGGATTATACAATGGCAATAACAATGGAATTGACTAACAAAGAAAAAGTAAATACTCCGCAAACAAAAGAAATTGTATATAAAACAAAAGGTTTGAATTTATGGTATGGCAACACACATGCCTTAAAAAATATTGATTTAGACATTCATGCTAACGAAGTTACCGCGATCATCGGTCCATCAGGCTGCGGAAAATCAACATATATTAAAACGTTAAATCGTATGGTAGAAATGACTCCAATTGTCCGTACATCAGGTGAGATTGAGTATAGAGGGAAAAATATTTTTGATAAATCGTACCACGTGGAAGAGCTGCGCACGCAAGTAGGAATGGTTTTCCAAAAGCCAAATCCGTTCCCGAAATCTATTTATGATAATATTGCGTATGGTCCAAGAATTCATGGTGTTCGCAACAAGAAAAAACTAGATGAAATTGTTGAAAAAAGTTTACGAGGAGCAGCTATTTGGGACGAAGTTAAAGATCGTTTGAATCAAAATGCAAATGGGTTGTCAGGTGGACAACAGCAGCGTATCTGTATTGCGCGCTGCTTGGCAATTGAACCTGACGTTATTTTAATGGATGAGCCTACTTCTGCGCTCGATCCAATTTCAACATTAAAAGTAGAAGAGTTAGTACAAGAATTAAAGAAAGACTTCAGCATTATTATTGTTACCCACAATATGCAGCAAGCGGCACGTATTTCAGATAAAACAGCATTTTTCTTAAATGGAGAAGTGGTAGAGTACGCAGAAACAGATAAAATCTTCTCAATGCCATCTGATAAACGCACAGAAGATTATATTACAGGTCGTTTCGGTTAAGACATACAAGGAGATGGGATGAGTGGTTGTACGCGAAAAGTTTCATGGTGATTTAAAGATATTACGTGAAAAATTATTAGAAATAGGGCGCTTAACGCATGAGGCGCTATCAAAATCAATTGAAGCGTTGCAAACAAGCAACGTTGAGCTGGCGCTAGAAATTATCGACGGCGATTCATACGTGGATGACTTAGAAGAAGAAATTAATGACCTAGCTATCTTACTGATCGCAAAGCAGCAGCCGGTGGCTATCGATTTAAGACGTATCATTGTGGCAATTAAAATTGCTTCGGATGTTGAGCGTATGGCAGATTTTGCGGTTAACGTAGCAAAATCAGCTATACGAATTGGAAACGAAGAATTAATTAAGCCGTTAGAACACGTAAAGAAAATGCACGATATTTCGATTGAAATGTTGAGCCTTTCGTTAAAAGCTTATCACGAGGAAGATCTTGTGCTGGCTAAAAAAGTAGCGGAAATGGACGATCAAGTGGATGAGCTTTACGGAATAACAATCAAAGAACTTTTAAGTCTTGCTAAAGAAAAGCAGGAGGCTATGAACCAAATTACGCAGCTTTTATTTGTAGCCCGCTATTTAGAGCGTATGGCCGATCATACCACTAACGTAGCAGAAAGCGTATTTTACCTTGTAAAAGGCAAACGCTACGACTTAAACGAATAGTAGAAAAACCTCTTCTAATAAGCGAAGAGGTTTTTTTGTTAGTAAATTATAATTACTATGTTAACCTGAATTTTTAACACAAATCGACAAATTGCGTTTATTGTGGCAACTTTTTCTGAATGGTAAGATGTTAATAAGTTTATACGGCATTTATATGTAGAAAAAACATTCTAAGAAACGAAGTGATAAAACAGTGGCTGCTAATCTTATTCAAAACTTAAATGTGTGTATAGCTACTCAGCTTGACTCATCTCGTATTTATGTTCACTGGTCGTTTTCTGAGCATATTCGAGAGATGGTAGAAAGTATGTTTTCGACACGGTGGGAAGAATTGAATCTAGCTATGTGTACGTATGATATAACAGGTCTTCATTTTAACGGCCATGAATCAAACCGCTATTATATGAAGGGTCTTACTCCTAAGCAAGACTTCATGTTTATGAACAGCTTGGAAAGTGAGCGCACGTATGTAATAGATATTGGTATTCAAGATAAAGAAGGAAGTTTTTTTTCCCTTCTTCGTTCGAATCCAGTTTATTTGATGAAAGAAAAATATGAACAAGTGAATGTAACTTCGTTAGGCTGGATGTACGAACCTGTAAAAGTTCACCAGGGTGTTCAAAATGAATTTAGCACATATTCCTTATATTCAAATGACTTGGAGCAGGTGAAGAAGCAATATGAATAGTGATGACTGTATTCTTTTAACTTATATGCATTGTCCGTTGCTACATGTACTTCAAACAGAGAGTGAGTATCCGCTGTTTGAACAAGTAACGAACGAGTTCATCCCTTTTTTAGATCAAATTGAGTCTAAGAAATTGATAGGTGCAACAGCTGTGATGTCTTGTGTGTTTTTGAACGCGTTAAACGACGAGGAGTTTAACACTCGTTACGCTCAATATTTACACCAGTTTTCAAGCCGGCAGCATCAGAAAGCACTCACTTTTTTAAAAAAGTGGAACGGAAGCTTGTTCTCAGCCTGCAAATATTTCTTTCAGCATGACATGATGGAATGTATTCCTACTACCGTAACGAACGCGTTCGTTTCCACCCTTAAAACCGAACAAACATTAAATCTCCAAATTACAGAAGCAATACGTGTTTTTCAACAGTTTTTTGAAAAAAAGCCCGTTGGTTTTTTTATACAGCAAGGAGAGTATACTCATCAAGTAGATATGCTCCTAAAATCTCATCAAATGCGCTATACCTTTGTGAAGTCATCAACAGATGAACTAAAAAAGTCGCCTGCTGGCATTATCTTGTTTCCATATCCTAAGCAAGGAAAACAAGTTGAGGAAGGAACAATGAATAAAGCGAGCGCTGTTTTGGATTTGAAGGCTAAGGACACGCTTGGCTTTCAGCGAATGCAAGCAGCAAGCGGTATATTTCAATATCCTTTAGATTACGCGAGGGATATACAGTTTCATCAAAACGAAACTCTTGCACTCTACGGTGCAACAAAAAGCGCCGAATTTGTCAGTGAGAACAATCAATTGTTTATTTCAACCGTACAGAAGTCAGAGGCGATGCTAGATGTTATCGATTCTAAACATCCTAGCGTGGTGAATGCTATCTACCGACAGTGGCTCCTTTTAAGTAGCAGTGATTGGCTTTATAATTTTGAAAAAGTCAGAGATGAATACGAAAGGCAAGTAAAACTATTTGATTTTCTTTGTCACGAAGAGAATCCAAGGATGGATAGCGAAAACATTTTTCTTTCAGGAAGTTCTTTTTTATACCCGACAAAAGAGATAGAGCCGGCGGCTTTATCAGTAAATCAATATAAAGGCGGTCTCTCCATTTTAATGCTTGCATGGGAATTCCCTCCTCTAGTTATCGGAGGACTTGCACGACATGTATTTGATTTATCCAGAGCGTTAGCAAAGGCGGGCCATCATGTTAGTGTATTAACAACGTATGTAGAGGGGCTGCCGGAATATGAGCGTTTATACGGTGTTCATGTTTACCGAGTTAAAAGCCTGCAGCCTCATCATCCGGATTTTTTGACATGGGTAAACAGTTTGAACGTGGCTATGGCTCTTAGAGGACTGCAGTTAGGCTACAAGCTGTCTTTTGACGTTATTCATGCTCATGACTGGCTTGTTGCCTCCGCTGCAAAATGTTTAGCAGATAAAACGGATAGACCGCTAATTACGACCATTCATGCGACAGAACATGGGCGCAATAATGGTATTCATAATGACATGCAGCAAAAAATTCACTTGCAAGAAGAGGAGCTGATTCGACAATCAAGCTCAATCATTGTCTGCAGCGACTATATGAAGAAAGAATTAATCACTTTATTTCACGTAGAGCAAGATAAAATTGCTATATTTCCAAATGGAATTGACAAGCAGCTGGTAGTCGACGCAGTAAATGAGCGGTTAAAAGAAAGTTTACAAAAGAAATATAATTTTAGAAAGGCCCCTATTATTTTTTCAATTGGACGAATTGTATATGAAAAAGGATTTCAGCTATTTATTGAAGCAGCGGAACTATTTAAGAAAAAACAAATAGATGTTCAATTCGTTGTAGCAGGAAAAGGGCCTTTACTTCATGAGTTTCGAACACAGGTAAGTGAAAAGCAACTAGACAAATACGTGTATTTTATTGGATACATTACCGATAACGAACGAAATCAGCTTCTTCAAGCTTGTAAAATGGTTGTTTTTCCAAGTCTATATGAACCTTTTGGAATTGTGGCTTTAGAGGGGATGGTAGCCAAGAAGCCAACTATCGTTGCCGATACAGGAGGTCTAAGCGATATTGTTTCACATTTCGACACGGGCCTGACGTTTGCCCGAGGAGATACGCTCGAATTAATCAACTGTATTGAATTTTTGTTAAAAAATAAAAAAACGGCTGCAAAAATCAGCGAAAATGGGTATAGAAAAGCAACAACTATGTTTAGCTGGGAAAAAATCGCTATTGATACAAGTAAGCTGTTTCAACATCACATTTGCCAGGATAAAAAAAGGAGGGAGGCAAAAAATTGAAAGCCATTATACTTGCTGGCGGTAAAGGAACAAGACTTCAGCCCTTGACCTATACGATTCCAAAGCCTATGCTGCCGCTTTACGATAAACCTGTGATGGAATATAGCATTGAACTGCTTAAGAAACATGGAATTACAGAGATTGGGATTACGCTGCAGTATAGGCATGAACAAATTATTGAATACTTTGGGGATGGCTCTCAGTGGGGAGTGACGCTTACTTATTTTATCGAAAAAGAGCCTCTTGGAACAGTGGGCGGAATTAAGCGAGCAGAGGCCTTTATTGAGGAAGACTGTATTATTATTAGTGGAGATGCCTTAACAGAAATTAATCTTCAAGACGTTATTCATTTTCATTATGAACAAAAAAGCGAAATGACCATTGTTACAAAAGAAGTAAACGACGTGCGGGGTTATGGAGTGGTGACGATAGATGAAGGGCATCGAGTCACGGGATTTGTAGAGAAACCGACCTACGAACAGGCCAATAGCCGATTGATTAATACGGGAGTGTATGTGATCAAAAAATCCGTTCTTGATTACGTGAATTCTTATGGTCCTACAGATTTTAGCTTTGACATTATCCCGCTTCTTTTGGAATATAATCATACTGTGTGCAGTTTTGTAACGGAAGATTATTGGATTGATATTGGGCAAATCCACCATTATCGTCAAGCACACTATGATTTGTGGAGGAAGTGGTTTGGCAATAGACAGGAAAGTATTGTCTCAGATGACGCGCTTATAGAAGAAGGGGTGACTATTTACGATCCGGTTTACGTAGGAGAAAATGTGGTGATTAGAAAAGGTGCTTCAATTGGTCCTTACACGATTATCGGAACCAATAGTATCATAGAAGCACATGCTGCAATCGATAAAACGATTTTGCTTCAAAACGTAACGGTGGGGGCAGAATCGTTTTTATACAACGCTACGATAGGTCCCTATGTAAATGTTCAAGCAATGACTACGTATGTCCAAGATACAGTAGCTGAAAATCAAGTGCTACCTCAACTTTCTGTAAAATCAGATGTTTCTATCTTCAAAAACGGTCGCCTGTATGTACATTCATCTGTTGATCGAGAAAGACTATACAATGCGTTATTACTTGTATGCAAACACCAAGGGTCGTTCTGTCTAGCAAGCGATGATGAAGGAGAAGCCATTCAACTTCGCAAAGAATGCTTTTCTTTTTTACGGAGTAATCATTCAGCTGTGTATGATATTAAAAAAGAAGCTCTTCCGGTATTTCGATATTACATGATGACTTCACAAGCGAGCATTGGTATTTATATTGGTGTGGATAGCAAAAACAGCGGCCTATTTTTGGAAATATACGACAAGAAAGGGCAATTAGTTAATCAGCTTATTGAAAAAAAGATTGAGCGGATGTACCTTCAAGCTAAACAAGCAAACATAACAACTTCTGTTTCACTTAAAGAAACAAGCATAGGAAATATCAGGGAAGAATATTGTGATGCTTTAGTAAAATCAATTAATCAGCATGTTTTATTAGAAGACAGTACGCGGATTGGCGTGATTTGTTCGCCGTTTATACAGGAAGTTGTCGAATTATTATGTAAGCGTCTTCGTGTCCACGTTTTATTTTTAAACAAATGGGAGAAAACAGAAGAAATCAAACGAATAATTAAACGAAATAAGCTGTCTTTTTGTATTCAGATTAAAGAAGACGGAGAAACATTTGCTCTATATGATGAAAAAGGCTGCAGCGTAAATAACTCAGAAATTATGTCGCTTTATATTTATAGCGTATACATGACAAAAAAAGTAGCATTCGTTCCTATTCCTATACACTATTCATCCACATTAGAAACATTTGCTCAATCTCTCAATCAATCATTTATGAGGACAAAAGCAAAAAAACGTGATTTGCTTAGTCTTTTGGGGCCCGTTCAATTTCAGTTAGATGCCATGTACGCTTTATGTCAGCTGATCGAATTAATTATGGTGCAACAGCGGAAAATTTCTGAAATGATTCAATATGTCCCGCACGCTTATATGAACTGGCGGTATATTTCATGTCCGCTAGAAATTCAAGAACAAGTGATGAAGAAACTATTAGAAGAAGCAATCGGTAAACAAGTGTATGTCATTGATGGTTTAAAGATTTACCATGATCCCCATGAATGGACGCTTATTTTGCCCGATGGTCACTTGCCTGTATTAAATATTTATTCAGAGGCGTTAAACACTCAGACTGCCAAGAAGCTGTCGGCATATTTTGTAGAAAAAATACAAGAGTATCAAAGAGTGTAAATAATGGCTTTTATTTAAAAGAAAGGAAGTACGCCTATCATAAAAAGAGTTCCGCTTATTTCAAGAAACTTCATCTATATATAAGGCGTAGCAGAGAAGGAGCTCAGGGCTCTAAGAGGAAAGAAAAAGTGAAGAAATGAAATTAAATGACTTTCTTCCAAAAAACAGACTGGCATTTCCTTTCGAAAAATGATATTATATTAAAGTCTGATTTATGTTTATAATGTTTGGAGGGAAAATAGATGCGCGTAAACGTTACATTAGCTTGCACTGAAACTGGTGACCGTAATTACATTACAACTAAAAACAAGCGTAATAACCCAGATCGTCTTGAGTTAAAAAAATACAGCCCAAGACTTAAAAAAGTTACACTTCATCGTGAAACAAAGTAAGCAGTAGGAGTACAATCCTGCTGTTTTTTTTATAGGGGGAATTAAAATGAAATCTCATCTGCGCAAAGAGATGAAGCGCGTTCTTAATTTAATTTCTGAAGAGCAGCACGAGGCACATTCAACAAGCATAGCAAATGCACTGTATGAAACCTGTTTATGGAAAGAAGCTAGAGTCATTGCAGCTACGGTTTCAAGAAATAAAGAAGTTAATACGAAAGCCATCATTGAACGTGCTTGGAAAGATGGAAAGAAAGTAGCTGTTCCAAAATGCAACCCCACAACATCTCAAATGGTTTTCTACGAGATCACGAATTTTTCACAGCTTGAAACAGTGTACTACGGGTTAGCGGAGCCAATTGTTGAAGAAACTGTTCCCGTTTCAAAATCTTCAATTGATTTACTCCTTGTGCCTGGCGTGGTATATAGTAAAAATGGATATCGTATCGGCTATGGAGGCGGCTATTACGATCGTTATCTAACAGATTATACCGGACAGAAGCTAAGCCTTGCGTTTGATTGTCAAGTCGTTTCAGAGGTCCCATATGAATCTCATGATATTCCCGTTGAATATATTTTGACAGAGAAGGAGCTTATTTGCTGTGAATCCGTTTGATGCTGTCATGATAATTGTAATATTACTCATGGCAGGAGCAGGCTACATAGCAAAAGCACTGACAGTATCGGGAGCCTGCATGTCTTTTATCGTAGGAGCGAGCGTTTATATCGGTTTTTCGCTTCAAGGTTTTTTACTCTTACTCTTATTTTTTAGCACTTCTACGTTGTGTAGTAAGTACAAAAAAGAAAAAAACGCGCATTAGAAGAAAAGCTAGAGAAGCACGACAGGCGAGATTATATTCAAGTCCTTGCTAATGGAGGTGTAGCTGCTGCTTGCGGTTTGTTATATGCTGCAACAGCTTTTCCTGTTTACATGTGGATGTTTATGATCAGTATCTCAGCTGCTAATGCGGACACATGGGCATCTGAAATAGGGTCTCTTAGTAAGAAGCCACCGTTTTACCTTTGGACATTAAAGAGAGTAGAAGCGGGTACCTCAGGAGCCGTTTCACTTTTAGGTACAGCAGCCGGAGCAGCCGGAGCTTTTCTTATTGCTGCCGCTTGTTATTTTGCTTTTCCATCCGTATCGCTAAGTAGTATATTGCTAGTCGGGTGCTTTGGTTTTATTGGAAACGCTATAGACACTCTTCTTGGAGCAAGTGTGCAAGTTCGCTTTCGCTGTCAAAGCTGCGGTATTGAAACGGAACGGAAAGATCATTGCCATAAGCCAACGGTAAAAGAGAAAGGAATAACTTTGTTTAACAATGATGTTGTGAATCTTGCCGCTATTTTGCTTGCTGCTTTTACAGGCGGAATCCTTATCCTGCTTTTACCTATATAAGAGCATAAAATGTTCGTCATAGGTGCAAAGTAAACGTAAGGAGGCTTGAAAATGAGACATATTGTATTAGTACTTACGCTTTTAGTTGTTGGAACGCTGGGCTATCAAATGAGATACCGTGTTTTAAATTCGCTGTTTGGAAATTCATTTATCCGCAGTCTAGCTGTTCGTTCATTTTTTAATTTGCCGTTTGTTCGGGATCGTTTAATGAAGCAGGTCTTCCGCTAAGAGCGAAAGATACATAAAAGACACCTTACAGACCTGTAAGGTGTTTTTTTGTAGAAAAAGAAAAAGGGAAAATCGTTGCTTTTTTCCTGGCTTTCTGCCATCTTTACATATAGAGAGTATGAGGAGGTGACTATTTGTCTAGGCAAGATTTTTATTATTTGCAGCTGGCACAGCAATTGCTTGGCCATTCTTCATATGAGCTGATTTCGATGAAAGCTGATGCTTCAGAGCTATGGTTTCAATCTTCGCATCGCAAAGAAAAGTCAATTGTCCGCATAGTCCGCCAGAATTTTAAATCAGCCGTTGAGCAGCAAAAAGATGTATTGTATGCATTACAAAGAGCTGATAATGTGCGAAAGCAGAGAGGTAAATCAACGCTTACTCTTAACACGATTTACTTTGCTGATTTTGATCCTTTTTATACAGAGCAGTCCTTAGAAAGTGCGCCAAGTCCCTCTAAAGTGAATAGTTACGTTGAACAATTAACGTCAGAGAAAGCAAGCGTTTATGAACCTCTATTCGAACGGCTGGGTCTTACATTAGAAAGCGCAGACAATTTCTCTTCCGAAGAAGAAGCACAGCGAATAGAACAGTGGAAACATAAAATTGTGCTTTTTGTACAGAAAAAACAAAGCGAAGAACAGCAAATAGCTGGATACGGGAAGCCTATTTTTACATATATATTTTTAGCGCTGCAAATCTTAATGTTTCTATTTCTGGAATGGAAGAGCAGTACACAAAATACGCTCACTCTAATTCAATACGGAGCTAAATACAATCCCTTAATTATGGAAGGCGAATGGTGGCGTTTTTTTACACCTATAATTTTGCATATAGGACTTCTGCATGTGCTTATGAATAGTGTAGCCCTGTATTATTTAGGAACGCTTGTAGAGAGGATATATGGCAGCGGGCGTTTTGTCTTTATTTATATATTTGCCGGGTTTGCAGGATCTCTAGGAAGTTTTATATGGAATACGTCTATTTCCGCAGGAGCCTCAGGGGCCATTTTTGGTTGCTTTGGAGCTTTACTGTTTTTAGCAAGAACAAATCCACGCTTCTTTTTTCGAACAATGGGATCGAGTTTCATTGTCATCATTGTGATTAACTTGATTTTTGGATTTGTTGCGCCGAACGTCGATAATGCAGGGCATATTGGCGGTTTGGTTGGCGGATTTTTAGCTGCGAGCATCGTCAGTTTACCGAAACAAAAAAAGCTGTATATTCAGATTCCGGCTTTCATTTGCACGCTTTTATTAGTAGGAAGTCTGCTTTTTTATGGATATCATGAGCGTTCTGTTTATCAAGATGAGCCCTATGCACTCAGCGTAGCGGCTACGTATCTTCAGCAGAAGCAGTATGAAGAAGCAAAAGATGCCATTAAGCTTTTTGTTGAAAAAGGAACAGGAAATAGTAGCGTGTATTTCGTCAGTGCTAGCGCAGAATTTTATCTTGAAAATTATAAAGAAGCTAAACAGCAATTGAATCAGGCTGTAAAGTATGATTCAACTTTTCATGAGGCGTATTACGAGTTAGCTCTGGTGAATATGAAACTGAATGATATTCCAGCGGCCACACAAAATATCGATAAAGCAATTGCGCTTGAACCGCAAAATGAAAAATACGAAAAGCTGAAGCAAGAGCTAGGAAATTAAAACTGTTGAATGACGAATTTAATATTTTATACTTTACTATTGTGAGAACGTTTACTAGAATATTAATATGTAGACCTAGCAGTGGGCGTTAAATACGGCCGCTGTTTATGACTGAATGACTGTTGAGTTATCTCAAAATAAATGAATCATATCACCTAGAAAATAGGATAAAGGTGACAGAATGAATACGTTATATGATGTACAACAATTATTAAAGTCCTTCGGCATTTTTATATACGTGGGCGATCGTATTGCTGATTTAGAGCTGATGGAAGCGGAAGTAAAAGAGTTATATCAGTCTAACTTGATTGATGTACGTGATTACCAAATGGCAATTCTTTTGCTTCGTCGAGAGTTAAAACAACAAAAAGAGAAAAAGGATGAATGAACATGGATGACAAATGGTTAGTTGGAGTTGATTTAGGCGGTACAACAATAAAAATGGCCTTTATTAATCATTATGGAGAAATCATTCACAAGTGGGAAATTAATACGGATGTGAGCGAGCAAGGCCGTAAAATTCCAACGGATATTGCAAAAGCAATTGATAAAAAGTTAAACGATCTTGGAGAAGTAAAATCAAGGTTAGTAGGAATTGGTATTGGTGCACCGGGGCCTGTCAACTTTGCAAACGGTTCGATTGAAGTAGCTGTCAATTTAGGTTGGGAAAAATTCCCTATCAAAGATATCTTGGAAGTAGAAACTTCTCTTCCTGTTGTAGTAGACAATGATGCAAACATTGCAGCGATTGGAGAAATGTGGAAGGGTGCTGGAGACGGAGCAAAAGATTTACTTTGCGTTACGCTTGGCACAGGCGTTGGCGGTGGCGTCATTGCAAACGGTGAAATTGTACAAGGCGTAAATGGAGCCGCTGGTGAGATCGGGCACATTACTTCTATTCCTGAAGGCGGGGCACCGTGTAACTGCGGCAAAACCGGCTGTTTAGAAACAATTGCTTCAGCAACTGGAATTGTACGTTTAACAATGGAAGAATTAACGGAAACGGACAAACCAAGTGAGCTTCGCACAGTGTTAGAACAAAATGGACAAGTTACATCTAAAGATGTATTTGATGCAGCTCGTTCAAAAGACGAGTTAGCTATGCATGTTGTAGATAAAGTTGCCTTTCATTTAGGTCTAGCACTAGCAAACTCTGCTAATGCATTAAACCCTGAGAAGATCGTTCTAGGCGGCGGTGTGTCTCGTGCAGGCGAGGTATTACTTGCACCGGTAAGAGATTATTTCAAACGTTTTGCATTTCCTCGCGTAGCGCAAGGTGCTGAACTAGCAATCGCTACTTTAGGAAACGATGCGGGAATTATTGGAGGAGCTTGGTTAGTTAAATCTTATTTTGAATAATAAGCAAGAATCTAACTGAGATAAAAAAGCGCTTTGACATTTAGTCAAAGCGCTTTTTTATCATGCATCTTTTCAATCTTTACATATACATAGTGTAAAGGAGTGAAGATTATGCAAATTGTAGATATCCAAAAGCCCTACGATTACATGCGAACAATACAAGATATCCAAACACTTTTGACGTACTACCCCTATGGTTCTCTTGAATGGATAGGGTGCAGCGTGCTTGGAAAGCCGATTCCTCATATTTTAATTGGAAACGGAGAAAGAAAAGTTCATATTAATGCGTCTTTTCATGCCAATGAATGGATTACGACAAATGTTCTTCTACAGTTTGTTGAAGATTATTTAGCTGCTCTTCATTACGACCAGGCGTTGAACGGGCAGGAAGCAAGAGCTCTTTTTAATCAAATTACGCTTTCTGCGGTTCCAATTGTTAATCCAGACGGAGTAGATCTGGTCTTAAAAGGTCCTGCTGTAAGTGAACCTTATGCGTCTTTTCTTTCTAAAATAGGAAGAGATTTTCCTGATTTTCAAAGCTGGAAAGCAAATATCCGAGGGGTAGACTTAAACAATCAGTTTCCGGCTTATTGGGAAATTGAAAAAAAGCGCAAAGAACCTAAAGCTCCGCATTATCGGGACTTTCCAGGCTATGAATCTCTGTCTGAACCTGAAGCGCAGGCAATGGTAAAACTCGTTGAGCGTCATGATTTTGATTGCGTGATTGCTTTACATACCCAAGGAGAAGAATTTTACTGGGGGTATATGAATGAAGAGCCGAAGGAAGCGAAGGAAATAGCCAGTTATTTTGAAAGGGTAAGCGGTTATAAAGCAGTCAAAACGATTGATAGTCACGCTGGATTTAAGGATTGGTTTATCTTGGAAAAGAAAAAGCTAGGGTTCACCTTAGAACTGGGGAAAGGAATTAATCCGCTGCCTCTATCTCAAATATCACGCGTATATAATCCGACCAAAGCTATTTTAGTTGCGGCAATGGAATATCTATCTATTTGAAAAGCCACGCAAAGCATATGCTTTGCGTGGCTTTTTTAATGATGTACCGCCGGATAACCGTGATGTATAATGGTCATCACGGTAAACCATCCGAATACCCCGAATGTTAGTACCGAAAAACCAATGCCTAATATGTTTTTATTTCTAAAAGATGAAATAGCTGCAAATACGCCTAGCAATGTTGTTAGTGCAAAAATAATCATAAGACCCACTCGAAGAAACCTCCTTTAGGCAACTTAAAATTAAAGCGCTATCATTAGCTTATCCCTTTAATTGTAAAACTTTTCTAACCGTTTGTCGAGATGAAAACCAATCTTTCTTTCGCCTTATTAGCTTAGAAAGGTCCTTACTTTCATTTATAAGATGATGTGTGTATGATAATGCATATAACGGAAATAAATTTTACAAGGAGGATACATTATGAACTATCATCGTATACCGCTAGGACCTATTCAAACGAATTGTTATGTCGTTGCTAACGAAAAAAAAGAGTGTTTAGTTTTTGACCCGGGAGCTCAGGGAAAACAGCTCGTTGAATTTCTAGAAAAACAAACGTATAAACCGTTGGCTATTTTGCTGACACACGCTCATTTTGATCACATTGGAGGAGTAGATGAAGTGATGAATCACTACTCTATCCCGCTTTATGTACATAAAAATGAAAAAGAATGGCTTCATAATAGTGATTTAAACGGTTCGAAATTTTTTGATTTAGGAGAAATTACGGCTCCAGATGCAACCGATATTATTTCAGTCGAAGGCAATTTAACAATTGGCTCATTTCAATTTGAGGTGTACGAAACGCCTGGCCATTCTCCTGGCAGCGTTTCATATTATTTCAAACCGGGTAACTTTGTAGTATCTGGTGACGCGCTTTTTGCAGGCGGCATTGGACGCACAGATTTACCTGGAGGCAATCAAGCTCAGCTGTTAGAAAGCATCGAATCGAAATTGCTGTCCCTTCCAGAAGATACGCTTGTACTAAGCGGTCACGGACCTGAAACAACTGTGGGACACGAAATGGATCAAAATCCTTTTCTAAATGGTTTTTAAGAATACAAAAAGCGATGGAAGCCCATCGCTTTTCTCTTTACTGTCCTGGTGTCATCATAAAAGTTGACCAGTACGTGAACCCCACAAAAAAGACGGTCAAATATGCTCCGAAAACGTAAATGTACATTCTTTCAGACAGCTTTAAATAACTAAGAATTACAAAAAAGCCTGTTTGAGCTAAAAAGAGTAAAGAAGTCTTATGCATGTGACCGAGGTAAAACATTACAGTGAAAATTGCTGTCCAGAACCCCATTACACGGTACATTCGTTCCACGTCCATTTCCTCCTTTATCAAACTTAGTTAGTGTCATGATGAATGTCATCGCTGTGTAAGCACTAGAAAGCACTTATAAAACTATATCGATACTTTTCCATTATAATACATCCTTTCTTCCCTGAAAACGCTATCTTTTCCTTGAAATACGACAGAAGAAAAAAAGTTATACAAAACATGTGCAAAATACTATACAAAGGTTATACAAAACGTGTACAATGTATATAAACAATCTATAGCTAAAAAACGGGAGGGTTTCATATGGAAGAAATTAAATTTTATACGTACTCAAGCTGTACATCTTGTCGTAAAACGAAAAAGTGGCTAGTGAAGGAAGATGTAAATTTTAAAGAGCGTCATTTATTTAGAGAAACACCTACTCATAAAGAAATGCTTGAACTTCTTTCTATGACAACAGAAGGGATGGATGAACTTCTTGCTAAAAGAAGTCAAGAATATAAAAAGTTAAATGTTGATGTGGATAGCATGACGCTATCAGAAGTAGTCAACCTATTAATTGAACATCCTCGTTTGCTTCGCCGACCAATTTTAACAGATGGCAAAGAGCTTGTAGTAAGCTATAACGAATCTGCTCTTAAAAATTTAGTCAAGAAAAAAACAAGTCTTGCTTCTTTAGTTGTGTAAGCCTACATGATGAAGAAGCTCAATTCAGTAAATAACGAATAAAACGACAGCGTAGAGTTTTACATCACGTTGTCTTTTTTTATGTAGTCGTTTAGAGGTGGACAGAAGTTGTACATCGTGTACAAGGACTGAAGCGAAGAAAAGAAGCGTATACTAAAAAAATTATAAAAAATGAAAAAAGAAGGAGGGAAATCTCGAAAAAGGTCGAAATTACTGTTTCTAGATGTTTTACCAATCATCTTGATTACAAATAAAGGAGTGATGATCGTTTGACCGAAATTGAACAGTTTGCAACTTACATTATACGAGATGCATGTGAGTGCCGAAGTTCTGATGTGCATATTGTGCCCCGAAAGAAAGATGCTGTGATTCAGCTGCGAATTGACCAGGAGCTTATTTTAAAGAGGGTTATTTCAAAGGAAATGTCTGAACGGCTCATTTCGCATTTTAAATTTTTAGGGGGAATGGATATTGGCGAGCGCAGGAAACCTCAAAATGGTGCATTGACCACTTCCATTGATCACTATCAAGTAAATTTGCGTTTATCAACTCTTCCTACTTCTCATGATGAAAGTCTTGTTATTCGGCTTTTGCCTCATCAACAATCTACATCTCTCAAACATTTATCTCTTTTTCCTGAACACACTAAAAAGCTTATTTCTCTCTTGAAATTCTCTCATGGATTAATTATTTTTACCGGTCCTACAGGATCAGGTAAAACCACTACTCTATATACTCTTTTACACGAAGTAAAGCACCTTTTTAATCGAAATGTTATTACACTAGAAGACCCTATTGAAAAACCGAGTGAAACCGTGCTTCAAGTACAGGTGAATGAACGGGCGGGGATTACGTACACGACTGGTTTAAAAGCTATATTGCGCCATGACCCAGACATTATTATGGTGGGAGAAATAAGAGATAGTGAGACTGCCAAAATTGCTGTGAGAGCAGCGCTTACCGGACACTTGGTTTTGACAACGATGCATACTAAAGATACAAAAGGATCTTTGTACAGGCTGCTTGAGTTTGGCGTTAGCTTTCAAGAAATGGAGCAGACTCTTGTAGCAGTAGCTGCACAGCGCCTTGTAGAAATTCGCTGTCCGCTGTGTTCCGGAAAATGCCACCCCGCTTGTAAAAAAATGAGGAAGCATCGTCAGTCCAGCATATACGAATTGCTTTATGGCAAGGAGCTTAGCGCAGTGATGAGAGAAGTGAAAGGAGGAAATGCGGATTATGATTATAAGACGCTCCGAGATGTTATTCTAAAAGGAATCGCGCTAGGCTATTTATATCCGCATTCGCTAGACGGATGGGGGTAAAGACAAATAGACAAAAAAGGTGGTCTCTTGCTCAGCAAGCGAAAATTCTTAAGCAGGTCTCTAAGCTCTTAGAAAAAGGCTACACTCTTTCTCAAGCTCTTTCGTTTTTGACGTTTCAAGTATCTAACAAAGAAAAAACGGATATTGAAAAATGTCTTGAGCAGTTAAAACGAGGAGAATCTTTGCACGATGCTTTTGTTAAACTTCAGTTTCACCGTGATATTTTAAGCTATTTATATTTTGCGGAACAGCATGGAAACCTTCAATTTGCTTTAAAAGAAAGCAGCTCAATGATTGAAGAAAAAGTAAGGCATCGTAAAAAATTTCAAAAGCTTGTTCAATATCCCGTATTGCTACTGCTGTTTATTCTTTCCATTTTATTTGTTTTAAGTACAGTTTTACTTCCACAGTTTGAAGCTCTGTACTTATCCTTTGGAAACAAGCAGTCTTCGTTTATCCTCTTATTTATGCAGGCGATGTCGTTCTTTCCTTTTGTGTTGCCTGCACTCATCAGTATGCCAATCATCCTGTATTTGTTTTATGTGATTTACATTAAAAAATTGCCTCCAGTAGTTCAAATGCAGCTTTTTATGAGAGTTCCCGTTATCCGAACGTTCACACGGCTATTTAACTCGTACTTTTTTTCTGTTCATATGAGCAATTTACTAAATGGTGGTTTATCTATTTATGAATGCTTTGCTCTTTTTCAAAAGCAAGAGCATCATCCGTTTTTTCAAGTGGAAGCTTTTGCTTTTACAGATCAACTTTCCTCAGGAATGCGATTAGATCATATCGTTTCAGGTAAATCTCATTATGAAAAAGACTTGGCTCACGTTATTATGCATGGCCAGCAGAACGGTGAGCTTTCTCAAGAACTGTATGATTACAGTCTATTTATGATGGAAAGAATGGAACAGTTTATTTTTCGTATTTTAAAATATGTACAGCCGCTTACATTCTTATTCATCGGAATTGTCATTCTGCTTATGTATATGTCCGTTATGCTTCCGATGTTAGAAGTGATGTCGAGCTTGTAGAAAGGTGAAAGAATATGATTCTAAAAGGTGATAAAGGATTTACCCTTATTGAAATGCTCATTGTTATGCTCGTTATTACCGTGCTTTTGCTCATTATGATTCCAAATGTATTAAAGCATAATACGGTTATTAACAACAAAGGCTGCTCAGCTCTTGTCAAAACCGTAGAGGCTGAGGTACAAGTATACGAACTTGAAAATGGCGAAAAACCAAGTCTAGAAGAGCTTGAAGCAGGAGGCTACTTAAAAGAAGGCACCGTATGTCCAAATGGTCAAGCTATTCAAATTGACGGTACCGGAAAGGTTACAGCTAGTGGTTCTTCTTAAGCAAAAAGGATTTACCCTCATTGAGATGCTGATGGTTTTATTTATTGTGCAAGTGATGATGTTTTCCATTATCGTAGCCATTCGGCCGCTTGTGGAATATTACAAAATCACATTATTTTTGCGACAGTTGCAAAGCGACACGTTTTATGTGCAGCAGACAGCCATGAACCGAGAATCTCCAATTAAAATTAACTTCGCACCGAAGGGAACAGAATATATTGTTTCTGATTCTCGTGCCGTTCTTTATAAGCGCGCCTATGACTCCACCATTCATATTACGTTTGGAAGCGGCAATTCCACGATACAATACAACAAAAACGGCAATATTTCTCAAGCGAAGACCATTTTTATCAGCAATCAAAAATTTAAATATAAAGTTACTTTTCAAATAGGCAGAGGGCGTTTTTATGTGGACAAGATGTAAGGGTCAGCAGGGCTACACCTTGTTAGAAATGCTTGTTTCATTTAGCATGCTTTTACTCCTAACCGGTACAATTATTCCTTTGTATGTTCAGATGAAGGAAGCGGAAAAGAAGCAATATGTTTCGTATCAAGCTGATGCTATCTTGCACGAAGAGCTATTGAAATATAAATATGAAGCAGGATATAAACGGCGAGAAAAAATCGTAAAAGAAAACGTTGCGTTTTATCTGAAGTGGAACGGAGAAAGTGCTCAAAAGCTTTGTGTAGAATGGACAGATTCCGCTGAGAAAATGAAAAAGAAGTGTGATGTGATGTTGAAGTGAAAAGGGAAAAAGGATTTACCCTTGTAGAGATGTTAGTCAGTTTTACTCTTTTTTTGATCATTGTTTCATTTTTCCCCATTATCATTCCGCTAGCTAAGCAAACATATAATCCGGACTTTAGTATGAATGAAATGGAGTGGGAAATTTTTGTGAATCAACTTGCTATGGAATATCGAGAAGCAAAAGAAGTGGGAATTCATGCGACTACGCTTACGTTGAAAATGGAAAATAATCAGATCATCACTTATGAACGCTACGAAGACAAGATAAGAAGACGAGTGGATGAAAGCGGTCATGAAGTTGTGCTGCAGCACATTAAGAATATTATGTATGAACAGCAAAAAGAAAGGCTGTTGATTCGTTCAACAGACGGTGTTAACAAAGTTAGAGAAGAAACCATTACGACGTTTTTGATGCTTGCTCATGAAACATAATGAGCAAGGATTTATTCTCCCGGTTGTTTTGGCATTTTGTGCGCTTTTTCTTCTGTTAGTAGCTCAGCAAACCACTTATTTTGTGACGAAAAGTTCATTTTATCAAGAAGTAGAGCAGAAAAATCGTCTGCAGCACCTTTTAGAAAACGCAGTTGTACATGTAAAAAAAGAAATAAAAGAACATAATAAATCTCCATCTGCATCTTTAGTATTAGAAACTGGTACGGTTTCATACGAAGTAGTAAGTGAAGATGAACAGATGATTATTCTAAAAATAAAGTGTCAAACATTGCAAGGAAGAGCATTGACGGAAACGGCATATATTCAAAAAAAGGATCAGCACATTGTAAAGTGGACGGATTAAGTCTCTTTCTCTCCGGATATAATAGTGCTGAGGAGATGATTATATGAAAACGAATGATTATGTAAAATATATGACTCAGCAATTTGTACAATATATGGATCAGCCAAAAGAAGAAAGGAAAACGAAAAAGATTCAAAAAAAGAAGAGCGAGCACCTTTTGCAAACAGATGGTTTGGAATGATTCCGCTGTCGTTTATGCTGTGGTATCGAAAGAGAAAAAGAAAGATGAGCATATCATATGCTCATCTTTTTTTAACCGGCTTGTGTTTTATTAAATTGACGAGACATCGTTTCAGGTGATATGTAAAATAAGCCACCGTTTATAAACTTAAATAAGATAGTCGGTTCGTACAGTTCTTGAAGCGCTGTTTTTTCGGTCATATATATTTCTGGCAGCTCTTCTGCTGTTTCGTAAAAATGATCAAGAAGCGCTAAGTCTTCATACCATCTCTCCTGCGCTTTTTCAGCCCATTCAGTTGGCTGAGCTTTAACATAGTCAGTCACATATGATGTGAGTCGTGCGATGGCACTTTTAGGTTTAATAAAAGGTGAGAGAGTAAAGCAATAGTCTGAGATTTTAGATGACAAATTTTGGTTAATGATTAATTCATGAAATGATTCAATAATTTGTCCATTGATTAAATTAATGCCAAGCGACAAGAGCTCATCTTTTTTACGATCGCATTTGTACGAGACTTTAATATTTAATGCAAGCCAAGGGTGTAAAGGCTGATTTGTTGGCTGAGCTGATGCAACTTGTTCATACAAGTGAATAAACCCGCCTAGTTTTTGAGTAGAAGCGAAAATTTGGTGCAGCCTAGGTGAACCGAAATGAATTCGTTCTCCTTGAACGGAATCGTCTTCAAATGCTGGGTCTGTAATGAAAGTGAGCGAAGCAGGAGTTGCTTCTCCTCCCGTCTTTTCAATATAGTGCCAATAAAATGGACGATTCATCAATTCTTTATCGAGTTCAATCGTTAATTGAACCGTCAGGTAAGACGGTGTTTCTGTGACAATAGAACAATTATTAGCTAGAAAATAACGCTTTAAAAATTGATGAATATCAGTTTGCTGCATGCTGATCCTCCTCGCTGTCTTCGTATTGAATAATAGACGTCAAGTTCTCCATTTTGATTTTTATTTCTCCTTCACTCCGTGAATGAAATAAAATATCCTGAATATGCTCTTCGATATTTTTTAAATCAAGCTTTGTTAAAATATCATCTAGCTCTCCAACAACTCGTTCAAAAAGGTTTATTTTTTCGTATAACAATTTTAAAATATGTTCTTCGACCGTATGTTGAATGGCTAAATTGTAAATGTGAACATCATGTTTTTGACCTAAACGATGGACCCTTCCAATTCGCTGTTCTAGACGCATTGGATTCCACGGTAGATCATAGTTAATGATATGATGACAAAACTGAAGGTTGATTCCTTCTCCGCCCGCTTCAGTGGCAATAAATACTTGCGCATGGCTTTCAAAAAGCTGCTTCATCCAGTCTTTTTTACCTCGCTTAAATCCGCCTCTAAACGGTACAGAGGTAATTCCATGCTGTTTTAAATACCACTGTAAATACAGTTGAGTTGCTCTGTACTCAGTAAAAATAATGACTTTATCATCAATTTTCTGAACGAGCTCTAGCACTTTTTCTGCTTTTGCATTTTGCGGCACTTGCTGAAGTAGTTCCATTAACGGAGTAATCATATGTTCCGTTAATGCGCTGTTTGGATCTTCCTGACGTTCCAGCATGTTTTTTAATGTCATATACACCGCTTCACGGCTGCTGCAGGCCTCTCGCTGCAGGGTTAAAATTGAAAAAGCGCTTGAAGGGTGGAGTCCGTTTCCTTTAAAAGAAGTAATCGCATCGTATAGCTCCCGTTCTTTTGGCGAGAATTCAACAGGAATGGTTTGAACAATTCGCTTCGTCCATTCGATACCCGTATCGTGGCGGCGATTTCGAATCATAACTTTGTTAACAAGCTCTCTTAAGTGTTCATCGTTTTGCAAAGAGCGTTTTTTAGCGGAAAATAATTTTTCGAAATAATCTTTATTGCCGAGGTGGCCAGGCTTTAAAAGAGAGACCAAGTTAAAAATTTCTTCAATTCGATTTTGAATCGGTGTTGCGGTTAGCAACAGACAAAATTTCTTTTTTAGACTTTGCACAAATTCATAGTTTTTTGTTTTGTTGTTTTTAAGTTTATGAGCTTCATCAATGATGATGAGGTCGTAGTCTTGTTCTAGCACAATTTCTCGATGAGGAGAACGTTTTGCTGTATCAATTGAAGACACAACGATGTCACACTGATCCCACACATATGATTTTCTTTGAGGGACTGCGGGAATATAAAATTTTTGATTCAATTCCATAGCCCACTGTGAAACAAGCGAAGCTGGAACTAAAATGAGAACTTTTTTAACAAGTCCGCGAATCATATATTCCTTCAAAATTAACCCTGCTTCAATCGTTTTCCCCAGTCCTACTTCATCTGCTAAAATGGCTTTTCCATTCATTGTTTCAACTACTTGTTTGGCTACTTCGAGCTGATGAGGAAGCGGCGTTAAATCGGCTAGATGTTTTGGGCTTTGTAGTCCTTCAAATTCTGAGATAAGCGTTTGGTCTTCTATTTCATAGGCAAGTTTATACAAATCCCATGCAGACCAAGGGCCGTCTTGCTCCAATTTAGTTGAGAAGGCTGCTTCCCATGTTTCATCGATGTTTAATTTCACTTTCATGATAAAAATGCTCCTTTGTAAAAAATTTTTATTGAACAAATGATAAGAATCAGGTAGGATAAAAATATATTTAGAAAATTTGAAAAAGAAAATAGATTAGCACTTTACAAATGATTGTGTGAATAAAGATAAATACATCTTTCAGTAGTATGCCCAACTTTACCAACTTTATAGAAGCGAATGACGACACGGGGAGAGACTACTTGAATGTAGCGCCGAAGGAGCAAGCAATAAAATTGTGAATCTCTCAGGCAAAAAGACTCTTGTTTGACGCAGCTCTGGAGAGTGTCTATGCGTTTATAGACCACCCACGAGGCAAACCTATTTATTTATAGGTAAACTTTCAGGTGAAAAGGACAGAGACTTCCTACTAAATACAGTAGGGGGTTTTCTGTCCTTTTTTGTTTGGATACATAGTGATCCCCACACTATTTGAAAACTCCCCGTTATGAAAAGTTTCACGTGAAAAAGAGGAGGACATAAATATGACAACAGAATTACACAAAACGCCGCTTTATGATACCTATCAAAAATATGGTGCCAAAACAATTGATTTTGGAGGATGGGCTCTTCCCGTTCAATTTTCTTCTATTAAAGAAGAGCATGAAGCTGTACGTACAAAGGCAGGCCTTTTTGATGTCTCTCATATGGGAGAAATTCTTGTAAAAGGAGCTGATAGCTTAGCTTTTCTTCAGCACACGATGACAAATGACGTTTCTACCCTTGTAGACGGAAAAGCGCAGTATACGGCTATGTGTTACGAAGACGGAGGCACGGTAGATGATTTGCTGATTTATAAAAAAGCAGATCAAGAGTATTTGCTAGTCGTAAACGCTGCTAATATTCAAAAAGACTATGAGTGGCTGTTGTCTCACAAACAAGGAGATGTAACGCTCGTTAATCAGTCTGATGAAACTGCGCAGCTAGCTTTACAAGGTCCTGTAGCAGAAAAAGTTTTACAAACGTTAACGAACGAAAATTTATCTTTATTAAAGCCATTTACATTTGCTGATGATGTAGAAGTAGCGAATGTAAAAGCTCTCGTTTCACGTACTGGGTACACCGGGGAAGATGGCTTTGAAATTTATTGTTCTTCAGCTGACGCCCCTCACTTGTGGACGGCTATTTTAGAAGCAGGCAGTGATGAAGGTGTGCTGCCTTGCGGATTAGGAGCTCGCGATACGCTTCGTTTTGAAGCTACTTTGGCTTTATATGGCCAAGAGCTTTCAAAAGATATTACGCCCATTGAAGCTCGAATTGGATTTGCAGTAAAAACGAACAAAGACAGCTTTATTGGAAAAGAAGTGTTAAAAGAACAGCGTGAAAGCGGAGCACCTCGTAAGCTGGTAGGAATTGAAATGATTGATAAAGGTATACCACGACACGGTTACGAAGTATTTGCAGATGAAGAACAAATTGGATTTGTGACAACAGGTACACAGTCACCGACATTAAAGAAAAACATCGGTCTAGCACTATTGTCAGCAGAGTATTCAGAGCTTGGTCAAGAAGTGGAAGTGCAGGTTCGAAAAAAACGCTTAAAAGCAAAAGTGGTTTCAACACCTTTTTATAAACGTTCAAAGTAAGCTTTGGGGAGGAATTTAACATGTTACATCGCTATTTACCAATGACAGAACAAGATCAGCAGCAAATGTTAGCAGCAATTGGTGTTTCATCTGTTGATGATTTATTTTCAGATATTCCGCAGCGCGTTCGTTTTCAAGGAGAATACAATATTAAAAAAGCGGCTTCAGAGCCTCAGCTGTTAAAAGAATTAAATAGTATGGCTGCTAAAAATGCTCATTTAAAAGACTATGCTTCTTTTTTAGGAGCAGGAGTTTACGATCATTACATGCCGGTGATTGTTGATCATGTTATTTCTCGTTCGGAATTTTATACGGCCTATACTCCGTATCAGCCAGAAATTTCTCAAGGAGAACTTCAGGCCATCTTTGAATTTCAAACGATGATTTGTGAGTTAACGGGGATGGACGTGGCTAATTCTTCTATGTATGACGGAGGAACTGCTTTAGCAGAAGCCGCTATGCTCAGTGCGGGTCAAACAAAAAAGAAAAAAGTACTTGTCTCTGCGGCTGTTCACCCTGAGTCAAAAGATGTGTTAAAAACGTATGCGAAGGGTCAATACATTGAAGTGGTAGAAATCCCTGCAGCAGACGGAGTAACAGATATGATTGCATTAGAAAAAGAGATGGGGAGTGACGTGGCAGCTGTTATTGTCCAATACCCAAATTTCTACGGACAAATCGAGCCGTTAAAAGAAATTGAAGAAATTACTCATCAAGAAAAATGCATGTTTGTGGTTTCAAGCAATCCTTTATCATTAGGTTTACTTACGCCTCCTGGAGAATTCGGAGCTGATATTGTCATTGGAGATGCACAGCCATTTGGTATTCCAAGTCAATTTGGAGGACCGCACTGCGGATACTTTGCAACTACGTCTAAGCTTATGCGGAAAATCCCAGGACGATTAGTAGGGCAAACGGTAGATGAAAACGGTAAGCGAGGGTTTGTTTTAACCCTTCAAGCGCGTGAACAGCATATACGCCGCGATAAAGCGACGTCTAACATTTGTTCAAATCAAGCGTTAAATGCTTTAGCGGCATCAGTTGCAATAACAGCTTTAGGCAAGCAAGGTGTAAAAGAAATGGCGCTGCAAAACTTCTCAAAAACGCATTATGCATATGAAGCGTTAAAGGCAAAAGGGGTAAATGTAGCATTTGAAGGACCGTTTTTTAACGAATTAGTCGTGAAGCTTCCGGTTTCGGTAACAGAAGCAAACAATCATTTATTAGCATCAAAAATAATTGGCGGTTATGATCTTAGCCGTGATAACCAAGCGCTTGAAAATCACATGCTGCTTGCTTTTACAGAGCTCCGTACAAAAGAGGAAATTGACCAACTTGTAAATGAATTGGGGGATCTTCATGCTTAATCAAAATCAATCACTTATTTTTGAAAGCAGTAAAGAAGGGCGAATCGGCTATTCATTGCCAGAGTTAGATGTGCCGCAAGTAAATGCTGAAGAACTGCTTGGAAAAGCGTATGTGCGTACCAAAGCTCCTGAGCTTCCTGAAGTATCAGAACTCGATATTATGCGTCATTACACCGCGCTTTCAAAACGAAATCACGGAGTAGACTCAGGGTTTTATCCGCTTGGTTCATGTACGATGAAATATAATCCAAAAGTGAATGAACAAGCAGCACGCATTGCTGGGTTTGCGCATATTCATCCGCTTCAAGATGAGCAAACGGTTCAAGGTGCTCTCGAACTTTTATATGATTTACAAGAGCATTTAACAGAAATTACGGGAATGGATGAAGTAACACTTCAGCCAGCAGCAGGTGCTCACGGCGAGTGGACCGGGCTTATGATGATTCGTGCCTATCATGAAGCAAATGGTGAGACGCAGCGAACAAAAGTCATTGTTCCAGACTCAGCTCACGGAACGAACCCGGCTTCGGCAACAGTTGCGGGATTTGAAACGGTAACGGTAAAATCAAACGAACATGGTTTAGTGGACTTAGAGGATTTACGCCGCGTAGTAGGAGAAGATACAGCCGCTTTAATGTTAACAAACCCAAATACGCTAGGGTTATTTGAAGAAGATATTTTAGAAATGGCTGAAATTGTTCACGCAGCAGGTGGGAAGCTTTATTATGATGGTGCAAATTTAAACGCAGTATTAAGTAAAGCCCGTCCTGGAGATATGGGGTTTGACGTTGTGCATTTAAACCTTCATAAAACGTTTACAGGCCCTCATGGAGGAGGCGGTCCTGGCTCTGGTCCGGTAGGGGTAAAAGCAGATTTAATTCCGTATTTGCCTAAACCAGTGCTTGTAAAAACAGAACAAGGCTATCACTTTGACTATAACCGTCCTCAGTCAATTGGACGTGTAAAGCCGTTTTACGGCAACTTCGGTATCAACGTTCGCGCTTATACGTATATTCGTTCAATGGGTCCAGACGGCTTAAAAGCCGTGACGGAAAACGCTGTGCTAAATGCCAACTATATGATGCGTCGTTTAGCAGAACACTATGAGCTTCCGTTTGACCGTCACTGTAAGCACGAATTTGTTTTATCAGGAAAACGTCAGAAAAAACTGGGCGTGCGCACATTGGATATTGCGAAACGACTGCTTGATTTTGGCTATCATCCGCCGACTATCTACTTCCCGCTTATCGTAGAAGAGTGCATGATGATCGAACCAACGGAAACGGAGTCGAAAGAAACGCTAGATGCGTTTATCGATGCGATGATTCAAATTGCAAAAGAAGCAGAAGAAACGCCTGAAGTCGTACAGGAAGCTCCGCATACAACGGTTGTGAAGCGCCTTGACGAAACGCTGGCAGCGAGAAAGCCAGTTCTTCGCTATCAGAAAGAACAGGCTGTTCAAAACGTCTAACAAAAAACCTCGCCCAAAGGCGAGGTTTTTCTATATACATACTATTATTTTTTCTTTTTTACTTTACCGTTCCACATTTTGAAGCCGCCTTTTAAATCATAGATTTCTTGAACACCGTGGCGACGAAGCATTTGTGCTGCACGTCCTGTGCGCATTCCGCTTTGACAATAGATGTAGACAGGCTGATCTGGACGAAATTCTTTAATGCGCATACGGAACTGTGAAAGAGGAATATTTCGTGCGCCTAAAATATGTCCGTTTTCAAATTCATTCGGTTCACGAATATCAACTAGCTGTGCCTTGCGGTAGCCGGTGCGGAATTCTTCTTCAGTTAACGTTTTCATAATGCGACGTTGGTAAAAGAACATAACGACAGAGTATATGATGATTATTCCAAGTAAAATGAGTACTGCTGTAATTGCTGACATGCTGATTCTTCCTTTCTTCGACAAAATCCATACTCTTATTATATAAGTGAATGAAATTAGAAGTAAAGCGATTTTGCCTTGAATCTAGCGGATTTCTTCCCGAAAATGAAAAAACTACCACATTTGAATTCACAGTTTTATGTTGCTCTTTGCTTTTCCTTAGCTCAATCTTTTGGTAGACTAAAAAACGGATTTATTTTTTATATTACATATAGCTGAGGATGAGGTAGATGAAAGCAAAGTGGAGATTTATTGATTCCAACAACCGTTCGCCTTATTACAATATGGCGTTAGATGAAGCGTTATTAGAATGGCATAGTAAAGGAGAAATTCCACCTACGATTCGTTTTTACGGATGGAACCCTCCAACGCTGTCAATCGGTTATTTTCAAAAAGCTGAAAAAGAAATTAACTTTGATAAAGTAAAAGAATTAGGACTAGGCTTTGTAAGACGTCCAACGGGCGGCAGGGGCGTGCTTCACGATGAAGAGCTTACTTACAGCGTAATTGTATCTGAAGAGTATCCTAACATGCCCAAGACAGTTACAGAAGCATATCGCGTAATCTCTGAAGGTTTACTGGAAGGATTTCGTTCGTTAGGGCTCGAGGCTTATTTTGCTATTCCTCGTTCAGAAGAAGAAAAAAATAGCTTAAAAAACCCTCGTTCGTCCGTGTGCTTTGATGCTCCTTCTTGGTATGAACTAGTTGTAGAGGGCCGCAAAATTGCTGGAAGTGCCCAAACTAGACAAAAGGGAGTTATTCTACAGCACGGCTCTATTCTGTTAGAGATTGATGAAGATAAATTATTCAGCGTGTTTAATTATCCAAATGTTCGCGTGAAAGAAAGAATGCAGCGCGCATTTCGTTCTAAAGCGGTAGCCATCAATGCAATTGCTGGCCGCAAAATCTCTATTGAAGAAGCAAAAGAAGCGTTTTATAAAGGATTTGCTTCGGCTCTTGATATCGATTTAGAACCGTATACACTGTCTGAAGAAGAGGAAGCATACGTAGAAGAACTAGCGCGCACAAAGTACGGATCGGATGAATGGAACTTTAAGCGCTAAACGGATGCCGATGGGAAATAGATAAAAGTGCAACTTCTTATAAGTTGCACTTTTTATTGGAATTTTTAGAAATAATTCTTCGCTAATAGAATACATAGGGAAGAAAAGTCAAACACTTTTTTTATGAAAAAAAAAATATTTCACTTGACACCCTTCTATATGTAGATGTTTGGATAAGTGTCAAATACTATATATTGAATTCGTCCAAGCCCTGTGGTAAGTTATTGATAGTTGATTGAAAAACTCTTTTTCCTTTAAAAGGAAAAAGAGTTAATAAATTTATAGATGTTCGATAGGTAAGGAGTTGTGAGAATGACTGTTTTGTTAAATCAAAAAGTGAATATGAATGTTGAAAAGCTCAATTCAGATATTGAACGCTTTCCGCAAGTACATCCGATTACACCGGATATGAAGTTGACTCATAAAGGTGTTTCAAGATTGGTAATGTTAGACCGCTATGCTTTTAAAGATACGGAAAAATTGACGTTATCAGAAGGAGATTTTGTTGTTCTAACTGTAAAAGAAGATCCAAAATTTCCAGCACGAGGACTTGGCTATGTGGAAAGCATTAATTTTGAGCAAAAGACCGCTGTTGTCAAGGTAGAAGATGAGTTTAGAGGTGCTTTATCGCCTGAAGAAGCAGAAAACGGGTTAATTACTCGTTCGCTGGATGTCATTGAAAAGCCTCTAGAGGTCTTCTACGAGCAAATTGCAAAACGTAATGCAACAGGCTTAGCTTCTGTAGAAAAAACAGAAGAAAAGCGCAAAGAGTGGTTTGAAAAGTTCTATCAAGAGCTTGTTCAGCTAAACTTTGTACCAGCTGGCCGCGTTCTTTACGGTGCAGGTGCTGACACAGACGTAACGTACTTCAACTGTTATGTAATGCCTTATGTAAAAGATTCACGTGAAGGTATTTCAGAACACCGCAAACAAGTAATGGAAATCATGAGCCGCGGAGGCGGTGTTGGAACGAATGGTTCAACTCTTCGCCCGCGCAACACGCTGGCTCGCGGTGTAAACGGCAAATCATCTGGTTCGGTTTCATGGTTAGATGATATTGCTAAACTGACGCATCTTGTTGAGCAAGGTGGGTCGCGTCGTTAACAAACCGGCGACGTAATCTCGTGAATTGCTGGAACACCCTTAGAGCTTTCTTCACCACAACGTGATCGGCAACGATGAGCGTGATGGTTAGAAAAGAGGAAAGATTGGGCAATCAGCAGCCAAGTGTCTTTGGAAACGAAGATAAAGGTTCAACGACTATTGAAACTTCCTAAAAGTTCTAATGTAATAAAACTTTAGTGAATAAAGTAGGTGTTATGATGGAAGCAAAGGAAGGAGTAAACCATAGCAAACGGCAACGTGGCTATGGGGCACGAGACAAAGGGATTTTCTTCTTTGATGATATAGTCTGATCTTACATGAAAGTGTAAGAGTACGGCAGAAATGACCGTACCCTTCTTAACGAAGAGTAACAAATTGGGGGCCCAAATGATCATGCTTGCCGACTGGCATCCTGACATTGTAGAGTTTATTATTTCTAAAATGCAAAACCCTCGCATTTTACGTTTCTTAATTGAAAACACAAATGACGAAATGATTAAAAAGCATGCACAAGATAAATTGAAGTTCACGCCGCTAACAGAGTCTGAAGAAGCGATGTACCAAGGAATCATTAACTATAAACAAATTCCTGGTCTTGGTGGGTTCAGTGAAAAAATCATTAAAGATGCAGAAGAAAAGCTGCAAACAGGCGGAACGTATAGCGTTCATAACTCAGAGTTTTTAACAGGAGCAAACATTTCTGTATGCTTAACAAAAGATTTTATGGATGCTGTTGAAAACGACGGTGAATATGAACTTCGCTTCCCAGACGTAGAAAGCTATTCAAAAGAAGAAATGGCTAACTACAATGAAAACTGGCACGAAGTAGGCGATGTGCGCGAATGGGCAAAACAAGGAAACAAAGTTCGTACGTACCGTACTATCCGTGCGAAAGAGCTATGGAACTTAATTAATATTTGTGCAACGTACTCAGCTGAACCAGGGATTTTCTTCTTTGACAATGCTAATGATATGACAAATGCTCAAGCATATGGTCAGCACGTTGTTGCAACAAATCCATGTGGTGAACAACCACTTGCACCATTCTCTGTGTGCAACTTAGCTGCTGTTAACTTAGCGCAAATGGCAGATAAAGGAACGAAAACTGTTAACTTTGAAAAGTTACGTCAAACGGTTGAAACAGGCGTTAGAATGCAAGATAACGTTATTGATGCAACTCCTTATTTCTTAGAAGAAAACCAAAAGCAAGCGCTTGGCGAACGCCGCGTTGGCCTTGGTGTAATGGGTCTTCACGATCTTCTTATTTATTGTGAAACAGAGTACGGCTCTGACAAAGGCAATGAGTTAGTAGATAAAGTGTTTGAAACAATTGCAACGACGGCTTACCGCGCGTCTGTAGAGCTTGGAAAAGAAAAAGGAAGCTTCCCGTTCTTAGTGGGCGAAACAGATGCTGAAACGGCTTCTTTACGTGAAGCATTCACAAATACAGGCTTCATGAAAAAAATGCCTGAAGATATTCGTGAAAACATTAAAGAGAACGGTATCCGAAACTCTCATTTATTAACAGTAGCGCCAACAGGCAGTACTGGAACAATGGTTGGAGTATCAACGGGTCTTGAACCTTATTTCTCATTCTCATACTTCCGAAGCGGCCGTTTAGGTAAATTTATTGAAGTAAAAGCTGATATCGTTCAAGAGTATTTAGATCAGCATCCAGAAGCAGATCCAAACAACCTTCCTGAATGGTTCATTTCAGCTATGGAACTTGCACCACAAGCTCACGCGGACGTGCAATGTGTGATTCAGCGCTGGATTGACAGTTCAATTAGTAAAACAGTAAACGCTCCTCGCGGTTACACGGTAGAGCAAGTTCAAAAAGTGTACGAGCGTCTGTATAAAGGCGGAGCAAAAGGCGGTACGGTGTACGTAGACGGCAGCCGTGATGCACAAGTCTTAACGCTAAAAGCAGAAGAAAATACGTTTGATGAAGAAATTGAAGCGCCAAAAGAAGAAACGAAACCGCACGTTGTGTTAGTTGATACAATTAATGAAATTCGTTCAACTGATGTAACAATCGGTTCTGAAGTAGGTAATACTTGTCCGGTTTGCCGTCAAGGAACGGTAGAAGAAATGGGCGGATGCAACACGTGTACAAACTGTGGTGCACAGCTGAAATGCGGCCTTTAATTTTGAACATGATTGACTAGTAAAAGCTGACTCAAACGAGTCAGCTTTTATTATGTATAAAAATGGGGCATAAATAAGAAGCGGGATCGAACGGTTCTTGTATTTGAATAAGCATTGTAGTATGATTTTAATTGAATGTCTTTTATCCAGTTTTATCTTATGACATCGCTTTATTTACACGTTTTTTTCACATAGATTATCAAACATGAACACGATATCACTATAAAAAACAGACATTTATGACTTATTATTAGCAATACATAATATTAATTGGGGGAGATTTCATGCCTACACCGAGTATGGAAGATTATATTGAACAAATATATATGCTAATTGAAGATAAAGGATACGCTCGAGTGTCTGATATTGCTGATGCATTGGCGGTTCACCCCTCATCTGTAACGAAGATGGTTCAAAAGCTAGACAAAGATGAGTACTTAATTTATGAAAAATATCGAGGCCTTGTTTTAACAGCTAAGGGGCAGAAGATTGGAAAACGTCTTGTTTATCGCCATGAGCTTTTAGAGCAGCTGCTGCGCATCATTGGCGTAGATGAGAAAAATATTTATGATGACGTAGAAGGAATTGAACATCATTTAAGCTGGAATTCCATTGATCGAATTGGAGATTTGGTTCAATACTTTGAAGAAAACCATAACCGTATTCAAGATCTTCGCAATGTACAAAAACGAAATGAAGAAGAGCAAAAATTATAAGAAAAAAGCAGCGGCCAATAGCGTCACTGCTTTTTTTCTTTTTTATCATAACTTGTTGCTGAGTCGACTACAAATGTAGAGTGGGTAGTTTGGAGGAGAGGCTGTGTACGTCGACGGAGTGTTTTCAGGTGGCGGTATTAAAGGGCTTGCACTGATTGGCGCGTTACAAGCTCTAGAAGAAAAAGGCTTGATCTTTCGGCGGTTAGCCGGAACGAGTGCGGGTTCCATTATTTGTGCATTTGTAGCAGCCGGTTATACAAGTGAAGAAATTATTGAAATGATGAATGAAATTGAGTTATCGTCTTTTTTAGATCAAAGAATGTCTTTTTTACCATCAAGCTTGACAAAGTGGCTGTTTTTATATTGGAAAATGGGATTGTATAAAGGAGAAAGGCTTGAAAAGTGGATTGCTGAGAAATTGCGGAGCAGAGGAATTCATACATTTGCTGATTTGCCTGATCAGTCGCTGCGTATTATTGCGTCAAATTTGACCAACAGTACGATGCTTGTTCTTCCAGATGATTTGCCTAAATATCAAATCGACCCGAATCGCTTTTCTGTAGCAAGAGCCGTTCGAATGAGCTGCAGCATTCCATATTTTTTTGAGCCGGTTAAATTAAAATCTACCCCAAGCAGTTTAATAGTCGACGGGGGCGTGTTAAGCAACTTTCCAATTTTTCTGTTTGATGATGATAAAAGTCTTAAGAAGCGACCGGTAATTGGTGTGAAGCTGAGCCCGAAGGACGAAGAAAGGGAACGGAATAAAATTAAAAATGCCGTTGGTTTATTCAGCGCGCTTTTTGAGACGATGAAAGATGCGCACGATGCAAGACATATTTCAAAACGTCACGAAAAAAATATTATCTTTTTACCTGTTAATCAAGTTTTTGCGACAGAATTTACCCTCACAGAAGAACGGAAGGAAGAGCTGATTGCGTTTGGAAAAAAGCGTACAAGGGCATTTTTGAAAAAATGGTGCTATTAAAAAAACAAGGAGGCTTTTCTCCTTGTTTTTTAAAAGAATGCTCTATTTTTCTTTTTTCCTTTTTTACCTTCGATGACGGTCAAGTGTGAGTTGTTTTTCTTTTTCTTTAGCGGTTTCGTTGATTTGGATACCGGGCGCTTATTTGAGCTTTGATAAGTATGCATATCAATTTTGTTGCTTCCTCGCTCTTTTTCTTTTTGACGCAGTTTTGATTGTTTTACTGCGCGCACATAGCCTCTATCTTGACCTTTTGTCTGAGAAGGGCGGAGAATAAACCGATAAACTAAGTAAAACAAAATGATAAACAGAAAAATATAACCTGCTTGACGTAATAAAACAGCTGGATCTGTAATCAACGTAAATGCAAAGCCAATGACTCCTAACCCGATTAGACCATATACAAGTGGTTTCACGAATGGACGTCTCATTTTGTTCACCTCCTAAAATAGTAAAAAAAGAAAGCAAAACGGTGTGGATTAGACAACTTGTTCGTCATTGGTAGAAGAAAGTTCATTTTCAACGCGTAAAAGTTCTTTAAATGAAGCAATCGCAACTTCAACTTGATCATCTTTTGGTTCTTTGGTTGTTAAAAGCTGAAGCCATAAACCGGGATAACCTAAAAAGCGAAGAAGAGGGACATGACGAACTTTATTGGTTAACTGTAACACTTCAAATGATAAACCAAGGACAACTGGAATTAATGCAAGGCGATCCACAATTCGTAACCAAAGAGGATCCGTTGGAACGAGTAGGTAGACAAACATTCCTACAACTACGGTAAAGAGGATAAAGCTACTTCCGCAGCGATAATGAAGTCGAGATTGTGCTTGCACGGCTTCTACCGTAAGTTCAGCATTGTTTTCATATGCATTAATGACCTTGTGTTCTGCTCCATGATATTGAAACACCCGTTTAATAAGTGGCGTTTGTGAAATCACATAAATATAGCCAAGGAGCAATAATAGTTTAAATACTCCTTCAATAAAAACTTGAGCTACACTTGAAGTGAAAACAGGACGTGTCAATTGTGCTAAAAACACAGGAATCAATGTAAATAGTACTTTCCCGAAAAGAAAGGATATTACACCAATAGTTGCAACGCCAAATATTAAAGATAGTTTTGAATCTTTTTTCTCTTTTTGTTGTTCTTCTGCTACTTGAGCATCATCTTCTGGATTCACGTCATAACGTTCAGAGGAAAAGTTCAAGTGCTGCGTACCGTTTGCACTGGCTTCAACAATAGCAGCAATTCCTCGTAAAAAAGGAATTTTTTTAAAGCAGTGAGTACGGAATTTGATTTTCTTTTTGAATGAAAATAATCAATAGATTGATCTCTGCGGCGAATAGCCGTCACCATCATACGTTTGCCACCGAACATGACACCTTCTATAACGGCTTGACCACCATACGCAGGTTTTTGTAATTTAGACATTTCAGGCACCAACCTAACTTAACTAGACTAGACTTCTTAGTATTTTATATTCTACAGCAAAATCAAATAAACCTCTAGGCGGATGCATGTTATCTAGTTTAGCCAATATTTTTCATCTCCACACCCTTGTTATGAATTTTTTCCTTTCACTTATAAAATTTGTTTATGAAACTCTGTGCGAAGTAGTTTTAAAATGTCTCTTTGATATCAGGCTCCCTTCTTGCGTATAGGAAGAGTAATAAACGTAAAAACTTAGAAATGAGTCAGTAGGAAATGAGAAAAAAGTTCATACTACATCAAGAGGTGATTAATATGTCAGAACCTAAAGAACAGCATGAAAAAAAACAGGATAACCACTCTACGCATAAACAGGAAATGTCTTTTTTATTTAAAGCCATCTTTATTTCCTTTTTTGGAGGGGTTTTCTGGAGCTTTATTGGCTATTTAAATTATCTGTTCAGCTTTAGTGTTATCAATCCAAATATGCTTTTAGATCCATGGGCATTAGGTGATTGGAAGGATAAAGGAATAGGTGTTATCGTCAGTATTTTTCTTATAGGGGTATTATCTATTGTTGTCGGATTGTTATACTACGTCCTATTAAAGAAGTTTAAAACAATTTGGATAGGTTTTGCTTACGGCTTATTATGGTGGGCAATTGTATTCGTTGTTTTGAATCCGCTCTTTCCCAACTTAAAAACAATTGGAGAGCTTCCAGCTAACACGATTATTTCATCCCTCTGTATTTATATTTTATATGGTGTATTCATTGGATATTCCATTTCTTTTGAAGCTGCAGAGCTTCAAACAAAAGATGAATCTACAGATTTTCAAACGGCGAATAAGTAGTGTGAATGTTCCAACGTATGCTAATATATTCTATATAATGATTTAAAAAGAAAAATAAAGTGCAAATTCACATAAGTGAGCTGCATAAAGGGTTCGTAGTAGGGGAGAGTGTTGAATTAAGATGAATAAGATTTTAGTAATAAACGGTCCTAATTTAAATCGTTTAGGCGTACGCGAACCAGCGGTATATGGGACAGATAATCTTCAAAATCTTGAAGAGAAGCTTCAGCGAGCAGGCAGAGCCCATGGGGTAGAAGTTGAGTGCGTACAGTCTAATCACGAAGGTGTAATTATCGACTGGATTCATGAAGCGGATGAGAAATTTGATGGGATTATGATCAATCCTGGTGCTTTTACTCACTACAGTTATGCCATTCGGGATGCGATTGCTAGTATATCTGTTCCTGTTATTGAAGTGCATATTTCGAACGTACATAAGCGTGAAGAGTTTCGCCATCATTCGGTGACAGCACCTGTTACGCATGGTCAAATTGTCGGGTTAGGTTTATACGGATACGAACTTGCCCTGCAGGCACTTTTACAATTAAGGGGGAAATAAAATGAAAATCGAAAAACTACGCGAACAGTTTTCAAAGTTGAATGTGGACGGTGTTGTAATTACAAGTGAATATAACAGACGCTATATGACCAATTTCACAGGATCTGCTGGTGTCGTTATCATTTCTGAAGACAAAGCGGCATTTGTAACAGATTTTCGTTATGTTGAACAAGCAACTAGTCAAACAGAAGGTTTTGATATCGTTCAGCATAAGGGTCCTATTGTAGAAGAAGTAGCGAATGTAGTGAAACAATTTGGAATTAAAAAGCTTGGTTTTGAACAGAATTATGTTACATATGGACAGCATCAATTATTTGATAAGCATATCAGCGCGGAACTTGTTCCAATCTCGCACGCAATCGAAAACTTACGCTTGATAAAGAGTGACTCAGAGATTAAGATATTAAAGGAAGCTGCAAAAATAGCAGATGCAGCATATGAACATATTTTAACCTTTGTTCGTCCTGGTTTAACAGAGCTTCAAGTATCTAATGAACTGGAGTTCTTTATGAGAAAACAAGGCGCAACATCTTCATCTTTTGATACAATTGTTGCTTCAGGGCATCGCGGGGCTTTACCGCATGGTGTTGCTTCTGACAAAGTAATTGAAAAAGGCGAACTTGTAACGCTTGATTTTGGCGCATACTATAATGGTTACTGTTCAGATATCACACGAACATTTGCCGTCGGTGAAGTAAGTGATAAGCTAAAAGAAATTTATAATGTCGTACTGCAAGCGCAGCTTAACGGAATGAGCGGCATCAAAGCAGGTATGACGGGTAAAGAAGCAGATGCGCTAACGCGTGATTATATTACAGAACACGGATACGGCCAGTATTTTGGACATTCGACCGGTCACGGCGTAGGGTTAGAAGTACATGAAGGCCCATCACTTTCTGTAAAATCTACAGATGTACTGCAGCCAGGTATGATTGTAACCGTTGAACCAGGTATTTACATACCAGACTTAGGGGGCGTTCGTATTGAAGATGATACGATCGTCACAGCAGAAGGTAATGAGGCATTATCGCACTCATCAAAAGAGTTCATTATTTTATAAAATGTAGGAGGATTTCTTCATGATTTCAGTAAATGATTTTCGTACAGGTTTGACAGTAGAAGTAGACGGAGGTATTTGGCGTGTAATGGATTTCCAACACGTAAAGCCTGGTAAAGGCGCTGCATTCGTTCGCTCAAAACTACGTAACCTTCGTACAGGAGCTGTGCAAGAAAAAACGTTCCGTGCAGGTGAAAAAGTAGGAAAAGCCCAAATTGATAACCGTAAAATGCAATATCTATATGCAAGCGGCGATCAGCACGTATTCATGGACAACCAGTCTTATGAGCAATTAGAGCTTCCGGCAAGTGCAATTGAATATGAGCTAAAATTCTTAAAAGAGAATATGGAAGTAGCAATTATGATGTACCAAGGTGAGACATTAGGTGTTGAACTTCCAAACACAGTTGAGCTTAAAGTAACAGAAACTGAACCAGGTATTAAAGGTGACACAGCTTCTGGCGGTACAAAACCGGCAACTGTGGAAACTGGCTTAACAGTAAACGTTCCGTTCTTCGTAAACGAAGGCGACGTATTAATTATCAACACAACAGATAGCAGCTACGTATCACGCGCGTAATTGGATCGTGTAAGCAAGCTGCAAACATACAAAAAAGGCAGAGAATCATTCTCTGCCTTTTTTGTATGTTTTTTTGTGCTAACTCTTCTTTATTTTGCATAGGTTGTACTAAACAACGCAGAGGTATAGGAGGGGCTTATGAAGCAGTGGTTGGATCATTTAAACGGTACGGTATTAACGATGGCGTGCCTTCGATTTATTTCTTCATTTATTGAGTTTATTGCCGCTATTTTAATTGTCACAAACAATGATGTGAAAAAAGCGTTAATGATTAATGGAATGTTAGCGCTTGTGGGTCCGATTGTAATGGTGAGTTCTTTTACCATAGGTTTAGTGTCCGTAGCCGATCAATTATCTTTTGGGAAATTAATCATGATTGTAGTAGGAGTGCTCTTCATTTTAATCGGTGTTTTTAAATAAAAGGTAGGCATAAAATGGTCAAGCTTATAATACATTGAAGTGAGTTCAAATATGAGGGGATGAATATGTTAAAAGAAATACTTGCAATCTTTCCGCCTAATTTAAAAAAGACTGTTGAATTTTATGTCATAAACCATTCTCATGTACTAGAAGAAATTCGAGTGCGCGTAGGAAGACCTGTCGAATTTACAATCAACAATCAGCCATATTTCGAATCGTATCTTCCAAGTGCAGAAGATGCTTTATTTATCTTAAATAAATTAAGCCAGTTTTCGATTTATATGATTGAAGAAGAATTGAAAAAAGGATATGTCACCATTGAAGGCGGGCACCGGGTTGGACTAGCGGGAAAAGTTGTAACGGAAAATGGACAGGTTCGTGTGATTCGAGATGTATCATCCTTTAATATCCGGATTGCTAAACAAAAGATTGGTATTTCGAATCAGCTTATTCCTTTTTTATACAATCGCTATTGGCAAAGTACGGTCATTATAGGACCTCCTCAAACAGGAAAAACAACCATGATTCGCGATTTAGCCAGAGTAATAAGTACGGGCATAGAGCGCTCTAAGATTCCTCCGTTTAAAGTGGGAATTGTAGATGAACGATCAGAAATTGCTGGGGCTGTTAAAGGGGTTCCTCAGCATACATTCGGATCTAGAATGGATTTATTAGATAGCTGTCCGAAAGCTGAAGGCATGATGATGATGATTCGCTCCATGAGCCCCGATGTGCTGATCGTGGATGAAGTGGGAAGTGAAGAAGATTGTAAGGCCGTACTTGAAGCGGTTAATGCTGGCGTTCGTGTCATTATGACTGTTCATGGCTATGACATTGACGATTTAATGAAGCGTCCCACTTTGCAAGCTTTAATGAAACTTCACGTATTCAAAAGGTATGTTGTGCTATCGAACAGCCGAGGTCCTGGAACACTTCAGGCTATCTACGATGAGCACTATAATTCCATGAAAACGTCCGCTGAAAAGTCGCTTATTGAAAATAGTAAAGGGTGATGGTGTATGAAACTGTTTGGTGCCATCTTTATCTTATTTGCTTCCACTTACACAGGATTTGAGTTTGCAAAGCAGCTTAGTGCAAGACCTAGGCAGCTCAGGCAATTAAAAACGGCTCTGAGGTCGTTAGAAGCAGAGATTATGTACAGCAATCGGCCTCTTCAAGAAGTTGCTCATTTGTTATCTCTACAGCTTCCTAATCCTTTGGCTTCTTTATTTAATGAGTTTTCAATGAAATTAAAAGAAGGTACTGAAAGTGTCAAGGAAGCTTGGGAAAAGACGTTGGACCAATTTTGGAAACAAACCGCACTTAAAACGGGAGAACTAGAAATCTTAAAACAATTTGGTGAAACGCTTGGTCAGCATGATCGTTATTCGCAGCAAAAGCATATCTTACTGACGCTGAATCATCTTGAACGCGAAGAACAAGATGCAGTTGATAAGCAGAATCGCTATGAAAAAATGGTTAAAAGTTTAGGCTTTCTATCTGGGTTGCTACTGGTCATTCTATTGATGTAGCGATGGAGGAGGATTGAATGTGGGAATTGATATGAACACCATTTTTCAGATTGCTGGGATTGGTATCGTCGTAGCTTTTTTAGTCACCGTACTCGAACAGATGGGAAAAAAAGATTACGCGAACTGGGTTACCCTCATCGGTTTTATTTATATTTTATTTATGGTTGCTTCGATTGTAGAGGACTTATTTCAAAAAATCAAATCGGTTTTTTTATTTCAAGGGTAGAGGGGTGAGTTGCCATTGAAATGCTTCAAATTGTGGGCTTAGGATTAGTAGCTACATTTTTGGCTCTTATTTTAAAAGAACATAAATCACCTATTGCTTTTTTACTTGTTGTATTCGTGGGATCCGTGATCTTTCTTTTTTTAATTGATCAAATCTACGAAATTATTAAGATGGTCGAGCGGCTGTCGATTAATGCCCACGTTAACATGATTTATGTGGAAACCATTTTGAAAATTATTGGTATCGCCTATATCGCCGAATTTGGTGCTCAAATTACGAAAGATGCAGGGCAAGGTGCCATTGCTTCTAAAATTGAATTAGGTGGAAAAGTGCTGATTCTCTCCATGGCAATTCCTATTTTAACGGTCATTATTGAAACAATTATTTCAATGCTGCCCAATTAATTTTACTTAATTATGAGGTGACGAAATGAAGCGGTGGACGTTTAAAGTGAATATACTCGCTCTTCTTTTGTTCCTCTTTTTTTTCTTTCCAGAAAATGTACAAGCTTCCGAACCCCCGAAGCAGCAAGAACTTGTCAATGAACAAATTGATAAGCTCGGTATCGATGAAGTCAAACAGTTTTGGGACGATATTATTACCCAATACGGCGGCTTTTTACCCGAGAGTCAGAAGGGAAGTTTAGTCGATTTTTTAAAAGGAGAAAAAGAGTTCTCTCTTAAAGAATGGCTAGGAGGTCTTGTAAAGTTTTTATTTCATGAAGTATTAGCGAATGGAAAGCTCCTCGGTACACTCATTATGCTAACGGTTTTTAGCGTGTTTTTACAAACGCTCCAAAGTGCGTTTAATCAGCAAACCGTAAGTAAAGTAGCGTATGCGCTTGTATATATGGTTTTGATCATCATTGCTCTTAATAGTTTTCAAATTGCTATCTCTTATGCAACGGGAGCGATTGAGACCATGACCAAATTCATTTTAGCTCTGGTGCCGCTGCTGCTTGCCTTAATGGCATCATCAGGAGGAGTTGTATCGGCAGCCTTTTTTCATCCGATGATTTTGTTTTTAATGAACACAAGCGGTTTGCTTATTCAATACGTAGTGATGCCGCTGCTTTTTCTTTCAGCACTGCTTAGCATTGTGAGTACGATTTCAGATGAACATAAGGTTACACAGCTTGCTCAGCTGTTGAGAAATATAAGCATTGGCGTGCTCGGAATATTCCTAACTGTTTTTTTAGGAGTGCTATCCGTTCAAGGGGCCACCTCAGCTGTTGCCGACGGTATTACAATTCGAACGGCAAAGTTTGTCACAGGGAACTTTATACCTGTTGTAGGACGTGTATTCACAGATGCGGCTGATACAGTCATCAGTGCCTCGCTTCTATTAAAGAATTCAGTAGGGATTGCTGGAGTAGCAGTCTTACTGTTAATCGTCGCGTTTCCGGCTATTAAAGTGTTAACGCTTGCTTTTATCTATAAGCTAGCAGCAGCTCTTCTTCAACCTATTGGAGGAGGACCGGTTATTTCCTGCTTGAGCATTATCAGCAAAAGCGTCATCTATATTTTTGCGGCGCTTGCGGTTGTCTCGCTTATGTTTTTCTTATGTTTAACGGTCATCATTACAGCGAGCAACGTCACAATGATGGTGAGGTGAAGAAATTGCAGGCCTTAACGACGTGGATTACTAATATCGTTCTTTTTATCTTATTAGCTACCATTATTAATTTACTATTGCCCAATTCTAGTTTTCAAAAATATACAAAGCTGGTGGTTGGACTTCTTTTAATGCTGATCATTATTACACCTGTTTTTCAAATTTTCAAAGTGGATGTTAATCAAATGCTGAAATCACTTAGCTTATCATCTATTCGATCCGATCAGCAGGTAGAAAATTCAATAGAAAATCAGAAAAAAGAAATACAAGCTTCACAACGTGCATATATTTTAGAACAAATGGCTGTCCAAATGGAGGCAGATGTAAAAGAGGAGTTGATGGATCAGTATGGTGTAGCAATTGATCGAATTCACATTGAAACAAAAAAGCCGAACGACGAACCTACCGCTGATAATATTAAATCCATTTCAGTTGCCGTAAGTAAAAAAGCATCGGATGATTCCGAGGTTGTTTCAGCTGTGAAAGTTATTTCTATTGATACCTCCACACCGATCGAACCAAACAAACCAACAGAATCCAAGAAATTATCCAACTATTTAGCAGCAAAATGGGATGTAAAACAAGGCCAAGTTGTTGTGAATATGGAGGAGGGAGACACGAAATGAGTCAAAAGCCAGAAAAAGGTGACCCATCATTTTTTCAGCGGTTCTTTTCACTTAAACAGTCATCAACTACGAAGAAACCTTCAAAGTTAATGTATATAGGTATTTTACTAGCTGCAGGCGTTATCTTTATGGTATTTAGCAACTCACTCACAACATCTATGAATTCAGGCGGATTACTAAAGAGTGCAAGCAAAGAAACCAGCGCACCACCGGTATCACAGGATGTTCCCGCTTTTAGCTCTAAAAAGACAACAACAATGACAGGTTATGAAGAGCGGTATGAGGAGGAATTGAAAGATATTTTGGATCAAGTTAGAGGCGTAAGTAAGGTAAAAGTAATTGTGAACCTAGATGCAACAGAATCCAAAATATATGAAAAAAACAGCGTCACAAAATCGCAAACGACCAACGAAACGGACCGTGAAGGAGGGACTCGTAAAGTTGAAGATTCCTCAACAGACGAACAGCTGGTCATTGTAAGAAGTGGAGAACAAGAAAAGCCTGTTGTAGTTAAAACCGAAAAGCCAAAAGTAAGAGGCGTGTTAGTTGTCGCTAAAGGAGCTGATAATATCGAGGTAAAGAAATCTATTATTGAAGCCGTGACAAGAGCGCTGGATATACCAAGTCATAGAGTAGCAGTATTAGCGAAAAAAGGATGAGGGGGAAATAAATATGTTATTAAAAAAGCAAACGGTTTGGTTATTAACAATGCTAAGTTTAGTTGTTGTGTTATCGGTGTACTATATGACAACGCCAGAAAATCCTCAGAGTAATGTTGCGCTAGTAGACAATGAAAAACAAAGCGAAAAGCAGGCTGATGACAAGGCTCCTGCAGAAGATACAAAACAACAGGCAGATGAGAAATCAGGAACAAAAGAAGATTCAAAAACTGAAGGCTCAGCAGAAGATGTAAAGAAGGAAACGGCTAAAAATGCAAAAGAATCAGCAGTTGTATCAAGCACAGATAGCGACGAGCTATTTACGGCGCTTCGTTTGGAATTAAATGATGAAAGAAGTCAATTAAAAGAAGAGTATCAAGAAGTAGCGGCATCAAAAAATGTGACGCCTGCGGAAGTAAGCAAGGCGATGGATAAAATTGATGAATTATCAAAGCTTGGGGAAAAAGAAGCCACGCTGGAAACATTAATTAAAGCAAAAGGATACAGTGACGCGCTAGTAAGAGCAGACGGAAAGCAAGTACAAATTACGGTTAAGACAGAAAAACACTCAAAAACAAAAGCAAATCAAATCATTCAGCTAGTCAAAAAAGAAATGGGTCCAAAAGAAGTAGCGGTAGAGTTTCAGCCAACTAAATAAAGGGAATAAAAGAAGTGTGAAACAGCCGTAAATTGGGGTTGTTTACACTTCTTTTTTTATGAAATGACTAAAATCTAAGCGAGACGGTAAAAATTTTAACATGGCTTTCTTTTTTTACTTCGGTTATAATAGGTTTCATAATCTTATAATAGTACTAGGTGACAAATGTTTTCATAAGTGTTGTCATCTGTAAAGCTATGTTTCCATTTATAAAACGATAACGCTAAAAAGTTATTATAGAGTAAGTGGAACTTCTTTTTAATGTTTGCCAAACGAATTGAATGGCTGTAGCCATCTGTCGTATTATTAACATTGTAGAGAATTCTATTTTCATGAGGTAGGAGTGTTCAATATGTTAAAAATTCAAGAGATCCGTGAGATCATTAAACTAGTTGATCAATCATCAATCGAGGAGTTCACCTATGAGCACGAAGGCTCCAAAATCAAGATGAAGAAAAAAGACGCAATTGTTTCCAAACAAGCGCAGCAAGTAGTGGTTTCGGCACCTGAACAAGCGGCAGCACCTGCACCGCAGGCAGCAGCGGCTCCAGCGCCAGCAGCACAGTCTGCTCAACCAAAAGAAGAACAAGCGGCCCCAGCGGTTGATGAAAGCTTACATAAAATTACATCTCCGATGGTAGGGACATTCTATGCGTCATCATCGCCAGAATCAGATGTATACGTGACTCCTGGAGATAAAGTACAAAAAGATTCGGTTGTATGTATCGTAGAAGCAATGAAATTATTTAATGAAATCGAAGCAGAAGTTAAAGGTGAAATCGTTGACGTATTAGTTGAAAGTGGACAACTTGTAGAATACGGTCAACCTCTTTTCTTAGTAAAGCCTGAATAAGGAGCGGTAAATATGATTAAAAAGCTATTAATTGCGAATCGAGGAGAAATTGCGGTTCGAATTATTCGAGCGTGTAAAGAGTTAGGTGTAGAATCAGTAGCTGTTCATTCTCAAGCTGATCGCGATTCTTTGCATGTACAATTAGCAGACGAAGCGTATTGTATTGGACCAACGTCATCTAAAGACAGCTATTTAAACTTTACAAACATTATGAGCGTTGCGATGCTAACGGGCTGTGACGCCATTCACCCTGGATACGGCTTTTTAGCTGAAAACGCTGATTTTGCAGAGCTATGCAGAGAGTGTAACGTTACATTTGTAGGACCAAGTCCTGAAGCCATTAACAAAATGGGAACAAAAGACGTAGCGAGAGAAACGATGCGTGAAGCCGGTGTCCCAATTGTTCCTGGTTCAACTGGAATTGTAGAGTCAGTGGAAGACGGTATGTCAATCGCTAATGATATTGGCTATCCTGTTATTATTAAAGCAACGGCAGGAGGCGGAGGAAAAGGAATCCGCGTTGCGAAAAATGAACAAGAGCTTATTAAAGGTATTACAATTACACAGCAAGAAGCTGCTACAGCTTTCGGTAACCCTGGTGTGTACATTGAAAAGTTCATTGAGGATTTCCGTCACGTTGAGATCCAAGTGTTGGCTGATTCTCATGGGAATACTGTACATTTAGGAGAGCGTGATTGCTCGATTCAACGCCGTCTTCAAAAATTAATTGAAGAAACGCCTTCTCCAGCGTTAGACGAAAAAACGCGTGAATTAATGGGCGACGCTGCTGTTAAAGCTGCTCAAGCCGTTAATTACACAGGAGCCGGAACAGTGGAATTCATTTATGATTACCGTGAAAACAAATTTTACTTCATGGAAATGAATACGCGTATCCAAGTAGAACACCCTGTTACAGAGATGGTGACGGGAGTTGACTTAATTAAAGAACAAATCAAAGTGGCAAATGGTGAAACTTTACCGTTTACGCAAGAAGAAGTGACATTTAACGGATGGGCAATTGAGTGCCGAATCAACGCAGAAAACCCAGAGAAAAACTTTATGCCATCACCAGGTACGATTCAAATGTACTTGCCGCCAGGTGGCTACGGAGTGCGCGTAGACTCTGCTGCATATCCGGGCTATGCAATCCCGCCTTACTATGATTCAATGGTGGCTAAATTGATTGTTCATGCGCCAACTCGTGAGGAAGCTATTGAACGAATGAAGCGCGCGTTAGATGAATTTGTTATCGACGGCGTTGCAACCACTATTCCTTTTCACCAAAAACTATTAAATCATGAAAAATTTGTTAGCGGTGAATTCAACACGAAGTTTCTTGAGCTATATGACGTAATGAATTCTTAGTATAATATAAACTATAGGAGGTGCTGTACATGAATGAAAATCATGTATTAGAAATGGAAGAACACCCAAATTCTCTTGGCAAAGTAGAAATTGCTCCTGAGGTTATTGAAGTCATTGCGGGTATTGCTGCTTCTGAAGTAGAAGGCGTTTCTGCAATGAGAGGAAATTTTGCAGCTGGCGTTGTGGAGAAACTAGGAAAGAAAAACCACGGTAAAGGTGTAAAAGTGGACTTAACAGAAAACGGGATAAAAGTAGACGTATTTTGTATGATGAAGTTTGGGGTGTCTATTCCAAACGTAGCGCAACAAGTACAAGATAACATTCGTCAAGCCCTTAAAAATATGACAGCTATTGATCTCGATGAAGTAAACATTCATATCGTAGGGATTCAGTTTGATACGCAAAAAACTGATATTGAAGAAGTTGAATAAAACAAACGTTTACCTAACGGCTGTTGCTAAAATGGAATAACGTATGATTACTTGTTCCTTTTCAACACAAGCTATGGTAAAGTGAAAAAGACTGTCTCGTCATAAAGACGGTCTTTTTCGTGTTCTATAAACTTCGTATAAGAACAATGAAGTATCGTTTCATAAACTATGCTATTATCTAGGTATACTAGTTGAAGAAGATAAATAAAGGAGCAAAAATAATGAAAAGACATACAGCACGCCAAAAAGCATTACAAGCACTATTTCAGCATGATTTAGGGCAGACCGAGCCAATGGAGGCAATCGGAAATGTTGTACAAAATGAAAAGTCTGATCAATTTTTAGAAAGTCTCGTGCTAGGTGTGGTTGAACATCAGCAAGAAATTGATGAACTTTTACGCAATCATTTAGAAAAATGGACGTTAGATCGTGTAGCTACTGTAGACCGCGTTATCCTACGTATTGCCGTATACGAAATGAAGTATGAAGAAGAAATTCCTACGAGCGTTACGTTAAATGAAGCGATTGAATTAGCGAAAACGTTTGGCGATGATCAATCAAGCAAGTTTATCAATGGCGTATTGTCTAAAGTGTTAACAACTTTATCTAAATAAAGGTTCATCTTGCCAAATCAAGTGACCAAAATGCTTCTCTCCTTTATATAAAGGGGAGAGGGTGACTGCAAAGGAGGCAAAATGATGAGTGAAGTGCGTTATCTAACCGTTACGGCTCTTACACGATACATTAAGCGCAAGTTTGATGTAGACCCTCACATGCAAGATGTATGGATTAAAGGAGAAATTTCTAACTTTAAACGTCATAGTCGGGGACATATGTATTTCACCTTGAAAGATCAAAATGCTCGTATCGCAGCCGTTATGTTTGCTGGGCATAACCGGCAGCTTAATTTTCAGCCTGAAGAAGGAATGAATGTACTCATTCGAGCTGAAATTTCGGTTTATGAACCAAGCGGAAATTATCAAATGTACGTAAAAGAAATGCAGCCTGACGGCGTTGGGAACTTATACTTGGCCTACGAACAGCTGAAAAAAAGCTGGAAAAAGAAGGCTTATTTGATCCTGCTAGGAAACGAAAACTGCCAAAGTATCCAACAACAATAGGTGTTATTACATCTCCAACTGGAGCAGCCGTACGTGATATTATTACGACATTAAAGCGCAGATATAACGCGAACATTATTGTTATGCCCGCTCTTGTTCAAGGAGTGAATGCGGCACCGTCTATCATTAAGGCAATTGAAGAAGCAAACCGTCGTAAAGAAGCAGACGTATTAATTGTTGGCCGCGGTGGTGGGTCAATTGAAGAGCTTTGGGCTTTTAACGAAGAAAGCGTTGCTCGTGCAATTTTCACTTCTACTATTCCTGTTATTTCAGCGGTTGGACATGAAACCGATTTTACAATTGCAGATTTTGTAGCAGATCTTCGCGCTCCTACTCCAACGGGTGCTGCGGAATTGGCTGTGCCTCATATCAGTGAAATTACAGAAAGATTGACTCAGCGAAATATCCGTCTTCTTCGTTCGATGAAAGAAATGCTTCAGTCTAGTAGCCGCAGGCTTGAACGATCCCAGAAATCATATGCTTTTCGTTATCCTCAAAAGTTGGTCGAGCAAAAAGAGCAGCAGTTAGATCAGTTGATGGAGCGTTTTTATCGTGAAGGCAGAAGGTACATTGAACATAAACGGACGAACTATGAGCAGCTAACAGCCGCTTTGTTGCGCAATCACCCCGAGCATCAGTTAACGAAAGCGGCGGAGCGTCAACAGCAGCTGACGAAAATGCTGACCAAAGAGATGCAGCAGCTGCTAAAGCAAAAACAGCTTTTATTTGCAACGGCAACGTCAAAATTACATACGCTTAGTCCATTAAAAACAATGGAAAGAGGCTACAGCTTAGTATACGATAAAGAAAAAGAGTTAATTAAATCAACCAAACAAGTATCCAAAGGCGATGTGGTAAACGTTCGTTTGACCGATGGACAGTTGCAGTGTGAAGTTTCGAAAATAGAGGAGCGATGAAAAATGGCGACAAATAAAGAGTATACGTTTGAAGAGGCGATGGAGCAGTTAGAAACCATCGTAAACAAGCTAGAAGAAGGCGACGTGCCTTTAGAAGAAGCAATTCAACAATTCCAAGAAGGAATGACTCTTTCAAAATTCTGTCACGATCGTCTTCAGCATATTGAAAAGCAAATGGAAACTATTTTACGTGAAGACGGAACGCTTGAGCCATTCTCGGTGCAGGAGGAAGAGTGATGGTGAATGAAATGAATTTAAAAGAGTATATTTCTTTTACAAAAGATCGAGTAGAAACACGCTTGCCTGAAGTGGTAAAAGCATTACATGCTCCGGTTAACTTAAAGGAATCCATGCTTTACTCGCTTACGGCAGGAGGAAAGCGACTTCGCCCAGTGCTGTTGTTTGCAACGCTACATGCGTTTGGAAAAGACGAGAGCATGGGATTAGAAACAGCATGTGCAGTGGAAATGATTCATACATATTCTCTCATTCACGATGATTTACCTAGCATGGATGATGACGACTTAAGAAGAGGTAAACCGACGAATCACAAGGTGTACGGCGAAGCAACGGCTATATTAGCTGGAGATGCTCTTCTAACAAATAGCTTTCAGCTCATTTCTGAAGCGGCACATCCTGAGATTACATCACATATGAAGCTTCAGCTCATTACAGAACTGGTAAAAGCAAGCGGAACAGAAGGTATGATCAGCGGACAGGTTGCGGATATGGAAGGCGAAAAAAAGCAGCTCACGCTAGACGAGCTTGAATATATTCACCTTCACAAAACGGGGAAGCTGCTAGGGTTTTGTGTAAAAGCAGGAGCTATTCTTGCAAAAGCTACGCCTCTACAGCAAGAATTATTAGAAGAATTCAGTAAGCATGTAGGGTTAGCGTTTCAAATTCAAGATGATATCTTGGATGTGGAAGGGTCTGAAGAAAAATTAGGAAAGCCAATTGGCAGTGATACAGAAAATGAAAAAACGACATATCCTTCTTTGTTAGGTATGGAAGCGGCCAAAGAAAAGTTACAGTATCATGTTGAACAAGCACTTCTCTCGTTACGTCAAGCTCAAATTAAGCACGGATTACTAGAAGAAATTTGTTTATATATAGCAAAACGTGATAGTTAATGACGATTTCTGTCAGGTTTTTTGAGTGATACAGTAAAATAAGATTGAGTCCCAATAGGGGCTATGCTATAATAATTTTACTACTGTATAAAAGCGTAGTGCATAGGTTTGAAAGACATATACAATATCTTGGTGGCCGTTATCACATTTGTGTTAGCGGCTATTTTTTCACTGTTTTCCTTTGAATATCACTGGTTTACTGATAGAATATCAAAGGTATTGTAAGTAATAAGGAAATACTAAAAATTGACTATACGTATAAAACAATAGACAATGTATTAAGGTAACTTTATAACAAGTACGAAAGTGAGTGATCCACCTTGGATCTTACAACGATAAAAAATCCTGAGTTTTTAAAGAAAATGTCAGTAACACAATTACAAGAACTAAGTGAAGAGATTCGTCGTTTTTTAATTACAAAGCTTTCTGCAACTGGTGGTCATATAGGGCCGAATTTGGGGGTTGTTGAGTTAACGCTTGCACTCCATAAAGTGTTCGACAGCCCAAAAGATAAATTTTTATGGGACGTCGGGCATCAGTCGTATGTCCATAAAATTTTAACAGGACGAGCGGGAGAGTTTGATACAATCCGTCAATATAAAGGGTTATGCGGTTTTCCAAAGCGTGACGAAAGTGAGCATGACGTATGGGAAACGGGACATAGTTCTACATCTCTTTCAGCCGCAATGGGAATGGCTGCTGCAAGAGATTTGCAAAAAACAAAAGCTCATATTGTTCCTATCATTGGTGACGGAGCTTTAACAGGTGGTATGGCTCTTGAAGCGCTTAACCACATCGGGCACGAGCAAACGGATATGACCGTTATTTTAAATGACAATGAAATGTCTATCGCTCCTAACGTGGGGGCTGTACACAGTATTCTAGGACGTTTGCGCACGGCAGGCAAATACAACTGGGTAAAAGATGAGCTTGAAGTCTTGCTGAAAAAAGTGCCTGCAGTAGGCGGTAAGCTTGCGGCAACGGCAGAACGTGTAAAAGATGGCCTAAAGTATATGGTCGTGTCAGGCATGTTCTTTGAAGACCTTGGCTTTACGTATTTAGGCCCGGTTGACGGCCATAGCTATGATGATTTATTGGAAACGTTACAATATGCAAAGAAAACAAAAGGTCCGGTACTGATTCACGTTATTACGAAAAAAGGGAAAGGGTACTTGCCGGCGGAAAGCGATAAAAGCGGAGCATGGCATGGTACAGGCCCTTACAAAATTGAGTCCGGTGACTTTATTAAAGACAAAAATGTTCCGATTGCTTGGAGTAAACTAGTAAGTGATACGGTATTGAAGATGGCTAGGGAAGATGATCGCATTGTAGCCGTAACGCCAGCAATGCCTGTGGGTTCAAAACTCGAAGCATTTCAAAAAGAGTTTCCGCATCGCATGTTTGATGTTGGGATTGCAGAGCAGCATGCAACAACAATGGCAGCGGGTCTTGCAACTCAAAATATGAAGCCCTTTTTAGCTATTTATTCTACGTTTTTACAGCGTGCATACGATCAAGTGGTTCATGATATTTGCCGTCAGAAGCTAAATGTATTTATTGGGATTGATCGCGCTGGGCTAGTAGGTGCTGATGGTGAAACGCATCAAGGTGTGTTTGATATTGCATTCTTACGTCATTTGCCTAACCTTGTTATTATGATGCCAAAAGACGAGAATGAAGGCCAGCACATGGTTCACACTGCTTTGACTTATGAAGAAGGTCCGATTGCTATGCGCTATGCTAGAGGAAACGGATTAGGTGTTGAACTAGATTCAGAACTGAAAAACATTCCGATCGGTACATGGGACGTATTAAAAGAAGGTTCAGATACAACCATTTTAACGTTTGGTACAACGATTTCAATGGCGATGGATGCAGCAGCAGAACTTGAGAAGCAAGGAATCAGCGTCAAAGTGGTAAATGCTCGTTTTATTAAACCGCTGGATGAAAAAATGCTTCATGAGATTTTCCAAACTAGTAAGCCTGTGATTACGGTAGAAGAAGCGGTACTTCAAGGCGGTTTTGGAAGCGCGGTGTTAGAGTTTGCATCAGAGCACGGCTATTATGATACGCGCGTTGAACGTATGGGGATTCCAGATCGCTTTATCGAGCACGGCAGCGTAACAAAACTTTTAGAAGAAATTGGCTTAACCAAAGAAGAGATTATAAATCGAGTTAAAAAACTCGTAACACCAACACAAAAGAGGCTTGAAGTTAAGTGACAAAAAAAGAACGAGTAGATGTATTATTAGTAGAACGAGGTTTGATTGAAACAAGAGAAAAAGCAAAGCGTACAGTGATGGCAGGACTTGTTTATGCGAATGAAGTCCGTTTGGATAAGCCGGGAGAGAAAATTGAACGCGATACGCCGCTGACAATTAAAGGTGCAGTGATGCCTTACGTCAGCAGAGGCGGCTTTAAGCTTGAAAAAGCGATTAAAGAATTTAATGTCCATGTAGCGGATAAAATCATGATTGATATTGGTTCTTCTACTGGAGGCTTTACTGATTGTGCGCTTCAAAATGGAGCGAAGATGTCCTATGCGCTAGACGTAGGCTATAATCAGCTAGCTTGGAAGCTTCGTCAAGATGAACGAGTAGAAGTAATGGAACGAACAAATTTCCGTTATGTGACGCCAGCTGATTTATCAAGAGGCTTGCCTGAATTCGCTTCTATTGATGTATCATTTATTTCCTTAAGACTCATTCTTCCTGTGTTAAAAACACTTCTTGTTCCACACAGCGATGTTGTTGCGCTCGTTAAGCCACAGTTTGAGGCTGGAAGAGAGCAAGTTGGGAAAAAAGGAATCGTGCGTGATTCAAAAGTGCATGAAGAAGTTCTTCAAGGCATGGTGGATTTCTCGCTTCGTCAAGGATACGATGTATATAACATGTCGTATTCACCGATAACGGGAGGAGATGGAAATATCGAATTTCTTCTCCACCTGCGCTGGAAAGGCGAGCGTGAACTTGGTGAAAATCAAGCTCCGCTTACTGTGCGCGAAGTAGTCGAAGAAGCACATAAGACGTTAAAAGAGAAAAAGTAATAATGGCCAATGTTAAGCAAAGACTTAGCATTGGCGATTTGATTATGACTCTTTATACAAAAGGTGCATAATCAAGTTGAACACATTATGATACTTAATTAGTGAAAGACTTATAAACAACAAAACAAAAAGAAGATTACATATTAATGTGAGGTGCCAACATGAATAAAGGGCAAAGACATATTAAAATTCGTGATATTATCACGAATAATGATATTGAAACACAGGATGAATTGGTAGATATTTTAAAAAACCAAGGTTTTAATGTAACACAGGCAACAATCTCTCGTGATATTAAAGAACTGCACTTAGTCAAAGTGCCTTTGATGGACGGTCGATACAAATACAGCTTGCCTGCAGATCAGCGTTTTAATCCCTTACAAAAGTTAAAGCGCTCTCTTATGGACGCATTTGTAAAAATTGATTCAGCCGGGCATATGTTGGTGATGAAAACATTACCGGGAAATGCAAATGCGATTGGCGCATTAATTGATCATTTGGACTGGGATGAAATATTAGGAACAATTTGTGGAGACGATACATGTTTGATTATTTGCCGTACTCCTGAAGATACGCAAATTATATCAGACCGATTCTTAGAAATGTTATAAAGGTGAGTGAAGCAGGTTGTTAGCTGAATTATCCATTAAAAACTTTGCGATTATTGATGAACTTTCTGTTTCATTTGAAAAAGGCTTAACGGTATTAACAGGCGAAACAGGAGCGGGGAAATCGATTATTATTGATGCCATTTCATTGTTAGTAGGTGGAAGAGGCTCTTCGGAGTTTGTACGCCACGGAACAGACAGAGCCGAAATTGAAGGACTTTTCTTATTTGATGAAGAACAGCATCCGAGTCACGAAAAAGCCAAACAAGTCGGTTTGGAAGTGGAAGATGGAATGATTGTGCTTCGCCGAGATATCACTACAAATGGGAAAAGTATTTGCCGCATCAACGGTAAGCTCGTAACGTTAGCTATCCTACGTGAAGTCGGACAGACGTTAATTGATATACATGGACAGCACGAGCACCAAGATTTAATGAATCAAGATCGTCATTTAACTCTTCTTGATCAATACGGAGGAGAAAAAGTAGAAGAGGCTTTGACGGAGTATCGAGAGGTATTTTCTAGGTATACATCGCTAAAAAAGCAGCTCGATCAATTAACTGAAAATGAACAGCAGATGGCACATCGCCTCGATCTTATTCAATTTCAATTAGATGAAATCAAAGCGGCAAATTTGCAGCTGAACGAAGACGAGGAACTAAATGAAGAGCGTTTGAAGATTTCTAACTTTGAAAAGATCTATACGTCACTAAACGATGCGTACAATGCGCTGCACGGTGAACATCAAGGTTTAGATTGGGTCGGTGTAGCAATGAATCATACGGAGGATATTTCGTCACTGGAAAAAAACTATGCCGAAATTTCTGAGATCATTTCATCGAGCTTCTATCAGCTAGAAGACGCATCTTATAAAATTCGTCAGCAGCTTGATTTATTAGAATTTGATCCCAAACGCTTAGACTTTATTGAAGCGCGTTTAAATGAAATTAATCACTTAAAGCGTAAATACGGTCAAAGTGTAGATGAAATTCTAGAATATGCAGCGCAAATTGAAGATGAAATTGATCGTATTGAAAATCGAGATACGCATGTGAGCAAGATCAAAGAAGAGTTAAACAGTGTAGCACAGGATTTATTAGTAGAAGCTAATAACGTTTCAGCTATTCGAAAAAAACTTGCTCAAGAGTTAACGGACAGCATCCATCATGAGCTTCAAGAACTGTATATGGCTAAGACTGTATTTCAAATTAAATTCTCTGTTGTAAATGCAGGTAAAAATGACGTTGAATTAAATGGAGAAAGAATAAAATTCACCAAAGACGGCATTGACAACGTAGAATTTTATATTTCTACCAATCCTGGTGAACCTTTAAAGCCTCTTGCAAAAGTAGCATCAGGAGGAGAACTGTCAAGAATTATGCTGGCGTTAAAAAGCATCTTCTCTAAGCATCAAGGCGTGACGTCCATTATCTTTGATGAAGTTGATACAGGCGTAAGTGGAAGAGTAGCTCAATCGATCGGTGAAAAAATACATGCTATTTCTGTTGATTCACAAGTTCTCTGTATATCTCATCTGCCTCAGGTAGCAGCGATGGCAGATACTCATCTCTTTATTGCTAAAGAGATAAAAGGTGATCGTACAACGACGTCTGTTCTTCCATTAACCCTTGATGAAAAAGTAAAAGAAATTAGTCGAATGATTGCAGGAGCTGAAATTACAAGCTTAACGAGGGAACATGCCAAAGAGCTTTTAGATTTAGCGGATAAGATGAAGCACACCATTTAAAAAAACACCTTTTAACACGTAACAGTATGTGTTAAAGGTGTTTTTTTATACAAAATGGAGGAACTGAAAATGTTTCCTTGCACTTCTTTTCATTTTTCTCTGAACTTCTGTTATAAATGCGCTCTAAGAAGGCTAAATTAAATGTGTAGCCATTTAGGCGAGGAAGCGAGGAGAGTGAAAACATGCAAAATCGATACAGACATATAATTGGTGCGATTCTCCTTGTTTCGTTCATTTTTGTAGGATTTATTCCAGTTGTGCAACAATATATACACATTCCAAAACAAATCGTCTTATTTGAACAGCAAAAAGAAAAAATTAATGCGACATTACCGCTTAGCGTAGAAGCTTCATCACCTGTTTACGATGTAACAAGTAACAAGGCGAAGCTGACCATAGCAGGCAAACAGGTAGGCAAAGAAGAGTTGATGCTTCATTTGGCCGGTATTCCTGTAAAGCGTGTAGACGTGCAGGTATTATCTGATTTTAAAGTCATTCCAGGTGGACAATCAATCGGTGTGAAATTAAATTCAAAAGGTGTTCTTGTTGTAGGCTATCATCAGGTAGATACAGCAAAAGGTAAAAGATCGCCTGGCGAAATTGCGGGTATTCAAGTTGGAGATATGATTACGAAGATTAATGGTAAAACCATTGAAAAAATGAGTGATATTACACCGTTTATTCAGCAGGCAGGAAAAACGGGTGAACCATTAAATCTGCATATTTTAAGAGAAAAAAAGCAGTTTGACACTAAGCTGTATCCGTTAAAAGATAAGCAAGATTATGCTTACAGAATCGGTTTATACATCCGTGATTCGGCTGCAGGAATTGGCACAATGACTTTTTATGATCCAAAATCTAAAAAATACGGCGCTTTAGGCCATGTTATTTCGGATATGGATACAAAAAAGCCAATCGTAGTAGAAGATGGACAAATTGTCCGTTCGACCGTTACATCAATTGAAAAAGGTTCTAACGGCGTTCCCGGCGAAAAGCTAGCAAGGTTTTCTGAAGATAGACAAATCATTGGAAATATTACACGAAATAGTCCTTTTGGTATTTTTGGAAAATTGTCTTCAACGATGGAAAACGGAATAATGGATAAAGCAATGCCAATTGCCCTATCTCATCAAGTAAAAGAAGGACCGGCTAAAATTCTAACGGTAGTAGATGATGATCAAGTGGAAGAATTTGATATTGAAATTATGAGTACTATACCTCAAAAGTTTCCGGCTACTAAAGGAATGGTTATTAAAATTACAGATCCTAAATTGCTAAAGAAAACAGGTGGAATTGTTCAAGGAATGAGCGGTAGCCCGATTATTCAAAACGGTAAAGTCGTTGGAGCGGTTACCCATGTTTTTGTAAATGATCCTACCTCGGGTTACGGTGTCCATATTGAATGGATGCTTAACGAAGCAGGAATCGATATTTATAAAAATAATCGAAAAAAAGCGAGCTAATGTTGTCATTAGTTCGCTTTTTTTGATAAAAATTATTGTCGTAAATGTAAGAGAAAAACGTCGAAAAACAAAGAAAATAAGAGAAAATCGAATAAATTCTATTTAAAAGACTTTTTTCTAAAAAAATAAAGGAAATAATGTTGCATTGTCGAATTTGTCCTTTAGAATAAAGAATAGAGACACGTAGGAAACGACGTATAACATAAAGGACTGAGGAGGAAGCTGCATTGAAAAAAATTAAAGTATGCTTGGTTGATGATAATCGGGAACTAATTGGTTTGCTTGAAGATTATATTTCAGAGCAAGAAGACATGGAAGTAATCGGAGTAGCTTACAATGGACAAGAGTGTTTATCCATTTTAAAAGATAAAGATCCGGATGTTCTTGTATTAGACATTATTATGCCGCATCTAGATGGATTAGCAGTTTTAGGTCAGTTAAAAGAAATGAAAAAAGAAAATTATCCAAATGTCATTATGCTAACAGCATTTGGGCAAGAAGACGTAACGAAAAAAGCGGTTGATTTAGGAGCTGCTTATTTTATTCTAAAGCCGTTTGATATGGAAAACTTAGTGAATCATATTCGTCAAGTTAGCGGACAAACATCTTCATTTATGCAACGTTCATCTTCTTCCATGCGTTCACATCGCGACAGCAAACCAGCAAATTTAGATGCAAGCATTACGAGCATCATTCACGAAATTGGTGTACCTGCTCATATCAAAGGCTATTTGTATTTGAGAGAAGCCATTTCAATGGTATATAAGGATATTGAGCTGCTTGGGTCGATTACAAAAGTACTGTATCCTGATATTGCAAAAAAATATAATACAACGGCAAGCCGCGTTGAGCGCGCTATTCGTCATGCCATTGAAGTAGCATGGAGCCGAGGAAACATTGATTCCATTTCTTCATTATTCGGATATACTGTCAGCATGTCAAAAGCGAAGCCGACAAATAGTGAATTTATCGCCATGGTTGCGGATAAATTACGTCTTGAACACCGTGCTTCCTGAGAGAGTTAGGACGCTTGAGGTGACTGCTTTCAGCGTATTCTCCGAAGGATTGTAGGTGATTGCAAATTGACCGATAAACTTCTATTTAGACCTATAAATATCATAGTTGCTTTACAAATAATACCGTCTTTTATTGGTTTACTAAAAATCAATGAAAGGCGGTTTTTTGTTGTGAACAATTATGAATTACAAGTTGAAAATTTCATGTTGTACTGTTCAAGCAGAAATTTATCTCAGAAGACGTTAAAAAGCTATGAACAATCATTACGATTATTTGGTTTATATCTCTCTGATGTATTTCAAATAACTGATGTAGAGAAGGTGAAGTCTGTTCATATTCGTAAGTACATTCAATACCTACGAGAAAGAGGTAAGTATACAGTCTCTCGTAATGTAATGGCAAATGATATAAATTTTCCTCAGAACAGAACGGATTTTTCAAAACCTATAAGTGATAGTACGATTGCTAATTATTTACGAAACATAAAAGTGTTCTTTAATTACTTATACGATATAGAAAAGGAAATCAAACAAAATCCTGTTAGTTCAATTGAGAATATTAAACCTCTAAGAAAGCAAAAAACTTTATTAGAAGAAGATGAACTTATAAAGGTACTCCGTCAATGTGATACAACTACTTTCTATGGATATAGAAATTGGGTCATCATAAGACTACTTCTTGATACAGGAATGCGTATATCGGAATGTTTGTCTTTAGTACCGGAAGTATTGGACTTTAAAAACAAATCTATATTGATTCAAAATCCTAAAAATAAAAAGCAAAGATATGTGTATTTCTCCCATAGAATGTCCAGCGACTTAAAGCGTTGGTTACTTTATCGCGACCGTTACTCAAATAGTGATTATCTATTTCCTACGATAAGAGGAACGCAGTTAGAAGTCCGTAATTTTGAGAAAACATTAAGAGAAATAGGTAAACGAGTTAATGTTTCTATACACCCTCATCAATTACGAAATAATTTTGCGAAGTATTACTTGCTTCATGGGGGCGATTGGGCAACTTTGTCACGTATTTTAGGACATTCAAGTGTGGAGGTGACTCAAAAGGCATATTTAGATTTCGCTGATAAAGAAGTAGGACAAAAATATCAAAGGCATTCCCCTTTAAATAATTTAAAGTTATAAAAAGAAAAAGCCACGCGTTCGCACCGCGTGACTCAAAACCAATATACAGCTAAATACAGGATATCCCATACATTTAGCACCTTCATTATAGGATTTTAAAAAATATAATGCAAGGGGTTTAGTTCCTTATTGTCTTTTTTTAGGAACTATTGTAGGGATTCCCAACGTGGAATGACCTAACACACGTAATTTAAACTTGAACAGGTGAGATTCAGCCAATGTCGAAAAGTGGAATCGTAGTTGCATTATGAGTGATTTCCTTGTTTACCTCGCAACTAGACTAGGTGAGAACAACCATAAATGGTTCGGTTTGGTAGCTAGGTGCATTGAGGTGCAGGTAGCAACGAATAGACTTAAAAGCATGTAGGACTAGCTTTGCATGTAGAAAGTTCGTTGTTGGAGAAATCTAAACGTTCAGACAAGGTTATACAGTGGAACTCCTCAGCAACTCGGTTCAATTCAGTAAATAGAACGGCTACTTTGATTACACTTATTTTTTTAGTGTATCAAAGGTAGTCATTCTATTGACCAATGTTTCCTAGACAATCTGGATTAATTCAGTGAAAGTGAAAACATAAAGTCAAGTCTAAATAATGATTGCATGCTAAAATAAAGTAAAGCACTTTTTGAAAGATAATAACTAAATTTTATTATTAGAGAACAGTGAGGGTAGGAAGGATAGACAGTAAAAAAGGAATAAAACATTATGGGAACAGGTAAAGATAGTATCCTTACATATTAAAGTGGAACTTCCTGTATAATTGTTAGATAAGACTAAAAGAACATATAGTGGAGGAAGTCAAAGTGATATATGACCTTACGACATTTGAAGGGAATTTAAAATCAGTTAGTAGCTATTTATCTTTAAGTGAAGAGACAGTAGTAGGTTATATTACCAACAAAGGGTACGAGGAAGTAGAGGTAGATAGTTTCTTAAGCGATTTTAAAATTGAAGATAGTCAATTATTGAATGAAGACTTATGGTTAACTTCGCTTCATGTAACAAATAATAATGACAAATGTAAGTCAATAGAGAAGTACGGATTAGTTAACTTACAGGAAACGTTAACATTAGATACTCCTTTAAGTGAATATTTAAAGAGATATGATATATCCGTAAATATTGAGAAGAAAAGAATATATAATCAAGGGGAAATCATTGATATTAGCAAAAAATATGACGGCATAGAACGTCATGAAGGAAGAAGAAGAGAAGGGTTAGATAGAACTGTTAGAAAGTTATTTCATGATTTTCAGGTCAACGGATTCTTCTATAGTGAGAATGTTCTAAACTATGGCGGTGGAGTTCATCATCGACCAGAGTTCTTAGGGGATTTAGCTATGCTTTTAGGGAACAGAGATATTGAATATGATTGGTATAGAGATATTGAATATGATTGGTATAGAGATGTTGAAAGAATCCCCTATATACTTAAATTTAATGCACCAATTTCGCAATTTGCTAATGATACTTTTGATGTAAGCGATGAACAATATAATTATTTAGAGAAAACAGATATTGAGGTAATGAAGCGAAAAAAAGTAATTCAAAAGTCGTTGTATTATCTGAAAAATAAATTAGACAAAGGATACATAAGTGATTTTTATTCTTATCTTAAATTTCATGCTTCAGTACCACCTTCAAATATAATTTGTATATATACTCAAGATGAATATAACAAAGAGTGTGAGGTTCACAAGTAATACATAGGGAGAAGGGTAGAAATGGAAAAGTATGAGAAGGAAATAAGAGATATTCTAACGTCAGTAAGTGAACTGTCTTCTATGATGAAAAAGGATAATGTTAGATTAGATAACATCGCTGAATTGGTTGAAAGCAACGCTAAGAAAGCTGAAAGTATTCTTGCTACGATGGAGGAAACCAGTAAGAGTTTAACCCAATTAGAAGCGACAATGGATAAAATAGACAAAGACGATTTGAAGAAGCTTAACCAAAAAGTCGAAATAATAGAGATTTTGAACCGTATTAATGACCGTCTAGAAAGCCGTACACCAGTTTCAGAACATTTTGAATCTTTTTATAAAGAAGAAGATGAATAAAACGAATATAGGGCATTCTTGTGCGTCTTAGTGGATGTCTGAACAAAGAGGTGAAACAAGATTAAATTATTCTTAGTTATAATAGGTTGTGCGTTGTTTGGTTTGGTGATTGACTTTATTAAAGATTTGTATTCATGGTCTATGGGTATGTTAGCTGTTGTAATATTTTTAGCGATTTTTAGGGTAGTTGAGTTATATATCAGGAAAAAGAATAATGATTCGAGTATGTGAAAGCTAAGAAGGCGGGCTTTAATATAACAATTAAATAAGTTAAGTCGTCACTTTGACGCTTTAACAAATAGGTAGTGGTTTACAATACGTATCTTAAAGAAGGGTAGCGATTCCCAGTACCTTTATTGGTAGCTGAATACACTACGTACATACGCGAAAATAGGTAGCGTAAGGGCGGCCCCTAAAAGTACAATTATTACTGAAAAGAAAAATATTAATAAAAGTATTAAGTAATATATTCAGTTATAAAAATTTAAATATTAATCTAAAACAATTATGACTACGTAAAATTAATAATCATCTAAAAATATTCGTATGTCCTTTATTCGCCTTTTAAGACCAATGGAAATACCTCTTTGATGAAATAAATTTGGTCTAATGGCTGATAAAAAGTCCGTACAAAGGAAATACAGGCTTCTCAATGGTATGTATGAATGTCTGGAATACTGAATGTTTACTAGTTGGGGATAATGAAGTTTAATTGTTAGAATGAAGGACACAGCCGTAAGAATGCAGGACATTGAAGTACTTAAACCGAATTATTAATACATAAAGGAGAGGTTTGAAATGGCTGACGAATATGTAAAAGAAGAATTTATCACATGTGCTTTACTGGACGTAGGAGAAGAACCCAAAGTAGTGCGGGCAGTAAATGAGTTAGACGCCTTCCAATCGGCAGTTGATGGAGATATAGAAGTGATTACATTGACACCCGAACGAAATATCTTAATGGTTGTTAACGCAGAAGGTAAAATGAAGAAATTAGAAGATAACTTGTCACTGGGGAACGATGTTGTGGTAGGGAACGCGGTTATCGTGGGTTGCGACCCCGAAGAAGTAGAGTTTCGAAGCCTAACAAATGAAGAATTACAAGTGGCGTTAGACTTTTTACACACATCAAAAATTCGATAATACAGGAACAAGGGCGGGTTATTTTTACCCGTCCCTTTTTGTATTTGTGCGAAATTGTTCCATTATCACAAGATTTATGTCACATAATTTGTGTTAAGTTAATATATTTGTCCCAAGATTTGTGATAAATAAAAATGCCTTGTGTCTTTAGTACGATAAAGGGTGTTGATATACCAAGGGTTCTTTAGTCCGTTAAAGTCACAAGGTTATAAAGTGGATACTGAATGGAATAAAATGTCTACAAGCAATTTTGTCTATTTTCGCCTTTTGTAACAAAAACTTAATAATTGATATAATCGTTGGGGGAGTAAGGGCGAAGGCACTAGTAGAAAATGTGATTGAAAAAAGTTTCATTTGAAGGTTGTATAAAGTGCGTTTTGTCGGTACTAAGTAATAGAACCACTAAAGATAACGGTAATAACGCTAATAAAACGTTAAATAAGTTCTTTAAGAAATAGGCGTTAGCCTCGACGATAGTCGATAAGTCTTTAATGAATAAGTCTGTTCTTGTTAGAAACAATGAATCAAAAAGACATTAAGCCTAACGGCTGTTCTTCACTTCGTTCAGAACTCAATATTACAAAGATTAGATATTGTAATAGATTTTTCTATACAATAAGAAGTGATAACGTTAGTAAGTTTTGAGGGATTTTGTAATTCCTCTTTTTATAGATTTCCTAATATATCTCTCTCCTGCGTCGTTCTCTTGTCCATAGGAACGGCGTTTTTACATCTGTTTTAGAGAGAATGACAATTGAATAATGATAATTGCATACCGCGAAGCTTGAATGTATTTGTATTGAAAACCCTCGATTCCTTAACTGGATTCGGGGGATTTTTTTCATGTCTTCATAGTGACGTATTGTAGAATCAATAAATTTATCAGAAAAATGAAAAAAATCTTGTTTCTTGTTGTAAAAAGGGCAATTTGAAGGCTATAAGCATAGGAAGATATTTAGTAAGGAAGAGACACGGCAACTCTTCCTTCGGATAACAATGTTTCTGCAATGTGCGATTAAATCTATTTCCATTCCTTTACTATCACGGAAGGACAAAAAACAGGTTAGAGAATAGGTGATTTTCTCCTAACTGTTTTCGTCTATTCTCTTTTTTTACCTAAAGTTGCACATGCCACCACATCAAATATTAAACGGAGGAATACATACATGAAGACAATTAACGGAGTATTAGAAATTCAAAATAAAATGGTCGTTCGCGGAAAGACGATTAAGCTTCTACGAATTATTAAAGATACAACATTAAAACAAATGGAAGAAGAGACAGGGATTAGTATTTCAGTTCTATCAGCTATGGAGAATGAAGTACGTAGCGTATCCAGTGTTAATCAATTAAAAGTTACAAAATTTCTATTAGATGACCTGGGATATACACCTGACGAAATCGTTGTAATTCAATCATTCATTACGTATAAGGAGGGATTCAAAGATGGAAAAGGGCAGTCATAAAGTATTAACGCCTAAGGATATTGACGAAATGACAGAGATTTATCAACGTCAATTCAAAGGGGAGACTATCGTTTCTATTTGTAAGGACATGGGGATTGACCGACGTACTTATTACCGTCGCCGAGATAATCCGCAATGGAAACAGATTGAAAAACAGTTAGTAGATAAGCTGATTGATAATGCTTACGAGGACATTATGAGTACGGTTATCCTTGAAGCTAAAAAAGGAAGCCATCCACACGCTAAGTTGTACCTAGACGCTACTGGACGTTTGAAATCTACTAAGGAAGTTCGTAGAGAACAGGAAGAACGACGTATCAACAGTTCTACTAGTCCATTAGATATTCAAGAATTAAAACGAATGGTTGAAGAAGACAAGAAGCTTCGACGTATTAAATAAATAACCGCATACAAAGGGGAAATCAAATATGGCATTGTTTAAAGCAGATACACTGAAAAAGGTAAATTCAACAAAAGAAAAGCTCAATACAAAGAAAGCAGAATTACAAGAAAAACGTATTAAGATTGTTCAAGAAAGAGACATGCTGCGTTCGGCTTTGGAGAACGATTTACAGCGTCAAATTATGGAGGGAACAAGTCCCGATAGAAAGCTACAAAGTGGCTTTGATAAGGTAAATGCAGACTTAGAACGTATTAACCATCAGCTGGCAAGCATTGACGGTATCTTGTCAAAGGAATTACAGAAGCATAAGGATGACATCAAAAAGGAATCTGATAAAGTCGTTTCTACTTATCGAGAACAAGAATCCAAGATTGATGAAGACTTGAAACAAATCAAATTACAATACTTCGAAAAGTTAGCTGAGTATCACGAAGTATATCTAACTGCTAGTCGTAAATATTCAGAGTTCGGAAATATTATGGAAACGTTGGAAATTCCAAAACGTCCAGTCGATAAGCACATATCTTTCAATATGGAACAAAAATGGAACAACGATTATCAAGCTATGTTTAGTACGACAGAATTACGACAAGCCTACGACGGAAAAGTTCCTTATTCTGCAAAGCACTATAAAAATGGCAAGTAAATTAAACACTCACTTATTTTAAGTAGATAAAAAAGACACTCAAGGCGAGGGAATAGCGAAAAGCTACCTCGTCTTTTTTATTAGGAAATCTATAAAGCGAGGAAAACATATGGACAAAATTCCGACTTTACACGGCGTTGACGCCATTACATGGACAGTATTTATCATCATTTCAATTCAACTTATTTTCTAAAACAGATATAAAACAAAGGGGCGGTCAAATATGGCAATAATCACTAAAAAGACGTATAAAACAATTATCTTTACAGATGAACATGGAACTTTGATAAGTCGGCTTTGCACAGATTGCGGGCGATTAAAAGGCTATGAATCATTCAGCAAAATGAGAAATGGATTCGGGGGAAAACGACCAAATTGTAGTAGCTGTTATCGCAAAAAGAATACAAAGACATCAGTTATTAGAAAAAACCGATACCGTGCAAAACAAAATGGTTTACCTTCGACAATGACGTTGAAACAGCTTACAAATGCTAAGGAAGAACAAGGAAATGAATGTTTGTTAAGTCATTCAAGAAACTTAGTAGCTGAACACCTAATACCTTTATCTTGGGGAACTGGTTTAGGTGATGATTATAGAAATATTGTCTATATGGATAAGGGCTTAAACTCTTCTAAAGGTAATAAAAACATGTTCATTTGGATTAAATCCCAACCACATTACATTCAACGTCGATTCTATAATAAATTGATTCCAATGGTTGCAGAACGTAACGGAATGACGGCGAAAGAATACGAAGAGTACGTAAATAAATGCTACGAGGACTATATCAATAAAAAATAAAGGAGTTAATCAATCATGAAAACAAATCAAATTATCGAGGACTTGAAGGAAAAGGCATTATCTGGGGATACAGAAGCAAAATGCGAATATACGGAATATGTACGGAAAGGACTTGCCCCACGTTTTAACGGTTATGTAAGTGCAGATGAAATCCAATCTTCACTAAACAAAATGACGGCTGGCTACGAAGCTACCGCCAAAGCCCGTGAAGACGATTTATTTATTAATAAGCCTCGTGAACTTACGGAAGAAGAAGTAATGAAAGCTAATCCAATAACAAAAATCTCTTATGGCTTTGCGAGACGTACCGAAGCTGTGGCTGAACGAAAGGAAAGACGCCGTGAGTACATGCGTAATCTAGACAAAAAACAATAATGGAGGAATTAATGATGGCTAAACGCGGTCAACGTAGCACTGCTAAACGAAAATCGAAGGTATATAAACCTAGTACACCTAAACAAATGGTGGAAGCACATAATACATTTCATAATAAGAGAACGGTAAAATAAGCCGTTCTTCTTTTTTATTTAGGAGGAATCAGTAATGGGAATGAATTACGAAGTGTATCGAGAGTTACTAAGTATGTTGGATATGGAAGAAGTGTTTAAAAGAAATCCAATTCATATAGAAATATGCAAGCGTATAGGTGCGGAACTAAGTAAAGAAACGTATTGGAAACATCCCGATTATGAAGAACCGCAAACACGGGAAGAAGAACTACGGGTTCTTCGTTCTTTACTGGAAGATTAATATAGAGAAAGAAAAGACGTAAGAGGGTTTAACGCCTTCCTACGTCTCTTTTTTGTATGAATTTCTGAATAATATTATACAACTTTTATTTTCGGTTTCTTACTTCTTCCTCTAATTCATTCAATACAAGGTTAATTCCTTTTGTTCCTACTTGTGACTTAAAAACCTTTTTCATTTCATATTGTTTAGTAAATGTCTTAAGTTTGTTAGTAACTTCTTTTAGTGAGAAGTATGTAACGCGAGTATGCGTACCTTCTGTTTTTTCTTTCACAAAATCATCAAATAATGAATTAGATTTTTCTACTTTTACTTCATCTTTCTTTTCACCTCCAAGACTGCCCGTATTATTCTACGTCTAGTCATCTTAAAACATTGACATAAGTAATCTTGCTACAATTACAAATAACTCAGGACAGAATGTAATACTGAAATTCTTGTATTGGATTTTCATGTAGAAGTATTCTCCTTTCTATGTTTTTGCTTACCTATATGTACAGCCATTGAACGTAAAGTAAGACAAACAAAAAATATAGAGAATGCGATATATGTAAATAACGGATAGATTACGTGATAGATAACAATATTTAACCGTTAATTATGAAAAGGGGAATAACGAAGAGAAAACGTTGCTTAACGAAGACAACATGACAAAACGCTAATATCTCACAAAGTGAAGCATGCATGTATCAAATATACAACATAGGTTTGTGCACCAATCATCAATAAACCTATATATATCAAGGCTTTAACGCTTATTTCATACGTGCATTTCTATAGCCTAGTGAGACATAGTTAATCATTTCTTTACTTCTATAGTCAACGGTTGATTCTACAAATATTTCTAGGTGATGGTTATAACTTATTCTAAATAATAAAGGTTATATCATTTACTTAAAGTGTAGACAAATTATTCGTTTTTCTACAAAGTACATAACCCATAACACTCTAATGTCGAATAAGTTTTAGGTATTACATTCATAACCTCTAAAACGTTCGCAAAAGTCATGTGCTACAATACACCCGTTCGTATATTTTTTTGATACTTAAATGAACTATTGAATGCGTTCGCCAATTGAATATACAATCTGTTCGCAAAGGTATACTTTAGTGAACTATTATTCAGAAATACCTATCTTAATTTTTACAGGGAGGGGTAACTTATAGAATGGTATAGATGTAAATAAACAGGACTACTCTTTTATGATAAATGTTACTAATTTTATAGGGGGTACTTGTTTTACCGCGGTAGGCGTTCTAAAGGAACGGGGCATAGTTTTAACGTGACTACTGCTTTATGTACTAGGATATTTTATAGATGGCACAGGTTTAACTAGACAAACTTTAACTGGCTATATACCTTACTACACGTCCTCTAGTGTACATATTATACGTATTACTACAGATTCTAATAGCTTATTCTCACCCCATTAATTTAACTACTACCATTGTAGTTAAGATTCTATATACTCCACCCTATACACTCTTATGTACGTTGTATTATGTACTACATAATCTATATCATAAGTTAGAAGAACCATTGATACAACATTGTAAGACTAATAAAATCAACTGTTTAGTTTCCTCAAAAGTCTTGTTCAAAAGCAATTCAACTTCATTTGTTAATTCAAATCATTTCTTCTTAATTAAACTTCAATTCAAAACAATTCAAATCAATTCAAAACATTTTATTTTTCATTAAACATTTAACAGATTATAGAACGTTGCATAAATAATTTGTATATAAAACTAAATGTTAATGATATTTAGACCTTCCCTCATGGGGGACGCCCCTGCCAGTATCTCCACGCCCCTGTACTCTATAATTCGTATTCCAAAATGTAGGGCTAGTGTCCAAAGTCTAACTTAATCGCCTTCTATCAGTAGCTATCCGTTATTCATTCCTCTTTTAACAGTTAGGACACGAAGTGCCTTTGTTAACTAACTGTCTCCAATCGTTTCTATGCAGGTATTCACCCTTTGAAAAATCCGAAATTCTAAAAAATATATTTTCGCACAAAAAATAACGCTGTAATGTGCACTTTTTCTGTCACATTTTCTAGGCACTTCTTCCAATAGGGTGCGAAGGAGGCAGTAAGAAACCTCCGAGAAACAATATAAAAGAAAAAGGAGACTAATGAAATGGAACAAAAATTTAGAGAAAAATTAATTATGGCGGATAACGAACAAGGAAGAATAGCACGTGATGAAATACTAGACCGATGGGAAGCCACAGAACGAGAGAAACAGTACTTTGAAAATTTAAAAATTGCATTGAAGAATTGTGATGAAAAACATTTGTATAAAACAATGGAAGAATTTACTGGTCGTAAATTAACTAAGAAAGAGAAGGGATTTTACAATCAGTTAATCAACAAGGAGAAAAAACATCAAGCTAAATTAAAGAAGCTGGAACGAAAAAGAATCAGATTAGAACGTGAAAATAAGATTCTCAGACGTTTACACGGAGAAGAATCTACAGAATGCAAAGGAAAATAGAAGCCTAGAGTTTTACCTGTAAAATACGTTGAATGGACAAGGTGCAAAACGCTTTGTCCTTTTTTATTTGTAACAAAGTGGTCTCTTCAAATCATCCATTCTGGTCACTATCCCTACATATTTACCACAACTATTAATTATTAGTTAGGCGTTATTAGGAACTTCTTTCGTTCACTTACATTCACTCAATACACGGTTTTAATCAGAGTTCGCACAAATAAACGAAAAAAGTTAAAAAAATATCAATTATTTTTGGAGGAAAGTACAACTATGAGAAAATCAGTAATTCAACAAGAACAGGAATCTAAATTAAGACGCATTCACCGTATCTATAGAACGGAATCCAAAGTCAAAAAGATTTTGGCATTAGAAAAGAAATGGGAAGAATACTCGATGTTAAGACTAGACGAGGGGGAGGACGCTTTTCGTATTCTCTATAATTACTCAGTAATGAGAGGGTTAATAAGATATAGCGTGAACCAGTTCATGAAGGATTGGGGAAGACATGGTTTTAGTCGTGAAGATTTTGAATCAATATTTATTGAGAAGTCTTGGGAGGTAACCATGTCTCATTCTTGGAATGATGAATATTATTTGTTTGAGAAATTATCAAATGCTTTTAAGCAAAAAGGATTCAATTTTATTAGAGACAACCTAAGAACTGATAAGAGAAAAGCCAACTATAGCACAGTTAGCTACAAGGATATGAGTTCGTATAGATTCGAAAATGAGGTGGAAATTAAAATAATGATTGAACAAGTATGTAGTAAACAAGAACAAGCCTTACTTCTTACGTACCTAGAATATCCAAGTCTATCCTACACGGAACTGGGAAGAATTCATGGGATAAATCATCATACAAAGGTGAAGCGAATTTTAAAAAGCGGTTTAGAAAAAAATAAAACAAAAATAACATATAATTATATGAAATATATACCATTTAGACTATAATTAAGCATAGGAAAAAAGGATGAGAGAATATGAAAAAGAAATACGAAGTTACATTTAAAATGGTTAACGGTGAAATTGGACATTTAATAGAAGAAACTTCTCTTATCCGTGCGAGAAATTCAATTGAAAATAAGTTTGAAGACGGAGAAGATAGTCCAGTCCTAGAACTAGCCGATGATTTAGTTATTGTGAAAGCGAATGTACAGTATTTCACTGTATCTGAAAGAGATTAAACAAAGAAACAGGATGTTAACTTATTGGAGATAGCATCCTGTTTTTTGATTAGGGGGTATTTAAATTTGCTTAACCGTGATGTTGTAAATTCTAAAATAATTAAAAGTCCTTTTAGTGAAAGAACAAATAAAGCAATAGATGATTTTTTAACCTATTATAAAAATAGCAAGCGTTCGCAATCTAGTTATAGAAGTGGTATTAACAAATTACTATTAGATGACCTTCCAAAGGAAGCACATGAGATTACTTTTGGAGATTATATGGAGGTTATCCCTCAAAACAAAAATGACAGAACTCCTCAAGATACATATAAAGAAATGTTTATTAAGTTCTTATTTGTATTTGATTATCTTGAAGACTCAAGAGGATTTAGTTCAATTTGGATTAAAGAAGATATTATCAAGGGATTTACTGATAGAAATGACACTCAGAAAAAAACTATCGTGAGTAAAAATATTAATGATTCCCTAACAGTTCCAGAATTAACAGCGATTCAAAGAGTATTAAATGAATCTTTTACTAAGCTTGAAATGCAAAAAATGGATTTCTGCTGGCATATGTTATTCCAAGAAGGTTGTATAGTGGAAGAATTGAAAGAAATAAAAAGTGAGAATCTTGTAAGTGGAGTAATAACTACTAATACAGGTGACAAATACAACATCCCCTCACGCTTTTATCCTATGTTCGAGAAATTGAATGAGAGAGAAAGTAGCTATACAGGCTTTTATACGGTAAATACATTAATAGCTGAACTAGGAGAAATGGCAAAATTAGAACGTAGGCTAACACCTATAATTATAAAGAAAACCAGAAATTCTAGTATGGTAAAGTGTTGCAACTGTGGAGAGACGTATTGGAATACTATAAATTATTGGGTAGCTGTCAACAGTAGACTAGTCTGCGTGAATTGTGCAGAAGAGATTAAAAAAAACTAGATTTTGACCATCACGTCGTAGATATTCCTAACCAAGGTTTTACAGCGATTTCAAAAGAACATGAAATTAATTTATCGCCTGTTCTATATTCATATAACGAACTAAAAAAGCGTATTAAGAGTAAAACTATAGATTATTTAAAATTACATGAATTGCAAATTGAAATAGGAAAATTAGGTGAAGCTTTTGTATATGAAAAAGAGTGTGAAAAATTAAAAGGTACAAAGTATGAAGCGAAGATTGACAACAAAAAAGCAATTGACCCAATGAATGGTTATGATATTCTTTCGTTTGATAAAGACGGAAAGCCACTTTATATAGAAGTAAAAGCTACTGCAGGATTAGAAGATAGGTTTTATCTTTCAAATCATGAATATCAAACCGCAGAGAAAATGAAAGAAAACAATATGAACTATACAATTTACTTTGTGAAAGAGGTCATGTCAGATAATCCTAAATTGATAAAAATTCATGATATCACAGACAATGAAGAATATAATTTTGAAGAGATGAACTGGAAAGTAACCAGAATATAAGAAGAGTTTAAACATTATTGTATTAAAATTCCTTGACGTTATACTATTTTTATTGGTAGGATATTACTATATTGTTAATGAAGGTTTACCAACGAAGACTAAGTTTGTAAACCAATAAAGACGCTATAAAGTAACGTATGGTATTGTCTATATATAATAGAAGAAACTCGATTTAACGCGGTTTTTGCGAAAAGTATGTCAAAAGCGAAGCCGACAAATAGTGAATTTATCGCCATGGTTGCGGATAAATTACGTCTTGAACATAAAGCGAGTTGAAAGGGATAGGACTGCTGGAATTACGGGGTTTTGAGTGAGCTGATACCTTTTGTAATACAGAGTACATGCCGATAAACTTTTGGAATTTACACTAGATAGTAAACTGAAAACCAATAAACTTTTTAATGCAGGGCCAATGAATTTTAATCATTCATTGGTCTTTTTATTTTGTTTTAAGAGGTGAAAATATTGAGGTTAATGGAACGTGCATCTTGTTTTTCTTCATATCCATAGTGGTTTATTTTATTGAAATAATTTATTTAATTGTTATGAGGGTTTTGTACTTGAAAAAAGATTTAGAAGATGCATTAAAAAATTTATCTCCATATTTTAAATGGGATATGGATAAGTAAATTATAAAAAAAGCAGCCTTCAGAAAAGGCTGCTTTTTTTAATCCATTAATTTAGCAATCGGTTTTGAAAGGAACAGAACAATAATTCCAAGTACAATTGTTACAGCTCCGATTAAGCTGAAGATATCGAAATAACCTAAAGACTGTGTATAAGATGCAAGAACACCCGCTAGCTTATTAGCAACAGCAGAGCTTGCCATCCATACGCCCATTAAAAGAGAAGCAAGCTTTAATGGAGCTAGTCTACTTACCATAGACAACCCTACTGGCGAAATCATAAGCTCAGCTAGCGTGTGCAGGAAGTAAGTGAAAATCATGAACAGGATATTTACTTTTAAAGCTGGGTCATTACCAGTATACATAACGGCTGGAATCAAAATTAAGAATCCTAATCCGACTGTTACAAGTCCCATACCCATTTTTGTTGGCGTTTTGAAATCACCGCGTTTTGAATTTCCTAGCTTGTACCAAACTAGCGACATAATTGGTGCTAAAATCATGATAAACAGCGGATTCAATGATTGGAACCACTCTGTTGGAACCGTGAAACTACCTATTTGACGATTAATTTGATCTTGAGCATATAGCGTTAAAGAACTTCCGGCCTGTTCAAAAGCTGTCCAGAAAGCAATAACAACGAAGGCTAGAATAACGATAGCAACCGTTCTTTTCTTTTCTCGTGCTGTCAGCGGAGCAGTTGATGTTTGAGATGCCGCTGCGTGAACTTTTCCTGTAGGCTCTTTCCCGATATCACCTAAGTAGCGATTAGCCAGTAGGTTAAATAAAATTTGTCCAACAACCATTCCGATAGCTGCTGTTAAAAATCCGTATTTGTAACTCATTAATCCAACAACTAACGGTGCGAAAAATGCACCAAAGTTAATACCCATATAAAAAATGGTAAAAGCACCGTCACGGCGAGGATCATTTTCTTCATACAGATCTCCGACCAATGTGGAGATATTTGGTTTGAAAAATCCGTTTCCGATAATTAATAAAGCAAGTCCGATATACAAAGCGGCTACGCTTTGATGAATAAAGATGGAAAAATTCCCGAGTGCCATAATCACACCACCGATAGTGATGGCTAGCCTTCTTCCGAGGAAGCGGTCTGTTAAATATCCGCCAATCATCGGCGTAATGTAAACAGCACTAGTGAATGTTCCATATAAGCTCAGTGCAGTTGCTTTATCTACCCCGAGTCCACCTTGAGCAGCGGTAGCAGTTAAATAAAGAACCAGAATGGCTCTCATTCCATAATAACTAAATCTTTCCCATGCCTCAGTAGCGAATAATAAGTACAGTCCAGGAGGGTGTTTTTTCCTAGACCCATTTGGCTGCTGATTTTCGTGTTGTACAGCTGCTTGCATAATGAAGTCCCCCTAAATTTTTCTCATACTATTTAATTCTTTTGTTTGAATTGATCAAAAAATCAGAATATAAGTACTGGAATAAATATAATGTATTTTTATTTTAGTAGAAAAACAATAATTTCGTCAATGAAATTATATGGAAAAATCAAAAAATAATTAAATATACACAAAAAAGTATTAAATTACTTATTTAAAAGCATTTTTAAAAATACATTTATATTATTAAATATTCTAATATATGTTATGGGAAATGAAGTGAGAAGATAATACTATTTTTGAAAATGAAAATTCGAAAGAAAAAAGGATCTGTTATTCAGATCCTTTTTTATCTTCGCTCGCATTTAATTCAGCAAGTTTCTGCAGCAAAATATGCTGAGGCATATGCATTAATTGCTCGAGGGGGATATTTAATTGTTCCGCTAATTTTACGGCTGTATCCGGTGAAATTTGCAGTGGTCTCATACACAACGACCTCCTTTTGCATATAAAGTAATGAAAGTAAAAAAGTATAAACAGTAAATTCGTGCTTTCACTATTAAGTAATGCTAAAGTTAATAATAAGTGATAATAGAGGAGTTGAGCAAGTATGTTTGTAATAGGTCATCGCGGCGCAGCTGGAACGTTTCCTGAAAATACGATGATTTCCTTCAAAGAAGCAGCGAGAGTTGGAGCACACGGAATTGAACTTGATGTGCATATGACAAAGGATGGAGAACTTGCTGTAATTCATGATGAAAAAGTAGATCGAACGACGAATGGAAAAGGGTATGTAAAAGATTTTACGTATCAAGATTTACGAAAATTAGATGCGAGCTATAAGTTCAAAAAAAGTATGGAGTATGTAAAATCCCCACGTTAAATGAAGTAATGGAGTGGGCTTCAAGTGAAGGAATTAGCGTAAATATTGAGTTGAAAAACAATATATTTGACTATCCATACTTGGAAATGAAAGTCTTAGATTTAATTTATTTATACAAGATGAAGGATCGAACGATGATTTCATCTTTTAATCATAACAGCTTAGCCCGAATTGGTTCTCTGGATTCTACGATTGAAACAGCTATTTTATATTCTTATCCGATGTATGAGCCTTGGGTATATGCGCAGCATCTTGGCGCAAAAGCTCTTCACCCTAATCAGCGTACCGTTAATGAAGTAAATGTAGCCGCTTCAAAAGATTGTCAAATTCCAGTGCGACCTTACACAGTAAATGATGTAAAAGTAGCTGAGCAGCTTCGGAAATATGGATGTGAATCCGTTATTACCGATTATCCAGAAAAAATGGTGAAGCAATTTGGAGGGCGCTTTTCGTAAAAAAACATCGCATTAATGCGATGTTTTTTTATCTTTTTGAAATCTGTTTTGAACTTTGTTTCGCTTGCGGTCTCTGTGCAGAATAAAGCCAGCAACAAATCCAAGGCCGATTAAAAATAATAGAAGACCGACTGAAAATTGCAAAAATAAAGAAGGGAACGGGGATTGCAGGATGCCAAAAATCATATCTCTCATAAGTTTAATGCCATAGCCAGCGAGTATACCAGGAATAAGTAAGATTAGCAGTGCGATAATTCGAACCATAACTGCTCCTTTCGCTTCTCTTTTTTAAAATGAATGCGTTTACATTGTGAAAGCGTTATACTTGAATCATAAAAGAACTAAATAAATTGTCAAGAGCGTTTCTTTTTTTATATGATAGGTATATGCAATATTTTGCACGGGATATGTACATATTAAGTAGAAAAGGTGAAAAAATATGCAAAATGTGTTGATCGTTGGAGGAGGAAAAGGCGGATTAGCTATTCTGAAAATCTTGTTGGAAACAGAATTTATGAAAGTGATTGGTGTAGTAGACGTACGAGCTAACGCGCCGGCTGTTTTGTATGCGCAAGAACAAGATATTTCAACCGGAATGAATTGGGAGCCTTATATGACAAAGCAGCTCGATGTCATTGTTGAAACAACAGGTAAACAAGGCGTCTTTCAACAATTGCAGAGAAGCAAACCCGCTGATGCACTGGTAGTGCCGGGATTGGTTGCTGAAATTATGGCAAATCTGATGGAGGAAAAAGAAGAGTTAATTCAGCGGTTAAAGCAAGAATCGTATAAATATGATCTTATTTTTAACGCAGCTCATGATGCGATGGTCGTGATTGATAGGAATGGATATATTACGCTATTTAATCAAAGTGCCGAGCGTTTGACGAACTTTTCACACAGAGATGTAATTGGTAAGCATCTTCATGAAGTCATTCCAAATAGTAAACTTGTTGATGTTCTTCATACAAAAACGATTGATCAAAATAGTGAATTTGTGTTAGAAAGCGGACGGAAGGTAATTACGACTAGAATACCAATACTCGACGAGAATGGAGAGCTGTTTGGGGCCTTTTCGATTTTTAAAGATATTACGGACGTTGTCGGATTGGCAGAAGAAGTTACGAACTTAAAAGAAGTACAAACTATGCTTCAAGCTATTATTCAATCTTCTGAAGAAGCTATTTCGGTTGTCGATGAAGAAGGAAGAGGGATTTTAATTAATCCTGCTTATACGAGAATTACGGGTTTAAAAAAGACGGATATTATTGGTCAGCCCGCGACTGCCGATATCTCTGAAGGAGACAGTATGCACATGAAGGTGCTGCAAACAAGGCGTCCTGTTCGAGGTGTAAGAATGAGGCTCGGTCCGAGTAAAAGAGACGTAGTTGTGAATGTTGCACCCGTTATTGTTGATGGAAAATTAAAAGGCAGCGTTGGCGTTATTCATGATATGTCTGAAATTCAAGAGCTTACAAATGAACTCAAAAGAGCGCGTCAAATTATTCGAACGCTTGAAGCGAAATATTCATTTGCTGATATCATTGGTCAATCTGAAGAGTTTCAGTTAGCAATTGAGCAGGCTAGACTTGCTGCTAAAACACCAGCTACTGTTTTGCTTAGAGGTGAATCTGGGACGGGTAAAGAGTTGTTTGCACATGCTATTCATAATGCGAGCAGCCGAAAGTTTAATAAATTTGTCCGGATTAACTGTGCTGCGCTTTCTGAGTCTTTGCTTGAAAGTGAACTTTTTGGGTACGAAGAAGGAGCTTTTTCCGGGGCAAAAAGAGGCGGGAAACGCGGTGTTTTTGAAGAAGCCAATAACGGTAGCATCTTTTTAGATGAAATCGGGGAGCTCTCAGCTCATATGCAGGCTAAGCTGCTTCGGGTGCTTCAAGAAAAAGAGCTTATTCGCGTTGGAGGAACGACTCCTATTCCGGTGAATGTTCGCGTTATTGCAGCTACGAATGTGAATTTAGAAAAAGGAATGGCTGATGGAAGCATCAGACAGGACTTGTATTATCGGCTAAACAAAATTCCGATTCACATACCTCCTCTTCGGAAGAGAAAAGAGGATATTGGTGCGCTTGTTACACACTTAATTACAAAAATTAATCAAGATTATGGCCGGCATGTTGAAGGAGTAACAGAGCGGGCTTTACAGTCATTAAGATCATACGACTGGCCAGGAAACGTCAGAGAGCTTGAAAACATATTAGGCAGAGCTATTATTTATATGCACTATACAGAAACAATGATTGATTCTGTTCATCTCCCTTCACTTGAAGGCAAGGGCAAAAAAGAAAAAAATCAGGTGAATGAAGAGGTAATGTTCGAAGGGAAGACTTTAGCGCACATGATGGAAAATTACGAAGCGGAACTTATTCAAAAAGTGCTGCTTGCAAACGAGTATAACCGAACGAAAACAGCAAAACAGCTCAATATTTCCCTGCGTTCTTTATATTATAAGTTGGAAAAATACAATCTTGCAAATAACAGCATGCAATAAAATGCATGGTGTGCAATTTATTGCATATAAATAGAGAGGTATTCTTTTTTTCTATTTGTTGTTAGAATCAATAAAAAATTTTTTTGTGCGTAAGAACGGATATAAGCAGCTATATTATGTAATATATGCAGAGGATGGCACAAATCTTGCATGTATTTTAGGTGACTGCATAAACGCGCAGTATGCTCTTTAAAACGGAGCAAAAGAAAGAATGAAAAAGGAGAGGTCGAACATTCCATGACTCTTGCTACCATCTTATCTCGGGTTGCTAAGCAGTCTTCTTTGACTGTTGCTGTTGCTGCAGCTGAAGACTTAGAAACAATTGAGGCAGTGTATGAAGCTGTGTCAAGGGAAGTTTCTGAATTTATTTTGTTTGGCAACGAAACGACAATTAATGAATTATTCAGGCAGTACCGCCCATCCTTACTCACTCATAAGGCTGTGACGGTCGTACATACGGAGTCCGTTTTAGAAGCGGCTCAATTGGCTGTGCGTTCAGTTCAGCAAGGTCAAGCTCATATCGTAATGAAAGGGAATTTATCCACATCGCTTATCTTAAAAGCTGTGTTAAATAAAGAGCATGGTTTGCGTACGGGAAATGTTTTATCACATGTAGCTGTGTTTGACGTTCCTCACTATGACCGTCCGATTCTTGTAACAGATGCAGCTATGAATATTACGCCATCTCTAGAAGAGAAAGTTCAAATCATTCAAAATGCGGTGAACGTTGCCCACTCGATTGGGATAGAGATGCCAAAGGTAGCTCCTATTGCAGCGGTTGAAGTTGTGAACCCTTTGATGCCTGCAACAGTAGAGGCTGCACTTCTTACACAGATGAACCGCAGAGGACAAATTAAAGGCTGCGTTATTGATGGACCTTTAGCACTCGACAATGCCATTAACATAGAAGCAGCCAAGCAAAAAGGCATTCAAAGTGAAGTTGCCGGTCAAGCAGATATATTACTCGTTCCAGCAATTGAAACAGGGAACGTCTTATATAAATCCCTCATTTATTTTGCTAAAGCAAAAGTTGGAGCTATTCTAGCAGGAGCAAAAGCTCCGGTCGTTTTAACATCCAGAGCAGATTCATCAGAAAGTAAATTATACTCACTGGCGCTTGCTATCAGCGTCGCTCAACAGAATTCTTAGGAGGCACTAACAATGAAAATTTTTGACTATATGGAAACATACGATTACGAGCAGTTATTATTTTGCCAAGATAAAGATTCAGGCTTAAAAGCCATTATTGCCATTCACGATACAACAATTGGACCAGCTCTAGGCGGTACGAGAATGTGGACATATGAATCAGAAGAGGCTGCAATTGAAGATGCGCTTCGTCTATCACGCGGAATGACTTATAAAAATGCAGCAGCAGGCTTGAATTTAGGAGGAGGGAAAACGGTCATTATCGGAGATCCTCGCAAAGACAAAAATGAAGCGATGTTCCGTGCATTTGGTCGCTTTATTCAAGGGTTAAATGGTCGATATATTACAGCAGAAGATGTGGGCACAACGGTAGAGGATATGGATATTGTATATGAGGAAACGGATTATGTAACGGGTGTATCTCCTGCTTTTGGTTCATCAGGCAATCCATCACCAGTCACAGCCTACGGCGTATACCGAGGAATTAAAGCAGCAGCAAAAGAAGCATTTGGAACAGATATGCTTGAAGGCAAAGTAGTAGCTGTCCAAGGTGTAGGAAACGTAGCGTATAATTTATGCCGCCACCTTCACGAAGAAGGAGCGAAACTTATTGTAACGGATATTAATAAAGAAGCTGTTCAGCGTGCGGTAGAAGAATTTGGTGCGCAAGCAGTAGACCCGAATGATATTTATGGTGTAGAATGTGATATCTATGCTCCTTGTGCACTCGGAGCAACGATTAACGATGAAACGATCCCTCAAATAAAAGCAAAAGTTATTGCAGGGGCAGCTAATAATCAATTGAAAGAAACGCGTCATGGTGATTTAATTCATGAATTAGGCATTGTATATGCACCGGACTATGTTATTAACGCAGGAGGCGTTATTAACGTAGCTGATGAGCTAGTTGGATATAACCGTGAGCGTGCGCTGAAAAAAGTTGAAGGTATTTATGATAATATTGAAAAGGTAGTTGAAATCTCAAAGCGAGATGGCATTCCAACCTATCTAGCAGCAGATCGCTTAGCTGAAGAAAGAATTGAAAAGCTGCGTCGTTCACGCAGTCAATTTTTACAAAATGGACAGCATATTTTAAGTAGACGTCATACGCGCTAATGTTTGAGCTGAAGGCTAGGCAAAAGGAATAAATGAAATCCTTTCGACCTAGCCTTCGTTTATGAGAATGATAAGGTAGGAGGACATGTGTTGGATATGCACGAATATCGAATGCTGATAATAAATCCGGGTTCAACGTCCACAAAAATTGGCGTGTTTCACAACGATAAACCAATTTTTGATCGAACAATCCGCTACGATTCACAGCAAATGAATCAGTTTGAGACGATATATGCACAGTATGAGTTCCGTAAAAACTCGATTTTAGAGGCACTTGATGAAGAGGGGATTAATTTATCTAAATTAAGTGCAGTATGTGGAAGAGGAGGGCTTTTACGCCCGATTGAAGGCGGCACATATGAAGTAAATCAAGCCATGCTCAAAGATTTAAAAGACGGTTATGCCGGCCATCATGCTTCAAATTTAGGCGGGATTTTAGCTTTTGAGATTGCGTCTGGATTAAATATTCCAGCGTACATTGTTGATCCAGTGGTGGTAGATGAGCTAAGTGACATCGCTCGTATCTCAGGAACTCCTTTTATGGAAAGGAAAAGCATCTTTCACGCGCTGAATCAAAAATCGGTTGCTCGAAAAGTGGCTAAAGAAATGAATAGCACATATGAACAAATGAACGTTATTGTTACCCATATGGGTGGAGGCATTACAGTGGGAGTTCATCAACGGGGAAAAGTAATTGATGTGAACAATGGCCTGCACGGTGACGGTCCTTTTAGTCCAGAGCGCGCTGGCGGTGTACCGGTTGGTGAATTAGTTCGTCTTTGCTTTTCAGGTCAGTATTACCGCGAGGAGATTATGAAAATGCTTGTAGGAAAAGGCGGGCTTGTCGGTTATTTGGGCACATCTGACGTGCAGAAAGTCGAAGCGCTAGTGAAAAATGGGAACGAAAAAGCTAAGCTTATCTACGAAGCAATGGCTTATCAAATTTCGAAGGAAATTGGAGCTGCCAGTACGGTATTGCATGGAAAAGTAGATGCCATTATTTTAACGGGAGGCATTGCTTATTCAAAAGCGTTTGTTGAGCTGATTATTAATCATGTAAAGTGGATTGCAGATGTCATTGTTTATCCTGGAGAAAATGAGCTTCAAGCGCTAGCTGAAGGGGCTCTCCGAGTGCTTACAGGTGAAGAAGAAGTGAAGGAATATAAAGGCGCTTAATAGCGTTTGCAGAAAGGTGTGAAGCAGTGTGGCAAAAGAATATGATTTGGTCATTCTCGGCGGTGGAACCGGAGGGTACGTAGCAGCTATTCGTGCCTCTCAGTTAGGTCTATCGGTAGCGGTTGTGGAAAAAAATAAGTTAGGCGGCACATGCCTGCACGCAGGGTGTATCCCAAGCAAAGCTTTACTAAGAAGTGCAGAAGTCTATCAAACGGCTAAGAAAAGCAGTGAATTTGGCGTAGAAACGTCCAATGTACTATTGAACTATGCACGTGTACAAGAACGAAAGTCAGAAATTGTTTCACAGTTACATAATGGTGTCAAACAGCTAATGAAAAAAGGTGAAATTGACGTATATGAAGGAATTGGACGTATTTTAGGACCTTCTATTTTTTCTCCTATGCCAGGAACCATCTCCGTCGAATTAAAAAGCGGTGAAGAAAACGAAATGCTTATTCCAAAGAATGTAATTGTCGCAACAGGGTCTCGTCCTAGAACATTACCTGGTTTAACGATTGACGGAGAGAAAGTAATCACTTCAGATGAAGCATTAAAGATGGAAACACTTCCTGCTTCTATTATTATTGTGGGAGGCGGCGTCATTGGAATTGAATGGGCGTCCATGCTCAGAGATTTTGATGTTGATGTAACAGTTGTTGAATACAGCGATCGAATTTTACCAACAGAAGATCAAGATATCTCCCGTGAAATGACGAAGCTTTTAAAAGCAAAAGGAGTTACCATTATTACTTCTGCTAAAGTAATGGCCGATACACTGTCTATTGGTGGTCAGGTGAAAATTTCGGCTCAAGTAGGGGACGATATGCAAGAATATGAAGCAGAAAAGCTGCTTGTATCTGTAGGGCGTCAAGCGAATGTCGAAGGAATTGGTCTCGAGAATACCGATATTGTAGTAGAAAAAGGCGTGATTGCCACGAATGATTTTTATCAAACGAAAGAATCTCATATCTACGCAATTGGAGATGTGATTGGCGGACTGCAGCTTGCACATGTAGCTTCTCACGAAGGAATTGTAGCTGTTGAGCATTTACATGGTGAAAAGCCTTTGAAGATTGATTATACAACAATCTCTAAATGCGTATACAGCAGCCCGGAGGCAGCAAGTGTAGGATTAACAGAACAAGAAGCAAAACAGCAAGGGTTTCAGCTGAAGGTTGGAAAATTTCCGTTTAAGGCCGTTGGAAAAGCTCTTGTATATGGAGAAGCAGAGGGATTTGTTAAAATTATTGCTGATGCCGACACAAATGATGTTCTTGGTGTGCATATGATTGGACCTCACGTGACGGATATGATCTCTGAAGCGGGTCTTGCAAAGGTATTGGATGCTACACCATGGGAAATTGCTCATACCATTCATCCTCACCCTAGCCTTTCAGAAGCGATGGGAGAAGCTTCATTAGCTGTAGATGGAAAAGCGATTCATTTTTGATGATTAAAGGAGGTTTAAACATGACAAAAAACCGTCATGAATCATTAGGATTAACTGATGAACAAGTACTTGAAATGTACCGCACTATGCTGCTTGCACGAAAAATTGATGAGCGTATGTGGCTATTAAATCGTGCAGGGAAGGTGCCTTTTGTTATTTCATGCCAAGGTCAAGAAGCCGCTCAAGTTGGCGCAGCTTTTGCCTTAAATAGAGAGAATGATTACATATTACCTTATTACCGCGATCTGGGTGTTGTGCTAGCATTTGGAATGACCGCGCGCGATTTAATGCTTTCTGGGTTTGCTAAAGCCGAAGATCCAAACTCAGGAGGTCGTCAAATGCCAGGTCACTTTGGCCATAAGGAAAAGCGAATTGTAACAGGATCTTCTCCAGTTACAACACAGGTTCCTCATGCAGTAGGAATCGCTTTAGCAGGACGATTGGAGAAAAAAGACTTAGTAACGTTTGTCACGTTTGGAGAAGGATCTTCTAACCAAGGAGATTTCCACGAAGGCGCGAACTTTGCAGGTGTTCATAAGCTTCCTGTTATCTTTATGTGTGAAAATAACAAGTATGCGATTTCTGTTCCGGTTGAAAAGCAGCTAGGCTGCGCAAAAGTATCTGATCGTGCGATTGGATATGGTATGCCAGGCTACACAATTGATGGAAACGACGTCCTTGAAGTATACCGAGTGGTAAAAGAAGCAAGAGATCGTGCATCCAGAGGAGAAGGGCCTACTCTTATTGAAACTGTTTCAGAGCGTTTGACTGCCCATTCAAGTGATGACGATGATCGTGCATATCGCGGAGCAGAAGAATTGTCTGAAGCTAAAAAGAGCGATCCGCTTGCGTACTTTGCGGCTTATTTAAAAGAGGTTAACGTGTTAACCGATGAACGAGAAAAACAAATGCTTGATGATATTATGAACATCGTTAATGATGCAACAGATTATGCTGAAAACGCTCCTTATGCAGAAGCGGAATCGGCTTTAAAATACGTGTACGGTGAGTAAGGAGGAGAACATATGCCGGTTATTTCATATATTGATGCAGTAACAATGGCCATTCGTGAAGAAATGGAAAGAGATTCCCGCGTGTTTGTATTAGGAGAAGACGTAGGGAAAAAAGGCGGCGTATTTAAAGCAACCAACGGACTGTACGAACAGTTCGGGGAAGAAAGAGTCATTGACACACCTCTTGCAGAGTCTGCTATTGCAGGGGTAGGAATCGGAGCGGCAATGTACGGCATGCGTCCGATTGCTGAAATGCAATTTGCTGATTTTATTATGCCTGCAGTCAATCAAATTGTGTCAGAAGCAGCGAAAATTCGCTATCGTTCTAACAATGATTGGAGTTGTCCAATTACAATTCGAGCTCCTTACGGCGGCGGAGTTCATGGTGCTCTTTATCATTCTCAATCTGTTGAAGCACTATTTGCCAATACGCCAGGGTTAAAGATTGTGATGCCTTCTACGCCTTATGATGTAAAAGGATTATTAAAAGCAGCTATTCGTGATGATGATCCAGTTCTTTTCTTTGAGCATAAGCGTGCGTACCGTTTGATTAAAGGAGAAGTACCTGAGGATGATTATGTACTTCCGATTGGCAAAGCAGATGTAAAGAGAGAAGGAGACGACATCACGGTTATTACATATGGTCTTTGTGTACACTTTGCTCTTCAAGCTGCTGAAAAACTAGAAGCAGACGGTATTTCAGCACACATCTTAGATTTAAGAACGGTCTATCCGCTTGATAAAGAAGCTATTATTGAAGCAGCCTCTAAAACAGGTAAAGTACTGCTTTTAACGGAAGACAACAAAGAAGGCAGCATCATGAGCGAAGTAGCAGCTATTATTGCTGAACACTGCTTATTCGATTTAGATGCGCCAATTCAGCGCCTTGCTGGACCTGATGTTCCAGCTATGCCGTATGCACCAACAATGGAAAAATATTTTATGGTGAATCCAGATAAAGTAGAAAAAGCAATGAGAGAATTAGCTCAATTTTAAAAGGAGTTGTATCAATTGGCTATTGAAAAAATTACGATGCCGCAGCTCGGTGAAAGTGTAACAGAAGGTACAATTAGCAAATGGCTCGTTTCTGTTGGAGATCACGTAAATAAGTACGACCCGTTAGCTGAAGTCATGACGGATAAAGTAAATGCTGAAGTGCCTTCTTCTTTTAGTGGAACAATTAAAGAGTTAATTGCAGGTGAAGATGATACTTTGCCTGTAGGAGAAGTGATTTGTTTAATTGAAGTAGAAGGAACTGTACCTCAAAAAGAACAGAAAACGTCTGATAAGACTGTAGAAGAATCAGCGTCAAAACCAGCGGACAGTCAATCCAATAAAAGCCGATACTCTCCAGCTGTTATGCGTCTGTCACAAGAACATAATATTAATTTAGATACCGTGACAGGAACAGGGGCGGGCGGCCGCATTACGAGAAAAGATATTTTAGCTGTTATCGAAAAAGGCGGAGCTGCTGAAGTGAAAGAAACACCTGCATCAACAGTTCAGCCAGAAGCACCTGTAGCGGCAGCTGCTCCAAAAACGCAGCAGCCCGCGCCGGTTGTGTCTGCAGCAGGAGATCAAGAAATCCCTGTTACAGGCGTGCGTAAAGCTATTGCAGCAAATATGCTTCGCAGCAAGCACGAAATTCCGCATGCATGGACAATGGTTGAAGTTGATGTAACGAACTTAGTTTCTTATCGTGATTCATTAAAGACGGAGTTCAAACAAAAAGAAGGTTTTAACTTAACGTATTTTGCATTCTTCGTAAAAGCAGTGGCTCAAGCTTTAAAAGAATTCCCTCAAATGAATTCAATGTGGGCAGGAGACCGTATTGTTCAGAAAAAAGACATTAATGTGTCCATTGCTGTTGCAACAGACGATGCTTTGTTTGTGCCGGTTATTAAACAAGCCGATGAAAAGACAATCAAAGGCATTGCGCGTGAAATTACAGAGCTCGCGCAAAAAGTTCGTACGGGTTCATTGAAGTCTGAAGACATGCAGGGGGGAACGTTTACTGTTAACAACACAGGCTCATTTGGTTCCGTGCAATCAATGGGGATTATTAATTACCCGCAAGCGGCTATTTTACAAGTAGAATCTATTGTAAAACGTCCGGTTATTATTGATAACATGATTGCTGTTCGAGATATGGTTAACTTATGTTTATCACTTGATCACCGCGTGTTAGACGGCTTGGTGTGCGGCAGATTCTTGGCAAGAGTTAAAGAGATTTTAGAATCTACTTCTAAAGAGAATACGTCCGTCTATTAAAACAGAGGATGGCACAAAAATATTTTAGCTGAAGGAAGATCCGAACGATGAATTGAGATTCTTGATAGAGAATCCAACTCGTTCGGATTTTTTTATGGTGATGGTAAACGTAGGTTAATTATGTCTCGGCCTCTTTTTATTTTGAAGCAATGATTGAACAATTTGTAAAAGATGTATTAAAATAAAATAAGAATCATCAAACTTCAAAGTGTAATCATCTCGGTTTAGCAGGCAGCTATTAACTGTAAAGGGGCATGGAAATGAAAACAAATACATTATCATTTCATGAATTTACACGTACACCTAAAGAAGATTGGGCACAGGAAGTTAGCAAAAATACCGCGATCTCTTCAAAAGAAACGTTAGAAAATATCTTTTTGAAACCGCTTTATTTCGAAAGTGATACGGCACATTTAGACTACTTGCAGCAGAGTCCGGCGGGAATAAATTGTTTAAGAGGAGCCGGTAAAGAATCATACATACTAGGAGAATGGGAAATCACCCAAAAAATCGATTTACCTTCTATTAAAGAAAGCAATAACCTTCTTTTACACAGTTTGAGAAATGGACAAAATACGGCCGCTTTTACGTGCAGTGAAGCAATGAGGCAAGGGAAAGACGTTGATGAAGCAACTGAAGCTGAAGTAGCCTCAGGCGCTACAATTTCTACTTTAGAGGATGTTGCTCATTTGTTTCAGCATGTAGCTCTTGAAGCGGTGCCTCTATTTTTAAATACGGGATGTACATCCGTTCCACTTCTTTCGTTTCTAAAAGCATACTGTGTTGATCATAACTTTGATATGAGACAGCTAACAGGTACGGTTGGAATGGATCCGCTCGGCACCCTTGCTGAATATGGAAGAGTTCCACTTGCTACTCGAGATTTATACGATCATTTAGCTTACGCAACGCGTTTGGCTCACAGTAATGTTCCAGAGCTCAAAACGATCATTGTATCAAGCATTCCTTACCATAACAGCGGTGCAAACGCTGTTCAAGAACTAGCTTATATGCTTGCTACAGGGGTGCAGTATATTGATGAATGCATAAAACGCGGTTTGTCCTTACATCAAGTTTTACCTCACATGACCTTTTCTTTTTCAGTTAGCTCACATTTATTTATGGAAATATCAAAACTTCGTGCTTTTCGCATGCTTTGGGCAAATGTGGTTCGTGCTTTTGATGACACGGCCGTTTCAGTGCCGTTTATCCATACGGAAACGTCACATCTTACACAGTCTAAAGAAGACATGTATACAAATGCATTAAGGAGCACGGTTCAAGCATTTGCTTCTATTGTAGGAGGAGCGGATAGTCTGCATATTGAACCATATGATTCCGTCACATCTTCATCTTCTCAGTTCGCTCATCGCCTTGCACGTAACACTCACTTAATTTTGCAGCACGAAACACATATATCAAAAGTAATGGATCCTGCCGGAGGCTCTTGGTACGTTGAAGCCTACACACATGAATTAATGACAAAAGCTTGGGAGTTATTTGGCAACATTGAAGACCACGGCGGAATGGAAGAAGCTTTAAAACAAGGGCGAATTCAAGATGAAGTTGAACAAATGAAAGTAAAAAGACAAGAGGATATAGAGTGCCGAATTGAGCGCTTGATCGGAGTCACACACTATGCTCCTAAGCAACAGGATGTATCTCAAGAGATAAAAAGCACGCCGCTTAAAAAAGAAGAAATAAAAATGGATAAATACAGTGATCAGAACGCTTCGGAAATTTCATCAACTCTTTCGCTAGAGGACTATACAAAGCTAGCATCTAAAGGGGTAATAACAGCAGGGTGGATGCTAAAACAAATGGCGAAGCAGACACAGCCTGACAGTGTTGTGCCGCTCACTAAGTGGAGAGCAGCAGAGAAGTTTGAAAAAATACGGGTTTATACAAAGGGGATGAGCATCGGCATTATGGAGCTCACCGATCCTAGCAGCCGTAAAAAAGCTGAGATTGCCCGGTCTTTATTTGAAAGCGCAGGCTTTGCGTGTGAAACAATTAAAAACATAGATTCTTATGTGGAAATAGCAGATTGGATGAATGAACAAAAGCACGAAGCATTTGTGATCTGTGGAAGTGATGAACTCGTGGAAAAGCTCTTAACAAAAGTGATGACTTATTTTGAGGAAGATTCCGTTTATGTGTACGTAGTGGGGGAAGAACATGTATCACGCAAAACGCAGTGGCAGCAAAAAGGTGTAATGAGCGTCATACATCCTAAGACGAATGTTATTCAATGCGTTAAGAAGTTATTATGTGCTTTGGAGGTAGAAGTTCATGTATAAAAAGCCTTCTTTTTCTAATATTCCATTATCATTTTCAAAGCAGCAAAGGGAAGATGACGTGACTCAAAGTTCATTCACTGCTTTTCAAACAAATGAACAAATTGAATTAAAATCAGTATATACAAAAAAAGACAGAGATAGCCTCGACTTTATTCACTTTGCACCTGGTGTCCCACCGTTTGTGAGAGGACCGTATGCAACGATGTATGTGAAGCGGCCTTGGACTATTAGACAGTATGCAGGATACTCAACGGCGGAGGAAAGCAATGCCTTTTACCGCCGAAACCTAGCTGCTGGACAGAAAGGGCTGTCTGTTGCTTTTGACCTCGCTACCCACCGCGGCTATGACTCTGATCATCCAAGAGTTGTTGGAGATGTAGGGAAAGCAGGCGTGGCAATTGATTCAATGATTGATATGAAGCAGCTGTTTGAAGGGATTCCGCTTGATCAAATGTCCGTGTCGATGACGATGAACGGGGCGGTGCTTCCTATTTTAGCTTTCTACATCGTAACAGCTGAAGAACAAGGCGTAAAAAAAGAAAAGCTGGCTGGAACGATTCAAAATGATATTTTAAAAGAATATATGGTGCGCAATACGTATATTTATCCTCCTGAGATGTCAATGCGAATCATTGCGGATATTTTTAAATATACAGCGGAGTACATGCCGAAATTTAACAGTATTAGTATATCAGGCTATCATATGCAAGAAGCAGGTGCTCCAGCAGACTTAGAGCTTGCTTATACGCTTGCAGATGGACTTGAATATGTACGAACCGGCTTGAAAGCGGGAATTACAATTGACGCATTTGCTCCGAGACTATCCTTTTTCTGGGCAATTGGAATGAACTATTTTATGGAAGTAGCGAAAATGAGAGCAGGGAGGCTGCTGTGGGCAAAACTAATGAAGCAGTTTGAGCCGGATAATCCTAAATCTTTAGCTCTTAGAACGCATTCTCAAACGTCCGGATGGAGTTTAACGGAGCAGGATCCATTTAATAATGTTATTAGAACATGCGTCGAAGCTCTGGCTGCAGTATCAGGACATACGCAGTCGCTTCATACAAACGCACTGGATGAAGCGATTGCTCTTCCAACTGATTTTTCAGCTAGGATTGCCCGAAACACGCAGCTTTATTTGCAAAATGAAACGGAGATTTGTTCCGTTATTGATCCTTGGGGAGGATCTTATTACGTGGAATCATTAACGAATGAATTAATGATAAAAGCGTGGAAGCACCTTGAAGAAATAGAGCAGCTCGGCGGAATGACAAAAGCAATAGAAGCAGGCGTACCTAAAATGAAAATAGAAGAAGCAGCTGCGCGCAGACAAGCAAGAATAGACTCGCAGGCAGAGATTATTGTAGGTGTGAATCAGTTTCAGCCGGAGCAAGAAGAACCGCTTGATATTCTTGATATTGATAACACAGCAGTTCGAATGAAGCAGCTGGAAAAGTTAAAGAAAATACGCAGTGAACGTAACGAACAAGCGGTAGTTGAAGCGCTTAATCGACTGACTAATTGTGCCAAAACAGGTGAAGGAAATCTCCTTGCTTTTGCGGTTGAAGCTGCGAGAGCTAGAGCTACACTAGGCGAAATTTCAGAAGCTATTGAGAAAGTGGCTGGAAGACATCAGGCTACTTCTAAGTCAGTCAGCGGGGTATACAGTGCGGAGTTTGTGCATCGAGATCAAATCGAAGAAGTTCGAAAGCTCACGGCTGAATTTTTAGAGGAAGAAGGAAGACGCCCAAGAATTTTAGTCGCAAAAATGGGGCAAGACGGTCACGACAGAGGATCGAAAGTTATTTCAACAGCCTTTGCTGATCTTGGCTTTGATGTTGATATCGGCCCTTTATTCCAAACGCCTCAAGAAACAGCAAGGCAAGCTGTAGAAAACGACGTACATGTGATTGGCATAAGCTCTTTGGCAGCCGGGCATAAAACGTTACTGCCGCAGCTTGTTGAGGAGTTAAAGAAATTAGAGCGTGACGATATCGTTGTTATTGTCGGAGGCGTTATTCCTAAACAAGACTACTCATTTCTTTTAGAACACGGCGCTTCTGCAATCTTTGGACCTGGAACAGTAATCCCAAAAGCGGCCGTTTCCGTTTTATCTGAAATAAAGAAACGGTTAGAAGAATAGTTGGTGGAGACAATTGGTAAAATTAAAAACGGTACAAGATTATAAACAAGGGCTGCTTGAAGGGAAAAGAACAGCGTTAGCTCAAGCCATTACTTTAATTGAAAGTAAAGCGCTGAAGCATAAAGTAATAGCACAACAGCTGATTAAAGAAATCTATCCTCATACGGGGCATTCAGTGCGCATTGGTTTTACAGGCGTACCCGGAGCAGGAAAAAAGTACGCTGATTGACAAATTTGGGTCGTACCTATGCAAAAATGGCCATTCCGTTGCAGTTTTGGCAGTCGATCCAAGCAGTACCTTGTCTGGAGGAAGTATTTTAGGAGATAAAACGAGAATGGAGCTGCTTACCAAACAAGAGAACGCTTTTGTCCGTCCTTCACCTTCTCAAGGAACGCTTGGAGGTGTTCATCTTAAAACGAGAGAAGCCATTTTTCTTTGTGAAGCGGCTGGGTATAACATCATATTTGTCGAAACGATGGGTGTTGGCCAAGGTGAAATGATTGTAAAAGAGATGGTAGACTTCTTTGTTCTGCTCGCTTTAACTGGAGCGGGAGATGATTTGCAAGGAATTAAAAAAGGACTGCTTGAATGGGTTAATTTGATTTGTGTAAATAAAGCAGACGGGGATAATCGGCTAAAAGCAGAAGTTACCGCAAAAGAATACGAAAGCGTCATCGGTTTCCTTCACGGTCATTCTGGAGGATGGAAACCACAGGTTACCACAACTTCTGCTTATGAGGAAGCATCATTGCAACACTTGTGGAAGATAATTTGTAATTATAAGGAATGGATGAATAAAAATGATCTGTTTTATACAGTAAGGCAAAAGCAAATGAAGGCATGGTTACAAGCAAGTGTTAATGAATATTTACAAGAATCATTTTATGAACATCCTTTAGTTAAGCAAACGTTAGGGGATGTTGAAAAACAAATGATGACGGGAGATGTCACAATGGCTGAAGCTCTCGAACACTTGATTAAAACCTACCAGCAGGCGATGAAGGAAATATAAAAAAGGATCCTGCATTTTATGCGGATCCTTCTACACTAGGGAGTTAAGAGTATGGTTTTCTAGCTGTAAAAATAGTATCACCATTTCTTTTCCTGTTTAATCTTGATTACCAAGAAAAAATGAGTCAAAGCAATCGCCTTTTTAGTTTTCGTTTGCTATGATAAAGAATAGATAGCAAAAGGGAGGTATGAAAATGAATATCGATTTTAACTTGTTTATGAACGACGTTGTGCGTCAAGCCCGTAAAGAAATTACAGCTGCTGGTTATACAGAATTAACGACGGCTGAAGCGGTAGATGAAACGTTTAAAAAGCCTGGTACAACGCTTGTAATGGTGAATTCAGTTTGCGGTTGTGCAGGAGGTATTGCAAGACCTGCTGCAGCGCATGCTGTACATTATGATAAACGTCCAACAAACTTGGTTACAGTATTTGCTGGGCAAGATAAAGAAGCAACTGCGCGTGCACGCGAATACTTTGAAGGTTATCCGCCTTCGTCTCCATCTTTCGCTTTATTAAAAGACGGAAAAATTATCACAATGGTAGAACGTCACGAAATTGAAGGCCACGAGCCAATGTCAGTTGTGATGAAGCTGCAAGAAGCATTCGAACAGCACTGTGAAGAAGTGTAAGATAGAAGCCGTTTTGAACGGCTTCTTTTTTTATGCGTTTTTTTACCTATCTGTATGCAGGCTTTCTAGAGAGTGGAAAATGTTGAGAAAAGGTATTTTCAAATAGTGAAACTTATATTTAAAAAAGATATTGCATATTTATAATGTTGTGTTAAAATACATTTATATGAATATATATTTAAATTTCGACATTTACTTGCAATAGCAAAAAACTTATTTCATAATATTATTAATTTTTAAAAAATAATGTAAGGAATAAACTAGGGGGAACGAAGATGAAATTGAAGAAGTGGTTATCGGTAACGGCAATTGGTCTTTTAACAGCAGGCGTTTTAGCTGCATGCGGAGCAGGAGAAGGAACGTCTAATGGCGGAGCAAGCAGCGATGACAAAGATAAAAAAGTACTAGTAATGGGAACATCAGCAGATTACCCACCATTTGAATATATTGATACGGCAAAAGGTGATAGTGAAGCAATCGGATTTGACGTAGATTTAGCAAAAGCAATCGGTAAAAAGTTAGGCTATGACGTACAGGTGAAGGATATGGAATTTGGCGGATTAATTCCAGCTTTACAATCTAATAAAGTCGATTTAGTTTTAGCTGGTATGACGCCAACTGAAAAGCGTAAAAAGAACGTGGATTTCTCAGACGTATATTATGAAGCAAAAAACATGATTGTATCGAAGAAAGATGCGCCAATTAAAAATGCAGAAGAACTAAAAGGGAAAACAGTCGGTGTACAAACTTCTTCTATTCAAGCGGACGAAGCAAAAGAAATTGCAAAAGAAGTTGACGGAGTAAATGTAACAACACGTGACCGTATTCCAGAACTAATTCAAGAAATGAAATCAAATCGTATCGATGCAGCGATTATTGAAGATACAGTAGCTAAAGGGTATGTGAACAAAGACAAAAGCTTGCAAATGTCTGATACAGGACGTCCAGATTCAAGTAAAGGATCAGCAATCGCATTTCCTAAAGACAGCAAGCTAACGAATGACTTTAACCGTGAATTAAAGAAAATGAAAGAAAACGGTGAATTAGATAAATTAATCGTTAAGTGGTTTGACGACCAAAAATAAGAATGATAGTTAGAGAGGAATGGAACTGGGCATGAATTTGGATTTTTCGCAAATCGTGCCTTCTATGCCTTATATTTTAAAAGGGATAGGGGTAACGATACAGATAGTCCTAGCTTCAGCAATTTTAGGGTTTGTGCTGGGAGTTATTTTATCTTTATGTAAAATCAGCCGCAATAAACCTCTTCAATGGTTTGCGGATGCATATACGTCCGTGTTTCGCGGAACACCGCTTGTACTGCAATTATTATTAATATACTTTGGATTACCTCAGCTGCTCGGGTTTGATATTGCCCCGTTTCCAGCAGCCGTTGCTGCGTTCGGGCTAAACTCTGCAGCATATATATCTGAAATTATTCGCGCTGGTATTTTAGCTGTTGATAAAGGACAGCGTGAAGCGGCATTAGCGTTAGGAATTCCTTATCGCCGCATGATGGGACAAATTATTTTGCCACAGGCACTTAAAAATATTTTACCTGCTTTAATGAATGAGTTCATTACATTAACAAAGGAATCAGCTATCGTTACAGTTATTGGAGCACTCGACATTATGCGCCGTGCTTACATTGTAGGTGGAGAAAAATTCGCCTACCTTGAACCGTTAATCTTTGCAGGGTTGATTTATTATGTAATGGTAATGGGCTTAACGCTCCTTGGTAAAGCAGTCGAGAGGAGAATGAGAAAAGGTGATTAACGTTGAAAATTTACACAAATCATTTGGTAAAAATGAAGTTTTAAAAGGTATTTCAACTACGATTAAGGAAAAAGAAGTCGTAGCTGTTATTGGCCCTTCTGGTTCTGGTAAATCTACTTTTTTACGCTGTATGAACCTGCTTGAAGAACCGACGAGCGGATTAGTTTCAATTAACGGTCAAGTGATTACAGATAAAAAAACAAACATTATGCGTGTGCGTGAAAACGTAGGAATGGTGTTTCAGCATTTTCACTTGTTTCCACATATGACAGTGCTTGAAAATTTGACGTATGCTCCGATGACGGTAAAAGGCGTGTCAAGAGAAACGGCTGTTGCTAAAGGCAAAGAATTACTCCAAAAAGTGGGACTTGCTCAAAAAGCCAACGAGTTCCCAAGTCGCTTATCGGGCGGTCAAAAGCAGCGTGTAGCTATTGCAAGAGCCCTGGCAATGGAACCAAAAGTGATGCTGTTTGACGAACCAACCTCAGCATTGGATCCAGAGATGGTAAAAGAAGTACTAGATGTAATGAAGTCGCTAACAGAAACAGGAATGACGATGGTCATTGTAACGCATGAAATGGGATTTGCACGAGAAGTAGCGGATCGTGTGCTGTTTTTAGACGGCGGTGTGCTTGTTGAAGATGCGCCTCCGGCTGAATTTTTCTCAGCGCCTAAAAGCAAGCGTGCTAAAGATTTCTTAGAAAAGATTTTATAATAAAAAAGTGCAGGAAGAGTACGATCCTTTCTGCACTTTTTTTATTGAAATTTATACGGTACAGCAAGATTTAAGGTTGTGTTATTTTTCTATTCGTGTTAATAAAGAATAGAGTATTTTATCACACTAAAAAGAAACCAACATGTAGGAGTCTAGAAAATGAAATTTAAAATTGGGTACCGGACAATTAAAACAGCCGTCGGTACATCACTGGCTATTATTATAGCTCAGTTCTTTCACCTCGAGTTTTTTGTATCAGCTGGAATTATCACCATTTTGTGCATTCAAAATTCAAAGAAAAAATCGTTGCGAAGTGCAAGCGATCGTTTTATTGCTTGTTCTTTATCCATTCTGTTTTCGTTTATATTCTTTGAAGGGATTGCTTATCATCCACTTGTTATAGGACTGATGCTGCTTTTGTTTATCCCGGTTACGGTTATATTCAAAGTTAATGCAGGCATTGTTACAAGCTCCGTTATTTTGCTTCATATTTACTCCAAAGGCAATATGACATGGGGAATCGTCTTTAATGAACTTGGCTTAATTGTAATTGGGATAGGTGTTGCCCTGCTTGTGAATTTATACATGCCAAGTTTAGATCAAGAGCTTCGCACGTATCAGCAAGAAATTGAAGGGAATTTCCGGTCGATGTTAAAAGAAATTGCCCTGTATCTCAGAACCAATGACAGCAGTTGGGACGGTAAGGAAATTGCAGATACGGTAAAAATTTTAGAAAAAGCAAAAAGCCTTGCGTTTCGTGATGTTGAAAATCATTTTGTGCGTGGGGAAAATTATTATTACCGCTATTTTAAAATTCGTGAAAAACAGCTTGAAATTATTGAGCGAACGCTTCCTCTCATTACCGCTATTGATTTGGTGGTAGAACAGCGCTACATGATTGCCGATTTCATTGAAGAATTAAGTCTATCCATCCACCCCGGTAATACAGCAAAATTATTTTTAGCCAAACTTCAGCATTTACGAGAAGCGTTTGCAGAGATGCCGCTTCCCAAAACGCGGGAAGAGTTTGAAGCGCGTGCCGATTTACTGCACGTAGTCAAAGAAATTGAACAATATTTGGTTATTAAACAAACCTTAAAAATAAGTTAAACAGCATGCATGTTGTTTATCTTGCTTACGAACACTAAATAAGATAAGAGATATATCTCTTGTCTTTTACTTAGGACTAAAGTAAGGTGGTGGATTACGTGCATGTGTTTGCTTTTATCCTTTTACTACTATCTCCGGTTTGGCCATTAGGAGAAAATCCGTTGCCAAATGATCCTTATATTATTATTAATAAACAAAGCAATGAGCTTGCTTATATTCAAAATAAAGAAATTAAACAAATTATTAAAGTAGCAACGGGGAAAACAGTTGATCTGACGCCCGAAGGGGAGTTCACGGTAACAGTAAAAGCTGTTAATCCTTATTATCGGAGAAGTAACATTGAAGGAGGCGCTCCTCAAAATCCTCTAGGTGTAAGATGGATTGGGTTTGATGCAAGAGAGACTGACGGACGTATTTATGGCATTCATGGTACAAATCAGCCGGGTTCCATCGGTAAATATGTCTCGAATGGCTGTATTCGCGTAGAAAATCGTGAAGTAAGCCATTTATATGATCAAGTCCCGTTGGGTACAAAAGTATGGATTGTATCTACAAATCAATCTTTTGAAGAGTTAGCCGCTCAAAAAGGCATTGTGAATATACAGCAAAAGACTGGTGACTAGTGACCAGTCTTTTTTATATGTTTGCATTGCACACAGAAACAGCAGTGCAGCTATGTTTTTAGTCGTCAGTCCCGATTAAAACCACATGGCAAGTCCCGCTAAAAGCGTAGATATTAACATGACAAGAAGCATTAAAAACACAATGGTTTTTTGGATTTTCTTATTAGACATACAACCAAAGTCCTCCTACACGTTTTTTTCTTATTTTACATGTCTTCCGCTGCTTAGACAAGCAACTTTCTGTAGATACGCGAGCAGGAGATTTCTTTTGTTTTCAAGAATATGTGTAAATGAAAACGCTTTTTTAAGAGGTGAGAAAGTGATAAAAGGAATTGATCACATAGGAATAGCTGTAAAATCAATTGAAGGCAGCCTCCCGTTTTATGAAAAGGTATTAGGACTGTCTCTATTAAAAGTAGAAGAAGTAGAAGAACAAGGAGTAAAAGTTGCTTTTATTCAGTGCGGCAACGTAAAAATTGAATTATTAGAGCCGCTCTTTGAAGACAGTGCGGTCGGCGCGTTCATCCAAAAGAGAGGTGAAGGTCTTCATCATGTTGCTTTAGGTGTGCGCACGATTGAAGAACGGATTAACGAGTTAAAGGAAAAGGGTGTACAAATGATTGACGATGTTCCGCGAAAAGGCGCAGGGGAAGCATCCATTGCTTTTTTGCATCCAAAATCAGCAAAGGGTGTTCTTTATGAGCTCTGTGAAAAAACACTAGAGGAGGAAAAAAAACATGGTTGACATTTATGATAAATTAAATGAATTGTACGATAAGCGCCGGAAAATCGAGTTAGGCGGTGGAGACGAAAAAATTGAAAAACAGCACCATAAAGGGAAACTAACGGCACGCGAACGAATTGAAATTCTTTTGGATGAACATACATTTGTCGAATTAAATCCGTTTATTGAACATCGGTGTGCGGATTTCAGTATGAATAATCAAGTAGGACCAGGAGACGGGGTAGTAACAGGTTACGGCAAAATAAACGGTCGCTCAGTCTACTTGTTTTCGCAAGATTTTACAGTATTCGGGGGCGCGTTAGGTGAAATGCATGCTAAAAAAATTGCGCACGTAATGGACTTAGCGGCTAAAACAGGCGTGCCGTTTATTGGCTTAAATGATTCAGGCGGAGCTCGTATTCAAGAGGGCGTCATGTCTCTTGATGGATACGGTCATATTTTTTATCGAAATGCTATTTATTCGGGTGTCATGCCTCAAATATCCGTTATTATGGGTCCTTGTGCAGGCGGAGCCGTGTACTCACCTGCGATTACGGACTTTGTTTTTATGGTAGAAGAAACAAGTCAAATGTTCATTACAGGACCAAAAGTAATTGAAACGGTAACAGGAGAAAGCATTTCCTCTGAAAATCTTGGAGGAGCAGCTGTTCATAACGAAATTAGCGGTAATGCTCATTTTAGAGGTGCAACAGAACAAGAGGTGCTAGAACAAGTACGAACACTCTTAAGCTATCTTCCTCAGTCTAGCCAAGAGCAGCCTCCTTTAGCCTCAAAAGCAGAGTCTGATCATTATCGTCCGGATTTATTAGACGTTGTCCCGTTTGATGCCGTGCGCCCTTACGATGTGCGTCAAGTCATTCACCAAGTAGTGGACGAGCACTCATTTTTTGAAGTGCAAAAAGACTTTGCAAGAAATATTGTCATTGGTTTTGCCCGCATAGATGGAAAAGTTGTCGGACTTGTGTGTAACCAGCCTAAAGTAATGGCAGGCAGTTTAGATATTAACTCCTCAGATAAAGCAGCAAGGTTTATTCGATTTTGCGATTCATTTAATATCCCACTTATTACATTTGAAGATGTTACAGGTTTTTTCCCAGGTATCAAGCAGGAACATGGCGGAATTATACGTCATGGTGCTAAAATTTTATATGCATACTCCGAAGCTACCGTTCCGAAAATCACGGTGATTTTGCGAAAGGCGTACGGCGGTGCATACGTAGCTTTAAATAGTAAATCGATTGGAGCGGACCTTGTGTATTCGTGGCCCAATGCCGAAATCGCTGTTATGGGTCCTCAAGGTGCTGCAAATATTATCTTTGCAAACGACATTCGAGGTAGCGAAAACCCAGATGAAACAAGACACGAAAAAATTGAACAGTATCGCGAGAAATTTGCTAATCCTTACGTAGCGGCAAGCGCTGGAATGGTGGATGATGTTATTGATCCTCGGGAAACGCGAATAAAATTAATACAAGCGCTTGAAATGTTGCACAATAAAAAGGAAGAGCGTCCAGCAAAGAAACATGGTAACATACCATTGTAGGTTATTTTTGGAGGGATTACATATTATGATTAATGAACAACGAATCGTTGATTTATTTATTGAATTAGTACAAGTAGACTCAGAAACAAAGCATGAAGAAAAAATTGCTGTTGTACTAAAAGAAAAATTTACCGCATTAGGCGTCGAAGTAGTAGAAGATGATGCCAAAGAAAAAACGGGCCACGGAGCCAACAACTTAATCTGCACACTGCCAGCTACAAAAGAAGGAGTAGACACAATCTACTTTACTTCTCATATGGATACAGTCGTACCTGGAAACGGTATTAAACCATCTATTGAAGATGGCTATATTAAAAGTGACGGCACGACAATTCTTGGAGCGGATGATAAAGCAGGCTTAGCAGCAATGCTAGAAGCCATCACCGTATTAAAAGAAGAAAACATCGCGCACGGAAAAATTGAATTTATTATTACAGTAGGAGAAGAATCTGGCTTAGTGGGCGCTAAAGCTCTTGATTCTAGTCTCGTAACGGCAAAATTCGGCTATGCTTTAGATAGCGATGGCAAAGTGGGAGACATTATCGTTGCTGCGCCGACGCAAGCAAAAGTAAATGCAACAATTTATGGAAAAACAGCTCATGCAGGTGTAGCTCCTGAACGAGGTGTTTCTGCTATTACGATTGCGTCAAGAGCCATTTCTAAAATGCCGCTTGGACGTATTGATAAAGAGACTACAGCGAATATTGGACGCTTTGAAGGCGGAACGCAAACGAATATCGTGTGTGACCGCGTCGATATTTTAGCAGAAGCTCGTTCATTAATTCCAGAAAAAATGGAAGCACAAGTAGCGAAAATGAAAGAAGCGTTTGAAACAGCTGCACAAGAAATGGGCGGACGTGCAGAAGTTGATATTAAAGTGATGTATCCAGGCTTTAAATTTGGTGATGGAGATCATGTTGTCGAAGTTGCTAAAAAAGCCGTGGCTAATATCGATCGTCCTTCACGCCTGCTTCAAAGCGGAGGCGGAAGCGATGCAAATGTAATCGCAGGCTTTGATATCCCAACAGTAAATCTAGCAGTTGGTTATGAAGACATTCATACAACAAATGAAAAAATTCCGGTAGAAGAACTAGTGAAGACATCTGAACTAGTAGTGTCGATTATTAAAGAAGTAGCAAAATAATAGTTGCAGCCTTGCTTTTATATAAAAGCAAGGCTTTTTACATAGTGAATAGTAAATAGTCTGAATTTTTTAACATAATGTATAATGAAGAAAAGACGGTCGTTTTGTACAATAAAGTTAGTAATATATTTTACCAAAGTAGAGGTTGAAAATAACGTATATAAAAAATATGTAAGCGCTTTCAATTCGAGTTTTATCAACAGATATCCTTGGGAGGTTGATGCAATGCGATCACAGGAAAGTTTGCAGTCCATCATTCAAAGCTTTAATGAAGTAGAAAAAGGGTTGTCAAATAGAGAAGCAGTCGAAGAATCTAATCGATGTTTGTACTGTTATGATGCACCCTGTATTCAGGCATGCCCTACAGGAATTGACATCCCGACGTTTATTAAAAAAATTGCATCGGGCAATTTAAAGGGGTCTGCCGAAACGATTATGTCTTCTAATCCCGTAGGAGCAAGCTGTTCGAGAGTTTGTCCAACCGATGAACTATGTGAAGGAGCGTGTGTGCTTAACCACTCAACCAAACCAATTATGATTGGAGATTTGCAGCGCTACGCAACGGATTGGGCTATTCAAAATGAACAGGTGCTGTTTGAGAAAGGAAAAGCAAACGGCAAAAAGGTAGCAATTGTTGGGGGAGGTCCGGCTGGTCTCTCTGCAGCAAGAGAACTGGCGCGATTTGGGTATGACGTAACCATTTTTGAAGCGGAAAAACAAGCAGGAGGGTTAAATACATATGGAATCGTGTCGTTTCGTCTTCCTCAAGCGATTTCATTCTGGGAAGTTGAACAAGTAAAAAACTTAGATGTAAAAATTAAAACAAACGTAAGAATTGGAGAAGATATTCTTCCAAGCGAATTGCTGCAGTCGTATGACGCGGTTGTATTAGCTATTGGTATGAGCAAGGTGCCTTCTCTACATGTTGAAGGTGAAGAGCTAGACGGTGTGTATGACGCGATTGATTTTGTGAAAAAAACGAAGTCAGAAGCGTTATCAACAGAATTTGTGGGTAAGCGTGTTGCCGTCATTGGCGCGGGAAATACTGCGATTGATGGTGCTACGTGTTCCGTGCGCTTGGGGGCTGAAAATGTTCAAATTTTATACCGTCGTACACGAGAAGAAATGACGGCTTATGATTTTGAATTTGAATTTGCGAAACAAGATGGTGTTGAATTCCGCTGGTTAACGGCTCCCATACGAATTATTGGAGATGAAAATGGTAAGGTGAGCGGGATTGAATGTGTAAAAATGACGTTAACAGATCCAGATGCAGACGGCCGCAGGAAGCCTGTTCCTGTTGAAGGTTCAACGTTTACCATTCCAGTCGATGCTGTTGTTAAAGCAATTGGTCAAGAACGGTACCTGTCTTTGATTCAACAATTCCAGCTGCATCATGAAGACGGAGTTGTCTTAATTAATCAAGAGACGTTTCAAACATCAAATCCAAAAGTATTTGCTTGCGGAGACGTTATTTTTGGTAAAGGGCAAGGAGAAGCAATGGTTGTGACCGCTGCTCAGCAAGGAAAACAAACGGCGTTAAATATTCATATGCAGTTAACAAAAGAAACAATGGAAACAGCTTAAAATCAGGAGGAGGAGAAATCTATGGCAGATTTAACAACAAATTTAGCAGGTATTCAATCACCAAATCCGTTTTGGCTGGCATCCGCACCGCCAACCAATTCAGGTTATCAAGTGCAGCGTGCATTTGAAGCAGGATGGGGAGGCGTAGTTTGGAAAACGCTTGGTGATCCGATTTTAAATGTTTCCTCTCGATTTGCTGCCGTTGGCTTCAACGGTCAGCGCGTAGCCGGCTTTAATAATATTGAGTTAATCACCGATCGTCCGCTTGAAGTTAATTTGAAGGAAATCTATGAAACGAAAAAGAAGTTTCCTAACCACGCAATTATTGCCTCTCTTATGGTAGAGCCTCAGCAAGAAAAATGGCATGAGATTGTCAAAAAAGTAGAAGATGTAGGAGTGGATGGATTAGAGCTGAACTTTGGCTGTCCGCATGGAATGGCAGAACGAGGGATGGGTGCTGCCTCTGGGCAAGTCCCTGATTTGGTTGAAAAACAAACGTATTGGGCTAAAGAAGTTGCCCAAACGCCGGTTATTGTTAAGTTAACCCCAAATATCACTGATATCACCGTTACAGCAGAAGCAGCGGTTCGAGGCGGTGCTGACGCTGTGAGCATGATTAACACTATTAATAGTCTAGCAGGAGTAGACATTCATTCATGGAATACAATTCCACACGTAGCAGGAAAAGGCGCTCACGGAGGTTATTGCGGCCCGGCTGTTAAGCCGATTGCATTAAACATGGTCGCTGAATGTGCAAGAAGTCCGTTTATTAACGTTCCAATATCAGGTATGGGAGGCGTTTCGAACTGGCAGGAAGCCGTCGAATTTATGCTCATGGGTGCTACAGGTGTGCAAGTATGTACAGCTGCTATGCATCACGGGTTCCGCATTGTAGAGGATATGATTCAAGGTCTCAATTATTATTTGGATGAAAGAGGAATCGAAAAAGTAAGTGATATTGTAGGGAAAGCCGTTTCAAAATATTCCGACTGGGGCAACTTAGATCTCAATTATAAAGTAGTGGCTCGCATCGATCCCGATACGTGTATTAACTGCAATAAATGTCATATTTCTTGTGAAGATACTTCTCACCAATGTATTGATATGCTGAAAGATCCTTCAGGGAAATCTTATTTAAAAGTAAGAGAAGAAGATTGTGTAGGCTGTAATTTATGTTCGATTGTATGTCCGGTAGACGGGGCTATATCCATGGTTGAATTACCAAATGAACAGCCTCCAATGACGTGGAATGAACGCCAAGCTGCTTTACAAGCGACGGCTGCACAGCGATTAGACGTATAAAGAAAAAGGGGATGAAGAAATGAAGAAAATCGTTAAAAATGGTGTGGTAGTCACAGCAACAGATACGTATAAAGCCGATATTTTAATTGAAAATGGAGTTATTTCAGCAACTGGCTCGGCATTTGAAGAGCAGGGCTGTGAAGTGATTGATGCAAAAGGTAACTATATATTTCCAGGAGGCATCGATCCTCATACTCATTTAGATATGCCGTTTGGAGGCACCGTTACAAAAGATGACTTTGAAACAGGTACAAGAGCAGCAGCTTTTGGAGGTACGACAACTGTTATTGATTTTTGCTTAACCAATAAAGGCGAACCGCTGCAAAAAGCGATCGGCACATGGCATGAAAAATCAAAAGGAAAAGCGGCTATCGATTATAGCTTTCATCTAATGATTGGAGAAATCACGGAAGATGTATTAAATGAGCTTCCTACGATTATTGAAAAAGAAGGAATTACTTCTTTTAAAGTGTTCATGGCCTATAAAAATGTTTTTCAAGCAGACGATGCTACCCTTTATCAAACGCTAGTACAAGCTAAAAAACTAGGGGCGCTTGTGATGGTACATGCTGAAAATGGAGATGTTATTGAGTATTTAACGGCACAAGCACTAGAACAAGGACAAACCGATCCTATCTATCATGCACTGACTCGTCCTCCAGAAGTAGAAGGAGAAGCTACGGGAAGAGCCGCGGTGCTAACGGAGTTGGCTGACTCACAGCTCTATGTTGTTCACGTGTCGTGCGCTGAAGCAGTTAAAAAGATTGCTGAAGCAAGGGAAAAAGGCGTAAATATCTGGGGCGAAACGTGTCCGCAGTATTTGACGCTTGACCAAACCTATTTAGAAAAACCGAATTTTGAAGGAGCAAAATACGTATGGTCGCCGCCTTTACGTGAAAAATGGAACCAAGATGTTTTGTGGAATGCTCTGCGTAATAGCGACTTGCAAACGATTGGATCAGATCAGTGTTCGTTTGATTTTAATGGTCAAAAAGATCTGGGAAAAGGAGATTTTACGAAGATTCCAAACGGAGGCCCTATTATCGAGGATCGCATGAGTATTTTATTTTCAGAAGGAGTAGTGAAGAAACGAATTAATATAAATCAGTTTGTAAATATAACATCAACAAAAATTGCTAAGCTGTTCGGACTGTACCCGAAAAAAGGAACAATAGCGGTTGGCGCAGACGCGGATCTGCTTATATTTGACCCTTCTGTTGAACGTACGATTTCAGCGAACACGCATCATATGGCAGTCGATTATAGCGCATTTGAGGGAATGAAAGTCACAGGTGAGCCGGTTTCAGTACTTTGCCGCGGGGAATTTGTCGTAAAAGATAAGCAGTTTGTCGGTCAAAAAGGCTACGGACAATTTACAAAAAGAGCAAAGTTTAATGAGTTAAACACGGCTAACGATGCTGAAAAATTAATGTTATAAAAACAGATGAAGAAATAGATCGGGGGAAGGGAAATGTCAAGTTACCATGAATATATGGCAGAGCGAGAAAAGATTGATTTTTTGCTGCAAAAAGGATTTAAAATAATAGCCGTAACGGAGAATCTAAGCGGGGCATTTGTGACGTTTGAACGCACCGAAAATAACCAAACCGAACAAGAAACCCTTCATATATTGACGGCGGATGCTAGAAAATATTTTTCATCCGTACTGATTCAACAAGTATAAAAACGGAGGCTGGGACAAAATTATTTTAGCTGAAGGAAGATCCGAACGATGAATCGTTCGGATTTTTTTATTGATAGGGTGAACGTAGGTTTCATGTATGTAGGTGCTTCTGGCTGTTGATTGGAGTAATTTAATCATGTTTCAATCTCTTTATTTGTTTACTAATCCCTATAAGTTTTTTACTATATTGGCTGACAAAAGTGATCCGTTTTTGTGTTTTTTTCGTTTTGGATGTGAAACAAAATAACTAGATATTATCCATTCACTGTATTACAGTTGTTACATTTCGTTTACATCGAAAGAGAAAAGGTTTAGTTATCTAGTAAATTGTAGTAAATATTATAGTAGAACGTTTTCAAACTAAATCTATTAAATACGAAAAGGGTGTGACACGGATGGATCAAGCTACGCAGTGTATGACACAGGAAGAAACAAAAATTATTGATAAATTAAAAATGGAAATGTTAAATGCAGTGTCACTACAAGATTTGCGTTTTTATAAAAAAGAAATTCACCGAATTAAAGAACAAGCGGTTAAACGCCACGGTTTTTTTAATAAATTACAGCAAACAGCTCAGAAGCTGTAACGATCCATTATCGTTACAGCTTTTTTCGTTTCTTTCATTAAATATTTTATTTCTTCTAAATATTTAATATAATGTAAGAAGATATAGCTTTTGTTCTACACATATGCGAAATACGCGTTAATGATCCAGGAGACATGATGTGAAATTCGCTAGGGGCGGTGTTGACTTGAAATCATATTTAACAGTAACAGAGATTTTAACAAGGAAACATTTTGTAAACTGTGAAGTAATAGCTGGAGAGAAAGGGCTTACTAATTCTGTGAAGTGGGTGCACGTGATGGAAGTGACGCGCATTAATGAGCTACTAAAAGGAAACGAGCTCATTTTATCAACAGGGGTAGGCTGGGGAGAAGATTCTCAATCTTGTTTATCATTTCTTCAGCAATTAATTTCTTGTAAGGCATCAGGACTGTGTATTGAACTTGGCACTTATACTTCTAAGATTCCGCAAATTGTAATTGATAAAGCGAACGAATGTGATTTTCCGATTATTTTATTTCACGAGGAAGTTCCGTTCGTTGAAATTACGCAAGATGTTCACTCGCTTTTAATTAATCAGCACTATCAAATGATTTCCGATTTAGAACAGTATTCTCATAGGCTAAATCAGCTGCTGTTAACAGTTAATGACCCGGCCCTCATCTTACAGTGTTTATATGAATCTACGGGGCTTCTTGTCGGCCTTAAAGTTTCAAATGAATTGCTTACCTTTGCTCCGGAGATGGACTTGCTCAAACAGCAGCTTCTACTTCATTATATAAGCAGGGAAAATGAAAGTCCGCATTTTACTGAGCAGCCTATTCATTTATTAGGACAAGATTATGCTCAGCTGTATGTTGCTTCTATAAATGAAGCGTTAACAGAACTTGAAGTGCTCACCGTTGACCGAACGGCGACTGCACTTGCTCAGCATTTTTTGAAGGACCTGTATGTCGAAGAGAAAAAAAGAGTAGATGAAACCGAATGGATGACGAAATGGATGAACGGAGAGTTAACTCTTGAACAAATAAAAGACTCTATGCACGAAGTGTGTTCAGATTCGCCTATTCGCGGAGGTGTCGTTGTTTGCTGTAAGTGGCAAAGGCGGGATAAGTTTGATCGAACGTATTTTAAGCTGATCTTGCGAAGCATTTTTGAACAAGAAGGCTTTCACTTATTAGTCTCCGAGCGAAATCGCGAAGTATTATTTATTCTTTTGAACAAACGAATGGTTAGCACGTGGAGAGAGAGATTAGAAAACAGCCTTCATCGCTGGATGAATCAATATGAATCGGATGAAAATTCAAAGAGGAACGCCATTAGCTTTATCGGAATTGGCCAATACTGTGAACAGCTTGACTGCATGCATAAAAGCTATGAAACGGCTAAAGAAACGATTTCGATTCAAGAAATGTTGCAAAAACAAACCATTATTCATTTTTATGATGATTTGCATATGTACCGGATTATTTCGCTTTTACATCAGCATGAAGACTTACAGGAAGTGGTGTTTGAATATCTGCAGCCCGTTATTACATATGATGAAACGTATAATGCAAAACTCATGGAAACATTAAAAATTTATTTAGCATGCAACGGATCTAAACAAGAGACGGCTAAGCGTTTATACATTGTCCGGCAAACGCTGTATCACCGTATCGAAAAACTAGAAAAGCTGCTGGGTGAAGACTTTATGGAGCCGGAAAAACGACTGGCAATTGAGTTTATGATTATGGCATATGAATATTTGTTTATGATGAAAAAGTCGCGCGCGGAATTTATAAACGGATAAGTAAGCAGCTGGAAACAGCTGTTTTTTTATGTTGAGGCTGATTTTACTATATGTTCATTTTAGTTCATGCTTTCTCCGAGTTCACTGCGCAAAATGTGAAACGAGAATCTAGAGTTGTTTCACATTTTGTCTAATGCAACCACCATTTATTTATTCAATAATAAAGGTAGATTTGTCATTTCTTATTTTTTGAGGAGGCCAAGCGATATGTCAGTTGTGAATAATGATACGCAAGTTTTAAAAAATTACGTGGGCGGAAAATGGGTTGATACGGCAGGGGAAAAATTTGGAGAGGTAATTAATCCATCGACGGGCGAAGTCATTGCAAAAGTACCGCTTTCTACAAAAGAAGACGTAGCCAATGCGGTGGAAACAGCTCAAAAAACATTTGAAACATGGCGTAACGTTCCTGCTCCAAAACGAGCAAGATTAATGTTTGCGTTTCAGCATTTACTAGTTAAGCATCATGAAGAGTTAGCTAAATTAGTGGTACAAGAAAACGGCAAGGCTTTTAAAGAAGCTTACGGTGAAGTACAGCGCGGTATTGAATGCGTGGAGTTTGCCGCGGGTGCTCCTACTTTATTAATGGGGGAATCATTAAATAACATAGCGGAAGAAATTGATTCTGAGATGTTCCGTTTTCCACTGGGTGTCGTTGGCGGCATCACACCTTTTAACTTTCCGATGATGGTACCGCTTTGGATGTTCCCTCTTGCAATTGTATGTGGAAATGCGTTTGTATTAAAACCGTCTGAGCGAACACCGCTTTTAGCAACGCGACTTGCTGAACTTTTTACAGAAGCAGGAGCACCGGATGGATTATTAAATATTGTGCACGGGGCACACGACGTCGTGAACGGATTAATAGAGCATGAAAAAGTTAAAGCGATTTCATTCGTCGGATCGCAGCCGGTAGCAAAATATGTTTATGAACAAGCTGCTGCTCAAGGGAAACGAGTTCAGGCTTTATCTGGAGCTAAAAATCATCATGTTGTGATGCCAGACTGCGACATGGATAAAGCGGTATCACATATTATCAGCTCGGCTTATGGAAGTGCCGGCCAGCGATGCATGGCTTGCAGCGCTGTGGTCGTGGTTGGTGAAAAAGGCGATGAATTCGTCGCAAAATTAAAGCAAAAAGCAGATGAATTAATTATGGGAAGCGGATTTGATGATGAAGTGCTTCTAACGCCTGTGATTCGAAAAGAGCACCGTGATAAGGTGCTGGATTATATTGAACTTGGCATGAAAGAAGGGGCTGAACTCATTCGTGACGGACGTAAAGAAATGGATGAACATACGGAAGGCAACTTCTTAGGGGCAACAATTTTTGACCGCGTAACTCCTGATATGACCATTGCTAAAGAAGAGATTTTTGCACCTGTACTCAGCTTGCTTCGCGCTGACACATTAGATGAAGCACTTCGCTATATGGAAAAATCTCGTTTTGGAAATGGAGCAACGATTTATACAAAAGATGCAAAAGCGGTGCGTCAATTTAGAGAAGAAGCAGATGCGGGTATGCTCGGTATTAACGTAGGAGTACCTGCTACAATGGCCTTCTTCCCATTCTCCGGTTGGAAAGACTCTTTTTACGGAGATTTGCATGTCAACGGCAAAGATGGTTTGAACTTCTTTACACGTAAAAAGATGGTTACATCACGCTTTGACTTTTAACATATAGATGAATATAGCAAGTGGCTTCGGCATTTTGTCGAAGTCTTTTCATACAGGAAAAATACCGCGCTAGCGATTTGGGAGTGGATAAGATGGTACAGGTCAGTCAAAATGAAAAAGATCTGCGTGCAAAAGATGAGCAGTATGTATGGCATGGAATGAAACCATACAGTCCGGATGCAACTATGGTAGCTACAAAAGCAAAAGGTGCTTGGATTACAGATGAACAAGGAAATCGCTATTTAGATGCAATGGCAGGGCTTTGGTGTGTAAATACTGGGTATGGACGGGATGAATTAGCGCTCGCAGCCTATGAGCAGCTAAAAGAACTGGCTTATTTTCCACTCACTCAATCTCACGTACCTGCTATCAAACTGGCAGAGAAGCTAAATGAAATGCTAGGTGATGACTATGTTATCTTCTTTTCAAATAGCGGATCTGAAGCAAATGAAACGGCTTTTAAAATTGTGCGTCAGTACCATCAGCAAAAAGGAGAGCATTCTCGCTACAAATTTATTTCGCGTTACCGAGGGTATCATGGAAATTCAATGGGCGCACTAGCAGCAACGGGCCAAGCTCAGCGTAAATATAAATATGAACCGCTTGCCCCTGGCTTTATTCACGTTGCCCCGCCTGATTCGTACCGAGGGCAAGATGACTACGATGCACCGAAAGAAAAGCTTCAATCTGTAAAAGATATTGACAATGTTATGACGTGGGAGCTAAGTGAAACGATTGCCGCTGTTATTATGGAGCCAATTATTACAGGAGGAGGAATTCTTTTACCGCCTCAAAATTATATGAAAGGCGTAAAAGAAACGTGTGAAAAACACGGTGCACTTTTAATTGCAGATGAAGTTATTTGCGGCTTTGGACGTACAGGAGAAGCCTTTGGTTTTATGAATTACGATGTAAAACCAGATATCATTACCATGGCAAAAGGAATTACAAGCGCATATCTTCCGCTCTCTGCAACTGCTGTTAAAAAAGAAATTTATGAAGCGTTCAAAGATAGCGATCAGTACGAGTATTTTCGCCATGTTAATACATTTGGAGGAAGTCCAGCTGCGTGTGCACTGGCATTAAAGAATTTAGAAATTATGGAGAGAGAAAATCTTTTTGGTCGTTCTAAACAGATTGGGGCTTACGTATTAAGTGAGCTAAAGCCGCTTATTGATAGCCACCCATACGTTGGAGACGTAAGAGGTAAAGGGCTTTTAATTGGAATTGAACTTGTAGCTGATAAACAAACGAAGGAACCGCTAGACGTTAATCTTGTAAATGAAGTGATTGCTAAATGCAAAACCAAAGGAGTCATTATTGGGAAAAATGGAGCAACGGTGGCCGGCTATAATAATGTTCTCACGCTCTCGCCGCCTCTCAACATTGAGGAAAATGATATTGAGCTGTTATTAGCTACTATTACGTATGCGCTTGACAGCATCAAATAGGTAAGTTTGCAAAAAGCCTGTATAATATACTTACAGGCTTTTTGTGCGTGTGAAGGAGGAAGTAGAAAATGGAATTGTTATTTTTAGGAACGGGTGCAGGAGTACCGGCGAAACAGCGGAATGTTTCATCTCTTGCGCTCGAACTTTTGCAAGAAAGAGGGGCGGTGTGGCTTTTTGATTGTGGAGAAGCAACGCAGCATCAAATTTTACATACAACCGTTAAACCGAGGCGAATTGAGAAAATTTTTATTACGCACCTTCACGGTGATCATATTTACGGATTGCCTGGACTCCTTGGAAGCCGTTCGTTTCAAGGCGGAGAATCGCTGCTTACTGTATACGGGCCAAAAGGAATTAAAGAATTTATTAAAGTCACGCTGGCTGTAAGTCAAACTCATCTGCAATATCCTCTAGAGATTGTTGAAATAGAAGAGGAAAGTGAAAGTGGAACGATTTTTGAAGATGAAACTTTTTCAGTGGAGTTTGGCAAGCTTGAACATGGCATTTTATCTTATGGATATCGAGTTGTCGAAAAAGATTTGCCAGGATCACTGGACGTTCAGCGTTTAAAAGAGATGAATATTCCCCCGGGGCCTCATTATCAGCAGTTAAAAGAAGGGAAAGAAGTAGTATTAAAAGATGGGCGCCTTATTAATGGTCAAGAATTTGTAGGAGAGCCTAAAAAAGGGAAGGTTATCACGGTTTTAGGAGATACAAGAAAGTGCATGCAAAGTGTTCAGCTTGCTATGCATGCGAATGTGTTAATCCATGAAGCTACTTTTGCAGCGGGAGACGAGGAGCTCGCTTACAACTATTTTCATTCTACTGCAAAAGAAGCTGCTGAAATCGCTAACACAGCATCGGCCGAGCGTCTTATTTTATCTCATATTAGTTCGCGTTACCAAGGAGACGCAGTCAGCCGGCTAGCAGAAGGAGCAAAAGAAATTTTTCCGAATACCGACGTAGCAGAAGACTTGAAAAGGTTTACGATTTCATAAAAAAGACGAGGGTATCCTCGTCTTTTTTTACCATCCGCGTTCGTACTGCACGGGTGCTGAAATTGTTTCATTTAGTTCTTTTGCCGCCGTGCGCGGGAAGTACGGATCACGCAGAAGTTCGCGCGCAACAAAAATTAAATCAGCGCGTTCGCTTTGTAAAATCTCTTCTGCTTGTCGTCCAGTTGTAATTAATCCAACTGCGCCTGTATCAATATTTGCCTGCTGCTTAATTTTATCTGCAAACGGCACTTGATAGCCAGGGTATACGTTGATTGGAGCGTGTACAAGAGCTCCGGAACTAACATCAATTAAGTCGACGCCTTGTTCTTTCATCCATTTTGCAAATGCAACGTGATCATCGACTGTTAATCCGCCTTCTGTATAGTCAGAAGCAGAAACACGGACAAATAAAGGGCCGTCCCACTCTGTTTTCACAGCTTCAATAATTTCCTTTAAGAAACGATAGCGATTTTCTGCGCTGCCGCCATATTCGTTGCTGCGTTTATTGCTTAGCGGTGATAGAAATTGATGTACTAAATAACCGTGTGCCGCGTGAAGTTCGATAATATCAAACCCAGCTTCTTTTGAACGTCGAGCGCTTTCTTTAAAGGCAGAAATCGTTTCATGAATTTGTTCTGTGGTCATTTCCACAGGTTTTTTACTTTTATCATCAAAAGCAATAGCGGAAGGAGCATAAATATCGCCTTCAACAGTTGCTTTACGTCCTGCATGTGCAAGTTGAATGGCCGTTTTTGCACCGTTTTCTTTTAGCTGTGTCACAAGTTTCGTTAATCCATCTCTTTGCTCATCATTCCAAATTCCCAGGTCTTGAGCTGAAATACGACCTTGTGGCACGACAGCTGAGGCTTCAACCATAATGAGACCTACTTGTCCAACCGCACGAGTTGTGTAGTGAACCATATGAAAGTCGGTTATTACGCCGTCTTCCTTTTCGCATGAATACATGCACATTGGCGACATTACAATTCGGTTTTTTAATGTTACATCTTTCACTGTATAAGGTGAAAATAGTTTTGTTGTCATTCGGTTTAACCTCCAATTATTTCGATACTCTAAACAAAAGTTATTATATCACCGCATTGAATTTTCTTTCACATAATCTGCTTATCCATTTTTAATCATAAAAAACCTCTTTCTTTTTTTAGAAAGAGGTGAACCTCTACGAACGTTTACTCGAGATTTTTTCGTCAATCGTATCTCCTAAATATTTGGAGCGAATTGTAGCTTGTTCAATACACTGCATCATGGCTTCTTGGAAGTTATGAGAAATAAGCTGTTCGATTCCTGCTTCTGTTGTGCCGCCCGGACTCATCACTTCTTTTCGAAGTACGGCTGGCGTTTTAGGTGACTGTTTTAGCATTTCTGCAGCACCGATAAGAGTTTGAAGAATTAGTTCATTTGACACTGACGTATCCAAGCCTTGTTTTTCAGCTGCTTTTTCCATTGCTTCTACTAGATAGTAGACATACGCTGGGCCGCTTCCAGATAGTCCTGTTACAGCGTGAAGCTGCTCTTCCTCTACAGTTGTAACCGTACCAATCGTTTCAAATAAAGCAGTAGTAACGTTCATATGCTCTGCTGTAGCAAACTTGCCGGGTGCAATGGCTGTAGCCGATAATCCAATAGAGGCCGATGTATTTGGCATAGCTCTTACAACCGCTACTTCTTGGTCAAACAAGTTTACAATTGTGGCAGTCGATACACCTGCTAAAACAGAGAGAACGAGGTGGTGCGGACGAATATAGGACTTAATCGTATCGATGCTTTCCGCTACGTCTTTTGGTTTAATAGCAAGCACGACGATATCGCTTTTTTCGATTAACAAGGCATGATTACGCGTAATGTTAATTTCATAGGCGTTTCGAAGTTCGTGAAGTCTTTTATCGTTGCTATGATTTGTTACGGTGATTTGATTGGGGCGAAGCTTTTTATCTGACAGCAGCCCTGAGATCATAGCTTCAGCCATTGATCCAGCTCCAATAAAGGCGATGTTTAAATCCGTTTTCATTAAAAGTTCCTCCAGTCATTTGCTATCCAATGAAAACAGATACTGAGATTTCAGTATCTGTTAAAGGTTTGTGTTTGTGTATCTCTTCTTTATAAAATGCATAGTTATCTAAAGATATGAATAAAACTTCACTATATTTCTGTCATTATGCAATGAAAAAGAGAAGGATGTCAATGTAATTTTCAGAAAACGAATGCAATTGTATAAATAACAGGAAAAATCGTGTAAACTTAAAAGAAAATGCGATGGTAAAGGAGCAAAAATACAGATGAATGAGCAATTATATAAAATTGTGCTGCCTACTCCTTTTGCGGTAGGAGATGTGAATGTTTTTGTTATAAAAGGTCAGACCGTTACGCTAATCGATGCTGGTATTAAAACGGAGGCGGCGTGGTCTGTATTTAAAGAAAAGCTTAATGAAATAGGATTAAAACCAGATGATATTAAGCAAGTTGTCCTAACTCATCACCATCCTGATCACGTAGGAATGCTTGATTTTTTTGATAAAGATATCGCCATAGTCGGTCATGCGAAAAATCAGCCTTGGATCTCCCAAAATCCAGATTTTTTTGAGTGGTACGATGCGTTTTTTGAAGACCACTTTATGAAAGCCGGCGTAGATGAAAGGTTTCGCTCTTATTTAAAACGTTTAAAAGCATCAATGAAATATTCATGTCATCGTTCTCTTACAACTTCTGTGCAGGAAGGAGATTACATTCCGGGCCTAGAGAGTTGGAAAGTACTTGAAGTACCCGGTCATGCTCAAAGCCATATTGCATTATACAATGAAAGAACAGCGGTTATGATTGGAGGAGATTTACTGTTAAAGCATATTTCATCTAATCCACTCATTGAACCTCCTATGAAACCAAGCGGCGAGCGACCTAAAACGCTTCTTCAATATAATCATTCATTAAGACGTCTGCTTGATTTAGAGATAAACTGTATCTATACAGGTCATGGAGATGAAGTGTTACATGTTCGCGAACTTGTACAAGAGCGGTTACAAAAGCAGAGCGACCGAGCGGATAAAGTGCTTAGCATGATAAAAGAACGCCCTCAAACAGCGTTTGATATTTGCAAACAGCTATTTCCTACTATTTATGAAAAAGAACTAGGGCTAACTCTTTCTGAAACAATTGGTCAGCTCGATTTTTTAGAAGATGCAAATAAAATCAGTACACATGAAAAAGAAAGTAAGCTTATTTATTCTGTGTGCTCTTAACTTATAAAAAAGGTGTGTTATATTTGAAATCCTCGTTAAAGAACCAATATGTCGTGATTACAGGCGCTTCAGGAGGTCTTGGAGAGCATTTAGCTTATGAAGTGGCCAAAAGAGGGGGCGTCCCCGTTTTACTGGCACGTACAGAAGAAAAGCTGCACCGAGTAGCCGAGCAAATTAGTCAAAAGTATGGGATTACCTCTTACATATACAAAGCTGACGTAGCGAACGTAGAGGAAGTCAAAAGAGTCGTTCAGAAAATGATGAGTGAAATTAAGCGTGTTGATGTCCTGATTAATAATGCAGGCTTTGGTGTATTTGAAGAAGTGAAAGAAGCATCGATTAAGACAATTGCCTCAATGTTTCAAGTCAATGTTATTGGATTAATTGCATGTACACAAGAAATTTTAGCTTATATGCTAAAAGAAAACAAAGGACATATTATTAACATTGCTTCTCAAGCAGGCAAACTTGCAACGCCTAAATCCAGTGGCTATTCAGCTTCTAAACATGCCGTGCTAGGGTTTACCAACAGCCTGCGGATGGAATTAGCGAAAACACATATCTATGTAACGGCAGTGAATCCAGGTCCTATTCAAACCAACTTCTTTTCAATAGCAGATCAATCAGGAAACTATGAAAAAAGTGTAGAAAAGTTTATGTTAACCCCTCAATACGTAGCTGAAAAAACGGTCGATATTATTGGGAAACCAAAACGAGAAGTCAACTTGCCTAAGTGGATGAATATAGGCTCGAAGATGTATCAGCTTGCCCCGGGGCTCGTAGAAAAATTGGCAGGGGATGCGTTCAATAGAAAATAACCTGTGCTTTAACCACAGGTTACCAATGTTTTTCGTTAACGGTTTCGTTCAGTAATGCTGTATTTCTATGAATCTACTGCTCGTCTAAAATTTTTGCAGCGCGCACACAAGAGTCGAATTTTCCTTTATGATTTCCGTCGCAAAAGGGCATCTTTTGCGACTGGCCACATCGGCATAGTGAAAATGTCGGCTTTGTTTCAAATTTGTTGCCGTCTGCATCAATTAATTCAACGTCTCCAGTGACACGGAAAGAGCCGTTATCCATTACTTTAATTTGTACTTTTGACATAAAAAAACCTCCTTTTTGTACACATCTATATGAAGCGCCAGAGTTTAATGAAAGCGAGATGTGTATTATACTCATTATATAAGCAATTTTCGTTTGTTTATACAATTAGTTTAAAAGGAGTTAAAGGAAAATGAATATTACCTTTACTGATAAAGCGATAGCAAAAGTACAAGAAAAGTACGGGAAAGATTCTTCACTATATTTAAAATTAAAATACGATACGGATGGATGCGGCTGTGTCGTGAGCGGCGTAACGACGCTATGGATTGTTGATGAAAAAGAGAGCGATGATGTAACCATCGAGACGAATTTTGTTCCTGTTCTTGTCGAAAAAACAAAGCAAGTATTTTTAGATGATAATATGACGATTGACTACAATGAAAGTGCAAATGCGTTTATGCTAAAATGTCCTTCTCAAATTTTAAATCCGCGCATGTCATTTATCGATAAAACAAAAGAAGCGCTTTAAAGCGCTTCTTTTTGTATTTTTTCTAAAAATGATTCAATAACTTGTTCATATTCCTCTGGGTTATCAGCATACGAGCGGGCATGAGTGCCTACAGGTGCTAAATACATCCGTTTTGCTCCCATTTTTTTGGCATGCAGCTGCTCCGTCATTTTAGGAAGAATATAGTCATCTTCTTTACTATGGATAAACAGAACAGGATGTTTGATTTGATCTACGACTGAAATGGGTGATACGTCTTTAAATGAGTAGCCTTCTCGCCATTTTAAAATAATATTAGCTGCTGGCATCACAAGCTGTTTGGGCAGGTGGAAATCTTGTTTTAAGCGATAGGCAAGAAGTTCTTCCAAGTCAGAAAAAGGGCAGTCGACAATATAAAAATCAGCTCCGTCTTCCATTCCAGCATACAAAAGAGTGGTCGCAGCTCCCATAGACTCCCCGTGAATCCCAAGGGAAATAGTTGAACCGAATTGTTCTTTTACCCAATGAACAACGGATTGAAGGTCCAGCTTTTCATAATAGCCGTAGCTCGTTGTTTTCCCTTCAGACTTGCCGTGGCGGCGATGATCATAAAGAACGACGTTCCATCCAAGCTTTAGAAAAAGCCGAGCATACTTCATAGAGTTGAGTGAATGAACTGTAACTCCGTGCGAAAGAATCATAAATCGGTTATTGTCGTGTTGTTTGATAACGGTCCCAGCTATGTTATAGCCTAAAGAAGAAGGAAGCACAAAGGCTTCTTTAGGAAGAGTGCTATAGACTTTCTCATCATAAAAGCCATCTTCCGTATCGCGGTCAATAATAACTTTGTCGGTCTTTTTACGGATGTACATCATTTGATTTGTAAAAAAGATGCCAAGAGCGGCAAATGCTCCGAAAACACTTCCTATTAATAATAGCCATTTTTTCATGATTAGCGGCTCCTTTTATTAATATAGCTATTATTTATTATAGCATCGCTCTCATAAAAACCTAATTTTTAACGCTGTGCAAATAAAGAGTATTGCTTGCTTTCAATCGGTCTTGAAATGTGAGGAGCGATAAAAGCGACCGCTTCGAGCAGCTTTTCTTCATTAATAGAAGTGGAAATACCCATTTCATGAAGCATAAAGACGAGATCTTCCGTAGCTACGTTTCCCGTTGCTCCCTTAGCGAATGGACATCCACCTAACCCGCCAGCGGATGAATCGAACCTGTTAATACCGGCTTGCAGAGCTGCATAGATATTTGCAATGGCTAATCCTCTCGTATCGTGAAAGTGCGCAGCAAGTAGGGTGTGTGGAAAGTTTTGTTTTAATTTCGAGAAAAGTGAAAATACATCTTTAGGGTTTGCCATACCAATTGTATCGGCAACGCTTAGTTCATTCACTCCAGCTTCCACAAAGCTTTCGCAAAGAGCCAGCACGTCGCGTTCGTGTATTTTTCCTTCATACGGGCAATAAAAGGCGGTGGAAATGCAAGTTCGAATAAAACATTCTTGCTGCTTGAGCTGCTGAATGAGAGGAAGCAGCGTTTGTACAGCTTCTTTGGTGTTTTTGTTAATATTTTTTTGATTAAAGGTATTGCTTACGCCAATAAAAAGCGCAACGGAGCGGCAATTAGCTTGTAGTGCTTTTTCCAAGCCTTTTTGGTTCGGCACAAGCACAATGTTTCGGCATGTATCAGGCTGAAATGTATCTGCAACAGTAGAAGCATCTTTCATTTGAGGAACCCATTTTGGAGAAACAAAGGATGTAATTTCGATTTCGGATAGTCCAGCTTCTTTTAATTTTTTGATAAAATTAATTTTTTTTTCAGTTGAAACAAAATTTTTTTCATTTTGAAGTCCATCTCGTGGACCAACTTCTATAATTGTTACTTTTTCAGGAAACCCCATAAACCGCTCTCCTCCTACATTGTAAACGCTTACTAATATTTATTTTAATTCTAAAAAATTAAAATTCAATAAAAATTATAAATTTTTACAAAAAAAGAGGAATTTCGCAAGCGATGTCGAAATTAATACAGGTGACAGTTAATCACAGTAATCAAACAGTAAGGAGAGGTTTTCGACATGGGTCAAACAGAAGTAGTCATTGTAAGCGCTGTACGTACAGCAATCGGCAGCTTTGGGGGAAGCTTACAAAATGTATCCGCAACAACTTTAGGTGGTACTGTAATTAAAGAAGCTTTAAACAAAGTAGGGGTATCAGCAAACGAAGTAGATGAAGTTATCATGGGAAATGTCCTACAAGCAGGTTTAGGACAAAATCCAGCACGACAAGCAACTTTAGCAGCAGGTTTACCTGAAACTGTTTCAGCATTAACCATCAATAAAGTATGCGGATCAGGACTAAAAGCAGTACATCTCGCTACACAAGCGATTCTTGCTGGGGATGCTGATGTGATTGTTGCTGGTGGAATGGAAAACATGAGCCAAGCACCATACTTATTAAAAAATGCACGCAACGGGTTTAAAATGGGCGATCAAAAAGTAGTCGACAGCATGATTCAAGATGGATTATGGTGTGCATTTAACGACTACCATATGGGCGTTACAGCTGAAAATCTGTGTGATAAATATGAAATTACTCGTGACGAACAAGATGCGTTTGCAGCTTCAAGTCAGCAAAAAGCAGAAGCAGCTATTCAATCTGGTCGTTTCAAAGATGAAATCGTGCCAGTAGAAGTGCCTGGAAGAAAAGGTCAAGTAACTATTTTTGAACAAGATGAGTTCCCGCGCGCAGGCACAACGGCTGAAAGTCTAGGGAAACTACGTCCAGCCTTCAAAAAAGACGGTTCTGTAACAGCTGGTAATGCATCTGGTATCAATGACGGTGCAGCGGCAGTAGTGGTAATGAGCCGTAAAAAAGCAGACGAGTTAGGCCTAACACCATTAGTGTCAATTAAAGCTAATGCAACTGCCGGAGTAGACCCAAGCATTATGGGAATCGGTCCTGTAAGCGCAGTGAAAAAGGCGCTGGAAAAAGCTGCTGTTTCATTAGAAGATGTTCAATTAGTAGAAGCAAACGAAGCATTCGCTGCACAGTCAATCGCTGTGGATCGTGAACTTCAATTTAATCATGATATTTTAAATGTGAACGGTGGAGCAATTGCGCTTGGACATCCTATTGGTGCAAGTGGTACACGTGTCCTAGTTTCACTTATTCATGAAATGCAAAAACGCGACGCAAAACTTGGGTTAGCAACGTTATGTATTGGCGGAGGCCAAGGCGTTGCAACAATCGTTGAACGTCCTTAATTTGATATAGTTTTAACAAATATTAAAGCTATATCACAACGCCACAGATTCCAAACATACAGCTTTGGAACTCGTGGCGTTTTTGTTTTTCCTTTAATTTGTCTAGTAATATAACTTTTTTGACAAAAAAATGATTAAATTATAATTTTCAGTTATATATATATTTAAAAAGAAATAAAAATCTTTTATAATGGATTAGAAAGCGTTTTCAAAAATAACGAAGGGGTGGTTATGTATGAAACAAGTACATACGTCGTTTAAAGAAGCGGTGAAAGATATTCACGACGGTGCTACGATTATGGTCGGTGGTTTTGGTTTATGTGGAATTCCGGAGAATTTGATTTTAGCGTTAGTTGAAACAGGGGTAAAAGATTTAACCGTAATTTCAAATAACTGCGGCGTAGACGACTGGGGACTTGGACTGCTTCTGAAAAACAAACAAATTAAAAAGATGATTGGTTCTTACGTGGGAGAAAATAAAGAGTTTGAAAGACAAGTATTGTCAGGAGAAATTGAAGTAGAATTGCTACCTCAAGGCACGCTAGCTGAAAAGATTCGCGCCGGCGGAGCGGGCATACCTGCATTTTATACACCAGCGGGAGTGGGAACACCCATTGCTGAAGGAAAAGAAGTTCGCGTGTTTGATGGAAAAGAATATTTACTAGAAGAGGCGTTAAAAGCTGATTTTAGTTTGGTTAGAGCTTGGAAAGCCGATCATATGGGGAACTTAGTGTATAACAAGACAGCGCGCAATTTCAGCCCAATGATTGCAGCAGCAGGAAAAGTGACGATAGCAGAAGTTGAGGAACTTCACCCAACAGGTTCACTTGATCCAAATATTATCCACACACCTAGTGTATATGTTCAATCGTTAATTATTGGTGAACAAGAAAAACGTATTGAGCGTTTAACCGTTCAAAAATAACAAAAGGGGAGAGATTTTTCATGATTGAAAACGGCGTGAACGTGAGAGAGCGAATTGCAAAACGTGCTGAAAAAGAAATTTTGGACGGATTTTATGTAAACCTTGGAATTGGTATTCCAACGCTTGTGGCTAATCATATCTCAGATAATAAAACGGTGGTGCTTCAGTCTGAAAACGGTCTGTTAGGAATTGGACCATATCCGAAAGAAGGAGAAGTAGATCCTGATTTAATTAATGCAGGTAAAGAAACCGTAACGGCGACAAAAGGCGCCTCTTATTTCGATAGTGCTGAATCGTTTGGAATGATTCGCGGAGGGCACATTAATATTGCGATTTTAGGAGGAATGGAAGTCTCAAAAACTGGTGATTTGGCAAACTGGATGATTCCTGGAAAAATGATTAAAGGAATGGGCGGTGCAATGGATTTAGTTCACGGAGCACAGCGCATCATTGTTATTATGGAACACGTGACGAGAAAAGATGAGCCTAAAATCTTAAATGAGTGCAGCCTCCCTCTGACAGGAAAAGAGGTAGTGGATCGTATTATTACAGATCGGGCGGTCATTGATATTACGGCAGAAGGTCTAAAGCTTGTTGAAGTAGCGAAAGGCTATACGGTAGAAGATATTCAACAATCTACAGAGCCAACTTTAATCATTGATGAACATGTAAAACTAGATGCATTTTGATTTTTGGTAACAAAAGCAAGAATATGATACAATATCTCTCAATTAAAGTAGCGGGGGAATTGTGATGGCTAAAAAAAGCAAAAACAATCAGCACAAAAACAAAATGATCAGCTCAGTATCAAAGATCAGCTAAATGATAGCTTATTAAAACAGCTTCAAGCTAAAAAACAGGCGCTTTCTTTAAAAGAAGAAGAGCAGAAAGAAACAGAGCGTAAAGAAGCTGCTCAAATTCGAAAAGAAAAAGAAAAAAATAAGTCGTTTGAAGAACTGTTAAATGAAAGTGATTTGAACTGGTCTGAATTTAAAAAATAAAAGCGCCGATAAAGGCGCTTTTATTTTTTAACGGTGAGCTTCATAATGATTTGCTTTAAAGATCGATTGCAGCTTGCTAATTTCAGTAGGCTGAAGCGGGGAAGCCTCGATAGCTTTGACGTTTTCGCGAAGCTGTGAAGAAGAGCTTGCTCCTGCTACAACCGAGGCTACCGTAGGATTAGCTAAACAGTATTGAAGTGCCGTTGAATTCAGAGAGTGAGTTGGTCGTACGTGACGAAATTCTTCTATCGTTTTTGCTAATTCCGTACCGCTATAATCTAAGTAGCCCTTGCCCTCGAATGCAGCAAGCTTTTGCTCTCCTTTGTCGGTTAGCAGCCCTTTGGCTACTGGACCTCTGGCTACAACGCTAATGCAGTTGTCATGTAAAAGAGGAAGTGCACTTTCTTCAGGTCGTCTGTCTAACAAGCTGTATTGCATCATGACGCTGACAATAGAAGAGTTTTGCACATACTCTCGAATCACATTTGGCCGGATAGATGAAATACCATAGTAGCGAATGACGCCTTCTTGTTTTAATTCTTCAAATGCTTCAATCGTTTCCTCAATATTATCTTCGAGGGTCCCTCCGTGCAGCTGATATAAATCGATGTAATCCGTTTGAAGACGGCGCAGGCTTTCTTTTACTTCATCTTTTATGTAAACCTTAGACGGATCCCACGTCCAGCTGTCTTTTGCATCATTCCAGCGATTCCCCACTTTTGTGGCTAAAATAATATCATTTCTGCGTTTTTTTAGGGCTTGTCCCACAAACCCCTCGTTTAAGCCAAAATCATATAAATCTGCTGTATCGAAATAATTAATGCCATATTCGAGAGCTTCATCAATCATATTGACAGCGTGTTTTTGTTCCGTTCCAAGAGACATGCACCCTAAACCTAATGTACTGACGAGCAAGTCTGAAGTACCTAAGCGTCTTTTTTTCATATATGTCACTCCTTATTTTTTACTTGTTTCTATCTATTGTAGCGCTATGATAGATAGAAACTCAAATAAGAAGATTAAAAAACTGCAGCACAATTAGTGTCTGCAGTCTGCTTGTTTATAAGAATTAAAATTTTGAGAGATAGCGTTCGTCCACTCATCAACATACTGAAATTGTTCGCCGTATTCTTTTAACTTTTGCTTGATTTCCCATGCTTTACCGACCAAAATGATTTGCTTCTCGTGAACATAAACTTTCATTTTTTCTACCTCCCAAGATTCGTATGATAGAATATATGTAAGAGTCAAAAAAATAGAACGAGGTGTAGAAAATGGATCATTTAACAGAAAAAATGCTGTCTTCTGAAAAGCTGTTTGGAGGCAGAGTGATTGATTTGTACTTAGAAGAAGTAGAGCTTCCAAACGGAAAAACGAGTACAAGAGAAGTAGTTAAGCACCCTGGAGCCGTAGCTGTCATTGCGTTAACAAGCGATCATAAAATGGTTATGGTCAAACAGTACCGCAGGCCGATGGATCGTATTTTAGTCGAAATTCCAGCCGGCAAGCTAGAAAAAGGAGAAGAGCCGATTGTGACGGCAAAACGTGAGTTAGAAGAAGAAACAGGCTATACGACGGATTCGCTTAGCCATATTATTTCTTTTTATACATCACCAGGTTTTGCGGATGAGTTGGTTCACCTTTATTTAGCGGAAGATTTAAAAGTGATGACCACCAAAGCGGAATTAGACGAAGATGAATTTGTTGAAGTGATGGAAGTTACAGTAGATGAGGCCCTTACTCTTATTCAAAACAAGGAAATTTATGATGCAAAAACAGCCTATGCTGTGCAGTACTTACAGTTAAAAAGCGGATTAGGAGAGTAAGAGAGTTTTTTTTACATACGAACGGCAATCTAGCAATTTAGAAGTTTACATTGAAACGTCATTTGATGTGAGAAAAAAAGGCATGCGTGTATCTCTAACTTAAAAAAATGTGTGGCAACCATATTTTAGTTGAAGGAAAATCCGAACGATGAATAGAGATTCTTGATGGAGAATCAAATTCGTTCGGATTTTTTTAAGGTGATGGTGAATGTAGATTTCATTTATATAGTTGGTTCTAGCGGTTGATTGGAGGGCAAGGCGAAGATTCCTGCGGGAAAAGCGGAATAGGTGAGATCCCGCAGGAGCGTACGCGACGAAGAGGCTCACCGGCTACCCGTGGAAAGCGAAGCCTTGCATGGAAATCAACAGCGGTGTCACAAGCCATCCATACTATCTCATTTGTTCTTATTTAGATTGGATTGATTTCATTATGTCTCATTCTCTTTTTTTATTTGATAGATTCAAAAGATTCTTGGCATAGTTTTTGTACTCTATCATACACTCTATTAAGCGATTAATAGGAGGAAGACGATGAGAAAAAAACAATTGCCATTATCGTATGCAAGACATTTTCAAGAAAACAGTTCTATTTATTTGTTTGTGACCGTGCTGTTTTTAATGGGAATCATTTTTGGGGCTATTGTTGTAAATAGTTTGACGCTTGATCAAAAAGAAGACCTGTACTTCTATTTAAACCGGTTTTTCGGACAGGTAAAGAGTGGAGAAGTAGCAAGCAGCGTTGAAATGTTTCAGCAAAGTTTTTTTCACAATGTTAAATACTTGGGGCTCATTTGGATATTAGGAATCGCCATTATTGGTTTACCTGTAGTGTTAATTCTGCTGTTTTTAAAAGGAATGGTGATTGGTTTTACCGTAGGCTTTTTAGTCAATCAAATGGGACTCTCTGGGTTTGCGCTATCTTTTGTATCTGTTATGCCGCAAAATATCTTTCTCATACCGGCATTTCTGATCTTGTCTGCAGCTTCAGTTGCCTTTTCTTTGAAGCTTGTGCGGCAGCAGTTCTTTAAAAAAGCAGCGGAGCCTATTTCCGCATCCTTTTTACGCTATAGCGGCACGATGATTGCAATGGTATGTTTGGTTGCCTGTGCAGCTACAGTTGAAGCCTACGTATCACCTACTTTAATGAAAAGTGTAATGGCTCTATTAAATAAGTAAGAATAAGTATTAAATAAAAAGAATTCTTTTTTCTTATTAATAATAACTTTATTTTGACACCCTCGGCACATCTGATATAATGGATTAGTGAATGGCGAGGGAGGGAATAATTATGGAAAGTCGAATTGAGCGAATTAAGCAGCAGTTGCACTCAGCTAGCTATAAATTGACACCTCAACGTGAGGCGACTGTAAGAGTACTTCTTGAACATGAAGAGGATCATTTAAGTGCCGAAGATGTATATCTCCTCGTCAAGGAAAAGTCTCCGGAAATTGGATTGGCAACTGTTTATCGTACGTTAGAATTGTTAACTGAACTTAAAATTGTTGATAAAATAAACTTTGGCGATGGCGTTTCTCGCTACGATTTAAGACAAGAAGGAGCCGCACACTTTCATCATCACCTTGTGTGTATGGAATGTGGATCTGTGGACGAAATTCAAGAAGATTTGCTTGAAGACGTTGAAGAAATTGTGGAAAAGCAATGGAATTTTAAAATTAAAGATCACCGCTTGACATTTCATGGCATTTGCCATCGCTGTCACGATAAAGAAGACAAGCAGTAAAAGCCTTTTCCCTAATGGAGAAGGTTTTTTGTTGTACATAAATAAAAAAATAACGAGTTTATAAGCTACATGGTTTTATAGAAAGAAAGGAAATGACCAGGAGAGAGCTCAGCGTATAAAGGCAAGAAACATGTATAAAACCTGTCCCAATTGGCATATCTTCTAATAGAATCAAAAATTGGAGGAATTGTTTCATGAAATCATGGGCTGAAATGGTATATAATACATGTAAAGTATTTATCTTATTTACCGGGTTTACTCTTTTGTTTTATTTTGGAATGATATGGGTATCTCAAGAGTATCAAAATTATAAACGTTATGATGAGCCTTCGGGTTCAGCAGTTAAGGTCATGCAAGCAAGTGTGAACAAAGATCAGACGTGGCTAGAGCGTTTATTTATGTTTTATCAAAACGGGGAGTAGAGGCTATTGAATGATCAAATTCAAGATTTTATTCATTATTTAGTAGTAGAACGGGGACTGGCGAAAAATACGATTGATTCGTATGAACGAGATTTAAAAAAGTATGCTCAATATTTAGAGCATGTAGAGCAGCTGAAATCATTTAATGAAGTAACAAGACTCCACATCGTTAATTTTCTGAAATATTTAAGTGATCAGCAAAAGTCATCTAAAACGATTGCGAGACATGTAGCTTCAACTAGATCTTTTCATCAATTCTTACTAAGAGAAAAAGCAGCGGATACAGATCCATCCGTTCATATTGATACCCCGCAGCTTGAGCGCAAGCTGCCAAAAGTGCTAAATGCAGAAGAAGTAGAGGCGCTGTTAAATGTGTTTGATACTTCGACGCCTTTTGGCATACGAGACAAAGCGATGCTTGAGTTGCTTTATGCTACTGGAATTCGTGTGTCTGAACTCGTTAACTTAAATATTGATGATGCACATTTGACGATGGGATTTATTCGTTGTATCGGAAAAGGGAATAAAGAAAGAATTGTCCCCATAGGAAGGTTGGCAACGGAGGCTATCGAAGAGTATTTACAGCATAGCCGGAGTGTTTTAACAAAGCAAAAGGAACAGGACAAAGCACTCTTTGTTAATCATCACGGAAGGCGTTTAACAAGGCAGGGGTTTTGGAAAATATTAAAAAAGTTAGCTTCTGAAGCAAAAATTGAAAAAGAATTAACTCCTCATACGTTACGGCATTCGTTTGCTACTCATTTGTTAGAGAACGGCGCGGACTTGAGAGCCGTTCAAGAAATGCTCGGGCATGCGGATATTTCGACCACTCAAATTTATACACATGTTACAAAAACACGTTTAAAAGATGTATACAATCAGTTTCATCCGCGAGCGTAGGAAGATTCCAATGTCCAATGAGTTCATAGACATTGGTTTTTTGATTGAAAACACTTTCATTCATGTGTACAAAAAAATAAAAAGCGTCTATACTAATAGAGAGGTCAGACTTCTGACCAATAAGAGAAGATGGTTAAATTATTTCCAAACGGGAATTTTATAGAGAATAAATAAATTGATATTTGGAGGGAATAAAATGGCGCATACATATAAACGCGTATTTTTAATTGTCATGGATTCAGTGGGTATCGGTGAATCACCGGATGCTGAAAAATACAATGATAAAGGTGCTGATACGTTTGGTCATATTGCAGAGCACTGCAACGGTCTTCATATGCCCAATATGGCTAAGCTTGGCCTAAGCAATATCCGTGAAATTAAAGGAATCGATAAAGCCGAAAAACCGTTGGCTTACTATACAAAAATGCAGGAAGCTTCTGCAGGAAAAGATACAATGACAGGTCATTGGGAAATTATGGGTCTCAATATTGATACGCCTTTTAATGTATTTCCAGATGGATTTCCAGAAGAGCTGATTTCACAATTAGAAGAAAAAACAGGTCGAAAAATCATTGGGAACAAACCAGCGTCTGGTACAGAAATTTTGGATGAGCTAGGAAAACAGCATATGGAAACAGGTGACTTAATCGTCTATACATCAGCGGATTCTGTTTTGCAAATTGCTGCTCATGAAGAAATTGTTCCAATTGATGAATTGTATAAAATTTGTGAGATTGCTCGTGAATTAACGCTTGATGATCCATATATGATTGGACGTGTTATCGCTCGCCCGTTTTTAGGTGAACCAGGTAACTTTACACGTACATCCAATCGTCATGACTATGCATTAAAGCCTTTTGGACGTACAGTAATGAATGAATTAAAAGACAATGATATCGATGTTATTGCTATCGGTAAAATTTCTGATATTTACGACGGAGAAGGGGTAACAAAATCTCTTCGTACCAAATCGAATATGGACGGCATGGATAAGCTAGTTGATACATTAAACATGGACTTCACAGGCTTAAGCTTCTTAAATTTAGTTGATTTTGATGCTCTCTATGGTCATCGCCGCGATCCACAAGGATATGGGCAAGCACTTGAAGAATATGATGCACGCTTAGAAGAAGTATTTGATTTATTAAAAGAAGATGATTTATTAATTATTACAGCGGATCATGGAAATGACCCTGTTCATCATGGGACAGACCATACGCGTGAATACGTGCCGCTTCTTGTGTACAATAAAGGCATGCAAGAAGGAAAAGAACTTTCTATTCGTCAAACGTTTGCGGATATTGGCGCAACGGTAGCAGAAAATTTTGGCGTAGCAATGCCTAAGCATGGAAAAAGTTTTTTAAAAGAGTTGAATTAAGCAGGGGGAATGGAGTATGAAAAAAGAATATATTGAAAAAGCAGCAACATATATTAAAAATCAATCAGCTGTTACACCAACAATTGGGCTTATTTTAGGTTCTGGACTAGGGGTATTAGCTGAAGAAATTGAAGGCGCGGTAAAAATTCCGTATAACGACATTCCTGAGTTCCCGGTTTCAACAGTTGAAGGTCACGCAGGTCAATTAGTAATAGGTACTATTCATGACGTACCGGTTGTAGCTATGCAAGGACGTTTTCACTTTTATGAAGGGTACACCCTTGATAAAGTAACATTTCCAGTGCGCGTAATGAAAGAAATCGGGGTAGAAACGTTGATTGTAACGAATGCCGCAGGTGGAGTGAACGAATCCTTTAATCCAGGAGACTTAATGATTATTTCTGATCATATTAATAACTTTGGAACCAACCCTTTGATTGGACCTAATGACTCTGATTTTGGAGTGAGGTTCCCGGATATGTCAACTGCTTACTGCAAGGATCTTCGTCAATTAGCGAAGAAAGTAGGAGCTGATTTAAATATCGCCTTACAAGAAGGTGTATATGTAGGAAATACAGGTCCAACATATGAAACGCCTGCTGAAGTGCGCATGCTTCGCATTATCGGGGGAGACGCGGTCGGTATGTCTACAGTGCCTGAAGTTATTGTGGCACGCCATGCAGGTATGAAAGTACTAGGTATTTCTTGTATTTCTAATATGGCAGCTGGCATTTTAGATCAGCCGTTAAATCATGAAGAAGTGATTGAAACGACTGAAAAAGTAAAACAGCAGTTTTTATCGCTTGTAAAAGAAGTAGTAAAGCAGCTTCCAGCTTATCAAAGATAAGAAGAAAATATGACTTCAAGCATCGAGAATTTCTCGATGCTTTTTTTATTTCCCATAGTATAAATCGATTATACCTTGGAAAAAATAGGTTGTATAAAGAATGGAGGTTTGTGGAGATGAAGCGAACTATTGTAAAGTTACTCGTTGTCATATTTTTATTTCCACTTATGACGCAACCTGTTTTAGCCGCAGAAAAAAAGAATTCTGAGCTTGCTGACAGTGCTAGGTCAGCTATTTTAATTGAACGGGATACAGGAAAAATTCTATACGAAAAAAATAGTAATCAAGAACTTCCCCCTGCCAGTATGACTAAAATTATGACAATGATTTTAATTATGGAGGCTTTGGATAAAGGGAAAATTACCTTAAAAGATAAAGTGCGGGCAAGTGAATATGCCGCTTCAATGGGAGGCTCACAAATCTTTTTAGAGCCCGGAGAAGAAATGACGGTAAATGATTTGCTAAAAGGGATTGCCATAGGTTCTGGTAACGATGCTTCTATGGCAATGGCTGAATATTTAGCTGGATCAGAAGAAAAATTTGTAGCAAAGATGAACCAAAAAGCGAAAGAGCTTGGTTTGACTCATACAAAATTTCAAAATCCGACAGGCCTGCCCGTAGAAAATCACTATAGTACAGCTCATGATATGGCCATGATGGGCAGAGAGCTGCTAAAGTATGAAAAAATTATTAACTATACAAGTAAATACGAAGCTTATTTGCGCACGGATACAGATAAGAAGTTTTGGTTAGTAAATACAAATCGCTTAGTGAAGTTTTATCCCGGCGTTGATGGACTCAAAACGGGATTTACAGGTCAAGCTAAGTATTGCCTGACAGCTACCGCTAAAAAAGGAAATATGCGTGTGTTAGCGGTTGTATTCGGTGCAAGCACGCCAAAAGATCGCAATAATCAAGTAACCAAAATGTTAGACTACGCATTCAGTCAATATACAACGAAGCCTTTATACAAAAAAGGAGACGTTATTACCAAGATAGATGTAAACAAGGGTAGCGAAGATCAGGTAACAGCTGTTACGTCCGAGCCTATTTCTGTTTTATTGAAAAAAGGAAATGCAGCCAAAGACGTTAAAACAGAAGTGAAAATGAACGAGAAGCTAAATGCGCCTATTCAAAAAGGCGACAAAATTGGAACGTTGACCATTAAGAAGGATAACAAAGTAGTTAGTTCTTCACCGCTTCTTGCAAAAGAAGATATCGATGCTGCTTCTTGGTGGAAGATATTCAAACGTACATTCTCTATTTTCTCTCAAACATCTTAAACAGCTAAATGTGACGAAATAGAACTAGTTTTGTCGGTGAGAAGGATTCTATTCTGTCGGTAGCGAAAGACTGACTATAAGATTTCCGAGGAGGTTTGTATAGTGAGTCTTTCGATTGAATTGGAATTCAAACAAGATGTCTTGTTGGTTCGATTAACAGGAGAATTAGATCATCATACGGCAGAAGAGCTAAGAAGCAAAATCACCGAAGCGATAGAGAAGGAATCTATCAGCCATTTGATTTTAAATTTACAGCATTTAACCTTTATGGACAGCTCTGGCTTGGGGGTTATTTTAGGGAGATACAAACAGGTTCATAATAACGGCGGGGAAATGGTTGTATGCGCTATTTCTCCTGCCGTAGAACGTTTGTTTAATATGTCAGGCTTATTTAAAATTATTCGTTTTGAACCTAATGAAGAAAACGCGCTTCAAAAATTGGGGGTGGCATAATGAAAAATCAAATGAACCTCCAATTTTCCGCGCTTAGTCAAAATGAATCGTTTGCCCGCGTCACGGTAGCATCATTTATTACGCAGTTAGATCCAACAATGGATGAGCTAACAGAAATTAAAACAGTCGTATCTGAAGCAGTAACAAATGCTATTATTCACGGCTACGAAAGCAATCCGGATGGTGTGGTATACATTTCTGTGACGCTTCATGAAGACGGTGTAGTCGAGCTGATGATTCGTGATGAAGGAATTGGTATCGATAACGTGGATGAAGCCAAACAGCCTTTATACACAACGAAACCAGATCTAGAACGTTCTGGAATGGGTTTCACCATAATGGAAAACTTTATGGACGAAATTCGAGTGGAGTCAACTGTATTAGAAGGTACGACCTTATATTTAAAAAAGCACTTAACAAATAGTAAAGCGCTATGTAATTAAGGAGACTTGCCAATGGATGTGGAGGTCAAAAAAAATAAAAACGAACCGTATTTAAAGGATCATGAAGTTAAAGACCTCATCAAGCGCAGTCAGCAAGGTGATCAAATTGCACGAGATACAATCGTCCAAAAAAATATGCGGCTCGTTTGGTCGGTTGTTCAACGTTTTATTAACCGTGGTTATGAGCCCGATGATTTATTTCAAATTGGATGTATAGGGCTATTAAAGTCCGTTGATAAATTTGACTTATCGTATGATGTTAAATTTTCAACATATGCTGTTCCAATGATTATTGGTGAAATTCAGCGGTTTATTCGTGATGATGGCACGGTAAAGGTTAGCCGTTCTCTGAAAGAAATGAGCAATAAAATACGTAAAGCAAAAGACGAGCTTTCCAAATTACTTGGACGCGTCCCTACAGTCGCTGAGGTTGCAGAACATTTGGATCTCACTCCTGAAGAAGTAGTGCTAGCTCAAGAAGCTAATCGTGCTCCTTCGTCTATTCACGAGACCGTCTATGAAAATGATGGAGATCCAATTACCCTTCTTGACCAAATTGCTGATCATACGGAAGCGAAGTGGTTTGATAAAATTGCCTTAAAAGAAGCAATTGAAGAACTTGATGAGCGTGAAAAGCTCATTGTCTATTTGAGGTATTACAAAGATCAAACTCAGTCCGAAGTGGCCGCAAGGCTAGGAATTTCCCAGGTTCAGGTATCGAGGCTTGAGAAGAAAATCTTAAAACAAATGAAGCTGCATATGAATGACACGTAATACTTAAGAAGCAATCCGTTTTGCTATTCAAAGAAGAATAGTGAAACGGATTGCTTTTTTTATTTGGTAATTAATGGTCTGTCCAGAAACGTGAATTAGAAAATTTAAGAAAATCCATACTACACGTACAGGGAGATAATGAATCGTAAGGTGTGATATGAATGGAAAACGTTCTTTATCTTAAAATGAGGCATCGTATTCAAGTAAAACCTGATGAGGCTGTAAATATTGGACAATTAGCAATGGTTATAGCAGGAGATTCTGTTCAAAGGCAAATTGAAAAGCTAGTTGTATATCAAGTAAGTATGAGTGATCGAAATATTATCATTGTTGATTTAATGAAGGTAATTGAAAAAGTTGCCTCTCAGTATCCGCATTTAGACATTCAGACGATTGGACCCGCTCAAACGATTGTAGAGGTCGTGTATAAAAAGAAACAGTATTCCTTTTTGTTTTTTCTAGCTGTTTGGTTTCTTCTCTTCATCGGAGCTGCTTTAGCAATTATGAACTTTCACGAAGATGTGAGTATGAGACAAGTACATCAAAAATTGTTCTATATGCTGACCGGTATGAGAGATAAGCAGCCTTTGCTGATTCAAGTGCCTTACTCTATCGGTTTAGGCTTGGGAATGATTCTGTTTTTCAACCATGTCTTTAGAAAACGAATTAATGAAGAGCCTAGTCCTCTCGAAGTCGAAATGTTTAATTACCAGCAAGACTTAGATCAATACGTCATTATGCACGAGAATAAAGAAAGTATGAAAAAAATTGATGATCATTAACATTGTGATGACCATTGTAATTGGACTTGCGGGAGGACTGGCTGCAGGTGCTGGGTTTGTAGCATTTTTAACGGTGCTGGGCATTATTCCGCGTTTGATGCAGCTGACTAAAACCATGAAATATATTCAAGCATATGAATGGGGAGTGGTGGGTGGTGCTGTTACAGGCGGGTGGTGCAGTCTTCATCAATACACGTGGCAGTTTCCTGCGGTGCTTATTATGATCATAGGTCTAACGAGCGGTATTTTTATTGGGATGCTGGCAGCAGCGTTAACAGAAGTGCTTAATGTATTGCCGACGTTAACGAAACGAATAGGAATGGAAGGCAAGCTTATTTTATTGTTAATGGCCATTGTACTAGGCAAAGTATGCGGATCATTATTTCATTGGATTTATTTTGTTAATCAATAAGAAAAGGATGTATGTAACATGGCAAATAATCAAAAATTAAAAGATAACTATCAAGAAAGCATTAAACCATTTCAGCCTAAACCTTCATATGTGGCAAATTGCCTAAAAGCCTTTTTGGTAGGGGGAATCATTTGTACATTAGGACAGGCAATTCAAAATTTCTATATTGCATTTTTTGACTTTAATGAAAAAAATGCAGGTAATCCTACCGTTGCAACCCTTATTTTAATATCTGCGCTCTTAACCGGGTTTGGGATATACGATCGTATTGGTCAATTCGCAGGTGCAGGTTCAGCCGTTCCTGTTACGGGTTTTGCCAATTCCATGACGAGTGCAGCGCTTGAACATCGAAGTGAAGGGATTGTTCTTGGAATTGCGACGAACATGTTCAAACTGGCTGGAAACGTCATTGTATTTGGAACGGTTTCGGCTTACGTTGTAGGAATCATTCGCTACCTTTTTAAAACTTATTTGCTATGAAAAGAGGGGGATTATGAGAAAAACTGGAAAGCAAACGTGGGTTTATGAAAATCCTATTTATATTAATGCCACAGGAACAGCTGTAGGACCAAAAGAAGCAGATGGACCGTTAGGAGAAACATTTGATATTACACATAAAGATTTGCACTGTGAAGAAGACAACTGGGAGTTGGCTGAAAGAAGGCTGATGACGGAGTCCATTGATTCCTGCTTGCAAAAAATAAATTTATCCTATGAAGACGTTGATTTGTTTTTGGCTGGAGATTTATTAAATCAAAACGTAACGGCTAATTTTGTAGCCCGGCATAACCAAATTCCATTTCTATGCATGTTTGGCGCTTGCTCCACATCAATGGAAACGCTTGCAACGGGAGCAGCTCTTGTAGATGCAGGGTTTGCTAATCGTGTTATTGCATCAGCGAGCAGTCATAACGCAACGGCTGAACGCCAATTTCGAAACCCTACCGAGTACGGAGGACAAAAACCAGATACAGCAACGGCAACCATTACGGGAGCAGGGGCAGCGCTTGTCTCGAAGGAAAAAGGTATTGTGCGTCTGACGTCTGCAACGATTGGTCGGGTGATGGATTACGGGATTAAAAATGCAAACGACATGGGTTCTGCTATGGCACCAGCTGCTGCAGATACCATTCAAAGACATTTGGAAGACTTAAACGTTGCTCCAAGCGAGTATGATCTTATATTAACAGGAGATTTATCTGGTGTAGGAAGTCCAATCTTAAAACAGCTGCTCAAGGACGAAGGCTACGATATATCAACCAATCATAATGATTGCGGATTAATGGTATATCGCCCTGATCAAAATGTATTTGCAGGAGGAAGCGGCTGCGGCTGCTCGGCTATTGTCACGTATGGGCATATTTTAAATGAATTAAAATCAGGAAACTTAAAGAAAGTGTTTATGGTGGCAACGGGAGCTCTTTTAAGTCCAACGATGATTCAGCAAAAAGAATCAATTCCAACAATTGCTCATGGCGTCGTCTTAGAACATATTGGGGAGGGGGATGATCAATGGAGTATGTAATAGCTTTTGCTGTAGGAGGAATCATTTGCGTTATTGGGCAGCTGCTGCTTGATCTTGCTAAGCTTACTCCAGCGCACGTTATGAGTTCGTTTGTAGTTGCAGGAGCGATTTTAGATGGATTTGGTCTTTATGATAAGCTAATTGAATTTGCTGGCGCCGGAGCGACGGTTCCAATTACAAGCTTTGGTCATTCTTTGCTGCACGGAGCGATGAAGCAAGCGGATGACCATGGATTTATCGGGATTGGGATTGGGATTTTTGAACTTACCTCGGCTGGAATTTCAGCAGCTATTTTATTTGCTTTTATTATCGCGTTAATCTTTAAACCGAAAGGATAAAAGATTATGACAAAAAGAAGGATCATTATTGTAACCGATGGCGATGAATATGCACGCAAAGCAATTGAGCATGTAGCTAAATCGGTTGGTGGCAGGTGCATTTCGAGATCATATGGAAACCCTACTACGCTAACAGGTAGTCAAACGGTAGATTTAATCCTTCAAGCACCATATGATCCCGTCTTTGTGATGTTCGACGATAGCGGTTTCTTAGAGGAAGGACCAGGGGAAATTGCTTTGCTGCACGTAGCAAAGCATCCTCAAGTAGAAGTTCTTGGAGTGATCGCCGTGGCATCACGTACTCATCAAAGCGAATGGACAAGAGTGGATGTGACCATTGATCGTTTTGGGGAAATATCGCATTACGGCGTGGATAAAAGCGGAATTCAAGAGTTAGAAGTCGGACGAATTAATGGAGATACAGTTTACTGCTTGGATCAGCTCGATATTCCCTTAGTTGTAGGAATAGGGGATATCGGCAAAATGGCTAGGATGGATGATGTTAAACTGGGGTGTCCTATTACAGAAAAAGCAGCAAGACTTATTTTAGAAAGGAGCGGTTCGTTTGGGTAAGCCAGCAGAGCAGAAAACAGCTATTTTTTCAAAAGTACAAAAAAACGATCAGTGGTTCAAAGAAAACGCTAGTATGAACACAAGCTTTGATGTGGGCGTGCGTAAACTACTTATTTTGGATCGAGAAGTTCATGTTTACTATGTAACAGGACTGTGCGATAGTTCATTTATTATTGAAATTACAAAAGTGCTCGTTCAAATTAATGATAATGAAGTTGAACGAGCAAAGCTAAAGGATATTGTTGAAAACCGTCTTATTCATCAGCAAGTAAAGCCTTTAAAGACGCTGGATGATGGAATGGTTTCGGTTTTATCAGGACTGCTATTCGTTTTAATTGACGGTGAAGAAGTTGGCTTTGAAGTCGATGTGCGTACATATCCTGGCAGATCCCCTGAAGAAGCGGATACAGAGAAAGTGATTCGCGGAGCAAGAGATGGATACACGGAAAACATCATTATTAATACAGCGTTAACAAGAAGACGAATTCGTGACGGAAGATTTCGCTTTGAAATTATGAAGGTAGGCGAACGATCGAAACTGGACGTAGCGATTGGGTACATAAAGGGGGTAGCTGACCCAGGACTGGTTAAACTTATAAAAGATGAACTGGAAGCTATCGATGTAGATGGTTTGCCTATGGCTGACAAATCGATTGAAGAGTTTTTAGTCAAACAAGGAATTAACCCTTTTCCGATGGTACGCTATACAGAACGCCCTGACACAGCAGCAGCCCATGTACTAGAGGGGCATGTCATTATTATTACCGATACGTCACCAAGCGTTATTATTACACCAACTACGCTGTTTCATCACGTGCAGCATGCGGAAGAATACAGGCAGTCTCCTTCTGTAGGTACCTTTATACGCTGGATACGATTTTTAGGAATTCTTGCGTCTCTTTTCTTATTACCGCTATGGTTGTTATTTGTACTTGAGCCAGATCTGCTGCCGGCAAAATTGCAATTTATTGGGCCAAACGAAGCAACAAATATTCCGACAGTTATCCAGATTTTCTTAGCCGATCTAGGGGTTGAGTTCCTGAGGATGGCCGCCATTCATACACCGACACCGCTTGCTACTGCTATGGGTTTAATTGCTGCAGCACTCATTGGACAGATTGCCATTGATGTAGGATTGTTTGTTCCGGAAGTTATTCTTTATGTAGCTATTGCGTCCATTGGTTCTTTTTCAACGCCAAGCTATGAGTTAGCAGTGGCAAATAAAATGCTGCGATTGTTTCTTTTAATTTTTGTTGCAGCCTTTCATACTCCAGGGTTTCTTATTGCAACAACGTGTATCATTCTCTACATGGCGCGACTAAAATCATTGAATACGCCTTATTTGTGGCCGTTTCTGCCATTCAACCCGCAGGCTTTATGGCAGATTCTCATTCGCACACCGGTTCCTGGAGCAAATCCGCGACCTAGTATTGTGCATCCGCAGGACAAAGACCGCCAGCCTGCAAAACCTTAAACAAAATATGTGGTTGAAACCTGTATGAAGATGTGATAGATTTGTTTTAAATATGGAAAATAATAAATATTTAGACAGTTAGCAGCGAATTGCCGTTAACTGTCTTTTTTACACTATACACAGGAACGGGGTCTAAACATGTTTTTACACGGAACAAGTCGCATAAATAAGCAGGGTCATCTTGAAATTGGTGGAGTTGATACGGTTGAATTAGCGTCAAATTTTGGAACGCCCCTTTACGTATATGACGTGGCTTTAATTCGGCAGCGTGCTAGAGGATTTAAAGAAACATTTGAAAAGCATGGAGTAAAAGCACAGGTCGCTTATGCAAGCAAAGCTTTTTCTACAATTGCAATGGTCCAAGTCGTTCATGAAGAAGGTCTTTCGTTAGACGTTGTTTCTGGAGGAGAACTGTATACGGCTTTAGCAGCTGACTTTCCGAAAGAACGGATTCATTTTCATGGGAACAATAAAAGCCGGGCGGAACTAGAAATGGCCATCAAAGAAGATGTAGGATGCATTGTAGTTGATAATTTTTATGAAATTGCATTGCTTCAGGAAATAACGGAGCAGTATCAAAAAAAGATGCCTGTTCTTCTCAGATTAACACCCGGAATTGAAGCTCATACACATGATTATATCTTGACAGGACAGGAAGACTCGAAGTTTGGGTTTGATCTTCAAAACGGTCAAGCAGATGAGGCTGTGCGTCTTGTGCAAAATAGCAAGGGGCTAGAACTTTTAGGTATTCACTGTCATATAGGATCGCAAATTTTTGAAACAACGGGATTTATTATGGCGACTCAAAAGCTCTTTGCAAAAATGAAAGAATGGAAACAACGTATAGAATTTGTTCCGCAAGTATTAAATTTAGGCGGCGGCTTTGGCATTCGTTATACGGAAGAAGATCAGCCTATTCCTGTTTCGCAGTATGTGGAAGTTATTATAGAAGAGGTCAAAAAGCAGTCCAAACAGTTAGAGGTAGAAATCCCTGAAATTTGGATTGAGCCCGGCCGCTCTCTTGTAGGAGATGCTGGAACGACTCTGTATTCAATTGGTTCTCGTAAGCATGTACCTAATGTACGTGAATATGTAGCGATTGATGGAGGAATGAACGACAATATCCGTCCTGCGCTGTATCAAGCGAAATATGAAGCGGTCATTGCTAATCGAATGAATGATGAGAGTGATGAGCTCGTATCAATCGCGGGTAAGTGCTGCGAATCGGGGGATATGCTGATGTGGGATGTACACCTCCCAAAAGCAAACCCAGATGATTTATTAGCGATGTTTTGTACAGGCGCATACGGTTATTCTATGGCAAGTCACTATAACCGTTTGCCAAAGCCAGCTGTCGTGTTCGTAGAAGATGGAGAAGCACAGCTAGTCGTAAAACGCGAAACGTATGAAGACATTGTAAAAAATGACGTGAAATACAAAGTGACGGTAAAAAAGTAACGAGTGATTAACGTAAAAAAAGAGCCTCTTGTTCAAGAGGCTCTTTTTTTATGAGAATAACGATTTAATAGCATTAATAATATCAACAAAGAATTGCTTTAATTTATCAAGAAATGATTGGCCTTCTTCTGACTGAAGAAATGTTGTTACTTTTTCCTTTGTCGCGGAAAGTTGGTCTTTTACTTGATTCCAATCGATGTTCATATCTTTTAAACGATTGAAAAAGTCAACAAGTGTATTAAGCTCTGAATCTGTTAATTTAATACCTAAATCATCAGCCACTCGCTGAATTAACGTGCGTAAATCGTCCTTTGTTTGAGGATTTTCTTTGGCAATTTCTTCTTTAATCGTTGCCATAAACTGCGCTGCTTTTTCTTTACCGATTTTTTCACCAAGTTCAGATGTCTGGACCATCTCTTCGTTGGCTGCTTTTTTTACTTCTTCTGGGATTTTTTGATCTGTTTGAACTTCATATGCTTTCATAATACCTGTTAAAGCAGCTGTACCAGATACTTCAAATGGAGCGGTAATCTGGATTTTTGCATCTTTAACGCCGGCGGTCATCAAAGCATTAATATACATGTCGTCTGTAATACCATTAATATTTTGAGTTGATACGCTTAAACCAGAATCTTTTGAACCAAGGGTAATACTAGAAGATGAAATAGCACGAGATCCAATAGTAGCCTTTGGAATAAAGTCACCTAAATATTCATGCTCTTCTTGGTTTGTCACGGTTACTGTTTGAGCATTGCTTGGTGCATCAAGGTCATTTAATACCTGTTGCTTCTGAGAGCTGGTTAAGTCCTGACCTAATGTAATAATAACATCGCCCGGAGCAGCATCTGCAAAACTTTTTAAGGGTGCGGTTAGGAATAGAAGAAGACCTAATGTCACCATCATAGCTTTTATCGTTAATTTCAAACCTTTTTCCTCCTTTAATCCCATACTTGCCCTATTATAATACGAGCAGGTCTGAAGTAACAGAGTCAATTCATCATTTTCCCATAAATCAGTCTAGAGGCGTAGATTTCTATATGAAATGAAATCTATGTATCTCTATCACTGTATTAGACGGATGATACTATAAAAAGTTTCATCTCACAACTACTATTTTTTATTTAAGCCCTACGAGAAGAAAGTGAAAAAGTGCATTCATTGAATTCATGTGCTTGGTTGTAGTAGAATAGAGTGAGTTTATAAATGTAAGTGTTCTACTCTAGGTGGCACTTACAACTTTTACGTTTTGCCGCTTTGATAGGGAAAACAGAGCCTATAGCGGTACTAATACATATATTGGAGGTCATTTATATGAAAAAAGCAAGTATTTTAATGGAAAATGGCGAAAAAATTCTAATCGATTTATTTCCGAACGAAGCACCAGGAACAGTAGAAAACTTTGAAAAGTTAGCTAATGAAGGATTCTACAACGGCGTAACGTTCCACCGCGTTATCCCTGGATTTGTTTCTCAAGGAGGAGACCCAACTGGTACAGGTGCTGGCGGCCCTGGCTACTCAATTAAATGTGAAACAGAAGGAAACCCTCACAAACACGAAGCGGGTTCTCTATCAATGGCACATGCTGGTAAAGACACAGGCGGCAGTCAGTTCTTTCTTGTTCATGAGCCACAGCCTCATTTGAATGGTGTTCACACTGTATTTGGAAAAGTAACAGAAGGACTTGATACAGTGTTAAAAATGAAAAATGGCGACGTAATGAAAGAAGTAAAAGTCTGGGAAGAATAAGAGCATACTGCTATAAATGGATATTAGCTGATAAAACGTCATAACAACCTTTTACAGGGGGTTACGGCGTTTTTTCTTCGCGCAACAGCTCAAAAAGCGTAATAGATTAGGTTTCTCATACACGCATGACATAGGACAAGCTTTTGTGTAATATTGCTATTTACTTATAAATTTTGTATGATAAAAGCAGTAAAAAACGCAGCGCATTAATTTGTAGGAAAGTTTGAGGACGAGGGAGAATCGTATGCTTATTCGCTATAAACGAAACTATGAAAAAATTGCCATGGGTCTTCTATCGTTTGTACCTACGGAAAAAGATTTAAAAAAACTTCAACAAACGATGAAAGAATATGAGCAAAACGAACATTGGCAGCTGTATCTTTGGAAGCAAGAAGAAGATATTATTGGGATTGTTGGCATTTCCATGCTCGATAAAAGTTTGATTGAGGTCCAACACGTCAGTGTAAACCCTTCACACCGCCAACAGGGCATTGGCAAAAAAATGATTAAAGCTCTTAAAGAAATGTATACGACTGCACAAATTAAGCCGAGTGAAATCATCGCTCCGTTTTATGAAAAGTGTCAGGCGGATGAATAAAGAAAAGCATGATTAGGTGAGGTGCAAAAGTTTCTTTCACATCTTAGTCATCATAAAACAACAGGTAGCTTCTAGCTACCTGTTGTTTTGTTTTGCCAATAAGTTCGCTTGTCTTTCCGCAATCACATCTGAACGATCTCGCGTGCTGTGGCGATGAACAATCGCATCATTTTGCAGATTAGAAGCTGATAACCAGACAAGCTGTTTATCAGTGCTTCTTTGTTTGCAAGCTCGTAATAATGCTGGATCTTCAATGGGCAAGTTAATACTTTTATATGGCTGATAGGTATCGATTAAAGCTAATTGTTTGCGAAGAAGTTTAAGCAGTGAAGGATAATTAAGTCCAAGCTGTGCAATATTTTCTTCTTCCTTCGTTAAAATTGCCAGCGCCTTTTGCATTGTTCTTTGGGCTCCGGCGAAATTTTGGCGTCGATGATGATAGAGTGAAACAGCAATTTGAATAAGGCCAACCCAAATAATATTGCGGTGTCCTCTTTCGTCTTTTTTCCAGTGTTCTTCTAGCAGTTCATGACATTCAAAGTAATCCCGGTCGCCATGAAAATGAACTAAATAATCAATATAGGCTTGTGAATACAATCTTGTTCCCTCCTGGTAAGACTCTATATGTAGTGTATCACAAAAATTAGCTATTCATCAGCGCGGTGCCTTTAAAGAGACAAACGTGCTCAAAGTATGGCGAACACGTTTGTTTTTATTCAATATGTGTGGTTAGAAGCGTAAGCAAGAACAACCAACAATAATTAATAAAATAAACAGTACAACAATTAAAGCGAAACCGCTACCGTATCCACAAGATTTTTCACCCATGCGAGTTCCTCCTTCAGCCATTTCAAAACCTTATTACCTTGACATCATATGCATGTTTAAACTTTTTGTATGGGCAAATGACCTATTTTTACGTTAATTTGTATTGGACATGTGTCTATAATCCTCTATACTAATGATAGTAACGTTATATAAAGCAGCAGAAATGATAAGCAATTGAAAAGTGTTGGTGAGATAAAAGTGGAGTATAGTGTAAAAGTAGATGCGTTTGAAGGACCTTTAGATCTTCTTCTGCATTTGATTAACCGATTTGAAATTGATATTTACGATATCCCAGTAGCGACAATTACTGAGCAATATATGATGTTTATACATACAATGAATGAGCTTCAGCTAGACGTTGCCAGTGAGTATCTAGTCATGGCAGCAACTTTGCTTCAAATTAAAAGTAAAATGCTTCTGCCTACGTATGAAGAAGATATGGATGAAATTGAAATGGTCGATGAAGAAGATCCGCGTGAAGAATTGATGCAGCGCTTAATTGAATATCGAAAGTTTAAAGAAGCGGCGGTAGAGCTTCAAAAACTGGAAGAAGACCAAAGTCATGTGTATACAAAACCTCCAAGTAATGTGCAAATAAATGCAGAAGAACGTACGCAGCCTCAGGACGAAGGATTGGATATATCACTTTATGATATGCTAAGTGCTTTTCAAAAGTTGATGAAACGAAAGCAAAACAAAAAGCCTATGCAGACGAAAATAGCAAGGCAAGACATTCCAATTGATAAGCGCATGAGTGAAATTGTGAATGAATTAAAAGCCTTTAAAGGGAAAAAAAGTTTTTATCAGCTGTTTCCTTATCAAGAGCGTGATCATATTGTTGTAACATTTTTAGCTGTGCTGGAATTAATGAAAGAAAATGAAATCGTTGTGGAACAGCAGCACAATCTAGATGAGCTTTATGTATCGTATCGAGAAAGGAATGAAGAGGAATGACAACGAATAATCTACAGGCTATTATTGAGAGCTTACTTTTTGTTTCTGGTGATGAAGGTCTATCCATTAGCCGGTTAGCTGAGATTATAGAAAAGCCTCATGAAGACATTCAAGGTGCTTTGGAGAGCTTAGAGCAAGAGTGTAAGTTCAGAGGAGTTACACTTGTTGAAATAGGAGGGGCCTATCAGCTTGTCACAAAAAAAGAGTATGCACCATATATTGAGAAGCTCGTAGAAGCTCCCGCTAATCAATCATTATCACAAGCAGCGCTTGAAACGTTAGCTATTGTAGCGTATAAGCAGCCAATTACAAGAGCTGAAATCGAAGAGATTCGCGGAGTGAAAACGGAAAGACCTCTTCAAACTTTAATTGGAAAGGTTTTATTAAAGGAAGTGGGACGAGCGGAAGGCGCAGGTCGGGCCATCTTATACGGAACGACAAAAGAGTTTTTAGGCTATTTTGGCCTTAAAAGTATCGAAGAGCTGCCGCCGCTTCCAGAAGATTTATTACAAGAAGGAACCGATCAAGAAGCAGATTTGTTTTTCCAATCGTTTCAAGAAATGAAGTGAAAATGTAAAAGAACATAGAGTTTTTTCTATGTTCTTTTTTGTATGGACAAATCTTTTCATTCATAACCAAAAAAGACGAGCATAAACTTGTACAAACAGGTAGAGGGACGGGGATGACATGAAAAGAAGCAAAAAAAGTATCATCTATCTATTTATTGTATTGCTATGTCTCAGCGGTTGGCCTTCCACATCATCTGCAGCGGGGAGCGTAAGTGCTCGTAGTGCTATTTTGATGGAACAGAAATCAGGGAGAGTGTTATATGCTAAAAATGCAGATCAAGTTAGCCGAATTGCTAGCATTACAAAAATTATGACAGCAATACTGGCGATTGAATCTGGCAAAATAAATAAAACAGTTACCGTTAGCCACAGCGCAGTTGGTGTTGAAGGTTCTTCTGTGTATTTAGTTGAAGGTGAAAAAATAAAATTAAAAGATTTAGTATATGGCTTAATGCTTCGTTCAGGTAATGATGCTGCTGTAGCTATCGCAGAAGCCGTTGGAGGAAGCGAAGATGGATTTGTTTATTTGATGAATAAAAAAGCAGAAGAAATTGGCATGACAAATACAACATTTCAAAATCCGCATGGATTAGACGATCATGAAAATCATCGCTCAACAGCGCACGATATGGCGCTGCTAATGCGCTATGCAATGAATAATAAAATTTTCAGAGAGATTTCAGGAACAAAAGTCTATCGAATGAAGCATCCTGAAGAGAAATGGGATCGAGTGTGGAAAAACAAAAATAAACTGCTGACAACACTATATGCATACTGTACTGGCGGAAAAACAGGGTATACAAAATTAGCAAAACGAACGCTTGTGACAACTGCTACAAAAGATGGAATGGATTTAATCGCCGTAACGATCAATGCCCCAAATGATTGGAACGATCACATTTCCATGTATGAAAATGCATTTGATAAATATGATATGACCAGTTTAGCTGCAAAAGGCGAATTGGCAGATATAAAGGATTCTTTTTATAAAAATCAGCTGTATATTAAACGAAATGTCGTCTATCCGCTCACAAAGAAAGAACAAAGCTCTGTAGAAGTGAAAACAACGCTAATTCAGCCTAAAAAGCAGTGGAAAGAAACAGGGGAAGTTCCAAATGTGGTAGGAAAGCTAGATATTTATAGAAGTGGAGAGACGATTGACAGTGTTCCTATTTATTTCGAAAAGCAGGCCGAGCAGCAAAAAGGTTTCTTTGATAGAGTGAAGCGATTAATGTTTATTCAGTCTGGAGCCAAAACAGATGGTTAATATTATTTGGATGCTGCTGACCATTATTGGAATTGTTTTTGCGATTATAAATGGGAAAATTGGTGATGTAAACAAAGCAATTTTTCAAGGAGCAGGCGAAGCAGTGACTATCAGCATAGGGTTAATCAGCGTGCTGGTCTTTTGGTTAGGGATGATGAATATTGCTCAAAGTGCAGGGCTTCTCGACAAGTTAGCGAAATTGTTTCGACCCATTATTACAAGACTTTTTCCTGATGTTCCAAAAGATCATCCGGCCTTGGGGTACATATTGTCCAATATGATGGCGAATATGTTTGGACTCGGGAATGCAGCAACTCCTCTTGGCATTAAAGCGATGGAGCAGCTTAAAAAGCTAAACGGCGATAGAGACGAAGCAAGCCGTTCTATGATCACACTTTTAGCACTTAACACAACCAGTTTAACACTTATACCAACCACAGTTATTGCAATTCGAATTACGTATAACTCGGCTAATCCTACTGAAATTGTGGGTACTACGCTTTTAGCAACTGTTGTAGCTACGATAGGAGCTATCATCATTGATCGCTTCTTTTATTATCGACGTACACGAAAAGGAGGAAAACGAAAATGACTATGCTTAATCAAGTATCATTGATGTTTATTCCTCTTATTGTAGGATGTATTTTACTTTATGGAACCTATAAAAAAATTCCTACGTATGAAAAGTTTGTAGAGGGAGGGAAAGACGGATTACAAATTGCTTTTTCTATCATTCCTTACTTAGTCGGCATGTTAGTGAGCATCTCTATTTTTCGAGCTTCAGGAGCCCTTGATTTTTTCTTATCTGTTTTAAAACCTATGCTGCAAGCAGTCGGCGTTCCGGCTGAAATTGTACCTTTAGCTCTCATCAAACCGATATCTGGAACGGCTGCTCTTGGTATCACGACAGATCTAATTTCTACATACGGACCTGATTCTTTTATCGGTCGTTTGGCATCGACCATGCAGGGAAGTACAGATACCACATTTTATATTTTAACGGTTTATTTCGGAGCGGTTGGCATTAAAAAAATGGGAGATGCGCTGAAGGTTGGTTTACTGGCAGATTTGGTAGGAATTATTGCCTCAGTTGTCATTGTAATCCTTGTATTTGGCCGGTAAGAAATCGGAAATTCTACCTCTGAGTGGCAAATAGACTTGTGTATTACTTCGTAAACAAGTAAGATGTTACAAGAGGTGAAGTGTTAATGGAACGATTACAAAAAGTGATTGCTCACGCAGGTGTAGCATCAAGACGTAAGGCTGAAGAATTAATCGGCCAAGGCCGAGTGAAAGTAAATGGAAAAGTTGTAAGAGAATTGGGCACGAAAGTAGGTCCTAACGATAAAATTGAAGTAGACGAAGTGCCGGTAGAAAGCGAAGCGCCCGTTTATTTTATGTTATACAAACCAAGAGGCGTAATTTCAGCTGCTAACGACGACAAGGGAAGAAAAACAGTCGTTGACTTCTTTCCACATGTAGAAGAAAGAATTTATCCAATTGGACGTCTAGACTATGATACGTCGGGTTTACTTCTTTTAACAAACGACGGTGAATTTGCTAATCAGCTAATGCACCCTAAATTTGAAGTGGACAAAGTGTATGTGGCTAAAATTAAAGGAATTCCAAGTCGTGAAAAAATCAGACAGCTGCAGCGCGGTGTGATGCTAGAGGACGGAAAAACAGCACCAGCTCGTGCAAAAGTTCTTTCTATTGATAAAAGCAAGCAGACGGCGATTGTGGAATTGACGATTCATGAAGGGAAAAATCGTCAAGTACGTCGCATGTTCGATGCAATTGGGCATTCTGTATTAAAATTAAAACGTGAACGCTACGGACCTTTAGATTTACGCGGATTAAATGCAGGAGAAGCTCGTGAGCTTACAGCGCATGAAGTTAAACAATTATATTCAATGTCTCAAACAGGTAAGTAATTTTCACTTACCTGTTTTTTTTATGAAAAATGTCGTGAATTAGAAAAACAAGCAAGGTTTTTTGAAAAAATGTCGAACTTGTAGAATGAGAGGAAGACTTCACAGAAACGTCGAAATATTATTGGAAAGCCACTACCACAAAAATGATATAATGGTAGAAAAAAGCGTATTGAAAGCGGTTAAAAGGAGTTCGTGCCATGAAAAAAAAGCGCTTGATTATTCGAACAGTTATATTGGCAGTTTTGCTGTGCGCGGTTGGATATACCCTTTATGCTCAATTTTTTGCTGATAAACAAAAGGTATCAGTAGGAGATAAGGCACCTGACTTTATATTAAGAGATGTTAATGGAGAAACTCATCAGCTATCAGATTACAAAGGCAAAGGAGTTTTTTTGAATTTTTGGGGAACATGGTGCAAGCCCTGTAAACAAGAGATGCCGGCTATGGAAAAGCAGTATGCATCATATAAAAAGCAAGGTGTTGAAATTTTAGCTGTTAACGTTGCAGAAACGAATATAGCAGTAGAGCAATTTGCTAAACAATATGGGCTATCTTTTCCGATTTTAATGGATAAAGATTCACAAGTGTTGGGTGCATACGGAATAGATCCTCTGCCGACTACATTTTTAATTGATAAAAACGGAAAAATTGTAGACAGTTTTATTGGAGGATTGGAAGAGTCTAAAATAAAAGAATATATGGAAGAAATTAAACCATAGGGAGTGTTGACAATGAAACACGTAAAATGTGAATGTGGACACGTTAACCCGCATGGTACGATTTTGTGTGAAGCCTGTGGTAAGCCGATTGCAGAAGAAACAACTGATAAATTAGTAGATATGCGTTATGAAGGAAGCGCAAGGCGATCGCAAACGTACAATAAAACAATTATCGATAAAATATGGAACTTTTTCTCTTCTGTAAAAGTAGGTATTTGGATCATTATTGTGACGCTTGTTGCGTCTGCAGTCGGAACCATTTATCCTCAAGAAGCTTATATACCTCCTAATGTGACAGCAGATGAGTATTACCAAAAGGAATATGGATGGACAGGAGAGCTTTATTATAAGTTAGGTTTTCATCATCTCTACGAATCGTGGTGGTACTTGCTTTTAATTGCTGCTTTAGGAATGTCGTTAGTCATTTGCAGTTTAGATCGAGTAGTGCCTTTGTACCGAGCTCTAAAAAAGCAGAGTGTAACAAAACATCCAAACTTCTTAAAAAGACAGCGTTTATATAGCACTTCATCATCGTGGACGGATCAAGATTATGAACATGTAAAAAGCATGCTTAAAAAAAGAAGATACTCTATTCGTGAAGAAAACGGCAATCTGCTGGCTGAAAAAGGACGCTTCTCAAGATGGGGTCCATACATTAATCATATCGGTCTCATTATCTTTTTACTAGGTGCTATGCTTAGATTTGTACCAGGTATGTATATAGATGAAGTTCTTTGGATCCGTGAAGGTGAAACAAAAGTTATTCCTGGGACGAACGGAGAGTATTTTTTGAAAAACCATCGTTTTACTGTTGAAACGTATGGTAAAGATAGCGAAAGCGCCGTGTTTCAAGAAGCAATTGATCGTGCAGGGAATAATAAAGTAGCCAAAAAATATGAAGCGGATGTTAGTCTGTATAAGCGCGAAGGAAAGCTTATACCGGGAGCAGATCCAAAGTTAAAGAAAATAAAAGATTCAGAGATCCGTGTGAATCAGCCGCTTAAGTTTGAAGGATATGCCATGTACCAAGTGGATTTCAAGTTAAATGAGTTTAGCTCTATGTCTTTCCATTTAACAGATAAAAATGCAAATAGAAACGTTGGTTCACTTACAGTAGATTTACATAATCCAAAAGAAACATATGATTTAAAAAACGGATATAAAGTCAAGCTCATGAGTTACTTTCCAGACTTTTTCTTTGATGATGAAGGAAATCCAAATACAAAGACCAGAGTGCCTAACAATCCGGCTTTTGTATTTAAAATGATTACGCCTCAGCATAAAAAAGGGGAAGTTGCTTTTGTTGGAATTAGAGAGAACTTGGAGCCGCTAGGAAATAACGATTATAAAATGACCTTTGCTGGTGTGGAAACGAAAAATGTAACGGGATTAACCGTTCGCAGAGACTATACGCTTTGGTTTTTAGGAATTGGCGGAGCCATCTTTATGATTGGTGTGATTCAAGGGATGTATTGGAATCATCGCCGCATGTGGATTCAAAAAGTCAATAATGAGATATGGTTGGCCGCACATACAAATAAAAACTGGTATGGGCTTAAAAAAGAACTAAATGGTTTATTAGAATCAACATCCCTTACACAGCTGAAGGACCAAAATGATAAAGAAACAAAATAGGAGGAAAAAGCATGGATTACGCGAGTATAAGTAGTAATTTACTGTATGTGGCGTTTATTGCTTATTTAGTTGCAACCTTTTTTTTCGGAGGAGCTATTCGAGATAAGCGAGCAGCTCAAAAGAAAACAAAGTGGGCAACGTTTGGAATTGCGGTTACCATCATCGGCTTTATTGCACAGATTGGCTACTTTATTACAAGGTGGATTGCATCAGGCCACGCTCCTGTTAGTAATTTATTTGAATTTACGACGTTTTTTGGCATGATGCTTGTTGGCGCATTTATTGTTATTTATTTTATTTATCGTCTTAGCATGCTTGGACTTTTTGCATTGCCGGTGGCTCTTTTGATCATTGCTTATGCAAGCATGTTTCCAACTGAAATTACGCCGCTGATACCGGCTCTCCAAACGAATTGGCTGCATATTCACGTTACAACCGCTGCTACGGGTGAAGCCGTGCTTTCCATTAGCTTTGTTGCAGGATTGATTTATTTAATCAAAACGATTGACCAATCCAAGCGAAATAAAAAAGCATTTTGGCTGGAATTCATCCTGTATACGCTTATTAGTACGCTTGGGTTTGTAGCGGTGACGCTGGCTTTTAATGCGGCTCACTACGAGTCATCATTTAATTGGATTAATAAAAGTGGAGAACAAGAGCAAGTCGTATATCATATGGTTCCTCTAGTGGGGCCGCATCAAAGTGAGTGGACAGACGGGAACGATATACAGCCGCTTATTGATATGCCGGCTATTATCAATGCTAAAAAATTAAATACGGTTATTTGGTCGTTAGGCGGTGGCTTTGTATTATATTGGCTGATTCGTTTCATTTTACGGAAGCGAATTGGAGCCGCGCTGCAGCCGCTTGTGAAGCAGGTAAACAGCGACTTGCTTGATGAAGTAAGCTACAGAGCAGTGGCGATTGGATTTCCTATTTTTACACTAGGAGCACTTATTTTCGCTATGATTTGGGCTCAGATGGCCTGGACGCGCTTTTGGGGGTGGGACCCTAAAGAGGTGTGGGCGCTGATCACCTTTTTATTTTACGCCGCTTTTCTTCATCTTCGGCTGTCTAAAGGGTGGCACGGTGAAAAATCAGCTTGGCTGGCAGTTGGCGGGTTTGCCATCATTATGTTCAACTTAGTGGCTGTGAACCTAATTATTGCAGGTTTACATTCATATGCGTAACCTTTAAAAATAGAATAGAGGCTGAAACAAAGATATTTTAGTTGAAGGAAGATCCGAACGCATGAGATTCTTGATGGAGAATCTCATGCGTTCGGATTTTTTCATTGAGATGGTGAACGTAGGGTTCATGTATGTAGGTGCTTATAGCCGTGGAACAAGCGATCCCTACTAGCTTCTTTATTTTATTTGTTCGTCTGTAGGTTAGATGGATTTCGTTGCGTCTCAACCTCTTTTTGGTGAAAAAAGCTGTTTTTCGTAAAGGTGTTCACGAATTGTCACATTGTTTGGGTATCATAAGTAGAACTCGCCGGTTTTTTTTTGTACACTAAGACTAGGAGGTTGAAAACACATGCAAAACGAACAAAGATTACTGCTAGTAGACGATGAAGATCGCATTAGACGATTGTTAAAAATGTACTTAGAAAAAGAAGGATACATCATTGAAGAAGCAGCCGATGGGCATGAAGCAATCGAAAAAGCGTTACACATAGATTATGATTTGATTGTATTAGATTTAATGATGCCCGGCATAGACGGTATTGAGGTTTGTAAACAAATTCGGGAGAAAAAAGCAACTCCTATTATCATGCTTACAGCTAAAGGGGAAGAAGTAAACAGAGTCCAAGGGTTTGAAGTAGGTACAGATGATTATATCGTTAAGCCGTTTAGCCCAAGAGAAGTGGTTCTTCGCGTAAAAGCACTGCTTCGACGTTCTTCTCAGGCAACGTTTATTCAACCAGAAACGAGCGTGAAAAATCTTATTGTCTTTGATCACTTAACGATTGATAATGATGCACATCGCGTTACAGCAGACGGAAAAGAAGTTAACTTAACTCCAAAAGAATATGAATTATTATGCTACCTTGCAAAAACGCCAGATAAAGTATATGACAGAGAGCAGCTTCTGCGTGAAGTATGGCATTATGATTTCTTTGGAGATCTTCGTACGGTAGATACGCACGTCAAGCGTTTGCGTGAAAAGTTAAATCGTGTATCGTCACAAGCGGCGAAAATGATTGTAACCGTATGGGGAGTAGGGTATAAATTTGAGGTTGAAAATAACTGATGTTTTGGAGAAGTGTAGTTGGTAAACTATGGTTTACTATCCTATTACTCGTCACGCTTGTTTTATTTATTTTGACTATTTTACTGCTTCAGTTTTTTGAAAATTATCATGTTGTAGATGCAGAAAACCGTTTAACTAAAACGGCTGCTAAAATCTCTACCATTGTGCAGGAAACGGACGATGAAAAACTAGGACTATCCATTGCTCGTGAACTTGCAGACCAAGCAAGTGTAGTTATTGTTCAAGACAAAGATTTTTATTGGCATTCCACACATCCTGATGAAGAAAATAAGAAAGCTATTTCGGCCATTGTTAAACAAAACGATCAGCTAAATCAAGTGGTTGAAAAAGGTAAAGTAATACGAGAAAAAATGTACATGACTACAAAGAAAGACACGAGTGATGAGCCTTTAATGTTTGTTGTCGGCGTACCTTTAATGAAAGATAACAAACCGACAGGCGGCGTTTATTTGTATCAATCTCTTTCTGAAATTGAAGAACCCGCTCAATATACGACTAAGTTCATTTTATTGGCTGCAGGTATTGCTATTATTTTAACTACTATCTTTGCTTTTTTCTTATCCACTCGAATTACAGCGCCTCTTAGAAAAATGAGGCAGGCGGCATTTGAAGTAACAAAAGGCAACTTTGATACAAAAGTACCTATTTTAACTCACGATGAAATTGGAGAGTTAGCGATTGCTTTTAATCAAATGGGCAGGCAGTTAAAGTTTAACCTCAATGCGCTCAATCAGGAAAAAGAGCAGCTTTCAAGTATTTTAAGCAGTATGGCAGACGGTGTTATTACGTTTAGTAGAGACGGATCCATTTTAATTACCAATCCCCCAGCGGAGCATTTTCTTCAGACTTGGTATTACGAGCAGGATGTCAACAATCAGCAGGTCCCTGAGCTTCCAGCAAGCGTCGTCCATTTGTTTCAAACGGTAGTAGAGACTGAAACGGAGCGAAGTGCAGAATTGAAAATTCAAGGGAAAACGTGGGTCATTTTAATGTCACCGCTCTATAATCAAACGAAAATTCGCGGTGCTGTAGCTGTACTACGGGATATGTCTGAAGAGCGTAAACTTGATAAATCGAGAAAAGATTTTATTGCAAACGTGTCTCATGAATTGCGTACACCTATTTCTATGCTTCAAGGTTATAGTGAAGCTATTATTGACGATATTGCAAGTACGGATGAAGAAAAGAAAGAAATTGCACAGGTGATTTATGATGAATCACTCCGTATGGGCCGGCTTGTAAATGAACTTTTAGATTTGGCGCGAATGGAAGCGGGACATGTGCAGCTTCACTTAGAATCTGTAGCAATGGTTGAATTTACAGAACGTGTTTTGCGTAAGTTTCAAGGGTTAGCTAAAGAAAAACATATTAAACTGTCTCTTAATGGAAAAATAGAAGATGAATTTGAAGCGATGATTGATTCAGACCGTATGGAACAAGTGCTGACAAACTTAATTGATAATGCCATTCGTCATACGGATGACTACGGAGAAGTAAAGCTGCATCTTGATAAAAGTCAATCCGAAATCCATCTTTCTGTTCAAGATACAGGAGCAGGCATTCCAAAAGAAGATCTTCCATTTGTATTTGAACGATTTTATAAAGCGGATAAAGCCAGAACGAGAGGGAAGTCAGGAACTGGTCTTGGGCTTGCAATCGCCAAAAATATTGTGGAGGCACATCAAGGGATCATTGCGGTTGAAAGTGAATTAAATGAAGGAACAACTTTCTTTATTAAACTGCCAAAGTAAACACATGCTAAATAACAGTTTGTTCGGCTGAAATAATAAGAATAGCAAAGAGATGTGATTCAGTGGAGAATCACATCTCTTTATTTTTTCTATAAACAAGTCTAAAAGAGAAGGAATTGGCATATAGTATGTTTTGTGTGCAATGATCTACATAGGAGGTTCTTTCTTCATGATTGACGTGTTAAGAAGAATATTGGTTGTATTAGTAATGGGATTGTGTATAGGTCTTTTATTTTGGGGCGGGCAAATGGTAAAAGCAGAAGAGAAGCAGTGGGAGTGGCCGGTTGAAGGAGTCTTAACTGATATATTTGGTTCTCGTCACGCTAAACACTTTGGAATTGATATAGCAGCACCTGTTGGTACACAGGTGTATGCTGTTGCAAAAGGAGTGGTGAGCCGCTCTTACTATTCAAATACATACGGACAGGTTGTTTTTATCAAACAAACGAATGGATACGAAACGGTCTATGCTCATCTAGAGGAACGTTTTGTTGCAGAAGGAAATCGTGTAGCCGCAGGTCAAAACATTGGACGAGTTGGCAATACAGGGCGATCTTCAGGTGCACATTTGCATTTTGAAGTTCATCAAGGAAGTTGGAATCCGGATAAAACCAATGCAGTAAACCCACTTGCCAAATTGGACAAGCAAAAACTATCGGCATACGTAAAAAGCGATTTAGCTGCCACGGTTTTTCAGCAGTTACATCAGACTTCTGATAACTGTATTCTTATCCATCAAGGAGATACATTATCTGAGCTCGCAGTCAAATATGAAGTAGATATTGATCAGCTAAGAAAGTGGAATCATTTAGAAAATACGATGTTAAATGCAGGACAAGTGTTAAAGATAAGTCCATAAAAAAAGAGCCGCTCAGGCTCTTTTTTTAAATGTCACAATTCAATACGCTGTATGGTCACAATTTCGCTTGTTTGTTTTAACGAAGCGATGACAGAATCATCTAAAAGTTTATCAAACGTAAGCATCATAATGGCTTCTCCGCCTTTTTGCTTACGGCCCACTTGCATGGTAGCAATGTTAATACGTAAATCTCCAAGTACTTTCCCTACATTTCCAATCACTCCGGGCTGATCACTGTGACGGATATAAAGAAGATGCCCTTCCGGATAAAAATCAATATCAAACGAATCAATATTAACAATTCGAGGTCCATAGCCTGCTATATAGGTGCCCGTAATGGTAAATGTACGCTGTTCGCCTGTTACGGTAACGTCAATCATATTAGAATATCCTTGCGTATCTTCCGATGTTTTTTCGCCAAATGTAATTCCTCGTTCTTTGGCAATCATAGAAGCATTGACTTCGTTAACAGGTGAGTCGATACGATGAGTTAAAAAGCCTGATAACAAGCTCCGTGTAATATAAGTGGTTTCCAAATCCGTCACTGTACCTCCGTAGGAGATAGAGATATGCTGAACAGGTTCTCGCATGCATTGAGATAAAATGGCTCCCATTTGTTTAGTAAGGCTTGTAAACGGCTGAATTTTTTCAAAAACTTCTTTAGAAAGCGTTGGCAAATTAATGGATGAGCTTACAGGATTGCCTTCTAGAAAACGCAGAACGTCATGTGCCACGTCTTCAGCAACGTTAAGCTGGGCTTCTTTTGTAGAAGCTCCTAAATGGGGAGTTGTAATAACTTGATCAAAATGTAACAAAGGGTTATCAATCGGCGGCTCAACTTCAAATACGTCAATAGCTGCACCTTGAACATGGCCAATTTCTAAATAATGAACTAAGGCTTTTTCATCAATGATCCCGCCGCGTGCGCAGTTTAATAAAAACACACCCTTCTTTGTTTTGGCTAATGTGTCATGATTGAGCAATCCCTTTGTTTCTTTCGTAAGCGGAGTGTGTACGGTAATTACATCCGCTGCTGCTAGTAATTCATCCAGGGATAATAGTTCTACGCCTAGCTTTTCAGCTCGGGAAGAGGTTAAAAAAGGATCGTAAACGTGAACGCTCATATTGAAGGCTTTTGCGCGTTTGGCAAGCTCTGAGCCAATTCGTCCAAATCCGATAATGCCCAGGTGTTTGCGATTAAGCTCTGTTCCAACAAATGCTGAGCGGTTCCATTCGCGCGCTTTAACTGAAGCATTTCCTTGGGGGATATGCCGAAACAAGCTAGCCATCATAGCAAATGTATGTTCCGCCGTTGAAATGGTATTTCCGTTCGGCGCGTTAATAACGACAACCCCTCGTTTGGTTGAGGCTTCAATATCAATATTATCGACACCTACTCCAGCGCGAGCAACAATTTTTAAATTGGGCATTTTTGCCAGTAAATCCTCTGTAACCGTCGTAGCACTCCGTACTAAAAGCGCATCGTACGTATGCAAATTATTCTCAACTTCTTCAACTTTTTTTCGCGTAAGAGTCACATGAGGAGCTTCAAGTAGTGGAGCAAGACCTTCATTGCTAATTGAATCAGCTACTAACACATTATACATGACGTGAACATCTCCCTTGGATTTTACTATCATCAAATATTTGATAATTTACCATGTTAAAAAAATTCTGTCAATTATATTTTTTAAACTTTACGATTAGTTATCAAATACACAATTATAAACGTAAAATTGAAACTATAAATATGTCATAATGCTGTTGGTTATGCACTTATTTCCTTATTTTACATATAAAAACAAGAATGAAGTTTATAAAAAACATCAATTTAATAGGAATTAAAAAACTTCTTTATTTACTTTTAATTCGAGATAACATATAATAAATTCATAATTAAATATTGGTCTATCTTCGGGGCAGGGTGAAATTCCCGACCGGCGGTAAAAAACAAATTGTTTTGAGCCCGCGAGCTTATATGTAATACATACGAGCAGATTTGGTGAAATTCCAAAGCCGACAGTACAGTCTGGATGGGAGAAGGTGGAGGTTCAGCGTTCAAAACCTAATGTGATGAACGTTTATTAAATATGCCCGCCATGTCTCCTCTCAACGAATCATTTGTTGGGAGGTTTTTGCGTGGGGATATAAAGTTGAACCTTTCTTCTTTGAAGAGTGGATCACAAAGAAGGAGAGAGGCAAGATGCAACAAAGTAAGAAAACTCAAAAGCTGGTTGTACTAGGAATGTTAAGTAGTATTGCTTATATTTTAATGATGATTAATTTTCCAATTCCTGGATTACCTCCGTTTTTAACAATTGATTTTAGCGAAATTCCTGCACTCATAGCAGCACTTGTATTTGGACCGATGGCTGCTGTTATAGTAGAAGGAATAAAAAATTTATTGAATTATTTAATTCAAGGAAGTGCTACAGGGGTTCCAGTTGGTCAAGTGGCGAACTTTGTGGCTGGTTTACTGTTCGTTCTTCCTGTATCATACATGTTCAACCGATTTAAAACGGCTAAAGGCGTAACGATAGGTTTGGTTACGGGTACGGTTGTAATGACGGTACTCATGGCTGTCTTAAATTATTATGTTTTCTTACCAGCGTATACAATCTTCTTACAATCGCCAGAAATGTCTAGTGAACAAGCACGTCAATATATCGTTGCAGGTATTTTGCCGTTTAACTTAATAAAAGGAGCAGCAACAGGGGTTATCTTTGTCTTATTATTTTCAAAAATGAAGCAATGGATCACGCGTCGCATTGCTGTTTGATTCAATCGCTCTCCCAGGGAGAGCGATTTTTATATATAAAAAAACCTGCAGCATGTACACTACAGGTTTGTTAAATACTTATTCGAATTTATTAGCATCGCCTTCGAATTTTTCATCCGCTACGCGAATTGAATCCGTAGGGCAGCCTTCCATTGCATCCATCATATCATCTTCTAGATCTTCTGGAATTTCTACTACACCTTGGTTATCATCTAATGTTACGAATGCAATACCTTCATCATCATAATCATAAATGTCTGGTGCTGCTGCTCCGCAAGCGCCGCATGCGATGCAAGTATCTTTATCAACAATTGTATATTTTGGCATAACAAGACCTCCTGTAAAGTGTTCGAAAATTTCTCATTATATAATCTCTTCGCGAATCAAGAGTGAAATTTCTCCTTATTCATTGTAAAATGATTTATAAAACTTTTCAATAGAAAAGTCACTGAGAATGCTTATCAAATCAAGGTTTCTTCACTTACCCAAACGTTTTGATACATAAAGGAAAGAGCTAAAAAGCCTTTATCTCACATGCTATTGGTCACTTTTGGTACAATGAATGAGAAAGGAAGTTGACACTTTTGAATTATATTCAAGTTAGCATTTTATTTTGTATAAAACAGTTAAAAGGTGAGCGAACCGCCTATGGTATTTATCATTTATTAACAGGTAAAAAGTCAGCTCAAACGATTCAAGACGGAAAAATTTTTGGAATTTCGTTTCTTTTTCAGTCATTTGTTTACTTAGATAAACGGTCTTTTGAAACCTGCGTTGCATATTTAAAAGAACAGCAGTATATTGAAGAAACTGAAAATCAAAAGTATGTGATGACAGATAAGGGACAAGCACGCCTTGAAGATGAACTGACGGCTCGACCCTTTCATCCAGCTTTAGACGGATGGAAATTCGCAAGCAGTACTCAATTATTTTTAGCAAGAATCACTTTGTTCATTCAGACCTTATCAAACCTACAGTATTTTCAAAAGGGTTTTTACCCATTTCCAAAAATCCTGAGGTCATTCAATGGGTCAAAACGTATATTATGTCTCAAAAGCAAACGCGTCAAGAGTTAGCTACCGAGCTATTCGAAGAGCTCCGAACGTGCTTGAAAGGTTGTAGGGAACGGGATGCGTCTCTTTTTGTTTTGCAACTGACTGGATACCAAAGAGTAGGCTTTACAAAAAATCAGTTAGCATATCAATATGAACTCGATGAGCATTATGTTCATATTCAACTTTTAGGGGTTATTCACCATATCATTGAAAAAGTGAGTAAAAATAATGAAAGCTTTCATGTACTTTCTTCTTTTTTACGTGATCTATATTTAGAATTGCCTTTGACAAGCTCGACGCTAAAAACGTATAGCTGGCTTCAAAAAGGCAAGACGCTTGAAGAAATTGCTTATATAAGGCGTTTAAAAGAAAGTACAATTGAAGATCATATTGCAGAATTAGCTCTGTTTGTTCCAGCTTTTTCAATCGATGCATACGTATCGCCTAAGCAGCAGGAAGAAATTATCTCAGCTTTTGAAGGTTTGCGTACGAATAAATTAAAGGTGATAAAAGAAGAAGTAAAAGACGACGTTACCTATTTTCAGATTCGTCTCGTATTAGCAAAACATTTTACCTGATACTAAAAAAAGTGGTGTTTGATGTGAAGATAGAACAACTCCTACAGAAACAATTTGGCTATAGCCAATTTCGACTAGGGCAAAAAGAGATTATTCAAGATATTTTAACAGGTCATAATGTGTTAGCGGTTCTTCCTACAGGAACAGGAAAATCACTGTGCTATCAGCTCCCAGCTTATTTGTTGAACCGACCGGTGCTGATTGTATCTCCTTTAATTTCACTGATGGAAGATCAAGTTCAACAACTAAAAGCAAGCGGAGAAAAACGAGTTATTGCCTTAAATAGTTTCCTACAACAAGAAGAAAAACAACGAGCGCTAAAAAATTTAGCTTTTTATCGTTTTATTTATGCATCTCCTGAAATTTTGCAAAATGCTGTTGTAGTAGAAGCATTAAAGCAGGCAAAGGTAGGCCTTTTCGTTGTGGACGAGGCGCACTGTATTTCTCAGTGGGGACATGATTTTCGTTTAGATTATCTACAGCTAGGAGATATATGGAAGGAACTTGGCAGTCCGCTATGTCTGGCACTAACGGGAACTGCGACTAGGGAAGTAGTAGAAGATATTAAGCGCTATTTATCGCTGCCTGCTGTCAACGAGCACATCTATTCCATGAATCGAAGTAATATTGCGATGAAAGTTGATTTTGTTGCAAGTATTGAAGAAAAAAAGAGAAGTTACTGATGTACGTTAGTGAACTGCAAGGTCCGGGAATTATCTATTGTTCCAGCCGATCTTGGACAGAAGCATTAACACAGCTTCTAAAGGAAAATGGGATACAGCGAGTGCAGTATTACCATGGGGGAATGGAACCGAATGAAAGAATGCTTGTTCAACAGCAATTTTTAGAAAATCAGCTTGATATCATTTGCTGCACAAGTGCATTTGGAATGGGGGTTAACAAATCGAATGTTCGCTTTGTTATTCATTTTCATACACCTACGCAGCTAGAAGCATATGTACAGGAAATTGGAAGAAGTGGACGCGATCAGCGAAACAGTATTGCGATCTTGCTTTATGCTGAAGGAGACGATGATTTTGCTCATTCTTTACTTGAAATTGAACTTCCTTCTTCAGATATCATCTTATACTGCTTGTCGTATTTACGAAACCATGATCAGGCCATTCCTTTAAAACAAGTAGAGTCTCACTTTCTTTATACAGTGGGTATTCAAGAAACACATTGGCGATTTATTCGTTATTATTTGTACAGAGAAAATGTAGTGAAAAATGAACATGTTGAACCCTGGAAAATTCCTGAATCGCTGCATGAAACGATTGTTGCAGCTGTAAATAAACGTCTTCGAAACAAACATGACAAGTATCGTGCAATGAAGGGGTTTATTGAGACAAAAGAATGCCGTCGTCACGTGCTGCTTGGCTATTTCGATGAAACGGGAAAATCAGAGCTTGAGAATTGTTGCGATTGCTGCGGCTTGGATTTAGAAAACTATAAAAAAACAAATGGTGAGCAGGAGCAATGGACATTTCAAGGCTGGGAATTAGAATTAGCTCGTTTGCTTCGTCAAGGAGAGATATAATGGCAAAATCACAGCAAGAGCTTATTTCATCCATGACAGATGCAGAGCTAGTTAAAAATTTATATGTAACACAGCTGCTCATCTGCTTCATTGCTTTAGGCATCGGTTTTTTTACATTCGATTCGTGGAATTCCTTTTTGCAGTTTTTTCAGGTGGATTGGTCTTCTATTTTATTGTACGGGGGAGGAACAGCTCTCTTGGTAGTGGGAGGAGATATACTTCTAATGAAATGCGTACCTGAGCATTTATACGATGACGGAGGGATCAATGAACGTTTATTTGCTAATCGTTCTGTTCCTCATCTGGTCCTTATTTGCCTAATCGTTGCATGTTCAGAAGAAATATTATTTCGAGGGGTTATACAAGTTCAGTTTGGCCTCTTTTGGGCGAGTATCGTATTTGCACTCGTTCACATTCGATATTTAAAAAAGTGGTTTCTTTTTATTTCGGTTGTGTTTTTAAGCTTTTTAATAGGGTTACTTTTTTTGTGGACTGAAAATTTGTATGTCACGATTTTTACTCATTTTCTCATTGATTTTTTATTAGGCCTGCAGATACGAAAATCAAAAGGGGAATCTGCACAGCCAGAAGAACTAATGCAGTAAAGGTTAAGGAAACAGCCATTATTTTCAGTGCTACCCACATAATCTTTTATGTTCTCTCATATGTTGTACTAGCATACGAGGGGGTGGAATGATGGAAAACAAAGTGATAGACTTTGAAAGCGATGAAACACTTCAATATATATTAGCGAGCGTTATTAAAAGAAAAGAGACAGTCAATAAGCTGAAAGCTAAAGAGAAAAAATGGAAGGTTTTGTTTTTAGCCAGTGTAACGGCTGTTATTAGCTACTTTTTTTTCATATTTCAAAGCGGTTTTTTTACGACGTTTAGCGAATTTTTTTCATTTTTGTTAGGCAACATGGGGCATTTGATGTTTCTATTGCTTACCGTCTCACTTTACTTTTATACTGTACAGCTGCAGAAAAAAAGCGAGAAAGCAGAAAAGACTTTTCAAGATTTGCGCTGTGAGATTATTAAAAGAAGCAAGGAGCTATGGGCGACGCCTGAAACATGGGAGCACCGAAAAGAAACGTTCCGCTGGATGCAGTCAACCTATGGAATTAATTTATATCATGAAAACAAATAGAATCGCATGAAAAAGCCTCTTTTTACATAGAAGTTTAGTGAAGGGGGTTTTTTTGTGAGGGATTGGTTTAACTTGCTGGCTGCGTGGTTATGCAGTTATTATATCAGCAGTTTAACGGCTGTAGGCTCAAAAGCTTCGTTAACCTATTTACTTATTCAAATGATTTTACATCCGTTAGATGTGTTTAGTGTTATAATCTTGTTTTTCACGGCTCTTTTTTGTCTATCGGCGGCAGTTCGTAAAGTGTTTCTGCAAAGTCGGTTGCTTCTAAAAGGCTATAAGGTAAAATGGCATGAATACCTTGTTTCATGTCTATGTGTGATAGGAATTTTATCGTTAAGTGCAATTGCGCTTTATCAAGTAGTAGGTTTGTTAACAATTGCGATAATTTATGCCCTTTCTTCTTTAACAGAAACACATCGGGTATAAAATGAAAAGAAGGAGAATATATGGTTATTCTTTTAATTGTTTTAGCGTTAGGCATAGGCTTGCTGATTTTTATGTTTTCAGAAGCCCATCGTACATATGTCGAAGAAAGAACGATTCATTTATCAAGATTTCCTGAAAATCAGCAGCCTTTGCGCCTGTTTTTTATATCGGATATACATAAGCGAACAGTTTCGTCGAAGCTGTTGGAAAAAATACCGGGCGAAGTAGATTTTGTGATCATAGGCGGTGATTTACTAGAAGGAGGAGTCCCTTTATTGCGGGCTCGTCAAAATATTCAAAAGCTTAAAACGCTAGGACCCGTCTATTTTGTGTGGGGAAATAATGATTACGAAGTAAGTCAAATGCAATTGAAGCAGATGCTTAAAGATGAAGGAGTTATTGCCCTTAAAAACGAGCATGTCTTTGCCGTTTCTAAATATGGTACTACATGCCATTTTGCGGGGGTAGATGATTTATCAGAAGGTCAGATGAATCTAAAGAGAGCTGTCTCTTCCATTGAACCTGAACAGCTTACCATTCTTCTAAGCCACAATCCTGATGTTATCTATTATGTAGATGAAGATTCAAAAGTAGATTTAATTTTGAGCGGACATACACACGGGGGACAGATACGCTTATTTAATTTTGGTATGTATGAATTAGGAGGGCTGAGAGAAAAAAGAAAGATTCCTCTTTTTGTCAGTAACGGATATGGTACAACCTCTTTGCCTCTCCGTTTACAAGCTAGAGCCCAAACGCATTATATCACTTTAAAAAGGAAAGAATAGCCTTGAACAAACTCTTTACATAGCATATACAAATTTTACACACAGGATAACTTATCCTATAATTCAATTAATAGATACAGTTCACGAAGAGTAGTTGGAGGTTACGTATGGCTCACGAAGGGAAGTATAATATTAAAGCCATCTCAAATATGGTCGGAATCCAGCCGGGAACTTTGCGTGCATGGGAACGACGTTATCAAATTTTAAATCCTGTCCGCAACGATTCGGGGCATCGGTTATATACAGAGGAAGATTTGCGGAAATTAAAATGGCTCACGGAAAAAGTGAGCGGAGGTTTTACCATAAGTCAAGCGGTTTCGTTATTAGAAACGGAAAGTAGTACAGTAGGAACGTTTGAAGAAGAAGGAGAAGTAGATTCCCCTCAAAAAATTAGGGATGAGCTGTTAACGATGCTTTTATCTTTTGAAGAAGGAAAAGCACAGGATTTAATTAATCATGCTTTTAGCCTGTATTCGGTAGAAAAAGTGGTTATTGATATTTTGGGTTCTCTACTCGTGACGGTTGGAGATATGTGGGAAAAAGGGCAAATTACAAGTGCTCATGAGCATTATACGACTCAAGTATTAAAAACGCGTATCAGCATGATTTTTTATTCGCTGCCTTCAAATGGCTTATTACCTAAAGCGATTGCTGTATGCGGACCTAACGAGACACATGAAGTGGGACTCCTAGTCTTTACGCTATTTTTACGCCGTAAAGGGTTTGAGGTTATTTATTTAGGAAGCAGTATTGAAGATAAAGATGTTGAGTTAATTGTTAAAGAAGTAGACCCAACGTTTTTATTTATGTCATGCACAATGATGGAAAATGCCGAGAAAACACTAAATTTGACGAACCAAATGATAAAGAAATTCCCGCATCTCAAAGTAGGATTAGGCGGTTATGTGTTTGATGGTTTAGATAGCAAAAGAAAAGGCCAGGCCCAGCCGTTTATTTTAGGAAATACAAAAGAAGAGTGGAACAGCTGGCTAACAAAAAAATTAGCAGAAATTGATTGAGAATAGCTTGTCTTTCCCATCATAAACCTGTAAACTCGTAAGTAAACATCACGAACCGTTTTCCAAAAAATACATATACTGCATTATCGAACCATGTGGTTATGAGTGCAAGCGGGGAGGGACGCTAATGAGGCTTGAACGATTAAACTATAATAAGCTAAAAGTTTTTTTGACCTACGATGATTTAAAAGAAAGAGGGTTAACAAAAGAAGATCTATGGACAGATACATTCAAAGTAAAACAGCTCTTTCGTGAGATGATAGAGCAAGCTTCTCAAGAACTGAACTTTGAACCTACAAATTCTCTTTCGGTAGAAGTTTTTTCACTTCAAGCACAGGGAATGGTTGTATTTGTGACAAAACAGTATGAAGAAGAAACCAGCTACGGTGAGTTCGATGAAGACGAGTTCGAAGACTTCATTGAAATGCAGGTCATGCTAGATGAAAGCGAAGACATGTTTTTTGAGTTTGATTCATTTGAAGATGTCATTCAGCTGACCAAACGCATGTCAAACTTTTACGATACAGATAGCGTGCTCTATTCATTTGAAAAACGTTTTTACGTGCTGTTGGATTATCACATGCTGTCACCGGCTGAAGTTGGGAATATGATTGCGGTTTTGGCGGAGTATGGAAATCCCTCTACAATTACAAAGCACCGCGTAAATGAATATGGAAAAATGTTAGTAGAAAAGAGAGCTTTGGAGTATATTAACTCTGTCTTTTCTTAACTGTTTAATTGAAATAATTACACCCGTGAAGGATAAAGCACTTTTATTAAAATAAGAGTGGCTGCACTTTCAGCTTTTACAAAGTTGTTGAAAGTGCTCTTTATCACCGGGTGTTTTTTATTTTTTTTAGACGATTAAAGCATACTAGAAAAGAGGCAGACTTAAAACATTGTAGCATACCTTGTAAAGTTAATGGAAGCGTTTTCTTAGAAGAGCACAAAAAATACTAAAAGTTCGATATTTTCCTTTGCAATGTAAAACTAAGGGTGTATACTATGTCATGAAAGAAGCACCATTCAATTAAAAACGAATAATTTTCGATACATTTTAGGAGGTTTACAGATGGTAGCCGACAAGATGCAAGACAGTAAAAATAGTCAAGAAGAGAAGCATGATGTTTTAAAATCTACACAAACAGTGATACATAAAGCGTTAGAAAAACTAGGCTATCCTGATGAAGTGTATGAACTATTAAAAGAGCCATTACGAATGATGACAGTGAAAATTCCTGTTCGTATGGATGACGGATCAGTTAAGATTTTTACAGGTCACCGAGCGCAGCATAACGATGCAGTTGGTCCTACGAAAGGCGGAATTCGTTTTCACCCAAACGTAACTGAAAAAGAAGTAAAAGCTCTATCTATATGGATGAGTTTAAAATGTGGAATCGTTGACCTTCCTTACGGTGGAGGAAAAGGTGGAATTGTTTGTGATCCTCGAAATATGTCTTTTGGAGAATTAGAGCGTTTAAGCCGCGGATATGTTCGTGCGATTAGCCAAATTGTTGGACCAACAAAGGATATTCCAGCGCCGGATGTGTTTACAAATTCACAAATTATGGCTTGGATGATGGATGAATACAGCCGGATTGATGAATTTAACTCACCGGGCTTTATTACTGGAAAGCCCCTTGTCTTAGGTGGTTCGCACGGCCGTGAAACAGCGACTGCAAAAGGAGTAACTATTTGTATTCGTGAAGCAGCGAAAAAACGAGGCATTGAATTACAAGGTGCACGGGTAGTAGTACAAGGGTTTGGAAATGCAGGAAGCTTTTTAGCTAAGTTTATGCACGACGCTGGCGCTAAAATTGTAGGGATATCCGATGCGTACGGAGCGCTGCATGACCCTAACGGTTTAGACATTGATTATTTATTAGATCGACGCGATAGCTTTGGTACAGTAACGAAATTATTCAATAATACAATCAGCAACAAAGAGCTGCTTGAACTTGACTGTGACATCCTAGTTCCAGCTGCGATTGAAAATCAAATTACAGAAGAAAACGCCCATAACATTCAAGCGAGTATTGTAGTAGAAGCAGCAAATGGACCAACAACTCTTGAAGCAACGCGCATTTTGTCAGAGAGAGGAATTTTATTAGTTCCAGACGTTTTGGCAAGTGCCGGCGGTGTAACAGTCTCTTATTTTGAATGGGTGCAAAATAACCAAGGTTATTATTGGACGGAAGAAGAAGTAGAAGAAAAGCTTGAAAAAGTAATGGTTAAATCATTTAATAACATCTACGAAACCTCTACAACTCGAAAAGTCGACATGCGTCTAGCTGCTTATATGATAGGCGTAAGAAAAATGGCAGAAGGCTCTCGTTTCAGAGGCTGGATTTAAAAACAGAACAGCAGAACAATTGCGTAAATAGAAAAAATCTCCTATCATTAATGAGGAGATTTTTTTGTTTTACACTGCGTTAAAATAAAAAAAAGGTGCGTTTACAACTGAAGGAGTGACAGGCATGAAGAAAGAAAAAGTAATTATTGTTGGCGGAGGACCATGCGGCCTTTCAGCAGCTATTGAGCTTCAACATACAGGTATTGATGCTCTTGTAATTGAAAAAGGGAATATTGTGAATGCCATTTATAACTATCCGACCCACCAAACGTTTTTTAGTTCGAGTGAAAAACTAGAAATTGGGGATGTCCCTTTTATTACCGAAAATCGTAAGCCTGTGCGCAACCAAGCTCTTGCTTACTACCGAGAAGTGGTGAAGCGCAGGCAAGTTCGAATTCAGCCGTTTGAATGTGTCTTGCAAGTAGACAAACAAGCGGAAAACCAATTTATTGTCACAACATCTAAAGAGACATATGAAGCGGAGAATGTCATTATAGCTACGGGCTATTACGATCATCCTAATTATATGAATGTGCCTGGTGAAGACTTATCAAAGGTATTTCATTATTTCAAAGAAGCGCATCCGTACTTTGATAAAGATGTAGTCGTTATAGGCGGAAAAAACTCTAGCGTCGATGCAGCTCTGGAATTGGTGAAGTGTGATGCAAGGGTGACGGTTATTTATCGTGGCTCAGATTACTCACCTAGCGTAAAACCTTGGATATTGCCTGAATTTGAGGCGCTGGTTCGAAATGGAACAATTGGGATGCATTTTAATGCTCATGTAACAAAGATAACGGATGAAACGGTAACATATGAGCAGGAAGGGAAAGAATCTACGATTAGTAACGATTTCGTTTTTGCCATGACTGGCTATCATCCTGATCATTCGTTCTTAACAAAAATGGGTGTGGAATTAGATGATGAAACAGGCCGCCCTTCTTTTAACGAAGAGACGATGGAAACAAACGTGGAAGGAATTTATATCGCTGGTGTGATTGCTGCAGGAAACAATGCTAATGAGATTTTTATTGAAAATGGACGTTTTCATGGAAAATCAATCGCTTCTCATATTATCAACAAAAACAACGCATAGGCTTCTATGCGTTGTTTTACTAATGATTAAATAGCTGCTGCAGTTCATCGTGATTCGTTGTTACTTGGAGAGCAACTAACAGTTTAATGCGTGCTTTAGGACCATTTAAGCCATTCGAAAAAATAACGCCCATCTCTTTCAACTGCTTGCCACCGCCTTCATATCCATATACATCTTGAGCAATTCCATTAAAACAGCGAGAAACGAGCACGATGGGTATCTTTCGCTCCAAAAGTAATTGAATGCCTGGAATTGTGAGAGGAGGGAGATTTCCTTGGCCGAGAGCTTCAATTACAAGTCCATCAACATTCATTGAAGCCACTGCTCGAAATAAATGGTCGTCCATTCCTGCATAAGCTTTTAATAAAGTGATTCGTTTATCTATCTGATTGACAGGATAAAATTCGTGTTCTGTAGGCATATGGTGAAAAGATACGCCGCGTTTTGTGATTAATCCTATTGGCCCGTACTGAGGGCTTTGAAATGTCGCCACGTTGCTTGTGTGGGTCTTGGTTACATTTTCAGCGGTATGAATTTCATCGTTCATCACAACTAAGACACCTTTTCCTTTTGCACCGTCACTAATAGCCACCCGAACCGCAGATATAAAATTATAAGGACCGTCTGAACCAATTTCATTGCTTGATCTCATGGCTCCAGTTAAGACAATTGGAATATTTGTATGCACTGTTAAATCTAAAAAATAAGCGGTTTCTTCCAGCGTGTCCGTACCGTGGGTTAACACGACTGCATCAATTTTGCCTTCATTAATTTTATCTCGTATTTTTTTTGAAAGTATAAGCATTTCTTTAGGAGTAATGTGAGGAGAAGGCAGATGAAATGCTTCTTCTACGATTACATTAGCCATACCTGAAACAGATGATGTGGAGCGGTGAAGCGGATTTTGAATATCTGGTGTTACCGATCCAGTTGCCATGTCTTCTTTCATAGAGATTGTGCCGCCGGTGTGAAGAATATAAACAGTTTTCATAGAGAGCTCCTTTCAATTTTTCATATAAGTATGATACATTTTTTGGTATACTTGTTTAAGGTCTTTGTTAGGCTTTGTAAATCGACAGCAAGTTATGTGAGCATTTACATATAAAGATAAGGACATTATAGACGGAGATTTTCATCCTAAAGATAACATGTTACTATTAAAAAAATAGAGGAGATGAGGCGCTATTTATGTTGGCGATTGTATCTGCAGGCATTGCGCCAGGATTGGCATTGTTAAGTTTTTTTTATTTGAAAGATGAATATGAAACTGAGCCTATTTCAATGGTATTAAAAACATTTATTTTTGGAGCAATGCTTGTTTTGCCAATTATGTTTATTCAATATGTATTTGGTGAAGAACACGTTTTTCAATCACCTTTTCTTCAAGCATTTTTTACGACAAGCTTTTTAGAAGAATTTTTCAAATGGTTCATTTTATATTTCACGATTTATCAGCATGTGGAATTTGATGAGCATTATGATGGAATTGTTTACGGGGCAGCTGTTTCATTAGGTTTTGCTACCGTTGAAAATATTTTATATTTATTTGCAAATGGTTTAGAATCAGCGCTAGGAAGAGCCTTTTTACCCGTATCTAGTCATGCTTTATTCGGCGTCATTATGGGGTATTATTTAGGGAAAGCAAAGTTTTCTGAAGGAAAGGAAAAAACGAAGTGGACGCTGTACTCCGTATTTGCGCCGCTCATTTTACATGGAACATATGATTATATTTTAAAAACAATGGATCATTGGGTATTTATTATTATCCCATTTATGATTTATTTATGGTGGCTGGCGTTAAGAAAAGTAAAAAAGGCCAAACAGCCATCGATTGTCTAGGCTCAGCTTGTAAATCTTTTTTGAGAGATTTACGAGCTGAGTTTTTTTCATTTCGGTAAATTTTGCGCATCTTGTATAAAAAAACAACCTTTACAAAAAATACTCCTATCATCTTATCAGTTACATACGATGTAGGAGGTTTTGTCATGTTATCATTTCGATGTTTTAAAAAGTATGCATGTCTCATATGCATATGTTCATTTATTGCAGCGTCCGTTGTGAGTCCAAAGGCCGCTCACGCGTTTTCAAATCAAGTCATTCAACACGGAGCAGTTGGAGATGACGTTATTGAGCTGCAGTCGAGACTTCAGTATTTAGGTTATTATAATGGGGAAATTGACGGTGTATTTGGATGGAGCACATATTGGGCACTGCGCAATTTTCAATATGAATTTGGCATTAAAAAGATTGACGGTTTAGCAGGCTGGCAAACAAAGATTAAATTAGCCAACGCCACAAAATATCACGAAAACTATGTGAAAAATCAAATTAGAAAAGGGAATAAGTTTACGCACTATGGCGGTCAGCCTCTTGATCAACAGTCTAAAGGAAGCGGTAGCAGTGGGAAAAGCAGCGCGAACAATGGTCAGCAAAAAGCACAAAACGGATCTTCTCAAGCAAAAAAACCTGCCAGTCAGCCGCAGCGTAATACGTCTAAAGGAAATTCTGAACAACAGAAAGAAAAAGCACAAAAGCCAACAGCGGTGAATGTACCAAGCGGTTTTTCACAAAACGATATTCAGCTCATGGCAAATGCCGTGCATGGTGAAGCACGGGGTGAACCATATAATGGCCAAGTAGCCGTAGCGGCCGTTATTTTGAACCGAGTTAACAGTCCGTCATTTCCAAATACAGTTGCTGGAGTTATTTTTGAACCGCGTGCATTTACTGCCGTAGCAGATGGGCAAATTTGGCTTGAACCCAATCCAACATCTAAAAAAGCGGTTATGGATGCGATTAACGGATGGGATCCTACTGGGAATGCTATTTATTACTTTAATCCGGATACAGCAACAAGCGCATGGATTTGGTCACGTCCTCAAATTAAGCAAATCGGGAAACACATTTTCTGTCGATAAAGAGAGGTGAAGGAAACATGATTCGAACAATTTTAATTGTATTATTAGCTATTGGTGTTGTAGGTGTAGGGTATTGGGGGTACAGCGAACATCAAGAAAAAGATGCTGTGCTGCTTCAAGCCGAGAATACGTATCAACGAGCATTTCATGATTTGTCATATCAGCTAGATTTGTTAAATGATAAAATCGGTGGCACGCTCGCCATGAGTTCGAGAGATCAGCTTTCGCCCGCGCTTGCAGAAGTATGGCGTTTAACTTCTGAAGCTCATAACAATGTAGGACAGCTGCCTTTATCGCTTTTGCCGTTCAATAAAACAGAAGAGTTTCTTTCAGATGTTGGTGACTTTACGTATAAAGTGGCGATAAGGGATTTAAGCAAATCCCCCTTAACAGATAAAGAGTATAAAACGTTAAATTCGCTTTATGATCAGTCAGGCGAAATTCAAAATGAAATGCGCCAAGTACAGCATCTAGTCATTGATAATAACTTGCGCTGGATGGATGTTGAGCTAGCCCTAGCCACAAAAGAAAAGCAAGGGGACAATACGATTATTGACGGATTAAAAACCGTTGAAAAAAGTATGGATTCTTTTGCCGAAACAGATTTAGGCGTTATGAATGCAACGAATGAGCAGGAAAAAAACGCTTTTCATCAATTAAAAGGTAGAGAAGTTAGTGAAGATGTTGCAAAACAAGTGGCGCGTTCGTTTTTGAATTTAAAAGGAAATGAACAAATTCATATTGTAAAGAGCGGAAAAGATGCCGATTATGAGGTGTACAGCTTAACCATTACAGATCCAAAGACTAAGCAGGAGACGTATATGGATATTACACAAAAAGGTGGATATCCGCTTTGGGTGCTCGAAGATCGAGATATTAAAAAACAAAATATTAGTTTAAACGATGCTATGAACAAAGCGACTAAGTTTTTAAAAGATCATCGTTTTGAAAGCCTAGTGATGGCTGAAAGCGCTCAATATGATAACATGGGAGTCTTTACATTCGTAGAGCAAACGGAAAGTGGAGTTCGGATTTATCCGGATTCAGTTAAAATGAAAATGTCTTTAGAAGATGGATCTGTGATTGGTTTCTCAGCTAAAGACTTCTTATTAAAACATCGTACAAGAGATATTCCAAAACCTAAAATTTCGAAAGAACAGGCAAAAACCAAGCTGAACTCGAATGTAAAAGTGATGGAAGACCGCTTGGCAATTATTACGAATGATTTAAACGAAGAAGTGCTATGCTATGAGTTTTTAGGGACAATAAAAAATGATACGTATCGTATTTTCATCAATGCCGATACGGGTTTTGAAGAAAAAGTCGAAAAACTGCAAAACTCAGAACCATTATATAATGAAGTGTAAAGTTGATAAAAACCGGTGTCTATAGACACTGGTTTTTGTGTTTTGTAATATTTTATTGAGTCTAAATAACTAATTTGTATTTACAAAATAAACACATTTGACTATGTTTAAATAAAGGGAAAAAGTGTATATAGTGGAACTGAAGGAGAGAGAGAAGATGATAAAAGCGGGAATGAGGTTGACGTTAGAGAGCGGGCACAGAGAGTCTACATTACAACAAACATATCGATGTAAAGTAGTTGAGTTTACGGAAGACGTAATTTATATTAGCTATCCGCTAAATGAAAAAACGCAGCGAAGTGCTTTTTTACTAAAAGGTACAAAATTGCTTGCTGCGTTTATTGGATATGATCAAAATGTATATACCTTTCCAACTGAAGTAACAGGGCGTGAAATAAAAGGCATGCCTGTTGTGAAGCTCTTTTAACCGGGCGATAAAAAGTTAAAATCCATCCAAAGAAGAAATTTTTTCCGTGTGCCGCTTACAGTGAAGGCGGTGATAGAAAGTGAACAAGAACAGCAGGATGTAATGGAAATCATGACTAAAAACATCAGTGCAGGTGGAATAGCCGGCTCCTTCCATCACTCGCTGCTTTTTAATGAGAAAGATTCGGTTGTTGTACGATTAAGTCTTCCTAATCGTGAGGGAGCTTTGCAGCATCTTGAATTAAAAGGGGACGTTGTACGAATTACCGCCCCGACTTCTTGTAAAGTAGGTCAGCTATCTATTAAATTTATGGATATGGAAAAACAAACGAAAGAAATGATGATTCGTTATACCTTAAAGCGTCAGCTCGACCTAAGAAGAAAAGGTCTTCTTTAGCGTATAAAAAAAACTTCTCTTTCCTAAACTGTAAGCAAAGGTATTACTTCTTACAAAAGGAGAAAAAAGGTGAATCGAATAGAACGAATTTTAATTAAATTAGTGGTTATTCAATTTGTGTTTTTAATAATTGCCCAATGTATTTTACTATCTAGCAGTCACAGTACATATTTCTCAAAGGTTATTCAGTATGAGGGAGTTAGCAAAAATAATTTTAATAAAATTATTGAAACATTCGACCAGTAGTCGGACGTATGGTAGAATAACTAGGAAAGAAACATGCAGTGAACACCAGGCAGGAGAAGACCCCCTGCTCTTTTTTTCGTTTATAAACGCTTCATATAAAACGGCTCATTGTATAAAAGATGAAAGTGGTTTGTTCCTGTTTTGAAATTAAGGGAGGCACTTATGGAAAAACAAATTTCAATCGCGATTGACGGTCCTGCAGCTGCTGGGAAAAGTACAGTGGCAAAGATTATAGCAGAAACCTTATCATATATTTATGTTGATACAGGAGCGATGTATCGTGCTCTAACGTATCAAGCGCAGAAAAACCAGGTAGATTTGCAAAATGAAGAAGAGCTATTGCATTTGCTTAACGAAACAGTAATCGATTTAAAACCGTCTGAATCTGGACAGGTAGTCATCTTAAATGGACAGAATGTTACAAGTGAAATTCGTTCTGCAGAAGTAACTAACTCTGTATCCATCGTAGCGAAACATCGTGCAGTTCGTGAAGAGATGGTAGCGAGACAGCAGGGCCTTGCTAAAGATGGAGGCGTTGTAATGGATGGACGTGATATCGGTACACACGTGCTTCCTCACGCAGAAGTTAAAATCTTTTTATTAGCGTCTGTGGATGAAAGAGCACAGCGACGCCATGACGAAAACATAAAAAAAGGTTTTGAATCAAATTTAGAGCGTTTAAAAGAAGAAATTGCCCGCAGAGACAAGCTGGATTCTGAGCGCGAAGTAGCACCTCTTAAAAAAGCTGAAGATGCAATTGAAATCGATACAACTTCCTTATCGATTGAAGGAGTTGTAGAAAAAATACTTTCTATTACAAAAGAAAGGATTGGATGATTTTGAGCTTTTATATGTTTGCCCGTGCCATTGTAAAAGGCATTTTAACACCAGTTTATCGTTATGAAGTAATCGGTGCAGAAAATATCCCTTCAGAAGGCGGAGTTTTGCTTTGTTCAAATCATATTGACAACTTAGATCCGCCTACTGTAGGTGTGACATGTCCAAGGCCTATTTCGTTTATGGCAAAAGCAGAGCTGTTTAACGCACCTTTTCTGAAGACGGTTCTGCCAAAGTTAGAAACATTCCCTGTAAAGCGCGGGATGGCAGATCGTGAAGCTTTGCGCCAAGGGTTAAAGATTTTAAAAGAAGGAAAAGTGCTTGGATTATTTCCCGAAGGAACAAGAAGTAAAGATGGGAAATTAGGAAAAGGGATGGCTGGAGTAGGCTTTTTTGCTTTGCGTTCAAAAGCAGCTGTTGTGCCTTGCGCTGTTATTGGTCCATATAAGCGTTTTGCAAGGTTAAAAGTAGTGTACGGACCGCCAATTCAGATGGATGAGCTTCGCGAACGAAAAGCATCAGCCGACGAAGTAACCGAAGTTATTATGAAAAGCATTGGTGAATTAATTGAAAAATATCAATAGTTTGTAACCTTATGACTTGACAAAAGATTCTATTTATTAGAAGTTAGTAACAAAGAGAGTTTTTTCTATACAGAGCTATATACAATAATGATGAGCTAAAAGAGTGAAGAACTCTTACAAGGGAATACATATTGTAGATGGATATTGGAGGAGGAAAAGACGATGACAGAAGATATGAATCAAGTAGAGGTAACGTCATTAGAAGTAGGAGAAACAGTAAAAGGTACTATTACAAAAGTAGAAGAAAAGCAAGTGTATGTAGATGTACCTAACAGCAAACTAGACGGTATTATTCCAATCAGTGAATTAGCGAGCTTACATATTGAAAAAGCAGGCGATGTAATCCAAGAAGGTGCCGAAGTCGAAGCGAAAGTAATTAAAGTGGAAGACGATTTGCTTGTGTTATCTAAACGAGCTGTAGATGCTGAAAAAGCATGGGACGGTTTAGAAGCAAAACTTTCTTCAGGTGAAGTGTTTGAAGCGGTAGTCAAAGAAATTGTCAAAGGCGGATTAGTAGTAGATATTGGTGTAAGAGGGTTCATTCCAGCTTCTCTTGTTGAAACTCATTTCGTTGATGATTTTGCAGAGTATCAAGATCAAACTCTTACAGTCAAAGTAGTGGAATTAGATAAAGAAAAAAATCGTGTGATCCTTTCGCATCGTGCAGTTGTAGAAGAAGAGCTTGTACAACAAAAAGAAAATGTTCTTGAGTCATTAAAAGAAGGTCAGGTTTTAGAAGGAACCGTTCAGCGCTTAACAGACTTTGGAGCGTTTGTAGATGTAGGCGGAGTAGATGGGTTAGTGCACATTTCTCAGCTTTCACATACGCGTGTAGAAAAACCTTCAGACGTAGTAGCTGAGGGAGATACTGTGAAAGTCAAAGTATTGTCTGTTGACAAATCAACGGGGCGTGTTTCATTATCTATTAAAAATACGTTAGAAGGTCCATGGTCCAACATTTCTACGAAGCTTCGCCAAGGTGATGTAGTAGAAGGAACCGTTAAAAGACTTGTATCTTTTGGAGCTTTTGTGGAAGTTCTACCTGGAGTAGAAGGACTTGTACACATTTCTCAAATTTCCCATAAGCATATCGGGACACCGCATGAAGTGCTTTCTGAAGGCGAAAAAGTGACGGTGAAAGTACTTGATGTGAATGAACAAGAACGACGCGTTTCGTTAAGCATTCGTGATCTTGAGGAAGAAGAACAAGAAGATTACGGTGACTATGAATTACAAGAAGAGTCAAAAGGTTTCCAATTAGGTGATATGATTGGGGATCAATTAAAAAAATTAAGATAAGTAATGGTGATGATTTGTGAGCAGAGCAAAACGTAAAATTGATCACATTCATCATGCGATTCAAACGGGACAGCATAGGCTGCACGGGCTAGATGATATTCGCTTCGTTCATAATAGCTTACCAAATACAGGCGTGCACGATGTTCATATTGATACAAAAATTGGCGAACTTTTGTTAAGTTCGCCAATTTTTATAAATGCTATGACGGGCGGAGGCGGACAAGAAACGGAACGGATTAACCGTTCGTTTGCTCAAATTGCTCATCATGGTCAATTAGCAATGGCCGTTGGATCGCAGATGGCTGCGATTAAAGATGAAAAGGAAGAACAATCATACAGAGTAGTGCGTCAAGAAAACCCTAACGGAATTATTTTTGCCAACCTAGGCAGTGAAGCTACAGTTGAACAAGCTAAAAAAGCGGTTGATATGCTTGAAGCAAATGGACTTCAAATTCATTTAAATGTTATACAAGAACTGGTCATGCCGGAGGGAGATCGTGATTTTACCGATGCATTACGTCGTATTGAACGCATTGTCCGAGAAGTAACCGTTCCTGTAATTGTCAAAGAAGTAGGTTTTGGGATGAGCGCTCAAGCAGTGCAAAAACTTAAAGATGTTGGTGTTGAAATCGTTGATATTGGTGGGTACGGTGGTACCAATTTTTCGAAAATCGAAAATGAAAGACGAGCAAAACATTTTCACTTCTTTAATGATTGGGGAATTTCCACAGCAGCTTCTTTAGCAGAAGTATCTCAGCACGTAGAAGGTATGTCCATTATTGGTTCAGGAGGTATTCAAACCTCTATGGATATTGCTAAGTCTATTGCGTTAGGAGCTTCTGCAACGGGAATGGCAGGATATTTTTTATCCATTTTAATGAAGTCTGGTTTAGAAGCAGTTGTAGAAGAGATAGCCGAGCTGCATGAGGAGTTAACGTTCATCATGGCTGCGCTAGGAGCAACTTCTATTGCTAAGCTTCAGCAAATGCCTCTAGTTATTACAGGAGATACCCATAGCTGGCTGACTCAGCGAAATGTATCTATAGAAACATTTAATAACAGATCATAAAAAAGCATGCAGTTGACTGCGTGCTTTTTTATTTCTTTAAAAGATAAATGATCGCGTTTTCATTTAAAAAAACAAAAAATGTTGGCAGAAGAAGTGACAAAAAGCATGAAATCCCAAACGTTAGCCCCTTATAATAAGTTAAATAAACAGAAAAATCAGAAAAAGAGGTGGCGTAATGAAAAAGGGGCATCCTATATTTACAATTTTTCTTTTCTTTTTAGGCTGGGTTTTCATGTATGCAGATCGTAATATTTTATCTCCGGTTATGGGAGATATCGGTGCGCAGTGGGATCTTAATAAAGCTGAACTTGGACTAATGTCTACCGTGTTTTTTGCAGCGTATGCAGCTATGCAAATTCCAACGGGTTTTTTGGCAGATCGATTTGGTCGCGTTAAGATCTTAGTAGCTGGATACATCTTGTTTGGAGTTGCCACATTTTTCACAGGACTTACAACTACTTTCGGTATGTTCTTACTCATGCGGGCGCTGACAGGGCTTGGAGAAGGAACGTATTATGGTTCACAATACGGAATTTCTTCAAGCATCACGTCCGAAAGATACCGAGGTTTAGTGTCTGCGCTCATTAATAGTGGAATGGCTTTTGGTATATCACTTGGTTTTATCGGTTCTACATACATTACATATACGTTAGAAAAAGAATGGCAGTTTACCTTTTACTTATTTGCTATTCCGACTATAGTGATAGCTATTTTAATAGCTTTCTTTGTAAAAGATAAGCAAAGGGATCAAGAAAAAAATTCACCAAATAGAGAAACAAAGCAGTCGCTAAAAGTATTATTTACAAGAAATCATATTTTCGTATACATTTTAATCTTCTGCTCTCTTTACGGATTTTTTGGGATGCTGACGTGGCTTCCTTATTATTTGCAGCACTCGCGAGGCTTAGAAGGGTCTCAAACAGGCATCATAGCATCTTTAGTACCTTGGGCGTCTATTCCAGGAGCAATCTTCTTTGGGTATATATCTGATCGGATTGCAAATAAAAAAGCATTAATTGTGAGTTTGTCAGTAGCGGGCGCTTTATGTCAATTTTTTATTCCCTATACAGAGAGTTATTCTTGGCTATTAATCGGCTTAATTGTGTACGGTCTGATAGGTAAATTAGCATTAGATCCGATTTTGATTTCGTATATGGCGGATATTACTCCATCGTCCATGTACTCTAAAGTGTACGGTTTTTTCAACTTCAGCGGCATGCTGTCATCGATCTTTGCACCTTACATTACCGGATATTTTGCAGATAAACTTGGAAGTATGGAATTCGGGTTTTATTTGTCAGGAGCACTATTGTTAGTGGGAGGAGTTCTCTTTTTGTTTACAGGAAAAAAAGAACGTTCCTATCCTGTTTCACATCCAGTTTTAAAATAAAAAATGCGCTGACTTAGTCAGCGCATTTTTTTATTTATGCTCATTTAACTCGCGCGCTTCTTCAGGACTTTGCAAGCTAGTTGCTCCCGGATAGTGAAGTCCTTGATCACGGTCAGATTCAACTCGTTTTGATTCTTTTAATTTTTTCTCTTGACGATCTTTTCCCATTTTAGATTCCCTCCTTTTTTCTGATAGGTTGTCCAAAATAAGGGGTTCTATTCTAAAACTCCGATTAAGTTTTACCAAATTGATACATACTGATGACAGGTAGAGGAGGTGCCATATTCAGTGGACGGAATTTTCTTTTATTGGCTTTCGTGGATGGGATGGATTGTTGCGACTTTTCTTATGCCCAAAACACCTAGGCGTTGGAAGGGAGCAGCCATTATATTAATCAGTATACTCCTAAGCGGAATGAACATGCATATGGCTCAGTTTTCATGTAGCTACACCGCTTTGTTTTTAGTGGGGGTAGCGTGTGTTTATGCTTCAGGCTACAGCAGGTTTCAGCAGTTATATTATGTTATTGTATGCGGCATTATAATAATTGCCTATGCTGGTTTTTGTTTACTTGAGCTCTATGATCCTGTATGGATTTTTATTGATCGTAAGTGGATTCTGACTGGACTTATCTTATATATTTGCTTTATGGTGATTAAAGATGCTGAAAAAAGATTCGCAGCGATCATTTTAGGTGTAGTTGGAGGAGATTTTTTATACGCAGTTGTCATTCGAGATATTGCATCTTATGAAGTAGGGTCTCTTCGGACACTCGACGTTTTAGCAACAGCAGTAGGAGCTATGTTTATTTGGGAGATGCTGGTTTATTTCTCTGCTTATTTAGATTTGTACGTGCTGAAGTCTCACAGGCAAAAGCAAAGTACTTACAAATAGAAGAAGAGATTTCGTAAAATTATATTGTTGTTACCGGTGATTTTTGATAAAATTGTTTGATTGAAAGAGTAATGCTTATTCAGCGGATAGGCAGTTAATCAGCTTGGTGTAAAATAGAGCTGATAAAAAGCCTGCTTTATCGCTTATGATCGATTAGTAGAGGTCATGCCACGCTGCATGGCCTCAATTTCTGAAAAAAGAATGATCTTATTTATTTGTACATGTAGATAAATACCTTTAGTCGATTAAAGACTGGTTGCCGATACATAAAAAAGATCAAGGAAAGGGAAGAATCGTATGCCAAAACCAATTATTGCGATTGTTGGTCGTCCCAACGTAGGAAAATCAACAATTTTCAACCGAATTGTAGGAGAGCGAGTATCTATTGTAGAAGATATTCCGGGTGTAACTCGTGATCGTATCTATAGTTCAGGTGAGTGGCTGAATATGGACTTTAACATTATTGATACTGGCGGTATTGATATTGGAGATGAGCCATTTTTAGAACAGATCAAACAGCAGGCAGAAATTGCAATTGATGAAGCGGACGTAATCATTTTTCTAGTGAATGGACGCGATGGAATTACTGCAGCTGATGAAGAAGTGGCGAAAATTTTATACAAATCCAAAAAGCCCGTTGTCCTAGCTGTTAATAAAGTAGATAATCCTGAAATGAGAGAATTAATCTATGATTTCTACGCACTAGGATATGGAGAACCGTTCCCAATCTCAGGAACGCACGGTTTAGGTTTAGGTGACCTGCTAGACGAGGCAGCTAAGCACTTTCCAAAAGAAAAAGACGAAGATTACGGAGAAGACGTCATTAAATTTTCATTGATTGGTCGTCCTAACGTAGGAAAATCTTCATTAGTTAATGCTCTTCTAGGTGAAGACCGTGTTATTGTCAGTGATCTTGCCGGAACGACACGCGATGCCATTGATACAAAATTTACAAAAGAAGATCAAGAATATGTTGTTATTGATACAGCTGGAATGAGAAAGCGTGGAAAAGTGTACGAGAGTACTGAAAAATACAGCGTACTGCGCGCATTAAAGGCAATTGAACGCTCAGATGTTGTCTTAATTGTATTAAATGCTGAAGAGGGTATTATTGAACAAGATAAGAAAATTGCCGGCTATGCACAAGAAGCTGGAAAAGCTGTTGTCATCGTTGTGAACAAATGGGATACAGTAGAAAAAGATGAAAAAACAATGAAAAAATTTGAAGAAAATATACGTGAGCATTTTCAGTTCTTAACATATGCTCCAATTGTATTCCTTTCAGCTAAAACGAAAAAACGTACGCATACGCTATTGCCAATGATTGATCTTGCAAGCGAAAGCCATGCGGTACGTGTAGAAACAAGCATCTTAAATGATGTGATTATGGATGCAGTAGCAATGAACCCTACGCCTACTCACAACGGCAACCGCTTAAAAATCTATTACACAACTCAAGTAGCAATCAAGCCGCCAACTTTTGTTGTGTTTGTAAATGATCCTGAGCTAATGCATTTTTCATATAAACGTTTCTTAGAAAATAAGCTTCGTGAAGCTTTTGGATTCGAAGGAACTCCAATTAAAATTATTGCAAGACCAAGAAAATAATAGAGGGTGTGATCGGCGTGGAAAGAATAGCTGTACTAGGAGCAGGGAGCTGGGGAACTGCATTAGCTTTCGTATTGGCGGAAAATGGACACGATGTTCGCATTTGGGGACATAGACAACAAGTCATTGATCAAATTAACGAGACGCATCAGAATGAAAAATATTTGCCTGGTGTAGAGCTTCCTCATCAGATTAAAGGTTTTACGTCATTAGAAAAGGCAATAGAGGGTGTTGAAACCCTTATTTTAGCTGTTCCAACGAAGGCCATTCGTGAAGTGTTGCAGCAGCTAAAATCCCTTACCGATGAACTGTTTACAATTGTTCACGTAAGTAAAGGGATTGAACCGGATTCTCTTTTACGTATATCTCAAATGATTCAACAAGAAATTGATACAAAAGACATCGTTGTCTTATCAGGTCCGAGTCATGCTGAAGAAGTAAGTAGAAGGCAGCCCACAACTGTGACGTCAGCTTCAACAAATATACAAGCAGCAGAAAAAGTGCAGGATTTATTTAATAATCAGCAGTACTTCCGTGTTTATACAAATCCTGATGTGATTGGTGTGGAAATTGGGGGAGCGTTAAAAAATATTATTGCTCTTGCTGCTGGTATCACGGATGGACTTGGATATGGTGACAATGCGAAGGCCGCTCTTATGACTCGTGGCTTAGCTGAAATCGCTCGTTTAGGTACTGTGCTTGGTGCCAATCCTCTGACGTTCTCAGGTTTAACCGGGATTGGAGACTTGATTGTAACGTGTACAAGCGTTCATTCTCGAAATTGGCGCGCTGGTAATCTTCTTGGAAAAGGCAAAAATTTAGACGAAGTATTAGAAAATATGGGAATGGTTGTAGAAGGTGTACGCACGACGAAAGCAGCTTACCAGCTATCTCAAAAATATGACGTAAAAATGCCGATTGCTGATGCTTTATATAATGTACTGTTTAATGATGTGAAGGCAAAGGATGCAGTAGACGCGCTTATGTCTCGTACTAAAACACATGAAATGGAAGATTTAGCGAATGTTTTAGGAGAAAAATTAAATTAAGTGCAAAGAAATATGAAAAAATAGGCAATTGGTGATACCCAAAATCATTTACTTGCATAAAATAACGTGTAAATAAAGATGAGTAGAACTGTTAGTATGGGAATATTTAGTTATGATCGAAGCGAAGAGCCCCCTTCGCTTCGATTTTTTTATGTGAAAAAGCAGGAATTTGTCAATTTAATAGGAAAGTAATTACTATAGAGCATGAATCACTGGAAGGTAAATAAATAGTGAATTTAGAAAGTTCTATCAATATCCATCTTAACTATAAGTCCTTATGTTATAATAACGGTGAAAAAAGGAGTGGATGCAATTTGTCGCCAGGTTTGTTAAAGATGTGGATTTCATTGGGTTCCATTGTATTTATGTTTATTTCGGTATTTTCTATTTACTTTAGTCGTTATAAAATTACGAACCGCATTGGTAAAATTGTACTCGCTTTCATTGCCTATTCGCTTATGATTGTAGCAGGTCTTATTATGGTAATTGTTGTATTCAGCGGGCCGACAGATGCTTAATGTACATATGGTAGGGTGAGAAAAATGAAAAAATTCATGCTAACGTCTATTGTTGGGTTAACCATTTTTGTATTATCCGGTTGTTTGTACCCGGCGGAAAGAATGTCTCAAAATCAAGTTCCTTATAAAGATCAAGTTGCTTCCGTGCAAACGGCGGTTGATCAATTTAAACAAGAAAGCGGAGGCTTATTGCCGATAAAAACGAAAGATATGGACACGCCGATTTATCAAAAATATCCGATTGACTTTACGAAAATTGTTCCTAGATACATGCAAGACGCACCTGGGAATTCGTATGAAAGTGGAGGGATATTTGCGTACGTGCTTGTGGATGCAGAAACAAAGCCGACGGTTAAATTATTAGACTTACGGATAGCGGATACGATTCAAGATGTTAACGTACATTTGAATATATACCGTCAAAATCATAAAGGGTACGTGCCGTTTAAAGACGTCATCGCTCCCGGCGTATTCTCTATTAATTATAAAAAATTGAATATGAAAGAACCTCCTGTCGTTACTAGCCCATATACAGGGAATAGTCTTTCTTTAATTGTTAATGGACAGGGAGATGTATTTGTAGATTATCGTCCTGATTTGTATGATGCTATTCAAAAGCAGAAAAGCTCCTACAAACCTGGTGAAGATATACGAAAGCTCCTCGTGGAAAACAGTGATTTTGTACCTGCTTATTCTCTTCCTTATACGGTCAACGATAAGAATGAACCAATATTTTTTAAAAAATAAGTCATGAACCCCTTCTCCTTGAATAATATTCAGAGAGAAGGGGTTTTCTCTTTCTTGTACACCAATAATGATAATCAGAATGACTAAGTCAGCATGTGCATGAAAAAAATCATAAATTTTTCTATCAAAAGTCATATTTTAATAGGACAACGTCATAACTATATAGTGTCCTAATTTACTCTCGCAATGGATGTCATATTCCATGAACTCATAGATCGGAGGGGATCTTTTGGAAAAGGTGGATGTATTTAAAGATATCGCTGAACGTACAGGAGGCGATATATATTTAGGTGTGGTGGGAGCAGTTCGAACAGGAAAATCTACATTTATTAAAAAATTTATGGAGCTGGTGGTCCTGCCTCACATCGAGAACGAGGCAGAAAGAGCTCGCACACAAGATGAACTACCACAAAGTGCAGCTGGAAAAACGATTATGACAACTGAGCCGAAATTCGTACCGAATCAAGCAGTTAATGTTTTGGTAGATGACGGGCTAGAAGTTAACATACGGTTAGTAGATTGTGTAGGATATACGGTGCCTGGCGCTAAAGGGTACGAAGATGAAAACGGACCTCGAATGATCAATACACCTTGGTATGAAGAACCAATTCCATTTCATGAAGCGGCTGAAATTGGAACGAGAAAGGTAATTCAAGAACACTCAACGATTGGTGTCGTCATTACAACAGATGGCTCAATTGGAGATATACCTCGTCAAGATTATGTGGAAGCAGAAGAGCGCGTCATTAATGAGCTAAAAGAAGTAGGCAAACCATTTATCATGGTTATTAATACCGTACAGCCATATCATCCTGATACAGAAAAGCTTCGTGCAAAGCTTAATGAAAAATATGATATTCCAGTATTAGCGATGAGTGTGGAAAGCATGCGCGATACTGATGTGATGAACGTCTTAAGAGAAGCACTCTACGAGTTCCCTGTATTAGAAGTCAACGTTAATCTACCAAGCTGGGTAATGGTTTTAAAAGATAAACATTGGCTGCGTGAAAGCTATCAAGAAGCCGTTAAAGAAACGGTAAAAGATATTAAGAGGCTGAGAGATGTTGAACGGGTAGTAGAGCAATTTAGCCAGTTTGAGTTTATCGATCAGGCTCGGTTAGCTGGAATTGAGATGGGGCAGGGGATTGCCGAAATTGACTTATACGCTCCAGATGACTTATATGATCAGATTTTGAAAGAAATCGTGGGAGTAGAAATTCGCGGAAGAGATCATTTGCTGCAGTTAATGCAAGATTTTGTGCATGCAAAAACCGAGTATGATCAAGTCTCTGATGCCCTTCGTATGGTTAAACAAACGGGTTATGGTGTAGCTGCACCTTCGCTTTCGGATATGAGCCTTGATGAACCTGAAATTATTCGCCAAGGATCGCGTTTTGGAGTTCGTTTAAAAGCAGTGGCACCTTCTATACACATGATTAAAGTGGATGTAGAATCAGAATTTGCGCCGATTATCGGAACGGAGAAGCAAAGCGAAGAATTAGTTCGTTATTTGATGCAAGACTTTGAAGATGATCCGCTTTCAATTTGGAATTCAGATATATTTGGCCGCTCTCTAAGTTCAATTGTAAGAGAAGGGATTCAAGGAAAGCTGTCGCTGATGCCTGAAAATGCGCGATATAAGTTAAAAGAAACGCTAGAACGGATTATTAACGAAGGATCTGGAGGTTTAATCGCGATTATTTTATAAGAATGTAACGTTAGGCTCCTCATAAAGGAGCCTCTTCTTTTTTGGATAGATCATACAAAACTTTACATATATTGTGATAGATCGCGTGGTTATCCTATTCCTGCGTTATTTTCTGCTTGCTATGCCTTGTTCAATATGTTAATCTTTTAACAGAAATCGATCGATCATACTGTTTTCACTACATACATACGGCAGATGAATGAAAAACATTGAATTATTTAGTTCAATCGTTTATGATTAGGCTTGTCGATACATAGGTTATGTATAATATCCATTTGTTTTGTTAAAGAATGAGATATAACGAATTACTAGATTCCTTTTCTAACAAGGTTTTTAGTTATTATATGATCCGATTTTGGGAGGAGGTGAATGGCATGAACAAGACAGAATTAATTAATGCTGTTGCAGAAGCAAGTGAGCTTTCAAAAAAGGATGCTACAAAAGCAGTTGATGCTGTTTTCGATACAATTTTAGAAGCTTTAAAAGCTGAGGACAAAGTTCAACTTATCGGTTTTGGTAACTTCGAAGTACGTGAACGTGCTGCTCGTAAAGGACGCAATCCACAAACTGGCGAAGAAATCGAAATTCCTGCTAGCAAAGTTCCTGCATTCAAACCAGGTAAAGCTCTTAAAGATGCTGTAAAATAATATCTACATAAAATGGCTTTATTCATAGCCGTTGATGAAGAGCTTTGAAAGGTCGCACATTTGCGACCTTTCTTTTTTGCCTTTGGTATATACATATGCTAGAATTTTTTCATAAAGTCGTAATGCAACGAATTGGAGGGCAACAACATGTCATCTGTAAATAAACCACAGATCGAACAAGCCGTGAGACTAATTTTAGAAGCAATTGGCGAAGATCCAAACCGTGAAGGATTATTAGATACACCAAAGCGAGTAGCTAAAATGTATGAGGAAGTCTTTTCAGGGTTGAATGAAGATCCAAAAGAGCATTTTAAAACAGTTTTTGGAGAAGACCATGAAGAGCTAGTGCTTGTAAAAGATATTCCTTTTTACTCTATGTGTGAACATCACTTAGTGCCTTTTTATGGAAAAGCTCATGTTGCGTATATTCCAAAAGGCGGACGAGTGACCGGTTTAAGTAAGCTGGCAAGAGCAGTAGAAGCTGTTGCGAAACGTCCTCAGCTTCAGGAGAGAATTACATCTACGGTGGCGGATTCTATTGTAGAAACATTAGAGCCGCACGGGGTAATGGTAGTAGTGGAAGCAGAGCACATGTGTATGACCATGCGAGGCATCAAAAAGCCGGGAGCTATGACAATCACTTCTGCTGTACGTGGAGTGTTAGAACACGATGCAAGTTCTAGAGCTGAAGTTTTATCACTGATTAAATCATAATGTGGATGATGAAGGAGAAGAGAATATGACACAAAAAGGAACGCCGGAGTATATTGTCATTAAAGCGGTCGAAGATGGAGTTAACGTAATTGGCTTAACGCGAGGAGCAGATACGCGATTTCATCATTCAGAAAAACTAGATAAAGGCGAAGTAATGATTGCGCAGTTTACTGAGCATACATCCGCAATTAAAATTCGTGGCAAAGCCGTCATTCAGACTGTTCACGGAGAAATTGAATCCGATACGAAAAAATAAGCAGGGATTTTCCTGCTTTTATTTATATTTAAAATAAATGAATAAGAACAGGAAAAACATGGTGAAACTAAAAGCAATATCTTAAATTACTGTCTAAGGAATCCAGATGGTATGTAGATGAACGGTGTTCAAGCGGATGAGCAGCTAAATGATTTAAACCGTGAAAAAGCTTCAAAAGAATTTAAAGGATATTTTATAATGTAATTATGTTATAATTGACACTATCGATTTGGAGTTAAAAGAACTTTAAACAAATAGTGATGGAAAGGGAGACAAGGATGATGAGCGTAAAAACCATCTATGATATTGTGGCCAACATGAAAGAACAGCTTCATGTTGAATTAAGTCATCCATATGTAAAAAAATATATTCATCATCCGCGTATTGATGAAAATAGATTACTGTACATGTGTTCGTTCTTAGATACTCTTTCAATGGAAGAAGAAAAAAAGAACAGCTCTGTGCTATCTGTGATGCTCGTTCAAACCGCACTTGATACCCACGATCTAGTCTCCACTCAAAATGTTAGCGGAAATGAAGGAAAGCTGCATGAGCGGCAGCTGGTAGTTTTGGCCGGAGATTATTACAGCGGCCTGTACTATTACTATTTAGCTCAAAGCAACCAGCTGAATTTAATGAAAGTTATAGCATCTGCTATTAAAGAAATTAATATCGCTAAGATACACATTTATAACAATCGCTCTACTAATCCACACGACGTTATGAATAGTTTTTTAGCAGCAGAATCATCGTTTGTAAGATGCTTATGTGACTATTTTGAACGTGAAGAGTGGAAAGAACTTTTAAAACATGCAGCGTATTTGAACGGGATATTAAAGCAATTAAAGTCATTACAGCATAAAGAGCCTACTCTCTTGCTAAACTATTGCAAACAAATTGGCATGAATCAAGAACAAATAAAAGAATACCTTTATTCGTATACTCAACAGTCTGTAAACATTGTTAGAGGATACTTACGAAGTGAATTTGTGATGAATGAGTTTTTAAGAGAGCACTTAGGTGAACTTACATCTAGCTTAGAAGTGCTGAAAAATGTCGTAGGAGAAGGATAGAGATATGCAGCAATCAAAAGAACAGCGTGTCCATGGCGTATTTGAAAAAATATACAAAAATTATGATCAAATGAATTCTGTTATTAGTTTTCAGCGTCATAAGGCATGGCGCAAAGATACGATGAAGCGAATGAATGTTCAAAAAGGAACAAAAGCTTTAGATGTTTGTTGCGGAACTGCGGATTGGACGCTAGCTATGGCTGAGGCAGTTGGAGAAACAGGAGAAGCAGTTGGCCTGGATTTTAGTCAAAATATGCTAAAGATTGGTGAAGAGAAAGTAAAAAATTCATCTTTTTCAAATATTACCTTACTACATGGCAATGCAATGGAACTTCCTTTTGAAGATAATTCATTTGACTATGTAACGATTGGATTCGGACTGCGCAATGTGCCCGATTACCTTCAAGTTTTAAAGGAAATGCAGCGCGTCGTAAAACCTGGCGGAAAAGTGGTTTGCCTTGAAACTTCTCAGCCCACGATGATCGGCTACCGACAAATGTACTTGCTTTACTTTAAGTATATTATGCCTGCGCTTGGAAAGATGGTCGCTAAAAGCTATGATGAATATTCATGGCTTCAAGAGTCAGCAAGGGACTTTCCAGGTCAAAAGCAATTGGCTGATATGTTCCGTGAAGCAGGTTTGACAGATGTTGAAGTGAAATCTTACACAGGTGGAGTAGCAGCGATGCATCTAGGGTACAAACGATAAAAGAGAAAAAGCTTGTCCTACAGGTGCAACAGCCTGTAGGATAAGGAGTAAAGAATGAATATATAATGCAAGGTGAGTCCAATGAAACTAAAAATGATGTACGCTTTTTTGAATACGGATATTACCCTTATTGAGAAAGAACTTGAACAAACTGTTCATACCGATGAAACACTTATCACAGATGCTTCTCTTCACCTTTTACAAGCAGGGGGAAACGAATTCGCCCTGTATTTGTTTTGTTGGCAGCTAAATTTGGGCATTACAACATCGACCAAATCAAACACGTGGCAGTAGCGCTTGAGCTGATTCATATGGCTTCTCTTGTTCATGATGATGTTATTGATGACGCTGATAAGCGACGCGGAAAACCAACAATTAAGGCAAAATGGGACAATCGTATTGCTATGTATACAGGGGATTACATCTTTGCTCGCGCGCTTGAAGTTATGAGTGAGGTTAAAGATGTGGAAGCACATAAAATTTTATCTAATACGATGGTGGAATTAACGCTCGGTGAAATTGAACAGATTAAGGACAAATACAACCTAAACCAAAACTTACGGGTGTATCTGCGTAGAATTAAACGTAAAACGGCACTGCTAATTGCTGCAAGCTGTCAGTTAGGCGCAATTGCAGCGGGAGCTCCTGAAGATATACATAAACGTTTATTTTGGTTTGGATATTACGTGGGAATGTCATTTCAAATTACCGATGACATTTTAGATTTTATCTCATCAGAAGAACAGCTTGGGAAACCAGTTGGCAGCGACTTACTGCAAGGAAATATTACGCTGCCAGTTTTGTATGCCATTGAAAATGCTGAGTTTCGAGATAAAGTAGAACAGCTTTTCGAGAGGGAATATGAGCAAGAGCTGATCAATGAAATTATTTCTGATATTAAATCTTCTAACGCCATTGAACGTTCATTTGAGATGAGCGATCGTTATCTGCAAAAAGCGATGAGCATTTTAGAAGAACTGCCGCCAAACAAGGCGAAAAAAACGCTGCATCAAATTGCGAAGTACATTGGAAAACGGAAATTTTGATTTATTTACTTTCATAAGTTGTAAACTGCTCGAAACAATGTTAATATCTTCATGAGGTGTGATTGCGCTTTCAAAACTTGTTTACATATCATGAACTTCAGGGGTGGAGAGTAAAATGATACAAAAAACGTTTTTAATGGTCAAACCAGACGGGGTACAAAGAAGCATTATTGGTGAGGTTATTTCTCGCTTTGAGAAAAAAGGTTTTCAATTAGTCGGAGCTAAGCTTATGCATATTTCGCAGGAATTAGCTGAAACACACTACGGTGAACATAAAGAGAAACCTTTCTTCGGTGAGTTAGTGAAATTTATCACATCAGGTCCAGTTTTTGCTATGGTATGGGAAGGTGAAAACGTGATTTCAGTATCACGTCAAATGGTGGGGAAAACTAACCCTCAAGAAGCGCTTCCTGGAACTATTCGAGGTGATTATGGACTGATTGTCGATAAGAATATTATTCACGGCTCAGATTCACCAGAAAGTGCGGAGCGTGAAATCAGCTTATTCTTTGAAAGTGAAGAGCTGACTTTCTATAAAAAAGACGCAGACGCTTGGATTTACTAATTTAGATAGCGCAAGGAGACGAATGAATTTTCATTCGTCTTTTTTATTGTGTTTATACATAGGTCCTAGGCTATTGATTGCGAATATCTCTCTACATAAACATTTTCACAATGTATTCCGATATATTAATAAGAAGATAAGCGTATATAAAGGTTTTATTTCCTTATACGTCTAACATAAACGTATAGAAATGAGAAAGGAGAGTCAAAAATGATAGATGAATACGACGCGTTTGTGGAGAAAATAAAAATAAAAACAAGCATTGATTTATCACTATATAAGCAGTCTCAAATGAAACGCCGCCTCACCTCCCTGTATGAAAAAAAGGTTTTTCTAGTTTTTTTGAATATTATCGAGCAATGAGCAGTAACAACGAACTGCTTGAGGAGTTTTTAGATCGGATGACGATTAACGTGTCAGAGTTTTATCGTAACTATCAGCGGTGGGATATATTGGAGCAAAAAATTTTACCGACTCTTGTAAAAGGAAAAACAGACCTGAAAGTGTGGAGCGCTGCCTGTTCAACAGGGGAAGAGCCATATACACTAGCGATGGTTTTATCAACATTTTTTCCGCTTTCGCGTATTTCTATATTGGCGACCGATTTGGATGAAAAAGTGATAGAAAAAGCAAAAATAGGCTTTTATGATGAACGTTCACTTCAGGAAATGCCTGTTTCGATGAAAAATAAGTACTTTCAACAAAGAGGAACCGGGTACTTATTAGATGAAAAAATCAAAAAAACAGTTGTTTTTCAGAAACATAACTTACTGTCAGACTCTTTTCCAAAAAACGTTGACTTGATTGTTTGTCGAAATGTGCTTATTTATTTTACAGATGAAGCAAAGCATGCTTTATATGAAAAATTCAGCAGAGCTTTAGCACCCGGCGGCATCTTATTTGTAGGTAGCACAGAACAGGTTTTTACTCCGCAAAAGTATGGATTTGAAACGGCTGATACGTTTTTTTACAGGAAAGCAAAGACCATTTAATCGAGACAACCTGAAGCGGTTTCTTAAAAGCTGAGGTGAAACTTTTTGTACATTCTTATGTTATAGTATGGTATAGTCATATTTAAAAATGGAAAAATTCTGACGAATAATACATATTAAGCGGAGGTACGATTATGCGATATTTAACAGCAGGAGAATCACATGGTCCACAGTTGACTACTATTTTAGAGGGTGTTCCGGCAGGGCTTCCTTTAACAGCCGAAGACATCAATACAGATTTAGCGCGAAGACAAAAAGGTCATGGTCGCGGAAGACGTATGCAAATTGAAAAAGATCAAGCAGAAATTTTAAGCGGTGTCCGCCACGGCTATACGCTAGGATCTCCTATTACGTTAGCGGTAGAAAATAACGACTGGAAACACTGGACAAAAATTATGGGCATCGAGCCAATTTCTGAAGAAGAATCAGAAGAAGTAAAGCGTAAAATCTCAAGACCAAGACCAGGGCATGCCGATTTAAACGGCGCTATTAAATATGGTCATCGCGATATGAGAAATGTATTAGAACGTTCTTCAGCTCGCGAAACAACTGTAAGGGTAGCAGCAGGTGCTGTCGCTCGTCAAATCCTTGCTCAGTTCGGGATTTCTGTAGCTGGACATGTATTAGAAATTGGCGGCGTACAGGCAAATCCGCCTCAATACAAAAGCTTAGAGGAACTTCAAGAAGTCACTGAAGCTTCTCCAGTAAGATGTTTTGACTCAGCTGTTGAGAAAGACATGATGCAAGCAATCGATGATGCTAAGAAAAATGGCGATTCTATCGGAGGCGTAGTAGAAGTTATTATTGAAGGCGTGCCAGCAGGAGTAGGCAGCTATGTTCATTACGATCGTAAATTAGATGCGAAGATTGCTGCAGCTGTTATGAGCATTAATGCATTTAAAGGCGTTGAGTTTGGGATTGGATTTGAAGCGGCTCGCAGACCAGGAAGCGAAGTTCATGACGAAATTCTATGGGATGAAAAGAATGGGTATACCCGTAAAACAAACAACTTAGGCGGCTTTGAAGGCGGCATGACAACAGGTATGCCAATTGTAGTACGCGGTGTAATGAAGCCTATTCCAACGCTTTACAAGCCGTTAAAAAGTGTTGATATTGAAACAAAAGAAGCCTTCGAGGCAAGCATCGAACGTTCAGACAGCTGCGCTGTGCCGGCTGCAAGCGTTGTAGCAGAAGCCGTTGTAGCTTGGGAATTGGCTGATGCGCTAATCGAACAGCTTGGACAAGACCGAATTGATTTAATTGCTGAAAATATTGAGAAAATGCGTGCACATGCGAGGGAGTTTTAATGTTGCAAATTAATATTCAAACTTTATCCAAAACATATCCTCTTTATTTAGGCAATGGATTAATTGAAAAGCTGCCTTCTATTATCGAGAGTGTAAAACCTAATCTGTCGTCTGTGTTAATCATCACCGATTCAGCTGTAGATTCATATTATGGAGAAGCGGTTGTAAAAGCGATTGAGACGCAGTTTAAAGTGGCTAAATACGTAGTGCCAAGCGGTGAACATGCAAAGTCATTTCAACATTACTACGATTGTCAGACATTTGCGCTCGAACAGCAGCTTGACCGCAATGCGCTCGTTATTGCTTTTGGCGGAGGGGTAGTAGGCGATTTAGCTGGATTTGTAGCCGCTACTTATATGAGAGGAATTTCTTTTATTCAAGTGCCAACGACGCTTCTTGCTCACGATAGTGCTGTAGGCGGTAAAGTAGCCATTAATCATGAGCTTGGAAAAAATATGATTGGTGCTTTTTATCAGCCTGAAGCGGTTGTTTATGATATTAATCTTCTTAAAACGCTTCCCGAAAGAGAATGGCGTTCCGGTTTTGCAGAAGTGATTAAACACGCTTTTATTCACGATGAAGCATTTTATGAATGGCTTCAGCAAAATATACAATCGCTGACTGATTTACAAGATGAAAAATTAATTTATGCTATTCAAAACGGTATTTTAGTCAAAGCATCTGTTGTAAAAGAAGATGAGACAGAAGCTGGCGTTCGCGCTCATCTGAACTTTGGACATACGTTAGGGCATGCGATCGAAGCAGAGTGCGGCTATGGACAAATCAGCCACGGAGAAGGCGTAGCGATTGGTATGCTGTTTGCTATGAAAGTCAGCAATGTTCTTGAGAAAAGTCAGTTCTCTGTGGACGACATTGCGAAATGGTTTGAAAAATTTGGCTACAAGACGTCTGTCCCAAACCATCTTTCAGCTGAAAAACTGCTCGTAAGAATGAAAGCGGACAAGAAGTCTAAATCAAGCAATATTCACATGGTATTGCTTGAAGGCATAGGCAAACCTTTTGTTCAACAAGTAGAAGATGAAGTGATTCTTAAACTGCTGAATGAAGAGCTTAAAGCTTAGTTTCGTCTAAAGCCAAGTAGATAGTAGTTGACAAATGAATTTGAAACGTACTACAATTGGTAACAAGTTAGTTTAGAGATTTTAGTTATGAGAAAACAATAGACAGTTTAGTTGAGATTAGGGTAGACGAGAATGAGACAGTTGAGCAGAGTTTAGTTGAGTGAATTTTACCATTCGTATACCCAAAGACCCATTTTTGATGTGTCTTTGGGTTTATTTATTATATCCTCTTTTATATAACCTCATCTATTCTCATTCTCCATGAAATGGAGGATTGAAAGATATGACGAACACGTATACTTCTTTTTTAGAAGACTCTACAGAGTATTTAACCATTCCAATTATAAAAAAAATATTTATCGATAGCATGACACCTGTTGATCTTTTTCAACAAGTAAAAGATGAAGCCGTATATTTGCTTGAAAGTAATGATGAATCATCACCATGGTCCAATTATTCTTTTATTGGCTTAAATCCATTTTTGTATGTTGAGGAAGAAAACGGAACCTATCTAGCAAAAAACAAGCAGCTTCAGCCTATGCTGCAAGGAGACAGCTTTAAAGAGGTGTTTTGTAAAATTCAGCAAGAGCTGAAAGTGAAAGTACCAGACCTTGCACTTCCTTTTAAAGGAGGAGCAGTAGGATTTATCAGCTACGACGCAGTATCGCAAATTGAAAAAGTAAACGTACATGCCCAAAATGATTTGAACATGCCTACTTTTCACTTTATCTATTGTCAAACGATGCTTGCTTACAATCATCAAACAAAAGAGCTTATGGTGATTCACTACATTCAGCTTAATGAGCAAGACAAAGAGCAGCAGAAAAAAGAAAAATACGGTGAAGCTTTAGCAGAGATCAATAGATATGTTGAAAGAATAGCGCAGACGGTGAAAGAAAAGCCAATGATGTTTGAAAGCGAGCAGCGCGAAGTTAGCTTTAAAGGCGTGACATCGTCATACCAAAAAGACAAATTTGTGCAAGATGTGGAAAAAATTAAGGAATACATTAAAAGCGGAGATGTTTTTCAAGCTGTATTGTCGCAGAGATTTCAAATTGATACGACCGTAGCTGGATTTGATATTTACAGAGTATTGCGATTAGTTAATCCGTCTCCTTATTTATTTTACGTGAAAGTAAAAGGCGTGGAGTTAATTGGAAGTTCTCCTGAGCGGTTGATTCAAATTGAAAACGGCCATTTAGAAATTCATCCGATTGCAGGAACGAGAAGACGTGGCAGGGATGCAGAAGAAGATGCGCGCTTATACGAAGACTTAATTAACGATGAAAAAGAGCGGGCAGAACACTATATGCTCGTGGACTTAGCAAGAAATGACATCGGCCGAGTTGCACAGTATGGAAGTGTCCAAACACCAGTATTAATGCAGCAGGTTAACTTTTCGCACGTCATGCACTTGATTTCTAAAGTGACAGGGCGCCTTGACGAAAAAGTACATCCCATTGATGCGCTGCTTTCTGCATTTCCAGCGGGTACCGTATCTGGCGCTCCAAAAGTGCGAGCGATGCAAATCTTAAATGAAATTGAACCAGTTGCGCGAAATGTATATGCAGGAACCGTAGCATATCTCGGATTTGATGGAAACATTGATTCGTGCATTGCGATTCGGACCATTCTTTTGAAAGACCAGACCGCTTATATCCAGGCCGGAGCAGGAGTGGTTGCTGACTCAAAACCGGAGCTTGAGTGGAAAGAAACCCGCAATAAAGCTAGCGCTTTAATCAAAACAATTCAATTAGCCCAAGACATCTACGATAAAAAGGAGGATGTATATGTTTAAAGAATTGTTAAAAAAGTGTTTGCGCGGCGAGTCACTTTCGGCGGAAGAAGCAGAAAAAATTATGAATGATATTATGAACGGTAAAGTCCCGGCAGCTCAAATTGCTAGCGTGCTAACCATCTTAACGTACCGAGGAGAAACCGTCGATGAAATTGTTGGTTTTGTCCGAGGTATGAAAAATAATATGAATGCTATTTCTCTAGAAGAATTAAACGTAGTAGATACATGCGGTACGGGAGGAGACGGGGCCTCTACGTTTAATATCTCGACGGCTAGTGCGATTGTGGCATCTGCTGCGGGAGTAAAGGTTGCGAAACACGGGAACCGCGCCGTATCTTCTAAAAGCGGAAGTGCAGACGTGTTAGAACATCTGGATATATGGATTCAAGGAAATGAAAAAGAAGTGAAAAATGCGGTGGCTGACCTTAACATGTCCTTTTTATTTGCGCCGCTTTATCACCCTGCTATGAAACACGTTGCTGCTACTCGAAAGGAATTAGGGTTTAGAACCGTTTTTAATGCATTAGGTCCATTAGCAAACCCTACTAACTGCACAAAGCAAGTAATTGGCGTTTATTCCATTGAGCTTGCACGAAAATTAGCAGAAGCGCTTGTTGTACTGGGAGCTAACCACGTCCTTCTGGTTGCGGGCAGGGACGGTTTAGATGAAATTAGTGCCACGGATGTAACGGATGTTGTAGAAGTACAGGGCAATGTCATTACAGAATATACGCTTGCACCAGAGGATGTACACTTACAGAGAGGGAAGCTTGAAGACTTAGTGGTAGAAGATGCGAAATCGAGTGCCGAGCTTATTGAATCGCTATTTTTAAATAAAAGTAATGTAACTGCTAAAAATGCAGTCGTATTAAACTCTGCTGCAGCTATTTATGTTAGCGGAAACGTTTCTACTTTTGAAGAAGGAGTAGCTGTAGCTTTAGAAACAATTGAATCAGGTGCTGCATACACGCAATTACAACGATTGAAATCGAAAAAGGTGGTTGAACATGCTCAATAAAATTATTGAAACAAAAAAAGAAGAAATTCAAAACCTACAGTTACCCGAACAGCAAAATGTTGCAAAACGATCATTTTTAAGCGCTTTATCAAATCCGAATCGAGAGCTGGCTCTTATTGCAGAAGTGAAAAAAGCCTCGCCTTCTAAAGGATTAATAAAAGAGAATTTTCAGCCTGTGGAAATTGCTAAAGCCTACGAGAAAGGGAAAGCAGATGCTTTGTCTGTGTTAACAGATCAGCACTATTTTCAAGGACATCGAACGTTTTTAAGTGACATTAAACAGCATGTCTCTATCCCTGTGCTTCGCAAGGATTTCATCATTGATTCCATTCAAGTGGAAGAAAGTGCAAGAATCGGTGCTGATGCTATTTTACTCATTGGAGAAGCACTTGAACCATTAAAATTGCAAGAGCTTTACCTTCAGGCTACTGAAAAAGAGTTAGATTGTTTAGTAGAAGTGCATTCTCTAGAAACGCTTGAAAAGCTGCTAGCTGTATTTACCCCGAAGATTATTGGAATTAATAATCGGAATCTTCACACGTTTGAAACCAGCTTGCAGCAGACAAAAGAAATCGCCAAGCATGTTCCGAAAGATCAGCTGTTAGTGAGTGAAAGCGGAATTTACTTATACGATGATGTTTCCTACGTAAAAGAAGCGGGAGCAAAAGCTATTTTAGTAGGGGAATCGCTTATGAGGCAGGATAATCAAACCAAAGCGATTGAAAAGCTGTTTGGGGAAAGTGAATATGCTCATTAAGTACTGTGGTATTCGATCAAAACAAGATATAGCTTTAATAGAAAAGTCGGTTGCTACTCACATTGGCTTTATTTTCTATCCTAGAAGTAAACGATATGTAAAGCCTGAACGAGTAAATGAGTTTGTAACGAATGAAATAAAAAAACAAGTCTCGCTAGTAGGGGTATTTGTTAATACACCAGTAGATCAAATACTTGAACTTGCCTCCGTAACAAATTTAGATGTAATTCAGTGCCACGGGCAAGAAACAGCTGCGGACGTACGTCAGTTAAAGCAGCGTGGATATGAAGTGTGGAAAGCGCTCCCTCACAATAAAGAAACGCTGCAGCAAATGCATGTATATGAAGAGGCTGACGGGTATGTAATTGATAGCAAGGTTAAAGAACAATTTGGAGGAACGGGCGTCGCTTTTGATTGGAGCTTCGTTCCTCAGTATGAATCAGCTGCCCAAAGGTTAGGTAAAAAATGCTTTATTGCTGGAGGAATCAATGCTTGTAACATTGAGAACTTGTTACCCTACAAGCCTGGGGCGATTGATATTTCTGGCGGTATTGAAACAAATGGTGCGAAGGACTATACAAAAATTATAGAGATTGAAAGGAAGATCATACTATGACATACAATCATCCTGATGAATTTGGCCGCTTTGGTGAATTTGGCGGAAAATACGTACCTGAAACATTAATGAAACCACTTGAAGAAGTAGAAGCAGCTTTGAATCAAGCAATGAAAGATACGGCATTTAAAGATGAGTATCTATCCCTACTCGTCAACTACTCAGGGCGACCAACAGCTTTAACATATGCTGATAATATTACCGAAACGCTCGGCGGGGCAAAAATTTATTTAAAACGTGAAGACTTAAATCATACGGGTGCTCACAAAATCAATAATGCCATTGGACAGATTTTACTTGCTAAACGGATGGGAAAAACAAAAATTATTGCTGAAACAGGAGCGGGTCAGCACGGGGTAGCCACAGCTACAGTAGCTGCAAAGTTCGGAATGGAATGTAAAGTATTCATGGGAGAAGAAGATATTGAACGTCAGGCGTTGAACGTCTTTCGCATGAAGCTTCTAGGAGCGGAAGTCATTCCCGCAACTTCTGGAACAAAAACGCTAAAAGATGCAACAAATGAAGCAATTCGCTACTGGGTTCAACATTGTGAAGATCATTTTTACTTAATTGGTTCGGCCATTGGACCGCACCCTTATCCTAAAATGGTTCGAGATTTCCAAAAAATTATTGGAGAAGAAGCAAAAGAACAGTTTACAGCGGTAGAAGGCAAACTTCCGAATGCTGTCGTGGCATGCGTCGGAGGCGGCAGTAATGCAATCGGAATGTTTTATGATTTTATTAAAGAAGAAAATGTACGCTTGATCGGCGTAGAAGCAGGAGGGAAAGGACTAAATACAGCCCTTCATGCTGCTAAAATGGCTAAAGGCACAAAAGGTGTTATTCACGGAACGCTCACGTATTTACTTCAAGATGAAAATGGTCAGATTACAGAGCCTTATTCTATTTCAGCAGGTTTGGATTATCCAGGTATCGGTCCAGAGCATTCTCACCTTTCATCTATTGGACGAGTAGAATATGAAAGTGTAACGGATGATGAGTCAATCGAAGCTCTTCAGCTGCTGGCGAAAACAGAGGGAATCATCCCGGCTATTGAGTCCGCCCATGCGCTGGCAAAAGCATTTGAACTGGCTAAAAGCATGACGAAAGAAGAAACCATTTTAATTTGTTTGTCAGGTCGAGGAGATAAGGACGTTCATACATTAGTAAACTTGCTAGAAGGGAAGGAAGAAGAACATGAATACGTTTGAAGCGAGACTACCTAAACATGAAACATTGTTTATTCCATTTATTACAGCAGGAGATCCTCATGAAGATGCAACGGTGGATATTGCTTTGTCTTTGCAAAAGCAAGGAGCTTCTATTTTAGAGCTGGGCGTACCATATTCCGACCCTTTAGCAGATGGTCCAATTATTCAAGAGGCGTCTAAAAGAGCTTTATCTGGCGGCATGTCTATTTCAAAAGCCATTAAGCTTGTATCGGTGATGAGAAAAAAAGGTGTGAAAATACCGGTAATTCTCTTTACCTATTTTAATCCTGTGTTACAATTAGGTTTAGAATCCTTTTTCGCGTTAATGCGAGAAAATGAAATAGATGGAGTGCTAATTCCGGATTTACCGTACGAAGAGAGTGGCCGTATCCGGGAGCTTGCCGCTGAAAATGAAGTTGCGTACATTTCAATGGTTGCTCCTACATCTAAAGAGCGTATTCAAAAAATCGCTGCAGATGCAACGGGCTTCCTATACTGCGTGTCGTCTTTAGGCGTTACTGGGGTTCGCTCTACGTTGCCAGCTGATATTGGCACCTTTTTAGAAGATGTGAAAGCAGCAGCTTCTATACCGGTTGCCGTCGGTTTTGGGATTTCAACAAGTGAACAAGTAGAGGTGTTAAAAGAACATAGCGACGGCATTGTAATTGGAAGTGCAATTGTTAATAAAATTGGCCAGCTTGAACAAGTTCTTTTAAATAAGGATACACGCCGAGACGGATTAAATCAAATTGAGGAGTATGTTGCATCCATCGTTTCGCCTATATAAAAATGCGAGGTGTAACACGTTGAAGGTAAAAGAACAATTACTAACTTTATCTCCATATAAACCAGGTAAGCCAATTGAAGAAGTAAAGCGTGAATTTAATTTAGATCGCGTTGTAAAATTAGCGTCTAATGAAAATCCTTACGGCAGTTCTGCTTTAGTAAAAGAGGCGATTGCTGCAGAAATCGAAAATATGGCGCTTTATCCAGACGGCTATGCAGCTGAACTGCGTGCAGCAGTAGCAAAGCACGTAGGCGTAGAGCAAGATCAGCTGATTTTTGGAAATGGGTCTGATGAAGTCATTCAAATTATTTGCCGAGCTTTGCTATCGGCTGATACAAATACTGTCATGCCGACGCCGTCATTTCCTCAATATAAGCACAATGCCGTAATTGAAGGTGCAGAAATTCGTGAAGTACCGCTGCGCGGCGGAGATCATGATTTAGATGCTATGCTTCGTGCAATTGATGAAAATACGACAATTGTATGGGTATGCAGTCCTAATAATCCAACGGGAACGTATGTGAAGGGCGATGAGTTAATTTCTTTTATGAAACAAGTTCCTAAGCATACGTTAATCGTAATGGATGAAGCCTATTTTGAGTATGCAGCAGACCAAGCCGACTACCCGAATACGGTAGAGTTTTTGAATGAATATGAAAACTTAATTGTACTTCGTACATTTTCAAAAGCATACGGCTTAGCTTCTTTGCGCATTGGTTACGGTATTGCAAACGAATCATTGCTACAAAAAATTGAGCCGGCTCGTGAACCTTTTAATACAAGCCGCATGGCTCAAAAAGCAGCAATCGTTGCTCTTGAAGACCAAGCGTTCATTGAAGAGTGTAAAAAGAAAAATGAAGAAGGCTTGCAGCAATACTATGCTTTCTGTGATAAGAATGGCTTAAACTATTATCCGTCTTTCACTAATTTTGTTCTAATTGATTTTGGGCGTCAAGGCGATGACGTGTTTCAATTTTTATTGCAACGCGGATTTATTGTTCGTTCAGGGAACGCATTAGGCTTCCCAACTTCCGTTCGTATTACAGTGGGAACAAAAGAACAAAATGAACAAATCATTGAATTGCTTCAGCAGTTTGTTAACCAAGCAGCAGCGAAAGCTTAATACCTAATATAGTAAAAGATGAGAGTGTGATTTCACACTCTCATCTTCATATGTACAATGAGGTGAAGGAAAGTGAAAGAAAATGTTTTTGTTATAGGTCTGGGGTTAATTGGAGGATCGCTGGCACTTAATATAAAAAAGACGCACCATCATCTTGATGTAATAGGTTTTGACATTAATCAAGAGCAGCTGGAGCTAGCCAAAACCCTAGGTGTAATTGACCAAGCGGCTTCTTCTTTACAACAAGGCGCGGAGCAAGCGGATTATATTGTTATTGCCATTCCGGTCACTCAAGCAGCTGAAGTGCTAAAACAGTTAGAACATTTTACGCTCAAACAGTCTGTTATCGTCACAGACGTAGGAAGTACAAAAGAAGAGGTAGTGAAGACAGCGGAAGCTCTTATTGCTAAAGGCATTGAGTTTATCGGCGGTCACCCAATGGCTGGGTCTCATAAAAGCGGAGTAGCTGCTTCTAAAGCTCATTTATTTGAAAATGCAATGTATGTATTGACACCTTCATCTTCTACTTCTTCGGAGGCTTTAGACAGTTTAAAGGAATTGCTAAGTGGTACAAAAGCTAAAATTATTGTGATGTCACCAAAAGAACATGATAAATTAGCGGGTGTCATCAGCCATTTTCCTCATATTATTGCTGCAAGCCTTGTTCATCAAGCAGAATATTACCAACAAGACAACCATCTAGTTTCGCAGCTTGCAGCTGGAGGGTTTCGTGATATTACACGTATTGCTTCAAGCAGTCCAGCGATGTGGAGAGATATTTTGCTTCATAACCAGGATGCGCTTCTTTCAATGTTTGACCACTGGCTTGAAGAAATGAATGACGTGCGAAATATGATCGAACGAAAAGACGCGACCGATATCTATACATATTTTTCACAAGCAAAACAATTTAGAGATCAGCTTCCTGTACGAACCAAAGGAGCGATTCCATCCTTTTATGATCTCTATGTGGATGTTCCTGACTATCCGGGGATTATTTCAGAAGTAACGGGTTATTTAGCAGAAGATGAAATTAGTATTACAAACATTCGAATTTTAGAAACACGAGAAGACATATACGGAGTATTACGTTTGAGCTTTCAAACAGAGGAAGATAGAAAGCGGGCAAGAGCGTGTCTCCATCAGCATCAATATCAGACGTTTATTTCTTAATGTACGAAAGGTGTGAATGAAATGAGTGGAAAACAATTAAAAACTAATCTTTCATCTCTCCAAGGAGAAATTTCTATTCCTGGAGATAAATCGATTTCTCACAGAGCTGTGATGTTCGGAGCGATGGCAGAAGGGAAAACAACGATTAATCATTTTTTAGCAGGGGAAGATTGCTTAAGTACGATTTCGTGTTTTGAAAAGATGGGCGTATCGATTAAAAGAGAAGGCGAGTATGTCGAAGTGGAAGGTAAAGGTATCGAAGGGTTAAGTGAACCTACTTCCATCCTAGATGTAGGAAATTCAGGAACGACTACTCGTTTAATGCTTGGGATTCTTGCAGGTGTGCCATTTCATACGTCTCTAATTGGAGATGAGTCGATTGCCAAGCGTCCTATGAGCCGCGTTACGGTGCCCCTGCGCTCTATGGGTGCAAAGATTGATGGGCGTGAGCACGGCCAATATACGCCTTTATCCACTCGAGGAGGAGCTTTAAAAGCAATTCATTACCATTCTCCTGTAGCAAGTGCACAAGTGAAATCAGCGATTTTACTAGCGGGACTTCATGCGGAAGGCACAACAAAAGTAACCGAGCCTTTTACATCACGGGACCATACAGAGCGTATGCTTCGCGCCTTTGGAGTAGACGTAGAGGTAGATGGAACGACTGTAAGCATTGAAGGAGGACAATCTCTGCGCGGAACGGATGTATACGTACCTGGTGACATTTCTTCAGCCGCGTTCTTTCTTGTTGCAGGAGCCATTGTTCCAAACAGCCGAATCGTTTTGAAAAACGTCGGACTCAATCCTACAAGAACAGGTATTATTGATGTGCTTGAGCAAATGGGTGCACGCCTTACAATTTCTAATGAACGTATTCAAAATGGAGAGCCTATTGGCGATTTGACGATTGAAACGTCTCAGTTGAAAGGGATTGAAATTGGGGGGATTTAATTCCTCGTTTAATTGATGAAATTCCAGTGATCGCTCTTTTGGCGACTCAGGCGAATGGGAAAACAGTTATTAAAGATGCCGAAGAATTAAAAGTAAAAGAAACGAACCGTATCGATACGGTTGCAAGGGAGTTAAGCAAGCTCGGTGCCTCTGTTACTCCAACAGCTGATGGCCTCATCATTGAAGGCAAGACGGCTCTACAAAGCGGTGAAGTAGACAGCTATGGAGATCATCGAATTGGAATGATGCTTGCGGTCGCAGCAGCCATTGCAACGGGAGAGGTAACACTAATGAGAAGTGAAGCTATTCACGTCTCCTATCCTACTTTTTTTGAAGATCTTGATAAACTAAGCGAATAAGAAAGAGGCTGGAACAAACGCATTTTGGTTGAAGGAAAATCCGAACGATGAATTGATATTCTTGATAGAGAATCAAACTCGTTCGGATTTTTATTGTTAGGGTGAACGTAGGTCTCATGTATGTAGGTGCTTCTAGCTGTTGATTAATGTAGTCATGTCTCAATCTCGTTTTTATTCGAAAAATGCAAGCGTATTCAAATTGATTTGTTGAACAAACGCTCAAACTATTTTATCATGGTGTATAGAAGCGTGTGTTCTTGCTTCGGTTTGGAAAAATAGAAAATTAATTCGTTTTATTTGTATATAAAAAGTGAATGTAATAATAAAGGAGAATTGTGTGTGAAAGAACTAGACCGCGCGATAGGTTACGTAGAATCCAATGAAATTGAAAAAGGTCTTGCCCTTATTCATGAATTGAAAGATAAAGCTACAGACGAAGAAAAATTTTTAATGGCTGAACAGCTTCAGGAGTGGGGGCTAGTAAATGATGCGCTGCCTTTAATAGACGAGCTCATCGCTAAATATCCAGAAGAAGGCGAGTTGTATTTATTAAAAGCTGAAATGCTTATTGATTTAGAAGAAGAAGAAGAAGCAATTCATATTTTAAATCAAATTAGTAGCGAAGATGATAACTACGTGCCAGCTCTGCTTCTTGTAGCTGACTTATATCAAATGCAAGGCCTTAGTGAAGTAAGTGAGCAAAAGTTAATGGAAGCGAAAAAAATGCTTCCAAATGAGCCGGTTATAGATTTTGGGCTCGGTGAATTTTACAGCAGTCAAGGAATTTATCAAAAGGCGATTCCTTTTTATCAAACGCTGCTAAAAACAGAAAAAGAATTTAACGGCACGGATCTTCGTCAGCGATTAGCTGAAAGTTTAGCAGGTATCGGCCAGTTCGAAGAAGCGCTTCCTTACTTTGATCAAGCGCTGAAAGATAAGCTTGAGATTAACACACTATTTGAATATGCGATTTCAGCGTATCAAGCAGGTCATTATCAGACCGCTATTGAAAAGTTCACAGAACTAAAAGAGCTAGACCGTGAGTACCATTCTCTTTATTTATATTTAGCAAAATCATATGAACATGAAGAGATGCTAGAAGAGGCTGCGGTGGCTGTCAACGAAGGTATTGCGCAGGATGAATTTCAAAAAGAACTTTACTTTTTTAAAGGGAAGATAGCATTAAAGCGCGGTCTAGAAGAAGAGGCTGAATCGGCATTTCAACAAGCGATTGCACTAGATCCAGGGTATATTGAAGCCATTTTAACTCTCTCTAAACTTTATATGAGTCAAGGGAGATATGAAGATGTAGTAGAGAATATCGAGCACGCCAAAGAATATAATGAGCATGACCCTCATTTTGAATGGGATTTAGCAAAAGCTCACCAGGAATTAGAAAATTATGAAGAAGCGCTAAAATACTACGAATCTGCATACACTGTTTTTAAAGAAGAGTATGCGTTTTTAGAAGAGTATGGCTACTTCTTATTAGAAGAAGGACAGCGCTCAAAAGCGAAGGGGATTTTCCAAGCCTTATTAGCAATGGATCCAACAGTAGATGAAATTCAAGACATATTATTTCAATTAGAAGAATAAATAATAGTTCAGAGGATTTTATTGCTGCCGTGTGGAATAAATAACTGTAAAAGGTGTTTTAACTGAGAGTTTAAACACAGAGGAGGGAAGTGAGAATATGACGACCCCTGTTACTGTCAACGAGAAAAAAGAATTTGTTCGCTGGTTTTTAACGAATTATCAGCTGAAGCGAAGAGAATGTGTATGGATTTTAAATTATTTGATGAGCCATGATCAATTGATGAAACGAGTTCACTTCGTTGAGCAAGCACAGTTTTGTCCTCGCGGGATGGTGATGTCTACGCACTGTGTGGAAGACCCTCCATTTCGTTTTTATAAAGAAAATATCATGACAACCGATGCAGAAAAATCATTTCATGATATTCGTTTGAATCGAGAAGAAGACATTTATATTCAATTAAACTTCCGATCGTTGTATTCATCGCCTCAATATGTGGCTGTACTGGAAGACAATCCGTATATGCCAAAAGCTAATCAAACAAATGAAAAAGACAGAGTATTAGCTGAGCAAATATTGGAAGAATCTATTCAGAAGTTTCAGCGATCAAAAATCATGGAACTAATTGATAAAGCATTAGATGAAAACGATAAAGAGGAATTTCAGCGCTTAAGCGAATATTTAAATAACCATTATGTACAGTAGATAAACGAGGGATTGGCTAGCTTCTTAGAAAAAGGTCAATCTCTTTTTTTATCTCCTTATTCATTTTGGAAAATAAATAAGACAAGCTTTAGCAGGCTTGCTGAGAGGAGAAGGAAGTTGAAGCTTCAGGCCAAGGAAATGGATGTGTACCTACAATCCAAAAGTTATGTTGATACCGTATTGGTTCCACTCATTCCGATTGATTTCGGAGAAGATTTAAAGCTTACTGCATCTATGAGTGAATATACGACTGCTCTTACTGAAGAGTTAGAGAGGCAATTTAAAGGAAGAGTGATTTTAACACCTAGTTTTACATACTTAAAAAAAGATGGAGTAGCTGCTGTTTATGAAACATTACTTCGTTGGAATGAGCATATAAATGACAATGAAGTCAAACATCTTTTTGTGCTTACTAGCGATCGAGACTGGCTGCAGTTTGAAAAAGAAATAGGGGCGCACTGCATTTGGATACCTGCTTTACCGCTTGAGCATATAGATGAGTCGCATAAGTATACGCTCATACATGAACAAGTTCAACAGCTCTTACCGATTTTTGTAGAGAAATGGAGTGTTTAAAAAGACTGTAGAATAAGTAATGGAAGCGCAAACAAAATAATGACGAAAAATTTAGAAAAATAAAGATTATTTCCATGTTTTAGGTTTTTATTGTATTGACCTTCCAGAAATATTAATATATCATGATTATGTCCTAGTTTAATAGAATGGTTCATCATGTGTCCAAAATTCTCTGGACTGAACTTTTTTAAAGGGGGAAAAGCATGGGTGATCGGGTATCAAGACGACAGTTTTTAAACTATACGCTCACTGGTGTAGGGGGATTCATGGCTGCTGGAATGTTAATGCCAATGGTGCGCTTTGCAGTAGATCCAATTTTAGAAAAAGAAGCGGGTCAGGATTTAGTAGCTGTAGCGCAGGTTAAAGACATTACAAAAGAGCCGAAACGTGTCGATTTTAAAATCAAGCAAGTGGATGCGTGGCATAAATCAGAAGAGCCAAGATCGGCTTGGGTGTACAAAACTGATAAAGGTGAAATCGTCGCGCTATCACCAATTTGTAAGCATTTAGGCTGTACGGTTAACTGGGCTGGTGACAAAAACTATCCACACCGTTTCTACTGCCCTTGTCATGGGGGAATGTATGAAAAAAGCGGTAAAAATGTACCGGGGACACCACCGATGGGACCGTTAGATGTATACGTTCAAAAAGTAAAAGGCGGTACGTTATATCTAGGAAAAGCCAAACCACAAGGAGGGGCATAGAAAATGTTGAATAAAATCTATGACTGGGTGGATGAACGGCTAGATATTACTCCTTTATGGCGAGATGTGGCCGATCATGAAGTGCCAGAGCATGTAAATCCTGCACATCACTTTTCAGCATTTGTGTATTGTTTTGGTGGATTAACGTTTTTTGTTACCGTTATTCAAATTTTATCAGGCATGTTTTTAACCATGTATTATGTACCAGATATAAAAAATGCATGGGAATCTGTTTATTATTTGCAAAATGAAGTCGCTTTCGGACAAATTGTTCGAGGTATGCATCACTGGGGAGCAAGTTTGGTTATCGTCATGATGTTTTTACATACACTTCGTGTTTTCTTCCAAGGAGCATACAAAAAACCCCGCGAGTTAAACTGGGTTGTGGGTGTGTTAATTTTCTTTGTTATGTTAGGTTTAGGTTTTACAGGTTATTTGTTGCCGTGGGATATGAAAGCGCTATTTGCAACGAAAGTAGGTTTGCAAATTGCTGAATCCACACCAATTATAGGCCAGCAAGTGAAGACATTACTCTCAGGACATCCAGACATCGTTGGTGCTCAAACACTAACTCGCTTTTTCGCCATTCACGTATTCTTTTTACCCGGAGCCCTACTTGGCTTAATGGGTGCCCACTTCTTAATGATTCGTAAACAAGGAATTTCAGGACCACTATAAAATTTTATACGCTTTATTCAAGTATTCAATCACACTAGTCATCATATGCATCAAGCACATACTCCGTTGTTAGTACTTTCACTAGAACAGTGAGAAAAAGGAGGGAGAACATGCATCGTGGTAAAGGGATGAAGTTTGTTGGAGATTCACGTGTTCCTGCAGAACGAAAACCCAATATTCCAAAAGATTACTCTGAATTTCCAGGGAAAACAGAAGCATTCTGGCCAAACTTTTTACTAAAAGAATGGATGGTAGGGGCAGTTTTTTTAATCGGTTATCTATGTTTAACCATCGCTCATCCATCTCCTCTTGAACGTATTGCCGATCCGACTGATACGGGGTACTTGCCTCTTCCTGACTGGTATTTTTTGTTCCTATATCAATTGCTTAAATATTCATTTGCTTCTGGTCCATATAATATTATAGGTGCATTTATTATTCCAGGGATTGCATTTGGCGCATTAACGCTTGCTCCGTTCATTGATCGAGGACCAGAAAGAAGACCAGCTAAGAGGCCGTTTGCAACAGGATTCATGCTTTTGGCTATAGCAGCAGTCTATTTCCTAACGTGGCAATCAGCGACACAGGTGGACTGGAAAGCACGTGAAGAGCAAGGGAAAATTAGAGAAGAAGTAGCGATTGACAAAAATTCAGAAGGCTACAAAATCATGCAAAAGCAAACGTGCTTAACCTGTCATGGTGATAACTTACAGGGAGGTCCTGCAGCTCCGGCTTTAACAGGAATTGATTTATCTCCTGAGGAAATCGCCAAGATCGCAAAAAATGGTAGAGGCAATATGCCAAAAGGTGTTTTCAAAGGTTCAGATAAAGAATTGAAAACGCTCTCGGAGTTTGTCGGCAACCTAGGAAAAGAATAATGAAAACCAGCCAAAGGGCTGGTTTTTTTGAATTTGTTTAATGCTGTGTTTTACATCAATGAGATAGATGCTTGCTATTGTCCAAAAACTGTACATAATAAAGAAGAGAGCAAATGTAAAGGAGACTTTCTAAATGGCTTGGTTATGGTATACCTTAAAAGATAAGCGTTTTTTAACGCTTTTGCTAATTGTGAATATATTAGGAACAATCTACGGATATATTTGGTATGGAAGTCAATTAGCGGAAACACCTAAGAAGTTTTTATTATTTGTGCCTGATAGTCCAACGGCAAGCTTGTTTTTTGTTATTGTACTTATCGGTCTTTTACTTGGAAAGCATTTTTCACTGTTTGAAGCTTTAGCAATGATCACGCTGTTTAAATACGGGATTTGGGCCGTCGTAATGAATGTATTGGTCTATGTGCTAACAGGATACATTGATTGGATGATGCTTATGTTAATGGCTTCTCATGCAGCAATGGCTTTTCAAGGGCTTTTGTACGTACCGTTTTACCGGATTAAATTATGGCATGTAGCTGTTGCCGCTGTATGGGCTGTACATAATGATATCATTGATTACGTTTTTTCTATGATGCCAAGATACAGCATGCTCAATGCGTATATGTCTGAAATTGGTTATTTTACATTTTGGCTAAGCATTTTATCTATTTTCATTACATACTGGTTCACAGTTCGTGCTTCTTCAAAAAAACAGCTATAAAAATTTTTTGAAATAGGCGCACGAAACGAGCTCTCTTTTTCTAAGATATAGTAGGCTATATTTAAGTATGAGGTGAGTGACTGTGAAGGAAACCAAACGAGAGCTTCATCCGTCCGTTGTGGAATTTAAACAATTTGTAAAATCACATCCCAAATTAGTAGAACAGGTTCGAAAGCAGCAAAAAACGTGGAAAGAGCTTTATGAAGATTGGTATTTATTCGGTGCAGAAGATCCAATGTGGGAGGCATATCGTTCAGAAGAAAGTGCAAAGGCTGAACCAGCTGCTGCAACAGAGGAGAAAAAAGATATTATGGGTACAATTGTATCCTCGCTGAAAAACATGGACTTGAATCAAATGCAAAATCATATCACAAATGTAAATTCAGCTATTTCCAATATTCAACAAGTACTGCAGCAATTTCAGCCATCTAAGCCATCCGGTGGAGGAGCAGCTTCCGGGCCAGGGAATCCATTTGGCTTTAGGAAAGATTAAACGCAATGAGAAAAGATATATACGAGTATATGCAGTCTCGTCCTAAACTCAACGACTTCGTTCGTGAACAGCCAATGTGGTACCGGCGTTTATCTAGAAATCCTGAAGAACTGGAGAAATTTGAATTAGAATCCAAGCACTACTACAAACAAACGATTCCTCATAAAGTCGAAAAGTTTTCGAATTCGATTCAAATGGCAAACATGATGTTTCATATGTTTCAGTCCATGAAAAATCAATGATCTCTGCATACATAGCGATGCAGAGATTTTTGCACGTCATGAGTAAAAATAAAGAGTTTGTAAACACTATGGAGAAACGAATGATAAAGGAATGGTATTATGCGCTTACTATTAACGACGGCCTTATGTGTAGTTTCTCTGCTAGGATGCAACCATGATAAACCAAAACCTGAAACTAAAATTTCCTCTCAACCGCGGGCAGCTGAAATGTTTGGTGCAATGAATACAAAACCTTCACTGATGGTACACCAGCATGTGAAAGGACAAAATGTATACGTCGAATGTATTCTAAGCGGGTTTTCATTTTCAACAGAGAGTGGATTCCTTCAAATCACAGTAGATGGAAAACCATTTAAAGAAATGAAGCAAGCAGCCTTTGTTTTAAGTGATCTTCCAAAAGGATCTCATACTGTTACGATTGAACTGATGAAATCTAAAGAAGAAAGTTATCAAGTGAGGAATACCTTTACGGTTGAAATTATATAGTTAAAAAGTAGAACTTGTAGTAAATCAGTGTAAGCTGTTTTAGCAAGTTCTTTTTCTTTAGATCCAAAACGTGATAAGATAAAAACGGAGGTGCACAGCCATGCTGACAACAATGAGAACTGTTGAATTACTCGATGAGTCTGATCACGTAGCGAACATGGTGTTACAATCAGACGTAGCCGAGAACTATCGTCAATGTTTATATAGATTAAATAAAGATTCACATGCACAGGCATTAATTGCTGAATTTGTGAAAATAAAGGAACAGTATGAGGATGTTCAGCGATTTGGAAAATATCATCCTGATTATAAAACCATTACGAGACAAGTACGTGATGTAAAGCGTCAAGTTGATTTACACGCGACAATCGCTGCGTTCAAAAAAGCAGAAAATGAATTACAAAAGCTGCTTGATGAAATTAGCGTTATCCTTGGTCAAGCTGTTTCAGAACACGTGAAAGTACCGACGGGAAATCCGTTTTTCGATACGGGAAGCAGCTGCGGCGGTGGCTGCGGATCTGGTGGAAGCTGTGGGTGCAGCGCATAAGCCGTTCACTGTATAAATCGAACGCAATCAGCACAGGAATTTCCGCAGCAGGCCATTTTACGCTGTGGAACGTAAAACCTGTGCTGATAAACATAAGTAAGATGCTGACTTCTGACAAAAGTTGAGCGCCACGTAGCATTTGTATTGGATGTAGCAAAAATAGATGAAGCTTCTAGAAGCTCATCTATTTTTCTACGCTTAATTGATGTGTTTATATACAAAAAGGGTATATTTGTGATTTTTTTGAAAATGACTTGTTCAATAGCTCTGTGCTCGTTAAAATGAGTAAGAAAGAGCATCCAGATATCATCTAAATTCATACATAAAGCACCTACTTCATATAAAAGAATTTATGATAAAGAAAACCAATATAACGTATGCAAAAGGGGAACTAAATATGTTTGTTGAACGTCAAGGAATTGTGGCGTATGTGCATTCTGTTAAGCAAGCAAAAGCATTGCGAAAGTACGGAAATGTACATTACGTATCTAAAGAATTAAAGTATGTTGTCTTATATTGCAACCAAGATGGCATTGAAAAAACAATCCATAAACTTCAGTCTCTACCTTTTGTGAAGAAAGTAGATCCTTCTTATCGGCCGTTTTTAAAAACAGAATTCGAAAATTCAAAGCCGGATAAGGCGAAGGAATATGACTATAAGATAGGAATTTAAACAAAAAAGGAATGTGATGCACATTCCTTTTTTTATTTTACTTGCCCTTAGCAAATGAATAGGCAGGGATGAGATTATTGCATTGGTGGAATAAAGCGGTTCATTCGCAAAATTCCAATAAGGTGCTGATAGTATAGTGCTGTTTCTGGAAATGTAGTAGATGGTTTGACATCGAGTACCACAAGTTCTTTTCCCGCTTCCTCAGCAGCTTGTTTAAATAACTCAACGCGCTTGCTGTCGTTTTGTTTTAAAACAATTCCTTCTCGGCAAACGTAAAGCGGTTGGAAATTCCCTTCAGCTGTTGGATGCAAGACAGCGACAAAAGAAGCTACTTGTCGATCTTCTTTTACTGTTCGCAGCATAATAAGATGAGCAAGACGGTGTTTGTTGCTTTTGACAATCTCTAACAGCTCATAAATATCTGAATACCCTTCTCCGAGCTCAATAAAACGCTGAATCATATGTATTTCCCCCTTTATGTATTAAAAAAGCAAACTCACGTAGTTTAATGTATCACTGAATATTTTAAGAGTAAATAAAAAAATCCCTACAACTACTCATTGTAGGGCCCTTCAATAAAGGGGTGTAATCACCTCTGCGATTACAAGCACCTTGATGAAGGCAAAGGGAGAGGAGAAACCGGAGGAAGAACTTATGGGGAAACGTAAGTCTTCTCCGCGGTTGGCAACAACATCGGTTAGATGATGTTGTTACTAGTAAGTATGTCCGTTTTAAACGTTCATATACCTGTCTTGTGAAATTCACTTTTTAATACATAAAAGACTGATAACATGACAGAGGAAAAGGGTAAATTTACGTTTATTATGACATATTAAAGTAAAGGAATTCTTCTATGAACGAAATGCCGAATGATCTTCATAGGTGTATCTTTTAGAAAAGAATCAGTGTATCTAAGGACACGGTCGTAAAAGTCCAGCATAAAAGCAAGCTGCTGGGTTATTGCACAGAATGTATACAGCATTGAATAAATTGAGGATTTTTGCTAGTCTTTGTAATTCAAAATATGTTAGGATAATGAAGAATAAGGAAGTAAAAGTAAGGTAGTGATAAGGATGAGAGTAGTAGCAGGTTTATATAAAGGCCATGCGTTAAAGGCGGTTCCAGGATACTCAACCCGCCCTACAACAGATAAGGTGAAAGAAGCTATTTTTAATATGATTGGACCGTTTTTTGAAGGTGGAACAGCTCTTGATTTGTTCGGTGGAAGCGGTGGCTTGGGAATTGAAGCTCTAAGCCGAGGAATAGATAAAGTCATTTTTGTGGATCGGGATGGCAAAGCGATTCAGACGATTAAAGCCAATCTAGCATCTTGCCGGTTAGAAGACCGCGCTGAAGTGTATCGAAATGATGCAGAACGTGCACTGAAAGCGATAAAGAAAAGGGAGCTGACTGTCGATTTACTTTTGCTTGATCCACCGTATAAAGCACAAAAGTTGAAAGCGCTTATCGAAATGGTAAGTGAAGAAAACCTTCTGGAAAAAACAGGGATTATTGTAGCGGAGCATTCTCATGATGTACAGTTAGATAATGAGATTGGTTTATTTGAAAAAATAAAAAGCGAAACGTACGGTATCATTGGTGTTTCTATTTATACATACAAAAAAGAAGAATCAGTTGACTAAATCAATGAGCTGTTAGATGTAGAAAGGGGATACGTATGGGCAGTATAGCTGTTTGTCCAGGAAGCTTTGATCCAGTTACAAATGGGCATTTTGATATTATTAAACGAGGCGCAAGTGTATTTGATACGATTTATGTGGTTGTTTTAAATAACTCTTCAAAAAGTCCTCTATTTACAGGGGAAGAGCGAGTAGCTTTGCTGAAAGAAGTAACAAAATCACTTCCTAATGTGGTAGTAGAGTCGTACAGCGGATTATTAATGGAATATGCAAAAGAAAAGCAGGCAAAAACCATTTTAAGAGGTTTGCGTGCAGTATCGGATTTTGAGTACGAAATGCAAATCACATCTGTAAATCGCGTATTAGATAAAGAAATCGAAACGTTATTTATGATGACAAATAATCAATACTCGTTTTTAAGTTCTAGTATTGTAAAAGAAGTAGCTAAATATGGCGGGAATATTTCTGAATTAGTTCCTCCCCCTGTTAGAGAAGCGCTTGCGGAAAAATTTGAACAGCTGTCTCAAAAATAAGATAAAAAAGAACGTGACGTTTTCTTTGTTGATAAGAAAACGTCACGTTCTTTTTTTACTAGGAACGATGAAGAAACGTTCGTTTTGAATATATATAAATATAGCAGCACAGCGTAAAAATCGTTAAGAGCGGACCGTACACGTTTAGCCACTGCGATAGAATCGTAACGGACTCCAAGTGAGAAAAAACCGGCAGTGCTCCTTCAGATGCTTGAAAAGTAGTAATGGATTCTCGAAGAGGACCCCATAGAAAAATAGTGAATACTACCGCAAAACAGCCGTGAAAAATGCGTGCAATAAAAAATGGGAAAAATCGAATATCTGTTTCGGCGAGTATGCTAGCCACTTGTGCTTGAACGGAGAAACCGCTGAAGCCTAATACAAAGCTAACGATGATAATTTGATGAAACAGCAGCGTGTCTGGCGCTTCACTTGCTAGACGGCTTCCTAGCGTGATTTCAAAAAGCCCTGAAATAAAGGGAAGGCTCAGTTCAGTCCCTATATGGCACAGGGAAAATAAATAAGCTAGACCGCTGCTTAAAACGGCCGTGATATGAGTAACATATAAAAGTTTGTTTAATACAGAAAATAAAATGATAAAACCGCCAATCATTAAGAGAGATTGAACAGCAGAAGTAACTGCATCTCCTAGAAGCTTCCCGATAGGACGCTTATCTTTTAAACGCGTTTTATGCATTTCATGAAAAGCTAACGATAAAGAAGGTTTTTGAGTTACTTGTCCTTTCGGTTTTGCTGATCCATAAAAACGCATCACCAGTCCTACACAAATATTCCCTATGTAATGAGAGAGAGCTAATATGATACCGACAGCTGGATTGTGAAAAAAGCCAACTGCCACAGCCCCAAAAATAAAAATAGGGTTAGATGAGTTAGTAAATGATACGAGTCTTTCAGCTTCGATAGCTGTTAGCTGTTTTTCTTGACGCAGCCGGGAAGTGATTTTTGCACCTGAAGGAAAACCAGAAGCCATGCCCATTGCTAAAGCAAAACCACCTACTCCAGGTACTCGGAATAAAGGCCTCATAAACGGCTCTAATATGATCCCAATAAACTTCACTACGCCAAACCCAATAAGCATTTCTGAAACAATAAAAAAGGGCAGCAGAGAAGGAAAGACGACCTTCCACCATGTGTTGAGACCTCTTACTGAACCTTCTAGCGCTTCTTTTGGATATACAATAAGCGCAATAGCGAGAAGCGTTACGCTCGTCCCGAGCAGAAGTGTTTTCACCATCGATTTATTCAACGAACGATTCATCTCCTTTTCTAAGCTCACGTCATTTTGATATGAATGAAATGAGGAGTTTTAGGCAAAGGTACAAGTTCTTCTATATATCAATATACGAAGCTATGCATCGACTTTATGCCTATGAGTAAGGAGAAAATAAATTCATACTGAATAAAAAGGCGTCTTGTCACATTTGGAAATACAATTCATATATATAAATCAATGCACTTCTAGGATAGTCAAGGAGTAAAAAAACGTATACGCAGCAAGCGAAGAGTAAGAATTTCTTAAAACAGCCTTCAGTATAGTATAATGCTTAATAACCACCGTGTATTGAGCAAAACATATCTTTAGCTTCATACTAAATGAACAAATAGAAAATGAAGAATAGTCCTACCGAAGACAGGGCAACAATGATAGAGAAGCTCATCAAATGTTTTTACATTTTTAGAAGTCTATAAGGTCAAACGAGGGGGCAGGTAAAGTGGAAAGCCCAAAAATAGGAGTTGCGTTAGGCTCAGGTGGAGCTAGAGGTTTTGCACATTTAGGAGTAATCAAAACACTAACAGAAAATAACATTCCTATTGATTTTCTAGCTGGCAGCAGCATGGGAGCTTTAGTTGGTGCACTATATGCGTCAGGTATTGAACTGGCAACTCTTTATAAAATGGCGCTAACGTTCAAACGAAAGTATTATTTGGATTTTACGGTGCCTAAAATGGGATTTATTACGGGCAACAGGGTGAAATCGTTGGTTCGCACCTTTACGCAAAATAGAACCATTGAACAGCTATCTATACCGTTTGCCATTGTAGCGACAGATTTGAAAACAGGAGAGAAAGTGGTGTTTAAAAAAGGACCTATTGCTGAAGCGGTGAGAGCAAGTATTTCAATTCCAGGAATCTTTGCTCCCGAAGTAATTGATGGACGATTGCTTGTAGACGGCGGGGTAGTGGACCGTATTCCTGTATCGGTTGTAAAAGAAATGGGATCTGATATTGTCATTGGAGTCGATGTATCAAAAGCGAAAGTGAATGCAGAAATCAGCTCCATTTTTGATGTCATTATGCAAAGTTTAGATATTTTGCAAGATGAGCTAGTAGCTCATCGGACCATTGCTTCAGACATTATGATTCGTCCTAATCTCGATACTTTTAGTTCCCGAGCGTTTACAAACATTCAAGAAATGATTTCAATTGGTGAACAAGCAGCACATGAGCAGTTGCCTTCTATCCTACAAGCAATTGATCATTGGAAGGAGAACAAAAAAAGTGAAATCTAGAATTAGAATTTTGGTATATTTGGCTGTTATTGCAGTGGTGGCAATGCTTTGTTTTTATCCTTTGCCGTACTACATTACAAAGCCTGGAATGGCAGAAGAACTTGCGCCTATTATTAAGGTAGAAAATGGATACCATGAAAAAGGGACGTTTATGCTTACAACTGTAAGAATGGGTAGAGCAACTCCTCTTTCATATGGTCTTGCGAAAATACAGGACTTTCATGAAATTTTCCCTACAAAGCAAATTTTGCAGCAAGGTGAAAGCGATGAAGATTACTCGACAAGGCAATTACATATGATGGATACGTCAAAAAATGCCGCTATTTCAGTAGCATACGAAGCAGCTGGAAAGAGCGTTTCCTATCTCAATAAAGGCGTATATGTTACATATGTCGTAGAAAATATGCCTGCACATGGAAAACTTCATGTTGGAGATGTAGTGACGAAAGTAGACGAGAAAAAAATTCAAACTGCTGAGGACTTAATCAACTACGTAACGACTAAAAAAGCAGGAGATTCAGTATCAATTTATGTAAAAAGAGATGGCAAAGAAAGCAAACATACTCTAAAAGTTAAAGCATTTCCTGACGAGCCGAAACGAGTAGGGCTAGGAATTGCCTTAGAAACGAACCAAGAATTAAAAGTTAAGCCCGATATACATATTGATACTGAAAAAATAGGAGGGCCTTCAGCAGGACTGATGTTCTCGCTTGAAATTTATAATCAGCTTGTTAAAGAGGACATGACAAAAGGTCATCGCGTTGCAGGTACAGGGACTATCAATGATAAAGGAGAGGTAGGACCAATCGGAGGTATTTCGCAAAAAATTGTAGCCGCAGATAAAGAAGGAGCAGAGATCTTCTTTGCACCAAATGAAAAAGGGGCTGCGGGCTCTAACTACCGAGAAGCAGTGAAGACAGCTAAAAAAATAAACAGTGATATGAAAATTGTACCTGTAGATTCATTTTCAGATGCCGTAACATATTTAGAAAAGCTGAAACCATAAAAAAATCGTCTCTTGCAGACGATTTTTTTATGGCCAAATGATAGGGGGCCGCGTATATTCTTGTTTCATAAACTGAGAGCGCAGAGGCTCTTGAAACGGCATACTATAAACATGTGTCGCTTTAATATCGGTATCAATTTCTTTTAGTTTACATTGTGATACAGTGGATACAATAGGAAGGGACAGCTTTTTCTTAATTGTTTTTAAATAGCCTTGTCCTGTCTTTGACATTCCCAATAAGCGAATGTAAGGATCAGCTTGTTGCATCTCACTTTTTGTCGTATTGGTTAAAAGGTGAACGCACATGCGCTGTAAACGAGTTCTCGTATATCGCTTCGTTTTAACATTTGTTAAAAAATCTTCAAATGAAGTAGATGAAGAAATATAAGATAGGAGCCGATGTTCAATACCTTCTTCTATTTCATAAATACGCTGTAAGTCATAAAGCGGAGTAGTTAATAATTTGTATTTCAAAAATGGGAAATAATGCTCCCAATGATGAAACTGTCCGTGTGCTTGCTTGTAAGCTGTTAATTCATTTGCCGTACTAACTGGCATGTGCTTGCTCAGGTCCTCATGGCTGCTGCTGTCAAAAATAGCTTTACGTATGCTTGTAGCGCTTGAAATAAAAGAGGAAGACAGGGAATCATCGTGATAATGTGATTGAATTCGAGTGATTGTATATGGTTTAATAGATGCATGCTGTTTTTTAATGGCAGCTACATAGCTTATTCCAAGCACATTATTTGGCTGAGATAGATCAATAGGAGCCTCCGTGAAAAGCTGTAAGAAAGCATTGGAAGCTGCTTTTGGATAACTGTTTCCTTTTTTCATCTCTTGTTGAATTAAAGCGGATAGTTCTGATTCATGAGCTTCGAGCAAATCAGCGGTGCGGGTAAATGAGTCAATATTGCCATTTTCGCTGCCAAAGCATACAAAGTCAGCGTGAAGGGATTCTAAAATAGAAATAGCGCCGCTTGCGAATGTTTCAGCTTTTTGAGTAGAAAAAGCATAGGGTAATTCAACGACTAAGTCTGCACCAGCGGCTAAAGCCATTCTTGTGCGGGACCATTTCGATACAAGAGCAGGCTCTCCGCGCTGCAAAAAGTGCCCGCTCATCACAGCAATCACACAATCTGCTCCGGTTTGTTGTTTCGCTTGCTGCAAATGATAAGCGTGTCCGTTATGAAAAGGATTATATTCGACAATTATTCCAACTGCTTGCATAATGTCTCCTTTTAATTTATTATTTTTAGTCTAGCTCTTTGTTTTAAAAACATTTTTTTATGAAAGTAAGAAATTTTTACAAAAAAGCATATTTAAGTACATTATAGTGTAAAGAAAAAATATTGACAAATAATCTTGTGAAAGCTATAATAACCTTTGTTGCCTTGAGGTGATTAACAATGAAATGGACAATACATCAATTGTATCAGTTGCAAAATAAAGGTCTAACATTTGACGAAGTGATTGACGGCAAAGAGTTTATGAATGCTGATCCTCAAATTCGTAGAATGTCAGATGTAAACGTGAAAGGAAGAGCCGACATTAGCTCTTCGAAAGTAACGTTTCACCTTAAAATTTCAGGAAAAATGACGTTGCCTTGTGCTCGTACATTAGTTGACGTTCCGTATCCGTTTGAAATTAACGCAACTGAAACGTTTTTATTGAATGTGAATGCTGATTATGAAGAAGATGCTGAAGTACGCATTGTAGAGGGAGAAACGGTTGATTTACAACCTTTGATTCAAGAGTTAATTATTGTTGAAATTCCTCTACAGGTATTTAGTGAAAATCAGCAAGCGGCAGGAGCAGCTCCACAGTCAGGAAAAGATTGGGAAGTTGTTACCGAAGAAGAACAGCAGGAAAAAGTAGATCCCCGCTTAGCCGTACTCGAAAATTTCTTTAAAGACAAAAAGAAATAAAAATGCGAAGATCCGGCTTTCGGGCCTTCATATGATTTTAAAATTCTTTTAAGGAGGTGGGAATAATGGCTGTACCTTTTAGAAGAACATCTAAAATGAAGAAAAGAACGCGTCGTACGCACTTTAAATTACAAGTTCCTGGTATGGTAGAGTGCCCAAATTGTGGTGAAATGAAACTATCACACCGCGTATGTAAAGCTTGTGGTACTTACAAAGGAAATGACGTAGTAAGCAAATAATTGCTTATTTAAATAAAAGACCCTCTTAAAGGGTCTTTTATTTTTTTGCCTTTTTTCCTTCTCTGCCCTTTTGAAGAGAAGGATTTTTCTTATAGAACAAGAACTCTTTTTAAATAAACAATTACTGTTGTAAAAGGATTCATACCTTGTCTATAAGGAGGAAAAAGCATGAAAAAAAGCGAGCTGTTTACTACAAGCCAAGGCATTGCTACGTTTGTGATTAATCGTCCTGAAAAGCGTAATGCTATTGATTATGATGTTATGAATGAACTGCAGCAAGCTGTAGATTATGTGAAACATGATCAGTTAGTAAAAGCTTTTGTAATTACAGGCGCTGGTTCAGATGCATTTTGCAGTGGAGGAGATTTAAGCGTATTTCATGAGCTAAAGACTTCGAAAGAGGCGTCTCAAATGTTAACGAAAATGGGGAAAATTCTTTATGAGATTTTAACACTCCCAAAACCAACAGTTGCCCTTTTGAATGGAACATCGGTTGGGGGAGGATGTGAGCTTGCGATTGCATGTGACTTCCGTATAAGTGCAACACATAGCGAAATGGGCTTTATTCAAGGGGATTTAGGAATTACAACAGGCTGGGGAGGAGGAACCATTCTTCTTGAAAAGCTGCGTTATCAAGAAGCGATGGAAATGATCTACAGTGCTCAGTTGTATGGAGTAGAACGAGCAAAGCAAGTTGGATTTCTTTCCTATGTCACGTCGTTTAAAGAGCTAACTATGAGGTGTGAGGAGTGGTTAGCGCCTATCACTCATAAACCGACCCAGGTATTGCAAGTTTACAAAGAAATCGCTATTGAGAAATGGGAGCAAAGCCGGGTTTGGAATCGGATGGAACAAGAAATTCATCGCTGCTCGATATTGTGGGAGTCGCCTGAGTATGAAGAAGCGGTTCAAAAGGTCATCGTTAAAAAAACATAGTTATGAACTGCATTTCCATAGCAATATAGTTAATAAGCGAAAGATGAAAGAATCACGGGTTTCCCATTTTGCTTCAAAGTATATGAAAGATTTTCTTGATTGAGAAGAGGAACAATAGTCTATCTTATCTAGTAGGTGCATATTCATTTAATAAGTACGGATAAGGAGGGATAGAAAAATGACTTCTTCTCGTCAAGATGCATGGACTCATGATGAAGATTTATTACTCGCAGAAATTGTACTGCGTCATATACGTGAAGGTGGCACTCAGCTAGCTGCATTTGAAGAAGTGGGGAAGAAACTTACACGAACATCAGCAGCTTGTGGCTTCCGCTGGAATTCTTTTGTGCGCAAACAATACAAGACTGGTATTGATCTTGCGAAAAAACAGAGAAAAGAATTAAAAGCAAGAACTGTTTCAAAAGATGACGAGCAGCCTGCACGCTTATCATATATGGAAGCAGAGAAACATATTTCGCTTAATGAGGTAATTAAATATTTAGAAAATGTAGATCAAGGGCAAAGACACTCGTCAGAGCTTCTCGAAGCTAATGAAGAACTGCAGCAAAAGATTGAACGTTTACAAGAGAAAGTAACGATTTTGGAAAAAGAAAAAAAAGCTTTGCAAAACAACTTGTTAATTGTGGAAGATGACTATAAAGCTCTTATTGAAATTATGGAGAGGGCTCGTAAAATGGTTGTATTAAAAGAGGATGAAAAAAGTAGAAAAGTGAAATTTCAAGTGGATAAAAATTTAAATTTAGAAAAAGTTCAAAAGTAAAGCGACAGTTTGAATGCTCCCTACTTCATGTTGATCATATATACCACATAGATATAAAATAAACAGCTGGAAATCAGCTGTTTATTTTTGTTCGCTTACACCGTTTGGTAGCCAAATAAGAGGGTTTTCTCCCAAATCACGATCGATATCATACGTTACAGGTACGAACCCCATTTTTGACCAAAAATCACTCGATTTTACTCGTGGGCTTGTTTTGATAGGTAATTGAAAGGATTTGGCGTATTCAACGAGCGTTTGACCCAATCCTTTGCGCTGAAAATCGCTGAGCACTTCGAGTTTCCACACTTCAATATACGTTTGAGGCGGCTCGAAATATTGATCGTACTGTTTGTTTCGCTTATAGAGACTCATCCGAGCCACTAAGCTATTTCCAAAATAAATGCCGTAAAACGGAGAATTTATTTCATTATCGGAAATCTTGGCATGTAATTCTTCTAGCATTGAAAGTTCTTGAATGCCATATTCTTTGAATTTCTTGAACTCTTCTAGCGTTTTAAAATTAATTTTTAAATGCTTTACTTCGTAATTCATCCCATATCCCCCTTGTTATGTCTCCTTGCTAGACGAACGAACTGGCTTGGTTCGTTCATCTAATATTATATAACAAAAATACAAAATATTCTGTTTTCATGATTGGTGAACGAATATTCAATGCGCATAAGGAAAAATGAATTCTTTCAGTTAAATACAAAGAATACATTACTATAAGCATCACTTTTTAGAAAGGAAGCAAAAGGAAAGGGAGATTCCAATAGAAAGCGTTTTCAAAAATTGTAGAGGAGTTTTAAAATTATTGTAGAATTATATGGGGGGAAGTAGAAATTTGAGGAAAGGGGAGAGAAAGGTGAAAAAAATACTGATTGCAAATCGAGGAGAAATTGCTCTTCGTATTATTCATACATGCAAACAAATGGGCATTGAAACGGTGGCTGTCTATTCCGATGCAGATGCAGAGCTTCCTTATGTTCAAGCAGCTACAAAAGCACGTCGGATTGGAGAGCCTCCTGTGCAAAAGTCATATTTGAATGTAGAAGAATTGCTGCGAATTAGTCATGAAGAAAAAGTAGATGCCATTCATCCTGGATATGGATTTTTATCGGAAAATAGTGCATTTGCTAAAAGAGCGATTGATGAAGGTTTTTGTTTTATCGGTCCTTCTCCCGAAATCATTTCGATGATGGGCGACAAAATTGCTGCTCGTGCCGCGATGAAAGAAGCGGGTGTACCTGTTGTCCCCGGCAGCGAAGGCGATGTGACGTCAGTTGAAGAGGCTTGCAAAGTAGCGAGTCTAATTGGATATCCCGTTATGTTAAAAGCAAGCGGAGGTGGCGGAGGAATTGGGATGGTGCGCTGCGATAACGAAGAAGCAGTAAAACAAGTGTATACCTCAACCAAAGCAAGAGCAAAAGCATATTTTGGTCAAGAAGGAATGTTTATTGAAAAGCTTATCACAAACGCAAAACATATCGAAGTACAGGTGTTTGGAGATCAGCATGGTAATGTCGTTCATCTTTTTGAACGCGATTGTTCCGTACAAAGAAGAAATCAAAAAGTGATTGAAGAAGCCCCTGCGCTTTCTTTAAAAGAAAGTACGCGACAAGCCATGCAAAACCAAGCCGTTCAAGCGGCTAAAGCAATCGGATATTATAATGCAGGTACGGTGGAGTTTATTGTGGATGAAGACGAAAATTTTTATTTTCTTGAAATGAACACGCGGCTGCAAGTTGAGCATCCGATCACCGAACAAATTGCAGGGGTCGATTTAGTTAAGTGGCAGATCTTAGCTGCGCGCGGTGAAAAGCTTCCACGTGTGCAAGAAGAAATAGCAGCAAATAACTACGCCATTGAATTTCGAATTTATGCAGAAGATCCGTTTACTTTCTTACCGGCTCCGGGAAAAATTACGGGTTATCACTTGCCCGAGCGAACCTATGCACGCGTAGACAGCGGCTACAGTGATATGAATGCGGTTACACCTTTTTATGATCCAATGATTGCAAAAGTTATTATTACTGGTCGTACGCGTTCAAATGCAATTGAACTAGCTAAATCATATTTTACAGAAGCTGTCATAGAGGGAATCAAAACGAATATTCCTCTATTTAAGCAGTTGTTAAATGAAGAATTATATGAAAAAGGCACCTATAACACATCGTTATTATCAACCGTATTAAATAAAGGAGGAGCACCACAATGAGTGAAATCAAAGCGACAATGGCAGGCATGGTATTTAATGTGTTTGTTCAGCAAGGTGCAAGTGTAGCTAAAGGAGAAGTTGTTGTTGTATTAGAATCTATGAAAATGGAAATTCCTATTGAAAGCGATCAAGCTGGTATTGCAGAGACTGTCCATATAGCCGTGGGTGATTTTGTGAACGAAGGCGACGTTTTGGTGACTATTTCATAACTCATAAAGGAGAGATATCATGATACATACAGGTGAATCTCAGAAAAAATATGATGAAAATCGTCAAAAAGTAGAGCGTGGCAACGCGGAGAAGTACAAAGAGAAACTTGCAAAACAACAGAAGCTTTTTGTAAGAGATCGTTTAGCCCTTTTATTCGATGACGGGAAATATGAAGAAGACGGCATGTTTGCAAATAATAAAGCCGAAGGGTTGCCGGCAGACGGTGTTGTAACTGCAGTTGGAAAAGTAAACGGTGAAACGGTTTGTGTAATGGCTAATGATTCTACTGTAAAAGCAGGGTCTTGGGGGGCCAGAACAGTAGAGAAAATTATTCGGATTCAAGAAGTGGCAGAAAAACTGCATGTGCCTTTGCTGTACCTAGTGGATTCTGCAGGAGCGCGTATTACCGATCAATTAGATATGTTTCCAAACCGCCGAGGAGCTGGACGAATCTTTCACAATCAAGTAAAACTTTCCGGCGTCATTCCTCAAATTTGTTTGCTCTTCGGTCCGTCAGCAGCTGGAGGGGCTTATATCCCTGCATTTTGTGATATTGTTGTGATGGTAGATGGAAACGCTTCTATGTACTTAGGTTCGCCGCGTATGGCCGAAGCTGTTATTGGAGAAAAGGTTACGCTAGAGGAAATGGGAGGAGCACATATGCACTGCAGCGTTAGCGGATGTGGAGATGTGTTAGCTTATTCTGAAGAAGAAGCTATTTCGTATGCCAAATCTTATTTAACCTACTTTCCACAAAACTATCAAGAGAAGCCTAAAGTACAAAAAGCTAAAGAGCCTAAGCAGACAAAGGATTTAGTAGAACTAATTCCGGAGAATCAAAATGTACCATTTGATATCTATGAAGCAATTGATACCCTTATTGACGAAGGGAGCTTCTTTGAAGTGAAAAAACTGTTTGCCGCCGAATTGGTAACAGGGCTTGCACGAATAGATGGAAAAGTAGTAGGGATTATTGCGAATCAGCCGAAGGTCAAAGGAGGAGTGCTGTTTGTAGATTCAGCAGATAAAGGCGCAAAATTTATTCAACTGTGCGATGCCTTCCATATTCCTTTGCTATTTTTAGCGGATGTACCTGGATTTATGATTGGAACCAAAGTAGAAAGAGCAGGCATCATTAGACATGGAGCAAAATTGATTGCAGCGATGAGTTCAGCTACAGTTCCTAAAATTTCCGTAGTCATGCGTAAAGCTTATGGCGCAGGGCTTTACGCTATGGCTGGTCCAGCTTTTGAACCGGATTGCTGCCTTGCATTGCCTACTGCTCAAATTGCCGTAATGGGTCCTGAAGCGGCAGTAAATGCCGTCTATTCTAATAAAATTAATGAAATTGAAGATCCGAAGGAGCGGTTTATGTTTGTTAAACAGAAACAGCAGGAGTATAAAGAACACATCGATATCTATACGCTGGCTTCTGAACTTATTATTGACGACATCGTTCCTGCTAACGAACTGCGTCGAACTTTAATTGACCGCTTTCGATTATATGAAACAAAGAATGTGACCTTTAGCCGTCGTAAACATCCGGTGTATCCCGTATAATAGAAAAAAACGGGATCACTCTAAATAATTTACAATAAGCCCGGTGATTTTTAATCACACGGGCTATATGAATAGGTAAAATTTTAAGAATGCATTTAATTCAAAGCATTTTTTTGCTAAAATGAAACTCAATAATAGAAAGAGGAACAAAAAATACGATGAAAACTATAGGTATTATTGGAGGCGGATCATTAGGTCTGTTGTTTAGCGCGTATTTATCAGATTGTTATGATGTAACCTTGTATACGAAAACAAAAACTCAAGCAAAGTGTATTAACGAAAATGGAATTACTTTACATAGACAAGGGGAACATCACACTAAAAAAGTCAGTGCTATCCCTCTGGAACGAAACATAAAAGAAGCAGATTTAATCATTATTACTGTAAAACAGTATCATTTAAAAGAGATTATTCCTTTTATCAAAACCCTTACTATACATACTCCCCTTTTGTTTATCCAAAACGGTATGAGCCATATTGAAATTCTCAAAAATCTCCCGCAGCGCACTCTCTATTTGGGTACAGTTGAACACGGGGCAATGCGTACAAATATGGATAGCGTCCATCATACAGGAATAGGAACAACCCGTATTGCTTCGTACAGAGGAGAAATGGAGTCTATCTTGCCAATTATGAATTTTCCTTGGGTGATTGAAACAGATTGGTATGCGATGCTGGTGAAGAAATTAGTTGTAAATGCGCTCATCAATCCTCTTACGGCGCTGTATCGGGTAAAAAATGGGCAGCTGATTCATAACAGCTACTTTTATAAAACGATGCGTCTATTGTTTGAAGAGATTGCCGCTGTGTTAAAACTGGATTCAGCTTTTAATTATTGGGAAAATGCGTTGGGGGTTTGTTCGCGCACGAGTACAAATCAATCTTCTATGCTAAAAGATATACAGGAGGGGCGGCAAACAGAAATTGATGCTATTTTAGGCTATATTCAAACACAAGCTGCTGAAAAAAGAACGTCGACGCCTATTGTTGACTTTTTATATGGGTCAATAAAAGGAATCGAAGAAGAAAAGGGTGATTAACATGGGAAGTTTTATTGCTGGAGTTTTTGCGACGTTTGTCACTCTGCCGCTCGTTGGTTTTTTTATTCTATACATGCTTTTACGCAAACTGACGAAAAATAAAAGGAAATCTGTCCACATAGCAACGTACATTACTACGGTTTTTCTTATTTTGTCCGTGCATTATGCAGCTGTGGAAATTTTCGGGCACTCTTTTTTGTGGTTGATTGCGCTAGTCCTTTTAGTTGTAGCAATGATTATGATGTTTGTACATTGGAAAGTCAAACATGACTTAGAAATGAAGCTTATTGCGAAAGGGTTCTTTCGGATGAATTTCGTTTTGTTTCTTATTGCACATATTGTATTAAATATAGGTGGAATCGTTTTTCGTATTTCCTCTCTGTAAAGCATGTTACTAGACGTGAGCAGTTACATTATGGATAATGAAGCTATATGTAGAGAATATAAGTATTAGGAAAAGAAAGGAAGTTCTTTCATGGAGATTACAGACGTCTCTTTAAAGGCGGGAAACAAACTAACGAACGATTACATAAAAGGTGAAAAGCAAGCACTTTCCTTTTTTCATTATAATATACACGAAAAAGACGTATATGAAAAACGTTTAGCGGATGTTCAAAAGCAGTCTTATCCAAGAGAACAGCTTGCTGAGTATCTGCTTGATTTTAATAAGCGCTACGGAGCATCTTCTAAGACGATTGAAAATATTGAAAAGCTAAAAGATCCTAACAGTGTAGTGGTCGTTGGAGGTCAGCAAGCGGGGCTGCTTACGGGTCCTTTGTACACCATTCATAAAGTGATTTCAATTGTGCTCCTAGCTAAACAACAAGAGGAAGCTTTAAACGTGCCCGTGCTTCCGGTATTTTGGATTGCTGGAGAAGATCATGATTTTGCTGAGATCAACCATGTATACACAGAGCATAAAAACCAGCTTTTAAAGAAAACGTTAAAGCATTCTTTAAAGAAAAAGCAAATGGTTTCTCAAATCGAACTAGACCATGAAGCCTGTAGAAGCTGGGTTCGTGATGTATTTCAAACGTTTAACGAAACGGCGCATACAAACCAGGTATTACACTTTGTTTTAGAGGCGTTAGATAAATCACGTACCTATGTCGATTTCTTTGCTCATTTGGTTACCACAATGTTCGCAGAGTCAGGTCTTATTTTAATGGATGCAGCTTCTAAAGAAGTGCGCAGCATTGAATCTTCTTTCTTTGTGACGTTAATTGAACAAAATGACAGATTATCGTCAGCCGTTATGGAACAGCAAACAGAGATTCAAAAACAATATGGACGAATGATTGAAGTGGGAGAAGAAACGGCTCATCTCTTTTATTCACACAACGAAAACAGAGTACTTTTAGAAAGAGATGCAGAACAAGAGCAGTTTGTTGGAAAGCAAAATGAACTCGTGCTGTCTAAAGAAGAGCTGGTTCAAATTGCTAAACAAACGCCTGAGCTTCTTAGTAACAACGTTGTGACTAGACCCCTTATGCAGGAGTACTTACTTCCTACCCTTGCGTTTATTGCAGGTCCCGGGGAAGTAGCGTATTGGGCAGAGCTTGAAAAAGCATTTTCTTTATTTAGCTTTAAAATGCCTCCCGTGGTCCCTAGGTTATCCTATGCAATCGTAGAAAGGCATATCGAGAAGTATATGGATGAACTTCAGTTAGACCTTTCGAACGTAGTGAACGAAGGCGTAGATGCAGAGAGGGAGCACTGGCTTAAGACGGAAGTTCACAACCCATACGAAATGTATTTTGAAAAAGCGAAAGAAGATTTCGAAAAAATTCATAAAACTCTTCGTGAAAATATTCAAAAAGAAGACAAAACATTTGATGAAGTCATGCTTAAAAATCGAGGGATTATTCAAAAGCAGTTTGAAACCATTCAAAAGATTGTCGAATCCAAACAGCTAATTAAGCACGATGTGAAGCATTCAAAATATGCTCAAATTGAACTTGCTCTTCGTCCTTACAATGCTCCACAAGAACGAATGTGGAATATTATGTATTATTTAAACGGTTATGGTATGCAATTTGTGTCAGATTTACTAAGTGCTGAAGTCGAATTAAATCACCAGTTAAAAGTCTGTTATGTCTAATAAAATCCTGCTGAAAAGCAGGATTTTTATTTTGGAAAAGAGAAAAAGTCTACAAGGTGAATGTCAACTAATTGAATCCTTATAAGGTATTTATTTCTAATTGTGCAAAAAACCTTATATTCCTTACATTTTATTCTACGAATATGTCCTACTTTTAACAAAATGACACTATTTGTGACAAAAAGACAAAATTCTACTTAATTCTTATATAAATAGCTGAAATAATGTTGAACTTTGATATATAATATAAACGTGTATATATATCAAAGAAAAACACCGTTTTTTGCTTTTTGTATACATAACTAAGTAGTTTAGAAAGAAGTAGGTGTCATAATGTTTAATCACACAACTGTTTTGCTTAAAGAAGCAGCGGAAGGCTTAAATATTAAGCCGGATGGAGTATATGTCGACTGCACGCTTGGCGGAGCAGGTCATAGTGAATATATCGTAAAACAGCTATCAGAAAAAGGGAAATTAATTGCGTTTGATCAAGACGATGTGGCTCTTGCAAATGCAAAAGAGAAATTGGCCCCGTATCTAGACAGAGTTATTCTAATCAAAAGTAATTTTCGCTATTTAAAAGAGCAGCTAATGAAACATGGAATTGAAGAAGTAGACGGAGTATTGTTTGACCTCGGAGTCTCGTCTCCTCAGTTGGATACACCAGAGCGAGGGTTCAGCTTTCATCATGATGCCCCGCTTGATATGCGCATGGATCAAAACTCAATGTTTTCTGCGTACAACGTAGTAAATGAATGGCCTTATGAAAAACTTGTGAAAATCTTTTTCCAATACGGAGAAGAAAAGTTTTCGAAACAAATTGCCCGCAAAATTGAAGCATATCGAGAGTCTAAGCCAATTGAAACAACACTAGAGCTGGTTGACCTTATTAAAGATGGTATTCCAGCGCCAGCTAGACGAACGGGTGGACATCCGGCAAAACGAATTTTCCAGGCTATTCGAATTGCTGTAAATGATGAGCTTCAAGTATTTGAAGATGCAATTGAACAGGCTATGGATGTGATCAAAAAAGGTGGACGTGTAAGTGTTATTACCTTCCACTCACTTGAAGACCGAATTTGTAAAGTTGCGTTTAAAAATGCAAGTACGGTTCCGCAGCTTCCGCATGGACTGCCGATTATTCCAGAAGAATTTAAACCTAAAATGAAAGTTATTACAAGAAAACCTATTTTACCTTCAGAAGAAGAGATAGAAGAAAATAAGCGCGCGCGTTCGGCAAAGCTTCGAATTGTTGAGAAATTAGTGTAATTAAAGGGTTTAATCAAAGAGGAGGGGACGAGAATGAACAATGTAGCATACAAAGTAAGAGAGCAAGATCAGCAGCAGAAGCAGCAAAAGACGGTACGTCAAGTTGTTCGGAAGACAAAAAGAAAAATCACGGTTGGTGAAAAAATTGTGTATTCTGGATTTGTCGCACTCATGCTGTTTGGGTCTGTGCAAATCATTTCAAATCAATCTTCGCTTTATAGCATCAGTGAAGAAGTGCAATCACTCGATGGAAAGATTGACAAGCAAGAAGCAAAAAACAATGAGTTAAAACTACAGGTAACAGAGTTAAGTGCATACGATCGTATTTGGACAAAAGCAAAAGAACTTGGACTAAAATTGAATGAAAATAACGTAAAAGTCGTTAACGATTAATTGCGATGACTACGCCAAGAAAAAATAGCAATATTAGTACTGGAGCAGCAATATTAATTTTAATATTTGCATTGCTCTTTTTTGTATTAGCCATAAGGTTCTTTTACATCCAAGCGACGGGTAAAGCAAATGGAGAAGTTTTAGCCGAAATTGCACAAAAACAGCATACGCGAACGTCCAAGATTGAAGGACAGCGCGGTACGATTTACGATCGAAATGGAGAAGCAATCGCCCAAGATACGGGCGCTTATACGGTTGTGGCGATTTTGAAGGAGTCGCAGTCAGAAGATAAAAAACATCCACAGCACGTGGTAGACCCTGAAAAGACAGCTGAAAAGCTAGCGCCGCTATTGAAGATGGACGAATCAAAAATTGAAAGCATGTTAACGAGAGGAATTAAAAGGAAAGCATTCCAAGTCGAACTTGGTCCCGGAGGCCGTGACATTGACAATGTGCTAAAGCAAAAAATTGAAAAACTGAACCTCCCAGGCATCACATTTTTACGTGACTCAAAGCGTTTCTATCCAAACGGTGTATTTGCCTCAAGTATTTTAGGATACGCACAAAAAGATGATACGGGTAAAATCGTAGGGAAAATGGGAATTGAAAAAGTATTTGATAAGCAGCTTTCTGAAGAAGATGGATATGTAAAATATGAAGCTGCTAAAAACGGAATTAAGCTTCCGGATCCAAAAGAATCAATCGTAGCCCCTAAAAATGGAGACAGCGTCACGCTTACGATTGATGAAAAAATTCAAACGTTTTTAGAGGATGCGATGACAACAGCAGCTAAAGAGTATAAACCAGAAGAGCTGATGGCAACGGTAGTGAATCCAAAAACTGGTGAAATTTTGGCGATGTCAAACCGCCCTTCCTTTGATCCAAATATTCGTGATATTACTTCTTATCGTAATCCGTTTGTTGAAAACAGCTATGAGCTTGGTTCAACGATGAAAATCTTTACGCTAGCAGCGGCTATCGATGCAGGAGTTTATAACGGGGAAGACCGCTATCAGTCCGGGTCTTATAAAGTAACGAAAAACGGCGTTCCAATTAACGATCACAACGGTGGGGTCGGCTGGGGGGCTATTACATTTAATGAAGGAATTCAAAGATCTTCAAATGTAGCAGTTGCCATTTTAGCCAATGAAAAATTGGGCACCGACCGTTTGTATAAATATTTGGACAAGTTTGGTTTTATGGATAAAACGGGAATTGACTTGCCAAACGAGGCTTCTAGCAAACTAGTCACAAAGTACCCGAGAGACCGAGTCACGACTGCGTTTGGACAGGCGTCTGCTTTTACGCCTATCCAAGAAATTCAAGCCGCTACTGCCATTGCAAATGACGGCAAGATGATGAAGCCTTACGTGATTAAACAAGTAGTCGATGAAACAAATAAAAAAACGATTAAAAAAACAAAACCTACCGTGGTAGGACAACCAATTTCTAAAAAAGCAGCGAACGAGACGCTAAATATTTTAGAAACCGTTGTTTCTTCAGAAAATGGAACAGGAAAACCATACGCGATTGAAGGGTATGATGTTGCTGGAAAAACCGGTACAGCTCAAATTCCCGCTCCAAACGGAGGTTACCTGCATGGACACGGAAAAAACTTTATTTCTTTTATGGGCTTTGCACCTGCAAAAGATCCAAAGCTGCTTGTCTATGTAGCTGTTAAAAACCCGACTCTCAAGCCTCAAGAGGGAGGAAGTGAACCCCTTGTTGCCGTATTTAATCCGGTTATGAAGAATAGTTTACAGTATTTGGGGGTAGAGCCTACTAAGAAGGATGAAGACGGGAAAGAAACGGAAGAAAAGAAAGTGGATTCAGAAATTACGCTTAAATCTTACGTTAATGAATCAGTTGATAGTACCGTAAAAGATTTAAAACAAAAAGGACTTGTTCCTGTTGTAATAGGTAAAGGAGATACGGTAGAAAGCCAATCACCGACTTCCGATACAATTATTACTGGTCAGCGCGTGTACATTAAGACAAACGGACAAGCGACAATGCCTGATTTAACAGGTTTTTCACATCGTGACGTTATTCGCTTTAGTGAATTTGTCAACGTTCGACCTAGCGCACTTGAAAATGGTTATGTTGTAAGTCAAAGTATTAAAGCAGGAGATCCGCTAAAAGCAGGAACGTACCTGAAAGTGGAGCTTGAAACGCCTAAAGAGTTTTCAAGCACGTTAAATAAGTTAAAAGAAACGGAAAAAAGTGAGTCTAATAGCAAAAAAGACGATAAGCAACTTGACTAGAAAATAAGTTCTAGTGAATCCTGTACAAGCATATATTGGAACGAGCCGATTCAGAGGAGGTTCTAATATATGCGGGTATCAGGAGTCACAGTTCGTAAAAGGCTAGCCATTGTTTTGTTTGTCGGTTTTATTGTGTTTTTGATTATTGATACAAGGCTTGGGTATGTACAGTTGCTGACTGGGGATACGCTAACTGAAAAAGCCAAAGACTTATGGAGTCGAAATATTCCTTTTGAACCAGAAAGAGGAAAGATACTAGATCGCAATGATGTGGCACTTGCTACAAATAAAAGTGCACCGACCGTTTTAGTTATGCCAAGACAAGTTGAAAATCCAGCTGTTACGGCTGAAAAGTTAGCAAAAGTGCTAGGAGCATCAAAAGAAAAAGTATATGAACAAATAACAAAAGCTTCTTCTAGCGTATATTTGCGTCCTGAGGGAAGAAAAAATTTCACATACGAAAGCAAATGAAGTGCGGAATTTAAATTTAAAAGGCGTATATATAGCTGAAGATTCTAAGCGGTACTATCCGTTTGGAAGTTATTTGTCGCATGTATTAGGCTTTGCGGGAGTAGATAATCAAGGGTTAACAGGCCTTGAATTATATTATGATAAAGAGCTAAAAGGACAAAAAGGTTCAGTTAAATTGTATTCTGATGCTAAAGGTAAAAAGATGCCCAATATAGCTGATGACTACACAGCACCTGTGGACGGGTTGGATTTGAGATTGACCATTGATTCACGCGTGCAAACGATCATGGAGCGTGAGTTGGATAATGCTCAGACAGCTTATAACCCAGATGGTATGATTGCCATTGCGATGAATCCTAAAAACGGTGAAATTTTAGGTATGTCAAGTCGTCCGGGATTTGATCCTACGGATTTTAAAAATGTGAAGCCTGAAGTGTATAATCGCAACCTTCCAATCTGGAGCGTATATGAGCCCGGATCAACGTTTAAGATTATTACACTGGCAGCTGCTCTTGAAGAAAAGAAAGTGGATTTACTAAAAGATCAATTTTACGATGATGGAGCCGCGGAAGTTGGAGGAGCGAGACTTCGCTGCTGGAAAAAAGGGGGACATGGACAGCAGTCTTTTTTAGAAGTTGTACAGAACTCATGTAACCCTGGTTTTGTGGAGCTTGGGGAACGTTTGGGAAAAGATAAATTGTTCAAATACATTAAAGAATTTGGCTTTGGTCAAAAAACAGGTATTGATTTACAAGGGGAAGCAAAAGGAATTTTGTTCCCGCTTGATCGCGTAGGGCCGGTTGAACAAGCTACAACAGCTTTTGGGCAAGGGGTTGCTGTTACGCCTATTCAACAAGTAGCTGCTGTTTCAGCAGCCGTAAACGGTGGAACGCTTTATGAACCTTATATTGCAAAAGAGTGGGTAGATCCAACTACCGGAAAAGTTGTAAGCAGTCATAAGCCGGTTGCTAAGCGAAAAGTTATTTCCGAGGAAACGTCTAAGCAAGTGCGTTTTGCTCTTGAAAGTGTAGTAGCACAAGGAAGCGGAAAAGGAGCTTTTGTGGAAGGGTACCGCGTTGGAGGAAAGACGGGTACTGCGCAGAAAGCTCAAAATGGAAAGTATTTAAAAAATAATCACATCGTTTCTTTTATCGGTGTTGCACCAGCAGATAACCCTGAAATTGTCGTGTATGTTGCGGTTGATAATCCAAAAGGCACCATTCAGTTTGGTGGAGTTGTAGCAGCTCCGATTGTAGGTAAAATGATTGAAGACAGTTTGCGTGTGATGGACGTTAAACCGCGTAAAGGACAAATTGAAAAAGAGTTAACGTGGCTGGACACACCAATGATAAAAGTACCAAATGTCGTAGGAATGTCAAAAAAAGAGTTACAAGAACAGCTACTTAATTTAAAATTAGATGTGAGTGGCGAAGGAGATAAAGTGGTCAAGCAGTCTCCTGAAGCCGGAACGAAAGTTAAAGAAGGCGAAACGGTTAGAATTTATATGGGAAAATAAAAATCTCTATAAACCACTATTCTTCCTTGCATGATAATCAGCAGGTTACTCTGCGTGTGAACATGAAATCAACAAATAAGCCTTGGGGGTGTTCCCTCCGGGCTTCTTTTTCTGTAAAATGTAATAGGTTAGGTGCTAGAAAAAGAAGAATGGTTGCCATAGCGTCTTATAACAAACGTTTCACTTTACAAATAGAGAGGACATGGTAGGAATGGATTTACGAGAACTACTAACACATTTACATGATTTTGTTCAGCTTCCTGAACAGAATATTGATATTACGTCAATTGAAATGGATTCAAGAGAAGTTAAGCCCGGAGCATTGTTCATTTGTATAGACGGCTATACAGTTGATGGACATAGCTTTGCACAGATGGCTGTGGAAAAAGGGGCAGTAGCAATCTTAGCAGAAAAGCCTGTGGATGTAGAAGTACCTGTTGTACGCGTAAAGAGTACAAAACGAGCAATGGCAGTGCTAGCGGATGCTTTCTACAATCAGCCCACACAAAAAATGCATTTAATTGGTGTAACAGGCACAAATGGAAAAACAACGATTACACATTTAATTGAGCATATCTTTAAATCACAACATAAAAAGACGGGTCTAATTGGAACGATTGAAATTCGTATTGGTGATACGTCTTATGATGTGAAAAACACAACGCCTGAATCGCTTACGCTCCAAAAAACATTTCACCAAATGGTGGAAGAAAATGTAGAAGTAGCGATGATGGAAGTATCATCTCATGCACTTGACTTAGGACGCGTACACGGGTGCGACTTTGACGTGGCAGTATTTAGTAACTTAACGCAAGATCACCTGGACTATCATCATACAATGGAAGATTATCGTCGTGCGAAAGGGTTGCTATTTGCACAGTTAGGAAACGCTTATAACCATAATCGTCCTAAATTCGCTGTTCTTAATGCTGATGATGCGGCAACCGAGGAATATATTAAAAACACGGCTGCTACAGTGATTACCTATGGCATTGACCGTGACAGTGATATTCGTGCAACAAATATTCAAATTACAAACAGCGGCACAACGTTCGACTTGACAACGCCGACAGAAACGGTTCGTGTAGAAATGAAGCTTATTGGGAAATTCAGCGTCTACAACGTATTAGCGGCTACGGCTTCATGTTTAGTGTCAGGTATTCCTCTGTCAGTTATTGTCGAGGAAATAAAAGTGTTAGAAGGCGTGTCTGGGCGTTTTGAAGTGGTTGATGCGGAGCAAGATTTTACGGTTATCGTTGATTATGCCCACACGCCGGACAGCTTAGAGAACGTGTTAAAAACTGTAAAAGAATTCGCAAAACGCAATATATATGTTATTGTTGGTTGTGGCGGAGATCGAGATCGTACAAAACGACCAATCATGGCTCGGATTGCAGCTGAATACAGTACACAAGCTATTTTGACATCGGATAATCCACGAAGTGAAGATCCATTGGCTATTTTAAAAGATATGGAAGAGGGTTTGGATACAGATAACTATGTGACGATTGCTGATCGTGCAGAAGCTATTCGCTATGCAGTGGAAGCAGCGCATGCAGATGATGTTATTGTCATTGCTGGAAAAGGGCACGAGACCTATCAAATTATTGGTAAAAAAGTATTCGATTTTGACGATCGAGAAGTAGCACGCAAAATGATTGAGGAGCGAAAGTAGTAATGAAATGGGTAGAGAACAAAATGAGTCGGAATGAGTTGGAAGTTAAGGAGGGGGCATCGTGCTAGAACAATCAATTTTATTGACAATCGGCGTAGCCTTTTTGATTACGGTTGTATTGTCGCCGATTTTTATTCCCTTCTTAAGAAGATTAAAGTTTGGTCAAAGTATTCGTGATGAAGGCCCGAAATCTCACCAGAAAAAATCAGGTACACCTACAATGGGCGGTATCATGATTTTATTATCTATTATTGTGGCAACTCTTATTATGGTCAATCAGTATGCAGAACTTACATATAAGACGTTTCTATTATTATTTGTCACAATCGGATTTGGTTTATTAGGATTTTTAGATGATTTTATAAAAGTAGTGTTAAAGCGTAACCTTGGATTAACATCTAAACAAAAGTTTTTAGGTCAGGTTGTCATTTCAATTATTTTTTACTTTATTGCAAGACAGTTTGAGTTTTCAACTGAAGTGACGATTCCAGGAATTAAAGACCCAATCGATTTAGGTTGGTTTTATGTTGTTTTCCTCATCATCTGGCTTGTTGGTTTTTCAAACGCGGTTAACTTAACGGATGGATTAGACGGACTTGTATCTGGTACAAGTGCGATTGCTTTTGGTGCATTTGCAGTTCTTGCCTGGAATGCAGAACAGTTTGAACTATCTATTTTCTCAGTTGCTGTAGTAGGAGCTGTGTTAGGATTTTTAGTTTTTAATGCCCATCCTGCAAAAGTATTTATGGGAGATACGGGTTCTTTAGCGCTAGGAGGAGCTATCGCTACGGTGGCTGTCTTAATGAAAATGGAATTCTTGCTTGTTATTATCGGTGGTGTGTTTGTTATTGAAACACTATCTGTTATTATTCAAGTCGCATCTTTCAAAACAACAGGAAAACGTGTGTTTAAAATGAGCCCGCTTCATCACCATTACGAGCTAAGCGGCTGGTCGGAATGGCGCGTAGTTATGACTTTTTGGGCTGTAGGACTATTATTTGCAATGCTTGGAATTTATATCGAGGTGTGGATTTAAATGAAATCAGTCAATACGTATCAAGGTAAACAAGTACTTATTTTAGGATTAGCCAAGAGCGGTTTAGCAGCCGCTCAGTTAGTTAAACAGCTTGGTGCTAAAGTAGTCGTTAATGATCAAAAACCGTACGAAGAGAACGTAGCAGCACAGGAATTAGAAAAAACGGGCATTGAAGTTGTCTGTGGACATCATCCGCTTGAGCTTTTAGACAAAGCGGATGTTATTGTAAAAAACCCTGGGATTCCGTATTCAAATGTTCTATTGCAAGAAGCATTAAAGCGAAATATTCCGATTTTAACAGAGGTAGAATTGGCTTATGAAATTAGTGAAGCTCCTTTTATCGGAATTACGGGAAGCAATGGGAAGACAACAACAACAACGCTAATTTATAAAATGTTAGAAGAAGATCAAAAGCAGCCGTTGATTGCTGGAAATATTGGAACAGTAGCTTGTGAAGTGGCGCAAAAAGCAACAAAGGACAATGTAATTGTAACGGAGCTTTCTTCTTTTCAGCTGATGGGAATTGAAAAATTCCGTCCGAAAATCTCTTTATTATTGAATTTGTTTGATGCTCACTTAGACTATCATGGTACAAAAGAGGAATATATCAAAGCGAAAGCAAATCTCTTTAACAATCAAACAAATGAAGACTTTGCCGTTATTAATGCGGATGATGAGCTAGTGATGAAAGCTAGTGCAGGTGTTAAAGCGACAAAAGTACCTTTTTCTGTTACAGCTCAAACGACAGAAGGAGCGTATATTAAAAACGAAACCATTTTCTTTAAAGATGAAGAAGTGATGTCCTTAAAAGATGTAGTGCTGCCAGGCAGACATAATCAAGAAAACATTTTAGCAGCTGTATCCGTTGTGAAGCTGTACGGCTGTTCAAATGAAGCTATCTACCGCGTGCTCACAACGTTTGCTGGTGTTAAACACCGCGTTCAATATGTCACGACAATCAACAAACGTAAGTTTTATAATGACTCTAAAGCTACGAATATGCTTGCTACAAAAGTAGCTCTTTCCGCTTTTTCGCAGCCGACGATTCTACTTGCAGGTGGACTCGATCGCGGCAATGAGTTTGATGATTTAAAAGAAGAGTTTAAAAATGTGAAAGCTGTTATTACGTTTGGTGAAACGGCTCCTAAAATTGAACGCGTAGCAAAAGAAGCGGGAATACAAATTGTAAAACGTGTCGATAATGTTAAACAAGCAGTTTCAGAAGCATATGCTTGTTCAGATGAAGAAGATGTTATTTTATTATCTCCTGCTTGTGCAAGCTGGGATCAATTTAAAACTTTTGAAGAACGTGGTGACATCTTTATTGAATCTGTGCATAAACTGAAATAAGGGCTTGTCTAAACACCTAGAAAATACACTAGCCCTAATCTATTTTTAGAGGTGTGTGACAGTGTCGACAAAAAGGTCTACCCCAGATTTTTTTCTCATAATCGTTACGCTTTCCTTGCTAACCATCGGCCTTATCATGGTATACAGCGCAAGTGCGGTATGGGCTACATACAAGTTTAATGATTCTTTTTTCTTTGCTAAACGCCAGCTCTTATTTGCAGGGCTTGGAGTATGCGCGATGTTTGTCATCATGAATATTGATTATTGGATGTGGCGTACGTGGGCAAAGCCAATTGTAATCATTTGCTTTGTTATGCTGGTACTTGTATTGATTCCGGGAGTAGGGCTAGTACGGAATGGGTCGCAAAGTTGGATAGGTGTTGGAGCGTTTTCGATTCAGCCTTCAGAATTTATGAAGTTTGCTATGATTATATTTTTAGCGAAATATTTATCAGAAAATCAGAAGAAAATTACATCCTTTAGAAAAGGAATGTTACCGGCATTATTACTGGTTTTCTTACCGTTTGGCATTATTATGATGCAGCCGGATTTAGGAACAGGAACGGTGCTTGTTGGAACTTGTTTAGTCATGATTTTTGTTTCAGGAGCAAAAGTAAGTCACTTTGCAGGTCTTGGGTTGCTTGGCGTTGCCGGTTTTGTAGGGCTTGTTTTATCGGCTCCTTATCGGATTAAACGCATCACCTCATTTTTAAATCCTTGGGAAGATCCGCTTGGAAGCGGGTTTCAAATCATTCAATCTCTTTATGCAATTGGGCCGGGGGGATTGCTTGGATTAGGGTTAGGGCAAAGTAGACAAAAGTTCTTTTATTTGCCGGAGCCTCAAACTGATTTTATTTTTGCTATTCTGGCAGAAGAGCTCGGTTTCATCGGCGGAACACTTGTTCTGCTTTTGTTTAGCTTATTGCTTTGGAGAGGAATTAAAGTAGCGCTCGGAGCACCTGATCTTTACGGAACGTTTTTAGCCTTAGGAATTATTTCAATGGTTGCGATTCAAGTCATGATTAATATAGGCGTGGTAACAGGTCTTATGCCTGTTACGGGAATTACGCTTCCATTTTTAAGTTACGGCGGATCATCGCTGACGCTCATGCTGGCAGCAGTTGGAGTTTTGTTAAATGTTAGTAGATATTCTCGCTATTAATTAAAAAAAATTGTATAATGTCAAGTAGGCAATGGTCTACTGAAGTAAACCGTCATCTTAAATCCAAGTGCACACCGGATTTTGTTGGCGGTTTATTTTCGATTTTTTACAGGTAGATGATATTTTTGTATGAAATGTTTTTAAAATGTAATGTTGTGATAACCAATTTTGAGTCCAACTATGGTATGATGTGTAAGGTTAAATATTTTATTTTAGTGATTAGGTGAACGTATGTGCACTTATGAGCGTAGCGTTTTTTATGACTGTCAGCATGTGTTTAACTTCTAAATGAAAAACGATAAAAAAACAATCAAAATTACTTTATATAGCAGATGAACGTACATTCTATGGGTGAATGTCATACGATAAATAAAAATGATGAAATTGACAACAGAATAGAGTGCCATTGTAGAAAAAACGTATCTTACAAGGTGCTGCTGCTTAGTTATGAATCTGTTCTTATTATTCTTATGCATTAGAAGTAAGGGCGCATTGACATGAAAGTTTTATAACAGCAAAGAGGGTTTTAGGAGGTTCTTATGGAAGCGTTAGTAAAAGAGTTAGTCGAAGCGAATATTGGAAAGGTTCGTGAAAATGAACCGCTAGCAAAACATACAACAATGAAAATTGGTGGTCCAGCAGATGTGCTTGTAGAACCTGATTCTGTTGATCACTTAAAAGTTACAATGGATATTATTAAAAAACATGGCGTGAAATGGAGAGCGATTGGTCGAGGATCTAATCTTCTTGTTTCTGATAAGGGAATTGAAGGTGTGGTCATTAAGCTCGGAGCCGGATTAGATGATTTAACAGTAGATGGAGAGACGGTTACTGTAGGTGGGGGATACCCTAGCATCAAGCTTGCAACAGTTATTACAAAACAAGGTCTGTCTGGATTGGAGTTTTCAAGTGGAATTCCTGGATCTGTGGGAGGCGCTGTTTATATGAATGCAGGTGCCCATGGTTCTGATATGTCTCATGTAGTCGAAAAAGCGCTGATTTTATTTGAAGATGGCACTCTTGAGTGGCTGACAAATGAAGAGCTTCAATTTTCTTATCGTCATTCAATTCTACAAAAAGACCGTCCCGGAGTATGTGTAGAAGCCGTGCTGCGTTTGAAAAAGGGAACGAAAGATGATATTGTGGCGGTCATGCAGAAAAATAAAGACTATCGCCGCGAAACACAGCCTTGGAATTTTCCTTGTGCGGGAAGTATTTTTAGAAATCCGCTTCCAAATTATGCAGGAGACTTAATCGAAAAGTCCAACTTAAAAGGTTTTTCAGTAGGCGGTGCGCAAATTAGTGAGCAGCATGCGAACTTCATTGTCAATACAGGAGATGCAACGGCTTCAGACGTGCTGAATTTAATTGCTCATGTTAAGAAAACAATTAAAGAGAAATTCGATATTGATATTCATACAGAAGTTGAGATTATCGGCCGCTAATTACTCAGCCCGTCGCTGTATGGTTATGCGTGAAAAGGTAGCTTTTATGTGTTTATTCTATGCTATAATGGGGATATTCTCATGAAGCAAAGATTGGAAATAAATAGATGGTAATTCTTCGTTTATTTTCTCAAATGGATAAGGGTGAAAAAAATGGAAAAAGGTAAGTTAATTGTTTTAGAAGATCGGGTACCGAAGCTGCAAGAACAGCGAAAGCAAAAAGCAAATAGACGGCTTATTTTGTATTTATCACTCTTTTTCATCCTTATTTTATTTATTGTGTATTCTCAATCTTCTCTGAGCAATGTTTCTAACATTGAAGTACAAGGGAATAAACATGTAAGTGATAAGGATATTGTCAAAGCGAGTGGTCTGTCCAAAAAAACCAGCTACTGGAAAGCTGATGCTGATCAAATTCAGGGGAAAGTCGAGAAAAACCCTGAGGTAAAGGAAGCTGTCATTCACAAAACATTTCCTAATAAGGTCGTAATCGACGTAAAAGAGTATGCAAGAATTGCATATGTAACCTCAGGGAATAAATATTTCCCTGTGAATGAAAATGGAAAAGTTTTAAAAGAAGTAAGTGCTAAGAAAGTGTCATCCGACGCTCCGCTGCTAATTGACTGGAAAGACGGAGACGCTATACAAAGCATGGTTCAAGAATTAGCTAAAACGCCTAAGAGCATAAAAGGGGCTATTTCTGAGATTTACTACGCGCCGACAAAATCAGAACCTCTTCACATCGAGGTGTTTATGAATGATACGCGTGAAGTAAGCGGGAAAATTAGCAACTTCTCTGATAAAATTGTTCATTACCCAGCTATTGCAAGTAAATTGAGTGATGATCAAAAAGGTATTATTGATTTAGAAGAAGGATATGCATTTAAACCTTATAAAAAGAGCAAGCAGTAATTATTTTTTATAAGTGTTAATTAAAGGAAATAGATGAGTTGAGACTGGCAAACTAGCCCTTGTACATTGTATAATCACATGCAAGTATTCTGCATACATATGATTTTCTTCTCCGTTGCTGTGAAATGGAAATGTAATATTTGTTCTAGATAAGTTTCGCTTTTCTCAGTGTACATCTTAGTGTAGACTTGTAGTTAAATAGCTTTTTTCAGTGAATTTTAGGCTTAAATCTAAAAAAAAGTCAAAACCAGAACGTTTTGTTCTTTGAAAGAGATAAAGTCTGTGAAAAACTTGAAAAAAATTGATTTTACAAAAGGGAAACAGATGTATTTGTTGAATATTTTCATATAATAAAAAATTAATATTGTTGTTCTTCTTAATTTATTAAGATGACATGTGCAGAAAGAAAAAGGAGGTGCCAAAGAATGAACAGCAATGAAATATACGTTAGTTTAGACATCGGTACATCCAGTGTGAAAGTAATCATCGGAGAGATGAGTAACGATTCATTGAATATCATTGGTGTAGGGAATGTTAAATCACACGGACTAAAAAAAGGTTCTATCGTTGATATAGATGCAACAGTTCAATCTATTAGAAAAGCAGTAGAACAAGCTGAACGAATGGTAGGCATTACAATTAAAAAGGTTGTAGTGGGCATAAGCGGAAATCATGTATTTTTACAAGATTGTCACGGAGTAGTAGCCGTGTCAAGCGAGAATCGTGAAATTACAAACGAAGATATTCATCGAGTAATTGATGCTGCTCAAGTCATGTCTATCCCGCCAGATCGTGAAATCATTGATGTTATTCCAAAGCAATTTATTGTAGATGGCTTAGAAGGTATTAACGATCCTAGAGGTATGATTGGGGTACGTTTAGAAATGGAAGGTACAATCATAACAGGATCTAGAACGGTTTTACATAACTTATTACGCTGTGTAGAAAGAGCTGGTTTAGAAATCAGTGATATTTGTTTACAGCCTCTAGCCGCTGGTTCAATTGCATTATCTCGTGATGAAAAAAACTTAGGTGTCGCACTGGTAGATATCGGTGGAGGTTCAACAACGGTTGCGATCTTTGACCAAGGACATTTGAAAGTAACAAATGTACTAGCTGTTGGCGGAGAGCACATTACCAAGGATTTATCGATTGGCCTTCGCACATCGACTGAAGATGCGGAAAATATTAAGATAAAGCATGGACATGCTTTCTACGATCATGCTTCTGAGGAAGAAGTATTTAGTGTACCGATCATTGGAAGCGATCAGCATCAGCAGTTTAATCAGCTCGAAATCTCTGATATTATTGAAGCTAGATTAGAAGAGATTTTAGATATGATTACGCAGGAGGTAAATCGCCTAGGATATAAAGATATTCCAGGAGGATTTGTTTTAACAGGCGGAGTAGTAGCGATGCCTGGTATTCTTGAGCTAGCTCAAGTAATTTTAAAGAATAACGTGCGCATAGCAGTGCCTGATTATATTGGAGTACGTGAGCCGCATTATACAACAGGCGTAGGATTAATAAAATTTGCATACAAAAATGCTAAAATACAAGGCCGAGAAATTGGAGCGCCAGTTGTGGAAGAAGAGCCGATTGAGCAAGAAATGATCAAACCTAGCCCGAAACCACAGCAGCCGCAACAATCAGCTGAGCAGCCGAAAAAGAAAAATGACCAAAATTTAATGAAGAAGTTTTTTGGATACTTCTTTGATTAACGTTACGGATTGGTAATTTCGAAGAATTAGGAGGAACTATCATGTTGGAGTTTGATACAAGTGTAGACCAATTAGCGACGATTAAAGTAATCGGTGTCGGAGGCGGCGGTAACAACGCGGTTAACCGAATGATTGAACATGGCGTCCAAGGTGTAGAATTTATTGCAGTTAATACAGATGCACAAGCATTAAATTTATCAAAAGCTGAAACGAAAATGCAAATCGGCGCTAAATTAACAAGAGGATTAGGTGCAGGTGCTAATCCAGAAGTTGGTAAAAAAGCAGCTGAAGAAAGTAAGGAACAAATCCAAGAAGCCCTAAAAGGTGCAGACATGGTTTTCGTAACAGCTGGTATGGGTGGAGGAACTGGAACTGGTGCAGCTCCAGTCATTGCCCAAATTGCTCGCGAGCTAGGAGCATTAACGGTAGGTGTTGTTACTCGTCCGTTTACGTTTGAAGGCCGTAAGCGTTCTACTCAAGCAGCAGGCGGCATTGCGTCAATGAAAGAAGCAGTGGATACGCTGATTGTTATCCCGAATGATCGCTTATTAGAAATCGTTGATAAAAACACGCCAATGCTAGAAGCGTTCCGTGAAGCGGATAACGTATTGCGACAAGGTGTGCAAGGTATTTCAGATTTAATCGCAGTTCCTGGATTAATTAACTTAGACTTCGCTGACGTGAAAACAATTATGTCTAACAAAGGATCTGCCCTTATGGGTATCGGTATTGCGACTGGTGAAAACCGCGCTGCTGAAGCGGCTAAAAAAGCTATTTCAAGTCCACTTCTTGAAACATCTATCGATGGAGCTCAAGGTGTATTAATGAACATCACAGGCGGTACAAACCTAAGTCTTTACGAAGTACAAGAAGCTGCAGATATCGTTGCTTCGGCTTCTGACCAAGAAGTGAACATGATCTTTGGATCTGTTATTAACGAAAACCTAAAAGACGAGATTGTTGTTACAGTTATTGCAACTGGCTTTAGTGACCAAGATTTATCACAGCCAAAACCAGGTCGTCCTTCGTTATCAGCGAATCGCATGCAGCAATCGACACAGCAACCGGCTCCACAGCCGAAGCGTGAAGTAAAGCGTGAAGAACCTGTACAGCAAGAATATACGCGTCCATCTCAGCCACAGTCTGAAGATGCGCTAGATATTCCAACATTCTTACGAAACCGTAATCGTAGACGCTAAGAAAATAAAAAGCCAAGACCTCTGTTTTATACAGAGGTCTTTTTTTATGCAATGAATCTAGAAAACTCAAAAAGAATATAAAAAACATTCGACATGGTCAATATGATGCCTTCAAAGGGTTTGTGTTTTCTTTCTAAAAGTGGTGTGACAAATATCGAATGATTTCCTCAAAAATACTGCTTGTTTCTCGGCATGAACTGACAGACTTTCTAATAGGATGTACTATATACTAATTTTTAACAGAAAAATTCAGAAAGAATGGAGAGGTTATAAACATTGCCAATCTATTTAGATTTAATATGGATGCTGAATTTTGGGTTAGATACGATTTTACTAATGTTATGTGCAGTTGTACTTAAACGGAATTACAAGTGGTGGCGGCTTTTGCTTGGCGGCTTTATCGGTTCATTAATTGTCCTTCTTATGTTTACGCCTTTTTCTCATCTCATGGTTCACCCTGCTATTAAAATTTTATTCTCTTTTTTTATGGTATTGATGACGTTTGGTTATAAACGACTGCGCTTTTTCTTTGAGAATTTATTAACGTTTTATTTTACAACCTTTGTTGTTGGTGGAGGGTTAATGGGCGTTCACTTTTTATTTCAAGATCAGTTTCTTGTTCTTAATCAAATGGTTGATACGAAATCTCCACAGTTTGGTGATCCTATTAGCTGGATATTTGTTCTTATCGGTTTTCCGCTATTATCTTATTTTTCAAAAGCACGAGTTGATGATTTGCGAATGAAAAACATTACATTTGATCAGCTGGTAGATGTAGAAGTTATTTTAAACGAACAGACGCTGTCGATGAAAGGACTTATTGATAGTGGAAACCAGCTTGTAGATCCGCTGACGAAAACCCCAGTTATGATTGTTACAGCAGATTCTTTAAAAGAAATATTGCCTGAAGGCTTAATGGAATTAAGCAAAAATGTCCAATCTTTTTCACACAGCGAAGATATTGATCAAGAGTGGTATTCAAAAGTCCGCTTTGTCCCTTATCGAAGCGTGGGCCAAGCCAATCAGCTGCTGCTTGCTCTAAAGCCAGATATGGTAAGGCTGGTGCATCAGTCCAACACGATTGAAGTCACTAAAGTATTAGTAGGTATTAGTCATACAACGCTTTCAGTGGAGAAGCAATATGAGTGTATTGTTCATCCGAAGCTTATTGTTATTGGAGAAGTAAGTTCCGCATCGTAAAAGGTGTGAACAAATAAAGGAGGATACAGAATGGCTACATATCGAATTCGATTTCAATTATGGTGGTACAAATTATTAATTAAACTTAAGCTAAAAACAGATGAAGTGTACTATATAGGAGGAAGTGAAGCTCTTCCACCACCTTTAACAAAAGATGAAGAAGAAGTGCTCTTGAAAAAACTTCCATCAGGAGATGAAGCAGCACGTTCGCTGTTGATTGAGCGTAATTTGCGACTTGTTGTTTATATTGCCCGCAAGTTTGAAAATACGGGAATCAATATCGAGGATTTAATTAGCATCGGCACCATCGGTTTAATTAAAGCAGTAAACACGTTTAATCCTGAAAAGAAAATTAAGCTAGCGACGTACGCCTCTCGCTGTATTGAAAATGAAATTTTAATGTATTTGCGCCGCAACAATAAAATTCGATCTGAAGTTTCATTTGATGAGCCGTTAAATATTGATTGGGATGGAAACGAACTGCTATTATCTGACGTGATGGGAACCGAAGAAGATATCATCACCAAAGACCTAGAAGCGAATGTAGATCGAAAACTTTTGTTGAAAGCACTGCACCAATTAAATGATCGTGAAAAGCAAATTATGGAGCTGCGCTTTGGGCTAGCCGGCGGAGAAGAAAAAACGCAAAAAGATGTAGCTGATATGCTAGGCATTTCTCAGTCTTATATTTCAAGGCTTGAAAAACGAATTATTAAACGGCTTCGAAAAGAATTTAATAAAATGGTTTAAGTAAAAAAGCTGATTGTATAAGGGCTGAGAAGCATCTTATACAATCAGCTTTTTTAGTGGGGAATTGTCAGAATTGTAAAAGTGCATATTTTTTCCTTCTGAGGAGATACTGAATTCAGAACATCATCTCCTGTTAGGAGGGAAAGAGTTGACAAGAAATAAAGTAGAAATTTGTGGAGTAGATACTTCGAAACTTCCCGTATTAAAAAATGAAGAAATGCGAAAGTTGTTTAAACAAATGCAGGCTGGAGATGGAACAGCAAGAGAAAAGCTAGTAAGCGGAAATTTACGTCTCGTACTCAGCGTGATCCAACGTTTTAACAATCGTGGAGAATTTGTTGATGACTTATTTCAGGTTGGGTGTATTGGATTAATGAAATCCATTGACAATTTTGATTTAAGTCAAAACGTGAAGTTTTCTACATATGCTGTCCCAATGATTATAGGGGAAATTCGCCGCTATTTACGTGACAATAATCCAATCCGTGTTTCTCGTTCCCTTCGTGATATTGCTTATAAAGCTCTTCAAGTTCGTGAAAGGCTTATGAGTGAAACATCCAAGGAACCTACAGCTGAGGAAATTTCAAAAGTCCTAGAAGTGCCGCATGAAGAAATTGTGTTTGCTTTAGATGCTATCCAAGATCCGGTTTCTCTATTTGAACCTATCTACAATGATGGTGGAGATCCAATCTATGTCATGGATCAGCTAAGCGATGAACGCAACCGTGATTCAACTTGGATTGAAGAAATTGCTTTGCAAGAAGGTATGAGAAGATTGAACGAGCGAGAAAAACTAATTTTACGAAAGCGCTTCTTTCAAGGTAAAACACAGATGGAAGTGGCTGAAGAAATTGGTATTTCTCAAGCGCAGGTTTCTCGTTTAGAAAAAGCTGCTATTAAACAGATGAATAAAAATATTCAAAGTTAACAAAAGCTATCTAAATTGGCAGCTGCTCGCGTTCATACAATTAATACCATTCACTTTATTTGATGTTCAACTTAATAAGCATCGTGTCTATAAAAACAGACACGGTGCTTATTTTGTATGTATCAATGTATAATACATGACCAAAAGATATTCCTATCAGATTTCCTATTGCTGTGAGGATTTCTAGCTACTCGTTGAGAATGTCTCATGTGTAATTAGTGAACAAAATGCCTATAGAAAGAGAGTGGCAGAGAAAAAATAAGCTTTTCCTTCATGAAATGAAAATTTGAAAATATATATAGGCTAAGGAATAAAGTTTGCTATAGGAGGAGAGAGCATGTTAAAGATTTCAGAATTTCAGCTGAAAGATGTAGTGAATGTAGCTGATGGCAAAAAACTTGGAAATGTAGGGGATATTGATATTGACTTAACAACGGGAAAAATACAGGCCGTCATTATCGGAGGCTCTCGTGTATTGGGCTTCTTTGGAAAAGATGATGAAATTGTGATTCCGTGGAAAAATATTGTGAAAATTGGCTCTGATGTCATTTTAGTACGTTATAAAGACGCATTTCAGCCTGAAGAGAATTAGTTTTTTGTCAACAGCACCTAGCAATCTGTGGTACAATATGTGAGAACAAATGAAACAAGGGATGTGTCACATACATGAATCCTGAGCCATTAAAAAAAAGCCATCACGAGTCGTTTATGTGGCTGAGCCCTTGGGTAGAAAAGAATGATATGCTTGTTGCTGGTTTCACCACAAAAAATGGTGGCGTGAGTAAACCTCCATTTGCTTCTTTTAACCTAGGGCTTCACGTAAACGATAACGTAGAAGATGTTATTACAAATAGAAAAATTTTAGCAGCCGAACTAGACATGTCTTTTGAAAGCTTTGTATGTGCTGAACAAGTACATGAAGCAACTGTTCAAAAAGTAACAAAAGCCGACTGTGCAAAAGGAATCTACAAGTATGAAGAGGGCATAAAAGCAACGGATGGCATTTATACAAATGAATCTGATATTTTGTTAGCTTTATGTTATGCAGATTGTGTTCCGCTGTACTTCTATGCGCCTGATCACCATTTAGTTGGTCTAGCTCATGCTGGGTGGAAGGGAACAGTAAAAGATATTGCAGGAAATATGATTCGACATTGGGTAGAGCAAGAAAATGTTCCGATTGAAGATATTTACGTGGCGATTGGCCCTTCGATTGAAGATTGCTGTTATGTTGTCGATAACCGCGTCATTACACAAGTAAACGAAGTAGTTGGCCAAAATGGATATCAAGAAGTAAGCCCTGGACAATACGCGCTTAATTTAAAAAAAGTCAATAAGCTGCTGATTCAAAACGCAGGCGTATTGCCGGAACGAATTTTAACATCGTCGTATTGTACAAGCTGTGAAGATGACCTGTTCTTCTCTCATCGCCGCGACCAAGGGAAAACAGGACGCATGTTTAACTTCATAGGCTTTAAGGAGGAGTAATTACATAGTGACAGCTAGCGTAAGTGAAAATCTAGAAGCAGTTCAACAAACAATTGCTGAAGCGTGTAAAAAAGTTAATCGAAATCGAGAAGCTGTAGAGCTGATTGCTGTAACAAAATACGTTTCCACAAAACGAGCAGCAGAAGCAGTGGATGCAGGCATTTTACATCTCGGAGAAAACAGGGATGAAGGTCTTCTAGAAAAGTATGAATCAATCGGTGAGAAAGCGACCTGGCATTTTATCGGAAGCTTACAAACAAGAAAAGTAAAAAATGTGATTGATAAAGTTGACTATATTCATTCACTAGACCGATTATCTTTAGCAAAAGAAATTGATAAACGTGCAGGACATCGTATAAAATGTTTTGTACAAGTTAATGTTGCCGAAGAACAATCAAAGCATGGCCTTGCTGTAGAAGAGGTAATTCCATTTATTCAATCCCTTGAAGAATTTACAAATATTCAAGTAGTCGGATTGATGACAATGGCTCCTCACACAGATGATGAGTCCACGCTTCGCAGTTGTTTTCAAGGTCTAAAAAAATTGCAGAACCGCATACAAGAACTAAATTTGCCATATGCACCGTGTACAGAGCTATCAATGGGAATGTCAAACGATTATGCAATTGCAATTGAAGAAGGAGCAACTTTCATTAGACTAGGAACCACGTTAGTTGGGAATGAACGTTAAGGAGGTGTAATTCAAGATGAGTATGAAAAATCGCTTTAGAAGTTTTTTTGCTCTTGATGACGATACTGAATATGTAGAAGAACATTACGAACAAGAAGAGTCGGTAGAAGAGCCTGTACAGCAGTCGAGACCAGCGAAAGCTAGTCAGCAGCCGAATCAGCAGCAAAACGTGATTAGCTTGCAAAGCGTTCAAAAATCATCAAAAATGATGCTTTGCGAACCTCGGGTCTATGCCGAAGCACAAGAAATTACGGATCATTTAAAAAATCGTAAAGTCGTAGTTGTGAATTTACAGCGCATTCAACGAGATCAAGCAGTGAGAATTGTCGACTTTTTAAGTGGTACAGTTTATGCTTTAGGCGGGGACATTCAAAAAATTGGAACCGACATCTTTTTATGTACACCTGATAATGTAGACGTAAGCGGAAGCATTTCAGATATGATGGGAGAACATGATACAACAAACGTAAAGAGGTGGTAGTTTTTGGACATCGTTTTTGGGATTCTTGGAAAATTGATTGGGCTTTACTCATGGGCACTGATTATTTACATTTTGATGTCTTGGGTACCCGATGTAAGGGCGTCTAAGTTTGGTCAGCTGCTTGGCAGTATTTGTGAACCTTACTTAGAGCCTTTTCGTAAAATCATTCCACCTATTGGCATGATTGATATTTCACCTCTTGTCGCAATCTTTTTATTGCGATTTGCGGAAAGAGGCGTGTATTCACTTAATAATGTGGTGGGTTTTATTTAAAAAAGGAATCGCTGGATTCCTTTTTTACATACCAATAGTAGGAGTAATAATATGTCTATTTATGAACATTTTAGGCAAGAAGAACATGGATTTATTGACCAGGTTCTTCAGTGGAAAGAAGATGTCCTACATCAATACAGCCCAAAATTAACGGACTTTTTAGATCCAAGAGAGCAGCAGATTGTGACGGCTATTGTCGGTACTGAAGGAGAGGTTCAAGTTTCATTTGATGGTGGACAACCGTTTGCTGAACGCAAGCGTGCGCTGCTATATCCGGATTACTATGTACCTGAAAGCGAGGATTTTCAGTTGCATATGTACGAGCTCAATTATCCTAAAAAGTTTGTGACGATTGAACATCCTCAAGTTCTTGGTTCAGCGATGTCCTTAGGACTGCGCCGTTCAAAATTTGGAGATATTTTGGTCGCCGGAGACGATATTCAGCTTGTAGCTGCAGAGGAAATCTCTTCTTATATTGAGATGAATTTAACATCAATTGGAAAAGCCAAAGTTTCACTTTCTTCTATTCAAAGAGAGCAGCTGCATGTGGTAAAAGAAGAGCTGGTTGAACACGTTTATACAGTTTCTTCAATGAGGCTTGATGTTTTGCTGTCGACTATTCACAATTTATCAAGACAAAAAGTCCAGCCGTTTATTGCAAATGGAGCGGTAAAAATAAATTTTAAAGTCATTGAACAGCCTTCTTTTGAATGTCATGAAGGTGATATTTTGTCGCTTCGTGGTCACGGCAGAAGTCGTATCGTTTCACTTGAAGGCAAAACTAAAAAAGAAAAATGGCGAATTGTTGTAGGAAAGCAGAAATAAAGAAATCTACTAGCAGGAAATTTTAAAAATATGTCGAATAAACCATTACTAATGACGTAATGAGACAACACGGAGGTGGCCTAGATGCCTTTAACCCCTTTGGATATTCATAACAAAGAGTTTAATCGCGGGTTTCGCGGATATGATGAAGATGAAGTAAATGAGTTTCTTGACCAAGTAATTAAAGACTATGAGCTGGTCATGCGTGATAAAAAGGAGTTAGAAGGAAGAGTATCTGAATTAACAGATCGTCTTGGACATTTTACTAACATCGAAGAAACGTTAAATAAATCAATTTTAATTGCTCAAGAAGCAGCGGAAGATGTGAAGCGAAACGCTGAAAAAGAAGCGAAGCTCATTATAAAAGAAGCAGAAAAAAATGCGGACCGTATTATTAACGAAGCACTGTCTAAGTCTCGTAAAATTGCGATGGACATTGAGGAGACGAAAAAGCAGTCTAAAGTATTTAGAACTCGTTTCAAAATGTTAATCGAAGCACAGCTTGAAATGTTAAACAGCGACGACTGGGATCAGTTGATGGATTATGAGATGCCAGCGCTAGAAGAAAAAATTGACTAGTCAAGACATCATCTTGACTTCTCACGTTTTGTTGTCATATAATTTGGTAACAGATGAAATTTCATATCAAACAGTACGGAGACAGGGACAGTAGCTTTTTTAGTTTGTCAAAGCGAATCGAGGATGGTGCGAGCTCGATAACAAACAAAAAAGTGAAAATCACCCTAGAGTACCATTGCTGAACTGATGATAGTAAGCAGTGGCGGTTTATTCACGTTACGAATGCAAAGAGGATTTGCGTGCAGCAAATCTACTAGGGTGGTACCGCGGGAGGCCTTCTCGTCCCTTTTTGGGATGAGGAGGTCTTTTTATTATGGTACAAAAAGATATGAAATTTACGCTTTTTTTGGAGGGTAAAACATGGAATATAAAGATACATTATTGATGCCAAAAACTGAATTTCCGATGCGTGGAAATTTACCGAACCGCGAGCCTAAAATGCAAGAACAGTGGGCTGAAATGAATATTTATGAAAAAGTACAAAAACGTACGGAAGGCCGTCCGCTATTTGTCCTGCATGACGGACCTCCATATGCGAATGGCGATATTCACATGGGACATGCATTAAATAAAATTCTAAAAGATTTTATCGTTCGCTATAAGTCGATGTCAGGCTTCTGCGCACCTTATGTACCAGGCTGGGATACACACGGTTTGCCAATTGAAACAGCTTTAACAAAAAATAAAAAAGTAAACCGCAAAGAAATGACGGTAGCTGAGTTCCGTAAGCTTTGCGAACAGTATGCTTGGGAACAAGTAAACGGCCAGCGTGAGCAGTTCAAGCGTTTAGGCGTACGCGGAGATTGGGATAATCCATATGTAACGCTTCAGCCGCAGTACGAAGCGCAGCAAATCAAAGTGTTTGGTGACATGGCGAAAAAAGGCTACATCTATAAAGGGTTAAAACCTGTGTATTGGTCCCCTTCAAGTGAATCTGCTTTAGCAGAAGCGGAAATTGAATACTATGACAAGCGTTCAGCTTCTATTTACGTAGCGTTTAACGTAAAAGATGGTAAAGGTGTGCTTGAACAAGATGAAAAATTCATCATTTGGACGACAACACCATGGACAATGCCAGCTAACCAAGGGATTGCTGTCAATCCTGAGCTTCAGTACAGCGTAGTTGAAGCAGATGGAGCAAAATATGTAGTGGCAACTGAACTGATTGAAACAGTTGCTAAAGAAATTGAATGGGCTGACTATAAGACGCTTCGTACGGTAAAAGGTTCAGAACTTGAGCGTGTAGTAGCTGAGCATCCAATCTACAAGCGTGATTCATTAGTTGTTCTTGGCGATCACGTAACAACGGATGCTGGTACTGGGTGTGTTCATACAGCACCGGGACACGGGGAAGACGACTTTATCGTTGGTCAAAAATACGGTTTGGAAGTTCTTTGTCCAGTCGACAGTAAGGGTCATATGACGAATGAAGCACCAGGATTTGAAGGGTTATTCTATGATAAAGCGAATAAGCCAATTACAGACAAACTAGAAGAAGAAGGCGCGCTGTTAAAATTAAGTTTCATTACCCACTCATACCCACATGACTGGCGTACAAAGAAACCAACAATTTTCCGTGCAACGGCACAGTGGTTTGCGTCTATTAAAGATTTCCGTGAAGATTTATTAAAAGCAGTAGAAAAAACAAAATGGGTGCCTACTTGGGGTGAAACGCGACTTTATAACATGGTGCGTGACCGCGGAGACTGGTGTATTTCTCGTCAACGTGCATGGGGCGTTCCGATTCCGGTATTTTATGCTGAAAATGATGAGCCAATCATTACGGATGAAACAATCGAACACGTATCAAATTTATTTAGAGAGCATGGATCAAACGTATGGTTTGAGCGTGAAGCAAAAGACTTGCTTCCAGAAGGCTTTACTCATGAAGGAAGCCCAAATGGCCGCTTCACAAAAGAAACAGATATCATGGACGTATGGTTTGACTCTGGCTCTTCACATCAAGCTGTTCTTGAAGAGCGTGAAGACTTACAGCGTCCGGCTGATTTGTATTTAGAAGGTTCTGACCAATACCGCGGCTGGTTTAATTCAAGTCTTTCTACAAGTGTAGCTGTAACGGGTGAAGCACCTTATAAAGGGGTACTTAGCCATGGATTTGCTTTAGACGGTGAAGGTCGCAAAATGAGTAAGTCATTAGGAAATGTTGTAATTCCAGAAAAAGTAATGAAACAACTAGGTGCAGATATTTTACGTTTATGGGTAGCTTCTGTAGATTACCAAGCCGATGTTCGTGTATCTGATAACATTTTAAAACAAGTAGCTGAAGTATATCGTAAAATCCGCAACACGTTCCGTTTCTTACTAGGAAACTTAGCGGACTTTAATCCAACAACTGATGCTGTAGCCGTTGAAGACCTTCGTGAAGTAGACCGCTACATGCTTGTGAAGCTGAACAAATTAATTGATAAAGTGAAAAAATCTTATGATTCATATGAATTCTCAAGCATTTATCACGCGGTGCATAATTTCTGTACAATTGATATGAGTTCATTCTACTTAGACTTTGCAAAAGATGTATTGTACATCGAAGCAGAAAATAATGTAGAGCGTCGCAGCATTCAAACGGTCCTTTATGAAACGTTATTATCGTTAACGAAATTAGTGTCGCCAATTCTTTCTCATACAGCAGACGAAGTATGGGTTCACATTCCAAATGTAACGGAAGAAAGCGTGCAGCTAGTTGATATGCCAGAGGTTCAAGAAATTGAAGGAGCAGATCAATTAGTAGAGAAATGGGATGCGTTCATGGAGCTTCGTGATGAAGTATTAAAAGCGTTAGAACAAGCTCGTAATGAAAAAGTAATCGGTAAGTCTTTAGAAGCAAAATTAACCCTGTATCCAACAGCAGATACGAAAGAGCTGTTAGCCTCTATTTCTGAAAATGTAGGTCAACTCTTCATCGTTTCAGATCTTGAAGTAGCAGAAGGTAAAGCACCTGCTGAAGCACAAAAATTCAGCTATGCTTCAATTGTTGTAAGTAAAGCAGAAGGTGAGAAGTGTGAGCGCTGCTGGGTTGTATCACCAACAGTGGGCGAAGATCAAGATCACCCGACTTTATGTACACGCTGTGCGGATGTTGTGAAAAATCATTACGTTCAGCAGTAATTAACAAAACACGTCCTTTTTGGGCGTGTTTTTTGCTGTACGAAATTCCCAAATACAATGGTATAAAGCATTTAAAGCCTTAGGAAAAACTTGTGTTGTAGATTCGATGGAAAACTCGGTAAACCTAACATCATTAATACTTCATCTTATCAGCACAGGAGGCGTTTGCATGTATGAAAATTATCTTTCCATTGGACAGGAATTAGCTCTTATTAAAGAAGAATTACAAGATCGCCTATTGAGATATGCTACAGAACAATCTGGTTATATAGATGAAAAGGAACGTTACGTAATAGAAATGATTAAAGCCGATTTAAAAGATGTAGAACGCGCGTTAGCAAAGCTTGACGTTGGTGCGTTCGGAATTGATGAACTAACTGGCGAAGTGATGTCTATTCATAAATTAAAAGTAATACCGACGGCCCGCACAAATGAAGATTTATTTGTTTTATGGTGAGAAGCGAGAAAAAAAATGAATTATGTGCTAAAATGCTTTAGTATGGATTCGTTTGATTTTATTGCGGGAGGAAAACGTTTGTGTTTTATTATCTTATCGCTTTAGCTGTTATACTTATTGATCAGGTAACAAAATGGATGATTGTAAAAGAAATGTATTATGGACAAAGCATCACCGTAATTGAAAACTTTCTTTACATTACCTCTCATCGTAACAGAGGAGCCGCGTGGGGGATTTTACAAGGACAGATGTGGTTCTTTTATCTCATTACGGTGGTTGTGGTAGTCGGTTTAATAATTTATATTCAAAAGCTCAAAAAACAAGATAAATGGTTCGGTATTGCGCTAGCATTAATGTTAGGCGGCGCCATTGGAAACTTTATTGATCGAGTGGTCCGTAAAGAAGTAGTTGATTTCGTAAATACATACATCTTTACGTATGATTTTCCGATTTTTAACGTAGCTGATTCGGCACTTGTCGTCGGAGTAATCATCATGTTTATTATGACGCTGTTTGAAGGGAAAATGAAGAAGGAGCACAAAGAATGAATGTAATTGAAACAGTTATAAATGAAGAACAAGCAGGAGAACGTATTGATAAAGTACTTTCGACTGTAAATGCAGAATGGTCACGTTCACAAGTGCAGCAATGGATTAAAGAAGGTCACGCAAAAGTGAACGATAAAACTGTTAAAGGAAACTATAAATGTAAAACAGGAGACGCTGTTGTTATTGAAGTGCCGGAACTAGAAGAGCTTGATGTGGTAGCGGAAGAAATGGATTTAGATATTTATTATGAAGATCAAGATGTGCTTGTTGTAAATAAACCTCGCGGCATGGTTGTACATCCAGCTCCTGGTCATCATAGCGGCACGCTTGTAAACGGCCTAATGGCTCACTGTAAAGATTTATCCGGTATTAACGGCGTTATGCGCCCTGGTATCGTTCATCGAATTGATAAAGATACATCCGGTTTACTTATGGTTGCAAAAAATGATTTAGCTCATGAATCACTAGTTAGTCAGCTTGTAGCTAAAACAGTGACGCGTCGCTATAAAGCTATCGTTCACGGAGTAATTGCGCACGATCACGGTACAATTGATGCGCCAATCGGCCGAGATAAGCAAGATCGTCAAAGCATGACGGTCACTGATGAAAACAGCCGTGATGCAGTGACGCACTTTACTGTATTGCAGCGTTTTAAAGATTTTTCACTGGTCGAATGTAAGCTAGAAACGGGGCGAACACACCAAATTCGCGTTCATATGAAGTATATTGGCTTTCCGCTTGCCGGGGATCCGAAGTACGGACCGAAAAAAACGCTTCCGATTGACGGACAAGCGCTTCATGCAGGTGTATTAGGCTTTATTCACCCTCGTACAAATGAATATATGGAATTTGAAGCACCGGCTCCAAAAGAGTTTAATGAGATGCTAGAGCTTATTGAAAAAAGAAGTTGACAACTGCCATAAGTGATGGCATACTTGTATTAACTTAATAAGAACCTTTAAGAACAGTCCAGAGAGGCTGAGAAGGAAACGGTGCAGAAAAGGCATACTTATAGCCTTTTTGAAGAAATATGTCTGAAACCAAATCCTCTTGCCTCAAGGCAAGAGGATTTTTTTTATGTCAACAACTTGAGGTGAAAAACAGTGAACGTAAAAGCTACCGTACTTGACGAACAGGCTATTCGCCGCGCTTTAACTCGAATTGCACATGAGATTATTGAAAAGAATAAAGGAATCGAAAATTGTGTGCTAGTGGGGATTAAAACGCGAGGTATTTATATCGCAAAACGTTTAGCAGAACGAATTGCACAAATTGAAGGAAATACATTGCCAGTCGGAGAACTAGACATCACGCTTTACCGAGATGATTTATCGAAAGTGACAAGCAATGATGAGCCTCTCGTAAAAGGATCAGATATTCCGACAGATATTGCAAATAAGAACGTCATCTTAGTAGACGATGTGTTATATACGGGCCGTACGGTTCGAGCAGCACTTGATGCACTGATTGATATCGGCCGACCTGAACTCATTCAGCTGGCTGTTTTAGTGGATAGAGGGCACCGCGAGCTGCCGATTCGAGCAGACTATGTTGGCAAAAACGTGCCGACAGCTAAAAGTGAAAAAAATTGCGGTGCATTTAATGGAAGTAGATGAAAAAGACCACGTGTCTATTTACGAAAAATAAATTATATACCCTTTTAAATGGTAGTCCCGTGAGGCTGCAAAAGGTGGGTCACTATACAAGGAAAACGATACTGCGGTATAGCGTCTTCCTTGTATGCTGAAAACCTCTTTGCCTCTGCGTAAAGAGGTTTTTTAATAGTGATAGGAGGAAAAACATATGAGTCAACAACGAGATTTTGTACTTGATATACATGATAAACCAAAAGCAGTAAATTGGTTAACATTGAGTCTACAGCATTTGTTTGCAATGTTTGGGTCGACGGTGTTAGTGCCGTTCCTAGTCGGGTTCAGCCCGGCAATTGCTTTGATTTCAAGCGGGGTAGGAACGCTTGCTTTCTTGCTCATTACAAGAGGTCAAATTCCTTCTTATCTTGGTTCATCGTTCGCGTTCATAACGCCAATCATTTTCGCAAAAGCTTCGTTTGGACCTGAAGAAACGATGGTTGGCTGTTTCTTAGCCGGACTTGTTTATGGAATCGTTGCTTTGATTATAAAAGGAACAGGAATCAATTGGATTATGAAGCTGCTTCCTCCAGTTGTAGTAGGACCAGTTATTATGGTTATAGGCTTAGGACTAGCTAATACAGCAGTAGGCATGGCTATGAACGATGCAAAAGGAAATTACAGCTTAACTTACCTGATGGTTGCGCTTGTGACACTAGCGATAACAGTTGCTTGCTCAATCTTCTTTAAAAACATTATCAGCCTGATTCCGGTACTGATGGGAATTATCGGCGGATACATCTTCGCTTATACACAAGGATTGGTAGACTTTTCAAAGGTAGTGAAAGCAGAGTGGATTGAAGTACCTCACTTCTACGTGCCGTTTGTCACATACACGCCGTCCATTTCACTGGGGATTGTGCTTATCATGGTACCTGTAGCAGTCGTAACACTTTCAGAACATATCGGACACATTCTCGTCTTAAATAAGATTGTGGATCGAAACTATATTGAAAAGCCAGGGCTGCACAGATCGATTTTAGGAGACGGAGTAGCAACTATGCTTGCTGCGCTGATCGGCGGACCGCCAAATACAACATACGGTGAGAACATCGGAGTGTTAGCCATCACAAAGGTGCTTAGCGTATTTGTGATAGCAGGAGCAGCAGTCTTCGCGATTTTGTTCGGGTTTGTCGGGAAAATCAACGCTCTTATTTCAAGTATACCAACGCCGGTCATGGGCGGGATTTCAATTCTCTTATTCGGAATCATTGCTTCATCGGGCTTGCGCATGATGGTGGATGCAAAGGTAGACCTTGGATCAAAACGAAACTTAATGATTGCTTCGATTATCTTAGTGTTAGGAATCGGAGGAGCACACTTAGATATCTCAGAACATGTAAAGATTGATAGCATGGCACTGTCTGCTATCATGGGAGTTCTGCTGAATCTAGTTCTGCCGAAAGAGAAGATAAAAGAAGCCGAAAACGTTCAACAAACGTCAGCACGAAAAATTTCATAGAACGCCTTTTAATTGAAATCCAGAGAGGTTTCTAAGGGTGTGTGAAAAGCGCGTTATAGACGAAGCTTGTTTTCTTACACCCTTTCTAAGTTAGAAAGGGTGTTTTTTTATAAAGAAATGCGAGGAAAGCAAAAATGGAGGGAATCGATATGAAACATTTAGTGACAGTCTCAACACTAGAAACAAATGAAATTCTAGAGATTTTAGACAGCGCTGAAAACTATCGAACGAATAAACAAGGATGGAAACCGGAAGAGAAAATGTTTGTTGCCAACTTATTTTTTGAAGCGAGCACGCGTACTCGATGCAGCTTTGAAATGGCAGAACAGCAGCTAGGATTAACAACAATTCCGTTTGAAGTAACAACTTCAAGCGTCCAAAAAGGAGAAACGCTTTATGACACGATTGAAACATTAGCTTCAATCGGCGTTCAGTCAGTTGTTATTCGCCACCCGCAAGATCGTTATTATGAAGCACTGCAGGAAAAAGTATCGATTCCCATCATTAATGCAGGAGACGGATGCGGTCAGCATCCAACTCAGTGTCTGCTTGATCTACTGACGATTCGCCAAGAGTTCGGCTCGTTTAAAGGATTAAAAGTCGCAATAGTCGGAGATTTGCGACATAGCCGCGTAGCGAGATCGAATGCTGAAATGCTGACAAAACTCGGGGCGACCGTATATTTTGCGGGACCTGAAGAATGGAAAGATGAAGAGAACAGACACGGTACATATCTTGATATCGATCAAGCAATCGAAACGGTCGATGTTGTGATGCTGCTGCGTATTCAATTTGAAAGGCATGAAGAGAACACTTCAGAGCTTGCACAGAACTACCACAGCCGCTTCGGATTAACCGTTGAACGAGAGCGGAAAATGAAATCACATAGCATTATCCTTCATCCAGCTCCTGTAAACAGAGGGGTCGAAATTGCAGATGAGCTCGTTGAATGTGAACGATCAAGAATTTTTAAACAAATGCAAAATGGCGTGTACATTCGCATGGCAGTATTAGCAAGAGCGCTACAACCAATTGAAAGGGGACTTAATAATGACAACAATTATCAAAAATGCTACATGGTTAAATGAAGGGAAAATTGAACAAGTCGAACTGAAAATTGAAAATGGTGTAATTGCTGAAATAGCTTCACACATCGACGTACAGAATGAAGAAGTCATTGATGCAGGCGGGAACTTCTTATCACCGGGTTTAATCGATGTCCACGTTCACTTGCGCGAGCCAGGGGGAGAAAAGAAAGAAACGATTGAAACAGGTACTCTAGCAGCGGCAAAGGGCGGTTTTACAGCAATTGCTGCAATGCCAAACACGCGTCCAGTTCCGGATACTGTTGAACAAATGGAGTGGGTAAACAAGCGTATTGAAGAAACAGCACATGTTCGCGTATTGCCATACGCATCGATTACCACTCGCCAATTAGGAAAAGAACTAACGGACTTTGAAGGCTTAAAAGAAGCGGGCGCATTTGCTTTTACAGATGATGGAGTAGGCGTTCAGTCAACAGGAATGATGCTAGAAGCGATGAAGAAAGCCGCTTCATTAAATAAAGCAATCGTTGCACACTGTGAAGATAATGATTTAATTAACAAAGGCTGCGTACACGACGGGAAATTTGCAAAAGAACATGGACTAAACGGTATCCCTTCTATCTGCGAAGCCGTTCAAATTGCACGAGATGTCCTGCTTGCTGAAGCAGCAAACTGTCACTACCATGTGTGTCATGTAAGTACAAAAGAATCCATTCGCGCCATTCGGGATGCAAAAAAAGCAGGCATTCGCGTAACCGCAGAAGTAACGCCACATCATTTGTTACTAAATGAAGAAGATATCCCGGGACTTGATTCGAATTTTAAAATGAATCCGCCGCTTCGAGGAAAAGGTGATCAACAGGCATTAATTGAAGCTTTATTAGACGGAACGCTTGATTTTATCGCCACTGATCATGCACCGCACACAGCGGAAGAAAAAGCAGAAGGCATGGAGCTTGCGCCGTTTGGGATTGTGGGACTTGAAACAGCTTTCCCGCTTCTTTATACAAACTTGGTATTAAAAGAAGTAATGACGCTAGAGCAGCTAGTATCATATTTAACAAACAAGCCTGCTGACACGTTCAACCTTCCTTATGGCACCATCGAAGTAGGGAAACCAGCAGATTTAACTATCATTGATCTTGAAACAGAAAAAGCAATTAATCCAGAAGAATTTGTATCAAAAGGTAAAAATACGCCGTTTGCTAACTGGGTATGCAAAGGTTGGCCGGTAATGACATTAGTAGAAGGTAAACGAGTATGGGAGGATGTTAAAGCATGCAACGTCAACTAATTTTAGAAGATGGAACAGTATTTATCGGAAAAGGATTCGGCAGCGACAAAGAAATGACAGGAGAAGTTGTTTTCAACACGGGAATGACAGGATATCAAGAAATTCTATCTGATCCATCATACTGTGCACAAATTGTGACATTAACATATCCTTTAATCGGAAACTACGGTATTAACCGCGATGACTTTGAGTCGATTGAACCAGCTGTACACGGTTTGATTGTAAAAGAAATTTGTGATGCTCCTTCAAACTTCAGAAGTGAACTATCAGTAGATGAATTTTTAAAACAAAAAGATATTCCAGGATTAGCTGGAATCGACACGAGAAAATTAACGAGAAAAATTCGTCAGCACGGTGCGCTTCGCGGACGCGTATGCAACATGGAAGTCAATGTAGAAGAAGTGGTAGCACAGCTTCAAAATCATAAACTTCCGACTGATTCAGTTAAAAAAGTATCAACAGTGAAGCCTTACCCAAGCCCAGGCAGAGGTAAAAAAGTGGTACTCGTTGACTTTGGAATGAAACACGGAATTTTACGCGAATTAACAGCTCGTCAATGCGACGTGATTGTGGTTCCTTATAACGTAACTGCGCAAGAAATTCTTCAATTAAATCCAGATGGCATCATGTTAAGCAACGGACCTGGAGACCCAAAAGACGTACCTGAAGCAATCGAGATGATTCAAGGGGTTTTAGGAAAGGTTCCTCTTTTCGGAATTTGTTTAGGACATCAGCTGTTTGCGCTAGCATGCGGAGCAGATACAGAAAAAATGAAATTTGGTCATCGTGGATCCAACCATCCTGTAAAGGATCTAAAAACCAATAAAGTAGCTCTTACATCTCAAAACCACGGCTATACAGTATGTGAGCCATCTCTTGTCAACACGCCATTAGAAGTGACGCACGTTGCGCTTAACGATGGAACAGTTGAAGGAGTAAAGCATAAAGAATATCCGGCATTTACGGTTCAATATCACCCTGAAGCATCACCGGGACCTGAAGATGCAAACGGATTGTTCAACGAATTTATGAATCTTATGAAAAACAATCAGAAAGTAGGTAATTGCTAATGCCAAAACGTCAAGATATTAACACAATTCTCGTAATCGGATCAGGACCAATCGTCATCGGACAGGCGGCAGAGTTTGACTATGCAGGAGCGCAAGCGTGTATTGCACTAAAAGAAGAAGGATATAAAGTTATTCTTGTGAACTCCAATCCTGCAACAATCATGACAGACTCAGAAATGGCAGATAAAGTATATATTGAACCTCTAACGGTTGAATTTGTAAGCTCAATTATTCGTAAAGAACGCCCGGATGCACTGCTTCCAACGCTTGGCGGTCAAACGGGACTGAACTTAGCGGTAGAATTACATGAAACAGGCATTTTAGATGAATTTAACGTAGAAATTCTCGGGACAAAATTATCGGCGATTGAACAAGCTGAAGACCGTGAGCAGTTCCGTTCACTAATGAATGAACTAAATCAGCCTGTCCCAGCAAGTGAAATCATTCATTCGCTAGACGAAGCGTATGCGTTTGTTGAACAAGTAAACTATCCGGTAATCGTGCGTCCTGCTTATACGCTTGGCGGTACGGGAGGCGGAATTTGTAACAACGAGCAAGAGTTGATTGAAATTGTAACAAGTGGATTAAAACACAGTCCTGTAACACAGTGCTTACTTGAGAAAAGCATTGCAGGCTTTAAAGAAATTGAATATGAAGTAATGCGCGATGCAAACGATAATGCGATCGTAGTATGTAATATGGAAAACTTTGATCCGGTCGGTATTCATACGGGAGATTCAATTGTTGTAGCACCAAGCCAAACGCTAAGCGACCGTGAGTATCAGCTGCTTAGAAATGCGTCACTAACAATTATCCGAGCGCTTAAAATCGAAGGCGGATGTAACGTTCAGCTAGCACTAGACCCAGAAAGCTTCCAGTATTACGTAATTGAAGTAAACCCTCGTGTAAGCCGCTCATCGGCTTTAGCATCAAAAGCAACAGGGTATCCAATTGCAAAATTAGCAGCAAAAATTGCGGTAGGCTTAACATTAGATGAAATGATGAACCCGGTAACTGGGAAGACGTACGCATGTTTCGAACCGGCACTAGATTACATCGTATCTAAAATTCCACGCTGGCCGTTTGATAAATTTGAATCAGCTAACCGTAAACTAGGTACACAGATGAAAGCAACAGGGGAAGTAATGGCAATTGGCCGCACGTTCGAAGAGTCAATTTTAAAAGCCGTACGCTCACTAGAGTCAAACGTTCATCACTTAGAGCTGAAAGATGCGCATGAATTTGATGATGCCATTATTGAAAAACGTATTCGCAAAGCTGGTGATGAGCGATTATTCTACATCGCAGAAGCTATTCGCCGCGGCGTAACAATTCAGCAAATTCATGACTGGAGCAAAATCGATCTCTTCTTCTTAGTAAAACTTGAAAAAGTGATTGCTTTTGAAAATGTGTTAAAAGAAGAGATTCATAACGTAGAAGTTTTACAGGAAGCAAAAGAAATGGGATTTGCAGACTGCACGATTGCTAAGCTATGGAATCAAACAGAGCGTGAAGTATATGACTTCCGCAAACAAAATGGCGTGATGCCAGTATACAAAACGGTAGATACATGTGCAGCAGAATTTGAATCTACAACACCATATTTCTACGGTACGTTTGAAGATGAAAACGAATCGATTGTTACAGATCGTAAAAGCGTTGTAGTGTTAGGGTCAGGTCCGATCCGCATCGGGCAAGGAATTGAGTTTGACTATGCAACGGTTCACTCGGTGTGGGCGATTAAAGAAGCTGGATACGAAGCGATTATTGTCAATAACAATCCAGAAACAGTATCAACTGACTTCAGTATTTCAGATAAATTATACTTCGAGCCGCTGACGATTGAAGATGTGATGCATATCATCGATTTAGAAAAACCAGAAGGTGTGGTTGTACAGTTCGGTGGTCAAACAGCAATCAACTTAGCGGATGAGCTAGAAGCAAGAGGGGTCAAGATTTTAGGAACGTCGCTTGAAAGTTTAGATGCAGCGGAAGACCGTAAAAAATTCGAAGCGACGCTAGCACGTTTAGAAGTACCTCAGCCGCTTGGAAAGACGGTTACATCCGTAGAAGAAGCAGTGGTTGTGGCGAAAGAAATTGGTTATCCGGTGCTTGTACGTCCTTCATACGTACTGGGCGGACGCGCAATGGAAATTGTGTATAAAGAAGAAGAACTGCTTCACTATATGAAACACGCGGTAAAAGTACACGCTGATCACCCTGTGTTAATCGACCGCTACTTAACTGGAAAAGAAATTGAAGTCGATGCCATTTCAGACGGTGAAACAGTGGTTATTCCAGGGATCATGGAACATGTAGAGCGCGCGGGTGTACACTCAGGTGACTCCATCGCTGTATATCCACCGCAAACTCTGTCACAGGACGTAAAAGATACAATCATTGATTACACAACACGTATTGCAAAAGGTTTAAACATTATTGGACTGCTTAACATTCAGTTCGTCTTATCAAAAGGAGAAGTGTTTGTTCTTGAAGTAAATCCTCGTTCAAGCCGTACGGTGCCGTTCTTAAGTAAAATCACGCGTATTCCGATGGCGAATGTCGCAACAAAAGTAATTTTAGGAACAAGTTTGCGAGTGCTTGGCTATGAATCAGGCATGCACCCTGAAGAAGAAGGTGTCTACGTAAAAGTGCCGGTCTTCTCATTTGCAAAGCTGCGCCGCGTAGATATTACGCTTGGACCTGAAATGAAATCTACTGGAGAAGTAATGGGGCAAGATTCAACGTACGAAAAAGCGTTATATAAAGGACTAATTGCGTCAGGTATGTCCATTAAGCCATACGGTTCAGTACTTATGACAGTAGCGGATAAAGATAAAGAAGAGGCAACAGCGCTAGCGAAGCGTTTTGCTAACATCGGCTATCAGGTAATTGCAACGGAAGGAACAGCTTCAACGTTTACAAAAGAAGACATTCGCGTAAAAATAGTAAATAAAATTCATCATGAAGATCACAATCTTTTAGATGTGATACGAAAAGGTGAAGCGCAGCTTGTCATCAACACGCTAACAAAAGGAAAACAGCCTGCGCGTGACGGATTTAAAATTCGCCGCGAAGCAGTTGAAAATGGTGTGCCTTGCTTAACATCACTTGATACAGCAGAAGCGATTTTACGAGTGCTTGAAACGATCAGCTTCCATACAACACCAATGAAAAAAGTTCGTCCAACTAAAGAGGTGACAACCGTATGATCAAACATGAAATGATGCAAGTCGTCAGTCAGCGACCGTTAACACACAATGTATATGAATTAACCCTTCAAGGCGAGCTTGTTCGTTTCATGAATGAGCCGGGGCAGTTTGTGCATATCCGCGTCAACAACGACTATTTGCCACTGCTTCGCAGACCAATCAGTATTGCAGAAATTGACCAAACGCACGAACAATTTACGATGATTTACCGTGCAGAAGGGGCGGGAACATCGCTGCTTGCCGAAAAACAAGCCGGCCAGTCGATTGACGTGTTAGGTCCGCTTGGCCACGGTTTTCCATTAGATGCCATAGAGTCAGGTCAAACGGCTTTATTAGTAGGGGGAGGCATTGGAGTGCCTCCGCTCTATGAGCTTTCAAAAAGACTTCGTGAAAAAGGCGTGCAGGTTATTCACGTCTTAGGCTTTCAATCAAAAGCAGACGTATTTTACGAGCGAGAGTTTTTAGCTTTAGGAGAAACATATATTGCAACGGTAGACGGCTCTTACGGAACAAAAGGTTTTGTCACAACGGTGATTGACGAGCAGCAGTTTTCATATGATGTTATGTTTTCATGCGGTCCAACTCCGATGTTGAAAGCACTAGAAAATAATTATACAAACAAGCCGCTTTACATTTCTTTAGAAGAAAGAATGGGTTGTGGAATCGGCGCTTGTTTTGCATGTGTATGCAGAGAAAGTGAAGATTCTACGGCGTATAAAAAAATCTGCAGCGACGGTCCCGTCTTTCAAGCAGGGGAGGTGCTTCTATGAGTATGCTAAAAACGACATTGCCAGGATTAGATTTGAAAAATCCAATTATGCCAGCATCCGGCTGTTTTGGATTTGGGCGTGAGTATGCTCAATTTTATTCACTTGATGCACTTGGAGCCATTATGATTAAAGCGACTACTGCTGACACTCGTTTCGGCAATCCAACTCCTCGCGTAGCGGAAACATCTGCAGGAATGTTAAATGCGATCGGATTACAAAATCCTGGGTTAGAAAAAGTAATGAACGAAGAGCTCGTTTGGCTTCAGCAATATGATGTGCCGATTATCGCGAACGTAGCCGGTGCTTCAATTGAAGAATATGTGCACGTGGCAAAAGAAATTTCAACCGTATCAAATGTAAAAGCACTTGAATTGAATATTTCATGCCCTAACGTAAAAGAAGGCGGAATTGCGTTTGGCGTAGATCCTGTCATTGCTGCTCGTTTAACGAAAGCAGTAAAAGATGTTTCAAATGTTCCAGTTTATGTTAAACTATCACCAAACGTATCCAATATTGTAGACATGGCGATGGCTGTTGAAGAAGCTGGTGCGGATGGCTTAACGATGATCAATACGCTTCTCGGGATGCGTCTGGATTTGAAAACAGCTCAGCCGGTTTTAGCGAACGGCACAGGCGGACTGTCAGGCCCATCAATTAAACCTGTAGCGATTCGAATGGTATATGAAGTGAGCCAAAAAGTGAACATTCCAATTATCGGTATGGGCGGAGTGACGACTGCTGAAGATGCACTCGAGTTCCTATATGCAGGTGCAAGTGCAGTGGCGGTTGGTACAGCAAACTTTGTTGACCCGTATGTATGTCCAACCATCATTGACGAACTGCCAAGGCTATTAACATCATTAGGATACGAGCATGTTTCAGAATGTATCGGAAGGAGCTGGAAAAAGCGTGAAGCAACCGTTAATCATTGCTCTTGATTTTTCATCAATTAACGATGTACAGCAGTTTTTAATGCCTTTTCAACAAGAGTCATTATTTGTGAAAGTAGGCATGGAACTGTTTTATAAAGAAGGGTTATTCATTATTTCTGCATTAAAAGAGCAAAACCACCAAATCTTTTTAGACTTAAAGCTTCATGATATTCCCAATACAGTAAAGCAAGGGATGAAGTCTTTAGCTTCTCTTGAAGTGGATTTGGTTAACGTTCACGCAGCGGGCGGAATGAACATGATGCAAGCAGCCGTTGAAGGACTTGACTTAGGAACCGCTGCCGGCAAAAAGCGCCCGGATTGTATTGCGGTTACTCAGCTAACGAGTACATCTGATGAAATGCTAAAAGAGCAGCAGCTCATTACACATTCGATGCAAGAAGTGGTTACGCATTATGCAGCGCTTGCTAAAAAAAGTGGACTTGACGGCGTTGTATGTTCTACTCATGAAGTGCCTTCGATTCGAAAAGCAGCAGGAGAGGACTTTTTGACCGTAACGCCGGGTATTCGTATGGGCACAGATTCAGTAGATGACCAAGTCCGTGTGGCAACACCTCAGCTAGCGAGAGAATATGGCTCAAGTGCCATTGTCGTTGGACGTTCTATTACTAAAGCAAAAGACCCGCTTAAAGCATATTATGAGATGTTACAGCAGTGGAAAGGGGAGCGTATTACGCGATGACAAAACTACGAAAAGAAATTGCAAAACAATTAATTGATATTGAGGCAGTAAGCCTTCAACCAAACGAGCCGTTTACGTGGGCCTCTGGAATTAAGTCGCCTATTTATTGTGACAACCGTCTAACGCTTAGCTACCCGAAAGTGCGAAAAGAAATTGCAAAAGGTCTGCAGCATTTAATTAAAACGTATTTTGCCAATGCAGAAGTGATTGCTGGTACCGCTACAGCTGGTATCCCTCATGCAGCATGGGTAAGTGAAGCGCTAGAGCTTCCAATGTGCTATGTGCGAAGCAAAGCAAAAGAACATGGCCAAGGAAATCAGATCGAAGGAAAAGTAACAAAAGGCCAAAAAGTTGTTGTGATTGAAGATTTGATTTCAACTGGCGGAAGTGTGTTTACCGCAGTCGATGCATTAAAAGCGCAGGGGTGTGAAGTGCTGGGAGTTGTGTCCATCTTTACATATGAGCTGGAAAAAGCGCGTCAGCTGTTTAAAGAAAAAGAACTTCAAGTTTATTCGCTAACAGACTACTCTACGCTAGTAGAAGCGGCAAACGAAGCGGGATACATTGAAGAAGAAGCGATGGACAAGCTATTTAAATGGCGTGAAAATCCTTCAGACCCTTCATGGATGAACTAAACTAGATCTATATAATAAAAACCCCCTTTCTATATAGGGACTGACCCCATAGAGTGAGACAAATAAAAAAACACCTTTAAGTAAAAAACGGGTATGTAGTACCTAACAATAACTTGGAGGTGTTTTTTCTATGGGAAGAAGAGTTAGCTATCCAGTAGAAGTGAAATTAAAAGCAATTGAAATGAGATTGGCAGGAGTACCAATTAAAGAAGTTATGGAAACTTTACAGATCCGCAACTATACACAGCTCAAAACATGGATGAGGTGGCATAGAAATGGAGAATCCTATCGCCTGGCACAGCCCGTTGGGCAAACATACACCCCTCGGAAAGGGGGTCATTCTCAAGATACTCCATCAAAGTTAGAAGCTGAAAATCGATATTTAAAACAACAGATTGAAGTCTTAAAAAAGTACAAAGAGTTGGAAAGGGAGTGGTACCAGAAGTTGTCTTGAACTTAGTAGAAGAATTAAAAGAGAAACTGCCTATCTCTCAAATCTGTCAGTGTCTGGGTATTCCTCGATCAACTTATTATCGTTGGCAGAAAAATGAGCAAGGAGAAGAAACAAAGAGAAAGAAATGGATAGAAGGAAAAGTTGGTGAACAGTGCCGTAAACATAAATTTCGATATGGCTATCGAAAAATTACAGCGTTACTCAATCAAACCATGCATATCAACCATAAAACAGTGCAGCGTGTCATGCAGAAATACGGTTGGCAATGCCGAGTTAAAAGGAAGAAACGGAAACAAACAGGACAACCTTATCAGGTTGCAGAAAACGTGTTAAACCGTAATTTCCGAGCAGAGCGCCCTCTTCAAAAGCTGGTTACCGATATTACCTACTTGCCTTTTGGACCTAAACAGTTGTATCTTTCAAGTATTCAAGATTTATTTAATGGCGAAATCATTGCGTATTCAGTGAGTGATTGTCAAAACGTAGAGTTTGTTTTAGATACATTAAGTCAACTCCCTTCTTTACCTCAGGGATGTACGTTGCATAGCGACCAAGGTTCGGTTTACACATCATATGCGTATCAACGAAAAGTCAAAGAAAGAGGCATCATCATGAGTATGTCCCGCAAAGGGACACCTGCAGATAATGCCTCCATTGAATCGTTTCATTCCAGCCTAAAGTCTGAAACGTTTTACCTCGACGAGTTAACATGTACTACGACTGCCATCGTAGAACAAACTGTCGAAAGCTACATTACTTATTATAACCATATCCGTATTCAAACGAAACTAAACAACCAGTCACCGGTACAATACCGACAACTGGCTGTTTAAAAGGTGTTTTGATCCCTGTCTCGAAATCAGGGGTCAGTCCCATAGAAAGGGGGTTTTTATTATGACTGACGCAGCTTCAGTACAAGTTCTTCGCTAGGCGTTACGTACACCGTTTGCTGGTTATCGTACGTCACAAAACCAGGTTTAGCACCGCTTGGTTTTTTGACATGGCGAATTTTTGTATAGTCCACGGGTACCGAACTTGAATTCTTGGCTTTACTAAAGTAAGCAGCAAGGTGAGCCGCTTCTAAAATTGTTTCTTCTGAAGGCTCTTGGCTGCGGATAACAACGTGAGAACCCGGTATATCTTTTGTATGAAACCAAACGTCATCACGAGCAGCAAGGCGATTTGTTAAATACTCATTTTGCTTATTGTTTTTTCCAACTAAAATCGTCGTGCCGTCGCTTGAAACGTATTGTTCAAGTGTAGGCGTGGTGTTTTTTTGTTTTTTCGCTTGTTTTTGCTGACGGTTGCGCAAATATCCTTCTTCCACAAGCTCTTCACGAATCTCTGCAATGTCTTTGTGAGTAGCAGTATCCATTTGCTGAATAAGTGATTCAAAATACTGTACTTCTTCGTTTGCTTTTTCAATTTGTTCGATTACAATCGAAACGGAATTTTTCGCTTTTTGATACTTTGTGAAATAGCTTTGAGCATTTTGAGACGGTGATTTTTGCGGATCTAATGAAATCGTAAGTGTACCGCTATTTTCATCATAATAATTAATAACATCCACTTTCGCATCTCCTTTTTTGACAAGGTGTAAATTTGCGGTAAGGAGTTCACCGGCTAGCTGATAATCAGATGCTTTTTCTGCATTTTGCAGCGTTTGCTCAAGTTTTTTTATTTTTTTCTCATTTTTCTTTTTCTCGGTAGAAATAAACTGTACTAAATCATGCGCTTGCTGCTTTACACGATCTCGCTCTGCTTTCCCGTAGTAATAGCGGTCAAGAAGCTGGCTGATGGTTGCATACGTTTTTTTCGTACCCTCTAAATGCGTTAATTCCAGTAAATAAAAGTAGTCTTTTTGATTAACGGTTGTCAGAGTCGGTGTAAACTGACCTTCTTTGATCAGCGTCATCGTTTCGACGAATGATTTTGGAAGGGTAGAACGATTCGCTAAGCCAGAGCGAAACACCACTTCATTTGCAATTAAAGGAGAAAGCCCCGAGAAGGTTTGCACTAGCTGGGTGGCTAACTTTCCGCTATTAAAATCAATTTTTTTAACCACGGTTTCTTCATCGGCTTCAAATGGATGAAGCTTATCTTGACTAGGAGGCAGTACGTAAGGTGCTCCGGGTAGAAGCGTACGGTGCCTGTTCAAGGCCATTGGAACGTGTTTAATGCTGTCGATAATCGTTTGTTTTTCTTTATCTACAAGCACAACATTACTATGTCTTCCCATGATTTCAATAATAAGCTGCTTGTACGTCACGTCGCCAATTTCATTTCGTCCTTTTGTTTCAATGACTAAAATGCGGTCTAATCCAAGCTGATACACTTGTTCAATAATGCTTCCTTCTAAATGTTTGCGAAGAAGCATACAAAACATAGGAGGCTCAGATGGATTTTCATAGGGCTCATTTGTAAAATGAACGCGTGAATAGTTAGGGTGAGCTGAGATTAAAAGTTTGCGGTTTTCACCTTTAGCGCGTACTTGTAAAATCAACTCGTTTGGAAACGGCTGATATATTTTTGAAATTCGTCCTGAAACCAAGGTCTCAGATAATTCTTGTAAAATGCCATATGTAAAAATACCATCAAATGACATAGTGCTCACATCCTTAAGTAATTGAAAATTGTCCTATAGAAAAGTATAGCATTTTTTAGGACGAGTCTGAATAAGCATACGATATAAGATTGTAACAATCTAATAGGTGCATTTACAAATAAAAGGGTGTGAAAAGATGCAATGAAATGGTATGAATTAGGTGAAAAAGCAATAGTAGAAGTAACAAAAACAGACAGACAGCATGGTCTTACACACAAAGAAGTAAAAGCACGTCAGCAGCAGCAAGGATTTAATGAATTGACTGAAGGAGAGAAAAAACCGGCCATTCTTGTGTTTCTAGAGCAGTTTAAAGATTTTATGGTGCTGGTTTTACTAGCTGCTACGCTTATTTCAGGTCTTTTAGGCGAATACATCGATGCGATTGCTATTATTGCCATTGTAGTAATTAATGGATTTCTAGGTTTTTTTCAAGAAAGAAAAGCAGAGAAATCTCTTCATGCATTAAAAGAGCTTTCTGCTCCTCAAGTAGCAGCTATGCGTGAAGGGAAATGGGTTAAGTTTCCATCTAAAGAGCTGGTAGTAGGAGACATTGTAAAGTTTTCGAGCGGAGACCGTATCGGGGCTGACCTTCGGATTATGGAAGCCAAAAGTCTAGAAATTGAAGAATCAGCGCTTACGGGAGAGTCTTTGCCAGTTGTCAAGCAAATAAAAGCTTTGCCAGGAGATGAAGTGCCGCTTGGAGATCAGGACAATATGGCGTTTATGGGTACGCTTGTGACGCGAGGAAGCGGAACAGGTATCGTTGTAGGGATTGGAATGAAAACAGCGATGGGACAAATTGCTGATTTGCTTCAAAATGCTGAAGCCATGATTACTCCTCTTCAACGGAAGTTAGAGCAATTAGGTAAAATTTTAATCGTTGTAGCTCTTGCACTTACTGTATTAGTTGTCGGGATTGGTGTGCTGCAAGGTCATGATTTATACAGTATGTTCTTAGCGGGAGTTTCCTTAGCTGTTGCTGCCATACCCGAAGGTCTTCCTGCCATCGTAACCGTGGCGCTATCTCTTGGTGTACAGCGCATGATTAAGCAAAGATCCATTGTTCGCAAACTTCCTGCTGTTGAAACACTAGGATGCGCGTCAGTCATTTGCTCAGACAAAACGGGCACATTAACGCAAAATAAAATGACGGTTACTCACCTCTGGTCAGGAGGAATGACGTGGAGGGTATCAGGGACAGGGTATGAACCTACGGGCGTATTTTCGCGAGAGGAAAGAGAAGTTGATACACGGAGTGAAAAACCGCTTCAGCAGCTTTTGGTGTTTGGTCTGCTTTGCAATCAAACGTCCATTTCGAGAAAAGATAAAGAATATGTCATCGACGGGGATCCTACTGAAGCGGCTTTGCTTGTTGCCGCGATGAAAGCGGGGCTGACAAAAGAAAACATTCAAAAGCAGTTTACGATTATTGAAGAGTTTCCATTTGATTCAACGCGTAAAATGATGAGTGTAGTCATTGAAGACGCATCTAATAAGCGCTATGTCATAACAAAAGGTGCTCCGGATGTGCTGCTTGTAAACAGCAAAAATATTTTGTGGGAAAGCAGACAACAAACGCTGTCGGTAACGGTTCATAATGAAGTAAAAGGAGCGATTGATCAGTTAGCTAGCCAAGCGCTTCGAACCATTGCTATTGCTTATCGGCCGTTAGGAGACCATGAGAGCGTTCATACAGAGAACGAAGCAGAAAAAGACCTTACTTTCCTCGGGCTTCAAGGAATGATTGATCCGCCAAGACCAGAAGTCAAGCAAGCGGTCAAAGAATGCCGAGACGCAGGAATCAAAACCGTTATGATTACAGGTGACCACGTCATTACAGCACAGGCGATTGCAAAACAGTTAGGCATTTTACCGAAAAACGGTCAAGTCTTGGAAGGAACGGATTTATCCAAAATGACGCAGGAAGAGCTAGAAGAAGTAGTGGATGATGTTTACGTATATGCCAGGGTATCACCTGAACATAAACTTAAAATTGTTAAAGCTCTTCAAGCAAAAGATCACATTGTAGCTATGACGGGCGACGGCGTAAATGATGCACCGGCTATTAAAGCAGCAGACATAGGCATCGCGATGGGCATCACCGGGACAGACGTAGCAAAAGAAGCATCTTCACTCGTTTTGCTTGATGATAATTTTGCTACTATTAAGTCAGCGATCAAAGAAGGACGAAACATCTATGAAAATATTCGAAAGTTTATCCGTTACTTGCTTGCATCAAATGTAGGAGAAATCTTAGTTATGCTCTTTGCGATGATTTTAGCACTTCCGCTTCCGCTGGTGCCAATTCAAATACTATGGGTAAACTTAGTAACAGACGGTTTGCCTGCGATGGCTCTTGGCTTAGACCAGCCAGAGGACAACGTGATGAAGCGCCATCCAAGGCATCCGCGCGAAGGTATTTTTGCAAGAGGATTAGGGTGGAAAGTAGTCAGCCGCGGATTTTTAATTGGAGCTGCTACACTTGCTGCATTCATGATTGTCTACGACAATGACCCAGATCGGCTGCAGTATGCTCAGACGATTGCATTTGCCACGCTTGTCATGGCACAGCTTATTCACGTATTTGACTGCCGAAGTGAAAAATCAATCTTTGATCGCAATCCATTTCAGAACTTATATCTTGTAGGAGCCGTTATTTCATCTATTATCCTTATGCTGGTGGCTATCTACTATCCGCCCCTGCAGCCTATTTTCCATACAATGGCCATTGCACCGCGGGAATGGCTCGTTATTTTAGGACTTGCAAGTCTTCCAACTTTTTTACTTGCCGGTTCACTTTTAACAAGAAAACCTTCATAAATTGTGCTATACTTTAATACAGGCTGTCCCAAATGAGAAAACTCATGAAGGCAGCCTTTACAGGTTGAATAAAGAAGAGAGATTTCTTTTTTTTGCTAACACTTTCTTTTATGATACTTTTTATGTAAGATGTACATAGTGGATGTGATGATAATGATAAAAAGTATGACTGGTTTTGGCCGCGGAAAAGCGGAAGTGGAAAATCGATCAGTAACAGTCGAAATGAAGTCTGTTAATCATCGTTTTTGTGAAATTGTTATTCGTATGCCAAGACAATTAATTGAAATTGAAGATAAAATAAAAAAAATCGTTCAAACATACATAAAACGTGGTAGAGTAGAAGTATTTGTTACTATTTCAGGTGAAGAAATGGCAAAAAAGAAACTGCAGACGGATTGGCAGCTGCTTGATGAATACATGCATGCGTTGCAGCAAGTACAAGAAAAGCATGGGCTGTCACAATCTGTTCAAATTCAAGACATTTTACACATGCCTGAAGTGATGACAACTTATGAAGAAGAAGCTGATCAGACGAGTATTCATGGTGCAATCTTTGAAGCCGTTGAAGCTGCTGTCCATCAGTTAGTGGATATGCGGAAACGAGAGGGATCAGAGCTGTATCACGATTTAATGGGGTACTTACAGGACATTCAAGACATTCGCGAAAAAATTACACAACTTGCTCCTGAAGTTGCTGAACAATATCGTGAGCGTATTAAAAGAAAGCTGAGCGACTATTTAGAAGGTACTTTCGATGAGCAGCGAGTGCTGACTGAAGTAGCTATTTTTGCTGAAAAAGCAGATATTAGCGAAGAACTTACGCGAATTCAAAGTCATGTTTCACAATTTATTCAAGCATTAAATACACCTGATTCAGTAGGACGCAAGCTGGATTTTCTTGTTCAAGAGCTGAATCGTGAAATGAATACAATCGGTGCGAAGGCAAACAATGGTACTATTGCTCAGTATGTTATTAGTATGAAAGCACAATTAGAACGCATAAAAGAGCAGGTTCAAAATATTGAATAGCCTTCGTGTAAGATAAAGATTATATTGGTATAGCAGGAGGCTTCTTATGAGCGGTAAATTAGTGAACGTTGGATTTGGAAATTTTATTTCTTCTAATCGTATAATCTCTGTCGTTCATCCTGAATCAGCTCCAATCAAACGCATTATTCAAGATGCAAAAGATCGAGGCTCTTTAATAGATGCAACGCAAGGACGTAAAACACGATCTGTTATTGTTATGGATAGCGATCATGTTATTTTAGCTCCTGTACAGCCAGAAACTGTGTCGCAGCGACTTATAAACAAAGAAGAATTATTAGAAGGGTAGGTCACTTGAACCGATGATTGAAAGAGGTTTATTAATCGTTCTTTCCGGACCATCAGGTGTTGGAAAAGGAACGGTACGAAAAGCATTGTTTGAGCAAGAAGACATTAAATTGCAGTATTCTATCTCTGCAACAACAAGAAAGCCTCGCGAAGGTGAAGTAGACGGCGTTGACTACTTTTTCAAACCACGCGAAGAGTTTGAGCGCATGATTGAAAACAAGAAATTATTAGAGTGGGCTGAATACGTAGGTAACTACTACGGTACCCCGGTTGATTATGTAGAACAAACGTTATCTGAAGGAAAAGACGTATTTCTAGAAATTGAAGTGCAAGGTGCTCTTCAAGTGAAAGAAGCATTTCCAGAAGGTTTGTTCATCTTCTTGGCACCGCCGAGTTTATCAGAGCTTAAAAGTCGTATCGTAAACCGCGGTACTGAAACAGAAGATTTAATCAATAACCGTATGCGCGTGGCAAAAGAAGAAATTGAACTTATGGACGCCTACGATTATGTTGTAGAAAATGACAAAGTAGAAAATGCTTGTGCTCGCATCCGTGCTATCGTAACGGCTGAACACTGCCGTCGTGATCGTATTTCTGCGCGCTATAAAAGAATGCTGGAGGTAGAATAAACATGCTTTATCCATCAATTGATTCTCTAATGGAAAAATTAGATTCTAAGTACACGCTTGTGACAGTAGCTGCAAAACGTGCACGTCAATTACAGCTTCACAATGATACGCCGATTGAAAAGCCGGTTTCTTATAAGTTTGTAGGCTGTGCTTTAGAAGAAATTAATGCTGAACAATTAAGCTATAAGCAAGGTGTAGCAGAAGAAGATTCTAAACATCAGTAAGTGAAAAAATAACAACCTACTTTATAGGTTGTTATTTTTTTGATGCTTTTATCTGTGTTCAAGCAGGATAGTGAATGTCTCACTACAAAAATGGTATAATAATTGAATTGAAAAGCTTTAGATAGTTACCCGAGTAAACAAGCGGATGCTGGTTGAGCGGGATAAATAGATGGGGGCATAATGATGAAGGGAAAACGAATTTTATTATGTGTTAGCGGCGGAATCGCCGTATATAAAGCCGCAGCTTTAACAAGTAAATTAGTACAAGCGGGAGCGGAAGTTAAAGTAATGATGACTGCTTCAGCATGCGAGTTCGTAACGCCGCTTACGTTTCAAGCTCTGTCTCGAAACCCAGTTTATACAGATACGTTTGATGAAAAAGATCCATCTGTGATTGCACATATTGATTTAGCAGATTGGCCTGATTTAATTTTAGTAGCTCCTGCTACGGCAAATATGATAGGGAAAATAGCAAATGGTCTTGCAGATGATATGATTTCCACAACGCTGCTGGCTGCTACTGCACCTGTGTGGATTGCGCCTGCAATGAATGTTCATATGTACGATCATCCAGCTGTTAAAAAAAATATGAGCACTCTTTCATCATTTGGTTACTCTTTTGTAGAACCTGGAGAAGGGTATTTGGCATGCGGTTATGTAGGAAAAGGTCGTCTTGAAGAGCCAGAAACAATTGTTTCACTAATCGGATCTTATTTTTCACAAGCATCACATACACAAAAGATCCTTGAAGGTGTTAATGTATTGGTTACAGCAGGACCTACGGTAGAACGCATTGATCCCGTCCGATTTTTCACCAATCGCTCTACTGGGAAAATGGGCTATGCCCTTGCAGAACAAGCTGCTAAATTAGGCGCATCGGTAACACTTGTAACGGGACCGACGAATTTAGAGTATCCAAAAGGAGTGCAGGTTGTTCAAATTGAAAGTGCACAGCAGATGCTTGAAGCTGTTATGCAGCGCTATCATGAAGCAGATGTTGTCATTAAATCAGCCGCAGTGGCAGATTACCGACCAAAGCATGTGTTTGATCAAAAGATGAAAAAGCAGCCTGGTGAAGCAGTACTAGAGCTAGAGAGAACAACAGATATTTTACGCACGCTTGGAGAGCGAAAAGAACACCAGCTTTTAGTCGGCTTTGCAGCAGAAACAGAACAAGTGGATGAATATGCACAAAAGAAACTTGCATCTAAAAACTTGGATATGATTGTAGCCAATAACGTGACGACAGAAGGAGCAGGTTTTGGGACAGACACAAATATTGTAACGCTCTATAAGCGAAGCGGAGAGTCTAAAGAACTTCCTATTCTTTCAAAACACGATGTAGCTACCGAGGTGTTAAAAGAAGTGAAGGAAATGTTAGAAGGATTGAAAAAATGAGTGTAGCTAGTGTAATTGTGGACGTGGCTGCTAAGCAAACAGATCGAGCTTTTGACTACGCTATTCCCGACAAATGGAAAGGAATTATTGTTCCTGGTATGCGAGTTGTCGTTCCGTTTGGTCCTAGAAAAGTTCAAGGGTTTGTGGTGGCTCTTAAAGAAGAGGCTGAAGTTAAGCGTGTTAAACCAATCGCTGACCTGCTTGATTTAACGCCGGTTCTGACTTCCGAACTGTTAGAGATTGGGCACTGGCTAACCGAAAAAACGCTTTGTTTTATGATATCGGCTTTTCAAGTCATGCTGCCTGCGGCGATGAAAGCAAAATATGATAAAGAACTGTCACTCCTTTCAAAAGAGGCATACGAACAGCTTCATGAGCAAGTAAAGCCGTTTTTTCAGTCAAGATCCTCGCTGAAGTGGAGTGAAGTAGAAAAAACAGCCGCTGCTCCTGCTTTTCACCGTGATATTCAAAAAGGTCTAATTGAAGTCGTCTACGTCGTGAAAAACAAAGGAAACAAAAAAACGGCAAAAGGCGTAAAACTGAATCAAAGCCTTGAAGAAATTCAGCAGTTTATGAGCGAGTTAAATAAGCAGGCAGAAAAGCAAAAACAAGTGCTGTCTTTTATGCTGAATCGAAATGAAGAAGTAGCCATAAAAGAAATAGCGGAAGATTTACAGATTACCTCCGCTCCTATAAAAGCGCTGATTAACAAAGGACTCTTAGCGGAAACGGAAATTGAAATATACCGTGATCCTTATCAAGATCGATACTTTACACCATCACAGCCATTTCAATTGACCGATGAACAAGCTGAGGCAATCGCACCAATTCTGCAGGACATCGAAGAAAATCTTCACGATGTGTTTTTAATGTACGGAGTAACCGGAAGCGGAAAAACAGAAGTGTATCTCCAATCGATTGATCAAGTGCTAAAAAAAGGGAAAGAAGCGATTATGCTTGTTCCGGAGATTTCACTTACCCCTCAGATGGTCAAGCGTTTTAAAGAGCGATTCGGCTCAAAAGTTGCTGTACTTCATAGTGGCTTGTCTACTGGAGAAAAATACGATGAATGGCGAAAAATTCAGCGAAAAGAAGTATCCGTTGTAGTAGGGGCTCGCTCTGCTGTATTTGCGCCATTTGAAAATTTGGGCCTTCTTATTATCGATGAAGAACATGAGACGAGTTATAAACAAGAAGAAAACCCCCGTTATCATGCCAGAGATGTAGCCATTTACCGAGGGCAGCATCATCAGTGTCCAGTCATTTTAGGAAGTGCAACACCAACGCTTGAGTCCTTTGCAAGAGCGCAAAAAGGTGTGTATAAGCTACTGACGTTAAAGCAAAGAATGAATAAGTCATCAATGCCGTCGGTGGATATCGTTGATATGAGAGAAGAGCTTCGCAGCGGCAATCGCTCTATGTTTTCAACTATGCTGTTTGAAAAGATGAAAGACCGTTTGGAAAAAGGGGAGCAAGTCGTTTTATTTTTAAATAAAAGAGGTCATTCTTCTTTTGTTATGTGCAGAGACTGCGGTTACGTTCCGACATGTGAACACTGTGAAATTTCACTAACGTATCACCGCTATCAAAATAAATTAAAATGCCATTATTGCGGACACGAAGAACATGTGCACACTGAGTGCCCAGAATGCCACAGCGAACATATCCGCTTTTTCGGATCTGGTACACAAAAAGTGGAAGAAGAATTAACAAAAGTGCTGCCCGAGGCTAGAGTCGTTCGAATGGATGTTGATACGACAAGCCGAAAAGGCGCGCATGAAAAGCTCCTGAACAAGTTTGCAAGTGGAGAAGCGCAAATTTTATTAGGGACGCAGATGATTGCGAAAGGACTGGACTTTCCAAACGTCACGCTTGTAGGCGTTTTAACAGCAGATACAATGCTGAATTTACCTGACTTTCGTGCATCTGAAAAAACGTTTCAGCTTTTAACACAAGTAAGCGGAAGAGCAGGACGTCACAAACTTCCAGGAGAAGTAGTGATTCAAACGTACACGCCTGAACACTACAGCATTCAACTTGCGAGTCAGCATGATTATGAGGCGTTTTATAAGCAGGAGATGGAAATTCGTAAAATGCACAAATATCCCCCTTTCTTTTACTTGGCGCTTGTAACGGTATCTCATGAAAATATTGCAAAAGTGGTGTCTGTTACAGACAAAATTTCGCAGTATCTGCGTCAGAAACTTTCGCCGCAAACAACGATCTTAGGGCCGGTCGCATCTCCGATTGCTAAGATAAAAGATAGATATCGCTATCAATGCATGTTAAAATACAAGCTGGAACCAAGCCTGATTCCGCTGTTGAAATATATATTAGAACGTTATCAACCGGAAATGCAGAAGGAGAATTTAACGATCACTATTGATTTGAATCCATACTCGATGATGTAACTAGTCGTCTTGATGGCGTTAAAGAAGAAGCTTTTTGGATATAAATAGAAAGAATAAAGGAGGTGCCTATTTGGCTAAGCTTAAGCTTGTTTACCATCCTAATGAAGTACTTGAACAAGAATGTGAAGTCGTTAAAAACTTTGATAATAAATTAGCGAAATTACTAAACGGCATGTATGATTTAATGCTTGAAGCAGACGGTGTGGGTCTAGCTGCTCCTCAAGTAGGAGTTCTGCAGCAAGTGGCAGTGGTAGACGTGGATGACCGACACGGTAAAATTGAGTTAATTAATCCGGTAATTATTGAGCAACGAGGCGAACAAATCGGTCCAGAAGGCTGCCTAAGTTTTCCGGGCCTTTTTGGTGACGTGGCTCGGGCTGATTATGTGAAAGTACGTGCGCAAAACCGTAAAGGAAAACCTTATTTTATAGAAGCAAAAGGTTTTTTAGCACGAGCAATTCAACATGAAATTGATCATTTACACGGTGTATTGTTCACGGAAAAAGTAACAAAGTATTACGAAGAGGATGAACTAGAAGGGTAGGTTTTACACGATGAAAGTCGTATTTATGGGAACGCCGGATTTTTCAGTGCCGGTTTTACAAACATTACTTAAAGATGGATATGAAGTGGTCGCAGTGGTTACACAGCCGGACCGACCAAAAGGACGCAAGCGCGTATTAACACCTCCTCCTGTAAAAGTTGAGGCGTTAAAGCATGAAATACCTGTACTGCAGCCAGAAAAGATTCGTTTAGAAGAAGAATATCAGCAAGTGTTAGCGTATGAGCCTGACCTAATTGTAACAGCGGCTTTTGGTCAAATTTTACCAACCCCTATTTTAGAAGCGCCTAAATACGGCTGTATTAACGTGCATGCTTCTCTGTTACCTGAACTGCGCGGAGGCGCGCCGATTCATTATTCAATTCTACAAGGTAAGCCGAAAACTGGTGTTACAATTATGTATATGGTAGAAAAATTAGATGCAGGCGATATCTTAACACAGGTAGAAGTTCCGATTGAAGAACGTGATCACGTTGGCACACTTCATGATAAACTCAGCGCTGCTGGTGCAAAATTGCTTTCAGAAACCATTCCTTCTCTTGTAAAAGGTGAAATTACGCCGGTTAAACAAAACGATGACGAAGCGACATTTGCTTCTAACATTAAGCGTGAACAAGAGAAAATTGATTGGGCCCGTACAGGAGAAGAAATTTATAACCATATCCGCGGACTTCACCCTTGGCCCGTTGCTTATACAACAGCAGACGGTCAGGTCATGAAAATTTGGTGGGGAGAGAAAGTATCCGCATCAGGCAAACCGGGTACCGTTTTATCACTTGAAGAGGATGGATTTATAGTAGCAACTGGAAATGAAACAGCTATTAAAGTGACGGAACTTCAGCCGGCTGGAAAAAAACGTATGGATGCAGCGCAGTATTTACGAGGTACATCCGTTGAAGTCGGAACAGTATTAGGGGATGTCAATGAGTAAGTACAACGTTCGAGATATAGCTTTAGATATTTTACTAGCCATTGAAAAAAATCAGGCATTCAGCAATCTATTGTTAAATAACAGCATACAAAAACGTGGTATTCAAGGAAAAGATGCAGGGCTGTTAACGGAAATTGTGTATGGAACGATTCAAAGACGTGATACGTTAGATTACGGGTTAGCGCCTTTCTTGAAAAATCCAAAAAAGCTTCAGCCTTGGGTGCGAGTGCTGCTTCGTTTATCTCTTTACCAAATGGTGTATTTAGACCGGGTACCTGACCGGGCAATCCTTCATGAAGCAGTAGAAATTGCCAAAAAACGCGGTCACAAAGGAATTGCCTCAATGGTAAACGGCGTTTTACGAAATATTCAGCGCAGCGGCACGCCTTCTTTAGAAGAAATACAAAATCCTGTGGAGCGGTTGGCGATTGAAACGAGTCACCCATTGTGGCTTGTAAAACGCTGGGTGGAACAATATGGATTGGACAAAACACGCGGAATCTGTTTAGCTAATTTAATGGCCCCCAAACAAACAATCCGAGTAAACAGTGCACGCTTTACGCAAAATGAAGTAAAAGAAGCGCTTGAAAAAGAAGGTATTGTTGTAGAACCAGGCCATTTTGTAGAAGAAGCGCTAGAAGTTCAAAAAGGAAATGCAGCTCATACACAAGCATTTCGTGAAGGAATGTTTACCGTTCAAGATGAAAGCTCTATGTTAGTGGCTCATGCGCTCGGTGCAGAGGCAGAAGAGCTAATTTTAGATAGCTGTGCTGCACCGGGAGGAAAATCAACTCATATTGCAGAGCAGCTTAAAAACAGTGGTAAAGTTATTTCCTTGGACATTCATGACCATAAAGTAAAGCTGATTGCCCAGCAGGCAGAGCGTCTGCACCTTACCAATATTGAGCCGACGGTTCAAGACAGCCGCAAAGCGGGCGAACAGTTTGATAAAGGAATGTTTGACCGCATCTTAGTAGATGCTCCGTGCTCAGGTTTTGGTGTAATGAGACGTAAACCTGATTTGAAATATACAAAAACTGAGCAAGATGTAAAGCAGCTGGCGCGTATTCAACAAGATATTTTAAATGCGGTTGCGCCTTTATTAAAAAAAGGTGGGACCCTTGTATATAGTACATGTACAATTGACCGGGATGAAAATGGGGATGTTGTAACAGCATTTTTAGCAGAGCATGCTGATTTTCAAAAAGATGAAACACTTGCTGCACGGATGCCGCAAAAGCTTAAACAAAACGTAAAACATGGTGAAATTCAATTGCTGCCAGATGCACAAAGCGATGGATTTTATATTGCATGTTTACAGAAGAAGGTGTAAAAATGGAAGAAGTAGCTAAAAGAAAAGCAAAAGCAGAAAAAAAACCACAAAAGCCATCTATTTATTCATTAGAAATGCATGACCTAGAAAATTGGTTAGTGGAACATGGAGATAAGAAGTTCCGTGCTAAACAAATTTTTGACTGGTTATATGTTAAACGCGTAACGGACTTTGACGATATGTCAAACTTATCTAAAGGATTACGTGAACAATTAAAAGACAAATTTGCATTAACGACATTAAAAACAGTTGTTCAGCAAACATCTGGGGACGGGACGATGAAGTTTTTATTCGAACTCCATGACGGTTATACGATTGAAACAGTGCTTATGCGGCATGAATACGGAAATTCTGTCTGCGTAACGACTCAAGTTGGCTGTCGCATCGGCTGTACGTTCTGTGCGTCTACTCTTGGAGGTTTAAAGCGTAACTTAGAAGCTGGAGAAATCGTAGCGCAGGTAGTAAAAGTACAAAAAGCGCTAGATGAACAAGGAGAACGCGTGAGCTCTGTCGTAATTATGGGTATTGGGGAGCCGTTTGATAACTATGATGAAATGATGCGCTTCTTAAAAACAATTAACAGTGATGATGGATTAAATATTGGTGCACGTCATATCACAGTATCGACAAGTGGGATCATTCCGAAAATCTATAAGTTTGCTGATGAAAAAATGCAAATCAATTTTGCGATTTCACTTCACGCTCCAAACAATGACATCCGCTCACGCTTAATGCCGATTAACCGTGCGTACAAACTTCCTGATTTGATGGAAGCCATTAAATATTATACGGATAAAACGGGAAGACGTATTAGCTTTGAGTATGGTCTATTCGGAGGAGTAAACGATCAAGTAGAGCATGCCGAGGAATTAGCGGATTTGATTAAAGACGTTAAATGTCACGTGAACTTGATTCCGGTAAACTATGTGCCCGAGCGTGATTATGTTCGTACACCGCGTGAACAGATTTTTGCATTTGAACGTACGCTTAAAAAGCGTGGCGTTAACGTGACTATTCGACGTGAGCAAGGTCATGATATCGATGCAGCTTGTGGCCAATTACGTGCGAAGGAGCGTAAAGAAGAGACGAGGTGATTGTATGGCAACTGTCTTCATGACAGACCGAGGGAGAGTTAGACAACACAATGAGGATAACGGAGGGGTATTTTTGAACCAACACAATCAGCTGCTTGCAATTGTGGCTGATGGTATGGGAGGTCATCGAGCTGGCGACGTCGCCAGTGAGATGGCAGTTCAAAAATTGCAAATAGCGTGGGAAGAAGCGGACAAAGTAACGTCTCCTGATGAGGCGACGCAGTGGATTCGTACGCATGTTTCGCAAATTAATCAAGATATTTATCAGTATGCTCAGGAACATGAAGAGTGTAAAGGGATGGGTACAACAGTTGTACTTGCTTTATGCGCCGATACGTTTTGTGCGATTGGTAATATAGGAGACAGCAGATGCTATATTTCAAATGAATATGGATTTCAACAAGTAACAGAAGATCATTCTCTTGTAAATGAACTCGTAAAAAATGGTCAAATCACAAAAGAAGATGCTGAGCATCATCCACGAAAAAATATCTTATTGCGAGCACTAGGTACCGAAGAAAATGTTAGTTTAGATGTAAAAACAATTGAAGTGGAAAAAGAAGATCGATTATTATTATGTTCAGATGGACTGACAAATAAGGTAACGGAACAAAAGCTGAATGAAACGTTATCAACAAGTTCATCACTTCACGAAAAGGGTACGAGCCTGATTCAATTAGCAAATGAGCTTGGTGGAGAAGACAATATTACACTTGCAATTGTGGACTTTACATCTGAAAGTGGGTGAGAGTGTTGCTAATAGGTAGACGGCTAAACGACCGTTATAAGGTATTGCAAGTAATTGGTGGAGGCGGAATGGCAAACGTCTATTTAGGTCGCGACATGATTTTAGATCGTGATGTGGCAATTAAAGTGCTTCGTTTAGACTTTGCAAGTGACGATGCGTTTATAAAGCGTTTCCATCGAGAAGCACAATCTGCTACGAGTATTGCTCATCCTAATATTGTCAGCATTTATGATGTTGGAGAAGAAGAAGATATTTACTATATCATCATGGAATATGTACCGGGTATGACATTAAAGCAATACATTCTGCAAGAATCACCACTATCTCTTGATAAAGCCATACATATTATGACGCAGATTACATCAGCTATTGCCCATGCTCATCAGTACGGAATTATTCACCGGGATATTAAGCCTCAAAATATTTTAATTGATCATGATGATACCATTAAAGTTACTGACTTCGGCATTGCCGTAGCACTAAGTTCTACAACCATTACGCATACTAATTCTGTTTTGGGCTCTGTTCACTATTTATCTCCTGAACAGGCAAGGGGAGGGCTTGCGAATAAGCGTTCTGATATTTATTCGCTTGGCATCGTCCTATTTGAATTGCTAACGGGTCGAGTCCCTTTTTCTGGGGAATCGGCTGTGTCAATTGCATTAAAACATTTACAGACAGAAACACCTTCTCCAAAAAGGTGGAATCCATCTATCCCTCAAAGCGTGGAGAATGTTGTATTAAAAGCAACAACTAAAGATCCATTTTACCGATACAGTTCCGTCGAAGAACTCGAAGCGGATTTACAGTCTGCTGTTCATCCAAATCGTTATAATGAACAAAGGTTTACGGTGCCTGATGATGAAGAAGTGACAAAAGCCATTCCAGTTATTAAGGAGGATTTTGTTGAATCCGAAGAAACGCACGTACCTGTGAGAAAACCACCTCACTTAGAGCGCGAACAACAAGAGGAAGAAGAGTTAAAGCCGAAGAAAAAAAGAAGAAAAAGAAAAAAGGCAAAAGCAAGCTGATTGTAACGCTTGTTTTAATTTTTTTGCTCCTGGCAGCTGCTAGCGTAGCCGCCGTTACATTTATTCCGGCTTTATTACTGCCAAAAGACGTAAAGGTTCCTGATTTACATAATCAAGATTATGAATCAGCAGTAACCGATTTAGTTTCTTTAGGCTTTAAAGTGAAGAATCCTAAAGATATATCCGATAATGAGGTGGAAGAAGGCGACGTGGTTAAAACGATGCCAGAAGCGGGAGACGTTATCAAAGAAGGATCTAACGTCATTATTTATCGAAGTACAGGAAAGAAAAAAGAAGCATTTAACCGGTATATTGGAAGAAGCTTTACGGAAGTAAAAAGTCTGTTAGAAAAGCAGAATTATAAAGATATCCAATCCATCGAAGTTGAAAGCACAGAACCAAAAGGCAATATTACAGATCAGACGCCTAAAGAAACCGAACAAGTCGTGCCGGAAGATACAACGGTTACGCTATGGGTAAGTAAGGGACCGCCGAAGATTACATTAAAGGATTTCTCGGGCTGGACGGAAAAAAGCGTAAAAGATTATGCATCAGATGAAGATATTGAAGTGGACGTAAAAACAGCGTATTCCGACACTGTTGAAAAAGGTCTTGTGATGTCTCAAAAGCCTGCAGCGGAGCAGAGTATCGAGCAAGGTGATAAGCTCACCATTACGGTCTCAATGGGCAAGGAGCCAAAAGCTCCTCAAACGGTGTCAGTGGATGTGACTATTCCGTATAAAGAAGAGACTGACACCGAAGCAAGCACGGAACAAGGCGACGCAACGGAAACAGGCGATGCTACCGGAACAGAAGAGGAAAAGCCAAAGCCGCAAAAAGTACAAATCTATATCGAAGATGCAGACAACGATATGTCCGTTCCTGCTAAAGAACTAACGATTACTGAAACAACAAAAGAATCGTTCGATGTTTTAGTTAATGAAAATGAAAAAGCGTCTTATAAAATTGTCCGAGACGGGGAAGTTATTGAAGAAAAAGATGTTGAATATCCAGAGTGATAGGAGTGAGGTTATGCCAGAAGGAAGAATTATTAAATCCCTTAGCGGATTTTATTATGTTCTTCATGACGGACAAGTAACGCAATGTCGAGGACGAGGTGTTTTTCGTAAAAAGAAGGTAACGCCTTTAGTCGGTGACAATGTAGTATTTCAGGCGGAAAATAAGCTTGAAGGATATATACTTGAAATTAAAGAACGTAAAAATGAATTAGTTCGTCCCCCTATTTCAAATGTTGATCAGGCGCTGCTTGTTTTTTCAGCGATTGAACCTGATTTTAGCACAATGCTTCTTGACCGATTTTTAGTGTTAGTGGAGTCGAATCATATTGAACCTATTATTTGTATTTCAAAAGTAGATCTTTTATCACAGCAGCAAAAGCAAGAAATCGAGCAATATGCCGAAGAATATCGTAAAATAGGATATGAGGTCATTTTAACGTCGACAGTCACAGAAAAAGGCATGGAACAAATTCAGCCGTTATTTGAAAATCGCGTAACGGTTATTGCCGGGCAGTCAGGTGTAGGTAAATCTTCACTGTTAAATACACTTAAACCAGAGCTTGAGTTAAAGACAAATGATATTTCAATTTCACTTGGAAGAGGAAAGCATACAACACGTCATGTAGAACTCATTTCGTTTGGTGAAGGTTTAGTAGCCGATACGCCAGGCTTTAGCTCACTGGAATTTTTAACGTTAGAAGTAGAAGAGTTAACCGATTGTTTTCCTGAAATGTCGCGTTTGAGTGAACAGTGTAAATTTCGAGGTTGTTTGCATGTGAAAGAACCAAAATGTGCGGTGAAAGAAGCATACGAGCAAAAAGAAATTCCGAGTTATCGCTACGAACATTACTTGCAATTTATTGAGGAAATTAAGCAAAGAAAGCCGAGGTATTAAAAATGACAAAAATCGCACCTTCCATTTTATCTGCCAATTTTTCAAAGCTTGCTGAAGAAATTCGTGAAGTTGAAGCGGGTGGAGCAGACTACATCCATATCGACGTTATGGATGGCCATTTTGTTCCTAATATTACAATTGGACCGCTTATCGTTGAGGCTGTACGCCCTGTCACAACACTGCCATTAGATGTGCATTTAATGATTGAAAACCCCGATCAATACGTTCCAATGTTTGCAAAGGCAGGTGCTGATATTTTAACGGTACATGCTGAAGCATGTACTCATTTGCACCGCACTATTCAATTAATTAAAGAGCACGGCATGAAAGCAGGCGTTGCTTTAAATCCTGCAACGCCAATTGACGTGGTAAAGCATATCTTAGAAGATATCGATCTTATTTTATTGATGACGGTGAACCCAGGCTTTGGAGGACAAAACTTTATTCCAAGTGTACTGCCGAAAATTGAGCAAATATCTCAGCTTATTGAAATTCGTCACCTTTCTATTGAAGTAGAGGTTGATGGAGGAATTAATGAAGAAACAGCAAGAAAATGTGTGGAAGCAGGAGCAAATGTCTTAGTGGCTGGCTCAGCTATTTATAACCAAGAAGATCGAGCTGGCGCAATTAATCAAATTCGCACAACTGTTCAAGCGTAAGTAATAAAAGCTGCTGTGTACAACGAGTAGAACTTGTACACAGCAGCTTTTTCTTTTAGGATAAAGAAAACATATTTATTTCGTTCATTTTTTAATAGAAAAGGAGCATATACATAATGAAAATTCATATTCTAGCAGGGGGACCGGATGAACATATGCCGCTCTTGCACCAATCAAATGATGTAAAGTGGGTAGGAGTAGACCGCGGCGTATTCCTTCTTCTTCAACAAGACATTTTGCCCGTGAAAGCATTCGGAGATTTTGATTCCATTACAAATGCGCAGCTTAAGCTAGTGAGAGAAGCATTGCAAGATGTTGAATTGTATCCTGCGGAAAAAGATGCTACGGATTTGGAACTTGCTTTTGAGTGGGCAATAGAGCAAAAACCGGAAAGTATTTGTATCTTTGGAGCAACAGGTGGAAGGCTTGATCACATGTTTGGAAGCATTCAGCTCCTGTACAAAGGGTTAAAAAAGAAAGCGAATGTACAAATGATTGACAATCAAAATATCATTCAATTGTTTGAACCAGGCACTTATCATGTAGATCGTTTAAAGGAGTTTCACTATATTTCATTCGTTCCTTTTGCAGGCGGTGCAAAAGAGCTTACGCTAGAAGGTTTCAAATATCCACTCAATAAGCATGAAGTAGAACTCGGCTCAACTTTATGTATTAGCAATGAACTTATTCAACAAAGAGGTACTTTTTCATTTACAAAAGGCATATTAATGATGGTAAGAAGCAATGATAAACGTTGCTTGTGATGAAGTATGGAAAATGAGAGCAGGACATAGGGCTTTCTTTAAAAGGAGATAAAGTGTGGAGACGGTTAGGAGGGACAGTATGAAATTCTATACAATCAAACTTCCAAAGTTTTTAGGTGGCATCGTAAAGGTCATGCTTAATTCGTTCAAAAAAGATTAACAACGCCGGAATAATAAAAGAAGCACCATAAAATATGGTGCTTTTTCATTATAAAGATTAAACGCGTTGAACTTTACCAGACTTAAGGGCTCTAGCTGAAACGTACACACGTTTTGGTTTACCGTTCACTAAGATACGTACTTTTTGAACGTTAGCACCCCATTTACGCTTAGTAGCGTTCATTGCGTGAGAACGTGCGTTACCTGAACGAGCTTTTCTACCAGTTACTACACATTTGCGTGCCATGATTTTCCCTCCTAACACCAAAAAAACTACTCAATTCTGTTTTGAGAAATACTATATTAATTTATCACAGCCTTAAAGAGAATGCAATAGTTCTGGAGAAAAGCTTTCAAGAAATTTTCCTTGACATATAAAATGAATCTATGTTCAATAATATAGAGAGTAGAAATAGGTATAACTTGGGTTATTACTTATTTTAAGACAAGTTGATACCTAATACTGTCATCTTTAAAAGGGACAAGCTGGACGCCTCTTTTAAAACGAGATTGATTATAGTAGAATATTTATAACCTATGAAAGTAGAAAGGGGAACGAGTATGTCCATCGAAATGAAAACGAAGTATGGTCAAATTGATATTTCTACAGATGTAATTGCAACAATTGCTGGAGGAGCAGCTGTTGATTGTTACGGGATTGTCGGAATGGCTTCAAAAAATCAGCTTAAAGATGGTCTTACAGAAATTCTTCGCAAAGAAAACTTTACACGAGGTATTGTGGTAAGACAAGAAGAGGATGACGTGCATATCGACATGTACATTATCGTAAGCTATGGAACAAAAATTTCTGAAATTGCTCATAATGTGCAAACAAAAGTAAAATACACACTGGAACAAACGGTTGGTTTAACGGTTGATTCAGTAAATATTTATGTGCAGGGTGTTCGTGTAACGAACGTTTAATTAAGGAGGAAGATTCGTGTCAATGACAACGTTGGACGGAAAGCGGTTTAGAGAAATGGTGCTTCAAGGAGCCCAGCATCTATCTAACAATGCAGATTATGTAGATGCGCTGAACGTTTTTCCTGTACCAGATGGTGATACTGGAACAAATATGAACTTATCGATTACGTCTGGTGCTAAAGAAGTGAAAAATAAACTATCTGATCACATCGGCCAAGTGAGTCAAGCTTTGTCTAAGGGCTTATTGATGGGGGCGCGCGGTAATTCAGGAGTTATTTTATCTCAATTATTCCGCGGTTTTGCGAAATCGGTTGAGCAAAAGTCAGCGATTACAACAGTTGAGTTTGCTGAAGCTCTTGAGCTTGGTGTAGAAACTGCTTATAAAGCTGTTATGAAACCAATCGAAGGAACCATTTTAACAGTAGCTAAGGATACTGCTAAAAAAGCAGCGGCTGTTGCTAAAAAGCAATCTGATATGATTCTGTTCATGGAAGAAGTACTTAAGGAAGCTAACGCTTCGTTAAATCGCACGCCAGATCTTTTACCCGTGTTAAAAGAAGTAGGCGTAGTGGATAGCGGAGGTCAAGGGCTTGTTTTAATTTATGAAGGGTTTTTAGCTGAATTAAAAGGTGAAAAACTTCCGGGTGTACCCATGTCAGCTCCTTCCATGAATGAACTCGTAAATGCTGAGCACCATAAGCATGCACAAAGCCATATGAATACAGAAGATATTGAATTTGGCTATTGTACAGAATTTATGGTAAGGCTGGAAGAGGATAAGCCTGCAGCTAAAACATTTTCTGAAGAAACGTTTCGTCAAGACTTAAGTAAATGGGGCGACTCATTGCTTGTAGTATCCGATGATGCAATCGTGAAAGTTCATATTCACGCCGAGCATCCTGGAGAAGTGTTAAACTACGGACAGCAATATGGAAGTTTAATTAAAATGAAGATTGAAAACATGAGAGAACAACATAGCAGCATTGTTTCAGGTGAAGAAAAGCCTGCAGTAAAAAATGCTGAAAAACAGCCCTTTGGCATTGTTACTGTGTCAATGGGAAAAGGAATTGCTGAATTGTTCAAGAGCCTTGGGGCAACGGTTGTCATTGAAGGCGGACAAACAATGAATCCAAGTACGGAGGATATTGTCAAAGCGATTGAAGAAACAAATGCTGAACAGGTACTGATTTTACCTAATAACGGAAATATTGTGATGGCTGCTAACCAAGCGGCTGCTGTTGCCGGCAGTCACGTTTCGGTTGTCCCGTCTAAAACGGTTCCTCAAGGAATGACAGCGCTGCTATCATTTAATCCTCAGCAAAGCTTAAAAGAAAACGAGGAAGTAATGACAGAAGCTCTACAGCACGTGAAAACAGGACAAGTAACGTATGCAGTTCGCGATACAAATATTGATGGTCTTGAATTAGCTAAAGGCGATTTTATGGGTATTGCCGAAAAGAAAATCGTTGTAAAAGATTCAGAGAAATTAGAAGCAGCGAAAAAGCTTTTGACTTATATGATTGATGACGAAGCGGAAATCCTTACGATTCTTCAAGGAGAGGACGTCTCAGACGATGAAGCTGAAGCGCTAACATCGTTTGTAGAAGAAACGTTTGAAGAAGTTGAGGTAGAGCTTCATAAAGGAGATCAACCTTTATATTCTTACATTTTTGCAATTGAATAACAAAAAAAGAAGCACCCCTCCAGACGGGCGCTTTTTTTTTGTGTTTTTTAAGTTAAATACGAACTATTTTATTTTTAAATGTTGTAATCGTTCGGTATATTAGGTATATTAGTTGAAAAGAACCCATTTGTATGGTAGTTTTGAAAACTGATTGAGTCAAATGTGAAAGAAAACAGCATGAGAGGAGAGACACCATTGGATATTTTAAAAGGAACAGGTTTATTATTATTAGTTTTATTTTTATTTTGGTTGTTTAGCAACAAGGCACCTTATGGCATGAAAGCAATGGGGGCTCTGGCAAGCGGAGCGGTAGCTGCGTTTCTCGTAGAGGCCTTTCAGTCATATGTAGGAGGAGATTTACTAGGTATTTCATTCCTAGGTGAAGTTGGAAAGGCTGCAGGAGGAATGGGAGGAGTTGCGGCGGCAGCACTAGTTGCTCTGGCGTTAGGAGTATCTCCTGTATATGCTCTTATGATGGGGGTAGTGTGTTCAGGGCTAGGCTTGCTCCCTGGATTTTTTGCGGGATACCTCATGGCATTTGTAGTGAAATTTATTGAGAAAAAGGCACCTGCTGGTCTAGACTTATTAGGCAACATCTTAATTGCAGCACCTTTAACAAGATTAATTGGTAATGCATTCTCACCTATTGTAGATGCGACGCTTTTAAATATTGGAGGAATTATCAAAGATACAACAAGTGCTAGCCCTATTTTGATGGGAATTATTTTAGGAGGAGTTATTACAGTAGTAGCAACGGCTCCGCTTAGTTCAATGGCTTTAACGGCTATGCTAGGGTTAACGGGATTGCCTATGGCGATTGGAGCTCTTGCTGTGTTTGGTTCTTCTTTCATGAACTATGTGCTGTTTGATCGATTAAAAATTGGGGATCGTCGTACAACCATTTCAGTTGCAGTTGAACCTTTAACACAAGCGAATATTATTTCAGCAAATCCGATTCCTATCTACATTACAAACTTTGTTGGAGGTGCACTAGCTGGTGTGGTTGTGGCTCTGTTCGGATTGGTAAATGATGCTGCAGGCACAGCAACGCCAATCGCAGGGCTTGCAGTGATGTTTGGGTTTAATGACCCTATGAAGGTCACAATTTGTGCAGTACTTTGCGCACTAGCGGGAGCATTAGCTGGGTTTATAGGTTCAGTTGTTTTTAAAAACTTTAAAATTAAAACAGTAGACGATGTAGCTTCCGAGCAAGAAGCAGCTTAAGTAATTCATCTTTTCCTGCATAATATAGCAAAAAAAAGCGGTGTGCTTATCTTATTTTTATGGATAAATACACCGCTTTTTTTTGTGCGTGAATCCCTAATAAAAATGAGAATTTTTAAATTTTTTAAGAGCGTGAAACAAAGCTTCCAAAAAGTCAAAAGCTCAAGTAACATATAAGTAATAACAATGTCTAAATAGCAGGGGGAAAATCCTTATGAAATATAAATCTGTCTTTGATATTATTGGTCCGGTAATGATTGGACCATCTAGCTCACATACAGCTGGTGCAGCGCGTATTGGACGCGTTGCCCGAACGCTTTTTGGAAAGCAGCCCACAAAAGTTGTGGTTTCACTGTACGGTTCTTTTGCTCAAACGTATAAAGGGCACGGAACAGACGTAGCGCTGATTGGCGGTATTTTAGATTTTGATACGTTCGACCAGCGTATTCCGCAATCTTTGGACTTAGCTAAAAAAGAAGGAATGGACGTCACATTTGTTGAGGAAGCGGCAATCACAGATCATCCGAATACTGCTCGCATCAAAATGAGCGACGGATTAAAGGAAATTGAAGTTGTTGGAATTTCAATTGGCGGAGGAAAAATTCAAATTACGGAGCTGAACGGGTTTGAATTAAATTTATCAGGCATGAATCCAGCTATTCTCGTTGTGCATAATGACCGATTTGGTGCCATTGCGACCGTTACGAATATTTTGATGAAACACTCAATTAATATCGGACATATGGAAGTATCTCGCAAAGAGCGCGGAGAAGTAGCGCTCATGGCAATTGAAATGGATACGAATATTGAAGATGATGTAATTGAAGAGTTAAAAACATTGCCTCACATTATTCAAGTAACAAGAATGGTTGAGTAGGATAGAGCGAATAGGACCGGCTTGAGAGAATAACTGGAGCCGAGTGATTATATATGATTCTAAAGTGAAAATAAGACAGAATGATAGCGGAGGTTACTATGTTTCGAAACGTAGCAGAACTAGTAGAATTAGCAGAAAGTCAAAATGTAAAAATTGCAGAGATTATGATTCAACAGGAAATAGATATCACAGGAGTTACTCGTGAAGAAATCATGGAAAAAATGGACCGGAACTTAACGGTTATGGAAGAAGCGGTTGAACGCGGTTTAAAAGGGGTACAGTCTGTTACAGGTTTAACAGGCGGAGATGCAGTGCTGCTTCAAAACTATATTCAAAGTGGAAAATCTTTATCTGGAAATTTAATTTTAGATGCAGTCAGCAAAGCTGTAGCGACAAACGAAGTAAATGCGGCAATGGGGACAATCTGTGCAACACCTACTGCTGGATCTGCGGGGGTAGTGCCAGGAACGCTGTTTGCAGTGCAAAATAAGCTAAACCCAACTCGTAAAGAAATGATTGAATTTTTATTTACATCAGGTGCTTTTGGGTTTGTTGTAGCCAATAATGCGTCTATTTCAGGAGCAGCAGGCGGATGTCAAGCAGAAGTTGGTTCAGCTTCAGGTATGGCAGCTGCAGCGATTGTTGAAATGGCAGGAGGTACACCGAGTCAGGCAGCTGAAGCAATGGCAATCACTCTCAAAAATATGCTAGGATTAGTATGTGACCCAGTAGCGGGGCTAGTAGAAGTTCCATGTGTGAAACGAAACGCAATGGGAGCGGCGAATGCAATGATTGCAGCAGATATGGCCTTAGCAGGCATTACAAGTCGTATTCCATGTGATGAAGTCATTGATGCTATGTATAAAATTGGTCAAACAATGCCGGTTGCATTACGAGAAACTGCACAAGGAGGCTTAGCGGCAACACCAACAGGTCGCGAGCTTGAAGCGAAGATCTTTGGTATTGCATTAAATAAAAGTGAATGAACTAACAACTATTTCAATTAAAACCATTAAAGGTATTGGAGAGGAAACAGCACAAGCATTAGAGGATATGCATATTCACAGTGTGCATGACTTGTTAGAACATTTCCCATACCGCTATGAAGATTATGAGTTAAAAGATTTGGCTGAAGCAATGCACGACGAAAAGGTCACCGTAGAAGGAAAGGTTCACAGCGTCCCCTCGCTTACGTATTACGGAAAAAAACGTTCGCGCCTTACGTTTCGGCTGCTAGTAAACCGTTATTTGATTACGGTTACTTGTTTTAATCGCCCTTACTATAAATCAAAGTTAGAAATCGATCAAACTGTTACGGTTACGGGGAAATGGGATCAGCATCGGCAAACGATTAACTTGCAGGAGCTTCAATTTTCTCCGTTTGTTAAAAATCAAACGATTGAGCCTGTCTACTCAGTTAAAGGCAGCTTAACGGTCAAAGGAATGCGGAAGTTCGTCTCTCTTGCGTTGAAGAATTATGGCAGTAGCATTCAGGATATGCTTCCGGCCTCTATTCGTTCTAGGTACAAACTAGTAACGCGTGAAGAAGCGGTTAGAAGTATTCACTTACCTCGTGATCATGAAGATTTAAAACAAGCAAGACGTCGATTTGTCTATGAAGAATTTCTACTTTTTCAATTAAAAATGCAGGCGCTTAGAAAGCGCGAAAGAGAAGAAACGCCTGGAATGAAGCAAGCATTTGATTCAACTGAGCTGGTAAACTTCACGAACTTGCTGCCGTTTCCGTTAACAAACGCTCAAAAACGTGTAGTAAACGAAATTACGCACGATATGAAATCGCCTTACCGCATGAATCGCTTGCTGCAAGGTGATGTAGGGTCCGGTAAAACAGTCGTAGCAGCGGTTGCTTTATACGCCACTGTTTTAGCAGGGCATCAAGGTGCTTTAATGGTGCCGACTGAAATTTTAGCTGAACAGCATGCTGAGTCATTGACTGCGATGCTTGAAAAGGTAGGCATCAGCGTAGGCTTGCTAACAGGGTCTGTTAAAGGAAAAGCAAGAAGAGAGCTGCTTCAGCGAGTGAAAGACGGAGATGTTCATGTATTAGTAGGTACACATGCCTTAATTCAAGATGAAGTTATATATAATAGTTTAGGACTCGTCATTACGGATGAACAGCACCGCTTTGGAGTTGGGCAGCGCCGGGTTTTACGTGAAAAAGGAGAGAGTCCGGATGTACTGTTTATGACGGCGACTCCTATTCCAAGAACCCTTGCTATTACGGTGTTTGGAGAAATGGATGTGTCCATTATCGATGAAATGCCAGCAGGACGTAAGGCAATTGAAACATACTGGGTAAAACATGATATGCTTGAACGTATTTTACATTTCGTTGAAAAAGAAATACATGACGGCAGACAAGCTTACGTTATTTGTCCGTTGATTGAAGAATCGGACAAGCTGGATGTTCAAAATGCAATTGATGTACATGCAACACTCACTCACTATTTTAATGGAAAAGCAAGCGTTGGTCTCATGCACGGAAGATTGTCACCTGATGAAAAAGAAGAAGTGATGAAACAGTTTAGCGTAAATGACGTGCAGATTTTAGTATCAACAACGGTTGTAGAAGTAGGAGTGAACGTTCCGAATGCAACCGTGATGGTCATTTATGATGCAGAGCGTTTTGGGTTATCTCAGCTTCATCAGCTAAGAGGACGCGTAGGACGAGGAGATGCACAGTCGTATTGTATTCTGCTCGCTGATCCGAAATCAGAAGTTGGAAAAGAACGAATGACCATTATGACGGAAACAAACGATGGATTTGTATTATCAGAAAGAGACTTAGAGCTTCGTGGGCCTGGTGATTTCTTTGGTAGAAAACAAAGCGGGATGCCTGAGTTTAAAGTAGCGGATATGGTGCACGATTACCGTGCGCTTGAAGTAGCTCGAGAAGATGCTGCTAAGCTTGTAAATTCCGACAGCTTTTGGACAGAAGATCAGTTTGCACTGCTGAGAATACAACTAGAAGCAACGGGCGTATTAACTGGAGAAAAATTTGATTAGTAAAAGAGACTGGAACAAAGTATTTTAGTTGAAGGAAAATCCGAACGATCAATCGTTCGGATTTTTTTCATTGTGATGATGAACGTAGATTTCATGTATGTGATGGGTATGTAGGTGCTTCTAACTGTTAAGTGAAGGGCAAGGCACTCCTGCGGGGAAAGCGGAATAGATGAGACCCCGCAGAAGCGTAAGGGACGAGGAGGATCACCTGCGGCCAGCGGAAAGCGAAGTCTTGCACGGAAATCAGCAGCGGTGTAACAAGCAATCTATACGAGCTCCTTTATCCCATTTGTTCATCTTTAGGTTGAAGTGATCTAGTTATGTCTCAATCTCTTTTCGTCTATAAAGATAAAAAGCGGCTTAGAGTGAAAGAGTTAGCGGCTGGTGGTCATTAATACTACGTCAATGCACAGAATACAGCATGTGAAAAATGTTGCAATTAGAAGGTAATGATTATATACTGCTATTAGTACCTAGTATTAAAAGTTCGGATGGTGGAGAATGAAGCGCAGTAAAAAAGAAAGACAGCATCTATTAAAAACGACAATTGAAGAAAACCCATTTATTACGGATGAAGAACTAGCAGACCGTTTTTCAGTGAGCGTTCAAACAATTCGATTAGACCGCCTAGAGTTGTCAATTCCTGAACTGCGAGAACGTATTAAACATGTAGCTTCAAAACAACTAGATGAGGAAGTCCGTTCGCTTCCGATTGAAGAAGTGATTGGAGAAGTTATCGACATTGAATTAGATCAATCAGCGATATCTATTTTTGATGTAAAAACAGAGCATGTGTTTCAGCGTAATCAAATTGCTCGTGGTCACCACCTTTTTGCGCAGGCTAATTCATTAGCTGTCGCTGTTATTAACAACGAATTAGCACTCACAGCAGATGCGTCGATTCGCTATCATCGCCCTGTTAAGCTTCATGAACGCGTGATAGCAAAAGCGAAAGTTCTGTCAACCAGTGAAGTGCGAACCACCGTGGAAGTAAACAGCTATGTAGGGCAAGAGCAAGTGTTCTCTGGAACTTTTAAAATGTATCGTTCTACAAAGGATAAATAATAAAAAGGATGAGACACAACATGAAACTAGCTATTGATGCAATGGGCGGAGATCATGCACCGAAAGCCATTATCGAAGGTGTAGAAAAAGCTACTGCTCAATTTAAAGAATTACATATTACATTAATTGGAAACGAATTGGAGATTAAAAAGTATTTAACAAAATCTGATCGTATTTCGATTATCCATACAGAAGAAACCATTGATGCAACTGATGAGCCGGTGCGAGCTGTGCGCCGTAAAAAACAAGCATCCATGGTATTAATGGCAAATGAAGTCGCCGAAGGCCGTGCTGATGCTTGTATTTCAGCAGGAAATACAGGCGCGCTTATGACAGCGGGACTTTTTATTGTAGGTCGCATCAAAGGCATTGAACGTCCAGCACTTGCTCCGACGCTTCCGACACTAGACGGAAAAGGATTTTTAATGTTAGATGTCGGTGCAAACGTTGATGCCAAGCCTGAACATTTGCTGCAGTACGCTGTGATGGGGTCTGTGTATGCCGAAAAAGTACGCGGCATTCAAGCTCCTAGAGTGGGACTGCTGAACATTGGGACTGAGGATAAAAAAGGAAATGATTTAACAAAGCAAGCCTTTCAGCTACTAAAGAACGCTGATCTCAATTTTGTAGGCAACGTGGAATCTCGTGATTTGCTAAACGGCGTAGCGGATGTGGTTGTAACAGATGGTTTTACAGGGAATATGACTCTTAAGAGCATTGAAGGAACGGCGCTTTCCTTGTTTTCTATGATTAAACAAGAATTAATGAGCACGTTAAAAAGCAAGTTAGCCGCAGCGGTGCTAAAGCCTCAGCTGCAGGGTTTAAAAGCGAAAATGGATTACAGTGAATATGGAGGAGCAGGGCTGTTTGGATTGCATGCGCCTGTTATCAAAGCGCACGGTTCGTCGGATGCGAATGCAGTATTTAGCGCGATTAAGCAAGCTGTGAATATGGTGGAAAACAATGTGTCTTCCACTATTCAAAAAGCAATCGAACAAACTGCTAATGAAGAAAAGGAGAGATAAGAAATGGGGAAAATTGCTTTTATCTTTCCAGGCCAAGGGTCACAAACTGTTGGTATGGGAAAAGATTTATATGATGGAACAGAGGAAGCGAAAAAGCTGATTCATACAGCTGACGAAGCTTTAGGATTCAGTCTTTCAAACATTATTTTTGAAGGGCCTCAAGAAGAATTGACTTTAACTTATCACGCTCAACCTGCTCTTTTAACAACGAGTACAATGCTACTTGAAGCATTTAAAACGAGCGGAATTACACCCGATTTTGTTGCGGGTCACAGTCTAGGAGAATACAGTGCGCTTGTGGCTGCTGAGGTTTTATCGTTTAAAGATGCCGTTGTTGCTGTTCACAAAAGAGGTCGCTATATGGACGAAGCTGTACCAGCAGGTCAAGGTACAATGGCAGCAGTGCTTGGCATGTCAGCGGAAGATCTAGAAGCCGTTACCGCTCAAATTACAAGCGAAGGCGAAGCTGTTCAGCTTGCAAATATTAACTGTCCGGGTCAAATTGTTATTTCAGGTACGGTAAATGGCGTAGAAAAAGCAGGAGCTCTTGCCAAAGAAAAAGGTGCAAAACGCGTGATTCCTCTAGTGGTAAGCGGTCCGTTCCATTCTAGTTTAATGAAGCCAGCTGCTGAAAAACTACGTGATACGCTAGAAACAGTGGGCTTTAGCGATGCGAAGGTTCCAGTTATAGCAAACGTAACTGCAAAGCCGGTTACTGACAGTCAAGATATTCAAAACAAGCTAGTGGAACAACTGTATTCTCCAGTGAGATGGGAAGAAACAGTTGAAACACTTCTTGCAGAAGGTGTAGATACATTTGTTGAAATTGGACCAGGAAAAGTATTATCAGGTCTTGTGAAAAAAGTAAATCGACGTGCGGCTGTGTATGCTGTTAATGATCTTACATCATTAAAATCAACGATTGACGCACTAAAAGGGGGAGAATAACATGTTACAAGGGAAAGTTGCGGTTGTAACAGGCGCTTCTCGCGGAATTGGTCGTGCCGTTGCAATTGAGCTGGGAAAGCTTGGTGCTAAAGTAGTTGTAAACTATTCTGGCAGCGAAGCGAAAGCTCTTGAAGTTGTGGATGAAATTAAAGGATTAGGAACGGATGCAATTGCTGTACAAGCAAATGTGGCAGAAAGTGATTCTGTACAAGCAATGATAAAAGAAGCGATTTCTACATTTGGTTCAGTAGATATTTTAGTGAACAACGCGGGCATCACACGTGATAATCTTCTTATGCGTATGAAAGAAGACGAATGGGATGATGTTATTAATACAAACTTAAAAGGCGTATTTTTGTGTACAAAAGCGGTTACTCGTCAAATGATGAAGCAGCGCACAGGACGTATCATTAATATTTCATCAATTGTCGGCGTCAGCGGTAATGCTGGACAAGCAAATTATGTAGCAGCAAAATCAGGCGTGATTGGTTTAACAAAAACAACTGCCAAAGAATTAGCAAGCCGCAATATTACAGTGAATGCAGTTGCTCCTGGTTTCATTGCAACAGACATGACGGATAAATTGAATGAAGAAGTGCAGGCGGAAATGTTAAAGCAAATCCCTCTTGCAAGCTTCGGCCAGCCTGAGGATGTTGCGAACGCAGTTGCGTTTTTAGCATCAGATGCAAGCCGTTATATTACGGGTCAAACGATTCACGTTGACGGCGGAATGGTGATGTAAAAAATGCACTTTACGAAAAGTGTAATTTGGTGATAAAGTACAAAGGGACGTTTACTAGGCGACCGATAAACTTTATTATTCAACCATAGTATTTTAGATGGAAATCATCTATAATGACTTGAGGGGAGGTGAAGAACAATGGCAGAGGTACTAGAACGCGTAACAACAATCATTGTTGATCGTCTTGGTGTAGACAAAAGTGAAGTGAAACTAGAATCTAGTTTCAAAGAAGACTTAGGTGCTGACTCTCTAGACGTAGTTGAATTTGTAATGGAGCTTGAAGAGGAATTTGATATCGAAATTTCTGACGAAGAAGCTGAAAAAATTTCAACTGTAGGAGATGCAGTTAATTACATACAGAGCCAAATTTAATCTGTAGTATATGTATGAAAAGCCCCGTTAAACAGCGGGGCTTTCTCTTCTTTTTAGGAATTTCAAAAAAAGACCTCTTTTTTTTGAAAAGGTAGTGTATCTTTTAGGATACCTCGTTTTATAATGAGAGATGTTAGGAAAAAACTACGAAACAATTGAAGCAGGTAAGCGGAGGTATTTTATGCCTAAACAATATTCAAATCGAGATCGAAAGATGAACGTGAAATTCAAGCAAAATTTTGCAGAGTTTCAAAAGGAAATTGGTATTCAGTTTACAAATGAAGCGCTTCTTTTTCAAGCATTTACACATTCATCCTATGTGAATGAGCATCGCAGAAGACCGTATGAAGACAACGAGCGTCTTGAGTTTTTAGGAGATGCCGTATTAGAGCTAACCGTATCACAATTTTTATTTAAAAAGTATCCAACGATGAGTGAAGGTGAGTTAACGAAGCTTCGTGCAGCAGTTGTGTGCGAACCGTCGCTTGTTACTTTTGCAAATGAAATGGATTTTGGTAAACTAGTGTTACTTGGAAAAGGTGAAGAGATGACCGGCGGCCGATCTAGACCCGCTTTACTGGCCGATGTGTTTGAAGCATTTATCGGAGCTCTTTATTTAGACCAAGGGCTTGATACGGTAGTAACGATTCTAAAAAAAGTTGTCTTTCCAAAAATTAATGAAGGTGCTTTTTCTCATGTGATGGATTTCAAAAGCCAGCTTCAAGAAGTCATTCAACGTGATGGAGTTGGACAATTAGAATACAAAGTTTTGCAAGAAAAAGGTCCAGCGCATAATCGCGAATTCTTATCTCGCGTATCGTTAAATGGTGAAGAGCTCGGCGTTGGTGTAGGCCGTTCGAAAAAAGAAGCAGAGCAAAAAGCAGCTCAAGTAGCTATTACGAAAATTAGAGCAAGTCAAACGAAATAAAATGATCCCCCTCTTAACGTATTCGTTATAAAGGGGGATTTGCTATGAAAAGATTACAAGTGTGAGGGGGGATTTCTATGTTCCTCAAACGATTAGATATTGCAGGGTTCAAATCGTTTGCAGAAAAAGTATCGATAGATTTTGTGCCAGGTGTAACGGCGGTAGTAGGACCGAATGGAAGCGGAAAAAGCAACATTACGGACGCCATACGCTGGGTGCTTGGAGAACAGTCAGCCAAATCGCTTCGTGGAGGGAAAATGGAGGACATTATTTTTGCAGGAAGCGAATCGCGCCGTGCTGTAAATGTTGCTGACGTAACGCTTACGTTGGAAAATGATGACCAGTTTCTCCCGCTTGACTACCATGAAGTTAGTATTACAAGGCGCGTGTACCGCTCAGGAGACAGTGAATTTTTTATTAACAACCAGCCGTGCCGCTTGAAAGATATTGTCGATTTATTTATGGATTCAGGACTTGGAAGAGAAGCTTTTTCGATTATCAGTCAAGGAAAAGTAGAAGAAGTACTAAGCAGTAAATCTGACGAGCGCCGTAAAATTTTTGAAGAAGCAGCAGGTGTATTAAAATACAAAACGCGTAAACGAAAAGCGGAGCTTCGACTTCTCGAAACGCAAGAAAATTTAAATCGAGTGGTAGATATTCTTCATGAAATTGAAGGTCAGTTAGAGCCTTTACAGATTCAATCGTCTATTGCAAAAGATTATTTGCAGAAAAAAGAAGAATTAGAGCACATTGATGTGGCTGTTACGGTATTTGAAGTTGAAGATCTTCATCAGAAATGGGAAAAATTAAAAGCTGAAATGGCTCAGCACGAGCAGCTTGAAGAATCTCTCGCGACGAATATTCGCACGCGTGAAGGAGAAATCCAGACCCTTCGTTTGCACATTCAGCAAATAGATGAACAACTAGACTCTTTACATAAAAAACTACTATATGTAAGTGAAGAAGTAGAAAAGCTAGAAGGCAAAAAAGAAGTATTAAAAGAGCGTAAGAAAAATGCCTTTCAAAATAAAGAGCAGCTGGAACGTTTAGTAAAAGAGTATACTCATAAGCATCAAGAGCTAAGTAAAGCAAAAGACAGCGAAGGAAAAGATCTTGAGCAATCTCAAAAAGAAGTACAAGAGATACGTCTGAAGCTTACTGAGCAGGAACAGCTGTTCAGGCAGTACAGCGAGAATCTAGAAGAAAAACTTGAACAGATGAAAAGCGAGTATTTTGAATTAGCGAACGCTCAAACATCCGCTCGAAATGAAATTTCATTTTTAGAGCAGCAAAAAATGCAAACGTTTGAAAAAGAGCAGCGTTTAACAAAATCCAACGAGCAATACGTAGAACAACGCCGTGAATTAACGCAGCGAAAAGAAGCGGCGATCAAAAGGCTTGCTCAGTTTCGTCAAGAGCTTCAGCAGGCTGTACACGTGTATAAGCAGCAAGGAGAGAAGCTTGAGTCATTAAGGCAAGCCTATCGTAAACAAGAGTCTACGCTTTATCAAGCTTATCAGTACGTGCAGCAGACAAAATCACGAAAAGAAATGCTTGAAGAGATGCAAGAAGACTATGAAGGTTATTTTCACGGTGTAAAAGAAGTATTAAAAGCGCGTGATGAGAAGCTTGCAGGTATTAAAGGTGCCATTGCTGAGCTAATCAATGTTCCAAAAGAGTATGAAACAGCGCTTGAAATTGCGCTTGGAGGAGCAGCTCAGCATATTGTCGTTCAAGACGAACAAAGTGCACGTCAGGCAATTGGCTTTTTGAAACAAAACGGTTACGGGAGAGCTACATTTTTACCACTAACGTCTGTAAAAGAACGTTATGTTCCGGCTCAAACTATTTCTATGCTAGAGAGTCACGAAGCGTATGTAGGAATTGCTTCATCTCTTGTTAAATACGAAGCTACCTACGAACGAGTTATTAAAAATTTGCTTGGAACCGTTATTGTTGTCAATGATTTAAAAGGTGCGAATGAACTTGCCCGTCTTGTACAGCATCGCTATCGTTTTGTGACCGTTAAAGGAGATGTCGTCAACCCCGGTGGTTCGATGACAGGCGGTTCAATGAAGCAAAAGTCCAACTCTTTGTTAGGCCGTCAGCGTGAAGTGGAAGCCATTACGGCAAAAATAGAAGAGATGGAACAAAAGACGCTTGTGCTCGAGCAAGATGTGAAAGATAAAAAGTCACAGATTGAAGAGCTTCAACAGGAAATTAATAAACAGCAGGCATTTGTGGAACGCTTGAAAGACAAAGAGCAGGAGTCTGACCGAGAAGTAAAGCAAATTGACATCGAAGAAAAAGCAGTGAATGACCGCTTAACCATGTACGATCATGATATTGCTAGCTTTAGGCAAGATCAAACGAGCTTGTCCGCTCGAATTGATGAGCTGCATACGAGTTTGCAAGGAAATCAGCAGCAGGCAAATGTATTAGAGAAAAACATTGAAGAGTTAGCTGCACGCAAGCATACACAGCAAACGTCTAAAGAAACGGTTCAACATGAGCTTACAGAAGTAAAAGTCCTTCTTGCGAAAAAAGAACAGTTCCTCGCAAATCAGCAAGAAAAATATGAAAGAGTGTGTTTTGAGCTTGATCAAACCATTCAGCGTTTATCTGAAACTACAGATGATCTTTCTCTTTTAACGAGTGAAATCACGAGCAACGACTCGGGTGAACTTCAGCTCGAAGAAGCAGCGCATGAGCGAATAAAAGAAAAGACAGAAACGTTAAAATTAATGGATGACTGCAGATCAGAGCGGTTGAAAGCCCAGAATAAACTTGAAGACGAAGAGAGGATTGTAAAAGAGCTGCAGCGTCAGTACAAACAAATTGCGGATGCTTTAAAAGATGAAGAAGTCAAAATCAATCGAATTGACGTAGAGCTAGACAGCCGTCTGCAGCAGCTGACAGAAGAGTACGAAATTAGCTTTGAAGCAGCAAAAGAAAAGTATCCTTTAACATTAGATATTCAAGAAGCGAGGAAAAAAATCAAGCTCATTAAGCTGGCAATTGATGAATTAGGAACCGTAAACTTAGGTTCTATTGAACAATACGAACGTGTTTCAGAGCGCTATGAATTTTTAAATACGCAGCGAGCGGACCTTGACGAAGCGAAAAATACGCTGTATCAAGTGATTGAAGAAATGGACGAGGAAATGAAGAAACGTTTTTCTGATACGTTCTCTCGTATCCGCAATGAATTTGGTACAGTGTTCTCTTCACTATTCGGAGGAGGAAAAGCGGATTTAAAATTAACAGATCCGAAAGATTTATTAAATACAGGTGTGGAAATTGTTGCCCAGCCTCCTGGGAAAAAACTGCAGAATCTAGGGTTGCTGTCAGGCGGCGAGCGTTCGTTAACAGCCATTGCCCTCCTGTTTTCTATTTTGAAAGTACGTCCGGTGCCGTTTTGTGTGCTAGATGAAGTGGAAGCGGCGCTTGATGAAGCAAACGTTCATCGCTTTGCTACGTATTTACGCAAATTTAGTACTCAAACACAGTTCATTGTTATTACTCACCGAAAAGGTACAATGGAAGAAGCTGATGTACTGTACGGTGTGACGATGCAAGAATCTGGCGTATCGAAATTAGTCTCTGTTCGCTTAGAAGAATCAAAGCAATATGTTTAACTCATAGAATGAAAGGGTGGTACGAATGAGCTTTTTTAAGAAACTAAAAGAAAAAATTACAATGCAAACGGATTCTGTTACACAAAAATTTAAAGATGGACTATCAAAAACGCGCAATTCTTTTTCAGAACGCGTGAATGATCTAGTGTCTCGCTATCGTCAAGTAGACGAAGAATTTTTTGAGGAATTAGAAGAAATTTTAATCAGTGCTGATGTTGGTGTGGCTACCGTATTGGATTTAATTGATGACTTAAAATCGGAAGTGAAACGCCGTAATATTAAGGATCCTCAAGATGTGCAGGCTGTCATCTCTGAGAAATTAATTGATATTTATGAATCTGGTGAAGAGCAGATTGGTGAACTGAATATGCAGCAAAATGATTTAACGGTGATTTTGTTTGTAGGGGTAAACGGCGTTGGAAAAACAACAACAATTGGGAAAATTGCGCATAAATTCAAACAAGAAGGCAAAAAAGTCGTAATGGCAGCAGGTGATACGTTCCGTGCCGGTGCAATTGAGCAGTTAGAAGTATGGGGAGAACGCGTTGGTGTTGATGTTATTAAGCAATCTGCAGGTTCTGACCCTGCCGCTGTCATGTATGACGCTGTTCAGTCAGCTAAGGCTCGAAAAGCAGATGTTTTACTATGTGATACAGCAGGGCGCCTTCAAAACAAAGTGAATTTAATGAAAGAATTAGAGAAAGTAAAGCGTGTTATTGAGCGAGAAATTCCTGGCGCCCCTCATGAAGTACTTCTTGTACTTGATGCGACGACGGGTCAAAACGCTTTAAGTCAGGCTAAAACATTCTCAGAAGCAACGAACGTGACGGGAATTGTGTTGACAAAACTAGATGGTACGGCTAAAGGGGGAATTGTTCTTGCCATTCGAAACGAACTGAAGCTTCCTGTTAAATTCGTTGGACTTGGAGAAAAAGTAGACGACCTTCAACCGTTTGACACGGAGCAATATATCTATGGATTATTTGCCAATGCTGTAGAAGAAGAAACAGAAAAAGAGGCGTAATCTAAAAAGAGGCTGGGATATAAGTATCTTAGTTGAAGAAAGATCCGAACGATTAATCGTTCGGATCTTTTTATTAGTAGGGTGGACGCAGGTTTCATACGAGCTCCCTTAACCCGTTTGTTCGTCTTTAAATTGAAATAATTTAGTCATATCTCCATCTCTTTCAAGTGGAAAAATGTGAGGTGTTAAGGAAAAAACTTGACATTCAAACCTAGCCTAGTTAAACTAATAACATGTAAAGGCTTTTCACTTAACAAGGGGGGCGGTCAGATGGTTGAAAAGAGCGTGCATATGCTCGAAAAAACAACAAGAATGAATTACTTATTTGACTTCTATCAGGCGCTGTTGACGCCCAAACAAAGAAGTTATATGTCACTTTATTACTTGGATGATTATTCCCTCGGTGAAATAGCGGAAGAATTTGATGTGAGTCGTCAAGCAGTTTATGATAATATAAAACGTACAGAGCAAATGCTTGAACAATATGAGGAAAAGCTATTGTTATTTCAACGGTTTCAAGAGCGTCAATCAATTGTTCAACAACTGAAAGACGAACTTGCAGCCGACTTAAACAAGAACAGTAAGCTTTCTTCTCTTCTTGATTCGCTCGAGAAATTAGATTAGGGGGCGGCGTATATGGCATTTGAAGGATTAGCCGACCGTTTGCAAAGCACACTGCAAAAGTTAAAAGGAAAAGGAAAAGTTAACGAAGCTGATGTTAAAGAAATGATGCGTGAAGTTAGACTTGCCCTTTTAGAAGCCGATGTAAACTTTAAAGTAGTAAAAGACTTTGTTAAGCGCGTAAGCGAACGTGCTGTAGGTCAAGACGTTCTTAAGAGCTTAACGCCTGGACAACAAGTTATTAAGGTTGTACAAGAAGAATTAACTGCACTTATGGGCGGAGAGCAAAGCAAGATTGCAGTAGCTCCAAAAGCTCCAACTGTAATTATGATGGTTGGACTTCAAGGTGCAGGTAAAACAACAACAACCGGTAAACTTGCCAATTTATTACGTAAAAAATATAACCGTAATCCATTGCTTGTAGCAGCAGATATTTATCGTCCGGCAGCTATTAAACAGCTTGAAACACTAGGGAAACAGCTTAGCATGTCTGTTTTTTCATTAGGTGATCAAGTAAGTCCTGTGGAGATTACGAAACAAGCTATTGCTCATGCGAAAGAAGAGCATCACGATTATGTATTAATTGATACAGCGGGACGTTTGCATGTGGATGAAAATCTAATGGAAGAGTTAGAACAGATCAAAGAGCTTTCTAACCCAGACGAAATCTTCCTTGTTGTCGATGCGATGACGGGTCAAGATGCGGTAAACGTTGCGGATAGCTTTAATAAGCAATTAGGATTAACTGGAGTTGTATTAACGAAACTAGACGGCGATACGCGCGGTGGTGCAGCGCTTTCTATTCGTGCAGTAACCGATACACCAATTAAGTTTGTCGGTCTTGGAGAAAAAATGGATGCTATTGAAGCATTCCATCCAGAGCGTATGGCTTCCCGTATCTTAGGTATGGGTGATGTGCTGACGCTTATCGAAAAGGCTCAGGCAAATGTAGATGCTGAAAAAGCAAAAGAGCTTGAAGCTAAGCTGCGCACGCAGTCATTTACATTTGATGACTTTTTAGATCAACTTGCTCAGGTGCGTCAAATGGGACCGCTTGATGAGCTAATTGGTATGCTTCCGGGCGCCAATAAAGTAAAGGGGCTCAAAAACCTGCAGGTTGATGAAAAGCAAATTAATCATGTAGAAGCAATCATTCGTTCTATGACGAAAGCGGAAAAAACAAACCCTGAAATCATTAATGCAAGTCGAAGAAAGCGTATTGCAAAAGGAAGCGGGCGTTCTGTACAAGAAGTAAACCGTTTGCTTAAACAATTTGAAGACATGAAAAAAATGATGAAACAAATGACAAATATGTCAAAAGGCAAGAAAAAGGGTATGAAACTTCCATTCTTCTCATGATAAAACGCTTGATTTGGACTGAAAAACCAAAGAAAATAAAATATTTTTCTAGTGTTAAGAAAAAAACCTTTACAAACATTTTACCTATTTGATATTATATTATCTTGTTGAAACATATTCGGAGGTGCTTTATAAAATGGCAGTAAAAATTCGTTTAAAACGTATGGGAGCTAAAAAATCTCCTTTCTATCGTATCGTAGCAGCAGACTCTCGTTCACCACGTGATGGACGTTACATCGAAGTAGTTGGAACTTACAATCCTGTAGTTCAACCAGCTGAAGTTAAAATCGATGAAGAGCTAGCTCTTAAATGGTTACAAAATGGTGCTAAACCATCTGATACAGTTCGTAACCTTTTCTCTAACGAAGGCATCATGGAAAAATTCCATAATGCTAAATTAGGAAAATAATTTCACTCGAGATGACATCACTAATCGAAACAATTGTAAAGCCGCTTGTTGATTATCCAGCTGATGTTAAAGTGGAGGAGCAAGAAGATGAACGCCAAGTGACGTACATCCTTACTGTTCACCAAGAAGATGTCGGCAAAGTAATCGGCAAACAAGGCCGCGTTGCAAAAGCGATTCGAACTGTTGTGAATGCAGCAGCATTACAGCAAGGTAAAAAAGTGTATGTGAAAATTCAAGAGTAATCAAAAAGGGAGAGGGATAACCTCGCCCTTTTTTTATGTTATGATAAGATGGACGTTTTGATCACAGTAAGTCTTTTGCGAGCAAGAGGCAGCTATTTCAATATGCATGTAAAAAGCACAAGGTCACTATCTTGAGGGCGGAGGGAACGTTTTGAACATTATTCAAAAAGTGGTTGTGAAACAAGTGTTAACTGAAGCAAGCAAACAAGATCTTGAAAATCGTTTTATAAACCGCAAGCAGGCGCTTGAAAAAGAAATGGAACAGCTGAAATTTCAGTTAAAGCACATGGAAAAAGCCAATAAAGGTTCTTCTTTATTACATAGTCAGTTTGAAAAAGAAAAATCCGCTCGCCTTGAAAAAATTGAAGTGTTGAACTTTCAGCTGACGCAATTAGAAAAGCTTCCTTTAGGGAGCGAACTCGTTGAAACGGAACTGGATGCCTTAGTAGAGGTAAAAATCGGCGATGATTGGGAAAAGATAAAAGAAAGTAAAACAATTATTATAAAAGATAGCAAAGTTGTTGAGATTAGATAGAGGTGAAGAAGCATGAAATGGTTTAAGGTTGGAAAAATTGTGAATACCCATGGTGTAAAAGGAGAAGTTCGTATTGTATCAACTACGGATTTTGCTGATGAGCGCTATGAAAAAGGAAATAAACTTTATATCTTCAAAGAGAAGCAAAGCGAGCCGGTAGAAGTAACGGTAGCAAGCCATCGCAGGCATAAAAATTTTGATCTGCTTACATTCGAAGGCTATCACAACGTAAATGATGTCGAGCATTACAAAAACTGCGAAGTGAAAATCCCTGAGGAGCAGCTAACGGATTTAGAAGACGGTGAATTCTATTTCCATGAAATTATTGGCTGTACAGTAAAAACAGAAGACGGAGTAGAGGTAGGAACGGTCAAAGAAATTTTAACGCCGGGAGCTAATGATGTGTGGGTTGTTAAAAAAGGCGGAAAAGAAGTTCTTATTCCTTACATCGACGACGTTGTACAATCTATTGATATAGATGAAAAAGAGATTGTTATTACGGTAATGGAAGGGTTATTGGACTAATGAAAATTGACGTACTGTCGCTATTTCCTTCTATGTTTGACGGTGTTTTTGGTGAATCAATTTTGAAAAAAGCACAGGAAAAAAATGCGGTTGAACTGAATGTGGTTAATTTCCGAGAATATTCTACGAACAAACATCAAAATGTGGACGATTATCCTTACGGCGGAGGTGCTGGAATGGTATTGACGCCGCAGCCTATTTTTGACGCTGTAGAAAAGCTGACTGAAACAGCTAAGAAGCCCCGGGTAGTTTTACTTTGTCCGCAGGGCGAACGTTATACGCAGGCAAAAGCAGAAGAGCTAGCAGCAGAAGAGCATTTAATTTTCATTTGCGGTCATTACGAAGGATATGATGAACGAATTCGTGAGCAGCTGGTAACTGATGAAATTTCAATTGGTGACTATGTATTAACTGGAGGAGAGCTTGGTGCAATGGTTGTGATCGATAGCGTTGTTCGCCTGCTTCCCGATGTGCTTGGCAATAATCATTCAGCTGTACAGGACTCACACAGTACAGGTTTACTAGAGCACCCCCACTATACGCGTCCTGCTGATTTTAGAGGCTTAACAGTTCCTGAAGTACTTATGTCAGGAAATCATAAAAAAATTGAACAGTGGCGCCAAAAAGAGTCTTTAAAGCGCACGTTGCTTCGAAGACCGGATATGCTTGAAAAGATGGAGCTAACGGAAGAGCAAAAGAAACTAGTAGCTCAATTAAAAGAGGAAAACCACCTTTCATAAATCCATAAAATTTATGCATAAACTCTGTTGCATACGGTATAAGAGTGTGCTAAGATAGATTTTGTGGCTTGGGCAGATGTCTGGTCACCTATAACGATGTTCCGCTGCAATGATTGAAAAGCATTGGTATGAGCGTCTGTTGGAAGGAGTTGAAACACGCGATGCAAAAATTAATCGAAGAGATTACAAAAGAACAATTAAAAACAGATCTTCCTACGTTCCGTCCTGGTGATACTGTACGTGTACACGTAAATATCGTTGAGGGTACTCGTGAACGTGTTCAGGTATTTGAAGGTGTTGTTATTAAGCGTCGTGGCGGTGGTATCAGCGAAACATTTACAGTACGTAAGATTTCTTACGGTGTAGGTGTAGAGCGTACATTCCCACTTCATACGCCAAAAATTGCAAAAATCGAAGTAATGCGCCGCGGTAAAGTACGCCGTGCGAAACTTTATTACCTACGTGAATTACGTGGTAAAGCTGCGCGTATTAAAGAAATTCGATAATAGTAAAGGGGAGCTTGTTTATACAAGCTCCTTTTTTCAAATGTTTTTTTAGAACGATTCGTTCTCTGACAGTAAAAAATAGACGTACAAGTCATCATTTTTTTATTCTATTTATTTATTAGGCGTTTCAAACATTATCGTTTAAAATAAAGGTATGACATAAGAGTTGGAGGACTGAAGATGGCTCGAAAGAAAAATGAACTGTGGGAATGGATAAAAGCAATCGCCATTGCCGTACTGTTAGCTGTTGTAATTCGCTATTTTTTGTTTGCACCGATTGTAGTAGATGGACTTTCTATGATGCCTACGCTGCATGACCAAAATCGAATGATTGTAAATAAGTTCTCCTATAAGATTGGTGATCCTGATCGCTTTGATATTATTGTTTTTCATGCTACAGCGGAAAAAGATTACATAAAACGTATTATCGGACTGCCGGGTGATCATATTGAGTATCGAAATGATACGCTATATGTAAATGGAAAAGCTTATAAAGAGCCCTACTTAGATCAGTATAAAAAAGAAGTGATTGACGGTAATTTAACCGAAGATTTTAAACTAGAAGACGTAACGGGTAAAAAGACCGTGCCAGAAGGCTATTTGTTCGTGATGGGAGACAATCGACGCTACAGTAAAGACAGCCGTCAGATTGGCTTTGTGAGCATGGACAAGGTGCTTGGTAAAACGAGTGCCGTATACTGGCCGATTAAAGAAGCGCGTTTTGCAAAGTAAAATATAAAAGGTGAGTAAAATATGACAATTCAATGGTTTCCTGGTCATATGGCCAAGGCCAGAAGACAAGTAACTGAAAAGCTAAAATTGATTGATATTGTATACGAACTGGTTGATGCACGCATTCCGCAATCATCGCGAAATCCAATGATTGATGAGATTATCGTGAACAAGCCGAGAATCGTATTGCTGAATAAAGTGGACAAAGCTGATCCGCGCGTTACTCAGCAGTGGCTAGATTATTATAAACAACAAGGTATTTATGCCTTAGCTATTGATGCACAAGCAGGTAAAGGAATGAAACAAATTGTTTCGTCTTCCAAAGAACTTCTTCAAGAGAAGTTTGACCGCATGCGCGCAAAAGGAGTCAAAAAACCCCGCGCCATCCGAGCGATGATTGTAGGGATTCCTAACGTCGGTAAATCAACGCTGATTAATCGCCTTGCCAGCAAAAAAATCGCCAAGACCGGAGATCGTCCAGGTGTGACGCAAGCACAGCAGTGGATTAAGGTAGGAAATGAGCTGGAGCTACTTGATACGCCAGGTATTTTGTGGCCTAAGTTTGAAGATGAAACAGTTGGATATAAGCTTGCGACAACGGGTGCTATCAAAGATACCATTTTAAATATGCAAGATGTCGCTGTTTATGCGCTGCGCTTCTTATCTAGCCATTACCCAGAACAACTAAAGCAGCGTTATGATTTAAATGAAATCCCTGAAGATATTGTAGAGCTTTTTGATGCAATTGGGTCGCGCCGCGGCTGTTTAATGGGTGGCGGCATGGTGGATTACGATAAAACAGCTGAGCTTGTTCTTCGAGAAATTCGAACGGATAAAATTGGCACCTTTACATTTGATGATCCAAGTGAAGCTGAACAGCAGCTGTAAGCAATACATTGCGAACTGAAACAAAAAACGCCTCTGCCTTTTTAGCATGAGGCGTTTTTTATGTAAAGGTGCCGTGTGAAAATGTTGATATAAAGAAGGTGGAGCTAATGAAAAAAAGTATTAAGGAAATAAAAGAAGAACTAAAGCAAGTGAGAAGCCCGGAAGATGCTTTATTTAAGGCATATGCGCAAGATGAGCGTAAAGGTGTGCAGCAGGTTATTATTCAAAAACAAAGGCAATTTGAAGCCGCTGAGCGCTTGAAGAAACAGTTTGATGAAATGATGGCATATGAAAACGAATTATACAATCAAGGAGCAACCTATATTGCCGGAGTAGATGAAGTAGGAAGAGGACCGTTAGCAGGACCGGTAGTAGCGGCTGCTGTTATTTTGCCTCCGGATTTTTTTCTCCCTGGTTTGACGGATTCAAAGAAGTTATCAGAGGCAAAGCGAGAAGAATTTTATGAAGAAATTTGTAAAAAAGCGGTTGCTATTGGTATAGGTATTATAGGCGCAGAGGTCATTGATTCTATTAATATTTATGAAGCAACAAAAAAGGCAATGACTGAAGCAATTGAACTTCTAGCTGTTCAGCCTGATGAACTGCTTATTGATGCGATGAAGCTGCCGGTGCCTATTTCGCAGCAGTCAATCATCAAAGGCGATGCTACAAGCATTTCGATTGCTGCAAGTTCCGTTATTGCAAAAGTGACGCGAGATCGAATGATGAAAGAACTTGGTGAACGCTATCCTGCATACGGATTCGAAAAACATATGGGATATGGAACAAAACAACATTTAGAAGCAATCGAACAATATGGAATTTTGCCAGAACATCGCCGATCTTTTGCACCGATAAAAAACCAAGTAAACTAGAACATGATACCCGAGCATATCTCTGCTTTTTAGCGCATGTTTCACATGTGGTATTTTAGGTTCAAAAAGAATATAGCCTATTTAAGTGGAGATATTGCAGAGGGTGGAGTTCGTAAATTATTTTCCTCTCAGTTTGCTTTAGTTGTGAAGGCTGATTTACATGATCAACCACACGTTTAACGTCCGCAGAGCCTCATCGACTTCATAAGGTATAGTTAAGTACTATCTCCATAAAAATATCAATTTTCTTATTATTTCAATATTTTTCACTAGAATAGTAGACAATTAGACAATTATTTTTATACAATGAAAGCGCAGTCTATTTTGTGCAGTATAGTTTTGTGGTTGATTATGTTAGGAGGATGGGAAATGAATATCCATGAGTATCAAGGAAAAGAACTACTCAGAAAATATGGGGTTGCAGTACCAAATGGTCGAGTAGCTTTTACTGTTGAAGAAGCAGTTGAAGCAGCAAAGGAATTAGGTTCACAAGTATCAGTGGTGAAAGCACAAATCCATGCTGGTGGACGCGGTAAAGCGGGCGGTGTCAAAGTAGCAAAAAACTTAGATGAAGTTCGTACATATGCACAAGATATTTTAGGAAAGACCCTCGTAACGCACCAAACAGGCCCTGAAGGAAAAGAAGTTAAGCGCTTGTTAGTTGAAGAGGGATGCGATATTAAGAAAGAATACTACATCGGTTTAGTTCTTGATCGTGCAACGTCTCAAGTTGTATTGATGGGTTCTGAAGAAGGTGGAACTGAAATTGAAGAAGTGGCGGAAAAAACGCCTGAAAAAATCTTTAAAGAATATGTAGATCCTGCGATTGGTTTACAAGCATTCCAAGCTCGCAGACTTGCATTTAATATTAATATTCCAAAAGAATTAGTTGGAAAAGCAGTTAAATTCATGACAGGTTTATATACAGTATTTGTTGAAAAAGACTGCTCAATCGCAGAGATTAATCCTCTAGTTGTAACAGGTGACGGGGACGTTATGGCATTGGATGCGAAGTTAAACTTTGATTCAAATGCGCTGTATCGTCAAAAAGATATTCTTGAATATCGTGACCTTGAAGAGGAAGATGCTAAAGAAATTGAAGCATCTAAATACGACTTAAGCTACATTTCACTAGACGGTAATATCGGTTGTATGGTAAACGGTGCAGGTTTAGCAATGGCAACGATGGATATTATTAAGCATTACGGAGGCGACCCTGCTAACTTCCTGGATGTTGGGGGCGGCGCAACTGCTGAAAAAGTAACGGAAGCATTCAAAATTATTTTATCTGACCAAAATGTAAAAGGTATTTTCGTTAATATTTTCGGCGGGATTATGAAATGTGATGTTATTGCAACAGGTGTTGTTGAAGCAACGAAACAAGTTGGATTAAGTCTTCCATTAGTTGTTCGCTTAGAAGGAACAAACGTTGAACTTGGAAAAGAAATTTTACAAAAATCAGGCTTAAATATCACAGCTGCTGAATCTATGGCAGACGGCGCACAAAAAATCGTTTCACTAGTGAAATAGAAAGGCTGGGGGATAGGAATGAGCGTATTTATTAATCAAGATACAAAAGTAATTGTACAAGGAATTACAGGCGGAGTTGGCCTTTTTCATACACAGCAAATGTTAGAATATGGAACAAAAATTGTTGGTGGCGTAACGCCAGGTAAAGGCGGCTTAGAAGTAGAAGGTGTTCCGGTATTTAATACGGTTGCCGAGGCAAAAGAAAAAACAGGCGCAACGGCTTCTGTTGTATATGTTCCGCCAGCATTCGCAGCTGACTCCATTATTGAAGCAGTTGACGCAGATTTAGATTTAGTTATTTGTATTACGGAAGGTATTCCAGTATTAGATATGGTAAAAGTAAAGCGTTATATGGAAGGAAAACGTACGCGCCTTGTAGGACCTAACTGCCCAGGTGTTATTACACCGGAAGAATGTAAAATTGGAATTATGCCAGGGTACATTCACAAAAAAGGTCATGTAGGTGTAGTTTCACGTTCTGGTACATTAACATATGAAGCTGTTCATCAACTTTCTGAAGCTGGCATTGGCCAATCAACAGCTGTTGGTATCGGTGGTGACCCAGTGAACGGCACGAACTTTATCGATGTATTAAAAGCGTTTAATGAAGATGAAGATACGTATGCAGTAATTATGATTGGTGAAATCGGCGGTACGGCAGAAGAAGAAGCGGCAGAATGGGTAAAAGCAAATATGACAAAACCTGTGGTCGGCTTCATTGGCGGTCAAACAGCACCTCCAGGAAAACGTATGGGCCATGCTGGTGCTATTATTTCAGGTGGTAAAGGGACAGCGTCTGAAAAAATTAAAACAATGAATGAGTGCGGTATCCAAGTAGCTGAAACACCATCTGTTATGGGAGAAACACTTATTAAAGTGTTAAAAGAACAAGGCATTTACGAGCAGTGTAAGACTCATTAATAGAAGACATATAGCCTCCTTTGACCGGGGGCTATTTTGTCCATTTAAAAAGGAGATTGTAGAATGTCTGATTTACGGGAAAAATTAATTCATTTAGCACATTGTCCATCTGTTAATTGGAAACAAATTTTTACGCTACTTCAACAGAATTCTTCATTACAAAATCTCTACGAGTACTCTCCATCACAGCTTCAAAAACTATTGACTCTCTCGATTGAACGTGCTAATCAAATAAAAAAAGATTTGCAAACTATTCCAATACGAGATATTCTAGATAAATATGACGCTGAGAATATTCAATGTGTCACCTTCCTAGATAATGAATATCCTGAACTTTTGCGGCATATTTATGATCCGCCTTGGGTATTATTTGCAAGAGGAAAGGTTTCTCTTCTACACGCTGCAGAAAGCTTAAGCGTTGTAGGAACAAGGAATCCCACTTCATATGGAACTGCAGCTCTGACTCATATTGTTAAGCCGATGCTGCATGAAGAATTTGTCGTTGTAAGTGGACTAGCTCTAGGGATTGACCAGGCTGCTCATGAACTGGCTATCGCTGAAAAAGCTAAAACGATTGCAGTTTTAGGCGGAGGGTTTTATAATATTTACCCAAGAGTAAACCAAAATTTAGCAAGAGAAATTGCGCAGCATCATTTGCTGCTTTCTGAATATGCCCCGTTTATGAAGCCGACGAAATGGTTTTTCCCTCGCAGAAACAGAATCATTAGCGGATTAACAGGAGGCACGTTGGTGGTGCAAGCAAAAGAAAGAAGTGGATCTTTTATTACCGCCGACCAGGCGCTTCAGCAAGGAAGAGAAGTATTTGCCATACCGGGTTCTATTTTTGAAGAAACATCATGTGGAACGAATAAGTTAATCCAATTAGGGGCAAAACTTGTGCAAAGCGCTGCTGATATTACAGATGAAATGATGTATATAAGATGAATGTTTCAAAGTAGTCATATTCTTGCATGGTATGAAATAGTAGTGAGATACGTAGTAAAATCGTATGACTTATCTTTTGGACATTTGACAAACAAGAACCAAATATTTAATAATAATGAAGATTTTATTCTACCTCTTGAGGAGGAACAAATAGATGTCTGACTACCTAGTAATTGTAGAATCGCCTGCAAAGGCTAAAACAATTGAACGTTATTTAGGAAAGAAATATAAAGTAAAAGCATCGATGGGACATGTTCGCGATTTACCTAAAAGTCAAATGGGAATTGATATTGAACAGGATTACAATCCGAAATATATTACAATTCGCGGGAAAGGCCCGGTTTTAAAAGAACTAAAAACAGCGGCTAAAAAAGCAAAAAAGATTTACCTAGCAGCCGATCCAGACCGTGAAGGAGAAGCGATTGCATGGCACTTGGCGCACAGTTTGGATGTAGACATTGCATCGGACTGTCGCGTAGTATTTAACGAGATTACAAAAGAAGCGATTAAAGAATCTTTTAAACATCCACGAGCAATTAATATGGATTTAGTAGATGCTCAACAAGCACGCCGTATTCTTGACAGGCTGGTTGGCTACAACATCAGTCCATTGCTGTGGAAAAAAGTGAAAAAAGGATTAAGTGCCGGAAGGGTTCAATCAATTGCAGTGCGGTTAATTATTGATCGTGAAAAAGAAATTGCAAAGTTTATCCCAGAAGAATACTGGACGGTAAAAGCAACTTTTCAAAAAGGGAATGACCAATTTGAAGGCCAGTTAATCGAATATCAAGGGAAAAAAGTAGAGCTATCGAATGAAAATGATGTAACCAACATTGTTAAACAATTAGATGGAAATGAATTTTCAATTTCTAAAGTAACGAAACGTGAGCGAAAGCGTAATGCGGCTCCTTCTTTTACTACGTCTTCATTACAGCAAGAGGCAGCGCGGAAACTGAACTTCCGAGCGAAAAAAACAATGATGATTGCGCAGCAATTATATGAAGGAATTGATTTAGGAAAAGAAGGTACAGTAGGTCTTATCACGTATATGCGTACCGATTCTACTCGTATTTCAGAAACAGCTCAAACAGAAGCTAGAGATTACATTACGAACGCATACGGAAATCAGTTTGTGGCAACGGAAAAGCGTAAAGAAAAGAAAAATTCGAACGCGCAAGATGCCCACGAAGCGATTCGTCCAACTTCAGCTCTTCGTAAACCAGGAGAGGTAAAAGAGTTCTTATCGCGTGATCAGTATCGACTGTATAAGCTAGTATGGGAGCGCTTCGTTGCTAGTCAAATGGCACCTGCAATTATGGATACAATGGCTGTAGATTTGAAAAATGGAGACGTAACATTTAGAGCAAACGGCTCGAAAGTTAAATTTCCAGGCTTTATGAAAGTGTATGTTGAAGGCAATGATGATCAAGTGGAGGAAAAAGAAAACCTTCTTCCAGACTTAGAAGAAGGAGAAGTAGCTTACTCTAAGGACATCGATGAAAAGCAGCACTTCACACAGCCGCCGCCAAGATATACTGAAGCTCGTTTAGTCAAGACATTAGAAGAGCTAGGCATTGGCCGACCGTCTACATATGCTCCAACACTTGACACGATTCAAAAGCGCGGGTACGTAGCGCTCGATAACAAGCGTTTTGTTCCAACAGAACTTGGAGAAATTGTACTAGAGCTTGTATTGGAGTTTTTCCCGGAAATTTTAGATGTAGAGTTTACAGCTAAAATGGAAAACGATTTGGATGAAGTGGAAGATGGTAATGTTCAATGGGTGCGTGTTATTGACGAATTTTACAGTGATTTTGAAAAACGCTTAGAACATGCTGAAAAAGAAATGCGCGAAGTGGAGATTAAAGATGAACCTGCCGGAGAAGATTGTGAAGAATGCGGTTCACCTATGGTATACAAAATGGGACGCTACGGAAAATTTATGGCATGCTCTAATTTCCCTGACTGCCGCAACACAAAGCCAATTGTAAAAGAGATTGGTGTAAAGTGTCCGAAATGTGAAGAAGGAAATATCGTTGAGCGAAAATCGAAGAAAAAGCGTACATTTTATGGCTGTGATCGATTCCCGGGCTGTGACTTCGTATCTTGGGATAAGCCGATTGCAAGAAAATGTCCGAAATGTGAAAATCTGCTTGTGGAGAAGAAACAGAAAAAAGGAACTCAAGTCGTCTGTACAAGTTGTGATTATAAAGAGGAAGCTCAGCAGTAAAAGAGAATGGGATGAATTCCCACACTTTAAATTTAAAAATAGCAGTTATATAAGATGCGGCGACATTGCTTCATGTGCTAAAATGGAAACGTTATTAGCGACATTGAGTAATGTCGCATTTTCTTTGTCCTGTTAAAAAAGGAAAAGACAAGCAAATGAATAAGGAAAATGATAGAAAAGATAGAAATGAAGTTGGAGGATTTACAATGAATGAACAAGTAATTAATGTTATTGGAGCAGGTCTTGCTGGAAGTGAAGCAGCTTGGCAAATCGCAAAGCGCGGTTTGAAAGTCCGTCTTTATGAGATGAGACCAGTGAAGCAAACACCTGCTCATCACACGGACAAATTTGCTGAATTAGTATGTAGTAATTCACTGCGTGCGAATACATTAACAAATGCAGTGGGTGTTTTAAAAGAAGAAATGCGATTGTTAGACTCTGTAATTATTCGTTCAGCAGACGAGTGTGCTGTTCCAGCAGGTGGAGCACTGGCTGTTGACCGTCACGAGTTTGCCGCTCGTGTGACGGAAAGCGTTAAAAACCATCCGAACGTAACGGTTGTTAATGAAGAGATTACGGAAATTCCACAAGGACCAACTGTTATTGCAACAGGTCCGTTAACGTCAAAAGATTTATCGGAAAAGCTGCGCGCGTTAACAAGTGAAGATTATTTATATTTTTACGATGCGGCTGCACCTATTATTGAAAAAGACAGCATTGATATGGATAAAGTATATCTTAAATCTCGCTATGACAAAGGGGAAGCTGCCTATTTAAACTGTCCGATGACAAAAGAAGAATTCCAGCGTTTTCATGAAGCATTAATCAATGCAGAGACGGTTCCTTTAAAAGAATTTGAGAAAGAAATTTATTTTGAAGGATGTATGCCCATTGAAGTAATGGCTTCACGCGGAGAAAAAAACAATGCTCTTTGGACCAATGAAACCAGTTGGGTTAGAAGATCCGAAAACAGGAAAGCGACCTTATGCAGTTGTTCAGCTTCGTCAAGATGATGCAGCAGGTACACTATATAATATCGTAGGTTTTCAAACACATTTAAAATGGGGAGCACAAAAAGAAGTATTAAGCTTAATTCCAGGTTTAGAAAATGCAGAAGTAGTACGCTACGGAGTTATGCATAGAAATACGTTTATTAATTCTCCTAAATTGTTAAAGCCTACGTACCAATATCGTGAGCGTGATGACTTATTCTTTGCTGGACAAATGACGGGAGTAGAAGGATATGTGGAATCAGCGGCGAGCGGACTAATGGCAGGAATGAACGCGGCTCGACTTGTACTTGGTGAAGAATTGGTTGTATTGCCGCAGGAAACAGCGATTGGGAGTATGGCTCACTATATCACACATACAAACGCTAAAAACTTCCAGCCGATGAATGCCAACTTTGGCTTATTCAAAGAATTGGAAGTGCGAATCAAAAACAAACAAGAACGAAATGAAACGCTTGCTAAACGAGCATTGGAAACTATTCAGAATTTTACAATAAAATAATCAAAATTGTTTGCAAGGGCTACTTAATTGTGATAATATTTAGTAGCCCTTGTGAGGTGATAACATTGGAATTTGTTAAAGATGTATTAAATTCCTTTCTAGAATATTTACAAATTGAGAAAAACTATTCAAAATATACAGTTGACTGCTATGAAAAAGACATAGGTATCTTCATGTCTTTTATGCAGGAAGAGCAAATACAAAACCTACAAAGTGTTACATATGCTGATGCAAGGCTGTTTTTAACACGCCTATATGAAAAGCAGTATTCAAAAAGATCGATGTCACGCAAAATTTCTTGTTTGAGAACGTTTTATCGTTACTTAAATAGAGAAGAATTAGTAGAAGATAATCCATTTGCGCTCGTTACCCTTCCTAAAAAGGAAGAGCGAAATCCTCGCTTCCTGTATGAAGAGGAGATTGTGAAATTATTTCAAATGAATGACTTAACAACTCCGTTAGGGCAGCGTAATCAGTCTCTATTAGAATTGCTGTATGCCACCGGAATACGAGTGAGTGAATGCGCATCTATTAAGCTTAGCGATATAGATTTTTCACTTCAAACTTTGCTCGTATATGGCAAAGGAAAAAAACAACGGTACGTGCCATTTGGCTGTTATGCCAAGGACGCCATTAGAGTATATATAGATAATGGAAGAAAGCTTCTTTTAAAAAAGGCTCCTTCTGATACTCATTCGCTCTTTTTAAATTATAAGGGGACACCGTTGACAGACCGAGGCATACGCTTAGTCATTGATCAGTTAGTAAAGAAGACCGCTGAGAATATACATATTAGTCCACACGTTTTGCGGCATACTTTTGCGACTCATATGTTAAATGAAGGGGCAGATTTACGTACAGTTCAAGAAATGCTAGGTCATGAACATTTATCAACCACTCAAATATACACACATGTGACGAAGGATCGTTTAAAGGCAGTTTATATGAATCACCATCCTCGCGCATAAAAGGAGGAGTTAATTTGTCTACTTTCCATGCTACTACGATTTTTGCGGTTCAGCATAACGGTCAATGTGCCATGTCTGGGGACGGACAAGTAACGTTCGGAAATGCTGTTGTGATGAAACATACTGCTCGAAAAGTAAGACGTCTATTTCAAGGGCAAGTTCTTGCCGGCTTTGCAGGTTCAGTAGCTGATGCATTCACTCTTTTTGAATTATTTGAAACGAAGCTTGAAGAGTATAACGGAAATCTTCAGCGTGCAGCCGTTGAGCTTGCTAAACAATGGAGAAGTGACAAAGTATTGCGAAAGTTAGAAGCAATGCTTATTGTTATGAACAAAGATAACTTACTGTTAGTATCAGGAACGGGTGAAGTTATTGAACCGGACGACGGCATTTTAGCAATTGGATCAGGCGGAAATTATGCTTTATCAGCGGGACGTGCATTAAAACAACATGCAGGCGAACATTTAACAGCTAAAGAAATTGCAAAAGCAGCTTTAGATGTAGCAAGTGAGATATGTGTTTATACAAATGATCATATTATTGTAGAAGAACTGTAGGAAAGGGGATTTTTTTATGAATTCTCATTTAACACCTCGACAAATTGTAGAAAAGCTCGATCAGTATATTATTGGTCAAACGAAGGCAAAGAAAGCGGTCGCTGTTGCGCTGCGAAATCGCTATCGACGCGGTCTGCTAGACGAATCTTTACGTGATGAAGTTGTGCCGAAAAACATTTTAATGATTGGTCCTACAGGTGTGGGTAAAACCGAGATTGCACGCCGCTTAGCTAAGCTTGTCGGTGCACCTTTTATTAAGGTTGAGGCAACAAAATTTACGGAAGTTGGATATGTAGGACGCGATGTAGAATCAATGGTTCGTGATTTAGTGGAAACGTCAGTTCGACTTGTGAAAGAAGAAAAAATGAACGGCGTGCGTGATCGCGCAGAAGAAAATGCAAACAAGCGCATAGTAGAGCTTCTTGTTCCAAGCAAAAAGAAGCAGCAATCGTTTAAAAATCCGTTTGAAATGATTTTTTCAAACGGTACACAGTCAAGCGATACGGATCCTGATCAAGATGAGGAAACGAATATTGCAACGAAGCGCAAGCAGATTGCTCATCAGCTTGCTTTAGGAGAGCTTGAAAATCATTATGTCACAATTGAAGTAGAAGAGCAACAGCCTTCTATGTTTGATATGTTACAAGGTTCGGGTATGGAACAAATGGGCATGAACATGCAGGATGCCTTAAGCAATTTTATGCCTAAAAAACAAAAAAAGCGCAAGCTTACTGTTAAAGATGCACGAAAAGTATTAACAAATGAAGAAGCGCAAAAATTGATTGATATGGATGAAGTGACGCAAGAAGCTGTGAATCGTGCAGAACAATACGGAATTATTTTCATTGACGAAATTGATAAAATTGCTCAGAAAAGTGGTAATTCATCTTCCGCTGATGTTTCACGTGAAGGCGTACAGCGAGATATTTTACCAATTGTAGAAGGGTCAACGATTGTTACAAAATATGGCGCAGTCAAAACTGATCATGTTTTATTTGTAGCAGCCGGTGCTTTCCATGTATCAAAACCGTCGGATTTAATTCCAGAATTGCAGGGTCGATTCCCAATTCGCGTTGAATTAACGAAGCTAACCGTTGAAGATTTTATAAACATTTTAGTAGAGCCAGATAATGCGTTATTAAAGCAATATGCGGCATTATTGGAAACTGAAGGTATACAAATTGAATTTTCTGACGATGCTATACGTAAGATTGCAGAAATTGCATATCAGGTAAATCAAGATACAGACAATATTGGTGCAAGAAGGCTTCATACGATTTTAGAACGTTTGCTAGAGGATTTATCGTTTGAAGCACCAGAAGTAACATTAGAGAAAATTGTGATTACTCCGCAGTACGTGGAAGAAAAATTAGAAAAAATCGCTAAAAACAAAGATTTGAGTCAATTTATTTTATAGAACTGAAATCGCAGGAGGAAGAGTACTAATGGATTTATTAGGGAAAACTAGAAAGATTAATGCAATGCTACAAAAAGCAGCTGGTAAACCAGTAAACTTTAAAGAAATGGCTGAAACACTTTGCGAAGTGATCGAATCAAACGTATTCGTAGTAAGCCGTCGCGGTAAATTATTAGGAATCGCTGTTAAACAGCAAATTGAGAATGCGCGCATGAAAGATATGTTAGAAGCACGCCAGTTCCCAGAAGAATATACTCAAAGCTTATTTAACATTCAAGAAACATCTTCTAACTTAAACATTGAAAGTCAATATACAGCTTTCCCAGTTGAAAACAAAGACTTATTTGATGCAGGACTAACAACAATCGTTCCAATTATCGGAGGCGGAGAGCGTCTAGGTACGCTTGTACTATCTCGTTTAGACCGTCAGTTCGAAGACGATGATTTAATCCTTGCTGAATACGGTGCAACGGTAGTAGGTATGGAAATTCTTCGTGAAAAAGCAGAAGAAATTGAAGAAGAAGCACGTAGCAAAGCTGTTGTACAAATGGCAATTAGCTCATTATCATACAGTGAGTTAGAAGCTATTGAGCACATCTTTGAAGAGTTAAATGGAAATGAAGGACTATTAGTAGCAAGTAAAATTGCTGACCGCGTTGGAATTACACGTTCAGTAATCGTAAATGCGCTACGTAAATTAGAAAGTGCTGGCGTTATTGAATCACGTTCTTTAGGAATGAAAGGAACTTACATTAAAGTTCTTAACAACAAATTCTTAGTAGAGCTTGAAAAATTAAAATCTAACTAACTTTATGAACCAAAAAGCACACGGGCTTTGCCCGTATGCTTTTTTTGTATGCTCTCAGTACGAAAAGATTCGCTGTGGGCTAAGACGATTCATTCACTATTTTTATAAATCTTTAAAAAACTTCATATAAAAATCTAAAAATTATATTATAGAATCTTTAAATAGTGAAAAGATTCTAGTTGATTACAAATCGTTAATTTTATTACATATTGTTCAGGACTTATGGTATATATATTGATTTTCAATTTAAAAAATAGAGCTAAAGTATAGCATTGATGTTAAAATATGCTTGGGAAATGAATGAAAATTTTGGTTTATAGTCCAAAAGTTCTTAAAAAAGGATAGGCATTGCATGAAGTTTTTCTTACAATAAGTTCTATGGTACTAAAGTCGAAATTTGTCTCATTTTTGAGGAAAATAGAATAGATAAGCAGGTGTAAGAATTGAGTTTGTTTTCAACTACTTTTCAAACAATCGAAAATGGAATTAGCTACGCGTCACAAAAGCAGCAGACGAGTGCACAAAATATTGCAAACGTTGATACTCCAAACTATAAATCGAAAACAGTATCGCGTACGAGTGAATTTCGAGATTTATTACATAACGAGTTAGAAGCATATCGGACTGATTCAAAACATATCCCATTTTCCGATTCATCTCAGCGAGTGATTACCCACCAAGGAAACACTTCCTATCAAACAAACGGAAACAATGTGGATATGGATAAAGAGATGGCGGATATGGCTGAAAATCAAATTTACTATGAGGCGCTAGTAGATCGTTTAAATGGAAAATTTAATTCTCTTCAAACAGTCATTAGAGGAGGTAAATGAGTTTGACTATTTTTCAAAATATGAATATTACATCTTCAGCTTTAACTGCCAATCGTTTAAGGATGGACGTTGTTTCATCTAACATGGCGAATGCTGAAACGACAAGAGGGATGTACGTTAATGGTGAGTGGCAGCCTTATAAAAGAAAAATGGTTGTCATGCAGTCTGACCGTTCGCCTTCTTTTTCGTCCTTCTTACACTCCGAAATCAATAAAAGTCAAAACAATGGTGTAAAAGTCACAGATATCGTAGAAGATAATACTCCTTTTAATTTAGTATATAACCCGACTCATCCAGATGCGAATGACCAAGGGTACGTGCAGATGCCGAACGTAGATCCTTTAAAGGAAATGACAGATTTAATTAGTGCTACTCGATCCTACGAAGCGAATGTCACGGTTTTTAATACAAACAAAAGCATGTTAACAAAAGCATTAGAAATTGGAAAATAAAGGAGTGGTGAAATGATTAATAGTATTAGTAACCAAGTAGCATTAGCAAAAACAGCAGCCTCTACTAGCACTGGACAAACAACGCAACAGTTTTCAACGTTTTTAAAAGACTCAATCAATGAATTAAACAATACTCAACGCGCTTCGGATATAGCGACTGAAAAGCTTGCTAAAGGAGAAAATATTGAACTCCAAGATGTAATGATTACTGCTCAAAAAGCAAGTATTACGATGCAAACGGCTCTTGAGATACGCAATAAAGCTGTTGAAGCCTATCAAGAAATGATGAGAATGCAAATGTAATTGAGCGGTTATTAAAGAAAATGAAAATAGTAATAACCGGAGGAATACCATGAATGAAAGAATAGCTCTTTATCGAGATAAGATGAAAGTCTTTTGGAATAACCGCAAAAAAGGACAGAAAATAGCCCTTATCACTGCTCCTCTTGCGGCTATTCTAGTCATTAGTTTAGCATCTGTTTTTTTAAACCAAGATAAATTTGTCCCGCTTTATAGCAATCTATCCGCTCAAGAAACAGGACAAATCAAAGCAGAGCTTGATGCTAGAAGTGTTCCTTCAGAAATATCTGATAACGGAACAACCATTTCAGTACCTGAACAAAGCGTTGACTCCCTAAAAGTCGATTTAGCTGCACAAGGAATTCCCGATAGCGGAAGTATCGATTATTCATTTTTTGGGAAAAACGCAAGCTTTGGGATGACAGATAATGAATTTGATGTGTTAAAACTCGATGCGATGCAAACTGAATTGGCTAACTTAATGAAAAACATCCAAGGAGTCAACGATGCAAAAGTGATGATTACCCTTCCCAATGAAAGCGTATGGGCGAATGAAAAGCAGGGAGAAGCATCTGCATCGATTGTGCTCAACACGAAAGCTGGCTATAAGTTTGATGATCAGCAAATCAAATCTCTTTATCATTTAGTCTCAAAAAGTGTCCCAAACCTTCCTACAGACAATATCGTCATTATGAACCAGTATTTTGAGTACTTTGATTTAAAAGGTAACGAAACGAATTCCGCTTCTAGCTCATTTGCTTCGCAGAATGAAGCGAAAAAAGAAGTTGAGCGAGATATTCAGCGTCAAGTACAGCAAATGCTAGGAAGACTGGTCGGTCAAGATAAAGTAATGGTCTCTGTTACGGCAGATCTTGATTTTACACAGGAAAATCGTGAAGAAAAACTAGTAGAGCCTGTTGATAAAGATAATATGCAAGGAATTGCCGTTAGTGCTGAAAAAATTAATGAAACATTTTCCGGTAAAAATGCTCAAGATGGAGGCGTTGCTGGCACTGGGGAACAAGATACAACAAATTACTCATCTAGCACAACAAGTGGAGACGGAGATTACGAAAAAAATGAAGAACGAATTAATTATGAAGTGAATCGAATTCATAAAGAAATCGTCGAAAGTCCATACAAAATTCAAGACCTTGGCATTCAAGTAATGATAGATCCGTCCAATGCAAAAGGGAAATCACAAGTTTCCGATACGCTTGAGTCAGACGTTCAAAAAATGTTAGGTACAATTGTCCGTACTTCTATTTCAAAAGATGCAAATACGAAAGCACTCTCGGATAATGCGATCAGCGATAAGATTACCGTTTCCGTTCAGCCGTTTAATGGACAAGAAACAGCTGACAACACAGCAAGTTCGATTCCATTGTGGATGTATATAACCGGAGGAGCACTGCTGCTTATTATTGTTGTTCTTATTGTGCTGCTGGTTAGGAAAAGGCGTCAAGACTTAGATGAAGAGGAATATGATGAAGAGTATGATGAAACTTTTGAAGCATATGAAGCGGCACAAAAAGCCCCGGTTTTAAGTGCTGAACAGCAAACAAAAAGCCATCTTGAAACGTTAGCGAAGCAAGACCCGGAAGAGTTTGCAAAACTGCTGCGAACATGGATTAGTGAAGATTAGGAGGGAAGCTAATGGTAAAGGCTATGCGAAAAAATGAGTTAACTGGAAAGCAAAAAGCAGCAATTTTGTTGATTTCCCTTGGTCCGGATGTCTCAGCTTCTGTCTATAAATATCTCAGTGAAGATGAAATTGAGCAGTTAACGCTTGAAATATCTTCGGTAAGAAAAGTGGAACCTTCCCTAAAAGAAGCTGTGCTTCATGAGTTTGAACAAATAACGCTTGCTCAAAATTACCTTGAAAAAGGAGGAGTAAGCTATGCGAAACAGGTGTTAGAAAAAGCACTTGGACCAGAGCAGGCTATGATGATTATCAATCGATTAACTTCTTCTTTGCAAGTTCGTCCGTTTGACTTTGCCAGAAAAGCTGATCCTATGCAGCTGTTAAATTTTATTCAGCATGAGCATCCTCAGACGATTGCCCTTATTTTATCTTACTTAGAGCCGCCGCAGGCAGGACAAATCTTATCATCACTGCCTCAGGAAAGGCAAGCGGATATTGCAAGACGGATTGCAACGATGGGAAGTACGTCTCCGGAAGTTATTAATGAAGTGGAGCAAATTTTAGAGAGAAAGCTTTCTGCTACTGTTACCCAAGACTATACCCAAACTGGTGGTTTAGAAGCAGTAGTTGAAGTATTAAATGGAGTAGACCGAGCAACTGAAAAAATTATTATTGATACGCTTGAAATTCAAGATCCGGCATTAGCAGAAGAAATCAAACAGCGAATGTTTGTATTTGAGGATATCGTAACGCTCGATAACCGTTCTATTCAGCGTGTGATACGAGATGTAGAAAATGATGATTTATTGTTGAGCTTAAAAGTAGCAAGTAAAGAAGTGAAATCTATTATTTTTAAAAATATGTCTAGTCGTATGGTCGAAACGTTTAAAGAAGAAATGGAATTTATGGGTCCTGTGCGTTTGAAAGATGTAGAGGAAGCTCAGTCACGTATCGTTGCTGCAATTAGACGTTTAGAAGATGCTGGTGAAATTGTACTAGCTCGAGGTGGAGGAGACGATATTATTGTCTAATATCATTAAATCAACTTATACGAACAAACTTTCAGACGAAAATGCGAAGCACATTCAAGTCATTCCATTTGGTTTTCCGATACAAGATGAGCCAGCAGAAGAACATCTTCAGCAAGAAAATGCACAGCACGTTATTGAACAAGCGCACAGCGAAGCTGAAATAATAAAGGCCGAGGCAGACGCTTACCGCAAACAAGCTCGAAACGAAGTTGAACGTTTGAAAAAGCAGTGGGAAGAAGAGAAGGTGCTGCTGTTTCAACAAGAACAAAAGCGAGGCTATGAAGAAGGATACGAAGAAGGGCTGCTTCAAGGAAAACAAGAGTATGAGCATGTATTAGCCATGTCGCGAAACATTGTTGACGAAACAAAGAATCAGTACTACGAATATATAAATCAATCTGAAGAAGTCATCTTTGAATTAGGTTTCGCCCTAGCTGAAACGATTTTAAATGAGCAGCTTCAAAGAGATGAATCATTTTTATCACTTGTTGCAAGGTCTTTAAAAGAAGTTAGAGAACATAAAGAAATTCAGCTTTTTGTTTCTCCGAAAAAATATACATATGTATGTGAACATAAACGAGAACTGTTCGATTTATTAAACGGAGAAACCGGGCTATTTATTTATGCAGATGAAAATCTTCAGGAAATGGATTGTGTCATCGATTCCTCTTATGGGCGTCTTGTTGCGTCTTTTGATAGTCAGTTAACGGAAATGAAGAAAAAATTAAAAGAACGTTTGTTAGAGGAGAGTAAACATGAAAGTCGCACAACTCATTCATGAAATCCCGCGCACATCTTCTTTTAAACGGTACGGGAAAGTCAGCCGAGTAGTAGGAATGATGATTGAATCTAAAGGACCTAGAACGTCAATAGGAGATGTTTGCTTTATTCATCTTAGTGAACGAGGAGATAAAATTCGTGCAGAAGTTGTTGGTTTTAACGGTGAGCACGTCGTTTTAATGTCTTATACGTCTGTTCGATATATCGGACCTGGCTGCCTAGTGGAAACGACAGAAAAACCTCTGCAGGTAAGCGTGGGGAAAGAGTTAATAGGTCAAGTGCTTGATTCGTTAGGGAACCCTTTAGATGGGTCTGAACTTTCTCATTATTTGCCGTTTGTTTTAACCGACCAAGCCCCCTAATCCCTTAGAGCGTCCGCCTATTGAACAGCCGATTGAAGTAGGGGTACGAACGATTGATAGTTTGCTAACAGTAGGTCAAGGACAGCGCATAGGTATTTTTGCAGGAAGCGGTGTTGGGAAAAGTACGCTGCTCGGGATGATTGCACGCAATACAAAAGCAGATATCAATGTCATTGCCCTTGTAGGCGAGCGAGGAAGAGAAGTTAGAGAGTTTATTGAGCGAGATCTTGGAGAGGAAGGGTTAAAGCGCTCCGTTGTAGTAGTTGCTACCTCGGATCAGTCTGCTCTCCTTCGAATGAAAGCAGCATATACAGCTACTTCTATTGCTGAATACTTTCGAGATGAGGGGCTGAGCGTCATGATGATGATGGATTCTGTTACTCGTGTAGCAATGGCTCAGAGAGAAATTGGATTAGCCGTAGGTGAACCTCCGACTACCAAAGGTTATACACCATCTGTTTTTGCTAGCTTGCCAAGGCTGCTTGAACGTACAGGAACTAATCAATATGGATCTATTACTGCTTTTTACACTGTATTAGTAGACGGTGATGATATGAACGAACCTATTTCGGATACGGTGCGAGGCATTATAGACGGACATATAGTACTAGACCGGGAGCTGGCCAATAAAGGTCAATATCCGGCCATCAATGTCTTAAAAAGCGTTAGTCGCGTGATGAACCATATCGTAAGTGAACGGCATAAAGAAGCAGCTGAAAAACTGCGTTCATTAATGGCTACCTATGCTAATTCTGAAGACTTAATTAACATAGGTGCCTACAAAAGAGGATCTTCTGCTTACATTGATGAGGCCATCCACTATCATCCTGTCATTGATGCATTTTTAAAACAAAAAACGAACGAACATCCATCATTTGAAACAAGTGTAACAAAGCTCTGTGAACTGTTTGTGAAAGGTGAGTAAATATGGCATATGAATTTAGGTTATCTAAAATAATGGCAATCAAGTCAAATGAAAAAGATGAACTGCTATCTCAATATAATCAATCCTTACAGCAGTTTGAAACAGCGGGTGAAAAGCTTTATAAAAAGTTAAAAGAAAAAGAAACGCTGATTGAACAGCATACGGGCAAAATGAAGCAAGGGCTTTCTATTTTAGAAATTACGTCATTTCAGCAGTTTTTAACAAGTGCCGAACGAGTGATTGAGAGGCTGCAACAAGAGGTCATGTTTGCAAGACAGCAAATGAACTTAAAGAAACTGAAGCCAGCTTGAACGCACCTGCTTATTAAAAGCTGCACGCGCTTATATGGTATTTGATGTGTTAGAGCAAGCAGGAGACGTCATTAAGTCAGCGCCAACTGTTCAAGATATTGAACAAGAAAAATTTGAATCATCTTTTATCGTTATATTAGTAACAAACGAATCACAAGAAAAGCTGCAGGCGAGCATTATGGAAGTCTCTGAAGTAGAAAGTGTAAAAATTGCTGCGGTCCCCGTAAAAAAGGAGACAGAAATGGAGGAGCTGGTTTCACCAGAAGTAGCAGCAGCCATACAGGAAGTTACTGTGTCAGCACCTTCTAAATCGCCTGTTGAAGAGAAAAGACAGCCCTCAAATAACAAGACGATTCGAGTTAATATTGACCGTTTGGACAGTCTCATGAACTTGTTTGAAGAACTAGTTATTGATAGAGGCAGGTTAGAACAAATATCAAAAGAATTGAATAATAGCGAATTAGACGAAACGGTAGAGCGGATGTCTCGTATTTCTGGAGATTTGCAAACGATTATTTTAAATATGCGTATGGTGCCTGTAGAAACCGTCTTTAATCGTTTTCCCCGTATGGTGAGACAGCTTTCAAAAGATTTAGGGAAACAAATTGAACTTCACATTGTCGGAGCTGATACAGAGCTGGACCGGACCGTCATTGATGAAATTGGAGATCCGCTTGTTCACTTATTAAGAAATGCCGTTGACCACGGAATTGAAATGCCTCAAGCACGCTTAGAGAACGGAAAGAATGAAAAGGGAACGATTCGCCTTAAAGCTTATCATAGCGGAAATCATGTCTTTATTGATTTAGAAGATGACGGGGCGGGCATCAATCGTGAAAAGGTACTGCAAAAAGCGTTAGATCGAGGAATTATTGATGGAAAAACAGCTGAAACGCTGACGGATAAACAAGTGTACGAGCTCATTTTCGCTTCGGGCTTTTCGACGGCTGAGCAAATTTCAGATGTTTCCGGACGAGGAGTAGGTTTAGATGTCGTGAAAAACACGATTGAATCGCTAGGGGGTTCTGTAACGATCGATTCTAACGAAGGGTACGGTTCGCGTTTTTCTATTCAACTGCCGCTCACTCTTTCTATCATTTCTGCTTTACTCGTGCAAATGAGTGAAGAGCGCTATGCCTTGCCGCTTTCTTCGATTATTGAAACAGCTATTGTTCAGCCGAAAGAGGTCATGCATGTACACGGTCAAAAGGTTATTGACTTTCGAGGAGCCATTATTCCTCTTATTGATTTAAAAGAACTATTCACTGTGCCTAACTCAGTACAAGGCGATCATTATTCAGTAGTCATCGTGAAAAAAGGAGAAAAGACCGCCGGGCTAATTGTTGATTCTTTTATCGGTCAGCAGGAAATTGTTTTAAAATCTTTAGGTCATTATCTGCCGGGTGTATTTGCTATTTCAGGAGCCACAATTTTAGGCGATGGACAAGTAGCACTTATCATTGATTGCAACGCTTTGATTAAATAACAAATGCTGTAAAGAGAAAGGGAGAAAGGCATGAAAATTATTGTGTTTCAATTGGGAGACGAGGAGTACGGAATCTCAGTAGAAGAAGTGCAGTCGATTGAAAAGATTCAGCACATAACACGTGTTCCTGGGGTAAAAAAATATGTAAAAGGTGTTATTAATCTTCGCGGTGTTATTACACCGATTATTGATTTGCGCACTCGTTTTAACTTGCAAGAACAGCTCAACCATGAGCTGACACGTATTATTATGGTTCGTCTTAATGATGTAGAAGCAGGTTTGATTGTGGATGCGGCAAATGATGTAGTGGATATTGATGAAAAAACGATTGCTTCAGTGCCTGAAACAGTTGAAGGAACAGCTGTAGAATACTTAAACGGAGTGGTTAAAGTAGATAGCCGTTTAATTGTTCTTCTAAATTTACCTAAAGTGCTCTCTTTAGAAGACCACCTCCAGTGAACCAAACGAATAATGGATATCACGCTGAAGGTTCTAGGAGTTGAAGAATCGTGAGAGATGATAAACAAGTGATTAAGGTAGGAATTGCCGAGATGAATGTTACACATGCACCCGCAGTGCTTCGAACAGCGGGATTAGGATCATGTGTAGGAGTTGTCGTTTATGACTCTATTCACTCAGTAGCTGGGCTCGCTCATGTGATGCTTCCGGATTCAAGCGGGGCTAAATGTCCTTTTAATAGAGCTAAATATGCAGATACAGCCATTTTTGATTTGATAAATATGTTGATTAAACAAGGCGCACATAGAAAATTGTTAAAAGCAAAAATAGCAGGAGGCGCGCAGATGTTTCAATTTGAACCAAGAAATGATGTCATGCGAATTGGCCTTCGAAATGTTCAAGCAGTAGAGAGAGAGCTGCATAGAAACAGTGTAGAAATTGCAGCAAAAGCTACAGGAGGACACAGCGGACGCACAATTGAATTTGATCCTCAAACGGCTATTTTAAAGGTTCGTACGATTAACGAAGGGATAAAAACGATATAAAGCGCGCTCTGACCGTTTAATAGCGCTATAAAAAGGAGTTGAAAGACCCTTGAAAAGTATACAAGAAGTTGAAGAACATAAAACTTGGCAGGAATGGATAGAGACGAGAGACTCACATGCGGGAAACATGCTTGTTAAAAAGTATATGCCGCTCGTTAACTATCACGTTCAGCGGATTAGCGTGGGGCTGCCGAAGAATATTCATAAAGAAGAGCTTCGTAGTTTAGGTTTAATCGGCCTTTACGATGCTTTGGAAAAGTTTGATTACGGTAGAGACTTAAAGTTTGATACATATGCATCTTTTCGAATTCGAGGGGCGATAATAGACGGGCTTCGTAAAGAAGATTGGTTATCAAGAAGCGCAAGGGAAAAGACGAAAAGGATTGAGCAAGCAACAGAAGCACTTGAACAAAGATACTTGCGCAGAGTTGCACCAAGTGAGGTTGCAAAAGAAGTAGGCATGACAGAAGCAGATGTCGTTCATACGATGAATGAAGGCTTTTTAGCTAACGTGTTGTCAATGGAAGAACAGCCGAAAGAGTATGAAGATGGAGAGCAAAAATATACGATTAAAGATGAAAAAACGCTCTCTCCTGAAGAGGAGCTAATTAACGACGAACGATATCAAGAGCTTGCTGAAGTTATCGAGCAGCTAAATGAAAAAGAGCAGCTCGTTGTTTCATTATTCTATAAAGAAGAGTTGACTTTCACAGAAATCGCACAGCTGTTAGGGCTATCTACTTCACGTATTTCTCAAATTCATTCGAAAGCGCTGTTTAAAATGCGTACGAGTTTAAGCAAAATAATTTAACAAAGAGGTAAAAGGATGGGGTTTTTATTCACAGTTAGTTTTTTAATTCATGGTCTATCACTGTTTTGCATTATTCTTTTATATATGCAAGTGACCAAAGTGAAAAGGATTGAACGCTTGCACCAGCAAAATATAAATAAAATGGAAGCTGCGATGAGTTCATATCTCGCTGAATTTCAGGAACAAAACGAGCAGTTTTTAAGGCAGCTTCGAGAGCGTTCCACTTCGCTTTCTTCGGAAGTGGAAAAAAGCAGCGTAAAATCACCTTTGGTAGATGAAGAAGACGTGCCTGTTCAAAGGGTGGATCTAAAAAGTGAGCCTTCCCTGTCGCTGCATGAACTTCTTTCTATAGAAGAAAATCAGAAGCATATACGCACACCTTTTGATGAATTAACTACAGACCAAATTCAAGATTTGTCAGGTGAAGAGATAAAAGAATTTTCCGTTTATTTAAAGGGAAAAGGCTTAACAATTGAAGAAATTGCAAAACATTTACACAGAGGGAAAACTGAAATTGAATTATTATTGAAATTTCATCAATAAACTTAATGAAACGCTTGCTTGTGAAAAAGGAGTGTGCTATATTTGTTTTTGGTGTTATTACACACGCTTGTTGATTCGGTTGATGGTGCTACTTTTTGTAGTTTCGGCTGAAGATGAAATGAGCGGAGGAGACTTAAAACCATTAGGAGGAAAAACACATGTCAGTAATTTCAATGAAACAATTACTAGAAGCTGGTGTACATTTCGGTCACCAAACTCGCCGTTGGAACCCAAAAATGAAGAAATACATCTTCACTGAGCGTAACGGCATCTACATTATCGATCTTCAAAAAACAGTTAAGAAAGTAGAAGAAGCGTACAAATTCGTTAAAGAATTAGCTGCAGACGGCGGTACTGTTTTATTCGTAGGTACGAAAAAACAAGCTCAAGATTCTGTTAAAGAAGAAGCAGCTCGCGCTGGTATGTACTTTGTTAACCAACGTTGGTTAGGTGGTACATTAACTAACTTCTCAACTATCCAAAAACGTATCAAACGTTTAAAAGATATCGAAAAAATGCAAGAAGACGGTACTTTCGAAGTACTACCTAAGAAAGAAGTAGTTCAACTTAAAAAAGAGTTAGAGCGTCTTGAAAAATTCTTAGGCGGCATTAAAGATATGAAACAACTTCCAGATGCATTATTCATCATTGACCCTCGTAAAGAGCGTATTGCAGTAGCGGAAGCTAAAAAATTACACATTCCAATCGTTGGTATCGTAGACACTAACTGTGATCCAGACGAAATTGATTATGTAATCCCTGCAAACGATGATGCAATTCGTGCTGTTAAACTTTTAACTTCTAAAGTTGCTGATGCTATTCTAGAAGCTAAACAAGGTGAAGAAACAGCAGTTGAAACTGAAACAACTACTGCTTAATTCCGTGAAAGGTGATAAGAGGGAATAGCCTTTTATCACCTTTTTTTGAAAAGATTTAACCCATTTATATACATTAATTACATACCCAAACAAGGAGGCTACACATTATGGCAATTACTGCTCAAATGGTAAAAGAACTACGTGAAAAAACTGGCGCTGGTATGATGGATTGTAAAAAAGCGTTAACTGAAACTAACGGTGATATGGAGCAAGCAATCGATTTCTTACGTGAAAAAGGTATTGCAAAAGCTGCTAAAAAATCAGACCGTATTGCTGCTGAAGGTCTAACTTACATCGAAACTCAAGGTAACGAAGCTGTTATCCTAGAAGTTAACTCTGAAACTGATTTCGTTGCGAAAAACGAAGGTTTCCAAAAATTAACAAAAGAATTAGCTGCTCACATCTTAGCTAACAAACCAGCTGACGCTGCAGAAGCTGCTACTCAAAAAATGGAAAACGGTGCAACTGTTGAAGAACACATCAACTCTGCAATCGCTACAATCGGAGAAAAATTATCTCTACGTCGTTTCGCTGTAGCAACAAAAACTGATGCTGATGCATTCGGTGCTTACCTACATGCTGGCGGACGTATCGGTGTGTTAACAGTATTATCTGGTACAACTGAAGAAGCTGTTGCAAAAGACGTTGCTATGCACATCGCTGCAATCAACCCTAAATACATCTCTCGTGACCAAGTTTCTGCTGAAGAAACTGAGCGTGAGCGCGAAGTATTAACTCAACAAGCATTAAACGAAGGCAAACCAGAAAAAATCGTTGCAAAAATGGTTGAAGGTCGCCTTGGCAAATTCTTCGAAGATATTTGCTTACTAGATCAAACATTTGTTAAAAATCCTGATCAAAAAGTACGTCAGTTCGTTGAGAGCAAAGGCGCTACTGTTGAAAGCTTCGTTCGTTTTGAAGTAGGAGAAGGTATTGAGAAACGTCAAGACAACTTCGCTGAAGAAGTAATGAACCAAGTTAAAAAGTAAGGGTTTGACCGTATAGGGAACACTGTGTGTTCCCTTTTTTACAAAAGAGATCTCACCGTTAACGATGGAGGTAAGCATGAGTCAAGCAAAATATAATCGTATCGTATTAAAGTTAAGTGGAGAAGCATTAGCTGGTGAAGAGGGGTTTGGTATTAACCCATCCATCATCAAATCTGTTGCTGAACAAGTAAAAGCCGTTTATGAATTAGGTGTGGAAATTGCTGTAGTCGTTGGTGGTGGAAACATTTGGCGTGGTAAAATTGGCAGTGAAATGGGTATGGATCGTGCCGCTGCTGATTATATGGGAATGCTAGCAACAGTAATGAACTCTTTGGCTCTTCAAGATAGCTTAGAGAACATTGGTGTGCAAACACGAGTTCAGACTTCTATCGAGATGAGACAAGTAGCAGAGCCTTATATTAGAAGAAAAGCTGTTCGTCATCTTGAGAAAAAACGCGTTGTTATTTTCGCCGCGGGTACAGGAAACCCTTATTTCTCTACAGATACAACAGCAGCTTTGCGTGCAGCTGAAATCGAAGCTGACGTTATCTTAATGGCTAAAAACAACGTCGATGGCGTTTATAATGCAGATCCTAAGCTTGTACCTGATGCTGTAAAATACGAAACATTAACGTATATTGATGTTTTAAAAGATGGACTAGCTGTTATGGATTCTACAGCTTCTTCATTATGTATGGACAATGATATTCCGCTAATTGTTTTTTCAATTACGGAAGAAGGCAATATTAAACGTGCCGTTACAGGCGAAAACATTGGAACAATTGTAAAGGGGAAATAAACATGCCAAAACAAGTGTTGCAAAACGCAAAAGAAAGAATGGAAAAAGCAATTCAATCATTTAGCCGCGAACTAGCATCAATTCGTGCTGGACGTGCAAGCGCGTCACTTCTTGACCGTGTAACGGTAGAATATTACGGTGCACCAACACCAATTAACCAATTGGCGCAAGTAAGCGTGCCTGAAGCTCGTATGCTTGTTATTCAGCCTTATGACAAATCACAAATTGGTGAAGTTGAAAAAGCTATTTTAAAATCTGACTTAGGGTTAACACCTACAAGCGATGGAACTATTATCCGTTTATCGATTCCTGCTTTAACGGAAGAACGTCGTCGTGAGTTAGTGAAAATGGTGAAAAAATATGCTGAAGAAGCAAAAGTTGCGGTTCGTAACGTACGCCGTGATGCAAACGATGATTTCAAAAAGTTAGAGAAAAAAGGTGAAATTACTGAAGACGATTTACGCGGCTACAGTGATGACATTCAAAAACTAACAGATGACCATATCGTAAAAGTGGATAAAGTGGCAAAAGATAAAGAAGAAGAAATTATGGCAGTTTAAGTCATTTCAAGGTAAAATATATTGTAAAAGACCCTCTATTGTTTACAGGGGGTTTTTTTGTTAATAATGTGTAGTAAGAAAAAACTCACATAAGCCACGCGTTTATGTGAGAGCGTACAACGGGGGACCTTTGCATGTTAAGAAAATTTCAAGCATGGAAGAAAAGTCAAGATTTAAATACACTGTCTTTGTCAGAACGAAAAGATCAAGTGAAACAGCACCCTGTTCCTGAACATATTGCAATTATTATGGATGGGAACGGTCGTTGGGCGCAAAAACGAGCTCTTCCTCGCATGATGGGCCATCATGAAGGAATGAAGGTAGTGCGTCATGTGACCAGATTGGCCAATGAATTAGGTGTTAAAGTATTAACTTTATATGCATTTTCTACTGAAAATTGGAAGCGCCCCAAAACTGAAGTCGAGTTTTTAATGAAATTGCCAGAGGAATTTTTAACAACCTTTCTGCCTGAGCTAATTGAAAAAAATGTGCAAGTTCGTATTATGGGGGATAAAAGTGAGCTCCCTGCCCATACGATTCGAGCCGTGGATAACGCAATTGAAAAAACAAAGCATAACACAGGGCTGATTTTAAACTTCGCGCTCAATTACGGTAGCCGTCACGAAATCATGGGTGCTATTCAGTCATTGGTAGAAGATGTAGAACAGGGAAAGATAGCTTCCTCTTCTATTTCAGAAAATTTATTTTCTTCCTATTTAATGAGCAAAAGCCTTCCAGATCCGGATTTGCTTATTCGTACAAGCGGTGAGCTTCGCTTAAGTAATTTTATGCTTTGGCAGCTAGCTTACACAGAGTTTTGGTTTACAGAAGTATTATGGCCAGATTTTAAAGAAAATCATTTAATCGAAGCAGTCGAGGCGTTTCAAAAGCGCGGTCGCCGCTTTGGTGGTGTATAAGAAGGTGTGGAAAACAAGATGAAACAGCGCATTATCACCGCGATTGTAGCACTTGCGGTATTTGTGCCGATTGTTTTAATTGGAGGGTTACCTTTTACCCTTATCATGTATGTAATCGGAACAGTTGGTGTAATTGAGCTTTTAAAAATGAAACATTTGAAAGCAATGTCTTTTCCAAGTATCATTAGTTTATTGCTAACCTGGGTGTTTTTACTACCAAATGGAAGAGATGTTGCATTTCAATTCTTAAGTGAACATAAGATAGAAGTAGCGCTTGCTGCTGTCCTTCTTTTATTAATGTACACGGTTGTAGTTAAAAATAAATTCACCTTCGATGACGTTGGGTTTATTTTATTAACGACAGTATATGTTGGCTTTGGCTTTCATTATTTTATCGAGGTTCGTCAAGAGTTCGGGTTAGTTTATTTGTTCTTTGCTTTTCTTATTATTTGGGCGACGGATTCCGGAGCTTATTTTATTGGACGAGCAATGGGAAAACGAAAGCTATGGCCGGAAATCAGTCCCAATAAAACAATTGAAGGTTTTGTTGGTGGCGTCGTATGCGCTATTATAGTAGCCATTGTATTTAAGCTTTTAGCAAATATTGATCAAACTATGAGCGAACTACTTGTAATTGGTATTATCGTATCGTTATTTGGACAGATGGGTGATCTTGTACAATCAGCGTTCAAACGTCACTATGGCGTAAAAGATTCAGGAAAGATTTTACCGGGTCATGGTGGGATTTTAGACCGTTTTGACAGTTTAATGTTCATCATGCCAATTTTAGCTTTTTTATTATCTCTATAAAAAAGATGTCTTTGTTTTAATAGGAGTGAATATACTTGAAGAAAATTTCCTTGTTAGGAGCTACAGGTTCAATCGGTACTCAAACCGTTGATATTGTTCGAGCGCATCCGGAGCATTTTGAGCTCTCAGCAATCTCTGTAGGTCGAAATATTAATGAAGCAAGAAAGATTATTCAGCAGTGTAAGCCAGCCCTTGTTTCTGTGATGAAGAAAGAAGATTGTCTGTCACTGCAAGCAGAATTCCCTTCTATTCGATTTGTTTATGGAGAAGAAGGGCTTGTGGAAGTGGCAACTCATCCATACACAGAAGTTTTAGTAAATGCTGTTCTTGGAAGTGTAGGGTTGACTCCTACGCTAGAAGCAATCAAAATGAGAAAAACGATTGCTATTGCAAATAAGGAGACACTTGTTACCGCTGGTCACCTTGTCATGGAAGCAGCCAAGGAATATGGCGCTGATATTTTACCGGTAGACAGTGAGCACTCAGCTATTTTTCAAAGTTTGCAAGGGCAAGATCAAAAAGCAATAGACCGTTTAATTTTAACGGCTTCTGGAGGGAGCTTTCGAGATAAGACGAGAGCAGAACTACAGGAAGTAACGGTTGAAGATGCATTAAATCATCCAAACTGGTCAATGGGAGCTAAAATTACAATTGATTCGGCAACGATGATGAATAAGGGACTAGAAGTGATTGAAGCACATTGGCTTTTTGATCTTCCCTATGAGAAAATTGATGTATTGTTACATAAGGAAAGCATCATTCATTCTATGGTAGAGTATTCTGATACAAGCGTTATTGCTCAGCTTGGAACGCCTGATATGCGCGTGCCAATTCAATACGCATTAACCTATCCAAAACGCATGTCTTTGCCCAACACCAAGCGTTTAAGTTTGGCGGACATTGGCCAGCTTCACTTCGCTAAAATGGATGAAGAGCGTTTTCGCTGTTTAGCTTTTGCATTTGAGGCTGGCAAAGCGGGTGGAACACTTCCGACTGTTTTAAATGCAGCTAATGAAGAAGCTGTTCAAGCCTTTCTAGATGGTCACATTACATTTTTACAAATTGAAGATGTGATTGAAAAAGCAATGAATGAACATACTGTAATACAGAAACCTTGTTTATCTACTATTAAAGAAGTAGATTTAGAAGCAAGAGAGTTTGTTAGATCCGCCATCTCTCGATAATGTGCGTGCGAGAGAAGCCACTCATTTATTTCTGGTGGGTGGAGGTTTGACTCTATTACATGAAGGGGGTAATACCCATTGAACACAGTCATTGCGTTTGTCGTCATTTTTGGAGCTCTTGTATTCTTTCATGAGCTTGGTCATTTAGTTTTTGCAAAGCGTGCAGGCATCTTATGCCGTGAGTTTGCCATTGGGTTTGGTCCCAAAATCTTTTCATTTAAACGAGATGAAACAGTTTATACCATTCGCTTGCTGCCTCTAGGTGGATTTGTTCGAATGGCTGGAGAAGACCCAGAAATGATCGAAGTTAAGCCTGGTCAAATGGTGGGCCTCATGTTTGATAAGGAAGGCAAAGTAAATAAAGTCATTATTAACAACAAGGAACAGCATCCAAATGCAAAAGTTATTGAGGTAGAGCAAGCAGACTTAGAGCATAATCTATTTATTTCAGGTTATGAAGAAGGTGAAGATGAACGTCTGCAAAAATTCGAGGTAGCAGAAGAATCTTACTTCGTTATGGACGGAGAAGAAATTCAAATTGCACCTTACAGCCGTCAGTTTGCTTCCAAAACTCTTGGTCAGCGTGCGCTAGCCATTTTCGCTGGTCCGCTAATGAACTTTATATTAGCCTTTGTTATTTTTATCGTTCTTGGGATTTCTCAAGGATATGTTGTTGACAAACCCGTGATGGGCAAATTAACATCAGATGGAGTAGCCGTTGATGCGGGACTTAAACAAGGAGATAAAGTTCAAGCAATTGATGGACAAAGTGTTTCAACGTGGGATGATGTCGTAAAAGTAATTCAAAAACATCCTGAACAGCAAATTACATTCACGGTTCAGCGCGGCGGCAAAACGCTAGATATTCCAATTACACCTGAAAGTCGCAAAGTTGGGGAACAGACAATTGGACTAATTGGCGTATATGCACCGGTTGAAAAGTCATTCATTGGTTCGATCACGCACGGAGCTACTGAAACATATACGTGGATGAAAGAAATCTTAACGGGTCTAGGGAAGCTTGTGACAGGACAGTTCAAACTGGATATGCTTTCTGGTCCTGTAGGTATTTACGCAGCAACCGATCAAGTAGCACAGTCAGGCATTTATTATTTAATGAAATGGGCAGCCGTTTTAAGTATTAACTTAGGGATTGTCAATTTGCTTCCACTTCCTGCTTTAGATGGAGGACGACTATTGTTCTTCGCTGTAGAAGGAATTCGCGGTAAGCCAATTGATCGTCAAAAAGAAGGCATTGTTCATTTTATCGGTTTTGCTTTATTAATGCTGCTGATGCTCGTTGTAACGTGGAACGATATTCAAAAGTTCTTTTTATAAGACATACGCTCAGCGAGGGATATTCCCTCGCTGATTATATGAAAATTGCGGCATGGTCCGCCTTAAAAAAATAAGATAGAGAAGTAAGCAAAGAGGTGCGAGGTTATGAGACAAAGTTCTACATTGATTCCTACATTAAGAGAAGTGCCAGCTGATGCGGATATAAAAAGCCATCAGCTTCTATTGCGCGCAGGTTATATGCGCCAAAATGCAAGCGGCGTGTACAGCTTTTTACCGCTTGGTAAGCGCGTATTGCAAAAAGTTGAACAAATTGTTCGTGAAGAGATGGACCGTGCAGGTTCTGTCGAATTATTGATGCCTGCTTTACAACAAGCTGAATTGTGGCAAGAGTCTGGTCGCTGGTATTCATATGGACCTGAGTTAATGCGTATGAAAGATCGTCACGGCCGTGAATTTGCTTTGGGAGCAACACACGAAGAAGTTATCACAAGCTTGCTTCGTGACGAAGTGAAGTCATACAAACGCTTACCGCTGAATTTATATCAAATTCAAACGAAGTTCCGCGATGAAAAACGTCCACGCTTTGGCTTATTACGCGGTCGTGAATTTATTATGAAAGATGCATATTCGTTTCATGCTTCTCAAGAAAGTTTAGATGAAGTATATGACAAAATGTTTGATGCCTACAGCCGCATCTTTGAGCGCTGTGGATTAAATTTCCGTGCGGTTATCGCTGATTCAGGTGCAATGGGCGGAAAAGATACGCATGAATTTATGGTTCTTTCTGAAATCGGGGAAGATACAATTGCTTATTCAGATACATCTTCTTATGCAGCAAATGTTGAAATGGCACCGGTTGTAAATACGTATGAAAAATCAGGTGAAGCTGAAAAAGAATTAACAAAGGTAGAAACACCAAATCAGCATAGCATTGAAGACGTAGCTTCTTTCTTAAATGTTGAAGCGACTTCTTGTATCAAGTCCCTTTTATTTAAAGTAGATGATCGTTTTGTGCTTGTACTTGTTCGCGGGGATCACGAAGTAAACGATATTAAAGTGAAAAACTATTTTGAAGCTTCCGTTGTTGAACTGGCAACTCCAGAAGAAACAAAAGAAGTATTAAAATGCGCAGTTGGTTCAGTAGGACCGATTGGAGTAAGTGATTCAGTAGAAGTGGTAGCTGATCATGCTGTAAAAGCAATTGCTAACGGTGTATGCGGAGCAAATGAAGAAGGTTATCACTACACAAATGTGAATGAACGTAACTTTAATGCAACTTACGAAGATTTCCGCTTCATCCAAGAAGGGGATCAGTCACCGGATGGACAAGGCGTTATTAAGTTCGCTAAAGGTATTGAAGTCGGACACGTCTTTAAGCTAGGAACTCGCTACAGTGAAGCGATGGGAGCAACGTATCTAGATGAGAACGGACGCAGCCAGCCAATGATTATGGGCTGCTATGGTATCGGTGTTTCTCGTACGGTAGCTGCGATTGCAGAACAATTTAATGATGAGAACGGTCTTCTATGGCCAGAAGCTGTTACGCCTTATCAAGTGCACGTTATTCCAGTTAACGTGAAAAATGATGAACAGCGTGAACTAGGTGAGAAATTATATAATGAGTTATTAGATAATCGCTTTGAAGTGCTGTTAGATGACCGCCAAGAGCGTGCAGGAGTAAAATTTGCAGATTCAGATTTAATTGGTCTTCCTGTTCGAGTAACAGTTGGTAAACGTGCATCTGAAGGAATTGTAGAAGTGAAAGTACGCAAAACCGGGGAATCATTAGAAGTGTCAGTTGACAATCTTGTTTCAACAGTGAAAGAACTGCTAGCGAAGTAATGAAGCAGCGGGGATTTGTATCCCTGCTGTTTTTATGTTTATAAACAGAACATATGACAGAATAGAAGTCATTTATGTTAAAATAGATTGCACTCATTTATAAAAGGAGGCAGAAAACTTGGAAGCACAAACGCTAGGAAAAAAAGAGCGTTTTAAGTTGCTGCTGCAGCAGTTAGAGCTGACGAGTGATCAAATTGTTCCTTACTTTGAAAACGCAGCGATTGAAAAGCTCGTCATTCAGAAAGAACAAAAAAAATGGCATTTCCATTTTTCTTTAGAAGGGTTATTACCTTTTGAGATTTATGAGTTATTCCATGCTCGCATGTCTTCAGCTTTTTCTCATATTGCGAGTGTTTCTTTTTCTATTCAAACCGTTAATAAAGAATGTACGGAAGAGCATGTACAGTCATATTGGAAGCATTGTATTGGAGAAATGCAGGGCATATCTCCCCTTTTACAGTCGCTTTTACAAGATCAAATGCCGAGATTGAACGGTGCCAAATTGATTGTGAACGCACGCCATGATGCAGAAGGAACGGCTTTACGTAAAAAGTATAGTCAGTTAATTGCTGATCAGTATGCGTCCTATGGATTTCCGAACCTTCAGCTAATAACGGAAGTTGTACATTCAGAAGAAGCATTTCAGCAGTTTGTAGAGCAACGAAAACAAGAAGATACAGAAAAGGTATTACAAGCCATCACAGAAATGCAAAATAAAGAAAATGAAAAAAGTGATGGACCAGACCTACCAAAAGGTCCGCTTACAATTGGATATACGATTAAAGACGAGACGGTTCGCCTGGATTCCATTGTGGATGAAGAAAAGCGAATTGCCGTTGAAGGATACGTATTTGATGCAGAAACGAGAGAATTACGAAGCGGACGTACGCTTCTTATTTTTAAAGTGACAGATTATACAAACTCTATTATGGTTAAAATGTTTTCGCGTGACAAAGAAGATATTCCTTTACTTCAAGCTATTAAAAAAGGAATGTGGGTAAAGGTTCGCGGAAGTGTACAAAACGATACATTTGTCCGTGATCTAGTTATGATTGGAAATGATGTTAACGAGATTACTGGTCCCGCTAGACAAGATACAGCGCCTGAAGATGAAAAGCGTGTGGAACTTCACTTGCATACGCCAATGAGTCAAATGGATGCCGTTTCGTCTGTTGGAGCTTTAGTCGGACAAGCAAAAAAATGGGGACATCCGGCTGTAGCGATAACTGATCACGCGGTTGCACAGTCGTTTCCTGAAGCGTATGGAGCTGGGAAAAAGAACGGCATTAAAATACTGTACGGAGTGGAAGTCAATTTAGTAGACGACGGCGTGCCGATTGCCTATAATCCGCAGCATGTGGATTTGACAGAAGCAACTTACGTAGTATTTGACGTCGAAACAACCGGTTTGTCAGCCGTGTACGATACCATTATTGAACTTGCTGCCGTGAAGATGAAAGAAGGCGAAATCATCGATCGATTTGAACGGTTTGCAAATCCTCATCATCCTCTGTCTGCAACAACAATTGAGCTGACGGGTATTACAGATGATATGGTCCAAAATGCGCCTGAAATCTCAGAAGTACTTCGGGATTTTCACGAGTGGATGGGCGACAGTATTTTAGTCGCTCATAATGCAAGCTTTGATATGGGATTTTTAAATATGGGACTGCAAAAAATCGGATTAGAAAAAGCAGCTAACGGCGTTATTGATACGCTTGAACTCGGAAGATTTTTGTATCCGCATATGAAAAACCATCGTTTAAATACTCTTGCTAAAAAGTTTGATATTGAACTTGTGCAGCATCACCGCGCGATTTATGATGCGGAAACAACCGGCTATTTGTTAAATAAAATGCTGAAAGATGCATTTGAACGCGAAATTACGATGCACGATCGCTTAAATGATTATATGGGAGAAGGGAATGCCTATCAGCGGGCCCGTCCTTATCATGCGACGCTTTTAGCACAAAACGACGTAGGTTTAAAAAATCTATTTAAACTCGTTTCGATTTCTCATTTAAATTACTTTTATCGAGTTCCCCGAATTCCAAGATCTCAGCTCGACAAATATCGAGAAGGCATCTTGATTGGAACCGCATGTGACCGGGGCGAAGTATTCGAAGGCATGATGCAAAAAGGAATTGATGAAGTAGAAGGAGCAGCTGAATTTTATGATTACATCGAAGTACAGCCTCCTGACAATTACAAGCACTTAATTGAACTGGATTTAGTGCGAGATGAGAAAGCCTTAAAAGATATTATCAGCAATATTGTGAAGCTTGGTGAAAAGATTGGAAAGCCGGTTGTAGCAACAGGAAATGTTCACTATCTCAATCCGGAAGACAAAATTTACCGAAAAATTCTAATTGGTTCACAAGGTGGAGCTAACCCGCTAAATCGTCATCAGCTGCCGGATGTTCATTTTAGATCAACGGATGAGATGCTGAATTGTTTTTCATTTCTAGATGGAGACAAAGCGAAAGAAATTGTTGTTCATAATACGCAAAAAATAGCGGATATGATTGACGATATTAAACCGATTAAAGATGATTTATATACGCCGAAAATTGAAGGCGCAGACGAAGAAATGCGTGAAATGAGCTATGCGATGGCACGCAGCATCTATGGTGAAGAGCTGCCTGAAGTAGTGGAAGCTCGTCTAGAGAAAGAGTTGAAAAGTATTATCGGCCACGGGTTTGCCGTTATTTACTTGATCTCGCATAAACTTGTTAAAAAATCATTAAATGATGGTTACTTAGTTGGTTCGCGTGGTTCCGTAGGATCTTCATTCGTTGCGACGATGACGGAAATTACAGAAGTAAACCCACTGCCGCCGCATTATGTTTGTCCAAAATGTAAGAAATCCGAGTTTTTTAATGACGGTTCCGTTGGTTCTGGATTCGACTTGCCGGACAAAAGCTGCGATGATTGTGGCGTACCATTTATTAAAGACGGACACGATATTCCATTTGAAACGTTCTTAGGATTCAAAGGAGACAAAGTTCCCGATATCGATTTGAACTTCTCCGGAGAGTATCAGCCGCGAGCTCATAACTATACAAAAGTACTGTTTGGAGAAGATAATGTATACCGCGCGGGAACAATCGGTACAGTAGCCGAAAAAACAGCTTATGGCTATGTAAAAGGCTATGCCGGTGACCGTGATTTACATTTACGAAACGCAGAAGTGGATCGTTTAGTAGCAGGATGTACGGGCGTAAAACGTACAACCGGTCAGCATCCAGGGGGATTATCGTTGTGCCGGACTATATGGATATCTTCGATTTTTCACCGATCCAGTTTCCAGCTGACGACCGTAATTCCGAATGGAGAACAACTCATTTTGACTTCCATTCGATTCATGATAATTTATTAAAACTTGATATACTCGGACACGATGATCCGACCGTGATTCGAATGCTTCAAGATTTAAGTGGAATTGATCCAAAAACGATTCCGACGGATGATCCTGAAGTGATGAAAATTTTTAGCGGAACGGAATCACTTGGCGTAACTGAAGAGCAAATTATGTGTAAAACAGGAACGCTTGGCATACCTGAATTTGGAACACGCTTTGTGCGTCAAATGTTAGAAGATACGAAGCCAACGACGTTTTCAGAGCTTGTTCAAATCTCGGGACTGTCGCACGGGACGGACGTATGGCTTGGTAATGCGCAGGAGCTAATTCGCAATGATATTTGCAACTTAAGTGAAGTAATCGGCTGTCGTGATGACATCATGGTTTATCTGATCTATCAAGGTCTTGAACCTTCACTTGCCTTTAAAATTATGGAGTCTGTACGTAAAGGGAAAGGGCTAACACCTGAATTTGAAGAGGAAATGATCAAAAATGGTGTTCCGGACTGGTATATTGATTCTTGTAAAAAGATTAAGTATATGTTCCCTAAAGCCCATGCGGCTGCTTATGTATTGATGGCCGTGCGTATTGCTTATTTCAAAGTGCACCACGCGCTTCTTTATTACGCAGCATACTTTACGGTTCGTGCAGATGACTTTGATATTGATACGATGATCAAAGGCTCAACTGCCATTCGAGCGAAGATGGAAGAAATCAATGCCAAAGGTTTAGATGCATCTCCTAAAGAGAAAAACTTATTAACGGTGCTTGAGCTTTCTTTAGAAATGTGCGAACGAGGCTATTCATTTAAAAAAGTAGATTTATATGAATCTAGCGCAGACGAATTTTTAATTGATGGCACGTCTTTAGTTCCACCGTTTAATGCCATTCCCGGTCTTGGCACAAATGCAGCGCTTAACATTGTAAAAGCTCGTGAAACGGGAGAGTTTTTATCGAAAGAAGACTTGCAGCAGCGAGGCAAAGTATCGAAGACGATTTTAGAGTATCTAGACAACCATGGATGCCTTGAATCATTACCTGATCAGAACCAGCTTTCTCTTTTCTAACATTTGCATAAAATAAGCGGTTATGATATAGTAATTGTGGAAATGCTAAGGATACGGACGAGAAAGAGTGGGGAAACCCGCTCTTTCTTATTGATATGAACTTACTGACATAGTAAGTAGTATGGAGAACGAATCGGCTTCTAGCATGATTCGTTTTTTCTGTAGATTTTCAATCACCATGATTGATTTATTATGTGACGTTTTAAATCCTGCAACACAAATGACAACATTTCCACTCTAGTAGGTTAGACCTCTTATAGAGTGCAAAATAAAAATAGCAAATAAACCACTCTTTTTTGATATAAGAGACATAAAAAACGCGTAACCTAAACATACCATGCAATGTCTCGAAGGGAGGATTAGAATGAGTAAAAATGTAAAACAAACAGTGGAAGAAATGGTTTCCCCTATCTTAGAGGAAATGAATTTAGAGCTTGTTGAAATTGAATACGTAAAAGAAGGAAAAGATTGGTTTTTACGTGTGTTTATCGACTCTGATACCGGTGTGGATATCGAAGACTGCGGAGCAGTAAGTGAAAAAATTGAGTGAGAAAATGGATGCAGTAGATCCAATCCCTCATAACTATTTTTTAGAAGTATCATCGCCTGGTGCGGAACGCCCATTAAAAAAAGATAAAGATTTTGAACGTGCAATTGGTAAGCATGTATACATAAAAACATATGAACCAATTGAAGGTGCAAAAGAATTTGAAGGCGAATTACAATCATTTGACGGAGAAACTGTCACATTATCTATTCGTATCAAAACACGCACAAAAACGGTGGTTTTACCATATGACAAAGTCGCTTTTGCTCGATTAGCGATTGTATTTTAATGTGTAGGGGCCAATATTAAAGGGGGATTATCCAACGATGAGCAGTGAGTTATTTGATGCCTTAGTCATTCTTGAAAAAGAGAAAGGCATTAGCAAAGATGTAATTATTGAAGCAATTGAAGCAGCGCTAATTTCTGCTTACAAACGCAACTTTAACCAAGCGCAAAACGTACGCGTTGATTTAAATTTAGAAAGAGGTTCAATGCGCGTGTTTGCTCGCAAAGATGTGGTTGATGAAGTATATGATCCACGTCTGGAAATTTCGGTTGAAGAAGCACAAACAATCAACCCTAACTTCCAGCTAGACGATGTGGTTGAAATCGAAGTAACGCCAAAAGACTTTGGACGCATCGCGGCTCAAACAGCAAAACAAGTTGTTACACAGCGTGTTCGTGAGGCGGAACGAGGCGTTATCTATTCAGAGTTCAGCGATCGCGAAGAAGATATTATGACAGGTATTGTTCAGCGTCAAGATTCTCGCTTCATCTATGTGAGCCTTGGCAAAATTGAAGCATTGCTTCCTCAAAGCGAGCAAATGCCAAATGAGCAGTATAAACCTCATGATCGTATTAAAGTGTATATTACGAAAGTGGAAAAAACAACAAAAGGCCCACAAATCTATGTTTCACGTACGCACCCAGGTCTTTTAAAACGTCTTTTTGAAAAAGAAGTACCGGAAATCTATGACGGTACAGTTGAATTAAAATCAGTAGCTCGCGAAGCTGGAGACCGTTCAAAAATCTCTGTTCATTCTGAGTATGCTGAAGTAGATCCGGTCGGTTCTTGTGTTGGGCCAAAAGGTCAGCGCGTACAGGCTGTTGTAAATGAACTAAAAGGTGAAAAAATTGACATCGTTCGCTGGTCAAATGATCCAGTTGAATTTGTTGCCAATGCTTTAAGTCCATCTAAGGTAGTAGATGTGATTGTAGATGAAAATGAAAAAGCAACAACTGTTATCGTTCCTGACTATCAGCTGTCACTTGCAATTGGTAAACGTGGACAAAATGCACGTCTAGCTGCTAAGCTGACAGGCTGGAAAATTGATATTAAAAGTCAATCAGAAGCTGAACAAGAAGGTATGGTTGTAAAAAACAGCGATGATATGCTAGTAAGTCAACATGCATTTGATTCAGATGAAGATATGGAATAAGAGGTGAGCCAAGGTGAACAATCGTAAAAAAAGTCCCGATGCGAAAATGTGTGGCCACTGGAGAAATGAAGCCTAAAAAAGAGCTAGTACGTGTTGTACGCTCAAAAGAAGGCGACGTTTCAGTTGATGTAACGGGTAAAAAGTCCGGGCGCGGAGCTTATGTAAGCAAGGATAAAGAAGCAATTTTATTGGCAAAAAAGAAAAATGTGCTTTCGACACATTTAGGCGCGTCAATAGATGAAGCGGTTTATGAAGAGTTGCTAGCGCTTGTAGAAAAGGAGAAACAGTCACGCTAATGAATGAACAATGGATCTCCTTTTTAGGGCTTGCAAACCGTGCACGCAAATTGATTTCTGGAGAAGAACTTGTGGTTAGAGAAGTTCGGAAACAAAAAGCAAAGTTAGTACTTTTAGCAAGCGATGCTTCTGAAAACACAAAGAAAAAAGTAACGGATAAATGTTCTTACTACAATGTTTCGGTTAAAATCGTTCCCGATCGCTACACGCTAGGTCAAGCGATTGGTAAAGATGCTCGAGTTGTGGTAGCCGTGATGGACGAGGGATTTGCTAAAAAGCTAGCAACGATGCTCGGTTAATTTTATGGGGGTGAAAGTATTGAATAAAAATACAAAATCAACAGCTAACAAAGGAAACAATAAAGGTAACAAAAAGCCACAGGCACAAAAGTCGCAGGCACCAAAAGGTAGACCAGCTCCAGCAGCTGCAAAAGAGTTACCGGAAAAAGTAACGTTTGTCGGAAGCTTAACGGTTTCTGAGTTAGCAAAAGAATTAGGCAAAGAGCCTTCTGAAATTATTAAAAAACTATTTATGCTTGGTGTAATGGCAACAATTAACCAAGAGTTAGATAAAGATTCTATCGAACTAATTGCTGGAGAATACGGTGTAGAAGTTGAAGAAGAAGTAGTGGTAGATGACACTGCTTTTGAATCATTAGAAATTATTGATGACGAAAAAGACCTTCAAGTGCGTCCTCCAGTTGTTACAATCATGGGTCACGTTGACCACGGTAAAACGACGCTTCTTGACTCTATCCGTAATACAAAAGTAACGGCTGCAGAAGCAGGCGGCATCACGCAGCATATCGGTGCTTATCAAGTTGTGGTTGACGAAAAGAAAATTACATTCCTTGATACACCAGGGCATGCTGCATTTACAACGATGCGTGCTCGCGGTGCGCAAGTAACGGATATTACAATCCTTGTTGTTGCAGCAGACGATGGTGTAATGCCTCAAACAATTGAAGCGATTAACCATGCAAAAGCGGCAGAAGTGCCAATTATTGTTGCGGTTAACAAAATGGATAAAGAAGCAGCAAATCCAGATCGCGTTATGCAAGAACTAATGGAGCACGGCCTTGTAGCTGAAGAGTGGGGCGGAGAAACAATCTTCTGTAAGCTTTCAGCCATTTCAGGTGAAGGTATCGATCAATTGCTTGAAATGATTTTACTTGTAAGTGAAGTAGAAGAGTTAAAAGCAAATCCTAACCGTCGTGCAGCAGGTACAGTTGTAGAAGCACAGCTAGATAAAGGCCGTGGGTCTGTAGCAACGCTTCTTGTTCAAACTGGTACACTACGCGTAGGTGATCCAATCGTGGTCGGAAATACGTTTGGCCGCGTTCGCGCAATGGTAAATGATATCGGCCGCCGTGTGAAGGAAGTAGGACCATCTACTCCGGTTGAGATTACTGGCTTAAACGAAGTTCCGTTAGCTGGAGATCGTTTCTTAGTGTTTGAAGATGAGAAAACAGCTCGTCAAATCGGAGAAGCTCGTGCTCAAAAGCAGCTTGAACAACAGCGCGGTGAAAAATCCCGCGTAAGCTTAGATGATTTATTTGAAAAAATTAAACAAGGTGAAATGAAAGACTTAAACCTTATCGTAAAAGCAGACGTACAAGGTTCTGTAGAAGCATTGGCTGCTGCTCTTCAAAAGATTGATGTAGAGGGTGTAAATGTTCGTATTATCCATACGGGTGTAGGTGCGATTACAGAATCTGATATCATTCTTGCAACTGCTTCTAACGCAATCGTTATCGGCTTTAACGTGCGTCCGGATGCTGGAGCAAAACGTACAGCTGACGTAGAAAACGTAGATATTCGTCTTCACCGCATTATTTATAAAGTAATTGAAGAAATTGAATCTGCGATGAAAGGAATGCTTGATCCTGAGTTTGCTGAAAAAATCATCGGTCAAGTGGAAGTACGTCAAACATTCAAAGTATCAAAAGTTGGTACAATCGCAGGAAGTTACGTAACAGACGGTAAAATTACACGTAACAGTGGAATTCGTTTAATCCGTGACGGAATTGTTATCTTTGAAGGTGAAGTAGATGTGCTAAAACGCTTTAAAGACGATGCAAAAGAAGTCGCTCAAGGATATGAGTGTGGTATTACAATTAAAAACTTCAATGATATTAAAGAAGGAGATATTATTGAAGCATATGTAATGGAGCAAATTGATCCTAAATGATTGGACTAGTGGAGTGTGAATGCTTAATTTACGATGCTGCTTCTCTTAAAGAAAAACGTGCCGTGCTTCAGCGCATCTTGATGCGCTTGAAGCAGCGGTTTAACGTATCAGTTTCAGAAACTGATTTTCAAGATGTGTGGCAACGAACAAAAATTAGCATTGTCGCAGTCTCATCTAGCCGTGTCACAACGGAACAAGAACTGCAAAAAGCGCTAAGCTTGATTGATTCTTTTCCAGAGATTGAACGTACCATTACAACTTTTGATTGGTTATAAAAGGGGTGACACAGATGAACATAAGAGCAACTAGAGTCGGAGAACAAATGAAAAAAGAGATGGGCGAGATTTTAAATCGTAAAATCAAGGATCCGCGCATCGGTTTTGTGACTGTAACAGATGTTCAAGTATCAGGCGATTTACAGCAAGCGAAAGTTTATATCTCTGTTTTAGGAGATGCTGAACAGCGTGAGAATACGTTAAAAGGCCTTGCGAAAGCAAAAGGATTTATCCGTTCAGAAATCGGTCAGCGCATTCGCTTACGTAAAACACCTGAAATTACGTTTGAGTTTGATGAATCAATTGATTATGGTAATCGAATTGAATCATTGCTTCATGAAATTAAAAAAGAAAGCGATGACCATCAAGAGAACGAATAAGATCAGTGAATGTAGAAACAAAAAAGGGTGTCTCAAAAGTGGTTTTTGCTTCTGAGACACCCTTTTTTAAATGAAAAGGAGATGAAGAATGAGTGGACGGTGTTTTAGTTTTACATAAACCAGCTGGCCTGACTTCGCACGACTGTGTGTTTAAAGTCCGAAAGCTGCTTCGCACTAAAAAAGTAGGGCATACAGGCACATTAGACCCAGACGTTACAGGGGTATTGCCTATTTGTATCGGTAGAGCTACCAAAATTGTAGAGTATCTAACAGGAGCTACTAAAACCTATGAAGGGGAAGTTACACTCGGATTTTCTACAACAACAGAAGATTCTTCCGGAGAGGTTGTAGAAGAAAAGAAAGTAGCGGATTCTTTTTCACGTGCTCAAATCGAAGAAGTGCTGTCTTCGATGACAGGAGAACTTCAGCAAGTGCCTCCGATGTACTCCGCGGTAAAAGTCAAAGGTAAAAAGCTATATGAATATGCAAGGCAAGGAATCGAAGTAGAGCGACCTGTTAGAACCATTCATATTTATAACTTTGAACTGCTGGATGATCGCGCTACATTTGAGGGAGAACAAATTTCCTTCAAATTCCGCGTAACGTGCAGCAAAGGTACATATGTGCGAACGCTTGCTGTGATGATTGGAGAAGCTCTTGGCTATCCGTCTCATATGTCGTATTTGCAGCGAACGGGTTCAGGGCAGTTTTCACTGGAAGATTGTGTGACATTTGAAGATATTGAACGGGCGGTAGAAGAAGAAACGATCAATGAGAAACTGCATTCGATCGAAGAAGCTCTTAATCATTTGCCGAAACTTCAAATTAGTGATACATTAGCAGAGAAAGTGAAAAATGGCGCGGTATTGCCGTGCACAGAAGATGAAGAGTTAAAAAAGGAACCATTCTTTTTAATGATAAATTCTGCAGGCAAGTGCTTGGCAATTTATGCTCAGCACCCAACAAAAAAACATTTAATGAAGCCGGTTAAAGTGTTGGCAATCGACTAGACCGGTTAGGGAAAAGGTGAACTGTGTTTTGGAAACGATTGAAATTCGACATCCACACCACTTTCAACGAGAAGCTGTTCAACAATCAGTGTTAGCGCTTGGTTATTTCGATGGTGTGCATTTAGGGCATCAGCAAGTGATAAATTCAGCAAAACAGTTAGCGGATGAAAAAGGCATAGCTAGTGCTGTGATGACGTTTACTCCTCACCCTTCTGTGGTGCTCGGGCGCAACGTACAGCACATTGATATGATCACACCACTTCAAGAAAAAAGAAACTCATTGAGGAAATGGGAATTGACTTTTTATATATCGTTCATTTTGATAAACAGTTTGCAGCACTATTGCCTCAAGAGTTTGTTGATCAGTATATTATTGGCCTGAATGTGCAGCATGTGGTAGCTGGATTTGACTATACGTATGGAAAGTTAGGTAAAGGAACAATGGAAATACTACCATTTCATTCTCGATCAAAATTCACTCAAACAACAATTGATAAGTTAACAAATGGCGAAGAAAAAATTAGTTCAACGCTTATTCGCGAAAATTTAGCAAATGGCGACATGCATCGAGTAAAAGAGCTGCTTGGGCGCTATTATGAAGTGTCAGGCACAGTAACTCATGGAGAAAAGCGAGGCAGGCAAATAGGTTTTCCAACTGCTAACATCGCTTTAGACGATGAGTATTTACTTCCGCGCATCGGCGTGTATGCTGTTGAGCTTCAGCTCCACGACAAGTGGTATGCAGGAGTATGTAACGTGGGCTATAAGCCGACTTTTCACGATAATTTAGAAAAGCCAACAATCGAAGTCCACTTATTATCATTTGACGAACAAATCTACGATCAGCACGTAACGGTGAAATGGCACCGAATGATTCGGTCAGAAAAAAAGTTCAGCGGCATCGAAGAGCTTGTCGGTCAGATCTCAAAGGACAAGGAAGAAGCCCTTGCTTATTTTGAAGGAATTCAAAAGCATAAGAAATAAAAAAATATATATAAATAGCTGCTACGACTTGCTTTTTGCTTCAATAAGTAGTAACATAACACTTGTATGTAAAACAACCATTGCTTGGCATTACGATTCACCAACGTTTTGCTCGGTAACTGGGGTTTAATAATAAGGAGGTGAATAGGATGGCTATCACACAAGAGCGTAAAAATGAAATCATTAGTGAGTACAAAACTCATGCGAACGACACTGGTTCTCCAGAAGTTCAAATCGCTGTCCTAACAGAGCAAATTAACAATCTAAACGGTCACTTACGTACTCATAAAAAGGATCACCATTCACGTCGTGGTCTTTTAAAAATGGTAGGTCGACGTCGTAACTTACTTAACTACCTACGTAACAAAGACGTTACTCGTTATCGTGAGTTAATCAACAAACTTGGTTTACGTCGATAATAAGAAGAAAGCGGGAGCATTCCCGCTTTTTTAGTATGTACATTTAAGAAACATTAAAGATGCTACATAATGTGAAAAAAGCTATTGTTTTTGGATATTTCGTTTATAATAAAACTATCACATTTGATTACATACATATTTTATATGTAGAGAGGGGTACTCGTCGATATGGAACAAGAAAAACGAGTGTTCTCCGTAGATCTAGCTGGACGAAAGCTAGAAGTTGAAGTTGGCCAGTTGGCAAAACAAGCAAATGGCGCAGCATTAATCCGCTATGGAGACACAGTTGTATTAAGTACAGCAACGGCTTCAAAAGAGCCTAAAAATGTAGATTTCTTCCCGTTAACAGTAAACTATGAAGAGCGTTTATATGCAGTCGGTAAAATCCCAGGTGGATTCATTAAGCGCGAAGGCAGACCAAGTGAAAAAGCAATCTTGGCTAGCCGTTTAATCGACCGTCCGATTCGTCCATTATTCGCAGATGGTTTCCGAAACGAAGTTCAAGTTGTCAGCGTTGTAATGAGCGTAGATCAAAACTGTTCTTCAGAAATCGCGGCAATGTTCGGTTCTTCATTAGCATTATCAGTATCTGATATTCCATTTGAAGGTCCTATTGCAGGCGTAATCGTAGGCCGTGTAGACAACGAATTTGTTGTAAACCCAACGGTAGATGAACTTGAAAAAAGCGATATTCATCTGACGGTTGCTGGTACAAAAGACGCGATCAACATGGTTGAAGCAGGCGCTGATGAAGTACCGGAAGAAGTAATGTTAGAAGCAATTATGTTTGGACACGAGCAAATTAAAAAATTAATTGCGTTCCAAGAAGAAATTGTAGCAGCAGTAGGCAAAGAAAAAGTAGAAGTTGAGCTTTACACTGTTGATGCTGACCTTGAGCGTCAAGTTCGCGAAATTGCAGAAGGTGACATGAACCGTGCCGTTCAAGTTCAAGAAAAGCATGCGCGCGAAAATGCGATTAAAGAAGTGAAAAGCGCAGTAGCTGCAAAATTTGAAGAGCAAGATGTAGAAGAAGAAGTACTAAATCAAGTGAATGAAATTTTATCGAAGCTTGTTAAAAGTGAAGTGCGCCGCTTGATCACAGAAGAAAAAGTGCGTCCTGATGGCCGTAGCATTGACGAAATTCGTCCACTTTCTTCTGAAACAAACTTGCTTCCTCGTACACATGGATCTGGATTATTTACGCGTGGACAAACTCAAGCGCTTAGCATCTGTACATTAGGTGCACTTGGCGATGTGCAAATTTTAGATGGTTTAAGTGTAGAAGAATCTAAACGCTTCATGCATCACTATAACTTCCCTTCATTTAGTGTTGGTGAAACTAGACCGATGCGCGGACCGGGTCGTCGTGAAATTGGACATGGTGCGCTAGGTGAACGTGCACTTGAGCCGGTTATTCCGAATGAAAAAGATTTCCCTTATACAATTCGTCTTGTATCTGAAGTATTAGAGTCAAACGGTTCTACTTCGCAAGCGAGTATTTGTGCAAGTACGCTTGCAATGATGGATGCTGGGGTTCCAATTAAAGCACCTGTAGCAGGGATTGCCATGGGTCTGATCAAATCGGGTGAACACTACTCGATTCTAACGGACATTCAAGGAATGGAAGATCACCTAGGAGATATGGACTTTAAAGTAGCAGGTACAGCAAATGGCGTAACTGCGCTTCAAATGGATATTAAAATTGACGGGTTATCTCGTGAAATTTTAGACGAAGCCCTTCAACAAGCAAAAAAAGGCCGTATGCAGATCTTAAATCATATGATGTCAACGATTGCTACGCCTCGTCAAGAGCTTTCTCAATATGCGCCTAAGATCCTTACAATGGCGATTAACCCTGATAAAATTCGTGATGTTATTGGACCAAGCGGCAAGCAAATCAATAAAATCATCGAAGAAACAGGCGTTAAAATTGATATCGAACAAGATGGTACAATCTTCATTTCTTCTATTGATCAGCCGATGAATGAAAAAGCGAAGAAAATCATTGAAGATCTTGTACGTGAAGTTGAAGTCGGCCAAATGTACTTAGGAAAAGTAAAACGAATTGAAAAATTCGGTGCATTTGTAGAAATCTTCAGCGGAAAAGATGGGCTTGTTCACATTTCAGAGCTTGCAGAAGAGCGTATTGGAAAAGTAGAAGACGTTGTATCGATTGGCGACGAGATTTTAGTTAAGGTTATGGAAATTGATAAACAAGGCCGCGTTAACTTATCTCGTAAAGCAATTTTAAAAGAACAAAAAGAAAAAGAAGAAAAAGCAAAAGAAACAAAATAATTTTCTTTTACTACTATATAGATATTGTGAAATCGTCCATACATGAAGAAAATCCATGTGTAGGGCGATTTTATCGTTTGTAGATGTTTGTTCTACCTTGTCCTCTTTATACATATTTTAAATGGTAAAGGGGGAAGGATAAGTGAAGAGAACCATTGTGCAATTTACAGCATTTCTATTTTTACTGGCAATTACATATAAATCTATTTATAATCCTTTTGCTGAAGCATATATAGAAGCACTTAAATCCGATGTACAACTTGTATCAGCTCAGCATGATGCGTTATATCAAAAGATTGAAGAAAAAGCAAAAGATTATGAAAAGCCGGCAGCGAATGCACGAATCGATCCCGTTTGGAAACGGGTTCCTGGCTATAACGGCATAAAAGTTGATCTTGCTGCTTCTTATAAAAATATGAAACCTGCGGGTAAATTCGATGAAAAAAAACTAGTGTACAAACAGGTTAGACCAAAGGTTCACTTGAGTGATTTACCACAGGAACCTATCTACCGTGGACACGATGAAAAGCCTATGGTATCGTTTACAGTGAACGTAGCATGGGGGAACGAGTATTTGCCTAAAATGTTAGAAGTGCTAAAAAAGCACCATGCTAAAGCAACCTTCTTTTTAGAAGGAAAATGGGTTAAAAATAATCCAAATATGGCAAAAATGATTGTAGACGCAGGTCATGAAGTAGGAAACCACTCTTATTCTCATCCTGATATGGCCACTTTATCGGCTAGTCAAATCAATCAGCAGCTTAAAAAAACGAATGATATTATTACATCTGCTACGGGACAAAAAGTAAAATGGTTTGCTCCGCCGAGCGGCAGTTTTCGCCCCGAAGTAGTAACGCTTGCTTCTCAGTTAAAAATGAGTACCATCATGTGGACAGTTGATACAATCGATTGGCAAAAGCCAAGTTCAGAAGTGTTAATTAATCGAGTAATGAAAAAGATTCACCCAGGGGCTATTGTACTGATGCACCCGACTGAATCAACGGCCGAATCGCTTGACCAATTGTTAACCGATATTGAACGCAAAGGCCTGAAAGTTAGCGATGTGTCAACAATGCTAGATGAAGAACGAATGATGAAAATACCTTCTTCTACTAAGAAGTAAGTGAGATAAGCAAAAGGGAGGCACTAGCTTGATAAAACGATATACGTGCAAAAATGGTGTAAGAATTGTATTGGAAAATATCCCAACTGTTCGATCTGTGGCCATTGGGGTGTGGATCGGAACGGGTTCTCGAAGTGAACACCCTGAAATTAATGGTGTATCACATTTTCTTGAACATATGTTTTTTAAAGGAACAAAAACAAGATCTGCTCGTGAAATTGCAGAAAGCTTCGACCGCATTGGGGGACAAGTAAATGCATTCACTTCTAAAGAATACACGTGCTACTATGCAAAAGTATTAGACGAACACGCAGATCAAGCGCTAGATGTGCTGGCAGATATGTTCTTTAATTCTTCATTTGATGAAGAGGAATTAGCTCGTGAAAAAAATGTTGTATATGAAGAAATTAAAATGTATGAAGATACACCTGATGACATTGTACACGATTTATTAGGAAAAGCCGTATATGGCAATCATCCATTAGGCTATCCAATTTTAGGAACGGAAGATACGTTAAAAACATTTAACGGTGATTCGCTTCGTCAGTATATGGAGCAAATGTATATTCCTGAAAACATTGTTATTTCAGTAGCTGGAAACATTGATGAAAGTTTTATTCAACAGGTGGAAAACTATTTTGGTACATATACGTCAAGTCATTCCGCTCATCAATATGTTCAGCCAGAGTTCCATACAAATCATATTGCGCGCAAAAAGGAAACAGAACAAGCTCATCTTTGCCTTGGCTTTAAAGGTTTGCCAATCGGCGGAGAAGATGTATATAGCTTAATTGTATTAAATAACGTGCTTGGCGGAAGTATGAGCAGTCGTTTGTTCCAAGAAGTCCGCGAACAGCGCGGCTTGGCTTATTCAGTTTTCTCTTATCATTCTTCTTATCGAGACAGCGGTCTTGTAACGATTTATGGGGGGACGGGAAGCCATCAGCTCGACGTATTATATGATACGGTTCAAGAAACGCTTTATGATCTGAAAGACAAAGGTATTACGGATAAAGAACTTGCTAACAGCAAAGAGCAGCTGAAAGGAAACTTAATGCTGAGTCTTGAAAGTACAAATAGCCGTATGAGCAGAAACGGAAAAAATGAGTTAATGCTAGGCTATCACCGTTCATTAGATGAGATTCTAGACCTTGTTAATGCCGTGACTAAAGATAGTGTAAATGGTCTTGCGCGAGATATTTTCAAAGATGAATTTGCTCTTTCATTAATAAGCCCGAGTGGAGATTTACCTAAAGGTTTTAAAGGAAATTAAACAGTAACAGTAAGGTTGGCTAAAATAATTGAGCCAGCCTTATTTTTTTGACATTTTTTGTATGATTGTTCAATAAATTAGATGAAAGGAGGGATTCTATGAGATTAAGTGAACTGAGTGGAAAAGAAATTGTAGATGTTAAGCGAGCAGAGCGTTTGGGTATTTTAGGGCAAACAGATCTTGAAATTAATGAACATACGGGACAAATTAATGCGCTTATTATTCCATCTGTGAAGTGGTTTGGGTTTCGAAAGCAAGGAGATGAAGTGCGAGTACCGTGGGGGAATATCGAAAAAATTGGTACAGATATGGTGATTGTAAATGTCCAGCAGCTAGAAGACATAAACAATCAGTCAACAAAATAAGAAACGAGATGCTTCCTGCATCTCGTTTCTTTTATTTTCAGGGATAAAGATTCACCGATTCCTGTGTGTTTACATAGTATGTTGAAGAAAAGCAATAGGCATTCTAGGGCGTAATGATAGCACTTTACATCTCGATGGTTTAAGCGAAAGATACATCTATTTAATGTTAAAGAAGGTGAAAATGAAACATGTTAACGGATTTGCACATAGCTGTAATTGGCGGTGATGCTAGGCAGCTTGAAGTCATTAGAAAATTAATTCAATTAGATGCAAAAACCTCTCTTATTGGTTTTGATCAGCTAGATCATGGTTTTACAGGTGCGACGAAATATCAGATAGAGGAGCTGGATTTTTCAGATGTTGACGCCATCATCCTTCCAGTGCCTGGAACAAATCACGAAGGGCAAGTAGATACTATTTTTTCAAATGAAAAAGTAGTGCTGACTGAAGAAATACTTAAAAAAACGCCTGAGCACTGCATTATTTATTCGGGTATTAGCAATGGGTATTTAAACGAATTAGTCAAAACGACAAACCGTAAACTCGTTCAGCTATTTGAGCGTGATGATGTAGCAATTTATAACTCTATTCCTACTGTTGAAGGTACCATCATGCTTGTTATTCAACATACGGATTTTACCATTCACGGTTCAAATATTTCTGTCCTAGGTTTAGGAAGAGTAGGAATGAGCGTGGCGAGGTCCTTTGCTGCACTCGGTGCCAATGTAAAAGTAGGAGCTAGAAAATCTGAACATTTAGCACGTATTGCTGAAATGGGTTTGCAACCTTTTTATCTTTCTGAACTCGATAAAGAAATTGCTGATAGTGATATATGTATTAACACCATTCCATACCCCATCTTAACGGCTAAGACATTATCTAATGTCCCGACCCATGCGCTCATTATTGATTTAGCTTCAAAGCCTGGAGGAACTGATTTCCGCTATGCAGAAAAACGAGGAATTAAAGCTATTTTAGCACCTGGTCTTCCAGGAATTGTGGCTCCAAAAACAGCAGGTCAGATTGTCGCTAATGTATTAGTGAATTTATTAAAAGACGCTGCGGATGCGAGAGAGGAGAAGAAATAATGTCATTAAAAGGTAAAAGAATAGGGTTCGGCTTGACCGGATCTCACTGTACGTATGATGCGGTTATGCCAGAAATTGAAAAGCTTGTTAATTTGGGAGCAGAAGTGTTACCGGTTGTTTCTTACACTGTACAATCCACAAATACTCGTTTTGGAGATGGAGAAGACTGGGTGAAGAAAATTGAGGAATTAACAGGTCACGCCGTCATCAATACAATTGTAAAAGCAGAGCCTTTAGGACCAAAAATTCCGCTTGATTGTATGGTGGTTGCCCCAATCACTGGGAATACGATGAGTAAGTTTGCAAATGCAATGACTGAATCTCCGGTACTCATGGCAGCTAAAGCAACGCTTCGTAATAATAAGCCCGTGGTACTGGGAATTTCGACTAATGACGCACTAGGGCTAAATGGTGTAAACTTAATGAGGCTAATGGCGACTAAAAATATTTATTTTATTCCATTTGGTCAAGATGACCCGGTGCTTAAGCCGAATTCAATGGTAGCGCGTATGACGATGTTATCAGACACGGTGTACGCAGCGCTTGAAGATAAACAGATTCAGCCTGTTATTGTCGAAAGGTTCCGCGACGGTCAAGAGTCATAGGACATATATGCCTCTTGCTGTTGCATGAATCTATTCAATACTGCGGCTGTAAGAGAACTCTCAATCTCAAAGAAGAGAAGATTTTAAAAATCTTCTCTTCTTTGACGCAATGAAGCATAATAATATGTTAAAATAGTCAGTATATGCAGATAAATGTTGAGTAGTTGAAAATTGTTGGAGGCGGTATTAAAATGACAAGAGAATTACATGTAGCAGTAGTAGGAGCAACAGGTGCAGTAGGACAACAAATGATTAAAACCCTACAGGAGCGTAATTTTCCAGTTGGTAAATTAACGTTATTATCTTCAGCTCGTTCAGCTGGTAAAAAAGTGTTGTTTAACGGAGAAGAAGTTGTTGTGCAAGAAGCAACTCCTGATAGCTTTGAAGGCGTAGACATTGCTTTATTCAGTGCAGGCGGGAGCATTTCAAAAGCACTTGCACCAGAGGCAGTAAAACGCGGAGCAATCGTTGTAGACAACACAAGCGCTTATCGAATGGATGAAAATGTCCCGTTAGTTGTGCCGGAAGTGAATGAAGACGCATTACACGCACATAACGGAATCATTGCTAATCCAAACTGCTCTACAATTCAAATGGTTGCAGCATTACAGCCATTGCGCGAAACATACGGCTTATCTAAAGTGCTAGTATCGACGTATCAAGCCGTTTCTGGAGCAGGAGCTGCTGCAATTAATGAATTAAAAGAACAAGCTAAAGCTATTTTAGAAGAAAAAGAGTTTACACCGGAAATTTTACCAGTTGGTGGAGATAAAAAACATTATCAAATTGCTTTTAATGCCATTCCGCAAATTGATAAATTTCAAGATAACGGTTTTACATTTGAAGAAATGAAAATGATTAATGAAACGAAGAAAATTATGAGCATGCCTGAATTGCCAGTAGCTGCTACTTGTGTTCGTCTACCGGTTGTAACAGGTCATTCAGAGTCAGTGTACATTGAAATTGAAAAAGACGGTGTAACGGTAGCTGATGTGAAAAATTTATTGGCTGATGCACCTGGTATCGTATTGCAAGATGATCCAGAAAATCAAGTATATCCAATGCCAGCAGATTGTGTAGGTAAACGAGATGTGTTTGTCGGCCGTATTCGTAAAGATTTAGATCGCGATAACGGTTTCCATATGTGGATCGTTTCTGATAACTTGTTAAAAGGTGCAGCTTGGAATTCTGTACAAATTGCAGAATCACTTATTAAGCTTAGCTTAGTAAAATAAGCGCAACCAGAGTGTCTCGGAACATGATGAGGTGTAAGTATGAAAATAATCGTCCAAAAATTTGGAGGAACTTCCGTTCGTAACGAAGAAGGAAGAGCGAGAGCAATCTATCATTTAAATAATGCATTAAGTGAGGGTTACAAAGTAGTCGTTGTTGTATCGGCAATGGGACGAAAAGGTGAGCCGTATGCAACGGATACATTGCTTTCACTTGTTGATGGAAATAAAGCGTCTCTTAATAAACGTGAGCTTGATATGCTTATGGCATGTGGAGAATTAATTTCATCGGTGGTGTTTACGAATTTATTAAACGAAAATGGTATTAAAGCTACAGCGTTAAACGGTGCACAGGCCGGGTTTGTGACGAATGATGATTTTACCAATGCCAAGATACTAGAAATGAAATGCGACCGTTTGTTAAAAGAATTAGAAGAATATGATGTCGTTGTTGTAACAGGCTTTCAAGGGGCAACTACTGAAGGTGATACAACAACGCTTGGACGCGGAGGCAGCGATACATCTGCTTCAGCTTTAGGTGCAGCTCTTATGGCTGATTACATTGACATTTTCACAGATGTAGAAGGTGTGATGACAGCGGACCCGCGTATTGTAGAAGATGCAAGACCGCTATCCGTTGTCACATATAACGAAATATGCAACATGGCTTATCAAGGTGCAAAAGTAGTTCACCCACGTGCCGTAGAGATTGCCATGCAGGCAAAAGTGCCGATGCGCGTCCGTTCCACGTATGCTGATTCAGCAGGTACGCTTGTTACATCTCAAGGTGAAGCACAGCAGCGTGGAAGCGATGTGCAAGAACGCCTTGTAACAGGCATCGCGCACGTATCCAACGTCACTCAAATTAAAGTTTTTAGTAAAGAAGGCCATTATGATACGCAAGCAGAAGTATTCAAAGCAATGGCACAAGAAAAAATCAGCGTAGATTTTATCAATATTTCACCGAAGGGTGTTGTATATACGGTAACAGATGAAGCAACTGACAAAGCGATTGATGTGCTTCATGCACTGGGGTATGAGCCGGCTGTTATTCGCAATTGTGCCAAAGTGTCAACGGTTGGAGCAGGAATTGCAGGGGTGCCTGGTGTTACATCTAAAATTGTTACAGCTCTTTCTGGCGAAGGTATTCAGATTTTACAATCTGCTGATAGCCATACGACGATTTGGGTGCTTGTAAAAGAAGAGGATTTAAAGAAAGCTGTTAATGCTCTTCATGGTGCCTTTGACTTGTCAAAAGCACCGCAAAAGAGATAAACTACATGTTCCGTTAGCTATAAGCTAACGGTTCATTACATGAATAGGGATAACGCAATTTCAAGGAGTGAAAACATGATTGATTTTGGGAAAGTCGCAACAGCGATGGTAACGCCTTTTGATCATAAAGGAAATATTGATTTTGAAAAAACAACGCAGCTTATTAACTATTTAATCAGCAACGGTTCGGATGCGTTGGTTATTGCAGGAACAACGGGTGAATCTCCTACGCTTTCAACAGAAGAAAAGCTGGCGCTGTTCCGCCACTCAGTAAAGGTAGTAGATGGCCGTGTACCTGTTGTGGCTGGTACAGGAAGCAACAATACGTATGCATCAATTGAATTAACGAAAAAGGCAGAAGAAATCGGCGTAGATGCGATTATGATTGTAGCACCTTATTACAACAAGCCGAATCAGGAAGGCTTATATCAGCACTTTAAAACAATTGCTGAAAGTACAGAGCTGCCTGTCATGTTATACAATATTCCAGGGCGATCCGTGATCAATATGTCTGTTGATACAATTGTACGCCTAGCTGAACTGCCAAATGTTGTAGCGTTAAAAGATGCAAGCGGAGATCTTGACGCAATGACAGCTATTATCGCACAAACAAGCGATGATTTTGCTTTATACAGCGGTGATGATGGTTTAACACTACCGGTATTAGCAATTGGAGGAACTGGTATTATTTCTGTTGCCTCTCACATTATTGGGAATGAAATGCAAGAGATGGTTAAGCTGTATGAGTCAGGAAATCCGAAGGAAGCAGCAAAAATTCATCAGCGTATTGTACCCGTTATGAAATCTCTTTTTGCAGCTCCAAGTCCAACGCCTGTTAAAACGGCTTTACAGCTAAAAGGATTAGACATAGGATCGGTACGATTACCTTTAGTTCCGTTAACGGAAGAAGAACGCCAAACGTTAGTCAGCACATTAAATACGCTATAAGCTATAAGTATGTTTTTTAAACGTCCCTTCATTGACTGTATATACGAGTCGATGAAGGGACGTTTTTTTCTTATAAGATATATAGAAGAGCAGATGACGGAAATAGACGAATGAAATTTCTTGTATTCCAATTCTTACTTCAGTTATAATGTAAGCAAATGAAATTGTACGGGTGAAAGTAAGTAGGAGGAGCTTATGGTACTAGAAAAGACAGAAAATATTAAAATTTCAGCCTTGGGTGGAGTCGGAGAACTTGGAAAAAACATGTATGTGGTGGAAATCAATGAAAACATATACGTGTTAGATGCAGGATCAAAGTTTCCGGGAGGAGAAATGTTAGGAATTGATATTGTCATTCCGGACATTACATATTTAGTAGAAAATCAGCAGAACGTAAAAGGCATATTTGTTACTCATGGACACGAAGAGCAAATTGGCGCTATTCCCTTTATACTTCAAAAATTGGATGTGCCTGTATATGGTACAGAATTAACGCTAGCACTCATCAAAGAAAAGTTAAAAGAGTATGGAATTAAAAAATATGAAGCTTTACATCCTATCACTTCGTCAACGGTTTTATCGTTTGAAGGAGTGGATATTTCATTTTTCAGAACGCAGCACAGCATACAAGATTCAGTCGGCATTTGTTTACAAACAAGTCAAGGTGCGATTGTATATACAGGTGATTTTAAATTTGATCAAAATTCAGTCAGCATTCAAAACGCTGATATTGGAAAAATGGCTGCCATTGGGGAAAAAGGCGTCCTGTGTTTGCTTTCAGACAGTACAAATGCGGATAAGCCAGGCTATACAGTTTCCGAAGCGGTTATCGGACAAAATATTACCGACGCTTTTTATAAAAGCAAAGGTCGAATCATTGTGGCTGCATACAGTTCCAATCTGCACCGCATTCAGCAAATCATTCATGCCGCATATCAGCACGGCCGTAACCTGATCGTTATGGAAAAAAGTATGCTGAAAATCATTGATATTGCAGCAAAACTTGGACATTTGCAGTTGCCTGAGGATTTAATTGTTCCTGTGCAAAAGCTAAAAGATCTTCCAGAACATGAAACGGTTATTTTAACAACAGGTCATCACGGAGAGCCGATTTTAGGTCTTACTCGAATGGCTAAACAGTCCCATAAATTTATTCAAATCAAACAAGATGATACGATCCTGCTGGCTGCTACACCTGTGGCGGGGCACGAAACGACCTTTTCAAAAACAATTGACGTCATCTTTCGTTTAGGAGCAAGCGTAGTGTTTGCTCAGAAGAAAGTGCAGGCTTCCGGACACGGCAGTCAAGAAGAATTAAAATTTATGATTAACTTAACAAAGCCGAAATATGTCATGCCTGTGAATGGAGAGTATCGAAAACAAAAAGCTTATGCAAAGCTGGCCGGTCAATTAGGAATATCAGAAGATCATATTTGTTTGCTTGAAAAAGGTGAGCGAGTTGAGTTTAAAGATGCTCGCATGTACCCTAGCGGTTCTATTCAAGCAGGAAATACGCTCATTGATGGACTAGGCGTCGGTGATATTGGAAATATCGTTCTGAGAGACCGCAGGCTGCTTTCACAGGACGGAATCTTAACGGTAGTAGTTACGATTAACAAACGCCAAAAAACGGTAGTAGCGGGGCCAGAAATCATCTCGCGCGGATTCGTCTATGTAAGAGAATCAGAAAAGCTTTTAGAAGAAGCAACGAAGATTGTTCAGCAAATTTTAGAAAAGTGTATGGAAGACAAAGTGATCGAGTGGTCTTCATTAAAATTAAAAATGAGAGAAAGTTTAAATCAATTTTTATATGAAAAAACCCGTCGTAAACCGATGATTTTACCGATTATCATGGAAATCTAATGTGAAGCCTTCCCGCTGGGAAGGCTTTTTATTTGCAGCTGATGCGGATGTAATAACTATGAGAAGTTCATACTACTACTATCAATAAGTGAAAGGAGCTAGAATATGTTTGAAAATAACGAAAGATTACATTCTGATGAAGCGCCTCAGCAGCCTAATAAAAATGAAGAAAGCAAGGGCGGAATATTAGATAAAATTCAACAATTAGGACAGACCAACGTGGCTCAGCTTCCTCAGGATTCTAATATTCACTGTTTAACGATTGTAGGACAAATCGAAGGGCACATGCAGCTGCCTCCTCAAAACAAAACGACAAAATATGAGCATGTCATCCCGCAAATTGTGGCGATCGAACAAAATCCAAAAATTGAAGGATTGCTTATTATCTTGAATACTGTAGGTGGAGATGTAGAAGCGGGTCTTGCAATTGCTGAAATGATTGCTTCGTTATCCAAGCCTTCTGTGTCTATTGTGTTAGGAGGCGGACATTCAATCGGTGTTCCAATTGCGGTTTCAACTGATTATTCGTATATTGCCGGTACAGCGACCATGACCATTCATCCTATTCGCCTAACGGGTCTTGTTATTGGTGTACCGCAAACATTTGAATACTTAGATAAAATGCAAGAGCGCGTGATTAACTTTGTGAGAGAACACTCTCATATTTCAGAAGAAAAGTTTAAAGAACTTATGTTTTCAAAAGGGAACTTAACGCGTGATATCGGAACAAATGTAGTTGGCGGAGATGCTGTTTCATACGGGTTAATTAACGAAGTAGGCGGAGTTGCTCAAGCGATCAAAAAGTTGAATGAACTGATTGAGCAAGGACGTCAGAACGAGGAGCAGCTGCTGCAATGATTTTGTATACAATGATGCCGCAAGAACTGATCTTTCAGCAGTCTTATCATCAAGAACAATCTCAGCCAAAGCTTATTAACCATAATGGAATCCCGGTTATTGTTGAAGAAAATGAACAAAAGCAACAGCAAATTGTGAGGATTTTAAGCACGAATCCTCAAGATTATTTGAATGAAAATTATTATCCTGGTCAAATTTTGTCGTAAGGATTTCAGTATAATTATGGTGAATATGGTATAATGAATATGACGAAGAAGGCAGCCGCTGTATTGGCTGCTTTTTTATTCAACTGATAAAAGAAACAAAATCAACATAGAGTGTTGGACGTTGATTGGAGTGGAAAAATGGCAAAGAAAAAACGAAGAGGTCAAATAAAAAAGGATGAATGGAAACGCATATTGCGCTTTGAGCTTATTGGCTTATTTTTATTAGCATTAACGTTAATTGCCATGGCAGGACTTGGTGCTGTAGGACAGGCCCTTATACTAGTGGTCCGCTTATTTATTGGCGAATGGTATATGCTGTGTTTAATCGGAATGGCTATTCTATCTGTTTATATTATTTGGAAAAGAGAAATGCCTCCTTTAGTGACGCGGCAGCTTATCGGTACATATCTCATTATTTTATCTATTTTACTTTTTAGTCACGTGACGTTATTTGAAAATTTATCGAAAAATGGAACGTTTACAGATCCGTCTGTCATTATGAACACGTGGGATTTGTATATGCTCGAAGCAACGGGCCAATCGAATCACAGTGATTTGGGTGGAGGGATGATAGGGGCTATTATGTTTGCCATGTTCTACTATCTATTTGATAGCTTAGGAACAGAACTTATCGCTGCCTTGCTTATTGTGATTGGGGTACTGCTTATTACCGGACGTTCGCTTCACGAAACGGTATTAAAACTTTTGTCACCTCTAGTGAATTTTTTAACAACGGAGTTAAAAGAAGGCTGGCAAGATATTCAGACGTGGAAATATAAAAAGAAAAAAGCTCCTAAAACAACAAAAAAGAGACGCCAAGAAAAAGCTGTGCAAGAACCTGAAGAAAGCATGGAAATAGAAGTAGAAGCACCTTCTCCTCCAATTATTGAACACTTTGACTACGGAGAGGAAGAGTCTAGTCAATCTCCTGCTGCTCCTATAGCTCCGGTGCCGCCGGTGATGGAATCGAAGCCTGTAGCTGCTGCACCGCAACAGCCAAGGCCGCAAAAGGAACAGGAAGAAGAAAAAGCTCCTATGATTACATTTACTGAAACGGAAAATAAAGAGTATGAGCTTCCTCCTATCAAGCTATTAACGATGCCAAAGAAAAGCAACCAAGCAAAAGAGCATAAAAACATTTATAAAAATGCCGAAAAACTTGAAAAAACGTTTCAAAGTTTCGGCGTAAAAGCAAAAGTGGCAAAGGTTCACCTTGGACCAGCTGTTACAAAATATGAAGTATATCCTGATGTAGGAGTAAAAGTAAGTAAGATTGTCAATTTAAGTGATGATCTAGCACTTGCATTAGCTGCCAAAGATATTCGGATTGAAGCTCCAATTCCCGGGAAATCAGCGGTAGGAATTGAAGTGCCGAACGAAGAAGTAGCGATGGTTTCACTGAGAGAAGTACTTGAAGCAACTGAAAATAACCGACCGGATAAAAAGCTATTAGTTGGTTTAGGAAGAGATATTTCAGGCGAAGCTGTGCTAGCAGAGCTTAATAAAATGCCTCATATGCTTGTAGCAGGGGCAACAGGAAGCGGAAAAAGTGTGTGTATCAACGGTATTATTATTAGTATTTTAATGAGAACAAAGCCTCATGAAGTAAAATTAATGATGATTGATCCTAAAATGGTTGAGCTCAATATGTACAATGGTATTCCGCATTTATTGGCTCCCGTTGTAACGGATCCGAAAAAAGCTTCTCAAGCCTTAAAGAAAGTTGTAAGTGAAATGGAGCGACGTTATGAGTTGTTTTCACACAGCGGAACGAGAAACATTGAAGGATATAACGATTTAGTAAAACGTATGAATGATGATGGAGACGCCGATGCAAAACAGCCGACTCTTCCTTATATTGTGGTGATTGTCGATGAGTTGGCTGACTTGATGATGGTTGCTTCATCTGACGTCGAAGATTCGATCACACGTCTTGCTCAAATGGCTCGTGCTGCCGGCATTCATTTGATTATTGCTACACAGCGACCATCAGTAGATGTTATTACTGGGGTTATTAAAGCAAACATTCCTTCCCGAATCGCTTTTAGTGTATCTTCACAAACTGACTCTCGTACGATCTTAGATATGGGAGGAGCTGAGAAGCTTCTAGGAAGAGGAGATATGCTGTTCATGCCTGTTGGAGCTTCAAAACCTGTGCGTGTGCAAGGTGCCTTTTTATCAGATGAAGAAGTAGAAGAAATTGTTGATTTTGTAATTGCACAGCAAAAAGCGCAGTATCAAGAAGAAATGATTCCAACCGATGCTCCTGAACAAGTTGATGATTTTGCAGATGAGCTATATGACGAAGCGGTACAGCTTGTAGCAGAAATGCAAACAGCTTCTGTTTCTATGCTGCAGCGACGCTTTCGAATTGGCTATAACCGGGCTGCACGCTTGATCGATGCAATGGAAGAGCGTGGAGTGGTGGGACCTTATGAAGGAAGTAAGCCGCGTTCCGTGCTGATTTCTCAGCAAAATGAGGATGTTGGATCTTAATAATGTTACTAGAAAAGATGAGGCTGGGACAAAAGTATTTTAGCCCAAGTGAAAAACGAACCATTGATCAACATGTTTGATTAGTGGTTCGTTTTTTTTGTTATGGTGAACATAGGTTTCATCTGTTTAGTTCCTTCTAGCAGTTGATTGAAGGGCAAGGCGAAGACTCCTGCGGGGAAAGCGCAAGCGACGAGGAGGTCATCGTCCGCCCGCGGAAACCGGAGTATTGCACGGAAATCAAATGCGGTGTCACAAGCTGTTCAGCTCATGTATCCCATTTGTTCGTCTTTAGATTGAATTCATTTCATTATGTCTCAACCTCATTTTTTATGGAATAAGAGACGGTAAGAATAGTATCATACAAAAATATGTCATGCTAAATAAATGAAATAAAAACGAATATTAAAAAAAATTAATGACTAAAATGTTTGGTTTTTATCTAATATTAGAAGAAAAGTAGGTTGTTAGGTATGCTGACATTAAAAAAATAACAAAAATTCATTTTTTTTTAAAAATAATAAAAATTTTAATAAAAAATTAATATAACCTATTTATTTATCTGTCGAAAAATGATATATTATTTTCGATTAAGTAGTCGAACATCAGAGGTCTGATGACTTTTTAATATGGAGGAAGAATGATGTCTATACGTGCGGATAATCGGCACTTGTATTTACAAGTGATTGATAAAATTAAACAAAATATAGAAAAAGGAATTTTTAAAGAAAAGGAAAGACTCCCTTCAGAGTTTGATTTATCAAAGCAGCTAGGGGTTAGCCGCGCAACGCTACGTGAGGCACTTCGCATATTAGAAGAAGAGAATATTATTGTTCGTAGACACGGCGTGGGAACATTTGTCAACACGAAGCCCACTTTTTTGTCAGGGATTGAGCAATTAAATAGTATAACACATATGATTGAACAAGCCGGTATGAAGGCTGGAACAATCTTCTTATCTTCTCAAATACAAGAGTTGTCTGAAAATGATTTAACACGTTTTGCATGCGGGGAAGACGAACAGATTTTATTTGTTGAACGGGTGAGAACGGCAAACGGAGAGCCGGTTGTATATTGCATGGACAAGGTTCCTCAAAGAATATTGCCTGAAAATTTTGAATATAAACAAGAGTCTTTGCTAGAAATTCTTGAAAAACAAGCAGGAAAGCACATTTCATACGCCGTGGCAAACATTGAGCCTCTAGGCTATCATGAAAAAGTTTCTCCTATTTTACAATGCGAACCAGAAACCGCTTTGCTTGTACTGAAACAAATGCATTATGACCAGTATGATGAACCCATTTTATATTCCATCAATTATTTTAAAGCAGATCAATTTAGTTTCCAAGTACTGCGTAAACGCGTCTAGTTTTTTTGTGTTTAAATGTCAGAAAATTTACAACTGTTTAACATTGTCCTTTTAAGGAGGTGTCAAATGTAGGTCACAAGGACGAAATAGAAAATTGGCTTTATACTTTTAAAACTATTCAGGGGGTTAAAACATGTTAAAACGTAAAATGGGACTTGCATTATCACTAGTATTAGCGGCAGGAACACTTTTAAGCGCGTGCGGCTCAGACGATGCAGGTAAGAGCGGCGGAGATAAAAAAGCAGCGGATTTTAAAGTGGGAATGGTAACAGATACGGGCGGGGTAGATGATAAATCGTTTAACCAATCTGCTTGGGAAGGTCTGACAAAGTTTGGGAAAGATAACGGACTTGATGAAGGGACTGGATATAAGTATTTGCAGTCTACAAAAGCATCTGAATACGAGAGCAATCTTTCTAAATTTGCTGAGAGTGGCTACAACTTGACGTATGGAATTGGCTTTTTGTTAAAAGAAGATATTAAAAAAGCAGCAAAGCAGTATCCTGATGCTAACTTTGCATTAGTAGACGATACGCTAAAGTCAGAGAACTTAGATAACGTGGCAAGCATTCTATTTAAAGAAGAGCAAGGCTCTTTCTTAGTAGGTGTAGTGGCAGCTAAACAAACAAAAACGAATAAAATCGGCTTTATCGGAGGCGTTGAATCTCCATTAATCAAGAAGTTTGAAAACGGATTTAAAGCAGGTGTTAAATCTGTAAACCCAGATGCTGAAGTTATCTCTCAATACGCAGAAAGTTTTAACTCTCCAGAAAAAGGTTCGGCTATTGCTTCTACGATTTACAGCAAAGGCGCTGATATTATTTATCAAGCGGCTGGCGGTACTGGAAACGGCGTATTTACAGAAGCTAAAAACCGTTCAAAAGGCGGGAAAGACAAAAAGGTTTGGGTAATTGGAGTTGACCGCGATCAGCATGAAGAAGGTATGCCTGAAAACGTAACGTTAACTTCGATGGTTAAACGCGTTGACTTGGCTGTAGAAGATGTTGCTAAAAAAGCAATGGACGACAAATTCCCAGGTGGTAAAGAAGTTGTGTTTGGCTTAAAAGAAGACGGAGTAGGAATTGCTCCATCACAAGATAATGTAAGCAAAGATGCGTTAAAAGCAGTTGATGAGAATAAGCAAAAAATTCTAGACGGTGACATTACAGTGCCTCAAACGGATAAAGAATTTAAAGAGTTTGAAAAAACACTTAAAAAATAAGCTGATATCTGTTAAGCAATGATTATATGAGTATAAAAGGCTAGTGAAAACTAGCCTTTTTCATAGCCAAAAAACGGAAGACAGAATCCTGTAGCAGGCAGGAATAGGGAGTGAAAGCAGTGGAATATGTTATTGAAATGCTAGATATTCGCAAAGAGTTTCCCGGTATTGTCGCTAATGACAATATTACACTCCAAGTGAAAAAGGGGGAAATTCATGCTTTGTTAGGAGAAAATGGTGCAGGTAAGTCAACGCTGATGAACGTTTTATTTGGACTTTATCAGCCTGAAAAAGGGCAGATTCGTGTAAACGGCCAAGAAGTCAAAATCACGGACCCTAACGTAGCGAATGACTTAGGAATTGGGATGGTTCATCAGCACTTTATGCTCGTTCAAAACTTTACAGTAACAGAAAATATTATTCTTGGGAACGAACCGACGCGGACGGGGAAAATCAACATTAAAAAAGCAGCTCAAGATATTCAAAAGCTTTCAAATCAATATGGATTATCGGTAGATCCATATGCGCAGATTCAAGATATCTCAGTTGGCATGCAGCAGCGAGTGGAAATTTTAAAAACGCTTTACAGAGGAGCCGATATTCTTATCTTTGATGAACCTACTGCTGCCTTAACACCTCAGGAAATTACGGAATTAATTCAAATTATGAAAAAGTTAATTCAAGAAGGAAAGTCAATTATTTTAATTACGCATAAATTAAAAGAAATTATGTCAGTGTGCGACCGCTGTACAATTATTCGAAAAGGTGTGGGGGTTGGCACGGTAAGCGTAAAAGAGACGAACCCTGATGAACTTGCTGCTTTAATGGTAGGGAGAGAAGTTCATTTTAAAACTGAAAAGAAAACAGCGACTCCAAAAGAAGCTGTGTTAACAATAAAAGAATTAGTAGTAGAAGACAGCCGAGGAGTAGAGGCTGTAAGTTCACTTAATCTAAACGTTCGAGCAGGCGAAATTGTAGGCATCGCGGGTGTAGATGGAAATGGTCAAACAGAGCTGATTGAGGTAATTACGGGTCTGAGAAAAATAAAGTCGGGTTCGATCACATTAAAAAATCAAGAACTGTCTACGTTATCCACTCGTAAAATTACGGAGTCAGGAGTAGGACATATTCCGCAGGATCGCCATAAGCACGGACTTGTATTAGATTATACAATTGGTGAAAATATCGGTCTTCAAACGTATTATCAAAAGCCGATGTCTAAATCAGGTGTTTTGAATTATAAAGAGCTGTATAAAAAAGCAAAAGAGTTAATTGCAGAATATGATGTGCGAACCCCTAGTGAATATACGCAAGCGCGATCGCTATCGGGCGGAAATCAGCAAAAAGCCATTATTGCCCGTGAAGTAGACCGCAGTCCGGAACTATTAATTGCAGCTCAGCCAACGAGGGGGCTGGATGTAGGAGCCATTGAATTTATTCATAAAAAGCTGATTGAAGAACGAGATAAAGGACGGGCAGTGCTGCTCGTTTCGCTAGAACTAGATGAAGTAATGAATCTAAGCGATCGCATTGCGGTTATTTATGAAGGGGAAATAGTCGACATTGTAGATCCAAAAGAAACGAATGAACAAGAGTTAGGCTTATTAATGGCAGGCGGTACGCGTGAGAAAGCGGGTGGAACAGCATGAATAAACTTGTAAAAAATGAACGCGTAATGATGATTTTGATCCCTGTTGTATCGGCCATATTAGGACTCATTGCCGGAGCGGTTATTATGTTGCTAGGCGGCTATGATCCAATGCTTGGCTATCAATCTCTTTTTGACGGGATGTTTGGAACGCCAAAAGCCATTGGAGAAACGATCCGTGCCATGACTCCTCTTGCTCTGGCTGGTATCGCGGTTGCGTTTGCTTATAAAACCGGTCTGTTTAACATTGGAGTAGAAGGACAGCTTTTAGTTGGCTGGTTGGCTTCAGTATGGGTTGGGTATGCGTTTGATTTACCAGCAGTCATTCATATTCCTTTAGCTGTATTAGCGGCAGCTGCAGCTGGAGCAGTTTGGGCGTTTATTCCAGGATTTTTAAAGGCAAAATTTCATGTTCATGAAGTAATTGTTTCCATCATGATGAACTATATTGCCCTTTATACAACGAGCAGCTTAATCCGTACGTATTTATATGCGGGTAATGAAAAATCGTATGATATTAAAGAATCGGCATCTTTAGCATCAAGCTTTTTAGCACAGTTAACCAATAACTCTCGCCTTCATTACGGCATTCTTATTACCATCGCTGCAGCCGTCGTAATGTGGTTTATTTTGAATAAAACAGCTAAAGGCTTCGAGCTAAGAGCTGTTGGTTTTAATCAACATGCTTCACAGTATGCAGGAATGAATGTAGGCCGAAACATTGTATTATCCATGGCGATTTCAGGCGCTTTTGCCGGGCTTGCCGGGGCAATGGAAGGGCTTGGAACATTTCAGTATATGGGCACATTCACTGCGTTTACAGGTACGGGATTTGACGGTATCGCCGTAGCCCTTTTAGGAGCTAACAGTGCAATTGGAATTTTATTAGCTTCATTCTTTTTCGGAGGATTGCAAACTGCGGCTCCTCAAATGAACTTTATGACAGGCGTACCGTCTGAATTAATTCAAATTGTCATTGCGCTTATTATCTTTTTTGTTGCATCTAGTTATTTAATTCGCTGGGTGCTTGGCCGTGCAGGCAAGGGGGGAGCAAAATGAACTTCTTAGAGGTGTTAGCCATTATTATTCCAGCGGCGCTTTATTCAGCTGCACCGCTTATCTTTACCGCGCTCGGAGGGATATTTAGTGAACGTTCCGGGGTCGTGAACATCGGATTAGAAGGGCTGATGATGTTTGGCGCATTCACAGGTATTGTTTCAACCCTTTTACTTCAGGATGCATTAGGTGCTTGGGCCCCGTGGGTAGCGATAGTAATTGCGGCTGTTGTTTGCGCTGTGTTTTCGCTGATTCATGCTGTTGCAAGTATTACATTAAAAGCAGATCAAACTGTAAGTGGTGTAGCGCTGAATTTTCTAGCTGCGGGTCTTTCAATCTTTTTAATCAAAAAGATTTTTGGGAAAGGACAAACAGATTTTATCCAATTCCGTATCGATAAAGTAAGTATTCCAGGTCTATCAGACATTCCAGTAATCGGCAAAATTCTGTTTTCGAATGTTCCTATTACGTCTTATATTGCAATTGCGCTAGCTTTTGCTGTATGGTACATCATTTATAAAACGCCGTTTGGTCTTCGTCTTCGTTCAGTTGGTGAACACCCAATGGCAGCAGACACGATGGGGATCAAAGTTGTGAGAATGCGTTACGTTGGAGTTATGATTTCCGGAATGTTCGCTGGAATCGGCGGCGCGGTGTATGCTACGTCTATCGCTACAAACTTTGCGGCGGGAACGATTGCTGGACAAGGGTTCCTTGCTATTGCAGCTATGATTTTTGGAAAATGGCATCCTATTGGTGCTTTAGGTGCAGCCATGTTTTTCGGGTTAGCACAGTCTTTGAGTATCACGGGAGCTCAGATTCCGGTTATTCAAGATATCCCATCCGTCCTTTTAACCATTGCACCGTACGTATTAACAATCTTAGCACTTACTGGTTTTGTAGGACGTGCTGAGGCTCCTAAAGCGCTAGGCGTTCCTTATGAAAAAGGCCGCCGCTAATAAATCCTCTATACGAGGTCTAACAATGACTAAAGTTGGATAAATATAGAAGGTGGAGACAAAGGAATCATATTCTTTTCTCCGCCTTTTTTTCATTGAGAGAAAGAATATGAAAAGAAATGAGGAAGCGCGCGGCAAGTTACTTGAAAATGTTTCCTTGAATTCGATATAGTGGTTATAAGACTAAAATTAGCGTTAAAGATTCAAAATAGAAGTATTGTCTAGTTAATACATCAAAATTTAAAAGGAGGTTTATATATGAAATTATTGACTGAACAAAAACATGAACTAGAAGGATTGACTGTTCACACTATTCAAACAGCTAAGTACAAAACAAACACGTTCATTTTAAAACTAAATGCCCCTTTAGATAAGAAAACGGTGACAATGCGTGCCCTTTTACCTTATGTGCTTCAAAGCGCTACTGAGTCGCTGCCGTCTACGACAAAGCTTCGTACATATTTAGATGAGCTTTATGGTGCTACTTTACAAGTAGACTTAACAAAAAAAGGTGATAACCACGATATTACGATTCGCATTGATATAGCGAATGAAAAATATTTGAAAGATTCAACTCCGCTTTTGCAAAAAGCGTTAGCGCTTCTTGGCGATATTTTATTAAAGCCAGCAGTTAAAGGGGACTCTTTTTTAAAGGATATTATGACAAAAGAAAAGCGTTCGCTTCGCCAGAGAATTCAAGCCGTATTTGATGATAAAATGCGCTATGCTAATTTAAGATTAGTCGAAGAAATGTGTAAGGAAGAACCTTACTCTTTACATGTAAACGGTCAAATTGACGACGTGGAAGAAATTACAGGTGAAAGTTTGTACGCCTATTATCAGCAGGTGTTAAAAGAAGATGCCATTCACCTTTATGCTATTGGCGATTTGCAAGTCGAAGAGGTTTTACAAACAGTAAAAGAAACATTTACGTTACCAAAGCGCGAGCAAAAAGACATTGAAGATTCTATTACGTCTAAAGATATCTCAAAAGTAAATGAAGTAGTGGAAAAACAAGAAGTAAAACAAGGGAAATTAAATATCGGCTACCGCACAAATGTTGTATACGGAGATAGACAGTATTTTGCTCTGCAAGTATTTAACGGTATATTCGGAGGTTTCTCACATTCTAAGCTATTTATCAATGTGCGTGAAAAAGCAAGCTTAGCCTATTATGCCGCTTCAAGGGTAGAAAGTCATAAGGGATTACTGATGGTCATGTCGGGTATTGATGCTAAAAATTACGACCAAGCCGTTACTATTATTAAAGAACAAATGCAGGAGATGAAGCAAGGGTCGTTCACAGACGGCGAAATTGCTCAAACAAAAGCCGTCATTCACAATCAGCTGCTTGAAACGGTGGATACTCCACGAGGATTAGTAGAGGTTATGTATCATAATGAATTAACAGGCAAAGACATTTCAATTGACGAATACTTAAAGCATATTGATGCGGTATCTAAGCAGGAAATTATTAAAGTGGCTGAGAAAATTGAAATGGATACAATTTATTTCTTAACAGGAACGGGCGGTGAAGAAAATGGAGAAAATTGAATTTTCGCAGCTTCAGGAACAGCTGTATCATGAAAAAATGGATAACGGGCTGCAGGTATATATTTTGCCAAAGCCGGAGTTTAACAAAACGTTTGCTACCTTTACAACGAACTACGGATCGATTGACAATCAATTCGTACCACTAAATGAAAATGAAATGACAAAAGTTCCGGACGGAATCGCACACTTTTTAGAGCATAAATTATTTGAAAAAGAAGACGGGGATGTCTTTCAGCAGTTTAGTAAACAAGGTGCTTCGGCTAATGCATTTACTTCTTTTACGCGCACAGCTTACTTATTCAGCTGTACGTCAAATTTTGAAGAAAACCTTGAAACATTAGTGGACTTTGTACAAGAGCCGTACTTCTCAGAAAAAACTGTCGAAAAAGAAAAAGGCATTATCGGTCAAGAAATTACAATGTATGACGACAATCCGGACTGGCGCTTGTATTTTGGTACCATTCAAAATATGTACAAAAACCACCCTGTTAAAATTGATATTGCTGGCACGATCGAATCGATTTCACATATTAATAAAGATTTGCTGTATACATGCTATGAAACGTTCTACCATCCAAGCAACATGCTGTTGTTCATTGTAGGTCCTATTGATGCGGAAAAGGTAATGAAGCAAGTTCGAGACAATCAGCAGAAAAAAGATTATAAAGAAATCTCCGACATACAGCGTCATTTTGACGAAGAGCCTGAAAAGGTGGATCAAGAAAAACAAGTACTAAAAATGCCGGTGCAGTCTTCTAAATGTATGGTAGGTCTAAAAGCGAAAAATCCGCAGCGTTCAGGTGGAGAAATGCTTAAATATGAGTTAGCAATGAATATTATTTTAGATTACGCATTTGGAAAAAGCTCTTCGTACTATGAGGAGTTATATGCAGACGGGCTCATTGATGAAACATTTGCTTATGATTATACGGAGGAAAGAGGATTTGGTTTTGCTCTTATCGGAGGAGATACGGACCAACCGGAGCAGCTGTATGATCGAGTTAAACAAATTTTACTTGAAATGAAAACAAAATCACTAACAGAAGAGGAGCTTGAGCGTATCCGTAAAAAGAAAATCGGCGGATTTTTACGTTCATTAAACTCACCTGAGTTTATCGCTAATCAGTTTACACGCTATGCATTTAATGATATGAATTTATTTGATATTGTTGAAACGCTGGAAAAACTGAAGGTGAACGAAATAAAAGATGTGCTAAACGAGATTATTGATGAAAAGAACTTTACGGTTTGTGAAGTAGTACCTAAATAAAGATGATTGTTGTCAAAAAAGCTGATGTTCATCAGCTTTTTTGCATGTAAAGGAGAGAAGGTTATGGAGAAATTTGCCCTTGTGACAGGTGCAAGCGGAGGAATTGGCACAGCGATTGCTAAGCAATTGGCTGAGGATGGATATTCGCTTATTTTGCACTATCATCAACGAAGAGACAGAATAGAGGCGCTTGCATATGAACTTGCTGAAAAGGTAAAAACCGTGTTTACGGTACAAGCGGATTTATCATGTAAAGAGGGAGTGGAGAAGTTTTTAGAGGAAATTATTGTGCCGGTAGAAGTTATTATTCATAACAGCGGACGAAGCGTTAGCGGGTTAATGACAGATACTCCGGCAAAAGAAACCGAAGAAATGATCTATCTTCACATCACGGCTCCCTTTGTTATTACCAAAGCTTTATTACCTAAAATGATTAGTGCTAAAAGCGGACAAATCATCATGATTTCTTCCATTTGGGGACTTACAGGAGCTTCATTTGAAGTCCTTTATTCAATGGTAAAAGGTGCACAAAATACGTTTGTAAAAGCTTTGGCAAAAGAGGTTGCACTAAGTGGGGTTCGAGTAAATGGAGTTGCGCCCGGAGCGATTGAAACGGATATGATGGCCAGCTATTCAAAAGAAGAGGTCAAAGAGCTAGCTGAAGGGATCCCTTTAGGAAGAATAGGATATCCAAAAGAAGTGGCAGATGTCGTTTCATATTTAATATCTTCACGAGCTTCCTACATAACGGGACAAATATTATCGGTTAATGGCGGTTGGTACATATAAAGTGTGCATAAAATCAAAAACACGGTACAAACTATGATATGAATAAACCTTAAGGAGGGCTACTCATGTCAGTATTAGAAAACTGGGATAGCTGGAAAGATTTTTTAGGCGACCGTTTACATCATGCGCAAAACGAAGGGATGCAAGAAGAAGTTATTCATGATCTTGCTTATCAAATTGGTGGATATTTAGCAAACCAAGTTGATGCAAAAAATGATCAAGAGCGAATTTTAGCAGACCTTTGGAGCGTTGCTTCTAAAGAAGAGCAGCATGCGATTGCGAGCAGCATGGTGAAATTAGTTCAAAATAACGGATCAGTAAAATAAGTTATCGTTTCTAAAAAGGAGCTAATTCACCGCGTGTGAGAGCTCCTTTTTTCTTAGAAATAAATAGTACAAATAAATAAGCGCTTACATACATAACAAATGTAGAACTACTTGTCTTTAGGGTTTATAATATAATGGAAATCATTTATAGTTAAACTAGGTGAAAAAAAGGGGGCACCTCTCGAAGGCCAGCCAAGAAATGGGAGGGGTTTGATGGAGAAAATTGAGTGGTATTTAGAATATCAAATACAAAAAAATCGTCCAGGTCTTTTAGGTGATATTTCATCGCTTCTTGGAATGTTGTCAATTAATATTGTCACAATTAATGGAGTGGATGATATTCGCCGTGGATTATTGCTGCGCTGTGATTCACATGAGCAAATAGACAGGCTTGAATCTATTTTGAAAACAATGGATAATATCATTGTGACAAAAATGAGACCGCCTAAATTGCGTGATAAGTTAGCAGTGCGTCACGGTCGCTATATTCAACGGGACGCAGATGATAAAAAGACGTTCCGTTTCGTAAGAGATGAATTAGGTTTGCTCGTAGATTTTATGGCGGAACTGTTTAAACAAGACGGTCATAAGCTTATCGGCATTCGAGGTATGCCGCGAGTAGGCAAAACCGAATCCATTGTAGCAGCTAGCGTATGTGCGAACAAAAGGTGGCTTTTTGTGTCTTCTACACTCTTAAAACAAACGATTCGCAGTCAGCTTATTGCTGACGAATACAACGCTGATAATATTTTTATTATTGACGGGATTGTATCGACAAAACGAGCGAATGAAAAGCACTGGCAGCTTGTTCGAGAAGTAATGAATGTACCCGCGACAAAAATTGTGGAGCATCCGGATGTATTTGTACAAAATACCGAGTATTCGTTAGATGATTTTGCCTACATTATTGAAATAAGAAACGACCCCAATGAGAAAATTACATATGAAATAATGGAAGGTCCTCAAATGTTTCAAGACGGTGGATTATCGATGTTTGATTTTTAGCATAATTGGTAGGTGTTAGCATTGACAGATTTAGGACAAAGGTTAAGACAAGAACGAGAAAGCAAAGGATTGTCGTTAGAGGATTTACAAAAACTAACGAAAATTCAAAAACGCTATTTACTTGGCATTGAAGAAGGCAATTATGAGGTTATGCCGGGGAAATTTTACGTACGAGCGTTTATTAAGCAATACTGCGAAGCAATTGGGTTAGACACAGATGCTATTTTTGAAGAATACAAATCAGACATTCCTTCAACTCAAACAGAAGACATGCCGCAGCAGCTTTCGCGCGTTCGCAGCCGCAAAGAAATTCCTCAGCATACAAAAGGAGTTTCAAAAGCATATGACTACCTTCCAACTGTTCTAGTGGTGGCGGGAGTTGTAGTTGTTGGGATTATTATTTGGGTAATCGCTCAAAATATCGTCTCGGATAAAAACAAGGAGCAGGCTAACCAAGAAGCTCCAAAAAGCGAAGTTCAGCAGTCTAACACGCAGGAAGAAACGAATGAAACTACTGCAAAAAATGACAATAGCAAGTCAGAAGATGAACAAAGTGCTGCTGATAAGAAAGAACAAGAAAAAGAAAAAGCCGCAAAAGAAAAAGCTGCAAAAGAAAAAGCTGAGAAAGAAAAGGCTAAAAAAGAAAAAGCTGAAAAAGAAAAGAAAGACAGCGGTAAACAAGAATACAAGGAAGTTCAAAAAACAGGCAGAAGTGCTACGTATGCTCTTTCCGGTACGGATGCATTTAATCTAGAAGTAACATCCACTCAAGCAGATACTTGGTTAGATGTGAAAAACGGAAAAGGAAATGCTTTCTTTAGCTCCATTCTAAAAAAAGGTGAAACAAAAGAATTTGATTTGACGAAAGAAACTGAAGCTCGTGTCAACATCGGTTATTCACCTGGAGTAGAGTTAAAAGTAAATGGAAAAGCGGTTGACTTACCGTTTGATTCATCCAAGCAAGTTCGACAAGTTGTAACGATTCAATATCAGCCGGCAGAAGCACAGTAAACAGCCTGTTTTAAAAAGTGATCAGGGTGTAAATAAAGATAATATGTGAATTAATCACTCATTCACGCTATAATAAAACCAAAGCCGTGCAAACAACTTCGTTTGCACGCTTTCAGTTTGTAACAGTAATTGGAGGCAGAAGAAGTGAATTTACCAAACAAGATTACCATTTCGCGAATTTTTCTAATTCCCGTATTCCTCATTTTTATGATGGTGCCGCTACCATTTGGCACAGTGGAGGCAGCAGGAAAAGAGATTCCGATCGCTCACCTATTAGGGGCAGCATTATTTATTATTGCATCTACAACAGACTGGATAGACGGATACTATGCCCGAAAGTACGATTTAGTCACGAACTTGGGCAAATTTTTAGATCCACTAGCAGACAAGCTATTGGTTTCAGCTGCGCTTGTAGCTATTGTTGACTTAGATTTAATTGCAGGTGCAGGATGGGCTGCTATCATCATTATTAGCCGTGAATTTGCTATCACTGGTTTAAGACTTGTACTAGCAGGGGAAGGGGAAGTTGTAGCAGCAAATATGTTAGGTAAAATTAAAACATGGACTCAAATTTTAGCTATTTCAGCTATTCTGTTGTATAACTTGCCTTTTGAATGGGTTTCCGTTCCATTTGCTAGCGTAATGCTTTGGATCTCAGTGATTTTTACGGTTATTTCAGGCTGGGACTACTTTGCTAAAAACAAACAGGCTTTTGTTAACTCAAAATAAGTAAGATGGAGATGATATGATGAACGCTGAAATTATTGGAGTCGGCTCTGAGCTACTGCTTGGACAAATTGCCAATACAAACGCTCAGTATTTATCGAAAAAATTAGCCGAACTTGGAATTAATGTTTACTATCATACGGTAGTAGGAGATAATGCACAGCGCTTAAAAGAAGTGATTGCTACAGCTCAAACGCGTGCAGAGTTAATTATTTTCACAGGCGGGCTTGGTCCTACAAAAGATGATTTAACAAAAGAAACAATTGCGAGTGTGCTAGGAGTAGAGCTGACAACAAATGCAGAAGCACTTGAAAGCATTGAAGCCTATTTCAAACAGTCAAATCGTGTCATGACACCTAACAATAAAAAACAGGCAATTGTGCTAGAAGGTTCGGCAGTGCTCCCTAACGATTACGGAATGGCTCCAGGTATGGGGCTTACGGTAGAGGGAAAACACTATATGCTATTTCCCGGGCCTCCAAAAGAGCTTTATCCAATGTATGAATCGTATGGTCAAGAATTTTTAGCTCAAAAGCTTGAATTAAAAGAAAGTATTGAATCACGCGTTCTTCGCTTTTTCGGAATAGGAGAATCACAGCTTGAGACGGAAATTGAAGATTTGCTTGATGCGCAAACCAACCCGACGATTGCGCCGCTAGCAGGAGATGGAGAAGTGACGCTTCGCTTAACTGCTAAGCACGCTGATGCTGCTGAAGCTCAGCGCATGTTAGACGAAGTGGAAAAAACCATTTCAGAGCGCGTAGGCGAGTATTTATATGGATACGAAGCAACTTCTTTACATAATGAATTGGTAAAAGAATTAACGGCACAAGGATTAACGATTGCTTCAGCCGAAAGTTTAACCGGCGGTTTATTCAGCGAACGTTTAACAACTGTTTCAGGTGCTGGAGAAGCTGTAAAAGGCAGCCTGGTCGCCTATCATTATGAAATCAAGCAAAATATTCTCGGAGTGAGCGAACACACGCTGAATCAGTACGGAGCCGTTAGCGAGCAGTGCGCGGCTGAAATGGCTCAGCGTATTCAACAGTTATACAAAACGGATATTGGCATCGGGTTTACAGGTGTAGCTGGACCCTCCAAACAAGAAGGACATCCTGTAGGAACAGTATATATAGGGGTAGCCTATAAAGATCAAGCTCCTCAAGTTTACAGCCTGCAGCTATCTGGAAGCCGCCAGGGGATTCGTTCACGAACGGTTAATTATGGCTGTCATTACGTATTAAAGATGATAAAGAAATAAAGAAAAAAGGCTGTTTGGTTTTTCCAAAACAGCCTTTTTTTTATAAAATAATAAACGAACATTTATTCGCTTTTTGCTTGTCAAACGACTCAAAAACTAGTATAGTAAGTTATAGAAAGTTGTTAATTCGACATTGCTACTACATCGTAGTAAGTTTGCAGTTTATAGATGATTTCAAAGAGATAGAGGAGGAAATTGAGTGAACGATCGTCAAGCAGCCCTTGATATGGCTTTAAAACAAATTGAAAAGCAATTTGGTAAAGGTTCAATTATGAAATTAGGTGAACAAACGGAAAAAAGAATTTCTACAATTCCAAGTGGTTCATTAGCGTTAGATATAGCTTTAGGTGTAGGTGGATATCCACGTGGACGTGTAGTTGAAGTATATGGTCCAGAAAGCTCAGGTAAAACAACAGTTGCTCTTCATGCGATTGCAGAAGTTCAACAGCAGGGCGGACAGGCTGCATTTATCGATGCGGAGCACGCGTTAGATCCTGTATATGCTCAAAAATTAGGTGTGAATATTGATGAGCTATTATTATCTCAGCCTGATACGGGAGAACAAGCTTTAGAAATCGCTGAAGCTTTAGTTCGAAGCGGTGCAGTAGATATTATCGTTGTTGACTCAGTAGCAGCATTAGTGCCAAAAGCGGAAATTGAAGGAGAAATGGGAGACTCTCACGTGGGTCTACAAGCTCGTTTAATGTCTCAAGCATTGCGTAAACTATCTGGAGCTATCAACAAGTCTAAAACAATCGCTATCTTTATTAACCAAATTCGTGAAAAAGTCGGCGTTATGTTTGGTAACCCTGAAACAACTCCTGGTGGACGTGCGCTTAAATTCTATTCTTCAGTGCGTCTAGAAGTACGTCGTGCAGAGCAGTTAAAGCAAGGAAACGATATTGTAGGTAACAAAACAAGAATTAAAGTTGTGAAAAACAAAGTAGCTCCGCCTTTCCGTGCTGCTGAAGTAGATATTATGTACGGAGAAGGTATTTCAAAAGAGGGTGAAATTTTGGATATCGCTTCTGAACTAGATATTGTTCAAAAAAGTGGATCTTGGTATTCATATAATGACGAGCGTCTAGGTCAAGGTCGTGAAAATGCAAAACAATTCTTAAAAGAAAATACTGATATTCGTCAGGAAATTGCGGGACAAGTGCGTGAACATCATGGTTTAGACCAAGACGGAGAGCCAGCTCCTGAGGATGACGATCAAGGCGATTTAAATATTTAATTTGCTGCGAGATAAAAAAAGACTCCTCTATTTCAAAGAAGGGGTCTTTTTTTTGTAAAAATTGTTAATGCTAGAAAAGTAACATACGAAATTTCAATATATACTGTAGAGGCAGGCTTGACAATAAAAATGCACAGATTTACAATTAAGATGTATATTTTCCCTTTTTAAAACATTTTAGCGTTTAAAAGCCTTTGTGTGTATATTGAAAGGTGAATACGATGTACATGCCGACATGAAATTTAAAACTTACAAGTTTATAGCAAGGGGAGGTGAAATGATGGATACTAATACAATCATCTTCGCTTTGCTTGGCCTAATCGTCGGTGCAGTTGTTGGCTTTTTTGTTTGTAAATCGATTGCTGAAGCTAAAATTGCGGGAGCAAAGTCTAGTGCAGAACAAATTATCGATGAAGGAACCCGCGAGGCGGAAGCTTTGAAAAAAGAAGCTTTACTAGAAGCGAAGGATGAAATCCATCAGCTTCGTACAGAGGCAGAACAAGATATTCGTGATCGTCGAGCAGAACTTCAAAAACAAGAAAATCGATTAATGCAAAAAGAGGAAAATCTTGATCGTAAAGACGAATCACTTGATAAACGTGAAGCGTTACTTGAAAAGAAAGATGATTCTCTTACTGTTAAACAACAGCATATTGAAGAGATGGAAAGCAAAGTTGAAGAAGTAGTACGTGCACAGCAAACAGAGCTAGAGCGCATTTCAAGCTTAACAAGAGAAGATGCAAGAGCGATTATTTTAGATCGTGTTGAAAATGAACTTTCCCACGACATTGCAATAATGGTAAAAGAAACAGAAAACCGTGCAAAAGAAGACGCCGATAAAAAGGCGAAAGAAATTCTTTCACTTGCTATTCAGCGTTGCGCAGCAGATCATGTTGCTGAAACGACTGTCTCAGTTGTTAACTTGCCAAATGACGAAATGAAAGGCCGAATTATCGGTCGAGAAGGTCGAAACATCCGTACGCTTGAAACTTTGACAGGAATTGATCTTATTATTGATGATACGCCAGAAGCAGTTATTTTATCAGGATTTGACCCAATTCGTCGTGAGACAGCAAGAATTGCACTTGATAAACTCGTTCAAGATGGTCGTATCCATCCCGCGCGTATTGAAGAAATGGTTGAAAAATCTCGCCGTGAAGTGGACGAATATATTCGTGAAGTTGGTGAACAAACGACGTTTGAAGTCGGTGTTCACGGGTTGCACCCAGACTTGATGAAAATTCTTGGTCGCTTAAAATTCAGAACAAGCTATGGTCAAAATGTGCTGAAACATTCAATGGAAGTAGCACATTTATCAGGACTTATGGCTGCTGAATTAGGTGAAGATGAAACGTTAGCCAAACGAGCAGGATTGTTACATGATATTGGTAAAGCAATTGATCATGAGGTAGAAGGAAGTCACGTGGAAATCGGTGTTGAATTAGCTACAAAGTATAAAGAACATCCGGTTGTTATTAACGCGATTGCTTCTCACCATGGAGATACAGAACCAACATCAATCATTGCTGTACTAGTTGCAGCAGCGGATGCATTATCTGCTGCAAGACCAGGTGCTCGCAGTGAGACGTTAGAAAACTACATTCGTCGTCTTGAAAAGTTAGAAGAAATTTCAGAGTCTTATGAAGGCGTTGAAAAATCATTTGCGATTCAAGCAGGGCGTGAAGTTCGTATTATGGTGAAACCAGATACGATTGGTGATCTAGAAGCGCATCGACTTGCTCGAGATATCCGAAAACGAATTGAAGATGAGCTGGATTATCCTGGCCACATCAAAGTAACCGTTATTCGTGAAACAAGAGCAGTAGAGTATGCAAAATAAAAATGAAGTGGCGAAACGCCACTTTATTTTTTTTCGTAGAGATGAAGATGCAGATTAAGAATGAAGTATAGGAGCTTTTACATGAGAATTTTATTTATTGGAGACGTAGTTGGTTCTCCAGGCCGTGAAATGGTTGAAGAATATTTACCAAGATTAAAAAGAAAATACTCTCCGGGACTTACAATTGTGAATGGAGAAAATGCAGCTTCAGGAAAAGGCATTACCGAAAAGATTTATCGTCAGTTCTTACAAGCAGGGGCTAACATTATTACCCTTGGTAACCACGCGTGGGACAAACGTGAAATTTTTGATTTTATTGACGATGCAAAAAATCTTGTTCGTCCAGCTAATTTTCCTGAAGGTACACCGGGCAAGGGAATTACGTATTTTACGTACAATCAGCTTGAGGTAGCCGTGATTAATTTACAAGGGCGAACGTTTATGGCTCCGCTTGATTGTCCATTTCAAAAAGCAGATGAACTGATTGAAGAAGCACGTCAGCGCACTCCGCTTATTTTTATTGATTTTCATGCTGAAACAACAAGTGAAAAGCAAGCGATTAGCTGGTATGTGGACGGTCGTGTCAGCGCTGTTGTCGGCACTCATACGCATGTTCAAACAGCTGACAATCGTATATTGCCAAAAGGAACAGCCTACATCTCTGACGTAGGAATGACGGGACCTTATGACGGCATTTTAGGGATGGAGCGCGAAGCTGTTATTAAGCGTTTTTTAACGTCTCTTCCTGTTCGATTTGAAGTACCAAAAGAAGGAAGAACGCAGCTTAGTGGAATCGTTATTGATATTGATCAAAAGACGGGGAAAGCAACAAAAACAGAGCGAATTTTAATTAACGAAGACCATCCGTTTTTTGAATAAAGGGAAAAAGTCAATGTGTCGAAAGACGATACGTTGGCTTTTTTATTTTGTCAAAAACGTAAAAAGAAAAAAGAAAGGTGTAGAAATATAAGTTTTTGAATATTTAGGAAAAACAAGCAGGAATACGTTTGACATATCGTGAATATAGTAACATTGAAATCAATTAAGTCATTGGTCTAATGATCTCTCATCATACATTGTAAAGAATAAGGAGGAGCTAGATATGGAAATATTAAAAGTTTCAGCAAAGTCTAATCCAAATTCAGTTGCTGGTGCCTTAGCAGGCGTACTGCGCGAACGCGGCGCAGCAGAAATTCAAGCCATTGGGGCCGGGGCGCTTAATCAAGCAGTAAAAGCTGTAGCAATCGCAAGAGGGTTCGTTGCACCAAGTGGGGTTGATTTAATCTGCATCCCAGCTTTTACAGATATTCAAATTGATGGAGAAGAGCGAACAGCCATTAAATTAATTGTAGAGCCGCGATAATTATAAAAACCACGGACCTGTAAAGCATAGAAGCCAAACAGGTCCTTTTTGTATAGAGTTAAAGGGGTGTGGGTTGTGATATTTGATGCTCATTGTGATGTATTGATGAAACTCTGGTTAAATAAACGTTTATCTTTTACATATGATTCAGCGCTGCATGTGACGTTAGAAGGAATAAAAAAAGCAAAAGGGAAAGTTCAGCTATTCGCTATTTATATTCCAGAAGCGGTTCCCGCAGCTCAGCGCTTTGATGTTGCGTTAGAAATGATCCAGCTGTTTCAGAGTCATATTTTATCGCTTCCCGGTGTGAAATGGGTTCGTTCAAAACGCGATATAGATAGCTTGAAAAAAGGTGAAATAGGAGCAATGCTGACGCTTGAAGGCTGCGATGCCATTGATACAAGTTTAGTTCGCTTAAAGACACTTTTTTCACTGGGTGTACGTTCAGTAGGTTTGACATGGAATTACAGCAATGCTGTGTGTGACGGTATTTTAGAACCTCGAGGCGCGGGGTTATCTTCTTTTGGAAGAGAAGTTGTTGAATTGAACAATGAATATAAAGTGTGGACGGATGTCTCTCATTTATCGGTAAGAGGTTTTTGGGATGTGATTGAGCTAGCGCAATATGCAGTGGCTACTCATTCCAATTCACACGTATTGTGTTCTCATCCCCGGAATTTAAGAGACGATCAAATTCATGCTTTAATAAAGCGAAACGGCGTGATTGGCATTACGTTTGTGCCTGAATTTTTAACGAGTTCTGCCAAAGCGCAAATAGCGGATGTGATCCGCCATCTTGATTACATGTGTGAAAGAGGAGGCGAATACTCCGTTGGTTTTGGCTCTGACTTTGACGGCATTGACAAAACTGTTCATCGTCTCGGAAGGTATGAACAGTATACAAATTTAATCGAAGAGCTCCTTAAGCATTACACTGAGGAGCAGGTAAAACGTTTTTTGTTTCAAAACTTTGCTGATCGTGTATGCAGCTAATAAAAAAAGAGCTTTTTCTTCTTGGAAAAGCTCTTTTTTATAGAGGTTATTTATATACTAATGCCTCATGTGAAGGCAGAAAAGATCATTAAAAAACTTCATCTTATTCATTAAATATAAATATAATTAAAACGATTGAGAATTCAATGGAAAGGGTTGCATTTTTCTGGCAATCGGAATAAAATTGAAAACGGATTATGGAGCTGCTCAAGCAGAAACGTATCCTGCACAGCGGCAAGGTGCTGTGGGAGTTTTGCAGATGATTTTGGTTGGTGAAATGCAGAAGAAAATGAAATCGTTTGCTAATTTACTTTTTTCAGTTTTTATCAATAAAATAGATTTCTATATTATGAGCAATTAAAGGAGTGGCGTTGATTTATGGTACAGCAACTTTCATGGAAAGTTGGCGGACAGCAGGGTGAGGGAATCGAAAGTACGGGAGAAATCTTTTCAACCGCTTTAAATCGATTAGGTTATTACTTATACGGCTATCGTCATTTTTCTTCTCGTATCAAAGGTGGACATACAAATAATAAGATTCGAGTGAGTACAACTCAGGTTCGATCTGTGTCAGATGATTTGGATATTTTAGTTGCGTTCGATCAGGAAACAATCGATGTAAACGTCCATGAGCTGCGCGTAGGAGGCGTTGTAATTGCAGATGCGAAATTCAACCCAAGTCTGCCCGAAACATGTACAACTGCTACGCTATATGCTGTTCCGTTTACGGAAATTGCAACAGAATTAGGAACGTCGCTAATGAAGAACATGGTTGCTATAGGCGCTTCAAGTACTGTGCTTCATATTGACACAGAAGTATTTGAAGAAGTAGTACTTGAAATCTTCGGTAAAAAGGGCCAAAAAGTTGTACAAAAAAACATGGAAGCTATTAAAAAAGGTGCAGATTACATTCGTGAACAGCTAGGCGAACAATTAGAAACAATGAAACTAGATGCAGCGGATGGTAAAAAACGTATGTTTATGATTGGAAACGATGCGATTGCGTTAGGTGCTTTAGCCGGTGGCGCTCGTTTTATGCCAGCATATCCAATTACCCCTGCTTCAGAAATCATGGAATACTTAATTAAAAAGCTTCCTCAATTTGGTGGAACCGTTATTCAAACAGAAGATGAAATCGCAGCATGTACGATGGCTATCGGAGCTAACTATGCAGGCGTACGTGCACTGACAGCATCAGCTGGACCTGGTCTATCATTAATGATGGAGTCGATTGGATTAGCGGGAATCACTGAGCAGCCTGTTGTGATTATAGATACGCAGCGCGGCGGTCCAAGTACAGGGCTTCCAACTAAGCAAGAACAGTCTGATTTAATGGCCATGATTTACGGTACGCATGGTGAAATTCCGAAGATCGTTATGGCGCCAAGTACGGTTGAAGAAGCATTCTACGATACGATTGAAGCGTTTAACTTAGCAGAAGAATATCAGTGTCCAGTTATTATGCTAACGGATTTACAGCTTTCACTTGGGAAGCAATCAGTAGAACCGCTTGACTATAACCGCGTTGAAATCCGCCGCGGTAAGCTTCAGCAAGGAGAGCTAGAAGAGCTGGAAGAAAAACAATACTACAAGCGCTACCGCGTAACAGAAGACGGCGTATCACCACGCGTCATTCCAGGAATGAAGCATGGCATTCATCACGTGACGGGAGTAGAGCATGATGAGACAGGAAAGCCATCTGAATCTCCGGTTAACCGCGATGATCAAATGAATAAGCGTCTTCGTAAAACAAAAGGAATTCGTTTTAATACGCCAATTCATGTTCACTCTCATGAAAAAGAGGCTGATATTTTATTTGTTGGATTTAATTCGACGCGTGGAGTCATTGAAGAGGCAATGGAACGTTTGGAACAGGACGGTATAAAAGTAAATCACGCTCACATTCGTTTGATTCATCCTTTCCCAGCTGACGAACTGCTTCCTTACGTGCAAGGAGCTAAAAAAGTAGTCGTCGTTGAAAACAATGCTACTGGACAGCTTGCTAATATTTTAAAAATGAATATTGCAAGTCATGATAAAATTCAAAGCGTATTGAAGTATGATGGAAATCCATTTCTTCCGCAAGAAGTATACGCAAAAAGTAAGGAGATGTTTGTGTTAAATGGCAACGTTTAAAGATTTTCGTAACAGTGTAAAACCTAACTGGTGTCCGGGGTGTGGAGATTTCTCCGTACAAGCAGCCATTCAACGCGCATCTGCTAACGTAGGTTTAGAACCTCATGAGCTTGCTGTTATTTCAGGTATTGGATGTTCTGGACGTATCTCTGGTTATATTAATTCATATGGTTTTCACGGTATTCACGGACGTGCGCTTCCAATCGCTCAAGGTGTAAAAATGGCTAATCGTGACTTAACCGTTATCGCATCTGGCGGTGATGGAGATGGGTTTGCTATCGGTATGGGACACACGGTACATGCGATTCGCAGAAACATCGATGTGACGTATATCGTAATGGATAACCAAATCTATGGTTTAACAAAAGGACAAACATCTCCTCGCAGTGAAGTAGGATTCAAGACAAAAAGTACGCCTGAAGGATCAATCGAGTCGTCTTTATCTGTTATGGAGCTTGCGTTAACTTCTGGAGCAACGTTTGTGGCTCAAAGCTTTTCAACGAATTTAAAAGAGTTAACAAGCTTAATTGAACAAGGCATCCAGCATAAAGGTTTTTCTTTAATTAACGTATTTAGCCCGTGCGTAACGTATAACAAAGTGAACACGTATGATTGGTTTAAAGAAAACCTAACTAGTCTTAGCACAATTGAAGGTTATGATGCAAACAATCGTATGCAAGCTATGCAGACGTTAATGGAGCATAACGGCTTAGTAACAGGGCTTATTTACCAAAATGCGCATCAGCCGTCGTATCAGCAGCTTGTTCACGGTTATAGTGAAGAGCCGCTGTCAAAAGCAGACTTAGGCATGACTGAGGAAAAATTTGATGAGCTAGTAGCTGAATTTATGTAAAAGAGGCTGCAATAAAAGCAGTTTAGTAGAGGGAAAATCCGAACGTTGAACTGAGATTCTTGATGGAGAATCCAACTCGTTCGGATTTTTTCATAGTGATAGCGAACGTATGTTTCGTGGAGGGGGTGGCTTCTAGCTGTTAATTGGAGAGCTAGGAGAAGGCTCCTACGGGAAAAGCGAAATAGGTGAGAACCCGCGGGAGCGGAAGCGACGGGGAGGCTCATCGGCCGCTCGCCGAAAGCGAAGTTTTGCACAGAAATCAACAGCGGTGTAATAAGCGAATTTCTATGAGCTCTTTTATCCCATTTGTTCGTCTCTAAAATAGATTAATTTAGTTATGTATCAATCTCTTTTTGTGATTTAATAAATGTTTCGAAAGTCGAACGAAATTTTAACGAAACAGGTATAGAAAATAGGTATATGATTGTGTTCGCTACTTGAAAGTTATATACTATGTTAATGTGATGAGTTTTATGCATAAGCATAAGGCTGTCACATTTTTTTGCGATTTACAGGTGCAACGTGACAATTGTCATGGCGAAAGGAGATTTTTTTATGAATGAAAAACAACGTTTAGAAAGCAACCAAGTTAATCCAGCGGACAAAAAATCCGAAAAGGATTACAGTAAATATTTTCAAACAGTATACATGCCACCTTCTTTAAAAGATGCGAAGAAACGAGGAAAAGAAGAAATTTCCTATCACAATGATTTTGCAATCGATGAACAGTTTCATGGAATGGGACAGGGACGTAAGTTTTATATCCGTACGTACGGCTGTCAAATGAATGAGCACGATACAGAAGTAATGGCTGGTATTTTTCTAGGCCTTGGCTACGAGCCAACTGACTCTGTTGAAGATGCTCATGTTATTTTATTGAATACGTGTGCGATCCGTGAAAATGCGGAAAATAAAGTGTTTGGTGAATTAGGACACTTGAAGGCCTTAAAGCGCGAGCGCCCTGAGCTATTAATCGGCGTCTGCGGATGTATGTCTCAAGAAGAGTCAGTTGTAAATAAAATTTTACAAAAACATCAGCACGTGGATATGATTTTTGGTACACACAACATTCACCGTTTGCCTCACATTTTAAACGAAGCATACCTAGCAAAAGAAATGGTGATTGAAGTATGGTCTAAAGAAGGGGACGTTATTGAAAACCTTCCAAGAGCACGTAAAGGCAGCGTCAAAGCATGGGTTAACATCATGTACGGCTGTGACAAGTTCTGTACGTACTGTATCGTTCCGTATACGCGAGGAAAAGAACGAAGCCGCCGTCCAGAAGACATTATCCAAGAAGTACGTCATTTAGCTGCTCAAGGCTACAAAGAAATTACGCTTTTAGGTCAAAATGTTAATGCATACGGAAAAGATTTTGAAGACATAACGTACGGCCTAGGCGACTTAATGGACGAAATCCGTAAAATTGACGTTGCTCGTATCCGTTTTACAACAAGTCATCCTCGCGACTTTGATGACCGTTTAATTGAAGTTCTTGCTAAAGGCGGAAATCTTGTCGACCACATTCACTTGCCTGTTCAATCAGGAAGCAGCGATATCTTAAAAATTATGGCACGAAAATATTCTCGTGAACATTATTTAGAGCTTGTTCGTAAAATTAAAGAAGCCATTCCAACAGCATCATTAACAACTGATATTATTGTTGGTTTCCCAAATGAAACGGATGAGCAGTTTGAAGAAACAATGTCGCTATATCGTGAGGTTGAATTCGATAGTGCTTATACATTTATTTATTCACCTCGTGAAGGTACGCCAGCTGCTAAGATGCAAGACAACGTACCAATGAAAGTGAAAAAAGAGCGTCTTCAACGCTTAAATGCTCTCGTAAATGAAATTTCTGCAAAGAAATTGAAGGAATATGAAGGTAAAGTTGTCGAAGTATTAGTAGAAGGTGAAAGTAAAAATAATCCGGAAGTATTAGCAGGCTACACGGAAAAAAGTAAGCTTGTAAACTTCAAAGCACCTAAGTCAGTGATTGGGCAACTTGTAAAAGTAAAAGTTACAAAAGCCAAAACATGGACATTAAACGGGGAAATGGTAGAAGAAACAGCAGAGGTGAAGTAATATGGCGCAGTATAACAAGAGTGACGTAATTAAACGTGCTCAAGAGCTGGCAAAAATGATTGCTGAAACGGAAGAAGTAGATTTCTTCAAGCGTGCCGAAGCTCAGCTTAACGAAAATCAAAAAGTGCGTGAAACCATTGCAAGCATTAAAAGTTTGCAAAAACAAGCTGTTAATTTCCAACATTATGGTAAAACAGAAGCGTTAAAACAAGTGGAGGCAAAAATTGATCGTTTACAGGAAGAGCTGGATGAACTGCCGATTATTCAGCAGTTTCAAGAGTCTCAAATAAACGTGAATGATTTGCTTCAACTTGTTGCTAACACTATTTCAAACACAGTAACGGATGAAATTATTGTGTCAACAGATGGTGATTTACTGCGCGGTGAAACAGGTTCGCAGGTGCGAAACAGCCCTGGATCTAGCTGCTCATAAAGAAAAAATGCCTCAGCAATTTGCTGAGGCATTTTTTTGTGCATCCCGTGGCATGAAAATTGGGCAGATTTTCTCTCTAATAATTGTCACGTTTTTCTATATCCTTGCATACAATGGAACATAGGTTTTTTATGCCTTAAACCTAGTTTCTTAAAAATAATGTGCAAACAAGTGAATGAGCCTGCATAGGATGAAATGAAGATAGTTTGAGGAGGGTATGCTCACATGTCACAACACTATAGAGAAATTATTACAAAAGCAGTCGTAGGTAAAGGTCGCAAGTTTACACAATCGTCTCATACGCTTGCACCGAAAAATCGACCAACAAGCATCTTAGGGTGCTGGGTGATTAACCATGAGTACAAAGCAAAGAAAAGCGGCAGCAATGTAGAAGTTGACGGCAGATATGATGTTAACATCTGGTATTCGTACAATAATAATACAAAAACCGAAGTTTGGACGGAAACCGTATCATACAAAGATAATATTAAGCTGCGCTATAAAGACGAAGATTCTATTGGAGACGATTACGAAGTAATTGTTCGCGTGCTGCAGCAGCCAAATTGCCTAGAGTGCACAATTTCACCAAATGGAAATAAAACGATTGTTCAAGTAGAGAGAGAATTATTGGCAGAAGTGATTGGCGAAACCAAGGTTTGTGTTGCAGTAAATCCGAAAGGCTGCGATGATGAAGACGAGTTTGATTTAGACGTAGATGACGATGAATTTGAAGATTTGGATCCTGATTTTATATTAGGAGACGATGAGTAACTAGGAAGAAGTTCTTCCTAGTTTTTTTATTTTTACTATTTTAAGAAAATTCTTATAAAAATAAAAAATATATTGCTTTTTGTCGAATGCGCAGTGTATAGTAAATCTAAAGAAAATAATGCATTAATTTTCAGAAAATTTAGTTATATCAGATAAGTATTTTTTGGGGGTTTACTATGAGCTTATTTCGTAAAAAATCAATTCAAATGTTAATTAGTGAAACCAACTCTAAAGGTGTTAAATTAAAAAAGGATTTAGGCGCTTTCGATTTAACAATGTTAGGAATTGGAGCCATTATCGGAACCGGAATTTTTGTATTAACGGGCGTAGCCGCCGCTGAACATGCCGGTCCAGCTTTAGTTATATCTTTCATTATGTCAGGACTTGCGTGTGTGTTTGCAGCTCTTTGTTATGCAGAGTTTGCCTCAACAGTTCCCGTTTCAGGAAGTGCATACACTTACAGTTATGCAACATTTGGTGAATTAATCGCTTGGATTTTAGGGTGGGATCTTATCTTGGAATACGGTCTTGCTTCTTCAGCTGTAGCCAGCGGATGGTCCGGGTATTTCCAAGGATTATTAGCAGGGTTTGGCATACATTTTCCAAAAGCTTTAACAAGTGCATACAATCCTGCAAACGGCACGTATATTGATATTCCAGCAATTATGATCGTGTTTTTAATCACATTACTTTTAACGCAAGGAGTAAAAAAATCTTCACGTTTTAATGCTATCATGGTTATTATTAAACTTGCTGTTGTACTTCTGTTTATCGGGGTAGGAGTTAGCTATGTTAAACCAGAAAACTGGACGCCGTTTATGCCGTTTGGTTTCTCGGGAGTAGCGACAGGAGCAGCAACTGTATTCTTCGCCTACATTGGGTTTGATGCTGTAGCAACAGCGGCCGAGGAAGTACGCAAGCCTCAGCGGGATATGCCAATCGGAATTATCGCATCTCTCGCGATTTGTACAGTCCTTTATATCGTCGTATCGCTTATCTTAACAGGAATCGTACCTTATACAGAATTAAATGTTAAAAACCCTGTAGCATTTGCTTTAAGCTACATTAACCAAGACTGGGTAGCAGGATTTATTTCATTAGGCGCAATTGTTGGTATTACGACGGTATTACTCGTTATGATGTATGGACAAACTCGTTTATTTTATGCGATCAGTCGAGATGGTCTATTGCCGAAGCCTTTTTCAAAAATCAGTGAGAAAAAACAAACGCCAGTAGTAAATACGTGGATTACATGTTTACTAGTATCCATCTTCTCTGGTTTAGTACCATTAGGAAGATTAGCAGAGTTAACAAACATCGGTACTCTTTTTGCTTTCATGACCGTATCAATTGGAATTTTATATTTACGTAAATCAAAACAAACTTCAGAATCGACTGGTTTCCGCGTACCGTTCGTGCCGGTGATTCCAATTTTAGCTTTTGTGTTCTGTTTATACTTAGCACTTCAGCTTCCAAAGTTAACATGGATTAGTTTCGTAATTTGGCTTGTACTAGGGCTAGTGGTTTACTTCTTATACGGACGTAAGCATAGTCATTTGAACAGCAGTAAATAATGAAAAGCTTCGGACAAGCTTCTTCCTTCGTCCGAAGCTTTTTTATTTGTTTTATGAAAAGAAATTGAAGATTGTTCTATTTGAATAAATTAAGTTTAAGAAAGACTTATGTTATAATACGTGTAGCAAAACGCACAACTAGATGTGGTATGGAGGAATAGTATGGCAGCGTATACGCCAATGATACAGCAATATTTGAGAATTAAGGCAGAGTATCAAGATGCCTTTTTATTTTTTAGATTAGGTGATTTTTATGAAATGTTCTTTGAAGATGCTACGACAGCTTCTCAAGAACTTGAAATAACATTAACAAGTCGAGACGGAGGAGGACAAGAGAGAATTCCGATGTGCGGGGTTCCGTACCACTCTGCTCCTACGTATATCGAGCGTTTAATTGAAAAGGGATTTAAAGTAGCTATTTGTGAGCAAGTAGAAGACCCTAAGCATGCAAAAGGTGTTGTAAAGCGAGAAGTGGTACAGGTGATTTCACCCGGAACACTGATGAACGAACGCGGACTGCATGAAAAGGAAAATAACTATATTTGTTCTGTTACTGCGTTCGAGGATCAAACGTTTGGTCTTGCTCTTTCTGATTTGTCTACAGGAGAAAACAGCGTAACGCTTGTTAGTTCGTTTCACGATATAGTCTCAGAGATTTATGCAAAAGAAGCAAAAGAAGTCGTTGTAAGCTCTGAGTTTCCTGCTGACTTATTACAAACACTAAAAGAGCGCATGACGATTACCATTTCTTATGAGAATAGTACAGAACAAGTAGAAGGACTAGATTATTTAGTAGAGTCGCTTCAGCAGCAAAAGCTTATTACAACATTTGCGCGTATTCTTCAGTATTTAACTCGCACGCAGAAGCGTTCGCTTGAACACTTACAGCCCGTGCAGTTTTATCAAATCAATGAATATATGAAAATTGATTTGTTCTCTAAGCGAAACTTAGAGTTAACCGAAACGATTCGTTCAAAAGGAAAGAAAGGCTCGCTTCTATGGTTATTAGACCAGACCGTTACGGCAATGGGCGGCCGTTTATTAAAAAATTGGATTGACCGTCCGCTTTTAAAACAAGCAGATATTGATAATCGTTTGAATATGGTAGATGTCTTAATGAAACAGTTTTTTGAACGAGAAGAACTGCGTGAGTTGCTAAAAGACGTATATGATTTAGAACGCTTAGCTGGTCGAGTAGCTTTTGGTAATGTAAATGCTCGTGATTTAATTCAATTAAAAAAATCATTGCAAAATGTGCCTCATATCCAAGAGGTTGTGAATCGTTTGAATCATCCTTATGCCACCAAGCTTGTTGAAGACATTGATCCTTGTGAGCGATTAGCTAATCTTCTTGAAAGAGGATTAAAAGAGCACCCTCCTTTGTCAATTAAAGAAGGAGACATTATTAATGACGGCTATCATGAACAGCTTGATCAATACCGAGATGCAAGCCGAAACGGAAAAACGTGGATTGCGTCACTTGAACAGCAAGAGCGTGAGAAAACAGGGATTCGCTCACTGAAAATTGGTTATAATCGCGTGTTCGGCTATTATATAGAAGTAACGCGGGCAAATCTGCATCTTTTGCCTGAAGGAATGTATGAACGAAAACAGACGTTAACCAATGCAGAGCGTTTTATTACGCCTGAGCTGAAAGAAAAAGAAGCGCTGATTTTAGAAGCGGAAGAGAAGATTGTAGAGCTGGAATATGAATTGTTTTTACAAATTCGTGAAGAAGTAAAAGCATATATTCCAAGGCTGCAAGAACTCGCTAAAAAAGTAAGTGAGATTGACGTACTGCAGTGCTTTGCAAAAATCAGTGAAGAACGTCATTACACGAAGCCTATTTTTTCAAATGAAGATATTTCGATTCAAAATGGACGCCATCCAGTGGTAGAAAAAGTAATGAATTCGCAGGAATATGTGCCAAACGACTGTCAAATGACGGATGATAGTTCAATTTTACTGATTACAGGACCCAATATGTCTGGTAAAAGTACGTACATGCGTCAGGTCGCTTTAACGGCGATATTAGCTCAAATTGGCTGTTTTGTGCCAGCAGACGAAGCGATTCTGCCGATTTTTGATCAAGTGTTTACACGTATCGGGGCAGCCGATGACTTAATTTCAGGTCAAAGTACGTTTATGGTCGAGATGCTAGAAACGAAAAATGCAGTGACAAATGCCACTCAGTCGAGTCTAATTCTGTTAGATGAAATTGGACGCGGCACGTCTACGTATGACGGAATGGCACTTGCTCAAGCAATTATTGAATACGTTCATGAACATATTGGCTGTAAGACACTATTTTCTACTCATTATCATGAATTAACCGTACTCGATGAGTCGCTTCCTGCGCTCAAAAATGTTCATGTAAGCGCAGTTGAAAAGAATGGGAAAGTCGTCTTTTTACACAAAATCAAAGATGGTGCCGCAGATAAAAGTTATGGTATTCACGTAGCGGAACTAGCAGAACTTCCAGATCCGCTTCTAGAGCGAGCTCGCGTCATCTTACACGATTTAGAACAATCTTCTGAGCGTGAACCTGTACGTCAGGCTCCAAAAAGAGAAGAGATGACGCAACAAGTTCCACAAGAAGGTGCTTCTTTGATTCAAGAAGAACGTGCAGATAGTAAAAAAGCAGATGAAGCTAATCAGCTTTCGTTCTTTGAAATAGAAGAGAAAAAAGAAAAGCCTGCGCTTTCGAAACGGGAAAAGGCAATTATAGATCGTTTAAAAGAGCTGGATATTTTAGAAATGACGCCTTTAGACGCAATGAATGCGATGTATGAACTGCAAAAATCATTAAAGAAGAAATAGATTGAGAGGAGTGAGTCTGTGGGTAAAATTGTGCAGCTTTCAGACGAACTTTCAAATAAAATTGCTGCCGGAGAGGTTGTTGAACGACCTGCTTCGGTGGTGAAAGAACTAGTCGAAAATGCTATTGATGCAAACAGTACAGTTATTGAAATTGAACTAGAAGAAGCTGGCCTTTCAAAAATTCGTATATTGGATAATGGAGACGGCATTGCTTCTGAAGACTGCTTGACCGCTTTTAAAAGACATGCGACAAGTAAAATCAAAACAGAACAAGATTTATTTCGAATTCGAACGTTAGGATTTCGCGGTGAAGCTTTGCCAAGTATTGCTTCGGTTTCAATGCTTGAACTCAAAACGAGTACGGGAGAAGAAGCCGGCACTCATCTTAAACTTAGAGGCGGAGAAATCGTTCATCACGAGTTAACGTCAAGCCGAAAAGGTACCGAACTTGTTATTGAAAACTTATTTTTCAACACACCTGCACGTTTAAAATATATGAAGACGGTAAACACGGAGCTTGGTAACGTAACGGATGTCGTTAATCGTCTTGCGATGTCTCATCCTGAAGTTTCAATTCGGCTTATGCATCAAGGAAGACAGCTTCTGTATACAAACGGGAGCGGAGATGTGCGCCAAGTGCTTGCCGCTATTTATGGAATGGCAGTAGCCAAAAAAATGATTCCGATTAATGTTCAGTCTCTTGATTATGAAGTGAATGGTTACGTTGCTCTTCCTGAAATCACAAGAGCTTCTCGCAACTATATGTCCACCATTATTAACGGTCGGTTTGTTAAAAACTACGGGCTGTTAAAAGCGGTACAGCAGGGCTATCATACCCTTTTACCTATCGGCCGTTTTCCAATCGTATTTTTAACCATTACAATGGACCCTTTGTTAGTGGACGTGAATGTTCATCCAGCGAAACTAGAAGTGCGCTTAAGTAAGGAAGCGGAGCTGTTTGAACTTATTGAACAAGGAGTGAAAGCTGCTTTTAAAAAGCAGCAGTTAATTCCGGATGCTGTAGTGCCAACTAAGTCAAAATCAGCTATTCAGCCAACTGAGCAGCAGACCTTTACATTTGATCATCAGTCTAAACCGCCTGGCTATCAGCCGGCTAATACGGTTCGCGAGCCTAGCTTTAAGGAGGCTCCCGCTCGTGTAGACGAGATCATGCCGCCTGTTAAAAAAGAGGTCATACGTCAAGATGAAGAACTTGAACCAACGTTTCGAGAAATAGAACACTATGAAGAATCGGTGGAAGAAAACGCCGCTATTCCAGAACCAAACTATTCAGCCAAAGAGCAGCCAGAACCGCGTGTTCCTGCGATGTACCCAATTGGCCAAATGCACGGAACGTATATTTTGGCACAAAATGAAAAAGGATTATTTATTATTGATCAGCACGCGGCGCAGGAGAGAATTAAGTACGAATATTTTAAGCAAAAGCTTGGAGAAGTAGATTCAGAAGTTCAAGAACTGCTTATGCCGCTTACGCTAGAGTTCTCGGGAAATGAAGCCTTGATTTTAGAAGAATACAAAGACATGCTTGCTGAAGTAGGAGTCTTTTTAGAACCGTTTGGACAAAACTCCTATATAGTTCGTTCGCATCCGCAGTGGTTTCCAAAAGGAGAGGAACAGGAAACCATTGAAGAAATGATTCAGCAAATCTTTACGATGAAACGAGTCAATATCGAAAAGTTACGAGAAGAAGCGGCTATTATGATGAGCTGTAAAGGATCGATTAAAGCGAATCATCATTTGCGAAACGATGAGATTTTTGCTTTACTTGAAACGTTGAGAAAAACAACAGATCCATTTACGTGTCCGCACGGACGACCAATTATTATTCATCATTCGACGTATGAAATGGAAAAAATGTTTAAGCGAGTGATGTAGGCAATGCGGCTAGCTGCAGCTAGCCGTTTTGTTGAATAAATCATGGCCATTTGGATAAAATGGAATGATGTGAATGCCTATAGATGAAAGTAGTGTTGTTATGACGGGTGAGAAACCAAAACTTATTGTCATTATTGGACCAACTGCGGTTGGTAAAACAAAATTGAGCATTGAACTTGCCAAACAGTTAGACGGAGAGATTATTTCAGGTGATTCAATGCAAATTTATAAAGGGATGGATATCGGAACAGCGAAGGTGTCAGAAGAAGAGATGCAGGGTATTCCCCATTACCTGATCGATATTAAGGAGCCGGATGAATCGTTTTCTGTGGCAGAATTTCAAGAGATTGTAAGAAAACAAATCGATGATATTCACGCTAGAGGAAAAATGCCGATGATTGTTGGAGGAACGGGTCTTTATATTCAATCCGTTATTTATGATTATCAGTTCACGGAAACTCCGAGTGATGAAAAAGTTCGTGAACGAATGGAAGTATTTATTAAAGCTCATGGCATTGATCCCCTGTATGAAAAGCTAGAAGAGATTGACCCAGACAGTGCAGCTGCTATCCATAAAAACAACCATCGTCGTGTAATCAGAGCGCTTGAAGTTTATGAAGTAACCGGCAAAAAATTCAGTGACTATACAAAAGAACAGTCGCAAGAGTTATTATATGACGTAAGCATTATTGGACTTACAATGGATAGAGACGTATTATATGAGAGAATTAATCACCGAGTCGATACGATGATGCAGGCTGGACTGCTTGATGAAGTCAAATCATTGTACGAAAGTGGGCTGCATGATGTACAATCAATTCAAGCTATCGGCTACAAAGAGCTGTATGCTTATTTTGAAGGACGCTGCACGCTCGAAGAAGCCGTTGAACAGTTGAAACAAAATTCACGCAGATATGCAAAGCGTCAGTTAACGTGGTTTCGAAATAAAATGCCTGTAAAATGGATAGAGATGGAAGTTGACAAATTTCCCGAAAAGTTTGCTGAAATTTTTACATATATTGCAGGAAAGCTGAAGAAAGAAGCGAATTAAGTAAACAGATAGAGAAACGAGGAGGCCGAATAATGAAACAATCAGTTAATATTCAAGACCAATTTTTAAATCAATTACGTAAAGAAAATATCTATGTGACGGTATTTCTTTTAAATGGTTTTCAATTAAGAGGACTAATTAAAGGATTTGATAACTTTACTGTGTTAATTGAATCTGAAGGAAAACAACAGCTGATTTATAAACATGCGATTTCGACATTTGTACCAAATAAAAATATTACAGTAGAACTTGAATAGAGATTAAAGAGAAGCATCCGCATATTCGGATGCTTTTTTTATGCAAATAAAGGCTTAAAAAAGTTTCTTAACATTGTTTTTACTCATCGAACATAAACCTTATAATAGACGATTATTTCTTCGGTAATAAGAGATCATTGTCTTCGTATCGTTCATCGCATGCAGCTATGCGATACAGAGAAGTGGGATGAAACGAGAGGTGAACATGGTGGAGCAGCCGATAACTCTTAAAAATAATGGGCAAATTAATATCATTTTAAATAATGAAACAAAAAAGGAAAAATCGTATACGACATCAATTCCGCGTCCTGCCAAAAAAGCTGTCATAAATCATGAGCCGCTTCGGGAAATTGAACGAGAAATGAGCGGACTGGTTGGAATGGAAGAATTGAAAAAAATGATAAAAGAAATATATGCGTGGTTATATATTAACAAAAAAAGAGAGGAACAGGGCTTAAAAGCGGGAAAGCAGGCGCTGCATATGATGTTTAGAGGAAATCCAGGAACAGGGAAAACGACGGTAGCCCGCCTGCTAGGTAAATTATTTTTGAATATGAACATTTTGTCCAAAGGACATTTAATTGAAGCAGAGCGGGCAGATTTAGTTGGAGAATACATTGGTCATACCGCTCAGAAAACGAGAGATCTTGTAAAAAAAGCGCTTGGAGGTATTTTATTTATTGATGAGGCTTATTCTCTTGCAAGAGGGGGAGAAAAAGATTTTGGAAAAGAAGCGATTGATACATTGGTCAAACATATGGAAGATTCAAATGATAAGTTTGTATTGATTTTAGCTGGTTATCCAAGAGAAATGGAAAATTTCTTAAGTCTTAATCCAGGGCTGCGCTCTAGGTTTCCGTTTATTTTTGATTTTCCGGATTATGATGTAAATGAACTGATGGACATTGCCGGTCACATGATGAATGACAGGCAGTATCAGTTTAGTACAGAGGCCTATAAAAAGCTAAAAGATCATTTCATGGACGTGAAGTACAATCAGACGCCCAGGGATTTTAGTAACGGTCGATATGTGCGAAACATTATCGAACGTTCCATACGTACTCAATCCATGAGGCTTTTAGAAGAAGAAAGCTTTGAGCGCAACGAGCTTCTAACTTTAACGTCAAGCGATATTCAGCTGTAAAAAAAAGCCTTTCGTCACGAAAGGCTTTTTTTTCTACATATTTGGTTGTCGAATCGTTTTGATCGGCAGGCGCCATTTGTAAATATATGAACACATCCGAAGACCTACAAGTAAGATAAATAACGTATAAAGTTCTATAGGAGTATTTGTAATATGCAGCCCTACGCTAAATCCTGCGATAATCGCCCATACCGCATAAATTTCATCTTTAAGAACAGTAGGCTTTCGGCGTGCTAATAAATCTCGGATAATCCCCCCGCCGCTTCCTGTTAAGACCGCAGCTACAATCACTGCGCTAAGCGGATGGTTCATATGAGTGGCATAAAGCGCTCCTTGAATCGCGAATGCTGCAAGGCCAATGGCGTCCGAAAAGTTTCCCCATCGCTTCCAATGTTTTAAGATATTGTTTGGAAATAAAAAAGTGGCAGTGATAGATAATAAAGCAATCTGAAAAAAGAGTCCTTGTTCCCAAAGGGCAGACACCGGTACACCGATAAGCAGGTTTCGAATGGCTCCTCCGCCAAAAGCCGTTACGATTCCCAGTATGTAAACGCCTAAAATATCATACTCCTCTTCCATGGCAATGAAAGCTCCGCTGATTGCAAAGGCAATCGTTCCAATAATGCTAAGTACGTCCCAAGTCATGATGCTATCCCCTTTATTCTGTTTTCACCAAGTAGCGACTATTATTTTAAAATCAGGCAGCCTGATTCAAATTTCGATAAGTAAACCAATTCAAATTGTATACAGAATTTCGTGATATTTCAATGTTTTTTTAATCATCGTTTTATAGATTTTAAAAAGGGTGTTAAACTAGTAAAAGACAATGTATTCTGTCTCTTTTGCAAAGATGGAGAAATGGACATTTTTTTGATATGATATGAATGATTTGTCAATTTAATAGTAAGGGAAGGAAAAATCTTTGACAGCAGAAATGAATACTGAACTTGAACGCGTAATTTTAGTCGGATGTCAGCTTCATGACGATGACGAACGTTTTGAATATTCAATGGATGAGCTAGCATCTTTAACTGAGACTGCAAAAGGCGAAGTGCTGGTAAGGTTAACGCAAAAGCGTGATCGCATTCATCCAGCTACTTATATTGGAAAAGGGAAAGTAGAAGAACTTGTGGCTCTTGAAGAAGAGTTAGAACCTGATTTAATTGTATTTAATGATGAATTGTCACCGAGTCAAATCCGCAATTTGTCAGCAGGGTTATCTGCGCGTATTATTGACCGCACGCAGCTGATTTTGGATATCTTCGCACAGCGTGCTCAAACGCGAGAAGGAAAAATGCAGGTGGAACTTGCTCAATTAAATTATCTGCTACCTAGGTTAGTAGGACAAGGTACCGCTTTGTCGCGTCTTGGAGGCGGAATTGGAACAAGAGGTCCTGGTGAAACGAAACTTGAAAGTGACCGCAGACATATTCGCCGTAAAATTGATGAAATTAAGCGTCAGTTAAAGACAGTGGTAAGTCACCGCGAACGTTATCGAGAAAGACGTAAGCGTAATCATGTCTATCAAATTGCAATTGTGGGCTATACGAACGCTGGTAAATCGACGATCTTTAACCGCTTAACAGAGGCTGGTATTTTTGAAGAAAATCAGCTGTTTGCAACTCTTGATCCAACGACAAGGCAGTATACGCTTCCGTCAGGACTAACGGCTCTGTTAACGGATACGGTTGGCTTTATTCAAGATCTTCCAACAACGTTAGTAGCTGCGTTCCGTTCAACACTTGAAGAAGTAACCGAAGCTGACCTTGTTTTGCACGTGGTAGATTCATCTAATCCAGATTACAACAACCACGAAAAAACAGTGCATCGCTTACTAGAAGAGCTGAACGTAACGGACATTCCGATGCTGACAGTTTACAATAAAGAAGATATGCAGCATGAATTATTTGTCCCATCCGCTTCGACATCTTTATCAATGAGCGCTTTTAAAGCTACTGATTTAGTGAAGCTTGGGAAAAGAATTCAAGAAGAAATGAAAAAAGAAATGGCGTTTTTTCATGTGCTGCTGCCGGCTTATGAAGGAAAAATGCTCGCTGAACTCAAAACGGTCTCTATTCTTGAGTCGTTAAAATTCAATGAAGAAACTGAGAAGTATCAGTGCAAAGGGTATATTGCAAAAGAGCATCCCCTTTACAAAAAGCTACAAACGCTTGAAGAAAGTTGAGGAACAAAGAAATGATGTTTGATCAGTTAAAAAACGGCGCACGCATTCGGGAACTTGCTGAAAAAGTAGAAAAACAAATTAAGCCCGTACATGAGAAAATTGACGAGCGCATTGAAGCAAATCAATTTCGGGTGCTGCAAAGCTTTCAGCAAAATCGAGTGAGTGATTCACATTTTAATCCAACAACGGGGTATGGATATGACGATCTAGGCCGCGATACGTTGGAGAAAGTATACGCGGACGTTTTTGGAACAGAAGCTTGCCTGGTGCGTCCGCAAATTATTTCAGGTACGCACGCAATTGGCATTTCGCTGTTTGGTGTACTGCGTCCTGGAGATGAACTATTATATATAACTGGAAAGCCTTATGACACCCTTGAAGAAATCGTTGGTATACGAGGAAGCGGGGTAGGCTCTTTAAAAGAATATAATATTAGCTATAAATCAGTAGATTTAACAGGGCAAGGTCAAGTGGATTTTGAAGAAGTGAAAGCGTCTATTCATGAGCACACAAAGATGATAGGCATTCAGCGCTCAAAAGGTTATGGCATTCGTCCTTCTTTTACAGTCGCGCAAATAAAAGAAATGATTTCTTTTGTAAAGAGTATTAAGCCTGACGTTGTAGTATTTGTGGATAACTGCTACGGTGAATTTGTAGAAACAATCGAGCCAACGCATGTAGGAGCAGATTTGATGGCGGGGTCGCTCATTAAGAACCCTGGTGGAGGTCTGGCTAAAATCGGTGGCTATATTGCAGGACGAAAAGAACTAGTGGAAGCTTGTTCATACCGAATGACAACTCCTGGAATCGGTGCAGAAGCTGGAGCGACGCTGTATAGCTTGCAAGAAATGTATCAAGGTTTCTTTTTGGCTCCGCACGTAGTGGGTCAAGCATTAAAAGGAGCGGTTTTCTCATCCGCTATGTTCGAAGAGCTAGGGATGCAAAGTGAGCCGAAGTGGAACAGTGAACGAACAGATTTAATTCAATCCGTGCAGTTCGATGACCGCGATAAAATGGTTTCTTTTTGTCAGGCTATTCAATTTGCTTCGCCAATTAATTCACACGTAACGGCCTATCCTGCTTATATGCCAGGGTACGAAGATGATGTGATTATGGCAGCTGGAACGTTTATACAAGGAGCAAGCCTCGAGCTGACGGCAGATGGACCTATCAGGCCTCCTTATGTCGCTTACGTGCAGGGCGGGTTAACGTATGCTCACGTAAAAGTAGCAATATGCATGGCAGTAGATCAAATGCTGACGAAAGAACTTTTATAAAATATAAGATAGAAAGACTATTTTCTCCCCGCTAAGAAAGAAAAGATAGGCTTATAAAAATAAACGAAGTGCTATTTATTTGTATAGAAGAAATGTTCAGAAAAATTTATGTTAGAATTACTAACATTCGGTTGACAGGTGAACTAACATAGCATACAATGTAAATAGTTAATCCAAAGGAGGAACTGAAATGAGTGACAACATTCGAAGAAATACGCCACTTTTCCCAATTGGAATTGTGATGCAGTTAACTGAGTTGTCGGCTCGCCAAATTCGCTACTATGAAGAACATGAATTAGTTGCACCAGTAAGAACAGAGGGAAATCGACGATTATTCTCATTTAACGATGTTGATAAGCTGCTTGAAATCCGTGATCTTATTGAACAAGGTGTAAACTTAGCAGGTGTAAAACAGCTGTTTCATCTTCAAAAGGAGCAAAAAGGGCATAAGCAAGAAGAAAAAGTTGTGGCAGCAACAGCAAAGCCAGAATTAACGGACGATGAATTGCGAAAAATGCTTCGTGCAGAACTTATGCAAGCAGGCCGTTTTAATCGAGCAACTTTAAATCAAGGAGATATGTCCAGGTTCTTTCATTAATAAAGTTATCAATATTTATGCCGTTCGTATATGAGGGGTATAGATTATAAATATTATATAGAGATTTAGGGGAGGATCACACGATGGCAAAGTACACAAAAGAAGATATTTTCCGCAAAGTTCAAGAAGAGAATGTAAAGTATATTCGTCTTCAGTTCACTGACATTTTAGGAACAATTAAAAACGTTGAAATTCCAGTAAGTCAATTAGAAAAAGCGTTAGACAACAAAATGATGTTTGACGGTTCTTCTATTGAAGGGTTTGTACGTATTGAAGAATCAGATATGTACCTATTCCCGGATATTGATACATTTGTTATTTTCCCTTGGACATCTGAAAAAGGTAAAGTAGCACGTTTTATTTGTGACATCTACAATGCAGATAGAACTCCGTTTGATGGCGATCCACGTAATAACTTAAAACGTGTGTTAAAAGAGATGGAAGAGTTAGGATTTACTGATTTTAACCTTGGACCTGAGCCAGAGTTCTTCTTATTCAAATTAGACGAAAAAGGCGAACCTACATTAGAATTAAATGATAAAGGTGGCTACTTCGACTTAGCGCCAACTGACCTTGGTGAAAACTGCCGTCGTGACATCGTATTAGAGCTTGAAGAAATGGGCTTTGAAATTGAAGCATCTCACCATGAGGTAGCTCCTGGACAACACGAGATTGACTTTAAATATGCTGCTGCATTAAAAGCTTGTGATGATATCCAAACGTTCAAACTTGTTGTAAAAACAATTGCACGTAAACATGGCTTACATGCTACATTTATGCCAAAACCATTATTTGGTGTGAATGGTTCAGGTATGCACTGTAACGTTTCATTATTTAAAGATGGTCAAAACGCATTTTATGATGAAAACGGTAATCTAGAGCTAAGTGATACTGCTCGTCAATTTATCGCAGGTATCATCAAGCACGCACACAGCTTTACAGCAGTCACAAATCCTACTGTAAACTCTTATAAGCGTCTAGTGCCTGGATATGAGGCTCCTTGTTATGTTGCATGGTCTGCTCGCAACCGTAGCCCATTAATCCGTATCCCAGCTTCTCGCGGCGTAGGAACTCGTGTTGAGGTACGTAGCGTAGACCCAGCTGCTAACCCATATTTAGCAATGGCTGTTCTATTAAAAGCTGGTTTAGATGGAATCAAGAACAACCTTGAAGCTCCAAAACCTATCGATCGTAATATCTATGTAATGACAAAAGAAGAGCGTGTTGAAGAAGGTATCGTAGATTTACCTGCAACATTAGCTCAAGCTTTAGATAGCTTCCAATCAAACGAAGTTATGGTTTCTGCATTAGGTGAACACTTAGCAGAGCACTTCGTTGAAGCGAAAGAAATCGAATGGGATATGTTCCGTACACAAGTTCACCCTTGGGAACGTGACCAATACATGAGCCAATATTAATTCCTAAAAGTCCGAGAGATCGTTTATACGTTCTCTCGGACTTTTTTGTTTTCAAAATGAATAACATTCTGCATGCGTATATTAAATATCGAACTAAACTGTTCATAAAACAAGTATAGCTGCCTGTCGTACAATTTACGGGAGGTTTTTTATTGTTTTGTTATTACAGGAAAGAATTTGGTTATACGAATTAAAAAGGATAAGCTTTTTGTCTCATTGAATCTATATGTAAAAGTAGTGTATAACAGATAGAGAGATTGTTTATGTGTTCACTCTGCACTTCAGTATAACTTCAGAGAATTTTCAGCCAGTCGTAGTGTCATTAGAAAATACTGTTGGAGAGGAATGGAATAAAAATGCAAGAAGGAAATTTTTTCAAAGGTTTAGTAATAGGCATATTAATAAGCATTCCAATTTGGATTGTTCTCATTGTTATAGGTATCCTGCTTTTTAAGTAGATCCAAATCTAATAATAAAATAGACAATACTTTCCTCGTAGTGTATACTTTAAATGAAAATGATAATTATTATCATTTAATCAACAAATCAACACTCTGCATATAGCTGTCACTCCTTGAGAGCTATCCTTATTCAGTATTCTGTCTATAAAGCAGAATAACCCGTAGCCATTAGGAAGCGGGTCTTTTTTTAGTGATTTTTCACTTGGTAGGCTAGTATACGTAACACTTTTTGCCCCCGTGCATATGTTAACAATAAGGAGGGACAAGTAATATGAAAAAAATCTATCTTGATGCAGGACATGGTGGGGCAGATGCAGGAGCAGTTGGAGCGAACGGACTATATGAAAAAAACTTAGTTTTGAAAATTCAACAATATTTAATAAGCTATTTAAATAGCACATACAGTGATTTTTCGATTAAAACCACTCGTACCACAGATGTTTTTTTATCGTTATCTCAGCGCGCTTCTCAAGCTAATTCGTGGGGCGCAGATGCATTTATGTCTATTCACGTAAATGCCGGTGGAGGAACAGGATATGAAGATTATGTTTATAGAAGCGCTAGCAATGCCAGTAAAACGTTTCAATCAATTGTCCACGGCCAAGTACAGCCAACGCTGCTGTCGTATAATCATCCGAATCGCGGTCGAAAATCAGCCAATTATGCGGTGCTTCGCTTAACAAATATGCCCGCAGTACTAACTGAAATAGCTTTTATTGATAACCGCACCGATGCAGCACTTCTCCAAAACGAAGCTTTTTTAAAAAGCATGGGTGAATCGTATGCAAAAGGAATTGCCATCTATTTGAATTTACCTCGTCGTGCAGTTCCAAACCCAAATCCAACACCAACACCAAATCCATCACCTTCTGAACCAGGTACAAAAACGTATACGATCAAGCAAGGAGATACGCTTTATAGTATTGCACAGAAGTACAACATAACAGTACAAGCGGTTCAAGAAGCGAATACAGGGCTTTCTGATCCTTTAACACTACAGGTTGGAAAAACAATTGTTATTCCTTCAGGAACTTCACCAACACCAAATCCAACACCACCTTCTGAACAATATCCGCTTCCAAATGGAGTTTTAAAACAAGGTGATTCTGGAGAAGCTGTGAAGCAGCTTCAAAAAGCATTAAACGCGGTAAATTTTAAAGTAGGGTCAGTAGACGGAATATATGGAGTTCAAACGAAAGATGCAGTAAGACGTTTTCAGCTTGTGTATCTTCCTTATGATGTAGATGGCATTTATGGTCCTCAAACGAAAAATAAGCTAGCAGCCGTTTTGAAAGCAAACAGTTAAAGTGGAAAGGTCTTCTGTAAGCAGGCAGAAGGCCTTTTGTTCTCCCGTTAAAAGCGCCTAAAGGACTATTTTATTGTTCACGTAAAATAATGCTTTACAAACCATTTGTACGGGAGTATATTATCTAAGAACAAAGGATAGTTATGAAAGAAACATGTTATCAATCATACCCTTTAACCGAAAATTATATTGACCTGTTATCGCTTAATTCGTCAGAAGTGGGGGACCCAAATTTGTGCATTGTCACTTGGGGTGAATCCTTTTTTAAAGGTAGGGCTACTCTCATAGCCCGAATCCGACAGCTAACCCCATAAGCGTTTTGGAGAGGAGGTTTAAGCTGTGTAAAAACGCTGAGAACCCTTAGTGTTTTTTTTGTGCGCTTTTTTAATATAAAAAGGTATTTTTTAGGGATAATATCACTTATTCGTGAACTTGTAACGGAGCTTAGCAATGAACAGTAAGTAGTAGCTAAGCAATCATCGGAGGGAAATTACGTGAACTATTCAGTTCTCAAAAGATTATTGATTGGAAAGCCGCTTAAAACAAAAGAGTTAGGCGATCAAAAACTTAGTAAGCTTAAAGCACTGGCTATTTTATCATCAGATGCCTTATCTTCAGTGGCTTATGGAACAGAACAAATTTTGATTGTACTTGCAACAGTCGGCATTCTTGCCTATTGGTATTCGATTCCAATTGCGCTTGGGGTATTGGTTCTGCTGACGGCTTTAATTCTTTCATATCGCCAAATTATTTATGCGTATCCGCAAGGCGGAGGAGCTTATATTGTTTCGAAAACCAATTTAGGGGAAAATCCCGGGCTTATCGCTGGGGGATCACTGTTGGTGGATTATATTTTAACAGTTGCTGTGAGTGTTTCAGCAGGAACCGATGCTTTAACTTCGGCTTTTCCAACGCTGCATCATTACAATGTAGTAATTGCGTGTTTACTGGTGATTTTTATTACCGTCTTAAATTTACGTGGTGTAACAGAATCCGCTTCTGTATTAGCTTATCCGGTTTATTTATTTGTTATTGCTCTTATTTTGTTAATAGCGGTAGGCTTGTTTAAAATAGCGACAGGTCAAGTTTCACCTGAGCTTCATCCATCTCTCGGTACAGTAGTGCCAGGTATTAGTTTGTTTTTATTATTAAAAGCTTTTTCATCAGGCTGTTCGGCATTAACAGGTGTAGAAGCTATTTCAAATGCAGTGCCTAACTTTAAAGAGCCAGGTGCAAAAAATGCTGTTCATACATTAATGCTGATGGGCGGTATTTTAGCCGTTTTATTTTCTGGCATCACGTTTTTAGCTTATTGGCTTGGCATTTCTCCAAAAGCAGATGAAACGGTTGTATCACAAATTGCATCGAGTGTGTTTGGACGAAATGGATTTTATTATTTTATTCAAGGCACAACAGCTCTAATTCTAGTGCTAGCGGCGAATACGGGCTTTTCAGCTTTCCCTTTGCTGGCTGTCAACTTATCGTCTGATAAATATATGCCAAGAATGTTTCAAATTCGTGGCGATCGATTAGGCTATTCAAATGGAATTGTGACCCTTGGAATTGCTTCTATTGTCTTAATTGTAGCTTTTAAAGGTGCGACTGAACAATTAATTCCTCTTTATGCAGTCGGGGTGTTTATTCCATTTACGCTTTCTCAAACAGGCATGATTGTCAAATGGCTTAGAGAAAAGCCGGCCGGCTGGCAAGGGAAGCTAACCATTAACTTAATTGGTGCCCTCATTACCTTAACTGTGCTAATTATTTTGTTTACAACGAAGTTTTCACAAGTATGGTCCGTGCTCATTTTCTTACCGGTTATTGTTTATATTTTTCATCGCATCCATACGCATTATGAAGCGGTAGGAGAGCAGCTTCGCATTAAGCAAGGAGAAAAGATTGGAAAGCTTGAAGGAAGTGTGGTCATTGTTCCTGTAGCAGGAATGACAAAGGTAGTAGAAAATTCATTAAATTATGCAAGAACGATTGGCGATACCGTTATTGCAGTGCATGTGGCCTTTGATCGAGAAAGCGAAAAGAGAATGGAAGAGAAGTGGGAGAAGTGGCAGCCTGATATTCGTATTGTTACGTTTCATTCTCAATACCGCAGCTTAGTGCGGCCGCTGTTTCGATTCATCGATATGGCTGAGGAAAAAGCCCGGGAAAATAACATGGCTATTACGGTCGTTATTCCGCAATTCATTACGAAAAAAAGTTGGCAAAATATCCTTCACAATCAGTCCAGTCTGCTGTTAAAAGCACATTTGCTTTACCGTAAAAACGTAATTGTTACAACTGTACCGTACCGTTTTAAAAAATAATGAAACATGACTAAAAACCTCCAACTTGTATGTTGGAGGTTTTTAATTTTTAAATTCACATACACTAACCGTAATTGAATCTCATCAAAGGCGCAAACGGAGGGATTACATGAGTGAATTAATTAAATTGCTGCGAAAAGGAAATAAATCGGCCATGATGGCTGCTGTAGTTAATACCATTATTTCCATTATTAAAGGCATTGCTTTCGCTTTAACAGGGAATGTAGCAATGTTTGCTGAAACGATGCACAGCTTAGGAGATGCAGCTAATCAGTTTTTTGTCTTTATAGGTTCGGCATTAAGTAAAAAAGCCCCGACCAAACGATTTCCAAACGGTTTCGGCCGATTGGTTAATCTCGTTCTATTAGGAGCGGTTCTTGTAGTAGGGATTATGGCGTTTGAAACGATTAAAGAAGGATATCACCACATTCTTCATCCGACGAAGTCTTCAGGCTTTATTTTAAATATTGCAGTACTTGGCATCTCGGTGTTACTTGAGATGTTTGTCCTATTTAAGGCAATGAAAGAAATTTTGCACGATGTCGGAATGAATACCACAGAGGTCAAAGTTTTTACGCAAAGCTTTGTTCATTTAAAGAAAGCAAAGCCTGCAACCAAGCTTGTCTTTATGGAAGATTTGGTAGCTACTGGAGGAGGGGTACTGGCATTAATAGCTGTTTTCATTTCACGGTTTACACCTTTTCACCAAGCTGAAGGAATTGCTTCTATTTTAATTGGGCTTATGATGTTTTTTGTAGTAGGACGAGTATTTTTAGACAACGCTGCTGGAGCGCTTGGTGAAGCAGATAAAGAAATGGAAATAAAAATTGGCGCGATTGTCATGCAAGATGTACAAGTGCGTGATATTCAAACATTAATGGTGATGAAAGAAGGAGAAGAGCTTCACGTTGAATTAAAAGTAGAAATTAATCCTTCTTTAACAGTGGCAGAAGCTGATGATATTAAAGATCGTCTGGAAAATCGTATTTTAAAGGAAAAAGGAGTAACGGATGTCATTATTGAATTTGATGAAGATGATGGAATTCCGGACTGGGCGCCAAGTGATTTACAGCTTCAAAAAGAATAAAAACAAGGAAGAAAACAACTGTTTTCTTCCTTGTCTTTTTAGCTATATACTTTTTCACGTACGTTTGGAGAATCTGTTGAAGCTTTCGAGAAGTTAATGGTTTCACGTACAACGTAAATAGGTCTATTTTTGCTTTCATCGTAAATTCTTGCGATGTATTGTCCGACTAGACCCAGACCAAGCAGCTGAATACCGCTAAAGAAGGTGATAGCTACCATAATAGAAGTCCAGCCAGGCTGAATGTTTTTACCTATCAGCCAAACAACAATCGAATAACTTAAAACTAAAAGTGATACAAAAACCGATAACAAGCCAATAACCATTACTAAACGCAAAGGCTTCGTTGAAAACCCAATAATTCCATCTGAAGCAAACTTGATCATCTTTTTTAAAGGATATTTTGTTTCACCAGCAAAGCGTTCATCGCGCTCATATTCTACATATGTTTGCCTGAAGCCAATCCAAGACATCATTCCTCGTACAAAACGATTACGTTCAGTCATTTTTTTGAATACATCCGCTACTTTTCGGTCGATAATACGAAAATCTCCCGTGTCTTTAGGGATTTCGATATCGGACATATAATTTAAAAAGCGATAAAAATACTTAGCCGTGGCTAACTTAAAAAAGGTCTCTCCGCTTCGTTTCTTGCGCTTTGCATATACAATTTCATAGCCTTGCTGCCATTTAGCAATTAATTCGGGAATCATTTCTGGCGGATCTTGTAAGTCCGCATCAATAATAACGATAGCATCACCTTGAGCATAATCAATGCCTGCTGTTACGGCAGTTTGGTGCCCAAAATTACGAGCAAAATCAATAACTTTTACATTAGAATCCATAGCCGCTACGTCCTTCAAGATTTCAATTGTTCGGTCGGTGCTGCCGTCATTGACGAAAATGAATTCATAGTTAATGTGGTTTTTATGCATGACGGAAAGCAAGCGATTGTAGCATTCATTAGCTACTTCTTCTTCAAAATACATAGGTACCACGATTGAAATTAGTTCTTTCATGCTTTACCTCCTATCGAGTGATTGTTTGTGTGCTTAAACGTCCATATTTTATTAAGGAAAAAATTGATAAACATTCCTATACAAGTAGACAACAGTTGTCCGATTATTGGATTAGCAGGTGTATAGTGTACAAGAAGGAATAAGCAGCTTGTATTAATTGCTAAAGTAATAAGGTTTACGATGAAAAATTGAGCTAACATCCATTTATGTACAGTTGCTTGAAACACCCACGATTTGTTCCAATAGTAGCTGTTTATAACGCCAATAAAATAAGACAGTACGTTAGCCAATATATAATTCATATCAAAATGAATGAGTGCTAAGTAACTGATAATAGTGAGCAGGGTATTCATTATACCTACAAATCCGAATTTCAGGAATTTTATCACGGTTGCATAATCCCTTCCATTTAATTTATCTCTTCACATTTTGTCTTGGGCTCATTTTTAGTAAATCGTACTATTAAATAGGATAGAATCACTGAAATACCAAGCCCTTCGAGCAGCATAAAGCTTGGAAAAATAAAGAATCGATAGCGAGTTTGAATTTCAATAAGCAAGTGAATAAGAACGTATCCTATGATTAGTAATAAAAACAGTGTATATGGATATTTATCCTGCTTTCTCAGGAATAAACATATAAGGCCAATAATGGAAATAATAGTAGTTGATACATAAATGATTCTTTCATAACTTTGAGCAGCACTAATTAATTTCTCTTTATTGGAAGGTACATCTTCTTGAGGAGTTAATGAAATGCTCCAAAATGTAGATGCATCCGTTCCTCCCCACATATTTAGGAATTTAATGTGAAAGAGATCTAAAAGTTGCTCTTTATCTGCTATCCGCTCTTTAATTACCTCTTTTTCTGCTTCAGCTCGTTTTTTTCCAATTGGCATACCCATAAAACGACTAGCATCCTCTGAAGAATAGGAACCGCTTGTTTCGTAATTAAAGCCAATGACGAATTTCCATAAAGGATCTCTGTTACTTAAAGGATATTTAGAAATACCGCTGGCTACAAAAGAATAGTTGATCAGCGCATTTACAATAAAAAAAGTAGCCAGTATGCCTACGAGGTTTTTTCCTATTTTCTTTCGATGAGTTTTTAACTCAGCAGCATTCTTCGTTTTAATGTAAGGTTGAAGAATTTGCAAGATGAAATAAATGAAAACAGCAACGATAATAATGGGTCCTAGAGGGCGCATTAAATTTCCTAACGACAATAGAAGGCCAATATAAAGCGAGCTAAACTTGTTATGAGCAAATCTTTTTATAATAAGGTAAAAAGCTGCATAAAATAAAAAAGTAGCTAAATGCTGATTAGTTAACACTGAGCTATAGAGAATGTTCGGAATGTAGAACGTATACAAGAAAGCTGCCATTCTCCCAGCAAGTTCGTTAAATACTTTAGCGCCAATTAAATAAATAAAAATAACGGTTCCAGTGGAATAAAAAATATTTAACAATTTTAATATAAAAATGTTATCTCCAAAACAGCGAATAATAACAGATTCATAGAATGAAAAGCCCAGCTGATATACCCATGTAGTGAAATAAACGCTTTGATTAAATTCATAATTTCCTTTTGCTATATTACGCGCGGCATCTAACATGACAAGAAAGTCAGATTTTACAGGCGTTTGAACAGAAAGCATCCATGCTAATCGAATACCTAAGGTCAAAACAATCAGTGAAATAAAAAAAACAGTTTTGTTCATGTATCTACTTGCAATAGCTATTAGAAAAATGACAAGGAAAGTGATAAATATTCCTTCAATAATAAATGAATTACTTAAAGCCAAGCCTTTTAATTCCAATGAATTTGTCATCGCACTATAACTGCCCCATAGAGACCATGTAAGAATAATGACACATAAAAAAATCAGGCTTTTGGATAAAAATGAGTTAAGCATATTACCTCCTGCAAATTATTTCATAGATAAGGTACAAAATTCCTACCCTATGATACCATATTTTATTATTTTGTATATATTTTTCTTATAGAGTATAATGTTGGATTGTTCTGAAATTGTAACAGCGGCATAACGTTTGATAAAAGGGTAAGCCGAGTAGGAAAAAGATTTCGTAATAGAAAAAGCTGTTTGCATCCATACGTATGCGAACAGCTTTTATGTTTTAAATCGATCTTTTAATAAATTCCATAGGGAACTCACTCCGAGACTAATGCTGATCAGAATTCCTGATAGAGCTACTATTAAAGCGATATATTCAAAGATAGAAAACTGCTTCATACTACCCCAATTGATGTTTCCCTTTAGTTTGCTAATAACTAAATTCATTCCGTAAATACCGGAAAGAACCGTGTAAATCGTTAAAATTAATAATAAGTAATTGTGACGCTTGGCTGCGATTTTCTCTTGATTTTGGTACAAAGTACCAAGGGTTTCTTTGACTTCTTGATAAAGAGAATTGATGTGGAAGATTTTTTTAAAGAGCTCAGAAAACTCTTGACCTTCTGTGCGAGAGCTAATTTCTAAAAATAAATATTTACCTGAAAACACGGTAATAGAGCGAATTAGTCGTTCAATGCCCTCTGAATTTTTATGAAACGTGAGCTGAGAATACTCATAAGATAGTTTTAGCAACACGATTTTATAGAAAAAATGTAAAAATAAATTATAGTAATGCTGGCCAAATAGATGATTCATCAAAAGCTGATCCGTTTTAGAGTCTGTCGATTTAGAAATACACGAAAACACATGGTCTGTTATGACGTAATAGGTTTCAGGCGCCCATCTGGAATACACATGTTTAGTATTATACGTTTTAATATACTCATGATTGTGTGCAGAAATAAACGCTTTCCCGTCAGGCGTATAGCTATTTAGCTGTCCAGTACGAAATAAAGTTGTGGAATTAATCTCTTGCTCTTGATTTACCGTTACATAACTTAACACAAACATCCGTTCATCGATAAAATAAGGAAGGCTCCCAACGTGCTGTTCACGTGTGGCTTCTTTTTTGATGTGTTCGTTCAAAAATGGCGCGAGCTGTGAAAAAATATAGTCTTGCACTTTACTATAGCGATGATGTTCATATGTAATGGTGGATCCATGCTCTTCAGCAAGCTTCGGTTCTAATACACGAAAATGATTCATGAATTCTAAAATATCATCATAGGTGTAATGATTATGGCTCATCTCAGTGCGAATGGTCATGACGCCAATTTCAAAAGGACATAAAAAAACATCCACAGACAGCACGTTGCTAGACACGGTGGTGGAGGAAGTGTGTAACGTAATAGTATGGTCTATTTTTTTTGAAAATCGAAGCAACCCTTCTTTTTCGCACGAGTCAGGGAATAGAATACATTCAATGTAAGGAAGAAAATATTGATCCAGGCTATCATGAGATACGTAATACTGTTCTCCGTAGTATTCTTTTTCTAAATGTTTGTTTTGAATGGAAAAAAACTCGAACAAATTTGTTTTCAGTGCATGAACAAGCTGCTCTTTATTTTTTCGATCAAAGGAAAAAGGAAAAAGAAACATGTTCATTGCTTTGGTAGGTACAATGGTTTGAAATGGTTCTGTTTTCCTTGATGTATTGGTCATAAACTACATCCTTCCTATGGTCGGTTGTATTTCCTTGTAAGAGTCGAGGAAATGCAGATAGAAAGTAAAAGGTAAAACAAGCTTTACAAAAACCGTTCTACCTGCCTGCAATGATTCAACGTATCATTTATAATATGCCAATTTTTTTAGAAAACAAACGTAAAAAAACCAACTAACATCATGATTAGTTGGTTTTACATACAGTGTCTTACTAGTGAATCGTGCGATATACACCAGTTACTTTTCCTAAAATCGTTACGTGGCGAAGAATAATAGGCGCCATCGTTGAATTTTCAGGCTGTAAACGAACGAAATTTTCTTCTTTAAAGAAACGTTTTACCGTTGCTTCGTTGTCCTCGGTCATAGCGACCACAATATCTCCATTATTAGCTGTTTGCTGCTGACGTACGATTACCATATCGCCATCTAGAATACCTGCTTCAATCATACTTTCTCCCATAATTTCAAGCATAAATACATGATCATCTGGAGAAACAAATTTATCTGGAAGAGGGAAATATTCTTCCACATTTTCAACGGCTGTTATAGGAAGACCCGCTGTTACTTTACCGATAACAGGAACATTAATGACATTGCTTTTAGGGATGTTTACTTCGTCTAGTTGAAGAACTTCGATTGCTCTTGGTTTTGTTGGATCTCTGCGAATTAACCCTTTGCTTTCTAACCGAGCTAAATGCCCGTGTACAGTGGAGCTAGAGGCTAATCCTACTGCTTCCCCAATCTCGCGAACAGAAGGCGGATAACCTTTTAATTTTACTTCGTGCTTAATAAAATCTAGTATGTCTTGTTGACGTTTTGATAGCTTCATATTTTTCACCTCGATTTTAGCTATTCTTTAGGTGAATTATACCACGTGATGTGTCAATATACAAACATAAGTTCGAAGAATTCCATTGACAGAAACAAATGTTCTCACTAAAATAAGAACATATATTCTGATGGGGGGTCATAATATGCAACAATTCTTACATTCTATGAAACATTACGCTATTTTTTTTGCAGTTATCGCTGCACTTACATATGTATTGACGCTGGTTTTAGGAGCGGATAAAGTAGATTTAGACAAATATTCAACGGTTACTATTACAAAAGGAGATACGCTTTGGGACTTGTCCAACAAGTATCATAATCACCATCATTTGACCACCAATGAATTTGTCAAATGGGTTGAAGACGTCAATGATTTAAACTCAGACACTGCCCAGTCTTTATCTCCTGGAGATAAATTATATATTCCTGTTTTAAAAAAAGAGTTACATAATCAAGTGGCAATTGAACAGTAGTGTAACGGCCGTTCCTGAATATTGTTAGAAGCCGAAAAGGTCGTGATAAAAGTGGATGCCATTATTTATTGCCGTGTCAGTACGGATAAAAAAACCCAAGAAACATCTTTACAGCGCCAGCAAGAAGAATTAAAAAAGCTTGCTGATCTTCACCATCTAGACGTAAAAAAAGTCGTAATGGAAAAAGCAAGCGGATATGATGTAGACAGAGAGGGTATTTTGGATGTTCTTCATACAATGAAAGAAGAGAAAATATCTGCGCTGCTCATTCAAGACGAAACACGATTAGGCAGAGGAAATGCCCGAATTGCGCTGCTTCATGCTTTTCATAAAGAAAATGCTACAATCTATACGATTAGTCATCAAGGTCAGCTTCAGCTTTCAGAATCTGATTCAATGGTGTTAGATATTATTAGCTTAGTGGAAGAGCATCAGCGGAAATTACATAACGCCAAAATTAAAAGAGGAATGAAAAGAGCCGTAGAAAACGGTTATCGTCCGCAGCAAAATTTAAAAAATCAAGGAGTTAACTCGGGAAGGGAAAAAAAGAAGCGCCGATTGAAGAAATTGTCCGCCTTCGTCATAACGGCTTAACCTTTGCTGAAATTTCAGTTACGCTAAAAGGTTTTGGCTATAATATTTCAAAAGCGACGGTACATCGCCGCTATCAAGAGTATCAAGAGAGTGCTCAATCTCTTGATAAAACGAAAGAGATTTAGTAAGATGACTACATGTTGCCGGAACGGTTCGGTAATTTTAATTATTGATTATAAGGAGATAGGTTTTATATGCTATCAAAAGATAAACTTGCTCGTATTAATGCTCTTTCAAAAAAGGCAAAGGCTGAAGGTCTGACAGAATCTGAAGCGAAAGAACAGCAAGAGCTACGTCAGGAATATTTAAAAGTTTTCCGACAATCTATGACTAATCACCTTCATACGATTAAAGTTGTGGACGAAGAAGGTAAAGATGTTACGCCTAAGAAGTTAAAAGAGAGTAAAAAGAAGCGTCTTCACTAAGACGTTCTAGTAAAACTAGAGGAAGAGTTCCCTCTAGTTTTTTGTATATTTTTAATAAGGCACACAAAAACTGTAAAAGTGGAAAATTTTTTGGTTCAAGTATTGTACAAATAAGCAAATCATTAGTATGATAACATATGTACATAGTTTTGAAAGGAATGAAGAGTATGACACAACGTATTGAAGATCTTTCGATTGCAACAATTCGTACTTTATCAATCGATGCGATTGAAAAAGCAAATTCAGGTCACCCAGGTATGCCAATGGGAGCTGCTCCAATGGCATATACATTGTGGACAAAATTTATGAACATCAATCCAAAGAATCCAAACTGGTTCAACCGTGACCGCTTTGTATTATCAGCAGGACACGGATCGGCACTATTATACAGCTTGCTTCATTTAGCTGGATATGACTTATCAATTGAAGACCTTAAAAACTTCCGTCAATGGGGAAGTAAAACACCAGGTCATCCAGAGTTCGGTCATACAGCAGGTGTTGATGCAACAACTGGCCCACTAGGACAAGGTATTGCAATGGCTGTTGGTAAAGCAATGGCAGAACGTCATTTAGCTGAAACATACAACAAAGAAGGTTTAGAAATTGTAGACCACTTTACGTATGGTATTTGTGGTGATGGAGACTTAATGGAAGGTGTATCTGCTGAAGCAGCTTCATTAGCGGCACACTTAAAATTAGGACGTTTAGTTGTTTTATACGATTCAAATGATATTTCTTTAGACGGAGATTTAGATCGCTCGTTCTCTGAGAACGTAGAAGATCGTTTCAAAGCTTACGGATGGCAAGTAATCCGCGTTGAAGACGGCAATGACTTGACAGCGATTGCAAACGCAATTGAAGAAGCAAAAGGCGATTTAACACGCCCAACGCTAATTGAAGTAAAAACAACAATCGGATTTGGTTCTCCAAACCACGCGGGTACTTCTGGCGTGCACGGTTCTCCATTAGGTTCCGATGAAACAAAATTAACAAAAGAAGCTTATGCATGGACATTTGAAGAAGATTTCTATGTGCCAGAAGAAGTGTATGCTCACTTCAAAGCTACAATTGCTGAAGATGGCCAAAAGAAAGAAAACGAATGGAACGATGTATTTGCACAGTATAAAGAAAAATATCCTGAACTAGGTCGTCAATTTGAACTAGCAGTAGAAGGAAAGTTACCGGAAGGCTGGGAAGAAACGCTTCCAGCATACGAAACGGGTTCAAGCCTAGCTAGCCGTGCTTCTTCTGGAGAAGTATTAAACGCAGTAGCACAAGCTGTACCTCAATTCTTCGGCGGTTCAGCTGACTTAGCTGGCTCAAATAAAACAATGATTAAAGGTTCAGAAGACTTCACTGCAGCTGATTACAGCGGACGTAATATCTGGTTCGGTGTACGTGAATTTGCAATGGGAGCTGCATTAAACGGTATGGCTCTACACGGCGGCGTAAAAGTATTCGGAGGAACATTCTTTGTATTCTCTGATTATCTTCGCCCAGCAATTCGCTTAGCAGCTTTAATGAAGCTTCCTGTAACATATGTATTCACACATGACAGTATCGCAGTTGGAGAAGACGGCCCAACACATGAGCCAATTGAACAATTGCCATCACTTCGTGCAATGCCAGGTCTTTCAGTGGTTCGTCCTGCAGATGCAAATGAAACAGCTGCTGCATGGCGCTTGGCATTAGAATCAACTGACCGCCCAACGGCGCTTGTATTGACTCGTCAAAACTTGCCAACGCTTGAAGGTACAAAAGAAAATGCATACGAAGGCGTGTCTAAAGGTGCGTACGTTGTATCTAAAGCTGGTAAAGACCAAGCGGATGCATTAATACTTGCAACAGGCTCTGAAGTAAGCCTAGCAGTAGAAGCACAAAAAGCATTAGCTGCAGAAGGCATTGACGTATCTGTAGTAAGTATGCCTGCATGGGATCGTTTCGAAGAGCAATCTGCTGAGTACAAAGAAAGTGTTATCCCTAAATCAGTGAAAAAACGTTTAGGTATTGAAATGGCTTCTACACTTGGCTGGGAACGCTATGTTGGAGACGAGGGACAAGTTCTTGGTATTAATCACTTCGGTGCATCTGCTCCTGGTGAAACAATCATGAAAGAATTTGGTTTTACAGTTGAAAATGTAGTAGCAAAAGTGAAAAGCTTGCTTAATGCATAATTCTTTTTCATAAGAAAGAGCAGACCTCTGTGGTCTGCTCTTTTTTTCGACAAAAAAACAAAGGGATTTTTTCATCGATAGACAAGCATTGCGTACACCATTCGGTATAATAGTACAAAAAAGAACGAGCCGAAAGGGAGGATGAATCGTGAGAACGTATGAAGTATATTTAATGGAGGAAGAAGTTGCATCATCCTATTTTCGAAGAGAAAAGCTCATTTATCAGCTGCTGATTGAATATAGAATGAAACGTCATTTGCAGGAAACGCACTTACAAAAACAAGTTCATTACATTACTCGCCAACTGCCCATTTCATTTATTCAACGAGAATTGCTTCAGGCGTTTTCTCATTATCCTCATTTTTTTACTCATCAAGAGACGTTTGTGCTGGAATATCCTCATAAAAAAAGTCGAGCATCTATAAAATTAACGAATCGCTGTATAACAATTGAAGGAGATGGCAATGTTGATGCTGAGACAGCTTTTTTTGAAGTATTACGCAAGCTAGATCCTTGTTTTTTAGCAGTGAATTATGGAACGGATGAATACGGCTGGCTGAGGCCTGTGAAAACAAGAAAATTTGTGTAATTATTTAAGGAAATTGGAACGGAAATATTGTATAATAGCGTATGGTCTAGTACACTGTAAGTTAGACAACACGAAGGAGGAAGTAATACCATGGGAATGTATATTCTAGTTGGTGTTCTAGCATTAATTGTTGGGATAGCGCTAGGATTTTTCATTGCTCGTAAATATATGATGAGCTATCTGAAGAAAAATCCACCAATTAATGAACAAATGTTAAAAATGATGATGATGCAAATGGGCATGAAACCATCGCAGAAAAAAATTAACCAAATGATGAAAGCAATGAACGGCCAAATTAAATAATGGTTAATTGGACAGACACTCTCTATTCAGAAGGGTGTCTTTTGTTTTATGATAGAGATAAGAAAATGGTTGTGGGGCTAGGGGGATACGATGGAAATTTTTCGAGAGTTATGGTGGTTTTTCAAACAGGAAAAAAAGTCTTACATAACGGGGGTAGTGCTGCTCATTATTGTGGCAGCATTAGAACTTCTCCCGCCTAAAATTATTGGTTTAACGGTAGATGGCATTAAAGAAGAGACGCTGAATGGAAAGCGCTTAATACAGATGGTTGGCATTTTGCTAGGAGCTGCTGTTGTGGCCTATTTCACAAGATACATATGGCGTATTATGATATTTGGTTCATCTGTTAAACTAGCCAAGCAGCTGAGAAATACACTCTACACTCATTTTACCAAGATGAATCAGGCCTTTTATCAACGGCGGCGAATTGGGGATTTGATGGCCCATGCAACAAACGATATTCAAGCTATTCAACAAACTGCAGGTTCCGGCGTTTTGACACTCGTGGATTCCATTGTCACAGGAGGGCTTGTTCTATGCACAATGGCCCTCACAATCAGCTGGAAATTAACGCTTATTTGCCTTATTCCTATGCCGCTTATGGCCGTTTTAACAAGTTACTACGGTACATTGCTTCATGCGCGGTTTCATCACGCACAAGCAGCATTTTCTACTTTAAATGATAAGGTTCAAGAAAGCATTAGCGGCATTAAAGTCATTAAGACGTTTGGGGAAGAAGCAGCTGATGTCGAAGAATTTCGCATTAAGTCTGCAGATGTTGTCCAAAAGAACATGAAAGTAGCCCGAGTAGATGCATTGTTTGATCCGACCATTTCGATTATTGTAGCACTTTCTTTTTTACTTGCTCTTATTTTTGGGAGCAAGATGGTTATTAGTGAAGAGTTAACACTGGGGCAGCTTGTTACCTTTACAACTTATTTGGGCCTTCTTATTTGGCCGATGCTCGCGTTTGGCTGGCTATTTAACATTGTGGAACGAGGAAGAGCATCATATGACAGGGTATTTTCTTTATTAAAAGAAGAAAATTCGATTGAAGAAGCAGCGCATCCTAGTGCTGAAAGGCCAACAGGAAATATTGAAGCTGTTATTCATAGGTTTTCGTATGTTAAAGAAGACGAATATACGTTAAACGAAATTTATTTTACACTTTCTCGCGGTCAAACGTTAGGTATTGTCGGAAAGACGGGTGCTGGTAAAACCACGCTTTTAAAGCTGCTGCTTCGTGAATTTGATGTAAGTGACGGAGCTGTTTTATGGGGAGGAAAAGACATTAAAGACTATGCTTTTGATTCATTGTACAAAAGCATTGGATATGTTCCTCAAGATCACTTTTTGTTTTCAACAACAGTTGCTGATAATATCGCGTTTGGAAAAAGAGAAGCAAGCAATCAAGAAATTAAAGAAGCGGCTAAAGTTGCCAATGTACATAGAGACATCCTCGATTTTACAGATGGCTATCAAACAATAGTAGGTGAAAAAGGCGTTTCGTTATCGGGTGGACAAAAACAGCGTATCTCGATTGCAAGAGCTCTTTTATTAGATCCTGAGCTTTTAATTTTAGACGACTCGCTATCAGCGGTAGATGGAAAAACGGAAGCGGGTATTTTACAAGCGCTGAAGCAGAAACGTCAAAATCGAACAACGATTATTACAGCGCATCGACTGAGCTCGGTTACTCATGCAGACCTGATTCTTGTACTTTATAAAGGGAAAATTATTCAGCGAGGAACTCATGAAGAACTGCTTAGCGTGAGCGGCTGGTACCAGGATATGTATGATAGACAGCAGCTTGAACGTGCGGTAGAAGAAGGAGAGACGAAAAATGAAAATTGAGCATTCTTCGGTACATAAACGTCTATTTCGCTATACAATTCCGCATAAAAAATCATTTTTTTTAGCGTTCACACTATTATTAATTGCTACGGCTGCGGATTTATTAGGGCCCATTTTGATTAAAATTTTCATTGACGATTATTTAACTCCTAAGTATTTGCCTCTTCAGCCTCTTGTGTGGCTTGTAAGCAGTTATTTGCTTTTACAGCTTTTAAAAATTGTCGTTCAATACTTTCAGCTTCTGCAGTTCCAAAAAATTGCGCTTCAAATTATTCAGCAGATTCGAATTGACGTTTTTTCTCATGTTCATCGCTTGGCTCTTCGCTTTTTTGACAACACGCCAACAGGAAGCCTGGTATCTCGAATTACAAATGACACGGAAGCCATGAAAGAAATGTTTGTGGAAGTCACCGCGGTTTTTATTCAAAATGGGGTATTTTTGGTCGGTATTTTTATAGCCATGTTTATGCTAGATGTGAAGCTTGCTTTTTATTGTTTAGTTCTTCTCCCGTTCATTTGGGGACTTATGAAGTTTTATCAGCATTACAGCGCTATTTACTACGGACAGCTCCGGGAAAAGCTAAGCCAGTTAAATGCCAAGCTTCATGAGTCTTTGCAAGGCATGTCTATTATTCAGTTATTTCGTCAAGAAAAGCGGCTGCGCTCGGAATTTGAAGAAATCAATGATGAACATTACAAAGCGGGGATGCGCAATATTAAGTTGGATGGTTTGCTGCTAAGGCCGGCAGTCGAAATTCTTTACATTTTAGCCGTTATTCTTGTGCTCAGTTATTTTGGTATTTCTGTAGCTGACAGTCCTGTTAAAATTGGTGTTCTTTACGCGTTTATCAACTACTTGGATCGTTTTTTTGAGCCTGTTAATGAAATGATGCAGCGTCTTTCTATGTATCAGCAAGCGATGGTATCAGCCTCTCGGGTATTTGACTTGATGGATGAAAAAGAAAAAAATCCAGTCATGACAGGAGAACAAAAGCAGGGGGTACAAAAAGGAACGGTAGAATTCAGAAACGTAACGTTTTCCTATGATGGTGTTCGAGATGTGCTTTCTGATATATCATTTACGGTAAACGAAGGAGAAACAGTGGCTTTAGTAGGCCATACTGGAAGCGGGAAAAGCTCTATCATTAATTTATTAATGCGTTTTTATGAGCAGCAAAAAGGAGACATTTTGATTGATAATAAACCGCTATCGTCTTTTTCAAATGAACAGCTTCGAGATCAGGTAGGGCTGGTGCTGCAAGATGCCTTTTTATTTGCCGATACCGTAAAGCGAAATATTACGCTGCATGAAGACCATTTTTCTGATGAACAAGTAAAAGCAGCGGCGAAATTTGTGCAAGCTCACGCATTTATCGAAGCACTTCCTAATAAGTATAATGAAGTGCTAGTCGAAAGAGGTTCGACTTTATCAAGCGGTCAGCGTCAGCTCTTAGCATTTGCAAGAACGGTCATCCGGAATCCTAAAATCCTTATTCTTGATGAAGCAACAGCACACATTGATACAGAAACAGAAGAAGCGATTCAAGAAGTGTTAAGAGATATGGGAAAAGGCCGCACAACAATTGCGATTGCCCATCGCTTATCGACCATTCAACACGCCGACTGTATTTTAGTATTGCATAAAGGAAAAATCGTCGAAAAAGGAACGCACGCTGAACTGCTAAACAAAGGCGGTTTGTACTATAACATGTATCAGCTTCAGCACAGTGAAAAAGAAGTGAATTTCAGCAAAGAAACAGGAGTAAAAGAGATTTATACAGAATTGATAGAGTGAAGGTGAAAAAAGAAACAACCTTCATGAAGAGGTTGTTTCTGTTGTTTGAGCAGGGAATTCATTGTAAACATTTAATAAATGATCTAATTCTTGACTATGTTTAATAGCAGGTGGAGAGTTTAATCCACTTACTCGGACTATGCGGATGAGTTCTTCTCGTTTCTTTTCAATCGCTAATAGAATATCTTTTTTTGCCAATGCTATGTATCCCTTCTAACAAGTCGTTTACCTAATTATACAAGATAATGGTACTATTTGAAAGAAGTGAGATAAGACAATTTGGTTACAAAATGGTAACGAAAAAGAACAAAAAAGGGAAGTGGGAAATGTGGGAGATTTAAATTTGTTTTTGGCATTTGGCGCAGGTTTTTTATCGTTTATTTCACCTTGCTGTTTGCCTTTGTACCCAGCTTTTTTATCGTACATAACCGGAGTATCAGTTAGCGAGCTAAAGGAAGGCGCTAAGTCACATCAGCGAAAAGCTTTTATTCACACAGCTTTCTTTCTGCTTGGGTTTTCTATTATTTTCATTATGATTGGTTTTGCGACGTCCTTTATTGGTCAGTGGTTTTTTAACTATAAGGATTTAATTCGGCAGATTGGCGCTATTCTTATTATTTTCTTTGGTCTAGTTGTACTAGGGATTTTTAAGCCTCGCATTCTTATGCAAGAACATAAATTTCGATTCGCAAATAAGCCGGCTGGTCTCTTAGGTTCTTCTTTCATAGGCATGGCTTTTGCTGCGGGCTGGACTCCTTGCACGGGACCTATTTTAGTATCGGTTATGGCGCTTGCAGCGACAAACCCAGGCTCCGGTCTTTTGTACATGATAACTTATTCACTTGGGTTTTCTATTCCATTTTTTATTATGACGTTTTTTATTGGGAAAATGAACTGGTTAAAAAAACATATGAATTCCATGATGAAAGTTGGCGGATACGCAATGATTGGCATGGGATTTATTTTGTATTTTGACTGGATGACAAAAATTATTATTTATACAACGAGCGTATTCGGAGGGTTTACGGGCTTCTGAAAAGGGAAAGTGATACAAAAAAGAATCTGGGAATTGGCAGATTCTTTTTATTTTTTAAAAGACAAAATAGTTACTTTCGCTCTTAGGAAATATAAAAGAATATGATGTAAAAAAATATATAGAAAAAATTTATTTTTACTATATCTTCTATAAATACGGAGTGATACAATGAAATCGTCATATTTTTAATTGTTAAAAAGAGGTGTATAAATTGAAAGATATTTTGTTAATCTTGCTTTTGCAACTGATCTATGTACCGATCTTGACGCTGCGCACAATTTTTTTAGTCAAAGGTATGAGTATGTATGCCTCGGTTTTTGGATTTGTTGAAGCGTTAATTTATGTATTCGGCTTATCCCTTGTATTTTCAGGAGATCAAAGCACGCTTGCTATGGTTGTATATGCAGTTGGGTTTGGAGTGGGAATTATCCTTGGAAGTTATATCGAATCTAGACTTGCTATCGGATATACAACATTCTTAGTTAACCTTATGACCAAAAATGAAGAGTTGATTAACCGCCTTCGACAGGAAGGTTTTGGTGTTACTGTTTACCAAGGAGAAGGAAGAGACAGTGCACGCTATAGATTAGACATTTTAACAAAAAGAAGTAGAGAAGAAGAGCTATTAGCATTCATTGAAGAATATGAGCCTCGTGCTTTCATTATTTCATACGAGCCGCGTAAATTTAAAGGCGGGTTCTTACTAAAAGCAATGAAAAAGCAAAAACAAAAGCAAAAAGCAAAAGCAGGTATCACCTCTACTAAATAAAAACAGAAGATATCCTCTTCTGTTTTTTGTTGCACTTTTACTTCTGATGTTTTTTGGATTATAATATAAGTAAACACTAAACTATAGTAAAGGAAGGATTTCATTGGTTATTGCTTCAACACTTGTCGCAATTTTTATGGCTTCTTTCATATTAGTTGTTCGAATGAAAGCTGCTGATAAACCAACGAATGCAAAAAAAATTATACTTCCGCCTTTTTTTATGAGTACGGGAGCGTTAATGTTTATCTTTCCAATGTTTCGAGTAACGGGTGCAGAACTGCTTGAGGCGTTAATCGCAGGCATGATTTTCTCAATCCTGTTAATTAAAACGTCTAAATTTGAAATTCGTGACGATCATATTTACTTGAAGCGTTCAAAAGCTTTTGCATTCATTATTATTGGTTTGCTTATTATTCGAATTGCAATGAAAATATATTTAAGTTCTTCAATTGATGTTGGCCAGCTTGGCGGTATGTTCTGGATTTTAGCATTTGGTATGATTGTACCTTGGCGCATTGCTATGTACACATCGTACAAAAAGCTCGAACGAAAGCTGCATAATGATCGTCTTGCTAATACAACGATATTAAACTAAAAAAGGTGGCTGCGCAGCCACCTTTTTTGATTTAAAATAAATGCTGATAGGGGACGGCATCTATCTTTTGTTTTTTTAATGTTTTTAATAAAAATTTATGATCACGTTTAGGCGTAGCTAAAATGTATCCACGTACGATTAAGTCTTCCGTTATAGAGGCTGCTTGTTCTTCAATTGCGAGTTCCCCAATTTTTCCCGCGATTTTTTGTTTAGCTACATCGCGAAATAGTTCAGGTACTGGTTCAACAAGAACGTTTAATAGCTGCTTTTGATCCGCTGACCAAAGGTGGACGGTTTTGGAAAGATAGTGATCTTGCCAATCAAGCTCAGACATGCCGTCTTCTTTTGGTAAGCGCTTTAAAAATTTCCTGAACATAAAAAATCCGCCGATAGCAAACATGCTCATTAAAAAGACAACCCAAAATAAAATAACCCATAAAAACCAGCCCTCTAGCATATTTTTCACTCCTTTATAAAGAGGTTAATCATAACATTACTATATTTATACATTTATTATAAAAGGCTTGTTCCTTTTATGGCAATATAAAATTCCTGCACTTTATGTAAGGGAAGAGTCTTTTTTGACTTATCAATAAGTTTATATAGACTTATTGATAAATGAAATATCGTTAGAATTATCTAAAAATGCTTATTTTTCAGCTTTTTAAAAGTTGGCATGTTTTTTGCATATAAACTAATTGAAGAATTATTTAATATGAGAGGAAGATAAAAAATGAGTCAAACTTTTAGCAAAGTAGCAACAAATTTACCGGGAGAAAATGCAAAGCAATTATTAGATAGAAGACACCGTGCCATTCCGAAAGGTGTAAGTTATGGCATTCCGACATTTGCTGATACGGCTGAAGGGGCGATCGTTAAAGATGTCGATGGCAATACGTTTATTGATTTCGTAGGCGCAATTGGCACAATCAATGTAGGGCACAGTCATCCAAAAGTAAAAGAAGCGCTTCACAAACAAGTAGACCGTTTTATTCACACAGGATTTAACGTAATGATGTATGAGTCATACGTAGAGCTTGCAGAAAGATTAGCAGCAATTGCACCTGGTGAATTTGACAAGAAAGTATTACTTTTAAATAGCGGAGCAGAAGCTGTAGAAAACGCAGTGAAAATTGCTCGTAAATATACAAAACGTCAAGGAATTATTTCCTTTAACCGCGGTTTCCATGGCCGTACATTAATGACAATGACAATGACAAGTAAAGTAAAACCATATAAATATGAATTTGGACCGTTTGCTCCTGAAGTATACAAAGCTCCATATCCTTATGAGTATCGCCGTCCACAAGGATTATCAGTTGAAGCATACGAAGATTTCATGATTACAGAATTCAAAAACTTCTTAAATACAGAAGTAGCACCGGAAACGATTGCAGCTGTTGTAATGGAGCCGATTCAAGGTGAAGGTGGTTTCATTGTTCCAGGTAAACGTTTTGTGCAAGAAGTGTATCAATTATGTAAAGAGCACGGAATTTTATTTGTATCAGATGAAATTCAAGCAGGATTTGCACGTACAGGCCGCTACTTCGGTATTGAACATTTTGACGTTGAGCCTGATTTAATTACGGTATCAAAATCACTAGGAGCTGGCGTACCAATCAGCGGTGTCATTGGCCGTGCTGAAATCATGGATGAATCTAATCCTGGTGAGCTTGGCGGGACGTATTGTGGAAGTCCTCTTGGATGTGAAGCAGCCTTAGCTGTACTTGATATCATTGAAGAAGAAAAGCTAAACGAACGCGGTGAGTACCTTGGAAAAGTGGTAACATCACGATTTGAAAAACTAGCAGGGAAATATGACTGTATCGGTGATATTCGCGGATTAGGAGCGATGTCTGCGATTGAGCTTGTGAAAGACCGTGAAACAAAAGAAGCGGACAAAGAGCTTACACAGCGCATCGTAAAAGAAGCAAACAAACGTGGATTATTATTGCTTAGCGCAGGAGTATTTGGAAACGTTCTTCGTATCTTAATGCCAATTGTTATTACGGATGAGCAGCTAGAAGAAGGCTTAGCTATTTTTGAAGCAGCACTAGAAGCAAGCGTACAGCAAACGGTTGAAGTATAAGTGAAATTGTGGCATGAGTGAAGAGAGAACTCTTCACTCATTCTTCATGAATCACAAAAAATGGGTATGTTTGGACACTCTATTTATAGATTTTTCATTTTCTGATAAAATAAAATAATAATTATTTTTTGACGAAAAGGTGATTCAAATGACCATTCATAAAAAGCATATTCAGAAAATTAACGATGAACTTTACGATATATTTGAGTCATCATTTGATGAAATCTTTGTAACTGATGCAAATGGATATGTGTTAGTTGTAAATTCAGAGTGTGAAAAAAACTATGCTTTGAAAGTGGAAGATTTTATTGGAAAGCACGTAAAAGAACTGCAGGAAATGGGTATTTTTTATCCTTCGGCCACGCTAAAAGTGATTGAATCTAATCAAGCAATTGAATTGGTTCAAAAAACAAACTCCGGCCGGTATCTTCATGTGCGGACAAGGCCGGTATTTACAAACGACGGACATTTAAAAAGCGTTATTAGCTATTCTCGGGATCTCACAGACTTAATGGAATTAAAACGAAAAGTAGAAGAGATGGAAGAACAGCTTGAAAACTATAAAAAAGAGTTAAACGAAGCCGTGGATTTAGAAGGCATCGTGACAAAAAGTGAAGCGATGAAAAAAGTTTTTTCAACCATTCAACGAGTTGCTTCTGTAAATACAACCGTTCTTTTACTTGGAGAAACAGGGGTAGGAAAAAGCAGAGTAGCAAAACTGCTTCACCAGCTTAGTACAAGAAAACAGCAGCCGTATCATGAGCTTAATTGTGCAGCGCTTCCTGAACAGCTTATTGAATCAGAGCTATTTGGCTATGAAGGCGGTACGTTCACTGGAGCATTTCGAGAAGGGAAAAAAGGAATCATTGAGCTTTCAAACGAAGGCACGCTTTTTCTAGATGAGATTGGTGAACTTTCTCTTTCAGCACAAAGTAAGTTGCTCCACGTGCTGCAAGACCGTACAATTCGTCCTGTGGGCTCAACAAGAGCAGTATCAATAGACGTACGAATTATTGCTGCTACGAATCAAAATCTAGAACAAATGGTGGAAGAAGGAAAGTTTAGACGTGATTTGTACTATCGACTTAATGTAGTGCCGATTACCATTCCTCCTTTACGAGAGCGAAAAGAAGATATTCTGCCGCTTGTCTATCAGTTTCTTCACCATTTTAATACGGCATACGAACGTAATGTACGTTTATCACCAAAGGCGTTAGATGCGTTTTTAGGACAAGAATGGAAAGGAAACGTTCGTGAAGTGGAAAATATCATTGAGCGTCTGGTCGTTACAGGGGAAGAAATGATTACGCTTAAAGATTTGCCTTTTGCAAAAGAGTTTGCTATCGATCCACCTGTGCATACGCTTCCTGAAATGATTGAACATGTGGAAAAAGAGATGGTCATAAAGGCGTTTGAACAGCATAGGTCATCTTACAAAGTAGCAGAACAGCTTGGTATTAGCCAATCACAAGCCAGTCGTAAAATTCGAAAGTACGTTTCGGACAGCACAGAACATTGAGTAGATAAATTTAAGCAGGGAGTGAAGAAATATGAAGCAAGCAAACTTATATATTAACGGAGAATTTGTTTCAGCAAGTGATACATACGAAGTGGTGAATCCAGCAACAAATGAAGTAGTGGCTGCTGTTGCAAAAGGTGGAGAAAAAGAAGCGAAGCTAGCAGCAGATGCTGCCTATGAAGCGTTTCAAACATGGTCTAAAAAAACTGCAGAAGAGCGCGGTAAATTATTATTTAAATGGCATCAGCTGATTGAAGAACACACCGATGAACTTGCTGAAATAATGACAGTCGAGCAAGGCAAGCCTCTTAAAGAAGCAAAAGGTGAAATTGGCTATGCCAACGGATTCGTTTCATGGTACGCAGAAGAAGGCAAACGCATTTACGGAGAAACAATTCCAGCTTCTTCTTCTAATAAACGATTATTTGCTCATAAGCAGCCTGTGGGAGTCATGGCAGCTATTACGCCTTGGAACTTCCCGGCAGCTATGATTACACGTAAAGTAGCGCCAGCTTTAGCAGCTGGATGTACAGCGGTTATTAAACCGGCAGAACAAACGCCACTAACGGCTCTTCGTCTAGCAGAGCTGGCACAAGAAGCGGGTATTCCAAAAGGCGTAATTAATGTAGTTACGGGAGATGCAAAAGCGATTGGAGAAGCGTGGCTTCAAGATGGACGTGTACGTAAACTATCGTTTACGGGCTCTACAGAAGTAGGTAAACTGTTAATGCGCGGAGCAGCTGATACGGTTAAAAAAGTGTCTTTAGAATTAGGCGGACACGCTCCGTTTATCGTAACAGCAAATGCTGATTTAGATAAAGCAGTAACAAATGCAATTGCTTCTAAATTCCGTAACGCTGGTCAAACATGCGTATGTACAAACCGCATCTACGTGCACGAGTCTATTGCTAAACCGTTCGCAGAGCAGTTTGCAGCGGCTGTTAGTCAGCTGAAAGTCGGAAACGGCTTAGAAGAAGGTACGGATATCGGACCTCTAATCGATGAAAAAGCGTTAGAAAAAGTAAAGCGCCACTTAGACGATGTTGTAGCAAAAGGTGGAAACGTCTTAACTGGAGGGGCTGTACGCGAAGAGGGAAGCGGACTGTTTGTTGAACCTACGGTTGTAGATGGTGCAACGGACGATATGCTTTGTATGTACGAGGAAACATTCGGGCCAATTGCTCCAATTGCGACGTATCAAACAGAAGAAGAAGTTATTCGCCGTGCAAATAACTCGCCTTACGGATTAGCAGCCTATGTGTTCACTGAAAATATTTCAGAAGCTATTCGTATTGCTGAAGCTTTAGAATATGGTATTGTAGGGCTAAATGATGGACTACCTTCTACACCACAAGCGCCGTTTGGCGGCTTTAAAGAAAGTGGGCTTGGACGTGAAGGCGGACATTACGGAATTGAAGAATATTTAGAAGTAAAATATATTTCTTTAGGCTTTTAACAAAAAGTGATTTCGCTTTCCTGCGAAATCACTTTTTTAGTAATAGTACACGTGGGGAATTTGTGCATGTATGGATTGGAAATTCATGAATGAAAAACAAAATTCTTCTAGAGTACAGCATTCGAGATCTTCGCAATCGTGAGAGTTAAAAAAATCTTCAAGTATAGTTACCTCCACGTCTTTAAATAACCAGTGGCGTTCAGCATCCTCGAAATTGCGGCGATAAACCTCACTTAACCCATAGAAGTCGAATATATCTTCTAGCTGCTTCTGTTGCATAGCCATCCCTCCTCTTCCTAGTATAAGAAAAAGAAAGAGATATTAAACAAGCCGTCATACTACTTTGTTTTTTTTATAAAATCTCGTATAGTTAATAGTAATGACAAGCAAAGGAGTTTCGGTATGTTTACATATATCACGTTATTTGGTTTTCTTGGATTCGCTGTGTATTCGAGTACGTGGATTTATTCTATTGTCAAAAAAGATGGAAGAGCAAAGAAAAATGGAAAGGGTACTCTTATTAGTTTTCTTGTGATGCTTATCGGGTTAGTCGGTCTGCAGCTTACGTAATCATAGATTATTTTGACATTTTTACCACCTTCACTTATAGTTAACGTTGGGCGAACGTATGTGTGATTTTGATCACAGTGCTTGCCTTAAGTTGAAAAAGAAAGAAGGTGGCATATTTGAGATATCACACACATATTGCAACATCGATTGCTGCCGGTGCCGGCGTGGCTATAACAGGAGACGCTTCGTTTACATTTCCTTATGTTGTAGGCATCGCGATTGGAGCACTGCTTCCTGATATTGATGAACCAAATTCATATATTGGTAGAAGATCTCTTGGTCTCGCAAAAATAATTAAATCTATTTTTGGACACCGGGGTATTACGCATTCTATTCTTGCAAGTGGACTTATTTTTTATTTACATACGATGTATGACAATGACTTTACATTAGGAATAGCCTATGGATACGCTTTTCATATTCTTGGAGATTTCTTTTCTAAACGAGGGGTACCTTTTTTCTCACCTCTTAGCAAGAAGAAGTTTAAGCCTCCTTTAACATACGAAACAGGTAGCGGAGCAGAGACGCTCATCTTTTACCTGGCAGTGATAGGAAGTTTCTATATGCTTTATAAGTATCAGCTGTACACCCAGCTGTTTTAAAGGAAGAAGAGGCTGGGACAAAAGTATGTTAGCCAAGGTAAATGACGAACTATTGATCAAAATGTTTGATTGGTGGTTCGTTTTTTATTGGAATGGTGAACGTAGGTCTCATCTGTTTAGTTGCTTCTAGCGGTTGATTGGAGGGCAAGGCGAAGACTCCTGCGGGAAAAGCGGCCTAGATGAGGCCCCGCAGGAGCCTAGCTACGAGAAGGCTCATCGCCCGCCCGCGGAAAGCGAAGCCTTGTACGGATATCAACAGCGGTGTAAAAGGCTATTTATACTAGAGCATTTACCTAATTTGCTCGTCTTTAAATGGAAGTGATTTAGTTATGTCTCAACCTCTCTTTTAGGCTTCCACTACGTAAAGTCCAGTCGTTTTCATAGGAAGGGTAATGGTAATACTTGTACCGTCATTTTTTTCACTGGATACATGAAAAAAACCATTATGTTCATTAATAATTTTGTTGCAAATTGTTAGTCCCAGGCCTATTCCTCGTTCTTTTGTTGTATAAAAAGGCTCTCCTATATAAGGGATACGCTTTGAATCAATTCCACATCCATTGTCTTTTATCACAATGCACAGCGTTTCTCTAGCTGATTTTTCAATCGATACCGCCAGCTTGCCGCCGCTTTCCATCGAATCAATGGCATTTTGTATAACATGAATAAATACTTGGGTTAGCTGTGTTTTTTGTCCACTAACGAGCAGGGGATGTTCTTTTGGATAATGGCGAATGATGTGGATGTTTTTGACTCCAGTAGCCGGTTCAAATTGCTTTAATACCTCATCTAACAAGTCGGTAATAACAAGGTTGTCTGTATATAAGTACTCTTGTTTAGCTAAACTCATAAACTCTGTGATGATATGTTCAATTTGTGAAAGTTCATGCTGAATGAGATCTCGATAAATCATTATTTTTTTCGGCTGCTGTGTCTCACTGAATAGTTGTACAAACCCTTTAATGGTTGTCAAAGGATTTCTAACCTCGTGTGCGATACTTGCAGCAAGGTGACCGATGACAGAAAGTTTTTCTGAATTCTGGATCTTTTTCTCTGCTTGTCTTTTTTCTGTTACGTCTCGTGAGACAAATACAAACCCTTCGATTTCTCCAGTGGATGTAATAATTGGAGCGCCTTTACATTCTAATAAAACGATGGTGCCGTTCACGTGAAACTTTCGGTATTCAAACGTGGAGGCATCTTTTGTTTTGCTCATGTTAGCTAAAATAGTCGAGATTATGTGTTTGTCTTCGGGATACGCATTGATAAGCACATGTTGTCCAATAAGCTCATCAGGATAAACGCCTAACGTTTTAGCGTAAGAAGGAGAAGCGTATTCATAAATGCCATCTTCAGTAATAGCACATACTAAATCATGGGTATGAGATAAAATAGCTTGATGCTTTGGTTCATTGTCATCCGTAATGATTCGATCTTTTAATGGATAAAAAAGCTGATCTTCTTGGTTGGCGAAGGTGTGCCGAACTTGAGTGCCGCACATTCTGCAAAAATTATAATCTTCCTTATAGTTACAAGAAGGACAAACGGGCATCGAATCACTCCAATCAGATCTATGCAATGAGAGAGTTCCCAAGCATATATAATCATTATTATATATTCAAATTATAGGAAAAAATATGAAAAATCAAATGTGCTATAGAGAGGGGAAATGGGCTTGAAAACCCTATAAAGAGATTTCAAATACATGTTTTTAGTTGCAAATAGATAAGAAAGGGAATTTTTTACACGTTTAAAAAATTCAGCATATCAAATAAGAGGCGTGATTTACCTCTTATTTGATATGCTGATAATGCTCTAGCGCTCGCTCTCTAGCTGCTTTATGATCGACAATTGGAGCCGGGTATGTTTTATTAAGTGTAACGTTTGCTTTTTCTAATACGTCTGCTGGGGCCTCCCAAGGTTTATGAATATAAGAAGAAGGAATATCTTTAAGCTCTGGAAGCCACTTTTTAATATATTCTCCTTCTTTATCAAATTTTTCTGATTGAGTAATTGGATTAAAAATACGAAAATATGGCGCGGCGTCTGCCCCCGAGCCTGCAACCCACTGCCAGCCCATTGTATTATTAGCTAAATCTGCGTCTACTAAGGTATCAAAAAACCAATTTGCTCCGTGTTTCCAATGAATTAAAAGGTGCTTTACTAAAAAGGAAGCAGCTACCATTCGAACTCGGTTGTGCATAAACCCTGTTTCCCACAGCTCCCGCATTCCGGCATCGACAAGGGGATAGCCGGTTTTTCCATTTTTCCAAGCTTGAAGCTCTTCATTGCTGTCAGCCCACTGAAATTGCTTGAATTTTTCATTAAGCGGTTCACTTGTAGTGTGCGGGAAATGATAAAGCAACTGATAAGCAAAATCTCTCCATATAAGTTGACGAATAAACATTTCAGCTTGCTGTTCAAAAGCATCAGAACGTACTTTTTCAGCTTTAGTTCTCAAATAATGATAAAGGACGCGAGCTGAGAGCTGTCCTGTAGCGAAATAAGGAGATAGAAATGAATTTAATGCTTCAGCAGGAAAATCTCGTCCTTTTTCATAATGAAGCAGCTTATTCTTTAAAAACGTTTTGAAGACATCAATAGCGCCTTTTTCCGTAGCTTCCCACGTCGACTTAATCGTTTCATCCCACGGTATGCTTGGAAGCAAATCGAGATCTGAGACTGAAAGAGATTCAACCGGTTTAGAGGAGGCCTGTATGGAAGTAACTTTTTTTACAGCAGAAGATACTGAATGTTTTTGAGAAGCTTTATAATAAGCTGTAAATACTTTATAAGGATCTCCATTTTCTTTTGTGATTTTCCAAGGTTCATGAAGGAGAAACCCCTCAAATGTGCGAATATTTATTTGTTGCTCTGAAAAAAAAGCTTGAAGCTCTTTATCTCTTTTTGGCCCATGTGGTTCATAGCGTCTATTCCAATAAATATCTTGTGCATTCGTTTCATGAAGTAATTTTTGTAACACATCTTTAGGGTTTCCTTTTTGTACAATCAGCGTTCCTTTTATTTTTTCGATCGAGGTTTTAAAGTCATTCAGCGCATGGTGAAGCCACCATTTACTTGCACTTCCCATTGAGCTGTCTTCGTAGTCGTCATGAATATAAACAGGTACAACCATTCCTTCTTTAGCTACGTGAAACAGAGCTGGGTTATCAACCAGCCGAAAATCTTTTCGAATCCATACGATAATGGTTTTATTCATCATGTGCCACCTTTCTATCTGCAATTTGCCTCGATTATAGCTTTTTTTTATACGTTCTACAATTTTGAATGTGTAGAAAGCCTATTTTCTTATGGACGAATTTCAGATCGATGGTAAAAAGAATAACGTAAACAGAGTAAGAGAATGGGAAGGAGCCCTTAAAAATGAGAAATTCGTATGGAATGAAACAAACCGGACAACCGATATCCAATCCATATATGCAAGCAGCACCTAAACCTGCTAAAATGCCGCCTATGCCTTCTGCAAAAGAAATGCAGGCAATGCCAATGCAAGAAGGCGCAAATCAAATGCCAATGCACGGAGAAATGCCGCCGATGAAAGATGCAATGCCGTCGATGCATGGAGGAATGAATCAAATGCCAATGCAAGGCGGAATGCCGCCGATGCAAAAAGAAATGAATCAAATGCCAATGTACGGAGAGCTACCGCCAATGCATGAAGGAATGGGTCAAATGCCGATGCAAGACGGAATGCCGCCAATGCACGGAGGAATGGGTCAAATGCCAATGCAAGACGGAATGCCGATGCATGGAGGAATGGGTCAAATGCCGATGCAAGGTGGAATGCCGCCAATGCACGGAGGAATGGGTCAAATGCCGATGCAAGGTGGAATGCCGCCAATGCACGGAGGAATGGGTCAAATGCCGATGCAAGGTGGAATGCCGCCAATGCACGGAGGAATGGGTCAAATGCCGATGCAAGGTGGAATGCCGCCAATGCACGGAGGAATGGGCCAAATGCCGATGCAAGGTGGAATGCCGCCAATGCACGGAGGAATGGGTCAAATGCCGATGCAAGGTGGAATGCCGCTAATGCACGGAGGAATGGGCCAAATGCCGATGCATGATTGCGGATGCCGCGATTTCTCAGCACCAGTTGGTCATCAGCAGCCTCATTCTTTAAATGATTGGATGTTCACGCAACAAACAAATCCACGCTCTTTTTAATAAACCCTTTACCCTAGATAAAAGGGATGTATTTTTGAATCTTTAGTATAAATATAGAATTTTATTAATTGAAACGTCATGAGAAAAAGAATAGTTCTTACTCTTTTTCCATGACATTCAATTTTTTGAAAATATTAATCACATCTTTTGGGTGTTTTCTTAAATAAGAGAGTTTGGTAGAGTTTTTTAAGTATAAATACAGGGAAAAGAAGGTAAAAGCTCTATATTAAAGGGGAAAGGGTGTTTTTAGAATGATATTAGAAGTCACAGCTGCAACCTTACATGATGCTAAAGTTGCCCAGGAACATGGTGCCGATCGTATAAGCCTTGTAACTGGAATCGGTGAAGGCGGCTTAACCCCAAGCTACGGTTTGATGAAAAAAGTGAAAGAAACGATACATATCCCAATATTTGTGATGATTCGTCCACATAATCAATCTTTTCAATATGATGAAGATGATTTGCAAACAATGATTGAAGATATTCACTATGCAAGAGAAATTGGCATTGATGGAATTGAAATAGGCTGTTTAACAGAAGACAAAATTATTGATGAGCAAGCTTTAAAGCGACTGCTGGATGCGGCAGGAGAAATGAATGTAACGTTCCACTTAGCATTTGATGAAATCAGTGATCAAGAAAAGGCGCTTGAAACGCTTTTAAGCTATAAGCAAATTCAGCGTGTCATGACTTCAGGAGCGGATAAAAGTGCGCTAAACGGTATTCCTCATATTAAAAAACTGTTAAGAAAAATGAAAGATAAAGATATTATTTTAATCGGGACAAAAGGGCTGAAACCTGAAAATCTTCAAGCGTTCTTATCCGTTACTCCCGTGAAAGAAATTCGTATTGGTTCAGGGGTTCGAGTGAATTGTCAATATACGAAACCGCTTGACCCAAGGAGTGTAAAAGCTGCAAAAGAAACGATGAATAAGCAAAAGTAACAGAAGTGCTACAAGGAATTGTAGCACTTTTTTATTTGGAAATAGAAAGGGACTTATTACATAGTTTTCCCTAAATGGAAAACACCATAAAACCCTTTGAATCCTTGCTACATAAGAGAAATGCTGCGTTTTTTCGACTTTAAAGTGAAATAGGAATAATTTCATATTTTCAGAATAATCATTGACAGTGATAATCATTATCATTTATTGTTGTAATTGTTAATGAAAATCATTATCAATTGAACAAACAGGAGGATATGATATGTCAACGTCAACGAAACAACTTACATCAAACGAAATGCTGCTTGCTATGCAAAATGAACGTGAATCCAATGCAAGGTCTTATCCTAGACGGCTTCCTATTGCAATTAAACAAGCAAAAGGCGCCGTGATCACGGATATGGATGGAAAAGAGTATATTGATTGTTTAGCAGGAGCCGGCACGCTTGCTCTTGGTCATAACCATTACGTAGTTCATGAAGCAATACAAGACGTTTTAGCAAAATCTATTCCTTTACATACATTAGATTTAACAACGCCTGTGAAAGAAGCTTTTATCGATGAAGTATTTGCTAGTTTACCAGAAGAATTTGCAAACAAAGCGAAAATACAGTTTTGCGGTCCAACTGGAGGAGACGCAATTGAAGCAGCTTTGAAGCTTGTAAAAACAGCAACAGGTAACCGAACGATTTTATCTTTTCAAGGGGGATATCACGGCTCCACGCACGGAACGTTAAGCATTAGCGGTACAACGAGTCCCAAAAAGCACATTCATGCGCTAGTACCTGATACACATTTTCTACCTTATCCATATGAATACCGCTGCCCGTTTGGCGTGGGTGCTGAAGGTCACACTTACATTAGTACATACATTGAAAATATGCTGGATGATCCTGAAAGTGGAATTGTGACTCCGGCGGGTGTTGTAGTAGAAATTGTACAAGGAGAAGGAGGCTCTGTTCCGGCGCCGATTCCATGGTTAAAAGAGCTTCGCAGAATCACAAAAGAACGAAACATTCCGCTTATTGTAGATGAAGTTCAAACTGGAATTGGACGAACAGGAAAGCTGTATGCATTCGAACACGCTGATATCGAACCGGATGTATTAGTGCTATCTAAAGCAATTGGAGGCAGCCTTCCTTTATCAGTCGTTCTGTATGATAAAAGGCTGGATCAATGGGAAGCGGGTGCACATATCGGCACCTTTAGAGGAAATCAGCTTGCGATGGCTACAGGACAAGCCACTCTGCAATTTATAAAACAAGAAAACTTACCTGCACATGCTCATGAATTAGGAGCTTATATTCAGAGTCAGCTAAAACATATTCAAAAGCAAGTATTCTCAATTGGTGATGTACGCGGAAGAGGTTTGATGCTGGGCGTTGAAATCATAGACGCAACAAAGCCGGCTAATAAAATCGGCAGTTATCCTGCAAACGGTGAGTTAGCTAAGCTGATTCAAAAAGAATGTTTTGACAGAGGCGTCATTTTAGAAGTGGGTGGAAGGCATGGTGCTGTTATTCGTCTGCTTCCTCCATTAATTTTAACGAAACAACAAACCGATGAAGTGTTAACAAGATTTGAAGAAGCGATAAAAGCAGCAGAAGAGAAGTGGGTGAATAAATAAAATGGCGCCGTTTGAAAAGTGGTTTTTATCATCATCCAAAGAAAGCCTCGAGAATTATGAAGCGATGATAGGCGGAATGGCTGAGATGATTAAACGTCACTACCATGAACTAAAATCCCCTTATACTCACATAGACGTTGACGAACTATCGAACTTAGTCAATCGTTCGGTCTATTTTAGCGAACACGAACAGCCGCTAGAAGATCTGTTTGATGACGTACAAGCCGTAGTGCTGGATCATTCGCTTCATATTTCGCATCCCGGGGCAATGGCGCACTTGCATTGTCCTCCGATTATACCGGCCCTTGCTGCGGAAGTGATGATTTCTGCTTTGAATCAATCTATGGACTCGTGGGATCAAAGTCCGGCAGCTACGTATATAGAAGATCAAGTGATTGATGAGTTAACACAACAAATTGGTTATTCAAGCTCTTCTTCCGGCGTTTTTACAAGCGGAGGGACTCAGTCGAATTATATGGGACTTCTGCTTGCTCGTAATGAATATTGCCATGCTGCATTTTCAATTAATGTTAGTGAAGAAGGTTTACCGCTCCAAGCTAAAAAACTGCGGATTTTCTGCTCCGAAAAAGCCCACTTTACGGTGCAGCAATCTGCAGCTCAGCTTGGATTGGGCATGAATGCAGTGGTGAGTGTAAAGTGCAATGAAAGGCACGAGATGGATATAGAAAATTTAGAAGAAGCGATACGGGAAGTCAAAGCACAGGGAAACCTTCCTTTTGCTGTTGTAGCAACGGCAGGCACGACGGATTTTGGAAGCGTGGATCCTCTTTTTGAAATAAGTGAGCTTGCTAAAAAAGAAGGGCTTTGGCTTCATGCTGACGCCGCTTATGGAGGAGCGCTGCTATTTTCACATAAATATCGTGAACGCTTAAAAGCTCTTGAACGAGCAGATTCTATTACGATGGATTTTCATAAGTGGTTTTATCAGCCGGTGAGCTGCGGTGCATTTCTATTGAAGAATTCAGCTATGTTCAAACACATTCAGCTTCATGCAGATTATCTAAATCCCGAAGAAGATGAGCATGTACATTTGGTAGATCGCAGTATTCAAACGACCAAACGATTTGACGCCTTGAAGCTATGGTTGACTTTCCGTGCAGTAGGTACAAATGAGTATGGAAAAATGGTTGATCATACCATTGAAACGGCTAAGCAGACAGCTGAACATTTACGAAAGCAAAGGAATATTACGGTGTTAAATGATCCTTATATGAACGCAGTTGTATTTCGCTACGTGCCAGATACTTTATATGGTGATTGTCAAAAACAGCAGCATTATGAAAATAAGTTAAATCAGCGTATTCAGCAGCATTTATATGAAAAAGGCACTTTTATCATGGCAAAAACAAAGCATAAAGAGCAAGCTTATTTAAAGCTAACGATGTTAAATCCCATGATTACAATTGATTCTGTTGCCACTCAGTTAGAGGAAGTCGTGGCTTTAGGAAAAGAGTTGGAGAAAAAGGAGGAGCGATTACGTGAACGCTCAGTTATCGGCTAATTTTATTACGATGCAAAATATTATTAATTGCTATATTCGAGAAACAGGTAAGGGAGTATGGCAGTCCGTTTCAGAAATGAAAAGCGAGGAAACGCTCGTTCTTAGGTTAGAAAAACAGCCGGTAACTCTTTACTTTCCAGTAAAGTACCGTTCAGCTACCGGACGTCACTTGTTCTTTCCAGTCTTTTATTATCGCATTCAGAAAGAGGAGCTCAAGGAATTAGATGTCGTCACTCTTTTAGCCTTTCTTTTAAAAGAAGTAACAGATCATTTACTACAGGTGAATGAGCTAATTGTACGTGTGCTATTAAGCTACGAAAATATGAAATTGTTCATTGAAAAAAGACAGAAAGAGTTAGAAACGTGCTATAAATGGGACAAAACGTTCTTAGAATCTGAGCAGTCATTGCTTATTGGCCACCAGCTGCATCCCACACCTAAAAGCCGTCAAGGGATATTACCTGAAGAAGAAGAGGTGTTTGGGCCTGAAGTGAACGGCAAATTTCAGCTTCATTATTTTAAAGCACATAAATCTCTTGTTGCAGAACAGTCTGCCGGGAGTCAAACCGCTTCACAGCTTATTAAAGAGCAGCTGAAAAAAGATAACAAGGTTTCTGAAGAATTCATACAGTCGCATTGCCAAGCGGACGATTATTCACTTATACCTATGCATCCGCTGCAAGCTCGTTATCTTTTAGGAAAAGAAGAAGTGTGTGAATGGATTCAAAAAGGCAAGCTTGCTTATCTAGGGCCACACGGTCAGCCGTTTTATCCGACTTCGTCTGTTAGAACCGTATACAGTAAAGATGCAGATGTGATGTACAAATTTTCTATTCCGGTAAAGATCACTAATTCACTGAGAGTGAATAAACGCAAAGAATTAAGCAGAGGAGTAGAAGTTAGCCATTTATTGCAAAAGGGATTACAGGCGGAGCTTCAAGAAAACCATCCGGCTTTTCAAGTGATTGAAGACCCTGCTTACATCACGCTTGGAAAAAAGGAGCTTGGGTTTGAAGTCATGATTCGAAGCAATCCTTTTCAAGGTGAGCATGGGAACCGTACAACACTTCTAGCCAGTTTGTGTCAAGATCATGTGTTTGGGAAAGCTTCTCAAATTGATAATATTATTAACCATATTGCTGCAAGTGAAAATAGCACGAATGAAGACGTAAGCAAACGCTGGTTTAAACGTTATTTAGATGTCTCTTTTCACCCGATGATGTGGCTTTACACTCAAAAAGGAATCGCGCTGGAAGCTCATCAGCAAAATTCCGTTATTAAGCTTGATGAAAGCGGGTATCCATCGGTGTTTTACTACCGCGACAACCAAGGCTACTACTTTATGAAATCAAAGGAACAAGAGCTTCGCGAGCTGCTTCCTTCGTTAAACGGAGAAAGCGATACGGTATGTGATGACGCTGTAGCGGAAGAAAGATTTCGCTATTACGTATTTTTTAACCATATTTTAGGATTAATCAATGCTTTTGGTACAGCTGGTCTCGTTCAAGAGTCGGACTTGCTATTGATTTTGCGAAAAGAGATAGAGATGTACAAAGAAAAAGATCATACAAGTCTTGTTTTATCGATGCTAGAAGAGGAAACGCTGCCTTGCAAAGCCAATTTCTTAACGCGTGTTCATGATATGGATGAGCTGGTAGGGTCTCTTGAAACGCAGTCTGTTTATGTAAATGTTGAAAATCCTCTGTACGAATCTGCAGGTGTGCGTGTATGAATTCAGCATTACAAACGAAGTATCCATTTATAATTCAGCAAAAGGAGCAGAGCATCACCTTTCGCTCTGTTTCTTTTAATAAAGATTTCGACCGTCTCTATAAGTGGATGCATGAACCGCATGTTATTCCGTATTGGAATTTAAATATTTCAAAACAGGCGTATGAGCAGCATTTAAAAACATTTTTAGCGGATTCTCATCAAAAACTGCTAATTGGAGAAATTGACGGTGTACCTATGAGCTATTGGGAATCTTATACGGTTGACGGAGATATTATCAGTAACTATTACCCTTATGAAAAAGGAGATCAAGGAATTCATTTATTAATTGGAGAACCTGCTTTTTTAGGAAAAGGCTATATTTATCCGCTCCTTCTTAGTTTACTAAAGCACAAGTTCCAGGTAGCAGATACTGCTAAAGTAATAGCGGAACCAGATATACGAAATGAAAAAATGATTGCAGTATTTAAAAAATGCGGGTTTCAATTTATGAAAGAAGTGTCGCTGTCTGATAAAACAGGCGTACTGCTGAAATGTGAAAGAAAAGTATTTGAAAGAAGGTGGAGCGAATGGAACAACGGGACATTTTAGACGTAATTGGAGTAGGAGTTGGTCCATTTAATTTAGGATTAGCAGCTTTAATTGATAAAACAGACTGTACATATAAATGTTTTGAACAAAAAAATGAGTTTAATTGGCATCCAGGAATGCTTTTAGAAGGGACAACTCTTCAAGTTCCGTTTATGGCAGACGTGGTCACGATGGTGGATCCGAAGAGTCCGTACACGTTCTTAAATTATTTGCATGAGCATGAGCGCTTGTATCAGTTTTATTTCTTTGAGAAGTTTCACATTCCAAGAAATGAATACAATCATTATTGCCGCTGGGTAGCGAGCCAGCTGAGTGGGCTTGAATTTAACAGCAGAGTAATAGAAGTAAAAATGCATGAAGACGCTAAACCTTTTTATGAAGTAACGGTTGAAAAAGAAGGAAAGCTTCATACCTATTACAGCTATCATCTTGTAACTGGAGTAGGTACACAGCCCGTAGTGCCAAGAGACTTTCAATCAGTAGCCAGCGATACGTTCTATCACTCTGCTCAGTACAAAATGAAACGTGAACAAACGCTGAAGGCTAAAAGTATTACCGTAATTGGCTCTGGTCAAAGCGCAGCTGAAATTGTCTATGATTTACTTCAACAGCAGCCTCAGTTTGACTATAAGCTGAATTGGTATACGCGCTCAAAAGGGTTTTATCCGATGGAATATTCAAAGCTTGGCCTTGAACATTTTTCGCCTGACTATACCCGCTATTTTTACAGATTGCCCCAAGAGAAAAAAGAGAGCGTTTTACGAAATCAAGCTCTTTTATACAAAGGAATAAGCTTTGAAACGATTGGCGATATTTATGATTTGATTTACGAACGAACAATTGGAGGAAAAGAAGTGCCGCTAACGATGCGCGCGCTTACGGAACTTGCAGGCGTTGAAAAGACAAACGCTACACATCTTCTTACTCTTCACCAATACGAGCAGGACTCGTTTGAAAAAGAAGAAAGTGAAATTGTCATTATGGCCACGGGCTATCATGCAAAAGAGCCTGCTTTTATGGAAGGTTTAAACGAACATTTGGTGTTTGATGAAAAAGGACAGCTGAAAATTAACGAACTCTATCAAGTTGAGGTGAAGAAAAAAGGAGCCCCGCTATTTGTGCAAAACGGAGAGCTTCATACACACGGAGTTGGAGCTCCAGACTTAGGCTTAGGCGCTTATCGCAATGCTGTTTTGATTAACCAAATTGCAGGTAAAAACGTGTACAAAATATATGAAAATACTGTTTTCCAAAAGTTTGGATTTTAAGAAATGATTTCTACGCGTTTTGTTTTTATCTGTTTGTTTATGACCATGACGTCAGAAGTGTTATTATCACCATTTTATCCACAGTATTTTACAAATGCATTTCATGTAGATGGAGTGATGATGACGTCTTTTTTTATTATTTGCTGCCGGATTGTGGTCATTGTTATGACACCTTTATGGGGAATGCTGCTTAAGAAATGGAACGTAAAATATGTAGTTGTAACGTCACTTCTAATGACAGCCTTAATTAAAGTCATTTTGAGCGAAGCTTCTACTTTTTATGGATTTTTAGCCACTTCCTTAGCGCTGCTTGTATTTCAAAGCAGTTTATATCTTTTGTATCCATATTTAGTAGGCGGCATGAAAAATGGACAGAAAAAGGCAAGTGCTGCAACAACCTATGTATTTATTGTTCATACGGCTATTATTGTCGCTAGCTTGTTTGGAAGTGCGATTATTGCATGGGAAATGCCGCTTAAAGTATATCAATACTTTGCTTTAGCTGATATGGTACTGGCCGTATGGCTCATAACAAGAAAAGCTTCATCTTTAAAAAAGAAAAAACACCAGCATACATTCAAAGTATAAACGAGCCTATTTTTTTCTATTTGCTGGCTATTTTCTTTTTTCACCTTGGACACAACGTTATTCGCCCTTATTTTACATTGTTTACAAATGAAACATATGGCATGAGCAGTCAAGGCAGCGCTTTGTTATATGTGATGCCGAGCATTATGGCGATCGTCTTAAAGCTTACGGTACCTACAAAGCTATTTAATGGAAAAGTTATACCGCTTTTTTATAGCGTAACGGGTGCTAGTGCTTTACTGCTATGTTTGCAAGCATATGCCGATTATCTCAGCATGTTTATTATAAGTCGAATTTTATATGGAGCCGGGTTTTATCTCAGCATGGTTATACTTGATATCTATTTATTTCAAAAAAGCAAAGAAGGAGCTGCTTACTATTACAGCTGGCTTATTGCTGTTCAAAATATTGCCCTGCTGATTGCACCGCTTTTAGCACTAGAAATCAGCAAAGTAAACTTAGCGCTTCCTTTAGCAGCTGGTGCCGCTCCTTTGCTAGCTGCTAGCGCTGTAATGCCGCTGCGTAATAAAACAATCCCTATTCTAAGACAAGTAAAGGAGAATGAAGGATGAAAATCAAAGAAACGAATCTTTCCGTATTTAATAAGCAATCATGGGAAAAAGCAAATCGCCAGCTTTTAGCTAAAATGCTGCAGGAATTCATGTATGAAAATATTATTGAGCCAAAACAGCTGCAAAAGCAGGGGGCGCTTGCCACGTATCGATGGGAAGACCACCGGGGCGTTACGTATACATATCAAGCGAAACAGCGATTGTTTGACAGTTTTTCTGTACTGCCAGAAAGTATTAAGCTGACATCTAAAGCGTCAATCCCTACATTTTCGGAGGCCTTGCAGCTGTTAATTAGCTTATCTGAAGACAAAGGAATGTCTAGCTCAACCGCAGGTCACTTAGCAAAAGAATATTTTCATACATTAATAGCAGACGTGCATTTGCAAAATCGAAAATCAGCTGATGAATTAGCAGGTATGGATTATGCGGAGCTAGAAGGTGAAATGACGGGACATCCTTGGATTACATACAACAAAGGGCGCATCGGATTTGGCTATGATGATTATCTGCGGTTTGCACCTGAGCAAAAACAAAAAATTCAGCTTTCATGGATTGCTGTTGCGAAGCAAATTGCTTCGTTTCATTCATTAGATACCCTCGGCTTCGATGATGTCATGAAGCAGGAGCTAAGCGGTGAGACGCTAGCTGAATTTGAAAAAGAATTAACAAGCCAAGACCTTTTAGCAGCGGACTATTACTATATTCCTGTCCATGAATGGCAGTGGATGAACGTGATTGTTCCTTTATTCGCTGAATACATTGCAAATGATTTAATTGTTCCGTTAGGAGAAGGTGAAGATCAATATTTTCCTCAGCAGTCGATTCGTACATTTGTGAATACAACAAATCGAGATAAATATCATGTGAAGCTTCCCATGAGTATATTAAATACGCTTGTGTACAGAGGCCTTCCAAGTGAGCGGACGGTAATTGCTCCTCAAGTAACTCAGCACATTAAAGGCATACGAGATCGCGATGCGTTTTTAAAAGATACGTGCAAAGTAGGACTTTTAGGTGAAGTGGCTACGTTAAACGTAACTCAGCCCACGTTTGCTTCTATTAAAAACGCGCCTTATCAGTATTTAGAAATGCTGGGAGTCGTTTGGCGTGAAAGCATCTATCAAGAGTTAGAAGAAGGAGAGCATGCGATTACGCTAGCTGCGCTTTTACATGTTGACAGTAAAGGGAAAGCTTTAGTTTCATCTTATATAGAAAAGTCGGGCTTAACTCCTGTCGAGTGGATTGATGCGTTAACCAGCGCTGTGTTGCCGCCGCTTCTTCATTACTTATATCAATACGGTACTGTATTTTCTCCGCACGGTCAAAATACGGTATTAGTGCTCAAACATAACAAGCCCGTTCGAATTATTATGAAGGATTTTGTAGATGACGTGAATATTAGCGATCAGCCGTTTGAAGAACTGCAGCAGCTATCTTTTGAATTGAAAGAAGTGTTGCGCAGCGAAGAGCCGGAAGGACTGACACAGTTTATTTTAACAGGGTTATTTGTTTGTCACTTCCGCTATTTAGCGACTATTTTAGAAGAGCATGAAGGCGTAGAAGAAGCGGAATTTTGGAAAAGTGTACGAGCAGAAATTTTACATTATCAAGCATCATTTCCACATTTGAAAAAACGATTTGAATTGTTTGATTTATTACGTCCAACTATTACGAAATTAACGTTAAATCGAAATCGAATGTTTGATTACGGATACGAAGATGACGGAGATCGTCCTCACGCAAGCGAATATGGCAAGGTACGGAATGCCGTGCATGAAGTTAGTGAAAAAGCTGTGCAATAATAAGGAAAAGCCGCTGGTTTTGTGCTAGCGGCTTTTTTATGTTTAATTCAAAAGCAGCAAGAGAATTGGATGAGCTACAGCACTTTAGGAAACACTCATTTTAGGTATGTGTAGAACGTAAAGGTGAGTGAATGAACGATTTGATGGGAGTAGATGTTAGAACAACAAGTACACAAGCTGAAGCAAACGTTTCGGCTTTCTTTTGTCAAAGCCTTATTTCAATGTCGCATCGTTACAAGGATAATGGTACAATTGTCTGTATATTTAAAAAAGAGAGGGAATTACATGAAATCGCATATTCAAAAACATTTAACTTCATATAAAGAGAAATATAAAAATCGCGGTCGGCTGCTAATTAGCTGTCCGGACAAACCGGGTATTGTATCGGCTGTGTCTACGTTTTTACATGAGCACGGTGCAAATATTGTAGAATCAAGTCAGCATTCAACGAACCATGAAGGGGGTATGTTTTTTATCCGTTTCGAATTTGAATGTGAGGATTTATTAGCTAAAGAAGCAAAACTAGAAGAAAGCTTCAAAAAAATTGCCGATACATTTTCAATGAACTGGCAGTTTACATATGCTCATAATTTGAAAAAAACAGCTATTTTTGTGTCAAAAGAGCCTCATTGTCTACTAGAGCTGCTGTGGGCATGGGAAAGCGGAGATTTGATGACAGACATCGCTGTCGTTGTGAGCAATCACGAAGATGCGCGCGAAGTGGTTGAATCATTTGGTATACCGTTTAAGCATATACCGGCGACAAAAGACATTCGCCAAGAAGCAGAAGCCAAACAGCTGCAGGTATTAAAAGATTATAATATTGACGTGATTATCTTGGCGCGTTATATGCAAATTTTAACGTCGACTTTTGTGGCTGAAAATCCATATCGTATCATTAATATTCACCATTCATTCTTACCGGCATTCATTGGAGCACGTCCATATGAACGCGCATATCAACGAGGTGTAAAATTAATTGGTGCTACGTCTCACTATGTAACGGACGACTTGGATGAAGGACCAATTATTGAACAAGATATTGAACGCGTGAACCACCGTGATGATGCAGATGACTTAAAGAAAAAAGGCCGCTTAATTGAACGTACGGTGCTGGCGCGTGCTGTGAAATGGCATTTAGAAGACCGCATTTTAGTACATGAAAACCGCACAATTGTATTTAATTAACAAAGACTAAGTTGTTAAAAAAGTAGTTTAGCCTAAGGAAGATCCGAACGATGAATCGAGATTCTTGAGAGAGAATGAAATTCGTTCGGATTTTTTTATGGTCATGGTAAACGTAGATTTCATCTGTTTAGTTGCTTCTAGCGGTTGATTGGAGGGCAAGGCGAAGACTCCTGCGGGGAAAGCGGAACAGAGGAGACCCCGCAAGTGTAAGCGACGAGGAGGCTCATCGGCCGCCCGCGGAAAGCGAAGCCTTGCACGGAGATCAACCGCGGTATCATAAGCGATTCATACTCGATTATTTAATTGATTTTGTTAGGTCTCATTCTCGTTTTTTTCGGGGAAATTGCGTATCTAGATGATAAAAAACTTTTCTATATGCGCTGAGATTTAGTTGTTTACTTAGCTCGTGAACACTTATACAATAGAAAAGGACTTTTTAATAAAGGAAGTGTCGGAAGTGAAACAATATCTTGAACTTTGCGAGCATGTGTTAGCAAATGGAACAAAAAAAGAAGATCGGACAGGAACAGGTACAATTAGCACATTTGGCTATCAAATGCGTTTTAATTTACAAGAAGGTTTCCCGGTATTAACGACAAAAAAACTTCATTTGAAATCAATTATTCATGAACTGCTTTGGTTTTTACAAGGAGATACAAACGTTAAGTATTTACAAGATAACGGCGTGCGCATTTGGAATGAATGGGCGGATGAAAACGGCGAGCTTGGCCCTGTGTATGGTCATCAGTGGCGTTCATGGCCAACGCCGGACGGAGAAAAAATTGATCAAATTACAAATGTTATCAATCAAATTAAAAACAACCCTGATTCTCGCCGCTTAATGGTAAGCGCCTGGAATGTGTCTGATGTAGACAATATGGCTTTGCCGCCGTGTCACTGCTTATTTCAGTTTTATGTAGCGGACGGCAAATTGTCTTGTCAATTGTATCAGCGCTCAGCTGATATTTTCCTAGGCGTACCGTTTAATATTGCTTCATATGCGCTGCTTACAATGATGGTGGCACAAGTGTGTGATTTAGAGCCAGGTGATTTTGTTCATACGTTTGGCGATGCGCATATTTACAGCAATCACATTGAACAAGTAAACCTGCAGTTAACGCGTGAGCCTCATGCTTTGCCAAAAATGAAAATCAATCCAGACGTAAAATCGATTTTTGACTTTAAATTTGAAGACTTTGAGTTAGTAGACTATAATGCGCATCCTCACATCAAAGGAGCTGTGAGCGTATGATTTCCCTCATTGTCGCAATGGATCAAAATAGGCTGATCGGTAAAGAGAATGATTTGCCATGGCGCCTTCCGGAAGATTTAAAGTATTTCAAGCGCATCACAACGAGCCATACGATTGTAATGGGAAGAAAAACATTTGAATCAATTGGACGACCGCTCCCTAATCGTGAAAATGTGGTTCTTACGCGTCAAAAAGATTATCAACAAGAAGGAGCAACCGTTATTCATTCAGTTGAGGAATTAGAAGCATTAGATGCTGAAAAAGAAGACGAGCTCTTCGTGATTGGTGGAGCTACTCTGTATGAGCAAACATTAGACGTTGCAAACCGACTTTATATTACGCATATTGAAGAATCCTTTGAAGGAGATACACATTTTCCTGCGATTGATTTGAGCGAATGGAAAGTTATTTCGAAGCAGCAAGGAATTAAAGATGAAAAAAATCCCTACACGTATTATTTTACCGTATACGAGCGAAGCTGATCTCTTTTGTTTATAAAAAACGCGAGTCTGGTACAAAAGTATGTTAGTCGAAGAAAGATCCGAACGTTGAATCGTTCGGATCTTTTCATTATGAGGGTGAAGGTAGATTTCATGTATGTAGGTGCTTTTAGCAGTTGATTGGAGGCTCACCGGCCGCCCCAGGAAAGCGAAGTCTCGCATGAAAATCAAATGCGGTGTAACAAGCGCCTCCTACTAGCTAGCTCCTATACTCCATTTATTCGTCTTTAGATTGATTTCGTTATGTTTCAATCTCTTTTTATATTGATTTTAATTGCTTCATCATTTCGTGAAAAGCCGCTGGGCTCACAAATTGTTCAGGGCTCCAGTTAGCTTCAATCCACTGAACCAGCTCGCTTGGTGTATTAAAAACTTCTTCGCTCGTATCTGCTTTGCGAAGCATGTATCTACCGTTTTCTTCATCTGCAACTATTTCGCACGGAACGGCACTTTCATGACTTTGAAGCGAAAACTCCATTTATTCCACAACCTTTCTTAATTTATACCTGTTATTGCATCAGCTGCATGTAGAAAGTATGGGCAATTTTGTAAGTCTATTTAGCGTTTGCTAAACATATGTAAAGTATGTGGACAGTAAAATAGTTGGAAAAGTTTTTTTAGTTATTATTAATGAAAAATAATGATTTTTCTAAATTTTTTGTGATATAATGTACAAATTAATAATGGTAGAAGAGGAAGGAAGTTGGTTATGAAACAACAAGTAGATAATCGAACAAAACACGTACATTTAGAGGACATCATGATTGCAAATCAATTGATTAAAGATGTTGTTGTGCATACACCACTACAGCGTAATGACGTTTTGTCTGAACGATATGAATGTAATATCTATTTAAAACGTGAGGATTTGCAGGTGGTGCGCTCATTTAAAATTCGCGGTGCGTACAATCGAATCAAAAAGTTATCCCCAGAAGAATTAGAAAATGGAATTGCCTGTGCAAGTGCAGGAAACCACGCACAAGGTGTAGCATATGCGTGCCGTCATTTAAATATTGATGGTAAAATTTTTATGCCGAGCACAACGCCGCGCCAAAAAATTAATCAAGTGAAATTTTTAGGCAAAGATAACGTAAAGGTCGTACTAATCGGAGATACGTTTGATGATTCTTATGAACAAGCTATTGCATGCAGTGAAGAGGAACATCGAACATTTATTCACCCATTTAATGATGTAGACGTTATTGCAGGACAGGGTACAGTAGCCGTTGAAATGTTCAATGACTGTGAAGATGAAATTGACTACGTATTTGCGGGTATCGGCGGGGGCGGATTAATTTCCGGTGTCGGCACATACGTAAAAAGCATCTCGCCTCAAACAGCTGTAATTGGGGTAGAACCAGCAGGCGCGCCTGGCATGCAGACATCTTTAGCAAATGGAAATGTAGTGACGCTACCGGCAATCGATCCATTTGTAGACGGAGCAGCTGTTAAAACAGTCGGAACGCTTCCGTATGACATCAGTAAAGAGCTTGTGGACGATATTGTAGTTGTTCCTGAAGGCAAGGTTTGCACAACCATTTTATCTCTATACAATGAAAATGCGATTGTAGCAGAACCAGCAGGAGCTCTTTCTATTGCTGCTCTTGACTCATACCGTGAGCAAATTAAAGGAAAAACGGTTGTTTGCGTCATCAGCGGTGGAAACAATGACATTGGACGTATGCAAGAAATCAAAGAACGTTCGATGATTTATGAAGGATTACAGCATTATTTTATCGTTAATTTTCCTCAGCGCGCAGGAGCTCTTCGTGAGTTTCTAGACGAAGTGCTTGGACCGACAGACGATATTTCGCGCTTTGAGTATACCAAAAAGAATAACAAAGACAGCGGACCAGCACTTGTGGGAATCGAGCTCAAGCATAAAGAAGATTATTATCCACTGATTAATCGTATGGATAAAAAAGGATTTCCTTACACAGAAATTAATAAAGAAAGCAACTTGTTTCACTTATTTATTTAAATAGAAGGTCATTTTAAAAGGAATGCTTCATCAACTGTCGAATAAGTTGATGAAGCATTTTTATTTTAAAAAATATTTGTGTTTTCTTTTTATTTTATCAAGACAGAAAGTGCCTTAAGCATTATAATAAAATAAACGGGTAAAAAGAGGGTTGATCGCCTTGCTATTAAAAAGCCTTGAATTTAAACATGTCAGTGGTCAAAAAGTAAAAATTACTGAAATTCCAGTTTTAGAGGAAAATAGCACGTTTCGGTTCATGTTATCTGCAAAACTTGATTTATTTATTAGACAAATCACGAACGAATCAGTTCCGAAGCAAACCTACTCGTTTCAAGAATATTTAAAACGCGTGTTGAAATGGAAAGATTACGAACAGCTCTTTAAGTCTCATGTATTAAAACATAATGCATAAACGTAAAAGTTGACTTTTCTGAATATTTCAGCAGAGTCAACTTTTTTTTGTTGATATAAAAGGTTGAACATGCATTTTGCGAATTAGCAAAACGTGCATTCTATTATAACTATATTGTTGTAAGTGTTCATGTTATACTAGTCTGCAATGCATCTTATAGGGGTGAACACATGGCGAAAATTAAAGTGGTAACGGATTCAACAATTGATTTAACGTTGGAAGAAGCGGAAAAGTACGGTATTGAGATGATACCTTTATGTATTAATATTGATAATGAAACGTATTTAGATCGCGTGGAATTAACGCCGACAGATTTTATTGAAAAAATGAAAAATTCAAAAGAATTACCAAAAAGCTCTCAGCCAGCTATTGGTTCTTTTGTTGAAGTATATGAACGATTAGTTAGTGAAGGGTATGACGTCATTTCGATTCACATGACTGGGGGAATGAGCGGAACTGTTCGAGCAGCTGAAAGCGCGGCTCAAATGGTAGAAGGAAACATCACCGTTGTTGATTCTATGTACATTACAAAAGCTCTTTCGTTTCAAGTCCTTGAAGCGGTGAAAATGATTGAAGATGGGCATACAGTAGAAGAAATTATCATGCGCTTGGAAGAGGTCCGTCAAAATACGAATCTTTTTGTCGTAGTTGATACGCTTGAAAATTTGGTTAAAGGTGGACGTATTGGGCGAGGAAAAGGATTGATCGGTTCTCTTTTAAATATTAAGCCGATTGCTTCTCTAGCTGACGGAGTATATACTCCTGTTGCTAAAGTGCGCAGCCATTCTCAAATTGTTAAGTTTTTAACGAAACAGTTCGAAGAGCATACAGAAGGAAAAAGTATTAAAGGAGTAGGGCTTGTACATGCAGATGGATTTGGACTCGCCTCTAAGTTAAAAGAATCAATCGTGAAGGCAAGGGGCTATACGCAATTTTCGATTGAAGATACGACGCCTATTATCTCGACGCATACGGGTATTGGTGCAATTGGTTTTATGTATTTTGCTGAATAAAGTGGGTTGCTTTTTGCAAGTCACTTTTTTGGCTTTCTCTTTTTGGAAAAAGGGGAAAGAGAAGTGGACGAACGTGTGATATAATAGAATCAACTTTCTACCAGCGAATGCTATGCTGGTTACTATTCTTTTGAATCCGGAGTATACCGATGAAAAAATATATTCGAAATTTGAGTGTGTTTAACAAAACGGTTTTATTTTCTACTTTAATTGTAGTTGCCCTTGGAGTCATTTCTTTAGCCATTAGCTATCAAGTTCAAAAAAAGATGGCAAAAGAGACACTAACGCAGCACGCGTTAATTATGGCTGATTTATGGAGGGAGTCTTTATCTAAACAAGACGTAATAGCAGCAGTGGATTCAAGGAACGGGACGATTCCTGAAAAAGACGAGCTAGAAAAGCAGTTTAGAAAGATTTATGAATTGCATCCGTCGTACTTGCAGGGATATATTATGACGACCGAAAAATTCAAGTCGCATGGAAATAAGATTATCGTAACAGCGAATAAGAAAATTAAGCAATCACTGGAGCCGTCCATGATTTATTATGGAGGAGAAGAATTTTACAAATCATTTAAGCAAGCAGAACAAGAAAAGAAGAATATCGTAACATCTACATACAAAGACGAATTCGGGACGTGGATAACCGTTTTATCGCCTATTACAAACAGCTCTGGAAAAGTCGTGGCTATTCTTGGTGTAGATATAGATGCAAGCGCTATCTATATCTACCAAAAACGTTTAATTGTGGCTTTGATCGTTGCGTTTACGATTTTGTTTACCTTCATTATTGTTATTCAAGACTGGGGACTAAGGCGATTAATGTCGCCCCTAGGAGAATTAATAGAAGGAATTCAAGCAGTAAGTCAAGGGAAGTTTGATGTAAAGCTGACACATGAAAATGATTCTGAGTTAGGGAATGTACACACAAGATTTAATGAAATGACCGAGCGGCTTCAGCAGCTTTTTCAACAAGTGTCAGCAACAAAAGAACAGCTGAACGTAGAAACGAATTTCAGTCATTCAAAAGATGGAATTGCTAAAGCGATTGATGAATTAGAAGTTATTATGGAAAAAACGAGGATGCAAAAGGAATTGCAACGAGCAGAGAAAATGAATGCAATTGGTCAATTAGCTGCTTCTGTAGCCCATGAAATTCGAAATCCTATGACGGTGGTAAAAGGGTTTTTACAGCTGTTTCAAGATAACACAAAGCTTTCAAACACTGAATTAAGTTACATTCATCTTATGATTAACGAAATGGACAGAGCGGAAGCGATTATTCATGACTATTTATCTTTAGCCAAGCCGGATGTTCATCAGCATCGTTTTATTAACTGCTTGGAGTGTATTACAAGCTTAGTAGACTTATTATCTTCTTATGCTTTGTTAACAAATAATATACTCATAGAATTAGATGCAAAAGAAGAGATGTATGTTCGCGGCAGCCGAAACGAATTGAATCAAGTTCTGCTTAATATTATGAAAAATGGAATTGAAGCCATGAGAGCTGGAGGAACGCTTCGAGTAGGGCTTTACAAGCGAGAAGGGCATGTACATATTCAAATTGAAGATACTGGTATAGGCATGACCAGTGAACAAGTGAACCGGCTGGGAACAGCGTTTTATTCTTTAAAAGAAAAAGGAACAGGGATTGGTCTGATGGTGTCTTATCAACTGGTCGAACAAATGAATGGAAGAATTGAAGTGGAAAGCATACCAGGAAAAGGTTCAACGTTTACCTTGATTTTCCCTAGCTATGACTAAACTTTAACCGTGCAGGAGGAACATATGAAAAACTGGTCTTATAAATTGTTTTTTTTACTGCTCATTAGTTGTATGATGTTAACAGCCTGTGGTTCCAAAATAGAAAATCCTCTTAATTGGAAGATGGACTCTTTTTCTTATGTTAACCAAGATCAAAAGAAAGTAGGGCTAAGTCAGCTGAAAGGGAACGTTTGGGTAGCTAACTTTATCTTCACAAGCTGCGAAACCGTATGTCCCCCAATGACGGCTCATATGGCTAAATTACAAAAAATGGCCAAGGATGAAGGGCTGGAGGTTCGCTTTGTTTCATTTAGCGTAGACCCTGAAGTGGATACTCCACCGAAAATGAAGGACTATGCGACTAAATTTGGCGCTGATTTTTCAAATTGGGATTTCTTAACGGGTTATAAACAAGCGGAAATTGAAAAGTTTGCGCTGGACCAATTTAAAACGATTGTGAAAAAGCCGCAAGAAAATCCGCAGGTTATTCACGGTACGGATTTTTTTCTAATTGACAAAGATGGAGTCGTTCAAAAATCTTATCAGGGAGTGACTGATCCTCCTTATGAAGATATGATAAAAGATATCAAAACCCTTCAGTGAGAGCTATAAATCCGTCAAATCTATCCGCCAAACACAGCTATCTTTATAGTGATGTGTTAGCGGATATTTTTATGAAAGAAACATGCTTATCCTTTTTTTACATATACTATATATAAGAAACGTAGTAAAATATCAACTTGACATAGTATGATAAGATATAAAGATATAGTTATTCAGAGCGGTAAGCAGTATTGCTTGTGACAGCGAGAATACAGCATAGTTAGTAGGTGTTATGATGAGAAAATGGAAAAGTATAGTGATAAGCAGTATGAGTGCGGTGGTGTTAGCGAGCTGTTCGACGACGACTTTTTTGCCAACGGACAATAAAGAAGAAGCCGTTCAGAAAGAAGTGGATTTAACACCTAAAAAGCATATTCCGAAAGGCTTTTTTCCTGTAGATTTAGATATTGTAGCCATTGGTGACTCATTAACAGAAGGAGTAGGAGATGAGTCTAAAAAAGGCGGTTATGTACCATACTTAACTAAATACCTTTCTAAACAAAATGAAGTGCAAAATGTACGAACAGAGAATCTGGGCAAAAGAGGAAACCGGACGGATCAGCTATTAGCGAGGTTAAATCAGCCAGGAGTAGCAGCTGAAGTATCAAGAGCTGACATCGTTTTCTTGACGATTGGCGGCAATGACGTGATGAAAGTGGTAAGAGATTATTTTTACAATATCTCAATTAAGACGTTTGAATCACAGCAGTCAAAATATGAAAAACGTCTAAATGACGTGTTTTCACGTATACGTAAGCTTAATCCTAATGCTCATATTTATTTAATTGGTTTTTATAATCCATTCTTTAAATCGTTAAGTGATGTGAAAGAAATTAATGTCGTTATTAATGAATGGAATGCGGCAAGCGAGAAAATTGCTTCTCAATATGATAATGTAAGTTATGTAAAAATTGATGATATTTTTTATGATTCTGACGTAAATTTATTAGGGAAAGACGAGTTTCACCCTAATAAAAAAGGGTACAAACTAATGGCTGAGCGCATTAGTAAATCAATGGAGGAAGAAGATCCTCTCGTTGGAGACCAGAAAAAGGAAACAGCAGAAGAAGTTACATCTGATGAAAAAGAGAAAAACACGAAAGAGAGTGGGAACGAGTAAGGAGATTGTTATATGAAGAAGTGGAAAACCCTATTTATCGCGTTATTAGGGATCAATGTTCTAGGGGCTATCCTTATTATTGCGTTTATTTTTCAACCGGTTGACAAGGCCAATCCAACTCCCTCTGAAAAAGTAGAAGGAGACGCAGAACTAACTATTTTGGCTAAAAAAGCGGACTTAAATGTACTGATTGATAAATATTTAAAAAAAGAGTTTAAGAATCAGCCGCTTAACTACAAAATTACTCTTACCGATGTAGTAAGAGTAGATGGTACGATTCAAGTATTCGGCGATGATATTAATATTCGAATGACATTTGATCCAATCGTACAAAAAAATGGAGATATTGTGCTTGAACAGCAGTCACTTTCTGTTGGAAAGCTACAGCTTCCTGTCCGCACAGTGCTTCGATACGTGAATAATAACTTTGCGCTACCAGAATGGGTAACGATTGATCCAAAGAATGAATCAGTATACGTAGCGTTACAGCAGATGAAGTTAGAGAGTGATTTTGCTGTAAAAGTACAAAAGTTTGATTTAAAAAATGATGATATTCGCGTACGTTTAATTTCGCGCAGTGAATAAAAAAACCTTCCAATTTGGAAGGTTTTTTTTTGTTAACGATCTTGGGAAATCAGTGCTTCTAATACAGGACGGTTCTTAGCAAATCCGACGGCATATACCGTATATGTTCGATTCGGACGAAGGTTCAGTGCCGGGATTTCGAGTACTACATTTTTGGTTCCCGATATGCGCACACTAAGTTGAACATGCATGGGGGATAAAGGCAAATATTTTGTGACTTCTTTAAACTGCACTCCAGAAAAAATGACGTCTCCGCCTCTAGCTGCAATATCCACAGCAGGAGCATCAGGAGAAAGATGCACAAACCGAAGCTTTGTTTCTCCACTTGGTACATCCGTATTGTCATAGATAAATAATAAATCAAGCTTATTTAGCTCATCTACCGCCGCTACCGTGTAATTTTGGTTTCCTTCGAATGTAAATGATTCCGTTAAAACAGGCCTTCCCGTTTCTCCAGCGGGATAAATAGAAATTGTATATCTTCCAGGTTCTTGTAATTCAATATAATCTGTTTCTTGTTTATAAGTTAAATTGCGAATCACTCGTTTGTTGTTAATATAAATATCTACAGATGGAGAATCTGGAGAAGCGTGAAGTATACGAATTTGCGGTGGATTTACACGCAAATTCGTATTTTCAGAAGAAGTTAAGATGGCCTGCTGGATATAGTACAAATGCTTTTGATAATAATGAATATGCTTAGATGGATCACTATACTTATAGTAGTTAGCTAGAAAATCGTGTTTCATTGCTTTTTTAATATATTGATCAAAGGAATAATTAGCCATATGTTCAGCTCCCTTATTGTCGGAGTATAAAAACATTTCCATACGTAACCAAACATATGCTAAAACTCATAATTTATGCCGATCACTGATCACTCCCGAGACCTCCCAGAAGAAACAATGAGCCAAATGCCCTCTATGTGCATATACTGAATCAAATTATTGACTGAAGGCTTAGTGTACGACCGAAATTAGTATAGAAAAAAGGAGTGAGAGCATGCGCGATTTTTATGCTCGGATGCTACGGTTAATTATGTTAAGTTTTTTACTGCTGCTACTTTTAATTCAATTTACAGAGCGCTCTACTTCATTTATTCACATTACCCCCGCGCTAAATAAAGTAACCGAGCGAATTGAGCTGATTACCTATGATCAATAAATGTATGTTTTCTGCGTTTCGATATGCACTTGTTCTTTATGCTATCTGCTTTACATTTTTATTTGTTAGTACAGTTCCAAGCCTATTTGGTTTCACCGTGACCGTTCAAGAAACGGATTATCACCATCTGCATCGCGGAGATATAGTTGTCTTTAGAGACGAATTATCTTCTTCAAAGAATGAACTTGTACTGGCCCATAATCAAGAGCTTGATGTACTGGTTACAGCTCAAAGAGATTCTTTGCCTGCTTCTTTTAAAGTGATTGGAAGCTACGCATACCACCTCCCGTATATAGGGTTCATTATTGAGTTTATGAAAGATTTTACTACGTTACTGGTGATGGGAAGTATTTTACTTTTGTTGTTTTCGTATACGCTGCAGCCCAAAAGGCGAATATGGCGTAAGAGAAAGTGAAAAATGGGCGAATGCACATACAGGACAATCGACTAACGCATATAAAGTACAGTGTACGAAATGAATAAAAAAAACAAGAGGAGAGATTGCTATGTATAACTACGATTGTTACGACCCATGCCATCACGGAGGCTATCACCACCTATATGATACTTGCCACTATCCAATTAGCTATCCAATTGGCGGTTATCATCATTGCGGAACGGGCCAGTCATTTGCATTAATTGTTGTGCTATTTATTTTATTAATCATCATTGGCTGCACCTGTTTTTGCTGATTAGATCTCATTTGCTCGCATGTGCGAGCTTTTTATAACAGATGGAAAAGGACAAACTTACATATAAATTGTTTAAATAATAAAAAAATTTTGCCAAATCAACATTTACCATATTATACTATAGCTAGTAACTCAATAAGCGAAGGTGAATATATGGAAAAGGAAAAAGTATTTCAACAGCTATTTTCAATGTCATTTACACCAATGCTCGTAATGAATATGGATGGAGATATTCAAATTTTAAATGAAGCGTGCTGCCACCTTTTTAAAACGACGGAGGAACGACTTCTTTCCTGTAATGTATTTGAAGAGCCAAATCGCTTTTTTATTGAAAAGCATGAAGTGGAACCGTTAAGAAAGCAAGAGGAAGAAGTTGTTTTACTTAAGAAAAAAATAGATCAGCAGTTTCCGATGCACATCCATATTCAGCGCACGGAAGAGGATATTCCGCTCTTAGTTGTTCAGTGGAAAGAGTTTTCCTCAAGTATTGAAAAGCAAGAGGAAGTCATTCGAAAAATGAAGCAATATAAGCAGTTTGTCCAGCAAAGCCAAGATGCATTTATTGTAACAAGAGAAGGCAGAATTCAATATTTGAATCCCGCTGGTGTTAAACTTCTTGGCGGCGAGAAAAAAGAAGAGTATATCGGGCGTCCTTGGCTTCATTTTATTCACCCCGAACATTTAGAAATCGTAAAAGAACGAATGGTTCAGCTGATGAATGGAATGTCCGTGAGGCCGCGTGTTGATGTGAAACTATTGACTAAAAAAGGAGTCGTCATTATTGAATCTTCGGCAACCAAAATTAAGTTTGAAGGACAGGATGCCATTCAGTATATTATTCGCGACGTAACGGATCGAAAAAAATATGATGAAATGGCAAGCAAATCTGAAAAGCTTACAATGGTGAGCAAGTTAGCGGCAGGAGTAGCACATGAAATTCGTAATCCAATGACGGCGATTAAAGGGTTTATTCAGCTGTTAAAAGCATCGAAACAGTACAACGAAGAATACAATGATATTATGCTTGAAGAATTGAATCGCGTCGAATCCATTATTCAAGAATTTTTAACGCTGGCCAAGCCTAAAATTGAAAATTCATACCACCCCAAAAGTCTCAATCAAATCATACGTCATGTGACATTACTATTAGATACACACGCCAATTATAAAAACTGTCGTATTATTAATGAGATTAGTGATGAGATTACAATCTTTTGTGAAGAAAATGCGCTTAAACAAGTTTTTATTAATTTAATTCAAAATGCGCTTGAGTCAATGAGCAAAGGTACAGTTAAAGTCACCGTTGAGAAAAGAAATGAATACGGCATGGTCATTATCGAGGATGAAGGCTGTGGAATTGATGAGCAATCTTTAGCTCGGCTAGGTGAACCGTTTTATTCCACTAAACAAACAGGAACGGGGCTAGGGTTAATGATTAGCTACCGAATAATCGAACAGCATCAAGGGCATATTTCATTTGCGAGTAAAGTAGGAGTAGGAACAAAAGTAGAAATTGCTCTTCCGTACATTAAAGAACCAGTGAACATTTCATAGCGCTTGCTATTCGTTCACTGGTTTTTATTTATTTGGAATAAAAACGAATGTTTTTTAAAAATTTTATTTTAATGTTCGTGTATATTGTTGACTGAAGGGTTTGTTTTTGATATATTATCAAATGGCTAGAAAATAACCGAATAATAATAAAAAAGAAAATTCGGTCAATAACTTTTATCTTTTACCCAAAGAAAAAAGATGATGGGAGAATGTACAATGAACTCAAATTATGATGTTATTGTGGTAGGGGCAGGACCCGCTGGGATTTTTACTTGCTATGAGTTAACGTTAAAATTACCGGAAGCAACTATTTTATTAATCGATAAAGGACACGATATCTATCGACGTAATTGTCCGATTCTTCAGAAAAAAATTGAAAAATGTCCGCCTGCGGTTGGTAAAAAAGAGTTTGCTGGCTGTTTGCCTGCTTGTTCTATCACAAATGGTTTCGGTGGAGCCGGCGCATATTCAGACGGGAAATTTAATATCACCAGTGAATTTGGAGGCTGGATGACGGATTATCTGTCTGAATCACAGGTGGTAGATTTAATTAAATATGTGGATGAAATTAATTTAAAACACGGAGCAACCGATACGATTACGGATCCGTTAACTGATAAAGTTCGTGAAATTGAAAAACGCGGATACGCAGCAGGATTAAAGCTACTGCGTGCCCAGGTGCGTCATTTAGGAACAGAGCAAAATTTAGAAATTTTAAAAAGTATTTATGAATACTTAAAAGAAAAAATTGATATGCAGTATAAAACGGAAGTAGCCGATTTAATAACAGAAAAAGAAGACGGTCAGCATATCGTGCGCGGTATCGAATTGAAGAATGGTGAAAGAATTACGGCTGATAAAGTGGTTGTTTCACCAGGTCGAGACGGCTCGAAGTGGATGAGTGACTTACTAAAAAAACGCCGTTTAAAAATGATTAACAATCAAGTGGACATCGGCGTTCGAGTAGAAACATCCAACGTTGTTATGGAAGAAATCAACAAGCACTTGTACGAAGGGAAATTCATTTACAATACGTCTGTAGGTACAAGAGTCAGAACGTTCTGCAGCAATCCTTCAGGACATGTGGTAGTAGAGAATCATTCAGGTATTATGTTAGCAAATGGACACGCATACAAAGATCCGAAGCTTGGAAGTCAAAATACGAACTTTGCGCTGCTTGTTTCTCATAAATTTTCGGATCCATTTGATCAGCCGAACGAATATGCGCACGAAGTATCAAGGTTAGCTAATATGCTGTCAAACGGGGGCTTAGTTGTTCAAAAGTATGGAGATATTTTAAAGGGCCGTCGTTCAACAGCGACTCGAATTAAAGAAGGCTTTTTAGAACCAACGTTAAAAGAAGCTGTACCTGGTGACTTGGGCTTAGTGCTTCCTTACAATACGATGAAAAGCTTAATTGAAATGACAGAAGCACTGGATCATGTAACGCCTGGGTTAGCATCTGAACATACGCTATTTTACGGTGTGGAAGCGAAATTTTACTCCGCCCGTCCGAAGTTGAACGATAAGTTTGAAACTGAAATTTCCGGTTTATACGTGGGAGGAGACGGAGCTGGTATTACGCGAGGGCTCGCGCAGGCAAGTGCGTGCGGTGTGTGGGTAGCGCGTGACATTGTTGAAAAATTAAAGAATCGCAAAGCAAGTTCTGAACCTGTTACTGTATAAGAAAAAGAGGCCGTCACGGCCTCTTTTTTTATATGTGTTAAATAACAAGAGCGAATAAGTAAAAAGTAAAGAACTTGTACCGCTCCAACTCCGATAGTTTTATATGATAATTACCCGATCCTTTTTTAAAAGATATTACGGAATCCATACTTCTATCGTGAGCAGAATTAAATAGAATAAGGCGAATTGATAATGTCCATTTATTTCTATTAATAAATTCAGTGAAATTTTAGGGGGGTTATATCAAGCAATACAAGGATAAAATCAACAGTTGAAAAGAGTTATTTTTTGATGAGTAATTATGAAAGCAGTAAAGTACACGGATGTTAGAATAATTATGCAAATTTATGAATGGGAGTTAATGAGAATAAAGTTCACTTTACAAACTATTTTTTGAATTAATTTTTTATCTATTAGATTGTAAGTCTTGTTAAATAAGTATTTGTGGTTTATTGAAATATGATGTAAATATTTTAAAATATAACAATTCTCAACTTTTTATGATAAAATTATGCATTATTTTTGAATAAAAACTTGACAGAAACATATAAAATGAATTTTAATTAAAGTAAGAATTATTATCATGCAAAAACATTAAAGAAAATTATCTGCTTAATCTCTTTTGTTTTATAAGAGAACGGGGGACCCATATTTGTGCGTAATGTACTTGGGGTGAATCTTGAATGAATCAAGTAGGGTAACTCACGTACCCGAATCCGACAGCTAACTCCGTAAGCATTCAGTGAGGGAATAACAGGTCTATGAAACCATGATATTCTCATGGTTTTTTGTATAGCTAAAAATATTCCTGAACTATTAATCTGAAAATTTTTAATATATTGTATATTTTGAGTGTTATCGTTCTCAATGCATGGTAAAATAAGTATGGTAGTTAGAATCATTCTAATATAATTTATTTACGGGAGGTAAATCTATGAAGCTATCGACAAAGATCATTATCGCGCTAATTGCTGGTGCTGTTGTAGGAGTGTTGATTAATGTTTTTGCTCCAAGTGCTTTTGGTCCGCTGGACAAGTACTTGTTTACACCGCTTGGCCAAATTTTCTTAAGCTTAATTAAAATGCTTGTTGTACCAATTGTGTTTTTCTCTATCACGTTAGGTGTAGCAGGTTTAGGAGATCCTAAAAAACTAGGAAGAATCGGGGCTAAAACAGTTTCCTACTTCCTAGTTACAACAACCGTTGCTATTATTATTGGTTTAATTTTAGCGTATGCAATCAAACCGGGTACGTTTGGATCTTTTGATACAAAAAACGCTTCTTTCGAAGCCGAAAAAGCACCGCCGGTTGGAGAGACATTCTTAAATATGATTCCAGTCAATCCAATTCAAGCGATGGCTGAAGGGAATATGCTTCAACTTATCGTTTTCTCTATCTTTATCGGTTTTGGTATTACGATGCTTGGAAGTAAAACAAAAGGGCTTTACAATTTACTCGAGCAAGGCAATGAATTGATGATGTATCTTGTAAATCTAGTGATGAAGTTTGCTCCTTACGGAACATTTGGGCTTCTTGCAACCGCGGTTGGAAGTCAAGGCTGGGAGGCAATTAAAGCGATGGGGCTGTACATGATTGTAGTCGTGCTCGCACTGTTTATCCATTCGATCGTAACATATGGGGGATCAGTCGCTCTTATGGCCAGACGTAACCCTATTGAATTTTTTAAAGGGTTTGCTCCTGCGATGACAGTTGGATTCAGTACATCAAGCAGTAATGCAACGCTTCCGATTTCAATGAATGTGGCTCAAAAAAATCTTCGTGTCCCGGAGTCCATCAGCAGTTTTGTTCAGCCGTTAGGTGCTACCATTAACATGGATGGAACGGCAATTATGCAAGGTGTAGCGACTATTTTTATTGCACAAGTATACGGCGTTGACCTGTCGCTGGGTGCTCTTGTGACGGTTGTATTGACAGCGGTGCTTGCTAGTATTGGTACAGCAGGTGTGCCGGGAGTTGGTCTCATTATGCTAGCAATGGTATTGAGTTCGGTTGGCTTGCCTGTAGCAGGTATCGGATTGATTATTGGAATTGATCGCTTGCTTGATATGCTTCGTACATCTGTAAATATTACGGGAGACGCTGCGTGTGCCGTTATTGTGGCTGAGTCAGAAGCAAAGCGTATCGATAAATCTGTAACGCAATCAGCTTAATAAGCGCAAAAGCTCTAGCTATATGCTAGGGCTTTTTTTATTGGCAAGAAACTCTTCGTTTCAGCATACAGTTTAATAAGAGTGTATGTTTGAAAGGAGAGTGCGGAAATGAATAAAACTCATGTAATAAAGCCGCTGCTCGACGATGACTACCCAGTTATTTCATATGGAAAAGGAATTTATTTGTACGACCAACATGGAAAAAGGTACATAGATGCTTCGTCGGGGGCAGTTACAGCAAGTATCGGACACGGCGTAAAAGAAATTATTGATGCGATGACCGATCAGGCACAGAAAGTTGCGTTTGTATATCGGTCGCAGTTTACAAGTGATCCAACAGAAGCCTTAGCTAAGAAACTATGTGAATTAAGCAGCAATCATTTCCAGTGGAGTTTTTTTGTTAACAGCGGGACAGAAGCGACTGAAACGGCTATGAAAACGGCAATTCAGCATTTTCAAGAGAAAGGAAAGCCAACCAAAACAAAGGTTTTGTCACGCTGGATGAGCTATCACGGTATTACAATAGGAGCTCTGTCTATGTCAGGGCACGTTGGAAGACGAAAACGCTTCTCATCTTTGCTTGAAGACTATCCTTCAATTTCACCTCCTTATTGCTATCGATGTCCGTTTCATCAAACCTATCCATCCTGTAATCTTGCTTGTGCACACGAATTGGAAACAGTTATCAAACGAACTGGCCCTGAACATATTGCTGGTTTTATTACAGAGCCCATTGTAGGAGCAGCCGGAGCAGCGCTTACACCTCCTCCCGGTTATTATGAAGTGATAAGAGAAATTTGTGATAAATATGATGTGTTATGGATTGCGGATGAAGTCATGACTGGGCTTGGGCGTACAGGCGTGATGTTTGCGTATGAGCACTGGGGAGTTAAACCAGACATCATGACGCTTGGAAAAGGAGTGGGAGCAGGATATACACCAATAGCCGTTACGTTGGCTAGCAGCAAAACGATTGAACCTATTATGAACGGATCCAAATTAATTATGAGCGGACATACGCTAAGCGCTAATCCGCTGTCATCGGCTGTAGGGCTAGCTGTTTTAACCTATATTGAAAAGCATGATCTTGTTCAAGAAGCAGCGCTGAAAGGAGACTACTTAGTAGAAAAATTGAAGAAGCTTCAGCTTCTTTATCCTATCATTGGTGATATACGTGGCAAAGGCTTACTAATTGGTCTTGAGCTTGTGCAAAATCCAAAAACGAAGGAGCCTTTTTCATCCTCGGAAAATATGACGGCACGCCTAATAAGTAAAGCCCAAAAAAATGGTCTTCTTCTTTACCCTTCACAAGCAGGAACAGATGGAGTCGAAGGAGACGGCATTATTATTGCCCCACCATTTACAATTACTCATCGTCAGCTTGATGAAACGGTCGATCTGCTTTCAAAAACATTGCATGAAGTACAAAATGAAAAACAGAGAAATGAGGTGAAATAAGTGACAAAGGTCGAAAACTCATTTCAAAAGATTACAACTGTGGAACAAGCGATTGGATATGTCGATCATGCTGCTACGCTAATGATAGGAGGGTTTGGAGGAGTAGGCAGCCCGCCTTCTCTCATTGACGGTCTGATTGAAAGCGGAAAATCAAATTTTACATTGATATGTAATGATTCAGGCTTTCCTCATATTGGTGCGGGAAAATTGGTAAGCCAAGGAAAAATTCAAAAGCTGATCGCTTCTCATATTGGATCGAACCCAGTGGCTGGAACGCTGATGACAGAAGAAAAGCTGAAAGTTGAGTTTTCTCCTCAAGGAACGCTTGCTGAACGGATTCGAGCGGGAGGAGTTGGACTCGGAGGAGTACTGATTGATGTAGGAATTGAAAATGACATTATTCAATTTGGAAAAGAAAAAGTGGAAGTAGACGGCAAGACATTTTTAGTTGAAAAACCACTCACAGCCGATGTGGCTTTTGTATATGCAAAAAAAGCCGATCCATTTGGCAACTTGCTTTATGATAAAAGCGCTCGAAACACTAATCCGTTAATGGCAATGGCAGGTCGTATAACTATCGCTGAAGTGGATGAAATTGTTCCTCTTGGCGACATTGACCCAGAGAACGTGATGACGTCAGGTGTATTTGTGGATTATATTGTTCCTTCAAAAGGAGTGAATTGGAAATGGGTTTGGGAATAGATATTCGTCATCGTATTGCAAAACGTGCTGCGGCTGAAATCAAAAACGGCATGATTGTTAATTTAGGGATTGGGATTCCCTCTCTTATTCCTAATTATGTACCAAGTACTGTTCATGTGATGTTTCATGCTGAAAACGGAATTTTAGGGTTAGGATCTTCGCCTCCTTTAGGTGAAGAAGATGAGAATGTCTGCAATGCAGCAGGCTATCCAACAACTACCGTTCAAGGGGCTTCATACTGTGACAGTGCTACAGCCTTCGCGATGATTCGAAAAGGGTACGTCGATATGACCATTCTTGGTGCGTTAGAAGTGAGTGAAAAAGGGGATTTAGCTAATTGGATTGTGCCAGGTAAGCGAGTTCCTGGGATGGGAGGAGCGATGGAATTAGCTCAAAAAGCGAAAAAAGTCATTGTGCTAATGAATCATACGAGCAAGACAGGAGAACCGAAGCTGGTTAAGACGTGCTCTTTACCTCTGACTGCTTCGGGCTGCGTGGGATTAGTTATTACAGATCGGGCGGTTTTTAAAGTAGAAAAAGATGCGCTTCTTCTAACAGAGTTAATGTCTCCTTATACCGTAGAGGATATTTTGAGTTCAACAGAAGCGACAGTTCGCCTGAGTGATCAATTGATTACGATACCATAAGGAGGACCATTACATGAACATACAGCAATCTATTCATAACTGGATGACAGAGCATCGTCAAAGTGCAGTGCGTTTACTCAAGCGTTTCGTAGAAGAAGCAAGCGTACAAGGTTCTGAAAAGCATGCGCAGGCAATTGTCATTGAACGCCTTCGACAGCTGCAGTTAGATATTGATATATGGGAACCGGACGAAAAAATACTTCGTAGCCATGAAGCTTTTGCCTCCAACCGTTCTACTTTTCGAGACAGTCCGAATGTGGTAGGCGTGTTAAAAGGGAAAGGCGGAGGGAAATCCATCATTTTGAATGGGCACATTGATGTAGTGCCACCCGGAGATCTTTCACAGTGGACGGAAGACCCTTATATGGCTGTTGTAAAAGATGGAAACTTATATGGGCGCGGAGCAACGGATATGAAAGGAGGAAATGTGTCGTTACTTTTAGCTATTCAAGCGTTGAAAGAGCTAGATATTTCACTAAAAGGAGATGTTATTTTTCAAAGCGTAGTAGAAGAGGAAAGCGGAGGTGCAGGAACACTTTCCTGCGTACTTAGAGGGTATCAAGCAGATGGTGCCATTATTCCAGAACCAACCAACATGAAGATCTTTCCTAAGCAGCAAGGCTCCATGTGGTTTCGAGTGACCGTGCATGGAGTAGCAGCACATGGAGGGACTCGGTATGAAGGCGTGAGTGCGATTGAAAAAGCGGCTGTTGTGCTTAAACATATTGAGGGTCTTGAAAAAGAGAGAAACAGCCGAATTACAGATCCGCTCTATAATAAAATTCCCATTCCCGTGCCGATTAATATCGGAAATATACAAGGAGGAACGTGGCCTTCTTCAGTCGCTGATCAAGTAATATTAGAAGGCAGGATAGGAGTTGCTCCGCATGAAAAAATGAAAAATGCCAGAGCAGAAATGAAAGCCTGGCTTGAACTTTTGCCTCAGTGTGATGAGTGGTTTGCTAAGCATCCTGTCGACCTGGAATGGTTTGGGGCCCACTGGCTTCCCGGTGAAATTGAATTGGAGCATCCGCTTATGACCTCTCTTTCGTCCTCTTTTTATCAAGTGAAACAGAAACAGCCGATCATTGAAGCATCTCCTTGGGGAACGGACGGAGGGATACTGTCACAAGTAGGGGATATTCCAACAGTTGTTTTTGGACCGGGAGTAACAGAAGTGGCCCACTTTCCGAATGAGTATATTTGTATTCAAACGATGCTTGACGCAGCAGAAATTATTGCTCTCACGGTAGCAGACTGGTGCAGTATTGCGGACTAAGCTAAAAAGGGAGAGGATACAAACAAATGGCGAAACAAGAAAATATTTGTCAACCAACCTTTGCTATGACTCTTTTTTTAGATGAATGTAACAAGCGTCTTAGAATAGATGATTACCGGGGAAATGTGAACGATATTTACAGCTATATATATAAAGAAATTGATAAGGAAACGTACGAAAAGTGGATTATAAAAGCACGTGCTGAACATCTGTTGGACTGGATGAGCTTGGGATTTTCTTTAGAAGCAACTGTTCCCTGCTATTTTAACGGAAGCGACGCGTATCTTTTATGCTACTATACGTCTCAATCCCGCCGAGACAGCGGGGAGACGTTAAAAGAAACAGAGCTGCTTCAAGATGTTTTGAATTTGCCGACATCTAATTATTCTCCTTTATCGAATCAACTGATCATGCGCCGAGCCATTTCATCTGACGCTAAACAACTTTCTCAGCTCTACCGTCAAATCTTCACAGTGTATCCTACTCCCCTCTACGAAGAAGAGTATCTCTCTAATTTGCTTCAAGAAGATAGCTTGTTTTATATCATAGTTGACAAGAACGATATCGTGAGCGCTGCTTCTGCTGAAATTGACTATGTCTATCACAATGCTGAACTAACGGATTGTGCGACTCTCCCTGCTTACCGAAAGTATGGATTTATGAAGCATTTATTAAGCGCACTAGAGGCTGAGCTAAAACAGCGGCATATTTTTTGTGCATACACAATATCGAGAGCGCTCTCATTTGGGATGAACGCCGCCTTTCAGCAGCTTGGCTATACCTATACGGGACGGTTAACGAATAATTGTTACATTTATAAATCGTTAGAAGATATGAACGTATGGGTGAAGGATCTGTCAAAAAGTACAGGGTGAGAAATAATTAACCAATTTATGGGCTGTAACATATAACAATAGTAAATCTTCATAAAGGAGCGATTGTATGTTATATGATTTATATAAGCCGTCCCGACACTGGAAAGACATTGAGTTATGGAAAGATGTTCCTGAAGAAAAATGGAATGACTGGATTTGGCAATTAACAAACACAATTCGAACGTTAGATGATTTAAAAAAGGTCATTAACTTAACTCCTGAAGAAGAAGAAGGAGTACGCATTTCAACCAAAACAATTCCGCTCAATATTACTCCTTACTATGCATCTTTAATGAATCCAGATGATTCTCGCTGCCCCGTCCGTATGCAGTCTGTTCCGGTTGGCAAAGAACTTCATAAAACAAAATACGATCTAGAAGATCCCCTAGATGAAGACGAAGATTCTCCAGTGCCAGGGTTGACTCATCGCTATCCTGATCGCGTTTTGTTCTTAGTCACCAATCAATGCTCCATGTACTGCAGATACTGTACTCGAAGAAGGTTTTCAGGACAAATCGGAATGGGCGTTCCAAAAAAGCAGTTAGATGCTGCGATTGCTTATATCGCCAAAACACCCGAAGTACGAGATGTACTCATTTCAGGCGGTGATGGCTTGCTGATTAATGACAACATTTTAGAATATATTTTGAAGAATTTACGAGCTATTCCCCATGTGGAAATTATTCGAATTGGCACAAGAGCACCCGTTGTGTTTCCGCAGCGAATAACGGAAAATTTATGTGCCATTTTAAGAAAATATCATCCAGTATGGTTAAATACTCACTTTAATACATCCATTGAAATTACGGAAGAGACAAAAAAAGCATGTGAAATGCTTGTCGATGCAGGCGTTCCAGTTGGCAATCAAGCCGTTATTTTAGCTGGGATTAATGACAGCGTAGCTATCATGAAAAAGCTTATGCACGATTTAGTGAAAATACGCGTTCGTCCTTACTATATTTATCAATGTGATTTATCAGAAGGAATTGGGCATTTCCGTGCACCTGTTTCCAAAGGGCTTGAAATTATGGAAGGGCTGCGAGGTCATACGTCTGGCTATGCTGTTCCAACGTTTGTTATTGATGCGCCAGGAGGAGGAGGAAAGATTGCGGTTCAGCCAAACTATATTATTAGTCAAAGCGCAAGTAAAGTTGTTCTGCGAAACTTTGAAGGAGTGATTACGACGTATCCGGAGCCAGAAAGCTATGTGCCTGGGCGTGCAGATGATTATTTTCGAGCTGTTTATCCAGCATCGGATGCTAAAGATTCTTCCATCGGCATCTCGGGTCTTATGAATGATGCTCAATTCAACCTTGTACCGGAAGGGTTAGGGAGAGTAAAAAGACGTAAAACATATGAAAGTGACAGTGCTCACGAAAGCCTAAAAGACAAACGTGAAAAAAGAGATGAATTAAAAGATAAAAAGTTTAAAGCTCAATTGAAAAAAGACGGTAAAAGCGACGATGCTCCATCATCTTAAGGAGGTCCTGTAATATGACTGTTCAATGCGCATGGTGCGAAGAAGAAAAAGCGGTAGAAACAACCAATACCGCATACTGGGAATTGCCAGACGGAACGAGAAGTATTGAAATCACCCATATGCCATGTATCAGCTGTTCAGGTTGCGGGATGTCATATCAAGAAGAAGAGATCATAGAAGAAGTGGAAACACAGCTGCTTCTTGTCGATACAAAAAAACTTGATGAATCCATTCGGTATGATGAGCTATTAAAAGTGCCAAGATTATTAAAACGCAACTACTTTAAATTCTAAAAAGCCGCCCCTTATTTTGTAAGGGGCGGCTTTGCTTATTGATAAGCCTTTGTTCCAGCAGTGCGCAGGCTGTAGGCGTGTTTTAAAGCCACTGTAACAGGACGGAAAGTTGGAAGTTCGACTTCGTCTATTTTCGAAACGGGCAAGAGACCAACAGATGTACTCGTAATAAAAACTTCATCAGCGTCTTTTAAAAAGGAAGGAGTCATATTTTGTTCTCGGATTTGAATGGCTTGTTCCTGCGCACATTCCAGTACGTTAGCGCGCGTAATACCGGATAGAATTTTTCTTGTGGCAGGAGTCGTGAACAAGACGTTGTCTTTTATCGCAAATACATTGCTGCTCGACCCTTCGGTTATGTATCCGTCTTTTACTAAAATAGCTTCTTTACATCCTTTAGAAGCCGCAGCTTGTTTGGCCAGAAGGTTAGGAAGTAAGTTCAATGATTTGATATAGCAATTAGCCCATCGCTCGTCTTCCAAAAGAAGTGTAGAAATGCCTTTTTCATAGGCTTCTTCAGGTGTTTGGCGAGGGTGGCGTATTGTGAGTGCTAATTGTGCAGGTACATCGGGAAATAAATGATTTCGAGGAGCAATCCCGCGCGTAACTTGAATATAAATATCAGCGTCTTTTAACGTTGATTTTTCCATTGCTTGGTGAATGATGTCCTTTAGCTCTTGTCTTGAAACCGGCAGTTCGATAAAGATTGCCTTTGCACTTCTTTCTAAGCGGTCTAAGTGACGTTCAATCGAAAACGGAACTCCTTTGTATACGCGAATAAATTCATAAACACCGTCTCCGAACTGGTGACCGCGTTCATCAATTGGAATAACAGCCTCATTAATATCTCTAAACTCTCCAGCATAATATGCTAATTCCATCTTGAAAAACTCCCTTCCTTTAGATATTAAAACGTTAACATAAAATTCAGCAAAATGAAATTATTTACTTGGTTTCTTCGAAGAAAATGAAAAAAGTCATACTCCTTTAGGAGTATGACTTTTATGAAAACGTACGTTTGAATGCTAATGAAAATTTCTGAATGGCTTTTTTAGGTGTAACAAACTGAACGATGAGCTTGGTACCGGTGATGAACCAATCGACAATACGGCTGCCGAGAAGCGTCGTTACTAAAATGGACAGGGCGATTAAGACGATAATACCCCATGACGTTGGCTCTAGACTTTTTGAGAAGTCAGTTGTAAAGAACCATTTTAAAATGAAGCCGTGCAATAAATACACGTATAGGGATCGCTGTCCAATGCTTGTTAAAGCAAAACCGCGCGTTGGAATTAAAGCCATAAAGGCAAAAGATACAAGAAAAGCAATTCCATAGTGAGAAACGCGCATTAAAAATTCGGCCACATTGTCGTACGTGTTCGTTCCATACAGCATATCTGTGTAAGCCGTGTCGTCTAAGAAAGAATAGCTTCCGATTAATGTCACTAGTAATACGATGGATGCAATGATTCGATTTCGCGCTGTCAAAAGATTTGTAAAAGGCTCTTGTCGCTGTGACAAATAGTAGCCTAAAAGGAAAAACGGGAAGAAGACAAACATTCGGCTAATGCTTAGAATTTTATCAAATCCGTCAATATCAATGAAGCCCATTGCAAGTCCAAGCGAAATAGAGACAGTTAAGCTAATCCACATCGGGAATTTCGCAAAGAAAGGAAGCATTAATTTCCAAAAAATTAAGCTCAGTAGAAACCACATTGCCCATCTAGGAACCAAATATTGAAGCGTGTACGTTTCATCTGTATAAAGCACACTATAATAAAGGGTATAGATAGTTTGGAAAGCTAAGTAAGGAAGAGCCACCTTTGTAAATATTTTTTTGTAATAGCCTTTTTTATGAAAATTTTTTGAGAAATAACCTGCTAGTAAAATAAAGACAGGCATATGGAAAATAAAGATAAAGTGATAAATGGACAGCATTCCGCTGCTATCTGTTCGGTACGGAGAAATCATGTGTCCAAATACAACCAAAAAAATTAATACGAATTTAGCATTATCAAAGTAAGCATTTCGAGTATTCATAGTATTATTTTTCCTCAACATATGCTGATGTAAACCTCCCACCAACAAGATTTATTTAAATGGCGATTATTGTTAGAATTACCTTTCACTACGGAATTAAAACATGAATTCTTCTTTTTTGCAATTACATAAAGGTTTGAGAAACCTGTCGAATCAATGCTTTTGTTATAAAAACGATGTGTTTTTGTTACAAATGTCTTTTTAAAAAAAGAAAAATATTGATATAACAATATTTATTCGTTACGCTAATAGTGAAATTTGTTTTGCAACTGTAACATGAATTTAATATTTTTTGTCCAGTAAACCACTTATATTGCAGTGTTCGACATCTACATATCACAGAAGAAAGTTGTAGATTTCTTGAAAAAATGATAGAAAAGATACACATACCGCTGGAGGGGGAGTACGATGAAATCCTTTTATCACTATATAATGAAATTCCGATCAAACAAAAAACATGATCGAATGGGAGAGTTTGCGCGAAGTGCTTACGATGATCACAGCTTCCCGAAATCTTCAACAGATTATGACGAAGTGAGTTCTTATTTAGAGCTCAACGGACATTATTTATCAAGTATGACCGTATTTGATGAAGCATGGGAGCTTTATCAAAATAATGCGTGAGGAATAAAAAAGCAGGCTAATGGATATCCATCAGCCTGCTTTTTTATTTTCTTAAGCTCATGTAATAAGCAGGGGTAAAAATGATAGAGGGCAATAGATAATAAAGGCTTGGTTCTAAAGATGTTATACTTCCCCTTTTTTAGTTACTGCATATAATATTGTAACTTTTCAGTAGGTGTATGTTTACTAAGGAGGTGCGACGATGGCAGGGAAGAAAAAACCTAAATACGGAATTGGTGAAACAGTCGTTGTAACAATATACGGGACCGTTGGCACTATTACCGATATAAAAGTGATGGATGGGATTTTTGTATACGAAATCAACCATAGTGAAGGTCTTTTTTTAGAAGATACAATTGAGCTTCTAGAAGAATATGAAGGTCAAATATTAGTACAGGAAAGAGTAGAGCTTGAATATAAATTTTTCTTCGGCGATATCGTCCAGGTTTTTAATTATGGAAAAGAGTTATTTAAAATCATTGGTATTCGAACAGAAATATGGCGTTATAAAGAGGATTCATGGGAAGATATTGTCTATGAATTGTCACGTGTAACAGATGGAGAATGGCTTGAGGCTAGTGAAGAAGAACTCATTCTCGTAACTCCTCATGAGGAAACAGAAAATTACGCTCAAAGTGTTGATATGTTGTATTTAGGTAAAGAAATTAAAAAGACGGAGTTGCTACCAAAGATGAAAAAACAAAACGGTTCTGAAAAAGAAGAAGTGAGGTTAACTAAAGAAAAGCATGAGATTATAAACGGTCTTTTAGATGTGTACAATGATTATAAATTTTTGTATGAGCTTTTTGAAGATGAAGAATACGCTGAAGTCATGAACTTAGTGCTGAAACATTTAAAAAAGATAGCAAAATCCGAACAAGGAAAATAGCAGGTAGATGCCTAATAAATAAAAGATAGCCGAGATAGATCATTACATCTTTCTTAGCTATCTTTTAGTTGTGTATACGGCGATGGTAATGAAAAAAGAATGGGTATAATTACCTTTCTATTTAAACTGCTGAAATTTTAGACATACTATTGCCGAATTGTTCATAAATGTGTATAAGGTAAAACTTCAAGCAGAAGATGAAGTGAACCTATTTTTTTAAAAAATAAGGTACGCTAATCCGTTCAAACGGGATAAGGAGTGATATTGTGAAAGAAATCGAAGTGGTCATTGATACGGAAGAAATTGCGGAGTTCTTTTACAATGAACTAGTCAAGCGAGGCTATGTTCCGGCTGAAGAAGAGCTAGGCGAATTAGCGGATATAACTTTTGATTATCTCATTGATAAATGTATTATTGATGAGCAAGATGAAGAATAAAAAGATAGATACATCTGTAACGACGGGGAAACTCGTCGTTTTGTTTATGAGACAGCCGCTATGAAAAAGGGTTAGCAGCTTTAATAGCAGATTGCACTTTTATATGATGCTGAAGGGGAATTTTTTTAACTGAAGAAGCGGGAATAGACTCAAGGAGAGAAAATATGCTTTCGTCTTCAAACCACTCATCTTTTCTTAAAAAAAGGTGTACGCGGTCTCCCCAGCTCATATTTAACGTCGGGCTATACAGCTTTTTGGAATGAGTTCGATTCTTTGTAAATATATCCGAATTATAATCGCTTCGAGACCCTGTGTGGGGATGTTTAAGGCTAAATGTATAGATAGAATCATGCAAGTTTGAATAAAAAAGAAGAATGTATAAAGTTTTTCCCACTTCAATCCGTTTTAAGACAGACTCGAAATGATACACTTTTGTTCCACATAAATCAATGTTATTACCTGAATAATAGGGAAAGACGATTTGAGTCATACCGAGAAAGTTTTGAGTGTGAAACTGCCAAGAGTGAAGAACATCCCGCTGAAACTCTTTTTTAAAGAGAACGTTTTTTTCGATATGATACTGTTCGTTCACAATCAGGGCTATTGATAAGAGCATTTTGTTTCTATGCTGCCAAAATTCATTCCAAACAGCTTTCATAAAAGAAGATATGTGAAAAGCGGGGAGTAAATGAAACAGATTGCTGTTTTGCTCTTTGCTTTTTTCGTAGAGTAACAGCTGAGCGTAAGCATCATGAAAAATGGCGGAATTGGAATGTTCTAAAAACAAGAAGTACGCGTGCTGTTTTTCTGGAGAAAGCAGGGATTTTATTAAGGTAGTGGAGAGATCTGTCATGTAATAGCCGCCGTTTCGCGAAACCAAGTGTGCTAAAAAAGCCCAGTGAATTTCGGGGTGTTTTTGATAATAGTCTAAATAAGCTTGGGTACGTGTAACATTGTTTTGATTAGCTTTTTTTACTTTTTTTCGAATCTCTTTAATCAATTTTACGTCTTCTCCGATAAAAGACAGTGGGAGAGTAGCAGGAGGTTTGAGCTGCATCATCTGCTGCAGGCGAAGAACATCCTCCAATCTAATAAGGGGATTTGTGTCAGTAGAAGTCATGTTAAGCCTCCTTTGAAACGTTTAACTATATAAAAAAAGGGTAAGGGACTTTTTGAAACCTTTATAACATTTCGTACGTATAAAGGGTAACAAATGTTAAGAAAAGAGGTTTTCTTTATGTTCAGAAAAATTTTTGAATCATTAACTGGATCTAAACACCGACGCTACAGCAGCAGCGATCGACACTATCGACGTCCTCGTCACTACAGCAGCAGTGATCATCATTACAGACGTCCTCGTCACCATAGCAGCAGTAGCGATTATAAACGAAGCAAATATTATGACAGCCACAGTCATTCAAAATATGGCCACCACCATTACAAGCGCAAACGTAAAAGTGGAAGCTTCTTCTCAAGCTTTTTCTCAAGTTGATTTATGATGAAAAATCGAATGTTCAAACACCTTCATCGCTGGTTAGTTGACCGCCCTTTTAAAAAAGGGAAAGTCATTTGCGGGCGCTATGAAATCATAGATGTACTGGGAATGGGAAGCTATGGTATAACATATGTTGCTAACGACATTGTGCAACAAAAAAAGGTAGTAGTAAAGCAACTCCGTAAAACAAAGCAGCGCACGTCTCAGGGGCTGAAGTCTTATCATTATGAAGCGAAATTGCTGTCTCAATTAAATCATCCTCAAATTCCTTCACTGTATGAAGCTATCGAAATAGATGAAGGCTGTTTCTTAGTGATGGAGTTGATTCAAGGGAAAACGTTTGAAGATTTAATTTTTGAAGAGAAGTGCGTGTATACGGAAGAACAAGCGCTTGACATTTTACTTAATATTCTAGACGTAGTTTCTGCTATTCATGAGCAAGGAATCGTTCACCGTGATCTTCGTATTCCAAATATTATTGATGTTAACGGAACCATCTATGTTATTGACTTTGGTCTTGCTAGATTTTTAGGAGACCATGAAGAAACAAGCACCCTTATAGAGGAACAGCAGTTTATGAGACAAACATCTGCTGCAAGCGATATCTATGCACTTGGTCATTTTCTTTTATTTTTATTATACTCTGGTTATGAGCCGACGGAAAAACAAGAAAGAAGCTGGGAACAAGAGCTAAGTTTGTCGATACCTATTAAGACCATCATTCAAAAAATGCTGAGAGCAGATGAATCGTATGAAAGCATTAAAAGTTTACAAAAAGATATTTATGACTATATAAATAGTAAGAACTCAGGGAGGGGAAAGTATGGCGCTATTTAATAAAGCGTTAGCCCGCATTGGAATAGGTGCAGCGCGAGTGGACGCTAAGCTTGTCAATGATGAATTTCGTGCTGGTGAAAAAATTGAAGGGATTGTTGAAGTGTACGGAGGTAATGTTGAGCAGAAAATTGACAGCATCTATCTGCGTCTATTCACAACTTATGTAAAAGAAAGAGACGATAAAAAATACAAGCAGGATATTGAGCTTAATACGTTTAAGATTAACGACCCGTTCACGATTCAACCATCTGAAACGAAGTCTATTCCTTTTACCTTTCAGCTGCCTGATGATACGCCTGTTACATTAGGGAGAACCCGGGTTTGGGTGGCGACGAGTCTTGATATTAAAGATGCCGTTGATCCGTCAGATATTGATCATGTAAAAGTGCTTCCTAACCTTATGTTAACAAGCACAATTGAAGCTATGGAACAGCTTGGCTTTCGCTTGCGCCAAGTCGAGTGCGAAGAAGCTCCTCGCCGGATGAGAAAAAGACTTCCTTTTGTTCAAGAATTTGAATTTGTTCCAAGCGGTGGAGTGTACGCTGGGAAAGTAGATGAAATTGAAATCATCGTGCAGCCGAGCGGCTTACATGACTACGATTTATTTATAGAAGTAGATCGACGTGCCAGAGGGTTTGGCGGCTTTCTATCTGAAATGCTGGATGCAGATGAGTCGCTCGTTCATGTTCATGTTTCTGAAAAAGAAATTCCTCAGTTAAAAAATATATTAACCAATATTATTTCACGCTATAGCTAACGTGCATAGCTCTCCTTTATTTTTCGTATATTAAAGACAGTAAAAAGAAAGGAGAGAGGTATATGCCGCAATCAAAGCAAACGAAAAAAATAAATGCAAAAGAGGAATTTTCGGCTGAATTTGTCGTTCATCAAGCTCCTAAGCCGGAAGACTATATTCAGCCAAAACGTGTGAATAAGTAAAGCATGTAGAACGCTACATGCTTTTTCTTTTAATAGGTTGGAGGAAATAAAAAATGGTAAATCGCACTACAAAATATTCTCTATTTATTGTATCGCTTTTAGCTTTCTTTTTACTCATTTTATTTACGTTTAATACACCTTGGGTGAAACAGCTTGACTTTAATGTACTTCATACCATTGAAGGATGGAGGACGGCCACGTTAACACCCATCATCATATTTATAACAACCGTAGGATCTTGGTATGTCACTGCGCCAATATGGTTTGCAATTATAGTATTTCTTCTTTATAAACGAAAAGGGTTGCTCGCTTTATATATCACGCTCGTTTTTTGGGGAGTTCGCGCTTTAAATTGGGGATTGAAGGAGATTTTTGCAAGACCAAGACCTGATTGGAGTCAAGTCGTTCCCGCCTCTCACTATAGTTTTCCAAGCGGACATGCCATGAACTCAATGGCGTTTTACAGCGGAGTACTTTTGTTAATATGGATGTATACAAGAAGCAGGACTATTAAAGCGGCAGCTGCATGCGTAATTGCTATTGTTATTTTATTAATTGGATTTAGCCGTTTGTATTTAGGCGTACACTTTTTAACGGATATACTAGCAGGATATTGTTTAGGACTTGCTTGGTCCTTAGGGGTTTACCTCCTTTCTAAGCGCCTATATAACCAAAAATAGGAGCAATGGTTACATTTTTTTCGTTAATATTTCATTTTATTTAAGTAGGCCTATTGATTCATCCATTCAAAAACAACTAATGATAAAATGGGAAACAAATATTTTATGTACATGTTTAATAAGAAAAAACTAGTAATTTCGACAAAAAACGTTTTGATTCGATAAAGGATTTTTGGATTTTATCACTAATTATATAAGAATACATGACGTGAAAGAGTAAATACTTGCTTTTGGGTGGAGGGAAGAATGTTGAGTGTGTGGACCACAATAAAAAAACAATTTAATATTAGCACAGAATATGATGTAACCATTATGCAAACAGAAGAAAAAGGCGAAAAGCGCGGATATAAGCCTGTCCATCGTCTAACGATTACAGCATTCGATCATCAAGACGCAGCAACACAAGTATTTCAGATGTTTAACATTGCTGATAATTTGCCAAAAGATTGTGATGCGAGGTTTATCAGTACAGGCGATATTTTGTTAATTGATGAAGGTACTCGAGGAAAGTATTACTATAAGCTATGGACAGACGGCTGGCAAAAAGTGAACCGCCTGCACGTACGTTAAATATAAGGTAAAAGCGACCTATCTGGCCGCTTTTTATTTATATGTTAACCCTCAGTAATCACGAGTATGATGGCCAGGGCCATTTTTTCGGTTTGTTGCTGAATATTCATCTCCATGGGCTTCATGTTCTGCTATAATGGCTTCTTTTGGAATATGATTATTCTTTTTAGGAGAATTAATTCGGTTGCGATGTTTTTTTCCCATACATATCACCTCAGCTAACGTTAGTAAATCCCTTGCGCTATTAGCGTACCCTTATATAAAAGACATACTACGCCATTTTTTGGGCAGTATGTCTTTTTATTTTTGACGCATAATGTTAGAAGTAAATAGACATGCAAGGGATACAATATGGTATAGTGAAAGCGTAAGATTTTTTACATATAGGAGGTACGAAATGAGCGTACATATTGGGGCAAAACAAGGTGATATTGCAGAAACGATTTTACTTCCAGGTGATCCACTTCGTGCAAAATACATTGCAGAAACATTTTTAGAAGATGTAACTTGCTATAACGAAGTGCGCGGTATGCTTGGATTTACAGGAACATATAAAGGAAAGCGCGTTTCTGTTCAAGGAACAGGAATGGGTGTACCATCAATTGCTATTTATGTAAATGAACTAATGAATGAATATGGTGTTCAAAACCTAATTCGCGTTGGTACATGCGGAGCAATTCAAAAAGATGTAAAAGTACGTGACGTTATTTTAGCCATGTCTTCTTCAAGTGATTCACAAATGAACCGCGTTAAATTTGGTCCTATTGATTATGCACCGACAGCTAACTTTGATTTATTAAAGCGCGCTTACGATGCAGGTGTTGAAAAAGGCCTTCAGTTAAAAGTAGGAAGTGTATTTACGTCTGATCAATTTTACAATGAAGACGGCCAGCTAGAAAAATTGGCAGCTCACGGCGTATTGGCAGTTGAAATGGAAACAACGGCTTTGTATACGCTAGCTGCTAAATACGGCCGTAATGCTTTATCGGTTTTAACAGTAAGTGATCACATTTTTACTGGTGAAGAAACAACGTCAGAAGAGCGTCAAACGACGTTTAACGATATGATTGTTGTTGCGCTTGAAGCAGCAATTAATGAATGAACATAAATTCGTTTATTTGCTGAATGGCAGCGAAAAGCTGCGGCGTAACAAATAAAAAGACGAGAAGCAACCAAGCTTCTCGTCTTTTTATTTGTGAAAATTAATTGTTTCCAAACGGGAAATTGTATGGTACGATTTGATACGTTAAAAACGGCTCTGATTTTCGTGAAAGTCGAAAATCGTATAAAAAATTCATAAGAGGTGATAAACCATCATGATGGCAAGTATTAAACAGCAGTGGTTTTCAAACGTTCGAGCAGATATTTTGTCTGGGATGACAGTTGCTCTTGCGCTTATTCCAGAAGCCCTTGCTTTTTCCATTATCGCCGGTGTCGATCCCATGGTTGGCCTGTATGCATCTTTTTGTATGGCAATTGTGATTGCTTTTACAGGCGGAAGACCAGCTATGATTTCAGCTGCAACAGGAGCAATGTCTTTATTGATGATTAACTTAGTCAAAGATCACGGCATTGAGTATTTATTTGCAGCTACTGTTTTAACCGGAATTATTCAAATTTTACTTGGTGTTTTGAAAGTAGGAAGGTTTTTATCGTTTCTTCCTCAAACAGTTATGATTGGATTTGTAAATGCGCTAGGTATTTTAATTTTTACAGCACAGCTTCCCCATTTTCAAGGAGCAAATTGGATGATGTACGCAATGGTAGCCGGAACGCTGCTCATCGTCTATTTGTTTCCGCTCATGACCAAAGCAATACCATCTCCGCTTGTTGCCATTGTCTTGATGACGATTGTAGCGATTGTCTTTCATTTAGATTTAAAAACGGTAGGAGATATGGGGAATATTACGCGTTCGCTGCCGGTTCTTCACTTTCCAAAGGTTGATTTATCAGTGGAGACACTGCTTATCATTTTACCTTATTCGCTTCCTTTAGCGATTGTAGGCCTACTTGAATCTATGCTAACGGCAACGGTGCTGGACGAAATTACAGATACGCCTTCGAATAAAAATAAAGAAGCGCGCGGTCAAGGCATCGCTAATATTGTAACAGGTTTCTTTGGAGGAATGGCTGGCTGTGCCATGATTGGACAATCTATGATTAATGTAAAATCTGGGGGACGTGGAAGGCTATCTACCTTAGTCGCCGGAGTCTTTTTATTGTTCTTAATTATGGTGCTTGGCGATGTTGTTAAACAAATTCCAATGGCTGCTCTTGTAGGCGTTATGTTTATGGTAGCTGCCGGTACATTTGATTGGCAGTCCCTTAAAGACTTAACGAAATATCCGCTATCGGATGCCATTGTAATGGTTGTTACGGTGGTTATCGTATTGTTTACACATAACTTAGCATTAGGAGTAATGGTAGGTATTGTTTTAAGCACCATTGTATTTGGCTGGAAGATGGCTAAAATCCAAACAACTTCACAAACAGAAGGCAATATGAAGCAATACAGGGTTTCAGGGCAATTATTTTTTGCCACGATCAGCTTCTTCATGGATGAATTTCAGTATGAAACAGACCCGGATACCATCATTATTGATTTTAGTTCTTCTCATATATGGGATCAATCGGCCGTGATCGGCATCTCAAAAATTATCGATAAGTACGAGCGATTGAATAAAAAGGTTATTGTAAAAGGACTAAATGAAGAGAGTAAAAAAATCGTAAGGCAAATTGGCTTAACGTCACTGATGCATAAATAAAAGGTGTGCAATTGCACACCTTTTTTATGTGTTTCGTTTTAGTAGCTGTATGAGCCAGGTGAAAAAAGAAGTTGTAGATGAAGGTACGGATGTCTGTTTTAACAAAATAGCATAGGCTTTGCGCCGATATTGGTAATCAAGCATGCATATCTACTCCTTTTAAAACAGGATTTGGAAGCGTTTTCTTTATTGTAGCATGCTTAATAGGGAGATAAAGAAAAAAGAGAGACCATCGTCTCTCTTTAATCATTTCCAAACATATAGCGTTTGTGATGCCATGAGATTCCAAACATCAGACCCATTGCAAACATGTTCCCCATCAGTGAACTACCTCCATATGAAATAAAAGGAAGTGGAATTCCGGTAATAGGCAAGACTTGAATGGTCATACCGATATTTTGAAATACGTGGAACGTAAGCATTGAAATAACGCCTACACATAAGTAAGAATTGAATTCATTTTTTGTTTCAAGCCCTAGCTTGATCAAGTAATAAACGAGTACGAAGAAAAGACTAATAACAATGCTGGCCCCAATAAAGCCAAACTCTTCTCCAATAACCGCAAAAATAAAGTCGGTCTGTCCCTCTGGCAAATAGACAACCCCATTTCCGATTCCTTTACCGTTTACCATTCCTGATCCAATCGCATCTAACGATTTCTTTAAATGATAGCCCTCTCCCGAACTATATGACTCAGGATCAAGCCAAGAATAAATACGTCCAAATTGGTATTGCTTAACCCCTAGATACTTTTCTAATAGGCTAGGTGCATAAACAACAAGTCCCAAAATGACAGAACCAACCGCTGTAATACCCAAAAATGCAGGCGCGATGATTTTCCAGCTTACGCCTGAAACAAATACAAGTCCAACCGTGATTGCTAAGAACACAAGAGCGGTACCTAAGTCAGGCTGCTGCATGATTAATAATAAAGGTAAAGCAAGTACAGCACCCAGTTTACCAAGCAGTAAAAAGTCTTCTCTTACTGTCCGGATACGATATTTTTCATTGTGTTTAACAATGACCGTACTCAGTGTGATAATCAAAAACACTTTCATAAACTCTGATGGCTGTAACGAAAAGCCGGGAAGTGTGAACCAACTTTTTGCCCCGTTAATTTCTCTGGCAATGCTTGACGGAGCCACTAGTAAAAGAAGCAATAAAAAGTTCCCAAATCCATAAAAAACCCACGTTAGCTTTTGAAGCTGATCGGAGTCAAAACGCATGACAAACCCTATAATCACCATTCCGATTATATAAAAAACAACTTGTTGCGCTACGAAGTTCTTATCATACTGCCCAATTTTTTCAGCACTATGGATTGCCACAACGCTTACGCAAAACAATAGGAAGATTAGGAAAGCCAAGTTCCAGTCAAATCTACTAACATTTCTTTGATTTTCACCCATATTATTCACCTGTCACTATTAAATCTCATTCTTTCTTTATGATAAAAGAAAAATGCTGGTTTTTAATGCAAAGTCGATTAATGAAGAGTCGCACTAACCCCACTTTGCAGTTTTTGCTTTGAATATAGACTTGCTAAAAGTAAGAAAAGATATGTCGCAAGCTGCGTTACCATACAGCCTTTTATTATACATGAATTATTCTATAACATAAATAGGAGAAATGATAACAATTTCTTTTTTCTAAAAACTCTATTTGCAGGGATTTATTTAATTCATCTTCTTTATCTCCTTAAAGGTTAATATGAAAACATATTATAGGAATTTATCTTTTTTTGCACGTGAAAAGATAAAGAAACGTGTATATATATAACGAAAGAAAGGGCAAATAGTTTCATATGAACGACTGAAAAATTCTAAACTGAGAGGACTAAATCTAGCAAGCTTTACATATGAATAATAGTAAAGATAAGAGAAAGTGTTCTTCACTATCTTTTTCTACATGCAGACATTCAACTTCTTAGCATCCCCCACAAGTAAGCAGTTGAGACAAGAATACAGTTATATGCTACTTTCTTGCTGACGAACGAACGTATGGAAGGTATACGGATAGATTACTGAATAAGAGACACAGGATATTAGGAAAATAATAGATAGAGATTAATAGAATCATAACGTAGAGGGGTGTGTTTATGATTATAGGGGCAAGTGTGACAGCGTTTTTATTATTATGGTGGACAATTTTTTATAGCGGTCGCTACTATCATTATGTTTCAGAGCCTGTTGGCAAAAGAATTTCCCTTCACGTAGGAATACATGTCACCTTAGTGGTTGGAGTGAATGCATGTCTCTGGCTTGAGCAGCCGCTGCTTTTTTCTAGCATTTTAGCAGGGTGTGCAGGACTAGGAGCCGGATGGTTTGTAGGAATTCCTTTTTCGGTAAAAAGTATTTTAAGTGGAATAATGGGGGGCATAGGAACTGGTGTTAGTTTTTATATCTCTATGAGCATGTGGATGGATCAATTTAACTGGCTATCTTTTTTATTGATAGGAACGAGCGTTATTTTTAGCGGAAGCTCGTTATTTCAAGTGCTAAAATCGATTCCGTCATTTGAAAAGGTACTGGTGAAAATGTGGGTTCAACATCCTTTTCTGATAGCTCCTATTTTGATTACCGTATTTTGGCTGTATAATTTTATTGAAAAATATTTCCCGCAAGCAGATCCAACACGCAAGTAGTTTCCGTGTTGGATTTATTATTTCCTCCGATAAGGCTCCCTTTAAGCTCATCAAGTTTGACATCGTACAATTAGTCTATAGAAGGTAAAAGTAGACATTCACCTATCTTCATTATGATGCATATTGTAACGTAGCAAGCCTTATAAAGGGGGAGTGCGTATGTATCCATATCAATACGATCCACGTTTTCAAAATTTGTTTCCACCTGGAGGAGGGCAAGGGTTTCCATCGTTTCCACCTGGAGGAGGAGGGCAAGGATTTCCGCCACCGCCACCTGGAGGAGGGGGCCAAGGGTTTCCCCCGCAGGGAGGAGCGCAGCCGCCTTCAAGTCCACCGCCAGCTTTTACACCTACACCAAAGCTAGGTTCAGGAGGTCCATCGCTTTATGCTGTTGATCCAGGCGCTATTTCAGGATGCTTATACCGATATACCTATATATGGCCGAGAAATGGTCGACCTTACTGGTTTTACCCAACCTTTGTAGGCAGACGCTCAGTTGCAGGATATCGCTGGACAGGATCTTTCTGGGTGTATGCTGGGGTAGATGTAAATCAAATTCGAGAATTTCAATGTGTATAAAACTCCGCTTGCGGAGTTTTTTTTGTGCGAAAAGGTTGACGCATAAAAAATGGCGTTATATAATAAATCTCGAATTAAAGATAATTTGTTTAGTAATATCTCGAACTAATGATAATAGACACTTTTTAGGAGATGACATTTATGGCAAATGTATTATATGTAAAAGTAAATCCGCAGGTTGATGAAGCATCATTTTCAACTCGTTTAGCACAGGTTTTCTTAGATGAGTATAAAACAGCAAACCCAACTGATACAGTGACAACGCTTGATCTGTATAAAGAAACAGTTCCATTCATTGATGGAGATGTTTTAGCGGCATGGGGAAAAGCTGGAGCTGGTGAAGAATTATCAGCTGTTGAATTAGAAAAAGTAACGCGTATGGGTGAATTAGTAGAGCAGTTTTTACAAGCTGACAAAGTTATTTTCTCAGCTCCAATGTGGAACTTAAGCTTCCCTCCACTAATGAAAGCATATATTGATAACATTTTAATTGCAGGAAAAACGTTTAAATATACTGAAAATGGTCCAGTAGGATTAGCTTCAGATAAAAAAGTAGTATTACTAGAAGCTCGTGGAGGCGTGTATTCAGAAGGCCCTGCGGCAGAGCTAGAATTTACTCAAAGCTATTTACGTACAGTGATGAGCTTCATTGGTGTTCAAGATTTCCAACTGGTTGTTGCAGAAGGCATGGCTTACACACCAGCAGAAGCAGACAATATTCTAGCAAAAGCATCTGAAAGAGCAAAAGAAGTTGCATCAACGTTCTAATGTCAAAAGCCCTTTAAAAGGGCTTTTTTTTAGGTTTAAAATTCAATATCCCTCTTTCGGAAAGTATGTAAAGGGTTACATAAAATGCAGCGTAGAGAACGTACTTCTTATAAAAACGCTTATACATTTTTATTTACAAGACAAAAAAAGCATGGTTAAATAATGACCATGTTAACGTAACATCGGGATAGGGGAAGTTTTTCTGCAGAATCATTGGGGTATGCTACAAGTACAATCTAAAAAAGGGTGATTGAGATGTTTAAAAAATTATTTGGTAATAAGACAAAATCAAAAGAAACAACCGTTCTAGCTCCGCTTTCAGGTAATATCCTGCCAATCAGCGAAGTGCCAGATCCAGTGTTCGCACAGAAGATGATGGGAGACGGTTTTGCAATCGAACCTTCAGAAGGACAAGTTGTTTCACCTGTTGCTGGGGAAGTCGTTCAGCTTTTCCATACAAAACACGCGGTAGGCTTAAAAACAGAAGCCGGTACGGAAGTATTAATACATATCGGCCTTGAAACAGTGGCAATGGAAGGCGAAGGGTTCGAAGCTCACGTGGCACAAGGTGACAAAGTAAGTGTAGGAACACCTCTTATCACATTTGATTTAGCGCTTATTCAAGAAAAAGCGAAAAGCATTATCACACCAATCGTTATTACAAACAGTGATGCAAGTGAAAGTTTCGAAATTTTGGCTCAAGGGACGGTTCAAAAAGGCGAAACGGCTTGTGCAAAAGTAACGATGAAGTAATAAGCAAGGCCTTTTCCTTTAAGAAAGGAGAGCGCATTTGAAGATTTTAAAAGTGTTAAATAACAACGCCGTTGTCTTTAAGGAAGGCGGAGTTGAAAAAATTGCGATGGGTCCCGGTATTGCTTTTCAAAAAGGTAAAAATGATCTTATTAATGCTGCAAAAGTGGAGAAAGTCTTTGTCATGAAAGAAGAGCAGGAAAAGTTTCAAGAACTATTAAAAAACCTTCCTGAAGAGCATATTCAAGTGGCGGAAGAAATCATTTCTTATGCTGAGCAGCAGCTTTCTGCTACGTTAAGTCATCATGTGCATATTGCTTTGAGCGATCATTTATCCTTTGCTGTCGAAAGGATAGCCCGCGGAATTTCCATCCAAAATAAATTGCTTAATGAAATTAAATCTCTCTATCAGCCTGAGTATGCAATAGGAGTATGGGCTCTTCAGCATATCAAAAAGAGACTAGATATCACGATGCCGATTGACGAAGCGGGATATATTGCGCTTCATATTCATACGGCGAAACTGAATTCACCGGGAATGCAGCAGCTCATGATGAATACAACGATTATTAATGAAATGGTTACGATTATAAAAAAAGAGCTGAATATGGAGATTGATGAAAACAGCATGTCCTATCAGCGGCTGCTGACTCACTTGCGCTTTGCGTTAAACCGTTTAGCGCAAAATGAACCTTTTCATGAAATGGATGAAGAGATGCTCGACGTATTAAAAATCAAATATAAAAAATCGTATCAGTGTGCTGAAACGATAAAGCAATTTGTCAAAGATGAGTACGAAATTAATTTTCCAGAAGCGGAGCTAGGATACATTACGCTTCACATTTGCCGAATAGAGCAAAGAATATAGAAAAAAACATTGACGAATATTGTTGCTTTGAGTACAATGAAAGCGTGTTAATTGAATAATCGGGATTGTGACTGGTAAAGCAGGCAAGACCTAGAATGCGCATGAAGGACAAGTGTGTCTTTTATAAGCGTGTTTTAGGTCTTGCTTTTTTTATGACATACAAAAAGGAGGAAGTAAGATGGACGTAAAAGAAATTGCTAAAAAACTTGTTCCGCTTTTAGGAGGAAAAGAAAATATTGCTAGTGCGCAGCACTGTGCTACGCGTTTGCGCCTAGTTATTCGAGATGAAAGCAAAATCGATCAAAAAGGTTTAGATGAAATAGAAGATGTAAAAGGGGCTTTTTCAAATTCAGGACAGTTTCAAATCATTTTTGGAACCGGTCTCGTTAATAAAATCCACGCTGCTTTTGTGAAAGAATTAGGTGCTGACGAGGCTGCTGCCCCAGCGGATCATCAAGAAGAAATGAAAAAGAAAATGAACCCATTTGCCCGTTTTGCCCGCATGCTTTCCAATATTTTTGTTCCGATTATTCCAGCCATTGTAGCCAGTGGTTTACTAATGGGGCTGCTCGGGATGATGAAAGCGTTCCACTGGGTCTCAGAAGATAGCGCGTTGTTTGTGTTGTTGGATATGTTCTCAGGCGCAGCATTTATCATTTTACCGATTTTAATCGGGTTTTCAGCTGCAAAAGAATTTGGTTCAAATCCTTATCTTGGAGCGGTTATCGGAGGGATCTTAACGCATCCGATGTTATTAAATCCGTGGACATTAGCAGATGCTAAGCCAGAATATATGGATTTGTTTGGCTTAAGTATTCCGCTGATTGGCTATCAAGGTACGGTCGTTCCGATTTTATTGGCTATCTACGTCATGAGCAAAATTGAAAAAGGACTCCGAAAAATTGTGCCGAATTCGGTTGATTTACTTGTTACGCCTTTTTTAACTGTTATTATCACAGGCTTTGTGTCACTTGTGTTTATTGGTCCTTTCGGGCGCTATATTGGAGATTTAATTTCGATCAGCCTTCAGTCTCTATACGATGTAGCCGGAGTGTTTGCAGGAATTTTGTTTGGTGGCTTATACTCAACTATTGTATTAACGGGCTTGCAGCACAGTTTTCATGCTATTGAAGCAGGACTGCTTGCTAATCCGAAGATTGGCGTTAACTTCTTACTTCCTATTTGGGCCTGCGCGAACGTGGCGCAAGGAGGAGCAGGACTGGCTGTTTACTTTAAGACGAAAAATGCCAAAACGAAAAAAATTGCGATTCCAGCGGCTATTTCTTCCTTCTTAGGAATTACAGAACCGATTATTTTCGGCGTTAACTTAAGACTTCGCAAGCCATTTATTGCTGCGGCTATAGGCGGAGCAGCCGGAGGAGGCTATGTTGTACTTATGCACGTAGTAGCCAATGCCTACGGACTCACAGGTATTCCAATGATGGCCATTGCTGCACCGCTTGGTATGAGCAATTTAATTCACTATATAATCGGCATGATTATTTCTGTAGGTGTAGCATTCGGCGTTACGTGGTTCATGAAACTAAAAGAAGACTGAGAAGTAGCGGTAAGCATAAGAGAATAAAGAATGGTATTAGATTTGCTCATCATATTTTATGGTGAGCAAATTTTGTGTCGTAAATATGAAACTTTTTAAAAAGTAATACGTAGAACAGTCAAAGAGATAAGTTGATGTTGTGTAACAGGAACGTAAATGCTACACTACATATATTGGATTGTACTATTATAGTCAGAAAGAGAGCTGGCACATGGAATTTTATCACGATCTTTTTCTATATGCGCCGTATTTATCTGCTTTCGTTTTATACATCCTTTGTTATTATATGCTTCGTGAAGCTAGGTTTACGGCTTTTCATGCGGAACCTGTCACCGACCATGTGAATGCAGGGATTGACCCTTCAGTATTAACAATATGGAAAAGACGAAATGTATTTATACATGTGTATAGAAAAACACCAGTTAAAGAGAAGAATAATGATGAAGAAGATCCTTTCCTTCTGAAAAACACTTCATACATTTAGTCATTATTAGGAGGAAAGAATATGAAAAGAAATAAAAAATTATTATTGCTTGGTTTAATGGGAGCGCTTCTTTTAGCTCTAGCCGGCTGTAGCAGTACAAAAACACCGGTCACGGCTACAAGCGGCGGATTCTGGGATCATTATTTTGTTTACCCTTTATCTATGGCATTAACGAAAATTGCTGAGTGGGCAGGCGGAAGCTATGGTCTGTCTATTATTATTGCGACGGTTATCATTCGTTTAGTTCTATTGCCACTTATTTTAAAACAGCAAAAGAGCACGATGGCTATGCAAGCACTTCGTCCAGAGATGGAAAAGATTCAAAAGAAATATGCTGGTAAAAAAGATCCTGAAACACAGCAAAAGCAGCAAAAAGAAATGATGCAGCTTTACCAAACGCATAAAATTAATCCGGTTGGCGGATGTTTGCCAATCTTTATTCAAATGCCTATTATTATTGCATTTTATAATGCCATTGCACGAACACATGAAATTGCGCAGCATTCATTCTTATGGGTAAGTTTAGGAAAGCCAGATCCTTACTTCATTTTACCGGTAGTTGCAGCGATTACGACATTCTTACAAATTCGTGTAAGTATGACGGATGAAATTCAACCTCCAATGAAAATGATGATGAACATTATGCCAATCTTCATCTTAGTAGCGGGAATTTCACTTCCATCTGCTCTTGCATTATATTGGGTAATTGGTAACTTATTTGGAATTGGACAAGGTTACTACTTGAAAAAACGTATGAGTTTATTAAAAGAAAAAGATGCGGCTAATAATACAGCACAAGCTAAAACAAAGCCATCACCAAAATCTAAGTCAAAATCATAATATACAAAAAGCGCAGCTATTCGCTGCGCTTTTTTATTTTTTAAAAAGAGGCTGGGACAAAAGTAATTTAACCGAAGTGAAAAACGAACCACTAATCAAAATATTTGATTAGTGGTTCGTTTTTTTTGTTATGGTAAACGGAGATTTCATCTATTTCGTTGCTTCTAGCAGTTGATTGGAGGGCTAGACGAAGTCTTGCACGGAAATCAACTGCGGTGTCACAAGAGGTTCAGCTCATGTATCTCATTTGTTCGTCTTTCGATTAAATTCATTTCGTTATGTCTTAACCTCTTTTATTTTTTCAAAAATGTGATGAGATGAGGAGATTTGTGTAACGCTATAAAAAAAGACAGGAGTGAACATGGTGAAAAAAATAGCGTTATGTCTGCTTTTTCTTATGTTGTTCCCTATGCAAATAAATGCTGCCAATACAGTGAAAGTCAGTTTTATACGGCAAGGAAACCTATGGGTATATGATAACGGTACCGAAAGGCAGTTATCCTATGCCCGTCATGCCTCTATGCCTCAATGGTCATCACATGGAGATATAGTTGCTTATGCAGAAAATGATTCTTTAATGATTGCACCGTTAAAAGGAAAACCGCTACTTGTTGAACATGATGTGACTCATTATCAATGGTCACCGGTTGCTGATGAACTTGCGTATATTTCGAATGGAATCTTAGTATATTACAACGTTAAAACGCATGAAAAGAAGCGTGTAGCCGTAGGAGTTGATCAGTTTTCATGGTTTCCAGAAGGAGATCGATTTTTAATTACGTCAGCTGCTGCGCTAGCGCCCACGGGATGGGGAACGATAAAGCTATATACAGTGAGCAAATATGCAGGGTTAGACGTAAAGAAAGTGGAGGCTTTTACGACGCTGCCAGCAGAAAATGATTCGTTTTTTGCGTATACAACAAGCAGCTTCAAATGGTCTCCTAATGGTCAATGGATTAGTTTTATCGCTATTCCAACGGCTTCGATGTCTGCAGATGCAAATAAGCTGTGCATCATTACAAAAGAAGGGAAAGCTTTTCAAGTAGTGGGAGATATGCTTAATGTACCTAATTGGTTTAAGTGGAGTAATGAAGAGCAAGTACTGGCATTTATTAATGGGGAAGGAAGGTTTGCTACTGAAAATAAAAAGTTCACTTTAAAAGAGATGCCGGTTTTTAAAGAACATGTGTTTACTCCAAAAGGCTTCGCAGATTGGGATTTTACTTGGACAGAAAAAGATAACATCATCATTTCACGTGTGCCCGAAGCAGGGTGGTCGAATGATGAAAAAAAGAGGCCACTGCCTTTTTTGTATAGCATGAACGTAAAGACCAATAAGCAAAGTCAGTTCACATTTCCACAAAAAAGCTTAGGAGATTATGCGCCTGTTTATCATAAAGCAACGAATCAAACGATGTGGATTCGTACAAATCGAAAACAAGCAAATCTTTTAACACGCGTAAAAGATACGAAAAATGATAAGGTACTTATTTCAGGCTTAGACCTGCCGGAAAATTATTATGAGCTGTATCGGTGGAATGAAGTATTTAGCGTGTACAACCCTTAATAGCTAATTAAAACATAAGAAACTAAGGTGAAAAAATGAATATACGATTGTTGGTAAAAGAAGACGCTGACGTGTACTTTGAACTCCGTCTTCGTGCTTTAAAAGATCATCCCGAAAGTTTTATTTTAAGTTATGAAGAAGAATATGAAAAAGAAATTGCTGATATCCGAAATTATTTTCCAAGCAGCCAATCAGAATTTGTAGTAGGAGCTTTTATGGAAAAACAGCTTGTGGGGATCGTAGGGTTTCAGCAGCAAAAGCCTTTAAAGGTTCAGCATAAAGGAGATATTTGGGGGATGTACGTAGCCCCTGAAGCAAGGGGGAAAGGTCTTGGAAAGAAGCTGTTAAAAACCGCTGTTGAACAAGCTTTTTCCAAAACGAATGTTTTGCAAATCTACCTGGCCGTCGCTGCTAAAAATGAAGGAGCAAAAGCCCTATACAAAAGCCTCGGTTTTACTTCTTATGCGTATGAAAAAAGAGCTCTTCAAGTAGATGGTGAATTTATCGATGAAGAGCATATGGTATTGTCTATGAAAAGCCTTTGATCATATCAAAGGCTTTTTTGTACGGGAAAAAATTAGCTGAAACGTATAGAGATGGAAGCACATTCCCCATAAATATGCTATGATTTAACATATAGGATTATGGAGAGGCGAGGCAGCAGATGGAAAAACTGATTGAATTAAAAAATGTTGCAAAAGTATACAAAAAACATACCGTATTAGAAAACATTCATACGACCCTTTATAAAGGAGAGACTGTGGCGATTGTTGGAAAAAACGGTGCGGGAAAAAGTACGTTTTTAAAGCTAATTGGCGGATTATCTAAACCGACTAAAGGGACAATTCACCTTCATAAAGAAACCGGTACGCCTGGATTTGTGGTGGAACAATTTCCTCAGGAGATTCGTTTTACGCTAGCAGGTTATTTGCAGCACATGGGACGAATTCAAGGATTGTCTAAGAAAAAGCGCAGCTCTAGAATTGAAGAGCTGCTCGAAACTTTCGAAATGGTAGAGTTTAGACATGAAGAAATCATTTCTTTTTCAAAAGGAATGAAGCAAAAAGTCAACATGATGCAAGCACTGCTGAGTTCTTCTAAGCTGCTATTGCTTGATGAACCTCTATCAGGATTAGATGCTCGTGCTCAGCTAGAAGTAGAACGAATTTTTACAAAGCTCAAAGAACGAGGGATGACCATTGTATTTACGTGTCATGAAGAAAGGCTCATTCATGCTGTAGCCGATCGGGTTATCACCATTGGCTCACAGCGCATTTTAAAAAATGAGCGCGTTCAACTCATTGAGCATTTAACGGTTATTGAGGCAAATGTCATTCTCAATAAGCCGCTTCGTTTATTAAAAGAAAAGTGCACGAAAATTGAACAGCACGGAAACTACTGGATTTTTTATATAGATAAAAAATATGTAAATGAGTTTCTTGCAGAATTGCTTGCTGTTCAAGCTGAAGTTGTAAAGCTATATCATATGGAAAGGGAAGAAATTTAAGATGGGTGCATTGATTCGCTATCATTTTATTACATACATTAAATCGTATCGATATATTCCGCCGCTTGCACTTTATATTATTTCGCTGTGTATGAACTATACATATAGACCGAACCCGGTGCTTGATAGCTTTTTTAATACGGCACTTTTCCTCTTTTTTCTAACTACTTGGTTTACGATGTCGCTGTTTCACGCGGAAGATTCCAGTCAAGAAGTTATTACAAAACTTCACGTAGGGAAAAAGAACAAGTACTTTATAAGTAAGCTTATTAGCTGTATGCTGCTGTTTACGTTTTTATCAGCGGTTTCCATTGCTTATCCCGTGCTGCTTGATATGTTTGAAGTGGATATATCCACTAAGCAAATGATGTTTGGGTTTATTATTCACTGGACGTTTAGTTTGCTTGGTATGAGCATAGGCCTTGTTTTCACAAGAGATGTTGTAAGAGAAGGCAGCTTATCGTGGTTTGGACCTCTATTTATTTTAATCGTTACGCTTGCAGCAGCAGGCGTTTCATTTCCGTATCAAGGAGGCGGACTGCTGCTGTATGTATTGCCACCCGTATCTGCAATCATTCAATTTATTAACGAAGGATTAAATAAATTTTTGGTGTTTGGCTGGGCTTTGCTTTATTCCATAGCATTAATTAGCCTGTACTTGTGGAGAGCGAATAGAAGAGATGTATAAAGAATAAACACTTGCTGCGGCAAGTGTTTATTCTTTATGAAGCACGTTATAAAGACGATCCGGGTAATTAGTAAACATACCGGTTACGCCCCACTCGATAAGCGTTCTCATTTGTTTTTCGTCATTTACTGTATAAGGATGAACGTCTAAATCGTACGAGCGAGCTTTTTGTACATATGGTTTTGTTAGCGTGTTTGCGTTAGGACCGATGCCGTTCGCGTACGTTTTGATTTGTCTGAACTGTTGATCTGTTAACATATTGGTTTGCTTGGAACGAATCAGTTGAATTAGTTTCATAGTAGGTCGGTAGCGGTGAACGGTTTTTAAGCTTTCAGGACTAAATGATTGTACAATGACGTGATCAGTATGAATGTTGTACTTAGCCATCAGTGTCAACAATTCCTTTTCCATACCTGGATATTCATGAGGAGATTTTGTTTCAATATAATAGTTTGTTCGATTGCCAAACGTACGGAATATTTCTTCTAAAGTTGGAATGACGGCTTTTTTATTACCTTTTCCTGCGTTCAAACGCTGAAGCTGCTTCACTGTATACTGTTTTACATATCCTGTTCCATTTGTCGTTCGGTCAACTTTGTAGTCATGAATTGCTACAAGCTGCTGATCTTTAGACATGTGAAGATCCAGTTCAATGTAATCCGCTTTTTGCTGGACGGCCGCGAGATAAGATTGCATCGTATGCTCTGGCTCATACCCTGATGCGCCTCGATGAGCAATAATGGCTACTTTTTCTGCTTGAATAGAAGCTGCCTGCGTATGTATAAACATAAAAATGCCGCATAAACAAAGAGTGAGTGAGCTTACAAACCACCATTTTCGTCTCATATCAAAACTCCTTTTTATTGAGGGGTCGTGCATTAGTTTACTAGTGAGATGTTGTGTTCATATTAAGGCTGTGTAAATATTTAAATAAAACGAACCAGTATGTAACTAAAAGTAATAAACGCCGATGTTTAGTGAGAAACATCGGCTGTTTTTTCCGGGCGGAGGCTTGTATAAATAACGAGCCTGCGCTCATGAGTTTTCTGTTTATGATCAAACGTTCCCGTACAGGTGATTAAATTAAGCTGGTGTTGAAAAGTTGGACCAAAAATCTCTCTGATAGGAGCAGAATCTCGGGGATAAGAAGCTTTATTGGTAACAACAAAGGTCAGCTGATCCCCTTGCTGATCGGTTACAAAAATTTCATCTCCTTTTGTGAGCTTGTCGAGATGATAGAAGATAGCGGGTCCTTTTTGATCATCAACATGTCCTGCAATGACCGCATTTCCTTCCTCTCCGGGTCTTGCTCCAAGCTTAAACCAAGCTACATCATGACCATTATCAGGAACGCTCATTTCACCTTGATTAGTAAGGCCCATTCCTTTTATAAAAGCCTTGATATGAAGCTTTGGAATAATAAGCTGAGATGGAAGAGGCGTAGAAGCAGTTCCTAAAGATTTCAAGGATTGAGCCGATTTTGTTTCAGCCATCTTCACAACAAAATCTGTCGAGCTGTTTGCAATTGCTGATTGGGCAAACCAGCTGCTCATGAATAGTATAAAAGAAAAGGTGAAAACCCCTCCTATCCATTTCATTCGCTTTCGTATCCTCTGTGACGACGAACAACAAATATAGCGACCGCTCCAATTCCTAATAAAGTAAGAACCGGCACAATTGAATTATAATTATCCTGTGAAGCACCGCCCATACCTGTTTTTGGCATTTCGGAAGGCATAGCCGTATTATCTTTTAATAAAAGCGTTTCAAGACTGTCGGCTTTGTTAATAGCGAGCACTGTGTAAACCGTGTTGGCTTCTAAATTAAGGTTTGGAATGTCCAGTACTTTTTTATTGTCTTGACTAGTTGTAATGGTCAAATCATAGGTTCCGGCATCTACTTCAGAATAATTTGTCATTTGTTTAAAAGCAGTGTTTTTAAACAAAGTAGGGCCGTGATTAATACCTACATTAACAGCGGGAGCGTCTGGAGAAAAGTGAGCAATTCGGATTTTACTCTTTCCTTTGGCTACGTTCATATCATCTTGAGCTACTTTTAATTCCAAGTGTGCAACTTGGTTAATAGCAGCAAGGGTATAGGCTTTGTTTGCTTCGACGGTTACATTAGTGGAAATGACAGGTTTTTCTTTTCCTTTTGTACCTATGGCATATACCTCTACTTTATGAGAACCCGCAGGTACCTTAAGGTAATCTGTCACATCTTTAAACGATGCGCCGACTACGATGCTTTGATTGTCCACATATATATCTACTTCAGGTGCATCAGGTGACGCATGCACAACTCGTATCATCGCCTCCTGCACAGCTGCAGAAGTGAAATTATCTGAAAAAGCTAGCAATAAAACTGCGAGTAAAGAAGCAGCAATAATCTTTACACGGTTCATAACGTTTTACTCTCCTTTTAATCTAAGTTTGTCCTGTTAGTCCCGTATGAAAAGTGGTGGGCATGCATTCACTTTTGAACGTACTCGGGCATTTATTCACTTGTTATCATCTACAATTTTATCCAATATATGCATAATTTATTTCATTAGATGAAATTTTTGTAAAAGAGCAAGTGAATAGTTTGAATTTTGTGATAATATTAAAATAGAGCGTTTGGTTATTAGTTGATGTCTCTATCATAAAAGGAGGGGAAGTTATGTGCTGCAAACGAATCATGAAATAAAAAAGGTTGTTCATCGTTCGCTATCAGCTAAAATGATTGTAAAGCGCATGCTGTTTATTTTAGTGGGAGCCCTTTTAATGGCCGTCGGGCTAGAATTTTTTCTTGTCCCTAATGAGGTTATTGACGGTGGAATTGTAGGTATATCTATTATTTTATCCCACTTAACGGATGTTCAAATCGGCTTTTATATCTTCGTATTAAATCTTCCATTCTTTTTTATTGGATACAAGCAAATTGGAAAAACATTTGCGCTATCTACGCTTTTAGGTGTTATCATTCTATCCATTGCTACCTCTATTTTTCACGACTTACCGGTCTTAACAGGTGACCCTCTTTTAGCCACTGTGTTTGGCGGAATTGTTCTTGGTGTGGGAGTAGGAATTGTTATTCGGTACGGAGGTTCGCTAGACGGCACCGAGATATTAGCTATTTTATTTAATAAGCGTACGCCTTTCTCCGTAGGTGAGACGATTATGTTTTTTAATTTATTTATTTTGGGAAGTGCCGGTTTTGTATTTGGCTGGGATCGCGCTATGTATTCTTTAATGGCTTACTTCATTGCTTTTAAAACGATTGATATTGTGATTCAAGGGTTAGATGAGTCTAAGTCAGCTTGGATTATCAGTGAACAATATGAACAAATTGGCGAAGCAATTCTTGCTCGTTTAGGGAGAGGCGTCACGTATTTAAATGGGGAAGGGGCGTATAAGGGAGATGATAAAAAAGTCATTTTTTGTGTTATTACCAGGCTTGAAGAAGCAAAGCTAAAAGCGATTATCGATGAGATAGATCCATCTGCTTTTTTTGCTGTAGCGGCTATTGCTGAAGTCAGGGGAGGAAGGTTTAAGAAACGAGATATTCATTAATGAAAGTTGTCTACTAATGAGACTGCCCCTTATATAGCTTACAGCAGAATTTTTAGCTTTCTCTGCTTGTTCGATTATTTGTAACGGTTTGTGTCACTTTTGCTGCTTCATGCATATTGAGCCCCTCTTTTTTCTCGTATGTCTTTGAAACAAACATGTAAAATGTCTAAAAGATATAAAAAGAGTACATAGTAAAAAAACAGAAAGAGGGAGTGACATGAAAAAAACGTTAAAAATAATAGTAGTCGGTCTTGCCGTTCTTGTTGCAGTAACCGTGGCTTTTTTTGTCATATGGTCAGGTTTTGATTATGAACCTTCAAAGCAGCTTCACTCACTAGTAGATGAGAAAAAAGTAGTGAAGAAAGACGATTATTACGTATTCAAGCCTCAAACGAACAAAGAGATAAAAGCTGGCTATATTATTTATCAAGGTGCTAAAGTAGAGCCGTTAGCATATGGCTATTATGCTCAGCAAATTGCAAATGAAGGATATCTTGTTGCTGTTGTAGGTTCTCCGTTTAATATGAGTTTTTTTAGTCAAAACAAAGCAACGGATATTGTGAAGAGCTATCCGAAGATTTCCGCATGGTTTATGGGAGGGCATTCCCTTGGAGGAGTGAGTGCAGCCTCTTATGCGTATGATCATCAAAATTCAATAAAAGGCTTAGTTCTTTTAGCATCGTATCCGATGAATAAAAATAATTTTTCAACTTCCACTTATCCTATTTTGTCTTTAACCGGTGAGAAAGATGGTTTGTCGACGCCTGAAAAAATTAAAGAAACCAAGCATTTACTTTCAAAAAATACGGAGCTGATCCAAGTAAAAGGAGCTAATCACGCACAGTTTGGAATGTACGGGAAACAAAAAGGCGACAACAAAGCCAGTATTTCCCCTAAAGAGCAGCAGGATGAGCTAGTAAAAAGAACGGTCAAGTGGTTAAACAGTCAAATGAAAAAGTCCGTCAGTAACTAGCTGACGGACTTTTTTTCTTTTTTTGGAAAAAACACTTGAAAAAAATAACCAGTTAGTTATATAGTTAGTTACATAAGTAATGAACCACTTAAGTGAGGTAGTCAAAATGAAACAATCATTAGATCATCAGCGACCAATTTTTCAACAAATCAAAGAAACCATCGAAGAGAATATTTTGAATGATGCTTTTCCAGAAGAAGAAAGAGTACCGTCTACGAATGAATTTGCCAAAATGTATCGCATTAACCCTGCAACAGCAGCTAAAGGAATTAATCAGCTAGTTGACCACGGAATATTGTATAAAAAGAGAGGGATAGGGATGTTTGTATGTGCGGGCGCCAAAGAAGTATTGCTTACACAAAGAAAAGAAGAATTTTATAACCGTTTTATCGTTCCCCTGAAAAAAGAAGCACAGCATTTGGGGATTACGGTAAACGAGTTAAAAGAGCTGTTAGACAAGGGGGAAATAAAATGAATATAGAAGCGCAGCTGTTAAATAAATGCTATGGAGCTAAACAAGTGTTAAAAGACATTTCACTTACGCTAGCACAAAATAAAATATACGGGTTGCTAGGTAGAAACGGAGCGGGCAAAACGACTCTGATGCAAATTGTAGCTGGGCATATTCCAGCTACGACAGGAGAGGTAAAAGTGGGCAATCAATCTCCGTTTGAAAACTGATCTGTTTTGCAAAACATCTGCTTAATTAACGAAAGCGGAAATTTCAAAAAAACATTAAAAGTCAAAGACGTGCTAAAAATTGCGTCACTTTTTTATCCTTATTGGAGCGAAGAATCTGCTGAGAGGCTTATGGAAGAGTTCGATTTAGATTGTAATATGAAAGTGAAAGCATTATCTAAAGGTATGGAATCAGCATTAGGAATTATTGTTGGGCTATCTTCTCGAACGAGCATCACAATCTTTGATGAACCTTATATTGGACTTGATGCTGCGATGCGAGCGCGTTTTTATGAGCTTTTATTGGATGAATATGAAGAATATCCACGCACGTTCATTATTTCAACGCATTTAATTGATGAGGTAAGTAATTTATTTGAAGAAGTACTCATTATGCAAAAAGGAAAGCTGATTCTTCAGGATACGGCAGAAAATTTGCAGCAGCGCTGTGTAAGTGTGAAAGGACCTAAAAGTCAAATTGAAGAATATGAAAAAGGAAAGCAAGTAATCCATGAACAAGTATTCGGAGGAGAGAAAAAAATAGTGCTCTTTAATGAAGATATTTATGCTGAAGAGCTTGTCGACAGTTCATTTCATATAGAAGCTGTTCACATACAGGATATTATGATTTATCTTACAGCAAATCGTGGAGGTGTAGCGTAATGAAAGGACAGTTTGCCGCCATTAGTTATTCGCTCTACGTTGAACTAAAGTATTTAATGATTCGCTTTTGGACGATTCTGTTAGCTTTTGTTGTAGTAGATATTTTAGTGTTCAGTCAGGTGAATGAGCATCTTCTATTAGTAACAAGTATGCCGCAGTACATCTTTTCAGGTATTGTAAGTTTTATTATCATTCGAAAAAGTTTCTCCTTTTGCTTAAAGTTAGGAGCTACTCGTAAAGCATATCTTTTAACGATGACCTGTGTTTTTGCTTTATTTGCAATTGTAATGTCCCTTATCAATGTTGTCATCATGAGCATTTCAATAAAGGTGATTAATAGTTTGAATTTAATGAATGTTCAGATTTATTATGCGAGCGATTTTATCTTTCATGACCCTGCTGTCGCTGTTCACTTTGTAACGGACGCTGTATTTATCTTTTTTATTACAGCAGCATCGTGTTTGCTCGGCAGCATCGTTTACAAATTCGGGCAAACAGGAGGGATGATCACCGGTGCTGTTTTAATTTTACTGTTTACGATTCCAGTGACAAAAGAACCGGTTATTCATTTTATAAAAAGCTTTTCGAACGGGTCGTTGTTACTTACATTCGGAACAATGGTTATCGTAAGCTTCCTATTCTTTCTTATCAACTGGCTGTTTTTAAAAAAAGCGTCTCCTGTCCATCAAGCCTAATAAAAAAGCAATCATTCCTTTACTTAATGATTGCTTTTTTATTGTACTTTTTTTGAACAAGCTGCATCAATATCTAGAATCCAATCGTGAAACTTTTGCTGAAGAAGTTGAAGAGAAGACTGATTGTTCGATACAATGTCCAGTCCGCGCTCGTCGTATAGGTGGAAGATGGTTTCTTTATTCAAATTCACAATGTAACACTCTTCTTCAATAGCCGGATGAATATGAAGATCGCGGTTGGCAATTGATTGCAAAAGAAGCTTTTCTTTCACATCATTGGTTTTACAGGCAATAATATACTCAGCGTTATTTAATAATGCTACGGATTGAACTTCTTGTTTCTTCAGGCGAGAGCGAATGAATTTTTTAATAGCTGTTTCTTTTTTCTTTTTTAAAAGTAAATCATCCTGTGCAGCATTCGCTTTGAAAACAAGTAACAGCTCATCATTTTTTTCATGGAGCGCCTCAAAAATTTCGTAAGCGCGTGCGTACACATTTTTCATGTATTCTCGTTCCCACACGCCTTTTTGATTGGTAAGCGTAAAGCGGATACCTGCGGGCGCGTTATAAAAAAGAGGTCTTTTCATTTGAACATTTGGAAACATTGTTGTTAAGTATGATTGAAGCCGCATTGTGGTCATACGCAACACCTCATTTAGTTTAGTCCTGACTTAATATGTTGAGTTTAGTCTATCACTTGATTAGCTAAATTTGTAAAGAAGTAATGTTATTTAATCAAAAGGTAACCAAACTGTTATATTTTGTTGATTTTGCATTATTTCTTTACACAACCTTTGCGGATGAACAGGTTTTTTCATACGCCTGTCGTATTACTTAACGTAGTAACGACGTGAAGAAAGGATGATATACGGTGAAAAAACAGCTTGTTCTTATTTCAATTATTACAGCTGCTTTCTTTGTGCTCATTTTTCACAAAACGATCTTTCAAGAAGGTAATCCTCTTCCCATTGCATGGAGTATTGTAAAATTAAAATCTTCCGGTGAAGACGTTGTTCAAATATCCGATAAGCCTAAAAGGTATCTCATTCATTCAGATGACTACTTAACGTTTATTAAACAAATGAAAAAGAAGAAAGTGAATTTTCAATATCAAGATGATAAAAAATTTTATTTTAATAACGACAATGAACGCCAGCTGTTTGTCAGCAAAAACTATACCGATAAGTTCACGATTATGGAACTAAAGAAAAAAGAGCTGACTGAAGCTGGCGTTGAGTAATAAGAGCTAATCCCTGCCCTGTGTCCCAAAATCTTTAATTTGAACATGAACATGATAGTCGATGGTCGACTGGCTAAATATTTCATCCCATTCATGCTGATGTTTTTTCCAAAAATGAGGATAATGAATTCGTACGTAATTATGCAGGTCAATCACATCAGCTTTGTAGTTGTTTTGCAGTAAGCGTAGTGTTTTTTCTGCGTCTTTTCGAATAATTTTTTCTATTTTGTTTTCGGTGTTCTTTACATTAGATGCGGCAAGAGCCTGTTTTGAAGTCTCCCAATCTTCTGATAGCCTGCCGCTTGTTTGAACGTTGATATCAAAATGAACGGAGTGATTTGAATCAATGGAGGCCTTCACATCTTGCTGAACATCTCCAATTTCATAGGAAAAGGGGTATGGACCGTGTTTGCCGTAAATAATTCCGCCTTTAATATTCCCAGTTAACCACGTTAAAGCCTCCACTTGGTGCTGAGTTAAGATGAATTTTGCTTTTTTATCTTTTATGATCGCCGCACCGTCTAGTTCAACGCTATTTTTAATCTTAGAAATCCGCTGTATTAAAAAGCTTTGATCGGTTTTTAACTTGGCTGATAGCTCTCCCATTGTTAGGGGATTTAAAATTTTATTCGTTTTGAATTTATTGTAAACAAGCTCGTAAATTAAGTTTACAGGTGGTACAGACATCCCTTGAATCGTTAAAACGTTTTTAGCATCGCCTTTTGTAACAAACGCAAGGCTGCTGCGCCGTATTTCATTATCACGGACAAACTGATTGATAAGCGCATCCAGAGGGATGGTCTTGCTCGCTTTTTCTCCTATTAAAAGTGCTCGCTGATGCTGACTGTATATAGGATCAGATTTTAGCGAAATATTTCGCGTGATTTCATGAATAGTAGGACCAGCTGTTGTAATGTTCTTGTATGGAATAGAAGAAGACATATTTCCGGATTCCGTTTCGGTTAGCGTTTGATGAGTCAGCACAAGCTGATTTTTTCCTGTTTTTGGTTCGATTTTCGGTGTGATATCCATTGCCACTCCTATAACAAGAGCAAGTTGTTCAATATTTCGATGGCTCATACAGCCGCATAATAAAAAAATGGTCATCATGACAGGAAGACATTTTTTCGTCATTTGAACACAACCTTTTTTATTTTCATTAACATGCTGAAAAAAAGAGGGATAACTAAAAATGTTACTAAAAATGCCCAGCCTAATACCGTTGAAAAATGCGACACATCGCTTGCTGTTTTGGGCGCTAAAGAGCTCATAAATAAAACGGGTACAAGAAAGATAATATTGGTAGTTGATCGATTTTTGAAAATCTTTTTAAAGCCTGAAACAGCTAAAAAGAAATACATTACAAAGGTTAAAAAAAACTGAAGAAGCCAGACAATAAGCAAAAATAATTCAAGTCGCTCAAAGAAAATTCCTTTTACTTCATGTGTCTGAACAAATTCAATCGTAGGCCAAACGGTTGTTTTTACCTCCGGAACAGATAATGCGCCTACAACTAATATGTAAGTGATAATATATAAAAACAAAGGAATGGAAAATCCGATGATGGAAACTTTTCGTAAATGATTTTTGTTTTTCATATGCTTTGGAAGAAATACAATCGTTTCAACCCCTAAAAAGGAAACAGAGACGGTTGTAAAAGCAGAAAGAAGCGGGCTGAATCCATCGGCTAACACGGGCTGTAAGTTTTTTGAATCGACCATTCCGATGCTAAGAAGATATAAGATAAGAAGAATGATGACCGTTACAGGGAAACATAGCGCCATTACTTTTCCGATAGAATCGATGCCGCCAGTGATTAAATAGACACCTGTCAAAATAAACGAAAGAATAATTAATTCAATAGGCATCGTTTCCAGTAAATAAAAGTGAATCATTTCTGCCATTGCTCTTACTTCGAAACTTGCTACAGATGTGAAATAAACGACCATAGCAAAATTGAATATATTTCCAATAATCTTGCCGGTTATTTCTTGCGAGAAATCAAACATACAGCTAATCGTAAAATACTTAACCATCCAGACTAAAAAAAGAACAATTCCAATAAACAAAAGGCCGTCCATAATAAGTACAATCCATCCATCTGCATTATTTGTCTGGTTTGTAATGCTGCTTGGCAGTGTTAATAAACCGACGCCCAGCATGGTTGAAGAGATAATTGAAATGGCATAAAAGTCTGAAAGAAGCTTGCTTGATTGTGACTGTGATTGTTGCATATGGTCCTCCTTTTGTCAGTTTTGTTGAGATTTATTTTTAGACTGTTTTAGACTTTTGTTTGGCAGACGAATATAAGAGTCTTTCCACGCTTTTTTATTTAACGCAAAAAACGGTTTGAAGTAAGCCATACCAAAACTTTCGAGTTTGGTTAGATGGATGACGAGAACAAGAAAAAACATGGTAACTCCGTATAATCCAAAGATTGCTGCAATCATCATAGATACGAAACGCAAAATTCGAAACGAAAGGCCAATTCCATACTGAGGAACGGTAAAGGAAGCAATTGCCGATACAGATACAACAATAATCATAACGGAACTAACGATATGTGCTTCAACCGCTGCTTGCCCAATCACAACCCCGCCTACAAGTCCAACTGTTTGTCCAACAGGAGTAGGGAGGCGCAGCCCGGCTTCGCGCAATAACTCAAGCGTCACTTCCATGACCACCGCTTCGATAAAAGGAGAAAAAGGAACGTTTTCTCGTGTGGCCGCAATAGTAATAGCTAGCTCTGTCGGAAGCAGACCTTGATTAAACGAAACGAGTGAAATATAAATAGCTGAAAAGAATAGGGTAATAAAAATAGACAAGTACCTTAGTAATCTTAGCAATGAACCTGCTATCCATCTTTCGTAATAATCATCGGGTGATTTCATAATCATATCGAAAGTTGTAGGCACTAAAAGAGCAAAAGGAGAGCCATCTACTAAAATGGCTACTCGCCCTTCATTCACCGCAGCGAGAACACGATCCGGTCTTTCTGTATTTTGTACTTGAGGGAACGGTGAGTAAGGTGCTTCTTCTAAGAATTCTTCAATCATTCCTGAGTCTTGAATGTTATCTAAAGGAATGTCTAATAATTTCTCCCGGACTTGATTCACAATGTGAGTTTGACAGTGTTTATTATGAAAAACGATACTTGTTCGATGTTCCTTTGTATTTCCAATATAAATGTCTTCAATAACCATTTCTTCTTCGGTAGAACGCTGCCTTAAAAGACCAAGGTTTTCATCTAAGTTTTCGATAAGAGCAATTTTAGGGCCGCGCACTACTTTTTCTGTTGTAGGTTCACTTAAAGAGCGCTGTTTGGTCATAGACATATTCAATGAGTATGCCGTGGTGCTTTCGCTAATAAACAGCAAGGGCTGACCTTTAAAGAAACACGAGATCGCTTGCTTGTATGTATAAACTTCTTTGTCTTTAATGACAGAAATAAACGAATCGATGTCATCGATTGTTTGCGTTTCACTTTTTGCTTTGGTCTCAACAACATGCTGAGTAAGATTATCAAGTTTTTCTCCGTCGACTAATCCTTGGAGATAAATAATGCATATATATTTTGTGGGAGACAGCCATAATTTTTTGGAACCAACATCCGTATTTTGACCCACCAAATCTAGAAACGTTTGAACGGTGTAGTCTGCATTGGGCTGAAATTTTGAATCGAGCATAAATAAACTCACCGCCTGTTGTGTTAATGAGCTTAGTGTTTACGATGTAAAAACGAGTTATGCGAAAAATGTGGAAGAATAGAAAAGATATGTTATGGTAAAGAAAAGAGGTGATGATATGCTACATTCATTTACGTTAAAAACGAATAAGCGTGACGAAATGGTTGACGTTACAAGTCAGGTGCAGGCAGTACTAAGAAAAGAAGGATTAAAAGAAGGGGCCGTAGTTGTTTACTGTCCTCATACAACTGCTGGTATAACAATTAATGAAAATGCGGATCCGGATGTAAAAACCGATATGATCCGGCGCTTCGATGAAGTATATCCGTGGGAACATAAGTTAGATCTTCATATGGAAGGAAATACGGCGGCGCATCTCAAAGCGAGCACGGTCGGCTCCTCACAGCATATAATCGTTCACGATGGGCAGCTGCTGCTAGGAACGTGGCAAGGAATTTATTTTTGCGAGTTTGATGGACCGAGGACTCGTACGTATTATGTGAAAATTTTATCGGCACAATAACTTTTTTTATACGTCATTGTCCAACTTTTTTCTGAAAATTGTTATAAAACAAAGTTAATTTAATATAAATGTTATATAACAGTTAAAGGGAGAGATTGAACAATGGAAAAGATAGGTGCAGAACAAGAAACAGTAAAAAAAGAAAATGAAAAAACAAATTTTACATGGGTGGAAGAATACCCAACCATTTTAGACATTGTCAATGAGTATTACAGTACATGTCGATAAAATGGGGAAGGCCGGAACAAAAGTATTTTAGTTAAAAGAGGATCCGAACGATGAATCGTTCGGATTTTTTCATTGTGATGGTGAACGCAGGTTTACTGTATGTAGCTATGTCTCGATATCTTTTTTATAAAAAAAGATATAATAGTAGCAATTTTCTTAAAAGGTTTAATATAATAAATATTAGGGTACTGAATTGTATGAAATAAAGATAAAACGCATCGTTTCATACTATTTCCTTTTTTACCGCTAGTATAGCCTTGAAGAAAAAGTTTCATTTGATATACTAACTATACGCTTAGTCTTTAAGATAAAGATGAAGATTCATTGTTATTGTTACACGCAGTGAATGAGCTGCCTTTGCTTGGCGAAAACGTCGTACAAACAAAGACAGATAGCGAATTGTTTTGGGTGCGTTCATTTAGTTCAAAACAGGGAGGCGATTAGTCTATGTTACTTGTACGTATGGCCATGATTGGTTTCTTTTCATTAACAGCCATATCATTGTTTTCTTTTCAGTCCGTTGAAATTATCCATGCCATTATGGACTTTTTCTCATCAGCTGATAAGTACTAAAAAACTATATCTTTTTTAAATAAAAAGCGGATAACCCTTAGGGGGGCTATCCGTCAAAAACCGCCCAAAAGGCGGTTTTTTTATGCTTGTAGCTGTGCTAACAAACGCACTGCATTCATTCTCTGATGACAAAGTCCACGTGTTTTTTTAGCTTAACATTCGTTAAAATAAGTATTTACGTACTGTTCAAACTGAAGCCAATCGTTCACGCGAGGGACCTTTACTTCTTCGTTATACGGGTAGCTCATGGCAACAGCATGGCGACCTGTAGCTTGAAAAGCCTTCAAATTATGCGGTGCATCATCAAATAGCAAGTCTCCGTATATTCTATCTTTTTGGTGTGTAAACACGATATTGTATTTTCCGATAAACGGAAGGTGTTTTTCAACCCACTGCTCTTTTTCTGTATAAGCATAGGTACGGCTACTTGTGACAATTAAAATGGAAAATCTTTCATAAAGTCGTTTAAGAACCTCAACAGCATGAGGCAGAGGTTTTAAATGTAAAAAAAAGCCCCGGCTGATCGAGGTAGTCATAAATTTTTGTCCCGCATTCCGGCTTTACATACTTTTCTGATTCCCAGCATTTTAACTTTTCAACCGATAAGCTGTCGCAATAATCTTTGTTATATTGGTTATGCCAATCCGTCATGAGATCACAAATGACAGAATCCATGTCAATTAAAAGGGTGTACATTTATTCAACTTCCTTCATAGTATTCATCTACACGCTTGGTTTTGCAATGTAATGTGCTGCTTCTACTATACCAAATCTTTTACATGCAGAAAAAGAGCAAGCCGCATCAAAATCGCACAGCTTGCCCTTTTTATAGAAACTACATTCTTTTAGCACCTAAATAGCGTTTGCTCCAATAGCTCTCTTTCAGAGAAGAGATGCTCACACCTTTAGATGAAGAGCAGTGAAGAAACTGGTTATTTCCTAAATAAATTCCTGCATGAGAAGGCCCTTTTGTATAGGTTTGAAAGAACACAATATCTCCAGCTTTTGGACTTGAGACGCGCGTTCCTTTTTGATAAATTTGAGCTACTGTTCGAGGAAGTTGAACCCCGCCACCATGTTTGAACGCATAGCCAATAAAACCGCTGCAGTCAAAGCCGCTTGGCGTTGTTCCGCCCCAGCGATATCGAACGCCCATATACTGTTTTCCTTTGTTAATCACAGCGTTAGGGTTATAGCGCGCTGAGCTAGAAGGCGACTTACCCTTTGCTGAAACGCCTAGTTTAGCATACGTTCCTTTTCCGACAATACCATCTGCTGCTAGTCCATTTTTGCGCTGAAATGATTTTACAGCAGAAGTTGTAACAGTCCCAAAGTATGTAGTCGTATTCCCTTTAAAATAACCTTTATTTTTCAACGTTTGTTGTAGTTGTTTAACATCTTGGTGATTCATGCCTTGGCGAAGCGTTTGGTCGCCTAGAGCCGCTTGGCTGACAATCGGGCTAGTAGAAACAATAACGCCAGCAAGCGTAAGAGCTGCTATTACTTTTTTCATAAAACTAGTACCCCCTGAAAATTTTTCCTGATTTGAGTAAATTCATCATATCATCTTTCGACAGTGTTCTACGTTACAATTTCATTACATATATGAAAAAAATGAAATATAAAGGTGAATATAGCCTTATAAAAGCTGTAATTAAAAGGGTTCTTTAGATGTGCAATATTGCTAGAAAAACTTTGAATATTTGACGGTAAATAACTAAAAGATATGAAAAAGTATGTACATTTAAAATTTAACAAAGAAATATGTTGTGAATTACTACACAAAAAGTTCGAACTCGGGTAAAATGTAGAACTATAATATAGTAGTCATGTATGTGACTTTGATGAGGTGAAAGTAATGAAAAGAATAGGTGTATTAACAAGCGGCGGAGATTCTCCAGGTATGAATCCTGCGGTTCGTGCTGTTGTGCGTAAAGCAATTCATGAAGGTATGGAAGTTTACGGTATCTATCAAGGATATCAAGGGTTAATAGAAGGAAATATTAAAAAGCTAGAAGTTGGAGATGTTGGTGACATCATTCAACGCGGCGGAACTATGCTTTATTCTGCAAGATGTCCAGAATTCAAAACAGAAGAAGGGCGTTTAAAAGGTATTGAAAACCTTAAGAAGCACGGTATTGAAGGCTTAGTAGTTATTGGTGGAGACGGATCATATATGGGAGCTGTAAAACTAACAGAGCTTGGTTTCCCTTGTATCGGTATCCCAGGAACAATTGATAACGACATTCCAGGAACAGATTTTACATTAGGATTTGATACGGCTCTTCATACGGTTATCGATGCAATTGATAAAATCCGTGATACGGCGACTTCTCATGAACGTACGTTTATTATTGAAGTTATGGGTCGTAATGCAGGAGACATTGCTCTTTGGTCAGGTCTTGCTGGCGGTGCGGAAACAATCCTTATCCCAGAAGCAAAAGATGAGTTCCAAGAAATGGTTGATCGTTTGAGAAAAGGACAAGAGCGCGGTAAAAAGCACAGCATTATCGTAGTAGCTGAAGGCGTAGCCAATGGTAATGAAGTAGCGAAGCAGCTGCATGAAGCTGCAGGTATTGAAACGCGTGTAACAGTATTAGGACACATTCAGCGCGGCGGTTCCCCAACTGCTCAAGATCGTGTGCTAGGAAGCCGTTTCGGCGGTCGTGCAGTCGAGCTTCTGCTAGAAGGTAAAGGCGGCCGTGCAATCGGTATCCGTAAAAATGAAATTGTAGATTATGATATTATGGAAATTTTAGGTGAACCTCACCATATCAATGCTGATATGTACCGTTTATCTAAAGAACTTTCAATCTAATCACAGTATGGCTGAGGCGAAACTTCTTATATGGAAGGAGTTTCGTCTTTTTTTGATTGCATCCCTGTCCCTTCGCAGTGTTTGCATGTTTTCATGTAACCGATACCAGGAATAACGGCTAGCTTTCCGAGCCCTTTGCAAAAAGTGCAAATTAATTCAAAACCAAACATCGTTCCATCCCCTCTGTACAAGTTTTCTTTCAGTTTATCATAAAAGTAGACAAATAATTTTAAAAATTATAGAAATAATCAAAAAAATGATTACATTTGAACAGCGAGTGATATAGTAAAGAGAGAAGACCATTTTACAAAAGAGGAGAGGAAGCGTGATGTTTAAACGAATTTTACTTGCCTCAGATGGCTCAGAGCATGCAGCTAAAGCAACAGAAAAAGCCGTTCAGCTGGCTCAGCTGACGGAAAACAGTTTTATTCAAGTTATTTATGCAGTAGAGGGTGATTCAAGATTAAAATCACTTAGCCGCGACGAGGAAAGGGAAAGTCGGATACATACAACAGATGAAATTTTAAAGCAAGGAAACGTGGAGTATGAGATTACGTTTATGCATGGAGACGCGGCTAAAACAGTGATTCAATTTGCTAATCAAAATTCATTTGACCTTGTAGTAATAGGAAGCAGAGGGTTAAATCCTGTAAAAGGCATGCTGCTTGGAAGTGTGAGTTCTAAGATTGCACAGCAAGTAGCGATTCCTGTGCTAATTGTTAAATAGGAGAGAAATGCAATGGTAAAACAGTACAAAGAATTAAAACAGCTCATTGATGATGCTAAACACATTTGTTTTTTTACGGGAGCAGGAATGAGCACAGAGTCGGGCATACCGGACTTTCGCTCTCAAAATGGCTTATATCGCCAAAATAAAAGCTTTGTGGACATAGTAGCTGCTGACTTCTATGAACAATATCCTCATGAATTTTGGCCGCTGTTTAAAGAAATTTTTCATATTAAAATGCTGCATCAGTATAAAGCAAATACGGGCCATCGCTTTATTGCTGAACTAGAAGAAGCCAAAACTGTGCATGTAATTACGCAAAATATTGATGGCTTGCACCAAGATGCAGGAAGCACGAACGTTTTTGAAATTCATGGATCCATTAAGAGAGCTCATTGTCCGAGCTGTAAAGAAGAGTATGACTTAGCGTATTTAAATCAGTCAGCTCTCCCACAATGTACAGCGTGTGAGCGCCTTTTAAAGCCAAATGTTGTTCTTTTTGGAGATGCCATTCATCAGTTCGATGAGGCAGTTACAGCAGCGCTGTCATCTGATTTATTCATCGTGCTTGGTTCATCGCTTGAAGTAGCACCGATTAATCAGATTCCGCTGCTTGTGAGCCGGTACAATCGTACAAACATGGTGATGATTAATAAAGAACCTACGCATTACGATTATTTGTTTGATTTGGTTATCTATGATTCCATTGGACAAGTGGTCGCAAATTTATAAGCGTCTATGCATGGACATAGCGCTTTTTTAGCATTTAGTGATAAAGTGTAGGGATGTATCATATGGTGTAGTACATCATCCATTCGCTAATGGATAGAAGGGATGTTTTCGCATATGAGTGTAGGCTTGAGAGTTTGTCTCTTCATTGTTGGTATTGCACTCAAAGTGACAGCTGTTTTGACTTTGATTTTTGAAATGAATCTTGTCCCTATTCACGGAAGGAGTCTCACTTATTATGCTGAAGCGATAGGTATGAAACTCCCCATTATCTGTTTTGTCCTTGGTTTTTTTTGTGTAGCAGCAAGCTTTTATTTACCTGCTAAAAATCGCCGCACCAGTAAATAGCAAGGGCAGGAGACTAACTAAAACGTTTGACTGCAAAGTTTTTAACATTTAAAATAAAGTCAATAAGTTTAAAAAGAAATAGGATAATTATTCCTTATTCTTTTTAGATATACGGAAATAGAGGTGATTGGATGGGGCAGTGTACCACGTTGGCGAAGTAGCATTATATGCACCAGTGTCAAAGCGTACAATACAGTATTATATAAACCTACATTTGCTTCACGCATATCGCTCTTTATCACATAATCGCTCTTTTAAGACGTTAACAGACTTTAACTTTATAAAGATTGTAAACTACTAAATTTTTTATAAATGAACGGAAGAGAGAATCAGCGCTGAAGCAACATCATGAAATGAAGCAATGTGAGCCATTGCTTCACATCTAGAACAGCTGAATAAAGAATGACCTGCTATATTAACGGGTGAAACGTGAGATAAGGAAGAAAGACTGGCAGTTTTGCTCCATATAAAAATGTTTATACATTTATCATGTGATTCCTCCTTATATGCACTTTTCCAAGTGATCAATACAGGGATAGAGTTCTTTATCCAAATTTTTTATTTTTTAGGAGGTGAGTCCTTACTCGTTTTTAAACGAGCTAAGGAACTTGATTGGACATATTTAACTTGATTTTACTAGCGGTACTGATTGCATTAACTGCTTTTTTCGTTGCTACCGAGTTTGCGATTATTCGCGTGAGGAGTTCCAAAGTGGATCAGCTTATAGCAGAAGGGAGCAGCAATGCAAAAGCTGCGAAGCAAGTTATTTCAAATTTAGATGAATACTTATCTGCGTGTCAGCTTGGTATTACGATTACTGCGCTGGGAATTGGTTGGTTAGGAGAGCCTACACTTTCGCATCTCCTGTCACCATTACTTGATCAACTAGGGATAAGCGGAGCTTTAACAAAAGTACTATCTGTTGCGATTTCTTTTGCGGTTGTTACATTTATAAACGTTGTGGTCGGAGAGCTTGCTCCGAAAACATTTGCAATTCAAAAAGCAGAGAAAGTCACTTTATTATTTGTTCGTCCGCTTATACTCTTTTATAAAGTAACCTATCCTTTCATTTGGCTATTAAACAGTTCTTCTCGTTTAATAACAGGGTTATTTGGTCTAAAGCCTGCTTCAGAAAATGAGCTTGCACACAGTGAAGAAGAGCTTCGCATCTTGTTATCAGAAAGCTATAAAAGCGGTGAAATCAATCAATCGGAGTTTAAATATGTAAGTAAAATTTTTGACTTTGATGATCGCGTTGCCAAGGAGATTATGGTGCCGCGTACGGAAGTCGTTTCGATTGACCAGGAAGATACGGTGGAATACATCCTTGAGATGGTCCAAGAAGAGCGGTTTACCCGCTATCCGGTCATTGATGGAGATAAAGACCATATTATTGGAATGGTCAATATGAAAGAGATTTTAACCGAGATTGTCATGAACAACAGCAAGGAAAAAATAAATTTAAAACAGTATATCCGTCCTGTTATTGAAGTAATTGAATCAATTCCTATTCATGATTTATTGCTTAAGATGCAGCGTGAACGCATCCATATGGCTATTTTAATTGATGAATACGGAGGAACAGCAGGGATTGTAACAGTAGAGGATATTTTAGAGGAAATTGTCGGTGAAATTCGTGATGAATTTGATGCGGATGAACTTCCATTAATTCAGAAAGTCAAACCCGATCATTATATTGTAGATGGAAAATTATTAGTAAGTGAGCTTAACGAGCTGCTTGGCACAACAATTGATGATACGGATGTTGATACAATTGGAGGCTGGGTCTTGACGGAAAAATATGACGTCAAGCAAGGAGAAAGCCTTAGCTTTGATCAGTATGACTTTACCGTTACGAAAATGGAAGGACATCACATTCAATATATTGATGTGATCAAAAAACGTCAGGTGCATCAAAGCACGGATGAAGCGGTTAATGTGTCGGACATGAACCAGTCACAGGCTTTATCTTCGTAACAAAAAAGGCGCATTGCAAAAAAGCAATGCGCCTTTCTTATGAAAAAAGCGTGCTGGAAGATAAAAAAGTCATATGATGGAACTAAGGGATAATATTACCGCTATGAATCTTGAAATCAATTTGCTTTAATAAAAGTATGAAAACTCTATCAAAACTTTTATTAGTAACATTGTTGTCTGTCACTCTAGCTTTTGGTCTTAATAACACTGCGCAAGCAGCAATCGTACATACCGTTCAATCGGGAGATACGATGTGGAAAATAGCAGTAAAATATCAGGTTGGCGTTTCCGAGCTGATTGAAGCGAATTCTGCTATTAAAAATCCTAATTCGATCTATCCGGGACAGAAAATTACTATTCCAACCGATAAAGCAGGAAGTTCATACGAAGAGCAAGTGGTTCAGCTAGTGAATCAAGAACGTGCTAAAGTAGGACTTAAGCCGTTAAAGTCTAATTGGGAAGTAGCTCGCGTTGCTCGCTATAAATCGCAGGATATGATTGATAAAAATTATTTCAGTCATACATCGCCTACATATGGAAGTCCGTTCGACATGATGAAAAACTTTGGCATTACATACAGTACAGCAGGTGAAAATATCGCTGCTGGACAAGCGACTCCAAAAGAAGTGGTTAACGCATGGATGAATAGCGAAGGTCACCGTAAAAACATACTATCGAGTCAATTTACCGAAATTGGAGTAGGTTACGCTAAAGGTGGAAGCTACGGCCATTACTGGACTCAAATGTTCATTTCAAACTAAAAAAGAAAGGAAAAAAAAGCTGACTTAGTAGTCAGCTTTTTTTAGCTTCGAGCACTTTCTAGAAATTCTTTTGGATTGCCAGAAAGCTTTCCGTCCTGCTCAACGATGAGTGTGCGCGTAGGGAAAGCAAATTCTACGCCTTCTTCTTCAAGAATGTCCATAATTTCGAAGTTTATATTTTCTTTTACATCTAAATAATCAGCAAAAACGGTTGTATTTGTAAAGAAATACAGATAGATATTTAGACTGGATTCATAGAAACCGTCAAAGTTAACAAGAATCGTTTCATTGTGAATTTCTTCGTGCTCCGTCAGCATCTTTTTAATTCTTGCCACTACGGTTTCTAACTTTTCCTTTGGTGTATTATAATTCAAGTTTAAATGAAAGGCAATTTGACGTTTTCCCATCTTAGCCCAGTTAATAATAGGCTCATTAGAAAGAGTAGCATTTGGAACCGTTACGACTGCTTGAGCGAACGTTCGAACTTTGGTGCTTCGAAACGTAATATCTTCTACAACGCCTTCAACACTTGGTGTCTTAATCCAATCTCCAATGGTAAAAGGCTTTTCGGTAATAATCACAATTCCGCCGAATAAATTACTAACGGTGTCTTTTGCGGCTAGGGCAAAAGCAAGACCACCTAAGCCAAGACCTGCTACAAAGCCGTTTACGTTAAAACCCCATTCTTCTGCGATGATGGAGATAGAAAGCATAACAACAACGATGCGGATGAACTTTTCAATAAAAGGAATAATGATTCGATCCACTTGGATATCAAAATTTTTGGCAAACGTTGCAAAAAATAAATTGGTAGAAGCAGCTAAATTATACAAGCCCCATCCTGCAAGGCCAACAGAAGCTGAACGAACTAAATGTCTTTCCGTGTCAGCTGTTAAAACATCAAAGGGAAGATAGGGAAGAGCAAGCTTGAAACCAATAATGACAAAAATCCAGCGCAGCGGCTTTTCAAAAGCTTCTAAAACGCTCGTAATTAAATTGATTTTTTTATTTTTGACAAAACCAATAATAAACTTAAACAAATAAGTCGTGAAAAGCTTGCGAAGAATTAAAAAGATCAAAAAGATCCCAATCGCAATCACGATTTTTTTCCAATCATCTAACGATGACAGAGACTTCAAAAAATCCATACAATCCTCCTAATTACCAAAACTGTGCTACAGTCCATTTATATCCGTCGATTGAAAGCATTTCTATGTAGAGTGTTCTTTACCCTAAATTCATGCTTTTTAAAAGCTTCTTCCCTATTAAAATAGCACAAAAATACCTGTAAATCTATTTAAGTGATAATTATGAATATATCTCTTTTTAGTAAAAGAGACAGACAATAGTCTGAAAATAAGTTGTATAATAAATAGATGATATTATAAACGTTAATTTATCTTATTATTTATTTAAAACGTTCGTTGGAGGGAGAAGTTTTGTTAAGTCAATTGAATAAAATGCTAGAAAAATTGATGCCGTTTATTACGCCGGTCAGCTTGCTCATAGGAGTTCTTATCGGTTCGTCATTAAGCCAGTATACCTTCTTAATTCCATGGCTTTTTGCATTAATGACGTTTGCCGGAAGTTTGAATTCAAACTTTCACCAGTTAAATGCCACGATACACCGTCCATTTCCAATCATTATGGCCCTGTTTGTTTTACATATTTTTATGCCAGCGTGGGCTTGGAGCGTTGGCCAAGTGATTTTTCCACATGATGTATTTACAAGCACGGGTCTTTTGCTAGCAGCGATTATTCCAACAGGAGTGACTAGTTTTATATGGGTCTCGATTTACAAAGGAAGCATTCCTCTTGCGCTATCCATTATTTTAATTGATACTCTTTTGGCGCCGCTTATCGTTCCTTATACGCTTTTATTGGTGGTTGGAGACACCGTGCATTTGGAAGCGCTAAAGTTAGTCAAAGATTTATGTTTTATGATTGTCCTTCCATCTTTGTTAGGCATGTGCTTAAATCAATATACAAAAGGAACAATTAAGCAGACATTAGGACCAAAGCTGGCACCTGTTTCGAAAATAGGGTTAAGTGTGATGGTTATGATAAACGGGGGAGTGATTGCACCTTATTTAAAACATATTGATAAAAAAATGCTGTTTATTATCGTGATCGTCTTTTTAATGAGTTCAGCTGGTTATTTCTTCAGCTGGATGATTGGCAAATGGCTAAGATGGGACCGAGCAAAAGTTGTGACGCTTACGTTTTGCGGAGGCATGAGAAATATTAGCGCCGGAGCCGTATTAGCCGTATCTTATTTTCCAGCTCCCGTTGCTGTACCCGTCGTACTGGGGATGTTATTTCAGCAGGTATTAGCTGCTTTATCAGGGCGTTTAGTTCAAAACTATTACGAGAAAAAAGACGCTGAATTTGTTTCATTAAAATAAATGGAAGAAGCAAGGGAGGAACCATAGTAATCATAAAGTAAGCACTCTGTTTTAATGAGGAGAGATAAGGTGCTTTTACGCTTGCTGCGTTCAAGATAACGAGATGATTAGAAAAAGGAACGGTGTGGCATACTAGAAAGAAAAAGGTCGGGTATTTTTGCTTATCAATATAGCGCTGGCGTTTGTTTTACCTTGGATTTTTGGCACATTCTATTTACATCCTAAAAATCGTCGTTTACTGCCTTTAGTAGGAACTGCTTTTTGCATTTTAGCAATCGTTATCAATGAATTAGGGAGCTATTATGGTTTTTGGAAACTCCGCACTTCTTTAGAAAATGAAGCATTAGAAGCGCTGCCTTTTAATTTAGGCGTCTATCCTGTATTGGCCAGCTATATGATTTTTTTAATCCAGCGAATTGGAAAGCCTCATTTTTTTATTTTTCTTATTGCGCTGTTTACCACATTTTTAGAAGGAACGTATGTGCATATGGAAAGAGTAATATACGGAAACGGATGGAATCTCGGCTGGACATTTTTTTCCTACTGGACTCCGTACGGCGTGATTTATTTATACTATAGGTATTTGGTTAGTCTTAGACTGCTTCACTAGAAGAAAGAAAAAGAAGTAAATTTGCACAATAAAAAAAGCCGTGAATATTCACGGCTTTTTTTATTAGATCGCTTCTTTCGAGCTAGATTTATCTTTTGAATGATCCCACGCATCAATATTATCAAGTCCAGAAATGCTGTCTTGATAGAAGACAGGGTCTTTTCCAGCTTTCTTTTGGCCAAGATAATCTTTGAGTGCGGCAAAGGCCACTTTCGAGAGCAAGAGAATGGCGATTAAGTTGACTACTACCATAAAGCCCATAAACAGGTCTGCTAAATCCCATACAAGCTGAATTTGAGAAATAGAACCGAACACAATCATTGCAAGTACAGCAACACGATAAGTCATCAGCCAAGCTTTATTTGTGTTCAAGAACTCAATATTTGTTTCTCCGTAGTAGTAGTTACCAATTAATGTACTAAAAGCAAATAGGAAAATCATAATTGCAAGAGCACCTGTTGCCCAAGAACCAATGTGAGTGCTTAAAGCAGCTTGTGTTAACTCAATACCGCTTAAATTTTTATTTGTATAAGTACCTGAAAGCAAAATGATAAAGGCAGTACTGCTACAAATAATAAGCGTATCTGTTAATACACCAAATGCTTGAATCAATCCTTGTTTTACCGGGTGGCTTGTTGTTGCAGCAGCGGCTGCATTTGGAGCACTACCCATACCAGCTTCGTTTGAGAATAATCCGCGTTTAATTCCTTGCATAAGAGCTGCTCCAAGAGAACCTCCGGCAATTTGATCGAAACCAAATGCATTTTTAACGATTAACGCAATAAGAGAAGGCATTTCTTGAATATTCATAATAATAATGAAGAGTGCTACTGCAATGTAGGCAACAGCTAGTACCACAACAATGTATTCTGACATTTTTGCAATACGCTTAACTCCGCCAAAAATAATGGCAGCGAAAGCCACTGTCATAATAATTCCTAACACTAAACGATTTGTTCCGAACGCATTTTCAAACGCAAGAGTAATCGTGTTCGATTGTACAGCATTAAAAATTAAGCCGAATGATAAAGTGATTAAGACAGCAAACAGTCCGCCCATCCATCGCTTCTTTAAACCTTTTTCCATATAGTAAGCCGGTCCGCCTCGGAAGCCGCCGTCTTTATCTTTTACTTTGTATATTTGTGCTAATGTACTTTCGATAAATGCTGAAGCTGAACCAATAACGGCAAGCACCCACATCCAAAATACAGCACCAGGTCCCCCTAAAGCGATCGCAATCGCAATACCTGTAATGTTCCCCGTACCAACGCGGGCTGCCATACTGATGCAAAACGCTTGGAATGGCGAAATTCCGTCTTTAGAAGAGCTATCCGCACCTTCTTTTAATACACGAATCATTTCTTTTAATAATCGAATTTGTAAAAACTTTGACCTGAATGTAAAAAACAAACCAAATGCAATCAGCATCGCAATCAGTAAGTAGGACCAAAGAAATTCGTTGATTGAACTAACAAAACCTTGAACTACTTCTTGCATAGTTTCACCTCTTCATAAATTATAGTAGAATAATAATAAAAAACGTGAATTTATAGAATTTTCCCTCTATTTAGATAGATCTCCCTACTTCCCCGCTGTTTTTCTTCATTATTCTTGTCGAATCTTGTTGCTAAATCTGAACCTTATATATATATAAAATAATAATTTTGGTCTTTTGTCAACTAACCTCACATGGAAAAATAGGGTGATATGACAAATGAAGTGGGTATGAAAAGGCGGTAACAGCAGGGATGAAAGAAATTTCATTTTGTTTTACTTAATTGTTGCTAGAAAATAAAAGTTTTAGGCCAAGTACGCCAAAAACCGTCCCTTTTACATATTTTAATGTGTGCTGAAAGATACGGCTTTTTTTGACTTTTTTTCCAAGGCCAGAAGCAAATAGCGCAATAAGTGAAAAGATGATGAGCGTTTCGGCGATAAAGATGATACCAAACAAAATCATCTGCAAACTTACATGTCCAAGAGACGAATTAACAAACTGCGGTAAGAAAGTAATGAAGAAAATAGCTACTTTTGGATTGGTTAAGTTGCTAACAAATCCTTTTCTAAAGTGATGGTGCTGCTGAACGTTTTCTGTTACTTCCAACGGACCGCTTTTTTCGCGAAACGATTGGTATGCTAAAAACAGCAGGTACAGAACACCTACAACCTTTAGAATCGTAAAGGCAATAATTGATTTTTGAAAGATAATAGATAGCCCCACTGCGGCTAAAAGAGTATGTACAAATGTTCCCGTAATAGATCCCAATACGGTTTTGATGCCTGCTTTGACGCCTGAAGCAATACTTTGTGTCATTACAAAAATCATGTCTTGTCCTGGTATTAAGACAATGATAAGTGACACGGCTATGTAAGGTATAAGCCAAGAAAATGTCATGATGATTCCCCTCCCAACAGAATTTTAACCATTTCGACAAAAAGTTCTCAAGAGTGTGTGCTAATGAATTAATAGATTAATGGAGTAAAGTTAAGAAGGAGTAAAAGCGTAAAAAGAGGTTATTCCCCTTAATAAAAATCAATAAAAGATGTAGGAAAAAAATAGGTGGTGTTGTATAATGATTCGATATACTTAATTTTTATAGAAAGAGGGTAAAAATTTATGAAGTACTGTTTAGCACAGCCGGAGGACGCTGCTACAGTTCACGATCTTATGCTGCAAGCCTTCTCCGTCTATCGCGATTCTGTCCCGCCATCCAGTGCTCTTAATGAAACAATGGAATCTATTATGCAATCGTTAAAGCACGGAAAAGAAGCTGTCATTTTATACGTCGAAAATAAGCCGGTAGCGATGGCGCGTTTTACGCTAGAAGAAACAAGCTTATATTTTTACCGCCTGTCTGTTATTCCTGCTTTTCAAGGAAAAGGAATGGCTAAACAGCTTATTCAATGGTTAGAAACGTACGCCAAAGAGTGTGGCAAGGAAAGTTTATCATGCAAGGTGAGAATGAGTGTTTCTCGTAATATAGCTTTGTATGAATCAATCGGCTTTTACATAGAGGAAAAAGAAATCGTACATAGAGACGGAGTGGATATTCCTGTAGTGAATATGAAAAAAGAGATTCTAAAAGGGGTAATGGCATGAATAAATCAACTCTTCCTTTACCGCCTCCTGTCTTTCTTTTAATCGGTGTATTAGCCGTTTCTTTTTCTTCTATTTTAATTAAATGGTCGGACGCGCCTGCTTCTATTTTAGGAATGTATAGACTGCTGTTTACGGTCCTCTTATTTTTACCGTTTTTACCATGGAGGCAAATGAAAATTCTTTTTAAAAACAGCACGGTAAAAGAATGGCTAATGCTAGCTGTATCAGGCGTGTTTTTAGGGCTTCACTTTCTGTTTTGGATGGAGTCTTTTTCACATACAACAGTTGCTAGCGCTATGATTTTGACTGCGCTTGAGCCGGTCTTTGTAGTGATAGGAGCTTATTTTTTATTTAAAGAAAAAACAAGCAAAGTAGGAATCATCAGCATTTTAATTGCTGTTAGCGGCTCAGTGATTATCGCATCGGGAGATATCGGAGTATCCAAAACGGCTCTTTACGGAGACTTACTTTCTATTTTAGGTACAGTGGCCGTTTCTGTTCATATGCTGGCGGGGCAAGAATTATGCAGGAAAATGCCTCCAATCATCTATAGCTTCGCCGTTTTTTTAATCGGTGGCCTGGTTCTATTTGTCTACAATATTTGTACAAACGTATCGCTGACTCAATATGACACAAAAGATTGGTGGATCTTTTTGCTTTTAGCGCTTATTCCTAATATTTTTGGTCATGCCTTATTTAACTGGCTGTTAAAGTACGTAGGTGCTACAACAATTTCAATGGCTATTTTAGGCGAGCCAATTGGTGCCATCATTCTCGCTTATTTCTTGCTTGGAGAAATGACAACTGTTTCTCAGCTAGTGGGAGGAATGATTGTGATGATTAGTGTGATGATCTTCTTAAAGTACAAAGCAGCAGAGCTGGAAAAAGTCATGGCTCTTCAAGAAAAGTCCAATATCAGCTAATTGGATAGGCAAGCAGCACCGAGTATGATACAGTTTATTTATCATTATTTACCATTTGGTAAAGAGGCTTTTATTAAACTACATAAAGCGGGTGTAAATATGCTGAAAAAACTAACCGATTACGTTTATTACTTTCCTCATTCTGAAGAAACGGATCGGCCGGTGCTCGGGCTTATCTGCGGGGAGAAGTATAGTTTCATCGTAGATGCCGGGAATTCTCCTGCGCATGCATCATCATTTTTAGAAGAAGTGGAAAAAATGGGCGTCCCTCCAATCAAAGGAGTAGCTATTACGCATTGGCACTGGGATCATACATTTGGTATTCATGCAATGAATAAGTATACAATCAGCCATCATTTAACAAAGAAAAAGCTGGCCTATTTAAAGACACTGCGCTGGGACGATGATTCCTTGGATAAACGCGTCCAGGAGGGGGAGGAAATTGAATTTTGCCGGGATATGATCAAGAAAGAAATGCCGAGTCGAGAGGCGTTAATTTTACAGGAGCCAGACGTAACGTTTCATCATCATATGGAAGTTGACCTAGGTGGAACCACTTGTTGCATTCAGCATATTGGAGGAGTACACGCGCAGGACTCGTCTATTGTCTACATACCCCAAGAAAAAGTCCTGTTTTTAGGTGATTGTCTATGTCCAGATTTTTACAGCGGTGACTGGAGTTATGATAAAGAAGACTTTGAGCGGATTCAGAGAGAGCTTAAAAAATATGATGCGCAGTATTATCTCTCATCTCATTTTGACCCTGAAACTCCTGAGGAACTTTGGCGAGATTTAAACCAATTGAGTGCGATTGGAGAAATTGTAGGAAATGAAGTCGATTTAGAAAAAGCATGTTTTCAGTTTGAATGTGAAACGTATAAAAAGCCAACAAATGAGCAAAAAGAGAGAATACAGTATTTTGTTAATGGAAATATCAAACGCAAAAGCAGAGAACTGTTTTGATAGTTTATGCATAATGATAAATAAGCCCGACTGTTCATACTATGTTATGAGCAGCCGGGCTTATTCAATTGGTTGTGCAGTGATATAAGCTTTAAGTTATGATAGTAAAATAAATAACTTGACGAAATAAAGTTATAAAAATATAATAAGTTACATAAAGTAAGTTGATTAAAAAATGATATATTCAAAAGGAGAAATAATCATGAATTTTCACCGTGCACCTCATGTATTTGTTGGGAAAGTAAATTTAAAAGTAGAAAATTTAGAGCGTTCACTTGCTTTTTATCAGCAAATAATCGGGTTTAAACTTTTAGGGAGAAAAGAGAACAAAGCTCTGTTAACAGCTGATGGACGCACCGCGCTGTTATCGATTGAACAGCCGGAAAACGTTACAGCAAAACAGACTCGTACAACAGGCTTATATCATTTTGCTCTATTGTTGCCGACTCGTTCTGATTTAGGAAGTATACTGCAGCATTTGTTAAATAGCGGTTATCCGCTTCAAGGGGCGTCTGATCATCTAGTGAGCGAAGCGCTGTACTTGGCAGATCCAGATGGAAACGGCATAGAGATTTATCGAGATCGTCCGTCAAGTACATGGGAATGGAATGACAGTGAAGTAGTAATGGCTACAAAACCTTTAGATGCAGAAGCGATATTAGCTGAAGGAAACGGTAAACCATGGACAGGATTACCTTCAGCTACCTTAATGGGACATATTCATCTTCACGTTTCTGAATTAGGGCAAACGGAAAACTTTTATCGAAATGGATTAGGTTTTGAGGTTGTGAGCAATTACCATAATCAAGCATTGTTTATTTCAACTGGGCGCTATCACCATCACATCGGACTAAACGTTTGGAATGGAATTGGAGCGCCTAGTCCTCTTGAAAGCAGCGTTGGTTTAGAGTCATTTACACTTGTTTTTCCAGCTGAAGAAGAAAGGGAGCAGGCAATAAATAAGCTTCGTGAAATCGGAGCAGCTGTGTCTAAAGAAAACCAAGATTTCATCACAAAAGATCCATCAGGCAATATAATTAGATTAGTCCTTTAACATAAAAGCTGCCGCAATTGGCAGCTTTTATTTATCGCAATGTTCGTCAAAATAGGAAAGAAATGTACACTTTTTTCTCAAATAGTAAGATGATAATGGCGAAAACGGTGTTATTTTCAGGGAAATAAACGAAGAGTCATACGTTTAAAAAAGTTTGTAAATAAGCGGGCGTGGGAATAAAATACATATCAAGCATCATTTCTTATTGTTATTGAATCTTTATATAAAGTCTTTTCATATAAAACCTTGAAGGAAGGGAGCGGAAACCTGTGAGATATAAAGTGAAACATTGGCTTAGATTAACTTCAGACGAGCGCTATCTTGTATTGTTTGCTACTGCTGCTTTGCAAAAAGAAAAGCGATAAAAGAGTTGTTAATAGTAATGAAAGTAGCTTTATATGCTAACGAAAAGGTAATAAAAGGCCTGAAAATAATATATTTATTTTCAGGCCTTTTATTGTTTTCAAACTTTTTTTAAGTCAACTGTTGAGAGATAGCTTCAGCCGTTTGTTTGCCGTTTGTTATACACGCTGCAATGCCTACTCCATAGTAAGAACAGCCGGCTAATGTAATAGCGGGGTGCTTGTCATGCAATTTTTGAGTCAAGCTGCGTACAAGTTCACCGTGTTTAAGGTGATAGGTAGGCATCAATTTATCCCAATTGGTTACGTCGCTTTCAATGAGCTGCTCTTTGATCCCTAAGCTGTTTTCAATGTCCTTTTGTGCCACTGCTAGCAGCTCTGCTTTTGACATCGTCCGCAGGCTGTCAAAGTGGTGACTCGTGCTTTTATAAAATAAGCGAACTAACAAATTCCCTCGCTTAGAGGTGTGAGCCCATTTTTTGCTCGTCCACGTGCAGGCATTGGCGATTAAGTTGCTTGATTGAGAGGCAATAAACCCGGTGCCTTCAGCGGGAAGGTATTCGTCTGGAACGTCATAGCCGATGTACACGCTAATCAGAGAAGAATCTTTTAACTGCTCAAAGTCTTCGTTTAATTCGGGATCGTTCAACAGGTGCTGAGCAGCCGTGTGCGGTGTAGCTAACACCACGTAATCCGCTGAATGGGCTTGCCCCGGCGTACTGATTTGGTAGCGTTCACCGTTCCGTTTTATGCTGGTGGTTGGCGTATCTTTTAAAATCGTTACATCAGAAAGCTCTTCTTCTAAGCGGTGAATAATCGTTGATAAACCTTGTTTAAACGAAATGAATTTTTTATTTCCTGCCGTTTTAAATTTTTTTTCATTGGCGCCCATTCCTTTGATGATGCTGCCGTACGTGTTTTTATAGTCGAGCAGATACGGGAGAGTCGAAGAAATCGTGAGTTTGTCTAAATCGCCAGAGTAGACGCCCGATAAAATAGGTGCAATTTGCTTTTCTACTAGCTCTTCTCCTAAAAAATGTTTTAAAAAGAGTCCAATTGAGCTGTCTTTCGTAAACGTTGTATTTTTAGTAATTAAGTCTTTTAAAGCTGTAATTTTAGCTTTTGAAGAAATCAGCTCGCTTTTAAAAAGAGATTCCACGCTTGTTGGAATACCGAACATGGTATCTTCAGGAATTGGAAGCAGCTCATTAGCAGAGTAAATAAACGATTTGCCCGTTTCGTTATATACTAAATCGTTTGTTAAGTACAGCTCTTCTAGCAGGGGCATAACGTTTTCTTTTCGAGCTACAATAGAATCCGCCCCTGTTTCCATAATAAATTCCCCAGCTTCACGCGTATTGATTTTCCCTCCTAGATGGACATGTTTCTCTAGTAATAATAATTTAAGCGGGAGATTACGTTCTCGTTTTAATTTCTGCAAATAGTACAGAGTGGTTAAGCCCGTAATTCCTCCTCCAATAACAGCGACCGTTTTCAAAGTATTCACTCCTACATTTTCAACAATTAGTCTGTAATATACGAAAATCATACCATTATGACTAGGAAAAGTGTAATGAATTGATTGTGAACATAGTGTGTGCAAACACGAAAAGAAATATTGAAACTATACGATTAGATATTTTGAAATTACATAAAATAAAAGCTCATACACGTAGAGAAAATGACTGAGACGCAGCAGTGAAGAAAGGAGGAAGCATCATGCTCGGCGGTTTTATGGAAACGCTGAAAAAAGACTGGCTCGCTTTAGTATTAATAAGTGTTCTTATATGCGGTATTACCTTAAACGTACGAGCCGAAGAGAAGAGCGGACGAAGCGGATACATCGAACCAAAGCTAGTTTTTCCTGTGATTAGTGATGTTCATATTAAGGAAACAGGAACGCTTGATTTGCGTACTTTTCAACATTCATTAACGCAATTAAATGAACAGGCACCGAAACAAGATGCCTTTGTAGTAGTAGGAGATTTGGCTGATACCGGCGCGTTAAAAGAATACGACCGCTTTTTTTCTATTTATAATCAAAATAAACAGCCGCAGGCCGTATCTCTTTTTACGATTGGTAATCATGAATACCGGGACAGCGTAACTAATCAGCAAGCGCAGCAGCGTTTTTTATCTAAAACTAAAATGAAAGCTCTTTATTTTCATCAAGTGATAAAAGGATATCATTTTATCATGCTTGGAACAGAAAGCCGTCTGACCGCCGGTGATTATTCAGTCAAACAAATTAACTGGCTTGCTGAACAGCTGAAGATAGCAAAGCGAGACGATCCTAAAAACCCGATTTTTGTCTTTATTCATCAGCCTATTAACAATACACTGTACGGGAAAAACAGATGGGGGATAGAAGTGAATGAACAGCTTCTTTACAATACGTTAAAACCTTATCCCCAAGTCATTACATTTTCTGGTCATACCCACCATCCGTTGGACGATCCTCGTACTATTTTTCAAAGAGATTTTACATCTCTTGCAACGTCTTCTGTTCGGTATATATGGCCTGGTGCTGGATATTTACAAGGTGAACTTCCTCCTGGCTACCGAGACGTGAGTCAAGGTCTTCTCGTAGAGGTTTATAATCGAAAAGTAGTCGTTAAAAGGCGGGATTTTCACGCAAATAAGTGGACGGGAGAAGCGTGGGAAATTGACATACCTGCAAATACAAAAAAATTTCACTACACGAATGAACGAGATTTAGTAAAACCGATTTTTCTTCCAAGCTCTACTATTTCTGTTATACAAGAAAAAGCTTCATCGAATCAGCTTTATATCCAGTTTACGCAAGCGGTGGATAATCTGATGGTTCATTCTTATCGCATTACCGTCAAAAATAAAGAAACTGGAGAAGTGGTCAAAACATATAATGCATTTTCTCAATATTACAGCGATCCTGTTCCAGACGTTTTAAGTCTCCCGTTATCAGGTTTGCAGCCTCATACTGCGTATCAAATAGAAGTAGCGGCAGTGGATGCGTTTGACAATCAAAGCGACCAAAAATTAATCATTGAAGGTTCTACTAAATAGCTAAAAGAACCCTGATTTTTATTGATTCTTTTAGCTTTTTTTCATCTGTTTTTAATGTTATTTTCATTAGATTTTTAAGTGGAGTTGCTACACTGAAACTGTATTTAAAGTAATAATATGTAATTTTCATGAAAGTATCAAAATCAAAAGGAGTTTGTATGAAAGGATCTTTTGTACGTTTTTTAGTAGTAGGGCTGGTCAATACAGGAGTAGGTCTCTCCATTATGTATGTGCTGCTTCATATTTTTCATCATTACTGGGCAGCAACGTTTTTGGGCAACGCAGCGGGGGCAGTCGTTAGCTACGTATTAAATCGAATATTTACGTTTAAAAGCGGAGTTCATTTATCTACAAGCATACTGCGTTTTATTTTGGTTATTGGCGTTTGCTACGGCTTGTCTTACTATATTGGACTGCAGTTCTCCAGCTGGTTATTGCACCAACTTCCTGCTGCTGTGCGTCCGTTCAAAAAAGACGTCGGTATATTAATTGGAACAGGGCTGTATACGCTTTTAAATTATACGGGTCAAAAATACTTTGTATTCAATGCAAAAAAAGAAGCAGTCGTCATACACGATTAGCTTCTAGCAATTATAAAATGGAAATAGGTGTTAACAGATGAAGAAAGAAACAGCTATGAATAAAGAAAAAACATTGCTTATTATCGCTTTCCTTTTGCTGCTTGCGTATGTATCTCCTATGTTTTTGCTCGGGGAAAATTCACATATACGCGTGCACGATAATTTAGACTCAAATATTACGTGGTATAAAGTTCTGCATCGAAGCGGAGAGCTGTTTGGCTCCAGTCATGCCGTATTACCTCAAATTATTAACGGATTGCCGAGGAATACGTTTGGAACAGAATTTAGCGGTATTCAGTGGCTGTATGGTTTATTCCCGACCATGCTTGCATACAGCCTGAGTCAAACGATCACGCGCGTATTTGCTTTAATTGGAATGTACTTATTATTAAAAAAGCATTTTATCAAAAGCAAGGATGCTTATGCGATTCGAGTGCTTGTATCGCTTGCTTTTGCACTTACTCCTTTTTGGCCTTCGGGCATGCTGAGTACATTAGGACAGCCGCTGGCGCTGTGGGCGTTTTTAACCATTCGAAACCGCGAAGGAACGTGGAAGGAATGGCTTACTCTTTTATTGCTTCCGTTTTACGCGAGCTTTGTGCTAGGGTTTTTCTTCTTTTTAGCAGCGATGGGGCTGCTATGGCTAAGAGATGCAGTAAAAAAACGATCGTGGAATATGCCTTTTTTAAGCAGTATTGCAGCGATGACCGCTGTCTTTCTGCTCATTGAATACCGGCTGGTTGATTCTCTTTTATTTCCGGAGGCCCCGACGAGTCGAAATGAATTTTTAAGCTCTACTCTAAGTTTCGGACATTCCATTCGCCTTGCTTTGAAGAACTATACGCTTGGGCATACACATGTAATGACGCTTCATACCTTTGTCATTTTACCGCTTTCTTTTATTGTACTGTGGATTGTCGCTCGCAATCAGAAAGGAAAGCTTGAAAAAACGTTTTTGCAGTTATTTGTTCTTAATCTACTACTGTCGATTTGGTATGCGTTTTGGTTTTATAAAGGATGGGAGCCGCTAAAAGAAAAATTTCAGCTTTTAAATACGTTTAACTTTGCTAGATTTCATTTTTTACGTCCGCTCATTATTTATTTGATGTTTGCAGTTGGCGGCTATGTTTTATGGAAACGGGGCAAAGCGTGGAAAAAGTTTGTGTGGGTGTGTTTGGTTTTACAGCTGCTTGTATTATTTATAGCGAATCCTGAGCTTTATTATCGCTACAATCACGAGCCGTCAGTCAAAGAATTTTATGCTGTCCATCAATTCGATGAAATCAGCAGGTATATTGGAAAACCTAAATCATCTTATCGCGTAGCAAGCATAGGGCTTCATCCATCCATTGCTCAGTATAACGGCTTTTATACGCTAGATACGTATAACAACTTCTATCCGTTAACGTATAAACATAAGTTTCGCAAAATCATTGCCAAAGAGCTTAATAAAAATAAAAAGTTAGAAAGTTACTATGATCACTGGGGCAACCGCTGCTATGTGTTTGTTAGCGAGCTAGGGAAAAAATATGATTATCGAAAAGACTCAACGAAAAAAATCCGTCATTTGCAGCTTAATATCAGCCAATTTAAAAAAATGGGCGGTCGCTATATCTTTTCAGCTGTGCCAATCGAAAATGCTGAAAGTGACGGTTTGCACTTTTTAAAAGCGTTTAACGATAAACAGTCCGCTTGGAAAGTGTATGTATATGAAGCAAAGTAAGGGGGCAATAACATGAACAGACCTATTTTAACGATTGTTGTTCCATGTTACAACGAAGAAGAAGTATTCACAGAAACATCTTTTCAATTAACTGCTGTAGTAAAAGAACTGATAAATGAACGTCTTGTATCAAGTGAAAGTACCATTTTGTTTGTAGACGATGGAAGCAAAGACAGCACGTGGTCGCTTATTGAAAAAGAAAGCTGCAGCAATTTGTTTGTAAAAGGGTTAAAGCTAGCGCGAAATGTAGGACATCAAAATGCTTTGCTCGCAGGACTAGAAGCAGCCCATAAGCAATCTGACTGCGTCATTTCCATTGACGCAGATTTGCAAGATGATATCAGTGTCATTCGTACTTTTGTGGAGAAATATTGGCTCGGGTATGAAGTCGTATATGGTGTTCGAGACAGCAGAGAAACCGATACATTTTTTAAACGAACCACGGCAGTAGGGTTTTACCGTTTTATGAATAAGCTAGGAATTCAGCTCGTTCAAAATCACGCTGATTTTCGCCTCATGAGCAAACGTGCTCTTGGCGAACTCATGAAATATAAAGAAGGAAACGTCTTTTTACGAGGCCTTGTACCATTAGTAGGATTTCGCTCCGCGGAAGTCACATATGACCGCAAAGAACGGACGGCGGGCGAATCAAAATATCCGTTAAAGAAAATGCTTGCTTTTGCATTCGACGGGATTACATCTTTTAGCGTAGCGCCGATACGCTTATTGACGCTGCTTGGAGGAGCTTCTTTTCTCTTTAGTATTGCGTTTGGTATTTATGCGCTGATTCAAAAATATTTAGATCATACGCAAATCGGCTGGACGTCTCTTATTTTATCGATTTGGCTTGTAGGCGGCCTGCAGCTAATGGGGATGGGTCTTGTCGGAGAATACATTGGCAAGATTTTTAACGAAGTGAAACAGCGTCCTAAATATGCGATTGAAAGAGATTTATATACAAAACACTCATTAGACAAACAAAAAGATTTGCTTATGCATTAATTTAAGAAGCTTCTCCTAAATGGGGAGGCCTTTTTTTGTTAAAGCGTTTATCATAATTTTTAAGTGAACAGGAAATGCTACTACTAAAATTTCTAAGGAGATCAAAATCTATGAAAAGACTATTTTATACAGTCAGCACTTTTTGTTTTGTCTGGCTTGCTTTTGCAGCCATTCATGTCAGCGCTCTTTCGATTGAGAAGCTTCCAATGAAGAAATCATCTGAACAATGGTCGGTTGAACTGACAAAAGCGAGTATGACGGGAGAGAATCAGCTAAAGTGGAAAAATAACGTCTATCATACATATGGGTTAACCGTTGAAAACATTGGAAAAGACGTAGAGCGCGTGCAGGTCCAAGCTTTTCGGCATGAGGGAAAAAATAAGGCGAAATACAGCTTGTTTTCTCCTATTGAAAGGTCTAGCTTAAGCAAAAGCGGTCAGCGTTTTCGCTATGCGAATTTTGCTGTTCCTGGAAAAGCGGCAGGTTTAGACATTATGATTAACTGGACGGACGAACAAGGTAATCATCAAGAGAATTTTGAATTTAAATAAAAGAGGCTGGGGCAAAAGTAGTTTTATTGAAGGGAAATCCGAACGATGAATCGAGATTCTTGATGGAGAATTCAATTCGTTCGGATTTTTTATGGTTATGGTGAACGTAGATTTCATGTATGTAGTGGCTTCTAGCTGTTGATTGTAGGGCAAGGCTAAGACTCCCGCGGAAAGCGAAGTCTGGCACGGAAATCGACAGCGGTGTAACAAGCGGTTCAGATCATGTATCCCATTTGTTCGTCTTTCGAGTGGATTGATGTAGTTATGTCCCAGATCTTTTTTTGCAGGAATTCATCCGTGCATGTAGAAAACGAACACGAAAGGAGAGATCCATAATGATTGCAAAAGCTACTGAAGAAGAATTACAGGAAATTCGGACGAAATCTGCTGATGCGCTGTTTGAAGGAACAATGAAGCAGTTTCATCCGTCAGCTGAACGCGTAAATGAACTAGTTGGTAGTGCCCTTGAAAAAGGCTGTTATTATTTAGTTTCAAGACAAGAAAATAAACTCGCAGGCTGGATTCTTATCGGCGCATCTACCGACTTCTTTTCAAAAGAAGAAATTGGCTTTATCTACGAATTATATGTTGTACCGGAATACCGCGGGCAAGGTTTAGCCAAGCCGTTAATGCAAAAAGCAATTGATGAATTGTCTATTAAAGGGTACCCTGAAATCAGACTCAGCGTTCATGCTGGGAATTTTGCACAGCATGTGTATCGTGAACTTGGATTTGTAGATAAACAAATATCAATGAGCTTCCAAGTGGTAAAACGTCCGTAACGTTGATGAATGTCAGCGAGTCCATAAAACATAAGATGTTATACATGCGATGAGGTTCGGTAATGAAAGTAAAAGTAAATAAGTAGCCCAAACAGCGCCTTTATCTAGTACTTCAACGGCTCCTCCACCTCTATTGTCTGAGGAGGGGGGATCTTCAAGTGCGTTCATAATCAAAGCCGCTGCTGCTAAAATAATCCCTCCAATGCTTCCCGTTGTTTTGACAATTGCAATATGGAAAGTAGATGAAAAAGCAACAGTAAGAAGCAGCAGCAAGCTTCCCAAAAAAGCAGATAACAGATATCGTTTCATGTGCTCACCATCCTTTATGAAAGCATACCATATTTTACTTCTTTTTTCTTTTTATTGAAAAGCTATTGACGTAACCTATAAAACATATTAGAATAGTCAGAAATAATTTAAAAACGGAATATTCTTATCTAGAGAGGTGGAGGGACTGGCCCTTTGAAGCCTCAGCAACCACAATTATTGAATGGTGCTAATTCCAGCATAGCCTAGCTCTGACAGATAAGAAGAGGAATCTTTTTCTATGATGAAATCCTCTTCTTAGGAAGAAACATTTCGTATAGGAAAGGTGAGGACATTGAACAATAGACAAACAGCGTTAAGCACTGATGATTATTTAGATCTATACTTATTAGCCAAAGAAATAAAAGACGAAACGTGGCAGCAGGAAATTTTAGCGGTCCTAAAAACGAGGCAAAATCGATCATTTGAAGACAAACAATCCGCACTCGTTCAAGAGATATGGGAAGATTTTAAACAGTTAAATGAAGATATTTCTTTTACGTATCGCTTGATTCAAGAAGAACCAACTAACGAACAATTTCAGGCTAAATTAAGCCGCTTGAGAGAACGGCGGATCACGCTGAGCCGTGAGTTATATTTATCTAAAAAACAGTATGTTGAACACACGCAATAAAAAGATCCGCTTGATAAACAAGCGGATCTTTTTTATTGCGTGTGAATGTTAGAAGCGCTATATTTCGGGTAGTAAATAGATAAGACAAGAAAAGGAGGGATAATCGTGGCCCAAGGTGTATTATGTGAAGTGAATGAGTGCATGTATTGGAAATCCGGAAATAAATGCAGTGCAGAGTCCATTTACGTTGTGAGTCCTGAAAGTAGTCACCATGTTTCTGAAACGGAAGAACCTGGCTGTAAAACTTTTGAACCCGCGAGATAAATGCTAGTTTTTATAAAAAAGCATAAAATGAACGATGCGCTGACGGAGTTGAGTCGGCGTTTTTCTATTTTTTAAAAATATTATTACTTAGGTGCAATAATAAATACATATTAAAAAAGCAGTGCCCATGTCTAATTGTGCGTTTAAACAAAATGATAAGATATTTTTTTGTTTTTCGACAAAATAAAAGTGAGAGAAAGGTGATAGAATACAAATATACAGCCTAGCTGTCTTTTAGCACAAACTTATATGAAAGCGCTAACAAAAAGGATGTGTTCATCTCGTTTTGACAGATTGGAAAAAGGGGAGACGTTTATGCAGGGGAAAACTCAGGGGAAAGAATTGAAACGCGGGTTAGAAGAAAGACATGTGACGCTGATGTCCTTAGGAGCAGCCATAGGGGTAGGGCTGTTTCTTGGATCTGCATCTGCTATTAAATTAGCAGGGCCAGGAATATTATTGGCGTACGGATTTAGCGGAATGATTATGTTTTTTATTATGAGAGCACTTGGAGAAATGGCGATTCAAAAACCTGTTGCAGGTTCATTCAGTAAGTACGCGCGCGACTATTTAGGGCCGCTTGCTGGTTATTTAACAGGTTGGAACTACTGGTTTTTATGGGTTGTAACATGTATGGCTGAAATTACAGCCGTTGGTATTTATATGGGGTATTGGTATCCGGATGTACCAAACTGGATTTGGGCTTTATCGGCGCTTGTCATCATGACAACGGTTAACTTCTTAGCTGTTAAGGCATATGGTGAACTGGAATTTTGGTTTGCACTTATTAAAATTTTAGCGATTGTGTTAATGATTGCCGTTGGATTATTAATGATTGTGTTTGGAATCGGCAACGGCGGCGTTGCGACTGGTATCAAAAACTTGTGGGACAATGGCGGACTGTTCCCGAACGGATTCAAAGGTATTTTGCTGTCGCTGCAAATGGTCATGTTTGCGTATTTAGGAATTGAAATGATCGGCGTTACCGCGGGAGAAGTGAAAAATCCGGAAAAATCTCTAGCAAGAGCGATTGATTCTGTCTTTTGGCGTATTCTTATTTTCTACGTCGGTGCGTTATTTGTCATTATGTCGATTTATCCGTGGCAAGAAATCGGTTCACAGGGAAGCCCTTTTGTATTAACATTTGAAAAAATCGGCATTCCAGCGGCGGCTGGTATTATTAACTTTGTCGTGCTAACAGCAGCTCTTTCTTCTTGTAACAGCGGTATTTTTAGTACAGGCCGTATGCTGTTTAACTTAGCAGAACACGGAGAAGCGCCAAAAGGATACGGCCAGCTTACAAAAGGCGGCGTACCGGGAAAAGCTGTTTTAGCATCAGCGGGTGCGCTATTAGTCGGAGTAGCGTTAAACTACATTGTACCTGCCAAAGTATTTACGTGGGTAACAAGCATTGCAACATTCGGTGCGATTTGGACATGGGGAATTATTTTGCTTTCTCAAATTAAGTATCGCAAAACGTTAAAAAAAGGTGAAGAGGCAAAGCTGAAATATAAAATGCCTTTATTTCCGTTAACATCTTATGTGTCACTTGCGTTCCTAGCGCTGGTGGTGGTTTTGATGGCATATAATCCAGATACAAGAATTGCAGTTGTCATCGGACCATTATGGTTTATCGGTCTTATTATCGCGTACTACGCAAAAGGATTTCATAAACGAAGTCAAGGTTCAGCTGCAGCTGAGCAAAAGCTAGTCAAATAAAAGAAAAGACCTCTTTCTTGGGGACTGACCCCATAGAGTGAGACAAATAAAAAAAACACCTTTAAGTAAAAAACGGGTATGTAGTACCTAACAATAACTTGGAGGTGTTTTTTCTATGGGAAGAAGAGTTAGCTATCCAGTAGAAGTGAAATTAAAAGCAATTGAAATGAGATTGGCAGGAGTACCAATTAAAGAAGTTATGGAAACTTTACAGATCCGCAACTATACACAGCTCAAAACATGGATGAGGTGGCATAGAAATGGAGAATCCTATCGCCTGGCACAGCCCGTTGGGCAAACATACACCCCTCGAAAAGGGGCTCATTCTCAAGATACTCCATCAAAGTTAGAAGCTGAAAATCGATATTTAAAACAACAGATTGAAGTCTTAAAAAAGTACAAAGAGTTGGAAAGGGAGTGGTACCAGAAGTTGTATTGAACTTAGTAGAAGAATTAAAAGAGAAACTGCCTATCTCTCAAATCTGTCAGTGTCTGGGTATTCCTCGATCAACTTATTATCGTTGGCAGAAAAATGAGCAAGGAGAAGAAACAAAGAGAAAGAAATGGATAGAAGGAAAAGTTGGTGAACAGTGCCGTAAACATAAATTTCGATATGGCTATCGAAAAATTACAGCGTTACTCAATCAAACCATGCATATCAACCATAAAACAGTGCAGCGTGTCATGCAGAAATACGGTTGGCAATGCCGAGTTAAAAGGAAGAAACGGAAACAAACAGGACAACCTTATCAGGTTGCAGAAAACGTGTTAAACCGTAATTTCCGAGCAGAGCGCCCTCTTCAAAAGCTGGTTACCGATATTACCTACTTGCCTTTTGGACCTAAACAGTTGTACCTTTCAAGTATTCAAGATTTATTTAATGGCGAAATCATTGCGTATTCAGTGAGTGATTGTCAAAACGTAGAGTTTGTTTTAGATACATTAAGTCAACTCCCTTCTTTACCTCAGGGATGTACGTTGCATAGCGACCAAGGTTCGGTTTACACATCATATGCGTATCAACGAAAAGTCAAAGAAAGAGGCATCATCATGAGTATGTCCCGCAAAGGGACACCTGCAGATAATGCCTCCATTGAATCGTTTCATTCCAGCCTAAAGTCTGAAACGTTTTACCTCGACGAGTTAACATGTACTACGACTGCCATCGTAGAACAAACTGTCGAAAGCTACATTACTTATTATAACCATATCCGTATTCAAACGAAACTAAACAACCAGTCACCGGTACAATACCGACAACTGGCTGTTTAAAAGGTGTTTTGATCCCTGTCTCGAAATCAGGGGTCAGTCCCTTGGAAAGAGGTCTTTTCTTTTATTTTATTTGTTCTTAATTTCCTATAAATAATTAGTTTAGGTAGGTTTCAATAATTGTTTCAATATCATAAGGAGTAATACCTTCATCAAGCGAATAAATAGTGTCAGCTTTTTGTTTGTCATGGACAAGTGTTCCTCTAGCTTGTGCGTGAAATGAAAAAAGATCATAAAGCGTTGGCTTCAACAGCTTTGTCATGGCTTTTCCCATAAGAGAGACAGATCCATTGTTTTGTTCAAGATTATTTTGAAATTCAACATGATGATGCAGCGAAATATCCGTCCAGATTAATTTTCGCTCTTGTAAATCAAAAATTAAAGGGATGGAGATGGTGGAATCACTAGCAAGATCTACTTTACTTTGTACAGTAGAAGGCTCGAATATTTCACCGGACTCTACGTACTGTCTCATCATCCATCCTCCAAAGCATTCGGGAAGCATAACAAAAGATTGAACGGAAAATGAATAAATGTTCATTAATACATAACGGCCGCCTTTTTTTAGAACAGTAGGGATATGCAAGTCAATAAATTCACATGCTCCCTTAGGGGCAGATGTAATATCTCCGCTGTGGAAAGCTTTGAAGCTTTTTGAAGATAAGTTTGTATAGGAAATATGCTCTTTATACAGCCAGTTTCCATCGTAAATTCCGGCAGATAAATCAATATCTACACTACCGGTGTGTTTACCATTTACAAAGCCTTCTTTCCACCAAATGAAAAAACGAAGCGTGTCGCCTTCAGGTATTGTTAATTTACTGCCGCGGCTAATCGTTTTTAACGTTTTGCTGCTTGAACGCTGTGAAAATGGTATAGTTTGTTCATGCAAACGTTCATCAACCCATACATTTCCAAGAGGTGGCAACTTGGCAAAACGGTCATGTAAAGCATCTTTGCATGCATTTATTACACCTTCACAAAGATCCTTACGAAGAGAAGGTAAGGGATTATCAAGCGCCATTACTTTGGACACATTCCCTTTCGGAAACACTACGCGCATATCTTGTTTATGATGTCGATGCTTCATATGAGAATAGAGCTGAAGTAGTACTGGCGTAGAGACATGATGAGCGACCGTTGCAAATGCTGTAATAATAGAAGCTGCTTCTTGTTCCCCAGTAGACAAGCGCAGTAAATGGTCAATTCGTCTAGCAAAGTCACCTGGACGTTTTTCTAAAAGTGAAACTGCTTTTGAGACGTCTTGTTGCTCGAGTGCTTTCTCTACTTTACTATAGAAGGTCAATGGTTTTTTATGATTTCGAACAGCATCGAATCCTTTAGCAGCGTGAGGAAATCGATGTTTGTATTCCCCAGGATGTAAAATTTCACCTAAACGAATCCACTTTAATTTATAACGAAACATATCTTCTTCTACGTTTGAAGTGCTTTCTAGCAGCTGCAACAAGCTTCGACGTTCAAAACGACTAAACTTCTTAAATAAAGTGGGTGATGAAAGGCTAATATCGCCATCAGATAAAGCGGTTGCCAAACGTAAAACGTCTGTTGCTGTTTTAAAATAAGAAGACAAGACATCAATAGGTAGTTTTTTTGTTTTAATTAAAACTGAGCTAACAAATGCAGCATTTTCTTTTTGAGGAATGACTTCTGGAAGTAGGTCTAATGCATGTAAATTGACAAGAGACCATTCGATTTCTGCTCGATCCGTTTGCGATAATGAGGTATTGGCACCAATTAATTGACGCATCATAAGGCCGAATTCTTCATCCGTTCCGAGGTCAATAATCCGCAAATCTGTAGTATCTAACAGTGGAAAAACATCTTGTTTTTCACTGTTTGGTAAAATCCCAGTCAGATAGTGAACCACGGCATTTATGTATAGTTCTGCTTCGGACGCTTGCATGACTTCGTATGGAAAGTTAGGATACATCGGTTTATATTTGACATGAGCGCCAACAAGTCTTTTTAAAGATAAGAGAAGCTGCTCATAAAAAGACATAAATTCGTAGAACGAAAGAGTGAGTAACCGATCAATTAAAGGAGCTGAAGCTGTAAATCCTAATGCCTCAATGTTTTTTAACATGGAAGCTACATAAGCAGGGGCTAATATATCTGATCCTTGCTTTATAATTACTTTAGATTGTCTTCTTAAAAAAATATCGTTTTTCATTCAAACACCACCATGTATGATTTGCACAGAAAAAGCCAGGCGCTGTGCTTCCTGACTTTGAATATATGTATAGTTAGGTTAATGGATTAAGGAAAGGGATACCTCTAAATTCTAACAGTTGGATGAGAAGGAAGAAGTATCATAGCCTTAATCTTTGAATATTGTACCATCATATTGAAAAGATGTAAAATAATAATAGTTTCGTAGGGCAGGAAGTTTTTTGTCTTTTTTACCTATCGAATTCTCCCAATTTTAAACCCATTATCAATTTGATGAAAGCCGACTTTGGGATAGTAGTTCATAGCAGAAGGAGCGGAAAGTAAAATCAGCGCGGTTTCTTCGCCGATTTCTGATTGAACGTGTTTGATTAGCTGTGTACCGATTCCTTGCTTTTGATAGTCTTTTACGACCGCTAAATCTGATAAATAGCAGCAGTAGCTAAAATCTGTCAACGCTCTGGCTATGCCAATGAGTTCGCTTTCGTTCCAAGCGGTAATAGTAAGAGAAGCATGATCAAGCATTCTTTGAATTCGATCAAGGTCTTGTACAGGACGTTTAATACCTGAATGTACAAATACTTCAGCGGCTTGTTCTGCACGGATTAAGACATTAGTTTTATAAATAATGGTCATTGTGTCATCTCCTTGGGGGATAAGATATAGTCCAGTGTATAAAGAAACTGAATGGAGAGTAAGTGTCAGAAACAGTAATTTTAATAGTATCAGTTAGAAAGGAACGAACACCATGTTAGAGTTAATGCCTTTGCTTGATAAAAGAAAAACAGATCCCTTGTACATGCAGCTTTACACTTACATAAAGAAACAAATTCAAAAAGGTACCATTCCGCCTCATGAAAAACTGCCTTCCAAACGAAAGCTAGCTCTTCATTTAAGCATTAGCCAAAATACGGTTGAAGCGGCTTATGTACAGTTAGAAGCTGAAGGCTATATCGAGATACTAGCCAGGAAAGGAGCATTTGTAAAAGAGATAAAAAATGAAGTCGTGCTTCAAGAACTGCCTCCTGTTTATGTCTCTTTACCGCAAGAAGAACCGAAATCGACTGCTATTGATTTTAGCCACGGAAAGATAGATGTGGAAAAATTTCCGTATAATACGTGGAAAAAGCTAACGGTGCAAGCTATTTATCATGGTGAAAGCCAGCTTTTTTACAGCGGACATCCGCAGGGCGAACTGCTTCTTCGCCAAGAAATTGCAGCGTACCTTTACCACTCGAGAGGAGTGCGCTGCACAGCGGAGCAAATTGTAATAGGTGCAGGTACACAGTACCTCATGTGGCTGCTTTCTGTCACCTTGGGGAAAGAAAAAATAATTGGATTCGAAAATCCAGGTTTTCACCGAACGAGGCACGTTTTTCAAGAACAAGGTATGTCGGTGCTCCCTATTTCTCTTGATGATTCTGGCTTGAAAGTGAAGGAACTGAAAGAAAGCGGAGCGAATGCGGTGTACATTACGCCGTCTCATCAATTTCCCATTGGTATGGTCATGCCGATAGCAAGAAGACTTGAACTACTAGAGTGGGCGGCAGAAACGAATGGCTATATTATAGAAGATGACTATGACGGAGAATTTCGCTACAAAGGAAAACCGATTCCGGCGCTTCAAGGATTAGATCAAGACGATCGCGTTATTTATACAGGAACGTTTTCAAAGTCGTTGATGCCTTCTCTTCGAATAAGTTATGCCGTGTTGCCACACCGCCTTCTTCCAAGCTATGTGAAGCACTGTGGACTTTTTAAACAGCCTGTTTCAAGGTTTCATCAGCATACGCTTTTTCTGTTTATGAAAGAAGGGCATTGGGAACGTCACTTGAATAAAATGAGAACAGCATACCGCAAGAAACAAGCGCTGCTGCTAGATTGCTTGACTGCTACTATGGGAGAACGTGTAGATGTTATTGGAGAATATTCTGGATTGCATATTCTTCTTAAAGTAAAAAATGGAATGAGTGAACAGAAACTAATAGAAGCAGCTGCCAAGCAAGGGGTAACGATTTATCCAACGGCTATTTATTATCATAGTGCCGATGACAACACCACGCCTTATGTATTGCTTGGATTTGCCGGACTGTCTGATGAAGAAATAAAAACAGGTGTAAACCTGCTGTTTAAAGCTTGGTTTGAACAGCAGGATTGAGAGATACGCTGGGGGGATTTCTACGAAAGTAAAGCGGAAATTATTTGGCTTATGGACAGGAGAGCTTACGGCTGCTTTAGTGTTTGCTGCGCTGTGGATAGGGTACTTAAATGAGTTTTCTCACTTAGGTTTTTACTTAACAACATTTTCTAGTGTGTATGCTTTTATCATACTTGAGTTTATCTTGTTTCAAGGAAGCTTGTACTGGTTTATGAAATGGAAGCGAGTGAGGAGAAAAGAAGATTCTCATTTGCCCTCCAGATACATTCAATTGTTTCTGCTTTTTAAAAAAATGAATAAAATTCTTCTTACGTCAGGTTTAGGTGTACTCGTGTATCACTGTGTGCAGTTAGGGATTAACGGGCTTGCTTTTTTTCTGGGCCTTTACGCGTTTGCTTGGCTTGAATATATTAACTACTACGTGATTAGGCTTTCTTATCAAAGTCCAAGTGAAATTAAGGAGTTTTTTGAGCAGAAAAGATTTAAACGGTCTATTTTAGCGGGAGAAATAGATAAGAACCAGCGCGTTTGACTACACAGACTGCGCTGGCTTTTTTGTCTGGAAATCGAGAATTTTTGAAAATTAATGGATTTGTAGGTAAAGGAAAGTTTGATAGGAAGAAGAGGCTTTTTGTAAGGCAGATACGAATGTATAAAAAAGCGGCGTCACATTCATGCGGTTGTTTCTTGACCAGTCATGGTTTGCGAAAAATGATTTTCTTAGTTCAGCTGTTAGTTCAAGCTGCACTCCGGCTTGTAACAGGTTATCGTTCACAATATTTTGCTCGCTTGTTCCCGCTATGTTAGAAGGGGCGTCACGGACGATAAAGCCGTTTCTGCCTAGCGCTTGCTTCACCAGCTCTTTATAAAGCTGATTTTTTCCGCCTACATATACGATAGGCTGGCTGCCGCTGTAGCCGTGAATCGTCAAAACGGACATACTTTGCTGAGCCATCCCTCTAGCAATCGGTTCGTCAAAGTCTTCTGAGGTTATGTGCAGAACTCCGTTGTTAGTGGACTTGATGCCTTCGAATAAATAATAAGAAGCGGAAAAGCGATCGGCTAGTTCTTTGGCGACTTCTGATGTGCCCGGTTCAATTCCTCCGCCGTGAATGGCCATAATGGATAGGTAGCTAAAGCGCTGTTCGTAGCGAATATCATAGTCTTGATGGAGAATCTCGTGCTGCTGCAGTTCTGCATAGGAAGAGTAAGAGTCACCGCTTGCATAAGAGGGAAGGGGAATCAAAAAGCAGTACATTAAACATAGCAAAGTGCTCGTACTCCATTTGAATAAACGGTTCATTAATAATCACCTCTATTTATCCTATGATAAATAGAGGTGATTATTAGTGTTTTCGCCCGATATAGAGTAAATGAGAAGACAGTCCAAGGTGATAAGAACTTGATGCTTGTTGAATAAGGAGCTGAACGATGCTGTTCATTTCTTCAGAAGAAGTTTCCTGCCAGTACGTCCACTCCTTTGAATTAACTGATGAAGCAACGTTAGAGGCAATTAGCTCAACACATTGGAATCCATGGTTCGCTAAAAAAGGAATAATATCCTCAATTTTAGTGTAATAAACGTGAGTAAATCGTCCTTCTTCGGCATGATCAAAACAGCCAGATTCATAGAAATCATGAAGCGCTTTTGCCGTGTTGTTTGGTCTTAAACTCTCCGGGGATGTTAAAGAAGAAATGACGTGCTGAACACGGGGCATAAACGAAATAAAGACAGTTCCGCCTGGCTTTGTGACTCGATACAGCTCTCGGACAGCTTGAATGCGATCTTGTTTCTTCTGCAAATGATACATTGGTCCAAGCATCAGTGCTGCATGAAATTGTTCATCCAGGCAACATTGAAGGTTCCGAGCATCTGCCACGTGAAAGTCACGAAATGCATTGTATACTTGCCGTTCTAAAGCCTTTTCCTTAGCTGTTTGAACTAAATGAGGCGTCAAATCAGTTAGAGTTAATTCGTAGCCGTTTTCTGCTAGTTTTAAGGCATATCTTCCAGGTCCAGCACCGTTATCTAAGATATGTCCGCTGGGAGGAAGGTGTTTTTTGATAAAATGCCAGTTTACTTGAAACTCAATAGGCTCGCGTTCTAATCTTCCCCACTCATCAAATCTGCTGTAATAATCGATAATTTTATCCACTTTGATTAGCCTCCACTTCAAAAATTAGTTATAGTAAATTATAACAAAAATAGAAATAGTTAATAGGTGCGTTTATGAAAAAATGAAGATGAAGGGAAAGGAGGGGGAAAAATGACCGCAGCTTTTATTAGTCGTCTAGCCCTATCAGGTCTGTTAGGAGCTTTGGTTGGATTAGAAAGAGAATTTAGAGCAAAAGAAGCGGGCTTTCGAACTCATTTTTTAGTTGCTGTCGGTAGCACGCTGATTATGCTAATTTCGAAATATGGCTTTTCAGATGTGCTTCATCAAGATCATATGGCCCTTGATCCGAGCCGGGTTGCAGCACAAGTAGTAAGCGGTATTGGTTTTTTAGGAGCAGGTATGATTATTATCCAAAAGCAGCATATTAGAGGGCTCACAACAGCCGCAGGCGTATGGGCAACGTCGGGAATTGGTTTAACCATTGGGGCGGGTATGTATACAGTCGGCATTAGTGCAACTATATTGGTGCTGATTGGCTTAGAAATATTGAACGTGATGTTTACATCTCTTTCTACTCATTCCATTTTAATTAAGTTTCGTGCAGCGAATCAAGAGGATATTTATGAGCTCCTTGATAAGATTGAAAGGGAAAATATTATGATTTCATCCTATGAAATTCACCGAGATCATCATCAAGGTGAACTGCTCTATTTTGTTGAAATAAAAGGAAAAGCAAAAAAGAAAGGGAATAAAGTAGAATTGATTAAATCAATTCATTCTATGGCTCACGTGTTATTTATTGAAATTGAATAAGCACTTATTTATTTATTTTTTGTCAAAGAGATTAAGGCATAACTAAATTAGTCTAAAGTCGAACAAATGGATAAAGGGGCCAGTATGGATCGTTTAGTACACCGCAGTTGATTTCCGTGCAAGGCTTTCCGCGAGCGGCTGGTGAACCTCCTCGTCGCTTGCGCTCCTGCGGGGTCTCACCTGTTCCGCTTTTCCCGCAGGAGTCTTCGCCTTGCCCTCCAATCAACCGCTAGAAGTACCTGCATATATAAAACCTACGTTAGGATCTTCCTTCAACTAAAATACTTTTGATCCAGTCTCTTTATTTGTTCTCTATCTTGCTTAAACCGTTTTGTCGTGTTTTAGCAGAGCAAAAAGAGGCTACTACTAAGTATAGAGAATTTTACTGGAGGTTATAAAATGAAAATTGGAGTGGTAGGTGCTACAGGAAAAGCAGGAAGTTTTATCGTGAAAGAGGCTTTAAATCGCGGGCATGACGTAACAGCAATTGTACGTGATGCGGGCAAAGTAGAAGAAAAGGATGTTCGTACATTGGAAAAAGACATCTTTGATATTACGGCAAACGATATTGAAGGTTTCGACGCAGTAGTGAATGCGTTTGGAGCTCCTGAAGGAAAAGAACATCTACATGTAGAAGCGGGGCAATCGTTAATCCATGTATTTAAACAAGCTCCGGACGTTCGTCTTCTTGTTGTAGGAGGAGCAGGCAGTTTGTTTGTCGATGAAGAGAAAACGACGCGTCTAGCAGATACGCCTGATTTTCCAAAAGAGTATAAAGCGACAGCTGACAACCAAGCTCAAAATTTAAAAGACTTAGAAAGTACAAGCGATATTAATTGGACGTTTATTAGCCCGGCAGCATTTTTTAATCCTTCAGGAAAACGAACGGATGCGTATAAAACAGGAAAAGATCATGTTATTTTAAACTCAGAAGGAAACAGCCATGTCAGCTATGCTGATTATGCTATTGCTGTCATTGATGAGATTGAGCGAGGAGAGCATGTAAACGAATGCTTTACCGTTGTATCCGACGCTAGATAAAGGAAAAGCCGCTTTATGCGGCTTTTTTTGTGCATGTTATACTATGGAAAAAGGAGTAAGGTATAGAATGGGTAATACAGCAAACGTAGCACTAACGTTTTATAGTGAAGCCTACGAGTCATCTATACATAGCTATACGCTGCCTGAAGAGCAGCTCATTTATACGGCACTTCCCGCTGAAGCTTTAGCTAAGTGTGAGCAGGAAAAGGACAGAACGCCTGTTTTGATTTTGGCAGAAAACAAACTAGCCGGCTTTTTCGTGCTCGACGCAGGGGAAGCCGTTAAAGAATATACCGAGAGCTCCGGCACGCTTTTAATACGGTCGTATTCCATTCATCCTGATTATCAAGGAAAGGGAGTTGGCAAAAAGTCATTGAAACTTCTTCCTTCTTTTATCAACCATCACTTTCCGACTAAAAATAAAGTGGTGCTAGGGGTGAACTATAAAAATACGACTGCGCAGCACCTGTACATCCGAAGCGGCTTTGTGGATACAAACCGGCATATCTTTGGAAGCCAAGGAAAGCAGTTTGTTTATCAGATGGACATAAAAAAAGCTTGAACAAGAGTTCAAGCTTTTTTCTTATATAACAAGTAGGAAGCTAGAGCAAACAGGCAGCGCTACAAGGGACGTTTTTAATACGGGAGCAGGTACGCGATTTGTAAATTTTGCTCCAATATATGAACCAACCATTGTGCCGACTACTACTTGGATCAACAGCGGAATATCTAAAAAGCCCTGCTGATAATAGCCCATTCCTCCGCCGATGGCAATCGGAATAATAACGAGCATTGTGGTTCCGGCCGACTGACGAATAGACAAGCCTAACACCATCATAAGACCAAGCTGGATAAATGGAGTTGATCCAATTCCAAACATTCCTGACAGAGCGCCGGTAATTAAGCCAATTAGTAAAGAGTAGACGACAAATTTAGCTCCTGTTGGAACAGTACGTTCTTTTTGCTGACGGGAAAATAAAAACATACGCAGCCAAAGCAATACACCAGATAATAAAAGCATGCCGGCTGTTAGCCATTTAAGCTCGCCTTCTGGGATAAAGGATGAAAGGTTAGACCCAATCCAAGCGCCTAATGCACCGAGGATACCAACAGAGATACCGGATTTTAAAGATACGTTACCTTCGCGGTAATGACTGACGGCGCCAGATAAAGAAGAGAAAATCATTGCGGTAAGAGCCGTTGCGAGTGCAACGTGTACAGATACGCCGTACAGCAACGTTAAAATTGAAATAATAAAACCTGATCCGCCTGCTCCGACAAATCCTAAGATCAGTCCGACGGCTAACATTGTTAAAACAATTGAAACATCCATAAACTAATTCCTTCTTTCAACACTTATTCTATGCAGACACATAACATTTTCGGCAAGTGCTACGTTCTTCATTTAAACATGAATTTTTTATGACGTCCAATGTATAATTTATATGAAATTAATAGTATTATGTAATAAGTAAAGGATGTGAAAAAATGGAATGGCAGCAGCTCGAATATTTTAATGTTGTAGCTCAAACGGAACATTTCACAAAGGCCGCAGAAAAATTATCAATCGCACAGCCTACGCTCAGCCGCTCAATTTCTAAATTAGAATCAGAGCTTGGCGTGCCGCTATTTGAACGAAAAGGAAGACAAGTCATTTTAAATCGATACGGACGGCTTTTTTATGAACGAACGGCTAAAGTATTAAACGAAATGGAAGAGGCTAAACGTGAGCTTTCAGATTTAATCCACCCTCACCGCGGCAGTATTTCGTTTGCTTTTTTAAAATCATTAGGCGCTTCCTCCGTCCCAAAACTAGTTCATGCTTTTTTACAAGAGTATCCGAACGTTCAATTTCAAATTTTTGAGAACGCTACGAACATCATGCTCGATCAGCTTCAAACAGGGGAAATTGATTTTTGTATGTCTTCCGTAACGGAATCGAGGGCAGGAATTCAGTGGGAATATTTATGGAAAGACGAGCTGTACGCGTATGTCCCTGATACGCATTCTTTTGCCTCAAGACAAGTGCTTTCGATTTCAGAGTTGGCTCATGAATCGTTTATCGCGTTAAAAAAAGGATACGGAAGCCGAACAATTTTTGATCAGCTGTTTGAAGAAGCCGAGATTGCCCCAAATATTACGTTTGAAGGAGAAGAATTTTTAACGGTGATTGGTTTTGTAGCGGCTCATTTAGGGGTTGCCATGCTTCCTGAAATAAAGGGAGTGGACTTGCGAGGCATAAAAAAAATAAAGCTCAAAGAAGACACAGCTTCAAGGGTAATTGGGATCGCGTGGAACAAGGATAAATATTTAACTCCTGTTGCGAAAAAGTTCCAGGAATTTTTAATTCAGTATTTCAAAGACCATCATACAGGAGGAAAACGATGAAGAAAATTGCTTGCCTGCACGCTCATCATTCGAACATCTCTTATATAGAAAAAGCGCTGCCGTTTGCGAACTGTATGCATTTCGTAGACCCTGGACTTGTACATCGGGTAACAACCGACCCTAAGTTTGCAGCGGAGTCAGCAGCTGCAAAAGTAGAAAAGCAGTTAAAGTGGATGGAAGAATGTTCAGCGGATGCCATTTTACTTACGTGTACGAATTACATTGCTCTTTTACCAGAAGCATTTACAAGCGATGTTCCAATTATTAAAATCGATGAGCCTTATTTTCGCCGAATATGTGAAATAGAAGAACCGCAGCTTATCGTGTTTACAAATCCGGAGACCGTAGAAGGAACAATGAAGCGCCTAGACGAATTTGCATTTTATCAAAATGTAAAGATAAAGGTTCGCCCTGTTGTGATAGAAGGTGCTTTTGAACTAGTAATGACTGGAAACCTAGAGAAATATAAACAGAAGGTGAAACATGTCTTACATGAGCTAATAAAAGAGCATAACACTGTTGTTTCAGTGGCGCAGCTCTCGATGGTAGAAGCGGCGGCGGAGGTAAGCGACCGTATTATTACGCCTCTTCAACCGTTAGCGGAAGAAGTGAGAAAAACAATTATTAGGTCATAAGAAATGAAAAAAAGAAAAAATAAATGGTAAAATATTCACTTTATTTTGACAAAAATTTCATTTCCTTATATAATAAGTAGTGTTATAGAAACCACTTATTATATAGGGGAGGCATCGTTTTGTGAAGAAAGCAAATGCGCGCGATAAGATTTTAGAAACAGCATCGCGGCGTTTTCAGCTGCAAGGCTATCATGCAACAGGATTAAATCAAATTATTAAAGAGAGTGGGTCGCCAAAAGGGAAAGAAGAACTGGCGATTCACGCTGTTCAATATACGAATAAATACGTCCAAGTTCAAATTAAAGAAAGTCTAAATAAATCTTCTGACGCAGCGCAGGCTATTCAGTATTTTATTGAAGAATTGTCCAAGCAGTTTGAACACGAAGAAAGTATTGCTGGTATGCCTGTTGGACTGCTGGCTGGAGAAACGGCGCTTATTAATGAGCCGCTGCGCGAAGTCTGCTACGCAGCGTTTCAAGATTGGGAAAAACTTTTTAGAGAAAAAATGATAGAGAGCGGATTTCAAGAGAAGCAGGCAGGAGAGCTTGCAGTTGTGATTAACTGTATGATCGAAGGAGGAATCTTGCGTTCGTTAACAGAGAAAACAAGCGCTCCTTTGCAGCAGATTCAGCAGCAGATTCCAGTTCTTGTTCGTAAATAAAAAGTGAGGCTGGAACATCACAAAATGAATCTAATCTAAAGACTAACAATCGGGATACATGATCTGGACTGCTTGTGACACCGCTGTTGATTTCTGTGCAAGGCTTCGCTTTCCGCGGGAGGCCGCTGAGCCTCATCGTCGCTTTTGTTCCTGAGGCGTCTCATCTGTGCCGTTTTGCCCGCAGGAGTCTTCGCCTTGTCCTCCAATCAACAGCTAGAAGTAGCTACCTACATAAAACCTACGTTCACCATAATCATAAAAAAACAAGAACTATTCATCCTTTGTGATAGATAGTTCTTGTTTCACTTTAACTAGACTACTTTGTCCTCGACTCTTTTTTATAGATTGACGGAATTTGGCATATATTGATAAAATTTAAAAGTATATTTTCTGGAAATTCTATTTCTTGAAAAGAGAAAGAAAGGAGTAGCTTGTGATTTTTACTATTATTCAAGCTGATGATACGTGGGCACTATGGGGAATTCTAGCGATTTGGGCTTCTGTTAGTATTTTTCTCGAACAAAAGTATAAGTGGGCTTCTTTTCTGTCAGGAGCTATTATCGCGCTAGCAGGAGCGCTTATCCTATCAAATTTAAAAATCATTCCAACAGAGTCTCCGGTTTATGATGCGGTTTGGGCGTATCTAGTACCGCTTGCCATTCCATTATTGTTATTTCAAGTCAATATGAAAGAATTATTTCAAGAAAGCCGGAAACTGCTTTTTATTTTCTTAATCTGTGCAGTAGGAACGGTCATAGGGAGCACGGGAGGCTTCTTGTTATTAAAAGATTATATTCCTGAACTAGCAAAAATTGCAGCTGCTATCGGCGCTTCTTATGTAGGCGGAGGGGTTAACTTTGCTACCGTTACGGCCAAATTTGAACCATCAAGTCAAATGGTTTCGGCGACGGTGGTTGCTGATAATATGGTCATGGCTTTACTGTTTGCCGTGTATATGTTTGTTCCTTCTATGAAGTTTTTTAGGAAACATTTTAAGACGCCTCATATTCAAGAAGTAGAGGCTGGGCAATATGGAGAAAATGATCGTCATACGCTTGCAGAAAAATATTGGGCAAAAAAAGAAATTTCGTTAAAAGACGTGGCGGCTTCAATTGGTACATCATTTTTTCTAGTGGTTGCATCGTTTAAATTAGCCGAATGGTTTGGAACAATCATTCCAACCGGTTCAAATGTTTCGGTAGTTCAAATGTTATTACATACTATTTTGAGCGAAAAATACTTATTGCTTTCCACACTTACGTTTCTTGTCATTTATCTGTTTCCTTCTTATTTTAAAAACATTAGCGGAAGCCAAGAAATCGGCACGTACTTCATTTATATTTTCTTTGTTGTCATTGGAGTGCCGGCGTCCATTCCATTAATTGTTGAAAAAGCACCTCTTTTGATTCTATTTGTGCTCATTGTGGGACTGAGTAATTTAATAGTGGGGCTGCTTTTAGGAAAAGTATTTAAAATTGATTTAGAACATATTTTACTGGCGAGCAATGCAACGGTAGGGGGACCTACGACAGCAAGTGCAATGGCGATTGCTAAAGGATGGGGAAGTTTGGTTGGTCCTATCTTGGTAGTAGGAACGCTTGGCTATATTATTGGTAACTATATCGGCTTTGCACTTGGCTATTGGTACTTAACATTTTAAATAAAAAAACCCCTCCTCTGATGACTCAAAGGAGGGGTTTTTTTATTTAGCGTGCTTGACTGCTGATGATCGATAAAAGCGGCCTTTAAAGATATACGTAGCTGTAATAAATAAATAGATAGCTAGTGTAATAGTCGTAATAACAATGGAGGTTGTGCAGATAACACCAATTAAAATAGCGCTTAGTGCAATTAGGGCAGCCCACGTCGTATAAGGAAACCATTTAACAGAGTAGCTGCTCGATGCTTCTGGCTGAACTTTGCGGGACTTTAAGTGTGCGATCGCAATAATCAACCAAATAAACAACACGGTATATCCTAAGGATCCCATTAAATAATCAAATGTTTTACTTCCTGCAAATAAGGAAATCAACACGCCCACATAAAGGGATGATGTACACATTAAGATTGCATAGACAGGAACTTTGTTAACAGAAAGTTTCGAAAATATCTTCGGCACTCGACCGTCTACTGCTTGCGTATATAAAATACGTGATGAACCGTAAAGTCCTGAGTTCATGGAAGAAATAACGGCTAACAAGATCACGGCATTCATAATATGGTCTGCTCCAGGAATTCCAATCATTTTAAATACCATCACAAAAGGGCTTTGAGAAACGCCGTTCACTTCATTCCAAGGAATTAAGCTCACGATGATGAAAAACGGGAATAGATAAAAAGCAATGATGCGCGTTAATGTGCTGCGCACGGCTTTTGGTACTACTTTTTCAGGGTTTTTTGTTTCAGCTAGCGTTACTCCGATGATTTCAGTTCCACCGTAAGAGTAGATGACCACTAACATAGCCGTAATTAACCCAGTTGGTCCTTTAGGGAAGAAACCGCCGTGATCGCTCAAGTTTGAAAAACCCGCTGCGGTATGGTGACCAAATGATACAAATAGTAACAGAAGTCCAGCGATGATAAAGATCACAATGACCGTAATTTTAATTAAGGCTAACCAGTATTCCGTTTCAGCAAATGCTTTAACCGAAAGCAAGTTAATAACTGTGACAATAACGGATACGCCTAAAGCAAGCATCCAAATTGGATAATCAGGAAGCCAGTACTGAATAAAAATAGCTGCTACAACGGCTTCAGCTGCAATGTTTAACACCCACATTTTCCAGTAAATCCAGTCTAAAAAATAAGCGGGGTAGCTTCCTAAAATCGACTGAACTAAATCACGAAACGTTCGTGCGTCACTGTTTCGAACCGCCATTTCAGCAAGACCTTGCATAATAAATAGTAAAATAATTCCGCCAATTAAATAAGCAATGATAACTGATGGTCCTGCCATATCAATAGCTGAGCTGCTTCCTTTAAATAAACCAGCGCCAATTGCTCCACCTAGCGCCATCATCATAATGTGACGTGAAGTCATTGTTCGCTGTAAACCTTGGTTGTCCTTCTTCATGACTTTTCCCTCCACTTTTTTATAAAATAAAAAAAGCTTATCGTCTCCTACCTCATTATCAAATGAGAGAAGAGACGATAAGCTTTAGCTAACCGCGGTACCACTCTTGTTGGCTCTTAAAGAACCCTGCTTAAAACCTGATAACGAAGGTTAGACGTTAAAACTTAGAGAATACTTCTGCATTCTTTCTGAATTACCACTCCTGGGCGAGTTCAAAGTATTATTGGACTACGTTACACCAACCCGTAGCTCTCTTGACCGAATAATAAGCTTCTACTACTCCCAATCGCTGTGTTTTTGATTAAAATCTGAAAGTTCTTGATGAATAACCATTACTATACGTGCTTCTTTTTTCTTTGTCAACAGCTATTTTCTAAAAAGTAAAAATGATTGAACTCTGTTTTTTATAGAACTCAGGACTGGTTATTTTGGTAAAAAAATCAGTCGTTTCACCTAATTTTCACCAACTCTGCTTACATTAAGAAATATGAAAAAGCGGTTGTTTTGACAAATACATAGGTGAGGAGAATGAATAGAGTGAAAAAGATGATGTACGTCCGGTTTGGACTGGATCTTTTAATGGCCGTTACGTTTGTTTTATTTTTTAACAAACAGGTATTGGGAGGGTTAACGTTTCATGAAATTGCGGGGCTAGCGATTGCCGTTGCCTTTTTTACCCACGTGCTGCTAAACTGGCAGTGGGTAAAGAAAGTTACGGTTAAATTATTTGACCGCAAGCTTCCGCGCAGAACAAAGCTCGGTTACTTTTTAAATATCATGCTGTTGATTACGATGTCATTTATTATGATAAGCGGTATTTTTATTTCAAGAGTAATATTTCCAAATATTAATATTGGCAATGAACAGTGGTTTAAGGTTTCGCATATTTCGGTATCGTTTTTAGTGTTAATTTTAGTAGCCGCTCACATAGGTCTTCATTGGCAATGGGTTATAAATGTGTGTGAAAATATGACAAAGTTCAAAAAGTCAAAGAAAAGCTTGAGTATAGCAGCTAAGCTCGCAACCGTTGCACTGTTAGTCGTTGGCATATACGAAATAAATGAGACGGGTTTTCTGGGAAAAATTGGAGGAGTAGCGAAAGTGCTGAATTTAAGTTCCTCAGATATGCCGCAAAAAGGCGGTGGAAAGCCGGATTTTGATCGCCATTCATTTAGCGAGAACAAATCTTCTGCGACGGCATCTGCTGGTCACGAACGTCCGAACTTTGATCACGATGGCGGAGGTCCGGAAAGAGGAATGAAAGGAAAAGAAGGCGGTTTTGAAAGTCCGAATCCTTTTGTTGTAATCGGTACTTATTTTGCTATTATGTCGGTTTTTATTATTGTTATTTATTATATTGAAAAAATATTAACAGGAGTAAAAAGACGCAAAAAAATAGCGGGTCCGGCTGCAGGAATTTAAAATAAAAAAGCTTTCTATTTCACTGTTTTTTCATTATACAGAAGTAAAATTATTTATGTAAAAGCGAATGCTTTGCAAAATTAATATGAGATAAACTTAGGTGGTGGAAATGGTGAAACAACACACACAGCCTGAAACGGAACATAAGAAAAATTGGTTTATTAATGCGCTATTGAATTTTGGTATTTATAAAAAAGGGAATCGGCACCTATACGAACTGACACTTCAAGAGTTAGAAGCTCAATATGTAAAAGTGAAAGCATTCATGTATAATCAGGAACCTCTTTCGCAATGATAAAAAAGCACTCAGTATATGAGTGCTTTTTTATCATTGCGAAAGTCTTATTCTTTGACAGGCAAAACTGTACAGATTAAAATCACAGTATATTTTAAAGTTACAGTTTTAAATGACACATATTATAGGAAGGAAAACAATTTCTACCTATAATATGCCAATATTTTTGACCGTATCATTTTTGGAGGGAAATAAAATGACAAATAAAAAGTATGAGCCGCTTTTACAGCCATTTACTTTTTCAAATGGCATCAAATTAGATAACCGCGTTATTCTTGCGCCTATGACAAATTTTTCATCAAATGAAGATGGAACAGTATCAAATGCAGAAGTAGACTACTATGTACGACGTTCAAAAGGTGTTAGCATGGTCATTACAGCATGTACATATGGAACGCCGAACGGCAAAGGATTTCACGGAGAGTTTGCTGCAGACAGCGATGAAATGATTCCTAGCCTGCGCCGTTTAGCAACAGCAATTAAAGATCAAGGAGCAAAAGCAGTTCTTCAAATTTTCCACGGAGGGCGCATGTGTCCGCCTGAGCTTGTTCCAAATGGAGAGGTTGTTAGCGCAAGTGCTGTTGCTGCAGAACAAGAAGGAGCACCGGTGCCTCGAGAGTTAACAAATGAAGAAATCGAAGGCATTATTCACGATTTTGGTGAGATGACGCGCCGTGCCATTGAAGCAGGATTTGACGGAGTTGAAATCCACGGAGCAAATAACTATTTAATTCAGCAGTTCTTTTCTCCGCATTCTAATCGTCGCGAAGATAAATGGGGTGGCAGCGTAGAAAAACGCTTAACATTCCCGCTGGCAATCGTAGACGAAGTAAAGCAAGCCGTTTCTAAACATGCAAAAGAGCCATTTTTAGTAGGCTATCGCTTCTCGCCAGAAGAGCCTGAAACGCCTGGAATTACAATGGCTGATACGTTGAAGTTAGTTGATGCACTAGCAGAAAAAGACCTTGATTATCTTCACGTATCGCTAATGGAATTCTGGTCAAAACCGCGCCGAGGCGTGGAAGATACTCGTTCACGTATTGAAATTATTCAAGAGCGAGTAGGAAGTCGCGTACCTGTGATGGGCGTAGGTTCTATTCATACAGCAGACGAAGCAGCAGCAGCTCTTGAAACGGGTATTCCACTGCTTGCGATTGGCCGTGAATTAATTATGGATCCAGACTGGGTTCAAAAAGTCAAAGAAGGCCGCGAAAATGAAATTGTTACAACATTAAGCAAAAAAGATCAGGAAAAGCTTGTGATTCCTGACCCGCTGTGGCAAGCCGTTATTAACACGCCAGGCTGGTTCCCGGTTGAAGATTAAAAGAAAGACAGAAAAAGCGCAAAGACGATGGGACTGACCCCATGTCTTTGCGCTTTTTTATGAAATATCGCTTTTGATCCATTAATTTACAAATGGATTTCTTTGTGTTTGAATAGTAATAGTTTTCTGAAAGTGAGGTGAAAAAATGAAAGCAGGCCCAATGGTAAAAATGATGGTTTCAATGAGTATTTTTGGTTCAATTGGCTTTTTCTCCACAAAAACTGGACTGCCTTCTTTTGATTTAGTATTTGTTCGCTGTATTTGTGCAACGCTTTTTCTCGGAATGTGCTGGTTTATAACGGGTGAATATAAAAGGGAAAAATGGAATGCCAAAGAAATAAAGCAGATTTTACTGTGCGGAATATTTCTTGTGTTTAACTGGGTGTTTCTATTTAAAGCATTTGAAATGATGTCCGTTACGGTGGCTATTTCTATTTATCATCTTGCGCCCGTTTTAGTATTGCTTCTGGGAAGCTTTATCTTTAAGGAGAAATTAACGGTTCTTGGCGTTATGTCTATCTTCATTTGTTTTGTGGGAACACTTCTGATTATTGGGGTGAAGGAACTTACGATTGCTGGCTTCATGTCGTCAGGAATACTGTGGGCGCTTTTAGCCGCTTTGTTTTATGCATGCACGACGCTGCTTGGCAAAGGAATTATTCATACGAGTGCTTACGCTGTTACATTTCTTCAGACTTTTTTAGGGATTTTTTATTATTGCCGTTTGTTCGTTTCAATGATTTTCATTTCCTAACAACGGCCAATTGGACAGCGATTTTAGTAACGGGCTTTGTACATACTGGTTTAGTTTATTATTTGTTTTTCGACAGCCTGCGCTACTTAAAAACTCAGGTGATTTCAGTTCTGGTATTTTTAGATCCAGCCGTTGCTATTTTATTAGATACAGCATTCACGGGATTTCGCCCGACGCTTTTTCAGTTTGCAGGCATTGTTATGATCTTTTTAGGAATGCTTTTTACTTTGAAGCCAAAACCTTCATCTGAAAAAAATATTTCCAATAGCAAGATTAAAAAGATCACATAGAATTTCTATTTAATCTGCAGGTGTTCATTTATTAAAAAAAGGGGAGCTAGTCATGAAAGTCAGTAAGCAAAACGCAGAACACTACGTGTGGGGAGGAAAATGCGATGGGTGGCACCTAGTGAAAAATAAAGACGTAAGTATTATTCATGAGTGCATGCCCCCTCATACGAAAGAGGTAAGGCATTATCACACGAGAGCACAGCAATTTTTCTTTGTGCTAAAAGGAACAGCCGCTCTAGAAGTAGACGGAATTATTTATGATGTAAAAGCACATGAAGGAATAGAAGTGCTTCCGTCTATTCTTCATCAAATGATGAATCGTTCGAGCGAAGAGATTGAGTTTCTTGTTATTTCACAGCCCTTTGCACAAGGAGACCGCATAGCTGTTGACGAAGATAAAGACTAAGCATAGATAAGTCTAATTTTACTAGTCCTAACAGTAAGCAAAGAATACCGTCCAGTACAATAGTACCTTTTTATTCAGTAAGTGGAATATTATGATCAATAAAATAAAAATACTTTTATTGCAGAGCAGAAATGTGGTAAATTAATATGTATGCAATATAGGGAGAACAAAATTTACAAATTAACAATTGTGTAATAGTAACATCACGATAAAAAAATAAGAGATTACAAGTTAAAATGTAAATTTTGTAGATGACTAAAAAAAGAGATGAAGATGATATTGTTTGACAAATTGAATCATTTTCAGGTAATCTTTTGCAGGACGTAACCGTTACGATTTAATGTATGGGACTTTCCTGAGGTTAGCTGGACATGAAATCTCTACTTTTTAGTGAAAGGAATTTGAAAATGAAAAAACTATTTTCAAAGCCGTTGTTTTACTTTTTTATAGCGGTTTTATTCATGTGGATCAAGTCTTACATGTCTTACAAAGTGGAGTTCAACTTAGATATAAGTGACTCAATGCAAAAAACGTTATTGTTTATTAATCCAATTAGTTCAACTTTGATCTTTTTAGGGTTAGCATTGTTTGCAAAAGGAAAAAGAGCCATCGTTTGGACGCTTATCCTTAGTACAATCATGACGGTCATTTTGTACAGCAATATTTTATATTATCGATTCTTCAATGACTTTGTGACATTGCCTACTTTAACGCAAACAAGCAATGCGGGTCATTTAGGAGGCAGTATCGCTGATTTAGTAAAAGCTCACGATATTTTTTACTTTGTAGATATCATTTTACTGATTGCGCTATTGTTTGTTAGAAAAATCGAATGGCCAAAAGCACGCCTTAAATTCCGCTATACGTTCATGGTACTAGCGGCAGGAGCTATCGCTTTTGCAATTAACTTGCACTATGCTGAAAAAGATCGCCCTGAATTATTAACAAGAACATTTGATCGCAACTACCTAGTGAAATATTTAGGAGCATACAACTACACGGTGTATGATGCAGTTCAAACGTTTAAAAACTCAAAGCAGCGAGCATTCGCAAGCAGTGATGACTTAACAACAGTGAAAAACTTCAGTACAAGTCACTATGCAGCTCCAAATATTGAGTATGCCGGTAAAGCAAAAGGAAAAAACATTATTAAAATTCATCTAGAATCATTTCAGTCATTCCTGATTAACTATAAGTTAAACGGGCAAGAAGTAACGCCGTTTTTAAACTCATTAGCAAATGGAAATGAATTTATGTATTTTGATAACTTCTTCCATCAAACAGGACAAGGTAAAACAGCTGATGCAGAGCTTATGATGGATACGTCATTATACGGCTTGCCTCAAGGATCAGCATTTAGCTTAAAAGGTCGCAACACGTACCAAGCAGCACCAGCGATCTTAGATCAAAAGGGCGGCTATACAAGTGCCGTTTTACACGGAGACTATAAAACGTTCTGGAACCGTAATGAAATTTATAAGCAGTTCGGTGTGGATAAATTCTTTGACGCAAGTTATTACAATATGACTGGTGATAACAAAGTAAACTATGGATTAAAAGATAAGCCATTCTTCAAAGAATCTATGCCAATGCTACAGTCATTGAAGCAGCCGTTCTATGCACATATGATTACATTAACAAACCATTTCCCATTTGTCCTTGATAAAGGCGATGCTAGCATTGAGCCGGCAAACACAGGAGATGGAACGGTAGACCGTTATTTCCAAACGGCTCGTTATTTGGATGAATCACTGCAGGAATTCTTTACAGAGCTAAAAGCTTCAGGCTTATATGACAACTCAGTTATTATGATTTACGGTGACCACTACGGTATTTCTGAAAATCATAACAAAGCAATGGAAAAAGTTCTTGGCGAGAAAATTACGCCATATAAAAACGCTCAGCTTCAACGCGTACCGTTCTTCCTTCACGTACCAGGTGTAAAAGGCGGAGTGAACCATACGTACGGCGGTGAAATTGACGTAGTACCTACGCTTCTTCACTTAGTGGGAATTGATAGTAAAGAGTATGTTCAATTCGGTACAGATTTATTATCAAAAGACCATGATCAGGTAGTAGCATTTAGAAACGGTGATTATGTTTCTCCGAAATACACGTCAATTGACGGCAAGTATTACGATACAAACACAGGAGAAAGAATCACAGCAACAGACGAAGCGAAAGCTTATAAAAAGAAAGTTGGAAGAGAGCTAGAACTTTCTGATAAAGTGTTATACGGTGATTTATTACGATTTAATAAATTAGATGACTTTAAACCGGTCGATCCATCAAAATATATGTATGGAAAAGACCAAGAAACAGAAAAGTAATGTAAGCTTTCACACCATACAATCCAAACAAGCAAGTAGAGGAGCTTTTTAAAAGCTTAGCTACTTGCTTGTTTTATGAGAACTTCATTGAAAAAGAAAGCTGGTGACAGAAACGTGGAGCGAACAAGACGCAAAAGAAGAAGAAGAGTTCGATGGGGCAGAGTGTTCTTTGCTTTGTTGTTTCTTTTTATTATCGTTGGAGGCATATACAGCTATTTCCAATATAAGCAAGGGCTATCGATGGCAAGCGATGGTAAATTTGCGGATGACGGCACGACATTTGAACAGTTTCAAGGCAGTCTCCCAAATAACGGAGAAGTAAATATGCTGCTGTTAGGAAGTGACTCGCGCGGGGAGAAGCATTCTCGTACAGACTCTATTTTAATTGCTCACTACGATTCTAAAAGCAAACACCCGAAAATTGTTTCCCTTATGAGGGATATGTACGTGGATATTCCAGGACACGGCAAGCAAAAGCTGAATGCTGCTTACGCGTTCGGAGGTCCTGAGCTGCTGCGTCAAACGATCAAACAAAATTTTGATATCGATATTAACTATTATGCAGTTGTGGACTTCGAAGGGTTTTCAAAAATTGTAGATACGATTGCACCTGATGGCATTGAAGTAACCGTGCCTCACGATATGTCTTCGGGAATTGGTATGACGCTTCACAAAGGTACCCAAGTTTTACACGGTGAACAACTGCTTGGCTACGTGCGTTTTCGTCATGATAACATGAGTGATTTTGGACGCGTTCAGCGCCAGCAAGAAGTCGTTTTAAAGCTTAAAGATGAAGTAGCAAGCCTAAACAGCGTGTTTAAAATACCGAAGCTTCTCGGCGTAATGGATCCTTATATCGATACAAATTTAGATACAAAAAGCATGATGCTTCTGGCTAAAGATGTGGTAACAGGAAACATGAAAGATGTTCAAAGCCTGCGACTGCCGTTAGACGGATCGTTTGAAAACAAAACGTATAGCGGTGTTGGTATGGTGCTTGATATTGATTTAGATAAAAATAAAGAAGCGCTGCAAGAATTCTTAAATGATAAATAAAGAAAAGCCTCGAGACGCATGTCTCGAGGCTTTTTCCTTATACATAGACGATGATGCGTTTGAATGACGTAATTAAACTGGTCACTATACCGGAGCATACAACAATAAATAATGAATAAATAGCTGTATCGTTTTGAAGCAGTAAAATACCTGAAATAATAATAGATGCGTCAATCACTAAAATGATGATGCCGGGGTTTAAAGATAACCATTTCGCAAGTATCAGAGAAAATAAGTCGACCCCGCCTTGACTTGCGTGCTGCCGGAGCATGATGCCGGTTCCGATTCCGTTAAAAACACCTCCAAGGCAAGCGCTTAAGATAATGGGAAGGTGAAAAATCCCGTGAAGCGGAAACAGCAAATCAATCATAACGGCTGAGAGAACCATGCCATAGATAGCATTTAAAAAATAAGAGCGGTTAAAACCTAGGGCGAGAAGGTAAATCGGCAAGTTTAAGCAAAAAATCATCACACCTACTTTATAGCCAAGTAAATAATTAATGATTAAGCTAATTCCTGTAATGCCTCCTGTTACAAGCTGAAGCGGAAGAATAAAAACGTTAATTCCAATACTAACAAACACACTGCCAATTCCAATTGCAATCAATTTTTTATACATGCTGTCTCATCCTTGTCTATGAATCTCTTTATATGTATATGAAGACAAGCAGAGTTTCAGCACAAAGACCGCTTCTGAAACCATAATGAACGGATTAAATATATGCAAAGGAAGCTGTTTTAAAATGCAAATGTGTTGCATAAACATGGTTCACCATAGACAATAAGAACTAACGAAGAAGGTAAATGGAGGAGAAAAAATTGATCGTTCGAAAAGCTAGAGAAGAAGAAACATCATCTATTGAAACAGTGACGCTTGCTGCTTATGAGCAATATGCAGCTGTAAAATCAGAAGCACACTGGAAAAGATATCGAAAGGGAATTTTACATACCCTGAGTGAAGAAAAGAAATTTGAGTGCATTGTAGCTGAAATCGATGGAGAAATGGCAGGAAGCGTTTTGTTTTATCCTCCGAATACAGATGTATACGGAGGATTGTTAAAGCCATTTCCATGGGCTGAAATTCGTCTGCTGGCAGTTGCTCCGTCTCATCGCCGAAAAGGAGTCGCCAATGCGCTTCTTGAGGCGTGTGAAAAAAAATCTCGGAAGCTAGGGTGTTCTTATTTAGGTTTACATACAGATCATTCAATGGAACATGCCATTAAGCTGTACACTAAAAGAGGTTACGTTCGCTTTCCTGATAACGATTTTTATCCGGTAAAAGATTTGCACGTTATGGCATTTAGAAAATCAGTTTAATAAAAAAAGCCTTTGAAATCATTGATTTCAAAGGCTTTTGTATTTATATAACGTGACGATTCCAGTGGCGGTGAGCTGAAATAGCTTCAATAAATTCATCTGTAAAGCGTGTAGTTTCTCCAGTTACGACACCGGGACTACTATCTAAGCCAGCAGCTTTTAGCCACTTAACACCTTCATCCGTCGCGCCAATTGGTTTAAAGTGCTCGAATGCTTCTTGAGCAAACGTCAGTGCTTCTTTACGAAACTTCTCATCAGCCGACGAACTTCCGACAACATACACCGCATCGAATAAAACAGAATCACTTGTTAAGAACGTGTGCTGTACTTCAAGTTCTGACCCGTCTGTTCCTTTTACGTTTTGGAGGGTTGTGCTTACAATTTCAGGCTGAATGCCCTGTTGTTTTAAACTGTTTAACACTTGGGGTAGGTCACTGCTAAAGTCATTAGCTACAATGACAGCTACTTTACGCGTATTCGGCTTTTTAATCGTCTTTTCCTGACTAAGAGCCGGAGATGACTTGGTCACTGGCGCGTCTTCTCCTGATGGAGGCGTTGCACCAATCGCTTGTGCTACTTGTTTAGCTAGCACTGTGCTGACGTTGGCAAACATATCAACGACCTGCTGCTGAACAGACTTGCTTTTCACTTTTCCAAGCTCAAAGCTGAAAGCACTGATAATATGCTCCTTTTCAGGGTCGCTCATGCTATTCCAGAATAGCGTTGCCTGTGAAAAGTGGTCTTTAAAACTTTCGCTTCGGCTTCGAACTTTTCTTCCTTCCACTTTGTCTTGATAGTGAGCATAACCGCCCTCTGACTCTGAGACAGGAGCCGGGGTATTGGCTGCAAGAGAGTTTCTGTGATAGCTGACAGGCCCTTTGTTAATCGTTTGACGTCCGTAACCGTCTCGTTGATTGTTATGAAACGGGCACACTGGACGGTTGATTGGAAGTTCATGAAAATTCGGACCGCCAAGACGAATAAGCTGGGTATCCGTGTATGAAAACAATCTTCCTTGTAAGAGAGGATCATTGGAAAAATCAATTCCCGGTACCACATGCCCCGGATGGAATGCGACTTGTTCCGTTTCGGCAAATACGTTGTCCACATTTCGATTTAAGGTCATTTTTCCAACTAGTTTGACGGGAATGTCTTCTTCAGGCCAAAGCTTAGTTGGATCGAGAATGTCAAAGTCGAATTTAAATTCATCTTCCTCATCTATGATTTGAATGCCTAGCTCATATTCAGGATAGTCTCCGTTTTCAATCGATTCCCATAAATCGCGGCGATGAAAATCCGGGTCTTTTCCAGAAATTGTTTGAGCCTCGTCCCAAACAAGGGAATGCGTTCCGAGCACAGGCTTCCAGTGGAATTTGACAAAATGAGCTTTTCCTTCTGCATTAACTAAGCGAAAAGTATGTACGCCGAAGCCCTCCATCATACGCAAACTGCGTGGAATTGCACGGTCTGACATTGACCACATGACCATGTGAGCAGACTCTTGGTTATTGGCGACAAAATCCCAAAACGTATCATGTGCTGAAGCCGCCTGCGGCATTTCGTTGTGTGGCTCAGGCTTAACAGCGTGAATTAAATCTGGAAATTTGATCGCATCTTGGATAAAGAACACGGGAATGTTATTACCAACTAAGTCATAGTTTCCTTCTTCTGTATAAAATTTTGTTGCAAAACCACGGGCGTCGCGCACCGTTTCAGCTGAACCTTTAGAACCTGCTACGGTAGAAAAACGGACAAATACAGGTGTTTTTACAGACGGATTCTGTAAAAATTTAGCTTTTGTATATTCACTGAGAGAGTCATACAGTTCAAATTCTCCGTGAGCAGCGAAGCCTCGTGCATGAACGATGCGTTCAGGAATGCGCTCGTGGTCAAAATGTGTCATTTTTTCACGGAAATGAAAGTCTTCCATAAGGGTTGGACCACGTTCACCTGCTTTTAAAGAAAATTCATCTTCGGAAAGCTTTAACCCTTGGTTGGTTGTGAGCGCTTGGTTTCGATCATCTGTTTTAAACTGCTCGAGCTGTTCTTGCTTGCTTTTTTCATTTACAGGGTGCTTTTTTGTCATACCTGTCTTCCTCCTTGATCTTCAGTTAATAATCATTACAAAATGTGTACCCTATTAAAAGTTGAAGCAAACAGAAATGTTGGAATTTTTTCGTAGGAAATCCGTTATTTTCTTGTTATGATTATGAATAAGTATTCATAAATAAGAAAATCAAAGGAGAGGGGATACATAGATGAAAACACGGGTAACAGATTTATTAGGGATTCAATATCCAATTGTACAAGGAGGTCTGGCGTATTTAGCGTACGCAGAACTTGCTGCTGCTGTCTCAAATGCAGGAGGGCTTGGACAAATTACAGCTATGACGCTCCGAACACCTGAGAAACTTCGAGCTGAAATTAAGAAAGTACGTTCTTTAACTGAGCGTCCTTTTGGCGTTAATTTTGCTGTTGGAGGTCAAACAGAAGGTTCTTATAAAGAACTTCTCGACGTAGCAGTAGAAGAAGGCGTGCCGGTTGTTTCCATAACAGGAGCAAATCCCGCACCTATTTTTGAGAGATTAAAAGGAACGGGAATTAAAACGCTCGTACTGGTAGCCAACGTGCGTCAAGCTCAAAAAGCCGAGAAGCTAGGAGCAGATGCTGTCATGGCAGTGGGGCAAGAAGCAGGAGGACATATCGGACGTGAGGATCTGGGCACAATGGTATTAATTCCTCGAGTAGCTGCGGCTGTGTCAATTCCGGTTTTGGCAAGCGGAGGGATTGGAAACGGACAAGGATTATTAGCAGCGTTATCATTAGGCGCTGAAGGGATAGAAATGGGAACACGTTTTATCGCGACAAAAGAATGTGTAGATGCCCATGATGCGTATAAACAAGCTATTGTAGAAGCAAAAGAAACCGATACTGTGGTTATTAAACGTTCGTTCGGGGCACCTGGACGCGTATTGAAGTCCCACTACACTCTTGACATTATCGAGCGTGAGCAGCAAGGAGAGAGGTACGAAGAGTTAAAAGACGCCATTAGCGGAGGGGCAAACTGCCGGTATATTTATGAAAATAAAATCGATGAAGGCTATGGATGGGCAGGCCAAGTCGTTGGACTGATTGATAATATTCCAACGGTGCAAGAGCTTTTTGCCAGTATGATAGAAGAAGTAGAAGCTGGTTCTAAACGACTGCTGAGTATATTGGAAAAGAAGTAGAGATACAAGCCGTCATACTGCAGCAATTATTCGCATATTTATAATCTATATCTCTAAATGAGGTGAGAGAATGAAAAGGATGCGAGCATTTGCTATTATGACGTTTTTAGTAGTAGGTTCAGGGTATGCAGTTTTTACTAAAAAAGAAGAAGTTTTCAAGACTCAGCAAGCACAAGTGTACGAAGAAGCAAAGCCTGTTATTAAACAAATGGACAAACTGGATATTTGGCATAAAATCAGCAGCGGTTTAACTGAAGCGGGCTATGAATCAAGGGGTGTGAATTCTTCCCTTTACTCAAAAGACAGAGTAGAGCTGGATGTGTATATGGAGCCTTCCGTTTCAGCTGATGCCAAAACGCAAGAAACGATTAAACAAATGGTATATAAAATACTCGAAGAAAATAAGTTTCAGCAAAAGGCCTTTTATGTAACAATTAAATTCCTGCCCGAAAAACAAGCAAAATAGACTTGTCTCGGCCAGGAAATTTTTTTGTTAAAATGCTTTTTCATTGGCTGCTGGAATACTCTCTGGGAGAGAAATTTCAGCATTTTTGGGCTGATACGCAATTTTTCCGTCCAGCACATCATTTGCTTTTTGTAGATCTAATAAATTTTCCCATCGTGCGATAATAAAAGCAGCTACCGCATAACCAATAATATTAACTGTGGTCCGGTAATTACCCATAAAGCGATCAGGAGCGAGCATCAGAGCAACGGCTGCTACCGGAATGGATCCGGTCGCTGCTGCGGTAGCGGAGAGAGCAACAAAGGCTGACCCTGGAATACCAGCCATTCCTTTAGACGTAAGAAGAAGAACACTAAGCATTAAAAGCTGATCAGTGAGACTCAAATCCACGCCCGTTGCTTGTGCTAAAAAGACGAGGGCAAGAGACAAGTAAATGGAAGCACCGTCTAGATTAAACGAATAGCCCGTAGGCACAACTAGGCCAACGACTGCTTTGTTGCATCCTGCTTGTTCGAATTTATCCATGAGCTGCGGCATAACGGCTTCAGTGGAACCCGTAGCAAATGCCAGCATAATTTCTTCTCGTATATATAGAATGACTTTCCACAAACTTAATTTTAAATAGATTCGTAAAATAACAGCTAAAACAAGAACAAATGCTAGACAAGCAATTGTCATAGCGATAAATAGCTTTCCGAATGCAGCAAGTGTTCCAAGACCGTACTGACTAACTGCGAATGCCATGGCACTAAAAGTGGCAAGAGCCGTTAATTTCATAATGTATCCCATAATTTTAAACAACACATCATTTACTTTTTCCAATACATTTAAAAGGGTCTCTGCTGTTTTTCCACCTATATGGACAAGCGCGATACCAAACAAACAAGAAATTAAAAGCACTTGAAGCATGGAGTTGCTTGAAAAAGCACCAACTGCACTGTCTGGAATCATATTAAGAAAAAAATCACCTTCACTCGGAAGTTCGGAGCCGTTTGTCTTCGCGTCCACTTCGCTTGTGCTTAAGCTTGAAGGATCAACATTCATACCGGTGCCTGGATTCATTACGTTTGCTACTAATAGACCGATAAATAGAGCGAATGTTGTGACAATTTCGAAGTAAAGAATGGTTTTTCCGCCGATACGCCCAACTGTTTTAATGTTTCCAACCTTGGCAATTCCAACAACGACTACTCCAAAAATAAGAGGAGCAATCAGCATTTTGATAAGCTTAATAAAACCGTCTCCAATCGGTTTCACAGCATTTCCAAAGCTTGGCCACAGATATCCTACGGCTATGCCAAGTACAATTGCCATCATAATTTGAAAGAAAAGACCTTTATAAAAAGGTTTTTGCTTACTTTTTTCCGCTGTTTGTGTCATGTGTTCTCCCTTCGTCGTACAATTTTTTTGATATCACAATAGATGTTATGTTTTTTTACATTTTAACGTAAGGTTGTTTGAAGTGTCATTGGTCTCTTTGACTAAAATTCAATAAAAATATTAGTTGAAGTGTATAAGAAGGGAAGGGAGTGGTTTAAAACATTATTATTTTTAATGTAGATCTTTAAAAAAACTAATAAAAAGCACATGCAAAGGCATGTGCTTTTATTTGTTAAATTAGTTTAATTCCGCTAATTAGAATGATGGTTGCCATGATGGCTTGAAGCGGTCTTGAAGGCACTTTCGTTGATAAACGACTTCCGAGTAACACACCTGGAATAGATCCAGTCAATAGGTTAGCAGTCAACATGTAATCCACGCTTCCAAAGCTTGCATTTAAAATACCAGCCACCGTAACGAGAAGAAACGCATGTGCAATATCAGTTCCAACCAGCTCAGATGTTTTTAGCTTAAATAAGTACAGCATCGCAATCGCAAATAATGAGCCCGAACCAATCGATGTTAGTCCGACAATGAATCCAAAGACTACGCCAATTCCGATTGTTAATCCTTTTTTCTGATTTAAGTCCATTTCCTGAAACCGATTTGGGCGAATTAATTTATCAAAAAAGACGCGAAAGATAATTGAAATGGCAACCAGCGTCATGACGTACCCGAGAGCGTGCTTAATAATCGTTTCTTGATGCTCGTGAAAAGATGGAAATGCATGAAGTGTGACAATAGCCAGCACAGCGCTCGGAATACTTCCGAAGGCTAAATATTTTGCTAATTTAAAGTTAATGGTTCGCTGTTTGTAGTGCTGAGCGACTCCGAATAATTTTGTGATAGAATTGTAGACAAGATCTGTTCCTACGGCAATGGAAGGGTTAATGCCGAGTACAATCAGTAAAGGTGTTAATAAAGCGGCACCTCCAACCCCCGTTAAGCCTACAAGGGTTCCAACGAATAATCCCATTAAGGTAATTGATAGTTCCATATTTCGTCCTCCTACTCTCAAAACCAAGTACATTGATCTGATTATAGAGCATTGTAACTCATATGTAAATAAAATTCTGAATATTTTTAGTGAAGTTGAAAAGGTTTTCTTAGCCTTCACTATTTTAGGGAAGGGACGATAAAGCCATAGGAAGTTATAAAAAAGTAAATAGAATACGTTTATTTATCTATGATTACGATCTGATTTGTGTTACAAATGTAAATGCAATAAAAGAGTTTATTTTTATCTCATTTGAAAGACCGGTGAATGCATGAGTTTTGTCACGAAAGATTTGTTAATTAATTTTTTATTTATTTTATTGGCGCTGTTTTTAGTGCAGATGTTTTATTTAATCAAGTATGCTAAACAAATTCATTGGTGGAAAGATCGTTATATCGCGGTATTTCCGATTTTAGCTATTACCTTTTGCCTTTTGTTTCCGGTTAACGGAGCTTATGTCCCGGATGACTATCGAATGGATCTACGAAGAATTCCTTATATTTTAGGAACGTTATATGGAGGCTGGCCGCTAGGAAGCTTGCTTTTTGTCTTTATTTTACTGCTGCGCTTGCTAATTGGCGGGTACGATGTAGGGTTTTTATCAACACTAATTGCTCTTCCGATTTTATCCATTCCTTTATTTTTCATAGCAAAATACTTTTTACATTTCTCATTAAAAAATCGAATTATCGTGAGCACCTGTCTTAGTGTAATCGGTTCTTTATTAGCTATGCTTGTATCTATTTTTGTCTTGCACGTAACAAGCATTCCTATTAGCGTGTGGGTTCAATTTGCGATTTTAGATGTAGCGGGCATGTTTGTAATTACCATACTGTGGGAAGCGATACGGGCAAATTTATTAGTGCTGCAGCGCCTGATGAAAGCAGAAAAACTAGAAATTGTCAGTCATTTAGCCGCCAGCATCTCTCATGAGGTGCGAAATCCTCTAACGGCAAGCAGAGGATTTATGCAAATGCTGCAAGAAGATGAAAAAGAACCTGCTAAAAAACGCTACATTTCCATTGCGATTAATGAACTAGACCGCGCAAAAGAAATCATTGATGATTACTTGCTGTTTGCCAATTCTGCTCCGGAACGAAATGAAAAAATGAATATTTCAGAAGAGATTCATCATGTCACCCATATTATGACGCCTCTTGCCAATATGAATGGAGTTGCTATTGATTTTACATTTGATGAAGAAGTGAAGTTCTTCGTAATGGGAGAAAGAAGAAAGGTTCAGCAATGCCTAATCAATTTATTTAAAAATAGTATTGAAGCGATGCAAAATGGAGGCACGTTAACCGTTAAAGTAGGAAAAGAAGGCGGAGCTGTTATCGTTGATATTATTGATACGGGCTGCGGCATGACGCAAGAACAAATCAACCGGCTAGGCGAACCGTATTTTACAACAAAAGAAAAAGGTACCGGGCTTGGAACGATGGTATCTTTCAGCATTATTCATTATATGAAGGGAAAAGTGAGTGTGTCTAGCATAAAAGGAAAAGAAACGTGCTTTTCACTTCAATTTCCACTTTGTGAATAAAGAGGCCGGGACAAAAGTTATTTAGTTGAAGGAAGATCCGAATGCGTTTGATTCTTGAGGGAGAATCAAACGCATTCGGATTTTTTCATTGGCAGGGTAAATGTAGGTTTCATCTATTTAGTCGCTTCTAGCTGTTGATTGAAGGGCAAGGCGAAGACTCCTGGGGGAAGAGCGGGATAGGTGAGACCCCCAGGAGCGTACGCGACGAGGAGGCTCACCGGGCGCCCGCGGAAAGCGAAGTCTTGCACGGAAATCAACAGCGGTGTAACAAGTAACTTATACTAACTCCTTTATTCCATTTATTCGTCTTTAAATTGGAATGATTTCGTTACGTCTCAGTCTCTTTTTAATGAAGCTCACTCATATACTGATCAATCATCGTTTGCAGTTCTTCTAGCGTCTTTTTACTGTTGTTAACAGACAGCTGCTTTAACGAATGAAGAGCACTATAAACAACAAATTTGCGGGGATTTGATTGTTTAAACAGCTCTTCTTCAATAAAACTAATAAGCTCTGTGCATTTTTGACGTTCGAATTCATCAGTAAATTGTTTGTGAACTTGTTTTTTAAAATCGATAAGTGCTGAAGAAATGTCCTGTTCTATTTGATTTTTAGTATTCGGGCAAGACGGAAGCCATTCTTTAATCGTTTGCGGATCGAGCAAAATGTCTCCTGAATTTGCTACTTCGTCTACAAGAGGAAGCAGGCGCTTGACACTGTAGCTTATGATCTCATGAGGGTCAGTATTTGTGCCGTTAACCATAAAATTATAGTGAAAGTTGCGATGAAGCATGCCAAGAAACATAATTGCACAATCTAGCAGGTACGGTTTCTTTTCTTGCCCAAATAAATCAATGAACCGCTTGTAAACCCAGTTTACTTCGATGAACTGGGTTTTTTTTATGTATGCTTTTAAATCAGGATCATTGGAAACAAATACTTCTTCAAGTAATGTAAAAAATTTATGTTTATGATGGTTTTTCATCTGTGCATCAATCTGTTTAACAAATACATCTACATCGGTCAGGCTTTTACCAACCAGCAGCTGATTTCGCTCTTGTTCAATTGTTGTATGAAGCCAGGTGAAAACAGCGATTAATAATTCATTTTTTGAAGAAAAATAGTTGTAGAATGTTCCTTTTGAAATGCCGCTATAATCAATGATGTCTTGAATAGATGTAGCTTGAAATCCTTTTTCAACGAAGAGATGGTGTGCATTTTTTACAACTTGCTGCTTTCGATTATTCATTATTATCACCTAAATATAAAATTAGACTTATGGTCCAACTTTATGATACATGATTTAAAGCGTTTACACAAATGTTCTTTTTAAAGTGAATTGCGATATCATGTATATGTATTGATATAAAAGGATTATATGGCTAAAAAAAGCTCAGTAAATAAAGAAGATTAACACAGGATTTTTGACTTGCATAAATTGAACTCACAGTATAATATACTCTATGTAGAACATGTGTCTAAAAAAATGAACTTAAAGTATAAGGAGGTACAATAATGAGTCAATCAATAAATCAAATGGAAAAGCCGCCGTATGGCATAATTGCTATTTTGTTAATAGGCGCTTTTATCTCATTGTTGAATGAAACGTTATTAAACGTGGCGCTGCCGTCTATCATGAAAGACTTAGATGTGACAACGTCAACCGTCCAGTGGCTTTCTACTGGTTATATGTTAGTGAATGGTATTATGATTCCAACTACCGCTTTTTTAATTCAGCGCTATTCTGTCAGAGGATTATTTTTAACGGCGATGACTTTATTTACAGCAGGAACAATACTTGCCGGTGCTTCGCCCGTATTTTCGGTCTTGTTAACCGCTCGTATTATCCAAGCATCAGGTGCAGCCATTATGATGCCGCTTTTAATGAACGTATTGCTCACAAGTTTTCCATTAGAAAAACGCGGAGCTGCGATGGGGATTTTCGGTTTAGTTATGATTTTTGCTCCGGCAATTGGTCCTACCTTATCAGGGTGGCTAATTGAACACTATGAGTGGAGAATGCTGTTCCACCTTGTTACACCAATCGCGGCAATTGTATTAATAGGCGCTTTCTTCCTATTAAAAGACAAAAAAGAAAAAGTGGAAATCAATTTGGATTTTTTATCTCTTTTGTTATCTACAATTGGATTTGGCGGACTTCTATACGGATTTAGCTCAGCAGGGGATAAAGGCTGGGATTCTGTGGAAGTATACGGCACCATTATCGTAGGAGCTGTGGCTCTGATTTTATTTATTACGCGTCAGTTCAAGCTTAAAACACCTATGCTTGAATTCCGCATTTTTAAATATCCAATGTTTGCTTTATCATCAACGATTTCAATGGTGATCACAATGGCATTATTCTCAGCCATGCTGCTAATGCCAATTTATGTTCAAACGGTACGAGGCATTTCTCCGCTTCATTCAGGATTACTAATGCTTCCAGGTGCGCTTCTAATGGGTGTGATGTCACCGATTACCGGAAAATTATTTGATAAATTCGGAGCGCGTGCACTGGCTGTAACGGGTCTAACGATTACAGCCGTTACGACGTATTTCTTCAGTAACTTAGAGCTTGATACGACGTATACAACGCTCATTACGCTTTACACGCTTCGCATGTTCGGAATGTCTATGGTGATGATGCCTGTTATGACAAACGGATTAAATCAGCTGCCGCAGCGCTTTAATCCGCATGGTACTGCCATGAACAATACGCTTCAACAAGTATCAGGAGCTATTGGTTCGGCTCTTTTAGTAACGGTGATGTCAAACCGTACAGCTACGCATGCAAAAGAGCTTGCTCAAGATGCAATGAGCGGAGCAGGAGCAGCGAATGCAACCGCAGCCGGGGCAGCTCAAATGAAAGAACAAATTGGGATGCAGGCAATGGTAGAAGGGATTAACGATGCGTTTGCCGTCTCAGTAGTACTAGTGGTGGTTGCCTTAATTCTTTCATTGTTTATGAAACGCGCAACGCCGGCAAGTGAAGATGAAGTGATAAAGGAAAAAGCAGGACGCGAGCAGTTTGCTAAATGAAAAAGAAATCCCCGCTGAGACAGCGGGGATCTTTTTTAGCTTGTATATCTAAAGCTTAAGCCCATTTTCTTTAATAATTTCCGGTAGCCGATGGACGTTTGATCAGCCATAATATGCGCTTCCATCTGCAGGTCTAAAGGCAAGTCTTCAGGTTTTTGGTTTTCAACCATTTCACGGTCTTCGTCAAAGACGCGAAGGTTAAAGTCATACACACCTTCAACGGGAGAATCTTTGTCAAAGTTTCGAGCGATTGGTGCGAATAAACGTGTTTCGCGGGCTGAAATAGGGGAGACTGCATTCATAATCCACAGCTCTGCGCCTTCTGGGAAGTATACTTTTAGCGTAGCTGTAAACGGCGGATAAACATCAAAGACCCGAAGCCATTTAAAATCAGGTGGATTTAAATGCTGCTGTTCTTTGGAATAATTGCTCACGGTGCTCGTATATTCTACATGAAGCCCATAATCTGTATCGCTTACTTTATATTTAGGCACAAAGGCGTTGTTTCGATCACCAAATGTGTCCATGTGAACCCAAGCAAAATGAGCTACGTCTAAAAAGCCTTCCATTTGACGACCGGCCGAACCCATGATATCAAAGCTCGGACAAACAATTTGCTGAAAATCAGGGTCCTCCCACGCATCGAAGTAAGGCAGGTTATCTTGTTCTCCTGTCAGGGACGTCCACACCAATCCAAATCGTTCAATAACTGGATAGACGGCCATACACAGACGGGGAGAAATGTTGGCATCAGGGTGAGCTGGAATCGACGTGCATGCGCCGTCCGTTGCATAGCGGAAGCCGTGGTAAGGACAAACAATTTCATCATCTTCCACCCAGCCCATGCTAAGCGGGGTGCCTCGGTGAACGCATAAATCACGAGCCGCTACTACTTTGTGTGTGGTACGGTATAGAACTAGATTTACATCTAGCAGTTTTACGGACGTTGGTTTCTCTGTTACATCACTGCAGCGTGCGACGGGGTACCAATACTTAGCGAGCGTCGTCCAATCTTCCAGGCTGAACGTGCAGTCTCTTGGGTAGGGAGTTGCCGTTTTTGATTTGGTCATGGTTGGTTGTTGTTCCATCTATTTTCTTCCCTTCTTTTGTAAGCTCTTTTACTAAGCGTAATATAAAAAAAGAAAATTCACACAATTTATGTAAGGAGTTCTAACATAAAATATGGAACTTTGTAGAAAGTGCGAATTTCAGAAGACGCAAATTAGAGAATATACCAATAAAAAAATTAAAAAAAGCGCTTCCTAAATGAATTTAAACGTGATATAATTTTCCAAGACGCTGGTGTAGCTCAGTAGGTAGAGCACTTGCATGGTAAGCAAGAGGTCGCAGGTTCGATCCCTGTCGCTAGCATACTAAAAAACCTTCTTTCTTGTTGAAAGAAGGTTTTTTTATTTGTGTTGGCTTTAAAATTATTCTCTGAATTATTCTTCCCCGCCTTGTGAAGATTTTAACAGTTTGATAGCCTTATTAGGAGACTGTGAGAAAATATGTGTATCTTTTATACTGTGTCTTATGAATCATATTTAGAAATATTCTTAAAAGAATGTTTATTGCCTCTAAGTATTGGGTACACGAAACTAGGGTTTAAATTTCAACAGGGAGTGTGAACGATAATTTGATTACGTTTAAGAATGTGTCAAAGCAATATCCAGACGGTACGACCGCCGTGAAAAATATTAATCTAGAAATTAAAGAAGGAGAGTTTTTCGTTTTAATTGGTCCGAGTGGGTGTGGGAAAACAACCACCTTAAAAATGATTAACCGTCTTCATGATATTACCAAAGGAGAACTATACATAAAAGATAAGCTCGTATCGGACCACAATATACATGAGCTACGCTGGAACATTGGTTATGTCCTGCAGCAGATTGCTCTTTTTCCTCATATGACCATTGCTGAAAATATAGCCATTGTGCCCGAGATGAAGCATTGGAAGAAAAACAAAATCAAAACGCGTATTGATGAACTGCTTACCTTGGTAGGACTAGACCCAAAGCAGTATCGAAACCGAAAGCCGTCTGAGCTCTCAGGTGGCCAGCAGCAACGTGTAGGTGTAGCACGTGCCCTCGCAGCTGATCCCCCCGTTATTTTAATGGACGAACCCTTTAGTGCCCTCGATCCGTTAAGCCGCGAACAGCTTCAGCAAGATGTTATTAGCTTAAAAGAAAAAATCAAAAAAACATTTGTGTTTGTTACGCACGATATGAGCGAAGCGATGACGCTTGGAGATCGTATCTGCCTGATGAAAGATGGGGAAATTGTTCAAGTTGGAACCCCGGAGGAATTCATTCAAAAGCCTAAAAATGAATTTGTAAAAACATTTATTGGAAATCAAGGCAATGCTTTATTTGAGACATTGGATATGTTTGTCAAAGAAAGTGAACAGCCAGACGTAGAACCTACTGAAGAGTTAGCTTCAACCGCCACTGTTCAGCAGGCAATGGACGCCCTTTACGAACATGAAGCAATAGCCGTGAAAAAAGGGAGCAAACGTATTGGCGTTGTAACGCGCAAAACTCTATTAGCGTTTCTTTCTGATAAAACGAAAGAAGGAGGAACGCTGTAATGAATGCACTAAGCACATTATTAGATCAACGAGGAGATGCACTGTTTCAAGCTCTTCTTGAACACATTCAAATTTCAGTACTGGCCCTTGTTATCGCCGTATTAATTTCAGTGCCGCTCGGACTGTACTTAACGAGGCATGACCGCATTGCTGAACCGATCATTGGCTTAACAGCCGTACTGCAAACCATTCCTTCACTCGCTTTATTAGGATTACTGATTCCTCTTGTCGGAATTGGAACCTTTCCCGCGGTTATTGCACTGTTTTTATATTCGCTTCTTCCTATTGTACGAAATACATATACCGGAATTAAAGAAGTGGACCCATCTTTAATTGAAGCATCCAAAGCCATGGGGATGAACTCGTGGAGACGATTAATCAAAGTAGAACTTCCTCTAGCACTTCCTGTCATTATGGCCGGAATTCGTACAGCAATGGTACTCATTATTGGTACAGCGACAATCGTGGCTCTTATCGGAGCGGGCGGACTCGGAAGCTTAATTTTGCTTGGTATTGACCGAAGTGATAATAGTTTGATTTTATTAGGAGCCATTCCAGCAGCATTATTAGCGCTTATTTTTGATGGAATTCTGCGAACGATTGAACACTCTTTAATGCGAGAGAAGCATTAATGAAAATGATGCCTTATGAACAAGCTAAAGGTACCGAATTTGTTTTCTGATGGAAGGGAGGCGCTTTTATGAATTCATTTTTTACGTGTCATCCTGTACAACATTCCTTTCAGCTTTTTTCAGTTGAACATCTTGTAACTTTAGCTATTATCGTGATCATAGGAGCATTTATTTTTTTGTGTCGAAAGCAGCTGCGAAAAAATAGATTTGTGTTCGTTTTGCTTTCACTCGTTCTAATTGCTTCAGAAACGGCCTACCAGGCTTGGGAAATTGGATGTCATCAGTGGTCTGCTGAAACTTCCTTGCCTCTTCAGCTCAGTGATATAGTCGTGCTGCTGGCTGCTGTTATGCTGATAACCAAAAGCAGGTTTCTTTTTTATTTTGTGTACTTCGCAGGAATCAGCAGCTCTGTTCAAGCGATGATTACCCCAGACCTTGGGGGCTATGCGTATGCCCAGTTTCGCTATGTGCAGTTTTATGTATCGCATGGCGGTGTGGTACTTGCTTGCTGTATGCTAATTGCTGTTTGCAGATATGAGCCGACGTTTCGTTCTTTGTGGATAAGCGTAGTATTTGTTAATCTGTACGGAGGTTTTATCTATGCCATGAATCGTTTGCTCCATGCGAATTATTTATACATGATGAAAAAGCCAGAGCACGCTTCCTTGCTGGATGTTCTTGGACCTCATCCTTGGTGTTTAGTATGGATTGAAGGAATCATGATTTTTAGCTTTCTTGTCCTTTATCTGCCGTTTTGGGTACATAAAAAAATTAAAGGTGATAAAAGCAAAGTCAATTTTATTGAAGCAGAATGATAATACTGGTAGTTTATAAGTGTAAACTAACTCGTATTTCCTGAAGGAAAAGGAAAGAATGACTGAACAAGCCGTGAGAGGCAAGCGTAAAAAATAGAAAAGAAAAAAGCAAGCACAGACATCAGAAGGAGAGTATCAAAATGAAAACACTGGTTATTTTAGCGCATCCAAAATTAGCATCTTCTCGTATTAATAAAGCGTGGGCAGAGCGAATAAAAAAAGAAGAGAATGTGTACGTTCATGATTTATACGCAAACTATCCCGATTTCAAAATTGATGTAGAAAAAGAGCAGGAGTTAGCCGTTCAATTCGATCGTATTGTTTTTCAATTTCCATTTTACTGGTACAGCTCACCAGCACTCTTAAAAGAGTGGCAAGATGTTGTCTTAACATACGGCTGGGCTTATGGAAGCAAAGGTACTAAACTTCAGGGAAAAGAGTTTGTCGTAGCTACTTCGACAGGAGGCCCTGCGGAAGCTTATCAAGAAGGGGGATACAACCGCTACCCAATGAATCATCTGCTTCTTCCTTTTCAAGCTATGGCAAATTTAACAGGTATGAAGTTCCAAACTCCATTTCTATTTCAAGGAGCAGGCGGTGACCTGAGTGACAAAGTTGTTCAAGATAGTGCAGAAAGCTACGCTCGATTACTAAGATAATAAAAAAAGCCGCGTCACAGCGGCTTTTTAATTTGCGTTTGTTCGTGAGAAAGAAGTAAGCAGCTTTTGAGGAGCGATATCTAATCCTTCAATTAGTAGTCCTGTCATAGCAGTTAGACTCCCGACTTCAAAAGATTCCCCGGCTCTCCAAAATGCGGATTCACCTTGTTTGATATAAATTTTCAGTCCGTTATCGCCAGCTACCCAGCCTTCCCCGTGAACGACTAAAAGAAGCTGTGGAATCGTAGCTTCTTGACGGGGGGTATAATCATTTTCTTGAAAAGATAAAAAGCTGATTTTGACATCTCCAGTATGAGAAAGTAATGGGTTTACTTTATAGGTAGAATGAAGAAAGGAACGCTCTTCTTCAGATTGAAAACCATATAATTTCATACGTTCATCTCCTTGAATCAAAAATATAAAAAAGAAGTCCTTCTCCTTTCATATACGCATGTAGTAGAAAAAATAGAACTTCAAAGAAATAGCTGTTTCCTGGAAAATGGCTTCATTTTTTGTCGTAGCTCAAATTTTTTTGAAGGATAGGGAGGAAAAACAGAAGTTTTTTTGAATAGTATAAAAAAAGGTGTCCGCTAATGGACACCTTTTCCTAATTTAAAAATGACTGTAACGCTTGTTTGTTTTCTTCAAGGTCGATGCTTAAAACAGCACCAATACCGGATACTCGTTCATTTGAATAGGAACCTTCGACCGGTAAACGAAGAGATTTTAAATCTGGCTGATTCCCAACTAAGAAATCTTTTCCTATCACGATAAATGTTTTTGGCGGAATATTTGTATCCACATATGGATCAATGACGCCCCATAGCTTAGGAGCTTTCGCCAGCGTCTTTACTTGAAGAGCTTCATCCATTAATTTACCGATAACTTCTTGTTGACGCTTCACGCGCCCGAAATCACTTTGGCTATCGTGTCGGAATCGCACGTATCCTAATAATTTATCTCCGTGAAGAGTTTGTTTTCCAGGTTTTAGCGTCATGCCAATTCCGGATGACATTTCGTGTGGCACGGTAACCGTAATTCCCTCAGGGGCAATCGTATCGGCAACTTTAGAAAAACCTTTAAAATCAACAACGGCATAATAGTTTACATCTACGCCGAAATTTTCTTTAATTGTCTTACGCATTAATTCGGGCCCGCCAAATGCATAGGCTGAATTTAATTTGTTTTTTCCATGTCCAGGAATATCCACATATGAATCACGCATCAAAGAAACAATTTTAGGCTGATTGCTGTCTTTGTCATAATGAGCAATCATGATTGTATCGGCACGCGAATGTTCTTCACCTCGAGAGTCAATTCCAAGAAGCAGCACATTCATGCTATCTAAATTGGCACTTGCACCATTAAAATCAAATTGTCCATCTTTCCCAAAAACTCCGTCTGCTTCTGCTAACCCTTGTTGGTATTGATAATACACATACGCACCAGCGGCGATTACAAGAATGAGAAAGAAAAGAAGTAGCTTTCTAAAGCGTTTCTTTTTTCTTTGCTTTTTTCTTTTATGTTGTTTACGTTCTGTACGTTCTTTCAAATATCTCACCATCGCATTCAAAAATATTAATACTTTTTTGTTTGAAACCAATTATGCAAAAAATTATAAAACGACATAATAAAATTAACACTAAGGAATTAGATTAGCAAGTACGTTCACTAGTAAATCTGCGAAGACGCTAAAATAAGAGAAGGGTACAAATAGAAGAAAGAGGAAATAAAGGTTATTTTTTTCGAGGATATTTGTTATAATCTATCATAGTTAGGGAAAAAGTTCTGTCTTTTAGAAATGGAATAAGAGGAAAGTCTCTGTGTGCGGAGAGTCAAATATAGGTCTAAATGTAGAAAAAAGGAGTGAAGCGAATGAGTATATATGTGTCATCTTCGAACCTTGTGCTGATTCCAGAAGCGGCGTTAAGTCATTGGAAACCTTATGGCGCGGGGGAATTGACCGGAGCTATTATTTCAGGTAAAGATAGTGCTGAAATAATTAAAGAGCTTAATCAATCGTCTATTCTGCCTTTTACAAGTTTTTTCTATCGAAAGCATTTTGTTATTCTGTTTGATAAAGAACAAGTGAAAAATCATTTTGAACAGCTGCTTTTATTATATAAATCTCAGGGCTATATTTTTTATTCTTCTACTTTATACGATGATCACTGGTCCCAGGTCCTTGAAGGAACGAAGCAGCTGCTAACGGTAAATGGACAAGTGGTGCCGGTGCTTGAGCTTGAACAAAACGGTGAATTTGATGTTGTGCGTGATGAAGGCGGTCTGCACATTGTGATAGATGATGACGAAGACGAAGAGAAGCAGCTAGAAAAAAAGTTCATGAGCTTCCGCTTGAAGAAGGTACCTATTTTATTGGCGATCCGGGATTTGTTGAAAACCGGGACATGCTGGTAAAAGAATATTTTCCTAAAGGTACGTACGAATTTATTTATAGATACGGAGAAAATGGCTGGCTGATGAAAGTAAGTATTCAGCGAAAAGCGATTAAAGAGCAGCTTACTACTCTTCACGCGGCTTTGTCTTAACCTCTATTCATTGTACAATATTGCTAAATAACTATGTTATAATAGTAATATTGCACAATGAAAGGGGTTTTTTTAATGGAAGCACGTTTACAAAAAGTCGTATCGTGGCTGGAAGAAAAGAATGTAGAAGCAGCCTTTATTTCGTCAACCGAAAACGTATTTTATTTAACTGGATTTCATACGGATCCGCATGAGCGTTTACTTGGCTTATTTGTGTTTAACGAAGCGGAGCCGATGCTTGTTTGTCCATCAATGGAAGTGGGACAAGCAAAAGAAGCCGGCTGGAAGTTTGATGTGATTGGATATGAAGACCATCAAAATCCTTGGGAACTTATTAAAGAAGCTTTACATAAACGAAACGTAATAGATGTGAAAAAGGTTGCTGTAGAGAAAGAGCAGCTGCTGTATGCGAGAGCCGAAGAACTGCTTAGCCTATATCCAAACGCTGAGCTAGTCGGAGCAGAAGAGAAGTTAAATCAGCTGCGTTTAATTAAAGATGAGCGTGAAGTTGAGATTCTGCAAAAGGCAGCTGCCTTAGCTGATTTTGGTGTAGAAGTAGGCGTAGCTGCTTTAAAAGAAGGCGTTACGGAAATGGATGTTTTGGCTAAAATTGAATACGAGTTAAAGCGAAAAGGAATTCGTGAGATGTCGTTTTCAACGATGGTTTTATTTGGTGAAAAAACGGGAGAAGCGCACGGGAACCCAGGTCTTCGCACGTTAAAGCCAGGAGATATGGTTCTGTTCGATTTAGGTGTAGTGCTAGACGGATACTGTTCAGATATTACGCGTACAGTCGCTTACAAGTCTATTAATGATAAGCAAAAAGAAATTTATGAAACGGTACAGCGCGCCGAGCAGGCAGCTCTTGAAGCTTCCAAGCCCAGTACTCGTATTGGCGACTTGGACATGGTAGCACGCAATATTATTACAGAAGCAGGGTATGGAGAGTATTTCTTGCATCGTCTTGGTCATGGTCTTGGTATTAGCGTGCATGAGTTTCCTTCAATGAGCCGCAACAATGATGATGTGCTTCAAGAAGGCATGGTATATACAATTGAACCGGGTATCTATATTCCAGGACTTGGAGGCGTGCGTATCGAAGATGATGTAATCATTACAAAAGATGGATACGAAACGTTAACGAAGTACCCAAAAGAATTACAAATTATTTCATAATAATGTCATAAAAAATAGAGGCTGCCATGGTGCAGGCTCTATTTTTTATGGAAAAAGAAAAAATTGGTTAAGGTTTCTTGTTTGCTTCTTGATACAATTTCATAGTATGTTACGAAACGATAACATTTCTATCACATTTTCTAAAAACTATATCGTAAGTGAGTGCAGTAGTATATGCTGTACAGTAGGGAGCTTTTTAAGGTCGCAAGCAAGGAGGTTTTTTATGAGTAATTTTACAAAAGATGAAGAATTAATTATACATAAAGCAATAGATGTATTTGGTCAAAAGGATCGAATTGAAGATTATTCAGATGAAAGAAAAAAGCATGGTATTCACGTTGTGGCGTGTGAAAATCATCCGCGTCAAGACGTAACCGCGTATGCAACGCTCGGTGGACATCAATGTCCGACAGGCTATACAGTTGGAGGGATCCCGCTTCGAATTGAAATCGTTGGGGCTTGTCATGAGGAATTCGGTATTTATTCTGCTATTTTAGCAAACTGTATTTTCCATATGATGAAATCTCATGTGTCCATCTTCCCAGGAGCTATTTATAAAGACGTTATTGCAGTCCTTGATGACAGCTTTCATATGCAGCACATTTTGCTGATTCCGCCGTTTTTATGGGATAATTTTTCAACGATTGAACTATCTGATAAAAAAGTAACGTTCCTGCAGGCCGTTCCGATTTCAGAAAATGAACGTGCTTTTGCACTTGAGTACGGAGTAGATTCGTTGCTAAGCCGCTTTGATGCTGAGCAGGTGAATGTCTTCAATTTAGAAAGAAGATCTGTTGTATAAACAAAAAGAGCGCCGACTAAGACGCTCTTTTTTGTTATTGATTAGTAGGTCAATTCTTTTTGCGGTATAGCTTTTTTATGACTCGTTTGGTAGCTGTGAAGCACCATGCCTGCTATGATAACTCCCATTCCAACCCAAGAAAGAATCGATGGCAAAGGACTTGATAGAAGGAAGACCTCTCCTAGCAGGGCAAATAAAACTTCCATCGATTGTGTAGCTTCAACTGCACCTAACTTTTGAGAATCTTTTTTAACAAGGTCGGTTGCTGCAAAAAATAAAACTGTTGCACATACTCCTGAAAGTAAAGCAACTAAACTGCTTTGATAAATCTGAGTTGTTTTTGGTAGTCCAGCGGTCACGTAGGCATAGCCAGAAAGAATAATCCAAAACGGCAGGCTTGAAAGCGTCATTCCAAGCACGCGCTGAAACGTATTAAGTGACGACACTTCCATCATTTTACGGTTGCCAAGCGGGTACGCAAAAGAGGCAATCAAAATGGGAATGGTACAAAGCAAGGCAGTAGCGGCCGACAGTTCAGTCGCATGCTCAAGCTGCATGAGCACAACGCCTATTAAAATAATAAACGAAAAACCTAGCTGCTTGAAAGGAATGCCTCCTCGCTTCTTTCCTTCCTTGTAAAACAAAGGAGCTAGGAGAGACCCCGATAAAATTGTGATTTGCCAAGTTCCTGCAATAAGCCAGCCGGGACCATAGGCTGAAGCAAAACAAAGAGGAGCGTAAAATAAGCCAAATCCAACCGTGCTCCAAAGCAGCCATTTTTGCGGCTGGGCTTTTATTTCTGCCACCACAGGTTTAATACCACCCCAAAAATAAACGAGTACGAGCAAGAGAGGTACCATAAAAAAATAGCGCAGCGACGCGCTCCACGCCCAGCTGCCTCCGGATAAATCCATCGCTCGATTTAAAACGAATGTAAAAGCAAAAAAGAATGATGCAGTAATGCCTAATAAAAGAGGCTTCACTTGGATTCCTCCTCACTTGTCAGCGCTTCACCTAGCGTCAGCCAGTTCGTTTCGACAAGCTGCGATGTCAGTGCGGCATCTTTTTGACCGCAAGCGTTTATGATTTCTTTGTGCTGATCAACGGAAGCAAGGCTAGCAAGAGAAGAAAAACGAGCGATTTCCAGACGCTGAATTTTGGCGTTTGTTTGTTTTACAACACGTTCTAGCTCTATATTGTTCGCCCGTTTTAAAAAGACGGAATGAAATGCTTCATCCGCTTCGATCGCTTTAAGGACATTTCTTGTTTTGATTGCATGTTCTAGAGATTGATTGTGTTTGATTAGTTCGCCCATATCTTCTTCTTGTAACGAAGTACAAGCCAGCTTAGCAGCAAGTGCATGAAGAGCTGCGACGACAATAAAAGATTGTTTTGCCTCCTCAAGGTTTAATGGAGCCACTTTTGTAGAAGAGCCAGGTGTCGTTCGGACAAGGCCTTCATCTTCAAGTCTTTTTAATGCTTCTCGAACAGGAGTGCGGCTAACTCCAAATTGCTCAGCCAGTTCTTTATCCTGAAGCTTTTGTTCCGGCTGAAATTCAAGCATGACAATATTGTGTTTAAGTGTTTGATAGACTTCTTCTCTTAAAGAAAGTCGTTTGAGAGGTTGAATGTTGTTTTTCATAAAACCAATATATCGCATATTGAATTAAATAACAATGTGAAAACTAAAAAAACTTCGTCTAAAAAGCAGACAGCTGCTTTTTAGATGAAGAGCTTAATTACTGCTACGCAAAGATTTAGATAAAATGCTCGCAATCGCTTTGCTGTGCTCAACCTGCGTTTTTTTGGACTCTTTTCGTTCAAGAGCCACTTTTTGAAGACTTTTTTCTTCGTCAGTTTGAGCAATGACTTGAGGAACGAGAGCAGGTTTCCCGTTTTCTAATGCAACAAAGGTGAGAAAAGAAGTAGCTGCAATACGCTTAATGCCCGTTAACAAATTTTCGGCAATCACTTTAACAAAAATAATCATGGAGCTTTTTCCTGTGACAACAACGAATGCTTCATATGAAATAAAATCTTCTTCGGTGACGGGTTCGATAAAGTCAACGTGATCAATGGAAGCCGTAACACACGACTTTCGGGAATGTTTAGCTGCTGAAAGAGAAGCCGTCATGTCCATGTCAGCGACAATTTTTCCCCCAAAAAGGGTGTGGTGATTGTTTAGGTCATTTGGAAAAATGTGCTGTGATTTGACTACTCGTGAGACGCTGCAAATTACTGCTTTTTCACTCATTGAAAACACTCCTTTAAACTATTTATATGGTTTAATGTATGTTGACTACTTGTTCTTATGTATACAAGTTATAGAAAGCCCTTTCGTAAAAAGCTCTTCAAAAGCTTCTATATGGTAAAATAGAACAAATATGAAAGAGAGGATGAGAGTATGAACTTAACTCAATTTTCTAGAAGAAAATATACGGATTCCCCTACACCTTTAGAAAAGCTATCGGTTTTATCTCAGCAGTTAAATGGACCTTCAATTTATATGAAGCGCGATGATATGCTTGGACTGACAGGGGGAGGAAATAAGACGCGTAAACTTGAATATTTAGTAGCTGATGCAAAGGTGCAAGGAGCAGACGTGCTTGTAACGTGTGGTGCGATACAATCCAATCACTGTCGTTTGACGCTCGCTGCGGCTGTAAAAGAACAAATGAAATGCGTGCTCGTATTGGAAGAAGGTGAAAATAAAGCAAGCGATCAGCCGACAGGAAACTATTTTCTTTATCATTTATTAGACGCTCATGACATGCGGTTTGTCGCTGAAGGTTCTGATTTGACAGAGGAAATGAAAAAAGTAGAGCGAGAGCTAATTGAAAAAGGTCATAAACCGTATTTAATTCCAGTAGGAGGTTCGAATGTTATCGGTGCAACCGGATACGCTGCCTGTGCACAAGAGCTGCTTATGCAAAGCTATGAGCAGCAAATAAAGCTTAGCCACGTGGTTTGCACAAGCGGCAGCGGAGGTATGCACGCAGGATTAGTGGCAGGCTTTCAAGGCCTTCAAAGTGACGTGTCGGTTATTGGAGTGAATGTCAGTCGTGCTAAAGAAGAACAAGAAATGAAAGTTGCCAAGCTGACAAGTGAACTTTATGATCATTTACATAGTAAAACACCTTTTAAAAAAGAAGAGATTGTGTGTATGGATGAATACGTAGGTCCAGGCTATGCTGTTCCAACAGAAGAGATGGTGGAAGCAGTCAAACTTGTGGCCGGTACGGAAGGGATTTTATTGGATCCTGTGTATACAGGAAAAGCGATGGCTGGTCTGATTGATTTAATTCGAAAAGGTTATTTTAAAAAAGATGAGAATGTGGTATTCATCCACTCCGGGGGTTCACCGGCTCTTTATGCGTATACATCGATTTTTTCATAAAAAAGCAAGGGATTCGAATCCCTTGCTTTTTTAGCTTATATAGGAATGGTAAGCGAAAACGTCACGCCGCTGTCTGTGTTTTTAGCCGTAATGGCTGCATCGTGCATTGTAACAATACGCTTTACGATACTTAAGCCGATACCGAATTCACCATTTGCTCCTTTTTTAAACGGTTCAAACAAGTGTTGAAGCACGCTTTGATCAATCGGCGGACCATCGTTGCTGATTGTACATTGAACGTTTGTTTGGTGTTTAGCAAGTGAGAGTGAAACCTTCGTCTCGGCATAGCGCAGCTGATTGTCGAGTACATTTTCAAGAACTTTTGTCCACAGTTCTCTGTCTCCTTTAATCGTTGCGTTTGCGTTGTCAAATTCCCACTGTATTTCAGGGCGCCTCCACCGCAAGCGATCCACTACTTCATGAAGTAGTGCAGTAAAATCAAAGTCATCTTGTGCAAGCTGATGAGTGGACATATAGTCAAGCTTGGTTAAGTAAAGCAAATCGCGGATTTTTTTCTCAAGATTTTTGGATTCATCTTCAATAACTTTTACCGTTTGAGATAAATCACCTTTTGGATAAATGCCGTCTTGAATCGACTGAGCGTAGCTTTGAATCACCATAACCGGTGTTTTTAAATCGTGTGAAATATTTTGAAGCAGCGTTTGCTGTGCTTCATCTTTAGATACGAGCCTTTTGCGCATCTGCTCGATGGAGGCGCCTAGCTTGCCAATTTCATCGGAACGGTTGACTGTAACGGGCTCATGCCAATTTTGTTCGGCAATTTTTTTCACATCTTTTTCAAGCGATACAAGGGGCTTGCTTAAATATCTTGATAGCCAAATAGATGGAAGCCAGCTGAATAGAAATACAATTGAAATTACAAGAAGCAGCTGTTTAAACAGAGTAGAAGTGAGCGCGTTGCGATACGTATCCCACGAAAATGAAAGCAAAAAAGCAGGCTGTCCGTTTACGCTTACTTTTCGAATTACATAAAAAAGCGTCCGGTTGCCAAGATCTTTTTCATAGCGAGCGACGATTTTTCGCTGACTGATTGCATCTTCCTGTGCTTTTCTCAAAAAGTCTTGAGGCAACACCCGTGATGAAAAATAAGAGATATCCGCATGTTCAGGCAATAAAATATGATCCACGGTTCGGTTGCCAAGTGTTGGTTCACTGTCTTCATTGCTAAAGTAGTATTCACCTGAGCGGCTTGGCAGTCCGTATTCTTTTAAAATATGCTGTTCATTTTCAATAGTGGTATAAATTTCATTCGTGAAGAACTGCCTGAGCGTGGTTGGGAATAAAATAGCGAGCAAAATTGAAATAAGCAGTAAAATACCGGAGATGACGAGCCAAATTTGAAATGCAAGCGACTTGTTTTTCATGCTTTCATCATCCGGTATCCGTATCCGTAAATCGTTTCAATTCGTGCTTGCGGCATTTTTTTACGCACGCGCCTTACTAAATCATCCACCACTCGGTCTGTGCCGAAATAATCTTCTCCCCAAATGAGATTCAGCAGCTGCTCCCGTGAAAAAGCCTGTCCAAGGTCTTTTGAGATAGTGACGAGAAAATCAAATTCTTTAGATGTTAAATCAATCGGCTTTCCATTTTCACTGACTGTACGGGTATGTAAATCGATTTCATAAGGAGTCAGCGTAATGGTATCGGTTTTCTTTTGATTGGAACCATATACGCGGTTTAGCAGTTTGTTTGCTCGAATAACTAGTTCACGAGGCAAAAAAGGCTTTGATAAATAGTCGTCGCTGCCCATTTCAAGCCCAAGAACCCGGTCAATATCGGCATCTCGGGCTGAGATGAAAATAACAGGCACATGTGGCGTTTGCTGCTTGATTTCGCGAATGAGCTGATACCCATCAATGTCAGGCAGCATAATATCTAAAATCCACAGATGCGGAGGAGTTGCAATCATTTCTTTGGCGTCCTTGCCGTTAAAAAATGAGCGAACGTCCCAGCCTTCTTTTTGAAGGTAAAGGGTTAAAACTTCGTTTAAATTTTGTTCATCCTCTACTAAATATAGTGTAAAGCTCAAATTTGACACCTCCCTCTGAATATATGAAAATTAAGGTAAATAAAGCATATTATGCCATATATGCGCGTTTCTTTAAAGGTCTATGTACCCGCTATTATACTACGTGTTTGCTGTTATAAAGAAATTTTTCACAATTTCACACATTGTTTTGATACTTATCCCAAACTTTTATTTTATAGTATAGATAACATAAAATTTGCTACGTTAAAAGGAGTGTTTTTCATGGATCCACGTGATTATGAAAGAGAGCAAGAACGAAAAGAAGAATATGAAAACCGCCAGCAGCGCTATGATCAGTACCAGCCTGCGTCATCATCACAGCCTCCAAGAAGACGCTTATTTCCAGTGATTGCATCTTCTATCGCCGGAGCAGTGCTAGGGGGAGGAATTGTGCTATACGGTGCTCCGCAGCTAGGGTTAATGGATTCAGCTGATACGCAAACAGCGAATCAAACAACGCAGACTCAAACCGCAACAACAACGAGCACAACGCCTCGAACAGTAAGTACAACCGTGAATCAGTCAGATCTTGTTTCAGTTGTAAATAAAGTATCAGCTGCTGTTGTAGGCGTGAACAATATTCAACAGCAAACAAATCCATTTTCTGGAGATACCCAAACGCAAGAAGCAGGAACGGGTTCCGGTGTTATTTTCAAAAAAGAAAATGGAAAAGCATACGTTGTGACCAATAACCACGTTATTGACGGCGCAAGCGAAGTAGAAGTGTCACTTTCAAACGGACAAAAAGAAAAAGCTAAGATTGTGGGAGCTGATACGCTAACGGATTTAGCGGTGCTTGAGATGTCTGACAAAAATGTTGAACAAGTGGCGAAGTTCGGGAAATCATCGGATTTAGTAGCGGGTGAAACGGTGCTTGCAATCGGAAATCCTCTTGGTGAACAATTTTCTCGTACGGTCACACAAGGTATCGTGAGCGCAGCAAAACGCTCTGTCCCTATTTCAGAAAATTGGAACGTAGATGCAATTCAAACGGATGCGGCGATTAATCCAGGAAACAGCGGCGGTGCCTTGATCAATTCTTCCGGTGAAGTAGTCGGTATCAACAGTATGAAAATTTCAGAAGACAATGTAGAAGGCATCGGCTTTGCTCTTCCAAGTGATGAAGTGCAGCCGACGATTGAACAGCTGATGAAAAACGGAAAAATAACGCGTCCATATATGGGGGTAGGTCTTCAAGATGTAGGTCAGCTTTCAGCTGCAACAAAACAAAACCAGCTAGGCCTAACCAGCGATACGTCTGAAGGAGTTGTCGTAACGACGGTTGAACCATTCTCTTCTGCTTCTGATGCAGGTTTACAATCAAAAGACGTGATTGTTGCCATCGATGGAAATGAAGTCAAAACATCCAGTGATTTACGTCAATATCTATACACAAAACGTAAAGTAGGAGACACGGTAAAATTAGACGTGTATCGAAATGGAAAAAAACAAACTATTTCTCTGAAGCTTTCAGAACAGCAGGATAACAATGGATGAGTTCAACACCGTTAAAGCTGTTGCTAGCAGTATTAACAGCGTTCGGATTTTTAACCGGCTGCGGAGGTAAGCATTCAAACACGATGTTTCCTTCTGTAGAAATTAGTCAGCTATCTTCTACCAAAGAACTGGCAGCGTATGAGGGAGGCAAGGTGACAGGAGCTGAATTCAACCGTTTTTTAGCCGTTGAAGGGTTCTTAAATCCAGATGCTCCGCTAAATGATACAAGCTACCGCAAAGAGTTATTGCGGCAGCTTGTTATGCAAAAAATCTTAATTTCGCATCTAAAGACAAGCGATAAAGTACAAAAACAAGTCGAGGATATGTGGAAGCAAATTAAACGTTCATATGACGAGGATACAAGAAAACAAGGTTATGAAGTGTTAAATATTCGTTCTAGTGATGTAACCAACCAGCTAACGAATCAGTTTAAATTAGAAGAATATTTCCGTAAACAAATTACGTCTGATGAACTAACTGCTTACTATAAACTTATTGAAAACGAACTAACGCGCGTATCTTTTACACAGCTGGCTTTTTCCACTTTACATGATGCCGATGCCACTGCGGCTGAACTGCAAAAGGGAACATCGCTTCAAGACGTTCAAAAAAAATATGCTGATGTCCAGACAGTCAGCAAAATAGAGAATGCTGATAATCTAAAGCTTTCAAGTCTATCTCCCTCTTTTATAGATGTTTTAAAAAAACAGCACATCGGGGAGAGTAGTGAGCCCATTAAAATGGGTAAAGTCTATTATATTCTTATTTTAAAACAAAAAGATAAAAAAACGGAATCAGAAGTCAAAGAAGAAATGATGAAAGAACTTGTTTTGAATCATATCAACCGGTATATCCAGGATAAACTGCCAAGGTTTCATGTGACTTTCAGCCTTAGGTAGTTCCCTTTTATATAGATTGATTGTTTTCAAAAAACAAGCAGGTAAAAGAGCTCTCTATTAATAGAGAGCTCTTTTACATTTTTAAGTAGACAGAAATGTCGTCACCTGATAAAATGAAGTTGTAAAACTTTCATTATTCGGAAAATTCATACCCTCCAGCTTTGGAGGGTTATTTTTTGTGTTCTTGAATAAAAGAGACCGTGACACAAGTGTCTTTGTTGAAGGAGATCCGAACGCGTTCGGATCTTTTTTATTAGTAGGTGAGCGTAGACTTCTAGCTGTTGATTGAAGGGCAAGATGAAGACTCCTGCGCGAAAAGTGAAGCCTGGCACGGAAATCAACAGCGGTGTCAAAAGTGATTCATACGGGCTTATTGATCCCATTGTTCGCTTTTAGATTGGACCGCTTTCGTTACGTTTCAATCACTTTTCATCTTTTAGATGACTCAATAATGCAGGAGCCATCTCCACGTGAGAAAGGGCGATGTGTGAAATCGTTTTGGCATAAGGTGTAATTTCGTTAATAAATTGTTCGAGTACGTGCAGGTGAGGAAGCTGAAGCTTTGTAATAAAGCAGGCTTGCCCGGCGATGCGTTCACAGAATAAAGCGTAGGGATACTGAGAAATAAATCGTTTAAAACGCTCGTGCTCGCCGTTTTTCATAGTTACTTCAATAAAACACGACACGGGCAAATGCAGCTTTTCATAATCAATATCAATCGTATACCCTTTTATAACACCAAAGCTCTCTAGCTGCCTTACTCGCTCTGCCACCGAAGGAGGAGACAGGTTAATTTGTTTTCCTAGCTCTCGTAAGGAAAGGCGGCTGTTTTGCTGCAGCGCCTGCAAAATCGATAAATCGATTTCATCAATTTTCAATTGAAAACCTTCTTTCTTATTAACGTTTCATTTGATTAATAATAGTAGATAAGATGTTTTATATGTAATCTAAAATTTCCATTTTTCTTACTATAATAATTAAAAAGGAGTGAATGAAAAATGGCAAGAGTTTTGTTAGCAAACGAAGAGGGAACAAATTTTGAAAAAGCATTGAATTTAATTCTGCATGTAAAAAGATTGTATTATGAGCTTTACGACACGCTTTGGAACAGCGATATAGTAGAAAAAGAGACTAAGGAAAAAATTAGGCTTTATCTAGCAGGTGTTAACGGCTGTGAGACGTGTATGAGCATGTCATATGTAGGCGATGAGACGCTTAATCAAAAAGTGTTAAGAGAAAAAGAGCTAGAAGAAAAAGATCGATTACTGTTTCGATTTATTGATGTATACCGGGTGCGTCCAAGGGAGTTGACGGATGCTGATATGAATCAATTAAAGAAATTTTACAGTGATACGCAGCTGTTAGAGCTTTTGGCTGTTATTAATTTATTTGATCAATTTCACAAAATGATTGTCAGTTTAGATTTATATGATTTTTGCAGCTTGCAGGGCAAGTGAGATCTTCCCTAAAAATATCTTGACAGACAAAATCCACAGGAGTAAGATAGCTTTCGTGAAGTGAAACGTATCATGAATCGAATCGATTATTCTAAAAAATAGATCATAGACATTTGAATAAAAATCGCTTAATCCATTACGGAGCGGAGGACCCATTATTTACGCACATATTGTGCTCCGGGGTGAATCCTTAAAAAGGTAGGGTTACTCTTAAAACCCGAACCCGACAGCTAACTTCGCAAGCGTTTTGAGGGGGAAGAGTGTGGAAAAACACAGGAGCCTTCCTGTGTTTTTTTTGCGTTTTTTTAAGAAAAAGATGTAATTTTTTAGAAAAAGTATAAGCTAAGAGAACACACAGCAGTTGAAGAAAGGAATAAATACATTATGAAAAAACAGTTTGCTGTATTGGGATTAGGTCGTTTTGGAGGCAGTTTGGTTGAAGAGTTTGCTAATCTGGATGTGGATGTGCTCGCTATTGACCGCAATCAGGAGGTAGTAAATAAATTTAGCAACTCAGCTACATATGTTGTGCAAGCAAACGCGATTGATGAAGCTAGCTTAAAGGGGCTAGGTATCCGCAATGTTGATCATGCACTTATTTCGTTTGGAGATGATATCGAAGCAAGCGTACTCGCAACTATGCTTTTAAAAGATATGGGCGTTAAGCAAGTATGGGTAAAAGCAGTGAATATGTATCATCAAAAAGTGCTCGAAAAAATAGGAGCGGACAAAGTTATTCATCCAGAGCGCGATATCGCTAAGCGTATTGCTCATCACGTGGTGTCAGAAAAAATCATTGATTACATTGAACTGTCAAAGGATTATAGTATTGTCGAAATTGTCGCCTCTAAGAAACTTCATAATAAAACACTGTTTGATTTAAATATTCGTGCCAAGTACGGCTGCAATATTATCGGTTTTCAGCGAAAAGACGGGGAAATGGTTATTTCGCCTACCGCGCATGAAATAATTGAACAAGGAGATATGCTGATTGTTATCGGAAATAATCGCGATTTGAACCGTTTTGAAGAAGAAGGAGTTTAACTCATGAAAAAACAAATCATTAAACTCACCCCTCCGCAGCTGCTTGTCTCTATTTTTGGCGGAGGAATTATTATTGGTGCTCTTCTATTGATGATGCCTTTTTCTACTACTGAGCCAATCCGGTGGGTAGACGCCCTTTTTACATCTACTTCCGCTATGACAGTGACCGGCTTAGCCGTCGTAGATACGGGTACACGTTTTACCGTCATAGGTCAAACGATCATTATGCTGTTAATTCAAATAGGCGGTCTTGGCATTATGTCATTTGCCATGTTGATTTTTATGATGCTAGGTAAAAAAATTGGATTTAAAGAGCGTATGCTCGTTCAGCAGGCATTAAATCAAACGAGCGTCGGCGGAGTTGTCCTGCTAGTTAAAAGGCTGTTTATCTTTTCATTTTTAATTGAATTTGTTGCACTTATCTTTTTAGCAATACGCTGGGTTCCGGAATTTGGATGGTCGAAGGGGCTGTTCTTTAGTTTGTTTCATTCGATTTCGGCTTTTAATAACGCTGGGTTTGGACTACTGTCTGACAACTTAGTTCAGTATGTAGGAGATCCTATTATTAATATAACGATTTCTTTTTTGTTCATTATTGGTGGGTTAGGGTTTACCGTTCTTGCTGATATGTGGGTGAAAAAATCGTATAGAAAACTAACGCTGCATTCAAAAATTATGATTATCAGCACGTTTGCGATTAATGTGATCGCCATGCTTTTTATTTTTTTCTTAGAGTACAGCAATTCGCATACGCTCGGAAATGTATCATTAGGAGACAAAGTATGGGCTTCTTATTTTCAAGCGGTAACGACAAGAACCGCTGGATTTAATACAATTGATTTAGCTCACCTGCATGACGCAACGGTCTTTTTAATGGTCTTATTAATGTTTATTGGTGCAGGAAGTGCGTCAACAGGAGGCGGTATTAAACTAACAACGTTTGTGGTAATTGTTTTTTCCGTATGGGCATTTTTACGAAGCCGGGAAGATATTGTGCTGTTAAAGAGACGACTTCTTCCTCTTCACGTGTTTAAGGCACTAGCCATCACGATGATTTCAATTATGTTTGTGTTTGGGGCCATTTTCCTGTTAAATATTTCGGAAAACCTGCCGTTTGTAAAAATTATGTTTGAAGTTGTTTCTGCGTTTGGAACAGTAGGTTTATCGATGGGAGCCACTCCTGAACTTTCGTACTTTGGACGTGTGATTATTATCTTTATCATGTTTTTAGGAAAAGTGGGGCCATTAACGCTTGCGTTTTCATTATCTAAGCAAAAGCGTGAGGCCGTTCGTTATCCAAACGAAGATATAATGCTAGGGTAGAAAAATCGCCTTCGATGAGGCGATTTTTTTATATTATTTATACGTTCAGGACATATAAGAGGTTACGCACAAAATAGTTGCGATGAATAAAAAGAAGGCAAAGACAAGAACAATGGGCAATTTGGAATGTCGGCGCATTAAAGGCCCCCTTTTTTATAGTAAAAAAATCACTTACTATATATAACGAAAGAAACAAAAATATGATTCACTTTTTTTGGCGAAATTTGAAGGTTTTTCTCGTTGGAAAAATCCGCACCCCTGTCCTAAACATTTTGCCAAGCTGTTGCATACACTAAAAGCAGATAACAGGAAGTGAGGGATGTTACGTGGGAAAACAAAATTTTGCGTTAATCGTTGTGTTATTTGTTTTACTTGTTATTGTAGGTGCGTCTGGCTTTCGCTTTTAAACGTTAACTTTATTTGCGCATAGCCCCCGTCAAAAAGGGCATACTAGGCGGAAGTGAAAACCAAAAATTTCTTCAATATTGCCGAACAATGAGTTCCTCTACTCATTCATCTAATCGGTATGTAGCCATGCGAAAGCATGGTTTTTTTGAAATAAGAGAATGAATGATGTTCATCCCCTCTAGAAATTAGTAGTAGCAAGAACATCCTACGATTACTAATAGAATAAATAAAACAACGATAAATGAAAAACCAAAACCGCCTTCTGCGCCCATATGTGTAACCTCCTTTAATAAAATTCTCTATATCGTATGTACTAATTGGGTTAAGTGATTGAGAAATTTGCCTATTTTTTAACGGTAACGATCTTTTGAGAAAAATGAAGAACACTTACTTTTTTCATTTGTGCAAAAATCCTTTATGATAAAGAGGAAAAGGAGGGCAAAGTGGTGGGAATACATGTAGAATACGTCATGAATCAGCTAGAAGAGGGTAAGTGGAAAGAGATCAAACGCGAAATTCAACAAGAAATGAAGAAAAAACCTCAAGCATCTGATTTGTACTGTTACTTAGCGGTTTGTTTAGCAAAGCAAATCGAAGAATCAATTATTTTTGAAAAAATGGTATTGAATTTAGAAATGGACCGAGCTCTTCATCAGGCATTAACATTAAATCCATCTTCAAGCTTGGCGCACTTCGTTCGAGGAATAAAATACCGGGAAACTCCGCTTATGTTTGGAGGGAATTACGAAAAATCGCTGTCTTATTTGCAGCGGGCGCAAGATCTTGGTTTTGAAGGGGTTATGCTGCCGCTCGAACTCGCCAAAACCTATATTCAATTAAAAGAAATGGAAAAAGCGAAAGAACAAATCGCCTATGCCCGGGAAATCAATCCTACTCACGTGGATATTAAAAAAGTCGAAAACATGCTGCAAACAGGACGGTGAATCAAAAGTCCTGTTTTATTTTTGGTTTTTAGGAAACATATGCTGATTTTCATAAAGAATTGCTTTTTATATAACAATAAGAATATTTATAAAAATTTTAAGAAGTACATGTAAGTCTAACGACTCCTTAACTGCTAGATTTTCTACATTATTAGAGCGTTCAGTCTACATAATTCCAAAAATAGTAAGAAACTATCAGCCTATGGATAAATTGTTAGAAAATATAGATAATTGTAAATGAATAGAGAAAAGTTAAACATGCGACTAACTAAAAAAGCAAAGGTCTGATTTACTTTGCTTTTTATTTATACACATATGTAAAAAATATCATAATAAACCAATTTATTCTTTGTGAAATCCATCGTTTCAGACGATGTGAAATAATGTATTTGAAGGAGGAGACCCAGATGAAGGTTATGAAGATGTTGGTTATTGTATTATTTAGTTTAAGTTTAGTTGTCACACCAGCTGCTGCTGAAGTTCCGGGTGTCGACCATTCAATGAAACGGGGTGCTACACAAGGAATTGTAGCGGCATCTCACCCGCTGGCTGCTGAAGCGGGAAGGAAAGTTTTAGCTGAAGGCGGAAACGCTGTGGATGCGGCAGCTGCCATTCAATTATCTCTAAACGTTGTGGAACCGATGATGTCAGGTATCGGCGGCGGCGGCTTTATGATGATTTATGAAAAAAAGAAAGATAAAATTACGATGCTAGACAGCCGTGAAATGGCACCAGCTGAGGTCACGCCTAAGCTGTTTTTGGATTCAAAAGGAAAAGTTATCCCTTTCAGTAAGCGTCACATAACAGGAAAAGCAGTTGGAGTTCCTGGTACGCTAAAAGGAGTAGAAACAGCCCTTAAAAATTATGGAACAATGGACTTATCAGATGTTATTAAACCAGCTATTACTCAAGCAGAACAAGGAATCAAAGTAAATTGGTCGATGGCTCAGTACATTGATGAAAATGTGGACAAGCTTGAAAGATACCAAACGGCCGGTAATGTATTTGTGCCGAATGGCAAACCGTTAAAAGAAGGAGATAAGCTTGTTCAGCCGGATCTTGCTAAAACATTAAAGCTTATTCAAAAAGAAGGATCAGACGCTCTTTATAAAGGAGAAATTGGAAAAGCGCTTGTTAAAGAAGTTCAAAAACGCGATGGAAGCATGACCATGGATGATTTGAAAAATTACGTTGTAAAAGAACGTGAGCCGGTCAAAACAACTTACCGAGGCTACGATGTGGTCAGTGCAGCTCCTCCTAGCTCCGGCGGATTAACCGTGCAGCAGATTTTAAAGCTAATGGAAGGTTATGATGTAGAAAAAATGGGTTCCAATACGCCTCAGTATTTGCAGCATTTAACGGAAGCGATGCACTTAGCTTTCGCGGACCGCGCGGCGTATATGGCAGATGAAGACTTTTACGAAGTGCCGAAAAAAGGACTGTTAGATGAAGATTATATTAAAGAACGTCGTAAATTAATTAATCCAAACAAAGCAACGCCTAATGTCAAAGAAGGAGACCCTTGGAAATATGAAGGAAAAGAAAATCCAAATAAAGCAACAGTAAAGGAAGAAAATCCAATCGGCCAAACGACTCATTTCTCTGTTATAGACAAATGGGGAAACATGGTTTCTTACACGACTACCATTGAACAAGTTTTTGGTTCAGGAATTATGGTTCCTGACTACGGATTTATGCTCAACAATGAAATGACGGATTTTGATGCCACTCCGGGAGGCGTGAATCAGGTTGAGCCTAAAAAACGTCCTCGAAGCAGCATGTCTCCAACGATGCTGTTAAAAGACGGAAAGCCGTTCATGGCAATTGGTTCACCGGGAGGCCCAACCATTATTGCGTCTGTAGCAGAAACGATTATGAATGTTATTGACCATAAGATGCCGATTCAAAAAGCGATTTTAACACCTCGTATTTATTCAGGCGGCTATCCAACCGTAAGATGGGAACCTGACTTTAGCCAAGATACAATTCTTGAAATGATGGCTAAAGGACATGCGTTTGAAGAAAAGCCTGAGCATATTGGAAACGTTCAAGCGGTTATCTATGACTATGAAACGGGGAAAATGTACGGAGGCGCTGATAATACGCGCCAAGGAACGGTATTAGGAGTAGACGCAATTAAATATGTATCCAAACAGCCAAAACCAATCAAAGAAGAGAAAAAAGGAGAGTTTACAGTTGAAGTCAACCGTGCCGTTTATCCATTTACTGATAAGCAAGTGAAGCTGATTGATGGAAAGCCTTACGTTCAGTCCGATCGCCTGCTGTTAGGCTTAGGCGTCATTGATTCGAGTGACTTAAAGCTGTATAAACCAAATCATCACTCTTATTTATCAGTTATCAAAGTAGCAAAATCCCTTGGCTACAAAGTGAAATGGGATGAAGAAAAGAAAGTGGTCTCATTAGAAAAAGATCCTGGTGAAGACGATACAGGCGATGATGAAGACGGAGACGTTATTACAAATTAAAAAATAGGCTGGGAAAAAAGTAGTTTAGTTGAATGAAGATCCGAACGAGGAATTGAGATTCTTGATGGAGAATCCTACTCGTTCGGATTTTTTTATTGCTATGGTGACCATAGTTTTCGTCTATGTAGTTGCTTCTAGCTGTTGATTAGAGAGCAAGGCGAAGACTCCTGCGGGAAAAGCGGACCGCAGGAGCGTATGCGACGAGGAGGCTCACCGGCCGCCCGCGGAAAGCGAAGCCTTGCACGGAAATCAACAGCGGTGTAACGAGCGATTCATACTAGCTCCTTTATCCCATTTGTTCATCTTTAGATTGAATGGATTTTGTTATGTCACCACCTCTTTTTTTATGAAAGCAAATAAAATTGGCGATTTTAAACCAAATGACAAAAAAGTTTGCATGGTTTGCCAAAAAGTTGTAGAAATCGACAGTTTTTTTGGCATGTGTAAGAAAATCCGTGATAAAAAGACTGATAGAATGCTACAAACAAAGTTGGCATCATTTTTGCATAAGAAATAGATGAGGGGCTGTATCAATGAAAAAAATACATAGTTAAATAACTACCTATGTTTACTTCACACAGAATAAAATGCAACGGAGGTATAGAAAATGAAAAAAGACATTTCAATTATCGGTGTACCCATGGATTACGGACAAACAAGAAGGGGTGTAGACATGGGGCCGAGCGCGATCCGCTATGCAGGCATGAATACACGCTTAGAAGCTCTTGGCTATACCGTACACGATGAAGGCGATATTAAAGTAGAAATTAAAGAGCGGGCAGACGTAGATAAAAATACGAATTTGAAAAACTTAGCGGCTGTAGCCAGCGGAAATGAACAGCTTGCTGCAAGAGTTGAAGAAGTGAGAGAGCAAGAACGCTTTCCGTTAATATTAGGCGGAGACCACAGCATTGCAATCGGAACGCTTGCAGGAGTCGCGAAAGGTTCAGAAAATTTAGGTGTTATTTGGTATGATGCTCATGGTGATTTAAACACAGCTGAAACATCTCCATCAGGCAATATTCACGGCATGCCGTTAGCGGTGAGCTTGGGTATTGGACATCCTGTACTTTTAAATATTGGAGGGTATACCCCAAAAATTAAACCTGAAAATCTAGTTATTATCGGTGCACGCTCATTGGATGATGGTGAAAAAGAGTTAATTAAAGAAAAAGGAATTAAAGTGTATACCATGCATGAAATTGATCGTTTAGGTATGACGCAAGTGATGAAAGAAACGATTGATTATTTAAGCGGTACAGACGGCGTGCACCTGTCGCTGGACTTAGACGGCTTAGATCCGGATGATGCACCAGGCGTAGGTACACCTGTAAAAGGCGGCATCAGCTACCGAGAAAGTCATTTAGCAATGGAAATGCTAGCGGAAGCAGACATGGTGACATCCGCTGAATTTGTAGAAGTGAACCCCATTTTAGATCAGCATAACAAAACTGCAGAAGTAGCGGTTGCGTTAATGAGTTCATTGTTTGGCGATAAGCTTTTATAAGAAAGAGCTACTTATAATAGGTATCGTGTAGAAGAAAATCTGTTATGATCCAATAAACGGTCATGCAGGTTTAAGCGGCTGCCATCCTCGCTACGGGGCTGGCGCCATTTGAAAATCATCCGGCATCAATGGACTTCAGTCATGAAGAGCTACCTAGTAAGCGGCTATAAAAACAAAATAAACCTAAAAAAATGAAAGCGATTTCATTTTTATGCAGCAAAGGGAGGAAATGGGATGAATATTCCACAGGGACAGCCAGGAGAATTAAAAAGAACGATGAAAACAAGGCATCTTTTTATGATATCACTAGGAGGATGTATTGGTACCGGTTTTTTCCTTGGTTCAGGTTATACCATCAATGAAGCAGGTCCGATGGGAGCAATGATTTCCTACTTAGTAGGAGGGATCATTATGTATCTAACGATGCTGTGTCTTGGAGAATTATCCGTTGCTATGCCAGTTGCAGGATCGTTTCAAACGTACTCCACTAAATTTATCGGCCCTGCAACCGGTTTTGCGATTGGATGGCTGTACTGGCTAGGATGGGCAGTAACGGTGGCACTTGAGTTCTTAGCTGCCGGACAATTAATGCAAAGATGGTTCCCAGACTCGCCCGTTTGGTTATGGTGCGCCATTTTTGGAGCGTTAATTTTTTCACTAAATGCACTTTCAGCTAAAGCATTTGGTGAAACAGAATTTTGGTTTTCAAGCGTTAAAATTTTCGCCATCATTATGTTTATTGTTGTAGGTGGAGCGGCAATGTTTGGACTCATTGATATGAAAAGCGGACAGGAAGCACCGCTTCTATCAAACTTCTTTGCTGAAGGGCTTTTTCCAAATGGCGTAACGGCTTTGCTGATTACAATGATTACGGTGAACTTTTCGTTTCAAGGAACAGAATTGATTGGAATTGCGGCAGGAGAAAGTGAAAATCCGGAAAAAACAATTCCAAAAGCGATCAAGCAAACGGTTTGGCGTACGCTTTTCTTTTTCGTCTTATCCGTGTTTGTCCTAGCAAGCATGATTCCTCGTGAAAAAGCAGGCGTCGTAGAAAGTCCGTTTGTCGTTGTGTTAGACAGTGTAGGTGTACCTTACGCGGCGGATATTATGAACTTTATCATTTTAACAGCTCTTCTTTCAGTCGCAAACTCTGGATTTTACGCGGCTACACGTATGCTTTATTCTCTTTCAAGAGAAGGAATGGCAAGTCCTGCTCTTGGAAAAGTTAACAAAAGAGGAGTTCCATTTAATGCACTATTAATTACGCTTGTGATTTCATGTTTTTCGCTGCTTTCAAGCGTAGTGGCAGCTAAAACCGTTTTTGTGTGGCTGATTTCACTCGCTGGACTCGGCGCTCAAATTGGCTGGATTGCGATTACAGCTTCACTGCTTGCGTTTCGTCGTGCTTACGTGGCTAAAGGTGGAAAAGTGGAAGATCTGAAATTTAGAACTCCTCTTTATCCGGTTCTTCCTATCGTAGCGCTTATTACGAACTGTATCGTTATGATTAGTCTTGCGTTTGATCCCGAGCAGCGAATGGCGTTATACTGCGGAGGTATTTTCTTTATAGGTTGCTATGGTTATTATTATTTGAAAATTCGAAAACAAAATCAGTCAAAACAAGAGCAAGAAGTTCAGCTTGCGGAAAATAAACGAATGATTATTTAACATAAAAACCCGGAAAATCGTGATTTTCCGGGTTTTTTATGTACTCGTCTTTAGCTATCTAGTGCTGTCTCTTCATTTTTACGGCGGCGAAGTCTCCATAGCGTGATAAGGGCAACCAGTGTAAGAACAATACCGCTGCCGAGCAGGATATGACTCACTGTTTTATCCTGCTTTTTTTGGCCTTGTTCAAAATATTTCTTGTACATCGCCACCGCAGCTTTATTTTGCTTGTATTTTTTCGGAACGCTCATTTCTTTTCCGAGTTTCCAGCCGTCTTTATAAGCTTTTTGCTGTAAAGACTTCACGTCTTTATTCGAATAAAAACCTGCTTTGTACCATTTTTCTAGTTGAGGCTTGTCCTGAAGATTTTTAGGCGCTCTATAGGTCTGATAAGTGAAGGCTGAGTCGTATCCGTCTGCTTTTACGTCTTTTTGCTTTTGTTTCTGTCCTTTTTCATATCCTTGCTCAAAGGCTGTTTGCAATTCGCCTTCTGCTTCTGCAGGTACTTCTAATGAAAGGTCGTGATAACCTTGTACGTAGCCCTGCTTTTCAAACTGCTTTTTTTGCTGCTTCAGCACTTCGGCTTGAGCGGTTTCAAAGCCTTCTGTAAAAGCCTGACGTGTGACATCCTCATCATCATACATGCTCGGAACACTCATTGAATCATTTTCAAGACCTTGGTCATAGCCTTCTTTTTTTGCTTTAACAGATAAGTCCATTAAAGAAATAGCTTTTTTGTAGCCTTGAACATACCCTTTATTCCAGTCGGATGACTTAGAAGGAAAGGATTCGAATTCTGACTGAACGGTAGCATGTTTGTAATCAAGGACGCCTTGCTGATAGCCTTCCTCTTCGCCGGCAGCCATTTCATTTTCTTGTTCAGTCTTGAGTTCTTCTTCTTTTTGCTGCTGTCCTTTTTTATATCCTACCGTATACCCCATCATAAACCACGTGAATTCTTCAGAAGATTTGTCCAGTCCTGTTGTTTGATCAAACTGTTCAAATTTTTTCTCTGCGTATCCATCTTCTTCTCCAAGCGAATAGCCTTCTTGATAGAGAGAGTCAAAAATAGCTTTTACATCTTCAGTTGTATCCACGTCTGTTGACTGGTCCAAAACGTCGGAAGAGGAATCCGGGGAATCAGGAGTAGCATAAGAAGGGATGGGGTCACTTGCAAGAATAAGTAAGCAAGCTGTACTAATAACGGCTAATTTTTTTTTCATCATATCTTCACCTTTTAGTTCAAAGTCAATGTTTATTTTGTAGTTTAAGCGTACAGCTTTCTATGTAGAAAGGCGTATAAAAGATTTTCTAATTATGAAAATTATAACATTTAAATGAGAAGGAGAATAGGTGGTAAAAAGGAGAAATATGTGTTTTTTACGGAGTTTTATTTTTGTCGCTGTTTTGCTTTTTTCACTTTAAATGAACGATAAAATACTTCAGCTACAAAACAGAACAAAAGGAAAAAAAGGACAAATAGTTCAGCGAACTCCATAACACGAAACGGACTGTAGGCATTTTGCAAGGCCATGGAAAAACTAATTCCTTGCATCATATCCACTCCGATAGAAAATCCCATTAAGCATCCTAACAGCAAAGCTGATATCCAAACGATTTTCATACGTCTCACTCTACGTTTTTTTTTTTTTTTTCTTAAAAACATTCTACCGATAGTTTTTGTTATTTTTTTGTCTTACGCTTTGATTGCTCTATTAAAAATTGCATACAAAGCATTTATTTGGAAAAAGCTAAAAAAAAGAAAAGAAAGGTGTTTTTAAACGTGCCTTCTTTATTTAAAAACAAAAAAAGCAAAGACAATAAAAAGGAAACGGAAGCTTCGTCGTCAGAGGAACAAGCGACAGTCCTTTATTTGTAATGAATGTGATGCTGATGCTGTTAATTATTTATACGGTGCACAAAGGACTTGAAGTAATAGCTAGAACGGCTAGACGTGTTTTTTATGATTGGATTAGTAATCGGAGGATTTGTTAAAATCAGCGTCTTTTTTTACGCTGTGATTGTTGGACTTTCCACACTGTTTAAGGTGAAACGACCTTCTGCGATGACATATCCTGTGGGCACGGTGATTTTATTTTTTTCTTTGACGATTGCAAGTAATTTTCAAGAGCATTTAAAAGAAGGGCTAACGATTATGCCGGTGTTGCTTTTTATCCCTTTTCACGTAGTGATTCCGTTTACGCTGCTCTGTATAGCATTTATTAAACATCGCATAAAAAAACAAAAGCGCTGCAGCCATCCTAATGGCTGCAGCGCGTTCGTCTGCTATCCGCTACCGCAAATGCAGCTGCTCCCGCTCTTTTTTTACTTGTTCTAGCTGTGAAATCGTAACAAGCTGATACCCTTGTGCGTGAAGCTTCTTCATAATTTCAACCGCTGCTTCGGCACTTGTTTGGTAAATATCATGCATTAAAATAACTTTTCCGTCTCCGACTTGGCTCATAACCGCTTGAACGGAGTGAGGAACGTTTCTATATTTCCAATCTTCGGGATCGATATCCCATAGAGTCACGCCAACATTTCCGATATAACGTCTTACATTTGCGTTCACGGCTCCATAAGGAGGGCGTACATGCAGTGGTTCATAGCCGCTCACTTGTTTAATGAGCGCTTGGGTATCGCCTATTTGGTGTTTGACCTGCGCTTCGTTCAAACGTGTGAGCTGAGGATGATCCCAAGAGTGATTTCCGACTTCGTTGCCTTCCTTGACCATACGTTCGATTGTTTCAGGATAATATTGAACGCGGCTTCCTAACACAAAAAAGGTAGCGTGCCCGTTCACTTCTTTTAATCCATCTAAAATCACATTGGTAGATGAAGGGTTAGGTCCGTCATCAAAGGTCATCGCAACGACTTTTTTAGTTGGATCAATAGGCGCTCCTTGCTGCGGCATTTCGTTAACGATATGTTTTGGAGGCGTTTCTTTGACTTTATTTTTATTTGCTGCTTCGTCTTTGTAAGCATCGCTCAGCATGTCTTTAAATAAATCTTTTTGGATAGCGATTGTTTTGGTTTTCGTTTGTTCAGCACCTAGCTGATAAGGCTTAAAATAGATCACAATACTGTTTTCAAGCAGCGCAAACTGAATGAAATTTTGATTAGCTGCCTGAGTTCCTTTTTGAAGGTCCGGTTCAAAATCAGCTGTTTTCATTTGTTTTTTTAATTCAGCATATGAAATAGCCGAAAGGCGATCTAAATAGTTTGCATCTTCTTTAAATAAATCCTTTAACGTCATTTGTTTTTGAGCAGACAGGTCAAAGGTAAAGGTTTTGAGAGAAGACGTTCCTTTCTCTCCATTTATAGATTCATATTCATCAAAGACAACGCTTAGCGTTTGCTTGCTGTAATGGACGATTTTATATGTAATCGTTAATTCAGATTTTTTCTTTTTTGACTGCTTCTTCAGCTTTTTTTCATAGTGTGCCACTTGATCTGTTACGTAAGCTTGAATGGATCGATCAATTTCTTTTTTGCCAAAGGAAGGGTAGCTAATGGCATAGCCTCCGTCGGTAAGGTCCTTAACTAGCGTTTGAATTTCAACGTTTGGATAGGTTTGATCTGTTTGAATATTTGCCGTTTTTTTCTCTGTACTGTTTGCTTTGACGATATACCCTGCTGTACCAAGAAGCAAAATAAAGCATCCAAGCAGTGTCAAAATACGTTTGTAGCCCATGGTTTTCATGTAGTAATATTCCCCTTTTTGTATATATCTACCTAATAGACGCATGAGACCATCATTTAGTTTTACTTTTTTTAAAAAAACCAAACTATTTTTCTACTCATTCCCTCTACCTTATAGATGTACTTCAGCAAGAGAAAATAGAAGGGTATGAAAGACGATGAAAAAACATGATGCACATCAGGTGCTCGTAGCGTGCGTAACCGAGCATAAAGCGGATTTTTACCGGCTTGCTTTTAGCTATGTGAAAAATCAAGAAGATGCGCTTGATATTGTGCAAGAATCGATTAAAAAAGCACTCATTTCAATGGACAGTATCAAGGATATTCAATCGATTAAAAGCTGGCTTTATAAAATTGTAGTACGAACAGCAATCGATTTCCTGCGCAAGCATAAACGTTTAACGCTTATGGACGATGAAGCGCTTGAACGCTTGAGCAGCGGACGCGAAGATCAGTATGAAGATATCGATTTAAAACAAGCAATGGATCAGCTGCCAGTTAAATATAAGACCATTATTATTCTGCGTTTTTTCGAAGATTTAAAGATGGACGAAATTGCGGAAATCATTGAAGAAAATGTAAATACGGTCAAGACAAGGCTATACAGAGGGTTGAACCTGTTGCGGATTACGATGACGGAGGAGGATTTAGAACAATGAATGAAAAAATAGAAAAGTTAAAGAAGCAATATCATGACATTCCTATTCCAGGCGAATTAGATGATGTTATCGCACAGGCACTTGCTTCACATCCTCGTAAAGAGAAATCCTATATTTGGCCGAGTGCGATCGCGGCAGCAGCGGTGATTTTTATCACGACGGTGAATGTAAGTCCAGATGCAGCAAATGCAATGGCAAAAATTCCTGTACTGGGAAAAGTAGTAGAAGTTATTACATTTGATGAACTGAAGCAAGAAGAAAAGCATTCTCGTATTGACGTGAAAACACCATCGATTTCGGGGCTACAAAACAAAGGTCTTCAAACAAGCTTGAATGAAAAATATATAAAAGAAAACGAGCAGCTGTATGAACAGTTTAAAAAAGAGATGAAAACACTACAAAAAGGAGAGAAAGGAAACGTGGCTGTCAGCAGCGGCTATGATATTATGACGGATACCGATGATTTGCTTGTGGTTCATCGATATGTGGAAGAATCGAGAGCTTCAACGTCGAGCGTCAATCAGTACGACACGATTGATAAAAAATACGAAGTGCTCGTTACGCTTCCAAGTTTGTTCAAAGATAAAAGCTATATAAAGGTCATTAGTGAAAATATTAAACAGCAAATGAAAGATCAAATGAAACATGAAGAAGGTAAAATCTATTGGCTGACTGAGGAAGATATGGATCCTTTCAAACAGATTGATGAAAATCAAAGCTTCTACATTACAAAAGACTACAAGCTTAGAATCGTATTTGATAAATACGAAGTCGCTCCAGGATATATGGGGAATATTGAGTTTGAAATTCCAACAAACGTTATTTCAAACCTTCTAGTTGGTAAACGGTATATTCATTAAAAAACAGGCATGAACGTTTAGCGTTCGTGTCTGTTTTTTTACATAAAGAAACGTAAATATTTATTTTTATGCAAAATAAGTTGAAATATATAAGCAATCATGTATAATATTTTGTATATATTTTCATTCTTTTTATTTATAAAGTCTTAGAGAAAAGTGATGTGAACGGTTGCATTTCTAGAGAGGAAGTGAAGAGGTGAAACGCACGTTAAATCAAGATACAATTAAAGATGCTATGCTGTTTAATCAGCTTGTGATGCAAGTAAGCAAAGCTCTTTGGAAGTCTACTGAAAAGGATTGGGAGCAGTGGGTTAAGCCGTACGATCTGAGCATTAATGAGCATCACATTTTGGGGATTGCTTATCAGCTGGAAATTGCATCGATGACTGACATTTCAAAGCTAGGCGTCATGCATTTATCCACAGCTTTTAACTTTGCAAAAAAATTGCACCTGCGGGGCTACCTTACCCTTTCTAAAAATGAGAAAGATAAGAGGAATACATACGTACAGCTCACAGAAGAAGGAAAAAAGATGTTCTTAAAAACGCTTGAGGATTATAACCCTCTTGAAAACCCTTTGTTTCAAGGAGCGATGCCGCTGCGAGATGTTTACGGAGAGCTGCCTGACTTTGTTGAGCTGACGGCTCTGATTCGAAGTATATACGGAGAGGATTTTGTCCAGTTTATTGAACGTTCTTCTCAAGAACCCGCTAGCTTGAAAAAATAAAAAAGCCTTCTTGTGCAAGCTGAGAAGGCTTTTTTACATATCATTTTTTTTTCAGTTAACCGCTCAAGTTCTTCTGAGGAATGGGCCATCTTCTCAATCCGTAGAGACAGCTGCTTCATTACGTCCGCTATTTTTTCAAGCTCTTTTTTTGTTAGAACGGTTTGCTGTTTATTCTCGGTTGTTATGCTAAGGACGTTCGTAAAAAAAGAAGTAATGTTGTTCATATTATCAGCCGTATCTTTTGTTAATGCAGCGACTTCTCCGCCTAACGCCGAGACGCTTTCAATTTGTTTTTGAATGTCTCCAATAAAAGTAAAAATATTAGAAATAGATTTCTTCGTTTCTTCTGCAAGCTTCCGTACTTCTTGCGCCACCACTGCAAATCCTTTTCCATGCTCGCCTGCTCTAGCGGACTCAATCGAAGCGTTTAATGCTAACAAATTCGTTTGCTCAGCAATAGAAGTGACAATTGAAACGATTTGATGAATTTGCTGTGATGTGTGTTCGAGTGTTTTCATTTTGTTTTGAATGAGCGACGTATTTTTTTGTATGCTTCCAAGCATGTTTTGTTCTTCTTTTAATTTTGCTTGACTCGTAACAGATTCCTTCTCAATGACTTCTGCCAATTGAGAGCTTTTGTTAGCATAGGAAACGACGTCAGAGGACTGATTGTGCATTTGATCCATAAATGTCTTTGTTTCTTCAGATAGCGAAGAAAGGATAGATGATGTACGCGAGATTTCTAGCTGAATTTTCTCTTTTTGATTCTGAAGCCCAGCGCGCTGCTCGTCATATTCAATCTCATAGGCTTTTAACACAATTTGCTGTTCTAGACTAATAAGCTTTGTCATACTTGCAATAAAAGCCAGACATTCTTCTTTTGACTCCATCGTACGTTCACATACTGAAAGAAGCGATGTAAATAAATTTTGAAATGCGCACAAATACCAGTTTGGCTCAAGTCCAATTTTAACGTGCATCTTGGAAATTTTTTGACGTTTTACCACAAAAGCATCGTCTATTTGTCCATCAAACATTTCTAAGATGTGCTGTTTTAACGTTTGTTTTAATGCGTGGACGCTGCTGTGCTTTTCGATAATCGCAACCAAATGGGCCTGTTCGCCAATAGCTTTGTAAAAATCATTCACGATCTCTTCGATGGCATTCAGCGCGTGAACTTGAAATCTGGCAATCCGTTCGAGATCCTCTGCTGTTAAGGAAATCATGTTAATCTGCTTTTTTATCATCGGGTCCGACACATGAAGCTTTACAGTGATGGATTCGACAGCCGCTGCTTCGGCGTGCGCTTTGTTTCGTTTAAACCAATTCATGTTTATCACCTTTATTTGCTAGAATAGTTGTTTTTCTCTTCTTCTTATATTTCGGCGTTTTACATCCAAGAGTTGAGGCTGTTTAAGAAGATTGTTATCAAATTGTTATCTTCTATTAATTGAATTGTTATCCGCAGATGGTATGGTTGTACGGTGCTTAAAACATGATTCGGGGAGGAAACGAAATGAAAAAAATGCTATCGGCGCTTCTTGTAGGAGGAGCTTTATTTGCAAGTCCGGCAATGGGACACGCTGCGTTTGGCGACACGGTTTTAAAACAAGGGATGACAAATGATGATGTTGAACAAGTTAAAACGGTGTTAAAAGATAAAGGATTTTTAAAAGGCGAAGTATCGCGTTATTTTAATTATGAAACAAAAAAAGCGGTTATGGCTTTTCAAGAGAAACATAACCTAGAAGCAGATGGAGTTGTTGGAGAGAATACATACAATGCATTAGGTAAAGGCGGCGTTGTAGAAGGCGAATCAGAAGTGAATACGGATAAAGTAATCAGCAAAGCAAAATCTTTAATGGGCACGCCGTACAAATGGGGCGGCACTACACCTTCAGGATTTGACTGCAGTGGATATCTTCAGTATGTATATAAAGAAAGTGTAGGCGTTGATATTCCCAGAACGGTTGAAGATATCTATAAAGCAGGTGAAAATGTAAGTGAACCGCAGGTAGGAGATCTTGTGTTCTTTGAAACGTACAAAGAAGGCCCTTCTCATGCAGGCATTTATCTTGGAGACGGAAAATTTATTAACGCATCGTCTTCTAAAGGCGTTACGATTAGCGATAAAAATTCAAGCTATTGGAAAGATCGCTATATAGGAGCAAAGCGTATTGCAGCTAACTGATTTATCATTTAATAGATACAAAAAGGCAAAGCCTAAGGGCTTTGTCTTTTTTGTATTGGTTTCAGTAGGTAGGAGGTAGGTAGGGGATTACCCTATACAAAATGGACTAGTCAAGTGCGTATTTGTATGGAAATACGACAAAAGTTCTGTCACCTTTATGATACAGCTTGTATATATTGATAAAGTAATCTCTCAGGTTACGTCAATTGTTGTAGGTAATTTGAAGGGATAACAGTATAAAAAGGAGGAACAAAATTTATGTTTTTTTGTTGTTACCGTCGCTATGTAGAAAAGATAAAACACCTTTTGTTTTCAAATCGATTTGCTGAATTTATTCAGGAAAACACAAAAAAAGCAGTAGAAGACGTTGTTTATTCTGACACGTTTAGAGAATATGTGATCAGTATTATTAAAGAATCTCAAGAATCACCTTTTAAAGAAATTGCCGAGCAGTATATCGGACAGGAAGTTGTGATTGAAACGGCAGCTGGTCCACTTGAAGGTGTGGTCACGTTTGTGGGAGATGATTATTTGGAATTAGTAGAGTCTCCAACGTCAACGGTATTGCTGCCATTTACAAGCATTGTGACTATTCAAAGCGCTTAAACGAAAGGAGGAAAAAATATGTTTCAAGATGCATTACGAGAAAATGTAGGTTCATTTGTGCAAATCATCACAGCTATTGACGTTATTAATGGAACACTGCTTGCTGTTACGGAAGCAGCGGCTGTTGTACGTACATCAAGCTCATATGGCGAGCCTGCAGATGTAACCATTTCACTAGTATCGATTACGTATGTTCGAATTTTCAGCGGAGTTGAGTGAGATTGAAAGTATCAGTGATTATTCCAGCCTGTAACGAAGCTGATTCTTTGTTACCTGTCATTAAAGAAGTTCAAAAAATGAAGCCGTTTGAGATTATTGTCGTCGTAAATGGATCCAGTGATACAACAAAGGAAATCGCCGAGGGTGCAGGCTGCCGCGTTGTTTATTATGAAGAAGCTCTTGGTATTAATATTGGAAGGGCCATTGGGGCTAAAAAAGCAAAAGGAGATATTTTGCTTTTTTTGGACGGAGATATAGCGGTTCCTCATGAGGAGCTGATGAAATATACGAAGGCTATAGAAACCGGTCATGATATAGCGTTGAACAACCTTTCATGGATTATGAAGCGGAAGGTGCGTCCGCATCCGGTTTCCGTTGCGAAATACATGCTGAACTTATGCTTGCAGCGTGAAGATTTATCCATTCAAGCATTAACAGCTATTCCCCATGCTATCAAGAAAACATCAGCAGCAAAAATTGGATACGAGAACTTAGCTCACCCGCCTCTTGCTCATACGATTGCTCTTTTAAAAGGAATGTCAATCGTTGCACCGTGTTCTTCAGACGTTATTTATACCAATAAGATTAGAACTACCCACAAAACCATTCCTACCAATTCTCCTTTCCCTATTTCCACTAACTATATTATTGGAGATCATATTAAAGCGTTAGCTCATCTTATCGAAGAAAAAGGAATAAGAGGCGGGCTCACAGATGGTGATCGAAACCGAGAAGTTGTTTCCGCTTATACACCGAATGTAAAACGGAAAACAGGAGTTAAGTACAGTGCTGTTATTCCGGCAGGTGAAGAAAAAGAGACGATTGCAAACGTGATTAAAGAAGTAAGAAAAGCCGGAGTAGAGGAAATCATTGTGGTTGCCAACGGAGCCGATGAAGTAACGGTTAAGCGAGCGATTGAAGCCGGAGCTACTGTTCTTCATTACAAGCAGCGCCTTGGACACAATGTACCTCGAGCAATTGGTGCGATGTACAGCAGCGGTGAAGTTTGCTTGTTCGTAGATGGAGATATTGTTATTTCCGCGGAACATTTGCGTCCATATTTAGAAGCGGCTGACCAGGGAGTTGATGTAGCGCTTAATAATTTAGAGTGTCTGCTTGACGAAGTGCATCCCATCCACTCTGTAAGTGCGGCGAAATATTTTCTTAATATTGTTTGCAAACGTCCGGATTTAACCATTAATACAACGACGGCGATTCCGCATGCAATTAAACGGGATGTAATGGAGAAAGTAGGCTACGAATCTCTTATTATTCCACCCTTATTTCAATTAAAAAGTATCATGTACGGCTTTATGGTTCAACCCGTTCATTTTGTGGATGTGGCGCGAACGAACCGGATTCGAAAGGAGCATATGAAAGTCAAGGGTTTGGCAGCATCAACGCAGCGAATCCTAGGTGATTATGTAGAAGCCATGGCGTACTATATCAGCCAAACCAGCGAAAGAGGCGAATTTCTCCCGGACATACGAAGACATGATATTTTGTTTGAGGTGTTGAAGAATGAATAAAAAAGTTGCCGTTATTGGTCTTGGGTATGTGGGGCTGCCTCTTGCTCTTTTGTTTGCTAAGAAAAACTACACCGTGATTGGACTTGATATTGACGAGCGGAAAATTGAAGCGCTAAGACAAGGGAAAAGCTATATTCCAGACGTACGTAATGATGTGATTCAAAACGAGAAAAATTTTCAAGCATATGAATTAAAAAAAGGTATTTCGGCATTTCAAGCCTGCGATTATGTAGTGGTGACCGTACCAACCCCAATTACAGAAATGCACAATCCAGATTTAGGACCAGTTATTAGCGCATCTACTTTCTTAAAAGAATACATGGTAAAAGGGCAAACGATTATTTATGAAAGCTCTACCTACCCAGGTACGCTTGAAGAAATTGTTTTGCCTATTTTGAAAGATTCTAACTTGCAAGCAGGAATAGATTTTTATTTAGCTTATTCTCCAGAGCGAGTTGATCCGGCAAACAAGTCTTATGACATTGAGCATATTCCAAAAGTGATCAGCGGCTACAGCAAAGAATGCCTTCATCATATACAGATATTTTACGAAAACATTTTCCAGCAGGTTGTACCTGTTTCTTCTCCGAAAGTAGCGGAAATGTGCAAGCTGTTTGAAAACATTCAGCGTCTGGTCAATATTTCGTTGGTGAATGAAACAAACGAACTGTGTGAGGAATTAGGAATAGATTTTTATGAGGTCTTACAAGCGGCATCTACCAAGCCGTTTGGGTTTACTCCTTATTATCCAGGTCCCGGAATAGGGGGGCACTGCATACCTGTTGATCCGCTTTATTTCTTATGGAAACTAAAGCAAAATGGATTAACGAGCGAACTTATTGAAGCGGCTCATCATATTAATGAAGAAATGCCAAATAAAGTGATTAGGCGAGTTGAAAAGCAGCTTGACGCAAATGAAAAGCGCGTGTTCGTGGTGGGCGTTGCGTATAAAAAAGACGTAAATGACATACGTGAATCGCCGGCGCTGACCGTGTGTGAAGGTCTTTTAGAAAAAGGGTATGAATTAACGTATCATGACCCGTATATTGACTCTGCTGTCTTTAATAAGCAAACGTACTTTTCTATCCCGCTCACAAAAGAGGAAATCGAAAAAAGCGATGTTGTACTGGTATTAACTGACCATAGTCAGGTGGATTGGTCAATCGTAAAAAATGCAAAAAAAGTTGTAGATACAAGAGGTATTTTAAATGAATGAAGCCGCTGAGTTATTCAGTGGTTCTTTTTTAGGGGTGATATCAATGAAAACTCTTTCTGTTGTGCTGCCTGTTTACAATGAAGAAGACACGCTAAAGACCGTGCTTAAACAAATTAAGAAAGTGAATGTGCTTGAGATTATTGTAATCGCAAATGGTTGTACCGATGCTTCAGTAAAAATAGCAAAAGAAGAAGGGTGCATGGTAAAAGTAGTGGAAAAACGCCTTTCTCCCCATGAAGCAAGAATGGAAGGAGCCAAGGCTACCAAAGGAGATGCCGTCTTATTTGTAGACGGGGATATTATTCTTTCTGCTTCTGAGATTGAACGTTTTGTGCAGCCGTTGTTATTTGGACATAGCGACGTTGTGCTAAACAAGTGGGAAAAAACAAAGATAAATGCTTTTAACCGCAGCGAAATGACGTGGAGTGCGGTCCTGCATCATGCGCTTGGAAAGCCTCATCGTGCCAACGCTTATTTAAAAGCACCTTACGGTGTGCTGTTAAACGTGTTGAAGAACTACTGGGATCTGCCGCCTCTTTCTTTATTTGTGACGTTTTTAACACAGTATCGTGTAAGCTCGCATATTACGATTGAGACGCAGGGAAAGGGAAGCTTTCGTCCTTTCGACCGCCCGCTGCGCAGCAGAGAACGAATTCAATCCTACCAGCAGCTTCTTCAGACATATTATACGCTTGCGTCAAATCGTAAAAGGCGAGTGAATATGCTTGCGCAGCCTATTCCAGTTGTTGAGCACGGCTGGGGGAAATTATCTTCTTTTTATGGAGGCAAACAGCTTTCTGTTATTATCCCAGTTTGCAATGAAGAACAAACACTCAAACAAGTGATTGCAGAAGCAAGAAAACTTGAGCCGTTAGAAATTATTGTTGTGATTAACGGTTCCACTGATCAGTCGGAGGCGTATGCCAAAGAACAGGGTGTCAAAACCCTCGTCTACGATGAGCGGTTAGGGCATGATTGCGGAAGAGCTGCGGGGGCCCTTGCAGCAACAGGAGATATTCTCCTCTTTATAGACGGAGATTTTGTACTGTCTGCCCAAGAACTATACCCGTTTGCTTCAGCGGTAGCGAGCGGTGTCGATGTAGCTTTAAACATAAGTGAAGATGAAGAAAAGCTCACGCATGTGGTGCAGGGGTGGAAGTACGTGTTAAATGAGACGGTAGGAAGAAAAGATTTATTAATGAGCTCGATGACAGCTGTTCCTCATGCTATAAGCAGAGAGTGCCTGCGAAAAATTGGAACCGAATCTCTTGCGATGCCGCCTTTTGCTCAAGTAAAAGCGATAATAGAAGATTTTCATGTGCAGGCCGTTCACCATGTTGACGTAAATAAATTTAATCGATTTCGATATTCTGAACACTTATCATTGAAGAGCCATTCTGCTACGGCAGAACTCATTATTCAGGATCATATTTTTGCATTTCTATCGTATCTTCAGCGTAACTGAGCAGGGAGTATGGTCTTATTTTTAAAAGAAACGTTTAAAATGAGATAAAGAAATTTGCTGATATCTTGTTTTTCTGTTCTAACCCCTTGAATTTGTTCACAGTTGTAACTAAAATTGTTACATGTGCAGACAAAAGTAAAAAAGGAGGAAAAGAAATGAAAAGCTATCAGCTTGGAACGTTTTTACTTCGTCTTATGTTAGGGCTAACGTTTTTTATTCATGGTCTTGGCAAATTCCAAAGCGGTATTGATAATACGGTCGGTTTTTTCCACAGCATGGGCATTCCTGCGTTTTTCGCTTATGCGGTTGCGGTTATTGAATTCGTAGGGGGAGCCGCTATGATTCTTGGATTTCAAACGCGTTGGATCGGTGTCTTGTTTGCGATTGTGATGATTGGCGCTATTTTTACAGCGAAAAGCGGTGCTGGTTTTACAGGCGGCTATGAGCTTGAGGTTGCCCTTTTTGTCGTTTCGCTTCATATGATTCTAGCAGGAAGCGGCGCGTACGCGTTAGACAACCGATTACAAAAACCAGAAGAACATTATTCTTAAAAAGGTAGGCGCTATGCGCCTACCCTTTTTTGTAAAAAATATCCTTCTATCGATTCATTTTTACTAAAATATACAGCTATCATTTTTAAGAAAATTCTTATATATGGTACTATTTGGTCATAGGTGACTACATAGTCATTCTATTTGAACGATACGGGGAGGTTTTAACATGAAAACCGAAAGAGAAAACGGAATTGTCCGTCAAGTGAATACGATTCAAACAAAAGAAGAGCGCTTTAATCCTTTTTCATGGTATGAAGAGATGAGAAACAGCGCGCCTGTGCAATGGGATGAAGAAAGGCAGGTATGGGATGTTTTTCACTATGACGGGGTCAAAGAAGTGCTAGAACAAAAGAATATTTTTTCTTCTGATCGAAGACCTCCACAAAACCAAAGACAAACTGCTCTAGGAACGAGCCTAATTAATATTGATCCGCCTAAGCATGCTGAAATGAGAGCGCTTGTTAATAAAGCTTTTACACCTAAAGCAATGAAAGCATGGGAGCCTAAAATTGCGCGTATTACAAATGAATTATTACAAGAAGTTGAGCATTTTGAAGATATTGATATAGTTGAGCATCTTTCCTATCCGCTTCCGGTTATGGTAATTGCCGATATTTTAGGTGTGCCGATAGAAGATCAGCGTCAGTTTAAAGATTGGTCGGATATTATCGTAGCGGGTCCCTCTAATAACGAACGTGAAACGCTCGAAAAACTGCAGCAAGAGAAAATGAAAGCAAATGATGAGCTAGAAGCTTACTTTTATCGAATCATTGAAGAAAAACGCACGCGTCCAGGAGATGATATTATCTCCGTGCTTCTTCAGGCAAAAGAAGAAGGGAAACAGCTAACGGATGAAGAAATCGTCGGTTTTTCTATTTTGCTGCTGATTGCAGGAAACGAAACCACAACAAATTTAATTTCAAATACGATTTATTGTTTAATGGAAGATAAAGCTTCTTTTGAACGACTCAAACGAGAGAAAGAACTTTTGCCTGCTGCGATTGAAGAAGTTCTTCGCTATCGTTCACCCGTTCAAGCTCTTCACCGAATCGTAAAAGAAGATGTGACTCTTGCAGGCAAGAAACTAAAAGCGGGCGAACAGGTCGTTCCATGGATGGGATCTGCGCATCGAGACGCTCAGTACTTTGAAAACCCGGATGTATTTAAAATCGATCGAAAGCCAAATGTGCACATGGCATTTGGAAGAGGCATTCATTTTTGCTTAGGAGCACCGCTTGCTCGAATCGAAGCAAAAATTATGCTGGCCGAGCTGATTGACCGCTATCCGCAGATGGACTGGAGCCCGGCATTTGAGTTAAAGCCGATTGAAAGTACATTTGTATACGGATTAAAAGAATTATTGATTCGTAAACATGTATAAAAAAGCACGCTTTGCGTGCTTTTTTACTCTTTCTCTGCTTGAATTCTCGCTTCAGCAATTTTATCCGTATAATCATATCCCCATTTAAACATCAGCTCGATAATAGGGATGAGCGTTTCTCCAAAAGGTGTTAAATAATATTCTACTGTAGGCGGAACTTGTTTATAGACTTCGCGGTGGATAATTCCGTCGCGCTCGAGTTCGCGAAGCTGTAGCGTGAGCATTCGCTGCGTCACGCCAGGAATGAGTCTGCGCAGTTCATTAAAGCGCCGGCGTTCCTTCGATAATTGATACAAAATGACGCTTTTCCATTTGCCTCCGACTACATCAACGGCTGCTTCCACAGGGCAAGAATAGCCGTGAGGCTCCCATTTTGTTAAGTCGTATTTCATAGTGATTACTCCTTTTATCAGTGAGTTCAGCTGCATTTGTGCTGTTTATACTATAGCACGTCTTATTTGATAAAAACATGGAAATGATTCAAGGAATTATTGACGGAAAATTAAAAAATTAATGGAAATAATTATGAGTTTGTTGTATGATGAAACTATGAAAATAACTTTTCTATTAAAAAGCGAAATATTTTGAAAGCGCTTTATTTATAAAGAACGACAGGGGAAAGGGCGGAGGAATGATGAAAAGATTTATCAAAGTAGAAAAAAGAAATCATGTGGCGGTTGTACGAATGAATCAGTCAATGCTTAATCGTTTGAACAGTGAAGTCATGTATGAGCTGCAAGAAATGATGAATGAGCTGCAGCACGATGCGTCGGTGGGATCTATTGTATTTATGGGAGAGTACTATAAAATGAACGGAGATCATAGAACAACCTCTTTCCTACGTGAAGAAACAGGAAGGCTTTATCAGCCAATTCATGCAGTAGCAGCTCGAGCGATTTTTCAGCGTATTTCATGCAGCTCCAAACAAACGATTGCGCTTCTTACAAACTTTACGTTTGGCGGAGGATATGAGTTAGCTTTAGCGTGCGACGTACGAATTGCGGAAGAACCTGTGCAGCTCAAGTTAACAAACGGCATGACCGTTAGTGCGCAAGAAGCGTGCAATATGGGCAAAGTGCAGCATGTTGTGCAAAAAGGGAAAGGATTAGAATATTCACTTGCGCTGAACGCATTAGAAAAAGAAGCTTGAAAAACGCTTTCACTTTATTTTTATAAAGTGAAAGCGTTTTTATTTCGTTTTGTTGATAAAAAGGTATTGAAAATTCTGAAAAAAGGAGTAGAATGATAACAAATCTACTTATTTTAAATAAGCAAAGGAGCTGGTATCAATGCCATTCATTTTTAAAGAAGCGGTAGTCGGATTGTTTACAGCGGCAGCAGCAGGTTTACTGGCGTTTCAAGGGGTAGAAGTGGTGTCAGCCATCATTCATCTGCTAACTTTTTGGAAACAGTAATAGCTAATAAGTAGAGGAACGACCTATAAAGATAAGGGGCTTGAGACTTTCTCAGCCCTTTTTGTTGTGGAGTTCATTATTTTTCAGTATACTAACGGTGGAAATTAAGACATAATATGGTTACATAGCAGGGATTTACGAACTCAGTAGGGAAGTATGTAGATTCTGAAAAAAATAAACAACGATCGCTTTTACCCGGTAACAAGTTTTGTTATCGGGTAACGTGTGTAAGGGGTGTGGATAAGTGAAAGACAAAAATTTAACAGAAGAACAGCAGCGAGTTGGTTGGGTAGTAGAAGAAATCAGCCAAAAAGCTGAAAAAATAGGCAAAAGCGTAGGAAACGTAAAAGGCGAAATTGTCGATTTGCGAAGCACATTTTGGGACGATGTCACGGTTAATATGGATGAGCCGGATGACGTGATTGAGACATTTACAAGTATTAAGCAGCAGGCAGAACTGTTAGCTGAACGTGAAATTACCCATAGACAAGCGTATGATCAATTAAAAACATTAAAAAAACTAACGCAATCCCCTTATTTTGGACGTTTTGATTTTATAGAAAATGGTGAAAAAGAAGCGGAAGCTATTTATGTGGGCGTGGGCTCTTTAATGGATCAAAAAGATGAAGAGTTTTTAATTTATGATTGGCGTGCGCCTATTTCGAGTCTTTATTATGATTATTCACCGGGAAAAGCGCAGTACGAAACGCCAGGTGAAGCGATTAAAGGCGAGATGAAGCTAAAGCGTCAGTTTATTATCGAAAATAGCGTAATTAAAAGCATGTTTGATACAGGAATTACCATTCGAGATGAGCTGCTTCAAGAAGTGCTCGGACATAATGCAAGCAGTCAAATGAAAAGTATTGTAGCGACTATTCAAAAAGAACAAAACCAAATTATTCGAAATGAAAAAAATAAAGTGCTGATCGTTCAAGGAGTAGCAGGGAGCGGTAAAACGTCTGCGGCTCTTCAGCGCGTGGCTTATCTTCTCTATCATCACCGAAAGCAGCTGACTGCAGAAAACATGATGCTGTTTTCACCAAATCCGCTTTTTAACAGCTACGTCTCAACCGTTCTTCCGGAGCTTGGAGAAGACAATATGAAACAAACAACGTTTCAGCAATATGCCGATGGACGGTTAGGAAACGAGTTTGAAGTGGAGGACTTGTTCGTTCAAATCGAATATTTGCTAACGGAAAAAGATGCTGCGACAAAAAAGCAAAAAATGCAGGAAATTCGCTACAAGGCAAGCCGTGAATTTAAAAAGCAGGTAGATGCGTATATCGAAGAACTGTCTACTAAAGACATCATTTTTAAAAACATTAAGTTCCGCGGCGAAATCGTGTTATCCGCTCGGCGTTTGCTGTCTTATTTCTATTCGCTTGATACGGGAATTTCCATACCCAACAGGATGCAGCTCGTAGCGGAATGGGCGCTTAAACTCATTAATCAGCTTGAAAAACTTGAGCGCAAAAAAGATTGGGTTCAAGAAGAAATTCAGCTTTTAGAAAAAGAAGATTATGTGGAGGCCTATCAGCACCTGCAGAAAAAGGAAGGCTATACGGAAAGCTCATTTGATGATTTCGACCGGGAACAAACGTATTTAGCCAAAGCGGTTGTAGCTAAGAAAATGAAATTTATTAAGCAAGCCATCAAGCAGCTTAAATTTATCGACATTCGCCGTATCTATATGCAGCTGTTTGAAAGAAATCACCTTTTTTCCCACGTAGAGGGATGGGAAGACACTGCTAAAAACACGGTGCACAGAGTCATGAATATGAAGCTGTCTTATGAAGACGTAACGCCTTACTTATATATAAAAGATCAAATTGAAGGGCGCAAAGCCAATCCTGTCATTCGCTATTTGTTTATTGATGAAGCACAAGACTATTCACCGTTTCAGCTGGCGTTTTTAAAAGAGCTGTTTCCGCATGCCAGAATGACGCTGCTTGGAGACTTGAATCAAGCGATCTATGCGCACGCTATGAACGCACCGACCATTCTTTCAAGCGAACTGTACGAAGAGAAAGAAGCAGAAACGCTGACTCTTACGAGAAGCTACCGATCAACACGTCAAATTGTTGAGTTTTCAAGGGGTATGGTGGCAAATGGCCATTTAATCGAGCCGTTTAATCGAGACGGAGCGAAACCGACCGTGACGGCTACAGGCGACGTGCAAAAGCTGCATGAGGCAATCATACACAAAATTAATGAATTGAAGCAGCAAAACTATAAAACGATTGCTGTTATTGCCAAAACAGCTGAGGAAAGTCGTCAGGCATTCCAAGCACTGCCTGAAGCGATGTCTGCAAGGCTGCTGACAAAAGAAACAAGTTCATTTGAAAAAGGCATGCTTGTTCTGCCAGCTTACTTAGCAAAAGGAATTGAATTTGATGCCGTCATCATTTACAATGCGTCGAGTGAATGTTACCAAGATGAATATGAGCGAAATTTATTTTATACGGCATGCACAAGAGCGATGCATGAGCTGCACTTGTTCTCGCTTGGTGAAATCAGCCCGTTTATATCAAATAAAGAAACTTATGAATACCAAGGTCAATAAAAGAAGGCAGCCTACTGGCTGCCTTCTTTTATTGACTTTCAAAATGCAGCAAATACTTCACTAAATAAAGGTCTGAGTTTGTTTTTTCTTGAAGAGGAATGGTCAGGCATGTGACGTAATAATATCCTTTTGGAATGTCATAGCTTAAGGTTTCAGATAGGACGCTTTTGATTTCAATCCCATCGCTTTCGACGTGAAAAGGAAGTCGAGTGGTCTTTTCAGCCCGTGATGCGTCTGGAGTTTCGTTTACCCACACTTCAATAAGGGCTTTTGTGTTCGATACGGCTTCAAATGAAATAGCTTTATCGTCTGCGACATATCCTTTTTGAATATCTTCATCACTCCAGTCGTGATGGGGCTTTGGCTGTCCTTTTTGAAACAGCGTAAACTGATGATAAGACATGGTTAGCTCTTGTTCTTTCCATTTTGTTTTCATGATTTCACCTCTTCAAAGTAAAGCTTGTTCTGCTATTATTGAACGATAAATTGTACGCGTGTACCATCTGGATGCTGTTCTAACAGATTTCCAACCCATGAGCCGGCTCCGCGGTTATCAGAAGGTGAAATATAGCGAATGTCAGCTCCTGCTCCGCCTTCTTCGCACATAGCCATTGGCCATTCATCACGGTCATAACCTGTTTTTGTCGGATATCCTTTCAGCGATTCTTCACGGTTCGCTTCAGCACCGTCGCGATCAATTGTGCAAACGGAAGAGTGCCCAGCGGCAATTGCGTCACGAATATGATCACCCGTTTCCGGATATCGGTCTAACGGAAAATAAAGCGTCGCATCATAGTTTACTTCAGCTTCCGTTTTTTCAGGAGCTAAAAAAGCCGCATGTCCCATAAACCCTAAAATACATGCCATGATAATGAATAGACTTGCCATTAATTTTTTCCCGTATGTAGCCATCTCAAACCTCCAGCGTAAGTTGTTTTTACAACTTAACTATACTCTCAGATTGCTAAGTTTAGATTACAGGACAATAAATACGGTGTAAACAAGTATTAACATTTATGTTAAACTTCCTTTACTTGACATCATACCCTAATAGGTATAAAGTTGTGTATACATTTACTTCTTGCGTACAGCTTAAAAGCAAGAAAAGCAATCATGCATGAGCGGAGGTAGTAGTATGATGGAATATGATAAGCAAGTTAAAAATCGTTTAAAACGAATTGAAGGTCAGTTAAAAGGTGTCTTAAATATGATGGAACAAGGAAAAGACTGCCGTGACATTGTGACACAGCTCTCAGCAGCCAGAAGCGCAATTGATCGCACGATGGGTGTTATTGTCAGCACCAATCTTGAACAATGCGTAAGAGAAAGCATTGAAAAAGGCGAGAATACCGAAAACTTAGTAAAAGAAGCAGTAGAGCTGTTAGTAAAAAGCAGATGAGACATTCGTTTCATCTGCTTTTTGTTTTTACTGTACGCTGCTCATAAGGATAAAAACCGCTGTTCCTAAACACAATACGGATAGGAACAGCGGTTTTTTAGGTTTATCTCGTTTTAAGAACAGGAAAGATATATGGAGAGAAAGGAGGAGATCAAGGTGAGTGATGACAAAAAGTCACCAATATATAATCATACGGAAATTCATCATAAAATTGAGGCTTCTCCAAAAGCGCCGGGAATCAAAGCTGCTTTTCGCTTTAACCACGCTTCTTCTCCGTGGGTAAGAGGAATCAGCTCAGGCTTGTCTTCAAGTTTGCCGATTTTAATAGGAATTTTGTTTGATCATTTGCAGTACGGACTCATTGCAAGCATTGGCGGCTTTACATATTTGTATACAAAAGATGAGCCTTACGCGCAGCGTGGCGTTAAGTTATTTTTAGCTTTGCTGGGCATTACGCTGTGCTTTACACTCGGCTCGTTATTTGCTGACGTAGCTTGGATGAAAACCATTTTATTTGGTGTTATTGGAGCTGTATCGGTTTATGTTTTCGGAGCGTTAAAAATTCCAGGACCTTCTGCCATGTTTTTTGTCCTTTCATTCGCTGTGAGTACGAGCATTCCAGCGCCGAATTTGCAGGCTGTTTTTTTGCACGCAGGACTCGTTTTTTTAGGAGGGACACTATCTTGGTGTATTAGCATGAGCGGCTGGCTTATTAACCCGCGCGGACCTGAAACTGCCGCTGTGGCGAAAGCGTACAGGCAGCTAGCTTCATTTGTCGGGTCTCTTGGTACGGAATCGTTTCACGCGGAGCAGCATAAAACGGTTGTCGAGCTTCGGGCAGCGGAAACAGCGATGAAACAAGCGAAAATTAATCGAAAAAAATCATCGTTTGCGCATCGTCTGTTTTTATTAAATCAAAAAGCCGAAGGGCTGTTTATCTTTGTGATGGCCGCTGCGAACGATTTTAATCCAGCTGTTTCTAAAAAAGCACAGGCAGTGATTGAAACGTTCGCATCCGAAATGGCCACGTTAAAAAAACATAAAAAAATTCGAGACGTTCGAGAAGAAATTGAAGAGCTGTCCATCAAAGAAGAGCTGCGTACATTGCTATTGGATGTAAATGACGTTCTTCAAATGAAAGAATTAAAAGAAACGGAGTATATTCAATTTTCACAAGGCAGCGTAAAAACACGGTTAAAAGCTGCTTTTCACAAACGTTCGTATGTGCTTAAAAACGCTTTGCGCTACGGAATTATTATGATCATCGCAGCAGCCGTTGCCTACACGACAAATATTCCAAGGTCTTACTGGATTCCGCTTACGTGTGCGGGAGTGATGCTTGGCGCAACCGTTCGTGCAACGGTTCAGCGAGGTATTCAGCGCTCTGTTGGAACCATTTTAGGTATTTTAATTGGAACCGGGATTCTCATGCTTGAACCAACGGGAATCGTCATTGCGCTCATTGTCTTTGTGCTTCAGTCGACGATTGAAATTGTGATTGTTAAAAACTACGCGCTCGGTACGCTCTTTATCACGCCGAACGCTCTTTTAATCGCTGAAAGCGGTCATCCGGATAAAGCGATTAGCTACTTTACGTCTGCTCGAGTGATTGATATTGTCATTGGTTCTGTTATTGGAGTGGTGGGCACAGTATTAATTTTCAAACGAGCGTCTTCACTTCGTTTGCCATATTTGCTTGGAGATGTGATACGAAAAGAAGGACAGTTTTTAGAAATGCTAAGCACCGAACAAGATGAAGAAAGAATTAAACGAGAAAGAAATAAGCTTCAAGGGGAACTCGTTAATCTTCGGGCGCTGTACGATAATGTGATTGGAGAATATTCTAAAACGGCCGTCAAACTGGAAGGATTGTGGCCTGCGGTTGTCGCTACACAGCAGTTAGGTTATATGCTTCTTGCGGCGTTTGAAGGATATGAGCTGTCAGAAACGGAGAAACGAGAGCTTAAGGAAACATTTGCTCAGCTAGCTGCAGCAGCTGAGCAAAAACGAGCGCCAAAGCTTTCAAGTGTTCCGACCCTGAAACACTACCCAATTATTCAAGGAGAAATAGTCGCTCTATATGAAAGTCTGCAGGTAGAAATATAAAAAGCACGGAACCCAGGGGCTCCGTGCTTTTGTTTTTACATATCCACAACTTCATTTACCGTTTTATTTACATCGTCACGCGTCATTTTTTCTTTTCCTTTCATCAAGGCGTTTAATGTTCCATCAGCAAGCGCTAACGGAATTTTACAGAAATGAAGGATCGGAAGCGATTTGACATCTTCTAAATATTTCTTTCCTAGTGAAAGATTGCGGCGAGCGTAGGCAAACATATCTTCTCTGCTCCAATTGTTAGGAAAGAAGCTGACTCCGCGCTCTGAATCTTCCGATGTATTACGCAGGATATTAACAGACTGCAAGCCGCGTCCAAACGCAATAGCTAATTCTTTGTCTGTTTCCGTGCCGTCATACCATTTCCAAATGTCATTAAGCATCACACCTACTAGACCAGCTACGTAGAACGTATAGTCATCTAAATCCGCTTCATTTTGAATATGCCAGTCTTTTTCTACCCAATCGGCCATTCCTTTGGCCATAATAGAAGTTGCATCTAATACTTGATCTGCAACTCCAGTCGGACAAAGCGCAATCCAGTTGCCGAGCTGAAGCGTTACGTCAGGTAAATCAGCTTGATAAGGACCTACTAATGCCATGTACTCGTCTTCGTTAAAAGACTTTTTTAACAGGTCACTAATGGCGTAAAGCAAGCGGCTTTTTACACCGGCTTCTAGCTCAGGGTGATCTTCAATTTCATCAATTGCCCTCATACATAAGTAAGCAGATCCTACTGCATCCTGCAATTCTGCCGGCAAGTGGCTAATTGGAATAAAAAATGTTCGGCTTGTCTCTTTTAACATCACCATTGCGTTGTCGCGTAATTTGTTGGGTACACTCATTGATAACTAGCTCCTTTTTACATATCCACATGTCAAATTAGTTTAAGTTTTCATCTTATATACTATAGTAACAAAAAATGAGCATTTAATGGAGTTTAAAGATTACTTATTAGCGATATTGTCATTATTTTGTAGTATTTGAACAGAGAAACTTGTAACATATACAAGTTTACACTACGATAATACTCGTTCATTCTTTTTTTTACAGAAATAAATGGTTTATTTTTAAGAAAATTGCTGTCATGCTAATGGAATAGATGAGCTTTTAAGAGAGTATTCAACAGTGGGTTATACATAATATATAGGACAATACAGAGGTGAATGTATGAAAATTTTAATTGTAGAAGACGATGATAAAATATATGAATTAGTGAAAGAGAAATTTGAACAGTGGTCATTTGAAGTGGCTGGAGTAGAAGACTTTCAAAAGGTAATGGAAGTATTTATTGCAGAAAAACCAGAGCTTGTTATTTTAGACGTGAATTTGCCTGTATATGACGGGTTTTACTGGTGTCAGCAAATACGTACGGTTTCAAAAACTCCTATCGTCTTTCTTTCCTCTCGTGAACATCCAATGGATATTGTTATGGCAATGAATGTTGGGGCGGATGACTATATTCAAAAGCCGTTTAACTTAGATGTTCTTGTTGCTAAAGTGCAGGCGCTTCTGCGCAGAACATATTCATATGGAGACACGGTTTCAGACGTTATCGAGTGGAACGGCGCGGTGCTAGACTTAAAAAAAGGAAGTTTGCATTACAACGATCAAGAAATTCATTTAACGAAAAATGAATTTTTCATTTTACGGCTTCTTTTGGAAGAACGGGGCAAGATTGTATCGCGAGAAGAGCTTATGCGAAGGTTATGGGAAGATGAAAAATTTGTAAGTGACAATACGCTTTCTGTCAACATCACACGCATTCGCACCAAGCTTGAAGACATCGGGCTGAATAATAAAATTGTGACCAAAAAAGGCCAAGGATATTTGGTGAATTAAGATGTGGAAAAGTTTTTTAAGAGAAAGACTAAGCTGGATTTTATTTGTTCTTATATGGCTGAGTGTAATCGATGCTCTGCTGCTGCTTGAGTATGATATTAAGGTATCGTCCACTTCGTTTTGGTATTTGAATCTTTTAACGCTGTGTCTGCTGATTCTGTTTCTTTTATGGAGAGGAGTAAAAGAAAGAAGATTTCTAAAAAAGTTAAGCTTAATGCTGCGGAATGATGCGTACGATTTGCAAGAAATGCAGCCATATGTTCGAACAAAAGCAGATGAAGACATGCTGAGTATGCTGCAGCATATAGATCGTGTGTATCGCAGACAAACTCATGTTCTTCACGTACAGCAGCGAGAGCAGCAGGAATATGTAACGACTTGGGTTCATGAGATTAAGACGCCGCTTACTGCGATGAAGCTGCTTATTAATGCTCATCGTACAGAGCTTTATAAATGGCCTTGGCTAAAGGATATTGAAGATGAGTGGATGAAAATTGACGGGTTAGTAGATCAGAATTTATATTCTGCACGCCTGCAGTACTTAGAAAAAGATTATCAGGTGCAGGCAGTGTCACTAAGTGAACTTGTTTTTCCAAACGTTGCGTATTTCTCAAAATGGTGTATTGAAAAGAAGCTGTATATTGATGAAAAAAATCTAGACACACTGGTGCACACTGACCCAAAGTGGATGCAGTTTGTTGTGAGGCAAGTGCTGTCTAACGCCATTAAATATAGTCCTCTAGAAGGAAAGCTTTCTTTTTTTAGTGAAGAAACGCCAAAGTACGTAAAGTTATTTATCGCTGATCAAGGGAAAGGGATTCCAACTCAAGATCTTCCCCGGGTTTTTGGAAAAGGATTCACAGGAAATGCGGGAAGAAAAACGAAGGGAGCTACGGGGCTAGGGCTGTATTTTTCAAAAAAAATTACAGATGCTCTTGGCCATCGAATAGAGGTGAATTCACTTTTACCCGAAGGAACCACAGTGATTCTGACCTTCTACAAACCGAATTCTTTTGATAACCTTTCAAAAATGTAAGATTGCACGCTGAGATTGTCATCTGCTTCAAACGAATCTTTCCTTGTTTCAAAGTAAGATAGAGCTATACACAAGGAGGGAACGTACATGAAGCGAAAGTGGATTAGCCTCTTAGCTCTGCTTTTTGTTGTAGGAGCAGGTATAGGAGGAATAAAGATTTATCAAAAAGCCGCAACGGAGCATCAATACGGGATTATCCCAAAAGAAGCAAAAAAAGTGGATGATTATGGACGAGTTCAATATACAATTTCAGTGATAAACGAAAAAGGACAAACAACGTTTCAAACATTTACAACGATTAAACAGTTAAAAGAAGGAACGGTTATTGACCTTTTCGTTCGAGGCAATGAAGTTCGGAAATATGACATTATAACAAAAAATGAGCTGCCGCAGCGGGTGAAAAGCGTGTGGCCGACAAAAGAACGAAAGGAGGAGAAGGAAAAGTGAGCATTGTTCTTGAAGGGAAAAATGTAACCAAAACGTTTGGATCAAGAGGAAATGTATACGAAGCGCTAAAAGGAATTGATTTTACAATCGAAGAAGGAGAGTTTGTCGGTATTATGGGACCATCTGGAGCGGGAAAAACGACGCTGATGAACATTCTTTCAACGATTGACCGTCCAACCGATGGCGAAGTATGGATTCAAGGGAAAAACGTGGCGCTCATGAAAGATAAGAAGCTGTCTGCTTTCAGACGCAATCATTTAGGGTTTATTTTTCAAGATTATAATTTATTGGATACGTTAACGGTAAAAGAAAATATTCTTCTGCCGCTTACGGTTACAAAAATGTCTAAGAAAGAGATGGAAGCGAAGCTTAAAGACACCGCAACGCGACTAGGCATCTATGAGCTGGCGGATAAGTACCCATATGAGATTTCTGGCGGACAAAAACAGCGCGTTGCAGCAGCGAGAGCAATGATTACGAATCCAGCCGTTATTTTCGCCGATGAACCTACCGGAGCTCTTGATTCCAAAGCTGCTTCAAGCCTGCTCGAAAAGCTGTCGCAGCTAAATCAAGAAGACCGTGCCACCATTATTATGGTGACGCATGATCCGTTGGCTTCAAGCTACTGCAGCCGCGTGCTGTTTATTAAAGACGGACAAATTTATACGGAGCTGTTTAAAGGCGAACAAACGAGACAAGCATTTTTTAAACGAATTATGAACATTCAAGGCGCATTAGGCGGTGAAGGCTATGACCGTATTTGATCTTGTTAAAAAGAATATGCGCAAAAATATTAGCCGTTACAGCCTTTATTTCTTTTCAATGATTTTTAGCATTATTGTGTACTATGTGTTTGCTACGCTTCAGTACGACCAATCGATTTCAAAGGTTATTGGAGAAGAGCTGAGGCTGCAGGGTATTTTTAATGCTTCAAATTACGTTCTGCTTACCTTTATTGTTGTCTTTATTTGGTACACAAATTCATTTTTTATCAGGCAACGTAAGAGAGAGCTCGGGCTGTATCATTTAGTCGGCATTGAAAAACGTACGATTGGAAAAATGATTTTCTATGAGAATATGCTGCTGGGGATTTCTTCTTTGGTGGCCGGTATTTTACTAGGTACCGTGTTTTCAAGGCTGTTTGTGCTGTTTTTACTAAAGCTTATGGGACTGTCGCTTTCTATTACGCTCACATTTTCTCTTCAAGCGGTTTTAAAAACAGCCGTAGTGTTTTTAATTGTTACCATTTTTATATCGTTTCAAGGCTATTTTATTATGTACCGCTATACGCTATTAGATCTGTTTCAAGCAGAAAGCAAAAGTGAACGCGTAAATAAAATGAATTCGAAACGCTCAATTATAGTTGGAGGACTAGGTATCTTACTCGTTGGCTACGGGTACTACCTTTCATCAGGAAACATTGTGACGCCTAAGTTTTTTCTAATTGTAGCCGTTGTACTGTTCTCGGTCATTTTCGGAACATTTTTACTTTTTAAAGCCACAATTGAGTGGCTGATGGGGTTTTACCGAGAGCATGCAAGCGGATATTACTCGTTTGCAAATATGCTAAGCGTTTCTACTATGATGTATCGAATTAAAGCAAATGCACGAGTGTTAACTCTAATTACGATTTTGTCAGCTACTACACTTGTAGCAGTTGGTGTGACGTATTCCTCGTACTATAACACAAAAGCCGACGCCAGAAGTATGCAGCCTTATGACTATACGCTGCACAGCAAAAACGCAGCGCAAGAATTTATGGAAGTACTGCGTGAGTTAGATATCCAATCAAATCAGTATGTGTATCATATCGTGAAGCACTCTGCTGATTTATCGGACTTTCGATTTATTACATCTGGTTATTACGGAGATGGTGAGCGAATCAGTTTTTTAGATGAAGAAGAAGTGCGGAAAAACGGCGTTTCGGTTCCTTCGTTAAGTGCAAACGAAACCGTTGTTTTTGATTCGATGGCAAAAGGAAAAGTGTTTAAGCCTAGTACAGGTAAAACGGCAGCTGTGCAGCTGAACAAATCAGAACAGCTTGCTTTAAAAGTCGTTAAATCAGAATCTTCACTTATTCTTGACTCTGAAAGTGCCGGCTATCAGTTTGTAGTCAATCACGACACGTTTATCAAACTTTCAAAGGCTGGACAAAAGCAATCGGTGTACGTGTTTAATACCGATGATGGAAATAAACAAAATGAACTTACTAAGAACTATCATCAAATCGCAAAAGTGGCTGGAGAAAGCCGCACTTCATACTATGATGTGTTTCAGGCAGGCTTAATGAGTAAAGGATTGTTTATTTTTATTGGAGGATTTTTAGGGCTCGTCTTTTTGATGGCAACGGGCAGTATTATTTATTTTAAGCAAATCTCAGAAGCTGAACAAGAGCGCAAAAGATTTGAAGTACTGCGTAAGCTTGGATTTTCAGTGTCTCAAATGATGAGCGCCGTTCGAAAGCAGCAGCTGTTTACGTTTGGTTTGCCTTTAGTAATTGGTATCTTGCATAGTCTATTTGCGCTGAAGGTTATTACAAACTTAATCGGTGAAAGTCTGATAGTTCCTGTTTTAATAGCGGATGCAGTATACGGGATTATTTATTTTCTTTTCTACTGGCTGACAATGAATTACTATCGAATGGTAATAAAGCGACTGTAAAGAAAAGACTGTTTCGATAAATGAAACAGTCTTTTTTTGTTGGGAAAATAAAAGGTATGGAGTAGCGAAAACCTGAATATAAAAAAGGGTATATAAAAACTAGAAAGTTGCAGGGGAGGGGAAAGATGTGAAAGCGGATGCTGTATTTGAAGGGGGAGGCGTTCGAGGAATTGCATTCACGGGTGCGATTGAAGCGATGGAAGAAAGCAATGTAGAATGGCAGCGTCTAGCAGGTACGTCAGCAGGCGCGTTAATTGCGGCTCTTTTGGCGAGCGGCTATAAAAGCGGTGAAATTCGCAGGGAGCTTCAAAACATGGACTATGCCAAGTTTCGCGGGAAAACGATCATTAACCGAATTCCTCTGATTGGGAACTTGATTGAATTAATGATTCATTTAGGTTTTTATAAAAATGATTATTTGGAAAAATGGGTGTACGGTCTGCTGCGTGAAAAAGGAATCGAAACGTTTGCGGATTTGCCGGCTGATAAGCTGAAAATTATTGCCTCAGATATTTCGAACGGACAGATGCTTGTGCTGCCTGACGACTTGCCTCGATACGGAATGAAGCCAGGCGATATGAAGATTTCACAAGCTGTGATGATGAGTGCGTCCATTCCTTTTTTCTTTCGTCCCGTCATCTGGAAATCCAAAGGGTTCAAGAGGTCATACATTGTCGATGGAGCACTTTTAAGCAATTTTCCGATTTGGCTGTTTGATACGGAGCATCCGCGTTTCCCGACGTTTGGTTTTCGATTTGTAAAAGAAGAAATTGATACAGCCGCTATTATTCCGACGCCGGTCCATTTATTTAAAAGCATGTTTACGACGATGCTGCAAGCACATGATTTGCGGTATTTGAACGCGGAGACAAAAGAACGAACGGTGCAAATTCCAACGGGTGTGATTACGGCAACGGATTTTGCCTTAAAGGAAGAAGAAATCGAATTTTTATATGAATCTGGTTATATATCAGCAAAGCGCTTTTTAGAAAAAGTGGGATTTTGAACAGCATAAAATGAATCGGACCGGACGTCAGCTGACACGAAGAAAGCTCCCGTAACAGGAGCTTTTCTACGGCTGTTTTAAAATGTTGACTTCAACAGCCTCGCCTTTTGCCGGAACGGAATACTGAACGCTTTTGTCTTTTTTGAGCCATGCTTTAACAAGCTGTCCTTTTTTGTATGTTTGATCATCCGAAACTTTTACATAAATAGGCTGTACATCGCTAGAACCAAGTATTTCTTTTGTTGTATAGTCAAGCGCAGTATCTCGCGGAATGACGTTTGCAATAAGAATTTCATCCTGTTTCACTTCTAAAATGCGCCCTTGAATTAAATAGCCAGCCGGCTTTTTTGATTGCTCCGCGTTATCAGAACAGCCGCTTAAACAAATAAAAAAGAGAAGAAAAAGTGCAGTTGATTGAACGGTAAACTTCATAAAATCTCCTTTCCGTTTCAACATGACTACCATTATAACGCGTTTGACCATTTCTTTTCCAGTTTTCGGAGAAAGCAGGAGGTAATCGTTGACGTTATTTCAGCAAGCGTGATATGTTTTAACTCATAAACGCTATTTTTACTAGAAGTCACGCTTAGTACGGGAGGTCCTTATATGGATGTTACCTTTTTAACCAATGTTATTCGACATATATTAGAACGAGATAATTTTGTCATTGACTTTGAAGAATCAGACGAACAAAATATTCACTTTTGGCATCGAGACGAGCCGTTTCGCCTTTTTATTTCAGAGCAAACGGAAAGTTATTTAGTATGGACCGTTTTTGAAGATGAAAAAGAACAGTGGAGCGGAAAAACATTTCTTCAAGAAGTGACGAATACGTGTAAAGACTGCAGTGAGCCAATCGCGCACTGGATTTATAAAGACGGAGGCAAAGCAGGTTATTGCGATCATTGTCTTCAAACGTTTGGAAATGCGTATTTTACAAATGCTGATGATATCAAGCAAAACCTTCATTTAATTGACGGTTCTATTTGTTTTATTACCGATGAAACCGGAAGCGATTGGTGGATTGCATATGAAGGATTCAAACGAGTAATTGCAAGATTAGAAGAAAATCCTAATCAGAAAGTAGAAATGTACAAGCCCGAATATCCGGTCTTTAAATGGGAAATACATTTTCTAACGGAAAACAATTCTGCTAGCTTTAAGTTCAAAGATGACTTTACATCTGGAATTGTACCGAAGGGAAGAATACTCTAACATCCTTGTTATAAGGGTGTTTTTTCTTATAACGGGAAGTTTTTTTAAAAAAATAATTAATTTAGGTTAAAAAGGAGGAATTAAAGGGTAAAGAGTAGAAGATATATCACTATAGGAAGAATGGGGGAAATAATTATGACAACTACAACAAATTTAACACTGGGGTACAAAATGTACACGATTGATTTTAGCCGTCCAACGCAGTCTAACGAGGCACTGCTTGATTTCTTTAAAGATGTTCAGCACAGACAGGGAAATAACGCAGAAAGCTTTTCTAAAACATTAATGGAAATCGAAGAAATCAAAACAAAATATGTAGATCACGAAATCGTACAGCTGGCTAAATCGCTTGAACAGCAAATAAGCCGCTCAAATGCAGAAAAACTTGAGGTCTGATAATCACCAGAAATGGTCGATTTATCAGACCTTTTTTATTTCTATCGATGTAGCACTGTCTCCTTGACTAAAGGGCAGCCAAGGAGACAGTGCTAGACCTATGCGGAAGTTGCCCTCCCTTGCGGGCTGCCAACTTCCGCATAGGTGAACCTTTTGGGGTGAAATCAAGGGGACTGGGGTTCTGATGGTATAGTTTTTAGGCAGAAGAGAGAATAGGGAGTTTGTTTGGGTGTGAAGTGCGGTTTCTTTCTAGAGGGTGGGAAGGAGTGAAGTGTAATTTCTTGGCGATAGTCAAATTCACGTAGGCGAACTTTTGGCGGTGAAATCACGGCGGATCGGTATCTAGAAATGTAGTTTTTTAGGTGGAAGAGAGAATTATGTACATGCCAAAGGATGTTTGATTTTATCAAAAGTTGTAGATGAATAGACTATCAAGTCGTTGGAGGCGTTGTATGGTTGGAATTTGCAGCTGGAAGTGTGCGGTGAGTGGAATAAGTATTGCAAGTGTCTACAGTAAGCAGCCGTCGTGGCAGCGAGAGTGTTATTTGGTGACACCTGGTAAAGTTTATTATGAGTCGTGCTATCAAGGGTACGGAGAGTTTGCAGGAATGGATATTTTTTGTTTGATGAAAGAAAGCGGAGCGGAGAAAGAAGACAGTGAAGGGGTAGCGGCTTTTAAGCCTAAGATTGTGCTGGCGAAGTATTACAGCGGACAGCGTTATGAAGGACTGCCGGAATCAGAGCCGTGTCCGTACGGAGGCTATTTTTTTGAAGGGTGGAATGAAGGATAGCGAATATACACAAAAGCTGTAGAGATATCTCTACAGCTCGTTATTAACGTCTTGTTTCATCGACAGATTGTTCTAAGTCACTTACTTCTTGCGTAATTGTATTTAATTCTTCTTGCACCGCTTCAGCTTCAAGAACAGGATCTTGAACGATTTCTGTCGTTTCAAGCTCTTCTGCTGCAGCCATTTCTGCAAGCGGCTGTTCTTTAGCAGTGCGCAGAGATTTCACTTTGTTGACAACTTGCGAAGATTGTTCGGAAACTTTTTGTGAAAGACGAGCCGTGCGCTGTTTGAGGTCTTGGCCTTTTGCATATACCGTTTCTTTCACTTGACCTGTTTTAGCAAGTGCTTGATTCGCTCCGTCTTGAATAGAAGCACGCAGCTCTTTTCCTGACTTTGGCGCTACTAGTAAAGCTGTTGTTACACCCACTACGCTGCCTACTAACGTGCCGACCAATAACTCTTTGCTTCCACCTTTTGTTTCTTTACCCACTGTTTCTTTTACGTTTTCTTTTGTCATGACATTTCCTCCTTTTATAATATGTAATATGAAGGGTTTACCATTTTGTTGAATACTTCCTGCAAAACGCAAATGATTCGCTAAAAAAAATGTGCAAGTGCCGTCGGACGCTCGTACAGGCTGGTGAAATTTGATTGTATATAGTATTCAACCACCTGACAGAAAAACCTTCTTTTCTGCTATAAAAACAGAAAAAAAGTTATCTGTAAAATCCGACACAAGAAAACGACAACATTCGTTCTTTGGTAGCATTTTCACTTGAAATTTTATATCATAGAGGGCAAGGAGAATACGTTCTCTTTTTTTAGATGCTGGAGGGATTGAAGAAATGGCTGAATCGAAGTACAGAACGATTTTAGAAGCAAAATCTGGTGAGTTAGAAGCATTAAAAGACAAAGCAATCAAAGACAGCTGGCAGCCGATTTATCATATTCATCCACAGTACGGGCTGATGAATGATCCAAACGGATTGATTCAATTAAACGGTGAATATCACGTGTTTTATCAGTGGTATCCGTACGGTGCGATGCATGGAATGAAGCACTGGGCTCATGTGAAATCTACGGATTTAGTAACGTGGGAACGCCTTCCGGTTGCGTTAACGCCAACGGAAGAATATGAATCGCACGGCGCATACTCAGGCGGCGCGATTGAAAAAGATGGTCAGGGGCTGCTGTTTTATACGGGGAATGTAAAATACGAAGACGGCTCACGTTCAGCTAATCAATGTATCGCGATGCTAAACAGGGATGGAAGTGTGGAAAAATACACGTATAATCCAGCGGTACAAGGCGTTCCTGATGGGTATACAGGACATGTGCGTGATCCGAAAGTATGGAAAGAAAATGATACATATTATATGCTGCTAGGCGCTCAGCGTGAAAACGAAACGGGCGCGTTAATTGTGTATGAATCAAGCGATGCGCTTCAGTGGTCATTTAAAGGCGAAGTTAAAACATCGCTTCCTGACTTTGGCTATATGTGGGAGTGCCCGGATTACTTTAAACTGGACGGAAAAGATGTGTTTGTCTTTTCGCCGCAAGGAATCAAAGCGGATGGCCACGATTTTCATAATATTTATAATGTGATTTACGCGGTGGGAACATTCGATGTGGAAAGTTTAACGTTTGAAATGGAGTATTACCGTGAAATTGATAAAGGGTTTGACTTTTATGCACCGCAAACCTTCCAAGATGAAAGCGGACGTCGCTTGCTGTTGGCATGGATTGGAAACCCGGACGTTGACTATCCGTCAGACGAATACGGATGGGCCCATGCCTTAACGCTTCCTCGTGAGCTTTCGCTTGAAGGAAATGAACTTGTTCAAAAGCCTGTAGAAGAGTTAAATAAGCTTCGAGATCAAGCGGTTCATTTTAGAGGAACGCTAAAAAATGAAGAAGTGATCATTGATGAAGCAACAAACAATGCATATGAAATCAATATGACGTTCCGCGAGATAGCGGCCAAACAGTTTGGTTTAGAGCTGTTTAATAGTAAAGAAGAAGAGCTTCGCCTCGTGTTTGATACAGAAAAGCAAGAAGTGCGACTCGACCGTTCTTCATTCCACCATCAATATGCAACGGAATACGGTGTGGTTCGCTCTGAAAAATGGACAGCGTCAAACGAAGTCGATGTTCGCGTATTTGTCGACAAAAGCATCGTCGAAATTTATATAAACGGCGGCAAAATTGTCTTCACTTCCCGGGTATTCCCGAAAAAAGATTCCAAATCAGCTGTAAATGTATTTGCAGAAGGAGCTGTGGATTATCGTATTGATTATTACGGTATGTCGCGCGGTATTTAATATAATAAATAAGAAAAGCCAATGAAGATCATTCATTGGCTTTTTGGTTTCTATAAAAATAAGATACAAATACATGAAGCAACTAAATGAGGAACAGCTGCAATAATAAAACGTTTCATCCATTCTGTATCCTCTCGCTGCCGGACCGGGGTAAAGTAAGGTCCTCTCGTTTCAAAACGAAATGCGTCCAGTAAGGTTACGAGTGCAATTGCCGTAAGTAATATGCCAAGAGGGCCTGAAATATAGTAAATATACTGCCAGTTGCCTGCTGTAATAGAAATGATAATCACAATAATTAAAGATATAATGCCAGATATTAATCCTGTTTTCAAACTCAAAATCTCCTTACATCCAGTTTTTGCTTATCTATTTTACCATAACCGAATGAAGGTTTGTATATACGGCTCGGGGCGGATATTTACTTCTTAATGGACCTTCTATGTAAGTACCTTCTCGTATAAAATGAGTTTCCTAGCAAAAGCAGTGTCCCTAGAATCCACCCGGCTGCAGGGGAATAAGGAAAGATATTTTTTAAAGCCATCCCAAAAGAAATAGAGGCTGCTCCGAGTATAAATAAAAGCATCGTGATTCCTTGACGTTTTTTCATATGTACCACCTCTCTTACTAATTTTACCATAAGATATGAGCATAGTAGAATAAAATGTAAGATATCATACAAAAAAAGAAGTATATGGTAAAATTTAAGGGGCAGGAAGGGAAGAGGGATGCAATGATTAAAAAAGGATTTATAGCAGGTATCGTGACGGTCGGGATTGTTCTTGCGCTTGCTGCTTTTACAGGGAAGTGGAGCTATCTCTATTTTATGTTAGGCACAATGGGAGCAGTATCACTGGTTTTGGCTTTGGCATACCTTATTGACAGCATCGTGCTAGGAAGTACAGGCACATTCTTTTCAGCCAAAAAGACGCGCAAGGTGAGCCGAGTTGAAGATGCAAAACGATTTGGAGCTCTTGCTGTGCCGAACGTACTAGCCGCTTTAATTTATATAGTCGTTGGATGATAATCAGGAATTTATAAAAAAACAGCTTGAGGTATAGTCTCAAGCTGTTTTTTATGCGTCAATCTGAACGTTTCTTTCCGGTTTATCACGCAGCGGCATCAGCATGCTCACAAATCCAAAGACTGCTACGATAATGGCAGCCGCTAAAAAAGTCGTCTGAGCACCTGCGACTTTTACGATCATGCCTCCAAAAAGAGGAGCAGTAAGTAAAACGACACTCGTTAATGTATTAATGAATCCGTACACTTTTCCGAGGTGCTCTTTGTCGCTGTACTTTTGAACGATATAGTTAAACAGCAGTAAATTCAGTCCAACTCCGGCGCCGCCGATGGGTGCAGCAATCAAAATAAAATAGCGCGACATAACGGCTGGATTAAAGCAGCTAATGAAAAATAAAGCCCCTCCAAATAAAAGCAGGCCAAGTGATAAAAGTCTAAACGGATGGTGAACCTGCTTTTTTCTATTGAGGTAAACTCCTGTTGCTAGCGCTCCCAGTCCGATTCCCGAAAGCAGCCAGCCGAGCATTTCCGGATGGTGAGGCAGCACATCTCGAAGGAAGATGCTAATTTGAGCGTCAACAAGCATGACTACAAAATACGAAAGGTGAAACAAAATAACGACGCGTAAAAGGATTGAGTGCTGAAAAACGATTTTTCAGCCGTTTGAGTACGTTTCTTTCGGTTGATGGGAAGAATGAGCAGCTTGCCCTTGAATGTTTTTACCTGCTTTTTTAAGTGAAAACAGGACACCAATAGAAATCATACAAGCTGCGGCATTAACTAAAATGCATGCTTTTGGCGTTGTAATCGTCAGCGCGGCGGCTCCGAGAAACGGCCCCACAACTTTGGCAATTTGAAACATAATGTTTTGTAAAGTAGAGGCTTGCAGCAGCTGCTCTTCTTTGACCACTTCTCGAACGTAAGCCAGCTGTGCGGGCACTTTCATAACAGAACTCATAGAGCGCAGGGTCAGCACCCCTAGTGCCAAAAGCGGTTCATTTGTGAAAAATAACAGACATGTGAACAGAAGACGGACTAGTTCAGACAGAAACATCAGCTGTACTTTATCGCAGCGGTCCGCTAAATTTCCTGCTGCTTGACTTAGCAGGATGCTAGGCAAAGTGTACGCGACAGGAATAAGCGTAATCCAGAGGGAATTTGCGTGCCACACGTATGTAAAAAGCGTCATCACCGCAAACATATCAAATAAATCTCCGAAGCTTGCGGCAGAGCTTGAAATAAATAATTTTTTATAAGAAGAATTAGCAAACAGCTTTTCTTTTTTCAATACCTTCATTCCTTTATGTGTTGTTCGTAAAAAATAATCGCATCTTCAATAAATTGAAGGATTTCGCTGTCAATAGGGTAGAGATTAAGTGAACTTGATGCCTCAGGAGATTTGCGAACATCCCAAAAGGCTTTTTCTAAAGCCGTATGAGGGCCAAATAGCTCACTCGATAAAAGCAGAATATCAGCTGCAACCAGCTGTCCATCTTCAGATTGAGGTGCACGCTGGTGCTTTAAGCAAAGCTGAACTCGTTTTATGATGTTAATCCATTTATCGGCACTCGCATTCTCCATTTTAGGCAAATCATGCTGCAGAATCTCACTTTCTTCTATTAAAATCGAAAGCAGATCAGTCCAGCTGCTTTTAGTAGTAGACTGATTTTGAACTAAGGGAAGGAGCTGCTTCCAGTTTAATTCACCTTCTATTTTTATACTGTTGCGAAGAGTGTGAGTATGTTCTAAAGCTCGTTGAATTTCTGAAGCTTTTTGCTGAAGTTTTTGCTGATGAATCGCTAGAAGTTCATCAATACTCACTTGATGAAGAATAAGTTCAATATCTCGCAAAGGAACGGCTAAGTTTTTTAACAGAGTAATTTTTTCTAGTGTGACTAAATCCGTTTCTGAATAGGACCGCTTTCCGTTTTGGGCTTTTGACGATGGATGAAGCAAGCCGATTTGATCATAGTAACGAAGCGTACGCACCGTAAGGCCTAATTTTTTAGCGGCTTGCCCAGTAGAAAAATAAATCATTTTTAACCCCTCCAAAAAAATGCTTGCAGGTAACGTTACGTCACCTTTTACACTGAATATATGTAAAAGGGAGGCGAAGTAAATTGAAACAAAAAAATCAAGGATTATGGACAATAAAATCATTCGTAATCATGCTTGTGGTCACGTTTGTTGGTGTGCCTATCTTAATTGAAGGCATATTGCAGGATGCTTTACATTCCCTGTTTGAAAATGATCTTTATGCTGGAACAGTTACTGGGTTTGTTATGGCAGCTGTGTTTTTATCAGCTCTGTATGGGCTGATGGTTCAGGCTGGTGATAGAAAAATTGGTTTTCAATCGTTTTCAAAACGGCACTGGCCGCGCATTCTTTTTTTGCTTTTTGTGCTGATCTTAGGAAGTGTGGCAATTGTTGTGCTAATGGAATGGTTTGGTATGACGTATGAAAATAAAAAAACAGCCAGTTTACAGCATGACCTGTCGCTGTTTTCATTTATACTTGCTTTTGTTTCAGCCGCTGTAATCTCACCTTTTTATGAAGAGATTATCTACCGAGGATTTTTTTATACGTGGCTGAAACGTAAAGGAGGAATTGTGTTTGGATTAGTGGGAAGTTCGTTTATCTTTATGCTGGTGCATATTCCAACGTACAATACCTTGCCCGTTAACTTTTTATCAGGTCTCGTGTTTGCATGGGTGTACGAAAAAACAAAGTCGCTGCTTCCAAGTATGATCATTCATGCTTGTTTTAATGGAATCGCCGTTATTTTAACAGCGGCAGCTTAATGTAGTTTCGATAACGAGTAAGCTATGATTTATCTTACCATATTATGATTATGTCTACTGAAGAAGCAAATTGCAAAAAAATAAGCGAAAAATGAATCAAAAAACTGCTAGAAGCACTGCTGTTTCTAGCAGTTTTTTATATATGCATGCACGCTTAAGGCTTGTCTTAAAGTGGACGTTAAGGTGTATGATAAGAGAGAGTAAAGACAGCAATAAAAAGGAGAGGGTATCGATGCAATATCGAAAGCTTGGAACAACAGGTCTGGAAGTATCAAATTTATGTCTAGGTACCATGGCGTTTGGACGATGGATTGACGAAAAAGCGTCGGCAGCTATTTTACATAGCGCCATTGACAACGGAATTAACTTCATTGACACAGCCAACTATTACGGAAAAGGGCAGGATGAAGAGTTTAGATATGGCACAGGGGAATCTGAAGAAATTATTGGACGTGCGTTAAAAGGAAAACGAGATGATGTTGTGCTTGCAACAAAAGTCGGCATTGCCGTAGGAAAAGGCAAAAATGATAAAGGCCTTTCACGCACACATATTATGAGAGAAGTGGATAATCAGCTGCGACGACTGCAGACGGACTACATTGATCTTTATCAAGTTCATCTTTTTGATCACCATACACCTATGGAAGAAACGCTTCGTACGCTAGATGATTTAGTTCGTCAAGGCAAAGTTCGTTATATTGGCTGCTCCAATTATGCCGCGTGGCAAATCGCAAAGTCTCATCATATTAGTGACAAAATGAATCTTGAAAAATTTATTTCCGTTCAGCCTCAGTACAATCTTCTCTCTCGTGAAATTGAACAAGAGCTGCTGCCGTTTAGTCAATCTGAAGGTGTAGGCGTCATGGTATACAGTCCGTTAGCGCGCGGTATGCTTTCAGGCAAATATAAAACACCAAATGACGTGCCGCTAGAAAGTCGGGCTGCGCATGGTGAAAAGCTGCTGCGAAACTACTTTACAGACCAAAACTTTCAGCTGGTGGAGCAGTATCGCAAGTTAGCAGAAACAAATGAAGTAAGCTTGTCTCAGTTTGCTCTTTCATGGGTATTGAATCAGCCCTCTGTAACGTCAAGCATTATCGGAGCTAGTAAATTGCATCACGTAACAGATGCGGTTGAAATCAGCGATTGGACATGGTCAGAAGAGCTGTTAAATATCGTAAATTCACTGTATTAATAAAAAGTCCGCAGGTGCACCTGCGGACTTTTGTGTTTAAATTTTAATTTCTTTTTGCGTTAATTTTGCTTCTAGTGAGTCGTACAAAGCAAGCTTATAGTTAATTTGTTCAAGGTATTTAAAAGTTTTGGCCATTTCTTCTTCCACTGCTTCTTTGTGCTGAAGCATCATGCTTTTTCGTTCTTTAATCGTGCTTTCGCCTTGTTTATAGAGCTCTACATAGCGCTTGATTTCTACAAGAGGCATGCCCGTTGAGCGCAGAGCTAAGATAAAACGAATCCATTCAATATTCGTATCGTTATAGAGGCGCTTTCCATTTTCATCACGCTCTACAAAAGGAGGAATTCCTTCTTTTTCATAGTAGCGTAAAGTCGGTGCGGAAAGCCCGGTTTTTTCATTCATTTCCTTCATGCTATAAGACAAGATAGTTCACTCCCACTCATGAATCGTAAAACTTACTTTAAGGTATATGATAATCGATAGCTGAACGTTTTATCAAATTACTTTTCGTTTATTTGAAAAATATGGAACTTTTATACAGTTTGTTCGTAATAACAAGTAGACAATAAGAAACTTACTGTAAAAGGTTAAGTAAAGGGGATAGAGTAATGAAAAAAATAAAATGGATTAGTTTTATCCTGCTGCTGATTTCAAGCGGAGTGTTTTTTATCAATCATCAGTACGCCATTTTACTAGCGGCTTGGACCACTTACGGAATGGCTTTATCAATCCTAGTTTATTTCTTTTCATACGGTATCAAGGATTCAAATCAAGAGTAAAAAGCGTATATGCGTTTCTTATTGTCTTCAAAATAATAGAAGAAGATGAAAGGGTGGAAGAAATGTGAGAACTTTTTTGGATGATTTTATTCGGAGCGTGTATATGGGTGCCACTAATTTGGAATAAAATTGCGATTGGCAAGCGCATCGCACATGAAGAAAAGAAAGCAGGACGTGACTTAACAGGGGAAATCAATCCATTTACCGGAGGAAGAATGTAAATAGAGATTAAGACATATCTAAATTAATCCTATTGAAAGACGAACAAATAGGATTAATGAGCTCGTATGAATTACTTGTGACACCGCTGTTGATTTCCGTGCAAGACTTCGCTTTCCGCGGGCGGCCGGTGAGACTCCTCGTCGCTTGCGCTTCTGCGGGGTCTCACCTGTTCCGCTTTTCCCGCAGGAGTCTTCGCCTTGCCCTCCAATCAACAGCTAGAAGCAGCTACATACATGAAACTTACATTCAGTCTATTCATAAAAAATCCGAACAAATTTAATTCTCTACCAAGAATCTCAATGCATCGTTCAAATTTTCCCACCACTAAAATACCTTTGTCTCAGCCTCTTCATTAGTAAAGAAAACAATAGTTTAAATTTGTTATTAATAGTATAATTAACCATATTTATTTTGAATAGAAAGGTTGATGAAAAAGTGTCAACATTCTTTTTGGCCGGCATGGTATTTGTGCTGGTGATGATTGTTTTTTCGCGTACGCTGTGGGTGCCTAGCGGAATGGTAGAACGTCTTAGCAAGAAAAAGTGGTTTCAAAACCATTGGCTGAGCGGAGGCTATTTGTTTGGCATTAATGCTTTATATTTTGATACTACAATATTTTTACTCTATCTTCTTATGTTTACAGATATCCCTTATTTGCATCTTGTTCTTATGTTTTTAGCGACGATTGTAAGTATTTTTACGTGGCGCATTGTTAGTACAGCGTGGACAGGATCATTTAAAAACCGTCTTAAAATGGCTTTAACGGGAAGCAGCTTTTACTTGATAGTGGCATTGATTATGGTAATTGAGTGGCTAAGCGTCAAGCCTCAGTACCCGAATGAAGATACGTTTATGCGAGCTTTTGGGTGGATGCTTGGCTTTTTCGTTTCAGCCGCCGCTTTTAGTATATGTTTCATTTTCACTGCGTTTCTTGGAAAACGTTCAGCACGTGTGTAATAGTATCATTCGTTTTTTAAAGTTCTTTTCTGTTGAACTAGCTAACTACTATTTACGAAAGCAGGGGTAAACATGATTCGAGAAATTTCAGCTTCCGATGCAGCAGCTTTTTTAATGTTAAATAAAGAGCTTGATCGAGAAACAGCATATATGCTGTACGAGGAAAATGAGCGTGCGACAACGCTTGAACAGCAGAAAAAAATGATTACCACTTTTTTAAAGATGCCGAACTCGACAATTTTAGTGGCGGAACAAGACGGACAGCTTGTCGGACATTTGTCTGTAATTGGCGGAAGCGTTAATCGAAAAAAACACAGTGCATACTTAGCAGTTGGAGTATTGCGTTCCTATGGAAACCAAGGGATTGGTACTTCATTGTTTGAAAAAATGGAGAACTGGGCGGCGCATAGCGGCATCAAACGAGTAGAGCTAACGGTTATGACACACAATGAACCGGCCATTTCGCTGTATAAAAAGATGGGCTTTAAAATAGAAGGGGAAAAAGTATGTTCACTCGTTGTAGATGGAAAATCAGTTGATGAATATTATATGGGGAAGATTTTAAAAAAAACGTTATTAAAGGAGAAATGAACATGGAAACGACGGTTGTTCAGTTAAATGAATGGATTATAAAGCTTCCTAAAAAGCTTGAGGTATTCTCTGATGCAGCGGCGTCAAACCGTCCTGCACTTAAGAAATGGTCCCCAAAAGAAATTGTGGGGCACTTATGTGACTCGGCTATTCACAATTTGCAGCGGTTTATCAATGTGCAGCATGAAAAAACACCTTTGGCCCTGACGCCTTACAAACAAGATGAATGGGTAGAACTGCAGCACTATCAAGCTACGCCCATGGAAGAAGTAGTTGCCCTATGGCGCAGTTTAAATAAGCAAATTGCTTCCGTTCTTTCGCATATACCAACAGAAAAGTATATGTATCAATTCGAATTAGAAGATGGAAACTTCGTTTCGCTCCAGTGGTTGGCTAAAGATTATATTGCTCATTTAGAGCATCATATTAAGCAAATTGACGCTCAACTGCCGCTAGGAGGAAAAGAGGATGAAAAAAGAACATAAGAAAGAAGAATCTCAGGTGAAAGTAGATTTTAGAACAGGCCGCGCCTATGGTGATCATGAATACATAGGAAGTTCGAAAAAGGGCGTGCTTCTTGCTTTGTTACCAGTTCTGATCATTGCTGGAGGTATACTGTTTCTGATGGTAAAATGACAAAAGCCGCATTATAGCGGCTTTTTTTCATAGAGGTGCTGAGTTTTGCTTTCTTCGGGATTGTTGCGGCTTTCTAGGGTGGAAAAGCCTGCGTGTTCTGCGACTATTTTAGCTGCGGAAGGAAGCGTTTCGACTCTTTCCCAAGATTCTGGATTCCACAGCTTTGATCGCTTGAATGCTTTGCTGCGGTGGAGAAAGCATTCTTGTACTTCGACGCCGATAGTGAGCAGCGGAGTTTTATTGTGAACCGCCATTGTTTCAAGCAGCGCTTTTTCTTTTACAATGCAAGCTTTGCCGTTAATCCGCAGTGTTTCTTCTATGCCTGGAATCAAAAAAAGCAGCCCTATTTGAGGATTAGATAAAATATTTTCCAATGAATCTACTTTTTTATTGCCGCGCCTCTCTGGAATCAATAGCCTTTTCTCATCGACGACTTGTACAAAACCAGGGTGATCCCCCCGCGGAGAACTGTCGCAAATTCCTTTATAATCAGCTGTAGCGATGATAACAAAAGGAGAATGTTTAATAAATTCCCGTCAGTGTCGATCTAAATGAGAAATTATTTTTTGATGTGCCAATTTGTTAGGTGCGCCGACTATACGGCGAAGCTCTTCTTTCGTTCTTACTTGTTCTTTAAAGTGACCGTTTTCCATTCTTTTTTTCACTCCTACTGTTTGCGTATACTGAAAATACCATTTTTACATATGAAATACTATGTTTTTATATATGAAAAACAGAAAAATCAGTATATTCAAATGGATCAGAAGCACCATAAGGCTAGTTTCGGTCTTTTTTTAAGTTTTTGATTGCGTTATCAAATATGTCATTAACCGTCTTCATATGTTCGCTGACCAGATGATTGGAGTCTTTTTCTCGCTGGCGCATGTCTTTCAACAAATCATCCATATCATCTAGCAAGCTTTGAAAATATTCATCTTTTTCTTCTTCTTTCGAGCAGTCCATTTCATCAAGCTTATCGAGCTTATCTTCAATTTTTTTGAAGTATTCATCTCTCAAGAATCTCACCTCATTTATAAAGTAGCTTTCTGCTTATTGTATGCAAAATGTTTGCTTGCATGAGTAAGAAGTAGAAAGTACATAAAGAAAAGGAGAGTCTGAAAAGCTCAATTACTCTTTAGTAGGTTACTTTTTAGTTCCCATATTACTTTAAAGTGCGTACTTTTTTTTTCTTGTTTATATGCTTCATAATGAATTTTGTCAGGGGATAACATGACATTTAATGAATAGATCAGTCGTTGAGTTTACCTTCATACTGATAAATTTCTAAAATAGAGTTATAAAAATTTCAGGAGGTTTTATGAATATGAGAAAGATACTGCAGGGAAAACTAGGGTTTGGAACAGCACCATTAGGCAATATGTATCGTAATATTCCCGAAGAAGAAGCCATCGCAACAGTTGATGCTGCTTGGGAAAGCGGCATCCGTTACTTTGACGCAGCCCCGCTTTATGGAGCTGGTTTAGCAGAGATGCGCCTTGGTGAAGCACTATCAAAAAGAAATCGCGATGAGTATGTGCTAAGTACAAAAGTAGGTCGCGTTATTTCAGATGAGCTGGAAGACTCATCTTCACGTGACTTAGGAGAAAAAGGCGGACTTTTTGAATTTGGCCGTAAAAATAAAATTATCAATGACTACAGCGCGGATGCAACTCTTCGTTCAATCGAGCAAAGTTTAAACCGTTTAAAAACAGATCGATTGGACTTTGTGTATATTCATGATGTCGCGCAAGATTTTTATGGAGATGAGTGGGTAGGACAATTTGAATCTGCTCGAACTGGAGCATTTCGTGTGCTTACACGTTTACGTGAAGAAGGAGTTATTAAAGGATGGGGACTTGGAGTAAACCGAGTAGAGCCAATTGAAATCATGCTGGATTTGGAAGAAGCAAAGCCAGATGTCTCCTTGCTAGCTGGCCGATACACACTATTAGACCATGAGCGTGCACTGCAGCGAGTAATGCCTGCAGCCGTAAAACATAATATGGGCATTGTTGTGGGTGGGCCATACAGCTCAGGCGTTCTTGCTGGAGGTACGCACTTTGAATATCAAAAAGCATCTTCAGACATTATGGCAAAAGTAGAAAAAATCAAAAGTATTGCAGATCGTCATCATATCAGTATTAAGGCTGCTGCTGTACAATTCTCACTTGCTAATCCAGCGGTTGCTGCTGTTATTCCTGGCGCTAGTCGTCCAGAACGTATTGCAGAAGACAAATCTGCATTAAACACAGTAATTCCGCCAGAGTTCTGGGAAGAAATGCGTGAACAACAGCTTGTAGCGGCTCATGCACCGCTGCCAATTAACGTTAAGTGAAGTTAGAACGGTAAATGTTTAGTAAGTAGAAAAATCGTCTCAAAGTTCCGATTTTGAGACGATTTTTTTGTTTTGAGATAGATATTTATAAAAGATTTAGTGAGGTTTTGTTAAAAAAAACGAACATTTTAACGTAAATTTAATTAAAATATTCGTTTTTGTATTGAGTGACCAGCCTATATTTGATACATTTAGAAAGTGAAAAATATTGCTCGTATATGCTTGGAAATATGGGCTAAGTGTCTCTACCTAGTTCCCATTCAAAGAACTGGACTACGAGTTAAAGTGTAAAAATGTTCGGTTTATCAATACAGAAACTTTATTTCGTGCTTAATTTCTTATACTTTGACTCTAAAAAGCGTAGACAATTAAACATGTTCTAGGTTTTTTTCTTTTGTCCAAACATCGAGTGTATTAAACAACAAAACGAAACGGAGTGAACGTAACAATCTATGAAAAACAACATGTTAAAAACAGGGGCTTTATTTGCTATTGGTATGATCTTATTACTATCTATACTTGCCGGGTGTAATTCAACTTCAAAAAAGGAAGCTGGAGATAAACAGAAGCCTATTATTGTTCAAGGGCCGATGCCGATAGAAGCGCAGAAATTCGCTAAAAAATTAGAAAATGTAAAAGAAGAAAAATCAGGGAATTTTGTTTTTTACAAAGGAACCGTCGATAATTATCCGGTCATTGTTGTTAAAATGGGAAAGGGAATGGAAAACACAGCAGCTGCTACAGCGATAGCTATAGAGAAATACCATCCTAGAGCGATTATCAATCAAGGAACATCAGGTGGACATGATGAAAATCTAAACGTGTTTGATATTGTTTTAGGGAAGCGAACAACCAATATAGGCTCCTTAAAAACAGCAGATAAAAAAGAAGGCGAAGGAATGGATCCTACTGCGTGGAAGCCGATGGATTTGATGGCTTCTGAAGGAAGTGCTGGGGAAGATCCTGATGCTGAAAAAGCTCGTTATTATGAAGGAGATAAAAAATTACTTGCGGCTGCAAATGAAGTAAAAGATACATATAAAAAGGGTAAAGTGGTTGAAGGAACGATAGGATCAGCAGACACGTGGAATAACGAAGTGGATAGAATTAAGTGGTTCCACACTAAGTATGGGACGTCTGTAGAAGAAATGGAAGGTGCAGCGGCAGCACAAATTGCAGGAAGCTATAACGTTCCATTCTTAGGTATCAGAGTGCTATCTAACAACAAAGTAAACAATGGAAAATATAATCCAAACACAGCAGCTGCTTGTCAAGACTACGTTTATGAAGTAATTAAACACTATATCAGCACAAAAGCTAAGTAAATCTTTATTTAAAGTTTTGATGTGTTGAGTTATAATTAATTGTAAAGAAGCTTATTGATAGGAACTCATCACATATGTTTTTTTATCTTTGGTGACTTGACTATATGTAGATATATGGCGGGCTGGATAACAAGTATTGAAAAATGCTGAGTCGTTAACCCATCATAAAGAAATTTGTACAACTATGCACAAATTTCTTTATGATGGGTTTTTTTGTGGAGGAGTGGAGATATTGGAGACAACTAAAAAAGCAGCAGGCTCTAAAACAGGCTAATAGCTTTTGAGTGTTTTACTAACATGAATAGAATCAATGTAAGGAAGTTAGATAAAAGGAAGGGATACAAAGGTGTTTAAACTATTTTTATGTAAAAAAAGGCAGTATCTAATTACGACATATCAATTTATTTTAAATGTCTCGCTGATTGTTCTTGGGTTTATACTCGTTTATTTCTTATTGAGAGAGCTTTTTTATATTATGAATGATGCCTTAACAGGAAATAATAACGTTCATAAAATCCTAGGAAAAGTATTGGTTTTCTTTTTATATTTTGCTTTTGTTTCGATGATTATGACTTATTTTAAGGAAAGCTGCCATTTCCCGTTAAGTTATCTTTTATATATTGGAATTACCGCTACAATACGATTTATTATTGTGAATAACAATTATCAAATTGGAAGTTTATTTTTATCGTTAGGAATTATCGCTTTAACTATTAGTTACTTAATGTTAACGAAAAAAAGATTAGAAGATAATGAAAGGAGAATTTGAACATGAGTAGAAATAGGGAGCATGAATTTAGTAATTTGGTGCGCGAAATCCGTAAAGAGCAGGTTGGAAACGGACCGAGGGAAATCACTACTCGTTTTATAGATACATGGGCTGTTAGCGAAATGAAAGGCAATCTTACGAATGTAGAAAAGTTTATGATAACTTCTCCTGAAGGCAAACGGATGGTTCATGAGGCACGTACGGAACTAGTAAAAAAAATTTATGATTGTTCAGATATACGAGATAAGTTTGAAAAACTTGTCCATGCAAAAATTATAAGAGTTTTTTCAGACATTAACATTGAAGAAGATGTTGCGATGACTACTTTTGTTTTTGATAGAAAGTTAGAAGATTAACTAAAATAGTCTTTTTGGAAGAAAGAGGAATTTAGTCACGGCAAACAACAGAGATATAGCGTATGCTTGGTGTTGTGAAGAATAAGTGTAAAAAGCATCAAAGCCCTTGTTTCCTTAATGAAGGCTTTGATGCTTTTTTCATCTAGGCGCTTATCCGTTCTTCACGCCGCTCATCAGCAAAAACAAAGGAATGCGCATTCGACGCTCGTAAGTTTCGGCGCTGTCGAAGTGTTCTTTTTGAGGGCATGCTTCCTTTAAGTTTGTGACGGTAAATCCGCTTTGCTGCATCAAAGAAAAGTATTCTTCAAGCGTGCGATGATATTTTCGAACGTATCCGCCCATCCAGTGCTGCTGGCGGAATCCCATTAAGAAATAGTTGTCCACGGTCCAGTTTGTGCGGAGAGCGGAAGGCTGAAGAGTAGGCGTAATGACTGGATGTTCAACGGAAAAAATAAATGTTCCTTCAGGTTTGAGCGCTTGATTCACTTTAATGAAAATGCGAGCTAAGTCTTCCATATAGTGAAGAGACAGTCTTGCGGTAACCAAATCGTATTCGGCACGTGGTGGAGTGTATTGCTCCATCGATTCATGGATCACTCTTGCATTTGGGTAGTTTGAAAGCTGTTGATGAGCAGCGTTTAACATATTGATTGAGCCGTCTACTCCCGTATACGAGAAACACCCTTGTGCAAGAAGCTCCACGCCAAATTCAGCGTTTCCGCACCCTAAATCTAAAATATTTGCATCTGTAACATCACTTAGAAGCTGTAGAATGGCCGGTTTTTCAATCGTATCGTTGGCATTTTCTTTCTGCTGCCGGCGTTTAGTATATGCTAAAAACGTCTCGTCATTATCGTAAAATTCAGCTCCGGTTGAACTCTTCAACTAAATCAGCCTCCTCTATGCAAAGTACCTTATTATACTCATATATTCAAATTATTTACAATAATTTGAATATATGAAAATAGTGTTTTATTTTAGTATAAAGGAAAGATCACAGAACATACGAAGACATTATCAGAACTCGATATCCTTCCAAGCGAACATGATGAAAATGTGAAAAAACTTGTAGGAAATGACTATGAAGCGCTTGTTGATAACTTTCAAATCGTACATGAAGAAAAAGATTTAGATGGCTTAGGCGCGACAGCGCTATCAGGGGGAGTAACCGGTTTGTACACGCTTATGGAAGGAATCATTGAGTATGATAAGCAAGGCTATTATTACGTAGCGTTAATTGTTGACAGTGACAAAGTAAAATTCTACACGAATAATCCCACATATCGAGATCGTATCACACTCACAGTAAAAGAGTGGATGAGTCGCTTTAGCGATTATCCAGTAGAAACAGTGTATAAAGAAATAAAAAGATAAGTCTAAAAGCTAAGAGTTGAGTATGGAAGTGTTAAGTCTATGCGCAACTCTTAGCTTTTGCTTTGAAGTCGTAGGGAACCATTTGTTTCTGGTGTTGTTCTTATTTCAATAATTTTCCAAAGATTGCGGTGTCTATTTGCTGAGATAATACGCTGCTAATCTCTTTTTCATTCTCCACTTTTTCTAAAATTAGCTGCTTATTATCCGTCTTTATTTTTAACATCGTACCTAAGTGGATAGAGAACTCATCTCGCAGCTTTTTAGGAATGGTAAGTCTAAAACGGTCATCAATTTTTCGAGATTGAGCCGTAAATGTTAAAGTCGTTTTCTTACCAAAACTCATTTCATATTTTTGAATCACAATGTTATTTTTTTGGTTAATAAAAAATTGAACCTCCGTGTTTGCATCCAATCCGACTGACGTTAAAAGTTCAGAAGTGAGCTGAATCTGCCGTCCAGTTAATGTTGCATAATAAGGAGGGGACGCCGCAGTTTTTTGTGAAAGCGCTGTCGATTTTTCGTCTCTTTTTTTCATAACAATTTGCTGCTCTATCACGTATAGTTCTACATAATCAAAGGGCTTAAGTGCATAGTCATCTCGCAGGGATCTCGGAATGACTATTCTACCCATATGGTTAATTGTTCGAATGAAGATATGAGAAGGAACGGGAACATTTTCGTCATGGTGATCGATAATAATCCAATCATCACAGCTCCGTAAAAAAACTTTGTCGTTCGTCTCGAGTTTCGTTAGTTGCATAAACAAAGAAGGAAGGGATACTCTTCCCATTTCATCAATTATACACTCTTCTTTTTTTGTACGCATCTTGCTACTTAATCCTTTCTAAAAACATTTTAGATGGGGTATGTTACTTAAATTACACAGCATTTATTTCTTTGTCAAATGAAGCAAATGAGTATTTATTCATCGTAAAGATTGAGAAATACAGGAAGTTTAACCCTGTCCACTAGATGTATAGCTGTCCCGTGTAAACGGTAATAATCTGAAGAAAGCAGCCAATCTATTAATTGAAAAAGCATAGAATAGAAGCGTTTTTCTTTCTTTTGGTTTTATTGTAAGAAGAGAAGTAAGAAAAGGCTTAAAAAGGACCAGTATCCCATTTCTAAAGAGTAGGTTTAGGTTTTTAATCAAAAAAATGTAGCCAAACTCAGTCTGAATGATGAATAGATTTATGCATATTAAGCTCAGAAAAAATTTTCAAACGGTGCTTTTTTACTTGTTTTGGAGATCAGTTATAGTTGAAGGATAAAGAAAAAAGCTCAAAGTAATGAGCTTTGAGGCAATTTTATCGTTTTTCAACCAGCAGTAAGATGAAGGTAGCAATCGGTCCTAAAGCAAGAGATAATAAGAACCAGTTCAGACCGGTCCGATTTTTACCTTGCGCTAATCCGGCATTAATTAGAGCCAGCGTTCCCCATCCTACAACGTATTGATTATCCATATGACACCCCGCTACTATTTGTTTCTTTATATGATCAACAAATTTTATATTAGCATAAATATCCATATTTTTGATTGGAATTCCTGAATTAGGGTGGAGAAACATTGAATTTCTTCATGAAGCAAAGTTTCCTGTTTTCCTCAACTTAGTGAAGGTAGTAGTGAATAAGAGAAGGGTGCACGTAGTACACGTGAACGATAAATTCTGTGAAATTTCTAAGTATGAAAGACATGAGCCCCTAGGTCAAGATCATCGTATTATTAATTCGAAACATCATTCAAGCTTGTTTTTTAAAGAGTTATGGAACACGATCAGTTCCGGTAAGGTATGGCACGGAGAGATAAAAAACAAAGCAAAAGACAGTTCGTATTACTGGGTAGATACAACCATTGTTCCTTTTTTAGACGAACGAGGCAAACCGTATCAGTACGTATCGATTCGTAATGATATTACAAAGCGAAAAACATATGAAGAAAAAATTAAGCAAATGGCTTATTATGATCCTTTAACCAATTTGCCTAATCGCTACTGGTTAAATAAGCAGTTGAAAAAGCTGCTTTTAGATGAAGAATCTCCTGAACTGCTGGCGATTTTATTTTTAGATTTAGACCGTTTTAAATCAATAAATGATACGCTTGACCATCATCACGGAGATGTGCTGCTGAGGTGCGTAGCAGAAAGATTAAGAAAATGGTATTCCTTCCTCTGATTTTATCTCACGGCACGGGGGCGATGAGTTCATTTTAGTGCTGCATTCTCTAAAGACTGTTGAGGAAATCGAGGAAATGACCGAGCAGATTGTAAAAGAAATGTCGCTGCCTTTTTATATAGACGAAGATAAAGTGTTAACCTCTACAAGCGTTGGCATCGGCTTATTTTCAAAGGAATGTCAGTAGCATATTATTCTAAAAGACGCATATGAACTAATCGACTGGCTGATCAAGCAAGCAGATATTGCGATGTATGTGGCAAAACGAAATGGACCAAATACTTATGAAATGAGTTCGTCTTCATCAAATGAACGAATGATTAAAACGATCATCATGGAGAATGTGTTAAAGTATATGCGTTAGAAAGAAATGAGTTTCAGCTCGTTTATCAGTCGTTAATTGATTTAAAAACGTCTGATGTCATAGGGGCAGAAGCGCTCATCCGCTGGAGTAGCGCAAAATTTGGTACCGTCTATCCAAATGAATTTTTGCCCATTTTAGAAGAAGTAGGTCTGATTGTGCCGGTTGGAAAGTGGGTGTTAGAAGAAGCGTGTAAGCAAATGAAAACATGGACGGAGCTGAATTCAAAAGCGAGTAAAATAGGAGTGAACGTGTCACCTATTCAGCTGAAATCCTCAAGATTTGTAACGGACATGGAACAAATTTTGAAAGAAACGGGCCTTGAGCTGCACTTTCTTGAACTTGAAATCACTGAAAGCGTTATTCAAAACAGTCAAGAATCGAAAAAAGTGCTAAACCGCCTGCGGAGTCTAGGGATAAAAGTGGCGATGGATGATTTTGGAACGTGCTACTGTTCCCTTAGCTATCTTAAACACTTGCCGATTAATACGTTAAAAATTGATAAATCATTTATTGACGACTTAGATGAAGTCGGAAAAGTGTTAGTGGAAACGATTATTCAAATGGGGAAAAAACTTAACTTTGACTTAACCGCAGAAGGAATCGAAAACGAAGAACAGCTGCAGTTTGTGACGGAACAAGGCTGTCATATCGGTCAAGGCTATATATTTGATAAGCCGCTTTCTCCTGAGAAAATGGGCCGGTTGTTGAATTGAAGGAGAATCAGTTGTACGGAAAGAAGCTCTTTAATAGAGCTTTTTTTATGGTTTTTAATACGATACAAGGAGTGATAAAGCCGTGAAAGAGTATGTCGGAATCTGCACAGTATGTCAAAAGGAAGTGTACTGCTTAGAGGGATTTTTGAACGGCGTGGTTGTCGAAGGAAAGCTTGTGTGCTTTGCATGTGAAGAAAAAGAGAAGTGCGACTTTCATAAAAACAAAAACTAGCTATCTTGGGTAGCTAGTTTTTGTTTCTTCACATACAGTCCGCTCACATAAAGAGAAGAGATTGTATGTGAGATGTTTTCGACTGTTTCCTAATGTTCATTTCGTAGGATTTCCCAAAAGTACATTTTATGGCTATTTATAAAGCTGTTTCCGCTGCGCGCTTTCGTTTCTTTTTTAACGTAAACGTTAAAGGAATCGTCAGGATTACAATAACCGTTGTTAAAAAGAACACGTCATTCATGCCAAGGCTCATTGCTTGTTCATGAAGCATCGTATCTTTGCTATTTATGTGCTGAAGCTCCTTTGTATGAACAAAAGTACGAGAAGCAAGAATGGCGCTGAATATGCCTATTGAAAAAGAGCCGATTACTTGTCGCGTCCAGTTATTGATAGACGAGGCGTGCCCAGAGTATTCTTTTGGAATAACGCTCATTCCGACATTATTAACAGGCATGTGGGAAAAAGCGGTCCCGACATAGCGAATGCCCATCCATAAAGAGAGATATATAAATGAAGACTGCGGCGTTAACGATTTAAATTTCCACGTGGCAATTCCAATTAAGACAATTCCGATAAAGCTAAGCCACATGGGTCCTACTTTTCCATAAATTTTCCCGATAAGTAATGTAAAAAGAATCATGGCTAACGAGCCGGGAAGCAAGATCAATCCCGTATGTAAAGCAGAAGCGTGCTGAACGCTTTGAGAAAAGACGGGAATCAAAAACGTGCTGGAATATAAGCTGATACCAATAACACAGTTTAAAATGACGCTGTAGGTGTACCGTGTATATTTAAAAACACGCAAATTTAACAGAGGCTCTGATGTCCGAAGCTCCCAAAAGATAAAAAGAGATAAACTGATAAGACCTAATAAAAGAAGAAATATTGTTTTTCCATCGAGCCATCCCCAGCTGTTACCTAAGCTAAATGCGACAAGAAGAGAGGCGCTGCTGACGATAACCGTGACAAATCCAACCGCGTCAAATGACTTCACTTGGCTTAAGCGATAGTAAGGAACAAAGCGAGCAGCGATGATAATGGCGATAATCCCGATTGGAAGATTCATTAAAAACAGCGATTTCCAGCCGAAATATTCGGTCATCAAGCCTCCTAAAGTAGGGCCAAATGCAGGAGCAAACATCGCAGATACGCTCCAAAGACTAATTGCAAACGTTTGTTTTTCTTTTTCAATTACCTGATAAATAATCGTCATAGTAGTAGGCATGACAATTCCGCTGCAAATTCCCTGTAAAATTCGAAAGGTAATAAGCGACTCAATATTCCATGCGGCTGCGCATAAGCTAGAAAACAAAGTAAAGCCAATGAGTGTATATACGTATAGTTTTTTATAGCTTAGTTTATCTCCTAAATAGCCGACGATAGGCGCGATTATTCCAGTTGCTAGCATAAAGCCAGTCACTGCCCACTGTGCAGAGCTTAAATTTGTTTCAAAGTGACTCATTAAAACGGGCAGAGCAACATTGATGGTAGAAGTGCTTAAAATAGCTAAAAAATTCCCAAAGAAGACTGCTAAAATGATGGGCCAAAAAGGTGCTTGTTTTGTACTGTACACATTCATATGTTCTTAACTCCTATACATTGTGATAAAGTTCGTCTTTATAAACAAGTATACTTATAATATTACGTTGACGTAAAGGTTAGAATATATGCAGGTGAAGAACAAAACATGACAAAATAAAGAGAGAAAGCTGTCTTATCAGTCACTTCATGGGACTTCAAAGACAGCCATTCTCTTTACTGCGCATTCACTTTTTCAGCTTGCCAGTAATACTCGCTGAACACATCTGAAAAAGCTTTGACGGTATTTGTTAGTTCTTCCATATTGTTATCAACGCCTCCTACTTCAATCAAAATGGAACGGTCGGATAAGTCTTGATTATACAAGCCGTTATTGCCGCTTGTTTTCTTTTTGCTTAATACTCCGCGGCTAAGACCTGGATATTTTTTCTCAAGCTTTTCATGAATCGCTTTGGCCATTTTAACATTTTCATCAAATTTCGGGTTTGCTTCACCTAATACAATCATCATTTTAGCGTACGATTTGCCGTTGATAGTAGCCGTTGTTTTTTCTTGTCGCAGTGAATCACGATGAATATCAATTAAATAATCGACGTCTTTGTTTTGCTGAAGCGCTGTTTCCACCACACTTCGAGACATCGTATAGGCTCGTCCTGTACCCCAGCCTTTTTCATTCAGTTTTTGAGTCATGTTGGTTGTATCTACTTCTGAGCCAATTCCATCTGCTTTTAATTCCATACCTAGCATTTGACCAACGAGCGTGATGTTGGTTTTGTTATCAACGGCTTTATCTTCGTTCGCTTCACCTTGCATCCCGAGTAAAGGAAAATAAGATTCCCAGCTGTGCGTGTGGTAGATGTATACGACTTTTTTGTCTCCTGTGCTTTGCTTGGCCTGTGTTTGAGACTGTTTTTTACTTTCTTCGTACGTTTTGCTTTCAGCAGGATCTAAATCACGCTCTCCGGAAATGCTTTCGAGCGGAGGAGCCGATTCATGGGGAATGGTTGTATAATCGGTTCCTTCACCGGCTAGTAGAATATGAGAATCAAAAATAGAAAAGCCGGGCAGTTCTGATCCAAATAAACTTCGTGCATCCGCCACGCGTATATTAGTCGCAAGCTGTAAAGAGACAGAAGAGAGGGCAGGCGGGGAGAAATCTTCTTCAAATGCATGAGAAAAATGATGGTTTTCCGTATGCATGAGGTAAAACAGACTTTGGGCTTTATAGTTTGATAGCGCTTGATAGACAACGTTTGAGCGCAGCGTATGCTGAAGAGTTGAATACGTGACGGTAAAAATAGCGGCAGACGTTAACAGAACAAATAGTATAGCTATAATTAACGATTTATAAGAAAGAATCCAAAAAAGCTTTTTCGGCTTTTCAGTGAACTTGTTTTTCATAGAATGAACCTCCTCTAATGAAATTTTAAAATCAGTGGATGAGAACTCTGAGAGGAGAATGTTATGTATCTACTATTTACTCTATTAAAAAGAAAAAGAAATATGATAGAAACCATGATATTTAACACAACATAAAAAAGTTCGTATTGGGTAATACTGTAAAAAAACAGTGCGTATTGGAGCTGGTTAGATGAACGATTCATGGATCTATCATCATTTTATTAATACACATTTATTTCCTTTAGCACTGTTTGGAGTGGCATTTTGTGTACTTGGGCTATTGCTGTACATGCTGTGGAAAGAAAAGCAGAAAGAAGGACCCAAAAAAACAAGAGCTCTTAAATAAGAGCTCTTGTTTTGTCGAACATTCAGCTAGAAAAAGGGAGGTTCACTTTTTCTAAAAACTCCATTCGGTTGCCAAAAGGATCATCGACGTAAATTCTTTCAGCACCGGGGAGATTTTTATCTTCTATAAAAGAAATATCAAGATTAGTCAGATGCTGTTTTAACGCAGTGATGTTTTTAACATAAAATCCCGGGTGCGCTTTTTTTGCGGGTGAAAAGGTATGTTCAACACCAATATGCAGTTGATAAGATCCAAATTCAAACCACACACCGCCGCGTTTTTTTAGACTTTCCGGCTTTTCGATTTCTGTTAAGCCAAGAACGGTTCCAAAAAAGTGTCTTGCTTCGCTCTCTGAATTTGGTGGTGCAGCTAGCTGAATATGATCAATGTGCGTTAGTGTAAAAGTCATAAACATTCCCCCTTGAATAGTAGACTACATATCAAGCTTACGTGATGTGTCTGTGTAAAAAAATGACAAAAAAATAATCGTTTTCATAAGAAAAACTTATAAAAGAAGCAGTATTATATATCCACATAAATCCAAATTAGGTATATTTTATTTTGTTACTGTTTAGTAGAATTGGAGATTAACATGGAATATCACTATACGTTAACAAAAGATGAGTACGTTGCTTTTAACAGCAATCCCAGTTGTATAAAACATCCCTAAAGTTACGGTTGCGAAGATCTTCTTCTTTAATGAAGAAGTTTGCCACTCCCGCATCGCCAAACATAATATCCGCTTCGTCGTCCATGGCGAATTGAAGAAGCAAAACATCGTATGCTCTCAGCACTTCATCGTAGTCTCGAGGATCGCTTTGAGTGAAAAAAGCGTATCCGCCCATTTTATGATACTCGCCCGTAAGCTCATCCCAGTAAATTTCTTCAGTTTCTTCATCGTCAAATAAATCTGATTCTATATCATTATATCGATAGTCAGTAGGGGAAACGGGTTCGATTTTTATTTCAAACTGTAAGCCTACTTCTTGAGGAATAGGGAACATATCTCGGTCAATGTCTTCAAGATACGTAAAATCGGTTGTTAGCTTTTTTTCGTCAGTTGTTACGTCTTCATAAAAAACGACGCGAAAGTCTTTTTGAGCCGTAGGATGGTCAAAATCAAGACCGTACATATCGCCGGTGCTTTCGTTATCAGCTCCGCAAATGAAAAATTGAAGCATGCCTTGAATGGGCATATTTTCATAGGAAGGTACTTCAGAAAAATTGATTTGTGCCATCAGGAGCATCGGCTTGCCCTGAGAATCAAGAGGATGATTTGCTTCTAGAGGAAGGTAAGGGTTGCCGCCAAACTTGCTTTCATATAATTTTGGACTGTTCATGACCGTATTGATGTGGATGTAAGGCTTACATGTTTTTTCAATTTCTTTTCGGTAAGGTTCTAGCTTAGGAGGCAGTGCCAATTTTGATAGAGGATTCATATGTACTCTCCTTTTTGTTTAAAATAAAAAGAACATTTGTTCGTATTTTTATTTTACCTTAATACATATTGAAAGGGAAGAGAAATCGTATAAAAAAATCCCTTTGCAGAAACATCTACAAAGGGCACAAAGAAATGATAGCGTTTTCATTAAAGAACTTACTAAATGACTGCTTATTTAGAAAAGAAACCTTTTAAAGCAAATGCGACGTTTTGCGGTCTTTCCGCTAAGCGGCGCATAAAGTAGCCAAACCAGTCGTTGCCAAATGGAACGTATACGCGCATTGTATAGCCTTCTTTTGCAAGGCTAAGCTGCATGTCTGTGCGGAATCCGTACAGCATTTGAAATTCAAACTGCGTGCGCGGGATGTTGTTTTTGTGAGCGAACTCTTTTACTTTTGCAATAATATTGTGGTCGTGAGATGCAATAGCCGTGTATGTTCCGCTAAGCAGATGCTCTTCAATAATTCGCATATAGTTCTCATCAATTTGGGCTTTATCTTGAAACGCCACGGTTGGTGATTCTTGATACGCGCCTTTTACTAACCGAAGAGGAATGCCTTTTAGCTCTTTTACGTCTTGTTCAGCGCGGAACAGGTAAGCTTGAATAACCGTTCCAACATTATCAAACGTCTCGCGAAGCTCTCGTAAAATATCTAGCGTCATTTGACAGTGAGCGTAGTCTTCCATGTCGATTCGGACGAAGTTATCGTATTTTTTCGCCGTTTCAAGAATGCGGCGCATGTTCTCAACGCAAAAACTGCGGTCAATATCCAAACCAAGCTGCGTCATTTTGACAGATAAGTTGCACGTTACACCGGCTTGCCCCATAGCTTCCAGCGTTCTGACATTATATTGAGTTGCTTCGATAGCTTCTTCTCTGCTTGAAACAAATTCCCCTAAATGATCAAGCGTACAAACAAGTCCTTTTTCATTCAATTCCCGTACTTTTTTAATCGCATGTTCAATTGTGTCGCCAGCTACCACTTGAGCTGCACCAAAGCGAAGACCCCATTTTTTCGCCGCTTTGTTTAGCGCTTTATTTTGGGAAGCGTGAAGAAACACATTTTTAGATACCTCTGCTAACATAAATATCTCCCCCTATAGAAAAAATCCCTTGTTGTTTTAAGATAGAGCAGCCTAGGGCTGCTCTACTGAGTATTAAAGCGTTGTGCTTGTTGTTTTTGCTTGCAGATGCAGAATCAAGTAATCAGGACCGCCAGCTTTTGAATCTGTTCCTGACATATTAAATCCGCCAAACGGCTGGTACCCAACGATGGCACCTGTACAACCGCGGTTGAAGTAAAGGTTTCCGACGTGGAACTCTTCTTTTGCACGCTCGATGTGCTCAGGCGTATTTGAAAGAAGGGCACCTGTTAAGCCGTAGTCTGTGTTGTTCGCAATTTCCATCATATGATCGAAGTCGCGCGCTTTGCAGAATGCTACGACTGGGCCGAAGATTTCTTCTTGCATTAAACGTGCTTTTTCATCTACATCTGCAATGATCGTAGGCTGAATGAAGTAGCCTTTTGAATCATCTGCTTCTCCGCCCGTCATTAAACGGCCTTCTTCTTTACCGATTTCAATGTACTTTGTAATTTTGTTGAAAGAAGCCTGGTCAATAACAGGTCCCATATACGTATTTACATCTTCAGGACTGCCCATTGTTAATGTTTTTGTCAGCGCAACTGCTTTTTCAAGAACGATATCGTATACGTCTTGGTGAACAACCGCACGAGACCCTGCTGAACACTTTTGTCCAGAGAAGCCAAATGCTGAATACACAATAGAAGAAGCAGCTAAATCTAAATCAGCATCCTTATCTACAACGACCGTGTCTTTACCGCCCATTTCAGCAATAACGCGTTTTAGCCAGATTTGACCAGGCTGTACTTTTGCTGCGCGTTCATAGATGCGGCAGCCTACTTCACGCGAACCTGTAAATGAAACAAAGCGTGTTTTTGGATGATCTACTAAATAGTCGCCAATTTCGCTTCCGCTTCCCGGCACGTAGTTCAGTACGCCGTCTGGAAGGCCAGCTTCTTTCATTACTTCTACAAATTTTGCTGCGATAACCGGTGTATTGTTAGCCGGTTTTAATAGAACTGTATTTCCTGCTACGATTGCTGCTGCTACTGTTCCAGCCATGATCGCTAACGGGAAGTTAAACGGTGAAATAATAACGCCGACACCAAGCGGAATGTAGTTAAATTTATTTTCTTCACCGTCGCGGCTTTCAACCGGCGCACCGTCTTTTAGCTGCACCATTTGGCGAGCGTAGTATTCAAGGAAGTCAATTGCTTCTGCTGTATCAGCATCTGCTTCTTTCCACGGTTTTCCGGCTTCTTTCACAAGGTAAGCTGAAAATTCATGCTTGCGGCGGCGAATAATGTCCGCTGCGCGGAAAAGAATATCTGCTCGTGCTTCCGGCGCTTCTTTTTTCCAAGTATTAAAGGTAGAAAGTGCTGCTTGCATTGCTTTTTCAGCCAAGTCTTGATCTGCTTTTGACACGCGGCCGATAACTTCTGTTTTATTTGCTGGGTTAATGGACTGAATTTGATCTTCTGTTGTAATTAATTCTCCGCCAATTACAAGAGGATAGTCCTTGCCAAGCTCTGATTGTACAAGTTCTAATGCAGATTCAAATGCATCTTTGTTTTCTGCAACCGTAAAGTCTGTGAAAGGCTCGTGTTTGTATTGTTTGATTTCGTTGATATTCATTGTGTTCATTTTCATTACCCCTTTTTTAGAAAATTTGCAACATAATTAATATTCTAACACCCTATACCTGTATTATAATCACCTTATTATCGTTTTGTACATAGTTTTTTAACAAAAATGTTCAAAAAAATTTAAAAATAAACACTTTTGTTTAAAGGACCAATGAATCTATGGTTTTTATAGTGATTTTGAACAAAACGAAAAGAAAGGAGTGTCGGTAAAGTATAAGAAAAGATGTTTTGAAGTGAAGAATTACGATAGGGGAAAGAGTTTATAGTTAGTAAATTAAAATGATCTTCCTTTCAAAAAAAACAATAGACAAAGTTGTTCAAGATAAATTATCATATAATTCGAAAAGTAATTTTTGTCGAATGAAGCTGGCTCTTGAGTCAAGTGAAGGCTTCATTTGAATGTGCAGATAGAGGGAGGGTAGGAAAACAGCAGTTATTTGTCCACATTTTTGTAAGGGCTTACATATTTAACGCGCGATGCGAAGAACGTGTAATTCTGTAAATGACGGTTCCTATAAGGAGGATTTTAACATGAGTCATCAACCGCCTGAGTTAAAAAAAGAATTAAAAATTCGACACATAACCATGATTTCTTTAGGAGGAATCATTGGTGCCGGTTTGTTCATTGGAAGCGGATCGCTCATTAACGCAGCAGGTCCAGGTTCCATCTTTTCATACGCGTTTGCCGGTTTACTGGTGATTTTAGTTATGCGAATGCTGGGAGAAATGTCTACAGCTAATCCTTCGAGCGGCTCGTTCGCCACATACGCCAGAGAAGCGCTTGGGCCGTGGGCCGGCTACACAATCGGCTGGCTATACTGGTTTTTCTGGGTCATTGTTATTGCAGTTGAAGCGATTGCCGGTTCAACTATTATTCAATATTGGTTTCCGTCTTTACCATCTTGGGGTGTGAGTCTGATCCTAACATTTTTATTAACTTTAACGAACTTATACTCTGTTAAATCATTTGGTGAATTTGAATATTGGTTTTCACTCATTAAAGTGGTTAGTTTAGTGCTGTTTTTACTTTTAGGAGGAGCGATTATCCTCGGTTTAATACCGGGAGTAGAGTCTCCAGGAGCGTCGAACCTTCTTCATAGAGGCGGATTTCTTCCAAACGGAATCAGCTCTGTCTTTTTAGGAGTGGCGATTGTAATGTTTTCTTTTATGGGAACAGAAATTGTCGCAACAGCGGCTGGAGAATCAGCTCAGCCTGAACGAGCGATCACCATCGCAACAAATACCGTTATTTATCGTATTTTATTTTTTTATCTTGGGTCAATTTTAATCTTGGTAACTATTCTTCCATGGGATTCTTCAAGCTTGATGAAAAGTCCGTTCGTTTCGATTTTAGAGCTAGTAAACGTCCCGGCAGCGGCTCAAATTATGAACTTTATCGTACTGACTGCTGTTTTGTCCTGCTTAAATTCAGGTCTATACACGAGTTCTCGTATGCTGTACTCAATGGCGCAAAAAGGAGACGCGCCGCGCATGTTTTTAAAAGTGAATAAAAAAGGCATTCCGTTTAATGCCATTGTAGGATGTACCGTGATTTCTTACATCAGCGTTGGTTTTAACTATCTTTCACCTGATAAAATCTTTTTATTTTTAGTAAACGCATCGGGAGGCGTAGCGCTTCTTGTGTACCTTGTTATTGCTTTTTCGCAGCTTCGCATGAGAAAAAAATACGAAAAAGAAAAGCCGGAAGCCTTAAAAATCAGAATGTGGCTGTTTCCTTATTTAACGTATGGAACGATCGCGGCGATCACAAGTATCTTTATTGCGATGGCATTTATTGATTCACTTCGCACTCAGTTTTATCTCACGCTGCTGATTGCAGTATTTGTAGTGTGTTCGTACTTCTTTATGAAAAAGAAAAAAGATAATAGTTCCCTATCAGGACAGGGGAATAAAAGAATTTCTTAATAGAAGAGAAAACCATCAGTAGTGGCTAGGAGGAAGCGAATTGGCAAACAAAGAGTTAAAAAGAGGGCTTGAATCTCGTCATATTCAAATGATTGCCCTTGGAGGAACAATTGGCGTAGGGTTATTCATGGGTTCAGCAAGCACGATTAAATGGACGGGGCCATCCGTCCTGCTTGCGTATGCCATTTGCGGCATTTTTATTTTCTTTATTATGCGTGCAATGGGTGAGATGCTTTACTTAGAGCCAAGTACGGGTTCATTTGCGACATTTGGCCATAAATATATTCATCCGTTAGCTGGCTACATCACGGCTTGGAGCAACTGGTTTCAATGGGTGATTGTCGGCATGGCAGAAATTATTGCCGTCGGAGCTTACATGCAGTACTGGTTCCCGCATTTGCCGGCGTGGGTTCCGGGAATTGTTGCGATGATCATTCTCGGTGCGGCAAATTTAATTTCGGTGAAATCCTTCGGAGAGTTTGAATTTTGGTTTGCGATGATTAAAATCGTGACGATTGTTCTCATGATTATTGCTGGTCTTGGCCTTATTTTCTTCGGTCTTGGAAACGGCGGAGAAGCGCTTGGACTGTCGAATTTGTGGGCAAACGGCGGTTTCTTTACAGGCGGATGGTCAGGATTTTTCTTTGCTCTGTCGCTTGTTATTGCTGCATATCAAGGAGTAGAGCTTATTGGAATTACAGCAGGAGAAGCAAAAGACCCTAAAAAAACGTTAACAAGCGCGATTCAAAGCTTGATTTGGCGTATTTTAATTTTTTATATCGGCGCCATCTTTGTGATTGTAACGGTGTATCCGTGGAACGAGCTGGATTCGCTGGGCAGTCCGTTTGTTTCTACGTTTGCTAAAGTAGGAATTACAGCAGCTGCGGGAATTATTAACTTCGTGGTTATCACAGCGGCAATGTCTGGGTGCAACAGCGGAATTTTCAGCGCAGGACGTATGCTTTATACTTTAGGTGTGAATGGACAGGCTCCTGCATTCTTTACAAAGGTTTCTCGAAACGGCGTGCCTATTTATAGTACCGTTGCAGTGATGATCGGCTTAGCAGCGGGCGTTATCTTAAATTATATGGCACCGCCAAACGTTTTTGTGTACGTGTACAGTGCGAGCGTGCTTCCAGGTATGATTCCGTGGTTTGTGATTCTTATCAGTCAAATGCGTTTTCGAAAAGCAAAAGGAGCGGCGATGGATCAACATCCATTTAAAATGCCTTTTGCCCCTGTGACAAACTATGTAACGATTGCTTTTTTACTTATGGTGCTTGTAGGTATGTGGTTTAACGACGAAACGCGCATATCGCTGATTGTCGGCATTATCTTTTTAGCGATTGTCGTGCTGAGCTACTATGTACTAGGTATCGGTAAGCGCACGGAAGCACGGTCTTCTGAAAGACGTAAGCTAGTGAAATAAATGATTTTGTAAGAAAGGCTGAAAAACATTTTAGTTTAAGGAGAAGATCCGAACGATGAATGTAACGCGTTCGGATTTTTTTATTGGTATGGTGAACGTAAGTTTCAGCTCATGTATCTCATTTGTTTGTCTTTAGATTGGATTGATTTTGTTATGTCTTAATCTCTTTTGGACAGAGGAGAAGAAGCGAAGTCAGCGCTTTTCTTAGGCTGTTTTCTTCTTTTATTAATGAGGTGCATGGCAAGAAGGAAAAAGAAAAAAGAAAAAATTAGAGTCAAAAGGGCGTGTTCAGGCATAAGATAATCCAACTCAAGCGAAATGCAAGCGGCGTTTTTCTTGAGGAAAGAGTAATTAAAGAAAAGGAAGTGTTCGTATGTCTGGAAACCCTGGATATGGTCATGGATCTGGTTTTGCTTTATTAGTTGTATTGTTTATTTTATTAGTGATCATCGGCTGCAGCTGCTACGGCGGAGGCTTTGGCTGGTAATTCACTCATTTCAAAAGCCCTATAAGGGCTTTTTCTATACTTATAAATAACGTTTTTTCCCTTTTTGATAAATGTTTACATGAAAACCGTTTACTTCACTCATAAAGATTTTAGAAGGAAAATCTGCTGTTTTGACAGATGAAGTGATTTCGACAGTTTGATACGTTTTTGGTTCCAACCTAACAGTATGAAGCTTAGGTTTATTCATCATCACTAAAAAAGGGGTATCTTCTTTAAAATAGGAGCGTTCATCCAGTGCTACTTCAAACGTAATAGGTTTTGAGCTGCGATTTTCAAATGAAAGGTCACAGGTGCCCGTTAATACGGTTTCTTTTTTATTTCTCTCAAATGTACAAACGCTGTTTTCCGCATCGTAAGAAATGGCATACATGCCTGGTAATACGATCTTTTGCATCGCTTCAACCATATGACCAGGACCCGATATGACAATAAACGCAGCTAAAATCGTTAGTTTTAAACGATGCCGATTTAAACTTTTGTAAAGGGCAAAAAGACCAAGTAAAAGTATAATTCCCCAAGCATTGCTAGCATATTGAATTCCCGTCATTGTTTCTTCATTTCCATAGATGGGAAGGCCTAAAAAAGAAAAGACAGAATGACTGAGCGGCGTTGAATTAGGAAAAGGGATGTTTAAAATAAAAACAGCTAGTAAAAAGGTGAGTCCTTTTATCAAAAGTGATCGTTCACGAATCATGTTGTTCCTCCTTAGCTATAAATCACGTATTATTATATACTATTATTATCTTATTTTGTAATTAATGGTTATTTTGCTGCGCGTGGAGGAAAGATGAATGAAAACTTTTTTATTAGTTAGGCATTGTGAAGCAGAAGGGCAAGAAGCAAAAGCATCACTGACTGAACAAGGCATACAGCAAGCCCAGCAGTTAATGGATTATTTGAACAAGCTGAGTTATCCCATTGATAAAATTATTTCAAGTCCGTACAAACGAGCCGTTCAAACAATTGAACCTTATGCAAAAGATACAGGTCTGCCTCTTCATATAGATACAAGGCTAGAAGAAAGGCGTTTAAGCGGACAGCCTCTTTTCAACTGGATAGAAGTATTGAAAAGAGCTTTTGATGATATAGACTTTAAGGTAGACGGAGGAGAATCGACCAAAGAAGCCGCGGTACGTGCTTTAGAGCTGTTTAAAGAAATAATGAATGAAAAACAGAAAACGACTCTGTTTGTTACGCACGGCAATTTGATGACGTTAATCCTCAGATATTTTGATCCGAAGTTTGGGTTTGGTGAATGGTCGCGTTTAACAAATCCGGATGTATATCAAATCGATGAAATAAAAGATTTTTCTATGCATTTGTGCAGATGATAAGTTTAGCTCAGTATAAAAACCTTATGCCGCATCACAATCCAGAAATGTTGGTAGTCTCAAAGCTGCCCCGTAGGCTTTTAGCAGATACATAATTAGTATAAAGTCTGTCTTAGAACAGAAACTTGCTATTTCTAAATTGATATGTTACACTAAGGTTAATTATTTTTGTTCGGTATGAAATTGAAAGAAGAGAAATATTCTTCAATAGAAATTTTTATCTGGAAATAGTACGATTGAGCAAGGGTAGTAATATATGTGTGGAGTAATTCCACCACTGGAGGAAATAGTATGACTGAAGGTACAGTAAAATGGTTTAATGCAGAAAAAGGTTTCGGTTTCATCGAAATTGAAGGCGGAGAAGATGTATTCGTACATTTCAGCGCAATTCAAGGCGACGGATTCAAATCTTTAGACGAAGGTCAAAAAGTGACTTTCGACATCGAGCAAGGTCAACGCGGTGCACAAGCTGCTAACGTTGTAAAAGCATAATTTTATGCAATCCAAAAAAGACTCCGACTTTGGACGGGGTCTTTTTTTATTGTAGCAAACACGCAGGTAACGGAGGAATACGTATGAGTAAAGCAAAAGGTAAAGGCGGCACGGGGCGAGGCACCGGCAAAAAAGGGTGGAACCGCTGGCAGGCGAGTGCAAAAAAGAAGAAAAATGCAAAGCCTTATAAAAGCAAGGGAACAAAAAATGCTGATAAGCCGGAAGGCAACTAATCCTATATGCGCAGTATCATCTGCAACTTCGACTTACTCTGCTTGAGTAAGTTTATTTAATATGGAAGTATTTTTTTATTGCTTTTTTGACAGATTGCTGTCACTATATGAAATAATAAAATGATTTGTGTGAATTTTCTATAAAAATTGATTTTTTTTGCAAGCACTTTCATATTTCGACAACCTTTTTGATTTTTATCGTTTATACTTCTTTATAATAGATTATAGAAAGATGCAGGGGAGCATAAAGTGAGAGAGGAAAGCGACAGTTTACTCTGTACGCTTTTTACGTTTCTGGACCGTATTGCAGTAGCGTCGTAACAAGTAGATCATGCATCAGTTTAGAACACATCAAAACTCAACTAAGTGTAACGGGGGGATATGAGTGAGCGTAGGCATCGTAATTGAAAAAGTTCAAAATTATGCTATGTTAGAAGATCATGTTTTGGTTGAAATGGTTCATAGTGGAGACGAAAAATCATTAGAGTATTTAATCAACAAGTATCAAAATCTTGTAAGGGGAAAAGCAAGAAAATACTTTTTGATTGGTGCTGAAAAAGAAGATATCGTCCAAGAAGGAATGATTGGACTGTACAAAGCAATTCGCGACTTTAACGAAGACAAGCTAACATCTTTTAAAGGGTTTGCGGAGTTATGTATCACAAGACAAATCATTACGGCAATTAAAACGGCTACTCGTCAAAAGCACGGTCCGTTAAATTCGTACATTTCATTGGACAAGCCTCTGTATGATGAAGAATCAAACTATACGCTGATGGATATGATTCCTGGCGATCAAATTGCTAATCCGGAAGCGGTGCTGATTCATCAAGAAAAAGTGGAAGACCGCGAATTAAAAATTGCGGAAACACTTAGTGAATTGGAAAGAAAAGCATTGACGCTGTATATGGACGGCCATTCATACGCTGAAATTTCGAAAGAATTAAATACGCACGTCAAGTCAATTGACAACGCGCTGCAGCGTATCAAAAGAAAGTTAGGTCGAGACGTAGAAAGCAGACAAGCTATTTCATAATAGGTAAAAAACAGCCGGACCTCAAAGGGGTTTCGGCTCTTTTTCACGGTCTTTTAAAATGTCTTGAATAATTTCAATATGAACAGAAGCCCACGATTGTTCACGGAAATGAAGAAACACGCTTGGAATGAGAATAAAAACATACAGCACGACAAAAATAATCCAAAGCCAGCTGCCGTCTTTAAATAAAAATTGCTGGAGCCGCTGCGAAAATAAAAAAAAGAGCCAAGGCAAGGCAGAAACAAGGATGGGAATGACGCCGGAGCCGTTTTTTTCTTTGGTCATTCGGTAATAAACTTTTCGCAAAGTAGCGCTGTCGAGCGTAAGGTAAAGCTGCCGGATTTCTTCTATTTCCGCTAATTCATCAATTTCTTCTGCGTTTTGGTGTTGATGAGCCGCTTTTTTCAGTTTAAGGTAGACTTTATGAGCATCGCCGCGCAGTGAAAACATATACCAGCCTCCCGCATATTGTTTCGTCTTCTTTAACAGAGTTTGCAGGTGCATGTAAATATATACAAAAAGTTTCGTGATACGAAAGAATAAGAAAATAGAAGTGAAAGCGTAAATCATTAGTAGAAATTTAGAGAAAATAGCTGTTTTTCGCTCTTTTTTGCCGCCTTTACACATTGACTAGCAGCACATATACTAATAAAAGAACAATTAGTTACCTAGGTAAATAAAAGTGTGAGGTGAGAAAAAGTGAATAACTTGGTGTTTCATGAGCTTCATCAAAAGTCGAGGTTGTCTATTAAAGAAGTAAATGAAGTGTTAAAAGCGTACGGGCTATACAGCTCACAGTATTCGATTTTATTTTGTTTAAAGCGATTCGGCTCGATGACGCAGACAGAGATTTGGCAGTATTTAAATGTCGAAGCGCCAACGGTTACGCGAACGTTAACAAGGCTTGAAAAAAGCGGATGGATCGTTCGAAAAGCAGGCAGTGATAAACGAGAGCGCATCGTTTATTTATCTCCTCAAGCGAAGAAAAAGCTTCCGGAAATTCAAGAGGAAATAGAACGTTTGGAAGAAAATTTGCTGATTGCTTTATCCGACAGCGAACAAGATCAGCTTATTTCGTTATTAAAGAAAATTTGTAAATCTACAGAAAAGGGTGAAATGAATGACGAACCAGCAGGAGCCAATCTGGACTAAAAGCTTTATCAGCATTGCAATTACCAACTTTTTTATTTTTGTCGTGTTTTATGCATTGCTGACGCTGCTGCCGATTTATGTATTAGACGCCTTAGAAGGCACGAGTACGCAGGCAGGGCTTGTTGTTACCATCTTTTTATTATCTGCGATTATTGTTAGACCATTTTCAGGGAAAGTCATTGAAAACATTGGAAAGAAAAAAACGCTTGTATTTAGTACCCTCATTTTTGCGCTTTCTTCCTTCTTATATATGTTCATCCACCATTTTAACGTGCTTTTATTACTGCGCTTCTTTCAAGGGATTTCATTCAGCTTAGCAACAACCGTCACCGGAGCGATTGCAGCGGATTTAGTGCCCGCTAAACGACGAGGAGAAGGGCTTGGCTACTTCGGAATGTCAATGAACTTAGCCGTTGTTGCAGGGCCGTTTTTAGCATTAACGCTTCATCAATACATGGCATACAACATTATTTTCCTTGTATTTGGCGTGATTATGCTCGTTGGCTGGCTGTGCGGAATGATGGTCAAAAATCTTCAAGAAAACGCTGCTCCGTCAGTAAATAAATCATTTTCACTGAGCGATTTATTTGAAAAGAAATCCATGCCGATTTCATCTGTAGGTATTCTCGTTTCTTTTTCGTATGCAAGTATTATTTCTTTTATTTCTGTGTACGCACAGTCGCTTGGATTGATTAAAACAGCAAGCTTTTTCTTTGTCGTATTCGCAGCTGCGATGCTGATTTCACGACCGTTTACAGGAAGATTATTTGATAAATCTGGACCAAACATTGTGATTATTCCATCATGTATTGTCTTTGCGATTGGTCTATTTAGCTTAAGCCTTACACATTCTTCTTGGATGCTGCTGTTTTCAGGTGCGTTAGTAGGTCTAGGCTACGGAACGCTGCTTCCTAGCTTCCAAACGCTTGCGATTCAAGCGGCGCCTGCTCATCGAAGCGCATATGCAACTGCCACGTTCTTTACGTTTTATGATAGCGGTATTGCGGTTGGTTCATTTGTATTAGGAATTGCAGCAGGTGCTTTAGGGTATTCAAAACTGTACTTTGCGCTTGGTATTTTTGTTCTTTTGATTACACTTTACTACAAGTGGATTGCAAATTTACGTCAAAAACAAAAAGCAGCAAATATCCAGGTGGGCATGAAATAAAAAAGCTCGGCGCCATACGCGCCGAGTTTTTTTCTGGATTTTTTACAGGACTTTGGAAGGGAAGCATATTTAAGCCAAAAGGTACTAGCCAATTCCTATCCATCTGCACGATACTTTAACAGAGGAACCATTTACATATAAAACTTCTTGGATGAAATAAAAAACAAAGGAGAACAAAGATGAAAGTAATGAAACCTCTTATGGTCACAGCGTTAGGGCTTAGTCTTGCCACTTTTTATGAAGGCGCTTTTCCTCCAGAAAAAGCCGTGCAAGTACAGGCTGCTACAGATGAAAATGTGATTGCTGACAAAGCAAAAACGTATGAAGGAGCGGATTATACGTCTGGAGGAGAGACGCTAAGCGAAGGGTTTGACAGCTCTGGCTTCGTTCAATATGTATTTAAGCAAGCGCTTGATACAACGCTTCCTCGTTCCGTGAAAGAACAGTCAGAGCTTGGAACAGATGTCGATAAAAATGAGCTGCAGGCAGGCGATGTATTGTTTTTTGACACCGATGAAAACGGTGAAGTGGACGTAGCCGCTATTTATATCGGAGACGATGAGATGATTTATGCATCTTCTTCAGACGGAAAAGTCGTTGTGAAAAACATTTCAAGCAGCGCGTATTGGTCATCACATTTCGCCAAAGCAAAGCGCATTACAGGAGCACCGGAAATTGCAAAAGATAATGAAGTTATTGCAGAAGCGCTAAAGCATCTCGGCACACCATATGTATTTGGAGGCGAGTCGCCAACGGACGGTTTTGACTGTTCCGCATTTGTTGCATATGTATTTCAACACGCATCGGACGTGTACCTTCCGAGATCAACCGATCAGCAGTGGCAAGTTGGAGAAGAAGTTGCTCGCGCAGATTTAAAGCCAGGAGACGTTATCTTTTTTAAAGACACGTATCGTGAAGGGATTTCACACGTCGGTATCTACGCAGGCGGCAATCAGTTTATTCATGCCAAGCGCAGCGAAAATGTGACGGTGGATTACCTGACAAGCAGCTACTGGACGTCTAAGTACGCAGGAGCAAGACGCTACGATGACTTATCGCTGTCAAAAGACAATCCATTTGTGACGGAATCTCTTAAATATGTAGGAGAAGTACCTTACGCACAAGGTGGGACAAGCCCTTCTACAGGCTTTGATACGGCTGGTTTTGTTCAATACATTTACAAAGAAGCAGATGGAAAAGACATTCCGCGCTATGCGAGTCAGCAGTGGGAAGCAGGGGAAACTATTTCACAATCTGACTTGAAGCCGGGAGATCTCGTCTTTTTTGAAGGAAGTTCACTTATTCCATCTATCTACATTGGAAATGATTACGTCGTTCACGTATCTACATCTGAGGGCGTGAAAATTACAAACTATAAAGTAGACAGCTACTGGGCGCCTAAATACTACGGAGCAAAGCGCATGCCATAAAGGTAAAAAAACAAGACAGTCTGGGGCTGTCTTGTTTTTTTAATAGGTAGTCAATTGTTTTTGTATATCTTTGATTCGCTCTAGCGTTATCCCTTCCCGCTGCTCGACGGCTAAAGGGTGATCGGTTGGCTCTAACTCGATGAGCGGTCTTGTTCCAACAGATCTTGTATGCACATTTGTTTTTAAATTTAACGTTTCGGGATAGCCTGGAATTGAAACTGAAAACCAGCCGAAATAAGGCGGTTCATTTTCTCTTTTGTCACTTTCCCATAAATCTGTCATTCGATGGAAATTTTCTTCGCTTAAAGAAACCCATATGTTCCAAGTGAAAAATTCTTCTTCATTAAGAACAGGAATTTTAACACAGCCTCTTACGAAAAAATGTTCTTGGTTCATGATACAAATCTCTGAATATAGTTCAAAGTCGTTTTGTCTTTCATCGTCTGACGCGTCATAATAGTAAAAAGGAGCTTCACTTGTATAGCTCATAGGCAAAGCAGGCTGAGGGTATTCACAGGTTAAGTCTTTATAGTGAAGTTTGTTCGTTTTCTTCTTGCCATATAATCGTCTTCTTCGCATATTATTTTAGACTCCTCAGATAAAAGTATCTTCATTATAATACAAAAAAATGACTGCTTAAGCGTATAATGTGTAAAAAAGTTTGATTCCCCGTATCTTTTGAACTTCCTTTAATCGTTTAGTAAATAGAGAGTGCAAAAGGAGTGAAAATTATGTCACATTCAAAAAAAATTGAAACACAAACAGAAAGCTTTGACGATGCCTGCTGGAACGAGCATTACCCAAAATTACAGCAGTACTGCCGTTTTTTAACGCAAAATGCGTGGGATGGAGACGATATTGCCCAAGAAACGTTTTTAAAAGCTCAGCGATATAAAGGTGAAGAGCACAAGCTGTCTTCCGCGCTGTTAAATAAAATTGCGTATCATCACTGGATTGATCTGCTGAGAAAACGAAAGCGTGAAGTAATAGCCGGAGAAGAAGCTTTGGACCAACAAGACGACAAGCAGGCGTTTGATATGAAAGGACACTCTGTTGAACTGCTTCTTAGTCAGTTTACGCCGAAGCAAGCGGTTATCTTTTTCTTAAAAGAAGGATTCCGCTATCAGGTGAAAGAAATCGCTTCGATTTTACAAACGTCAGAAACAGCGGTGAAAAGCAATTTGCATCGTGCTAAGCAGCGGTTAGAAAAAGACGGTGAGCCGTTTTCCACAGATTCTTTTTGGAATGAAAAAGAACGTAAAGAGCTGTCAGAGCTTTTTTATAAGACGCTAGAAGTGCAGGATCCAGCACTTTTGATTCAAGCTTTGCCTTCCTTAAAAAGCGTCATTCAAAAACCAACGTATACTCCGACGTGCACTCTCTGCATGGCTGCATAGCCATATTACGTGTGATAAGGAGGATATATATGAGTACAATTCCATATGTAATTGAACAAAGTAATCGCGGTGAACGTTCGTATGATATTTATTCGAGGCTGTTAAAAGACCGAATTATTTTAATTGGTGATGAAATTAATGATCATATTGCCAACAGTGTGGTCGCACAGCTCTTATTTCTCGCCGCAGATGATCCTAAAAAAGATATTTCACTTTATATTAACAGCCCCGGAGGTTCGACTTCAGCAGGGTTTGCGATTTATGATACCATGCAGTATATCGAGCCGGATGTGCAAACGATTTGCACGGGCATGGCTGCTTCTTTTGGCGCACTGCTTCTCCTAGCAGGAGCAAAAGGAAAGCGCTATGCACTTCCAAATAGTGAAGTTATGATTCATCAGCCGCTGGGAGGGGCTAGAGGGCAGGCGACTGAAATTGAAATTAGCGCCCGGCGGATTTTAAAATTGAAGCAGCATATTAATGAAATCATATCAACACGAACGGGACAGCCGGTTGAAAAAGTGGCAAACGATACGGAACGAGATTATTTTATGAGTGCTGAAGAAGCAAAGACTTACGGAATTATTGACGGTATTCTTTTGCCGAAATAAAGGTATAACAAGTAAGCATAGACGGCAGCGTCTATGCTTACTTGTCTATAAAAATAAGAAAAAAGACCTTAGTATTATCTTTATTTTTCTTAAAAAGGTAGGTATTATATAAAATATAACAGATTTTAGAAAGAAGGTTTTACACATGCAAGAAGTGATTGGAGTAGAGCAGCGGTCTCTGTTTCAAAAAGTATTAGTAACATTTATTTTTTCGTTATTTATTTCCACAGTTGGCTTATACGTAGGTCAATATGTGCCGCCGGCTTATTTTATTCCGTTAGCGATTGCTGAACTTGTGATGCTGGTTGCGGCATTTATGTTACGAAAGAAAAAAAGCGTAGGATACGGTTTTACATATGCGTTTTCATTTATATCAGGCATCACGCTGTTTCCGATTGTTAGCCACTATGCCTCAGTAGCGGGAGCGGAAGTCGTTCTTTATGCGTTTGGAAGCACGTTCGTTATTTTTACGGTGATGGGTGTAATTGGCGCAAAAACAAAAAAAGATCTAGGGTTTTTAGGCAGCTTTTTATTAGTGGCGCTGTTAGCATTAGTGTGCATCAGCATTTTCTCGCTGTTTAGTCCATTAACAACGCCTGGACTCATGGCATTTTCAGTGATTGGTACCATCGTTTTCTCACTTTATGTGCTGTATGATTTTAATAAAATGAAGCACGGTGAAATCACAGAAGAGCTTGTTCCGATTTTGGCACTGTCTTTGTATTTAGATTTTATTAATCTATTCATCAACTTGCTTCGTTTTTTCGGTATTTTAGGAAGCGATGATTAAAACGAAAGAGGCTGGGACAAAAGTGTTTTAGCTGAAGGAAGATCCGAACGGTGAAGATTCTTGATGGAGAATCAACTTCGTTCGGATTTTTTATTGGTAGGGTGAACGTAGGTTTAATCTATTTAGTTGCTTCTAGCTGTTGATTGAAGGGCAAGGCGAAGACTCCCGCGGAAAGCAAAGTCTTGCACGGCAATCAACAGCGGCCTAATAAGCAAGCCATAATATATCATTTGCTCAATTTTCTCTTCTTTAGATTAGAGTGGTGTAGTTATGTCTCAATCTTTTTTTGTTTTAGTTATTCTCCTCCATCTCCATTAACGTCATTCTCGGTTTTTTCATAATTTGGACCGGTAGCGTAAGGCTCTTTCAACAGTTTGCCAAGCCACGTGGAACTTGTAGCAACAACGCCGTTTTTAGCGTGAATAAATTCACTGATTGTATATATTTCAACGACTTGCTTTCGATATTTCTGAAATAAAAATGCGCTGGCAACAACGCCAATGCTAATGATTACATACGTATTCACGAAAGCCTCCTTATAAAAGGGTTAGTGTTATGTATGCCGGCGAGTAAAAGGATATGCTCGGAACATTGTAAACAAACAGATTGATGTAAATCATAATTGTTACGATTTTTAATGGTTTCCCTTATGGATATTTTTGGTATTATATATTTGTAATGAAAAATAAGATGAGGAGAAGAGCCAGTCTTAAGAGGAGGGGAAGTATGAATAAAGTAGCTATTACATCGTTATTCTTTTTCTTACTAGTTGGTTGCAACCAAGAAAAGGTAAATGTATCTACACCTAATGATGAGCAAGTTCCAGTGTCAGGAAGCATTGTGGTTAATGATAAAGAGTACGAAATGTCAGTAGGAGAATATGAATGGAACGGTGACGATGGTGCGCACATAACCAAAACGGATTCTTACTCACCAAAAGAGGTTGCTAAAGAATTTGATGACCTTACGCTAGAGAAAGGTACCAAAGTTAAAATTCTACTAAAAAACAATCCAAAACTTACTGTTTATCAACTAAACCAAAACAATCAAAAAGAAAAAATTACGATAAAGAATAATCGTATTGAAGTGTCTTCAAAGAGCGGTTACTATCTTTATGAAGTATCTGGGAAATGGCCTCATGGAAAAGCAACTTATTTATTTGATGGGAATATAAAATAGCTAGCTAATTGCATATTGGTGAGTTATAGTAAATGGTTATACATGCATGAACCTAAAACAAGTTCGTTTAGTGGTGTAAGCCTTTGAAAAAATGGTAGTATAGAGCATGTCTGGTACATAGAGAACGTAATTTTTTTGGAAGGATGCATGTTAGTGGTGAATTTTAAAGAGTTTTTTACTATTTCTTCGTATGAAGTAATGGAGCATTTGAGTCGAAAAGAAAACGGAAAGAATATAGATGAATATGAAGTGATGCTGTACAACGAAAACATCAGTCAAACGGAAAATGTAAAAATCAAATTCAAAAAGACGAACGATGAAATAGAAGCGGAAAAGGTACAAACGCTCTCTTATTTTAATAAACAGCGTCCTAAACAACCATGTGCGATTTGCAGAAGCGAAATGATGGTAAAAGAGAACAGCAGCGAAGAACCAGAAGTTTATGTACATGATTGTTCATTTAACAGTGAGGAAATAGAGGATTGTTTAAGGGAACTAGTACAAAATGAACTTTTGCAGGATGAATTTACTCAAGAAGAATTTGACCGGAACTATGGAGTTAATTACCGTGATGACAGTAATAAAGAATATGGCTTTTACGACGCGCAACAACGAAATACTTTTTATACCATCTTTAACGATAGTGTTTATCACACTTCCTACGCAGGACCACAAGAGTTACGCTGTAAGTTTTGCGGGATGGATGAAGAGCTGCTTGTCGTAGACGGAGCCTTCTACCAAAAGTGCGCAGTGCTAACTCCACATACCAATCGAATTATTGATATGATTGAAGCAAGAAAACAAAATGAACCGGACGTACCAAAAAGCTTATGAGAGTAAAGGTGCTGGCAGCTGCTTTATAACCTTCTTGGTAGGAGTTTGTAAAAAACATAAAAAAAGAAGCTTCCTTTTGAGCGAAAGGAAGCTTATCAAGTTTGTACCTATAGGGTTGAGTACACAATTAAATAGCTATCGGAATAACCGATGAATCATTAAAGTAAACAACTTCTGAAAGAATACTGCAGCCTTTCAGCTTTTTGAGCTGACTAAGTGCTTCTTCCTTACTGTCAAACTCGTACATTTTCATTTCACCTTTTCCTACATAACACGTAATTACATACATTTTAGAAGTACCTCCACCTATCATTTATCAATTTATTAATAAAAAGCCATAACGGCTTTTATTCCTATTAAAATAGCGTAAGTGCGCCTGTGACAATAGCAAGGACAATCAGAACAAGAGAGGTTAAAACTGCCCATTTAAATGCAAAGCGCTGATGTTCACCAAGATCAACACCTACCATACCTACAAGTAAGAAAGTAGACGCAACGAGCGGACTTAACAGATGAACAGGTTGTCCGAGTACTGAAGCCCGCGCAATTTCCAACGGATCAATTCCGTAAGAAGCAGCTGTTTCAGCGAATATTGGTAAAACACCGAAGTAATAAGCGTCGTTACTCATCACAAATGTAAACGGCATGCTTGTTAAAGCAACGATTGTCGGTAAAAACGAACCGAGTGAATCAGGAACTAAATGAATTAACAGGCTTGCCATTTCGTCAACCATTTTAGTGCCGGATAGTATTCCTGTAAAAATACCGGCTGCAAAGACAAGGGCTGCAACGGTTAACGCGTTGCCTGCATGAGCCATTAAACGTTCTTTTTGATCCTCGAGTTTTGGATAGTTAATCATAAGAGCAAGCGCAAAACCAATCATAAATAAAACGGAAACAGACCAAATGCCAGAAACTAACACGACCATGAGTGCAATGGTTAAAGCTAAGTTAATCCAGATTTTTTTAGGCTGTGTAATATCTTCTTGAGAAGTTAAAGATGCATCTTCAGCAAACGCAAGCGAGCTTTTTAATTCAAACTGCTCGATGTCAATAGCACCAAGTCGTCTGCGCTCTTTTTTTCCAAGAATATAGCCTGTAAAAACAACCCACAAAGCTCCGCCAATTAACGTTGGAAGAAGTGGAATAAAGAACTCTGATGCATCGAGGTGAAGGGCGACAATCGCACGAGTAGCCGGGCCTCCCCAAGGCGTCATGCTGCTCATAATACTAAGAGAAAGCATCGCAACTGTCGTTAACACTAACGGACTCATATTCAGGCGTTTATAAAGTGGAAGAAGAGCAGAAACCGTAATCATATAAGTGGTTGTACCGTCTCCGTCTAGTGCAACTAAAAGCGATAGAAGAGCCGTTCCGATGACGATTTTGAGCGGATCGCCTTTTACGATTTTTAACAGCTGCTTAATTAATGGATCAAACAGTCCGGCATCAATCATAACCCCGAAGTATAAGATGGCGAACAGCAGCATCGCAGCTGACGGAGCTACTTGTTTTAGCCCTTCTAGCATCATGTCTCCGACGCCTTTGCCAAACCCTCCAATCACCGCAAAAAGAAGTGGAATGACCATTAAAGCTACGATAGGAGACATCCTTTTTGACATAATGAGATACGTAAAGACAATAATCATTGTAAAACCTAGTAGTGCTAGCATTCAAACAACCTCCTTTATTTTCCCTCTTTTCTTTGAAAGCGTTTTCTTTTAGAGTGAAAAAACGTGACTAACATCTCTCATCCCCATGCATGAGTCGTAGTTTGATTATTAAGAATTTTTAAAGCCGCTCTTTACTCCCGCTGATGTTTCTTGTTTTCATGTTAGTACATTTTGAAAAATAAAGGAAATATAGGTTTTTTTAGAAAGTTCATAAAAAAATTTTATAATGGTAATCTAGAAAAAAGCTTGGTCCAAAAGAGAGGTTCTCCCAAGACGCAAACTTTTTAGCTTTTACTTTACTTTTCACTTCGCTTCAAAAAGTCAATAAATGCTTTCACGACCGATAGATTCAAGTAAGAAGGATCGTACATGAGCCACGTGTTTCGAAGTAAAGGTGATTCATCTCGGTACGAAAGTCCGTATGTATATAAGCTGTCGCTGGAGTGAAGGCAAATTTCAGGTAAAATTGCAAAGCCTAAATCATTTTTGACCATTTCTTTGGCCGTTTCTTGCCGGTCAACTTCCATTGCCACAAACGGAGGCTCTGAAAACTTGTCATGCCACCAGTCTTGAATGAGATCTTTTAATGACGTATCGGTTTTATAGTTAATATAAGGCAGGTTCGGCAAGTCATCGATCGCAATTTCTTTTTTCGAAATTAAGCAAAGTCGCTCTTTCGTCAGCAGTGATTTTTCTCCGTTCCACGGGTAATTGCCTCGTAAAATACCAACGTGCACACGCGAAGAGTCTAATAGATTCATAACTTGCGTACTCCAGCCCGTATTGACGCTGAACTGTACATTTGGGTAGTGAAGAGAGAACTGCTTTAAAATTTTAGGAAGCTTATGCTGTGCAAAGTTACTCGATACCCCTAAGCGAAGTGTTCCCGTAACGGTTTCGCTCATATTGCGCATGCTGTCTTTTGTTTCCTGCAGCTGCTTCCACATATTTTCCGCATAGCGAACAAGATGCTCACCTTCAGATGTAAACTCAATTCCTTTTTTCGTTTTGAAAAAAAGCGTCACGCCAAATTCTTCTTCAAGATTTTTAAGGCGGTAACTTAAAGAAGGCTGCGATACGTAGAGTCTTTCAGCCGTTCGCGTAATGTTCTTTTCTTCGTGAAGCGTTTTAATTAATATCCAATCTTTTTGATCCATCCCAATCCCCCTTGTATTTAGATTATAAAAAAATTTTTAAAAAGACAATAAATTTTATGTATTTTACTTATGACCACCTCTATTATACGATAAATGGCAAATGAACCGGTTCTAAATAGTAAAAAAATAAAATGGTTTGATGAGCGCCTCGGCGTTTGTTAGTAGGGGAGAAAGGTGATTAAGATGACGCGTATTCCTGTAACGGTTATGAGAGGTGGAACGAGTAAAGGGGTTTTTATCAATCATGAAGAAATGCCTGTGAACAAATCGGATTGGGAACCGTTTTTGCTAGATATAATGGGAAGTCCAGATCAACGTCAAATTGACGGGTTAGGCGGAGCTAATTCGCTGACGAGTAAAATTGCGATTATAAAAAAATCAGATTTAGAGAAAGCCGACGTAGATTACACGTTTGCGCAGGTCAGCATCAGCGAATCTCTCGTTGATTTTAAAGGAAACTGCGGCAATATCTCTTCAGCGGTCGGCCCTTATGCAATCGAACAAGGACTTGTACAAGCTGTGGAACCGGTGACTAAAGTACGGATCTATAATACGAATACCAAAAAAGTAATTGTAGCGGAAGTAGAAGTAGAAAACGGGAAAGTGAAAACAGAAGGATCGTGTATGATTCCTGGAGTGCCAGGTACGGGTTCACCCATTTATCTTTCGTTTGAAAACGGAGAAGGAGCCGTTACTGGAAAACTGCTTCCGACCGGGAACGCTATTGATCTTCTGCAAACATCCATCGGGACAATAAAAGCATCAATTGTTGATGTAGGAAACCCGCTTGTATTTGTTAAAGCAGCGGATATTGGCCTAAAGGGAACAGAACTTCCGCATGAATACACGGACAAACAGCTGAAGCTGTTTGAAGAAATTCGCTCCATTGCAGCGGAAAAAGCGGGGCTTGCACCTCAAGACAAAGCAACTAAACTATCACCAGCGGTTCCAAAAATGACGATTATTTCTCCTCCTATGGACCACCGAGACGGGACTGGCAGAGACAAAGCTGCTTCCCAAATGGACGTATTAATCCGGATGATGTCAATGCAAAAACCGCATCAAACGCTTGCCATTACAGGAGCAATTTGTACAACGGCGGCTATTTATACAAAAGGCACGTTGGTGTCGGAAATGGTTAAGGTAAAAGACGATACCATTCGAATTGCTCATCCAATGGGAATTATGGAAACCAGTGTGGATTTAAAAGATGGACAAGTTAAAGGAATTAAAGTAGTGCGTACAGCCCGTCTTATTTTTGAAGGATTTGTTTATACAAAGCATACGTACGATGTATGTTTATCAAGTTAATAATGTTCTCTAAAAAAAGCTCTTTCTAGGAAACTAGGAAGAGCCTTTTTATGTTAGAATATTTTTACTGAATATTGAAAAAGTGGGTGAAGGTATGAAAAAAAGAACGTATATTGATCTAAGCCACATCATTGAAGACGGAGTTATCACACATAAAGGCTTGCCGGCACCAATCATTTGCGACTATTTAAGCCGAGAAGATTCTAGAAGGCTTTATGAACCAGGGACTGAATTTCAAATCGGTAAAATTGAAATGGTCACGAATACCGGTACGTATATTGACGTGCCGTTTCACAGATACAAAGACGGAGCGGATTTAGCTCAAACGGCTATTGATAAAACAGCCGGACTGGAAGGAATAGTGGTTTCAGTCGACCCGACTTTAACGGCTATTGATGAATCTCATTTTCAACATATAGACGTAAAAGGCAAAGCGGTATTAATTCACACGGGATGGGATCGCTACTGGAATACAGACGATTATTTAGAAAACCATCCATACTTAACAGAACGCGCGGCAGCTTATTTAGTGTCTCAACAGCCTGCTCTTGTCGGAATTGATTCGATGAATATCGACGACACAAAAGGAAAAGCAAGACCAGCTCATACACTGCTGTTAGGAGCGGACATTGTGATTGCTGAACACTTATGTCACTTAGATCAACTAACGGAGTCCTTTTTATTTTACGCCGTGCCTCCTAAAATAAAAGGAGCCGGAACGTTTCCGGTAAGAGCATTTGCGGAGGTAGAAAGAAAATGATCCAGTTACATAGATATATAGAAGTGCAGGAGTTTAAAAACCATGTAGAACCGCTTTTAGCGAAAAATGAAATTCTTCATAACTTAGCGCTTGGCATTTTATACAGCTTACATGAAAGCAGCAAACCAAATTTTATGGGCGTTATTTTTAAAGATAGATGTGCTGCGCTTGTTTTGCTGCAAACGCATCCTCAGCAAATCATACTGTCTCAAATACAAAAGCTAACGGAGCGTGACCTAAGCGAAGCGGCGGAGCTATTACAAAAAATCAACACACCAGGCTTAGTTTGAGAAAGACAAACGGTTTTATATCTTTCTCAAAAACTAGCAGATTTAAAAAATCAAGAAGCTTCTTTGAAAATGGATCAGCGTATTTACCGGTTAGACAAAGTAAAAAAAGCTGCGGATGCTGAAGGAATGCTGGTAAAAGCAAGGCTGGAGTACCTTTCGCTCGTAACGGAGTGGGTTCGAGAGTTTATGGATATCATTGGGGAGCCTATATCGAAAAAACAAGCTGCCAAAGCAGGAAAAGCTTTTATTGAAGCAGGACGGTTATTTTTATGGGAAGTGAACGAGAAGTACGTATCCATGGCAAATGCCGCGCGTCCAACAGCTCATAATATTACGATTAACTATGTGTACACGCCTCTTGAAGAACGTAAAAAAGGCTATGCATCAAGCTGTGTGTCCACGCTTTCTCAGCTTATGCTAGACGAAGGCTTTCAAACAACAAGTCTATACACAGATATGACAAATCCTACGTCTAACAAGATTTACATGGAAATTGGCTATGAACACGTGGCTAATTCAGCACTGGTTTTACTTCATGAAAAAAAGTAGCAGGCTATCTGCTACTTTTTCTATGAATTAAGGTTTTGCAACTAAGTTTACGTGATTTAATGTTTTGGCATCATCAAAGATAAATTCAAGATCATAGGCGCCGGCGTGATAGGTGTACTTCGTTTGAGTAGTACCATCACCTTTTACTTTGCTTGTAAAGTTCGGCTGACCTAATTCCTTCTTTAAGTTAGCTTGCGTGATGGAGCCTAGATTTGTTTGGCGCTCTACATTTGTACCAAAATAGCGGATTTCGTTAATGACGTTATTTTGATCATAGCCAAATGCATATCCAGGGTGACCCATTTCCGCATGATAGTAGTCAAAGTTGTTTGATGAACCTTCAGGGGGCGGACCGAACTGGTCACGAACGTCTTGACGCAGGGTTTTGCCAATTTTGAAGTCTGCCGTTAAGCGTGGCACTTCACCTTTTACCGCGGCATTATAAATTTCGTTAATGTTTTTTACAGCTGTTTGACTTTGACTGCTTGTTTCTTGAGATGTAGCTGCGTGTGCTGGTGTATCAAGCTGAGCGACAGGAGCAAATCCAAATGCAGCAATTCCTGTAATCGTTGCCGCCGCCGCCGCTTTTGATAGTCGTTGTTTCATTTTCATGATTTTTTCCTCCTATATATAACGATTTAGCAACCTCAGTCTACCTAAAAGAGCAGGTAGGCCAGAATAGTCAAGGAGTCTTAGTTGAGTTGGTAACTGATATATATATAATGTAACACCTCTTTTAGAATGTAAACGTCGGCTAAAGTGAAAAGTAGAAAACGATTCGTTTTTCATAGGTGTAAAGGGTGGTTTATATTCCTTTATTATGTAATAAAACTTAATATAGGAAGAATTCTAAGTCTTTATAAAAAACTGGATAATAAATGTAAGTATGATACAATAAACCAAGTATTTGTTAAAAATATATTATTTATTGCTGGAGTTTTGATGTATGGAAAAAAAATTGATGAGAGGTACGCTTTTGTTAACGGCGTCTTCTTTACTAACAAAGATTTTAGGTTTTATTTATATTATTCCGTTTACAGCGTTAGTGGGAACGTCAGGCTACGCGCTTTATAAGTACGCATACGGTCCATATACATTGATGCTAAGCTTATCAACGATGGGTCTTCCGCTTGCTGTTTCAAAGTATGTATCAAAATATAACGGTCTTGGAAACTACCGTGCTGGACAAGATCTGCTAAAAGCAGGACTTCTGTTGATGACGGTAACCGGCATAATAGGTTTCTTAGTCCTCTATACGATGGCGCCCTGGCTTGCTGAACTAGTCATTAACGGAAAAGATTCCTCAGGAAATAATCAAAAAGATGTGGTGTACGTTATCCGAATGGTGAGCTTTGCTTTAATTATTATCCCGCCTATGAGTCTATTACGAGGTTACTTTCAGGGGAACCAGTCTATGGGACCGTCTGCGCTAAGTACAATTATTGAACAAATAGTGCGCGTGCTGTTTATTTTAGCAGGAGCATATGCGGTCATTCACTTTTTTCATAGTACGATGACAAAAGCTGTTGGAATTGGTACGTTTGGAGCATTTATCGGTGGCGTAGGGGGAATTGGAATTCTCGGTGCGACGTATCTAAAACGCAAGCCGTTGATTATGAAGGAAGTGAACAGCGGAAAGAATAATAAATCTGTTCCGTTCTCTTTAATGTTCAAGGAGCTTGTAACCTACGCCGTTCCGTTTGTATTAGTTGGTTTAGCTATTCCAATCTATCAAAATATTGATACGTTTACGATTAACATACTTTTTCAATCAATAGGATATGGACAAGCTAAGGCTGAAACGATTAACTCCGTCATTGGGTTAGCACAGATTTTGGTGATGGTGCCGGTATCGTTAGCAACTGCCTTCAGCATGTCGCTGATTCCGGGTATTACATCTTCTTTTGTGCAAGGAAATTTACGAGAGGTAAAGGGCAAGATTACAAAAACGCTGCAGCTGCTGTTATTTTTTACTCTTCCTGCTGCCGTAGGCCTTTGTTTATTGAGCAAGCCGGTATATATGATGATTTTCGGTGCAAAAAACAGTCCTGAAATCGGTGGGGTTGTTCTACAATGGTACGCGCCTGCTGCTATTTTATTTGCTCTTTTCACCGCAACAGCCGCGATCCTTCAAGGGATTAATCAGCAAAAGAAATTAATTTTAGGCTTGGGCTTAGGAATTGTTGTGAAGATAGTATTAAATGTATTGTTAGTCTCAAGCTTAAAAGAAATTGGACCTGTTGTCGCAACGTACGGAGGATATGGCGTATCCGTTATCTATAACTTTTATTTAATTGAGAAATCCATTTCTTATCGGGTTCAATCATTAGGAAAAGCCGCAATAACACCTATTTTATTAGTAAGTGTGATGTCAGCAGCTGTGCTTATTGGCAATTATGAATCTCACTATTTTTTAGAAAGTAAGCTTTCTGCATCGTCACTTGCAATCAGCACATCTTGTATTTCAATTGCTTTGGGTGCTGCCGTGTATCTAGGACTTGGCGTTAAAACATCTTTAGGCCAATCTGTTGTATTAACTAGAAGAAAAAGAATGTAAAGGAGAGAAAGTAGTGTCAAAACGATTTGTACTAACCGTAGCTACTGGAGGATGTATAATAATTTCCGGCGCGCTGCTGCTATTAAATTGGGAAAGAGTGTTTGGAGACTACCGTCCGATTCAAACAGCAAAAGCCGTATTCAAATTAGAAGTGGGAAGTCAAGATGTAGCAAGGACTACAGATTCAGATGATGCTCTTCACTATATGGTGAAAAAAGGACATTTAGATGAATATATTCATATGATGAATGAAAAAGGCTATGTGTTAAAAGAAAAAGATATTAATCATAACCGACTTGTTTTTAACGATGGACAAGAGGATGAGCAAATTTACTACAAGCGCTTTGCTAGGAAGTATACGATGATTGATGGAGAAGGGTAAAAGCCTTCACTTATAATTACTACATACTAAAGTTATTAAAAGAAAACCCCACCTTGCTAATTAAAAGGTGGGGTTTTTTAGTTAAATTATCTTATCTTAGTTTCGCTCTTGCTATACCTATTACTACAATACTAGTAATAAAAATAACTACGATTCCAATATTGGTTGGGGTATCAAAGAATATTTTTGAAACCGCCAAAGCGATAATGAGCCCAATGGCTATTCCAGATAATTCTTTTATTAATTTCAACGTTAACACCTCTTAAAAATACTACTTAGGAAAAGTCTAACATTAGTGGGGATGTTGTTCCACCATCATCCGGTTCGCTGAAGGAATGTTCGTTTATGATTTAATAGAATCGAACTTTATACTCTACCTGCGTTAAAGTTTTTTGTGTGAAAAAGAAAAATAATATTGACAATTATGACAAAAAGCTTAATACTGACTTTATTACATAAAACAAATACAATTTGTTTCCTTATCAAGAGAGGTGGAGGGACTGGCCCTGTGAAACCCGGCAACCGCTGTCTATGACAGAATGGTGCCAAATCCTTAAGAGCGCGCTGCTCTTAGAGATAAGGAAGAAGCTGAAACGAAGCTCTTCCTTGTTTAAGGAAGGGCTTTTTATGTAGAAAAAACAACGAGGTGATACATTTGAACAAAGCAGACCGTATTAAACGAATGAAAACACCGGAAATTGAACCAAAGTATGAAGGACGAGTGCCTCCGGGCCAGGTAGTAACGGAGCGCTTTCCCATTTTACATGAAGGCGACGTGCCGGAGTATAACTTAGAGGAGTGGACGCTTCGGGTATTTGGATTGGTAGACAAAGAAGTGACGCTTTCGTATCAAGATATATTGGACATGCCGCAAACGACAGTGAAATGTGATATTCACTGCGTAACGAGATGGACAAGGCTTGATAATGAATTTACGGGCGTGCTGTTTACAGACTTTTTAAAAGCAGTTGGCGTGGAGTTGAAAAGTAAATACATCATGCTGCACGGAGATAATGACTATACGTCAAACATTGAGGTAAAAGATTTACTGAGAGACGATATTCTTCTCGCTCATTCCTTTAACGGAGAGCCGCTTACACCTAAGCATGGATATCCGCTGCGATTGGTTGTTCCGCATTTGTACTTTTGGAAAAGTGTTAAATGGCTTCGAGGCTTTGAAGTCATTGATGAAAATCATCCTGGCTTTTGGGAGCAAAACGGCTTTCATCTTAGAGGAGATCCGTTTAAAGAAGAGCGTTTTTCTGGAGAAGATTTAGGTATTCCAGAAGATGAGTGGGTACATAAAGACTATGATTAATGAAAATGCCTATGCGTGTGCATAGGCATTTTGTCAGCGCTGGCGGTTTAATTCCCACACAACGTGGCGAAGTTCAGGCAAAATCAGCTTGGTCATAGCTAGACGAACAGCACCGCTTGATCCTGGTGTAGAAAAAACGGCTTTTTCGTTAATCGTCCCGGCAATTGCCCGGCTCATAATCGCCGCGCTGCCAATGTCTTCGGTGTAGCTCAGCATGCGAAACAGCTCGCCAAACCCAACGATTTCTTTATGAATCAGCGCTTGAACGGCTTCAATCGTGACGTCTCGTTTTGTAATGCCAGTCCCGCCGTTTGTGAGAACAACGTCAATGTCCTCATCACTGCATCCGGCAAGTATCGCTTGTTGAATCGACGTTTGGTCGTCTTTTACAATTTCATAGGAAGCGACCTGCATATCGTGTTCTTTCAGAAGTTGGATCATCAGCGCGCCGCTTTTATCGGTTTCTTTTGTACGTGTATCGGATACCGTAATGATTTTGCAACGAACGGGCTGAGTTGCTTTAGATTTATGTTCATGTACGCTCATTATGTACCTCCTTTACGATTCTGTGCGCTTGTAGTCACCGTTTTTGCCGCCTGATTTTTCAAGCAGATACGTTTCGCCGATAATCATGCCTTTATCAATGGCTTTGCACATATCATAGACAGTTAATGCGCAGGCAGAAGCAGCGGTTAAAGCTTCCATTTCAACACCCGTTGAGCCTTCCGTTTTTACCGTTGCTTCTATTAATAAACGATATTGATCATTGCTTGTATCCCAGTCAAATGAAAGGTTTACGCCTTTTAATAGAAGAGGGTGACACATCGGAATAATGTCAGACGTGCGTTTTGCTGCCATGATTCCCGCTACTTGTGCGACAGCAAGGACGTCGCCTTTTCCGATCTTATGTTCTACAATGGCTTCGTGAATTTCTTTGTTAACGAGTATGCTTGAACGAGCCGTTGCGACGCGGCGAGTGATAGATTTTTCGCTAATATCGACCATATTGGCACGGCCTTGGTCATTAAAATGTGTAAAAGAAGACATCGGTGTTTTCATCCTTTTTCAGTAAATTTTGTTGTATGATAGAAATAGTGAGATATGCTATGATTTTACACCATAGCGCAAAAAGTGAACAGACATAAAGGAAGTGAAGAATGTATGTTAGAAAGCAGAACACCTATTTCAATTCCTGAAGCAATTGAAAAAGTTATGACATATAAAAGAAAAGGCAGCATCGAACGTGTATCGATCACCGAAAGCTATGGACGATATTTAGGAGAAGATATTATCGCCGACCAAAACGTTCCTCATTTTAATAAATCGCTTTATGACGGCTTTGCAGTTCGAGCGCAAGACTGCGTAGAAGTCTCAAGTGAACATCCTATGGAGTTCGAAGTTGTAGGTGAAATCGGTGCAGGTTTTGTTTTTGAAGGAGAAGTAAAGCCATTTCAAGCGGTGCGCATTATGACAGGAGCGCAGGTGCCTCATTCGTGTGATGCGGTTGTGATGCTTGAAGTAACGAAGTCGTATGAAAAAGAAGGTAAAACGTATATGGCGTTAAGCCGACCTGCTTCAAAGTGGGAACACATTGCATTAAAAGGAGAAGAAACGAAAAAAGGAGACGTGCTTGTTTCAAAAGGGACGCGCATTAATCCAGGCGTCACCGCTTTTTTAGCTACGTTTGGCTATGCGGATGTCGCTGTTGTGAAGCAGCCGGTTGTTGGGGTTTTAACAACAGGAAGCGAACTGCTTGATGTGAACGAGCCGTTAGAACCAGGAAAAATCCGCAACAGCAACTCCTATATGGCACTCGCGCAAATCGTAAGAAGCGGGGGAATTCCGAAATATTTAGGGAAGCTTGAAGATGATTTTGACCGCTGCTATGAAGCAGTAGAAAAAGCGCTCGAAGAAGTGGATATTTTGCTGACAACCGGTGGGGTATCCGTTGGGGACTATGATTATTTGCCGGCTATTTATGAAAAGCTTGGCGCCAATGTGCTGTTTAACAAAATTGCGATGCGGCCGGGAAGCGTCACAACAGTCGCAGAACGAAACGGACAGCTGCTGTTTGGACTATCGGGAAACCCATCTGCTTGCTATGTCGGGTTTGAACTGTTTGTTCGTCCAATTGTTCGCAGCTTTTTGCATTCTCCTCTGCCTCATTTACATAAAACAAAAGCGGTATTAAACGGCTGCTTCAAAGAGCCTAATGCATTTACAAGAATGGTGCGAGGAGAGATTTCAGACGAAGGCGGAAAGCTTGTTGTGACGCCTGTTGGCATGGATAAGTCAGGCGCTATTTCGTCATTAGCTGCAGCAAACGTACTGATTGTTCTTCCAGGTGGAGAGCATGGGTATGATAAAGGAACAGAAGTGAACGTGCTGCATCTTGAAAACGAAGGTACGAGTTCGCTTTGGGTATAAAAAGACTATTTTTTATGTAAGAGTTCTAGTCTGAATAGTGATCAAAGTACTGGTAAATTAACAACAATGTATGAAGTTGTGTATAAAAAAGAAAATGAGTATGCGAACGAGTCCTTGTGTATCAAGGGCTCGTTTTTTATGATGTATTTCGGAAGGCGTGATTATGTTAACTATAATTATATATCATATACAGCCTGAAAATAGAAAAAGCTACCTGAGATAAAGGGTCTAGCTTTTTGGGTTCAGTTCAGAGAAGGTAGTTTTTTCTATGACGTAATTGGGTTTCATGAGTGATGCTCCATTGCATCTTGGATAGTTTGCTTAATAGATAAAAAATATATTTATACTAATTTTAAAGCTTCTTTATTTTTGGTATTAGTGAGTGGTTTCACATGATATATCTACTTAACGAATAGTAACTAATGACCATGGGAACTTTATCTATTAACAAAAGGAAAGGAGGAGAAAGTATGCAGAAAAAATGGTCTGTTTTATTATGTACGTTAGCTTTAGCTATGACCACTTTCATCTCACCGGTTAATGCTGAAAATAATAACGTAGATAGAGCAAATTACAATGATGACGTAAATACCTATAACGATGGCGTAAATACTCGAAATGTCACTACAGCAACTGATGTGGATGATGACAATGATTCACCTTGGGAACTACTTGGATTATTAGGACTAGTTGGTCTTTTTGGTCTTAAAAGAAGAGATGACCGTGAAGAAAAAGTTCGTTAATATCTATTTTGCATGAGTAGAGATAAATAAAGGTTGTCAAAGATTAGCTTTCTCTAGAGTCCACAAAGGTGTCTTCTAGCAATTAGGGACACCTTTGTTATTTCCTATAAAGTATATTACGTTGAATGAATCTGTGTAGGCTTTACATAAAAAGCAGAAAAAGCTCCCTATTTCCGTAGGGAGCTTTTTTTTGCTGCAAGAATTGTTTCTCACATAGGTCGATGCGTTGCGGCATTTCCAATAGTTTAATTAAATGATGGAATATTATTCGCTCTTTAACTTACAGCTTTTAGTTTTGATTTAGAGTTCAAGCTCCATAAGCTAAATAGTACGGTCATTAACCCAAGTATTATGCTAGACCAAAGTACCCCATCTGTTAATGAATAAACAAAGGGAAAAAGAACAAACCATAATCCGGTAATGAGCGAAATCCAGTTTTGCCATGAATTCCATCCTGATTTAGTAGTTTCCCAAAAAGACATGATCACTTGAAGGGTTCCAAATACAATACTTGCTGAAGTAGCTCCTGCATCGTATAAAAACCCAAGCATCCAAGGAGCAATAACGAGCCAAATACCGATTACAGCGTTAATAATACCTCTTGTTTTCACCGCTATCCCTCCTCAAAGTATGACACTCTTCATTCTGTCATTATTAAACTATATGTTTGTAAGAGACGTGTGTTGAGTATTCTTCAACGCCTGTTGAGATTTTTTCAACTTTTAACATAGGAACAAGCACTTCTGTTGATGAGTTCTCATAAGATGTTTCAAAATCAAATATAAGAAAGAGAGTGGAAAACGAATGTACTATTGCGTTACTTGCTGCAGATTGCAAAATGAAAATGTTATTAAGAGTAAGCTGTTTGAAAATGGATTTTATATAGATCCATTTTCAGGAGAGAAAATTCCTTTAGGTATGTGTGCGCATAAATGTAACCATGAGCCATGTGAAAAAGAAAAAATCATCAAAAAGATTGTGCCAAAGGAATTATTTAAATTAAAGAAAGCAATAGAGTATTTACCTGCTCATCGTTCAGAAAAAGTTCCGTTTTCACAATAAATAGGGGCATACCGCGTTCAGTTCCCTTAATAAAACTCAGTTTTTATTCCGTAAGTTGATTCATTACCAGTTGTACAGCTATTGCATCGTCTAAATAGCCGATTGGAAAGACATAGTCTGGGATAATATCGGTAGGCAAAATAAAATACAGTAGCGCACTTCCCAATATTGAGCGCTTGGCAGCTGATGTTTTTTCATCACAATATTCAAGATACATTTGCTTTAATTGATCAATAAAGGTTCCGACGCTGCCGACTTGCTCTATTTTGGTTTGAAAGTTATTACAAATCATGCTGTGTCCTTCGTCTGTCTGTGCATATTGCTTATATTTTGTTAGTTCTTGTTCGACACGTTCAATCGTAAAGTTTGTATCTGCTATATTAAAAGATTTAAGTATTTCTTGAATTTTATCAATGGAGTAATGAATGCCTGTTTCTAATTCATTTTCTGTATTGTTTGAAGCAGCTCCAGCAGGGTCAATTAATGCTTCAAGAGGAGTATTTAAATAGTGCGCAAATTGTTTTAAATGATGTAGATTTGCTTGCTGTTTTCCATTTATAATCCGTGAGATAGTTGCTGTATCAATCCCCGTAAGTGAGCTAAGTTTCCGCATAGATAAAGCATTTTCCTTTAATAAAGACCTTAATAACAAACCAAGACTTTGATCATTTTGGGTGTTGGACATCGCGATTCACCTCTTTATATTTTTCAACGCGCAGTGATCATTTTATTGAAGGTTTATCAACAATATATGCAACAAATAAGCAAATCTCCTCAACATTATCAACAAAAGGAGAATACAAAATGGAATGGTTATTCATATTAGGTTTTGCATTATCATCGAGTATAGATAACTTCGGTGTAGGAATATCATACGGAGTTCGAAAGGTAAGGATAAAATGGCTTTCTAATTTACTGATAGCAGCTATTTGTTTCCTCTTTAGCATGGTGGGGATTATGTTTGGCAGGTGGATTTCAACAATCTTGCCAGGAGTGTTCCATGTTATTGTAGCCGTCGTATTATTAACGCTAATTGGGATTCGCATTATTTTATTAGTTGTATCCCAAAGAAATAACGGAAGTGATGAATTAGATAGTAGTGGTCAAGAAAACGTACGATATATTGGGTGGATCGAAAGCATTGTCCTAGGTGTTGCACTTTCAGCAAATGCACTTACAAACGGTCTAGGAGCGGGTTTACTTGGTTTATCACCTTTAGCTATTTCGCTTACATCAGCATTTGGCAGTTTTATCACCGTATGGCTAGGAGTAATGGTGGGGAAAAAAGCAGCAAATGTTCAAATTGGGAAATTTACATTGAGTCAATTTGGAACGTTGATAAGCGGGATTACGATTTTAATTGTAGCCTTTACTCAGATATTCTAAAAGAAGAGACGCCATTTATTAAAGTAAGTGGCGTTTTTTCTTTGTATTTTGTAGTAACTGGTTTTCCATAGGTTATACAAAGTAAAAAGTAGATGATTAATGCTCTTATCAATGCTACATGAGAATTTATTTAATGAAGAGGTAAGGGAACTTAATTCTGTAATTATTTCTTGTTAAGTTTTAATCGTACTTGAGCAGGGTATAGTATTCTTTAGTCAAAGCGCCAAAATAACCGGCGTAAACGTTATCTCATTTACAACATAGGTACACTATTCTAAAAAACAGCCGTATACCCTAAAACAAAGGGGAGAACATCTAGTTTTGACAGACAAGAATGCAAAGCGTAGAATTGTTCTAACGAATAGACAATTTACTAGTTTAAGAGTCTTAACATTTAGGTTCATTTTATATAAGGGAGCGTACACACTTGAAAAATCAGTTTGCTCAATTGATACAGAATAATGAAAGCGTTCATATTTACTATAATATTGTCGATATGAGAAGTTACTTAGATAACCTTGTGTCTTATATTGTGTCGGGGATTGAACAGGAGAGACATACTTTAGTTATAGAAAGTGAAAGACTAATTCCGCTGATTTTCAAAAGATTAGAGGGAATTTTAACTAAAGACCAATTAACATATATACATACCATTAATAATTTTGACTATTACTGTTCAAGTGGAAGTTTTCAGCCTTCCATAATTTTTGAACATCTGTCTAAACATTTAGATCCTTTCTATAAAAACAATACGTCTTTTCAAATATGGGCTCATGTAGAATGGGGACAGCAAGAAGGGATTATACCTATTTTAGAGGAGTTTGAAAATGAAGCAGACAAATTAGTAAATAAAGGCGGATTATATTTAGTATGCGCTTATGATGAAGAGAGAGTACCAGAAGTTCTTAAACTTGCTTTAATGAAATGTCATCCATACTTAATTTTAGAAAACAAAATTACTCCATCCAATTTATATGTAATGACAGATGCAGTGTAATTAATAGTATGCTTGGGCTTTTATTCTTAAAAAACAAAGGTAAATAGAGAACAAATAAGGAGCCTTATTTAAGGCTCCTTATTTGTTGTTTGTACAGAGTATGTATACCATAGATCTTTATATCTAGTGTGTATCTTCAATTAAAATCCCTATTCCTTAAAATGAAGTTTTTTCGTATCTGCTCTGTCTCATTTTCCATAACTTCTGGATAGTGCCTAGATAAGACATTAGCTAAACTTTCTTCTTTAGGTATATGTAAAAAACGTGAATATACTTCCGTACCGCTTGGTAACTCATCTTCTTCACATAAGAGAAAGGCATCTAAACTCTCAATCAATTGGAATTTCACAGTCTGATCATAAACGTTGGTATAGCTGTCTTCACATTCTTTTGCTTTCTTTTCTGCAAATTCATAAGCTTGATCAAATGATTGGGTTTTAACTAATAAGATACTTTCTTCAAATATCTGATGTTCTTCATAATTTTCGTCAATCTTTTCTGTATTAGGTTTACCCTCTACTAAGTACTTATAAAGAACCTTTACTCCATACCACTGGACATCTAACTCTTCGCTATTAGTTGTTTTCATATAAACTCTCCATTCTTAACTAAAGGAACCATAATAATTAATTTTATCATCGTATTCCTTATCGTCCTCCTTACTTATATAACTGAGTTTGTATATCGTGTTCATCCACTAATCTATGATAAAATGGAAATATAATCAAGGTATTTCTATATATTAGGGGGTGTAAAATGGAATATATTGATCAAATAACAAATGCTGCGGTGAATGGAGAAAGTGAAGAGATAAAAGCGTTATTAAATAAAGAACCATCTTTACTTAACGCTTTTAATTCAGATGGGTGGACACCTTTACATTTAGCTTGTTATTTTGGGCAGGTGGATAGCGTCAAGTTATTGTTGTCGCTAGAGGCGGATATTCATATTAAGGCTAAAAATTCGAATGAAAACATGCCTCTTCATGCAGCAGTAGCAAATAAGCAAATTCAAGCTGTAGACTTGTTGCTTACAAAAGGCGCAGATGTAAATGCAAAACAAAGCGGTGGATGGACTAGCCTTCATGAGGCCTCGTTGCTAAGAGATGAAAATATGATTAAACTTCTCATCGAAAAAGGCGCCGATATCGAGATACAAAAAGATGATGGGAAAACACCTTTAGAGGTTGCAGTAGAGAAAAAACAAGAGAGCGCAGTTCATTTGCTTACTCAGTATTTAAATAATAAAGCTTAATATAGAGTAGGAGATTTTATGTTAACTAGAAACATATATAGTATGCATTTTCTATTTTTAATTAATTACTTATCTTTTTTCATTTTCCATAATAAGTTTGCAATGAATGCGCTAAAAAAGCCAATAGAAATTAAACAAAAACCAATTTGATACAAAATGAAATTCCAGTTGTCTCCAAAAGAAAAAAGTGTAATTCTTCCTGACTCTATAATATCAACACTAATAAATAAGGAAACGGTAATAAAATATATTAAAAAGAACTTTTTGTAGAAATAGCTTTTATAATCACTGCTCAATTTACTCACCTCACCTTAATATTACGGCAAGTTTATCTATATGTTTATTGTTTTAATAGATATTAATAAAAATAGAAAGAGAGGAAGAAATATGTTTAATCAATATCCTATTGGGAAATTTACCGTGAAAGAAAATATTCAGAAAGAAGATATTCAAGGGTGGATTCATGACATTGGAGATGCCCCAAAGCAATTAGCTGATGCTGTAGAAGGGCTGACAAAAGAACAATTAGCCACGCCTTACCGAGAAGGGGGTTGGAAATTAAGCCAAGTTGTCCATCATTTAGCTGACTCACACATAAATGCTTATACTCGTTTTAAATTAGGCTTAACAGAGCAAGCGCCTGCTATTAAAGCATATGACGAAGTGGCTTGGTCGAATCTTCCTGATAATGATTTACCGATAGAAGTTTCTCTCCAACTTTTTTCAGCTTTACATAAGCGTCTTCATAAAGTGTTAAACTCACTTGATGAAATAGATTTAAAGAAAACGATCCACCACCCTGAAAACGGGGAAGTGACGATTGAGCAATTAATAGCCACTTACGCTTGGCATGGCAAGCATCATATTGCTCATATTACCACATTAAGAACTCAAAAAGGATGGTAGAATTGGGTTCAATATATGTGACTTCTGAAAAGAGGCCGGGACAAACGTATTTTAGTTGAAGTAACACCAGAACACTTAATCAATAGTATTCATTAAGTGTTCTGGTGTTTTATTGTTATGGTGAATGTAGGTGCTTCTAGCTGCTGATTGGAAGGCAAAGCCAAGCCCAAGCCCTGTACGGAAATCAACAGCAGCATAACAAGCGATCCATACGAGCTCATTTATCCATTTTTTTCGCCTGCAGATTTCATTGATTTAATTATGTCTCAATCTCTTTTTTTATTAGTACCAATAGCGGTAATTATGCTAACTGCAGGTATATATCGTATAAAGCTTAAAAACAGAAAAACTTCCCCAATGCGTTAAGGAAGTTGCCTCTAATCCTGAATAGTAATTTATTCATTCTATATTTCGCTATCAGATCCAACTTTTGAAACACCTAAGGCAAGGTTTTTCCACAAAGTTTGTTCAACCGCTTCGGCGTCCGCAGCATGACAATCAACAATGAGTATGACTTCTGAATGTTTTCCACGCAGGAGCCGTTGATTTCTCCTGATTACTTTAAATATAAATAGTTTAATTCCTAATCCTAAGATAAATCCGATAAAAGCACTAATAATTCCCCAATAAATAGGGCCCCAGCTTAATTTAAAGCCAATGCTTGCACCAATGACGGAAAAGGCTGTGGCTAAAGCCATTCCTAAATCAATAAGAGAAACTCCATCTGATCGATGAAGGCTATCAAAAATCCGGCGATTTTCTGTTCGATTATTAAGAGGAACAATAAATATATCCTCTTTCTTTATCCCTTTTCTCTCTAGATCCGAAACAGCTAATTCTATGTAACTGGAGTATTCAAATGTAGAAAAAATCTGCATATTCTCACTCCACCTTTTTTCCTTTCACAATACAAAAGCTTGGATGTTGATACGTTTTCTCGAAGAAATTTTTTTTGCTCTCTTTCCACAAGTTTATTATTCTCAACAGTATTCATATAGGAATCAAAAGTAGCAAAACCATATAGAGAAGGGAAAAATAACAACCATTCTTTATTTAAAACGGAAGTAGCCTGTTTTATTTCTCCTAAAAATAGCAGAGAAATCCCTTCAAGCAGGTGAGAATAATAAAAGAAAATGACTGCCCAAATGATAACAAAGAAAGCACCAATGATCCGATGAATATAGAGTTGTCCTAGACCTGGCATCAAAAAGGACCAGGTAACCGACAAAATGGGATTCCTTTTATCTAAATAGTTTATTTCCATGGCTCCTATACTAAAGGAGTTGAACCGATGATTTTCTCTTTCAGCTAACACGTATATTTTATTTAAATCAACGGTTGTTCGGTAACTATCCCATATAGCAAAAATATAAACGGGAATATAAATGAGAAGCCATCTTGTATTAAGCACGTCTTTGGCCATATCAATGTTTCCTTGAAAAGAATAAATCATTGCTAAATTTACATGAGATTTAAGGTTTATGACGACCTCCCATATAAATAACACAAAGCCGCGAAGGTATTTAGACAGTAGCAAGTGTCCAAATCCAGGAAAAGCTGCTGACCACCAAGCAATAATATAAGGGTTTCTTAAATGAATTTGAGTCGTTCCAAATATACTAACATGAGCAATATAGCGTCTTGCAGTATTATCATTTTTATAATTATTCATATACGATCTCCTATGATTGGAAGAAAATACACTTTTATACCTATCATTCATATTTAATATGGTCTTGTTTACTTATTTTATGCAATCCATTGATATACACTTAATCTTTATCAAAATGGAAAAATTCGTTGACGAGAAAAAGCTCTTTATTTTTCCATAGAGAGCTTCTTTACATGTTATTTTTGAAAGTTGGTATTATATTAATAAAGAAGTAGTTAGATGCTTCACAGCGTCTTGACTCGTTTGTTCAAGATCTAGCATTATGTTCACTACGTTTTTATATTCTATACAACATAAAAACCGGAAAAACTACTGCTCCTGTGCAGTAGTTTTCCTAGTCGTTGAAATATAGATGTTGTGTTGATAATCCTCTATTGAATCTTCAGTAGTGTGCTCAAGTTATCAATAACTCATGTACTAAAAAGAAAAATACACCTTAAATGAGGGTTTCCAAACAATGTTTCGTAGCATGTTGTATGGTTCACTTAAAGTGAAATCTTCACGTTTTATACGAATTTTATGATTAACAATCCGTGGTTTTTGACTTGTGAAGAGGTGGTGGAACTAACCAGCCTTTTTCTTTGTTAAGTCGCAAAAACTTTCCACCAAGGGCTACTTTCTGCATGTGAATTTGACCAAACATTGCTGCAATATCTTCACGAATAGATTGGCCAATCAGTTGACTGCAAGCAACTAGACCAGCAGCTATATCCAGTGAAATAGCCGCAGCAACTTCGGGGTCTTGAACACGTGCACCTACTGGAATATCATCTAAACAAGCTTCTGGACGTTCAGGCGGAGTTGGAGGTAAAGCCACTCCATTTTCTTTTAATAGCTTTTCTACACCTTTCATTTCCTGCTGACATTGTTCAATCGTTTCTTGTACCAACTTATGTAGATCCTTGTCTCCTACATGATTTAGAAACGTTTGATAACCAGCTACTAATCCTTTTGAAGCAGAAAGAAATGACCATGTTCCAAATACTTCACCGTAATGCATCGGCTCGTCTGTAGGATTTCCACTTAAAATACCCATTATTATCCTCCTTAACATATTCATAATAATGTGCCACCTTTCTTACTATGCACACACTTAACGTCTCCATATCATGTTTTATTATTCTTCTAAATATAAAAAAAGAATTTTATCAGGGAATACAATCTACTATTTTACGCATATTATTTAAGATGCCTATAAGGGCATCAGTCACAATACCCTTGTTATACAGAGAGCTGCCTTCTTTGGCAGCTTTTTGTTTTGTCATGCTTTATGTGGCTTTCTGCTTATGACGATAAATAGAAATTGTCCATAATAAAAGGAAGAGTGGAGACCCACTCTTCCTTCAGCCATCAATTATAAAGTTGTCTTAGAAGCGTCCGCCGCCAAGTTGTTGCTCAGCTAATTGCACAAGACGCTTTGTAATTTCGCCACCTACTGATCCGTTTGCACGTGCAGTTGTATCAGCACCAAGGTTTACACCAAATTCGCTAGCGATTTCATATTTCATTTGATCGATTGCTTGTTCAGCACCGTATACTAATAATTCATTGTTGTTGCTACTGTTGTTGTTTGCCATGTTGTGTCACCTCCTTGTTTTTCTTAAGTTTCCTAGGGGCCAAGAAGTATATACATGGTAAATGATGGATGTTTATTTCCTTATCAAGGTGACATATTAATTTTTAGAAACAACCGACACTGTAAAAAGTGGGATTAGATGTTTCTTTTCCTTGTTATCTAAAAGTTGCCATGTGAGAAGAGGATTGCAATCCTCTTTAGGTACCGTATCAATGGTTATTTTTATACTAAACATAAAATTAAAAATGCAAGAGAGGAAGAGGTTATATTGTCAAAGACACTTCAGAAAAAAGAATACTGTAAAAAGTGCAGAAAAGAAACTATACATACTCTCACAGAAGATGCTTTAGAAATTAATTGTTACTGCCATGAATGTCATTCACAACACGATATCGTAAAAACATTTTTTTAATCATTTCTTAAAGTTTCACTCTCCAATAGACGAATAAATAGCTATTTTTTTAGATATATCCATAACCAAACTCCATATTCACCTTCGCTATTGAATTTCATTTTGTACGATTATAGAAGCAGAGAAGAACGGGTAAAGTAACCGGGAAGATTTTTAGTGGAGGTGAACGAAAAGTGAGCAGTAGGGAAAGAGATCTTATAACCATTGAAGATGAAAAGGGTATTGAAAAACAATATGCAGTTGAGGCTTTATTTGATATGAGAGATCAGACTTATGCTTCTCCAGACAGGTTTCTTTTTTGGTGTAGCAGTAACTTATTATAACGCAGCTCTCATTGCAAGTATGAGAGCTGATATTTCAGCACACTGTCAAAAGGCGGCCTTGGATAGCTTGTGGATTTATAGCCGTATTGGGAAAGATATGATTGATAATCAGTGGATGGAACAGCCTCCTCAAGCAGACGACCGTAAAAAGTTAGATGATTAGAAAAACATTCTTAATAAATTAATGTTTAATCCTCCAAGCATGCTACTAAAGGTGATGCAAATCATCATTCCGTATAAGGTTACGTGTAAACAGACAAGACTACTGTTCAGGAGCAGGAGTCTTTTTGTTTTTAGGATGTATCTTCTATACACTCTTAGTTAACATAGTTAAACTAAGAATATTTTTCTGTATTATCCATTAAGGATTAGGGAATCTTGTGACTACTCTCTAATAAATATATAAAATATACTCCTACTAATTAAATATTCGTGTTAGGAATTATAACCAAGTTGTAGATTATTTGTATAATTTGTTGTTATTGTAGGTGTAATTATTTGAAAATTTAGATATTAGATTAGATTTATTATTCATAACATACATACTTACTTATTCTTTATTATTTTAAAATCAATCAAATAGATAAAGGAGAGGATATATTTGAAGAATAATTATTTATATCGAGAGAAAAAAATAATGACTATGAAAACTGTTACTGAAATGACCGGATTGTCTGAGAGACAAATTCGTTATTATGAAACTCAAAAACTTATCTTTCCTGAACGTACCTTCTCTGGTACCCGTAGGTATTCTTTTTCTGATATTGAGAGATTAATGGATATTGCAGAAAAAATAGAAGATGGAGTTCTTACACGAGAAATTCGAGATGATCTTTATAAAAGAAGAAAAAAGATATTAATACAAGAAACGAAACGATTATAGTTCAACTAAGAACTTATTTTCCACGAAACTAATTGAATAATTTTATCAAGATTAATAATAATTATTACATTGCTTAAAATAAATAATTTAAAATCCTTTCTTCGCTATACTTTTTTCAATTTCCAGAAGGGTGAATTATATATGAAGGGGCTAAAAGATATGAAAATATTTATGAATCGGTTTATAAAAAACATTACTTGTATAGTTGAATTTGTTTATCTATATATGCTGCTCTCTTTTATAGAATTACAGGCTGCTTTACTAAAATCATTGCAAATAAAATAGTCTTTTATCTTAAAAGATTCATAATATATACATCTTTAAAGATGTATATATTATGAATCTTTCTACTGGTTTATTTGTGGTTCTAACGTAAAAATTGAGGGGCGAAAATTAAGAGGTAATCAATAATTTTATATAAAAATGAATTTTCTCTTCTTATAGAAATTATTCATTAGTTTGTTTTAACCATCATTTTTAGTTCTGTGCGAGCTTAATTAAAATCAATATGAGATCTTATCGCAAAGCGCTGACTATACAGAAGCAAGGAAGGGTGCAGTTACTCTTCGTTAGGGAATAAAGCTTGAACAACAACTGTTATAAACTCATTCAGAGGAAGACCTTCTTTCTTTAGGAGGATTGAGGGGTACTTAATTTTCTAAGAAAAGTCCTTCCTTTTGGTACTTATTCATTTACACAAGATATTTTATACTATCTTACGCCTTTCCCTTAATTTAAAACAATAATAAGGTTTATTATTAAAAACCTTATTTTTGACAAATAATATATTTACTTTAAATTAAAGGAGGGAAGGACATGAAGATTTTCCTAGCAATAATTATTGTCTTTTTATTATCTACTTTAAACCTCTTGCTAATGGATTTTCTATTAGGTTTTAGTTTTTATGATTCATTTCTGCACCTTCTAAACCCTTTTTGGGTTATGAGTAGTGCAGAATATATAATGTTAGCAGGGCTTTTTTTAATTGTTATTGGCCAGCAAATTTTTCTAACTATAAAAAAGAAAGAGGAGAAACGAAACAATTCCTAGTGAGTCTTTTTCTTAACATAATTCTGAATGATGGAGATGATTAGCATAAACAATGGAATAACGATAAGAAAAGGAACATGAAGATATTTTATTGTATCACCTAAACCTTCTTCAATATGTTCAGAAAAACTAGAGGCAATTGTCATGGATGAAAAAACGAGAATGACTCCAAGTGGTAAAATGAGCCTTTGATGACTTTTTAATTTAAACAACTCAGCTATTCCCAGAACAGCCCCATATAGAAAGATGGATACCTTGAAGAGAACGGTCATTAATAACGTAAACACTACAATGGCATCCAATCTTTCAATAAAATCAAACAGGTTTACCTTTCCAATTGTCGCTAATGTAGGAAATGTAGATCTCTGCATTACATCTAAACCTAGAACGGACATATTTAAAGCAGCTGTCCAGCTTAAGATTAAACCACTTGAAATTAAAGCAGATAACCATACCTGTTTTATTAGTTTAGGACGATTTAAATACGGTAGTAGCATGGTGAATACGAACATTTCACCAAATGGAAAAGAAATAACAGATGGGAAAGCTGTTGTTAAGATAGGCCTCCACCCATGCTCAAGAAATGGCCTGATTTGATTAAAATCGAAATCTCCTGAAACAAGCACGAAGAAGTTTGCTCCTACTCCAAATAAAAGCAAAATGACAATGAATACTTCTGACGTTCTCCCTAATACCTCGATTCCTAGGTAGATAATGTAACATATAACAAGAACAAATGAGAGATTAATTGCAAGTAACGGGGTTTCTGGCAAAGTGGACGAAGCCAGTAAGTCTCCGAAATCACGTACATTTCTAGCTGCAATATATAAGAAGAATAAACAATATAACAGACCAATTATCCAACCAAGATATTTACCAAATATTTTTCTAACGTACCCCGTAAGTGGGAGGTTCGGATATTGACGAAATAGCATGTAGTAAATAAAAAATAAGAGTATTCCTCCACCCATCCCTAAAATTATGGCAATCCAAGCATCTTTCCTTGCAGGTATTCCATAACTTACGATTAATGCAGTCCCTAAATCGAAAATAAACATCAGGGCAAAGAGTTGAATCACACTTATTTTCGCTTTCTCCATCTTTGTAAATTACCTCCTTTCTTTCTGGTTTTAAAAAGTCGTCTTTTTTCTTTCATATTGGCTAATAACTTTCTCAATGTTCAATAATAGAATCAGTCTAAATCCATTACTAGTTCATTTTCTTTTCAAAATGCTTACGTATAATCGAAACTAATAACAGTAATATGGGAAGAATGACAAGTGGAGTGACGGCAAAGAAATTAAAAAGAAAACCTTCTTCTGTATGTTCTGAAAAACTAGAAGCCATGGTGAGAGATAAAAAGATAACAACCGTTCCTATCGGTAAAAGAATCTGATGATAATTGTTTAATTTGAATAAATCAGCTATTCCAACGACTGCAGCATATAAATAGATAGATGCTTTGAAAAAAACTGTAATCAATAAAGTAAATACCACAATGGCGTCCAGTCTTTCGATAAAATCAAACAGATTGACTTTCCCAACTGCTTTTAATAGAGGAAACGTCGAACGTTTCATTACATCTAGACCAAGAACAGATATATTTAACAATACGGTCCAGCTTAAAATCAAACCACTTGAAATCAAGGCTGCCAGCCATACCCTCTTTGCTAATTGAGGGCGATTTAAATACGGTAATAGCATGGTAAAGGCAACCATTTCACTAAATGGAAAAATAATTAGATGAGGAAAAGCTGTTGTAAAGATAGGCTTCCATCCATGTTCAAGAAAGGGACGTATCTGATGAAAATCAACATCTCCTGATACCAGCACAAAAAAATTACCGGCTGCTCCAAGTAAGAGTAAAATGACAATAAATACTTCTGCTGTTCTCCCTAATACTTCCACTCCGAGATGAATGACATAACACATCACAAGCACAAGTGTAATATTGATTACCAATAATGGAGTTTCTGATAAGGTGGACGAAACCAATAGATCTCCAAACTCACGTACATTTCTCCCGCAAATGTACAAAAAAGTGAGACAATATAACAAACCAACTATCCATCCAATGTATTTACCAAATATCTCTCTTATATATCCAGTAAAGAGCAAATTCGGATATTGACGAAATAAAATAAAATAGACAAAAGATAACATAAAACCACCACATACTGCCAAAAGAATAGACAGCCAAGCGTCCTTACCAGCAGATGTCCCATAACTAACGACTAGCGCTGTTCCCAACTCAAAGATAAACATGAGGGCAAAGAGTTGAATGACACTTATTTTCGCTTTTTCCATTGATCAAACAACCCCTTTCTTTTCCTCTTATTACTAGATTTCTTATTTATTTATATAGGATTTGGTTGTCATACCTGTTCGGCGAATAATTGCCTGTGCATTCACATGAACTTCTGTTTCCGGAAAGATATCTTTTTCCCATGAACTTTCGATGTTTTTCCATACATATTTGTCTGCCATATTAATATTTTCACCAAAATTGAAGATATCACTTTTTTGTTTTTGTGCTTTTTTTACTGTCAGTAATACTTCCTGTTTAATCTCTTCTTCTAATTGTTCATCTAGTTGACCAAGGACTTTCGATTTACCAAGGTCCTTGGAGCAATTATTTTCTAAGACAGCGCCTTCGGCATGAACGGTAATATAGATAACTGGTTTCTGATGTTGAATTGTTACGTGAGTGGAAGATTTAGCACGTGAAATTTCAATTGCAGTGGCTTCCTTTTTCTTTCCACAGTTAAGATTTATCACGGTTCGTTTCATTTCATTCGTAATCCAAGTCACTCCTCGTGCAGCATGCCCATCTAACCAGTTTTCCAACTTCCCATCTTTAAAAATGGCCATCCCTTTTATTTCAATCTGCGTGCTTGGGGAAATTTGTTGTATATTTGTTGTGGCATTTCCCCTCGGAGTCTCTCCGTTAATCTCAACACCGGTGACCATTACACTTCCTTCTTTTAGTCCTTGAATCACCTGATCCGCACGTGTACTTTTATAGGCTCCCCAGTCTTCTTCAGAAGACTTTAAAGCATCCCCAATCTTTGCAGAGGGGATGGCTTCTAACGCTGTTGTAACTTCTAACGTTTCTTTTGCTGTAGCATGTCCCCTTGCGATTAAAACTGGAAACAGGACACGAAATTGGGCATCACGTTCAATCATATCAAATAAATCTTCAATTCCTTCCTTCGCTACCTTTTCACCAATCACCAATACTTGAAGATGAGGAAAGAAAAGCTCTCCAGGTGACTTTGTTGAAATCTTTCGTAGGGTCTCAGCAAGGGTGCTTCCTGTTTCAGTAAAGGTTGTCACAGGCGAAGCTTGAACTTTTCCCCCTTGTTGTCCACCAGCGACTTGAGAAGGGTTGATGATTTGAACCGTAACTCGATATCGATTCTTTATCTTGTCACTGCCTTTATCAATGGCCATCCCTGATACGATGCTCAGTTGTTGTAATTCTTCACGGTCCCAACATCCTGATAATAAGACTACAAATACACAAACTACAATAAGCATCAACGGTTTATGTCTCATTGGAATCCCTCTTTGACTCATGTTGTTTCATACCACCTTCTCTTGGTGAAGGTTCACGATTGTAGTTATCATCTGTCCTCTTCGTTTTTACCTGACTAACTAAACGAGGACGTTTAGACATAAAAGGTAAGGGAAATCGTAAAATAGAATCTTTTTGATCAGTTATAACAATGGGTGCAAAAGGTGCCAAATAAGGAATACCAAATGAACGCAAACTACACGTATGAGCTACTAACATGATTACTCCTAAGCCAATTCCATAGAGTCCAAAAAAACTGGCCAAAATCATCATCCCAAATCGAAGTAAACGAGTAGCATCCGTCATCGCATAATGAGGAATAGTGAAGCTAGCAATAGCTGTAGCTGCCACGACAATAACCATTGCACTGGAAACAATCCCAGCTGAAACAGCTGCTTCTCCCAATACAAGGGCCCCGACGATGGAAACAGCCTGACCGACAGGACGCGGCATACGAACACCGGCTTCTCGCAACACCTCGAACGTGAACTCCATCAATAACGCTTCTATGATGATGGGAAAAGGGATGCTTTGACGCTGTGCTGCCAAGTTAATTAACAACGGTGTTGGAATTAATTCGGGATGGAACGAGAGAAACGCAATGAATAAAGATGGACCAAGAAGAGTGATTAAAAAAGAAATAATTCTTAATATTCGCAGGAAGCTAGCCATCGTCCAGCGTAAATAATAATCCTCCGCGGTCTGGAAAAATTGATTCCATGTCGCAGGAACAATGAGAGGCGTAGGTGTTTCGTTTACAAAAATCACGACTCTTCCTTCTAATAGATTTCCTGCCACTACATCGGGTCTTTCGGTTATAAAAACAGTGGGCCAAGGGGTCCACGTTTCATCTGTAATCCATTCTTCAATCGTATTCGACCCTTGAACTTCATCCACTTCTATTTTACTGAGCCTCTCTTTTATTTCTGTAAGAAGCTTCTCATTGACGATTCCTTTTACATACATCATTCCAACGCCCGTTTGCGTGATTGTTCCCATTTCCGTCGTTTCCAACCAAAGATTGGGGCTTTTGATCCGACGACGAATCATGGCTGTATTACTAATAAGCGACTCTGTAAAGCTGTCTCGGGGGCCCCGGACAGACGATTCTGCCACGGGTTCCGAAATGGCTCTAAGATCCCCTCCTTGCGCTGAACAAGCAAATGCTTGATCCCATCCATCTACTAGTACGATTGTTTCTCCCGATAATAGATGGAGAAACAGTTTATCGAAATTCGTTACCTCCTCCACATTCGTAATGGTTAACATATGTTCTTTTATGTACGTCCCTAATTGGCTTGGTCCATAAGGGGCTTCCTCTTCAATCATCTCTACATCATTCATTAGTCTTTCTATAATGGAGTTTCCCAGAATTTCTTTATCTGTTAATCCATTTATATAAATAGAAGCTACTTTACATAAAAAGGGTTTTCCCATTTTAAAATCTCGAACCACTAAATCTCCACTATTACCTAAAGAGTTCTTTACTCTTGTTAGATTTTCAGCCAAAGATGAACTAAGAGTCTCGTCATTTGAAGTAGTTTCTTCATACTGAAGGGGCATTTTTTTTGGTTTTCTGGCTTTTTTTATCAGGCGATTCCAGGCGCTGTTCATATTTTAATAACCCCCACTTTTGTATGTCATCGAATGAAGAGGACATTGGTTTTTCCAATATTCACTAGTAATTTTTCCTTATATTACTTTTTTATACATTGATTCTTCTTTCCTTCATTTCGTTAGATCGTTTTGGTGGTAATAAAAAAAGCATGTAAGAGTAGAATGTCATCAAAAAAGAAGGTGAGGCAGCCATTACATTTTTGGATATGCTATTGTTGGATATAGCTCAGTAATAAGGCTAGGCTAGTTTTTTAACATTTATTACGGATTTAATTCTGCAAATTCTGTTTTGGATGCTCCTAGAAGAAAGAGATCGTATTTGCAAGCATTGAGGAGAGGGAATAGAAGCTGCGCTGAATAAGAAGATAACTTTTGAAAGACCTAAAGCTGAAGTTAGCCAGGAGTTTATGGAAGTTTATAAATGGTGGAAAAAAAGTAAAACAAACTGTACAAGCCATGAAAGAAGCAAATATGAAGAAAACAACATTTTATAAAGTAATAAAGCAATATGAAAGTACTTTAAAGAAGGTCGATTTATAATAAAAGAAACTCACCAAAAAGAAGCCTTTGCTATAATTAGCAAAGGCTTTCAAAACTATGGGAATCACAACTAATAGGAACAGTTTAAAAGATATTTTTGAAGTTTTAAGACTAATTATTATATTTTTCTTGATTCTAAGCAGTAAGTTTTGAATCGTTCCTATCTTTAGATGCTTGATTCTTGTTTCTTAAAAGAAATGCACCAAATAGAGTAAAGATAGTGACAATCCCCCCATGATTAAGTATGTTTGACGAAAACCAATTGAATCGTATAGATTTCCTACGATAGGGGAGAGTATAACCGCCCCTAGCTGCATCGCAAATTGGTAGCCAACCAAATATAAAATTGAAGAGAATTTTGTATCAAAATGTATAGCCAGATATTTAAAAACAGAAACGATGATAATGGCAAACTCTGGTGCGTTAAGAAGCTTAATAAATGAAATGCTGTATGGATCTGATACTAGACCTGAACCTATCACGCGTAAAATCATAATGATTCCTGCTAAAATTAAACCTCCTTTAGGACCCACTTTACGGACAATGAATGGAGCAACTAATAACATACCGGATTCTAAAAAAACCTGACCTGCATTTAAGTAACCAAATATTTGGTTTCCTAATTGTTCTGTTGGAAACAGAGAGGCATAATATACAGGGAATTGCTGGTCAAAGACATTATAAATACAGCCCGTCCCGAGCATAAAAATCATAAAAATCCAGAAATCTTTTCGTTTAAATAAAATGCCCAAATCTTGAATAGAAAGGGACTTTGCCTTCTTTTCTTCGATAGTGGATACCTCTACTTTTGTAAGGAAAATAACAAGTAATAAGAGAATGCCTGATCCCGATGCAATCCAAAAGTTGATATTAGGGTTAATATTAAGCATTCGTCCCCCGATGGCAGCTGCAACGGCAGCTCCTATTGATCCCCAAAGTCTTGCACGACCGAATTCAAACTCATACTTTCTGCCAACTTTTTCGATATATGACTCGATAGCTGAGATACCAGCTAAAAAAGTGATAGCAAGATAAGACCCGCCTATCAGAGCTCCTATCCAAAAATTCCAGTTTAAAAGAGGTTGATAGATGAAAATGAGAAATGGTCCAGATAAAATAACTAAAATTGAAATGAAGTATAATAAATTCTTTCGTAATCCCAATTTGTCAGAGATATATCCATAAAGCGGTTGGAAAAGCATAGTGAAGACAGCGTTTACAGAAAAAACAATACCCGTTTGTGCTCCGGAAAGGTTAAGGCTTTGTCCCAACCAGATAGCAAAAAAAGTGAAAATAGAGGCAATAGATAAGAAGAACAAGAAAAAGAAACTGCTTAGCTTCCAGTAAAGTTTATTGTTTTGCATATTTAAATCCCCTTTGCTGTTTATGTATCTAAATTTTATTTAGAAAGCGTTTTCGATTTGATTGTATTATATATGGTACCGTTTTCATATGTCAATAAGAAAATAATTAACAAAAATACCCTTTTAAAAAAGGGTTATTTAAGTATAATGTGTTTTTTTAGTGTGGTACTGGTTTCCTGCTTATGAAATAAACACTTTTAAGTATGCTGGTTTATTAATCATGAAACACATTATATAAAAAGGTTCTGTTTTAAAGAGTCACAGCGATTTTACTGGTATTCTTATTGAACACATGATATAGAGGTTCAAACGAATTCATTCGTTGCATTTTGGCTCTTTCTTAACGTAAAATAAGTATGAAACTGATTTCAGTTAGTGATGGAGTGATAAATAAATGCCTACCATATATGACGTAGCAAAATTATCGGGGTTATCAAAAACAACCGTTTCCCGTGTTATAAACAATCATTCATATGTTTCAGAAGAGAAAAAAAATCTGGTGCTAAAAGCAATGAAAGAGCTTAACTATACCCCGAACCCTTCGGCAAGAAAGTTAAGAGGGCAGGTAACGACTACAATTGGTGTCATTGTACCAAGAATCGTAAATCCATTTTTCTCTTATTTAGTCGATTCAATTGAACAAGTTGCTTATAAAAACGGCTATCATGTATTAATTTTTCAAAGTAATGAAGATAAAGAGAAAGAATTGGCCTTTCTAAATTTACTAAAAACCAAGCAAGTTGACGGAATTATTATGACCTCTATTGAAAATGACTGGAGTATCATAGAACCGTTTACTGAATCTGGTCCTATTTTGTTATGCAATGAATATGTGAACAACGCAAGTGTCCCAATCGTTCGATTAGATCAATATAAGGGTGCGTATATAGGCGTAAAGCATTTACTTGAAAAAGGCCACCGGAAAATTGGATACTGCACCGGTGGATTATTTGCTGAGGAAGGCAAGGACAAGGACCGTAATCAAGGTTATCAAAAAGCACTGCAAGAGGCAGGAATTCAGCCAGATCCAAAATGGGTTTTTGTTAATCAACACAGTATTGAAGACGGAAAGCAAGTAATTAAAAAAATCCTGTCGATGGAGGATCGTCCAACGGCTATATTTACAGGAAGTGATGAAATTGCCGGGGGAATGATGATTGAAGCCAAAGAGTGTGGTCTAAAAATACCTAATGATTTGGCGATTATTGGCTTTGATGATCAACCTCTTGCACAAATGTTAGATCCAAAGCTAACGACTATACGACAACCTATTGATCAGATGGGGATTAAAGCAATGGAAACCCTTATTGATATGTTGAATGATTCTGAAGTAAAAGTGGAAACTTTTGAACTTCCAATCGAGCTGGTTGTTCGAAGTTCAACATAATAGGAAATCACACATGAAGGTGAGAGCTGAATTTATTCGTTCTCACCTTTTTTTGAAAAATTTTCAGAAAAGTTATTGAAACCGTTCCCATGATGTAATACAATAAATTTATCTTAAAGGAAAAGGGTTATATCGGACTTTTTAATAGCGTAATTTTTTTAATCATATATGGTATCGATACCATATAAATGAAGGATAAGTACATAATTTTAATATAAAAATACGGGAGCTGATAAGAAATGGTTCAATTAAGTGAAAGAAAGAATGAAGAAAGCGCTACAATAAAGAATAGACAATGGTGGAAGGAAGCAGTTGTATATCAAATTTATCCGAAAAGTTTTTATGATTCTAATGGTGACGGAATTGGTGACTTAAAAGGAGTTATTCAAAAATTAGATTACTTAAAAGAGTTAGGTATCGACGTTATTTGGTTAAGCCCAGTTTATCAATCACCAATGGACGATAACGGATATGACATCTCTGATTATCAAGCAATTGCAGAGGAATTTGGCTCTATGGAAGATATGGATCTATTAATCCATGAAGCTAAAAAAAGAAATATAAAGATTATTATGGACTTAGTAGTTAACCATACTTCGGATGAACATGAATGGTTCATAGAATCAAAAAGTGATGTAAATCATCCTAAAAGAGATTGGTATATTTGGAGAAACGGAAGAGAAGACGGGGCTCCGCCTAACAATTGGAAATCTATTTTTGGCGGTTCGTGCTGGGAGTATGATGAGCAAACCGGACAGTATTATCTTCATGCATTTTCTAAAAAACAGCCTGATCTTAATTGGGAAAACCCTGATCTTCGAAATGCCGTTTATAAAATGGTCACATGGTGGTTAGATAAAGGAATTAGCGGCTTTAGAGTAGACGCCATTACATTTATAAAAAAACGACAGGACTTTAAGGATATATTTGCTGATTCATATGATGGAATGAATGTAATTGAAACAAATCAACAAGGCATTCATGAATTTTTAAGTGAACTAAGTAAAGAAGCTTTTACTTCACATGATATCTTAACCGTGGCAGAAGCACCTGGGGTATCACACAAAGAACTGCCTATTTATGCGGGAGAAGACGGGCATTTTAGTATGCTTTTTGAGTTCGATCATGTCGATCTAGATGTGGGAAAAGAAGGGAAATGGTATGAACCGTATAATTGGAATCTACTTGATTTCAAAAAAGCCATTTCTGACAGTCAAACGTTCTATAACAACACAGGGTGGGGAGCGCTTTATTTAGAAAACCATGACCAGCCTCGTTCTTTAAACAAATTTATTAAACCAGAAGATATAGGACCTATTCCAGCTAAAATGTTAGCTACCGTCTATTTCTTATTAAAAGGGACGCCATTTATCTATCAAGGGCAAGAAATTGGAATGACAAATGTAGAGTATCCATCAATTGAGCATTACAATGACTTGGCTTCAATCGATCAATATTACTCTGCGCTGAAAGAAGGATTCTCAAAAGAGGAAGCATTAGCAGCGATTTGGAGACGCAGTCGTGATAATTCTCGAACACCTATGCAGTGGAATTATTCTGAATATGCAGGGTTTAGCCAGGGCACACCGTGGCTAGAGATAAATCCTAATTACTCTTCTGTTAACGTCGAGAATGCTTTAAAAGATCGTAATTCTTTATTTTATTTCTATAAAAATTTAATTAGTTTAAGAAAAAGCAGTCCATATTCAGATGTTATTGCTTTTGGTAAATACGAAGACATGTTTAAAGATAGCCTACAAATCATGGCCTACACAAGAGAGTTGAACGATAAAAAAATAGCGGTGATTGCTAACTTTGATAATAAAGAGTTGACTCTAAACTTAGATTTTAATATGAAAAATGTTATTTTATCCAACTATGATCATTTAGAATTACACCTAAATCAGATAAAATTACGATCTTACGAGTCCATTGTTTGTGAAGTCGATTTATCATTTTAATCTCTTTTTATCACAATTAACTCATTCACGTATAGAAAGGCAGGGTGAAATCTTTTGAAAACATTAAGAAATCAACATCAAGAAAAAATCTTAAAGGCAATGAAGTCTGTGCTAAACGAGCAGGTGTCTGTTGATCAGAATCATTGGCGACTACAATATCATGTGTCTACACCAGCATACTGGATGAATGACCCAAACGGATTCAGCTTTTATAAAGGTGAGTATCATTTATTTTATCAACATCATCCTTACTCTCCCGAGTGGGGGCCGATGTATTGGGGGCATATAAAAAGTAAGGATCTTACTTACTGGGAACACCTTCCTATCGCTCTTGCTCCGAGTGAAGAATACGACCAGGATGGATGTTTTTCAGGAAGTGCAATTGAAAAAGACGGAAAGCTTTATGCAATGTACACAGGGAATGCGTGGACAGGGGATAACTATGATACGGACTTAAGACAGGTTCAGTGTCTTGCTGTAAGCGAAGACGGCGTTCATTTTAATAAAGTGCCTCAAAATCCAGTTATTGATTCAGTGCCTGAAGGGGATATTCATCCTCATCATTTTAGAGATCCAAAAGTATGGAAGAAGGACGACTATTATTATTGTGTTCTTGGATCACGCACGAAGGATCATGAGGGCCAAGTTCTTTTGTACCGTTCAAGAGATCTGATGAATTGGGAGTTTATAAATGTAATGGCTAAAAGTCAAGGGAATCTTGGTTTTATGTGGGAGTGTCCAGATCTTTTTAGTCTCGATGGACAGGACATATTTGTCATGTCGCCTCAAGGGGTAAAACCAGAAAGAGATCTCTATCATAACTTGCATCAAGCTGGATATGTAAAAGGGAAATTAGACTATCAAACGGGGCTGCTTCAACATGAAGACTTTCAGCTTTTGGACTACGGATTTGACTTTTATGCTCCTCAAACAACGGAAGATGAACATGGCAGACGCATTATGATAGCGTGGATGGCTATGTGGGAAAGCAGCATGCCTGAACAAAAACACAATTGGGCAGGCGCAATGACTATTCCGCGTGAGCTTTCTACTAAACAAGGGAATATAATTAGTAAACCAATTCCAGAGCTTAAGCAGCTTCGTCAACATCACGTGCAGTATAAAAATATCACGGTTAACGGAGAACAAGAACTTGCAGGTATTTCAGGTGATTGTTACGAACTTGAAGTGAAATTTAACGCAAAAGCTGCTTCACAATTCGGAATAAAATTGAGAACAGATAATGACACTCAACAAGAAACGCTCTTAACTTATGATAGGCTAGAGAATTTGTTTATCTTTAATCGTGATAACTCAGGTGAAGGTAATGGGGGAATAAGAAAAGCACCTGTTCAATTAAATGACAATCACTTACATCTTCATCTGTTTGTTGATAAATCGTCCATCGAAGTTTTTATTAATGAAGGCGAGAAAGTGATGACGAGCAGAATCTATCCTGGAGACAATGCAAAAGGTATTTGTTTCTTTGCAGATCAAGAAATTGAATTGATTACCTTAAATAAATGGAACTTAAGCAAGGGCGTTTCCCCACTGATTTTTTAAAGGTAAATAGGAATTGGATAAAGATAGTAGCCAAGCAACGTATAAGAAAGAGATTACAATAATTTATGCAACTAGATTAACTTGAAGAACAGATCACCTTAAGGAGATCTGTTCTTTTTATATATACATTAATATCTTTATTACCTGGAAAGGTGCTTTTTTTGATTACTGTTATCTTTTATAAATAGTTTTATAAAGAATAGAGGGTAAATCATCAAGTGCAAATTAAAAGCCCACCATGTTAAATTGAAATCTTTCATAAGTGCTCAATATGCAATAGCTTGTAGCCCTGAGCGAAAGGTTATAAATATTTCATCTTTTTATCTAGTGTTTTCTTCCAAAGTGGGTTTACTAGTAGTAGCTTCTTTTTCCCCGGTCATATTTAATGTCACTACACCGATAATAATGAGAGCTATAGCAACGATCTTTAGCAGACTTACACTTTCATTAAAGTACATAAATCCAATTAGCGTAATAATTATCATCCCCATACCTGAATACCTGACCAAATAGCGTAAGCGATTGAAACTTCTAAACTTTTTAACGTTAATGTCAAAAAGTATAAACTACAAATATAAAAAAGTATAAGCAATACACTTGGCATAATTTTAGTAAAACCGTCTGATAATTTCATGGTCGTAGTTCCGGCAACTTCAAAAAGAATAGCTAAACATAGATAAATCCAATACAACTTTCTTCGCCTCCTTATTTTTTACAGAAAAGCTTAGGTGATGATTTTTGTCATAAAAATTATAAAAATACTCATAGATAACAAATAAATATAACTTTAAATCCCTAATGAGTATAAGTTTACCATATTAGGATTTTTATATATAATCTATAGAGGTTGTTACTTACATATTTTGAGGAGGAGAAAAGAAATGAAGAAAACGTTTGCCGCATTAATTTTTGCTTTATCTCTGGTTGTATCTGCATTGGGAATTCAGCCTTCGAATGCTAAGGCCGAAGCAAACCACAATCCGGTTGTTCTTGTTCATGGAATCAGCGGTGCGTCCTATAACTTTATTGCTATCAAAAACTATTTAATCGCTCAAGGGTGGGATCGCAATGATCTTTATGCTATTGATTTTATAGATAAGACAGGCAACAATTTGAATAATGGACCTCAGCTTGCTCGATACATTGATCAAGTGTTGAAAGAGACGGGAGCTAAGAAGGTAGATATTGTTGCTCATAGTATGGGGGGAGCAAACACGCTGTACTATATTAAATATCTAGGGGGAGGGAATAAGATTGAAAATGTCGTGACGTTAGGAGGGGCGAATGGTTTAGTTTCTTCGACAGCCCTCCCAGGTACAGATCTCAATCAAAAAATTCTTTATACGTCGATCTACAGCATAAATGATCAAATTGTTGTTAATAGTCTCTCTAGGCTGCAAGGAGCAAGAAATATTCAACTTTATGGCATTGGACATATTGGATTGCTTTCAAATAGTCAGGTTAACGCGTACATAAAAGAAGGGTTGAATGGCGGGGGACAAAATACAAACTAATTATTTTTCAGTTGGACAGGCTCGACTTTTATATATTAGGGATTACACTGTTTGCCTTTGTTTTTCAATAGCATGTACCCGATGAAACACAACCGAAGTCAAAGCAGCTCCCGCGTCGAAATAGAGTATACTGCTAAAAGTACCTCAGTTAATCGAGGTACTTTTTTAGGTTTTTGTACAAAGAATCGAGGATTAAAACCGCTCAAATTAATTTTTAATCGCGCATTGCGCCTGCTTCTCGAGAAGTCATTGTACCTTGTCCTTCACTTACGTCTCTTTGGATTTCTTGTTTTACTTTTTGTGCATTTGTTGCAGAAGCTGCTGGTTTCTCAGTAAAACCCGCCTTTTCTTTAGCTGATTGATGTTGCTGCATATACTCTCTCCTTCCTTTTTTATTCGTACAAAAAGGAAGAATGGGGACCCATTCTTCCTTCAGCCATCAATTATAAAGTTGTCTTAGAAACGTCCGCCGCCAAGTTGTTGCTCAGCCATTTGTACAAGACGTTTTGTGATTTCGCCACCTACTGATCCGTTTGCACGTGCAGTTGTATCAGCACCAAGGTTTACACCAAATTCGCTAGCGATTTCATATTTCATTTGATCGATTGCTTGTTCAGCACCGTATACTACTAATTCATTGTTGTTGCTGCTGTTGTTGTTTGCCATGTTGTGTCACCTCCTTGTTTTTCTTAAGTTTCCTATTGTGGAAGAAATGTATTCGTGGTAAATAATGGATGTATATTTCGTTGTTAGGATGACATACTAATTTTTAGAAACAACCGACACTGTAAAAAGTGGGATTAGATGTTTCTTTTCCTTGTGACTAAAAACTAAACGCTTGCCATGTGTAGGAGAGAGAATGACAACTCGTTTGTCATTCTTTTTTCATGTTCATGGGTATATTATTTGAATGACAAAGGACTAACTCTATAAAGAGTTAGTCTTTGGCTTAATAAAAATGATTGCTTTTTATAGCTATTTTAAGAATTGTGTTTAGTTATTCTACCCATTGCTTCTTGAACTGCATTTACAACAAAAGGGTCTTTTTCTTTCAAATCATTCACTCTGATTTCACCTGATTGTAAACCTCTGCAGATTTCATGGATATCTTCTTCAATTGTAATCGGCAGCTTATTTTCTGTAAGCATGTTACTTAATTCATTTGCTAACATTTTTTGTTGATCCATGGGATGCCCTCCTCGTCATGTAAAAGTATAAAGTGATCAAGCTTATTTATTTTCTCTTCCTTCTTGCTGATTCTGTACTTTTTCAATTCCAGTGTTTGATTCAAATCCGACTCGATAAGTTCCAGATTTTTGTTGCTTTACTGAATCTGGCATTTGATACTGCTTTAAATCATCCTGAAACTGTCTTGTGCTTGGATTTCCTTCCACTTATATTCCTCCTCAGTAAATTAAGTTTTGACGTTTTAGTTTCCCCAGTTCGTAAAACAATTAAGCATGTTGTACATGTCTCTTTGCAACAAGTATCTGATTAATTCTCGGGAAATAAAAATATAACTTAACCTTCCACTTATTTTATCTTCAAATTTTCAAACAATAGGGCTAGGAGGTGTTTTTATGCCAAAGAAAGACTTTAAAGGCGTTGATAATTCAGGAATTGCAGAAAGAGTTGATTATAACAACTATAAAAATAAAGATAGCAACAATGATCCTACGCTTAACCGTATTGTCGAAGAAGATGGGCGTGCTCTTGACCCGAGTGAAACCTTAGAAAATTTTTTTACTGACCTTGAAGGTGAAGAGCCACAAGAAATTACAACTTAATAAAAAAAGTAGAAAACGGCGGATCTTTTTTAGCGAAAAGACCTACGAAACGTAGATATTTTCATTAAAGAACCTGCTGTAAACGAGTTAACATGATTTGAAAAAATGAGGGTTATTAATAGAGGTGAAGTTAATGTCGCACACAGAAACTGAACGAACAACGTATATGTATGATCCTTTCACTATACAAGGTCTTGAAATGAATATACCTAAAGAAGGCGAAGGCAGCCAACCGCTAATAAATCGTTCAGGACTGAGTACCTCTACGTTCAAAACAAACATGAATAGAAAACATTTTGAACGTTATATTTATTAGCAGGAATATCCTGCAGCTTTTTATCTTATAAAAAGATCCTTCTATTTTATATGCTAGAAGGATCTTTCCACTAAATATACTTATTTCAGTATAGTAATCAATTGCTTGTCCCTAACCTATTGGGAAATTCACCTTGGTTTTAGGTGTGGATAGGTAATAAAAGTGGTTAGTGTTTTTTCATTATACTGTCTGTACATCCATTGTAGAAAGGATTTAACGAAATGCAGAAGCAAACCTTAATTTTTAATTTAGACGATACGCTTGTTCACTGTAATAAATATTTTAGAGACACCATAAATGCTTTTGTGGCTCAATTGCAGGAATGGTTTGAGAATCTGACTAAGGAAGAAATAAAACAAAAGCAGTTAGAGATAGATTTAAAAAGTATCAAAAAGTATGGCCTTCACTCTTCCCGTTTTCCAGAATCATTAGTAGCTACTTATTTATTTTTTAGTGAACAAAATCATCAAGATATCCATGAAGATAGAGTCGAAAGAGTCAAAAAAATTGGTCAAAGTGTATTTGAAGTACCGATAGAGCCTTTGCCAAATATGTATGAAGTATTAGATAAGCTTAAAGAACAAGGAGATAATCTCTACTTACACACAGGTGGAGACGAGGAAAATCAAGGTAGAAAAATTGTTCAGCTAGAGCTAGCTAAATACTTTGAAAAAAGAGTGTTTATTTCTGAACAAAAGGATACACCTGCATTAAAAGAAATACTAAACCAAATTAAGTACGATCCAAAAAAGACTTGGATGATTGGCAATTCATTAAAAACCGATATAAGACCGGCAGTAGAAGTTGGAATACATGCGATTCACGTACCTTCTGAACTGGAGTGGAGCTACAATCAAGTTAAAATTGATATTGCGCCAAAAGGTAAATTGATAACCGTTAATTCATTGCTGGAAGTTCCAAAAAACATCCAAAAGCATGCTCAAGAAACGGTTGTGTCTACCTAAGGTCATATGTAAACACAATATACAGAAACAGCTAACCGTTGATTAAACCTTACCCAACAGTAGCCAGATAAAGTTCTTATGTTTTTTCTAATCAACTCACATACTATACAGAGGAGGTGACTGGTATGGCAGATCAATTCAAAGAATCAGAAAAGATGATATGTGAAGATCATAATTCTCCAGTTGATGAAAGAAGCTACGATTTATACGAAGCGACCCGTAATTCACTTTTACGTAATGAATTAGACGATAAAAACAAAACCATTTTAAATAATATTGATAATGCAGCGGTGGATGTTAATCTTGAGGAATAATGGACATTAAAAAAACTTCTACTGCTATCAGAATGAACTAAAAAAACCTCATTCTTACTATTACAAAGCATGTTTAAAAGGTTCATAATTCACCTTGTTAAACAAAATACATCTTTTGCTGGTCAAGATGTGTTTGTGCCAGTGGTGCATCCTAGTCATACCACAAATGTTTATCAAAAAAATTATAAATATATGCACTCATTCCCGCATACAGAATCCGTTGTATGTCAGGAAACGCATCAACATTTTTGTGCTCCAAGCTGTCCTCCTAGACCTCGTCCTTGGTGCTGATAGCCAAAAAAGCCCCTTCATTTTAACAATGAAGGGTTTTTACTATGTGAAATTTAGGATGTTATTTAGCTACCGTTAAACAAAGTAGCCTATTTTAGACCAAAATCCAATCGATATGAGCTATGTCTACATATAATACCTTAACCCATGTATATTTAAAGTTTTTTCCTTTAGTTAAATACCACGAAAAGAGGTGTTTATATGTCTAGTTATGGTGGAGCTGGGTCTGGTTTTGCTTTATTAGTTGTCCTGTTTATTCTTCTTGTCATTATTGGATGCAGCTGTTACGGCCGCGGATTTGGCTATTAATAACAATAAAAAAGTCTTTCTCAAATTTGAGAAAGACTTTTTTATTCTAGGCTGTGCAGGGAGTGCTTTTATACGCAATAGAACTGATTGGGCGGAATTCAAACAATCTATTGCAGAGGGAGTAAAAATCATATATGGGATCTGAGGATGCTTCATTGTATGTAAAAGAAACTAAAAGGTTATTATTTTTTATTTATAGTGATATAAAACGTAGTCTATCCACTTCGTGGAGCAAATTTCGTTTTTCATCATATGCTAAATGTATGAACGAGAAGGAGGTGAAGTTTATGTTCTTTGGCGGTTATGGCGGAGGTTGTGGCTATGGTTATGGCGGCGGCTGCGGTTACGGCGGTGGCAGTGGTTTTGCTTTAATTATCGTGCTGTTTATCTTATTAATCATTATTGGCTGTGCTTGTTGGGGAGGATTTGGCGGTTGCTAATTATTAGCCTGCCTTTATCTCTAACTTAAAAAAGTTAGCTTTATGCTAGCTTTTTTTATTTGTTAAATAGGGACATGTATAGTGATTAGTACTAATACCTGCTGTGTTAACCAATGGTTTACAGCTTGTTACTAAGCGTTTGTGGAATTTTTTACATACTTATCGTGAGCTAGGCCTTAGAGGTGATGAAGGTGAATTAGGGGAACAGCTGCAGAAGTTAAGAGAAGAGAAAAAGATGTCCAGGGAAGAAGTAGCTGGGGCAATGAATGTATCTAGACAAGCTGTCTATAAATGGGAAAATAATAAAGGTATCCTGATATTGAGAACCTTTTATAAATAACCTGGATCCTCTATAGAGTCCAGGTTATTTAATTGCTTTTAAAAACGCAATAAATTATTCTAAATTCCGATCTAACAATATGCCAGTTTGCTCAGCTATGACATCGGTTGGAACGTGCATGCCATTTTTAAACCACCATTCTACTGTTCCTACAACAGCTGAGGCAAAGAATTGAACAACAACTTCTTTACTTAACCCTTCGTTTTCACCTTTAGTTATATCAACTTCAGGACTATACTCTTGGATGACTAACTCGAGAAAACGACTGCGAAAATAATGTGCGCCTTTACTTTCTAACATGGTGGAAAAGAACAGGTGGTGGCGCTCAAAGTATTCAAACCAAATATAATTTCCTTCTTGAAACGTCATATCAGCAGCCGAATGGCATAGTTCCTCGAGATTGTTCATATGCTCTTCAATCATCTTATCTAGTAAATCGTATTTATCCATGTAGTGAAGATAAATTGTGCCTCGGTTAACGTTTGCTTTGTCAGCAATGTCCTGAATGGTAATGTCATCAAATCGTTTTTGGGTCATTAACTCAGTAACTGCTTTTTTTATAGCCTCTTGGCTTTTGAGTATTCTTCTATCGACTTTAGCCACTTTAAAACCTCACTTTTTTTAAAGATATTCAACAATATCTCTTCATTTGTTGAGTAATCAACGAATCGCCTTTAATTAGCGATTGAAAGGATCTTATTTGCTTTTATAATTATAGACAGATGTTGATTAATCAATCAATATTGATTTTTAGCAGACAGGTAGATACTTTTAAAACTATAGAAAAATGAACTTCAATAGGAGGAATGTTTGTGAACCGCATTGACAGGAGTATAGAAAAATACAAGCAGCTGTTTGGCGATGGTGTTCCAGCTACACATGTTACCGATCCGGATTTTCAGGACATTCTGAGCCATTTTATTTTTGGAGAAGTTTTTTATCAAGGTGAGCTAGATGACAAGGAGCGCGAGCTAATTACATTGGTAGTTCTGGCTACTAACCAGACGTTGCCTCAACTAACAGCACATGTTAGCGCAGCGCTGAGTGTTGGTCTAACACCTGTAGAAATTAAAGAAGCTGTTTACCAGTGTGCACCATACATTGGATTTCCAAAAACGTTAAATGCCATCGATAAAGTTAACGAGGTTTTCAAAGCAAAGGAAATTGTTTTACCGATAGAGAGTCAAAAGACGGTAAATGAACAGAATCGCTCTCAAAAAGGGCTGGCTACTCAAGTAGAGATTTTCGGGGATGTTATTAAAAAAATGCAGAAGAATGCTCCATCGAATCAAACGCATATACAGGAATATCTTTCGGCTTTTTGTTTCGGAGATTTCTACACCCGCAGCGGACTTGATTTGCAAACAAGAGAGCTATTAACTCTCTGTATTGTAAGTGCGTTAGGTGGTGCTGAAGGTCAAGTGAAGGCACATGTACAAGGGAATCTGAATGTAGGAAATGCCAAGGAACAATTGATTGATGCAATCACTCATTGTCTTCCATATATGGGCTTTCCAAGAACACTAAATACATTAGCTTGTATTAATGAAATTAGCCCTGAAAACTAAGAGAAGAAAGTAAAGAATCTCTGTTTTATGTGAAGATTTCCCTGATAAGAAATGGGAAACCAAAGTATATAGGACAAGTTACTATAAAAAATAGAACAATTCAAAGGAGATAAAAAACATGTTTAACGAAACGTATAAATTATCAAACGGTGTAGAAATTCCGCTATTAGGCCTTGGTACTTGGCTGCTTGATGATGAACAGGCAGCGCAGGCAGTGCGTGATGCGGTCTCTAATGGGTACCGTCACATTGATACGGCTCAAGCTTATATGAATGAAGCTGGTATAGGCGAAGGAATCCGTTTTAGCGGTGTTGAAAGAGAAGAACTTTTCATTACAACAAAGGTTGCAGCAGAAGCAAAGACTTATGAGGAAGTTACGGAGTCCATTGATGAGTCTTTAACAAAGATGGGGCTGGATTACATTGATCTTCTCATTATCCACAGTCCACAGCCTTGGACGGAGTTTAGAGAAGAAAATCGCTATTTCGAAGAAAACAAAAAGGCATGGAAAGCAATGGAGGACGCTTATAAAGCAGGAAAGGTAAAGGCAATCGGTCTTTCTAATTTCCTTCAGGATGATATAGAGAATATTCTTTCAAGCTGTGAAATCAAGCCTATGGTCAATCAGATATTAGCACATGTGAGCAACACGCCTTTAGATTTAATTGAGTTTTGTCAGAAGAATGACATCTTGGTAGAAGCATATTCGCCAATTGCACACGGTGCAGTTCTTGATAATAAAGAAGTTAAGGTAATAGCTGATAAATACGGGGTATCTGTCGCGCAGCTTTGCCTACGCTATGATATTCAGCTTGGTCTTGCAGTAATTCCTAAGACCGCAAACCCAGATCATATGAGAATCAATACAGAGCTTGATTTTGTGATTAGTGATGCAGATATGGAAATTTTGAAAAATGTCGAACCTATTCAGGATTATGGTGAGCATAGCTACTTCCCGGTATTTGGTGGGAAGTTGAAGTAAACATGCAATAGCAATGAATGAGCCAAGAGATACAACTATGAATGATATTATTGGAGGAATCAAAATGGCAAAACATGAAGAAGTAAAAAATGGCGTTATTTTCCCAGTAGGAGAAAAAAACGAAGCGTATGCACAATTTTTTGTTGGACAAAGCTATCTTCAAACATTAATCGCGGATCCCAAAGTGAATGTCGGAGTTGGAAATGTGACCTTTGAACCTGGATGCCGCAATAACTGGCATATTCATCGTGATGGATTTCAGCTTTTATTAGTAACAGGTGGCGAAGGCTGGTACCAAGAAGAAGGAAAACCTGCACAATTCTTAAAAGCTGGAGATGTTGTTGTTACACATGATGGTGTAAAACATTGGCATGGTGCTGCAAAAGACAGCTGGTTTGAACACATTGCCATCACTGCTGGTACGCCGGAATGGTTAGAACCAGTAACGGATGAGCAATATAACAACATAAAATAATAGATTGCATATATGCTAGAAACAAAAAAACCTACGGATTATTGGTAATAATCCGTAGGTTTTTTATTATAAATTCAAAATATCATAGGGGAGGTACTTAAAGCTCTAAACATTCACCAATCGATTTGTTTATCATCCTTAAAAAAGCCTCCGGAAGGTCCTTCAGTTCCAATCGTTGCTAACCAAAGGATAGAACGAGCAGCTTGCTCTGGAGTTCTTGGAGCTGATGGTCCACCCATATCTGAGCTTACCCATCCCGGATCGACTGCGTTAATTTTGATATCTTTGGCGCTTTCTGCAGCTATTAATTGCGTTAAGCCATTTAGAATAAGCTTAGATAACTTATAAGCGCCTACTCCTGGAGATGACATTTCACTCATGGCTCCATATTCTGAGGAAACATTAATAATTCTTCCGTAGGATTGCTGTTCCATGAGGGGTATAAAGGAACGGATTGCTGCTTTTCATAGATGTAATAAAAGAAAACAAAGGGATCCTACTAGGGATCCCGAAAGAAAGTTGCGCTGATGTCTTATTTTGAAAGTTGACTTATCGGACGCTGCATGTAGCTTCTTGGTAAAATAAATAGTACACTCAATACTAATGACAAGATCCCCACTAGTACAACATATTGTGTACCCATTCCTGATATAAATAGTCCACCCACAGCTGTGCCAATCGTTGTTCCTAAGTTAACGGATGATAAAAATAATCCATTCGCAAAATCAGGTGCTTCTGGAGCTGCGGAGGAAATCCAATATTGATTAATATTCGTTCCTATACCAGCAAATATTCCCCAAACTAAAGTCAGGATAGCCATAGGCCAAGTAAACTGTCCGACGAAGAATAAAATGATGTAAACGACTCCCAATGCGAAAGGGAAAACGACTACAGTTTTAATGGCGTTTTTCGTAAGTAACTTCCCTGCGATAATGTTTCCGACAATATTTGCCCCACCGAATAGAATCAACATGAAACTAATTAATTGTCCAGAGATGTTCGTAACGCTTTTAAGATACTCAGCAAGATAGCTGTATACCCCAAATACTGCTGAATTCAGTAAAAGAACAGCAATAATGGAAAGCCAAGTAATAGGTTTTTTTAATACGCTTAGCTGTGCTCCGTATGAAAGTCTTTCTTTAACAGGCATAGAAGGGAAGAATGCCCACGTAGCAATAAATACTATAGCGTTAATGACAGCGAAAAATGTCATTGCTATTTGAAACGAAACTGTGCTTGCAAGAAAGCTTGCGATTGGTACACCAAGCACCATACCTGCAGATACGCCAATAAAGACTTTTGAGACAGCTTTTGGAGCGTCTTCCTTGCTAACGGAGTTTGCTGCCATTGTAAAAGCTGCTGAAAAATAAATTGGATGAAAGATAGCTGGAATCACACGTGCAATTATGGCAATAGCAAAGTTAGAAGTAAAGATAGAAATAATGTTACCTAAAACGAAAATACCAAGTACAAGTAACATTGCTTTCTTACGGTTGACTCCTGAAAAGAGTAAAGGCATCGTTGGACCAGATATTGATACAGTAAGCGCAAAGAGACTCACCAGCCATCCGGCCTTTGATACACTGATATGAAAGTGATCCGCAATGTAGGGCAGTATCCCTATAACCCCCATTTCGGTATTTATAATCCCGAAAGCTCCTAAGGTTAAGACAAATATAAGTAGCTTATTTTGTTTAGACATAAAATCAATTTCCTTCTTTCTAAAAAGCGTTATGTTCTAGCTGCTTCAAAGCGGGCTGTTTAAAGAGCAATTGTCATGTTTTTACTTAGTCACTTTTTCAATGGTAACTGTAAAATCACCATTAATATTTTCAACGTTTTCTTTTCCAGACTCAATCTGACCTAGTATGATAAGGTCATTTGTGGCATCCTCAAAACCTTTATAAAAAATAGCTACATTGCCCCAAGGAGCGTAATAAGCAAAGTTGCCTTTTTTTGATAGATCTCCAGCTTGTACATCATCTGCTGATAATCTCTTTTGTAAAATACTAATTTTTTCTTTACCTATATAATCTTCAAAAGTTACTGTTAAAGGTAATCGAACTAGAAATTCCTTACTTGTTGGGTTATCATACATCCTTACTACTACTTCTTTGTCGTTAAACGTTAATTTTATTTTTGCATCTGAAATAGAATCCTCTTTTAGTTGTTCTGTTGCACGATTTAAATGCTTACTTGCATTATGATCTGCGTCTGCTGCAGATGAATTATTGTTGCTACAAGCAGCGAGGGCAAGGCTTGTTACTAAGATAGAAGACAGACACAACAGCTTTTGCATTTTAAGCTCCTTTCCACTTTTAATAATTAAAGGTTGAACTTCTTTGTTATTTATTCTACCGGCTTCTTTTGAATATAAAAAATACTTATATCTTATATCATGATATGTTTGATAAGCATTTCTAGAGTGTATATACTAAAGCTTATGAAAGGAGGAGGGGGATATGGAAATTCGAGTTTTGCGGTATTTTCTTGCGGTTGCAAGAGAAGGAAACATCACGAAGGCCGCTGATGTTTTGCATGTGACACAGCCAACTCTGTCTAGACAATTAAAAGACCTTGAACAAGAGTTAGGTAAAAAACTATTTATTCGCAGCAGTCACAGTGTCATTCTGACAGATGAAGGAATGCTTCTGCGAAACAGGGCAGAAGAAATTGTTAATATGGTGGATAAATTAGAGGCGGAATTTAGTTCGATGGAAGAAACAATAGGTGGTGATGTCTATATAGGCGGCGGGGAAACTGAAGCAATGAAACACATTGCACGAGTAGCAAAAGATGTACAGGTACGTTATCCCAATATAAGATATCACCTCTACAGCGGAAACGAAGAAGATATAACGGAACGGCTTGACAAGGGATTGCTTGATTTCGGTATTTTAATTCAGCCAGCCGATATTTCAAAATACAATTATCTTAATATGCCTGCCAAAGATGTTTGGGGCGTTGTGATGAGAAAAGGCAGCTCTCTTGCCCTCAAAGAAAGCATTCAAGCTGCAGATTTATTAAACGTTCCACTGATTTGTTCACGACAGGCCATGAAACAGACGTTTTCAAAAAATGAATTTGCGGATTGGTTTGGCGAAGACTTTCATAAATTAAACATCGTCACTACATACAATCTTGCATATAATGCGGCCATTATGGTTGAAGAAGGCGTTGGATATGCAATAACACTTGATAAAATAGTCAATACGTCTACTGCTAGTAATCTTTGTTTCAGACCCTTACAGCCAAGACTTGAATCAGGTTTAAATATTGTGTGGAAAAAGCATCATGTTCTTTCAGCTGCGGCAAATGCGTTTTTAAAAGAACTGCAGGAAGAATTTGCACACACTCTAAACTGACAGGGCATCGGTCTAGCTCAAACAAATGGAGTAAAACGGCTGTAATCGCCCAGGCTATTTTAAAGAGAGTTAAAGTTGAAAACCGAAGGCAGTACAAAGACTTATCTATACTGTATGATAGATAAGTCTTTGTACTGGTGATATAGAGTTGATGTTAAGATCCTTTGGATGTTTTATTAGCACGTATTAATTCCCATTCGCTAGGGTTAGTGTCATCTGGCAATAAACCGTTAATAATATCAAGATAATGATTTGCTTTTTCGTCCATATATTTTACAGTTCTTTTAGCTTCCCCTAATTGAGCTTTAGCGATCTCTTTTTGTTTTAAAATGATTTGATAGCGCTCATGAATGGTAGTTCCACCTTCTAAACACAAATCTACGTAGGTTTAATGTCTTCCACTGTCATCCCACATTGTTTTAAATATTTAACACCTGTCAGCCAATTAATGGACTCTTGATCAAAAAGACGAATATTGTTTTTATCACGCTGTACGCTTGGAACTAATCCTTTATCCGTGTAGAAACGAACGGTATGTTCCGTTATGTCAAGCAGCTTAGCCACATCTTTCACCGTATACATTTTGGCCACTCCCATAAACATTTTTTCTTCATTACTGTTTAAAAACCTATCACATTCGTGTAACACGAATGTGATAGGTTTTTTATCATTCACGTTTTTAAATTTGAAGATATAGTTTAACCATTTTCTTCACCTTATACGCTTTAATTCCAGATTGAATAGTTCAACTTAATTTATTTAAAAGCCTTGACCTCGTGTAACACGAAGGCATTAGGATAATACTTGTGCAAGGTTAACGAAACTTTAAAACAGGAGGAATTTTATATGCAAAAAATTACTTTGAACAATGGTGTTGAAATGCCTATCTTAGGCTTCGGTGTATTTCAAGTTCCTGACTCAGCTCAATGTGAACAAGCAGTATCCGACGCACTTGAAGCAGGATATCGTCTAATTGATACAGCGGCGGCTTATATGAATGAGGAGGCAGTTGGTGCAGCCATCAAAAAAAGTGGCATTCCAAGAGAAGAGCTTTTTATCACAACAAAGCTTTGGGTTCAGGATCAAGGTTATGAAAGTGCCAAAAAAGCCTTTAACGTTTCTTTGGAAAAGCTGGGGCTTGATTATCTTGATTTGTATTTAATCCACCAGCCGTTTAATGATTATTATGGTTCTTGGCGCGCAATGGAGGAGATTTATGAGGAAGGGAAAATTCGTGCTATCGGTGTATCCAACTTCTATCCGGATCGTCTAGTTGATTTAATTCTAAATAATGAAGTTGTGCCGGCTGTAAACCAAGTGGAAAACCATCCGTTCTTTCAACAGAAAGCCGCAAAGAAAGTGATGAAAGAATACGGTGTGCAAATACAAGCATGGGGACCATTTGCAGAAGGTCAAAATAATATCTTCCAAAATGAATTACTTTCCGGTATTGGAGCGAAATATGGAAAAACAGTGGCACAAGTTATTTTGCGCTGGCATATTCAACGTGGTGTCGTTACCATTCCAAAATCTGTTCATAAAGAACGCATCGCTGAAAACTTTAACGTCTGGGATTTCACTTTAAGTGATAAAGACATGGCAGAAATTGCCGCTATGGACAGTGGGAAAAGTGAAATTATTGATCATTTTATCGCTGATACGGCTAAAGCCTTAAATGGATGGAAGATTCATGAATAACTAATAATAAAAAATTTGCATAGCTGCATATTTAATGTGGGTAGCGATTGAAGAAAAAAAGAAGTACCGAAAAAGAGCCGGCTTGAACGAACAGAAGATGATTAGAAACCGGTTAACTTTCATAGATCTTAATGGAATAAAGGTGTATAAAAGCGTGGACTATAACGAGTTCACGCTTTTATAGTGAGAGCTTAAAACATAGACTTCATTTTTCAAAGAAGAAATTTTTAAAAAGATAAGTATGACGTATATTTCACCAGTTTTTCACTATTAGATGCTAGTATAAATTTCAGTAATGCAATACAACATTTTCTATAGAACTCCCCTATTTAGGCTGACCTTTTAAGGTGAGCTTTTTTTGTGGCTGCAATTAATATGCTCCATAGAATATTGTACATACAGGAAATAAAACACACGACTAACAGTCATATTAGTCGTGTGTTTTAGGAGAGTAACCTACTTGTTTATAGTATATCTTTCTGCTATTCATTCAATCATGTCCAGTAACAGTCATTAAGGAAGATACTACTTGTGTTGGTTAGAGTAGATAAAATCACTAATAACTTTGACGAACAATCCAATTGGGTAGACGGTTATAAATGCCTTCCATGTATTCCAATGATTCAAATCATACAAGAGGATTCATACAATCAGTCACTTCATTAGATTTTTTCTTTTTATGAATTTTATAATGTATTAAATAAAAAAGAAAACCTACAGCGCTTGTTCTGAGCTTACGTTATTTTGTCTAAATGTCGTATAAATCATAAAGGCAATAAGAATGGAGGCTAGGACTAGAGAAGAGCCTGTCGTACCTAAGTCTAAACCACCTTTTTCATGTGGCTTTGTCAAAAGGTCTCCAAATGTTGCTCCGAAAGGTCGAGTCAAAACGAATGCTACCCAAAATAAAAATACACGAGAAATCTTTGTATAGAAGGTACATATAGCGATGAATGCTAGTAAGCTGCCGATTAGAATAGCTCCACCTATATATCCAAGGCCAGACGTATCTGACAAAAAATCTCCTAAAGCTGTACCTAATGTGTTTGAGAAAAGGATGGCAATCCAATAAAGTACTTCAGCCTTGCGGTTTCTAATATAATTGATATTTAATGAACGCTCGCTAAAATACCAATATGCAAATATCGACAACAATATAGTAATTAATATCATAGAGCCTTTTGCGTAACCTAATGCCAGTGTACGATCCATAAAATCAGACATAGTTGTGCCAGCTACGCTAGTTGACAGAATAACGGTCCAATAGAGGGCCGGAATATACCTTTTAGAGCTTAGTTGAGCTACAAGTGTAATTAAAAATATGCTAAAAAAGATCAGCGTACTGACTGCATATCCAACTCCTAATGTTTGTGCTAATAAGTCCCCTGCGGTTTCACCCAGTGTCGTAGCAGAAATCTTCATAATCCAAAAAACAAGTGTAATTTGTGCAATTTTATTCATTGGCGAAAATGCTTGCATTTTTAATTTTTCTCTCCTTCTTGTGCTAACTGTTTATTCTCTTAAATAAACGGCACACTTGTCTAACGTTTTTCTTAAAAAATTCTTTAAAAGCTTCATCACTGCAATTCAAACTGTACAGTCTTTTTCTAAAATCAAAATGAAAAGTAAATAAAAATTTAATGAGATTTCTATAAAAAACTTTTTATTAATGTTTTTGATTAAATGTTTTATCAACTCTTTTGGACCATGATGTTTTTATAAAAATAAAATATTTATTTTTTATTAAATTCTCATTTTAATTTCATTTAAATTTCATTACACAGTATTAAATTTAAATTATGTGAGCCAAATTTTAAAACATAACGTTATTCCTTTAGCTTCTGAAGCTAGAAAATAAGTATAATTCATTAAAAGAAGGAGAACGTTGAACAGTTGTTAAGAGGTCAAAGATGATGATACTTAAGAAGTTTTTAAGAAACAGCTGATATTATAAATAGCATGGCTATTGGTAGGAAGGTGCCAGTTTGATACGTTTTCAAAGAAAGAAGAAAAGACATAGATATAGGTTAATAGGAGGAATTCTTACTGTAGGAGGAATTATTTTTATTGGAACCTTGTACAAAGAAAGCTTACCTTCTTTAGACAAGCTTTCTTGGAGTGAACCTCAACAAGTGAGTCAATTATTTTCCACTTACAGAGAAAACTCTACCTTAAAGAATAAGCTAGCCACTGAAAATCAGGAGGAGGCAAATGTTTATAAGTTGGAATATGAAAATAAAGTATTAAAAGAAGTTTTAAAAGCAGAAGATGAGGTGAAAGCCTATAACCCTATAACAGCTACCGTAATTGGTCGATCAACGAATAATTGGAACAATGAAATAACAATTGACAAGGGAAAGAAGCAGGGGATGAAAATAGACATGAATGTGCTGGGCACAAATGGAGTTATTGGGAAGGTATCCAAAGTTTTTTCGTCAACATCTATAGTAGAATTAATTAGCTCAAACTTTAGGACAAATCGCATGGCGGTAATGTTAAAGGATAGGAAAAGCGTGAATGGAACATTAGAAGGCTATGATGATAAAAAAGGTAATTTAATTATTAGAAATATCCCTAGTGGGGCTGAGGTTAATGTAGGAGATAAAGTTCAAACCTCTCCCATCAGTTCAATCTTTCAAGGGAAATTAGCCTTAGGAAAAGTAATTAAAGTAAAACCTGATGAATATGGACTAACGCAATTGGCCGTTGTAAAACCCTCATCCAACTTTAATGATATTAGTGAAGTAATTGTTATTAAAGCAAAGAACAATGGGTAGGGAATTTGATATCATATCAGACGTCTTTTATCGTATATTTTTATGTTGAGTACTTAAAATTTCCTATTTTCCAATGAGATGTTGGTTTGTGATAGCTATACACTTCTCTTTATTATGGAAAGAACGATATGCAAAACAAAAATATAGAGATTGCAAAGAGGGGTTATATGAAAGAAAGTATTTTAATTGTGGAAGATGAAGTAGAAATAGGCAACATATTAAAAATGGAACTTGAACATGAAGGTTACCAAGTCAAAATTAAAAACAATGGCAAAGATGGTCTCGAAGTGGCCTTATCACATATGTTTGATTTAATTTTACTTGACATTATGCTACCGGAAATGAGCGGTATAGAGGTCTTGCGTAAGTTAAGAAAGAGAGAAAGTTACGTGCCTATTATCCTTTTAACAGCCCGTAATTCAACTCTAGACAAAATAATGGGGTTAGATCATGGCGCAAACGATTATATAACTAAGCCATTTAAAACTGAAGAATTGCTGGCTCGGATACGTTCTTTACTACGTTATAAACATCTTATTATTAGGGATAAGGTAGAAAAAGACTCTTTATTATTAATTAAAGATATGGTTATCAATACTGAATCAAGAGAGGTAACTAGAGCTGGGCAAAAAATTTGCTTAACCCCTAAAGAGTACAATTTATTAATTTACTTAGTCCTCCATAAAAATAAGACAGTTACACGTGAAGGTATCTTACTAAATGTATGGGGATATGAATACAAAGGAGATACAAATATACTTGATGTTTATATAAGTTATTTGAGAAAGAAAGTTGAAGAAGGATTTAGTACCTCACTCATTGAGACTGTTCGAGGTATAGGATACACCATTAAAGAAATTTAAAGGAACAAGTACTAGATTTCATTTCTGAATGTTGAATTTTATTGGTGAAAATATACACACGCAGTTCAGACGTTTTATGCTAATGATCTTAAGGAGAGCTCGTGAGCAACTTTATATGATTCATTAAAGATGATTAAGAAATAAATTCATTTATTCTTAATCTCTTTTTTATTCAAATCTAATTTTTATTTGATAAATTGAAGAAAAGCTTATAAGTAAGAAAATCATAGAAAACTTATTTCATATTTCTTTTTATTGTCTTTCAGAGTTGAGGGGTATAGCTATAGTATTAGTATTCATTTGTAGAAGAAGTTTTTACGTTTTTTATTTTTAGACAAAGGAGAGTACTTTATATGCAAAAGGTACTGATTATAGAGGATGAAGAAGGATTAGTAGAATTTTTAGAATTAGAACTAAAATATGAAGGATATTTAGTTGACGTAGCTTACGATGGTCGTACTGGTTTAGATAAAGCAACCAAGCAGAAGTACGATATTATATTACTGGATTTAATGATGCCTGGATTAAATGGAATTGAAGTATGCAGAAGACTAAGAACAACTAAGGATACTCCTGTTATTATGCTCACGGCTAAGGATAGCGTCATGGATAGGGTAATGGGGCTTGATAATGGAGCTGACGATTATTTGTCGAAACCATTTGCAATTGAAGAATTATTTGCAAGAATGAGAGTCATTTTTAGACGTCAAGAAAACAACAAGATCTTAGATCAAAAGCTATTATTAACATTTAAAGATATTGAACTTGATTTGGAATCAAGAACGGTGATAAAAGAGAAAATGCTGATTGAACTCACGAACAAAGAATTTGAGCTTCTAGCTATTTTCATGCGTAACGTTAATAAAGTATTAACGAGAGATATGCTTTTAGAACAAGTGTGGGGGTACGATTCAGTTGTTGAAACGAACGTTGTAGATGTATATGTTAGATATTTAAGAAATAAATTAAGTGCAGAGGACAAAGAGTTATATATTCAAACCGTTAGAGGGGTCGGATACGTGATGCGTGAATGAGAAAATGGATAAAATATATAAAAGATTTACCTATAAGATGGAAGATAACTTTATGGTCTTCCATGTTTTTATTTTTTCTTTTTCTTTCTTATAATGTCTTTCAATATATTGTGATTAATAATGGCATTTTAAATTATGAAAAGCAAAATGGTATTCATCAATTAAAAGAGGTTCTCGCTTTTATTCAATCTGATGATGAACCTTTATCTTTAAAACAAATCAAAAACAGTAAAGGGTACTTAACGAAAATTAATGAAAAGAATCAGTTGATTCGTGTTCTTGATATGAAAGGGAACGTCATAACCAGCACATCAAATAATGTTTCACCAAACTGGCAGCAACCGAAAACGGTGAAGCACCAAGAGTACAAAGTGATTCGAAACCACGATGAACGTCTACTCGTTCTCCGTTCTCCAATCGTCACCGACAACTTCACTGGAACTGTTGAAATTATTAGAAATATGGAGATGTCCGATGCTTTTATGGATAAGGTGTTTTTATTAATGCTTGCTGCAGGAGTAGGTTCACTAGTCTTTAGTATTCTCGGTGGAACAATTTTAGCAAAGAAAATACTATCTAACATTCAAGCGTTAACATTGACGATGAAAAAAATAAAAATAAATGGCCTTGAAGAACGGGTTCCAGTTAATGAAAAAAACGATGAATTTGCCCAATTAGGCAGTTTATTTAATGAGTTAATGGATAGCCTCGAAGACTCTTTCTTACAGCAAAAACAGTTTGTAGAGGATGCTTCACATGAATTAAGAACTCCGTTAGCCATTATCCAAGGACATTTGATGTTGTTAAATCGCTGGGGCAAAAATGATGCGGCAGTACTAGATAAATCCTTAAAATCCAGCCTGAAAGAAGTAGACCGTTTAACGAATCTTGTGCAAGAATTATTAGAGTTATCCCGTGCCGAAAATAGCCTGATAAACCCTGTAGATGTTGAACCTATCAACGTATGGACGGCTGTACAACATGTTGTAAGGAATTTTGAAGTACTGTATAGCAACTATGAGTTTAAAATAAGACATTCTCATGAAAGTCTGTATGTGAATATTTCTTCTCGGCATCTAGAACAAATATTAATCATTTTGTTAGATAATGCAGTCAAATATTCCAAAAAGGAAGAGAAAGAAGTAGTTATAGACTGTTCTCTAATCAATGAAAAAGTATACCTTAAAGTAATGGATAAAGGAATTGGAATCCCAGAAGAAGATATCCCCTATATTTTAAATAGATTTTATCGAGTTGATAAGGCAAGGAGCAGAAAGCAAGGAGGACTTGGCTTAGGACTGGCTATAGCCAAACGATGGGTTGAGAAGTACCACGGTACCATTAACATCGAGAGTAAAGAAAGCAAAGGAACAAATGTAACGGTTGTATTGCCTCTGTTTAATAACTCTTTATAAGTGTGAATATAAAACAAGCTCTTTTATTTTTAATACTCCTAATTTCAAAAGTAAAGAAATATTAAAATCTAAAAATAAAAAGACCTTATCACCTTTCATCAAAAATAGCTTGATAAAGAATAGAAAATAGAGGTGTCTAGTATGAAGTTGAAATTTCAATTTACACTTGCTTTTATGTTAAGCGTGCTGTCCCTTATTTGTTTTAGTGGGATAGCTATTTTAATTAGTGGATCAAAGATTGTGACATTTGATAACTATATTATATCGTTTATTCAAGGGGGCGAGTCTCCTGGGTTAACGGTTATTATGAAGTGCTTTACTTTCATAGGCTCTACACCATCCGTGACAGTTATTTCTCTCTTTAGTTTATTTTTTCTTTATAAAGTATTAAAACATCGAACCGAGCTTATTTTATTTATCTCGATTATTGTAGGTTCTCCAATCCTCAATGAGCTGCTAAAACTAATTTTTCATCGTGCACGTCCTGATTTCCATCGATTAATTGAAATCAATGGTTATAGTTTTCCAAGTGGACATGCCATGAGTGCCTTTGCTGTTTACGGCGTCCTTTCATTCTTGCTCTGGCGTCATATTCCTACTCGCTGGGGACGTACACTTTTAATCGTTATTAGCATTACGATGATTCTAGCAATAGGTATTAGTCGTATTTACTTAGGTGTACATTATCCTAGCGACGTTATTGGAGGGTATTTTGCTAGCGGTTGCTGGCTAGCTATTGCTATTTGGTTTTATCAACGCTATCAGGAGAAGAAGTTTGAGCAAAAAAGGCCTACTCAAAGTAAAAAATAAATACGATTATATATCAACACTGAGATAACCCTATAGTCTAAGGCCACAAGTGATTGTATTCATAATTAAGTGGGTGAGGGGGTGGATCATTAAAAGTACTGATATTAAGAGGCGGCGGTTTTAAAATCAGCAAAAATATAATTAAGTACATATTCGTTTTATGTTCTAAGCAGGCTATAAAAGAGGCAGTGCACCTTCGGTTTGTGAATGTTCACTGTTTTGAGGTGATAACATCTTGAAAGCCTGCATTGATTTATCAACGTTTTCTCAGTAGGCGAATGAAAAGCTAATGTATAAAAAATGTATCTTTTATACAGATACTGCACCACCTAAAAATTCAAAAATTTGACAGCGTTCTACTTAAAACAGTCATAAAATTGACTGTTTTTTATTATTAAAAAATGTAAAAAAACGGTTACTTTTTTCTTCAACGTATTACAAAAAATCAAATTTACTTAAGACATTTCTATCAATTGTGATAACAACTGTTAAATTTTATCTTTAAAAGTGATATTCTTACAAGCATTCAATCAGTATACTTTCAAAGCTATTTATTGATTTAATTTTATAGTATGAAACAAACATGGAGAGCCACGATTGCTTTATTACTTTTAAACGAAGGATGAGTGATGGATGAACAAACTTATAATACCAGCCATATTAGTTATCTTCGCTTTATGGATTTTATTACAATTGGCTTTAGGCGGGGACGTTTTCAAAAACCCGCTAAACTATTTTATCTTAATAACGGTTTTCTTTTTATTTATCAAACAAGCAAAAGAAAAATAGCCTGGCTTGATCGCTGCTGTGTAGTCTATAGTTATAGGCTGCTTTTTCTTTTGGCCGCGTTAAAAATAATTCCATATATAAGCTAATTAGAAAAAGAAGGTTGAACCTTGCTTTATAAAAAATACCTTACGACTGTAAAGATGGTTAAAATTTGAAAAAAATATTAAACAGTACCTTGCAATAAACAATAGCTGGTGATATATTGTAATTATTAGGAAATCATTATGAATCAGTACTATACAATAAACAGTAGTGAACTGTGAAAAGAAAAGGGTGAAGAACAGTGAACGTACAATTTAAAAAAGGAGTTTTAGAGCTTTGTGTCCTTGTGTTACTTGATAAGAAAGACCGCTATGGATATGAATTAGTTCAAAAAATCTCCGATCAAATTGAAATATCAGAAGGATCAGTATATCCTCTTCTGCGCCGGTTAACCAAAGAAGAATATTTTACAACGTATTTAAAAGAATCTACAGAAGGTCCTTCAAGGAAGTATTATCAGCTTACCGATAAAGGAAGAGATTATTTATACAAGCTTGTCGATGAGTGGAACGAGTTTTCAAGAGGTGTTAATCAATTAATTAAAGAAGGTGTGAACAATGTCGAAGAGTAAATTTTTACAGCAACTAAGTGAATCTTTAAAATCATTGTCCTCAAAAGAACGGGCAGATATTTTACAAGATTATGAAGAGCATTTTTCCATTGGCTTAGAAGAAGGAAAAACAGAAGAAGAAATTGTGACCTCCTTAGGTTCTCCGAATCAAATAGCCAAAGAATTGCTGGCAGATTATCACGTTGAGCAAGCAACAGCAAAGGCAACAACTCAAAATATTTTGAGAGCCACTTGGGCCGTAATTGGTTTAGCTTTTTTTAATGTAGTAATTGTTCTTGGTCCTGCCGTTGCACTAGCTGGCTTCATTCTGTCAGCTTGGGCCATAGGTCTATGCTTCTTGCTATCTCCTATTCTAGTTCTGGGTGAGGCTATTGTACATTCGAGCGGCTTTTTTCTCTTTAATCTTTTTATGTCTTTAGCATTTTGCGGACTTGGCTATTTTATTATGTTAGGTATGTTAGTTGTGACAAAGCTAGTTATAAAAGGCTTTGTACGTTATCTAAAATACAATGTATCACTGGTGAAAGGCGGTTTAAAACGTGCTGAATAAAAAGAAACTCTCCATTCTTGCAGGTATTCTCGTCCTTGTTGGGATTATAGGAAGTCTCCTTACTTATCGTGCTATTGATCCTGAACCTATTTCAAAAGAAAAAACAATCAACAGCAATCAAGTATCCAAGGTAAACATCGATACGGATAATACCCGTGTTCATGTGTACCCTATCAAAGGCGATAACATCAAAGTAACATTAAAAGGTGAAACATCTCCTAATATAAAAAGAGACTTCACTACTGACGTTAGAAATTCAACGCTTTTCATCTCCTATAATGAACAACAGCGCAGCTGGGTCAATTTTGACATTGTTAGTGTATTAAAACCGCTATCCATCAACGTTTATCTGCCTGAAAAACAGTATAATTCATTGGGGATTTCCAGCAACAACGGATATGTGTCCGTTAAAAAATTACGCGCAGCAGATGTCTCCATTCGCGCAAACAATGGACGTGTAGAATTAGAGAAGATTGATTCACAAAACCTGAATACCAGCGTACACAATGGACTTACAAGCATAAAAAATGCTGCAGCAAAAGCGGTTCAAGCAAAAGGAAATAACGGGAAAATAACGCTGAGTAACGTGGAAGGTAGTTTAGAAGGCGAAACGCATAACGGAAGCATCGCTCTTGAAACAAAAGAACTTGATCGAGATATTGACTTTAAAACGCACAATGGAAAAATTAAGATTACAACGAAAAAAGAACCAAGTGACGTTCAATTCAACGTTTCTGTCGACAACGGGAAAGTAGATATCTTGAATAAATATGATGGGGACGCTGTTATTGGAAAAGGAAAGAATACGATTAAACTAGCCACTCATAACGGCAGTATTTCAGTAATAAAGTAACCTGTTAGCTATACGGCACAAAGCTCATCTGCCAAAAAGCAGAGGCACAGCTAGCCGCAGATAATCCAAAAATGGTTTCACTCATTGAACGTTGATGAGTGGAACCATTTTTTCTATGCAAGGTTAATACGGTAACAGCTTGTCATGACACGTGTAAATAAGTGATGATTTCAAATTATTTTGAATTTTTATTCATTTTAATTTATAATTTGGTAAGTAAATGCAGAATAAGGTTCTACTAGAACAATCTCTCTATAGTTTGTGTGTAGCAAGGTAAGGTGTATTTATTTTAATCTGAATATTTTTAATAGTTTATTTAACCTTAACATTACGCATGAAAGAGAGGCATTTACAAAACTAACTTAGGGGGATCAACATGGTATTTGGCATATTAAAAGATAAGAAAGTGGGAGAATATCGAGTCATTATGACGCCTTTAGAGGTTGCTGCTATTAAAGACGATGGCCATACGGTTCTTGTTCAAAAAGATGCGGGCGCCTTAGCGGGATTTACGAATGAACAGTATGAAAGAGAAGGGGCGGAAATAGTAGAAACAAAAGAAGAGATGTATGAAAGATGTGACTTTATAGCAAAAGTTAAAGAGATTGAAGAGAATGAGTATAAGTTGCTCAAGGAAAATCAAATTATCTATACGTGTATACATCCAGCTGCACATAAAGAGCAGGTACAGGCTATACTCGATAGCAAATGTATTGCATTCACTGCGGAAGATTCACATCGATTTGGTTCAGTAAACTGTGAAGCAGCGGGAAAACAAGGTGCATTAATGGGTCTGCAAGCCATGCTGACGATTAACGGTGGGAAAGGAAAATTTGTTAGCGGTTTAGCTGGAGCCCCTGGTATGAAGGTACTGATCCTTGGAGGAGGATTAGTAGGAAGGTCGGCGCTCCAGGTGTTACATTCATTAGGCGCGTGGTGTACGGTTATGGATGTAAATTACGGAACATTAAGAGATATTGGCAAAACGTATAATGAAAAAGTGAATACTCAGCTATCAACTAAGCAAAATATTAAAAAACTGCTTCCTGAAACTGATATGGTAATTAACTGTGTGAAATGGCCAAAGGAACGCAAGGATTATTTAATAGAGCGCGATATGCTCAATTTAATGGAAAAAGGATCAGTTATTGTAGATATTAGCAATGACACTGACGGTGCAATTGAGTCCTTCCGTGAAACAACTCATGAACATCCTACATATATCGAAAATGGTGTCGTTCATTATTGTGTCAGCAATATTCCTGGAGCTATTGCTAATTCTACTTCTGTAGCTTATGCAGCGTCCGTGCTGCCGCATATTCAGTCCATCCTGAATTCAGGTGTGAAGTCAGCCTGTATTAAAGACGGATTTTTAAGAAGAAGCTTAACAGCTTACAAAGGATACCTTACACATGAAGAAACAAGTGCTATACAAAATAGACCCTGGATCAAACCAGAAGACGTATTACATATACAAGAGGAAAGACTAGACCCAGCACCACCAGCTACATCAACAAAATCCAATAATTTGTTAAGCATTTAACGTTACGGAAGGAGGATATGAATGACTGTATATACGATACTAGTAGATTTTGCTTGTGCCAGTGTTCTGATTTTAATAGGTATGCTGCTTCGTGCAAAATTTAAATTTATCCAAAGAAGTTTTATTCCAGCAAGCTTATTGGCGGGTTTTTTAGGTTTAGCATTAGGACCTAGCTTTTTAAATGTTCTACCTTTTTCTGAAGATATTAGCTCCTATGCAGGAATCATCACCATTTTTGTATTTGCGGCAGTTGGGATAAACGGGTTTTCTTTTTCACCCGGCAATATGAAAAAGGATATTAATCGAATGGGCGCATATGCCACTTATAAAATTCTTTGTATAGGCCTTCAAATGTCTATTCCGATTATTTTTTCTATTTTAGTTATTTCAAAGTTTTCTCCAGAAATTAATAACGGATTTGGTTTACTTTTAGCAGCAGGATTTTATGGAGGACATGGAACAGCGGCAGCGGTAGGTACAACCTTCGAAAACTTAGGCTGGGAAAATGCAACGGACTTAGGAATGACAGCTGCTACTGGCGGTATTTTAGCAGGTATTTTCGGAGGCCTTATTTTTATAAAATGGGCAACTCAAAAGGGATACACTCATTATGTAAAAGACTTCTCGGAAATTTCGGAGGATTTAAAAACAGGGTTAGTTCAACCTCAAAATAGAACGGCAATGGGAAATGATACTATTTCACCAATTGCGATGGATCCATTAGCCTTTCATTTAGCATTATTAGTGGTACCATCAGGTTTGGGATACTTATTAAATAATTATATTGCGACTACTTTGGGACTGGAATTTCCAACGTTTACAATAGCATTTTTGATAGCGCTGCTTATGTACATATTGCTAGGCAAAGGAGAAAAAGGGGTTTATAAATACGTCGATAGTAAGATAGTCGACCGTTTGGGCAGTGCAGCAACCGATTTTCTTGTGTTTTTTGGGATAGCTTCAATTAAATTACCTATCGTTGTGGAATATGCACTTCCACTTGGTTTATTAATGCTTTCTGGCATAGCAATAGTAGTGGTGATGCTAATCGTAATTGGACCGGCTATGAACTATGAAAGTTGGTTTGAACGTTCCATATTTGTGTATGGCTATTCAACAGGTGTATTTGCTATCGGACTTACATTATTAAGAATTATTGACCCTAATAATAAATCAAAAACACTTACAGATACAGCAGTAGTTGGACCGCTTAATACGCCGTTAGAATTATTTGCGTGGTCAGCGGGGCCTGTTATGCTGTTAAGCGGACAGCACTGGACGTTTGTTGGGATTTTTGCAGGCATATCTATTCTATGTTTCGTCATCGCTAGAATCTTCAAATGGTGGCACTGGAAGGTTCCTTTAGGCGAGCGTCCTCCTGTTCCATTAGATAGAAATGAAGGCTTTATTCGAATAACTGGAGAACATATTGAAAAATAACTTAAGTTAAATAAAACATGTATACTGGACTAATTATATTTATATCTTATGAACGCGAAACAAGAGCCCGTAAACATAGGTTTACGGGCTCTTATAATGCGATGAGAAGTTTGTGATAGAGAAGGTCAATTTCTTCAGTTTTCTAACATGGTTTATTTTTGTCTTTCCTAATGAACGAATTTTTAGCACTGGACTTACATTAAGCTGATTATAAGTTACATAAATTAACCTAGGCATTTACTCTCCGTAAGCAGAAAACTTTAAAAAATATACCTTCTTTTATGCTGAAAAAGGAATATTTTTTAAAGTGATACGATACTATTTTCTGATACAACCTATTCCTGCGAAAGGAGCAAAAATAAATGAAACGAAATGTTGCCTACGGTTTGTTACTCACAGTGTCTTTAGTATTTGCGATTTTTTTAATTGTTGATTGGCGCCAGTATGAAAATGGGTTAGAACACGCTATTAAACCTGCTGATAAAAACTATGAGAGCAAAGAAAACTATGTTTCTGACAAGCGTATGATAGATGTAATTGGAAAGCTAACGGAAGAAAGTCCTGCAACATTCGGGACAAGATTAAAAAGTGCGCAAAGAATAGATGAGAGACGGGTCCATGTAAATACCAATAAGCTAGAGGGCATTATCGAGTTAAAAGATATAGAAGGTAAGACTTTGATATGGCGTGTACTAGACGACACATCAAATCATGTAATTATAGAAAGTAAGAACTGGGGAAATGAATAAGGAACCTGCTGATGGTTTCTTTCTTAATTAAAAGAGGCTGAGATAAAAGTATGTTAGTGATGTCTCAACCTCTTTATGTCCTTCTTATAAGCTGTCGTTAACGATTGTTCTTAAAAAATTTAGTCAAAACAGAGGATGAAAGATATTTTTGATTAATACTCATTAAAATATTCTTGAATCTTTTTAGGATCCTTTGTTTTCGTTAAAGCAAGCATTAAAAGAATACGGGCTTTTTGTGGATTTAGCGAATCGGATGTAACAAACTTATCTTTATCATCTGATTCTTCATGTGTCACAACTCCGCTTCCTACCCGGCTAGATCTAACAATAACTCCGCCTTTTTTTACCGCATCTCTAGCACCTGTTAGAGCAGCATCTGATAGCAGCCCATTTCCTGCTCCTGCAACGACTATTCCTTTTGCTCCAGCTTTTACCGCTGTGTCATAAAAGTACCTAGAGTCGTTTTGATACCCATATATGATGTCTACCTCAGGAAGCTTATCTAATTTTGATACATCGAATATTGATTGTGTTGTATGCTTGCGAGTTGGTTTGTTATAAAATATTACCTTATCTCCAGCTATTTCTCCTACATATCCTTGTTCAGGGGATTTAAACGTATCTACTGCCGTTGTATGTGTTTTTGTTATATAACGAGCTGCACCAATTCGATCGTTAAGCGCTACTAAAACGCCGGTATTTCGTGCTTCTTTTGTAGAAGCAATTTTCACTGCATTATACAAGTTTAGCGGTCCATCTGCACTTATAGCGGTAGCTGGTCTCATTGAACCAACCACAACCACAGGTTTGTCACTCTTTACTACTAAATTTAGAAAATAAGCCGTTTCCTCCATCGTATCAGATCCGTGTGTCACTACAATTCCATCAACATCCTTAGAAGCTAATAGTGTATTAATTCGTTTCGCTAACTTTAACAAAATGCTGTTATTTATATTTTGACTTCCGATATTTACGACCTGTTCTCCGCTTACATTCGCTATTTTTTTCAACTGAGGAACAGCTTTGATAATTGTTTTAATGTTAAGAGCTCCTGATTCATATCCAGTTGTGTCTGTGCTACTTTCAGAAGAGCCTGCAATCGTACCTCCAGTGGCCAAAATCTTTATATTGGGCTGATATTCTTTCACTGAATTTTTTACAGTCATTTTAGAATCATTTACCGATGCATTGACCAATGATAAAGGTCCCGAAAATAAGATAACGCTTGATAAAAAGGTGATGCCGGCTACTTTTTTAAGTTCCATCTCTGTTTAGCTCCTTTTGCGTAAAAGACATATAACGTTATTATTAGTAATTTAAATTTAAAATATCCAATCATTTGTCCATACGAAGAATAAGTAGATAAATGAATTATTTGTAGGAGATACTTTACTATTTGCTTACTATCAAGCGGGTTATAAGAACGGAAAATCCTCAATGAAAAATATGCAAACCATTTATATATGTTAAGGTTGCTTCCATCATTTACATAACTTATAGAAGAAGCTCACCAAAAAGAAGCCTTTGCTATGATTAGCAAGGGCTTCTTTTTGACGAGAATCATGATGAATATGACTAGCTTAAAAGAAATGCACCAAATACTGCTTTTTTATATTTCTACCTGTCAATATCAGTAGTCCTAAAAGCTATCTCACAGCAGAAGAGAACTCAAATACATTTTTTTAAGCCATCACTAAAGAAATAGATACCATTCTGAATTGCCACCTTCAGGATATTCTATGTTTAAGCAAGAGCTTCTCCGTTTAAAAGTATTGTATGTAGCAAGAAAACATCTTTGTTAAACCTCATGATACCGATGGCATAAGAAAAACATTGTTTTTTACATTCATTTAAAAACGGAAAGGGGATAACATATGAGATCTTCTACTGAAGCACAAAAGAGTTTTGTTCAAACACCATTACAAGGGAAAAACATTTTATCGAGACCTTATCTAAACAAAGGGTCTGCATTTACAAAAAGAGAAAGAGAAGAACTCAAGTTAGATGGATTATTGTCACCCACCGTACTGACTTTAGAAGAGCAAATACAACGTGCTTATCAGCAGTTTAAGAATGCATCAAATGATTTACAAAAAAATAATTTATTAAACGATCTACATAATCGAAATGTGGTATTGTTTTATCGATTATTAAAAGATCATTTAATTGAAATGCTACCTATTATCTACACACCAACCGTCGGAGAATCTATTCAAGAATACAGCCATCAATATCACCGTCCTGATGGTCTTTATTTGTCGATTGATGAAGCAGATAAAATGGACAAAGCGATAGAAAATGTAGAATTGAGCTCAGAAGATATTGATTTAATCGTGGTTACAGACTCTGAAAGCATTCTTGGAATAGGTGACTGGGGAGTAGGTGGAATTAACATTGCAGTGGGTAAATTAGCAGTATATACAGCTGCTGCCGGTATTGATCCAAGTCGTGTTCTTCCTATTGTGTTAGATGTGGGGACTAATAATAAAGAATTACTTAACGATCCGCTTTATTTAGGTAATCGCCATGAGCGGGTGAAAGGCGAAGCTTACAATCAGTTTATCGATCAATTTATAAATAAAATAATAAATAAGTTCCCAAAAGCATTGTTACATTGGGAAGACTTAGGGAATAAAAATGCCAGACGCATTATAGAAGAGTATGGGAATTTTCTTTTAACATTTAATGATGATATCCAGGGTACGGGTGTGATTACGTTAGGTGCGATATTGACTGCTTTAAAGATTACAAAAACTTCTCTAAAAGACCATCGTATCGTTGTCTTTGGACTAGGTTCTGCAGGTATTGGTAACGCTGATCGAATCCACAGCGCTATGGTCCTTGAAGGTCTTTCAGTAGAAGAAGCGTATGATCGATTTTGGGCCTATGACTATAGAGGACTGTTAACGGAAGAGATGAACGATTTAGCCCCATTTCAGCAGCCTTATGCTCGTAAGTTAGAGGAAATAAAGAATTGGAAAAAAGATAAAGAACATAAAGTGCCTCTGTTAGAAGTGGTCAAACAAGTAAAGCCTACTATTTTAATTGGAACATCGGGGATAACAGGAGCGTTTAAGGAAGAAATTATTAGAGAAATGGCTCGTTATGTAGAACGACCTGTGATTATGCCTTTATCTAATCCTACTAAGTTAGCTGAGGCTATCCCAAAAGATATTATAAATTGGACAGATGGTAAAGCATTAATTGCAACAGGAAGTCCATTTGATCCAGTGGAGTATAAAGGAAAAACATATGAAATTGGCCAAGCTAACAATGCATTTGTATTTCCGGGTCTTGGTTTAGGAGCCATTGCTGTAAAAGCGGGAAAATTTACAGACACCATGTTCGCTGAAGCTGCAAACGCAGTCGCCCATATGGCTGAAACTCAAACCAAAGGCGATACGCTGCTCCCTCATATTAAAGATCTTCAAAACGTATCCAAAAGAGTGGCGATAGCTGTCGCAAAAGCCGCTATTAAAGACGGCGTATCTAGAGTTCAAGAACAGGATGTAGAAAAATTAATAGAAAAAGCTATGTGGAAACCAGAATACAAGACTATTCGCCCAATAAGTAAGGCAGAAGGGTAACCCTTTTTAAGATTATCTCTTTCTTGACCTGATGTAATATACGCAGTCCGAGGGGAGGTAATCTTTTTTCCTAAAAAGGGAAAACCATTTTGTTTACGCTTTTAGCAACGGGTCTATTGTTAATAAGGATAGAATAACGGGTAAAGGAAAAGTAAGGATAAAAAATCTCAATTAAGGAGGAAAGCTATATGAGTAAAAGTGTTATAGGTGTATATGAGTCGCCAGAAGAAACATTAACTAAAATTGAGAAATTACAAATGATAGGGTATGAGGATAATGAAATTACAGTTCTAACTAATCAAAAGACCTCAGCGGGCAATCTAGCCTATAGAACGAATGTCAACGTTGATCAACTATCTGCTGTTGATCACGATGAAGTCACTCATGAAGATATGACTGGGGGAGCGCAGCCGGATTCTTTTTTAGATAAATTAAAGAAATTTTTTGTAGTACAAAACTACTCGAATGCCGAAGACCGTGCAGCGAATTTAGGTATTCCTATAGAGGAGCTAACCTCTCATAAAAAAGATTTAGATGATGGAAAGTTTGTAATTGCCGTGACTTCGCATAAATTGAATGAAAAAGGGTTAGACTCAGAGTGATATATTTAATTTAAAAGTAGAATTAAAAGGGTTTGTAGGCATTAGCTTTCAAACCCTTTTGATACATAGAATTTACAAATGACATTTTTGCAAGAAAGATTATTCATTATGATAGCCTTTCTTTAAATATTTGCGTAAGTGAAAATCGTGTACTAATTTAATCGTTGGACGGATGAGCAATTGCACGCTTCCAAGAATAAATAGCCAAACCCCTATATTTTTTAAGTGATCATAGAAGAATAAAATACTGCCAATTAGAAACCAGATACCTATCAAGAAGTCATTAATCGTATTTATAACTTTATAACTCTTTTTAAAGAAGAATTCATATTTACCTATGTAAATCTCCTCGTAGTCTTCTTTTCTTTCCATTTTTGACATTGTAACTCCCTCTTTTTTTGAATTTCTTCTTTAATTCCCTTAACAAGTCATAAAAAAACATTTCTTACAACAGGTTTACGATGGTATGGTATAAGCATTAAGGGTATGTAAAATAGAAAATAAGCGTCTTTTGAAAGAGAAATAAATTTTCTTTTTAATACATAAGTTATTGGTAACTTGGGTGAACTACTCAAGATATGTAAAAGCATCAAAACTAACTTTTAATTATATCACAGAAAAAACTACTGATTCCTTATGAACCTGTAGTTTTTTCTGTTTTTCAAGATATATGATATAAACATAAAACGGATTTCAGAAAGGGGAAAAGCAGTCTAGTAATATCCAGACTTCTTTAACATTAGTTATTCAACTGCTTGTTGAATGCGCTCCTGCATATATATTTAGTATCTAGAGATTAATTCACTCATTAGTCTGTTTAAAGCAATATGCACGATATCGTGTTCTGTATATTCCTGTGTAAAAGGTAGATTCCTTTTTTTTCTTAACAATTTTCTAATCTCCTCACATAAGTGAACTTGAAAATCTAAAAGCTTTATTTCTTTTATATCTTCTATTTGTTTAGACATGAGTTCAGCTCCTTTATAACCTTTTAAGGAGCTATTCTATTTTAAAAAGTGGGAATCCTTTTGCTTTTGTACCCATTTAACATAATGTAGTCTCTATACAGGAGTGAAAATAATGGTTTTAATATAAAGTTCTTTTCCTTCATATTAGTATGCTAGCAGGAGAAGAACAAATAAATTATTGGTTCTCTTTCTACCTGAAGTTTCCTCATAATAGGAAGGGTACGTCTATTTGTGATATAACCGACATAAAAAAATGCTTAGTACTTTAATTCAATATCACTCAAGTAAAAGCTTATTTACCGCATCTTTTAACTTTCCATAAGTTCTCAATTTACTCATATCTATTCCTAATTGAACAGCAGTTAAGGCTATTTCCGGACGGATGCCTGTGATGGTTGTATCAATTCCAAGTAGGTCCAACATCTTTATAACTTGAAATAATTCATTGGTCATCATAGTATCAATCGAAGGTGCACCCGATAAGTCAATAATTAAGCAAGACAGATTGAGCTCTTTTGCTTGCAGCATAACTTTCTTTGCAAAATCACTATTCTTATAATCATCAACCTGACCAATGAGAGGCAGCACACCCACTGTATCGGAAATACTAATGACAGGCGTGCTAAGCTCAGAAATCAGCATTTTTTGAGCTTGAGACTGCGCTTCTGAAACTTGTCCATAATAAAGGGTAAAAAGTTCTATCATCTGATCAAACGCTTCATTGACTACGTTATTCCATAAAAAAAGCTCTTCGTATGTAATGCTAGACGAATAAAGATAAAAAAATGATTCAATTCGTTTAAGAAAAATTAAACGAAACTTTTTAAAATGATGGATACTATGATAAAGAGAATCACCTCTCTCAGCCCTTTTTGTGGCAACTTCCTGTGCCCAATCACTAAGGGTATCTAATGACTCTCCTATAAGAACTTTTACAATTTTACGAGTGAAATATTGATTTTGTACCCTGAGATATTCGGTTGTTTCGGAAGAGGCATCAGCTGTGTAGATCGAATCCTTTTCTATTTCCTGCGAGTCTAGCCATTCTTGAGACATTTCATCAATATGTTCTAATAAAAAGTCATGTAGCTTTTCTGTCATTTCATGCATAACATGTTCTCCTTTACTGTTATCTAACGTTTGGTTTCCCGGTTTACTTACATAAAAAACTTCTACTTATTTATGAAGCATCTTGGATCTGTAAGAGGTAACGCTAATATGCTAGAGTATTTAAATTAAAACATAGGCTAAGGTTAATTAGGCTGATGGATGTTCGCTGTTTAAAAAAGAAAAAGCTACTCGTTTGAGTAGCTTTTTTAAAACACATACTTAAAGGAATATAAGAAACTAAGATTCCTATATTCTTAGTGTGCTCACAAACTTGATTTTTAATATTTCCTTCTTCCCTCACAACTCAATATGCTCTTCAGTTTTGGGAACATTCTATTCATGATCACGGTGTTCTCCGTATAATGATTTATCATAAACAGAGTCACCTTTCGCAAAAGGAGAATCCTCTCTATTTTCTAAGAACGGGTTTGTTTTTGTTTCTCTATGGGCTCTTACTAACAATAATACTTTTCCTTTTTGCAAATCATCTGCATAGGGTCCTGCTTCTGTAAGGGGAACACCTAAGTTAATTAAATGCTTTTCTGCTCCTGGTTTATCCCTAAGAGTCTCTTTAGGGTGATTGGATGAAAACATATGTTTAATTTTATCTATAATCGACTCATCTTGATGAGTTTGATCTGTGGTTTCAATCTTCTTTACGTCAATTCCTTCTTTTCTTTCCACTTCTGAATAGTCTTCTTTATTGATATCTTTGCTGGTGACCAGAGAGAGGTCCTTCTCTTGAAACCCCTGTATTTTTAAATGCTGAACAGCCGTTACGATTGCTTCTTCATTATCATATGTGCCTATCACATTTTTTGTCATGAGCAGTTCCTCCTTTTAGTATAGAAAATGGTTTATATAAATGAATTCATTTATGCTACTTGTAATACCCCGACGCCTTTTTCTGAAACATTTAAAAAATTAGACAATTATTGTTTAAATGGAAATGAGCTGGGAATATAGTTCACAAGCCAAAAAATTTTAAGGAGGAATTAAAGATGGCCAAGAATAAAGAAAATGAAAAAATGAGCAGAGAAGAAGCTGGACGAAAAGGTGGAGAAACTACGTCCAAAAATCATGATAAGGAGTTTTTCCAAGAGATTGGTGAAAAGGGTGGAAAAGCCACATCTAAGAATCAAAACAAAGATTTTTTTCGAGAAATAGGTGAAAAAGGCGGAAAAGCTAGCAATAAAAATTCTAACGGTTAAAAAACTAGAAAACAGCCTGCGCAGGCGCTAAATTACGCGCTTAAAGTCTTTAAATATATACGATTATAAGGAGGAATTGAGACATGTCAAAAAAATTAGCTATGCACGAGACGCTAGAAGTTCATGAAATCTTAACGCTTAAAACGTCGTGTGTAACAAAAGGCACAGCAATGCTGGAATTGGTAGAGGACGAAAAATTAAAAAAGATTCTAGAAGAAGACGTCCAAACGTCTACTGAAGCAATTAATGAATTGAAAAAAATCTTAAAGAAAGCTCAATAAATAGGAGGGGTTAAGGAATGGCTGCTAAAAGTACGCTTAACAAAACATTGGATGATCTTGCTATTGCAACTGATTTATTATTATCAGCGAAAAATGGTGTACGAACATATGCGGTAGCACTTACAGAAACAGCAACACCAGAAGTACGCAAAGTATTAAAAAAACAATTAGACGAAGCTATTGAGCTTCATGAAAAGATCGCTCAATATATGATTGATAATGAAATGTATCATGCTTACGATATTGAAGAGCAAGTAAATCACGATTTAAAAAAGGCAGATAAAGCGTTAGAATTAGCCAAAGGTTAAAATCAATATTCGTAGATATATATTTTCTATAAAGAAGAGAGAGTCTAATTCAAATAGACTCTCTCTTTTTTATCTATATAAGATTTGAAACTAAAGACTTTTTGAATGGAGGTTATAAAATAATATAAGTTTACATAGCGAAGGCTGTATTCCTCATGTAAGTATGAACTCTCAATAAATGGAAAACCTAATAACGCTACTATCAAAATATTGAGTGGAGGTCTTAATGTGACTCATAATGAACGCAAGGGAGAACAGCTTCCGCAGGCGCCTGAACCATACTGGAGAGATTTGATTGATTTGCCGGAGTTTCCTGGTTTAGATAATGACATGGACGTAGATGTTGTGATTGTAGGCGGAGGGATTACAGGTCTTACTTCTGCTTATCTTTTGGTCAATGAAGGTCTAAAGGTTGCCGTTTTAGAAGCAGGAAGACTATTGAATGGCACCACAGGACATACGACAGCAAAAGTTACTGCCCAGCACGATTTGATCTACGATGAGTTTATTCGGAATTTTGGAAGAAGTAAGGCAAGATTATACTATGAGGCTAATACAGATGCCTTGAACTTTATTAAGCAAACAGTTGAAGATCATCAAATTAATTGTGATTTCATCATGCAAGATGCTTACATATATGCTACTACTGACGAGTATGCTCTAAAGCTTGAAAAAGAGGCAGAAGCTTATAAGGAACTTAATATTGATGGTGAATTGGCGGATCATATTCCTTTTAACGTGGAAGTTAAAAAAGCCCTTGTTATGAAGGACCAGGCACAGTTCCATCCCATTAAATATTTAGTTCACCTCATTCAAGCTATTAAGCAAAAAGGCGGGCTTATTTTTGAACATACAACGGCAGTGAATGTTGAATCTGGGGATAAGCAAACAGTTCTTACCCGACAAGGTATACGTGTTACAGGAAGCTACGTTCTTTCTTGCTCGCATTTTCCTTTTTATGAAGGGCTTGGACTTTATTCTGCCAGAATGCATGCTGACCGCTCCTATATCCTTGCTGTTAAAGCCAAAAAAGCTTATCCAGGTGGAATGTATATTAGTGCTGATCAACCGACACGTTCCCTGCGTTCTGCAGTCATTAACGGTGAGGAAATGATTCTTGTGGCGGGGGAAAGCCATCAAACCGGTCAAGGAAAAGATACAATGGAACATTATAAAGCGTTAAAGGATTTTGGTGAACAAGTTTTCGATATAGAAAATATTGTATATCGCTGGTCAGCACAAGATTTAGTCACGCTTGATAAACTTCCTTATATTGGAGAAATCACCTCTAGTCAACCTAATATACTAGTTGCTACTGGTTATAGAAAATGGGGAATGACAAATGGAACAGCAGCAGCACTTTTATTCAGAGATATAATTCTAGGCAAAGAGAATGCTTATCAAGATTTATATTCGCCATCGCGTTTTTACGCAAACCCCAGCTTGAAAAATTTCTTAGTAGAAAATGCTGATGTGGTAAGCCACCTTATCAAAGGGAAACTTGAAATCTCTGATGTAAGAGCTGAAGATTTATCTAATGATGAAGGGGCTGTAATTACGGTTCGAGGCCATCGAAAGGGAGCTTATAAAGATCAAGAAGGAAAACTCCACATTGTAGATACAACCTGTACTCACATTGGCTGCGAAGTCGAATGGAACAGCGGAGAACGTTCCTGGGATTGCCCTTGCCACGGATCTAGATTTTCTTATACAGGAGAAGTTATAGAAGGTCCAGCAGAAAAGCCCCTGCAGAAATATGATTACACAATGCTCGATAATCTTACATCAGAGGATTCTGGCTATTAAAGACTTTCTTTCTTGATGGAAATTATTTAAATCGACAAGCTAGTACCATGAGCCCTCAGGTGGAGTAGAAATTCCGTACTGCAGGGTTCTTTTTACTGCTTTCCTAAATGCATGATAACGATGAACTATAATTTCTTGTATATTACTCTTTTTTAGTAATTAACGAAGTCGTCATTCCCCCTATAAAAATTGTTGAACATGAAAAAAGAAATGTTTTAGGTCCTAATAAAGGAAGACCTGCTGTTATAATCAAACCGTCTATACTTAAAATAACCATCCCTATGTTCAAAGAAAAAGCTTTTGATAGTAGTTGAGCTAGTAAATCTGTTCCTCCAGTGCTTGTCTCATACCGAAGCATAAGACCAACCCCCGTCCCAATAAATATTCCTCCAAGGACCACACTAGGAAAAACAGAAAATTGGAACTGGTTTTTAATAGGTTCTAGCCAATCAATCAATAAAGAAGAAATAATTAGCCCATAAAAACTATTATAAAAATAATGCCGCTCATAAATCCAAGCAAACCAACATAATGGGAGACCCAAAATAACTATCATCACGCCTGTAGGGAATTCAAAATAATAGTGAAGGATGAGAGCAATTCCAATTGTTCCTCCATCCAACAAATAATGAGGAACTAAAAATCCATTAATTCCGATGCTTAGCAATAAGCTTCCCACAAAAACAACCGGTATTTTTCGGAAAATAATAATCACCTTTTTAGTCAATTTATCTCTTACTATATTTATACGTTTTTACTACCTATTATGAATTTTTTTCTTTTTATGTAAATGAATAAAGATTTATCTCTTGAGCAAACTAGCCAAGACGCCGTGAGGGCATCATAAAATAGCTCTCCACTCCTTACGAGGAAAGAAAAAGCCACTAATTAGAGGGAAAATCCCTAATTAGTCGCTTTTTTATTTTTAAACTGTTTAGATCTTTACTTATTGTTTTAAACGTAGATAATTTACGAAGTGATAGAGTTCATACAACTTTTTGGGTGTAAAGTTTAAGTGAGGAGTTCGGAGAAAGAAAAATAAGTTTTATAAGTCAGTGTTATCAACTTGCTTTATTTCTTCTAACGAAGGAAAATTTCTAGGGAGCCAGAGACCCAGTCTATTATGTCCCCCTAGATACAACCAAGATGTTCAAAGGCCTTCTTTCTTGATTTCAGTAAAGTGGTTATTTTTATATCCCAACTGTTGAAAAAATGGAAAACCTAATGTATTAGAGGAAAAATCTATTGCTCTATTGCCACTTAATTACCAATCAAAAAAAGCTTTTAACGCAATCATTGTAGCGGCGTAGATAAGAGATGAGATTAAAAAAGTTGGCAAGTGCGCGTGTTTTTCAAAAGGGAGTTCTTTGCTGATAACGTTAAATAACATTGCACCTGAACTAAATGCAATCATCGACTCAATAAGCAGGCCGGATGAGGGCCCGAAGACGCCCATGATTGATCCAAGAAAAGTTGCCCCGGCAAGCATATAGCGACCTCTGTTTTTGTGTAAGCGATGATGTTTTTTTCCTAGATGGTAAGACCACCCGATAAAGTGAAGGCTGATAGCCAATCCATAGAATAGTGATTCAACTCGCTTGACATCGGTTGAGAACACAACATAAGAAATGATAAAAGAATAAACCATAAAGAAACTCGCCTGTACCATATAAACGGTCAGTTCTGTTAGGTGTGTGGCTGCCTTCGTTTGAGCGAATGAATAAACGGAAAAATAGACGAGTAAGCCGAGAAGACCAAGAAAATATAGTTCAGTATCAAGGGCCAGCGATCCTCCAAATTCTTCTTGTTTTTTATGAAGCGTAGGTAAGATATAAATAAACACATAAGCAATAGCTACACCACCTGATAATGAGAGCAGCTTTTGCTCCCCGATTGGAGAACGTTCGACAATCGTTAATGCGTATAGTTGAATGAGGATAAATACAATGCCTATTATAATTGATTCAATTGTAACCATGATTGTCTCCTTTTAAGGTTGAATTTTACGGTTTAGTTCCCTTTAAAAGAAAAAGAGAAACCATACTTTGGATAGATACTTCTTAAAGAGGCGCATTCATTAAGGGGATATTGTACCTTAATTATTTTCTTAAAACGTATTATCTCTATACTAAATGAGATGAAAAAGGTTATAAAAACTCTATCTGAGATTTAAATAAAAGAAGCAAACTCCTAATGATAGGGAGTTTGCTTTTTTGTTTCTATAAATATTTCTGCAGGACAACTAACACCCTTTTTCCAAAAGTTTTCGATTTATTTACACGTATGATACGAATCTAGCAATTTTATCTGTTTTACTAGACACTTCATATTGATTATCCTATTTTTCTTAGTTATAATATTGTTGTTACATTTGTAATGATAATGTAATACTATTGTAACTTATATACATTTTTATGGTGTTATATGAGTTGATTGCTAATTTAAAAACTGAAAAAGTTGTTTATGGATAAACTCTTAGGTGTTGTGGTAACAGCCATGAGGGTAAAAGTTTGAATAAAAAGGTGAGGAAAATGTTGAAAAAAATATTTATTTTAGTTGTTTTAGGATATATATTCTTGAGTAGCAAGTACTTTCTTCAAAATTATGTGTATGCGGGCACATATGAGCAACATATAACGGTTCAAGAGGATTTGCTGTCTAGTCTTCTTTCAGAAAAAGCTGTTTTTTAACGGCTTTTATGACGCTAAGTAAGAAAATTAGAAGGAATTCTGTGTGAAGAATCAAGGGATAAATACGGTGATGCTTTACTGGCTTTGGCATTCTCTTTGAATTTATCTCTAAAGGCAGCGTCATTTGAAAAGAGCTACCTTAGCGGTAAAAAGCAAAAACAAGCGGTATTTAAAATATGTACAGGGCTTCTCGTTCTAATAAGTTTATACATTGTTTGGACGAAAACGAAGTAGAGAAGAAATATTTGATTGAGAAGAGAACGCTGAGGGAGTAAGAATAAAATGAAGAACTATCTAGATGTGGAAGAAGGAAAAAATGGCTGGCAGCGTTATTTGAGCACAACGATACTGGCTTCTACGTTCATGCTATTAGGGTCGATTATTTATATTATCGCTGACATGGTTATGGTATCAGCTGATGAAAGTGGAAAATCATACTTTGATTTTGATAGCGGAGTTGCTGTAGGAATCAATGCTAATCTTGATTTTCTGTTATCTCATATTGTATACATATGTTGGATTTTTGGTTTGTGGATCGGAATTCGTTTCATTCATAAAAGAAAAATGAAATCATTAATAACCTCTAACAAACGTGTGAACTGGAAGAAAATAATATGGTCCTTTGGAGCTTTCAGCCTGTTATTAATGGTTGGGCAAGTAATTGATGTCGTGTTTAACCATTCGGATTATTCATGGAATCATGTAAGTTTGAAAGAGTATGTTTTCTTAATTCTTATTACGCTTTTATTAGTACCTATTCAAACAACAACGGAGGAGCTGTTGTTTAGGGGGCTTCTTCTCCAATGGGTGAGCAAGAAAGTGAAACGCCCTATTTTACTTGCTATGATTGTTGGATTAATGTTTTCAATAGGACATTTTGCTAATCCTGAAATGAATAAATCCATTATATTAGTCGGACTGGATTACATTGTAGCTGGTTTTGCTCTTACATATATCGCCATTCAAACAAAAAGTTTAGAAATTACCATTGGAGCACATGCAGCAAATAATATGTTTCTGGCTTTGTTCCTTACAACGGACGATTCTGTTTTCGGATCTATCCCAAGTTTGTTTAAGGTAGCTAACACTGAACCAGGAGCGAACCTTATTTGGTCGATCATTACTTTTAGTGTTTTTTATATCTTATGCAGAGGGAAAACAAAAAAAGAAGAAGCAGCTAATAAAGATCAGCTTATTGCTTAAATTAGTGGAACCAATAACTAAATAAGATGGGAGATGTAACATAGTGAGTGGAAATCACGATGAAAAGAAACCATTGACTCGTGCAGAAATGAAGCGAGGCCACTTAGCTACTCAACATCGTATTTTAAATGTACTTATCGTTCTTGCATCGATTGCTGCAGTGTATCTAGCTATAAAAACGATACTTTAAAAGAGCAACCGTTATGGTTGTTCTTTTTTATTCCTGCAGTACCTTAACTAAGAATGTATACAAATTAGAATATAAAATATAGAAAAAAATGTTATTATATGGATATTAATTCGAAAATAAAATGATGTATAGGGGATATTAGCTAATATGTTTTTTGTCATTATAGGATTTATAGCCGTCTTTGTCACGTTATGTTCGTTAGAAGCTAAGCTAAGAACGATAGTGAAACAAAATAATAGATTAATTAAGTTACTTGAAAAAAAGAACAGATCATAACAAAAAATCATCTAATAGGATAAGTTGGGTGCTTTTTTACCATGTAGGAGGATTTAAATTGAAAAGGAAGTTTTGGTTTTTAGGACTTATATCTATTTTTTTATTAGTATGGGGTAGCTGTGGTAGCAAAGAAGAAAGTGTGCGTTTCGAAGGTGAAGGAGATCATTGGAAAGCTTTATATCTTTTAAATAAAGGAGAGAATACTCAAAACGGGCAAGGCAGTATCATCTATAAAGGAAAAGACAAGGAGAAAGTAGGAAAAGTTTCTTATGTTGTGGAAGGGGAAACAAGCAAATTATCAGGTACAGATGACGAGACAGAAGGGAAAATTAATTTAAATGGGAGCTGCAGCGGGTGTTCAACTCAAAGCAGCAACGCTCCTTTTCATGTGACAATAAAATGGAACGGTAAAGAAGATAAATTTGATTTAACATCAAAGTAGAACGATAAAACGTTGTATGTATATGAAACTACAAATCTGGCCACATCAATAACGTATTTTCCCCATTCTAATAAAGTTAAAAATCCTTTGCCTACATCAGGGAAGGATTATTTTTTTATAAATCTTGCTTTTATTGGTTGTTAATCTAAATAAAGGGGAATTACATATATTAAGAGCACACAAAGGGGATAAATATTAGTGACAAATTATAGGTACTATACGGGATCCCTGTTCGTCAGGGAATTAGAACGTTTAAAAGAAGAATATATTCAACTTGATCTCGACGATGTGAAAAGAATGGTTGAAGAAGATATTTTACTGTTAGAAAAAGCGGTGAATATGTTGTCTACGAATACAGTTTATTAAATTAAGCAAACTACTCAAGATGCAATAAAGCATTATCTAACAACTACTGTTAATTCAATTTTTTAAAAAAGCTACCTCTTTTAACTGGGAAGAGGTGGTCTTTTTCAATTTCCAGATTGGATAGGGTATACTAAGTAAAAAAAAGCGTTTGAAAGCATTTTATAACATTTCCTAGTTTCTAAGAAATGTTGCCCAAACAAAAAAGACATTTCTTCTATGTCCTGTTCCCTCGTATCAGCCCCGCCTACGCTAAATACTATGACAGCCACTCATGCCATCCAACCTATACTCAGTATAAACGAAAGCGTTTTGTGTAATATATCATGTTCTGTATACTCTTGTTCAAAGGCTAGACTTCTTTTTTCTTTTTTCTTCAACAACTTTCTAATTTCATCACATAAATAAATTTGAGAATCCAAAAGCTTTATTTCTTTTCTATCTTTTATTTGTTTAGACATGAAATCAACTCCTTTATGACTCTTTAAGAAACTATTCTATCTTAAAAAGTAAAATCCTTCTTCTATTACATCGGAATAACGTAATAGGGTTTATCAGAAGGAATCACCTTAGATTAGAGAAAAATGGATCCTGTTTTTTGCTTTTCAGAATTGAATATGTTTTTATAATTTGAGCAAACTATTCAAGCTGCCATAAGGTATCATTAGATAAAGTCGTGAAACAGAAAAACCTACCTTTTTTGACTGGAAAGAGGTAGGTCTTTTCTGTTTTCACTCTGTATATCGTGTCCAATCTTAGTTACTATAATCACTTTTAAAGGAACCAATCAAGTAGAAGAACCCTTAGATCAGTCTTGTTCACTGTCAAGGGTTCTTTTTCCGGAATAAGCAGCTTTGCATCATACATTCTTGATATGCAAACGTTCCTCTGAGAAGCGAGTAATGAAAGACATTACGCTTACAAGCAGCATGAGCGAAATGATATATTTAGAATATTATTATTATTGGTGAAAATGATTTAGGAGAGAAAACTATGGAACTCAAACAGTTAAAAATTTTTCAAATTGCTGCTCGAGAATTAAACTTTACTCGAACAGCTGAAATCCTTCACTATGCTCAATCAAGTGTAACAGCTCAGATTAAATCTCTTGAGGAAGAACTTGCTGTACAACTTTTTGACCGGTTAGGAAAACGAGTTATCTTAACTGAAGCTGGCAAGCGCTTTAAGCTATATACGGACAAGGTGCTTGATTTAACCGAAGAGGCAAAGGAGACTGTAGGTGGGAGTGAAGAGCCTAGTGGGACGTTAACAATATGTGCTTCAGAAACCCAATGCACCTATCGCTTACCAGCTTTGCTGAAACTATTTCAAGCTCGTTTTCCAAAGGTAAAAATGATTTTTCGACCTGGAATTTCTGAAAATGATTTTGAGGATTTACTTGCTCAAGGTCTCATAGATGCTGTTTTAATATCTATGACTCGGATTAACTCAGACAAGCTGATTGCCGAGCAGCTTGTCGCGGAACCTATTGTTATAGTAAGTCCGCCGAATCATCCTTTAGCCGATAAATCTGAAGTAAGACCCGCGGACCTAGATGGTCAGTCGCTGCTTTTTACTGAGAAATGCGATTATCGAAATATATTTGAAGCATCACTTGTTGATGCAGCCGTTCAACCGTTATGTGATCTTGAATTTGGTGATATAGAAGCCATCAAAAAATGTGTAATAGCTGGCATTGGAATAGCAGCACTACCTAAGCTAGCAGTGGAGAAGGAAATAGAGGAAGGTAGTATGGGTGTATTAAGATGGAAAGGTCCAGAGTTTCCAATCGTAACTCAGCTGGTCTGGCATAAAGACAAATGGGTATCTCCAGCTTTGAGTGCTTTTTTAGATGTAACTAGAGAAGTAATACTAGATAATTAAGGGAATTAGTATTTGGATCTATTTTTACTGAACAACAAGATTGGTTTGCATAAATAAATTGATTACATATTATAGAGATTACTAATCAGTTTTTTAGATAATAACAATCTAAATATTCATCTGTAATGATTGGGGCCGGACTTGTATTATATATGATAAGAAGTTTGTTGGATATACATATAGTTTATTTATGTTCTCTACTACATTACTATACTGTATGTGTATTGCCTAAACCACCATAAGTATAAGTTACCTGCAGCCTAACAGTTGAATCTACTAATTGTAGAGAAGGTTAAAATTTAATTAAGATATGTATTTGATTTTAGACAATGGGAGGGGTATAAATGAAATCCTATAACTATTTTTGTTCTACTCAAATTGAGGTAGGGATGGGAAAAGCTAAAGAATTACCAGAAATGCTAAAATCCCTAAATATTGGTTCATCCATTTTAATTGTGAGTGATCCAGGTGTGGTCCGTACAGGACTAGTTTCACCAATTATAACGGCCCTGGAGGCTTCTGGTTATCGAGTATTGTTATTCGATTCCATTGAACAAAATCCGCGAGATAAGAATTGCTTGGAAGGTGCAAAATTATTTCGTGACTTTGGTGCAGATGCAGTTGTTGCCATTGGTGGCGGAAGTGCAATGGATACAGGAAAAGCTATTGCACTATGCGGGCCAAACGGCGGGATACCATCTGACTATGCAGACGGCCAACTCCTGTATTCAAACATTGCACCAGTTATTTGTATTCCAACTACTTCAGGTACAGGATCAGAAGTTACTCGTTCTGCTGTAATTACCGAGGCGTCTACACATCGAAAAATGACACTCAAACATAGTTCATTAAGACCTGTCTTGGCGATTCTTGATCCTGAACTAACATTAAGTCTTCCTCCTTCTGTTACTGCTGCTACTGGTATTGATGCACTCGTTCATGCGATTGAAGGTTATACATGTAAAGTAACAAATCCTATTTCACAAGCGCTCGGAGCTCAAGCAATGAGAACCATTGTTTCGGCATTGCCTATCGTTTTCCGTGATGGTAAAAATGAAGCGGCTCGTCAAGATATGCTGGAAGGAAGTCTCTTAGCAGGCCTTTGTTTTGGATCTGCAGATGTTGCCTCAGTACACTGCTTAGCAGAAGCGCTTGGAGGACTTTATGATACCCCGCATGGAGTTGCCAATGCAGTATTTTTACCATATGTATTAAGGTTCAATTCTATGGAGAATAAGCAACTACATGCGACATTAGCAAGGTATATGAGCTTTGCCAAGGATTCAGATTCAGATGAAATAGCTGTTGAAAAATTAATTCAAGGAATTATAGAATTAACAGAATCATTAAACATTCCTAAATTGAAAGATTTAGAGGGTGTAAAGAAAGAAGACTTTCCGAGCATTGTAAGGTTGGCCATGCAAAATAACTCAACATCAAGTAACGTCCGTTTAATTACCGAGACTGATTATATGCAAATTCTTGAACATGCTTACTTTAACCGTGTAGAGAGCTTGAATTAATAGAAGAAGAGGGACTAAGAGTGGGTCTCCACTTACTATGAAAAAATAAGAAAATGGATTTAATAGCTTAAATCAATGAATAAGGATAAAGATTAAATACTGGCCCCAAATTGTTAGGCTGTGTCTAACGATTGGGGGCCAATTTATAAACAAAAGCTTTAACTATTTTTAATAAGAAGATACATAATACCAGTTTTTGTGTACTTTTTCTATTTGTTTAAAATCTCCATCAAAATCGCCTTTTGAAGGTTTATGATCGTTTGGGTCATATACAAATCCAGAAAAATTGTCTAGCATCCCACGGTATGTAAAGAAAAGAATGGATTTAGTCTTTCCTTTTGTTTCTACTAAGATGTCGCCTCCACCTTTAGACAATTGAGTATACTCTTTAGGTAATTGAATAAGTGATGGACTATCAGATACATTAGGTTTAATTACACCATTTTCTATTTTAGCTGTAACCTCTTCTCTTTTATCTTGATGGATTTTAAAGTTCAAATCCAAGTTGACTTGATTAAAGGGAAAGAAGAACCATAATGCCACAGTAATGAGCTGAATAACAAACGGCTGCCACTTTCTATTTTTAAAAAGATGAATCAATGTCCATACAGTTATTATGATAAAGAAAGCATATACACATAACCAAACAGGTAACATTAAAAATTCTGTTATCATATCAACCAGATCCCACTGAAACAACGATACTAAAATAACTAATAAACTACTAATTAACGATAAAAGCAACAACCGACTACGTTTCACACATTTTCCTCTTCCTGAAATAATTCTTTTTAACCTCAATTATATATTAAAATTCTTATGAAGACGTATGTATATTTCATACATAATTAGCTACCACAGTGTTGCTTATCTTTTACATATAAAGTGATTAAACTTAAACTTATAAAAAATATGTAATAAGGAATAAAGTGAAATTCAACAGAGCAGATGTCCTATTAGTTTTGAAGATGAACCGCTATAAAAAGATAAAAGCAGGAAATAAAATATCATATACAAACAAAAGGCCACTCGTTTCATTCAAGTGGCTTTTTGCTATTTAATTCTTTCAAATATTATGTTTAATGACGTCATTGAATTCTTCTACTTCTTTTCGAATACTAATGGTTGGTCCCCAAGAATCGATAAGGTTGATAGCTTTTTGGCTTGATTGTAAAGCCTTCATATTCTCTCCGTTTCGTAATAACAATTGGGCCATCCCATAGTGGTAATATATTAATTCAATTTGGTTGGCTTTATCTTTTTGATAAAGAAGGCTATTAAAGCATTTTTCTGCTTCCTCAAGCTTACCGCAAATGACGTAAGCTACTCCTAAATTGAAGTAAGCTTCAATGGTCTTTTCTCCTCCATAGATTAAACTGATTTCATTAGCTTCTTCATATAACCGGATGGCTGCTTCATAATTTTTATACAGCATAAACAAATCACCGCGTACTAGCAAGATTCTATGCTGAATAACTGGTGTAGTAGAAATCTCCCTAACTTCTTTAAGAATACGTTCTGCTTTCTTAGGATTATTCTTCTTTAAAAAAAGCCTTGCTTTTAAGGCAAGTCCCCAAGCTTTCAAATCGTAAACATCAGAATTGTCTGAGCTTAACTGATCTAGTGTCTTTAAACCGGAATCTATTTGTAGTAGGGAATCATCTAGGTTATTGACCTCCATCAGGGCCCACCCCAATGTGTCGATTCGAAAAAATGCTTCATGGGTATGTTTTCTAAGTTGTTTTGCATAATCAGCTGCTATTTTTCCATATTTAATCCTTAAAGGTAAATTAATTCGACTTAGAAAATGGCTTATGCGAAATACAAGTTCAATTAAAAGCTCTTTTTGATCGGATTCGTTTGCCCATTTTATAACCTTGAGTATATTTGGCCATTCTTTCTTGATTTCCTCTAAATCACGACCAAGCAAATAACTCCAATAAATAGAATCAGGAAGATCTCGTTTTAAATGGTTGTCTAAATACTCGATATAGTATTGGCTCCAACGCTTACGTGCTATATTTTCGAACTGTTTATCTTCTAACAATCGTTGTTCACCATATGTTACTACGGTTTGATGACCTAGATAATGGATTTTTCCTTCTATACGTTCTCCTTGAATAAGTGCAAATAGTTTCATTTGATCAACAGCAAAATGGAATCTTCGAGCATCTAGTCCAGCCACTGTCGCCCAACTCTCTTCATCAGGAGGTTTACTGAAAAAACATAGCACTTTCCATAAAAGTAAAGTGTTCTCATTACATCGCTCCCACGTGCGTCCGAAAAGAAAATCAAATAACTCTAACAGAGAGTAACCTGCTTTACCTAGTTCCTCAATGAGTTGCTGAGCAGGAATGTCATCATCTGCAATATAAGCTATACTGAGAGCGATAGCTTTAGGATTTCCAGCAGTAGCTGAAATTAGCTCTTCGCGAATTTCACGAGGGCTGTTTAATAGCTGTTTCATTTGTTCTTGTTTATTTGAAGAATTAGACATTTTCATATGTTGCTGCACTTCATAAGAAAGATAGTTAAGAGCGTCATCTTTTTCCAGACCCTTTAGTTGAATGGTTACCATATCTCTAAAGTTGTTTCTATATTTTTGTTGTAGATTCTCACGAGATGTGAGTAATACTTTAACGCCTTGTGGAAGATTAGTAATAAATTCATAAATTTCACTTTCAGCTGTATCGATGCTATCAATCACAAGTAATACGGATTCTTCTTTTGCATAATTAGCCAGTGCATTACGCACCACAAAACGTTTTTCATCAATTGATCGGTTTATTTGTTCTATCCGTCCAAGTTGGTAAGCAATTGTATTTAGAAAGTCACTAAAGGTTAGTCCTTTCCAATCGGCACTAAACCATATTATAGAGTTGAATTTTGGCCAATCTATTTCAAGGTTTTCTATTTCCTTATAATGCTCCTGAACACATGCGTATGCTACTTCAAGAGCAACGGTTGTTTTTCCAATACCAGCCCATCCGGCAACTAAACATAATGGAGAAGGGGAAATTACCCACTGACGAATTGCCTCTAGGTCAATGTGTCTTCCAATAAAAATGCCTGACCAGCGTGTTGGTAAGTTATGTATTGTAAAATGTTTCTTTGGAGTAGCAACTTCAGTCTGAAGTTTATTATGAAATATTTTTTTTACTACTTCCTCAATGTCTTTATTAAGGGGTCCACCAAATGAGTTGTCTACTCCTAATATTTTCGCCTTCTCCAGACACGAAGACACCCAAGCAGGTAAAGCAGGTTTAAGAATGGGTATAGAAGTTGTTTCCAATAGTTCTAAGAACCAACTTATATCTATATCCGTTTTTTTTAGTATTATCCATATGATGCCGAAAAGCTTTCCATCGTCAATACGACCAGGAATATATTTTAATCCCATCTGACCTATCCAACTTTTAATTGTATTGGGAGATACACCTAGTTCATTTGCGATGTTAGCTATATAAGATTGTCCCAGTGAGCTATCTTCGCCTTTTTTTCTTTTAATCTTATAATTAGGGTGAAGTTTTAGTTCTTTAACACCCAGAGATAACAGTTCTGCAAATGTTTTCTGATCTTCAATTTCAGCCATAAGAATCCTACACCTCCTATTAGCTTTATTTTAACGCTATATCTTTGTTTGTATATAAAAAGAAAAGTACAGTAGCACTGTACTTTTAGACAGTATAAAAGGCTATTAATAGTGTGATGTTAGCAGGTAAAATTAGCTTATGTAATAAAAAACTCTAAAATGTATGCACTTACATATTAATAGAAATATGTTTAAGGCACAATCAAGTACATTAGAAATTTATGAGTTAAAAGTAAATTCATACTTATTTTTACATTGTGGATTTATATAGAAATTCTATTAAAGAAAGGGAAATTATTGATGAATAACAACTTACCTAAAACTATGAAAGCAGCTGTCATGCACGGAACAAGAGAAATTAGTATTGAAACATTGCCTATACCACAAATTGATGAAAATGAAGTTTTAATTAAAGTAATGGCTGTAGGAATTTGTGGCTCAGACTTACATTATTATACCCATGGTAGAATTGGTAAATACAAAGTAGAAAAACCATTTATCCTTGGACATGAGTGCTCAGGTGAAATTGTAGCTATTGGATCATCTGTTGAAAGGTTTAAAGTAGGGGACCGCGTAGCTGTTGAACCAGGAGTAACCTGTGGACATTGTGAAGCATGCAAGGAAGGACGATATAACCTTTGTCCTGATGTACAATTTTTAGCAACACCGCCGGTAGATGGTGCTTTCGTTCAATATATAAAAATGCGTCAGGATTTTGTCTTTTCAATCCCAGATTCCCTCTCCTATGAAGATGCTGCCTTAATAGAACCTTTTTCAGTTGGCATTCACGCAGCGACTAGAACAAAACTTCAGCCGGGGTCAACAATTGCTATTATGGGAATGGGCCCGGTAGGTCTAATGGCAGTGGCCGCAGCGAAAGCATTTGGAGCAAGTACAATAATAGCAACAGACTTAGAACCACTACGCCTTGAGGCAGCTAAGCAAATGGGGGCAACTCATGTTATTAATATTAGAGAGCAAGATCCTCTTAATGAAATTAAAAATATTACTGATAACATAGGCGTTGACATTGCGTGGGAGACAGCAGGAAACCCAAAAGCATTACAATCTTCATTAGCTTCACTTCGTCGTGGTGGAAAATTAGCAATTGTAGGTTTGCCTCCTCAAAGTGACATTGCACTCGATATACCATTTATTGCTGATAATGAGGTTGATATATATGGTATTTTCCGTTATGCCAACACTTATCCAAAGGGAATTAAGTTTCTTGCTTCTGGTGCAATTGATACAAAACATCTTGTAACAGATAGATATGCGTTAGCTGACACACGCGAAGCGATGGAGAGAGCGCTGAATTTTAAAAACGAATGTTTAAAAGTTATAGTGTATCCAAACGAATAAAAAACATTAGACTTGAAAGCTAGGTTTCTAGTTGGTATTTATGACGAGATTCTTGAACTTTTAATTTTCAGATGTGGAGTTAAAATAGGACAATTGCAACTAAACCGCATCTGTTTTTTTCTTTAAGATTAATGTTGATAATATGGACTTTTTACTGTCTTTCTTAACATATTTTTGAAAACGCATTCTGGGGGTATTACCTATGTTAAACGCAGAACAATCACAAATATTAGAGAATGAAAATAAAGACAAATCTAGTTCGACTACTAGGTTGTCCTGGTTAGAACGGTTTGGATACGGATTGGGAGATATGTCATATAATATTGTTTTTCAATTTGTTAATGCCTATCTACTTTTCTATTACACTGATGTTGGAGGTATCCATCCTGCAGTTGTTGCGACCTTGTTTTTAGTAGTACGAGTCTTGGATGCTATTTGCGATCCTATAATGGGTATTATTTTAGATAAAACTAATACCCGCTGGGGAAAAGCGAGACCATACTTATTATGGGTCTCACTTCCTTTTGCTTTATTCACTATTCTTTGTTTTACTAACCCTAACTTAGGATTAACGGGCAATGTTATATATATGTACATTACCTACATCTTACTGGGGATGACTTTTAGTATGCAAACGATTCCAGTTAATAGCTTAACAGGGCGGATTACCAATAATGTTCAGGAACGTACGGTTTTAACGACTACTCGTATGATATTGGTTTATGTAGGAATACTACTCTCCATTTCATGCGCAACACCTCTTGTGACAGCTCTTGGTGGAGGAAACCAAGAACTTGGATTCCAAATGACTGCGATAGTCTATGCCGTTGTAAGTATAATTTTAAATCTATTTAGCTTCTTTACGGTACGAGAGCGCATTGTTCCTAAAAAGAGTAAAAAACATGGATTTAAAGTAACTTTATCCGTTTTGTTTAAAAACAAGCCGCTACTAGTATTAGTTTCAGCTTTCTTGGCATTTGCTATCGGTTTTAATATTAAGCTTAGTACAATGGTTTACTATTTTACTTACAATGTTCATCAAAAAGAATTAGTATTCTGGGGCACTGTTTTATTTTTTGGAGCTGCACTAATCAGTAACTTATTTATTCCTTTATTCTCCGATAAATGGGGTAGAAAAAGTGTAATGATTGTATCAGCTAGCGTATCGCTTATTTCATATATAGGACTCCAATTTACTTCGTTTGATTCAGTTAGTTTAATTTTATTTTGGCTGTTTGCTTCAGGATTCTTTACAACCCCATTAAACACACTAGCTTGGGGAATGGTTGCCGATTGTGTAGATTATGCTGAATGGAAAACTGGAGTTCGAGCAGATGGCGTTGTTATTTCCTTAATGAGTTTTACTAATAAGTTAGGGGTTGCACTTGCTGGATCATTTTCAGCTATCTATTTGGGTATAGCAGGTTATGTAGCTAATGCAGAACAAACCGCAGCTTCCCTAAATGCTATTAAAAATATGAATGCGTTAGTACCAGGAACTTTCATTTTACTTTCTGTATTAATAATATGCTTTTATCCTTTAACTGAAAAAACATACAAGAAAATGATTGTGGATTTAGAGAAAAAATCTAAGTAGTTAATTGAATTTTAAAATTAAGTAAATGAGTGTGATATAAGTGCAAAATAGTATAAGTGAAAATGCTCCAGTTGTTTGTGTAGGAGAATTATTGATTGATTTCTTTTGTAGCGAAATTGATTCTAATTTAATAGAAGGACGCAAATTTTTAAAAAGTGCCGGTGGAGCACCAGCAAATGTATGCGCAACCATAGCAAAACTAGGAGGGAATGCATCATTTAGTGGGAAAGTAGGCAGGGACCCATTCGGTTACTTTTTAGAAGAAACCTTAAATTCATTAAACGTAGATACTTCTATGCTTGCTTGGGATGAGAAAACAGCAACTACTCTAGCCTTTGTGTCACTGCAAGAAAAGGGTGAGCGAGACTTTGTGTTTCATAGGGGAGCTGACGCTTTTATGACAATGGATGACATTGACCTAAATGAAATAAATAAAGCTAAAATATTTCATTTTGGTTCAGCCACGGCGATGTTAACTTCTCCATTCCGTGAAGCTTATTTAAGCCTTATATCCAGTGCTAGAGAAAAAGGGAAATTTATTTCTTTTGACCCTAATTATCGAAGGGATTTATGGAAGGAAAGATTGGTTGATTTCATCTCAATAGCTAAGAAGGCTATTTCTTTAAGTGATTTTGTGAAAGTAAGTGAGGAGGAATTAGAAATTATCACAGGCACTAAGAATCATGAGTTAGGTGTTGATATTCTTCATCATATTGGAGCTAGAATTGTAGCGGTTACGCTTGGAAAAAGAGGAACATTAATATCTAACAGTAGCAAAAAGAAACTAGTAAAAGTATTCCTGTTATGTCAATTGACTCTACAGGGGCAGGGGATGCTTTTGTAGGTGCAACTTTATTTAAATTATCAAATATACATGATATCAAATTCATTGAAAAAGATTTTGAGCAGTTACTCGACATTATCACATTTGCAAATCGGATTGGAGCGCTTGTGTGTACAAAAATAGGTGCAATTGAAGCACTTCCAAGTATTGAGGAAATAGAAGGTAGTACTATATAAAATACTTTAGCGTTTACTTATCAAACTATAGGAATTAAGGAAAAGATAGATTTTTATATAATTAGAATCGATTACAATATTTATTTTTAAAGTTGTATGTATAGGAATCTATAAATCTGGCCAGACTAATAACGTATTTCCTATACTTCCTTAAATTTGAAAATCCTTTGTTTTTATCAGCAAAGGATTCTTTTTAGGTGTTTTTTTATCATCGCTCTCTTAATGGTTTATATTCTTTTTTCATATCTTTCACTTCTTTATTTGTTAATCAGCAAAAGTACTCCAGAAATCAGGATAATAATACATACTAACTTTTTAATAAGTGTACGTGGCAGATGCTCAAACCATCGAAGTCCTAAATTAGTCCCAATCAATATAACAAATAGGCCAGGTAGTAAATAGAACCGAAAAGAAGGGTTATAATCTCCGTTTATTCCATGTAAAGTTAAGGTAAAACCGTTTGTGATAATAAAAGAAGATTGGAGATTTGCATTGTATTCATTAACTCTTATTATATTATTGGAAATAAAAAAGCCCTACTTTGACTGAGGACTTTTTTTGGGTTTATACTTTTTACTTATTTTCTAAAACATGCTTTTTACTCGTTTCCCTCATGCTCAAAACTACACCTAAAAGGACAATGATTCCACCAATAAATTGGTTTATGCCTACCACTTCATTAAGGAGCAGAACAGAAAATAACACACCAAAAATAGGAACAAGATTCATTAGCGTCATCGCAGAACTAGAAGATAATTTGCGTAATCCAAAATTATATAATAAAAAAGCGATAACCGAGCAGAAAACACCTAGGTACAATAAGGTTAGAGATGATCTTATATCTGGTGTTTGCCAACTTGACTTCTCTATAAAGGCTAATGGAATAAACGTGATAGCTCCGGCCAAAGTTTGATAAAAAGAGATAGTAATCATGGAATATTTTTTGACAACTTTACGAGTTGTGAAGTTGTAGAGAGCAAAAATAAAACCTGCCACAATTAATATAATATTACCAATTAATTGTTTATCATCTGTCTGAATTTCAGGACTATAGGATATTTGATATACACCTATCATCGCTACTCCAATTCCTAGGGCCTTTACCCATGATGTCTTTTTTCTAAAAAAGAGAAATTCCATTAAAACCGTTATAGCAGGATACGACGCTACAATAATAGCGGCATTAGATGCTGTTGTTAGTTCAACTCCTATGTTCTCCAGAGAAAAATAAAGGGTAGTACCTAGTACACCACTTATAGACATTAACCCTATATCTTTGAATGAAGGCTTTATTTTATCTTTCCTGATTAAGAGAATAAGTCCTAAAATAACAGCAGCTATAACAAAACGAGCCGCTCCTAATGTAAGGGGTGGAAAAGAGGTATAGGCTATTTTTGTCCCAACAAACGATGTACTCCATAAAAGGACGGCTATTACCGAAGCACTTATGTATAAACCATTTCCTCTTCTAACCTTTCTTATTTTTAAGCTTTCTTGTTGTTTCGCTATCATTGTATCCATTATTACACCTCCAAGTAGGATTAAAAGCTATACAGTAGCTACTTTTGTAGCGACTATAATTAAATTATAATTTTTAATCCAAACTGTCAAGGGCACTAATGGTATACTTAGTTTAAAATTATTGACTTTATCCGGGTATTATCAAGGAGGACCAATCATGACACTAGATATAATAAAAATTTTGAAAGATGTAAATTTTACTGAATATGAGGCAAAAGCATATTTAGCTTTACTAGAAAAATCTCCTCTTTCAGGGTATGCTATTTCGTTAAATTCTGGAGTGCCAAGATCTAAAATTTATGAAGTATTAGGGGGACTAGTGGATCGAGGAGAAGTCATGATCAGTCATGAAAATCCCGCTCTATATACACCGTTACCTCCTAATGAATTAATCAACTTGAAAAAACGTAAAGCTGAATCCTCGTTTGAAGTAGCTGAAGAAGCTCTCGAAAATTATTCTTATGTATCTTTAAACAGAGAAAACATCTGGAACATTACAGGTTATGAGCCTATACTAAATCGTACAAAGGAAGCTATAAAAGAAGCTACAGGGCGTATTCTATTGGAAATATGGGCAGAAGATGCCCAGGAACTAAAAGAAGAATTGCAAGCAGCAGCAAAAAGAGGCGTAGAAATTTTAATTGTTTCTTATGGAGATTTAGTATTTGATTTTGCGCAGGTTCATCAGCATGATGCAAGCGAAGAAATAACCAATGAATATGGGGGACGATGGATTGTTCTAAGTGCTGACGATCGAGAGGTAGTTGCAGGTATACTATCACTTGGTAAGGACAGCCGTGCTGCCTGGACGATGCATCCGGGATTAGTTATGCCAATTACGGAAGTTATCATTCACGACTTGTATATCTATGAAATGATGAAAAAACATCGAGAGATCCTAGAGTCAAGCTTTGGACCGAACCTTATTGAACTTCGTAATCGATTTAAATTTAACTCATCAGGTTATAGCGTAGCAGCAAAATTAGGTTTGATTAAATAGCCAGTATTAATGCATATACATTAATAATAAAATTACTTATTATAGTCACCGTTATTGGCGAAATAAAAATCCTAATTTTTTCAAATTAGGATTTTTTTTCATACGTGTATATTAACTATTGGTTCGTTTTTGTAACATTAAATATTAAACAATGATAGGTTACTTTTATTCCGTTCTCATTACGATAATCATTTTCATATAGATTGATTAATTCACGAAAAAACGAAGGGCGTTGACAATAGCTTTCCTCGTTACTGTTACTTGCTCCAATTTTTTTTATTGAAGTAAAAAATGCCTGAACCGTTGGAAAGTATTGAGCCTCTAGTTTCTCCATTTTTGATAGTTTAAATGGATGCTCTTTCAATGGAACTAATGCTTGTTCACAAATTTGAGACAACTCTTCAAGAGAAAAAAACGATTGGCCAGGTGAACTGTTACTGGAAAGATCAAGCTTTTGTTTCGCATGACTGTAGCATGAATGAAGCTCTTGAAATGTACGATTACCAAAGGTTGAAAATAGCAGGCTGCCTGTAGGCTTAAGTTGTTTATACAATTTTTTTATTGTCGTATAAAGACTATTAAACCATTGAAATGTTGCATTCGAAATAATAAGGTCATAATGTCTTTCTATACTTAGTTCCTCGATATCTCCGCATATGAAAGAAACTCGATCTTCCGTTACTTTTTTCTTTGCTAGCTCCATCATTTCTGATGACAAATCAACTGCTGTAATAGTAGCCTTAGGAAATTTTTTGCACAATAATTGTGTTAAATAACCCGTGCCGCAGCCAATTTCAAGAATAGTTATTTTCTGGTTAAAGAAATTAGTGGAAAGCTGGTCTATTAATTGGTTTGCCATACTTTTTTGTACATCGGCATAAGCATCATAAGTTTTAGCATGATTATTGAACCTTTTCTTTAAAAGTTGCTTATTAATCATAAATGAGCTCCTTTTCGAGAAATTTTTCTATAAGTTGCGTACATTGCTGAGGCTTCGTAAAAAAAGGAATGTGGCCAGCTTTTTCTAGAATGCACAGCTGGACATTTCCACCAATCCTTTCAGCTATGAAAGAAGAAGACTCAGGTAAACATATTTGATCATCTCTTCCATGGATCAACAAACAAGGAGTTTGAATTTGATTGAGTTGCATTCTAACATCTTTTTGGAGTAAATAATCCAGCCCTGTAAGGAGGGAGTGCGTACTGTCTCCTTGATAATGACGCTGAACAACTTCAATAAATTGATGATGAAATTCTTCTTCTTTTTCAGATTTAGTGAACATAGCGTTATAAAATGAAGTAAGGGTTTTTTCCTTATTACGCTGTAGTTGTTTTTTCATACGTTCAACGATGCGTTGCTCCCATCCAAATGTATTATGCACGTCGCTCGTAAAGCGACTAGTTCCGCTAATTAATATGAGTCCTTCTATCTTGTTAGGGTATAAACTTGCAAGTTCAAGCGTTACAAGGGAACCTAATGACCAACCCATTAAATAAACAGTACCTTGAGTGGAAGTAAGCAATTGAATTGCTCGTTCTCTAAAGTCACTTAGTTCTTTTACACCTCTCCAGTCTGTACACAAAACGTCACATATAGTAGACAATGATTTTATGATTGGGTGAAACGCTGCTTTTTCCATTCCCCATCCGGGAAATATTATAATAGTCGATGGTTTCATTGAATCACACTCATTTCTTTTCCAATTAGAGAAATTCTCTTTATGGCCCAATCTAAATCTTCTCGAGTATGATCGGCTGTTACAGTAAAACGAATTCTTGCTTTATTCTCAGGAACAGTAGGAGGCCTAACTGCAATAGCAGCAATTCCTTCTTTCTGTAAACGCTCTGCAAACTGCATTGTTCTTTTGTTTTCTCCCGTCAAAATTGGAATGATTTGAGATTGACTTTTGCATGTGTTAAATCCTTCGTATGTAAGTGCTTTCCTAAAAAAAAGTGCATGTTGTTGAAGAAGTTTGCGACGCTCTGTGTCTTGTTGCACCTTTTCAATCGCAGCCGTTATTGCACCGAGTATAGCAGGGGGAAGAGCAGTTGAATAAATGAGTCCTCGCATTCTATTTTTTAAATAATCTATGAGCCACTGTTTTCCGGTAACATAAGCTCCAAATGACCCTAGCGCTTTACTAAATGTTCCCATTTGAATATCAATTTTATCTTGCAGATCAAGAAAATGCGCATATCCTTCACCATTTTTTCCGTATACACCGCTTGCGTGAGCTTCATCAACCATTAGTAGGGCGTTATACTGCTCTTTTAATTTAACAAGATCCTCGAGCTTGGCAAAGTCACCATCCATGCTGAAAACAGTATCTGTTACAATTAACTTCCGTGACTCCAAGGGAACTTTTTTTAATAAATTTTCTAGGTGGTTCATATCGTTATGGCGATAGCGTTGAAGTTTTGCACGGCTCAGTAGGGCTCCATCAATGATACTTGCATGATTTAACTTATCGCTGAAGATGAAGCCATTACGCGGAACCAAGGCTGAGATGATTCCTAGGTTTGCATTATAACCACTATTGATAATAAGTCCTGCCTCAGCTTTTTTCCAATTAACAAGTGCTTTTTCTGCTTTCTCATAAAGAGAGTGATTTCCTACTATTAAGCGTGAAGCTGTTGCTCCTATTCCATATGTCATCACAGCATCACTCATTGTTTTCTTCAGCCCCTTATCTCCTGCGTAGCCTAAATAGTTATTAGAGGCAAGGTTTAACATCTTATGTCCATTGACTGTAAGCCATGGTTGTTCAGCGAATTCTGTAGCAACAAGGTGCCGTTTTTGAAAAATTTCATCTAAATAGGCAAGTTCTCTTTTAATATCTTCTTCCCAATACAATACACTTTCACCACCGAAAATAAAAATATGTCAACTTATTTTTATTTATAGTTAACAATTATATCTAATCACGCCTTTAGAATAGTGTCAAGATAAAATAATTTAAAGAAGAGATACTAGATAATTGTCTCCATATAGCCTACTACAGTTCATTTTTTGAATCTCATGAGTACACGTGCAACCTTACTTCGGTACCTAAATAAAACGTAAAGAATCAATACTTTTTTCAACAATCATTTGAAGGTGTTTTAAAAACAATGAGGAATACCTAATATTGGTCGTGGATTTTAGAATAGGGAGGAATCTCAAGTGAAGGGTCAAGAATTACAGTTTTATAACTACCATGTATGGGCAAATCAAAGGATTTTTAGTCACTTAAAAGGCTTGCCTCAGGATATTTACCACAAGGAGGTTAAGAATGTTTTTTCTTCTGTATCGGAGGTGTTAGGACATATTTATGTTACTGATACTACATGGTTAAGTGTCATGTCAGGTTATAGTTTTGATGAAATTATCAAATCAGGAAAACAACTAAGAGAGAATATAAAAGGCAAAAGTATCGGGGAAATGGAGATGATGTTTCTTAACTTATCTGAGCAATTTAAAGCATTTTTTGACCACCAAGATAACCTTGATCAACTCGTTTTCTGCGCACATCCTAATTTTGGCCAGCTAGAAACTAATCTATTTGAATTAATCCAACATGTAGTTAATCATGGAACATATCATCGTGGAAATATAACAGCTATGTTACGCCAAATGGGATATCCTGGAGTTATGACTGACTATGTTGCTTATTTATATGCAATGAAGGTAAGTAACAGTTAGATACCTTAAAGCGTTCTAAGTTAAAAACTCTCTAAAAATTAATCTTAATAATAAGTTAAGAGGACGATTTGACAACTGCAATTCATCTTACTTCAAAAGTTCTGTAAAGGGTCGCGTATTCTTATAGGAATGTTGAGAATACGGGCTGAAGAAGAGTATTTAAGTAGAAATGAGAGAGGATTTTACATCATCTAAGTCCCAACATTTGTACTAAAAATCGTATAAAAAACGTAAAAGTCTGAGCATATTCATATTTATTAATTAAGTTCTTTTCTTAAGAAGAAGCTGCCAGACAGGCAGCTAATAATACAACTCTAATTTCTTTTAAGGTTTTGCGTTGCCAGGAGGCTTATTAGTTGGAAAAATTGCTTTTTCCACGTCTTCTGCTGCAATTACCGGATCTACCGTATTGCTATTTGGTTTTCCTTTCTGACTATTGCCTTTATCGCGTTTCTGACTCATTTTTAAATCTCCCTTCAAATTTAGTTACATTGTTAAGATGAGTTAATAGAGCGTAGCTTATTCAACCCATTGTCTTTTTTAATTATATTTATTTTATTGGTGTAAACAGGTGTCTAAGGTTCTAAAGAATCTCCTTTACCACAGTATTATTCCTTTTTTAATACCAATCTAGAACTTAAAAGTCCTTTTACCGGGACTTATCAGACAATAAGCTTCATTAGATAGTTGTTGGATAGGGCATTTGTTTTCTTAAACCGAATATATATTAGATGATTAAAACAAGTTAAGGTGGATTAGACATGGATAAAAGAGTAATTTTTGACTTTGAAGTCGATTTTACTAATGGCGGTGGAATACAAGGGCAGGAATTTCGTCTTGATATTGATGGTGATGATATCTCTGATGAAGAATTGGCTAAATATATTGTAAAAGATATGAGGCTGCTGATGGTGGGTGAGGTAAGGATACTGAACAAAAAAATTATTAGTGAGAAACATAAACGAAAACCTGCTGATGAAGATAGTGAAAAATAAAAAACTTATATGTTTTTTGTTTTAATCACATATGCATAGTAAAAAAAGAAGTTACCAAAAGGTGACTTCTTTTTTATTTAACCTTCTATCCTATCACTAACAGTAAGGAGCCGGTTCCTCTTAGCTTAGTCAACTTAATGGATTTATGGCTGGAAGATCAGCTTGGACATGCTGTTTTATTTGAAAACCTGCTTGATCCAATTGAGATTATGGTATTTAAACAAGCAGATTCATATATCGGAAAGTTTCAAACATTCATTGTGCAAAATCATCATTTATTTGATTAGTTTGCTATGTAAAAGCTGCCTCAATAGTCCAATCTCCAGCATATAAAAACCCAGCACTTTTTACATCGCCGGTTATATCTTTCAGTTCTTTTTCTTTCATTACAAAAGATTTCGCTCTTGCGTTCGCGCCATCCATATCTAACAACCAAATGATTCGTTCTTAATCAGTTTTTGATATTGACAGATTGATTATATTTTGTGAGACTTAATATACATAATGTTCATTAGTTTACATCGTGTGCAGAATGTGTGTTGTTGATACAGGGTAGTTTAATTTAAATAGTCAATCATCAGAAAAGGCCTAAATGGCTACATCTATACAAGTCATAATCATATGTCTAATACTTAATAACAGTGATACAAGGAGAGCAACTATGACTAAAAAAGAAAAAGTAGATCCTAGGATAAAAAGAACAAATAAATACTTAAGAGACGCTTTAGTCGAACTTCTTAAAGAGAAAGACGTTACATCCATTACGATTCAAGAAATTACGGAAAAAGCAGAATTAACGCGGGGAACCTTTTATTTGCATTATCAAGATAAGCAAGACTTTCTTATGCAGAGTATGAATGAAGTTCTAGAAGAGCTAATAGAGAAAGTAAAACCAAAACAAAATAATGAGGATTCCGCAGCAGTAGAAGAAAACGATGAATCCGTTTCTTTCTTAAAGCTTTTTGAATTTATCTATGAACATGCCGATTATTTTAAAGTTATGCTAAGTGACCGAGGATTACCTCAATTTAGAAGTCATATGACGGAAATTGTAAAGAAGAGAGTGTATGGAGAGCTAATCTCTTCGATTGGAGAAGCAGAGGATGGACTTGATATCCCTAAAGATATCCTGATTAGTTATATCACGTCAGCTCATATAGGTGTCATTTGTTCTTGGCTAGAAAGTGATATGAAATTTAGCCCTGCATTTATGGCTGAAAAATTAACCAGGCTAACACTTTTAGGGCCAATTCGAGTGGCAGGTTTAGAAAATAAAATAAAGCTTCCTTACTGAAGCTTTATTTTTTAGTTTGTTCAAATGCGGATAAATATCTTTCTTCTTTACCATAGCTACTGTGATGGTTGGAAGAAACGTGAACGCCGCATTTTTAGCTTTTTACAATCATGAAGGGCAGAAAGGAATTGTAGTATGAAAATAGAAAAACACTGGGGGATTTCCTTACTGGCAGTTTTAGCTATTGGTCCTGGTTTAATGTTGAACACTTCATTAAATTCCATACGTGAAATTCTCCAACAAACGTTTAACGATCAATCTTATATTTCGATAACACCGGTTTTAATAGGGGTTATGAGCTTTGCATTTTGTATTCCATTTGGACCTATCCTTCGACATAAGATAGGGGAGAGAAGGACTTATGTTCTTTCGATGTGTTTGTTTCTTATAGGGGCTATTGTAAGCATTGCTTCTAACGGCTTCTTAGGAATAGGCATTGGTCGTTTTTTACAAGGGACAGGAACGGGTTTAGCACTTATGATGATGATTCCAATGCTGGTTCTTTCTTTTCCGATTCATAAACGGAACTTGGCATTACTAATTCTTATTGGCGGATTTTATGGATCTAGCGTTGTCGGTATTTTTCTCGGAGTGTTAGTGAACAGCTATGGCCATTGGAGAGGGTTATTCTATATAGCTGCCGTACTTTCCTTACTGGGAATATGCTTCAGCTACAAATTTTTAACGAATGATCACGCCAAGCAACAGCACAAACATCATGAACCATTTGACATCATTGGTGTAGCGTTAATGTTTATGGTTACCGCATTTATTACGTTTACATTACTTAATCTCCAAAAATCAGGATGGGCATCTACTTATGTATGGATAGGCATAGTGGGAAGCATCATTTTTCTATGCTTTTTATTCGTAGCAGAATGGCATCTTAAAAATCCGTTAATTCCCTTTAGATTAGTGGCTTCTCGAAAACCAGCTCTCGCTATTCTGATCGCTGTTATAGGCAATATTAGTATGAGTTTAACTCTTTTGTCCCTACAAGGATTGCTTAAAAGCGGATCAAGTTTTGATAAAGGAGATACTTCACTGATCTATATCGGGCTTTTTGCGGGAATAGCGATTGCGGCCATATTAAGTGCCGTATTATATGATAAAGTTGGACCGGGCGTATTAGGTATTATAGGAGCGGTCATTATTATGGGAGTGAACATACAGTGGATGTATTTAGACGGTCATGTTTCTGCAGTCCTCTTTGTTAGCAGCTTTGCCGCTTTAATCGCAGGAGTAGGGTTCACAGTGGCTGCAGGTCTTATGGGTGCTGCTTTAGGCGGACCGCTACCAAGTTTAGTCCCTAGGATGGTCACGGTTCAATTTATAAGAGTTACAGTATCTGCAGTCATCCCTGTAATCAGCAGTATCGTCTTTGCAAAGGTGTATAAAGATCACCTTGCAACGGTAAGTGCAGAGAGTCAGGTTGCTAGTAAAGAAAATTTCACGCAATCTCTACATGTAAAAACTGAAATCATTACTTATCATACATTTTCTACGTTTTCGTGTGTATTGAGCATTGTAGTATTAATTCTCTCGTTTTTGATGTTCCTAACAGGTAAAGGCCACAAGCTGGCTCATAAGCCGCATGATAAAGAAAAAAATAAAGAAAAGCTGAGTACCGAAGAGGTTCACAGTAAAAAAGATACTCCCGTTTTTGAGCGTTCGCCTAAAGAGACTGTTTCGAATCAAGTCATTGGTGACAGCGAGTATAGAGCAGCTTTGAAAAAGTTTGGTCAGCCTAAACCTTCTCCTAATAAAATGCTGCATATGAGAGATCAAGAATATAGAAAAGCTCTTAAAAGAATGAAAGATATAGGACAATAAGTTAAAAGTTGAACTCAAGGAATTTGAGTAAAGAATAGAAAGAGCAAACTCACATGTCAGGGAGTTTGCTTTTTTCATTTCTACATGTACTCCTTCATTTATTAAAGTGGAGACACTGAATTCAATAATTCTGTTCAGAACTACCCATTATCCACATAAATTTTTAACTATAATATTCTTCTGCTTAGAGGAATATCTTTTTAGTTAGATAAATTTAGTATGTGAATTCGATTTGGAGAAAAATTTTAGTGACCAGAATGGGAAAAAAGAGAATACCCTATAAGATATTGTATGGATATAAAAGGACATTACTTTTGTAGATAACGTCCTTTTACATAGCTAATTATTCTTTTTCAACTACCGTAAAGTATTGGACGTTTCTTTTAACAATGACCAAATCATTTGCTAGATCCAATATTTTACTTTTATCTTCAAACCTGTACTGTATGTAGTTCTTTGCACGAATAAGTGATTTAGCTTCCACTAAATGACTTATTTCACCATTAATTAGATGAAACGTTACTTCATATTTTTTCATAAGAAAACACCTCCATAGTATCAATTTTTACTATTACTTAATTTCTGATACTATTTCTTTTGACTGATGATTAAAAAGTTAGTTGTGTTCTATTAGGGCAAACAGAACAAAAAGTATACAACAGAAACAAATTTTAATTGTCACAGGGCACTAAGTTAGGTATATAGCTGTTGTTATTTAGTATATTTTAGATAGAAACAGTACTTATAGCTGTGTTACAATATTCCTGTTATATAAAGTGAAATTCATTTTATAGTTCTATTTCGTTTTAACTTACTTATTAAAAATTCCATATTTATGAATGGAATTTAGTTTACATAGGAAGGTTTCTAAAGTTGATTTAGAAATGAAATGGAGAGGTATCTGTGGAAAGAAACGAATTTAGAAGACAAAAAGCACTTCGGTCAAAAGAGAAGAGAAAGAAAAAGCTTAGTCAACATAATGCCTTAAACCTATCACTCATCTTTATATCAATATGCATTGTTTGTCTGCTAATCAACTTATCATTGAGATAGAAAAACGTTCACCAAAAAGAGTATGTAAAAGAGAGGAAGACAATTTAATATGAGTAATCAACAAACAGTAGCCGAAAGCTCTAACATCAAAGTGCTGCCGATTATAACATCGTTTCTTATTGCTGGATTTATCGGTTTATTTAGTGAAACAGCTTTAAATATGGCGTTAAAGGAGCTAATTTCTGGCTTTGGCATTCACGAAACAACCGCGCAGTGGCTGACAACAGGGTATCTGTTAACGTTAGGAATTTTGGTACCTATTTCAGGTTTTATTCTTCAACGCTTTACAACCAGACAGCTTTTTATAGCATCTCTAATTTGCTCAATTATTGGAACATTTATTGCCGCTATTGCACCAACATTTGGGGTACTCATGATTGCCCGTGTCGTGCAAGCCGTTGGAACTGCTTTACTTTTACCGCTTATGTTTAACACGATTCTTGTTATTATCCCGCCGCATAAGCGTGGAAAGTCAATGGGGATCATCGGCCTTGTTATTATGTTTGCGCCAGCTGTTGGACCAACCGTATCAGGCTTAATCTTAAAAACATTAACGTGGCACTGGATTTTCTGGATTTCACTTCCGCTGTTATTTGTTGCCTTAGTGTTTGGAGCTTTCTTTATGCAGAACGTTACCACACCAACGAAGCCAAAAATCGATATGATTTCTGTTGTTCTTTCAACAATCGGTTTTGGAGGAATTGTGTTTGGATTTAGCAGCGCTGGAGAAGGCGGAGGCTGGGGAAGTCTACAGGTTATTCTAACTCTTGTGATTGGAACCATTGCTTTAGTTGCATTCTCTATTCGTCAAACGAAGATGAAAGAGCCAATGTTAGACCTTAAAGCCTTTAAGTATCCAATGTTTACAATTGGTCTTTTATTAATTCTAGTCTGCATGATGGTACTGCTGTCTGCGATGATGATTTTACCTTTATACTTACAAACATCATTAGCTTTATCAACCTTTGCCGCTGGTCTAATGCTTCTTCCTGGAGGAGTGATTAACGGAATTCTTTCACCGGTTATGGGCGGATTATTTGACCGTTTTGGCCCTAAATGGTTAGTTATCCCTGGGCTTGTAATTGTAGCCGGCACCATGTATGGTTTCTCAACCGTAACGCTGGAAACGTCAACTGGGTTTATCGTTGGATTGCACATTGCGCTTATGATAGCCATTTCGATGATTATGATGCCGGCTCAAACAAACGGATTAAACCAGCTTCCACCTGAGCTGTACCCGCATGGAACGGCGATTATGAACACTTTACAACAGGTTTCTGGCGCAATTGGAACAGCGGTTGGAATCTCCATTCTGTCATCGGGTTCAAGAAGCTTCCTTGAGACGGTATCAGATAAAATGGATCCACTAAATCAAATTCTTGCCTTTACCAACGGTGTTCAACACGCGTTTGTCTTTGCGATTATTGTTTCCATTGTTGGGTTAGTTATCTCGTTCTTTATTAAGAGAGTTAATGTTGAACAGAAGGCGCATTAATAAAAAAACACAGACCATTTTATGGTTTGTGTTTTTTTAGGTCTAGGAGAAGGTTTTAAAGTTCTCCATTGGCCATGTTATTTTTGAAAATCTGAAGCGTTTAATTTATCATGCTGCAACTCATCTCCAAACATTTTAACCAAAAAGTGAAGACTGCTAAATAGAAATTGATTGCTTAAAAGACGTGTTTTTTTGTAATAGGAGGACACTATAAGAAGAACTAGATTAAAGTACATTGAGGTGAGTTCACTTATGATATCAAGAAAACACTTAGGGTTTAACTTATCTATAATAGCAATTCCATGGTTATCATTGTTGTTTATAGGAAAACGCAGCATAAAACGTTATTCAGTAGCAGGGATTTTTATTGTTATCTTTGAGATTATTAATCATTTGTATGGACATCAGAGGAAGTGGTGGAAGTTTTATGATAAAAAAGATTCGTTTATAAAAGATGAACTTCCTTTTAGTATTGGGCCTTATATGCCTCTTTCAATGTGGCTGCTTAAATCTTCGTATGGAAACTTTAAGAAGTTTTTATTACTGAATATTATAGTTGATGGAATCTTTGCTTTTTACTTTATTGATGTTCTTAAAAAGTGGAAAATTGTAAGTCTAGAACGGTTAACGCATTTTCAATTTTTTATCTACCTTCATTACAAAGCATATTTGTTATATGGAGTGCAGTATTTATTTGAAAAGGTGAAAAGATGAAGTTAATCTTATCCTTTTCTTTTAAATCTAAAACCTGCGTAAGCTATTACTAACGAAATAACAGCAGCAATACTAATCTTTATGTAGGAAAGCTCTAAAGCCCAAGGACCATATTGATTCACGTTTAAATGATACATGGACCACCATTGGCCATCTTGCCCGTTAGAAAAAGAGAAGGTGATCCATAGAAGGAGCAAGAACAGGAACCATACAAAAAAGATGACATTATTAGCGATTTTCTTATTTATTTGTTACCCCTCCTCAAGAGGTTTTAATAATTCTTTAGTTATTGCTTTAAACTGATTTTAAAACGTTCATTAAATGAAAAGTTTACTTTTTTGATTGCCATTATCTTTTATAAGTAGTTTTATAAAGAATAGAGGGTAAATCATCAAGTACAAATTAAAAGCCCACCATGTGAAATCGAAATCTTTAATAAATGCCCAATACGCAATGGCTTGTAGCCCTGAGCAAAATGTTAACACTAGAGAAATTAAAGCGTAGCCTTTCCATGATTCTCTATGCAGCTTGTATAAATATAGGCTAAACAATCCAGTGAATGAAATAAGAATATCTAGAGGGAAGAACGACCAGTTCCAAGCCATGACTATAGGGTTATCGTAATCCTTAAAAGCTGCACTTTCGGGTATTAATTCAAAGTAAGTAACAATCCAATAGATAATAAATCCGATATCTGTAACAAGAAAAAAAGGTTTTAAATATTTCATCTTTTTACCTCATGTGTTTTTCCAAAGTGGATTTACTAGTAGTAGCTTCTTTTTCCCCGGTTATATTTAATGTTACTACGCCGATAATAATGAGAGCGATAGCAACAATTTTTAGCAGGCTTACACTTTCATTAAAATACATAAATCCAATTAGTGTAATAATTATAATTCCCATACCTGACCAAATAGCATAAGCAATTGAGACCTCTAAACTTTTTAAAGTTAACGTCAAAAAACACAAACTACAAATATAAAAAAATATGAGCCACACACTTGGTATAACTTTAGTAAAACCGTCTGATAATTTCATAGATGTAGTACCAGCCACTTCAAAAAGAATAGCTAAACATAGATAGATCCAATACAAAATTCTTCGCCACCTTATTTTTTTATAGAAATACCATTCAAAAGAATATCAATAACAGATTTTAATATTTCACCCATTGTGAGTTTAGTGTTTAGCAAGAAGCTTGACTGATAAATTTGATTGATTGCGCCCAGGTATAGCTCTATAAATAGTTGTGAGTCAATTTCACGTAAAACACCTGTTTCTATTCCTTCTTCCATCAGTTTTACCACTAGATCCCACTCTTGCTTTAAAAAGTCATCTATCTTAACCCATTGATTATAGTGAAGCCGCTTTAAATCTGCTAATAGACGAATATCCATTGTATTAAACTCTCCAGGAACACATATAAGGAGTTGAGTAATCTTTTCAAGTAAACTTAGACTTTCATCATGGAAGATTTCTTCTTCTTTGTTCTTGATCTGTAGGATGAGATTTTCAATTATCGAGTCAATGATGTCGTCTTTGGAGCTGAAATGTTGGTACATGGTTCGTTTGCTAGTTCCTAAGCTCTTAGCTAAATCGCTAATAGTAAAAGAAAGTCCTTTTTGTTGAATTAAAAAAATTGCTTCATTTGTAATTCGCTCTTTCATAAAAAACCTCCATTTGGTACCAGGAATATTTTTGTAGTACCAAGTGTATTTTACAACATATTTTTCCAAAAATAAACATCTTATTTTATCTTTTTTACTTTTTTTGGATTTTAAGCATTCGAGATCTCATTGCATGTGTTTTAAAAGAGTTAATTAATATTATTAAAATATAAATTTATATTTTTAATTTATTTCTTAAAAATGTTTAATTTTATTGTTTTTAATATTAAATATTTGTTGTATAATCAAATTAACTAAAAGAAGGAGATTTGATTATGGCTTATAAAGTAATTACAAATTGTCCTGTCTGCAGTGAAACGTTAAAAATTACAAAGCTGCAGTGCAGCCATTGTCACACGACGATTGAAAATGAGTTTGAATTATCTAAGTTGGCATCCTTATCAAGTGATCAGCTTCATTTTGTAGAAGTGTTTTTAACATGCAGAGGAAATATCAAAGAAGTTGAGAAAGAACTGGGCGTTTCATATCCAACGGTTCGAGGCAAGTTAACAGACATCATTTCATCTCTTGGATATGTAGAAAAGAAGAAAAATGAAGTAGACGAGAAAAAAGTTGTGTCTATGTTAGAAAATGGTGAAATTACAGCAGAAGAAGCCATCAAGCTCTTAAAAGAAGAATAGGGAGGGAATTTTTATGAAAGAGGAAATTACAAGAGTGTTAACAATGGTTCAAGAAGGCAAAATTGATGCGGAAAAGGGATCAGAACTGATTCAAGTATTAAAAGAGAAAGAAGAAACAGGCAATAAGCTTTTGAAAAAGCCAAATGCGTATCTAGATAAAATGTTAAAAATTCGAGTTGTGTCAACTGAAAACGATAATGTAAAGGTTAATTTGCCGATAAAGCTTGTCAAGCTGGTATTAATGGCGGGACACAGCATCGCAGCAAGTATTCCTCAATCAGAAAAATATGTAAAAGATATAGACATAAACCTGATTGTTGAAGCAATCGAAAACGAGTTAGATGGCCAAATTGTTGATATTAAATCGGCGAACGGGGATACCGTTTCAGTCATCATTGAGTAATGGTTTGCTTATGATTCATGTAAAAGTGAAAACAAAAGATGTTCGATTTAGCATTCCAGTTCCATATGCTCTTTTAAACATTGCTATTAGCGTTGCTTTTTCGAAATTTATCCAGAAGCATGCCGATAAATGGACAAAAGAACATTTTAAAAGAAAAGGGCTGAATTTCACTTTTCCGATAATAGATAAAACCATGCTAAAGCCTATTGTTAAGGAACTGAAGAAACATAAGGGAATGGTACTAGTAGATGTCAAAGCTACTGACGGTACAGAGGTAAGAGTTAAACTATGATGTAGCTTTGCAAAGTGCCTACCCGCGTGTAAAAATAAAACCTTATTCGTCTATATAGATGTAAAAAAGGCTAAAAAAAGAGATCATACAGTTTGCTATCGTGCTGTATGATCTCTTTTTTTCTCTGCTTCTTTCCTTTTCTTATTTAACCTATATCCGGAGTGAACGTCCTAAAATATGGAAATAAACATAACGATCCATATTCCTATCCACACTGACATCGTATTAAAACGCCCCTTTGCTACATGATTTTATTAAGTGTTTCTTTTTATTAAGCAGCTCTTTAGTTGATTTTATCTTTTTAAAAAATCCAAAACTCACTATATAAGCTATTACTAACAAAATAACAGAATACTAATTTTTATGTAAAAAGCTTTAAAGCCCAGGGACTATATCTATGCGAATTCAACTGGCAGATAGACCAAGATCGTCCACTTTTACCTTTAGAAAAAGAAGCGATAAGTCATAGAAGAAATAAGGTTTCCTTCATAAAGTGAATATTTTCGCATCAAAATGGGTCATTGACAAAGAAAGTTCAGAAAAATATAATACTTATTATATTCTAATATTTTAATGCTTAAATGTTTAAAAGCAGCTAGGAGTTTACAAATGACTCATACATTATCCTTAAATTCTTTATGCAGGCTTCATACAAATCTAGCAGAAGTCGATATTCAAAAGATTGATGAAGTTGCTAAAAATTTGCCGCTTATTGCTGATTTAAACCGAGCAAATGTGTTTATCGATTGTGTAACAAAAGAAGGACAGCATGCAGTTGTAGTGGCAGAAGCGGCACCAGAAACTGCACCGTCAGTTTATGAACGTCCAGTCGCGGGTAAATTTGTGTACCAAGCGTTTGAACCAGCAGTATTCTACACGCTGCAAAATGGAAAACCGATGTCTTTAAATCGTGCCTTAACACAAGAAGGAAAAACGGTAGAACAAAGTGTGGTTCCTATTAAAGGATTTAATAATCGTGTAATTGCTACATTGATTATGGAGAAAGATATCAGTGAAGTAGTTGAACGTCAAGAAAAAATGAAAACGTTATCAAATACAAATGATACGTTAAGCGAAATTTTAATGGAGATGACAGAAAATGCTTCGCTTATTCCAGAGTTTATTGGAGAGGCACTTTTCTTTATTGACCCTAATTTAAACATTCTATATTTTAATTCTGCTGCTTTTAATTTGGTTTCTGAAGTCTGTTCCTCAGAATGTAAGGTAGGGAATCAAATCATCGAATATTTCCCTTGTTTAGAAGAGTTATTTTATCATCCAGAAAAGTTGTTTATGCACGAAGTGACTATTTTAAATAAGGTGTTTCAAGTCAAAAAAGTTAGTTTAAAACAAGAAAACCCAACGAATGGTGCTTTTATTACATTTCGAGATATGACTGAACTTAGAGAGCGAGAAAGAGAACTTGTTGTCAAGTCAGTCATGATTCAAGAAATTCATCATCGCGTTAAAAATAATTTACAGACTATTGCGAGTTTATTAAGGCTTCAGATGAGAAGGGGTCTTCCTGAAGAAAGCAAAGGTCATTTTGTCGAGAGTCTTAACCGGATTTTAAGTATCGCTTCTGTGTACGAGATTATTCTTTCCAATTCTAGCGTAGACAATGTAGATATTCTTAGTTTGATTGAGAAAATTGGTAATATGCTAGTGTATAGCTCTACAGATGAAAATAAAAATATTTCAATTGAATATTCGGGCACTCAGCTTTTTACAAAGTCGGATAAAGCTGTCTCCATAGCATTAATTATTAATGAGCTTATTCAAAACTGTATGAAACATGCGTTTAAGGGGCGAGAAGAAGGTAAGGTTCACGTTTCTTTTCAACAGAATAACTGTGAGATAGAGGTTACAATTAAAGATAATGGTGTTGGGTATTCAAAAGAAGCCAAACCATCTTTAGGATTAGATATAGTTGCCATGATGGTCACTCACGATTTATCTGGTCAATTTTCGATTGAGAGAACTGCAAATGGCACCATGGCATCAGCTAGGTTCCCATTAGAAAGAGGCGGACACCGTGACTAAACGAATTATGATTGTTGAAGATGAGTCAATTGTACGACTAGATTTATCAATGATGCTCTCTGATAATGGTTATGAAATAGTAGGAGAAGCTGGAGATGGAGAAAAAGCGGTTGAATTAGCTTTTGCACTAAAGCCAGATTTGATTATTATGGATATAAAAATGCCGAAGTTAAATGGACTAAAAGCAAGTGAAATTATTTCAAATAAATATAATATTCCCATTCTGCTGTTGACAGCATACAGCCAAAGGGAGTTTATTGATAAAGCAAAAAAAGTGAATATAGTAGGCTATTTAGTAAAACCGATAGCTGAATCAAATTTAATTCCAGCAGTTGAAATCGCTTTACAGCAAGCAGAAAATGCAAAAATGTATGAGCAAAAAGTTCAGGAAATGATTAATGAACTGAAGAAACGAAAAATTGTTGAAAAAGCAAAAGGAATTTTAATGGATAAATATAATTTAACAGAAGATCGTGCTTTCAAAAAAATGCGGACTATTAGCATGAAAAAGCAGGTTCCACTAGAGAAGTTAGCAAAACACATCATTGAGAAATATGGAACTTAACCTCACTGTACAAGTAAATAGTTTGAGCAAAGGTGCTTAGTGGTTTTAAGTGATAAAAAACCACCTGGCACCTTTTTGTCTTTTTTAGGGGAACAATTTTAATCTTTCTCTAGTAGCAAAGCTCTTAACAGGTTACTTCATACGCTTTAAATAGATAGAAATAGTTAAACTATTATCTATTTAAATAAAAATCATCATATAGGAGGAATTGGGTGTGGTTATCATTGGGAAAATCGTGATTTATATTATCATGACTTGTGCAGTGTGTGGGGCTATTGCTGCGATTAGAAATAGTGATGAAGGATTAGGAAAGCAATTCATGGAAGGGTTACATTCTATCGGGTATATTTTTATACCAGCGGCTGGTATCATGGCTGCAACTCCATATCTTTCGTGGTTTATTAGTACGGTATGCGGTCCTTTTTTCTCAGCTATTGGGGCAGATCCTGCTATCGCTGCAACCTCTATCTTAGCAACGGATATGGGAGGATATCAATTAGCACACGTATTAAAAGAGTCGTATGAAGGATGGGTCATGGCCATGATAGTAGGATTTATGGCCGGAGCAACCATTGTATTCTCGATTCCAGTAGGACTTGCCATGCTTGATAAACGCGACCACAAATATATGGCGCTCGGCGTTATGTCAGGTGTGTTAACGATTCCAATTGGGGCTTTTATTTCAAGTGTTTTAATTATGGTAACCAATTCTGATGTGCGTAAAATTATTTCCACTACAAGTGATTCAACATACGAATTTACGATAAGTTATTTGAAAATTATTTTGAATTTATCTCCACTTTTATTATTTGTTGTGCTATTAGCGGTAGGACTATATTTCTTGCCAGATTTAATGATTAAAGGATTTATGTGGTTTGGGCGTATCATGGATGCTGGAATTAAGCTAGTTCTTGTTTTCTCCATTGTTGAAATTTTTACGGGCCTATTCTCTCATTTATTTGGAAGCTGGGGATTTCATCCGATCATGGCTGATAAAGCGGATCAATTCCGTGCGCTAGAAACAGCAGGTTATATTGGCATCATGCTTGCTGGTGCATTTCCAATGGTTTATTTGCTTCAAAAATATGCAGGAAAGCCGCTTGAAACTGTAGGGAAAAAACTCGGATTAAGTAAAGAAGGAAGTGCAGGTATTTTAGCTACAATTGCTAATATTTTAGCGATGTTTAAGCTTATTCGCAGCATGCCTCCAAAAGACAAAGTTATTAATATTTCGTTTGCAGTTTGCTCGGCATTCTTATTAGGAGATCATTTATCTTTCACAGCCAATTTCCAACCGACATTAATTCTCCCCGTTATTATCGGGAAGTTCTCAGCAGGTTTAATAGGCATTGGTTTAGCATATTGGCTATCTGTTCCAAAAGCCTTAGAGCTAGAAAAGAAGGATCGCGAAGCAGGCATTATTGGAAAAGACGAGTACTTAAGTTCAGCAGCTGAACAAAATGAAAAGGTAGAAGAAAAAAGCAGTAAAACACAAGTGATGTAAGCATTGTATAGAATTTGTACGATAAGGGAGAGGTAATTTTTTATGAGTGAAGAAAAAAAGCGTTTTATTCAAGAGTTTGTGCCCGGAAAACAAATTACATTGAGCCATTTAATTGCAAATCCAGATCCGGATATGTTCGAAAAATTAGGTATACAGCAAGAAGGAGCTCTAGGCATTCTAACATTGACTCCAAGTGAGACGGTTATCATTGCAGGTGATTTGGCTACAAAAGCTGCACATGTTCAATTAGGTTTTTTAGATCGTTTTACAGGAAGTCTTGTTATTGTGGGGAGCGTTTCAGAAGTAGATATGGCAATGAGAGAAATCAATCGTTTTCTCTCCGAAACATTAGGTTACACACCTTCGATTATTACAAAATCTTAATTGTATAGTAGGGAGGGGAGACTTATGCATAAAAAAAACAGAGCCATGCTCATTGGTTCAATTGGTGCAGGCAAATCGACATTAACAAATGCTCTGCTTGGAAAGCCGGTCGAAGCAGTTAAAACACAAGCTTTAATCTATTATGATTGGATCGTTGATACACCTGGAGAATATGTTGAAAATCCTTTTTTTTATAAAAATATTATGGCAACCGCTCTTGAAGTTACACATGTGTTATATTTGCAGGACGCCACAAAGAAAAAGACAGTCTTTCCACCCAATTTTAGTACAGGCATTAATAAGTTAGCTATTGGGGTCATTACAAAAAGTGATGCAAAAGATGCTGATGTGAGCTTAGCTATTAAAAAAGCAAGGCAAGTAGTTGTAAATGGTCCTATTGTTGTCACTTCTTCCCGCAATAAAGAAGGGCTTGAAGAGGTTCGAGCTTTGGTACAGTGTCAGTCTTTACAAGAGATGAAACAGTATACTGATAACTGGAAATCGAAATATATTATTTTTTAATGAAAACCTTTACATTTTGTGAAAAATCAGTTATATTCTAAATATACAAAAAAATCACAGGCAAAGGCGCCTTATACAGCTATCTTTCAGGAGATAGTTCGTATGAGGTGCCTTTTTTATTTGACTAAAACAAGACTAATTAGCAATCAGTAATGAATAAAACCTTTTGCTGATTGAAGGTTGATGAGGTGGAGGGATATGAAACAATACGAACCGCTAAAAGAGGAGATTATCAGCGCAGGAATTGATATAGGAACAAGCACAACCAAAATTGTGTTAAGCCAATTTTCTCTGATGAATATGGCAGGAGGAACACACTTGCCGCGTATTGAGATTATTGATAAAGAAATTATTCATCGCAGCCCGATTTATCGAACACCACTTCTCACATCAACAACAATCGATATTGAAGCAATAGAGAAGCTTGTTAGAAATGAGTATGATAAAGCAAACGTTGGTTCTGAAGATATTAAAACAGGTGCCGTGATTATTACAGGTGAAACAGCAACTAAGCAAAATGCCGAAGAAATGATTCACCACCTATCAAATCATGCCGGTGAGTTTTTAGTAGCAACTGCAGGACCTGATCTAGAGGGAATTATTGCTGCAAAAGGATCAGGAGCTTACCAATACTCTAAAAAAACGAGCAAAACTATTGCCAATATAGATGTTGGTGGAGGGACCGCTAATGTAGCAGTTTATCGAATGGGAAGGCTGTGTGGAACCTGCACACTACATATAGGAGGTAGGCTGATAGAGTTTTCGGAAGATAAAATCAGCAGCATTTCGCCACCGGTTAGAAATCTATTAAGAGAGTGGAATAGTACGCTTGTAAAAGGTGACGTACTGGTGGAAGAAGAGGTAAAGAAAATAACAAATTATATGGCTGACGTGATTAGTCGAATGCTAACACGTACCATGACAGCAGAAGACAAGGTACTACTTTTAAGTCATGAACCAAATTGGAAAGAAGAAATTGATGTCATTATGTTTTCTGGTGGAATCAGTGAGTGCCTCTATCAATATGAGTCTAAAGGTTTTGAACAAGCTCCTTACCACGACATAGGAATGATGCTTGCGGACTCTTTAAGAGATAGTCAGAGTTTGAAAGAATGGTCATGGGTTCAGCCTGATGAAACCGTTCGCGCAACCGTTCTTGGTGCTGGTACACAAACGACTGAAATCAGTGGAGCCACGATTCAAGTAGAAACCAAAGATTTACCTGTACGAAATGTACCTGTTTATCAAATTTCTTTTAAGGATGGGTTTCAAAAAAGTGTTCATCACTTAAAGGATGCTGTAAAAGATGCAATTGAGATACATGACCCGCAACAGGAGGGACAAAATTTTGCCTTGTACTTATCTGGGCTTCCGTACGTAAGATTTCGAGATATTCAACAATTAGCAAAAGGTCTGCTAGAAGCAGTGAAACAGAAAAACAAAACAGATCAGCCGCTTATTATTGTTCTTGAGAGCGATTATGCCAAGGTATTGGGCCAAACGCTTGTTGCTCAAGATTCGTCGCAAAGCATTATTTGTATTGATCAAATTAAGGTGGAACACGGTGACTACTTAGATATTGGCCAATTGCTACAAACAAGTGTGGTACCAGTAGTAGTCAAAACCCTTACGTTCCATTCATAAGAAAGGGGGCTTCACTGTTGAAGTTACATACACATTATTTAGGTGCTGTCTATCAATTTTCTGATTTAAAAGATTTGTTTGCTAAGGCAAATGAAGAAAAGTCTGGTGACCGTCTGGCAGGTTTAGCTGCAGAAACCGTTCAAGAAAGAATTGCTGCAAAGGAAGTGCTTAGTGAATTAACACTTTCTGATATTCGCGAAAACCCAATGATCCCACCTGAAGAAGACGAAGTATCTCAAATTATTGAGAGTCAAGTAAATGAACCTATCTATCAAGCAATGAAAAATTGGTCCATAGCAGAGCTTAGAGAGTATATCTTAAGTGATGAAACAACGGGTGAGGATTTAAAGAGGATTAGTCGAGGGTTAAATAGTGAAATTATTGCTGCAGTAGCAAAATTAATGTCAAACCTCGATTTAGTTCACGCCGCAAATAAGGTTGAAATTTTAACAAAATGCAACATTACTATTGGCCAAAAAGGAGTCTTAGCTTCTAGACTGCAGCCTAATCATCCTACAGATAATGTAGAGGGTATGATTGCTTCGTTAAAAGAAGGGCTGTCTTACGGAATTGGAGACGCCGTTATTGGTATTAACCCTGTAGATGATTCAGTTGAAAGTGTAAAACGACTGCTCCAAGCCACAAAAAATTTTATGAATGATTGGGAGATTCCAACTCAAAACTGTGTCTTAGCTCATGTTACGACTCAGATGAAAGCCATTGAACAAGGAGCACCAGCTGATATGATTTTCCAAAGTATTGCTGGAACAGAAGCCGCTAACCGTTCATTTGGAATCAGCGCTGCCTTATTAGAAGAGGCAAATCAATTAGCTAAGATTCACGGAACAGGAACAGGGCCTCAACGCTTATATTTCGAAACAGGACAAGGTTCTGAGCTATCAGCTGAAGCGCACTTTGGAATGGACCAGCTAACGTTAGAGTCGCGTAACTATGGGTTTGCACGTCATTACGACCCTTACATTGTAAATACCGTGGTTGGCTTTATTGGACCGGAGTACTTATATAATAACAAACAAGTTATTCGCGCAGGCTTAGAAGATCATTTTATGGCAAAGATGCATGGAATTCCGATGGGTGTAGATATTTGTTACACCAATCATATTAAAGCAGATCAAAACGATATTGAAGATCTAGGTGTATTGTTAACAGCTGCAGGGGTTAATTTTATCATTGCAACACCAATGGGTGATGATTGTATGCTTAACTACCAATCAATGAGCTACCATGATGTAGCGACTTTAAGGCAAACGATGGGGAAACAGCCTTCTCCTCTATTTGCAGAGTGGCTTGAGAAAATGGGGATTTTTGAACAAGGGAAATTAAGTAAATACGCAGGAGATCCAAGTATTTTTACAAGGTAGGTGATGAAGAGAATGAATCCTGAATTGATTGAAAAAATTACACGATCCATTGTTGAAAAGCTAGAAAAACAATCTAGTTTCGAACAAAGCTCTCCTACTGACGAACGTCAAAGCAGTGTAACTTTCTGGGCCCATACATCTAGTGCAAATAAGAAAGTAATTAATGGTCCTCTAGCTGAAGTAGTAGAAGATAATTCGGCAAAGGAATTGATTAAATTTCCGAATATTCAAGAAAGTGATTCGACATCTCTGCCTGAAAGTAAAATGACTATTCAACAGGAAGAAGATGTTGAATCAAAACAGCAGTTGTCTGGTATTAAAAATCCAGTGAATCAAGAAGAATTAGACATATTGATTCAGAAAACACCTGCCCGAATCGGAATTGGCAGAGCAGGTCTACGTCTACGAACAGAAACATGGTTGAAATTCCGCTATGACCATGCAGCAGCCGTTGATGCTGTGTATGGCAATGTGAACGACGACCTTTTAAAACGGTTGAATTTATTTAAAGTAAATACTCAGGTAACGGATAAAGAAGTATACATTCGCCGACCGGATTATGGACGAAAGCTATCAGACGAAGCAAAGAAGTGCATTCAAGAGAGATGTACCAAATCACCAACTGTTCAAATTATTGTTTCTGATGGTTTAAGCTCCAAAGCTATTGAGGAAAATGTCGAAGATGTTTATTTATCTCTTCAACAGTCCTTAAAAAGTGCAGATTTAGATGTAGGCGTTCCATTTTACATAGAAAAAGGCCGAGTTGCTGTAATGGATGACATTGGTGAACTTCTGACGCCAAAAGTGGTGGTACTTCTGATTGGGGAACGCCCAGGACTTATAAGTGCAGAATCTTTAAGTGCCTATTTATGCTATGAACCGAAAAAAGGAATGATCGAAGCTGAGAGAATGGTGGTTTCCAATATTCATAAAGGCGGTATTCCTCCAGTTGAAGCGGGTGCTTATCTCGGTACATTGGTTCAAAAAATTTTAAAATATAAAGCTAGCGGAGTATCGCTTGTTCAAAAAGAACAATAGAGGTGAATAAGAGTGGCTTTAACACGTATCCATGCTGACATTTTAGCTGTTCGTGTGATTCCAAATGTGGATGACGCCTTAGTTCAACAGTTTAACTTGCAGCCTTACCATAGAAGTTTAGCCATGTTTACATCAAGTGTTGATGACGTAGGCTATACAGCTTTAGATGAAGCCACTAAAAGAGCAGACGTTGAGGTTGCTTATGCCCGTTCCTTTTATGCTGGCGCGGCCCATGCGTCAGGTCCGCTATCAGGTGAAATGATTGGGGTATTAGCGGGTCCAAGTCCAGATGAAGTTAAAGCTGGCATTGAGGCTGTTTTACAAGTGACAAAATCAGATGCCTATTTTGAAGCGTTAAATGAAGAGAAAAATCACGCGCTGTATGCACATGTGGTGGCAAGAACAGGTTCTTATCTTTCTAAAGAAGCAGGAATCGATATTGGCGAACCACTAGCTTATTTAATTGCCCCTCCACTAGAAGCTATGTATGGACTTGATGTAGCGCTTAAAGCAGCTGATGTAGAACTTGTGAAATTTTTTGGCCCTCCTTCTGAAACAAATTTTGGCGGTGGGTTTTTAACAGGATCTCAATCAGCCTGTCAAGCAGCTGCTGATGCGTTTCGCCAGGCTGTTTTAGACATTGCAAGAAATCCAGTTCATTATTAAAAAGCCTATAGACAATAGAAAGGAGTTGTTTGATATGCAGTTTGATCAAGATCTTCAATCTTTACAAGAGATGCGAGATGCAGTGGAAAAGGCAAAAGCCGCACAGCAGGTATACTTGAATTTTTCACAAGAACAAGTAGATCGCATTGTTGAACGGGTTGCCGAAGCAGCCTATTCTAAAGCATTGGAATTAGCGAAAATGGCAGTGGAAGAAACGCGAATGGGTGTTGTAGAACATAAGAAAATCAAAAATGAGGTAGGATCTAGAGCTGTTTATGAATCAATTAAAAACGAAAAAACAGTAGGTATTGTTCACGAAGATAGAGAGAACAAAGTGAGAGAAGTCGCCGCTCCTTTTGGAGTTGTTGCTGGAATTATTCCTACAACTAACCCAACTTCAACGGCTATCTTCAAGACATTAATTAGTTTGAAAACTAGAAATGCTCTAGTGGTCAGCCCTCATCCTCGGGCAATGAACTGTACAGTAGAAGCACTTAAAATTTGTTCCCGTGCAGCAGTTGAAGCAGGAGCTCCAGAAGGGATTATTGGTTGGATTTCTAATCCTTCTATGGCAGCAACCAATGAATTAATGAAGCATAAAGATGTGAACTTAATTCTAGCAACAGGTGGAAGTGGTCTCGTTCGCGCAGCGTATAGTTCTGGGAAACCAGCTTATGGTGTAGGCCCAGGAAATGTACCTGTATATATTGAAAAGACTGCGAAGGTTGACCAAGCAGTAAAAATGATTGTCGATAGCAAAACGTTCGACAACGGCACGATCTGTGCAACCGAGCAAGCGATTGTTGTCGATCTTAATATTCAACAAATGGCTATTAGAGAATTAAAGAATAATGGAGCCTATTTTTTAAATTCAGAAGAGAAAGCCAAGATGGAAAAAGTGATTTCACCGATTCCAAAGAAGCTTAATCCAAATATTGTTGGTCAAAGTGCTGTGAAAATTGCTGAAATGGCAGGTATTACAGTACCTTCTGGTACACGCATCTTAGTTGCTGAAGAAACAAAGGTGGCCAAGGATGTACCATTTTCGATTGAAAAGCTAGCGCCTATCTTCCCATTGTATACAGCTAAGAACGACAAACAAGCAAGGGAATTATGTTTAAGTTTATTAAATCTTGGAGGAAGAGGTCACAGCTTATCGCTTCATACAAACGATGATGCTGTAGCTAAAACGTTTGCTCTTGAAATGCCCGTCTCAAGACTTATGGTTAACACACTCTCGTCAGTTGGAGCTGTGGGTGGTACCACTGGACTTAAGCCTTCCTTTACACTAGGATGCGGTTCGTTCGGAGGTAACATTACATCAGACAATGTGACCGCTCGACATTTATTAAATATTAAGCGAATGGCTTATGGTACAAAAGAGGTGACAATTCCGAAACCATCCGTATCTTTTACCTCTGCTTCGTCAGATACAAAAGATCATCAAGACGTACAGGAAATTGTCAACGAAGTTATGAATCAATTAAAACCACAGGGACCAATTGATTCGGCAGCAATTTCTGAAATGGTTAATCAAGCACTTCAAAAATATCAAACAAACTAATTAGGGGGAATTAAAAATGGCAAGAGAACTAACAGCATTAGGAATGATTGAAACAAAAGGATTAGTAGCATCAGTAGAGGCAGCAGACGCAATGGTAAAAGCAGCAAACGTACATTTAGTTGGTAAAGTTCACGTAGGTGGAGGAATTGTAACAGTTTTGGTACGCGGTGACGTAGGCGCGGTAAAAGCAGCGACAGATTCTGGTGCAGCAGCTGCACAGCGCGTTGGAGAACTTATTTCCGTTCACGTTATCCCACGCCCACACAATGAATTAGAAAGTATTTTACCAAAAATTGATAGTGAACTATAAGCTTAAAAAGTTAGGAGCATAGCGCATGAATAAGCAGGCCATTCAATCGATTGTAGCAGAGGTTGTTCAGCAGTTAAGTCAAACAACCAAGCAAAGCAATACAGTCCCAATGGCTGTATCTGCTAGACACTGTCACTTAAGTATAGAAGATGTAGAAGCGCTTTTTGGAGCAGGGTATGAGCTAACAAAAAAATCAGACCTGTCTCAGCCTGGGCAATTTGCAGCTAATGAAACAGTTACTATTGTGGGGCCTAAAGGAAGCATCGAAAAGATGCGAGTCCTTGGCCCAGCAAGGAGTATAACTCAAGTGGAGGTCAGTAAAACAGATTCAATTAAACTTGGTTCTGTTCCTCCACTACGTGAGTCTGGAGATATAAAGAATTCAGAAGCGATTACATTAGTTGGACCAAAGGGGAGCATTTACAAGAAAGAAGGCTTAATCATTGCTCGAGCTCATATTCATATGACGCCAGGTGATGCTGAAGCTTATGGTGTAAAAAATGGTCAGTGTGTTCGCATTACATCTCAAGGAGAAAGACCTACTACGCTAGAACGTGTATTAATTCGAGTTTCACCAAAGTTTAAGCTTGAAATGCATATCGATACAGATGAAGCGAATGCTGGGCTAATTTCTACTGGAGCTACAGGGATCCTTTCACTATACGAGGAAGCTTTATGAACAATCATGCTCTGATTGAACAAATTGTAGTAGAAGTTTTAAAACGATTAGATAAATCAGACAAGCAGCAACTAAACGTAAAGCCAAAGCTGCTAATCGTGAAAGAGTCGGCAGCAATTGATCCGATTCAAATCAAAAAGTTAGAAACAAGCTGGACACTGATTTACAGCGATGAGCAAAAAGAAAACCTTCCAAAAGATATACAAGGTATTTTATTTGCAGAAGCAAAGCAGGACCTGCTAGTAAAAGGGGCTCTTGGTATGACAGATACACTAGAAAGTTATCTTTTGGCTGAGGCTTTGCTAGAAGGAATTTCTGTTTCACTCATTCCTTCTGTAACTTTAGGAAACGTTTTGCTATCCAGTAATCAAAAAAAACCAGTAAACAACAAATATGCAGCACATTTAATCGCTTATAAAAATACATTAGAAAGCTTTGGGGTAAAAATCCAATCATTTGAGAGGTTTTTGCAATCAGCCTTAAACAGATATTCTTTATCATTTACAGAACGAGTGCTAACCCAAAGACATGTGAAATTAGTAGAAGAAGAAAAAATTACTGTTTCACCTAAAACGATTATCACTCCTTTAGCGCGCGATACAGCAAGAGAATTAGGAAAAGAAATTTGCGTGATAGACGTAGAGGGAGCGGATGTTTTATGAGAATAGGGACAGTAATTGGCAACGTCTGGGCAACAAGAAAAGAAGATAATTTACGCGGTTTAAAGTTTTTAGTTGTTCAACCTGAACATTTAAATAAATCGAATAACGACTCTTCTTTTATTGCAGTCGATCGTATTGGAGCCGGGATTGGTGATAAGGTAATGGTTACTCAAGGAAGTGCCGCAGCACATATGGCATCCGACACTCCATTACCCATTGATGCAATTATTATCGGGATTATAGATTCTGTTGATATAGAAAGAGGTGGAGAGAATGGCTAAAGCTCTTGGCATGATTGAAACAAGAGGCTTAATAGGTTCAATCGTCGCAGCGGATGCGATGTTAAAATCAGCTGATGTCCGCTTAGTGAAGCAAGAAAAAGTGGATGCAGCCCTTGTAACAGTGTTAGTTGAAGGTGATGTTAGTGCAGTACAGGCAGCTGTAGATATGGGAAAAGAAGAAGCGGCTCGCGTTGGAGAATTAGTGTCAGCGCATGTAATTCCCCATCCTGATGAAGAGGTTGGAAATAGCCTATTAAAAGATGAAAATAAAGAATCGCAGTCAAAGGAGACACCTAAAGACAATAAAGCGACTAAAAAATCATCTGCTGCTAAAACAAAATCCAGTATTCAATATAAAGCAAAAGCAGATTCTGCTGCTGTAGAAGAAGATCAAAAAGTAGAATAACATGCATATAAACGACGAGGAATGGGGGATAAATCATGGCATTTAAGCGTAAAAAAATAGCTGTAATTGGAGCGGGATTTACAGGAGCCACAGCAGCATTAATGATGGCACAAAAAGAACTTGGAGACGTAGTATTAGTTGATATTCCCTCCCAGACTAACCCGACTAAAGGAAAAGCACTTGATATGTTAGAGGCAAGCCCAGTTCAAGGATTTGACGCTAATATTAAGGGAACATCTAGCTATGAGGACATTCAGGATGCAGATTTAGTATTAATTACTGCAGGACTTCCAAGAAAACCGGGAATGAGCCGTGACGATCTAGTTTCAACAAACGCAAAAATTATGAAAGAAGTATCGGAAAATGTAAAAAAGCATGCACCAAATAGTTATATCATTGTATTGAGTAATCCAGTTGATGCAATGACATACGTTTGTTATAAAACTACGGGGTTCCCTAAGAATAGAGTAATAGGTCAATCTGGTGTATTAGATACAGCCCGCTTTAATACATTTGTGGCTCAAGAATTAAATATCTCTGTTGAAGATGTATCAGGATTTGTTTTAGGGGGCCACGGAGATGATATGGTGCCATTAGTTCGTTATTCGTATGCCGGAGGAATTCCACTTGATAAAATCATTTCACCTGAACGTATAGAAGCTATTGTAGAGCGAACACGCAAAGGTGGAGGAGAAATCGTTAACCTGCTTGGAAATGGAAGTGCCTATTATGCTCCTGCTGCTTCTATGGTTCAAATGGCAGAAGCGATCCTAAAGGATAAGAAGCGAATTCTCCCTTCTGTAGCTTATCTAGAAGGGGAATATGGCTGTAATAATCTTTACCTAGGTGTACCCACAATCCTAGGAGGGGATGGAATTGAACATATCATTGAACTGCCTTTAACGGAAAAGGAAAATGAAGGGTTAAAACGTTCAATCAAATCTGTACAAAGCGTTATGGCTATTTTAGAGTCTTCAGAAGTATTCAGCTAAACCAACTTCTTTTTTTTCAGCTGCTTAGTATTAAAATTTAGAGGTATTTTAAAGTTATGTACTTGAAGGAATTGAACCAATAGAAACTGCTGAATATTTTCTAATCGTTTGAGTATGTGAAGGAATTTCTCAGCAGAAAAAAATAATAACGATACAGAAAACTAAGTGAAATGCATCCTGTTATATTTGTAGGATGCATTTTTGTATGAATAAGTGACAATTACTTTTATGGTTACTTATTGTACTTGTAGCTTTAGTCGTAAATAATTTACGAAATGATAGAGCTTATCCAACTTTTTCGTGGTGAAGTGGGAGGGAGATTAAAGATCGAACATTATAATAATTTCTTTACATCCGGTACCAAACAGCAGAATGGTCTATGGGACAGCTTTAGTTGAACGGTTAAATAAATCAGCGGGTGGATCTTGAACTGTAAAAAAATAGGTAAAAAGAGCTTGTGCCCATACATAACCCTAATGATCGAAAGCTAATGTATATAGATAAACTTAAAATTTCTATGTATGTACAACAACCCTAAAGTTTTCATCAAAAAACATACGACCCTCTATTAATCCAATCAACTCTTATATATGAAAACAGCTTTGTTTGTAATAAAGTTACGTTCTCCAGCCAATAGTAAGTAACGGCAGGAAGTGACTGTAAGTTGACTTACATACATAGGTGTAGAAGAGCACTTTTTAAATAAAGGAGTTTTTATGGATATAAATAAGGGAAAGCACAAGCTCGAACTAATAAAAGGATTAATACTTATAGCTAAAATATCTATAGCTTCTGGTGTATCGTGGGAGCTTGCAAAAATGTTAGGCTCTAAACATCCTTATTTGGCGCCTTTAACCGTGATTCTTTCTATCCAAGAAACCATCCAGCATTCTGCTGTGTATGCTTTTTATCGAATTATCGGCACTCTTTTTGGAATTGCTGCTACGATTTTTATCATTAAACATTTAGAAGTAAACGGGTGGACAATAGGGTTATTATTAACAATAGGAATGGTGCTTCCTGTTGTACTAAGGCTACATAAGACGATTATTCATCAAATTGCTCTTACCATTTTATTAGTTTTTGTATTCGTTCATAAAACAAATTATTATGTCTCTGATCGAATAAGAGACACGATCATAGGAGCCCTTGTCGCTATTATGATCCATATCATAATTGTTCCTCCAAATTATGTAAAAGACGCTCGTAGAACCTTAACCCAATTTGGAATAGACCTTGGACAATTATTTAAAAAGGTGGCTTATTGGGTAAACAATAACTGCGAATTCGTTGAGGGAGAAAATTTAATAGATGATACAACTAACCTGCTTCAGGAACTTCATCAGGTCGAAAAGGAATTCGAAAAAGCAGAAAAGAGTTTAAGGTTGAACCCATTTGGTAGAAATAAAAAGCAGCAGTTAAAACAAAACGAACAATTCCTTTTTCAACTGAAGCATGGGTACACCTATATTTCGGGTGTACTCACTACATTTAATGACTGGTCCGAAACGAATTCTCTACCCACAGTTGATCGGCAAAAGTGGGCTGTTCAACTACAAGTATTAGGAGAATACATCACCAAACAAGCTAATCAAAACTTAGAAAATCGGGCTATAAACAAATCGTCTTTGGATTTACTGAACCTGTCTGCGATTCCTTTACAAATCCTTATCCCACCTGAATTAGAGTCCCGTCGACATCAATTAAGTCTATATAATGATACGCTTAAATTAATTGATAAATTAAAAGCAAAATGATACTAATTCAAGTGATATAGATATCCCTTGTATAAATGAGGTGATAACTTCAGTATCCAGTTGTAGAACTATACATGCATAGTAGAAGAGGAAAAGAAGTTACCAGGGTGTGACTTCTGTTTTTATTCAATAAATAATACAATTTAGCTTTTATATTTTCCGTTCCCACGCTCATATCCATATAAAATCATGAATATGTTTTTAATACGTCGTTAAGCGTTTCAACTAGCTACAAAAAAATATAAAAATTTATATTGACAGTGGAACCATATGATTTTATAATTATCCTTAATTCAATATATTTTAATTCGAGATTTTAAATTGATGAAAAAATAGGAGGAATAAAAAATGGTGAGCATTGGTTTATTGTTAATACGTTTGGTCATTGGATTATCTTTTATGGCACATGGAACTCAGAAGTTGTTTGGCTGGTTTGGCGGCCACGGGTTAAAAGGAACGGGAGGCTGGTTTGAATCCATCGGAATGAAGCCAGGTGTTAGAATGGCTTTAATGGCTGGATTATCCGAGCTAGTAGGAGGAGCTTTATTTGCTGCAGGACTTCTTACACCGCTAGGAGCGCTTTTGATTGCAGGAACAATGGTCATGGCGATTGTGAAAGTACACGGTCCGAATGGATACTGGGCAACACAAAATGGGTATGAATACAACCTTACGCTTTTAGTTGTAGCGATCGGTATAGCAATTGCAGGACCAGGTTATTATGCGATAGACACTTTTATTTTCTAAAAGAGAAAATGGGTTGGAATAAGAAAGACGCTTTTATTTTTTAATTAATATCTCGAATTCGAGATATTTACGATAAATAGTTGTAATTATAAGAGGGATAACGAAACATATGACGAAAAATGTATCGAAGGAGATGGTAGTAATGATTAAAAAAACAGCGGGTATTCATCATATCACGGCGATTGTAGGTCATCCTCAAGAAAATGTTGATTTCTATGCGGGCGTGTTAGGATTACGCTTGGTCAAACAAACGGTAAACTTTGATGATCCAGGAACGTATCACCTTTACTTTGGGAACGAAGGCGGAAAACCTGGAACGATTATCACATTCTTCCCGTGGGCAAATGCACGACAAGGACAGATTGGTGACGGGCAAGTTGGCGTAACTTCATATGCAGTTCCAAAAGGTGCGATGGACTTTTGGGAACAGCGATTAGCTAAGTTTGGAGTTCCTGTTACAAAGATGGAGCGATTCGGAGAACAGTATTTAGAGTTTGACGACCCTCATGGTTTACATCTAGAGATTGTGGAAAGAGAAGAAGGAGAAAAGAATACGTGGCAAGCTGGTGAAATTAAACCTGATGTTGCTATTAAAGGATTCGGAGGCGCTACATTATTATCTGTTAAGCCTCATGAAACAGCCCAGTTATTAGAAAATGTAATGGGGCTAAAAAAAGTGGGGCAAGAAGGAGATTTTATACGTTTTCAATCATCAGCTGACATTGGTAATATCATTGATTTAAAATTAACAACCATTGGACGCGGGCAAATGGGCGTTGGAACGGTTCACCATATTGCATGGAGAGCGAAAGATGATGAAGATCAATTAGAATGGCAGAAATACGTAGCCGATAGCGAATACGGAGTGACGGCTGTTCGAGATCGAAATTACTTTAATGCAATTTACTTTAAAGAGCACGGAGAAATTCTATTTGAAATTGCAACAGACCCTCCAGGTTTTGCACATGATGAATCACTTGAAACCATGGGAGAAAAGCTCATGCTGCCTGAACAGTACGAAACCCATCGAGATCAAATTGAAAGAGCTTTGATTCCTTTTGAAGTGAGAGAATTAGACTAACTCTTGACGAAAGAATTCTTTTAGTAATAGTAAAGCGCTAGTTCAATCCTATATTAGGTACAAAGAAGGAATTAATTTATCTATATATAAAACTAATATCTATATTTGAAACACCATGGTAATATGAAATTAATTCCAAGTAAGGAGGTGAATAGATGGCGAAAACCATTGGTCTTATTTGTGGAAGTTTACGAAAGAATTCGTATAATAGAATGATTGCTGAGTCATTAACTACATTAGATGACTCGGCTCAATATCGCTGGATTGAAATAAGCAGCCTGCCTTTTTTTAATGAAGACTTAGAAGCTGACGGATCACCAGAGTCTGTCGCATCTTTTAGAGCTGCGATTCAAGATGTTGACGGCGTTATTATAGTTAGTCCAGAGTACAATTCAGGAATTCCAGGGGTATTAAAAAATGCCTTGGACTGGGCATCAAGACCTCGGACTTCTTCTGTTTTAAACAGAAAGCCGGTTGGTCTCATTGGAGCAACTCCAGGAGGCTTCGGTACGGCTTTTGCTCAAATGCAAACGAGAGAAGTACTGGAAGCTATGCAAGTCAACGTTTTACCATTTCAAAAAATGCTGATTTCGCAAGTTCATGAAAAAATTGATTCGCAACAAAAAGTACTAACCGATGAATCAACAAAACGTTATCTTCAGCGCTACCTACAGCAGTTCATTCATTGGATTGATCAAGCACCTGTTCCTGTTCTAGATTAAGAAAGAGAACACACCTCACGAACATTCACCTCAGAAATAGCTTTTCTTTCTATACATGTTTTACCTAACAGATCATAAATGAAATCCAAAAAACCGTTCAAATTATAGACCGCTTGTAAGTAATGGAAGAGGTACGTGTATCCTTACTTGCCTTAATTTAAGGAGGATTATAAAATGTCTGATCTTTACTCTCGCCTTTCAAAAGATGATGCTGCCGTGCTTTTAGTTGACCACCAAACGGGGCTTATTTCCGGCCTTGTACGTGACTATGGTGTTGATGAATTTAAAAACAACGTCTTGGCTCTTGGCGATACGGCTAAATTTTTTGATTTACCGGTTATTTTAACAACTAGTTTTGAAAATGGTCCCAACGGCCCGCTCATGCAAGAACTTGTTGATCTGTTTCCTGATGCGCCAAAAATAGCTCGTCCTGGACAAATTAACGCGTGGGACAACGAAGAGTTTGTTAAAGCCATTAAAGCGACTGGGAAAAAACAGCTGATTATCGCCGGGGTAGTGACAGATGTCTGCGTTGCTTTTCCTGCACTTTCTGCCATTAAAGCAGGCTACGAAGTGTTTGTTGTGACAGATGCTTCAGGGACGTTCAATAAGCAAGTAGCGGATGCAGCATTAACGCGTATGGCTCACGGGGGCGCACAGCTTATGAACTGGTTTAGCGTAGCGTGCGAGCTTCAGCGCGACTGGCGCAACGACGTTGAAGGTTTTGGCAATTTAATTTCTAGTCATCTTCCTGGTTATCAAAACTTAATGGGCAGCTATAGAGGAGCTCAGCGCGATTTCAGCAAGCAGAGTGTCTAACATAGCGGAGCTTCATTTTGCTATAGGTCGTTCTCTTTACATATAAGACATGAAAGTAGAATGGCATCTGTGGATCATTTATGTGACGGAGAAAACGTAACGACATAAGAGAAATTGTTAGATAGGTGAGCCGACTGATGAACAGCTGGCTCACCTATCTTTTACTACGCTACCTGTCATGAAGTATGCATCTCTTGTATATAAAATAAAGTACATTAACGACAGCTTGATAAATGATAGGAAGGGATGCGGAGTAGTGGAAGAAAAAAAAGTTACGTGGCTGGAGCTTTTTTATGATTTGTTGTTTGTGGCAGCCGTTGCGACTGCTACGCATGTTTTGCTTCACGTTGAACAAGGGTATATTCATGGAGAGTATTTGTTAAAGTTTGTACTGATCTTTATTCCGATATGGTGGGCGTGGACGGGACAAACGATGTTTATCAATCGATTTGGACAAGATTTTTTGCATCAGCGCATCTTTATGATTCTTCAAATGCTGTTTGTTCTTATCATGATCTCAAGCTTGTCCGTAGATTTTGACCAATATTACGTCTCTTTTCTAATTGGTTATATCGGACTAAGAGCGTTAACCGCTCTTCAGTATCTTATTGTTCAAAAATTTGAACAGAGTGAGAGAAAAAAAGTTGCTGTGTTTTTAGGAACATGTTTTGGAATTGGGATTTTCATCTCACTTCTTTCGCTCTTTTTTGATTCATGGGTCCGCTACGCCGTGTTATATACAGGAATTGCAGTGGATATGATTTTACCTATTTTAGGGCATAAGCGACTGGCGAAATTACCAACCAACACGGCTCATTTGTTAGAACGCTTTGCGTTACTAACATTAATTCTGTTTGGAGAATCCGTTGTCAGCATTCTTGCTGTGATACAGCCACAAAAAGGGGACTGGAATACCATTTTATTTTCGGTTATTTCATTTGTCCTGATCATCGCCATGTGGTGGCAGTACTTTGAGAATGTAGAAAAGAAAGTGAACAAGTCCATTCAAAGAGCGGGACAAACGATTATTTACGGACACTTACTTATCCTCATGTCTCTAAGCATGATTGCAGCATCGATCAAACTTATGTTTTTACACGAAGTTCAGTACACATTCAGCTTATATTTTGTATTCGGATCCGTGCTGCTTTACTTCATGGCAACCACTCTTGTTTTTCACCAGTATAGATTCGAAGAACATCGTTTGAAAGTGTATCATTTAGGCTTGTTTTTAGGAATTTTAGCTGTGTTTTTTATTATTAACTTACTTTTAGTCGTCCCGAGCACCCTCATCATAGGAGAGTTAGCCATCTTTTTTATTATCTACGCTAGGTTTACGACCACTTAACCAAATAAAGAACGACTATATAATGGAGGTAGCGAAATGGCAAAAATTAATGTAGGAACAGAAAATGAAGCACCTATTGAACTATACTATGAGGATCATGGGACAGGAAAGCCGGTTGTCTTAATTCACGGCTGGCCACTAAGCGGACGGTCTTGGGAATATCAAGTTCCGGCTCTTGTTGAGGCTGGATACAGAGTCATAACGTATGACCGCCGAGGATTCGGAAAGTCTTCTCAGCCATGGGACGGCTATGATTATGAAACATTCGCTGCTGATTTACATCAGTTGCTAGAACATTTGGATTTAACAAATGTGACACTAGTCGGGTTTTCAATGGGCGGCGGAGAAGTAGCTCGCTATGTAGGAACTTACGGAACTGATAGAGTAGAAAAAGCTGTATTTGCAGGAGCTGTACCACCATTTCTTTATAAGTCAGAAGATCATCCTGAAGGAGCATTAGATGATGCAGGAATTCAAGAATTTGAAAACGGCGTAAAAAATGATCGCTTAGCTTTTCTTGATAATTTTACAAAGACATTTTTTGGAGTTGAAGACGGAAATGACTTAGTCAGCGAACCATTTCGACTTTACAACCGGGATATTGCAGCAGCCGCATCGCCTAAAGGGACACTAGACTGCATAGCTGCTTTCAGCAAAACGGATTTCAGAGACGACCTAGCCAAGTTTACAATACCTACTCTTATTATTCACGGTGATGCAGACGAGATTGTTCCATTCGAATATAGCGGAAAGCGAACGCATGAAGCCATTTCTGATTCCAAGTTAGCCTTAATAAAAGGCGGTCCACACGGCTTAAATGCAACGCATGCACACGAATTTAACGAAGCGCTGCTGTCGTTTTTAAAAGACTAAGTATAAATGATTATTTTGTAGGTGAACATCTGACGTATGAATAGGAAAAAAGAAGTTACCAATATGGTTACTTCTTTTTTTGTTTTACGTGGTTAGGTATAGTAAGTGGAATTGCTTAACATCACTTTCTTTTCTTGATAGAAGATTTACCAATGTTTCTAGTATCTTTGGAAGTCTCAAAAATATATAGAATAATGACAGCTAAAAAGAACGTAATAAAAAGTCCAATATAGTGTTTTGCAGGTCCTCGTGAAACTCCTTGCGATTAAAGTCTTCCGGATCCTGAGAGGGAAGGAAGGTAGGAGATTTCATAAAGTCGGGAAATGGACTGAGAAATGAAAAATGCCCTCCATTTTCTACAACTATATGCTGAACTTTTTCCGCATCAGAAACGCTATTTAACACAAATTCCCCGTGAAAAGAAGGAGTAATCGTATCCTTTTCGCCTGTAATCATTAAAATAGGTATATTCACGTCTTCAAGGGCTCCTCTTTCCCTGAACCATCCGGTGGCTGGCGCTAAAAGAATAAGTGATTGAACACGCTTATCATGATCAACAGATAAACAATAAGGCTTTTGATCAAGAGATTCAGAAGGAAAAGAAGTGGGAACTCCACCTGCTACAGCAAGAGCCGTATATCCTCCCATTGAATGGCCAATAAGAGAAATATTATTTGATTTAATGTAGGAAGAAAATGAATGTTCCTTTAAAAACCAGTCGATTACAGTACGTATATGGGTAGGACGATTTTTTAGGTTATCTATTGTTCCAGACAGCGTATTATTCTCTCGATTATTAAACGGATGTTGAAGTACCCCTACAATAAAACCATTACGTGCTAAAAACTGAGCAATGGTTCGATAAGCAAGAGGCGTACTTCCATCGCCATGAGAAATAATGACTAAAGGAAATGGTCCATTTGAAAGTGGAGCATTTTGCGCAGCGCTTACCGTGTAAGGTCCCATCTTTTCAACTTGTTCTTCTTTATATGTAGGATACATAATAAGGAGAGGCAAGGCGTGTTCATTTGCTTGATCTTCTATATCTACGAATTGACATCCGGCATAAAATGACTGTCTTTCATGTTTTCTTATGTGCACTTATACTCCTCCTTGCTTTTAACAATCTTTATTATAACAAACTTATATATAAAATTTTTTTGATTTAGCTCTCCTGAAAAAGAGTAATTAACCTTTATTTTAACTATTCGTCGGGCTGTTTTTGTATCGATAAAGCACTTTATGATAACTAAATTTGTGCATGCACTTATATAATTAAGACAGTGATATTTATTAAGGGGGAAATAAAATGCATTGTTTAGAACCAAAAGATTATTACAAGATAAATAACATGTTAAAAGCGTCATTTAAGACTCCTACATTTGCTTTTTCTGTCGTTAATCATGTTATTCAAGGAGCTGTGTACGTAAATGATATGATGAGGCCATCATCAGGATTTCTTAGAATACGTGCAGGTGACTATTATGTATTTGGACAAGGCAATGACATGGTATTTAATAACTTTCTCTATCGTTATTTTGTTGAGAACGTGTATGGTAAGGAGAAGCGGTTTACGGTTTTTACTCCATCCACTGACTGGGAAACTTTCTTTGACGAAACTTTCAAAACGTATGTAAAGAAAATGACGCGTTCTAAGTATAGGTTTCTTCCTTCAAAAGTGCATTCTACGTACAGCCTGTCCAATCTTTATGAGTTAAAAGACTTTAACGCTGATTCTTTAATGGAAAGTGAGAATTTCAATGAATCATATATAGTGGAGTACTGGGGATCAGAGAATAATTTTCTGAAAAACGGATTAGGAGTTTGTCTTATCCATAAAGAAAATATCATCGCTGAATGTGTATCTATTTTTCATAGTGGAACAATAGCTGAAATCGATATTGTGACTAATCCTAACTATAGAGGACAAGGATTAGGAAAGATAGTTGGTCAGGCGTTTATAAATAAATGTTTAGAAAAGAATGTTATGGCTGCTTGGGATTGCGATAATAACAATAAAGCATCGAAAGTATTAGCCAATAAACTTGGGTTTTCTAATGAAGAGGATTACGCTTTATATGTATTAAAATGAAAAGAGAATGAGACATAAATGAATCAATACAATCTACAGATGAACGAATGGAATAGATGAGAGAATAGCTTGTTACACCGCGGTTGATTTCCGTGGGCTGGCGGTTACACTTCCGCTACTGCAGGTTCTCATCCATTCCATTCCTTTAGAGAGACCAAATCATTAATGATCATCCATCTATGTAACTACCTTTTAATAAAGCCATTTTTAAATAAATCGTACCATTCTTCTAGTTCTTTACCTTTTAAAACTTCTAATTTATTTAATATGTCTCTCGAAAATTCCAGTGCACCACTTCCATTAGCTGTGATTAAACAGCCATCACTAACAGATTGTTCCTCTATATAGTTTTTATCCCCCCGATAATTAGGTGCTCCTTCTTTTAGATAAGGTAACGAATTTCCTGTATGTTTATGCTGATCCAGAAATCCGTAATTCCCTAAAAAGGTAGTTGCATCACAAATTGCCGCAACGGGAATGTTATTTTCAAGACAAAAACTCACGAGTTTCTTTACCTGATGATTCTTTTCTTCTCTCCATCCAGTTCCCCCAGGAAGAAGTAACATTACAAATTCCAAGTTAAAAGAAAAGTCTTGTAAGCTGTAATCCGGAATCACAGTTAATCCTCCCATTGAAACTTTAGGATTTTTATCAATTGCAATTGTCTGAACTTGAAATCCTGTTTCTGGTTTATTTAACTCGGCGGTTACATAACTGGCTTCCCAATCAGCAAAACCATCTGTAATAAAGACCAATACTTTTTTCATTTATATGTCCTCTCTAAACCCTCATTAGAAATATAACCAAGTACATTATCAATATTCTAACTTAATGTATCATATTTTATATATTATATAAAATATAACATTATATGGATTTTTTAAATATACGTTTAAGGATATTTCTGATGACAGATAACATTTGATAAAATGTAACTATAAGGGAATAAGGGGCTTTTAAATGAAAAAAATTAAAGATTATATTATAGAAAATCCTCCATTGTATCCGGGACTATCATTCTTTATGATATTTGGAGGTCAATTTATTATTGGGTACATAAGAGAGAACGTTATTTCTCAAGCTCTTGCTTTAGTAGATAGAAGGTTAGGGAAAAGAACGCTGGAAGCTCTAAAGTACAATTCGGACGTGCACCCTTTAGTTATGCAATTTTATGAACTAAGATGTGAGGTTGAAAATATTAAGCCTAGTTAACAAAGGAAGGAGGCTACACTATGAAACCCGTAAATTTCTTTATTAAAGATATCAAAGAATTTCAATCCGCTAATAACAATCTAAAAAATATCTTCAACACAAATAAGGAATTGCCCCATCAAGTATTTAACCAAAGGTGTGATTATTACTTATTTGAAGAGTTCTACTGGGGCATGTGTGAGGAGTTTTGGCCTACTGTACAATATTTAACAAAAATCTTTAATGAAAAAGAAGTTACAGTTGCTATCTTAGATTCACATCCAACAGATTATTTTTATAAAGAGTTTGGCTATTTTAATTATTTGCAGCTTCCTACTTCTTTATCAAGTGAAGAGTATAGGAATGTCCTAGAAATTGGACCGGCGGACAGCCCTGCCGATGCTCCATACTATCATTCAGAGAAAGTTGTATGGTTTTCTTCTTCTAAGAAGTGGGCGATATGGGGAGAGCGGAGCTTAGATATATATGTCATAGGTTTTAATGAATCTGTTTTGTTAGACCATTTAATGAAATCACCATCTAAATGGTCGCATTTAAATGAAGATGTTGAAGATTTAATTGGCTTAAATTTTAGAAATATGACGCTTCCTCAAGATTTTAAAGACAGTTTATCAAAAAACTATGCTCATGATAGAGATAGTGGATCAGTACTATATTAATCTGTAAAAGGGATCAAACTCTCTATAACTATAAAAAATCCTTTGCTTCCAGAGCAGAGGTTTTTTTTAGGTGAATACGTTATTCTACGTGAGTGTTGATCTACGATAACGAAGATTTAATTACCTCTATAACATTCTTTTTTGTCTGACTCAAGTAACTTCTTTTTTCAGAAGAAATTAACAGCCCTATAGGCATCTCAGGGTCAAACCCTTGTACTTTAAACGGGATATTAGTTGGTTTTAAGCTGGTTCCTCTAGGGATAATCCCAACTGTATCTCCAAACATCATTTCTGGAATGAGGTGCAGGGCACTGCAGTTGTAGACTTGTTTAAAGGCTAAATTATTCTCGGATAAAAAGTGGTTGACGGATTGATAGTAATAGCAGCTATTTTCTCCTATTAAAATGGGATAGTGAATAATATCGGCTATTTCAACTGATTTTTGCTGTAGCAGCGGATGGTTAGGCGTATTCACAATAAATTCGATTTGTTCTTTACCAAGCGGAGTAAAAGTAAAGCCGGAAAGGTTCGTATTCTGTCCGCAAACAGCCAAATCCAGCTTATCTTGACGTAATAGTTCTGATAAAAGTGCCGTGTTTCCAATGGTAAAATCGCAGTGTATGTAAGGCTTTTCGTCATTTAAATAGCTTAATACAGCAGACATCAGATTTTGAGCAATCGATTCTGATAATCCGATTTTGATTATTCCTTTTTCCTCTTTGCTTATACGCTGCGCTTGAGAGATTGAATACTCCCAGTGCTTCAACAAGCTATCTACTTCTTCTACAAATAGTGTACCTTCCTTTGTTAATTTTGCTTCCCAGCCTCGTTCAAATAAAAGAAATCCAAGATCTTTTTCTAACTTTTTAATATGAACGGTGACGGTAGATTGAGCGTAGTTTAGTTTTTTTGCTGCAAGCGAAAACGTTCCTTCTGTCACAATTGCTTTAAACGTCGTTAATTCTTTAATTTCCACTTTCTAACCCCATCTCTATCGGTTTTTCCGATAATTATTAGACTTATTTTCAATTATACAAATGAAGAGTATGGAAGTACACTGAATATAGAAAGGAAGATGATAGATGCCATTTGTTAACGTTTATTATCCAGAATGTCAATTAAACGATAAGGAACTAAAAGAAGTAAGCAATTGTATTCATCAGTCTTTAATCCAACATTTTTACATCCCAAAAGACGATTATTTTCAACTGTTTTTACCATATCCATCTCAGCATTTTTTCTATGACTCACAGTACCTCTTAGAAAATGGAGAAAAAAGAACAAATCAAATGCTTTATATCTCCATTACATGTGGGCAGGGGAGAACGATTCAGCAGAAAAAGAAGCTGTATCAATCTATTGCAGAGGAGCTTTCCACTCACTTGAATATTTCTACAAACAATATTTTTATTACATTAAACGAGACACCTCTTGAAAACTGGTCATTTGGGCAAGGAATTGCACAAATGGTGAATCCAAAGGAGGAAAAATAAACATGAATAACCGTATTGAGTCCAAGCTGCTGGAAGAAATGAGAGATCTGGCTCCTGAATTTGTGAAGTATGGAGAAAATATCTTATTTGGAGAAGTGTGGAGAGACCCGACTTTAACATCAAAAGAAAGAAGTTTGAGTACACTTTCTGCTTTGATCAGCATTGGAAACACCGAACAGATGCCTTTTCATATGCAGTTGGCAAAAAAGAATGGAGTGACTGAAAAAGAAATGATTGCACTAATAACCCATATGGCTTTTTACGTGGGGTGGCCAAAGGCATCTGCAGCATTAAATTTAGCAGCAAAGCAATAATAAAAAATCAAAATTACGTTGAAAAATAAGGTAGGACGGTTAACCAGTAGCGGCATAGAAAGTGGAAAGACTACTTCCTATGATTCTTAGATTTTTGTATTATTTAGGTGTTTATGCTAAGTTATGGACATCCTTCTGTTATGTTAGAAAGGAGTGAATTCATATCTTAAAAATAGCAATTGCTTCAATCATTGCAGGTGTTTTGTTTAGTCTTTGTACAAAATTAGTGATGTATATAAGATGGTCAAAGCTGTTTGTAAAGACTAATGAAGATACTCATAAACCAATTAACTTTGTTCTTCAGGGGGCTTTATTTGCCGTTATTATGTTCATTATGTTTTTAATCGTAAAGCCTTTTACATAGGAATAATGCTATAGCTGGAGTAATCAATTACTAATCTTTCATATTTAGGAATAGGTTTTGTAGCTATTTTTCTATCTGCATTTTTGGTGAAGACGTTTGTTGCCAATGATACGCTATCTACTATTTTTTCAGTTTTGATTGCTGGTGTAGGAGCAGCAGCTATTTCTCACTTTCGCAGAAAATATAAGGAAAAATGAATTTAAACAGGGGCTGCAGTTAGTGTGGGGCTTAAAGCAACAATGCTTCATTTCATGTGACGGACTGGTAAAGAAATAGAAAAAGCTCCCTTTCATAAGGGAGCTTTAAAAGATTTTACTTAATCCATTGAAATTCTTTTAAAGGCCAATAAGCTAATTTGGCTTTTCCTACGATTTTGTCTACGGAGATTGTTCCTACTTTAGGTGATCTGCTATCTAAGCTGTACATTCTATTATCTCCCATGACAAATAATTGACCCTTTGGAACGGTTTTGCTGCCTGTATAATCTTTAAGTTTAAAATCCTCAGTTAATGGGCCTGTTGCTATTTCTTTTTTATATTGGTCTAGATAAGGCTCTTCATATTTTTTACCGTTTATATATAGCGTGTCATTGCGATATTCTATATGATCACCAGGTAAACCAATTACTCTTTTAATATAGTCTTTTTCCTTTGTAGCATGAAAAACGATAATATCAAATCTTTTTATATTATTTACTTTATTTTTACCTACTTCATTAAGAATAATGTGTTCACTGTCTTTTAAAGTCGGCATCATCGATTCACCGTCTACTACTATAGGTGTGAATAGGTACTCTCTTACCACAAAAGCAAGAATACAGGCAATAATAATGGATTTAATCCACGAAAAAATCTCTTTCTGTTTCAATTTAAAACTCCTCTACAACCGTAATACATGTTTAAAATTATAACACAATATATAGAAATGAACCTTTAATTTAACAATTGAAGATTTTATATGCTAGTTACGATAATTAACGTTTTCGGAAAACACCCAAAAAACGAGCTCGTATGGAAAAAGAGTTTAGAGTAGAGCCGATTTTCTAAGATTTGGAGTTTTCTGTACATCGCTGATAGATTAAAATTTTAATCGGTAGAATCAGCTAACAAAATGTATAACTTAGGTTTTAGGGATGTGTTCTTGCAGGAAAATATAGTTTTTGTCGGAAGAATATACTATAATTCATAATGAAACAAATCTATATTAAATTCCTCTTAAAAGCTACCTTCTCTGACAATCTGAGGTGGCTTTTACGTTTGTTTTTTTTACATAAAGGGCTTTACTAATCCTAGATGTAAAATTAAGTTTGCTATTTAAAAGGAGTATGACTATGAGCAAGTATGATGAAAAAGATTTTGAAAAAATTGCGCTCCAAATGCAGAAGCAAGTCAAAGAAGATCCAAACAACGTACAGCTAAGAAATGAGCTAGCTATCGTTTTTATGGAAATAAATCAGTATGAGGATGCTTTTTTTCAACTACAAACTGCTGCTGAAATAAAACCTTCTGTTCAAACCCTTTATAATTTAGGCTATTTTTATTTTGCAGAAGGCAAACCAATTATAGAAGACATAGGATCAGGAAGTTTTGAAGAAGATGCAGAAGAGGAAGAAATGTCTTATACATGGGAAATAGCAGATAAAGAAGCATTTGATATAGTAGAAGATTTATTGAAAAACAAACCAAGGCATTATTTTCCCTATAACGTAATGGGTGAAATGTATATTAAAAAAGAAAAGTATGAAGAAGCGATAGGCATATTAGAAGAAGCTATAGGCATATTAGAAGAAGCTATCACTTTAACCCCGTCACTAGAAAATCTAAATAATCTTGGGTTATGTTACTACAAAAAAGGAAGGTTACCTGAAGCAGCGGAATGTTTTCGTAAAGCGCACTTACTGCGATCTTCTAACAACTATAGTTTGTTTCCGTTCCTTAGCTACGGAATTTGTCTAGCGAATTTGGGAAGGAAATCAGAAGCAAAAGAAGCTGCAAAAGAATTACTGCTGCTGAGTGAAAAAGAGGAAGAGGAATTAGAAGCTGATATAGCAGAGATATATTATATTCTAGAGGATTACGAAGAGGTTATTAAAATCTACTCAAAGCTAGATTGGAGATTTTATTCAGAAGAATTCTTTCTGACTTATTTTTATTCGTTATGGAAGCTTTCAAAAACACAAGAAATTGAAGAACTTGCTTCTAAGACTATTCAAAGAAAAGAAAAAGACATGAAAGAAGTTCTTCAAGATCCAGAAGAGGAAGAAGAGTTTAAGATAGAATGCGAAGAAGTAACAAAAGAAGATATTGCTTTCATTAAAAATACGGTTAAAGAAGTGTATTGGGGAAAAGCTCCTGTTGTAAGGTATGAACCTACGTTGGAAACTCGCTGTTATTTGTATGGCTGCTTTAGACATACAGATGTAAACCCCAGCTATTTTTCTATATAAAATGGTACAAATTACAAATTTTTTAGAATGAATACACAAAATGATTAAGTGAAGAAGGTTTTATATGAATGAAGTTTGGATTGAAGAAGAACATTTGAACGATGATTTTTATAAAATGGTAGAGTTTAAAATAAAGCAGATGTTATAATGCGGCTATCGTTCGTACTCGAATATGCACGAATGAACCCTTATAAAAAGCAATATCAGACAAACGAGGTTGCTTTTTTATTTTCTGATACTTGTCATACAAATTTTACTTTTTATCTTCACACACAGAAAAGTTTGTGATACAATTCACATGTGAAGATATCCATAAGGATCTAACACACTCTTGAATGTAAAGTAGAAAAAGCTATTTCACTCCGATGCCAATACGATTGAAATAGCTTTTTTTGCGTTCAAATGATAGATGCGAAAAAATTGTTAGCATCATAATAGGGGAAGTTTATTTCTCGATTCTAACTAATGTTTTTTCAGGCATTTCAATAGCATCTATATCAAAATAATGGATGTTTAAAGTTAGTTCTCCTTCTCGCTCTTCATTTTCTTCTCCTATCCAACAACTATACAATTCAAAAAAATCTCCTGATTTAAGATAGTGATCCATCAATTGACACAGTGCAAGTAGTTTCTCTTTTGATTCTTTCAGTCTGCTTTTATTCATATATTCCGTAATTTCAATTCCCCAGTCACTTGATACTTCAGAAACATAAGGAGTAGTAAAATGATTTTTTTTTATGTTTAATCGATGCATTTCATCTGAAAAGCAGCTTCCAATAGTAACTACATCATCCAGTTCATCATTAATAGGTAATTCTACATTCGAACCTATATAGGTGGCTAAACTCATTTGTATGCACTCCTTTTCCCATCTGAATAATCTATTACATTTCATAGAATTAACCTGATAAAAACCTACCTAGTATGAGCAAAAAGGTTTTCCATAAATTTTATTATAGATGATCAGGTTTTATTCAAGCTTGACTATTATTCTATTTAATATAAATAGAATTTTTATTATTATTATTCAGCCTATTTTAAATAAAATAAAAAAAACACTTGATAATTTGTATGCGTTTTCATATTATAAGTAAAAAGGTAGTAACTTTTTTAAAAACGTTGTGATGTTATGAAGAGGGAGGTGATTTTAGTATCAACCTAGAGGAGATTATAAGTTTGGAAGTGAATCAAAATTGTAATCTCCTATGTGATGCATCTTTAATGTGAAGTCTTAAAATGTGTTAAACAAAGGGGGAGAACTTATGGAACAGCCATTGGTTCAAAATGTAGAACATTCAATTAATACACCTAAGAAACTAAGACTTAAAGAGAAGGTTGCTTATGGGTTAGGAGATGTAGGAAATAACTTTTTGTTAGACTTGGGTCAAATTTATTTGCTGAAGTTTTATACCGACGCGTTAGGCTTGCCTTCTGCAACAGCAGGTTTAGTGTTTTTGATTACAAAAATTTGGGATGCGTTCGCTGATATTACAGTAGGTACTTGGATTGATAATCGTAAGAAAATAGGCCCTAAAGGCAAATTTAGACCATTCTTTCTTTATGCTGCGATACCACTTGCTTTGATAACGATAGTCAGCTTTACTAATCCCGATTTTTCACTAACCGGAAAAATTATATGGGCATATGTAACGTATATGGCATTTGGAACTATTTATAGCATTTCAAATATTCCTTATGGATCAATGGTACCTGCGATGACAAAAGATCCTGTTGAAAGAGCAGAAATGGCATCATTTAGACAAGCAGGCTCAAATTTAGGCCTTCTTATTACAACTGTAGGGTTTATGCCTATTGTCTTAATGTTTAATAATGAATCTACTGGTTATTTGGTAGCTGTATCTATTTTTGCCTTTTTGGGCGTTTTATTACAAGTCTATTGTTATGCGAATGTAAAAGAAAGATATGTGCATGAAAAACCAAAAGATACAAATATAAAGCTGACTGACAGCTACAAAGGGCTTTTTAAGAATACACCTTTACTAATTCTTTGTTTAGTTAATTTGTTTACCTTTTCAGCTTTTAACGTCAAGCTTGCTGTACAAGTCTATTTTTGTCAGTATGTATTAAAAAACGTAGCAATCGTTCCTTATATGGGCTTTTTCAGTATTGGTTGTGTATTTATCGGCGTAGCAATGGTTCCTTTCATGGTCAAAAGGATTGGAAAGAAGTCTACGTACATATTAGGCTGCGCAATTTGGGCTGTAGGAGATATTTTAGCTTATGTTTTTGCAGATAATGCAGTGATTTTTATTACATTAGCCTGCTTTGCTTTCTTCGGAAGCTCATTTGTAAATAGTTTGAACTGGGCATTAGTTTCTGATGCTGTAGAATACGGTGAATGGAAAACTGGCAATAGATCGGAAGGTGTCGTGTATTCTTTCTTTACTTTCTTCCGTAAACTTTCTCAAGCGCTTGCAGGCTTTATTCCTGGTGTTGTGTTAGGGATAGTGGGTTACGTTCCAAATGCGGTGCAGAATGCAAATGTGCTACAAGGAATTAGAGGGTTAATGTTTATTTATCCAAGTACATTAGCTATTGCAACGATTATTGTAATGTTTTTCTTTTATAAACTTTCAGATGATAAATACAATAAAATCGTATTAGATCTTGCTAAGGGAAAAAATAAAATACCAATGTAAAAGATAGGTAAAATGAACGAAATGCAAAATTAATTTAACAATCTAGCAAAAAGTACTTGAAATATTGGTGGCGTTTTCATATTATGAATGCAAAGGTTATTACAAATAATAAAAAGGTTATTATCTTTCAGAGATAATAGTCACTTAACTGGAGGTATAAAGATGAAGTATTTTTTAGATAGTGCCATTTTAGAGGAAATTCGTTACGCATATGAAAATTGGGCAATTGATGGGGTTACAACAAACCCTCGTCACATTATGAATAGTGGTAAACCATTCTTAACGGTTTTAGATGAATTTGCAAGTGAGTTTAAAGGAGTCGAAAATTTCCCAATTTCAGTGGAAATTAATCCTCACTTGGATAATGCCAAGGATATGGTAGAAGAAGGGACAAAGATTGCTAAGTTATCGTCAAACTTTGTTATTAAAATTCCATGCACAGAACCTGGTTTAATTGCAGCAAAGGAATTTGAAAAAGAAGGTATTTCTACTAACGTCACTCTTGTCTTCTCGCCATCACAAGCACTTCAGCCTGCAAGAATTGGTGCTAAATTTGTATCTCCATTTGTAGGTTGGAAAGAAAATAGCGGGGACGATACAACTCAATATATTCAGGATATTGTGAATATCTATAAAAACTACGATTACAACACAGAAATCATTGTTGCTGCTTTACGTAATGGTAAACAAATTGTAGATGCGGCAAAAGCTGGTGCGCATATTGTGACTTGCGGATTTGATGTATATAAAGAAAGTTTCCAGCATGCGTTCACAGACTATGGATTAAACAAATTCCGTAATGCTTGGGATAATACAGTCACAGAAGCTCCTGTTTTAAAATAAACATATGTATTTTATAAAAGGCGCCTCTTAGAATCTTATTATCTTCTTGGAGGGGCTTTTTATATAGCAAAAGGAGAGAAGAAAACGTTGAGCAGCTTTCAATACATGAAAGACTTAAATAAACATATACCTTTTTATCATATAGAGGATAGCAAATTTAAACATTATGGAAAGGTAATAAACGAGTATGATTTCAATGAACTAGAAACATATATGGATAGTTTAACTATTCCTCAAGATCAGAATATATATGTAGCATCCATCACGGAGATGGAAAATACCATTATTAAGAACCAACTTCAAGAAGCTTTTTATGGTGATATGCCTATTCAAATTGGATATTGTAATGGTCCTAATTCAACCTTAAATGGCCTTGAGTATCATAAAAGCAGTGAAATCAACATCGCTATAACAGATATGGTTCTTTTATTAGGCAAGGTACAAGAAGTTGAAGATAACTTTTTTAATTCAAACGATGTAATCGCTTTCTTTATACCTAAAGGAACAGCAGTTGAGTTATATAGTACGACATTACATTTTGCTCCTTGCAAAGTAAATAATGAAGGATTTAAAGCAATCGTCATTTTACCTAAAGGAACAAATGATCCTTTATCAACCAATATTCAAAAAAGAACAAAAGAAGATGAGCTGTTGTTTATGAAAAATAAATGGTTAATTGCTCATTCTGAAAGAGAGCAATTAATCAATAAAGGTGCACATCCAGGTATAAAAGGAGAAAATATTAAAGTTTATCAATAGAGCGCATGAATGTTAGACAAAAGACTAAGCTCTATTAATTGATGGGAGAGATAAAAATGTCAGGTACCTTAAACGTAACTAAAGGGGTAAATGTGGAGATCTTACAAGATGGATTTGAAGTTGCTCTTAACGGCGTAGCTCTACTTCAGCATACAATACAAAAACCAATGTTATTTATTGGTTATGGAGAAGAAACGATTGAAATGTACAGAGGGAACTTTGATATTAAAGATTATGTTACTGAACGTACAGCTCTTCGGTACGCAAATGTGGAAGAAATAGAAGGCGCATATAAAATAGATTTCTCTAACTTTAAAAATGGAGATCATATGCTCTCTCTTATAGTTAAAGAAGAAGAGAATCGGCTAAAAGTAGAATACCAAAAACACGATGCGAACATTAACCGCTTTTGGTTACGAGTAGCTGCAGATAAACAAGAGAAAGTCTATGGATGCGGAGAACAACTTTCTCATTTTAATATGAGAGGGAAAAACTTTCCTTTATGGACATCTGAGCCGGGTGTAGGAAGAAACAAACAGACATATGTAACATGGCAAGCTGATGTAATTGATAAGGCTGGAGGAGACTACTATAATACCAACTTTCCTCAGCCTACATATGTATCTAGTAAAAAGTACTATTGTCATGTTGAAACAACTGCATACGCGGACTTTGACTTTCGTAATGAGACATTCCATGAACTGCAGGTTTGGGAAGTACCTAAATATATGCTGTTTGAAACGGCGGATACGTACCTTGAATTAGTTGAAAAAATTACAGGGTTATTCGGAAGACAGCCCGAGCTACCAGACTGGGTATATAACGGTGTGGTTTTAGGCATTCAAGGTGGTACAGATGTTGTTGAGCAAAAATTAGAAAAAGTTTTAGCAAAAGGTATGAAAGTATCTGGAGTATGGTGCCAAGACTGGCAGGGCAAACGTATTACCTCTTTCGGCAAACGTTTAATGTGGAATTGGAAATGGAACGAGAGTGAATATCCGGAGTTAGATAAAAAAATTGCAGAGTGGAAAGAAAATGATATTCGTTTTCTAGGTTACATTAATCCATATGTAGCCATTGAAGGTGATTTATATAAGGAAGCTGAAGATAAAGGATACTTAGCATTAAATACGGAAGGAAATACGTATTTAGTGGATTTCGGTGAATTTTATTGCGGAGTTGTTGATTTTACCAACGAAGAGGCTACTGAATGGTATAAACAAGTTATTAAAGAGAACATGATTAATTTTGGATTAGATGGATGGATGGCTGACTTTGGCGAATACTTGCCAACTGACGTTGTGCTCAAAAATGGAGTCGACGCTAAGATTATGCACAATGCTTGGCCGACAATGTGGGCAAAAGCGAACTATGAAGCAGTATCAGAAGCAGGGAAACTTGGTGAGGTTGTATACTTTATGCGTGCCGGATATACGGGCATACAAAAATACTGTACGCTTCTTTGGGGCGGAGATCAAAGTGTAGATTGGTCGCTGGATGATGGTTTAGCTTCCGTTATTCCTGCAGCTTTATCATCAGGAATGATTGGTTGCGGCTTACACCATAGTGATATTGGAGGCTATACAAGCTTACATGGCAATAAACGTTCGAAAGAGCTGCTGATGAGATGGGCAGAAATGGGAGCCTTCACGCCTATGATGAGAACACATGAAGGAAATCGTCCGGATGATTGTTTCCAGTTTGACGGTGATGAAGAAACATTAGAACATTTAGCAAGAATTTCTAATGTTTATGTAACGATGGCACCTTATATTAAATCGCTTGTAGAAGAGAATGCTCGACGAGGAATTCCTGTTCAGCGACCTTTGTTTATGCACTATGAAGAAGATGAAAAAACATATGATATTCAATACCAATATTTATTTGGTGAAGATGTACTTGTTGCGCCGGTTCATCAAGAAAACCAAACAGAGTGGGAAGTATATTTACCAGAAGATCAGTGGGTCCATGTATGGAGTGGTGAAGAGTACACAGGAGGATCGGTTACTGTTCAGGCGCCATTAGGTTATCCACCTGTATTTTACCGTAAAAAATCTATTTGGAGTGAGTTGTTTTCTAAACTAATTCACATCTAATTTAAAAGCTATTTATATAAGAAATGTAGTCAAACGGAAAAATAGTGTTGATAAAGGTAATTATGTATTTTAAAATGGTTATAACAAATAGTTTTATGACAAGGGGAACTCTATATGCAAAATACAACAGTTTTATATGTGCCTATAGGTAGAAAAACATTTGATATTGAAGCAGCTGAAATTTATCGTCAAAAAAGTATGGAGTGGCTGAAAGGTAACTGCAGTACTGTGATTGCGCCGGAGCAAATTATAACTTCAGTTGAAGAACTACAGGGGTTTCTTGATTCAGTTAAAGGGGATAAGATTGATACCGTTTTATACCAAAGCGTTACATTTGCCGATGGTGAATTTATGGTTAAGATATTGGAGTATTTTAAACAGCCTGTAATTGTTTGGTCAGTACGTGAGCCAAGTGTAGGTGGACGTTTACGTTTAAACTCGCTAACAGGTGGAAATAGCACCAGTAATGTGCTGCGCAACCACCAGCATCCGTTTGCGTTTGTATTCGGAAATCCAGATGAGAAAGCTTTGCAGGATCGTCTATCAAGACAAATTAACGTTATGCGCGTGCTAAAAGCATTAAATGAGTTAAAAATTGGGGTAGTGGGAGATTATCCACCAGGATTCTTTTTTCAGCAGCTAACGAAGAAGAATTAAAAAGCGCACTTGGCGTAACTCTTCATAAGATGGATTTACAAGAAGCGTTTAAAGAGTGTGTAAAGCTTCCAGAACAAGAATGGATAGGTGAAGTTGAGCGGGCAGAAAAGCAGGTGATTGGTCTAAATCGAAATGATGAAACCGTTACTAAATTTGCTCAATTTTCCACATATATTAAAAAGCACATTCAACGTGAAGAGTTAGATGCACTAGCTATGCGATGCTGGCCAGATTTCTTTAATGATTTAGGAGCTGCTCCGTGCTCAACGCTATCTCAGTTTACTGAGGATGGAATGGTAACATCCTGTGAGTCGGATATTCACGGATCAATCTCAATGTTTATCCTGCGTGAGTTAGCGGGTGGAAATGCACCTTACCTTGGAGATTTAGTTCACATAGACGAAGAAAAAAACTCCGTTGTTTTTTGGCACTGCGGTGCAGGGGCATATTCACTTGCCAACCCTTCTACTGGAGCAACAGCAGGGGTGCATCCTAACAGAAAAATCGGTTTTGCGATGGATTTTGGATTAAAAGCAGGAGAAGTAACGATCTTCAGGGTAAGTCATACACCTGACGGGTATCGTCTTCTAGTGATGAAAGGAAATGCATTAGATGTAGAGCAGCCTTTTACAGGTACTTCTGTAGAAGTTGAGTTAGCGACAAATGCATCAGACACACTTTATGAACTTATGCACGCGGGGTATGAACCTCATTTTGCACTAGTTTATGGTGATGTGACAGAACACCTAATTGAACTAGGACGTATGCTTAACTTAGAAACAAAGGTCTATGTATAAGAAGATTGTATTTCTCTGCTACAGTAAAAGTTAGCCAATACTATATAATAATACCAAACGCTAACTTAAAAGGAGTTTGAGAACATGAAAGATACAATAGGTTCTAATAAAAATATCGCGCTTTATCTTCAAGTAAAAGATGTCTTAATTAAACGTATACAAGAGAAAATTTGGAAACCCAATACGTTAATTCCAACAGAACAAGAATTAATGCAAGAATTTGATGTAAGCCGTACTACATTAAGACAAGCTATTTCTATGTTAGTACAGGATGGACTGTTAGAAAAAAAACAAGGCAGGGGAACAATTGTAAAGCCTCAGCCTCTGATTGGCGGCAGCTTAGGCAAGCTCAAAGGACTAGCAGAAGAAGTAGCAGAAAAAGGACTAACGCCGAACTCAAAACTCATTCGGACTGATTTTAAAAAAGATTTATATCATGAAACTTCCATGCTGGAATTGGACGCTGGAGAAGAGGTTTTAGTCATTGAACGAATTCGTTTTGCCGATGAGGTACCTATTGCGATTGAACGTTCTTGCTGGCCTATGCATATTGGGAAAATACTAGTTGAACAAGATTTAAATAGTGCAAAATTTTATGAAGTACTAGAAGAGAATGAAATCTTCTTAAAACGAGCTAAAGAGAAGGTATCTGCTATTAATGCAACGATTTATGAAGCAGATCTGTTAGGCATACGGGGCGGAGAAGCTTTACTTGAAATGACAAGAGTAAGTTACGGTTTTGATGATAAGCCACTTGAATTTACGGTAACAAAATATCGCAGTGACAAATATCATTACAATATTGAACTTACAAGATAAAATGCTAATACAATTGGGGATGTGGAGATAATGACGAGTTTAACTCAAGTCAAACAATATGGTTTATATGTAAATGGGGAATGGGAAACAACAGCAGAAAAAATGGAAGTCTTAAATAAATATACACAGCAGCCTGCAGCTGAAATCTCAGTAGCAACAAAAGACGATGTAAATAAAGCTGTGGCCAGCGCGAAAGATGCATTAAAAAACACTTTTTCACCATATGAACGCTACGAGGTATTAATGAAAGCAGCTGAGTTATTACTAAGTCGTCAAGAAGAATTTGCTGAAATTTTGGCTACTGAAGTTGGAAAGTCTATTCGTGAATCTCGCGGAGAAGTTGAGCGTGCGGCTACAACTTTACAAATTTCAGCGGAAGAGGCAAAGCGTATTCATGGAGAAGGTGTACCTGTTGAATCGGCTCAAGGCTCGGAGAATCGTATGGCTTTTACAGTAAAAGTCCCAGTTGGAGTTGTTGCAGCTATCACACCGTTTAATGTACCTATCAATCTAGTTTGTCATAAACTCGGACCTGCACTTGCAGCTGGGAATAGTGTAGTATTAAAACCTGCTGAAGTCACTCCAATTTGTGCTCTCAAGCTCGCTGAATTAATGGAAGAAGCAGGGCTGCCAAAGGGGTGCCTTCAAGTATTGACTGGAGATGGGGCAGAAATTGGTGAATGGTTATTAGAAAACCAGGATGTTAATATGTTTACTTTTACAGGAAGCCCAAGAGTAGGAGAGCTCATTCGATCTAAGGCAGGTTTGCGTAAAGTTTCACTTGAACTAGGAAATAATTCGGCTACTATCGTACATAAAGACGCTGATTTAGAAAAAGCTGCATCTTTAATTTCTCAAAAAAGCTTTAATAATGCGGGACAAGTTTGTATTTCAGTTCAACGAATTTATGTTCATACGAATATTTATACTGCATTTGTTAATAAGCTAAAAGAAAAAACAGAAAAGTTAGTAGTCGGTAATCCAATGGATGAGCAAACGGATATTGGACCTATGATTCGTCTCAAAGAAGCAGAGCGAGTGGAAGAATGGGTAAAAGAAGCGGTGGAAGAAGGGGCAAAAATTGAACTAGGAGGAAAGCGTGATGGTGCTTTCTATCTTCCTACAATTTTGACCAATGTAAATGATGATATGAAAGTTTGTCGTCAAGAAGTATTCGGGCCAGTAGTAGCTATTGATCAATATAATGAGATTGATGAAGTGATTTCAAAGGTAAATGATTCTGACTATGGGTTGCAGGCAGGCCTTTTTACGAACGACTTACAGTTTGCTATGAAGGCAGCTCGTGAAATCGAAGTAGGCGGATTAATTGTAAATGATGCTTCAGCGTATCGTGTCGATCATATGCCATATGGCGGTGTGAAAAAGAGCGGTAACGGAAAAGAAGGGCCGAAATATGCAATTGAAGAAATGACTGAAGAACGTATCATTGTTTTAAATTTATAATTTATCAGTTTAAATGAAAGACCTAGATTTTTAATTTTCTAGGTCTTTCATTTGGAAAATAACAAAGAAAAAATGACGAAGGTGAACAAACATGGAGTTCTTAACAATCCTTCTTCCTATTTTCGGGATTTTTGCACTTGGATTTATTGGACAAAAGAAAATAGGATTTGATACAAAAACGATTTCAACAATGGCACTTTATTTGATGTCTCCAGTTCTAGTGTTCAAAACATTTTACACAACCAAATTTACTATTGATTACTTATATCTTACGTTATACACATTTGCACTTTGCTTTGCATTAATTGCTGTCGTCTATATTATTGCTTATTTCCAGCGATATTCTACTTCAGAAACCTGTGGGATGATATTAGCGTCCTCATTTATGAATAATGGAAACTACGGTACTCCTGTTGTTTTATTACTCTTTGGCGTTACAGGCTTAGACTCTGCCATTATTCTAATGGTCATACAGCAACTGGTCATGTGTACAGTAGGAGTTTATTATGCCGCTAAAGGGAGTTCGCAAGGAAACGGTATAAAATCAGCCATTGACGCAGTGCGACGGATACCAATTGTATATGGGGGACTTTTAGGAGCTATATTTCAGTTTCTTCATATTCCATTAAGCAACTCTGTAAAAGAAGCGGTTGATTTAGTAGCCGGTGCAGCTATTCCTACCATCATGATCGTACTTGGAATGCAGCTAGCTAAAATATCAATTAGAAATTTAGCCAAAGCAAAAGTTTCATGGTCATTAGCTATCAAGCTTGTGATCTCACCATTTATCGCTTATATACTAACACTTCTGTTACCTGTTGATGAGATGGTTAAACAAATTATGATTATTATGGCTGCTATGCCCACAGCTGCTAATACAACTATGTACGCGCTTCAATTTAATACAGAGCCGGAGTTTGTATCAAGTGCAACGTTAATTAGTACCTCTCTAAGCCTTGCTACATTACCTATCATTTTTCTAATTGTTTTATAAAATGACACAGAAAAACGTTCCAATATATGTTGAAAAATAACTTTATTATATGACTTTAAAAGGAGTAGTCAACGTGAATTCTCCTCATAACTTAGTTTTAAAAAGATATTTAAAATTTATTTTCTATTTTAGTTTTGTGTTCTTTTTATACTTCTACTTCACCTATAGCTTTCAACACTACCTGACTAAATATTTGTTTCTTAATTGTTTATTGACAGGGATATCTTTTTTAATTCGAAATTCAAGAGGTTATACGGAAAAACTATAAAAGCATCTGTATCTGTAAAGAAAAAAGCTTATTAAAAGGATTTGTGGGTCCTTTTAGTAAGCTTTTTTATATTGCTATTTATTAACCATTTTTTCAGGAACTGTCATAAATATTTTTATTTAATTTGTAAAAATATTTTGAATTAATTATCTGTCTATGATAATATTTAAATCAGTAAATCATATATAAAATTTAAAATCACATATGTGATTCGGAAAGGGTTTCTTCATGTCAGTAAAATCAGCAGAACGTGTATTAAGAGTATTTGAATTGATTGCTCAACATCCCGAGGGATTAACAGTAAAAGAGGTTAGCGATTTACTTTCGCTTCCGCAAAGCAGTACGTTTAATCTTGTGGGAACACTTCACAATGAAGGGTATTTGAATCAGGACTCATTAAAGAGGTATAAGCTAGGGCCAAAGCTAATTCAAATTGGAACAGCGGCTATGGAATCATTAGATATTTCTTCTGAGGGAAAGCCGTATTTAAAGAAACTGATGGAGGATGTTCAGGAAACGGTTTTTATGGCCTTGCTGTCAGATGGAGAATTAGTCTATGTTGTTAAGATTGACAATAATCGCTCTATTAGAACAACAGCTCAGCCTGGTAACCGTAAGCCGCTCTATTGTACAGGATTAGGAAAAACCTTTTTAGCTTTTCTTCCTAAAGATCAGCGAGAACAGCTGCTTGAACATATAGAACTACTGCCTATTACGGATTATACAATTACAGATAAAAAAGTTCTTAATGACAATCTAGACTCTTTTATTCAAATGGGCTATGCAATTGATGATGAAGAAAATGAGGAAGGGTTATTTTGCCTTGCTGCACCTGTATTTGGAGCAAAGGGAAGCATTCAAGCTGCTATTAGTGTAGCTGGGCCTAAGGAAAGAATGCTGAAGCATAAAGACTTTATTGTAGAAAGGCTGCTTCAAACGTCAAAAAACATATCTTTTATTGCTGGATATGAAGAGGCGAAGAGATAAATGAAAAGAGGGGTAAAATGGATGTGATAAGCATGGGGGAAACAATGATTCTGTTTACCCCACACTCGAATGGAAAGATGAGATATGCTAAAGATTTTTCTTCGAAAATTGCTGGAGCAGAAAGTAATACATTAATCGCTCTGTCAAAACTAGGTTATCAAACGGGATGGGTTAGCCGATTAGGAAAAGATGAGCTAGGAGAGCGTATTCTTTCAAGTATAAAAGGAGAAGGAATAGATGTAAGACATGTGATATTTGATGATAATGCTCCTACAGGTCTTTTTTTAAAGCAAAAAACAAATGAAATGAACAGTAAAGTGTTTTATTACAGACAAGGTTCAGCAGCAAGCTTTATGAATCCGCATGATATGAATGAAGAATATATCTCGTCTGCAAAATACCTATACGTGACAGGAATTACACCTGCGCTGAGCGACTCCTGCCACGAAGCTGTTTTTCAAGCGATGAAAGCTGCTAAAAAAAATGGTGTAAAAATAGTGTTTGATCCAAATTTACGCAAGACGCTTTGGGATGAAACAGCTGCGCGTCAAACACTAACTAAAATGGCTACATATGCGGATATTGTCTTACCAGGAATGAACGAAGGTCAGTTTTTATTTGAGAAGGATAATCCTGAAGATGTTGCATCAGCGTTTCATCAATTAGGTGCAGAACTAGTTGTTATTAAGCTAGGTGAGAAAGGAGCTTATTATTCGACTAAAAATGAATCCGCTTACGTGGAAGGTTTTAAAGTTGCTAGAGTGATAGATCCAGTAGGAGCTGGTGATGGGTTCGCCGCTGGGATACTATCGGGGTTAATAGATAAATCTTCTTTAAAAGAAACGGTTAAAAGAGGGTGTGCTATAGGAGCTATGGTCGTAACCGTAGAGGGTGATATTGAAGGCTTGCCTGATAAAAAAGAGCTTTACGAATTTATGAATGCGATTACAAAAGAAGACGTTATACGATAAAAGAAAGGGGCTTACCAATGACGGATATTTTATCACATCTATTAGAGCATAAAATCGTTGCGATTATTAGAGGAGCTAAACCGCAGGATGTAGTGAAAATTGCCTCTGCGCTTAATGACGGCGGTGTAAAAAACATAGAGATTACTCTAAATTCGCCTGACGCACTTTCAGCCATTAAAGAGGTTTCTACAGAGCTGGGTGATCAAGTGTTAGTAGGAGCGGGTACAGTGCTTGACCCTGAAACAGCACGTTCAGCTATTTTAGCAGGTGCAAAGTTTATCCTTTCTCCAACTGTTAACACGGAAACGATTAAACTAACAAAAAGATACGGTGCGGTTAGTATTCCAGGTGCTTTTTCACCTACTGAAATTTTAACGGCATATGAAAATGGGGGAGATATTATAAAAGTATTCCCTGCTAGGCTGGGGGCTAGCTATATTAAAGATATTCGAGGGCCGCTTCCACATATTCCACTTCTTCCAACAGGAGGAGTGAGCTTAGACAATATTCAAGAATTTGAAGAAGCAGGTGCTGTAGGGTTTGGTATTGGAAGTTCTTTAGTTGATACAAATCGTGAAATTACTCATGCATATCTGCAGGAGCTAACACAAAAGGCTAAAGCATACGTAGCCGCAGTGAATCGTATAACGAAAGGGGAAAAAGTACATGAAAATTACTAATTATGAATTGTTCCAAGTGCCGCCACGCTGGTTATTTTTAAAAATAGAAACAGACGAAGGAATTGTCGGATGGGGAGAACCTGTTATTGAAGGAAGAGCCTCTACCGTTAAAGCTGCAGTAGATGAGCTAATGGAGTATCTTATTGGCAAAGATCCATTAAATATTGAAGATCATTGGAACGTTATGTACCGAGGCGGTTTCTATCGAGGCGGACCTATTTTAATGAGTGCCATATCAGGGATTGACCAAGCTCTGTGGGACATAAAAGGAAAATATTACGATGCTCCTGTACATCAACTATTAGGCGGAAAAGCAAGAGAGTCCATCAAAGTGTATTCGTGGATTGGGGGAGACCGGCCTTCGGATGTAGGCGAAGCAGTAAGAGAAGTTGTTTCAAAGGGATTTACAGCAGTAAAAATGAATGGAACAGAAGAGCTTCAATATGTGGATTCATATGAAAAAATTGATCAAGTAGTAGAACGTATTGCTGCTGTCAGAGAAGCAGTGGGACCTTATGTAGGAATAGGTATTGATTTTCACGGACGAGTACATAAGCCAATGGCAAAGATTTTAGCTAAAGAATTAGAGGTCTATCGTCCAATGTTTATCGAGGAGCCGGTTTTGCCCGAAAACAATGAGGCGTTAAGAGAAATTGCCAATCACGTATCCATCCCTATTGCGACAGGAGAAAGAATGTTTTCAAAATGGGAGTTTAAAAAGCTCTTAACAGACGGATACGTTGATATTATTCAGCCCGATCTATCACATGCAGGGGGAATTACAGAATGTAAGAAAATTATTTCAATGGCTGAAGCCTTTGATGTAGCAGCTGCGCCTCATTGCCCGTTAGGACCAATCGCATTAGCCGCTTGTCTTCAAGTAGATGCAACATGTCACAACGCATTTATTCAAGAGCAAAGCTTAGGCATTCACTATAACCAAGGCAGTGATTTACTAGATTATATTGTGGATAACCACGTATTTAAATACGAAGAAGGCTTCGTAAAAATTCCTGATGGACCTGGTTTAGGTATTGAGATTAACGAAGACCATGTTAGAAAAATGGCTGATATCGGCCATAATTGGCGTAATCCAGTATGGCGTCATAGAGATGGTTCTGTAGCGGAATGGTAAAGGGGAAACCATTTTAGTACGGGAGATCTGATTGACAAATGACCGTCAGTCAGATCTTTTCTTAAACTAGTCATATACAGGGGGATAAGGGAATGAAGGGGTATAGCGAAAAGCCGACTCGCGTTAGATTTCGTGTTTTAGCATTTATTTTCATAAGCGTTGTCATCAACTATATGGATCGAAGTAATATTTCTGTAGCCGCCACGGCCATGTCCAAAGATTTAAAGCTATCATCAGTAGAACTGGGTCTTATATTTTCAGCCTTTGGATGGGCTTATGCTGCTCTGCAAATACCAGGAGGGGTAATGGCTGACCGTTTTGGCGCTCGTGTCACGTATGCCTTTAGTTTAATTACTTGGTCTATTGTTACGCTGCTGCAAGGGTTTACTAAGGGATTTGTGAGTCTTTTTGGTCTGCGTTTAGCCACAGGAGCATTCGAAGCACCGGCTTTTCCTACCAATAATAAAGTAGTCACCAGCTGGTTTCCCAATCAGGAAAGAGCATCAGCTATTGCTTTTTATACTTCAGGACAGTTTGCGGGGCTAGCATTTTTAACCCCTACATTGGTGACCATTCAGCACTTTTTAGGGTGGAGAGGTCTGTTTATTACTACCGGGATTATCGGTATAGCGTGGGGCATTATATGGTATATCTTTTATCGCGATCCTTCTCAGCATAGTAAAGTAAATAAAGCAGAGCTACAGCATATTGAAGAAGGTGGAGGCTTAGTTAAAGCTGGTGATAAGAAAGGAGAAAGAGCAAAATTCGAATGGGGAAATCTTAAAGAAGCCTTTTCTCACCGGAAGCTATGGGGCATCTATTTAGGTCAGTTTGCCGTAAACTCTACTTTATGGTTCTTCCTTACCTGGTTTCCAACGTACCTTGTGGAATACAGAGGGTTAGATTTCTTAAAATCAGGCTTCCTAGCATCTGCTCCGTTTTTAGCAGCATTTGTAGGGGTATTATTAGCTGGCTTTGTATCTGACGCCTTAGTGAAAAAAGGAGTATCTTTAGGTATTGCAAGAAAAACACCTATTATCGTAGGTCTACTTTTATCAACTTCAATTATCGGAGCCAATTATGTAGATAGCACATCTCTCATTATCATGTTTATGGCTATTGCGTTTTTTGGAAATGGCCTAGCTTCTATTACATGGGTCTTTGTCTCAACGCTAGCACCTAAACATTTAGTCGGTTTGACAGGCGGAGTTTTTAACTTTATCGGAGGTTTAGCTTCTATCATCGTTCCAATTGTTATTGGTTTCTTAGCAAAAGGAGGAAACTTTGCTCCAGCGCTAGTATTCATAGCGGCATTGGCTCTCTTAGGGGCACTTTCTTATATCTTCCTTGTAGGAAAAGTGGAAAGAATTAAAGTGATTAAAGATAAATCGTTGAATCGAGATATTGTGTAAGGTTGTTTATAGCCTTATAGTTTTTACAGAAATCATTTGTGACTGGATTAAAAGAGAATTCGTAAAAGTCTTATTAAAGATAGAGCATAAATTTTGTTGGAGACCAACGAGTTTATGCTTTTTTGTTACCTATAAAGAAGAACTTCAGTCCGTACAAGAATAAGATCATTTGATTAGGTAGTAGTGATATTCATGAATACAAAAAACATGATAAAATATACAAAGTTTCTATCTTTTATTAACAGTAGTCAAAGAATAATAAGTAGAAAATGATTATTAGAGAATTGAAGGTGTATTTATGAAAAAGGTTTTAATTAGAATGCAAATCTAATACAGACGCCAAATAGCACCAACCATCTCTTACCGTAGGGATATACGTAATATCTACCACCCGTTTCTCGTTAATCGTCTGTGTAGAGAAATCTCGTTTTAACGGATTATCTAGCTGTATAACCTTTTCTAATGTAGAAACTAATGTGTTGAGAGGAGATTTGAGATTACATGTTAAGAGGAAAACTTGTTTCTAAATTAGTAGATAAAATATTGAGTTTAAAAGCAAGCCATCCCATTCGAGTAGGGATCAGTGGAATTACAGCTTCCGAAAAGACAACGCTTGCTAATGAACTCGCTGTGGAACTTCAAACTAGAAAAAAGAATGTTATTAGAACAAGCATAGATCATTTTCATAATCCCAAATGTATTCGTTACAGACAGGGAAAGGAGTCGGCTCTTGGCTATTATCAAGATGCTCATGATTATGAATCCTTTAAGCAAAAGCTTTTAATTCCTTTAGGACCAGGAGGAACCTTTCATTATCAAACAGCTTCTTTAGAGTTAGCAACAGATCAGTATGTTAAACCCGATATGCAAGTGGCGAGTAAGGACATGATTTTAATTGTAGATGGGACCTTTTTATTCAAGAAACAATTATGTGACCTATATGATTTTAAAATATTCGTTGATACTGACTTTGAGTTAGCTAGACAAAGAGGTGCTAAACGAGAAGAACAGGCTTTTGGAAGTTATGAAAAATCTGAAGCAATGTTTATTAAAAGATATCATGCAGCATCAAAAATCTATATAGATGAACATAAACCACAATTTAGAGCAGATGTGGTTATTAATAATAATAATTTAAATGATCCAAATTTTAGTTAATTAAATTCTTAAATTATTCAAATGTTTTTGGTTTTTACTTACCGTAATGTAAGTTATCGGAAATTATTTAAGGAATTAATAAGATAAATAAAAGGCAGTTAGAAATAGTTCTTAGCTACCTTTTATCTATTTGAAAATTCTGGTTGAATTATCATTATCCCTAAAAAAACAATAGAATATATTTTTTTAATAGTTTATGTCTATATACTATGTGGAAAAACCGGCAATACATATTTCTCTTTATAAACTTCTTGTTACCGAGTTTGCCCGTTCCCGTAAATAATGTATTTCGTAGTTGTTAATTCTTTTAACCCCATTGGGCCTCTAGCATGTATTTTTTGAGTACTAATACCGATCTCAGCTCCAAACCCGAACTCTTCTCCATCAGTAAAACGAGTTGATGCATTAACATACACAGCTGATGAATTCACAAGTTTTAGAAAGTGTTGAGCATGATTATAATCGTTTGTGATAATCGCTTCTGAATGGCTTGAGCTATAGTTATTAATATGTGAAATAGCTTCATCAATATCTTCTACCACTTTAATAGCTAAGATGTAGTCTAAGAATTCTTGTTTCCAGTCCTCTTCTGTTGCCAATTTTATATTTGGACAGATTTCAGCAACCCTTTCATCTCCACGTATCTCAACATTTTCTTCAATTAATGCTTGAAAGATGATTGGCAAGAATTTCTCAGCTGTATTTTTATGTATAAGCACTTTTTCAACTGCATTGCATGCAGAAGGACGAGACGTTTTTGCATTAATAATAATTGATTTCGCCATTTCAATATTACAAGATTCATCTACATAAATGTGACAGTTACCAGTACCAGTTTCGATTACTGGTACTGTTGCATTCTTCACGACGTTCTGAATTAACCCTGAACCTCCACGAGGAATAAGCACATCTACATATTCATTAAGTTGCATTAATGCTATGGCGGTTTCACGTCGAGTATCTTCAATTATTAGTTGAAGAGCGCCTGACGGTAAATTTGCATCAGAAATAGCTTTTGATAATATATTTACAATAGCTATATTAGAGTATATTGCTTCACTTCCACCTCGTAATATAGCTGCATTACCAGATTTTAAACACAATCCGGCTGCATCACAAGTTACATTTGGACGAGCTTCATAAATGATTCCTACAACTCCTAATGGCACGCTTTGCTGTCCAATTTGTAAACCATTTGGACGTACAGACATATTCTTTATTTCACCAATAGGATCTGGTAAAGTAGCGACTCGTCGTAAACCGTTTGCCATTTCCTCAATACGATTTTCATTTAGCAATAGACGATCTAACATTGTTTTTGATGTTCCATTTTCCAAAGCATTGTTTAAATCTATTTGATTTGCCTTTAAGATATCTTCCTTATATGTAAGTAAATAATCAGCCATTTTAAATAGAGCATCTTGTTTACATTTACTACTTATATTTGCTAGGATGTGGGATGCCTGTTTTGCTTGTTTTCCCTTTATCTGTAATTCAGTCAATGTGATATAGTCCCCTTTAACCAAAAATTTTTAATTTTATAATATTTATGCATGTATTCATATAAATTAAGCTTATTGTAAGAGTATATATAACTAAAATCAGTCTTACTTATTAGGATTGCTAATATAAAATTACCTATTTCCATAGGATATGAAGTAGTACATATTGGACAGGTATTAAACTCTAAAAAGAAGTTTGGGTTTATTAACTTGCTTCACTCCTTGTAAAACTTTTCCTAGAGAAAATGAATACAGATATCGTATATCGTAGTTTTTAATGAATGCCTCACCATCTTTAGCTGTGATTTTTTGATTAGAAAAAATATAACATATTCAAAATATTTTGCATACAAGTGATTTTGTAGAATCATTAGAAGCTTAGCATGTTTTCTTTTATGTATTAATTAGTACCTGTTCCTTTAATGTTACCGCGTTCAGATAGACTTGCTGCCTTTTTATATGCCTATTATTTTTTGTACTTTACAAAGATACTACCTAATTGTACAATAAAAAAAGACCAAACGGTCTTAAAATTTTCGTAAACCTTTTTTTAAACGGAGGCAAATAGATTCATGGTTAATCGCAAGGGAGAACAGACTAAAGCCCTAATCTTAGAAAAAGCATCGAAACTTTTTAATAGCCAAGGATATAGGGCATCTTCTATATCAGACATCATGCACGAGACTGGTCTTCGAAAAGGAGGGATTTATAACCATTTCGAAAATAAAGAGGAAATAATGCTGAGCGCTTTTTCCTTTTCCATTGACACGATGAGGCATCTTTTTTCTGAAGCAATGACAGGCAAACAAGGATGCATGGAACGTCTTTTTTCCATTGTTTCCGTATTCGAGGGGATTGCTGAAAAGGAATTGTTCCCTGGAGGTTGCCCGATTATGAATGCTGCCATTGAGGCGGATGACGCAGACCCATTACTTCAAGAAAAAGTCCGTGAAGCAATGGATAGCTTACTCGGAATGGTTCGTAATCTTGTTCAGGAAGGCATAAATAAGGGTGAGATTAAACAGGGAGTGGATCCCGAGTTTGTGGCGACTGTGTTTATCTCCACGTTGGAGGGGGCGCTAGCACTTAGCAAACTTTACAAGAACCAAGAGTACATGAAAAGAGCTGTGCATCATCTTAGATCGTTTCTTGATCAGACCTGTTCCTAACAGTCTAAAAAAGAAGCCGACTATGGCTTTTTTTTACCTTAAAAAAGACCGTTCGGTCTCTTTTTCTACCTATAATACTTAGAACGATTCTACGAACTCTGATAAGGGTGATGTCATAGTTGATATCACCTGATCATTGATGATCAAGAGGAAAGAAACTTTAAGTCTTGACCGTTCCGATAAGCTTTCCGTACAAGCTCTGTTAGCCTTGGTAGAAAGTTTCACAACGCTAGAACTAAAAATCAATTTTACGAATTCAGTATGGAATGCACGACTTCAAATGATTGGGCAGGGCATCAAACAGAGTAGTACTGACAGATGAGCGTTAAATTGAATGACTAAGGAGTTGAGTGCTATGAAAAAGGTGACAATAAATGATCACCCTTCTGTAAAACAATATTATGAGAAAAAGGAAACTATGCAGGGAACCGAAGGCAGGCGCATAGATACACAATGGTTGCGGAATTTATGTCTACATGCAGGAGCCGACGATGTTGGGTTCGTCTCTATTGACCGAAACGAACTTGGGGACCAACGAGAAGAGATTTTGAATTTGTTTCCTGAAGCTAGGACGCTTATTAGTTTCGTCTGCAAAATGAACCGCGAGCCCTTGCGTTCGACGGCTCGATCCATTGCAAATACGGAATTTCATCATGTTGTCGATAACGTAACGCATATCGGACATGAAATCGTGAAAAAGCTTGAAGAGCAAGGCATAAAAGCGTTGAATCCGCCAGCAGGATTCCCGATGGAACAGGAAAGCACGGGAAAAGCATGGGTCATTTCACATAAACCAATTGCGGTTGCGGCTGGACTCGGACAAATCGGCATCCATAGAAATGTCATCCATCCCAAGTTCGGCAACTTTATTTTGTTAGGTACGATCCTTACAAATGCAGATATGACTTCGGAAAGTCAGCCCATTGATTATAATCCGTGTTTAGAGTGTAAATTGTGCGTAGCTGCCTGTCCGGTAGGAGCTATTGGCGCTGATGGTCATTTTAATTTCTCCGCCTGTTATACGCATAATTATAGAGAATTTTCCGGCGGCTTCACCGACTGGGTGGAGAAGATTACCGACAGCAAAAATTCTAAAGCATACAAGGACAAAGTAAATGATACAGAAACAGCATCTATGTGGCAGAGCCTTTCTTTTGGGGCTAGCTATAAAGCAGCCTACTGTTTGTCTGTTTGTCCTGCTGGAGAAGATGTAATTGGTGAGTTTCTTGAAGATCGTAAGAAATTTTTGAAAGACGTTGTTAAACCACTGCAGGATAAAAGCGAAATGGTGTATGTAGTACCGAATTCCGACGCTGAGGATCATGTGAAAAAGCGTTTTCCACATAAACAAGTTCGACCGGTGAGCAACGGTTTACGATCGAAATCAATCAAAGCGTTTTTACAAGTGCTTCCTCATATGTTTCAGAGAAATCAAGCAAAAGATTTAGCTGCTACCTATCATTTTACATTTACTGGGGAAGAAAATGCTCAAGCAACGGTTATCATTCAGAACAAGACTCTTACTGTGGAAAAGGGACATATAGGGGATGCGGATTTCCAACTTATTGCAGACAGTCAAACATGGATTCGGCTGATGGCCAAAGAAACAGGGGTGTTATCGGCAGTCATGTCAGGTAAAATTCGCACAAAAGGACAATTAAAGCTGTTCAAGGCTTTCAGCAAGTGCTTTCCTTCATAAAAGAGGAGAAGATTTTAATAAAAAGTGGAAAATAACCTAATCATTTTGTTAGGTTCGATACATTATTTCTTTACCGATACGGTTCATAGAAAAATCTCTTAAAAAACTGCCCTCCGTGCAAAAGGAGGTAGTTTTATTAGGGTCATATAATGTATGAAATCCATATTAACAATGTCAATATACACAATGTTAATATGGATTAAAAAAAAGCATAAGTAAATGTAAGGGGAATTACTGAAATGAAAAATTTATATTTATCCTTATTAAAAACAAGGAGTGTCATTATTGGTTTAATAACTGCAATTATATTTCAAGTATTATTTAGCATTATCTGGAATACAGGATATGATCATGTTACTGACCGCATCGATCAATTTAAAATTATTATTGTAAATGAAGACTCTAAAATAGGAGCACAAATAGCAAATAATTTAGAAGAAAACTTAAAATTTAAAATTACTCAGTCTTCAGTCTTAAAAAGTGCAATGGATAAGCTAGATGATCGTAAAGTTCAAATGGTAATCTATATCCCAGAAGATTTTAGTTCTACGCTTCAAAATAATGAAAAAAAGGCGAAAATTATTTACTCTTTAAACGAATCAAATCCAAGTATGTTAAAAAGTGTAATGCAAACAGTTGAGCAAAAAGTAACTAGTACGATTAATAAAGAGTCGGTGAAGTCGGGCTTACAATTTACTTTTGAGCAAATGCATGTACCTTCTAATCAAGCTATTGGATTGTCTCAAGGACTATCAGAACGTATACATCCCGTTATTAACAATATTAATCAAGTTTCAAATTTTTCAAGATTGATGGTTCCTATGATGTTAGTAATGGCATCCTTTACAGGTTCAATGCTATTTATTATGGAAATGAACAAAGCTGCTAAAGCTTTCAAGACTTTATACAATCGTTGGCAAAGGTTTGGGGCAAGAGTTCTTTTAATTATTACGGCTACCATCCTAATTTCTACCATTGGATCTATTATGGTTTACGTAATGGGCGTACATTCTCATCAAGGGTTTATAACAATGTGGTATTTTCAAATGATATATGTACTAACATTTCTATTCCTTGCCCAGGTTCCATTTTTTATTGTGGGTGATGCAGGTGGATGGGTAAATATTGCTATGCTATCTATTCAACTGTTATCATCTGGTTCAACTATACCAAGGGAGTTATTGTCAAATTTTTACCAAACCGTAAGTAACTTTCTACCAGCAACCTATGCAGTTGACGGGATCATGAAACTGGTTACTGGAGGTCCATCCATTTCTCATGAGATAATTATGCTTTTTAGAATTTTAATGGGAATTATCATCATTACATTCATACTAGTGGCTCTACAACGGGAAAATAAAAAAGAAAAAAGTTTGAACTTAACAAATGTATAAAAATGGTTTTTATAAACTTTTAAAAACGGAAAAATATCAAAAAAGAGGTATAAACAATGAACATCCAAGTTGAACAAACTAATTTCCAGGGTGAAAAACTTGGAGTACTTGGAGTTATCGAACTTTCGTGAAGAGTGAACTATGCTTAAGCGAATGACTGATTTAAAAATAATAGTAGAGGTGGGTTACAAGATGAGCAAAACTGTATTTATTACTGGAGCATCGGGCGGGATTGGCAAAGAGTTGGCGAATCGTTTCGCCAAGGATGGATACAATATGGTGCTGGTAGCGCGAAGTGAGGGCAAACTTGCGGAACTCGCGAAGGAATATCGGGAAGCATACGATGTGCAAGTGACGGTCTATGCCAAGGATGTCTCGTTACCTGGCGTGGCAGAAGAAATTGCCTCGGATCTTAAGAAGAAAGAGATTACTGTCGACTATCTCGTCAATAATGCGGGATTTGGTTTGTATGGGGAATTTTTGGAGACGCAGTTGGAACAAGAAATGAATATGATTGATGTCAATATCAAAGCTTTAACTATTATGACGAAGTTGTTCTTGCCAGATATGGTTAAACGACGCCGAGGGGGTGTGATGAATGTGGCTTCGGTAGGAGCTTTTTATCCGGGACCTCTAATGTCAGTTTACTTCGCGACGAAGGCGTACGTGCTTTCGTTCACCGAAGCTCTGGAGAACGAACTAAGTGGCACAGGCGTTACTGTGACAGCCCTTTGTCCGGGTCCGACAGCAACCGGCTTCACTGGTCGTGCAGAATTGGGGTCTTCGAAGCTGTACAAAAGTGGCGTCATGGAGGTCGGGGAGGTGGCGGACGAAGCGTATCGCGATTTCTTACGCGGAAAGACGTTAATTATTCCAGGAGCTGTCCACCGGTTCATAACATCCCTGCCGAGATTGCTACCTCGCAAAGCGATGACTCGTTCGATTAGAGAACGTACAGCGCGAGTCGAGCGATGACCAAATGGAGGTACTAGAAAAACTAGCCACGGTCCTTCCTCGAATTATGTATAGAATCGCACGGTTTATCTAGGCTAGGTTATTCGATGCCTTCTTATTGTCAAGACATTACTACATTCAATACGTTTAGGGCATTGTTTACTAAGTTAAGATATCCAGTATTTAAAGTAGCTTTTAATTATTTTTTCTTCTTTGAATACTTTAAATCTTTCCGATTTTTATGGTAAAGGTAACTAACTGCATTCTCCTGACCACCTCAAGGAGACCAAGTCCAAACTTGTAGATAATCTTACAAAAGCAATGTTCGAAGCTACGGGTGCATGGGGTAGGAGATAACCATTATTATCAGAGAAAACAATATTCATAACGTAGGAGTAGGTACAAAATTTCTCAACGAGGCAATGCCAGCAATACTTGTAAGTAGAGATTGAATTGTATGTAAAAAAGAAGGTTAGAGGAGGAGTGTTTTTGATGTCACGAAGAGTTGTAGTCACAGGATATGGAGTCGTTTCCCCGTTAGGAAATACGGTTCAAGCGTTCTGGGAGAATATTAAAGAAGGTAAGTCAGGTATCAAAAAAATTAAGTCTGATGACTTTAATAATATTAACACCCAAATTGCAGGTTATATTACCGACTTTGATGGAGAGCAATATCTCGATAAAAAAGAAGTGGGGAAATATGACTTATTCGTACAATATGCGGTTGCTGCTGCTCAACAAGCTTTAGAACAGGCGAATCTAGATTTACAAAGTTTGAATAAGGAGCGATTAGGGGTTTATATTGGTTCCGGTATTGGGGGAATTAATACTACATTAGATAATCATAAGGCTTTAATTGAAAAAGGACCAAGAAAAATTTCTCCATTTATGGTTCCTATGATGATTAGTAATATGGCCTCGGGAATTATTTCTATAAAAACGGGTTTTAAGGGACCTAGCTTTTCACCTGTTTCTGCTTGTGCAACAGGAAATCAAGCAATTGGTGAGGCTTTTCTAAATATTCGACATGGATATTCTGATGGCATATTAGCTGGAGGGGCTGAGGCTCCTATTAATCCACTGGCTTTTGCTGGGTTCTCAAGAATGAGAGCAATGTCCACTTTTAATGATTTTCCAGAAAAGGCAAGTCGCCCATTTGACAGAGGTCGTGATGGCTTTGTCATGTCTGAAGGAGCAGGTGTTTTATTCTTGGAAGAGTATGAACACGCAAGAGAACGAGGAGCAACAATTTTAGGAGAAATCGTAGGCTATGGTTCCACAACAGATGCCTATCATATAACTTCCCCTGATTATACCGGAGCCGCAAATGCCATGAGATTGGCTTTAGACATGGGGAATATAAAATCCACTGAAGTGGATTATATAAATGCGCATGGGACAAGCACCCCTGAAGGAGATAAATCAGAGACTAAAGCAATTAAAAGTGTTTTTGGTGCTCATGCTTATAACTTAAAGGTAAGTTCCACGAAATCAATGACTGGACATCTTTTTGGGGCAGCTGGTGGGATTGAGGCTGTAATAACCCTCAGAAGTATTATGGAAGATATAGTTCCTCCTACTATTAATTATGAAACACCCGATGAGGATTGTGATTTAGATTATTCGCCAAATCATGCAACTAAGACAAAGATCAACTATGCTATTTCTAATGGTTTTGGTTTTGGCGGACATAATGCTGTGTTGCTATTTAAAAAGTTGTCGATATAGATAAAAATGTAGTAAAAGGACTAATTGATAGGTTAAATATTATTTTAACGTTTAATTCTTAACTATCTCGGGATTTATTCAAATAAAAGGAGCAGTACATTAACAATACTGCTCCTTTTGATTTAATTTATTGTCGACAAAGTTTTTGGATTTCTTCTTTTTCAATAAGAACTTATCTTTTAATCAGTACCGACAACTCACCTTCAAATACTTTTTGCTCTTTATTATAAGTAGATAATAAGACAGTAAGGATTCCCGTTTCACTTTTTTTCGTTTTTTTATCAATAACTTTGACAATAGTACGCAATTCATCGCCTGGATAAACGGGTTTTATAAATTTAATATTATTCATCTCTGTTCCAGCAATAACATCTTCCTCGTACATACCTTGTTCAATCCAAAGCTTAAATGAAAGCGCCATTGTATGTATTCCAGAAGCAATAATTCCATTAAATCTCCCTTGTTTCGCTTTTTCCTCATCTAAATGCATATATTGAGGGTCAAATTCCTTTGCAAATCTCATAATATCTTCTTTTGTTAATTTAAGGGACTTAGTTTCAAATACTTGTCCAATTGTAAACTCATCTAGCTTCATTGATACACCTCTTATTTAAAAATCAATTGTTGTACCTGTCAATATTAGTGTAGTATTACTTCCTTAGCAAGTTAAAAGAAAGATGAGCGATTTAAATACTCTATTATAATTAAAGGAGTATAACAAAGCATTAAAATAATTTCATTAGCTCAAAGAAAACCCTTAACTTTATTTCATTGAAATTTTTAGGTATGGCTATTGTGGGTATAATGGAATCTTATGTATTAGGAGAATTAACAGGAGATACTGAAACAGTAGCAAAACAAGTAGGCCAATTAGTAAAAAAAATATTTAGTCAATGACTATGTCAACATTTATATATGGTTTTGATTAAACTTTTTTAGAATTGTGGAAGTTGAGACACCTTTCCTTCTCTTGTTCTAAAAAGAGACAAGTCACCCCCAGCCTATAAAAAAGCGCATGTTCCAAGGCCATTTACATCTTACCTACTGCAGTATTAAGTGCCCAAAATGGTGATGTACGATTGTGTTTGACACACCTTTGTTAACCACGCTGTAAATTGGTCGATCATGTTAATTAACTCACGAATGTACTTGTTTTTGTGACGATCAAACTGTTTGTACGTTTCCTCCACTTTGCTAAAATCAATCCATTTCTTTAGTTTAATCATAGGAGGATTGCTACTCAAAAAATGCGCTAGTTCTTGTAGCTGATTACTGATGCGCAGCCATGTTTCTGCTTTGATTTCTGTCACTTCGGTAGGTTGATACTGTGGCACATAATTGCAAATCGTGGTGTAGAAATAAGAAAAAGCTTCATCGGCAAAATAGACCGATTCTTTATTCCAATACTTTGCATTGTACTCACCAGGCTTTACTTCTACATAATAAGCATTTTCGACTTTGTCCAGATCTGTTATCATTTCAAAAGGAGATTCCATAGCGACACCTCTTTCTTTCAGATAACGTTAGTATGCCCTTTTTAACAAAAATCTCACACGCTCTTTTAAACAAGACATGTTAGGTTTTTATTTTGTATTTTAAAAGCGTTTTACGCTCAATAAAATCAGTAATTTCTAATGGTTCTAATTTACGTGTGTGTCCATTAAATCTTGTCAAAATGTGAAACTTAATTTGTTTCGTGAAGAAGAATTAGTTAATGCAACAATAAAAAGGTGTCCTTCAGTAAGTTAGGACACCTTTTTTATATTCTGAAAACATTCATTACGTTAATTAAATAATAAAATATTTCGTAAACATCATTATTTTACTGTCTACACTTACTAACGATAAATAAGCAATTTTCCCACCAAATATTACACTTCTAAATCACAGAATATGAATTATTATTTAACAGTTCCTTCTTTTACTGCGACTTTCGTGTTTCTAAAGAAGTATACTTTTATGGACATTGTACTTGGTTCGTTAGATAGCCATAATGTAAAAGGTCAGTAATTAATCCTTTAGTTCTTCGTAAAGACTTCACGCATAAATTCATTCATAACATGCAGACATCCATAATCAACATTATATAGAAGGATTAATCATGTTTTCGGGTCTTACGATGTTATCAAACTGTTCTTCTGTTAACAAGTTCAGCTTGAGTGCTGATTCTTTTAATGTTAATTCTTCTTGATGGGCATATTTTGCTATTTTAGCTGCATTCTCATAACCAATATGAGGATTTAGAGCTGTTACAAGCATGAGAGAGTTTTCTACATTTTGTTGAATCTTTTCGATGTTTGGTTCAATTCCTACAGCACATTTATCGTGGAACGCTTGCATTGAATCGGCAAGAAGTCTTACTGATTGAAGAAAGTTGTAAATAATGACAGGCTTAAATACGTTAAGTTCAAAGTTTCCTTGACTCGCTGCGAAACCAATTGCTGCATCATTTCCCATTACTTGTGCTGCTACCATCGTCATCGCTTCACTTTGGGTAGGATTCACTTTACCTGGCATAATAGAGCTTCCAGGTTCATTTGCTGGAATAGTAATTTCTCCAATCCCACAACGAGGACCACTGGATAACCATCGAACGTCATTGGCAATTTTCATTAAATCTGCTGCAAGGGCCTTTAAAGCTCCATGTGTATAAACCATCTCATCGTGGCTCGTTAATGCATGGAATTTATTTAATGAACTTTTAAACAGTTGTCCTGTAAAATTCGTTATTTCTTCTGACACAACCTCTCCAAATTGAGGATGAGCGTTAATCCCAGTTCCTACAGCAGTACCCCCGATTGCTAAATCGCGCATCTTTTCTGTTGCTTCTATAATCATTTCTTTTGAGCGATCAAGCATATGAACCCAACCACTCATTTCTTGACCAAGGGTTAGTGGTGTTGCATCTTGAAGATGAGTGCGCCCAATTTTTATAATGTCTTGGTATTGCTTGGCTTTTTTCTCTAATGTGTTTCTAAGTTGATTAAGTGGGGGAAGCAATTGTTCATAAACAGCTAAAACACTCGCTACATGCATAGCCGTAGGAAACGTATCATTCGAGCTTTGACTACGATTAACATCGTCGTTTGGATGAATTGTAGCTTTTGCTCCCATCTCTTTCAATAAGGCTGTGGCCAAATTCGCTATAACTTCATTCATATTCATGTTACTTTGCGTTCCACTTCCTGTTTGCCACACAACAAGTGGGAAATTATCGCTGTATGCACCTTTAATTAACTCGTCACAAATCATTACAATCGCTTCAGCTTTTTCACTTTCTAAATTTCCAAGGCGATGATTTGCCTTGGCTGCACTACGTTTGAGTATGGCAAAGGCCTTTATCATACGTTCTGGTATCTTTTCAGTGCCTATCTTAAAGTTTTCTTTACTACGTTGGGTCTGCGCTCCCCAAAACTTATCTGCAGGAACCTTAATTTCACCCAGAGTATCTTTTTCTAATCTATATTCCATCTCAACTTCTCCTTTTAAACACATTAAATTTTGTTCGATTTTTATAAAAACAAAAAAATAGTTTAAATTTTTACTGACAAAGTAATACTAGCATTGATGTTTTATAATGTATAATGCATAATAAGTATATTTTTAATGTTTACATGTAATGATTATACTGAAGGAGATGAAATTTTAATGGAATGGGAACAACTTGAGTATTTTCAAACTCTTGCGCGCGTTCAACACGTAACGAAAGCTGCTGAAATTTTATCGATTAGTCAACCTGCTCTTTCACGATCTATTGTGCGACTAGAAGGCCATTTGGGAGTCCCTCTTTTCGATAGGCAAAAGCGCTCTATTAAGTTAAATAAATACGGAGAAATTTTTCTCAAGAAAGTGGATTCTATTATGAAAGACTATGAAGAAGGAAAGGAAGAGATTAATTCACTTTTAAAACCAGACCAAGGTGAAATTTCACTTGGATTCTTACATACTTTAGGAGTCACAATAGTCCCTAGTTTAATTGCAGGGTTCAAGAAACAATACCCTAACGTTCATTTTCAGTTACACCAAAACCATTCTAACTGGCTGCAGGAGAAGCTGACATCTGGTGAATTAGATCTGTGTTTACTGGCCTCTTTTCCTGTAGAATCTCCTGTGAAATGGATTGCTTTATGGGATGAAGAGCTATTTTTGTTTGTGCCTAAGGGACATAGGTTATCTACACGAGAACATGTTACGGTAGAGGAGATTGCTGAGGAGTCCTTTATTTTAATGAGAGAAGGATATGCTCTTCGGGTAACAATCGACGATATTTTTGAACAGGCAAATATCAATCCTACTATTGTATTTGAAGGTGAAGAAGCTGCTACTATTGCAGGGTTCGTCGCAGCTGGTTTAGGAGTATCTATACTCCCTGATCTTAAAGGGTTGGATCAAACTAACCTCGCAAAAATACGCATTTGTTCATCGAGTTTTCAACGTACGATTGGGGTTTCGTGGGTTGAAGGAAAATATCTATCTCCTGTTGTTGAAAACTTCAAACAGTATATTATCCAACATTTTCATCAAATCAGGTCTATAGAAGAATAAGGATTCTGGTGCGAAAATTTCAATGCACTTACAAGTAAGCTCTCAATCTTGGACACACTGATACTATTATTTTAAAAAAGGTGTGTGATCAGTATGGAAGAGAAAAACTTGTTCAAATAGAAACATTATCGGCCTGATGTTATTTTAGTAACAGTAAGGTAGTACCTACAGTACAACCTGAGTTTTCGTGATTTAGTGGAAATGCTGGAAGAGCAATGGTTATCAATCGCTCACACTACTATTATGCGCTTGGTTCATCAATATGGACCTCAATTAGAGAAAAGAGTACGGCATCATCTTAAATCAACCAATAACTCATGAAGAGTCGATGAAACCTACATCAAAATAAAAGGGCAAATAAACATTATGGTAAATAGAAATAACGAGAAATCAAAAAGACCACCCATAAAGATGGATAGGCTTTTTGAAATTTTTATTTATATTGATAAGAAATTTTCAAGTCATATGAAGTTTGTCATTTTGAGTTCAAAAAACTTAGTTAAAGGGATTTAGCCTAATTTCTTAACCATTCCTGTACGTGAAGATGTTTCAAGTGTATCAAGAAGCTTGTGACGAGCACTAACATGAGCGAAATCAAGGGTAAACAAGGAGGTCTTCAAAAGATAGTCCTGTTCTTTACTCCAATAAGCTAACAAACTTTGTTACTGATGTCTCCTGTAGATTAAAGTTAACAAATAATAATCCCACAAGAAGTATGATGTGAGCAATCAGTATCTTAGTCTTTGTTTTACAACCATTTTACCTATAACTAAAATAGGTTAGAATAAATGTATGAGGTGTTAAGAGAAAAGAGGGAAAGGAAATGAAACCAACAATATATGATGTAGCAAAGGAAGCTGGAGTATCCATTTCAACCGTTTCTAAAGTATTAAATAATACGGGGAGTATTGCAGAGAAAACCAGAAAAAAGGTTAGAGATACCATGCATGAGTTAAACTATCAACCTAGTGTCGTAGCATCTGTTAAAAAGCGTATTCAAACTATTGGGCTTCTGATACCTAATATTGCGAACCCTTTTATGGCAGAAATAGCAAGGGGTATTGAAAACCATGTTAAGAAATTTGGTTTTAGTTTGATGATTTGTAGTACGGACAATGATTTAAAAAATGAAATCGAGTATATTTCTATATTAAAGCAAAAATACATAGATGGTATTATAATTGCTACAGGATTAAAAGAGGATAAGGCTATTAAGGAGCTGCTTAAGGCCGAGATCCCGGTTGCGTTACTTTCTAGAGACGTATCTTCTCTTGCTGTGGATGCAGTATTAGTAGATGATTTTTTAGGAGGGTATGAGGCTACAGAATACCTGATAAGCTTAGGGCATAAAAGAATCGCAATGATTACTGAAGACATTAAGTTTCCGACGATAAGAGCAAGATTTGAGGGATATAAACAAGCCCTTGAGAAAGCAGGATTGTCATATGATGAAAGTTTAGTATCTCTCAATAATACTTCACTTGATGAGGGGAGACAGTCTACACGTGAACTTCTACATTTGCCTGTTCCCCCGACGGCTATCTTTGCCTCAACCGAATTTCTTGCGATTGGGGCAATACAAGGTGCGCGTGAACTTAAAATAAAAGTTCCGCATGATCTATCGATTATTGGATTTGACGACACGGTTCTTTCGACAATTTGTGATCCTCCTTTAACTACGATAGCTCAGCCTATTCGTGAAATGAGTAAGAAGGTTGTTGAACTATTGATAGAGGAGATTGAAGATTCAAAGGAGACGAAGCAACGAATTGTTTTATCTCCAAAATTAGTGGTTCGTGCATCTACTTCTCACAATAAAACGAATACATGAATGGAAATAAAATAATTAAACCTTATAGTAACTAATACCCTTATTAAAGTTTAAAGTTAGATATTTTGGTGTATAATCAATTTTCAGAAGTAAAAAAGGTTACATAGCTTCAAAGGAAGCTATGTAGCCTTTTTTTGCTATCTTCTTTTAAAAGAAGATAAACAATAATTCTTAACTCGTAAGAACATTCATATATCTTATACGATATTTATAGTAGCTCTATCTGATTCTAAATATTTTTATGTTTTGTTGTCTCAGCTAGAGATATACTAAACTACACACTACAGATCTTTACTCTTCTCTATGATCTTCATTTGACATAGGTAGAATATTGCTGTTTATTCTATATAATAAAATCCACTTTGCAAAAAGATATAGCTATTTATAGGCAATCCATTTAGCGCTTTCCTATTAACTTTATTAATTTATCGTGGTAACTACTTATTGCTTTTAAGGAAATTTTATAAGGAAAGAACTTTCCTTAATTTAAAAAATGTATGAATTTAGTTTACTAATAATTATAAAAAATACAGAACGGTTTTACTGTTTCTAATACCTTTAGGAAGAGTTTTTGGTCTAAAATTGCGTTATAAGGCATAATTTTATGTCATTGTTTAAATTTTTAAAAAATTATTGACAATAAAAAAACTAGGGGATAAACTAAATATTAAGGAAAGAGCTTTCCTTAATTGTTAGCTTACAAAGCATAAAAGGGTTGGTTGAACCCAAAATATGAAAGCGCTACAAAAAAGAAATAACAAGAAGATGGTAACTTTATTTACTCTTAAGGGGGAAGAAAGATGAAAGAAGTTAGAATTGGTCTGGTTGGTGCAGGACGCATGGGAAGTTTTCATGGAAGAACAGTGGCTCGTAAAATCTATGGGGCAAAGCTTAACGCGATTGCTGATCCAGTTTCAGGAGCTGCTGAAAGACTTGCGAAAGAACTCGGAGTGTCAAAGGCATATACAGATCCAAAGGAAATGTTTCAAGATCCACATATTGACGCAGTAGTTATTGCAGCTCCTGCCCGTTCACATGCAGATCTGGTTGTTGCTGCTGCTCATGCGGGGAAAGCAGTTTTTTGTGAAAAGCCAATGGCTATTACCCTAGAAGAAGCAGATAAAGCCATCTTGGCAGCTCAGAACGCAAACGTTCCCTTACAAGTCGGATTTAACCGTCGTTTTGCTTCAGATTTTAGAGCTGCTCATAACGATATTGCGGAAGGTAGAATCGGAACTCCACAGTTATTGAGATCTTTGACGCGTGATCCTGGATTAGGGGATCCAACTCCAATTCCAGAATGGACTATTTTTTTAGAAACGCTAATCCATGATTTTGATACATTACTCTATTTAAATCCAGGTGCAGAACCAGTTGAAGTTTATGCAGTAGCCGATGCACTTGTACGTCCAGATTTTAAAGATAAAGGTCTCCTTGACACTGCGGTTGTTAACATCCGTTTTGATAACGGAGCAATTGCGACAGCTGAAGCAAATTTCCAAGCAGTTTATGGATATGATGTTCGCGGTGAAGTATTTGGTTCAGCTGGAATGGTGACAGCTGGGGGTGTTCAACAAACAAATATGATTCGCTACACGGCAGAAGGAATAAGTAGGGATACATATCGAAGAGACACTGAATTATTACATGATGCTTACATCGCAGAACTCACTTCTTTTGTAGAATGTGTGCGTAATCAGAGTACTCCATATGTAACAGGTAACGATGCTCGCAGAGCTCTGTCAATTGCACTTGCTTGTATTGAATCTGTTAAGACAAATGCACCTGTGAAAATTAAGGAAAGTGTACAGTTGATTTAATTAAACTATCTCAATTACAAAATTATTATTTTATCCGACCTAAAAAGAAAGCGGTATCATTATGGGTTAATTCTTCTTTTTAGGCTTAGATTCCTGAAATGCAGCACTTCTAAAACAAATTAAATGTGTAAAAGGAGAATGGAAATGAAATTTTCAATTTGCAGTTGGACTTTTGGAGATATACCTTTAGAGAAGACAATGGAATTTGTTGCAAAAACCGGGTATGATGCAATAGAAATTAGAGCTGCAGTAAATGACTATAACTGGCGCGTTGTTAAACAATTAGCGAAAAATTTAGATCTAGAAATAAGCGGCTTGACAGGCGATACTGGTTGGCCAAACGAAGAACAAGATTTAGCTAATCGAAGCGAAGATAATCGAAAAAAAGCAGTCGCATACTTTGAAAGGCAAATTGAAGCTGTTAAAGAGGTAGGAGCAGAATATTTAGTTGTTTGTCCTTCGGCGGTTGGAAAAACAGCTCCAATGGGTGACGGGGGAGAGGACTGGAAATGGGCGATTGACTCTGTACAGAGACTAACGAAAAAAGCAGAGGAATTAAATATTACTCTTGTAATAGAACCTTTGAACAGATATGAGAGTTGCATTGTTAACACAGGAGCTGATGCTACAAAGTTTGTTAAAGAAGTTAATCATCCTAAAGTGAAAATGTTGCTAGATTCCTATCATATGAATATTGAAGAGCGAGATCTTGAATTTCCCTTTTTTGATGCACAGGACAACCTGCATATTCTTCATGTAGCTGATAGTAATCGAAGAGGTATGGGGCGTGGACATATCGACTTTAAACCATTTATCTCTGGAATACAGAAGATAAACTTCGATGGATATGTTGTAGTAGAAGCAACAGCCCCTGGGCCAAACCCTTTTCAAGCGAATAAGGGAGAAAATATGAATATGATTTATACGTTTGCGGAAGAAAGTTTATCGTTTTTACAAAATAACTTTAAGCCTGTGAAACAACTCTAAATAGTATTTCTTTGCTAAAAAAGATTCAACTAAAGGGGCGGATGGGTGGACCATGAATAAACAAAAAGTGTATAGGTGGGTAATTTATTGTTTTGGTGCTTTAGGTGGGCTTTTATTTGGTTATGATACAGGGGTTATTTCAGGAGCTCTTCTGTTTATAAAAAAAGACATGGGGCTAACACCTTTTCTTGAAGGGTTAGTTGTAAGTGGAGTTTTAATTGGTGCCCTTATCGGCGCAGCATTTAGTGGGCCTGTAGCCGATAAATATGGAAGAAAGAAAACCATTATTATGTTAGGTGCACTATTTACAATTGGCGCAATTGGCACAGCTATTTCTTCTAATGTACATACTTTAATTGCGTTTCGTATTGAACTGGGCATAGCAGTTGGAGGAGCTTCAGGTATTGTCCCTCTCTATTTAGCTGAAATGGCTCCAGCAAATATTCGTGGTAAGGTCTCTTCATTAAACACGATTATGAATGCTCTTGGTATTTTTATGGCCTATCTTGTAAATTACATGTTTGCAGCTTCGGAAAATTGGCATTGGATGCTCGGATTAGCTGTGATTCCTTCTGTTTTACTAATGTTAGGGATGTTCTTTATGCCTGAAAGTCCAAGGTGGCTTTGGCAGAATGTAAGTGAAAATGAAGCACGCAGAGTATTATCTCTGACAAGGTATTCACATCAAGTAGAAGAAGAAATAAGAAGTATAATGCAGATAAAGACTGAAAAAAAGGTCAATTTAAAACTACTTTTTGCACCTGGCTTACGTTCTATTTTATTTATTGGAATCGGTATTGCTGTATTTCAACAGATCATTGGAACCAATACAATTATTTACTATACACCAACGATTCTAAGTACAGCTGGATTTGGTTCCACAGCAGCGATTGCTGGAACAATAGGTATTGGAGTTTTTAACATTTTGTTTACGATTCTTGGAATGCTCCTTATTGATAAAATTGGCCGCAAGAAGCTATTGTTAATTGGAAACATCGGTATGACAATTGCGCTTGGTACACTGGGAGTTGGTATGACATGGGTTGAAGTGCCGGTGTGGCTATTACTAACCTGCCTTTCTTTGTTTATTGTTGCGTATTCAGCAAGTTGGGGTATGGTCGTATGGGTCATTCTTGGTGAAATCTTCCCTATGAATGTGCGTGGTGTAGCAATGGGGGTAGCAAGTACAGCTTTATGGCTTTCAAACATCGTCATCTCGATGTCATTCCCAGTCCTTGTAGAGGCTGTTGGGGTAGGAGTCCTATTCTTAACATATGCAGTTATTGGCGTCTTCGCTTTCCTTTTTGTCATGAAATATGTTCCCGAGACCAAAGGTCGAACACTAGAAGAAATTGAATTAGAGATAGCATTTAAAAATAAACAAGCTGTTAGCTAATATAGGTTGATTACCTACCAGAAATAGATTCAAAAATTAATAAGAGAATTTAAATTCTGAGTAAAAATAAGTCACGCTTTTTTATAAGATGTGACTTATTTTTGTATTTATATAATGTCTCTTAAAAGAAGTAGACAAAAGAAGCCATACTGAAGGCCTTTAACAAAAGCTCTTTTGCTGGTGTATGAAACTTTTTATACACCCTTGATTTTTCAACCTTTCTGAGATACCAAGCTTAAAACCCCTGGGGAAAAGTAGTTATTTTAATCACTCTAAATTAAGGATAAATGGCTTCCAGGTCTTTAAAGAGAAAACTTTTTCCTATGTAAATGTTATGAATTTATTTAAGTAGTTCCATCTTCTAAAAGCTTAACAGGCAGATATGTTTCAAGTTCTATATTGGTGAATTCGCCCTCAATCTGTTTAGATAAAATGTCAATTGCTACCTTTGCAATAGAATCAATAGGTTGTTGTATGGTCGTTAATTCGGGTAATATAGCTTTTACTGTTTCTGTTCCATCGTAACCAATCACTTTCAATTGATCAGGTATATCTTTTCCTCTTTTTCTAGATTCTGTTATAACAGCAGCCGCAATTAAATCATCACTTGCAAAAATACCGTCTACTTCTGGATGTTCATCAAAAAGCTTAGCGATTACCTCCTCTCGGCTCTTTTGAGGAGAGACTTCATATGTAATTGGTAATTTTCCGTATTCCTTCATAACATCCTCATACGCTTTTCTTCTGAAGTTTGCTGGTGTTTCCAGATCAAGTGGGCCATTAATATGAATAATATTTTCACACTGTTTATTTATTAACAATTCTGTAGCTTTTTTCCCTCCATCATAATTATCAGATCCTACAACAGGAATCTTTTCAGACAAATAATGATCAATTGCTACGATAGGCAAATTTTGTTTATGATAATCTAGAACTCCTCGGTTGTATGTTACCACAATGACCCCATCTACCTGATTTCGTATAAGCATTTCTAAGTATTTTTCCTCTTTATCCATACGGTTTAAACTGTTACAAAGCAACAATTTATAGCCTAGTGAAGTACAAATACTTTCAATATAAAAGGCTAGCTCACCGAAAAACGGGTTACTTGAATTGGGTATAATTAACCCTATTAAATTTGTTTTTTTATGAAATAAGGAACGTGCTAAATCGTTTGGAAAATAATTAATTTCCTCCATCGCTTTATAAACTTTATTCTTTGTTTTTTCACTTATGTAACCTCGATTATTTAAAACACGTGAAACTGTTGTTGATGAAACTCCTGCAACCTTTGCTACGTCATGGATATTAGGTTTCATTATCTTTCCTCCTATCCCACTAAATATCATTTGTTAATATTATATTAGGATTTTTTCTTTATTATTTAAACAAGCTTTTATATTTTTTAGTCAAATAATAATTTTTTAATTAGGTTAGGGAAATAGCTAAACATTAGATAAATACTTTATAACAATTAAAATTAATTCCTCCTTTGACAGCTTTATAATTTCCTGATTAATAAAAGTTCTGTATTTTGAAATACTTTATTGTGAGGAATGTTTTAATTAATTAAAGTTTATTGGTTACGGAATTATTGTAGAAAATATCTCTAATATGTGCAAGAATTAGGGATTAATTATTATTAGCTTACATCGAACAAACATTAACTTTTATTATGAATGAGATATTAATAATACATATATTCTAATATATTATACCTCCGTTTTAAGGTTAGGGGAGAGAAGTTTGATATTTCAAAAAAACATGTCAACCGATTGACATATGTAAACGGTTGACATAAAATACTTCTTGAAAGCGCTTTTATATATTTGTTGTGAATAAGGAGAAATAAGGGGGACTGGAACGTATGAAGAAATGGTTTTTAGTAGGTATATCTGTATTACTAATTTTTGCTGCAGCAGGTTGTGGTAAGGACAAAAGCGTAAGTAGTGACGGTAAACAAATGGTTACAATGTGGGTACATGTATCAGACGATAGTGAAGAAGGTAAGGTGTATAAAAAACGAGTAGATGCTTTTAACAAGAAGTATGCATCTAAAAATGTTAAAGCTAAAATTGAATTTATTCCACGTAGTGGGAACGGCGGAGGGTATGAGGATAAAGTGAACGCAGCGTTGACAACTGATACATTACCAGATGTTATTACGTTGGATGGTCCAAATACAGCTGCTTATGCAAAATCTGGCATCATTGCTCCACTAGATGATTACGTGAAAGATCAAGATGATTTACTACCAAGTATCAAGCAACAAGGAACATACAAAGACAAATTGTATGCGATTGGTGCGAGTGAATCGTCCGTGGGAATTTACTACAATAAAAAAATGCTAAAAGAGGCAGGCGTTGATTTAAATACGTTACCGACAGTTGATAATCCTTGGACATGGGATCAGTTCATGGCCTTATGTAAAACGTTGAAAGAAAAATATAATAAACCAGCTATTGATATGCAATTACAATCAAAAGATGAAATGTTAACGTACGCATTAACACCATTTGTATGGTCTGCAGGTGGAGAAATTATCTCAAAAGATGGTACTAAAGCAGAAGGTGTGTTTAATAAAAAGCCTAGTGTTGAGGCCATGACTTTTATTCAAACGATGTTAAAAGAAGGCTATACAACGCGTACTCCAGTTAAGCAGGCTTTCGAAACGGAAAAGTACCCAATGAAGTTTAGTGGTGTATGGACAGTAACAGATATGAAAACAAACTTCCAAAAAGTTGATTATGGTGTTATGCCTTATCCAGTATCACCAAAGACAAAGAAACTAGTTTCACCTTCAGGAAGTTGGCAGTTTGCAATGACACAGAAATCTGAAAATAAAGAATGGTCTGCTAAACTAGTAGATTGGATGACAAATAAAGATTCAAATTTAGAATTAAGTCGTACAATTGCAGCACTACCGGTTCGTTACTCTTCTGAAAAAGTACTTACAAAAGAATTTTCTGATCAAATGAATGTGTTTATGAAGCAATTAAAGAAATCAGGACACGCACGACCAGTAACACCAGCGTATCCACAAGTAACACGTGCTTTCCAACAAACAATTGATGATATCAGTTTCTATGATCAAAACAAAAACATTAAAAAAGTCTTAGATACACGTGCTACAGAAATGCAAGCAGCTATCGATAAGGCTAATCGATAAAAGCAGCTAGAAGGAGGCATTATGATTAAAACTGGATTAAAAGGAAATAAGACTGTTTACACATTCCCAGGAACAGAAAAAGAGACCAAAAATAGAGTTAAGTGGAAAGAAAATGTAGTAGCTTATACATTTTTAGGACCAGCATTATTACTTTTATTGCTGTTTCTTATTATTCCAGCTATTATGTCCGTCTACTATGCATTTACAGATTATTATCTTTTAACACCCGATATGCGTAAATTTGTAGGATTAGATAACTTTATCAATTTATTTAAGGATCCTATTTTCTTGAAAAGCCTGGCAAATACACTGAAATTTGTCGTTTGGGTAATTCCTTTACAGATAGGGGCAGCTCTTGGGCTGGCCCTCCTATTAAACAAACAACGTAAAGCTAACACATTTTTTAAAGTAGCTTACTTTAGTCCTGTGGTAATGTCGCTCGTTGTTATCTCAGTTCTTTGGCTTTATTTGTTAAATCCAAATGAAGGAATTATTAACAATGTACTCACTTATTTTGGTGTTTCAGCTCAACCGTTCTTAACGAGCCCTAAACAGGCTATGTTTACAATTGTTTTTGTTTCAGCATGGCAGGGAGCTGGGTTTCAAATGTTAATTTTTCTAGCGGGTTTGCAAAATATACCCGGAGATGTCTACGAAGCCGCACAGTTAGATGGAATGAATAAATGGCAACGGTTTATTTATATTACATTACCATTATTAAAGCCAACCTCTATTTTTATATTTATTACGACATTAATTGGTGCGTTTAAGCTATTAGTCCAACCAATGGTTATGACACAAGGGGGGCCAGTAAACTCTACGATGACGGTTGTATATTACATTTATCAAACTGGCTTTACGGATCGAATGGTTGGATATGCTAGTTCGATTGCTCTTCTATTTGGAACAATTATCGGATTAGTTACGCTAGCGCAACGGAAATTAGTGAAGGAGGAAGATGACTAATGAGACGGAAATTCGGACCTTTAACAATCTTAGAATACATTTGTTTAGTTTTGCTGGCGATATTATTTATATTTCCGTTGTTTTGGATGATTGCATCTTCAATGAAACCTGAAGCAGAAGTTTATAATAATATGGACAGTATTAAGGCTTTCCTACCTTCCTTTCATCCGTCAGATTGGTTTATATCCTATAAGCAAGTTCTGTCACGTTTTCACCTGATTGGTTATATAATAAACAGCCTGTTTTATGGTTTATGCGTAGCAGCAGGTTCTGTTATTATCAACGGGATGGCAGGTTATGCTTTCGCTAAATTGAATTTTAATGGAAAAAGAGTGCTGTTTGGTCTTTTATTGGCGCTTTTAATCGTACCACTAGAAACAATCTTAATCTCACAATTTACTATAGTTCACAAACTGGGATTAGTAGACACTCGTCTTGCTGTAATTCTGCCAGCCTTAGCAGGGGCATTCAATATCTATCTATTCCGAAACTTTTTTATGGCTATTCCAGCAGAAATTATTGAGTCAGCCAAATTGGATGGAGCAAATACCTGGCAAATATTCTTGAGAATTATGCTCCCGATGTCTAAACCGGCTGTTGCTACAGTTGGAACTTTAGCCTTTATTGGAAGTTGGAATGATTATATTTGGCCTTTAATGGTTTTAACAGACAAGTCAAAATTTCCGATTCAAGTGGCAATTACAGCCATCAATAGTACGGAGCCAGTTTACACGAATCAAGTTATGGCAGTTTTAACAATATCCACCATCCCATTAATTCTTATCTATATAGTGGCTCAGCGTTATATTTTAGAAGGGATTGGTGGTTCAGGAACAGGTATCAAATAAGAAAAAACTAGGTTATTGTGTCGAAAACAATATCTATGTATGGGTAATTTTTTTGAAAAATGTCAACCGGTTGACATAAACATATTGACTTGTGGAACCGGTTGACATAAAATGAATATGAAAGTGCTTTCAGTTTTTGTTTCAAGGATTCTATCTATCTAGTTAAAGGAGCAACAAACATGAAAAGTTCAAAAGTTCTCTATTGGAAGTTAAGTGCTTATTTTTTCTTTTTCTTTTTTACTTGGTCTTCTAGCGCCTCTTTATTTCCTATTTGGTTAAAGCAAGAATTAAATTTAAGTGGATCAGCCACAGGTTTGATTTTCTCTGTAAACGCTATCTTCGCATTGTGTATACAGCCTGTATATGGTTATATCTCCGACAAGATAGGTCTAAAGAAAAATATATTGTCTTTTATTAGTTTACTGCTTGTATTTGTAGGACCATTTTATATTTATATATATGGACCACTATTAAAATATAATGTGATTTTAGGTGCAGCTGTGGGAGCTATTTATTTAGGCGTTGGTATTTCGGCAGGTATTGGCGCTATTGAAACCTATGTTGAAAAAGTTAGCCGCAAATATAATTTCGAATACGGAAAGTCTAGAATGTGGGGTTCGTTAGGTTGGGCGTCAGCAACTTTCTTTGCAGGTCAGCTATTTAATATTAATCCAAATATCAACTTTTGGGTTGCATCTGTTTCAGCAATTATCTTAGTTGCAATTATTTTATCAGTGAAAATAGAAGTCACAAACTATGAATTGGAAAAAGCTGGATCCGTTAAATTAAAGGACGTTGGACAACTTTTTCTTTTAAAGAAGTTTTGGTTTTTGATAATGTATGTGATTGGAGTAACGTGTGTATATAGTGTGTACGATCAGCAATTTCCAATTTATTATACGTCTTTATTCGCTACTGAAGCCACGGGGAATCAGGTGTTTGGATATTTAAGTTCTTTTCAAGTATTTTTAGAGGCTGGGATGATGTTTGTTGCGCCTTTCATTGTAAACAAAATTGGACCAAAAAACGGACTATTATTAGCCGGTCTTCTAATGGCACTTCGTATTATTGGTTCGGGGCTTGTTGTAGGACCAATCGGTATTTCTTCAATGAAATTAATACATGCATTAGAATTACCCATTATGTTGATTGCTATTTTTAAATATTTTGCAGCTAACTTTGATACACGACTATCTTCCGTTTTGTATTTAGTTGGATTTCAAGCAGCCTCTCAAATAGGTGCATCTTTGTTATCGCCTTTTGCAGGTAAATTATACGACATAATAGGCTTCCGTCATACTTACCTTATTCTAGGAATAATGGTCCTTTGTTTTACGATTATTTCAATGTTCACTTTATTAAGTTCTAATAAAAGTAAAGGTTTAGAAGGAAATATAACGGACATAAAACAAGTTATATAAGGAGATGTTTGAATGTTCACAATAAACAAACTTCAACAAGCGCAAGATGCATTGGATACTGCAAAAGAAAAAGTAAATAACCGTTATAGGTTAGGTTATCATATTATGGCACCTGCCAACTGGATTAATGATCCAAATGGTTTGGTACAGTATAAAGGAGAATATCATGTATTTTATCAACATCACCCTTACGATGAAAACTGGGGTCCAATGCATTGGGGGCATGTAAAAAGTAAAGATCTTGTTCATTGGGAACACTTGCCCATTGCTCTAGCGCCTGGAGATACTTGTGATACAGATGGATGCTTTTCTGGAAGTGCAGTAGATAATGATGGGGAATTAACGTTGATCTATACAGGTCATCACTATGTAGATAAAGAAAAAGACCTATTTTATCAAAATCAAAATCTTGCTGTTAGTACCGATGGCATCACATTTCATAAGATTACAGAAAATCCAGTAATTCCTAAACCACCTACGGATAGTAGTCATCATTTCCGTGACCCTAAAGTATGGAAATACAAAGATAGTTGGTATATGGTAGTAGGAAATTCGACTAAGGAGAATGTAGGGAGAGTAATTTTATACCGTTCTCCTGATTTATGTAAGTGGTCATACGTCGGTGTATTAGCACAAGGAAACGAAAAACTTGGATTTATGTGGGAATGTCCAGATTTCTTTGAATTAGATGGAAAATACGTTCTCATGATTTCTCCACAAGGTATTGAAAAAGATGGGGATTTATACAACAATCTATTCCAGACGGGATATTTAATTGGAGATTACAATTACGAAACAAACGAGTTTATGCACGGTTCATTTAATGAGTTAGATAATGGACATGATTTTTATGCAGTTCAAACGTTATTAGATGAAAAAGGACGTCGGATTGCTATTGGTTGGATGGATATGTGGGAGTCAGATATGCCAACAAAAGAAGATGGATGGTGTGGAGCACTTACATTACCGCGTGAGGTTACCTTAGGAGAAAATGATAAAGTTCTAATGAATCCTGTGGAAGAATTAAAGTTATTGCGTGAAATTGAACATAATATACTTACCAATGCGATTTCTAATAATTATTTAATAGAGACAAGCGAAGATTTACTTGAAATAAAAGCTGTGTTTGACTTAAGCAATTGTAACGCTCAATCGGTTGGGATAAGAATTCGTGGAATTAATCAGGAAGAGACTGCATTAAAGTATTATTTAGACACACAAACACTAAAACTCGATTGTTCTAAGTCTGGTAAAGTTGAAGACGGTGTGAGAAAGACCATTCTTAGAGCAGATCAAGAGCTTTCCTTACGCATATTTATTGACCGATCCTCTATTGAAGTATTTGCAAATGAGGGACAAGCAACTATGACAAGTCGTATTTATCCAACTGAGGATAGATTAGGAATTGAGGTATTTGCAGATGTTGAGGATGTAAGGATTAAGGAATTAACATATTGGAAGTTAAAAGATATCTGGAAATAAATTATGAATGAACAAGTGTTTATACACTTGTTCATTGTTTTGGGGTGAAGATGTTGAAAAGAGTTTTTTGTATTGGTGAAACATTAATTGATTTTATTCCTGTTCAAAAAGAGAAATCTTTAAAAGAAGTTACTAGTTTTGAACGTGTGGCTGGGGGAGCTCCTATGAACGTTGCAATTGCGATTGCAAAGTACGGAGGGAATTCTGTTATGCTAACCAAAATAGCTAATGATAGCTTCGGTGATTATTTAGTAGATGTGCTTGAAGAAAATGGGGTAGATACTTCTTACATTATTCGATGTGGTGAAGGAGAGACCGGTTTGGCATTCGTATCTGTAGATAAATTGGGAGATAGGGACTTCAGTTTTTACAGAAAGAATTCAGCTGACTTATTACTCTTACCAAACGAGGTGAAAGTAGAGTGGTTTGATAAGGGAGACCTTCTTCATTTTTGTTCTGTAGATTTAGTCGAAAGTCCAATGAAACAAACTCATATAAAAGTAATAGATAGTTTTCAAAAAATCGGGGGGATTGTCAGTTTTGATCCCAATGTTCGTCTTCCCTTATGGCCTGATAAAGAAAGCTGTCGTCGAACAATTCTAGACTTTGTGCCCTTAGCAGATATCCTGAAAGTATCGGATGAAGAATTATTTTTTATAACCAATATTAAGGGAGAAAGAGAAGCTATTAACTCTCTTTTTGTTGGTAATGTAAAAGTAGTCGTTTATACAAAAGGAAAAGATGGAGCTATTATTTATTTAAAAAATGGAGAACAATTTGAGGATAAAGGATTTAAAGTAACTGTTTCAGATACAACCGGAGCAGGTGATGCATTTATAGGTGGTTTCTTATCTGAATTGCTTTCAATTGATATATCGAGCGACAATCTATGTCAAAAAGTGAGTGAACACCATCAACAATTGCTTACCTTTGCTAATGCAAGTGGGGCACTTACTGCTTCAGTAAAAGGAGCGATACACGCAGCACCTGGAAAACAACATATAATGAATTTTATTGCTACTCAAAGAGGCAGATTAGCTTAAGACAATAATTATAGATGAATTTCATATTTGTCGTCACTTAGAGTAAATAGCGAAACCTTAAAAATATATAAAATAATTTGGTGTTTACTTAACTGAACGCGAAAAGCAGGTGAAAGAAGAGGGTTAATTATTCTAAGTAAAGTCGATTAAAATATTTATTTTCAAAGTTATACGTATATGAATCTACAAATCTGGCCAAACTAATAACGTATTCCCCCTATTCCAATAAATATGAAAAACCTTTGTCTATCTATATGGACAAAGGTTTCTTTTGTATTAATCATTCAGTGGCAAAATTCATACCACTATAGTAATTTTTTCTTTTTGGTTGAATAATCAATTGAATTAGCTATTTCAATAAGAGATTGGATCGATACTTGTTTTGAAACTCTCTTATCAATACTAAGCATATACTGCCAATTATCTTTTTCGAAAACAATCATCTCGGACCCTGAATTTTCTATATAATGGGCGGGTTGTCCATCTTTAAGAAGATAGGATTTTTTTATGTGCTTATTCGTAAACTGTATTTTATGCTTACTAGGCCTAATTTCAATTGTGTAATGATTTTCCGGAATTTGATCATGAACAGATTCTAAATCAAATGAGTCGTTAATCGTACCTTTTAATCACCTACATAATATTGATTTAGATATATTGTATGAGCATGTATTAAACTAAACGATTCCTTTCAAGTAGTAAGATGTTTAGCTTAGTTACAAGATGAAAGGGCACTTTGTAAGACTGGTGATCTTAATTTTTCTGTTTTAGAATTTGAAGGGCGCACCTGTATCTTGACATTTTTCATCTCTTCCGTAATCCAATCGAACTTTCCAGCCCACGTAACGCCATCTTCTTCAGGTGTAGAATATAGTTTGAAACGCCAACTAATGTAACCTGGAATGGTTGCAAACCCTTCATATTGATCATACTCACCATAAGTAGAAGGGTGAGGAAGGTGAACAGCCATAATACTAATGTTTGTTCGAGCAAAACTGGGTGGATTCAATTGTACTTTGTAAATTAGAGCTGTTCCTTTTGCATTTTTTAAATGTTTGTCTACAGGCTCTAATATCGAACTACAAGGCATTTTACTGGCATTAGTTTGACTTGGATAAACAAGTACTACAAAAGACAAGATTATAACTAAAATAAGCTTTTTCATGTTATTTCCTCCCATTTTTTAGTTGCTATCTCCTATTAAATACATATTTATTAGGATGAAATCAAAGCGGTATTTACTTCAGGAAAACAGAAGGATAGTAACAACGTAACTGGGCAAAAATACAACAAAATATGAATATAGGGTGAGCTATATGAATAAAAGGGCAGTTCTTTTACTTCTGATACTTGGTATTTTCGCTTATGGTACAAATTACGGAACTGTATTTGCCAATTCAACAGAAGAAAGAAATCGACCTGAGAAAGCTTGTAGCGAGGAATTTGAAAAGTACCATAAAAAACTTAATGATAGGGTGCTAAAAGATATTGTTAAAAGTTATAGCTTAGATTTATCTGGGTTTCAGGAATTCACGCACAGAGAATTAGATTTAAAAGTAGGAGATAACATCAATGACCATTCTGACCAGGTCTCATTGCCCCACTAATTTGTCTTTTTTAGTTTCCATAAAACGTATTCTAGGCACCAAAAAAAGCCTTATAAATAACTATAAGACTTTTAATACTAAAGTGTTTCTAATAACTCAAGGGCCACTAAATAAAAAAGGAGCAATAACTACAGGAAATATAACAACCAAACATAAAAACAGAAGGTTTCCTGTTATTCCTATAACCCTTAACAATCCTTTTTTACCTAAAATAGTTAAAACCAATCCTAATATAGATCCACCTATCCAAATTGGGAATGCTACTTCATCAGGAACGAGATCAACACCATTTATAAAGAAAAGAATTAAAATGACGTTAATAATAAACAAAATCAATCCAATGGTACTAAAGCTCTTTTTAGTCATTATCATATCTCCTCTCTATAGAAGATATTACCATATACTTAATCTTATTTAACACTGTATACTCCATACATATTTAGTTAACATAATGTCTCTTTCCGGAACACATACAAAAAGAGAACCCTTGCGGCAGTAGGGGGGACTGACCCCCTATAGTGAGACAAATAAAAAACACCTTTAAGTTAAAAAACGGGTATATACTACCTAACAATCACTTGGAGGTGTTTTTTCTATGGGGACAAGAGTTAGTTATCCAGCAGAGGTAAAGATAAAAGCTATTGAGATGAGATTAGCTGGTGTACCTGTCAAAGAAGTGCTTTCCCAATTAAATATTCGCAGTTACACCCAATTAAAAAGGTGGATGAGATGGTATAAAAATGGAGAAATGCATCGATTTGAACAGCCTGTAGGCAAGCAATATTCATATGGAAAGGGACCTGGCTTTAAAGACGAAATATCCAAATTGAAAGCAGAAAACCGGTATTTAACACAACAGATTGAGGTCTTAAAAAAGTACAAGGAATTGGAGAGGAAGTGGTCCCAGAAATCGTAGTGAACGTAGTGGAAGAGTTAAAAGATAAGATACCAGTCTATCAAATCTGTCAGTACCTTGATATCCCTCGATCGACTTATTATCGCTGGAGGCAACAGGAACAATCAGAACGGACAAAGAAAAAGAAATGGATGGAACAACAGATTGGTAAGCAGTGTCGTAAACACAAGTTCCGATATGGCTATCGAAAAATTACAGCATTACTCAATCGAACGATGAAGATTAACCATAAATTTGTACAACGTGTCATGCAGAAATACGGTTGGCAATGTCGCGTAAAACGAAAAAAACGAAAGCAAACAGGGCAACCTTATCAGGTTACAGAGAATGTATTAAATCGTGAGTTTCAAGCTGATCGTCCTCTTCAGAAATTAGTAACTGATATAACCTACTTGCCTTTTGGACCTAAACAGTTGTATCTTTCAAGTATTCAAGATTTATTTAATGGGGAAATCATTGCGTATTCGATTGGTGATTATCAAAACGTAGAATTTGTCTTAGATACGTTAAGCCAACTTCCTTCTTTACCTAAAGGATTTACGTTGCATAGTGACCAAGGCTCTGTGTACACATCGCATCTCTATCAACAAAAAATCAAAGAAAGAGGCATTACTATGAGTATGTCCCGTAAAGGGACACCCGCAGATAATGCCTCCATTGAATCGTTTCATTCCTCGCTAAAGTCTGAAACGTTCTACCTCGACGAGTTAACATATACGACGACCACCATCGTCGAACAAATCGTCGAAAACTATATTACCTATTACAACAATGCCCGTATTCAAACGAAACTAAACAACCAGTCACCAGTACAATACCGGCAGATGGTTGTTTAAAAGGTGCTTTGATTCCTGTCTCACAAACAGGGTGCAGTCCCCTTTTTCCGGAGTATGCAGCTTTTTATACATCCTTGGTGTCACAAGGTTTCTCTTAGCGATGAAAGTCAGAAAAATGTATAAAAAGCTCACCTTTTATACATATGGTTGCACGGAAGAATATAGTATTTTTAGAAAAAATGTGCTATAATCTTTTTGAACTTGATTTAATACGTTTTATACGTGTAAACCCTGACGAAGAGCTGCCTCGCTTGCCAATGCCGAGGTAGCTTTTTCTTTTGTTAACGATAATAATTACTTTAACATCTTGCAATAGATTTGAATAATATTTTATGTTAACTACGGATGTACATCCTATGCAGCTTAAAAATAGAAAAAACTACCTAATCCTCAGAGACCAGTAGCTTTTCTGTCTTGCGTCCTATTATTTTTAAGGCGATGCATTTTTGAAAACGTCTTTAGTAGTTTGCCCTTGCTAATTTAATTTAAAAAGTGGCTGTCTTTCTTTGTATATGCGAACTGAGTAGATACCAACATAAGGTCATTTATTTAAGTACTATTTTATAACTTTCTCTCTTAAAAGATATCGAGTGACATTTAAGCATCTTCTTTAGTAAAAAGAGTACGAGCCGTTTGGATAAAGGCATCTGTTGCTTTTGATGTATCTTTAATATCTAGCAATGCTATATTAATTTCTCTGAACGTGTTCGGCTTCAACTCTCGAAAAACGACTTGTTCTGGCAGTGACAAGATATTTTTTTTCGTTGTAATGGTAATTCCTAATCCTTCTTGTACCATACTTAAGGCTGTGTCGATATAATCAACTTCAAATCGTACTTGAGGCTTCAAGTTAAATTCTTTAAATAAGTCATGGACTTGTACTTCATAACCGCCTCTTCCAAGTATGATATCTTCACCTTGTAAGTCGGGAATACCTATTGTGTCTTTCTCGTATAAAGGATGACTTGAGTGCATAATGACAATCAATTGATCTTTCATTAAGGGTACGATATCAAAATCTTTATCAGGAGGAATAATCATTCCTACATCGATGGATTTAGAACGTAACCACTCTTTCACTTGATCTACACTTCCTTCTGAAAGCTTGATTTCTAGACCGGGATACTTATCTTCCATTGTACGTATAATTTTGGGGATAAACCTCGTACAAGCAGTTGGGTAAGCTCCAATATGAACCTTTCCAATTTCTAATCCTTTTTCAGCCGCAATTAATTCATCTAATTTTTGAAATTCACACAGGATATTTCTAAAAATAACTAATATACGCTCTCCTACATCCGTAAAAAATAATCCATTCTTCTTATTTCTCTTAATTAACGTCGTTCCTAATTCTGATTCAATAGCTGCTACGGCACGACTTACCGCAGGCTGTGTCATATGTAGTTCTTCACCAGCTTTTGTAAAGCTTCCCGTTTCCGATATCTGAACAATAAGTTGAATTTGTGATTTATTCATATCAATTTTGTTATCTCCCATATAATTAATATGCATTTTATTTATGTTAAAACCTAATGTACCATAAAAGAGAATTAAACTTCAAGAAATCAACCGGAGGTAATTAGTATGATTAATCGTAATATATTGTTTCTATTTGCACTTATACTAGCTGCATTTAATCTTAGACCGGGTATAACGTCAGTTAGCCCAGTTTTACATGGAATAACGAAGGAACTAGGCATGAGTTCTACTTCAGCTAGTTTACTCACTTCTATTCCATTATTATGTTTTGGTTTTTGTTCGTTATTTGCTGGACGCTTAGCAAATCGCTATCAATCAGAGAAAGTTATCACTTTCTTTATAGCTTGTATAGGTATTGCAACGTTTCTACGTGTTTTTACAAATTCATCACTATACCTATTAGTAACGGCTTTATTAATTGGGGCAGGAATTGGTGTTGTAAGTCCTTTACTCTCTGGTTTCATCAAAAGTTACTTTCCAGAGAAGGCAGCATCGATGATAGGGATATATTCTACTTCAATGGTAGTGGGTGCATCTATTTCTATCGGGCTAACGACACCACTTCAACACTGGCTCAATCATTCATGGAAAAATGGATTAGCATTCTGGAGTATTTTTGCTTTATTCGCTATTCCTCTTTGGTTGATGGTAACAAAACAATCTCATACTCCTACAAGTAAATTTTCACAAAAGAAGAAGGCTTCCTTGCCATTGAAAAATAAAGAGGCCTGGTTATTAACTTCGTTTGTAGGACTTGTAACTCTGTTATTTTATTGTTTTGCAGCATGGCTACCAGCCATTGTAGAGGAAAAAGGGTGGACGCCAGCATTTGGTGGTCTTGCAGGTACAATAGCTATGATTGCACAGCTGCCAGCTACTCTTTTATTACCTAGTCTCCTGAGAGTACTACCCAATAAAAGATTTTGGATTACATTCTTTACCCTCACTGTAATTGTTGGTTTATCTCTTTTATGTTTTACAAACGTAACACCGATTATTGCAAGTATATGTTTAGGAATTGGTGGCGGCGGTCTTGTCTCGCTAACTTTATTGTTACCAATAGATAAGACAGCTTCACCTATAGAAGCAAGTAATTGGTCAGCAATGACTCAAGCCATTGGATATATGATTGGTGCAGTGGGTCCGTTTATAATTGGATTTCTTCATGATTATCTAGGAAGTTTCGTTCCCACATTATATCTTCTTATAATTATGGGTTTCATTGTTATCCTACTAGGTTGGAAAATCACGAAACCAGCTAAGGTTAAAGTAGAGGGGATACCTGCGAAATAAAAACTACGATTTACTTCGTGGTTTTTATTTTAGCTGTTGAAAAAGATCATCTAACAACTTTTAACGTATAGAGTACTATTTGTATGGGGAAGGGGAGGTTCGTTCTCATGAATATTTTAATCTTAGGTGCAACTGGACGAGTTGGAAGTCAAATAGTCAATCATGCCCTTCATGACGGACATCATGTTACTGTATTAGTTCGCACTCCAGAAAAGATCCAAATAACTAATGAAAAGTTAACGATTATTCAAGGGAATGGTTTAAATAAAGACGGAAATCAAAGGGCAGGTCAGTCCGTGCAGCAAAAGAACATCATAAAGTTTACACTATGCTAAAACATTCCGGCCTCGAATGGACGATTGTCTGTCCTACGTATTTGCCGGATGGAGAAAGCATAGGGAAATATCGCATAGACGATGATTTTTTGCCAGAGGGCGGAACTGAAATATCCGTATCAGATACAGCAGAATTTACATTTAGCCAGATAAAAAGTAGCGATTACATAGGATCACGTGTAGGTATCGCCTACTAATAAAGCCTTATATTTTACTATTTTTCAGAGGTGACGTTATGGACTTACATGATTTAACAGGTTATCTTATTCACCGTACAGATGTAAAACTAATGAATTATTTTAAGCAAAAGCTCAAGCCTTATGGCATGACTCCAGTGCGATGGAGCATTATTAGCGTTCTAGACACTCAAAAAGGGATAACTCAAAAAGAACTAGCAGAAGCGATTGATAAGAAACAAACAACTATCGTAGAAATGATTTATGCAATGGAGGAAAAAGGACTCATAAAAAGAACGTTCAGTGAACAGGATCGTCGCTCACATTATCTGTTTCTTACAGAAAAAGGGGAAGAACTAAAGAAGAACCTTTCGCCTTTAGTTAAAGACGCTCATCTCTTTGTTACGCGTCAATTAAGTGATGAAGAGATTGATCAACTCAAAACATTGTTAAATAAGGTATATAATACTCCTTGTTAATCAATGTTTCTTATAGATATAAACTTTTTTATTTTGATTAAAATTCCTGTATTGATATGCAGGAATTTTTTATGGTGAAATACGATTTAGAATGACTGTCGCGTGAATTGTTTCAAGTTAAAAGAAAGATAAACATGCTGGAAATTCCACTATAATCCAGAAAATCTAACGAACATTAAAATCGATTTAACAATTATAACCGCTCGTAAAAGTTAAAAAACATTTTTCGGACGTTCTATTAATCACACACATATTTAAGAACGTTTTTTCTGTATTATGGAATTAAAAACGAATATAGAAATCAGATAATTGACAATCTGCCTTACGATTTTTATTAGCTACATTAAGTGATTAATTGAGACGTTTATTATCTTTAACTTCTTTACCCAATAGATAGTCATAAAAAATTGATATTGTGTAATGTAGCAAAAGTCATTTTTTCAAATATGGATAATTGTGTAAAATGAATTACGTTTAAGACCACCTTATATACTAAGATGGTCTTTGCTATAATTATTCTTTATTTAATCAATTGCAAGTTCTTCTGCATGTTGCAGTCCTACACTATCGCTAGCAGTAGTAATGTTGTTCATGTAATTTCTCATTTCTGCTTCTGTTCTAAAGATAAAGGTAGATTGAAACATTCTTTTTTCTTTCAATGGTTCCACAAATAATTGATACTTGGATTTTTCGGGGTTTAGTGGTGTCATATGTGTTATTCTAAAATCAAAATAACCTTTTATATTATAAAGATCTAATTCTACCTCTAAAACTTTTACATGTGCACGGTTTGAATATTGAATTGTCATTCCGTCCTCTTTTAATAATTCATGGCCATTAAATTCAACGTTAAAGAATTTACAACGGAAATAAACAAACTAAATCAAATTCTAAGTAATGAGGTGAATCCCGTACAAGCACGCTTAGATGCGCTAGAAGAAGTAAGCGTTGCGATTAAGCAATATCCAAATAGGTTTGTAGGGTTTGGTTCCGTTCCGCTTTCTTATTCTCCTGGTGATGTCACCTTAAACGACTGGGTAGAGAAACTTGTCAAAGAGCAAAAGATGAAAGGTCTCGGAGAATTTACTCTTGGTACAGGTCAAATTCCATTGTTAGAACCTATATTTAAAGCAGCAAGTGACTATACACCTTTGCCTATCTGGGTACATACTTTTCATCCTTTGAACTTAAAGGATATTCAGGAGTTATTTCTTCTCACTCAAAAATATGAAAATGTGCCGGTGATATACGGGCATATGGGCGGAATTCATTGGCTACAAACGATAGAACTGATAAAAAATGCTAAAAATGCTTACTTAGATATATCTGCATTTTATACAACATACGCCTTGTCTTTGGCTATAAAAGAAATACCTGAGAGAACGTTATTTAGTTCGGACTTTCCATATGGAGATCCATATTTAAATCTACAGGCTGTTAAACGTCATACATCTAGTGGAGAAGTTGCAGACAGAGTGTTAGGTGGGAATATCTCGAATCTGCTACATCTATAAATTCAGCGTTTTTTGTTTGATGTTGTGTTGTATGGGATAACTAGAAGTGAATTTTAAAATTATTTTCTTCCTTGAAATAAAAGAGGCAGCCAAACAGAGGGCTGCCTTTTAAACAAAATTGAACAACTAGAATTACGTTTTATCATCACATATGATGAATTCCATTTGAGATATATCATATTCTGTAGTCCTTCAGTTCCTTAATTCTACTCTCGGAGATAACTTTAAAGACTCACATTATAAAATCTACTTACTTAATTTTGTTTATTGCTAACAAGAGTGACATGCGGAATTTTCCCTTTTGATTTCCTAGATGAAAGATAAACGCCAGCAAAGATAATAAGTAGTCCAACGATTACGTTTGGAGTAATTGTCTCTCCCAGTAGTAAATAACCCCATACCATGGCCGAACTGTCGCTGCTAATTCAGGGCCACCATTTTTATTGATATAAAAATAGATTAACTGACCCAATCCCGAGCCAAAACAGCCGAGACCCACAATTGCCAGAATCGGAAGTGGATGAATCAACAAATCGGATTTGAATGGTTGAGTAATCAGCATCCCAACTAAACCGATGATAGCACCTGTTAGTAAGGTAAAGGTTGTTATAGTTAGTACACTCACCTCAGACAGAAAACGTTTTGTTAACTGCCCAGCAAGCCCATAGCAGATACAAGCAACAAGCATTGTTCCAATCCCAACAAACCCTTTCCCAAAAATCTGACCAAATTGAAAATCCATAAGGACGAGTATCCCGAAAAAACCGATAAGAATACCGATCCACTGACGTCCGGTAAGTCGATAAGAAAAAAGAATAAATCCGATAAGACCTGTCCAGATTGGAGTGGTCGCATTCAGAATGGAGGCAGTCGTACTGTTTATCTCAGTTTCGCTTAAGGAAATTAATCCCCAGGCTAAACCGCAGTTAAATATACCAACAACAATCAACGCCTTCCAGGGTAGTTTCTCTTTAACTTTTCTACGCTTCCACCATAGAAAGGGGAGCAAGATGATTGCACCTGCTAGACAACGAAAAAATACAATTCCCCATATACCAGCTGAGGGAAGCAGCCACTTCATAAATACAAAAGATAAACCCCAAATTAAACTAAGCCCAATTAAGGCTCCATACAATCGAAACATAATACACCTCCTTACTTCACTTATTATGGCAAATTTTGTTGATTATTTCATTCCGAAATTTTGCTTTGTAGAACATTTTCTCATAGTTTTTTATTTTCATTATCTCAATATCTTTCTTTAGGTATATAAAGTATTTCTTTTTTAATAATAAATTCGAGATAAAATAAATCCTAACTTCCTGCCTATAATTTTCTAAATTTTAGACAATCTTGCCGCGAACCAATAACGCGTCATCTTTTTGCTCGTTCGTTTAAAGTTAGAAACAACAGCTCGAATAATTTACTGCTTATTTTTTCAGATGTATACGTTTTGTAACCATAGTAAGCAGCTAAGCCAATTATAAGTTTTATTATTTATAAGACCTTTAGTGCACATCTTTTTCTTTTTGAAAAATTCATCAACATAGTTCATTCTAATGTTCATATTCAAAGTTAGAGGTTTTTGAATAGATGCAATCCAAGAATGAACGCTTTTTTATTTGTTATTGAACTCACTCGATGTTTTAGTTTAAAAAAGGAGGGCTTTATGAATTACTCTAAACTGCTTCAATATCAAGGCTATATTTATTTAAACTCTATATTTGAACCTGAGGATAACGCGTTAATAGTAGATATTAAACGTTGCAAAATTAGTGGAAATGTAGCTGAAGAGAAAACAGGAGGAAGTACTTCTTCTTCTTATGCCTCTATTGATGTGGATTACGCACTTCCTATAATTCGACTTACATTTGATTGGTACATTGCATACTCTGTTAGAAACGAAAGTTTTACCGTAATAGAAGAGTATGAAATGTATAAAGGAAGCGCTTTTGCAGTTTATTCAAAGTCCAGGTATCTAGATTTTATTGAAGTTGGTACCATAGCTGACGATATACATCCTGGTCCGTTTAAAAATTATGGAATACATGCTTTAAATCATATAATTGATATGGTTTCAACTGAACCTCCAAGTATTTCAGTAATACAAAGAGATCGCGAACCAAAGTAAAAAAATGAGGTTAATATGTAGCATATTAACTATATTAAGAGGGTAGCAACGCTTAAGGGATCAAGAGGTGTTATAAGGCGAGGATAGCTTTGCTATATCATTTGGAATATTTAAGATATTTAGACGCGATTTAGAGGAAAGAAATACAAACCACGTATTATTAATTGAAGAGGTCTATAAACATAAGGGGTAAAAACAATGGAATTTTATGAGGCGTTAACATATGTAAATGAGAACTTTTATAAACCCAATCACTTCGTTATAGAAGCTATTCGAGAAGAAGCTCAGAATTCAGATTATGGCGCTGGTATCTTTCAGTTAAATTCAAAATCTATAAGGTTTAGGGTGGCGAAAACTACCCCTAATAAGGTAGGGCAGTTTGTATCTTTTTGGGAAAAAGATGCGGCTCGTAAAAACCAGGCCTTTTCGTATGAAAAAGCTACCGATTTATTGGTTATTAATACCTTCATTAGTACAAATAGATTTGGACAATTCATTTTTTCCAAAAGAAGTTCTTTTAAAACAAAAAATCCTTAAAACGGCTACCACAAAAGGTAAAATGGCTATTAGAGTGTATCCGATATGGGATAAACCAACTAGCAAACAAGCTATTGAGACACAAAAATGGCAATTAGAATATTTTGTTGAGACAAATGATGCGAACAATTTGCCCCGCCAAAAATTATTAAAGCTATACACCTAGAGTGGCAAGGGTTGAAGCCTTACATATGAATTAGCAAGTGCACTTTACATAGTATAAGAAGGGTCAATGCGTAACAGAGACAGAATTCATTCAGTTTTTTGATTCCTTAGGTGAACTGTTTGTTTTTATTGATGACGCGTTTGGTTTAAAGAACAAAATGAGATTAAGTGAGCTAATCGATGTTTAATTCGTGTAAAGTTAAAGTATAAAGAATGATTGTAATGTAAGAAATGTTTTTTGGAAAGAGGGATTGTATGGAACAGATAGGTTATGTATCTTTATGGATCGGTAAGTTTTCAACTAGCGAAGAGCTAGAAAAATATCTGTTGGTTGCTTATACGGAAGATGGAGATGCTATACCCTCACAATTTGAAAAGGACTTTAAAGTTGATTACTATGACGAAGATTTTAGCGAAGCTCATTATGCAAATCAGGACATGCGTAAGCTTTCGTGCTTATTGGAAGGCTGTTCGTATGATGATGTAGTAATTCCTAACTTTGTTGAAAAATATGGAGAATATTTGCCTGATGGTTTTAACAGTATGATTTTAATTTATGATTTTCAGCACAATAAAAAGAGTGATAACGAAATTAATGGTGTTAAATATTTAGGAAGTATTAGGTATGAATAGTTATGATTAAGGTGGTATTCATGTCCATTTTGCTTTACATATAAAAACAGAGAACTTTGATTCTACCATTAAAGTATTAAACGATGCTAGTATCGACCATAAGGTTATAGAAGAGGTTAATATTAATATGCAAAAAGAGAAGCGGTTGTATTTTAAGGATACTGAAGATAACGTTGTAGAATTCTACACGTTGGATATGAGGGAAGATTATAAAGAGCGAATCAAACATTGATTTGCTCTTTTTTATAAATGGCTGCTAAGAATACGCTTTATGTAAAGCGAAAAAATCCTTCACTGTACCTATATAAAAAACAATGATAGCCAAGAAATCACAAAAAAGGTTACAGGAAAAACTGTAACCTCAATATTAAACTTCTACTCTTCTAAAAGTGTCCCCAAGGAAGTTATTCAATTCAATAAACTGTTTTTCGATAGGGGTAAATTCATAATTTAGCCGGGAAATGAGATAAAAGTCAGTGTACCGATAAGGTGGTGGAACTTCTAAATAATTATGGATGTTATAACGGTTTGCTATACGCTTAGATACTAAGGAAATTCCCATGCCCATTAACGCAAATTGTACTAATGTTTCTGGATCGCCGACTTCGATCATGTCACCTTGTTCAATATGTAAGCTGGCATAAATAGTATGTAATATTGTCATGTACAAGCACTTATCTGAAAGTACCAGTACATTTTTTTGCCTTACATAGTCATCAAATGTCGTGTGTTGATCAATATCGCGACCAATGACAACCATTTCTTCTACGCCTACTTTTTTATATTTTATCTTTTGGTTGTTTAATGATCCAATTGTATAAGCTACATCGATTTGTCCAAGTAGAATTTGATTTTCGATATATTCGGTTGAGCCCGTTTTTAATGTTACTGCTAGATGTGGATAGGTGTTGTAAAGTTTGTTTAAAGCGCTTGAGAATTGAGTGCCCCCAACTGATATCATGGTGCCAATACGGAGTTTTTCATCTTGTTTCTTCATTTTATTTTCAGTTTCTTCCCAAAGAAGCAATATTTTTTTAAATTGGTGATACAATTTTTCTCCTTGCTTGGTTAATTTAACGCCTTTAGAGTTTCTAATAAACAGTTCTTGATTATAATAGCTTTCTATTTTCTTTATTTTGGCGGTCATATTAGATTGAAGATGGTTTAATTTTATTGCAGCCGCAGATATATTTCTTAATTCGGCCACTGAAACAAAAGCTTTCATATTTTCAATATCCATTCATATTCACCCTCCATCAAAAAAAGTGATATAGCCATCATATTTTAACATTTAAAATGATGATTCATTTTAATTATACTTGATTAAAAGGTAATATTTTCTACAAAATGTTGGAGGAATGTCTAATGAAGGAGAAATTGATAAAAGTAGGAATTATAGGGGGATCTTTAAATAATCAATGGGCGAGCAAAACACATATTCCAGTGCTTAAAGAAAGCCCTTTTTATCGAATAACCGCAATTGGAACATCAAAAGCAGAAACCGCCAAGGAAAGTGCGAGGGTACTTGATGCTTCCCATAGCTTTACAGACTATAAGGGATTAGCGCAATCTAAAGATGTTGATTTAGTAGTAGTTAGTGTAAAAGTTCCGTTTCATTACGAAGCTTCAATTGCTGCCATAGAGGAAAAGAAACATATTTATTGCGAGTGGCCTTTAGGTGTAGATACTAAGCAGGCTGTTAAACTGGCAAAGTTAGCGGATAAGGAGGACATTCACCATGCGATTGGGTTACAAGCAAGACAATCTCCCGAGGTGAATTATGTAAAGCAGGCTATTAACCAAGGGGAAATTGGAAGAATTATTTCCTGCACCATGCAGGTAGCGACACAAGGAAAGGGTGGAATAACAGATGAAGCAAACAGCTATATCTTAAAAAAAGAAAATGGAGCGAACCTTCTTACAATCAACGGTGGACACTCGCTTGATGTTCTGTGCTACATCTTAGGTGATTTTAAAGAGTTATCGTCAATAATCAATACGCATTATACAGAAGCTCTCATACAAGGAACAGAAGTTACGGTGCCAAAGGATACAGCGGACCAAATCTTAATACAGGGAACACTCAACGATGATATCTCGGCTTCTGTTCATATTCAAGGCGGAGTTTATCCTGCTTTTCAATTAGAGATTAGAGGAGAAAAAGGTGTCTTTCGCTTAACCCAGAATTCTTCATCCGGTCACGTACAATTTGGTAATCTCAAATTAGAGAAGGTTAAGTATCCTACTTATTTATTAAGTACTGAAAGTGTGTATGTTGAAGAGATAAATGTATTTTCAGCAAAAGATAATCACCCAAAAGATTACGTTGAAAAGGCTTATCATGTGTTAGCAAAAGATATTTTTGAACACAAAAGTCAAATTCCAAACTTCCACGATGCTGTTAAACTTCATCAACTATTAGATGCGGTTCGAACATCTGCAGAGACTGGTGAAAGGGTAGCGCTTGATAAGTAAACGAAGGCCTCTTTCTTATAAAGTTAAAATATTTATAATTTTAATAACTATCAAGTCAATTGAAGAAGGGCATTTCCTACATTTGAAGAATAGTAACACCATTAAATGAATTGAAGGTTGACTGTATGATTGCTAGAGCGACAGATTAAAAAATTGAATAGGAGTGTTCCTTGATGACAAATAGTAACATGAATCCTAAGGTTGATGAATTTTTAAGTAAAGCTAAAAAGTGGAAAGAAGAATATGAGACGTTGAGAAAGATTGTTCTTGACTGCGAGTTGACCGAAGATTTTAAATGGATGAACCCTTGTTACACGTTTGAGAAAAAAAACATTGTTTTAATACATGGATTTAAGGAATACTGTGCGCTCCTGTTTCCTAAAGGTGCTCTGTTACAAGATTCTCATGGTATTTTAATCCAACAAACGGAGAATGTACAAGGGGCGCGACAAATTCGGTTTACCAATGTGCAAGAAATAGTTGAAAAGGAAGCCATCTTGAAAGCGTATATTTATAAGGCTATTGAGGTGGAAAAAGCCGGATTAAAAGTCAAAGCTAAAAAGCCTGAAGAACTCATTATTCCTGAAGAGCTACAGCATAAATTTGATGAAATACCTGCTCTAAAAGCTGCTTTTACTACATTGACTCCAGGACGACAAAGAGCATATATTCTTTATTTTTCTGCGGCCAAACAATCTAAGACTCGAGAATCAAGGGTTGAAAAATGCATTCCGAACATTCTCAATGGAAAAGGATTAAATGATTAGTACATTTTATTTAAAACATGGCTAATATAAATTGTTAATGTATTTGAGTTGAAAATGAAATAAGGTGAAGTGAACTGACTGATTTTCCATTTGTATAAAAGTAGAGTAGATTAAAAAAATTTTCATTTGAGGAGAAAATGCTATGGAAGTTTTTGCAGAATATTTAGCGCGTATAGATAGCCCTGACCACCGTGACCGAATAGAGGAGGTTTTGGATTGGATTGCTAATACTTTCCCGAATTTGGAACCACAAATCAAATGGAATACGCCAATGTTTACTGATCATGGCACATTTATCGTCGGCTTTTCCTCAGCGAAACATCATTTGAGCGTTTCACCTGAAGAAATAGGCATTGCGCACTTTAATCATGACATTGCCCAGGCTGGATACAGCGCTACCAAAGGCCTGTTTCGAATTCTATGGACTGAGCCAGTAAACTATGAATTACTTAAAAAAATAATCGAGTTTAATATTTTAGATAAGAAAGACTGTTCAACTTTTTGGCGAAAATAAAAAGCTGATTATAAAAGGTGAGCTGATCCCCAAGTAGCTTAGAAATTACAGGATAAATTGGAAGCTGAATTAAAAAGAAAAGATGATCCAGCTTATGAATGGAGAAGAAGGAGGGTACAGAACGATGGATTTTGAAATGGTTATGAAAGAACTCGAAGCACTTGGTACGGAACGAATTAAAAAGACTTACATAAACAATGGTGCACACGATCCACTTTTTGGAGTGGCAACAGGAAAAATGAAGCCGATTGCAAAGAAAATCAAGAAAAATCAGGCTTTGGCTGAGCAGCTTTACGCTTCTGGCAATTACGATGCTATGTATTTTGCTGGTATCATTGCAGACCCAACAGAGATGACTGCGGAGGATTTTGAGCGTTGGATCGATAAAGCGTATTTTTACATGCTATCCGATTATGTAGTTGCAGTAACTTTGTCAGAAACCGATTTTGGGCAAAGTGTTGCTGATAGATGGGTGGCTAGCGATGAAGAACTTAAAATGTCGGCAGGTTGGAGTTGTTACTGCTGGCTTTTGGGTAATCGTCCTGACGATGAATTTAGCACAAGCAAGATTGCCGATATGCTTAATCAAGTGGAAAATACGATTCACGATTCTCCAGATCGAACAAAATCGGCTATGAATAATTTTGTCTATACAGTCGGTGTTTCATATTTGCCACTTCATGAGAAGGCGCTTGAAACTGCAAAGGCAGTAGGTCCAGTTGAAGTTAAGAAGGATAAGAAAAAAAGTAGTATTCTTCTTGCTTCCGAAAACATTCAAAAGGATATAGATAGAGGACGGCTTGGTTTCAAACGCAAACATGTAAGGTGTTAGCATTATTTGTAATGGAGCTACACTATCTGAAACGAGACTAACAAGCATTTAATGATAATTAGTTTACTATACGTAGGATGTTTTGTTCCTTCATAAACCATCTGTTGAAGAAGTGGCAGGGGATAAAAGCTAAAAAAATTCTTGAGAAAAGGAGAGATTAAAAATGAAAACCAAAAAGGGAAATCTAAGAATCTGTCATAAAGGACACAAATATTATAAAAGCAGTAACTGTCCGACCTGCCTAACCTGCGAGCAAGAACGCAAACCTGACAATGGATTTCTTTCAATGCTATCAGCACCAGCAAGACGAGCATTGGAAAATAACGGGATAACTTCTTTGCAGCAGGTATCAAAATTTAGTGAAAAAGAGATATTACAATTTCACGGTATGGGGCCGGCTTCTTTACCTAAACTTAGAACAGCTTTGCAGGCCAATGGGTTAGCCTTTAAAAATTAAACATTAAGGATAGTTAAAGCAAGAAATAGATCTCGATAAAGTGTACGAATACCCTGAATTTCCGGATATGGAAGGATGTTAAGAGATAAATAAGTAGTGGGAAAAAGAAGGATTGGAGATTTAAGTAATGAATAACAAACTAGATAAAGCATTAGCGTTACGAAAGAATGGAAATCACAAAGAATCTAATGAATTGCTAAGTGAATTAGTTAAGGAATTTCCAGCCGATGCTTTATATAACTATCAATGTGCTTGGAGCTTTGACATATTAGGAGAAGAAGAAAAGGCAGTGCCCTTTTACGAAAATGCCATAAAGATAGGATTACCTTCTAAGGATATGGAAGGTGCAGTATTGGGATTGGGCAGCACATATAGAGCCTTGGGGGGATATGAAAAGTCAAAAGATATATTTTTAAAAGGAATGGAATTATTCCCAGATAATCATGTAATTAAAGTGTTTTATTCCATGACTTTATACAATCTAAAAGAACATAGTAAAGCGATGGAACTGATACTGAAATGCTTAATAAATACGACAAATGACAATGAAATACTAAGTTATAAAAGAGCCTTAAATTTCTATTCAGATAAACTGGATCAGACTTGGAAGTAGCTTATAAAATTCACTGAATTTAAGTTCTTTTCCTGAAACGAGGAGAGGACTTTTTTTGTAACAATACTGGCAGACTTCCTGTGATAAAATGACTTTTAAAATTATAGATTGTGAAGAAGTACACTTAAACTATAGGGGGCGTTTGTTGAATAAGAGAGTCCTTACATATTATATATGTCTAATATGTAAGGAGCCTTATAAGAATTATATTTGAAATATGAGATCCTTTCTTTTAATCATGCGGTTTTTGTTTTGTTGAAGTACTTATGTTTGTACCACTCTTTCTTTACTAAACTCTTGTTCAATTAGCTTATCCATTAGAAAATTGTAAAAAACTTGATAATTTGTTTTAGTTAGTTTGTCCAGTTCCTGGTGAGTGATAATGTTATGTTGGATAAGTAAACCTATAGCAGCTGATATACAATTTACTTTTAAATCTTCTTCCCCAAACATATAAATCACCTTCCCTTATTTACTAAGTAACCCATTCTATATAATAGGCATACTTAAGACACGGACTTATATAAGCTCTTTTCTCAAATTATTGCTCTCGTGCTGATAGAAAATGATAATAAAATGTTCTCAACACTTTTTGATGTATACTGTTATCTTTATATACTGCGCTTTCTTTTCCTGCAAAAAAACTAAACGATTTAAATTTTCCCTTATTATGGAATGTTAAATTTATTTTTAACACTTGGGGAGGCTTTTGAACGCTCAGTATGTATTTGAATGTCAACACCAAGAACTTATGAATGCCGTCCATAAAAACGGCTTATCATGCGTTAGCAAACGATATATTTGAACATAAAAGTCAAATCCCAAACTTCCACGATGCCGTTGAATTTCATCAGCCATTGGATGCGGTTCGAACATCTGCAGAGACCAGTGAAAAAATAGTGCTTGATAAGTAAGCTGTATTTATAACAATATATATAACGTATACAATTAAAGATAAAAGAAAGCAGGACTTAAATGGCAGTTGCTATTATTTGTTGCATGATTTTAGTAGGGTTTATCTTTATCTATGGGGGATGGAAGCGTTCGTATGATGAAATTAGTTCCGCTCCTGATATATGGATAGCAGAAATCTTCTTTGATATCATCGGAAAAATATTTAAGGTTTCAGCAGAGAAACTTTTGCGTATCTCGCTTATGGTTTTCGGGACTGTTTGGTCCTTATTTTTCCTTTTTATCTTAATTACACATGCATACTAAGAGGCTGAAATAGGCTGGAAAAAAAGTATTTTAGCTCAAGTGAAAAACGAACTATTAATCAAAATATTTGATTCGTGGTTCGTTTTTTTGTTATGGGGAATATCGTTTCTTCTAGCAGTTGGTTGGAGGGCAAGGCGAAGACTCCTGCGGGAAAAGCGGAACAGATGAGACCCCGCAGGAGCGTAAGCGACGAGGAGGCTCAGCGGCCGCCCGCGGAAAGCGAAGCCTTGCATGGAAATCAACTGCGGTCTCATAAGCGATTCAGCTCATGTATCCCATTTGTTCGTCTTTAGGTTGGATTCCTTTCGTTATGTCTCAACCTCTTGTGTTATTCAATTATATTTTCACTTGCCCTGTATTTCCCTCCATACCTTCTATGTGCGAAGCACCATCACAAGTGTATTTATAATCCCATTAATGGCAGCATTAGCATATCTAAATCTCCTATATTTTTGCTGTTTTGATCTCTTATTTCTTTAAGTTTACTGCTGTTTTTAATATAGATATTTTGATTAGACAGCTCAATCCATTTTTCTTTACTCCATTTTTGAATAATTTTATTCACAGTAATACGGGAAGTCCCAACGTAGCGGGCAAAGGATGTTTGATTAAAGGGAAATTCCTCATTTTCTTTTACGAGCTTTAATAAATAATGAGCCATCTGTTGTTCAATGGGGAGGTTAAGAAACGTAATAATTTCTGCTAGCAGTCTAAATTTATAGAGAAGAGAATTTGTAAAGAGAATGACTGCTTTCGGTTCCTCCTCATATATTTTTAACGTTGCTTCATTAGTAAAATAATATAAAACGGATGGAGCTGTGGTTACGGCGGTTGTTAAATAAGGCTCTTTATTAATACCGTTTTCACCTAATAACATGCCTTCAGGTACATAATTAACCGTACGTTCTGCTCCTTTCTCAGTTAAGAGAGTAATCTTTACACTGCCTTTATCTAAATAATAAAATCCTTTACCAACTTCTCCTTGATGATAGATCGTGGTGTTTTCTTCTAATTTTATCATCTGTCCATACTTTAAAAAGGGACGCCATATGTATCGAAGGTTTACCATTTAATCACCTTTCTATAAACGTGTAGTTTGAACGTATAGAAATATTTTATATATGAAGCATTATTTCTTACTTTGATAACATGACCAAAGTGTTTATCAATGAAAGAGGTAATTTTTTAACAGATCCGGGTTCTTAATTAGAAATCTTTTATTTTTACTATCTATTAGTTTTTTTTCTTTCCATTTTTTTAACGTTTTATAAACCGTAATCCTTGTTAAACCGGTACACGTTGCTAAGTCCTTTTGTGTTAAAGGAATTTCATAGTTTTTAAAGTCATGATAGATATTTAAAAGCACAGCGGCGATTTGCTGTTCGGTAGTTAATGTATGTAAATTAATTTGTTCAGCTAAGATATGCATTTTTTGAATGATGCTTTTTGTAATAAGGTTTAGTATAGGCGGGTGATGAGTTATAAGCGTTTTGAAATCGTCATAACTAAAATAATATAGTACGGAATCTTTTACTGTAGTAGCAGTAGTGAAATGAGCTTGTTGGTCCATTGATTGGACTCCCAACAATTGACCTGGCAATACAATGTTTAACACGCGCTCTTTCCCTAATGGGGTAGAGGTATGGACTTTAATTAATCCACTCTCCAAGTAATAAAATCCTTCTCCTATGTCTCCTTGTTCATATACCACATTTTTTTGTTTCATATATTGCCTTTTTCCGTACATTAAGTAGTTTTTAAAATTATTTTCATGATTGAAGAGAATAGCCATCATACTCACTCCTTAACCAAAATATAAGATACGCCTAAAAAATTGAAAAGACAATTGTAAGATCAAGTAACACACTATAGGGTAGGGGATTTTATTTACTTTACTATAAAAAAATAAGTAAGCGCTTACAATAATGTGCGCTTTATTTGCTCTCTTTTTTAATAAGCCAGTATTTTTATAAAAACGTTAAGCTCTCTACAATATCTTAAAGCGAAAAATGCGTAAATGCAATAATATAAATTTCTTATTTAAGCTACTCCGTCTATTTCAAAAATAAAAAACTTCAAAAAAGTGTTAACGAGACTACACCCCTGAAAAAAATTAAATACTATAATTCAATTAATTACTACTAAACCTTAAGGGGATGAACAAATATGGGGATTCGTACAGGTGCTCAATATATTGATGCATTAAAATCACGCCAGCCAGAAATTTGGTTAGGGGGCAGAAAAATTACAAATGTATTTGAAGAAAAGGTGTTTCAACAGCCTATTTTAGAAATTGCGAAGTTGTACGATATGCAGCATGACCCAGCTTACCAAGAGAAAATTACTCATATTTGCGAAGAAACAGGAGAGAGAATATCAAATGCCTTCTTAATTCCTAAAAGTTACGAAGACTTAGTAGCTCGCCGAGAAGTGTTTGAAGCATTTGCAAAAGCTACCTTTGGACTGATGGGACGAACACCGGATTTCTTAAATGTTGTGGTCACTTCTTTATTTCATAATGCTAGTTTCCTAGATCATTACAATGAGCAGTGGGGCGAGAATATAAGAGATTATTACCGTTATATTCGTGATAATGACTTGTTTTTAACTCATGCTATTATCAACCCGCAGAATGACCGAAGTAAAGCCTCACATGAACAGCAAGATCTCTTTACTCATTTAGGTGCTGTAAAAGAAACACCAGATGGACTTGTTGTAAAGGGAGCTAAAATGCTAGCTACACTTTCACCTATTACCGATGAAGTTATTGTTTATTCATTCCCAGGATTTAAACCTGGAGATGAACGATACGCACTTGCTTTTGCGCTGCCAATTGATACACCGGGACTTCGAATTCTTTGCCGAGAAGCTATGCAAGACGGAACAAGATCAGTGTTTGATCATCCGCTAGCCTCTCGATTTGAAGAGATGGATGCAGTATTGATTTTTAATGATGTCTTGATTCCTTGGAACCGAGTGTTTTTATATAACAATATTGAAGCTGCCAATCTTCTTTATCCTAAAACAGGAATCGCTCAACAACCTGCACATCAATCTGGCGTAAGAGGATTAATCAAACTCCAATTTGCAACGGAAGTAGCTTGTAAAGTAGCTGATGCAATCGGTGTAGACGGATATCTAAACGTTCAAGAAAGCTTAGGGGAATTGGTACAGTCAGTAGAATCTATTAGAGCTTTGCTTCGAACATCAGAGTATGAGTATACGATTAATGAAAAAGGAGAAGCTCTTCCAAATGAAACAGCTTTAGAAACAATTCGTGGATTGCTTCCTAAAATGTACCCTCGCTCTATTGAAATCATGCAAACAATTGGTGCAGGCGGTTTGCTTATGTCTCCTACAGGAGCAGATTTTGAAAATCTTGAATTAAGAGAGGATTTAAATCGTTATTATGGAGGCCGAGAAGGAGTACCTGCTGTAGACCGTGTTCACTTATTTAAATTAGCGTGGGATCTATGTGGAGAAGCATTTGGCCAAAGGTTACTACAATACGAGCGATACTATACAGGAGATCCAATCCGTAAAAGAGCTATTTTCTACAATAGTTATAAGCGCAGCCATTCATTTGCCATGGTAGATGCTGCTTTAAATACAGAAGTTAAAAAGAAAGAAGTAACAAACAGCTGATACCCATACTCCTTTTATCTAAAAATAAACTTTGTTAATAGATACAGAGTCTAGGTTTATTACGTTCTTAATAAGGGAGGTGTAAAGATGCAAAGGTATGAGGACGGAATACTAACTTTACCAGCATCAGTAATAGCTATAGGTGCATTTGATGGCGTGCATCAAGGACATCAAGCAGTGATTAAGCAAGCTGTAACTCGAAGCAAAGCGTTAAAGGTACCTAGTATTGTTTATACATTTGATCCTCCTCCTCGCTTTCATTTTCAACAAGATCAAGTGTTAACGCCCATTGATCAAAAGGTACACCTGATAGCTGAGTTAGGAGTAGACTACGCAGTTATTATCCATTTTGATGAGTTATACGCTAAGCGCCCATCAATCGATTTTATCAGTAACTTAAAAAAGCTTAATCCATCGGAGATCATAGTAGGCAACGATTTTCGTTTCGGCCGAAATAGAGAAGGAGATATCAAACTGCTGGCAAAGCACTTTCTAGTAGATATCATCCCGCCTGTCTGTTGTTCAGAAGGAACAAGAATCTCTTCTACTAGAATTCGTCAGCTAATCCAGCAAGGTGCAATTGACCAATCAAATGATTTATTAGGCTGGTCTTTACAACAGGAATATGTATAAAAAAATGAGTGTTTGAAGCTAAGTATAAAACTTCTTTAAAAGGAGGAAAGTGAAAATGAAATTATTAGGCATATCAGGCACGATTATAGGTTCTAAAACAGGCGCTGTGGTTCAACAAGTATTGGAAGAAGCTAAATTGCAGCATCCAGACATCGAAATTGAATTTTTAGATTTACGAGATTACACTATCAAATTTTGCGATGGCCGCGATCCCTCTGCTTATTCAGAAGATACTAAAAAAGTCATTGAAATTATTTCTAGCGCTGATTTTTATGTAATTGGTTCACCTATCTTCCAAGGGTCAATAACCGGTGCTCTTAAGAATGTGTTTGATTTAATACATCCTCAGGTTTTCCGAAATAAAGTAATGGGGTTCATCGCCACAGGCGGTACTTATCAGCATTATCTGGTTATTGAAAATCAGTTAAAGCCTATTGCGGGTTACTTTCGTGCTTTTGTGGCACCGAGTTATGTATACGCTCATACCACTCACTTTAATCAAAAGAATGAGGTAGCCGATCCGGAAGTGTTAGATCGTATTAAGAATTTAGCAAATGAAGTCGTCTACATGCAGAAAAAACTAAAAGTAAGCGAGCTGGAAATCCTTAATTAATCACATTTTAAGATTTTAATATTTTCAAGTGTAATCAAACTAACTTTTATTTTTTGAAAATTAAAATTTATTAAAAGGAGATTATCTCAATGACAAATACTATTCAATCATCTAAACCATTAAATCTTTGGAAGTTTATCGAAGAGCATAAAGACCAATTAAAACCACCTGTAAACAATAAAGTGGTATGGAAAGACTCAGAATTGATGTTTATGGTTTTGGGCGGACCCAATAAACGCCGTGACTTCCACGTAGATCCTTCTGAAGAGATCTTTTATCAATTAAAAGGCGATTGCTATGTTGAAATCATTAATGAAGAAGGCAAGCGCGAAGTTGTAACGGTGAAAGAAGGCGAAGTATATTTACTTCCTCCAAACGTTCCGCATTCTCCACACCGTGTAGCGGATACAATTGGTATTGTTATCGAGCGAAACAGAAGTGAAGGAGAGTTAGAAGACTTTGTATGGTTCTGTGATGAATGTGATGCGGAGATGCATCGTGTGAAAGTTCAGCTAACCAATATTGAAATTCAAGTAAAAGAAGCCATTCAGGAGTTCAACAGCAGCTTAGAATTACGCACATGTAAAAAGTGTAATCATGTTATGGCACCGGAAGCGAGTGAATGGAAATGCGAATAGATTTTCATACACATATCATTCCGGAAAGTTTCCCTGATTTTGCTCAAAAATATGGCGGTGAACGCTGGCCCGTGCTAGAACGTACATGTACATGCGGCGCATCGATTATGGTCGGAGGGAAAAATTTCAGAGACGTAACGGACCAAGTATGGAGCCCTGAAAAACGTATAGCTGACATGGATAAAGAAGGAGTAGATATTCAAGTGTTATCTCCTATCCCTGTTACTTTCTCTTATTGGGCTCAGCCCGAACATGCATTAGAAATGGCTAAAATCCAAAATGATTTTATTGCAGAAACAGTTGCTAAGTATCCTGACCGCTTTGTTGGGTTAGGGACGGTTCCTATGCAAGACGGACCTACGGCTGTTAAAGAAATGGAACGATGCATGAATGAATTAAAACTGCATGGAATTGAAATTGGGACAAACGTCAATGGTCAAAATTTAGATCATCCATCTTTCATTGAGTTTTTTCAAATGGCTGAAAGGTGGGAAGTGCCCATTTTCATTCACCCGTGGGAAACGTTAGGCCGCGATCGAATGCCAAACCATAACTTTATGTATACCGTAGGAATGCCAAGTGAAACAGCACTAGCAGCTGCAACTCTTCTATGGAGCGGCATTATGGAGAAATTCCCTAAATTAAAAGTCTGTTTTGCACATGGAGGAGGATCTTTCCCTTATATTCTTCCTAGATTAGATAAAGGGTGGGAAGTATGGCCGCACCTTAGACTGACAACACATCCTCCTAGTTACTATGCAAAGCAATTTTATTTTGATTCGTTAAACTACGATCCGCTAAATATAAAGTACATGATTGAACGGTTTGGACATGAAAAAATCTTTATGGGGTCGGATTATCCATTTTTACTGCGTGAAGTTGTTCCGGGAAAAGTTCTGGATGAAACGCTGGATTTAACTGAACAACAAAGAGTAGATATGTTAGGTGGAAATGCCGCGAAGTTTTTAAACATTGGGCAAGAGAAAAGGGGTGACATTTATGCCAACAGTACAAACACCAGAGAATAGATTACAAGAACTTGGCTTAACGCTGTCAAAGGTTCGTCCTTCAGTAGGAAACTACGTCAGCTGTGTACGAACAGGTAATTTATTGTTTACTGCTGGCCAAGGTGTAGATCAATGTCACGGCAAGTTAGGCAAGGATTTAACAATTGAAGAGGGATATAAGGCGGCTCAGCAATCCATGCTGAATGTATTGAGTGCGGTAAGTTACGAGTTAGACGGGTTAAGCAAAGTGAAGCGTGTCGTTAAAATTCTTGGTTTTGTAAATAGTACAGAGGACTTTACAGACCAGCCTAAAGTAATGGATGGCGCTTCAGACTTACTTGTAAAAGTATTTGGGGATAAAGGGAAACACGGCCGTTCAGCTGTAGGAATGGCCCAGCTCCCGAATAACACAGCTGTAGAAATTGAAATGATTTTAGAGATTGAGGATGAGGAGGATATCCGATGAGTAAAGAGGCAGTTATTGAAAAAATGACGGTAAAAGATGCAAAGCTTTTTATTAATGGAGAATACGTAGACGCTCTATCCGGTCAAACCTTTGATACCTTTAATCCAGCAACGAATGAGAAATTAGCTTCTGTAGCTAATGGCGGCACAGAAGATGCAAAGCGCGCTATCGACGCAGCTCAACGTGCATTTGAAAGCGGTATTTGGAGCAAGATGCCTGTTGAAGAGCGCTCTGCCATCCTTTGTAAAATGGCTGACTTAATTATGGAGAAAGTAGATGAACTTGCTTATTTAGAAACGCTAGATGTAGGAAAACCTATTAAAGAAAGTCGAGAGTTTGATATTCCACGAGCAGCTCAAAACTTCCGTTTTTTTGCTGAGATGGCTAAATATATGGTGCATGAACATTACGAAAAGCATAATGTCATGTCCTATGCCAAGTATTCACCAGCGGGAGTTACAAGCCTCATTATCCCTTGGAATCTACCATTTATGCAGATGACATGGAAAGCTTCAGCCGCTTTGGCATCTGGTAATACAGTGGTTATTAAGCCCGCTTCTTATACACCGTTAAGTGCAGTAATGCTTGGTGAAATCGCTAATGAAGCTGGATTGCCTCCTGGTGTGTTGAACATTATTACGGGTCCTGGGAATACGGTAGGAACTACTATGTCTACTCACCCGCCCGTTCGGCGTATTTCATTTGTAGGGGAAAGTAATACAGGAAAAACGGTCATGCGAAATGCAGCAGAAAACCTGATTCCTGTTTCGCTAGAGCTTGGAGGCAAATCAGCCAATATTGTATTTGAAGATGCGGATTTGGATGAAGCAGTAAAAGGATCTATCGAAGCAATCTATCGAAATCAAGGAGAGATATGCTTAGCAGGTTCTCGTTTACTTGTACAAGAAAGCATTTATAAGCAGTTTCTTGAAAAGTTCACGGCGGAGGTAAGAAATATTAAAGTAGGCGATCCTCTGAGTGAAGAGACAAACATGGGAGCACTTGTATCACAAAGTCACTTAGAAACGGTCGATGGATATGTCCGAATTGGTTTGGCGGAAGGAGCTAAGCTGGCATGCGGAGGAAAAAGAGTAGAAGGTTTGGAAAAAGGAAATTTTTATGAGCCGACTGTTCTTTACGACGTAGATAACAAAATGCGTGTAGCTCAAGAAGAAATTTTTGGTCCTGTACTTGTTGTTATTCCATTTAAAACAGAAGAGGAAGCAATTCAAATTGCCAATGATTCTATTTATGGATTAGCAGGAGTCGTTTGGACAAACGATTTACGAAGAGCACAACGCGTTGCTTCTCAAGTTACTGCTGGATTACTTTGGATCAACTGCTGGTATATTCGTGATTTAAGAACGCCATTTGGTGGAGCAAAAGCAAGTGGAATTGGTCGTGAAGGCGGCCGGCACAGCTTTGAATTTTATACCGAAGCCAAAACAATTACGATGAAACTTTAACTCTATAAAAGAGGTGATTAATGGATGCGTACACTTATTAGTGAGCTTGCAGAAGAACTTTTAGAAGCAGAAAAGACGAATCAGCCAATTTCTCCTATTACAGAACGACATGCTGCTTTATCAGTAGCTGATTCTTACCATATTCAATTAGAGATTGTAAAAAGAAAGCTGGAAGAAGGAAAAAAGATTATTGGTAAAAAAGTTGGTCTAACCAGTAAAGCCATGCAAGATATGTTAGGAGTTAGTGAGCCTGATTATGGACACTTATTTGATGATATGAAAGTAACGGATAATGAAATAATCAACATTCATTCAATGGTGGCTCCAAAAATTGAAGCGGAAATTGGATTTATTCTAGAAGAAGATTTAAAAGGGCCAAACGTTACCTATTTAGATGTCTTAATGGCAACGAAATACGTGGTGCCGACCATCGAAGTCATTGATAGTCGTATTGCCGATTGGAAAATCAAATTGGTCGATACGGTTGCAGACAATGGCTCTTCTGCCAAAGTAGTGGTAGGAAATAAATATTCCACAATTGAACAATCCGATTTACGTACGACTAGTATGCTTCTCTATAAAAACAAAGAGCTCGTCGCAACAGGAGCTGGAGCAGCTGCCCTTGGACATCCGGCACATGCGGTTGCATGGCTGGCAAATAAGCTATCTGATTTCGATATTTGTTTAAAAGCCGGCGAATTAATCTTACCAGGGGCTCTATCTGCAGCAGTACCAGTTGCGAGCGGGGATACAGTAAAAGCAGAATTCGGTTCTCTTGGTTCAGTATCCGTACGTTTTGAATAATACTGGAAAGAAGGTGAAGAGTAGTGGAAAAAGTAAAAGCCGCAATTATTGGCTCAGGAAATATTGGGACCGATTTGATGTATAAGCTTCAGCGCAGCGAATTTATCGAGTTAACAGCTGTTCTTGGAATTGATCCGGATTCAGATGGTCTAAAAAGAGCGAGAGAAGCAGGATATCAAACATACAGCAATGGAATAAAAGCTCTTGCTGAAAATCCAGACCTGGCAGAGATTGTGTTTGATGCTACATCGGCTAAGGCTCACGTTAGACATGCAAAGATTTTAAAAGACTTAGGAAAAACGGTTATCGACTTAACTCCTGCTGCCAAAGGACCTTTCGTGTGTCCTCCAGTTAATCTTGGAGAAAATCTTGAATCAGAAAATGTAAATATGATTACGTGCGGCGGCCAAGCAACTATTCCTATCATTTATGCAATCAACCAAGTTGCAGATGTAACATATGGAGAAATTGTAGCTACTATTTCTAGCCTAAGTGCTGGACCAGGAACACGGGCAAATATTGATGAGTTTACTGTTACCACAAGAAAAGCTATTGAAAAAGTAGGAGGTGCAGACTGCGGAAAAGCTATTATTCTCTTAAATCCGGCTGATCCACCTATTTTAATGCGCGATACAATTTATTGTAAAGTGAAAAATATGAATAAGGAAGCTATTCAAAAGGCTATCAAGGATATGGTCAAAAAAGTACAAGAATATGCACCAGGCTATAATTTAAAGCAAGAACCGTTATTTGATAGTGATCAAGTAACAGTCTTTTTAGAGGTAACTGGAGCCGGAGATTATTTTCCTTCTTATGCTGGTAACTTAGATATTATGACGGCTGCTGCAGCGAAGGTTGCGGAAGATTATGCGCGCTATAAACTCGAAGAGAGCTTATATGGAGGAATAAAGAAAGAGAGGGCTATGACAAATGAAACGTAACAGTGATAAGCCTATTAAGATTACAGAGGTCAGCCTCCGAGATGGAAGTCACGCAGTCAAACATCAATTCACAGAAGCACAAGTAAAAAGTGTAACGAGAGCGCTGGACGATGCAGGGATGCACTATATCGAGGTTAGTCATGGAGACGGATTAGGAGGCTCGACTCTGCAATACGGAAAGTCCCTCGTTGACGAAATGAAATTAATTGAGGCTGCGGTAGAAGAAGCGAAACAAGCCACCGTTGCTGTTCTTTTAATTCCGGGAATTGGAACGGTACATGAGCTGAAGCAAGCAAATAGCCTTGGGGCAGGCTTAGTCCGAGTAGCTACCCATGTGACGGAAGCAGATGTTTCTGCTCAGCACATTGAATATGCTCGGAAACTAGGGATGGAAACTTTCGGTTTTCTGATGATGGCCCATTCAGCACCCGTAGAAAAGCTTGTGGAGCAAGCAAAGCTAATGGAAAGCTATGGGGCACAAGGAGTTTACATAACTGATTCAGCAGGAGCTCTTTTGCCTCATGAAGTTCGTGAACGTGTTAGAGCACTTCGTCAATCCCTTCAAGTTGAAGTAGGTTTTCACGCTCATAACAATCTTTCGTTAGCTGTTGCAAATACGCTTGCTGCTATTGAAGAAGGCGCCACGAGAATAGACGGAAGTGTTCGTTGTTTAGGAGCTGGAGCAGGTAATACTCAAACTGAAGCACTAATAGCCGTGTTAAACCGTTTAGGAATAGATGTCGGTATTGATCTATATAAAATAATGGATCTGGCTGAAGAAGTAGTAGGACCTATCCTGCCAGGCTCTCAAGAAATTCGAAAAGGCAGCCTCGCAATGGGTTATGCAGGCGTGTATTCTAGTTTCTTGCTTCATGCAGAGCGTGCTGCAAAGCGTTTTAATTTGGATTCACGTGATATTCTACTTGAACTTGGTAAAAGAAAAGCAGTCGGCGGGCAAGAAGATATGATTCTAGACGTGGCTGCTGAGTTAGCTCAAAGAAAGGTGGAAATGTGATAATGCCTTTAACGAAAAGTGGAAACTTAGAAATCGTTGACTATCTTTTATCTGCAGAAAGAGAAGGGTATGAAGTAACAAAAGTGACGGAACGCTACCCTGATTTGACAATTGATGAAGCTTACAGCTTGCAAAAACAATTGATTGAACGAAAAGTACAAGACGGTGTAAAACGAGTAGGTGTAAAGCTTGGTTTAACAAGTAAGGCTAAGCAGGAAATGATGGGGGTACATGAAGCGATTTATGGATACTTAACAAGCGACATGCTGGGACTTGAATGGGAACCTATAGTATTTAATCAGCTGATCCACCCAAAAGCTGAGCCTGAAATTGCTTTTTTAATGGGGGAAGACCTCTGTGGAACCAACTTAACTGAAGAAGATGTTTTAAAAGCAGTAAAATATGTTGCGCCAGCTCTTGAAATTATAGACAGCCGCTACTTGGATTTTAAATTTACTCTTCCTGATGTAGTAGCTGACAACTGTTCGTCTTCACGTTTTATTGTAGGAAGCAATTGGATAAAGCCTGACCAAGTGAATCTAGCTAATATCGGAATGGTGATGTCTAAAAACGGAGAGGTTGCTACGGTAGGCGCGGGTGCTGCCGTATTAGGACACCCTGCTAAAGCTGTCGCCTGGGCTGTTAATAAACTAGGTGAGCATAAAGAAGGGTTGGAAAAAGGGGATATCGTATTAACTGGAGCGGTATCTGAAGCAATTTCTTTTAGATCAGGTGATAGTATCCATGCACAGTTCGCTGATTTAGGCAGCGTATCATTCAGCTGCAGCTAACTAGAACTTTTTAATAATTATTTCATCTGAAACTGAAAATAAAAATAGAGACCCTTTGTTGTATAGAAAACTTTAAGGGAAGTCGATAGTATGCCGATTGTACAAGTTCACCTTTTGGAAGGAAGAGAAGAAAAAGACATTAAAAACATGTTAGTAGAAGTAACCGAAGCAATTTCTAACAGCCTTCACGTTGAAAAGGAAAGAGTAAGGATCATTGTCAACGAGGTTCCATCTTCGCACTGGGGAATTGCAGGAGTATCAAGGAAAGAAATAGATATGAATAAGAAGAAATAAGTTAAAAAATTTGATTAGCTATAATAAAAGAGCGGTATATTTATATACCGCTCTTTTTTGTATACATCGGAAACTATCTAAGGAAAAAGAATCGTTCTTTTAATAGTCGCTTTAAGTTAGTTGATTTTTTTCAGCAGCGCCCGCACAGGACTTCCATCAGCTTCAGCTAAAGGAAGGGGAGCTGCGATTAGTTCATAGTCTCCTGAAGGGATTTTATCTAGGACAACACCTTCTAAAATATGAATTTTGTGGTATGCAAGTTCATGGTGAGCCGCTAGTTCTTTACTATCGAGTGGATCTACTGAAGGCAGATCAATGCCTAGCAGGCGAATGCCAAGCTTAGCTAGGTAAGAAGCTAAGCTTGGTTCAATGTAAGGAATGGTTTCAGGGAAAACACTTCGGTCTTGCCACGCGTCTGTTCGAATCAATAAGCGTGTAACACCTTTTAAATTAACATCTGACAATTCATTTATTCCAATGCTTTTATTAGCTGGAATATGGACAACTTTTGTACGTCCAATATATAAATCTAAGTCCAAATCTATAACCTTTTTTCCATTATTGTCGAAATGAAAAGGTGCATCGATATGAGTGCCGGTATGGATACTCATTGTTATTTTTCCAACATTTACAGAACCGGTCTCTTCTTTACTCCAATTCACTTCATAAGAAAAGGGAGTATCACCAGGCCATCCTGCTGTTTTTTTGTCTAGAGGCTGTGAAATATCAATCCATTTGCTCATTCTTACTACCTCTCTATCTTTTTATAGAATATTTATAGCTTCGTTCGCAGGCTCCATAGTTCTGGGAAGAAGTGCTGATCAAGAGCTCTCTTTAAGTAATTCACTCCAGAAGATCCTCCTGTACCTTGTTTGTTTCCAATAATTCTTTCTACTGTACTCATATGACTAAATCGCCACATTTGCTGTTGATTTCCGATATCAACTAATTTTTCTGCTAATTCGTATAAGTCCCAATACTGATCAACGTTACGGTATACGGTAAGCCACGCATCCTCTACGCTGGCATTCGGTTCGTAAGGCTGTGAACAATCTCTTTGCAAGACTTCTTGATCTACCTGCAATCCGCGTTTCATAAGAGCATGAATAGCAGCATCATAGATACTAGGCTCATGAAGAGCCGTTTGCATTTTTTGATATAAATCCGCATCATGCTGGTAAACAGATAGTGTATGGACATTTTTATTTCCTAAAGCAAATTCTATTAGGCGATTTTGATAAGATTGAAAGCCGGAAGATTGACCTAATTTATCTCTAAATTCCATGTACTCTGCTGGTGTTAGAGTAGAGAGAACACTCCAAGATTGAATTAGCTGCTGCTGAATTTTTGAAACGCGTGATAACATTTTAAATGAAGGTTCCAGGTTATTAGCACGGATGCACTGAACAGCAGCTGTTACCTCATGTAGAATTAGTTTCATCCATAGTTCACTAGCTTGATGGATGACAATAAACAGCATTTCATCATGGTGATTAGAAAGTCTATGCTGACTAGATAATATTTTATCAAGGTGCAGGTAATCTCCATACGACATGGCTTTCTGAAAGTCGGTTTGAAGTTCTTTCTCTAGTTCAACTGCATTTGGTGCCTTGTTATTTGTCGTTTTCATTTTGTATCCCCCTTGTTTTTATGTAAAATAACTTGAACGTTAACGTAATTCCTCTAATTCTTCTTTTAAGCTGCTATTAGCCATATCTTCTACAAAATGATGGTTAACTTTTCTTTTCTTAGAGATAAAATAAGCAATGGATAAGAATGCTAACCAAGGAATTCCAAACTGAAGCATAATTTTAAAATCTGTAAACCAAGTGGTAATCATCAAACCGAGTAATAAGATGATTCCTAAAATCGTAAAATAGGGGAAACCAAGCATTCTTACCGGTAATTTTCTTCCGCCAGATTTCTCCCATTTTTTTCGGAAGTAGAGGTGAGAAACAAATATCATAAGCCATGTGAACATAGCTCCGAACATTGAAATACCCATCATAAAGGCATATGAAGAGCTTGGGAGCAGTCCATTAACTGCTGCCGCAAGAAAAATGCCCAGGGTTGATACAGCAAGGGCCCATAGCGGTACACCTTTTTTACTTAGTCTCCCTAAAAAAGCTGGTGCATGTTTACTTTGAGAGAGAGAGAACATCATACGTGTGGAAGCATATAACTGACTGTTCATAGCTGATAAAGCAGCCGTTAAAATAATAAAATTCATGATTCCAGAGGCAGCGGGGATATTCAGAATTTCCATTACTTTTACAAAGGGACTTTTATCAACTTGAGCTGACTTCCATGGAACAATCATTAGCATGATGCCTATAGTCAAAACGTAAAAAGTAGTTAAACGAAACACAGTTGCTTTTAAAGCCTTCGGAACGGCTATATCAGGCTCTTTTGCTTCTCCAGCTGTAACTGCAATCATTTCGGTTCCTAAGAAACTAAAGAGGGAAATAAAGACAGCTACCCACATTCCCCACCACCCGAAAGGAAGGAATCCACCATCATTTACAAAATTACCTGTACCCATATTAGGGCGTGCATCTGTTCCAAACAGAACATAGGACCCTAAAAGAATAAAGCCCACAATTGCACTAATTTTTATCATAGAAAACCAATACTCAAAAGTAGCAAACGTATTAACACTAGTTGCGTTTACATAGATTAGTATAGTAGCAAACACTAAAATCCAGACAATACCCGGAACGCTTGGAAACCAGTACTTCATATACACGGCTATTGCACTTACTTCTACTCCCACGGCGAGAACGTTGGCTATCCAATATGAATAGCGAACCAAAAATCCTGCCAGGGGATGTACATATTTTTCAGAAATTGTTCCAAACGACCCGGAAGTAGGGTGGGCCACTGTCATTTCTGCCAAACACCCCATTAAAAGTAATACAACAAAAGCTCCTAAAGCATAACTAACCAATACACTAGGTCCAGCTGTTTGAATCGCAAGTCCACTGCCTAAGAACAGTCCAGTTCCAATTGCACAGCCCATCGAAATCATCGTCAATTGACTTGTTTTTAGATTTCGTTTTAATCCCTTTTCTGCGTCATCTTTGTTTGGCAATTGAGTATTGTGGGTTTTCATATTTCATCTCCCTCATAGTTTCAAAATAATGGTTGGCTGCATATCTACGTCAAATAGCTTCCTTAAGATTTAGAAAGCGCTTACTTTTCTCGTTAAAAAAACAAGTAGTTTAGGTTTTACGCCACTACTTCACGTTCATTTTTAAATTTTTCATATTCTTTATCGTTCATAATTTTTTTCAAAGTTTGTACTACTTCCCAGACTTCTGTATAAGAAGTATAAAGAGCAACAGGAGCAAGACGAATAATATTCGGAGCGCGGAAATCTGGAATGATACCATTCTCTTTTAATGCTTTACAAATGCGCGCTGCTTCCTTATGTTCAAGACTTACATGCCCTCCGCGCTTTTTATCTTCTCTAGGGCTTCCAAGGATAAAATTGAAGTCACTCAGCTCTTTTTCCAATAAATACATTAAATAATGATTGATTTTAAGAGATTTAGCTCGAATATTATCTATACCAGCCTCAGTGAAAATTTCTAGCGATCCAATTAAAGGAGCAAGACTTAAAACGTGGGGTGTTCCAATTTGATAAGCACCGGCTGAATCAGCAGGTGTTAATGTGTGCTCCATATCAAACTGCTTTTCTTTTTTTGAACTAAACCAGCCTGCTAAACCAGGTGCTGTTCCAAAATGTTTTTTATTTACATATAAGCCCCCTACACAGCCAGGTCCACCGTTTAAGTGCTTATAATTACACCAATATGCAAAATCAACATCCCATTTACTAAATGAGTGAGGAATCGCACCGATAGAGTGGCAGCCATCAAATCCGATCAAAATTCCACGCTTGTGTGCTTCAGCCGTCAATCGTTCCATATCTAATATTTGGCCGCTGCGATAGAGTACAGTTGGTAAGATAATTAAAGCAATCTCATCGGTCATAGCCTCAATAATGTCATCTTCTTCTAAAAAACGGCCATCGCGGCTTTTTACACGTATAAGGTGAGTATCTGGACTGTATCCGTGGGTTCGCAGCTGACTTTGAAGCGCATAAATATCAGATGGGAAGGTCAATTCATCAGCTAAAATCTTTGTGCGCGTTCCTTTTGGGTTGTAGAAAGTAGCTACAAGCTGATGAAGGTTAACTGTTGTCGAACCAGTTACAATGACTTCTTCGCTGGAAGCCCCAACTAACGGCGCACTCATTTCACCTAATTTTTCGGACAAAGAGAACCATGGGTGTTTCCCTTGAGTCCATCCATCAATTCCTTGTTCTTTCCAATTATTTAACACTTCTATAAGTCTGCGTTCAGCTCTTTTAGAAAGAAGCCCCAATGAGTTTCCATCCATATATATGGAATCAGGCTTTAAATAAAATTCGTCACGAAAACTTGAAAGTGAGTCTTCTTGATCCAACTGTTTTGCATACTCTAATGTGGGTTTAAAGGTATTTAATTTCATAATTTTCCTCCTCTGCATTACTTAATATGTATCCTAGAAGAATCGTAACAAAGAATATGACACAGTGTCAATAATATAATTTTGAAAATTTAAAAAATAATTTTTGTAATAAATTCTCTTTATTTCTTTTCGTTTTGTGAAAACTTCTATATCCTAGAGAGTAAAACGGATAGGGAGGAAGGAGCCTTAATGAATGAAAATAACATTGAAGATAAACGGCATTTACGTTCAATAAAGACTCGACAAAAATTATTAGAAGCTGCAAGAGAAGTATTTATAAAAGAAGGTTTTCATAAAGCAACTATCACTCAAATAATAAAAAAGGCAAGGGTTGGGTATGGTACTGCATACGTTCATTTTGAAGGAAAAGAAGACTTTTTAGTTGTATTAATGGAGAATGTTATGGAGAAATTTTATGAAATTGCCGAGGCTGAATTTTTACCGGCATCTATAAATGAAGCAGAAGAAATGATTCATAAACAAACGAACGAGTTTTTAAAAATGGCTGAGGATGAACGAAAAATGCTGCAAGTGTTTGAGCAGGCTATTGGCATTTCTCCTCTCGTTTCAGAGAAATGGAAGAACATTCGGGAAAAGTTTATTCAACGAATTTCACAAGACATAGCCTATGCGCAGCACAATGGATTAGCACGTAAAGATGTACATAACGAGTTAGTAGCAAGAGGGTGGTTTTTCACTAATGAAATGTACCTTTGGGAAATTGTTCGTAATGAATATGAGCATCCTGTAGAACAAATTGCTAAGAACATCGCATCAATTTATATTAAAGGACTCTATTTATAATTTTGGTGCGTAAATTGAATTTGTTTGAAACAAGTATATAGTATCCCATTAATGTTCAACTTTATAAAGCTAATCCAAATAGTTGATGAATGAATTTGACTTGATTTTGGACAGAGAGTTCCAAAAAAATATTTCCTCATTACTTAACGGTTAACTAATATGAGATACTTTCTTTTTTATTTGAATTTTGTTTTCATAATAGAATTCAAATTCTCTTTAGCTTGGTGCCTCTTTTGCACATAAGTCTTCTGCACTCTATAAAAGAAACCTCAGTTCAAATTTATGACTTGAACTGAGGTTTCTTATTATCCTCGAAAGGTTAAATTTCTTTTTTATTTACTTGACGGCCACTTTTTTTCTGGCTCTGGGAACTTGTGTTGCCAGTTTGAAATTCATTACCTAATTCGACATCATTTCTTTTATCTTGCTTCTCTACTTGCTCTCTTGTCTGATTCTTTTTCTGTATCCCTTGTTTTGACATTACTTATCTCATCTCGCTTTCATCTGGTATTATTTTTAATATGTGCAACTATAAGAAAAAAACATATAAATTAAATAAATAATTTGTTAGTTGCTTCTGAATCAAATTTAGGGTGGACGGACAAGCTTTATGGGATTAATTTGATTTTGGAATAAGTGAGAATAGTATCGTAAAAAGGACGCATAATTAGTAAAACAATTACTGTTGTTTAATATGTCAGGAAATGAAGATTTTACTCATTTTTGGAGGAAGTTGTAATGGAGAAAGATCAAACTTTGAAAAATGCGATGAACGAATGGGCACGTGTAACTGAGGATCCACAAATGTTAATGACTTATGAAGTAAACCAGGAATTCCAAGTAGATGAAAAATTGACATTAAAAAAAGCTGAAAAACAAGGGGAAAAAAGAGCTATTAAGAGAGTAGCGTTAAGAATGTTACAAAAAGGTATGGATAATCAAACAATATCTGAATTAACTGAGCTTACAGAAGAAGAGATTGAACAGATTCGTAAATAACGAATGTAAACCGAGGGTAGGAAGAAATATATCCAAAACAAAATTTTATTTTATCACGATAAAAAAAGGGCTACCCCAAAATAGGAAAGAGGTAGCTTGCTCTACTCAAGCTAAAAATTGAATACATTGGTTGAGTTAAAACAACTACATTATTTTAACATGTATAAAATTTTTAGTAAAACGCTATCATTTCCAGTTTTATTAACTAATTTCCTCTGCTAAAATGGAATCATAGGGATGAAGAGAGAAGGGTAGATGAGGCATATGAGTACGAGTCTATTGCTAACTTTAGGGGTTATATTTTTGGCAACAATAGCTATAGCCATTTTAATTAAGATTCCAGAAGAAGATTAAACTGAATAATAAAATGAAAAGCTATCTCAAATTATGAACGAGATAGCTTCTTTACTACTTAATGTCTCATTTGAAAAATTAAAATTGATTTTATATAGAGGAATTAGATGCATAAAAATTAATTAAAAACAAATACTTTCACTGTCATAAATAAAAAGGAGGCTAGATAAAGGTGGATGCACAGAGAGCACAAGAAATTGCCGATTCAGTGGACATGGCCAATGTAATATATAATGGGAAAAGTATTTACATTGAGCATGTAGACCAACAAAATGGGGTAGCTACAATTCATAACCTGGATGAACCAAATAATAAGCAAAGTGTTTCTATATCTGAATTAGCAGAACAATAATTTATTCTTAAAATAAAAAAGCCGCTTTATTTAGGCTTTTTTATTTTTCTCTTATTTTTATCGATAGAGGATGAGAAGAAAAAAATCACCACATCAGAAAAGTGTTGTTAGATCAAGGATGTATAAAAATCTAACTATAATGAACTTCACTTTTAAGTGGAGGACTCAATATAATGAAACACGACTCCTTATAACTTCCATCTTTCAAAGAAATCCCTTCCCAACAACAGTAAATCAAGCAAATAAGAAAATATTGTATGAGGATTAGGAGCTTTTTTTTTTCGCTTATGTTGACTTCTGCGAAATTTTATTATAGGATAATCTATATCATCAATAAACACGTTAAATACTTATCCTACGATGTACGTTATGCCCTATTTGTTTTGAACCGTACTGTTTATTTGGGATTCCTACATTTGTTGACTGATGCCATGCCTGTCTTTGACACAGGATCGCTGGAACGTTAATATGCGGAAACCCACCTGCGAGATCGCGGGTTCACAAAACAGATTGGGAGGACGACATAGGTGGGAATCCCTTAACTATACATACCGTGCTAGACGGGGAGATGGCGGTGCCCTGTAACCTGCAATCCGCCTTAGCAGGGTTTAATTCCTAACAGAGGTATGAGTCGGGTAAGGTCTGACTTGGACAAGTGGTGTTGACAACTAGGTCCTGCACAACAGAAACCTATGAACATGGTCAGGTCCGGAAGGAAGCAGCCATAAGTAGATTCTTCTGTGTGTTGCAGCACAACCCGGTCGAGCTAACTGTACAAGTAACGCTTATTTGATCATGTCAATGACGGGTGCACGGTGTTTTTACTTAGCAATTGTTATTTAGTGTTGAGAAAACTATCTTTAATAGGTCTGGTGGCGATAGCAGAGAGGTCACACCCGTTCCCATACCGAACACGGAAGTTAAGTTCTCTAGCGCCAATGGTAGTGGGGACTTTGTCCTTGTGAGAGTAGGACGTTGTCAGGCAAAAAAAACAGCACATCATTCAATGATATGCTGTTTTTTTTGTATATTAATTTCGTTTAAATTGATTTCTACGAAATTAAATGTTATGTTTTACGTAATTCATTAGTACATGTAGGAGGATTTAGAGTGAAAAAAAATAGCCTAGAAGTTATTCCGTTGATTGATGACTTTAGCCAATGGTTAATAGAATCAGGCAAATCTGATAATACGATTAAAACCTATCGAGCAGTGCTAAACCAATTTCATGAATGGCTTCTAAGTGAAGGTAGACATTTAAATCAAATAACAAGAAATAATGTCCAAACTTATATGCTTAACCTTGAATCTAATAATAAAAGTGCGTCGACTATAGAAAAAGCTTTTGTAACAATTAGCGTTTTTGCACGCTTTCTTGAAAAACCACAAATTGTTCAAAATATTGAACGTAAACAAAAAGAGAAAAATAACGAGGTTGTACCAGAGTCATTAGAAGCAAGTGAGCGTGACCGCCTTTTATCTGAAGTAAAGCAACAGGGAAACCTTCGTGATATTGCTATTGTATATACTTTATTACATACAGGGATTCGAGTATCAGAGATTTGTGCTTTGAATCGTAAAGACGTAGAGAATAATAAATCTGACGGTTTTTTAATTATCCGTAATGCTAAAGGGTGTAAAAAGCGATTTGTTCCTCTTTCTACAGAAGCAAGGAATAGTTTAAAGAAATATATTGATTCATTTGATTCTAATCATGAAGCTTTATTTGTCTCTAATTTTAATAGAAGAATGTCTGCACGTACGGTTCAGTACATGTTAAAAAAATATAATGTAAATCCTCATAAATTACGCCACACTTTCTGTCATGAGTTAGTTAAGAAAGGGATAGATATTGCAACAGTTGCCGAATTAGCAGGCCATTCTGATGTGAATGTTACAAAACGATACCTAAAATCTTCTAAAAGAGATTTAGAAAATGCGATTACTCAAACCTTTCTATAAAAAGAGCTCTGTAACAAGAATCATGATTCTTGTTACAGAGCTTTTTTTATTTAGGTGTATGTTTCTAATTAATAATTGCAAAATTAAATATTAAAACATAAATTACATAGATGTTGAATTCTACGAAATTATAAGGTAGAATAATTTTTGTTGGTAGCGAAACAGATATGAATTATTAAATTACTAGTCCAGGTTTCATATAAAGGGGTAGTATACGAATAAACGCGACTCACTGTAAATTATTTCTATATTTATTGGTGGCATAGCTAAGTGGTAAGGTCAAAGTCTGTAATACCTTTATCACCGGTTCAAATCCGGTTGGCGCAACCATTTTTCACATGCGGATGTGGCGGAATTGGCAGACGCGCTAGACTTAGGATCTAGTGTCTTATGACGTGGGGGTTCAAGTCCCTTCATCCGCACCATTTTAGGAAGCGCCCGTAGCTCAATTGGATAGAGCGTTTGACTACGGATCAAAAGGTTAGGGGTTCGACTCCTCTCGGGCGCGCCATAAACGGGAAGCAGATCAGTTTTATAGAGCCCAAGTCTTATAAGCGTGAGGTCAGTGTCAAGCCCACTTAGGCCTACCATTATTCCACAATATTTCAGTGGGAGATCCATACAGAGAAGTACCCAAGTGGCTCAAGGGGCTCCCCTGCTAAGGGAGTAGATCGTTAACGCGATGCGAGGGTTCGAATCCCTTCTTCTCTGCCATTTTATAATTTTATCTGGTCCGTTGGCCGAGTGGTCGAGAAATTGTCCTTTTAAAAAGGTAACACGGGTTCGAATCCCGGACGGGTCATTACAAAAAAGGCAGTTTGCTGATAAAGCAAGCTGTCTTTTTATTGGATAAGAGATATTGCTTTAATCCATTATGTAAAACTAATTTAAATGTTATTAGAATGAAGATAAGAAAAGCATTTGATAATAGTGCCGATAACTAAGAGTATGTCAACAGAGATATTTAATAAATTTCAACATTGTAGAAACGCTCTAGCTATAATCCCAAATGAACCAGCCCCAACAAAAAAGCACTCACCAAAGTGAGTGCTTTTTCATTAAATAAACAATCCAACCATAATACCTGTTAAAATCGATCCCATTGTAGCCACTAACAGCATCTTCAAGCCAAATTTGGCAACGCGTGAAGCTTGTTCGCCGTTGATTGCTTGGATGGTACCAAGAACGATACCAATTGAGCTGAAGTTTGCAAATGAGATTAAGTAAGCTGATACGATACCGACCGTTTTTTCAGAAAGGTGAGGCATCATTTTTTGGAAGTCAAGCATGGCAACGAATTCGTTTGCTACTACTTTTGTTCCCATTACGCCGCCGGCTCTCATTAGTTCATCTGCCGGAATACCCATGATAAAGGCAATTGGGTAGAAGATATAGCCTAAAATGTCTTGAACAGTTAATCCGATTACGCCGTTTAATACGTAGTTCACTAATGCTAAAAGACCAACGTACGTTACAAGCATCGCTGCTACGATTAACGCAACGCGTCCGCCGTCTAGTGCTCCGTCACCGATTGCTTCAAACAGTGTGCCTTGCTTAGCAGGCGCTTTGATATCGACTTCATTTTCATCTTCCACTTTTACAGGTGCGACGATAGAAGAAACAATTAAACCAGAGAATACGTTTAGCGGAAGGGCAATTAATACGTATTCCGCCGGTATCATCTGCATGTATGCGCCTAGAATCGAACAAGAAACGGATACTAAAGATGTTGTTGTGACGATAAATAAACGGTTTGGTGTTAAACCTCCGATGTGGTTTTTTACCGCAATTAGCGCCGTTGTATCACCAAAAATCATTGCGTTCACGGCTGTGAAGCTTTCAATTTGGGGAAGTCCGGTAATTTTTGAAACAAGTCCTCCAATATATTTGATCCCAAAGGGTAAAATACGAGAGTAGTTTAAAATACTTAATAATGCTGAAACGAATACAATCATAACTAACGTTTGGATAAAGAAAATGCCTTTTCCTGCAAGATCTCCAAACACGAACGAAATTCCGTCGTTACCAAATGATAAGATCTTTGTAAATACACTCGTAATAAAGTCAAGCACCTTGCGACCAATCGATGTATTCATCATAAAAGCAGAGATAGCGAGCTGAATAACCAGCATAACTGCGATGCCTTTGTAGTTGATAAGTTTCTTGTCGTTTGACATGAGGAACGCAACTGCTAAGACAATTAAAATTCCGATAATTCCCATTAAAATTGACATTTACTTTTCTCCTTACATGTACTCTATATTTATAAAAGAGGGACGTGCATAGAAATGACTATGTAAATCGGCCTCTATTTTATATAAAAATCAGGACTTTCACGCTAGTTTTAGTAAAAATGGGCAAAATTTTTTAGGCCATTAAAAAAAATGACGTAATTGTAAAATAATATTTACTATGTGCTAATATGTAAAAAAACATGCAGAACTGACATAATAACTTATATTTCGACAGCCTCTACTATCTTAAATCATTTTGAACAAAAGAAAAAGAGGAAATGAAGATATTTTTAATATAATTGTGAAATATTTTTAAAAATTTATGATACTTCCGATTCTTGGAATTTCAGCATAAGAAGCGAAAAAGAGACAAAGTCACTTATAATACGGTATTTAAGAGAAATTTTTCCTTTTTAATGGTAGAATATTCATGAGGAATTATAAAGCAATTGTATAAAGGAGTTAACGATGAATACTATTCAAACATTTTTTTCAAAGCATCCAAAATGGTCGTATACCGGAAATTTTGTGGTAACACTAGCTTGCGTAGCGGTACTTCCATCTTTATTTATACCGACCGTTTCAGGCGTGGTACTTGGATTTATCGCAGTTACCGCTATTAATTATGCATTGGGGCTAAAGTGGAAAACGCTAAGAGAGCTAACTAGCACATCACGCAAATAAGGCTATGATTGTGGTAAACTAGTAAAAATGATAAAAGAGGTGTAAACATAATGACAGCACCCGAGAGAAAGCTGATTCATTTAGCAACCGGCATGCCTGAACAAATGGCATACAGTCCTGATAAAGAAATGCGTACAGGCATATGCAAGAAGCAAGTAGACGAAACGTTTTTAGCAAAAGAAGGGTTTCAAGGCGACGGCGTAGCGAACTTAAAGTATCACGGCGGACCGGATCGTGCGGTATGCGTGTATCCGTATGAACACTACAAAAAATGGAACGCAGAGTTTGATACGGAGCTGCCGATGTCTGCGTTTGGAGAAAATCTTGTTGTTGCAGGCATGGTTGAAAAAGACGTATGCATTGGAGACGTTTATCAAGTAGGAGACGCTGTTATTCAAGTGACGCAAGGGCGAAATCCATGTGACACGATTACAAAGCGAACGGGCGTTAAAGGGATTTTAAAACGAATGATCGAGACAAGCTATACGGGCTATCTTTGCCGCGTGCTGAAAGAAGGTACGATTACGCAAGATGCGGAAGTGAAATTGGTTGAAGCTCATCCCAACCAAGTATCCGTTTTGTTTACGCTTGATTTATATTTCCATCGTCCAAAAGATGTAGAAGGGATGAAGCGGGCTTTAGAAGTGGCTGAGCTAGCTGAAGACTGGAAGCATAAATTTCAAACGCGTATTGAAAAGGCGCTTTCCGTCGCGCAGCGATAAAAGTAAATGCCCTCTAATCGTTAGAACGTATCTAACGATTAGAGGGCATTTTTTTCTTAGAAGCGTCCGTATCCTAAGAAATGATCTTGGTAGTAAGAAACATCTAGGTCAGCTACAGCTACACCGTGTGAACCAGCATGAATCATTTGGCCGTTTCCGATGTAGATTCCCATGTGAGATGGGCCGCTTGTGTATGTGTTTTGGAAGAATACTAGATCTCCTGGTTGTGGAGACGAAATTTTTGTCGCCATGTTCCAGTAGTTTGCTACGCTTGTACGTGAAATGCTGTGACCGCTATGGTTGAACACGTATGCGATAAAGCCTGAGCAGTCAAATCCGCTTGGTGTGTTTCCTGCCCATTGGTAAGGTGATCCTACTAAACTACGTGCAACATTTACTGTGCTTCCAGAAGCCGTGCTTGTAGTTGGAGCAGGTGCTGGTGTGCTTGTTTCTTGTGCTGCAGATGCAGATGCAGATGCTGTAGAAGTAGAAGGAGTTGATGTGCTTACACCTTTTACTTGGCTTGCGCTTGGTTTACCTGATGCAATTGTTACGTAGCTTGAGCTTTTTGAAATCCATTTGTTTGGTGCAATTTCAACTAAGCCGTTTGCTTCTTTTAAAATAGCAAACTCTTGACCTTGTGTTGCAGTTCCAACGACTGGAGATGAAAAGCTAGCTCCTTGACGAATATTTAACGCACTCACGTTTACGATGACTTTTTGATTAGTAGTAGTAGTTGCTTGTTGTTGAGGTACGCTTGGCGTTACCTTTTCTTGTACGGGTGCTGGTGCAGCGCCTCCGTCATTTGCACTTGCTGAAGTTGTGCTAAATGTTAGGGCAGCGGGAACAAGTAATGCTGCTAACCCCATATTCATAACTGTACGATTTGCTTTCTTTAGCATGTTCTTTCTCCCTTTCCATAACTTGTTTTATTCACAACTGTGAGTCTATCAATCCTGACAGGAAAAGTAAACATCTAATTCCAAATTACGACATTTTGTAACATAGTTTTAATATTAAAGAGCGATATAAGTAGAATTGTCACCTTCTCTGTAATAATTCTGACAATTTATCTAGGTAGAAATGTTTAGGGAATTCATAGATTTATTAGAAAATATGTAAAGGGTATGGAATTTTTCTATTTTTATGTTAAAAAAGAGGGGGAATTAAGGAGACGGCGGCTGTTTAGCTCCTGTTTCTAGGAGATATAGTTCGATGTTAATATAGTTTACTAGCTCATTTAGTGAATAACAGGTTACAAATTTCAGCTAATGTATATAGAGAATACCAAAACTAAATAAAAAAACCGTATTCGCAACTCGAATACGGTTTTTCGTTTATTCAGCGACTTCAGTTTCATTTGCCTTTAGCTTTTCATAAAATACGCCAAGCGAAGTCGTTACATACGGAACGAGCCATAATAACCCAATGCCAAGCGTGATGATACTTAAAATTCCCCAGCCGATAAAGCTTAAAACAAGTAAAAAGTAGGTCCACTTGTAGCCGTTCATTAACCGTCTGCTTTCAGTAATAGACTGGTTGACTGAATAATCTGGGTTATCGCGGAATACGTAGTAAGCCTGTGAATAGGCAAGGCTTTTGATGATGCCAGGAATGATTAATAAAATGCTCCATAGCACGGTATAAATAATCGTTAGCAAGTAAAGTCCGAGTGTTCTAAAGTATAATCCCGCAGATGAAAACGAATCAAACACGTTTCCTACACGTACACTTTCTCCTCGCACGAGACGCAATAGTACCCAGTAGTAAGAGAAAAAGAGCGGTACGAGCAGCAGGGATACAATATTAGCTAAGGTAGACTGAGAGTATTCGGTTTCGGACCCGTTTGGAAATCCGTTGATTAAAAAGTCAATAAGTCCTGGAATACCGGCAGCAATTAGATACGTAACGAACGTAAGCAGTACGGCAAATCCCCAGCGATTTTTCAGCGCTGCGAGTGCACCTTGCTTCACTTCTTTTATTCTCATAACTTGATGTCCCCCTCTAGGTGAGTTTATACAGAGAATTTAACCTGTACATTAGTCAATATATTAGCGATTTTTGAATATATGAATGCTTGCACTAATAAGTTGTGTAAAGATTTTTTAGACGCTTGAAATTTATGGAAGTTCTTTAAAATGGAATTATAAGGATATTTTCGGTTGGAAGGAGGAATGAAAATGACGCTTGTGTATTTGCTGATTCTGGCAGTTGTCTATATCTTTCTGGATTTTTGCCTGCGAAAAAAGCTGCATACAAAGATGACAAAAAGCTATTGGAGAAGCTTTAAAGGAAGGCGTCCGCTGGTTGTCACAATTGAAATGGTGATGCTTGCTGCGTTTTTAGTGCTGATCTTTGTTATACCTCCAGCCTACACCTCCGTTTTTATGTTTCTTTTCTTTTTCCTCCTATACGTAATTTGAGGTTTCGAAGAATGGAAGTTTGAAAGAAAGCAAAAAGAGCACTACCACTCGTGGTTTGGTGCAACTTTTTTCTTATTAGGGACGTTTATATTACTGATGACAGATATGTAAAACAAAATTGAAACATAACGAAATGAAGCGCGGTTGATTTTCGTGCAAGACTTCGCTTTCCGCGGGCGGCCGGTGAGCCTCCTCGTCGCGTGCGCTCCTGCGGGGTCTCACCTGTTCCGCTTTTCCCGCAGGAGTCTTCGTCTTGCCCTTCAATCAACCATTAGAAGCACCTACTTATATGAAACAAGCCTACGTTCACCGTACCCATAAAAAAAACCGAACGAGTTTGATTCTCCATCAGAATTCAAGCTCGTTCGGATCTGCCTTCAATTAAACTACTTTTCTCACGTCCTTATTATTTTACGTAAAGTATTGAACGACCGTGCTTTTCTTCTTCTCTACTTTAACACGAGCATACGCGCCGTTAATAAGCGTGAGCTGAGGAGGGAGGTGGCCGCAGTCGATGTCATAGATAACTGGAATATGTAAGTCAGAGGCAAGGTCACGATACACATCTTCAGCGGTGTAGGAATCAACGGGTTGATTAGCGGTGCTTCTGCCAAATAAAATACCTGAGCAGTTGTCAAACCAACCCGCTAGCTTAAGCTGAAGAAGTGAACGGCGAAGGTCAGCGGTCGTCAGTTCACAGTTGTCAAAGTACCAAATGACCGGCTCAGCAGGAATGTATTTTTCTCGAAACGTTTTTACGTCTCCAAAAGGAGTTCCTACTAAGTGTCTGATTACGTCAATACATCCTCCGAGAAGACGCCCTTCGATGTGCACGTCGCTTAACTCTGTATGCTTCCAAGCGGTTTGCTCGGTTAAATGAAACACGCACGGTGACGGGTTGTCGTGCTGCCATTCTTTTTGATAGCGATCAGAAGAAACTTGAGCCACGCTTTCTCCTTTTTTAGTCGTCAGCACCTGCTGCCACATCGCAGTCGTTGGATCCCAGTACTCTCCTCGCAAGTCCACAAAGTTGGTTCCATGAGCCGTTGCAATCCCGGTATTAAGTGTAATAGCCAGCAAAAGAACGCTGGTGTCAGAATAGCCAAGCACCCATTTTGCTGTCCATTTTGTAAAGTCGAGATGTTCAAGAATTTCAATCAGCAGTTCGCCTCCCCAAGGAGGAATAATGATATCAATGTTTTCATCTTCTATCATGGCTTGAAGCTCATTCGCACGTTTTTTAGGAGAAGCGGACTTTGCTTTGTGCTGCGTCCAAACGGTTTCTCCCGGTATAACAGAAAAGCCTTTTTCCTTCATTCGTTCACACGATAAAGAAAACATGGAATGAAGAGCTTGAGGTACACCAGAAGAAGGTGCGGTTACGCCGATGGTAGGGTTAGATGTAAGAAAAGGATAGGTAATCATAGCGGCCTCCTTCAAAGGTTTTAGCTTATTTTACCAGCGAGGGAAATACGGAACAAGCTTATTTTTTATTTAAATTAGGAAGATTGATAGGTTTTGTAAAAAGAATCCGTATTAATAGATGTAAAAGCAAGCGGAAAGGAGCAATGTCATGGAAGATGACTGGATTGTTGCATGTATAACGCGAAAAAAAGAAAAAAGGATTAGAGCTGTTAATCGATCAGTACGGAGGATTAATTACCTCTATTGTTCGCAAGCATTTAGGCACGTTAAAAAGCTATGAAGAAGAATGTATAAACGACGTATTATTAGCGGTATGGCATCATATTCACCGCTTTGATTCGGAGAAAAATACGTTTGAAAATTGGGTTGCGGCTGTTGCAAAGTACAAAGCCATTGACTATCAGCGCAAATACATAAAAACGCAGCACGAAGCGCTTGGCGAAGCAGAATTTGGTGAATCACCAGAAGTTCATAACGTTCAAACAAACGATGTGGAAGAACTTTTAGGTCACTTAAATGAAGGAGACCGCGAGCTGTTCAAAGCGTATTACTTACAGGAAGTCGAGCTGAAACAAATTGCGAAAAAGCAAGAGACCACCATCAGCAATTTATATAACCGGCTGTCGCGCGGACGAAAAAAATTAAAAGCGATTTTCAAATAAGAAATAAGGAGGGACAAAGATGAAAAATCAATATGACTTATTAAATGGATCTTCTGTAGATTTTGATAAATATGAAGAAATCGAGCTAACGGCAAGCGAGAAAAAACGAATGAAAAAACGCTTAAAGCGTGACATAAAGCCGACTCGAAAAAAAGCACGTCCGCTGATCGCCGCTGCGGTACTGCTGCTTGCTGTGACGCCTGTGATGATGCAAAACGAAACGGTATGGGCATCGGCTGTGCGAATCAGTCAGCAAATTGGCCAGCAAATCGAGCTGCTTATGAACAAGCCTGAAGGCAGTTTGAGCAGCTATAAAAAAACGGTAAATGAAACGGCAACGGACCAAGGCATTCAAGTAAAAGTAAATGAACTGATGCTTGATGACGGACAGGTGCTGCTTGGGTTGACGATTAGCGCAGATGAATTTAGAAGAACTGCACTAGGGCTTAACCGAGACGCGTCAATTCGACCGGGAGAGCTGCGTGTAAAAATTGGCAATATGTTGTTTTTTAACTCCGCTTCAAGTATTAGAGAGGAACCAATCAAAAACAAAGACGGAAGCTGGAACTACTTGTACGCTTTAAAACTAACGCAAGCGGACACGAACGGAGACGGGAAAATCGATGTAGAAGGCTACAATGTGCTAGATCATATTGAACCAAATAAAAACTATCAAATCAGTGCGCAGTTCACAAGTCTAGAATTTGAAAAGAATCCTGCTCAGACGAAAAGCGGTGACCATCGAGATTCCTATGGAGAAATTAAAGGGAATTGGACCGTATACACAAGCATAAACGGCTCAAAAATTATTGCTGACACAAAAGTATATCCGTTAAATAAAGAAATTCCGATTAATGAAAAAGGAATAGAAGGCGTATTGTCTATTAAAGAAATTCGCGTATCGCCTGTTTCGATTAAAATGAACTATACGTTTACAGCTTCAAAAAGAAGCATCCGAGGCGGAACGGACGTCGGTGTCAAAATAAAAGACCAAAATGGAAGAAACCTGTCTGAAAGCGCAAGCGGAGAAGCGACAGACACCGTGATGGAAATGGACGAAGAGTACCGAAATGATAAAGACGTGACTATGCTTCGGTTTATTCCGTATGTAAGTGATAACGAAAAAGACTGGGCAAAAGACTTAACTTCAGACGCCTTTAATTTGAAGGTGAATAACAAATAACAAAATAAAAACCAGATGCCTGCTTAGCGGGCATCTGGTTTTTTATTAGATATCCATTTTATTTAACAAGCGAAGAAACGTCTGTAATTCTTCATCCGTAAAATGGCTAAGCTTTTCACCATATTCTTTAGTGAGTACTTTTTCCATTTCTTCTGCAAACGCTTTTCCTTTATCCGTAATCGATAAGTAGACAACGCGGCGGTCTTTTTGACTGCGTACGCGCGTAACAAATTCTCTTTCCATTAATCGGTCGCTGATGCACGTCATGCTGCTGTTTGAGATGTGCATATGCTCGGCAATCTCAGAAACGATATGATTCCCTTCTTTATACAGCATGTGAAGCGCTAAAAATTCATTTAAAGGAATATATGACTTTAAAGTGGGGATAACCGATAGCTGCATTTTTTTCGTTTGGTTTCGCATCGTTGAAACCACATTTTGGATAAGTTCATCTCGTGTATTCATTGAGGTTGTGTGCTCCTTTTTCCGTTCAAACAATTTCTTTTCTTTTCTATTGTACCATATTGTACATAAAGAGAAGCGGCAGGTTTTTTAGAGGGAAAAAGAGAAGTAGTACATATCTGTTGCGATAGAAAGGGGCTTGAGTGATGGAAAAGGTAATTGAGTTTAAAACAACATTGCTTCCTTTTGATGGAGCAAAGAAGCTTGTGAACGCAAATAATTCTGAAAGTGACTTATTATACAAAGAATATTATGATCTAGGAGACGGCAAGCAGATGTGCACGCTTGTGTTTGAACGCTATTTTTTCCGCACCGGCGGCAGAGGATCATTAACTATTATTTTAGAAAATGTGTCGGGGCCAAACAAAGTTAAGTGTATTCCTTCAGGAAGCGCAGAAGGGATATTGAATATTGACTGGGGAGCAAGCAAAGATTTTGTACGATGGGTAGAAAATGCACTGTCATCGTACACGTTAGAAGAACCGCAGAGATAAAGGCAAAGCTGGAGAAGGCAATAAGCTTCTTCAGCTTTGTTTTGAAGGAAATGACGATTAGAGAAATGAAAAGATGCAAAAGCTACTGTAGAAATAAGAACTTTATGTGGACAATAAGCATTTTTTCTCTTTTTACCGGATAAACGGGTATAATATGAAATTGCAGGAAGACTTCACATTTACATAACAAAGGAGAACAACATAATGAAAAAACTCAGCATCGTATTATTCGTTTTAATGATAGCTATAGTAGGCTGTTCAAAAGGAAATGATTCAAGTTCAAAAGAAGTAAAAGGAACGATTGAAGTACCGGAATCAATTCAAGCAAATGAACAAGTCAAGCTTAAAGTCCTTGTGACGCAAGGAGATAAAAAAGTGGAAAACGCAGATGACGTACAGTTTCAAGTTGAAAAAGAAGGCTATATCAATCAAGAAATGACAAAAGCACCGCACGAAGGAAAAGGTGTATACAGCACGGACTATACGTTTAAAGAAGACGGCGAATACATGATTACCGCTCACGTTACGGTAGACGGTGACATGAAAATGTTTACGAAAAAAGTAGAGGTAGGCAAGTCTAAAGAGTAAAAATTATAGTTGAAGAAGGGGCTTTAATCTAAGTAGTTCGATAGCTCAATCAAATTGTAATCAGGATCTCTAATATAAACAGAAACAATAGGGCCTACAGCACCTGTTCGTTTGACGGGTCCTTCTTCAATCTCTACATCATGTTTTTGTAAATGACTAATTACGCTCTCGATTTTTTCTTTTGTGATAAAACATAAATCAGCAGAGCCGGGAAGAGGATGCTTTGCTTTTGGCTCAAATTCATGGCCCGCTTGATGTAAGTTTATTTTTCGTTCACCAAAACGAAGGGCTATTCTTCCTTCTCCGAACGTTTCTTTTTGCATGCCTAAAATAACCGTATAAAAGTGAGTAGTTTTTTCAATGTCTTTTACCGTTAGCACAAAATGGTCTAACTTTTTAATCGTTTCCTTTCCTCCTAACAGTGTGAACTTTCTTCCTCTGAAAATAGAGTAAGTATTTGATGAGGTCTGAGAGGTTTTTCTATAAATAAGTATATCATTTGTAAAGTGGAGAATAGCCAAAGACAGCTGTATGTCTATTTTTAGTTCAAAAGAGTGTTTTATAAATAGCCTGTTTTTTAAAATATTGTGGTTTTTACATAATACATTAAAGGGTTATGGAATTTTATGTTAATATTAAGATAAAGATTGTGTTTAAATGGCAGTTATACAGAATAAGAGGTTGTTAAATTTGGTACACGAAAGTGCCATCTATTTGAGTATCTTGGGTGGGAAAGGTTGTTGATTAGATATGCTGAAAATTTAAATACATATAAGAAAGGAGACGCTCATATGTCTATGGGGATTATTTCCTTAATCACTTTTGTTATCTGGTTTGTAGCAATTCAAGAGTTTTTAACACCTGAAAAGAATCAGAGTAACCGAAAAATAATGGTGTTAACATCCGCAGGCTCCTTGCTGACGTTAGTTCTGACCATTTCACTTTTTCAAACACTATAAAAATACCTCAACCAGCAATTTTTCCTCGGCTATCAGAAGCGTAATGTAGGTAGTCCTGGGTTCTTCTGTGGGTGTATAATTTGATTTTCTGAAAAACGATGGTAGAGGGGGAGTGAGATTGTGAAGAAGAAGAAAAACTACACATTACTGTTTTATTTTCTGTTTTTATTATCAATGATAGGCGGACTAGCGTTGAAAGATACGTTTTCCTATTCAATGATGGTTGGAAGCGGAATAGGGCTCATCTTTCTTTTTTGCTCCGCTTATTCTGCAGAAAAAAAGAAAAAGAAGCTTGTGAACTGATGGTTCGCAGGCTTCTTTTTTTCATGCAGTAGGCTAGTTTTATACGACTGACTATCTTATTTATAAACGCTGGACGGGATTTTAAACGTCTGAATGCCGTTAGAATACGGGCCGTACTCATACTCACCAAATATAATGGCAATGCCGCTATTTGTGTAATAAAACTGATCTTCTTTTAAATTTACAGACTTAAATTCATTAACCCAGAACTGAGCACCTTTTTTATTACGAGCAATCATTTCATTGCGAATGTAGTTATTAACTTTATTTAGCTTATTGTTATTGTTAATAATATCTTTTAAGCTAATTTGTCGAGCTTTCAACAAATCGTAATTGTACGTATCAATCCAAGCGTTGCCGTGAGCGCCGCCAGCGTATGCATCATTCGTAATAGCAACACTTAAAATATTATCTTGGTTGTAAGGTACAGAGTATGTCATATTACGAGAATAAGGACCTGGTGCCCAGCCGTTTTTGCGGTCTTCCTTTTCTTGTTCTTTTAGCTTGTTGTGTTCTTTTTGTGCTTCTTTCGCAATGTTTAAAAACTTTCGATTATAGCTAGCTTCAAATGGTTTATTGATAAGGCCGGATACCTGGGGATAGCTAATGTTGCTTGCTAAAGATTTCTTCGTAACCGTTACTCCTAGTGCTTGAATTTTGTCACTAGGCGCTTTTTCATACTTAATACTTGATGACTTTTGAGCATAGGTACCCTTTGATACCCCATAAAGACCACCAAATTTGCTAGACTCAGAATACACGCGGAATACTTGCCCTTTTGTCACTTTTCTAGCCGCTACTAACTTGTTGTTTTTAATGTTGTAAAGATTAGTGTTCTTTAAAACGGTAACGCGTCCTATTTGCCCTTTAACCAGTTCCTGATTCCCCCACACTACTTTTGCTTCTGCAACTGTTTGCGGAGCAAGCGGTGAGAATAACAAAGCCAAACCTAAAACAACTGCGCTAACTCTTTTGAACCTTTTCATAAAAGCCCCCTAAAGTGATTTTTGTAGGTTTTAAAGCTAATCGATACTTTATTTTCAAAAAAAACCCATTCACTAGTATAGCATATTTTTACAGTTTTTTTACTTTTATCAATTCGTTTTTACTAAATTATTTTTCGACTTGATTCCTCTTATTAAATAATTAAATAAAATAGACCGGCGCACTTTATGCCTTTAGTAGAAATAAGAAAAAACACAGTGTTTTACCCTAGACTAAAAAAGTTTCCTGTGGTAAACTTTCGGTATCATGATAAGTAAAAACTGAAAATTTTAAATAAATTATGCTGACATGTTCATTTTTCTGCACCAGCAGAATACCCTATTAAAAATCAACGAGCATGTTTTTTACCTTAAAAGTTGGTCTAACGAAAAAAATATAACCTTAAGTAAAAAATGAGAAGGGACGAAAAATAGATGGCTAGTGTAAATAATTATCCATTGTCTACATTTACGACAGGTGAAACGGTGCAGCTAGAGCGAATCGAAATCGAAGGTGCCTTAAAGCGACGCTTGTTAGATTTAGGGTTTATTCCAGGAGCAATTATCAAAGTGCTTCAAAAAAGCCCCTTAGGAGATCCTGTTGCCTATCAAGTAAGTCATACAACGATTGGTCTCAGAAAAGAAGAGAGCTCAAAAATTTATGTGAAAAAAGTAGGTGACGACGGTGAGTAAGTATCATATTGCATTAGCAGGAAATCCGAATACAGGAAAAAGTACGTTGTTTAACGGGTTAACCGGTCTCAAGCAGCATACGGGAAATTGGACGGGAAAAACCGTAGCAAAAGCAGAAGGGACGTTTGAACATCACCAGCAGCTCTACACAATCGTCGATTTGCCTGGAACGTATTCACTTTATTCAAACTCAGCAGACGAAGAAGTAGCGCGTGACTATATTTTATTTGAAAGACCTGACGTTACGATTGTGGTGGTGGATGCAACTGCGATGGAACGAAATCTTAATTTAGCTCTTCAGGTAATGGAGATGACTGAAAACGTCGTGATCTGTGTGAACTTAATGGACGAAGCAAAGAAAAAAGGAATTGTGATTAACGAAAAAAAGCTGGCTGAATCGTTAGGCGTACCGGTTGTGCCTATATCAGCTCGTAATAAAAAAGGAATTACGAATTTGTTGGATGCGATTGAACAAGTCGTGCGCGGGCAGGTAAAGCTTAATCCTTACCAGGTGCAGTATACAAAAGAAATAGAAGCGTCATTAAAGGAGCTAGAACCTCAAGCCGCTTCTATTGTGGGAAATCAATTTCCTCTGCGCTGGATTGCTTTACGGGTTCTTGATGGAGACACGTCATTTTTAGAAACGATTCAGCAGCGTCAGCAGCAAGATATCAGTCACACAGAAAGGAGGAACAGCGCATATGGGAAATCCGTTAACTCCTGAAAACTCATTAGCGATGGAACAATTAACTCGCTATGCCCAGCAGGCAAAAGAAAAAGATCATCGTTCAAATATGGTCGCAAGCATTTATCAGTCGTCACAGCAAATATGTAAAAAATCAGTTGTGTACGAAGACCGCTCAAAGCTTCAGCGCACAGAAAAGCTAGATAAAGTCTTTACCTCGCCAATTTGGGGCTTTCCGATTATGCTTGGTATTTTATCGGTTATCTTTTATATCACCATAGCCGGCGCAAATGTTCCTTCTGGATTAATCGCACAAGGATTTGGCTGGGCCGAAGGGTATTTAACAGCTTTCTTTCAAGCGATGCATGCGCCAGAATGGCTGCATGGAATTCTTGTATTAGGGCTGTTTCGAGGTACAGGATGGGTCATTAGCGTGATGCTGCCTCCGATGGCCATCTTTTTCCCGGTGTTCGCGCTTTTAGAAAACTACGGCTACTTGCCTCGCGTAGCGTTTAATATGGATCGTCTGTTCAAACGGGCAGGCGCCCACGGCAAGCAGTCGCTAACGATGGCGATGGGATTTGGGTGCAACGCCGCAGCGATTATGTCGACTCGTATTATTGAATCGCCACGTGAACGTATGATGGCGATTTTAACAAATAATTTTGTTCCGTGTAACGGCAGATGGCCTACGCTGATTTTGTTAGCTTCTTTATTTATGGCAACAGGCTTTACAGGTACCGCTAAAACATTCGTAACAGCGCTTGTTGTAGTCGGAACGGTGTTATTTGGAATCGTGGTGACGCTGTTCGTATCATGGGCACTGTCTAAAACAGCGCTGCGCGGAGTTCCAACCCACTATACGCTAGAGCTTCCGCCTTACCGCAAGCCAAAATTTGTAGATACAATTGTGCGCGCGACGCTTGATAAATCGCTGTACGTGTTAAAACGCGCGATTATTGTAGCCGCACCCGCAGCGGTGTTAACGTGGGTACTGGCCAACATCTATATCGGTGATACGAGTATTTTAATGCATTTTGTTCAGTTTCTTGATCCATTTGCTAAATCGCTAGGACTAGACGGTTATATATTAGCTGCTTTTATTATTGGCTTACCGGCTAATGAAATTGTCGTACCAGTTTTACTGATGGCGTATTTATCAACGGGTTCATTAATTGAAATTGAAGATGCGACTCGACTCAAACAAATCTTCCTTGATCACCACTGGACGTGGCTAACGGCCCTTAACATGATGTTGTTTTCGCTTCTGCATTTTCCGTGCGGAACGACGCTTGTGAACATTTATAAAGAAACCAAAAATGCAAAGTGGACGTTTCTTGCTTTTGCTATTCCAACAGTGATTGCGATTGGCGTTACGTTTACGGTTGCTCAAGTGGTAAAAGCGTTTAACCTTATTTAAATATGAAATAAAAGTGCAGGGCTTTGAAAAGAGCTCTGTATTTTTTATGAGTAGTCAATGAGATAGTATAATAGGGTGAACTTGATTGCTATTTGTTAGGTTAAATGGTAATTTGTATGATGTAGATTCATTTCATGTATAAGAGAAATTAATAGACAAAACGTACAGATAGATTGCTAAAAGGGGACTGACTGTGGGGTTATTTTTCAGCAAAACAAATTCAAAAAAAGCTAATAAGTATCAAACAAGGCTATATTCTTGCTTCACCATTCTCATCATAGTGAATGTGATCAACAGCTGGTTTCTCGATTGGTTTTGGCTTTATATGACCACAAGCAGTGTTCTTATTATATTAGTGGTATTCTTGCTTAAAGCACCTAAACGCGATTCTAATGAAGAGTGGAAGCAGCAAGAAATAGACAAAGACGAGGCTTTTGAAAACAAAGTCAATCTTTTGATTCGAAATGGCCGAAGAGACGTTGATGTTATTAAATACATACGGAAAGAAAAAAATCTTGGTTTGCTTCCTGCGAAGCAGTATTTTGATCGTATTAAAGCGTCAAGTGAATAATAAAAACGACCTCTGGTAAGACGAGGTCGTTTTTAGTTACAGGAAAATGGAACCCTGCGATGTCTCATGTAAGATTAAAATAAGTCCAAAATAGCTAGGAAAAGGAGAGAAGGATATGCTCATACTTTATGATGAGCTGTACGGGAAATTTGAAGCAGACGGCGTTCTTTTAGAACTCATTCAAAGTGATCCCGTACAGCGTTTAAAAGGAATTTACCAAGGCGGGGCGAGCCGGTTTGTAAATGAAAACTGGAATACTACTCGATACGATCATTCCGTTGGTGCGCTGATGCTTGTCAACAGATTAGGAGGCTCTTTGGAAGAGCAAATAGCGGCTTTATTACATGACGTTTCACATACGGCATTTTCTCATGTGATTGACTATGTTTTGGAACAAAAAGAAGAAAATTATCATGAAATGATTTACGAACAAATTGTGACCCAGTCGTCTATTCCTCATATTTTAAAAAGCGCCGGTTTAAACTGGCGAGATATCTTACTTGATGAAAGCCAGTGGACGCTGCTCGAACAGCAAGCTCCGCACTTATGTGCTGACCGCGTGGATTATACGCTGCGGGATTTGTACGTATGTGGGGAGATTACTTTACAAGAAGTGCATGCGTTTTTGGATCAGCTTGTCGTATTCAATGGGCAAATGGCATGCAGTAATTTATCAGCGGCAGAGTGGTTTGTGGATGCTTACTACAAAGAAGTGATTGGCTTTTTTATGAATCCGCTTAATATGTTTGGAAATTATCAGCTGACGAAAATTATCAAGCTCGCTTTGCAAAAAGATATTTTATCTATAGAAGATTTTTTAAAGCAGGATGACGATGTGGTTCGGTTGCTGAAAAACGCTCGAGATAGCAGCATTGAAGGGATGTTATCTGCTCTTTTTAACAGCAAAGTACAAACAGGTACTGCTTCTTGTCACGATGTTCACCAAACGACAAAAATGCGCTGGGTTGATCCTCTTGTTGTCGTTTCAGAACAAGTCGTTCCTGTATCCAAACTATCTATTACTGCTCAAAGACTAATAGAACAATCAAAACAAAGGATAGAAAAAGGTGTATATCTCAACATTCAGGTTCCGTTATAAAGGGAATCAGTACATAAAGAAAGGGATGCATAATAATGTGCATCCCTTTCTCTCATAAGAAGTTTTATAGACCTCTAAGGAAGCCTTCTCTTTAACGAACTTCATCACGCTTCGCATTTAACTCTTTAATCGTTTCTCCTTCAACTAACACCGGCTGATAGTAGGTTTCATTTGGCAAATCTTTTTTGCCCTGCAGCTTTTTAATAATCCAATCCGCCGCGTCGTGTCCCATTTGTTCCTGCGGATGGGTTAACGTTGTTAAATTAATCGTCGCATTTTTAGCGATGTACGAATTGTCTTGACCAATAATTGACAACTTGTCCGGAATGGAAATGCCAAGCTGTCTGCATACATTTACTACTTCTAATCCGACTTCATCGTTATAGCAGACAAGAGCGGTCATTTCGTCTTGATTTTCAGTAAGAAATTCTTTTAAATTAGCATACAAATCAAGCTTTGTTTCGGTATTAAAAGACAAAATATGCTCAGGCTGAAAGCGGAGCTTTGCTTCACCAAGCGCTTTTATGTAGCCTTTCATTCGGTACTTTCCTTGAAGATCATCCATTTTTGCGATGAGCCCAATTTGCGTATGTCCTTTTGAAATTAATTCATTTGTGGCAAGGTAGCTTGACTGAACGTCGTCTAGACAAAAAAACGGAACGTCCAATTCTTCGTAATAGGCGTTAATCATTGTAAACGGAACGTCTTGTTCTTTGAATGATAAATAATACGAGATGTTTGGATTGTACAAATTGCTTTTTGTAGGCTCAACAATTAAGCCGTCTACTCCGTAGGAAAGCATCATTTCCAGCGCTTTTTTTCTTGTTCCACATCATTATTCGTGCTTGCCAGCAGCAGCGAATAATTATCTTTATTTAACCTGCTTTCAATTCCGCGAATAATAGAAGGGAAAATATAGTCGGAAATATACGTGGTAATAACGCCAATTGTTTTGTTGGTAGAAGCTCCGCTAGATTTGGATTGATACTGATTGCTCACATAGGTGCCAGATCCTTTTTCGCTTCTTAAAAATCCTTCATTCGACAGCTCTAAAATGGCTTTTCGAACCGTATGTCTGCTGACACCATACGTTTCTTGCATGACCGATTCAGTAGGGATTTGTTCGCCGATGCTGTAATCTCCTGAAAGAATTTTGCTTTTTATATCCTCAATAATCACCTGATATTTTGGCTTCATGTTTTCACTTCTTTCGTAGTTGTATACATTCAACTTTTTTTATGCGTAAAATTTGTATGGACATATTTTATCATGAACGTGAATAAATGAAAAGATTTCCTTTCTTTTTAATAAAAAGTAGAAATATTTAACAACTGGATAAGGATTTTTTAAAAGTTTAAAAAAGAAAAGATAGGATGTTTTTATTATTTGTGTGCATATATAATTTTTATATTGACAAATGTACGTACAAATAAATATACTTAAGTTGTTAACAAATTCAAACAGCGTTACATAAAACGGAAAGCGCTTCCTTGCTGCTATAGGTATTGTTATAGCTATCAGAAAGGAGATTAAACGTGAAAACAACTCAAGAAAGCATAAAACAAGCAATTGCTAAAGGGAAAACGTCCCTTGGAATTGAACTTGGATCTACTCGTATTAAAGCGGTGCTGATTGATGAAAACTTTGAAACGACCGCATCGGGCAGTTATGAATGGGAAAATCTCTTAGAAGACGGTTTTTGGACGTACAACTTACTCGATATTATTACAGGTCTGCAAAGTGCTTACCGTGAAATGAAGCAAGAAGTGGAACGAAGCTACGGGATCACCATCAGAACAGTTGGCTCCATCGGTGTTTCAGCTATGATGCACGGATATATGGCGTTTGATAAAACGGGTGAGCTGTTAGTTCCGTTTCGAACGTGGCGTAACGCGACAACAAGTACAGCAGCAAAAGAATTAACTGAACATTTCCAATTTAATATTCCTGAACGATGGAGCATTGCGCATCTTTATCAAGCAATCATCAATCAAGAAAAACATCTGCCGCGCATTGATTACATGACAACGCTAGCCGGCTATATTCACTGGCTGCTGACGGGCAGTAAGTCGCTTGGCATTGGAGATGCTTCGGGGATGTTTCCGATTGATGAACGCACGCAAAATTACAGTGAAGATATGATGAAGCAGTTTGATGACCTCATTTATCACAAAGGGTATCCGTGGCAACTATCAGATATTCTGCCTGCAGTTCATACCTCAGGCGAGCAAGCAGGTACATTAACAGCCATTGGGGCTAGCATTTTAGATCAATCAAAAAATTTGCAGCCGGGCATTCCCTTTTGTCCTCCAGAAGGAGATGCAGGGACGGGAATGGTGGCGACAAACAGCGTAAGAAAACGCACGGGAAATGTTTCAGTAGGAACGTCCGTTTTTGCGATGATTGTATTAGATAAAAAGCTTTCAAACGTTTATCCGGAAATTGATTTGGTTACCACGCCAAACGGCAGTCCAGTTGGAATGGTTCATGCGAATAACTGCTCAAGCGACTTAAATGCATGGCTCGGATTGTTTCGTGAATTTTCGGAGGCGATGGGACAAAAAGTAGAGTCGGATAAATTATTCGAAGTGATGTTAAATAAAGCGTTAGAAGCTGATCCTGATGGAGGGGGCTTGCTTAGCTACGGCTATTTCTCAGGTGAAAATATTACCGGAGTAGAAAGCGGACGTCCGTTATTTGTCCGTTCAGCAAAAAGCAATTTTAATCTAGCAAACTTTATGCGTACACATCTTTTTACAGCTTTTGGTGCTTTAAAAATAGGAATGGATCTTTTAGTCAAAGAAGAAAATGTAAAGATTCATAGCATTTTAGCGCACGGAGGATTATTTAAAACGCCGGTAGTTGGCCAGAAAATGATGGCAGCGGCAATCAACACGCCTGTTTCTGTCATGGACACAGCAGGAGAAGGAGGCGCGTGGGGAATGGCTATTCTTTCTTCTTATATGCTCAATAAAAGTGAGAATGAAAGTTTAGAAGATTTCTTGGATGATAAAGTCTTTAAAGAAGTGACCGCACAAGAAATTTATCCTGACGAACTCGATGTAAAAGGATTTGAAGCATTTATTAAAAGATATAAAAAAGGGCTAGTGATTGAAAAAGCAGCTGCAGAGCACCACAGCGAAGAACGGGAGGAGTTAGTGTGCTAGATAAATTAAAAGAAGAAGTATTTCAAGCAAACGTCGATTTGCCAAAACACGGACTGGTTAAGTACACGTGGGGAAATGTAAGTGCAGTTGACCGAGACACCGGTTTGTTTGTGATTAAACCAAGCGGCGTTACGTATGAAAAAATGACAGCCAAAGATATGGTAGTCGTTGATTTAGATGGCCGCGTGGTAGAAGGTGAGCTTAATCCGTCATCCGATACGCTGACGCATGCCGTACTCTATAAACACTACCCGCAAATCGGCGGTATTGCCCATACGCATTCAACGTGGGCGACCATTTGGGCTCAAGCAGGACTTGATGTGCAACCAATGGGAACGACTCATGCCGATACCTTCTATGGTTCCATACCGTGCGCGCGCTTTTTGACAGAAAAAGAAGTGAATGACGGATATGAAGTGGAAACGGGCAAGGTGATTATCGAAACGTTTGAAGAGCGCGGCTTAGATGTGCTAGCGGTTCCTGGTATTTTACTTCAAGGGCACGGGCCGTTTACGTGGGGAAAAGATGCCAAATCGGCGGTAATGAACAGCGTCGTACTAGATGAAGTATCCAAAATGAATTTTTTTACACAAAAATTAAACGGACTGGCTGAAGAGCTGCCGCAGCGTATATTAGACAAACATTATTTACGAAAACACGGACAAAACGCGTATTACGGGCAAGGACAGTAAAAGACTTGCATACAGAAAAGGGGATTATCATGTTAAAAACAGCTCAAAAAGAATTTTGGTTTATTGTTGGTTCACAGCATCTTTACGGAAAAGAAGCGCTAGCAGAAGTAAAAGCACACGCGCAAAGCATGACTGATGCTTTAAATGAAAGCGGTGTCTTACCTTATCCGATTGTTCTGCAAGATTTAGCTGTGAGTGCTGATACGATTACAAAGATGATGAAAGAAGTGAATTACCGAGATGAAGTTGCCGGTGTAATCACGTGGATGCATACGTTCTCGCCTGCAAAAATGTGGATTCTCGGCACCAAGCTACTACAAAAACCGCTGCTTCATTTGGCGACACAATTTAACGAAAGCATTCCTTGGGAAACGATTGATATGGACTTTATGAACTTGAATCAGTCCGCTCACGGTGATCGTGAATACGGTTTCATCAACGCGCGTTTAAACAAGCAAAATAAAATCGTAGTAGGCTACTGGGAGCGCCCCGAAGTACAGCAGCAAATTGCACAATGGATGGATGTAGCCGCTGCTTATAACGAAAGCTTCAACATTAAAGTTGCGCGTTTCGGCGACAATATGCGCAACGTCGGAGTAACGGAAGGAGACAAAATTGAAGCGCAAATTCAATTTGGCTGGACGGTTGACTACTTTGGAATCGGTGACCTTGTTCGATATGTAAATGCTGTGACCGAAGAAGAAATCAATGATTTGTTTGCTGAATATGCCGACGCGTACGAATTTGTTTACGGTGATTATTCTGTAGAAGACTGGGAGTCTAGCGTAAAAGTACAGGCAAGCTATGAAATTGCGATTAAACGTTTTCTAGATGAAGGCGGCTACAGCGCTTTTACGACTAACTTTGAAGATCTATACGGTATGAAACAGCTTCCAGGTCTAGCCGTACAGCGCTTGATGGCACAGGGCTACGGCTTTGCTGGTGAAGGAGACTGGAAGACAGCGGCGCTTGACCGCCTGCTCAAAGTAATGAGCCATAATCAGTCAACGGGCTTTATGGAAGACTACACGTATGAATTGGCTCCCGGACGTGAGTCAGTGCTTCAATCACACATGCTTGAAGTAGACCCGACGCTAGCGGTAAACAAGCCAAAACTAATCGTTTCTCCGCTAGGTATCGGTAACCGCGAAGATCCGGCTCGCTTAGTGTTTGACGGTAAACAAGGAGAAGGCGTAGTGGTTTCCATGGCTGACTTTGGCACGCATTACAAGCTGTTAATTAACGAAGTATCGGCATTTGAGCCGGAAGTTCCAGCTCCACATCTTCCGGTAGCGCGCGTGCTTTGGAACATTAAGCCGAACTTCCAAGACGGCGTTAAAGCGTGGATTGAAAACGGAGGAGGTCATCATACGGTTCTTTCATTAAATTTAACGACCGATCAAATCGTGAGCTATGCAAAGCTTGTTGATCTAGAGTACGTCATTATTAAGTAAGCATCACTACTTCCGAGGGAGCGCTGCTTCCTGGGAAGTAAAAATATAGCGCAACTTAGTAAAAGAACGCCGTTTTTAGAAATAAATGAAAGCGTTTTAAGTTTGTGTGATAGGAAGCAAAACTAAGACAATACAAAGGGGATATATAATCATGAGTAAAGTATCAAGTAAGTTTATCTTCTTCTTCGGCTCATTTGCCGGTATTTTATTCGGTTATGATATTGGGATTATTGCTGGTGCAGAAGGTCATATTCGTGAAGCGTTTCATTTAAGTCCGCTCTGGCTGGGAATTGTGGTTTCGTCGCTAATGGGTGGGGCAATTATCGGTTCTATTTTAAGCGGATTATTAGGCGATAAGTTTGGGCGAAGAAAGTTAATTTTAATTTCGTCTATCATCTTTCTTTTAGGCTCCATTGGTTCAGCGATTGCACCAGAGGAAATTACGTTAACGATTGCGCGCGTCTTTTTAGGTACAGCAGTAGGAACGGCATCTTCGTTAGTTCCTGCCTATATGTCAGAAATCGCACCTGCTAATATTCGCGGGAAGCTTTCAGGTTTAAATCAGCTAATGATTGTAATTGGATTATTATTAAGCTATATCGTAGCCTTTATTTTTGAGCCGGTTCCAAACAGCTGGCGATTAATGCTTGGCAGCGCCGGTATTTTTGCAATTGTATTATGCATCGGTATGATCAAGCTTCCAGAGTCGCCTCGTTATTTAATTAAAAATGGAATGGCAGATAAAGCGCGTGAAGTGCTGCGCACGCTTCGCCGCTCAACAGCTGAAGTGGAAGCTGAAGTGTCTGAAATTGAAAGCGTAGCTGTTCATGAACAATCAGGCATTAAACAGTTGTTTCATAAAAAGTTTCGTTTAGCATTAATAATCGGTGTCGGAATGGCAACTTTTCAGCAGATTCAAGGCTCAAACTCAATTGTTTATTATGCAACAAGCATTGCTCGTCAAGTTGGTTTAGCCCCGCAGGTAGCTGCTGGTTTTACGGTCATCGTTGGGGTAATCTTTGTCGTGACAACACTTATTTTTCTGCAGTTTGTTGATAAATTCAACCGCCGTACCATTCTTACGATTGGCGGCGCGGGTATGGCTCTTTCATTTTTTACACCGGCTATTCTAGGAGCATTAGGCGTTAATGAAGTCGTCGTGAACTGGGTTACGTTAATTGCTCTTTGCTGCTTTATCCTTTGCTATGCGTTTTCTTGGGCACCGCTTACGTGGATCATTGTAGGAGAAATTTTCCCGCTTTCTGTACGCGGAATCGGTGCTGGGATTTCATCTGCTTTTAACTGGACGGGATCGCTGGCAGTAGGGCTTGTGTTCCCAATTTTAGCTGATCAGTTTAGTTTGGGCGTTATCTTTTCAACGTTCGGGATCATTTGTATTCTTGGATTATTCTTCATACGCTTTGTAGTTGTCGAAACAAAAGGACGTAGCCTAGAGCAAATTGAAACGGACATGGCAGCTCGCTCTGGAAGAAATTCTGTAAGTCCAGTTGAGCGTAATAAATATGTTTAATTGTCGTAAATGTTTTAAATGTAAGGTGCTGAGATAAAAGTATTTTAGCTGAAGTGAAAAACGAACCACTAATCAAAGTGTTTGATTAGTGGTTCGTTTTTTTTGTTAGGGTAAACGTAGGTTTCATGTGTATAGGTCTTTCTAGCAGGTAATTGGAGGACAATACGAAGACTCCCGGGGAAAGCGAAGTCTTGTACGGAAATCAACTGCGGTGTCACAAGCGATTCAGCTCATGTATCCCATTTGCCTTTAGATTGGATTCACTTCGTTATGTCTCAACCTCTTTTGGAAAACCGTACATAACTCTTAACGAAACCTTGTAGCAGAAGGCTCAGTCAAACGTTATAATAGATAATGAATGATGGTATATTCTCTACATTTGTCATATATTTGTATTACATATGTAATTGAAGAAAAACATTCACTTGATATACTGTTTAATGACTTAACTTTATCTTAAAATTCACAGTGAAATGCCTGTTTGTACAGGCTTAGAACATACACAGCAAATGGAGGAGCAATCATGGCAAACGAAAAGATGCAAGAAGGACTTGATCGTTTTATCAAGGAAGATTTAAATGACCTTTTAGGTAGACTGTTCCCCTTAATGGACCGGGAGTGTGCCGAAGAAAAAAGAAAGCTCATCGAAACAGCGGTAGAGTACATTTATTCGTCAGGATATCACCAAGGAGCAAAAGATTTAATCGAAACACATCGAAAAGATGATTACAAATTGTTAAGGCAAAAATTAGCGTCAACGCCTCCTAAAAACTAATTTTTTTGAAATTTCTTTTGACAACATAAATTTAAGGTGTTAAGATGACTCTACATTCGAAATATTATAAATAATTAAAACTCTTATTGAGAGAGGCGGAGGGACTGGCCCTGTGAAGCCCGGCAACCATTTAACATTCTTGTTGAAAAGGTGCTACATCCTGCAAAGCGTACAGCTTTGAAAAATAAGAGAGGATTTCATAGATACTATGCCTCTCTATTCGTGATAGAGAGGCTTTTTATTTTATGTGAATATATTTTGAATGAACAATTTTATAAAAATGCATCAGGTGCTGTGTAACGAATGTACGCAGCTTAAAAGGGAAGACCGGTGAAAAGCCGGCGCGGTCCCGCCACTGTAATGGGGAGCAACTTATTAACCACTGTTTCATGTTGAAATGGGAAGGGATAAGAAGCGATGAACCTAAGTCAGGAGACCTGCCTGTTGTATGCACTTAAGCTCTACGGGATATAGAGAGGAGTGAGAAATACGTGTTGAGAAAAACAGGCTATCTCAACTTTAGTTAAGTATGCGTATCATCTCTCTTTTTATTTCGAAAAGAGAGATTTTTTAGTTTATCGATAAAAAAATATACAGGGAGTGGAAAAAATGAGCAGTGTAAAAAGTTCAAACTTAGGTTATCCAAGAATTGGTGAAAAACGAGAATGGAAAAAAGCGCTTGAGCAGTTTTGGGCAGGAAAGCTAGAGAAAGATATCTTTCTGCAGGAAATTGAAGCTCTTCATCTAGGGCATCTCAAAAAACAGCGTGATGCAGGAATTGAATTGATTCCAGTCGGCGATTTTAGCTTATACGATCACGTGTTAGATACAGCCGCTATGTTTGGTTTAGTGCCAAAGCGCTTTGAGTACGACGGAGGACCGGTATCGCTTGAAACGTATTTTGACATCGCGCGAGGAACAAAAGGTGCGGTAGCCTCTACGATGACAAAATGGTTTAACACAAATTATCACTACATCGTACCCGAGCTTGAGGAATGTACTCCTGTGCTTGTAGAAAATCGCCCGCTTCAATTTTACAAAGAAGCAAAAGAAAAGCTGAATATCAACGGCAAGCCCGTTATTCTAGGTCCAGTAACATTTGTGAAGCTGTCAAAAGGATATAAAAAAAGTGAGTTTAAAGAAGTAGTTGAACAATTTGTTCCGCTTTATGCAACTATCTTAGCGGAGCTGCAGGCAGAAGGCGTCGAGTGGGTACAGATAGATGAGCCGGTTTTATCTACAACGCTATCAAAAGAAGACCTGGCGCTTTACACAGAAGTCTATCAAGCTTTGAAAAAAGCGGCACCAAATGTAAAAGTCATTTTGCAAACGTATTTTGACAGCGTTGATCACTACAAAGAAGTTGTGTCTCTTCCTGTTGAAGGAATCGGTTTAGACTTTGTGCATGACCGAGGAGAAAATCTCACTGCGCTTAATAAATATGGTTTTCCGACTAATAAAGTGCTGGCAGCAGGAGTGATTGACGGACGAAACATTTGGCGTGAAAATTTGGACGAACAGCTTTTAACGATCAGTGAAATTGAAGAAGCCGTATCAAAAGACCGTCTAATTCTGCAGCCTTCATCAAGTTTATTACATGTTCCCGTCACGGTGAAAAATGAAGAAACGATTGATCCAGTATTGAAAAATGCCCTCTCTTTTGCAGATGAAAAGCTAAAGGAAATCACGCTTTTAACAAAAGCAGTGCAGCAAGGAAAAGCAGCAATAGAAGAAGAAATAAGCGTAAGCAAACAGGCAATTCAAGCATTAAATGGATCATCTTTTCGAAATCATCAAGACGTGCAAAAAGAGCTGAAGCAGCTGCACAGCTATAAAGCAGAGCGACAAGCGTCATTTGACGTACGTCAGCGCGTTCAACAAGAAGCTTTTCAACTGCCGCTTCTTCCAACGACAACGATTGGAAGCTTTCCGCAAACAAAAGAAGTGCGAAAAGAGCGTCTAAAATGGCGTAAAGGCGAGTTAAACGATGAAGCATATGAAGCGTACATTAACGAGGAAATAAAAAAATGGATTGAAATTCAAGAAGACATCGGCTTAGATGTACTTGTGCACGGAGAGTTTGAGCGTACGGACATGGTCGAATACTTCGGTGAGAAATTAGGAGGCTTTCAGTTTACGAAGTTTGGCTGGGTGCAATCTTACGGTTCTCGCTGCGTGAAGCCGCCGCTTATTTACGGAGATGTATCGTACGAGCAGGCGATGACGATCAAAGAAACGGTCTACGCACAGTCTCTAACAAATAAGCCGGTTAAAGGAATGCTGACGGGTCCGATTACGATTTTAAACTGGTCGTTTGTGCGTTGTGACATCCCGCGCTACGACGTGGCAAATCAAATTGCGCTTGCCCTTAGAAAAGAAGTAGAAGCACTTGAAAGTCAGGGCATTTCAATGATTCAAGTAGATGAACCGGCACTGCGTGAAGGACTGCCGTTAAAACGAGAAAACTGGGACAGCTACTTGAACGCTGCGGTGTATGCGTTCAAGCTAGCTACGGTATCGGTGCAAAACAAGACGCAAATTCACACGCATATGTGCTATTCGGAATTCGAAGAAATTATTGATGCGATTAAAGCGCTTGATGCCGACGTAATTTCTATTGAAACATCTAAAAGCCACGGTGAATTAATTTATGCATTTGAAAAACATACGTACAATCAAGGAATTGGACTTGGCGTGTATGATATTCACAGCCCGCGCGTACCGAAGCTTGAAGAGCTTCAGCGAAACATTGACCGCGCTCTGCAGGTACTTGATCCTGCATTATTTTGGATTAATCCCGACTGCGGCCTTAAAACAAGAGGAATCAACGAGACGGTTGAAGCTTTAAAAGTGATGGTTGAGTCTGCAAAACAAACCAGACAAAATTTATTACAAAACGTTTAATGATAAGAAATTAAAGACCAAGCAGTGTAACCGCTACACTGCTTGGTCTTATGGGATTTTAAAAGGCCAAAAATATCCATTGACACTTCCCGTACATTTTTGTATCTTTTTAAAGGTGTTTTTAAAATCAGGGAGGTACAACATGAGTAACAACAGCACGCAGCACGTTAAAATTGTAACAGCGGATCCATCAGCGCTAGGTCTATTCGGACTTGCCATGGTGACACTTGTTGCATCGTTTCAAAAGCTTGGGGTAACCGATGGTGTTTCATTGGTATTGCCATGGGCGATTTTTTTAGGCGGAATAGGACAGTTAATCGCGTCTATGCAAGATTTCAAACATAATAATACCTTCGGCGCAACTGCTTTTGGTGCCTTCGGGTTATTTTGGCTAGGTGTAGCTATGACATGGCTTATTCAGCTTGGAGCATTTGGGGAAGCGCTCGCAAAAGAAGCGGATCCAAAGCAGCTCGCATTTGCTTTTGTCGGCTACTTGATTTTCAGCGTCTTTATGACAGTTGGAGCAATGGGCACTCATAAAGTATTATTTATTATTTTTGTGTTAATTGATTTCTTATTCATTGGATTATCGCTAAGTACATTTGGTGTGGCATATGAATACACGCACTTACTAGCAGCAGTGTCAGAGCTATTGATTGCTCTGTTTTCATTCTATGGATCTGCAGCGGCTGTATTAAATACTCACTACGGTCGAGTTGTGCTTCCGGTGGGCAAGCCATTTGGTGCATTTATTAAATAATCAAGACGTTAATTAAAAAGCGAAGTAGGATTGAATTCTGTATGATGCAGAGGTCAATCCTTTTTTGTTTGGGCATTTTTATATATAGTAGAAAGAGAGATATATAATAGTAGCTTTTAATGAAAGGAAACGTTCCAATGATTATAAGACAAGTGGATGAAAAAGATTTAAACCAATTAATTACGTTAGAAAACAAAGGCTTTACACCTGAAGAAGCTGCCTCAAAAGATGCATTTATCACGCGGATCAAAACCATTCCTGATACGTTTATCATTGCCCAAGAAAATGAAGAAATAATCGGATATGTGAACGGTCCCGTCATTTCAGCTCCGTTTATTACGGATGATTTGTTTGAAAAAACGATTTCGAACCCTGAGACAGGCGGTTATCAAAGTATTTTGGGTATCGTTGTAAATCCCAAGCATCATCACAAAGGAATTGCCAGTATGCTGCTAAGAGAGTTTGAAAAACAAGCGCGGAACAAACAGCGCTTAACGGTTACTTTAACATGTAAAGAAGAATTGATTCCTTTTTACGAAAAAAACGGATATGTGAATCAAGGAGTAGCGGAGTCTCAGCATGCAGGCGTGCAGTGGTTTAATATGAGTAAGGAGCTTTAATGTTACTACTATGAATCGCTTGTTACACCGCTAATGATTTCCGTGCAAGGCTTCGCTTTCCGCGGGCGGCCGCTGAGCCTCCTCGTCGCTTGCGCTCCTGCGGGGTCTCACCTGTTCCGCTTTTTCCCGCAGGAGTCTTCGCCTTGCCCTCCAATCATCAGCTAGAAGCACCTACATACACGAAACCTACGTTCACCATACCCATAAAAAATTAGCACGAGGTGGATTCTTAATCAAACTCGTTCGCATTGTCCTTCAACTAACCTACTTTTGTTCCAATCTCTATTTCAGTTATGTAAAAGACTCTACTTTGTCAAACATATTTGACAGTAACAAGGAGGATAATATAAGATATGGATGTAAAAAGTTTTTTACATTTTAGAGATGAGTGATGAATGGTGGAAAATCGAATTAAAGAACTGCGTAAAATCAAACGGATGTCTCAAGACGAACTGGCAAAAGTATGCGGCGTATCGAGACAAACGATTAATGCAATTGAAAACAATAAGTATGATCCAAGCTTAACGCTGGCTTTTCAGCTGGCTGAGGAGCTGGGAGCAACAGTAGATGAGCTGTTTTTATTTCATCAATCATGATGAGTTAGTTAAAAAGAGAAGGTAATGTGAAGTAGTGATCTTACTAGTAGAAGTTTTGACATTTCTGTACTATAAGCTAAAAGCACATAAGTAAATAGTAGATCAATATTACTTCTATCACTTTATAAAAAGAGATTTACAGAGCAACGGTGGTGAAATGAATGAAAAATCGAGCTGCCGGAGTAGCTCTTACAAGTACGGGCATGTTACTGTTGATGGTAACGTTAGTACTTCCTGTTCCGGGATTAACGTATAGTTTACTTGTAGGAAGCAGCATTGTCCTAAAGGGCTGCGGAACAGGAGGAATAAAAAGGTGTATCACGTGAATGCAGCGTGATGTAGAAAAGGAGGTTCCTTTTGAAAAAAAGAACGATTATTATAGCTGCACTTTTATTTATCGTCGTATTTTATTTTACATATACCGGGAAAGCCTATCAGTTAAAAGAGGTCATAAAAGTAGATGAAGCAAACGTTACGCGTATTGAAATAGATACAGACGAAGGAAAACATGTAGTAGATGATAAAAAAGAGATAAAGCAAATCGTACATTCTTTGGCAAAAATAGAAGTAAAAAAAGCAAGGAGCTCGACCCAAAGTTTGACCAAGCTTACTGGGTAAAAATCGTCGAAAACGGAAAAGATGCGTACGGCTTAACGATTTACGATAATGACTACATAAAAGCGTTTAGCTTTGAAGATAAAAAACAGGAGACATATACGATTGTTAAAGATCAAAAAGTAGATGTTAAAAAGCTGTTTTCAACTAAATAAGCCTAAAAAGTACCGTAGGCTTTTTCAAACCTACTAAAAAAGACAGCCTGCGCTGTCTTTTTTATCGAAATAATAGATTGAAAATTACGACTATTTAAAGTGGAATTAATCCTTGCCTATATAATTAATAAATGATTGAATTAGGTCAATATCAGGGTTAACCAATAGTGCTGGAAGAAGGCCGAATGTTAATAATACAAGGACGTTTGATCCAATAAAGATGCGAAGTGCTTTTTTGATTTTCATGATATTTCCTCCCTTTTTTATATTTTCGTATAAAAAGAGAAAAAAATCAATAGAAATGTGACGAAAATGTGAACTTTTTGTCTGATAGTCCCTGATAGATTATAAAAATCCCCTCTCTATACTAGATAAAGAGGGGATATAGCAAGTCATAAAATATGTAGAAACATTAAAAGTACATGCGCAGATTCCCAATAAATCGGTAGAGGAAATAGCATGAAAAACCGATTAAGATACATCCTGCCGCAATAGAAACCCATTTAATATAAAGCTGATTCAGCACTTTTCTAGTTCCAGAGACAATCGTCATTAAGCCTAGGTCATGAATTAAAATCCCTGTTAATATTCCGGCAGCAATCAGCAGGAAATGAAAAGAATGAGAGGATTGAAGCGAATTTGTAAGCACCGTTCCAAACACGCTCAGCCAAAAAATGAGATTGCTAGGAGAAATCGCAACAAAGATCCCGTTCACATAAGAAGAGGCAAACGACTTTTTTACGTGTTCCCCAGGAGCCGTTATATCATGGTCGGCATGTCTAATGCTGTCATAGCCAATATAAAGTAAAAAAAGCGCCCCTATAAGCCACATCATAAGCTGTATAAAAGGAGCCGATAAAACAGAAGCCAGTCCAGAATAAAGAAGCACAATTAGTAATAAATCAACCGTCATTCCTCCGAGTCCAACAACCCATCCGTGAAGAAACCCGTTTTTTAAACCTTGCTTTGTCATTTCAATTGTCACCGTACCAACGGGAAGGGCAATCGAAAGACCGAGCAGCACATTTGTTAAAAATAACGTCACCAAAAACAAAACCTCTTTCAATCTCGTATCTACTATCGTTTTCCGTTTAAGTGGTCTTTCATTATATAAAAATATGTAATAAAATTCAATATTATGTATAAAAAAACATATGGTGAATATAAGAGGAGGAAAAAAGTAAATGAAATTAATTTGTGAATCGTTGAAAAAAGAAGACTATACGCAAGAACTTCCAGAAGTGAACTTTATACATCCTTTGATTCAACAATTTGATTCAACAAAAGGTACGTGAACTCAAAAGCGGCTTGCCTCATTCTTCACTAGCGTACATAAAAAAAGCATATGAGTTTGTGAGAGATGGAGTATCTCATTCCTGGGATATTCAAAGCAGAATCATCACGAAAACCGCTTCAGAGGCTTTAAAAGAAAAGGAAGGAATTTGTTACAGCAAGTGTAATCTATTAGCTGCTTTGCTGCGTGCAGAAGGGATTCCTGCAGGCTTTTGTTATCAAAGGCTGATACTCGGAGATACGTTAGACACAGGCTACTGTATTCATGCCTTAAATGCTGTCTACATCAAAAGTGAAGAGAGATGGATCCGATTAGACGCAAGAGGAAATAAACAAGGAGTGCAGGCCGACTTTTCGCTAAAAAAAGAAAAACTGGCTTTTCCGGCGAATTCTATACGGGGTGAAATTGAGTATCCGGTTATTTATACAAAACCTCATAAAAAAACAATGGACGTGTTGTCTCAGTACGAAGACTGCTTAGATATGTATTTGCACTACTTGCCTACCGAGCTATAAAAAGAGGTTGGGACAAAAGTATGTTAGTTGAAGCAAGATCAGAACGATGTACTGGTTTTTTGATAGAGAATGAAATTCGTTGGGATTTTTTATTGATAGGATAAATGTGGGTATGTATGCGGCTGCTTCTAGCTGATGATTGGAGAGCAAGACGAAGACTCCTGCGGGAAAAGCGGAAGGGGTGAGACCCCGCAGGAGCGGAAGCGACGAGGAGGCTCACCGCCCGCCCCCGGAAAGCGAAGTCTTGCATAGAAATCAACAGCGATGTCACAAGCGGTTCAGCTCGTCTCTCCAATTTGTTCGCCTTTAGATGGAATGGACATAGTTATGTCTCAACCTCTTCACCATTTTAAACGCTTTCCTGCACGGTGGCTGACGGTCTTTTAAACGCAGCAACAAACCACACAATATTCGTAATCAGCAAACCTAAACAAGAAATCATTATTCCTATAATTGAAGATAAGTTTCCTGAGAAATCTTCTAATCCGAACAAAAACAGAGCCGGCATCAGTAATAGAGTACTAGCAGCGATTAAAAGTCCGATGCTGCAAAAAGCAGCCATGACAAATTTTAAGAAATTGATTCCAAACATATAAAAAGCTAAAGGCAATAGGTATAAAAATAGAACCATGCCAAGAGATAACCACAGCCCTGTTGAGCCGAACGTATTAACGTTGGGGCCTGAATCTGCTAGAGGAGAAAGCGAACCAAGAACCAAAATGAAGCAGAAAAATAGTGCAGAAAGCAAAGTGGTGACTATCACACTATTTTTTGCTGTAGAATTACGCACTGTTTTTTAACCTCCTTTCCAATAAATAAGCATATGGATTAATTTTACAATAAAAGCTCAATTGAAACACCATTTTTTCACAAAAACCTTTGATAGGTTGGATAATAATGAAGAGAAGCCGGGTTAAGATAATACACGTGTACATATTTTTTGTGCGGACCTGGATAGTGGGTTTCGTGCCAGTATTGCGCCAGTATTGTTTGAATAGGGTGCGAATGAGGGGCTTCGCCGTAATGTCCGTAGTAGAGGCCGCTGCCTGAATAAGGAGAATACATAAAATCACCTGCCTGTTTAAATGAATGTGTTACACGGTATGTTTTTGTATTGAATAACGTTCTTGTAGAATGTAAAAAGGGCACAAATAGGTCGTTTGCTGTATAAATGCCTCATTCCAGTAAAAAAGACCTCTAAAAGCAAGAGGTTATAAGCTAAGCATCTGTATGTTCTTCACTTGGATTTCTTTGAAAATCCAAAAAACGAGTTCCTTGAAACGTCAGCATTCCTTCGTCTCCTTCTGCAAGCATGCCGTATTCGCGGCCTGAAACGACAAATTCAGAGCGGTCGGTGCTTTCAAACTGAAAGGTTACGTAGTAAGTTGTAGACGTGTGAGAGTGATGATGATCGTGAGCGTGACTGTTGTGGCGGTGGACGTTTGTCCGTTTGTCCGTAATTTTTGCTTTTACGGAGAGACGGGGAGACTGCTCATTTTTACTCCACGTGCCAATTCCTTTAAAAATAGAAAATAGAAAAATACCAATAACAATAACAAAAAATAGCATCACAAACGTAGGCATTCCGTTAAATAACGCATCGTCTGGAAAAAAAGCGCCTCCGCTTAGGTCAGCATCACCTTCAAAAACAATGTCATCTCCGGACGGATCACCTTCAAATATCATTTCATCTTCAAACATTCATATTCCCCCTTGTCTATAAATACGATTCCTGAATGGAAAAAGTTTCATCTTTGTAGTAGGCTTATGATAGGATAGCTAGTTACTATTCATACATATGAGTGAACAAGGAAAAGGAGAGATACACATGGGGAAATACAAAGTTGTTATGTCTGGAAAAACGTGGCCAAACGCTTACGAGAAGCTAGCGGAGCACTGCGATATTCAAATGTGGGAAGGAGAAGGAAAGATTCCACAGAAAACGCTGCGCGACTGGCTTCGTGATGCCGACGGCTTTTTTAATATCGGCCACATCACAGTGGACGAAGAGCTGTTAGAAGCAGCGCCGAATCTGCGCGTTATTTCTCAATCGGGAGTCGGGTATGACAGTGTAGATGTCGAAGCATGCACCAAAAAAGGGGTGCCGTTTAGTAATACGCCAGGCGTGTTAGTAGAAGCAACGGCAGACTTAACGTTTGGTCTCTTGCTGTCAGCAGCTCGCCGCATTCATGAAGGCTATGAAAAAGTGAAGCAAGGAAACTGGGAAACGGTATTTGGCGTTGATTTATTTGGAAAAACGCTTGGTATTGTCGGAATGGGCGATATCGGAAGCGCCGTTGCCAGACGAGCAAAGGCATCGGGCATGAACATCGTTTACCACAACCGAAGCCGCAAGCATGAAGCCGAAAAAGAGCTTGATGCTGTATACCTTTTATTTGAAGAGCTGCTTCACACAGCTGACTGTATCGTATGCTTAGTGCCGCTTTCAAATGAAAGCAAAGGCATGTTCGGAGAAGCGGAATTTAAAGCAATGAAAAACAGCGCGTATTTTGTGAACGCAGCGCGCGGGGGATTAGTGGATACGGAGGCACTGTACGAAGCGCTGAAAAATGAAGAAATTGCGTATGCCGCACTGGACGTAACAGACCCAGAGCCGCTTCCGGCAGATCACAAGCTGCTGAAGCTTTCAAATGTGCTAGTGACACCGCATATTGGAAGTGCTACGTACGAAACGCGCAATCGCATGGCGGATTTAGCCGTCCAGAACCTGCTTTTAGGTCTTGAAAAAAAGCCTTTAGTGACGTGTGTGAATGAAGAAGTGAATTACAAGTAAGGAGAGATTTTTTGTTAAAAGCATTACAGCTTGTTCTTTCAATTATTACTGTTGGACTGGCTCTTTACATCATGCTTACTCACAGCTACCAGCTCCTTTCGTTTTTAAATATACTTCTAGGCTTAACGATGCTAGTTTTAGGAGCAATTGAGTGGCAAAAAAGAAAGAAAACCAGCGCGTGGCTGTTGTTTTTAGTTGCGCTATTCAGCTGGTTTGTCGGTATTTACCGCCTGACTATTTAAAAACGCTTGGCATACGCCAAGCGTTTTTTTAATGTGCTTCCAGCTGTGCTTCTAACACTTTTTCAATAACGGAAGCTACTCCGTTTTCATCGTTCGTTAATGTGACGTCATCAGCGAGTGCCTTAATTTCTGCGTGTGCATTTGCCATGGCAATACCTTTTCCAGCCCTTTGCAGCATTGATACGTCGTTAAAGCTGTCTCCAATAGCAATGGCATCATGAAGAGAGCCGCCAAGCTCTTTTACCACGTATGTTAATGCGTTTCCTTTTGACGCGTCTTTATGTTCAAGTTCAAAGTTATGATCAGCCGAAGATACAAGCGTCATGTCATGCTGCTTGCTAAAATGATTCCAGCCTTTTTTTCGTTTTTCATCATCAAATGAAAAAGCTAGTATGTTATAAAGCTCAGCATTTGTATTTAAAATATCTTCATACGATGCAACAAAGGCAAATCCAGTTTGGCTGTACTGCTTAGCCGCCGCGTGATGAAGTCTTTCTTCATCCACGTTTTTATTGGCGCTTTTTACCCGGTCAATTTCAATAGCCAGCAACTCACGGCCTGAGTTTGGCGTATAAATCGCATGTTCGGCAAACACTTCATAGTAAAATTCGTTTGCATCCAGCCACTGAAGCGCTTCTTTTACGTGATGGACATCGATCGGAACTGAATGTCTGAGCTGTCCGTTCGGGTCATGAATAGTCGCTCCGTTTGCGGCAATCACCCAAAGATTTGAAAGCTCAGCTTTTTTTAAAATTTCCTGCACGTCGAAATAAGCGCGCCCTGTAGCAACCACGACTTCAACTCCGTGTTTTTGCGCTTTTTTAATGGCTTGTGCATTCATTGCGCTAATTTCGCTATTGCTATTTAAAAGAGTTCCATCTAAGTCCGTAAAAATCATCTTCATATAAAATCTCCCCCTTGACTGTATTTACTTGTTTTTGCGTGTTTTATCTTGATTATCTTACAATAAACGAAAAAACAATGATAATCAAGTGTTTTTACATTGTTTTTACAAAAGAAACAAGTATAATAAAGTAAAAAGCAGAAAGAAAACAGGTGAACCAGCAATGTTAAAACAAGAAAGACGCAAACAAATTATGAATTTGCTTGAAAAAGAAGGCCGAATTGTGGCTACGACGCTTAGCCAAACGCTGAATGTTTCAGAAGATACAATCCGCAGAGATCTGCGGGAAATGGACGCGCTTGGTCTGCTGCAGCGCGTACACGGAGGAGCACTTCCGCGCTCAACGTCTGCGGTTGATTACAAAGAGCGAAAACGTGAATTGATGGATGTTAAACATTCACTTGCCGTAGCGGCGCTTCCGTTAATTAAAGACGGGCAGGTGCTCTTGATGGACGGAAGTACAACAAATATTCAGCTCGTCAAAGCTTTTCCAAAGAATTTAAACGTTACGGTTATTACAAACAGTCCGTTAATTACCGTTGCATTAGCGGAGCATGCTTTTGTAGAAGTTGTTTCTCTTGGAGGAACGTTTCGAAAAGAATCAATGGTCACGGTAGGACAAAGCGTGGTTGATACGCTTAAACAAATTCGAGCAGATCTTTGTTTTTTAGGCGTATACGCCATTGATCCTAAAATTGGTATGAGCATTCCTTTGCTTGAAGAAATGCACATTAAAAGCCAAATGATTAAAAGTGCGAGTGAAGTAGCGGCTATTGTAACAGCTAAAAAACTCAATACATCGTCAACGTACACGTTCAGCTCAGCAAACTCCCTAGATTGGCTCATTACAGAAGAACATGTGAACGAAACCGTGTTAAATGCTTACCGCGAAATCGGCATTGAAGTAATCACAAATAAATAGTAGTTTTAGTAAGGAAGTATATGGTAATGTAGAGTAAAAAGGAGCTTGAGCGATGAGCGAACAAATAGATGTTACGCAGGAATTAGCGAAGCTTCAGCAAAGAGTCGAACACCTAGAGGAAAGAGTGGAAAAAGCAGAGTCTAAGCAAGATCCTTTGCGGTCATTATGGGAAGCCATACGATCCATTTTAATTGGACTATTCATTGTAGGACCTGTAGCGGCAATTATTCTTGGCGTTTTAGCGGCGCTAGCGGGAAAATGAAAAAGGTTGAGACCTAACTAAATCAATATAACCTACAGGCGAACATATTGGATAAATGATCTAGTATGTTCGCTTGTTACACCGCTGTTGATTTCCGTGCAATACTTCGCTTTCCGCTTCCGCGGACTAGGTGAGCCGTGCCCTCCAATCAACAGCTAGAAGCCACTACATATATGAACGTTCCCTATACTAATAAAAATCCGAACAAATTTGATTCTCAATCAAGAATCAAACTTATTCGGATTTTCCTTTGACTAAAATACTTTTGTCCCAGCCTTTTTTATTATTATTTTTCTGAATCAGAACGAAACTTCGTGCTGACAAAAATGATAATGGCTAATAAAATCACAATGGGCAGCCAAATAATTTCAAATTTATAAGCAGGCTCTGCAAGTGCGGCGATAACAGCGCCAAAGCAGTAAAGTACAAGAGGCAGCGCGCGAAGAATAGCATCGGTTGTAAACGTTTTGCGGTAGCGAGGGCTGCGCAAACGTGCCGTTACGTCTTCAAAGAAGTTAGCAAGCGTTCCCGTTAATACGGTTGTTGAAATTCCGGCTACGCCAAGCTTTCGAGCAGCCGTTGTTTGAAGTCCCATTGCTGAGCTTAATAAGAAAATAAACAAGTAAGTTAAGTGTAAAAAAGGAGAAAACGAAGATAAAAGTGCAAAAACAAGTAAAAGTAATCCTTCTATTCCAAGCGCGATCGTTACGGCTTTAGGCCAAAACGTTTTTTCTTTGTTTCCAACAAGGATTGCAGCGCCTACAACTCCTCCAATAAAACCTCCTAAAGCTGTGAGGGAATGAAAAACAGTTGTTTCAAGAGAGTTTCCGATTGCTAGCCCAAGCAGCACGATGTTTCCGGTCATGTTTGCGGTAAAGATATGGCCAAGGCTTAAGTAGCCAATCACATCGACGATACCCGCTGTGACACAAAGAACCAGCAAAATAATGTTTCGATAAATAGAATTCGTCACGGTAAGTCATCCTTTCTTTTTATACCAACCAAACAGTTTACCGTGAAGAAAAAAATCTGTCCAGAGAGTTGTCTTACAAATTTTTAAGCGTGTCCCACCCAAAAGCCACTTCAGATAGAGATGTACCCTCAATAACAACCTCAGCACGATCGATTCTTTTTCCGCCAAGCGCTTCGTAAAACTGACAGGCGCCGTTTTGTTCAAAAGCCCATGTGAGCATCGTATGTATATGTTGGTTTGCCAGCTCTTGCGCTATTTTATGCAAAAGCGCTTTTCCAATTCCTTTTCGCTGATGCTCTGCGAGTAAATACATGGCATACAGTTCTCCGGTATAGTTAGGATGCTTGCTGGTTCTTTCTTTACCATAAGAAGCGAAGCCTACGATTTGACCGTTTTCTTCTGCAACGAAAATAGAATTTGACTCCAGCTGCTTTTTCCAAAGAGGTTTTCGCTTTTCAGCGCCCAAAGAATCTAAAAAAGAATCCGGAACAAGTCCTTTATAAGTCGATTTCCAGCTCTCTACGTGTACATTCGCGATGCCTGCTTCATCGCCGATTCTGCCTTGACGTATCATATGCTCACCTCATTTTTTCTATATTTTAACATAATTTTAAAGACGTATCCCCATTTTTCCGTTTTCTTTGTATATATATAGTAGCTATTTTACATAACAAAGGAGATGATATAATGAGTAAATTATTATTAAAAGATCAGCCGTTAATCGTACTGCCGGCGCTTGCAGTTAAAGTAGGAGTAAACGGAGCGCTGTTCCTTCAGCAGCTTCACTACTGGCTTGAAAAAAGCGTAAATGTGCAGGACGGATATACGTGGGTTTATAATACAAATCAGCAGTGGCTGCAGCAGTTTCCGTTTTGGTCGCTTTCAACGATTCAACGCATCATTTCAAAACTTGAAAAAGAAGGTTTGATTATAAAAGGAAAGTACAATCGCTCTAAATTTAACAACACGGTCTGGTACCGGATTGATTATAAGAAACTAGAAGAGCTTATGCCAAGCGATGAATTTGAAGAGCTCGAAGATGTCAATTTGACAGAAGGAGAAAGTCAAATTGAAGCAGCGGAGCCAGTCACAGTGAAGGCGTCATTAACAGAGACTACAGCAGAAAATACAAATCAAATAAAAAGAGAAGAAGCCGCTCATGACGCTTATGTACAAACGTTAGAAGCCGCTTTTATTGCTAGAAGAAACCGAGGAGTGTATCCTTCAGCCAGCGATTTAAAGCATATGTACGAAGTCGCAAAAAGCGAAATACCTGTAGAAGATGCGCTCTCTGGACTGCATGAAGCATTTGATCTCTACAAGCCTAAATACAGCGGCGATACCATTCGGGCATTTGCCTATATCAAACAGCATCTTTTTCATAAGCATTATGTAACATCACAGCGTACGCTAGCGAGCCAACAGACTGGAAAGCCGCTTCCCTACGCTAATAAAAAGCGCGTTCTTCGCAAGGAATTGACGCCGGATTGGCTAAAAGAAAATGAAGAGACAGCGCCTTCAGCTCCTGCTTTTAAAGACAATGCTCACTTTGAAGAAGAAAAGAAAAAGCTTGCTGAAAGTCTTCGTGAGCTGGAGAGGGAATTAAAAAATAATTGAAAATACCCCCGGACTTTTATAAGATAAAAGATAGTAAACCTTTTGAATACGAAAGGTTTACTAGGTAAAAGAAAAGCTGGTCTTAAAGAAGGTGCGCCATAAACATGATAAAATTTTTGTTTTTGCTGTTTATGCCAACAATCTTTGTTTTTTTCGGTTTGTGGCTTATCCAAAATGTGTTGGTAACATTTGTTTGCTTTTACGGCTGGATGTTTATGATTTTATATGCGAATAATAAAATTAACTTGAAGGTAGCGCTTACAAAAAAATCTCTGTATGTGGGAACTCTGAGCGGAGTTCTATGTGCCGCTGTGATAATTGGAAGCAGCCTGTTTTTTTCTGGTAAAATCTTTCATGCAGAAGATATGCAAGCGGTTTTGCAAATATGGGGATTTAGCGGATGGAAAGTTATCATTTTAGCCGTCATTTTGATTTTTATTAACCCTTATTTAGAAGAAATGTATTGGCGAGTATATATACAGAATAAAGTGAAGAAGGATTTGTCCTTACCTGCTTCAACCATTGTTACATCAAGCTTTTATACGCTTTATCACCTGTTTATTATTCTGCCCGCTTTTGCGTTTCCTTTTAATTGGATCTCGGCTGCAGGCGTTTTTTTAGCAGGTATAATGTGGGCGTGTATAAGGGAGCGATATGGTGCCGAAGCGGCAATTATTAGTCATGCGTTGGCGGACGCGGCGATTATGATTGTATACGGATTATATGTAAGATAGTGATATTATGTCAAAAAAACATGAATCGTTATTCATTTATAACTTGTTTTCATGGTATAATAACAATAATAGTAAAATTTTATCAACACATTTGAATTGAAATAATGTATACTTGTAATACAAAGATTGAAGCGTTTACATAAATCGGAATACACATAGTTAATCTGGGTCCGATGAAAACTAAAAAAAGAGAGAGATAATTACTTGGAGGAGGAATAGAAGTATGTTTGTACCTATTGAGCGTAAAAAAGTATCTAGTCAAGTGCTTGATCAATTAAAAAAGATGATTAAAGAGAAAACGTTCCCGCCAGAGTCTCGTTTGCCGTCGGAACATGAGTTATCCAAAATGTTTGGAGTGAGCCGCGCACCAATTCGTGAAGCGCTAAGCGTTCTTTCTGCCAGCGGATTAATTGAATCACGACAAGGCGGAGGAAGCTACGTAAAACGTGTAAACTTAGTTGGCATGCTTGATCCAATGACGTTTGAAATGGTTGAAGCAGATCAAGTTCTTGAATTAATTGAAATGCGTATTATCATCGAGTCGCAGGCAGCAAGCTTAGCCGCGCTGCGCCGTACGGATGAAGAGCTGATTGAAATTAAAGAATCGTTAGAAGCGTTTAAAAAGACGGTTCATAACAGTGAAGAAATTGGACATGAAGCGGACTATCGTTTCCATCATGATATTGTAAAAGCTGCTCATAACTCATTCCTTCTTCATGCTGTAGAAGATTTAGGTCATTTGTATCGAAAAGCGCTTGCTTATTCGTTAAATAAAAGCCAAAAAGAAAATCGCAAGCAAACGGATGCCGACCATGAGCGTATTTTTGAAGCGATTAAAAATGGAGAGCCAGAAGAAGCAGCAGAAGCGGTTCGTGATCACTTAGAGCACGTTCGCCAAAAAGTAATGGTGTCTCAATAATAAAAAAACGATAGCCTCAAGGGCTATCGTTTTTTTTATTATTTCGTTCATGTGAGAAAAAAAAGATGTTGAAAACGAAAATTTACGCTTAAGCCGGTGCAAATGTGCCGGCTTAAGCGTGTAAAAGGAGAAAACATCTAATTATACTCTTTAATAATCAGAAAATACAGTATTGTTAATAATTTTACGACGTGGTATTTTATTAACAAATGTTACTTTTATTTACATATTAGTGTTAGTAAATCTAACATTAAGAGGAAGAGGAGGGATAAGATGCTTTCATCAAGCGTCGGGTATTTGATTTTACTGATTTTTGGAGGAGGCTTTACGGCCGTTACAATTATGATGCAGCGCCGTCAAGGAAAGGAAATGACGGCTGAGCAGTATAGTACAGCCGGAAGAAATGTAGGCGTTGGGCTGGCGAGTGCATCCATTATTGCTGCATGGACATGGGCCGCTACGTTAATGATGTCTTCTTCCACAGGGTATCAGTACGGCATTAGCGGACCGTATTGGTACGCAGCGGGAGCAAGTATTCAAATTTTGCTGTTTGCCATTGTCGCGATTAACCTGAAGAAAAAAGCGCCGAACGCTCATACGTTTTTAGAATTTATTGCACAGCGCTTCGACGTGAAAAATCATCGTTTAATGCTTGGCTTTGCTCTTATGACAAATATTATTGTGACCGCCATGGTTATTTTAGGAGGAGCCATTGCTTTAAACTCTCTTACCGGGATGAATATTTTTGTTGCCGCTTTTTTAATTCCTCTTACGTTTACCATCTACACCATGATTGGCGGTTTAAAAGCCTCATTTGTTGCTGATTATTTTAACACCGTTTTTATTTTCATTATTTTATTTATTTTTGCTGCTGCCGTCTATTATAAGTTCGGCGTAACAAGCGTGTACGAAGGGCTGAAAAATCTGCCTCAGTCACAGCATATGCTTACGATGGCATCGGTGCCGGGCCTTTTGTTTGGGATGATTAATATTATCGGGAACTTTGGTACGGTCTTTGTGGATCAAGCATACTGGCAGCGTGCCATCGCAAGTAAAAACAGCGCTGCTTCAAAAGCATATATTTACGGCGGAATTGCCTGGTTTTCGATTCCGTTTGCCGTTGCCACTTTCCTAGGTGTAAGTGCGGCTGGGCTTGGAATTGCTGTAGATTCACCGAATTCTATCGCGCCCGTTATGGCGTCACACGTGCTTGGAAATCTAGGTTCTATTTTGTTTTTAACAATGCTGTTTATGGCGGTAATGTCGACAGGAGCGGCTGAATTAACGGCGATCACAAATATTATCGTAACGGACATTTACCTGCGTTCTATCAACCCGAAAGCAAGCAGTAAAAAAATCTTGAGCACGTCGCGAAAAGTGACGCTTGGATTCGGGCTGGCGATGGGCGTGTTTTCCATTTTACTGTTTTACTTAGGAATTAGCCTTGGGTTTGTGTATATGGCCATGGGTATTTTCGTCAGCGGAGCCGTTATTCCCGTTACGCTTGGACTGATGTGGAAAAAAGCGACGAACACAGGTGCATTTTACGGGGCGCTTTTAGGAATGATTGGCGGCGTTGTCGCATGGAACACGTCTGCTTACTTGATTAAAGGTCACATTGATGTAGAAGCCCTTGGCGGACTGTATCCAATGCTTATTGGAAATTCTACCGTTTTTATTATCAGCGGAGTTATATCAATCGGACACGGTCTGCTTGCTAAAAAAGAATTTGACTTTGATGAACTAAAAGACAAATTCAAAAGCTTTGATGGACATGGAGATGAACCATTAAGGGAGGAAGTGGCGTATGGATCCACAACAACAGTTAAATAAAGACGCAAAGCTTTGTACGCGCTGGGCGCTGGGACTTACATTTTTGTTTGTCCTCTTGTTTCCAGGCGTGATGTTTTTAACGGGCTATCAATACACGCTTTCCTTTTTTAAAGGCTGGACGTATCTTGCGTTTGGCTGGCTGATTATCGCAGGGATTTGTATTATTGTGGGGCCTGTGGTGGAGTTTGTGAGGGAGAAGAAGGATAGAGATACAGTTTAATTTGTCAAAACGCTACGAATTTCAAATGTGTTAGTTATAAAAAAAATCACAAATCATATTCTAGTGAATATGGTTTGTGATTTTTTTGTAAAGATATTTAAAATTAGGTTAAGTTTTAGAAAAATAGACGTAGTTGTATAAAACTATATAATGGTTTTTAATGGAATTTACCTATTTGATTGCCTTTTGATATAAATGAAAGGAGGTGAAGTGATTGCACATCGTCTCTTTAGAAAAAGCATGTTATGCAGAACTTCAAGCAGTAGGTTCAAAAGCTTACAATCTCTCAAAAATGATTCAGCACGTTTCTTATATCCCTAAAGGATTTGTTTTAACATCTCACGCATTACATTCCTTTTTAACGTTTAACCAAATAGAGATAAAAGCAGAAGATAGCAGCGTCATAGAAAAGAAGATTCAAAGCGGCACGTTTCCTTTAGCTCTGCAAAAAGAAATTGTTTCTTCGTATGCTAATATTCAAGGTGCTGGTGTAAAAGCCGTAGCCGTGAGATCTTCTTCCGCACTTGAAGATTTGGAGAATGCATCTTTTGCCGGACAGTATGAAACGATATTAAACGTAAGAAACAGAGAAGAACTTTTGACAAGTATAAAAAAATGCTGGGCTTCTTATTTTTCATCCGTTGTTCAAGCGTACGCCGAAGATAAAGAAATTTCGCTTTCTAATCCCCAGATTGGTGTCCTTGTACAAGGAATGGTTGATGCCGATGTATCCGGAGTGATTTTCAGCGTAAATCCTATTACAGAAAGTGAAGATGAAGTAGTCATTAACGTGGCGTACGGCTTAGGAGAGGGAATTGTATCAGGTGGTGTTACGCCGGATTTATTTATTATTCATAAACAGACAAAAAATATAATGAAAGAACTAGGATTAAAAGAGTATAAGCTAGTGTCAGGCTTTACAGGAATAACAAAAGCTGTGACAACAGATAAAGAAAAAAATAAATTTTCTATATCAGATGAAACAGCACTACAGCTGCTTCGTTTAACGAATCAAGTAGAGCAGTATTGTCAGTACGCTGTAGACATTGAATTTGCCATAAAGAATGAACATATTTATTTGCTTCAAGTGAGACCTGTTACTACATAATGAAAAGGAAAGGGGAAATCAAATGAACGTATTACCTGCATTTCAAAATGATCTATTTTTAAGTGAGGAAGAAAAACAAACGGGCTTTTGGGTACAAGACAACCTACATATCGCACATGCACTAAGTCCTTTATACGCTTCCTTTCAGCTTCCGGCAATGACGTATGGAACTAAGCAAGGTTTTGAAACGTTAAAACTGCCTATCTATCAATTTGTAGTGAAATTAGCTGATGGAAAAATGTATCAGCAAAATATCCCGTTTCCCGGTGACGTAAATGATCGCTTAAAGGAGCACCAAGAAGCAGTAAAACCGCTGTTACCTCGACTTAAACCTAGATTATACGAGTACGTTAATGAGGTATTTTTACCTTTTTATACGGAAGTAAAAAGAAATGCAGAACGTCCTTTATCTTTAAAAGAAGCAGAAGAAAAAATAAAAGAACTGCATGATTTTTATAAAAAAGCTTGGCAGCTTCACTTTGAAATTGTCATGCCAAGAAGTGATTTAGGAATGATTTTAGAAGAGCTATATGGAGCATTGACCGGAGACGTGAATACCGCTTACGTATATGATCTGCTGGAAGGCGTAATGAACAAGTCACTTGAAACGGATCAAGCACTGTGGGAACTCACTGACAAAGTCAAAGATTCTAATCAATTAAAACAAGCTTTTGCGGCACAGAAGTCAGAAGACATAGAAGCAAATCTATTAGGCACAGCTGAAGGAAGAGAATTTTTAAAGAATCTGCAAAGCTTTTTGAATGAGTATGGCTATCGTTCTGCAAATTCGCACGAGTTTATTGATGAGACGTGGGTAGAGAATCCTTTACATGCGCTATCAATTATTGCTGGCTATGTGCGTAAAGATTACGACTTCAAGAAAAATTATGAAGAAGTCGTAAAAAAGAGAGAAGAAAGCTATCGTGACGTACTCGCAAAAATGCCGGAGTGCGAAGAAAAAGAGCAGTTTAAGCTGTTTTACGGCTGGGCATTAGATGCATGGGGGTTAGATGAAGATCATCATTTTTATATCGATGCGATGCTGCCTGCTACAGCAAGAATGTTTTTGCTGAATGTAGGAACTCTTTTAGCTGATCACCAAGTGATTCATCAGCCTCAAGATATTTTTCATTTTTATTATGATGAATTGCTGGAAGTATTAAAAACGCCCGTGGCATCTCATGAACTTATCGTCAATAGAAAGCAGGAGTTTGAAGAGAATCGTCATAAAAAAACGCCGCCTGCTTATGGCACGCCTCCTCAAACAGGAGAAGATCCTTTATTAGAGCGAGTATTCGGAAAAATGGGGTCTCCAGAAGTAGATGAAGCGCAAAAAATCTTTAAAGGAAGTGCCGCTTCAAGAGGTGTTTATACGGGAGTGGTAAAAATCATTTCAGATCCAAGTCAATTTTCTAAACTTGAACAAGGAGATGTTCTTGTGTGTGAAACCACAGCACCCGCTTGGACCACGTTATTTTCGCTTGCTGGCGCAATTGTAACCAATGCAGGAGGAATCTTATCTCATGCAGGAACAGTGGCTCGTGAATATAAACTTCCAGCGGTTCTTGGCACAAAAGTAGCTATGGATCTACTAAAAGACGGAGATGTTGTTACCGTAGACGGAACTAACGGAGTGGTGACGATTGAACAGCAGTAAGCCGTCTTTGATTATCTTTTCTATTTTAACGGGAGCTTTTTTAATTCCCGTTAATTCCACTATGATTGCGGTAGGCTTACCGTCTATTGCCAAAGCGCTTCATCTTTCCATCGTACATGTATCGGTAGTGGTAACTATTTATTTAATTGTGATGGCAGTTGCTCAACCTATTGCGGGGAAACTTGGGGATTTATATGGAAATAAAACTATGTTTGTAGCTGGAATAAGTATTTTTCTAGTGGGATCTGCCGCCTGTGTGTTTTCATATAACTTACTTTCACTCACGGTCTTTCGAATGCTGCAAGCATTAGGAGGCGCACTAGCTACGCCTAACGCAACAGCCATTATGAGACACAGTTTACCAAAAGAAAAGCTTGGAAGAACGCTCGGGTTATTTGGATTATCAATGGGGCTAGGAGCAGCTGTAGGGCCTGTATTAGGTGCCTTTTTAATTAAGTATCTTGGGTGGACGTCGATTTTTTGGTTTAACGTTCCTTTTGCTGTTCTATCGTTAACTTGTTCATTTATATACGTGCCGTCTACCGTAAAACAAAAAGCAAAAATGCTGGATATAGGGGGCGCTTTTTTACTTGGAATAAGCATGACGAGCTTTACGCTAATGCTGACGCACCGTGATTTGTTTAATGCTTGGACTATTTTTATATGCATAGCGTCTATCGTTCTTTTCATTGTGCAAGAACGCAAGGTCCAAGAGCCGCTGATTGATTTTAAGCTTTTTAAGGTTCGGCCCTTTTTTTCTTCAAATCTTTCCATTCTATGCAGTAATTTTATGATGTATAGTACCATTTTGTTTGTTCCGCTTTTGCTAGAGAAGCAGTATGATATTCGTTTAATTGGTTTGCTTCTTTTCTTTTTTTCATTAGCCATGTCTATTTCTTCTTGGGTGGGAGGATTGTTAGCAGAAAAGGTAGGGAAAGAACATCCGATACGATTATCGTTTCTTATTTCATTGCTTGCGGCGATGCTTTATTTCCACTTAGCGAATGCCTCCATTTCTTATACCATTGTATCTTTATTAGTAGGAGGAGTGGGAGCAGGGATCGGTGTTTCATCTATGCAGGCTATGAATATTCAATCTGTCAAAAAAGAGCAATCAGGCACTGCATCGGGCATTTATTCCACTTTTCGTTATATTGGAGGAATGTTAGCGTCAGCTGCGGTGAGCTTGTTAGTAGGTACTACTGGTCTATTGGTGGTTCTATGTATAGCTGGAATAGCAGGATTCCTTGTTTCGTTAGTTGGAAAAGAAAAAGAAAAGCAAGTTTCCTTGTCCAAAGACGTTTTTTAACAGAAAAAGAATAGCCAGCGGAGAAGAGACATTCGTTTTATTGCACGTGCTGAAAATGATGATGTGCTTGTCCCGCAGCTATTCTATTTTTAAGTTATTGCTTTTTTTTCGATTTTACACACCCACCGGTAATACTGTACCATCATCCAAAAAAGCACGGGGTTTAAGAAAAGTGAATACCACCACGTCCACCATCCATAGTGAAAATACCCCCAAGGAGCAGGGAGAAGGGCAACTACTTCGTAAAGTAAAACAGCAACCGACCAAACGAAGATATAGGCGGCTTTTTTTGTGAGTTTTCCGCCAAAAGGATAGTAGGTAAGAAAAAGCATGTTCACCGGCGGAATGAGAACAGTATAGGCAAAAATACCTTGCCAGTCTGTATCAGGTGTAAAATACCAGTAGCCGTGAAATTTAAAATTAATAAAAATGTCAAAGATATGCTGAGCAGCAATGGTGAACATCCAAATGTGAACAATTTGATTTGCTGTTAAGCGCTTGTTCATTTTAAAGGCAAGAACGTTAAATACTAAAATAGAAAGAATTAATCCAATCATAGTGCTTCTCCTTTTGGGTTCTTGACTATATTGTATAATTTTAGGAGATTAAAACCAATAGAGAAATGGACATACTACGAATTTTCTGCGATATTTTTCACAGTGACGGACTGTATTTTTTTCGATTTCTTAAAAATGCGATCACGAGTAAAAGAGCAGGAATGACAATTTGAAACGGAAGATGTAAAGTGAACGGAATGATTTTTAACCCTTCATATACGTGTTCGAAATAGTTTTGAGCAAGAGACAATGAATAAAGCAAAACGACTAAGCCGATTGGAAATACAAGCGGTGACGGGTTTTTTAGTTTAAACACGTGTGAAAGGCCCAGCACAGTGGCATAGAAAAACAAACCGATTTTAAAGAAGCCGCCAGTGATTAAAGCCAGCATAAAAAACACATCAAGCCGTTCTAAAAAACCTGCGAATTGAATGCTTTGAACCGTGCTTAAAAGTGGAAAAGCAGACCTCGATGTTAAGGCAACGCCCAGCGCACCTATATTCACCATCATTGTAATCATAAGGTTAATACCGTTTAACGTAATTGCGCTGAATACAATCAGAGCGGTCTTTTTCACATTTTTTGTGTATGGAAAGATCATTGCAAATACAATCACTTCGCCAAAAGAAAAATAGAGCGTTTGGCTGTACGCAATGCGCAGCACCGGAGCGATGCCTTTTTCAAGAATCGGCCTTAGACTTGTAAAATCAATAAGGCCGGAAACAAAGATAAGAATAAAGCCAGCAACGGCGAGTATATGCATCATGTAAGTAAAGAGTTGGAAAGGGAATAGGGATATTGTGTTAAAAATTAAGTGCGCTAGCCGAAGATATAAGAGAGAAGTACGTAAAAGGAGAGAGCGCGTTGGATTTATTTGCAGTTATATTAAGTATACATATTGGACTCGGCATGATTTGTTTGCTTTCAGGAATGGTGTCTATGCTAGCGGCTAAGAAAAAAGGACGGCATACCAAATGGGGAGAAGTGTATCACGGTGCTTATGCAGCACTAGCTGCCACAGCTATCATTTTAGCGATTTGGAAATGGAATGAAATCGCTTATTTATTTTATATTGCCGTGTTTTCATATGGATTAGCGATCTACGGCTATGTAGCACGCAAGCAAAAATGGAAGAACTGGCTTCAACATCATATTCGCGGTATGCTGGGGTCTTATATCGGAGCCGTTACCGCGCTGCTTGTGAATATTGGAGACAGTATTCCGCTGTTAAACAAGCTTCCCGACCTTTCATATTGGTTTTTGCCGACGATTATTGGCAGTCCGCTTATTTACATAGTCGCAAGACGCTATAGAAAAACTTCTTCCGTTTCTAAAAAAATATCATATTAACCAAAAAAGCCTTTTAACGCAAAAGGCTTTTTTCTGTTACGAACATTTGTGCTATGATAGAGAAGCAAGGAGGATACAGCATGAAAGAAAAGCAGCAGTTTACCATACATACGAATAAAGAAAAGCTTGATATAGATGTCATCTACTCATACCTTCATCATGAATCTTACTGGGCAAAAGGAATTCCGCTTCACCTTGTTCAAACGTCTATTGAACATTCCGTTTGTTTTGGCGTGTATGATGAGTGCGATAAACAAGTAGGGTTTGGACGAATTATTTCTGATTTTGCGACCTTTGCTTATTTGGCGGATGTATTTATTCTTCCGCACGCGCGAGGCAACGGGCTTGGAAAAGCGTTGGTACAAGAAATGATTCGCTATGAGCCAACTCAACACGTACGAAAAATTTTATTGGCAACAAAAGATGCTCACGGTTTGTACAGTCAGTACGGATTTAAAGAAGTTAAAAATAAGCAGCTGTTCATGCAAATTTTTAAAAAAGGGATGTACGAGCGGGCGATTTATTCAAAAGAAAATAAAATACTGCCTGGAAGAGAGGGATAAGTATGGCTGAAGAATTACGTAAAAGCGTATTTAATGAAGAGTTGATTACGCACTTGAGCGACGTTTTTTCACGTGAAATGAGTTCATTTGATAAAAAAGCGTTTCATGCGCTGGTTTTTCAACAAGATTGGGAAGACTTAGGGCTGAAAGAGCGCATGAGAAGAATTACGCTTTCCATGCATGAAGTGCTGCCGGCGGATTATGAAGAAGAGCTTCATATCCTCTATAAAGTGGCTCCAACGGTAGGAGGACTTCAAGGCACGATTTTTCCAGACTATGTTGAACTGTACGGACTGAACGATTGGGAAGCTTCAATAAACGCACTTGCTTTTTTTACGCCATTTTCCACGTCAGAATTTGCGGTGCGTCCGTTTTTAATTCAAGATAAAGATCGAATGCTTGGGCAAATGATTGAGTGGGCAGGGGACAAAAATCATCATATTCGCAGATTAGCAAGCGAAGGGAGCCGTCCTAGACTTCCATGGGGACAATCAGTACCTGCGTTAAAGCAAGATCCGAAACAAACGCTGCCGATTTTGGAACAGTTAAAACGAGATGAATCGCTTTATGTTCGCAAAAGCGTAGCCAATCATTTAAATGATATTTCTTATATAGAAAAAGACTGGATGCTTGATGTGATGAAAAGGTGGCACGGTGAGGACGCCAAAACTGACTGGATCGTCAAACATGCGTGTCGTTCACTGCTGAAAAAAGGAGACAGAGAAGCTCTTTCTCTTTTTGGCTATGGAGATGACCCTGGTGTGAATGTCACAGGGCTTAGCTTACAGCCACATACCATTACAATCGGTGACAGCATTGATTTTTCCTTCCAATTATCAGTAGAAAAAAACATGCCGCTTCGCATAGAGTACGGAATTCATTACGTAAAAGCAAAAGGAAATCGCAGTCAAAAAGTGTTTATGCTAAAAAATGTTCAAGCAAAAGCAGGCCAAACGCTGACAGTCACAAAAAAGCATGCGTTTAAAGATTTAAGTACAAGAAAACATTACAGTGGTACGCATACGCTTTCTGTTATTGTAAACGGAGTAGTAAAAGCAGAAGCGGACTTTGTGATAGAGTAGAGACTGAAAAAATTATTGTAGGTGAATTTAAACACGAACTATCTATCAAAAATTGATTAATAGTTCGTGTTTTTTTATTAAGGTGGTGAACGTAGGTCTCATGTATGTAGCTGCTTCTAGCTGTTGATTGAAGGGTAAGGCGAAGACTTGCACGGAAATCAACTGCGGTGGGAAAAGCGGTTTAGATCATTTATCCTGATTGGTCGTCTTCATATGGAGTTGGTTTTGTTATGTCCCAATCTATAAAACCGAATTCGTCTCCTACATTAAAATAGTCAAAAAGATTCAGCTCCCTTATCTTGAAGTTATTTCCTTAAACGGTATAATTATTTATGTAACATTTTAAAAATTTTAAAAATTTAAAATGTCTAATCAAGGGGATGGGGAGGATTAAATGAATGAAAAAAACTGTAAAACGAACGGCCGTGCCGGCTCTTTTGTCGATTGGATTATTGCTGTCGCCGCTTGCGGTACAAGCTGAGATGCCTTATTACGGAAAAGACTATAGCCAGCCGGAAAAAATTAAAGCGCTTTATCCGGAAATAAAGGTGAATGAAGCAACGCCGGCATTTATAAAAGGACAAGACGCATTTACGACTCAAGAAGAAATGATGAGCTATGTCCAAAAGCTTGCTCATAAAAGTCCGTACGTAAAGCTGAAGATTATCGGAAAGTCACAGCAAGGACGAGACATTCCAGCTCTATATTTTTCAAAGGAAAAGAAATTTGCGGATGGAAAGACATCCAAAAAGCCAACGATTTGGCTTCAAAGTCAAATTCATGGTAATGAACCGGCAAGCGGTGAATCCGTACTCGCTGTTGCAACGCGTTTGACAGAAGACTTTGGAAAAGATGTGCTAAATAAAGTGAACATTGTCATTGTGCCGCGCATTAATCCAGACGGATCTTATGCATTTAAACGTCAGCTAGCAAATAATTTAGATGGAAACCGCGACTACATAAAGCTTGAAAGCCCAGAAGTACAGAGCGTACGAGCTGAATTTAACCGCTTTTCACCAGAAGTCGTCATTGACGCTCATGAATATACGCCTTACAGCAGCGGATTTAAAAATATTGGTAAAGAAGGCGTGTGGAAGTATCACGATATTTTACTGCAGTCCGGTCGAAACTTAAATATTCCGCAGAACATTCGCGGCGTGTCTGATGAGCTGTTTGTGAACAGTACGCTTACAGCAATTGAAAAGCAAGGATATTCAGGAGAAGTATACTATACGTCTCAAGTGAATAAACAAGGGCAGCTTGAAGTGGAAGAAGGCTCAGTTGAACCGCGAATTGGCCGAAACTCATTAGGCTTGTATCCATCGTTTTCGTTTTTAGTTGAAAGCAGAGGAATCGGCATTGGCCGAGAAGATTTTCCGCGGCGAGTGAGTGCACAAATTGCTACGCAAGAAAAGCTCATTACGCAAACAGCCGCTCATGCCAAACAAATTAAAGCGCTGATTTCCAAAGAAAAAGCGGCGCTTGTCAAAAAAGGAAAAAATGCAAATGACCATGACCCAATTGTTGTAAACAGTGAAAATAAAAAAATACCAAATTCCACGTTAGAAATGGTTGATGTGGAAAGTGCGTCTGTTAAAAAAATTCCTGTGACGTACTACAGTGCAAAGAAAGCAACGCCGACGCTTGTCCGCGAACGTCCGACTGCCTATATTTTAAAACCAGGACATGAAGAGTTAGCAGAAAAACTGCAGGGACAAGGAGTAAAAGGCTTCAAGTTAACGAAAGAAACGGCTCTTTCAGTAGAAGCGTATAATGTCAGCAGCCGCATTGAAAATGAAGCCTACGAAAACAAACCAAATGTAGACGTGCAAACAATCGTGAAGCAAAAAACGGTGACGTTCCCAAAAGGAAGCTACGTCTTTTTAACATCTCAGCCGCAAAACAATTTATTGTCTCTATCGCTTGAGCCGGAATCTGTGGACAGCTTCACAACGTTTGGGTATTTGCCTTCAGAAGTAGGACAAGAGCTTGATGTTTACCGGTTTACGCGTTCCATTGAAAAATCACCTTTGCAAAAAGAATCCCGTAAATAATGAAAAAGCGTGGAGCTTGGCTTCACGCTTTTTATATTGAGATTTTTATGAAGAAACCCACTCTCCGCCGTTTACATGCAGCGTTTGCCCCGTGACAAACCGTGAGTCGTCGCTTGCGAGATACACGTAGGTCGGAGCAAGTTCAAACGGCTGCCCTTGGCGCTCCATCGGATTGTCCACTTGCGTTACTTGATCAGCTGAAAAGCTTGCTGGAATGAGCGGCGTCCAAATGCGCCCCGGCGCTACGGCGTTTACGCGAATGCCGTCTTTAATCACGCTATTGGAAAGCGCACGAGTGAAACCAACAATGGCTCCTTTTGTTGCCGTATAGTCAATTAACTGTTCATAGCCTTTATACGTCACAATTGAAGCAGTATTAATAATTGAGCTGCCGGCTTTTAAATGAGGCAGAGCGGCACGCGTCGTGTAAAAGTGCGAGTAGATATTCACTTTAAACGTATGATCAAACTGCTCATCGGTGATGTCTAAAAGACTCATCTGCTGAAACTGAACGCCTACGTTATTGCACAAAATATCAAGCTGGCCGAACGTTTCTACCGTTCTTTCGACGATGTCTTTACAGTGGTGTTTGTCCCGCACATCGCCGGGAAGCAGCACACATTTTTGACTCAGTTCTTCAATGCGCGCTTTCGTACGGTTCGCGTCTTCATATTCATCTAAATAAGCAATCGCAACATTTGCTCCTTCTTTAGCGAAGGCAATGGCAGCGGCTGCTCCGATTCCGCTGTCACCGCCTGTAATGAGAGCAACTTTTCCTTTTAGCTTGCCGCTTCCTTTGTAATGCGGATTTTCGATAATGGGACGCGGAACCATCAAACTTTCTAACCCGGGCTGGCGAAGCTGGCGCTGTTCAGGAACCGTAATCGGAACATCTTCATAGCGCGTAATTTTTCCATAATTCGGCTGCATCGGATACCCTTGCTTGTCCTGATAAAATTCATTGCTTGGACACATAAAACAACCTCCTCAAAAAGCATCACTCTTTCACTCTATGACATAGATCGATCTCTCATGCATACGTATAAAGAGTGTAGAATGCGAGAAAGAAGGTGGGTTCATGCGATATTACTACAGTGAAGAAGTGAAGCTATTACTAATGGATGGGTCAAATAAGACGGTAGAAGTAATCTATAACTCTGACTCTCAGCCTTTTCTGCTGCCGCTTTTAGGACCTCGTCCGCCTTTTTACGTAAACCCGCGCTATGAGAAGTATCTGCCTGTTTTATAGTACAAAAAGCCCTTCTGCATGAAGGGCTTTTAAATTGACATTCTCTTTTATTTTCCTCGTGATTGCTCACGTGATTCATGGCGGTTTTTTCTCTTTCTAGAGAGGAAATAAATAAAAAAGCCGATTAATACAAGAAACGTGATAAGCAAAATACTAGTAGGAAAGTAAAGAGAGCCTATCTGAATTCCCAAATAATTTAACATCGTTATAACTTCCTTTCTTGATAGACAATGGTTTATTTTACTAAATACCCTTATTAGCTGATAAAAAACGTTTCCGCTGTTTTAGTAGGGAATTGATTGACTCTGTGCGCCAATAACCACGATATGTCCTTGTTTCATTTCTTCTTTATACCGGTTTGCTTCTTGATTGGATAAGCCCAGCGAAGCCATCTTTGAAAGAAGCTCATCTTCTCTTGAAAGAAGTTTATTTACCGCCGTTTCAAAAATACCTTGCTCTGCCATTCTGTACTTTTTTGTATGTGTTGCCTCCGTTAAATTCTGAGCCCATTCTTTATCGTAGGCCAGCAGATAAATATCTTTGCTTGTAAATCCTTTCTTTAAAAAAGAACGGATGACGCAGACTGCCTCCTCTTGGTTTTCTGCTACTTGAATGTGTTTCATACACCAACCAAACCTCCTGATAAAAGATATTTCTGAAATACATCTTCTACTCATTCTGTAGCCTTTGTTTCCAACTTTAAACTTGTTTTCTATGAATTTTCTAAGATAGTAAAAGAGAATAGAAACATCATAATTTTTTAAAAAAAGATGTTTGAACTTCAAAACAGAAGGCTAAACCTAGACTATACTAAAAAGTTCCATCAAAAATAGGAGGAGATTAAAATGAATTTACAAGATCAACAAACACAAGGTCAGCCCCAACAAACGCAAGACCGCCAGCCGGGTATCGAAAGCGAGATGAATCCTCTCCCTATTTATGAGGATGACAATTACATTGGTACAGGAAAATTAAAAGGAAAAGTAGCGCTAGTTACCGGGGGAGACAGCGGAATTGGACGAGCTGTATCCATTGCTTATGCGAAAGAAGGAGCGGACGTAGCCATCGTTTACTTAAACGAACATAGCGACGCCGAGGAAACAAAAGCCCGCATTGAAGAAGAAGGTGTAAGATGCTTGCTGATTGCAGGAGACGTAGGAGACGAATCGTTCTGTAACGAAGCGGTAGAAAAAACGGTGAGTGAGCTCGGAAAGCTTGATATTCTTGTGAACAATGCAGGAGAGCAGCATCCAAAAGAAAGCATTAAAGACATTACGAGTGAACAGCTTGAACGAACGTTCAAAACGAACTTTTATTCATACTTTTATTTTACGAAAAAAGCGCTTGATTACTTAGGAAAAGGCAGTGCGATCATTAATACAACGTCGATTAATCCTTACCGCGGAAATCCTCAGCTGATCGATTATACGGCAACAAAAGGAGCAATTAACGGCTTTACCCGCAGTATGGCGCAAGCGCTTGTCAAAGACGGGATTCGCGTTAATGCTGTAGCGCCAGGCCCAATCTGGACACCGCTTATCCCGTCTACTTTCTCAAGTGATAAAGTAGGAGAATTCGGTACAGATACGCCGATGGGCAGACCTGGGCATCCTGTGGAGCACGTGGGCTGCTATGTGCTGCTAGCTTCAAATGATTCATCTTATATGACGGGTCAAACGCTTCATGTCAACGGCGGAGATTTCATGAACACATAATTGCTTCACCTATAGTAAAGGAGGAGAAAAAGATGGGAGAACGCCAGAAAAGATCTATTTCAAATACACCAAAAAAAAGAGATGAAACGGAACAGCGTGTAACAGATCAAGACGAAACGTTATTTGAACGTTTCAAAGAAGAAGAAACGGTTGATCCTATGCCGTTGGAAGATATAAGACTTGAACAAAAAGAGGATAAAAATAAAACGAAAACGAAAGATGAATCAGGTTCTGAAAACATTCATCATAGAAAATAAAAAACAGCCTTCTCGGGCTGTTTTTTGTTTGTATCCCTATATTAATGAGTGCTAGAAGCAATTACAATTTTTGAATCATCTTCTAGTGCTTGAGCAAGATTAGATTTAATTCGTATATGGTCAAAACTTAAACCAAGCTGCATCGCAGTAGTAGCTAATTCAGGACGAATGCCCGATAAAATCGATTTAACGCCGATTAAATCAAGCGCATTTATCAGCTGGAACAGCTCGTGCGCGACCATTGTATCGATCATCACAACTCCTGACAAATCAATATACAAATGAGCGATTTGCTTCTCTGCACACTGTTTTAACGTGCTTTCTAGGATCATTTTGGCTCTTGCCGTATCAATATCGCCGACTAACGGTAAAAGAGCAACGTCTTTTTTAATCACAATAACAGGTGAGCTTAATTCATGAATCATTTCCTGCTGAGAGCGGAGGCGGTTTGAGGCATATTCCTGCGCTTCTGTAATGAATTTCAAAATAATAATATCAAATACCCTTATTACTTTTTCATTCCACACATCGAGGTGCTGCTGAGCGATGTCATCGTGAAGTTCTGCAAATCGGCGAATATACTCACAGTATTGTTTGCGGACGTTCATAAATTCCTTAATAATACTTTGAATGGGGGTTCTGAGATGCTGCTGGTCTTTGGCAACTTTATTTAGCCACGTGTTAAAAGATTCAAAAAAGCTTTTTTCATCTTCTATAAAGATGTTGCTAATATATAAATGAAATTCATAGTTTTGCGCTTTTAAGCGTTGAATGACGTCAGGGTCATTAGAGGTATATACGCCTTCAGAAGATTTTTTGTCCAAAGATTCATACCATTCTTCCGTCATAGTTGGTGCACTTTCTAGCAGATAAGAACGTAAAGCGATATCTTTCTTCACTGTTATTCTCCTCTCAAACTGATAAAGCATCGCGCAGGTGCGCAACGTATTTATTATAGCACCTTTTTTATAAAGATGGATATGAAATGTATGTTTATTTTGCGTGTGAGGTTTTAAATGATTGTATATAGGGAAAAATTTTAATAAAAGGGGAAAGAGGGAAAGTATGAATACCGTGACGAGCGATCAGTGGAAATGGTATCAGTTTGATTTAGAAGAAGCAGACGGAATAGCTGATATAATCAAAGACTATCAGTATCCAAGAGATGAATGGTTTTGTCAGCAGCTTCAAAAGAAAAATTCTAATCATATTCAAGTAGATGTAATAGGAGAAAGTGAGCTCATTTATGGTTCACTGATTTATCATAAGGAGTCGTTTGACCAAAAAAATTACGATTCGTTTCATTTTTATATTACCGAGGAGTTTATTATAACGGCAGGAATCGATTTAAAAATCCTCGAGAACACCAATCATGAACGAATGATTGAACGCATGAAGCAGTCTGCTAACACGGCGGAAAGTTTTTTTATTCTTTTAGGCGAAATTATGAAAAAACACTTAAATGGGTTTGATCAGTTTGAAAGTCATTTCAGAGAGCTTCTGTGGGAAGTTCGCCATAATAATAACATCGACGTGTTAGATGAAATTCACAAAGCGCGGTATGACCTGCTTATATGGACAAATTTAATCAGTTCTGTTCAAGAAGTCACCATGGGAATAGAAGAAGCGTTTCATAAAAAAATTAACCAAACGGTCGAATATCAGCGGATGTGTAAAAAAATTGAAATTGGCTTAACGCTGATTGAACAATATCAAAAAGAATTTGACGCGTTAATTAAATTAGAAGAAGTTGTGTCTACTCATCGAGGAAATGAGATTATGAAAGCTTTAACGCTGCTGACAGCAATCAGCACGCCTTTAACGGCTTTTGGAGCTCTTTGGGGAATGAACTTTAAAGAGATGCCGGAGCTTGATTTGAAGTTTGGCTATATTTATGCGCTCATTTTAATTGTTCTTTCGACCGTTGCCATTTATCTCTATCTACGAATGAAAGGGTGGACGGGCGATCTGTTAAAAGGAAGAAAAAAGAATTCATTTTTTAAATAAGCTTTTAATAAAAGCAGCCGCTTAATAAGCGGCTGCTTTGTTGTCTGTTATCCGCGCCTCCACGTCGTAGGCTCACCTGAACGAAGGCATCTTGGAAATAAATCGTTTTCTTTTAGCTTTACATGATTGCCGTTTTCGTCGGTATAGCGACCGGTTTGCGGAACCAATTCTCCGGTTGAAAAGGCGTCATCTACAGGCTTCCACGTCGTTGATTCACGTGTGTGTGGGCAAGGTGTAAAAAGATCATCTTTTTGAAAGAGTTTAATTTCACCTTCCGCACAAACGTAAGCGCCCGATTCTGGTACAGCTTCACTCGTTCGATAAATGTTCTGTACGGTCTTCACACGTATCCAACCTTTCTTTTTGATTAGTTGTATTTTAGTGTTCCGGTCGTGGCGTCCATGTACGTACGGTCTTCTATAATATCCGAGTCGTCTAGCTTTCTAAAAGGAGCGCAGTAGCATACAACACCCGTCTCGATTTCAATTTCTTGAAATCCGTACGCACGGCAAAGGTATTCGCCGACATCGCTTGGAGCTGGATGCGTATCCAACTCATCTAATGCTTCATTAAACATCTCTAAAAATTCTTTTTTCGAAAATTTCTTCTCATGGTGCAGTGTTACTGGGTCTCCAGAATCTGTTCCTTGTGCTAACGCGTAAAAATACATCGTCCTCACTCCTTGCATATATATAGTCGTGCTTTTTCTGAAATGTAGAAACATTGATTGTTAGTAAGTAAATTCCCTTAAATAAAAGAAATAAACGCATTTGGAAGAAAACGGTTTCTTTATGATTATTATCTTAACGATAATTCAGTGCTATCAGCGTTTGATAGCAAGCTGCCACAGGGTGATAATCGGCTTTAGGCGCCGGGCTTTTTTTCGAGCTGTAGCGTTCGTTTTGCTGATTTAACAGCTGATACCAGCCTCCATATGTGTGATCGATAAAGTGTTTCTGACAGTAGGAGAACAGGGCATCGTATGCTTTCCAATATCCGCTGTCTCCGGTTTTTACCCCGAGCAGTGAAGCCGCAGAAATGGCTTCGGCCATCACCCAGTAGTTTTTATCTCGATCAATGACCTCTTCTTGAGGAGACAGCGCAAAGTAAAGACCTCCGTACTTAGCATCCCAGCCTCGGTTCCAGCCCTTATCAAACAAATCTTTTGCACGTTCTGTCATCCAGTTTTCCGAACGGTGCCGATCAAGCCATAAAAGCAGCTTGCTCCATTCAAATTGATGTCCTGGTATAAAGCCGTACGGACGAAATTCATCTTTTGTATTGTTTTTATTGTAGTCCCAATCTGGCTGCCAGTCTGTATCATAGTGCTCCCAAATCATGCCGCCAGATCGTTCAGCAAGCTGCTGAGTAAAGCCTTTTGCAAGCGTGTACGCTCGGTCTAAGTATTTTTTATCTCTTGTTGCTTCAAAGGCAGAAAGCATCGCTTCACACATATGCATATTTGCATTTTGGCCACGATATAAAGAAGAAGCCGACCACGATGCGTCCCATTCGTCTCGGTAAAAGCTGTGCGCATCTTCCCAAAAGTACTTTTCCATCACGTCATATATCTGTTCAATTGTTTCTTTTGCTTCTTGAATGCCGGCTTGATATGCGATGGAAGAAGCTAAAAGAGCAAAAGCGTGGCCATATGCTTGTTTGGAATCATCTTTTACTTCTCCGTCATCGGCTATTTCAAAAAAATATCCGCCGTGCTCTCTGTCATAATGGCTGTTTTGTAGAAAACGAATGCCGTGCTGAGCTGCTTCTTTGCACCAATCCGGCCCGTCTAAAAGAGCCCCTACACTGAAGATATAAATAAAGCGCGCCGTACTTACCAAGTGCTTTGAATGCGTGTTTTTGACGGTGCCGTCGTCGTAGTATTCATGGATATACCCGCCGTTTTTTTGGTCAATACAAGCGGGATAGTAGAAATGAAGCGTATCAAAAATATGCTGTTTTAATGTGTGAGGTTCTCGAAACGCAGTTGAGGAAAAATCCGCTGCCGTGTTCATTTTATCACCATCTCAATCTTTGTTTTTAGTTATTTTTTTACCCTAAGCAATTGTGAGAGTAAACGTAAGGGTTTTTTTGCTGTTTCTGCTCTATTATTCTATTTTTGTTGAAAATGTATCAGTTTGGAAACAAGTTTGAAATATTTTGATATACTTTTGACACGATTATCCGGTATTCTAAAAGTACGTGCTAGCTGGAACGAAGTAATGGTAAGCCTCTAGACGTCGAATAATTTTACTTAATGTTGTTTAGTTAAGGTTGAGCTTAAACATCGGATCCTGTTTTCACTTAACCTATTAAACTAGCAGCATATATTTCTATTATATTTTGCAAATGAGGTATAAAAAATGACAGAAGTGAACAAACAAAGATTTTACAAAAAATTAGCGGTAACAGGTCTTGCTTTTACCCTTGTAGGGGCAGGAACTCTAGGTCTTCATTCTTTAAATTTTACGGGTGAGCCAACTGTAGCAAGCGCAGCGGCAGAAACGTACACAACAACGGCGAATTTAAATATTCGAAGCGGCCCATCAACGTCTAACGCGATTATTGCGACAGTTAAACAAAGCACGCAGCTAACGGTAGTTGGACAAGCAGCAAGCGGCTGGCTGAAAGTAAGCTATCAAGGCAAAACGGGCTACGTAATCAGCCAGTATGTGGAAAAATATGTAAGATAAACGACAAAAACCTATGTAACAACGGCAAATTTAAATATTCGAAGCGGCCCATCGACGTCAAGCACGATTGTTGTAACGGTCAAACAAGGCACGCAGCTAACGTCGATAGAACAAGCAGCGAACGGCTGGCTAAAAGTGAGCTATCAAGGCAAAACGGGCTATGTGAGCACGCAGTACGTAAAGGAATCAACGGGTTCTTCTGAACCGGCTCCAGCTCCGGCGGCTTCTGTCTATGTGGCAACGGCGAATTTAAATGTTCGAACAACTGCTTCAACTTCTGGTGCTGTCATGGCAACACTTAAAGCGGGCACACAGCTAGACGTAACGGCTAAAGCAGCAAACGGCTGGCTGAAAATTACGTATCAAGGTAAAGTTGGCTATGTAAGCGGTCAATACGTACGAGCATTAGCTGGCATGAAAGTGGTTTCGAACCCTGAAAGCATCCAAGTTGTTGTGAATAAACAAAACAAGCTTCCGGAAAACTACGTTCCGAAAGATTTAGTATATACAACGATTCCATTTACATTCAAAGAACAAACGGAAAAGAAAAAAATGCGCAGTGAAGCAGCAGCAATTGCACAGTTATTTGCGGGTGCGAAAAAACAAGGCGTTACGCTTCTTGGCGTATCGGCTTACCGTTCACATGCAACACAAAGTGCGCTTTTTAGTTCGTATGTTCAAAGAGACGGCTATGATAAAGCGGCAACTTATAGCGCATTGCCAGGCACGAGTGAACATGAAACGGGTCTTGGAATTGATGTAACAAAAGGAGACGGTACATGTGCTGCTCAAGACTGCTTTGGCGGAACTAAAGAAGCAACTTGGCTTGATGCCCACGCAGCAGAATACGGATTTATCATTCGTTATCCAAAAGGGAAAGACGCGGTAACCGGCTATAAATATGAGCCGTGGCATTTGCGATATGTAGGAAAACCAGTGGCGCAGGCGATTAAGAGTAAAGGAATTACGCTTGAAGAATATTACGGAATTAAGTAGTTTAAAAAACAGGCTAGAATAAAAGTATCTTAGTTGAAGGAAGATCCGAACGCGTTTGATTCTTGATGGAGAATCAAACGTATTCGGATTTTTTTATTGGCAGGGTGAAGGTAGGTTTCATATATGCAGCGGCTTCTAAGTGCTGACTGGAGGGCAAGGCTCATCGGCCTCCCCGCAGAAAGCGAAGTCTTGCAGAGAAATTAACAGCGTTGGAACAAGTAAGTGATTCATACTAGCTGCTTTATCCCATTTGTTCGTGTTTAGATTGGATGGATTTAGTTATGCCTCAATTTGAATGTAGAATTATTTGCATCATATAAAAAACACCTCTTTCGAACAAAAGTCGAAGAGGTGTTTTTTGATTCGAAAAGTATTTGATTCGACAGTCTACCCATAACCTGTATGTAAATGTCACTCTATCAGTCAACTGGGTGTACTTTTATAGCGCTGGGTCCTTTAGCTCCTTCTTGGATTTCAAACTCTACTTTTTGTCCTTCTGCCAGGTTTTTATATTCCTCACGGTCGATCGCATTGGAGTGAACGAACACTTCTTTTGATCCGTCTTCGGGTGTGATAAATCCAGATCCTTTTGATTCGTTGAATGATTTAACGGTTCCTTTATGTTTGCTCATTGAAAAATCCCCCTTATAAGTATAGAAATAAATTCATAGTAGCTTTTTACCCAAACGCTGAAATTTCAATCATTTTACGGTAGGTATACCGATTAGAAGAGTAGGGATAAAAGTAAATAGGGAGGGCTTAACAATTTTTTTATTTCGGTTATATTTTTATATTGTATGTGATATAACTATTGTTATAAAATGTAATCGTTAATTCTGTTAACTAAAGGAGATAAAGAAAAAAATGAGGGATGAGTTGTTATATATAGGGAAGAAAATTATCGATAATAAACAGGAATTAGCGATACAATTTTCTGATCTAATGGACTCTGAATATAAGCGGAAGCTTGTTTACCACGAAGAAAGCGAAGTTTTAAAATGGAGAGCAGAACTCATTGAGTATTTAGGCGAGTCGTTATTCGAAGAGCACTCGGTCGTTTTAAAGAAAATCGTTCAGTGGGGTACAGATATAGGAAAAGTGGCTGTGGAAAACGGACTTTCTTTGAGTCAAACGTTAAAATCGCTCGCGCTGTTTCGCACAGTGATATGGGGTGTTTTTACAGAAGAGCTGCAGCAGAAGCAGTTTGCTCCTATTACGATGCTTGATGTAAGTAAAAAAATTGACCCGATGCTTGATCAGCTTAATCATATATTTGTTGAAATCTATGAAGAACATAATACGGACACCATAAAACGCGCTTATGCAGTGCTAGAAGAATTATCAGTTCCCATCGTTCCTCTTTCTGAAGGAATCGCTGTGATGCCAATCGTTGGACAAATTGATACGCATCGTTCGCAGCTTATTATGGAAACGGCTTTAGAAAAAAGCGCTCAGCTGCAGCTGAGTTATTTAATATTTGATATTTCAGGTGTTCTTATCGTCGATACGATGGTAGCGGACAATATTTTTCAAATTGTAAAAGCCTTACAGCTTATCGGCACTAAAACGATGATTACCGGAATACGTCCGGAAATCGCGCAAACCGTTGTGGATTTAGGCGTCGATTTTGGAACCATCAAAACAAGAGCGACGTTAGAAAAAGGTCTTGAAGAAATAGGCTTTAGTAAACTGTCAGAAAATCCACAAAGAAAAAAAGACAAATGGCGTTATTAATAAATTTAAAAAACCAGAGGCTGGGACAAAAATATTTTAGTTGACGTTAAATCCGAACTATTAATCTGATTGATGGTTTGGGTTTTTTTGTTGTTATGGTGGACGTAGGTTTCATGTATGTGGCTGCTTCGAGCTGGTGATTGGAAGGCTTATATTGCAAAAAATTTATGGGGAAGTCACAGCGTGCCATGTTACATTCCTTGTAAAAATGGGTACTGGTAAAAAGAAGCATTTCAAGTGCTTTTCAATTACATTAACCGTCTAAAATTAATTAATTGTCAATTTCGAATAACAGAAATTATTTAAATACTTAGACAAACAAATGAGGAAAATATATACTTATTAGTGTTGTCACGAAAAGATAAAGGGGAGAAACAAGGATGGATATCAAACGTCAAAACGTTGATTTTGGTAACTCAATTTTTCAAACGCTAGTGGATGGTTATTACTATGAAATTCCTACAAACGTAGTAGAAATCACAAAAGATCAGGCAGAGGGTCATTTTCCTTCAAGTGTAAATGAATCGGAATTACTTCTTCAAAATTTACTGATTTCTACAACAATTGAAGGAGTAGAAAAGTATTATTTAGTAGGAGACGCAGCAGAGAAACACGTGCTAGGCAATATCCATATTAATAAGTTACATAATAAAACTGAATCTGATATTCCTTATGTGATGTTTTTAGCTTCAGTTGCTTATTACAACATACTTAAAGGAAAAGACAAAGAGGATAATCATGTGACGATTAATTATTTCTCGACTATGCTTCCGATTTGGCTGCTTAAGAAAACAAATAAATTCAGTGAAATGCAGCAGAAGATGGCCGAACGTTTTCAAGGAGAGCATACGGTGACGGTATTGACTCCTGGATTAGAAAAAACGGTCACTGTGAACATTGAAACGAGCAAATGCCGTATTGAAAGCGAAGTTGCTCGCTGGGCAATCAAAAAAGATTTTGAATTACAAGATAGAGAAGAAGCAAATGCATTCAAACATTTTGAAACACTAATTGTAGATTTGGGCGGAGGCACGGTTGACCTAGCACTGCTTCCTGCAGGACTTCAAGCTCCTAAAAGCAGAAATTCGCTGAAGTGTCTTACGGATATTTCATATTTGAAGCATATTGAAAAGCTAAGAAATGAAAAGCTGCTGGAGTATTTTGATGATGTTCGTTTATTAGAAGAATTTATTATTGCCAATATCCATAAAGCAAAAATGGAGCAAAGAGACGGCAATAGCGGGAAAAAAGTAGATCTCACGGAGCCTATTCACGCTTCGCTTAGAGAATACACGCAAATTTTATTAACGAAAGTTGAAAATCTATTTCCATCGCCAAAAGATAAAGTCTATAAATATATTTATATTGGAGGACTGGCTCCTATCCTTCAACAGTTTATTGCAGAGCAGATTGATAATATGTACGGGGAAGAAATCAGAGAAGAAAATCATCTTTTCTTGCCGGAGACGCGCAAATTAAATTTATACGGTCTTGAAATTTTAAGCAGACATGAAACAAACGCAGTTCACGTTTAAAAAGGGGGAGCATATATGAGTCATCAAAACACTCGCCTTAAGGAAGCACTAGATGATTGGTACGGTCAGCTAAGCTCCCAAATGGCTGCACCATTTTACTTACTATCAAATGCGTTTCTGACAGCTGGCAATCTATCAGCAGATATGATGGGAGCAAGGGAAAAGACCGTAAGTAATAGAGATGAACGTGCAAATTTCACAATCGACACTGCTGACATTCCGTCAGAAATGACTTCATTTCTGAAAGAAAAACAGCAGGCAAACGAGCTGCAGGACTATATAGTAAGACTAATACAGCAAGACTTGCAAAAAATGAGTAAAGAAAATGAAGTGGAGACGCTCGTTCATTCACTTCGAAAAGAGCTGTTGGGCGAAATTGACTTACTAAAAAAAGAAATGAATTCACGTCTTGCTGCAAATCGTGAGGAGTATGAGTCCAAACAGGCAAATGAACTGCAGGATTATGTAGCGAAGCTTGTGGAACAAAACGGGCAGAAAGACAGCCGGGAAGAAGATTTTCAATCGTTAGTTCATTCATTAAGAGCCGAGCTGTTAGGCGAAATTCATTTGCTTAAAAAAGAGCTGGGCTCTGCGTCAGCTCCTTCTTATAAGCAGCTGAAACCCGTTAGGAATGAGGAAGAAGAAACATTTAAAGAAGGTCAATTAATTAAAAGTGAAAAAGTGACCGGAACCATTCAAGAAGATATCGATGTAGATTTCTAAACAGAAAGTAGAGGCGTAATATGCCTCTACTTTTATTATTTTTCTATTTAACATGAGGCTGGGGCAAAAGTATGTTAGGTAAAGGAAGGTCCGAACGAGTTTGATTCTTGATTGTGAATCCAACTTGTTCGGTTTTTTTTATTAGTATGGTGACTGTGGATTTATATATCTAAAAACTTTAGCATATGAATCACAAAGCTCTTTTGTTTCTTTTTAGCTTTTTTCGAAAGTATAAGCAAAGATCAAATGTAGCGATGGTACAGATACTGCATTTTATCATAAACCAAAATAACGATTCGTTTATGCCAAATCCGCCAATCGAAGCTTTTAGTTCATTTAACTGCCCAAGAATTAAATTTATGTCATTTTCATAGGCCACAGTAAAAGATTTAATCACAAGCATGGTCATAATGACTGCTTCTACAGAGATATATAGAATTTTTCTTGCTAGTTTAAGAGAAGGATTTACGTTTGATTTGGGAATTTTATAAAAAAATTTCATCGCCTGTTTGCCTTTCAGTTATTTTAAACTGTTTAAAAAGATTATTTTATTCTATAATTCTTTCCTTTGCTAGAAAATCCTTTATGTATAGCAAGTTTAAAAAAAGCCCGCTAGAAAAGGTCATACACCGATTTTCTAGCGAGCTTCTTTAGTCAACATCCATCTATTTACTTAGTATGGATCCTGAAAAAGCGTTCCAATTCTGCATAACGCTCTGCTCATCTTTAATGTTCTTCAGCCAGGGCGTTTGCTTTTGTCACATGAACCGTGCCAAATGGGTGATTTGGAGGAGAGTATATGGAGTAAAGCTTTAGCGGAGTGGTACCCGTATTGGTGACATCATGCCACGTTCCGGCAGGGATAAATATCGCATCATCATCGTAGACTTTTCGTTTAAAGGTTAGATTGTTTTTACTTTTGCCCATTTGAACAATGCCTTGCCCTTGTTCAATACGCAGGAATTGATCAACGTTAGGGTGGATTTCTAAGCCGATATCTTCACCGGGCTTAAGACTCATTAACGTCACTTGTAAATGTGTTCCCGTCCATAAAGCAGTGCGGTACGTATTGTTTTGCTTTGACGCTTCATTAATGTTAATAACAAATGGTCTTGGTCCGTAGTCCTTTAATTTACCGTTTCTTTGCTGAAACTGTTCGCTGGTGTGATAGTGATTCGGCACATAATAACTATATGGCTGCCAGCTGTAGTACACTGGGGTCTGCCACTGATGATAATAAGGTGTATAGTGCATACTCATTCTCCTTTTCTCGTTTAATTTTTCTTTTCATCCTATGCTTTTGTTAAAACGGTTGATACCATTTGCCTTTTTGGCCGCGGTCTTTATCCACTTATTTTTTGCTGAAATCATGTGATTAATGATTTATCTGAGCTCTTTGATTGTGTTGCGGTGGTTAAAAAATACTTTCATCACTTTAATACGATAATTCATTAAAAAAATATATCGTATGAAAACGTTTTATTTGATATAATTTTAGGAGATGAAAATTATTTTAAAGGGTGACGTTCATTGAAAGAAAAAAAACTTCAAGAATTAACTGAACATCTTAATAATTTATTCAACAATTTAATTCATGGATCTATCACAGAAGGTGAATTTAATGAGCTGTCCGAAGAGCTTTACAGAAAGCAAACTAGGCTGCGCTATGAGATAGAGTGTGAGAAAGGTTCGTATTATAGAGAATATTTTAGAGGCTAAGGCTTTGTATTAGACTGCTTTATAAGAAATAAGAAAAGGCCTCCATTTAGGAGGCCTTTTCTTAACTTCTAACAGAAAGTGGAGTGATACTTTCTAGTTCAATAAGTATATTAGTATATTTACTTTATAAAAAATAAAACTGTTTAAGCTCTAAAACTCGCTATTCACCCCCAAAAACCTGTATGATAGGTTTAAGATTACCGCATATGAGATATATGTATAGTAAAAAGGGGTGATGAGCTGTGAAGTGGTATAAAGGAGTTGTCATGCAAGTCTTAATGACAGAAATCGAAACAGCAAGAGAGCACATGGTTATGTTAGGACTTACAGAAGGTCTTACAAGTCGTAATACAGTTCGAATCAGTCAAACCCTTGATTATTTGTTAAATGAACTAAGTAAAGTGATGGTCGCAGATTAATTGTATTTTATATAAAAATGAAAAGAGCTGCTGACTTCACGGCAGCTCTTTATAAGTTGCCTTAACGTTTACTTTAATGTTTATGATACTATTTATACAGTTACCTCATATCATAGCAAAGAAAATAGAGGAATCTATTATATATATCGTATAGTAGAAACCTAGAAAATGAGTTGAAAGCACCCGTGAAAAGGGAACCTTAGATACATAAAGCAAACGCCGTACTAAGAATGGCGATGGAGGGTATAGTGGAATGGAATATCATATTAAAGAGGCCGCTGCAAAGGTAGGGCTGCCTACGCATACGCTTCGATACTACGAACAGCAAGGGCTTTTACCTTTTATAAAAAGAGATGAGAACGGAAATCGTATTTTTAGCGAGTCCGATATCGAGTGGCTAGAATTTATTATTTGCTTACGAAAAACGGATATCGCTCTTTTAGAATTACGTAAAATTGTTGAATTAACACAAGAAGGCGATGATACAATCGGTTTGCGCAAGCAGATATTTGAAAAGCATAGAGAGAAAATGATGGAAAAACAAAGAGAGCTGGACGCAGCTTTTAGAAAAGTGGAAACGAAAATTGACTACTATGATAAATTAGAACAAAAGTATCAGGAAGAGCTTTCATCTAAAGCCTAATTTACCGTTTGTTTTCTTATTTTATAAAGGAATAAAAAGCGGGCAGCTAATCCAATTAGCTGCCCGCTTTTCTCTAAATTTACAGTGTAGAAATGTCAATAACAAATCGATAGCGAACATCGCTGCGAAGAACGCGCTCGTACGCTTCATCTACTTGCTTAGCATCGATGACTTCAATCATAGGAGCAACTCCGTGTTCAGCCGCAAAATCAAGCATTTCTTGTGTTTCACGAATGCCGCCTACAAGTGAACCAGCAATGCTGCGACGTCCCATGATAAGTGAGAATACGCTGTATTGATCTGGGTTAGCCGGTGCGCCAACGTTAACAAGCGTTCCATCTACACGAAGTAAGGATAAGTATTGATCCACGTTCAGGTTAGCCGATACCGTGTTTAAGATAAGGTCAAAGCGACCCGCTAATTCAGTAAATGTCGCTTCATCACTTGTTGCAAAATAATGATCTGCGCCAAAGCTTAGAGCTTCTTCTTTTTTATTGTTAGAACGGCTCAATACCGTCACTTCAGCACCCATTGCATGCGCAAATTGAATCGCTACATGTCCAAGACCGCCCATTCCTACGATCGCCACTTTTTTGCCAGGACCAGCATTCCAGTGCTTTAACGGAGAAAATGTCGTAATTCCTGCACATAGAAGCGGACTTGCTGCATCCATACTTAAGTTATCAGGAATACGAACAACGAATCCTTCTTTTACGACGATTTTTTGGCTGTAGCCGCCGTATGTAGGGTTTCCGTCGTAATCCAACGAATTATACGTTTGAACAACGCCTTTTGTACAGTATTGCTCGTCCCCGTTCACACAGTACTCGCACTCTCCGCAAGAGTCAACGAAACATCCAACTCCTACGCGATCGCCAACTGCGTATTTTGTTACGTTTTCTCCAACCGCTTCAACTACTCCCGCGATTTCGTGGCCAGGAACCATCGGGAACATCCCGCCGCCCCATTCATCAAATGCACTATGAATATCAGAGTGACAGATACCGCTAAACTTAATGTCAATTAAAACGTCGTCTGCTCGCAGTTCTCTGCGTTCAATTGTCGTGTTCTCGAATTTTGCCTTTGCATAAGGCGCACTTAGAACACGTGATGTTGTTGTATGTTGATTACACATAAGTAAAAACACAATCCTTTCGTCATAAACATAACCAGTTTGTTAACACAGTTAGACTCACTGCCTATATTCGATATATTTAAAAGCTACAACACTAGCTTAAACGTTAAAGTCGACTTTAAAGCAAGCCCTTTTTTGAAAAAAATTTTTACTTTCTATGATTTTATGAAAAAGGAGAGTAAGGGATAGTGTAGCAGCTTTTTATCTATGTTTAGTTAAAAGAAATTCTTCGAGGGTGCGAGCGGCGGCGTGTTCATCCACTCCATTTGTCAGTAACGTTATTTCATCTCCTTTTTTAACAGCTAAAGCCATGATCTTCATGATGCTTTTTCCACTTACACATTTTCCATCTTTCGCAATAAAAATGTCACTTTGAAATGAACAAGCTTCACGTGCAAATAAAGCTGTATGTCTAGCTTGAAGTCCTCCAGAAAGCTGCACCGTCATTCTTTTAATCAGCATTGTATTTCCCCTTTTTTGTATTTTAAAAACTATAAAACTAGCTTAAACGTTAAAGTTAACTTTAAGGCAAGAGGTAATTTGGATAAAAAGTGGAAAGGGAAGAAAAGGTAAGCCTAATGTTAATGCACATAGTGATCCTGCTGTTAGTACGAGGGAATGTGAACGAAGTGTAAAGCCGCTTTTAAAGGAAAGTTCTCCTAAATCCTTTTGTTGGATGAGCAAAACACGTAAGAAGAGACCCTAAGAAACAAAGAAAAATGATGAAATACTAAGCAAATGAGAAGATTTTCCTCTTTTAACAGGTATGTGTACGTTTTCATGCGGAATGTTTCCGTTTCCACTGACTTTGTCAAACAGCAGACAATTGTTGATAATAGAGCTATAGAAGAGGCAAAGGGGACGATGAAATGAAAAAATCTATTTCAAAAATAGAACAGTTCATAACTGAATTTAAAACGTCAATGACAAGCTACGGAGAAGCTATTATAAAAGTAAAAGGAAACTGACTATAAAAGATGCAGGTCATTTTTTTATAAATCTATTCCATAAATTCATACTAAATAATAATGCTATTAAAATAAGAAATATAAATTTGCTGATAAAAGCTTTATCTATTGTTGGAATAACAGTAGGTAAAGTTTTTTTGTGTGGTTATATAAGTGGATATGATAACCTTTTATAACTAGCATTTTTAGAAGGAATAAGCTTTTAGGCAGATGCCGTGTATAAAAAATTCTGAAATTTTATTATTGACTGAAAGCGTTTTTAATATTAATATTAATTCAAACTTAACCAATATTTAACCAACACATAACAAAAGGGTTTTTTTACCTACAAATGAAATCGATTTCATTTGTAGAGTTATAAGATTGGTAAGTTTTATCACTATCTATGGCTAGTGAGGCAGCATTACACAATAAGGGGAAATGAGGAATCAAAATGGGAAACGAAAATATTCTGTGGGGAATTGCTCCAATCGGCTGGAGAAATGATGATATTCCTGAAATTGGTGCAGGAAACACATTGCAGCATCTGTTAAGCGATATCGTCGTAGCAGGCTTTCAAGGAACGGAAGTGGGAGGTTTTTTTCCTGAACCCAGCATATTAAACAAAGAGCTTGAGCTTCGAAATTTAAGAATCGCAGGGCAGTGGTTTAGCAGTTTTATCATTCGTGACGGCATAGAGGAGACGTCAAATTTATTTCACAAACATTGTCAGTATCTGCAGGAAGTGCATGCTGATGTGGCGGTCGTATCTGAGCAAACTTACAGTGTTCAAGGGATTGAAAGAAATGTTTTTGCTGAAAAACCTTATTTCAGTGATCAAGAATGGGAAGCTTTATGTGCAGGATTAAATGAGCTGGGGAAAATCGCAGCAGAATACGGTTTACGTCTTGTCTATCATCACCATATGGGGACAGGTGTACAAACATTAGCTGAAATTGATCGGTTAATGGAAGGAACCGACGCAAATCATGTTCATCTTTTATATGATACGGGACATATTTACGTTTCTGACGGAGACTATATGGAGCTATTACATAAACATATAGATCGTATTAAACACGTTCATTTTAAGGATGCAAGAAGAAACGTGCTGGAGCAGTGCAAAAAAGAAGGAAAGTCATTTTTGCAGTCGTTTCTAGCCGGTATGTTTACCGTGCCGGGTGATGGATGTGTAGATTTTACAAGCGTGTATAAAGCGTTAGTTGATTACAATTACAAAGGATGGATTGTAGTGGAGGCGGAACAGGACCCTTCTATTGCGCATCCATTGGAATATGCTTTAATGGCCCGAAAGTACATTAACGAAAAGTTAGTTATTCATTCTTAAAATAAGACGGGGGAATTAGCATGGGTAAACAGGGAAATCAACATTCATTTTTACGTACGATCATTTTAGTTTCTACGTTTGGTGGACTGCTTTTTGGATATGACACGGGAGTTATTAACGGGGCACTGCCTTATATGTCTGAATCTGATCAATTGAATCTCAACTCTTTTACTCAAGGTCTTGTAACGAGCGCTCTGTTGTTTGGTGCTGCATTTGGTGCAGTGGTAGGCGGCAGGCTAGCAGATTATAACGGGCGGCGTAAAACGATTCTGTATCTCGCCATTCTATTTTTTGTTTCCACAATTGGATGTACAATTTCGCCAAACGCAGCTGTTATGATTCTTTGCCGTTTCCTATTAGGCCTTGCTGTAGGGGGCGCATCTGTTACCGTACCGACATATTTAGCTGAAATGTCACCAGCTGAAAGCCGAGGAAAAATGGTAACTCAAAATGAACTTATGATTGTTACTGGTCAACTTCTTGCCTTTACGTTTAACGCGATTATCGGAAATATGCTAGGAGAAAACCCTCACGTTTGGCGATATATGCTGCCAATCGCTGCCATTCCAGCTGTCTTTTTATTCTTTGGCATGCTTAGAGTACCAGAAAGTCCGCGCTGGCTTGTGTCAAAAGGGAAAAATGACGAAGCGCTAACGGTTCTTCAAAAGATACGAGAAAATAAAAGAGCTAAATCAGAGCTGCAGGAGATTGAGAGCGCTTACGAGAAAGAAGCGAAAATGGAAAAAGCAACGTTTAAAGACTTAACAACTCCATGGGTTCGAAGAGTCGTTTTTCTTGGTATTGGAATTGCTGTCGTACAGCAAATTACCGGCGTAAACTCCATTATGTATTACGGTACTGAAATTTTAAAAGACGCGGGTTTTCAAACGGAAGCTGCTCTTATTGGAAATATCGGAAATGGAGTCATCTCCGTTTTAGCCACTTTTGTAGGGATTTGGCTGCTGGGTAAAGTTGGACGCAGACCAATGCTTATAACGGGATTGGTAGGAACGACTACTGCCCTGCTGCTGATTGGTATATTTTCTCTTGTATTTGAAGGGTCTGCGGCTCTTCCATATATCGTATTAGCACTGACGATTACGTTTCTTGCGTTTCAGCAAGGAGCTATATCTCCGGTAACCTGGCTAATGCTTTCAGAAATTTTCCCTTTACGTTTAAGAGGCTTAGGGATGGGTGTTACCGTATTTTGTCTATGGGGAATTAACTTCCTTGTAGGGTTAACGTTTCCTGTTTTACTGGCCAGCATTGGCTTATCCACTACGTTTTTTGTCTTTGTTGTACTCGGAATCGGAGCGATTCTATTTGTTAAAAAATTTTTACCGGAAACAAAAGGGCTTACGCTTGAAGAATTGGAACAAAGCTTCCGCAAATATGATAATGAAAGCTCTGACGTAATCAATGACAATAAAATTATTTAAGTAAAGAATGGAGAGAATGAAAATGAAACTATGTTTTAACGAAGCAACAACTTTAGAAAATTCAAATCTTAAAAAAGACCTGGAGTATTGCAACAAGCACGGATATGACTATATTGAAATTCGTACAATGGATAAACTGCCTGAGTATTTGGAAAGTCACTCAATGGATGATTTAGCGCAGTTTTTTAATACAAATCATATTAAACCGCTCGCGTTGAACGCTTTAGTTTTCTTTAATAACCGCAGTGAAACAGAGTACAAGGAAGTTATAGAAGAGTTTAAGGGTATGCTAGAAACCGCCCAAAAGATAGGTGCTCCCTATATCGTAGCCGTTCCTTTAGTAACGGAACAAAAAATCATAAAAGCAGAGATTAAGAATAGCTGCGTACAAGTGCTGAATGAATTATCGGAATTGGCTGAACCTTACGGAGTTAAAATCGCCGTTGAGTTTGTAGGTCATCCTCAGTGTACGGTTAATACGTTTGGTCAAGCTTATGATATTGTTCAAGCTGTGAACCGAGATAACGTAGGGTTAGTACTTGACTGCTTCCACTTCCATGCGATGGGGTCAAAATTAGAAGACTTAAAACAAGCGGATATTTCCAAAATATTTATCGTTCATATCGATGACACGGAAGATTTTCCTATTGGCTTCTTAACAGATGAAGATCGAGTATGGCCAGGTCTAGGAGCGATTGATTTAGACGCTATTTTCTCAACATTAAAAGAAAAAGGCTACAAAGACGCGGTATCTGTGGAGCTATTCCGACCTGAATATTATCAATTAAGTGCGGAAGAAGCAATTAAGACAGCTAAAGAGACAACTATTAAGGCTATCTCAGAATACTACAGCTTTGAAACAACAAAATCATATTCATGATAAGGAGTGTTAGTCAGTGACGTTAGTATCTTCAAAACTAGTATCAATGAAAGATATGCTTCATGCCGCTAAAAAAGGAAACTATGCGGTTGGTCAGTATAATATTAACAGCCTGCAGTGGGCACAGGCTATTTTACAAGCTGCCGAAGAGGAAAAAGCGCCTGTCATTGCAGCCGTTTCAGACAGGCTTGTCGACTATTTAGGCGGATTTAAAACCATTGTAGGCATGATCGAAGGTTTGTTAGAGGAAATGAATATTACTGTTCCTGTCGCGCTTCACTTAGATCACGGTATGAGTGTAGAAAGATGTAAAAAAGCTATCGACGCTGGATTTAGCTCGGTCATGTTTGACGGTTCTCATTACCCAATTGATGAAAATATTTCCATGACTAAGCAAGTAGTAGACTATGCTGGTGCTCAATATGTCTCAGTTGAAGCTGAAGTCGGAACAGTCGGAGGGATGGAAGATGGGCTTGTTGGCAACATCGTGTACGCTGATCCCGCTGAATGTCTGCGTCTTGTAAAAGAAACGGGAGTCGATGCTTTGGCAGCTGCTTTAGGTTCAGTTCACGGACAGTACCAAGGCGAACCGCAGCTGGGCTTTGATGAAATGAAAGAAATAGCTGACTTAACAGATGTGCCGCTGGTGTTACACGGAGGTTCTGGTATACCAAACTACCAAATTCAAAAAGCAATAGCTCTTGGACATGCGAAAATTAATGTGAACACCGAGTGCCTTCAGGCCTGGACGCGCGCTGTCCGTCACACGTTGGAAAGCGACAGTGACGTGTATGATCCGCGAACCATTCTTACACCGGGAAAAGAAGCGGTTATGGCGACTGTAAAAGAGAAAATGAGAGAGTTTCATACAAGTCATAAAGCTTAATAAAAAAGAGGCTGAGACAAAAGCATTACAGTTGAAGCAAGATCCGAACGATGAATGGAGATTCTTGATAGAAAATCCAGCTCGTTCGGATTTTTTCTTTGATAGGGTCTCAATCTCTCTTTGTTTTAGCAGTTACTCTTCTAGAAAATGCCTTTTGTAAAGGTTATAATAGTAAGTAACAAAAAAGCGAAAAGAAAGATAAACGGAGGAGGTAGAAATGTTAAAAACGAAGCGAATTCAACAAATTCAAGAGTATGTTTTTGAACATGAATCTGTCTCATTAGATGATTTGGTTTCGGTGTTTGAAGTCTCCAAAAACACGATTCGACGCGACGTTCAAAAGTTAGTGGATGAAGGGCATATTAAAAAAGTATATGGCGGAGTAGCCGTTAATCATGTGAAGCTTGAATCATTTAATGAAAGACAAACAAGAAACCAGTTTCAAAAGCGTTTAATTGCCAAAACGGCAGCTCAGTACGTAGAAAGCGGAGACGTCATCTTTATTGATTCAGGAACCACCACGTTAGAGATGATTGAGTTTCTAAAAGACAAATCGATAACGATTGTTACCAATAGTTTAGATGTTATAGTAAAAGCTTTGCCTTTTGATGCGTTAAAAGTAATTTCTACGGGCGGCTATCTCGAGCGTGAAACTCAATCTTTTTCAAGCTTTAACCACGCCAATCCTGTAAAGAACTACAACTTTGATAAAGTATTTATGGCTTCTACGGGTATTTCCATATCAAATGGCGTTACCAATTCATCGCCCGTTGAAAGTGAAATCAAAGAAACGGTTATAAAAAGAAGTACAAAAGTGTTTTTATTAGCAGATCATACAAAATTTGATAAGTATGCAATGATTACGTATTGTCAGCTGCATGAAGTGGATTATTTAATTACAGATAAAGTGGACGTCAGCTATCAGCACTATGCAAAAGAAAATGAGATTACGCTTATCCTTGCGGAAGAATAAGTGTTTTTGAGTTATTATACATATGCTTAGATCTAGAGCCAGTAGGCATACATAGAAGTATGCCTTTTCTTTTTTCTTCACATCGTGCTCCTCTATAAAGCGGTTACAGTGAATAAAAAGATAAACTAACAAAATTTTAAAAAAAGTGTTTACAAAGTAAACTGAATATTATAAACTAGGTTCATAGATAAGAAAGCGCTTTTAAAACTAAATGAAATCGATTTCATCAAACAGATCTACATGTATAATAAAATTGGTTTTACAGGTAAGACAGAGCATGGAAAATTGATGGGGAAGTTAAGGATGAAGTTTGAAAAATATTTTTTTAACACCAAATGAAATCGATTTCATTTGAAAGTGGAATTTATGATGGATTTTCGAGCTTTTCTCCATCTTCAAGCGTTAAAAAGTGCAGGGGCTGAAAGTATTTGTCTCATCGCTAAATAGCAGCTGAAACAAAGGAAAGAGCTAGGAAGTAAAAGGATAGAACCTCATTTATTATATTGAATGAAATCGATTTCATATAAAATGTGAAAAAAGGGTAGAAAAATCAATTTGATGGTGATTAATTTCAGAAGATAAGGTAGGAAGGTATATGAAAACGATAAGGTTAACAACGAGTCAAGCTTTAGTAAAATTTTTAAATCAGCAATATGTAGAATTTGATGGAAAAAAAGAACGCTTCATCAAAGGAGTATTCACCATTTTTGGACATGGAAATGTGGTGGGGATCGGGCAAGCGCTGCAGGAAAACCCAGGGGAGCTTGAAGTGTATCAAGGCAGAAACGAGCAGGGAATGGCTCATGCTGCAGTAGCTTTTGCAAAACAAAAACATCGAAAGCAAATCATGGCCTGCTCTTCTTCCGTTGGTCCAGGCTCAGCGAATATGGTTACATCGGCTGCTACAGCTACTGCAAACAATATTCCGGTTTTGCTTTTGCCAAGCGATGTGTTTGCAACTCGCCAGCCGGACCCGGTTCTTCAACAAATTGAACAAACACATGATTTATCTCTTTCTACAAATGATGCTTTCCGGTCCGTCAGCAAGTACTGGGATCGAGTCAGCCGTCCGGAACAGCTGATGTCAGCTATGATCAATGCGATGCGTGTATTAACAGATCCCGCAGATACAGGGGCCGTTACAATCGCGCTTCCGCAGGATGTACAAGGGGAAGCGTGGGATTTTCCAGAAAGTTTCTTCCGTGAGCGTACCCACCTGATTGAACGCCGCGAGCCTTCGCAAGAAAGTATCAGAAATGCAGTGGAGCTGATTAAATCAAAGAAAAAGCCTCTTCTTATTTTAGGCGGCGGCGTTCGTTATTCAGAGGCTGCGGATACATTTGCTGCATTTGCTGAAAAGTTTCATATTCCTTTTAGCGAAACGCAAGCTGGAAAAAGCGGTCTTGAAAGCAATCATCCTTTAAATCTAGGAGGAGTTGGCGTAACGGGTAACAGCGCTGCTAATAAAATAGCGCAATCTGCGGATTTAATTATTGGTGTTGGCACACGCTTCACAGATTTTACGACTTCTTCAAAACTGTTTTACGCTGAGACGGATGTATTAACCATTAACATTTCTGAATTTCACGCATCAAAACTGGAGGCTACTAAAATTGTCGCGGATGCCAAAGTGGGTCTTGAAGCTCTTTCGTCTGCGTTAGAAGGCTATAAATCAGGCTATGAAACTGAAATTGAAGAAGCTAAATCAGAATGGAATCAAGAGCTGACTCGTTTAAAAAATATTGCATACACAGGCGAAGAATTTATTCCGGAAATTAAAGGACATTTTGATCAAAACCTGTCGGAGTATAAAGATAGCCTAAGCACCGAACTTGTCCAAACGACTGTGCTTGGTAAAGTAAATGAACTAATTGCACCTGATTCTATTATTACATGTGCAGCGGGAAGCCTCCCGGGTGACCTTCAGCGCATGTGGATCTCAAATGAACGTAATACGTATCACCTTGAATACGGATATTCATGTATGGGCTATGAAATTGCTTCTGCCTTGGGCGCTAAGATGGCTGAGCCGGATAAAGAAGTGTATGCGATGGTAGGAGACGGAAGCTACTTAATGCTTCATAGTGAGCTGGTAACGAGCATTCAAGAAGGAATTAAAATAAATATTGTTCTTTTTGATAATTCCGGCTTTGGCTGTATCAATAACTTGCAGATGGATAATGGAATTGAAAGCTTCGGCACAGAATTCCGCGTTCGTAATCCACGGACGGGGCAGCTTGATGGAGATATTATGCGCATCAACTTTGCTCAATCTGGAGCTGCGTACGGAGCAAAAACATATGAAGTGTATACGATGGAAGAGCTTGAATATGCCATTGAAGATTCAAAAAAACAAAGTGTTAGTACACTGATTGACATTAAAGTTCTTCCAAAAACAATGACGGACGGCTACGATTCTTGGTGGCACGTAGGAGTAGCAGCCGTATCTGAAAGCTCAGACGTTCAAAAGGCGTTTGAAGGCAAAGAAAGTCAGTTGCAAAAAGCAAGAAAATATTAATCTTTTAAAAAGCTAGAATATCCAGTTTGCTTGATTAAAGAGTGTCCCTAGCATAAATACGTTAAAAAATAAGAAATAGAAAGGTGTGGAAAGGAATGGCTGATTTAATTGTACCGACAAAAACAGCTGACAGCGATGGAAACGTACTAAGCATCACGCCGGAATCTGCAGGATGGGAGTACATTGGCTTTGACGTTTACTCATTAAAAAAAGGTCAGAAGCTTAAAAAGAACACGGAAAATCAAGAGGTTTGTATTGTGATTTTAACCGGTAAGTCCAACGTTTCGACAAAGGAAGAAAAATGGGAAAGCATCGGACAGCGAATGGATATCTTTGAAAAAATTCCTCCCTATTCCGTATATATATCAAATGATGATCATTATGAAGTAGAAGCTGTAACCGACTTGGAAATCGCGGTGTGCGCAGCACCTGGAAAAGGTACATACCCTGCTCGTTTAATTACGCCGCAGGATGTGGGCGTAGAACATCGCGGAGCAGGAAATATCGCAAGACAAGTCCATAATATTCTTCCTGAACAAAAGCCGGCTGATAGTCTGCTAGTAGTGGAAGTGTTTACGCCGGAAGGAAACTGGTCAAGCTATCCACCTCATAAGCACGATCAAGATAACTTGCCGCATGAATCGTATTTAGAGGAAACGTACTATCATAAAGTCAACCCAGGACATGGATTTGCGATTCAGCGAGTATATACGGACGATCAATCTCTAGATGAAACAATGATCATTAAAGATGGAGATGCAGTCTTGGTTCCTAAAGGCTATCACCCGGTATCAGCGCCTCCAGGTTATGAAGTTTATTATTTAAACGTCATGGCTGGTCCTGTGCGAACATGGAAATTTAACAATAGCAAAGACCATGAATGGATTATGGAAGAAAAATTAGCATTAAAGTAAGGAGACGACGTGACTATGAGTTATTTAACATTCGATTCGCAAAAGCGATTTGACCTTCTTGCAGTAGGAAGGCTTTGCATCGACTTAAATGCAAATGAATTTAATCGCCCGATGGAAGACACGATGACGTTTACAAAATACGTAGGAGGATCTCCTGCTAACATCGCTATCGGTCTTTCAAGGCTTGGAATGAAGACAGGCTTTATTGGAAAAGTGTCAGACGACCAAATGGGCCGCTTCAGCACCCGGTATTTAAATCAACATAACATTAACACGGAAGGCATTGTAGTTGATCAAACAGGAGCCGTAACGGGACTGGCCTTTACTGAAATTAAAAGTCCTGAAGAGTGCAGCATCCTGATGTACCGTGATAATGTGGCAGACTTAAAGCTTGATCCAACAGAGGTTTCTGAAGAGTATATCAAGCAATCAAAAGCGCTCCTTATCTCTGGAACGGCTCTTGCTAAAAGTCCTTCAAGAGAAGCCGTGTTTCTTGCTCTTGAATATGCGCGAAAACATAGCGTAGTTGTATTTTTTGACGTTGACTACCGTCCGTACACGTGGGAGTCAGAAGCTGAGACTGCCGTCTACTATAATTTAGCGGCAGAAAAATCAGACGTGATTATCGGTACGCGAGAAGAATTCGATATGATGGAAAAGCTTTTAAATTATGAAGAATCAAATGACCAAGTTACAGCTGAACGATGGTTTTCTCATCATGCTAAGATTGTTGTCATCAAGCACGGAGGAGAAGGATCGATTGCTTATACAAAAGACGGCCAGTCTCATCGAGGCGGCATCTTTAAAACGAAAGTGCTCAAAACATTTGGAGCTGGCGACTCCTACGCATCTGCCTTTATCTACGGGTTAATGCAAGGGTTTACAATTCCTGAAGCGATGAGATTTGGCGGTGCTTCTGCTTCCATCGTTATTTCAAAACACAGTTCTTCAGATGCAATGCCAACGGTAGAAGAAATTAAGCAGTTTATGGAGACAGCTGAAGAAGTTCTGCAACAAGCGTAATCAAAAATTGAGAGGAGAATGAACATGACACAAACAACAGTAAAAACAGTAAAAAACTATATTGGCGGCGAATGGGTGGATTCAACTACAAGTCTAACAGAACCAGTTTATAACCCTGCAACGGGTGAAGTCATTGCAGAGGTGCCTCTTTCAACAAAAGAAGATGTAGATCAAGCGGTACAAGCTGCGAATGAAGCATTCAAAGGATGGGCAAAAACTGCGGTGCCAAAACGTGCGCGTATTCTATTTAAATATCAGCAGCTATTAGTAGATAACTGGGACGAATTAGCGAAACTTGTGACGCTTGAAAACGGAAAGAGCTTTAATGAAGCGCGCGGAGAAGTGCAGCGCGGAATTGAATGCGTAGAATTTGCAGCAGGTGCTCCTACGTTAATGATGGGAAAACAGCTTCCTGATATCGCTACGGGCATTGAGTCTGGCATGTATCGCTATCCAATCGGTGTTATTGGCGGAATTACGCCGTTCAACTTCCCGATGATGGTTCCTTGCTGGATGTTCCCTCTTGCGATTGCTTGCGGTAATACGTTTGTATTAAAGCCGTCTGAGCGCACGCCGCTTTTAGCAGCAAGATTAGTAGAATTATTTGAAGAAGCTGGATTGCCAAAAGGCGTATTAAACATTGTAAACGGCGCGCATGATGTGGTAAATGGCCTTCTTGAACATAAATTAGTGAAAGCAATTTCGTTTGTAGGTTCACAGCCAGTAGCTGAGTATGTGTATAAAAAAGGTACAGAAAACTTAAAGCGTGTTCAAGCATTAGCGGGTGCTAAAAACCACTCAATCGTATTAAACGATGCGGACTTAAACGTAGCAACAAAACAAATTATCGGAGCTGCTTTCGGCTCAGCAGGTGAACGCTGCATGGCAGCATCTGTCGTAACGGTGCAAGAAGGCGTGGCAGATGAATTAATTTCACGACTCGTTCAAGAGTCAAACAACATCGTCATTGGAAACGGATTAGAAGAAGATGTTTTCTTAGGACCGGTTATTCGTGAAAACCATAAAGAACGTACGCTTAGCTATATTGAATCTGGCGTAGAAGAAGGAGCTCGCTTAGTTCGTGACGGCCGTGAAGATCATGCGGTAAAAGATAACGGCTATTTTGTTGGACCAACTATTTTTGATAACGTTACACAAGAAATGAAAATCTGGCAAGACGAAATCTTTGCACCGGTGCTTTCTATCGTGCGTGTAAAAACGTTAGAAGAAGCAATTGACGTTGCCAATAACTCTCGATTCGCAAACGGAGCTTGTATCTATACAGACAGCGGCGCAAGCGTACGTGAGTTCCGTGAAAATATTGAGTCAGGCATGCTAGGAGTGAACGTAGGGGTGCCGGCACCTATGGCGTTCTTCCCATTCTCAGGCTGGAAAGACTCTTTCTACGGCGATCTACATGCCAACGGTACAGACGGCGTAGAGTTCTATACAAGAAAGAAAATGGTTACGGCACGCTACTAAGAATTTACTTATCGTACTATGGGATACTACCGGCATTTGCTAGTACCCTGTAGTACAATCGTATAAAAAAATAAAAGTCGGTTTTTTCACAGTAACAAAATGGAAGTGATTAGTTGAGTGCTATAAGTAGCGTCAAAGATAAGTATCTTTTTGCAGTCGTTTCATTTATCTTTTGGTTCTCGCAGTTTATTTACGTACCTATTTTGTCTCCTTATATGGAAGGGCTGGGAGGCAAGTATGCCTTTATTGGTTTAGTGTTAAGCAGCTATGGACTCATGCAGCTATTATGTCGCCTTCCGCTCGGTATCTTTTCAGACTTTGTGAAAATGAGAAAACCGTTTGTTATCTTCGGCATGATAGCCAGCATGTCAAGCTGCCTGCTGTTTTCGTTGACCGATAGCTTAATAGGCGTGTTTATATCACGCTGCTTGGCTGGATTGGCAGCGGCAACGTGGGTTGCCTTTACGATTTTATATTCAAGCTACTTTGAACGTGAAAAAACTACTCGTGCTATGAATATCATTTCGTTTATAGTGGTTTTGGCTCAGCTTTTGGGAATGAGTTTAAGCGGTTACATTGTAAGTGAGTGGGGATGGCAGGCTCCGTTTTGGATAGGAACAATCTTGAGTGTAATAGGCGCTATTCTTTCTCTTTTCATTTACGAGCCCAAAGAGAACGTAAAGAGATCGCCTATAAAGCTTAAAGAACTAATGAGCGTAATAAAAGAGCCGTCGCTATTAAAAATTTCGCTGCTGTCTATTTTAGCACACAGCATTATTTTTACGACCATGTTTGGTTTTACTCCTGCGTACGCATTAAGCGCAGGATTTAAAGAGAGCGAGCTGAGTTTGATTGTCTTTTCCTTTATGATCCCTCATGCAGCTGCTCCTCTTATTATGGAAAAGCTATTTGTTTGGCGCTTTGGAAAATGGACGATCTTGAAGGCTGCATTTTTTCTAGCTGCATTCTTTACTTGCATGATTCCTATAACAGAAAATAAAATCTTGCTTTGTTTCATTCAAAGCGTGAACGGGTTTTCATTAGGATTAGTGTTTCCTCTTATGTTAGGAATGTCTATTGAAAAAATAGCTGTAGAAAAAAGAGCTACAGCGATGGGAGGCTACCAAGCGCTGTATGCGTTAGGAATATTCGGAGGTCCTTTTGCTGCAGGAATATTAAATTCTTGGATGGGACTTAAAGCAGGCTTCTTTTTTGCAGCAGCCTTAGGGTTAACCGCTACTGCTTTTGCAGCGGCATGGGATAAGAAAGAAGCGTCATATAAAGTTTTTAAAGCAAAATAAAACGTATGGAAGCAAGCATTTATTTCTATTTTTAAAGCTCACATATTAAAGGAGGCCATAGATTATGGTGTTAAAAATTGGTGTTATTGGAACAGGAGCAATCGGACAAGATCATATTAGAAGAATTACAAATACGTTATCAGGCGGAAAAATTGTTGCGGTTACGGATGTAAATCAAGAACAAGCAAAAGCTGTTGTAAAAAATCAAAGCTTGGATGCCGTTATTTACGATGATGGACATGAGTTAATTAAATCAGAAGAAGTAGATGCAGTTGTTGTGACTTCTTGGGGACCGACGCACGAGGAGTTTGTGCTAGCGGCAATTGAATCTGGAAAACCTGTATTTTGCGAAAAGCCGCTTGCTACAACGGCAGAAGGCTGCAAAAGAATCGTTGACGCTGAAATTACACACGCCAAGCCATTGGTGCAAGTTGGCTATATGCGCCGCTACGATACAGGGTATCGCGCTTTAAAGAAAGTGATTGAAAGCGGGCAAATTGGTGAAGCATTAATGGTTCACTGCGCACACAGAAACCCTACGGTACCTGATACATATACAGGCGATATGTCAATCGTTGATACATTCATCCATGAAATTGACGTTTTGCGCTGGTTATTAAATGACGATTATGTATCGGTTCAAATCGTGGCACCGCGAAAAACGAGCAAGGCACTTGAACATTTGCAAGATCCAATCATGGTGCTGCTTGAAACAAAGCAAGGCGTTCGAATTGATGCGGAGGTTTTTGTAAACTGCCAGTACGGCTATGATATTCAATGTCAAGTAGTAGGAGAAACAGGAATCGCTAATTTACCTGAGCCTTCAAGCGTTGTGTTGCGCAGTGAAGCAAAAAAATCTACTGAAATTTTAGTAGATTGGAAAGATCGATTCATTGACTCTTATGATACAGAGCTTCAAGACTGGATTAATTCAACGCTTAAAGGCGAAGTGAATGGACCAACAGCTTGGGATGGTTATGTGGCTGCCGTTACTTCAGATGCTTGCTTAGAAGCGAAAAAATCAGGAAATATTGTTCCTATTTCGTTAGGCGAACGTCCTGACTTCTATCATAAAACGTTAACCGCAGCAGGCAAAATGTAAGCGTAAGAACGTTCTGATTATGAAACAGCTTACTCATAGATCACATTAAAATACTGGGGGATGGGCACGTCTGGTGCGCATAAAAGAAAGGGGAGCTTTAAATTGCGTTTAGCATATGATCCGTCACATTACCGTGATAATACAAGTTTAAAAGATACGATTGATACAGTTGCAAGATTAGGTTATGAATACGTAGAGTTATCTCCGCGCAAAGATTTTATTTGGTTTTATGAATACCCAAAGGTTGATAAACAGCGTATAAAAGACTTAAAAAGATACTGTGCCGATGCTGGGGTAAAGATTTCTTCTGTGCTTCCGGTGCAGCAGTGGTCTTCACCAAATGAGCAGGAACGTGAAGCGGCAGTAAGGAACTGGAAGCGTACAATCGAAATTACTTCTGAGTTGGAAGTAGATTTAATGAACAGTGAATTCAGCGGTGACAAGAGCCGGCCTGTTGAAAGTGAAGCGGCTTTTGTTAAATCGATGGAAGAGCTGATGCCGATTTTTGAAAAAGAAGGAATTAAGCTTAACCTTCAATCGCATCCAAATGATTTTATTGAGTTAAATACAGAAGCTATTGCAATGATTCGTGCGCTGGACAAAGACTGGATTAAATTAGTCTATTCTGTCCCTCATGCTTTCTTTTATGACGATGGCATTGGCGATGTAGCAAAGCACATTGATGAAGCGGGTGATTTGCTCGCACATGTTCTAATCGCTGATACGCTTAACCATAAAGCAGCGTTTGGACTGCGCTATATTGTAAATCCGCCTGATGCGAAGGTAACGATTCACCAGCATTTAAATCCTGGTGAAGGAGAAATTGATTTTGACGCACTGTATCGCAAATTAAGAGAAATTAAATTTGACGGCATCGTAACAAACTCTGTATTTGCCTACCCTGATCGACCAGAATGGTCAAACGAAGTAACGTTAAAGTCGATCAGAGAAGGATTAAATATTAAAGAAGGCCTAAACATTTAACGTGATCGACTGAAGTGATGCGAAACATAAAAAGATATGTTTTGCATCACTTTTCATGGTTTATGCTTGAAAGAAGATCAGAACTTGTGGGCATAGCTAGTTTAAAATAGTCTTAATTGTTCTATTCGGCCTCCATCATGATGATAAAGAGAGGCTTTATTATGCTGGTAAGGTATAATAGAGATGGATGCAAAACCGATAGAACTTTTTATTATAAAATGTTAATTACTACAGATAAAGGTGAGTGAACGTATGTCAGTTAAAATGAGTGATGTGGCCAAACTAGCTAATGTAGCTCCAGCTACTGTCTCGCGAGTTCTTAGTCAGCCCCACCTAGTAAGCAAAGAAACGCAGGAAAAAGTCTTAAAAGCCATTGAAGAATTAAATTATCAGCCCCATATTATCGCAAGACAGTTCAGGAAAAAAGAAACAAAAACCATTTTAGTAGTTGTTCCTGATATTACCCACCCGTTTTTTTCTGAAGTTCTTAAAGGAATTCAGCATACGGCCATTAAAAGCGGCTACCGAGTAATTTTAGGAGATACAGAAAATGACATTGAGCGAGAAGGAGAGTTTGTTGATTTATTATTCCAAAAGCAAGCGGACGGCATGATCCTTCTAACAGCCCGCATGGATAAAGACAGAATTGAACAAGTCTCCAGACAGTTCCCTACGGTTCTTGCGTGCGAGTATATAGATGGCTTAGATATCTCTACCGTATCTATTGATAATATTAGCGGGGCGCGAAAAATAACGGAGCATTTAATAAGCCTTGGGCATACCAAAATCGCGCATATCACTGGTCCTATGAATGTTATCTTAAGCCGTGATCGATTAAAAGGGTACCGCCAAGCGATGATTAGTCACGATTTACCCGTGGATTCCGCTTTTATTCAAGAAGGAGATTTCAGCTTAGAGTCCGGTTATCATCAAATGATTCGCTTATTATCGTTAGAACAACGGCCAACTTCCGTATTTGTTTTTAACGATGAAATGGCGATAGGAGCGATAAAAGCCGCAAAAGACAGCGGTTTAAAGGTGCCTGAAGATATAGCTGTAGTCGGGTTTGATAATTCTAAAATGTCGGATATCATTGAACCTCATATTACAACGATTGAGCAGCCTAAATATGAAATTGGAAAAAAAGCGATGGAATTACTGCTTGGATTAATGAGCGGAAAAGCGTTAGAACAAAAAAAGTTTGTATTAAAAGATGAACTAATCGTACGCGAGTCTTGCGGAAGTAACACTACAGTGAAAAATTTTATTCAGCTTGAAGGCTCAGCTAAGAAAATTAACTAGTGCTGTTTAAATGCTATGATGTTTTTTGCTGAGAAGTAAACAGGAGAGACTATCATCTTTGTCTTCTCTTGTTTACAGCAAAGCGGAAGGAATAATCTGATAAAAAAGAGAAGGTGACTTTAGTGAGGATTAAGGGAACAGTATTCAAAAAAAGAACATATCCAAAGCATCACTATAAAAGGATGGATCGCCTTTCTTTTTTAGAGGTGAAAGATAACATCTCCTTTGATGGCGATGTGCTGAAAATCCTTCCTGTTCTTAGTCAAAAATCAATGGAATGCTGGAATATCGGAGATGAAATTGATGTGGAAGGTGAAGTGAAGTATATTCGCATCATTACTTCATTAGGAAAACTCAGCCTTCTGCCTGTCCCTGTGTTTATCGTCAAAACAATTAAGGAAATAACACCTTCTTCTGTAACTAGTTAACCTGTCAGACATAAAACGGCTGGTCATTGTCATCAATCATGGTCACATTTTAACGGGAGTTGAATTCTGAAATTTCTTATAAATTACAGGTTCCTTCAGATAAGAAGGAGGTGGAGTATGTGACAGCTAATCTTATCGCAGGGAAAATTTCTTTAAATGAACGTGTCCATCGTACACAAGGCAATGGAGTGTCTTTTCATGTTCACTACTGGGGAGTTATGCCCAAGCACTATGATAATGTCACTCATAAGCATTCTTTCTTTGAAGTGTGTTACGTGCTTGAAGGGAAAGGAACTTATATAGACGACGGGCGTCCCTATCCGGTAAAAGAAAATACAATATTCCTTTCAAGGCCCGGGGTATTACACCACATAAAAAGCGATACTGGGCTTTTTCTCTTGTATGTAGGCTTTGAACTGGTTGAATCAGAATCAACTGAAAAGTGGATCACACTAATAGAAGAAGCTAAACGGTGTTCTGAAGTAGTGATAGATGTAAAAGAGGATGGAACTGCTCCGTTAATTTGGAAGTCTCTTTTGAACCATGCAACAAAAAGTGAAGATACCTTTTTTGAAGAAATACTGACAAATTTAGCTCATTCTCTTATACTTTCGCTCATAAATACTTTTGTTTTTCCTTTAAATTACCATCATCGGAAAGCTGTTCAAAAGACATCTTCTTTAACCCTTAATCTTGCAAAATTATATATTAAAGATAATTTATCTAATTCTATTAAACTTACGGATACAGCGACTCATTTACATCTATCTAGCCGGCATCTGTCTCGTCTATTTAAAACTGAATTAGGTGTCAGCTACTCGGAATATGTACAAAATGAAAGAATTCAAAGAGCTGCAATACTGCTTAAAACAACTGATTTATCGATTAGAGATATTGCTCAAGAAACGGGGTTTCCGGACGTTCACTACTTTACGCGTGTTTTTACTGCTTCGATGCGCAGTTCACCAGGGCGTTTTCGTACTCTATATACCAAATTAAAAACAACTGCATATAAAGATTAGTCAACTCTTCTCTACCTAATGTTGTGTATTACAAGTAGAGGAGAGTTATTTTTATGGAATAAAATTAATGAGGATTCAAACATGTCCTCAAAAGATAAAAAGCAGTCTTTTTAAAACAAAGACGAGTAAGATCCAAGGTTATATAATAACAGCTATACTTTATTAAAGTTAAATAAAAGCGTTTACAATCAGTGTTTTTAGCTTGTTGAGATTAAAAGCTGCAGACGAATTTATTAGGAGGAGAAGACAATGAAATTATCTTATGTAACAGACAGTTTAGGACATTTGCCTTTTGAAGAAATGTTAGATGTAATCACAGAGATGGGAATCAATACGATCGAAATGACCACAGGCGGGTGGTCGCCGGCACCACATTTGAAACTAAATGAATTAGTAGAAAATGATGATAAGAGAAGTGAATTTTTACATGCATTAGAAAAGCGTAATATTAAACTTTGTGCGTTAAACTGTTCTGGAAATCCTTTAGATCCAGGTGAACTAGGGAAAGAACATCGAGAAGTGACGGATAAAACATTTGAACTTGCGAAATTATTAGGTGTAAAGAAAGTGATCGTGATGAGCGGATTACCAGCTGGAAGTCCTGAAGACAAGATTCCAAACTGGATTACGTATACGGTGAGCTGGCCTCCAGTGTTAAAAGATATCTTAGATTATCAGTGGAATGAAGTAGCCATCCCCTACTGGAAAGAACTCGTTAAGAAAGCTGAAGCCTGCGGTATCGAAAAAATCGCCCTTGAAAACTTCAGCTCTCAACTAGTCTATAACCCTGAAACGTTATTTAAACTTCGTGATGCGGTGGGGCCTATTGTAGGATTAAATTTAGACCCAAGCCACTTGATCTGGATGGGCGCAGATCCTATTTTGTCAGCTAGAGAACTAGGAGCAGCCATTCACCATGTTCATGGAAAAGACGTGCGCCTTGAAAGACATCTATCAGGAGTGAACGGAGTGATGGAAACAAAAGAAGTGACGGATGTAGCAAATAGAGCCTGGAATTACGTGGCCGTAGGCTGTGGTCAAGATTTACAGTGGTGGAAAGAGTTTTTCTCCGTTGTTAAGATGATGGGCTATGATGAAGAAGTTTCTTTAGAAATGGAAGATTTAACGATGTCAGTTGAAGCAGGGTTTCGAACTTCAGTTGAGGCATTAAAACAAACGCTTAGCTTTTAATTTAAAGGAATTTCCACGTTCTAACCAGAAAAACAATATATATCATTTTCTGCAGGAATACGATGAAAGAGCTAAAAAGGTTAGAACCGCTGCAAGAAGCTACACAATTCATTTTTAAACATTTTTTATTGCCAATACGCTCGCTTACATAACGCACGAATTTGTTTTAAGAACAAACGGTCATTGGATCGGTGATTCTAAATGGATTGTACGGTCTTTGAATAATTACAATAAAAGCTTTAGTAAAGAGTTTGTGGAGGCATTCGAAATCTTTTATAAAACAGGGAGTAAAGATAAAGTGATTCAACTAGTTGATAAAGTGTTAGCACCATATGGAGGCCGGCTGTTTGAAGGGTTTTCACTGGGGAAAGAGAGGTTGAATCAGTAGCCTTGTTAGAACCCCACTACTATTTCTTGCTAGTAGTGGGGTTTGTTTTTTAGGAATATTCACGTATGTTTAAAGAGTTTGCCCGTTATCAATCGTAAACACTTGGCCCGTTACAGACTCTTGCTTTAACTGAAACAAGATGGCATCTGCGATATCTTCTGGAGAAGAAATGCGCTTAAGAGGTAAATTTCCTGCAAGCTGATACATTTTATCTTCGTTGCCAGCCCACCATCTTGTGTCGACTGCACCAGGAGAGATGCAGTTTACTCGAATATGTGGTGCGAGTGCAATGGCTAACGACTTAGTCATCGTATGAATCGCTGCTTTTGTCGCTGCATAGGGAATAGATGACCCGATTCCAGTTGTACCCGCAACACTTCCTACATTAACAATCGCCCCTGACTTTTGCTTTTTCATATTTGGAACGGCTGCTTTTACACAGTGAAACATGCCTTTTACGTTTACATCATATAAGGCGTCCCATACGTCATCAGTTACAGACTCTAAGTCATTCATGTGGATTTGAGCTGTAATACTAGCATTATTCACTAAACCATCTAACCGTCCGAATTGTGCAATGGTTTGATCAATCATATTATTAACTTCATGCTCACTGGCTACATTCGCTTTAAAAGCAAACGCAATTCCTCCTTTTTCAGCAATCTCCTCCACAACTTTTTTGGCTTCTTTTTCTGAGTTGCTGTAATTTATAACAAGTTTCGCGCCCATGTCAGCTAACTTTAAAGCCGTTGCTTTGCCTATACCAGTGCCGCCGCCCGTAATAATAAATACTTTATTTTTAAAATTGTTCATTTCTATAAACCTTCCTTTCTCTTAACATCTTTTATTATATCTTCGATGGGAAAAAGGATATAATAGGTAATACTAAGAGAGGTATCATTTAAAATGATATCAACGGAGGAATTGAGATTGGAAAGCCAAGACTTACGAATTTTCAAATGTGTGGCAGAAGCGAAGTCACTATCAAAAGCTGCGGAGGTATTAGGATATGTGCAGCCGCATATCAGCCAGCGGATTAAAAATCTAGAGGAAGAATTAGACACCAAATTATTGATACGTACGAATCGAGGAGTTACGTTAACAAACGAAGGGGAAGCTTTGTTTGACTACGCCCAGCGTATTTTACGTTTAATGGAGGAAGCTAAAGCAGAAGTTAATCCTAACAAGTTTAGAAAATCTTTAATCATCGGTGCTTCGCAGACGGTTTCTGCTATTAAAATTCCTTCTTTATTCTCATCTTTTCTGAAAGAACATCAAAATATTGAAGTTAAAATAAAAACAGATAGAAAACAAGTTTTGCAAGAAATGCTTTCGTACGGGGAAATTGATGGACTTTTTCTTAGCGGTACCTATAATGAGGCTCTGTTTGAAACAGTTTATCACTATGCAGAAAAAATGGTGCTTATCTCACCTCTATATGAAGCTAGAGAAGAAAAAGACCAACCAACGTTACTCATCAATAGTGATGTAAACTGCATCTATAGAAACAGACTATTAGAGTTTTCAAAAGAACATCATATACATAAAGCCAATATTATGGAATTTGATTCATTAGAAGCTATTTTACAAGGCGTCCGTGATGGACTTGGAATGAGTGTAGTCCCGGCTAGCGTAGTAAATTCTCGTGGTGATATGAAAAGCATTGAATATCAAGAGCTTTCAGAAGACGTTCATATTGATTTTGTAGTAAAGAAAGGGAAGCAGCGCTCTCAAAGTCTTGAAAAGTTTATTCATTTTTTAGGGAGTCTATAGATTCTGTCTTGAGGTGGCGTGATGTCTTCTCTTTTCCAGTACATTAAAAAGAACCCTTAATGCCTGAAAGGGACTGCACCCTGTTTGTGAGACAGGAATCAAAGCACCTTTTAAACAACCATTTGCCGGTATTGTACTGGTGACTGGTTGTTTAGTTTCGTTTGAATACGGGCATTGTTGTAATAGGTAATATAGTTTTCGACGATTTGTTCGACGATGGTGGTCGTCGTATATGTTAACTCGTCGAGGTAGAACGTTTCAGACTTTAGCGAGGAATGAAACGATTCAATGGAGGCATTATCTGCGGGTGTCCCTTTACGGGACATACTCATAGTAATGCCTCTTTCTTTGATTTTTTGTTGATAGAGATGCGATGTGTACACAGAGCCTTGGTCACTATGCAACGTACATCCTTTAGGTAAAGAAGGAAGTTGGCTTAACGTATCTAAGACAAATTCTACGTTTTGATAATCACCAATCGAATACGCAATGATTTCCCCATTAAATAAATCTTGAATACTTGAAAGATACAACTGTTTAGGTCCAAAAGGCAAGTAGGTTATATCAGTTACTAATTTCTGAAGAGGACGATCAGCTTGAAACTCACGATTTAATACATTCTCTGCAACCTGATAAGGTTGCCCTGTTTGCTTTCGTTTTTTTCGTTTTACGCGACATTGCCAACCGTATTTCTGCATGACACGTTGTACAAATTTATGGTTAATCTTCATCGTTCGATTGAGTAATGCTGTAATTTTTCGATAGCCATATCGGAACTTGTGTTTACGACACTGCTTACCAATCTGTTGTTCCATCCATTTCTTTTTCTTTGTCCGTTCTGATTGTTCCTGTTGCCTCCAGCGATAATAAGTCGATCGAGGGATATCAAGGTACTGACAGATTTGATAGACTGGTATCTTATCTTTTAACTCTTCCACTACGTTCACTACGATTTCTGGGACCACTTCCTCTCCAATTCCTTGTACTTTTTTAAGACCTCAATCTGTTGTGTTAAATACCGGTTTTCTGCTTTCAATTTGGATATTTCGTCTTTAAAGCCAGGTCCCTTTCCATATGAATATTGCTTGCCTACAGGCTGTTCAAATCGATGCATTTCTCCATTTTTATACCATCTCATCCACCTTTTTAATTGGGTGTAACTGCGAATATTTAATTGGGAAAGCACTTCTTTGACAGGTACACCAGCTAATCTCATCTCAATAGCTTTTATCTTTACCTCTGCTGGATAACTAACTCTTGTCCCCATAGAAAAAACACCTCCAAGTGATTGTTAGGTAGTATATACCCGTTTTTTAACTTAAAGGTGTTTTTTATTTGTCTCACTATAGGGGGTCAGTCCCAAATGCGCTTCAAGGGTTCTAGCTTTCTTATGTTCCAAAGATCATGCAGCTAATTTTCTACACTCATCCGCGCATTTCAAGCAGGCTTCCGCACATTTTTGACAGTGATCATGATTATGTTTTTTACACTCATTTTAATTTCAATACCTAATCCTCATGGTTGAAGAAATTTGCTGTCTTTTATTATGGATTGTCTTCGTCGCTTTTGTACTCCAAAATATCGCCTGGCTGACAATCCAAAGTCTTACATATCGCTTCTAATGTTGAAAAACGAACCGCTTTTGCTTTCCCATTTTTCAGGATGGAAAGATTCGCCATAGTAATTCCAACCCTCTCTGAAAGCTCCGTCACGCTCATTTTTCGTTTTGCTAACATCACATCAATATTAATAATAATTGCCATATCCTCCACCTCAGACCGTTAAATCATTTTCTGATTTTATGTTAATCGCTTCTTGCAAAAGCCTTTGGAGAACAGCAGCAAAAACTGCGATAACCAACGAAGCAAAAGGAATGACCATTCCAACAAATATGAGACCTGGGGCATCGTCTTTATCTGCCACGAGATAATAGACGGGCAAACCTAAGACATGCAAACTACAGATAGAAATGGCGCAGTATTTGATGCTCATTAAAATTCGAACAGACAATTCAGAGAAAGCAATGTTCTTGTCAATATAACTCAACAGTTTAACAGCTTGATAAAGGGCGAAGTAAAAAGGTAATGTTCCTCCATATAAAAGAATGAAAATGATATATTTTATGGAATGAATACCTAAGAAATCTGCTACGGCATCTGCCAGTTCAGGGACTAGAAATATGCACAAAGTGAGAACCAGAATTCCAATGAGAATAACTGCTATCTTCAAAAATAATGTGGTTGCTATTTTCATAAAAAACACCTCTCCTATATTTTGAAATGTTAATTGTTTTTTGGCAGTGAATCCATGACATTCTTTATAGGTTTTTGAAACACGTCCACAATGGCTGCGATGATACTTGTTGCCAAGATGCCCATTAGACCTAGAGATATTGGACCTGCTGCATCATCACCAGTGAATTGAGCATGCACCCTTAAATAAACTATTGCTAACAAAACAAAGAAAATGACAGTAAAAGTGCATTTTTTTATTACCTTCAAAGATTGAAGAGATAACTCAGAAAAAGCATTATTCTTTTCGATATAGGTTAAAAGTTTAAAAGTTTGATACAACGCCAAAGAAAATGTGATACATATTCCATATGTACATACCAAAAGTGGATATAGCGAATAATCACCAGGACGCTCTACAGCATCTCTTCTGGCTGCTTCAGGCAACAAAAATATACATGCGGCAAGCACTGCAATTCCAATCAGAAAAATTATTACCTTTAAGAAAGTGGTAGAACCTCGTTTAACATTCATAAAAACACCTCACTTATTTAATAATAATACAAATTTAACATATGATTTATCGTTTTACAATAAAATATTATCGTTTTTTATTATAATATTATTGTTATTATTGAAATATCCTTTTAATTTTAAACAAAATAAAAAGCATTTCTCATTACAAAGAAATGCTCTTACTTTAAAATGTTAAATTTACAACTTGTTCAACAAAACTTCCAAACACTTTAATAAAGTAAATCAACAACGAAAGATATCAGAACCTACTTAAAATAAATAATATCCTTAAAACTCACTAAATAATTCACGGTTAAATTCAAATAATTATTTCCATATTGGAGAATTTTTATGCGAATTCCTGCTTGAATTTAAGGGAAAATAGCAAATATAGAAGTAATACCAAGCAAATAAAAAACGTGAATTCATGTGTGAAGTCACGCTAAAAATGCATTATGAAATTAAATTTTGCACCTCAGAAAAGAACCCGTTAATAAAAATCTATGTCCTTTTTTCTTTTTGATTTTAAGACTTTGTAAGCTAACTATTTTAACTTAGTAATATATGGTATTATTTTCTTTGGTTAGGAGGTATTTGAAATGAGTATTCCAAGGGAAAATAAGCCGATTTTACTAACAGTTATTTTGATGGCGGCTGCGTTTGTTGTATTTTTTGCAAATTGGCTGTTTCCACAAAATTCAATTTTCCCAAGTGAAACCGGTGACTTGACTATTCCGCTGTGGTTGTTTTTCGCGATAGACGTTGGCTTTATTGTGGCATTAGTTTTAGGAGTCCGAACGAAAAAACCGAGCGTTGTGTGGTTTAGCATTATCGCAAACAGTATCTTTTTTGTATTGCTTTCTGGTTTAATTTTTTTATTAGCAATTGCAAATGGAATTTCCGAGCCGTAAGTCTTTGGTTAACTAAAAATTTCATGGATTGTGATAGTAAAAGCTTTCTTAATTAGGAGAGCTTTTTTATTTTTGTAAATAAAAACCACAACTTTTTTTTCTAGATTACGTCTAAGTAACGAATATTAGTTAAAAGGATGGTCAGAACATTGGAAAATGCGAAAAAAGCAGAGATTGAGCGTTGGTATGACGAACATAGTGACGCCTTATTAAAATTTATTTTGATGCTCGTAAAAGATTATCAGCAAGCTGAAGATTTGACCCATGAAACATTTGTAAAAGCTTATCTTTCCTATGATTTATTTCAGCAAAACGCTAGTGAAAAGACGTGGTTATTTCGTATTGCCCATAATGTAACGATTGATTATTTTCGAAAACAAAAGCCTACTAGTCTTTTAAAAGACTTTCTTCTTTCGAAAAAGGATCATGCTCGTTTACCTCAAGAAATGATTGAGCTTAAAGAAACTTCCCTAGAACTATATCAAGCGCTAGGAAAGCTCAAAGATTCACATCGTAAAGTTATTTTACTGCGCAAAGTTCAAGGTTTTTCCGTTAAAGATACAGCGACTATTTTAGGCTGGTCTGAAAGTAAAGTAAAATCAGCGCAGTTCAGGGCAATTCCTGCTTTAAAAAAGAAGTTAGTAAAGGATGGATACGTATATGAAGAAACCGTTTAATTCTTATATAGATGACAATTCGCTAGAAAAATTGAACGAGGGATTGATTTGGAAACCAACGAGGAAGCAAAAACATAAACAAAGGCTTTTAGAAACAATTAATCAATTAGAATCTTCACCACCTGTAAAGTCTAAAAGAAACCTATTTTCTATAAAACAAAATCGTCTTGTAAGAAATATTGTATATTGTGGTATTGCCCTCTTTCTTTTGAGCGGTGCATTCATTAGTTCAGCTTTTGTTTCTCCAGCAATGGCCCAAGTGGCTGCTAAAATCCCTTATGTAGGACAGCTTTTTAAGCAAAAGCCTGTATCCGATGTATTGTATCAAGAACTTGAAAAAAAGGGATATAAAACGGCTAGCGTGGGGCAGACCTATTATGGAGGAAAAAAAAGAATTAGTTGTATCAGTAGAAGGATCAGAGAAGTATTTTAATAAGGTACGAGGAGATATCACTGAGATTGCAACTGAAATCTTATCCAACAGGAATTATGATGCCTATACTTTTAAAATTGAAAGAATGGAGCCGTATGTCTATACGGAACCGAATGCACAAGAGAAAAAAATTGAAAAGATTCAAACTGATATTTCTACAGAATTAGAGAAGCATCATTATGACTTTTTAATAGCTAACGTTAGTTTTAATTCTCCGCCAAGAGTAGAGCTGGAAATTCCTAATACAGAAAAGAGAGTAGAAGAAATAAAAGCCCTCATTCATGCTGTTCTGGCTGAAAATAAAGCAGAGAATGCTTCAATAAAAATAAAGAAAATAAATCTTAAGAAACGTGATCAAGATAATCGATGGGGAAATATTGTTACAGATGTGGGAGAAGATTTATTAGGGAAAGAAAAGTATCATGTAAAGATGGTGGGCTATTCTGTTCACCCTGAACCACAAGTGCTTATCTACACTTCATTAGGCATTTCCGAAGGTCACAGGAAATTTGCGAGTGAACTTGAAGAAATTATCGCTGAATTTCTTGAAACAAAAGAAATGAAAAATAAAGTGAAAGGTGATTCTTACAAAGTTGTGATTTATGGGAAAGGGAATAAAAAACTAAATTAAACACAATACTTAAATATTTTTCTACATCTACTCATCAATAACAGATATCTTGAAAGGTTGATAAATTATGATGATAGGCGGTCCTTTACTTATTGCATTGCTGCCAGGTGTGCTTTTACTCCTTGTAACCTGGCTGTTCAGAAAGATGAAGTGGAACAAAGTCGTTAGAATGATTCCTTCAATGCTAACCGTTATGGCTGCCGCTGTTCTTTTTTATATTGGCTATGTAGAGGTAAGAGGCTTTGAAGGCACTGGCTATTTGTTTTTATCTGTATTTTTGCTTTTATTCGCAGTGGTATCCTATATCGTAGTTAAAAAACCTGTACGATAATTTTGATAAACTTTATAAATTCTTTATAATTCCCTCCTATACTACGTGTAGGGGGGATTTAATATGAAAAATATTATTTTAGAGGTAAAGAGCGTTTCAAAAAAAGTAAGGCGTCGCCACTTAGTAAAAGAAGTATCGTTTCAAATTAACGAAGGGGAAATATGTGGACTGTTAGGACCTAACGGTGCTGGTAAAACGACCTTAATTCGTTTATTGACGGGGTTAATTAAACCAACCGGGGGAGAAGTTTTTATTAATAACAAAACCATTCTTTCACAAAGAAAAGAAGCGCTGCAAAGCGTTGGTGCAATTGTGGAGTCGCCCATCTTTTTTCCTTATATGACGGGAAAAGAAAACCTGACAAATTTAGCTCGATTGCATTCATTTTCGACAAAACAAAAAAGGCAACAAAGAGTAAAAGAAGTGCTTGATATTGTGGGATTAACCGGCAGAGAAAATGATAAAGTTCGAACGTATTCTCTTGGGATGAAGCAAAGGCTTGGCATTGCTCAAGCGCTTTTAGGCGACCCGGACTTGTTGATACTGGATGAGCCAGCCAACGGCTTAGATCCAATGGGCGTACGTGAACTGCGCGAGCTGCTTTTTACTTTAAAACGCGACTATAACAAAACGATTTTGATTTCTAGTCATTTGCTGGATGAATTACAGCGAGTATGTGATCAAATTGTCGTGATGAGAGAAGGAGAGTTAATGTGGGACGGCGCTCTAGACCAGTTAGCATCCGGTAAAAATCTTGAAGATGCGTTTGTAGAGCTGGTGTCGCAATGAAGGAGCTGTTAGTAGCGGAGTGGGAAAGACTTTGGAAAAGAAAAGTGGCGTGGCTTACCTTTCTATTAGTGCCGGTGGTGCTGTTAGTCGCTTCTTCCTATCTCCAAAAAGAAAATGGAGTACTCACAGTCGATTTACCACAGTATACGTTTGCGGGAAACTTTCCTGTACTGAGCTTAGCTGAAATCTTATTCACCGTTTTTAATGCCATGTTCTTAGTTTTTATTACGCTCGTTGTTACTGGAGAGTATCGGTCAGGACAGCTGCGAATGGTCATGATACGATCGTATTCGTTTAAAGAAATCATCATAGCGAAAGCCGCGGTGCTTCTGCTGTTTAATTTACTGTTTTTTATTACGTATTTTTGCATGAGCTATGCGATAGGCTTTCTGATGTTTGAACATCCGCAAACCTACTTTGTGTTTTATCACAGTCATGCTTTCAACATAAAAGAAGCGCTATTATATAATCTTTCGTTTTATGGATATGCCTATTTAACGACTGTTGCGACATGCTGTGTGCTGTTTTTTATCTCTGTCATCAGCAAAACGACCACTACGGCTGTTGGCGTTGGGGTTGCTTTTATACTGATTTCCTTTTCGTACCCGACTTTATTAACAGGGTTTAAGCAGTGGATGAGTGAAGAGCTCTTTGGACAGCTGTTTTTTACATCCGTACCGATGATTCAATGGCAGGGGATCACAGTCATGATGGCAGAAAAACCGCAGTTCGTAGGCTGGAATCTCGGCGTGTTAGGTTTTTATATTTTATTCTTTAGTGGTTTAACGTATGTAGCTATTCGAAAAAAAGAATCATTTCTATAAAAAGGAGAGAAGACATTATGACAGGACTTTTTATCAGTGAATTAGAGCGAACGTTTAAACGAAGAAAGACAGCGGCTGTATTAGCCGTGTACGCAGGGTTACTTGCTTTTATTTGGTTCTTTTTATTTCGAATGGGAGGCACTTCGTTTTTCGATGCAGACCATGACGTGAAAATTGATTCTTTAAATTCCGCGCCTTTGTTTCTTCGAGAGCTGTCGTTTGTTATTACGTTTATTATCATTCCAATGTTTGTTGCAGATAGTTTTAACGGCGAGTACACGTCCGGAGCTTTTCGCATGGTATTGATTCGACCGCATCATCGTGTAAAGCTGTTTTTTGTAAAATGGGCCGTTCAATGTTTGTTAGTTTTTCTTATTCTTTGTATTACTTGGGTAGTGGGCACGTGTGTTGGTAAGCTAGCTATGCCTCACGTGAATGAAACAACGTTTTTAGGCGGACATACGCTAGGGACTTTAGGGGCGTTACTATATTCGCTAAAATTTTATGGCATTTGTTTTTGTATCTTTATAGCGATTATTAGTATCGCCAGCATTATGAGTGTCCTAATGCCTAACTCTATTTTATCTTACGTGGCAACCATTGGTGCTTTAATTGGAAGTGTTTATGTTTCGGATAAACTAAGCTTCTTTTTCTCCGTAACCGATTCTGTTTTCCATGAATTAAGCAGCTCGAACTCTGAATTTTTAGTAAACCTATTATTTCCAATTTTAATCATTAGCCTTATAATAAACCTATTCGTATGGAAAAAGAAAGAATGGGTAGGGTGAGCTGAAGATGAACCAAACAATTTTACTAGTGGACGATGAAAAAGACATTATTTCATTTATGAAAGATGCACTGCAAGATGAAGGATATGAGGTGGTGTTTGCTTACGAAGGTCAAGAAGCGTTAAAAAAGCTAAAGATAAATCCAGATTTAATTGTGCTGGATGTAATGATGCCAGGCATGGACGGCTTTGCACTTTGTGAACTGATCCGAAAAAGCATATCATGCCCCATCATCTTTTTAAGCGCAAAGCAAACGGAGCAGGACAGAGTAAGAGGACTATTGGTCGGTGGAGATGATTATTTAGTTAAACCTTTCAGTATGAAAGAACTAAAAGCCCGCATTTATGCTCATCTGCGCCGAGAACAGAGGATTAGCAATAACTCCTATAACAGGCTTCACTTTGGAGAGTTGACCATCGATTTAAATGGCTATCAAATTTCACATAACAATGAAGTGATTCCGTTTACTTCAAGAGAATTCGAGATTATTCATTTCCTCGCTCTTCATCCAGGTCAGGTTTTTACACGTGAGCAGCTGTATGAAAAAGTTTGGGGCTACGACGCGGAAGGGGATTCGTCTACGATTACGGAACACGTGAAAAAAATTAGAGCAAAACTATTAAAATATGACGAAACATCTTACATCTCGACCGTTTGGGGCATTGGCTACAAATGGGTAAAATAAAAAAATGGATGCACCGAGCAACGTTAAAGGCTCAGTTTGTTTTATCTTTTCATTTGATTTTGCTGTATAGCCTGTTTGCTACGCTTTTAACGTGGGGAATTGTCATCTCAGTGAACTGGTTTTTTATGCCCGGAGCACTGAATCCGGCGAATTATTATGAAAAGAAAATCCCAGAAATTGTCCAGTTCGTGAACGAAAAGGAAGATGCTCTTCTTTCTAAAACTGCTAAAAAACAAGTAGAATCGGTTATTCCGCTAGAAGGAATGGATTATCAAATTATAAATAAAGAAGGGCAAATCGTGTATGGATCCATGTCCACTTCATACATAAAAAATAAACGGGATCTTTATTCTCAGGTCAATACAAATATCCATTCAGGTAAATATATTATAAAAGTTTATCCGCTTTTAAATTCAAAAGACGAAGTAAACGGGGCCATTGCGCTAAGATATCAATTAAATATGGCTTCTACTAATCCAAATATTAAATGGATGGTTGTGCTTGTAACGTTTTTATCTCTAGCCAGTCCGTTTCTTTACTTTTACTTGTTTGCTTATTTGTTTGGAAGACGATTTAGTAAAAAAATTGAACGGCCCTTTAACGAGCTGATGACAGCCGCGAAAAACATTCAGCATAATAATTTGGATTTTTCGCTGTCCGTGACTCAAGACGCAAAAGAATTAAGTCAGCTCTTACATGCCTTTGAAGAAATGCGAAAAGAATTAAAGCAATCGCTATCTAAACAGTGGCAGCTAGAAGAAGACCGCAAAGATATGACGGCTGCGATCGCACATGATTTACGCACGCCTCTTACAATTATTCACGGTCACACCGAAATTTTAGTTGAAGGAAGCAAAAAGGACCCGGAGAGGCTTAATAGATATTTACATACGATCTACACGAATACACTTCGTTCTATTCAACTATTAAATCAGCTGCAAGAAGTATCAGTCATAGAAAATCCAGGCTTTGCCGTAAAGAGTGAGCCTATTGATATCAACACATTTGTTCATGAGAAAGCAAACGAATTTCAGCTTTTATGTCAAAAAAAGAGATTACATTTATATCTTCGATTAGTGAAGCAGAAGCATCAAACCAATTTTACGGAGATCCTCAGCGCATTTCTCAAGTATTAGATAATGTCATCACAAACTGTATTCGCTATACGCCTGAACGAGGGGAGATAGCTTGGAATACCGTGATTCATCACAACGAAGTAATCTTTGAAATACATGATACGGGTCCTGGGTTTACACTATCCAACAAAGAACAGCTGTTTAAAAAGTTTTACAGAGAAGATGCGTCGAGAACAAGCGGTCACGGAAATTTGGGGCTAGGCCTTTATATTGCTCATTCCATTGTGAAAAACCACGGAGGAAGCATCACGGCCGATAATAAAGAGACGGGAGGAGCATTGATTAAGATTGTTCTTCCGATGGGAAAGAAGTAAAACCATAAAAAAGAACCCTCCAAAAGGAGAGCTCAAAAAAGGGTAAGTAAGAAAGAAATGTACATGTTCCTTTGGGGGACTGCATCTGTACGGTAAAATTTATACCCGGTGTACACCTGTTGAAACGTTGAAAAATAATCTAATAATAGAAATGAATAGTTGATAATATGCTTCATGATCTATAAAAAAGACTGCAAAGGGGCTGTATCCTGTACTTTGCAGTCTTTTTCTAGTTTATTTGTTTAAGAAGTCTCGCATAAATTCATTCACTTTTTCTGGCTGCTCATGTTGAGGTGCATGTCCCACACCGTCTAAGCGGTGGATCGTTACATTTGGAACGTACTCTTCAATGCCATCTAAATTACTGTTTTCAAACGCTTCGTCCGCATTTCCCCATACAATTAAAGTCGGAGATTGAAATACTTTATGCGGCAGGGCTACAGGTTTATGAACGCGCTCTTCAAATGGGTAAAGGGAAGACGCACGATAGTAGTTAAGCATGGATTTCATTGCATTTGGCTGATTCCACGCCTCTACATATTTAGCTTCTTCTTCTTTAGTTAAATAGCCTTTTTTAATTCCGGGCTCCGTCAGCATATTTCTTAGCTTTTCACTATTATTTGCGAGTAGATCATCTTGAGAATTTGGCTGTTGGAAAAAGCTCATATAGCTGCTTGCTTCGCGTTGAACAGGATTTTCAGCAAGTTCTCTTATAAATGTATAAGGGTGCGGTGCATCAAACATCACTAACTTTTTGACATACTGCGGATATGTATAAGCAAATGCCCATGCAACAGCGCCGCCCCAATCGTGTGCCACTAACACACATTCTTTTTCACCAAACGCTTCAATTAACTGTTTTGCATCTTCTATTAAAAGGGGCATGCTGTAAGAAGAAATTTCTTCTGGCTTATCTGATAAGTTATAGCCTCGCATATCTACAGCTACCACGCGATAATCTTTCGAAAACTCTTCTAACTGATGGTGCCACGTGTACCAAAAGTAAGGGAATCCGTGTAAAAACAGCATAAGCTCGCCTTCACCTTTTGTCACGTAATGGAGGTTTACATCATTCACTTTTACATAACCGTCTTTAAACATGTTACTCATCCTTTCGCTTTTAATCTTTATTATAGAAAAATTTTACTCTTTATTAGTTGATGTATCAAATAATAAGGTTTTTTGCGCGATAAATGAGCTATAAAGCTCTTTTAAAACCCTTATTTTGGTTATTATTTGTGAAATATAACCTCAGTCTTATTTTAAATAATCGTAATCTATTAGAAAAACTTGGAATTTTAAAGGTTATATAATAAGATAGTATATGATAAACATTTCCATATATAGGAGGGGACATATGCAAAAAAAAATTCTACATACGGTGCTTTCACTTGCGGTAGGAGCAGGAGTGTTTGCTGTTGGCGGAGTTCCTACTCAAGCTAAGAGTCAAGATCAAAAGATAAGTAACACATACGCAATTGCTTTTAAAAATGGATTACCAGACAACTATCAAGAGATTATTCAAAAAGCTGGTGGTAAAGTCACTAAAGCTCTGCCGGAAGTAGGAGGAATAGAAGCTCAATCTGAAAAGTCTTCTTTTCTTAACAATTTAAAAGAAAATTCTTCAATCGAAGCTGCTAACAGGGAAATTCCTCTAACCTTGGATAAAACAGCAGTTAGTCCTTATAACTATCAATCTAGTATTATCAGCTCACAGAATTCAGAGAATTATTGGAACTCTCAGTGGGATATTCAACGAGTGACAAATGAAGGAAAATCTTATGAGGTAGAAACAGGCGGGTATAAAAATAAAGATGGCAGTACAACTCATAAGGCAGTGGTAGGAGTTATTGATACAGGAATCGATGAATCTCATTCTGATTTAAAAAATAATATACTAGGTGGACGTAATCTTGTTCCTGCTGGAATGGATGAATCTGAAACAGGGAATCCTGCCGATATAAAAGATCGTAATGGACACGGTACGCATGTTGCCGGAATCATTGGAGCAAATGGAAAAGTAAAAGGAGTGGGACCGGAACTCGGAATACGCTCTTATCGCGTACTGTACTCAGAGCAAGCTCTTGGGCTGCCAGCTTGGATTATAGACGGAATTATCGCCGCAACAAATGATGAAGTTGATGTTATTAATATGTCTCTTCGTTTCTATAATAACAACAAGATGACTATTGAAGGAGAAAGCTATAAATCGATTGCTGAAACGCTGCTTTGGAAAAGAGCTATTCAGTATGCCGTGAAAAATGGTGTAACGGTCGTAGCCGGTAGCGGTAATGAAAGTTTGAATTTGGATAATAAAAAAGAAGTAAACGACTTTTTAAATAACATGTATGAACCATATGGAATAAGTGTCAAAGGGCCCGCAACTGTTGTACCGGCACAAATGCCAGGAGTGATTAATGTGTCGGCTTCCACAAAATGGTCAACTCAGCAGCTTGCTTTCTATTCTAATTATGGAAACAGTGCCATTGACGTAGCGGCTCCAGGAGGGGATTTTGGAGAGAAATATGCTAAAACCAGTGATCCTGCAGCGTCTGATCCAAGCAATTTAATCCTAAGTACATGGCCCACCTATTTAGGGACTTCCTACGAGCTGAACGCCGGTACTTCTATGGCCACTCCTCAAGTAGCTGGAATTGCAGGAGTTCTTAAAGCGGCTCACCCTGAATACAAACCTGCTCAAGTAACAGCACGTATTAAGCAAACAGCTTTTGACTATGGGAAAAAAGGACACGACGCTTTATTTGGTTCAGGAGAAGCAAATGCTTATCGAGCGTTAAAAGATATAAAGAACTAGGGATTGTAATGAATACAGCAAAAAAGCCTCTCTAAAAGCAATTTTTAGAGAGGCTTTTTTTTAAAAATCACCGGCTTTGGCAATTCCTAAATTGGATTCGAAATCTGTAATGTAAATACAGGCATTTGTATACTTTTCAGATGCTTTATAGCTAAAGTCTCTACTTACACTATAATCTTCACCTATAGGTTTATAAGCTTGAATAGACTTAATTTGGTTGTCTAAAGACAAATTAAAATTATGAGTGGCTTTTTTTAACTGTTGGAGCTGCAGTTTTGTAAAACTGTCGCGATGTTTTTGAATTTCGTCTTGCATGAGTTCTATTTTATATTTAGACAGGGTGTTAATATGATCGATTGCAGGACCCATATCTTTTTTTATGTGTGCTTCAGAAGAACGCATATGTATATTATCAAATAAGGCCAATTCGTTATTGACTTCATCCCAATCTTTTGTTGCATTTATCATGTCATGCATATTGTTCATTAGCGTAACTTCATAGATGGTCTTGCTTGAATTAAATCTTTTATAGGATTTTACATACTCTTTTTCGGTTAAAGCATCTACATCTTTTTCTAATTGCGATATGTTTTTTTTTAGCTCGTTATTACTTTGTGTTTTTATTTTTGATGTACTATTAATAGACGCAGACAGCAGGTTAAAATCATTTTTATAGCTTTGAAACGTTTTATCTTCTATCTTTCCGTCTTTATTGATTAAGCGTTTGGACTCGTTTTGCAGAAATTTCAGCTCTATGGCTAACTCTTTTTTTGCCTCACTTCCATCTATGCTTTCATTGCTTGAACGCGCGGCACTGCACCCCATTAATCCAAGCGCCAAGGCGATTGTAATAGTTCCTGTTGTTACCTTGCTTATGTTCCTCATGTTGAAACTCCATTTCTACTTGTTTATTACTTACATATAAAAGACTATATCATAAAAATGTAATATTTATCCCTATATACTATTAAATGTTACATTTTGTGTGGGTAAACTAAAAAAGTATTATAATGGAATTTATAAAAGTAATGCTAAAGATAATAGAAAATATACTTTTTTCATTATTAAGTTGACTTATAAAGGAGGAAATCAATATGACTGGAATTGCCAAAACCCCCGAACCGCCTTATTATGCCGTTATTTTTGCTTCTGAAAGAACAGAAGGTGAGAAGGGATATGGAATAATGGCAGATAAAATGGTAGAGCTTGCATCTAAACAAAAAGGCTTTTTAGGAATAGAAAGTGCCAGAGATAAAGATTTAGGTATTACCGTTTCATACTGGGATTCTTTAGAATCAATAAAGATGTGGAAACAAAACTCAGCCCACCGCGCAGCACAGCATAAAGGGAAAACAGAATGGTATCAAAAGTTTTCGCTTAGAGTGTGCAAAGTGGAGAGGCATAGCTTTTTTGAGATGTAGGGAGTGATATATTGATAAGCATTTTCTATCGGTGGCTGTTGGGGAAGATTTGACTTAGGAAGTTACACGTCGGAGCAATTAAAGAAAAAGAGCAGAATCTTTTGGACTACGTTTATTTTTAAACGAAGCGAAGGGCTAAAGAAAATAGTAGATGCTGCTTATCAAAGAAAACTGTTATAACATTCCATATTAGAGTGGATGGGGTCGTATATAGTTGATTGTTTTAAAAAAGGGGAGAAGCCGTTATGTTTTTAGCTATTATAGAATTTATAGCCGTTTTTATCACTTTGTGTTCATTAGAAGCAAAGCTAAGAACGATCGTCAAACAAAATGAAAGAAGCAGTGCATTCAAAATGAAGTTTGCGATTTTTTCTTGCAGTGTTTAAAAACAGACTTAAAATAAATACTTCAAGATGTTTTTAAACAGAGAGATTTTAAAGAGAAAGGAGGCTAATTGAAGTAGCACGCATCATCAACTTCTGGTCATTTACGTTTGCATTACTGTGCGGGAGGGGGGGGTTCTCGCTTTTAATCACCCTTCATTATTGTACATGAATTTTTGTTTAGCAATTATTCTATTTTTTATCGGTATCGCAGGGTTCTTTAGAATAAACAATTGGGCATCGGCTCTAAGAAGTATTTTGACAGTGGTAATTAGTGGTATATTAATTCTAGTTACAAGATTTATTATCTTTATCCAAACGTTAAAAACAAGCAGATCCTTAGCAAGGATCCGGTTGTTTAACAATGAATTTAAAGTTAGCAGTACATACCTGACGTAGAAATCATGATACCTTATGCAAGATTATTACCTTCTTACATTTCTTTTTGCTACTTATGATAAAAAACCAAGTCTTTCTACTCCATCGTGGTTCCCGCAAATACAAACGTAATAATTCCTAACACAAAGAGTAGCTGAGAAACCACTCCTACTATACTGCAGATAAGTCCGGAAATAGCGAGCCCTTTACCGCCTTGATTGGTAGCGGCTATTTCATTTGATGCTTTCTTATAGAGAAAAATGCCAATAATACCTGTAATAAAACCGATGATAGGAATAAAAATGGACAGGACACCTAGAGTTAGAGAAACAATAGAGGTGGTATTTACTTGAGGTTTTGTATTAGTCTCCAATGTATTCACTCCCTATGAATTTTATTTTTTAATTATACCATAAAAAGGAATATATTCCTTTTATTTAGGATATGTAGGAATTTTAGATATACACGAACCCGTCTATAATTCTATGCGTCGTTTCATCAAACGTATGAAGGTATGTACAAAAGAAACTTAGCTTTTTGACGTTCTCCTATAAGTAAACCAGCTTTATAGAGTATATTCATTCAAACAAAGTAATAAAAGGTAGCCTATTTAGGATGCCTTTTTATGATGTAGTTTCTAGTAAACACTATGTGTGTTTTTTTAGTTGTTGCACTGTCTATTTAACCAGGGCTACAAAACTGTTACCTCATTACACAGTCATCCGCTTCTTATAAATGTTCAGTGAGTGAACCATAAAAAGAAAATAGCGCTTTTAAAATAATAAAACCCTTTATAATTGTATTAAATGTGTAAAAATGTTATGTATTGTAATTTATTTTTTATGGATAGAAAAGGACGTAGTATGTTAAGACAATTTGTTTTAAGCTTGAGTAGCGGGCTTCTTGCATGTGGACTTACCGCATGCCAAAGTAATAATGAGACAGTAAAACTAAAAAGGAACCAAAAACCATCTCTATTTCTCAATCGAAAGGATACAATGGTTTTTATGATGACTATTTCTACTCTTCACAAGATCAAAAGGTGACAGAAACGATAGAAAGAGCTATTGAATCGGCTGCTCCAACTAATAAAGATGTGATGATTCTAAGACCTATGTACGATATTTATATTGAATACAAAGATTCTTCCCATAAAGAAATGCATTTAACCTTAACAGACAGGGGAGAACAGGGCTATTTATCAACAAATAACTTAAACAAAGAAACACCAACAAAATTTTATAAACTGAGCAAACAAGATCTCAAAAATATAGCCGATATTATTGGTGATCAAGCTTAACTTATTACGGTTTTCACAAAAGTTAATTGTGTCCTCTAGACACATGTATTATAGTAAAAGATGCAGTTTTAAAATGAGAAAGGAGATTATATGGGGAATTTGTTTAAACAGGCTTCAAACGTATCAAAAACCGCTTTTATTGCTACACTGATTTTGTATATCATTATTGTAGCATCTTTTATTCCGTCAATTGTATTTGCGGGGAATGTATTTGCTACACTAATCAAAATAGCAGCGGTACTTTTAATCTTAGTAACAATCCTAGGAATGATTTATTCGCTCTTCATTAAAGGCGGCCAAAAATTTCTTTTTTTACTGTTACATGCCGCTTCTTTATTCATTGTCTTGTTTAGTATCTCTGCTTTTATGATAGCTAAAAGCGCTGAGTTGACATAGTGAAGAGGAATTACATATGCAAAAAGGCAGGAGGAATCCTGCTTTTTTATTTTTAGCTATATACGTGCAATCGCTCTGCTTTTATACTACCTGACCTCAATGTTTATTACTCTATCTTCCTGTTCTTCTCACGGAAGAGAAGAGAAAGTTTCATAGCTAATTTGCTTATCAGATGCCTAAAAGTACTACTTTCAAGGCTGTTTTATAGAGTTGTCTTGCTTGCTATATTTATAAATAGGCAATACAGGTTTTACCTAGATCCATCTAAAAAATAACTAAAAGAATAAATAGTAAGAATTTTTAAGAAAATTTTAATAACTTGCTAAGAAACTTCTAATTTCCTCTTTATTTTTTTGTAAGTTGTCTCCTTTAAGATAGAAGTAATCGAGTAGCCCACCTTATTTTGAACGAATGAAAGTTAAATAAGGTTGTATGACCAAAATACGAATGGGTAACCTCACTACTTAAAATGGAGGCTGATGTACACTTATGAATCTAGAGGTTTTTCGAAATTACTCCTTGCAGCATTTGAAGAAAGATATACTATCGGGTATTGTGGTTGGCATTATAGCTATACCTTTAGGATTAGGATTTGCGATAGCTTCTGGAATATCGCCTGTTACAGGACTTTATACAACGATTGTAGCGGGCTTGCTAATTGCTATTTTAGGTGGATGTAGGTTTCAAATTGCTGGACCTACCGGTGCGTTTGTTCCTGTTTTATTAGGGATTGTGTTGCAATATGGCTATGAAAACTTATTAATTGCCGGCTTTATGTCCGGAATTCTCCTCATTATCTTTGCGCTATGTAAAGTAGGGGCTTTAATCAAGTATTTTCCGTCCTCTATTATTGTAGGATTTCAGTCGGGAATCGCGCTGATTATCTTTAGCGGGCAGATTCCAAACTTCCTTGGATTACACGCTATTGAAAAATATCAGTATTTTCATTTAAATATAAAAGAGATCTTTGGTAATTTACACTTCATCAACATCTATAGTATCGCTACAGCAGGATTGTGCCTAGCTACGATTTTAATTGTTCTTTACTTTTCACCTAAGTCGCTGGGAATGTCCTATTTACTTGGAATTATTGTATCAACGGGCTTGGCATCTTTTTTCTTTGCAAATCAGTTTGAAACCATTGGTTCCATTTACGGAGAGATACCTCGTCATTTCCCGGCGCCAGCGTTTCCAGATATAACAGTGGAGAGGGTGGTCACTCTTTTACCTTCTGCATTTGTCATTGCTGTACTTGTAGGGTTACAATCTTTACTGACAGCTCGCGTTGCAGATGAAATGACAAAATCAAAGCACAGCAGCAAAAAAGAACTGATTGGCCAGGGAATCGTAAACATGGTAACGCCGATGTTTTCAGGTATTCCCGCGGCAGGAGAGATTGCAAGAACTGTTACCAATATTAAAAACGGCGCTTCATCTCCAATTGCAGGAATCACGCACGCTATCTTTGTGTTGATTGTGCTGCTAGTGCTCGCTCCGTACGCTTCATACGTGGCGCTTGCCAGTCTCGCGCCGGTTTTGATGGTCGTAGCGTGGAATATAAGTAAAAAAGAACAGTTTGCAAAGGTAGTAAAAGAAAAGTCGTTTCATTCACTGGTTCTACTCACGACCTTTTCATTAACTGTGTTTACAAACTTAACAATAGGAATAGCCGTTGGATTATGCTTGTCTGGTGCACACTTTATGATAAGAAAGAGCAAAGAGAAACAAAAATTATTAAGAAAAACGGGCTAACGAACGTATAACATGCTTCATCGACGCCAAAAAAACTCCTACTTAGCAGGCTTAAAGTGGGGGTTTTTAATCGTAACGAAAACTAGATCTAAATTACTTTCCTTCAAACCAACAGCGAGCGTTATCAAAAAGCATATGTTGAATCTGCTGTTCGGTTACGCCTTTTCTTTTTAATTCCGGTACGACTTCTTCTAACACAAAGCTCATTGACCATTTTGGAAAACGTTCTTCAATTACGCCTTCTGGAAACCAATCCATTGTACAGCAGTAGTCTTGTGATAGAAACATGCGGTTTGAGTATCCTTGTCTGGCTAACTCAATGACCGTGTTATTTCTATTTTCAGTTGAACATTCTCTTGTCAAACCGTAGCGGTCCATTCCAATAAAAGCCCCTTGTTTTAAGATGTTTGAAATATACTCAAGATTATCCGTATCTCCCGTATGTCCAATCAGAATTTGATTTGGATTAGCACCTTCTTCAAGTAAGATATCAAGCTGCTTTAAGCCTGTGCCGCTTGCAGGATGTGAATGGGTCATAATTGGCACGCCCGTTTTTTTATGAGCTCGTGCTACAGCGCGCATTACTTTTTCTACATCCGCGGTTACGCCAGGTGCATCTGTAGCGCATTTTAGAAATCCTGCTTTAATCGACGTGTTTTGAATGCCGACTTCGATGTCACGAACAAACAGATCCGCCATATAATCAATGCTACGAGTTTGAAAGTGGGTAGGGATGTAGTTATACGTATAAATTCCTGTAGCTGCAATGATTTGAGTGTCCGTTTCACGGGCAATTTTTTCAATAAAACGAATATCGCGCCCTTGTTCCATCACCGTAGGATCACAGATTGTTTTGACTCCGAGTTTCTTCGCGCGATTTACTTGTTCTACTGCTTTCGCGATTTCTTGTTTCTTATCATATAAATGAGGAAACTGTGCGTGAACAGATTCAGAACGAACGCGCATATGCTCATGGATTAACGTTAGCCCTAGTTCGGACGCGTTGACTGGGCCTGTTACAGAATTGATAAATGTCATAGTATAATTCCTTTCATAATATACCTGTAAATTAAAAAGCGGGTGATTAGGTACAGTTTTAATTTCATCTGGTTTGTTTCTATATATAGACTTTCTATTATAAAAAATACATATTGCATTATACAACATATATACGGTCTTACACAACACAAGGGCCTTTTACTTACTATGACAAAAGATCCTTCTTTCTAAGCAGAAAGAAGGACCATTCATATTGATGATTACCCAGCATTTACGCTGTAATTATCACCGTTTAATTTACGAAATTTTAGATAGCTGCCAACTCTCCAAATAACAATATATATAAAGGCTAGCGTCATCGTTAAGGCCGCGAAGTCTATCGAATCTAATCCTTTAAAGTACTGGCTCAAAGCCATTCTTATGAAGATAATAGCGATAATCACATATTTAAAATTTTTATTTGGCTTTGAATAAATGAAGCCGTCTTCTCTTACTTCATAGTCTGTTTGGCTAAGCATAATGAGTCCGAATATAACACCTAATACACCAGCAATCATCATTTCCCAGTAGGGAGGTAAGTGAAATGGCTGGCCTGGTATGTGCATCATCTGACTTAGACTAAGTGAAAATGCAATTAATATGAACAAAATAGGAGCTAATATACCAAGTCCATTCCTTTTAATGGGTCTATGTCTCCTTTTAATCCTTCTCCAAATAATGAATCCAATAAGAGCAATAACAAATATATAAATAAGCAGCATTTCCATCATCATTTTTCCTCCTTTTTTATTTCGATGTTCGTACAATCCACTATTTAGTATAAACAATAAAAGGATGGAGATAAAAGTGCATTCTTTCATTTTTTACACATGAGAATTCTCATTATTTTTTATGACTGCCGTTTTAGTTTTTTGTATATGCCTCATTAACTGTTTATCTCTTTTTTACCACAATATGTTAGGATTGTAGAAAACGAGAAAACGTAGTGCAAGCAAATTTTGTTTACACGCTGCCATGGTTACAGAGGTGAATGAGTTGAGGTTAGGAAATCAGTTACAAAAGTTAAGAGAAGAACAAAAAATGTCTCAAAAAGAGGTTGCTAAGCAGCTAAATGTATCGGTACAACACATACATAAGTGGGAACATAATCAGAGCTACCCTGAAATTCAGCATCTTTTAAAGCTAGGGGACATCTATGGAACAACCATTGATGAATTTATTAAAAAGGATGCTGCGTTACAGAACAAAATAAATATTAGCGAAGAAGAAAAAGAAGACGATGATGAGCTGCTTCACCCAGGTTTTTATATTGGAATTGGTATTATGTTTCTTGGTACTTTTCTTAGCCTGATTATCGGCAATCTTATGATTATGATGGTAACCAACATCGCTGGAATGTTAATTACTTGTTTTTATAAAGATATCTTAAAACTTTTAAAAGACGTCAAAAAAGATTTTTATGAACAAGGGTAAAAGGGTAAGCAGCGTAAGCCATCCGATGAAATAGCAGAAAAATAATGAGGTGTACCGGGTGAAAGAATTAAATGTGAGTGTTATGACCATATCTTTTTTATGTTTAGTAAGCTATTACTTATTTCGAGTGGGAGCATACGCTTTAGCCAGCAGATATATACACAAAACGCCTGAAGGAAGTGTTTCCAATTGGGCGCTTAGTGTACTTGTTAGAGGCGGTAAAAAAATGGAGTTTAGTGATTATGTCACGTGGGCAGGGTTTTGTGTATTTTTGTACCTTGTGTAGTTACATTAAAAAAGTAAGGAACTATCTTCTTATTTTAAAGGGAAGAAGCGTTGTCTCACATGGTCTTTGAGCTCAAATGATAAAAGGATGAAAACATATAAAATCCTTAAAACGAATAGTATAGGTTATCAATGAAACCTAAAGCAGAAAAGTGGTGTAGTGATGATCAAGTCAAAGCTTTTGTGGAAAGTTATTGGCCTAGAAATCTTAGTTATCTTTTGGTTTTTGGTAAACGGTGCATACGTGAGCATGACGCATCCTACTACACATTATCTTCAGTTTTTAGGAATCGTCCCTTTGGCGATTGGAATAGTATTTTATCTAACAAAAACAAAAAAGTGGCCGCATTTTTTCTTCTTTCAACAAAACATGTCGTTTAGAACGAGAATCCTGTTTCTTTCTCCGCTTCTTTTGTATTTGCTTATTATCCTCATTGGGAACAAAGGTGTACACGGAAGTTCCATTGTTGATCTTGTTCTTATTTTGCTTACCCAAACTCTAGTCATAGCATTTGTAGAAGAGATGGTATTTAGAGGATTTATCCTTAATCTGCTGTTATCAAAAAGCTATAAAGTGGCCGTTCTTCTATCATCGTTTCTATTTGCCTTTACGCACAGTTTGAATATGCTAAGCGGTCAATCGGTAGCAAATACAATTTTTCAAATTCTATTTGCATTTGTTATTGGGTTAGTACTGGCTTTGCTGATCGTTAACGGTCAATCAATTGGCGTTACGATTGTATTTCACGGCTTAAATAATTTTCTTCAGTTTACAAGCCCTGTTAAAGCTAACGATTCTTTACTTATTAATTACGCGCTGCTTTTATTTTTAAGCGGATATGCCTTCTATTTATGGAATCGAAAATCTACTTTATCTGTTTCTCATAATCAAGTTAGTGGCTAATCCAAAAGAGCACCTAATACCTTTATTAGGTGTTTTTTAGTGTTTCGAAGCAGGTATTAATCTATCCAAAGCTAAATAACTCTTATGACTAATGCTACTAAATTTAATTTGTTGTGATCTTATTGAACGCAAAAGGGGAGAAAGATATGTTTGAAGAAAAGGTAGGTATTATTACGGGTGGAACGTCGGGGATTGGTTTAGCAACAGCGGAATTACTCGCAAAAGAGGGCATGCATGTTGTGATCGCTTCTAGAAATAGTGAAAAAGGAGAAGAAGCTCTTTCTATATTAAGAAAGTGGTCTCCTCGATCTCTTTTTATCAAAACCGATGTAACGAATAGTCAAGATGTTAAAAACCTTGTTAGCCAAACATACTCTACATTTGGAAAAATTGACGTGGGCTTTAACAATGCGGCTAACACTGAGGCTTCCTCTAGTGCTACCCATGAATTCAAAGAAGAGGACTTTGACCATTTGATCAACGTTACGTTAAAAAGTGTATGGCTTTGTATGAAGTATCAGCTGCAGGTAATGACCAAACAAAACAGCGGTGTTATTGTGAATACATCGTCAATGGACGCTATTTTATGTTCGGCAGGGACTGGCGTATATATCCTGGTAACTAATTAATAGTGTACAAAATACTTTAAAGGGAAATTACTCATAATTAATAGAAATAACCTTTTCTCAGACCAAATTCGCCGGTAATTATGTTCATAGAGACAATAAAAAGCAGACTGTCTATAACAGTCTGCTTCTTGTATATTACTATATTACACGTGCATTAACACAGAAAATATTGTAGCAAAGACTTTCTTTATAACCAACTAAGCCAATAATCTATTATTCTTCTGATTTTGAAGATAGCACTTCTTTTTTTAGAAAGAAGCATAAAACAAATGCAATGATTGTAAGCACAAATGCGTAAGTATAGATATGCTGAAATGATTCAATAAATAATATTTTAATTTTCATAAATAACTCTGGAGTAAGGCCATTTGGAATTCCTCCTGCTTCTAGGCTATTCATATTATCTGCCATACTTTTCGGCAATTCATCGCCTAAGCTACTTAGCTTTGAAGTAAGTGTGGAGGATAATAGCGTACCAAACATACTTACTCCCACAGTTGCACCGATAGACTGAAACAATGGAACCGTTGCTAATGCAATCCCTTTGTGTTCCTTTTCTACAGATTCTTGAACAATTAAATTATCTCCGCCAAACATGACCCCTAAGCCAAGTCCCGTGATGAAAAAGAAAATGATAACCTGTAGGGTAGTGGTGCTAATATTTAGTTTGGAGAATAAATAAAAACCAATAACAGGCATAATGAAAGAAATCACGAATAATTCGCGATACCGCACTTTTGTTAATAGAAACCCAGAAACGATTGAGGTTGCAACAGCACCTACCATCATGGGCAAAGTTAAATACCCAGATTCCGTAGGGGTAAGGCCTAATACATTTTGTGCAAAGTAAGGGAAAGATGAGAATGAGCCCATTAATCCGCAGCCTACAGTAAAAACAAGCAGTGATAATACTAAAATATTACGATTTCTAAATAGATGCAGCGGTACGATAGGCTCAACTACTTTTGATTCTACCCAAATAAAAAGACCGATTAAAAGTACGCCTGCACATAGTAGCGAAATGATGAATGGAGAGCTCCACGTATACCCTTCGTTTTCGACTAAAACAGGCGTAATTAATAATGAAATGATCGCAGCTACTAGAAGAATGGCTCCAGCCCAATCAATTGTTACTTTTTTCTTTCATGTGTTTCTTTTAACCCACTTGCTAAAAAAATGACTGCTATTAATCCCACTGGAATATTCACGAAGAAAATCCAATGCCAGCTTGCTTGATCTACAAAAAAGCCTCCCATTAACGGACCTAAAAGCATAGGGATAAACATAACTGGACCCATAAACGCTTGAACTTTTGCTCGTTGTTCAATAGGGAACAAGTCACTCGAAATCGTCATGGCTAGCGGCATCAGGCCACCCGCGCCAAGTCCTTGAATTCCTCGTCCAATTAAAAGCATAATCATTGAATGAGAAAGCCCGCATATAATGGAGCCACCAATAAAGAAGCCCATAGAAGCGAAGTAGACTTTTTTTCGACTAAATAAATCGGCTAATTTTCCTAGGATAGGCATGAAAGCAGATAGCGCTAGCATATAGATTCCTGCAACCCAGCCGTACATAGATAATCCGCCAAGATCACGTATAATCGTTGGCATGGCTGTATTTACGACCGTTTCATCAAGCTCAGAAAAAATAATTCCAATCATTAATCCAGTCATTACTAATATTTTATTGTTTTTATTATTTAAAACTTGTTCTCCAACATTTGAGATGTTTTCCATATTGCGTTTCCTCTCATGAAATTATTAGAAATAATCACTAAACAGCATGTGAATCATTTCTCATTATTATCTCTATTAGTTTCTCGGGGGTTTCGATTTCTGAATCTCGGTGTTCTAGATTCAGCACCGTCTCCCCAAGGTCCGCGCCCAAAGCCCCTTGGCCCGTGCTCTGGATCACCACCAAAGAATCTATGGTGAGGTCCAAATCCCCGTAGGTCATTATGGCGTCGAAATTCTTGGTTTTCATCATGACCTTGTTTTAACATTTCTTCGTCTAAATAAGTATTTAACTTCTGCATTAGATGTGAAAGAGTATCTTGCTCTTCTTCTGAGAGAACATCAAAGATGCCCGAGTTATTGTTTTGTTCCTCCGTAGCCTCGATAGCCTCTAGTCCGGCTTCTGTTAGCTCAACGGAAAGTACTCGCCGATCTTTCTCAGATGGTGTACGAACAATATAACCTTTTCTTTCTAACTTACTAAGTAATTCACCTATTGACTGAGGTCTCATGTCCAGTAAGTACGACAGCTCTTTTTGTGTAGTTTTAGGCTGCAGTTTTAATAATTTTAATATCCGTCCTTGCCCTCGGTGCTGATCGCCTAATGCTCCAGCATCTCTTCTGTTGATAAAGTAGTGTCGCTGATATCTTGCCAGCTGTCTCTGGAACCTGAAAAATTGATCAATTAAATCTTGATCGTGTAAATATTCGTTATCTCTTTCATTCATGATAAAAGCCTCCTTGCTAATTTAACGTTAGACTTATCTGTACAAAAAATTTTATCCTCTTAATAAGATAGGAATGACCTATTTTTTTAAAAAAGATAAGGTACCTTATCAAATAATAAAGGTACCTTACTAAAATGTCAACATCTTATAAAAAAGATACTTTGACAAAGTTAAACATATGTATAAAAGCTAGATAGAGTTCTGTAAGTAGACGCATTGCCGAATAGTTTAAGAGAGGTTTTGCTAAGTAAATTTCGTTCTGAATAATAGTAAAGTTTTCGGTGTTGAAATTCGAAGGGCAGTCACTGCTTCTTATATAAGTGCATTTGCTAAAAGGTCTAAAATAATTATTCCTATAATTAAAGTATGAATTGTGTTTGATTTTCACGTTTTTATTTAAAATTACTGAAATTAATCCTAGAAAAGTAATATAACTAACGTAGAAAGAAGCATAAAAACCCTAATTTAATAGGGTTTTTTATGCTTTTTTAATATTCAATAAAATGATGGGTGAATTATACCTTACAATTCTGATAAAAATAATATAAATTATAATTTATGTAGGATATTATGTTTGCCGAATTTAAAGGAGTGTGTATGATGCCGTTTAGTTACGTTTCTCACTTATATTGTCCTAAATGTAAAAAAGAATATAGTACAAAAGAAAAACATCAATTATGTGAATGTGGCTCGCCGCTATTGGTAGCGTATGATTTAGAGAAGCTGAAAGCTAATCTAACTCCAGAAACTGTTCAAAACAGAGAACCAAATCTATGGAGATATCATGAATTGCTTCCAGTAGAAGATCCTAAAAACGTCGTTTCCTTAGGAGAAGGGATGACTCCGCTTATAAAAATGCCTAAGCTAGGTAAAGAAATGGACATTCCAAACTTATATATGAAAGATGAAGGTATTATTCCAACGGGATCATTTAAAGCTAGAGGCGCCGCTGTAGGGGTGTCAAAAGCAAAAGAACTGGGCGTTGAACAATTAGCGATGCCTACAAATGGGAATGCCGGAGCCGCTTGGTCGCTTTATTCGTCACGCGCTGACATAAAAGCAACCGTTGTAATGCCAAAAGATGCGCCTGTTATTACACGAAATGAGTGTGCTGTCGCTGGAGCTGACCTTTACTTAGTAGATGGACTCATCAGCGATGCGGGTAAAATTGTCGGTGAGGCTATTAAAGCCTGGGGTCTTTATGATGCTTCTACGCTTAAAGAGCCGTACCGAATCGAAGGTAAAAAAACAATGGGCCTGGAAATTGCTGAACAGTTTTCTTGGAATCTCCCTGATGTGATTTTATATCCAACAGGAGGAGGGGTAGGTTTAATCGGCATCTATAAAGCGTTAAATGAATTAAAAGAGCTTGGCTGGATTAAAGGTGATCTTCCTCGTTTAGTTGCGGTACAAGCTGAAAACTGTGCGCCTATTGTAAAAGCATGGAATGAAAGAAAACAAGAATCTGAATTTTGGCCGGATTCTTCAACCATTGCCTTTGGTATCAACGTACCAAAAGCAATCGGAGACTTTCTTGTTTTAGAAGCCGTATATAATACAAATGGATGTGCGATTGCGGTGGACGAAGATAAGATTGTGGAGGAACAAAAAAAGGTTGCACAGCTTGAAGGTTCGTTCATTTGTCCGGAAGGTGCGGCTACATTCTTAGCTGCGCGCCGTTTGCGAGAAGAAGGATGGATCAAAGAAAACGAAACGGTTGTTGCTTTAAATACAGGACTTGGAGTTAAATATCCAAACACGGTAGACATCGAAGTCCCTGTTTTAGAGCGAAATGGCAGCCTTACTAAAAAATAAAGCAAGTAAAAAAATAGATCTTCTTCTAAGCGGAGATCTATTTTTTTATTTTATCGCAGATTCACACTTATCACATGTAAAAAATTGTAATAAGTGTGAATCTTTATGTTCAAAACTATACGGGTGTATTTAGGTTTAAAGTTCGTCTTATGGGGTATCTAAGAGAAGAAAGAGGGTATCTTTCTATCTGGAAAAACAGTTTGGTGAGGGAGTGGAGCTGGCATGTTACGCAAGTCGAAGAATATGACAAAAGTAGCATTGTAAACCAGCTTGCTTTTACAGTAGAAGACCTACATGAAGCCACGAGCGATTATAAGGAGAAAGGAGTTGAATTTTTATCTCTAGAACCCCAGCCAACTCTTAAAGTTTTATTCTAGGGACCGAATCATCCATTGCTGCACTTGTTAGAACGAGCTTTATATTTATTTTTAAGACTACATAATTGTTGTAATAGAAACAGTGTATCTATTGCAACGATAAAGCTTATATCTAATGGGATGTAACAATAATTGTCAGATAACCTGAGCGGAAATTGCTACCAAGCACATTGTAAACCAGATGCGCTATCTTTAACGAAAAGTTACTATTTCAGCGGCTGTAATTCCATCGAAAACGGTCCCTATTTTAGGCGAAAAGCGTTTTTTTAATAGCGATTAATTGTACGTTGAAATAAAAAAGTTTATTTTGGTTTTAATTAATTTATTTGTTAGCGTTCCTTCCTCAGCTTTTTTTGGCTTCAATCCCTTTAGCCATAACCTTTTTTAATATTTAACATCACATGAATAGTTTTCGTTTTTTACTTAAAAATAAGGAGTGTTCCAACACATTTAAGTGTGAAATACAGTAAGTCAAATTTGACTTTACTACTCAGTCTTGTATAATCGTATACCGCGGAGGTGACGTAATGAAATGAAGTTTAATAAGAAAAAAATTAACGTCGTAGATATTGACAAAGCTAAAAAAAGCGTCTTTGCTACAGGGGTAGGAAACGCGATGGAATGGTTTGACTTTGGCTTGTATTCATATTTAGCCGTTATTATTAGTCAAAACTTTTTTAGCGCAGTTGAAAATGATCAGCTCAAATTAGTGTTCACATTTGCTACATTTGCGATTGCCTTTTTAATGCGTCCATTAGGCGGTATTATATTCGGTAAAATTGGAGACAAGTTAGGAAGGAAAGTCGTTTTAACCACCACCATTATTTTAATGGCCTTCTCCACATTGCTCATTGGTTTATTACCTACATATGACCAAATCGGTGTATGGGCACCTATTCTTTTATTAATTGCACGAATCATTCAAGGTTTTTCAACTGGTGGTGAATATGCTGGTGCGATGGTGTATATTGCAGAGTCGTCTCCAGATAATAAGCGTAATATGCTTGGAAGTGGATTAGAAATCGGTACACTTGTTGGCTATATTCTTGCTTCACTGCTAGCTAGCTTGCTGTTTGTTCTTCTGTCGGATAAACAAATGGCCTCATGGGGATGGAGAATTCCCTTCTTATTAGGATTACCTTTAGGACTTATTGGTTTTTATTTACGAAGAAGTTTAGGGGAAACACCTATTTTTGAAAATGAACTTTCCAGTGAAGATGAAGTTGAAGAAGAAAGCTTCCTCTCTATTTTAAAAAACCACAAAAAAGACGTGTTTGTTTGTTTTGTAGCCGTGGCTTTCTTTAACATTACAAACTACATGCTATTATCGTACATGCCTTCTTATTTAAATGAAATTATTGGTTTATCAAACACAGTTGGTACGGTATTAATTACGGCAGTTATGATTTTAATGGTGCCGCTTGCTCTTATGTTTGGAAAACTGAGCGACAAAATCGGAAACAAGAAAGTTTTCTTAATCGGCTTAGGCGGATTGAGCTTACTGTCAGCCTTTTCGTTCTATTTAATCAACTTAAATGGTTTAGTCTTTGTTTCAATCGGTATCCTTATTCTAGGTGTTTTACTTGCTACGTATGAAGGAACAATGCCAGGGACGCTGCCAACAATGTTCTACACAGATATTCGCTACCGAACATTAGCGATCACGTTTAATGTTTCAGTGTCTATCTTTGGAGGAACGACGCCATTAGTTGCGACATGGTTAGTTCACGCAACAGGCAATCACTTGGCTCCAGCGTTCTATTTAACCATTGTGAGCATCATCGGATTTTTCGTGATTTTATTCTTGTTTGCGAACACGGCAGGAAAATCACTCAAAGGTTCATACCCAACGGTTGCTTCTAAATCTGAATACAATGAAGCGGTTGAAAATCCAAAAGATTCATTATGGTGGAACACAGAGCAAACAGAAAAATAAAGTAAATAAAAAGCAGCTGCTACATTAACTGCTGTGCAAAATATGAACACTTAAAAAGAGCCTTCTCCTTGTATCGCATAGAGAAGGCTCTTTTTTACCATCCAAAGACTTATCTCATTCCCTGTATTTGCTATCTTTGATTCTTTATGGTACGATTAAGTTAATTATTTTTGTTCGGTATAAGATTGAGAGAAGAGAAATCTCTTCCATAGAATTTTTTATCTTAAGATAGTATGGTTGGACAAGGGTAGTAATACAAGCGTGGAGTATTCCACACCAGGAGGCACTATTATGGAACAAGGTACAGTGAAATGGTTTAATGCAGACAAAGGCTTCGGCTTTATCGAAATTGAAGGCGGAGACGATGTATTCGTACATTTCAGCTCTATTCAAGGTGAAGGCTTTAAATCGCTAGAAGAAGGTCAAAAAGTGACGTTTGATATCGAACAGGGCCAACGTGGAGCACAAGCTGCTAACGTTCATAAAGTAGCATAATTAAAACTAAAAAAGACTCCACATAGGGGTCTTTTTGCTTTGGATTTTAATAATTTTAAAAGATTACTTAAAAAATAAGTAGAGACATTTGTGACAGAATGCTATTAACGAAGAGCTACCTATATGTACAATCCCGTGTCGCAAAAAAATAGAAAAACCCCCTTATGGTTATAGAACTGTATGCTTTAGGAGTACATATACGCCTGAAGGTATCAAAAATAACTAACCTTCGCTGAATTAGCCTTGAGAGATGTACATTATATTTCCCGATAAATAAAGTTAAAAATTTGATTATTTTTGATAGGAGAGAGGATGAGGGATATGAGTATAAGCTTATTTTCTAATGGAGAAATTGTAAATATAAAAGCATCTAATGAAAGAGTGATCATCTTAAAAAGCCATTATGTAAAAAACATGAAAAGATACTCTTATACAGTGGATAAATATCCAAGTACGTTTTTCTTTGAAGAAGAATTAATGAAACATGAATAAATATTGATTTATAGTTTGGATTTTGTCTATACTATGCTATACTGAATTTACCATTTGTATTACCGATTACTATTTTTGTATTAATAAGCCCTATTCCTCAGTGGATAGGGTTTTATTGTGACATTTTCAAGGAAATGAAAAAGACAGACTCCATGGAGTCTGTCTTTTTCTATTTATGATGGATTACGCTTTTTGAACGTTAGAAGCTTGAGGGCCGCGTTGACCTTGTTCTACGTCAAATGTAACTGCTTGACCTTCGTCTAGAGATTTGAAGCCTTCGCTTTGGATTGCTGAGAAATGTACAAATACATCGTCTCCGTTTTCGCGTTCGATGAATCCAAAACCTTTTTCTGCGTTAAACCATTTTACTTTACCTTGTTCCATAATTGTTGCCTCCTAGTGTGACACGCACACATTGTGTTACTATCCTTGCCCAAATCTACAGACGAAAGTTATTTAACTTATCAATCTTTACCGAACAAAAATAATTCTTCTTAAACTTAACAGAAATAGGGACTTATTGCAAGGATAGAGTCTGTACAGCTAGAATTTCTCTTTTATCTATGTTTGCACTATGTGAGCTAAAAAACGATACGTAAGCCTCCTTAGTTCAAATAAAGAGAATGTTTGTGGTACACTTAAATAGTAAAAAACATTTAAAAGTGAGGAATTATATGAACACAACTAAAAAACATCACAGGCCTAAGCGGCTAAAAATTGCTTTCCGAGCATTAATGGTCATTATCGGAGGAATTATTGCAGCTTACGGCTTAGAAACTGTCTTAATTCCAAACCATGTTTCAGATGGAGGGGTAACAGGCATTAGCATCGTTGCTTCAAACCTATTTGGCTTGCCACTTGGGGTTCTCATCGCCGTTATCAACATTCCTTTTGTATGGTTAGGATATCAACAAATTGGGAAAAGCTTTGCCATATTTTCAATCCTCGGAATTGTCTCATTAGCTGTCGGTACTAGCCTCATGCATCACACTCCAGCAATTATTGAAGGAGATACACTACTCGTAACCGTTGTCGGCGGTATTATCCTTGGGTTTGGAATGGGAATTGCACTTCGTAACGGCGGGGCCTTAGATGGCATCGATATGCTGGCCGTGCTGCTTTCTCGAAAATTACCGTTTGGAACAAGTGATCTTATTTTGTTCTTAAATGCGTTTGTCTTTATTTTTGTTTCATTAGTATTTGGTCTGCAAGGCGCGATTCTTTCTGCGATTGCATACTTTATTGCATCCAAAGTTATTCACATCGTAGAAGTAGGGCTAAGCGGCTCGAAAACCTTCCAGATTATCACTTCTCAGCCTGCGTTAATGGTAGAGACAATACGTGATCGTTTAGGTCGAAGCGCTACATACAAAGAAGCTTACGGCGGTTATTCTCATGAAAAATTCAAGGAAATCACATGTGTAATCAACCGTTTGGAAGAAAGCAAAATGAAAGAAATTATCAACGAAATTGACCCGACGGCTTTTGTTACAGTATATGACGTAGCGGAAGTTAAAGGCGGTAATTTCAGAAAGAATAATATTCACTAAGTTCATAAATTACTACATTTGTACGAACACTCTACAATAATCTACTTTTAGGCTGGGGTGTAGAGATAAGAAAAGCAGCGTGATGTTTTACATCCGCTGCTTTTTTATATCATAAAATCCATTTGGTACAAGGCGCCCGTTGTATAGCTAACTTGCTTAGCTAGCAGAGGGTTTTAAAACCGGATATGATAAAAAAGTGAAACGGTCAGAATTAAGGTGGATAAGGTAACAGCGGACATTAATGTGATGATTTTTCTCTTCATCTAACAAATCCAACAGAAAAAATCTCTGAACATAAAAGAACAGAGATTCAACAGAATGATGGTTCTTATATAATACAAAGGATGACTTTTCCTGTCTCAGAAAGGTCATCTTTATCGTACCATCAGCAATGACTTGGCGCTGTGCGTTTTCTCACAGCGGGGGAAGAAAAAATCTGTTATTGTATAGAGGTCGGAGTAAACTTTCTTAATTATGTGCGCTTCTTTCATATGTATCGAACCTGCTGACTGAGATCTGCAGGTTTTTTTATGTTACCAGCTAGCTGTCATCTTCAAGGGGACAAGATTGGTTAATCTTTATAGACAAATAGACTTTATACCATTTTACCTATACGTAAAATAGGTTAAAATAAAGAGGTGAGGCATGGAGAGAAAAGAGTTAAATAAGAGGTGCGTAACATTATAATCACAATTTATCTTACAGGGTTATAACGGTGATTATACTAAATGGTGAACGTTGAAAGGGGATACATAGTTTTGAACACAAAATATCTAGATTTACTTGCACAAAAGTATGATACGGAAGAAAAAGTGGTAACCGAAATTATTAACCTTGAAGCTATTCTTCATCTGCCAAAGGGGACTGAACATTTTGTCAGTGATTTACACGGCGAGTATCAAGCTTTTCAGCACGTGCTGCGAAACGGTTCAGGAAATGTAAAAGAGAAAATCAAAGACCTTTTTAAAAATGTATTATCAGACAAAGAAATCAATGAATTTGCGACATTAGTGTATTATCCTGAAGAAAAATTACCGTTGATTAAAGCGCAGTTTCGAAACAAAAAAGAACTATATGAATGGTATACAGAAATCATCGATCGCATGCTCAATCTCATTTCGTACGCTTCTTCTAAATACACGCGCTCTAAACTGCGTAAAGCATTGCCAGATCAATTTGTGTACATTATTGAAGAGCTGCTATATAAAACGGATGAATTTACAAATAAAGAACAGTACTATACAAAAATTGTTCAGCAGATTATTTCTCTGGGGCAAGCCGATAAGCTTATTATAGGGCTTGCTTATACGACGCAAAGATTGGTTGTGGACCATCTGCACGTAGTAGGGGATATTTATGACCGTGGACCTGAGCCGGATAAAATTATGGATACGCTGATTAACTATCACTCCGTTGATATTCAGTGGGGAAATCATGATGTGCTATGGTTAGGCGCTTTTGCGGGTTCGAAAGTGTGTCTTGCCAATATTATTCGTATCTGCGCGAGATACGACAATCTAGATATTATTGAAGACGTATATGGCATTAACCTGAGACCGCTGCTTAACTTGGCGGAGAAATATTATGATGATAATCCTGCTTTTAGACCAAAAGTAAGCTCGAGTGACAAACTATCCGATCACGAGCGACTGCAAATTACGAAAATTCATCAGGCCATTGCGATGATTCAGTTCAAGCTTGAAAGTCCGATTATAAAAAGACGTCCTTTCTTTAATATGTCAGAAAGGCTGTTGCTTGAAAAAATTGATTATGATAAAAATGAAATTACGATATACGGACAAACGTATCCACTAGAAAACAGCTGCTTTGCAACGGTTAATCCGGCGCAACCTGATCAGCTATTAGAAGAAGAAGAGCAGGTAATGGAAAGACTGCTGCTTTCTGTGCAGCATTCGGAAAAGCTGGCGAGACATATGAAGTTTCTTATGAAAAAAGGCAGCCTTTATTTGAAATACAACGGAAACTTATTAATACACGGCTGCATTCCTTTAGATGAGGAAGGAAACATGGAAAAAATGACGATAGAAGATAAAACGTATGCGGGCCGCAACTTACTTGATGTGTTTGAACATTATTTACAAGAGGCTTTTGCACATCCTGAAGAAACGGATGATTTGGCAACAGATATGGTCTGGTACCTATGGACAGGAGAATATTCATCACTCTTTGGGAAACGTGCAATGACCACGTTTGAAAGATATTTTATCAGTGATAAAACAACGCATAAAGAGAAGAAGAATCCGTATTATTACTTACGGGAAAATGAGGAAGTCTGCCGAAACATCCTGGAAGAATTTAAATTAAATCCTGATCATGGTCATATTATCAATGGGCATACGCCTGTTAAAGAAATTGAAGGAGAAAACCCGGTCAAAGCAAATGGAAAGATGATTGTTATTGATGGCGGTTTTTCAAAAGCGTATCAGTCCACAACAGGGATTGCTGGATACACGTTATTATATAACTCTTACGGCATGCAGCTAGTCGCTCATAAACACTTTAATTCAAAAGAAGAGATTTTATTAGAAGGAACGGACGTCTTATCCGTAAAGCGATTGGTTGACAAAGAACTAGAAAGAAAAATGGTTTTAGAAACAAACGTCGGAGAAGAATTATTAAAAGAAATTTCTATTTTAAAAGATTTAAGAAAATATCGCTATAGTTAAAGATAAAAAAAGAGCAGTATGCCTCTGGGGCTTCTGCTCTTTTTTATTTAGCGGTACTACACCGTCATTTCCCAGCTCGACATTTCCAGCCAGTTCTCTTGTTCACGATAATTGGGCATGATTTTCCCGACAAGACGCCAAAAGGACCGGTCGTGATTCATATGAACCATGTGGCACATTTCATGAACGACTACGTAATCAATGACGTGCTGCGGTGCCATTGCCAGCCGCCAGTTAAAGGTTAGCTGACGCTTGGAATCACACGTGCCCCACGCTTTTTTGCTATCGGAAATCGAAATGGAGCGCGGCTTTGTTTTAAAATGTTTTTGATAGGAGGAGATACTCTTGGTTACTAGCGCTTTACATTGTTGATAGTAAAAGCGTTTGAGCGCTTGTTTTATCGCTTCATTGTCGTGCTGATTGACATAAATCTGAAGCGTGTTCGCTTCAAACAATACAGAATCCTTTGTAATGGTCGAATCGTGATGAATCTGTATCGGATAGTTTTTTCCTGCATACAAAAAGCGTTCTCCGTGTTCATAGACTTTTTTCTTTGGTCCATGCGTTCTATCTTTCATTTCGTTTATTTTTTGCTGAATCAATGCCCAGTTGTTCTCTAATAACATACGTACTTGTTCAGTAGACGTTCCTTTAGGAGCAAGGACTTCGACCGTTCCGTATCCGTCTACTTTAATTGCAAAAGAACTTCGGTTTTTATATCGTATTTCATAATGGATACTCTGATTTGAAAAATTGTGTATCATTTTATCCTCTATATTGTACGGTTAAGCCTCTTAGGAATTTTCGAGCAAAATTCTCTTTGCACGCTTTATAATTTTTATGGCCTTTTTTTCTTAATAATGCACCTAATTCTGCTTTAGATACACGTATTCCACCGTCGTCGAATATTTCTAACATCTCTTCACTTGTTAGGGATAAAGCAATTTTTACTTTCTTTAATAAGACGTTATACATATTTTGATTGCTCTGAACCGGCGCTGGAGGTGCTTGCCCTGGTTTAGGGTCTTGTTTTCCTCTTTTAAAGGTAATAAAACCGTTTAAAAAAGAATCTAACATACTGTTACTGCACGAGATGTGTTCGTCTGCATGAACTGCATCCTCGTCCTCTTCGTCCGGTGTTCTCGTAAGGATCTTTAATACGTCTTCTTTTGTTACGTCTACTCCGCCAAGATTAAAGATCTCTACCATTTCTGTATTTTTTAAATCCAAGGCATATCGTAATCTAATTAAAATATCGTTATTATCCATTCTTGCTCCTCCTATAACTTGCTTGCTATATGTAAAAATCATGACTGCCACAATCTGAACGGACTTGGTCAATATCAGTACAATTACAGTAACAGGTTCCGCTGGAATTCTAGGTTATTCCATTCATTTCTACAAACATCTAACTTCTCATATTTATCAGCCTTCGTCAACTCTTGAAAAAGAACGATTTGCTCATATTATGCCCGAACAGACTCTTTACCATAACAAAAATTAGGCGCCGCAGTCTGCTAAAGGAAGCTGAGGCAGCTTTATTTTTTTAAGAACGGATAGGACAATTTTTGAAGTTGGAGGATCCCTGTTTGCTGCTAGAATGATATACCTTACTAAATAAATAGTTTTACGTATTTATTAAGTATGTAATTAGGAGTATGATAGTAGTAAAAAAAGAAAGAGGTCAACAGATGAATTCAACATACTCACGAAGAGAATCAACCAAAATCAAAGCTTTATCCATGCATGCGCTTTTTATCGCACTGACGTTTGTAGCGACAATGTTTATCAACATAAAGCTTCCAATCATGGGTAACGGAGGCCTCATCCATTTAGGCAACGTTCCTCTTTTTATAGCAGCCTTTATTTACGGCAAAAAAACAGGAGCCATCGCAGGGGCTTTTGGAATGGGGTTATTCGATCTGATCTCCGGCTGGACAGCATGGGCGCCGTTTACGTTTATTATCGTAGGGGCCATGGGCTTTTTAGCAGGTCTTATATCTGAAAAAGCACCTGGTAAAAGAGCACTTGTGAACACACTGGCAGTTGTTGCTGCGCTGATTGTGAAAATCGTAGGCTACTATTTTGCCGAAGTGATTCTTTACGGTAACTGGATCCTCCCGCTTGGCTCTATACCGGGAAATGTTATGCAAGTGGTTATAGCGGGTATCATCGTCGTTCCGCTTGTAGCACGCTTAAAGAACAGAGCGGTAAAGATTTAATCGCTCAATTGTAAGTCGTTTTACCATTATCCTATCCTTAAGTGATATACTTGATAGATATTCATCAAGTGAAAGGAGCGGAAGACACCATGAAATATTTAAAATCACAGATGAAGCAGCTCATTAAAGACAATCAGGAACTGCAAGGTAAGCTGAATGGACTGATGAAAGAGCACAGCCTTGAAAAAAACTTTGCTCTTAAAGCTCTGTACCATGCAGAAGTGGCTGAAGGCGGGAAATATCAGCTTGCCTATCAAGCATTAGACGCACCGAAAAAGTAATGGCCTTGTTGCTCATTCGTATATTTCTTCATTATAAAAATGGCAGCCGAATCGCGTATTTGGCTGTCTTTTTTAGCAAACAGAACAACATAGCATTATTTTGGCTTTTGCACAACTTCTTTCTAACTGCTTAAATCTTGATAAATAGGGTATTAAAAAATAAATGCTACCGATCGTTCTAATTATATAAGAAAAGAGGAAAATAGCGATGACCGTATCTGCTTTAGAACAAGAAAAAGTAGAATTATCAAATGGAGAAATAATAAATTACCGAATGAAAAAAGGCGGAAAAGAGGTACTTTTGTTAATTCACGGAAACATGAATTCTTCCCTTAACTGGGATGTGCTAATGAACAAACTTCCAGAACATATCACGGCTTATGCCATCGATTTAAGAGGATTTGGAGACTCCACTTATCATACACCTATCCACACAATCAAAGACTTATCAGATGATGTCAAACTGTTTGCAGATGCTTTAAAGTTGTCTGCTTTTACAATAAGCGGATGGTCATTAGGAGGAGCAGTCGCTATGCAATATGTGATTGATCATCCGAATGATGCCAAAAATTTAATTCTCTTAAGCTCCGTCAACATCAAAGGATATCCCATTCCAAGAAGAACGTTTCTAGAATTGCCTATTCCTAACAACTTTATACAAACCAAAGAAGAAGTAAAAGAAGCATTTAGAATGGTAGAAAACGCAAAAGAAACAAAAAACACATGGTTTTTAAAAATGATGCTGCGTCAATTTTTATATACAAAAAATAAGCCGTCTGCTGATCAATTTGAAAAATATTTAGAAGGAACGATCAAGCAGCGCAACTTAATTGATATCAATTACGCACTCATGAGATTTAATATTTCAAACGATTTTAACGGTGTTGTGGAAGGGACAGGAGAGGTGGAAAAAATTACGATTCCTACTATGGTTATTCAAGGAGATGAAGATAAGATGGTTTCGACAAGAGATGCATCTGACATCGCGAAAGGCATAGGGGAAAATGCGACGTTAAAAATTATGAAAGGTGTGGGTCACTGTCCATTGTTAGATGATTTAAGCAGTTTAATGGACTTATACAACGCTAATTTAAGCAGGGCTTAGAAAAAGTGAGATTTTCGCTACTAACAGAAGTTTGATTATTGCTAGATGCAGCATGTTCTAAATTAACACAAGAAAAAGGATCTGCCTGCAAAATGCTGTGAGATAAACAAAGCCTGTTACCTTCTAAGGAAGCAGGCAACTAGTAAATAAAACAATTACAAAAAACGTAAGGTCTTTTTGAAGAGGCTTACGTTTTTTTGAGTGCACTTAGCCTATTCGATTCTGTTTTTCAAAATAAAGAAACAGATTGGTAATCCATTTTGATAGCAGTATCACACCGAGATAAAATACAAATAAATGACCGTAAGTAGCCCATTCATGCAGCTGGAAAAAGCCAATCCCTGTTAATAACGGTTTGAAAATAAAAGCAAAAAACAAACAAAGAGCAGTTGCATATACATAGTAATTTTTATGATGGTTAATTGTCCATTGATAAAGAAGCATAAAAGAGACAGGAATAAGCGAAGCATCTAGGCTAAAGCTTACGGGTATGATTGTGTTGATTTGGTAAGGATACGTCCACAGCCCGTTATAAACTCCAGCGGTGTCACTATAGTGAAACCAAACGTGCACGTTAAATCCATAAAACCCTAAATGAAAGGCTTTTTTTCGATCAATAAAAAAATAGAGAATGACTAAAGGCAAAATAAAAGCGCCCAAGGTAACCCAAAACTGCCAAGAGCCTGGACTGGAGTAGTGATGCCAATATTCAGCCCACGCTTTGGCTAGATTTTCTTGTATGCTATGTATTTTTTTTAGATATTCCTGTTGGTTTGGTGTCAATGTAATCCATCCTTTTAAGTAAGAAAAATTTCGTTACTTTTAAAATGCCCTTTTCTTAAGTTTTGGATACCTTTCCCTGTTGAGTTGTTTGTATTTTTCTGCACGTAAAACGATGTACGTATTTGGGGTGATCTGCATACTTACGTCGGTTTTGCTGCTCGGAGGGGCCGTTTATCAGCTCATCATCTAAAAATAAAAAGCAGTTACAGCGACTGCTTTTTTCCATTTTTATGAAACTTTTAGCGCGGTTTTTACGTATAAAAGGTATCAATAAAACAGTAGAAAAAAGGAGAGGTTTTTTTGTCTGAAGAAAAGAAAAAGACAGATTATCTAGGAATGGGATTAGGTCTGGGCGTTGCGATGGGGGCTTCTCTTGGGATGTTGATGGATAATATTGGGTTCGGTATTGCGATCGGAACGTCCTTAGGAGTTGCTTTTGGAACGGCAATGAATCAAAGAAATAAAAAGGAATAAAATTCTGAAAGAAGGAGTGCAGAATGAAATATTTTGACGAAGCAAAAGAACTATGGTTAAACTATGTTCCGAGAAATGGACAGTCGGATATCGTAGAAGGAGAGGTCATCCGAGCCATTGAAAAGCTTCGCTGTGAAGCTCAAGGCAACGGAAATGCCAATTGGGACGGCGGATTTGAGATGCTAGTGTTATATATACTAGACGTATTAAATGACCCGGATGTATTCAGCGCGGCTATGTTAGCCGAAATAAAAGCCGATGTTCACACCTTGCTCACTTCGGCAGAAAATCCGTATTTAGAAGACGACGTATACGATCGTTTAACGGACCGCGTCATTGAGTGGCATATAGCCAAAGGCGGACCTATCAAATGAGAAATAAATCCTCAATTGTATAGATAAACGTGAGAAAGGAGCTGTTTTAAACAAGCTCTTCTTTTTTTGAGTTCCTGAAGCTTTATTTAACTAACATGCATCTAATTGCATCATGTGCTAAATAAATACATATAAAAAATCAGCGGTTTACATCGCAGCAGTATAGCATAAGCTTCTTAAAAAATCGGTTCATAAATGGTTAAATGTTTGCTGACCTCCATAAAAAGTTCATAACTGACGCTGTTGTAAACACGTATAGTATTATATCTTTTACTAAATAAGAAATAAAGGAGAAGCGCCGATGTATATTCCAAAGTATTTTAAAGTGAATGATGAACAAATAATGTATGATTTTATTGAAGACAATGGATTCGCCACTTTGTTTTCATATCATAATGAAAAGCCTTATGCTACTCATTTGCCCCTGATGTTAAACCGGAAAGAAAAAGCTTTATACGGACATTTCGCTCGGCCGAATCAGCAGTGGAAAGATGCTGAAAATCAAGAAATTTTGGTTGTGTTTCAAGGGCCTCACTGTTATATTTCATCGTCTTGGTATGAAACGAATCAAGCTGTACCAACATGGAATTATGAAGCTGTTCACGTGTATGGCACCATGAAAATGATTGAAGAACCAACAGAACTGCTTGGGCTGCTGAGGAAGATGGTGGAGAAATATGAAAGCCCGAGCAGTACATATACACTAAATGAAGTTGATCCTGCTTATATGAATGGTTTAAGCAAAGGAATCATTGGGTTTAAAATCGACATTAGCAAAATGGAAGGCAAACAAAAGATAAGTCAAAATCATTCAGTCGAAAGACAGCAGTTAGTCATAGAAAAATTAGAGCAGACGTCTCGTGAAAATGAAACGAAAATTGCGGAGCTGATGAAGCAAAATGTGCAGCGCGTGCTTAAGAAGTAACCGCTGTTGGAAAAGATCAGCAGTTTGTTAAAGGGAAGATAAAGAGAAACTAACTATGTGTTTAGTTTCTTTTTTATGTTCACAACATTTTCTTGTTATTGACAAACAGTCTGTACATCCTTTAAAATTATCTTTAATTAGAGATAATTAAATTAAAGATAATTTTAGTGAAAGTTAAAAAATTTATATATTACGAAAAGAGGCGGAGCAGATGGAATTGTTAGGGTTGCATCATGTATCTATTTTGACGGGGAAAGCTGAGAAAAACTATCAGTTTTTCACCAAAGTTTTAGGCATGCGATTAGTAAAAAAAACGGTGAATCAAGATAACACTCAGTCTTACCACTTGTTTTATGCAGATGGGGAAGGGACGCCAGGAACGGAAGTAACGTTTTTTGATATTCCGGGGCTTGCAAGAACGCATCAAGGTTCATCTGACATTTCGACTGTTTCGCTTCGCGTTAAAAGCACGGATTCTTTACACTTTTGGAAAGAGCGCTTCGAGCAGTACGGAGTGGAATATGAAGAAATAGCTAAACGAGCTAATCGTGATACGTTAGCATTTAAAGATTATGAAGGGACACGTTTGCTTCTTGTCGCGGATAACGGTGAAAAAGGGGTAAGAGCAGGCGTGCCGTGGAAGCGCGAAGACATTCCGTTAGAACATGCGATTATCGGCTTAGGACCGGTCACGCTAACGGTGGGCACGGCAGAACCAACTGTTGATGTACTAACAAACATTATGGGATTTCGCTACGTGGGTTCTTATCCATCTCTTGCAGGAGATCATGGAGATATTTTGATTTATGCAACAGGTGAAGGCGGAAGCGGAGCCGAAGTTCATATTGAAACGAGACCCGATTTGCCGAAAGTTCGCTTAGGGCGCGGTGGCGTTCATCACGTTGCATTCCGTGTTCCAAATGAAGAAGAATACAATAAGTGGGCAAGTCGATTAAATGAAAACAGTCTGCCGAATTCCGGTAAAGTAGAACGATACTATTTTAAAGCACTTTATTTCAGAGAACCAAACGGCATTTTATTTGAATTATCAACGGACACACCTGGATTTGCGACCGATGAACCGCTTGAAACGATGGGCCAAACATTAGCCCTGCCGCCATTTTTAGAGCCGAAGCGCAAAGAGATCGAAGAGAAGCTGAGACCGCTAGATTTGGATGAAACGTTATAGGGTTTGTAGCTATTAAAACATGAAAAAACTCCAGTATTTATACTGGAGTTTTTTAGGTTAACACTCATCGTGCCAGAAACCGCAACCACATGCACCAATAATAATGAGTAAAATAAACAGTACGATGATAATGGCGAAACCATTACATCCATGATGAGGAACGCCATATCCACATTCAGGAACCATATATCCATAGTCAGGCATTGAATATCCGCAGTGTGGCATCATATGCTCATAAGCAGGAGCTGTATAGCCGTGGTGAGCCATAGCAGGTGAGAACGGCATATTTTCATTAGAACCAAAAGGTGCGTTTACGTTATTATGCATTTTGATATCTTCCCTTCATTTATAAAACTTTTATAAAGCTTTAATAACTTATTCATATGTTCCAAGGTCCTCATATGAAGCTTATTCACAGCCCAATTATGGTTAATTAACTATATTTTATGGTGAATGGAAATGAAGCAGTGAGTTTTACGGTGCTTGTGGCCTTATAAGTTATGTCAGAAGGGAAGGGGTTTACCTGTTTTCGATTGCATACCGCTGTTTCTAGAGTGGTTATGATGAACGTTTTGATTTTCTTAATTCTATATCGTATACGTACCCAAGCTTTCGATGGTTCATAACGTCTTCAGGAATTGTATTCCAAGGATACATCGGATCTCTAAAGTTTTGACCAAATGGCCCGTTTCCCATTCCCAATAAGGAAGGGTTACTTCTGGATTGATTGACTGAAGGTCACGTTCAAATCGTAAAAGGTATTCACGATGCCACGGCAAAAAAGCAGAACTCATATGTGCTGCATTTCGATCGCTGCCCGGAGGAGTATGAAATTTACCCGCTGCACCATGCCAAGCTATATAGCGGTCATATATCCCTTTTTCCTTTAGTATTAGCACGGTACGAACAAAATCTCTTTTTTCCATGTCGGTAAAATGCAATACGTTCTTTCTAACTCTGTACTTGTTACTCATTTTTTAACCTCTTTCTAAAAAAAGGATCCAGGGGCTGTTTCTTTTTTACATTTAGAATATGTCCAAGAGGTAAAAGTGCTACTGTAAATTTACAGAGACTTTTTTAAAGGTGTAAATCATAAATAGAGGTAAAATCAAAAAAAGCAGGCATGCGCCTGCTTTTATTCACTGCATTATTATTAATGACCAATTGGATACATGGTCGTTACGCTGTAGTCGTAGTCTTTGCCTCTGTAGTCAGTATACACAACTCTAACTTCTTGGTTTAAAGAACTAATATACTTTTCTTTAACGTAGTTGCCAGATTTATTGTTGGTGCCGTCTTCACCTTCGTTGATGACTTCTTCAGCAATAGACATCGCTTGTTTTTCATTTAAATACTTGCTGAATTGGCTTTTCCCTTGATAATTGTCAACGCCTGGTTTTTGCATATGGGCGACAATGTGGCAATATCCGTATTTATCATTTCCTTCTTGTAAGACAAGTTCTTTGCCGGTAAATAACCTGTCGCTTTGAGTCTCTGCAGAGCATTGGTTACTTGATGTACTGTCCGATGTGCTACTCGATGTGCTGCTTGAATTTTCATGCTGCTGAATGAGGGAAATAGGCGAATTGTTGGTAGATACAGCGATGAGGGCAATAACAAGTGCTACAATAGTGTATAGTATTTTGCTGTTTTTAAAAAAATCCATTCCTTTATGCGTCTCCTTTTTGAATCAACGTTAAAATCAAATCGACTTTCTTTTCTAGCTGATCAATTAAGTTTTGTTTTACTTGTTCTGATTGTAATAAAGCGCTTCTTAGTTCGTCCATATCTTTTTGCATATACGCACGGTTTTCTTTTTCTTGCTGCAGCTCTTTTTGAAGAGCGTGTATCGTGGACAGCAATTCTTTATCTTGGTTCATTTCTGCGTTCACCCCCTCTGTGCTGATAAAAGGCAACTTATGCCCACTATATAAAATACCACTATCTCCGCTGTAAATCGACTATTTGGATAGGAAATGAGTCCTCCCGGGTGAGGTTTTAGCAGGATATTGCTAGTTGAGAGGAGAATAGTATGGTTTACCGTAGATAGATAAGCTGCGCAGGAAAGAGGGAAGAAAATGTTTCCGGAATTAGAGACAAAACAGCTGATATTAAGAAAAATTGTAGAAAATGATGCGGGTGAGATTTTAGAATGCTTTTCTAATGAAGAGGTGCTGCGCTATTACGGGCAAAAATCTTTAGAATCGATCGACCAAGTGAAGGAGATCATTAAGAATTTTTCCAAAGGCTACGAAGAAAAGCGATTAATTAAATGGGGAATTCAGCTAAAAGGAAAAGAAAAGCTGATTGGAACAATAGGGTTTCAAGAGTGGTATTCTGAGCATAGGAAAGCAAACGTAAGTTATGCTCTTTTTCCAGAGCACTGGAACAAAGGATACGCAACAGAAGCCGTTCATGAAGCAATTTCTTATGGCTTCAACGAACTTCAATTAAACCGCATAGGAGCGATTGTGTTTACGCAAAATAGTGGATCTATCGCCTTGTTGAGCAAATTAGGATTTAAAAAGGAAGGGACGCTAAGAGAGTACATGTTTCAAAACGGCCTCCCGTTTGATACATATGTTTATTCGCTGCTGCGCGGGGAAGCAAAGATATAATTGCAAGCATAAAAAAAGGAACATGGGGAGATGTTCCTTTTTTTATGCTTATATTTGTTATTAGAACGTACGTGCAGCTTCTTTAGCGCGAGCAATGCCGTCTTCTTTAATTTCTTGTGCTTTATCTGGCATTGCAGCCTGTCCTTCTACAAATAGGCTTCCGATAGAAGGAACCCCGAAGAAGTTCATCATAATGCGCATATAGCGGTGACCCATTTCTAGTTCACCAGCAGGGCCGCGAGAGTAGATACCGCCGTTTGCTTGAATATGATACGCTTTTTTATCTGTTAATAGACCTACAGAACCTTCTGCTGTGTATTTAAATGATTTTCCAGCTACTGCTACAGCATCTAAGTATGCTTTCATCACTGGTGGGAATGAGAAGTTCCACATTGGTGTAACAAATACATATTTGTCTGCTTGAGCAAATTGGTCACTTAACTCGTTTAAGCGAGCAACTTTGCGCTGTTCTTCAGGAGTAAGCGCATCAAATTCTGCGCCGCTTCCAAGTTTACCCCATCCGCTGAATACATCACCGTCGATGTGAGGGATATGTTCTTGATATAAATTAACGTGAACAATCTCATCCGTTGGGTTTACTTCTTTATACTCGTTAATGAATGCGTCTCCCGCAGCCATACTGAATGATTGCGTAGCATCGTTAGGGTTTGCTGTAATATATAATACTTTTGCCATAATTCTTTTCACCTTTCTGTCTTCAATATATAAATGTTGTTTCGTGAATTAAAGATAATATGTTCGAAAACATCTACTACGTTATTAATAGTAACTTACGTAACAAATTTAGTCAAAGGTTTTTTATTGGATTTTATCATATTCACAAACGTCTTTAAGAGTATTACGCTTTTGGATTTTGTGGCTAAATCCTTTAAAAATAAGAGTTTATTTCATTTTAAAGCGTGATTTTAAACGTTATTCATTTAGAGGAACTATCTTTTTAGAACGTAGATAATAAAAAAATAAAAAAAAAATCGTGTATTTTTGTTTCGTGCGTTATTAATAGTAACAAAAAATAACAGCATTTAATGGTTCATTTAAGACATATTTTTAGCGTAGAACGATTTAGAAAGAGTGGATTATTTCAAGGGAAATATAAGATAGAAAGGAGGAAAGAAAAGAAAAAGACCTCGATCGGTTTCGAGGTCTTTTTGATTTTTATTGAATTTAAAACGTCTTGGCCATTGAATGGGCTTTTTGGAGTGCTTTTTCTTTAATTTGCGGAATTTGATCCGGGAATTTCACTTGCCCTTCAATAATAATGCTTTCAAACGCTTCGATTCCAAAGAAGTCCATCATGATTTCTAAATAACGATGGCCCATTTCTCTTGCCATTTCAGGGCCTTCTGAATACACATCTCCGCGGGATTGAATGTGAATTGCTTTTTTTCCTTTAAGCAATCCCTGAGCGTCTTCTTTTGTATATGTAAAGGTTTTGCCTGACACGGTAATCGCATCAATGTACGTTTTCATAATCGCAGGAACGGAAAAATTCCACATTGGCGTAACAAAAATATATTTGTCAGCGAGTACGAACTGTCCGCCTAGTTCGGCTAATCGTCCCACTTTTAATCGTTCATCGGTTGATAAATCCTGGATGGAAGAGTGAGAACGAAGCTTTTTCCATCCGTTAAATACGTCTGCATCTAAGTATGGAATATCTGCTTGATATAGATCTAAATGAACCACATCATCTTCTGGATGTGTTTGCTTATACACGTCGATAAATTCTTTCCCAACAGCCATGCTAAGCGATTCGTCTTCAGCTAAAGGGTGTGCAGTAATATAGAGAACATTTGCCATGATGCTCATCCTTTCTATGGAGTAATTTTAATAACGAAAACTAATCTTGGACCCAGCTTTCTGCCCACTGGCTAATCGGCCCTAATATTTTACCTAACTCCGTTCCTTTTTGAGTCAGCGAATATTCAGAACGAATAGGGCGGTCCGGAATGACATTTCGGACAACGATTCCGTGGTCTTCAAGCTCTTTAATCCGTTCTGTCAAAAGCCTTCTGCTTAAGGCTGGTATACTTTCATTTAATTCACTAAAGCGTTTAGGACCGCTCATAAGTACATAAATGATTAATCCTGTCCACTTCTTGCCAATCAGTTCGAAACTTTTTTCTACTTTAGGTTGAATATCTTTTGGCTCGTCCATATTACGTATCCTCCTTCAAACAATATGGATGAAAAATAACTTATGCATTTATTGTAACAGAAAAAGCATAAAAACATGTGGAAACTTTGGGTGAAGAAGGGTAAAATGAATAATTTCACTAGTATTTGTACCTTGCTTTTCACTTCTTGAAAACCTTTCACACATAGGCTTGTCACAGCATACGATGTATGAATTCATTTTAAGAAAAGGTGGTATGGTCATGGCAGGAGTTATTAACATCTGTAACACAAGAATTAATGGTATGGCGAGAAACGGATCGATGAATTTTGGAGAAGTTCTTCACAACGGACACACAGCGGATGTTAAATCTGTTGGAATTAACTCAACCTATGGAGACATTTCAGCTGCTTGTGCGCGAATGAAAAATACGAACCTGGATCCGGATATATTTGATCAAACAGATTTAGCGAATATTGATAACGCATATGGCAATCAGATATAAAAATGAGCAGCTTATACCAAATAAGGTTATAAGCTGCTTATTAGTTGCCTTTTTTCTAGGCGCATACTGGACAAGCATTTGAGCTTTCCATTGTTGTACGCTAAAACTAATTTCTTTATGTTAATGGTAAAAAGGTGGTAAGGTATGACATGTGCCAGAAAGAGGAGAGACTATAAAAAGAAGCGTTATAGGCACATTATCACGCTAGTTCATCTGTTTATTCTTAATAAAATTGGTAAAAAATGAATCTTTTTAGAGCTTGGTTCGTACTAGTAAGTAGATACATAATTTTGATGAAGAAAAGAGGTAGTACATTGAAAAACAAAGGTTTGATCGCTACGATCATTGTGTTAGTGCTTTTTGTGATTTACGGAGTGAGCTCTTACAACAGCCTCGTTAGCGCAGAGGAAGATGTAGACAATAAATTTTCACAAATAGATAATCAGCTAAAAAGAAGATCGGATTTAATTCCGAACTTAGTGGAAACCGTGAAAGGCTATGCTAAGCATGAGCAGGAAGCAATTGATTCGGTCACTCAGGCAAGAGCGCAGCTAGCGGGAGCTAAAACTCCTGAAGACAAAGCTGATGCTAATCAACAGTTAAGCGGTGCATTAAACCGCCTGCTCGTAGTGGTTGAAAAATATCCGGATTTAAAAGCGAATGAAAACTTTAGAAGCTTAATGGACAGTTTAGAAGGAACGGAAAATCGACTCGCTGTAGCGCGTAAAGACTATAACGATGAAGTTGCAAAATACAATAAATCGGTTAAGAGATTTCCTAAAAGCATCTTAGCGGGTACGTTTGGCTTTGAAAAAAAGCCATATTTTGAAGTAACAAATGAAGAAAAAAGAAGCGCCCAAAGTTGATTTTGGGAGCGATAAGTGATGAAATTTCTTGCTTCGTTTGCTTTATTATTGTCTCTTTTATGTAATATGGTAAGCGTTGCTTTTGCTGCACCTGATATTCCAAATCCGGTAGGCGATATTTACGTTCAAGATTTTGCTCATCTATTAAACGATCAGGAAAAAGCTGATATAAATCAAATGGGCAGAAAGTTAGATGATGAAACGAAAGCTCAAGTAGCGATTCTTACCGTGAATTCATTAGGTGATTCGGATGTAGAAGAGTACGCGAATGAAGCGTTTCGAAAGTACAAACTCGGTGATGAAAAGCTGAACAATGGCGTTCTTATTTTACTTGCTAAAAAAGAACGAAAAATTCGAATCGAAGTAGGATATGGGTTAGAAGGAGCCATCACCGATATCAAATCTGGAGAAATCATCGACTCTTATGCCATTCCTAACTTAAAAAATGGTAAATACGATACAGCCCTAGAAAGCACATACAAAGCTGTTTATAACCAAGTCGTAAAAGAGTATGATTTAGGAACAGATTTTGAACAAAAAGCACCAAAAGCAGATCCTCCCTCTGATAGCGGCGTTCATTTAACAACTCTTCAAACGCTGCTGATTGCAGCTGTTATTGTGGGCTTGCTTATTATCGACTTCGTCTTTTTTAAAGGAGCGATTACGCAATTTCTGCTAAACTTTCTTGTGATGTTTGGAGGAAGAGGCGGCGGAGGTGGCGGCAGTGGAAGCGGTCCTCGCGGAGGGGGAGGCGGCAGCTCTGGAGGCGGCGGAGCGAGCCGGGGCTGGTGAGAAGATGAGAGTAAAAAACCAAGCAGGTATAGAACCTGTTTGGCTTTTTTGCTTTGTGTACCTATATCTTAAAAAAAGATTTTTTTCCATTATATAAGCATAATCAGAAAAATTTAGGGAACTAAGAAAAAAGTTAGAGATTTACAAATAAAAAGGAAGGTCTTATATGAATACATTTAGATGGATAGCGGCAAGGAAACAGCTTTCTCCTCGTGCGTTCAAAGATGAGTTAAATAGCCAAATATGGTTTAGCCCCTTAATTTATGCTCTTTTTTCTGTTCTTTTAGCTGCACTGACGCTGTTTCTTGACTATTACTGTAAAGTAGGAGAGAAAGTTCCTTCATTTTTTTCAATCAACATGGATTTAACGAATACGTTAGTGAGTACGATTATGCCCGGAATTCTATCGATTACGACGTTTACCTTTAATTTAATGCTTGTTGTGTTTACATCCTTTGCAGCTCAGTTTTCTCCTCGCGTGTTAAAAAACTTTGCTTCTTCTAAATCTACTCAGCGAATTCTGGGGATTTTTATAGGGAGTTTTTTGTATACACTTTTTGTCTTTCTCTTTTTAAACAGTTCACAAGTAGACGGATATTTTGCGATTCCATTTGTGACGACGGCGCTATCGGTTTTTAGTGCGGGCACGTTTGTCTACTTTATTAATCACTCTGTGAAGTGGCTGCAAGTAAATCATATGACTCAATCGGTGAAAACAGCGTCCATAAAAGCAATTAAGACAACGATTCGAGAGGAACTGGAGATTCATCGAACGCAGTCTAGTCATAGCGAACAATTTTCCTTTCCAGAAGGAGAAAAAAACCGGTATGTATTCAAACATCTGGCTATATTCAAACAGTGAACTACAGCCAATTGATTCACTGTGCCAAAGAGCATAATTTAGTTATAAAAATGGAGCGTGAAGTAGGGGATTATGTGCTAAGCGGAACCGTATTGTTTTATTATTGGCATAGAGATTCGACAGAGCACGATGAAATAGATTGCACCGTTTTTCACCAATATGTCCATGTAGGGAAATCTCAAACTGATATTCAAGACACTACGTATATTATTACGAAGTTTGTGGAGATGGCGATTAAATCACTAGGAAATGATGACTTCAAAACGGCGGTTAACTCCATTCACCAAATTAGCGATATTCTTCGGGAAATTTGTGACGCTAGCCAATTTTCTTCTTACTTAGTTGATGATAAAGGCGTCATACGAATGGTGATACCAGACAAAAAGTTTGAGGACTTTTTATATGATGGATTTGCTAATATCCGCCACTATGCGAGACGTAATATTATCATTACAATGGAGCTGCTTAAAACGCTTGGAAATCTCGCTGAGGCCATTGGGCCAGCTTATTACGACAACATTTGGGAGTTTGCCGTCTACACGTCTCAAGGCTTTGAAGAAGAATATTTATTTGTTCAAGATAAAAAATATTTTTTACATATTCTTTATGATTTAGCTATTTCTACAGAAAAGGAAGAACAATATGAACAAATAACTAAACAAATGAAGAAGTAAAAAAGCCGAAGTCAACTCGTGACGTCGGCTTTTCTTTTCTTTATTTATTTGAACGTTTTAAGATGCTTTTAGCATGTGAAAATGTATCAAAGCTTGCTTTTCCGTGATACGCACCCATTCCGCTGTCACCAACACCGCCAAATGGAAGGTAGTGAGACGTCATGTGGTTAATTGTATCGTTAATAGAACCGCCGCCGAATGACACGCTGTTTAAGATGTGATCTTGGACTGCTTCATCTTCAGAGAAAAGATAAAGTGCCAATGGTTTTGGACGTTTTACGATTGCTTCAATTACTTCTGAGATTTCATCGTATACGATGACTGGAAGAATTGGTCCAAAGATTTCATCTTGCATCACATTGTCTTCCCATGAGATGTTGTCAAGAACAGTTGGTTCAATAAACAGACGAGAACGATCCGTTTTGCCTCCAAAAACGATATCTCCGTTTGTTAAGAAGCTGTTAAGACGATCAAAATGTTTTTCGCTCACTACGTGAGGGAAGTCTAGATTTTGTGAAACATCTTCGCCGTACGTGTTTGTTACGACTTGTTTTAGGTTAGCTAGCAGCTCGTCTTTTACATTGCGTTGAACAAGAATGTAGTCTGGCGCTACGCAAGTTTGACCAGCATTTGCAAATTTTCCGCGCGCAATACGTTTTGCTGCTTCTTCAATATTTGCATCTTCGTGTACAATTGTAGGACTTTTTCCGCCTAGCTCAAGCGTAACAGGAGTTAAATGTTTAGCTGCAGCTTCTGCCACAATTTTGCCGACCATTGTACTTCCTGTAAAGAAGATGTAATCAAAGTTTTCTTTTAGTAAAGCCGTGCTTGTTTCCACTTCACCTTCGACTACAGTCATGCATTCTTCAGGGAAGTTCTCATTAAACATCTTAGCAAGAAGGCTTGACGTGTGAGGTGTTAATTCAGAAGGCTTTAACACCACGCAGTTTCCTGCAGCAATCGCGCCTACTACCGGTGATACAGCAAGTTGGAACGGATAGTTCCAAGGTGCAATTACTAGAGCTAAACCGTACGGATCTTGATAAATGTAGCTTTTTGCTCCAGCGTGAGTAGATGGTGTTTCTACTTCTTTTGGCGCTGCCCATTCTGCGAGATTCTTAACTGCAAAGTCAATTTCGCTTAGCACAAGGCCAACTTCTGCACGTTTTGCTTCAAACTCTGGTTTATTAAGGTCAGCTTTTACTGCTTTTAAAATGTCGTCTTCATGACGTACCACAAGTTCTCTTAATTTCTTTAGCGTTTCGATACGGAACGCAACGTCTTTTGTTTTACCGCTGCGAAAGAATGAAAGTTGTTTTTTTGTAAGTTCTTGATAGTTATTCATTAGAAAGTCTCCTTTTACTTCACATTTTTACGGACCTTAATTTCTTATTACTTATTTCCAAGTTGTAACCGTATTGACTGGTAAACGGTAAGAAGCATGGCCTTCGCTTGCTGCTTTACCGATTGAGATAAGCATAATTGGAAGATAACGTTCTTTATCTAGACCGAATTCTTCTGCGATTAAGTGTTTTTCGTATCCGCCGATTGGATTTGTATCATATCCGTGAGCACGAGCAACAAGCATAAGCTGCATAGATACAAGTCCTGAATCAATCAGAACGATGTCTTTCATATCAGCTTTTGGCATGTTTTCATAAATCGGCTTAAAGAAATTCAGCTGCTGTTCTTTAATGTCTTGAGGCATATAGCCAAGCTCTACTGCTTTGCCGAAAATTTCATCTGCATATTCAACGTTGTTCATGTCACCAAACACGGCAATAACAGCTGAAGATGTATTAACTTGTTCACTGTTAAATTTCGCAAGTCTAGCTAGCTTTTCTTTTCCTTCCGGCGTTTCAATTACAACAAAGCGCCACGGCTGCATATTAACAGAAGAAGGAGCGCGCATAGCTTCTGTAAGAATTTCTTCCATTTCCTCACGGCTAATTTTTACTGAAGGATCATATTTTTTAATTGAACGACGTTTTAAAGCAATTTCGTTAAAATCTTTTATAGTCATAGTTATTATTCCTTTCTTTTTGGGCGTTAAGCTTATTTATTGTCATTTCCATACTTTTGATTGTGGACAATTGTTTGACATATCAATAATTGATACATCAACAATATAATACATTGATTTAAGAATTGCAAGGGAAAAAGTTTAAACTTTTGAAGTGGAGTTAATTGGAAGTGTGTAACCAAATCCTGCGGGGAACAGAGATGAAGAGAGTAAGTGGTGAAAATAAATAATAAGAATGATAAAACAAAAAGTTTGACTACTTTATTTCCCTTGGTTACTATAAGTAACTAAAAGAAACAAAAGTGAATTTGCTGTTTTTCAAATGAATGACAGTTTGAGAAAGAAGAGATAGAGAAACGCTTATTCTTTTTTTAAAACCTAAACTGTATTTGTAATTAGTACAGTATAGCAAGGCATATCACATAGAAAAAGTAGGAGGACTTCAAGATGTATACAGATTTAAAAGATAAAGTAGTAGTTGTAACAGGGGGTTCAAAAGGAATAGGTCGCGCAATGGCCGTTCGTTTTGGTCAAGAGCAGTCAAAAGTGGTTGTAAACTACCGCAGCAATGAAGAGGAAGCGCTAGAAGTAAAAAAAGAAATTGAACAAGCTGGCGGTCAAGCAATTGTTGTTCGAGGTGACGTAACAAAAGAAGAAGACGTTGTGAACCTTGTAGAGACAGCTGTTAAAGAATTCGGCACATTAGACGTAATGGTTAATAATGCTGGTGTTGAAAACCCGGTTCCTTCTCATGAATTATCATTAGAAAACTGGAATCAAGTCATCGATACAAACTTAACAGGCGCGTTTTTAGGAAGCCGCGAAGCGATTAAATATTTTGTTGAAAATAACATTAAAGGAAATGTTATCAACATGTCCAGCGTTCACGAAATGATTCCTTGGCCACTATGCAGCAAGTAAAGGCGGTATGAAACTAATGACGGAAACATTGGCTCTTGAATATGCGCCAAAAGGTATCCGCGTGAATAACATTGGACCTGGTGCAATCGATACGCCAATCAACGCTGAAAAATTCGCAGATCCAGAGCAGCGTGCAGACGTAGAAAGCATGATTCCAATGGGTTACATCGGCAACCCGGAAGAAATCGCATCAGTTGCGGCATTCTTAGCATCATCACAAGCAAGCTACGTAACAGGTATTACACTATTTGCTGATGGCGGTATGACAAAATATCCTTCTTTCCAAGCGGGTAGAGGTTAATAGGTAGAACTGAAGGAAAAAGACCTCGGAATATTCCGGGGTCTTTTTTGTATCTTATAAATGCATCAGGTATTTACCGAATATTGAAACTTTTATTAAAGTGCTACGTATATAAGCTAACGACAAATAAAGGACGTGTTGATATGCTACCGGAAACGATTCAACAAAAAGTAGATCAGTATAGAGGTTTTTATATCAGCTTAAAAAACGAGCTAAAATGGAAAGTGGCAGATCCCAAGCAGTTTATGGCTATCGCTTCTATGTATGCAGTGAAAGGCAAATCGCTCAAGCTTCCACAGTATATACAGTTAAGTGACTATATTAAGAATCAAGTAGGAATGTTTTCTACATTAAAATCATCACAGCGGTTTACGATCGCAGCCATGCTAGATACCAGCTATGAGAATCCAAAAGAAACGTTTCATGAATTTCTGGATGTATATGATCAATTAGTACAAGGCGGGTTTACTAGAGGCCCATTTACGTATATCGCGGCTTCCGCTATGCTGTCGAATGAGTCGAGTCGAAGTCATAAAGAAATGGTTCGAAGTTCAATAGAAATTTATCAAGGCATGAAAAAAAAGCATCTCTTCCTCACATCAAGCGGTGATGTACCTCTTGCCGTTTTATTAGCTGAAACGAGCGAGTCTGTTGACGATTTGATGCATGAAATTGAACACTTTTATACCACATTGGGGCAGCATGGATTTAAAAAAGGAAATGACCTTCAATTTTTAAGTCATATTCTCGCAATCGATAAAAACTTACATGGGGATACCCTTATTGAAAGGTGCCTAGCAGTAAAAGAAATCTGTGAATCGGCAGGTATGAAAGTAAAAGCAATGCATTACCCATTCATTGGCTTATTAGCACTGTTTGAAAAACCGGAAGCTGAAATTGAAATTATCCATGAAGCGGTAAAGCAGCTGAATGCAGATAAACTTTTTAAGTGGCAGAAAGACATCAATGTTATGCTGGCGGTTAATCTGGTTATCAGTGAAAAGCTAAAGGATTCTAGACTGGTCGAAACAGGCATCTATACAACGATTGAAACCGTTATTCAAGCCCAGCAAGCGGCTATACTAGCGGTTATTGCGAGCACTTCAGCGGTTGCTACTACGACTACTACTTGATAAATGAAACGGTTATAAAAAGAGGCTGGGGCAAAAGTATGTTAGTTGAAGGGTGACCTGAACGATGAATCGGTCGAATTTTTTTATTGGTAGAGGGAAGGTAGGTTTACTCAATTTAGTTACTTCTAGCTGTTGATTGGAGGGCAAGGCGAAGACTCCTGCGGGAAAAGCGGAAAGGGATGAGACCCCGCAGGAGCGCAAGCGGAAAGCGAAGCCTTGCACGGAAATCAACAGCGGTGTCATAAGCGAGCGATCCATGCGATCTCATTTGTCTGTCTTTAGATTGGAATGATTTTTTTATGTCTTAATCCCTTTTACTTATAGAGTATAAACCTCGCCATCATCTGGAACAAAGACGCGGGACGCCATATCTTTTTCGTTGATAAAGCTTTTTAACTCTTCTCTTGATAACGTCCAGTGATTTGCAGCTTCCATATGGACAGAAACAATCGTAGCATGAGGGGCCGCTTTAAAAACTTGGTAAATATCTTCTTTCCCCATCACAAGAGAACCGCCTTCTAAAAACTGATTATCGCCGCCGTTTACGACAATGACATCCGGTTTATGTGTGTTGATTTCTTTTCCAACAGCAGGGTACCATACCGTATCTCCAGCTACATAAAGCGTTTTTTCACTCTTATGTTTAAAAACAACACCGCATACTAAACCAGTACGCTTTAAAATTTCTCCTCTTCCGTGTTCGCCTTTTGTTTTGATTAATTGGATGCCTTGAAAGACTGTATTCTTTGTGAGTGCTTCTACATTTTTAAAACCAGCTTCTTTTACTACTGCGGTATCTTCTTCATTTTGAACGAATATTTTGATGTCTTTTGGCAAAGCCTGCTTAGCCGCATCGTCAAAATGGTCTAAATGGAGGTGAGTGACAATAACCGCATCTACACCATCAATAATCTCTTCAACGGATATCGGTAAGTTCACTAAAGGGTTGTTTTGATCTTGTCTGATCGAATTTGGGAAAGGAGGGTAAGTGTCTTTTTCCGCTAACATAGGATCAATTAAAAACGTTTTTCTTCCGTATTCAACAATTAGAGTAGCGTTACGAATATGTGTAATCTTCATCTGTATCTCTCCTTTTTTTGATCTACGTATAGTTTATAGGATAATCTACTCGCAAATACATAGGTAAAATCAAGTCTTTTAACACTTTCACTTGATAAATGAAAGAATAGTAGTCAAAAGCAAAAAGAACCGAAACAGTGCTGTTTAGGTTCTTTTTAGGATTTCTTTTATCTCTTTATATCTCCGTACTTGGTTGCGTCCATGTTGTTTGGCAGCGTACAGGGCGATATCTGCTTTATTCAACAGCTCATCTAACGTTTCATTTTCTTGTTTTTCCGCTTGTGCTACTCCAAGACTTAGCGTAACAGAAATGGTTTCTTCATTAATCAGTAAGGGCTGAGTCTCGACGTGACGGCGAATTTGGTCAGCAAGCGTTTCGCCTTCGGATAAAGTATAGCCCTTTAGCGCGAGTACAAATTCTTCACCGCCGTACCGAGCAAAAAGGGCTCCTTGCGGTAATACGGACTGGCAGGCTTTTACGACATGTACAAGCACCTGATCGCCGGTATAATGACCATACGTATCGTTCACTTTTTTAAAATAATCAATATCAAGTAAAAGAAGTGTGAAAGAAGATGCGGACTTTTTTGCTTCATCGAATGCTTGCTTGCTGTGCTGAAAAAATGCTCTGCGATTATAAATTTGCGTCAGCTCATCGTAATAAGCTTGATTTTCAAGCTTTAGCTGAAGTCTTTTTAGCTCCGTGATATCCGTAAAAATAAGCAGCAAGCCGGGACTGTTGTTAGCATACTGCAAAGGAGAGGTGCGAACTTGATACGTATACTGAGATTGATCCCCAGAAAAAAGCTGCAGCTCTTGACTGCTGTTTTTATTTTCTAATGTAAAAGGAAACGAACTGCCTGATAACGTTAACCAAATATCAGCAAAACGTTTTCCGAACATCGCTTTTTTTAGCTGCGGAAACATGTTTTTAGACGCTAGGTTAAATTCAATTAGCCTGTAGGATTCATCAAGTACGATAACACCGTCATTAATACTGTTAAATATGGCGTCTTTCGCAACGGGCATGACCGTAAACATACGCGATGAGTTAATGGACCATAAATATAAAAAAGAAGAAACCCATAAAACCATCGGAACTGGATCAATTCCCTGCGGCGTAAAGCCCATTAAATAGACAAAAGCTGTGACGATAGGGACTAATTGCCCGACCATTAATGCAATTAACTGCAGGCGGTAAGCTTTGGCTGCTTCTTTCCAGCGGTAAACGGCGAGCAAAAAAGCAACGAACATAGACGAAAAGATGAACATGCCGTGAATCGTGTACCATGGTCCAATTTCTTGATGAACGTAAGGAGCACCTAAAACTGGGTCAATTTCAAACACTCGGTAATGAAGGTGATGCCAGTCATTTGTTGCGACCATAATCAAACTAATAAACGGAATGATAAAAAGTGCAAAAATATGTTTTTTCCTCACCTTTATGCCGACATACTGCATAACAAACAGCAGTCCTGCAGGAGGTGAAAAAGGCATGCCCACGTATTGAATAACGGTCCAAAATTTCATTTCCACGAGGTTAACGGATAGTAAGCTAAATGCCGCACCAATACAATAAACGGCGGTGAATCCCGTATGAAGAATAAATAAATGCGCAATGTTAGCGTAGTGGTGACGCTTAATAAATACGTAAAAACATAAGTATAGATTAAGAACACCGGACGTGCAGATAAGCGTTATATAAGCTGTTAAATCTAAATTCACAATTGTATCCCTCATTAAGAAAGCATTTTTAGTTAAATGTAGCACAGTTGAAATAAAATGTGGATATTTTATGTAGGAAATTAGTAGTGTTGGAGATAGTAGAGGGACTATAAGGATAGGTCAGGATGATGAAAAAATGGTGCCTAAACAACAAGTAATTGAAACGAACGGAGAAGATTTATCTTCATCTCCAAAAGTCAAAGTTTCTCAGTAAAAAACACATGCCTGAAAACACGCGGTGTTCCTTCATCTGCGTGTTTTCAGGCTTATTTTTATTGTGAGTCTATTTAAATTTTACAAAGGTGCCACCTGCATTTTTTTCTGTCTAAAAAAGACCCAATCTGTAAAGCCTATTTCTTTAAGACGCTTTTTTACTAGTTCAAAGTCGTCGCCAATGCGCTCCGGGTCATGAGCATCAGAACCAAATGTAATGTTTACCCCGTAGTGCAGGGCTCTTTCTAAAATATCATCTGCAGGATACCAGCCTCCGCAGTCTTTGGTTTTACCTGATGTATTCACTTCTATGGCAATGTCATGTGCTGAAATCACTTTTAGCGTCTGATCAATTACAGCTGTCTCGATAGAAGAAAAAGAGGGATAGAATCCTTTCATGGCATCAATATGGCCAAGAATTTGAAACATTCTGCTCCGGGCGGACTCTTCGATCAGCTGATAATACGTTTCTTTCGTGCGCTGCTTTTCTTGCTGAGAAAGTCCTTCCCAGCGCGTTTTATGAAAGATGCTGATTTCATCAACTTGGTGGACAGAGCCGATTATGTAGTCAAACGGATATTTTTCATAATGGCTACGATATATCGCCGCATGCTCTGGGAAGAAATCAGACTCCACACCTAACAGCACTTCAATTTTTTCTTTATATTCTTCTTTTAGTTTCAAAATCTCAGCTACATATCCGGAAAATGCGCTTTTTCCCATCGCAATGTGAGGATACGGCTGATCTTCTTCGCTCGCAAAATAAGGAGAATGATCCGAAATTCCAATGATATCAAGGCCTTTATCAATAGATGCCTCTATATAATCTCGAATCGTACCGCGAGCATGTCCGCATCGGTCGTGATGGGTATGAAAATCAAATTTTAACTCAGTGTTCATGTATCATCACCTCTGTTATCTTTTTATGTAGTTTATAGAATAATTCTATAAAGAAACAACGTATTCCCCTGTAGAAATGGATTAAGAGAATATTTCTTAGGCTTACTGGTGTTTCATCTACTAAAAAGATTGTACAGAAACAAGTTATTTTATTTAATTTGCTGCAAAAATTGAAATGGAATCCATACCAAAAGTTACATTTGATTCGGCAAGCTAAAACGCATATACTACTCATAGACGATCTGAAATAACGTTCAGGTAATCGCTGCATCATTTGATGTAGAGGAAAGTCCATGCTCGCACGGTGCTGAGATGCCCGTAGTGTTCGTGCCTAGTGAAAAAATAAGCTAGGGCAGCTTGGCTTATAGCTTAGCTGACGGCGGGAAAAACCACCTAAGTCCTCGGATATGGTCGAGTATCCCTGAAAGTGCCACAGTGACGAAGCTTTGCTGGAAACAGCAAAGGTGGAACGCGGTAAACCCCACGAGCGAGAAACCCAAACAATGGTAGGGGAACTGTCTCTAAGGAATCAAACCGAGAGACGGACGGTTACATGTGTAATCGTAGATAGATGATTACCGCCTGAGTACGAGAGTGAAATCGTTTGCAGTACAAAGGTACAAAACATGGCTTATCGAACGTTGTTGAACAGAGACTGACTATAAAATACGTAACCAAAACAAACCAATGAGGTTTGTTTTTTTATTTGTTATTTTTCAAATCATAGCGCAGCTGCATTGATAGAGTGCTTGAATTTTCCTAACCATAGTATGAGAATTCAAGGTATATGGAAATACATATTGCCTAAATTGCGGTATAGTTTACTTGTACTTACTAAATACGGGAAAAGGGAGGAATATTCATGATTAAGAAAATGGAACATACAGCAATTATTGTTGGAGATATGGATGAAACGATTCACTACTACGGAGATATGTTTGGCTTTAAAGTTCGCCTTCAAGGCTCTACCGAAAAAAAGAGAGATGGCTTTTTTGTATCTTGAAGAACAGCTGGGTATCGAAATTGAGCTTATTCGAGATATTGATCCGATTGGCGAATACAACAAAAGCGGGATTGTGAACCACCTTGCGTTTACGGTAGAGGATATAAATAAGGCGATTCAACATTATAAGAGCAAAGGAATTGAATTTTTATCATCTGAGCCTCAGCCAACACTTGAAGGCGGCCGTATGATTTTATTTCACGGACCTAATGATGAACTGCTGCAGTTAGTAGAACGGGTTAAACTTTAAAAAGTTTACTTTAAGAGGTACATACAAGAAAAAATGTGTTTTACATTCTCAAAAAAGACCTTTCTTTGATTGCGATAGAAAGGTCTTTTTGATGTGAATTTACTACGATATCTTAGTTAGCTTTTTAATAACTTTCCTTACGTTTCATGACAAATTCTTCTTTCTGCTAAAAAATGATGAGTATAAAATTTTATAAGTGCCGTATACAGCAATCGTCAAGATGAATTAAAAACTTCCTCGAGTATGTTTCCATTTTTTATCGTAACACCCGCTATTTATAATGTATAATTCATTATAATTACATTTTCCATGTATCTGTGTAATGAATGAAGTAGCTTGATAAGGAGATGGTACAAAGTGGAATGGCAGCAGTTTAAATATTTTCAAACGCTAGCACGTACGCAGCATATGACGCGAGCAGCAGAAGAGCTGTTAATTACGCAGCCTGCGCTCAGTCGTTCAATTGCTCGTTTTGAAGAGGAAGTAGGAGCGCCTCTATTTGACCGGCAAGGACGTTCCATTCAATTAAATCAATATGGTAAAGTTTTTTTAAAGCGTGTAGATAACATAATGAAAGAATTTGATCAAGGACAAGAGGAAATTCAAGCGCTGCTAGATCCTGAAAAAGGGCAGGTGTCACTTGGATTTTTACATACGCTCAGCACAGATTTGATTCCAGATTTAATCGCGTCATTTCGCAGCTTATATCCTAAGGTTAATTTTCAACTGAGGCAAAGCCCTTCTCACGTTCTTCTTGAGCAGCTGCAGCTGGGCGAACTGGATCTTTGTTTGATTGCGCCTATGGAAGAGAAATCGGTCATCAAGTGGCAGCATCTTTGGAGTGAAGAGCTGTTTGTGATCGTACCGAAAAATCACCGGTATGCTGATCGTGAACGTATCCCGCTAGAAGAAATTGCTGAAGAATCATTTATTCACTTAAAAGAAGGTTTTTCTCTTCGTCTTACGTTTGAGCAGTTATTTGAAGAGACAGGGGTAAAGCCTCACATCATGTTTGAAGGAGAAGAAGCTGATACCGTAGCGGGACTTGTAGGAGCCGGCTTAGGAATTTCTATCCTTCCAGATTTACATGGAATCGATCAAAGTAAAATAGTGAAAATCCCATTAGCTAAAGCCAACTGCCACCGAGTAATTGGACTAGCATGGATTGAAGGAAGATATCTATCACCGGCTGTTAAACAGTTTAGAAACTTTGTTTTACATAAATTTAATGACCAGAAATAAAGGAGTTTCGTAGCCTAGACTTGTTTACAAACTTAGTTCTTTTTTCGTTGGAATAATCGTTTTAAAATCGATCTCTTTTTACCTACTACGCTGCTTTCTTTTGAAGCTTCTACTAATTCTGAAATGGCCTGCTGTTCACGCAAGCTTTTACGCAAAGATTGAATAAGCTGCTTATCTTTTTCCTGAAGAATTTGTTTTGTATCAGGCTCTTGTTGGGGTGAAGGCTGTACCGGCTGTTCGGGAGATGTCGGCTGCTGGTCGTCGGCCTCGGGCTGGTCAGCTGCTTCTGCTGTGTTCTCTGTGTCCTCTTTGTCTTCGGCTTCTTCTATAGACACGGCAGCTTGATCCTCGCTTGTAGTTAAAGAGAATTCTTTTTGCAGCGCTTCATTGATTTCTTCTGCTTGACAGCCCTCATCATAAAGCTGCTTAATTTTCAGTAAAACGGTCGCAGCCGCAGCTTCATATTGTTTTGGTCGATGATCTTCTTTTTGTATAAAGAAATATTGGAATTTATCTATATATCTTCTAATCGTTGAAGTAGGAATACTCGTTTCTTCAGATAACTCTTTTACACTAAGCCATTTTGTCATTTTCTCACCACTTTTTAAATGATTACTTATTCGTCAGCATCAATTTGAATTTGTACTAGTATCTACTGTTTATCTTATCATGTAACGCTTCTACGTACCTTGCTGTGTTGGTTTCTGTAACGTTTTTATAATCACAGTGTCATAAATGAGGTATAAGCTGCCACTCGCACAAAGATTTGTTAGTTGAAGAATAGGAAATAATCAGTAAGCATTTGTTTGGAGTATGTTGAACAATGATGAGCGTACTTCTTATTATTATCTTATAATGTTGCTGAAGAAAAATCGAGTGATTACTTCAATGTTTAATGATTATGGTAATGTTGTACTAAAGAATAAAAGGAGGGGCAGCATGAGTTTTACAGAACGAGCAGTAGCACTTATTAAACAAATACCATCCGGGAAAGTAATGACATACGGACAAATTGCCGGCCTGGCTGGTAGTCCGCGAGGTGCAAGGCAAGTTGTACGAGTACTGCATTCGATGAGTAAGAAACATAATCTCCCCTGGCACAGAGTCATTAATTCTAAAGGAGAAATTGGGTTTAAAGACGAAGGAATGTACGTTGTTCAAAAACTTTCACTCGAAGCGGAAGGAATACTCGTTTCTTCGGATGGAAAGCTTGATCTTAAAGTCTATCTCTATGAACCTGACGTGTATAAATGACGAAACAGAATGAGACAGAACGAAACCAATTTCATCTAAAGGCTAACAAATGAGATAAAGGAGCTGAACTGCTTGTGACACCGCTATTAAATTCCGTGCAAGACTTCGCTTTCCGCGGGCGGTCGGTGAGCCTCCTCGTCGCTTGCGCTCCTGCGGGGTCTCACGATTTCCGCTTTTCCCGCAGGAGTCTTCGTCTTGCCCTCCAATTAATAGCTAGAAGCACTTACATTTACCCTGCCAATGAAAAATCCGAACGAGTTTGATTCTCCATCAAGAATCAAACTCGTTCGGAACTTCCTTCAACTAACATATTTTCTTATTTATGTTTTTCAAAAGCCAGCTTTAATCCAAAACCGATTAAAACGACTCCTGTTGCTTTATCCATAAAGCGCTGAACGCTAGGTGTTGTGAGCCATTTTCGTAAATAGTTAATAAAAAAGACGAATACGAAAAACCACGTGATAGCAAGGATCGTGTATGTTATTCCCATAAGAAGTAATTGAAGCGTTACATTTTGATCACTTTGAACAAATTGAGGTAAAAAAGTTAAGAAAAACACAGCTACTTTTGGGTTAAGAACGTTTGAGACAAGGCCTTGACGAAAAGCGGATGTTTCTTTTGACTGCTCCTCTTTTATAGGAGAAACTGTATCGGTTTTTTTAGAAAGAAAAGCAGAGATTCCTAAGTACATTAAGTACAGGGCTCCTGCATATTTTACGATTTCAAATGCCAGAGCTGACTGAAGGAGAAGAGCAGATAAACCAAACGCGGCGGCGAATGTATGAACTAAAGAGCCGCTCGCTAAGCCTAATGCCATTTTATAGCCGCCCGTTTGTCCATCTGCCATCGTTCGTTTGGTAATAAGAGCAGTATCAATACCAGGACTCATAATAACAAATAATGTGAGAATCAAAAAAGTGAAGATGTCGTTCATTTTTTCTTCCTCCATACTGTGATAGTATTAAAATATATTTTATTTATTAAATATAATTTAACATAAGTAGTGCCGTTTATTAAGTTTAATTTAATAAAATTAAATGTGATTAAACATCTTTTACGGAGGAATCATCATGGAAAACATAGATATTGGAAAAAAAGTAGAGAAATTTCGAAAAGCAAAGGGGCTAAGCAGTCGGGAATTAGCCAAATTAGCGGAGATTACGCCGTCTATGTTAAGTCAAATTGAACGGGGATTAGCTAATCCGTCCATCTCAACGCTTAAAATTTTAGCTAAATGCCTCGATGTTCCTACTTTCAGCTTTTTACTTGAAGAAATAAACACCTCTCATTTAGTCGTGCGGGCGAACGAGCGTAAAACGATGAAAGTAAAAGAGTTAACGTATTCGCTAGTATCACCAGACTTTACGGGAAATCTAGCTACAGCGATCATGGAAGTACCGCCGATGAAGTCTTCATCAGAATCTCCTTTAGCGCATAAAGGGGAGGAAGTGGCATATGTCTTAGAAGGAAAAATTAAGGTGTCTTTGGAAGAGGAAGTATACGTGCTAGAAAAAGGAGACAGCGTCAAAATCCCTTCGCATCTGAAGCACAAATGGGACAATCCGTTTGAGGAGAAAGCGGCGATTTTATTCTCAGTTACGCCGCCTGTTTTTTAAAATACTTACGGTTTTCATACTGCTCATCTTCAGTGTTAGACACTTTTATTATATAAATGTGATAAAGCTATCATGTTTTTGGGGATAAACAATTGATAAAATAGCATTGTTGGTAATCTCTACTTAAGAGAATACATACTAAATACTTTTTTGAAAGGTGTTGAAGGGTAATGAAGACATGGAAAGAGATGTTTCGTACTTCAAAGCTTAAAAAAATGATGCCTGTACTCGCTCTGTCGTGCGCGGCGGCTGTAAGCTTTTCAAGCAGCGAGGTGCATGCTGAAACGGTAAAATGTCACAGACAAGAAACTAAGAGTGATCGAGAGTTTGCTAAGCTTGAAGAAAAATATGATGCGAATCTTGGCGTTTTTGCATTAGATACGGGTACCAATAAAACGGTAACGTATCATCCGGATGAGCGTTTTGCTTATGCGTCTACTCATAAAGCTCTTGCTGTCGGTGCACTTTTACAGCAGAAGTCAATCGAAGATCTCAACGAACGAATCTTTTATACGCGCGATGACCTTGTAAACTATAATCCCATTACAGAAAAACACGTGGATACAGGCATGACTCTTCGAGAACTCGCGGATGCATCGCTTCGCTACAGCGACAATACGGCAGGGAACTTAATTCTGCAGCAGCTGGACGGACCGGATGGATTTAAAGAAGCTTTAGAAAAAATAGGAGACGATGTGACGCTGCCTGAGCGCTTTGAACCGGATTTAAATGAAGTGAATCCAGGAGAAACCCACGATACAAGTACACCGAGAGCGCTCGCTACAAGTCTTCAAACGTATGTACTTGGACAGGCACTTCCTGAAAACAAACGTGCACTTTTAACAGATTGGATGAAGCGAAACACAACAGGGGATGCGTTAATACGAGCGGGCGTGCCGAAAAGCTGGGAAGTAGCCGATAAGACAGGCGCAGGCTCATACGCGACGCGAAATGATATTGCTATCCTTTGGCCGCCAAAAGGAGATCCAATTATTCTTGCGATCCTCTCCAATCGTACGGAAAAAGATGCGAAGTATAATGATAAACTGATTGCAGAAGCGGCTAAACAAGCGGTGAAGACTCTTAAAGTTACTCGCAAATAAAATTGGATAATAGTAGTTTAAATGTAAAAAAAAGATTGAAAAGATTGATAGAACATTCTATTATTAATTAGAAAAAATATAGGAAGGAAGTATCCATTATGAAAAAGATTTTTCCAGTTGTTCTATCTTTCGGTTTATTAACGAGCGTATCTTTTAGCACAGTTTCAAACGTAGATGCGGCAGCTAAATCTTACAAAAACTGCACGGAATTAAACAAAGACTACAAAGGCGGCGTTGCTCGTGCGGCTAATGTGAAAAATAAAGGCGGCAAAACAAAGTACAAACCGTATGTGTCAAAATCACTGTATGATGCCAATACAAAGCTAGATCGAGATAAAGACTATATCGCCTGTGAAAAATAAATACTAGCTGACTCATCCAAGCGCTTATAGTAAGCGCTTGGATTTTTTATTACTATCAACTTCTGTATGTTGCGAGCCGAGGTCAAAAATTAGTCAAATCGCACAAAAAAATATCAGAAAATTCACATAAATAATAATGAACTTACGGCAAAATTCATATACACTATGTACATGTTAAGTTAACTTACATCTAATGTTAGAAATAAGAGTGGGAATATTATAAAAAAGGAGTTGGTTGTATAGTGTCTACAAATGCAACAAGTACTGTTATAGAAGAGGTGCATTCTCATCAAGATGCAGGTCTTGATCCGTCACTGAAGCCAAAAGCGGAAAGTGATCGAAAGCTAACTCCGATGTCCTATATGTTTATGTGGATTGGAGACGGCGTTAATTTAGGAAATATGACGCTTGGCGCAAGCTTAGTAGTAGCAGGTACTGCGGTATTAAATCTTTTTCAAACGTTTGTGGCAGCGATTATTGCCATTGGTATTATTTCTACTTTTTTTGTGTTAAATGATCGAATTGGCTATAAGACGGGTATACCGTATGTGATGCAGCTTCGAATGTCTTTTGGAATAAAAGGTTCCGTCATATCGTCTCTTTTACGAGGTATTCCAGCTATCATTTGGTATGGTTTCCAAAGCTGGACAGGCGGTACCGCTTTAAACGAAATCGGGAAAATTGTGAGCAAAGGGTCTTTTGATAATCTTATTCTTTGCTTTATTATCATTCAGCTGCTGCAAATTGTGCTTTCTCTGTACAGCTTCCACGCGGTTAAATGGGTAGAGATGCTTGCTTCAATCATCATATTGCTTGGCCTCGTTTACGTATTTGGTGTTCTTTTAACTTCTCATAGTGAGGTAGTAGGGGAGAAGTGGGTACATACAAAAGGTTCATGGGGACTTCCGTTCTTTTCTTTCATTATGATGTTTATGGGAAATTATGCGGCGATTTTTCTAAGCGCAGCCGATTACTCTAGAGAACTGAAGCTAGGAATTAGCGACACAAAGCGTGGGTTCTTATACTTTACACCAATTCTAGTAGCCTACGGATTCGTTCTTACAATCGGAGCAATGCTTGCTTCTGCTACGGGCATATCCAATCCTGTCAAAGCGTTCGCGGTTGTAGTGGATAATTCATATATTACCGTCGCTGTATCAGCTTTTATTGTGATTGGCGTGATTGCCGTAAACATGGTGGCAAATATTATTCCGCCTACGTATGTCATTACCATGCTGACAAAAGCAAATTATAAAGTAGCCGTTACCATTACCGGACTGCTTGCTTTCTGTTCATTCCCTTGGGTGCTTGTTCAAGATTCGTCAGCTGCAGGACTTGGGCTGTTCATTTTGATTTACTCTGCTTTTTTAGGGCCGATTGTTTCTATTTTATTGGTCGATTACTATATTTTACGGAAACAAAGAGTAAACGTAGAAGAATTGTATCAAGAAGAAGGACCGTTTTCCGGCTACAATCCGTGCGCCATGCTTGCGATGCTCATCGGTGCAGGTGCTGCGTTTATCGAAGTCGATTTAGGCTGGATTATAGGAGTTGTAGTCGCAGGAATCTCTTATATTCTTTTAACGAAATTTGCTTTTAAACATTCAAAATTTAAAAAAGGAACCATCTTTGAACAATAATATTAAATAGATCAAAGCCTTTGCTTGCCGCAAAGGCTTCTTGTTTGTTTTCTATAGCGTCAGATTAAAACTCTTTGTCTAGTTCCCAAAAGAAGTGGGTAAAGTAAAGAAGAGAAAAAAGTTACCTCTATTATGAGTGGCTTTTAACAGGAGCGCATCTAATGTATCGCATCAATCTTATTTTAAAGGAGAGGGCAGAGTATGTATGAATTTAGAGTGTATACTCTTCGAGATGGAAGCGAAAAGGTAATCAAAACGCTGAAACATGAATCGTTTGCGGATGAAATTCAACGAGCGGGAATTAAGCAAACAGAAATTGCTCAAACGCAGCTAGTAGATAAACCGAGATAACGTATTTGCCTTTATTTTTACACGTTTTAAAAAAGCCGGATTCCTATGTCTTTACGCAGGAGTCCGGCTTTTTCTAATTTCTTATAGTTCTTCACCATTTGTTTCAATTACATGTTTATACCAGTTAAAGGAATCTTTTTTATAGCGCTTCATTGATCCGTTTCCTTCGTTGTCACGGTCGACATAAATCATGCCGTATCGCTTTTTCATTTCGCCTGTTGTAAAGGAAACAATATCAATAATTCCCCACGGCGTGTAGCCCATTAAATCAACACCATCGTACGTCACAGCTTTTTCTAACGCTTCGATGTGCGATTTTAAATATTCAATTCGTGATGCGTCATGAATGGATCCGTCTTCTTCAACTGTATCGATAGCGCCAAATCCGTTTTCTACGATGAACAGCGGAATTTGATAGCGGTCATAGAAGCGGTTTAACGTATAGCGCAAGCCCGTTGGATCAATTGACCAGCCCCAATCGCTTGATTTGATATAAGGATTTGCTACGCCGTTTGGCAATCCGCCGTTTACGATATCGCCCGTGTTGTCAGCTTCAACGTCGCTTTTAACCGTTGTAGACATGTAATAGCTGAAGCCTAAATAATCAACTTTTCCGTTTCGTAAAATTTCTTCGTCGCCTTCTTCAAACGGAATATGATAGCCTTCTCGTTCGAATTCTTTTAACGCATAGCTTGGATAATAGCCGCGAACTTGAACGTCAGGGAAGAAGTAGCGCTGTCTCATTGTTTCTTCTGCTAACATCACATCTTCAGGATTTGAAGAATACGGATAAATTGGCACGTGTGACACCATTGCTCCGATTTGGAAATTTGGATTAATTTCTTTTCCTTTTGATACGGCAAGAGCGCTTGCAAGCAGTTCATGATGTCCCGCTTGATACATCACTTCTTTTGCATTTTCACCCGGTTTTACAGAAACGCCGGAGTTCGTCCATAAGAATAGAGGGTTGTTCACGTCCATTTTGTTGTTAATTTCATTAAACGTCATCCAGTACGTCACTTTGTCTTTATAGCGGTCGAAACAAACCTCAGCGAACTTCACAAAGCAATCTACCGTTTTTCGGCTTCTAAATCCGCCGTATTCTCGAGCTAAATGCAGAGGCATTTCAAAGTGAGACAGCGTAATAACCGGTTCGATTCCGTGCTTTAACAGTTCATCAAATACATCGTCGTAGAATTTTAGTCCTTCTTCGTTTGGCTCAGCTTCATCGCCTTTAGGGAAAATACGGCTCCAGCCAATAGAAGTTCGCAAGCATTTTAAGCCCATTTCTGCAAACAGCGCGATATCTTCTTTGTAGCGGTGATAAAAATCAATTGCTTCGTGATTCGGATAAAATTTATCATCTTCCACTGTTTCAGTGATTTGTCGCGGTACACCGTGCGCACCTGCAGTCATAACGTCTACTACGCTCGGTCCTTTTCCGCCTTGGTTCCATCCACCTTCAAATTGATGAGCTGCTAATGCGCCGCCCCATAAGAAATTCTTTGGCATTTTTGTCATTGTTAGTTCCCCCTTATTTCACTACGGTAAATAATGTTTGATTCAGCCCGCTATTTTCAACATCTTCAACGATCACTTCTCGATAAGCGCTTGAATTGGTGATAATAACCGGCGTGATCGTTTGTAATCCCTGTGTTTCAATAAATTCTTTATCAAATTCAATCAGTAAATCACCTTTTTTAAACTTTACACCGTCTTCTACGTGCAGTGTAAACGGCTTGCCGTCTAATGTAACGGTATCTAATCCAATATGAACAAGCAGCTCAACGCCATATTCTGAACGAAGGCCGATGGCGTGCTTCGTTGGTGCTACCATGACTACCGTTCCGTCAAAAGGTGCATAAAGCTTATTATCCGAAGGATCAATTGCTAATCCTTGTCCCATCGCACCCGAGCTGAATACTTCGTCTGGTACGCTAGAAAGAGGGATAACTTTCCCGCTAAACGGCGCGCTGATGGTTTCTTCATTTTCGGTCGGATTGCTTACAGCGACTTCGTTTAAAGGGGAAGTAGCTGCTTCTTTTGCTGCATCTTCTCCGTAACCAAATACTTGAATAAGCACAACGGGAAGAATGATTGCAATGGCACATCCAATTAAAATGCCCCAGATCGACATCGGGTAGTCTTGACTGATCCCGTTTACAATGGTCAGAGGTCCGGGCAATCCTGCGTAAGCAAAGTAGTAAGGATGAAAGAAGCTTGCTACAACAGCACCAATAGCACCTGAAATGCATCCAAAGATAAACGGCTTTTTAAAACGTAAGTTTACGCCGTAAATGGCAGGTTCGGTAATACCGAATAATCCTGTTATCCCAGCGGAAACGCTCACTTTGCGTGCTTCTTGGCTTTTTGCTTTTAAAATAACTCCAAGTACCGCTCCGACTTGAGCTACCACGGCAATTGTTTGATACGCTTGAAACGAATCTCTGCCGTTTAAGTCAAAATTAGCAAGTACCATCGGCGTAATTCCCCAGTGTACCCCGAAGATAACAACAATTTGCCAGAACCCGCCAATGATTGCTCCGGCCAAAGCAGGTACGTTTTCAGCTAAAAAGTTATAGCCATGAGCGATTCCATTAGCGCCCATCGTGGTAACAGGACCAATAAGCAAAATTGTTACTGGAACCATAATTACCATACATAAAAACGGAACAAACAGCGGTCTAACTACTTCATGAATGCTCTTATTTAGGAACCTTTCAAGATAAGACAAAATCCATACTAAAAATAAAGGCGGTAAAACAGAAGAAGTATAGACCGTTTCGGATAAGGGAAGACCTAAAAACGTAATGCTGCTTCCGTCGGCAATTTTGGCTGCCATTTCTGCCCATGTTGGACTCACTAATGCAGCACAGCAAGCCACTGCGATGTAGGTGTTAGTTTTAAAATGCTTGGATGCTGTGATGGCGATAAATATAGGTAAAAAAACAAACGGTGCCCATGAAATAAAGCTTAATACTTGATATGCGCCCGTTTTTGCAAAGCTATCCGAAAACAAATTAATTAGTATTAACGAACCCTGTAAAATTCCTGCTGCTGCCAGGATGTATACAAACGGCGCAAACACCGCTGACATCGTAGCAATCACACGGTTTAAAATCGTGCCTTTGTTTTCAGTTTGCTCCTCAGTGGTATCCAAGTTTACTAAACTAGCAAACTCTTCATAAACGTCTCCTACATGCTGTCCAATAACAACTTGAAACTGTCCGCTGTTTTCAACAACTGTAATAACACCAGGCATAGAAGCCACCTTGCGTTTGGCTTCTGGCTTTGAGCGCTTTAACACAATTCGCAGTCTCGTAGCGCAGCGTGTAGCGCTTACGATATTTTCTTCGCCGCCTACCGCATCTAAAATGTCTGCTGCAAGTTTGTGATAATCTCTGATTTTCCCTCCCATATGTTCAACCCCCTTGTTGAGTATACGCTTTCAGTATAATTGTATCGGTACAATTTATCAATACCTAAATAAAATAATAATCATTAAATAATTTAAGTTTATGGCATGGAGTTAGATTATGGTATAATCGTGTTATTCTTGAGACAAATTCAGTAAAGAGGTATAGCTATGATCAAATACCAACAAATTGCAATTGAAATTGAAACCTATATTGAAGAACACAAGCTTCAGCAAGGAGAAAAGCTGCCTGTATTAGAAACCCTGATGGCGCAGTTTGAGGCAAGCAAAAGTACCGTAACAAAAGCCTTAGATCTGCTAGAGAAAAAAGGCGTGGTTTTTCAAGTGAGAGGAAGCGGCATTTTTGTCCGTCGCCATAAACGAACAGGCTATATTGGCTTGCTTTCTAATCAAGGATTTACGAGTGAACTTGAAGATTTTCAGTTAACGTCGGAAGTGATTGAGTTAGATGTACGAAAGCCGACGCAAGAAGCCGCGTTAAATTTAAACATAGAAGAAAATAGTGACGTCTATTATGTAAAAAGAGTACGGTATATTAACGGCCAGACGCTTTGTCTAGAAGAATCATTTTATAATAAATCTATCGTTACATACTTAAATAACGAAATTGTTTCAGAGTCTATTTTTCATTATATTAAAGAAGCGCTTGGCTTAAAAATCGGGTTTTCTGATCTATATCTTCACATCGACAAGCTGAACGTAGAAGAAGCAAAGTACCTAGGGTTAAAAGAAGGCGATCCTAAGTTATTTATTGAAACGCTTTTCCACTTAGCTAATGGACAGCCGTTTGACTTTTCAAAAGTAACGTACAACTACGAGCAGTCTCAGTTCTTTTTACAAGCAACAAGTCACGTTTTATAAAAAAAGCGTCCGTCTCTCAATTAGTCAGGAACGAGAGGCAGGCACTTTTTCTTCATTTTTCGAATGGAAATGTGAAAAAGATAAACATTGTAATAAATAGGAAATTAATATGCGATAAAATGGTTACAAGGTTTATCGAGATAGGGAAAAGAGGTGCTAAGTTGAAAAAGATGCTGAGTTATCTTATTCCGATGCTTTTTATGTTTGGTTTGCTTTCTATGAATTTATTTCAGCCGACTAAAGGAGATTTTATTGGTGTGGGCGTGATATCCATTCTTGCAGGTGCTGTGATTGGTTTTGCAGTTAACATAGGCTGTACAATATCAAAGTTAGTTAAAAATGAATTGGAGTAATCTTATTCGGGGCGGTGGAGTATTTTGAGTGAAAGTATCATTATTAAGCCATATGCTAGCAAGTATCAACAAGAAGTAGTAGATTTAATTCTTCATATTCAGCAGCAAGAATATCAAATTCCAATAACTGAGAAAGATCAGCCCGATTTATTTAAAATCGAAAGCTTTTATCAACAGGGAAAGGGAAACTTTTGGGTGGCTGTTTGCAACGAAAGAGTAGTAGGAAGCGTAGCTTTAATAGACATTGGCAGTCGTCAAATAGCGTTACGGAAAATGTTTGTAGCAAAGCCATATAGAGGAGCAAACTTCAAAACTGCTCACCGGTTATTGCATACAGCCATCGCGTGGGCAAAAGAGAGAGAAGTGGAAAGAATATACTTAGGAACCACCTTGCAATATAGGGCTGCTCATCGCTTTTATGAGAAAAATGGATTTCAACATATAGAGAAAGAAAAGCTGCCTGCGAATTTCCCGGTGATGAACGTAGATAAAAAGTTTTATACATATAAGGTATAAAGTAAGCCGCTAGATTCATAAATCTAGCGGCTTTTACTTTGGCAATGTCTCTTGATAGCGAACTCTTTTTTTCAATAGTAAACCGTCTAACTGAGCAATTAAAATCCCCGCGACCACAATAACAGAACCAATCAATTCTTTAAGCGTAAACAGCTCATGCAAAAAAAGAACGGCAAACAGCGCAGCAAAAATCGGTTCTGTTGCAAAAATAAGTCCTGTGTGAGTAGGAGTTGTATAGCGCTGCGCAATGGCTTGACAAATGAAGCCAATCGCGCTGCAAAGAACGCCAAGACCTAAAATCGCAATCCATGATGATAAAGTAGTTGGGATGCTTGGGTGTTCAAATAAAAAGCTGCAAAGCAGTGCAAATAGTCCAGCAAACCCAAGCTGTAAAATGCCAAGAGCAATTGGATTTTCATTTTTTGTAAACGTGCCAGTTAACGTAATATGAATGGCATAACATAGTGCGGTTCCAATGCAAAGTAAATCACCAGCATTCATATGAAAGGAGTGCTTTAAAGTTAAAACACCTATACCGGTTAGGGTAGTGATAACGCCAAGCCCAATCGGCCAAGAAGGAAGCTTCTTCACTAACAAGCAGTTGAGCAACGGAACAAAAATGACCGTTAAACTGACAAGAAATCCGGCGTTTGAAGCAGACGTCATGCTAACACCAAACGTGACAAATGCAAAAACGGAAAACAGTAAAAAGCCTAAAATAGCGGATGATAAAATCGTTTTGCGCGTGATTTGTCGTAAAGGCTTATGAAAAAACAGCCCAGCAATGAAAAAAGCAATCAAACATCTAAGCGCAATAATGGTAAATGATCCGAGCGAACTCAGCCCCATTTTCATAAACACGTACGACATGCCCCAAAATACGTTTACCCCAATCATCATCATATTTGCTCGCGTGCGGTAACTCACGTTCAACCCTCCAGTGTTTATCATGTACTCACAGTATACAAAGGAATTTGATATTAATAAAATGAATCTTTATAATAATGAACGTGAATTAAATTCATGTTGAGGCGGGGTAAAATGAGCTTAGTAAAATATGAAATTTTAAACAAAGTAGCGGAATTGCAAAGCTTTACAAAAGCGGCAGATGCGATGGCGCTCACGCAGTCAGCGGTCAGTCATGCCATTACAAATCTTGAATCGGAATTTGGATTTCCGCTTGTAAATCGAAACAGATCAGGTATTACCCTAACAACAGAAGGCGAAACGATGCTTCTTGCCATTCGGAAAGTGCTGCAAGAAAATGAAAAAGTTCATCAAGAAGCAGCCAGCCTATTGGGTCTTGCAAAAGGAACCATTAAAATCGGTATTTTTAAAAGCGTGTCGACCAAGTGGCTTCCTGAAATTATTCAGCTGATGGAGAAAAACTACCCTGAGATTCAAATTCAGCTCAAGGAAGGCGACTACCTTGAAATTGAACAGTGGCTGCTGAGCGGAGAAATAGACTGCGGCTTTATCAACATTACGCATTCAAGTCAATTTCATATTATTTCTTTAAAAAAAGATCGACTGCTGTGTGTCGTATCGGGTCAAAGTGCTCTATATCATCAGAAAACCGTTTCTTTTGAAGATTTAGAGAAAGAACCGTTTATTATGCCGACGTACGGCGGTTATCATGATATTAAGCAATTGTTTGAAGAACATGGCATTCAGCCTGACATCCGTTTTGAATTAATGGATGAAAGTGCTATTTTATCAATGGTTACGCATCACTTAGGTATTAGTATTTTACCTGAAATGCTTTTAGATTCGATCCCGCAGGTGCTGCGTGCGATTCCGTTTCAAGTAGACAGCTACCGTTCAATTGGTCTAGCTACTCGTTATCATCTTTCACCTGCAGCCAAAAAATTTGCTGGAACAACGCAAGCATGGCTGCAAAATTCGGACAAGTAAAAAGTTATTTATAAAACCAAAAACGGATATTTCATAAGACTCTTAGGAACTAAGCGCATCTTTGTGCTATAATAAAGCTATACAATTACCTATTAGTCATCATTGATGACTAATTTTTTTTGGAGGATAATATGGAAGATTTATTACAATTAAAGAACAAGAACATTGTGATTATGGGAGTTGCAAACGACAGAAGTATTGCTTGGGGTGTTGCAAAAGCCCTTCATCAAGTAGGAGCAAACTTAATTTTCACATACCGTAAAGAACGTTCACTAGGAAAATTAAACAAGCTGTTAGAAAAAAATGAAATTCAAGCGACATTAATTGCTGAATGTGACGTAAACAGTGACGAAAGCATTGAAGCAGCGTTCAAAAAAATCGGAGAAGAAGCAGGCACAGTTCACGGAGTCATCCACTCTGTTGCATTTGCTCATTCAGAAGATTTAAACGGTGAGTTCATTAATACATCAAGAAGCGGATATGCATTTGCTCAAGATACAAGCGCTTATTCATTTATCGCGGTAGCGAAAGCAGCAAAACCTCTTATGACAGAAGGCGGTTCTCTTATAGCGATGAGCTATCTTGGTGCAGAACGTGCGGTTGAAGGCTATAACGTAATGGGTGTAGCAAAAGCAGCACTTGAGTCTTCAGTAAAATATTTAGCATTAGACTTAGGAAAAGATAATATCCGCGTAAATGCGATTTCAGCAGGCCCAATTCGTACGCTTGCAGCGAAAGGCATTTCTGACTTTAACCAAATTCTTCACAAAGTTGAAGAAAAAGCACCTCTTAAGCGTAACGTAACGCAAGCAGAAGTTGGCGACATGACGGTTGTATTACTGAGCCATCTTTCACGCGGCGTAACGGGAGAAATCGTACACGTAGACGCTGGTTACAATATTGTAGGTTAATAAGTAAACACCTTCTCAAATGAGAAGGTGTTTTTTTGCGCCGAGTTCAGAAATTTAATGCCTTTTACTCTATTACAATGATCAGATTTTTTTATTCACAAACGCACTATATAGCTATAAAGCGTACATTCTTTTATAACTGTCAATATGAATACATAAGAAATCAAAACGCCCATATTTAAAAAAAGATAAGCTCTAAATCAAAGAATGAACATATGATGTGGCAAAGGAAAAGGAGTTGAAGAAACATGCATCAAGGACAGCAGCATTATGTTCCATGGGAACAATGGCATCACCAGCACCCGCACGGCACGTGGAATCAATGGCATCAGCAACATCCCCATGTACCTTGGGAGCAGTGGCATAAACAGTATCCGCACGGCACGTGGAATCAATGGCATCAGCAACATCCATACACACCTTGGAATCAGTGGCATCAGCAGTATCCGCACGGCACGTGGAATCAGTGGCATCAGCAAAATCCATACGTGCCTTGGAATCAGTGGCATCAGCAGCACCCACACAGTTCGTGGAATCAATGGCATAATATCTATCATCAAAGCTAATCAGCTTTTTACCATAAAAGGTCCGGTTCTCCTTAGGAACTGGACCTTTTGTGTGCAGACGTGAATGACACAGCAAGATTATTCTCCAGCGTGATATATTACCCCCAATGGTTCATTAGAATAGAAAAAGTATGTTAAGTTTTTTGCTTGATAGGGGAGGGGGTACACGAATTAAAGCAAGTTAAAGAAAACATGCGTGATCTCTAGTCGCTATAAAGGGGAGCAGTTCATAGTCATGCATTCGTATAGACAAGAAAAATTAAATGAGATTATTCCACTTGACATTATACCTATAGGGGTATAATATGAATCCTGTAAACAACATCATTCAAAAAAACAATGGACACTTTAGCGGCAGGTAAAGTATTAGAAATGCAAACCACGGATACTAAAAGTGATTTAACAGCGTGGGCAAAATCAACAGGACACGAGCTTATTGATTTTAAAGAAGAAGGCAGCACATTTATCTTTTACATTCAAAAGAGCTAATTTTTTTAGAGTTAAATATACCCCATAGGGTAAGAGGAGGAACAACATGACTGAACAAAAGAAACGAACAACAATTGTATTATTTAGCGGGGATTATGATAAAGCGATGGCAGCTTATATTATTGCCAACGGAGCGGCTGCTTATGATCACGAAGTGACGATATTCCATACGTTCTGGGGGTTAAATGCGCTTCGTAAAGAAGAAATGGTGCCGGTGAAAAAAGGATTTTTAGAAAAGATGTTTGGCAAAATGATGCCGCGCGGTGCGGATAAAATGGGCTTATCTAAAATGAACTTTGCAGGTATGGGACCTAAAATGATTAAAAACGTAATGAAAAAGCATAATGCCTTAACGCTGCCGCAGCTTATCGAAATGGCGCAAGAACAAGATGTGAAGCTAGTGGCTTGTACGATGACGATGGATCTTCTAGGGTTACAGGAAAAAGAACTGCTAGATAATATTGAATATGCGGGCGTAGCGGCGTATTTAGCCGACGCAGAAGACGGAAACGTAAACTTATTTATCTAAAAGATAACTCATGAAGCGAGGGTTAATATGATTATCAATGCGCTTATTATCGTCTTTCTGTTGTGGTTTCTATATCAACGTTTTGCACCAGTAAAAGGAATACAGCAAATATCGACGATGGAATTAAAAGCAGAGTTAAAAAATAAACATAAACAGTTTATCGATGTGCGAACACCACATGAATTTCGGACTAAACACATTAAAGGGTTTCGAAACATTCCTTTATCAGAGCTGCCGGCGCAAACAGGCCAGCTTTCAAAAGGCAAAGAAGTAGTCGCTATTTGTCAAAGCGGAATGAGAAGTATGAAAGCAAGTAAGCTTTTGAAAAAGCAAGGTTTTACATCCATCACCAACATTAAAGGCGGAATGAATACGTGGAGATAAATCAAGAAGGAGGAGACGTAGCGTGAAGACAATAGCAGCACAAGAAGTAGAACAATTAGTAAAAAAACAAGAACAAATTCACATTTTAGACGTGCGTGAAGTAGAGGAAGTAAAAACAGGTAAAATTCCAGACGCGTTAAATATCCCGCTTCCTTTTTTGGAATTCCGTATGCATGAGTTAGATAAAGAAAAAAATTATATTGTTGTCTGTCGTTCTGGAGGCAGAAGCGGTATGGCAGCTCGTTTTCTTGAGCGGCAAGGCTATAGTGTAACGAATATGACCGGCGGAATGATGGAGTGGAAAGAGGAAACGGTCTAATTTTTTTAGAGAAAAATATACCCCTACTAGTATTTAAACCAAGGAGGAAAAAGAAATGATGCAAGCAAACTTCGTATTAGATGCAAAAGGACTAGCGTGTCCAATGCCAATCGTAAGAACAAAGAAGAAAATGAATGAATTAGAAGCAGGTCAAGTACTAGAAATTCAAGCAACGGATAAAGGCTCTACGGCTGACTTACAAGCGTGGGCAAAAAGCACAGGTCATGAGTATTTAGGTACCGAGACAGAAGGTGACGTTCTTCACCACTTTCTTCGTAAAGGCGGTGCCGAAGAAAACGTAACGCCAATTCCTGAAATTTCATTAGAAGAATTTGCGAAAAAAGTAGAAAATGATGAACATCTTCATATTTTAGACGTTCGTGAAGTAGAAGAATACGATGCAGCTCATATTCCAGGCGTAGTTCATATTCCTCTTGGTGAAGTAGAAAAACGTTCGAATGAGCTAAATAAAGAGAATGAAATTTATATTATTTGCCGCTCTGGAAGACGAAGTGAAATGGCAGGGCAAACGATGAAAAAGCAAGGATTTAAAAACTTAGTTAACGTGGTTCCTGGTATGCGTGACTGGACAGGTAAAGTAGAATAACTAATGAATCATAGTGAATTAAAAAAATTTGATAGTTTATATACCTAAGGAGGTATTTTAATATGACAGTACACGTACTTACAGCAAAAGAAGTTACATCTAAAATTATCAATAAAGAACCACTATTTATCTTGGACGTTCGTAATGAAAGTGATTTTAGTGATTGGAAAATTGAAGGTCATCAATTCCAGCATTTAAACGTTCCGTACTTCGATCTTTTAGACGGAGTAGAAGAAATCTTAGAAAAAATCCCTTCTGATAAAGAAGTGTTAGTTGTCTGCGCCAAAGAAGGTTCATCCGTGATGGTAGCTGACATGCTTTCAGAAGCGGGTCTTACCGTATCGTACCTTAAAGGCGGTATGAAAGCGTGGAGTGAATATTTAGAGCCTGTTAAAGTCGGCGGTTTAAAAGACGGCGGAGAGATCTATCAGTTTGTTCGTATCGGTAAAGGATGCTTATCTTATATGATCGTATCAAACGGTGAAGCGGCTATTATTGATGCGACGCGTATGGCGGATGTGTATATTAACTTTGCCAAAGAACTTGGTGTCACTGTTAAGCATGTGTTTGATACGCACCTTCACGCAGATCACATTTCAGGAGGAAGAGTTATTGCTGAAGCAACAAATGCAGCGTACTGGCTGCCTCCAAAAGATGCAGAAGAAGTGATTTTTGACTACAAGGCGTTAGAAGAAGGCAGTGATGTCGTGATTGGTAACACAACGATTACGATTCAGCCTCTTTATTCACCGGGTCATACGATTGGATCAACTTCTTTCATCGTAGACGATCAATACTTGCTTTCAGGTGATATTTTGTTCATTGATTCAATTGGACGTCCTGATTTAGCTGGTATGGCTGAAGACTGGGTAGGGGATCTGCGCGAGACGCTTTATAAACGCTATAAAGCATTATCAGATGACTTAATCGTATTGCCAGCTCACTTTATGATTATTGATGAGCTAAATGACAACGGCAGCGTGGCTGAAAAGTTAGGTACTTTGTTTGCAGAAAATCATGGATTAAACATTAAAGACGAAGCAGAGTTCAGACACTTAGTAACAGATAACTTACCGCCGCAGCCAAATGCATATCAAGAAATCCGTGAAACTAATATGGGAAAAGTAAATCCAGATGAAGAAAAACAGCGTGAAATGGAGATTGGACCAAACCGCTGTGCAATTCGCTAAGTAAAAAATTCAACTTAAACAAAGGAGAGAGAGAAATGGAATCAAATAAAGTACTAGATGCAAAAGGGCTGGCCTGTCCAATGCCGATTGTTAAAACAAAAAAAGCAATGAATGCACTAGAAGCAGGTCAAGTGTTAGAAATTCACGCAACGGATAAAGGGGCGAAAAATGACCTTGCAGCTTGGGCAAAATCTGGCGGTCATGAGCTTCTTCAGACGGAAGAAGGCGACGTTCTTAAATTTTGGATTAAAAAAGGATAAGAAATAATGGACGAAAAGGGTATCTCTTGTAAAAGGTACCCTTTCCTTATATGAAACGGAGCGACTATAGATGGATCTTACATTTATCATCACGCTTTTTCTTATTGGATTTATTGGGTCGTTTATTTCCGGTATGGTCGGTATTGGCGGGTCTGTTATTAATTATCCGATGCTGTTATATATTCCTCCATTAGTAGGAGTAGGAGCATTAACGGCTCATCAAGTCTCAGGTGCAGGAGCTGTTCAAGTGTTCTTTGCGACAATAGGCGGCGTATGGGCGTATCGAAAAAGCGGATTTTTAAACAAATCATTAATTTTATATATGGGCAGCAATATTCTAATCGGCAGCATGCTTGGAAGCTATAGCTCACATTATATGAGTGAACAAGGATTAAATGTTATATATGGAATTTTAGCTCTTATTGCGGTTATTATGATGTTTATTCCAAAGAAAAATTTAGATGAGATAAAAGAAGGCGAACTTCAATTCAATAAAGGGCTAGCTTCTATTTTATCACTGCTTATCGGAGCCGTAGCAGGCGTGTTAGGAGCAGGAGGAGCCTTTATTTTAGTTCCTGTGATGCTCGTGGTACTTAAAATTCCAACTCGAATTACCATCGCAACTTCACTAGCCGTTACCTTTATTTCTTCCATTGGTTCGACGGTTGGAAAGCTGATAACGCATCAAGTCCCATTTATACCTGCACTTATTTTAGTTGCTGCAAGCCTAATTGCCTCTCCAATCGGTGCAAAAGTGGGGCAGAAAATGAATACAAAAGTGCTTCAGTGGATCCTTGCCGGTTTAATTTTAGCAACGGCAATTAAGATTTGGTGGGGGCTGCTATAAAAAAAGCTAAAGCTATGGATTCCCATAGCTTTAGCTTTTTTTATAGTACTTCATCACTTTCCACAAACGTTTCAAGCGCAGGATGAAATTCTTTTTGATAGTGGTTAGACGGACATACTTTCACAACAGTAGAGCGAAGAGCATTGGATTTTGATGTATTTAACACTTGCTTACATTTTGGGCATCGTTCATTAAACAGCAAATGAAGCCATTTCACTTTTCATCACTCCTGTATTAAAACCTTATATCCTTATCGAGTTAATAAGAATTATAACGAGTTTTATAGGGAAGGTCAATGAAAAGGGAAGGGATCTTACAAAATAGTTTACTGAGATAAATATATTCGCATAAAAAATTAAGAATTTATAGAATTTATTGTTTATTTATTTGATTTTTATGTTATCCTTTTTAACATACATTAAATACAAGGCCATAATTATCGTACGACCTTTGATTTGTATTACAAATAGTGAATGAGAAAAATATGTACCGAAAGGAGAACGTGGCATCAAGAAGAAATGAAGAGTCAGAGAGCAAGCAGATGCTGGTTGTCTATTAAAAAGGCATCTTTAAAGGCTTCTGTTTTAATTTTTCTGACTATTCTAATAATTGACTCGTTATTAAAAGTTTAAAATCTAGAAAAGGAATGATCATCAATGAAAGATAAATTTGCCCAACGAGCTAGTCTTGTAAAATCCTCTGAAACGCGCGAAATTTTAAAAGTGACGGAACGACCAGAAGTGATTTCATTTGCAGGAGGACTTCCAGCGCCGGAGCTATTTCCCGTTGAAGCAATGAACGATGCGTGCCGCGCCGTATTAAATGAAGACGGAGCCGCTTCGCTTCAATATAGTACAACAGAGGGGTATATCCCTTTAAGAGAGGCAATTTCTAAACGAATGCAGGACATCGGCATCGAATCCACTGTTTCGAACATTTTAATTACGTCCGGATCTCAGCAGGCAATCGATCTTACCGGAAGACTGTTTCTTAATGACAGAGACGTGGTAATCTGTGAAAGCCCCACGTATCTAGCGGCTATTAACGTCTTTAAATCCTACAATGCGACGTTTGTAGAAGTGGACATGGACGAAGACGGAATGATTATGGAAGAGCTAGAGAAAAAGCTTCAGGAAAATCCCCATGCTAAATTTATTTATACGATTCCTGATTTTCAAAATCCTACAGGGCGCACCTTAACGCGAGAAAGACGTCAGCGAATGATCGAACTTGCGAACGCATACGACGTGCTGATTGTAGAAGATAATCCGTACGGAGGAGTCCGATTTGCAGGAGAAACGCTGCCGCCGGTTAAGCATTTTGATACAGAAGGCAGAGTGATTTACATCAGCACCTTCTCTAAAATCTTTGCACCAGGTCTTCGAATCGGCTGGGTATGTGCAGATGAAGCTTTTGTTGATAAGTACGTAGCGTTTAAGCAAGTGGCTGACTTGCATACGGACAGCTTTGCTCAGCGCGTAACGGCTAAGTACATGGAGCTTTATGATATCGAAGAGCACATTCAAAAAATTAAAGCCGTATACAAAGAGCGATGTACCCAAATGTTATCGTGCATCGAAGAATTTTTCCCGGAGAATTTGTCTTACAGTAAGCCAGAAGGCGGATTGTTTATTTGGGTGGAACTGCCCCAAGGAATCGATTCAGCACATATCTTTTCAGAATGTCTAAAAAATAACGTAGCCTGCGTGCCAGGAACGCCATTCTTTCCAAACGGCACAAGAAACAATGCGCTGCGCTTGAATTATTCTAATATGTCTGCTGAACAAATCGTTGAAGGCATGAAGCGCATGGGAGACGTATTGCATCGTGAATTGACAAGGGAAACGACTGTTTTATAAAAGGAATGAAAAAATCAAATAAAGCGATTTTATTGATTCATGAAATATACGGTGTGAACGATCATATGAAGTTTATGAAAGAGAAATTTTCTAAGTTAGAGGCAGATATTATCTGTCCTAACTTATTATCTAAAGACGTTTCTTATAGTTATGAAGAAGAAGGAATGGCTTATCAAAACTTTGTTCAAAACATTGGTATTGATGAGGGTTCAAGACAAATTACTAACATGTTAATTCAACTAAAACAAGAATATGAAGAAGTAGGAGTTATAGGCTTCAGTGTAGGAGCAACAATATCGTGGCTATGCAGTGAAAGCAATTTGTGCAACTTTGTGATTGGCTGTTACGGATCGCGTATTAGAGATTATGTAAATAGAAGTCCTGTTTGCCCAACTCTTCTTATTTTTCCTGCTGAAGAGCAAACATTTGATGTAGACTGTTTAATAAATTCATTAGAGCAAAAAAGAGAGCCGCTTTTGGCAATCAAAAAGTTTTATGGTGTTCATGGTTTTATGAATCCTTTTTCACAAACCTTTAATAAAGAATCAGCAGACCAAGCCTTCCAAACAATAAGTGATTTTCTCGAAAAAAACTTAGCTGATAACTAGTATTATAATGAAAGTGATACCTTACAATAAGCAGAAACTGACCCTTTTTCAGTACATATACATGTATTAACATTTTCTTTAGACGTATTGAAAAGGAGCGAGGTTATGCTAAAGTCAGGTGAACTTGTAGGAACAGCGGTAAAACTAGTACCGCTTGAAAAAAAGCATGAGCAAGAATTATATGAAGCTGCAAAACCGAAAGAAATTTGGGAGCACCTCCCGGTAAAAGTTCATAGTCTAAGTGATATGAAACGGCTAATTGAAAGTGCTTTAAAAGCAAAGCAAGAAGAAAGAGAGCTGCCTTTTGCTGTCTTTGATGTAGAATCACATTCGATTGTAGGAAGTACGAGATTTTTAGATATTTCACTTCCAAACAAAAGCGTAGAAATAGGTTGGACGTGGTATCATCCGTCCGTGTGGCGCACCCGGGTTAATACGGAGTGTAAGTATTTATTATTAAAATACTGTTTTGAAGAGCTGAAGCTTCACCGCGTTCAATTCAAAACGGATGTGCGAAACAATCGGTCTAGAAAGGCTATTAAACGTTTGGGTGCCACGCAAGAAGGTGTCATTAGAAAACATATGGTTTTATCTGATGGATACGTACGAGATTCGGTTATCTTCAGTATAATTGACAACGAGTGGCCGTTTGTCAAAAAGCGACTAGAAGTTTTTTTACATGCAGCCAGTCAGGGAAACACAGAAAATATCAGCAGTTAATGGCATTTAAAGATAAAAAGCACAAGCTATAGCTTGTGCTTTTTTATCTTTAAAGAGCTTCTTTAATAATCTTTTTATAGTAAAGAACAGATAAAATACCAAAAATAGAGTAGAGGGCCGTATAGATAATCATGACGATAATCATTGGTGTCCAAAGCTCTGTTCCAAAAAAGAACCAGCCGGACTGTACGGCAAAATAGCTGTGAAGCAAGCCGACGGTTAACGGGATGCCGAAGTTAAAAAGCTGCTTAATTATTATTCCAGTTAGTAAGTCTTTTTCTGTAAAGCCTAATTTTCTAAGAATCGTATAGTTTGGTTTTTCGTCTTCACTTTCATCCATTTGCTTAAAGTAAAGAATGCACCCTGATGTGATTAAAAAGGCTAGTCCAAGGAAAGCGACAATGAACATAATTAGACCCATAGTCTGCTTTTGGCTTTTTACCGTTTCGATACGCGAATCATTGAAGGTATGATTGCCCAATTTCATTTCTTTGAAAATCTCATTTGCTTTTGGTAAGTCATTTTCTTGTGATATATCTATCCCTGTGTACACAGAAGATTCTCTTTGAATAGAAGGATCCACGTCTTTTTCCAGTTCATTAAACACGGAATCGGCTACAATCACAGTAGGCATACCGCTCGTAAAATAGGTAGATAAGAGAAATTTTCGATTTAAACCTATATACTTTTGCGGAATGACTTTTTTCTTTCCTTTTAGCTCAATTTCTCCGGAATCTTTAAATGAATTTACTCGTTGAAGCATATCATTATAGCCGGTAAACAAAGTTTCATTTTGAGCTACATTTACACCACTAACAGATTTTTCATTAACAACCGAAAAAATCATAGCGGACGAGTCCACCATTGGACTTTTTAGTTCATTTTCTAAGATGTTTTTTACGTTTGCTTTTACTTGGATGACGTCGATTTTTTTTTCTGTATATGCTATTTTCTTTCGATCCAGTGCGGCTTTAAACGAAGCAGCGTCTTTTGTATTATTGATAGAAAAATCGTTAGGCACATAATCTTCGGCCGACTTTTCAGCAGAATAATAAGAGATGTAGCTCAAGCACAATAGGCCAATAGCAAGAGCCGAGACGGTTGTAATAACCGTCAGCAACAATGCATTTGATTTCATGCGAAACATAATGGAAGAAAGAGATAATACATTGTTAATCGATAAGTAGCCTTTTTTGCTTTTTCGCATAAGATTTAATAAAAAGCGAACCGAGCCTTTATAAAACAAATAGGTTCCGATGATAACCAAAGCTAAAATGGATACCATTGCGATGGACAAAGCATTCATGCTTGTAAAAGATCCGTCAAACAATTTAGCAGAAATATAGTAGCCGGAAGCAATAAAGATCATACCAAGAATTCCAATAATAATTTCAAGAATACTAATTTTTTTTGTTTTGCTTTCTGTTGATGACGTAACGCGGAATAGTGCTAAAATGGTCTGTCTTTTAATAAAAAGATAGTTCATCGTCATAATCAACAAATAGATGACTCCGAATACAATCAGCGTTTGAATCAGGGCTTCTTCGGAAAAATGAAGCTTGGCAATGCCTTTTGTATCGGTGATTTTAAATAAAATCATGATGATTACTTTTGAAAACGAAAACCCGATTAAAATGCCGACAATCAGTGAGCTAAAGTACAGCATAAAATTTTCAGCCGTCAAAATACGAAAAATTCTTGTTTTGGTCATGCCAATCAGCTGAAATAAGCCAATTTCTTTACTGCGCCGCTTAATAAAAATCGTATTTGCATATAATAGAAAGATAGAAACAATAGCTACAAGTAAAACAGAAGCGGCCCGAACCGCTGCTCCTCCTTTAATGGAGCCTTTGGTTGCGTCAAGAGCCGGGTCATACTGAAGCGTGACAAAAGCAAAATATAAAGCTGCACTGAACATCAGCGCAAAAACGTATAAATAATAGTTTTTTACATTCTTTTTGAAGTTGCGGAAAATCAGCTGATTAATGTTCATGTTGAACTCCGCCTAGCACGCCTTGAGTTTTCATAATATCGTCAAAAAAGGCTTTTTGCGTTTGATCGCCTTTGTACAGCTGCGTATAAATTTGTCCGTCTTTTATAAAAATGACTTTGCTGCAGTAGCTGGCTGCCACTGGGTCGTGCGTTACCATCACTATACTTGCGCTTCTTTTGTTATTAAGATCCGTCAGTTTGTTTAACAAATCGCTGGCCGCTTTTGAGTCAAGTGCACCTGTTGGTTCGTCAGCAAAGATCATGCTTGGTTCATGAATAAAGGCTCTTGCGGCAGAGGTACGCTGCTTTTGTCCGCCCGAAATTTCATTTGGATATTTATCTTTTAGCTCATAGATGCCGAGCTGTTTGGCTAGCGCGTCAAATTTTTTGTGAGCTACTGCCGAAGGAGTTTTTACAACAGAAAGAGGCAAGAGGATATTTTCTTTGACTGTCAGCGTATCGAGCAAGTTATAGTCTTGAAAAATAAAGCCTAAATGTGTTTTTCGGAAGTTCGCTAACTGCTTTTCTTTCATTCTGCTAATTTCATTTCCTTCAATCTTGATCGTTCCGCCGTTGATTTTATCAATCGAGGAAAGCACGTTCAGAAGCGTGGTTTTACCTGAGCCTGAAGCTCCCATAATTCCTACAAATTCTCCTTTCATAATCGTAATATCTACACCTTTTAATACTTCTTGTTTATTAAATTTATTTCCGTAGCTTTTATGAATATTAGTAGCTTCTAATATGTTCATATATATTCACTCCTTTGATCTGATACGTTTATTATAAAAAAAGAGCTTTAGCTTTTCCTTTGATTCACCGAACAAATGACGAAAGCATGTGACATTTTTGTCATATGCTTTTCATTTCCACAAAATCATTTGATTTAGGAAAGGCAAGTGTAAACGTTGTGCCTTCATTAAGAGCAGACTGCACGCCAATGTGAATAGAAAGAGCATGCGCAGCTTTTTGAGCGAGATATAAGCCCATGCCTGTGGCACGGCTGTCTTCATGCTGCGTAGTTGAGGTGAAACCTTTCTCAAAAATGCGCGGCATATCTTGAGGAGAAATGCCCCGTCCGTTATCTTTTACCTCGATGTATACTTGACCGTGGTGCTCGTAGCTTCTAATCATCACATCAGCTTCTTCACTGTACTTGACTGCGTTTGTTAACAGCTGTCTCATAATAAATGAAAGCCACTTTGCGTCACACAGTACACGTTCTGCCTGCAGGTCCACATCAAACCCAATATTTTTTTGCATGCACCAAGCTTGCAGCGTTTTGATTTCAGTGAAAATAAGGGACTCTAAATCCAGATGTTCAATATACATATCATTTTCGATAAAGAAAATGCGCTTTTGATGCAGCTGTTGATCAAGTAAAAAGTGAATACGTAGCCACTCGAACGTCAAGTTTGCTTTAACTTCTCGATTTTCTAAGCGTTCAATTATTAAATGCATCGCAGTTAACGGCGTTTTAATTTCGTGAATCCAAGCTAACAGTTCATCTTTTTCCTGCGTCACGTGCAGCTGAGTTTGCACGCCATCTTTTTTCGCTTGTTCTAATTGTTGCATCAGATTTCGCTGAACAATCTTTTCAAACGGACGCAGCGGATGAGAAAGAGTAGAAGAATCAAAGAAGTCTTCTTCATCTTTTAGCTTTTGATAAAATTTCGTTTCTATATGATAGCGGAAGACGCAGAAAATAAGAAAGATAATCGATGATAAAAACACGATATAAAGAATCGAAGACAGAGGAATGGATTCATCAATATACGCGATAAATAGCATAAAAAAATGTATGATAAAAAAGAAAAGGATCCAGCTTAGACGCTCGCGAATAAAGAGTTTAATCATAGCGTTCCTCTTCAATGGCTACGTAGCCTTGACCGACTTTTGTTTCAATAAAAGTTCCCAGTCCAATTTCATCTAATTTTTTTCGCAGGCGATTGACGTTTACCGTCAGCGTATTATCACTGATAAACCGTTTATCTTCCCACAAACTATTAATCAGTTCATCTCGGCTTACAATCGTATTCTTTTTATGTATTAAGCATTTTAAAATAAAGATTTCATTTTTGGTTAAATCGATAGCTGTAGATCCCGCTGATACTTTGTTTCTTTCATAATCAATCGTAGCTCCTTGCCATGAAAGAAGGTTTACTTGTTCAACGCTGTAATTATATACGCGGCGGAGAAGGGCCTGTATTTTTGCTACAAGCACATCAAAATGAAACGGCTTTTGCACAAAGTCGTCTGCTCCAAACTGCATAGACATTACCATATCAGAAGGATGATCACGTGAAGATAGGAAGATGATAGGGATTTTTGAATGAGAACGAATCATTCTGCACCAGTGAAATCCGTCATACTTCGGCAGCTGAATATCCATAATAACTAAATCAGGTTTTACCTCGCTAAACTCCTGCATAACGTTACTGAAATCACGGATGCCGTAAACATCATAAGACCATTGCTCCAACCGCTCTTTCAGTTCGTTAAACAGCGTTACATCGTCTTCAATTAAAAGAAGTTTAAACAATAACACGTACCACGCTTTCTGTTTTTATACTTATTTTATAGCAATATCCTTTTATTTACCATATGTGATAGTAGATTCACCGGCGTTCTTTATAAAATGTGAAAGAATAGCTTTCGACGAGCATAGTTTATAAACATATATTGAACTCTAGTGAAAAAGGGAGAGCTGTTATGAAAGCAATGGTATGTACAAAGTATGGTAAACCAGATGTTCTTCAGCTTGAAGAAGTGGAAAAGACTATTCCAAAAGAGAATGAAATACTGATAAAAATTCATGCCACCACGGTCACATCGGGCGACTGCAGAGTGAGGAGTTTTAATAGTCCACTGCTACTGTGGCTTCCAATGCGAATAGTTTTAGGATTACGGAAGCCTAGAAAATCAATACTAGGCGTAGAGCTGGCCGGAGAGGTAGAGGAAGTTGGAAAGAACGTAACGCGGTTCAAAAAAGGTGATCAGCTTTTTGCGATGACAGGTATGAAGTTCGGAGGATATGCGGAATATATCTGCTTACCAGAAAAGGGGACAATAGCCGTAAAGCCAGAGAATGTAACCCATGAAGAAGCCGCTTCTATTTCTTTCGGCGGCACGACGGCTCTGCATTTTTTTAGAAAAGGAAACATTCAAGCTGGGCAAAAAGTGCTTATCTACGGTGCTTCAGGTGCCGTAGGAACTGCCGCTGTACAGCTTGCTAGCTATTACGGAGCTGAAGTGACAGGCGTATGCAGTGCTAAAAATAGTGAATTAGTAAAGTCTTTAGGAGCAGACCGCGTCATCGACTACCAACACGAAAATTTTACTGAAAAAGAAGAAAGATACGATCTTATCTTTGATGCCGTTGGGAAAATAGCAAAAAATCAGTGCAAGGAAGCGTTAGCCTTAAATGGACGCTTTGTTTCGGTCGAAGGGCAAGGAATCGCCAAAGTGCAGACGAAAGATTTATTACTTCTTAAAAAGCTGATGGAAGAAGGGAGGATAAAATCAGTGATTGATAGATGCTACTCTTTAGAACAAGTTCCAGAAGCTCATGAGTATGTAGAAACCGGACATAAAATAGGAAATGTAGCTATAGTTTTAAAAGAATAAAAGCACATATTTAAAAAGCTAATTTGACTTACCTGGATAGTAGGTATAACATGCAGATAAGTCAACTAAACATCTATTTAAAATCGATCGACCAGACGACTGGAGATGCTTTGAACAATCAAAGCATCTCTTTTTATTTGTCGTAAAAAGGAGGAAGTATACGTTGAGTAAAAAAAGAAAGCTAAAGCTAGGAGCAAATATTAAAGGCCTTGGAAGTACGACGGATGGATGGAGACATCCGGACGTAGAGCCTGATGCGAGCATTAATATTGAGTTTTATAAGAAACAAGCGCGTATATTGGAAAAAGGACTGTTCAGCTTTATCTTTATTGCGGATGGATTAGCCATATCTGAAAAGTCTATTCCTCACTTTTTAAATCGTTTTGAGCCAATTACGCTGCTGTCAGCTCTCGCTGCTTCTATGAGTCACATCGGACTAGTTGGGACGGTTTCAACAAGTTTCAGTGAGCCTTTTACAATCGCTCGTCAGCTGATGTCTCTTGATCATATAAGCGGCGGGAGAGCGGGATGGAACGTAGTTACTTCTCCGCAAGAAGGGGCAGCGCGCAATCACAGCAGAGGATATCTTCCTCTTCACAGCGAACGATACGAAATTGCAAAAGAGCATCTCGACGTAGTAAAAGGACTGTGGGATTCATGGGAAGACGATGCTTTTATCTATCAAAAAGAAACCGGTCAGTTTTTTGATCCAAAGAAAATGCATACGCTTGGATTTAAAGGCAAGCATTTTCAAGTTCAAGGGCCGTTAAATATTGCTCGTTCAAAGCAGGGACATCCGGTTGTGTTTCAAGCTGGTTCATCAGACCGAGGAAGAGGATTCGGAGCAGAGAATGCCGATGCGATTTATACAAATGCAAATACACTAGAAGAAGCGCAGGCATTCTATCAAGATATGAAAAATAGAGCAAAAAATCACGGGAGAAACCCTGAAGAACTTCTCATTTTTCCAAGTATTGATTTAATTATAGGAGATAGCGATGAAGATGTAGAAAGAATATATGGGGAGCTTGCTGCGCTAATTCCAATTGATCACGCCATTACATATTTAGCTCGTTTTTTTGATGATTACGACTTTCAACAATTTGACCTAGACGCACCGTTCCCAGAGTTAGGGGATATCGGAGCCAATGCCTTTCAAAGCACGACAAATAAAATTAAACAAGCGGCGGCGGCTCGAAAGTTAACGTTAAGAGAGGTCGCGCTTGAAACAATTTTGCCTCGTTCACCGTTTTCAGGAACACCTGAGCACGTAGCGAATGAAATGCAAAAATGGCATGAGCAGGGAGCAGCGGATGGATTTGTGCTTCGTCCGTTTATGAGCGATACGTTTCATCAATTTGTGGAAAAAGTAGTGCCTATCTTACAAGAGCGTGGGCTTTACGACACTTCATATGAAAGCAGTACGCTGCGAGGAAATTTGAACCTTTCCTTCCCAGCCAATCAATATAGTCAAACAAAGGAGGAGTATGTGTATGACAGTCAAATCAATCAGTGAATACAGCGTCACAGAAAGCTTAAAAAAGCAGGTAATTGAGTGGAGAAGACATTTTCATCGCTACCCTGAATTATCGTTTCAAGAACATCGAACGGCTCAGTTTGTTGAAGATACGCTTCGTTCGTTTGGAAGCTTTACCATTACTCGTCCTACATCAACAAGCGTGGTAGCTAGATTAATAGGAAAAGAAGAGGGAAAAGTAGTTGCGATTAGAGCGGATATGGACGCGCTGCCGATTGAAGAAGAAAACACGTTTGCATTTGCTTCGGTTCATAAAGGCGTGATGCATGCATGCGGACATGACGGTCACACGGCTATTTTATTAGGAGTAGCTTCTGTTCTTTCTCAGTTAGGAAATGAATTTAAAGGAGAAATCCGCTTGATTTTTCAACACGCAGAAGAGCTGCTGCCCGGGGGAGCGCAGGAACTTGTGAAAGAAGGCGTGATGGAAGGTGTGGATTATGTAATTGGCACGCATTTGAATTCTGGTCTTCCCGTCGGAGAAATCGGCGTGCTTGCAGGTCCTATGATGGCTTCGCCTGACACGTTTAATATATCGATTAAAGGAAAAGGAGGACACGCCGCAGCGCCTCATGAAACAGTTGATGCCATTGTGGTAGGAGCGCAAATTGTGACGAACCTTCAAACGATTGTTTCAAGAACGACCAATCCAATTGATAAATTAGTCGTATCGGTTACGCAATTTCACGGAGGAACTACGCACAATGTACTTCCTGATAAAGTGGAGCTTAACGGTACCGTTCGCAGCTTTGACGCGGCGCTGCGAGAAAAAGTTCCGGCACAAATTGACCGTATCGTAAAAGGGCTAACAGAAGCTTACGGTGCAGAGTACACGTTTACGTATGAAAAAGGCTATCATGCCGTCATTAACTCTGAAGAAATTACAAGGTTAATTGAAGAAACAGCTATCGCAGAATATGGAAAAGAACGTGTAAAGACGCTGTCTCCTAAAATGGGAGGAGAAGATTTTTCAGCTTACCTCCAGGAAACGGAAGGAGCATTTTTTAACATCGGAGCGCGAAATGAAGAACAAGGCATTGTATACCCTCATCACCATCCGAAGTTTACGGTAGATGAAGGCTCGCTTGAAGTTGGCGTAAAGATGTTTTTGCGCATAACAGAAAAGCTGTTGGCTCGTTAAAAAAAGAACAAGAACCTATTTGGTTCTTGTTCTTTTTTATGTATTCTTACTTCGTATCCTTATAATTCGTAGCAAATCCTGCTACAATTAAACCAACTAGACCCAGCACTCCTACAATAACGGTTATGATCACTATACTCACCTCAATCGCTCTTAATAATACGCTTCCATTTGTTTAATTTTACCATTAGTCTTCATGTGAAAGAAGCTTTTCTTTTAAAGGCTCTAGCTTCTTAAATTTTTGATCGTAGCTTTGTCGTTTTAACATGTCATTAGTGATGATTAGTGCATCTTCTCTACGCCCTGCATACAAGTAAGCTTCAATGACTTCGTCAAATCCTTCTGAGTAAGGAAATTTTTCATATTTTGCTAGTTTAAATGAGGCGTCGTAGTGTTTCGTTGCTTGTTCATACTGCTTTAGTTTCAAAAGCATACGCCCGTTTGCTAAATGTAAATCAGCTCGTTCTAAATCCGTAAGGGTATGGAGTTCGATCCCTTGGTTGCGTATATCAAGAGCATCTTCATATCGCTTTTTTCTTCTAGCTCAAACGCTTTCTCGTAAAAATGACCAAACTTCGTTAGCGGTCTTCTTGATTTATAGAACTTGTAAATGCCGTATAGGATCAAAAGCAGTAACCAAAGCAACTCGTTCAACTCTCTTTCTTTATGTATAATATTTATATTAAAGGAAATTAAATTCAGTTGATAGATTTATGAAAGACGCTTGGAGGAATATGATGGTCATTAACCAGCAAATCTATAATGTAAAAGGACTTCAGTACATCATTCGCTCAGCTGCCACTAACGATGCAGATGAATTGTCTCACCTTAGAGTTCAGCTAGACGGAGAAACGGAAAACTTAGATCGTGAACCAGGAGAAGGGTATATGGACGAATCCGATTTTGAAAAACTTATTCAACGTGACACAGAAAGTAAACGAAACTTATTTTTAGTAGCAAGTGTACATAATGAAATTGTCGGGTTTTCAAGATGCGAAGGTAATGACTTGAAACGATTTGCCCACAAAGTAGAGTTTGGCGTATGCATCGCAAAAGAATGTTGGGGATACGGAATTGGCAAAGAGCTTTTACAGCAGTCCATACTGTGGGCAGATAGCGCGGGCATGAAGAAAATGACGCTGAATGTGCTAGAGACCAATAAAAAAGCGATTGATTTATATACAAAGTTCGGGTTTGAAATAGAAGGGGTATTAAAAAATGACAAGCTGCTGTCAGACGGCAAGTACTATAGTACGGTGATGATGGGGAGGTTTAATGGATAAGAGAACATGGCGCTGGAAAAACAGCGCCTTGTTCTCTTATTTTTTAGTTTCACGAACCCATTTGACAATATCATCAACGACATAAGAAGGAATGTTGGCTGAAACAGCATATTCATCGGGCGTGCTTTTTTCACCAGTTCCTTCTGTGAAAAAGTGGTTGAGCTTTGGATAAAGCTTAAAAGAAGTGTCGGAACGCTGAGATAAGCTTTGTTTCCAGCCTTCAAAATCTTCGGTCGTTACTTGATAATCACGCGCTCCTTGTAAAAAAAGCAGAGGCGTGTCCTGAGATTTTGCGACTTCTGCAGGGTGCCAGTGAGCTAAGTCATACCAAAAATAAGGCGAGCCAAGCAGGAATTCTTTTGGCGGCTGAGCTGGTGAAAAGCTTGGGTCTTGTAAAATGGCAAACTGCTGCTGGAAAAAAGCAAGCTGTTCTTTCGGAAGCTGATTCAGCGATACAAGATAGGCAAATTGTTCAAGCATTAACTCTGGAAGTGTGCGGCTCGGTGCCGCAAGCAAAATAGAACCGCGCACGCTTTTATCCGGCGTGTGATTTAAAATTCTGGGCATCATCATGCCGCCTTGACTGTGTCCTAGCATAAAAATATTGCGGCTGTCGATGCCTTTTTGTTTCGCCATTGCTTTGACTGCGAGTACTGCATCATCCGTTGTTTCATCATCAACGTTTATTTTACTTTCACCGGACATCTTAGCTGTATGTTCGTATGTACGCTTATTGTAGCGTAAAACGGCGATTCCTTGAGAAGCCAGTCCTGAAGCCAGATCTCGAAACGGCTTTAAGCTCATAAACGTTTCATCTTGATCAGAAGGCCCTGATCCGTGAACTAATATGACAACGGGTACATTTTGGTGTTTTGAACGTGTTGGAAGAGTAAGCGTTGCTGGAAGTCCGTAAGGTGCTTTGCCGATTGAAAGCTGTTTTTCACTGTAGTTCTTAGGGGTGTCATAAGGCGGTGTGGAAAATGAAAACTGGCGCTCCTCCGGTACGATTCGCCAATCATCAATTTGACGATTTTGACTAAATCGAACGGTTAAAGTAGCTGATACGTGTTCAAATTCAATGGGCACTTCTATATTTCGATGAACGGTATTGACTTCACCTTGTACAGACGTACCAATCTTTTTTACAGAACCAAACTGAGCCGTTAGAGCTGACCACCATGTTTTTAGGTTGTTTTCACTCATTTTGGACTGCAGGCTGCGGGAAAAGTAGCGCTTAGCTTCTTTTGTTTTGCCGTTGGCCACATTCTTTAAAAATGCGTTTGCTCGTTTGACTTCAATTTTTGCTGAGTGATGAGCAGCATTTGCCGCTGCTTCAGCTTGAACAGGTGAAGTAGACACAGGGAGTACTTGAAGCCCGAGTGCTAAAGAAACAGCGAGTGGAAAGGCAGCTTTTATTTTTTTCATACATCATCCTCCTTGGCAATTCTTGTACTCTATCAGTATACCAATTTTAGGTAAAAGGAGTCATGTCATTCTAAGATAAAAAAAGCCGATGCGTTATAAATATGGTGAAATAAAGAAGTTATATTATTCGGAAAATTTAAATATCTGAAAAAGGAGGCGCTTTTATGACCTATGATCCGCATTATCATCCATATCCATCTTACCGAGTTCCCGTTTATGCAAAAAAAGGAATGGTATCCACATCTCAGCCGCTCGCAGCGCAGGCAGGCCTAGATATTTTAAAAAAAGGCGGCAATGCCATTGATGCAGCAATCGCCACAGCGGCGAGCCTTACCGTATTAGAGCCTGCGTCAAATGGAATTGGAGGAGATGCGTTTGCGCTTGTTTGGACAAATAATCAGCTGTTCGGATTGAACGCTAGCGGACCTTCTCCGCAGTCTATTTCCATTGATGCGCTGAAGGAAAAAGGATACAAAGACATCCCTAAGTACGGAATGATTCCCGTTACGGTTCCCGGGGCTCCGGCTGCTTGGGCTGCTTTATCGAAGCGATTTGGTAAACTGCCTCTTTCTCAAGTGCTGCAGCCTGCCATTCAATATGCCAAGGAAGGCTTTCCGCTAGCGCCTACTCTCGCTAAACAATGGAAACAAGCTTACGATACGTTCAAACGAATACATACAAGCGAAGAATTTGAATCGTGGTTTCAAACGTTTGCCCCAAACGGACGAGCACCAAAAGCAGGAGAAATGTGGTCATCTATTGATCATGCTCGTACGCTTCAGCTCATTGGCGAAACAGATGCAGAAGCGTTTTATAAAGGTGAGCTTGCGGATCGTATTGATGCATTCAGCAAAAAATATAGCGGCTTTTTATCCAAGGAAGATTTGGCTGCTTACGAACCGGAGTGGGTGAATCCTATTTCCGCTCACTACCGGGGGTATGATGCATGGGAAATTCCTCCGAACGGTCAAGGGCTTATCGCATTAATGGCATTAAATATCGTAAAAGGCTTTGAGTTTCAAGAAAAAGATGCCGTGGATACGTATCATAAACAAATAGAAGCGATGAAGTTTGCGTTTGCGGACGGGGAAAAATACATTACGGAAGAAGCAAAAATGAGCGTGTCTGTTAGCGAACTGCTGTCTGATACCTATGTAAGCTATCGCCGCGGCCTTATAAAAGAACATGCCCTGCAGACTGAAGCCAGAGAACCTGTCGGAAGCGGAACGGTGTATTTAGCAACGGCTGATGAAGAAGGAAACATGGTTTCGTTTATTCAAAGCAATTATATGGGCTTTGGTTCTGGAATCGTTGTGCCAGAAACGGGAATTGCCTTGCAAAACCGCGGCCGCAATTTTTCAATGGACCCTGATCACGATAACTGTCTTGCTCCTAATAAAAAAACGTTTCATACCATTATTCCAGGCTTTCTCACTAAAAATAATGAGCCCGTAGGACCGTTTGGCGTGATGGGAGGTTTTATGCAGCCGCAGGGACATATGCAAGTCGTCATGAATACGATTGACTTTCAGCTTCATCCTCAAGCTGCTTTAGACGCACCAAGATGGCAGTGGAAAAAAGATAAAACGGTGCTTGTGGAACCAGCTTTTCCCTCACACGTAGCACAAGCGCTTGAACGAAAAGGACATAAAATTGAAGTAGCTGTTGATTCAATGGCATTTGGGCGCGGACAGATTATTTGGAGAGATCCTGAAAGCGGCGTGCTATGCGGAGGAAGTGAATCACGAACCGATGGATTTGTAGCTGGATGGTAACGTTAAAAAAACACAATAGGTGAAGGAGGAAGCCCGTACTGATTAGAGTTGGGCTTTTTTCATGTCTCAACCATATGTATAAATCTCTTCAAAGAACTTAAAACTAAAACAAACATTTACGTATGTATGGATAGAGTGAACTTAGGGGTTATGTACGGGAAATTTATATTAGACGCTGCTGCGTATCTTTATAAATTAACATAAGCAATAATTGAGCATGGTGAGAACAGCCGTCTCAAGCTGCCAATTGACATGAAGGTAGGCTAACAACACTTGGTGAAAGGAGCGAAAAGGTGATGGGAAATAAAAAGTTTGAAGTGAAATTTTTACGTGTAATGCTACTTATCGCCCTGGGGATTCTCCCTTTTTTATTTAGAAAACCACCAATTAAAGATTGGCTGCTGGCCTATGTATTTAACGCCTTAACAAATGGTATTATTGATAAATTTATTGTAACCCACGGCCTTCTTCGATATCCAACTCGCTTATTGAAAAAACAGTTTAGAATTAACGTGTTGTTCGACTTTTTGCTGTATCCTATGATATCCGTCATGATTAACCAGGCTACGTATTACGATAAAGGGTTAAAAGTTTTATATAAAATTGTGATTTTTACGATCCCGATGTTTTTTATTGAATTATGGGCTGAAAAACGAACGAAGCTCATCGAGTGGAAAACAGGCTGGATGTGGTACCACACTTTTACTAGCGTAACGTTAAAATCGTATCTTAACCGAATGCTGATTGGATGGATTCGAAAAATTGAAAAGAAGCAGGAAGAAACGAAAATACAATAGCAGAGATTCTAAAAAAGACGTTAGAGAGGTGAACAAAGGTGCATATTTCTGTCCTTCTATGGCTGATTTTTCAAAATATCCATAAGAAAACGTGGAACAAAATACGCAAGCTGTATGCTGGGGTTTTATACGTGAGCTTTTTTAATATTCTCTACTACTTTTTATGTAATGATAAATTGCTTTGGGATTTTAAATCTTCTCATCTTTCATTAAAAGTACTGCGTATTTTACACCTTATGTTCATTACGCCTCTCATGATTTTGTCGTTCTTAGCTACTTATCCGTCTACACTCGCTAAGCAGGTGAAATATATTACAAAATGGGTATGTACAGCTTCGTTTGTAGAATGGGTTGGGCTCAGGTGTAAAGGGATTACATTTAGGCACGGCTGGCATTTGGGGTGGTCAGCACTTATTTACGTAATGATGCTTATCTTCTCGAGAGGGTTTCAAAAAAAGCCTTTTGCGGTCTTACTGCTCTCGGTTTTAGCAACAGTGGTTCTCAGCGTTATCTTTAAAGTTCCCGTGAGCAAACGGATGCTAAAACATCCGCTGAAACGAATATTGACTCGGCCTTTAAAAGATCATGTGACTCAAGCTGTTGCGAATAAAGTAAAGCGAAAATGCCTGCTTCTCAAGCTGTTCTCGTAAGTTCCTGCTCTCTGTGAAGAGCAGGTTTTTTAGCTTACTGGAGGAATAACGTCCGTCAGCAGCAGAATGAAAAAAATCAGGCCCACTCCCGTAAAGCTTAAAGAAGCAAGAAAATAAGCCGTCCAGCGCAAACGAAACGGATTGTGTTCAATATTGGCCCCAGACATCAACCTCATGGAATGAGTTTTATAGTGAGAATGAGCGCTGTTGCTTCCGCTGCTTGAAAACCAAAAAGTCAAAACTGAAAACAAAAGTCCGCTAAAAAACATAAGCTCAATAAAGCGGATAGACAAGAATGATGAGCACGCATAGGTTAATCCAACTTCAATAAGCAGTGTAATAACAAAAATAAGCTGAGTTCTCTTCAAAAAATCCCCCCTTTTTTTCTCTGTATCTACTTTTCATTATACGATAATTTACATGTATAAAAAGTCTCAAAAATGCTTTTATTATGATATAATGGTAATAAATGTATTGTTGAAAGGTATTCAAAATCTGTATGCATTACGATTATAAGCTCTTTTATAATGATGAGACTTACTATATACGCTGCGCTTAGCTTCAAGTGCATAGAATGAAAGTGAGGAGTGTGTATGGACTTAGGAGAGACTGTGATTGCGATACTAGCAGCGGGAGCCCTGCTGTTATACGGGACGTTAGAGCTTTGGTTTGCGCCTCGTAATTCTTCCTTTTTTAAAGGGTGGAAGCAAAAACTAGCCGTCATTTTACCGTTATACGGAGTTACATTTGGCATATGGTTCGTGTTTTTTTCGTAACAAAAAAAGGCTTACAAAAAGGAGGAATGAAAAATGGAAATCAATTCATACCTCATTCGGTTTTCATGTATGCTGATGCTCATGTTCGGAGGATTATTTATTATACGGTATGTAAAAACAGGTGACCTTTATTTAGATCAGCTTCTTGTCTTTGGAGCAGGTTTTGTTCTGTTTATCGGCTCACTTATTTGGAAAAGAAAACATCAGCAGCAAGGAAATAGAAAAGCTTGTTAATATTACAAAATTATGACAGTATAAAACAGAGAAAAAACGTAATCTCGTAATCGTACCATTGGTTACGAGCTGCTGCTGGAGGAAAAGAAAATGAATGTACCTAATTGCCCAAGCTGTCAATCACAGTATACATATGAAGATGGAAACCTGTTCGTCTGCCCGGAGTGTGCGCATGAATGGAGGCAAGATGAAAAAACAGAAAGTACGGAAGAACAGCTTACTGTAAAAGATGCAAACGGGAACCTTTTAAAAGACGGAGATTCAGTTACCGTCATCAAAGACTTAAAAGTAAAAGGAAGCTCATCGGTTGTAAAAATCGGAACGAAAGTAAAAAGCATTCGTTTAGTAGAAGGCGATCATAACATCGACTGCAAAATTGACGGATTTGGAGCGATGAGCTTAAAATCTCAGTTTGTTAAAAAAGCATAAGAATTAAAAAAAGCCAGGATGAAGATCAACTTCACTCTGGCTTTTTTCTATGTGTTTTAACTGATAAAGCGAAATATATAGACCAATTTGTCTATTTTAGAAGGAATCTAGCTAAATGTCCCGAACTTACTTAAAGTGTCTGAGGATTTGGATATTAATGGAATGGATGTCCATTTCATGAAGGCAAAAAGGAGGGAGAAATGTGAAAAAGTTTTTAGCGTTTCAAATTTTAATTGCATTAGTAATCGGAGCTGTTATCGGACACTTCTTTCCGGACTTCGGGATGGCTTTAAGACCGGTAGGGGACGGGTTTATCCGCCTCATTAAAATGATTGTGGTGCCGATTGTCTTTTCAACCATCGTCATAGGTGCTGCGGGAAGCGGCAGTATGAAACAAATGGGGAGTCTAGGGTTAAAGACGATTATTTGGTTTGAAATCATTACTACCATCGTATTAGGAATTGGGCTGCTGTTAGTGAATTTGCTAAAGCCCGGAGTAGGCCTCGATCTTTCTCATCTTGTTAAAAAAGATATCGGTGAATTGTCTCAGTACACCGATAAAGTCGTGGATTTTAAACAAATGATTTTAAACATCATTCCAACGAATATCGTAGATGTGATGGCAAAAAATGATTTGCTGGCCGTGATTTTCTTTGCTATTTTATTCGGTGTTGCCGCTTCAGGAGTTGGTAAAGCATCCGAACCTGCAATGAAATTTTTTGAATCCACGGCTAAAATTATGTTTAAATTAACGCAAATTGTTATGGTCACAGCACCTCTTGGTGTACTAGCGCTAATGGCTGCATCTGTGGGCCAATACGGTATTGCACTTCTGCTTCCAATGCTAAAGCTAATTGGAACCGTGTTTTTAGGTCTTTTTATTATTTTATTTGTTTTATTTCCTCTTGTTGGGTTTTTATTCAAATTCAACTACTTTGAAGTATTCAAAATGATTTGGGATTTGTTTCTTATTGCGTTTTCAACAACAAGTACGGAAACGGTGCTGCCACAGCTGATGGAACGGATGGAAAAGTACGGATGTCCTAAACGAGTTGTGTCGTTTGTTATTCCGTCGGGCCTGTCGTTAAACTGTGATGGATCCACGCTGTATTTATCCGTTTCATGCGTCTTTTTAGCACAGGCTTTTAACATCGATATGCCATTAACTCAGCAATTATTTATGATGCTTATACTCGTGATGACAAGTAAAGGAATTGCGGCTGTCCCGTCAGGTTCACTTGTTGTTCTTTTAGCAACAGCCAACGCAGTAGGTCTGCCGGCTGAAGGAGTGGCAATTATTGCAGGAGTGGACCGCATTATGGATATGGCCAGAACAGGAGTCAACGTTCCAGGCCACGCGATTGCCTGTATCGTCGTCTCAAAATGGGAAAAAGTATTTCGAGCCCAAACGCCCATCCCGCCCGGGTCGCACACGGAATCTCTATAAAATGAACCCCCGCTTTAGTCCATAAAGCGGGGGTTTTTGTTTACGTTTCAAAGGTGCAGACTAGAGTGGTTTGTCATAGTCAGCCCTCCACAAAAAGAGGAGCAGCCGCTTGCAAATGTTCACAAAATGTTCACTTACGAAGAAGGAATGTAAAAAGCTATACTAAGCCAAGTAAAAAACATGAAAAGGATGAGGAATGTGCCAACAACTAAAAAAGAAAGTATGTATTTTGGAATGATGATGTGCGGAGGGATGGTGCTTGTGATGACGATGTATAATATGTTAATAAATGATGTCATCGGGCATATCACGCTTGCAGAAGGTATTTTGAACTTGGTTATCACGTTTGTAGTCGCAATGGCTGTCGAAACTTTTTTCGTTGGTCCCGTAGCAAAAAAAGTAGCATTTTCACTGCCGTTTGATAAATCGAAACAGTTAAAAGTCGTGTTGATTTTGTCATCATGTATGGTGATCGGAATGGTGCTTTGCATGTCTGTATACGGGTTAATTACGATGTCACTTACAAAAGGTTTAGACGGAGAGCCGCTTCTTTCAAGCTATGCATTGATCGTTATGAAAAACTTTATCGTGGCATACCCGCTTCAGCTTCTCATCATGGGTCCTTTAGTTCGCGGACTGTTTATGAAGTTTGTGAAAAAGAATCCGGCAGCTGCTTAAGTCAAAACCCTAAGAACGCATATTTTCTTAGGGTTTTGTTATGCAAAGCTGTTTGGTAAGAAGAGAAGAAAATTCACGTAAAGCCGCCGATACAAAGGTATCTTTTCGCGTAATAAAAAAAGTGGAAACCTTTCTATACGGTTCTGGCAGCGGAGTTAACGTTAATGAATGGTCGTGATTAGATACAATGGATTTCATCATTACAGCTACGCCCATACCTGCTTTTACACACCCAATAATCGCTTCAATTGTGCCAAATTCTAATATGCGTTTTGGAAACACGCCTTCTCTTGTCAGCAGCATTTCTAACGTATGTCGATATGCGCATCCGCTGCTGAAAGCTAATAGATTCAGATCATTTAGGCTGTAAAGAGACGGAAGAGGATGGCGGCTCACAAGTACAAGCTCTTCATTTTGAATAAATAATGTGTTTACATCCGGATGTTCACAGGTGCCTGCAACGAATGCTCCTTCAAGTTTTCGTTCTAAAACCAGCTGAATAAGAACATCGGTTGTATGTGTTTCTAGGATGAAGTCTACATCAGGGTAGGCAGTGCAATAAGTAAATAGAAAAGGCGGTAAACGAAGAGCCGCAGTAGATTCAGTTGCACCTATTTTTAAAGGCCCTATCGGTGTGTGCGCACTGCTTTGCACAGTTGCCGTGGCTTCATTGGTTAAACGAAGAATTTCTTCAGCATAACGACGCAAAAGCTCTCCGCTAGAAGTTAAAGTGACGCCTTTACCGCTTCGTTGGAATAGCTGTGTACCCAGCTCAGCTTCTAATTGCTGAATTCGCATCGTGACATTCGACTGCACGTAGCTTAAGCTTTTGGCTGCCTTTGAAATATTTTTTCCTTCTGCTACCGTTGTAAAAACAAGCAAATCTTTTATATCCATAAAATCTCCTCCTTCAGCTATCATTTTTATTGATGACTTTTATCTTTATTCCTTATTTTACATGATATCGCCGCTTCTCTACACTGAAAGTAGAGGTGGAGGAGAGAAAATGAGCAGACAAAAAGCTTCTTATAAGTGGATGATTTTATTTATTGCCACTCTTTCTCAGGCATGTGCAACGTTTGTCACCTACGGGGCGGGGCCATTGGCCGCGTTTTGGCAAAGACTATATGATTTATCGCAGTTTCAAACAGGACTGCTCGTATCAGCTGTTCAAATTGGCCCGATTTTTTCCATGTTGCTTTTTGGAAACTGGATGGATCGTTATGGAGAAAGGTGGCTTGTAGGGGGAGGATCTATTTTGCTGGGGGTAAGCATGCTTTTTGCCTATAGAGCTGATCATTATATGTATTTAACAGGTGTGCTTCTCGCAGCAGGCGTGTGGTATGGAACAGCACAGCCAGGAGGAAGCAAAGCAGTGGTGAAGTGGTTTCCTTCTCATCATAGAGGCCTTGCCATGGGGATTCGGCAAACGGGGATACCGATTGGAGGCGCTGTCGCTTCAGCAGCATTACCGCTGCTGTTTCATCAATACGGGTGGCATGGGGCTGTTCTCGTACAGGCAGCGGCAGCTATCGGAGGAGGCCTTCTTTTTTTTGTGTTCTACCGAGAGCAATCATCATCGTCAGAAAAAAAAGAAACATTTACGCTTCGTCAAAAAATCAAGCGCATTTCTCAAGATAAAACGCTCTATCCGCTGTTTTTTGTAGGTGTTTCAATGATTTCTCTTCAAATCATTATCGTTGCGCACTTTATGAGCTATTTAACGAAAGCCATAAAGATGGATTTTGCTTCAGCGGGCATCCTGCTGAGCATCACACTGTTAGGCGGAATGGTGGGGAGAATTGTTTTAGCTTGGGTAAGTGATTATGTGTATAACGGAAATCGAAGAACTCCTTTGCAAGCGACGGTTTGGATGACTGCAGGACTAACAATAGTTATTTCTTATATTGGATTTAATTTGCCTTTTTGGCTACTAACTGCTTTTTGTTTTAGCCTTGGCTTTTTTGCAATTGGCTGGTTTAGTTTGTTTATCGTGTTAATAGCAGAAAAAGCGGATGATCGTTTTATTGGTTTAACGGTAAGCATTGCGTTAACGCTCAATCAATTTGCCATCGTGCTCGCACCGATTTGGTTTGGGCTCCTTGTGGATTGGCTCCGGAGCTATGCGTTGGCTTTTAGTACGGTTGCATGTTTCATTGCTTGTGGAGGAATATGGTTAAAAAAAGAGCGAGTTCATTCATTTTTAAATAAAAACGTCACTAAATGAAAAGTGATTTAGGGCTATTTATTTAAGAATAAAGAAGACCTCGTACTCTCTAAAACGTTTCAAAGCCATACTCCCGGGTACACACAACATTAATGAGGAGGAGATAGTATGGAAGCAAAAGCAAAGAATGTTGTGGGGGTATACGAAACGGAACAAGAAGCAATTCAAGCTGTAGAGAGTTTGAAAAAAGAAGGGTATACATCAGAAGAGATATCTATCATCGGCAAACATAAAAAGACCAAAAAAGTTCAGAAAGAAACGAATACAAAAGCAGAAGGGGCAGCAACTGGAGCACTTACCGGAGGTACGATAGGGAGCTTGACCGGAATATTAGCAGGTGCCGGCGCACTTGCCATACCGGGAATAGGCCCAATTGTGGCGGCTGGTCCAATTGTAGCTACATTAACAGGTGCGGCAGCTGGTGCGAGCGTAGGAGGTCTGTCTGGTATTTTAGTCGGTATGGGAATTCCAAAACAGCAGGCCGAACAATATAATGATTCACTCAAAGAAGGCAGCTTGCTTGTTTTAGTAGACAAAGAAGATTCAGATCATGATGGAAACCCGAAAGCGCCTTTAACCGGAATGATTTTATAGAACGTATGATTTATAGAAGAAATCTGCCGCAGTGCGGCAGATTTTTTTATGCGCTGATTTTGTTTAAATATATTTAACGGACAACAATATTCCATAAGAGTTAAAAATATCAAAATATGTCGTGGTGCACCGAGTGATAATATGCCTTAAATTATAATGTAATATTATTGTAATAATAATGTATTTATTGTTTTGTTTTGGAATTGGAATTTCGACGAAAGCTTTAACAATAGGATTCATGCACGAAATACATCCGTAAATTAACTGTTAATTATTATATATAGTAGAATAATTTTCTAATTTATTTTCATGAATTACTTTTTAGCAAATTATTCATGTTTGAAAGAAGGCTAAAAAGTATATTTCAAAAGTATGTTTACTTAAAAAGTTAAGCAGGATGATTAGTAGCATCATTCATTTAGCTAAATTTCGAAAGGAGCTGCTAAAAATGAGTATTCAAAAAAGTACAGATAGTTCTAGTTTAGCGGAAGTGATTGACCGAATTCTCGACAAAGGGATTGTCATCGATGCTTTTGCTCGAGTATCACTCGTAGGAATTGAAATTTTAACGATTGAAGCAAGAGTCGTTATTGCAAGCGTCGATACGTGGCTTCGCTACGCAGAAGCCGTCGGGTTATTAACCGACAAAGTAGAGGAAGAAGGGCTGCCTGGCCGAACAGAGGAGCGAGGAGCAGGGCTTAGCTTTTAAGTCTTTTAATCATTAAAAAATCCATTAAATAAATAATAATAAGAGAAAAGAGGATGGGACATGACAACAACTGATCAAAATGAAAAACAACAAAATCAGCAGCAAGAAGAAAAAACGCAAAACTCTTTAAATCTTGCCATTTTAGGAGGCGTAGTAGGAGCGGGAATTGGACTTCTTTCGAGTCCGCAAACGAGTAAAAAAGTACTCAGCCGCTTAGGACAATCAGAAATTGTACGTGCCACAGGACAAGAGTTAAGAAGAAACGCACAGGATATTCTAACGCAGCAAGCGATGGGAGCGTTAAGACAGACGGCTACAGGCTATCTTGAAAAAGACAATTTAAGCAAGCTGCTGGCACCTAAAAAGAAAAAAGAAGATGCATCAAATGAACAGGGAGATTCGCAGGAAGAAGTCAGCCAAAGCGCAGAAATGGAAACGTCTCAGTACGAAGAGCTAAAAGAAGAAAATAAAAATATGAACGACCAACTGCAGCGCATTGAAGAGATGCTAAACAAACTCATGGACGCGAAGAAGTAAGATATCCGTCCTGAAGGGGAATTTCATGGATAAAAAAGATGTGGAGAAAGCAGCCTTAAAAGCAGGAAAAAAGATCATCGATCATACGCCTGAACCTGTTAAGGAAAAGGTAGAAGAAAAGGTTAAAGAAAAAGCGAAAGAAAAATTTGTCGAAAAAACTGAAGGGAAACTGCAGGAAAAAGCAAATGAAGCGTCAGAAAAACTGCAGGAAACAAAAGAAAAAAATGCCCAAAAGGTACACGGCAAAGGGGAAGAAGCAAAAGAAAAGCTCCAAGACGTCTTATTATCAGTAAAAGATAAGCTTAGTGATATGAAAGAAGCTGGAGAAAACTTTCAAGAAAGAGTTTCTTCTTCAGACGATAAAGAGAAGTCAAAAAATAAGCGGAAAATAAAAGGCGTAAATCAGATTAAAAAAGCAACGGATATTAAAAGCTCTACTAAGATTAAAAGTTCCACTGATATTAAATCATCTACAGATTTAAAAACAATGGGATCATAAGCGAAAGGAGAAATGAGATATGTCTATTCAAAAAAGTACTAATAGTTCAAGTTTAGCAGAAGTCATTGACCGTATTTTAGATAAAGGAATTGTTATTGATGCTTTTGCAAGAGTTTCTGTTGTAGGAATTGAAATTTTAACGATTGAAGCGCGAGTGGTTATTGCCAGTGTTGATACATGGTTACGCTATGCAGAAGCAGTAGGGCTTCTTCGTGACGATGTAGAAGAAAACGGTCTTCCTGAACGTTCAAATTCAAGTGAAGGGCAGCCGCGTTTTAGTATTTAATATGAAGTGATATGGAACCTTCCTTTTTTGAGGGTGGTTCCAGATTTTAGACTTTTAGATCTAACTATTGGAGGCTACTAAAAATGGAAATTAAAAAAATTATGCAAGCCGTGAACGACTTTTTCGGTGAACACGTAGCTCCTCCTCATAAAATTACCTCGGTGGAAGCTACTGAAGATGAAGGCTGGAGAGTTATTGTTGAAGTCATTGAAGAACGAGAATACATGAAAAAATACGCAAAAGATGAAATGCTCGGAACATACGAGTGCTTTTTAAATAAAGAAAAAGAAGTCATTTCATTCAAACGACTCGACGTCAGATATAGAAGCGCCATTGGCATTGAAGCATAAAAGATAAGATGGCAGGAGGAACGTAAAAATGACCGTCTTAACAGACAAAAGGAAAAAAGGCAGTGGAGCTTTTATACAAGATGACGAGACAAAGGAAGTTCTTTCAAGAGCGCTGAGCTATTTAAAATCCGGCTATTCCATTCATTTTACAGGTCCTGCCGGAGGAGGCAAAACCTCTTTAGCACGAGCGCTTGCTAAAAAGAGAAAGCGTCCTGTAATGCTGATGCACGGGAATCACGAGCTCAACAACAAAGATTTAATTGGCGATTTTACGGGATACACGAGCAAAAAAGTAATCGACCAGTATGTTCGTTCTGTCTATAAAAAAGATGAACAAGTGAGTGAAAACTGGCAGGATGGCCGATTGCTTGAAGCTGTAAAAAATGGCTATACGCTGATTTACGACGAATTTACTCGTTCTAAGCCTGCGACGAATAATATCTTTCTATCGATATTAGAAGAAGGCGTGCTGCCGCTGTATGGAGTAAAAATGACCGATCCTTTTGTGCGCGTGCATCCCGATTTCCGTGTCATCTTCACAAGCAATCCAGCTGAGTATGCCGGCGTATATGATACGCAAGATGCGCTTCTTGACAGGTTAATTACCATGTTTATTGACTACAAAGACATCGACAGAGAGACAGCAATTTTAACGGAGAAAACGGACGTGGAAGAAGACGAAGCGCGCACAATTGTAACGCTCGTAGCAAACGTGCGACACCGTTCTGGAGACGAAAACAGCAGCGGACTTAGCCTGCGGGCTTCGCTTATGATCGCTACCCTTGCCACGCAGCAAGACATTGCTATCGATGGAAATGACGAAGATTTTCAAACGTTATGTATCGATATTTTACATCATCCGCTTACCAAATGTTTGGATGAAGAAAATGCAAAAAGTAAAGCCGAAAAAATCATTTTAGAAGAATGTAAGAATATAGACACTGAAGAAAAGTAAAGGAGCTTGAAAACATGAGTGAAACACACGAAACAGGTATTTATATTTTTAGCGCCATTCAAACGGATAAAGACGAAGAATTTGGCGCCGTGGAAGTAGAAGGAACAAAAGCTGAAACATTTTTGATTCGCTACAAAGACGCGGCCATGGTAGCAGCTGAAGTACCGATGAAAATTTATCATCCTAATCGCCAAAATTTATTAATGCATCAAAACGCAGTAGCAGCGATTATGGACAAGAACGATACGGTTATTCCAATCAGCTTTGGGAATGTATTCAAATCCAAAGAAGACGTAAAAGTTCTTTTGGAAAACCTTTATCCGCAGTTTGAAAAGCTGTTTCCAGCGATCAAAGGAAAAATTGAAGTCGGTTTAAAAGTAATCGGGAAAAAAGAATGGCTTGAGAAAAAAGTAAACGAAAATCCTGAACTTGAAAAAGTATCAGCATCTGTAAAAGGAAAATCAGAAGCAGCGGGTTATTATGAGCGTATTCAGCTTGGGGGAATGGCTCAAAAGATGTTTACTTCTCTGCAAAAAGAAGTTAAGACAGATGTGTTTTCTCCGCTCGAAGAAGCAGCGGAAGCAGCAAAAGCAAATGAGCCAACGGGCGAAAAAATGCTTTTAAACGCGTCTTTCTTAATTAACCGAGAAGATGAAGCGAAGTTTGATGAAAAAGTGAATGAAGCGCATGAAAACTGGAAAGACAAAGCCGATTTTCATTACAGCGGCCCTTGGCCTGCTTATAATTTTGTAAACATTCGCCTAAAAGTAGAAGAGAAATAACGTGCTTCACAAATTAGTAACCGCACCTATTAATCTTGTAGTGAAAATCGGCGAAAAAGTACAGGAAGAAGCTGATAAACAGCTATATGACCTTCCGACGATTCAGCAAAAACTTATTCAGCTTCAAATGATGTTTGAGCTTGGTGAAATTCCAGAAGAAGCGTTTCAAGAAAAAGAAGATGAGCTGTTAATGAGGTACGAAATCGCGAAACGCAGAGAAATTGAACAATGGGAAGAGCTAACACAAAAAAGAAATGAGGAATCCTAGATGGGAGAATTACTGTATTTATACGGTTTAATTCCAACAAAAGAAGCAGCATCCATAGAGCCGTTTCCATCTTATAAAGGGTTTGACGGAGAACATTCACTGTACCCAATAACGATTGATCAGGTGACGGCTGTAGTTTCTAAGCTAGATGCTGACACCTATTCACAAGAAGTGATTAAAGAAAAAATGGAGCAGGATATGAGCTGGCTGCAGGAAAAAGCTTTTCATCATCACGAGACGGTAGCCGCTTTGTACGAAGAATTTACGATCATTCCATTAAAATTTTGCACCCTTTATAAAAGTGAAGAAAGTCTGCAAGCAGCTATTGAGATTAACAAAGAAAAGATAGAGAATTCACTGAAGCTGCTTCGAGGAAATGAAGAGTGGAACGTGAAGATTTACTGTGATGATACGGAGCTTAAAAAAGGGATCAGCAAAACAAATGAAAGCGTGAAAGCGAAAAAAGAAGAAATTAGTCACTTATCACCAGGAAGACAGTTTTTTGAAAAGAAAAAAATAGATCAGCTGATTGAAAAAGAATTAGAACTTCACAAAAACAAAGTATGTGAAGAGATACATGACAAGCTTAAAGAATTATCGCTTTATGACTCTGTTAAAAAGAATTGGAGCAAGGACGTAACGGGCGCAGCTGAACAGATGGCGTGGAACAGCGTGTTTCTTCTCCCGTCTCTGCAGATCACTAAGTTCGTAAACGAAATAGAAGAGCTTCAGCAAAAGCTTGAAAATAAAGGCTGGAAATTTGAAGTGACGGGACCATGGCCGCCCTATCATTTCTCGAGCTTTGCGTAAAGTGAGGAATTAACATTATGTCTCTTAAACAATCCATGGAGAATAAAGATATTGCTCTTATTGATATTTTAGATGTGATTTTAGATAAAGGAGTCGCCATTAAAGGAGACTTAATCATTTCCATAGCCGGCGTCGATTTAGTGTATTTGGATTTGCGGGTGCTTATTTCTTCGGTTGAAACGCTGGTGCAAGCAAAAGAAGGAAATCGCAAACCAATCACTTCTGAACAATTTGATAAACAAAAGGAGGAATTAATGGATGCAACCGGTCAGCCAAGCAAATGGACGAATCCACTTGGATCCTGATCAAGCTGAACATGGCTTAGCGCAGCTTGTGATGACAGTTATTGAGCTATTGAGGCAAATCGTTGAACGTCATGCCATGAGGCGGGTGGAGGGTGGAACGTTGACGGATGAACAAATTGAAAACTTAGGAATTGCACTAATGAACTTAGAAGAAAAAATGGACGAGTTGAAAGAGGTGTTCGGTCTGGATGCAGAAGATTTAAATATTGATCTTGGACCGCTAGGCAGCCTGCTTTAAGCGGTCAGTAGGAGGAACAGTATGGCAGTCGAACATAATATGCAGTCAAGTACGATTGTAGATGTGCTCGAAAAGATTTTGGATAAAGGAGTTGTTATAGCGGGGGACATCACCGTAGGAATTGCAGATGTCGAGCTATTAACGATAAAGATCCGCTTGATTGTGGCTTCGGTTGATAAGGCAAAAGAAATCGGCATGGACTGGTGGGAAAATGATCCGTATCTCAGTTCAAAAGGAGCCAATAACAAAGCGCTCGAAGAAGAAAATAAAATGCTGCATGAGCGGTTAAAAACGCTTGAAGAAAAAATAGAAACGAAACGTTAAAAACTGTACGCTACTTAAAAAACGGAGGGATTTACAATGGCAACTGAAACAAAATTAGATAACACACAGGCAGAAAACAAGGAAAATAAAAATACGGAAAACGGTTCAAAAGCAAGCAAAACAACAAGCAGCGGGCCAATCAAACGAGCGGTAGCAGGAGGTATCATCGGTGCAACGATTGGATATGTATCTACCCCTGAAAATCGAAAAAGTCTTCTTGACCGCATTGATACAGACGAATTAAAAAGCAAAGCATCGGATTTAGGAACAAAGGTAAAAGAAAAATCAAAAAGCAGTGTGGGCAGCCTGAAAACATCTGCGGGAAGCTTGTTTAAAAAAGATAAAGATAAATCAAAAGATGATGAAGAAAACGTAAATTCTTCTAGTAGCGAAACAGAAGACGATAACGTTCAAGAGTACGACGAGTTAAAAGAAGAAAATCAAACTCTTCAAGATCGCTTATCACAGCTTGAAGAAAAAATGAACATGCTTGTTGAGCTTAGCCTCAATAAAAATCAAGACGAAGAAGCGGAAGATACAGATACCGACGAAGAAGAGAGCGATGAGAACGAAGAAAACGAGCAGGATGATGAAAACGAAGAAGAAACATCTAAGCCTCGTAAAAAGAATAAAAAAGAAGCTGAGCAAGAAGAGGAAGAAGAAAGTGAAAGTGACGAAGACAGCGAGGAAGAAGAGGAAGGTTCTCGCTCAAACAAAAAAAATAAAAAAGTAAAAACAGAAGAAGAAGACGAAGATGAAAGCGAAGAAGAAAAAAAGGAAGCGAAACCAAAAAAGTCAACAGCTAAAAAATCAAAAAATACAAAAGCAAAGAAAAACACGGATGAAGAAGATGATGACACAACATCTCTTTCTAGTGAAGACGATACAACAGCCTAAGGCGTAAAGGAGGAAAGAAAGACATGAGTACAGGCCCTTCTTTTTCAACTAAAGACAATACGCTTGAATACTTTGTGAAAGCTTCTAATAAACACGGCTTTTCACTTGATATTTCATTAAATGTAAACGGCGCTGTGATTTCCGGTACCATGATTTCAGCAAAAGAATACTTTGATTACTTAAGCGAAACGTTTGAAGAAGGCAGTGAAGTGGCTCAGGCGCTAAGCGAACAATTCTCTTTAGCAAGCGAAGCGAGCGAATCAAACGGAGAAGCAGAAGCCCATTTTATTCACTTGAAAAATACAAAGATTTACTGTGGAGACAGTAAATCTACTCCTTCTAAAGGCAAGATCTTTTGGAGAGGGAAAATAGCAGAAGTAGACGGGTTTTTCTTAGGAAAGATTTCTGATGCAAAGTCAACGAGTAAAAAGAGTTCATAAAAAACGGCGGGGTGATTGCCCCGCCGTTTTTTAGTGATGTGATGAGATGTGCAGATTCTTTTTTCGATACATGAGCGGAGTCATCTTCATTTCTTTTCGAAACTGATTAATAAAATAGCTTGTACTATTAAATCCTACTTGATAGGCCACGTCCGTCACATTTGCTTCTGCTTGCTGCAGCATAACTAAGCTTTGCTGAATTCGATAGTTTAATACATAGGTCAAAGGCGATTTTTTTAACATTTTCTTAAAATATCGACAGCATTCAGAACGGCTCAATTGTCCGGCTTTGGCAATATCATCGAGCGGAATCTTTTCAGCAAAGTGCAAATGAATCCAATTAAGCATTTGCTTCATCCGCTGATTTTTGATCATTTCTTTTTCATTGTATTTCAGCTGCAAACCGTTAAGAATTAAATTTTTCCACAGTATGCTGAGTTCAGAGGCAATCTCTATTTCATAGTGGTGTAGCTGCTTATGAATCCATGTGTGTATCTTATGTATAGACTCTAACACGTTATTTCCCCAGGCTTGCTTTGGACTGATGAATAAATGTGATAGATTCGTTGCATGAATGTAGGGATAAACGTAATTTGTGAAAAGTTCTTGCGGCACAAGAAAATGAGGAGAAACATTTAAACAAATGTACACGCAGCCGTATTTGTTTATATCTTCAGTCATATGAAGACATCCGCTGTTAATAAACAGTCCGTAGCCTTGTTTGACAGTCACTGTTTTTTCATTTATTTGAAAAGACGCATCACCTTTTATAACCAATACAAATTGAAGCTCATCATGCCAGTGAAGAGGGATGTAGCCGTTTATGTGATCGCCGATTGTCGTTTGATAACATGCTACTGGCAGCTCAACGGTGCGATGGGTCGTTAGCTCTTTTAAGTTTTCATCAATTTTAAAATGGGCTGCTGGCATACATGGTCACCTCAATATATTTATATTTTTTAATGCAATATGCGTATTTTCCGCCCCGTTTTTCACTTATTATAACACTATTCTTATAATAAAAGTGAGGGATGAAAGATGAACGATCTTAGCAGAAAAAAAGGGTTCTTCTTTGTAACAACTGGAGCTATATGTTGGGGGATGGGAGGAACGGTTGCTCAAAAGCTTTTTCAAGAATTTGAAATCAGTGTAGACTGGCTTGTTTCAGTACGGCTGCTCATTGCGGGTTTTTTGCTGCTAATGATTTCATGTATAAAAAATAATCGTTCTCACGTATTTGGAGTATGGAAGAACCGAAAGTCAGCTTTTCAGCTCGTCGTTTTTGCCATAGTTGGTATGCTCGCCGTTCAGTATACGTATATGGCTTCTATTAAGCATGGAAATGCAGCAGTAGCTACGCTGCTGCAGTATTTATCACCGGTGATGATTATCTTTTATTTACTTTTGCGCAAGCAGTCTATATTTACGCGACAAGACGTCATCACTGTTCTGCTGGCACTGGGGGGCTGCTTTTTTTATTAACAAACGGCTCTATTTCTCAGCTGTCTGTTCCTGTATCTGCCGTTGTTTGGGGAGTGCTGTCAGGTGTAGCAGCAGCATTTTATACGCTGTATGCCGTGCCGCTGATCAAAAAGTACAGTTCGCTTGTCATCGTTGGCTGGTCAATGGTAATTGGGGGAAGCGTAATGAGCTTTATTCATCCTCCTTGGGAAGCGTCAAGCTTATCACCAATAACCTGCGGATATATTTTATTTGTCATTATTTTTGGCACGATGCTTGCTTTTTGGTTTTATGTAGAAAGCCTGCAAAGTCTTTTACCTAAAGAAACGAGTTTGCTTGGAAGTTTAGAGCCTTTAGCCGCTGTTATTACAACCGTTGTTTGGCTGAAAGAGCCTTTTGGTTTTTATCAATGGATAGGCACAGCTTGTATTATTGGATTAGTTCTATTACTCACACAAACGAAACAAGCATCTTCTGAGACGACACTTTCAGCATAAATAGGGGCTTGCTAAAAGAAGAAGAAAACCAATGTCACTTTGCCGCCGAATCTGTAGAAACTCGTGTGACTTTTAAAATCTTTACATATTGAATAAACACTCTTTCTTTTGTAGAGACATTTAATTTAGCAAGTCTTGATGCGTCATCTCGGTTTTTAGCAGATTCTATCACAAAAGTTCCTTTGATTTTGGCTTCATCTTTTAGAACGGAATACTGTATTTCAAATCGTTTTGCTTTCGTTTTCTGCATAGTGATTGATAAGCTCCTTTGCCTGATAGATTAATGTATTGCTATGAAATAAGCTTCGATAAAAAGGAAGAAAAGAACGTAACATATACTACTAAATGAAATGCAGAGCGGCAGTGACTTTTATCACACCACAACCTAGTATTTCATCTTTTTACCAAAAAAGATAGGGTGTTTTACCGTCGCTGCTTATAAAATCTTTTATTCTTTCTGCTTGACCTAGAGTTAACTCTATGGTTTATCTTGTAGTAGTATCATTTCAAGGAGGGGCTTTATATGAAGTATCATACAATTGCTAATACTGACTTACACGTATCAAATTTAATTATGGGAAATATGCGTTTAACAGAGCTTTCTTTACAAGAAGCAGAGAAGCTAATCCGCACAGCAATGGAAGAAGAAATTAACTTTTTTGACCATGCTGACATTTACGGTCCTGATTATGTAGGACAATGCGAAGAGTATTTTGCAAACGCTATACAAATGAATTCAAGTCTTCGTGAGAAAATGGTGATTCAAAGTAAATGCGGCATTAACGCAGCGGAAAATTACTATGACTTTTCAAAGAAGCATATTATAGACTCTGTTAACGGCAGCTTAGAGCGTTTGAAAACAGATTACTTAGATCTTTTATTACTTCATCGCCCAGATCCATTAATGGATCCTGAAGAAGTAGCAGAAGCGTTTAATGAGCTTCAAAGCAGCGGAAAGGTACGTCACTTTGGTGTGTCGAACCACAACCCAGCGCAAATTCAGCTGCTTGAAAAATATATCAACCAAAAGCTTGTCGTAAACCAAGTGCAGTTCAGCATCGCACATACGCCAATCATAGACTCTGGTATTTCTTTAAATATGGGCATCGACCAAGCTGTGAACCGCGACAGCAGCGTGCTTGAATATTGCCGTTTAAATGATATAACGCTTCAAGCATGGTCGCCATTCCAAAACGGATTTTTCGAAGGACCTTTCCTCGGCGATAAAGAGAAATTTGGAAAGTTAAACGAAGTGATTGATCGCATCGCAAGTAAATATAGCGTAACGAATACAGCGATTGCCGTTGCATGGATCACAACTCATCCTGCAAATATTCAAGTAGTGCTTGGTACTACAAATATTCAGCGTATGAAAGATGCAAGTAAAGGTTCAGAAATCAAGTTAACGCGCGAAGAGTGGTACGATATTTATAAAGCCGCTGGCAACATGGTGCCTTAAGCTCTGCAGTTCTTAAAATAAAGCAGGTAACTCCGTTCGGATATGGAACGGAGTTACCTGCGTTTTACGATAAGTAACTACTGGTTAAGCTAGAAAAAGATTTAGCAGCAGCTCAATTATTTTTGTGACGCCAAGACCTAACAAAAAGGCAATAAAACCGCCAATTACAATGGTAAGCATCATGTGAGCAGTATTCATCGTATTCATCCTTTCAGGTTTAAATATATGTTGCTTGCTGCTTGTACAAAAAAACTGCAGCATAAAGAGCTCAATGAAGAAGACTATAAAAGAATAAATCCTCGAGATAACTAGAGGTCAAGACAAACTCATCATGTTTTTCTGAGAAGTTTAAGGTGTAGGAGGAAGCAGTATGACGTATACCATTTCACAAGTTGCAAAGAAATTGAACGTTACAATTTATACCATTCGCTATTATGATAAAGAAGGGCTTTTTCCATTTTTAGATCGTACAGCGTCAGGGAATCGTATTTTTAAAGAACAAGATATTGAATGGATTGATTTAATTTGCTGCTTAAAAAGCACAGGTATGCAAATCAAGGACATTCGGACGCTTATTGAAAACTGTACGCTTGAAAATGCCGTGCTTGATAAAAGTCTGCAAATGCTGATGGATCATAAAAAAGCGGTACAAAAAGAAATCGAAGAAATCCATCACAAGCTTGAGACGATTGATTATAAAATTAAGCACCTGCCGGAAATGTATGAGCGAATTGTTAACAAGCCTTCAAACTAAACAAAAAAGGAAGCGTAAAAATGATCGAAAAAGTAGTACCTCTCAATGGAGAGAATATGCAGCAGTGCATTAACTTGTATATGAATGTATTTACAAAAAAACCTTGGAATGAGCCGTGGACAGAGAAATCAGCTAGAGAAAGGCTGATTGATTTACTAAACACACCTAAATTTATGGGCTATTTATTTTATGACCAAGGAGAGTTGATTGGAATGATTGCAGGTCACGCAAAAAAATCATACAGCGGTATGACCTTTTACGTCGCCGAGCTTTGCGTCAGCGCAAGCGTGCAGGGAAAAGGGTACGGTTCAGCTATCTTAAGCCGGTTTGAGAACGAACTTCAAAGACACGATATCAACAGCTTGTATCTCTTGACGGCGACTGGAGGAGCTGCACAGGCTTTTTATGAAAGAAATGGCTATACTGTCAATGATCAGCGCGTTGTCTTGAAAAAAACGTTTGTTTAATGTTTAGCATCTACATAGAGCAGGAAGAGAGTTGCAGAGTGACTCTCTTTTTAATTAATCTTTTTATCTATTAATATGTAGAAAAAAAGGAAGTATGAACAAGAAAAATAAGATGATGGGAAGAAGCAGACAAGAAAAGGGAGATTAAAAAATCTATTTTTTTACAATGGTTAGTCTTATTATTATTTGGTTCATAAGCACATTTAAAAACAGTGCCCATTATGTGGACACTGCTTTTTCATAATAAAGTGGAAAGCTAGCTTTTGGTAAAAAATTAGTGGAAATGAAGCTGTTCATCATTATTTCTAATGATTAGCAACCGCCAAATCCTCCCCAGCAAGCACAGCCGATGATGATTAATAAAATGAATAATACGATGATTAAAGCAAAGCCACTGCCAAACCCGCCGCCGCCGTAACCGTAACCGCCATAACCACAGCCACCATAGAAGCCCATGCATTTCACCTCCAAGTTCTGAGTACATTTTTAACATATGCCTGAAATGCAAAAGTGCTCCAAAAATATCCAATGATTTCAATGAAAATAAAAAAAGGTAAGAAAATAAAATGGACACGGTACTTTTTTTACTTTCTACATAGGATGAATCATCCCAAGATCTCATATATGAGCCCCCATGTTATAACGAAGCAGGCTAATACCACTTCCTCCTTAGCCTGCGTACATAATGAAGGAGAAGCCGAAGAATTTTTCTTCGGCTTCTTATTTTTACTATGAAATAAACACGTTAGTACTTTCCGTATACCATTCTAAGTCAGGACCGCTTTTTTTGTATGTATTAGGTACTAAAAAGAAAGCAAGCTCATTTTCATATAAACCTAGTAATTTGCTTTTTTTCGTAATTCTTTTCCCTTATTTTCAGGATAGCCAAGATATTTGCCCAAGACAGCGAATAGGTAAATGCATATTCTTGGGTGAAAGCAAAAAACAAAAAAGCGGAGATTTCTCTTATGAATTCAGAAATGCATTTTTTACCTACTATGTATTCTCAAGATCATCATCAACTTCAACACGCAGATGAAAGGTTTATTGGCAGACCGTTTGGCTTTGGCGGCTACGGTTACGGTGGTTATCCTTATGGTGGCTTTGGCGGTTACGGCTATGGCTTCGGCGGCTGCTGTTAAACGTAAATAAAAGAAAAATCCCAGAAGAAGTATTTTTCACCTCATTCTTTTCTATAAAGAAGTCTGTTTTGGAGCGTAAGGCTTTATATCCATCCACAGTTAATCAGAGCATGCACCCCACTTAATATAAAAAACCATCTGGTGATTTTCCAGGTGGTTTTTGATTTTTACATAGGGAAGAAATAAAAAATAGCGGCAGAAAGGGATAAAGAAAAGATGTTAGAATCGTGCTTTTTGTTCTTTACATTACAGTAAGAAACGCTTACTATGTGAGAAAATGGAAAATGTTAATGAAGCATTCTTTTTACATAACTTTCTGTGAGAAGTAAAAGAGGGAGAGACATAACATGATCGAAAGTCATACTATTTATTTACGCCCGTTAACTGTCAGCGATGCGCATGACAGCCTTCGGTTGCAAAAGGACAATCGCGACTTTTTTGAACGGTTTTCTATGATTCGAGAGCATTCTTTTTATACGTTAGAGAGCCAAGTAGCAAAAATTCAGCGTCACGAAGAGAATAGGAAAAACGATAAAGAATACTATTTTGGTCTTTTTCAAAAAGAGAATAATAAGTTGATTGGCACCATTAGTCTTTTTCAAGTGCTGCGCGGATCTTTACAAAGCGCGTTTATCGGCTATTTTCTAGATCAGCATCATAATGGAAAAGGGTACGCAACAGAAGCTGTAAGAGCACTTGTTGGCTATGCGTTTGAAGAGTTACATCTTCACCGCATTGAAGCCGGCGTCATGCCACGTAATTTGCCTTCTCAGCGCGTACTCGAAAAAGCAGGGTTTCATAGGGAAGGAATTGCTAGAAAAAATGTAAATATTAATGGCATATGGGAAGACCATCAAGTCTTGGCTATCCTTAACCCTAATGATGAAATAGAAGAAATAAACGAGTTCTTAAAATTTTGATATACGTTTTTACATTTAAAATTTATAATGAGAATAAGAGAATAGAACAGTCTATATTTAAATAGTAGGTGACTAAGGTAATGGAAGAGAGGAACATCAATGAAAAAGCCGTTTGGGATGTATTGCAGATGGCTAGCGAAGTAGTCGGAAGCAGGACGCTGTTTGTAGGGATTTTCGACGAACAATTTTCAGTTATGAAAGCCTTTAATAAAGAAGGGGGAAGTCTTGTAGAGGATGGACTGACGCTGCCGTTAGAGCTTGCGGTATGCAACTTAGTCACGTGTGATGAACCCCTTGTTATTCCCAATACAAAACGCGATGTTAGAACATCTAATTTAGCCATCATTGATGGTGCCCGGGTAGGTTCTTATTTAGGAACACCTATTGTGCTAGAAGACGGGAGAATGTTTGGTACTTTATGCGCGGTCGATCCGGATCCTTATCAGTTTAGCGAAAGTGAAATTCAAGGGTTAAACCGGCTGGCTGGTATTTTGTCTCATATTATTTATAAAAATCAAGCGGCTGTTTTGCCGAAAATTGAAGAGAAAATTCTGCAGCTTGATAAACTGGCGCTCGTAGGGCAGCTAGCAGCAGGATTAGCCCATGAAATTCGAAACCCAATGCAGTCGGTGCGCGGCTTTATTCAATTTTTATTTAATGAAAATGAACAGGCAGAGCCTTTTCAAAAAATTGTTCTTGATGAACTGGATCGTATGAATGAACTCATTAATAACTTCTTGCTTGTCACGCAGCCAACAGCGCCTAAAAAAGAAATCGTATCGATTGTAGAAGTTATTCATGATACCGTTGCTTTCTTGAAAAGTGAAGCTGCGCTGTATAATGTCGAAATGAACGTAAGAATAGAAGGAGCCATTCCGCTTGTATCAATCGATCCTGCTCAAATGAGACAAGTGTTTATGAATCTTTTAAAAAACGCCATTGAAGCAATGGAGAAAAAGAAACGCGGCGAAGTAAATCTTATTATTAAAGAATGGGAAGGTTGGGCTCTTATTGACATTCAAGATACCGGCTCTGGCATTCCGCTATCCATTATTAATAAAGTAGGAAATCCATTTTTCTCAACAAAAGATGGAACAGGCATGGGGTTAGGGCTTTCTATTTGTAAAACGATCATCAACGAGCATAACGGTAAGCTTGCGATTGAAAGTGATGAGAACGGGACAGTGGTGACGGTTAAGCTGCCTTTGACGCTTTAAGGTAGAACAAAAAAGAAAGGAGAGCAAACACTCATCCTTTCTTTTTTTTGTGGACCTTTTTAATATGCTGAACTGTCTTCAATCCAGTATTCATAGTCTTCCGCATCTTTTTTATTTAACTTTTTGCCGTTGATGTAAATTTTGTCCCACTCGTAAATTTGTTTATCCAAATAAACGTTAAATACAATGCGTACATGCTCTTTTTCTGTATAATCGTAGCCGGTAAATTGTACAACGTGATGACGGCCTTCTTTCTTGATGTAGGTCCATTTTGGATGATCGTTGTACGTTTCAAGCGTAATTGCTTCGTCGCCGTAGCGAACTACATCTTTAATATTCGTTTTTGTTGGTAAAAGTGATAATCCCGCTCCGACTCCAAAAGTAATCACAAGCGCTAAGATGCTTAAACCAATAGCAATTCCGATGTGAGTGCCGCCTTTTATTTGCAAATAAGCTTCTTTTCGCTGCTCCGGCTGGGCTTCGGCTCGAGCTAACACGTTTTTAGCGTGCTTATAATACCAGCGGTTGGCACATAGCCCTGTAATAAGTGAAGCGCCGCCGAACACAATTGCGTCGGACCACTCTGGTATGTCTACAAAGCACAAAAGGGAAAACCAAATTACTTCAATAAGCGTTAAAATAAAAAAGTGCTTATACATTTTTCGGTATGCAAACCAAGCGCTTGTCAGAAAAAAGGCTGCCCAGTTCCACGTGTTGTTTTTAGCTGGATTGGCTGTTTTTCCCCATTTTAAATCATAATACGACGTATTCGTTCGAACTACTTTATGCTCTTCTTCAAAAGAAACGAGTTCATTTACTGCTTGTTCTTCCATTTAAAACACCTTTCATTGGTTATAATCTATCATCTAAAATGACTCTATTATTATACATTATTTCTAGTATTTTTCTATTCTTCCTTAAATTATTTTTAAAGTAAGAATATTTGCGCTGTAGATTTTTTAACAAGAACTTTCATAAAAAAAGAAAAATATGGTAGATTTGAAGAAAAAGGAGCTGCTTGAACATGAATCGTTTAAAGAAAGCTCTGCACCAATCGTGGTCAATTCATTCAAGCACGAAGTGGACGGCTGACAATCCTGCCAAAGGACAGTGCGGCGTGACAGCTCTTGTCGTTCAAGATCTAAAAGGAGGAGATATTCTAAAAACTCCGTGTAAAGAAGGCTGGCATTTCTATAACCAGCTTGATGAACAGCGCTATGATTTTACACAAGAACAATTTCGCGAGCCTCTCCATTATGCAGACATTTTGTCCAGTCGGGAAGAAGCGTTTATAGATACGAATAAAGAGCAATATGAGGCTTTAAAGAAAAACGTAATGACCTATTTCATACATAAAAATTTCCTTTAGAAAGGAACACATAAATGAAAAGTATTGAGTATTCCATTGTTGATGTATTTGCACAGAGAAAATATACGGGAAATCAGCTCGCAGTTTTTAAAGACGCAGGAAGCCTTTCAGACAAAGAGATGCAGCAAATGGCTAAAGAAATTAATTTCTCTGAAACGACGTTTATCACGTCTTCTTCTGCAAAAGGAGAATATAACGTGCGAATTTTTACGCCTAATGAAGAAGTGCCATTTGCAGGACATCCGACGCTCGGAACCGCTTATGTTATTCGAGAAGAACTAGAAGAAAAAGATACAGAGAAGCTTATTCTTCATTATAAAGCAGGTCCTACGCCCGTTACATATGATGAACAAAAAGATGTGCTGTGGATGACACAAGGTCAGCCGACGTTTGGGAAAGTGTTAGATAAAAAACAAGTGGCGGACGTGTTAAACCTTGATGAAGCTTATATCGATATGCGTTTTCCCGTTCAAGAAGTATCCACCGGCCTGCCAGTCATCCTTGTCCCGTTAACATCATTAGAAGCAGCTAAAGAGATAAACGTAGACAAAGAGAAATATTTCAAACTGATAGAAAATACAGAAGCGAAAGCGATTATGGTATTTTCACCGGAAACCTATCACCAAGATCACCACTTAAACGTACGAGATTTTGCCGACTACTACGGCGTTCCAGAAGATGCGGCAACCGGCAGCGCCAACGGCTGTTTAGCAGCATATTTAGTTAAATACCGTTATTTTAATCAGACCGTGATTGACATACGTGTAGAACAAGGATATGAAATAGAAAGACCTTCACTGCTGTATGTAAAAGCTAGTTATGACGGAGAGGCTTTTCACATTAGGGTAGGCGGAAAAGTAGAGATGATTGCGCGAGGTGAATGGATTTTGTAACAAGCCGTTCATCTGCTGTTCACAATAAGTCCTTATCCTGATAAAAACGCAATAGGACCACGGCGTTTGGTTACACTAGTAAACAGATAGATACTGAAAGAATAAATGATGGCGGCCAAAAGGCCGCCATTTTAAATGGTTGATAAAAGGAGTGGCAGAAGAAATGATTCACATTTTACTGCTGATGATTGTATTAAGTATTTTATTTGTACTTATTAGCACGCGTTATTTAGTAAAACCAATCGTCAAGCTAACAGAAGCGACAAAGCAAGTGGCAAAAGGAAAATACAACGTTGTGCTGTACGTAAAGCGCCGAGACGAAATCGGCGCGCTTGCTTCACATTTTTCCGAAATGGCTAAAAGTTTAGAGCAGCTTGAAGAGATGCGCCAAGAATTTGTATCCAACGTGTCACATGAAATTCAGTCTCCGCTGGCGTCCATTCAAGGATTTTCGAAAACGCTCCGTTCTGCTCATCTTTCAGATGAACAGAGAAATGAATATCTGTCTATTATTGAAGAAGAAAGCCGGCGCATGTCGTCGCTCAGCAAACAGCTGCTTACGCTTGCTTCACTTGATAAAGAAAGTGAGCATATCGACAAAAGCACCTTTGACGTTGCAGCTCAAATCAAGCAAGTGCTGTTTATGACGGAGTGGAGCTGGCGTGAAAAAGAGCTGGCCATTGAAATGGATCTTCCTTCAACGATGATTTCAGGCGATCAAAAACTGCTTCATCAAGTGTGGACAAATTTGATTACAAACAGCGTAAAGTTCACGAAAGAAGGAGGAACGCTGTCTCTTCGCGTTGGTATGGAAGACACGCATTGCCACGTTGAATTTCAAGATACGGGAATCGGCATGTCAAAAGAAAGCCTTCTCCATATTTTTAATCGTTTTTATAAAGAAGATAAAGCAAGAAGCCGGACGGAAGGAAGCAGCGGTCTTGGTTTAGCGATTGTAAAGCAAATTGTCGAGATGCACGGAGGCTCGATTCACGTTGAAAGTGAAAAAGGAAAAGGCAGCACCTTTCACGTTTATCTTCCGAAAATGTAATGAGCCGTTCATCTTCCATTCATTTTCTATTTTTATACTTTAAATAGAATTAAAAAAGGAGATGAAAGAAACATGTTTTTGGCTTTACGTGAATTAAAACATGCGAAGCTGCGCTACTTACTCATTGGCGTGATTATGGTGTTAATTGTATGGCTTGTACTTTTTGTATCAGGCTTAGCAAAGGGGCTTTCCTCTGACAATGCTTCAGCTGTTCAAGAAATGAAAGGAAATTACCTTGTGCTTCAAAAAGAAGCGGATCAGCGTCTGACGCGCTCTGTTTTATCCATAAACAAAACAGAAGATATTCAACAACTAAGCGGCAAGAAAAATGCTGAGCCGCTTGGTGTGATGATGACAGCCGTTATAAATGAAGGAAAAGAGAAAAAAATAGACGCCTCGTTTTTTGCCATAAGCACAAGCGGCTTTTTAGCTCCTAACGTAACAGAAGGGAAGATGATTACGGACGATGCGAAACATGAAGCCGTGGCGGACTCTTCGCTAAAAGAAGAAGGAGTAAAGCTAGGGGATACGATAAAAGATACGGCTTCAGGAAAAAGCTTTAGGATTGTTGGTTTTACAAAAAATCAGTCGTTTAGTCACGCGCCTGTTATTCATATTAATCTTACAGAGTGGAAGACAATTGAAAGCACAGGTGCTTTTAATGCAGTGGTGTTAAACATGAACGATAAAAAAGCACATGCTCTTCAAAAAAAGGAGTCTGACATTGATGTGATTAGTAAAGATGAAGCGTTAAAAGGAATTCCTGGCTATCAAGAAGAACAAGGCTCGCTTTTAATGATGGTCACGTTTCTGTTTATCATTGGAGCTTTTGTCTTAGCCGTTTTCTTCTACGTGATGACGCTTCAAAAAATGAATCAGTTTGGCGTGTTAAAAGCGATAGGAGCAAAAACAAGTTATTTAGCACGGACAATTTTATCTCAAGTGGTTGTGTTAACTTTATGCAGTCTTGCTATTAGTATTGGATTGACATACGGAGTAGCTGCCATTTTGCCTCATTCGATGCCATTTCACTTGGATTTATCGCTAATCGCAGGCTGTTCGGCGCTGTTTGTAGCTGTTTCTGTACTGAGTTCATTATTGTCGCTATATCGCGTAGCAAAAGTAGATGCGGTTGAAGCGATTGGGAGGGCTGTTTAATGAGTGAAGAAAAATTAGTTTTAGAGAGTGTTAGCAAGTCGTTTGGAGACGGAGAAAACGCTGTAGTCGTGTTAGATGACCTATCGCTGTGTGTGAAAGCAGGAGAGCTTGTGGCGATTGTCGGTCCTTCTGGTTCTGGGAAAAGTACCTTTTTATCCATTGCAGGCGCGTTGCTTTCACCGTCTAGCGGACGCGTGATTATTGACGGAGACGAGATTAATAAAATGTCTCCATCACAAATGAACAGCATTCGTCTGGAGAAAATTGGCTTTATCTTTCAATCAGCTAATTTAATTCCGTATTTAACGGTTCGCGATCAGCTTCTTCTTGTAACGGAACTAGAAGGAAATCGAAATAAAGAAGCGAAAAAAAGAGCGGATGATTTGCTTGAAGAACTAGGGCTTGCTCATCGAAAGCATCATTATCCTGAAAGTTTATCCGGAGGAGAACGTCAGCGGGCAGCGATTGCAAGGGCGTGGATGAATAACCCTGAAATTATCTTTGCAGATGAGCCGACAGCAAGTTTGGATTCAGAGCGAGGAAGAGCAGTCGTACAAATGCTCGCAGATGAAGTAAAGCTGAGGGGCAAATCAGCTGTAATGGTTACGCATGACCAAAGAATGCTGGATTTATGTGACCGCGTTGTGTGGATGGAAGATGGAAAATTAGTGGAATCAAATAGCGTGAAAGTCTAAAAAAGTGCTGCTCTTCATTGTGCATATATTTGTCGTCTCGGTTTGGCGCCTCCATACGTTCACTTCTTTATTAGTAAATCAGTTAGTTATTCATATTCCATTTCTTTAAAAAGCGTGTAGCGAAAATAAAACAACGCTATTTAGGAAAGAAGAAAATAAGACACAGGAAATGAAAAAGCAATGAAGAAATAGTAAAAAGGTGATGAAACGATGAGAAAAAGGAGTGAAAGTAATGATTAGAAAAGTCGGTCAAATTATGGTATATGTAAATGATCAAGATCAAGCGGTAAAGTTTTGGACAGAAAAAATGGGATTTCAGGTTATGTCTGAACAAAATAATGAACAAGGCATGAAGTGGATTGAGTTAGCGCCGGTAGCGGGTGCTGAAACAACTATTATCCTTCATAACAAACAGCTAATAGCAAAAATGCAGCCAGAATTAAATGTTGGGACTCCTTCGCTGCTGTTTTTTACAGAGAATGTGGATGAATTATATAAAGAGTTAACAGTAAAAGGCGTAACAGTGGGAGAAATCGTATCGATGCCTTCAGGAAAAGTCTTTAACTTCTCAGACAGTGAAGGTAACTATTTTGCGGTTATGGAAAACGCGGATCATGCATAAAGGGAAAATAAAAAGACAGCGGGAGCGTTCATTCTCGGTGTCTTACATGTAAAGCAGGATGAGTTACTCTGCATCGTTATTATAAATCAAGGAGTGATGCCCCTCATGATAAAACTAATAGGAGAAAAAGTGTTGCTAAGAGGAGCGACATCAGAAGACGTTAATGAACTTTATTATTGGAAATACGAAGAAATATCCAAGAAGCAAAAAAGTGGAACGCCCCTTACATACCAGAAGAAAGACTCACGAAAGAAGAATATATGAATTCATGGGATAAAGAGCATGAGCTTTTTCCGGGCATTCCTCGATTCCTTGCGGTCATAGTTGATGAAAAAGCGGTGGGAACCGTAAGCTGTTACTGGGTGGACAAGCATACAAACTGGCTGGAAACTGGAATTGTTATTTACAACTCAGACTATTGGAGCGGAGGATATGGAACGGAAGCTTATCGTATGTGGATTGATTTTTTATTTGAGTCTACATCGTTACATAGGCTCGGTATGTCCACATGGTCAGGCAATATCAGAATGATGAAAACAGCTGAAAAAATAGGGATGAAAGAAGAAGCAAGAATCCGAGAAGCACGTATCGTAAACGGTGAATATTTTGATAGCATCAAAATGGGCATTCTGCGAAGAGAATGGGAAAGTAAGCGTAGTAAGAGCTGTAATAGGAAAGAATACAGAGGTGAACTAAAGCATTGATCAATATAGTCTCATTATTTAAGGCTTCTTCCTTTATGAATGGAAGAAGCTTTTCTTATGTCAATCATGTCATCTGTAAGACCTAGCGTGTATAAAATTAAAAGAAGGAACGTTTATATAGGTCTGCTCAAATCAGCTACTGTGTTAAAAACATCAGGGGGGAAATGCATGCGGGCAAAGTTTAAAAAATTTACAAAAAGAAGCCTAAAAAAGGAGAAAACGCTGCAGTTTACACTAAATGTAATCGGAATATTTATGTTTATGGGGATTTTAATCAGGTGGTGGACCGTTCCGTTCGCTGTTAGTCACGATCTCCGAATTTACTATAATTCAGATTTTCAAATGAAGCTGAGTGAGTGCAAGGAATTTCTGGCGTTCGTTTTATGCGCAGCAAGCGTGTATTTTAGTTTAGTAAACGTCTACTTTTTAGGAAAAACAGGTAAAAAACTAGTCTATACTGTTCTTGTTTTACTGGCTGTTTTTAACCTCTATATGATGCTTACACTTCTTGCTGTAGCCACACATTAAAGGCGTGCATGCAGCTTAAAAGAAAGAGGTCAAACTTCCTTTCTCTTTTAAAGTGTTTTGCGATTCTGTTATGTGAAAAACAGATAGATCTTCAAACATCTTCATTAGTTGAGCTTTCATATTACTTCCACCTTTTGATATTTTCACCTGACACATATGTAAACATTATATATGTTTTTAATTTCATACAATTCTATCAAATCCATTAAAGCAGTTTTATTTTTTAAATTCAATCGAAAAGTATTTTTATTATTTTTCCATAAACTAAACGAGATAAGCTGCTATAAGGTTTAAAGAAAAAAAGAAAACTGAAATTATTTTTTACGAGTTTAATATCTTGACGAAAAAATATTTCAGGAATAAGATAGGTTACATAAAGTAACGAGTGAAAGAAAAGTTACTTTTTAAAGATTATATTTTTCCTAACAGGAGGAAGAGATATGGAAGCGATGACTTTTGTTTTATTCGGTTCAACAGGTGATTTAGCGAAACGCAAAATTTATCCTGCACTCTATAATTTATTTGTAGACGGGAAAATCCCTAAATCAATTTCTGTTGTAGGACTAGGCAGAAGGGAGATGTCCGATGCAGATTTTCAGAAAAAGGTAGAAGAATCTATTCACACTTTTTCACGTCGCATCGAAAAAGATTCATCTCTTATGAAGCATTTTCTTTCAGCTTTTCGCTACAGCCAATTGGATGCAGCGAATGCTGAAGACTATAAAAGTCTGTTAAATCTAGTAGAAGCACGAGAAGCAGAACTAAACATTCCAAGCAACCGAATGTTTTATCTCTCCGTTGCACCAGAATTCTTTGGTACGATTGCCGAGCATATTAAAGACAGTGGCTTAGGTGCTACAAAGGGTTGGAAACGGTTAATTATTGAAAAACCGTTTGGTCATGATCTAAAGTCAGCTCGACAATTAAACGAAAACTTAAGCAAAGCGTTTAAAGAAGAAGAGATTTACCGCATTGACCACTACCTTGGCAAGTCGATGGTACAAAATTTAGAAGCGCTGGAATTCGCTAATCCTATTCTTCAATCATTATGGAATAACGAACATATTGCGAATATACAAATTACAGCAAGTGAAACGGTCGGCGTAGAGGAAAGAGCAAGCTATTATGACCATTCAGGAGCCATTCGAGATATGGTCCAAAATCATATGCTGCAAATGCTGATGATGACGGCTATGCACTTACCGGCTCGCATTAGCGCTGATGATATTCGAAACGAAAAAATAAATGTGTTAAAAGCGCTTCGTCCGCTTGTAAAAGAAGATATGGATCTAGACGTTGTTCGCGGTCAATATGAGGCTGGGAAAATAAACGGGTCTTCAGTGCCGAGCTACATAAATGAGCCCGGCGTATCACCATCTTCGCAGACGGACACGTTTTTAGCAGCCAGACTATATATCGATAATTCGCTTTGGAAAGGCGTTCCTTTCTACATTCGTACAGGGAAAAGAATGGCTGAAAAAGCGACGAGAATTGTTATTGAATTCAAAGACTCATTAAAAGAGTTGTACTTAGACAAAGGAGAAACAACATCTCCAAATCTGTTAATGATTGAAATTAACCCGCATGAAAATATTACGCTGCAGTTGAACAGTAAAAACCCATTTAATCATGGTCATATTGAACCTGTACAAATTAATTTTTCAGGCCAGCAAGAAGGAGCACCGGAAGCATATGAGCGTCTTATTGCAGATGCATGTGCCGGAGATTCTACATTTTTTGCTCATTGGAAAGAAGTAGAGCTAGCTTGGGAATGGGTTCAGCCGCTTCTTGAAGCGTTTGAGGAAAATACAGTGCCGCTTCACAAATATGCTGCTGGTTCACACGGCCCTGACGCATCACATGCACTTTTAGAAAAAGACGGTTTTAAATGGTGGTTGGATGAAGAAACAGCAAGTCAATCACGCGAAGTGCAGCCAGTTTAATACAAACAAAGCGAAAGAAGGATGACACATGAGTACCAACATAGACACACTTGCAGTTAATACGATTCGCACCCTGTCAATTGATGCGGTGAACGCAGCCAATTCAGGCCACCCTGGGCTTCCGATGGGAGCTGCTCCGATGACCTATGCGCTGTGGGCGAATCACTTACAGCATAATCCGGCAAATTCAAGCTGGTTTAACCGAGATCGTTTTATCTTATCAGCCGGTCATGGCTCAAGCTTGCTGTATAGCATGCTTCATCTAAGCGGATACAATGTATCAATAGAGGATTTAAAAAGCTTCCGCAAGCTAAACAGTAAAACACCGGGTCATCCTGAATTTGGACATACGGACGGCGTAGAAGCAACAACAGGTCCTTTAGGTTAAGGAATTGCAAATGCAGTCGGAATGGCAATGGCAGAAGCCCATTTAGCAGCAAAATTTAACCAGTCAAATTTCCCTGTCATTGATCACTATACGTATACGTTAGTAGGCGATGGTGACTTAATGGAAGGCATTTCTTATGAAGCGATGTCCATGGCTGGCCATATGAAGCTTGGCAAACTTATCGCTTTATATGACTCCAACGATATTTCGTTAGACGGGGAATTAAATCTGTCGTTTAGTGAAAATATCCAGAAAAAAGCGGAATCTGCAAACTGGCAGTATTTACGTGTAGAAGATGGAAATGACGTAGATGAAGTCACAAACGCAATCGAAAAAGCGAAGCAGCACACCGAACAGCCAACGCTCATCGAAGTGAGAACAATTATTGGCTACGGAAGTCCAAAAGTAGCGGGAACAAATAAAGCACACGGCAATCCGCTTGGGGAAGAAGAAGCAAAAGCAACAAAACAAGCCTATGGCTGGGCAGCTGAAGAAAACTTCTATGTGCCAGAAGAAGTAAAAGCTCATTTTGAAAAGCTACAAGAAAAAGGGATGAAAGCAGAAGCAGAGTGGAACAAGCTATTTGCTTCTTACCAAAAAGAATACCCTATGCTCGCTGATGAATTAGAGCGTGCCATCACGGGCGAAGCGTTAATTAAAGTGAATGATATTTTAACATTTTCATTAGAAAAAGCGATTTCGACTCGTGTTGCAAGCGGAGAAGCTATTAATTATTTCACTAAATCTGTGCCATCTATTTTTGGAGGCAGCGCTGATTTATCGCATTCCACGATGACGGACATTAAAGAAGAAGGCCCTTACGCACCTGGATATTTCGGTAACCGAAATATTTATTTCGGAGTACGTGAACACGCAATGGGAGCGGCCGGTAATGGAATGGCTCTTCACGGCGGAGTGAAGCCGTTTGTCAGTACATTTTTTGTTTTTAATGATTACTTGCGTCCAGCGATTCGTTTAGCTGCACTGCAAAAACTGCCGGTCACATATGTGTTTACCCATGATTCCATAGCAGTGGGAGAAGATGGACCAACTCATGAGCCGGTTGAACATTTGGCTTCTCTTCGTGCAATTCCCGGGCTCACAGTAATCCGTCCGTCTGATGCAAACGAAACAGCAAGCGCTTGGGCTTACGCGCTTCAGCAAGCCGAAGGTCCTGTAGTCTTAGTGCTTAGCCGTCAAAACTTGCCTGTATTTGAAGAAACAAAACAAAATATCAACGATCTATCTAAAGGAGCTTACGTACTAACCGAAACAAACGATAAGCCGGAGCTGATTTTCATCGCTACAGGTTCTGAAGTAGCACTAGCGGTCAGTGCTAAAACTCAGCTAGAGCGTGAAGGTATATCTGTACGGGTTGTAGCAATGCCTAGCTGGGAGCTGTTTAACAAACAGTCAAAAGAGTATCAAGAGCGCATCTTGCCTGAGTCTGTTTCAAAACGAATCTCTCTAGAAATGGGAATTTCACTTGGCTGGGAACGCTTTGTAGGGCCAAAAGGAAAAGTGTTAGCCATTGACACATTTGGTGCTTCAGGAACGGGAGCTGATGTGATGAAGCTGTTTGGATTTACAGAAGAAAACGTAGTAGCACAAGCAAAAGAATTGCTAAAGGCTTAAATAAGAAGATAAATAGAAGGAGCTGTTCACATGAAAGTAGGATTAGTTGGTTTAGGGAAAATGGGGATTAACTTAGGACAAAACTTATTGGATCAGCGTCATGACGTTGTAGCATTTGACGTAAATTCAAACGCAGTAGAACAAATGAAAGAGTACGGTGCTTCAGGAGTATCAAGCTTGCAGGAGCTTGTTCAGTCACTAGAAACACCAAGAGTTGTATGGCTGATGGTTCCTCATACGGTTGTTGATTCTGTTATTAGTGAAGTGACGCCTCTTTTAGCTGAAGGAGATATCGTAATTGAAGCCGGAAACTCTCATTACAAAGAGTCTATTCGACGCTATAACGAGTTAAAAGAAAACAGAATCCACTTTATGGACGTTGGAACATCCGGCGGAATGGAAGGCGCTCGTAACGGAGCTTGTTATATGATTGGCGGAGATCGTGAAGCGTGGGAAATTGTTGAACCTATCTTCCGCGATACATCAGTAGAAAACGGATATCTATACGCTGGAGAAGCAGGCAGCGGACACTTTTTAAAAATGGTTCATAACGGCATTGAATACGGCATGATGGCTGCAATCGGAGAAGGATTTGAAGTTCTTGAAAAAAGCCAGTTCGACTATGATTACGAAAAAGTGGCGAGAGTATGGAACAATGGATCTGTTATTCGTTCATGGCTAATGGAATTAACAGAAAATGCATTCTCTAAAGATGCTAAGCTAGATGACATCAAAGGAGTTATGAACTCTTCTGGTGAAGGGAAATGGACGGTAGAAACTGCTCTAGACCTTCAAACAGCCACGCCGGTTATTGCGATGTCTTTACTGATGCGCTATCGCTCGCTTGAAGATGATACGTTTACAGGAAAGGTAGTTTCCGCACTTCGAAATGAGTTTGGCGGTCATGCTGTGGAAAAGAAATAACAAGTGAAATAATGGGTATAGTAAAAAAAACTAATGGAGGAATGAAAAAATGAAATTTTTTATTGATACTGCAAACCTTGACGATATTAAAAAAGCATACAAATTGGGCGTTTTATCTGGAGTCACAACAAACCCATCTCTTGTTGCAAAAGAAGGCGTAAAGTTTGAAGATCGTATTGAAGAAATTTTAAAAACCGTTCCAGAAGTAGAATCCGTTTCAGCAGAAGTGACTCCGGATGCCGAAACAGCAGAAGACATGATTGCGCAAGCAGAAGAACTAATCAAAATTAACGGCGGGGATCAAAACATTACGATTAAGCTTCCAATGACAATCGCTGGATTAGAAGCGACTCGCTACCTTGCTAAAAAAGGCGTAAAAACAAACGTAACGCTTATTTTCACTGTAAACCAAGCGCTTTTAGCAGCTCGTGCAGGTGCAACATATGTATCTCCGTTCCTTGGTCGCCTTGATGATATTTCAGAAGACGGCGTACAGCTTGTGGCTAAAATTGCCGAGTTGTTCCGCATCCAAAATATCGATTCTCAAATCATTGCGGCTTCTGTAAGACATCCGGATCACGTTACACGCGTAGCCCTTGCCGGAGCTCATATTGCAACTATTCCATATTCAGTAATCGAGCAGCTTGTTAAACATCCTTTAACCGAACAAGGAATTGAAAAATTTGCGGCTGATTGGAAAAATGCTGTTCAAAACTAAGTAAAAGATAAAGAACGTGCACATTCTAGAAAAAGAATGCACGCGTTCTCTCATAATATCCTTAAAGAGGTAAACACCATGAATACAGTAGACGCTAAGATTATTAAAACCCAATACGGTTCAGAGGTTTATGTAGATGATGTAGAGCATATTAACTTTAAAAGCTTTCATGCGCCGAAAGTTAATCAGCCGCTCTATCGCATTGAATTTGAAATTGGCTACTTTTTATTAAAAGAACACAGATATTACGAATACGAAAAGAACTATTTTTGGCTTGCAGTAAGCGAAGATTTTAGTAAGGTAATTATTCAAGAACCTGATATGGAGAGCTTATTTGGAGCTAAAAGCGAAGACGAAAGAAAGGCGACAAAAGAGCTTTTAAGTCAGTGGCTCATTCACACCGAGGCTTATAAAAAACAATTAAACCAGCATATTAATGACTGCAAAAAAAGTAATGAAACAAATAAGGGCATAACGGCTGTTTTAGAAAAGTTGCTGACTATATCAGCAGCAGATATCGAACAAGCTCCCATTGAAAAATTAGCTGCCCCACGAGCAGTTTAACTTGAAAAAGTGAATTAGCGCAGTCATAGTATGAGAGATAAAAGGTGCTTCGTTTAACACGCGAAGCACCTTTTTTATGTTGTCATAAAAAGCTGTTCCCTCCGTGAAAAATGCAGGGATTAAAATTTTGGAACATTACTTTTGTTACTTCAACAATTCAGTGAATCGGTGTGTTTTTAAGTAAGCTTAAAAAGAGAAAGGGGCTTTGAATCTTCTACTTCCTGTGAATAGTTTTGCAAAAATTAAGCATAATACGACTGCAAACTATATTTAAGGAGATGGAAAAAATGAAAAAAGGACTTATCATTGCTTCTTCAGTTCTTTTTCTTTCAGGCTTAGCTGCATGTGGAGGAAATAAAGACAATAACGCAATGGACAATACTCAAAATGACTTACGCAACACTTCTACAAACGACGGGGTTGATAACAATATCCCAATGGATAACACTGATCAGCCGACCAAGTCAGTTGAAGCAGCGCAAAATGTAGAAGATATGAAGGAAGTTGATGATGCATATGTGCTTCGCGATAATAATAATGCCTATGTAACGGTAGATTTAGCTGGAAATGACGCAGCGGACAACAATGATAACGGCAAGGTGAACACCGTAACGTATAACGGCGATACTTACCATGAAGTTTCAACTGATTTTGAGCAAAAAATTGCAGACCGCGTAAGAGAAGCCGATAATAAAATCGACAAAGTATACGTGGCGTTTGTAAACACGGGCTTAGACAATATGAACAACAACAATAACGTACCTGGCGTAGATAAAAATGACAAGATGTATCGAGATGATGAAAAAGACAACAACCGTGATCCAGAAGATATTGTAGAAGATCCAAAAGATATGATGGACCGTAACAACAAAGATCAATAACATCAAAAAGGCCTCTGAATCACCAGAGGCCTTTGGTTCATTAACTAAGTTCAAGTAAAGAAATAAAAATCGGAAGAACACAGCAAGAAACGGCTGAAATAAAATCAAGCTCGTTCTGTTTTTTTGCAGAAAGCGTGAACTCCATCAAAATAATTGTCAGGATACTCATGAAAAGCGTTGCATAAAAAAGAAAATCGCGCTGACTTTCCACTAAAAACAACACCGCATTTAAAATCAAAATAACGGCATAAAGAAACTTAAGCAGCACGTGAAGCTGCATGCTGAATTTATTCTCTTGTTTGTAGCGCAAGATATAAACAAAAAAGAAAATAAATAAAGTTAATTGCCATGAGGCAGGAAGTAACTGCTGCCATAGATTGTCCAAGAAACTCATTCCTCCTATAAAACGATGATGCATATATGTATAACATACATTTTTATTTTAAAAGTGAAGAGTATCTTTAGGCAAGAACAATTCTACTTTTTTATTCTTTTTCTTATACAGACTCTCAACGTAAAAAAAGAACGGTCGCGATGACCATTCTTTTTACTTCACTTCAATTAAAACCTTCGTACCGTCTGGAAACTCATCTACTTGATGAGAAATCCAAGACCCGGCGCCTCGGTTGTCTGAAGGCTTTACATATTCAATATCGGCGCCGCTTCCGCCTTCTTCACAAAAGGCCATCGGAAACTCATCTCGGTCGTAGCCGCTTTTAGTCGGAATGCCTTTTAAAGATTCACGGCGGTTTTCTTCAGCTCCGTCTCGGTCGATTGTACAAACAGCCGATTTTCCTTTATCGATTGCATGTTGAATGTGCGCTGCAGTTTCAGGGTAACGATCAGCAGGGAAGGTAATTACTTCATCGTAGGAGGTATTCGTTGAAGAGTTCTGCTCTAACGGATTTCCTTCAATTATAACAATAACAGCTAATACTAAAATTAAAATACCAGAAACAATTTTTTTCAATCTGTAAAACTCCTTTATAAAACGTTTATCACTTTTATTTTAAAGTAATAAGAAAAAAATGTAAAAACATATAATGGAACTAGCCAGAATCTATAAGAAAAATATAAGCTCATGTTCAGCTGCTGAACGTGAGCTTATGTCTAATGATGAGAGTGATGATGATGCGTTTCGTTTTCAGCTGGCTGCAGTGAACGTAACTCTTCTTCCGATAATTTGCCTACTGTGACTTGCTGAGTAGGAAGGATGTGTTCATTGCGCGCGTTAATATCGGTTTTAATATAATAAATACCATCTTCTTTAAAGGTTGCTTTGGCTTTATACATACTGCCGTCATAATGCGCTTTTACTGTTTCAACTTTACGGGGGGCATCTTTTTTCCACACTTTAAACTGAACGCTTTTTGCATCATCCACCGTTTTATTTTCTTGCATTACATGCACTTCTAACACCTGTGTGCTCTGTGGCTCTATATTTTCAGGAAGCATCACATGCGCAGACAGAGGCTTTGGCTGCTTGTAGAGCTTGTCTGCGTTACTGTTTACAGAGCACGCGGAAAGTAAAATCGTACTGAGTATGATCAATCCGGGCATTTTCCATTTGTTCATTGTTACTGCACCTCACATCGTTTCATGCATCATGCGTTTAAAAACCGCTTCAATGCTGGAATTTGTTTGATGACAAAGAAATCTAAAAGCCACACGATAACTAAGGACAGTCCAACTAAAGGAAAAAGGATACCAAACACCACGATTATACACGTCACAATTCGCATTGCATTTCCTTCAGGACCTTTAGGAGCCCCTATGTTTTTAGCTGGTTTTCGTTTCCACCACAGTAAGGCTCCGCTGATGGCGATACCAGCAATTCCGATACAAATAATAAGGCCCATAAGCTGATTCATAAATCCAAACTGTGTGCCTTTATGAAGGGTAATACCAAGTGCAATCAATTTGCCCATAAATCCATAGTTGCCGTACCGATAATCAGCTAAAACAGCTCCGGTATATTGATCAAGGTGAATGGTTGCTTCATCCTGAGCTCTTGGTGAAAAAACAGAGAGCGTATACAATTCTTCAATTTGATTCATTAAGCGACTCGAATCATCTAATTTTCCTATGATGTGACCATTGTGAGGATTAACGAAAATCGTATATGTATGGTCTTTTAATGAGATTCCTACTTCTGAAGAACGAGTGGAGCGATCACTGGGCTTATACGTCAACACGTCAGCGCCTGGATACTTTTCCTTTACAGCCTGTACTTGTGCTGAAGGAGATACGGACTGTGACTGAGCTTGTACATGATACAAGTCGTGGTACAGTCTTTCTTCAATTTGAGGCTTGAATAAATACATGCCTCCAGTAACAGCTAATATCAGAAGAAACGGAGTAAACACTAAACCCGCATAAAAGTGCCAGCGCCATATAGCTTTGTATAGACCTTGAGAACGCGCCGTGCTTTTTTAGTTGTACTCGTTGTTTCTTCGCGCTTTTCCTGCATCATTTTTTCCTCCTTTTTACTAACTAACGTGCTTTTATTATAGAAGGAAAGGGAGGATTAGCCATCACTCCTGAGAGTGATTGTTGGGACTTATAAGAGGAAGGTGCTAATAAAAAAACAGCTCGTGAAAGCTGTTAGTTCATTAAGCCATTTTGAAACGCATAGCTTGTCAGCTGCACGCGATTTTCTAAATGAAGCTTGCTTAAAATGTTTTTTAAATGGCTTTTTACCGTATGTTCAGAAATAAATAACTGCGCGGAGATATCGCGGTTTGACAGGCCTTTAGCCACTAATTGAAGCACTTCAAGCTCTCGTGCTGAAAGGGGAGTGTCGGGTTTTGTAATGGACGTTTCCTGAGGAAACTCTTTTAAAATTTGAAACGCAATTTCTTTTGACATAGGAACTTCATCTAAAGCGAACGCACGCAAATAATCGTACCACACTTCAGACTGCAAGTTTTTTAACAAATAGCCCTGTGCGCCTTTCTTCAGCGCATCAAATAAATCCGTAATATCGTCTGAAACCGTGATAACCACAATTTTAACGTACGGAAACCGAAGCTTAATTTGTTTAGTTGCTTCTAAACCGTCCATGACAGGCATTCCAATATCCATTAACACGATATCGGGCATTAATTTTTCGGTCAGTTCAATGGCTTCTTGCCCGTTGGTTCCTTCGCCAACAATAATAAAATCTTCATATTCTTCTAAAATATCGCGAATGCCTTCTCTCGCATGAGCATGATCATCTACAATTAAAATACGAAACGGCTGCATTTACGTAACCTCCTTTTTAATACTAACAGTCGTTTGGTTCTGTTTTCGCTGAATAGAAAAGTCCCAGTTCATATCCTTTGCACGATCTTTCATAATTTGTAAACCAAGCCCGGCCTTGAGAGATTCGGAAGTAAAACCTATACCGAAATCTGTAATTTCACAAATCCATCCGCCAGCCGTTTCACTGGCTGTAATCCAGATTTTATTTGTTTTTGCATGTTTAATGACGTTCATAGCCGCTTCTTTCACACAGGCAAACAGCTCATTTTTTTCTTTTCTCGACAGCGTTGTTTCTGCCAGTCTCCAATCTAAATTTACATCTAGTAAATGAGTATGTGTTAAATCATCGACGTATTGATGAATGCTTTCGGTCCAGCTTTCTGAAGAGTCTGAAGGAGAGTGCTTTAAATTTGTTATCGCTTGGCGCGTATCGTCATGAACATGCTGCAGGGTTTGTTTCATTCGTATAAAATCAGGATCCTGCTCTAATTTGTTTTTTCTTCCGAACTTGTTCATTTTAACAGATAGGAGAAACAGCGACTGCGCAATGCCGTCATGCAGTTCTCTCGCTAATTTTTCACGTTCAATGAGCGCTGCTTTCTTTTCTTTTTCCTGTCTTAATTCCTCCTGTATTTTTTCTAAAACAGAAAATAAATAGCGAACAAATACAAGCGTTACAAAGAAGACAAGCAGCGGAGACAGAACATTTCCCATGTCCATTGAAATATATGGAAGCAAAAAGGCATGGCGAACATACTCCCAAAGCGCGATGGTCAGAGTTGGAAGAAGCAAAATCAGCCATTTAATTTGTCTATATTTCATGGTATCCCTTCTTTCGTCCATAAAATGTGTCTATATTTTATCATTTGAGCGGAAAATTACTAGAGGAAAGAAGAGAAATCACTCTTAAGAGTGATTAGTACCACCCGTAGCTAAACGGATAAAAGTAATGGAAAAAAGTCTTATCTGCAATATCATACAAGAAAAATTTTCGAGTGAATGGTATGGTTAAAAAGCTTAGTATGTGACAAGGAGGGGTCGATTGATGACAAAAGAAATTCGCACGGCGCACGTTGACGCCGATTTGCATATTGAAGCTTACCGTTTTAAAGGGATTATGCAAAAGTTTCCTGCTCATTTTCACGAGTATTATGTGATTGGATTTATTGAAGAAGGCCAGCGTCATTTAATTTGCCAAGGCAAAGAATACATCATTAATCCAGGAGATTTGCTGCTGTTTAATCCGTATGATGTCCATAGCTGTGAACAAATAGACGGCAAAACGCTTGATTATCGCTGTATTAATGTGACGCCAGAAGTGATGAAAAAAGCTGTTTTTGACATTAACGGCAGTGAAAGTCTTCCGCGTTTTAACAGCAGCGTGGTGCAAAGAAGTGATGCTGTCTCTAGTTTAAAAGAGCTTCATTTGCAAATTTTAAATGGTGAGCATGAGTTCAAAAAAGAAGAGTTATTTTTATATTTGCTAGAAGAACTCATGCAGGATCATTCAAATCTTTCTTTTCTTTCGTCAGCCGTTGACACGTCTCATGAAATCACAACGATCTGCAGCTATTTGGAAGACACCTATACAAACAAGATCACGTTGAATGAGTTAAGTCAGCTAATTGGATGGAGCAAATACCGGCTGCTGCGCTCTTTTACAAAGCAAAAAGGAATCTCTCCATACAGCTACTTGGAAACAATACGAATCAATCAGGCTAAAAAGCTGCTAGAGCAAGGAAAAAAACCGATTGACGTATCTTTTTTGACGGGATTCAGTGATCAAAGTCATTTGACTAAATTTTTTAAGAGTCAGGTTGGGTTAACACCAAAACAATACATGCAAATTTTTGAAAGTGAAAAGAAAACAGGATGCTAATAATAGCTTAGAAGGGAGAGAAGAGCTGTGGATCATTTAGCTGCTTACATGCTGATGGCATTGGTCATGTCCATGATACCTGGTGCTGATACAATTCTTATCATGAAAAATACGCTTCATCACGGAGCAAAAGCAGGACGTTTTACCATACTCGGCATGGCTACAGGCCTCACGTTTTGGACGTTAATTGCTGTGCTTGGCTTGTCTGTTGCTATTGCTCAGTCGGTGTATCTGTTTAACACGATTAAATACATAGGGGCAGCGTACTTATTTTACTTAGGCATCAGAATATTTCTGACAAAAAATACGCTCTCATTGGAGGCCATTTCAGAAGAAACAAAAACTGTAAAGTCTTCATCTAATCGCTGCTATAAAGAATCATATATGCAAGGGGCTCTTAGTAATTTTCTTAATCCTAAAACGGTATTAGTTTATATTACGTTTATGCCACAGTTTATTAACTTGGATGCACACACAAATCAACAGCTGCTGATACTTGGTTTTATTCTGACGCTTATAGCGGTAGTGTGGTTTTTAATCTTGGTATATGTAATAGATTACGTGAAAAAATGGCTTAAAAAACCGGTATTTCAAAAAGCCTTTCAACGATGCAGCGGAGTGCTGCTGATTGGTTTTGGGATAAAAACAATAGTGTAATAGTGGTTAGTAAGCAAAAAAGAGGCTGGGATAAAAATGTATTAGTTGAAGGAAGACCCGAACGAATTTGATTCTTGATTGAGAATCAAACTCGTTCGGATTTTTTATTAGTATGGTGAACATTGCTTTCATATATTTATTCAGTTATGTCTAGCTGGTGATTGGAGGACAAGGCGAAGACTCCCGCGAAAAAAGTTGTATTGATTTGGCTATGTCTCAATCTCTTTTCTTAACGTTTAAAAACACGTAAACGAAACAATTTGTCGTGTATCCACACCAAAAATGGTCCAAAAACGTCCGTTCTACCTAAACCCTGCAACCGATCGCGGGCCTACAAAAATAGGAAAATACCAGAAGTTCGAGCCGTTTCTAAGCCATATGAACGTATTGCGGAATAGACATAGAGAAATGGCTCCTGGATCAACGGCAAATGGAGTTGCCGTTTGTTGAGCAGGAATAAATGCCGGCGGAGGGGAAGTTGGGGCTTGCTGCGGGCTAGGTGTAGGTAAACCGCCTGGTGGTCTAGGTGGACCGGGCGGGAGCTGAGGTCCAGGAAATCTTGTCGGGTACAAATAAAAATCCATGTAGTTAATGTCCATTTTTTAATCACCTCTATTTTTTATCACTATTTTATAAAGTATGAGAAAGCTGCCTAAAGGGATTGGGCAATTATAGCGTTTTTTACATAGGTCTTTTTTACGAAGAAAAGTTTGGTTCCTAAGTCCGAAGTAAATTCCTTCATGAACTCGATAAAAGCTGAATAGGATAAAACAGAGTGTGTTTTTAGAGGAGGACTTTTCATGGATAACAATCCAAAAAAGATGTTTACACCGGTTAAGACCTATCAACCTTTCCACAGTATCTATGATCCTTGCCGGCCGATAGGAGTGAAATATTATTCTACGCCGCCTCAATTATACATGGGATTTCAGCCGCCGAATCTGCAGCAGTTTTCACCGAAAGAAGCGCTAAAAAAAGGAACGCTGTGGCCGGCTTTTTGGGACTACTATGAAAATCCATACAAAGATAAGAAGAGGGATGAAGAATGAAAAATCTATCTCCGGAGTACTATCAGGATTTAGAAGAAATACAGGCTATTGATTTTGCACTGGTAGAATTAACGCTGTATTTAGATACCCATCCAAATGACCAGCAGGCTATGCAGCAGTTTAACGAATACGCGCAGCAGGCTATGCAGTTAAAAAGAAACTTTGAAACAAAGCACGGGCCGCTCCAGCAATATGGAAACAGCTATACCGACGGAAAGTGGAGCTGGGGAACAAGCCCTTGGCCATGGCAAATATAAGCAGATAAAGGCGGGAGCTATATGTGGGTGTATGAAAAGAAATTGCAGTATCCAGTGAAAGTAAGCACGTGTAATCCAACGCTTGCCAAATATTTAATGGAACAATACGGGGGAGCGGACGGAGAGCTTGCGGCAGCACTTCGGTATTTGAATCAGCGCTATACAATTCCCGATAAAGTTGTTGGACTGCTAAACGATATTGGGACAGAAGAGTTTGCTCATCTTGAAATGATTGCTACGATGATTTATAAGTTAACAAAAGATGCAACGCCGGAGCAGCTGAAGGCAGCGGGATTAGCAGAACATTATGTGAACCATGATAGTGCACTTTATTACAATAATGCTGCTGGGGTTCCGTTTACAGCTACTTATATACAGGCAAAAGGAGATCCGATTGCAGATCTTTATGAAGACATAGCTGCAGAAGAAAAAGCAAGAGCTACATATCAATGGTTAATTGATATATCAGATGATCCTGATTTAAACGACAGCTTAAGATTTTTACGAGAAAGAGAGATTGTTCACTCACAGCGGTTCCGCGAGGCGGTTGAGATTTTAAAAGATGACAGAGACAGGAAGAAAATCTTTTAACTAGCAGAAAAACATCCCCCTTGGCGAATGCAAACGAAAGGAGGGATGTTTTTTATTGTGGCTGCGTTGATTATGCGCTAGAACTGCAGTGACAAGAAACAACCTTTAATTTCCCTTCAACATCTTTCCAAACTCGTGTAAAGCTGTATTCGCCTCCGATCGATTCACCGGTTGCCAGCGCCCCATTTAACGCTACTTTTGTAACGGTAACGGCAAGTTCTTGAAACAGTTTAATTTCTTGTTCCAACACTTCGATTCCCGCTATATCAAGACTTTTCGAACGATGAGCATTTATATCTTGCTCTTTTGACAACCATTCCCCAAGATGATTCACAAAAATAAGTTCATCTGAAAGTAATTCTTCTAATAGCTCTACGTTATTAGAAAGCATGGCTGAACGAAGCATTTCTTCGTATTCTATAACTCTTGCTTGGTTCATTTTTTATCCTCCTTTACGCCTTGTGTAACTCTTTTCTATTTCCACGTTGCTTTTCCTTTAAACTTCTGTCCTTAACAAAATATGTTAATTTATGTTAATAGAGGGGGTGAGTGGACTAATTTTCTGTAAGCACAAAAGATTCTGAAAGACTCGGTTAATTACCTTTAAATGGTATAAAATTAGAATGAAAGAACCTTTTCTTTCCACTTTTCCAGTTATCTTTTTACTATTAAGATGCAGTTTTTTATACTTGTAATTGTAGCGGAATGAACGTTCATTCCGCTTTTTTGGAAAGAGGTGATAAAGTGGAATCTACTCCAACAAAACAAAAAGCGATTTTTTCTGCTTCGCTTCTGCTGTTTGCAGAAAGAGGATTTGATGCAACAACGATGCCAATGATTGCAGAGAATGCCAAAGTAGGAGCAGGAACAATTTATCGCTACTTTAAAAATAAAGAAAGTCTTGTAAATGAATTATTTCAGCAGCATGTGAACGAGTTTTTACAGTGCATTGAAAGCGGTCTGGCAAACGAAAGAGATGGATACCGAGATGGGTTTCATCATATCTTTGAAGGTATGGTGACATTTACTAAAAACCATCCTCGTGCTCTTGGATTTATTAAAACTCATAGTCAAGGAGCTTTTTTAACGGAAGAGAGCCGCTTAGCATATCAAAAGCTGGTGGAATTTGTTTGCACGTTCTTCAGAGAAGGACAAAAGCAAGGTGTGATTAGAAATCTTCCTGAAAATGCGCTAATTGCTATTTTATTTGGAAGTTTCATGGAAGTATATGAAATGATTGAAAATGACTACTTATCTTTAACTGACTCTCTTCTTACCGGTGTAGAAGAGAGTCTGTGGGCAGCACTTAGCAGACAATCATGAAACTTAACAAGTGAAAGAGGGATAACATGACAATTAAAGAAATGCCTCAGCCAAAAACGTTTGGAGAGCTTAAAAATTTACCGTTATTAAACACAGATAAACCAGTTCAAGCTTTGATGAAAATTGCGGGTGAATTAGGAGAAATCTTTAAATTCGAAGCGCCTGGCCGTGTAACGCGTTACTTATCAAGTCAGCGTCTAATTAAAGAAGCATGCGATGAATCACGCTTTGATAAAAACTTAAGTCAAGCGCTTAAATTTGTACGTGATTTTGCAGGAGACGGGTTATTTACAAGCTGGACGCACGAAAAAAATTGGAAAAAAGCGCATAATATCTTACTTCCAAGCTTCAGTCAGCAGGCAATGAAAGGCTATCATGCGATGATGGTCGATATCGCCGTGCAGCTTATTCAAAAGTGGGAGCGTCTAAATGCAGATGAGCATATTGAAGTACCGGAAGATATGACGCGCTTAACGCTTGATACAATCGGTCTTTGCGGCTTTAACTACCGCTTTAACAGCTTTTATCGAGATCAGCCTCATCCGTTTATTACAAGCATGGTGCGTGCACTAGATGAAGCGATGAACAAGCTGCAGCGAGCAAATCCGGATGATCCAGCTTACGATGAAAATAAGCGTCAGTTTCAAGAAGATATCAAGGTGATGAACGATCTAGTAGATAAAATTATTGCAGACCGTAAAGCAAGCGGTGAACAAAGCGATGATTTATTAACGCATATGCTAAACGGAAAAGACCCAGAAACAGGCGAACCGCTTGATGACGAAAATATTCGCTATCAAATTATTACGTTCTTAATTGCGGGACATGAAACAACAAGCGGTCTTTTATCATTTGCGCTGTATTTCTTAGTCAAAAACCCACATGTATTACGAAAAGCAGCAGAAGAAGCAGCACGAGTTCTAGTAGATCCTGTTCCAAGCTACAAACAAGTCAAACAGCTTAAATATGTAGGCATGGTCTTAAACGAAGCGCTGCGCTTATGGCCGACGGCTCCTGCGTTTTCCCTATATGCAAAAGAAGATACGGTGCTTGGAGGAGAATATCCTTTAGAAAAAGGCGATGAACTGATGGTTCTGATTCCTCAGCTTCACCGTGATAAAACGATTTGGGGAGACGATGTAGAAGAGTTCCGTCCAGAGCGTTTTGAAAACCCAAGCGCAATTCCGCAGCATGCGTTTAAACCGTTTGGAAACGGTCAGCGTGCGTGTATCGGTCAGCAGTTCGCTCTTCATGAAGCAACGCTTGTACTTGGTATGATGCTAAAACATTTTGATTTTGAAGATTATACAAACTACGAGCTGGATATTAAAGAAACCTTAACGTTAAAACCTGAAGGCTTTGTTGTAAAAGCAAAATCGAAAAAAATTCCGCTTGGCGGCATTCCTTCACCTAGCACTGAACAGTCTGCTAAAAAAGTACGCAAAAAGGTAGAAAATGCTCATAATACGCCGCTGCTTGTGCTATACGGTTCGAACATGGGAACAGCTGAAGGAACGGCGCGTGACTTAGCTGATATTGCGATGAGCAAAGGATTCGCACCGCAAGTCGCAACGCTTGATTCCCACGCAGGAAATCTTCCGCGTGAAGGAGCTGTTTTAATTGTAACGGCTTCTTATAACGGACACCCGCCTGATAACGCAAAGCAATTTGTCGAGTGGTTAGACCAAGCGTCTGCTGATGAAGTAAAAGGCGTTCGCTACTCCGTATTTGGATGCGGCGATAAAAACTGGGCTACTACGTATCAAAAAGTGCCTGCTTTTATCGATGAAACGCTTGCCGCTAAAGGGGCAGAAAACATAGCTGAACGCGGTGAAGCAGATGCAAGCGACGACTTTGAAGGCACATATGAAGAATGGCGTGAACATATGTGGAATGATGTAGCAGCCTACTTTAACTTAGACATTGAAAACAGTGAAGATAATAAATTTACGCTTTCACTTCAATTTGTCGACAGCGCCGCAGACATGCCGCTTGCGAAAATGCACGGTGCGTTTTCAGCGAACGTCGTAGCAAGCAAAGAACTTCAACAGCCAGGCAGTGAACGAAGCACGCGACACCTTGAAATTGAACTTCCAAAAGAAGCTTCTTATCAAGAAGGAGATCATTTAGGTGTTATTCCTCGCAACTATGAAGGAATAGTAAACCGTGTAACAGCAAGGTTCGGCCTAGATGAATCACAGCAAATCCGTCTGGAAGCAGAAGAAGAAAAATTAGCGCATTTGCCACTCGGTAAAACAGTATCAGTAGAAGAGCTTCTGCAATACGTGGAGCTTCAAGATCCTGTTACGCGCACGCAGCTTCGCGCAATGGCTGCTAAAACGGTCTGTCCGCCGCATAAAGTAGAGCTTGAAGCCTTGCTTGAAAAGCAAGCCTACAAAGAACAAGTGCTGGCAAAACGTTTAACAATGCTTGAACTTCTTGAAAAATATCCGGCGTGTGAAATGGAATTCAGCGAATTTATCGCCTTTCTGCCAAGCATACGCCCGCGCTATTACTCAATTTCTTCATCACCTCGTGTCGATGAAAAACAAGCAAGCATCACGGTCAGCGTTGTCTCAGGAGAAGCGTGGAGCGGATATGGAGAATATAAAGGAATTGCGTCGAACTATCTTGCCGAGCTGCAAGAAGGAGATACGATTACGTGCTTTATTTCCACACCGCAGTCAGGATTTACGCTGCCAAAAGACCCTGAAACGCCACTTATCATGGTCGGACCGGGAACAGGCGTTGCACCGTTTAGAGGCTTTGTGCAGGCTCGCAAGCAGTTAAAAGAACAAGGACAGTCACTTGGAGAAGCTCATTTATACTTTGGCTGCCGTTCACCTCATGAAGACTATCTGTATCAAGAAGAGCTTGAAAGCGCCCAAAATGAAGGCATCATTATGCTTCATACCGCTTTTTCTCGCGTGCCAAATCAGCCGAAAACATACGTTCAGCACGTGATGGAACAAGACGGCAAGAAATTGATTGAACTTCTTGATCAAGGAGCGCACTTCTATATTTGCGGAGACGGAAGCCAAATGGCACCTGACGTTGAAGCAACGCTTATGAAAAGCTATGCTGAAGTTCATGAAGTGAGTGAAGCAGACGCTCGCTTATGGCTGCAGCAGCTAGAAGAAAAGGGCCGATACGCAAAAGACGTGTGGGCTGGGTAAATTAAAAAGAGGCTAGGATACAAGTAGTTTAGTTGGTTGAAGGAAGATCCGAACGATGAATCGTTCGGATCTTTTTATTGATATGGTGAACGTAGATTTCATCTATTTAGTGGCTTCTAGTTAGTGGCTTCTAGCGGTTGATTAGAGGGCAAGGCTCACCGGCCGCCCGTGGAAAGCGAAGTCTTGCACGGAAATCAACCGCGGTGCCTAAAGCGATTTATACGAGTTCATTTCTCCCATTTATTCGTCTTTTGTCCCCACTTCATTTTTATAGCGCCTTAACGTTTCTTCTGCGTGACAGCAGATTTTTTCAATTAGCTCTTGAGGTTCTTCAATAAAAGCATGAGCCCCTAAGGTGTAGAAAAAAGAAGCCATGTAGTTTAATTCATTTCCATCAGTTATTGTATCGATATAGCCATTTCCATCACGCGCCACCTTCACATGATTTTCAAGCCACGGAACGCCTTTACACTGACGAACGCCTTCATGCGTCAAGGTTACTTTTAACGAAATCGGCTGTGAGTTTACCGATTCTGTTTCAAGCCATTCCTTTAACGTAAGAGACATATTTTCGTCTTTTTCTAAAACCTTTAACGAGTGAATACGATCCGCTCGAAACAATAATACTTTTTGCTTATCGTAAGAATAGGCAGGGCAGTACCATAAACCGTTATGAGCATAAATCCCAAGGGGTTTGACTTCTTTTCTTGTTTGACCCGCCTTTGAATCATAAAGAAATTCAATATATTTTCCTGCAAGGCTTGCTTCTAGCAGCTCTTTTAAATAAGGAGTATCTAGGTTTCTTTTAGGATTCCAAAACGCAATATGAGCACTCATTTTATCTACTTTTTTCTTTGTTTCCTCAGACAGGTACACATAAAATTTTTGAAGAGCCCCATGAATTTCTGCATCAAACGGAAGGTCATGATAATACTGCAGAGCTTGATAAGCAAAAAAGATAGAAATAGCTTCTTCTTCCGTAAACAAAATAGGAGGAAGAATACGATTTTTTAACACTCTGTAACCGCCGCTCCGTCCTTTTTCACTGTAAAGAGGCAGTCCTAATTCACTTAAGTCCAGTAAATAGCGCTGGACGGTCCGCACGGAAAGACCAAATTCCTCCGCTAGTTCTTTTGCCGTAAACGTTCTTTTTGTATTAATAAACATGAGCATATCAACAAGCCGTCTAGACTTGGCCATTTATTTTCACCTTTTTCTTTTAATATGACAAAAAGTGTCGTATTAAGATGATATCATACAGAAACAGTAAAGTTGAAAGGAGAAAAGGGAATGAAGAAAAAAATCGTCGTATATATTGCGGCAAGCTTAGACGGGTATATTGCAAGAGAAAACGGAGAGATTGACTGGCTGGAAAGCGTAGAAGGAGAGGGAGACAATGGCTACGAAGCGTTTTATCAAACGTGTGATGCGGTCGTTATGGGAAAAGCTACGTACGATCACGTGCTGAAGCTCACACCTGAGTTTCCGTACCTCCATAAAAAATGCTACGTGTTTAGCCGCTCAGCTCAAGGAAAAGATCAGTATGCAGAGTTTATAAACGAAAGCGTGGCGTCATTTCTCAACAACCTCAGTCAAGAAACTAAAAAAATATGGCTGGTGGGAGGCGCTGATATTCTCGCTGATTTCTTAAAAGCAAAGAGAGTGGATGAATTTATTATATCGGTCATTCCCGTTTTGCTTGGGGCTGGTATTCCGCTGTTTAAACGAGGAATTCCCGAAATGAACTTGAAGCTTACCGATATAAAACAGTACGGGCAAATTGCCCAGCTTTATTATGAAAAAGAATAAGCTTTTCGTAATAAAAACTCTTTCTGTAGTGTCAGTGTGCTCATCGTGTATTTAACATCCAGCTATTGTTATTTTAGGGACAGTGACATCAAGAGCGTCCTTTTTTCATAGTATATTTTGGGGTGAAAAAATGCCAAGAGTAAATTATCGAGATTCAGACGTTGCTTTAATGGCAAGGATGATGAGAGCAGAAGCTGAAGGCGAAGGAAAACAAGGAATGCTGTATGTTGGAAATGTCATTGTAAATCGTCTTAAAGCAAACTGTTTAGATTTCAAGAATTTAAGATCCGTTCCGCAAGTTATTTATCAGGTGCAAGGAGGCAACTATTCGTTCGAGGCTGTTCAAAAAGGAAACGTATTTTATCAAAGAGCAAGAGGTGTTGAAAAAAGGTTAGCCAAAAAGAATTTGGATTATTGGAGAGAACACCCGGGGAAATATGCACTGTGGTACTTTAATCCATCCGCTCCATGCCCTCCAACCTGGTACGGTCAACCCGCTTCTGGTCAATACAAAAATCACTGTTACTACGAGCCAAAGCCCGGAACATGCGCTAGCGTTTATAACGGATAGATAGCTTAGAAAATATACTGCATTCTGAAAGTCTGGCCTCAAATCCAAACCTTTAGCTGCAGGTAACAAGGTAGTTCTTCATATAATAAGAGAAAGCCCTCTTTTAATAAAGGGGGCTTTTGCTAATTGTACATTCCTTATTTTGCTTCAAACTCCATGTTTTCACCGGCACCGAATTCCGCTTGCGCCTTCGTTTTTGTATCCTTTAATACCCAAGACGTCTTCGGTACTGCAGCCACCTAAAATGAACAGCGTTAAAAGAGCATAGACTACTCCAAATGCTTTTTTATTCATGCTCGTTCTCCTTTGTAATTGATAGATAATGGTACTCACTCGCTATGTTCATTGTATTTACCTCCATTTGTTTCAATGTCATGATTAATAAGGAAAAGTGTAAAAACATTAAAAAGAGAAATGCCGCGGCATTTCTCTTTTGGTTCTATGAATCTGGATTAAGTGAAGTATGCGTATACTCCGGCATACGCTCTTCTTTTTCCGTTAGCTGAGTATCGGGGCTTTGCTGCTCTTGTGAAATAGGAGACAGCGTAGATTTTTGTTCATGATTCATGTTTGTTATTCCTCCTTATATAAAGTGAGCTGTTAATCAAGCGAAAGCAAATCATCTTGAATTCGCTGCGTTAAAGATGCCACTTGCTGCGTTAAACTGTCATTTTCCGACTGGAGCTTTTGATAAGACTGATTTGCTTTTGAACATAGGTAAGGGTCTGTTTCCCACCAGTCCATGCCAATTTCTTTTGCTTTATCAATAGAAGCGACAAGCAGCCGGATTTTTATTGTTAAGAGTTCAACATCAGCAATTTGCACTTTAATATCTCCAGCAATAACAAGACCTTTATCTAATACTTTTTCCAATACTTCTACAATGGTGCCCAGCTGCCCGTTATGTTCCGCCGCCATTTTTTCACTCCTTGTTATAAAACTTTTCCTAGGGGACCTAGATCAATATTTAAATCTTCATTTGTAAAGTTAAAGACTGATTTTAGCTCCTCCATTTTGTTCTCTAACTTCATCAACGCCACGCCCAGGTCTTCGATTTGAGCGTCCGTCAGGTTTCCGCTGTCGACTCGACGAATCGCATGTTTTTCAATGAGCTGCCGCAGTAATTCAATGACGGTTAAAACAAGCTGCGCTAGGCCTTGTTCAGCATTTTCCGCACGCAGCTCAATGCGGCCGTTTCGTTTGAGGTTGTTTTCCATTTTGCAATGCCTCCGTTTCCTGTTCAAGCTGCTGAGAAGAAATGATTTGACGGTCATGAGAGCCTATCAGCGTTTCTACAGAAGAAATCAATACCCGCAAATCAAGATAGACTAAATCAATTCCAGCAATTGAAATCAATAAATCACCTTTAATGGCAATTCCTTTATCGAGGATCACATCTAATATATCAATGAGGGCGATGTCTTTTTGCTCCAGCGTTTGTTTTCGCAGCGATGTCATCCCGCATCTTTCTCCGAGCGCAGAGTGTCGATATGATAAGCAGGCCATGGTCCCGTTACTTCGATGTTCAGTCCCATTTCACTATAAAACGTTTGCTTGTCGCTAATGGCTTTTAAAAACGATTCTACATTGTTCTTTGAAAGAAGGTAGATGCTGTTCCAGCACATGCTGTAGCTCTCGCCGGTTATTTTTTGACTCCAGTTATTTTTGATTGTGTGGTAAGCGGCGCAGGGGCTTATCTCACTGTGTAAATGATCACAAAGCGACAGCTGTTCTTTTTCTGTTTCTTCTTCGATCAGCCTTTCTATCTTTTTACGCTCAAAAAACTGCCTGCCTGGAGGCAGCGTAGTTATTTCTTCTTTTTTCTTTTGGATCGTTTCATTGTTCGTTAGCAGATACTTCTTTAAAGAATTCGTATGGGCATACACTTTTATATTCCATTCTTCAGATTTTTTCAAAAGCTGAAGAGAAGAGAGGGTTTTTTCTTTGTTATCAGCAATACTTTTGTGACAGCTATCCTTGCTTTTATATACCGTACAAAATTTCATTGGAAGAAGCGTGTAGCGGCTATGTAAAAAAAGAAGCGTTTCATGGTGATGCATGGCTTTGTCCTGCAGCCATTTCATATCGTTCTCTATTTTTTCTTTCAGCACTTCTTCTGAATACTGAGCGCTTGGCAAGTCGCATACAAACGCGGTAATGTCATCAAAGCAAAGAGCATAGATAGGATTGTTCTCATCCATGCCTTCAAGTGAAGGAAAGGGCATTTCCTTAGCTTCTTCGGTTGGAACTAGACCATATAAATAAATGAGCTTTTCCATCTTTTAACCTCACTTTTGTTTCTTCGTCATTGATTCCCATCTTTTTAATTCATATTCTTTTGCTGCTTCATACCTCAGCAGCAGTTCTTTTTCTTTTTCCATATATGCATCTTCTGGTATTTCTCCAAGCTCATACATCATTTGAAGATGAACGATTTTTTGCTGAATAAAAGAGACATCGTAAAGTTCTTTATCCGCTTCTTCCTTGATTTTCTGTCCGACTTTTACAATGAGCGTAACAGGAGACAGCAGCAGTTTATGAATCATACATTCTCTTCTACTTTTAGTTGGATATTAATAAAGTTATAAGCAGCCCACGGTCCGGAGTATTTAAAATCTGCTTTGTGCTTCCATTTTTCATATAGATCGTTTACACGTTCATCAAACTGCGCTTCTTTTTTCGATCAATTAAAAAAGAAGCGTTCAAAAGCATCGTTTCAACAATAGGAGGGTTTAGCCTAGACGCTTCAGCTATCGGTTCTAACTGTTCATACAGTTCGTTTTTACAGTCGTGCTGCAGCTTTAAAAAGAATTTCTGAGCTGTTTCTCCGTGGGCAATTTGTTTATAAAAATCATTACTGGCAGAACGCGGGTTTCGCACTTGCTGCAAAGAAGAATCTTGATTCACTTTTTGTTTCAGCCAGTCCGGTTTCCCAATTACTTTTAGTCCGACTTCTATTTTTCCTTTTAACTGTGGGAAAAGGGAGGCGAACTGTGGATATAAGTTTTCTAACAGCATTTCAACATCTTGTTGACTATGAAACACGTTGCCAAAGCTGATTGGAATGACCGAATCATGCTCATTCATTACTTTGGAAATCACCTGCTGGTGCGCTGTGACGTTCTCTTTTGTAGGATGATAAATTTTAAGAGGAAAGGCAGCAGCCACGATAGCTGCATCTCGGTAATGAATGGTAAAAGTAGCTCTTTCTTGATGATCAATCGTGACGCTGCCAAACGCATGCGCCTCGGTGGCGGGAATACTGCAAAAAACATAAATGCCCGTTTCTTCACTCATCGATTTCTGTTTCATTCCTTTCCATTAAAATAATCAGCTTACTTCTCTGCTGGAGAGCTTCGATAGCGCAGGCTGGTGCGTGAAAAAGACGTAATGTTATGCTGCTTATTGACCAGCACTTCATAGATACCAAGCAGTTCATCTTTTGCATAGCGCCTCATATACTCCTGTTCTTCAAATGCTTCAAGTGTTATTTTCCATCCTCCATTTTGAATCGATTCATACGAAATAATTCGGTGAGGAGGAGCAACGTGTTCTTTAAAAAAATCAGTCACGGATTCCATGATTTCGGCTACTTTCACTTCTCTAATCCACCTTTATGAGTTTATAAATCTAAATCTTGTAAAAGGTTTAGCTGTTCAAGTTTTTTTCCGCCGTTATTCGAAGAAAGAAAATCTTCTCTTTCATTATGAAGCAGCCGAACTGCCTCGGCATACCTCAGCCATGTGTCCACACTGGCAATAACGATTCGAGCTTCGATGGTAATTAATTCAATACCAATAACGGAAATACGCGCGAATACGTCGATTACCACGCCTTTATCTAAGATGCGGTCAACTACTTCAGCTAGACTAGAACAATCGTTTGATTTGTGAATCGTCATGATGAAATTCCTCTCATGTTGCATAGTAGAATAGATACGTTTGCTAATCTTGCTATTAATGTGCGTGATATTGTAAAAAATATACAAATGAAACGTGCATAAATTAAAAAATAGTATAAAATACCATGATTATTTTTGTTTTAATACGGGTAGAGTTAAGTACATTACTTTTATCCATTGATGAATGAAAACACATACATAAAAAACAAAAGGAGTGGAGAAAGATGAGAAAAGAAGAGCAGCCGGTATTATCTGATTTTATTGAAAAGGACCAATTTGAGTTAAATTCATATTTAACCTCTTTACTTGAAACGACAAGTGAAAAGAAAGAAAATCAAAGTTGATGAATTGAAAACATAAAGGGCTACTTTCCATGTGGAAAGTAGTTTTTTCATTTGCGAACTTGATATACTTATTGGACAAAGAGGTGAGAAAGATGAACAAAAGAGACGTGGTTTCGAGAAGTATTTTAACAAAAGCGACCGGCTTTTTGGCATCTGGTTATACTCATAGTTTAAATACGTATGCCGGATGTGCATTTTCCTGCAAATTTTGCTACGTGCGAGAGCTGCCAATTCAGCGTTTTAAAGAGATGGAGTGGGGGACCTGGCTAGAGCTTAAAGTCAACGCAGCTGAAGTCTATCAAAAAGAAATACAAAAACTGCGAAAAAAAGAGCAGCCGGTGCGCATCTTTATGTCTTCAGCGACAGATCCCTATCAGCCGGCTGAGCGTAAAGCGGGCATCACGCGTACCCTTTTAGAAACGATGATCAATCATCCGCCGGATTTTTTATTGATTCAAACAAGGTCGCCCCTTGTGACGAGGGATATTGATTTGCTTTTAGAGCTTCAAGAAGTATGTAACCTTCGCGTATCGATGACAGTCGAAACGGACCGAGAAGATGTAAAACAAATTTTTTCTCCTTATGCTCCAGGGATGAAACTTCGTATGAACGCATTAAAACAAGTAAAAGAAAGCGGAATTTCCACGCAGGTAACGATTGCTCCAATGCTTCCTTTTACGCCTGAATTCCCTGAAAAAATAGAAGGAATGATGGACAGGATTTGTATAGATACGATGTACTTAGGAGACGGTTCCTTAGGTAAAACGTCTAAAAGGCTAGGGATGCCGGAACTATTTGAGGAGCACGGTTTCCTAGACTGGTATGACAAAGACATTCATATCAAAGCCATTCGTTATTTTGAAAAATTTTATCCTTCTTCAATGATTTATCTTTCTCAAGAGGGATTTGCCCCATAAAAAAAGAAGGGCTAAAAGAGCCCTTCTTTTTTTATATTAGTTTTTATACGTATCAAACATGTTTGTATCGTCAGGTACGTTTTCTAAATAGCTGATTTTCCCGTTTTCATCTAGCTTAGCAATATCTTTTCCCGTTTGAGTAAATACGTTGCCAGATGCACGTTTTCCGCATACTGCCCAAGGCGTTTCAAACTTATCTGTACCTTCAACTGCTTTCCAGCCTTCGAACATATGCTTAATATCAGCATTTTCTTTAAACACCATTTTCACAAACAGCTTCCAGTTTTCAATGCCTTGCTTTTCGTGGCCGTTTAAGACAAATACGATATCGTCTGAAAAAAGCCCTACTAATTCTTCAAATGCTTGTTCGCTTGTACGTGATTGATCGAATAAATCAAAATATCTATTTAAGTTTTCCATGATGATCTCCTTTGGGTGCTACAGCACCATTTTTTCTTCTACTGTTGCTTTTAACATGTCCAGGTTTTCTTTCGGACATTTTTTGTTAATTTCATTTGTGAGCGTAGCAATGGTTTGCCGTTTTAAGATAGACTGCCACGAAGATTCGGCTTCTTCCATTAAATCAGATAATAAGCAAATATCTTTGTCTTTTAAGTTAAGCATATCGTGAAAAATACCGCTTGATGAGTAAAGAGACTGCTTACCTTCAATGGCTACGTATACGTCATAAATACGAATTTCTTCCGGCGTTTTCTTTAAGCGAAATCCACCTTTGCTACCAGGAACGGAAGCAAGTAAATCAGCGCTAACCAGCTTGCGAAGAAGCTTTTGAAAATACGTAGGCGAACCCCCAAGCTGAGTGCTGATGACATCTCCTGGCAACACAGCTTTTTCAGGTAAAAACGTAAGCAGCAAAATGGCATACACCGATTGCTCAACGCCTGTTTTCATATGCAAAAACATCATCTCCTGCTTTATGTGTACAATGTGGATAATGATTATCCACTTTTAAGTTATCATACCGCTTATGAATCAAAAAGTAAAGCAGTTACTTAATATGCACGCGATATTCGTGTATACTGTGAAAGAAGCAGCAACAAAATACGGAGATGAGAGAATGACAACTATTGCAGATATCGCTCAGCTTGCAGGAGTAGCAAAAAGCACTGTATCCCGCTACCTTAACGGAGGGTCTGTGAGCGATGCGACGAAACGAAAAATCGAAGAGATTATTAAAGAAACAAACTATAGCCCAAATGCTTTTGCTCAAAGCTTAAAAGCGAAAAAAACAAATATCATTGGTGTAATTGTTCCGCGCATGGGTTCTTTTGCGACTTCCCGCACATTAGATGGTATTGACCAAGAACTTAGAGACCACCACTATCAAATGATTATTTCCAATTCTAATCAAGATTTAGAAAGAGAAATCGAAAATATCTATACGCTGGCTAAGCAGAAGGTAGCAGGTATTATTCTTCTTGCTGTTCAAATCACAAAAGCTCATTTGGAAGCGTTCCGCACGATTTCAATTCCCGTTTTGCTAATTGGACAGCAGCATGAAGAAGTCCACAGTTTAATTCACCAAGACTACGAGGCTGCATGTGACATTGGAAGGTACATAGGAGAAAAAGGACATAAAAAAATCGCTTTTTTAGGCGTAACTGAAAAAGACATAGCTGTAGGTGTAAAGCGAAAAGAAGGCGTAAAGGAAGGTCTTAAAGACAGAGATTGCGAGATCCGCTGTTATCAAACAAGCTTTAACATGAGCGATGCAATCGGGGCCGCTACGGCTGTGATGAAAGAATTTAATCCGTCCATTATTGTATGTGCGACCGATAACATTGCGCTTGGCACAGTAAAGGCAGCTTATTTAAACGGACTGCGCGTTCCTGAAGATGTATCTATTACCGGCTTTGGAGGCTATGAAATTACAGGTGTGATTCATCCCAGCTTAACGACCGTAAAATATTACTATAAAGAAGCGGGACAAATGGGGGCACAGCGAATCATTAAGCTAGTCAACGGAGAACAAGTCGAAAAGCTTACACTTTCAAACTATGAATTGATTGAGAGAGAAAGCGTTGACAATCGCTTTGCATAAAAAAACGATTGACAGAATGTAGGAGATGCTATAGTATAAGTGGTGTAAATACAAACAAATAATTGAACGTATCTCCTAAAGGGGAGTAGCTTTAACAGCAAAGTCGTCATTACAGAGATTATCTCTCGGCTTTGTTGGCGACATTATGTTGTTAGCAAGACCTTTACCGCTTATTTGGTAAGGGTCTTTTTTGTATTCAATTATAAAAAGGGAGGAAAAGGCTCGGACATTTAGAGGAGAAACGTTACATAAAAAGAGAAGGTGGAGGTAACTATGGAGGAACTAATTGGCGTATCAGTGCAAGGTTTGCTGCAAATTATTTTTCTTGATTTAATTTTAAGCGGGGATAACGCAATTGTTATTGCAATGGCGGCTCGCAACGTACCAAAAGATTTACAAAAAAGAGCGATTTTAATTGGAACAGGCGGCGCGATTGGTCTTCGATTATTATTTGCGGCTATTATTGTCCCTTTATTGAAAATACCATTAATCGGAGCGGTCGGCGGTTTGATGCTAGTATGGATTGCATATAAATTATTAGCGGACAATCACGATCACGGCGACAATCCTCAAGGTGGAGCAACGGTATGGAGCGCGGTTAAAACGATCATTATCGCAGATGCGGTCATGTCATTAGATAACGTATTAGCTCTAGCTGGTGTAGCTCACGAATTTGTCCCGATTATGATTGGTGTATTAATTTCAATTCCGATTATTATTTGGGGAAGCAGCTTTATTATGAAAGCAATGGAAAAATTTCCGATTATCATTTACGCTGGAGCAGCGATGCTTGCATGGTCTGCTGGAAAAATGATTGTTGAAGATAAAATTATCGGCGGATTTGTTCCAAGTACAGCTTTACATCTCGCTGTTCAAGTTATCTTAACCATTGCAGTTGTAGGCATTGGGTACATGAAAAACAAAAAAATGAAAAAAGAACAAGCCCACGCAGCTTAAAAAAAGAGCGTACGGATCATCCGTACGCTCTTTTTTTATGATTCGGGGTAGTGCATAAGCAAAAAAAAGCTTGCTTCTTCTTCAGAAGAATTTATATAGCTGTGAGAGGTATTTCCTGAAAAATGCAGAGCGTCTCCTGAGACTAATTCATGTTCTTCGCTTTCAAAACGAACCGTTAATTCTCCTTTTTTAATAAGTAAGTATTCATCTCCTAAATGAGTTTTCGCTTCATGCACGCATCCAGGCTTTAACGTGACGATGTAAATTTCAAACTTTTTTTCCGGATGATAAGGAAAAAAAGAATACACTAAGTAATCACCTTTGTTGTCCGTGATGGGATCTAGCTGTTTTATGCTTACTTTCTGTACATCCGGGGTGTCTTCTTTCATAAATACGGAAAAAGAGACTTGAAGACCGTTGGCGATTTTCCAAAGCGTAGTAACCGTCGGGCTGGATTTACCTTTTTCAATTTGTGCAAGCATTGCTTTACTAACACCCGTTAATTCGGAAACTTGATCAAGCGTCAAATTTCGATTTTTTCGTAATTTAACAAGATTTTTAGCAATAATATCTTGAATTGCGTCCATTGTTGTTCTCCTTTAACTATTATAAAGATAGTATAACATACTGTTGTTTAATATAACGTATAGATGTATAATATAGCAGAAAAGGAGGGAGTACGGTGATCGCAGAAAAAACAGTACAGCAAAGAGAAAAAATGGATTTAACGTTCAGACAAGGGGCTAAGGATTGTATCCCCACGCTATTAGGTTACATAAGTATAGGGCTTGCCGCTGGAGTTGTTGGAGTATCCTCGCATCTTTCTGTTATGGAAGTTGCTTTATTATCAGCGCTCGTGTATGCCGGGGCAGCACAGTTTATTATTTGTGCGCTAATGGTTGCTAACAGCTCTATTTCAGCTATTATTCTTACAACATTTATTGTAAACTTACGACACTTTCTTTTGAGCGCTACGATCGCGCCTGAATTTATAAAATATTCGTTATTAAAAAACGTCGGAATCGGAGTCCTTCTAACGGATGAATCATTTGGGGTGTCTTCAAGTAAAATTGCAAAAGGTGAGCCAATTAATGACCGCTGGATGAACGGATTAAATATAACGGCTTACGTCAGCTGGATTATCGCCTGTACGACAGGAGCTATTTTTGGTCATATGCTATCGAACCCGGAAGCCTTTGGGTTTGATTTTGCCTTAACAGCTATGTTTTTAGCTCTGCTTGTTTTACAAATCGAAAGCGTGTTACCTTCAAAGCTTAATCATTACTTACGTTTGATTCTTTATATGGCGATTACTATGATTGTGCTGTCTTTTTTCGTACCTTCACATGTGGCTGTATTGATTTCAACGATTATTGTAGCGACAATTGGGGTGGTGACGGATAAATGAGTATCCACTTTCCAACACTCATCGTTATTTTAGGGTGTGCCCTTGTTACCGTAGTTCCTCGCATTGTTCCGTTTTTAGTTGTACGTAACATCGCGCTGCCAGAACCCGTATTAAAATGGCTATCCTATATTCCTATTTGTATTTTAACCGCGCTTGTTGTAGAAAACTTTATCATTCAAGCAAATGACAGCGTAAAAGTTAATTGGCCCGTCATAACAGTAGTCATTCCAACCTTACTGATTGCGCTGAAAACAAAAAGTTTATCCATCACCGTTATTAGCGGAGTTGGAATGATGGCGCTGCTTCGTTTTTTTCTTTTGTCATGAAAGCTCAAGTTATGCTCTTGAGCTTTTTTACTGTCTCCTTTACGTACGCTTTTTCATATAGTATGATAAGAGTGTAAATTAGAAGCCAATGAAAACAAAATTATAGATGAGGTGCTTTTATGAGCGGAGTAGTATCTAAATAGGAACAATTGAATGAAATAAATTGAATAAGCAAGATGGGTATTTTTAGAAAATAGAGGTACCCTTTATTTGCTTATGGATTTATTTCACTGCCTATGAAGATACCTACAATGCTTTATAAAGGGTTCGGCATTTGTCGTGAGAGACGCGTCTGTTTTTACAGAGCTTTCTTTTGTGATACGTGCTCTAGACACCTTATGAACGCAAAAAGCTGTGGGATCACCACAGCTTTTTTTCGTTTACCTTTTTCATTGCCTTCTAATAAATAGGTATCTTCATATGTGATGACAAATCATAGTGAGGAGAAAAACCATGAATACGATGACATTTGAAAAATTGCAGTATCATGAATTAAAAGAAATCGTAAAATCTCACTGCGTAAGTGAGCTGGGAAAACAATTAATGGATAAACTTCAGCCGAGCACATCTCTAAAAACAGTAAAAAACCGACTCAAAGAAACAACAGAAGCACGAAGACTTCTAGATGCTGAGAAATCCCTTCCGCTATCGGGTGTCTCAGGTATAGGAAGAGTCATCGAAAAGCTTGAAAAAGGCATGATTTTAGAGCCCGAAGAGTTAATGCGAGTATCCGATTTCTTAAAAGGCTGCAGAAAAGTAAAACAATATATGGTGGATAAAGAATTTTTTGCTTCGCTCTTAAGTTCCTATTCCCATTCGATGAAAGAACTGACAAATATAGAAGAGGAAATTAATTTTGCTATCAAAGCCGGAAAAGTAGACGCTGCGGCAAGCAAAGAGCTTAAGCGTATCAGAAGACATATGGAAGGAACGGAAGCTAAGATTTCAGAACAGCTTGCGAAATTTTTACGAAACAGTAAAAACAAAGAGTATATTCAAGACTTCTTCATCAGTAAAAAAGGAGACCGCTATACGATTCCAATTAAGGCCTCCTATAAAAATCACGTTGGAGGAACAATTGTTGAAACATCCTCTAAAGGGTCAACAGTGTTCATAGAGCCTGCATCTATTACAAAGCTGAATGCAGAACTAGCGATTTTAAAAGCAGAAGAAGAGGTAGAAGAATATCAAATTTTAGCGTCTTTAACAGGATTTGTTTTAGAGAAGCTAGCTGATATTCATATTAATTTAGAGCTAATTAGCCAATACGACATGGTGTTTGCCAAAGCAAAATACAGTAAACAGGCAGATGGAATCGAACCTGAAATTAATGATTATGGATATATCCATTTAAAAGGCGCATATCACCCGCTGTTAACGGGTGAAATTGTTCCGCTTCAATTCGAAATTGGTCAGAATTATCGAAGCTTAATTATTACGGGGCCTAACGCAGGAGGAAAAACCGTTGTCTTAAAAACGATTGGACTACTGACGCTCGCTACAATGTTAGGATTTCATATTACAGCTGATGAAGGAACAGAAATTGCATTGTTTGAGCATATTTTTGTCGATATCGGCGACAACCAAAGTATTGAAAATGCGCTGAGCACCTTTTCCTCGCACATGAAGAATATATCGGCTATTTTGCAAAAAGCAACGAACAATACGCTGCTCCTATTCGATGAAATTGGCAGCGGCACCGAACCGAATGAAGGAACTGCACTTGCGATTGCGATTTTAGAAAAGTTTTATCATATGGGCTGCATAACGGTCGCGACCACGCATTACGGAGAAATTAAGCGTTTCTCAGAAATTCATCCTGACTTTATGAATGCCGCGATGCAGTTCAACAGTAAAACATTAGAACCGCTGTATCAACTGTTAATTGGAACATCTGGAGAAAGCAATGCGCTTTGGATTTCAAAGAAGATGAAGGTAGAAGAAGAGATTTTACAAAAAGCAAAGTTCTATATGGAAAGCAAATCGTATGATACAGAAGTCGTCAGAGAAAATAAAATAAAAAAACCAACTATTTTGAAAGAAAAGAAAAAAGACCGTGTTGAATACCAAATGGGAGATCGAGTCAAACTGTTAGATTATGAAAATCATGCGATTGTTTATAAGTCTAAAGACAACACAAACAATATAGTCGTACTCTATCAGAATGAGTTAATTGAAGTAAACGTTAAGCGAGTAGCTCTTGAAATCAAAGCTGCTGAATTATATCCCGAAGGCTGTGACCTCGATTCGTTATTTATTAGCTATAAAGATCGAAAAGAGCAGCATGATCTGCAGCGAGGATCAAAAAAAGCATTGCGGAAAATTGAAAAAGATATACGCGAAAATAGATAAAGCAGAAACCCAGCACTTATAAGAAAGTGCTGGGTTTTTTATTTTATGTAGCTTCTCAAAAATACGTAGAGCAAATCTTCAGATAAATTTTAAAGAAATTTACATCAATTTTATAATTGTTTATTGTTGTGGTTTTATGTTGTTTTGATATGTTATAATATAAAAAATGAAGAAAAACAATAAAAAACAACACCTAAAACACTTTCATTTTGTTAAGTGTAAAAAATAGCTTCAGAGATAAGTGCACTCATTATTTTTACCGCTTTCGTTCATCGTAGGAATTCTCTACGAATAAGAAAACTATTTATCAAAGATATTGTAAATGGCAAATTAAATAACGAAAGGAAAGAGGGAAAATGGAAAAAATTGAAGCTGTAGTATTTGACTGGGCTGGAACAATGATTGATTACGGATGTTTTGCTCCGCTTGAGGCGTTTTTAGAGGTATTTAAAAGACAAGAGGTAGAAATTACAATTGAAGAAGCTAGAGAGCCAATGGGCATGCTGAAAATTGAACATATCCGAGCGCTTCTTAAGATGCCGCGTATTCAGCAGGAGTGGAAAAAAGCACACGAATCAATGCCAACCGAACAAGATGTTGCAAAACTGAATGATGAATTTGAAGCAAGCTTATTTTATATTTTAGAAGACTTCACCACGCCTATTCCTGGAGCCGTTGAGCTTACAGAGCGTTTGCGAAACAGAAATATTAAAATAGGCTCTACGACGGGGTATACGAAAAAAATGATGGAGATTGTTGCGCCCAAAGCAAAAGAAAAAGGATATTCACCGGACTGTTATTTCACAGCAGATGATGTAAAAGCAGGCAGGCCGTATCCATGGATGTGTTACCGTAATGCCATGGAGTTAGATGTCTTTCCTATGAATCGTATCATAAAAGTAGGAGACACCGTAACAGATATGCAAGAAGGAAAAAATGCCGGGATGTGGACAGTAGGCGTGATTTTAGGAAGCAGTGAGATGGGACTTTCTGAAGAAGCAGAAAAGAATATGGATCAAAAAGAATTAAAAATAAAAATGGAAAAAGTGCGAAGCCGTTTAGAAGAAGCCGGGGCAAATTTCGTAGTTGATCGTATATCTGATCTTGATCAAGTGATTAATCAACTGGAACAACAATAAAAAGGAGGATTATCATGAAAAACCCATATTTGCTTCTAACTCCAGGTCCATTATCTACGACAGCTTCGGTTCGCGAAACGATGCTGAAAGATTGGTGTACATGGGATGATGAATATAATAATCTTGTCCAAGATATAAGAAAGCGCTTAGTCAAGCTGGCAACGTCATCTTCTTTATACACTGCTGTGTTAATGCAAGGAAGCGGTACGTTTTGTGTAGAAGCAGCCATAGGAACATTCATACCGAGGAATAAAGGGAAAATCCTAATAGCAGCAAATGGTGTTTACGGCTTAAGAATGGTTCAGATGTGTGAAGCAATCGGAATTAATAACACTGTATATAAAGTAAATGAAACTGAGTCTCTTGATACAGATGTGATTGAACGAATGCTTCAAGAAGACGAAGACATCACTCATGTAGCTGTCGTTCACTGTGAAACGACAACAGGAATTCTAAATCCTATTGAAAAAGTATGTGGCATTGCTAAGCGCTATAATAAAATGACTATTGTAGATGCCATGAGCAGTTTTGGCGGTATACCAATGGATATAGAGCAGCTGCAAATTGATTTGCTTATCAGCAGTTCGAATAAATGCATTCAAGGCGTTCCTGGATTCGGATTTGTCATTGCTAAAACAGATGAGCTCAAAAAATGTAAAGGAAATGCCCGTTCCCTTTCACTCGACCTTTATGATCAATATAAAACGATGGAAAAGGATAAAGGGAAATGGCGCTTTACCTCCCCAACTCATGTGGTTCGGGCATTTTATCAGGCGCTACTCGAACTTGAAGAAGAAGGAGGAGTCCAAGCTCGCTTTAAGCGGTATCGAGAAAATCAGCACTTGCTAGTGACAGGAATGAGGAAACTAGGGTTTAATACGCTGCTGCAGTCAAAAAAGCAGTCACCCATTATTACATCCTTTCTTTACCCTAACGATTCTCTTTTTACATTTCAAGGATTTTATCAATCTTTAAAAAAACAAGGTTTCGTCATTTACCCAGGAAAAGTTTCTCAAGTTGACACCTTTAGAATTGGAAACATTGGAGACGTACATAAACAAGATATCGAAAGGTTGCTAGAAGCGATTCATTCGACAGTGAGGCGGAAGGAGATTCAGCAATGAAAGTATTATTTTGTTTAGGTGGTGCCCGCAATATTTTTCGCGAATCAGTATTAAATTTAGCGGAGTACTATTTTTCAAGAGGTAAAGAAGCAAGGTCTCACTAGGCGTGAAGAAAGAAAATATCACCTTTACATGAGCAAATTTTTTCGTAGAGTTAGGAGTGCAATAATGTGTCTTTATTGGCAGAACAACGTAAAAAAACAATTTTAGATATGATTGAACATCAAGGGCAAGTCAAAGTAAACGACTTAGCACACGCTTTTAATGTATCGACTGAGACTATTCGCCGTTATCTAGAAGAATTAGAAGGGGAAAAAAAGTTAAAAAAAGTGTATGGCGGGGCCGTGAAAATAGAAACAGAAATTACTGAGCCGCCTATGTTTGAGCGAGAAGTCATAAGAAGCAAAGAAAAGAAAAAAATAGGGAGTAAAGCAACTGAGTTGATAGAGGAAGGCAACGTTATTTTTATAGATGAAGGCAGCACGACCATGCAAATGGTTTCGTCACTTGTCAATATTTCTAATATAACGGTTATTACAAATTCCTTTCCTCTTGTGACTATGCTAATTGACTACCAAAACAAGCAGGTTTTCAGCGGAGAAATTATTTTTCTAGGAGGTCATGTAAGAAGCAAACATTTTCGGGCTTCTGGATCCCTAGCAGAAAGGGCTGCAAAAGAATTTTATGTAGATAAAGCCTTTATTTCAATTGACGGCCTTCATCCCGAAGCTGGGATTACGAGCTTTGATTTAGAAAAGTGCCTGCTGTCTAAAGTCTTCATCGCCAATGCAAATCAGACCATTGTATTGACTGATCATTCCAAGCTAGAAGTGAAGGCGAACTACAAAATAGATTCTTTAAAGCACATTGATTATATTTTATGCACTGCTCCTCTTCCGGAAACTTGGGGAGATTTGGACGCAAGCTGGATTAAATGTTAAAAATAACAAAAGGTAAGGAGGTTTTTTTAGCTACGTTAATAATCTATAGGTACAAAAAAACATCTTTCACCGCTCTAATGCACTCGAGAGATGCGTTTAATAAATTATTCGTTCGTTGGCACAGGAAGACTTTTGAGCATTGTAAAACAAAAAGCCATTTTTTTTGCAAAATGTAAAGGAGGCTCTACAGATTGAATATGAAGATACATAAGGACCGGTTCTGTAAAAAGCCAATGGTTATGCAAAGCGCTTACGATAAGACCTTGCCGCGCAGCAGCTTCTGTAAAACGAGGGATTTCTTCTTGTAAAATAGCAATCTCAGCCAAGTTTAACGCGTTTCCCTGTGCGTCTATCGCCTCAAATGATACACCAACAGGAACGACAGAGCTGCTTTTCCGCCCTTGAACATGAGCTTGAAAGCTTCTTTTAAGCGACACTGAGCATCCTGTTGGACTAACTTTGCTTTTAGCGTTTAAAATCTGGCCAAACTGCTGACAAATTTCACTTGTAGTATACATATAAGCTCCTGCCTTTCTTTTATACTCTTAGTAAGCTTTATGACATAAGAGCTTCACTTATGCAAACAGTGTTCTTATAAAAAAATCCCCTTCACGATGAAGAGGATTTTTTTATTATTCAGCATGCGATGAGCGTTCGTTTAACAAATTTTCATAAAAACGGGCAAGTGAAGCAGAAAGATATGGTATAGACCATAAAAAGCCGATTCCTAGTGTAATAATACTTAATAAAAACCAGCCAAGAAAGCTTAGCAGCAGCAGGAAGTACTGTCCTTTGTAACCATTCATCAACCTGCGGCTTTCGGTAATCGCTTGATTCATCGAGTAAGTAGGATTGTCTTTACAAATATAGTACGTTTGTGAATATGCCAGTGCTTTAATAATTCCAGGAATCAGTAAAAGCAGTGACCACAGCATCACATAAAGAGTCATAAGTACATAAATTCCTAGTGACTTTACATAAAGACCGAAGTCTTGGAATGTTTTAAACAAGTGTCCCAATTGAACAGATTCACCTCGTGCTAAACCTAAAAACGCCCAGTAATTCGCCATCAGAAGAGGCGAGAAGACAATAGCAAAGGCAGTTGAAATCCATGAGGCCGAATCAGATTCATCTTTCATCCAATTGTCATAGCCGCCGCTTGCCACAATTTCAAATGGAATAGGCAGAAGCGTATATACTCCGTACGTCACCACCGTTAGTAAAATCGCAAGTCCCCAGCGATTCTTTAAAGAAGCTTTAGCTTCTCTTTTAATCGTACCGATGTTCATGTTGTTCCTCCTTTAATGTTGCAAAACAGTATCTTTTTGCTTGTATTAACATGTCAACCATGCACAATTGTTAATTTTGTATGAAATGAAAATAATAGTCAATAGGTTCTGAGATGAAAAGCAAAGCTTCTGCGAAAAATTTTTACTAGACAGATAGAAACCACTAAATAGGTACAAGCCGCTTTTAAAGAAGCTGCCTGTAAGAAAGGAAAGCCCTATGCGTGATTTGGCATTTTTGTATGAAGTGAAACCCTCATGGAAAGAATTTCTAAGATAGGAGGGATTTCTATGTTTGAAATGATCAAAATGATGCAACAAGTCTTAAATGAAAAGGAATTTTCTTATTGGGTTCATCAAGACCTTTTTAGTTTTCAATGGTGGCTCATAGTGGTGATAAACGCTCTTTTTCTGCTGCTTTTTTACTTTTTTATTGATAGGCAGCGCTTCTTTTTTATGCTGCTCGTTTTTTTTATCAGCTTTGACATAGTCGGTTTGGTAGATGAATTCGGGAAATTTTTTAACCTGTGGTGCTACCCTCACCAGATGCTTCCATTTACAGATCGCTTCAATACGGTTGACTTTGCTATTATTCCGGTAAGTATCACACTCGTCTACCAATTTTTTAGCAAATGGAAATTTTTCTTCATAGCACATGCCGTTAATTCTGCCATTATTGCTTTTATAGGCATTCCGCTATTTAGAGCGCTGCATTTATATGAATTGCTGAACTGGACAATTTTTTATTCTTTTCTCACAGTATTTATCATAGGACTTGTGGTGAAAATCATTAGCGATTGGATGGAAGGTAAGAATAGACGCTATAGCGTCAGCTGAACAAACCATACTCATATCTATACGGGATATGAGTATGGTTTGTTTGTGTGAAAATAACGCGTTATTTCTTTATAATAGGCGCAAGAGGAGATGAATAAAAAATGGAGAATGCTACCCAAATATTTTATGAATTAGAATGCATGCACTTAAAATCAGAAGTACGAACCTCTGCTAAAGAGCTTTCAAACATTCTTGCAGGTGATTACGTGGAGTTTGGAAGCTCAGGCAGGGTATGGAAACGAAAAGATTACAATAACAATCATGTACTCTCGCCAGATGTATTCGAAATCTCTCATTTTCATATAGACGTATTGTCTCCTGACTGCGTATTAACTACCTATCATCTTATGAACCATACGGCAGAAAAAAAGACGCTTCGCAGTTCTATTTGGCGAAAAAGAGAAGAAAAGTGGCGTTTGTTTTTCCATCAAGGCACAGTGACAAACGGTGATCAATAAATAAGATTATTCGGTTATTATTATACTTTCCCTCTATTTGATGCTATGATGAAAGTATATTTTGACGTAAGGGATGTTTTGAGATGAGCAAAAATAACGTAAAAAAAGAAGTGTTTTCATGGATTAAGTCCATTATTATTGCATTGGTTATTGTAGTGGGAGTTCGCCATTTTTTATTTGCGCCAACTACGGTTCACGGGGAATCGATGTATCCAACGTTTGAAGATTCAAACCGCGTTATTTTAAATAAAATCAGTGATGTTGATCGCTTTGATATGATTGTATTTCATGCACCGGATGCAGATGAAAATTATATTAAACGTGTAATTGGACTGCCAGGAGATACGGTAGAAATGAAAAACGACGTTCTATATATTAACGGAAAAGCTTATAAAGAGCCGTATTTAAAAAAATTTAAAAAATCTCTTGCACCTAATGAAAAATTCACGGAAGATTTTACGCTTCAAACGCTGCCTGCAACTGATGGCAAAGTGAAGGTACCGAAAAATTCACTGTTTGTAATGGGGGACAACCGTCCTGTAAGTCATGATGGACGAGCATTTGGCTTCATTCCACAAAAATCAGTTATTGGAAAAGTGCAGTTTCGATACTATCCGTTAAATGAAGTAGGCGAACCGAAATAGAAAAAGGGAAAAAGGCTGGCGGAATTTAATTCGCCAGTCTTTTTTATTGGGTTAAAAGAACTGATTTAAAAAACGATTTGCTTTATGCGAGTTAAACATCTTCTAAAGAATTAGTAAATTAGACCTGGTTTTTTTCTTTGTTTAGGAAATCATAAGGGTGTTTAAAAAGGGACTTCTAGGTACCTATGTTACTTCAAAGTAAGAGGTGGTACTGGTAGGTAAGTAGTTTATATGGGTATACAGTTATATGAAGATAAAGAAACAAGGATTTTGGAAAGGAGCAGGTCAGCATGAAAAACGTATTAATCATTAATGGACACGAGTATTATAAAAAATCAAAAGGCGAGTTAAATCAGACGATTTTTAACGAAATGCAGCATTTACTCACTGGTCAATTTGACATTAAAACAACGGTGGTTGATAAAGGCTACGAAGTAGACGAAGAAATTGAAAAGTGGCTATGGGCTGATGTTGTGATTATGCAGACGCCTATTTACTGGTTCAGCATTCCCGGAAAGTTTAAGCAATATATTGATCGCGTGTATATGGATAACATTTTCTTTAAAGGCTCCAATCAATACGGGCGAGGCGGCTTATTAATGGGGAAAAAATACATGTTTTCTCTCACGTGGAATGCGCCGGAAGCTATTTTCGACAATGACGAAGCTTTCTATGAAGGAAAAAGTTTAGACGAAGCCATTATGCATTTGCATAAAATGAATCAGTACGTCGGTATGAGTCCACTTCCAACTTATTCTATTCATGATGTAGTCAAACATCCAAACATTGATCACTACAAGCATAAATTAGAAAATCATGTAGCAGAAGTATTTGGAATAGGAGAGCACCAATAAAAGTATAGCCGTTCGTTTTCTGAGAGTATCCTTAGGTTTTACAGCTAGTAAAAGAAAAAAACATAAAAAAGCTGCTTTCTATACATTACATGTATAGAAAGCAGCTTTTTTATGTGACAGTTTCAAACTTCAGGGTGTGAGGTGGGATAGTTTTTGTTTACCCGTCTATATCTAAATAAAACAATCTAAATGATAATGAAGTAGAAATTATTTATTCCGTTTGTTTATAAATTGTTTAAATATAAGATGAAGCAGTTTAGCTTTGGAAAATAAGGGAAGAAGCATACTAACTTGCCTGTGTATATTTAGAAAAGGAGGGATAAAGATGTCGTTAGCTCATTTTGATGATATTTCAGAAATTTGCTATGCATGTGAAAAACAGCCTCTTGGGAAAAGACAAAAACGCATTGGCGTATGGACGGAAAAAGAAATGAGAAAGCCTGCTGAAGAAAGAGTAGAAAGTCAGAAGGTGGTCGCACTTTCTCGTTAATGTAAAAAAGCCTTTAGCTCATCTAAAGGCTTTTTTACGTATTGGCGTTTGGACATGTGTGAAAGGTCATAGAAGAATCGTTATAAATCTTCTAGTCTTTGAACTTTTTTGCCTTCTATTTTATGCTGTTCCATCGTTTCTTTTAACTCCTTGTTCGCCGTTGTCATCGTCGTTTCATTTGTTACGCCCATAAATGACCAGCCGTGAGATTCAAGCCAGTACTTGAATTCTCGCAAAAACTCTTCCTGCGTTCCTCCCGTATGATAAAAAGCTCCTTGAATTGTAATAGCCGGTTTCTCCGTGTTATACGTCACATACATTTTATTTGCACACATCCAAATAGACCTCCTTTATTAATAAACAAACGTAAATTGACAAAGAAGCGCTGAATCATTCCTCAATAGTTACACTATTTCTCTATTTGACTGCTGTTTTCCTTTTTATCTCTGCGATTAATCATAATAAAATCAAGTTTTTTACAGAAAGAGGAATGTAAGTAAATAGATAAAAAGCTCGTTTCGCAATGAAATCGTCATATTTCTACATATTCTTTAAGGGGCATGTAAAAGTTGTAACATAATGAATGGCACTGTAAGAAACTTAATCCAATTAGAACAAATGTTACTGTTTTTTTTAATGAAAAGGCGAATCTATGTGCTAAGGTAATAACAGGTTCAAATTTTAGGAGGTAGTTTTTGTGAGTAAAAAACGTGTAAAAAAATGGGCAGTTGCTTCTGCAGCGTCTGTAGCATTTCTAGCAAGTCAAGGAACAGCATCAGCAGCAGCTTCGCACAAAGTCGTAAAAGGAGATACCTTGTGGGGGCTTGGCCAACAAAATGGGGTTACGGTAGATGAACTGAAAGGTGCTAATAACCGCCAAAACGACATGATTTACGTTGGAGAAACATTAACGATTCCTGACCAGGGACAAGCACAACCTGCCGCTAGTCCGGCAACATCTGTACATACAGTAGCACAAGGCGAAACGTTATATCATATTGCAACACAAAACGGCATGACTGTGGATCAGTTAAAAGCTGTTAACGGTTTACAAAGTGATATTATTACCATCGGACAAACATTAAAACTTCAAGGAGAAGCACCGGCGCCGGCACAAACTGCTCCGTCTACATCGGTTTCTGCACAAGATCAAGATTTACTAGCAAGATTAGTAGAGGCAGAAGCAAAAGGTGAGCCGTACCAAGGAAAAGTAGCGGTAGCAATTGTGGTATTAAACCGTGTAGCTTCACCGGAATTCCCAAATAACATTCACGACGTTATTTATCAGCAGCTAGGAAACGGCGTATATCAATTTTCACCAGTAGCAAACGGAGCAATTAATCAGCCTGCATCAGAAGAATCAAAACGAGCGGTAAGCGAAGCATTGACAAACCCGCATGAAAACGATGCGCTGTTTTTCTATAATCCGAAAATCGCTGAAAGCCAATGGGTTGCAACGCAGCAAGTAACGGCAGTTATCGGAAACCATGTATTTGCAAAATAAGTAAATTTCTTTCAAACATAAACATATATTCCATATATATGTAATATTGATACAGAGAGGCTGCCACAAAAGTATTTTGCTTAAAGTTAAATCTGAACCATTAATAGTTATTATATTAATGGTTCGGATTTTTTTGTTGTTATAGTAAACGCAGATTTCATATATGTAGTTACTTCGAGCTGTTGATTAGAGGACAAGGCGAAGACTCCTGCGAAAAAAGCGGAAAGTGAGAAGCCTTGCACGGGAATCAACAGCGGCGTATAAGCGATCCATACTAGCTCATGTATCCAATTAACTCGTCTTCAGATTGGATTAATGCAATTATGTCTCAATCCTTTTTTATATGAAGAGAGAAATAGCTATTTTTAAGTCTAATTGAACCTTGAAATGCCTTAACAGATCCATCTGTTAAGGTATTTTTTGGCTTAAATTTTGAGAAAACCATTGATTATTTAGAGAATAATGATATGATAAAGAAAGTCAATTGATAATGATAATCATTTACACATGATGAAGGAGGAGATAACTAGACTTATAGAGGGAAGAAAGGAGTAAGGAAAGTTGAAGTTTTATCAGTTAATTCTTATATTTGCTGTACTATCGGTTTTGTCTCTTTTTGTAGGAGTACAAGATCTGTCAGCGATGGATCTGTTTCATTTAACAAAAGAAGAAAGCCAAACGCTGTTTTTTAGTCGTTTTCCAAGGCTTTTGAGCATTATTATGGCGGGAATGAGCCTTAGTATTTGCGGATTAATTATGCAGCAAATTACGCGAAATAAGTTTGTATCTCCAACAACTGCAGGAACGATGGACTGGGCAAGACTTGGTGTGTTAATTTCTCTACTAGTATTTGCTTCAGCAAGTCCTCTATTAAAAATGACCATTGCTTTCATTTTCTCACTTGCAGGTAATTTATTGTTTATGAGAATACTAGACAGAATTAAATTTAACGATACCATTTATATTCCACTAGTCGGTTTAATGCTTGGGAGTATTGTAAGTTCTCTAGCCACATTCATTGCCTACAAATATGATTTGATTCAAAACCTTTCTTCATGGCTGCAAGGCGACTTTTCGCTTGTCGTTAAAGGGAGATATGAACTTTTATACCTGAGTATACCGCTCTTAATAATTGCTTATCTTTACGCAGATAAGTTCACGGTTGCTGGTATGGGAGAAAGCGTTTCGATCAATTTAGGCGTGAAATATAAACAAATCGTTAACGTTGGACTAGTTATTGTTTCGCTTATTACGTCGATTACGATTTTGACCGTTGGCATGCTGCCTTTTTTAGGGTTGATTATTCCAAATATCGTATCGATTTACCGTGGAGATCATTTACGAAAAAGCCTGCCTCATACAGCGCTGCTTGGAGCTGTGTTCGTACTTGCGTGCGATATTTTAGGCAGAATTATTATTTTCCCTTATGAAATTTCCATTGGGTTAATGGTAGGTGTAATAGGAAGTGCGATCTTTCTTTTTATGCTGATAAGGAGAGGTCGTTATGCATAACAAATATAAAATCATCATTCTTGCCGCGCTGGCCGTTTTATCAGTGGCGCTGTTTATTAGCTATGATTTAGGCTACTGGCAGTACACCCTGCCGCGAAGAATTGAAAAAGTCGCTGCGATTGTTTTAACCGGAGGAGCTATTGCGTTTTCATCCGTTATCTTTCAAACGATTACAAATAATCGAATCTTAACTCCTAGTATTCTAGGACTGGATTCACTGTATTTATTTCTGCAAACGTTTATTGTGTACATCTTTGGCTCGACGAATATTGTCATCATGAACAAAAATCTTAATTTTCTTGTTTGCGTATCGCTCATGATTATCTTTTCGGTCTTGCTTTACATACTGATGTTCAAAAAAGCCGGTAAGAATATTTTCTTTATTTTACTGGTTGGAATTGTGTTCGGCACCTTATTTAAAAGCATGTCTTCATTTATGGAAATGCTAATTGATCCGAATGAATTTCAAGTTGTACAGGATAAATCATTTGCAAGCTTTAACAATGTTAATACCGATTTGCTATACATAGCAGCCGTTATTTTTATTCTACTTGGCATTTACGTGTGGCGCTTTACATCCATTTTTGATGTACTGTCGCTAGGAAGAGAACATGCGGTAAATTTAGGTATTGATTATGATAAGCTCGTCAAAAAAATGCTGATTGTGATTGCCATTTTTGTCTCAGTGGCTACAGCTTTAGTTGGACCGATTACATTTCTTGGACTGCTTGTTGTGAACCTTGCGAGAGAGCTGTTCAAAACGTACAAGCACACCTATCTAATGATGGGATCACTGCTGCTTAGTGTTATTGCCCTCGTCGGAGGAGAATTTATCGTTGAAAAAGTGTTCACCTTCAGCACCACGCTGAGCGTCATCATTGACTTTGCCGGCGGAATTTACTTTATTTATTTGCTGCTAAAGGAGAATAAATCATGGTAGAAGTAACAAATGTCAGTAAAACATACGGAGAAAAAACCGTATTAGAAAAAACATCCGTCGTGATTCCAAAAGGAAAAATCACGTCATTTATAGGCCCAAACGGAGCGGGGAAAAGTACGCTGCTTTCAATTATGAGCCGTCTCATTAAAGCTGACTCAGGGTCAATATCTATAGAAGGAAAAAATATAGAGAATATTGACAGTTCAGATTTAGCCAAAAAAATGAGCATTTTAAAACAGTCCAATCAGCTTAATATTAGGCTTAGCGTACGTGAACTCGTAAATTTCGGCCGGTTTCCTTATTCAAAAGGCCGCTTAACAAAAAGCGATGAGCAAGCAGTTGACCAGGCGCTGAGTTATATGAAGCTTGAAAGTATTCAAGACAAATACTTGGATGAACTGAGCGGGGGACAGTGTCAGCGAGCATTTATCGCTATGGTCATCGCCCAGGACACGGAGTATATTTTCTTAGATGAACCGCTCAATAATTTAGATATGAAGCATTCCGTTGAAATTATGAAGCTGTTGAAACGTCTCGTAGAAGACTTAGGCAAAACGATTGTAATTGTCATTCACGATATTAATTTTGCGTCTGTTTATTCCGATTATATTGTAGCGCTTAAAAACGGTGAAGTGATCCGTGAAGGCCCAACAGAAACCATCATTCAAACGTCTGTATTAAGGGATATATACGATATGGATATTCCAATCGAAACGGTTGGCGGACAGCGTATTTGCGTGTATTTTTCATAAAATTTATTCATGAGGTGACGAAAGTGAAAAAAGTGTTAGTAATGTTTGTAGCAGTCTTAACTGCGATTGTTGTAGCTGCTTGCGGTAATCAAGGAGCAAAAGAAACAACAGGTGGAGAAAGTAAACAAAAAGAGACGGTAACAGTAACCGATCAGTTCAATAAAGACGGAATTAAAATTAAGAAAAACCCTAAAAAAGTTGTAGTATTCAGCATGGGTGCACTTGATACACTAGATAAACTAGGGGTTGAAGTAGCGGGCTTGCCAAAACAAGCGATTCCTGAGTATTTATCAAAGTATCAAGATGATAAGTATGCTAATGTAGGTGGCTTAAAAGAACCTGATTTCGAAAAAATTGCAGAATTAAAGCCAGACTTAATTGTTATTCAAGGCCGCCAAGCAGATTCATTTGATGAATTTTCAAAAATTGCGCCGACGATCTATATCGATACAGACAACCAGCACTATATGAAGTCATTTAAAGAAAACACAAAAGTACTAGGACAAATTTTTGATAAAGAAGATCAAGCGAAAAAAGAGCTAGCAGCAATTGATAAGCAAATTGCAGATTTGAAAAAACAAGCGGACAAACTAGATAAAAAAGCGCTTGTAATGATGGCAAATGATAGCAAAATGACAGCGTTTGGTCCGGGTTCTAAATACGGATTAATCCACGACGTATTCGGTATTAAAGCTGCAGACGATAGTTTAGATCCATCGGCTAAGCACGGCCAAAGCATTTCATACGAATATTTAGTTAAGCAAAATCCAGACTACTTATTCGTCGTTGACCGCGGTGCAGCAATCGGTGAAAAATCATCCGCTAAACAAATTGTTGAAAATCAGTATGTAAAAGAAATCAACGCGGTGAAAAACAATCACGTTGTGTATCTTGATCCAGGCCTTTGGTATTTATCTGGAGGAGGCCTTGAATCAATGGCAGGCATGATTAAGGAAATTAAAGCAGGTATAGAGAAGTAATAGAGAAAAAGAGCTGGTTTTAACCAGCTCTTTTTTTTGTGCATTCAAAGTATTCACTGTTCCGTATAAGGAATGTAAAAAGAGTGTTATACGTGTATTTCAATTCAGTTGTCTTTTAACTACCGAGAATAAAAAGGCCGCATCTGGAAACAGTAGTTATGTGCACATGTTAGAAAGATGGCACCACGGAATATGTCAGGAAAAAAAGAAACAGGTACTGTAAGTGAAAAATCATACAAGGGACAAAAATCTACATAAGCTAGTTCAAAAAACAAGCAATGTCAATAAAAGGAGTGTTTTATATGTATTATTACAAAGAAGGATTAATTAACGGCATTAAACCGGATAAGCCCGACCCAGCAGCCGCGAAAGTACTGCAAGAAGCCTTAGGCGGGCAGTTTGGTGAAATGCGGACAATGATGCAATATTTCTTTCAAAGCTCTAACTTCAGAGGAAAAGAAACGCAGTATCGCGATTTAATGAAAGGTGTTTTTTTAGAAGAAATAGCTCACGTAGAACTCGTTCAAAATACCATTAATGCATTGTTAGATGAATCTGGCGGAGCCGGGGTAGGAAGTCAAGGTTCAGATCAGGCTCCTCTTGATGAAGCCGTAAAACATGCTAATCCTCATCACTATATTATGGGCGCTCAAAGCTCACTGCCAGTGGATGCGGGCGGAAATCCATGGAACGGCTCGTGGGTTTATAATCATGGAAATCTAGTGGCTGATTTGCTGAATAACGTTGTATTAGAATCAACCGGCGTTTTACAAAAAACAAGAATATATGAAATGAGTTCTAACCAAACGTTAAGAGAAACGCTAGGTTTCTTAATTGTTCGAGATAATGCTCATCAAAATGCGTTTGCAAAAGCTCTTGAAACATTAGGCGTGGACTGGGGAAAGCTATTCCCTGTACCAAATTATGATATTAACAAATACCCTGAATGCAGAAAATTTGTCGAGATGGGGTATCATAACACGCAATTTGATTTTAGGTTAGATCCGCACCGAATGGGAGAAATATTCCAAGGGCAGACGCCAAGCAGAAATGGCGGAGACTTGAGCGTAACGCCTCCACCGGAAGCTTTTCCAGTCCCTCATTTATCTGAAATGCCAAATGAGCATGCTCCAGGTTTAGGAGATATGAACGCATAAAAGTATGTGAATCGACTTTAATTAAACAAAGCTAAAATAAATAAAAAACATTGACTGAGAGCTAGTAGTCAATGTTTTTTATTTATTTTAGCGAAATTCTTTCATTTGTCTAGCGCAAAGCACATCTCGCCGTTCCTGTAAGCGCATGATAAAGGGCTTTTTTACATCTGTTTGTGAATTTATTTGTTTTTTACAAAAAGAAAAGGGAATACTTTCTTTAATCGCTTGTGATAGAAAGCTAATAAGGGGTATGCTGCTATGAGTAACCAAAAAGATGAGTTTTTATTTAAAAGAGAGCTCTATCGCTTAGTACAAGAATACAAACGCTGTAAAGTTGAAGAAATTAGACGGGCAATTAAAAAGGACATTCTTCTTTTGAAGAAGGTTATAAATAACTAAAATAGATAAACACCGGCAAAAAAGCTCATGTTAGTTAATAAATGAGCTTTTTTTGCTGCTTTAAACTTGTTCAAACGAATTAGTATGTGTATAAATAGTCTCAGGAAGATTATGGACCATGTTAAACAGAGCTAACGCAGTTGTTTCTAGTTCTTCATAACGATAAATGATATCGTTTTCAATATCGTAGATTTGAAAACTGTTTAATTGTTTTGAATAACTTAGTGTAAACCTATTGGCAAGAGTATGAGTAATGTCGCTATCTCTATAATTTACTAAATTTGCTATCATGTGCTTAATTTCAGTTAGGTTCATCCACCAAGTCACCCTTTCATGTTATTGAAGTTATCATACCATGTACAGGTAGTTTGAATGCTTTTTTTTACAATTTGTAACAACAATTTTCAAAATGAAACATAAAGGTAATAAAAAGTTAAAACGAGCAGCTTAACGCAGGCTGGACATTTATTATGAGGGGGTAGGATTTTCTTTGCAGTAGGTTAACTCCAACTTTTTATCTGCGATTTGTTTTAGCCCAATACGAATCATACCGAATACTAAAATCCATAATATAACCGTTAAAATTGTATGTCCAGCGGGCAAAATACCTAGTATAGGTGAGTCCCAAAGAGCGTGCATAAAAACGACAAGCAAAAATACACCGAGAAATTTTGGTTTTATCAACATGCTCCACCGAAATTTCTTATTTCCTTGGACGATGCAGACGGCAGCTCCAGTCAAGGCAGCCCAAGCTACATGTCCTCCAGGAGCAAAAATACTGCGCCAAAGTATTGTAGAATAAAGCATGTGAAAGCTGCCGGAAAGAAGTGCCCGTAAAGCATAGCCAGCGGTTTCAAAAGCAGCAAAACCAGCTCCTATTGCAGCTCCCAAGAGGAGTCCGTTAAGGATATATCTATATTTAAGATTGCGTACAAAATAAATAACCGCGATAACTTTAGCCAGTTCCTCGCATATTCCAATCACGATCACGTTTGTGTTATTTCCAAGAATATCATAAAACACAAGCGCTAATAAAAGTGAGAGGATTCCGCCAATAAAAACGACATAAACAATTTTGTAAATAGCAATATTCTGCGGAGCGTTCATTTCCCAAAAGAAAATGAGCGTAGTAAATGGCACTGCAAAAGCACCGACTACAATAAGACCGGGTATGAAGTTGATGTTTTCGAACAAGCTTACGCCTAGATATAGCCCTAAGTATGCGACAAGCGCAATAAGAAAGACCCTTGCAAAAAGCCAAGGCTTTGGCCATGTATTTACAACTTCTTCTATTTTAGGAGTCGTAAGCCCTGTTCCTACAATAAAAAGCCGTTCAGCTTCCATTTCACTGTGCTGTCGGAAGACTCGAGAGAATATATTTTGAAATTTAGGTTCAACCGAACGTTCATTTCTTGGGATTTTATCAACACGATGGGCAAACAAGTAGAATATGCTGTAGTTTTCGTCGTGTTCCACGATTTCATGGCCGCAATTTAAGCAGAATTTTACCCCTTCCGGATTAGAATAAGCGCAATGGGGGCATTTCATTTATCTTCCTCCTTTTTCTAGATACAAATCGTTTGACGCTTGTCTTATGACATCTTCTACATATATTATGTGAGCCGATGAAAAAAGCATAAGAGGGTTTGATAGGTAATTTGCTTAAATAATGGAATGGTATGTATATAAAAGACAGAAGCTATTGCTAAAAGAGACCTCATTAAACCAAAAAAAGGCTGCGTCATAAGCCGAACATTCGACTTACAGCACAGCCCTTTATATGATTGAAAATGTGGATTTAAGCCTGTTTTTTTACAATACTACTATGCAATAAAAAAGCTTCCTGAAATAAAAACGATGACACCAATGACCATCATTAATGTTTCGCGGTCTTTTTTTCCTGGTTTTTTATTAGCAGGAAGCAGCGATTTTGAAAGAGGCTTGGCAAAAACTATGACAAGCATGCAAACAGCAGCAAAGATGCCAAGCGCCACCTGAAAATTACCTTCAATAAAGACGCATGCCATTAAAAGTACAAGACTTATTTTTAGAAAAATTTTTGATAGGTTCACTATCAACACTCCTTTAGAACACTTAATACGAAAGACTTAGTGATTTTTTTATGTGCCTGTTGTTTTCTACGGCTTGAAGGAGAAAATGAGCGACGTCAGAACGGCTGATGTTGCGTCCGTTTTCTGGTATGCTAGCTTCTCCTATACGATAATACGTAGTTAATGGACCGCTCGTTAAACCCATTGGCCGAGCAACAGTCCAGTCGAGCCCGCTTACCTTCAAGAGCTTCACGGCTTCGTGATGATCGCGAAGCACATTTTTTAAAATGCGCTGAGCAAGCCAGCCTGTCATGCCTGGAATTTCTCCGTCGATTCCGGCAGAAGCCGTATAGGCGATACGCTGAATTCCGTTTTCGTTCATACATTGAATCAACAGATTGGTCGTTTCTACTAAAAGGGTAGAATGCCCCAAATTTTCAGTTCCAAGACAAGAAATCACTGCATCAGATCCTCGCATGGCCTGACATACTTCATAATAATCAAGCACGTCGCCTTGTATGACGTGTACGTTCGCATGCGTTACCTTAAGCTTAGCTGGATTTCGCACAAAAGCTTTTACATAATGTTCATTTTTAATCGCTTGTTTGATTAATTCCTGTCCGGTCCTGCCGCTTGCGCCAATCAAAAAAATGTTCATACGATCAACCCTTTCGTTTCAATGTAGGTAGTAAAAACGAAATTTTCTTTTACCATAACACATTTTTCTCGATTTAGCTTGTCAAAACATAAAAGCTGCTTACGAGTTTCATCAAAGTAAGAGGTATCCTCTGTTCTTTTTTAAAACTTATGTCATAGACTGTCTAGAAAACAAAGAAATGTACGAACGGTTTATAAAGGGGTTTAATGCTATAGAAGCGAAAGGGTATTATAAGAATAAGGGACGAACAAAAGACCTGCGGTATTATGTCAATTGAAAAATAAAAGAATCTAAAGTTATCAAAGGGCATTTTACTTAAAAAAAGCATCACGAAACTAGACCAGTAACTAATGTAATTTACTGGAAATAATTTGAAAGGTAGCGATGACAAGTTTTATGTCATATTTTCACGCACCTTTCTGGCGTAAAGAGTTGGTGACTGCGTAGTAGCGCATCCACCAATCGCACAAATTTTCTTGCGGTTAGAACGAGTGCACGTTTGTGTTGATGTTTTGGTACTTCATTATATTTTTTTATGTAATATTCTTGATAGTCTGATACATGCCTTCTTACTGAGTTGGCGGCTTCAACTAAGTAATAACGCAAGTAGTGATTACCAGTGCGAGATAATGAAGTATCTTCAGCTGTAAAACGACCAGATTGATGTTTCCTCCAGTATATTCCGGCGTATTTAGCGATTTTGGTTTCATCTTCAAATCTTTCGATTTGACCAATTTCAGCGATGATACCGGCAGCGAATACAGGACCCACTCCAGGAATGGATTCAAGTGTTTGTGTTAATCCAGCCATAATTTTCTTAATAGACTTTTCTAATTCCTTGATTTGCTGTTGAAACGTACGAATAACTGTGATTGATGTACCTAAAATGACATCTATGGAATCTTCGACTACCTTATCCAAACGATAAGAAGCTTTTACAGCTCTTTGAATGGACGATGCTATACATCTTGGATCACCAAAGCGATTTTTGCCTTTTTCCTGTAGGAACTCAGCGAGTTCTTCTAAAGGCATATTGGCGAGTTCCTCTAAACTGAATTTCTCGAGAAATAGTTCCATCATAGCGTTGCCAAATACAGAAGAATCTACTTCTTGTGAAAATGTATTACATTTAAAACTTAGATGTTGAAGAAAGTGCTGCTTTTCTTTTGTTAACATCTTTACGAGTTGATAGCGAGTTCTTGTTAATTGCTGCAGCGCCACGTATTGGCTCTCTTTCACGATTGACATTTGATTACGTCCAAATCGTAAATAATCGGCAATGACAAAGGCATCAAGCTCATCTGTTTTATCCATATCAGAATAGCTTTTCTTAAAGTTTGCGATTTGCTTAGGGTTTAGGAGAAATACCTTTGCTCCAAAGCGCTGTAAGTCTGTATCGTGATGAAGAAACATAGAAGGATGAAAGCTGTAAACAGATGTTGATTCTAGGCCTATTTTAAGCATTTCTACCTCTTTACCAGTGACACACTGTAATAATTTTTCTTTTAGTGTGGTAGCTCCTGGTAAGTCATTACTGACCGAAAAAGCATCTATTTTGTCTCCTTCTTCATTCAAAAAGCAAACTTTCATATCAAACGAACTTACATCTAGACCAACAAATAATCTCACGTAAGAGACCTCCTTTCGATTTAGAATCATTTTCTTGGACGTCTCGAGATATCTCTAGTGTGTACGCCGACCAACAACCTCGTGTATAAGAGCTTATCCTGAATCGAAAGCCGCCCTAGAGCCACTATCATCTAGGTTCGAGGGTCAGGTTGCTCAGCCTGCGAGTAGGATGTCCCGCGCGTTCACTGAGAAACACTCTTTATAATGTGGTAGATCCACAGGGGCGAGAAGAATTGTCCCAAATGATCCTAAGATCATTATCTAGAAATATCTTGAGACGTCCAAGCGTTTTATTTAAATGGCTCTCATTGTAGAGAAAGTCTAAGCTTGAAATAGAGCTTAAATATAATATACGAGGGGCGATGCACTATGAAAAAATCGGTAAGCCGAGCACGTGTTATCATAGTACTGATAGGCTTTCCGCTCATCTTTCTCATTATGGCGCTTGTGACGGGTGAGTGGCGATATATGACTTGGACCATACCGCCTGCGCTGATGTCATGTTGGACGGCACTCTTTGTATTAAGAAAGCAAGAAGAAAGATAACAGGAAATTTGAACTATTGCATCGAATTTATAGAGAAAGTATAAAATGATAGAAAGCTATAGTAAGAAAATTTAATGAAGGACGGTGTGAAGATGAACGGACAACAGTTATTGTATGGGTTGCTTACGTCTAAAGACGATATCCTAAGAGCTGCTTATGTGTTATGTGACCACCGCATTTATACGGAAATGTCAGCGCAGTATCAGCAGACGGAGCATACGGATTTTCAAGCATCATTGATGGAAGAAATGAAATTGCTTGAAAAGCAGCCTGAAGTAGACATGCATCTGCATATTTTGCTTGAAATGGCGAAGTTTTTTGAACTTCCTGTTTCTCATGCTACAACAAATGGCGAGCTGTATGAGTTAAGCGATAACATTGGAAATTTGCTTGTATCTAAATACAATGAGCTGTTTTCAATTGCACGCTGTCATACGTTAGAAGACGTAATGCGCCATCAAATCCGACTGTTCTTTCATCTAATTGATTCGCAATACATGATTGCTACAAATCGCCAGCAAGCTGTGTTTCAGCAGCAGCTGATGAATTGGATTGAACAGCTGCCCCCCATGTATCAGGAAAGAATGATTGATGCATTAGGAGAATATCAGCAGGAAGCACTTGTGAAACTGCTGCAAAAAAAGGGACAATCGAGCTATACAAACAGCTTCCTCCGCACGCATACCCTGCTATTTCAGGCCTTATGGCAACCGTAATGAGTATCTTTATTCCCGTTAATTACCCGCCAGCACTGCTATTTAGTATGAATGCGCCGCTGTTTTTAATGGCGAGCTTTGAAAGTCATGAAATTATTGCAAAACGCAAAGAAGCTGGAACTTTTTTACCGCTGTTATTGGTAGTTGTTCAGCTGATGTGGACGTACAAGCTTGAGCATCAGGATGAGCTGTTGAATTATCAGTCTCTGCTGATCAAGTGGTCGTCTGTACACACAGCGTATCAAGATTATATGAAAAAGAAAGAGCAGTCACTGTTTGACCGTGAACGGTTAGACAGCTTTATTTATAAAACAGAGCAGTATGTTAAGCAGCTCCGCGCTACGGAGAAAAAGACGGTGAAGCAAATTGAAACGCTCAAAACAGCCATCCGCCATCAGCTTGATGAAATGGAGCTCACATCGTTAAACGGAGGGCTTGTGCTTCAAAAAATGATTGAAGAGCATGAATCATTAAAACAAGATGTAGAAGAACTGCAGCGCAAGCTTTCGATCAAAGGTGACTTCTTCTCTAAAGTAAGGCTGACGTTCCGTTCTGCAGAACGGGCCGTCAAAAGCAAAGTGAAAGAGGTAGAGCGTAAAAAAGTGCTTATGCAAATGACGGACTTTATTTTGGCAAATCGCTTGCCCGTATGCGTGGATATTCAAAATGAAATTTATGATTATCAAGACGAGCTGACGACGACTATTTTTCAAATTAATCAGCAGGTCGAGCTGCTTGAAGAAACAAAACAAAGCCGCCAGCTAGCCGATGCAAAAGTACGCCGCTATGATCAAGAAATAAAGCGATTTGAACGGAACTACTATGGCTTAAAAGAAGGAACCGTTGAAGAGATGGCACAGTGAAACTGGGACAAACATATTTTATCCGAACGAGTTTGATTCTCCATCAAGAATCAAACTCGTTCGGATTTTTTTATGGTGATCGTGAACATAGGTTTTATGTATGTAGCTGCTTCTAGCTGTTGATAGGAGAGGAGAGCAAAGCCCTGCACGGAAATCAACAGCGGTGTAACAAGCGATCCATACGAACTCATTCACCCCATTTGTCTGCCTTTAGATTGGCGTAATTTAGTTATGTCTCAATCTCATTCTCTGTCTGTAGGAGCGGACAGCTGATCTTTATACTCATCTACATAGAGCATGCCGTTTGTTGACACAACTGCATACAGCACTTGGTTCAACTGAAGCTGACGATTTGAAAGCTCAAGGTTGATCCACTGTTCGGTATATTGAGATGTTAAATTTTTATGAATAATTTCTCCGTCCATGATGAGTTCTACCGGTAAATTCATTTCTTTAAACGGCTTAGACAAAACGTCCTGTTTGGCAATGTTTTGATAAGCAGTTTTCTTTAATACTGACAGTTTTCCGCTTACTTCTAAAACAGCAAATTCTACTTCAGCAATGTTGAACGTTCCTAGTTCTCGTAAATGCTGATTCAAGTCGTCAATAGAATATTTGACTTTTTTCATATTTGCTTCAAGAAGCTTTCCTTTTTCCATAATAACCGTCGGGCGCCCTGTAATCCATTTTCGCAAGCGTCTGCTTTTTAGAGCTGTTGATGCTAAAAGAAAATGAGTGGCCACAAGAAAAACAAAAGAAGCGAACATCGGCAGAAATTTTAATTTTAAATCAAATCCCATATTTGCGATGAACGACCCAATAATGATGGACATTGCAAATGTAAAATGATTATTATGCGTGTTAATTTGTTTTCCAATCAGGAAAGTTGTAATGCTTAAGATAATGAAAGAAACAAAGGTTCTAAGAAGGGACATGAGAATGTCTTCCATAGGTTGTGATGTCACCTGCTTTCTCATAAATAGAAAGAGTATCTATCTCTATAGCGTTATCCGTTTAAAGGATCGTTATACAAGAAAAAACATCAAGAAGAAGGGCGGATAATGCGTTCACATTCGGCTGCTTAAAAAGGGGCGGAAAGGCTGTAGGTAAGGGATCAAAGCAAACAAAAAGAATGTGCAAATTCCTTTGAAATTTTTTGGAGGATTTGTTACAATAAAGGTGCTTATTTTTGTTCGGTAAGGATAGTTCGAAGTGTTCGTCTTGACTTATTGTAAGAGCAGGAATAGAGTAATACACAATGTGTGGATTGTCACACAAGGAGGAAAAGAGATATGTTACAAGGTAAAGTAAAATGGTTCAACGCTGAAAAAGGTTTCGGTTTCATCGAAGTAGAAGGACAAGACGATGTATTCGTTCATTTCTCTGCTATCCAAGGCGAAGGTTTCAAAACTTTAGAAGAAGGTCAAGAAGTTACATTTGAAATCGTTGAAGGCAACCGTGGACCACAAGCTGCTAACGTTCAAAAGTAATTTTTTTTATAAAGTTTAAGCCGATCAGCAGAACGTTTCTCTGGTCGTTCGTTAAACTAAACTGGGAGAAGGCCCCTTTTATAAAAGGGGTCTTTTTCTTGTTCGCTTTTTACACCTTGTTGACGATTTCTTTGATTTTGTAGAAGTATTCAAATATGAAAAAAACTAGTCACGCAGTATAAAAAAAGCGTATAATGAAATGATGAAAATAGGAATTGTAGAGCAGAAAGGATTTTAAAACGTATGAGCAACCAACTTCAAGAAACGATGGTCGATTCACGTCGTACATTCGCCATTATTTCTCACCCGGATGCCGGGAAAACAACGTTAACAGAAAAAATGCTGTTACTGGGCGGAATGATTCGTTCAGCCGGAACGGTTAAAGGAAAAAAATCAGGCAAGTTTGCTACATCTGACTGGATGGAAATCGAAAAACAACGTGGAATTTCGGTTACATCAAGTGTTATGCAGTTTGAGTATAAAGATCACTTTATTAACATCTTGGATACACCAGGACATGAAGACTTCAGTGAGGATACGTATCGTACCTTAACGGCTGTAGACAGTGCGGTCATGGTTATTGACGGAACAAAAGGGATTGAAGCACAAACGCTTAAACTTTTTAAAGTTTGCCGTATGCGCGGTATTCCCATCCTAACATTTATCAATAAATTAGACCGTGAAGGAAAAGAGCCGCTTGAGCTGCTTGAAGAAATTGAAGATGTACTCGGTATTGAATCATACCCTGTAACGTGGCCAATTGGCATGGGGAAACGATTCCAAGGAACGTATGACCGTTTTTCAAAACAAATTGAAGTATACCAAGGAAACAAAGAGTCATATTTTGCAGACTTTGACGGTGAAAATATCGATGATGAAATTAAAAAACACGTTGATGAAATGTATTTACCAGGCTTAGTGGATGATTTATCTCTATTAGACGAAGCAGGTAATGATTTTTCAATTGAAAAAGTAAAGCAAGGCCTATTAACACCTGTTTTCTTCGGAAGTGCGATTGCAAACTTTGGTGTACAGTCTTTCTTTAATTCATTTTTACAATTAACATCACCGCCACAGCCTCGTGAATCAACGAATGGCACCGTTCAGCCTACGGATGAAAACTTCTCAGGTTTCATCTTTAAAATTCAAGCGAACATGAACCCAGCTCACCGCGACCGCATTGCGTTCGTACGCGTATGTTCAGGGAAATTTGAGCGTGGAATGAACGTGACGCTAGCAAGAACGAATCGTAAAATGAAGCTTGCGCAGTCTCATCAGTTCTTGGCATCAAGCCGTGAAACAGTAGACACAGCGTACCCTGGAGATATCATTGGCTTGTATGATTCAGGCACGTATCAAATTGGTGACACCATTGTAGGAGAGGGAAAAGTATTCGAATTTGATGCTCTTCCAAAGTTCCCGCCTGAACTGTTTGTAAAAGTTCGTGCGAAAAATGCAATGAAATCTAAGCACTTCGAAAAAGGGATTAATCAGCTTGTACAAGAAGGAGCCGTACAGCTTTACCGTACGCCGTTCTTTGGAGATTATATTTTAGGAGCAGTCGGTGAACTTCAGTTCCAAGTGTTTGAACACCGTATGAAAGGTGAGTACAATGTCGATCTTGAATTCACGCGCATGTCTCATAACATTGCAAAATGGGTAGACAAATCAACAATTGAAGATCGCATGCTAGATTCTCGCGTGATGCTAGTAGAAGATCGTGATAAGCATTCCGTTCTTATGTTTGAAAACGATTTTGTATGGCGTTTGTTCCAGGACAAATATCCATCTGTTAAATTCCTAGATCCGTTTAATCTATAAAAGAGTATAAAAAAAGGAAAACGATACATACTACTTTCATAAGTAGACAGTCGATTTTCCTCCTTTGCTTAAGAGTCAGTATTTACTGGCTCTTTTTTTAGTGAGCCACTGATTTTAAATTTAAAAGAATGACTCCTGCAATGATTAATACGATGCCAAATACCATCGTGAGACTGCCGCTTTCTTTCCAAATGACTACGCCAATCACAGCTGTCACAGCAGTTCCTACGCCAGACCAAATGGCATACGCAACGCTGAGTGGAATGTGCTGAAGCGATGTGGAAAGCGCATAGAAAGCAAGACCAAACCCTAATAAAACACCAAGACTAGGCCAAAATTTTGTAAATCCGTTTGATGCTTTTAACATAGATGTACCAAATAACTCTGAACTAATGGCAATCGCTAAAAATAAATAGGCTTTCATCGAAAACCCTCCTCTGTTAATTTCCGAAGTTGTTGTTGAATCTGTTTTTGCATGTCTGGATCCACGGGTGCGAGCCCAAACATTTGACTGAACCATAATCCGTCAGCTGCTAGGCGCACAATGGTAGCAAGGACTGGATCAATGTCGTCTTGTTCAATATGCATTTGCCACTTTTCGTATTGCTTTTGAAAGTGCTGCAGGAGTTCAGGATTGGTTGCAATACCTGCAAGTAACCCCGCGCTCATCACTTGTTCACGCTGCAGATCATCAAGCGTCTCAGCGAGATAAGCCCGGCTCCATTTGCCAGGAGAATCGTCATGTTCAACTTGCACGTTTAGTCCGTCATCATATTTCTTTGTGACTGAATACAGCATTTGCTTAATCAATTCATCTTTTGAAGAGAAGTGATACAACAAACCGCCTTTACTGACGCCGGCTTCTTTTGCTACTTTTTCAAGCGTTAAATTTCCAACGCCGTCGCGCTGTACAACCTGCGTAGCTGCATGCAGTATATCATCAAATGTAGACACATGAATTTCCTCCTTTTTGATTTTCCCTAGAATACTTTACCGTCTGGACGGTTTGTTTGGCAATACTTTTATTTCGAATTTCAAAAAAAAATTTTTGTGCACACTAAAATATAAAGTATAAAAACAAAAATAAACGAGTAAACAAAGGGTTAATACCTTTACTATATGAAGAAAAAGAAAAAATAAAGCCTGGGTATATGAAAGATAAAAGAAAGGTGTGAAGAAACAGATGAGGGATGTGTATCAAAGTTTTCAAGAGCTATCTCAGTGCGAACGAGCGGGGATTGATTACGAAATAGAATGTGTCATTCGCCGGAGAGAAATTGTCGTGCTTGCTATTCACGGAGGAACGATGGAAATTGGGACAGAAGAAGTAGCAGAAAAAATAGCAGAAAAGCTGAACGCAACGGTGTACGTATTTAAAACGCTGAAAACAGAAAATCCGTTTGAATTGCATGTTACGTCTGCAAACTACGATGAAGAAATGGCGCGTCATCTCGTTAAAAAATCAGCGGTCACGATTTCTCTTCACGGTGCCTATAGCGATGTCTGCACAACTTATATCGGAGGAAGAGACGAAGGGTTAGAAAAAGCGGTGCGTCAAGCGCTTTCGAATTTTCCGATTAGTGAAACGCCCGTCCATTCAAAAGGCGTTTCACCTCGAAATATCGCCAACGGCAATCAGCGGCATAAAGGACTGCAGCTTGAAATAACCACTCTGCAGTATGAACAATTATTACAGAATGATCAGCTGTTTAACGAGTATGTGAATGCGGTAGTATCGGCTGTGAACTCAGTGATGTAAAGATAAATTCAACAGCTTCCCGTATATTGGCTGCAATAAAGACTGCTTGTACATCAGCCCATTTTTCCCGTGCATGTAACGTGTCGTGCCCAGCCCCTGTTAACACTAAAATACATTGAGCCCCTGCTGCACGGGCCGCTACGAGGTCTTTCCACCGGTCGCCAATCACGATGCAGTTAGCCAAATTCAAGCTGTGCTCCTCGGCTGCTTTTAACAGCATGCCCGGTCTTGGTTTGCGGCACGAACAATTGTCCGAATCTTCATGAGGACAAAGATAAACATCATCAAATCCAAAAGCTAAAAGCTCAGAGATAAAGTCTGATTTCTTTACCTTTCCTTTTGCAACATCGGGCTGATTCGTAAAGGAAAACAGCGGAATGTCTTGTTTCTTTATGTCTATAATCGCTTGCTTTGCTTGGGGAAACAGCTGAAAATCACCTGGATATTGTATTTCATTACTGCCGCCAATTGTTCCGTCTCGGTCTAAAAATATTGCTTCAATCATATTCTTCACCTCTTTTTCTATCATAATATAAAATAGGATTAATTTGGTAAAAACTTTGTTTTTTGAAAAAAATCAAAGAAATATGACTGTCTTTTTACTTCTCATCATATGGATAAGTTAAATAGAAATGGTGAGGAGGGGAAGACAAGTGAACGAAGAATCGTTTTATTCACCATTTATAAGCGAAGATGGAAAGAAAAAAACAATTGGAGAAATTGAGTTTTCAGATGTGCAGCGCATGATGGAAAAATATTTAGAAGAAGGCTATCAGCTTGAGTTCAAGCGCGAAGTAAGCTCAACGGTCAAACGGAAAATCCCAAATATCATCGCTTCGTTTGCCAATGAAAAAGGAGGGTGGCTTATTTTTGGCATAGATGAAGACGACCATTCCATTAACCTGCTCGAGCGCAAGGAATATGAGCTGTTTATTAATAATATGCTTAAAGATGTCACCAATCCCATTCCTCGTATCGTTACGCGTTTTTTATCACCTGAAGATCACCCCGGGCAAGGTGTTTTTGTTATTTGGATTCCCGAAGGTCCGAACCCTCCGTACATGTCTTACGGGAAAATTTACAGAAGAATTGGAAGCGGCACATCTCCCGTTACGGAAATCGATGATCGCTATCATTTAGATCGGCTCTATCAAAAATCCGAGGATCAAACACAGCGAATAGAGGAATTTTGCACAAAAGAACTGTCTATCTATAACAGAAAATGGCCGATGCACGGGAAAAGCTATATTCATTACGGGATGTGTAATATGTACGTGCTGCCACTATATGATTTGTATTTAGTTGAACAAATGGAAGAAGAACGGTTAAAGCAATATATTTTAAGCAAGTCTAGCGAACCAAAATACTATCGTTTGGACGAGGAAAGTACGGTGATGCTGCATACGCCGTTTGTTAAAGCCTCTTATTCAGCGGAATCCATCATTTTTCGAAGCACAGATGTTATTGATGCGTATGATAAAACAATTGCGTGGGAGCAGTTTTATAACGGATCAGCTAAGTTTCATATTCCTATTCCGTACATGGAAGAATCAAAACAAATTCATGACGTATTAAAGTCAAGGATTTCAAGCTACATCGATGAGACGATTTTTGAGCAGTTTCAATATATAAACGGACCCTTTTTTCTCACATCTTTAATCAGCTGCATCGGCGGATACATCGATTGTATGATGGAATTAAAAGCAGAGCTGGAAGATATGATTATTGTGATTGACTTAGAGAACGTTCGAAACGATGTGCTTTACTTTCCGCATGAGCAATTTCAAACATTTCTAGAAGAAGAAGGGCTCGTCTTTTCAGATAAAAAGCAATATCGATTTAATCGATCATTTAAAACGACAAAATTAGGAGGTAATTTGGAGCTTCTTGCCTACGTTGATTATATCGTGACAGCGTTTGGCCTTTCAAAAAACCAGTCCATTGACTTTCTTAAACACTCATTAACTCAAGGATAAAATATACAATTTTTTGACAATAACTAAAAAAATGACAAAAGTGAAAAAAAGTATGATAATATCTTTCGTAAGTAATGAGCAAGTAAAGAAGAGAAAGGGGACTCTTTTTTACGGATGCCGTTGCTAGGTAGGGTTAAACATAAGGGGAGAAAAGGCAATGAAAAAAGCGACATCCATACTTCTAATTGTCCTAGCACTGGCTGGGTTAGGAGGAGTATGCGCTGCTTATTACCATCTGGAGCAGCAAAAGCAAACGGAAGAAATGACGTATGAACAGAAGTACATAACCGTAAGAAATGCATGAAAAAACCAGCCGATCGGCTGGTTTCTTTGGGTTTCAAGTCATAGTAAGTAAAATAAAGATTTTGCTTGTTCAGTTTTTTTAAATAACTCCAATGATGTATAGACGCAAAATAGAAAGCCAACGCTTGAAAAAACAAAAAACAAGCGGAGAAAAGGGCGTTTTTTTTGAATGCGAAAGTATGTAAAAACAACGAGTGAACATACAAGCAGTACGCTCATAGCAGCAAATCGAAGCGCGAGGTCTGCTAAATCATCAACCGTACGCTGAAACAATTTTAGCGTTTCATCGTTCAAATCCGTCTCAGGAATGTTCGTTTTGTCTTGCTGATTTAACACCCCTACATCCCATTTTTCTCGACTACAATCATGAGAAACCGTGTAGTAAAACGGACCAAGCTTTTTTTCATCTGCACCTTCGTCAGCAAGTGCTGAAGCTGGATGCATGAATGCTAGAACAAAAAATAAAAAGCTCCACTTTCTCATTACCAAAGCCTCTTTCTAACTCAGACTATCTCCCATTATAAACCAAAAATTTTTATGTTTCCATCATCCCTCTTTCCTATTTCCATTTCTATATATAAAGTGAAAGGGGGGAATAAAAGATGGCAGAAAAAATTCAGCATTCAAGCCAGCTTCGCTTAGTATTAGAACAAGGAATAAAAGAGGATGGAAAACCCGATTTAAAGACAAAATCCTATATGAACATTCAGCCTGGAAGTTCTGCAGATGCACTCATTACAGCAAGCGAAACCATTGCCAGCCTGCAGTCGCTGCCGCTTGTTGAAATCAACGAAGTTGTCACGTTTTCACTTTTAAAATAAGAAAAGAGGTAGAGTATGAAAACTTTAACGATGCAGTTTTTAAATGAGTCACAAAAAGCAGTAAGCCTATCGATTGAATCACCAAAAGATACGGTAGACGCGGCAGCCATTACAGCAGCAATGAATGGACTGATCGCAAGCGATGTCTTTACTTCAAGCGGCGGAGCGCTCGTTGCCAGAAAAGGCGCTCAAATCGTCGAGCGAAATGTAACCGAATTTACGATTTAAAAATGAAAGTCCTTCCACTTCGGTGCGAAGGGCTTTTTTAAAAGGAGAGAGGAAGATGACAGAGTGGTTTACGCTTGTCTCAGACGTTGGTTTTCCCGTTGTGGTGACGCTTTATTTACTTCACCGAATCGAAGCCAAGCTCGATACAGTTGTGCTATCCATTCAGCATTTAACCGATGAAGTAAAAAAGTGATTATGACAATTGTAAGGCAGTTGTCATGGAAAAGTTGACGGATTCGACACCTCACACTACAATTAGTAGTGTGAGGTGTCGAATATGAAAATTGAAAAATTCAAATTTAACGAAACCGGCCTTAATCGCTTTTTTGGCCCGCTTGAAACAAAAATTATGACGGCTTTATGGAACGAAAGTGAAATGTCCATTAAAGATGTGCAGCACGTGCTCGAGAAAGAAAAAGCAGTTAACTTCAATACCGTTATGACCGTTATGAATCGATTGGTGGAAAAAGGCGTGTTGCAAAAGCGTTTAAAAGGACGTACGTCGATGTATCAGCCGATTCTTTCTAAAGAGGAATTTATCGACGCTCAGTCGAAAGAGTTAACGCATGAATTGATCGACGAATTTGGATCGCTTGCTGTTACTCATATGCTTGATGCGTTAGAAGAAGTCGATGATTCACTGTTAAGCATGCTCGAATCAAAAGTCAAACAGTTAAAAAAGGATGAATAATCAATGAATCAAGGAATACTAAAGCGTTCTAAGCTTATTTTCAACCTGTGCTTTTTTATTGCCGTGACGTTGCTTATGCAAATGGGCATGTATGTGCTGCATTTGCTGTTTGGATGGAATTTATCATTTAACTTAATTTTACTTTGTAACAAAGTAGCCCACTTTTTCGGCTTGTTTTTTATTGAATACATGCTGAATGCGGTTATTTTTCATACTATGTTTGTACTGCTCATTAAAGCTGTAAAGCAAGTGATTCAAATGCGGAAAGTCCGTAAAATGATTACGAAGCTGCGAAATGAAACAACAACGGCTCACCTGCAAAAAGCGTACGGAAAGGATTTAACAGTCTTAACAACAGATCAGCCCATTGCATTAACAATGGGGTTGTTTACACCGCACATCGTTCTGTCTACAGGGTTGCTCTCAGTGCTTGATGAAAATGAACTAGAAGCTGTTATTTACCATGAGCAGTCACACGTTGTAAACAGAGATCCGCTCAAAACATTTTTACTAAGCACGCTTGCTTCTGCATTATGGTATATTCCGTTCATTAAATGGAGCCATAAACGTTTCAAAGTCATGCGTGAAGTGCTGGCTGATCAAGATGCCATTGTGAAAAATGGCACATCTGCTCACATCGGCAGCGCCCTTTTAAAAATGGTTAAAACGGGACAGACAAGTCTCTCGTGTGCGCACGTATCGTTTGCTGATACGTCGGTTAATTATCGCATTCAATATATTTTAAATCCGGAAACGAAAATGCCGATGCAGCCTCCTGTTATTTTAACGCTGACGTCGCTATACGTGTTTTTTATTTTGTGTGCGCTAATTTTTACAGCTCTAACAGCTCTGTAAGTTTGTAAGAGAGAAAGAAAAGAAGGAGATGAGATTGTGTCAAAAGCAAAGAAAAAGAAAAAGAAAAAAGTAACGCCCAATCAGCAAAGGTCTTCGAGCAAGTGGATTTTTTGGGTGATTGGAATTATTGCGGTCTGTATTTTAGGGTTAATCGTCCTTTCTAATATGTCAAAGGGAGGAGGAGATGAAAAGGCCGCTCTTACATATGATAATCAGCCGTATCTTGGAAAAGAGTCAGCTCCGGTAGAAGTGGTAGAGTTTGGAGATTACAAATGCCCGGCTTGTAAAAACTTCACGGAATCCTTTTTCCCGCTGATTCAAAAAGATTATGTAGATACAGGCAAAGTCAAATTCTACTTTATGAACTATGCGTTTATCAACAATGACTCATCTCGTGCAGCAGAGTTTGCTGAGACGGTATATAAAGAGCTTGGAAACGATACATTTTGGAAGTTCCATGAACTTCTTTATAAAAAGCAAAACGCAGCGGACGAAAAGAAAGATGTCTTAACAGAATCTTACTTAGAAGATACGCTGAAAGAAGTAGCTAGCGATGCCGATGCAAAAAAAGTAGCGAGTGCATTTAAAGACGGAAAAGGAAAAGATGCGTTTGATCAAGATATGAAGACAGCCAATGACTTAGGCATTACGGGTACACCAACCATTTATGTAGGCGGCAAAAAATTCGAAGGAAAAACAATCGATGACTTTGATCAAATGGTCAAAGATGCGGCTAAGGAGAACAAATAATGAACAAGTCTTTGGTTTTCGGGTGGATTACAGCGCTTATCGCGATGCTTGGAAGCTTGACGTTTAGTGAAGTTCTTCACTTTATCCCGTGTGAACTTTGCTGGTATCAGCGAATTTTAATGTATCCGCTCGCGATTGTGCTAGGTGTAGCCGTGTATCGGAATGATACGTTCATCTACAAATACGTCCTGCCGTTTTCTGTGATTGGTATGGCGCTTTCAGGCTATCATTATTGCCTGCAGAAGATACCGGCCCTTAAAGCATTTGAAACGTGTACAAGCGGTGTTCCTTGCTCAGGTCAATATATTAACTGGCTTGGATTTATTACCATTCCTTTTTTAGCGTTTATTGCGTTTACCATTATTACGATTATGATGCTTGTTCTTCGCAAGCAGACGAAAAAAAGCTTAACCTACGGGTTAAGCTTTTTTGTATGAAAACAAAAAAAGTCCCGCTTACAAGAAGCGGGTGCAAATAGGGTACATCTATGAAAAATGATGAAATTGTTTTGACAAGAACAGTATATAAAAGAAAAGTGAAAAAACGGTGAAAAGAGAAAAGCTTTTTTGAAAAATAAGGGGAAAAATATGCTTTTCTTATAAAAAAAAGCCCCGCTCACAAAAAGCGGGGAATAAATAGGGGTCATTTATGAAAAATGATGAAATTGCTTTGACAAACTTAGTATACAAAAGAAAAGTGAAAAAACGGTGAAAAGATGGAAGCTTTTAGAAAAAATAAAAAAAGACCTGTTTTGGGGAAACAGGTCACTAGAAAGGAGTAAAACTATGAAAAAATATGCTAATTGGCTTTACACATACTATCTTACCGCCTAATAGTGAAAAAACAGTGAAAAGAAACATCAAACAAAAAAAGACCTGCTCTGGGGAAGCAGGTCTTCACAAAGGAGTAAAACTATGAAAAAAATATGCTAATTGGCTTCGCAAGTACTATTCTATACCTTTATGGTGAAAAAACGGTGAAAAGAGAAGCGGGATATAAAAAAAGACCTGCTCTGGGGAAGCAGATCTTCAAAAGGAGTAAAACTATGAAAAAAATATGCTAATTGGCTTCGCAAGTACTATCCTATACCTTTATGGTGAAAAAATGGTGAAAAGAGAAGCGGAATATAAAAAAGACCTGCTTTGGGGAAACAGGTCATTAGAAAGGGAGTAAAACTATGAAAAAAATATGCTAATTGGCTTCGCAAATACTATCCTATACCTTTATGGTGAAAAGATAGTGAAAACGATATTAGGATATAGCTCCTATTTTTCCATATTATAGATTCATTTCTCTTTAATAGGGTATACGTTCATTAGAATCGATATAAGCTTAAAGAACTGCCAGGGAGGTATATATATGGAAAAGAAACACGAAGCAACTGCAAATCAGCGCGTGGTTCATCGCACTCGAAATAGCTGGTCAGGCTTTTTGTTTGGCGTAGGGTTAGTTGCTTTTATTGATGAAGCAGTGTTTCATCAGCTGCTTCATTGGCATCATTTTTATGATAAGTCCACAACGGCCGCTGGTTTAGTGTCGGACGGTTTGTTTCATGCATTCAGCTGGTTCGCTACAATTGCATCACTTTTTATGGTGGCAGATCTAAGGCGCCGGGGCGGCTGGTGGGTGAAAAGGTGGATAGGAGGAGTATTGCTTGGAGCCGGGGCGTTTCAGCTTTATGACGGGACCGTGCAGCATAAGCTTATGGGACTTCATCAAATCCGGTACGGAGTGAAGATTGCACCTTACGACATTACGTGGAATGTACTTGCATGTTTGATGCTGCTTATTGGCATCATTTTAACATGGTTTACACGTAAACAAGGTGCACATCATGATTAAATATGAAGTATTGTCTCAGCTTTTATTAGCCCTGCCTTTTGCCGCTGCCTTTTTTTTATACATGTGGGCTGTAGCGTCTTCGAATGCAACGTATAGAAAATGGTCATTATATAGGACGTCCAGCTGGACACTTGGTATTTTATGCGCCATATCTTCTGTAGCAGGACCGCTCGCAGCCCGTGCTCATATGGACTTTACTGCGCATATGACGGGGCATTTGCTTTTAGGTATGCTAGCTCCGCTTTTAATGGCGTTAGGAGCACCTCTTACGCTGCTGCTTCGCACGCTTCCGGTTCATGCAGCCAGAAAAGTGTCAAAACTTTTAAAAGGGCGGTTTGTTCGGTTCATCAGCAGTCCGGTGACAGCTTCTGTTCTTAACGTAGGAGGACTTTGGATTCTTTATACAACAAGTCTGTATGGCATGATGCATCACTCTTTTTTCGTGCATGTCGCTGTACATATTCACGTGTTTTTAGCCGGCTATTTATTCACCGTATCGATGATTTCAATCGATCCTTCGCCGCATCAAAAAACTTTTACGCACCGAGCATCCGTATTGGTTCTTGCTCTTGCCGCTCACGGTATTTTATCAAAATATGTGTACGCTCACCCGCCTACGCACGTCTCGGCGGAAGGGGCGCAGCAAGGGGCTATGCTGATGTATTACGGAGGCGATTTAATCGACTTATGTTTGATTGTGCTTCTTTGTTATGAATGGTTTAAGCGGGTTCAAAAAGTATCTCTTATATAAAAAAAACGCGCAGAAAGCATCATGCTTTCTGCGCGTTTTTTTAGTGAATGTTTCGTTTTTTAAAGCGTCCGCCGCGGACTTCCGTAATATCTGCAACGGCTAAAAAGGCAGTAGGGTCGAAATCTTCAACAATGGTTTTTAGCTTTGATTCTTCAAGGCGCGTAATGATGCAGAAAATCACTTTTTTATCATCGCCCGTATAAGCACCTTCACCGTGCAAATAGGTAACGCCTCGACCTAGACGCGCATTAATCGCATCGCCAATTTCGTCGGAATATTCACTAATAATCCAAGCTGATTTTGATTCTTCCAATCCTTCTACAACCGTATCAATGGCTTTAGCTGCAATGATGTAAGCAAGGATGGAATACATGGCGCGGTCCCATGTGAACACAAATCCCGCTGCTCCTAAAATGAAGAAGTTGAAAAACATCACAATTTCTCCCACAGAAAACGGAATTTTTTTACTGATTAAAATGGCAAGTATCTCCGTACCGTCAAGCGCTCCGCCGTAGCGAATTACGAGTCCAATTCCAATTCCGAGAATAATTCCTCCAAAAACGGTAGCAAGGAGAACGTCTGCGGTAAACGCGGGGACTTCATGAAACATAGAAGTTAAGATGGATACAACCAGTATGCCAAAAATAGTGGAAAGGGCAAATGTTTTCCCCATTTGCTTGTACCCGATAAATACAAAAGGAAGATTTAGTACAAAAAGAAAGATTCCTAGATTTACTCCAGTAAGGTGCGAAAGCATGATGGAAATACCGGTAATTCCTCCGTCGACAACGTGGTTTGGGACAAGGAAAATTTCAAGTCCTGTGGCCATGAGCAGCGCACCGATCGCAATGGCGATGGCCCTTCCAAATACCTGTCCCTTGGACAGCTTTCGGTGCTGAATTTTCGCTTTTTCGAGTTCTGTCATTTGCATGTCTCCTTTGATGTCTCATATGTATTTCTCACTTTAGAAAAGTGAAACTATCTTTAATTATACCTTACTATGCACAATTAGTGGGGATAGACGGCTTAATTACTTGTTTCACCATATAAAAAAAGCCTGCTTTAGAGTCATAAGCAGGCTTTTTATGGAGTAAAACGATGAAAAAAGATAGTTGGCTTCAGGGCTTTAACTCTATAGAAACTTGATGAAAAAACAGTGAAAACGCCGGCATGTGCGGTAAGAAAATCGGGGATACTAGTTAAAAAAGCCAAAAGGAGATGACGAAATGAGCGTGTGGATGATGTATAATCACTTGATGCATTCGCAAACCTTTTTAAGCAGCGTATTAATTAGCGGTATTCTTCTTGTTAGCGGAGGATTTGTGTATGGCAGAATAATGAGCAAAAAGTGAACCTAATATTGCCACGGATAGGTTGTTAATGGAAGATGCTCAATAGCAGCTTGGTTAATGTTATACTTGCTCCATAAGCTTAGCGTGGAGGTGTCAGCATGAGCAAGCATCATGATCTAACAGCATCATACGGAGAATCGTTAGTGACGTGTGAACATCAGTTTGAAGCTAGCTATTACTATCATCAAGTGCGGGAACAGTGCATGAATCACATTCGTGAAATAAGCAAAGCGGTAGATGAATTCACCGTTGATTTTACAGATGAAAGCTTGAAAATATTAGAGCTTCTTTACTATGATCTAGAAGACAGCAATTGCTTTGACTATTTTTCGATGACAAAAGAAGAATTCGAAGAGTGTATGGGCGTATACTTTGGTGAAATGGTTACGTCTACTATTGACGAAGCGCGCTGGGTTGTGAAAGAATATCCGCTTATGGAAAACAAGTATGTGACCGGAATTGAAAAAGGGAATCTTTCACTCATGTTTCCCCATGGCTTTTTTAACCATAAAGAGCGTCATCCAGAGTGCGTTTTTACTCTTTATCATTTATATAAACAGCTGCAAAAATAGGCAAAAGGTGAACGTAAGTTCACCTTTTTTATTGTCCCAGCTTTATGGGAATATAAATATCCATTTCATATGTATCACTATATAAATTGCTGTGTATAGCTGTATTTACAATTTCAAGAGCAGGACCTTCAATCATGCTGTAAGAAGAGTTCGGCAGCCATTCATTCCAGATGCTGTTGTACGTCGACCCGAGCGATGTAATGGGACCTCTGTGTTTAAACTGCAGGTATGTAAACGAAGGAAACGTATGAACGCTCATACCGTTTGGAATACAAGCCGTATCAGCCACTTCTGTACCTGCAATATAAAAATAATTTTCTTTTTTCGGAGCCATGCAAATGCCTGTAACCATATGAGGTTCTTTTGAAGTGCTAATCATTTCTTTTTCTTTAAGTATTTGCTTCAAAAGATTCTCTTTTTGATACTCTCCGTTTTTTGCTATGCCTATCACTGAAAATCCTTCTTTATATACAACTTTACCTTGCATAATCCACCTCGAATTTTTCAAGCTCTAGCTTTTATTCTATCAATCATAAATTACTTTACCGTGATTGTAACATAATCTTAAGTAGATATCGATGCAGAAAATGGAACATGAGCAAAGCTTCAAACACATGCTTGAGATACTCTAATTATTACATAAAAACAGCGCGGGAATTAGCACGCTGTTTTTACGAATGCAACACTTTATTTATATAACGTTTAGGAAGAGTAAATCCGGAAAACTCCTTAATATAAGTCAAAATGATAGCTAAACCAGTAGTCGTCCTGCACATTCTTTGTGTTTGAAGCGACAATATGCTCATGACCTTGTTCGTCCGTGGCAATCCAGTTGTAGTTGATATCCATTTTAATCGGATACATATTTCCTTTTTTAAACAAAATAACGGGGGGAGTTACTTCAACAAACTCGTTTAGTTTTTTAACAACATCTTCTTTACAGCGAATTAGCTCCATGTTTTTTTCTCCTTCGGTGTTATTGCACAATCATATTTTTTGCGTTGTGCACAATATATAATTTAAAATAACAAAGGTAAGTTTAGCACATTTTACAAAAAACAGAGAAATAAAAAGGAGCGATATCGATGAATGAACAAATTTTATTAGCAGAACGCCCAAAGGGAATGCCAACAAAAGATACGTTTAAATACGAAAAAATTGAAATGCCTACAGCGAAAGAAGGCGAGGTACTTGTTCAAACACTATACCTTTCTGTTGATCCGTATATGAGAGGACGCATGAACGATACAAAATCATATGTTCCTCCATTTGAGCTAAACGCACCGCTTGCAGGCGGCATTGTAGCACGTGTAACGGAATCAAAATCAGATCGCTTTAAAGAAGGCGATATCGTGATGGGTATGCTTCCTTGGAAACGCTATTCAGCTGCAGAAGCAAAAAACTTACAGAAAGTTGATCCAGAGCTAGCGCCAATTACAACGGCTATCGGCGTTCTTGGTATGCCTGGTCTCACAGCTTACTTTGGACTGCTTGAAATCGGTCAGCCAAAAGAAGGCGAAACAGTAGTCGTTTCCGGTGCAGCAGGTGCTGTTGGATCTGTTGTTGGTCAAATCGCTAAAATTAAAGGCGCACGTGTTGTCGGCATCGCAGGTTCTGAAGATAAAATTGCTTATTTAAAAGATGAGCTCGGATTTGATGAAGTGATTAATTATAAAAAAGGAAATGTGAAAGAAGCGTTAGAAGAAGCGTGTCCTAATGGCGTTGATGTTTACTTTGAAAACGTCGGCGGAGAGATTTCAGATGCAGTTGTTAGCTTATTAAATAAATTTGCGCGCATTCCGCTTTGCGGCCAAATTTCACTGTATAACTTAGAAAAACAAGATGTTGGGCCACGTGTTCAAACGCCGCTGTTAATTAACAGTGCGTTAATGAAAGGCTTTATCGTAGCCGACTATGCAGACAAATTCCCTGAAGGCATTAAGCAGTTAGGGGAATGGGTGCAGCAAGGAAAAATCAAGTACAGCGAAAACGTTGTAGAAGGTTTTGAAAATGTACCTGAAGCGTTCCTTGGTGTATTTGAAGGAGCAAACTTAGGAAAACAGCTTGTAAAAGTAGCAGAATAAGCATAAAAAACCGTGCGAGATCATTCCCGCACGGTTTTTTACATCGTTGAAGCCGTTTGTTGTTTTGCTTCTTCTTCCATATGTTCACCAGTTCGTTCGATTGGCGAGCGTTTGTGATAGCGTCCAAGCAGTCCTGTCATGATGAAGATACCGATTAACGAATAAAGAACTTGAACTACGCCGAATACCACTGTTGCAGAGCCTACAATCAACACATCTGTCAAAAGCATTGTTTTACCTGGATTAATGCCAAAGCGTTTATCAAGAAACACGCATAGCATGTTGATTCCGCCAAGAGAAGAACCATGGCGAAACAAAAAAATCAGTCCAATGCCGACAATAACGCCTCCCACAACCGCAGCTACAAGCGGATGCGGAAGCGCAAAAGAAAAGTTGGCAGCTAATAAATCGGACATCACTGACATCAGGCTAACGCTGATGAAGCTTTTTATCGTAAACTGAAGTCCAATTTGCGTGAGAGCCATAAAATAAAAAGGTAAATTGATAATAAAGAACAATACCCCAAACGAAATACCGGTTAAATGCTGCAATACAATCCCAAGTCCTGCTGTTCCGCCAATAACGAGATTAGAAGCGGTTAAAAATTGAATTCCGATGGCAACGCATAAACAGCCAAAAGTAATCCATCCCCATTGTTTTACGTGATTCATATCTCCATCCCCTTTTGTATATTTATACAATACTTTCGATAGAACACACCGTCTTTTAATTCACAAAATCTATTTTACTATATATCTTTTTAAAAAAAAGCACTTTTGTGAGAGAATCTAACATAAGATAAAAAGTTAGACAATTCAGATTTATTGAGTTTTTTGAGGCAAATGAGCGATAAACCAATATGTTTCTAAAAAAAGATTACAAAGAAAGAATGAGAAAAACGGATTTTGGAAAATGTATAAACAAATATTTGGATAATGGTTAAAAAAAGGGAGAAAACATTAGTTAAAACGAACAATTTTAACTAAAATTAAAATATAATTCGTATTTGTATTGATTTTTTGTTTAATTGAGGTAATATATAACATTATTAGCATGAAAATATGTAGATATGGAAGTGGATGCGAAATGAATAAGAAATTATCAGCGTTGACAGGGGTGGCTGTACTTGCTTTTTCACTGACAGCATGTGCCCCTCAGCATGAAAAAGAAGTGTCTGCTGAGAAAAAAGAACCCGCTCAACATCTAGCTGATCAGCAAATCATGGCCGACGCTTGGTACCAAACATCCGGCGAAATGAAAGCTTTGTATTACCAAGGCTATAATACTGGAAAGCTTCGTTTAGATGGGGCGCTTGCAAAAAGTACCGATAAAAAGCCTGCCATTATTTTGGATTTAGATGAGACCGTGCTTGATAATAGCCCATTTCAAGCTTCAGCAATCAAAACTGGAAAAGGATTTCCTTATAAATGGGATGAGTGGGTGCAAGCGGCAAAAGCGAAAGCAGTACCAGGTGCTGTTGATTTCTTGACGTATGCGGATCAAAAAGGCGTAGATATTTACTATATTTCAGGCCGTACAACTTCTCAGCTTGAGGCAACAATTAAAAACCTAAAGAATTTACATATTCCTCAAGCAACCAAAGACCATGTTCTATTAACGGGTCCAAAAGATGAAGGAAAAGAAACGCGCCGTCAAAAAGTAGCGACGAATCATAATGTAGTCTTGCTGTTTGGTGATAATTTATCTGATTTTAGCGGCTTTGATAAAAAGTCCATTACTGATCGAAATAAGCTTGTAGAAGAGCAAAAAGAAACGTTTGGCCAAAAGCTAATCGTATTTCCAAATCCAATGTATGGAGATTGGGAAGGAGCTATTTATAACTACGACTACTCAATTTCGGACAAACAAAAAGATAAGCTTCGCCGCGAACAGCTTCAGTATTTCAACTAAAAAAGAGATGGAAACATAACGAAATCGCTCCAATCCAAAGATGAACAAATTGGATACATGAGCTGAACCGCTTGTTACACCGCTGTTGATTTCCGTGCAAGACTGCGCTCTCCAATCAACAGCTAGAAGCACCTGCATTGAAACCTATGTTCGCCATCACAATAAAAAATCCGAACGAGGTTGATTCTCCATTAAGAATCAACCTCGTTCGGATTTCCCTTCAACTCACATATTGTTGTCCCAGCTTCTTTTAATCTTTTCACTATTGCTTGTTTAAACGATAGCTTGTCCAAATGATCCTGCTTTTTAAGAAAGAAGCCAAGGGGCATAAGGAGCTTGCTTCCACTCATGTTTTAACATGCCATAAATCACAAGGTCATGGTAGTGATCATATAGGTATTCACCTTCTCTGCAAATGCCTTCTTCTGTAAAACCTAGACGCGTAGGGATGGCTTTACTTTTTTCGTTATTAACGCCGCAGCGTATTTCGACTCGATGAAGGTTTAACGTATTAAATGCATAGTCCAGGCATCCGTGTACGGCTCTTGTCATAATACCTTTTCCTTGAAAATCATGTCCAATCCAATAGCCAAGACTTGTACTTTTGTTTCCCCAATTAATTCCGTGAAAACCAATCATCCCTGCGATTTCTCCGTAGTACCGAATGATGGCCTGGAATCCTTGGTTATTATAATATTGAGCTCTCCATTCAGGGATGAGTTCATCATAGTCAGCAATACTTTGCATGCTATCTACCCATGGGAGCCATTCTTTTAGGTAAGGTCTTGACTCGTTAATAAGAGAAAGCAAGGGGAAAGCGTCAGTTGATTCAATCAAATGCAAACTAACTTCGTCATCAATTTTGTATTCAAACATACGAAAGCCTCCTGTGATGATGGGCCTGCTGAGATAAGCGTAGCGTGTAGGCAGTTCTAACATCTAGTTTTTCTTTATTCTACCACAAGTAACAGAAGGGAGAACGAGGAAGTTTAGGCTAAAAGTAAATAACGCATAAAGTCGATAGGATTTTAATGATTAAAAAAATTAATAATTGAAAGCACTTTTATCAATATTTTTACAGAAAAGAAGCATATACAGTGATACAATGGAAGAAGAGATAAGGCGTTGTATTTATACATACTTTATAACAAACATGATATTGGATTGATAAAAGCAGGTGGTAAAAACATGGATGTACAACTATTAATAACGGTATTTGCACTTGGGTTTTTCGGGTCATTTTTAGCAGGTATGCTTGGGATTGGAGGATCAGTTGTTTTGTACCCGCTGTTGCTATTTGTTCCGCCTCTTGTAGGAGTGGGAATGTTCAGCGCGCACGAAGTAGCTGGTATAGGAGCCGTACAGTCGCTGTTTGCGTCTGTTTCAGGAGCTCTTGCTTACAAAAAGGGCGGCTATTTGAATAAACCGTTAATTTTATATATGGGTATCAGCGTCTTAGTTGGCAGTCTCATTGGTTCAACACTATCAAACTCGTTTTCAGAAGGAATGATCAATTTCATTTACGGCGTGATGGCAACAATTGCTGCAGGATTAATGTTTATGCCAAAAAAATAATCAAGCGGCCGATTCATTCGAAGTGACGTTTTCAAAACCTTTGGCAGCAGTTCTGGCGTTTTTAGTTGGAATTTGCGGAGGGATTGTCGGAGCAGGGGGCGCATTTTTACTTGTTCCTATTATGATTACCGTGTTAAAAATTCCTGTGCGCGTAACGATTGCAAGCTCATTAGCCGTGACGTTTATTTCATCTATGGGAACAACATTCGGTAAAGTAATGACGCATCAAGTCCTTTTGCTTCCGGCGCTCATGATTATCGGAGCAAGCCTGCTAGCAGCTCCGATCGGTGCTTTCGTAGGGCAAAAGACGAAGGTAGCATCACTGCAAGCTATCTTAGCGATCGTTATTACGGCGACTTCGTTGAAAATATGGTTTGATTTACTGATGAAATCCATTCATTAAAAAAAGCTGCCTCTTTAAGAGCAGCTTTTTTTACGTTGTTTTGGATGACACAAGGTGAGCGACTAAAATATAGCGTTCAGGTGCCGAGCCAATGTAATTAAAAGGATAACAGGTACTGACGGTTAAAGTGGCTCTAGGCTTGGGTACAATAACGGTCCGGTCATTCGCATCCACAATTCGTACTTTGTTCACTTTGTATGTGAAGGTGCCTGCTGCCGTATTCACCACGAGCGAATCGCCTTCACCTACGTCACCAAGCTTACGAAAAACTGTATCGCGATGTCCTGATAAAACAGAATTGTCATTTTGACCAGGCAGCACGCTTCCAGCAAAATGACCGACGCCTTTTTCTAATTCATCTTCGTTTGTACCGTGATAAATCGGCAGCTTAGCGTTTAATTTAGGAATATATAATTCTCCCATTAAATCACCGATTTTCGGCTGTTTCGGATAAGAAACATTTGACACTTTTTGCTTTTTTTCTGAGTTAGCAGTACGAGAGTGTACCGCTTTTTTAGCTTCAACAGAAGAAGCTTCAGCAGAAGAGTCTGCTGTTGAATCTTCCTTGCTTTTAGAAACTGAAGCTGCGGCTGGTTCTTCTGTATTCATTGTTTTAAATGCTAAATAGCCTCTTGCAAATTTATAGGCATTTGTTGTTGTAAACCAAAGACCAAAGCAAATGGCGGCGGCTAAAAGGGAAAGAACAATCAACCGCTTTTTGCGATTGATTGTTCTTCTTGTTTTTCTTGGTTCCATTTTATGCGCGTCTCACTTTGCGGAAAAGAACAAAGCCAGCTGCTACAAGCACTAATCCAATTAATGTATTCGTTACATAATTAGAAGCCGTTTCCGGAAGTTTTGCACCTTTAACGGTTTTTTGTACAGCGCTGTTTGTTTGTTTCTTTACCGGTTCTTGCTTCTTTTCAACTGCTGGCTTTTGCGTTTCAGCAGGTTTTACTACAGCTTCAGCAGATTTTTCTACTTCTTTTCCTGTGTCTGTGATGATATCAGAATTGAACATATCGCCTGTGATCACCATGTCTGCTAAAAAATTACCGTCTGTCGTATAAAGAGAAATTTTTAGACTTGCATTTTTTAATTCTTCTAAGTTGATTAAATCAGTAAGAGAAAGCGGTTTTTCATTTCCGCCTTGTACAAGTGAAAATTTAGCGTCTAAATGGAAGATTGATAGCATTTCTTTATAAATAGACATTAATTCGGCGATTTGATCCGCAGATAATTCTGTTGCTGTATCAAAATCTTCGAATGCCGCTAAGCGCTCGCCTAATTGATCTAAGCGGTTAAGCGTCGCTTCGTTTGAAAGCTCATCTTCTAACGATGTAAAATGAGCTTCAATTCGATCTAATTCTTCTGATGTTAAGCCGAATTCAGACTGCATAAATGATAGTAAGCCCGTTAAATCTTCTTCGCTTAATTCATCATCATAAGAAGTGTCTTCTTCGTCATATGATTCATCATCTTCATACCAGTCATCGCCTTCTACATAGAAGCCGACATCATCGTATAAATCATCTAGATACACATAATCATCTAAGCTTTGGCCGTTCTCTTTTAATAACGCATTTAAGCTTGTTTTGTCTAAGTCAAAATCTCCATACACATCTTGCACGTTATGTAAGTCAGCTGCAATTGGCTCACCTAAAAAATCTTCTAAATCTGCGATTGTATCGTAGTTTTCAAGACTATCGTCATACAGTGAAAGTGAATATTCAACGTCGTCTTTGGTTACTTCAAAGCCTCGCGTTTGGCTTACCGATTTTAAATATTTGTTGAAATCTGCGTCAAATGTTGACGTCGCTGCGAATGAAGACGTAGGAAATACGCCAATAAACAGCAGAAATGATAATAAAATTGCCCCCAGTTTTTTCATCAATTTTCTCCTTTTTTTTACGTTTTCTACAAGATTATATAGTAAGAGTTATAAATTTACAATATATACTTATATTATATATACCTTGAATATAGTGGTAATTTTAGGTATTTGTAGAACTATAGATTTTAAAATCGCCGTATAAAAGGGAGTGGAAAGACCTAGATAAAAAAAGAAAAAGATTTATGAAATATTTTTGGTAGAAGCAGAAATAGAAAAAGCATCAAAAAAGAACAGCATTAATAGCCGTTCTTTTTGAAATGATATGTAAGCCGTAGCATAGATAGTTGAAATTCGATACCGTTCCGCTTTAGAAAAAGGTGGTTACGAGTTATGATTTTAGTAAGGATAAAGAAGAAAAGTGAGAGCGCGGTTTTGTCAGCTCTATTTTAATTCCTTTTAGTCTTAAACGTTCTACAAACTGTTTGCGTTTTTTTCGCTTTTCATGCGGGGATTGATTCATATTTGCCTCATCCTCCATATATAGTCAAATAGCTAACATATCATTATCATAATCAAAAGACGACGGTTACACAATAAACATTCTCAAATATTCACAAAGATTTAAAATTTGTTACATTGATAGTGTACATGTACCCGATTCTTTTTTTTTATAACATCTCGATGTGCTGTTTTAAATTGAAATTTTGCAATTCCTATTATATTATCAAAATTTAATTAAAGTAAGTTGATTTCATAAAGATTCGTAGAACTACTATTTATTTTAAGCAGCATATGATTGAACAAGTAGGTAGCTATTAAAATAAAAAAGAAACCCTTATTCATTAAGAGTTTCCGCAGCTCTTGCTTATTGGCATCGAGGCCAGTCCTTATTTTGCTTTATTGATCTTCTGGATCTACTTCAAGGCTTTCAACTTCGTCATTCTTTTTTACTTCTAATCGTACGATTTTATTTTTACTATCTCCTGACATATTATCATTATCTAGCTCAAAGTCTTTCGCTTTTTTATAGGTCTTTTCTCCGCTAGATACTTTTATGGTGAGGTTCTTATCTGTTTCATTAGTTAGTTTTCCAATTACGCTGTAATCTCCATCAGATTCTTTTTCATAGATACCGTTTGAATCAGCTTTTGCTAGAGGCGTTAATTCTAAGCTTTCAGCATTTTGATCTTTAGCATTAATTTCTACTTTTACCTGTTTTCCATCGATGTTCTTAGGTGTATCTTTTTCTTTCTCAAACGAATTCCTCTTAGGTATCTTCACCCGTTTATCATCAATGACAAGCGTTAACTCATCGTTCGTTTCTTTGTCTAAAGTTCCTATTAAATCAAAATCTTCATCCTGTTTACTGTCAGGGTCTTTAGAATACTGCTGTAAATTTGATTTGTTTTCAGAGGAGCTGCTTTCATTTTGAGATGTATTTTGAGATGAATTATCTTGATTGGAGCAACCCGTCAAAGATCCTGCGGCTAAAGCTCCAGCTAATGAAAAGGATAGCGTTAACATTTTTTTGTTCATATGGTTTATTCCTCCTTTTTTACTTATAGTTACTATTGCCTTTCTTTTATAGAAGTAAACAGGTAGAATTTTGACGAAATGTCTTACCAAAATGAACACGCAGACTTTTATATTTTGATTCATTGTGCTTAAAAGCTATACTAGTAGTGCGTATAGAAAAGAGGAAAACGAGATTGTACATCTCATCTATCCATATACAAAAAAGAAAGAGGGATTTTCATGAAAACAGAACAGCAGTATTTTGAAGAAGGAAAATCAATTCAAACATATATGAACGACATGAGTACATTAAAAGAGGAAAGTTTAGCTGTTTATGAACAATTTCAGCTTCCTAAAGATGGACTGGCTGAGAAATTAAAGGCTCACAAGCTTCACTTCTTAGCGATTACTGAAGATTGGTGCGGAGATGCGATGATGATTAACCCAATCATTCGTAAAGTAGCTGAAGCTGCCGGTATTGATGTGCGCGTTGCACTGCGAGATGCGGACACCGAATTAATTGACCGTCACTTAACAAACGGAGGACGTGCCATTCCGATTATTTTAATTTTTAATAATGAAGGGACGTTACTTGGGAAGTGGGGCCCCCGTGCTCCCGAAGTTCAGCAAATCGTCGATGAGCTTCGTGCCACGCTTCCTTCAAAAGAAGATCCTTCGTTTGAAGAAAAACAAAAAGAAGTCTTTTCTTCGTTACGAACAAGATATAAAGAAGAACCGGCTCTTTGGTCGTATGTTTATAACAGCTTTAAAGAAACGGTATTAGCTGTTGTGAAATAACTTAAAAAAGCAGGATAAAATGAAGCATTCATTTTATCTTGCTTTTTTTCTGGTTATCCCATCAAAATACGCTTGTATATCACTTTAACGGAAAGGCTGCTTTTAATAATGTATGTGTTCAAAACGCGCACTTTTAAGTAAGAAAATGTACAAAATTCTAAAAATAAAAATATTTTTTTATTCAAAACGCGTACTTTTTAACTTGATGATGATATAATAACAAATAATAAATGAAGAAAGGGGACGCGTGAATGAATGTAAAAGCTTTTGGTTAGTACTTTTAAGCAGCATTTTTAGAGATCAAAATGAATTTTATTTTTTAAATTTAATGAAAGCGCTTAATAACTAACTTCTCAGAAAATATAGAAGAAAGGTGTTAGATACATGAATAACTTACATAGAAAAATGGGAACGTTTTCTCTCATGATGGTTGGTCTTGGATCTATTATTGGATCAGGATGGCTGTTTGGGGCATGGAGAGCTGCTCAAATTGCAGGTCCCGCAGCAATTGCTTCTTGGATTATTGGAATGGTTGTTATTTTATTTATAGCTCTTTCTTACAGTGAACTAGGATCGATGTTTCCAGAAGCAGGAGGTATGGTTAAGTATACGCAATACTCGCACGGCTCATTTCTGGGCTTTATTGCGGCTTGGGCAAACTGGATTGCAATCGTATCGGTTATTCCTGTTGAAGCCGTTGCTTCTGTTCAGTATATGAGTTCATGGCCGTGGGAGTGGGCGAAATGGACAGGCAGTTTAGTAGAAAACGGGATTCTTACCGGAAAAGGCTTGGCTATTGCTACAGGACTATTAATCATTTATTTTCTTCTAAATTACTGGACCGTAGGCTTATTTTCGAAAGCTAATTCACTTATTACCGTGTTCAAGATTGTAATTCCAGGGCTTACAATTGGTGCTCTTTTATTTGCAGGATTTCACGGAGGAAACTTCTCCTCTGCAGGAGGCGTTGCTCCAAATGGATGGGCAAGCGTTTTGACAGCTGTTGCTACGTCTGGGATTGTGTTTGCTTTTAACGGTTTTCAAAGCCCCATTAATATGGCGGGAGAAGCGAAAAATCCGGGACGCTCTATTCCGATTGCAGTAGTAGGCTCCATTTTAATTGCGACCGTGATCTATGTATTGCTTCAAATTGCGTTTATTGGAGCGGTAAATCCTTCAGAAATCGTAAAAGGATGGAGTCATCTTAACTTTAATTCGCCGTTTGCCGATCTAGCGATTGCGTTAAATATTAACTGGCTTGTTATTGTTTTATATGCCGATGCTTTTGTATCGCCATCAGGAACAGGTATTACGTATACAGCTACCACGTCACGCATGATTTATGGTATGGAAAAAAATAAATATTTGCCGAATATATTGGGACGAGTTCATCCGCTTTATGGAGTTCCTCGTCAAGCCATGTTTTTTAATCTATTTGTCTCATTCATCTTTTTATTTTTATTTAGAGGCTGGGGAATTTTAGCCGAAATTATTTCTGTAGCTACGTTAATTTCATATCTTACTGGTCCTATCACAGCTATGACGTTAAGAAAAACGGGGACCGAGCTTTATAGACCTTTACGTATAAAAGGGTTAAATGTAATAGCGCCTCTTGGCTTCATCTTTGCTTCACTTACTCTTTACTGGGCAAGATGGCCGTTAACTGGACAGGTATTATTTATTATTTTAATAGGGTTACCGATTTATTTTTACTACCAAGCAAAATCAAAATGGAAAGGCTTTGGTCAAAACTTCCGAGCTGGCGTTTGGATGATTGTCTACTTATTATGTATGATGACAATCTCTTGGATAGGAAGTGAAAAGTTCGGGGGACTCAATATTATTAAATACGGCTGGGATATGGGTCTTATTGCAATTGTTGCACTTTTCTTTTATGCTTGGGCACTTAAAAGCGGATACAAAACAGAGTATTTAAAAGAAGCAATCGATGTTAATAATGAAATGAAAGCAGCGGAAGCACAGACTGCCTCAGCTAAAGAACAAATGATAGAAAAACAAATTAAATAAGTAGTAAAAAAGCAGCCTGAATAGTTGAGGCTGCTTTTTTATGAATAGATTTTATTTTTTTGAATACTAGATAGTAAAAAATGCTATAATGGTGGGCAAAATCATGCAGGGGGAGAACGACTTATGGATATCGTATCAATCACTTCTTTTTTAGGCGTAGCCGCTTTGCTTACGGTTATGCCTGGACCTGATAACTTATTTGTTTTAGCACAAAGCATATCAAACGGTAAATATGCAGGAATCTCGACTTCATTAGGGCTTTGTACGGGCTTGCTTGGTCATATAGCTGCAGCAACATTGGGTCTATCCGCTGTTATCTATCAATCGGCTTTAGCGTTTGCTATTGTAAAATACGCTGGAGCAGCTTATTTATTATATCTGGCTTATAAGACGTTTACAGCAAAAGATTCAGCTCTCGCTGTTGAAAACAAAGAAGCGGTTGAGTACAAGGTGCTATATAAAAAAGGAGTGATTATGAATCTGCTAAATCCAAAAGTTTCGCTCTTTTTTCTTGCTCTTTTACCTCAGTTTGTTCATCATTCAACCGGACACGCCACACAGCAAATGCTTGTTTATGGAGCTGTATTTTTAGTTCAAGCGCTGATTATTTTCACGTTAATTAGTCTATTTGCAGGGAAAGTAGGGGAGTTTTTGCGAAAATCTCCAGCGCTGTCTAAGCGGCTTAATCTCGTGCAAGGCTCTATCTTTACGCTTATTGGCTTAAAAATTGCTTTTAGTGAGAAATAGAAGAAGATAAGACGGTAAACCTGCTTTTTATCTCTATTAAAAGGCGTGGACATAGGTTAGTTAAAGGGAGATCCGAACGATAAATCCAATTCGTTCGGATTTTTTATGTCTATAGTAAAAGTAGGTTTCATTTATGTAGTTGCTTCTAGCTGGTGATTGGAGGGCAAGGCGAAGACTCCTGCGGGAAAAGCGAAATAGGTGAGACCCCGCAGAAGCGCAAGCGACGAGGAGTCTTACCGGCCGCCCGCGGAAAGCGAAGTCTTGCACGGAAATCAACAGCGGTGTAACAAGCAGTCCAGCTCATGTATCCCATTTGTTCATCTTTATTTTGTGCTTTAAAACAGCGGAGAATACCTAGCGAAATCCTGCTTTCTTGTGTGAATTTTTTCGAATGTTTTAAGGGGACGAACCCTTCTTGTCCAATCACATATATATATAGAATGAGAGATAAAACATCAGGCAAAGCCGGTGTTAATCACAAGTTCTTTCATATTATGATTGAAAGGAAAGGTTCACATGAAAAAAATATGGCTAGATGCAGGACACGGCGGTACAGATTCAGGCGCTTTAGGAAATAATTTGCGTGAAAAAGATATTACGCTGCAGCTTGTACTACACGCGCGGGCGTATTTAGAACATAACTATTCCGTAGATGTTCAAGTAACTCGTTCAACCGATGTGTTCGTTTCATTATCAGATCGAGCGAACCGGGCTAATGCATGGGGAGCGGATATTTTTGTTTCTATGCACATTAATGCTGGCAGCGGTACTGGATTTGAAACGTATCGGTATCCATCACAAGAGGGAAGTCAATCTTCTCTTTTACAAAAAGAGCTGCATACGGAGATTTTAACAATCATGCGGAAATTTGGAACGATTGCAGATCGCGGTTTAAAAACGGCCAATTACGCTGTACTGAGTGAAACAAATATGCCAGCTGTTTTAACAGAAAACTTGTTTATCGATACGACAGCCGACGCTGAAAAATTAAAAAGCGCTACGTTTCTTCGAGAAGTGGGAGAAGCGCACGCGCGTGGAATTGCTAAGTATTTAAACTTACCTTCTAATCAAGTTACATTCTATACCATTCAATCTGGAGATACATTTTATAGCATTGCAAAGAAGTATAATATCACCGTTCAGCAGCTGCAGGGTGCAAATCCTGGCGTAGATCCTACAAAACTGCAAATTGGTCAGCAAATTGTTCTTCCTGTCACTACGTATACTGTACAAGCAGGAGATACGTTCTATAGCATTGCGAAAAAATATAGCATGACCGTTCAGCAGCTGCAGGATGCAAATCCTGACGCAGATCCTGCAAAATTACAAATTGGTCAGCAAATTATCATTCCAGCTGTTTAATATCTGTAAATAAAAAAGATGACACGGCAGCGTGTCATCTTTTTTATTTATTGAACTAATCTTACAAGCATATGGGCAAGGTGATGCTGCTGTTCTTTGTCTCCAACTCTCCACAGTTCGTGAAGCAGGTTTTCCTCTCGATTGCGCGGCTCTTCGTGCTTAGCAAGGTAATCAGCTACTTTCTGAGCTGTTTTAGCCAGCTGTTCCTCATTCATCCCTAACTTTTCGCCTTTTGAGACCTTGTCCCCTAGATAACTTTTAAATCCTTCGAAGCTAGAGAGAATATCTTCTTTTTTCTCCTCGCTCATAGAATTAATTGCTCCTTCAACTTTTGCTGAATGATTTGTTTCTACAGAATTACTCATAGTTTTTTTCTCCTCTCATGGTTATATTTGGGTGTTAGAAAGCATATTCCCTGAGGATTCAGTAAATAAACGTCCAAATGTGTTATTTTTACATTATGGCGTTTTACAAGGACTTAAAAGCTGGGGTCAAACGAGATTTTATCATTTTTATACTTAAGCATCATACTTCGGGCGTAGGAGTAGGCGTAGCATAGCCTTCCTTATATTTATCATCAATTTCTTGACGAATGTCTTCTATGCTTTTGCCTTTGCTGTAGTCTACTACAGCTTGAGCTGCTATTTCTAAACAGACGCCGCATTTTGTTCCGTGATCATCCCACGTCACTGAGCCGTTTTCTTTGTTTTCGAAGATAAAACAGTCGTAGTTGTTTTGATGATTAGCTTCTTCTCCACATCCGCAGTAGCAAGGAATGTTTTCTAGTAAGGTTTGATGCTTAGCAGCAGCTGCATAAATAAGCTGCATGTCTTCGGGCTTGTCACTCAGAAAAGAGGGAAGAGTTTCACTATTTTTTGTTTCTTCTCGTTTATCACCTAATGTGTGCTGCTGATGTTCTTCATGTTGTGTTGCTTCAGTACGTTTGCTGCCTGAACTTTCTTTACTTTCGTTTCCTCAGCCGGAGACCACGCTTGCTGCAAGGACAACTGTTATGACCTTTGATTTCATCATCAAAATATTCATCCTTTCTTCAATTAAAGATAGACAATAATATGTACATCCATCCTGTTAAAAAGACATAATTCGTCTTTGAAGTCATTCATCAACTTTCTGCAGAATAATTTTCCGATACATACCTTTCAACATGACGCTTGAATTTTCCTTCAAGATAAGCTGATCTCGGCTTGCTTCAAACATATGTTCAAAAGAGAGTCCAATATCCGTTCCTAGTAATTTTACGAAAGGGCGGAATATTTTTTTAGGAAAAGCCGCTGATTTCTTTTTGGTTTCAAATTTATCAAAAATCAGGATAGTGCCCTTAGGCTTTACTACTCTTGTCATTTCTTTTAAAGCTTGCTCCGCAACAGGTACTACGCTAAGAATTAAGCTTGCTACAACCACATCAAACGAAAAAGAGTCGAACGTTAGCTGCTGAGCGTCCATTTGGTGGAAGGTTATAGATGGATTTTTGTATTTATCTTTTGCTTTTTGAAGCATTTCACTGGAATAGTCGATGGCTGTTACATTTACTTCATGAGGAATAAAAGCTAAATCCGCTCCTGTTCCAACGCCTACAAATAAAATGCGCTGTTCAGATGAAAAGTGGACGTCTTGAAAGACTTTTTTTCTGGCTCGATAAAACATCCCGTTATTAAAAAACGCATCATAAAAAGGGGCCCAACACTTATAAATAAATTGATTCCAGCGGTTATTCACGTAAACCCTCCTAGAAAATAAGCTTTCCAACGCCTGCTGGAAAGCTTATGGATTACATTTATTTTTTCATTTTGAGTAAGCGAAGGCTGTTTAAAATAACAAGTAGCGCTGCTCCTGTATCGCTTAAGACGGCAATCCATAGAGTAAGCCAACCTGGGAAGATAAAGGCTAAGGCGATGACTTTAACAATAATAGAAAACCAAATGTTTTGTTTGATGACAGCTAATGCTTTGCGGCTTAGCTTCATCGTATGAGGAAGCTTTTCTAAATTATCTGCCATCAGGACAATATCAGCTGTTTCCATGGCCGTATCAGTACCAGCACCGCCCATTGCAATGCCAAGATCAGCAGTTGCGAGGGCAGGGGCGTCATTAATTCCATCTCCAACCATAGCGGTTTGATACCCTTCATGTTGAAGCTGCTGTATGGCCTTTACTTTGTCTTCAGGCAGCAAATCAGCGAAATAGCGGTCTACCCGAGACTCAGAGGCAATCATTTTAGCTGTTCCTTCGTTATCACCGGTCAACATCACAATTTGCTGCATTCCGTTTTGTTTGAGGCTTTCTAAAGCAGATACGGTTGTATGTCTGATGGTATCAGCTACGCTAATAATGCCTAGAACACTTTTAGCTGTTCCGACAATAACAATCGTTTTACCTTCGTTTTGAAGCTTTTCAATATGAGACCAGCAGTGGGATAGAGGTGTTCCTAAATCTGAGAATAATTTTGCATTACCTGCGTAATAAACCGTTTCTTGAATCGCTGCCTGCACGCCTTTTCCTGTAAGGATTTTAAAATTTGATCCTTGTAAAGAAACGACTTTTTTCTCCTCTGCATAATCCACAATAGCGCGGGCAATGGGGTGATTCGAATAATCTTCAAGCGTTTTTGTTATTGCTAAGAGCTGATTTTCTTCAGCAGCAAGGGAAACAACCTCTGAAACGGCTGGTTTGCCTTCTGTTAGCGTTCCTGTTTTATCAAAAGCAATCGCATTGATTGCACCTGCTTTTTCTAAAAACGTCCCGCCTTTAATGAGCACGCCATTTTTCGCCGCGTTTCCAATCGCAGATACAATGGCGACGGGAGTAGAAATGACTAGCGCACATGGACAAGCCACAACTAATAATTCAAGCCCCTTGTAAAACCAGTCACTCCATGCACCATCAAACAGGGGAGGGATGACCATAATGAATAAAGCTAAAATAAAGACGATAGGCGTGTAAATGGTTGTAAATTTATCAACAAATGCTTGAGTCGGTGCTTTTTTCTCCTGTGCTTCTTCCACTAAATGAATAATTTTAGAAATCGTCGTATCTTCGACTAGCTTTGTTACCTTAATTTCTAACGATCCGTTTTCGTTAATGGTGCCTGCATAAACAGCATCACCGATTACTTTATCAACTGGAATAGATTCACCTGTAATAGGAGCTTGGTTGATACTGGATTCGCCGTTTATAATTTCACCATCTAGCGGAATTCGGTCTCCTGGCTTTACGACAATCGTAGTGCCGATTGAAATATCTTCCGCTGCTTTTTTAATCAGCTGGCTATTTTCTTTCACCCATGCTTCAGAAGGAGCTAAATCCATCAAACCTCGTATCGAGTTTCTTGTTTGTTCAATCGACCTTGTTTGTAGAGCAACACCTAAAGCAAATAGCCAAACGACCGTAGCACCTTCAAGCCATTCACCAATAACAGCTGCTCCAAGTGCTGCAACGGTCATTAAAACATTCATGTCTAAAGAACGGCTTTTAATCCCGTAATAAGCACTTTTAGCCGGCTTATATCCGCTAACAATCATGGCAATAGCGTAGAGTACAGTTGTCATATAAGAAGCAATTCCTGTATGAGAACCGATAAAACCTAATGCGATGAGAATACCCGAAAAAACAATCGGTCCATTTTGGCCTTTATGGTGCCGCGACTCAGCAGACTGCCTGCTGCTGGTTACTAAAGTAGCGGTATACCCAGCTTTAGATACTTCTTTAATAATGTCATCAGCTTCGTTATCGTGCTCAATTTGTGCTTTTCCCGTTGAGAAGTTAACGCGTACATCTTTGACAGCCGGAACTGTTTTTAAATGATTCACAATCGTGTTCGCACAAGCCGCACAGTCCATTCCTTCAATCAAATACGTTTTCATTTTTTTATTTGATTGGATAGGCTCAATGTTAAACCCTAGTTTTTCTACTGAGGTTGGAATGAGTGACAGAGCTGACTCACTTGCCGCCGCCACTTGAAGCTTTCCTGTATTGTAGTTAATGGCTACATGTTGAATATCGTTTAATGTTTTTAAACTTTTTTCAATCGTCGCGGCGCAGGAAGGACAATCCATTCCATATACGCGGTATTCAGCCGTTTCTTCTATGTCACCGTCGCCTGGTACTATGTCCTGATCACTACAGCAAGAATGCTGGCCTTTGTCGGTCGTTAACGCAATCGTATCTGAACAGCAGCTGTAACTGTGTTCATGACTCTTTGTGCCGCAGGAAGAAGGCTCTTCAGTAGATGCGGCTTCTGAAGAAGAGGAGCAGCAGGTCTTGCTTTCAATTTCTGGTGAAGAAGATCCGCTGCAGCAGTTTCCGGTATGCTGATGATTTTTTTTATCTTCGTGTTTCATTGTGTCCCACTCCCTATACGGTAAGAAAAACTTAAATGGTTACGTCTTCTTTTTTAGCAAACATGATATCAATTACTTGTTTAATATGTGCATCTCTTAAAGAATAAAAAGCTAACTTTCCTTCTTTGCGATAATTGGCAATTCCTATATTTCGGAGCAGTCTTAAGTGATGAGAAGCAGTGGCAACTGTAGAGCCTACAATATTGGCTACGTCACATACACATAATTCCTCGCCTTTATACAGAGCCAAGACGATTTTAAGCCTCGTTTCATCTCCTAACGCTTTGAACAGGGTAGAAACACCTTGAACAGCTTCGGCATCGATAGCAGGCTTAATACGATTCACTTTTTCTTCATTAAAACAATAAATATCACAGCGGTCTTTTGGCATGATTTCCTCCTTCATTCAAACATTCAAATGATTGTTTGTTTATAATATATGTCAATTTTAAAAAATGTTCAAACATTTATTGATCATTCGGAATTTTTTTCTGAGCAAAACATAAATATTAGGAAGAATAAATATGGAAAGTATGCCTATTAGTGTATGTACTCTGTACTAAATGGTGCGGGCGAAAAGAGAATGACTTTACATGCAGGCCAAAAACAAAAAGCCACCCTTGTAGGTAGCCTTTTAATGACTTTAAAAATGATAGAAATAATGGAATATAACTTAGACTTTGTTCACTTAATTAGTGTTTTAATCGGTTAAACAATAAATCTGCTGCATTATTTAGCACCTTGTCCGACTCTTTTAATCGTTTGTCCGGGTTTTCTAAATAGGATTGAGCAGATAATACAACATCTAACGGATCCTTGACATTCTTCTTTTCGGTACATACCAAATGCCCTACACCATTTTTCCAATGAATCGTGCATTTAAAATTTACAAATGTATCATCGCTCGTTCTCAAACGCAAATGCCTGATGATGGGGTTAGATGAGGAGTGCTGTGACAGCATCCACATTGCTTGTTTCCGGTCGTCTTTATGAATAATGCTCCACAGACTGGAGACTGACGAAAAATAAGAATGTGCTTGACTAGAAAAATGAAGGATTTCACCTTCTTGATTTAATTGAAAGTAAGGAACGGGGATCCATTTAAGTATGTTACTTTCCATCATGCACCTCTCCCAACTTGAGTAATCTCTTTTACCATATCACAATTACCTAATATTTGTATGATTTTTATTGTTTTCCCCATGCTTTTCCCCGTTTTAAGCTGTAAAAGCTAAAGAATTATTCAGTTTAAAACACTTGAAAAAAGAACATACGTTCGATAAACTAAAAATTAAAGAAGCGAATTCTATGCGACAGCTACTTCAAGAAAGCTACTCTTCAAAACGACCTGTTGAAATTATTTATATGGACGATAAAGGATGTTTGACACAGAGATTTATTATTTTGTATAAAATTTATCCTCAGAGCGTAAAAGCTTGGTGCTTACTAAGGAACGAGAAACGAACGTTTAAAATAGAGAATATCCTTTCATGCGGATTCAGCAATAAAAGGAAAAGCAGTTTTAGGCAGAAAGCTCACTCAATTTAAGAGGGGCTTTTTCATATCATTTCCTCTTATGGCGTGTGAGTTATTTTCATACACTATATCCACCAGAAAGGGGAATGAACATGATATTAAACCAAGGAAATAAAACTAAACACATCGCTAAAGGGAGAACGGAAAAAGATGATACGACAATGCAGGTTGAGAAAAAAAAGCATGAAGCACAAAGTACCTCTTTGTCTCATAATAATTGTCGGGCAAACCTTGATGGAGATTAATCTAAAAAAGGAAAGCTTTCGTTTCCGAAGCTTTCCTTTTTTGTGTATATCGCATTTTTAAGTTAACTCGTATTTTTCTGAGCCAATCACAATATAGTCTCTCGCTTGATATATGAATTTTACGGATTTCTCACAAACTTCGTAAGAGTAACTTTCTAAAACATTGTTTTTTTGATTAATATATTGCATAAAAGCGCTTTGAAAATAACCGTTCTCCACAAAAAGTTCACCGGCTTTGCACAGTTTTTCATGTGCTTCTTCCAGCCATTTTGCAATTTGGCTGTCGTTGTTAGCAAAGGTAAGGATGTGTGCATAGTGATCTGATAAATCTGTCATATCCTCTTTATCCTGGTCAAAATAAAACACTTTTTCTTTTTTTGACTGCAGCCTTTGTTTTTGCAAAGTGATATTTTTTAACAGTTCTTTTTCAACGTCTTCTTCGGGACTTATATAGATGGGGCAGGTGCCTGCTACCTCACCTTGATCTGTAAATAATACAACATAGTACAAATCAAACATTATATCTCTCCCTTCACGTGTTCATACTATTCTATCTCGCATCCTTCATTTTTAGAATCATTTTTCTAACGCTTGTGCAACATTGGTTCTAATGTATTATTCATAAGCGAACCTCAGTTTTAACGGGAAAGAAAAGGGGAAATGAAAATAAAAATTCTGCGTTTCTTCATTATAATAAGAAAAAACGATCTGTTTACTAGTATTTAAATCTTTTGAAAAATCAAAATAAATAATGATTGATTTCGTCACTTTATTGTGGTTTCATAATAAAGTGTAAAAAGACCATTTTTCTTTCAGAGAGAAATGAGATAGAGTACTTCTGTGTTGATTCTTTCTTTTGAATATAGTATACATACAGGGGTATATAAATTAATTGGGAGGAAAACATGGCGATACTATATATGAGCATAGGTATTTTACTTTTATTAATTTGTTACAGTTTTTATAAACGCTATGTGCCGGTGCAGGGAATAAAGAAAGTGACGACCGTCGACTGTGCTTCTACAACGATTTCGTATGTAGATGTTCGTCATTTTCATGAAATGAAACAAAACCCCTGTCAAAAAGCAATCCATATTCCGCTTCCTTATTTAGAGAGACAGCATGCAGAAATTCCATATAAAGAAGTGGTCGTAATTGTTCCTGACAGTATTTCCCGAAATTTAAGCATTCGGCAGCTCAAAAAACATGGGTATCAGGTCAAAGGATACATGTGTGCGGAAAGATGTGTGTAATAAAAAGAACAGCAAATGACCCTTTATAGGGTTTCCTTTTGGAAAGCTGCGATATATAAGCTAAAAGATACCTGTGTCAAAATGGGTATCTTTTTTTGTTATGAAGATAAGAAGGGGGGCAGGGATCGGTTTCTTTTGGTTCAACAGCTACTGAGTCTTTTAGCGTATTTTTATGACAAAAGGTTTGAAAAATCCCTTTTGTGGTAAAAAAAAACGTAGTTCTCCTAGTGCATAGACAGAGGTTTAATAGGAAGTTATAATTTAGGCAATTACATAAAAGGGGAGTAAGCTAAGGAAGGTGAATAGATGTGCGAAAGATAAAGCGGTTGCTATTTCTGTTCATTTGTATAGCGGTTGTAATTGTTGCGTATGAGATGATTCGATATCCGATTGAAAACAATGCTGCAAGTGTGCAGCAGCATTTGCGAAATTGGGAGCATAAAGAAAGCATTGATGGTTCTGCAAGGATTACGCTGCAAGATTTTAAACGGGTTGATCACTCTAATACATACATAGCCTTATTCTCCATACCTGGTGATAAAGAAGGAATGGCCGTATTGAAGCAAGGATGGAACAAACGCCTGCGTATTGAAGTCAGTACCAAAATGAGCAATTTAGTGGATTATGATGATATCCATACAAATAAAGGGACATATGCGCTGTTTACAGGAACAAATAGAAGTAAACAAATTGATCGAGTAAAGGCGGCTTTGGTGCACGATACATATACAATTGATGCCGCGGTCCCAAAAAGTGATTATTTTGTGCTGTATGAAAAGATACCGAGTCATATTAAACATCCGTTTCCAGCAACGACAACGCTGCTAGATAAAGCAGGGGATGATATCACGGTTAAAGAATTTATGGATCAAGAGCTGCGTGAATAACACGCAGCTTTTTTCTATAATAAAAAGCTTTTTAAAAAATTCACGTTTTGTTCATATTTTCGAAAGAAAGAATTTTAAGCAAAAAAATCAAATATTTGCTACAAAGTAAAGGGGAATTAACGGGCAAAATAAGTTTCATACAAGGCGTCACATTTTCTTTGAAAATTTGTCACAAAATATTCAATTATGTCGATGTGTATTGATATATCAATGTTGAAGCAAACATACAAAGCTAATTTTGCAGTTATTCCTAAAGAAATAGTTAAGAAATGGGAGCTGAATCCTTTTATTTACATTTATTCATACCAAATTATGTGATAGAATATCGCAAGGTTGAAGCACTCTAACCCCATTGGTACAGTCACTATATTAGAATATTTTTAATATAAAAAAATAAAGCAAAAGGGACGAAAAAAATGTCATTTTGTATTACAATAGTAGTGGCCTACAAATAAGGGGGAAGAGAGTCTGTATAAAAATGTCGTTATCTAGCGAAAGATAGCGCATTTTGAATGTTCATCAATATAGGCTTCGCATCATGTGTTGTTAGAAAGGAGAGTTTTAAGTGAAACCAAAAAAAGGATTTTGGAAGCTAGTAGGTTTACTATCTGCGCTTTCACTAGTATTTTTGAGCGGTTGTTCAAAGCTTGCTGTATTGAACCCGCAAGGTCCTGTTGCAAAAACGCAATCTGATTTAATCATTTGGTCTATGTGGATGATGTTGATCGTGGTTGTTGTCGTATTTGCTATTTTTATATTTGTTCTTGTCAAATATCGTGAAAAACCTGAAAACATGGACTATGAGCCACCTGAGCAAGAAGGTAACTTAAAGATGGAGGTTATTTGGACAGCATTCCCAATCATCATCTTAATTCTATTAGCAGTGCCAACTGTTAAAGCGATCTATTCTGCAGAAGAAGTACCGGCAGAATCAAAGGATAAAGATCCAATCGTGATTCACGTTACATCTGCAAACTGGAAATGGATTTTCAGTTATCCGGAACAAAATATCGAGACGGTTAACTACGTAAACATTCCAGCGGATACGCCAGTGAAATTTGAGTTGACAGCTCAAGGACCTATGAACTCATTCTGGGTACCAGAACTTGGCGGACAAAAATATTCGATGAACAACATGTCAATGCCATTATACTTAGAAGCTGATAAGCCTGGTTCTTATATGGGACGTAGTGCTAACTTCTCTGGTGAACATTTCACTCAAATGCAGTTCGAAGTTCAAGCTCAAACGGACAAAGACTTCAAAGAGTGGGTTAGTGACGTAAAAGGCACAGCTGGTAAATTGACTGAAAAGAAATATGATCAAATCCTAAGCCCAGGCGTTGTTGGTCGTCAAACTTACAACGGTACACATTTAAAATGGATTGACCATGCAAAAGATGTATACATTCCTGGCAAAGAGCTAGAACGTGGTACAGGACATGATCACAGCAAGATGAAAGAAGACGAAAAAACGAGTAATGAAGAAATGGAAAACATGGATCACTCAAATCATGAATAACATTCATTTATTACACTAAATAACGTAATGATTGGGGGAAGACATAATGAAGCTAGATGAATTTTTCGTCACTGGCGAACCTATGATTTACGCTGCTGATGCAGCAATCGCTATGACGGTCATCGGTATCGTTTTTGTCTTAACATATTTCAAGAAATGGAAATGGTTATGGACAGAATGGTTAACAACAGTTGACCATAAAAGACTCGGTGTCATGTACATCCTTTCAGCTGTATTAATGCTTTTCCGCGGCGGAATCGATGGAATCATGATGCGTATGCAGCTTGCATTCCCGGGTATGAACATTTTAGATGAACATCACTACAACGGAGTCTTCACAGCTCACGGTGTTATCATGATCTTATTCATGGCAATGCCATTTATTATCGGACTAATGAACGTAATCGTTCCATTACAAATTGGTGCGCGTGACGTAGCATATCCGTTCTTAAACGCAATTAGTTTCTGGACATTCTTTATGGGAGCAATGCTATTTAACCTTTCTTTCGTAATCGGAGGAGCTCCTGATGCAGGTTGGACAAGTTACTTCCCGCTTGCAGGTAAAGAATTCAGTGAGGGCATCGGAAATAACTTCTATGCCGTTTCACTACAGATTGCTGGTGCCGGTACATTAATGACTGGTATCAACTTCTTTGTAACAATTTTAAAAATGCGTGCTCCTGGCATGACAATGATGAAAATGCCAATGTTTACTTGGTCAATCTTCATCACATCAATTATTATCATTTTCGCGTTCCCTGTATTAACAGTAGCGCTTGCACTTATGACACTTGACCGTGTATTCGGAACAGCCTTCTTTACAATGGCTAACGGCGGTCTTCCAATGATGTGGGCTAACTTATTCTGGATTTGGGGTCACCCTGAAGTATATATCGTTATTTTACCGGTATTCGGTGTCTTCTCAGAAGTTATCAGTACACATTCTCGTAAGAACTTATTCGGTTATAAAGCAATGGTTGTATCAATGGTCGGTATCGCATTCTTAAGTTACCTTGTATGGGTGCATCACTTCTTTACAATGGGTAACTCACCGTCAGTTAACTCGTTCTTCTCAATTACAACGATGTTAATCGCCGTACCAACCGGAGTTAAAATCTTTAACTGGCTCTTTACAATGTATAAAGGCCGTATCAAATTCACGACTGCGATGCTTTGGTCATTAGCGTTTATTCCAAACTTCGTAATCGGTGGGGTAACAGGGGTTATGCTTGCGATGGCATCAGCCGATTATCAATATCATAACAGTTACTTCCTAATCGCTCACTTCCACTATGTATTAATCTCTGGTACAGTGTTTGGCTGTTTCGCAGGTTTATACTTCTGGTATCCAAAAATTTTCGGTCACACGTTGAACGAAAAATTAGGAAAAATTTCATTCTGGATTTTTGTTGTTGGATTTAACGTATGTTTCTTCCCACAATTCTTCCTAGGTTTAGACGGTATGACTCGTCGTATGCAAACTTATGCGGACAACCTTGGCTGGAACGGATTAAACTTAGTTTCAACAATCGGTGCATTCTTAATGGGTCTTGGCTTCTTCGTATTAGTAGTTAACTTATTATACAGTGCATGGAAAAACAAACGCGACACTGCAAACGATCCTTGGGATGGTCGTACACTTGAGTGGTGGACTAAATCACCAGTTCAAGCTTACAACTTTGCAGTAATTCCTCATGTGAAAGAAATGGATGCATTCTGGCACATGAAAAAACGTAATGAAACAGACATTAAAGCAGAAGACTTAAAACCAATTCATTTACCAAGCAACTCTGGTGTACCGTTTATCTCAGGTATTTTCTGGTTTATCGGTGGATTTGGCTTAGTATTTGAATGGATTCCAATGGCAATCTTCGGTTTAGCAGGTATTTTTGCTTGTATGTTTATTCGCTCATTTGATTATGATCCAGGCTTCTATGTAAAAGTAGATGAAATTAAGAAGGTTGAAGGAATTACAGGGGGTGACAAATAATGGCAGGGCATTTAGATAAATCATTGCCGTTAGAGTATCAAGAAGAACAAAGTCGCCTAAATATCCTTGGATTCTGGATTTTCTTAGGCGCCGAGATCGCGTTGTTCTCTACGCTGTTCGTAACGTACTTAACGTATCATACGCGTACAGCGGGTGGCCCTACTGCAGAAGACTTATTTGTAGTTAAAGATTTTATGATTGAAACATTGCTACTACTATTCAGTAGTTTCACGATGGGGATTGTAGTATTTAAAATGCGTAATAGTGATTTAAAAGGACTTTTAGTCTGGTTTGTTATTACGCTTCTCCTTGGTGGAGGATTCCTTTTCTACGAAATTCGTGAGTTTTATATGTACGCAGTTCACGAAGGTGCAACAATGCAAACAAGCGCCTTCTTATCAGGATTCTTTACACTACTTGGAACACACGGTCTTCACGTAACAGTCGGTGTCTTCTGGGCAATCAGCATTATCATTCAATTAGTAAGACGAGGATTAACACCTGTTACTGCTCGTAAAGTATTTATTATCGGTTTATACTGGCATTTCCTTGATGTTGTATGGATCTTCATCTTCACGCTTGTATACTTGAACGGATTGGTGGGATAAGACATGGAAAATAAACAAGGCCAAAAAGCAGGTTTTCCGCTTAGTCATGTATTTGGGCTTATCCTTTCACTAGCCTTAACATTCGCAGCGCTTGGTTTAGTAGTGCTAGCTGATCTATCAAGAAGCATTACAATGACTCTTATCATGATCCTAGCGTTATTACAAGCAGCAATGCAGCTAGTAATGTTCATGCACATGACTGAAAGTGAAAATGGTAAAGTACAGGTTGCAAACATTCTTTACAGTTTCTTTATTGCCCTTTGTATCGTAGTTGGTACACTGTGGATTCTTGCAGCACACTTTAACCATTAAAAATAAAACCACTTACTTCGGTAAGTGGTTTATTTTTTTTCATTCAGCTTATATTTCAACGTTTGGTACTCTCCCGTATGCACTTTTTTTACTACTTTTCCTTTATCATCGCTGTAGACATTCACTTGCTCGTACACTTCAATTCGGTATCCGCCTTTTTTTCCGTTTTAACATGAACTTCTTTAACCGACATATTTAGCTGTTCCGCTTCGTCTTCATCAGCAGAGGTTTCAACAGCACCTCCATCAAGTGAAAGGTGAGCTAAGCTGTCAAACGACTGCTGGGAATTGTTATCAACATAGCTTGTCACGACTAAAATGCCGGCAAAAAACAATACTAAAAAAAGCGTCCGGACTTTCATCTTCATCTTAAAACACCCCCGTAAACTGACAAACCAGCACGACTGCACCTAATATCCAAACGTAAATTGCAAACGTTTTTAATGAATGATGCTTTAAATAATTAATCATCCATTTTACCGCTACATAACCAAATAAAGCAGATGAAAGAGTGGCGACGAATAAAAAGAAAACGGAAAGCTGCTCGACTTCACCTGTGACTACATCTTTTAACTGAAGTAACACCGCTCCGCAAATGGCCGGAGTCGACAATAAAAATGAAAAGTAAGCGGCTGTTTCACGGTCTAATTTTCGCATTAACGCAGCTACCATCGTTAAGCCAGATCGAGATACAGCAGGGAATATCGCAGCTGCTTGAAACGAGCCGATAAAAAAGGCATCTCCGTATGAAATATGATCCATTTTTTTATAGCCATTTTTTACGGAATCACCAAACCATAACAGCAGTCCTGTCGCAAGAAATTCCCAGCCGATCGTTAAGCCAGATTTAGAAATACTGTCAAAATAGTCTTTGAACAAAAGACCAATCGCAACTGCAGGGATCGTTCCTATCACTAAAAGCCCTGTGAGCTTGCTAAATGGATGACGAATAATATGCCATAGCTCACGCTTATAAAAGACAAACACAGCAAGCAGCGTGCCCATGTGCAGCATCGTATCTAAATACAATCCTGCATCGTCTAAGCCAAATAAGTGGCGCCCTAAATACAAATGCCCCGTGCTGCTTATCGGTAAAAACTCTGTAAGTCCTTGAATGATTCCCAAAATAAATGCTTCAAACCACGACATCTTATCACCTCATACAGCGTGTCCTTATTAGTAGTGTATAGAGGAAGTTCTGTGAACATGACAAAAACATGGAAGTATAGGCATTCATTTAGTGAAATAAATATATAAAAATAGGTCATAGTATAAGAAGAGACGACCATTCTTATCTCCATCTCATCCACAATGGAAAGAGGTGCTGAAAATGATACGAAAATGGGTTGCTGTGTGCGTCGTATTCGCTGCTTTTATTTTTCCGCAGGCAGTAAGTGCTGAACAGCCAAAAGTAGAGGTATTTCAAATTGAAACGGGCAGAGTCGTTCGTTCAACGTCCAAACCTCCAAGTGTTCAAAAAGAAGCCGAAAAAAGTATTGCGTCCATTACTGGTTTATATAAAAAGGCAAGTCCGCTTCCTAAAAAAGGCTATCTTGTTAAAGTACCTCTTGATCCTGCCGTAAAAATTGAAAATAGTGCGGTCAACACGCTGGCAAGTGAAGTTATTTTTGTTCTTGACCCGAACCAAAAACCAATCATGATGGTATTTGACAATGAAAATAGAACCTATTTTTTTGAATTTACTCATGATTTAACTCTTCTCAGAAAAGCATTACAGCTATAAGTCATCGAAATGATGGCTTTTTTTTACATAGGCAGTTGACAGTTTATTATGATAAATGTAATATATTTAGAAAAGTCAGAAATAATAAGGGGGAGAATTATGTGATAGCTCTACGACCGTTCTCCAAAAAAGACTTTAAACAGCTAATGGATTGGATTCCCTCCGAGTCATTTATGGTGCAATGGAGCGGCTCTAGCTTTTCTTTTCCGCTTACTCCTAGACAGTTAAAACACTACATTCGATATGCAAATGAAGATGGTGCTTCTACGTATGCTTTTTCTGTCATAGATGACAATGAACAGCTTATTGGGCATATTTCTCTGGCTCACATTGATTATTATCATAAAACAGGGAGAATTGGCCGAGTGCTGCTTGGTGAAAAGTATAGAGGAAAAGGGCTTTGCTCGAACATGTTTGAAAAAGTGTTAGCTTTCGGTTTTGAAGAACTGGGTCTTCACCGAATTTCGCTCGGCGTCTTTGATTTTAACGAGCGGGCGATTCAGTCCTATGAACGAATTGGCTTTACACGCGAAGGCCTTCTTCGAGATGTCCGGCTTGTAGATGGACAGTACTGGAGCTTAATTGAAATGAGTATGTTAGAAAGTGAATGGGCACAGCGTGATGTGCATCAAAAATCAGGCTGAAATCTACTAGTAAAAAGCCAGCTTCCCAACAAGCAGGCTTTTTTGACGTGTGCTTAAATTTCCCTAAGAAGGTATAAATTTTCATTCATTAAGGCATATAGAGAGTAAGTGATGTGTAAAGGAGACCGTATGAATGAAAAAACACAAAATAGGGATCATAGCGGCATGTATTTTACTTTTAGGAACCGCTGGATTTGGAATTGTCTATCAACAGCAAACATCTGCTAAAGAGCAGCCTCACGCGTTTAATGTACTAGTTATGGGCGTAGATGAAAGGCCAGGAGATACAGGCCGCTCAGATGTATTAATGGTGGTCAACTTAGATACGAGCCACAATAAAGCAAAAGTTATGCCGATCCCTAGAGATACGCGCGTGCACATTGATGGAAAAGGAACGGATGAGAAAATTAATCATGCTTATCGATACGGAGGCATTCCTTTAACCGTGCGCACGGTTGAGAACTTCTTAGATATCGATGTCGATTATTATGTGAAAGTAAATATGGAAGGCTTTAAAGGTGTAGTAGATGAACTTGGCGGAGTGAACGTTAATAACCCGTTTCCTTTTGTGTTTGATTCATTTATCTTTCCTGAAGGAGAAAATGCGTTGAACGGCGAAAAAGCTCTTGCCTATGTGCGGATGAGACACGAAGATCCAAAAGGAGATTTAGGAAGAAATAATCGCCAGCGTCAAGTAGTCGAAGCTCTATTAGATAAAGGAATGAACATGTCAACGGTGAAAAACATTCCTAGTCTCCTCACGCTTGTAAAGAAGTATATTCGAACGAATATTGATGTCAGCGATGCATTTACGATGTATAACATCATTAAGAATGGCCGGCCTGATTTCGAAACGGTAACGGTAAAAGGAGAAGGACAAATGGTAGATGGTACATGGTATTATGTTGTCAAACCATCTGAAAAAAAACAGCTGAGCGCTATGTTTCAACAAACCCATTAATAAAAGAGAGGGCTGAAGAAATTCAGCCCTCTTTTTATTCACCAATTTCTTCTTGACGCTGCAAGCAGGAAATTTGTTTTTTCTCTGGATGGACACCAAATGTATAGCCCCACGTTTGCAATTTATCTAGAATGATTTCGTCTTTTTTAAAGCCAAAGATCATCACTACATCTTGGTTTTCATCTAAAAGCAAATACTTTTCATCTTTGCGCCACATCGTTAAGTTTGACGCATAGAAAAGATTCCAGCCGTTATTCATGCGATGACCGGTTGCTTGGTTTTTATAGTTGACAATCATATTTCTTCCTCCATTAGTGAATCTTTCTAGAAGTAAAACTTCAAAGAATATTATAAACGTTCTATCCATAGAAATCTATTATTTATCCCGTTGAGGGGAACTTGCCGTGATGTTTATAAAATACATGTGATAAAAGATTTAGTATATAAGGATATATTTGTATAAAATGATAGTCAATAAGTAAGAAAACGGATAAAAGAAGGGTCTAAAAGCGTATATAATTGAAAAAAATATAAGTTATCTAGCTTTAAAGGCTTAAAAACACGCTTTTCAGACCATGGACATGCTTTTTCAAATTTCTACCTACAAGAAAGAAGGCAGAAGTGCGAAATGTGTAGGTGAATCTAAATGAGTTTACGGTAAACATGAGGCCCCAAAACGTGGTACACGCTATAAAAGGGGGAAATTCAACGATGTCAAAAAAAACGCTATGGATTAAAAATGCTTCTCAAGTTGTAACGGCCAAAGAAAATAAAGGTCCTTTAGCTGGAAAAGAAATGAGAAACTTAACGGTGATTGAAAATGGCTCAGTCTGGATAGAAGGAGATCAAATTGTGACCGTAGGTACAACAAAAGAGCTAGAACAAAAATATGAAAGGGAAAGAAATGACGCAACGATTATTGATGCTTCACATAAAATTGTGACTCCTGGCCTGATTGATCCCCATACACACGCTGTGTACGCTGGCTCGCGTGAAGAAGAATTTTATAGGCGGTTTGAAAGGCCAACTTCTTACTTGGATTTATTAGAAGAAGGTGGAGGTATTCACTCCACTGTCGTTCAAACACAGGAAGAGTATGCGTACCGGATTTATCAGCAGAGCTATGAGCGTCTTACGTCTTTTCTAGCTCACGGAGTCACAACTATAGAAGTGAAAAGCGGGTATGGCTTAGAACTAGAAACAGAACTAAAGCAGCTGCAAATCGCTAAAATGCTGAATGATACACACGCAGTTGATGTAGTAAGTACCTTTTTAGGAGCACACGTCGTACCTCTTATATATAAAAAAGATACGCAGAAATACGTCAATTTACTTATTCACGAAATGATTCCTCAAATTTCTTCTTATAAGCTCGCAGCATTTAATGATGCTGTATGTCTTCCAAATGCTTTTTCATTCAAACAATGTCAAGAAATACTAGAAGCCGGGAAAAGATATGGCATGCTTCCTAAAATACATGCCGACCCCTTTGAATACTGCAGAGGAGCGGAGCTCGCAGCAGAGGTAGGAGCGATATCAGCAGATTATCTTTTGTATGCTTCTGATGAAGGATTAAAGAAACTGGCTGAAAAACGGATCGTAGCCACACTTTTACCCGGGAATTCCTTATTTGTTGGAATGAAATGGCCAGATGCTAGAAAAATGATCGATTTAGGAGTTCCGGTTACCCTTTCTACAGACTGCAATCCAGGTTCATCTCCAACGACTTCACAGCAATTTGTAATGAATCTGGCATGTATGAATATGAACATGAGTCCTGAAGAAGTGATTGTAGCCACAACCATTAATGCAGCTCATGCTATTAATCAAGGAGATAAGATTGGGAGTATTGAAGCCGGAAAACAAGCGGACCTCGCCATTTTTAATGTTTCTAGCTATCGAACGCTTCAATATCATTATGGCTTAAATCATATTGACAGCGTAGTGAAAAAAGGAGAAGTAGTTGTAGAAAACGGAAAAGTTTTGTAAAACAAGTTTATAGAAAAAGAGAAAAGGGTAAAGAATAGAGAATTTGTCACACATATAAAGGCAGGGAATTTAGATATGATTACAAAACAAAATGTTATTCCATTACTAAAAGAAGCTTGCCCGTCTTTTGAGCCAAGCGAAGAATTCGATCCTAATAATAAAGAAGAGCTGCAGCATGAATTAAACCGCGTTGCGGGGCATTTGATCTCTCTTGAATATAACGGTCAGCTCGAACGTGAACCGGATGTATTTGAAGCGATTGAACAGCTATATATAGAAGGTGAATCTGATGTGAAAGAAGCTGTTACAACGGGGCTTTTTCAAGCAATGCATGAAATGATTATAGATCAGCAAATCAGTCCAGAGGAAATTGGCATGTTATTAAAACCTAATTCACTGAAGTGGTGGAAAACGATTGACCACTTTAGCGAAAACAATGCGGAACAGTAAGGAAAAAGAACGTCATGGAAACATGATGTCCGTGACGTTCTTTTCTTTTACTGTTCTTTTTTCAGCTGGCGTTCTAAAATAAAAGGACCAAATGGAATGACTGACATAAGAAAGGCAAATAACGAGCGGCCAATTGACCACTTATGCGCGAATTTTACATGAACGACTGCAAGTGCGTATAGCACAAAAAGTGCCCCGTGTGCTGCGCCTACAACTGATACAGCTTCTGGCATACCTGCTGCATATTTTAGCGGCATAGCAATACCAAGCAGCAGTAAAAATGAAATTCCTTCTAAAATTCCTACTAAACGCAGGCGACCGATTGGTGATGTAAGAACCATGTTTTCTCCTCCCGTAACGACGGAATAAATTTCTGTATCAATGACAAAAATGTACCATAGCGAGCTCTTCATATACAAGCATCATTTGTATCTGTCACAAAAAAGTCGAAAACGCTTTAATTTGCTCTATAGAAGTATTTTGTTTAAAAAACTGACATACTCTTGTGATGCAAGGGATAAAAGAGCACGCTACGTGTTGACAAGTTATTTTAATTATTTTATATGTATAGTATCGAAAACGTATGAGAGGATTTTTTACCATGACAAACCGAAAACAGCAGAGAGAGAAAATTTTAGATGCTGCTTTTGAAGTGTTCGGATCCAAAGGCTACTATGAAGCAAAAATGATTGATATTGCTAAACTAGCGGGTGTATCTAAAGGAACGCTTTACTTGTACTTTTCGTCTAAAGAGTCGCTTTATATCGCTGTGAACAATCGTTCGTTTGATGAGTTTTTGTATCATGCAAAGCGAAGAACGGATGAATGCCAAACGTTTCATGAAAAGCTGTATTCGATTGCGAAGCATCACCTGCTCTTTTTTTATGAAACTAAAAAATATCCCGACTCTTTTTGGCAAGCCCCTCACCAAATGCCAGAAATGATGGGTCGTCTTCATCAATTTTTTGAGGATTATCACGGGCTTGTTGCTAAATTGATTGAAGAGCAGAAAATAAAAAATGCTTTTTTACACTCAAAAGCGTTTTGCAGCATGTTAAATGGGTATAGGATGGATATCGTTTCCGATGATGATATAACAGAAGAAGATATCATGAACTATGCGGAGTTCATTGTGAACTTATACATTGAAGGCTGCTATTTTGAGACCCAAAAATGACTCGTCGGTACTGGTTGATAATGGAGGGATATGATGAATACCAGCAGCACAGTAATTAATTTTTCATATTTTCAAGAACAAACCGTTACCAAGGTGAACACAGACAATACCCTGCCGTTTTCTCTTGGATTTAGTAAAGGTGGACTTGTGGCAGAATGTCCATGGAGACTAAAAAACAAACGCAGCATCTTGCTTGGTCAAGCGGACTGGAAATCGCTACATTCTGCCGAGCAGCGTCAGCAAGTCGAAGCGCTGCTGCTTGGCCAGCACATTATCTCTATACAGTGGTATGAAGATATCGGTATACTTCGAATTACGTTTTCTAATGGGTATGCGCTAGATATGTTTCACGACAGCTCTTTTTTTGAAGGTTGGGATTTATATGGTCAAGATGGCTTTTCCTTTATCTCGCTGCCAGGGGGAGCGTGTGACCATCAAATTTCAGTTTGTATAGACAGCTCATCAGCACATGAAAGGAGGTGAGTTTTTTTTTGCGAAAAACTGACCCGTGGGTACTCTAAAATTGTTGAAAAATTAAAACGGGTCTGCAGCTATTAAAGGATGAAGGCTTCTCAAATAACTTAGTTACGTAACGGAGGAAAAAGATGAATTTTTTGACGAGATTTAGTTTGAAAAATGCGGTAGCTGTGTTTATCGTTTCATTTTTACTTATTTTAGCGGGGCTATACTCATTTTCAAAACTAAAAATTGATTTACTGCCGAATATCGAATTTCCGCAGTTGTCCATTTAAGCAACGTATCCCGGGGCTTCTCCTGATGACGTAAATGAAAGCGTCACGTCGAAAATCGAAGACCAAGTGAAAGGAATTGAAGGCGTTAAAAGCGTACAAAGCGTATCGTATGAAAACGTCGGTATTATTAATTTAGAATTCCCGTTTAATACGGATTTAGATAAAGTTGAACAGCAAATTAACTCGTCGATAAAAGAATTAGATTTACCAGAGTCATCAAATGTAGACGTAAACCGTTTTTCATTTGGTTCATTCCCGATTTTCAACATTTCACTGTTTGCGAAAGATGGTGCAAATCTTGAAAAAGTATTAAACGATGAAGTGATTCCTGAATTGAATAAAATTCAAGGTATTAACTCCGTCTCAGTTGGCGGCGTGAAAGAGGACCTTTTACAAATTACGGTCGATAAAGAAAAAGCAGCTCAAGCTGGCTTAACGCTTGATGAGATGAAAGAACAAATTAATCAAAAAGCTGTTTCATTCCCAGCAGGAACATTAAACGGAAAAGAGCTTCAAATTCCAGTGCGAGTAGAAGAAAAAGTTGCGACGATCGATGCATTAAAGAAAATCCAGCTGAAATCTACGATGAATCCTGAAGCAAAGCCTGTGAGGCTTGGCGATATTGCCAAAGTCGAAGCCGTAACAGAACAAGGCGAATATACGCGCTATGACGGCAAAGATGCGCTGTCGATGGCCATCACAAAAAAACAAGATGCCAATACGGTTGAAGTGGCCAGCGAAACGATGAAAATTTTGAAAGAATATGACGATCAGTTAGACTACGCAATCGGCTTTGACTCAGCTGACGGCATTGAAAAGTCTGTTGAAACATTAGTGCGCGAAGGATTGCTCGGAGCATTATTTGCGTCACTCGCCGTGCTGATTTTCTTGCGTAACTTCCGCGCTACGATCATTGCGATTATATCGATTCCATTATCGCTGTTAGTATCAGCTATTTTCTTAAACCAGCTTGATATTTCACTTAACATTATGACACTAGGCGGAATGGCTGTAGCCGTTGGGCGCGTAGTGGATGACAGTATTGTTGTTATTGAAAACATTTTCAGACGCGTTCGCCGTTCAGAAGAAGGCATGAGCAATGAGCTTGTCGAATCGTCCACAAAAGAGATTTTAAAAGCTATCACCTCGTCTACAATTACAACGGTTGTCGTATTCTTACCAATCGGCTTTGTAGGAGGAATTACAGGAGAGTTCTTCTTACCGTTTGCCTTAACAGTTGTTTTTTCACTGTTAGCATCTCTTCTTGTAGCGATTACAATCGTGCCGATTCTAGCAAAGTTTGCATTTAAAAAAGTACCGCCTGAAGAAAAAGAAGGAAAGCTGCAGCTCGGGTATGCAAAAGCGATTGCATGGTCGCTTAATCATAAAATTAAAATTTTAATTTTATCCTTTATTTTACTGTTTGGTTCATTTGCGCTTGTGCCTTCATTAGGCTTTACGTTTATTCCAAATGAAGAACAAAAAATGCTTCAGGCCAACGTTCAGTTACCGGCATCTACATCACTTGAAAAAATAAACGACGTATCTTTAAAAATTGAAAAGATGTTTGCAGATCAAAATGAAATTTCAGATGTGACCACGGAAGTTGGATCACGCGACTTTTCAACAGGTGTCAAACGCTCGAACCAAGTTGGCTATTTCTTGAACGTAAAAGAAGGTGTGAATGTTGATACGTTTATTGATAAAGTTCAAAAGAAAATGGAAAGCATCCCAAAAGAAGAATCACCGAAAGCAACAGTTAATGTGCAAGAAGCATCAACAGGAGGGCCTCCTACAAATAATAACGTAACGGTTGATTTATATTCTTCTAATTTAGATGACTTGCAAAAGGCCGCTAAGCAAGTGGAAAACCACTTAAACAAAGACAAACGTCTTAAATATGTAACAAATAACTTCTCAGATAAGCAAAAGCAGCTTGTAGTAGAAGTAAATCCTGATAAAGCGACAGAGTACGGAGTATCTGGATTTCAGCTGCTTGGTACAATCTCCGATCAAACCAAACCGGTATCCGTTGGAGACTTAAAATTAGATAATACAAAACGAGCGGTTCAGCTTTCGTACGATAAAGACCTTAGTTCAGTAAAAGAAATTAAAGATCTTCAAGTGTTTACAGAACGAGGACCTGTGTTAGTAAAAGATATCGCTGACGTTCGTACAATTGATACGTTCACTTCTATTCAAAAGCTTGACGGCAAAGTATTTGCGCGAGTAGAAGCAGACATTAAAGGCGATGATGTTCAAGCTGTGACCAAAGATGTTGTAGATGGAGTGAAAAAGTTAGACTTGCCAAAAGATGTGAGCTTGGACGGTGGAGGCGGCAGCGACGAGACAGTGGAAGTCTTCCAATCTCTAGGTCTAGCTATTTTAACAGCAATCGGTCTTGTGTATTTAACGATGCTCGTTACGTTTGGAAAAGCACGTATTCCATTTATCATTTTATCGTCACTCATTTTTGTGCCAATCGGTTCGTTAGTTGGTCTAGTCCTTGCAAAAGAACCGCTGTCTGTCAGCGTCATGATTGGATTCTTAATGCTGATTGGAATTGTTACAACAAACGCGATTGTACTTGTAGATCGAATTACCCAAAATCGTGAACAAAAAGGCATGACGATCCGCGAATCCCTTATTGAAGCTGGGAAAACGCGCTTGCGTCCAATTTTAATGACGGCATTTGCTACCATTGCTGCATTAATTCCGCTGGCGCTTACTACATCAAGCGGAACGCTGATTTCAAAAGGCTTAGCTATCACAGTAATCGGAGGGCTTGCGTCATCTACCCTTCTTACCTTAATTATTATTCCAGTGGTATACGAACTCTTCTTCGCAAAGCAAGTGAAAAGAGAAAAACAGCTGGAAAAAGAAACGACATAAGAACTATTTTCTAATAGAGGAAAATATGACCATGTACTATATGTTATAATAAAAGTACGTTTTAACCCCTTATATTATAGAAAAAGAAGCGGCGCTTTCGAGCGCCGCTTCTTTTTTATGTAAAATCATTATTTACAAAAAATGATTAAATGTCTTGTATGGAGGGAAAGAGTGTTAACAGGAAGCTTTACTATATCATCGTAGAGTTATCTAAAAAACATACAAAGTACAGGAGTGTCGTTTTCGTGAGTTCAACAAAGAAAGTTGTATTTATCAGTTCCATTATTTTAAATGTCCTTTTCCTAGGTGTTTTTGCTTTTTATGCAACAAGCAGCAGCGCGATGAAAAATCCGCTGTCATCTAAGGATTCATCTAAGCAAAGCTATAGAGATAATCCTTATTACATTGAACGGACCACTTTGTTCAAGCAATTAAGTATTCCTAAAGAGTCAATCGTATTTCTCGGTGATAGCATTACCCAGCGCTCTGAATGGAGCGAACTTTTTCATAATAAGCAGATTGTCAATCGAGGCGTAGCCGATGATACAACAGAAGGGGTATTGCATCGTCTAAAAAGTATTACAGATGCTAAGCCAAGAAAGATTTTCTTAATGATTGGCATTAACGATTTAAATGAGCAAAAATCTGTAAAAAAAACCAAAGCCAATTATGCTGAAATTCTTGAACGTATTCATAAAGAATCACCGAATACAAAAGTCTATATTCAAAGTGTACTGCCCGTGAACAATAAAAAATGCGGCGACGCAGTGGACAATAAAGATGTTATCGCATTAAATAACTATTTAGAGCGTCTAGCTAAGAAACACAATGATTCTTACATTGACCTGTATTCGAAAGTATCCACACATAATCAGTTAAAAAGTAATTTCACGGTTGATGGTCTTCATTTAAAAGGCCAAGGCTATGCTATTTGGAAACAAGAAGTTCAGGCATACATAAACCAATAAAAAAAGCGCTCCGAAAGGAGCGCTTTTTTAGATAAGCTCTGGTAAATGTTTTTTAGCATCGTATTCGACAAGAGCATCTCCGTTTTTGATGCGCTGTAAATAATCAGGATTTGAAATAAGCGGGCGGCCAATAGCAGCAACGTCGATCCAGCCGGCTTGCAGCGCTTTTTCAGCTGATTCAGGCGTTAAGTCGCCTACACCGATAATCGGTCCATCCCAATACTTACGCGTAATTTCATAAAGATTTTGACCGTTTTGAACATCTTCATAAAAATCCAGCATAGACGGATGAATGATCTCAATTCCTGTTTCTTTAAATGCTTCTGTATACGTTTGAATAGCTTTTTCAGTGTCGTCCCAGCGATAGTCGGGTTTATCAAGCTTATGAGGAGAGAAGCGAATCACGACGCGCTCTTTTCCAATGGCGTCGATAACAGCGGAAATCACTTCTTTCATAAACGTTAAACGCTGTGCAAGGTCGCCTCCGTATTCATCAGTGCGTTTATTAGACCAATCCGAATTAAACTGATCGATTAAATAGCCGTGAGCACCGTGAATTTCAACGCCGTCAAATCCTGCTTCAATGGCATTTTTAGCGGCTTGAGCGTACTGTCCTACAACTTCTTTAATATCTTCTTTTGACATTTCTTCAGGCTCTTCGTAGGGCTTGCGGAAACGGGGCACTTGGCCTTGTGCTGCAATAGCGGAAGGAGCCTGAGGCTTATGCCCATTGATTAACCCGGAATGACTCAAGCGGCCAACGTGCCAAATTTGAGCGATAATCGTGCCGCCTTCTTCATGAACAGCTTCTGTTACAGACTTCCATGAATCAATTTGTTCTTGGGTATAGATACCGGGAACGCCAGGATTTCCTTTTGCGCGTTCGCTGATAACAATTCCCTCACTAATAATTAAGCCAATACCATCCTTTGCGCGGCGGCGGTAGTAGTCTACAACGTCTTGACCGACTACGCCTGTCTCTGGATCAGCAAAGCATCTTGTCATCGGTGCCATTGCTGTACGAGTGTGTAAATCAAATGCTTCAATGTTTGTTGGTTGGAATAGTTTTTCAAATTTACTCATTTTATATTCAGCTCCTTAAGAGGAAAGTATAGCTGCGAACGTTTTGCAGCGGGTTCAGTTTATTGTAACAGGGGATTTGTTTTATCTTCAAACATTTCGACTTCCGAAAAAAGTTCAAAAAAAAAGCCGGCTGTCTTTACAGCCAACTTTTACAATATTAATGCTGTTTATTAGGAAGTTTTTTCTCAGGATGTCCAGTAGCTTGACCCTGCTTGTTTTTACGCTGCTTTTCTTGATTATCGTTCAGCTTTTGAACAAATTCATTTGTGTTGTCCATATTATCTAAACCTCCTTTATGAGTCTTTCCCTGTTACTATAACCCATTGCACTCAAAAACATGACGCCAATCCGCTAAAAGCCGCTCCATGTCTACACCGGTATATAGAAATTAACAGGAAAATCGTGTATACTGTTGTAAAAATAACGTTAATGTTTCGTGAGTTTATAATTTCTTATTCATTCATGAACAAGAAAAGGTGTTACGCAATGAGTGATTTTTTTAGCGGGAAAGAAATGTCGTTTATTTTGATTTTGACATTCAGCGTGTACATATTTGTCTGGAATGTGCCCCTTCAGGCGACAAACGCCATGATGATCTACTTTATCCTGCTGTTTTTGTATACAGTCAGTAAGCTGCTTTTTTCTCCTCAGTTCCGGCAATTTCCGCTTGTTAAGGTGCTATTGTCCATTTTATTCGTTCTTATGCTGGCTGAAATAATCGTTGCTTACAGCACTCATAGCATAAAGATTACAGATTTAAATCATATTTTCGATTATTTCAGTCATATGGATTTGTATTCGTAAGTTTTTTAGCCGTCGTTTTGCTAATCATTGGCGTATATACAGTTTGTACATAGCTGGTTTAATGAAAAAAGGTGCACAAATGTGCACCTTTTCTTTATGAATGCTGCTTCACTACGTGATTTACTATTTTTTCGGCTGCAGCGGCGGGGCCAGCTGCCTGTTCGAAACTTACGTTGATTTCTTTTATCCCTTTCTTGTAGCGGTCGTCATGTATGACTTCGTCAACTGCATTCCTTAAAAGAGAAGCATTTACCGTTTCTTTTGCTAAGCGATACCCGGCGTTTAGTTCCACGAGCCTTTGAGCAACGAGAGGCTGGTCTTTCCCATGAGGTAAAACGACTAACGGTACGTTAAAATGAATCCCTTCATTTACGCTGTTCATACCTCCGTGCGTGATAAAAACATCAGCTTCTTTTAGCACGTCAAGCTGTGGAACATAGGGCGAAATAATAAAATGCTCCGGTGCTTTTTTTATTTTTTTAAAATCAGCCCGGTCTCCTGCTGCAATCACAACTTTTCCATCAAAGTCGCTAAATGCGTCGATGCAAAGGTTGAAAAAGCCTTCTACATCATGAAGTACCGTTCCCATTGAAATATAAAGAACTTTTTCGTCTTTTAGCTTTTCTAGAGGGAAATCATGAGAGCCGTGACGCTTTGGAAAGCTTGGCCCAATAAATAAACACGAGTCATCAAAATGTTCATGAAGCGGCTGAAAAAAGCGGCTTGTATATACGACCGTTAATTCGCCTTCATTGTTCATAAATTGAAGCAGATTTTTAGGTTCTACGCCAAACTGCTTTTTTAGCAAGCTGAGCCCGTACTGAGCTTTTTCGTCAGGTTTAAATGGAACGCCTGAATCCGGATGCAGAGGCATCATTGCTAAGCGTTCTTTTGGCATTAAAAAAGAAGCAGAGGATACAATTCCGGGAATCCGCAAATAATCACGCACTAATTCGCCTGCTCCAAACTTGTCGTAAAACACAAAGTCAAAGTCAATTTTTTTTGATAGTGTATGAACAAGCTTCAGCGTATCTAAAGACGTTTGGATGTGGATATTTAAAAAAGCGTTGATTCCTTGAGGAGTTTCAGGCTTGATGGATACACCGCTTAATAAGTCTGGGTGAGTATGTACGATAGCTCCGGCGTTTTCAAGACGCTCTTTAAAACGATCTGCCGTAATATAATGGACGGCATCACCTCGATCTGAAAAAGCTTTTACCATTCCAATTGTCGGGTTTACGTGACCTTCAGCGGGAAAGTTAATCATTAAAACGTTTGCCATTTTCTCACTTCACTTTCGATAAGATTTCTTCAAGCGTAATCAAATATAAGGAAGTTGACAACTAATTTGGTTAGCGTATTTATTTTTCAAAGCCCTATATGTGTGTATAAAATGTGAAAAAATATAACTTTTTTCCTAAAAAATAACATGCTTAATCAAAGTTTATGATAGAATTTTGAGAGCAGTAGAGAGAAAGAATCATTTTTGGAGGTTGCTTATTTTGAGTACGTTATCAACAAATTCAGAACCGGTTTTAAAGCCTAAAAAGAAAAAAGCGTTCACTTACATCACGCTGCTTCTATTTATTGTATTGGGCTTTGGACTGCAAATCATAGCGGGAATCGGAGTAGCTATTTACGACGAGGTTACAGGTTCAAATATAACAGGAATTTTATTAGAAGGACCATACGCCTTGCTGGTCGACGCGGCGTTTTTTCTAGGCGTGGCGGCACTATATAAACCCGTTCGCAGATTTTTAAAGCCTATGTGGAACTTCTCAGTATTAAAAGAAAGAAAAACGTATGTATATATTGTAGTAGGCTTTTTAATTGTAGCCGCGGTGCAGTACGTGATGCTTTCATTTTTAAACGTAGAAAGCGCAGATCAGCAGCAAAAAGATTTAAATCAAGGCAGTTTTAATCAAACGCTGCTTTCGAGCTGGATATTTTTTATAAGTGTAGCAGTTGTCACGCCTATTAAAGAAGAGCTGCTTTATAGAGGTGTTTTATGTGGTTTCTTAACCAAACGCCACCACGTGCTTGTGGGCATTTTCGTTTCCGCTCTTGTATTCGGTCTTTTACATATTGGCTTTCCGATTACAGCTACCGTCATGGGACTTGTCTTTGCTACTATTTATTACCGAACAAAATCTATTTTTCCATCTATGATTTTACATATGCTGTGGAATGGATTAGTGAGTATAACCGTCTTCTTTTAAAAGCCGCTTAAGCGGCTTTTTTATTTGGATAAAGACGCAGAATGCTTTACGCGAATTTTCCCAACTATTAATAATCCAAGAGGGTAAAATAGCCCAAATAACAGACTGTACGGAATCCACGTATCTCTGTCCCACGTTTGTTCATATGGAATGCTTGGATACACGATAAGTGAAAATGTAACGGCAATAATGCCTAGCGGAAGAGTTAAAACTCGGTAGTTTTTTAATTCAAGAATTTGAGCGAGTCCAGAAACGGTCGCATAATAGTAGAGAGATGTTTTAAAATAAAGAGATAAAAACCACATAATAACCATAATTACTTCAATGTTTTTTAGAAAATCCGCAACTTCGATCCGTCTTGCAAGCTCATAGCTTGGATATAAAGCAATACGTGTATACGTATTTCCAAGTACAAGAATGCCAAGCAATAAGATAATAATCATAATGCCTCCGCCGATTAAGCTTCCCGTAAAAAAAGCGCGGTTTCGCTGGTCTGGTTCCGCTAAGTGAGCAGGGAAAACGGTTAGCAATACAATAAAAGTGAGAGACGTAATACTTGTAAATACCAGAATAGATCTGATAATAGGCTTAACGCCTACCTCTAACAAAGGCTGCAAATTCTCATAATGAATTTGAGGGAAGATCGAAAAAACTAAGATTAAGAACGGAATAACAAACCAAGGAAAGAGAATTTCAGCACAGCGGGCAATCGTTTCAATGCCAAGCCGAACGCCGACAATCACAATTCCCATAAACAAAATATGAACAGCAAGCATAGGTGTTTGAATAATAATGCGAGTTGTTAGAAACGAGCCCACGTAAAACAAAACTTGACTGCAAAAAAGAAGAGTAGAAGCGACAAATAAAAGAGAGACGAACTTTCCTTGCCACTTGCCTAAAATGGCTTCGTTTAGTTCCATGAGCGTTTTATTAGGATAAAGGCTAGAAAGTTTGATATACATCCATACAAGAAAAACGCCTACACCTACGCCTAAAATAGCTGGAATCCATGCCTCTTGTTTAGAATCAGCCGTTAAGCTTCCAGGAACGACTAAAATGGTGTCGCCTAAACTATAAAAAATGACGAGTATTCGAAACTGTGCTGCGGATAAATTCATCTGACTATGCACGTTGTTCACTTCCTTTTATTTCAACCGACTGAACAAAAAATCACTAAAAGGTTTTAATAAAAAAGCAATGCCGTCTCCGGGGTTAGGGATCTCCACACCGCCGTATTTTAAACTAACAATTAAAATACTTACTGTGAACAAACTCCAAAAAATTTGCTTTTCTTTTTTACTGTTCACTTTTTTTAAATAAGGTATTTCTACTAAACAAACAGCTGCACAAAGTAAAAAAATCCCTAAAAATATAAGCATGTATCAACCTCAATAGTAACCCTTTAAAAATGATGAAGGGAAGTTAAAGACGCCTGTGTTTCAAAGATAGTATCACCTAAAAAGGCTTGATTTATGAAAAGTAAGACTAAAGACAGGGCAAAACCGTGTTATAATGACCAAGTTGAGCGTTATAATAGAGAAAAAACAGCATGACTACAAACAAGTAGATACATAACAAGGTAAGGATGGGAGAGATATATATGGCAGATGAGCTCAAAAAAATGCTAGATGACAAAGAAAAGGTGCAGCTTATTATCGCCGCTGTTGTCATGCTTGGAGGCCTGGTCGTTTTGTTAAAAAGTGTTGCAACGGGTCAGGCAATGGGCCAAAAATGGCTAGAAAGTCAAGGGAACGCAGACACAGATCTGTATCTTGAAACGATAAAAAGCTACATACATCTGTATCAAATTGTGGGTGGCGTCATGTTTGGAGGAGGCCTCCTCACGTTACTTCGTGCTAAGCTAAAGAAATGAAGCGACTGAAAAATAAAAGATCATAGTCCAAAAGAAGTGTCATATCTTTTTAATAACTTAAAAAATAGTGAAAAGGAGTTATGTATGAATAATGAAGAAAATACACCGGCTTATCATCTGTTTATGATGATAGGAGCGCTTGCTATGCTGATTTTTGGTGTTGTCGGTTTCTTTATTCAGTATCCTGCTACGTTAAGTTTTGTGATGTGTATTGGCGGAAGTATTATATTTTTGCTGCATTTATTTGAATATATGAAACCTAAAAATGAACTATAGCATCTTCAAACGAGGAAATCTAGAAGCAAAGGAAGATGAGAAATGCGGAAACACCGTACGTATGAAACGCTAGTTGATCTTTATCAAAAAAGCGCCAAAATTCATTATGAAATCGATTATCGAAATAAAAAATCTGTAAAAAAAGGCAATCGAGCTGCAGAAGATTTGAAAAAAATTGCGCAGCTCATTCATTTATATTATCCAGGCATGCTGTTTGAATTTGCAACACTGCTGACGAATCCTACTTATCGAATTGACTTATGGGCTGCACATCATATTTTAGAAATCATGAGCTATTCACCAATGCTTGAGGACAACGCGCTTTCCGTCATTGAACGCTACGCCGACGAAAATGATTTTACAGCTTTAGGAAATCGCATGTGGTTAGACCAGTGGAAAGAAAAACAGCGCTAAAATTGGGCTAAGCAAACAAGAATAACCAAAAGGAAGATAGGTATATGAGTCTACGTATATTAAAGAACGGTATAGGCGTCAGCATTCGAGAAGCAGCACCGAAAGACGCAGAGAAAATGATTGCTTTTTACAACCGGGTAGGAGGAGAAAGCGATTTTCTTTCATTTGGAGAAGGTGAGTTTCTTACACCTCTTTCAGAGTACGAACTGTTTTTAGCTTCTGTAAAACAAGAGCAAAATGCTCTTATAGTTGTGGCTGAAAAAGAAGAGAAAATCACTAGTATCGCATCCATCACCTCGTCTCAAAACCCGCGTAATAAGCATGTGGGAACCCTCGGTATTGTAGTAGAGAAATCTTATAGCGGGCTAGGGTTAGGCAGACAGCTAATGATTGAGCTGATTGAATGGGCACGTACGAATAAACAAACAAAAAAAATCGAACTTGTGACGCGAGAAGATAACCAAAGAGCTATTTCTTTATACAGGGAGCTAGGGTTTCAAACAGAAGGATTAAAAGAAAAAGACACCTATATAAATGGCGTGTACTATAATACAGTGCTTATGGGTCTTCACTTATAAAAGAGGCTGGGACAAAAGTATATTAAGTGAATGAAAATCCGAACGATGAATCGTTCGGATTTTTTCATTGTGGTGATGAACATAGGCTTCCTATAGGTAGGTGCTTCTAGCGGTTTTGGAGGCTCAGCGGCGCCCGCGGAACGCGAAGCCTTGGACGGAAATCAACAGCGGCGGAACAAGCAGGTCAGATCATATATGCTAATTGTTCGTCTTTAGTTTGAATTGACATAGTTATATCTCAGTCTTTTTGTTTATTGTTTTTTAGCGTCCGCAAATACACTCATCGCCTCGTTCATAAATTTGGCTAATCCTTTTCCATAGCGGTCAATGTTAGTTGTAAATCGCTCATCTTGCACATACATTTTTCCAAGAACTTTAAAGGCTTCTAATGAATATGTTCCAAAGTTCTCATTTAAAAATTGATACCATGTCGCAATAGCTTTTTGAGCTTCTGTAGAGGATGGTGACAGATCACGAAGCGAAGCTAAGTGAGTGTAGATACTTTCCCATTCGTTTGACATGTGCTGCTGTTCTTCTTGTGAAAAGCTTTGTACTTTTTCGTTCGCTTCATCTACCCGCTGGTTTCCCCAGCGCTTCCGTGCTTCTTCTTCGTATGGGGTATGCGAAAAATCCAGTCCGTTAAACCGCTCTTTTTCGTTCATTTCAATCGCTCCTTTTTCATATTGAATCGTTTTATTAATGGTTACAATCATTTGATCGAGCCGACTGCGTTTTTCAATCAGCATGTTTTTTTGCAAAATTAATGCTTCTGTGCGATTAAACGTCGGGTCTGTTATAATCTCGTGAATTTGTTTTAAGGGGAAGCCAAGTTCTTTAAAAAATAATATTTGCTGAAGCATATCAAGGTTAGCCGGTGAATAAAGCCGGTAGCCGGATTCACTGACGGCATCAGGTTTTAATAATCCAATTTCATCATAGTGATGCAGCGTGCGGACGCTGATTCCTACTAAGTCAGCAACTTCTTTTACTTTTCTGTTCATTCTTTCATCTCCCTTCTGAAATCTACTATAAAATATAACGCAGCGTAAGGGTCAATACTAAAAAAGAAATAATTGACTTTTAGTTTATATGCATTTATATTTAATTAGCATTAACTATTTATGATATGAAATAAATAAGCAAGCCTGGAGGAATAGATGTGACAAAAAGCAATCAGTATCTTGGAGAGATTCGTTCGTCGCTTCAAGTGCTATTTGAAAAAATGCAGCCCGAAATGATGGAGAGCCTAAATGAGCACGAGATGACTCCTACGCAATTATTTGTTCTTTCTTATTTAAAGAAAGTAGGGAGCAGTAAGGTTTCTCAAATTGCAGAACTCATGGATGTCAAACCGAGCGCCGTGACTCTTTTAGTAGATCGTCTTGAACAACACAATTTTGTTGTAAGAGAACATAATAAAGAGGACAGACGAGTCGTTGATATTACCTTAACGGAGTTTGGGCATCGCAAGCTTGAAGATGTGCTGAATGGTCGAAAAGCCATTATAGACCGCTATCTTTTGCATTTAACAGAAGAAGAGCTTTCTATGATGGCTTCTATTACGAAAAAGCTTGCAACGTCAGCTGCTTCTTATAAAGATAAGCAGCAGTAACAAAAAAGAGGAGAGACACACGATGGAAAATCAAAAAAATTCAAAGCGCACGCTTTTATTAATTGGGTTAATTATTGCGATGTTCTTTTCTGCACTTGATGGAACCATTGTCGGAACAGCTATGCCAAGAATCGTAGGAGATCTTGGTGGTTTAAGCATGATGACATGGCTGACAACAGCCTATCTATTAACGTCGACAACGGTTGTTCCGATTGCAGGGAAGCTCGCTGATTTAGTAGGACGCAGAGTAATTTATGTTACAGGACTTATTATTTTTATGGTTGCCTCTGCTCTATGTGGAATGGCAAATAACATGACAGAGCTTATTTTATTCCGTGCATTACAAGGAATTGGCGGCGGCGTTATGATGCCGATGGCAATGATTGTAATCGGTGATTTATTTACAGGAAAAGCACGAGCAAAATTTCAAGGAGTATTCGGAGGAATTTACGGTCTTGCTTCTGTCATTGGTCCACAAATTGGCGGATGGATTGTTGATTCACTGAATTGGAAATGGGTGTTTTACATCAACTTGCCGGTAGGGATACTCGCTACCGTTTTTATTGCACTGGGACTTCAAGGAAAGAAACATACGGGACCTGTGAAATTCGATGTAGCGGGTATGTTCACAATGGTAATCGGAGTAGTGAGCTTGCTTCTGGCCCTGAGCTTTGGAGGAAAAGACTACGACTGGAACTCTTGGCAAATTGTTAGTCTATTTACACTGGCTGTTGTTGGGATCATAAGCTTTATTATTGTGGAAACGAAAGCGAAAGAGCCGATTCTTCCGATGTATTTATTTAAGAACCGAACGTTTACGCTTTTAAATATCATTGGCTTTTTTATGAGCATCGGCATGTTCGGAGCCATTACGTTTGTTCCGTTCTTTATGCAAGGAATCGTTGGAGTCAGCGCCTCGGAATCAGGTACTATTATGACGCCGATGATGATTTCAATGATTGTAACAAGTATTATTGGAGGACAGCTTGTTTATAAAGTTGGAATCAAGCCTCAAATTGTTACGGGTATGCTCATTATGGCAGGAGGGTTCTTTTTATTAACAACATTAGACCTTCACACTAGCAAGCTTGTTGCTACTTCTTATATGGCCATAATCGGTTTAGGAATGGGTCTTGTGATGCCAATTTTAACACTTGCTCTTCAAGAAAGCTTTTCAAAAGAAGAGCTCGGTGTGGTTACATCATCAAGTCAATTTTTCCGTTCAATTGGAGGAACGTTCGGTATTACTATCTTAGGAGCGGTAATGAATGCAAAATCAGGTACGCTTCTTACTGACAAACTCGTTCCATATTTAAACACATTGCCTGCTCAAGCAAGTGCTTTTGCGGACGGATTTAAAAAAGCGATTGATACGAATCCTGAAAGTGTGCTGCAGATGCTGTTTAGCCCTCAAGCGCTAAAGAGTATTCCATCTGCGCTTTCAGACAGCATTGTGCCAATTTTGAAGACCTCGCTAATGAGCGCATTGCACAGCGTCTTTTTCATGGGCTTAGCTTTTATTATTTTAGGAGCGGTATGCACATTGTTCTTAAGGCAGATCAAGCTTTCAAATAAAAAAGCCGAAGAAAAACCAGAAGAAGGCATTGCTGAAGTAGAGCCATCACATTAAAAAAAGCGCACAAATTTGTGCGCTTTTTTCTATATTAACTAGTTGTTTCATTAGGCTTACGAAGAAAAGTGGATTGTTTAGACGTGTCATACGAAATTTGATCAAGCAAATACGTTAAATATAAGTTCAGTTCAAACCGATCTTCCGACACAAAATCTGTAAGCGCTTGCTTATTATCTTTCCACATGGTAATTCCTCCTTAATTTTACATACTAATGAATGGATTTAATATCAGAAAGCAAAAGGGAAACAACGGCTTCATTTTCGTCTTTTACGGATAGAATTTGCTGATGGAGATTTAAGTTGTGCACGCGGCCTTTGCACGTTTGCAACGTCCCATCTTTATAGTAAGAAACAGTTATCGTCCCACTTTTCGTTAATTCTCGTAAAAACATTCAAGAAGCCTCCTTAAAAAAGATTACCTGATTTAAAAGCCAGTCCTTTCATTTGAGATGAGCAAAAGGGAATTGTATGTACTGCAAGCTTGTTGCTACTTCTTATATGGCCATAATCGGTTTAGGAATGGGTCTTGTGATGCCAATTTTAACACTTGCTCTTCAAGAAAGCTTTTCAAAAGAAGAGCTCGGTGTGGTTACATCATCAAGTCAATTTTTCCGTTCAATTGGAGGAACGTTCGGTATTACTATCTTAGGAGCGGTAATGAATGCAAAATCAGGTACGCTTCTTACTGACAAACTCGTTCCATATTTAAACACATTGCCTGCTCAAGCAAGTGCTTTTGCGGACGGATTTAAAAAAGCGATTGATACGAATCCTGAAAGTGTGCTGCAGATGCTGTTTAGCCCTCAAGCGCTAAAGAGTATTCCATCTGCGCTTTCAGACAGCATTGTGCCAATTTTGAAGACCTCGCTAATGAGCGCATTGCACAGCGTCTTTTTCATGGGCTTAGCTTTTATTATTTTAGGAGCGGTATGCACATTGTTCTTAAGGCAGATCAAGCTTTCAAATAAAAAAGCCGAAGAAAAACCAGAAGAAGGCATTGCTGAAGTAGAGCCATCACATTAAAAAAAGCGCACAAATTTGTGCGCTTTTTTCTATATTAACTAGTTGTTTCATTAGGCTTACGAAGAAAAGTGGATTGTTTAGACGTGTCATACGAAATTTGATCAAGCAAATACGTTAAATATAAGTTCAGTTCAAACCGATCTTCCGACACAAAATCTGTAAGCGCTTGCTTATTATCTTTCCACATGGTAATTCCTCCTTAATTTTACATACTAATGAATGGATTTAATATCAGAAAGCAAAAGGGAAACAACGGCTTCATTTTCGTCTTTTACGGATAGAATTTGCTGATGGAGATTTAAGTTGTGCACGCGGCCTTTGCACGTTTGCAACGTCCCATCTTTATAGTAAGAAACAGTTATCGTCCCACTTTTCGTTAATTCTCGTAAAAACATTCAAGAAGCCTCCTTAAAAAAGATTACCTGATTTAAAAGCCAGTCCTTTCATTTGAGATGAGCAAAAGGGAATTGTATGTACTGCAAGCTTGTTGCTACTTCTTATATGGCCATAATCGGTTTAGGAATGGGTCTTGTGATGCCAATTTTAACACTTGCTCTTCAAGAAAGCTTTTCAAAAGAAGAGCTCGGTGTGGTTACATCATCAAGTCAATTTTTCCGTTCAATTGGAGGAACGTTCGGTATTACTATCTTAGGAGCGGTAATGAATGCAAAATCAGGTACGCTTCTTACTGACAAACTCGTTCCATATTTAAACACATTGCCTGCTCAAGCAAGTGCTTTTGCGGACGGATTTAAAAAAGCGATTGATACGAATCCTGAAAGTGTGCTGCAGATGCTGTTTAGCCCTCAAGCGCTAAAGAGTATTCCATCTGCGCTTTCAGACAGCATTGTGCCAATTTTGAAGACCTCGCTAATGAGCGCATTGCACAGCGTCTTTTTCATGGGCTTAGCTTTTATTATTTTAGGAGCGGTATGCACATTGTTCTTAAGGCAGATCAAGCTTTCAAATAAAAAAGCCGAAGAAAAACCAGAAGAAGGCATTGCTGAAGTAGAGCCATCACATTAAAAAAAGCGCACAAATTTGTGCGCTTTTTTCTATATTAACTAGTTGTTTCATTAGGCTTACGAAGAAAAAGTGGATTGTTTAGACGTGTCATACGAAATTTGATCAAGCAAATACGTTAAATATAAGTTCAGTTCAAACCGATCTTCCGACACAAAATCTGTAAGCGCTTGCTTATTATCTTTCCACATGGTAATTCCTCCTTAATTTTACATACTAATGAATGGATTTAATATCAGAAAGCAAAAGGGAAACAACGGCTTCATTTTCGTCTTTTACGGATAGAATTTGCTGATGGAGATTTAAGTTGTGCACGCGGCCTTTGCACGTTTGCAACGTCCCATCTTTATAGTAAGAAACAGTTATCGTCCCACTTTTCGTTAATTCTCGTAAAAACATTCAAGAAGCCTCCTTAAAAAAGATTACCTGATTTAAAAGCCAGTCCTTTCATTTGAGATGAGCAAAAGGGAATTGTATGTACTGCAAGCTTCCCTTTATATTCTTCAATGTGTATGAATAGATCGAATAAAAGGTTGCTAGCTCACCTATAAACTGTCCTAAGTTTCAGAATATACTGTCTTTTACGTATAGTGTTTTTTAAAAGGATTAATGTTACATTTATTATGTAACATTCTGATGAGAAAGAAAACCGTTTCTACAAAACTTCTCTAAAAATTACAAAATATTCATATTCATGTGAAGGATGCAGAATGAACAAATATGGAAGGAAACGCGTTTATAAAAAACGTAACGACAGCTTCAATTATTAATGATCTTAATACTAGTTATCAATTATATGTATTTTACTAATTTATTCTTCTCCGATAAAATGCAGGTAGACGAATTTGATAAGAATTTTCTAATGATTTATATAATTAAATTTGATATAATCTATAGGAATAATAATGTATGAAGGGAAACATCATTGATTAATTAGACACAGGTATTAAATGTTGTTGAAGATGATTCGTAAAAACATACATATTTAAATTATATATTTTTGTGAGGTGGACAGTGTTGCAACTTAAGGTAGTAAACAGCCCTTTTAATCAAGAACAAGCAGATTTGCTTAATCGCCTTCTGCCGACATTAACAGAAGCACAAAAAATGTGGTTGAGCGGTTATTTAACAGCATCTCAATCTACGTCTGCCGAAGGAACGCCAGACGTTTCTACAGCAGCGCCTGATCAAACGAAGCAGACAGTTTCAAAAGACGTAACGATTCTTTACGGATCACAAACAGGAAATGCTCAAGGACTTGCTGAAAATACAGGCAAAACGCTTGAAGCAAAAGGTTTTAATGTAACTGTATCTTCTATGAATGATTTCAAACCAAATAATTTAAAGAAACTTGAAAATTTATTAATTGTCGTAAGTACACATGGAGAAGGAGAGCCGCCTGATAATGCGCTATCTTTCCATGAATTTCTTCACGGCCGTCGAGCGCCAAAACTTGAGAACTTCCGTTTCTCTGTCTTATCGCTTGGAGACAGCTCATACGAATTTTTCTGTCAAACAGGAAAAGAATTTGATGTGCGCTTAGCAGAACTTGGCGGTGAAAGACTGTATCCGCGCGTTGACTGTGATTTAGATTTTGAAGAGCCTGCAAATAAATGGCTTAAAGGTGTTATTGACGGATTAAGCGAAGCGAAAGGACACAGCGCTTCGGCAGCTGTTCCAGCGGAAGCGCCTGCAGGAACTTCACCATATTCAAGAACAAATCCTTTTAAAGCAGAAGTGCTTGAGAACTTAAACTTAAACGGCCGCGGATCAAATAAAGAAACGCGACACTTAGAACTATCTCTAGAAGGTTCAGGTTTGACGTATGAACCAGGAGACAGTTTAGGTATTTATCCTGAAAATGACCCGGAGCTTGTTGATCTTCTTCTTAACGAATTCAAGTGGGATGCAAGTGAAAGTGTAACGGTTAATAAAGAAGGAGAAACGCGTCCTCTTAGAGAAGCGCTAATCTCTAATTTTGAAATTACCGTTTTAACAAAGCCGCTTTTAAAGCAAACAGCTGAGCTTACTGGAAACGATAAGTTAAAAGCGCTTGTAGAAAATCGCGAGGAATTAAAAGCATACACACAAGGCCGTGATGTGATTGACTTAGTTCGTGACTTCGGCCCATGGAACGTATCGGCACAAGAGTTTGTAGCCATTTTACGTAAAATGCCAGCGCGCCTTTACTCGATTGCAAGCAGCTTATCAGCAAACCCTGATGAAGTTCATCTAACAATCGGAGCGGTACGCTACGAAGCGCATGGACGCGAGCGTAAAGGTGTTTGTTCAGTCCTGTGTTCAGAACGTTTGCAGCCAGGCGATACGATTCCTGTATACCTTCAAAGCAATAAAAACTTTAAGCTTCCTCAAGATCAAGAAACGCCAATTATTATGGTAGGACCTGGTACAGGTGTGGCTCCGTTCCGCTCATTTATGCAAGAGCGTGAAGAAACAGGGGCAAAAGGCAAGTCATGGATGTTCTTTGGAGATCAGCACTTCGTAACGGACTTCCTTTACCAAACAGAATGGCAAAAGTGGTTAAAAGATGGCGTACTGACAAAAATGGACGTGGCGTTTTCACGCGATACAGAAGAAAAAGTATACGTACAAAACCGTATGCTCGAACATAGTAAAGAATTATTCCAATGGTTAGAAGAAGGCGCATCTTTTTATGTGTGCGGAGATAAAACAAATATGGCACGCGACGTGCACAACACGCTAGTTGAAATTATCGAAACAGAAGGCAAGATGAGCCGTGAACAGGCGGAAGGTTACCTTGCTGAAATGAAGAAACAAAAACGTTATCAGCGTGATGTATACTGAGGATTGAAAGGAGATTTTCAACATGGTAAACAAAATTTTAAAAGCGCCCGAAGGTCCTCCAAGTGACGTTGAGCGCATAAAAGATGAAAGTAATTATTTGCGCGGTACATTAGGAGAAACAATGCTCGACCGCATCAGCTCAGGTATTTCTGAAGACGATAATCGTTTGATGAAGTTCCACGGAAGCTACTTGCAAGATGACCGAGATCTTCGTAATGAACGTCAAAAACAAAAGCTAGAGCCAGCTTACCAATTCATGCTTCGCGTCCGTACACCAGGCGGTGTTTCAACACCAGAACAGTGGCTAGTGATGGATGATTTAGCACAAAAATACGGAAATGGAACGTTAAAGCTGACAACTCGTCAAGCATTCCAAATGCACGGCATTTTAAAGTGGAACATGAAGAAAACGATTCAAGAAATTCATGCTTCTTTATTAGATACAATTGCAGCTTGCGGAGATGTAAACCGTAACGTAATGTGCAATCCGAATCCGTATCAGTCAGAAGTACACGCTGAAGTATTTGAATGGTCAAAAAAATTAAGTGATTACTTATTGCCTCGTACAAGAGCGTACCACGAACTTTGGCTAGATGAAGAGAAAGTGATCAGCACACCGGAAGTGGAAGAAGAAGTGGAACCAATGTATGGTCCGCTCTATTTGCCAAGAAAGTTCAAAATTGGCGTAGCTGTTCCACCGTCTAACGATATTGACGTGTATTCACAAGACCTTGGCTTTATTGCCATTTTAGAAGACAAGAAACTTGTTGGGTTTAACGTAGCAATCGGCGGCGGTATGGGTATGACGCACGGAGATAAAGCAACTTACCCTCAGCTTGCAAAAGTGATTGGGTTCTGTCGACCTGATCAAATTCTAGAAGTAGCTGAAAAAATCATTACGATTCAACGTGATTATGGAAACCGCTCTGTACGTAAAAACGCTCGTTTTAAATACACGGTTGATCGTCTTGGATTAGAAACGGTAAAAGAAGAGCTTGAAAATCGTCTGGGCTGGAGCTTAGACGAAGCAAAATCTTATCACTTTGATCATAACGGCGACCGCTACGGCTGGGAAAAAGGTGTAAAAGGAAAATGGCACTTTACTCTTTTTGTTCAAGGTGGACGTATTGCTGACTTTGAAGACTATAAGCTTATGACGGGTCTTCGTGAAATTGCAAAAGTTCATAGCGGTGATTTCCGTTTAACGGCCAATCAAAATTTAATTATCGCGAACGTATCAACTGAAAAGAAAAAACAAATTAGTGACCTCATCGAACAATATGGACTAACTGACGGCAAGCATTATTCGGCTCTTCGCCGCAGCTCATTAGCTTGTGTATCGCTTCCAACTTGCGGGCTTGCTATGGCGGAAGCTGAGCGTTATCTCCCAGTTCTTCTTGAGAAAATTGAAGCAATTGTAGATGAAAACGGCCTTCGCGATAAAGAAATCACCATTCGTATGACGGGCTGTCCTAACGGCTGTGCACGTCCTGCTTTAGGTGAAATTGCTTTTATCGGTAAAGCACCGGGTAAATACAATATGTATCTTGGAGCAGCATTTGATGGCAGCCGCTTAAGCAAAATGTACCGTGAAAATATCAGTGAAGAAGAAATTTTAAACGAACTGCGCGTCTTACTTCCTCGCTATGCAAAAGAGAGAGAAGAAGGCGAGCACTTTGGTGACTTTGTCATCCGCGCTGGTGTAATCGAAGCTGTAACAGACGGCACGAATTTCCACGCATAATACGTATGAAGGGACCTTTCTAAACTTACAGAAAGGTCCCTTTTTTCTATTTTAATATTCTCTAACAAATACAGCTACTCCAAATACTCCTAATCTTTCAGCGGTAATTTGTTCAAAGCCGTTCACCTATGCCTAACTCGGCTGATTTCATAGCAATGAGGTGATTAATAGAAACGGCTGGTAGAAAAAAAGAATGCTATAATGTAAAAGAAAGGAATTTTCATTAAGGAGGGAGAAACATGCAGCAAAAACGAGTAGCGGTTATTACAGGGGGAGCAAGCGGAATTGGCAAAGAAACTGCCTTAAAGTTTGCGCAAAAAGGAGACACGGTGGTCATTGCTGATTATGATAAAGGGAAAGGAAAAGAGACTCTTCAAAAAATTGAAGAAGCTGGAGGGAGCGCTTTATTTGTGCAAACGGACGTCACAAAGTTTGAAGAAGTGGAAGCACTGATTGAAGAAACTGTGAACCGCTTTGGGCGAATTGATGTGATGTTTAACAATGCAGGTATTGGACGCCCTACATCTATTTTAGATCAAGACTTAGAAGAATATCACCGTATTATTAATGTGAATCAGCACGGGGTTACATATGGGATTATGGTAGCGGGCAGGAAAATGAGAGAGTTAGGTATTAAAGGCGTCATTATCAATACGGCATCTATTTTTAGCTTCTTAGCCTCACCTGGTACCTATGCCTATCACGCAACGAAAGGAGCTGTTGTGATGATGACGAAATCAGCTGCGCTAGATCTCGCTAAATACGATATTCGTGTCGTCGCCATTGCGCCAGGATTTGTTGATACGCCCATTATTCAAGGCTATAAAGACAACGGTATGATTGAAGGAATGAAAGCGAACACGATGAGCAGAGAGCTCACTACACCAAAACAAATTGCAGATATGGTTTATTTGCTTTCCTTAGAAGAAGCGGGAGCTGTAAACGGCAGCGTCATCATGGCTGATGATGGGTATGCGGCATTTAAATAAAACGAAAAAGGATTCTTTTTAAGAAAAGAATCCTTTTTTATTATGTAGTAGGCAGTGAACTATAAACAAGCGTATCGTGAGCTTTTCCGTTTTGATACATATAGTTTTTTAACACGCCTTCTTTTTGAAACCCGAGCTTTTCAAGCACATGCTGTGATGCTTTGTTTTCAAGAAACACAACAGCTCCAATCCGCACTAGCTGAAGGGTATCAAAGCCATAAGCCATAACAGCCGAAGCAGCTTCCGAAGCATAGCCGTGACCCCAGTGCTGAGGGTGTAGCTCATAGCCAATTTCCGCACGCTTATGCTTTTGGTTCCAATGATTAAATCCAACTGTCCCAATTAATTCACCCGTATCGAGCCGTTCGATTCCCCAGCGCATGCCTTTTTGATTTCTGTAATTTTCAGCAAAAATATCAATCAGCACTAATGCTTCTTGGATAGTTTTGAATTTTTCTTGCCCGTAATATTTGATAACTTCTTTCTGCGAGAAGCAGTCAAAGATAGTATCTGCATCGACTTCTGTTATTTCACGCAGTGTAGTGCGAGGTGTAAGAAGAATAGGAAACATACTTTTCTCCTTTCTATTTTATATAGAAAGATTTCGGCAGCTCAGAGAAAATTCCTTTTATTTTATTTTTCTGTTATAAATTAAGTAGAGATATGAGCTAAACGACTGAGAAAAAGACAGGAAAAACTTCTAAATAACGCAAACAGTTGTTACGTACTAGCACTAAAAACAGTATACTAAAAAAACAAATAGAGCTAGCTGCACGTAGAGCAGCTAGCTTTCCTGTAGGAGAGAACTTATTTTTTAGTTAACTGATTACGATCTTCAATTTGAGGAGGCTCTTCAAGCCACCCGTTTTGAATCATAATTTTGCCGCCTTCTTTCGCCAAACTGTAAATGTCTTTTGCAAGCTGGAGCATCTTTAATGGCAAATCACTTCTTAAACTAAAGGCTCCTCCTAAAGCATTACTCCCCAGACCGAACGTACTCAAAAGACTCGTATTGTACATCATCAGCTTATCTGAAAAAGGAGGAACGGTTGAATTCGTCGCTTTTCCGGCATGAGTAGCCGGGGGTTCTATGTAGCTATGGCGTAAAATATCACCTAATTCTGTTTCAATTTTCTTCGAAAGCTTCATACCCCTGACAAAATGCTGCTGTGCCTCTTTGTTGTTGGCCACTTGAGCAAAACCAATCATCAGCTGCATTCCTACAAGATTTGTATCAACAGCATGTTGAATAAGTGACACTTCAATGGTATTCAGCGATCTTTTTTCGCTAAACCAGCTCAATCCGCCTATATAATTTTGTGCATGGACAAAATGGACTTCCTTAGGCATAGAAACGTATGGGGGTTTTGCAATGACACCCGTTTCTAACAATACTTGTGTGGATTGATTGTATATGTCCTGTGCTTCTGCTGTTGCTTCTACGAAGAAATTCCGGACATCTTCTCGGTAAGACATAGCCGAATGCAAAGCAAACAGTCCTGTTTCAATTTGAGACATTAAGCGTATATACATGACTTCGAACATGTGGTCATATAGTTTAGGAACTCCTACATTCACGTCATCTTTTGTAAAACCAATTGGGATAACAGCGCCTTCGTTCTCAAATATTTCTTTAATTCGCGCTACGCTTTTTAAAGATCGGCTATAATACAGCTCAAAAAGTTCTTTGTAATCTTGTTTATCTTCCAGAAAATATTCTAAAAACCTCAAAATCATCGTTTTTTCCTGATAAGTCATCCATAAGTTAGCAAGCTCCGAGGACGTGAGCGGCGGAAGTTTTGATGTGCTCATTGTACACATTCCTCCTGAAAATAGTGATAGGTAAATATGTATAGCATCATTAGTATTTCTTTTATTTATAGGAATATTCTTCTTTTTAATTTATTGAAAAGCTTCAGTAGTGGTTATTATAGTAAGATAGTTGAAAGAAATAAACCTTACCAACAAGTCAGTTGTATGATAACTGATATGAATAAAACTAAGTTTTTCTATTACTTTAAATAATTTGACAATTGATGTTATTCTTACTATTATGAAAACATAAGTTTTACATATATTGCTAGAGTTCATTGCTAGAGTTCGGCAACACATTCTAGCAGCACTATAAGTAAGGAGCTTACGATGAAGCACGTTGTCCAAGCAACAGATCATCCTAGAACGAAAGATACATTAAAAGAAGAATTACGCAGGTTAGGCATAACACAAGGGATGACTATCATGGTTCATTCTTCGCTATCTTCATTAGGGTGGGTAAACGGAGGTTCAGTAGCCGTTGTTCAAGCTTTAATGGAGACAGTGACAGAGGAAGGAACGATCGTTATGCCGTCACAGTCGGTCGATCTTTCGGATCCATCAGAATGGGGCAATCCGGCTGTGCCAAAAGAGTGGTGGGAAACTATTCGGGAAACGATGCCTGCATATGATCCAGCTCATACACCAACAAGCGGTATGGGACAAATCGTAGAAACTTTTCGAACATACTCTGGCGTAAGAAGAAGCAGCCATCCAATGTATTCATTCGCCGCTTGGGGAAAGGACAGCGAAGACATCTTAAGAGATCCTCCCCTTGAATTCAGTTTAGGCGAAAATTCTCCTCTTGAAAGGCTTTACAAAAAACATGCCTTTGTTTTATTATTAGGTATCGGGGTTGGGAACAATACTTCTTTTCATCTAGCAGAATATCGTATTCCATATCGAAACGTGATTCAAAAAGGATCTCCAGTTATGGATGCAGGAAAGCGAGTATGGAAGACGTATAAGGAATTAGAGTTTCGAGAAGAGCTGTTTGAAAAGATAGGTGAAGCGTTTATTGAAGCAAAAGGAATAAAAGCTGAAAACATCGGTTCAACATGTGCATACTTCTTTTCAATGCCTAAAGCCGTCGATTTTGCTGAAACGTATTTGAAAGCGCTATAGTGAGCGGTTGTATTCTTTTTAAGTTGTCTGTATATCAGACAACTTAAAGTGAGACAAACATGAGTTGCCGCCGCGTCTAGACTTTATATTAACAAAGCGCAGAAGTGGTTTAAGCAAGATAGTTTACTTTTTATATTCCTTGTTTCATAATGGCACTTGTCAGTGAATTTATTCGGTCAGGTTGTCTTACAATTATGGAGATAAAAAGCAAGTGTTAAATAAATTCATTAAAAAATTCAAATGTATAGAAAAAAAGGAGAGAATACAATTATGTCACTACGTGATCAAGCACTACATATGCATCAAGAAAAACAAGGTAAGTTAGAAGTTAAATCAAAAGTTGAAGTTCAAAATGCTCAAGATTTAAGCTTAGCTTACTCTCCAGGAGTAGCAGAACCTTGTAAAGAAATTCATGAACATCCAGAAACGGTGTATGATTACACAATGAAAGGAAACATGGTCGGCGTTGTGACAAATGGTACCGCTGTTCTTGGTCTTGGAAACATCGGACCTGCGGCTTCACTTCCCGTTATGGAAGGAAAAGCAATTTTATTTAAAAGCTTTGCAGGCGTAGATGCATTCCCAATTACACTTGATACAACAGATACAGATAAAATTGTGGAAACTGTGAAATTAATGGCTCATACATTCGGAGGCATTAACTTAGAAGATATCGCAGCTCCGCAGTGCTTTGAAATTGAAGAGCGCCTGAAAAAAGAAGTAGATATTCCTGTGTTCCATGATGATCAGCACGGCACAGCGATCGTAACAGTAGCAGGACTTGTAAATGCACTAAAAATTGTCAATAAATCAATGAAAGACTTAAAAATCGTCTTAAACGGAGCAGGAGCGGCCGGCATTGCCATTACAAAGCTTCTTTATTCTTACGGTGTACGTGACATGATTATGTGTGATACAAGAGGTGCTATTTATGAAGGACGCTCTCAAGGTATGAACAAAGTGAAAGCTGAAGTGGCTTCTTATACAAACGTAAACAAAGAAAGCGGTACGCTAAGCGATGTAATTAAAGGCGCAGATGTATTTATCGGTGTATCTGCAGCAGATGCATTATCTCAAGAGATGGTTAAATCAATGAATGAAGATGCAATTATCTTTGCGATGGCAAATCCTAATCCAGAAATCAAGCCAGACGCTGCAAAAGAAGCGGGAGCGGCTGTTATTGGAACAGGTCGTTCAGACTTCCCTAACCAAGTAAATAACGTTCTTGCATTCCCTGGAATTTTCCGCGGTGCGTTAGACGTTCGCGCTACTCATATCAACGAAGAAATGAAAAAAGCTGCTGTTGAAGCAATTGCAGCCCTTATTACAGAAGAAGAGCTAAACGCAGATTACGTTATCCCTGGACCATTTGATCCTCGCGTAGCGCCAGCTGTAGCAGAGTCTGTAGCAAAAGCGGCAATGGATTCAGGCGTTGCCCGCATTACAATTGATCCAGCACGTGTAAAAACACATACAGAACAATTAACAAAAATCGAAAACTAATAACGGATAAAAAAAGCCCTTTGAAACGCTGTTTCAAAGGGCTTTTTGTTTTAAAGACCTGCTGTAACCGCTGTGAAATCTAAACGTCACACCATTTCATCTCCCATATGATGTACAATAAAGAGAAAAGAACCCAGGTTTTGTATCATAAAGGGAGGAACAAAGATGTACACCGTATTTTCAACATTTAATGTACCGGATGAAAAAGCTGAAGAAGTGATTGGAATTTATAAAAATCGTTCAAAATCAGTCGACGAGGCTCCAGGATTTGTAGACTTTCTACTTCTTCAAAACGATAAGCGAGCAGGGGAGCTCACCGTTCAGCTTACATTTGATACGAAAGAGAATTATTTAAGCTGGGTACGAAGCGAAGATTTCAAGCGTATTCATGATTTAGAGAAAAAGTACCCTGATCAAGAACTGGCAGCCGTCATCCCAAAAGTTTCCCAGTACAAAGTGGTGGCACGATGAGTTCACTTCCCGTTAATAAGATCGTCGAAAGAGTAACGGAGAAAATCTACGAGTTAGAACCTTCTTTGCTCGAAAAATTCGGAGAGCGCGGTAAAGAAAGATGCCATGAAGATAATCATTATCATATGAAGTATCTTGAGACAACATATAAGTTAGACAACCTGCAAATTTTTACGGACTATGCCTTATGGTTAAACAATTTACTCACAAGTAGAGGCATGAAAACACAGCATATTATTGATAATTTTAATTTTATACAAGAAGCGCTGTTTGAATTAGATAATTACGGTGATAAAGAAGTACAGGCGTATGTGACTTACTTAGAAGAAGCAAATCATATACTGAAGCAACAGCAGCTTTAAAAAAGAGGCTAGGACAAAAGTGTTTTAGTTAAAAGAAAATCCGAACGGGTTTGATTCTTGTTAGAGAATTCAATCTGTTCGGATTTTTTCGTGGGTAGGGTGAACGTAGGTTTCCTGTATGTAGTTATGTCTCACTTTTTTTGTTTTACATATGTATAAAGGTGGAAATAAAAAAGAAAAAGGAGAATACATATGCAAAAACAGCTAACAAAAGGAATCCTGTCTTTAATCGCTATGTGTATGATTGGAAGTGCGGCAGCTTGTTCAGGTGAACCAGCTAACAAGACAAAATCTGATAATCATAAAGCAGAGGAAAAACCAATTGAAGACCGTCAAGAATTGACAAAGCTACAGCAGTATTCGAGCGACCCGGACATTAAAAAGGGGAAAGATGAAGATTTTGACTTGATCGGTACGTTAAAAAAAGACGCTGAAAAAGAAATGACGCTGAATATCGATGATCAACTCGTTAAAGTACCAAAAAGCTCTGGGATGGAAGTGGAAGGCTCACAGCTAAAAGATATGATTAATAAAGAAGTAGAAGCTGAAATTGACGCAGCTAAACAAGAAGCAACTAGTATTGAATTAACTCCAAAAGCAAAAGCAGATAAAAATGGCGTGTATGAACAAGATGGAGACGAACGTAAAATTGTAGGTGTTTTTATAGAAGAAAGTAACAAACATATAACGGTAAAAGTTCCAAACGGCAAAAAAACGTATCAAAAAAGCACAGACTTTGAAAAAGAAGAAAAAGGCAGTTTAAAAGAAAAGACGGTATACCTTGAAATCAACTCAGCTAATGAAGTAGAAAGTATAGAAAAAGAAGACCGTGAATAAATAAAGCTACAGTTCTTCTTTCCCTCCTTGCTCTCTTGACTTTTCGAACTGTGTAACTTAACGTTACAGTAGAGAAAGAAAAAAGGTGGTTTATGGAAGATGAACAGTGAATTTACCATTGCCGTGCACAGCTTAGTGTTCCTAGCAAATTTACCAGATCACCGAGCAAGCAGTGAATCGATTGCTTATAACATCTGTACCAATCCTGCACGGGTTCGGAAAATAATGAGTACACTCAGAAAAAACAACTTGGTTCGGACAAAAGAAGGGCTAGGCGGCGGTTATACTTTAGGCTGCAGCCCTGCTGACATAAGTCTTGGGCTGATTTACCGAGCTATATCGACAGGAACGCTGAAGCCTCACTGGTGCAGCGGCGACCCTGACGCTGACTGTATTGTGAAATCAAATATTCAAACAGTGATGGACGACATTTTTACAGAGAGTGAGCAAAGCGTAATCAGGCATTTGGATCAAATTACGATCGAAGACGTGCTGAAAAAAGTTAGAACTGCTCACTAAAAAGCACCTTGCATGAGCAAGGTGCTTTTGTTATGACTCTTTGGAAGCGGCTGTTTCAGCCGCTGCTGCTTTTAAGCCGTCATTTACTTTTCTTCCATTCTCTAAATACTCCGTTTTGAAGCCGCTTTTTAAAGCCCATGTGTAGAAGAGAAGAGAAACAACAACAATAATTCCCATATCCCATCCATATTTAATGACATTAAGGCCCCCAAACTTTTCGCTTCCAAGCCATGAAATAGTCATCATACACAGTAAGTATACAACCATCCATACGCCGCCTTTGAAGTTCTGTCGAAAACCTTTCCATTTAGCCTTTACTTGATAATAAAAATAAATAGGAAGGCCGATTAAAATAATAAACAAAACCTGTCCAGTCAGCGGCCAGCGCGCCCAATATAACGTTAAAGAAGCAAAAATAAAACCTAGCGGCGCAATAATGCTTAATCCTTTTAAACGAAGAGGGCGATATAAATCGCTGCCAGTTCGTCTTAGCGTCATAACGGTAACAGGGCCTGTAATGTAAGAAATAAGCGTAGCGACTGAAATAATTTCAGCAAGCACGCCCCAGCCCCGAAATAAAAACAAAAAGACAAGAGCAACAGCTAAGTTAAAAAACATGGCTTGACGCGGAACACCATAAATAGGATGAAGGCGTCCTAGAACACTTGGCAAATATTTATTTTGTTCCATACCATAAATCATTCGAGCAGTAGTAGCTGTATACGTAATACCCGTTCCAGATGGTGAAACAAAGGCATCTGCATACAGGACAATTACAAGCCAGTTAATGTTAAGCGCAATCGCTAAATCTGCAAATGGAGAGTTAAAATTTAAATGACTCCATCCCTTCGCAATATCAGAAGGATTTACTGCCCCGATAAAGGCAATTTGTAGAAGCAAATAAATGACTGTAGCCACTAAAATTGAGCCTACAACCGCAATTGGAATAGATCTTCCAGGATGCTTTGCTTCTCCGGCCATATTAATGGGGCTTTGAAAACCGTTAAAAGCGAATACAATCCCAGACGTAGCAACAGCTGTTAGCACACTAGCCCAGCCGTTTGGTGCGATGCTGCTTCCAGAAGTGAAGTTCTCGCCGTGAAAGCCGACAAATAGAAGTGCTCCAATTGTAAGTCCCGGTATAACAATTTTAAAAATAGTAATTAACGAGTTTGCCTTGGAAAATAGTCCAACTGTCCAATAATTCAGTAAAAAGTAAATAATCAATAGCACAGTAGCGATAGCTAATCCTTCGCCAGTTAACGTTCCTTTTTCTACGAGGTGGCTTGTCCACTGTGCCCACTTCCAAGGCCACGAACTCATATACTGTACAGAAGCTACTGCTTCGACTGGAATAACGGATACAATCGCAATCCAGTTTGCCCAAGCAGCGATAAAACCAATAAACGAACCGTGTGAGTACTGCGTATACTTGACCATCCCGCCGGCTTCGGGAAACATGGATCCTAATTCACTGTAAGAAAGTGCAATAAATAAAATAACGACCATTCCAATGACCCATGATAAAATAGCAGCCGGCCCTGCAATTTGAGCTGCTCGCCATGCTCCAAATAACCAGCCGGAACCAATAATTGATCCAAGTCCCGTCATGGTTAATGCGAATGTTCCCATTCTTCGATGTAAATTGTTCATCTGACTAACACCTTTCATGTAAAATAAGTCTTTCATTTAAACATTGTTGCTTTATTATTATTATTCTGAAATCTTTGGTTGTCAACTTTTGTCGTTGCATGCAGTTCTTAATGCCTGTTGATTTCCCGTTATGCAGGACAGCTATCCTCAACCTTTCTGTCACGGTAATTAAAGCGCTTTACTTTCTTTTTCATCCTACAGGAAACCCTACAGAAATAGATAAAAACCGACAAAAAGTTATCAAGTTCATACCTTATGCACTAGCAATATGAAAAAATTAGGGGATAAGTGGTAGTTGTATTCCCTAAATATGTGAAGAGAAAACACACTTCATAATAAAGCCCCTTTTGAATAGAGGAATAAATACCTTCAAAAGGGGGGAGAATTGGACTTTTATCTTTCTTGATGTTTATACTCGAGTAGTTTTACGACGTTTTCTACATCATTTTCAGCAGAAAGTTCGTTGATATTCACTTTATAAATAAGCGTATCCGTTGCAAAAAATTCATCTTCTCCCTCAGGTTTTACTTTTAAGTTTAAGATTTTTACCCGCACAATATGAGTGAACTTACCGCCTTTACCGGGCTGTATTTCACCCATTTGTATCCCGATATCATCTTTTTTAATCGGGCGAACTTTTACTTTTTTATGCTGTTTACCGTAAACCTTCTCATAATGAGAAGTAATATCTTGATGTACCCAAGGTTCAAGAGATTGATAAATAAAATCTTTTACAACAGGCTGACTTACGTGTGATTCTATATTTTCTTCTGGTATATTTTCTTCTGCGGAAATGGAAAGCGTAAAACAAAAAAAGACAAATGCTGCTAAAAATAAAAATTTTCCCACGAAAAAACCCACCTTACCTGTTCGTTTATGTAGCCGATTTTCTAGATCTGCCTCTTTATCTTTTGAACAAAGGCAGGAAGGTATGCACAATTTTTTGTGTAATTTATCTTAATAAAATCAATTTAGTTTAAATAAAATATGTTCTAAATAATTGATTGAAAATTCAAATGCGGTTTACGTACAAAAAATAGCCAAGTGCGCCTTTACATAGGGGCACTTGGCTATTTGCATGAACATTTTATGCTGCTGTTTTCTTATTGCCTTTAAAAATAAAATAAAGAGCTAATAACATAAATGCTACACCAATCCAGCGGGCTAGATCAAAGGGTACTTCCTTGCTTCCAAACCAGCCAAAATGGTCGATAATCATACTTGCAAATAACTGACCGATAACAGTTGAGATATTAGCTGCTGTTACCCCAATTTTAGGAACAGCTAAAACGGTTAGAAATAAATAAGATGCTCCGAATAACGCGCAGGTAAGCTGCCATTTAGGGACATTAAAAACAGAGAGAATGTTTCCTTGACCAAAAAATACAACGACAATCGTTAAAATCATGGCACCTGTCGCAAAGGTTAAAAAAGCTGTTTCAAACGTACCTGTTTTTTTACTTAGTGTGCCGTTTATAGAAGACTGAGCGCTTAGCGTTAAACCTCCTATTAAGGTAAGTATCACCATTAATAAACTCATCGTAAAACCCTCCTAGAAAATAAGTACAAGCGCAATTCCCATGCATACAATAGCCATTACGCGTTCTTTGTTAATTTTAATTTTGCTGCTGCCAAGCCAACCAAAATGCTCAATGATCATGCTTGTAATCATTTGACCCACAATAACAGCAACCATTGAAACGCCAATTCCGATAAAGGGGATACTAATCACTAGAATTGTTAAATAAACCGTACCTAATAAACCGCCGGTTAAATTCCACTTAGGTGCTTTTAAGACGTAAGGTAAATCTCCTTTTCCAGCAAATAAAGTGGTCAGACCTAAAATGAGCGTTCCCATGATAAAAATATAATAACTGCTTTCAAGTTTTCCCACTGTTTTTCCAAGTTCTCCGGCAATGGCGCCTTCCATACTTAAGGCAGCGCCGCCTAGAACCGCAACCAAATAAACCAAAAACTTCACGTTTATCACTCCAATATTTCTTTATATTTATATATCTAGAAAAATAGATATAATAAGTAAAAAAAACTTGTTAAAGTTTTTTTCGTAAGAATGAAGAAAGCTCTTGAAGCGTTTCTTCATTTCGGCGATAGTATGTCCATTGACCGTGCCGAATTGACTCTAACAAACCTGCTTTTTGCATCATGGAAAGATAACTGGACACTGTGGACTGAGACAGCTGAGCTTTTTCCTGAATATCTCCCACGCAAACACCGCCTCTGCTGCTGACCTCCTTAGGCAAATGTGCTTGTTTGTCTTTAAAATGCTTTTCAGGTTCTTTTAACCACTCCAATATATTTAATCGAGTTTCATTAGATAATGCTTTAAAGATATCAATAGGTTTCATACTTATTATTTTATTCGTAACAGCTCAGATGTCAAATGTTCAAGTTTGTATTTTATAGTTGAATAACAAGCAATGGGTTGAATTATAACAGCTGTGAAAAAAAGTCAACTTATAATAGAGGATAAAGAAGAACGGTTTACCCAGTCATTTTTCTATTTATATAATCAAAAAATATCTTATTCTTTTGAGTAGAAAAGGTGACATATTCCTTATTTTTCAAGGGATAGTTTAGTAAAATAGAAAAAAGTGAATAACAAAAGAAACTAGTCTATTTACTCAGGGGGAGGGCTGCATATGCAAGGGAAAACAAAACAAGTGCGCTTTCGTAATATGGTAGCATATGGATTTGGGGATTTGTTTGGCGGAGGATCCTTTTTTATTATCGGCACATTATTTATGGTTTTTTTAACGGATGTAGTCGGGCTTTCTCCTGTAGAAGCAGGAACGATTGTAGCTCTTGGAAAAGTGTGGGATGCTTTGTTAGATCCAACCATTGGGTACATATCTGATCACCTTCAGACAAAAAAAGGACGAAGAAGAGTCTTTTTTCTTTTTGGAATCATTCCAGTTGCCATCACGTTCAGTATGCTGTGGATTCCTATTGAAGGATCGCATATGTTTAAATACACCTATTTTATCTTAGCCTATCTTTTATTTAACACGGCTTTTGGTATGGTGATGGTTCCTTACAATACGCTAGCAGCAGAGATGACGACAGATTATAGTATTCGTTCGAAAATGACGGGAATACGCATGGTCTTTTCACAAGGCGCTTCATTTTTAGGCGCTTTCTTCCCAAAACGAATCATTGATGCGTTTCCAGGTGGACAAGGGTATTTAATCATGGGCATTATCTTTGGTCTTCTTTTTGCTCTTCCATGGATTTTTGTCTATAAGGGAACATGGGATAGCGGAGAAGTAGTGAAACGAAAAAAGCAAAACGGATTTTGGTTAGAATTTAAGCAGCTTTTTATCAGTTTTGGAAGTGCATTTAAAAATAAGTCGTTTAACGTGTATCTTGCCATGTATTTAGCATCTTACATTGCAATGGATGTATTTAATGCTCTTTTCTTTTATTTTATTGCCTATTACATGCTGCGTGAAGCTATTTATGCAGACACCCTAAGCTTTGTCCAAATTACACAGGTGCTATTTATTCCTCTTGTTACGTACATAGCCATTAAGTTAGGAAATAAATTAACCTATAACTTCAGCATGATCATCTGGGGAACGGGCATTATTTTATTCAGTTTCCTAACAACAGATAGCTCTTTAGTTCTTATTTATTTAGCAGCATTTTTCTTAGGAAGCGGTCATTCTGGAGCGATTATGATTCCATGGAACGTACTGCCGTTTGTATCAGATGTAGATGAAATGATTACGACAAAAAGAAGAGAAGGCGTGTATGCAGGGCTGATGTCGTTTATTCGAAAATCTTCTCAGGCGCTTGCAATTTTTCTTGTTGGTGTTGCCTTAAAGAATATTGGCTATGTACCAAACGCCGAGCAGTCAGCGTCTACGCTAGCCGGCTTGCAAAAGCTGTTCATGATTGTACCTGCTATTTTGATTCTCGCTGGAATTATCGCAACCATATGGTTTAAAATAAGTCCGGAAAATCACAAAATCTTATTAACTGAAATTCAAAGAAGAAAAAAGGGAGGCCGAGCGAAAGACGTTACTCCTGAAGCGAAAGCGGTTTGTGAAAGTTTAACGGGTTATAAATACGAACAGCTTTGGAAAGACATAACCATTTCAAAAGAAATTCGAAATAAAACGGTTGTTTAACCTTGAATTTCGCGAAAAAGCGCAAAACTTTCAGCGCAAACATTCGCTAATTATATCCAATAAGAAACTTCCTCTGACGTATTGCCTTTTGACAAGAAAAGAAATTCTCCTGTCTATCGACTCATTTTTCAGGTGAATTTTAGAAAGGAAGGATTTCTTGCCATTAAAGATGTGCAATTTGGCACGTCTTGATAGGGTGGATTGTACAACTTATAATAAAACTATAAACTAGCCACAGGCGCTTTCAAGGCGCAGGTATAAATTAGAAAGAAGGAAGGTACAGTTTATGCCAATTCGATATGTTTGTCCACAATGCCAAGGAGCCGGTAAGAAATTTGGATTTATAAAGTGCAAAGTGTGCAACGGCGAAGGAAACATTATCATGTCTTCTAATGAGCCAGATCCAACTAAAAATAAAAAATTAAAATCATCTTCTAAACAAGACAAAGCAATGTAAGCTATTGTTAGTAAAGGTATGTATGAACCCCGCTTTTCTATAAAAAAGCGGGGTTTTCTGCTAGACAGACAAACGCTTTTCTTATGATACAATAAAATGAAAGTCGCTAAAATAAGGGATAGGGAACCGAAAGAAGAGGGAGATAGATGGAATACATCGCAAAACAGTTTACGCCGCAGTTAGAACAACATATACATACAGTTGAAAGATCTATGCAAGAACTTCTCAAATCAATATATGCACAATATAAAGAAGCTTTTGAAAAAAAAGGGATGCAGCTTTCTGTAGATGTGATCCGTGAAGGGGAAAATCCTTTTCAGCCCGGTTACCACGCCACTATTCAAGTGGGTATTTCGGAAAAAGATGAGTTTTTAGACGGTCTTTTTATTCCTATCTGGCACTGTGTACGCACATTTTGGGGCATTCGTTCTTCGAGGAAGCTCCCAGGCAGCAAGATAACCGGAGAGCTGGTGGAAGAAACAGAAGAGGAAATAACAAAAGAAGTAGTAGGCTATTTAGAAATGCAGCTAGAAGATTAGAAGCACCCTGCTTCTAATCTTCTTTAAATTGAAGAAGGTGCAGTTTCTTTTTCAATTTGTCTTTTAGCACGAATAAAAGCCGTCAGCTGCTGAATTTCTTCTTGAGATAGTTCCGCACCGTCGACTGTAATCGTATGAGTTTGAGGCGATGTTAATTCGATGGGTGCATCTGAAAGAGAATGAGGTTCCTTTTCCTTACCTAGCAAGTAGTCTGTTGATGTATCAAATAGTTCTGCGATTGTAACGAGTGCTTCAAGAGAAGGACGACGATAGCCAGATTCGTATCCTGCGTAGGTGCTTTTAGCAATTTCAAGCTGGTCAGCTGTATATTGAAGAGACCATTTTTTTTCTTTCCTGAGTTGAGCTAATCTGCTTAACATTCATGACGCTCCTTTGTAGGTGTAGTATGTAAAAACCGAGGCATTCAGCTCGCGCGCAGATCTTTGTAATCAAACCTTGAGCTAATTTACATTTTTATTCATTATATCATTGCTGCAGAAAAAAGTGTACGCGAAACGAATAATTTTTCTCTTGATTTATTGATTTTTGGTTACTATAATTACAGGTGAAGTACGCGAAATGAATATAATTTATTTGATAGATTGTCAGGTTTTTTTACAAAAATTAAGCAAAGGGGATGTCGGTTTTGAAAAAACTATTATTGTTATCAACTGGTGGAACGGTCGCTTCACTTGAAGGTGAAAATGGACTTGTTCCTGGAATGGAGCCAGATCAATTACTAAGCTACATACCTGATTTAAATGAACACTGTCAAATTGACAGCAAATCTCTTATGAATCTTGATAGTACAAATATGCAGCCAGAATGTTGGATAGAGATGGCAAAAGCGATTGAAGAGCATTATAATGAATACGATGGTTTTGTTATTACCCATGGAACTGATACAATGGCCTACACATCGGCAGCTCTTTCTTACATGCTTCAGCATTCTAAAAAACCAATTGCGATTACCGGATCTCAAATTCCTATTTCATTTAGTAAAACGGACGCGAAGCGCAATATTGCAGATGCGATTCGCTTTGCATGTGAAGAAACAGGCGGAGTCTATGTAGTCTTTGACGGTCGTGTGATTCAAGGTACAAGAGCAATCAAGCTTCGTACAAAAAGCTATGATGCATTTGAAAGCATTAATTATCCATACGTGGCGTCTATCCATGATAATACGGTGGAATATACAAAACCCGTTCGCCCTAGTAAAGAAGAGTTGACGGTTAATACATCTCTTTGTACGGATGTAGCGGTTGTTAAACTGTTTCCCGGCATTAAACCCGAATTTTTCGATGGATTAAAAGATGAATATCAAGGCGTTGTTGTTGAAAGCTATGGAAGTGGAGGTATTCCATTTCAAGTTCGCAACATTTTAGCCAAGCTTGTTGAGTTAACAAACCACGGTGTATCCGTTGTCATTACGACTCAGTGTCTTGAAGAAGGAGAAGACATGGGCATTTATGAAGTAGGCCGAATGATTAATCATGACAGCGTCGTGCGCTCAAAAAACATGAACACAGAAGCCATTGTTCCTAAATTAATGTGGGTGCTCGGACAAACCAAAGACCCTCACCAAGTTAAAAAGATAATGGAAACGTCGATTGCAGAAGATATTAATTAAAAAAGAAAGCAGGTACAGCTATGAAACAAGAAACAGCAGGATATCGTACAGAAGCTGATTTTCTAGGAGAAAAACAAATCCCAGCAGACGTATACTACGGTGTACAGACCGCACGTGCCGTAGAAAATTTCCCGATTACGGGTTATAAAGTACATGAAGAAATGATTAAAGCGCTTGCTATTGTAAAAAAAGCGGCAGCGCTTGCAAATATGGATACAAAGCGCTTGTATGAGGGTATTGGAAATGTGATTGTGCAAGCAGCTGATGAAATCTTAGCAGGTCAGTGGCATGAATACTTTATTGTTGACCCTATTCAAGGCGGAGCGGGAACATCAATGAATATGAATGCTAATGAAGTTATTGCAAACCGTGCTCTTGAAATTATGGGAAATAATAAAGGGGAGTATGGTAAATTAAGTCCTAACAGCCATGTGAATATGTCTCAGTCAACAAATGATGTATTTCCAACGGCTATCCATATTTCAACGCTGAACTTATTAAATAAACTTCTTGTTACAATGAATGATATGCATGATGTGTTTAAACGAAAAGCGCAAGAATTTGATCATGTAATTAAAATGGGCCGTACGCACCTTCAAGATGCTGTACCCGTTCGTCTTGGTCAAGAGTTTGAAGCATACAGCCGCGTGTTAGCGCGCGACATTAAGCGTATCAGCGCAACGCGTGACCACTTGCATGAAGTAAATATGGGGGCGACAGCTGTTGGAACAGGCTTAAATGCAGATCCTCGCTATATTGAAAATGTAGTCAAACACTTAGCCGATATCAGCGGTCTGCCGCTTGTGCATGCAGAGCATTTAGTGGACGCTACTCAAAATACAGATGCTTATACAGAAGTATCTGCAGCGCTTAAAATCTGTATGACGAATATGTCTAAAATCGCAAATGACCTGCGTTTAATGGCATCTGGACCTCGTGCAGGTCTAGGAGAAATCAGCCTTCCTGCTCGTCAGCCCGGCTCTTCAATCATGCCAGGAAAAGTAAACCCGGTTATGGCTGAATTAATCAATCAAATTGCGTTTCAAGTAATGGGAAATGACCAAACGATCTCTCTTGCTTCAGAAGCAGGTCAGATGGAGCTTAATGTCATGGAACCTGTGCTTGTATTTAACTTGCTTCAATCAATCAGCATTATGAATAACGGTTTCAGAAGCTTTACAGATCACTGTTTAGCAGGAATTGAAGCAAATGAAACGCGCATGAAAGAATATGTAGAAAAAAGCGTAGGAATTATTACAGCTGTTAACCCTCACTTAGGCTATGAAGTCGTATCGCGTATTGCGCGTGAAGCGATTTTAACAGGAAAACCAATTCGTGAGCTTTGCCTTCAATACGATGTGTTAACAGAAGAGGAATTAGATCTCATTTTAAATCCATTTGAAATGACGAACCCTGGTATTGCAGGAAGTTCATTGTTTGATCGTCAGTAAAAAGAACGGCTTCCATAAGGAAGCCGTTTTTTTATAAAGACATTTGCTGAATGACGCGGCGCATTTCCTGAGCTGTTGCAGCCAAAGCGTCATTTTTTTCAGCAAACTGGGGAATTTGCGTATAAAAATCCCCGAAACACTCCTCTTTATATCTCGGAACGACGTGCATGTGAAAATGAGTTAACTCGTTAAACATTCCCCCGTTTTGAGAGAGAGTAACTCCGTCTGGAACAAAGAGCGTCTCCACTGCTTTTGTCATTCGCTTCGCTGCATTCATCACGGCCAGTATGTGTTCAGTATCAAATTCGTCGATTTCCACTATATGTGTTTTAGGAAGAATTAAGACGTGTCCTTCGTTAAATGGCTTGTGATCTAATAGGCACGTCACAAACGAATCTTCAAATATCACATGCGATTTCTCTTGGTTATTTGCTAATCGACACCCTAAGCAATCTACACTTCGATTCCCCATCATACGTTCTCTCCTTTTTTAAGTATACACAGTTGTTTTTTCGGTTAGTAAAGAGAGCCCGGATATATGACCTGGGCTCTTTGTTTTGTTCTTTTTATAGGTTTAGCTTATTTATCCAAAATTTACCATGGTTTTAATTGTAAAAACAAGGAATTTACAGTATAATGATAGTGTAACAGTTAACTGTAACTAATAAGGAGGGTTTGTTTGAATACGTATACAGGAAAGCAAATTGCGGAGTTATTAAATAATGAAGGTGCGGACTTGAACTTGCGTACAGTACGGTATTACACGCAAATAGAAATTGTTCCTCCGCTAGAGCTAGTAGGGAATAAGCGTGTCTATACAGATCAGCACCTTCACTACTTTCGAGCCGTTTTAACATTATCAAAAGCAGGTGAGTCACTAGCTTCCATTCAAGAAACGCTGCGTTCAATGAGTGATGAAGAAGTAAAAAACATCGGTGCGCAGCTTCCTCTTTACCAAAGCAAACAAATTCAAAATCAAGAAATGCATCAAGTCAATGAAGATGTGTTTGTAGCTATGAATCGAAATTTATCAGCGGACGTACGGCAAAAAGTAATTGAGTCCGTTACTCAGATTTTAAAGGATCATTCATCGCATGATTAAATTAGCTGTGGCAAAATCAGTGATGGAAAAAGAAGAAGGAATGAACCACCTTTGTATTACATTTGAACGTTCCCAAGTAAAAGTAAAAAACATCACGATTGATATTCAGCTGCCCGAAGGTCTGTTTAAAACGACAAACTTAAATGGATACCGGGAAAACAAACAGGGGCAAATTGAAGTAAAACATATCGACGATGAACCTCTATTAATAGAGCTCTACACGGAAGAGACTGTTTTATATCCACAGGCAGAGATTGCAGTTGCTTTGACTTACCGCGATGAAAGCTTGCATATACAGCAAGAAAGGCATTCTCTAATGATTAAATTTACGGATGAAGAGTTGATAGATAATTCGTTTTTAAATCATGAAATCAGTGCAAAAGTGAAAAAAATTGCTCGTACTAATTCAGTGGAAAGAGGCGGTCACATGAACTTAACTCCATATGTAATAGAACAAACAAGCAAAGGAGAGCGTGCCTATGATATTTATTCAAGGCTGTTGCTCGACCGAGTGATTATGCTCACAGGTGAAGTTACGGATGAGGTGGCTACTAGCATTATCGCTCAGCTTTTATTTTTAGATGCAGAAAACCCAGAAAAAGATATCAGCATTTATATTAATTCACCGAGAGGATCTATTACAGCAGGCATGGCTATCTTTGATACGATGCAGCTTATACGTGCAGATGTAAGCACATTGTGTATAGGGCTAGCGGCATCTATGGGTTCATTTTTACTAGCGGGCGGTCAAAAAGGGAAACGTTTTGCTCTTCCTAATAGCGAAGTGATGATTCATCAGCCGCTAGGAGGAGCAAAAGGACAAGCAGCTGAAATTGAGATTCGAGCGAAGCGTATTTTGCGGTTAAAAGACCACCTAAATGAACTGCTGTCTGAACGAACAGGACAATCGCTTTCAACAATTAAAAAAGACACTGATCGAGATACATTCTTTACAGCGGATGAAGCAAAAGAATATGGCATGATTGATCAAATTTTAGTTCATCAATAAGGAGGATACCGTGTGGAAAAAATAAATCGTTATTCAGTAGAATATGAATGGGCGAACGTGATTTTTTATCAAGAGGTAGAAGCAATGACTATACAAGAAGCAAAAGAGCGCATTCAACATACAAAAGTAAACGCTGCTATTCGCGCTGTTCATGTCATAGAAGATGTCGAATCGTAACGAAAAACTGGATCCTTTCGGGGATTCAGTTTTTTTGAGCAAATGAAGCAGGGATTTAGATGAAGAAAGGAGAATGCAAAAAGAGATTTAAAAACGAGCAGCTGGTAGCATCATTCAGCAAGAACATCTCATTTCAATTACACAAAGAAAGGTAGATGTAAATGAAAAAAGTATGGTCTGGATTAGTTGTTCTCATTGCTATTTGTTGGGTGATAACAGGATGTCAGCAAAGCAATGCTTCAAGCGGTACTGTTGAACAAAAGCTCGTAATCGAAAAATACATAGCCGATAATCAATATGGCCATGCGGTTAAAATGAAAGACCAAAATCAAGTGCAGAAAGTGCAGCAGTGGTTAAAAGATGTATCATGGAGAGAAGAAAAAGCTGAAATGATTCGAAAACCTAACTACATTCTTCACTTTGAACCGGTGGAAACAAAAAAGGATATAAAGGTACAATCTTATCGGATGTGGGTCAACTTAGGAAACGAAACCGTTGAATTAGCTACAGATACACACTACGCACAGTTAAAGGGCAAACAAGCAAGATCATTTATTGAATTAGTAGAACCGAAATAGAAAGCAGCTATAAAACAATGTCCAATGAAAGCTAAAACTGCACTTGTTCATATTGAAGCTATCTTCACGGATATGCTTGATGATCTTGAAGGTCCAGAGCTGCTCATTACTAACGCGCTTGATATGAGGTGTGAAAGTATTAAATGTGAGAGGTGACAAGCAGCAATTTTTAAATGTAGCAATAAAGAATTACACTTACAGATAGGTCCATTGATAAAACCTTTTGCTATAAGAAGTAAGGGAAAAAGAGAAATCAAAACGCTGATTTCTCTTTTTTATTCAGGCATGTCGATGATTATTATTTCCGCGCATTTTGCGTAAAACAAAACTCACAATTAAGACTAAAATAACAGCACCAATAATAGCAGGAACAATTGCGAATCCGCCGATCTCTGGACCGAAATCTCCAAAAATTAGAGAGCCTAACCATGCTCCAATGAAACCAGCGATGATATTTCCGATAATTCCACCTGGAACATCTCGTCCTGTTAATACACCAGCAAGCCAGCCGATAAGTCCTCCAACAATAAGCGTCCAAATAAATGACATATACCTAACCTCCTTTTTATAGGGAATTCCTTTTCAGTCTTTCCTAAAACACATCTTGTCATGCGAAATGCTTGCTGCAAACTCTTTTACATTTTTTCATCTATTTATCATATATGCTAAGATAGCCCAACATTAAATTGAAGAGTTATGTATGAGAATTCACTGTGAAAGTAACGATAAAATAAAGGAGAGAAGTTCAGCTTATGTACGGTTTAGATTCAATTTAGCTCATTCTATTCGTAAAAGGGGACATCCGGTTCACTTTTTAAAGCTTTTTCCCCTAATTTTACTTTTTTTAACGGTATTTGTGATATCATTTTAAGTAAACAAATTCTTAACGGGAGAACAATATGGAGTCATTATTAGATAAAAAGCTTAAACACATTACGAATTTAGTTCTAGAAAAAAAAGAAGAGTTCTCAAAACAAAAACAATATGAAGAAAAAGATATTCAACAACAGTTAGAACCGTGGCGCGTTCATTTAATTCAAATATATGCTGATTCTGTCTCAACAAATGATACAAAAAACTTTGAAGTGCTTGAGGAATGGGGAAGAGAAGTAGCGAACTTACTCGTTGTCCTTCAGCTTCCGTTGGATGTAGCATTAGAAGAAATCAGCTATTATCGAAATGTTATCGGAGAAATTATTAAAGAAGAAGCAAAAGCTGAGACGTTTACGTTTGATGCCTTCTATCAAGTTATTTCTCGTTTCAACGTAGTAGTAGACAAGGCTGTACACTGGGTTAGTAAATCATATATGACGGACTTTGCAAACAAAATTCAATCCGCCCGTTATGCAATTGATGAACTTTCAATTCCTGTGGTGCGCATTACGAAAGAAATTGGCGTCATTCCTCTTGTTGGCGATTTAGATACAAATCGCGCTCAAATTTTAATGGAAAATGCGCTTCAACACGGCAGCGACTACAAGCTAAATTGGTTGATTATTGATTTATACGCGGTTCCAATTATTGACACGATGGTAGCGGACCAAATTTTTAAAGTAATCGGTGCTTTAAGATTATTAGGAATTCAAGTGGTTTTAAGCGGGATTCGTGCTGAAATTGCTCAGACGATGGTGAACTTAGGGTTAGATTTGGCTGACATTACGACTTTCAGTAGCCTTCACCAAGCAGTGGAATACGTTAATCAAGCGGATTAATACAAAATAAAAGCCCATGATATGGTTACATACTCATGGACTTTTATTGGTAGAAGAAAATTTGAAGTTTATTTAATAAAGCATCTAATGATTGACTAACTTGAAGTGTGTTAGGACTTGTCATTCCTTCACGGACAGCCGTTTGAATCATTAACGTTCGTGTCTGTTCGATTTCTTCTATTAGTATTTGGTACGTGGATTTGTCTTTTGGGTGGGTTGAAAGCAGCATGTTAATTCCTCTTTTTTCTATAGTGATTATGGTTAAATTAACATTAATAGGTTTATTTTTCAATATTATGAAATTAAAAATAGTAAATTTTAAGAATTTTTCATATAAAAAAAGAACCTCTTTTTCAACAGAGGTTCTTTTTCTAATATAATAATTTATTAGGCATGTTTATGATTACCACGCATTTTTCTCATAATGAAACTTACGATTAACACTAAAATGATTGATCCGATAATAGCAGGAATAATAGCAAATCCACCTACAACTGGTCCGAAGCTTCCAAAGATAGCTGAACCTAACCAAGAACCGATAAAACCGGCAATAATGTTACCAATAATACCTCCCGGAACGTCTCTTCCCGTAATTAATCCGGCAAGCCACCCAATAATACCACCTACAATAAGTGCCCATAAAAATGACATAAATATCATCCTCCTTTTTAATGATGTATTGCTTATATAGGTTAATACCCCACTTAAAAGAAAACTATTCACGGAATAGCAAAAAAAATAAAAAAAACTTGTAAAAGGATTTAAGAACTGCGATAGAGTCATAGAAAATAGACTAACTAGTATATAATAGAAAAAGGAACATAGTTTAGAAGAGAAGGGAGACATAAAGTGAAAATAAAAAATCAAAGCGAGGTAGTAGAACAGCACTTGATTCAGCACTGGATGTATTTTCAGCATACGAAGAAATCTGTGAAAGTGGATACGTCAGAAATTAAATGGATTTCTGCATCTCCTTACAATCGGGGGATATATGCAGGAACCCGTCACATTGAGCCCGCGTTAGGAATATGCTCTCCGGAAGGGGAGGAACCTCTATGGATTGTCGGTCCATCTTCATATGATAACCTTGGGCCAGTTCTTCATAAAAATGGATTTGTTCCTTATGAAAAATGGATCGGAATGATTCAGCACATTCAAGAAAAAGAATACATACATACAGGAGTAAAAGGGTTTCAATGTAAGCGAGTGCACACAGAAGCAGAATTGAAAGAATGGATCACGGTATACATAGACGGCTATCAAAAACCAAAAGAATATCAAGCTGACTTTCTTGAAAGGTTTAGGGAGCTTATGCAGCACGCTGACCAATATCAGTTATATCTGGGTCTTTATCACAACCGGCCAGCTGTATCTGGGTCTCTCTTTTTTTATGACGGTACAGCGGGTTTATATTGTATCACTACAGCTAGACATATGAGGAGAAAAGGCCTGGCGACCGCATATTTGAAGGAAGTTCTTACTGAAGCAAAAAAACAGGCGGATACGTGTATTTTGCATGCTACAAGTGCAGGAAAGCCAGCCTATGAAAAACTTGGTTTTACAGCGGTTAACGAATTTGATGTATACAGATGGAAAAATAGGAATGGAACAAAATGTGCTGCAGTTCACGAAAAAAGAGACAAAATTCGACAAAATTTTAAAAAAGTGTAGCTTCCATTTCGTTTTTGGTGTATCCTAGGACAAAGCAGCAGCATGAGCTAGTGTTGTACATAGAACACAGATAAAAGGAGTCATTATGAAACATTTTTTTAAAACGAGCACGTTTTGGATAGGTTTGGTTGTTGGAATCGCGCTCACATTTGGGGGATATTTTACTGTTACTAGTATTTATGATTATTATTTAGGACGAGAACAGCTGAAAGTATTGACTGCCTCTCAGAAAAACCTTCAAACTGCTTTTAAAGAGTATAATCAGCTTATGACCGAAAAAAAAACCAAAAAGCAATTTATCAATGAACTCGATGATATTTCAAATACTATAAACTATGAATATAATGAATTAGCTTCCCTTGATCCTACGGTGAAAACGATGTATAAGCATACGGGCGTCATCGATGATATGGAACTGATGATTGATAATATCGATAGCATTTATGAATTAACGATGAATGATCATAAAGACGCAACAAAACCGCTTCAAACCTACGTATCTGATTTAATGGAATATGTAGAAAAAGATATGAAAAAAGAAATAAGCATGCTAAGTAAATAGAACAAAACAGCTGTCTAAACAAATAGGCAGCTGTTTTTTTGTTGATTATAAAAGGAATCTTTTGGTTGCAGGCGAAAGAGTATACTATGCACCCACTCACTTACGTGCACCACGTTCACAAAAAGGGAGGACATAGTATGAAAAAAGTGGTGGTTATCCTATTTAGTTTGTTTTCATTAGCCGCATGTCAGATTCCTACAGCTGAAACGCTTGAAGATCCTTATCCACCCGCTATAAAAATAATAGCGGAAGGCAAAGAAGCCGTCATCAAGCCTTTATTTTTTTGCTGGACCGAATGTGAAGCTGATTTTGGCGAACGAAAAAATTTTAGACAAATTGTCATGAAAGATAGTATTCCCGTCTCTCAAGGTGGTCAAGTGTCCTTTGAAATAGATGGTAAAAAACCTAATGCCCTTTATTACAAACAAATTCGTAATCAGTCTATTTATGAAAACATAGTAGAAAAAAAGGACATAAAAAAAACATCTGCTATTACAGTAGATTCTGCCTCTCGCAGTGATCGGTATATACTCGTAGCGGACTGGAAAGATAGCAAAGGAAAAAAGTTAATCGGGCGTGTCTACTACACCCCAGTAAAATTTGAAACGCCATAGATATGGCTCTCTATGCTGTAATAGAGAGCCATATGCTTAACTAATAGAATTAAGTGCTTGTGCAAGAGAAGAAGTAGTTTTAACACGTTCAAATGAAAGCCCTAAGCGAATTGCAGTTTGAGAAATTTCCGGTCGAATTCCAGATAAAATTGTTTGCACACCAATTAAACGAAGAGCTTTTACCAAATTAAAAATCTCTTGTGCCATCATCGTATCAATCGTAGCTACACCGAGCAGGTCAATACATAAATGTTCAACGCCTTTTTCCGAGCATTGCTGAAGCGTGTTTTCTAAGATAAACTGACTTTTGACCGTTCCAATATCCCCCACAAGAGGCAGAAGTGCAACTTTGTTTTGAAGCATGATGACAGGAGAACTTAATTCATTAATTAACTCTTTCTGAGCGTTCAGCTGTTCTTGCGTATTTTTATGATATTCTTGAATAAAGATATAAACGGATAGATCAAAAGCTTTAACAATAATGTCATACCACATAAATATCTTATCTACGCTTACCTCTTCCGAATGCAAAGAGATAAATTTTTTTAAGTAATCAACGGCAATTTTTTGTGAATTAAAATATTCTCGCACAATAAAGTGGAGAGGCGTACTTAAATGCTTTGGATCACGCGCTAGTTCTATCGACCACTGCTGAAAATCCGAAAAAAAATACTCCTCATCCTTTATAAATACGTCAAATAAATGCTGAAAATAATCTTGATTTTGCTGCTTCAGTTCTTTCACAATTGCTGGATTTTTACTCGAATAGACAGAGAACTCATTTTCATCGTCGAGCTGATTGTACCAGTCTTCAGTTAATTGAAGAGAATGTTCTTTAAAAAAATGATATAAGTCCTGATTTTTATGCATGAAGACTCTCCTTACAAATGTATAGTCTAATTGATTTATAAATAAAGGCATAAAAGCATCCCCTGATCTAGAGTGAGGATGCTTATAAATAAATCCATTATGAAGCGCATTTATTTTCCTATACGCCCTGTTTTCCCTAACTGTATACTCTCAAACCCAATTTATTAAAAAATAAACATTTTTTAACTAGCATATTCATTTAACTACTTTTCTATATGAGAATTCCCGCTTATAGCCTTAGCTTCGGTAAGGCATCTTTAATGCTTTGATAGACTAAAATAAAGGACATATCATCTTCTATAGTGCTCATATGTATGGCCATGTCAGGAGAGATTCCTGTTAAAACAAGCTGAGTTCCCATGAGCTTCAGCCAATTGTAAATATTAAGAATATCACGGCCGAATGAATCATTAAATTGCGCTAACCCTGAGACGTCTAGGATTAAATAACGATCTTTGCTGGTTGTGTTACGCGAGGTGAAGCTGTTAAATAGCATTTCTATACGCCGTTCGTTTAACGTTCCGATTAATGGAAGAACAGAGATTCCTTCCTCTATTGGCACGATAGGGGTGGATAGCCTTTCCACTTCTTCCAAAGCTTGCTGAAGCTGTTCCTGGGCTGTAATTTCTATTGTCACGTCTTTTTGAACACCGATAAAGTAGTATTTGTCTTCTTCTTCTATATATGTCGGGTCAATCGTTAGCTGATTATGAAAGAAAGAGCCGTCTTTTGGATAATTAACGAGCGTAACAGAGACTGAATGATTGTGGCTGATAGCGCTGCGAATTTCATCAACGTGGTGCGGGTTTGTAAGAGGACCTTGTAGAAAACGGCAATTTTCTCCTAATACTTCTTCTTCCTTATAGACGGTCATAAGGGAAAACCCTTGATTGAGGTAAATAATTGGGTTATCAGGCAAAGAAGAGTCTGTCACGATAATACCAGATTGTGAGCTATGAAGGGCTTTATTTAAAATGGACCATTTTGAATCTTGAGCTTCAGGTGTAGTCAATGCATTCCCTTATTCCTTGGAATTTTCATAAAAATATTGTGACATAAACACGTCAAAAAAACAATTTTCGACGCATTTGTTCCTAGAGAAAGAATGAAGATAAGGAAAAATATGTTATAATGGGTTCAGGTGCAAGGGGAGTGTGAACAAACGTGATAACCATCAATTTATTTAATGTTAGTTTCTTTGTGATGGCGCTAGTAGGCTTTATTCTCATTTTTTGTTTGCGTCTAAAGTTTAACCGGCCACTGTCATTATTTAAATGGTCTTTTTTGTTGGGAACGGGGCTGCTGTCGCTAAGCTTATACTTGTTTATGGCGACCAGCCAATATATTCATTTGATATGCAATACAATCGGCTCAGTTATGGCAGCGCTCTATCTTATCAGTATTATGATTATGGTCGGAGCAGAAGAGTCATAAATACATATGTTTGAAAGTCTATTGAAAGTGAAAAAAAGGAAAGATGCATAAAAGAGAAAGAGACGAACTTACATTCTTTTAGCCGAAATGATAACAACTGGAAAAACACCTCGGTAAAAAATGCCGAGGTGTTTTTCATAAATAAAAGGGAAGGGAGAATATTTAGAGAAATACTAGTCATATTTTACTGAGTGTAGTAAAATGAAAAGTTATTATTCTATTTTTTGGTTGTTGCTATTGGCAACATGTGTTAGTCTGAAAGTGGTATACATTTTAGGCGATCTTGAAAAAGAGAGACGAGAAGCTTTTATTCAAGTTTCTTAAAAGCTTTGCGTTTACTGAGGTGAAACAATGAAATCTCAAGTACAAAAATTTGTAGACTATTTATTAGCTGGTGATCAAGACAGCGCTTGGGAAGTTGTGCTGGAAGAAATCCACCAAGGAAAGAACAGCCTAGATATTTATGAAAATTTAATTACAACCGCAATGCGAGTAACTGGAGATATGTGGGGAGAAAATATCATTTCTGTAGCTGATGAGCACGTCGCAACTACGACATGTGATTATGTGCTAACTCGCTATCGCTTTTATAAAAAAATTCAGGGACACGCTTCAGACACCGCTCCAAGGGCACTGCTTCTATGCTTGGAACAAGAACAGCACTTTATTGGTTTAAAGATGGTGGCTTTATTGTTTGAGGAACATGGTTGGAATACTCGCTTTTTAGGGGCCAATCTACCTTTGGAATACGCTGAGAAAATGGCTATAGAATGGAAGCCGCATATGGTAGGATTATCTGTCAGCATTCCTTATCATATTGAGAGGCTTGCTGAATATACCAAAACTTTGGACAAATTAGAACCAAGACCAACGGTAATGGTAGGAGGGCGCTTAGTTTCTCAAATTGATTTCCGTTCTTACTGTTCTGAGCATACATGCCTAATTCCGGATCTTCACCAACTAAATAACTGGTTAATCAGTTATCACAAAGGAGTGGAAGTTAATGTCGATGCTTGAATATGTTCCAATTCCTTACTTTTTAGTGGATACTGAATTTAATATTTTGGAATGGTCGCAACAATCAGGTCATTTATTTAAGCCTTCAGCTAATTTTTTAGACCTTGTAGACGTATTTAGTCAAGAAAAGGCGAGAAAGTTTTTAAGCTTGCGCCAAAAAGATTCTCGAGAATTGTCTGTAGACGAACCCCATGATGAGCAAACGCTTGTCCAAAGCCGAGGCCAGGCTATTCAGAAAGTAGAGCTTGTGATGCAAACCAATGATTCGCCTTATTCACTGTTTGAATGCTTAATTCAATGGGATAGTGATATAGGTCATTTAGTTTGTATTCGCCAAGATGAACGTATACAAGAGCTAACGAATCTTGTTCAAGACCATCGGAAACGATTAGCAGCTACAGATTTTGAACTGCTTGAACAAAAAGAACGTCTTGAAAAATCATTACAAAAAATTAAGCAATTGTCCGCTTCTTTTATTAAATTATCCTCTAAAGTAGGACTTATACCTCTTTTTGGAGACTTAGATACAGATCTTGTAGCTGAAAATACGTGCATTTTGCAAAATTTTGCGCATGAAGGAAATTACAGCACGCTTCTATTTGACTTTGGGGGACTAGATATATTAACGACCGAAGGAATTCAAGCTTTTGCAGGCTTTATGCAGTCCTTCTATCTCATGGGTATCACATGCTATATTATTGGCATGAAGCCGCACCATACGGCTGCTTTGAAAAATAGAACGTTTGGTGATCAAGTTATTTATATGAATAACCTAAGTGAAATTATTGCTGTGAATAAAAATGTGAGTTAAAAGATTGGAGGAGAAGAAAGAATAACTTTCTTCTCCTCTTTCTGTATACACTTCTCTTCTTATAATTAAACATCTATTAAAGAATCTTTTTATATTTCAGCTGAAAGAATGGCGTTAAGACGTTGAAGTCCTGTGTTCAAATCAGTATCACTAAGAAGGGAATAGCTTATTCGAATGTGAGCATGAAGCGGTTTGTGAACAAAACAAGCCTCACCAGGTAAAAAGCAGATATTGTGCTCCTGGGCTTTTTTTAATAACCCAAAGGTGTTTACTTTTTGAGGCAGTTTTAACCATAAGTTGAATCCTCCTTTAGGAACTTGGAATTGAACGGATTCGGAAAGAGACGAAAGCAGGTCGCTTGCATGATCTCTTCTCAGTTGCAAAGCGGTCCTCAGTTTTTCCATGTGATGTTTCATTCGCTCAGTGCGTAAAAAAGCTAGCACGGCTTTTTGGGTTAGCAAGGGACTACCAATATCCATCAGTACTTTAACCGCATATAGCCAATCAAATACAGAACCTTGTGCATAAAGTAATCCAATTCGAAGTCCTGGAGCCAAAGTTTTACTAAACCCCTTCAAGAACAAAACATGCCCATTTTTATCAAACGTTTTGATCGGCGGAGGCACCGATATATCATCGAAATAAATCTCTCCAAACGAATCATCTTCAACAATAAAAAAGTGATACAATTCGGCCAAATCAACTAGTTCTTTGCGGCGCTGTCTGCTCATTAGTATACCTGTAGGGTTTTGAAAAGAAGGGTTCACGTACAAAAGCGAAGGCTTTATTTTTTGGCAGACTTCTTCTACTAAATCAGATTGTATTCCTTCTTCATCTAGTTCAATTGAAATGACGTTAACACCTTTATTGGTGAAGACATCAATTGCAGCTCCGTAGCATGGACTCTCTACTATAACCGTATCCCCTGGCTTTAAAAGCGTTTGAGCAATTAAATCAATACCTTGCTGAGCGCCACTTGTAATCATAATTTCATGAGGATCAGCTTTTATTCCTTGCTCTCTCTGTAAATAAGAAGAAAGCTCTATGCGAAGCTCACGATCTCCTTGAATTGGACCGTATGTGGCTAAAACAAGCTCATTGGCACGTAACAGACTTTGCATTTCTTGTGCTAAAAACTGATTAGGAAGGAGACGAGGGAAAAGAATAGCCTGAGAGAAATCATAATATTTACGATCACGATTTAAGCTATACTGAGAGCGCGTGATATTTACGTTTAATTCATCCTGCCATGAAAAATTATCTAATACCTTGGAAGAACGTTTAGTAACCCCTTTAACAAAAGCTCCTTTTCCTGACTGTATTACGATTAATCCTGATTTTTGTAAGAGCTGATACGATTTTCGTACCGTTAATAAGCTTATTTCTAACTCTTGTGATAGCTTGCGTAAAGAAGGGAGCTGATCACCAGGTTTTATCATGCTCGTTTGGATGCGATAACGAATCTGCTCATAGATTTGCTGATAAATGGGGGTAGAAGATTTTTTATGTACATTAAATCTCATTGTGTCACTTAACTATTCTTTTTCTTTAGTTAACCTCAAAATAAGCATGGGCGCAACTGGAAAACAGCAACTGTTATAGTCAAGGTTTTACTGTTATACTTCCTTTCTTTTATACTCGTGGCATGTTTAAAGGAGGAAGATATATGATTATTATTAATTACGTACTTATCTGTTTTATTTTCGGCACGACATTTTTAACTATTAAATTAGGGATTGAAGCAGGAATGCCTCCACTTTTCTCAGCTGGAACTCGCTTTCTTTTAGCAGGAACCTTAGTAATCTCGTACTTTGCATATAAAAAAGACGTTCGACGCTCGTTATTATTTTCAAAAAAAGTGATGATGGTAGGGTTTTGTTTGACCTTTATGACATTTTCAACGCTCTATTGGGCAGAACAACATGTGACATCGGGTCTTGCAGCTGTTTTATCTGCTACTGGCCCAATGATGATATTGCTTATTCATGTGATGCAAAGAAAAATGGAATTAAAAAAAGAGCAGTTATTCGCTTTGCTTCTGGCTTTTACCGGTGTTATTTGCATTTCACTTCCAAATGTGACAGCCACTATGTCTTATTCGTGGACGTTAGGGTGTATCATTATCATAGTAGGAGAGGTATTTTACGGCATAGGCAGCAATTATTCGAAAGCTTTGTTAAATGAACTAAAAGAAGTGTCACCGTTTTTAATTAACGGTATTCAAATGCTTTACGGGGGAATATTTCTACTGGTGCTATCTTTATGTACAGAGCATATCCATGTTTCAACTATTATGCCTCGGAACGCAGTATGGTCTATTGTATATTTAATTTTTGTTGGTTCAATTGCTGGACACGGCTTATATTATTGGCTAATCGCCCAAACAAATCCGGTTTTTCCATCTACTTGGTTGTATGTATCTCCTTTAATCGCGATGTTAATCGGTTATGTAGTCTTAAATGAAGCTATCACGCCTTCTATTATTGGCGGAGGCCTTCTTATTTTAATAGGAGTGTTTATAGCCAATCGTGAAGCTTTGGGAGTACATTTTAAAAAAGGTGTGCTATTCAAAAAGCAGCTGTAAAACAAGTCGCCATTTGCTGACTTGTTTTTAGTTGATCGCAAGACAAAAAAGATTGAAGAAAGATATAAAAGATGACTAACAGCCTCTTCCTAATAAAAGAAGAGGCTGTTTTATTATGAATTTGCTGACATCGTATGAGACGGTAAAATGATATCTTGATCGACGAGAAAGGACAAAAGTTCTCGTGTAGCATATGACATATAGCGATCTTTTTTCAAAATGATGCCGAGCTCCCACATTGGAGTAGGTGCGGCAATTGGAATACTTTTAATAAAGGGATTATTGATTTTCGGAAACACGGACTTTGGTAAAATAGCAATACCTAATTCAGAAGCAACTAGTTCAATAATTAAATCCCATTGAGAACTTTCGTACGCTATTTTTGGATGAAAACCCGCTTGAATGCACTCATGAATAATGCGATCATGAAGAGAGAAATCTTTGCTGAACAGAACAAACGGCTCTTCTCTAAGCTCGCTCAAAGCAACAATTGATTTAGCTGCCAGCGGATGCTCATGATGAATGTATAAATTAAACTCTTCTTCAATAAACGGATAGACGTGAAAAAGAGGGTTTTGAATAGGCAACACGATAATGCCAAGGTCTACTTGTTCGTTTTCTACAAGTTCGACAATTCGCTTTGCGCCAAGCTCCACAAGCTCTAATTTCACCTGAGGATGTTTTGATGTAAAGTTTTTTGCAATCATCGGGAAAACAACAGTCCCTACTAAAGGAGGAATTCCTACTTTAATATCTCCTGTAGGCAGATTCCGTAAATCATCTAACAGAGCATGTAGCTCGTGAAGAGTGGATACCAGCTTTTGGCTTTGCCCATACACAATCTGTCCTGCATCGGTTAACGTCAGCTTTCGAGTAGAGCGATCAAAAAGATCTACGCCGAGTTCTTCTTCTAGTTTTTTTACAATTTTACTTAATGCTGGCTGAGACAAGTGAATTGCAGCTGCTGCTTTCGTGAAACTTTTTTGATTAACTACTTCCATGAAATGTTGCAGTTCTCGAATATCCATAAATTCTCCTCACTAGTATTCTTAGTTTTCATACTATTTATTCTATTTATCTATTTTACTTATGATTCAAATAAATGTAAACTCTTACATAAGGAAGTGAATAGGGATTCATCTAAAAATAGTACATCAAATTCCTCTAAATACGTTAGAAACCCGCATGTTTGTAAGCGTTAACAAAAAAGCACCCTCGAAGAAAATCCTAGAAAAATATTTTTTTCTCCCGTAAAACAAAGCCGCGAGCGTAGAAATAATACGTGTTGAAATGTTCATTTTGTATACTGTTCTGACAATTAAGAAAGAGGAATAAAATGGTATAGTACACCGCTAAGGTGAGTCTATTCATTCTGCAAACGAGCCGTACATAGAAAAAAGGGCCGGTTTGTTAAAAATAATTGGGGGAGTGGTTGAGATGACATACGTTAAAGGACTAGAAGGAATCGTTGCAGCTGAAACAAAAGTAGGGCACGTTGATGGAGAGAAAGGTCAGCTGATTTATCGCGGATATTGGGCAAAAGATTTGGCGATCAATTATTCTTTTGAAGAAGTTTCTTATTTAATTTGGAACGGCACGCTGCCAAATCATGATGAGTTAAAAGCATTTAAACAAAAAATGGTGACTCATCGTACGCTTCCAGCTAATATTGTTGCGTTAATGGACTGTTTGCCAAAAGATACAGAAGTGATGAGCGCGCTTCGCACATGTATCTCAGCATTAGGAGACCCTTCATACAGCTGGCCTCCGACAAAAGAGCAGGCGCTTGCGATTACAGCGGTAACACCTACCATTATTGCCTATTGGTATCGTAAAATGAATGATTTAGAAGTAGTAGAGCCTAACGAGCATTTGGATCATGTAGCAAACTATTTATATATGATTAACGGAGAAATTCCAGATCAAAGTTTGGTTACTGCGCTGAACGCATATTTTGTTTTGACAATTGAACATGGGATGAACGCCTCAACCTTCTCATCACGCGTTATTTCATCTACCGAATCTGACATGGTTTCAGCTATTTGCGGAGCAATTGGCGCGATGAAAGGTCCGCTTCACGGAGGAGCTCCTTCTGGTGTTATTACCATGTTTGATGAAATTGGAAGTGAAGAGAATATTGAGCCTTGGGTTCGTAAAAAATTAGATAATAAAGAGAAAATCATGGGATTTGGTCATCGCGTTTATCGTACACATGATCCAAGAGCAGAAGCATTAAAAGAAGTATCGAAACAAATCTCAGGAGACAACGGGCTATTTGATTTAATTGTTAAAATTGAAGATAAAACCATTGAATTACTCAATGAATACAAGCCGGGTAGAGGCATTTATACCAATGTAGAATATTTCGCCGCAGCGGTTATGAAAGCGGTTGAGCTTCCGTCTGAACTATTCACCCCAACCTTCACAGCAAGCCGTGTAGTTGGCTGGACAGCTCATGTCGTAGAGCAGTCAGAAAATAATCGTATTTACCGACCTCAGTCTGCGTATATAGGTTATACGCCAGTTGAACAAAATCAATAAATAAACTCGCTTTCACATAAAAACGTCGGTAGATCCGACGTTTTTTTATATGGTTAAATATATTCTTTTTGAGAATAAAATCGCTTTAATAAATAGAATAATCCGACTGCTAAGCATAAACTTGCTGCAGCTAAGCTAGAGGTAATCATGGCGTGCTCACCTTCGGTAGGGGTATGTGAAAGTTTATAGCTGCTGTAGCATAAGAGAGCTGTGATACATAAACAGCAGGAGCTAATCAATCCATACCGCTTTTTAAAGCCAATAATAGATAGTAATACAATCAAATAAATTCCGCCCACCATCATCATAATTGGAAACTGAGGGTGGAATTTAATTGTATATAACAAATAATCGATGTGAGAATAGTGATGAACCGCCGAGGACTTTGTTAGCCCTCCGGTCAAACTAGCTGATAAAGGTCCTTCAAGCATCGAAGAGCCGTTATACCAAGTAGCGACTGAGGAAAGTAAAAAAACAAAACAACTTACAAATAGCTGCGTCATGCATTTTATTGACACGTATAGAAAGCTCCTCTCAATAACCATCTTTTGTTAATACAAGTCCGAAAATTATTATAGCAGGTTTTGAAAGTAAAAAAAGTACTATTGGAATGGTTTCATAAAACGTTCATATTTGAAAAGGTTTGTTTTTTAAAAAGAAAGGGAAAAAAAGTGAAACGGAAGATATGAATAGAGGAGAGAGAAAGATGAAGGCAGCAGTGATTTTGAATCCAAACGCAGGAAACAAAAAATTAGTAAATGAAATTGACTTTATATGTGATCGGTTAAACACTGCATTTGAGACGGTTACTTTATATAAAACAGAGCAACCTGGAGATGGTGCCGATCTGGTAAGAAAATTGGAAGGCAAAGCGGATGTCATTATTGGAGCAGGAGGAGACGGGACAATTTATGAGCTCATCAACGCTCTTGCTCCGCTGCAGCAACGTCCTGTATTTGCTATTTTACCTGGTGGAACGTGCAACGACTTTTCGCGTGCAATTGGAATGAATCAAAATCCTTTAAAAGCGGTGGAGCAAATTATAGAAAAGCAGACGGAGGCAGTGGATGTTGGAAAACATGGCGAAGATTATTTTTTAAACTTTTGGGGAATCGGCCTCGTAGCTGATGTATCTGAAAATATTTTGGAAGAAAATAAAGAGAAATTTGGTAAGCTCTCTTACTACATGAGCGTAGGTAGAACTTTAAATCAAGCAGAGCCTTTTCAATTAAAAATGACGAGCGAAAAAGCTTCCTATGAAGGAGAAGCTGTTATGGTGTTAATTGGAAACGGCCCTTTTTTAGGAGGAACTCGTGCTATGCTAGGAAACAGCTCATTTCAAGACGGATTATTAGATGTATTTGTTATTAAAGAAATGGGAATCGAGCCGGTTATGGCATGGTTACAAACAAGCCCTGATGAGGAACAGCTTAACCCTGAAAGCAACCTTATGCATTTTCGTGCAAAAGAGGTTCATATTGAAACTACTCCTGAAAAAACAGTAGATTGTGATGGAGAAAAAGAAACGACGACACCTTCAACGATTACGGTTCTCCACAATCACATAAATATGATAGTCGGAAACAGATAAAAAAACGCTGGAAGTTCCAGCGTTTTTTTTATGAAGACAGCCATCGCGGAGAAGTAAAGAGCATAATCATTATGCTGCTCATCGTAATAACAAGCATGGAGTAGCAAAAAGCAGTAAATCCGATAATATGTAAGCCCACTATCATAATCGTACTGTCTAAGATAAAAATGGTTATTCCTATATTGATTTTCCATTTTTTCGATACAATAATGGCAATTAAATCAAGCCCATCCGAACTGATGCCGTAGCGAAGCATCAGTCCTATTCCCATTCCTACGAGTGCGCCTCCAAGCAATGAGCTAAAAAGCAAAGGGAGCTCCAGCGTGCCTTCGAGAATAGACAGCCATTCTGTCATAAAAAAAGAAACAAATAAACCTATACTTCCATAAAAAAAGTTTTGACGATGACGAAAAAAAGCATATAAATAGACAGGTACGTTCAAAAAGAAAATGGACAGTCCGATAGGAGTTCCAAACACATAATATACGATAAGCCCAAATCCTATAAGTCCACCGTCTAGTAAGTGATACGGAGCAATAAATCCGTTTAGCCCTAGTCCAATTAATAAGCTGCCACAGCAAATCGAAACCACTCTCGAAAAAATATTCCTCACCCTATACGTTAAATTTTAATAGGAGTACCCGTCCATCTATGTATATGGCAAGCTTAGGTTATTTAGAAGTAAAGAAGAAGAAAAAAGAAAATTATGTAAAAAGCGTTGATTCTATAACTCTGATATTCTATAGTTAATCTAACTTCGTTTTCACGACAATTTCTTGATTTTTTACGATAATGTTTAACTGTTTGTATTTTTAATATATATAAAAGTTGTGTTTTGTAAAAAGCATACGATTGTAATAAGTCGATAAAAGCAAGCCGCTATATAAAGGGGTTGATTACGTGTAGGATTCTCTTTCTTTTCAGTCATACTAAAAAGAAAGAGGGATTGTCGTGAAAAATCGTTCCGTACTTTTTTTATGGTTTGGTCAAAGCCAAGCCAATTTAGCAGATGTATTATATATTGTTGCGTTAATCAGCATTCTTTATGCTCAAAATAGTTCTCCTGTGCTGCTTTCATGCATTCCGTTTACCATTACGGCTGCTAAGTTTTTGAGCAGTTTTACTGTGCCTTTTCTTATAGATCGCTACAGGGCTAAGCGTATTCTTGTTGTGTCTCAGCTGTTAAAAACCAGTGTTTTGTCTATGTTTTTCTTGTGGCATATGTCGCTTATAACCATGCTGTGCTGCGTGGCGCTTATTGCTTTTTTCGATGGGTGGGCAGCTCCGGTTCAAAGCTCTATGCTTCCTCATTTAGTAGATAAAGAGAAGCTGTTGAAATGGAACAGTATGTTTAATGTCACCGATCAAACGATTCAAATTGCAGCCTATCCGCTTGGAAGCTTTCTGATCATTAGCTGGGATGCTACTGGCCTTTTATGGCTGTCATTTTCGTTATTCAGTTTGTCACTTGTATTTATGCAGGCCATTCGCATTAACGTTCATTCTTCTAAAACGAAGCAAAAACAAGGGTTAAAAGAGGGATGGAAGCTAATTTGGCATTATCCGCGCCTGCGGGTTTTATTAGTCATGGAGGTTTTAGAAGGGATGGCTGCCGGCGTTTGGGCATCAGCAATTGTCTACGTGTTTGTGAAAGAGATATTAAATAAAAATGAAGCTTGGTGGGGATATATCAACAGCAGTTTTTTTGTCGGAACGGTTCTTGGAGGTTTCGTTTTGTTGAAGATTTCAGTTGAACAAGAGAAAAGTCTTTATCATATCGTAACATTAGGCAGTCTTTTATCAGGTTTCTTTACATTATTGTTCGGAGTGATGCCTTCTCCTTTTCTTTCACTTTTACTTAGTTTTGCTATTGGCGTTGCTCTTCAAATAAGCGCTACGTGTTCTTACACGCTTACACAAACGGCCGTTCCTTTAGAAAAGCTTTCTAAGGTACTTTCCGCTACGCTGAGCGTTTCATATGTGACGTTCGGGCTTTCGGTGCTGCTGCTTGGAGCTGTTGCTTCGCTAAATGTGACGGCGGCGTTTCTAACAGCAGGAGGACTGATTATAATCAGCGGCTGTATAGGTTTATTCTTACGAAATTATGCGCTTGCTAACTAAAAAGGGTTGCTATTTGCAACCTTTTTTTAAAACATCGTAGTTTCTCTCCTCAATCATAAGCCGTATAAGGTTGTTTGCTTTAAATACCCCTTGTGTAAAAGTAGGGAGCTTTTCACGAAAACGAAAGGAAAAAAAATATGGCTATCGAATTATGTTAAGAGCATTGAGCTAAAAGGAGTGATTAAATGGTTGTCATTCGACAGGCGGTTGAAACTGATCGAGAGCGACTGGCTACGTTAATGCAAGAATATATAGTAAAATTCTGTGAGCAGCCTGCCCCTTCCCGGAAAGCTTTAACTTTACATATTAAGCGCTTATTGAATAATCCTTCCTATGGTATCCAGTTTGTTGCTGAATTGGAAGGGAAACTAGTAGGTTTTGCGACGGTGTACGTATCGTGGAGCACCTATTATTTTAAAGAAACAGCGATCTTAAAAGACTTGTACGTATCTCCTTTAAACAGAGGAAATAAAATTGGTGAACGTTTGTTTAAGATCTGCCTGGCCTATTCTCAAAAGTATGAGTTTGCAGGTATGACCGCTGAGTGCAGCAGTGAAAATAAAGTTGCTCAAAACCTTTATCAAAAAATGAACGGTAAAGAAAATGCAGGGGTTCAATACCGTTTTTTTTAAGAGAAGTGCAGCTTTTACTTTTAAGACTTCTACTAAATGGCAAAAATATGTTATAGTATAAAAAGTGAAATTGATGAAAATGTCGGTGGGCTATATGTTAGATGATCGTATCAATAGTAGGGGGAAGTTGGACTAGCTGCTTGAAAGGCGGCCATCCTATTTTTAGTATAGCCGCAAGGAAGGAGCAGGACCTTGAAAAAAAATCCAATCTTAAACGCGTGGAAAGTAGTAACTGCGACGAGCGGTTTTTTACTTGCGCTGTTTATCTTTAAAGTCCGAAAAGGAAGATAACCATATAAAGAAAGCTCCTCGATTGAGGAGCTTTTTATTATTTAGTAATAGGAAACGTCAAGGGAGTCACTGTTGATAAAGAATCTCTGTAAGAATGATAGGTGAAATAATGACGTGTTGGACTATAAATGGTCATGTAAAGTAAATAATCATATTTCGTTTCCATATAGAAAAAAACACCGTCTGCGTGAAGTGTATAGAAAGAGTACGAAATCCCGAGCAGCGTTTGCTTTTGTACGCTTGTGCTTGGATTTTCTTTAATCCATTCATACAGTTCAAACACACTCACTCCTGGTGATGATTGCAGCGTATGTACTTTGTCATATAACTTATCAGATACATCGGAAACTGACTGTTTTAATTGGTGAAATAAGTTGGACATTTGTTCTTTCATTGTGGTGATCTCCTTTACGGGTAGTCAGTTATTAGCATGCTCAGAGAAATCCACGCTTATGTATAGTTAGTGGATGGCTGATTTGAATTTGCCGCCATGCGCTTCTTGGGTATCCATAATGGTTGTAAATGCATGCGGATCTATTTCGGAAATAATAGTTTTAAGCTTGGTAATTTCTAAACGCGTCACAACTACGTATATGACTTCTTTTTCTGTACCTTCAAATCCGCCTTTACCATACAGTTTCGTCACGCCCCGGCCTAGACGATGCGTAATAGCGTCTGATAGCTCTTCATAGTGATTTGAAACTATAAAAGCTGCTTTTGTTTCATCAAGCCCTTGAATAATCGCATCGATTGTTTTAGAAGCAATATAGTACGTAAGGATCGAGTACATGGCCTGTTCCCAACCTAGCACAAACCCTGCCCAAGCAAAAATGAAGATATTTAAAAACATCACAAATTCGCCCACAGAAAACGGGATTTTTTTTGTTAATAAAATACCTAAAATCTCAGTTCCGTCTAACGCTCCGCCGTGACGAATGACCGTTCCTACACCTGCTCCTAACAGCAGCCCACCAAATACAGTAGCAAGAAGCGGTTCAGATGTTACAGCTGGAACATGGTGCAATTGAGATTCTACAATGGATAAAGCAACAACTGCAAACATAGATGAAAAGCAGAAGTTACGACCAATTTGTTTGTATCCACTATATAAAAAAGGGAGATTAAAGATGATGATAAGAAGACTGAACGGCAATTTCGTTAAGTAAACTAAAATTAGAGAAATACCAATAATACCGCCATCAATTACGGAATTTGGGACTAAAAATAATTCGATAGAAACGGCAGCCAAGGAAGCTCCAATTAACATCATAATGTAGCGATAAATGAGCCGACCTGCCTTTTCCTTTTTGTGCTGTTTCGTTGTCATAAAATCTTTCCTTTCAAAATACTGCCTATACGCAACTCTTACTAGTATAACTAAGTCTTGGGAACTCTATCCAATTATCTACTTTAAAAAAGACTAGCCAGAATAAACAAAATCCTGTTAAATTAAACGGTAGACATTTGCTGAAATAAAGGAGCTGTACATATGATAAACGTTTATATTCCGGCGCTTCAAACAAGCGCTGGTGAAAAAGCGGCACGCTATATTGATACATTAACCAAACCGATAGGAAGCCTTGGAAGACTCGAAGAAATAGCAGTTGAATTAGCGGCCATGACCGGGGAAGTTTTTCCGACAGTCACGCCGCCAGGAGTCCTCGTTTTTGCAGGCGATCATGGAATTGTAAAAGAAGGAGTTTCGGCTTATCCGCAAGACGTAACGGCACAAATGGCGCTGAATTTTTTGCAGGGAGGAGCAGCTATTAACGTGTTTAGTCAGCAAATAGATGCCCAGTTCAAACTGATTGACATCGGCATTGCTTCTGACCTTTCCCATAAGGACCTTGTACAACGCAAAGTGAAGCTGGGCACAGCAAGTTTTTATAAAGAAGACGCGATGACGCGCAGTGAGGCAGAACTGGCTGTTCAAGTCGGATATGAAGAAGCTGAAGAGCTTATTGCCCAAGGAATTAAATGTTTGATTGTAGGAGAAATGGGCATCGGCAATACTACGTCAAGCACGGCTATTTTAGCTGTATTGACAGGAGAAAAAGTCTCTAAGCTTGCAGGAATGGGCACAGGGATTTCTGACGAACAACTGCGCCACAAAGTGAACGTGATTGAAGAAGCGCTGCAAAATAGGCACATTAACCCTCAGGATCCAATTGATATTATTAGTAAAATAGGGGGCCTTGAAATTGCCGGGATGACAGGTGCTATGCTGGCGGCAGCTGCTCACCGTATTCCTATTTTAGTAGATGGTTTTATTTGTACAGTTGCAGCCCTTCTAGCTACGGAAATCAATACACAAGCAAGAGACTATATGTTTGCTAGTCACCAATCTGTTGAACAAGGTCATGCGTGTGCAATGAAGCTTCTTGGCAAGACACCGCTCCTCAACCTCAACCTTCGGTTAGGTGAGGGAAGTGGAGCTGCTGTTACATTTCCGCTGCTGCACTCAGCTTCACTGATGATTGCCAATATGGCCACATTTCAATCTGCGGGAGTGTCTGAGAAAGAATAAACCTAAAAAAGACATGGGAACAAAACCATGTCTTTTTTCTTTATTTTATAAAAAAATCTTATATTTTTAACATCATAAACCAATAAATACTAAAGCTAGCACCTGTTAAAATAAATGATCCAATAATTAACAATACCAGTGCAACGCGTCGTTTAATCGCTTGAATTTCTCTATCTTTTGGCAAACGTCCCATTGGTCTTCCTCCATTATGTAAATATTTCACGTATTTTCTTATTTTACTCCGCTTTAAAAAGAGAGAACATGTGTCGAAGTTACTAAAAATCAAATTATTTTACAAAAAAATTGTATCCCCGTTACAGCAGGGCAAAGAATACGTATTTTTTCAGTTAGAAAAGGACTGCTCTAAAGGTTTACTTACATGGCAACAACCTTTATCATATAACTGACTATACTATGATGTTATCCAAAGTTGGAAGAAATCTCAATAAATGTGAGTGTTATAATTACATGATAAGAGTCAGAAAATTTTAAAAAAGAGTGTGAGCAAACAATGAACGGTATGTTGATTATTCGGAACGGTGCTCCTTTTTATGAAGGAGCTTCTGTGCCTATTCCAAAAGATAAAGCCTGTATTATCGGACGAAGCAGTGAAGAATGGGAGCCTTATCTGGCCTTTCAAAGTGCTTACATTTCGCGCAAGCATTTTGAAGTAACGTACGAAAGCAATGCATTTTTCATTACGGACTTGTTTAGTAAACACGGGACAAAAGTAAACGGAGAAGAGTTACAGCCTGGAACCCCTCGTTTATTGAAAGAGCAGGATGTCATTACCTTAGCAAATGAGGAGGCAGCTTTAGTATTTAGAAATGATGATATGGATGCAACCCTCGATTTAGGACCTTTGCTAAAACAAATAAATAAGCCATTTTACACATTAGATCCAATTTTGCAGAAAGTAAAAGTAAAAGAGGAAACGTATATTCTGTCAGATAAAGAATACGCGTGCTTAGCTTATCTTCTGGAATACAACAATCAATTTGTTTCAAAAGAAGCATTAAAAAAAAGCGTTTGGCCTGAACGAGTAGAGTCAAATGGAGAAATTCTAGTAGCAGCGGAAGAGCTGAATGCGCTGATTTACCGGGTTCGCAAAAAAATAGGAACATATTTAGAAATCGAAGTAATTCGAGGAAAAGGATATTGGCTGCACTTTAACGAAAATGGACGTGAATAGAATCACGTCCATTTTTTAGTCTCGTTTTACAGCATGTACACGTATATGTTTAGCTTCTGCTAGCCAAGATCCGTTTTGAAATAGTTTGTCTTGCATTCGATTTTCTAAGCGCGTAATGAGGACATTTTTTGTTTCTGTCGTCACGTGAGCAAAAAGAGGGGCTGCATTTGTTTCCAGCCAATTACGCAAGCCGTTTTCTCCTTTTAACAAGAAGGGACGGCTGTAGTGTATAGCCGTGGTGACTTGAAAATTCTGTGATTCCAAAAGAGAAGAATATTCAGCTACAGAAGGAAAGTACCATGGGAAATCTACATCGTTATAAGGGATATCAAACGTTTTAAATTGACGAATAATTTCTGTAAAAATTTCGTCCATGTTTCCTTTTCCCCAAAATTCTGCTATAAATCGGCCATTTGGTTTTAAAGCATTGTAAATGTTTTTAATGACAAGGTGAGGGGGACGGATGTCGTGTAAAGTTGCATTTGAAAAAACTGCGTCAAATTGTTCGTAATAAGGAAGGTTAAGGGCATTTAACTGTTCAAAGGATAGAGTTGGGTACTGATGACGAGCCTGTTCAATCATATTTTCAGAGCAATCGATGCCCGTTGCACGGACATGAAGCTTATTGAGCTGCGAAATAAATTCGCCAGTGCCGCAGCCAATATCTAAAATATGTTCGCCAGCTTGAGGAGAAAGAAGGTTCGTAGCACTTCCTCCAAATGAAGAAGCAAACGGAAGATGATACACTTGAGCAATTTTTTGTTGATTAACAGTTTGACTCATGAAGTGATTCCTCCTTTGTAAAAGATGATGACTATCGTTTTATAAGAAGAAACAAGCTTTGAATAGTAGATATGAAGTTATTGATAGAATTATACCATATATCTCACTTATTATGCCGAAAACTGCAAAGAAAAAGCGCACCAAACTTCTAGCTTGGGCGCTTACAAGCACGAACTATTTTATAACCATTAACCAAACTGAACAAATAGAGGAAGATCTGTATGACCCATCTCACGTACGTAGACGTATAAATTTCCTTTATGATGAATTTCATGGTCAATGGCCATTTGTAAGAGTTGACTTCCAGGAAGCTTTCTTCCAAACGCTGCCGTGGCGTCAATTGTTTTGTTTAAATCATCTTCGCTAAGTGAACGTAATACGTCTACTGTTTTTTGCGTATATTCAGCTGCAAGGTCCGATAATGATTTACCACTAAAATCAGCTTTTTGGCCAAGTGGAGATAAATCGCCGGATTTTACCACTAATGCAAATGCATAAAAGGATGTTAAAATATGCGTAGATAAGTCAAAAGCCGACATAGATGTCGGGGCAGGTTTGTATTCGTAGTGACCTGCTTCAATTTTGTTGATTAATTCATTGGTTACGTTTCGATGTGCTAAAAAGTGATGAGTAATTTGTTCAACTGTCATGATGAAAGGCTCCTTTATTATGTATTTCGCTTCTGAGTATAGCATCTGGAAATCAGAAAGCGAAGAAAAAACTTTAACAAAAAGAAAAACAGCTGCATGTGAGCAGCTGCTTTTCTTATTATTAGAAATTACGTTGTTTTAATTCTTCAAGTAATAACTCCATACCTTCGCGGCTTAAAGTTAATTTGCCATCTGCGATTGTTACGTTATCAGAAGATACTTCGCCAGTAATCGCACAAGCACCGTTCGGCTCATATTTCTTTAAAATAATTCGATCTGTTTCGACAAAAATTTCAACAGGATCTTTTACATCTATTTCCAGAACACGTCTTAACTCTTTAGGAATTACGATACGACCTAAATCATCCACTTTTCTTACAATACCAGTCGATTTCATTTTTTAATCACCTTTACTTTTATATTTTATTGAGTACGCAAAATATTATTTTTGGAATTTCTAAGATGATTATATACTAGATAACCGCTAAATTTGTCGAAGTTATTAATATGTAAATGAACTGTAATATTATTGAAATATTATCTGTAAATACAAATCTTCCTACAATATGGAATATGCAGGGCTCTTTGTATGATATAGGAGATACAGTAATTAATTACATTTGACATACAATTTTTTTTATGCTTATGTAGCAGCCTGGGGGTAGGCTACATGTAAGCGTAGAAGCAAATAAGTTGAAAAAATGAAGAAAATATGATTAAATTTAAAAAGTAACTTGTTCAAAATAATTAAATCGTAATGATTACGTATTTCAAATAAAAAATTATTAAAACGAAAGGATGAGAAAGAGTTTGGCTAAAAAATCAAAAGTGGTAAAAGAACAAAAACGTCAAGAGATGGTAGCGAAGTATGCGCAACTACGCCAAGAGCTGAAGGACAAAGGAGATTACGAAGCGTTAAAAAAATTGCCTAGAGATTCTTCACCAACGCGCTTAAATAATCGCTGCCGCGTTACCGGTCGTCCGCGAGGCTATCTTAGAAAATTTGAAATGTCACGCATCGCTTTTAGGGAATTGGCATACAAAGGACAAATTCCAGGGGTTAAAAAAGCAAGCTGGTAGTATAAAAGCCCTCATTATGAGGGCTTTTATTATTTATTAGCTGCAAAATATCGAGCAATTCCTTGGTAAATACCTGTAGATATTTGCTGCTGATACGCGTTAGAAGAAACAATTTGCTCATCGTGAGCATTTGATAAAAAGCCTAATTCAAGAAGTACAGCTCGCTGGTTGTTTTCTCGAGTAACATAATAATCTCCAAAACGAACCCCCATATCCTTCATAGAAGGCGCGTTTTCAGCCATGCTTTCTTGAATGTATTTTGCTAATTCTTTATCTTTGGATTCACTGTAATAAAATGATGCGATGCCGTTTGCAGAAGATGAAGTAGAAGCGTTATAGTGAATACTGATAAATGCATCTGCATGCTTTGCTTCACTAACATTCACCCGTCCGCTCAGTGAAATAAAAGTATCGTTTGAACGCGTCATAAATACATTTGCTCCAGAATTAGCTAGGCGGCTTGCCACAAGTTTTGCTGTTGTTAACGCTAAATTTTTCTCAATCGATGACTTGCCTGAAGTGCCAGGATCATATCCGCCGTGCCCAGCGTCTACCACAATAATTTTATCTTTTAAAGCAGCAGAAGGAGAAGGCAAACTAGCTGAAGGTGTAGAACCAGCCCCAGCTGTTAATCCTTTTGATACCCATGCTGTTTGACTCGCAGAGTACTGAATTTGCACCCAGTCATTCGTTTCGTTTACCTTTTTGAATCTTTCACCTGCTTTTGCTACACGAATGATTCCCGCACTTAAGCTCGGCTGACTGCGCAAATTTGAAGCTTTTGTAATTTGAATCGACTGGGCTGTTTGTGAAGACTGTCCGGAATCAGCTTGCAAATATTGACTCGCTACCCAGCCCGTTTGACCCGATGCCGTTTTAATCTGTGCCCAAGACCCGCTGACTTTTACTACCGTTACTTTTGAATTGCGCGGTAAGTTCGTCACGATGGACGCACTTGTGCTTGCAGAAGAACGAACGTTTAATGAGCTCGCATTAACAACCGCTGACTTCGATGTTGTAGAGCCAGAATCCTTAGCTGGCGCAGAAGAACCGGAGTCTGCTTTTAAGTACTGACTTGCCACCCAGCCCGTTTTGCCGCTTGCCGTTTTAACCTGCGACCACGATCCGCTTTCTTTTACCACCGTTACTTTTGAATTGCGCGGTAAGTTTGTCACGATGGATGCGCTTGTGCTCGCAGAAGAGCGAACGTTTAATGAGCTCGCATTAACGACCGCTGACTTCGATGTCGAATTTGCGGTAGACGTACTGTTTGTTTGCGTTTTATTTATGTATTGAGATGAAATCCAAGCTTCTTTGCCGTTATAGGTAATTTTAGCCCATCCTTTGCTTTCATCTACTATATCAACGGTGTTTCCCTTCGTTATTTTTCCAACGATAGCACCGCTTGTACTAGGCGTTGCACGTACATTTAACGATGTAGCAGTTACTTTGGCCGATTCAGCTGCATCTGCATCAATTGAATGCAAAAGCAATGAAGAGCTTAAAAGAACAGAAGAAACGGCTGTGTACATGACATGTTTTTTATTCATTTTTTCCTCCTTGCAAATTACAAATTTCAACATAAGGTTATTGGTATACAAAGCATATATCGGCAAATAGTCCAAAATTTTGAGTTAAATCTACTATTATCTCATAATACCGATATTATCCATCATACTATATGTCGAAATTCAATTGTATAATGAATTTGAACTATCTGCCATTCTTAACGTTAAAATTTTACATTAATGTAAAATATAATTATATTAAAGGTGGAATTTAGCGATATTAAAGACCTTTAATCCTTTGTTCATCTACATTTTGAGGATATGTCTTCTACTAGCAAAAACGTAAAATAGTATAAAACAGCTGAGTGTGAATATGATAGAGGAGATATAGAAAATAAAAGCGTATCTATCTTTTGGAGGAGGAAACATCCACAATTATGAAACATTTAGAATAAAAATAACAAAAATATATAAAATAATACAAAGGCTGTCTATATGGGTGTAAAGCTCGTACCATGTTTCAAAGTAAATAGTTAGAAAATTCTTTCTTTTTACTTTGAAACATGGTACAGTATAAAAAAGTGAAAGGGTGGAAACTGATATGCGAAAGATTGTTCAGTATGAAACAAAGTGGTCGCTTTTGTATCAAATGGAAAAAGAAGCGTTGCTTAATACACTAAAAGATTTTTCAGTAGACATCGAACATATTGGAAGCACGTCCGTTCCAGGATTGGCAGGTTCACCAATCGTTGATATTTTAATCGGAGTCAAACGCGAAGAAGATATAAATGAAGTGCGCGCTATATTAAAAAATAAATCTCACGTATATGTAGCGGAAAAAGAGATGTTTGTCTTATTAAAAGAAGGCGTTCCAGCTGCACACTACCCTCCAATTATGACAGCTAAAAATGCTCGTAAGCTCATTCCACATGATGCTAGAAGAAGTCATGTGTACGTAACGGTCAGTGAATCACCTTACTGGAATGAACGAATTAATTTCAGGGAGCAGTTACGCTCGAGCGAACGTGCTAGAAAAAAATATGAAAGTATGAAATACGAGCTTTCAAAACGATTGTGGAACGATATTTCTACCTATGAGTACAAAAAAGAAGAATTCATTCAGCGCAGTCTATAAAAAAACGTCATTTCAATTGAAATGACGTTTTTTTAATTAATTATCTTGTAAAACAATGGTCTCAAGCTTGTCAGCAGTATTTACTGCGAGAATCGTATAGTTTTTACCGCTTTGAAGATTTGTTCCAGGAAGACTTAGTATTTCTTTTCCATCTGCTGTGGAAACAGATAGATCATACGATCCCGGATTTACTACTTGATAACCTGAAATGCTTTTAAAAGACAGATCTTTAAATAAAGGAGCAGCACCTTTAGGACCTACGTTTACCGCAGGAGCATCAGGAGATAAATGAGCAACACGTAAGCTTGCTTTTCCATCCGTTCCTTGCTTATTATTCGTGAAAGCCTGTAGTTCAAGGTTTTCTGCTTTATTTACAGCGGCCACTGTATACGATTTTCCACCGTCTACAACAAGGGTAGCTTCGATGATGGAATCTTTTGTTCCTTTTGTCTTCGCTTCGTATACTTCTACTTTATGAGAACCGGCTGCCAAAGGCAGGGAGTTGGAGACATCTTTAAACTTTGCTCCTTCTACTAAAGCTTTGTCATCCACAAAAATGTCTACAGCCGGAGCATCCGGTGAAGCATGAACGATGCGAACTTCTGCATTTTGAGCTGTTCGCTCATCTGCAGCAGGAGGTGTTTCAGCGGCAAATACTAACATGCGGCTAAGTGCCAAGAAGGCAATCACTGCTACCATTACGAATAGTCGTTTCATCAAGTATCACTCCTTTTTTAGTATACACAGCTTTATGTAAAGAGAAGGACTGTGCAGTTGTTAGCGTATACTAAATAAAATCAACTATTCGTTTGTTTGTTAACTTTTGACGTGTTTACTGAGATTTCTGACGAAAAAATCGAAGAATAGCCAAAATATTGTACAGAGCTGTTAAGAGCCATGTCAATAAAAAGCCTAGGCTAAGCCCAATATTGGCATCTATATACGTATGCGTGAAGTCATCATATACGACGTAGGAAAGAGGAGCAATCGACAGTAAAAATAGAAGAAAAAACAAAAGCTTTTTCCATCTGTTTAAAGTGAAGGTTAAATAAAAGAAAAGGAAAGCGGCGAACAATAGAAGACCGTCTCGAATAACCCAAGGCAAAACGCCGATATGTGGATTAGCGAGAAGAAAAGTCGGGACAATTGAAAGGAGGAAAAGGAGAGAAAGTAAAGTTACGTGAAGTGTGTGCTTTTTTGTAAAAGCCGGCACCAATAAAAACGCTGCGGTTGCACTTAAAAGAAAATTACAAATTAAAATAAACTCCATATCAACACCTCGTTTATTGAGTATTACTTTTAGTCTATTCAGCACGCTGTCAAAGTAGATAAAAAAGCTGCGATGTTCATCGCAGCTTTTGGTTATTCAAATTTAAATCCTTGTTTTTCAAGCATCGCTCGAACTTCTGGATAATAAATGGTTTTATAAATAGCTGATACAGTTTGTGACCAGTTGCGGTCATCAGCACCGTTTGTTCTCTTTTTCATATACTCTGCCATTTCAGCATCATAGTCTTGAATCAATGACTTTAAGTCGTGATTATAGCTTTCACGATGGTGCACAGCAGCTTGTGGCAATCGAGGTTTTTTCGCAGAATGATCTGCCGGATGTCCAACCACAAGACCGCTTACTGGGAATACGTATTCCGGTAAATCGAGCAGTTCAATGACTTCTAGCGGTTTTCTGCGAATTCCTCCGATTGGGACTGTACCTAAACCGAGTGATTCTGCTGCAACTGTTGCGGCTTCTAAAGAAATTCCAGCATCAGTTGCCCCGACTAAAATTGATTCAAGCCCATCGGTTACGCCAAGAGGGGCATCGTTAAGTTCAGCTGCAATCTTAGCACGATTAAAATCTGCACAAAAGATTAAAAATAGAGGAGCTTGGTCAATCCACGCTTGGTTGCCGGCAAGCTCTGAAAGTTTTTTCTTCTTTTCTTTATCTTGGACGCTAATAATAGTCACTTGCTGTCCATTAATAGAAGAAGCGGCTGACTGAGCAGATTGAATAATCGTATCTAAATGCTCGTCACTTACTGCTTCGTCTGTATACTGACGGATAGAACGATGATCTTGAATTGTACGAATTGCTTCATTCATGATGCGTCATCCTTTCGAAGAAGTTATGATTAACCTTGTAATGTTTTTACATCTAAAGGTGCTACAAGTACGCCAGTTTGAGCAAATGCTACAAAACTTTGGAAGTGAGCTGATTTATTATGTGCTTGAATTGCTTCTTCGCTTTTCCACTCTTCAATCATCATAAATGTGTTAGGTGTAAAAGCATCTTCAAATAGTTGATAGTTGCTGTTTCCTTCTTCTTGTAAAGAATGCTTAATTAGTTCTTGTACGTTTTCTAAAAATTCTTCTCTTTTTGCTGGGTTAACTTTCATTGAAGCTTGTAAATGAATCATGGATGATTCCTCCTTTAATAATGATGGTGCTTTATATTATTTGTTTTGTTTTTAATCTTTCATTCAATTTATGATTAAAATGAAGATAAGTTCGAATATCATCGAACAATGAAACTATAACACCGATTAAATAACAGTGCAAGGAATTTAGTTCGAAAGTTATCGAACATTGATACACAAAAGAAGCTGTGTTATATTTTAAGCATGAGAAAACCTTATCAACCACCGAAAGCTGAAATTAAATTAACGCCTATTTTACACGCGTTGAGTGATCCTAACCGGCTGCGAATTGTACAGTGTTTAGCGACAAGAAAGGAGCAGACCTGTTCGTATTATCAAAAATTAAATGTATCAAAATCAACGCTATCACATCATATTAAAGTACTTCGCGAAGCTGGAATTATCAAACTACGTATAGAAGGTACGCAGCACTATTATTCCTTGCGTTTAGAAGAGCTTGAGGAATTGTTCCCAGGTCTGCTCCCTTCCATTATAAATATAGATGAGCAGTTATTTTAAAAGCTGAACGATGTTTTGTTCAGCTTTTTTGTTCAAAATAAATGTGTCCATGCAGGCTGCATCCGGGATTAAAAGAAGAACGACAGTGAGGGCAAGTCGAATTACAGATTAAGTATTCATTAATTGATAACTCATGTTTACATACTCCGCAAAGAATAGCTTTTTCATTAAACATAGCTTTTGGCCACCTTTTAATATCATGATCAGCATGTCCGTTATGACATTGATAGCATGGGTAATATGTATTACAGCAATAAAATTTTATTGCGATAATATCTTTATCCGTATGATAGTGCGTACAGCGCGTTTCGGAATCCACCGTATCACCTTTTACTGCAGGTGCAGATTTGTTCATTATCATCACTCCCTATGAAAAGTATAGCATGCTTTTATACGCCTTATCATACATATGTAAAAAGAAAAATGCTATAATAAAACCATCGTTTTACATGTCAGATTGCATGCTAAAAAGATCAGATAAAAATTGATGTCAAAACAGATCAATTAAGTGAAGTAAAGAGAGGAAGAAAAAATGAGTAAGCAAGTTATCGTTTTTACCGGAGGCGGAACAGCTGGGCACGTAACACCAAACATTGCCATTATGAAAGAATTAGACAGTGAAAAATGGGATATCCATTATGTCGGTTCTCACAATGGTATCGAGAAAGAATTAATTACAAAATTAAACGTTCCATATCATGCGATTTCAAGCGGGAAGCTGCGTCGCTACGTAGATATGGAAAATGTAAAAGATGTATTTCGAGTAGCAAAAGGAGTTGGCGATGCACGTCGCGTGCTGAAAAAGTTAAAGCCTTCTCTTGTGTTTTCAAAAGGCGGTTTTGTCACAGTTCCTGTTGTAATGGCTGCTAAATCGTTAAACATTCCCGTGTTCATTCATGAAAGTGATTTAACACCGGGACTGGCAAATAAAATTGCGCAGAAATTTGCCACTAAAATTTTCACTTCTTTTGATGAAGCGGCAAACTATTTTCCAAAAGAAAAAGTGCAGGTTGTTGGTTCACCTATTCGAAAAGAATTATTTAGCGGAAGCGCAGCGAACGGGGAAAGCTGGCTTCGCTTTTATGATAAGCGCCCAATTTTAACCATTATGGGCGGAAGTTTAGGAGCACGTCGCATCAATGAAATTGTTCGAGAGTCCTTGCCTGAACTGCAAAAGAAATTTCAAATTGTACACCTGTGCGGAAAAGGCAATATTGATACAAGCCTTGAAAAAGAGTCGGGCTACCGTCAGTTAGAGTATGTAAATGAACAGCTTCCAGATGTTCTAGCGGCGACTGATTATGTGATTACACGCGGCGGATCCAATGCCATATTTGAGTTTTTAGCCCTTCATAAACCGATGATGATTATTCCTTTATCAAAAGCACAAAGTCGAGGAGATCAAATTTTAAATGCACAGTCCTTTAAGAAAAAAGGCTACTGTATGGTTGTGGAAGAAGAACAGTTAACAAAAGAACTGTTTTTGCGTGAAGTAAATGAGCTTCAGCAGCAGGCAAGTACGATGAAACGTACAATGCGTGAAGCAACAAAAACGGATGCTATTTCAATTCTTGTAAATGAAATTGAGAAAATGAGCTAAAAAAAGCGTTCTTATCGAGGAGATAAGAACGCTTTTTTCTAAAAGAGGCGGAGGAAACATACCGTAAAATAATTCATGATGAAATGGAAAGTATTTTGTCACGCGCGTCAGAACAAAATTTTGTACCAGTTGTAGATGATCAAAACATTTTTATTGGGCTCGTGCGGCGAAGAGAGATTATAGAGTATTGGATCTCTCAACTTTTTATACATGGAGAAACGCCTCTAAATGTGAAGATTTAGTTAAGTTTGCGTAAAAAACATAATTTTTACATAAAAGGTAGTCTCTTTTTATATAATTAATGTTATAATAAGAGATGTAAAGACGAAACTTGCGTAATGTAAGCCTCTAACATTTGTTAGAGGTTCTTTTTTTACATAACATAAAACATTTGATTTCAGTTCTTTCTATGGTTAAGTTAGAATAAGTGTTAAAGTAAGAGGTTTCTTGCTTTTTTACATAAGAAAAGTGAGCTGTACAAAGGAGACAAAGTATATTGACTACGGAAAAAACAAAAAGCGATCAATTACGCAGCATATTCAAAACTATTATCTTCGCTATCGCTCTAGTATTTATGATTCGCGCATTTTTATTTTCTCCGTATATTGTAGAAGGCGCTTCAATGAACCCAACGCTGCATAACGGAGAGCGTTTGTTTGTGAATAAACTGTCGTATTCGCTCCATGATATTCGCCGCGGAGATATTGTGATTATTAAAGATGAGGCTAAAAATAAGCATTATGTAAAAAGAGTAATCGGTCTGCCAGGTGAAAAAATCGAAATGAAAAAAGATCAGCTTTATATTGATGATAAAAAAGTAAGTGAACCTTATTTAAAAACGAATCGTCAAATTGCCAATAACATGGATATGGAGCTAACAGGAGATTTTGAACCCGTTCAAATACCTAAAAACGAAGTATTTGTAATGGGTGATAACCGTCTGTACAGTATGGATAGCCGCAACGGTCTAGGTCTCATTGATGAAAAACGGATTGTCGGAAAAAGCGAATTTGTATTTTACCCCGTCAAAAAAATAAGAAAAACGACGTAAAAAGAAATGCCGGCAAAGGTATTTCTTTTTTTGTGCCTATGTCTACTCGGCTTCTAGATGGGCAAGCTAAGAAAAAAAGAGGTGAACCACTTGAAGACAGCCTATGAAAAATTATTTAAACATTTTAAATTTGTTGATGCTCTTGAGATGAAAAATCGATTAGCAATGGGACCTATCCTCACATACGCTTCACGGGAAAATGGGGAAATATCCGATATCGATCTGACTTTTTACGAAAAACGAGTAGGGGGCGTTAGTACGGTAATTGTCGGCCCTGCGTTTATTACAGAAAATGGCCAAGTAGCACATGGTCAAATCGGAATTCATCGTGATCAGGTCATACGAAAGCTTCATCAACTAACCCAAATGATTCATAGAAGAGGAGCTAAAGCGATTCTTCAACTATCGCACGGGGGAAGAAAGTGCGTAGAAATGGAAAATAAGTGGCGAGCCATTAGCCCAAGTGAAAAGCCTCACAAACGTAAAGGGAAAAAGCCTGTTCAAATGACCGAGCGCGATATAACTTATATTGTTCAAGCTTTTGGCGAAGCTACCACAAGAGCTATGGAAGCAGGGTTTGATGGAGTAGAAATTGACGGAGGAAATGAATGTTTACTGCAGCAGTTTATATCAAGGCAAGCCAATGAACGAAGTGATTCTTATGGTGGAAGCGCAGAAAGCCGCTTCACTTTTGCACTTGAAGTTATTCGTGAAGTGACGCGTCGAGCAGCACATGCGGGCAAACCATTTATTGTGGGATATACATTAGCGCCCAAAGAAAAAGGCTATTTAGGAAATAAAGTGGAAGATACATTTGAGTGGATTGATCGTCTTGTTTATACAGAAATTGATTATTTACATATCAGTGCTTTGCATGAACCTACCTTACGTAGGGAAGAAAATCGGTCACTGCTTTCTTCGATTATTAAGCACGTCAATCACCGGGTCCCTCTTGTGGGGACAGGAGGACTTACGGCAACAGAAGTAGCAGAAGCTTTTGAGCAAGGGCTGGCTTTAATTACGATTGAACAAGCATTAGTTGTACAGCCAGATTGGGTAGAAAAAGTGATAAATAGCGATGAGCCCGCTTCTATGGATATGACGTCATTAAATAAAGATGTGAGTTTGCCACCTGAAGTGCTAGCTCACTGGCAAGACATGCATAAAAATGACAGCCCTTACTAAGTGAGCGGTCGTTTTTATGTTGTTGACTTAACAAGAAGAATTTTATTTTACTGATACTATAACCAAGCAGCATACATAGACTAAAAGAAAAACTAAAAACACAGTTGACTTCTAGGAATAGTTAGGATTGCAATATAAGCAACTTATTCATAAAACGGACAGCTGATCGGACATACCGAAGGCTTCTAGCAAACAACTGTTGGAGGCCTTTTTGTGCTTTCTAACAGAAGATGAAAGTGGAGGGACAACATGAAAAAGTTAATTACGTTTGCACTTATTGGCTTTTTAGCTCAGTTAATTGATGGATCACTCGGAATGGCATACGGGGTGACATCAACTACGCTGCTTTTAACGTTTGGAATTGCACCAGCTGTGGCTTCCGCATCTGTTCACTTAGCAGAAGTTGTAACAACAGCAGCTTCTGGTGTTTCGCATATTAAATTTGGAAACGTAGATAAATCGATGGTGTTAAAACTAATTATCCCAGGTTCCATTGGAGCTTTTGTAGGAGCCTGCTTTCTAAGTAATTTACCTGGAGATGCAGTAAGACCTTACGTTTCAACATTCTTATTGCTCCTAGGAGTTTATGTATTATTTCGTTTTTTATTTACGTTTAAAACAAACGAAGAAAAGAGCACCAAACCTTTATCGACGAAGCAGTCTATTCCGTTAGGATTAATTGCTGGATTTGCTGATGCTACAGGAGGAGGCGGCTGGGGGCCGATAGCAACGCCTGTATTGCTAGCTAAAAAAGGCACAACAGCACGGAAAGTCGTTGGAACTGTGGATACAAGTGAATTTGCTATTGCCGTCTCGGCTACACTTGGCTTTTTAATTTCTCTTGGCTGGGAGCAGGTAAACTGGTTCTGGGTAGGAGCCCTTATGATTGGCGGAATTATCGCGGCTCCGATTGCTGCATGGTTTGTTCGTATTATCCCGGCTCACTTGCTTGGTTCACTTGTTGGTGGGTTTATCATTTTAACAAATGCTCGAACACTCTTAAACACTTGGGTATCAAGCAGCTCTACTCAGATAGCTGTATATGCATTCATACTTATTGTGTGGGCAGCAGCGATCATTTACTCACTGTTACAAGGAAAAAAATATAATCAAAATCGAAACGTAGAAGTTTCGTAATAAAGAGGATGGAATAAAAGCAGCTCAGTTAAAGAAAGATCTGAACGTGTTTGATTCTTGATGGAGAATCAAATGTGTTCAGATTTTTTTTATGGTTAGAGTGAAGGTAGTTTCATGTATGTAGTGGTTTCTAGCTGTTGATTGGAGGGCAAGGCGAGGACTCCTGCGTGAAAAGCGGAACAGATGAGACCTGGTAGGAGCGGCCGCCCTCGGAAAGCGAAGCCTTGTACGGAAATCAACAGCGGTGTAACAAGGGATCCATACTAGCGCATTACCCCATTTGTTCGTCTTTAGATTGGGATGGTTTCGTCAAGTCTCAATCTCTTTTATCATCTGAATTCCGTAAAATGGACGAGCGTAGATATTTTTTTTGCTTCTTATGATACAATAGACGAGTTCATTCACGAGTGGGAATACTTTCTAACACATATAAAATTCATTGAATCGTCGAGGTGTGAAGAGTAAGTGGTCTATTTTATTTTAGTATTAGTAGCAGCTATCGAAGTAATTGTCTTGTTGATTAATCGACCTGTATTTGCAAACATTCCGTATGTTCAAGTATATATTGTTCCTTTGTTAATAGTAATTGTCATCACGATGTTACTTTCGCGAAATCCAAAGAGATTTATGCGGTGGTTTAAACAAGGGCTTATTACGATTTCAGTCGTTGTGCTTGTATTCGTACCGGTTCTCTATGCCAAAAACCTCCCGCTGTATGGTTATAATGAAGCAAAAAAAATGCTTGCGCAAAGAGAACAGCTCTTGCTAAGTCAGTTCCAAAAAGGAAAATACGTATATCCAGCAAAAGACAGCCCTAAAAAATACCGTTATCTATTTAAAGTCAATCGTGGAAACGGCATGCTTGAATATGTATTCGACCCATACACAGGCGGTTATGAAGTTGTGACAGATGTGATAAAAAAATAAAGGTTTAGCTTATTTAAAGCTAAGCCTTTTTATATGAGAAAAATTGAAACTTTTTGAAAATCTGTGCGTATTTATTAAAGAACGTTCACAAAAAAGTCACAAAAGGAGTTGCACAATGGGAAAGTTAGAATACCGACTGCTAAAGCCTGACGATACATTTGTATCTATTTATCACTATCAATCTATTGAACTTGAACAAATTTTAGCAAGAAGAGAATGCGAATTTTTTGTTAAAGAAGGAGTAACGTATAAACAAACTTCATCTGCAGTCGAAGATGATATACATATTATTTATGTAAAAGAACATGAACATGGACCGAAAGAGCAAGCAGAAGATGATCACAGAGAAATTACGTTAGAAGTCCGCGAACTGAATTCTCTTCGAGGACACCCGATTTTATTCGTCTCTTCATTTTATACGCATTTAGACGTATTAAGCTATATCGGAACAGTTTATACATACTACAATGGATGGGAATGGGAAAGAGACTCTGCGGAAATTGATGAAGATCGCAGCGTGTACAGTTTATATGTAACAAAAACAGGCGTAACGTATGAAGGGGGAAAGGCGTAATGTCAAAAACAAAAAAAATGATGGCCGGGGTTTTGACCACAGCTTTAATGACATCGCTCGTTGCCTGCGGTTCAACTGATCAGGCAAGACCAGCTAAACCGAAAGATAAATCGTGTGACAAGTGGAAATGGGATGAAGATACCCAAACGTATTACTGTTCAGATTCTTCTTCTTCGCACAGCGGCTCATATTATCACGGAGGCCGCTACTACGGCTCTAAAAAACAGTTGACCTCATCATCGGCGTATAAATCATTTAAATCATGCGGCTCGTATAAATCTGGAATTGGGAGCGGATCTAAAGGCGGTTTTGGCGGGTAATGCATAAAGAAAAGCGAGAAATGTTTTATAAAGAAATTGAAGATTTTTGGCACGATTTATACGGAACAGAGTATGCTCTTTATGACGTACATATAGAGCATACTCATATCATTGATTCTATTAAAGAAGCTGCAAATCGAATTGGGGAATTATTTTTTAAAACTGCACCTTTACTTCGTTCGTTAGATGATCAGACGCTTTTTTCTTTAGGATTTCCAAAAGACAGCCTCCCGTACCTACGACTGAAAACGATGGAAACAGAAAGTGTGATTTCGCGCCTTGATTTTGCTGTTACGACTGATCAAATTAAGCTTTTAGAACTAAATGCGGATACGCCTACGTTCATTAAGGAATTATTTCATGTAAATGAGTTAGTCTGTCGTCATTTTCAAGTACAAAACCCTAATAAGCTTGAGGAAAAAAAGCTTGCTTTAGCATTAAAACACGCCATTTTTGAAGCTTATAACCAGCTCGATAGAACGAACTATCCAAACGTCGTTTTTTCTTCTCATGATACACATGAAGAAGATAAGCTAACGACTCTTTATTTAATGAAGCTAGCCGATGTAGATGCTACATACGTTCCATTATCGCAGCTTCGAATTGTTCCTTCCTCTACAATTGAAGAAGGTGAACATATAGAAGCGGGCGTGTATGATCAATATGGACAAAAAATAGACGTACTCTATCGCCAAACTTATCCGCTTGAACATTTAATTGAAGATGAAGATCCGAGCACGCATGAAAAAGTCGGACACATGCTTTTAACATTGGCACAGCAAAAACAAGTAGCCATAATCAATCCGCCTTCTGCATTTTTACTGCAGTCCAAAGCCGTTCAAGCACTCATTTGGGCTTTGTATGAACAACATCATCCTTTCTTCACTAAAGAAGAGCATCACATCATTGAAACGTACTTTTTACCAACGTATTTAGAAGAAGATCCATTTATTGAAAGAAAACAAGCATTTGTGAAGAAACCATCTTTTGGTCGTGAGGGAGATACCGTTGAAATTTATAATGAAGATGGAATCAAAATAGACGAAGATCAGCATAAGACATACCAAGAATACTCGGCTGTGTATCAACTGTTTATTCCATTGCCAACTGCAACGATGAAGACTCAAACACAAACAATAGAGGCTCATATCATGTACGGGTGCTTTTTATTAAATGGAAAAGCAAGCGCAGTAGGAATACGAGCTGGAAATCAAATTACAGATAACGAATCATATTATTTGCCAATTGGATTAAAATGAAAAGGGGAATAAAAATGACACAATGGATTGATTGGGCTAGTATAGGGAGTTTTTTATCTCACGTAGCAGTAGGGTTAGGGCTATTATTTATCGGAGTCATGGTATTTGAATTAACAACAAAATTTAATGACCGTGAACTCATAAAAAAAGGCAATGTGGCGGTCGCTTTGAAGTTATGGGGAAAAGGAATTGGGCTTGCTATTGTCATTTTTACTGTATGGAGCAACAGCTTAAATTTGGTAGATGCAACTCTTTGGGGAGTAGTAGGTATCATTACTCAAGTAGTGGCATATTGGGTTATTGAATTTATTATGACGCCTAAAACGAGCCTAGCCAAAAAAGTAGAAGAAGGAAATGTAGCGGTTGGAGTAACTCTTTTTGCAGCGTCGGTTGCCGTCGGCCTTATTGTGGCCGGAAGCTTAACATATTAAAAGAAGGCGATTCCTGTTTTACGGGGAATCGCTTTTTTTATGTCCAGATTGCTCGTGTTCACTTAGTAATAATGTACGTGTATTTTCACGGTCGGCACGAACAATTTTTTGCTGTGTGTAAAGCGGAATGACAAAGAGCAAAATAAATAAAAAAACATAGCTCATTCTTGTTATCCTCCCATGTAAATTGTAAACGCCTGCTAATAGTGTGTGACAAACAATACGTAAATATAGCATATTTGATTGGGTGAACTGGAAAAAATTGAGGGATGCAAAAAGAATATAATCCTACCTACAACAAAAACTAAAAGTAGTATAGAGGCACGTCTTTTATTAAGAAAGGAGTTGGAAAAAGTGAAAAGGTGGCTCATTTTGTGCTTATTGATTGTAATCGCAGCTGGATGTGGACGCCCAGATGAAACGTCTCAACCGAGCATTTTCCTTATACCAGAAGGGTACAAAGGATGGGTTATGGTCGAATATGATAAAGATAACGGAAATCCCAGCAAGACAGAAGGAGACTACACTGTATTTAAAGTAAATGACCAGGGAGTCGGGAAAACCAAAACGCTTTTAAGCGGCGGCGGCTGGGCAAGAAATAAATATTTCTATGTAAATAAAAATGGAGAGCGAAAGCAATTGAAGCAGGGAAAGATGATTCATGGAACGACTCAAGGTAACAAAAATCATACGGTAACCTACTTTTTCGTCGGCACCGCAAAAGAGTTCGACAAGGCCGGAGACTATCGAAGAAAACTTACCGAAGAAAGTTCTTCGTAAGAAAAAGAAACGTTGCCGAAGAGGCAACGTTTCTTTTCTATCTTCATTTGAATGTGCAAAAGACGGTGTCTTTTAAACGTTGAATTTCGCTTAATGCTTCTTTCTGCTTATGAATTACCCAATCTGGCAATGAGTGTTCAACCGACAGCTCGTCGAAACAAGCCCCGCATGTTTTAACTTCAATATAAGATTCAATATACTGAAGGTGATCTAAGTTATAAGCCCAAAGTCGACGTTCAGGGCATATCGTTTCTAAGTAAAGCGGAAGCTGAAAAAAAGGATCTACTGCTTCAGAAAGTTCTAACGGTCCTTGACTATCAGCGTTGGTGACATCTAGATAGCCACAGTGAGGACACGTGCATGAGTGCGTTGACCCGCTCAATTTTTTATCCAGTTTTACAACTCGCGCACATAGTTCGCAGTTTGGACATTTTACTAAGATAAAGTCAAGGAACTTATCTAAAAATTGCTGCTGTATTACTTGCTGATTTGTCATTTTTTGTACCTCTAACTGTCAAACTTTTTTTAGTTACGAAAATAAATAATGAAACCTACATACTATTCATAACACATGATGGGGGTTAAAACAACAAAAACCCTTTTCGACAGAAGGGTTGTGTGATATAGTATGACAAATCAGAATAAATAAAGAAAAATGGTGAGAAAAAATGAGTCAAAACGAACAATGGACATCAAAACTCGGCTTTATCTTGGCATCTGCCGGTTCAGCAATTGGAATCGGAGCCATTTGGAAACTGCCTTATGTAGCCGGAACAAGCGGGGGAGGGGCCTTCTTTTTACTGTTTATCCTGTTTACAGCAATTATTGGCTTGCCGCTTTTGCTTGCTGAATTTGTACTAGGTAGGCATACACAAAAAGAAGCAATTCGTGCTTATGATGCAGTTGCTCCCGGTTCTCTATGGAAAGGAATCGGGTATTTAGGTGTGATTACATGCTTCATTTTATTATCTTTCTATAGTGTAGTAGGAGGATGGATTTTACAATATATTTTTGCAAGCGTCACAGGTCAGCTGAATGGAGTAAGTGACTACGGGAGTTTATTTAACTCGACCATTGCTAATCCAACAAGTGCTGTTATCTCTCAATTTGTTTTTCTTCTTTTAACAATTGTTGTAGTCGCAAGAGGCATTCAAAATGGTATTGAAAAAGCAAACAAAATTTTAATGCCTGCTCTCTTTATTTTATTTATTATTATCATTATTCGTTCTTTAACATTAGACGGGGCGATGGAAGGCGTATCTTTCTTTTTATATCCAGATTTTTCAAAGCTTACATCCCAAACCATTTTGTTTGCAATGGGACAAGCATTCTTTTCGCTTAGCGTAGGCGTTTCAGTTATGGTTACGTACAGTTCGTATCTATCTAAGCAGCAGAACTTGCCAAAATCGGCTATTTCAATTTCAGCGTTAAATATTTTGATTTCTTTACTAGCAGGACTGGCAATTTTCCCTGCGGTCTTTTCAATGGGCGTAAAGCCGACGGAAGGACCAGGTCTTTTATTTATCGTATTGCCTTCTATTTTTGAACAGCTTCCGTTCGGAATTGTGTTTCAAACTTTCTTTTTGGCGCTGTTTTTATTTGCTACTTTGACATCTGCATTTTCGATGTTAGAAATTATTGTCGCTTCATTAGCCAAAGGAGAGCAGCATAAGCGTATAAAGCTATCTTGGATTTCGGGCTTGCTAATCTTCGTTGTAGGGATACCTTCAGCGCTATCGTACGGTTTATTAAGTGACGTATCGATCTTTGGAAAAAGTATCTTTGACGCTTTTGATTTTCTTGTAAGTAATATCCTTATGCCACTCGGCGCTCTTTTAATTGCCATCTTTGTTCCTTGGAAGATGAAAAAGGATGTGCTAATTGAAGAATTTAAGCATGGTTCAACGAATGTGAAGCGCTGGTTCTCTTTATGGCTTCTTGCCATTCGATATATCGCACCTGTTTTAATTATCATTGTATTTATTAATATGCTAGGCTTTATCTAACGAAAAAACGCTGTTAAAACGCTTGGTTTTAACAGCGTTTTTTTGAAGGAAAAGGAGGAGTATGATGCTTGATTTCTTGTACGATATGTTTGTAGGGGCAGGGGTATTTATTTTATTAATAATTCTGTTGCTAGTAGCGAGAACGTCAGGGAAACGCAAGAAATAGGCGGGTATAATTCCCAGTGTAAAAACCCAAAAAAAGACTAACACCACAGAATTAAACTATGATAATATATTATCCTATGAGCATAATCAATGCTCACATATGTTGTGATGAAGCGTTTTTTAGAAAGAGGGATCATCTTGAGTGGAGAAGTTCTTGTCAAGATTTTATCTCAAGCGTATGAACAAAAAAAGACATTACCAATCGTCTCATTCTCGTCTTTTTTTGAACAAAAAAAGGTGGGCTTTCGTTTAAATAACGATGTGTCCGCTGATATCATCTACCATACGCTTATGTGTATTCAGAGAAAAACGTGTGTCCAAGATGTGTTAGTGGAAGTACTAAAAGTTGATAGTCCAAACAATGACGGGGCATTTTCTGATTGTGTATATATTTTAGCAAATGGTACAAAACAGCAAGTGAAAGAATGGGTTCAACCCTTACATTCTAAAAGAGTGAAACAAGGATATCAGCACGGGACACCCATTGATGCGCCACAGTTAAAAAATGACTACCACGTGTTTGCCGTTACTTGGTCATAAGCGTTTAACCCAAAAAACATCCTGCTGTCGCTGCAGGATGTTTTTTGTTAATAAGGATGAGCATCGTTTCCTTTTTCATTAGCTTCTTCTACCGCATCAGCAGCTTTGTTGCTTCCTAACGGTGAACCGCCTTCTTTTGGCAATTTCCTGTATGTAGGAGTCACTTCTGCTCCCATTTCAATTTCTAGGGAACCATCATCATGCATCAGAAGACCAATGCCATTTGCTACTCGGTTGCCGTAGTCAAAATCACATTGAGTTAAAAGCTCAATCATCTTTGTTTGAACGGTATGGTGACAACATTTTAAGCCGTCTACTAAATTTTGAATAAGCTCATCACGTTCCCAGTCCTCTAGTAAACGATAGCGTTCACCAGCTTGCTTAAAGTCATTTGTACGATCAATTTTTTCTTTTTTTACATTTCCTTCAACATAAGGCTGATGAGGTTTTGGATGGTCATGCGCTTCTTGAAGACCTCCAAGAGAAGAAGGCTCGTAATTCACGTGCGGGTTCTTACCTGGAGCAGCATCTACATGATAGGCCATTTGACCGTCGCGTTGATTTGTTGCTACATGCTTTTTCGGCGCGTTAATAGGCAGCTGCAAGTAGTTTGTTCCCACCGGTGACGCTGCGTGTCGGAATAGGAAAACGTTCTTCCTTGCAGCATTTTATCATCAGAAAAATCTAGCCCGTCTACAAGTACACCCGTACCAAATGTCACTTGCTCCGTTTCAGCAAATACGTTGCTTGGATTTTTATCTCGGACCATTTTACCTACTGGGAGAAATGGAAATTGGTCTTCTGGCCAAATTTTCGTGTCATCAAGCGGATCAAAATCTAGTTCAGGATGCTCTCCATCTTCCATGATTTGTATACAAAGTTCCCACTCGGGGTAGTTACCGCTCTCAATCGCTTCATACAAGTCTTGAGTGGCGTGACTGATATTTTTAGCTTGAATTTCTTCTGCTTGCTTTTGGGTCAAATTTTTAATTCTTTGTTTTGGTTCCCAAGGGTATTTCACAAGAAACGCATCGCCATCTTTGTTTACCCATTTATATATATTAACACCGGAACCTTGCATTTGCCGATAGTTAGCAGGTATTCCCCAAGGTGAAAATAAAAAAGTAATCATATGCATAGCCTCAGGGGTGTGAGAAATAAAATCAAAAATACGCTCGGTATCTTGACGGTTTGTCACAGGATCGGGCTTAAAAGCATGAATCAAATCAGGGAATTTAATAGCATCGCGGATAAAAAATATTTTAAGGTTATTTCCCACTAAGTCCCAGTTTCCGTCTTCTGTGTAGAACTTTACAGCAAACCCCCTTGGGTCTCGCATTGTTTCTGGAGAGTCCTTTCCATGAGTTACGGTAGAAAATCTGACAAAAACGGGCGTCTGTTTGCCTGCTCCTGAAAAAACTTTTGCGCGGGTGTATTTTTCAACGGGCTCGTCAGCAAGCTTTCCGTACGTTTCAAAATACCCGTGAGCTCCCGTTCCTCGGGCATGAACAACACGTTCCGGTATACGTTCACGATCAAAATGCGAAAGTTTTTCAATCAGCTGGTAATTTTCAAGAGTAGCAGGTCCTCTGTTGCCTACCGTTCGAGAATTTTGGTTATCACGAATGGGGTGACCTTGACGCGTCGTAAGGGTCTGCTCGTTTTCTCCGGCTGCATAGCGTTTGTCTTCCGAGTCACCTGATCCGCTAACATTTGTACCATGAATGCCTTTATGACTCATAAAATAATCCTCCTTGTTTCAAACATAACAAGACTATTTTTTTCAGTCCTCGCTTTTTATTCATTAATATGGAAATAATATAAATTTTTAGAAGAAAGCTGTTTTACTAAAGAGGGGAACAAATCTGCTAAACGAATAAATTTTAAAAAAGTTTCACATTTTTAAAAAAATAAATTGTTTTTTTTGAAATATAAAGATAATGTTACGGGTGATTTTTTACCTATTATTAGTGTAGGAAAAGGAATAACATTGGAATATATTAGCTTTTTTTCCGAACTTATTAAGTGTTAAACGACAATAAACTACGACAATATACACCATACAGCTGCGCTACTGTCGTTCCCTGTAACATAAATGTAATATTAGTGATGTTATTTTGTAATAATGTGTTGTTACAATGTAAACGTCTTATAGACTAGTAGATTATGGCATTGGAGGAACCTTTTTTTATGAAAAAGTTGATATATTCGTTAGCGTTATGTGGATCTTTAACAGTAGTACCTACAATTAGTGAAGCTGCTTTAGGAGATGCTACGCTACACCCAGGAACAAGTAATTCAGATGTGAAAGAATTACAGCAAAAATTAAAAAACAAAGGTTATTTTACATACGGTACAACAACAAACTACTACGGTTCAATCACGACTAGCGCAGTAAAGTCATTTCAGCGTGCAAATGGTTTATCTGCAGATGGTATTGCAGGTCCAGCTACATTTAATAAGCTGCTAGGAAGCGGAAGTTCATCAATTAGCTCAAGTTCATTGCTGCGCGTTGGTTCAACTGGACCAAACGTACAATCTTTACAGCAGCAGCTAAAGAATAAAGGCTATTTTAAAGGAACTACGACTCAATACTTCGGTTCAATTACAAAAAATGCAGTAATGGCATTTCAACGTGCAAACGGACTGTCTGTGGACGGAATTGCGGGTCCCGCTACGTTAAGCAAATTAAAAAATGGCGGTTCTAGCGCTTCAACTGGTGGTTCTAGCTCTAGCAGCTCAACTATTTTACGTCAAGGTATGAAAGGTTCAGCAGTAAGCAGCCTTCAGCAAAAACTAAAAAATAAAGGTTACTTCTCAGCTGGTGTAACAGGCTACTTTGGTTCAATTACAACAAGTGCAGTAAAATCATTTCAACGTGCAAATGGTTTATTAGTAGACGGAGAAGCGGGTCCAGATACGCTGAATAAATTAAATTCAAGCAGCTCTAGCAGCTCAAAACCTTCAACATCAACAGGAAGCAGCACAAGCTCAAGCTCAGCTTCAAAAGTTATTTCATACGGTAAACGTTTTATGGGAACACCTTATGTTTGGGGTGGAGCTGCGCCTGGAGGCTTTGATTGCAGTGGTTACCTTAACTATGTATATCGTAATGCAGTAGGTGTAAGTCTTCCTCGTACAGTTGCTAGCATCTATCAAACTGGTACGCGTGTAAGTTCACCTCAGCCTGGCGATATCGTTTTCTTTGAAACGTACCAACCAGGAGCTAGTCATGCTGGAATTTATATCGGAAACGGTCAATTCATGCATGCAGGTTCTTCAACAGGCGTGACAATCACATCACTAAGCAACTCTTACTGGTCAAAACGTTACTTAGGAGCAAAGCGTTACCTATAAGAGTGTAACAAAAAGGAGTAGTTGTAGAACTATTCCTTTTTTCTATGCACCATGAACGTAAAAGTAGGAAATTTTTGCGCGATTTGGTATGATAACTAGGGAACAAATAAAAGGAGTGTATAACATGGCTATTGTAGATGTAACCATTATTCCAGTAGGTACGGAAACGCCAAGCGTGAGTCAGTACGTAGCTGATATTCAAAAAGTGTTGACCAAGCATGAAGATGAAATTACATATCAATTAACCCCTATGAATACATTGATTGAAGGGGAATTAAGCACGCTGCTAAACATTGTTCAAGAGATGCATGAAGTACCTTTTGAAAATGGCATTCAGCGCGTATGTACAAATTTACGAATTGATGATCGCCGTGATAAAGAAAATCATACGATGGCTGGGAAATTACAATCAGTACAGTCTAAATTAAAAGCGAAATAAATAATATGCAATACAATAAAAAACGCTTGAGTATCCACTCAAGCGTTTTTTATTGTATTTATACTTAATTAGCATGCACAAGAGAAAAAATTTGAAAAGCTACACGCAGCCGAAGGGTTTCCTCCGACGTGTGAATAGGTCTTTTTAATAACTCTTCGCATTTTTCAATTCGATAGATCACCGTGTTCCGGTGAACGAATAACTGCTTAGCAGTCTCTGAGATTTGGCAATTGGAATTTAGATATGTTTCAAGCGTGTCAAGTAAGATGGAGCGATCTTTTTTATCGTACTGCAGCAAACCTTCTAATGTTTGAGAATAGTAATCTTGTAAATCGTTTGCTGGAAGCAACCTCAGCAGTTCTTTAAACTGTTTTGGCTGATAAAATTGAATAAGCTTCGACTGATCTTTAAAATGGATGGTTTCAAGAGCTTCAACAGCTTCTTTATATGAGTCAGCGATTGTAAGTAGGGATTGGCTTTGGTTTCCAATTCCAAATGACATTCGCTTATCGTAGTGACAGTAAACAGCTTCCTGCAAGCGATGCAAGCATTCTATAATCATAGGTTGAGAATGAGGTGTAAACAAAAGAATATAAAGATTGTCATAGAAAAACAAAACGGCCTCTGTATGATCTGCTGATAACTCATATTGAAGGAGCTCATAGATCATATCATCATCGCTGTAAGGCGTGAATGTAGAGTGGATCTTCCCGACGGCGCAAATATAGCTGTTTCCTGCTGATAAGCCCATCATCTGTGCTTGAAAGGAAGCATCTTCAAGTGTTTTATAATAATTGTTAACAAGCTGATTGAAAAAATCGTTTTTTCGTCGCCGTTCAGCTTCATACAAAGCCTGCTGTCTCATCATCTCGAAGGATAAAACGTTTGTCGCTTGTTCAATCGTTAGGAGCGCTGAATCGGATAAAGAAATTTGGTGTTCAATAAGTAAATAACTGTACTTTCTTGTATGCGTCGCAATCGGAAAAAGCGTAACGGTTTTTTTGGTGTGTAAAAAGGAAAAGGTTGTATATTTTGCGGTTCGTAAAAACAGCTGCTTAGCGCCCGCTACCGCTTCTTCCATCGGGAGTGAAAAGGGTTCGCGTTTGTTTGTATAAAAGAGTTCATGGCCATGGGTATCAAAAAGGGCAACGTGAGCATTGCATAACGTTTGAATAGATTGCATAATTTTCTCAATGCCTTTTCCTTGTAAGATGTACGAGGAAAATAGCTGATGTGTGACCATCGCTTGCTGAAGCTCGGCTGTTTTTTTATCTAAAATAAAGCTGAGAGATTCGTTAATAACTGCGCCTAACGTTTCATCCGTTTGGAAATCAATGATCGGAAAGTGAAGTTCATCAGCTAGCTGACAAATAGAAGCAGGAACGTGTTCGAAAAAGCGCTTCGTTTTTATGGCCAATCCTGCACATTTCTTTTTAGCCATTCCTTCTACAAGTTTTGCTAAGCTTTCTTCATGTTCTTTGAAGTGATAACCCGTTGTAATTAAAAATTCTCCTTCTTTTAAAAAAGATAAAATATCGGGTGCGTCCATCATATTGACGTTATGTACTTTGCGGGTGACTCCTTTTTGCCCGGCTACTACAGATGCTTTTTCATAAATTGGAATGCGTAAAAGAGTTTGTAGTTCCATTATTTATTACTCCTTTTGTTAAAAATTCTCACATTTCCCTGCGCGTATCTTTATCTATCTTTTATTTTATAAGAAAGTTTAGTTAAAATAAATAAAACTTTCAGAAAAAAATGTATAAATTGTTAATGAAGAAGTGTATTCAATCCTGTAAGATGAAATAAATAACGTATAATGTTAGAAAAAGTGACGTATATAAGACTTTGTATATTTAGTGATAATAGCCAAAAAAAACACTAAATCATTGTAGGAAGTGTTAATGAAAACAATCAGTCATTTTCTTAAAATGAAGATAGCAGGAGGGATAGCAATGGTTGCAGATATGACGGGAAAATCTAAGCTTTGTCAGCAAATCGAAGAAAACGTTAGCTGGTTGTCACAGTTTGGGTTAGATGAAAAAAAAGGGGTCACGAGGCTTTTATATACGAAAGAGTGGAATGCAGCTCAAAAGGCATTGGAAGAAAAAATGAAGGAACTTCACCTCAAAACGTATTACGATGATGTAGGAAATTTATTTGGACGGTTGCAAGGAACGGGTTCAGAACAACAAGTTATTTTAACAGGATCCCATATCGACACCGTGATAAACGGAGGAAAGTATGACGGGGCGTTTGGTGTTGTGGCAGGTATCATTGCTCTGCAGTACCTATACGCGCATTACGGCTCCCCTACAAAAACCTTAGAGGTCGTATCACTTTGTGAAGAAGAAGGTAGCAGATTTCCTCTTACGTATTGGGGATCAGGTAATATGAATGGATTACACAGCAAAAGTGATGCAAAACATGTTATAAATAAAGAAGGGGTTAAGCTGGATGACGCAATGAAACAGCTCAATTTCGGAAAAGGCCTCCACAGCGAGCCATACCGCACGGACATCGCTTCTTTTATTGAACTACATATTGAACAAGGAAAGCAGCTTGAAATGTCTCGTTGCGATATCGGAATTGTTTCTAGTATCGTCGGGCAGAAACGATTTACAGTATCTGTTAAAGGTGAAAGTAACCATGCGGGCACAACCCCGATGAACATCAGAAAAGATGCATTTTATGTGAGCTGCAAACTTGCTAAAGCATTTATTGAATTGAGCGAAAAATATCATAACGCTTTATACGTAACGGTTGGCAAAATTACACTTTCTCCAAATGCACCGAATGTAATACCAGGATATGTAGAATTCACGGTCGATATAAGACATCATGAGTATAAGATTTTACAAGAGGCAGAACGAGAAATGAAGGAAGTTATAAAGCGAACAGCAGGGGATTTAGAAGTGAATATCGACTGCTGGATGGATGAAAAACCTGTCGCCATGAGCGAAGAATTATCTGAACTTTCAAAAATTATTTCCTCGGAAAAGAATATCTCCTCCCGAGAATTAGTAAGCGGTGCAGGACACGACTCGCAGGTATTCGGACGAAGAGTTCCCACATGTTTGTTGTTCGTACCGAGCCAAGATGGAATCAGCCATTCCCCAAAGGAATTCACCAAAGGAGAACAGTTAGAAAAAGGAGTAAAGGTCTTAATAGAACTATTATATAAACTTGCCTACTAGGAGGAATTTGACATGACTATAACAAAACAGCTTCATACACCGCCGCGTACGATTATGACACCCGGACCCGTAGAAGCAGATCCACGCGTATTAAGAGCATTAGGAACACCTATTTTAGGTCAGTTTGACCCCGCATTTACGCACATTATGAACGAAACGATGGAAATGCTTCGTGAACTATTTCAAACCAAAAACAAATGGGCTTTTCCCGTTGATGGAACGTCTAGAGCTGGGATTGAAGCAGTTCTTGCAAGTGTAGTTGAGCCTGGCGATAAAGTGTTCGTCCCGATTTTCGGCCGCTTCGGCTATTTATTAACGGAAATTGCCGAGCGCTACGGAGCTGATGTACACAATATTGAATGCGAATGGGGAGAAGTGTTTGACCCTGAAACAGTTATTCGTGAAATAAAAAAAGTAAATCCGAAAATTGTTGCAATGGTTCATGGTGAAACGTCTACAGGAAGAATGCAGCCTCTTAAAGAAATTGGTGCTGCATGCCGCAACCAAGATGTTTTATTTATCGTCGACGCAGTAGCTACTATTGGCGGTACGGATGTAAAAGTAGATGAGTGGAACATTGACGCATTGATTGCAGGCACACAAAAGTGTTTATCTGTTCCGTCCGGCATGGCACCTATTACGTACAATGATCGTATTGAAAAAATTATCATGGAACGTAAAAAAGTTGAAAAAGGAATTGCGACAAAAGCAGATGCTCAAACTGTTCGTCTGCGTCCGAATATTATCAGCAACTATTTTGATTTGAGTCAACTTCAAGACTATTGGAGTGAGCGCAGATTAAATCATCACACGGAAGCAACGTCCATGCTCTATGCTTTAAGAGAAGGGCTGCGTGTTATTTTAGAAGAAGGATTAGAGGAAAGATTTGCAAGGCATCGCCTCCATGAAAAAGCACTTGTAGCCGGTATTAAAGCAATGGGATTATCTTTATTCGGAGATGAGGATTCAAAAGTTCCAACCGTTACTTGTGTTTTAATTCCCCCAGGTATTGACGGAGAGGCAGTTCGTTCTACGCTTCTTGAACAATTTGGGATTGAAATTGCAAGTTCTTTTGGGCCGATGCACGGAAAAATATGGCGTATCGGTACAATGGGATACAGCTGTCGAAAAGACAACGTTCTCTTTACATTGGCTGGTCTTGAAGCAGTGCTTATTCGAAACGGCGCAACCGTGAATGCAGGTTCTGCTTTACAAGCAGCATTAGAAGTTTACGAGGAAGAAGTAGCGTTGTCTAGTCTGTAAAGATTCGTTTTATTCATCATATAAAGAAAAGAGGAGATTTTCTATGAGCGAATACTTTTTTACACACCCCTATGCATCGCAGCGTACGTGTACGTTTGGAAAAAACGGAATGGTAGCAACTAGTCAGCCTCTTGCCGCTCAGGCGGGTCTTGAAATGTTGAAAAAAGGAGGCAATGCGGTAGATGCTGCTATTGCCTCCGCAGCTTGTTTAACGGTTGTAGAGCCTACGTCAAATGGAATTGGCGGAGACGCATTTGCTCTCGTGTGGATAAATGAAGAGCTATACGGACTCAACGCGAGCGGTCCTGCTCCTGCTTCTATCTCTATTGAGGCTCTGCGTACCATGGGGATAAAAGAGATGCCAGCTCGCGGTTTTGTTCCTGTTACGGTCCCTGGTGCCCCCAGCGCGTGGGTGGAACTATCAAAACGCTTTGGGCGACTATCGTTAAAAGAAGTGCTGCAGCCTGCTATTTCGTATGCACAAGAAGGGTTCCCAATCTCCCCGATTTTAGGGTACAATTGGGAACGAGCGTTTGAACGATTTACACACGCGTTAAAAGGTGACGAATATAAGCACTGGTTTGAGACGTTTACCAACAATGGATCAGCTCCTAAAGTAGGGGAAGTGTGGCGATCACCGGACCATGCTGCTACGCTGCTTGAAATTGCCGAAACGAATGGAGAATCTTTTTACAGAGGGGATTTAGCTGATAAAATATCAGCTTTTTCGAAAAAATACGGCGGATTTTTAGCAAAAGAAGATTTAGGAGCTTTTAAAGCAGAGTGGGTGAAGCCAATTTCAACTTCTTACCGAGGATATGATGTGTGGGAAATTCCGCCTAACGGCCAAGGCCTTATTGCACTTTTAGCTTTAAATACGCTAAAAGGCTTTTCTTTCGATGCCAAAGATTCTGTCGATACATACCACAAGCAAATTGAAGCCATGAAGTTAGCGTTTGCAGATGGCCAAAAATTCATTACAGATGCTGATAAAATGACCGTAGCAGTTGAAGACTTGTTAAATGATTCTTATGCAAACAAACGCAGAGGGCTGATTGGTGAAAAAGCGCTTATTCCCGAAGCCGGACAGCCGTCTCATAGCGGCACTATCTATTTAGCGACAGCGGATGGAGAAGGAAACATGGTATCATTCATTCAAAGTAATTACATGGATTTTGGCTCGGGACTTGTCGTACCTAATACAGGCATATGCCTGCAAAACCGCGGGCATAATTTTTCGTTAGACCCAAACCACCATAACCGATTAGAGCCTGGAAAACGAACCTACCATACTATTATTCCTGGATTTTTAACAAAAAACAAACGTGCTGTAGGTCCATTCGGCGTCATGGGTAAATTTATGCAGCCGCAAGGACATGTGCAAGTCATCATGAACATGATTGATTTCCACCTCAATCCTCAGGCAGCTTTAGATGCACCAAGATGGCAGTGGATTGAACATAAAAAGGTTCTTGTGGAAAAAGAAATGCCTTCGCATATTGTAGAAGCATTAGAACGCAAAGGGCATGATATTCATGTGGCCACAAGCAGGCATACGTTTGGAAGAGGGCAGATTATTTTAAGAGATGAACAAACCGGTGTATTATACGGCGGCACAGAAGCGCGGACAGACGGAGCCGTCGTTGCTTATTAGATCACAGAGAAAGGAGCGCGAGAAATGCGACAATTGGATATTTTTATAGCGTTTTTTCGCTCAGGTATGCTCGGCTATGGAGGAGGACCTTCAGCTATTCCACTCGTAAAAAAAGAAGTGGTCGATACGTACAAGTGGATGGATGACGATGAATTTGGCGATTTGTTAGCAATCGCTAATACGCTGCCTGGGCCTATTGCTACAAAGCTGGCTGGATACATCGGCTATCGAGTCGGCGGTATTTTGGGTCTCGGGACAGCTTTATTTGCAGCCGTTATTCCAACCGTTTTTTTAATGGTATTGCTGTTAACAACTTTAACGCAATTTAAAGATCAGCCGTGGGTTATGGGCATGACCAAAGCAGTTGTTCCTGTAGTGGGAGTTATGCTCGCGGTTATGACGTGGGACTTTTTTAAAAAATCAACGTCTGGTTTAGGGTGGACGCCAGCTATTATCTTACTGATTATTAGCTTAGGATTAATGGAATTTGCCCATATCCATCCAGCGGTCATTATTATTGTTCTTATGGCGGCAGCTTGGATTCCGTTAAAACGAAAAGAAAAAAAGGCGAAAGTGCTGAACACAAGCAGAAGAGGGAATCGGTATGATTTATATTCAGCTATTTATGGCGTTTTTTGTTTCAAATATTTTAGGCTATGGAGGCGGACCTGCGTCGATTCCGCTTATTCAAAAAGAAGTCGTAGATCGCTACCATTGGCTTACGGTCAAAGAGTTTAGTGAAATGCTGGCAATTGGAAATGCGCTTCCTGGTCCGATTGCAACGAAAATGGCGGGGTTTATCGGATATCAGCAGGCAGGGATTTTAGGCTCTGTGATTGCTCTTTTTGCAACGATTGCTCCATCGGTTTTACTTTTAGTTATTTTACTTCGAATATTATTTAAGTATAAAGATTCGCCAAATGTTAAGAAAATGACGAACTACATTCGTCCCGTTATCGCCATTTTACTGGGCTTGATGGCGTATGAATTTTTTATGAATTCATACGGTGATTCAGGGATATGGCAAACTTTATTTTTGGTAGCATCCAGCTTTCTTTTATTGGAAAAATTGCGTGTGCATCCAGCGTTCGTTATTGTCGGAGCACTCGTATACGGAGCTGTTTTTCTTGCTTAAATGAAGCTCTCAAATAATGAGAGTTTTTTTGTGTAAAAGAGACGAAAAGAGGGGAAGTCATGGTTGAAAAAGCAGCGCTAGAAAACGTTCAGGATTTGGTTAAACTGCGAATGTTGCTCATGAAAGAACTGGGAGAATTAAACGGAAACGAGGAGCTGTTTCAAAAAGCTACAGAAGAATATTTTACTGCAAATATAAATAATCCAAATAGCTATACGGCTATTTTAAAAGCGGATGGAGAAATTGTATCAGCAGGAAGCATCGTCTTTTTTATACGTCCGCCTTCACCGAGTAACCTCCAAGGAAAAGAAGCATATGTTATGAACATGTATACAGCTTTCGATCACCGAAAGAATGGCTATTCTTCAGCTATTTTAAAGCATTTGATGCAGTACTGCCAAAAAAGTGGTGTAAATCGAATATGGTTAAATGCTTCTTCCGCTGGAAAAAGCTTGTATCAAAAACATGGATTTATTGAATGTGAATCTGAAATGGAATACAAGTTTGAAAAAAATTAGAGTAGCAAAACTCTTGATAGAGATGGGTTTGAAGGAGCTATGGTTTTAAAAAAATAAAAAAAATTAATAAAAAGTGTTGACGAAGATAAAAAAACCATTCATAATACAAATCAACATCACACAACATTACACACAACTTGGAAGCGACAAACAGTTTCAAACGATCGGAACTGATTATCCAAGTACACATACATAGTCAATACTGAGCGTTGATAGGAGCACTAGTAGAAAAAATTTCCCTGTAACAGAGAGCTGACGGTTGCTGCGAGTCAGAACACAAATTTTTTCGAAGTACATTCCTTGAGCATCTTTTCCGAGCAGGAAAAGACGGCCTGGCCGTTATTTTAATGAAGAGGCAAGTGAAATGCTTGCAACTAGGGTGGTACCGCGAATTTTCGTCCCTACTGACTCTTAAGAAAAATCTTAAGGGTGAGTAGGGACTTTTTGTATTTCGGTCCATTATAATTTTATATCCATTACAAGCGATGAAAAGAGCATAGTAGCAAAATCTTCCCTGTATTCAGAGAGCTGATGGTTGGTGCGAATCAGTACAAAAGAGATTGCGAATTACATTCTTGGAGCTTTCTTTTGGCGATAGTCAAAAGCGGCAATAGCCGTTATCTTAATGAAGAGGCAAGCAATGCTTGCAATTAGGGTGGTACCGCGATCAATTCGTCCCTACTGATACAATCAGTAGGGACTTTTTGTATATCCGCATAAGCGGTTGTGTAGGTGTAAAACGGATTTTTCAATACAAACTAAACGAGAAAGTCCGTTCGAGGTTATAAAATCAAAGGAGGATTTTTAAAATGACAAAATCACTAGAACAATTACGAGGACAAATCGACGAAATAAATTTAGAAATTTTAGAATTATTAAACAAACGCGGTGAAATCGCACAAGAAATTGGAAAAGTAAAAGGTACACAAGGTGTGAATCGCTTTGATCCAGTTCGTGAACGTAAATCGTTAGATCAAATCTTAGCTAACCATAATGGTCCATTCGAAGCTTCAACAATTCAGCATATTTTCAAAGAAATTTTCAAAGCTAGCTTAGAGCTTCAAGAAGACGACCACCGCAAAGCACTTCTTGTATCTCGTAAAAAGAAATCCGAAGATACAATTGTTGACATCAACGGTACAAAAGTAGGACCTGGAAATTTAGAATTTGTAATGGGGCCATGTGCAGTAGAAAGCTACGAACAAGTAAAAGAAGTGGGCTTAGCGCTTAAAGAACAAGGCATTACATTAATGCGCGGCGGAGCGTTCAAACCACGTACATCACCTTACGATTTCCAAGGTCTTGGAGTGGAAGGACTAAAAATCTTACGTCAAGTAGGAGATGAGCTAGGCCTATCAATTATTAGTGAAATTGTTTCTCCTCAAGATATTGAAACGGCTCTAGACTACGTAGATGTGATTCAAATTGGTGCACGTAACATGCAAAACTTTGAGCTATTAAAAGCAGCAGGTTCTGTAGATAAACCAATTCTTTTAAAACGTGGATTGGCAGCAACAATTGAAGAATTCATTAACGCTGCTGAATACATTATGTCTCGTGGAAATGGAAACATTATTCTTTGTGAACGCGGTATCCGCACATACGAGCGTGCAACACGCAACACATTAGATATCTCAGCTGTTCCAATCTTGAAAAAAGAAACGCATTTACCAGTTGTAGTAGACGTAACGCATTCAACAGGACGCAAAGACTTACTATTACCATGTGCAAAAGCAGCGATTGCTATCGGCGCAGATGCTGTAATGGCAGAAGTTCATCCAGACCCAGCAGTAGCACTATCAGATTCAGCACAGCAAATGAACATTCCTGAATTCCACAAATTCATGGAAGAATTAAAAGGTGCAGCAGTAAAATTATCTTAATTTCATAGTGATACAGTGATAAGAAACTAGTAGCAAACATTTCCCTGTCTCAGAGAGCTGACGGTTGGTGGAAGTCAGTACACAAATGTGAGCGAATTACACTCTTTGAGTACTCTTTTACAGAGCGGTCAGCGGATCGTTAACAATTCGAGGTGGCAAGCAATGTTTGCAACTAGGGTGGTATCGCGAGAAAAACTCGTCCCTATGACGTAGGGGCGAGTTTTTTTATTTTTTATAACAGAAAGGAATCGATAATATGAGATATTTAACAGCAGGAGAATCGCACGGACCTCAATTAACAGCGATTATTGAAGGAGTACCGGCAGGGCTTGAATTAACAGCCGAACATATTAATGAAGATTTAGCAAGAAGACAAAAGGGACATGGGCGCGGACGCCGCATGCAGATTGAAAAAGATCAAGTTCAGATTAAAGGCGGGGTTCGCCACGGTGAGACGCTTGGTTCACCCATTGCTTTAGTCGTTGAAAACAAAGATTTTACTCACTGGAGAAATATTATGGGTGCTGATCCAGTTGATCATGATGAAGAAGTAAAGCGACAAATTACAAAACCTCGTCCAGGTCATGCGGATTTAAATGGAGCGATTAAATACGGTCACAGAGATATGCGAAACGTATTGGAACGTTCATCTGCTCGTGAAACGACGGTACGAGTAGCCACAGGCGCAGTTGCCAAACAAGTACTAAAAGCTGTAGGCGTAAATATTGCATGTCACGTGCTTGAAATCGGCGGTGTGAAAGCTGAAAAAACGGCATATGAGTCACTGACAGAACTTCAGGAAAAAACAGAAGCGTCACCTGTTCGCTGCTTAGATGAAGAAGCGGGACAGAAAATGATGAAAGCAATCGATGATGCAAAAGAAAATGGAGACAGCATTGGTGGCGTAGTGGAAGTAGTAGTAGAAGGAATGCCTACTGCAGTGGGAAGTTACGTGCACTATGATCGTAAGTTAGATTCAAAGCTAGCTGCTGCTATTATGAGCATTAACGCGTTTAAAGGCGTTGAAATCGGCGTAGGCTTTGAAGCAGCTCGCAGACCGGGAAGTGAAGTCCATGATGAAATTCTATGGGATGAACAAAACGGCTATACGCGTAAAACGAACAATGCTGGAGGTTTAGAAGGAGGCATGACAACAGGGATGCCGATTGTTGTGCGAGGTGTCATGAAACCTATTCCTACCTTATACAAGCCGCTGCAAAGTGTAGATATTGATACAAAAGAGCCATTTGCTGCAAGTATTGAACGCTCAGACAGCTGTGCAGTACCTGCGGCAGCGGTTGTAGCAGAATCAGTGATTGCTTGGGAACTAGCATCTGCTATTATCGATCAATTTGGGGCAGATCGAATTCAGTTAATTCAAGAAAATGTGAAAAAACATGAAGAATACGCAAAGCAATTTTAATGAATAGAGGAGAATGAAAGGTGAAAACACGTGTATTACTTATTGGCGTCGGCCTTATTGGAGGATCATTAGCGCTAGCTATGAAGAAGCATCGTCACGTCACAGTCGTTGGAGCTGATATCAATACAAATGAAGTACAAGTAGCCAACCAGCTAGGTATCGTTGATTATGTAGCTGAAGATATAAAAACAGAAGCAGCCCAAGCAGATTATATCGTGCTTGCTACTCCAGTAGAGTACACGACAGCATGGATACACGACCTTTCTACTTGGAAGCTTAAAGAAACGGTTATCGTAACGGATGTCGGAAGTACCAAAGGTGAAATTATGAAAGCAGCCGAAGCGCTGAATAAGAAACGTATTTCATTTATTGGCGGGCATCCGATGGCTGGTTCTCATACGAGCGGTGCAGTCAATGCACGAGCGGATTTATTTTGTTCGGCGCGCTATATTTTAACGCCGTTTGAAAATGAGCAAAAAGAAAAAATAGATGCGCTTATGCATTTGCTAGAGCCTACAGGTGCACAATTTGTACCGCTTGATGCAGCTACTCATGACCAAATCACTGGAGTTGTCAGTCATTTACCTCATGTGATTGCGACCAGTCTTGTAAGACAAGTAAAAGGATATTCAGCACAGAATCATCTTGTCACGGAAATGGCAGCAGGCGGTTTTCGAGATATTACGAGAATTGCTTCAAGCAATCCTCATATGTGGAGAGATATACTAAAACAAAACCGTTCTATGCTTTTAACATTGCTTGATGACTGGATGAAAGAAATGGAACAAGTAAAACTATTAGTAGAAAAAGGTAACGGTCACGAATTATTTGATTACTTTTCAGATGCCAAAGAATTTCGTGATTCGCTTCACGCATAAAAGGAGAGACATATTGTGACAGTAAAAGCTTTACGAGGAACGATTCAAATTCCAGGAGATAAATCCATTTCTCACCGTTCCGTTATGTTTGGTTCAATCGCAGAAGGAACAACAACGATTAACGGGTTTTTGCCAGGAGACGATTGCCTTAGCACCATTTCCTGCTTTCAAAAACTAGGTGTAGACATTCAAATGATTGATGAACAAAGCGTCGTAGTAAAAGGAAAAGGGATACAAGCTCTAAAAGAGCCATCTGATATTTTAGATGTTGGAAATTCGGGCACAACGATTCGCCTTATGATGGGGATTTTAGCAAATACACCCTTTCATTCAACATTGATTGGAGACGAATCCATTGCCAAACGCCCCATGAAGCGTGTGACCGGTCCGCTTCGTGATATGAATATTCATTTAGATGGCCGAAAAGACGCTAATTTTACACCGCTTGTTATACGAGGTGGGCAAGCAAAAGGGATACACTATACATCTCCCGTTGCGAGCGCGCAAGTAAAATCAGCTATTTTACTTGCTGGACTGCAGGCGGAAGGAACAACTTCTGTAACGGAACCGGCGAAATCGCGTGATCATACAGAACGTATGCTAGAGGCATTTGGTGTTAAAGTCGAAGAAGAAGGCTTAACCGTTTCAATTGAAGGCGGTCAAACGTTAAGAGGAACGCATGTAGAAGTGCCTGGTGATATTTCGTCAGCTGCATTCTTTTTAGTAGCGGGGGCTATTATTTCAAACAGCCGCATTGAAATTCAAAAAGTGGGGATGAATCCGACTCGAACAGGTATTTTAGATGTGCTTTCAAATATGGGCGCTTCGATCGAGACAGTCAAAGAAACAAAAGAAACAGCGGAACCCTATGCAGATTTAGTTGTAGAAGCTTCTCACTTAAAAGGTACAGAAGTAGGCGGAGACTTAATTCCACGCCTAATTGATGAAATCCCAATTATTGCACTAGCTGCCACCCAAGCAGAAGGGATTACAGTTATTAAAGATGCTGCAGAGTTAAAAGTCAAAGAAACAAACCGTATTGATACGGTAGTGAATGAGTTAACCAAAATGGGAGCTAACATTGAAGCAACGGAAGATGGAATGATTATTCACGGAGGTACAAAACTTCACGGAGCAAATGTAAACAGCCACGGAGATCACCGTATCGGTATGATGCTTGCTGTTGCCTCTTGTATTGCAGAAGGGGAAACAATTATTGAAAATCGTGACGCGGTATCCGTCTCTTACCCGCAATTTTTTGCTCACTTAGAGTCTTTACAACAGTAAATTCCCTTATTATGTTAAAATAGCAGTTTGAAAGTTGTAAGGAATTTATAAAATTAAAACCAATGACTCTATATTTCGCCGGAGAAATCCGATATAATCATTACAACACCTCTAGTATTAAATAGAATTTGGTGAATGATTATGTTTTTGATGATTGTCTACATCGGGGCCATTTTATTTTTTATAAAAATGTTTATGGATCGAGATTTTATTTGGTTTTTATTTTTATTGCCATTTTTGATGTTTGTTATGTTTTTTGAAACAGACTATCTTGATCATGTCCCTGAATCTGGAAGGTTAATTATCTTTACGTTTTCTTTTTTAGTCATTTATGCAATGGTTTTGGTGTATAATCGATACTTTAGAAAAGAAGGATGTAATGAGTAAACTCAAATGTGAATCCATTGATAATGATAAAAAAAGCATGCCCTACGGCGTGCTTTTTTTATCGCTTGAATTGACCTCCACTGGCGTAAGCGGCTTTTTAGCAGGGCCTTCTACCACAGATCCGTCGTAAGAGAAACGAGAACCGTGACAAGGGCAGTCCCACGTGCGGTCACCAGCGTTCCAATTCACTTCACATCCTAAGTGCGTGCATGTAGTATCCACGCAGTGAAGCTTCCCTTGAGGATCTTTATAAGCCCCCGTACGTTTGCTGTTTACGTATACGACCGACCCTTCATCATTTTGAAGCTGATCCAGTCCTTTTTCAGGCATTGAAAACTTACCGGTAATAAAGTGTTCAGCCACATCAAGATTTTGACGAAAGAAATGCTTAAGGCTAGGGTCCGCATAAAAACGAGATGGATTATACAACTCTGCATATGGGTTGTCTTTTCCGGTTATTGCATCTCGAATAATATGTGCTGCAATGGTGCTATGAGTCATTCCCCATTTTTTAAATCCGGTGGCAATAAAGATATTTGGCTTGCTTTCTTTAATAGGACCGATATATGGAATTTTATCAAGCGTAAATAAATCTTGTGCAGACCATTTATAACGAAAATGTTGAACAGTAAAATTTTCTTCGGCGAACCTCTGAAGGGACTCATAGTGGAATATAGTATTAATTCCTTGTCCAGCTTTGTGGCCTTCTCCACCAATTAAAATGAGTTCTTCTCCGTCAACTTTTGTTGAACGCAGCGAATGAGTAGGCTGATCAGCACTTAAATACATGCCTCCAGGGTAAGCTTGTTCAACTTTTGCTGCTAACACATACGAACGTTTGGCATACATGCGCGTATAGTAAAAGCCCGCTCCATCATAAAATGGAAAGTGTGAACACGCCACTACATATTTGCAAGAAATTCGATGGCCGTCTCTTGTGACAACGGTGGGCGACGTGCTTTCTTCTACGTCCGTTGCTACGGTGTTTTCAAAAATCAATCCGCCGCTTTCTGTGAATTTTTTCACTAAATGAAGCAGATATTTTAGCGGATGAAACTGAGCTTGATCTTTCATAATAGCTGCTGCCCTAATATCAAAATTAAAAGGAAGCTCTGTTGCAAATTCACATGGAATATGTAATCGCTGATAGGCTCGAAATTCTTTACGAACTCGATGATCAAACTCCAGCGTTTCTCCGTACAAGTAAGCATCTTGTACCGAAAAATCACAGTCAATGTTTTCCGTTTGAATTAAGTTTTTCATAAACTGCAGAGCTTGTTCGTTTGCTTTATAATACAGCAGCGTTTTTTCTTCGCCAATGTGTGAAAGCAGCTCATCGTAGATAACGTCATGCTGAGCTGTAATCTTTGCTGTTGTGTGACCGGTTGTCCCATTTAAAATATTATCAGCTTCAATTAACGCCACGTTCAGTCCTTCTTTTTGTAATAAATAAGCTGTTGTAATACCGCTAATACCGCCTCCTACTACTACAACATCAACTTTTCGATTTTCTGAAAGAGATGGGTATGTTGGAAACTTTAAATGATCGCGCCAGTAGGGCTCAGTATCCTTTGGGATATTTGCCACTTTATTCACCTCCATATGATAAGTCTTATTTTTACCATAGTTTTCTAAAAAATGTATGCAAAATAAAGGAATCTACTCTAATAGTGTCTCTTTGCTATACCCATTTAAGCAAAAGGAGAGGAAAAGAGTGATTACAATCAGCCTTTGTACGATTGTTGCGAACGAAGCAGAGGCTAAACGAAAATATTTGCTCTTCAAGATTCCTCTGTTTCAAGGTGGCTTCCGCACCTGCACCTTGCCGTTTGCTACGATAGAATTGGTGAATAAAAAGCAGAGTATGAAATAGTAAAGGTTACAGATTTAAACATGAAGAGCAATAAATTCATATAAATGATAGGGAGCATCATATAATAAAAGTATAGAGGCTTAATTCGGCAAAAGATATTTAAACATACAAGGTCCAAATAAAAGGGCAAACGGCATGTTTGTCCTTTTTTCATGATTATAGTGACAATTTTCATATATAGTAATAAAGTATATATATAGCAAAAAAATCCCAAATTTCAAGAATATAAAAAACGGCTTAAAACCAAAACAAGTTTTACTCTCAGAGTATGTAGAACGTGCAAAAACACGAAATAATATGTAGTATTGTAATACAGGACGTAATTGGGAAGAAAAATGAAAACGTTGACAAAAAGAGGAGGGGTACCATGTTGGGTTCACTACCTAATGTTATAAATACGTCAACGCTTGTGTCTTCAAGTGAACAACAAGAAGCGTCATCTGAATCATTTAAAACATATACTCATAAAGGAAAAAAATTCAAGGTCTATTTACCTAAATCCTATCATATTTTAAAATCTTATCCACTAATGGTTATGCTGCATGGATGTACACAAAATGCAGATGATTTTGCGATAGGCACGCAAATGAATGAGCTCGCCGACGAAAAGGAATTTATTGTCGTATATCCACAGCAGTCTTCTAACTCAAATATGAATAAATGCTGGAACTGGTTTGAACCTCTTCATCAAATTAGAGGGTTTGGCGAGCCAGCTATTATTGCAGGGATTGTAAAGAAAGTCCAAAACATGCATTTTATTCAGAAAAATAAAGTGTTTATTGCCGGTCTGTCAGCAGGAGGAGCAATGAGCATCGTTATGGGGGTAACGTATCCAGAACTGTTTGCTGGAATAGGTGTGTCAGCGGGTATCGAATATCAGGCGGCTCTTAACGTATTTAATGCGTATTCTGTTATGGCCAGTAAAGGTCCTTCCCCCGTTAAACAAGGGAGAATTGCTTATCAGCAAATGGGGAAACGGGCAAAGCCACTGCCGCTCATTGTATTTCATGGTAACGCTGATTCTACGGTAAATGTAGCCAATGCAGATCAAGTGGTTCACCAGTGGATTACAACGAATAATCTTGCTTATAACGGAAGAATAGATGGATGGATTCAAGATAGCCCGGTTAAAACGAGAGAAGAAAAAATTCTCTTTGGACGGGATTATACAACATATCGCTACGAAAGCAGTAAGGGAGAATTGGCTATTGATAAATATATTATCAATGGAATGGGGCATGCATGGTCAGGAGGGAATTCAGCGGGCAGCTATACAGATCCTAAAGGACCCAACGCTAGCCGAATCATGTGGGACTTTTTCATGAGTCAAAAAGTATAAACAGAGCATATAATGAGGTTCAGTTGCGTTCTTATCGCAGAGAAGAAGAGCTGAAAGTAGCTCTTCCGGCCCTTATTAGTATAAAAAAGCAGCTGCAGGAACCATTATTTTAACTAGACGTGTTTTTCTAAAAATTAGGATTTGATTATTTAGAAAACGGGTACTGTAATAAAGAAAATAAGAAGCCAAAATTACATAGCTTAGGATTGACAGCTTATAGTTGTAAATGTAAGATAACTGCGAGCTGCATTTTGTATGATTAAAACATTCAAATAAACCGAAAACTGAAAAAATAAATAGAAATTGTAAGATGAGCGGGTAAGGAAAAGGAGATTAAAAAATGAATATTGCATTTTTCTTAGTACCAAAAAGTGATGTTGTAACACTAAATATTCAATCCACATTAAGACAGGCTCTTGAAAAAATGGAGTACCATCGCTATTCTACAGTTCCGCTGGTTGACGATGATGGTAAATATGTGGGCGTTCTTACTGAAGGAGATATTCTTTGGAAGTTAAAAAGCCTAGGAGACTATCGCTTTCAAGATACGGAAAATATTAAATTAACAGAGATTGACCGCTATCAAGATTATAACCCAGTTGCTATATATGATGAAGTTCAAAACATCCTTTCAAAGGCAATTGACCAAAATTTTGTTCCTGTAACGGATGATCAAGGTGTATTTATTGGAATTGTGAGAAGAAGAGAAATTCTAGAGTTTTATGCAGAAAGCGCAAGTAAAGTGAAAAATCAAATATAAAAAAAGCCATCTCTAGATGGCTTTTTTTCTTGTCTTATCTGCCCCGTACATACTCCTAAAAACAGGCTTAGGTCATGGCCCACAGCAATGCACTTCCTTGTACTAGTTTACATAATCTATTTATATAGGTATAAAATTGCCTATATAAATCTTATTTATAGATAAGGATGGTTTATGTGAGTTACAACAACAAAAAGAAGTGTTGCTGGTGTTCTAATCAGTATTATTACAAAACTTCTGGCTATGATCCAAGAAGTAGCCACGAAGGAAAATGCTGTAATAACGATTATAAGCATAACGATCATTGTCCTAAACATGATGATGATCATCGTTCTGGGCATAAAAAATGCCATCATGGTGGCAACCATGGCGGAAGTCACGACGGTAACCATGGCGGAGATCATGGCGGTAACCATGGCGGAGGTCACGGCGGTAACCATGGCGGTAATCACGGTGGTTGCAAAAGACGTCGCTGCTGTTGGGGCTGGGTGTTTTAATTCAATAAACATTTGAATTAAAATGAAGCGTTGATTTAGCAGAAAGAACTCAAGAAATTGAGTTCTTTTTTTGTAAGTTGAAACTTATAAACGGTATACTTCGTATATATAGTAAGAGCATTTTGGAGGAGGAAAAAGAATGTTTAAAAAAATGTTTGCTAAAATTGGGGTTGGAGCTGCCAAAGTCGATTTACGATTAAATGAAACGGCTTATACCCTCGGTCATGTAATTGAAGGAGCTATCGTCATCCGAGGCGGAAACGTTCAGCAACATATTAATTTAATCGATGTTGAATTTTGGCTTGAAGTTCAAATGAAAAACGGTCAAATGCATACACATCGTGTTGAAAGCCTACGCGCAGCTTCTTCATTTACAATTAATGAAGGAGAGAAAAAAGAAATTCCATTTACATACCATTTGCCTCTGGATCTTCCAATCTCTGCGAGTAATGTTGGCTATTTCTTTAAAACACACTTAGATATTGAAGGGGGAGTTGACTCAACAGACCGGGACCCTGTGCGCATTAAAGCTCCAAAAAGCTTATATCAGCTAGTGGAAGGCTTTGAAGCACTTGGTTTCAGAGAAAAGCATCATTCAGGAAAATTTAATGGATACAAACAAGAATTTGCATTTTTCCCTACAGACTTCTTAAAGGGATATGTAAATGAGGTTGAGTTTGAGGTAGCCATTGAAAGAGAAGGTATCCGCGTGCTATTGGAGCTAGATTTGCCTTCTTTCGGCCGAGAGAGAGAAATAAAAAACGAACTCTTTTTTACAAACGATGAATTAAGCCATTCATCTACTATTGCTCGTTTGCTGGAAGAAGCGATGGAAGAGATGATGGAAAATCCTCGGGACTATGAATATTATAAGCCTTCTCACTATGATCAGCACTCACATCACTCCCGTATGAGCGGGTTAGGAGGAGCAATGGGAGGCTTTGCAGCCGGTATGTTAGGTGGACTGCTCATTGAAAATTTGATGGATGATATGTTTGAAGATTCGGTGCTTGGTGAAATAGGAGAAGATATTGAAGAAGCCGGAGAGGATCTGCTTGATGGAGATTTCTTTGATGGAGGAGACGATTGGTAAAATGGATTTTGAATAAATAAAAAGGATGATTAATCATGATCATCCTTTTTTTCTTTCTTCTTTCTTTTTTTTACTTCTATATACTTAATGTGAAAATCTTCTATAATCAAAACTTTAAAGTAAAATTGCTCATGCTGAATGATATCATTTTTGGTCACATCAAACTTTTCGGTTAACACCCACCCGGCAATGGTATCTACTTCTTCGTCGCTAATATCTGTGCCGAGTAAATCATTTACTTGGCTAATGAGCATTTTTCCGTCAAGAATATAATGATCCTCTTTAATTTTTTGTACATAAGGAATTTCGTCAGTATCAAACTCATCTCGAATTTCTCCCACAATTTCTTCAATAATGTCTTCTACTGTGACAAGCCCAGCAGTTCCGCCATACTCATCAAAGAGAATAGCCATTTGAATACGTTCTTTTTGCATCTTTACAAGCAAGTCGTGAATAGGTACGGTTTCAATTACTTTAAAAATAGGCTTGACGTACGATTCTAACGTATTGGTGCCGTCTTTTTCGTTGAATACAATATCATTATAAATTTCTTTAATATTAACGAGACCGATTACTTTATCTTTATCCCCATCTTCAACAATTGGATAGCGCGTATATTTTTCGACATTTGCAATTTGTAAAAAAACCTCTACCACGTCGTCTTTAGAAGCACTTACAATTTCTGTACGAGGAACCATTACTTCTTTAGCTAAACGATCATCAAAATCAAAAATTTTGCTCATATATCGATATTCGGATTGATTGATTTCACCGCCTTCAAAGCTCTCAGATAATAAAATGCGAAGTTCTTCTTCACTATGGGCAGCTTCATTTTCTGAAATCATCGTTATACCAAAAACCTTGGTCAACATACGAGCTGAGCCGTTTAATATTTTAATGAACGGATACATAAGTCTGTAAAACACGATAATCGGTTTTGCAAAGTTCAGCGTAATTTGTTCAGCCATTTGAATAGCAAACGTTTTAGGAGCTAATTCTCCTAAGACAACATGTAAAAAAGTAATAACAACAAATGCAATGACAAAAGATAAAATACCGGCAAGCGGCTCATTCGTATGGAAGGTAGTGAAAAGAGGGTGAAGCAACCGGTCTAGCGTCGGTTCACCAAGCCAACCAAGCCCGAGAGCCGTGATGGTGATACCAAGCTGACAAGCGGATAGATATTCATCTAGATGCGTAATAACGTGTTTGGCAGAGACGGCTTTTTTATTTCCTTCTTCTAGAAGCTGATTGATTTTTGAACTCCTTACTTTTACAATAGCGAATTCTGTGGCTACAAAAAAAGCAGTTAATGCAATTAAAACTGCGACTAATAGTAATTTTACGGCGATCATTAAAGTCACCACCTTGTGCGTAAATGTATATCTTAAGTGTTAGCCAAAGTGGAGAAAACATGTATTAAATCCGGAAAAGAAAAACGCACATAAAAAAACTGCTTCTATCTTTTAAAAGAAAAAGAAGCAGTTTATTATGTTACATGTTCATTTAGGGGAATTAACCTTAACTTTACCATCATGGTCTATCACATATCGGTTCTACAGTTCAACTGACTTTTAGCAAACGTATTGCGAGCGTGTTATGACACCTCCTTTAACTGTAATCCGAGTATATATGATGCATCCCTCACTCCTTTCTATTAGTTAACTGTATTATAATACATAATTAATCAAAATACTACAAATATTCAGAAAATAATTCGAAATGCATAGTTTTTTGTCATTTTCTGAAATATACACACAAAACGAGATTGAGATATAACAAAATCAATACAATCTAAAGACGAATAAACTGAGTAAATGATCTAGTATGGGTCGTTTGGTTACACTGCTGGTGATTTCCGTGCAAGGCTACGCTTTCCGCGGGCGGCCGATGAGCCTCCTCGTCGCTTGCGCTCCTGTGGGGTCTCATCTATTCCGCTTTTCCCGCAGGAGTCTTCGCCTTTCCCTCCAATCAACAGCTAGAAGCAGCTCTAAACATAACCTATATTCACCATACCAATGAAAAGATCCGAACGATGAATCGTTCGGATCTTCCTTCAACCAAAATACGTTTGTATCAGCCTCTTTTTAATTAATGCAGGTTATGGTTATTAGGCATCTGAGGAGAGGCAGTGGCTTTTGCAAAACTTGTGATCATTTGCTGCATATCTTCTTTTGCAAGCTGCGGCACTTGATAATAATGGTGTTTATTTTGATAAAGAGAAATTTCATAAGCCATTTCAATCCAGTTAGGAACACTGTCTCCGAATATTCGGCGAACAACAGGATTCGTTATTTCTAAAGCGGTCATGGTTAAAAGAGATGCCTGAGACTTAACTAGACCTAGCATATGACCTGAAATTCCTTTTTCATTAATTTCCTCAACGGACTGATTCGGTTTTTTAGGCTGCGAAGGCTTTAAGCCATAAACAAAGGTATGAGACTGCTTCATGTTGTATACATGTGTAGAACCCGCCGACTTTTGACCGGTAGAAAAAGCTTCTACAATCAAATTATATTCGTCTAAAATAAACTGATACTGACGATCAATAATATCAAGCAGTTCTTGTTCTTTTACATATTGCCGAAACATCATAAACTGATCCATTACATTAATTGAGCCCGCAAGCGTTTCATGAACATCAAACAGTTCATGCCCTCCATGATTCAATTGAGGGGGGACAGCTCCAGTTTGCATGTTTGTAGGAAGTTCGTGATTATTCATACTAAGTCCTCCTTAAAATCGGTATCGACTATAGTCTTTAAACTTTTTCTGGTTTTATACTCAAACTTTCTTTATTCATAAAATATTGCTTTAAATAACTAAATTTACATTCAGTTATTTTTAATTAAAGGGTAAAAATGAAAGGGTTTTATGAAAAAAAAGCGAATATCAATAACAATTCACGATCTATAGATAGGGGAATCAAAAAACATGAATGAGCTGCTGTCATACTCAAGTGAATTAAAACACGAAGCAAATCAATTGGTGGTATCCAATCGTTTATTGGATCTGTTAAGAGAATACGGTTGTCCTCTCTCAGGAGAGAGTTTTGAGTTAAATGTCATGACAAATCGCATCATTCATTTTTACGTAGGAAATGATGAAATGGATGAAGAATCTATTTTTCACATGGGGTATCAGCTTACAAAGCGTTTTAACCCTTATAAGATGATATTTGCTAATGAAAAAGATAAGTATCAGTGGAGTCTGTATATGATTCAGAAGGGAGAAGAGTGGAAGCTTGATATTTCCGTGCTTCCAGAAAATATCGTGAAAGGCAAAGTTGAGAAACAAGAGTTATTAAAATCACTTCTCACTGAAAAGAAGCGGGAATGCATTTTATTTTTCAAGCAGCAAAGCGGATATAATCGCTATTATACGAGTGATCATGTCTATAAGGCTGTGCTAGAAGATGACATTCACGATGATATGTCTTTTTTTATGTGGCTGCAAAGACAAAAAAAAGTAAATCAACAAACGTAAAAAAGAGCCGCTTAGGCTCTTTTTATGCGTTTACGGATATTTTCACAGGTAAAGCAGCTTTTAGCATCCAAATATGTTTTTCAATGTTGCCGATTGTTCCAATGAATAAGTCAGCTGTTACGTGATCCTGTGCTGCTTCAGCGTTTTCAACTGCATTTTTTAGGTTTTTAACAAGTAGCGTATAGTCATTAATTAAGGTTTCTACCATTTCTTCACTCGTTTGCTCGTTTCCATCTTCAGAAAGAGTAGCTGCTTGCAAAAATTGCTTCATTGTAGCAATTGGGCTTCCTCCAATGGCTAGTAATCGTTCTGCATATTCATCTATATAGTCCGCCGTCTCATTATAGAATTCTTCAAATTTTTCATGAAGCGTAAAAAATTGAGGCCCTTTTACATACCAGTGAAAGCGATGTAGCTTCGTATACAATACGTTAAAATCGGCAATTTGTTGGTTCAATACGTTTTCTAAATTCATAGTTAATAGCCTCCTAATGAGTTGTTATTATCTTATATTTATATTATATCAAATATCAAATTAAAATCAATGCTTATTTATAATTATTATTAAATAATAATCAGGGTACTTTTAAATTATAGCTATTCTGTTTAAAAACTCTAAAGATATGATAGGATAGAGCAAGAGTATTGAAAGGAAGAAGGGTTAGTCATGCATATTACACCAGAAGCAAAACAATTAATTAACAATATACTTGAAGAGCAGGAGATAACAGGAATTCGCTTGTATTTCAAAGGAATTAGCTGTGAAATCCCTAATATTGGGTTAGCTTTTGAAGAGCCTTTTGAAAATGATGAAATGTATGAAGTCGACGGAGTACAAGTAGCAATGGAAGCTTCTATTGTGCCTTATACAAATGAATTAATGTTAGATGTTCATACAACGCCATACGGTCGAGGTTTAGCATTAGTTGGGGCTAAAGAGGCTGAGTAAAAAATTTATGTAAGAGAAGCTAACAGGTTTGTTGTTTGTTTTGGTAAACCTTGGTTTACTTAATTCAAACGTTAGTGAAATGGAGGGGGACCTATGCTTCTTTCTCATCATGTAACGGTTGAACAAAGACAGCAAATCAAACGCTTTAAGCAGCAAATACAAGACGCAAAAACACTAGATGAGCGCCGTTTGTATCAAGCCCAGCTAAATAAATTTGTTGAGCGCCTATTTATTGAGAATCGCTTGCAGCGCAGCGGCGAACAATAAAAAACACCTAAAAAAGAAGCCTTCGAAGAAGGTTTCTTTTTTTAAGTAGATTATTATACTTTTACATCTTGTAATTATTCATTTTCTTATATATCGCCCTTTATCTACTTGAAATCCGGTTTTCTGTATGAATATAGCACTAAAAACGTATAAGTCACTATTAAATGAAAGCGCTTTCTGTTATAGTGAAGGTATAGAATTGTACTTGTTCACCTACAATGTTCATAAGGAGTGGTTTGTATGATTGAAAGAGGAAACTTCTTAATTGGTTTAGCGTGGGGAACATCTTTGAGCATACCTTTATGGATCGCCTTCTTTGGCTGGATAAAATTAGTTTGGCGCTTGCTTTAAATAAATAAAAACAAAAAAAGTAAAAAAACTTCAGTGAATATGCGCTGAAGTTTTTTTAAAAAATATAAATAGGTATTAAGAACTATTAAATAAATTATAATTTGTAACGATAAGTAAATAAGACTACTTTAAATATTATTTTTGGATTTTTTAGGATTCTAATGTTTCGGGTCTTATTACACAATGGAAAGCAGGAGTACAAATTGAAAAGCTATCGTTTAGTAAGTTTCTCTACCTTATGTATCTGTCTATTCGTTTTATTCATTTCACCTTTTCAAGACACATCTAGTGCATCAACTGATAAATATCAAAATTTCAAGCAGCTCTCACAGCACGAGTCTTCAGCTAGCTATAAAGTGACGACCAAAGAAATGAAAAGCCCCGTCCTTGTCTTTGCTCCACACGGTGGAGGAATTGAAGGGGGACAAGCGAAATTGCCAAAGAGCTTAGCAAACAAAATGCTCTTTACCTATTCGAATCGTTAAAGTCGAAAGGGTCACGAGACCTGCACCTCACAAGCACTCATTTTGATGAGCCCACAGCGCGTAAGATGGTAAGCAAGTATGATAATGTTTTATCTCTTTACGGGTATTCTGGGAACGAAAAACATATTTTTGTGGGCGGGACCGATCGGGAGCGTGCAAAAAAATTAATGCAATTATTAAATCAAAATGGATTTCCAGCGGAACTGATTACAAAAGGGCACGATGAGATTGCAGGCATTAACCCTGGAAATATTGCAAATAAAAATCGTACCGGGAAAAGTATTCAATTAGAGATTAGCCAACCGCTGCGAAGTGCTATGTTTCATTCATTCACTTCAAAAGGAAGAGCTTCGTCTAAAACTCAAACTTTTTATAGGTTTACAAATGTGCTTTCCACATTTGTTTCCACTTCTTACTGAATCCAAAAAAGAATGCTTTCGCAAGCATTCTTTTTTTATAAACTAGTTTTGCTACTCGTGACTTATAATAGGTTTCCAGTTAAAATCTTTTACATCTTGAACAGAAGGCTTTCTCACGTGCTGTAAGCTTTCTTTATTACACGCTCCATAAACTATAAAATTTTCCTGAGCTTCTATTAAAGAAATAGAGTTAGCTCCTAATTCGTTGGCATTCAGCTTTTGGTACGGATCGTCTTCCCAAAAACATATCTCACAAATATCATAGTCACCATCACTGTCTAACGATTGATAACCACAGCAAGGGCATGTATACTTTTTCATTGTTTCTATCCTTTCTGTATGGGATTTTAAGCTAGAAAAAAGTCAGCCATCTTATTTAACTATTTTACTATATTCAAGGATAGTCTGAAAGAATATTCAAAAAATTACAGCGGCACCTTTCCTAGGATTTGTGAACATTTTATAACGAATTGGTAATAGTTATTGTGAGACTGAGTAAAAAAGGAGTACACTTACTAGGAAAATAGATCGTGTTCGGAAACGTCTACATAAAAACATTTTTGGATATGATGAAAAAAGAAAAAAGAGATAGGGAGTCATAAATATGAAAAAAATAATAGGTTTACTTTTAGCATGCTTTTTAGCTGTTCCGACAGTTAGTTTTGCTCATACACATGTGCAAACAACAGTGCCGGAAAATGGTGCAACTGTTACAACTCCTCTAAAAGAAATTAAATTAATCTTTGAAACACACATCGAGAAAATCAGTACTGTAACCGTTACAAAAGATGGACAAAAAATTTCACTTGCATCGCAAAAAGTAGAGGGTCATGATTTAATAGCTTCTCTCGATCAGCCTCTTGAAAACGGATCTTACACAGTGAACTGGGAAATTGTAGGGGAAGATGGTCATGTAATGAAAGATTCGATTGCTTTTAAAGTAGATGTGAAAGATGAAGCGAAAGAAGAGAATACTCAAGCAGCCGGAAAAGATAGTGAAAAAAAGCAAGACGCCACGCAATCCGAACAGCACCAAAAAAGTGCAGTAGCAAATGATGAAAAAGCAGAGAACAATGATTCTTCATCGTTTTTTGTTATCATGATTATTGCTATTGTAGTGGTGGTTGGAGCATTACTCTTAATCTTCAGGAAGAAAAAGGCTTAAAAAGATGAGTATTTTGTTGCCTGTTTTTGAGTGGGTCACATACGTAGGTCTTTCCTTATTATTAGGATTTGCCGTACTGCAATATGTACCTCTTACAAAAAAGCCAACAATTTTATTATCAAAGCGATGGCTACTTGCAAGTGCAGCGGCTGTCGCTATTTTTTCGGTTGGAAATTCGCTTGAGATTATTTTATCTTTTTCAAAAATAAGAGGGTTAGGTGAAACAGTTCATCTTGTATTATTGGAAACAAGAACGGGACACGCCTGGATCTTTGTTGTGCTGATTGCTATTTTATGTATGGTTGCTGTTTCAATAGAGAGCCACCCTCATATGTATACATTACTGACTGTAGCCTTGGTGGGAGGAATCGCCTATGCAAGTCACGCAGCATCCGCTTCTGCGCTTAGCGGCATGCTTTCTCATTCTCTTCATATTTTAGCAGTTGGACTGTGGGGAGGGGTGGTTCTGATTGTTGCCGCTTTTTCAAAAGAAACCTCCAATTGGAAAAGTTTCTTAAGCTGGTTTACTCCTTTTGCAATCGCTTGTTTTGTGCTTCTTTCATTAAGTGGGTTCATTTCGATGGTCATTATCATGGGGCTGCCCAACTATGTAAATTCATGGGCTACAGATTACGGGCAGTCTCTTTTACTAAAGCATATTACGATTATTCCGCTGCTTGCATTTGCCGTCATCAATGGCTTTCTTATGAAAAAAACGATAAAACATCCAGAATATAAGCCCGTGATGTGGATTCGAGCAGAAAGCATTATTTTGCTTATCATTTTTTTATTTACAGCTGTCATGGTGACGCAATCGCCGCCAACTAATATAAGTCATATGGCAATGGATTCATCGATTCTTCCGTTTATCTATGGGAAACAAGTGACGCTCCCTCTAACGTTTCACGTAACGATTGTAGGAATCCTATTCTTATTTGTCGCACTGCTGTTTTTTGTGTATTTACTTGTTTGTTTTTACAAAAAGACAGTATGGCTTAGCGTATTAAGTGCGGGTTTGTTTGTTTTTGCTTTTTATATTGCGATGATGACAAGTATTAAAGTCTAAAAACAGTGAGAAATATCTCACTGTTTTTTTATTAGCCATTAAAAGCTGTGTTATCTCTCGGGCCTTTTCCCGGAGAAGGAGGCATCAGCATTTGGGAATTAGTACCAGATCTAGAACCAGAGCCGGACGTAGAGCCGCTTGGAGGCGATATATTTCCTACGTTTCCAAAAATAACGATCCCGCCAGAAATTGTTCCAATAGAAATAGATTTAATATAAACAGACATCCTTATTCAACCTCTCATCTAGTAAAAGAATTCAGTGTACCATAGTATATGACCAGCTTGTCATTTTCGTATAGACGAGTTTGAAAAATAGGTAAAAGCTTAGAAGTTCAGGTTGAGAAAGGAAATGGTGTAAAATAAGATAGAACTTTGAAGGTAAAGTGTGTGATGTCTGCCTAAAGTGTGTATACCACCTATTAAAAGAATTAGAAAGGAACTAAGATGAATACGCAAAAAGGAATTCATTTTTCATTTAAAAAATTATGGTTGCTAACGAACCCTCCGACAGGAAAGCTACTCATTTCGTTCATACTGGCCTTAATTAATACCGGAGCGTCGCTTTCTATTCCTCTTGTCATTAAAGAAGTGATGGAGAAAATTGCAGTAGGCGTCTCACCGCAGCTTATAGCAGGACTCCTTGGTTTATTTGCTGCTCAAATGGTAACAAGCGCAGTATCTCTTTATCTCCTTGCTCAAGTAGGGCAAGGTGTTGTAAAAGAACTCAGACATAAAGTGTGGAACAAGCTCATAAAGCTTCCAGTTTCATTTTACGACCAAAACCGTTCCGGTGAAATGGTAAGCCGCATTACAAATGATACAACCATTGTGATGAATTTATTGTCAACAGAAATGATTGACTTTGTTAAAAATATTTTATCTATTATCGTTGCCATTGTTATTTTATTTACGCTTGATGTACCCATGACGCTCATTTTATTAGCGGTTATTCCCGTTATGTTTGTACTGGTTATGCCCCTAGCGCGAAAAATACATAAAATTTCACGTGAGCAGCAGGATAAAATGTCCAAGCTTACGGCTTTTTTAGCTCAAATGCTGAGTGAAATCCGCTTGATTAAAGTATCCGGTTCAGAGAAAAAAGAAGTTGATTCCGCCTTACAATCGTTTCAGTCACTCTACCTCTTCGGTGTAAAGAGAGCTAAAATTGAAGCCATCATTACCCCGATTATTAGTACGGTGATGACCGCTGTTATGATTGCCATCGTCGGGTTTGGTGCCTACCGAGTGAGTGAGGGATTTATCACTGCAGGAGAGCTGGTGGCTTTTGTTCTTTACCTTTTTCAAATTATGGTTCCGGTTGGTTCACTTACCCGATTTGTTACGAGCTTTCAGCAAACTAAAGGAGCTTCAGAAAGAATCTTTGATATATTAGCTGAGAAAGAAGAGAACTATGAAAATGGAGAAGTGCTTGAACAGGTAGGGAGTTTAAGGTTCGATAAAGTTGCTTTTCAATATGAAGATAAACCAGTATTGCAGAAAGTTTCATTTTCTGCTAAAAAAGGAGAAGTTACCGCTTTTGTTGGACCTAGCGGAGCTGGAAAATCTACTGTTTTTTCGCTTATCGAACGCTTTTATGAGCCTTCATCGGGGCGCATATTCTTGGATGAAACAGACAGTCAAAACGTCAACTTACGTTCGTGGCGTCACCTGTTTAGCTATGTTCAGCAGGATTCTCCGATTTTAGCAGGAACAATTCGAGAAAATCTCATTTACGGATTAGAGCGGCATGTGACGGATGAAGAAATAGAAGAAGCAGCGAAGTTAGCGAATGCTCATCATTTCATTCAGTCCTTTGAAGCTCAATATGAAACAATGATTGGAGAAAGAGGTATTAATCTCTCAGGAGGACAGCGACAGCGTATTGCAATTGCCCGAGCGCTGTTACGCAATCCCCAGTTTTTACTACTGGACGAAGCGACAGCTAGCTTGGACTCCGAATCAGAAAAGCTTGTGCAAGAGTCATTGGAAACGGTAATGAAAGAACGCACATCACTCGTCATTGCCCATCGTCTATCTACGGTCATTAATGCGGACCAAATTGTTGTAATAGAAGAAGGGCAGGTTACAGGAAGCGGAACGCATAAAGAGCTGTTAGCCTCTCATTCTTTTTACCGGCGTTTGGTAGAGCAGCAGTTTCAAACATCCCTATAGAACAAACAAAAAAAGACTGCTTTCAAGCAGTCTTTTTTTAGTTTATTTATTTAGCTTTTTAACTAATTCATCGCCCATTAACTCAGAAGAAAAAGGATCTCGGCTTGTGACAATTTGATCATTTGCCCAAACGGCATATGCTTTTTTATCCATCTCAGGGATGTAGTTAGCCACTTCACGAAGTTCTTGTTCTAAACTGTATGGTAAAAAGGGAAGTACTTCTTCCGGTTCGATTTCATCAGGATAGCCGGTTACGTCTAGTCCTTTAATTAACAGTTTATCATCGGATCCTTTCAAGAAAGCAAAAACAGAAGGTCCGTGACACTCAGCTGCTAAAATACCTCCGTTGTCGTACACTTTGTTCATAAGTGCATGCAAGTCCACATTTTTTGCTAAGTCAAACATAGCGCCGTGGCCGCCTACTACTAAAATAACGTCATAGTTCTCAGCATCTACTTCTTCAAGTTTCATTGTCTGATCCGCTCTCCCTGATTCATATAATTTCTTATATGTTCCGTCTGGATCAAAGTCTTCTGAAATACTTCGAACGTCTACTTCCGGCTTACCTCCAAAAGGTGAGGCTAAATCAACGGTGTGCCCTGCGTCCTCAAGCTTTTGCAGCGGAGCAAATAATTCTTCTGCCCACCAACCTGTGTGATAATCTTTCTCTTCGTATCCGCTTGATAATACAGCTAACACTCTTGCCATGTTTATACCTCCTAAATGATGTAAAACGTATAGTGATACATATCATGTATTCATTGTGAACTGTACCCTATATAAAAAAACTTTAAACAATGGCAAGTTATGAAAAGGTAGCGTGAATCATAAACAAAACCAAAAAAGAGATAGCAAATGTAAGATGCCACTTTTTATCTGTACGCTTATAGCGCTTCACGCCCATGACGAGTAAACAAGCTAGAACAGCCATCGTAATAATTCCTGAAAAGTACGTAAAATTTGTTTGAAATCCTTTTATTAAAGCCATATAACCATGTAAAATAATCAAGGCTGTTGATATAAGAGCAATGGGAACGTGCCACTGACGAACGTACTTGGCTAAAAATTGGATAAGCGGTTTTAACTCAAAATTTCCTTTTTTTATGTGCGGTAACGGTTTCCATTTTAATAATAAAAAAATAGGATAAATGGCTAAAGCTGCAAAGAAACCAATTCGTGCGATTGAACCAAGCTCTTTAAAATTTCCTTCATATATTTTAGAATCGAGTGGAAGGGAATGTTTATAAATAGGAATGTAAACAAGCCCTGCTACAACTAGTAAAAAAGAGATAGTAAAGATAAAGATCACTTTTTTACGCTCACTTTTATTTTTGATTAATGTCTGTAGCCATGATTTTTTAGCTGGAGATTTAGCTGAATTCATTTTCTTCCTCCTTGGAAAAAACTAGTTAGTATGAGTATGAACTTTTGTTCTTAAAAAATCTTTAAAAATCCTTCTTTTTTAGAAAAATTCATTTTTTTCTTTGCAATACGCGTTATAGTTAAACAAAGGGTTTAAAAAGGAGATGAATACATGAAAAAAAGAATAAGTATATCTATAATCAGTCTTTGTTTACTTTTAACAGCCTGTGGTCAGGAACCTACTCAAAGCACAAATGCTGAGCAGCCAAAACCGTTGGATGTAAATCTTCAAGGCCCAGGGGCGTTACAGAAAAATGAAAGCGGTATCTACAAAGCCGAAGTTACATATGGAGACGAAAAAGTGAAAAATGATGATGTTGAAATGATTGAGTTTGAAATAGAGAAAAAAAGATGGTGAAGGGAAAGGGAAGATGTTAAAGCCTAAACAAGTAGGAGAAGGTGTATATGAGATACAAACATCTTTCTCTGAGCCTGGCACATATACCGTGCAATCACATGTTTCTGCAAAAGGGACACATAATATGCCTCTTATAACCGTTACGGTTAAATAAAAGAAGTCAAGGATTCTAATTCCTTGACTTCTTTTCGTTTAGTATGTCCATTGAATTCCCATTCTACAAGGGGAAAAGGTTATTTGGAATAGGATGATTTTTTCTATCATCAATTAAAGTAATGCACTGAGCTAGCTGTTCAATTCCTCGTTTGATCGTATTCGTATTTACTTGTGAGATGCTTAATCGGAGAAGAGTGTCTCTTTTATATTCTGGTAAAAAAAATCTAGAGGCATCATCAACATATATGTGCTGCTCGTTTAGCATGTGAACGATCTGTTTTGCTTTCACATGCTCAGGCAAACTAACGGATAAATAGAATCCTGAAGTTGGTTTAGAAAAATGTGTATGAACGGATAGCAATGAATCACATGCTTCTACAAGGGTTTGCATTTTGGTATGGTATACCTCTTTTATCTTTTTAAGATGACTAGTAAACATGCCGCTTTTTAAATAAATTTCAAGAGCACCTTGAGAAAGCGCTGAACTATTAAAATCTGAACTGAATTTATATCTTAAAAAGCTGCTATTCATTAACGAAGGAAGCACGACAGCAGCAATGCGTAAACCGGGAAGAAAGATTTTCGAAAAGCTTTTAATGTAAATGACTCGTCCAGAAGGACTAAAAGAAAATAAAGGATCTGATTTTGTATCGGGATCAAGGTCACCCAAAAAGTCATCTTCCACTATATATACATCGTATTTTTCGGCTAGCTCCACGATTTTTTTCTTCTCAAAATTTGTATAACAATGCCCAAGAGGATTGTGAAATCTTGGAATAATATAGAAAAATTTTATGTCATTATTTCGAAAAAGGTACTCCAAACGATCAAGATCAATCCCTTCCATCGATAGCTCGATCCCAAAAGTAGTAGCTTGGTGCAGCGTAAGAGACTCGATAAAACCGAAATAAGTGGGCTGTTCAATTAGGATACTATTTTTTCCATTTGGAAAGGGCATAGAAACTAGTAAGTGAAGAGCTTGCTGAGACCCGGATACAACAACTAACCTTTCAGCTTGAGTGAACACCTGTAGGTTCTGCAAGTGTTTCACTAACTGTACCCGCAATGAGTAAGAGCCTTGTTGATCAGAGTATGTAAAAAGCTCTTCTTTGTAGTGTTCAATCGCTTGGTTTATACAATGCTGAAATTCAAGATAAGGCATAACGTTTTTATCTGGACCAGCAGACAAGAAATCAATCACTTCATTTTCATTCGTCCTATGTTGAAATTCTGCCACAACGTAGTAGCCGCTTTTAGGAACAGAATAAATTAAATGCTCTTTTTCTAGTTCGCTGTACGCTTTAATAACGGTATTCTTGCTGCACGAAAAATGTTGGGAGAGTCGGCGAACAGAAGGGAGTTTACCACCTGCAATAAGCGATCCATTTGCTAGGCCAAGCTTAATTTCTTCCATAATTTTTAGATATTTCAAACTCATAGGTCCTACTCCTTTAATTGTACCCGTACAGATAGGTAAAAGAATCATTTATTTTAGTAGTTGTCCTGGGCTATCCTTTTAATTATATCAGAACTTTTTTAGAAAAATGGTACAGTTCTGAAAAATAAAAAGACAGGGGTAGGGTAAGATGCAAAAAGAAATTAGAGAGAAAATGGGCTTATTGTTGGGGGTAGTAGGCGTTATCTGTTTTAGCTTAACCCTTCCTTCTACAAGCATTGCAGTCAAGTATTTCGGAACGACAGTCGCCGGTTTAGGAAGAACAGCTGTAGCTGCTATTTTAGTAGCTGTGATATTGATTGTACGAAAAGAGAAATTTCCTTCTCTTCGCCAATTTAAAAGTCTGCTGATTGTCGCTTTAGGCGCAGTTTTAGGGTTTCCTCTGCTCACTTCTTGGGCAATGAAATCATTGCCTGTTTCTCACGGAGCGGTTGAACTCGCTCTTTTACCATTAGCCACAGCCGGTTTTGCGATGTTTAGAGGAGGTGAACGCCCTACTTTAAAATTCTGGGTCTCAAGTATAATCGGTTCGGCAGCTGTTATCGTGTATGCTCTTCACCTCGGATTCGGTCAACTGCAGTTTGCTGATGCAGCTTTACTAGCAGCGGTGCTGATACTTGGACTGAGCTATGCAGAAGGAGGGGTGTTAGCAAGAGAATTAGGCAGCTGGCAAGTGATTGCTTGGGCCATTATCATCGGTGCGCCATTTTTTATGATTCCAGTGGGACTAAGCATTACAGCTGAGATGCTTCATGCGCCTTTACAAGCATGGGTTAGTTTGATTTATCTCTCAGTAGTGAGTCAATTTTTAGCATACGTTGCTTGGTACAGCGGGATGGCTATGGGTGGAATAGCCAGAGTTAGCCAGGTTCAATATTTACAGCCATTTTTAATGATTCTGTTTGCAGCTCTATTTCTAGGCGAATCAATTACCCTTTTTACTCTTGCTATAGCAATAATTGTTGTCTTTTCGGTTGTACTAGGCAAAAACGCCTCGGTAGCAAAAAAAGAAGTGCATCCACAGAAAATGATGAATAAAGACGCTTAACTAATATGTGAATTTGTTGCATTAAAACAACCTGCTCTATTCCCGCTAGCAATCGGCAGGTTCATTCGGTCTCCTGTTTTTTCTATGTAAGTTTCAAGAGCCAAAAGATAAGAAATGAATGAATTTCCTATGTAAAAAAGGTATATAACGTTTTTTTTTCACATAGGCTGAACATTATACAAGAACTTGTACAACGAAAAATACAATTAGATAAATAATTCGTATGGAGCTTGTCATATACATAGAGAGAAGAGGTAGTGATGAAAAAGGACGGGAAATAGAGGAGATAACGAGATGAACACTTTTTTGAAAGGAACGTTTATTCTAGCAGGTGCTGCCTTTGCAGGAGAGTTAATTGAATTTCTTGTAAATATGGTACTTGCTAGAGAATTAGGAAGGGAAGGCATGGGCATGTACATGACTGTTCTTCCTATCATTTTTCTTATTGCCACCGTAGCCAACTTGGAACTGCCTATTTCTATTTCTAAATTTCTTGCTGAACATCATCGCAAAGAACATCAGCATATGATGAAGCATGCCACCATTTTTGCGACTGCTGTGAGCTTGGGAATCTTTTTTATTACACTGGCCGTATTAGCAGCCTTTCCATTTTTTAGTCACTATCATCCTTACTTGAAATGGGTTGTACTATGTTTCATTCCGGTTGTTTCATTTTCAGCGGTGCTTCGTGGATATTTTACGGGTAAAAATAATATGACGACTATCGCTGTGTCTAATTTTATCCGCAAAGCCTTTCAGCTAACGATTTTATTTGTTGTTTTTCAAATGTTTGCTTTCACAGATGTTAAAATGTCGCTGTTTATTGCGATTTGTACGCTAATTGGAACTGAAGCTGTTATATTGCTTTATTTTTTTATCACGTACGTTACTCAGTTAAGTGTTTTATCAAGAGGGTACAGACCCCTGCTTTCTCCAAGTGAGATTCGGAAAAAGCTGTTAGGCGTCTCACTTCCGACCACGGGACTGCGTTTATTTAATGCGGTATGTAATGCTATTCAGCCGTTTTTAATCAAACACGCGCTCGTTTTATCGGGCATGACTTTAACCGGGGCAACGCAGCATTTTGGTATGCTAACAGGGGTAGCGATGTCGATCGGTTTTTTTCCAGCTTTCTTTGCTCATTCTCTTTTAGTGGCACTAATACCTGCTGTATCTGAAGCTCATGCGAAAAATCAGGAAGAACAGCTTCAAAGACTTTTGACTCAAAGTATGCAAATGACATTTTTATATGGGATTCCGTCTATAGTGGCGATGTATTTCTTTGCTGAGCCGCTTACCAACTTGTTTTTTCATTCTACAGAAGCCGTGTACTACCTAAAGGCTCTATGGCCGTATTTTCTTTTTCACTTCTTTGCCGTCCCGCTTCAAGCTTATTTAATTGGCCTTGGCTATGTAAAAGATGCTTTTTATCATACGATTTGGTCTCATATTGTATCTTTTTCCCTGATGTTTTTCTTAGGATCACAAACAAATATTGGCATGCAGGGAATTATTATCGGGATGAACTGTGGCGTGGTTGTCTTGACCGTTCTGCATTATGTAACGATTTGCAAAGTCATTAACGTTTCCTTTTTTTCACTTAAGCATAAAACGCATTTATCTTAAAAAAACCTCCAACAGTGAAGTTGGAGGTTTTTTGGTTACCAGTTATTCATAATTGAGCTAAACAGTGTAGCAGGGTCTTGTCCGCCGCCGCCTGATAAGTATTTCGTTGTTTGCGTAGAATTAGCATTATCAAAGCCAGCGTGGATAGAAACGACTGCATCATCGGTATACCCGACAAACCAAGCATCTTTGACATCGTTGGTTGTACCGGTTTTACCTGCAGCATCTCGTGAAGAACGAGCGTTAACACCTGTTCCATAGCTTTTTTCAATCACATCTTGCAGCATGGATGTCATTGTATCCGCATTTTCTTCACTCATTACTCGCTCTGTCTGAATGTCTGGCTTTTTCACTTCACCGTCGCGCATCTCAATTTTTCGAATTGCGTACGGCTTAGTCATGACGCCTTTGTTAGCAAAAGTTGTATATCCTTGTGCTAACTGAAGGGGAGAGAACGTTGTGGTCGTTCCTCCAAGAGCAAGCCCCAATTTTGACTTATCGTCATCTTCAAGAGGAAGTCCAGCTTTTTCCATGAATTTTGCGCTTGTGTCAATACCAATTTGTTTTAAAAGCCAAACAGCTGGAACGTTAAGTGAACGGGTAAGTGCTTCACGCATTGTCACATGCTTTTGGTATTCACCTTCTGCATTTTTAGGGCTATATCCACCGCCAAAGTCTTGTCGTTCGTCACTTAAGAGTGAAGTTGGCGTATAATCTCCAGTTTCTAAGGCTGGACCATATACGGCTAAAGGCTTAATAGCTGAACCAAGCTGATAGCCGCTTGTAGCACGGTTTAAGCCGTTTCGCTCATAGCTGCGCCCTCCATACATCGCTGAAATCCCACCTGTTTTAGGGTTAACAGCTGAAATCCCAACCTCTACTTTGCTGTTAATGTCATCATCTCGGAACGTATGATTTGCTACAGAGTTATTAATCGATTCCTGTAAATTAGGATCTAAATCTGTATAAATGGCATAACCACCCTTGTAAAGGTCATCAGCAGATACGCCATACTGTTGAGCAGCTTCATTAATCACATAATCGATAAATGCTTGATTTGAGTTCGGTTTTTTAACCGGAATACTAGGCTTGACTACACGTTCGTTTAAGGCTTGCTGATACTGAGTATCGCTAATAACGTTTTGGTCATGCATCAGTTTTAATACAACGTTTCGTCGGGCTGTCGCTTTTTCTGTACTATTGCTTGGTGAATACGTACTCGGCGCTTTTGGCAGTCCTGCTAAAAGCGCAGCTTCGCCTACGGTTAAATCTGATACAGGCTTATTAAAATAAAGCTGAGAAGCTGCACCAATACCATATACACCGCTTCCGAAATAAATTTGATTTAAATATAATTCCAAGATTTGATCTTTTGTAAATTGTCTTTCTAAGCCTAGTGATAGAAACATTTCATCTACTTTACGTTTAATGGTCTTATCACTAGATAAGTAAAGATTTCTTGCTAACTGCTGTGTAATGGTACTTGCGCCTTCAGCTTTACTCATTGTTACAATGTTCTTAAAAAGGGCGCGGCCAATACCTTGTAAATCAATCCCAAAATGCTTGTAAAAGCGACGGTCTTCCGTTGCAACAAACGCCATTTTTACATAATCGGGAATTTCATTGCTCGAAACATTTTGACGGGGAACGGTTTTATACAATTCGTCAATCTTACGGTCATTTTTGTCATAGACTACCGTACTTTGAACCGACTGCAGTTTCGAGTAAGATAAATCAGCCGTTTGCTGAAATTGCTTTAATACATAGGTAACTCCTAGCATTACAATTAAAACAACGACTAAAAAGGCTAAAATAAATTTCCTCATGTTGGTTCACTCCACTAAGTAATAATTCCATGTTCACACATAGCTACATTCTTCGTCTTTACAAGGTCGTTATGTAAAGAATGCTGAAGTTTGTTGGCCCATTCAATCTTTTAACAGAGAGATGGATGATAAAGTATTAACGTTCACAAGCTGACGCGCTAAGTTTTATAAAGGCTATTATTCAAGTGCAGGTAAGTTTTTAGGGTATAAGATGATTGACATAAATAGCTCTTTACGCAGTTATTTTTTGCTTACTCGCAGATGCTTCGTTTTTTTATTAAACTGAAACGAAGTGAAATACAATCATCTGAACTTAGTTTACCCATAAATTTGTGTTTGTCAAATAAAGCACCATTCGGGGCTTTGTTCCCCTTTATGAAAAAACAAGCTGGTATTTTACGTTCTGTTTCTCATAGAAAAAAGTTGTTATAACACGTATACGAAATACGATTTGGTACGTTCGGGTATAAATGCTGATATCTGTTGAAAGTGACGAAATAAAGCAAAAATTAACTAATTTATCAGACTAGGGAACTTTTTATACGACGGAGGACGGGTGATTTTTAATCATTATCCACCTTTTGGCGGGAGCACTTAGCTAAAAGTGGAATATTTCTTTTCCCGTTGTAAGTCAAACGAATTAAATACCTAGCTGCATATGAGCAATGGCTATATGAAGTTATTCAGTATTATGTGATACTGCCAGCAAAACATACAGGTATTTCTTTGACAGTGGTTCCTTTACAAATGCTTCGAAAGTTCTTATAATAAAATTATCTTTAATTCAAGATATTTAAAAGGAGTGGATATACGTGAAACATATTTTTAAAAAAGGAACGGACGAGACGAAACCAACTTTATTGCTGTTGCATGGTACAGGAGGTACAGAACAAGATCTGCTTCCTGTTGCAGATATGATTGATTCCTCTTGCTCCGTATTATCTGTAAGAGGAAATGTACTAGAAAACGGAATGCCCCGTTTCTTTAGACGTTTACAAGAAGGAATATTTGATATAGAAGATTTAATTGAACGTACAAAAGAACTTCATCAATTTTTAGACGAAGCGGCTGAAACATATTCATTCGACCGAAACAACATCGTAGCTGTAGGCTACTCAAATGGTGCCAATATTGCAGGAAGTTTGCTATTTCATTATGAGAATTCTTTAAAAGGGGCGGCTCTTCTTCATCCGATGGTTCCAAGAAGAGGAATTGAAGTGCCTAAGACCAACGCCTCTATCTTTATCGGCGCAGGCACAAACGACCCTATTTGCCCAGCATCAGAAACAGAAGAACTTTCTGCGCTTTTAGAAAAAGCCGGAGCAGACGTACAGGTGCATTGGGAATCATTTGGACATCAGTTAACACGAACAGAAATTGAAGCAGCTGAAAAATGGTATCGGTCAAAATTTTAATTTAAAAACTTTCCGCACTCGTGCGGGAAGTTTTTTTATTTTAAAAAAGTAATGACAGTTGTCATACAAAAGATAGATATAAATGGTAAAAAGTACTTTTTTTACTGAATGAAGGGAAATTTTATGATATCATTTTATTTCCGGTATATCCTTGCAGAACAGCTATTTTTAGGTAAAGTATCAAATTATTTTAAAATTCCTGGCTTCTATCACAAAAAAATGAAACCAAAGTCTGAGTAAACCGTTATAATAAATGCAGGATTTAAATTCAAAAGGATGGTTAAAAGCATATGACTCGTTTTTTTATTGTTTTACTTTTCGTTCTAATGGTTATATGTGTATATACCATTATTTCGCAAACCCTTTATCGTCGCTATCATTCATCAGTCATAATAAAAGGGAAAAAAAGCATAAAATAGCTATAACATTTGACGACGGACCTCATCCTGTTTATACACCAAAAATTTTGGACTTGTTCAAACTGCATGAAATGAAAGCTACTTTTTTTATTGTGGGAGAACTAGGGGAGAAACACCCGTCTATTTTAAACAGAATGATTGATGAAGGACATGAAGTAGCTATACATCATCATCGTCATGTGAGTGCATGGACGCAAACACCTTGGCAATTAAAAAGACAAATTCATCAATGTGCACAGGTTATAGAGAAAGTAACAAATCAAAAGCCGCTTTTTTATCGTCCGCCGTGGGGACATTTAAATATGAGCAGTTTATCAATGGCCAAGCCATATCACCTTGTGATCTGGACAGGAATCTTTCAGGATTGGACACTAAAAACAACGAAAACGGCATTAGTTCAAAAACTAATGCGTAAAGTAGAAGATGGAGCCATTTTTGTGTTACACGATAATGGAGATACCCCGGGAGCAGATGAAAAAGCACCTGAAATGACGATTGCGGCGTTAGAAGAGTTTTTACCTTACTTAAAACAGCAAGGGTATGAAAGTATAACCATGCAGCAATTGATGAATCAATCGTAAATAGAGGAGCGAGCAGTGGACTTAACAATTATTTCTCAGTATATACATTCCTATGGTTATATTGTTATTTTACTTGTACTTTTTTGTGGGATTGTTGGAATTCCAGCGCCTGAAGAATCATTTTTAATATTATTAGGCATGTTTATTGCCAAACATCAGCTGAACTTATACGAATCATCTCTTTTTGCTTTTTTAGGTGTTATAACTGGAATGCTTATTGCTTACGGGCTAGGAAGGTATGCGGGAACCCCATTTTTTGATAAATACGGAAAATACGTAGGGTTAACCAAAGAGAAAATTGAAGCGGCAAGCGGCAGCTACCATAAATATGGGATATGGACCATTTTATTTGGTTTATATATTCCAGGCTTGCGTCAAATTAGCCCATATATGGCAGGAATAAGTCGCTATCCGTTTTTGCTTTATTTATTGTTATCGGTAGTAGGAAGTCTAGTATGGGTCCTTTCTTTTCTGATTCTAGGTTACTACGTAGGAGATCGAATTCATATTTCGTATATTATCATGGGCGCTGTAGCTTTTTTTGTAATTTATTTACTTATAAAAAGAACAAGAAACCGAAAACGTCTTGAGAGGAGGGATGGTCAATGAGGAAGGTTTTATTCTTACCGCTTTTTCAGATGCCATCTGGTCATCACCAAGTAGCAGACGCCGTTATGGATGCCATCATGGAGCGTTTTTCGCACGTTATTTGTCAAAAAATTGATTGTTTAAGCTATTGGAGCAAACCGCTTGAACAAATGATTTCATCGATATACATGAAATGGATTTCTGTTTTTCCAAAGCAGTTTGAAAAATTTTATTACGGTCATGTATACAAAAAAAACGACCATACGATGGATGATTTTGTTGTGAAAAAGTGGCCGATTATCGAATACCATATGAAGAAATTAATTGATGCAGAGCAGCCGGATGTTATTGTTTGTACACACAGCTTTCCTTCCTGTGTATTAAGCGGGTTAAAAGAAAAAGGAATCATTGATCTTCCTATTATAAACGTATACACAGACTTCTTAGTAAGCGACGTATGGGGTAAAAATGGAATTGAGCTTCACTGCGTGCCTGATCAGGATACAAAAGCGTTTTTACAAAACGTTCACGGTGTAAAAGAGTCTTCTATTTATGTAACGGGCATTCCCGTTCATAAAGCATTTTTAAAAAGACGGATTGACCATCTCATGCCACAGAAACATATACTGATTGCCGGAGGGAATTCCGGCCTTGGAAATGTACGCAAAATGCTTCAGCAGCTTCCGCAAAACTGTACGTATATGTATTATGTGCTGTGCGGAAAAAACAAAAAGTTGTATCAAGAACTAATAAAATTGAACCACCCGAGAATTAAAGCGGTCTCGTATGTAAAATCGAGAGAGAAAATGAATGATTTATATGAGGGAGCAGATGCTATTGTCACAAAAGCGGGGGGAGTGACAATTAGCGAAGCCCTTCACAAGAGACTACCTATTTTTATTCACTCATCTCTTCCCGGTCAAGAACAAATTAACATTGAATATCTAAAAGAAAAAGAGCTGCTGATACCGCTTAATGATGCTGAAGCCTTTGAACAGCAGCTTAAGAACATTTTAGAAAATGATGTGAAGAGAAACCGGCTGATAAAACGGATGGACGAATATGTAGACAGCTTAGAAGTAAAAGTAGATCGCGTGCTTGCAGATCACTTTAAGCTGTATCGATATGAGACAAGTCAAAATCAATTTTAAGCAGAACATTGGTTATTTCTTTTTACATTCGCTAAACTAACTGTAGAGATAACATCTGTAGAAGGTTAAATGAAGTAAAAGGAGATTATAATATGAACTCAGTTATTGAAACGATTTTAAATCATCGTTCTATTCGCAAATATGAAGACAAACCATTGTCGGAAGAGCAAATTCAGACGATTGTAGAAAGCGCACAGGCAGCTTCCACATCAAGCTATATTCAAGCGTACTCCATTATTGGAGTAAAAGATAAAGAAACGAAGCGAAAACTTGCTCAATTAGCAGGAAATCAGCCTTACGTAGAAACAAATGGACACTTCTTTGTATTTTGCGCTGACTTTCATCGTCATGATGTCATTGCGGAAATGGAGAAAAAAGATTTATCGACAGCGCTCGAAAGCACAGAGCAGTTTATGGTAGCTATTATTGACGTTGCCCTTGCTGCGCAAAATGCAACGCTTGCTGCTGAATCAATGGGGCTTGGAGCTTGTTACATTGGCGGTTTGCGTAACGAATTAGAAGAAGTAAGCAAATTGTTAAAATTGCCTCATCATGTAATCCCGTTATTTGGTCTAACGGTTGGACATCCAGCGGGTATTACGGATAAAAAGCCGCGCTTACCATTTAAACATGTGTATCATGAAGAAACATATGAGCCGAACGATGAGCAGACCAAAAAAGAATTAACAGCGTATAACGAAGAAATTTCTGCTTATTACAACGAAAGAACAAATGGCAAACGCCAAGACACATGGACTGGTCAAATGGCCGACATGCTTTCCAATCCTAAGCGTATGTATATGAAAGAATTTGTTGAAAAGCAAGGATTTAACAAGAAATAAAAAAGCTGGGACACAAGTATTTTAGCCGAATTGAAAAACGAACCGCTGATCAAAATTTTTGATTAGCGGTTCGTTTTTTTTTGTTATGAAAAAAACTTAATATACCCTTAAATGATCAATAAAAAAGAAGAGGCATAGCCAGCAATGGTGGAGAAATTTAACTATTTTAGTAAAAACAACAATAAAAAGCAGTAAAAAGTAGAAACGTTTCATCATATAGCCAAATTATCAGAAATATTACGATTGAATGTTCTGTTTTGTTAAGTTTTGTAATAAAAGTAGCATGGCTCTGTAACGGCTGTGAAATGTGAGGATGATATCATTCAATCATTGAGTAAATAAGGAGGTATTCGTAATGAAAAAATTTATATTTACTCTAGGAACAACAGCAATCCTTTCAGCAGGATTTGTAGGTGCAGCTTCTGCTTCTACAAGCGGAACGTATCACGTAGAAAAAGGTGATACGTTATGGAAAGTCGCTCAAAAGCACAGCGTGAGCGTAGACGAGCTAAAAGATGCAAACAACTTAACATCTAATATTATTTATCCAAATCAAGAATTAAACGTAGCTACTATAAAAGAAATGACGCACAAAGTTCAGCAAGGAAACACATTATGGTCCATCAGTCAGCAATACGGCGTGACGGTAGATCAAATTAAAGAATGGAACGGACTGAAGTCAGATTTAATTTATCCTGGCGAACAATTAAAAATTCAGTCTCCAAACGGCCAAGCTCAGCAATCAAGCCCTTCAGTAGTCCAAGCTGCTCCAGAAGCTCAAGCGCCGGCTGAACAAACTCAAGCTGAACAGGCTCAAAAAGAGCAACAGCAGGCTCAAGCTGAACAGGCTCAAAAAGAGCAGCAGCAAGCTCAAGCTGAACAGGCTCAAAAAGAGCAGCAGCAAGCTCAAGCTGAACAGGCTCAAAAAGAGCAGCAGCAAGCTCAAACTGAACAGGTTCAAAAAGAGCAGCAGCAGGCTCAAGCTGAACAAGCTCAAAAAGAACAGCAGCAAGCTCAAGCTGAACAGGCTCAAAAAGAACAACAACCTGCTGAATCGTCACAACAAGCCAGCGGCAAATCAATGACAGTTGAAGCAACTGCCTATACGGCTAATTGTGCTGGATGTAGCGGTACAACTGCTACAGGAGTGGATTTAAAAGCAAATCCAAATCAAAAAGTAATCGCTGTTGACCCTAGTGTTATTCCATTAGGTTCGAAAGTTTATGTAGAAGGCTATGGTGAAGCTGTAGCTGCCGATACAGGTGGAGCAATTAAAGGTAATCGAATTGACGTATTCGTTCCTTCTGAAGGTGATGCTCAACAGTTCGGAAGAAAATCTGTTAAAATCACGGTTATGAACTAAGAACTTCTTTATAAAATTGCTAGTCTAGTATAGAAATACATAGCTAGTAGAACAAAAGAGGTGCCATAAGGCACCTCTTTTTACTTTATAATACGCTTTGCGCCCGCATAGCTGTTTTTCCAGTACGCTGTTGAAAGTGATTGCGTTTTAACGCCTTTGCTGCTGACATAAATGAATTCTTGTTTGTCTAGGTAAATTCCTACGACTGAAACGGATTTGCCGTTTTTAAAGAAAACTAAATCTCCAGCCTGCAGGCTGTTTTGCTTTACGTCCGTGCCGCTTTTATACTGATCTGCTACTGTACGGGGGATAGAAATATGTGAACCCGCGTTTTTATATACATACTGTGTGTACCCTGATACATCAAAACCTTTTGGTGTCGTACCTCCATATTTATATGGCTTTCCAATTAGCGTTTTGGCATACGATACAATTTGCTGCTGTTTTGCACTAACAGAAGCTTGAGGTGCTGGAGCCGGCGAAGGTGCGCTTGTACTTTTCACTTTCAGCACTTGTCCAACTTTTAGCGCATCTGTTTTTAAATTGTTTAATTTTTTTAATTCAGCTACCGTCATGCCGTACTTTTTAGCGACTGCTGTCAGCGTGTCTCCTTTTTTCACCGTGTAGGTGCCATTGCTATCAGCCGGTGTAGATGGAGCTGTTGGGGAAGGTTGAATATCTTCATCAAGCAAATAACTCATATTTGCGTTAAACGTTACTTTTCGCTTCGTTTTATAGCTCTTCGCTTTTTGCTGAAATTGCGTATTGTATGCGTTGATTTCTTTTTCGAAATTTGCAGAGATCTTATTAAATTCCGCGTCACTTACATCTCCATACGCATAGTCTTCAAGATCCACAATGTAATTGTAAAGAGCAATTAAGCTGTCGTATAAATACCCTTGAAGCTGATCGGCTTCTGAATTAAGGTGATTCATCGCATAATTTTTATCAGTCTTTGTTAGAAACTGGTCAATATGATCCGCAAGCTGATCATATGCAGCTAACGCTTTTTCGTCATCTTTTATTCCTTCAATTTCTTTTAGCTTTTTTTCTACGGTTTTATAAAATGGTGCGTAATAATCTGCTAGCGAATTAACGTCTTTTTGATAAACGCTGACAGAAGAAGCAGCATAAGCAGAGTGACTAAAAACAGGCGTTGTCACCGATGCTCCTACTAAAACGGATGCTGCTATAAATGGTACAAGTAGTTTCTCTTTTTTCATTTGTAAAGTCCCCCAAATATCCAAATAATAGTATAGCAGATAGATTATACTATATTAGGTTATAAAAGAACTAGTACTTTTCCTTTAATTTCATATTTTTTTAGCAGTTTGCGTACCTAATAGAAGATAATCTAAGGAACAAAGAAAATATGTGATACAATGTACAAATATTCAGTTAAAAAGGAAGTGTACGATATGCAGCAATTTATCAAAGAAATAGCGCGCGGAAAAAGAGGATCAACTGACTTAACGTATGAACAAGCAAAAGAAGCAGCTCGCTTAATCGCTTCTGGACAAGCTACGGATGCTCAGATCGCTGCTTTTTTTATTGCGGAACGTATTAAAACTGAAAATGCAGATGAACTATTGGGATTCGTTCATGCTTTTCGTGAAAAAACAAAAGAAATACCGCTGTCTCAGCCGCTAAAAGATAAATCAATTGATTTTGCAAGCCCTTATGCAGGGAGAAATTCATTTTTTGCGACCATTCCTGTATCGATTTTATTAGCTGAAAGAGGTGTGCCAGCTTTTTTACACTGTACAGAAGCGCTTCCTCCAAAGTTTGGAACAACGATTGAAGATGTACTTCATTCATTACAGATCCCTCAAGCTCAAACGATTGAAGACGTCGGTCATGCGTTTGAAACGTTAAAAATTGGCTTTGTAAATGCCGAAACAATCTCTTATCCTCTTAGCCGCATCAAACAAGTTCGTCATGAAATTGGCGTAAGAACACTAATTAATACGGTTGAAAAACTATTAAATTTATCAAATGCTTCTTCTTTAATGATGGGCGCTTTTCACCGCACAGCCATTAACAAAATTGTGCCCATTTTTGCTTCGCTCCCGTTCAAACATGTATACGTGGTACAAGGGATAGAAGGATCTGAAGATGTACCTGTACATAGAAGCAGCTTTGTTTTTACTATCTCAGAAGGAGAGATGGAGTCGTTTATTGTCAATCCAAAAGAATACGGACTGTTTGTGGAAGAAGAGCACTTTGAAAAGAAAATAAGTGTTGAAAAACAAGCGGAATATGTGACGCGCATTTTGGAGGGTGAAACTTCTTCCGAACTGACTTACGTCTATAATCAAGTAGTATTAAACGCTGGCTTGCGCTATTATTTATTTGGGTATGAAGCTTCTATTGAAAAAGGAGTAGACTATGCAAAACGTCAGCTAGCTGAAGGTTTGGGCTGGAAACACCTGCAGAAATGGAAAACACAAGCGATTTCAGAAGAGTAAAAGGTGAGCAAATATGCTCATCTTTTTTTATCGGAAGAGATAAATTCTTTGTTTTTTGTCAGAAAATTTACTATAATTAGTTATGCATTTGTGTTAGAAAATATCACACTTGATGTTAATAAGAAAATAGATTAGCAGAAAGGAAGCTTTCATTGAAACTTACGTCGAGAGAACAAGAAAAATTAATGATTGTCGTAGCTGCAGACTTAGCAAGACGCCGTCAGACAAGAGGATTAAAACTTAACTATCCCGAAGCAGTAGCTATCATTACATATGAAATTATGGAAGGAGCTCGTGATGGCAAGACGGTAGCACAGCTAATGCGAGAAGGGACCAAGATTTTAAAACAAGAAGATGTAATGGAAGGTATTCCGGAAATGATTCATGATATTCAAGTAGAAGCTACCTTTCCAGATGGAACCAAGCTCGTCACTGTGCACGATCCAATTCGTTAAGAGGAGGGAAAGATATGATTCCAGGGGAATATTTTTTGAAAAAAGACCCAATTACATGTAATAACGGTAAGAAATCGATTAGCGTGACTGTAATCAATAGAGGCGATCGACCTGTTCAAGTAGGGTCCCACTTTCATTTTTTTGAAGTGAATGCTGCGCTCGAATTCCCCCGCGAAGCTTCGCTTGGCTATCATTTAAATATTCCGGCCGGTACAGCCGTTCGTTTTGAACCAGGTGATGCAAAAGAAGTCGATCTCGTTGCTTTCTCCGGAACAAGAGAAATCTACGGTCTTAACAATAAAACAAACAGATCGCTTTCTGATAGAAAGGAAGATGTATAAGATGAGTTTTCAAATGTCCCGACGTCAGTACGCAGATATGTTTGGACCAACCGTTGGAGACGCTGTTCGTTTAGCAGACACAGAGCTATTTATTGAAATTGAAAAAGATTTCACCACGTACGGAGATGAAGTAAAGTTCGGCGGAGGAAAAGTCATTCGTGACGGAATGGGGCAGCATCCTCTTGCAACACGAAGCGAAGCAGCGGACTTAGTGTTGACAAATGCAATTATTGTTGATTATACAGGCATATATAAAGCAGATATTGCAATAAAAGATGGACTCATTCAAACCATCGGAAAAGCGGGCAATCCCCTGCTGATGGATGAAGTAGACATTATCATTGGTGCGAGTACAGAAGTGATTGCAGCAGAAGGGAAAATTGTAACCGCCGGCGGTATTGATGCACATATTCATTTCATTTGTCCGCAGCAAATTGAAACTGCTCTTGCCTCTGGAGTTACAACAATGATTGGAGGAGGAACAGGACCGGCTACAGGAACAAAAGCTACAACTTGTACACCCGGAGCTTGGCATATTGAACGAATGCTTGAAGCTGCTGAAGCATTCCCAATGAATATTGGCTTTTTAGGAAAAGGGAATGCAAGTGCCAAAGAGCCTTTAATTGAGCAAATTGAAGCTGGAGCGATTGGACTAAAGCTTCATGAAGACTGGGGAACCACGGCATCTGCCATTGACACAAGCTTACAGGTAGCAGACGAGTACGATGTTCAAATCGCGATTCATACAGATACTTTAAATGAAGGCGGCTTTGTCGAAGATACGATTGCAGCGATTGGCGATCGAGTCATTCATACCTATCATACTGAAGGAGCTGGAGGCGGACATGCACCTGATATTATGGAAATGGCAAGCTTTCCAAACGTGCTTCCATCATCAACTAATCCAACAAGACCCTATACTGTCAACACGCTTGAAGAACATTTAGATATGCTCATGGTATGTCATCATCTTGATCCCTCTGTACCAGAAGACATCGCTTTTGCTGATTCTCGCATTCGCAAAGAAACGATTGCAGCTGAAGATATTTTACACGATTTAGGTGTATTCAGTATGATTTCTTCAGATTCCCAAGCAATGGGACGTGTAGGAGAAGTGATTACAAGAACGTGGCAAACAGCTGACAAAATGAAAAAGCAGCGAGGGAAACTTGATGGTGACAGCGAAGCTGGCGATAACGCACGTGTCAAACGCTATGTAGCTAAATATACGATTAATCCAGCTATTGCCCATGGAATTTCCGAATACGTAGGATCAGTAGAAACAGGGAAAATGGCTGATTTAATTCTATGGGAGCCAGCGTTTTTTGGAATAAAGCCTGACTTGATTGTAAAAGGCGGTTTGATTGCACACAGCTTAATGGGAGATCCTAACGCTTCAATTCCAACCCCACAGCCGGTTTTATACCGTCCGATGTTTGCTTCTTATGGAAAAGCAAGAGCTAAAACGTCTCTTACGTTTGTGTCAAAAGCAGCGTACGAGAACAAAGTAGGCGAGAAACTGGGGTTACAAAAGCTGCTTCAACCGGTTAAAAATATTCGTCAATTAAAAAAAACAGATATGAAGTTAAACGGGGAAATGCCTAAAATTGAAGTTGATCCCCAAACGTACGAAGTAAAAGTAGATGGACAAATGATTACATGTGAAGCAGCAGAAGTTGTGCCTATGGCGCAGCGATACTTTTTATTTTGAGGTGAAAGAAATGGTAATCGAAAAAATTATCGGAAATATGGCAACATTAGAAAAACGGGCTCCGCATATAGAAAAGGTATATATCGAAAGTGATCACTTAGTAAAACGCGTTCTGCGCGTTGTAACAGATCACGGTAAGGAACTAGGAATTCGTCTAAAAGAAAATCGCGAGCTCACGGATGGTGACGTGCTGTTTATGGATGAAAGCAATATGATTGTTGTGCAGGTGCTGGCAGACGATATTTTGACGATTCAGCCGTTTGATATTCAGCAAATGGGAGAAATTGCTCATCAGCTTGGCAACCGACATTTGCCGGCACAGTTTGAAGGTGGAGACATGCTCGTACAGTACGATTATTTAGTCGAAGAATTGCTCCAGCAGCTTGATATTCCCTATAAGCGCGAAAAAAGAAAAGTAAAACAAGCTTTTAAGCATATCGGACACAGTCATGACTAATTCATTGCTTTCGCTGATTCAACTATGTGATTCAAATTTTCCATCCGGTGCATTTTCACATTCGTTTGGCTTTGAAACGTATATTCAGCGAAATCAAATTTACAACACAGAAACCTTTCAAGAGGCGCTTCGTACATACCTTGATGTTCAGCTGACGTATACGGACGGCTTAGCATGCAGACTGGCTTATGAGTATGCGGCTCATGACCAGTTTAACGAAATTATGAGAGTGGATCATGATTTATACGCTCTTGCTTTGTCAAAAGAAACAAGAGAAGGGACAAGACGCGTGGGCCAGCGCATGTTAAAACTTTGCTTAGAGTTATTTCAAGGCTCTTATTTAGAAAAGTATATGAGTGAGGTAAAAGCAAAGAAGGCGTATGGACATCCTGCTGTTGTATTTGCGTTAGCCAGCCTGCAGTTAAATATCACAAAAGAAGAGGCAATTTTAAGTCACTTGTACGCTAGCATTTCTTCGTTAGTTCAAAATGCTGTTCGCGGCATACCAATCGGTCAAACGGATGGACAAAAAACGCTCGTTCTTTTTCAGCCGCTGCTGCAGCAAGCACTTCAGCATATTTTACAAGCGGATCAAGAGGAATTTGGTGCCGTGACACCAGGGTTAGAAATCGCTCAAATGCAACATGAACAATTGCATGTCCGATTGTTCATGTCATAAAAAAGGAGGGAAGGCCTTCTAACGATGAAGGCGTAAAAAATGAATGCAATTAAAATTGGAATTGGTGGACCTGTTGGTGCAGGGAAAACAATGTTAGTAGAACGATTAACGCGTGCACTAGAAGGACAGCTAAGCATGGCGGTCGTTACAAACGATATTTATACAAAAGAAGACGCGCAATTTCTAGTAAAAAACAGTATTTTACCGGAAAATCGTATCGTAGGAGTAGAAACAGGAGGATGTCCTCATACGGCTATTCGAGAAGATGCATCTATGAACTTTGCTGCGATCGATGAGTTAGTGGAACGTCACCCCGATGTTGAACTTATTTTTGTAGAAAGCGGAGGAGATAATTTAGCGGCAACGTTTAGCCCAGAGCTCGTTGATTTTTCGATTTATATCATCGACGTAGCACAAGGGGAAAAAATCCCGCGTAAAGGCGGTCAAGGAATGATTAAATCTGATTTATTCATTATCAACAAAACAGATTTAGCCCCGTATGTAGGAGCCAGTTTAGAAGTAATGGAAAAAGATACAATCCAAGCGAGAGGGCACAAGCCTTTTGTTTTCACCAATTTAAAAGAAGATAAAGGGCTCGACCAAGTGATAGAATGGATTAAAAAAGAGGCCTTTTTAACCGGCCTTGAATCATGAGCTACACGGGTTATTTAGAGCTTCGAGCAGAAAGAAACAGTGAGCGAACCGTTATTAAAGATACGTACCATTACGGTGCTTTCAAAGTTGCCAGACCTATTTACATGACTCCTGAATCCCCTTTTGTTTATATGCTTCACGTAGGCGGAGGATACGTGAGCGGAGACAAGTATAAAACCATGATAACGGTAGAGAAAAATGCCCAGCTGACGGCTACTACTCAATCTGCGACAAAGGTGTACAAAACACCGAACGAAGCTGTTTTACAAGAAACGTGTATAACCCTTGAAGAACAAGCCATCATGGAATATATACCAGACCCGCTTATTTTGTATGAAAATGCTGCATTTGTCCAAGAAATAACGGTTCATATGGTACAAAACGCTGCTTTGTTTATGTGTGACAGCATAACTCCGGGATGGTCGCCGGATGGGCAGCTGTTTCAATATACCTCTATGCGTTCCAAGCTTAAACTGTATGTAAACGAGCAGCTGAAGGTATACGATCACTTATACTTGAAGCCAGAAAGCCATTTGCGCGGCATGATGAAAATGGAAGGGTATACTCATTTTGGATCGATTATCATTGTTCATCCAAAAGCCGACGACGCATTTATAGCGAAAGTACATCAGCTGTGCGAAGAGGCAGGCTGTAAAGTAGGAGCTTCCGCACTGCCGATCCCCGGATGTGCTATTCGAATATTAGCTGCTAGTACACAAGAAGTTGAAGACATAATCGCTAAAGTATACGGATTGTTCCGACAGCATTTACTAAAAGCTGAAGTATCACTTTTGCGTAAGTATTAAAGAGGCTGGGACAGAAGTATTGTAGTTGAAGGAAGATCCGAACGAGCTGGATTCTTAATAGAGAATCAAATTCGTTCGGATTTTTTTATTAGTAGGGTGAACGTAGGTTTCCTGTATGTAGTTCCTTCTAGCCGTTGATTAGAGGACAAAGCGACGTCTTGCACAGAAATCAACAGCTGTGGAACAAGCAGTCCAGATCATTTATCCTACTTATTCGTCTTTAGATTGAATTGTTTTCGTTATGTCTCATTCGCTGTTAGAACCACAGGCTAAACAATCCGTCGCTTACACCTAAATTATACATATAATAAAGGCCAAATATAATGCTGACAGCGCCTGTTACCTGCATCAAGCAGCGGTTTAACGTCACTTGTTTTTTAGTTGTAACGAATGGAATCCCAATAACCGTTGTAAATAACAGCATGCCAAGACAAGTGCCGATTCCAAAAATGATAATGTACAGAGCACCCTGCCATACGTGAGTAACGGTGCTCATCGTTAATACAACCATCGCTGCGCTTCCGGCCAGTCCATGAACAAAGCCAATGCCCAATGACTTTAAGTAAGACGTTTTTTCGTGATGCGTATGTACTTGTTTTTTGTAAGACAGAAAAGATGTAAAACCAAGATAAACGAGCATAATGCCCACTAAAAATTCAAGTGACATGCTCATACGTTCAGAAATACTGCTTTTTAACACCATTAAAATCATGCCAAAAATAAACAGCGTAAGCGTATGGCCAATCCCCCAGTATACTCCTGCAAGCGAAGAGCGCCACAGTTTTTTACTTTTTGAAGCAATGGTTGATACAGCGATAATATGATCTGGTTCTAGAGCATGCTTGATTCCTAAAAAAAACCCTAGTATTAAAATTGAAAAAAAACTTGTTTCCATGTCAGCTTTCTCATCCTTTCTTACGTATAAAACTAGTATATCGTACGATTTTGTTTTAATAAACAGAAAATTCTAAACAAAAATGTCTGGTCGAATAGCTAAATATTTATCAATTTACAATAAGTTACAAATATTAAAGGAGATGTAGTATAAAAATTTTACATTTACAAAAACTATGAGTAAATTATTGTGAGGTTGATAACTATGGACAAAATTTCTACTGATATCATGCTGTGGAGTTCTTTTATACGTCAAAATGTTAGGACAGAACGTGACTAGACTAGAAGCTCTTTTATGGAGCATTGCGTTGCCGGGCTTTGGACAATTACTAAACAAAAAACATATAAAAGGAATTTTGTTTATTGTACTTGAATTTCTCATTAATATGGGCGCAAATTTTAATGAAGGCATTCGCTTAAGCTTTTTAGGAGAAACAAGGCAGTCCCTAGAGGTAATGAACATGCAGTGGTTAATGTTTTATCCATGTTTGTATTTTTTTGCAATTTGGGATGCTGTTAAAGAAGCAGAAAACGGCGCATCGAGATTTACATTTATTCCTTTTGTCTCCTGTGCTTATTTTGTTACAGTAGGCATTATGTATTCCTCAGTAACAACCATCAACGGTGTTTTTATAGGACCAATTTGGCTTCCTATGCTGTCTGTTATACCCGGACTTGTTGTCGGACTCATTGTCAAAAAGCTATTAGAAGTGTATATACATAAGAAAAAATAAACGTCATTACAATCTATGCATCCGTAGATTTTAATAGACGTTTATTTTATTTTTGTTTATAAATAAGTAATAAAGTCTCTTATTTAGGGAACGTACTAACAGTGTCTGTTTTTACATAACTTTAAGAGAGCGGGGACTACTCATAAAAAAGAGCACATTGAAAATGGAGAGAATGTGTACAAGCTTATATAATAACACTTTGACAAAAAGAAGCTGGAGAGAAGGTGGATAGAGGATGATCACAATTGGTATTTATCGTTTTTTTCTTATCTGGTACGTATGCGGAGTCGTCTTGCTTTCCTTCGATTTGCTGCCTTCATGGTTAGAATGGGCAAACGCGGTCTTTTTACACTTGAGCAGTCTTCTTGCTCTTATTTATCTAGCTAAAGTTTATGGAGTAAGGCGGGCACTGCTCGTTGCGATATTTGTGACAGGCGCATCTATTTATATCGAAAGTCTAGGTGTTAAGTATGGATTTTTATTTGGATCCTACGATTATGAAAAAGATTTTGGCGCCAAAATTTTAGGTGTTCCTCTGACCATTGGTTCGGCTTGGTTTATGGTTGTGATTACAAGCAGAATACTAGCTCTCGGAATTATGAAGCGTATGGAGCTGCCGTTTATTGTCCATGGAATTGCCTATGCAGTCATTAGTTCGCTTTTTGCTGTTATTATGGATTTGGCTATTGATCCTGTTGCCTATGTTGTTAAACAATATTGGGTGTGGGAAGGGGACAGCTTTTATTATAATATTCCTTTATCAAATTTCTCCGGCTGGTTTTTATTGTCTTTCTTCATTCAGCTGGTCGTATATTTCTTTTTAGCTAAGTCTCCTAAAGAGGAAAATCCGGTGTAGGAAAGAAGAATGGTATTTTTGTATAGTGCAGTTGTCATGATGTTTGTGATTGTAGCGTTAGCAAATGGCCTATGGCTTGTCGTATGGCTGACGATGATTCCTTTTCTTATTCTTTATATTGTGTATAAAAAGGAGACTCGCTTATGATTTACCCGAAGAAAAACTCAATATTTGAGCGATTTTTTCAACTGTTTGTCACATATCAGCTTAAAAAGCAATTTTATCGTATTCATTTACATATAGAAGGGCTCCAAAAAGATAAAAAAATTTTATTAATTGCTAATCATTCCAGCTGGTGGGACGGTTTAGTGACATTTTATTTAAATAACGCGGTATTAAAAACAGATCTATACGCTATGATGTCCGAACAAGGCATGAAGGATTTTCCTTTTTTTCAACGAATCGGGGCTTTTTCAGTAAATGCAGCGTCTCCGAAGCACACGGTGGAATCGTTAAAGTTTGCCAGTAAGCTGTTAGAAGAGAAAAAAGCGGTGCTTATTTTTCCCCAAGGAAAAGAAGAACATCTTGAAAAAAGACCGTTAACTTTTTCTGAAGGACCTGCTTTTCTTCTAAAGAAGCATTCTGACGTTGAAGTTATTCCCATTACGTATTATTATACGTTTCGCCATGATCAGCGACCGGAGCTTTTTATCTGGGTAGGGCATGCTGTTTTTTACGACTCAGCTAAGGCAAGAGAAGAGATAACCAACACGCTAGGCGGTGCAGTCACTGCTCAGCTCGATCATCAAAAACAGAAAATAATTCCAGAAAACGATGAGGAATTTACGGTTTTATTAAAAGGAAAAAAGACGCTTAGTGAATGGTTAACGTGCTGGAAAGCGAAGGTGAAAGAATGATTTACTATATGCTTTTATTTATTTTCATGCTGCTTCTAACCATTGTAAATATTCAAGCAATGCCTAAATTAAAAAGATACGAGCCGAATTCCAAAACACCTCAGCCTCTCATTTCTATTTTGATTCCAATGCGAAATGAAGAACGAAATGTAAAGCGAATCATTTCCTCTATTAAAGGATTAACGTACAGCAATCTAGAATGTGTCATACTAGACGATCAGTCCACAGATCAAACACGAACACAGCTGTTGAAAGAAATTCACGGGGATCCGAGGTTTACCATCATAGAAGGAAAAGCGCTGAGAGAGGGTTGGGTCGGAAAAGTTCATGCCTGTCACCAGCTGTCGCAAGCTGCAAATGGAGACTATTTATTGTTTGTAGATGCCGATGTACAGCTCAAAGAACGTACGCTAGAACATACTTTAGCCACAGCACAAGCGACAAAAGCCGCTCTTTTAACAGGTTTCCCTCGCTTTCCTGTAAAAACGTGGTTAGAAGCATTGGTCGTTCCGCTTCAGCATGTGGTTGTTTTTAGTTATTTACCGGTTGTCTTAGCTAATCGTAACAAGATGAGCAAAGCTTCAGCGGCTCACGGTGCTTTTATATTTATAAAAAAAGAAGCTTACGAGGCCGTAGGAGGACATGAAGCCGTTAAATCTTCACTAGTAGAAGATGTCCACCTAGCCCAGCTTTTTAAGCAAAAGAAACACCGCGTCATTTTAGCTAATATTACCTCTCATGTTAGCTGTTATATGTATGAAACAACAGAAGAAGTATGGAACGGTTTTGCTAAAAACATCTTTGTAGGTCTGGGCCGCTCCGCTAAAGCAGTTTGGGTACTAAGCATTTTTTTTACCTGTTACTATGTGCTGCCGCTTCCTTTTTTTATAGCAGGAATATTCACAGGCAACATGCTTTGGGTTCTTCCTTTTTGCATTATGCTTTTTCAGCGGTTTTTAATTGACCGGTCGGCTCAGCAAAAAGGGCTTTTGTTTTGTACGATGCCGGCGTCGGCAATTGTGCTGATGCTGCTGATGAATCATTCCATGAAGCGTGAACGAAAAAAGCAGGGATATGAATGGAAAGGAAGGCATTATCAATGAAAAAAGTACTAATAGTTGGGGCAGGATTGGGCGGATTAGCTGCAGGAGTTCTTCTTCAAACAAAAGGGTTCGATGTCACAATTGTGGAAAAAAACGAGCATGTAGGCGGAAAAATGATGCCTGTGCAGCTAGGAGAATATTCTTTTGATTTTGGGCCTAATACCATTACAATGCCAGAAGTTTTTCAGTGGTTATTTGAGCAAGCGGGTGAACGTCCAGAAGACTATATGCCCCTTGTCAAACTAACGCATCATACGAATAATTTTTTCACCGACGGCTCGCAATTTTCCATGTCTATAGACGAAAGAAAAATGATTCAGCAGCTTGAACGTCTCGATCCCTTTGCTGCGGAGCAATACCCTGCCTATTTAAAAGAAGTAAAAAGAATATACGACATTGCAAAAAGCCAATTTTTCTACCGGACATTTTCATCGTGGAAAGATTACACAAACCCTTCATTATTAAAAGCATTGCTGCAAGTAAGGCCGTTTGAAACAGTAGATACGTTTCATCAGCGTTTTTTTCGAAACGAAAACATTCGAGATGCATTTAATCGATATGCAACCTATATCGGATCTTCACCTTATACATCACCCGCTACGTTTTCACTGATTGGACACTTGGAAATGAATGATGGGGTGTACTATGTAAAAGGAGGAAATACTAGAATTGCAAAAGGGCTGGGACATGTGTTCCAAAAAGCTGGAGGAAAGCTGTATACAAACTGCAGCGTTACTGAAATAATCGTAAAAAATAAACGGGCTGTCGGAGTGGAAGTAAATGGAGAAGAAAAGATAGACGCGGATATCGTTATTGTGAACGGGGACTTGCTAAAAGCCTATCCGGCACTCGTAAAAGAACAGGATAGACCTCATTTTAAAAACAAAAAAGCAGCTGAATTCGAGCCTTCCATATCAGCTTATGTGATCATGGCAGCTGTTAAGAAACGCTTTTCTCAGCTGATTCATCATCAAGTGTATTTTTCTCAGGATTATAAACAGGAATTTTATGAGCTATTTCAGCAAAAAACGCTTCCAACCGATCCCACCGTCTACATTTGTAATTCTTCATATACCGATAACACGGTAGCTCCGGGTGATAATTTATTTATTTTAGTGAATGCTCCTGCTGTGAAAGAAGAGAATCAAGAAGAAATGAAAGCTTACAGAGAAGTTGTCTATCGCAAGCTTTCTCAGTTTGGTTTAGATATCGAGCCTTGGCTGGTACATGAACGAATTGTTACTCCATATGAAATTGAACAAACGTTTGGTGCATTTAAAGGTGCTTTGTACGGCGTGAGTTCAAACCGGAAAATGGATAGTTTTCTTCGCCCAGGCAACGTCTCAAAAGATGTTAAAAATTTATATTTTGTAGGAGGAACGACTCACCCTGGAGGAGGGTCTCCTATGGTCACGATTAGCGGCATCAATGTAGCTATGCTTATTTCATCTTCCTAATTGATAAATCAGGATTGTCAAAAAGTTTAGTTTTTTGGTACTATAAGAAAGTGCAGAGGCTTTTAACCTACTGTTCTTACGGATGGAAAAAATGAAAAAATATGTTACATAACGAAGTTGAAAAGGTGATTACATAACTATATGATTGTATTTACGTGTCTTATTATTATCATAAGCATTATCCGTCCGTACTTGGAAAGCGTGACTGTTAAGCGAATTGCTTCAGAAGGCAAAAAAATTCGCTACTACAAAGAACAGTTCTTTTTTTATGTGCTAATTTTACTATTTTATATTGCGGTGATGGTATACCATAGGGTTCCAATTTCTATGTTAGGATTACAGGGAGTATATCTCGATACGATTCACCGCACGGCTCCATATCCAGCGTGGATTGAATATTTGCTGCTTTTAATCTTTGCAGGTTTTATCATTCTTTCCATTATGCTTCAATGGATGAAAGATCATGGAGAAACGGTTTTTGTGGAACAGGAAATGCCCACGTCAATTGAGGCAACCGTTCCTAGAACGGAAAGAGAGCAAAAGTGGTGGCTTGCATACAGCGGTATTTCCAGCTTCGTAGAAAGCACCGTCTATTTCCCTAGCTTTTATTTATATAGTCACTATATATTAGCCATTGAAAACACATGGGTGTTGGCCGTCTTAATTGGTATTGGTTATTTCCTATCACAGCTAGCTTTCCAGCGTGATCGTTTAAGTGTCCAAACACTGTTAGTTGGTATCGGGCTAGGCGCTTTATTTATCATGACGAAGTCAGTTGTCATCATGGTCTTGTACTATGGCTTTAGCTTTTTGATTTATGATATTTACCAGCAAGATCGCAATCTAGTAAAAAGCACAGATCATCACTAAGAAACAACACGGCATAAAGCTGTGTTGTTTCTTTTTTTTATAAATTATAAAAAAAGCTTGAAAAGCGCTTTCAATAGTCTTATAATTTAGATAAATCGATTTACTAAACCGGTTTAGTAAGTGGTTAGTTAGTATAATAAGAAAGGTAGGTCGATTTATGAATAGTATCATTATCCCGTTAAATGCATTTGAAACAACAGGCTTTCAGCACACCATGATTGGGAAAATATATGAGCAGCAAGTACACGGAGTAGAAATTCGAAGAGAGTTAATGAAAAAAGTAGATCAAGAGATTGAGCTTATTGCCAAAGAATTAGAAAAATATCCGCTTTTTACAGTATATTCGGCTCCAATTGAACTGTGGAGAGAAAATGGAGAGTTAAACACACAAGAATTAAAAGCTATTCTTGAAGAAGCCGTATCACTTGGCGCTCAGTGGGTAAAAGTTTCTCTTGGTTTTTATCAGCCCCAATCGCCTATAGCAGATTTACAGCAGCTATTAGAAGCATTTCCAGCTTTACGTCTATTTGTAGAAAACGATCAAACCAGTCACGGAGGCAGCATAGCATCTCTGCACGCATTTTTTGATAACGCTTACGAAGTTCCTGTTTCCATGACGTTTGATATTGGTAATTGGCTTTATGTACATGAACAACCCCAGGAAGCAATCAAAAAGCTAAGGTCATTTGTGGGCTATATTCATATTAAACACGTAATAAAAAACGGCGGAGAGCTAGTGACAACCGCTATATCAAACGATTCAAATGAAGTGTGGAAAGATATTTTGAAAGGGTTTTCTCATTCGATTTTTAAAGCTTTAGAGTTTCCAATCGATGAACCGGAACAAATCCCCGGCTTCATTTCATTGGTGCAAGCAGCAGAACAGGAGGAAGTTCAATGAATTCATTAGAAGTTATTACCTTCGGAGAAGCAATGGCGATGTTCATGGCAGAACAACCAGGACCGCTGCATGAGATTAAGCATTATACGAAAGAACTGGCCGGAGCAGAAACAAATGTAGCAATTGGTCTCGCTCGTCTCGGTCTGCGCGCAGGCTGGGTGAGCAAAGTCGGCAACGATCCTTTCGGTACGTTTATTATGAAACGGCTACAAGAGGAGTCAGTCAACACCGATTGTGTACTAGTAGATAGCGAGCATGCAACAGGCTTTCAAATTAAATCAAAAGTGGAAGTGGGAGATCCGGAAGTTTGTTACTTCCGAAAAAATTCAGCAGCCAGTCACTTGGACCCCGGCGATTTTAATCAAAACTATTTTTTAGCGGCAAAACATATGCATATGACAGGCATACCGCTTGCTGTGTCAGCAAGTATGCGCGATTTTGCTCTACATGCACTTACATCGATGAAAGCAGCTGGAAGAACAGTTTCCTTTGATCCAAACCTTAGACCCACTCTTTGGGCATCGAAAGAAGAAATGGTTATTACAATCAATGAAGCTGCTAAACAAGCAAACTACGTTCTGCCGGGTATTGAAGAAGGAAAAATCTTAACCGGCTACGAAAATCCAGAAGACATTGCTTCTTACTATTTAGATGCAGGCGTAGAGCTTGTCGTTATTAAACTAGGTGAACAAGGAGCCTTTTTTAAGACGGCTAAAGAGCAAGGAATGGTTGAAGGAATAAAAGTGAAACAAATAGTGGATACAGTCGGAGCAGGAGACGGTTTTGCAGTAGGACTGTTAAGCGGACTTCTTCAAAATGATTCTCTTACTCAGTCTGTAAGGAGAGCAAATGCTATTGGGTCATTAGCTGTACAAAGCCCTGGAGATAACGACGGATATCCAACTGAACAGCAGTTGCAAAGATATATGGAATCCCAAAAACAAGGAGTGAAGTGATAATGAAACAGCAGCTAGCAAAAAAAAGATGGCTTCGATTAATTCCTATCGTATTTATTACGTATAGCCTTGCATATTTAGACCGTGCAAACTATGGTTTTGGAGCAGCGGCAGGGCTGGCAGAAGATCTTCATATTACGCCAGGTATTTCGTCTTTATTAGGATCGCTCTTTTTCTTAGGTTATTTCTTTTTCCAAATTCCAGGCGCTCACTATGCTGAAAATAAAAGCGCCAAAAAGCTGGTTTTTTGGTCTCTGATTTTATGGGGAGCACTTGCTACAGCTACGGGTATGGTAAGCCACGTCGGATTTTTGTTTGTTATTCGGTTTGCTTTAGGAGTGGTCGAAAGTGCCGTTATGCCTGCTATGCTCGTGTTTTTAAGCCACTGGTTTACAAAAGCAGAACGTTCTAGAGCCAACACGTTTTTAATTTTAGGAAACCCGGCAACCGTTCTTTGGATGTCTATTGTTTCTGGGTATTTGCTAGAATCGTTTGGCTGGAGATGGATGTTTATTTTAGAAGGTTTTCCAGCTGTTATTTGGGCATTTTTATGGTGGAAACTAGTAAACGACGAGCCAAAAGATGCAGGCTGGCTGTCGAAAAAAGAAAAAGCAGATTTACACGATGCGCTGCAAAAAGAACAAGAAGGAATCAAACCTGTTAAAGGCTATAAAGAAGCTTTCAAAAATCGTACTGTCATTTTATTAAGCATTCAATATGCTTTATGGAGTATCGGCGTCTACGGATTTGTTATGTGGCTGCCGTCTATTATTAAAGCAGCGCCTAACATGAGTATAGTGAAGACAGGGTGGTTAGCTTCCGTTCCTTACGTATTAGCAGTTGTATTAATGTTAACGGTTTCATATCTGTCAGATAAGTTTTTAAAACGCAGCGCATTTGTATGGCCGTTCTTATTAGTAGGAGCACTTGCTTTTTATGGATCTTATTTAGTTGGCACAAGCAATTTCTGGCTTTCTTTTACCTTACTCGTTATCGCCGGAGGAACGATGTACGCTCCGTACGGACCGTTCTTTGCGATTATTCCTGAAATTTTACCGCGTAATGTTGCCGGTGGAGCGATGGCTTTAATTAATAGTATGGGCGCACTTGGTTCATTTGCCGGTTCTTATATTGTAGGATTTTTAAATGGATCAACAGGAGGATTTGGCGCTTCATATATCTTTATGGCTGGATCATTATTCCTTGCGGCAGTTTTAACCATTGTCGCAACGAAAAAGCCAAGAGAAGTTCAAAGTGTGAAGCCAGTCGAAACAACGGCTTAATGTAACGATAGAAAAGGAGAATTGAGATGCATATTGAGAAAATTACAAGTAGCGGTATTGTAGCGGTCATTCGAGGAGCAAGTGCTGAGCGAATTATTCCGCTTGCCTACGCGTTAAAAGAAGGCGGAGTAACAAACCTAGAAATTACAATGGAAAACCCTGCTGCTGTAGAGGTTATTAAAGAATTAAAAAATGAATTTGACGATTCGATGTTTATTGGAGCAGGAACTGTTCTAGACGAAGAAACAGCACGAATTGCTATTATGGCAGGAGCGTCATTTATTTTTTCTCCTACGGTTAATGAACGAACAATTAAAACGGCTAAAAGATACGGAGTCATTAGCGTTCCAGGCGCTTTTACACCCACTGAAATTTTAACAGCCTATGAATGCGGTGCAGATATGATTAAAGTCTTCCCGGCAAGCGTAGTGGGCCCCGCTTATTTTAAAAATATAGCAGGACCGCTTCCTCATATTCCATTAATGCCAACGGGCGGCGTTACGGCTGAAAATGCAGGAGCTTATATTAAAGCTGGAGCAGCTGCTATTGGGGCAGGAAGCACATTAGTGGATGGAAAGCAGCTTCCAACTCCTGAATACTTACTTCAAGTAACAAAGGAAGCGAAGCGTTTTACTCATGAAATTCAAGAAGCTAGGCTTGCGTACGCTTAATAAATAAAGCCTTCTGCTAGCAAGAAGGCTTTTCCTTTTTCGTTTTTTTCGTTTACACTAGGAGTAGCATAATTTTAGGGATTGAATGAAAAGGACGGATTATGATGCAAAAAGTTACTATGCTGGACGTTGCAAAAGCAGCAAATGTCTCCAAAAGCACCGTATCACAATACATTAACAAGCGGTATGAATATATGGGCGAAGAAACACGAAAGAAAATTAAAGAAGCGATTGATACACTCGGCTATCAGCCCAACTATCTAGCAAGGAGCTTAAAACAAAAGCGAACGTCAATGATTGGGATTATTGTCGCGAATATTATGCACAGATTTTCTACTGAAGTCATCCGTGCAATTGAAGACTATTGCCATTCACAAGATATACATGCCATCATCTGTAACGCAGATGATGACCCTGATAAAGAAAAGAAATATATTAATATGTTAAAAGCAAAGCAAGTAGATGGCCTTATTTTATTTCCAACGGGAGCCAATACTTCTCTTTATGAGCAGATGATCAAAGAAGAATATCCGGTTGTTATTATGGATCGTAAAATTCATGATGTAAAAGGAAAAATTCCATCCGTAGTGGCGAATAACCAAGAAGCCACAAAACAGGCTATTTTGCATCTGCTCGATCTTGGACATAAGCATATAGCGATTATTACAGAACCATTAACTATTACACCCCGGATTGAACGTGTAGAAGGGTACAAAGAAGCGTTAACATCAGCCAATATGCCTGTAAATGAATCCATGATTATCAACTGCAAAAAAGCGGACATGCAAAAAGCGCTTGAGAAGCTATTTGCAGCCGATAATCCGCCGACAGCGCTGCTTGCTGGAAACGATTTAGTATTCATTGAAGTGCAGAAATTTATTAAACAACACGGATTTAATATCCCAAATGATTTATCTTTAATTGTTTATGATAATATTCCTTACGCAGATGTAGCAACGCCTGCCGTTACGACGATTTCGCAGCCCGCTTTTGATATGGGAACAAAAGCAGCAGATTTACTTATTAAACAAATTTTGAAAGAAAAGATAGCTTATGAAGAGTACCAGTATGAGTGTGAATTAATTATTCGTGAAACAACTTTGTCGCATTAAGCTAAAAAGAGCGCCTATGGCGTGCTCTTTTTAGCTCATCAAAATATTGGTTTTTTTACGCTGTTACTAAACCGGTTTAGTGGAAAGTGAGGAGAAAAAATATGAAGATACAATTAGCATTAGATCGTGTCACAATTGAAGAAGCTATTACCCTTGCCAAGCTGGCAGAACCCTCTGTTGATTGGATTGAAGTAGGTACATCTCTTATAAAAGAATACGGAATTGAAAGCATTTATAAAATTAAACAGGCATTTCCGGATAAGACAATTGTAGCAGATATCAAAACGATCGATAACGCAGAGTATGAGTTTACAATGTGCTATCAAGCAGGAGCAGATGTAGCAACGGTCATGGGTGTATCACCTTCACCAACGATAGAGACCTGTGCAAATGTCAGCGAAAAGTGGAATAAAAAAATGATGGTTGATTTATTAAACACGTCAAGTGACTTGCAAAAGCAAGTAGGTATTTATGAAAATGCTATTTTTTGCCATCACATCAGCAAAGATGAACAAGAAAAAGAAGGAAAATCACTCAGTCAAATAAATTTGCGACAATATTTTCATCCAGATGCCCAAATGGCCGTAGCAGGAGGAATTAATCCGGCTTCAGCACCATCATTACTTCAAATGAAGGCGGACGTCGCGATTATTGGATCAGCGATTACAAAAAGTGCGGATGTGGCAAAGGCATCTGCTGAATTTCAAAACTTATTTATGAGCAGGGGGAACGTATAATGACAAAAACACAAACGATTTTAGACGAAATTACGGCCGTAATGAATCACATAAAAGAACCGCAAATAGAAGAAGTAGCGTTTTCACTTTACCAAGCGAAACGAGTTTTTGTTATAGGCGAAGGCCGCTCTGGGTTAATGGGCAAATCATTTGCGATGAGACTGATGCATTTAGGTGCGACAGTATATGTTGTAGGGGAGACCATTACTCCTTCGATTGCAGCAGGTGACGTGTTGGTGGCCGTATCTGGTTCAGGAAAAACACAGCAAGTGGTGAGTGTAGCTAAAAAAGCCAAAGAAGTAGAATGTTCAGTTATCGGCATTTCAGCTAGTACAGAATCACCATTAACTGCTCATACTGATGAGCTGCTACACCTTCCTGCTGCAACCAAATATCGAAGCGAAAATGAAGCAGCTTCCATTCAGCCACTTGGCTCGTTATTCGATCAATGTGCTCACGTTGTATTTGATACCATTTGTTTAGAATACGGGAATTTGAATCACACGGATCATGAACAGGCGTTTAAGCAGCATAGCAATTTAGAATAAGAGGAAAGAGGCTAGAACAAAAGTAGGTTATTTAAAAGAAAATCCGAACGATGAATCGAGATTCTTGATAAAGAATCACATTCGTTCGGATTTTTTCATTGGTATTGGTGAGCGTAGGTTTCATGTGTGTAGTTGCTTCTAGCTGTTGATTGAATCGATATAGTTATGTCTCACTCTCTTTTGATACAGGCAAGTCTAAGTCTAAACGTTTACTTCGCTTTTGTTTATTGCGAATATATTCCTTCTCTTCAAAGTAAATGACAGCATTTTTATGCTGAAATTGCTATAATATACAAGCCGGTACATATACTAAGGCGACTGAAAATAAAGGAGTTTTGATTAATGACAAAAATAAAATTAATTTCACATAACGATTTAGACGGGGTAAGTCCAGCACTATTGGGTCGGTTAGCGTTTGGCGATGGCAACTTTGATTACAGCACGGTAAGCATTGGCCGCATCAATGACACAGTGACGCATTTTATTGAAGAAGAAAACGATGGAGACACAGCTTTATACATAACGGATATTAGCGTAAATGAGGAAGTAGCGGAAAAATTAAATGAACTGGTAAAAAAAGGCCAGCAAATCACTCTTATTGACCATCATATCTCTGCTCTTCCACTAGCTGAGAAATACGATTGGGTTCATGTTATTGCAGAAGATGAAAACGGTAAAAAGACGGCAGCTACATCTCTTTTCTACGACTACTTAGTGCGCCACAACATGCTTCAAAAAACGGCGTTGCTTGATGAGTACGTAGAACTTGTGCGCTTATTTGATACGTGGGACTGGTTCCATGAAAATAACTTGAAAGCAAAGCGCCTTAATCACCTATATTATCTAATTCCACATGAAGAATTTAAAGAAACCATTCTAGAAACACTTCGTGAATCGTATCATACTGAAAATCAAGAATTTACGTTTACGGACAAACACGAAATTTTACTAGAAGCAGAAGAAAAAAAGATTGAAAAATACATTTATGACAAACAAAAACAAATCATAAAAGAAAGGGTTGAAATTGATAAAACAGCGTACAACGCAGGAATTGTATTTGCAGATACATATCAGTCTGAGCTAGGAAATGCACTGTGTCTAGAAAACGAAGATATCGACTTTTCCGTTATGGTGGACATGGGACGCCAAAAGATTGGCTTCCGTGCAGTAAAAGACGAAATCAACTTAGCAGAAATTGTTGGGCACCTTGGAGGAGGAGGTCACCCAAAAGCTTCTGGATGCAAGTTAACGGCTGAAACATTTGCTCTTTTCGTCACGGATCACTTGTTTAAAGACGAAGAAAAAAGTGAATAAAGCGTATAAGGAGGAGATGATATGTCGTTTAAAGATTTAGTTGTTGTTGTTACCGGAGCTGCGAACGGAATAGGTAAAGATGTATCCCGCGCATACGCGAAACAAGGAGCAAAAGTGGTATTGGCAGATGTGGACGAAACCGAAGGAGAGGGTCACGCAGAAGCTATTCAAAGACAAGGCGGAGAAGCCATTTTTGTGAAAACAGACGTCCGAAAAGAAGGCGACATTTTAAATCTCGTTGAAAAAACGGTCAGTACGTATGGAACGATACATATTTTGATTAATAATGCAGGCGTTTCCCGCTGGAAATCACCGTATGAGCTAACCATTGATGAATGGGATGACATTATCAATACGAACCTGCGCAGTGTGTTTCTATGCTCTCGCGAAGCAGCTAAGGTGATGAGAAAAAACGAAAGCGGAGGCTCCATTGTAAACTTAGCTTCTACGAGAGCTACAATGTCTGAACCTCACACAGAAGCCTATGCGGCTACAAAAGGAGGAATCGTTGCTTTAACTCATGCACTTGCCATTTCACTTGGTGATGACAACATCACAGTAAATGCTATTTCTCCAGGATGGATTGAGACATCTGACTACGATGGCCTTCGTGAAATCGATCATACGCAGCATCCGTCTAATCGGGTGGGAACGCCAGCCGATATCTCAAGAGCGTGTACGTACTTAACAAACGTTGAAAATGATTTTGTAACAGGAGCTAACCTCGTAGTAGACGGGGGAATGACGCGAAAGATGATTTATGAACATTAAGCATCTACGAAAAAAGACTGAGACAAAAGTATTTTAGACGAAGTGAAAAAATGAACCATTGATCAAAATTTTTGATTAGCGGTTCGTTTTTTTATTACGGTGAACGTAGGTTTCACCTGTTTCGTTCCTTCTAGCAGTTGATTGAAGGGCACGACGAAGACTCCTGCGGAAAAAGCGGTTCAGCTCATATATCCCATTTGTTCATTTTAGATTGGATTCATTTCGTTATGTCTCAACCTCTTTTGATGATCAACAAAAAAATAATAATTTTTCTGTTGACAGATAATAATGATCATTGTAAAGTAAGTTACATAAAGTAATTAAATTTCAATTAATATTTTTTTAGTTTAATATCTCGAATTAGAGATATAAGAATTCATTATATCTTGTTTATCTCCTTTTATCAGGGGGAAGGGTATAAACATGCAATTTAAGCTTAAAAAAACAAACAATTAGGAGTGTGGAAAATGGGTTTTTTAGATAAATTATTTGATAAATCAAGTGATCAACAACAGGTTGGAAAAGATTTTTATGAAGCAATTAAAAACCGACGTTCTATTTATGCAATTGATAAAAATGTAAAAATATCAGAAGAAAAAATTGAAGAAATTATTAACTTTGCGGTGAAACATACTCCTTCAGCATTTAATTCCCAAAGCGCACGCGTAGTCGTTTTATTTGGCGAACAGCATGATAAAGTATGGGATATTACGAGAGAAACACTTCGTAAAATTGTTCCAGCTGAAAATTTTTCAGATACGGATCAAAAAATGAACTTATTTGGAAGCGGCTATGGAACAGTTCTTTTCTTTGAAAATCAAGAAGTAGTTGAAGGGCTGCAAAAGCAGTTCGCATCTTACAGCGAAAATTTCCCGGTTTGGTCTAACCAATCATCAGGCATGCTGCAGCATGTGATTTGGACAGCGCTTGAGCTCGAAGGCCTAGGAGCAACATTACAGCATTACAATCCATTGATTGACGATGAAGTAAAAGCAGCTTGGAATATTCCAAGCTCATGGAAATTAATTGCCCAAATGCCATTTGGTAATCCTGTGTCACCTGCGGGAGAAAAAGAATTTCAACCGCTAACTGAACGTGTAAAAGTATTTAAATAAGCAAAAAAAAGAGGTACGGACAAAATTATTTTAGTTGAAGCAAAATCCGAACGATGAATCGTTCGGATTTTTTCATTGGTATGGCAAGCGTAGGTGTTGCGTATGTAGCTGCTTCTAGCGGTTGATTTCGTTATGTCTCAGACCTTTTTTTCAGTAAATAGTTTGAATATTCTTTTATGTTTAACCTAAGAAAAATGCGGTTAAATAGGAGGAGTAGTCCTCAAATCTTCTGTGGAATTTATGCGCTATACATAAGCAATTCAACGATGTTTTACAAAAAAATAAAGTTTTTAACTTGGTTTTTTAGAGAATATTTGTTAACATATCCACTTGTGAGGTCTTAGTAAGAGGAGGATGATGTAAAGAATCCCATATCGGACGCAAGGGCGTAGATATGTGGAGTGGGAATTTTAAAGGAGGATTTTATGTCTGATCAAGGAAATCAAGGAAAATTTAAAAAATCAATATCGTTACTTGACCTAACGTTAATTGGGATGGGAGCTATCTTTGGTTCCGCCTGGTTATTTGCGGTTAGTAACGTAGCGTCAAAGGCTGGTCCAGCCGGAAGTTTTTCATGGCTGATTGGCGGAGTCATTATTTTACTTATCGGTTTAGTATATGCTGAACTTGGAGCAGCGCTGCCGCGTACCGGTGGAATTATCCGTTATCCGGTTTACTCACATGGTCATTTAGTGGGTTACTTAATTTCATTCATTACCATTATTGCTTACACAAGTTTGATTGCCATCGAGGTAACGGCTGTACGTCAGTATGTTGCGTTTTGGCTTCCTGGTCTAACTAAACATGGTTCTGAATCGCCTACTACAATCGGCTGGTTATTTCAGTTCGCGTTATTAACGCTATTTTTTATCATTAACTACGTAAGTGTAAAAGCATTTGCTAAGTCAAATGTCATTATATCTGTGTTCAAATATGCGGTTCCTCTTACAATTATCGTCGTGTTAGCTTATCACTTTAAATCAGCTAACTTTACAACTGGCGATTTTACTCCGTTTGGTTTTAATGGTATTCAAGCAGCCATTTCAACAGGTGGCGTTATGTTTGCTTACCTAGGACTTCACCCTATTGTTTCTGTAGCCAGTGAAGTTAAAAACCCGCAGCGTAATATTCCAATCGCGCTCATTATCTGTATTGTACTTTCAGCGATTATTTACACAGCACTGCAAGTATTGTTCATTGGTAACATCCCGGCTGATATGCTATCAGGAGGATGGGGAACAATTCAAGAGCAATTCTCTTTACCATTTAAAGATATTGCACTTATTTTAGGCCTTGGCTGGTTAGTAACGCTTGTTATTTTTGATGCTATTTTATCACCAGGCGGTAACGGGAACATCTTCATGAATACAACTTCTCGTTTAGTTTATGCTTGGTCTCGTAATGGAACACTGTTTAAACGTTTCTCAAAAGTAGATAAGAAAACAGGAATTCCGCGTGCGTCACTATGGCTATCATTTGGAATGTCCGTATTCTGGACACTGCCATTTCCTTCTTGGGAAGCGCTAGTAAACGTATGTTCAGTGGCACTTATTCTGTCTTATGCGATTGCGCCAATTTCTGCTGCTGCATTCAGAGTAAATGCAAAAGACCTTAAAAAACCTTTTAAATTGAAAGGTATGAGCGTTATTGCTCCTGTTTCATTTATTTTCTGTTCATACATCGTGTATTGGTCAGGGTGGACGACAATTTCTTGGCTTCTAGGATCACAGCTTCTAATGGTTGTTATCTACGTAGCGTTTAAGAAATACGTACCAACTGACGTCGTAAAATTTGCACAGCAGCTTAAATCTGCTTGGTGGCTAGTTGCTTATTATATTATTATGCTTGTTATCTCTTATCTAGGTTCATTTGGTGGAGGACAAGGTGTGTTAAGCAACCCGCTTGACTTAATTTTAATTGCTCTTGTTTCACTTGGTATTTTCTACTGGGCGAAATATACAGGTTTACCAAAAGCAGTTATCGATACAGATGATTAATAAAAAACACGGCATGAATTCATGCCGTGTTTTTCGTTTGTATAGGCGTATACTCTATTTATTTATCAAACAGCCATGTTTTTAATATAGCAGCATACTCACGAAAGTAGGCTTGAAGTTTAATTGAATTTGGTGTCTTTGCACCTAAGGGATAAACGTCAAAGCCTTGACGTTTGGCAATAATAGAGGCGCGAAATAAATGAAAATCACTGCTAACAAGCACGACTTTTTTGTGTTGAATATCAACTTTCTGTTTAGTAAAAGTAAAATTCTCAAAAGTAGAAGTTGACTGATCTTCTTTTATAATTCGATTCTTTTTAATTCCTTCTTTCCGCAGAAAACGATAGGCTGCCTCTGCTTCAGAAATTTCTTCATCGGATCCTTTTCCGCCCGTTACGATAACTTTTGTTTGTTGATGTGCTTGTAAATAAGATAAAGCCGTCTTTACTCGTTCTTTTAAACTAGGAGACATTTGATCACCATCTACTTTAGAACCTAAAACGAGCACATAATCTGTGTTTTGTGGAACAGGCTTGTGAGCAGTTTGATACATACAAAAAGATATAATTGCTATATAAAGAACAAGAGAACCAATAAAGGTATAAATCATTTTTTTCTTCAACTGTGAGCACCTTCCTAGCTATTTCATAAGATGTTTGGAAAATAATTGTTATTATAGCATACGAGACCCAAATAAGTATAAACACAGTAATATATAATAATAGAAGAAAATCGTTATTGTGAATGGTTATAAAATTCGTTACAATAAAGAATAAATGATTTTAAAAGTGCCTCTAAGGAGGATAATAGGGAAATCGGTGTAAATCCGGTGCAGCCCCCGCTACTGTAAATGTGGATGAACCTGCAAAGACCCACTAGTCAAACTAGGAAGGGTGCAGAAGTAAAACGAAGCATGAGCCAGGAGACCTGCTTTTAAAAACCCCTTATTTTTCGGTGGGAGAAATAAGTCAAGACAATGTGTTAATGAGCGCATGACCAAACCTTGACTTTTACAGTTAAGGTTTTTTTATGTGGTAGGGAGTGGAAAAAGTGAAAAAAGGAAAACCGCTTATGATTCAAGGAACGCACTCAGACGCTGGAAAAAGCATGATTGCTACAGCATTTTGCCGTATTTTTAAAGAAGATGGCTATCAAACTGCACCGTTTAAATCGCAAAATATGGCGCTTAATTCATACATTACAATGGATGGAAAAGAAATTGGCAGAGCGCAAGGAATTCAAGCAGAAGCGGCTGGAGTAGAAGCAACAACCAATATGAATCCTATTTTAATTAAACCAACTCGTGATCATGAATCTCAAATTGTTGTTCACGGAAAACCGCTACGTAATATGTTTGCTTTTCAGTATCGGCAAGAATTTTTTAATGAAGGTTTGAACGTTATCACGGAAGCTTATAAAGAGCTTGCCAATCATTATGATCGAATTGTGATTGAAGGTGCTGGAAGTCCTGCTGAAGTCAATTTGAACGATCGGGAACTCGTAAATATGCGCGTTGCAAAAATAGCAGAAGCGCCTGTTGTGTTAGTAGGAGATATTGATAAAGGAGGAGTTTTCGCGAGCCTAGTGGGTACTCTTCAATTGCTTCCAGATGAACACAAGTCTAGAGTTATCGGGGTGTTAATTAATAAATTCCGAGGAGATTTAGAACTTTTAAAACCAGGGTTGAAGTGGTTTGAAGAATACACGGGTGTTCCGGTTCTAGGAGTTATTCCTTATATGAACAACGTGGAAATTGACGCGGAAGATTCGTTATCACTTAGAAATTACTCAACGCTTGTGAATCCGTTAAAAGAAATTGATATTGCGGTTATCTCATACCCGCGCATCTCAAATTTTACAGACATCGATCCTTTAAGCTTAGAAGAAGACTGTCACGTGAGACTTGTGACCAAGCCGTCACAATTAGGGTCCCCTGATTTAATTGTTTTACCAGGAAGTAAAAATACGATTGAAGATGCGCAGTTTTTACAAGAAAGCGGCCTGGCTCTAGCCATTAATCAAGTTTTGAACACAACGAACGTTCACGTCATTGGCATCTGCGGAGGGTATCAAATGCTAGGGGAGACAATCACAGACCCTGATGCAGTAGAATCTCGGATTGAATCCATTAAAGGGCTGGGCTTGCTTCCAGTGGAAACCGTTATGACAACCAGCAAAAAAACAGAAAGAGTTTCTGGGTATGTCCAGCTAGAAAGTGAAAGAGTTTCGATTGAAGGCTACGAAATTCATATGGGAAAGACGATTTCTAAGAGCACCACGGAAGCTTTTGCAGTGGTAGAGCATGAAAAAGAAGGAACAGTTAAAGACAACGTTATTGGCACGTATGTTCATGATGTGTTTCATAACGATGCTTTGCGCAGAGCTTTGCTTAATCAAATTCGTAAACATAAAAAATTGCCGCCTATTACGGACACATTCAACACTCGCCTGCAAAAAGAGGAGTCTTTTTCAAAAGCAGCAGCATATGTGAGAGAAGCTGTAGATATGGAAAAGCTGTATCATTTAATAGACAACTATAAAAGCCCGGAGCAAACACAAAAAGTATAGCTTGTAGAGGCTTTCGCTTGTTTTTTTACCGAGAACTTTAGTACGCTATTCTACGTTGCCTAGTTCAACAGTCTAGCACTCGTAACAAATAAAAGATGATTGTTTCCAACTTAATGCATGGTGGAAACATGGTTTATGGACAGGAAAATGAATGGTTAATGTAAAACATCACGCCTCGTTTCCTAGAGGAGCTGAAAGTATTGATTTTTAAACGTATCTTTTTTAACAAAACATCTATTCTATACATAGTGAGTTTATTTATTGTATGTACTTCGGTTATCATGGGCGTATTTATTGGTACGGTTTCGTTAACCGTAGGAGATACAATCAAAATCATTATTGGCCACCTTACCGGACTATCCTTATATCATGGTCCGGAAAATATGGATTTAATCATTTGGCAAATTCGGTTCCCAAGAGTACTGGTGGCATTTTTAGTAGGAGCTTCGCTTTCGATAGCAGGGGCTGCTTTTCAAGGACTACTACGAAATTCTCTTGCCGATCCTTACACGATCGGAGTTTCCTCAGGTGCAACCCTTGGCTCTGTTATGGCAATTTATTTTCATTGGAGTATTTTTGGTTTGTCTATCTTCACGCTGCCTGTAGTCGGCATTGTATCTGGTTTTATTACTCTTCTTTTAGTTTTTGGTATTACGAAACTCGCAAGCGGCAATTTGGCCAATGAAACCATCATCTTAGCGGGGATTATTTTATCATCCTTTATGAGCGCGCTTATTTCATTAATTGTGGCTCTTTCTCCCGAGGAAGATGTAAGGCAGGTTTTATATTGGCTAATGGGAAGCGTATCAATGAGAGGATGGTCTCATATTCAAATTTTAGGGCCGTTCTTTTTGATCGGTACAATTATGCTGCTGTTACATGTAAAAGAGCTGAACGGCTTAGCATTTGGCGATCAATCCGCTCAGTTTATGGGAATAGACGTAAAGAAGAAAAAAAGAATGATTTTAATAGGTGCATCCGTATTAACAGGGGCTGCGGTATCAGTATCTGGGGCAATTGGATTTGTTGGCTTAGTTATTCCCCACGTAGTGCGTCTCGTAGCGGGAGCTAATCATAAGCATGTACTGCCGCTTTCTATTTTAATTGGAGGAAGTTATTTGGTTTTAGCAGATTTATTGGCACGAACGATATTAGAACCTCGTGAACTGCCGATTGGAGTCGTAACCGCCTTAATTGGTTCGCCGATTTTCACCCTGCTCCTTGTAAAAGAACGTATGCGGAAGAGAGGAATATCATGATTGAACTATATAATGTGACAGGAGGATACGATAAGCAGCAGCCGACCGTTCGTGACATCACGTTCACCGTAGACAAAGGTTCTTTTGTTGCTTTACTAGGACCAAATGGAAGCGGGAAAACAACGCTTATTCGCTTAATTATGAATGTATTAACCATTCAATCAGGAGAAGTGAAGGTAGAAGGAAAGTCAGTGAAGGCTTATTCACCAAAACAACTGGCGCAAAAAGTTGCAGTCATGACGCAAGAAAATCAAATTGGATTAGAATTTACGGTTCAAGAAATTGTTTCACTTGGACGTTATCCTTATCAGGCAAAAGGTTTGTTTAGCACCGTATCAGCACAGGATGAAGAAGTAGTGGAAAGCGTGATGAAATTAACAAACGTCTGGCACTATAGAAATCATACTTTTCAATCGCTAAGCGGTGGAGAAAAACAGCGGGTTTTACTCGCTAAAGCACTAGCGCAAGAACCTGACTACTTACTTCTTGATGAACCAACGAATCACTTAGATGTAAAACATACAATGGAACTGCTTCAGCTGTTAAAAACTTTACAGCAGGAAATGAGCTTAACGGTTTTGGCCATTTTGCATGATCTCAACATCGCCTCGCTGTTTGCAGATAATGCCGTGTTATTGAAAGATGGAAGAGTAGAAGAAACGGGGATGGATGCCATTTTTCAGGATGCAGCTACGTTAAAAAGAGTATATGGCGTTGATTTGCATGTATTTCACCATCCCTCTGTGAACAAGCGACAAATTGCTTTTGTGCCGCCGTATCAATATCCAGAGACGGACTTTCATGAGTTGTATCAGTTACAAAAGGAACCGGGCAAGCTATGTTTATCCTTTGTTCGTCCTTTGAGAACTCTTTCCCTTGGTTCAAATGAAACAGGTCTAGACTGGTGTCAAGAAATTGTTCAACAGCAAAGCAGTGCTAACGCGGCGTGGAAATCTGCGTCTTTATCTAGTCATGAAGTTCGCTTAAAAGACGATAAAGGTTACTCGTGGCTGGCTGTGCTGACACATGGACAAAAAGAAAACGAAGTAAATATTGTTCTACTAACAAATGCGCCGCTTTCGGACGCGAACTTACTTCATGCTGCGATGAAGGTAATTGAGTACCGGGCTTTCTTAGGAAAAACAGGACGTATTGTTGTAGCATCATCTCATCATAAAGAAGAAAATCAAGAAGAAATTTCAGAGTTCTTGATGGAACGCCTCCAAAAAGAATTACAACTATTTATGGAAACAAAAATGACCGACAATTGCTTTAAATAAGCAGTAGCGGTCATTTTTTATTCTGCGGAGTGATCAGGCTTTTCTGTTTCACCTCCTGAACTCATCGTTGTCTCAGTTGTATGTTCATCAATCTTTTTTTCTTTTAGCTTAACAGAAAACAAGTCTTTGACTTCTTCATCCACTTGATCAGAGTCAGCGCTGTAAGTGGTGCCGATGTTTAAGTGACCGGTCAAATCTTTAATGCCTAGCTGGCCGAAATTATTACTAAGATCAATTTTGTCTAACAATACTTTTTCGACCATGATTTTTTCAACAACAATGGACTGCTTTGGCTGAGTTACTTCATCAATCTTTTTGTCAAGAGTTTTCACCATCTCATATAAGGCTGTATTGGACGATTCTTCCTTTAACGCAGAGAGCTGATTTTGAATAGCTTCGAAATTAGGAGCTGACTGCATAGCCGAGAGTAAATGAGCTGTTTGCTCGTGCAGTTGAGACAGTGATTGAATAAGGTGAGCTGATTCATTTAATTGCTGATGAAGCTCTTCTATTTTAGGGATCGCGTCGGTTAAACGCGTCACTTGATCAATAATTCCCTGCAGGTTCAGCGCTGAATCTGACGAAAGAGCAGGTTTTGTGAATTCAGCTTCAACAGAGGTCTTAGGCTCCATTTGGCTAGGCAACTTCTTTGGCTGTTGAGGGGGTTTTTTTAGATTAGACTGTTTTTTAGCTTTTATCTTTTCGGGTAATTCTTTCCGCTTTTGATTAGAACGTTGGTCTATGGGACTTGCTTTTTTTTGAGTTGGAAGGGAAGACGGATTTATTTTACGGACTGTTTCAATTTTAGGCGATTGTTTAAACCACTTAGAAAACATGAAATTCCCTGCCTTTCATGCTACGTATAGTTCTGCACAATAAATTACAAATCAAATTTCACGTGCAAAAGACCATCTTTAAATGATGCGTGACACGGCGCTTCCCCTACAGCGGGCGGAAGGATGATTGATCGTTGAAACGTTCCTTCACGTCTTTCTTTGTGAAGAACATTTGCATCCTTCACGGTTAGAAGAGATGAACCGGATATGTGTAAAGTATTTTCGTGCATGGTCAATTCGACATCTGTTCGTTTAGCACCGGGTATTTCAATTACAACTAACAGCTGATTTGCCCATTCATATACATCAATTAAAGGATAATCTCGATACTCATTTACAATTTGAGGAGAAGCATCTGCTTCCGTATCATTCTTTTCTTCATGATCATCATCAAAAATCTTTTCCCAAAATTTCGTATGGTTTTCTTCTTGTAACGTTTCTGCCCACTTTTTAAATTTTCCGTGATTCATATTTGTCACCTTCTTAAGAAAAATAAAACAAGTCCTTTTGCAGCTTTCTATTTTATATGTATGCATGAAAACAGAAAAAAACGTCCACTTTAATCTAAATCGTGGACGTCTATTTGAGACATAGGAATATTAACATGTTTAGGCATCCGGATTTCCAACACTCCGGAACGATATATGGCGCGTGTGCCTTTTTTACGAACCGAACAAGGAAGCTGAATTTCTTCTTTGAAGGATTCTTCTCCATCTATTCCTTCAATCGTACACACATATGGCGTATGATAGACTTTAATGCTTGATATAATATCGCGGTTAGGGATTTTTAGCTGTACAATGCATTCATCTAATGTATTGATGACGTTTGAATCAAATCTTCTTGGCTTTTGTCCATGACCTTCAGTTCCCATATCCTGCTGTTCTTTCATCATGTCTTGGGCTTGCTTAAAGAATTCATTTCCTTGCATAAAATCCGGAAAAGAATGGGACATCGTAGAAGAAATCATTTGCTGAATATACTTATTCATGTCTTTAGATGCCATTCCTTTTGGGATATTTTCCATCATTCCTTTAAAGGGAGATTTTCCAAATGGAAACATATTTACACACCTCCTTGTAATGTGCCAAGTAAAACGACAAAATTGTTAGAGCTAAATTTGATTTCCAATTGGAGCTGAAGGGTTTGCAATTTGATCTTGATCGCTTACATCAGGATCTAACACGCCCGTATTCATTTGAGAGCAAGTAGGAGAGAAGTTACCTAAAGAGAAATTCGCGCCGTTAAACTTTGAGTTCGCTGTGTGACTGTTTTGAATGGTGGAACCAAAATCAATATTTGCGTTTTGCGTGACACCGTTTGTTACGATATTAAAAACGTTAATTTGAAGAGGCATAAAGAGACTCCTTACTGTTTTTATTCATTCTACTCCAACAGTCTATTGCGTTCAGAGAGAATGTATTCACCGTTTGTCGTCATGCTGTTGACAAGCATTGCCCTATATCACTGCTGATAACCATTGACATGATCAACGTTTGCAATATCTGTTTGGTCATTTGTATCAGGATCGATATAAATGTTTCGCATTTTCGAGGAAGCAGGTGAGACATCGCCATAAGAAGAGTTCGTACCAGTGGATTTTGAATGAGCCGTGTGACTGTTATGGAGTGCTTCGCCAATGTTGACAGAACCGTTGCTTGAGATACTGTTGATCTTTAAATTATAAATGTTAATAACACTTGGCATACGCTCTCACCCTTTTCTATGGTTGATTAATGTATCCTATGATGATAAGTGCCTAAACGTTCACAATTCCTCATAACTAAAATCGCCTTTTCCGATTGAAGGAAAAAGCGATTGAGAGAGGATTACTTAATGATATGATGGGCTTATGAAATGGGTGCAATACGATAATTCTTTTTTTCTAAAATGTAAGAGATGCTTTGTTGGACAGTGGAAAATGTTCGCCAATTAAACTGAGAATCTACAAGCGAGAGAGCCATTTTTGAAGAAAGACCAACAATAAGGCAAGTGGTACCAATCAAACGCAAAGCATCGTGGAGCGTGTTAATATAATAACCGTGTTCTTCATCTAACGAATGAAGGGAAGATAAATCAACAAGCAAATAGCGCGCCTGTTCTTTTACAACTGCCTCCAATACCGTTTCAGTTAGCTTCTTTCCACGTTCTATATTCATCTTACCTGTAATGGGCACAGCTAAAACCTCGTCCCATATCTTTAATAAAGGCGTGGACAAATCCTCAATTAACCGTTCTTTTTCAAGCTCTGCTTCGGCTTGATCTGTAAAGTCTAATAGCATAAGCAAGTAGCCATAACGCTCGCCGTCTTTTGTATCAATAGGGTGAATCACAGCTTCTGCTACATATTGACTGCCAATCGTTATACGCGTTCGGTAGGTTGTATGGAGAGAGGTGAGTAATTTTTCCGCTTCTTCAGAATTGGAATGAAAGAAGTCCATATGCTTTCCAATTAACTCTTCGATATGAGATAACTGGTAGATTGGGAGTACTGGCTGGAGTGTTTCAATTGCTCTTGCATTCATCCACTGCACACGATAGTCTTTATCTGCAATGATCATGGTTTCTTGAATATTTTCTAAAATCAAATGTCCATTAAGCTTTTGTGGAAGTCGTCCAATTCCATTCATTCTCCATCTCTCCTTATGTGTGTATTAAGTTTATGTACATCTACTTTATATTTTACAGTGAAAAGAATGAAGAAGGCTATAAGAAATTTATTAACGTGTATAGGGATCATGGTATGTAAAAAAACGTAGGAGTAAGCACTCGCTTCAATTAAAAAACTCCCCTGTGCAAAAGGGGAGTCCACCTTACTCATATGATTTAATAAAATCAACGTTGTATTTTTCAACGCTTGATAAGTAGGAGTCTCTAAATAATGAATCAGGCGTATACCATGACTTTTCATAAAAATAGGCTTGAAGATCTTTCGATTTAAATACATACCCATGCCGCGCATAGATTTCATTTCGAGCTAGCCTTAGTTCACTCGAGCTCAAACTGCTAATATCTCTATAGCTTAATTTGTAAGAATCCGAACCAGGAAGAATATAAGAGCTTGAAGTAGTATAAGAGCGCGGCCCAGGCACGATCACTTCTCGTTCTTTTATGACGGTTTTTTCCTTTTCGACGGGCGGCGTTTGTATATTTAACATAATACTTTCTTCACTTTGAATAGTGTAGGGACTGCTTTTGAACGTTGTGCCGTCTTTTTGCACTTCTGCATGAACAGTGACGCTTCCATCCGTGGCAACAGGCCCTATTTGTGATGAGCTATTCACCTGCAGTCCCGTGCTTTTTCCGTTTACGAATAAAATAGCGTCATCTCTATTCGATGAGATTGTAACGTAAGCCCCTTTAAATACAACAGATATATTTTCTTCTTTTTGCCGGTGAAAATTCACAGTGGTTTGGTCTGTAAGTTTTCCGTAAGAGCTTTCATAAGAAGCCGTAAGCGGGTAATTTCCAATCATAAAAGGCCCTATTTTTTGCGTTTGATTTTTGGATATCGATTGTTTTGTGTCATTAACTGTAACCGTTGCATCCTCTGGCGTGGTGAGGGAGATATAATATGATGATGGCACAACCACGTACTGTTTTTTGAAGAGTAGTGAATGTTTCTGTTCTTTTATTGCAAAGTAGATACTCGATTTATTTTTCAAATCATTTTCAACGTCTCGTAAAATAGAACCATCAGAAGTTGCATCCAACAAAGCTTGAATAGATGTGTCATTAATAACTATAGTAGACTGTGAAGAGTCTAATAACTCTCTTAACACAGCTGTATCTTTCGATTCTAATGCCTCAATAAAGCGGTCAGCCGTTTTTTCTTCTGAGCCAGAGAAAAAGAAATAAAATACAAAAGTTAAAAGAAGTATAAGCGCAATTCCCCCGCCAATATACCATTTCTTTTTATGCTTAGCTGCAGCAGGCGACACGGTGAAAGAAAAGCCGCAGTTATTGCAAAATAATTGGTCTGTGCTTGCACTGGCACCGCATTTGGGACATTGATTCATTCACACCATTCCTTTCTTTTTATTCCATTAAATGTATGGAAAGTATAGGTAAAACAGACCATTAAATTGGAAAAAGAATAGATTCAATAAGAAAGATAAACACCCCAAACATGCACAGTAAGAGTGAGATGTGCTATGATAAAAACTATATATTAATCCGATAGGGACACTCTGTCATATAAAAAGGAGATGAAGCAAATGAGTGTTTCATTTGTAAATAAAAATCAAAAGTCTACGTATGAAAAACTGCTGCCTCTAGTCGGAAAATTTAAGAAACGAGCTTTTAAAATAGATGAAGAAGGTACGTTTCCCTTTGAAAATATTCAAGAGTTAAAAGAAGCGGGCTATACACGTCTTTCTCTCGAAAGCAAATATGGCGGAGATGAATTGCGCCTTTATGATTTTTTATTATTTCAAGAATTAATTGCTCAAGGAGACGCTTCTACGGCTCTTAGTATTGGATGGCATATGGGGATTACAATGGACTTGCGTGAAAAAAAGCCTTGGAATCAGCAAATGCTCGATTTTATTTTTAAAGAAATAGAAAAAGGTGCACTTATTAACACCGCTGCCACTGAACCGAAGACAGGAAGTCCTACTCGAGGAGGCAAACCGGAAACGAAAGCTGTAAAAACAAAAGAAGGCTGGCGAATCAATGGCCGAAAAACATTCACCACGATGTCTCCGGTCTTAAATTACTTCTTGGTAAAAGCAAGCATCGAAGGTGAAGAAGAGATCGGCTTATTTTTAATTCCTCATGAAACAAGCGGACTTTCAATAGAAGAAACATGGGATATGATTGCAATGCGCGGAACAGGAAGTCACGATCTTGTGCTAGAAAACGTCGATATTGAACACGACTTTCTTGTTGAACGCCTCGGTGGTTTTAAAAAGAATGAGCCAAGCGGCTGGCTGCTTCATATACCAGCTTGCTATATGGGGACAGCCATCGCAGCAAGAGATTATGCTGTCGCATTTGCTACAGAATATTCGCCTAATAGTATTGAAGGGACGATTAGCGAGTTGCCAAATGTGCAGCGTTTAGTAGGAGAGATGGAACTTGAACTCATGCAGGCGCGTCACTTTATGTACAGCGTGGCAAGTAAATGGGATGAGACCAGCGACCGAGCAGCATTAGCTGGAGAGTTAGCAGCTGTCAAACACGTGGTGACCAATAGTGCCTGTACGGTTGTCGACAAAGCAATGCGCATAGTAGGAGCACGTAGCTTGCAGCGCAGTAATCCACTACAGCGTTATTATAGAGATGTGCGTGCCGGGCTTCATAACCCTCCCATGGATGATATGACGATTGTTAATTTAGCGAAGCAGGCGTTTACTAGATAAAACTTAATAACATGTTAAATGATGAAAAACTGCTTATTATAGGCTATTCTATAATAAGCAGTTTTTTCGTTGCAAGAGGAGGAATTGAAGATGAAGTCTGTAAGAGAAATTCAGCTGACACCCTATAATATCGCGTGGGAAAAGGAATTTTCAAAAGAAGCTGCCACCTTAACAACTATAATGTCAGCTCAAGTTTTAGAGGTTCATCATATTGGAAGCACTGCTGTTCCCGGCTTAAGCGCAAAACCGATTATTGATTTACTTATTGAAGTGAAAGATATAAAGAAAGTAGATACATATAATCAGAGAATGGAACAGCTTGGATACGAAGCGAAAGGTGAAAACGGCATAAAAGGAAGAAGATACTTCCAAAAAGGCGAAAATGAAAGAACGCATCATGTTCATATTTACGAAAAAGGCCACCCAGAAATTAATCGGCATATATGGTTTCGAGATTATCTGCGTACTCACCCTGATGCAACGAAAGAATACGAAACGTTGAAAATAGAACTAGCGCACCGCTATCGCTTTGAACCAGAAAAATATGTGGAAAATAAAACGAATTTTATTCATAAAATAGATGGGCTAGCTTTAAAATGGAGAAAGGGAAGCAGCAATAAGAATAGTAAAGATGATCTTAGATAAAAAGGAGGAACGAGCTTGACTCCAGTTCTAAATCGACAGACAAATACAGGTAAAAAGAAAAAAACAATATGGATCAGCCTGATATCATTTGTTCTTCTTTGTTTTGTACTTTGTACGGCAATTTCTCTTTATGTAGGCATAAGCCTGACAAAACTAGATAAAAATCCTGCTGTGAAAAATCCTGGTGATTACGGCATGCACTATAGCAATCAAGTATTTTTGAGCAAAGACGGAATAACCCATTTAAAAGGATGGATGATTGAACCAACGGAACAGCCAAAAGCGACTATTATTATGTCACATGGATACGGGAATAACCGTGAAGCACAAGGAGCTGGCTTTCTGCCGCTGAGTAAAGAATTTGTAAAAGCGGGATATCGAGTGGTCATGTTTGATTTTAGAGATGCAGGAAACTCAGAAGGAAATCAAACGACGATTGGTGTAAAAGAACAGCTCGATTTATTAGGCGTTATTCAGAAAATGAAAGAAACAACAAAAGAGCCAATTGTGCTCTACGGCATTTCAATGGGAGCAGCGACTTCTTTACTAGCAGCTTCTCAAGATGACGACGTAAAAGCAGTGGTAGCCGATAGTCCCTTTAGTGATTTAACCTCTTATTTAAAAGAAAATCTATCTGTATGGTCTCATTTACCAAACTTTCCGTTTACACCGCTAACCATTGCTATTCTTCCTGTTATTGCAGGTGCAAATCCTGCTGAAGCTAGTCCCATTAAAGCAGTCGAGCATATTTACCCTCGACCAATTTTATTCATACACAGCACAGGAGATACAAAAATTCCTTACACTGAAAGTGAAAAAATGGCTAAAACGCACCCGGATGCTTTTCACTTCTGGAAAACTGATAAAGCAGAACACGTTCAAAATTATTATGTATACAAAAAAGAATATGTAAAGCGCGTATTATCTTTTATTGAGCAATCGCTGTAAAAAAAAGAGGCTGGGACAAAAATATTTTAGACGAAATGTAAAACGAACCATTGATCAAGGCTTTTGATTAGTGGTTCGTTTTTTTGTTAGGACAAATGTAGATTTCATGTGTGTAAATCTTTCTAGCAGTTGATTGGAGGGCAAGACGAAGACTCCTGCGGGAAAAGCGGAACAGGTGAGACCCCGCAGGAGCGAAAGCGACGAGGAGGTCCAGCGGCCGCCCGCGGAAAGCGAAGTCTTGCACGGAAATCAACTGCGGTGTCTCAAGCAGTTCAGCTCATATATCCCATTTGTTCGTCTTTAAATTGAATTTATCTTGTTATGTCTCAATCTCTTTTTCTGTTGAATTTAAAATAATTTTTCAAAAAGTGATCCAACATCACTCAGCAATCGTTTAGTAGATAGAAAGAGAATACTTCCTAAAAAGGATCATTAAATGTGAGGGAACATAAAAATTCAATATATAGAATATTAAAAATGTTCAATCTATTTAATGGTTTAAGATGTAGTAAGAATGAAAAAAGTGGCGTACATCAACTAAAATGAGGAGAGTGGAAAATGATGAAATTAAGTAAAAAATTAATGATCCCTGTACTAGGAGCTTCACTATTGATGCCGACTATTGCAAATGCAGAGGAAGCAAAACCAACAGCAGTAACAAAAGCTTCGGATCTACGAGCGAACTTAGACTACCTATTATCTGAACACTTTACGCTTGCCGTTGCCGCTATGACAACAGCTTATGATGGTTCTAAAGATGCTGACGCTGCGTTCAAAGCATTGGATCAAAATGCCGTCGACATGGAACCAGCTATTGCTTCTATCTATGGTGATAAAGGAGCGGCTGAATTTGAACGAATTTTCAGATAACACAACAATTACACAGATGATTTTGTAAAAGCAACAAAAGAGAACGACAAAGAAGCCATGGCGGAAGTAGATAAAGAAGTAGATCAATTCGTAAATGAATTTGCTAAGTTTCTAAGCACTGCTACGGAAGGTAAACTACCTGAAGATGCTGCAAAAGAAGCGCTTCGTGTGCACGAAGATCAAGTAAAAGAAACGTTTGAAGATTATGTAGAAGGTGACTATGAGGCAGCCGCGAAGACGTACCGCGAAGGATATCAGCAAATGTTTGCAATTAGTAAAGCGTTGTCAAATGCAATCGTAACGCAAATGCCCGATAAATTCGACAATACAAAAGTAGATACACCAGCAGCAGATTTACGTTCTTCATTAAACAGCTTAGCAGCAGAACATTTTGCTCTAGCAACAATGGGAATGGAAAAAGGGTTTAACGGTTCAAAAGATTACAACTATGTTAGCTGGTTAGAAAATGCCAACACAGCAGATTTTAAAGCTGCAATCGGCTCAGTATATGGGGACGAAGGAGCTGCACAATTAGAAAAAATTTGGCAAGGAGATCACATCAATGCCCAAGCTGAATTAGTAAGTGCTCAAGTAAAAGGCGATGAAGCAGGAGAAAAAGCTGCAAAAGATAAGCTCCATAAATTCGCGCAAGAATTTGGTACATTCTTAGGAACAGCAACAGATGGAAACCTTCCAACTGCAGACGCACAGGCAGCTATAAAAGCACACGAAGATATGGTTATTAAAACATTTGAGCAATATGCATCCGGTGACTACGCTGGAAGTTATGATACGTATCGTGAAGGGTATAAATTAATGTTTGGTGTTGGCCAAGCTTTAGGTGAAGCAATCGTAAAACAAAACCCGGATAAGTTTGCTGAAACAGCTATGCCCACAGATATGCCGAAAACAGGTATGGGCGGGGCATCTGAATCAACGATGAACCCACTAACAGCGATCTATATTGCACTAGGTTCGTTAGCTGTGTTAACAGCTGGAGTTATTTTACGCAAGAAACCCGTAAGCAAATAATATTTTTTCTCCTTTTCCTTATGAATTAAAAGTCAAGAGTCCTGAAAAAAAGAAGAGAGGTTGTTCTCTCTTCTTTTTTATAAACAGCTGTGAAATGAGGTGACGATGTGAAAAAAGCGATTGTTCTCGCCTACTGTATATTAAGTTTAGTCCTGCTTGTTAGCGGCGGGCTATATTTTAAAGAACAAATGGTAGAAGCAAAAGAAACAAAGCAACAGGCTGCAGCTAAGCAAAAAGAAAAAGAAGCACAATCAAAGGATCTAAAAAGCCGGGTAACGCTTGAAGAAGAATTTGCTGTACTAAAAAAGCATAAAACAGAAGCCAAACAGTTAAACAAAGAATTCAAAGGAATCATCCCTGAAAAAGTGTCCATTCCTGCTGTTCATGTGGAGGCTTCAATTGAACAAGTAGGATTATTAGACAGCGGTGAAATGGCAGCACCATCTACAGAAAATAGAGTTGCTTGGTTTGAACCAGGAGCTAAACCTGGCGTAAAAGGAAATGCTGTATTAGCAGGACACTTAGACAGTAAAACCGGCCCTGCCGTCTTTTACAACCTAAAAAACTTAAAAAAAGACGATAAAATTACCGTAAGAGATGCACAGGGGACCACGCTTACTTTTGTTGTTAAACGTATAAAAAGCTATCCGCGAGATAAGGCACCTCTAAACGAAATTTTTGGGTACAGCAACAAACGTAATTTAAACCTGATTACGTGCGCAGGCACGTTTGACCGTGCGGAAGGAGCCCATCAAGAGAGGTTAGTTGTCTATACAGAACTAAAAGCTGACCAAGCAAAAGAATTGGAGCGTGAAGCAACTGCTCCACAACCTCCTACACATGTAAAGATGAGCGGTAATTTGCTTACGTGGTACGCGGTACGAGAAGGTAATATTATCGGTTACCGAATTTATAAAAAGAATCCAGGCGGAACATTTGTCCATATTGGCAGCGTTTCGGAATTTGAGCGAAAAAGCTTTGCTGACTCCGACGCATCTCAAGCTCGTTACTATGTAACAGCTGTTAATGAGTCAGGAAAAGAGTCCGCTCCGTCTAGTATAGCGAAATAACAAAAAGCTCTCCTTAAACGGAGGGCTTTTTGTTATTTTTGATTGTCGATTAAAAAGATATCTTCTGCCTTTATATTTATCTAAATGCTATTAGTTTTAATAGATAAATAAAAATTCCTTAAAAATAATACTTGAATAATATAAATATTCAGATTATTATGTACTAATAGTCTTTTTGGTAATTAAAAGGAAAAAATCTAAAAAGAATCTAAACGAAAAAGGAGAGAAAGCATGGCACAACCTAATTTGCAAACAGAGCAAAAATCACATCCAACAACTTTTCTAGATAAACTATTAGGAAGAGTAGAAGCAATCGGAAACAAACTACCTGATCCTTTTATTTTGTTTGTATGTTTAGCGCTTATTATCGTAGTAGCATCTGTTGCTATTAATAGTATGGGAGTAACGGTAGTCCATCCCGGTACTAATAAGACTCTTCCAATTAAAAGTTTGTTGTCGCATGAAGGCATTCAGTATATCTTAACATCGATGCTGACCAATTTCACTGAATTTAAGCCCCTAGGACTTGTACTTGCTATGATGCTTGGAGTCGGACTTGCAGAAAAAGTAGGTCTGCTTGAAGTGGCCATAAAGAAAACGATTTTAAATGCTCCTAAAGCTCTTATTACATACGCCATCATTTTTACAGGAATTATGGCCAACTTAGCGGCAGATGCTGCTTTTGTCATCGTGCCTCCGCTTGCCGCAATGATTTTTTATACAGTAGGAAGGCACCCGCTTGCTGGATTAGCAGCAGGATTTGCTGGGGTGGGATCAGGCTTTACAGCAAATCTTATTATATCCGGAACCGACGGATTGTTATCAGGCATTTCTACTGAAGCTGCTAAAACAATTGACCCAAGCGCTGCTGTCAGTCCTGCAGCGAACTGGTATTTCATGGCGGCTTCTGTATTTGTTTTGACCGTTATAGGGGCGATCGTCACTGAAAAGATTGTAGAACCTAGGCTGGGCAATTATAAAGGAAAAAAACGCAATGATTTTGGTGAAATTAGTGAGGCAGAAGCAAAAGGATTAAAAAACAGTATCGTTGCTACATGTATTTATGTCGCTGTACTAGCTGTTTTCTTATTTTGGCCCAACTCTCCTCTACGAAATGAAGACGGTGGAATTGTTCCATCTCCTTTTTTAGATGGTATCATTCCGATCACGCTGCTGTTTTTTGTGGTAGTTGGCTCTGTTTACGGAATAACAGTAGGGAAAATCAAAAGTTCTAGAGATGTACCTGCTTATATGACTGATTCGATGAAAGATATGGCTAGCTATATTGTTCTTATTTTTGCGGCTGCTCAATTTATCGCTTACTTTAATTGGACTAATATTGGAACGTGGATTGCAGTAGAAGGAGCGGATGCATTAAAAGCACTAAATCTAACTGGACTTCCAGTTGTGGTTGGTTTTGTATTTTTAACTGTTGTTCTAAGCCTTCTTATTTTTAGCGGCTCCGCTCAATGGGCACTAGAAGCACCTATTTTTATTCCATTGTTCATGCTGTTAGGATACAACCCTGGATTTATTCAAGCAGCATACCGAATAGCGGATTCTTCCACGAATGTAATCACTCCTTTAAATCCATACATGATTGTTATTTTAGCCTTTATGAAAGAATACGAGCCTAAGGCAGGACTTGGCACAATTATTTCACTTATGCTTCCTTATACTCTAGCCTTTTTAGGGATTTGGATTATTATGTTGCTTATTTTTGCAGTATTCGGTATTCCTCTAGGGCCTGGTGTATATATGTATTTGTAAAGAAAAATCCTCTTCTACTCCAAGAAGAGGATTTTTTATGTCAGAAACTCTAACACGTATAAAAAATAGTTCAGCTTATGTGTACATAGGAGAATACATAAGAAAAAGAAAACAGTATAAAAAAACAAAAGTTTTCTGAATAAATTTGCAAAAAGTAGTTGCTAAATACATATAAATCAAATATGATAGTAAACATAACAAGAGATGTTATATAATCTAACATTAAATTTAGGGGTTATTTATTCGTACTTAAGGGGGAAATCATCATGCAAATGGGCGATTCAGTATTTATGTTTTTTTCAGCATTATTGGTTTGGATTATGACACCAGCTATTGCATTGTTTTACGGGGGCATGGTTCGAAGTAAAAACATGTTAAGTACCGCGATGTATAGCGTAGGTTCTTTAGCTGTTATATCCGTTCTTTGGATAGTGGCAGGCTATTCGTTAGCTTTTTCTACCGGTGGCAATGCTTTTATTGGTAACTTGGACTGGGTGGGATTAAAAGGAGTCGGGTTCACTCCAAACGGGGACTACAGTGCTACGATCCCGCATAATATGTTTATGATGTTTCAGCTGACATTTGCTGTACTAACAGTAGCTATTATCTCTGGAGCTTTTGCAGAGCGCATGAAGTTTTCAGCATTTATCTTATTTGCTATCCTATGGTCATTATTTGTATATGCACCAGTAGCACACTGGGTTTGGGGAGTTGGCGGATGGCTTCGTGAACTAGGAGCTATTGACTTTGCCGGAGGAAACGTCGTTCACATTTCATCAGGTGTAGCAGGATTAATTCTAGCTCTTGTTGTTGGAAAACGAAAAAATGCCGATGCCGCAGCACCTCACAATTTACCGTTAACTCTTTTAGGCGGAATGCTGATTTGGTTCGGATGGTTTGGTTTTAACGTTGGAAGTTCTTTAACTATTAACAGCGTTGCAATGACGGCTTTCATTAACACGAATACAGCGGCAGCAACAGGAATTATCGGCTGGCTTGTAGTAGAGTGGATTATCAATAAAAAACCTACGCTGCTTGGAGCTGTTTCGGGAGCGATTGCTGGACTTGTAGCTATTACACCAGCTTGTGGATTCGTTACACCGTTTGCCTCTATTGTAATTGGTTTTATCGGCGGAGCGGTTTGTTTCTGGGGTATCTTCTCACTTAAAAAGAAAATCGGTTACGACGATGCGTTAGATGCATTTGGTCTTCACGGTATTGGGGGAACATGGGGAGGTATTGCAACAGGTTTATTTGCCACAACTTCTGTAAATGACGCCGGTGCGAATGGTTTATTCTACGGAGATCCAAGTCTACTTTGGAAACAGCTGATGGCTATCGTAGCAACGTACCTATTTGTCGGTATTGCTACCTTCATTATTGTTAAAGTGGTTGGATTAATCGTATCTCTGCGTGCGACACAAGAAGAAGAAACGCTTGGGCTTGATATTACGCTGCACGGTGAAAGAGCGTATCACGAATCGAATATGTAAAAGGGGTGGGCACAGTGAGTGATGTTTTAACAAAAATTGAAATTATTACACGCCCTTCAAAGTTTGAAGAGCTTAAGCAAGAACTGGCGAAAATTGGCGTTAGCGGTATTACAGTTACGGATGCGCTGGGGTGCGGGTTGCAAAAAGGCATTACGGAACTTTATAGAGGCGTTAAAAAACAAGACAATATGCACGCACGAATTAAAGTAGAAATTGTGGTGTGCGAAGTTCCAGTATCTGACGTTGTTGATAAAGCAAGAAAAGTACTAAATACAGGTCAGCCTGGAGATGGGAAAATATTTATCTATGAATTAAAAAATGCGATTAAGATCCGAACAGGGGAAGAGGGATCACAGGCATTACGAAATAATAGTTAAACTTAGGGAGAAAGAGAAAACAAAGGGTCATATAAAAGGTGCATACTATGCACCTTTTATTAGGCTGAATAGTTACACGGCATGTTTCCTTATGGTGACATGCTTTTTTGTTATATATATAGCCAAAAAGTATATCGCAAAAAATAAGTGAATATAATTAAAATTATTTTTATAAAATTTCGAAAATTATAAAAATATGTGTCATTGTTACTGACAAATTTGGTGAAATAATGCTGTTTATCCTTTTATAATAGTAAAAAATAACTATATTTTTACTTTTATTAGTTTCTCTTTATATATGAGATTGAATCTATTATGAAAGGATGTGAAAAAAGATGTACATAAACAGCAAGCTGTTTCACCGTTTTCAGAAATGACATTTGTTGCAAAGATAAAAAGCGTTCTAGACGCAAACAAAGGGAGGGAAAATCGTTATAAAAGACTAGCCGCTATTAAGCGTTTTATAACGATTACTACATGCTAAGTAAAAAAATGTTATCTATTTTAGCAACAACGGTCTTATCGGTAGGGTTTGTAGCTGGCTGTGGGAGCAACAGTACATCAGGAGAAGATAAAGGCAGCAATGTTATCAAAATTGCTACGCAAAGCCCTTTGTCAGGAGGTAGTGCGACGTTAGGTGAAGCGATCAAACTGGGAGCTCAGCTAGCTCTTGATGAAGAAAAAGACACGTTTAAAAAATTAGGATATAAGCTTCAGCTTGTACCGTATGACGATCAAGGTGACCCGAAAAAAGGCGTAGCGAACGCTCAGTTAATTGGATCAGATAAAGCCGTCTATGGAGTGATAGGACATTTAAATTCAGGGGTTACCATTCCTTCATCTGAAACGTATGAGAAATATTCAATTCCAATGATTTCTCCTGCAAGTACAGCAACGGACGTAACAGATCGAAAGTTAAAAACGGTTAACCGCATTGTAGCGCGCGATGACTTCCAAGGGCCTGCAGGAGCTGAATATGCTGTTAAAGAGTTGAAAGCAAAAAATATTTTTGTCATTCAAGATAAAACAGCTTACGGACAAGGGCTTGCAGATGCTTTTAAAACAGCAGCTGAAAAAGAAGGAGCAAAAATTGTCGGATTTGAAGGAATTACGGTTGGAGAAAAAGATTTTAACGGTGTGTTAAATCAAGTCTCTAAAGAAAAGCCGGATCTCGTTTATTTTGGTGGTCTTTATGCAGAAGGCGGACTTTTAATTAAACAAGCTCGTGACAAAGGAATTACCGCTAAGTTTATGGGAGGGGATGGCTTAGACTCATCAACTTTAGTTGATATTGCCGGAGATGCTGTAAAAGATACGTATCTTACGTCAGTAGCAGGCGATGCTTCCAAGACACAATTCGCTAAAGATTATGAGAAGAAATTCAATAAAAAAGTAGAGTCATATTCTGTATACGGGTATGATTCCATGAAAGTGATGCTTCAAGGTATTCAAAAAGCAATTGAAGACAATGATAAAAAGCTTCCTTCTCATGAAGCAGTACGTGACGCCGTACGCGATATTACAGAATACAAAGGAGAACTTACGCAGGTAGGATTTGATGAGAAAGGAGACAATAAATACGCTAAAATCTTTATCTATAAGTTTGACGCTCCTTCGTACCCAGCTAAATTAGAAGGAGAAATCTCACAGTAAACCTTAGAAAAGAAAGGTATGGATGTTCCGTACCTTTCTTTTCTTAAAATCGATTTTATAGGACGAAAGGGACGAGGTTATATGTTTGCTCATATTATACAAACGCTGCCGCAAGTGTTAATTGACGGACTAACATTAGGAGCTGTATATGCAATTATTGCCCTAGGTTATACGATGGTATATGGCATTTTAGAACTCATCAATTTTGCACACGGCGAAATTTTTATGTCAGGCGCCTTTATCGGAACCGCTATTTTAATAGGGTTAACAGGCGTAGGTTGGATTGCAGCTTTTCCAGCTGTTGTGACGTTAATTTTAGTTCTTCTTATTACGAGTGTTGCGACTGGGTTTCTTGGTATGGGAATTGAAAGAGTGGCTTACCGCCCCCTACGCAAGTCTTCTAAACTGATTACACTTATTACAGCTATCGGAATGTCGTTTCTATTACAGGATTTTGTGCGCTTCATTACGGAACTTAAGAATGGTAACTATATTGTTAATACCCCTGCTTTATTTTCAGGCAAAGTATCGGTCAGCGCTTCTTCTCTTTCATCATCATTTGATGATGCTACATTTAAAGTAACGTTTATTGTAGTGTTAATTGTTGCTCTTTGCTTAATGATCGGACTTGAAATTTTTGTAAATCGAACCAAATGGGGAATGGCAATGAGAGCTGTAGCCCAAGATCCCGATACAGCTTCACTCATGTCCATTAATGTAAACAAAGTCATTTCCCTTACTTTTTTTATTGGTTCGGCTCTAGGAGGCGCAACCGGTGTGTTATTTGCGCTTCATTACGGAACAATTGATCCTTACATTGGGTTCATATTAGGATTAAAGGCTTTTACAGCAGCTGTTTTAGGAGGAATAGGCAATATACGAGGTGCAATGTTTGGAGGGCTAATGCTTGGCATTCTTGAAATGTTTGCAGCTGCGAATTTATCAACAATCACCGGCAATGTTTTAGGAGCAGAGTATAAAGATGTATTTGCATTTGCCATTTTGATTTTGGTGTTAATTTTTAAACCAGAAGGCTTATTTGGAAAAGCCGTTACAGAAAAAGTGTAGGTGATGAAGATGAAAAAATTAATGAGTAGGCTTGAAGGAAACAAAAAAGCGCAAATCATTCTATTTTTTATATATGTAATTGCAACAAGCGGTAGTTTAATGCTTGCCCAAAAGTCCGTTGTCGCATTTTTACTTCTTTTATTTTCATTATTACTTCTGTATTTTATGTCTCTTTCTACTAAATTAAAATGGCTAATAGCAGGGCTCATTTTAATTGTACTGCTTCCTTTTTCAGCTAGCCAAGGCCCTGCTTATGAATCCTATATGGAAGTATCTACACTAGTAGGCATCTATATTGCTATGGCACTTGGGTTGAACATCGTAGTGGGATTAGCGGGATTATTGGATTTGGGATTTGTTGCTTTCTTTGCAGTTGGGGCTTACACTTATGGAATTTTCGCGACCAATCAAGCTGCTAATTTTATGCCTTTTGGTACGTACCCATTATCAGGAGAAAGCTTTTGGTTTTTTATTATTGCGGGGTGCCTAATAGCCGCTTTATTTGGAGTTCTGCTTGGTATACCTGTGCTGCGCGTAAAAGGAGACTATCTTGCTATCGTTACGCTTGGATTCGGGGAAATTATTCGAATTGTATTTAACAATTTGGATAAACCAATCAATATTACAAACGGAGCAATGGGGCTGTCCTCCGTGACGCCGCCTTCTATTTTTGGGATTAACTTAGTATATCCAAGTCAGTTCTATTATGTAGTATTAGTCATCTTAGCTGCGGTTATTTTCATTGTACGGCGATTTGAATATTCTAAAGTAGGACGATCGTGGAAAGCGGTTCGTGAAAATGAAATTGCAGCTCAAGCGATGGGAATTCACCTTGTCAGAACAAAGCTGCTTGCGTTTGCTATCGGTGCCTCTTTTTCAGGCATGATGGGAGTAGTTTTTGCCGCTAAGCAAACCTTTGTTGACCCAACCAGCTTTACGCTGTTAGAATCTATCACGATTTTAGTCATGGTTATTTTAGGAGGAATGGGGAGCGTTCCAGGCGTCATACTTGGAGCGGCTGTTGTAACCATTCTTAATCTTCAAGTATTAACGGAGCTCACCGATTGGTTTAATCAACTGAGTTTAAACGGGGTTATCTCTATACCAGATGCACTTTCGCCAGCTAAAATGCAGCGATTTATTTTTGGCGGACTTCTTATTCTATTTGCTCTATACAGGTCTCAGGGGTTGCTTCCTGCTAAACAGCCTACGTTCGATTTGAAAGAGCTGAAAGAAGAAGCGGAAGAAGAAATGCAGCCTGTGATTTCAGCGGCTGAGAAAAACGTCAATCTATAGAGGTGAAAGAAATTGTCTATTTTAGAAGTGAAAAATGTAACCAAGACTTTTGGCGGTTTAGTTGCCAATCAAGACGTAACAATGGATATTCAAAAAAATTCAATAACAGCTGTAATAGGACCAAACGGCGCTGGGAAGACTACATTTTTTAATATGGTGACAGGTGTTTATCAGCCAACCTCAGGTGATATTATGTTAAATGGTCAATCTATAACAGGGCTAAAACCTCACAGCGTATCAAAACAAGGGATTTCTCGGACATTTCAAAACATCAGGTTATTTAGTAATATAACGGTTTTAGAAAATGTGTTAGTTGGGATGCACAACCATTTGAAAGCAACCACTTTTGAAACGCTGTTGAATTTACCTCGAGCAAGAAGAGCGGAAAAAGCAGCTAAAAAAGAAGCGTATAAGCTGTTAGAATACGTTGGGCTAGAAGCTTTATATAACGAAGTAGCCAATAACTTATCATATGGAGCGCAGCGCCGACTCGAAATTGCCAGAGCGTTAGCTACTAGACCCTCACTGTTATTATTAGACGAACCGGCTGCTGGTATGAATCCGCGTGAAACAAAAGAGCTGACGGATCTTATTTACACGATACGAAAAGACCGGGAAATAACCGTTTTATTAATTGAGCATGACATGAAGCTTGTCATGAAAATTTCTGATCATATTATTGTATTAGATCATGGAATAAAAATTGCGGAAGGAAACGCTGAACATATCCGTACACACCCAAAAGTGATCGAAGCCTATTTAGGAAAAGGAGCGGCAGAGGAGATAGAAAGAAAGGAGAAAAGCACATGACTCTATTAAAGTTAACTGAAATTGATACCTTTTATGGAGGAATTCAAGCACTTAAAGGAATAACGATTGATGTAGAAGAAGGAGAAATTGTGACTCTTATCGGAAGCAATGGAGCCGGAAAATCTACCGCATTAAAGTCCATTAGCGGTCAAGCTCCTGTCAAAGCAGGTAGTATTATGTATAAAGGCACCCACATCACGAAATTCCCTCCTCACCAAACGGCCCGTTTAGGAATAGCTCATGTACCAGAAGGAAGAAAGATCTTTCCTAAAATGACGGTAAAAGAAAATTTAACTATCGGAGCATTTTCACTTTCTAATAAAAAAGTAATAGAAGAAAATATAACTAGAGTACTCACATATTTTCCAAGGTTAAAAGAAAGATTGACTCAAAAAGGAGGAACGATGAGTGGCGGTGAACAGCAAATGCTAGCTATCGGGCGAGCGCTTATGATGAATCCTTCTATGCTTATGCTAGATGAACCTTCTATGGGGCTTGCTCCTATCATTGTAGAACAAATATTTGAAATCATTATGGAATTAAATAAAAGCGGAATGACCATTTTACTCGTTGAACAAAACGCTTATCAAGCACTGCAAATCGCGCACCGAGGCTATGTGATTCAAACGGGAGAAATTATTCTGCAAGGGAAAGGCTCGGAATTAATTCATAATGAAAAAATAAAAGAAGCTTATTTAGCTTAAAAAAACAAACCGCATCGCGCTTTAACGCTGCGGTTTGTTTTTGTTCACAAGGGATGATTTGGATAAAGCAGGTAAGCATTGCTATTATCTGGTTTAGTTTCTTAATTAAGTAGGGAACGTTTAAAATAAGATTATTGAATAAGTGAGTAATTAGGTAACCTCCTAGATGAAAGAAATGATTCAATTTAAAGCTTTTTTATAAAAAACAAAAAAAGTTGAAACTTTTTTTGTTAAAAAACGTTTATAAAGTAATAGAAAAAAATGGGTACGGTTATTTACACTCAAAAAGGAAGTGAGAGCGTGGCGACGCTGAAAACTAATTATTTGACTGACTTATGCTTAATCTATAGAGAAAGTCAATTTTATGTAATGCAAATACCTAGTTTCTACAAAAAAATGGCTAGCAAATACTTTCAGTTTCAGCCTCAAGAAAAAATAATTGCGTATTTACACAGCTCTTTTATAGCGGGCCTAGATAAAAGGGGAATTTGCTTTACAAATAAGGGGATTTACTGGAAAAGCAGAGGGATGAAAAAAGGAAAAATGTTATGGGAAGAGTTCGCTAACATTCAATCCATTACCATTCGAAAAGAAGAAATGATTTGTTTTAATGACGTGGAGAAATTTCAAGTCAATCAAAACGATTACTCAGCTAGAAAGCTAGTATCTCTATTAAAAAAAATCAAGAAATTTATTCGCACTCATTCCCATGAATATATGTGTCAAGACTATATATATCCGTGTGTATCCTCAAAAGAATTAACTTCCATTTGTTCGTCTTTTCAAATTCATCAAACCCCTGATCCAAAAGATGTGTTGTCGGTAGAAGGACAACTATGTGAAGAAGTTGAAAAAGAGATGCGAAACAGGCTCTATTTACCTGCTAAAGAAAAAATTGTAGCTCATTTAAATACATATCCTCTTCAAAAAACCGAAGGGATTACCGTTTGTTCTAAAGGAATTTATTTCTCAAAATCTTTTAAAACAGTTTACTACCCTTGGCACTTATTTCGCCATGTGAGTATTTCAGTGGAAACCGAGGAATTAAAAATTGCTAAAAAACATTCGTTATCTCTCAACTCAGCTGCCGTATCAAGCGGGGAAGTAATGCTGTTTCTCAAACAAATTAAACAGCATGTGCAGGCTTTGCATGAAAAAGAAGTCGATATTAAACAAGATAATAAGTTTGCATGGAAAATGTTAATTTAAAAAACAGGTTACGCGTAATCTGTTTTTTTATTTTGTAGTTCTTTAGAATCATTTATTTGGAATGTTGAAAGACATCATACAAGTAAACAAGACTAGAATATTGGAAGTTAAGAAAATTTTACCATGACTATAAGGTTAATTTTACCAAAATCTCTTTTTCGGTTGGATAATTATGCTAAAATAGAGCTCGAGTTTATTTTAAGGAGCTGACAACAAGATGGAACGTAATTATTCAATTGATTTTATTAAGTTTTTTGCTACAGTGTTTGTGGTTTGTATTCATGTTAACCCATCACATGACGATTTCTTTTTAGGGAACCAGGAAAATGTGCTAGATGTCATTGTTGACACATTTGCACGATTCGCGGTTCCTTTTTTCTTTATTGTATCAGGATATTTGTTTATGAATAAAATTCAAAAACATCCAAAGCCTTCTGCATACTTAAAAAAATACACGTGGAATATTTCAAAGCTTTACGCATGTTGGTTCATCTTTTATTTATTGTTTGGTGTAGTTCTGCGCTTATTTCAGAACCACGGAACATTAGCAGAACGAAAAGGTGCAGTAGCTGATTATTTAACATCATCCATCACATTCAAAGATATCTTTTATTATGGAAGTGACACAAGCGGATTTCAGCTTTGGTACTTGATTGCATTAATATGGGCTGTTGTCATCGTTTTCTTATTTCAACGATGGAAAAAGATTGGCTTATTAATGCTTATCAGCACCGTATTATATGTAACTGGGTTATTTGGGCAGTCTTATTCTTTATTTTTTCCACTTTCTTTTCAAACGAGAGATGCTCTGTTCTTTGGTTTGTTCTATACAGTATTAGGAGCTATGTTTGCCCTTTATGGTAAGCAAATTTTGTCAGTATTAAATGCAAGGCCAATGATTTATTTAGCCAGCTTTTTTGTGTTTTCAGCGTTAGAGATCATCGAGCGTTACTGGTTGGTTAATATCCAGCACAGCAAGCCCGGAGACTATTTTATGTCTACGATTTTTTTATCAGCATCATTGTTTTTATTCGTATTGAGCAGTCCAGGTCTTGGCAAAAACTCGTTTTTTTCAAAGGTTGGGAAAAATTCAGTTGGAATTTATGTAGTGCATATATGTATATTAAATGAGACCTATCGATTGCTTCGTTCAATAGATTCTTCTTTCTTTACGAATAGTATCGTTGCCTATGTACTTATCGTTCCAGCAGTTTTTTGGTGCTCGTACTATTTATATAGAGGGATTCAATGGACAAAGGGAAAATTACATGTAAAGCTGCACAAACATTCATTTACAAAGCTACAGCATAAATAAAAAGAGCTGGCTAACTAAGCCAGCTCTTTTATGATGCAATAGCGTACAAAAGCTGCTTTTGCAGTTGAGGGGATAAAGAAATATTTTGATACAATTCGTAAATATGATGGTCGTTCCGGTGATAACAAATCCAATCCTTGTATGTTCCTTTTAAGAAGATGCGAAAAAACACGATTCGCTTATTCGTGCCGCCTGTTTTTAATTCAATTTTCAAATCATCTGTTTCTAATGTATACTGTACTGTAGAAGAGGAAAGAGCAAGTTTAGTTGTTTTTTTACTTGTTTTAATGAATTCGGCAAGTTCAATGATCTTCATTTTTTTACCTCACTCTATTGTAAATTAGGGGTATCTTATACGTATGATGTGTACAAAGAAAATAGAATCGTTTTTTTATAGCTTAGAAGAATGATCTTCAGCCCCTTCGTTAAGGGATTTGCATAAAAGGTTGACGTTTTCTTTGAATACAAATAAAATGCATATTAAGAAGTATTTCCCTCATTGTAACTACAGAAAAAGAAGAATTAAGGGGGCTCAATATGTTGACTGACTTAGTTGTAAGTCAAAAAGTAGTCAAGGTAAATGAATTTACTGTTGTAGGAGTGCCTATTCGAACAGATGAACCTGTGGAAGAAACGGGCACAGGTCTTATTCCCGAGCACTGGCAGACTTTTTATAAACAACAGTTAGCTAATAAAATCGCCAATAAAGTAAATGGTAATACATTTGCTCTTTATACAGAATTTGAATACAATCAAAAAATGGATTTTACATTTGCTCTCGGATATGAAGTTTTACTCGGCGGCGAACTGAAAGATGATATGAGAGAGTTCATCATCCCAGAAGGTGAATACATGGTGTTTACAACAACTGTTGGGCCAGCTAGACAGGTAGTCGTAGAGGCTTGGGCTTATATTCGCGAGTGGGCTAAAAAAAATCATCGTGCCTATAAAATAGATTTTGAATTATATGATGAACGCTGTATTGATCCTGAGTACAGTCAAGTTGATATTTATGTTTCAATTTAATAGCTAGTTTTGCTAAGTAGTTAAGATGCAGAGAATCGTTTTTTGCTGCGTTCTTACTTTTGACGATAGGAATACAAAAGGGGTTTAGCGAGAGTGATCAGCAACGATTTATTACAAGCTTTAAAAGACGGATATAAACAGAGAATTAAATGGGTACTTATAAGTCAAATGGCACTGTTCATCACCGTAGCAGTCATACTTATATCAAATTTTGTCACTAAATTTTCGTTTAACCAATTAAGCTTTATTTTTGTTTTGGTTAGTATAAGTTCGCTGTTATCAGGGGTAGAGCACGTATTGTTAAAACGTGAGAAGTGGCAATGGATTTTTGATTTTATTTTAGCTGCTTTTTTTATTGGTTTATCTATTTTTTTACACCGTTAAAGCGCCTGGTTCAGCGCTTTTTTATTTTGAGCAGCTCCGCACACAATTTTCGGACCTTTCTAGTATAAACAAAACAACAATAGGTATTTATGACGAAAATAGTCAGAAAATTTAGTGAAAAAGTCTTGTATCTTGTCTTTATTTCGATTATGATAAGTTTACACCCTTCGTATTCACTTCTTTGGATGTCAATACCTCTATTTTTACACTACAGAAAAGAGGTGAAGCCATTTCTTCAGTTTTCCTGTTAGCCTGCATACTAACCCTTTTAGCTATTTTATTTAGTAGCAACTACCCTCAAAATTAAAGGAGAGATCCGCGCTTATGTCAAAAGCTCCTGTAAAAAACGAAATTGAACTTCAACTATCTGAAACGCACTTTTTTCAACTACTTGATTTAATTTATTTAGGTAACTGGATGGTCACAGCATGTTCTGGAGTGGAAGATGAGCATGCACAAGAATATACGGATGTAGAAAAACAAATGTTTTCTCACGCAGAGCCTTTCCTTGAAAAAGGACCTTTTCACACGCTAAACAGTGAGGTTATGTTTACAGAAGAACATGAAGATTCTCTTCAAGATATTATTGGAGAATACGATAACGAAGTGTTTTGGGAAGCGCTAGCCTATCGCATGGCTAAACGAGATGTGATAGAACAAATAGGACCCATTAAAGAAATAAAAAATGAAATTTTTATGCAAATTTCCCATCGAGAAATGGAGTATATACGAGAGTTTGAGACAAATGGAATTAAACGAATAACCATACCGCCTTTGCAGTAAAAGAGACAAATCGGCTTTCAAACTTGAAGGCCGATTTGCTGTTAAGCTGAAGCTTTTCTATTCCGTCTGAGAGGCGGGAAAGATCGGTATGTAAAGCTCCGCCATAACCATTCACACGGACCGTAATAGAAATAATAAAGCCACCACTTATTTAAAAAAAGCTGGAGTGTATATATAATGAGACAAATAATCGTGCTTTCTGTTAAGGTAAGAGTTCCGTACAAACCAAAAGCTCGAACTATCCACAGGCAAATTAAAGTTTGGCTAAGGTAAGTTGTTAATGCCATTGTTCCACTATACTTAAAAAGACCCAGCATCGAAGCGTAAGGAGAAAATTGCAGGAATAACAGTAAGGTGGTAAGATAAAAAAAACATAGAAAAATGCCGCTCAAACTTGTAAAAAGGTGAATGGCCGCCTGCTGATAGAGTCCGTATTTTAAAATTTCTAGCTTTAAGATAGCGAGAATGATAGTTAAAGTAAAACCTGCTGTGCCTGTTATTAACTGAATTTTCTTAAAAAAAGAACGATTTTGTTCGATATTATGTACTAATCCTTTTTTAGCAGTATATAAGCCAAATAAAAACATAGAAAATACGGGAAAGATAGAAAACGGTAGATTTAATAGCATAGGCACCACTTCAACATTCAAACGATAAAGCAGCCAAGATAAATAGTCTGCTTGCCTGTAGGTGGATAAATATTGAGTTAAGGCATGTTCATGTAAAACTTTATACTCCCGCTGAGTCTCCTGCAAGACGTGTGGCGGAGTAAAAAACTGCATGCAAGCCAAAAGATAAAAAAAGAATAGCAAGCCTATTGCCCACAGCAAAATTGTCTTGGTTTTTCGATTATAAAAAAACAACATTAAAAAACCGCCGACAGCATACACATGCAAAATGTCTCCATACCAGAAAAAGACAAGATGAAAAAACCCGATTAATAGCAAAGAAGCCATTCTTCTTGACCATAAAGCAGCGGCAAAGTAATGCTTTTCTTCAGCTCTATGCAAAAAGATTCCGCATCCAAGTCCAAATAAAAAAGAAAAAATCGTAAAAAACTTTCCTTGAACAAACAGCAGCAGGAATAAATCAATACAAGCATCGATTCCTTTATATTCATAAGGAATATCGTACAGCTGAAAAATAAATATCGGCGAAGCAAAAGCAGGGATATTTACTAAGAAAATACCTAGCAAAGCAATGCCTCTAATAATATCAAGAACAACAAGGCGTTCGTTAAGGGGAAGTGGAAAAGGATTCATCACTGTCGCTCCTTTTTGTTAGATATGTACATCTTAACACGACAGTGGCGAAAAAATAGGTGGGAATATAAAAAAATAAGCGGAAAGATTCATAGCTTTATGAATAAAAAAGTTGGATAATAATGGTATGGTTATTCATATCAAATACGAAAGGTGGAGAAAAGGATGAAAACAGCACTTGTGTTAGGTGGAACTCGTTTTTTTGGAAAAAATTTAGTCCAGACATTGCTCTCTAAAGGAGTTAAGGTTACGTTAGCAACGCGAGGTAAAACACCAGATGATTTCGGCGACCGAGTTGAGCGGATTTTTCTTGATCGTGTAGAAAAAGATTCTGTAATCGAAACAACACGAGGAAGGAAATGGGATGTTATCTTCGATCAAATATGCTATTCTTCACACGGCGCAGCTGTGGCTGTTGAAGCTTTTCGTCATAGTACGAGTCACTATGTACTCACCTCGACTCTTTCAGTATACGGTTCTTTAGAAAAAACGTGTTATGAAGAAGATTTTGATCCGTACAAGTATCCTATTTCATATACACGTCGTGAAAATATTTCCTACCAAGAAGGAAAACGCCAAGCTGAAGCGGTATTTTTTCAAAAAGCACCGTTTTCAGTAACGGCTGTCCGTTTTCCGATTGTAATGGGAAAAGATGATTATACGGATCGCTTACGTTTTCACGTAGAAAAAATTATGCATGAAGAAGAAATTGGTGTACCGGCTATTGAAGCAGAAATGAACTTCATTTCACAGGAAGAAGCCGGTGAATTTTTAGTCTGGTGTGCAGAACAGAAGCTAAAAGGACCGATTAACGCTTGTTCAAATGGTACTATTTCACTCAAAAATTTATTTTCATATATTGAACAAGCAGCGAATAAAACAGCAAAAACAACCTCTCGTTTAACAGATGAAAATAGTTCTCCTTACGGAGTAGATCATTCTTGGACGATGAGCAATGAAAAGGCTAGCTTTTGGGGATATTCATTTACAAACCTGCAGGACTGGCTGCCATCATTAATCAAAGCCTTCGTTGAAAGCGAAAAGAAAGTACCTTTAAGTTAAGAAACAACAAAGACTGCATCGTTTAGCAGTCTTTTTGCTGTGACAAGCAGAACATTTTTATTTTATACATAAAAAGGGTACGCTAGGTACACATCATTATATAGAAGGAAGAAGGATAAACTATGGCAAAACATCACTTTCATTTGCAAGCAAATTGGCCAGGAGGCCGAAATGAAGTAGGTACAATTGAATCAGGACAATTAAAAACAAAAATTTCTATTCCACCAGAAATGGACGGGCCAGGGGTGGGAACAAATCCAGATGAAATGCTGCTAGGGGCAGCAGCCACTTGCTACATCATCACGCTTGCAGCGATGTTCGAAAGAAGCGGAATCCGTCAGGAGGCTTTAACGATGGAATCAGAAGCTATTGTGGACGTGACGAATGGTGTATTCACATACGAAAAAATTATTCATAAACCTCATGTTATCATCACGTCTGAATTTGAGGCTCAAGAAGAAAAAATCAATCGACTTATAAAAAAAGCAGAAACATCCTGTATGATTTCAAGAGCCATTCAAGGAAATGTTGAGATTGAATTAGAGCCTCAGCTCACAGTAAAAGCGTAATGGACCCATTACGCTTTTCTTATGTTTATTTCTAAAAAAAGCACATTTAAGATTGTAAAATACTCAAATTTGAATATAATAATTTAAGTAGCTATCATTTCTGTTCATCAAAAAGATGACGCGAAAGGAGGAACTGAAATGGTTTCATCAGAAAAAAATATTCGTTTTATCGTAGCAGGATTGCTGCTCGGTATTTTTATGTCAGCCATGGATAATACCATCGTAGCGACGGCTATGGGGAAAATCATTTCTGATCTAGGCGGGTTAGATAAGTTTGTTTGGGTTACGTCCGCCTATATGGTTGCCGTGATGGCAGGTATGCCGATATTTGGTAAACTGTCTGATATGTACGGCCGTAAACGGTTTTTTATTTTTGGATTGACGGTATTTTTACTTGGATCTGCATTGTGTGGCCTAGCGCAAAGCATTGTGCAGCTAAGTATTTACCGGGCGATTCAAGGAATTGGAGGAGGAGCGCTGCTTCCGATTGCTTTTACCATTGTATTTGATATTTTCCCTCCCGAAAAACGCGGGAAAATGACGGGATTATTAGGTGCCGTTTTTGGCTCAGCAAGCGTATTTGGTCCGCTTCTTGGTGCATACATTACGGAATACATCAGCTGGCACTGGGTGTTTTATGTGAACGTGCCGATTGGGCTTTTATCGTTATTTTTTATTGTTCGCTTTTATAAAGAATCAACAAGTCATAAAAAACAAAAAATTGACTGGGCTGGTGCAGCCACTCTTGTAATTTCAGTAGTCAGTTTAATGTTTGCTCTTGAACTTGGAGGGAAAGAGTACGATTGGTCTTCTCCGCAAATTTTATCTCTTTTTGCTATCTTTGCTGTGGCGCTATCACTCTTCTTTTTTGTGGAAAAACGCGCGCAAGAGCCGATTATTTCATTTTGGATGTTCAAACGCCGTTTATTTGCAACATCACAAATTCTCGCTTTCTTATATGGAGCAACGTTTATTATTTTAACGGTATTTATTCCTATTTTCGTTCAAGCTGTCTATGGAGGTTCTGCTACAAATGCAGGTTTAATTTTAACTCCTATGATGTTAGGCTCGGTAGCAGGAAGTGCTATCGGCGGGATTTTTCTCACAAAAACAAGCTTTCGAAACTTAATGATTATGTCCGTTTTTTCATTTGCAGTAGGAATGTTTTTATTAGGAACAATGGAACCTGATACACCTCGTTGGATGCTAACAGTATTCATGATTTTGACTGGGTTTGGCGTAGGATTTAGCTTTTCTCTTTTACCAACTTCGTCAACGCATAAGCTGGATCCACAGTTTAGAGGTTCTGCCAACTCAACGAACTCATTTGCGCGTTCTTTAGGAATGACGCTGGGAGTTACGATTTTTGGAACGATTCAAAGCAATACATTTACAAATGAGCTGCAGCGCAATTTTCAAGGTATGGGAAATGGATCACAAGGAGCATTTTCTCAAATAGGAGATCCGAGTGCAGTTTTTCAATCAAGTGCCCGAAACAGCATTCCGCCTCAAATATTAGATAAGATTGTTGATGCTATGTCTACATCGATCACGTATGCATTTATGCTTGCTCTTATTCCAATTGCAGTAGCTATCATTACTGTCTTTTTAATGGGAAATGAACGAGTGGAAGTTCCCCCTAAAAAGCGGGTAGAAGCTAAGGAACCTGCAGCTCAAAAATAGAAAAAGCACGAAGATGTTCGTGCTTTTTTTGCTAAATAAGATGCATGTCAAGAGGTGAAAGGTGTTATGAGTGTTAAATTAGTCATATTGGGTTTATTAATGGAAGGAAATAAGCACCCTTATGAAATTCAGCAAACCATTAATGAAAGACAAATGAAGCACTATATTAAACTTGCAAGCGGCTCTTTATATTATGCCTTTGATACGCTTGAAAAAGATCAGTTGGTGAAAGTAGTCGATGTGATTCGAGAGACGAACAGACCTGAAAAGACCGTTTATTCCATCACGGATGCAGGAAAAGAAGAATTTGAGCGCCTTTATTTTGAACAGCTATTAAAAAAAGAGCATATGCATAGACCAGTTTATGCTGCTCTTTCATTTACTTCTTACGTCGATCAAAAAAAGTGGCTTCTGCTTTAGAAAAAAAGATTGAGGAAACGGCTGCTTATTTAGAAAAAATGCAAAATTTGTACCAAGTTAAAAAGGTGGATCATTCCATTGCAAATCTGTCGATCATTATGCGCACGATTATGCATTTGAAAGTAGAACTAACTTGGTTCACTCATTTACTCGAAGCGGCGAAAAGCAGCAAGCTTACAGAAGTAGATGATGGTTATTTTGAAGACGTTGAAAAAATCGTAGATGAGTTTTAAAAAAAGAAGCAAAACGCTGCTTCTTTTTTTTTATGGTCATAAAATATATTTCAAGCAATTTAATTTTGCCAAAAGCTAGGTCAATAACAATTAATTAACACCTGATTCGACCTTTAATCAGCTTTACTTATAAAACGCTTTCAAAAATTAGTAAGACTATTAAAAAAGTAAAAAAAATTAAAGAAATATAGCGATTTCATTTTGATTGACGAGTAAAAGAGTGGTAAAATATAAGCAGATATCAGATACACACGCAGTGAGATTTATCACTCGTTGTAAAGATGTCAGACGATAAGGTAATCGACATTCAAAATGGAAAGATTGTTGAGTACGACAATTATTATAACTCGTTGGGGGTTTTATCATGGGTAACGAAACGTCGAATAGAGGGGAGCCTTGGCAAGGATTTTTGGGTCCGAACTATGGCTATGTATTAGAACAGTATGAGCTATATGAAGAGCAGTCAGATCTAGTAGATCCAGAGTTGAAAGAATTATTTGATTATTGGGGTGCTCCTCCATTAAACGAAAGTGAGCAAGTTCAGCAAGCTGAATACGCACAGGCTGCACCTTCAGCTAACACATCTAAAATTGCATCGGCTATTAAGCTAGCGGAAAACATCCGTGCTTATGGTCATCTATACGCATCAATTAAGCCTCTTGAAAGCGAGAAGAAAGATCCTGTCTTGCTTCACTTGGAAGATTACAATTTAACGCAAGAAGATTTGAAATCAATTCCGGTTGATATTTTATGTACGAATGCGCCATCACACGTCAAAAATGGTTTAGACGCAATTAACTATTTAACAGATGTCTACACAAAAACCATTGCGTTTGAATTCCATCACGTACATAACATGGAAGAGAATAAGTGGCTGACTGATATGGTCGAGTCGGGTGCTATTTTCCAACCTCTTTCAAATGAGAAAAGAACTTCTGTATTAAAGCGTTTAACAGAAGTAGAAGGCTTTGAACAATTTTTACACCGTACATTTGTCGGACAAAAACGCTTTTCTATTGAAGGGGTAGATATGTTAATTCCACTTGTAGATGAACTGATTGCACGCTCAGTGGAAACAAGCCCAAAAACGGTTAATATCGGTATGGCTCATCGTGGACGCTTAAATGTATTGGCACACGTATTAGGCAAGCCGTATGAAATGATTTTTGCAGAATTCCAGCATGCACCTAACAAGGAATTAGTTCCTTCAGAAGGTTCAATCGGTATCAACTACGGCTGGACGGGAGACGTAAAATATCACCTGGGTGCCGACAAACAAATTAAAGCAGAGAACACAGTTCGAGCTCGTTTGACATTGGCTAGCAACCCTAGTCACTTAGAGTTTGTTAATCCGGTTGTGGAAGGGTTTACAAGAGCGGCTCAAGATGAGCGTGATGTGAATGGATACCCAAAACAAGATGTAAAAAAATCGTTCGCGATTTTAATTCACGGAGATGCTGCGTTCCCTGGTGAAGGTATTGTACAAGAAACGCTGAACTTAAATCAATTGACTGGTTATCAAACAGGTGGAACGATCCACATTATTGCTAACAACATGATTGGATTTACAACAGAAAGCGTCGATTCTCGTTCAACGAAATATGCAAGTGACTTAGCAAAAGGGTTTGAAATTCCAATTGTTCACGTAAATGCGGATGATCCGGAAGCCTGTTTAGCTGCTGCTTACTTTGCTTATGAGTATCGCAGACGCTTTAACAAAGATTTCTTGATTGATTTAATTGGATACCGTCGATTTGGCCACAATGAAATGGATGAACCGTCTGTAACGCAGCCGAAGATGTATGAAATTGTGACAAAACGTCCAACCGTTCGTGCTATGTATGCAAAGCAGCTTGAAGAACAAAACGTGATTCAAAACGGCCAAGCAGATCAAATTAATGAAGAGTTACAAGCGAAGTTAAAAGCAGCTTATGAGAAAGTACCGCCAAAAGCTGAAAAGCAACATAGAATTATGGAAATGCCACAAGCAGTCTTCAAAGGAATTTCAGATATTGATACATCTGTTACAAAAGAAGAGCTGTTTGAAGTGAATCAAGAGCTAGTGAAATACCCTGAAGGATTTAACGTATTTCCAAAACTTGATCGCATCTTATCTAAACGTGCCAAAGCGTTTGAAGAAAATGAAAGCGTAGATTGGTCATTGGGTGAAGCATTTGCATTTGCTACGATTTTAAGAGACGGCACGCCAATTCGTATTACAGGCCAGGACTCTGAACGTGGTACGTTTGCACATAGACATCTTGTTCTTCATGATCATAAGACAGGGGATGTTTACTCACCACTACACGCAATGAAGAACGTAAGCGCTTCCTTTGATATTCGTAACAGTCCATTATCAGAAGGATCCGTTCTTGGATTTGAATACGGCTATAATGTATTTGCTCCTGAAACGCTTGTTCTTTGGGAAGCACAGTTCGGTGATTTTGCCAATGCCGGTCAAGTTATTATTGACCAGTTTATTGCAGCAGGCCGTGCTAAGTGGGGACAAAAATCTGGAATGGTCTTATTGCTGCCACACGGCCATGAAGGTCAAGGGCCAGAACACTCAAGCGCTCGTCTAGAACGTTATTTACAGCTAGCTGGAGAAAACAACTGGACAATCGCAAACGTAACAAGCGCTGCACAATATTTCCACTTACTTCGACGACAAGCTGCCATTTTACAGCGCGAAGAAGTAAGACCGCTAGTAGTTATGACACCAAAAAGTTTGCTTCGTAATGCTTTTAGTGTGTCAAACCTTGAAGAGTTTACAAAAGGATCTTTCCGCTTAGTAGTAGAACAGCCTGGATTAGGCAAAAAAGAAGATGCAGTTGAACGAATCGTTCTGTGCAGCGGAAAAATCAGCAGTGAATTAACGGAACGCTTAAACAAAGCAGAAGATGATAAAGATTGGCTACACGTCCTTCGTCTAGAACAAATTTATCCGTTCCCAAGACGCGTAATTGCTGAAATCTTTGCTCGCTATAAAAATTTAAAAGAGATTGTCTGGTTACAAGAAGAGCCGGAAAACATGGGCGCATGGAACTATGTAGAAGATCGACTGCGTGAAGTAGCACCAGAAGGAGCTACGGTTGACTACATCGGCCGCACAAGACGCTCAAGTCCAGCTGAAGGAGATCCAACAGTTCACAGACAAGAACAAGAACGTATTTTACAAGATGCATTAACTAAAAATGAAATTGCTAACGACGTTGTTACACGATAAGGAAGGGGAATGAACCATGGGAGAGATTAAAGTACCGGAATTAGCAGAATCAATTTCTGAAGGAACAGTTGCACAGTGGCTAAAACAAGTAGGAGATTTCGTTGAAAAAGGCGATTATATCGTTGAACTTGAAACAGATAAAGTTAACGTTGAAATTACAGCTGAAGACTCTGGTGTGTTAACGGAACTTCTTGCTGGCGAAGGCGACACAGTGCAAGTTGGTGAAACAATTGCACGTCTTGAAGCGAAAGAAGGATCTTCAGCACCAGCAGCACCAAAAGCTGAAGAAAAACCAGCAGAGGAAGCACCAAAGCAAGAAGCGGCTCCAGCTCAGCAAAAAACTGTTGAAGAAGTAGCGCCAGCAGCTGAAGCGCCTCAGCAAGGAAATCAAAAACAATGGCTAATTGCTTCTCCTGCAGCTCGCAAAGCAGCAAGAGAACGCGGGATTAAGCTAGATCAAGTGCCAACTACTGATCCTCTTGGCCGTGTGCGCAAACATGATATTGATTCGTATGCAGACCAAAAATCAAATGAGCAAAAGCAGCAGGCACAAGCAAGTAAGCCAGCTAACCCGGTATCTCCGTCTCCAGCAGCAAGTGAAAATAGCGACAAACCTGTTGAACGCGAACGTATGTCACGTCGTCGTCAAACAATTGCCAAACGTCTTGTTGAAGTTCAGCAAACAGCGGCTATGCTAACAACGTTTAACGAAGTAGACATGACCGCTGTTATGGCTCTTCGCAAACGACGCAAAGACAAATTCTTTGAACAGCACGACGTAAGACTTGGCTTTATGTCATTCTTTACAAAAGCAGTAGTAGCAGCACTTAAAAAGTATCCATTATTAAATGCTGAAATTCAAGGAAACGAGTTATTAATTAAAAAATTCTATGATATCGGTATTGCTGTGTCAGCTCCAGACGGTCTTGTTGTGCCAGTTGTACGTGATGCTGACCGCAAAACATTCGCTGGTATCGAAGGATCTATCGTTGATTTAGCGAAAAAAGCGCGCGACAACAAATTAGCATTAAAAGATTTACAAGGTGGAACGTTCACAATTACAAACGGCGGCGTATTCGGTTCATTAATGTCTACACCAATTTTAAACGGGCCTCAAGTTGGTATTTTAGGAATGCACAAAGTTCAGCTTCGTCCGGTAGCAATTGATGAAGAGCGTATCGAAAATCGTCCGATGATGTACATTGCACTTTCTTACGATCACCGTATCGTTGACGGCAAAGAAGCCGTAAGCTTCCTAGCTACTGTTAAGGAACTATTAGAAGATCCAGAATCTTTATTACTAGAAGGTTAATAAAAAGAACCTGCTATTTTCTTAGAGAATAGCAGGTTCTTTTTTATGTTCGCTTAATGCCTGCAACATAAGCAGGACCCAAAAAAGTCATGCTCGCGAGTGTCAAAGCCATTTCTCGCGGTGACTGCTTCATACCTTGTTCTAACCAGTTCTGAATAACTCCAAGATGTGCTGACGTTACGTAAGACATTAAATGTTCAAGTGGAACAAGCGGAGGCGTTTTATTATCAATGAGCTCTAATTTTTCGAGCATATTGGTTTTCATAACTTCTTTAATTTTAAGATGAAAGCCAGGGTTGCCTTTTGGACCAAGCATAACCTGCATAAAACGTGCATTTTCTTGAATATATTCAAAAAGTGTAATAATAAACGGCAAAGGCTGTTCTTTTAAATTAGCAGACACAATCTCATTGGGATTTGCCTTTTTGATAAATTCTTTTACTTCTTGAATAACTTCATTTTCGCTTTTTTCAAGCAAATCGTATTTATCTTGGTAGTGTAAATAAAAAGTTCCGCGATTAATATCCGCTTTTTGTGTTAGATCTCTGACCGTTACGCCTTCAAACCCTTTCTCTTCCATTAGTTCTGTCAAAGCATCTCGGATAAATCTTTTCGTTCGAATAATTCTGCGATCTGTTTTTGAATTCCCCACAGCTTTTAAACACCTACTTTTTTCTTTAATAATGAACAGTTATATGCTTTGTGTTAAGTAATCGACATTCCCGCTATTATTGCATATTGAGAATACAGGTAAATTCATTATAATTTACATAGTGATCATTAATCAACATCATGTACATTATCTTTTCCTTAACGTGTATATCCTTAAAACAAAAAGGGGAGATCTATATGAAATTAGGTAATCAAAAGCTTATATATTTTTCACCAATTATAGTAGTAGCTGTTATTTTTATCTTTATTCTAACCTTAATTCCTTCAGTAAGCCAAGCACCTAAGAATTTGCCAATCGTATTCGTAAATGCTGACGAAGGAATGACAGTTCCAGCAAAGGGTAAGGTAAATATAGGAGATCAAATAAAACAAAATATGAAGCGGGCAAGTACTGAACAATCTTTAGTTAAATGGATTTTTGTCTCAAATACTAAAGAAGTTGAAAAAGGGTTAAATAATCAAAAGTACTATGGGGCGCTTATCATTCCAAAAGATTTCACCAAAAAACAGGTGACTCTTCAGACGGCTCAGCCTGATGCACCCGCTATTAGATTATTAGTGAATCAAGGAATGAATACAGCTGCTTCAACACTAGCAAGTCAGGTGCTAAACGGGGCAGTCGATAAGATGAATGAAAATATGCGCTTGCAGCTAGTGAAAAGATTTGAACAAAACGGAACGCAACTAAGTGCAAACCAAGCATTAGCACTCGCTGCACCGATTCAAAAGACAGTGATAAACGTAAACGAAACAGGGAATCATAGTGTCAACGGAAATGCCCCCGTTTCATTATTTCAGCCGCTGTGGATGGCGAGTATAGCTGGTGCCGCAATTGTCTTCCTCAGCATTCAAAAAATCACGTTTTCTTCTCGTAAAGAGAAAATCGTTAACCAAGTAGAGTTCGTAATCATCGGGGTTATACTTGCTTTAGCTGCAGGTTTCGGGCTAGCGTGGCTGGCTGAAGTAGTTGGAATAAGCGTTCCTTCATTTTTGGATACAGCACTATTCTTAGCTATTGCTTACTTCAGTTTTTTCACCTTGATATCAGCCGTACTTTCATGGCTAGGACTAAAGGGACTTCCGATTTTCGTTATTATTCTATTTTTTGGCGCACCTTTGCTTTCAATGGCCCCAGAAATTATGCCTGATTTTTATAGAGAGTGGATTTATCCATGGCTGCCAATGAGATTTATGGTAGATGGCGTAAGAGAACTATTTTTCTTTGGGGAACATCTGACATGGAATCATTCTGTATCTGCTCTAGCTCTTATCTCTTTAATAAATTTGTGTGCTCTGTTTGCTTCTGCTTTACCTGCATCTTCTGTAAAAAAAGAGAAGTCTCGCTTAATATAAAAGATACTGTAACTGGATGAAAAGGAGAGATGATGATGAATCCACAAATTCTAATCGTTGGTGCCGGCCCTACTGGCCTCGTTATGGCCTACAATTTAGCAAGACATAACATTCCTTTTCGAATTATTGATAGAAGCAACGGGCCTGGGCAAGCCTCCCGGGCAATGGCTATTGTACCGCGAACCCTTGAATTTTATCAGCAGTTCGGTTTCGCAGATGAAGTCATAGACCGCGGGATTAAGATGGAAGATGTGTACGTCCGAGTAAAGAAGAAAATAAAAGCAAAAGTTCATCTAGGATCTTTAGGAGAAGGATTAAGTCCTTTTCCTTTTGTTCTTACATTTCCACAGGACGACCACGAGCGGTTTCTGCTTGAAAAATTAAAAAATCTTGGGATTGAAGTAGAATGGAAGACGGAGTTACTATCTCTAGCTGAACACGGAGAAGGGGTAAAAACTTTATTAAACGCCCAGCAAGAGGAAACCGCTTATTTTAAGTATATTTGTGGATGTGACGGAGCACACAGTACCGTTCGTAAGCAAATGAAGATAGAGTTTAAAGGAGAAAAATATAAACAGCATTTTTATGTGATGGATGTTCACGGCTCTGGTGAAGTGATGAAGGATCAAAAAATCAGTATTTCATTTAGCAATGAAGAATTTTTGATTTGTATGCCTGTTAGAAGTAAAGGAACGTATCGAATGATCGGCATTATTCCTTCAGCTTTTGGAGATCAAAACGATGTAAAACCTGAAAATATTCACGCTTTTATTCAACGAACATTTGGTGCTCAGGTTGAGGGTATAAATTGGTTCTCGACATATCATATCCATCACAGAGTAGCAAGTCGTTTCCGACAGGGGCGTATTTTTCTAAGTGGAGATGCAGCCCATATTCATAGTCCTGCAGGCGGACAAGGAATGAACACAGGAATTGGAGATGCAATCAACCTTTCATGGAAATTAGCAGCTGTCCTTCAACACAAAGCGGCACTTTCCATATTAGATACATACGAAGAAGAAAGGTTGCCTTTTGCAGAGCTGCTTGTAAATACAACTGATCGCGCTTTTAAGCGAATGGTGGCACGAGATAAAACGAGTCAATTTTTTAGAAAGCATATCTTTCCGCCTGTACTATCCTTTTTATTTCGTTTCCCTTATCCCCGTCACAAAGCATTTACGATTTTATCTCAAATCCGCATTAAGTATCGAAATAGTGACCTAAGCAGCGGGCAAGGGACAAATGTGCAAAGTGGTGATCGATTACCTTATGTAGAAGGGAATTTTGAATCTTTACAGTCTTTAAACTGGCAAATACATGTCTATGGAACAGCAGCAGAGAAGCTAAAAAAGAGCATGCAAGAAAAAGACTTCTCCTTGCACGAGTTTTCTTGGAACCCTTACTTGAAGAAAGCAGGGCTTCAAAAAGATGCTCTATACGTTATTAGACCGGACGGATACATTGGTTTTATTAGCAGCGAGCAGCGTATAGATCTGCTTCATCAATATTTGAATACGCATAAAATCCTTCCTTTTACAAATGAATATTAGATCTAAAAAAACGCCATCTTATGTGGTGTTTTTATTTTTGTTTACAATTTCGAAACAACTTGGAGATGTTTTTGGGAAAGCCGTTTGATAAGATAGACGAATAGAAATATCAAATGAAAGTACGTGATACATTGAATAAAAAGATTTTAGTCGTTGATGATGAAAAAAGTATTGCTACAGCGGTATCTTATGCTTTCAAGCGCGAAGGATATATTGTAGACACAGCATCCGACGGTGAAGAAGCACTTGAAAAAGTAAAAAGCTTTCAACCTGACGTGATGATATTAGATGTGATGATGCCGAAATTAACCGGCTATGAAGTATGCCGAAAACTTGAGAATCGAAGAGGAATGGGGATTATCTTGTTAACGGTTAAAAATGATATCGTCGATAAAGTTCTAGGCTTAGAGTTAGGCGCAGATGATTACATGACCAAGCCTTTTGACATAAGAGAACTTGTAGCTAGAGCTAAAGCACTTGTTCGGCGAATGGAAAAAAATGAAGCTCCTGAAGCTGTGGGAGAAATCACGGTGGGAAAAGTGAAGGTGAACTTAATTCAGCGCACGTTACATGTTGCCAATGAGTTAGTTAAGCTTACACCAAAGGAGTTTGATCTTATTGCTTTATTACTTGCCAATTTAGAGAGAGTGTACACACGAGAAGATTTACTAGATCTTGTCTGGGGGATGGATTATGCAGGCGGTACACGTACGGTAGACATTCACATGCAGCGTCTTCGAAAAAAAGTAGGAGAAGCAGAGCCTTATTTGCTTCAAACGGTATATGGGGTTGGATATAAAGCGACAGCAGGGATCAATGAATGAAAATCAGCCTAAAAGCTAAGATGGGGCTCGTTCTTGCTTTTTTAATTATTTTAACAGTAACCGTACTGAGCGTACTTGTGTTAAAAGGAATTGAGACAAATCAGCGTGATCAGCTAGAAAGTGAACTTATTCAAAAAAGCAAAGCAGCCGAGCAAACGATTCATCAAAGTTATGTAACCGGTGACCCGTCTCTGAATACAGATTCTTTTCTTCAGCAAAAAGGACAGCGTCTTGCATCTTCGATTGCATCACAAAGCGGAATGCAAACAGTCCTATATAATCAAAAAGGACAGGAAGCAGGAAGCTCTATTCCCATCGGCCAAAAAGATGTGGATGTTTCTGATACGCTTAGCTATGCTTTGAAAGGAAAAATAGCCTATCAAATCTCGGGTTCTTCCCTTATTTACTTTGCACCTGTGTCAATCGATAATCAATTTATTGGAGCCATTCGTTTTGACCATTCCCTAAAAAATAATCAGCAGTTTATAGCTGACATTAGGCACTTATTTCGTATGGGAGGAACGATTGCAGCAGCAGCAGCTTTTTTAATTGGCTACGCTTATTTTTACCGCATTGCTTCGCTCATCGCTACGCTTCAAAAAACTTCACAGCAGATTCGAAAAGGCCATTATTTAACTGATGTGCCGTTCAAACGACGCGATGAACTTGGAGAGCTCAGTCAAGGCTTGTTTTTTATGAGTACGTCGATTGAAAAAAATATCGATCAAATGAATGAAGAAAAAAGAAAGCTTGAGTTTGCTATTTCGAAACTGCAGTCTCTCGAACAGCAGCAAAAGCAGTTTATCGGTAACATCAGCCACGAATTTAAGACGCCTTTAACATCGATCAAAGCTTATGTTGACTTACTTGATATGTATCGAGATGATCCTCAGCTTATGGAAGACGGCGTGCAAAATATTTGTAAAGAAACAAATCGCCTTCATGAAATGGTAGATAAAATCTTAAAACTTTCAGCGCTTGAGAAATATGATTTCGAGCAGCGACCAGAGCAAGTTGAATTGAAGCGGCTTCTAGAAGACATATGCGATCGTATGAAAGGAAAAGCAGCTAAATTTGATTTGACTCTTCATACAAATATAAAAGAAGCAGTTGTTTGGGCTGATCGTGAAAGCTTAATACACATTTTTATCAATTTAATTGACAATGCTATTAAATATAATGAACCAGGCGGAAAAGTGGAAGTAACGTCTTACACTTTAGAGAATTCTATTATTGTAGATGTAGCTAACACCGGGATAGGGATTCCACCCGAAGCAGAAGAGAAATTATTTCAACCATTTTTCACCGTAAATAAAGATCGGTCGCGTTTATCCGGAGGTACAGGCCTTGGCTTAGCATTAGCCAAAGATTTAACTGAAAAGCAAAAAGGCGTTATCAAGCTGCATCATTCTGATTCTAAATGGACAATTTTCAAAGTGTCGTTTCCTTTGAAAACAGAGAAATGAGTTAGCTAAAAGGAGTGAACCGTTATTGAAACGGTATAGATTAATGATATGTATAGCAAGCACTTTTCTTATTTTAACATCATGCGGACAAGAAGAAAGCCATAGAGAAACCGTTGAAAAACCCGACAAGAAAATTACTGTATTGGACCAAGTAGATAAAGATGGAAAAATAGAAGTGAAAGACGTTCAGGATATTAACGGCGTAAGGGCGTTTCAATTTTTAAACGAAAACGCAATGATTGTTAGTAAAGAAAATAAACAATTTCGTTCGCACGATTTCGGTCCTAAAGAGGTATATGCACAGAATCTAGCTACTTATAATCTAAAAAACAAGTCTACTTTTGTGTTGCATCCAAGCAATGAAATTCAACATGCGGCCAAGCTTTCTCCGAATGGTGAATATCTTTTTTATAAAGTAGCAAAAGGCGAAGATACATTTGGTTATATAATGAACCTTCAAACAAAAAAAACAGTTAAAATAAAGAACGTTCTTCTTTATCCATCAAGCGGAGAGTGGCTTAATAATTCAGAAGTAATGTTTATTACAATGGAAGGAAAGCTTTCTAAAGCAAATGTAAAAGGAGAAGCAGAACCTCTGTTGCACAGAGACGATCGAATCTTAGATGCAGTTAAAGGAATAGGTGGCATTTATTATATTGGTGTAAACAACCAGCTTTTTTTTCTTCATAACGAACGGACGGACCCTGAAAAAATCCGAGATAATGTGGTTTCTATTATCCCGTCTCCAAACGGAAAGCAATTAGCGCTCGTTCAGCAAAAAGATGCTCAAACACGAACGCTGTCTATCACAGACTTAAAAGGATCAGAGGCCTTTCAGCTTGCTCTATCCACTCAAATTTTTGGCGTAAGCTGGTCTCCCGATGGTTCGAAATTAGCTTATAACTTTATTTCTGAAAAAGGAGGAGATAAAGGAATATTTATAGCAGATGGATTAACAGGAGATGTTACACACTTAAACGTAAATTTAGACTATGCCGCTGATCAGCTTGCTTGGAGTCAATCAGGAAATAAACTAGTTGCATCGAGCTTTACGCAAAATCAAGTTCATACGTATATTATCTTTTTGAAATAGACTGCTTAGGCAGTCTATTTCTATTTTTTTTACACGTTAAATTTTTTTAAGAGTGTTTACAAGTTTGAAACAACTGAATAACAGACAGAAACATTTATATTTTATCCTTTCTTTATAGGCTTTTGTAGCGTATCAAAAGCCGTTTGAAAGGAGTAAGACATCATGCAATACTTTTTATTTATTTGTTCTTTAGCTTTTACGCTGATGATAGCAGGGTGCGGAACAAGCAATTCTTCATCAAAGTCTGCCAGAGAATTCACAAAAAACGGACAGGCTCAAAAACTAGAAAGCTCATCAGCTTCTTCATCTTTAACGAAATCTAATGTAGACGAAACAGTGGTAATAGCGAATCCAGAATCGGTTACGGCTTTAGTTAATAAAAAGCATCAGCTTCCTGAATCCTATCAGCCTTCCGATTTAGTCTATGCCGACGTTCCGTTTATCTTCAACGAAAAAACAGAAAAACGAATGCTTAGAAAGCCTGCGGCACAAGCACTTGAAGAACTTTTCCGAGATGCTGAAAAAGAGGGAATCAGCTTACTTGGTGTATCCGGTTATCGATCTCACGAGCGTCAAAAAGAGCTTTTTGCATTTTACGCAAAGCGAGACGGTGAAGAACAAGCACGCACCTATAGCGCCTACCCTGGAACAAGTGAACACGAAACGGGACTAGCAATCGATGTCACGGGAGGAAGTGGCATGTGTGCTGCAGCAGACTGCTTCGCTGATACACCAGAGGCTCATTGGCTTTCAAAAAATGCGTATCAATATGAATTTATTATTCGATACCCTGAAGGTGAAGAGCAGGTTACCGGCTATAAATACGAACCATGGCACCTTAGATATGTAGGGAAAAAAGCAGCCGCATCCATTTTTAATCAATATGCAACGTTAGAAACCTATGCAAATAAGAAAAAAGCTTAATCAAAAGTCCTATAATTGGAGAACGAAGGAAAGAAAAATGAAAAGTCAGGTTTATCACTCTCACATATGATACAAACTGATACTATAACATGCTTGCTATAGAGGAAGGGTATCAATGTATAAAGATATTGCGATTGAACTGATATGTGGATTTTTAGCGCTATTTATTATGCTGAAGCTTTTAGGTAAGACGCAGTTTGCTCAAATCACTCCGTTTGACTTTATTACAACGCTTGTCCTGGGAAATATTGTGGGGGATGCAGCTCTTGAAAAAGGAGTAGAGTTAACTGAAATTCTTTATAGCGTTTTGATTTGGGGGCTTCTGATCTACGCAGTGACAAAGCTATCTCAAACCTTTACAGGGTTTAGAGGAATTCTTGAAGGAAAGCCTTCAATGATTATTTATAAAGGGAAAATCCTTTATAAAGAGCTTAAGAAAAACAACTTGGACTTGAATCAGCTTCAGCATCTGATGAGACAGCAAGGGTATTTTTCACTGTATGAAGCAGAATACGTCATTTTAGAAACAAATGGAGAGGTGAGCGTCGCTCCTAAACACGAATTCGGCCCTCCCACGAAAAATGATTTAAATATCCCTTATTCTCAAACCAATTTACCTATTGCTTTAATCATGGATGGAAAAGTAGTGCCTGGTAATTTGAAAGAAGCAAACGTAGATGAAAAATGGTTAAAAAAACAGCTTGCAATCAAGAAAATTAAAAAATACAGCGAAGTTTTTTATGCTGAATGGCAGCAAGAGCGAGGACTGGAAATAACAAAATTCTAAAAACCCTTTCCTTTTAAGGAAAGGGTTTTTAGCTTTCTTTTAATAGCTTAGCAAAATCTTCAATCGTTATAGAATACGTGACGTACAGACGGGGAATAAGATAGTTTTCATTCTTTTGTCCGCTCTCAGTGAAAAATTTTGGAATTGTTGAAAGACCAAATGTATAATTCTTTTTTGTTTCTTCCACTACGCGGCTATTGACCTTTCCATAGGGGTAAGCAAGAGCAATAACGGGCTGGCTCGTAATGGCTTCAATTTTTCGTTTTGAATCAGCTAGCTCATAGGATAAATTTTTCGTCTTAGTTAAATCTGGATGAGTAGCGGTATGAGACTGAATAGAAAAAAATCCTGAATCAACAAATTTTTTTAAATCCGCTGGCGACAAACGGTTGGGCCGGCCGATAAAATCTGAAATCACAAAAATTGTAGCCGCTGGATGAAATTGAGGGCTGGCTGCTCTTTGAAAAATAGGCAAGATAGTAAGATTATTTTTATATCCATCGTCAAATGTAATAAATATAGGTTTTTTCACATGCTTTAGTTCCTGCCATTTTTCAAATGTTAGCGGCGTATATCCTTGTTTTTTAAGATAAAGAAGTTGTTTCTCAAAATTTTCAGGCGTCACATACAGTTCTTTTTCCCCGTGGCCTGTGTAGGCATCAATAGAATGGTAAATCAAGACAGGCACTTTCACTTGGCTAAAAGCGGGGGAAGGGAAAATAACAGTTAGCACTAAGATAACAAAAACCGAAATTTTTCTCATAACAATCCTTTCTGTTGCACAGTGGTGACGAGACTGTTTTAGTATGTCAAAAGAAAAGGAATGTATAAGCCAAGCTTTCTTTTTTACAAATATAAGCCTTCTTTTTTAAAGATTTTATGCAGAACCAAGTGCTCAGCAGAGTTTATAACCGCAAACTGTTTTTTAGAAAGAGAATGGGGAGAAAAACGCATTAACTTAGTAAAGTCTGATGGCAGCGTAGTAATTGAAACATCAGTAGAGAGTATAGGGGCAGACAAAGGTGTTTTCGAGCCGATGTGAAAACCCCAATCTCCGAAAGAGGGAATAATGGTGTGGTAGCTCAACGTATAAAACTGAGCAGCTTTCATCGTCTTATGAATGCTCCAAAAAACGATAGGGGTGTCTCTAGGAGAATTTGACTGACACACGACCAAGCCGCTGCGCGATAGTGAACGTTGGAGAAGTGCGTAAAATTCTTTTGTATAAAGAGCACTTATTTTTTTGTTGGTAGGATCAGGAAAGTCGATAATGATAATATCATAACACGCTGAATTCAAAGAGAGGTAGTCAACAGCATCTTGAATATGAACGGTGACACGAGAATCTTCAAATGAGCGTTGATTTAACTTCTTTAATTCTTCTACATTCATCGCAGCATTTACAACGTCAGCATCTATTTCTACAAGGTCTATTTCTTTAACTTCTCTATATTTAAGGACTTCTCGTAAAGCCAAACCATCTCCACCGCCCAGAATAAGAATGCGGCGAGGACGTAAGGAAGCTGCAAAGATAGGGTGTACAAGAGCTTCATGGTACGCACGTTCATCTAATGAACTAAATTGCAGCTGTTTATCCAAATACATTCGAATATCAGGTGCTTTAATCAGCTGGATATCTTGAATGCTGTTTTTCTGATGAAACAAAATATCATGCCTGCCGGCTAAGATCTGTTGTAGACTAACGTGATCCGAGTCATCTCCGCGATTGTGAAGACGAGTGCTATCAGCATGCTGACGATTTTTTATTGAAATTTCGGCGTTTTGAATTCCTCGAGAAATCGAATACACGACAGCTTTTTTCGAAGCCAATTTCCTCAGTAACGTATAACCAATTTCAACAATTTCTTTGTCCCCGCACGTATAAAAATCTAATGAAGCATAGTTTTCTTCCGGCCAAGTATGAATAGACAAGTGAGAGGTAGCTAATACGAGAATTCCTGTAATGCCTTGGGGAGTAAACTGGTGAAAATAACAATGCAGAACTTCCATTTCCGCATCTAGTGCAGCTTCAATAAGAAAACGTTCTAAAAGTGAGGGGTCGTTTAATATCACTCCATCGCATTCGAATGCATCCATTAGCAAGTGTTCGCCTTTAATATCCACTACTTCAGCCTCCTTTCTGAGCATTATTTTCACTATCTTATGAAATTTTTATAGAAAAGGGAAACGTAAGCACGTTATTTTATAGATATTTTCGGGAAATAACTAGTTATCATCACGTAGAAAAACACCTCTGCTTAAGAGGTGCTTTATTCTTTATCAGCATTAAACCAGCCTTTTCGCTTGAACCATAGGATTAAACCAAGCGTTATCAATCCCATGAAGCCAAGCACAAAGAAATAGCCATAGTGCCACTTTAACTCAGGCATATTTTCAAAATTCATTCCGTATACACCAACGATAAAGGTAAGCGGAATAAAGATAGATGAAATAACGGTCAGTGTCATCATAATTGAATTCATTCGGTTTGAATTAAGAGAAAGATAATTATCGCGCATATCAGACGTCATTTCCCGATTCGATTCAATCATATCGGCTAATTTTAATAAGTGGTCATAGACATCTTTAAAATATCTCTTTTGTTCAGGGTGGACATCTAGGCGTTCAGAATTTATAACTCGGTACAATAAATCGCGCATAGGCAAAATGGTTCTTCTGATTTTTAGTAAATCACTTCGTAGTTTGAAGACATCTTCCATTAAAACAGAGATGGATTTTTTAGCGTCTATGTTTTCTATGTCATTAAGCTCATCTTCAATTTGATATACAGTGGGGAAATATTCATCTACCACTTTATCCACCACAGAATACGCAAGATAGTTTACCCCTTTTTCCTGACTTGAAGACGTATGAAGTAATTTCTCCCATACTTTATCAATTGCAGCCGATGGATGGAAGTGAAAGGTAACGATATAGTTTTCGCCGATAAAAAGGTCAACTTCTTCAGCTTCTAACGTTTGACGATTTAACGAATGAAGGACAAAAAAACTGTATCCTTCATAATAATCAAGTTTTGGACGCTGCAGAAAATGAAAGCAATCTTCAATCGCTAACGGATGAAAGCGAAAGGAGGATTGCAGCAGCAGCGCTTCTTCTTCAGAAGGGCAGTTAAAGTCAATCCAATAGTACTGAATAGAAGAATCGTGAACCTGATCTAATTTTATATTTTCTATGAGTTTGTGATCGTTCGTAAAAGCTAACGTTCGTATCATTTGAAAACTCCTTTGCGTTTTTATAGCTACTTTAATGTAGCATAAAATCACTGGATATAAGTACCTAAAAAATAATTTTCTCTCTCCTCTTTCTATAAAACTAGTAAGGGTGAAAAAGTTGAATTATAATGATGGTAGTAGCTCGTATGGAAAGGGGAATGGTTTTGAATAAAAATGAAGCAATTCGAACGTTTTTTTAAAACATGCAGATCAACTGACGGAAGAATGGTATGAAAGCATTGAAGACAATGACCCAGAATCGGTTTATGCATCTACTCATCCGGAAGTCATTTCAGTATTAAAAGAGCAAAATAATGAATTTCATTCATACATAGCCGATGTATTTATAAGAAGTGAAAAAGAGTTCTTTGATTCGTTTGAAATGTGGATTGTGAAAATTGCTGAAGACGGAGAGCATGCAAGAACGCCTATTCATTATATTATTCGAGAATTTTTCCGAGTTAGAAAGCAGTATTTGACTTATTTAAATCGATTTGTAGAAGAGCATGAACAAGAGATTACGCAAGGAGAACTAGACGAATGGAACAAATTGATTGTACGTGTGTTTGATATCACCGTTTATAAATTTGTAGAAGAGCATCATCAGCATTCAAAGCGTTTGCTTGAGGCTCACAAAGAGCTGATCAATGAGCTGAGCTCGCCAGTTATTCCACTAAGCGATCATATTGCAATTCTTCCGCTTGTTGGAGATATCGACACAGCAAGAGCGCGCCGAATCCTAGAAAATACGTTAACTCGCTGTGCTGAGCAGCAGGTGAGCCACCTTTATATTGATATTTCAGGGGTAGTCATTGTCGATACGATGGTTGCTCATCAAATTTTCCAGCTGATCGACGCATTAAAATTAATAGGCGTAGAATCAACTATATCCGGAGTACGTCCTGAAATCGCGATTACTGCTTCTCATTTAGGGTTGTCGTTTGAAAATATATCAACAAAATCTACCCTTGCCAATGCGATGGCTTCACGTATGAGGAAATAAAGCAAGCAAGAATTACTTTTAATTCTTGTTTTTTTATTTTAATTCATACTTGACATATAGGTTAAAGAGGTATTATGATTTTACTAATTTAATATATAAAAAGAATGGTATTACATACGCTAGTATAAAAATGCACATCTATAGTTAGCGGAAAAAAATGAAACAAATCATATGAAAACGCTTTATATAGAATGCGATTATATTTAGGAGGAAATAAAAATGAACATCTTATGGTTTTTCCCTACAGCAGGCGACGGACATTATCTAGGCACAACCGAAGGAAGCAGAACAAGTGACATTCACTACTTAAAACAAATTGCACATGGGCTCGATTACTTAGGATATGATGGCGCTTTGTTGCCTACTGGCTCAAATTGTGAAGATTCATGGGTTATTGCATCGGCACTTGCTTCTGTCACGAATCGACTAAAGTTTTTAATTGCGCTTCGTCCCGGTGTAATGTCTCCAACACTTTCCGCCCGGATGGCTTCGACATTCGATCAAATGTCAAATGGCCGACTTATGCTGAACATTGTGACGGGAGGAGATCCCGTGGAGCAAGCAACGTACGGTAACTATTTAAGCCACGATAAACGCTATGAATTAACAGATGAATTTTTAACGATTTGGCGAGATGTAATGGAAGGAAAAAAAGTGGATTTTAAAGGAGAACATCTTGATGTAACAGGTGCGTATATTCCGTCGCCTCCGGTCCAAAAGCCGTATCCTCCGCTGTACTTTGGTGGATCATCTCCAGCAGGAAAAGAGGTAGGAGCAAAGCACGCAGATGTATATTTATTGTGGGGAGAGCCGCCTGCAGTTATCAAAACGAAAATTAATGAAATGAAGCAAACGAAGGTCGATACATTCGCTTTGGTATTCGTCTGCACGTCATTGTAAGAGAATCAGAAGACGAAGCGTGGGAATCTGCAGATAAATTAATTAAACATGTTAATGATGATACGATCAAGGCGTTTCAAGATAAGTTTGCATCATTTGACTCCACAGCCCAAAAGACACAGTCAAGCTTGCACAGCGGAACAAAAGATCGAGGTTCACTAGAGATTGCTCCGAATCTATGGGCAGGAATTGGTTTAGCACGAGAAGGAGCTGGAACCGCTCTTGTGGGAAGTCCTGAAATTGTAGCTGCGCGTCTAAAAGAGTACGAAGAGCTAGGAATTGACACGTTTATTTTATCAGGCTACCCGCATTTAGAAGAAGCATATACATTTGCTGAGCTAGTATTTCCACACATTCAAAAAGAACGAAGCAAGAGATAATTCTTGCTTCGTTTTTTTGAATGATAAAAAACTAAATAACCTAGTTGACTTATAGGAATTATAGGTGTAGTATAAAGATAGTTCATTTAGTCAGAAAATTTGTGGTAAAGGGTGAAGAAAATGGAACGTTATGACGTAATTCAAGGCGCAGAATCTTTTTATTATAAAGGCAACGACATTGGTATACTTGTTTCTCATGGATTTATGGGGACTCCTCAAAGTATGGAATATATCGGAAAAGAATTAGCTAAAAAAGGTTTTACTGTGTACGGTTTGCGACTAACGGGACATGGTACTCACTACTATGATATTGAACAAACAACATACGAGGAGTGGAAGCAAGACTTTTTAAATGGGTATCAGCGTTTAAAGCAAGAATGCCGTCACATATTTATCTTAGGTCAGTCTATGGGAGGAACTCTTACCTTTCATACAGCAAGTCAAGGACTAGATCTTGACGGAGTTATTGCAATTAATCCGGCTATGACGTCCATTCCGTCAATGGAGCCGTATCGCTCTCGCCATACGCCTCGTTATTTAAAAGAAGATCATCCCGATATTAAAGATCAAAATGTACATGAAATTACGTACGATAAAGTACCAGTGCGCTCCATGCGTGAGCTGCTTTCTTTAATGGATGAAACGAAAGAGCGCTTATCTCATGTAACTTGCCCAGCTTTAGTACTAACGTCAACTGTTGATAACGTTGTACCACCTGAGAATTCAGCTTATATTTTAAACCATATTCAATCAGCAGAAAAAAGACAGCACATGCTTAGGAACTCTTACCATGTTGCGTCGATGGATTTTGATAAAGATACGATTGTTGCACAAACTGCACAGTTTGTACAAGCAACAGTTGCCAAAAAAAAAGTGCATGAGCGAATTTTTTAATTTTTAAATTCGCTCCGTTTCTTTTTTACTTCAAGTGAGATAAAATGAATCTTGAATGAAAACAAAGGAGTGTACATACATGATTCATTTAGAATGGAACGATCGTCCAACAATCAAACAAGTAAAATGCATACATACAGATGCAAAAAAATTCGTTGTTGAAAATGTATTAACAGCAGGAAAAACATATGATGTAAAAAATGAAACAGAAGAGTTTTATTTTGTTGTTGATAACACTGGCCAAGTCGGGGGCTTTTATAAAGAATACTTTGAAGTCTAAACAAAAAATCATCGTCTCGGCGATGATTTTTTTGTTGCAATAGAAATTGTTAACTGAACCTGACAAGCAACGCCTTCCACTTCTTAGTGAAAACGAATGAACGTTATATCCAATCATTTTGGAAAAAGGCTTTGTAATAAACCAGGATTTAAGACCTGAATTCTTCCGTTTCTTGTTCTGATCAAAAGGGTAACTGACTATAAATACCCATGACAACAATTATTTTACATTGTAAAATGGAAACGACGCTTAACAGAAAAAGGAAAAGAGGAGGTCCTATGATGAAAAAGCGCAATACAGCAGCTTTTACATTTTTAGCATGGACAGCTTTTATTACAGCACTATTAGCTATGTTTATAGGAATTTATACCTTAGATGCATCATTACCGGTAAAAGGTTATTATGCCGTTGGAACATTATACTTAACGATGTCTGCTTTTGTGCTTCAAAAAACCATCCGTGATAACGAAGAAGATACGGCGCATGAACGCAAATATGACAAAGCAGAAGAAGAATTGTAGAGCGAAAAAGAGAATTCTTCTAGCTCCTTGAAAAACATCCCCATTTTTGGGAGATGTTTTTTTATATAAAAAACAGGGAACTTGTCACTCCATGTCGTATTAATAAAGAAGGAGGCGATTGAATTGACACAACTAATGATTAATAACGTGAGTTTTCACGTTGATATGTTTGAAGAAAAAATGATTACTGATGCGAATACAGGTGAAGAGTTGAAAAGGCTAAACTTTTCTTTTTCGGTTGTAGGCAAAGCAGCTTATGATAAATATGATGCATTTTTTGAAGATCCATACTTTGAAGTAACGAATATGGAGACAAAAGAAATGCTGACGTTAAAAAATATTTCGCATAGTACATTTTATCAGTCACCTGAAATTACAGATCATACAAATATTGTTTTCAGAGTGAAGCTGCAGCAAGAACCTGTTAAAACAAAAGAACCAGTAAAAAATGAACAGTCAACAGAGAGCAAGGTAAACGAAATGCTTTTATCTAGAATAAAGTTTAAGGCTCTTGTAGAATTACTTGAAGAAAAAGGACTCCTCACAGGGGATGAATTGTATACTAAAATTGAAGAAGTAGCAGAAAGAGATTTTGATATTTTAAGAGATGAATTAAGCCATTCTAAAAAAGAGATAAACGCGTAAAAATCCCCCATTCTGCTGGGGGATTTTTTATTTGCATCCATTAATTTATAACCCTTTTGGTAAATCGTTCATATATTACATCACGATGAAAATAAAAAGGGTGAGGATAATGCCAATTGTTATTAATCACGTAGTGATTCCAAACGTTACAGGAGGAGTCGTTACATTTGGAGATACGTACTATGTTTCTCCAAAAAGTAACACTAAAACTGCACAGGGTTCAGGCTCTTCAAATACAGGAATTTGCGTAAATACAAATTCGGGACTTTCTAATACAAATACGCTTGATCCTGATGGTACAGATCAAAACGGCTTCGGAAACGGATAAGGAAAGGATGTTTTACTCTTTTTTCTACACGCCTTTTCAGTATTCGTTTTATCCGTATTTTATGCCTTCATTTGCACGTCCAATTTGATTTGGCGTTTCACCTGATAGAGCTGTGGACAATTGGTGGGGGGAAATTCCGCCTTCAGCGGGCTTCCTTCCCATTATCTTGTATTATACGGGAAATTTAGTTCCTTACAGTTTAAAGGGCTATTACTAATATACAAAAGAAGTTCAGATTAAGCTATCTTGTTGGCGTCTATTTCCTGAAAATAGGCGTTTTTTTCCGTTTTACTTGATTCAAAGTTATTTTTGCTGAATAATAAGGAAAAGAGAATTTTTAGAAGTAGGCTGTAAGTAAGGAGATGTTCAATCATGACAGATAAATGGAGAGTTCATAAAATAAAAAGTGATTGTGAACCTTGGCTGTTTTTAGAAGGCTGGGAAAAAGATATTATTGAAACCATTGAATTTGAAAAAAAGAAGAAGCGCTTCGCTACTACGCGATGATGATTTATGAATTTCATCAAAAATACGCAAGCGTGCGAAGTGATGAACTAGCGCTCTTTAGCTTTTGGAACGAAGGCGAAAAGGAATTTTGCGAGGCCTGTGATGATGATCTTCAAATCTTCCACGGTGTTTTATTCGCTAAAAACGATGAAGTCTATTCATTAGAAGAAGATGAAGAAGGATTAAAAATGCTTCGTACTAAATAAAAACGTCCTGCGGGGCGTTTTTTTTATATAAAAAATGAACGATTTCAATCGCTAAAGCGTCATATAGGTGAGGAAACAAAAAGGAGGGGTGACCGCTTTGGAAGAAGATGATTTCATCCTTGTCCAAAAAGCATTACAAGGTGATGGTGATGCCTTTTCATTATTATTTCAGCGCTATCATTCATTTTTATATAAATACCTTTTAAAGCTGACATTAGATGAGGACTTATGCAGTGAATTGTGTCAGGAAGCAATGATGAAGTGTTACCTGAATCTTTCTTCATACAAAAATGAAGCAAAGTTTTCGACTTGGATGATATCCATTGCTTCAAGACTGTACATGGATTATTTGCGTAAGCAACAACGTGAAAAAAGCAGTCTCCAGCGAATAAAGCAGTCTTTATCGCACCAGCTTCAGTGAAAAGCTAAATACAAAGGAGTGGAATGGAGCGAGATGTTTTCCGATTTTAATGAACTCGCTTCGCGCTTTCGAATTCCTGTCTTGCTTCGACATTATTACGGATATACATACGAGGAGATTGCCCATATGCTGAATATGCGAGCAGGAACGGTCAAATCAAGAGTAAATAAAGGAGTAAACATACTGAGAAAGGAGTGGAAAGAATGAGAGAAGAAAATGACAATCAGTCCTTACATTCTTTAAAAAAAGATTGGGAGCAGCTAGAGAGTTTAGCAAGTCATGAACGTATTTCTCTTCATGCAATTCAAGAACAGCTTCTCATTCAAAAACAAAAGCAGAAAAAAGCTTTCCGGAAAGAGTTATGCTTATTTACATTAACAGCACTTGTTATTTTAACGGTAATGGCAACTGCTATTTTACAAATACCTGCCTTATTTATCGCCATTGAAGTAATTGGGATCATTGTTGCTCCTATTTCTTTTATCGTTTTTCACTATAAACGAAAAAAGGAGATGTTTTTATAATGAATGAAAAATGGATTCTTGTGCTATTTATTTCACCATTTCTCCTTCTTCAAAGCTTTCTACTTTTTATCAATGCAAAAAAACGCGGCGCTCATCCATGGTTTTGGGGAATATGGGGACTGATTCAAATTCCAATGCCAACGCTGTTTTATTGGTTTTTTATTATTTGGCTTCCAGCACGAAGAAAAAGGGGGATGTAAATGAAGGACATTAACTGGTTGTTAATTGCTCCAATTCTATTATTACAATTGCTTTTAATGATTCCAGCATTGATAAGCTGCATAAAGCAAGAAGAGACAAACGGGCCAAAATGGTTATGGGGACTCATCATTTTATGTGTAAGTACAGTTGGCCCCGTTTTATATTTTGTTTTAGGACGTAAAAAACAGTGAGGTGGAACGAAGATGTTTATGCAAGTAGAAAGACTGACAAAAGCGTATCGTAATATAACTGTTGTAAATAACCTTTCATTTAATCTCGACAAAGGAAAATGTGTAGCATTGTTAGGTCCTAACGGCGCAGGTAAGACGACTACTCTGCATATGATTGCAGGTCTTACTGCTCCTAATAAAGGGGAAATTTCTTTTGAAGATAAACAGCATCAAGACGTACGATCATTTATTGGCTTTCTGCCACAGCATCCTACGTTTTTTAATTGGATGACGCCTCCGCAGTATTTAACTTTTTTAGGTCTTTTATCTAACATTTCAAAAAATGTGCTTTCCCAACGAATAGATGAAGTACTTGAAACTGTAGGTTTAAAAGGAAAGGAAAAGCAGAAAATTGCTGGCTTTTCTGGAGGAATGAAACAACGTTTGGGCTTGGCGCAAGCCTTGTTACATAAACCTGAACTGTTAATTCTAGATGAACCGGTTTCGGCTTTGGATCCTGAAGGCAGAAAAGATGTCCTAATGATTATCGAAACATTAAAAAAAGATACGACCATCCTTTTTTCAACTCACATTTTGCATGATGCAGAACAAATATGCGATAACATTATCATGATTAAAAACGGACGTATGAAATGGAATGGAACAAAGAGTTCGCTGCGCCAAGAGTTTACGGCTCCTGCTTTTACGATTGAAACAGAAGAAAGGCTCCCTGCACCTCTTAGCAGTCTGCCAAGTGAACAGGTGCTGTTTCATTCTCCTTATAAAGCCACTGTAGGTGTAAAAGATACATCTCAGCAGCAGCAACTGCTTCAACTGCTTGTTGATCAACAAGCAAACCTTGTTTCATTTGAACGAAAACAGCATTCTCTCGAAGATGTGTATCTAGAGGTGATGAACAAATGAACACATTTGGAGTCTTATTTAAAAAGGAACTGCATGAATTATTTGCGAACGGCAAAGGAATTTGGCTGCCACTCTCTCTAATTTTACTAGGCATCACACAGCCTTTAACGAATTATTATATGCCACAAATCATTAACGTGGCAGGGAATTTACCAAAAGGAGCAATTATTCAACTTCCTACGCCCACCGGTCAAGAAGTAATGCAAGGTGTCCTTTCACAATATAGCACAATAGGAACCTTACTGATTGTACTAGCAAGCATGAATATGATTTCAAATGAACGACAAAATCATACTGCTGTACTTGTTATGATGAGACCGGTGAGCGTCATTCAATACATTATGAGTAAATGGGCTGCGCAAATCGTACTGGTCATTGGCTCAATATTTATAAGCTATATAGCAGCGTGGCATTATACAAATCTTTTATTTTCACATGTGGATTGGACTCATATGCTAGTTAGCTTTCTTTTATACAGCCTGTGGCTGATTTTTATCTTGTCCGTTTTAGTGGCAGCAGGAACATTTCTTTTACAAAGCGGAGGGATTGCTGGAGTAAGTATTTTGATCATTGCGTTACTTTCATTTTTGAGTACTTTGTTTACGAATCAATTAAAGTGGAGTCCTGCAGCGCTGTCACAATACGCGGCTCGCCTGCTTGAACAATTGCACTGGTCACAAAGTGTCACCTATACCGTAGTTGTTACGTTAATGAGCAGCTTTTTTCTTTTAATCGCTGCTGTTCGTAGATACAAAAAAGTGGAATATGTATAAAAAGACTTCTTTAACGAAGTCTTTTTTTTAAGGGATTAATTTGCAAATCCATGCAATATAAAGAGCAGCGGGGACTAAGAGAATCTGGGCACATACTGTCCCGCACAAACGAGAGATGACAAGTGTACCAACCATTTTGTTCATAGATTGCTTAGTAGATTCACCTTTCATTACCTTTTCAGTTAAAATGGCTACTTGCGGATCTACAAACACAGCAAGGGTAATCATCGCTAGTCCGTTAATAAGACCGGAAGACATCAGAATTGATTTAGAAAGAGTAGGCTCAAGTGTAGAAGCATAAAGAGTGGAAAGAACACCTACTGTATAAATGGTCGTAGCCATTAAATTCAAAAGCAGCAACCGCTTGGGAACTCCGCCAATTCGCAGCTGAGAAAGCATGATCCACCTAGGACGCTTCACGTGTTTTTTTGCTTTTTCCAGCGTATGTATAGAAGTAATGCTTTTCATCATTTGAGGTACAGAACCCGATACTTCTAAGTGCGAAATCATTCGGGAGAAGATCGACACAAAGCTAGGAAGTAAAAGGGCGCCTGCCATTGTCCCAATAGAAGCCGCAAGCAAGATGGTTTGAAGCTGATGAAGCAGAACGGGCAGATCTTCTTTAGACTGAACTGCATCTCCTAATTTTCCAGTCAACGGGGCTTGCACCATATTAGCTGTTCTTGACACAATAACAATAATATTAAAAAGAGATAAAGCCACGACTAGCTTCCCAGTTTTCAAGCCCGCAAGTCTCACAGAGTAGGCTAGTGTTTCAATCATGTGAATAATGCCTACAAACACACAAATAATCAGTAATTTTTCCATCATAATAAGCAAGTTCCTTTCTTCAATACATGCACTTCCTTATTATGTATAATTTTGGTTCGTTTGTAAATAAAAAGCCGCCTGCTACTAAAAGTAGCAAGCGGCTTTTTATTATCGGTGCTGGTTAATATCACGCAGTATATCTTTGCTGGCCTGATAATCCTTTTCTCGTTCTTTTTCCACCTGTAAACGTTTGTCTAGTTTACGGCTATATTCAGCATACCCCACGCCGTGAGAAAGCTGCATGGCCTTTTCCATTTCTGACGTGTACGTTAGGTGAAGTGCGATAATGAATCAATCCTTTCAGCATTTTTCACTTGTGGCACATGTGTTGCTGCTCAAGTGTTTGGATGTTTATAATTCTTGAAGTCTTTCTAGAAATTGTTTTCCCTGTCGCTCTGGATCTAAACATTAAATGATTAAAATTTCATAACATTCCAGGTAAAAGCCTTTTTTTCTTGCGTAGTATCCCATATAATAGCAGGAACAACGTTTTTAAAGGAGTTATATATGAACAATACAAAACGAGTATGGTTTGATTTACTTTTTTATATCGCTATTCCTTACCTAATATGGAACCAAGGAAAAGACATTATTGGTGATTACTATGCCATTTTGCTTTCAACAGCACCAGCGTTTGTGTATACCATTTATACATTTATTAAAGATCGCCAGTTTAACGTAACAGGATTGTTTATTGTCATTACGCTGCTGGCACGTACCATTATTGATTTAATTTCAGGAAACGCAGCAACAATGTTAAACAATCAAGTATACTTTATGATTGGACTGGCTGTAGTTGTCCTTTTTACCATTGTGATAAAAAAGCCAATTGGTTTGTACTTTTTTGTAGATACGGCTTACTTAATGGGCTATAAGCGAGAAGACTCTCTAAAACTCTTCCACCAGCCTGATTTATTCAAAATGATGAACTGGCTTACAGTACTGTTCGCAGGCCGCTATGTATTTTTAGCAATTGTAAAATACGTATTGATTCAAAAGTACGGAGTAGAAGGGTACGGGAATATGATTGTATTCCGTCAGGCCGTTACGTGGGCATTCTCCATTTTAATTGCCGTCTACACTTATTTTATCTATAAAAAAATTCAAGATAAAACAGGGATGGATAATCCAATGAATCCAAATGTAAATGAATAAAAAAGAAGCGTGCGTTTAGCTAACGTACGCTTTTTTTGTTGCAAAACAGTGAACAGTGCCTGAAACACCAACATCTCATTTAAAATTAATAGTAAAATAACGCTATTAAAAACGGGATGAAAGTAGGTCAAGAAATGAAACTATTATTAGCATGTCAAAAGCAGCCTTATCGAATTTTAGAAATGATTATGGTGTTTTTCACTTTAATTTTTGTTGTACTGTCGTTTTTCGATTACCGTCAGCTGTTTTTTCTTGTGTTTACCCTTGGAATTGTATTTGCTATTCGGGCGTTTGAAATGCAAGAAGGAGAGAAAAAGACTCAAGGAAACATCTGGCTGCTTGTCGGTGTTGTAATGATTTTGCTAGACATAGTTTTATTTGTTGTATATGCCATTAATCGATCTTAAATAAAAGAAAAAAAGCTTCCGTTCAGAGGGGTACCTCTAGATACGGAAGCTTTTTTTGATTAAGGAATCATCCACGATAATACATTAGATTGTAAAAATGTTAATACGCAGACAATCAGCAGTAAAAATAAGCTGTGCTTCACCGTGAAACGAAGCAAATCGGATTCTTTTCCAGCCAATCCAACCGCAGCACAGGCAACGGCGATGGACTGCGGTGAAATCATTTTACCGGTTACTCCACCAGAGGAGTTTGCTGCAAGCGCAAGAAGCGGATCCATTCCAATAGACGTAGCCGTGATTTTTTGCAAGTTGCCGAACAATAAGTTGGCTGATGTATCTGATCCTGTAATAAAAACACCGAGCCAGCCGAGTACAGGAGAGAAGAAGGGAAATAACGCGCCTGTTTTAGCTAATAGTAGTCCTAAGGTTGTACTCATTCCAGACGCATTTGTCACGTAAGCAAATGCCACAACGGACATAATGGTAAGCAGCGGCAACGCTAATTCTTTGCACGTCTCGTTAAACGTAATAAACCAGTCTTTCCAAGAGATGTTGACGATAAATTTTGTGACAACAGCAGACAACAGGATAGCTGTGCCGGCAGCGCCTAGCAATTCTAACTTATACACTGCCGCAATCGGTTCTCCATTTCCATTTAAAATCAAATTATTTAACCAAGGTACTTCTGGCATAAACGTTAAATAATGTCCGATGGAATTGATAGCGCTCAAAAAAGCGTTAGCTCCTTCATAATGTCCTGTCAAAGCGGTTTTAATTTGAGGAATTCCCCATATAGAAATAAAGATCGTTAAAATTAAAAAAGGTGACCACGCCTTTGCAATTCGAGCCCCCGAGAATGCGGGTTGAACTTGAGTTTCTCTTGGCTCAGCTGAAGCGGAAGCTACTTCATGTGCTGCTTTTTCAGATTGAAAGCGAAACGTTGTTTTCGGTTTCCAGAATTTTAAGAAAATAGCGAGCGCAAAAAGGGAAACGAGTGCCGATAAAATATCGGGAAGTTCCGGTCCTAAAAAGTTAGAGCTGACAAACTGGGTAAGGGCAAAAGAGATGCCGGATACTAGAATAGCAGGGAGTACTTCTAATGTTTTCTTAAATCCTGCCATTACAAAAACCAAATAGAGCGGAATAAATACAGAAATAAAAGGAATCTGGCGGCCTACCATTTTAGAGATTTCCATTGCCGCTACTCCAGTAGGACCTTCCATAGCCGTGATAGGAATACCGATTGCACCAAAAGCAACGGGTGCTGTGTTTGCTAATAAACATAAGCCAGCGGCATACAGCGGATTAAATCCTAAACCTACCAGCAGAGCTGCTGAAATAGCAACAGGTGCGCCGAAACCAGCGGCCCCTTCAAGAAAAGCCCCAAACGAAAAAGCAACCAACAAAGCTTGAAGTCTGCGATCTTCTGTAATAGATACGACAGAGGTACGAATAATATCAAACTGACCGGTTTTTACGGTTAGTTTGTAAAGAAAAACGGACGTAATGATAATCCATCCAATCGGCAGTATACCGTATACGGCTCCTTGACTGGCTGACATAAAAGCCATGCTAGCCGGCATTTTATAAGCAAATATTGCAATGGCAAGTGCGACCAGTAAAGTTGTAACTCCAGCCATATAACCTTTCATTCGTTTAATAGCCAGAGCCCAAAAGAAGTAAAGAATAGGAATCAAAGCGATTAATGAAGACCAAATGACGCTGTTTCCTACAGGAGTGAACTGCTGTGTCCATGTCATAACTAACACCTCATTTTCAAATTAGTGAACTATAAATTTAGTAAAATGAAACTATTAAAACTACGATGATAAGGTCATCTGATGACTTATGTAAAAATGAATTCGCTTACATTATATTCTAATCCTTTTATGATAGGCAAGTACTAAAAGAAACTTTTTTTCAAAAGAACGGACATTTTTTTGTTGATAAGAAGAAAATACTGGTTGAAAATCCCAAGAATAGGTGATTTAATGATTGTAAGCGCTTAAAATATATTTTTTCATCTATTCTACTAATTATTCTTCTTATTAATCTACTACTTTTAGTCGTATTATACATGGCACTTCTTTATGTTATTAGTGAAACGTTGTTTGCTATTACAAAACGAGAGGAGTCAATTTATTGAGTACGTTGAAGCTTCCAGGTCATTTAAAATCCATTTTATCTCATCCTTCCACACTTGAAGAACAGCATATGAATCACTTCCTTGGAAATAACGGGTCCCTGCATGTTAAGCCAACTTCAGAACAAGAAATAGCAGCCGTTTTAAAGTATGCGACGGAACACGGAAAAAAAAGTCGTCATTGAAGGGAACGGTACAAAAAAAGGGTTTGGCGGGCTTATAGATACAGCAGACCTTTTGCTTTCGCTGACTGAATACAGCGGAATTGTTGAACATACAGTAGGTGATATGACGGTTACTGTAAAAGCTGGTACGCCTTTTGGAGAGCTCCAAACGTATTTAAAAACGCACAATCAGCAAGTTTCACTTGATCCAGCTCTAGGAGACTACGCTACAATCGGCGGAGTTATTGCAGCGAATGAAAGTGGTCCAAAGCGCTTATCTTATGGATCGGCTCGAGATGCAGTAATCGGTATGAGAGTCGTATATTCAGATGGAACCATTGTTCGTTCAGGGGGAAAAGTCGTCAAGAACGTGGCGGGCTATGATATGAATAAGCTGTTTATTGGTTCAATGGGAACGCTCGGCGTTATATCCGAAATAACGTTAAAACTGCGTCCGCTGCCCAAGTATCAAAGCATTGTCTTTATTTCTTTTTCAACAGGCAATATCGAAGAAATTCATGCGTTTGTTAGCAAAGTCTTAGATTCCATGATAGAGCCCATTGCTTTGGAATTATTAAATCCTTCTCTAGCTGAAGATGTAATAGGGCAGCATCTGTTTACACTTGTAATCAGCTTTGAAGATGTGGAAAGTTCCGTTCATTATCAAGAGAATTACATCAAAAGTATTCAGCCGTCTGATACGATTTTAAAAGTGCTACATGAAAAAGAAGCCGAAGTGTTTTGGGGATTTTTTAGTAACATTAGTCCAAATGGTGCATGCTGTTCTTCCGAAGAGGAAACGGAAGCCGCGCTAAAAATTGGCGTACCAAATATGAATGTATTCGATGTAATAAATAAAAGTACTGCATTAAAAACGTCCCGTCCAATGCTGATAAAAGCACATGGAGGAGTTGGACACGGTCTTTGTTCGGTCTACATAAAAGGCTCAGAAGATGCCATTCTTTCCGTTATTACTTCATTTACTGAAACTGCTAAAACGTACGGAGGATATGTGGTCGTTAAACATTTGCCTTTTATACTACGCCAAAAAGTAAATGTATGGGGAGAAGAACCTTCTCATTTTCCGTTACTAGCAGGAATTAAAGCAAAGATGGACGCTAAAAACGTGCTTAACTATAAACGATTTATAGGAGGAATCTAAGTGAATTCAGCGAAAGCGGATATCAAAGATGCTCCATGTCAAAGCGCCAGCAATTATTTGTGGAAAGACGCGCCAGACGAAAAAAAATGGGCGGATTGTGTACACTGCGGAATGTGCTTGGAGTCTTGTCCTACTTATGAAATAACGGGGCAAGAACAGCATTCACCAAGAGGACGCGTGCACCTTATCAAATCGGTAGCAGAAGGAAAAATAAGCGTGAATGAGCAGTTTACAGAACCTGTGTTTGCCTGTTTGGATTGCCGGGCCTGTACAACTGCTTGCCCTGCAAATGTAGACGTTGGCGGACTCATTGAAGAAGCTCGCGGCCAAATTCGTCAGGCAATGCCTTTGACGGGATGGAAAGGCATGATCAGCAAGTTTTTTCTAAAAGAACTTTTTCCTCACTCTCATCGCTTAGAAGCTGCAGGAAGCTTATTGAAGCTGTATCAAAAAAGCGGAATGCAAAAAATGATGCGCACAACAGGCATGTTAAATATGATGCCGACACATCTAGCGGAAATGGAACATGTAATGCCTAAAATTACCCGTTCTGTGCGAAAAAAATATAAAAAGAAACGCGTTCTAAAAGCAAAAGCCGAAAGAGAAGCAGAAGTTGCTTTTTTAACCGGCTGCATCATGGACGTCATGTTCAGTGATATTAATGAAGCGACTCTTAATGTATTACGAAGAAATGGAAACGACGTCGTTATTCCTCCATCTCAAACGTGCTGTGGTGCTTTGCACGTTCATGCAGGAGACCGAGACATGGGAAGACAGCTTGCCAAAAAAAATATAGAGACATTTCAGCATGCCGATACCGTTATTGTGAACGCTGCAGGATGCGGCTGCATGTTAAAAGAGTATCCTGAACTATTTAGAGAAGAAGAGCAAGAGTGGCTTGAAAAAGCCGAAGTCTTTGCTGAAAAAGTCCAGGATATTTCAAAATACCTTCACGATACGGGATATCGACCCCCGCAGACAAAGCTGCATAAGCGTATTACGTATCACGACGCTTGCCATTTAGCTCATGGTCAAGGAGTTAGAGAAGAACCAAGAGATATTTTGCTTTCTATTCCGGGAGTGGAAATGGTTCATATGGCTAATGCGGACCGATGCTGTGGAAGTGCAGGAATTTATAATTTAACAAATCCTGATATGGCGGGAGCTGTGCTTCAACGTAAAATGGAACACGTGCCTCATGACGTAGAAATGATTTCAATGGGAAACCCGGGATGCATGCTGCAGATGGCTGTAGGAGTGAAAAAATATGGACGAAGTCAGCAAATTGTTCACACGGTACAGCTTTTGGAGTGGGCCTATCAAAAAGAAGAGGAGGAAGCACATCGTGTTGAAGAAAAATAGAATAAAAGATCTTCACGTAAAAAATCTTTCTCAACTAGTAGACCCTCATTCTATTTTGCATCATAAAGAAGATTTGCTTGCGTACGACTGCGATGGGTTTACTATTCATAGACATTTGCCTAAAGCGGTGTTATTTCCACAAAATACGAAAGAAGTTTCTAGCATTGTTAAATACTGCAATGAACATGATTTGCCTTTTCTTGCAAGAGGAGCAGGCACAGGACTGAGCGGGGGAGCGATTCCTCTTAATAACGAAGTGGTTATTAGTTTAGTGAAAATGAAGCGCCTTCTTAACGTCGACTATGAAAACAGGCGTGCCGTTGTAGAGCCGGGATTTATTAATCTTAGATTAACCAATTCAATCTCTGAAAAAGGATATTATTATGCACCGGATCCTTCGAGTCAGTATTGCTGCACCATTGGTGGAAATGTAGCGGAAAACGCAGGAGGGGCACACTGTCTTAAATATGGAGTAACCACCAACCATATTTTAGGGCTAGAGGTGGTGCTTCCAAATGGAGATGTGATTGAGCTTGGCAAGCAAGGTATTCCAGATGAACCAGGATATGATTTATTAGGGCTTTTAACAGGATCAGAAGGGACGTTAGGAATCGTTACAAAAATTACGGTACGCATTTTGAAAAACCCCGAAGCAAAACAAACGGTTCTTGCCTATTTCGACCGCGTAGAAGACGGCAGCCAAGCGGTATCAGACATTATATCAGCCGGCATTGTGCCTGCTGCGCTTGAAATGATGGATAAAACCGCCATTGAAGGAGTGGAAGCTGCTGCGTTTCCAGTCGGACACCCTAGAGATATTGAAGCTCTTTTATTAATTGAAGTAGACGGCATTTCAGCCGGTATCGAAGAGCAAATCCTTCGTATTTTAGACGTATGTAAAAAACAAAACGTACGGGAAGTGAAAGTAGCTGAAAGTGAAGAAGAGCGCGCGAGGTGGTGGGCAAATCGTAAAACAGGATTTGGAGCGATGGGAGCTATATCCCCTGACTATCTCGTACAAGACGGCGTTATTCCAAGAAGTAAACTGCCTCAAGTGCTGAAGCGAATTAACAAAATTAGCGAAGAATCTGGCCTTCGCATTGCCAATATTTTTCACGCCGGAGACGGGAACTTGCATCCGCTTGTATTATTTGATGCTAGAAAGCCCGGGGAAACTGAAAAAGCACTAGACGCCGGAAGCGCATGTTTGCAAGTATGTGCAGAAGTAGGAGGAACGATTACCGGCGAACACGGCGTGGGCATTGAAAAAAAGAAGAAATGCGATTTGTTTTCAATGAAGATGAAATTCAAGCACAAACGAATATACGAGAAGTATTTAATCCTAAAAATCTATTAAATGCAGGAAAGCTGTTTCCAAGTCCGAGCCGCTGCGCTGAAGTCAAAAAAGAAATGAAAAAAATAGAATATTTTTAGAAAATTCTTGAAAATATATTCGCTCGATGATATGATTTTTTTAACAAAAATAAAACGCTGTTTCGTAATAAGAAACAGTACCGCATATGTTCGTCTTAATTATTTTGGCAAAAAGAAATGAAAGCGCGTCCAAATTTAAAAATGTAAAAGAGTAAGAGGAGGAAACAGACGGTGACAAACTACAAACAAGTTGGAAATCTGAAAGTAGCTCCAGTTCTCTATCAATTTATCAATGAGGAAGCTCTTCCGGGCAGCGGCCTAAGTACAGAAAATTTTTGGTCTGATTTTGAAGCGTTAGTAACCGAGTTAACACCCGTAAATAAACGTTTGTTAGAAAAGCGTGATCAGCTGCAAGCTCAAATTAATACGTGGCATCAAGAGAATCCTGACGGTGACTTTAACGAATACAAATCGTTTTTAACGAGAATTGGCTATTTAGAAGACAAGACAGAAGATTTTCTTATTGGTACAGAAGGAGTAGACAGCGAAATTGCCTATCAGGCAGGACCGCAGCTTGTTGTACCAGTAAATAACGCTCGGTATGCTATTAACGCTGCTAATGCACGTTGGGGAAGTCTCTATGATGCTCTTTACGGCACTGATGCAATCAGTGAAGAAAATGGAGCTTCGCGCACGAGTTCTTATAATCCAATTCGAGGAGAAAAAGTTATTGCGTTTGCGAAGAATTTTCTTGATGCAGTTGTTCCGCTCGTTCAGTCTTCTCATGCGGAAGTGGTTCAGTACAGCCTTGAAAATGGAAAGCTTGTCGCTCAATTAAACGATGGCAGTTTAACCGAATTACAGGAAGAAGAGAAATTTGTAGGGTATCAAGGAGAAGAAGAAAGCCCTGATGCTCTTTTATTCAAAAACAACGGCCTGCATTTTGAAGTTCAAATTGATCGTACGGATTCGATTGGTAAAACAGACGATGCGGGTGTAAAAGATATTTTAATGGAAGCAGCTCTTACGACGATTATGGACTGTGAAGATTCGGTAGCCGCAGTAGACGCAGAAGATAAAGTAGATGTTTACCGCAACTGGCTAGGATTAATGAAAGGTGATTTGACGTCTACTTTTAAAAAAGGAAGTCAAAACATGACAAGGCGTTTAAACCCAGACCGTACCTATGTTTCTCCCGACAAGAAAAAGATTTCACTGTCTGGCCGTTCGCTTATGTTTGTTCGAAACGTTGGGCATTTAATGACAAACAGCGCTGTTTTAGATCGAAATGGCAACGAAATCTATGAAGGTATTTTAGACAGCGTGATTACTAGTTTAATTGCCAAACACACCTTGCTTAAAAACGGTACGTATCAAAATTCTAAAAAGAGCTCTATTTATATTGTTAAACCGAAAATGCACGGCTCCAAAGAAGTGGCTTTTGCCAATACGTTATTTAATTCAATTGAAGATATGCTAGGGCTTGAGCGTCATACGATTAAAATTGGCGTAATGGACGAAGAGCGCCGCACGACGCTTAATTTAAAAGCGTGTATCAAAGAAGTAAAAGACCGAGTGGCTTTTATTAATACTGGATTCTTGGATCGAACAGGTGACGAAATTCATACCTCAATGGAAGCGGGCGCTGTTATCCGTAAAAATGATATGAAAACGTCTAAATGGCTTCAAGGCTACGAGCAGTCTAATGTAAATGTAGGATTAGCAAGCGGATTCCAAGGCCGCGCTCAAATTGGAAAAGGGATGTGGGCGATGCCGGATATGATGGCGGAAATGCTTAAACAAAAAGTGGGGCATTTAAAAGCAGGAGCGAATACGGCATGGGTGCCTTCACCAACTGCAGCAACGCTTCATGCTCTTCACTATCATCAAATTGATGTAAGAGATGTTCAAAACGAATTGCTTACTCAGTCTACTGATTTACAAGATGACATTTTGCAAATTCCTGTAGCAGAAAAACCAAATTGGAGCAAAGATGAAATTCAGCAGGAGCTCGATAACAACGCTCAAGGAATACTTGGGTATGTAGTGAGATGGGTCGACCAAGGAGTAGGGTGCTCAAAAGTACCGGATATTAATAATGTAGGGCTAATGGAAGACCGGGCAACGCTTCGTATTTCCAGTCAGCACGTAGCTAACTGGCTTCATCATGGAATTTGTACAAAAGAACAAGTAACTGAAACGCTAAAGCGAATGGCAAAAGTAGTGGATCAACAAAATGAAAATGATCCTCTGTATCAGCCAATGGCATCGAACTACAGCACATCCATTGCTTTTCAGGCAGCCTGCGATTTAGTATTTCAAGGCTATGATCAGCCAAACGGCTATACGGAGCCAATTTTACACCGCCGCCGTATTGAAGCAAAGGCAAAAGCAGCTATAAAACAATAAAAAAAACGGCCTGTCAGCATAGAGATGGCAGGCTGTACTTGCATCTTAAGAATCTGACTATCTACTATCCTTAATAAAATCAAGCAAATGGGAAAAGGAGTTATGTCATGAAATTTGTAAGGTTCGCTGTACAAGATAGCCGTCATACAGGTGTACTAAAAGAGGATACGATCAGCGTCATTAAAGGAAATATATTTGAGAAATGGGACTATACAGGACAGACTTTTTCACTGAGTGAAGTAAGGCTTTTGGCTCCTTTAGAGCCGAGTCAAATTATTGGAATAGGTGCAAATTATGCAGCCGCGAAGTCGGAGCTGCCAAGAGAACTTCCTTCTATTCCTGTCTTCTTTTTTAAGCCCGTATCCTCTGTGATTGGTCCAAACGAAGACATTGTCATTCCAACTGCGATTAAGCACGTCAAGTTTGAGTCTGAGCTTGCAGTTATTATTGGAAAAGAAGCAAAGAACATCGCAAAAGAAGACGTGCTGGACTATATATTTGGGTATACAATTGGAAACGATGTAACGGCTCCGGATTATTTTCATGAAGACGGGCACTGGACCATTGGAAAATCCTTTGATTCATTTACGCCTCTTGGCCCCGTAATCGAAACGGAGCTTGATTTTAAATCCATTCATGTAAAAGCGTTTTTAAATGGCGTTGAAAAACAAAACAGCTCGACAGATTTAATGATTATTTCCGTTGAGCAAATGATTGCTTACCTTTCTACTGTTATGACCCTTAAGCCGGGAGATGTGGTTTTAACAGGAAGTCCGGTCGGTGCGGAGCTGGTAAGCGCAAACGATGTCATTGAATGCACCATCCGAGAAATTGGAACCCTCCAAAATCCGTTTGTTGCAGAGAAAGAACGTGTAAACGTATAAGAGTGATAAAAAATGCCCGGCAGTAACACGACACATAAAGGAGAGAGAAAAATGGAGAGAGAAAACATGGTGAAGTCTGTAAGCCGGGCGTTGGATATCGTCACAATTGTCAGCATGGAAAGAGAAGGGGTAGGCGTCACAGAAATTGCAAAGCAAATGGACATCAATAAAAGCTCCGTATACCGTATTCTAACTACTCTTGCTCAGTACGGCTATATTGAACAAGATCAAGAAACCGGGCGGTACAAGCTTGGGTATAAGTTTTTAGAAGTAAGTTCAAAACTTTTAGATTCTATTGATCTACGAACGGAAGCAAAGCCGTTTTTGCAAGAACTTGAAAGTGAAACAAATGAAGTTATTCATCTTGTTGTCTACGATCAAGGTGAAGTAGTGTATATTGAAAAATTAGAAGGCAATCAGACGCTGCGCATGCATTCAAAAGTGGGGAAAAGAGCGCCTATGCACTGTACGTCTGTCGGTAAAGCTATCCTAGCTTTTTTACCGCTTAACACGGTAACAAGCATTCTTGAAAGAAAAGGCTTACCAGCTCATACCGATCACACCATTACAGATGAAGAAAGCTTTCTTCGAGAACTTTCAGAAGTAAAACAAAAAGGATATGCGCTGGATTTAGAAGAAAATGAATATGGAATTACCTGCATCGCAGCGCCCATTTTTGATCACCTTGGTCAGGTCGTTGCCGCAGTCAGCATTTCCGGTGCTACGATGCGTATGACAAATGAGCGATTAACGTATCTTCAAGAACGCATGGTTGATATAGGCAAGAACATTTCGGAGCGGCTCGGCTACAAAACTGAATCTGTGAAAAACAAAAGTTTGTTCTGATTCTTAGAGAACAAACTTTTGCTATATAATAATCTGTAAAATAACGTAATTATATTATGTAAACTATAGCCTAGGATTTTCAATTGATGTTTTATTCATGATACAATAAAGTCGTTAGAATATATACGTAAAGGAGATAAATTATGGAACAGTTTGAGCGCAATATTGAAAAATACGCCGAGCTAGCTGTAAAAGTCGGTGTAAACATTCAAAAAGGGCAAGTATTAAACATTAATGCCGATATTTCTTCCGCTGATTTTGTTCGTGAAATTGCGAAAAAAGCGTACGAAGCCGGAGCAAAGTCTGTTGATGTAGACTGGCATGACGATCATTTAGTTCGTTTGAAATATGAAAAAGCGGATGAATCTGTATTTAATGAATTTCCTGCTTGGAAAGCTCAAGCAAGAGAAGAGCTTGTGAAAAACGGAGGCGCTGTTTTATCTGTAATTTCAAGTGGTCCTGACTTACTAAAAGGAGTAGACGGCAAACGTATTGCTGCGTTCCAAAAAGTAAGCGGAAAAGCAATGAAAAAATTCCGTGAAGCGATCCAATCCGATAAAATCAGCTGGTCCATTGTAGCTGTTCCTTCAAAAGACTGGGCAGCTAAAGTATTTCCTGACGTTCCAGAAGAACAGCAGCAAGAAAAACTGTGGGAAGCTATTTTCAAATCCGTGCGCGTAGACCAAGAAGATCCAGTGGCTGCATGGGAAGAGCATAACGCTTCATTACATAAAAAAGTAGACATTTTAAATGAAAAGAAATTTGCTAAGCTTCACTATAAAGCGCCAGGAACGGATTTAACAATTGAGCTTCCTGACAAACATATTTGGGTTGGCGCAGGCAGTGTTAATGAGGACGGTAACTCGTTCATGGCCAATATGCCAACAGAAGAAGTATTTACACTTCCAAAAAAAGACGGCGTAAACGGTCAAGTAACAAGCACAAAACCGCTTAGCTACGCAGGAAACTTAATTGAAAACTTCACGCTAACATTTGAAAACGGAAAAATTGTTGATGTAAAAGCAGAAGAAGGCGAAGAAACGTTAAAGCACCTCATTGAAACAGATGAAGGTGCCAAATACTTAGGAGAAGTAGCCTTAGTACCGCATCAATCGCCAATTTCTCAGTCAAACATCATCTTCTACAACACGCTGTTTGACGAAAATGCATCCAATCACTTAGCCATCGGCAGCTCGTATTCTTTCTGTTTAGAAGGCGGAAAAACGATGTCTAAAGAAGAGCTATCACAAAACGGAGCAAACGACAGTATCACCCACGTTGACTTCATGATTGGCTCAGCTGAAATGGACATCGACGGCATTAAAGCTGACGGCACAAGCGAGCCTGTGTTTAGAAAAGGGAACTGGGCGTTTTGAATTAAATAAATAACAATAATAAAAGCTTCTGCGCTACATCCGCAGAAGCTTTTATTATGACCGCAAAATTTCTCTAAAACTAAGATTTATATATCTTACACGCTATTACGCTTTAAAACAAAACGATAGCATAATCTTCACTTTATCACTTTTAAGTTTGTACATCTGTGAAGGAGAGTTTTTCTTGAAAAAAAATCTTACGGCTGCGATCAGTATGCACCCTCTTGTTCAACATCTTTTATTAAGCTTCCCGTGTGGCCTCAGCAGGAATTTAGGTATATGTTCCCGAAAAAAGTTCGCATCTTTGAATACTATACCGTAGCCGAAGGCAGCAAGCGCATCTTTACAGATCAAGATGCGTTAAAAGAATACGGCACTCAGCATATATTGGATCCTGAGAGCTACTCATACAGTAATCTATTCATAAACGGTATGTTACAGCCTTCCTCCAATTACAGCGTCCAAAAAGGACTTCTTATTATTAACACAGAGGATATTCCTTTAGAAAAGTCACCCGTGATTTTACAAATGATTAAAGTAATCTAACTTTCAACCACAGAATGCGAAGTACACATGCCTGCACATAAAAAACAAGGTGAACGTTAATCAGTTCCACCTTGCTGTGATTCTTCTTTTTTAACCAGAGCGTCACGCTTGAACATGTGATAGTAGGTAAACCCTAAGCATAGAGCACCGGCGATTGAACAAAAATATTGCAAAAAACGGACGAAATCCATTGGAATGACCTCCCATTTTCAGTTTCGCTTCTAGTATGTACAGGGAAGTGAAATAATATGTGAAAAAGGGAGGTTTTCTCTTATAGTTCGTATGGTTCTTGGAGAGTAAGGTAAGGCTGCTGATCTTCAAGACCAAGACGCTTATTTAATTGTCTTTTCATTAAATCGTACTGGTAGATGAGGTGAAATTGATTTTTTTTCGGTGTTTCACAGCGAATGTATGTTTCTTGCCCGTTCTTGTCTGTGAAATGAATGGTTAACTCACCGAAATAGCGTTGAACAGGAGCTCCGTGAAGGCCTTTTTCATTTTTGACAACCTTTGAAAATTCTGCTCGTTGAATACGGTTAAATGGAATAATAGCTACTTGATTGATAACAAGACGCTGATCGTACATGTCAATTTTAGATATAGAAATTTGATTAATTCCTTCTGCAAATTTAACATGCCCGTTTACAGAAACAAGCGGTTTGCGATCCTCAGGATCAACAGCGCCTTGAGGCCGCTTAATGACGTAGAAGCTAGCTACGCCAAGTGCTACGATACCAACCACAACAATAAGTGCAAACATCATTTTGCATTCCACCTCCTGAGTATAGATGTGTAATCTGAATTTAACAGCAAGCTGTTTCAGTTGCCATATTGCCTCAACAATGAGGGTAGAGAAAAGCAGTTCGGCAGTTCATTATAAGTATATACATACGTTCGACAATATGGTGTGATATTCCTTCTTATTATGACTTTTTTACGACAAAATGGGCAAAACTCTTTTCGAAAATGAAGTGAATCAGTTACAATTTAAGGATAAGGTACCAAATTTCTTTTTTATCTCAAAAAAGTGCAGAAAAGCGTAAAAAATTCTAGGTACTTTCTCATATTTTTACTATTTTTATAGAATTTATTCTAATTTCTAATCCTTTATCGTGTATAATCTCTTGTGTGCAGCATGATATACATAAAGGTGTAAGGAGGCACAGTTCATTGTCTTTATCCGCAAAAAAGATATTATTATTAGTTTTAGTAGTTATATGTTTAGTGTTAGTTGTGATGCAATTCATAAATCGATCAGCAGAGCCGACTTCTGAACAAGCCCAAGAAACACTGAGTAAACTTCCTGAACAAGAAACCGTTAAAGAAAAAGCGAAAGGCGACGAGGAAGCGCACAAATATCGAGTGTATTATATTACTATTGAAAAAATCGAAAATGGTACATACAGCGGAACAACAAAAGAAGGAACGGGCATTAAATTTTCCGATAAAAATTTAAATGAACCGATTCCAAGCAATTTGAAAAAAGGGGATATTGTTAAAGCATACTTTGATCTTGAATACAGCACGAAAGGTCTAGTCAAAGTAGAAAAGGTAGACGAAATACCCGATGATGACGAGAGCTCAAGTTAATTGAGCTCTTTTTTTGTATTTTACGAATGTGGTAAAATATTGAATATATAGATACGATACAGGGGGAAGAAAATGATAGCAGCAATTATAGTAGGAGCGGTAATTCTTTTAGCTTTGATTATTAAAGGAATTGCAAAGCCAAGGGGATTTCGCTTGTACAAAGAGGAGCTTCCAGGTGAGCTTGGAATACATAAAGATCATGGGTTTGAAGATATTGTTCATTCACTAGAAGATTCGTTACCGACAGCCTATGTTCAGCAAGTAAAACAGCGTATAAAAGGGAGCAGCATAAAAGACGATGAAGTGGAGTGGACGTTTTTTGAGATGAAGCGTTACTTTTTATTAAATGCAGTCATCAAAGATGTACCGATGTTTAGTGAAAAAGTGGATGAAGTGTGGCACGAAATGATTATGTTTACAGTAGATTATGAGCGTTTTACAGAACACTTTTTCAGCCGCTTTTTACATCACCAGCCAAATGTAGATACAACTCCATCACCACAGCCGGATAAGCGAGCGTTCTTCGATTGGATGTATGCTCATTGGTTTGACATAACGGGCAACAGCCGACTGCTTTGGGGGAAATTTTTTCAGCATCCTCTTGATAAAAGTACACTTCAAGATTTTCAAAGGTTATCAGAAGATGAATTGCTAGATCGCTATTTTTTAAGAAACGGCAAATGGGAAAAACAACAGAGAGCCCTGATTCAAACGTTAAAAGAAGAAATTAAGGATGCAAAAAAACGAATGAAATCGGGAGGATCGTCGTACTTTAAAAAAGCATTAAAAAAAGGGAATGTATCAAACGAACTTCTTTTTCAAGGCTTTGTTTTTTATTCACTTTACGAAGCTACTGACTTTTCAAGACATATGAATGAACTGCTGCTATACAAAAAGACAATCTATGCGGGAGATACAGCCTCGTACAGCGGCTACAGCTGTTCAAGTACATGGGAAGACAATCGCCACCATCACCACCACGATGGAGGTCATCACCATCATGACAGCGGCAGCAGCTGTTCGAGTTCAAACTGCAGCAGCTCTAGCTGTTCAAGCTCTAGCTGCGGGAGTGGGTGCAGCAGCAGCTAATAAAGTAAAAAAACTCGTATAAAACGAGTTTTTTTACTTTAAATGCAACGATGGCAAAAAGGTTCACTGACAAGCAATGAAAAATTTGGTATAATCGTTACGTTTTTAAAAAGGAGAGACAGCGAAAATGAATATTTTATGGGACTTTGATGGAACCATCTTTGATACCTATCCAACAATTGTAAAAGCATTCAAAGAATTACTAACAGATCAAACGATCTCAGAAGATGATATTTTAAAACAGATGAAGATATCTTCTGACGTAGCAATTAAGCACTTCGATATTGAAAAGTCTTTGTTTGATAATCACTTCCATGTGCTCGAACAGAAAATCAATCCTAAAGATAAGCCTGCTTTTCCTCACGTAGAAGACGTACTGAGCTTTGCGGATACAAATGTAATTGTTACGCATAAATCTAGACAGTCTACTCTTGATATTCTTGCATTTTTTAATATGGAGCACTATTTTACGGAGATTATTACAAAAGATGATGGCTATAAACGAAAGCCTGATAGCGGCGCTTATGCATATCTTCACGATAAGTATCAGCTCGATTTAGTGATTGGAGATCGCGAGCTTGATTTAAAACCTGCCCGTGAACTGGGAATCAAAACATGTGCATTTCAAAATGACGACATTGAACCAGATTATCACCTTACATCATACGATCAATTTTTTAAAACTGTCGTAAATAAAAACTCGTGAAGCTATTCTTCACGAGTTTTTATTTGTTCAGGCTTATGTACTTCGGGAATTTCACCAAGCGTATAGTTCGCTACTTTTGTAATGTTACTATTAGCAAAGAAGTAAAACTCTCCGTCAACTCCGCGAATTTTTGTCGTGCGCAATCCAATTTCTTCAACAGTTCCTTTCGTATCATTTATGGATACGTGATCTCCTACTGAGAATTGATCTTCAAATAGGATAAAAAAACCGTTTAAAATATCTTTAATCAAATTTTGTGCACCTAAGCCTGTAATAAATCCTGCTACGCTAATACCAGCTAAGAGTGCTTTCATATTAATTCCAATTGCCTCTAAGGACGTAATAAGTACAATAAAATATACTACGTACATGACAATGCTCAGACAAAGCTTTTTCAGCGTTATTTCTTTACGTTCATTGTACCTCAGCAGTTTAGTTTTAAATCTGAAATCAAAGATTTTATTAATTACACTACGAGCAAACCTGATAACGATTTGAGCAATAATGAAAATCAAGATAATCTTTATAATTACTTCACTAATGTCAATCCACTTATCGGTATTAAATAAAGTTTGCTGTACCCACTGTATGTCTTTCATGACTAAGTCCCTTTCTTGCTTTATAAAATTTTCTCTACTGAATAGTATAATTTATTTTTAAAAATATACTACTAGAATTTATTAAGAGGCGTTTGAACTAATGTTTTATTTTAATTTATTTGTATTAGGTATACGTAATGAAAACTCCTTAATTTAGAAAAAGAAAAAATCCTCAGGTATAGATATTTTTAAAACATTTCTTTATACAAATATTAAATAAAACATTATAGCAGAGATTAGTATAGATCTTATTAACAAACATTATATACAGATATTAAGGGAAGAAAAATCCTTTAAAAACCCAATGATATCAAGGGCTAGAGAGGAAATTGCTTTTCAATAAATAACTGTGTGGAAAATAGACCTTTTTTGTGAACAGCATCCTTTAGCTAAAGGATGTTTTTTATAACAACAGATATGGAAACTATTTTATTTACTATGTTTTTTCTTCTGCAATAGACGGATTTTAAAACTCATAGTATGAAGTTTTCTATTAAAAGTATGAATTATTTCCACTGTGGATAAAAGTAGTCGTGTTAAAGAGTAAATAACTTGGAAATCATCGTTAATAAAAAAATAAAAGGGATGTTTTTATCAACAAAGAGGATGATATAACGTTAATTGAATATGTTTTCTTTCTTTTGTGGATAAGTATGAAGGTGTTTTTTTAGTAATATTCCGTAGTTATACACAAGAAATATCATTTATTTGAACTCATTACGTTTATATAGATAGGATAGTGGAATTGGATAGCTGCAAAAATGGGTATTTGTTTGCGCTATTTGTATCAAAAAGAGAAGAGAAGGGAGATAAAATAAAAAAAGGCATGCCAAATAAGCCCCTTATGAAGCTGTAAGTTCGGCAGGGACTTGATCTTGAAGATTTTTTGAAAGCTCTTTTCGAATGAGCGTACGGATTTTTCCACCGTAATTTTCAACGACTTGAGCATCATGGCTGAAGAAGGCCTGTTCAATCAGAGAATAAAGGGAAGACTTCACTCGTTCAATACCATATTCAAAAGAAAGCTGAACCAAATCAGCGATGTCTTCGTTTTGGAATGAAGACATAACAATTCCTGTAGAATCTGTGCTGTGTCCAGATAATTTTACAAAAGTCTCTTCAATAGCACGTCGAATCGCCGCATCGTATTGATCTTTCTTTTCCTGTTTTGACATCTTGCCATTTTTAGCTCCGTCTTTTAAAACAAAGAAAATAGTAGATCCTTGGACAACGGTTTTAAATGCGCTCGTCTGTGTTTCAGCTATTTTTTGCATCATACCTTTGTAGTGAGTATATTTCGGTGTAAAAATTTTATAGTCATTAAAGCTAATTTTTGAAGTGTTTTCTCCGGGATTAAACTGACGCTTAATCGTATCGTTGTCATAAACCAATTCTTTGCGCAGCTCTAAGCGAAGGGCATTTACGTTTTCAATTAGAATAAGTTCTTCAAAGCGAGTATATTCTAATTCCATAAACCCAAAGCCGTGTTCTTCAAAATATTGAGGATAGGGAATAATACAAATATTGATTCCTTTGCCGCTGCGAGAATAGGAAATTAATTCTGTTTCTGCTAATACTACATTGTTGTTGCGAACTGTTCGAACTGTACAATTCAAAGCGGCTGCAATCTCTTTTTCAGAAACATCACAAATAATACCTCTTTCATCAACGTGAAGGAAGTGATAAAAAATTAATTGTGAAATTTGAGATTTAGATAAACGGTGATGTTCTGCCACTGTTTTGATTGTAGGGTTCCCATGAGCGTCTAGGTCCATGTGATCTTCAACATCTTTATATTTTTCTACGGTGCTAGACAATTGGCGAATAATTTGTTTTCCAATTTTCGCAAATTCTTTTTTTATCATGAGAATCCCTCCAATCTATTTCATATCAACACTAATTTATTAGGGTAAAATAACAAAGAATACCTTGTGAAAATTATATCAATAAGAAATAGAATCGCAAACGAACGAGTAGTACGCTAAAAACGGCAAAAGGTTCAAAGAATGCTGTCATATCAAGGGGTTCAGCGTATAGGTTTTTTAGTACGACAAAAACGGCAAAAGCAAGCAAGCGCCGGTAGAACAGTGTTTGTTACGATCAGTAAAAATCAAAAAAAACTTTATGCGTTTTAGTACGTAAAAAACGGCAAAAGGCTGAGTATAGTACGCCGAAAATAGCAAAAGTGAAGAGTGGTACGCTAAAAACAGCAAAAGTTATCTCGATTCACCTAAAAAAAGGTAAAAAAATCACTTCTCTGATCGTTGTAAATAACACAATGAATTTTATTAGTACGTCAAAAATGGCAAAAGCTATTTTTAGTACGTGAAAAACGTCAAAAACGGCGTAGTAGTACGCTAAAAACAGCAAAAGTTTTCGTTTGGTACGTCAAAAATGGCAAAAGCTTTATATATGCTGCGAAAAAAATAAAAAATGGGGTTTGAAAAGGCAATAACAAAGGGAAAAGCAATGTTTAGTACGCAGAAAACGGCCAAAGTAGTGAAGGAGTACGTCAAAAACGGCAAAAGGTAGGATTGTTTTACGGAAAAAAGAGAATAATTAACAATTAATAAGTGATTACTAGTAAATAAAATGAATTTAGTACGTCAAAAATGGCAAAAGAATCAGAGTGGTACGTCAAAAACAGCAAAAGGTAGTAATTAGTACGCTAAAAACGGCAAAAGAAGCGAACGGGTACGTCAAAAACGGCAAAAGCTTCTGGTTAGTACGTTAAAAATGACAAAACTTCCAAACTGTGAAATAAAAGTAGAGGGATATTTTGTATTTATAAGCTGAAAGTGGCAAAATATCAAATAAAAAAGGAAGGGAACAATTTACCCTTCCAATGTTTCTCTATGTTCTCCTCCAAAATAGTCTTGAATTTCATAATTTTGAAGAGGAATAAAAGAGATTTCAAATCCTTGAAGTTTTTGCTGATAACTTTGGATCAGCACTTGATTGCTAACAAACTCTGCTAGAGATTCATTAATTAATTTTAGATTGACATCAATTTTCTTTGAACGAAAACGAACTTTTGAAGCAAAATATTGATACGGGTAAAAATGGGTGTAAGACTTCTCTTGTAAATAACAATCTAATCGCTCTTTTTGAAATGCATACAGCAGTAAAGAAGACAGCGAGTTATCTTTAAACTTTTTAATAACGTCACTGTAAATTTGTACAAACTGCTGATTTAAAAAGCCTTGATGCGTATCGTCGCTAAATACAATGGTTGCATATCGTCTGCCCGTTACTTCATCGGTTTCAATAACAGCTTTTTGGAAGAAGTTTATCGCAAATTTTGTATCTCTGGAATTTTTCTTCTTCGCTACACCTTCTACGTGGTATCTGGCAATTTTCATAATGCGGGCTTCAACCGCTTCATAGTTTTTTACACCTTTTGAATTATAAATTTCTTTCACGATATCCGCTAAATCAAGAGTCACCGTTTTTTCTTTATAAAACATCTCGTCGCGCTGTGAAAGAGCAAACTGGATAATTTGGGAATCTTTCGGGTCTAAAACCATATTTCGTTTGGAAAGAACCGTTTGATTATCATTCACAGGGATAATGGTGCGAATGAAATATTCTTCATCAACTTTATAGTCATTATATAAAACGACTTCTTGGGAGTTTGTTTTAACTTCCATATTGGTTTTAAGAGAATGACTTTCGTTTGAGAAGATAGGGGCCTCTACCCACGAATTTAATCGTTTATCAATCCAGTTACTCAAATTTCCATTGTATTTTTCTAATATGATTTCAGCAATTAAAAAAGTAAAGTCCGTGTGAAATGCTTTCTCTATTTGATAATTCATTTTTGAATCTAAATAAGGAAAATCGGTAATGTTTGTTTTTTTACTTTTAGCCCATGTCTCTACTTCTTTTAACTTTATCTTTAAAATATCTTCAGGTTTTTCCACGCCAAACAGCTTTTTTAAGTGTTCGGTATCCACTTTTTTATCCATCACTTTTTTGGCCAACTCAATGTCTTCAAAAATAGGATTAGGCTTTTCTGCTTTAATATCTTTTTTTAACGTTTGCAGCCAGTTTTTCTTATTCGATTGTCTTCTTTTGTAAGCGGGATTTCTTATTTCCTTAGGATTTATTAATTTATTCTCTAAAACAAACGTATCTTGCAATATATTTAAAATGTAGTCTTCTATAAAATCTTTTTCATTCGAAAAGAACGAATGAGAATCATATAAAAAGTCTATGCACTTTGCTTTGATATTGTCATCGATCGCATCGCTGATTTGTTTAATAAGGTAAGGAGAAAAATTGGATGGTTCGTTCATGTTGACCTCCTCTGTATGTATTTAATCTGTAACAGTCTTATTATATCTTTTTTGAACGATACTCTAAAGACTAAAAGGAAAATTCGTTTTTGTGAATGCTGTTTTATATCAAATTAGCCTAGCCAGCTATTAGTATATAAAGGCTTATTGCAAATATAAAATTCTTTCTTTATAGCGCTTGTACAATATAAGTATGTACTTTAGATGTAAGGAGAGTATTATAGTAGTTTTATAAAAGAGAAAAGCAAAGTACATTCATTGAGTTTAAAAATCGAAAAGTTTATACTTGCCAAGTACACTCTTTTACAAATAGGGGGAATAAGTATGTTGTTAAAATCTAAAGCAATTTTTTTAGATATGGACGGTACGATATTAAACCGTGTTAACAAAGTAAGTATTCAAACAAAAGAAATCATTGACGAATTACGAAAACAGGGAATTTTTGTTTTTATCGCTACGGGAAGAGCGTTTGATGAAATAGAAGAGTTAGTTCCTGAAGGCTTTCAAGTGGATGGATTTATCACGTCAAATGGTATGGCAGGGTACGTAGGAAAAGAAGCAGTCTTTCAGCATTCGCTTTCGCTCCAGTTGGTGGAAACCATTATTGAAAAAGCAAGAGCGAACAAGGTATACTATGAGCTTTTCCCGTACGGCACATCTCGCGTGACGTTAAAACAAGATCAGTCCTATGCGGAAAATGAAATTAGAGAGCCAAAGCCAGACAGTGTGGAAATTAACGAGTGGCTTTCCCGTAAACAAGCAATTAAAGAAGAAATTGACTGGAAAGATTCCGTAGAAGGAAGCGAATTTTCAAAGTTCTATTTCTTTGCAAGAACGCACGAGCATATCGATAAATGGAAAGAGGAGCTTGAAGAACTTAAAAAAGAAATCGACTTTACAACTTCTACTTCATCTAAACACAATGTTGAAGTGATGGTGGCAAACGTAAATAAAGCAACGGGAATTCAGCAAATGCTAAAACATTTTAATTTGCCCGAGCAAGACATTCTAGCAATTGGCGACAGCAACAATGATTTACCAATGTTTGAGTTTGCCAGCTATGCCGTAGCGATGAAAAATGCGCCGGATCATATTAAAGAAATTGTCGATGACGTAACGGAATTTAACTGTGACGAAAACGGCGTATCCCATTATCTTTCTAAATTTTTATTGCAAAAATCTGCTAGAAGTAATCCCGTTTTATAAAAATTAATCTATTTCGCGATAATGCATTATAACCAATTCTTTAAAACATCGTCTTTTAGGCGGTGTTTTTAGTATACATAAGGTGAAAAGTAAACCGTTCATTATTTTTAGTTATAGCACTCTTAGCTAAAAAGAATAGATAAGAATAAATCTTCTATAATTTAAAAATCATGTTATAAACAACGTAATTATACAACTATCCTCGTACCTATCCCTGCAAAACAACTCTCAGCCCTGATGAGTGCCACCATGCCAAAGCATAAAACATTTTAAAATCTAAACTTTTTCTTTCTTCAAACTTTTTATAAAATGCTGAGAAAAGGGATTGTATCTCCTTATATTTAATGCTAATATAACATTTAATGAAAATAGTATAACATATTTAGTTTTATTTTATAATTAGTATGACACAAATTCTGAATTTAATTGTTTTGTTAAAGTGTTTATAATCATAGTGACCAGCATATTTGTCTATTCATTACTATTAAATTTTGTATCTTGCAAGCTGCTAAATGATAGTTGAACAAAAAATACTAGCGTTATTAAACTATTAAAATCAAAGAATAGGAAGATTTAATGTGAATAAAAGAAAAATTGTCTATATAGTTTCCGACTCAGTAGGTGAAACGGCTGAGCTGATGGTAAAAGCAGTTTTAACTCAATTTAGTGGAGAAGATATTGAAATTCAAAATACTTCTTACGTAGAAGATGAGGGAAATATTGATAATATCATTGCTGAAGCAAGGTGTAACGAGGCCATCATTGCGTATACTATCGTCATCCCACCTTTAAAACAGTATCTTGACGAAAAGGCACAAGAAGAAGGAATTGTAGCCATTGATTTAATGACCCCTCTTATGAGTGCCTTTAGCCAAACCTTTAATAAGGAACCTAATCTTCAACCGAGATTAACGAGAAAATTAGACGATAACTATTTTCGAAGAGTAGAAGCAGTTGAATTCGCTGTTAAATATGATGATGGACAAGACTTCAGAGGCATCAAGCGAGCTGATCTAGTGTTGATTGGTGTTTCGAGAACATCTAAGACGCCACTTTCTATGTATTTAGCTCATAAAAGTCTTAAAGTAGCGAATATACCGTTAGTTCCAGAAGTGACGCCTCCTGATGAACTTTTTACTATTCCGAAAAATAAATGTATTGGTTTAGTTATTACACCGGATAAGCTCAATGAAATCCGAAAAGAACGATTAAAAAATTTAGGTTTAGCGTCTCAAGCCAATTATGCCACTGTAGATCGAATCCTTGAAGAGCTGGACTATGCTGAGAAAATTATGAAGCGCATTGGTTGTCCTATTGTTAATGTCTCAGGTAAAGCAGTTGAAGAAACCGCTGAAGTGATATTAAGCATGTTAAAAAAGGACAAGATGAAAGGGTATGTATAAAAACGCCCATTATGTAAGACAGATAACTTGTCAGACATACTTAATCTATAGAGAGTCAGGTAGAACAGGCGTGTTGCTATAAGGTGCTTTTTTAAAATATAAAAGATAAGGAAGATTGTGATGAGCAATGTATATAAAAAAACAGACGTTATCTTAATTGGGGCCGGAGTTATGAGCGCAACGTTGGGATCTTTACTAAAAGAGTTAGCGCCGGAATGGGAAATCAAAGTATTTGAGAAACTCGCAGATGCAGGAGAAGAAAGCTCGAATGAATGGAATAATGCAGGGACGGGCCATGCTGCACTGTGCGAGTTGAACTATACATCTGAACAAGCTGATGGATCTATAGATATTACGAAAGCAGTGCGAATTAATGAACAGTTTCAGCTTTCAAAGCAGTTTTGGTCGTATCTTGTAAGCAGTAATTTAATTCATCATCCGCAAGAGTTTATTATGCCAATCCCTCATATGAGTTTCGTACAAGGAGAAAAGAACGTATCCTTTCTGAAAAAACGTTTTGAAGCGCTATCAAATAATCCGTTGTTTCAAGGGATGGAGTATTCGGATCGTCCTGAAAAGTTAAAAGAATGGATGCCGCTTGTTATGAAAGGCCGTACATCGACTGAAGCAATTGCGGCAACCAAAATTGACTCAGGGACGGACGTGAACTTTGGAGCTTTAACTCGTATGTTGTTTACACATTTAAAAAGTAAAAGCGTAGAAATAAACTATAACCACAGCGTTGAAAATCTGACACGTACCGCAGACGGCTCGTGGGAAGTAAAAGTACATGATATTCATAGCGGCAAACAGGAATATCACACAGCGAACTTTGTTTTTATCGGAGGAGGAGGAGGAAGTCTGTCTTTACTCCAAAAAACGGGTATTCCTGAGTCCAAACATATTGGAGGGTTCCCGGTAAGCGGATTATTTATGGTATGCAATAACCCCGAAGTTGTAGCGCAGCATCACGGGAAAGTGTACGGAAAAGCGAAGGTTGGCGCTCCGCCGATGTCGGTTCCGCACCTTGATACACGCTATATCGACCGCAAAAAAACACTGCTGTTTGGACCTTTTGCCGGATTTTCACCAAAGTTCTTAAAAACGGGTTCAAACTTGGATTTAATCAATTCTGTAAAACCGAATAATATCTTGACGATGTTAGCAGCAGGCGTCAAAGAGATGGGCTTAACGAAATACTTGATTCAGCAGGTGCTGTTGTCCAATGAAAAGCGTATGGAAGAACTTCGCGAGTTTATTCCAAACGCAAAAAGCGAAGACTGGGATATCGTCGTAGCGGGTCAGCGTGTACAAGTAATCAAAGATACGGAAGCCGGAGGTAAAGGAACTCTTCAATTTGGTACAGAAGTTGTGAGTTCAGCTGATGGTTCCGTTGCTGCATTGCTCGGGGCTTCGCCAGGTGCTTCGACTGCTGTTCATGTCATGCTTGAAGTGCTAGAAAAGTGTTTCCCGCAGCATATGAAGAAATGGGAATCAAAAATAAAAGAAATGATTCCTTCTTACGGATTATCTTTGGTAGAAAATCCAGCGCTTTTTAACGAAATTCATGCTTCTACAGCACAAATGCTTGATTTAAGTAAAAAAGAACTTGTGTACCGATGATTTTAGGCAGCCTTTGACACATATGCTTTAAATTAAAAGAATTTTTTAGAAGCTGTTGTAAAGTATTCAAAATATAGGTGAAACATATAAGAAAAAATGAGGGAGGTTCGTTATATAACGGGCTTCTTTTTATTTATTTCCTTTACTAGCAGAATTTACTTCGTATTCATGATATAATTCTTACTAGTAAGCGTTTACATATAATGAAGTGAAGAATTGGAAAATAGCTATTTCGAGGAGCCGATAAAAGATGATTCTAACTAATACATCTTTATTAACGAAAGAACAAACGATTTTTAATCATACAGGTAATAAAATTAAATTAGAAGACAGAGAGATTGATATTGTTGCTCGATTTGAAGAGCCTCTTGTTCTAGTTTTAGGAAATGTCCTAAGTAACGAAGAATGTGACGAACTTATACAGCTATCCAAAGATAAAATGCAGCGATCAAAAATTGGTGCTGCACGTGAAGTAAACAGTATTCGAACGAGCAGCGGCATGTTTTTTGAAGAAAGCGAAAACGAGCTTGTACATCAAATCGAAAGAAGACTTTCTAAAATAATGGGACCATCTATTGAATATGCTGAAGGTCTTCAAGTTTTAAAATACTTGCCTGATCAAGAATACAAAGCACATCACGATTATTTCACTTCTGCAAGTAAAGCATCTAAAAACAACCGTATTAGTACATTGGTTATGTACTTAAACGATGTCGAAGAAGGAGGAGAAACTTATTTTCCTAAGCTGGGTCTTTCCGTATCTCCGACAAAAGGAATGGCCGTGTACTTTGAATATTTTTATAGTGATGCTGAACTTAATGACCGTACTCTCCACGGGGGAGCTCCTGTTATAAAAGGAGAAAAGTGGGTCGCTACCCAGTGGATGCGCAAACAAAAAATTCGATCGTAAAAACAAAGGTTTGAAGAGCCCTATTAGCTATTATTGTTAATGAGGGCTCTTATTTATGTTACAAAAAAATAGCAATCATGTTAGCCAGTTATTATATTGCAATATTCACACTTATTCTATTTGTGCGGCTATTCCTTATTCTTATAAGCCGGTAGACGATAAATGTATTTGTAGTGTAAAATATCCTCATGATTAAAAATCTGGATACAGTAAAATGAAAAATGTGTTCGTGAGATAAAAATAAAATAGATGCTATTTAAAAAAATGACTTTAAAACAGGTAAGCAATTTTTATAACAGTTGCACGAAAAAACTCGTGAAAGGTATTTTCACGAGTTTTTGTTTTTAGGTGATTTACACTATTTATAAAATCATTTTACTTTTATATAGTAGATAGGGAACGTGTTAAAGGAGGACCCGGGTTTTGAAAGAAATAAAAGCAATTATTTGCACGATGCTTGCGATGTTTATGCTACTTCTTACTGGATGCAGCGATGAGCAGGCAAGTCATTCAAGCACATCTTCTACCGATACAAAACAAGCAGTTCAAGTAGAAGGTTCATCAGATCAAGAAGAAGATCATAGTCCTTCTAAAGCAAATCGTGAAGATGTAGTAGGTGAGGCGGCTACGGTAGAAAGAGTAGTGGACGGTGATACGCTTAAAGTGAAAATGCTGAACGGAAAGAGAGATCGCGTGCGATTACTTCTTGTTGATACCCCAGAAACAAAGCATCCCAAACTAGGCGTACAGCCCTTTGGTCCTGAAGCATCTGCTTACACAAAAAAAAGACTAGAAGGACAGGAAATTACCCTTGAATTTGATGTGCAGGAGCGTGATCAATATGGACGCTTGCTTGCTTATGTATGGATAGACAATGAGCTGTATAATGAAGAGCTGCTAGCAAAAGGGCTAGCCCGCGTATCAGTATTTCCTCCTAATACAAAGTACGTAGATGAATTTAAGAAAATACAGGAGCAGGCTCGAAAAAACGAAAGAGGCATCTGGAGTATTGAAAACTATGCACAAGAAAAAGGATATAACACGGATGCTGTAAAAAATCAGTCCTCTTCTAAACAAAAGGATACTCAGTCTGCCAAAAGCTGTGAAGGTAAAATAAAAGGAAATCAAAACTCCAAAATTTATCACGTGCCAACAGGGGCCCACTATAACCAAACCATGAACAACGTCATTTGGTTTTGTACGGAAAAAGATGCGCGAGAAGCAGGATACACAAAAGCAAAGAACTAACAAAGAAATTCAGTAAACGCTGAGTTTCTTTTTTTATGAGGTCAGTAAATCACTAAATACCATCCAACAAAGAGCGGCCAATTCGTATAAGGAGGCGCAGTGGCCATATAAGCAGCTGCGGAACCTGGAAAAGAATTTCCGCAAAAAGTTCCCATCCACTTATTGTATTATCTTTCTGCTGACGGCGTTTTTTCATAGTTATCATCCATTCATTTGAAAATATACATTAATTATACAATGAAAGGAAGATTAGGAGTTAATTTTTTCTTTCTTTTCTTTTTCGTGTTAAAGTAGATAGGTAAGAAGGTTTGCTACAAATAACGCAAGCGAAGAGAATAAAGGGAGTTTGAAAATCGTGAAAATAAGGAAAGCAAGAAAAGAAGATGCTTCTGCTGTAACGGAATTACTTTATGACATGCTTGGCAGTATTGCACGCTCTCATACGGCGGCTACAACGAATGAAGAAGCGCTTTTAAGACTTAAAGCGTTTATTCTGTCTGAGAAAAATCGCTATAGCTATCATCATATTACAGTCGCAGAAGTCGACGAGAAGGTAGTTGGACTTATGCTTTGCTACGAAGGAAGTATGTTACAAACGCTTTATGAACCAGTTAAGCGTTTTGTACGTGCTAAACTTAATAATCCAGCGTGGGAAATTGATATAGAAACTGAACACGGAGATTATTATATTGACTCTCTATGTGTAGATGAGGCTTACCGTGGAAAAGGGATAGGAACGGCTCTTTTAAATGTAGCCAAGCAAGAAGCTAAAAAGCGTAAGATGTTTTTATCGTTAAACGTTGAATATAATAACGTAGAAGCCAAAAAATTGTATCAGCGTATAGGCTTTCAAGAGCATAAAACCATTTTTATTGATAAAAAACCATTTTTTTATATGAAGACTGCCTGAGCATCTTTACGGTAGTATTTTTTGTGATAAAATGGATATATAAGTAAAATAATAAGAACCAACAGCTCAGCACTTTTGCTGAGCTTTCCTGTAAATCGCGTAAACGTATCAAAATGGAAAGAATCCTACATCCAATGGACCATAAGCAAGCGGTCATGAAAGTATGTTTGCTGATGTGCCACATGAAAGGAGCGTGCATGAACATCAGAGATCTTCCGTTTAATATGAGTTATCGATTTAATGAACAGCTTCGAGAAGTTCCGATTAACCCACACCAAATGAAGCAGGGAATTATCTATTTAAAGAAACGAGCTCTTGAAGAAGAGGATGAGTGTGCCGCTGCTAAAACATATGGACATATTGGTGTATATGAGCGCATACTTGGAGAATTAACGAGCAGTGAAAGACATCTGCTGCTGGCCATTTATCTATATGACCGACATGCTGATGCAATAGGTGAATTTTTGAATACGATCCGACTTGGACATACATATCACTGGCAAGAACAGTGGGATAAAGCGAATGAAACGTTTCAGCTACTCATTGAACAATTAAAAGCAGATGAAGACCTTCACATATATGAAGACTTTGTCTATCAGCATTATGGAAAATGTTTACTTGATCAGCGGGTTGTTTCCAGAGCACATCACTATTTCCAACGCGCGTTAGAAATTCGATTGAAAAAAGGCGATAAAGAATTAATTGAGTCAACTAATTCCTGCATCCGTCTTTGTTTAAATAAATTAAAACATTCCTAGTATACATAAAAGATAAATGACTCATAGCCTTGGTTACACATAATGCATAAACTTTCCGTTTGACAAACGTATGTGAACATATTATAGTCATACATGGCAATTTAAGAATACGTAATATAAAAACTAAACATAAGCGTCTCTTCTCTTTTGGAGAAGGGGCTTTTTTATGTGAATTTTTATGCCGAGGAGGGTTTAATCGATGAGTAAAACAGTAAAAGATGTCATCTTTTTATTAATAGGTTCGTTTGTATTTTCACTTGCAGTTAACATGTTCGTCATTCCAATAGGGCTAGGTGAAGGCGGCGTTACGGGTATATCAATTATTTTATATTATACAACGCATCTTTCAACGGGCGTCACTAACTTTATTTTAAACGGTATCTTGCTTATCGTAGGGTATAAATTTTTAGAGAAAAAAACCATCGTCTATACGATGATTACGATTATCGCTACATCTATTTTTCTTCACGTAACTGAAGGCTGGGGTCTTCATCTTCATGAAGAGCTCATTGGCATGGTTTTTGCCGGTGTACTGCTAGGCGTTGGAATTGGGATGATTTTGCGAGTTGGTGGAACAACAGCAGGTTCAGCCATTATTGCTCGAATTCTAAATAAGTTTTTAAACTGGAAAGTCAGTCGTGCACTTTTAATTGTTGATTTACTAGTGGTATTGGCTTCTTATTTTATTATTGGAATCGAAAAGCTACTATTTACGATCGTCATGCTGTACATTACAACAAAAGTAATTGACTTCGTTATTGAAGGGTTTGATGCTAAAAAGGCCGTTACCGTTATTTCAAGCAACAAAAATGAAGTAGCGGATCAAATCAATGAACAGCTTGATCGCGGAGTAACGATTCTAAACGGTCGAGGGAACTATACAAAAGAATCAAAAGAAATCTTGTACGTGGTCATTAATAAACAAGAGCTTATTAAACTTAAAAAGCTGATTAAAAAAATTGATGATGAAGCATTTGTGATTGTACACGATGTACGAGATGTAATTGGAAAAGGTTTTCTAAGCGCATAGAGCTGTGGTTCTTGGCAATTTTTTCTGACGTTGGTGTTTTCCGAAAAAGTATGATATAAGTGTGTCTAAAGACAATTCAATATACGAAAGGAAGAACCCATATGCGTAATAAAAGGCATGTAAAACGTCTTCTTCAACGTCGAATTCGTTCTTTACGATACGTTGTCTTGATTTTATTTACGATACTGATCTTAAAGTACGTTAGTGAAATCATGTAACTTTTTTATATGAGTCTTATCGCTCATTTGGAGTGCTTTTTCTTTTGGATGAGTAAACCAATTTGTATAATGGGTTTTAAGAAGGAGGAGTTCCATGAGCATTCCCAAACCATTAGTTCAGCTTAATCAACTCTTTATCGTTATAACGGTTTTGATCGCTTTACTTGCGGCAAAGTGGCTTTTACTTTTGCCTTTTCTCGTTGGAGTAGTCACACTTGCAACAAAGCGTAATCCCGTAATTATGGCAGGGAAAAAGCTTCTTAAAAAGCCTGCTTCTTCTTATCAAATGGAAGACCGGGATCAGCAGCTTTTTAACCAATGGATTGCAACGATATGTATATGTATCGGGGTTGCTTTCATTTCATTTTTAATGGGTTATACGCTTGTCGGCTATGTATTTAGTATAATGGTGCTTCTTGCTGCTGGTGTAGCGCTGATGGGATATTGTATAGGCTGCACGATTCGTTATCGATATATGATGTGGAAATATAAAAGAAAAAAACACGCTGCATAAACAAAGCCTCCAGAAGGCTTTGTTTTTTTATGCTCATTTGTATGCGTTATCAATAAATTTAATCATCATACCGGGTGAAAACAAGTGTTAGAGCACCAATATCCTTTAAAAACCTTTGTTGACAAAGTAAGGTAAACAAATTAAACTTTTTATGATAATAATAATCGTTACGATTTAAAAGGGGGAAGTTATAGTTAGAGACCGTACATAAAAGAAAGATAGTTTTGAATAAAGGAGGGATTTATATGAGAAAAAGGATAAGTCTGCTATGCTTAACGCTTGCTGCGATAGGTATGCTAGCGGCATGTTCGAGTAACTCTGCGAGTACCGAAGAAAAGAGTGAAAAGAAATCACTTAATTTTGTATCGAATTTTCCAAGTGACACGCTCGATCCACAGTTGAATTATACAACTGTACGAGCTGGTATTGCCGAAACGTTAGTAAAAGTTAATGAGCAATTACAGATTGAACCGTGGCTTTCAAAAAAGTGGAAAACAGAAGATGATGGGACGACCTGGGTATTTGAGATTAGAGACGGGATTACGTTTCAAAATGGCAAGGATCTGAATGCTGAAGCCGTGAAACATTCGTTAGAAAGAACGATAAAAGAAAGCGAAGCAATGAAAAGTGCACTTAAAATTAAAGAAATAAAAGCCAGTGGCCAAATCTTAACCATTACAACAACAGAGCCGCTTGCCACGCTGCCTTCTGAACTTGTTCATCCAAACACGGCAATTATTGATGTAGATGCTCCAGATACAAAAAGTAAACCCGTGGGAACAGGGCCATTTAAAGTAGCTTCGTTTAAACCGGATAATGAAATGAAAGTAAAAAAATATAAAGAATATTGGGGCGGGGAACCAAAATTGGATGAAGTTGTGTTAACATTTAATGATGATGAAAATGCACGAACGTCCGCTTTGCAATCAGGTGAAGCCGATATTGTGTACCGTCCGGCTATTGAAAGCTTAAACACGTTAAAAAAAGATTCTTCTATTGTAGTAGATATACAGCCGAGCCTGAGAAATCAAATGCTTTTCTATAATTCAAGGCAAGAAGCGTTTAAAGATAAAAATGTGAGAAAAGCGTTTGATGTATTATTAAATCCAAAAGATGTTGTCGATACAGCGCTTGCAGGTCAAGGGTCCCCGGCAACTGGTCCATTTTTAAAGAGTTTAGATTTTTCGAACGATCAAAAAACGAAAACCTATGGACCAAGCGAGGCTCAAAAATATTTAGAAAAAGCCGGTTATATACTCAAGGATGGAAAAGCAATAAAAAATGGAAAACAGCTTTCCTTTAAGCTTGTTACATACCCTTATCGTCCAGAACTGCCTTTAATGTCACAAATGCTTCAGTCAGAAGCAAAAAAGATTGGTGTAAAAATAGACATTCAACAAGTGGAAAATATGGACGAGTATATGACAACAAAAAATGATTGGGGAATCGTTACATATAGTCTAGTAACCGCGCCGCGAGGAGATGCAGGATATTTCTTTAATGCTCTTTACATGGAGGGAGGAGCATTTAATGTAGGTCATTTTCATGAACCAGCATTAACTTCCATTATTAATAAACTCAATAAAACCGTTGATCAAAAACAGCGCAATAAGTTAGCAAGACAAGCCGGAGAAATAGCAGAAAAGGAAACGCTGCATTCTTCGATTGTTCATCCGAATAATTTTGTGGCCTATAGAGACAATGTGAAAAATTGGGTCACAACCAAAAGTGAATACTATGTGATAACAAAGGATTTAGATGTGAAATAGATATGAAATTAATTGGTAAAAGAATAATAGAATTACTCATTTTTTTAGTTATCCTATCGTTTCTCAGCTTTGTTTTGATGAAGCTGGCTCCAGGAGACCCAGTTAAGCAAATGCTTCGCGTAGATGACGTGGCAGTTTCTGAGGAACAAATGAATAATTTGAGAACAGAGCTAGGGTTTAATGAACCTGTATATATTCAATATGTAAAGTGGCTGAAGCGCTTTTTTCAGTTTGATTTAGGGTCTTCGTATATGACAAAAGAGCCTGTCATCGATGAATTAGCCGAGAAGTTTCCGGCTACGCTGCGCTTGACGGCTGCATCTTTGGTTGTGATGCTGTTAATAGCTGTGCCACTCGGCACGCTGTCAGCACTGTATCCGAACAAGTGGATTGATTATCTCAGCAGAAGTATTTCCTTAATTGGAGCGTCTGTTCCAAGCTTTTGGCTCGGCCTTTTGTTTATACAGCTGTTCTCTGTACGTCTTCAATGGCTTCCTTCAATGGGTACAGGCACAGCAGCCCATCTTGTGCTGCCTTCTTTAACACTTGGTTTTGCCATGTCCGCTGTGTATATGCGAATGATTAGAGCTAGTCTGCTAGAAGGACTGAAACAAGATTTTGTACGATCCGCTCGAGCAAGAGGAATAAGTGAAAGTCGAATTTTTATTTTTCACGCGTTCCGGTATAGCTTAACGCCGCTTCTTACTATTTTAGGGACGAGCTTAGGCAGCTTGCTTGGAGGAACGGTCATTATTGAAGTCCTTTTTGCTTATCCTGGAATTGGAAAATTAGTTATTGATGCGATTATGAATCGTGATTATCCTGTCATTCAAGGGTATATTTTGTGGATGGGCCTGTTTGTTGTTTTAGTTAATTCACTTGTGGATTTGAGCTACAAATATGTAAATCCCCAGCTCTATGTAAAGGGAGGGGATAAAACGTGAAAAAGCCGCAGCTTCCTTTTGTAGTGATAAGCGTGTGTGGTATTGCGCTTGTTTTATTTTGTCTGTTTGGAAGTCAGCTAACACCAATGGATCCCACACAAGTCAATATGCAAGATCGGCTTCAAAAATCCACCAGTGATCACTGGCTAGGGACTGATCATTTAGGCAGAGATCTCTTTTCACGAATCGTAGCTGGAGCTCAGACTACGATTGGAACTAGCTTTCTTGTCTTAGCTCTTTCTCTTTTAATTGGAGTCCCGGTTGGTTTAATTTCAGCGTATATTGGAGGGAAAATAGACCGATTTTTAATGAGAATTGTAGACGCTTTTTTAGCTTTTCCTGATTATATTGCAGCCATCGTCTTAAGCGGACTGTTAGGGCCTGGATTATTTAACTTAATTGCTGCGATGGTTATGGTAAAGTGGGTTGGTTATGCAAGGGCAGTGCGCAGTATTGTGCTTCAAGAAAAGTCAAAAGAATATGTGCTGGTCGCTAAATTAAACGGAGTGGGAACACTACCTTTAATCCTGCGCCACTTTCTTCCTCATGTGGGAGGACATCTTCTTGTTCTTGCTACGCTGGATATAGGGAAAATTATTTTAATGATGGCTTCATTATCCTATATTGGAATAGGGACTCAGCCGCCTACTCCGGAATGGGGAACGATGCTAAATGAAGGCAGGGCCTACTTTTACAATGCTCCGCAGTTAATGTTGATACCAGGCGTGGCCATTATTTTATTTGTGCTGGCGTTTACAGCTTTAGGTGAATATATTCGAGGGAAATAGCAAGTTAATCAGTAAAAGAGGTGATCGTCATCGTTTTAGAAGTAAAGCATCTAGCCATTCATAATAAAACAAAACAAATCGTAAAAGACGTTTCTTTTACAATCGAGCAAGGACAGTGGATGGCACTCGTTGGAGAAAGCGGAAGCGGTAAAAGTATCACTGCTGCTTCGATAGGAGGACTGCTGCCTTCAGGTGTAACGCTTAAAGGAGGATCTATTATCTTTAAGCAGAAAGGAGAGGCGCCTATCCTTGGAAAAGATATTTCGTATATTTTTCAAGATTATCGAAGCGCCTTTACTCCTTTTTTAACAATTGGAAAGCAGTTTGATGAAACGGTTCGTACACATAGTGAGCTGTCTAAAAAAGACAGGACTGCTGCCATTTTTCAGGCTCTAAAAGCTGTAAATTTACCTAATGAACGCGTGTATAAAAGCTATGCTTCTCAGCTGAGCGGAGGACAGCTTCAGCGAGCAGCGATTGCTTTAGCACTGGTGATGAAGCCTGCCTTGATTATTGCAGATGAACCAACCACGGCTTTAGATAGCGTGTCAGCAGCTGAAGTTCTTCAGCTGCTGCATAAGCTGAAAGAAGAAACAGGCTGTGCCATTTTGTTTATTACCCATGATTTGCGTCATGTGCGGAAATATGCAGACCGAGCAGCCATTATGTTAGCAGGAGAGGTCGTAGAAGAAAACAGTATCGAATCTCTGTTTCACGCTCCGCGTCACTTTTATACAAAAAAACTGTTTAACGCCATTCCTTCTTTACAGAAAACGCCTGATCGATTGTTAGATACGCAGAAAAAAGTGTTGATATAGGAGTGAGATATGAAAGAAAAAAGTATATTACGCGTCATGCAGCTGGTGAAACAGTATAAAGACGTTAAAGCGCTAAACAATGTTTCCCTGCATATCGATAAAGGGGAATGTGTAGGGATTGTTGGAGAAAGTGGAAGCGGAAAAAGTACGCTTGTAAAAAGTGTGCTAAGGTTAACAGAGATTCAGCAGGGAGAAGTATGGTTTGCCGAGCAGCCTCTTCATAGGTTAAAAGGAAAAAAGCTTCAGCAAGCTCGTTTAGGCATGCAAGTTGTATTTCAAAACCCGGCTGCTTCTTTTAATCCGAAAGTGAAAATCATCGATTCTTTGCTTGAGCCTTTGCGTCAGCAGCGCACTGTTCCTTCATTTTTATCTCACGTGAGCCACAGTGAAAAAGAAATCGCTATTTATCTGTTGGGAAAAGTTGGGATAAGCGCAGAATATGCACTGAGTTATCCTCATGAACTCAGTGGAGGACAGCTTCAGCGTGTAGCGATTGCGCGTGCCATTAGCGTAGGACCGTCTTTGGTGCTGCTGGACGAACCAACAGCGAGCCTTGATGTTACGGTACAAGCAAAGGTTTTAAACCTATTAAAAGATTTGCAGGAGTCGTTTCAGCTATCTTATTTGTTTATTTCGCATGATTTAGCAGCAGTAAACTTTATGAGCACCCGCATGATAGTAATGCAGCAAGGTGAGGTTATTGATCGATTTGACCGTACAAAGCTATTTGATAAAAACAGGCATCCTTATACAAAAAAGCTTGTGCGTTTATTTGAATAGAGAGTAAAGCTCTTCGTTTAATATACTAAATGAAGAGCTTTTTTATAAGAAAGTAAGTAAGCTCAAGGACGCGGCGGTGGAGTATGCATATGTATAAAATGATAGCCTGCTTGGCAGAGCATGATAAAACTAATGCTGAGTACCACGAGAGGAATTAGCTTGTTTTTTCCTCGTTCTTCATATAGTCCGGCTGCGCTTAAAAGGAAGCCAATAGCAGCTAAAGGAGGAGAGACGCGAAAGAATAGATCTGCAGCGGTAAACCCTTGGTTTGTATATTTATAATAAAAAAATAGACCTGTAATCAATAAAAATAGTCCAATCCAAAACAGCGTAAGTTTTCCAAAAAGGGTTTTAGGCACTGCGATTTCACTCCTTTTGTCAGTCAAGTACCATAAAATACTAGCATAAAATGTTCTAGTTTGCATTAGAGAAAAAGAACGTGAATTATACAATATGTGTAAAAAACAGGTTTGAAGTAGGAGGAGATGAAGTATTCAAAGCGCTTCATGTAAAAAAATACATATCGTTGGATCTGTTGGAAGTGGAAAAACAACTCTAGCCCGTTTATTATCCCATGCATTAAAAGTTCCTCACTACGAACTTGATAATATTATGTGGGAACGAACATATGAAGGAGATAAAAGAAGAAGTGAAGCGGATAGAAAAAAGTGTTTACATCATATTGCAGCTTCAAAAGAATGGATTATAGAAGGCGTACACTATACGTGGGTGAATGAAAGTTTTAATAGAGCTGACCTCATTATTTTTCTCGATACGCATTATTTAAAAAGAGTCTGGTTTATTCTAAGAAGGTATGTTCTGCAAAAGGCTAAAATAGAAAAAGCGAATTATGAACCCACGCTTTCTATTTTTATTAAAATGTTTCAGTGGAATTCAGACTTCGAAAAGCAAAGTAAACCTGAAATTTTGCATATCCTTCGTATGTCATATCACGATAAACTGATAGTCGTGAAAAAGAGAGAAGAGATAGAGCACTTTATATCGTAAAAAACGCCGCTCAGTGAATGAACGGCGTTTTTGTTTTTATTCTATCAGCATAGAAACATATTTTTTCTCACAAGCTTTTGCAAGGTTTTTGAGGAGCTGATTGAGAAACTCTTTGTCCATTTTAAGCCACTCTTCTTTTTGAAGCCCTTCTACGATATAGGAAGAAAACACCCATACATCGTTTTTGATTGCAGAGCGATTTGTTTCAGCAATTACGGTTAATGCCTTAATGACAGCAGACATCACGGAAACATCTTCTTTTCCATAATGGTGAATTTGATAGAAATCTCCCGTACCATGATTTAATAAGTTCGGCCTTCTTTAGCATGGAGAAAAAGGTTAGTCATACTTATCCATCTATTATTACCCGCATCTGCATGTGCAAAACTTCTCTAAGGAAAGTTTCATCATTCGTTTGTAAAGGGTAGAGACCAAAAAGGAGGGAAGAGCCATGGCATTTGATTATTCACTTGATTTTGAGCATATCGATTTCAGAAAACATCCTGAAAAATATAGAGTAGGAAAAGGTGAACAAGGAGTTCTCCTTGTTGAGCCATATAAAAGTGAAATTCTTCCTCATTGGCGTTTTCGAACACCAGAAATTGCTGAGGAATCCGCGGACGCTATCTATCAGCTTTTTTTGACCTACAAAGAAAAAAACGATTTTGTTGGAATGGACATGGCCCGGAAATTTCTCCAAATGGGATACACGCGATCCAGGCGTTATGCGAACTACAAAGGCGGAAAGAAATACAGCAAAGACGGAGAGCGTAACGAACGGAAAATTGATGAACAAAAAGCAGAATCGGCGGCTATTTTTATGAAAAAATGGAAGGAGGTACGAGAGAATAAGGAGTACTTGAAATTTAAAAAAGAGCATCAAAAAAAGTACGGATAATCAGCTGTTATCCGTACTTTTTTCCTTTGTTATTTCGATTCGTTTAATATGGTGATGTTCAATATCAATGACTTTAAATGAAAAACTTTCGTTTGTGATACTATCACCTTTAGCAAGATCAAACTTTTCGGTCAGCATCCAGCCGCCAATGGTATCAACATCTTCTTGTTCAATATTTGTTCCGAGTAAATCATTTACTTCTTCAATCAACACCTTCGCATCGAGTACGTAGTGATTTTCATTAATTTTGTGTACGTCCGGTATTTCATCATCATCAAATTCATCACGAATTTCACCAACAATTTCTTCTAAAATGTCTTCTACCGTTACAAGCCCTGTTGTTCCTCCGTACTCGTCTATTAAGATGGCCATGTGAATTCTGTCTTTTTGAATTTTAAGCAATAAGTCGTAAATGGCGATGGAATCAATGACTTGAATGATGGGTTTCATATACGTTTGCACGGTACGTGGTTTAATATCATCTTCTTTTATGTAATCTGCTAATATTTCTTTAATATTAACTAATCCCACCACTTGATCTTTGTTTCCATCTAGAACTACTGGATAGCGAGTATATTGCTCTACTCTAGCCATTTTTAAGAATTCTTCAATCGTTTCATCTGCTGATATGCTAACAATCTCTGTACGAGGCACCATGATTTCTTTAGCCGTTCGGTTGTCAAACTCAAAAATATTATTCATGAACTTAAATTCCGATTGATTAATCTCGCCGCTTTCATAGCTTTCAGATAAAATAATTCTAAGTTCTTCTTCACTATGGGCCACTTCATTTTCAGAAGCTGGCTTCAGGCCGAATAATCCAACAACGCCTCTTGCTGAATGGTTTAAAAGCCAAATAAACGGATAAAGTAACTTAGAAAAAAGAATAAGAGGGCGAGAAAATAACAGCGTCACTTGTTCAGCTTTTTGAATGGCCACTGTTTTGGGCGCAAGTTCCCCAGCTACCACATTTAAAAATGTGACAATCGAAAAAGCAAGAACAAAAGATATGACATGCGAAAGTGATGCAGCAAAAGGAAGCATGTCAATAAGCGGCTCTAATAAATGCCCTACCGTAGGTTCACCTATCCAGCCTAGGCCCAGTGCGGTAACCGTAATGCCCAGCTGTGTGGCTGAAAGGTAGCCATCTAAATTTGATACTACTTTTTTTGCTGCTAAAGCGTTCCGGTTTTCTTCTTCAATTAACTGGTCGATTCTAGTCGACCGTACCCTAATAACGGCAAATTCCGTTGCAACAAAAAAGGCTGTTAATATGATTAATACAATGAATAAAATGACATTTACTGTTTCCAAATTTATCTCCTTACTCCGTTGAAACGGATAAGGGAACACCTCCTTATAAAAATTTGCTGAGCTGATTTATATGGTAAATAAAGAATATCATGTATACTATTCCCTTAATGTCGGTAGAAATAAACTTACGGAAAAGAAAGAGCAGTTTTTAATAACCTGCAACATTTTTTTGCAGAAAAAGCGTAAACTAAACACTATAAAATGAACGAAAAGAGATAACGTGATACCTTTAAAAGGATGTAAATAGAAGTAGGAGTCGATTGTTTTTATGGAATTTTTCCTGACGATATTAGTCTTATTGGCTTTGATTGGTCTATCTAATATCATTAATCATTTTGTACCATTTATTCCTGTTCCATTAGTTCAAATAGCTTTGGGAGCAGGGCTTGCTATCTTACCATTTGGCGGAGAAGTACATTTAGAGCCTGAGTTATTTTTTATTTTATTTATTGCCCCGCTATTATTTAATGATGGGAAAAACGTGTCAAGAGCTGCTCTTTGGAAGCTTCGTACACCTATTTTATTACTAGCGCTGGGACTGGTTTTTGTAACGGTGGCAGTAGGGGGATATCTAATCAATTGGCTCATCCCTTCCATTCCGTTACCGGCGGCATTTGCACTAGCCGCTATTTTGTCCCCAACAGATGTAGTGGCTGTTGGAGCTATGGCGAGCCGAGTAAAGCTCCCTAAACGAATTATGCATTTGCTTGAAGGCGAAGGGCTGATGAATGATGCCTCTGGTCTTGTAGCGTTTCAAGTAGCAGTAGCTGCTACCGTAACGGGCGTCTTTTCGATAGTAGATGCTACATTTCAGTTCCTTTGGGTAGCGCTGGGCGGTTTGTTTGTAGGAGCAGTTATCGCTTTTTTGATTATTAGACTGCGCGTACTTGTTCGACGTTTAGGAATGGAAGATATTACGATTCATATGTTAATACAAATTCTAACTCCATTTGTTGTCTTCTACATTGCTGAACATTTTCATTTATCAGGAATCTTGGCAGTTGTAGCAGGCGGCATTGTGCATGCGATTGAGCGAGACCGAGAGGAATCACCTAACCAGCAGCTTAAAGTAGTATCAAAAAGTACTTGGACGGTTATTTTATATTTGTTAAATGGCTTGGTGTTTGTACTGCTTGGTCTGCAAATACCAAAAGTGGCGAAAGCAATTATTCAAGATCCAAACTTTAATAATGGACAAGTGCTTCTTTATATTTTGATTATTACTGTCTTTTTGTTTGTACTACGATTTATTTGGGTGATGGTGTCATGGTCAGTAGGCTGGTATTACAAAAATAACAAGCATCTAAAACCTGAGCCTCGGTCTATTGGCATTATTACGGTTTCAGGTGTACGAGGAGCTGTTACGTTAGCCGGAGCGTTTTCGATTCCATATACGCTTGATAACGGCAGTGATTTTCCGGAACGCTCTCTGATTATTTTTCTAGCAGCAGGCGTTATATTGTTAACCTTAGTTGCGGCAAGTATTCTTTTACCTGTTATTGCGAAAACAGAAAAGGCGCCGAAGAAGCCTGAGCGCAATACAAAAGAGGTTAAAGCACGCATTAAAGTGCACAAAGCTGCTATTCAGCGGTTAAAAAGAGAAATGACCGAGGAAAATCGTGGAGCAGCCCATTCGTTAATTTCAACGTATAATACAACGATTAATAATATCATCGTTAAAACTCATCCTTTAGAAGCCTCTGAAAACAAACAGTATGAAGAAGAAATTCGATTGCTGGCTCTTCAGGCCAAGGGGAAATTGGTGGAAAAGCTATTAAAAGAGGAAAAAATAGACCGTGAGACAGCGTATATTTGTTTGGAACATACGCACAAGCTTGAAATGGCTGTAACCAATCGTGTAAGGTACAAATTATTGGTGAGCTGGATGAGATTTAAAAAAGTTTTATTATTACTAGTCCGAATTTTTTCACCGAATAAGCAGGCGTTAAGAAAACAAAGCTTGCGAAGAAGAAGCAAAGTGAATAAAGTACGTATTCAAATGATTGAAGAAGCGATAAAGGTCATTAAAGAAAATATGAACGAAGAAAATCGAATGATTTCACTTGCTATTATTAGTGAATACCATAGATCCATGGCAAGACTTAGAAAAGAGAGTACGGAGTATAATTCACGCAAACGTAAAAAAGCAACGAGAGATTTATGTTATAAAGCGTTTCATACCGAGCGGGAAACGGTGCAAGAACTTTATGAAAAAGGAGAAATCACGCGTGAAATCGCTCATAATATCCGAAAAGATATCGCTTTGCGTGAAGCATTAACAATTGAAGAAAATGGTTATTAAAAAGTCGCAGAGAGTAGTCTCTGCGACTTTTTTTAGGAATGTTTTTCTAGTAAGCTTCATTCTATTACTTTTCAAAAAGATAAAGCTTTCCGTTAACAGCAATATCAAACCGAGGCCCTTTAAAGCCGCGTTTTATAAGTTCTTTACGCATAAACTTCATAATGCCTCCGTGGCTGACAATCAGTAAATCGTCTTCTGACTCGGAAATAGCGCGATCTAGCACTGCTGCTACTTTTCTCTTAGCCTCAGCCATATCTTTACGAGCTTGTTTGTTGATGAGTCCGGACAAGCGAAACAGTAATACCCATAGGATAAAAGGAAGTTTGAATTTTACTGGAATAATAGGCATAGGTATTTCTCTAAGTTCCGGAAGAAGAGTGATCTCTTGTTTATAAATATGCTTTGCTGTTTTATGTGCACGCGGCATATCGCTTGAAAAACAGCGTTTCCATTCCATATTATTCAAATCAGTCTCTCCATACGTAATATCTGATTCATCATATTCCTGAAACCAAGTTACTAGTTCATCGGTGGATAAGCGGTGATTTTCTGGAAGCCCTTTGTTTACTTTGTAATGACGTACTAATGCTACTTTCATTGTGAAATCTCCTTGAAATCTAAGCGCCAAAAACACTTATTCGGCGCAGCTTGATTTTTTTATTTAACGTTATTTTCATCATGCTGCACCTCCTTTCAAATATTTGTAAAATAATTATAAAATGGATTGAGAAAATTGTAAATACGGCATAGAAGAAGATTTTGAGATAGAATAAATGGAAAATGAAACCTTTTTATAACATAAAACGTATTACTTATAGATAATTCAAACAAATTGAAATACATATAAAAGGGTGGATTACAATGATGGATACAGAGAGAAAAGTGAACATCAGAGAAGAGTTTGGAACTTTATTTGCACAAGAGGATTTTAAGAAGCTTTATGATTGTGTAAGCGAAGAATTTAAACGTCAAGTTTCGCTTCAGCAATTTTTGGAGCAGAGCAAATTGTTTAATCAAGGAGAACAGTTCTATAGACTAGAAACAAATCTTCATTTAACTCCTCAAATTGAGCAGTTTATTTGGATGAATCATAAGCAAACAAAAGCAATCAGCGTTATGTTTGATGAACATAGCATTATTCAAGCACTTGTGCTTGCTCCTATAGAATCATTTTCAGAGAGAGATCGATGGAGTACAAACAAATATACGATGCCGATTCAAAGTGAATGGTTTGTCTATTGGGGAGGAAAGAATGAGGTATTGAACTATCACTATCCAGTCGAAAACCAAAGGTATGCGTATGATTTAGTCGTGCGAAAAAGAAAGCAAAGCTATAAAAATGATGGAATGAAAAACGAAGATTACTATGCCTATGGAAAAAAAGTTGTAGCGCCGCTTGAAGGAGTCGTTATCACAGCAGTTGATGGCCAAGAAGATAATGAAATTGGATACACGAATAAAAAAATCCTTTAGGAAATCACGTCATCATTGAGCATGAAGGAAAAGAATACAGTGTGCTTGCACATTTGAAGAAAGGGTCGGTTTCTGTGAAAAAAGGAGACGTGGTTCGTAAAGGAACGCTGCTTGGAAGGTGTGGAAATTCGGGGAATTCATCCGAGCCCCACATTCATTTTCACGTTATGGATGCCCCTGATATCGAAACTTCAAAAAGTTTGCGAATTCAGTTTCATGCGGCCGTTGAGCCGATTCGAGGAGATACGGTCATTCCATTTTTCTATTAATTAAAAAGCCACAGCGTTTGCTGTGGCTTTTTTATGAATGGTTTTCCTCAAATATAAAGTCAAGCAGCCGTTGAAACAAGTAAAGGATAATGGCTACGGTAGTCATGACAAGGAAAAGCCCAAAATGACTGATATCATACAGATTATAAAGCCCGATTTTAGCGAGAAAAGGAACAATGATATAACCATGAATCAAATCCAAAATAATGTTAACAATTATGTACAAGATAAACCCGGGATACGTAAGGTAAAAGACAAAGATCGTAATCACAATATGAAGGCAATAAATCGTTGCTCCCATGCTAGTAAGAAAAAATACGTTTTCTTGAACTGTCCACCAGTGCATTTTTTCCGCTACTTGATAGGCAATTGTCATCATTAATGCAGCAAATAACCCTACAGTAAAAAATCGTTTAACACGCTGTTTATCAAGCAGCAGCAGTAGAAACCATGGAATAACAAGAATCCCCCATAATATAATTTGATTCATTCATCGTCCCACCTTTTATTTATCAGTAGTTCTTAGTGTAAGAAAGTATTGTAAAAATATACATTTTCAAAAGAGAAAACGTTTACAATAGAGCTTCTTATCGATATACTAGTTCTTGAATACTTGTATACAAGTTGGCTAAGGAAGTGATGACACATTAAAAGAGTAACCTACCCGGAAAAATGGCTTCGTGGAGCCTCACTGGGAGAACAAGTTGTAAGCAAATTGAGAATGCAAATTATGAGCGGCGAGCTGAAGAAAGGAACCATATTATCGGAAAATCAGCTCTCGGCAGAGTTTGGAATGAGTCGATCTCCTATAAGAGAAGCGCTGCGAACTCTTTCAAACGAAGGGCTCATTGAATTGCAGCGAATGGGAGCAGTTGTTATTGGTTTAACAACGAGAGATTTACACGAGCTGTACGATGTTCGTCTGCTTTTAGAACATTTCGTCTTAGAGCGTTTATCTGAAGTCAATCATGACTCTCTCATTAAAAAGCTTGAGCAAAGCATTGATCAAATGAACATGGCAGCTAAATACGATGACTATGTAGAGTTTGCTTATCAAGATTTGCGGTTTCATGAGCTCGTGATTATCGAAGCAGATCACAAGCGGATATTAAAACTGTGGGAAAGCATCCGTGAAATTATTTTAGCTGCTCTTTTAATTACCACTGAAAAAAGATTTCGAGATGATAAAGCAGCTGTGCTCCCACTGATAAAGCAGCATCATGAAATGATTAAAGCATTAAAGTCTCAAAATACAGAACGTATTCAAGATGAAGTGAAGCGTCACTTTGAAGACACGCGAAATACGATAACAGCTTCACTTTTGAATGAGGCATAAAAAAGGGATAAAAGATTCAAAATGATTTTGGACCTTTTTATCTTTAACTTGTCGACAAGTATACGGAGGGGATGGAGAAATGAAAGCAGGTGTCTACGTTTCAGAAACAAAAGCAGTCATGCAGCAAAAAGCGAAACCGGTCATAAAAGAAGGAGAAGCGCTTGTAAAGGTATCTCATGCTGGAATTTGCGGAACAGATATGATGATTTATTTTGGAAAACACCCTAGGGCACAAGCACCGCTTATTATGGGACATGAATTCAGCGGAGTTATAGAAGAGATTCAAGGGGAAACGAAATTTTCTTTAGGGGACCGCGTAGCAGTTGAACCTACGCTCAGCTGCGAAACGTGTGAAGCTTGTGTAAAAGGACAGTTTCACGTCTGTAAAAAGTTAAAATTAATTGGAATTGATCAAGATGGAGGGTTCGCGCAGTACGTGGCTGTTCCAGTTCATCGCCTTCACCTCTTGCCAGAGAAACTGTCTAGCACCCACGCAGCTCTTGCAGAACCTGTAGCGGTTGCCGTACATACAGTGCGACGCTCGCGGTTGAAAGTAGGTGACCAAGCTGTCATTTTAGGTGCAGGACCTATTGGACTGCTCATTGGGATGATTGCAAAGCGAGCAGGAGCAAAAAAAGTAATGATTTCAGATATTAGCTCTTACCGCTTAACTAAAGCGAAAGAACTTGGCTTTATACCAATTGATGCAGCGGAAAAAGACGTCGTAAATGAAGTACGTTTGCTTACGAACGACGTTGGTGCAGACGTTGTATTTGAAGTAGCAGGAAATCAAATTACAGCAAAACAAATGGTGGAAACAAGCCGTATTCAAGGGGAGATTGTGGTGGTGAGCGTCTATAAAAACGCCCCAGCAGTGGATTTAGCAGCGATGCACTTTAAGGAAATTTCATTAACGACAACAAGATGCTATACAAGAGAAGATTTTCAGACGGCTATTGATTTATTGGCAAGCGGTGAAATAGCAGCAGATTCCTTAATTTCTCATAAGCTGCCGCTTGAAGATATTCAAGCGGGGTTTGAGTTTATGCAGCGGCCTGATGAATCACTTAAGGTTTTATTTGCACCAAACGGAGAGGAGAATGAACAATGACAGTAGATTTGTTTTCTTTAGATGGTAAAGTAGCAGCGATTACGGGAGCAACAAGAGGAATTGGAAGATCAATGGCGATTGCTTTGGCAGAAGCAGGTTCGGATATCGCTCTGCTGCAGCGATCAAAGGAATTTCTTGGAGTAAAAGAAGAAATTGAGCGTCTCGGAAGAAAATGTTTTATTGTTAATTGTGATCTAGAAAATGCTTCTGAAGTAAGCGAAGCGATCTCATCGGTTGTTGGTCACTTTGGAAAGCTTGATATTTTAGTGAACAATGCAGGCATTCAAAGACGTTCACCCGCTGTAGACTTTGCAGAAGAAAATTGGGATGCTGTTATGAATGTTAATTTAAAAACCGTATGGTTGTTATGTCAGCAGGCGGGCCGGCAAATGCTTAAACAAGGAAGCGGAAAAATCATTAATATGGCATCTTTGCTTTCTTACCAAGGAGGTATTACGGTTCCAGCTTACGCAGCAGCAAAAGGCGGAGTTGCCCAGCTTACAAAGGCGTTGTCCAATGAATGGGCAGCGAAAGGCATAAATGTTAATGGGATTGTACCAGGGTATATTGCTACCGATATGAATGAAGCCCTTATTAACGATGAAACGCGCAGCAGACAAATCATTGAACGCATTCCAGCAGGCAGATGGGGGCAAGCAGATGATTTTAAAGGGGCGGTTGTCTTTTTAGCATCTGATGCATCTGCTTATATTCATGGGCACTTACTCGCTGTAGACGGAGGATGGCTAGGAAGATAACGCATGAATGAACGAATTTTTTCATATCATGAACAAACTTAATTAAAAGGAGCGTTCGTGGTATGAAAAGGTGGATGTTAAATGTGGGTATTGTTGTCACAGTGCTTATAACTGCTTGGGCGGTGTATACAAAGCCTGAAGAGAAAGAGGTTTCGCTATTTTCTTACGATCAGCCTTCTATAGTTGTTCAAAAAGAAAGCACAGACTTTGAAAAAGCGTTAAAAGCTTTTTTGACGCAGCATGGCTTTCAAGAAGTTAGGGTGCTGAATAACTATGCGGAAGCTCAAATTCTGGTTCTTCTGCCCCGCGAACACCTTTCTGACCATAAGAAGAGAGAAATTCAGCAAATGGTAAATCAACTTGCCAAGCAGTATCACGTTGATCCTGATGTAGTTAATGTTCAGTTATATGAAAAAAAGTAAAAAGCCTTTTATCAAGGGAAATCTCCCTTGGCAAAAGGCTTTTTTTACTCTTTTTTCTTCTCTTGTTCAGCTAGTTCTTCTTGTCTTTTAAAATGTGATTTTCCTAATGCATACACAAAACTAAAAAACAAAGGAAGTAAAATAGTCAGCAGCACAAGGCGGGTAAGCATATCGCCCAGATCATTTCTTGTTAAGTAAATATTAATAGCTGCAATGACAATATAAATAAAAATACCGAGGTTTCGTAAAAATCTCTTTAGCATAGATGCATTCATTTTTTTCACCTTACTTTTATATACTCACATTTAAGGTAAAGGAAACGATTCATAAAAGCAACCTATTTACTACAAAGCAAGAAGGAATATAGGAATTTATGATGAATGTTTATAGGTTGCCTGAAAATCATGGGAATAAAAATCCTAACATGACGCTGTTTTATAAAGCAGCCCGTTCCGAGGACACTGAATGCATCGAGTCAGCTATAAACAGTTGCCTTCTCTTCAATCAGCTTTATTTCTTAAAAAGGTAAGGTGATAAGATGAAAAGAGTACTGGTAATGGGCGTTTCTCCAGGAGTAGGAAAGTCTACATTTGCCAAGAAATTAGGGGAAAAGCTTGATCTAGAAGTATATCATTTAGACAGCCTGTATTGGCAGCCTGGCTGGACGGAAAGAGACAATGATAGCTTTAGAGAATTGCAGGAGCACATTGTAAAAAAAGACAGCTGGATCATCGACGGGAACTACAGCAATTCGTATGACCTGCGAGTGAAGCGTGCAGATACCATTATTTATTTAGAGCTGCCGCTAATCGTTTGTGTGTACCGAGTAATAAAGCGGAGAATCGTATATGCAAGAAAAACTCGTGAAGATATGGCAAAAGGATGCCCTGAAAAAGTAGATTGGTCATTTTTTACGTTTATTCTTACTACGTATCGAGAGCGGCAAAAAAAGATGAGAAACCGGTTTAAAAAGCTTAAAAATGATGAGAATTGTAAGGTTTTTATGCTGATGAACAGAAAGGACATCGAGAACTATATACAAAACCTATAGGGGGAGTATGAGCTGAATTTTGAACAAAAATAGCCACGTAACAAGTTCGCTTGTTACGTGGCTTTATTAAAAAAACAATCATTCTTGCGTAATCTTCAACATTCCTTTTTCGTCGAGCGCAACCGTTAGAGAATGATTGACCTTTACCATTAATGGATGAACTTCAGAGTCGCGGTTCGAAAAAAACCACCGTCTTTTAGGCGTCCCTACAAGAAAAAACGCACTGCCGCTTCCTAAAAAGTTAAAGGTCTCGTTTAATATCCTGTTGTTGCGCACGGTGATACCGGAGTTAATAAGCTGTGTCCCTACAGAGTGGACATGAGGAGTTGTCAAGTTGATTTCTCCTATGCTTAAAAGCGACTTAGAAGAAAAGGGGGCCTTGGATGACGGGCAGTCCGAATGTCTTGAAATGTATTCAACAATATTATGAGCAGGGTCTTCAAAATAAAACGAATGAGCATCAAACGCTTCAAAATAAATCTCATCTTTCTTCTCTTCTGTATTGAGGAAGACTCTCTGAGTAGCCCATTGCTTTGCTTCCATAAAGCGGTTTGCTGGAACATTAAAAGCAAAATGATAAAAGGGCTTTGTATGTAGAGAACTTTCTTTAAAGGTTATCTCACTTTCACCGACCTTGATGGAAAAAGAACGCGGTGAAGCGGCGGTTAATGGAAAATCGAGAGAATTTACATAAAAATCCTTCATTGTGTCCAATAAGTGGGTGTACAGGACAGCTTGATTAATAATCATAAACCATTCCTCCTCGTTTAAGCGTTGTCTAAAATGGTATTACACAAATCTTTCGCTCTCTTTTTGATTACTGCTTTTCCAGTGAAGCTGAAAAGAGCCTTTATGCTCGGAGCCTACAAAATTAATACGATATCTTTTCGTTTTTTCAGGTGTTAAATAAAGAGAGTTATTAGTCATTTCAAAAAATCGTGTCTGTTTTGGATCTTCTACGTACAGGGACAGGTCTCCGCTTTTGGTGTTTTTAGATAGCGTAAAAGCGTAGGTTACGCCTTTTTTGAGTTTAATGCTCCGAGAGTAGCGGCCCGTAAAGCTGTCGTATTCGCCAAAGAAAACCTCACTTCGTTCCTTTTTTATTTTGCCTCCTACAATTTGATTTTCCTGACCGTTAAAGTTAATAAGTAAAAAAGCGATAAGAACAATAAGAAAACTATATTTAAACATAAAAACCTCCATCTACTAAATTATAGATAGTTTTGGATTTCGTCAAATAGTGTTATAGTTTAAAAGGGAAAAATTAACAAAAATGAATTATCTTTTTGCATGTTACGTCTAACAGAAAGGAGAAAAGAATTGACTCAGCGTTTTTATCTTTTAGCAGCAAGTCAAGTAACCGCAAATGTAGGTTTTGTTCTTTATACAATGGCTGTCACTTCCTATATAAAGGAAAACACCGGTTCAACAGCACTTGCGTCGATGATTACGATGACGAGCTTACTTGCACGGCTCCTTAGCGGCCTTAGCGTACCTTTACTAGCCGATACGTATAAATCCATTCACATTATGCGGTCTGTTCAAGTGATGCAGATAGGGATGCTTGTTGGATTGTATGTGCTGCTTACAGGAGAATTTACAGTCACAGTACTAACGATGTGTTTTATCATTGTTGGAATCATTTCTTTTTTTAACGGCTTTTTTTCCATTTTTAAAACGTCAGTTGTACGCAGCTTAGTAGATGACAGTCAAAGAATGCAGGCGAATAGCTTGCTTTCAACAATTGATCAAACTTTTCTGTTTGCAGGGTGGTCGCTTGGTGGTTTCGTTTTGTCCTTAACGGGATCTACTCAGTCTCTATTTATAACAGCAGGTCTTCTATCGATCTCATTTGTTTGCTTACTGTTTATAAAAGAAGCCCATACATACAAACAAACACAAAAGCGAAGAACGGCAAAACTAATGGAAGGATGATGCTTTTTATGGATGCATAAACGCATCAGAGCCCTCGTTATAATGGACATCATCGAGTCGCTTTTTGGAACCATTTGGATTGGAGCTATTACTCTTTCTTTTGTGAAAGAAGTGCTTGGAAAAGGAGAAGCGTGGTGGGGATATATAAACAGCGCGTATTATTTTGGAAGCATAGTTGGAGGAATTATTGTGTACCGAATGTCTTCTATGGTAAAAGGAAGGCTTTTGCTTTTTATGTTCGCAGGCTCAATTGGTTATGCTGTTTTAACCGGTTTTTACGGTCTAGTAACGAACCTTTATCTAGCTTTAGTACTTTTGATAATGATGGGTCCTGCCTATCAGCTTCGAGACGTAGCTCAGGAAACCATCTATCAAAATACCTGCAGCAATGGGATGCTTCCTAAAGTAATAGCGGCAAAATCAACTCTTGTACAGGCTGTGTTTATACTTTCCATCGCATTTGTCGGGACAGTAGCCGATCTGTTTGGGGTAAGGTTTGTATATCTATTTTCAAGCTTCATTTTGCTGATGACAGCTCTAACAGGCATGACAGCATTAATGTATAACAAGCATTCTATCGAAATAGGCAAGACACCTGCTGAACGGAGAGAAGGTATATGAGAATCATCAAGCTAACGTATCTTATGGAGCATGATATAAAAGAGCTGTTAATAGAAAGCCAGGAGGAAGGCTTTTTCTTTCTTACAAAGCTACTAGCGGAGTATAAAAACAGGCAAAACGTATTTAACAAAACAGGCGAAAGATTGTAGGGAGTTTACGGTGAACAAAACAAATTAATTGGCGTAGCCGGCCTTAATCAAAATCCTTACAGCCAGTATGCTAACGTTGGAGGAGTAAGGAGGTTTTATGTTTCAGCTCAATTTCGCAGAAAGGGTATAGGCAAGCGACTTTTAAAAGAAGTCATTCACTATGCAGAGAATTATTACGACAGCCTCGTTCTCTATACAGATATGGACAAAGCGAAGTTATTTTATGAACGAAATGGTTTTAAACGCGTATACAACCACCATAAAATCACTCATGAATATAAACTAAAAAATGTTCATTCATCAACCTAACGGGTGTTTAATTCAATTAGGGCATTAAAATAGTATACTAATAACGCTCAGAAAAAAATCTGAGCGCTATTAGTTACCATGCATCAACCGAACCCGTTACTCTTTTTAGTTTGCTTTTTTAAGTTTAAGAGCTGTTTTAGGAGCAGGGCTTTTTTTGACAATATACAAACCGCTAAAAATAATAAGTCCTCCAAGCAGCTGCATAGCATTGATGGTCTCTCCAATGGCTACAGCAGCAAAAACAACGGCAAACAAAGGAATAACATACATGTAGACCATTACTTTTGTAGAGCCAATTTTTCCAATTCCTACATACCACATCACCAGCCCGTAGACCGTCACGAACAAAACAGAGTATGCCAGAGAGCTCCAGCTGCCTATATCTGTTGGCCAGATAAGCGTTTGATAGGTGAAAAGACAGTAGACAGTAAGCGGAATAGCGCCGATTAAAGCAGACCAGGCAGTCACGCGCAAAGCAGAATATTTTACGATTAAAGGTTTTGCTAAAATTGGGTACCAGCCCCAAGCAATGGCTGCCACAATCCCCATGATGTTTCCGAACCATGCAAGCTGCGACAGCGCATGACTAGAGTGACCAAACAGCAGTACAAACGCAGCCCCGAAAAAAGCAAGCATAGAGCCTAGCTGTGTTTTTAACGAAAAAGCTTCATGCTTATATAATATAGCTAAGATTCCTGTGAAAATAGGAGACATCGAAATAAGTAAAGAAGCATTTGTAGCTGTCGTATACTTAACAGATACCATAAACAGCGTTTGATAGAGCGTAACGCCTACTATACTGACCGCTATTAAACGTCCCCAGTCTTTTTTTCGATACGAATGCCTCGCTCTATTATTCCTGTAATAAGTAAAAGAATAGGAGCAACCATTATAAAACGCAGTGCGCTAAATTGAATGGAAGACATATGAGCAACTCCAAATTTTCCGATTGTATAATTAGCTCCCCAAATTAACGCAACGGATAATAATATCCATTCCAGCCAGCCTTTTTTCATGTAATCACCTCGAGTAAGTATAGAAACTAAATAAGTGCGAATATCCTTAGTTACAAAGTATACAGGAAGAAATTATGTAAAAGGCCAGCCAATTCAGCTATTTTTATCTCATCCACTTGTTTTTAATACAAACAAAAAAGAAGCTTCATTAGCTGCGTTCATGACCGTTATCCACATTGTTCTATCTCATCTAATCGCACAAGTTCGACTTTAAAAGCATGATCAATCGGTCGGATTTCACAGTATCCTGAATCATATACGTGAATCAGTACAAAGCGTTTTCCTTTATATAACACTTCTTTGTAGGCTGTCATGGGATACACCCTTTCTTTTCATAGATTTGTTTTTCATTCTATGAACAAAAAACGGCGTAGTTGCCTAATATAAAAAGAATTTTTACGGTTGATAAAATTGCTTGGCAAAACGAGTTCGCTTATACTGTACTGTGATTCTATTTGCTTATAAGTTCTGATTACTAGAACAGCTTTAGCATATGGACAACGAAACAAAACAAAACAGCAGTACATAAGGAGCAGCACATGGATATTAATTATTTATATACATTTAAAGAAGTAGCGAAGTGGGGAAGCTATACACGAACGGGCGAGGAGTTAGGGTATGCTCAGTCAAGCGTTACCACTCATATAAAAAAATTAGAGGGTCATTACGGTCAAAAACTATTTGAACGAACAGGACAAAGAATGAAGCTGACTCAGCCTGGTGAAGAATTGCTTTATTATGTGAATCAAGTAACCGAGTTATTAAATGAAGCAAAAGAGCGCCTTACTACTAACGAAGATGCTAGAGGAACTGTTTCAATAGGAACCGTGGAGTCGCTGGCCGCCTATTTTATTACACCGTATATTCGTGAATTAAAAAAGCAGCACCCTTCTCTAAAGATTATGCTAGAAGCGGGCTTATGTCCAAATTTAACACAAGGAATTATTGACGGAAAGTATGATGTAGCCGTTTTGCTTGATCGCCTTCAAACATCTTCAAGTTTAGAAGTGATTCCTATTCGAAAAGAAAACATGGTTATGATTGCTTCGTCTTCCCATTCTTTTAGTAAAAGAAACAGCGTTCTAATGGAAGAGTTTGAGGGAGAGACCATCATTTTAACTGAGAGCGGCTGCCCTTATCGCACGCTTTTAGAAGAGATGATGCGCAGCAGCGGTATTCATATGCAATCGGTCATCTCGTTTAGCAGTCTTGAAGCGATTAAACAGTGCGTAGCGGATAATTTAGGTATTGCTCTTGTACCGGAAATAGCGGTAAAACAAGAGATGGAAAGTGGAAAACTGATTAAAGTCCCGTTTGATCACGAAGAATTTTATCTTTATTCACAGCTCATATTCAAAAAGAAAAAATGGCTGACGGCACCTATTCAACAATTTATTTCACTTGTTCAAGAAGGTTATCAAAAATATTGATAATAGATATAGAGAATCTTCAATAATGATGAAGTTGTTTTCGTGCTACACTTTTTATAAGACATGAAACTAGAGGTGTAGAACATGAATATATTTTTGCAGCACAATCCTACAAAATTATACTTTGGAAAAAATCAAATTACGAAGCTATCGCAAGAGCTTGCTTCTTATCATAAACAAGTAAACGTTCTGTTAGTATACGGAGGAGGAAGTATCAAACGAAATGGCGTATACGACGAGGTGAAAGCTGAACTTCAGTCTATTAACGCGGTTGTTCACGAGCTGGCTGGTGTAGAACCTAACCCTCGTTTGACTACGGTAGCTAAAGGCGTTGACATATGTAAAAAAGAAAACATTGATTTTCTCTTAGCCGTTGGGGGAGGAAGTGTAATCGATTGTACAAAAGCTATTGCAGCTGGAGTTGTGTATGAAGGAAATATATGGGATTTAATTACACGTAAAAAAGAGATTACAGATGCTCTTCCTTTTGGAACGGTATTAACACTTGCAGCAACAGGATCTGAAATGAATTCAACTTCTGTTATAACAAATTGGGAAACAAAAGAAAAGCTCGGATGGACGTCTTCTCACGTATTTCCCGTCTTTTCTATCTTAGATCCGGCGTACACATTTTCAGTGCCGCGCGATCAAACCGTCTATGGAATTGTTGACAGTATGTCGCATGCGCTTGAACACTATTTTCATCGCACGGAAAATACGCCGATGATCGACGGCTTTATTGAATCTTTACTAAGAACGGCTGTACAAGAAGGTCCTAAGCTTCTTGAAGACCTGACTTCTTATAAGTATCGTGAAACGATGATGTATATCAGCGCGACGGCGTTTAACGGAAGCTTAGCAAACGGAACGGACGGGGGAGACTGGGCTACTCACCGTATCGAACATGCTCTGTCGGCCGTATATGATATTCCCCACGGAGGCGGTCTTGCTATCTTGTTCCCTAACTGGCTGGAGCATGTACTAAAAGAAGATCCTTCTCGTGTAAAACAACTGGCTGTAAACGTATTTGGCATTGATCCAGCAGGAAAAAGCGATGAAGAAACAGCAATGGAAGGAGCAAAAGCGCTTCGCACTTTCTGGAATGACTTAGGAGCCCCGAACTGCTTGCGTGACTATGGTATTGATGATCGTGAATTTGATGCGATTGTTGAAAAGACCTTTGTAAAACCAGGTGTTGGAACTTATAAAGAGCTTGACTATACAAGCGTTCGAGATATTCTAGAAAGATCCAAATAAAAAAAACGAGCTGCCTGCTCGTCTTTTTTATATGTACTCAATAATCCATTAGAAAATAAAGAAAAAGAAAAAAGCACAGCACGATGCATCCTGCTCCTACCGTTATTTCGGAAAATCCTTGAATAAACGTACTTTTAGGACTGCCTCCTTCATTTTGCAGCTGAAATACACGTTTTCTTTTGCGCTCATGTACGATTACCAACGAACCAAAAGCAACTGATAATAATGTAAAGAGCGGCACCGCGATTAAAAACAGCTTAATAGAATACGTCCAGTACGATATGTACAGCATATAATACATTGCGCCAGTACTCAGGGCAAAGAATGTTAAAGAAAATAGAAACCACTTAGTAAAAGGGTTTTTGCTCATGAATTGTTCACTTCCTTATATCAAGTTCTTCTATGATTTAGATAATAAAAGCCGTCTACCATTTTACCAAAACTTTTTAGTACGTTCTATTTTAAAGGGAAAATAGGGTTTGCAAATTTCTTAAAAGTGGTATAGTTCCTAGAACTATCCATGTGTACATACAACAAACTGATGATAAATGAGGGAGAAGATGAACTATGGGGTGCGACGCGTGTCTGCCAATTAGGACAGGATATACGGTTTCTTTTCAGAAATCAAACGATGTAAAGAAGTTGGAAAAATACTTTAAAGATATTTCTCAAAATCAATGGAAGACTCTTGGAGAAGATATGTTCTGGATGAAGGAAGAGATCTTTTGAGGTTTTACGGATTATGTTCATCAGCATTTAGACCCTCGGTACGTGTGGGCTGTAGAAGCCAAGCAGCGGAGCCCGTTTGAAAACCTGCGGCGTATGGAGCCAATCACCGTTTTTCAAAAAATGAAAGATGCCTTGTGGATTGATGAGCTCATTGAAGACAAGCGAATTTGCTCATATTATCAGCCGATTGTATCGGTTGATCACGAACGCGTGCATATCGTTGGCCACGAAATTTTATCAAGAGGATTAGAAGAAGACGGAAGTATTATACCGCCTTTTAAAATGTTTGAAGCTGCTCAAATAAGAAATAAAACCTTCGCTCTTGACCGAGCCTGCCGCTTAGAAGCTGTAAAAAATGCTAGTATTATTGATCGTCAGCTGATTTTTATTAACTTTATTCCTACAGCAATATATAATCCTGAGCATTGCTTGGCATCTACATTTGCGTTAATCCAAGAGTTGAATATAAAACCCGAGCAAATAGTGTTTGAAGTTATTGAAACGGAGGATGTTCAAGATATTGAGCATTTAAAAAACATTTTGAATTATTATCGTTCCTACGGATTTAAATATGCTTTGGATGACGTAGGGGTTGGTTATAACACGCTGAAGAGGCTTTTAGAAGTGGAGCCTGACGTGGTGAAGTTAGCATTTGAATTCACAAACGGAGTTAGTAAAAATGAGAAACAGAAAAAAGTGGCCCAAGAGATGTTAGCTATCACCCATAAAATGGGGGCAAAGGCTCTTGCGGAAGGGGTAGAGACAGAAGATGATCTAAAATGCCTGATAGAGATGGGATATGATTTGTTTCAAGGGTATTATTTTGCAAAGCCTCATCCTACTCCGGTAAAAGAGATTCATTCTATTTACGTTTAGCAGCGAAAAGCAGAAGAATAGAAACTTCTGCTTTTTGTATGACTAAAGGTAAGAAAATTCAAAAAATAAACAATTCACTTTCATTTTGCTAAACAGTTTACAGGAGAAGGGAAGTGCTATAAGATGATAAATATTAATTCTTAGTATTTCTATCAGAAAAGGAGTGGATGATGTGGCACAAACGTTGCACTCATCATATAAATCAAAGCCTACTACTGTTGTAACAGAATTAAGCCCTATGCAAAAGCCATTATTTGCAGGAGGGGTTATAGCAGCAGTTATTTTATTTCTTGCGATTGTGCTCACGACTAATTGGACGCAAGGTGTTTTATTTATTATCGGCCTAGCGTTAGGAATGACGCTTCTATACGCACGTTTTGGCTTTACATCAGCATTTCGCCGCCTTGTATCTGTCGGCAATGTTCAAGGCTTGCAAGCGCATATGCTTATGCTTGCGATTGCTTCAACATTGTTTGCTATTATTTTAAGTACAGGCTTTAGCTTTACAGGCGTGACGCCAAAAGGATATGTTTCACCTGTAGGAGTAAGCGTGATAGTTGGTTCGTTTATGTTTGGAATTGGCATGCAGCTAGGGAATGGATGTGCGTCAGGGACGCTGTATTCGTTAGGCGGCGGCTCTTCTTCCATGATTTTAACGCTTTTAGCCTTTATTGTAGGCTCTATGTTCGGGGCATATCATTTGCCGTTTTGGCAAAAACAACCGTCGCTTCCGCCTATTTCACTAGCTGAATCCACAGGTCTTGGTTATTTTGGGGCTTGGATTGTACAGCTCATCGCGTTTGCAGCGATTTACTGGATTACGATTCAAATTGCCAAAAAGAAAAATCCGCCTATGATGAAACAGCTTCCTACTACAAAAGGGTGGAAGAAAATTATTCGCGGCTCTTGGCCTCTATTCACCGCAGCGATTGTGCTGGCCGTATTAAATGCATTGACGCTTGCTGTAAGAGGAAATCCTTGGGGAATTACTTCTGCTTTTGCTTTATGGGGCGGAAAAGCGATGATGGCAGCTGGGATAGATGTATCAAGCTGGGGATTTTTCCAAGGTGCGAATGGAGAAGCCCTAACGCAAAGTCTGCTAGCGGACTCTACCAGCGTGTTAAATTTTGGGATCATACTAGGCGCTTTCATTTCAGCAGCGGCGCAAGGGACGTTCAAACCAGGAAAGATTAAGCCTGGCGTTGCAGGAGCAGCTGTTGTTGGCGGCCTTTTAATGGGATATGGTGCGCGTCTTGCTTTTGGCTGTAACATCGGCGCTTACTTTGGCGGCATTGCTTCATTTAGTCTTCATGGATGGGTATGGATGGTTATGGCTATGCTTGGCACAGGCTTAGCACTATTTATCCGACCGATATTTGGACTCAAAAACCCTAATTCTAATGATTCAATTTGTTAAGTTTAGATAAAACCTTCTTTGCATGAGCAAAGGAGGTTTTTTTAGGTGATGTTTGGAAATCGCTGTGCTATTTTGTAAATCACTTGAAGTTTATTACAGTTCATCAGTTTTCTCCCCAGCGTTGGCGCTACTTTTCTCTTAGCCAAAACCTTTTTTTCTAACCCAAAAAGAATATGAAAACTTCCTTTTTTTGTAAAAATTTCACTTATTTTGCCGATATAACAGGAAGATTGTATATATTTTGCGAAATGTACATTAAACACCATGTCCAAACACAGTTATTAAAACGTAAAAAGGGGTTTTAACGTTACATGAACAAGTATTTAAAAAAAGCTGTTATTTATGGAAGTTTGTGTTTTTTACTGGGAGCATGCGGAGGAGCAGGAGAACAAACATCTTCTGAACCGCAGAAAAAAGAAGAAGCTGTAAAATCTAAAGAAGAAGCGGCAAAAAAAGAAAAAAAGAGGGCATTAATACAACCATTAAAATTAGCGCAGCGGGAGATTTTACTTTAGGAAATGATGAAAGCTTCAGCTATGATTCTACTTTTAATGACGTAGCGGCAAAAAATGGCCTTCCGTATTTTACGCAAAATGTAAAGTCGATTTTTGAACAAGATGATTTAACAACGGTTAATTTAGAAACGACGCTGACAACTGCGACTGAAAAAGCAAGTAAAACATTTCGTTTTAAAGGTGATCCTTCTTTTGTGAATATTTTAAAACAAGGAAGTATTGAAACCGTTAACTTAGCTAATAATCATACACGTGATTATTTACAGCAAGGATATGATGACACAAGAGAGAACTTAAAGAAAAGCGGAATAGGCTATTTTGGCTATGAAGATACATACATCACAATGGTAAAAGGAGTCAAAGTAGGATTGCTTGGATATCCGGGCTGGGATGACACCAAAGAAATAAGAAGCCAGATTAAAGACGGAATTGAGTCTTTAAAAGAAAAAGGCGCTAAAATTATCATTGTGCATTTTCACTGGGGGTCTGAACGACACTATGTTCCTGATAGAGCACAGCAAGCATTGGCAAAGTATACAATTGATAACGGAGCAGATTTAATTTTAGGCCATCATCCTCATGTTGTTCAAGGAATCGAAGAGTACAAAAATAAATTTATTGTCTATAGCTTAGGAAACTTTATGTTTGGCGGAAACAAAAATCCAAGTGATAAAGATACATTTGTATTTCAGCAGACGTTTACGATTAAAGATGGAAAGCTAACGACTAATAAAGACATCAATGTGATTCCATTCCGGATTTCTTCCACAACGGCGCGAAACGACTACCGGCCTACGCCTTTAACAGGAGCGGAAAAGGATCGAGTGAAAAATAAACTGATTGATGTTTCCAATCAAATCAAACAAGAAAAATGGACGGTTTACGATGAAGATAGTAAATGAAGCTCTCAGCACTGAGAGCTTTTTTTATAAAATAAAGCGTAAAAATCAAAAAAATGATATAATGTAAAAAAATGGATTAAAGGTGGAATTATGGTTAATACAGGTGATATTATTTTTCAAATTCTTATGCTGCTGATTCTCATAGGCGGAGCAGGAATAATTATTGCATTTATTATAGGCTTAAAGAGGCTGATTCAAAAGCAGGGGGCAAATGAAAAAAGGCTTCAGCGTATGGAGCAAAAGTTAGATGATATGCTGAAAAATAAAGAGTCTTGACTATACAGAAGCACTGTCAATACATCAGTGCTTCTGTACTTGACATTTTATAAAAAAGCAGTAAGATATGTATACATCATTTATATAGGGAGGAAGTTACATGGCAAAGTCAAAAGCAAAAAAAATGCGTGATAAAATGACGCGTGAAGGAAAGCGAAATCCAGAATTAAACCGCAGCCTGTTTGTATTTGCAGACATGGAAACGCGCAAAACCAAAACAAAGAAGGAAAAACTTCAACATCAGCAAACAAAACATAAAAAACGATTATCAGACGGAGCGTACAGTACCGGAGATGATCGTTTTTTTATTGTGTTTCATACATCTACAAAATGAAAAAAGAGCTTTTTGACTATCCATCTTCACTTTGCTCAAACATTTTTACTGTAAACTTTCACAAAAAACCCTTATGATTAGGAAAAGAAGGGGATGAACTAAGAATGCTTACGATTGAAAAAGTACCTAAAAACCAAGCGGGCGTTTTGCAAAATTTGTATTCTCTTTATCTCCACGATTTATCTGCGTATACACCTTCTTTAGATATTCGCGAAGATGGAGCTTTCCATTTTGAAGAGCTGCCTCTGTTTTGGAAAGTAGAAGGCCTCTCACCATACTTTATTAAAGTAGATGATAAGCTGACGGGCTTTTTTTTACTTCTTGAACAGCCCGCACTTCAGCAAGAAGCAGATTACTGTATCAATGATTTTTTTATCTTAAACAAATACCGAGGGCAGGGCATCGCTTCCAAAACCGTAAAAGACATTTTCTCTCATCGAAAAGGAACATATATGATTATTGAGCTTGCAGGCAACAAGCCCGCTATTTCATTTTGGAAACATATTTATAAAAGTTTACATATTTCTTTTGAAGAAAAGAAAATTGAAATTGACGGAGAGCCAACTCTTATTCAAACATTTAGTGTGTGAAACCCTTCTGAAAAACAGAAGGGTTTTTATTAAACTAAATATTAACAATTTTCAACAAATTATGTATAATTAAAGATGCTTGTCGACATTTATTCACAGGAGTATTCCTGTAAAGGAGGAGTAAAATGAAAGCGTTATCTAACTTTTTCACGGCGCTTGTGCAGCGTTTTTTACCTGATCCGTTTGTATTTGCTTTAATCCTGACGCTGATTTTATTTGTATCAGGTATTGTTTTTACTCCTCATGGGCCGATTGAAATGGTTCAGTTTTGGGGAAGTGGATTTTGGAACCTTTTGGCATTTGCGATGCAAATGAGTTTAGTGCTTGTTACGGGACATGCGCTTGCTAGCTCGCCGCTTGTAAAGAAGTGGCTTGTGAACATAGCACTGTTAGCCAAAACTCCGGCGCAAGGGGTAATTCTTGTCACGCTCGGCGCAGCTATGGCCTGTATGATTAACTGGGGGTTTGGCTTAATTGTAGGTGCGCTGTTTGCGAAAGAAGTAGCGAAACGCGTGCCGGGATCTGATTACCGGTTTTTAATTGCCTGTGCTTACATAGGGTTTTTAACATGGCACGGAGGCTTGTCAGGTTCGATTCCTCTTGTCGCTGCTACACCTGGAAACCCAATGGAAAAAACCGCTGGACTTATTCCGCTGTCAGACACGATTTTTACAGGATACAACTTATTTATTACCCTCGGATTATTAATTGTCCTTCCTATTATGACAAGACTGATGATGCCGACGGGAAAAGAAGTGGTAGAAATTGATCCAAGACTGTTGGCAGAAGATGAAATGGCTCCGGCTACAGTTGTTGAGACAACTTCTTCTAAGCCAACATTTGCTGTACGCATGGAGAACAGCAGGTTTTTAAGTCTGACGATTGCGCTTCTTGGGTATTCATATTTAATTTATTATTTTGCTACAAACGGTTTTAAAATGGATATTAACACAGTGAATTTATTGTTTTTTACGACGGGTATTTTGCTTCACCGCACGCCATTATCCTATATGAATGCCGTTTCTAATGCTGCGAAAGGAACCGCTGGGATTGTGATTCAGTTTCCATTCTACGCAGGTATTCAAGGCATGATGGAGCTATCAGGCTTAGGCGGTAAGCTAACAAACGCCTTTATCTCGATTTCAAATGAAACGACATTTCCATTTCTCGCGTTTTTAAGTTCCGGCGTTGTGAACTTTTTTGTTCCGTCGGGAGGAGGACACTGGGTTGTCCAAGGACCTTTTATTATGCCGGCAGCTGAACAGCTCGGCGTAGATCCGGGAGTCGCCGCGATGGCCATTGCCTACGGAGAAGCGTGGATGAATATGGCGCAGCCGTTTTGGGCACTGCCTGCACTAGCTATCGCAGGGCTTGGAGCACGCGATATAATGGGCTACTGCGTGACAACCTTAATTGTATCGGGCTTTATTTTTGCTATAGGACTAACGTTTTTCTAATAAGAAAAGGTCAGCTGAAAAGCTGACCTTTTTTCATTATTTTCTTCTTTTCCAAGCGTATCTATCTACTTTATAAGCCAACCTCGCGCTCACTCCAGTCCCAAAATTCTTCTGCGAGCCGCTCATCTTTTGCTCTTGAAGAAGGGGGAGTCACGCGTTTTTTATAAAAATAAGCACCGCTAATATGCGTTACTTCAGGGCTGTCTGCTAAATAAATAGCTGTTTCGGCACCTTCAAGAGGCGTTAAAAAGAAAGGGCGAAGCACGGCGTGAACGCTTTTTCCAAACCCCGTTTGACGGTTAACGCCGATAGCGGTAGAAACTGCTCCCGGGTGAAGGCAATTTACGGTTATAGAAGTGTCTTTTAGCTTTTTACTTAAAGGAACCGTAAATAAGTTATTTGCTAATTTAGACTGAGAGTATCCTCGCCATATTCCGAACCCTGTTTTTAAGTGAGGATTGTTGAAGTCTATTTTTCCAGACTTATGAGCACCGGAGCCAACATTTATAATGCGTCCTTGCTGAGCTTTTTTTAACGGATCTAAAAGTAAATTAGTTAATAAAAAGTGACCCAAATGATTGACACCAAGCATCATTTCGAATCCGTCTTGTGTTGTTTCACGCTTGATTGTCACAATGCCCGCGTTATTAATCAGCACATCACGCACGCTGTAGCGAGACGTAAAGTATTCAGTGAAAGCTCGGATACTATCGAGAGAAGCTAAGTCACAGGTCATAAGAGATACGGAATCCGAGCCGCTTTGACGCTTCGCTTCTTCTAAAGCGGTATTTCCTCTTTCTTCATTTCGGCACACCATAATGACTTCGAAGCCTTTTTTTTGCTAATTCAATCGTTGTAGCTAGTCCCATTCCTGAATTGGCACCCATAATTAACGCTCGTTTTGCTGTCATGAGTATGTTCCTCCCAACTACATCTTTTTTCTAGTGTATAAGATAAGAAGATACGTGGTCCACTTCTAGCTTTTTCTTTTATTTCTTTCATGCTTTAGAAAAGTATGTAAAATGTGCACAGGGGAGAAAATGTTGCACAAAGGTCAATATTTTACACCCTACTCGTCAATTAAAGCGGTTTCATAAATAGCGGATTTCGCTAAAATAAGACATAGGGAGGTGCTAGTAAGATGAATAGCCAAAGTAAATTACAGGAGACGGAATATGTTCCTTTAGAGCAAGAACTTAAAAGAGAACCATCCATTAATACGAAAAAACGTAAAAATTTAAAAAATGTAGGTTTATTTGCACTATTTGTAGGACCCGCACTATTAGCATTTTGTGTGATTGTACTTATACCATTTTTTACAGGGATTTATTATTCATTTACAGACTGGAACGGAGTAAATGGTACGATTAACTGGGTGGGACTTGATAACTTTAAGTACTTATTCACTGAAGATAAGCAGTTTCAGCAATCGTTTTGGATTACAACGAAATACACGGTCGTTGCGATTATCTTAACGAATGTGGTCGGATTCGTATTAGCGATTCTGGTTACTCAAATGTTAAAAACACGAAACATTTTACGTACAGTTTTCTTTATGCCGAATTTAATTGGCGGACTTTTACTAGGATTTGTATGGCAGTTCATTTTTGTAAAAGGATTTGCATCTATCGGACAAATTACGGGAATTTCGCTTTTTGAACTTCCTTGGTTGGGAGACGCAAAAACAGCATTTTGGGGCATCGTGATTGTAAGTGTATGGCAAGGAGCAGGCTATATCATGCTTATTTACACAGCAGCACTTCAAAACGTACCGCAAGAGCTGATTGAAGCAGCAAAAATTGACGGAGCAAGCAGATGGCAAATTCTTCGTCACATTACAATTCCAATGGTAGCACCGGCAGTAACGGTTTGTTTATTCTTAACAATTTCATGGTCATTCAAAGTATTTGATGTCAACTTATCATTAACAAACGGGGGACCATTTAAATCAACAGAAATGTTAGCGCTTAACATTTATACAGAAGCATTTGTTAATAACAGATACGGTCTAGGTGAAGCAAAAGCCTTAATTTTCTTCATCGTCGTAGCAGCGATTACAATTATTCAAGTAACATACACCAAGAAGAAGGAGGTTGAATCGTGATGGGAAACAAATATACGAGCAAAACCTTTATTGTTGAAATTTTAGCGGTCCTGCTTGGACTGGTGTTCTTGGTACCATTTTATTACGTACTTTCAAACTCGTTGAAGTCATTTGCAGAAATTTTATCAAACACATCGGCACTGCCGACAACGATTCAGTTTCAAAACTTTGTAAATGCATTCAACCAAATGAATTACTTAAAGGTGCTTAGCAACTCGCTAATCATTACAGTCATCAGTAACGCAGTTCTAGTAATCTTCTGTTCAATGGCAGCTTACATGCTGGTTCGAACAAAGAAAAAAATCAGCAGCATTATCTTTATGGCATTCGTAGCGGCAATGGTTATTCCGTTTCAATCCATCATGATTCCGCTTGTAAAAGTAGCAGGAAACTTAAATCTGTTAAACAGCATTTGGGGTATCGTGATCATGTACTTAGGGTTCGGTTCAGGTATGACGATTTTCTTATACCACGGATTTATTAAAGGAATTCCAGTCGAGCTAGAAGAAGCGGCAATCATCGACGGATGCTCACGTCTAGGAGTATTCTGGAGAATTGTATTCCCGTTATTAAAGCCAATTACAGTAACCGTAGTTATCTTAAACAGCCTGTGGATTTGGAATGACTTCTTACTTCCGTCTCTTGTTCTGCAAGATCCTGAACTAAGAACGATTCCGCTTGCGACATTCTTCTTCTTTGGTCAGTATACAAAGCAGTGGGATTTAGCACTAGCAGCACTTGTAATCAGTATTATCCCGCTATTAATCTTCTTCTTTGCAATGCAAAAACATATTGTTAAAGGAATTACAAGCGGTTCAATTAAATAATAGCAGCGGCAACAGGGCTGGTTTTGAAGCTGAGGCGTCAAAACCAGCAGCAAATAGGGAGGAACAGAAAATGGCATTTAAAATGAAAAAATGGCCTTTAGCGGCAGGTGTTTTATCGGCTACGCTTTTATTTTCAACCGCATGTTCAAACGAAAGCGCATCGGGGAATAAAAAAAGCGGTGGAGATCAAGTAGTAGTAGATGTATTTCAAGGAAAAGTAGAAATTGCAGATCAGCTAAAAGCTCTAACTGATCAATATACAAAAGAACATCCAAATGTAAAGTTCAATATCCAAACGGTTGGTGGAGGAGCTGACGGCGCAGCTGCTTTAAAAGCACAGTTTGCGTCGGGTAATGCACCTGATCTTTTCACAAACGGCGGATATCAAGAGGCAAAAACGTGGAAAAATAAATTAGAAGATTTATCGGATCAGCCTTGGATTGATGACGCGTATGAAAACACACTTACACCAATGACGATGGACGGTAAGGTATATGGACAGCCAATCAGTCTTGAAGGCTATGGATTTACATATAACAAAAAACTGTTCAAAAAAGCAGGCATTAAAGAGCTTCCAAAAACGTATTCAGAATTAGAAGCAGCGGCTAAAAAGCTGAAAGCTGCCGGCATTACGCCATTTTCTATCGGCTACGGCGAGTGGTGGGTGCTTGGAAACCACGGCTTAAATATTCCATTTGCCAGTCAAAAAGATCCGGATGCATTTATTAAAGGGTTAAATGACGGCAGTACTAAAATCGCAGGAAACGAGCAGTTCAAACAGTATGTAAAGCTGCTTGATTTAACGGTAAAATACGGAAACAAAAATCCATTAACGACGGACTACAACACGCAAGTAACGAAATTTGCGAATGGTGAAGCGGCTATGATTCAGCAAGGGAACTGGATTCAGCCAATGCTTGATAAAATTACGCCAAACATGGATGTAGGTATCCTACCTATGCCGTTAAGCGACGATGCGGCTGTAGCTGACAAGCTTGCAATTGACGTTCCAAGCAACTGGGTTATTCACAAACAAGCACCAGCGGCAGATAAAAAAGCAGCAAAAGATTTCTTAAACTGGATGGTCACATCTAAAGAAGGCCAAAAAGCATTAGTTGAAGACTTCAAGTACATTCCAGCCTTTAAATCAATTGAAGCAAAAGACATTGGACCTTTAGGTGAAGAACTTCTTAAATATTCTAAGGATCAAAAAACGCTTCCTTGGGAATGGACAAAATTCCCTGAAGGCGTCACGCAAAAATTCGGAGCGGATGTACAAGAATACATCGGCGGCCAAACATCTGAAGATGAGCTGTTAAAATCATTAGATAAAAGATGGGCTGAGTTGAAGTAAGAGAAAAGACAACATAACTGTATCTATATAAAAAATAAAAGGCGGCAGAATTTATGTATTCTGCCGCTTTCTGCATTATCACTTAACTTCTCGGCCAAAGCATAATGGCTACGCCAATTAGACACACAAGTCCGCCAATCCAATCATATGTATCAGGCATTTTTTTATCAACCCACCACGCCCAAAACAAGCTTAAAACAATAAAAATACCGCCGTAAGCTGCATATACACGCCCAAAGTCCGGGAATGACTGCCACGTTGCTATGACGCCGTACAGCACCAAAGCAATACCGCCCAGCAGCCCTAACCAGCTTGATGCTCCTTCGCGCAGCCACTGCCAAATCAAATAGCCTCCGCCAATTTCAGCAAGACCCGCTAAGATAAAAAGAAAAATCGCTTTAATCATAAACTATACTCCTTATATCATCATTTCGTTTCTTTATTCTATCTTACTTTTTTCGTTTGATGAACCACTTGTTCGTTTTAAATAAGTGTACTGGAAAGCATTCCTTTATCAATTTGTCTTCAAACCTGCTAAACTATTAATAGTATGAATTCATTATAAAACGTTTGTAAGAGTACAAAGAGTCATCCAATTATTGATGCTCAGCGCATTTTTACAAAAGGTAGAAGTTAGTAGTGAAGGGACTATATAAAAGAATGAAACGTTTAATAGTATAAAGCCGTAAAAAGAATGCAGATATAGGGGTTTGGTAAAATGAGTTTAGATCATAAAGTGATACGCATTGAGCTGCCTACACCATTTCCAATTGGACCAGTGAATGTGTTTTTATTAAAAGCAGACAAGTTAACGTTAATTGATGCAGGGATGAAAACCAAAGAAGCGTGGAATGTTTTTGAAGAGGCGCTTCGTAAAGAAGGATGTGAAGTATCAGACATTGAACAAGTTATTCTTACTCATCAGCATCCGGATCACACTGGATTTTTAGAATGGCTGCCGAGTGATATACCGGTTTACGGTCATAAGCTTGTGGAGCCTTGGATTTACCAAGATGAAGAGTTTGTTCAGCAGCATAATGAGTTATACCGTAATTTCCTTATTGAGTTTGGAGTCAGTGATGATGTAATGGAAGAATGGCTTCGTAAAGCAACAGCTGCAATTCAAGTATATTCACCTAAAGGGCAAAAGCTAACCGGGTATTTAAAAGAAGGAGATACACTTCCCTATGCGAGTGAGTGGGAAGTAATTGAAGCACCGGGACATTCCTTGAGTCAGCTGATGTTTTACAATCGCAAAGAAAAGATCGCGTTTGGCGGAGATCATATTTTGCCAAAAGTACCGTCAAATCCATATTTAGAGCCAACCATTCAAAATCCTAAGCCAACCCCGCTATTGGACTACTTGGCGTCTCTTGAAAAAACGTTGAACTACGACATTGATTTGATTTACAGCGGTCACGGTGAACCGCTTAGCGACATTCATTCTTTAATTATGGAACGTATTCAAAAGCAGCATAAATGGGCGCTGCGCGTGTTACAAGCGATGGGGGAAGGAAAGAAAACAACGCTTGAAGTCAGCGCTGCTTTTTTCCCGGATATGTATCAAAAAGCACCTGACTTTATTTTTTCAGAAGTGTACGGCCAGCTTACGTATCTAGAGAAAGAAGGCTACGTTGAATTAACAAAAAATGAAGACGGCGTCTTACTGTGGGAGGCTACACGTGTGCTTGCTCCTCAGTCATAACATAAAAAACCAGCTTCTTTATGGAAGCTGGTTTTTTATGTTTATAGTGAATGCAAGCGCTCAATGCGTTTTTCAAGCGGCGGGTGAGTAGAAAATAAGCGTGAGAACTTTTCTTTGCCACTAATTTTAAAAGCAGCAATGGATTTTTGACGGTCATCTACTAATGAAGTAGTATGACGAAGCGATTCTAACGCATAAATCATTTTTTCTTTACCTCCGAGTTTAGCGGCAAGCTCATCGGCTTTGAATTCACGTCTTCTTGAATGCCAGAAAATAATCGGACTGCTTAAGATACTAAAGAGAATCTCAAATACAATCGATGTAAGGAAATAAACAACCATCGCAAACTCTTCTCGCACAAAGTTTGACACCGCTTTGGCTACTAAACGAGAGAAGAAAATAACGAATGTATTTAATACTCCTTGCAGAAGCGTAGTTGTGACCATATCACCGCTTTTAATATGCGCTATTTCGTGAGCGATAACGCCGCTGATTGCATCGCGGTCCATTCGTTCAAGCATTCCGCTTGAAACAGCAACAAGTGAGCGTCTTTTACTTGGCCCTGTTGCAAAAGCGTTAACTTCCGCTGAATGATAAATTCCGACCTGAGGCATTTTTCTTAATCCTGCAACAGATGCAAGTCGGTGCGTTTCTTCTAGAACAAATCGTTCGTATTCATCTTGAGGAGAACGTTCATCAATAACTTGAACACCCATCATCCACTTTGCCATTACGCGGGACATCATAAGAGAAATAATCGCGCCGCTGAATCCGGCAATTACGCTAAATGCCAGCAGGCCGCCGTAACCGCTGCTTCCCATATAGCTTTGAACACCTAATAAAGATGTAATCGTTGTGATTGTAATTAATACTAAAATATTAACGAAAATAAACAGTGAAATTCGTTTTAGCACAAGTCTTCCTCCTTTAACTGATACGTGCATGATAGGTATACGGCTGGAGGAGAGAAAAGGTTTCATTTATTTATTGAAAGTTATTAAAAAGGTTATTATGCTAAGTTATTAAATAGTAAATATCAAATTACAAAATGAGATACAAGAAGTAGCGGAATGTATGATTCACTCTATAACCAAGAGCGTTTGTTAAAAGAAATTTTATAATTTACGTCTATCTTCGGACGAGACGTACTAAAATAATAAAAAAAGGTGTTCAAATTATGAACACCTTTTTGGTAAAAATATTTAAAGATTAATAGTAAATAACTTTATTTCGTTTAAAAATTAACCTTTGGTTCTGTACCTAACTTAATGCGCTTGAAGTTTTTTATATGCTTCCACGTAATGAAAACAAAAATAACGGCTGCAAATACCATTAATACTACATCGCCTACATAAATTGATGTTAAAAAGGCAACCACTGCGCCAATAGGTGAAGATAAGGATACGTATTTAGAAATTTTGAGAGAAATTAAAAAAGCAAGAATCCCTAGAATGAAAGCTAACGGTGAAAATGCAAGGAATACACCAGCGGCAGTCGCTACAGATTTTCCTCCTTTAAATTTTGCGAAAATCGGATAGCTATGTCCAAGAATAGCGATAAATCCAGGGACAAGCATATGCAAGTGACTATTCATCATAAGCGGTAAACAGACAGCTAGCGAACCTTTTGCTATATCGCCGATCAATACTATAATACCTGCTTTCTTTCCTAAAGTGCGAAAGGTATTAGTGGCTCCTAAGTTACCGCTTCCGTGCTTGCGAACATCGGTTTTGTAAAAGCCCTTTCCAATCACTAAAGCAAAAGGAATTGATCCAATTAAATAAGCTAATAAGATAATTATAGCGTTTGTTAATACGTTCATCGTTGGCACCTCAAATTGTGTTGTTATTATTTATTAAAATATAAATGCGGTAAAAGCAGACTTTTATGTGACTAAAGGTTTCTCGTTTTTTCGACGGAGGTTCTATAAATTCAATTGGATTTTTAGTGGGCCAATCCAATAACTTTTAGTATGTTAAGATGTTTCGAAACTTTCAAGCCTTGCTACGTATTAGTATAGATTAATATGTCTATTATAAATATGTAAAAAAGAGAAAAGGCAAAAATAAAAAACTTTCTACAAAAGCAGCGAAGTTTTTTGCAAATAAGCAGTTCCGCTTTCTTTTCACAAAAATCGAAAAACTCGTAGTGCAATTTTAAAAATATAACATAAATATTTAAACATTAAAAGATATTTTGGGTATATTGTATTACGAAAAAAGTGTTCCCAGCATTTTTTATGAAAATAAGATAAAAGAATTAACAAATCAAAAGAAATATAATAAAATGTAAAACGGTGTTTCGAAATATTAACTTCTTAAAGTTGAAAGGGGTTCTGCACTTGTTGTGGACAGATATCAAAGAACGAGAAGTAGTTATGTACAAAAACTGCCAGGCGAAAATTTTAGAAAAAAAGGTGCCGAATAAAATAGTCGTGCGCAATCTAGAATTCCCGGAAAAAGGCGATTGGATATCAGCCGAGCTTGATTTTGAAGCTGTTGAAAAATTTGAGAAGAGTCGAGAACACTAATACAAAAAACATTTTACAATAATTCTATTTATCATATAAGAAAAAGCCGAGCTTAAATTTTCAGTTCGGCTTTTTTGTTTATATCTAATTCGCTCTCTTTACGAAGAGCTCCTCGTTATTACATTTAAAACAACGCCTTTTCCTCTCATTCATTTTCCACTATTACACTAGTCCCATATAAAAACTTATCTTTATACGGGACTATCGATTTATTTTTAGTACACGTATTTTTGCCGCTTTTTTCATATACAAACGTTCAGAAACAAAACCTCTGTGCATACATTGAAGACAAAGGGGGAGGATACATTGGGGAAAACAAGTCGTATATTGAAATGGGTCAGCGGAGGATTAGAGGCTCTTTGGGGGATTCCCCTCCTAGGCGGCACCTTGGTTATAAGCCTAGCCTACACGCCGCTTATTCTAATGCTCGCATTGCACGTCGTAGGTTTAGTATTTGCGATTAAAACAAACAAAGTTCGGACAGGGCATATCATGGGAATTGTCTGTTCTGCTATTGCGTGGATTCCAATTGTCGGCATGATCATGCATATCTTAACGGCTATTTTCTTACTGATAGAAGCAGCCAAAGATAACGAGCTATCTGAAGACGCAGCATAAAAGAAAAGCCGCCTGATTTTTAGGTGGTTTTTTGTATTTACTACCACAGACTTGGAGGCTATATTGTTTTGGAAAATCCTTTTTATGTTAGAATATTAGAAGTATTTTCTAAAAAAGGGGGTAAACATAATAGACAAAGCCAATCAAAAAAACAAAAGAATTTTTACAGCAGGACTCACATTAGTCGCTCTTGTAAGCTTTATATTTTTACTATGGAGTAAAGGATGGGTAATTCCTAATGCGATAAGTGCCAACCGCTATGATGTAAAAGGCGTAGACGTATCTTCTTATCAAGGGGAGATTGATTGGAGCGTGCTGAGTAAACAAGATATTCAGTTTGCTTTTATCAAAGCAACGGAAGGAAGTTCATTTCAAGATCCTTTATTTAAACAAAACTGGGAACAAGCAAATCGGAAAAACATGCGGATCGGAGCTTATCACTTTTTTAGCTACGATAGCAAAGGTTCCACACAAGCGGCTAATTTTATCAAAGCGGTCTCTCTTAAAAATAACGATTTGCCTCCAGTGATTGATGTAGAATTTTACGGAGATAAAAAACAAAACCTTCCTTCTCAGAAACATGTATACAAGGAGCTTTCTAGCATGATTAAACGTCTTAAATCTCATTATGACAAGCGCGTCACTCTTTATACGACGCCTAAAGCGTATGACTTGTATATTAAAAACAGATATCCCGAGTGTGATATTTGGATTCGCGACGTTGTGAAAAAGCCTACTCTTGAAGAACAGAAAGAATGGGCGTTTTGGCAGTATACGGACAAAGGGCGGTTAAGCGGCTATAAAGGTAAAGAAACGTTTATTGATTTAAATGTGTTTAACGGAAACAAAGCAGAATTTGAAAGATACTAGTTTACTATAAAGGTAAGAGATGGAGGGGGAAATAATGCCTACTTATAACAAGCTAGTGCGAGATAAAATTCCCACGATTATTGAACAAAGCGGAAAAACCTTCAAATCACGCGTGCTCCAGCGAGAGGAATATCAAGATGAGCTGACGAAAAAGGCAAAAGAAGAGCTTCAAGAGTACATAGAAGCCCAAACGCATCAAGAAGCTATTGAAGAGCTCGCGGATTTACTAGAAGTTATGCACGCGCTAGCAGCTGTGCACGGGTCCACGCCAGAACAACTTGAGAAAGTGCGTGAGGAGAAGGCCAAGGAGCGCGGGAAGTTTGATGATCGGGTTTATTTAGTGGAAACAGAGGATGTATAACTCGGTGGTTTTTTAGCTTAAATTGGTCACCATCACGCCTTAGTATTTCTCTTTTCATCTCCGTTATAAAATCCCCTCTTGAAATTTTGTTCACTCACCAAGTAAACTAAAGACATAAGTTTGGTAAAATTGGGATAAGAAATTCATGAGGTAAGGGAGAACAAGTCGATGGAGATGGATCAAGAGAAATTTAATAAGGTGATTGAAGCGGCAAGGATGTATTATATTCTTGATTATAATCAAAGTGAAATTGCAAAAAAGCTTGGTGTATCAAGGCCTACGGTTTCTCGATTGCTGCAGACAGCAAAAGAAGAAGGCATTGTTCAAATTAAAATTGTGGATTCATCTATCAATAGTGAAAAATTGTCTTCTCAGCTTGAACAAAAATTCAATTTAAAAAAAGCAATCGTCACACCGGTGCCTCAATATGAAAATCACATTATTAAAAGTCATCTAGGCGTGGCAGCAGCTGACTATCTCTATGACATCGTAAAAGACGGAGACATTATTGGGGTGACGTGGGGAACAACTCTTTATCAAGTGGCCATCGATTTAAAACAAAAGTATGTGAATGATGTGCAGGTTGTGCAGTTAAAAGGCGGAGTAAGCCATTCGGAAACGAGCACGTATGCTTCTGAAATTATGTACTTATTTGGAAAGGCATACAATACGCCTCCTATGCATCTTCCTTTGCCTGTAATTGTCGATCACGTGGTAGTCAAAAAAGCAATGGAAACGGATCGTCATATTAAGCGTATTTTAGATTTAGGCAAACAAGCCAATATTGCCGTCTTTACTACGGGACCCATTAAAACGGATTCGCTGCTTTTTCAGCTTGGCTACTTTTCCGAACGAGATGTAGAGATGATTTCCTCCCGAGCAGTGGGAGACATTTGTTCACGTTTTTTTGATAAAGATGGACAAATTTGCAATGAAAGCCTGGATGAACGGACGCTTGGACTTGATTTGGAAGAACTAAAGAAGAAAGAGTACGCCATTTTAGTAGCCGGCGGGGATCAGAAAATTGACAGCATTTACGGAGCGCTGCAAGGGAAATTTGCAAATGTGCTCGTTACTGATCAGTTCACGGCGCGCTTTTTGTTAGATAAACAAGAGTAAAGGAGATGAAGACGCTGTTTTTTCAAGAGCAAAAGCTTCATCGGATTAAAATAGTAGAAGATATTGTATCTTATTCGGCGTCATCTCTGCAGGCACAGCGAAACCGGTATCTTTTTCAAACAGACGTTTCAAAGGACGGAGTGATTGCCAAAGGAACCACAGGCTATATCATTAAAGGGTGGGGAAGAATGTATTTCTCTCCGGATGCTAATCAAAAAGGAATTGGACGGTTTACGCCGCCTGATCAGCCATATGTATTAATTCCTTATAAAAAGGTAAAGAATAAGTACCGAATCATGTTGTCATTTGTGATAAAAGCTGAAAAATAAGGGAAGACTTCCGAGTGCGGAAGTCTTTTTTTATTCACTAAAACAGCGGCTATAAATATTTTTGAACAAATGTAAATATATCTGTTTACAATTGTTCAAAGCTATTATATAGTAAGGGTGTAAGTTGTTGAAAACGTTTTAGTGGATGCACAATATGCAGATACTTTTAGGGGGAAAACGTCATGAGAATGGTTGACTTAATTGAAAAAAAACGTAATGGACATGAATTAAATAAAGCTGAAATCGATTTTATTATCGAAGGTTATACAAAAGGGGATTTACCTGATTATCAGCTATCGGCATTTGCGATGGCAATTTACTTTCAAGGAATGACTCAGGAAGAACGCGTAAATTTAACGCAAGCAATGGTTGAATCAGGCGATCAAATCGACTTATCAAAAATTGAAGGTATTAAAGTAGACAAACACAGCACAGGCGGCGTAGGTGATACAACAACACTTGTATTAGGACCTTTAGTAGCTGCGGTTGATGTACCGGTTGCCAAAATGTCTGGTCGCGGCTTAGGACACACTGGCGGTACGATTGATAAACTTGAAGCAGTGCCTGGATTCCACGTTGAAATTACAAACGAAGAATTCATTCGTTTAGTAAATACAAATAAAATTGCCGTTATCGGTCAAAGCGGAGACTTAACGCCGGCAGATAAAAAACTTTATGCACTTCGTGATGTAACAGCAACGGTTGATTCGATTCCGTTAATTGCAAGCTCGATTATGAGTAAGAAAATTGCAGCTGGAGCAGATGCCATTTGCTTGGATGTAAAAACGGGGAACGGCGCATTTATGAAAAAGCTTGAAGACGCTGAAGAATTAGCAAAAGCAATGGTTGAAATCGGAAAAGGCGTAGGCCGAAACACAAAAGCAATCATCTCAGATATGAGCCAGCCTCTAGGATTTGCGGTTGGTAATGCGCTTGAAGTGAAAGAAGCTATCGACACGTTAAAAGGCGAAGGTCCTGAAGATTTAACAGAGCTTTGCTTAACATTAGGAAGTCACATGGTTGTACTTGCTGAAAAAGCAAGCAGCTTAGATGAAGCGCGTGCAATGCTTCAAGAAGTAATTAAAAACGGAAAAGCATTAGAATCATTTAAAACATTCTTAAGCGCACAAGGCGGAGACGCTTCTGTTGCAGACGATCCGTCTAAATTACCGGATGCAGCGCACAAAATTGAAGTGCCAGCAAAAGAAGATGGCTACATTTCAGAAATCGTTGCAGAAAAAATCGGCGTAGCAGCAATGAAGCTAGGTGCAGGACGTGCAACAAAAGAATCTGAAATCGACTTAGCAGTTGGTATCATGCTTAATAAAAAAGTTGGCGACCAAGTGAAAAAAGGTGACTCTCTTGTTACAATCCACAGCAACAGCGAAGATGTACAGGAAGTAATGGATATCGTTTATGATTCTTACAGCACAGTCGCTGAAAAAGTGGAAGCTCCAACGTTAATTTATAAAGAAATTCATTAAGAAAGAGAGAGGAAGAACAAAATGAGTCAAAACATTACGGGTATTATTGATCATACATTATTAAAAGCAGATGCAACAGAAGAGCAAATTACGGTTTTAGCACAAGAAGCAAAAGAATATTCATTCGCTTCGGTTTGTGTAAATCCAACGTGGGTAAAAAAAGCAGCTGAGTTATTAAAAGATGCTCCAGAAGTGAAGGTATGTACGGTAATCGGTTTCCCTCTTGGAGCTACTACTTCAGCAGTAAAAGCATTCGAAACAACAAATGCAATCGAAAATGGTGCAGATGAAGTAGATATGGTAATCAACATCGGCGCGTTAAAAGATAAAAACTATGACTTAGTGCAAAGCGATATTCAAGCAGTAGTAGATGCTGCAAAAAGCAAAGCGCTAGTAAAAGTAATTATTGAAACAGCTCTTTTAACAGACGAAGAAAAAGCAAAAGTTTCTGAGCTAGCTGTAAAAGCTGGAGCTGATTTTGTTAAAACTTCAACGGGCTTCTCTACAGGAGGCGCAACGGTAGAAGACGTAGCGCTTATGAGAAAAACGGTTGGACCAGATGTAGGTGTAAAAGCTTCTGGAGGAGTTCGGGGCTTAGAAGATGCAAAAGCAATGATTGAAGCTGGTGCAACACGTATTGGTGCAAGCTCTGGCGTATCAATTGCAAAAGGTCAATTAAGCAACTCTGATTATTAATAAATGACAGCAGGTTAGTACTAACTAACCTGCTGTAAACTAAGCAAAGGATGATGACTGTGGAGCCAAAACAATTAATAGATGAAGCAATCGCAGCAAGTAAACAAGCACATGTACCATATTCTCATTTCCATGTTGGTGCAGCTCTTTTAACAACCGATGGGAAGATTTATCGTGGATGCAATATTGAAAACGCTTCCTATGGATTGGCGAACTGCGCTGAGCGAACAGCAATCTTTAAAGCTGTTTCAGAAGGGGACAAGCAGTTTTCAGCTATTGCAGTTGTAGGAGATACGGACGGACCAATTTCTCCTTGCGGCGCATGCAGACAAGTATTAGCTGAGTTCTGTGATGATCACACACAAATTATCTTAGCAAACCTAAAAGGAGATTTTATGATTACCAACATCAACGAAATCTTACCGGGCTATTTTTCATCAAAAGACTTACAAAATTAAGTAAGCAGTGGAGGATACTATGAAATATTTAATTGGCATCTTAGGGTTACTCGTTGTCTTTGGATTAGCGTATCTTGCAAGTAATAACCGTAAAGAAATCAAATATAAACCAATCGTTATTATGGTTGTGATTCAAGTTCTTTTATCAGCTTTACTTCTTAATACAAAGTTTGGCTTGATTATTATCAATGCGATTGCCAGCGTTTTTGGAAAGCTGCTTTCATATGCAAATGAAGGCGTAGAGTTCGTATTTGGCGGAATCGCGAATAAAGGATCAATGCCGTTTTTCTTAAACGTGCTGCTTCCTATCGTTTTTATCTCTGTCTTGATTGGGATTTTACAGCACTTTAAAATTCTTCCTTTCATTATGAAATGGATTGGTTTAGTTCTCAGCAAGATTAACGGAATGGGAAAATTAGAGTCTTATAACGCAGTAGCTTCTGCGATTGTAGGTCAGTCAGAAGTATTTATTACTGTTAAAAAGCAACTAGACAAACTGCCGCCAAACCGTTTATATACGCTTTGTGCATCAGCTATGTCGACTGTTTCAATGTCAATTGTCGGTGCTTATATGACAATGATTGAACCAAAATACGTAGTAACAGCAATTGTCATTAACTTATTTGGCGGATTTATTATTTCTTCTATCATTAACCCTTACACAGTAACGGATCAAGAAGATATTTTAGAAGTACAAACAGGTCATAAGCAAACGTTCTTCGAAATGCTTGGCGAATATATTATGGATGGATTTAAAGTAGCGATTATCGTAGGTGCGATGCTGATTGGTTTCGTTGCGCTTATGGCTGCGATTGATAACGTGTTTGAAATGTTATTTGGTCTGTCGTTCCAGCATCTGCTTGGCTATGTGTTTGCGCCGTTTGCATTCATCATGGGTGTTCCTGCTTCAGAAGTTGTGGCAGCGGGCGGAATTATGGCAACAAAACTTGTAACAAATGAATTTGTGGCAATGATGAGCCTGTCGGATATGGCTTCAACATTCAGTGCTAAAACGCTTGGAATTGTATCCGTATTCTTAGTATCATTTGCTAACTTCTCATCAATTGGAATCGTGTCAGGAGCTGTTAAAGGCTTAAGCGAAAAGCAAGGAAATACAGTAGCGCGCTTTGGTCTTCGTTTACTGTACGGAGCTACGCTTGTAAGCATACTGTCAGCAATTGTTGTCAGCTTCATTTTATAAGTGTAATAGAAACAGAAAGAAAAGCAGTTTCCTTTTCAAAAGGAATTGCTTTTTCTTTTTTACATGTAAACCGCAACTCCGCACATCCTAAAGAAAAACATCGACGCAGAGGAGGACAAGAAAAGCTGGGGGCTTTTCTTACTGAAAAATGGATCAAATTGGACTGTTGCTGTCAGGTGCAGCTTTATTTTTAAACGGACTCATGCTGCTTGGAAAAGCAGATGAAAAAAACGTAGGCGTATTTAACTTATTTGTTGGAGCTTTTCAAGTTATTGTTCCGTTTTATTTAATTATTACGTCAGATCAAAGCAACTGGATTTTGTATGAAAGAACGGCGATTTTTTTATTTGGCCTTACGTATTTATATGTAGGCGTGACGGTATTAAAAGGAATGCAGGGAACAGGGCTTGGCTATTACTCACTTTGGGTATCGATTATTGCTTTAGTGTACGTTACGGCTTCTCTTGTTCACTATCATGACGTAGTGAACGCCATTACATGGATTCTTTGGTCGTTTTTATGGTTTTTATTTTACGTGCTTAATACGAGCAAAAAAGATGTATCTGCATATGTGGGGAAAGTGGCGATTGTCCAGTCGTGGGTGACGTTAACGATTCCAGCGCTGTTTTCACTAACAGGCGTATGGGGAAATAAGGATATGTACAATATGTGGGGAATCGTGCTGGTAGCTTCCATCATTTATTTTGTATATCTAGGATATCGACTATTCTTTTCTCAGCCGCAAAAAATGATTTTAAAATAAAGTATTTACAAAAAAATAGATAATAATGGTAAGATGTTAGAAATTAAATGCCGTGAAGAGAAAAGTAGGCAGCGCGTATTCTTAGCAGAGAGCTCCGGAAGCTGAAAAGGAGCAAGAGAAACGCTGTTGAAACAAGCCTCTGAGCAGCGCATTGGATCTAATGTGATAGTGCGACGGCTGCTTCCGTTACAGAGCTAGAGTATAAGCAAAAGCCGTACTCGATAAGGTTTATATGGCGACATATGAACAAACTAGGGTGGCACCGCGATTAATGATCTCGCCCCTAAGACAGATGTCTTGGGGGTGGGATTTTTTTATTGACTGTAATCAATAATGGAGCGGAGGCCTTTCTTTTATGAAAAATAAGCTGTTATCTTGGAAATACCCGTTTTTATTGCTGTTCGGAATTGGCACTAGCAATATCGGCGACTGGATTTATTTAATTTCTTTAAATGTAATGATGCTTGATATGACGAATTCGCCGCTTGCAGTTTCAGGGCTATACATGATAAAGCCGCTTGCTGCGCTATGTACCAATATATGGTCTGGAAGCTTAATTGACCGCATCAACAAACGGAAGCTTATGATGTTTTTAGATTGGATGCGCGCTGGAATTATTGCTTGCCTTCCGTTTTTCTCATCCATACTGATCATTTATGTGCTGGTATTTATCATCAGTATGGCAAGTTCAATGTTTCGGCCGGCATCGATGGTTTATATCACAAAGCTTATTCCACGTGAAAAACGAAAAAGATTTAATTCGCTGCGCAGTTTGATTGACTCAGGCGGTTTTTTTCTTGGGCCAGCCGCAGCAGGTGCGCTATTTATGATTGGAACGCCTGCGTTTGCCATTTATGCCAATGCTGCAGCGCTCGTGTTGTCAGGAATGGTTACTTTATTAATGCCGAACCTGGATACAAAAACAGAAGTTAAAGAAAATAAGCTGTCTGTAAACACCATTCAAGAAGACTTGAAAGCGGTGTTTCGTTTCAGTAGAGCCAACAGATACATTATCACCATTTATGTATTATCCAGTTTCTTAATGGTCATGGCCACGGCAATTGATTCTCTTGAAGTTTCATTTGCAACAAAAGTTATTCATTTGTCCGAAAGCGAATACGGATTTTTATTAAGCGTAGCAGGTGCAGGCATTATGATTGGCGCAGTTGTGAATACACTGTTTGCTAAGAAGCTGTCGACGAATTTTCTAATAGGCGCCGGCAGTGTAGGAGTATCGCTTGGCTATTTGCTGTATGCGTGTTCGTCTTCCTTTCAAACCATCGGCGCAGGGTTTTTTAGCTTATCCTTTGCGTTAGCTTTTGCAAGTGCTGGTTTTCAAACCTTTTATCAAAACAGTATTCCTGTTGACATGATGGGTCGAGTAGGAAGCATATATGGACTGCTTGAGTCACTCCTGATCATTATCATGACTTTTTTATGCGGCATGGCTGTGCACATCTTTTCGATTCAAGGAGCTGTAATTGGTGGAAGCCTGATCATGCTTTTAAGTACAATTGTATTGTTTTTGTGCACCTTAAAGCCGACGTTTTATAAAGTGAATTTGGTCAAAAAGCAAGGAATCTAACGCACGGGTGCTAGTGGACAAATAAGCTAAGAAGCCGATAAAAAGAAATGAATACAGGATAAAGGATGAGAAAGCATAGTGAAAATGAAAGATGCGTTAAAGAAAAAAGGAATGTTTGTTAAAAAATTATCGAATCAAGGTGAACTCTTTCGAAAGCGGTGGGAAAATGAATTTGCAAGTGTGTTAAGCTCATTGCAAAAAAAGGAAATTTATATGAATGAATTTTTGTGGCATGCGTTTAGCTATGAAAAGCTCCCTTGTTTACAAGGAGAACAAGCGATTCAAGCGTTCGAAAAGCAAATAAAGAACGACTGTTATTTGCTGTTTGAGCATGATGAACGGGTGCTGCAGCTATCTAAATGTAAGCATCTAACAACCCGCAGGAGCGCAAGCGACGAGGAGGCTCAGCGCCGCCCGGGAAAGCCAAGCCTAACGGCGGTGTCATAAGCGGTTCAGCTTATGTATCTGATTTGTTCGTCTTTAAATTGGATTGCTTTCATCATGTCTCAATCTCTTTTTTTCATTTTCCCACACGCTACTGGGAATTTCTTTTCGAAGAACAGGTGCAATATCACTTGCAAAATGCTCTAGCTGTTCGCGCTGTTCTGCTTCGCTTAGAGCGTCTACGCTGATACTCAGCACTTCGTTTCCATAAGCGCGGTGATAGTCTATTATTTTTTCAATGATTTGCTCCGGGCTTCCTACTAAAGCAGGACCGTGTTGAACGATATCTTCGAGTGACGTGAACGGCGGTTGATTATGTTTGGCTGCTTCTGTATTGCTAAAGGCGTTATAATACGGACGATAGCGGCGAATCGCTTCTTCCCCTGTATTAGAAATATATAGGCTGCTCGCCCCCGAACCGACGATGGCCTTGCGTGGATCATGCCCATAATAAGCAAAACGTTCGCGATAGTGGTCAATCAGCGCTTTATATTTAGTTTGGGGGTGGAAGGAATTAGATGAAAATAGCGGCTCTCCGTATTTAGCCGCAAGTTCTGTAGACAGCGGGCTTGACGCGCTTCCATGCCAAACGGGAATAGAAGACTGAAACGGGCGAGGCTGAGTCGTAACGTTTGTTAAAGGCGGACGATAACGGCCGCTCCACGTGACATTTTCTTCTGTCCAAAGCTGTTTCAAAAGAGCGTATCTTTCAGCAAGAGACTCCCACTGTTCTTCTTCTGTAATACCAAAAAGCGGATAATGACGCGGGTCATTGCCTTTTCCAATAATCAGTTCAAGGCGTCCACCCGACAGGTGATCAAGCGTTGCATAATCTTCAGCTACTCGTACAGGATCTAAAATGCTTAGAACGGTAACGGTAGTAAGGAGACGAATGTGTGACGTTTTAGCAGCGATTGCACTTAAAACAACGGGAGGAGAAGAAGACAAAAAAGGAGCTCCGTGTCTTTCGCCGACTCCGTAAGCATCAAAACCTAATTTTTCTGCCAGCACTGCTTGATTTAACACATGCTGAAATTTTTCTTGAGCAGTTAACGTTTCTCCAGTAACCGGATTCGGTATGTTTTGAATAAGACTAAATAAAGCAAATTTCATACGTTTTACCTCCAAAAGATAAAATAGTGGACGACAATAAAAAAAGCAAACGTACACTTATTGTCGTGTCCATTTGCCTCCAGTTGACTGGTAGATATGTAGTTTTATTGTTTTATTAGTTGTATCTTAAGCGGTAGACACCGGGCTGTCAAGATAATCTTTTTCTAAAAACCTACTTGATTTATCGATTAACTAGTATTATGATGTGAATAATCTTACACGAAGTAAGCCCACTGGTTAACCAGAGGCTCTTGATGAAGCAGCTGCTTCATCAAGAGCCTCTTTTTATTACATAATATAGGGATTTAGGGGAGGAACGTATGAAAAAATATTGGCTGTTTTTACTTTCAATTGTAGTAGCTGTGAGCGTGGCAGGCTGCGGAACAAACGTATCTTCAAGTGCAGGAGAAAAGAATGAAAAAGATGTTCAAACCATTGTTGTTGGAACAGGCACTCAGTTTCCTAATATTTGCTTTATTGATGATAAAGGCAAACTGACCGGCTATGATGTAGAAGTAGTAAGAGCAATCGACAAAGAGTTAAAGGATTATAAATTTGAATTTAAAACGATGGAATTTTCAAATCTGCTTCTCAGCTTAGAAAGTAATAAAATTGATATGATTGCTCATAATATGGCTCAGAACGCTGAGCGAAAGAAAAAGTTTTTATTTAATGATGAAACATATAATTATTCTCCGCTTTATGTAACAGTTCCTAAAAATCGAAATGATATTCATTCATTAAAAGATTTAGAAGGTAAAAAAATGATTGTAGGAGCTACAAGCAATGCGGCTGTTTATCTAGACAAATACAATCAAAAACACGGCAATAAAATCGATGTAGTTTACGCCGGTCAAGGTGCGGATGATGCTACCACTCAATTAAAAACAGGCCGGGCAGATGCTACGCTTGCGACACCATTTTCCATCGACTTTAGCAATCAAGCACTGAAATTTCAGCAAAAAACGGTTGGAGATATTGTGATTAATTCAAAAGTGTATTTTATGTTTAACAAAAAAGACAAAAAGTTAAAGTCGGAAGTCGATCAGGCGATTAAAAAGCTGAAAAAAGACGGTACGTTAAAAAAACTCAGCACAAAATGGCTAGGAGAAGACTATACGGTGCAAAATTGACTATACCAAAAAAGCAGCTGTCCATACAGCTGCTTTTTTGTATGATATAAATCCAATAGATAGAAGAAACGACCTGCAAAGAAAACAAAAATTAGTGTATAGTAGAGCTATAAGTACTATAAAAGCAGGACCGCAGTAGGAGGCAATTCATTGATTACGGATTTACAGCGCGGAGATTTCTTTCAAAAAGGACATCGTTATCGCAGAAAACAAATTCATAAGCTTTATAAAGGACAGGAACAAAGCGAAATATCAACGCCGAAAGCGCATCCATATATTTTTATTTTCACAAAAGAAAGCGGAAGTGAATACGGAACGGGCCACGGATGGAATAGAGATAAAACTTCTTTTTTCTATACGGGAGAAGGTCAAAGAGGATCGATGCAGCTCATTAAAGGCAATAAAGCGCTTCGTGAACATTTTTTATCAGGAAAAGCCGTTTACTTGTTTCACTACGTGGAGCCGGGAGTAGTCGAGTTTATTGATGAAGTGACGTATATTAATCATCAATTAGAAATTATGTGGGACTCAGACGGAGAGCTTCGTGAAGCCATTATTTTTGAACTTGAACGAAATCCCGTGATTGAGGAAAAAACAGCAAAACTGGATGTTTCACTTTATTCAAATGAACAACTTCGTCATATAGCGTTAGGGGAAGACAAAAAGACAAATGTTTATGAGCAAACCGCAGCTCTTACACAATATGTTCACAAACGCGCAGCTGGTATTTGTGAAGCCTGCGGAGAAAGCGCGCCGTTTATCGCAAAAGATGGAAGCTCGTTTTTGCAAATGTATTATCTTTCAAAGCTGTCAGAGGGCGGACTCTCTAAGCCAAAGGACGCTGCGGCACTATGTCCTAACTGTTATAGTCGTCTACGCTACGGGAAAGATAGTGAAGTATATAAAGAAGAGCTGATTACTAAAATTAATGAAAAAGAAGCAGGAAAGAAAAATGAGTAATATCGTCTTTTTTCATTTTATAAAAAACCGTCTCTAGGCAGGCCAGCTGCCGAGGCGGTTTTTTTTGTATGTAGAATGACTTGAAAAAATAAAGACAGTAAAAGCGTATAAAAATAATAGAAAAGCAGATAATGAAAAACTGAAGCTTTCGTTTAGAAAATAGTAAAAGCTGGGGTGATGTGCTGTGGCAGAAAAGCATGACTGCGTCATTATAGGTGGAGGAATTGCAGGACTTCAAGCCGCTATTCAGCTTGGAAGATATAAGCGCAGTGTATTGGTTATTGATTCAAACGATGGACGTTCCAATCTTTGCAAAAATTATCAAAATATATTGGGATGGCCTGAGGGAATAAGCGGGCAAACTCTAAGAAAAACGGGAAGGCAGCAAGCAAAAAGCTACGGCATTCAATTTGCAGAAGAGCGTGTCCTTCAGTGTGAAAAAGAAATAGAAGGGTTTAACGTCATTACAAACTCTGCGAACTACGAAGCAGCTACTTTACTGTTTGCGACGGGAGTAGTAGACCGGGTTCCGCCTGAACTTCAGCAAGAGCTATATCCGTGTATGGGAAAAACCGTATATGTATGTCCCGACTGCGATGGGTATGAAGTAAATAATAGAAGGGTATTGGTACTGGGGTCGGGAAAAGCAGGAGCCAGTTTATCTCTTACGTTAACATATTGGACAAATGACATTACGTACATTAATCATGACAAAAAAGAGATTGGACCTTTAGCAGATACCTTGATGCAAAAGGGAATTACCTATAAAGAAGCGGCAATAAAAAAAGTCATAGCTGAAGCAGAAATGTTAAAAGGCGTCATCCTCGAAAACAATGAATTTATTTATGGAGAAAGAGGTTTTTTAGCGTTCGGAGGAAATAAAGTCCGAACAGAGTTAGCGCATGAGCTCGGAGCAGAACTTCTAGAAAATCAGCACATTATCGTAAATCCGCGTACAAAAGAAACAAATGTTACAAACGTGTGGGCAGCAGGAGACATTGTGGCTCATTCTGAACAAGTTACGGTAGCGATGGGAGAAGGTTTACAAGCCGCTATTTGGATACACAAACGCTTGTTAGAGCTTTATGAAAAATAATTGTTTTTTTATAAAAAAAGTTAAGATTGCATGTTTTGTTTCCTTTTTGTTAGGGAAATGGAAATAAAAGAAAGATAAAAATGATTAAAAATGAGGAGAAGGAGTGGCAAAAAAGTGGTATATAGTCAAGCAGTAAGAAAACCTGAGTTTCAACAAGCGGAATCAGAAGGGTTAAATGAAGCCATTCACGAGTACATAACTCGTCGTACACGTCACAATGCACCGGTTGTGGATGCGCTTCGATATATTATGACCATTGAACATAAACATGAACGCATGCAGGTAGCAACAGAACTGTTCGGATCAGCTATTCAGCGTGTAAAAGATCAAGATATTATTCAATATCTAAAAAAATGCGGAAGCTACAAAAGAATTTCTGATACGATGGAATAAAAACGTTTTCTTTAAAAAAGCGCCTTAATGAGAAGGGGCTTTTTTTGTTTCCTCCATTTAAAAGCAGGGGTAAATACATAGAATTCTTCCAGTTTGTGCATAGTAAATGAAGCAGAATTAAACGGAGGAAGCGACAGAGTTTTGTATCTGACTGCGGGGAAGAATGTTAAGGTCTAGAATAAAGTCTTCATTACAGATACCCACTCTTGAATAAATGGAGCTCTACGTATGTATCCCTAGCAGGAGGTTTAGTGTATGAGTCAAGAAATACCCTTAAGTTCAAGTGAAATTGCTACTCTTTGGATGACCTATCAGCAAAAAACAATGACCCAAAGAATTTTGGAATATTTTATTGCACAGGCAGAAGATGACGGGGCAAAAGAAATTATGCAAGATACGCATAGGCAAGTGGTGAACTACATTGAAGATATCAAAACAATTTTACAGAATGAAGGGGCTGCCATACCAGTAGGGTATACAGAAAAAGACGTAAATGTAGGCGTTCCTAAGCTCTATGATAAGATGTTTGATATTATGTTTCTTCGCCTTTTAAAAGAAATTAGCATGGGGATACATACGCTTCATTTAACCATGTCCTACAGAAAAGACATGATCTCTCTATATAAAGAGCTTACCGCTTTCACGCAAAGTGGTTATGACAAATGTGTAGATTATCTTCAGGAAAAAAACGTGCTTCCAAGGCCTCCAGCTGTTTCCATACCTAAAACAGCGAAGTTTGCTGAAGGCACAGATTACATGAATGGAATTCATTTGTTTTCGAATAAACGTGCATTAAATACTGTAGAGGTAGCACATATTTATTACGCTATTGAAAGTAACGTTCTTGGGATGCAAATGATCACAGGGTTTGCTCAAGTAGCAAGTGAGCCTGAAGTGAAGAAGTACTTTGTAAAAGGAAAAGAGTTAGCCAAGAAAATTGTAAGTGATTATAGCAAAATTCTTTTGGAAAGTGATATTCAGACCCCTGCGACGTGGGGAGCGAAAGCGACGGAGTCAAAAGTAGCACCTTTTTCAGATAAGCTAATGATGTACTGCGTGAGTTTGTTCTGCAGTTTTGGGCTGGGAAGCAATGCTCTAGGCACTGCGTTTAGTTTACGTGGAGATCTTCCTCTTACTCTTGTCAGTACGGCCAAAGACATTTTAACATACGGGCAAGACGGGGGAAAAATCATGGCCAAAAACGGGTGGCTTGAAGAACCGCCAAGTATGGAAGACCGAAATGATTTGATTAAATAGAAAAGCATAATACATTAAGAAAACTTCTTTTTTTGAAAGAAGTTTTTTCTTTTGCATAAAAAATGTCGTTATTTGTTCGTTTAACGGTTTGTTTTTTGAATAAAAGGATATATAAACTATAAATTTACAATTTTATAATAAAAAAGGAGGGTGATAAAGTTGAAGTGGTACATAAAGGTGTTGAAAAATTACGGGACGTTTTCTGGCAGAGCAAGCCGAACTGAATACTGGATGTTTGTGTTAGTTAACTTTGTTATTTCATTTATTCTTTCTTTCATTCAGCTCGTTATTGATAAGCCTCTTTTTCTGCCGGTAATATACTCGTTATTGATTGCAGTCCCTTCGTTAGCGGTAGGAGCAAGAAGGCTCCACGATACGGGAAAAAGCGGATGGTGGCAGCTCATTACATTAGTTCCACTCATTGGCGGTATTTGGCTGATTGTTTTATTCTGCCAGCCTAGTGACCCTAAAGAGAATCGTTTTGGTACAACGGCTAAAGCAGCATAAATAGAACTCCCCCTTAGGTAAGGGGGAGTTTTTTAGTGTAGAGGTTCTACCATAGCGCCATCATAAGCCAATTGGTAAATAGCTCGGATGTCTTTTTCATAAAGAGGCAAAGGACTGCGAGCGAGAATTCGTTTTTGCTGGACGCCATCTTCTGTCAGCTTTTGAAGGGCACTTTCTGGAATATCAAATTCACGAAGAGTTTGAGGGATGCCGACGTCTTTGACAAGTGACTGCAGCTGTTTTACACACTGATAAGAAGCTTCTTCTTCTGATAAAGAGCTAGCGTTTCCGCCCAGTGCTGCAAAAATATCACGCATCTTTTCCACGCAGCTGCTGCGTATGTAACCCATCACATATGGAAGCAGTACGGCGTTTGATTCACCGTGTGAAATATGAAACTGTCCGCCTAACGGGTAAGCAAGCGCATGAACACCGGCTACGCCTGCGTTAAAGAAAGCAAGTCCCGCTAAATAGCTTCCGTAGCTCATCTGAGTTCGCGCTTCTTTATCTTTGCCGTTTTCTACAACTGTTCTTAAAGAAGAGCTAATCATGCGTATAGCCTTTAGTGCTAAGGCATCGGTTGCTGGATTTGCATTTACTGATACATAAGCCTCAATAGCATGAGTTAATGCATCAACCCCTGTAGCCGCCGTTACTTTAGGAGGCACGCTCAGCGTAAGCTCGGGATCTACAATTGCAGCGTCTGCAAGCAAATAGTCGTGGGTCACAACGTCTTTTGTGCTTTCAAGAGATAATACAGAAATATTCGTTACTTCTGAGCCCGTGCCGGAAGTTGTGGGAATTAAAATTTTAGGAAGACCTTTTTTTGAAATTTGTTTTGTGCCAGTTAAGTTCAAGTATTCTTCTACAGCGCCGTCGTGAACGGCTAAAACGGCCGTAAGTTTTGCTAAATCTAACGCGCTGCCGCCGCCAACACCAATGACTAAATCAAATTTTCGGCTTTTTGCGTAGGATACGAGTTTTTCACCGAGTGCTAAAGGCGGCTCTGGTGCCGTATCTGCATATACATCTACTTCGTATCCGTTTTTGATAAGGGGAGAACTCACTTTATCTACAAGTCCAATATCTTTTAAAACAGGATCTGTGACAATTAAAATATGAGCAGGGTGATATTTTTTTACTTCCGGAAGCAGTTGCTGAAGTGATCCCCATCCTGTATAGCTAAGAGGGGTAAAAACTAGTTTTGACACAGTCATTCTTTTATCCTCCTATAGGCACTGTTTTGTTGGCGGTTTCAAAGATGTGGTTTTGCTTCTACGTATATTATAATGAAGTATCGCAAATTTTTCATTGAATGCAAATCAGCTGTCACGAAAAAATTGAGCTTTACTTCACAGAGGCAAAGGATGGGGAAATGTTGAGGTACGTAACAAAAGAATTAGCTCAGAAAATTGTGTGTAGAACGATGGAGATTATTGATTGCAACATTAACGTGATGAACGAAAAAGGAGTCATTATTGGTTCGGGTGACAAAAAGCGAATGAATCAAATCCACGAAGGAGCGTTGATGGTATTAAAAAGCGGCAGTTCCTACGAAATTACTCAACAGCAGGCTGACTCGCTGCGCGGGGCCAAACCGGGCGTGAATTTGCCTATTTTCTTTAACGGGGAAATTGTTGGAGTCGTGGGATTAACAGGACTGCCAGAACAGATTCGTAATTACGGAGAGCTTGTGCGCATGGCGGCTGAAATGATTTTTCAAGAAATGATTTTAATAGAGGAAATTCAATGGGATGAACGATTAAAAGAAGAGCTGGTTCATCAGCTTCTTCAACAAGAAGATCCGCTTGACTCCTTATTTTTTGACCGGGCGAATCGCTTTGATATTAACTTATACCTTCCACGAGTGTCACTGATTGTTACAGCGGACAATCGCCATGAAGTTATGAAGCTTGTAAAGAAATACATAGCTAATAATGACCTATACGCTATGCTTCCAGACGGAGTGGTCATATTAAAATCTACAGAAGCAGGCAGCGCTAGCAGCTATGCGGAACAGCTGGAAAAACAGCTTCGGGCGTCTGGTATGGTGTGTAAGTTAGCGGCAGGATCTGTTCAAACTGACTTTAAAGGCCTTCATGTATCTTATCAGCAGGCAAAAGATACGCTTGCCGTCGGTTCTAAGCTTCACCCAGAAGCTGTTTTCTACTGCTATTCGGATTATCAAATTCCCGTGCTGTTACGTCAACGCGCCGGTTTTCAAGAAAATCATGATCTGTTGCATCACTATGAAAAGCTTAAGGAATACGATAAGAAAAAAGAACTTATCGAAACGTTAACGGTCTACATAGAAGAAAATGGCGAAGGAAGCACGGCAGCTAAAAAGCTTTTTATCCATCGAAATACGCTAAGCTACCGTCTAGATAAAATCCAAAGCATCACAGGAAAAGATCCAAGGAAAGTAAAAGACCTTCTCGCACTGTACGTAGCGCTACTGCTATCTAAAATTTCATAATTGTGCACGTGCATAAAAGATCTTGCGATAGTGAGGTCTTTTTCTGTTGAAGTGAATAATGAAAGAATATAAAATAGCGCTTACAATTAACGTTAGGGACAGGAGAAACAAGAAAGGGGATGCTTTATGGACGTTCAAGTAAGCGCATTAGGCGCTATGTGTGCATTAGTGATTGCCATTATATTAATCTTAAAGAAAGTCGCTCCCGCATACGGAATGATAGCAGGGGCTTTAATTGGAGGACTGATTGGCGGAGTTAATATTGCTGATACCGTTAATTTAATGATTGAAGGGGCACAAGGCATCATTCCCGCAGTGCTGCGGATTCTTGCAGCCGGTATATTGGCCGGGGTATTAATAGAATCAGGTGCTGCAGCGGTTATAGCAGAAACCATTGTAAAAAAACTAGGGGAAACAAAAGCGCTTTTAGCTCTAGCGTTAGCCACACTCATTCTTACGACAGTAGGTGTGTTTGTTGATGTGGCTGTGATCACAGTGGCGCCTATTGCTTTAGCCATTGCTAAACGTACGGGTATGTCAAAGCCTGCTATTTTATTAGCGATGATTGGAGGAGGAAAGGCAGGAAATTTAATGTCTCCTAATCCTAACGCTATTGCTGCTTCGGATGCATTCAATATTCCGCTTACATCCGTGATGGCTGCAGGAATCATTCCCGCTGTATTTGGCGTAGCGGCCACTTATCTAGCAGCCAAACGATTAGTGAAAAAAGGAACAATGGTTCAAGCTGAAGAAATAGATACAGTGGATGCAAGCAGCTTGCCGCTGTTTTTAACGGCTATCATAGCACCAATTGTTACCATCGTGCTGCTGGCGCTGCGACCGCTTTTTGATCTTAATATTGATCCAATGGTTGCGCTTCCTGCAGGAGGAATTGTTGGTACCATTGTGATGAAAAAAGGAAAACAGCTTAATACATATGCTATTTCTGGATTAGGGAAAATGTCAGGTGTAGCCATTATGCTTCTCGGAACGGGGACATTAGCAGGAATCATTGCTAACTCCCAGCTAAAAGACGTTATTATTCAAGGCTTGTCTGCCATTGGGTTGCCAGCTTACGTTTTAGCTCCGGTTTCAGGTATTTTTATGTCAGCTGCAACCGCGTCCACAACTGCAGGAACAGCAGTAGCAAGCCAGGTTTTTGGATCGACGATTTTAGAGCTAGGCGTATCTGCTTTAGCCGGAGCTGCTATGGTTCATGCCGGAGCGACCGTACTTGATCACCTCCCGCACGGAAGCTTTTTCCACGCAACGGGCGGAAGTGTAAACATGAAAATAAAAGAACGTTTAAAATTAATCCCTTACGAATCGCTTATTGGACTAATTATGGCAATTGTATCCACGCTTATATTTGGTGTATTAAAGCTATACGGCTAAAAACAAAAAGGAGTGTTTGCGCATGAAAATTGTGATTGCACCGGATTCGTTTAAAGAAAGCTTAACGGCTTTGCGCGTTTGTGAAGCCGTGGAAAAAGGAATAAGAATTCATTTTCCCAATGCGGAAATTAGTAAAGTACCTATGGCAGACGGTGGAGAAGGAACCGTTCAGTCGCTTGTGGACGCGACGGGAGGACAAATTATACAAGCTAAGGTAACCGGACCTTTAGGTAAAGAGGTGGAAGCTTTTTACGGAATTCTTGGAGATGGCAAAACGGCTGTTATTGAAATGGCAGCCGCTTCAGGTCTTCATCATGTTCCGGTGGATAAACGCAATCCGCTTATCACAACAACGCGAGGAACCGGCGAGCTCATTCTCAAAGCGTTAGATCATAAAGTGAAGCATATCATCATTGGCATAGGAGGAAGTGCTACAAATGATGGAGGAGCCGGCATGGCAAAAGCTTTAGGGGCAAAACTTCTTGATGCTAACGGAGCAGAAATGAAAGAAGGAGGCGGCAGCTTAGATCAGTTAGCTTCTATTGATCTGACAAACTTGGATCCTAGGCTTGCTGAAGTCAAAGTAGAAGTGGCTTGCGACGTAGACAATCCGTTAACGGGTGAAACCGGAGCATCCGCGGTGTTTGGTCCTCAAAAAGGCGCAACTCCTGATATGGTTAAACAGCTTGACTGTAATCTAGCTCATTACGCAGCAGTTATTGAAAAAGAAATGGATATTCATATTCAAGACGTTCCAGGTGCTGGAGCGGCAGGAGGACTAGGAGGCGGCCTGCTGGCATTTTTATCTGCGGAGTTAAAGCCAGGTGTAGACATTGTCATTGAAGCAACTCAGTTAGAAAACTATATCAAGAATGCTGATCTTGTCATTACGGGCGAAGGAAGAATAGATGGTCAAACCATTTACGGAAAAACACCCATTGGCGTAGCGAAAACAGCAAAAAAGCATAGCGTTCCCGTGATAGCGATAGCAGGGAGCATTGGAGCGGGAAGCGAAGCTGTTTATGAACACGGTATTTCTGCTTTATTCAGCGTTGTGCCCGGGGCAGTCGATCTGTCAGAAGCGCTGGAAAAAGCCGATGAAAACATTGAAAGAACGGCTAAAAATGTAGCGTCAGTTATAAGTTTAGCAATAAAATAAAGGGCTTAAAGTTTTTATTGTTTTTTTCAGTCAATGTTAGAAGGTCTCTTTCATCACAAGAGACCTTTTTTTCTTGTACAGGGAAGAATTCAATATAGTTTATTAGTTTTATAGTTAAAAATGTTATAATTAACCAATCGTTGAATCAAGTTACACATAAAGGAGGCAAATCATGATTAAAGCCGTTATTTTTGATTTAGATGGGACATTATTAGACCGAGACAGTTCATTGAAACTTTTTGTTCAAGATCAGTACAAGCGTTATAGTAAAGAGCTAGCACACATACCGAAGCAAGAATACATATCTAGATTTATTGAGTTAGATCACAAAGGCTACGTATGGAAAGATAAAGTATATCAGCAGCTTTTGGCTGAATATGATCTTTCGAATCTAACGTGGGAAAGGAATGCTAGACGATTATCTTCACTATTTTCCAGCTCACTGCGTTCCGTTTTTACATATGGAGGATGTACTAAAAGAGCTAAAGAAAAAAGGGCTGTTACTAGGCATGATCACAAACGGTTTTACGGACTTTCAGTGGATGAATATTAAAGCGCTTGGAATTGACCACTATTTTGATACCATACTTGTTTCCGAACAAGAAGGCATTAAAAAGCCGCATAAAGATATCTTTTTGCGAGCATTAAAAGCGCTTGATGTGTCGGCTGAAGAAAGTGTATATATTGGGGATCATCCAGAAAATGATGTGCTTGGTGCAAGAGGAGCGGGCATGCATGCTGTATGGAAAAAAGATGCTTTCTTTGACGGAAGTTTTACAGATTCATATGTAATAGAGGATTTAAAAGAGCTGTTGATTGTAATTAATGAGTTTCAAGAGAACTGATGTGAAAAGGAGAAACACGATGAAAACCAAAGTTCTTCTATTGACTGATGAAGATCTCAAAGAAGCAGCAATCATCTATACAAACGTTTTTAGTGCCTCACCGTGGAATGAGCCTTGGAGCATGAACACTGCTTATGCTCGTTTATACGATATCAGTAAGACTCCAGGTTACATAGGGATAGGTTACTTTCATAGTGAAAACAATAAACCCATAGGATTTATAGTAGGAAATGAAGAACAGTGGGCGAACTATAAGATGTTTTATGTAAATGAAATTTGTGTGTTAAGCAACACTCAGCAGGCTGGCATAGGAACGAGTCTTTTATCTTTCCTTAAAGAGCTACTTATACAAAAAGAAGTGAAAGAAGTCTATGTGTCTACTGAAAGAGGCCAAGGCAAACCAGAACGTTTCTTTGAAAAGAACGGTTTTGTCACTCATGAATCTCGTATACTAATGGCGGTAAATGTAGATTGAGTATAAGTGAATGAACGTAGGGTATCCGCTTTGTTATTTCAGGAGGCACGGTTCATAAAGCAGGAGGAAATAATTTATGACTTTTTCGCTACTAGTTTTAGTTGCTATTTTAACGGTGAGTATTCCGCTGCTGATTATTATTGTTAAAACAGTTTGGCACCGAAAGCTTCCTCGTAATTACTATACGCCATTTGACTATCTTGCTGCACAAACAGAAGAAGAGTTTCATGAAGAACAAAACGAACGAGAAATAGAAGAAAGAGAAGGAGATGCCAAAAGAAGAAAAAGCTAAAGTGATGTGTGCATCCTTCTTTGGAATACTAAAAATAACCAGGCTATAAACTGTGTTAAAGAGCGGAACTGCTCATTTTCATCATCGTATAAAAGAGGGTTATTATATTCGTCTAAATTTGTTAATATAAAAGCTGGCCTCCGTGTAGGCGTATTTTTACATAATTATAGCAAATAAGGTTCCTAATGTTCTTACAAACATAGAGAAATGGAGTGGGAAATAACTTGGAGTATCTATATTCTTTTATGATTAGAAAAATAGCGGTGGGATTTGTCGTCGTGAAGGTTTGGATTTTCTGCGTATTCTTAGCTGCTGTATCTATTATTTTCAGCTATATAGATCGGTGGCTGCATTTGGATCTTAACCTGCCAGTATTTGATATTCCTACTCGATTTGGTGATTTTAGTTGGATGGGTAAAGTAATAGCACTGCTCATTTTGCTTTCCGTCGTGATTGAATTAGCCGTGAACGTTTCAATTAAAAAAACAAGTGAAAAACGTGAACCTATGTTTTCAGCGCTCTACCATTTAATTGCTGTATGCTCATTGGTGTTCACGTTAGGAAGACTAGTCGCTTTATTTTTTATCGCTGCTTTTATTTCAGAGCGAATCTTTATGCGGGCAGGCCTGGGTAGTAAGGCGTCAAATATCGCCCGACACAAAGAGGCGAAAGAGGCGTAAAAAAAGAAAGAGCTAAAAATAATTTTCAGCTCTTTCTTTTTACAGCCCACCCCTCCACAATTTCCGTGAATTCATCTATGTGTTCTTCAAATATCCGTTTTCGATGTCCGTTTGCTCCGGATGGATGTGGAAAGCCAAATAAATACGTATGCTGAGAAAACAAAGATTCACTTGAAAGTTTTCTTAAAACATTTTCAACTGCTTTTCCTAGCGGAACGATTAAGCACGGATTCTTTATTTCGTTCAATTCCTGTGGAAACACTTCAAAAGCATAGCGAGAAAGAAGCGCTGAGCGTTCAATTGGCGGCTGATGTCCGGTATAGTTTTTTCCTTTATAAAACACGGGATATTTCAGTACAGACGTTGTATGCAGTAAATCTCGCTGTGAAGCAAATAACTCAGCGGCACTGTCCATACCGATCGCTTTTTGAACGCCGCATCGATCTAACATGTCTATTAGATTTACTCTCATCGTTCCGCTAAAGCTAGCGGCTTTTTTTGTTTCGTACAGGACTTGTTCAAGCGGATGATGATGAGACTGGCTGGAAACGCATTGTTTAAAAGCAGTTTTCATTTGAAACCACCCTGGTGTGATGCCCGCAATAATAATATGAGCGTCCGGATTTATGTAGTCGTTATGAGGCGAGTAGTACATGCTTAGTTCATTTTCTTGCCGGATTAAAAAGTCTTTTTGCAACAGCTGTTCTTTAGTGAAATTTGTATGGATATGTAATTGTTGAACGAAAGGCAGACATTGTTGGAAATAAGAATGTTGGCTAATCATAGGCTCTCTCTTTCCTTATCAGTATTTCTTCTTTTATTTTCCCCAACAAACCGTTTTATATCAAATATGAACAAATTCTTATGAAAATTAATATTTACTAAAAGTTTACTTAAGTTTTAGTGAGGTGTGATAAAAACAAAGTAGTAATAGCAGTGATTTTGTCATTTTAAAGGCGGAACTAACAAAACAAATGAGAATTTTTTGATAAATTTACTGAAATTTTAAAATTATTTATTGAAAGCGTTTTATTAATGTGCTATTCTTCCAATATGAGAGATAAATATTTAGTAAAAATAGAAGATTGTAATAGAGAGGTAAAAAGATGGCAACTTTAAAAGATATAGCGGCGTACGCTAATGTTTCCAGTTCAACCGTATCGAGAGTACTAAATAATGATCATACGCTTTCTGTATCTGAGGTTACTCGTGAACGCATTCTGCATGCAGCCAAGGAGCTGCAATATACGCCCGTGAAGATACGAAAAGGAACGGCAAACGGAAAGGATATAGAAGCTCCTCGAATAGGCATTATTTTTGCTCAGTCCCTTGAAGAAGAGCTAGTAGACCCTTTTTTCTCCTCTATTCGCCATGGAATAGAAAGTGAATGCGCAGAAAAAGAAATTTTTACAGTAAAGTCATTTAGGCTAAAAGGCATGAAGCAAGAAGAGCTGCTGCAGGATCTTGATGGAGTAATTGTAGTGGGAAGAGTTAGTCCAGAAACGGTTCAAGAAGTGAGCAATCATTTAGATACTATTGTTTTTATCAATCACAAAGCGGATGAGGATTTGTACGATTCGGTCATGATTGATTTTGAGACAGCTACTAAACATGCATTAAATCATTTATTTGACCTCGGTTATAAAAGAATTGGCTATATCGGAGGGACAGAAAGAGAACATTATATGAATGGAAGTTCTATTATTGAAGATCAGCGTCAAACGGTTTTTGAACGCGTTATGTATGAAAAAGAACTGCTTGATTCTGAGAAAGTTTATGTCGGCGAATATTCAATGAATGAAGGATATGAGCTGATGGGACAAGCGATTAAGCAAGGAAATCTTCCTCAGGCATTTTTTATCGCAAGTGATGCAATGGCAATAGGAGCAATGCGTGCCTTGCAGCAATCAAATATAAAGGTTCCTGAAGACGTAGCGATTGTAAGCTTTGATGATGTGGATATCGCAGCATTTGCGAGCACGCCGCTCACCACGGTTAAAGTATATACTGAAGAAATGGGAAGGCAGGCTGTTAAAATGCTAGTAGATCGGCTAAGCGGCAGATCCGTTCCTTTAAAAGTCATGGTGCCGACTAAATTAATTTACCGTGAAAGCTGCGGAGCCTTACTCAAAAAACAGTAGCCTAAAAGTTATAACTTGAAGGGGGGTGATAAAAAAGAAGAATTCATACATAAAGAGTGATAAGGGGGAAGAAAAATAGACAAAACCATAGAAGAAGCAGGTTAAAAAGCCCTAGAAACAATGTTACATACTTATTGGCAGATAAGTACGTAAACGAAAAGAAGTCTTCTCATCTCTAGGACTCTTTGAACCTGTGTAAAAGTATAGGATTAAATTATAAGTGACTTTATTTCTTTGTGCAATGAATTTGTTCACGGATAAAATACTGAATATTCAGTTATTTTTATTTTAATAGAGTATAAGGAGGAAAGAAGATAAATGAAAAAGCTTACGTATCTTTTCGTTCTATTACTAGTCTTTTCTGCTGTGGCAGCGGGCTGCGGAAATAAAGAAGCGACAACAGGAGGAAATGAAAAAACAACGTTAACGCTTTTTTCTACGATGAGTAATAAAGGTGAGAGAAAAGCGCTTCAAAACGCGATTGCAGAATTTGAAAAACAAAATCCAGATATTAAAATTGATGCGAATTTTCCGGGTAACGGCTATGAAGATATGCTTCGTGTGAAAATGGGTGCAAATGATATGCCGGATTTATTTGATACGCACGGCTGGTCTCAGCTTCGCTACGGGGAGTATGTAGCAGATTTAAAAGATATGGATTGGGTTCAGCATTTAGATCCGGCGCTGAATCAAATTTTAAAAGATAAAAGCGGCAAAGTGTATGCGTATCCTTTAAATCAAGCAAAAGACGGAATTAGCTATAATGCAACGCTATTAGATAAATATAGAATAAAGCCTCCTAATACGATGGATGAATTTATCAAAGCCTTAGAAACAGTAAAAAAGAAAAGCAAAGGAGAAGTAGCGCCTCTATGGATTCCCGGAGGGGAAAACGGCAATATTGCTCAAGTGTTTGATCAGCTGGCTACACCTCAGCTTATTACAGCAAAAAATAAGAACTACGCTAAGCAGTTGGAAAAAGGAACATTTAATTGGTCAAACTACACGCCGCTAGCGGAAACAATGGCAGAAATGAAGAAAAAAGGGTTATTGAATGAAGATGTATTAACCGCAAAAGTATCTCAAGCAACGGAATTAATGGCTCAAAATAAAATTGCTTTTACATTTGTGGGCGGATCTCTTGGACCGGATGCAACAGAATTAAATCCTGAAGTAAAAGTAGGAACGGTACCGGTGCCGGCTATTCATAAAGGCGGTACGCAAAGCTGGATCGGCGGAGAGCGCTTTACCCTTGCTGCGTGGAAAGATTCTAAGCACCTTAAAGAAGCGAAGAAATTTATTGAATTTGTGTCACAGCCGGAAGTTGCCAAAAAGATTGCAGAAGGAACGTCTTCAGCATCGGCTCTGACAAACAATAAAACACAAAACTACTACTCTGCATACTACGATAAGTATAGCGATATCAAAGTTGAGCCATACTTCGACCGAAAGTATTTACCGAGCGGCATGTGGGCAGTGATGTCTTCTACAGGTCAAGAATTGCTAGCGGGAAGTTTAACGCCAAAGCAATTATCAAAGGAAATGGAAAAAGAGTACAAGCGTCTCAGTAAACAATAGAATAGTGTGCAAAAGTTCCTTGTTCGCCGAGAAGCAGGGAGATAGGCTTCTGCTTCTTTTCAACACAAGCTGAAATAGGAGTGAACACGATGAATGAATTAGTCAGGAAAGAGCCGGTTTCTGTAGTAAGAGATACGGAAAAACGAAAGAAAAAATTAAAAACAGAATCCTCTTTATGGTGGATGTACCTTCCCGGCTTAGTAATTATCACCGTTTTTATTATCTATCCTTTTATTAACGGAATTAGACTTTCCTTTACTAATTGGAATGGATTTTCACAAACGTACGATTGGATTGGGATCCAGCAGTATAAACGTTTGCTTGCAGATCCAACGACTTGGCTTGTGATAAAAAATACGCTGCTCTACGGAATAGGCAGCACCATTTTTCAAAATATTATTGGCTTGTTATACGCTTTACTTCTCAATCAAAGCATTAAAATGAAGGCTTTAACGAGAACAATTGTCTACCTTCCGGTTATTATCAGCCCAATTATTATGGGGTATATCTGGTACTTCTTTTTTGCCTACCAAGGAGGCGCTTTAAATGACCTTCTTGTATTTTTAGGCTTTGAGAAGATTAATGCTTTGGGAACTCCGGAGCTTAACTCTTGGATTATCGTGTTCGTCAATACGTATCAATTCGTTGGAATTGCCATGATTATTTATTTAGCGGGGCTGCAAAGTATTTCAAAAGATTACTACGAGGCAGCGCAGCTTGACGGAGCATCTGCTCTTCAGCAGTTTAAAAACATCACTCTTCCATTGCTTATGCCTTCTATTACAATTAACGTCGTTTTAAATATCATCGGGGGTTTAAAACTGTTTGACGTAATTGTTGCGCTGACAGGAGGAGGACCTGGAGATGCATCACAGTCGATGTCTACTTTTATGTATGACTTATATTTTAGAAGACAAGACGCCGGCTATGCAGCAACTCAAGGTGTGTGCATGGCGCTTATTATTTTAGTCATTAGCTTATCAGCACTTGTGTACTTTAAACGAAAGGAGACAGAAGCGTGATGGACTATACAAATAACGTGATGGACTATACAAATAAACGGAAAAAACGATTTTTTACCTTTCTAGCTCTTTGTATAACGCTCGTTCATATTGTCCCTTTTTATATTCTAGTTACGACTTCTTTAAAAGCAACCGGGGATTTTAGTTCCAAATGGGTATTTCCAAAAAGCATACATTTTGAAAATTTCACAACAGCTTGGGAGCAAGCTAATTTAGGAAACTCTTTCATGAATACGTTTATCATTACGTTCATTTCGGCAATTCTGCTTATTTTTTTAGGATCAATGGCTGCGTATCCTTTAGCGCGCCGACAAACGAAATTAAATAAGTACGTCTATTTTATCTTTATTGCCGTGATGGTAATACCGCCTTTAACAGCGCTAGTTCCGCTGTACAAAATGGTTGTGAATATGGGAATGATGAATACGTACCAAATTGCCATTTTAAACAATGTCGCAGCATTTTTGCCGCTAACGATCTTTTTGTATGCGGGCTTCATTCGCTCCACTATTTCTAAAGAGCTCGAGGAAGCAGCAAGAATTGACGGTGCCGGTACGTTAACGATTTTCTTTAAAATCGTATTTCCACTGTTAAAGCCCGTCACAGCGTCTATTTTAATTATTGCCAGCGTCTATATTTGGAACGACTATCAGTTTGCAATTTTCTTCCTTCAAGATAAGGAAATGCATACATTAACCGTTACGTTAGCAAGCTTTTTTGCCGGAAATCAAAATAATCTTAGCTTAGTAGGAGCAGCTGCGATTATTGCGATGCTTCCAATGACTATTTTATTTTTAGTGCTACAAAAATACTTTATTGCAGGGCTTTCATCAGGATCTGTAAAAGGATAAAACCAATACGAGGAAGGAAGATGACGATGTCTAAAATCACATTTATCGGAGCGGGAAGTACAGTTTTTGCAAAAAATATTTTAGGAGACTGCATGTTTGTACCTGCCTTAGCTGGCTTTGAATTTGCTCTTTACGATATAGATGCGGAGCGTTTAAGAGATTCGGAAAATATGCTAAACAATTTAAAAGAAAACTATAAAGTGAATATTACCGTTAAAGCCTATTTAAACCGCAGAGAAGCTTTAACAGGAGCAAAGTATGTGATCAATGCGATTCAAGTAGGCGGATACAAACCAAGCACTGTCATTGATTTTGAAATTCCTAAAAAATACGGCTTGCGTCAGACGATTGGAGATACAGTAGGAATTGGAGGAATCTTCAGATCACTGCGCACGATTCCAGTGCTGTTTGATTTTGCAAAAGACATTGAAGAAGTATGTCCGGATGCGCTGTTTTTAAATTACACCAATCCAATGGCAACACTAACGGGTGCAATGCTGCGCTATACCAATGTAAAGACGGTAGGCCTTTGTCACAGTGTTCAAGTATGTACAAAAGATTTATTTGATGCTCTCGGAATGGACCATGAAGGAATAGAAGAGAAAATTGCAGGGATTAACCATATGGCATGGCTGCTGGAAGTGAAAAGAGATGGACAAGACTTATACCCAGAAATCAAGCGTTTAGCAAAAGAAAAGCAAAAGACAAAGCATCACGATATGGTGCGTTTTGAGCTAATGGATAAGTTCGGTTATTATATTACCGAATCGTCTGAGCATAACGCAGAGTATCACCCATACTTTATTAAACATAAATATCCAAATCTTGTTGATCAGTTTAACATCCCTCTTGATGAATATCCGCGCCGATGCGAAGAACAAATTAGCAGTTGGGAATCCATGAGAGAAGAAATGGTCAACAACAGTCAGTTAACTCATACACGTTCACATGAGTACGGCTCTAGAATCATTGAAGCAATGGAGACAAACGTACCGTTTAAATTTGCCGGTAACGTATTAAATACCGGAGGTTTAATTAGTAACCTGCCGACAAAAGCGTGTGTAGAAGTTCCGTGTGTTGTAGACCGAAGCGGTATTATGCCTACTTATGTAGGAGAATTACCTGAGCAGCTTGCGGCGTTAAATCGTACGAATATTAATACTCAATTGCTAACAATTGAAGCAGCGGTCACTAGAAAAAGAGAGCATATCTACCAAGCAGCGATGCTAGATCCTCATACAAATGCGGAATTATCTATGGATGACATCATTCGTATGTGCGATGATTTAATTGAAGCTCACGGTGAGTGGCTGCCTGATTTTACAGGTAAAGTGAATCAATACGTGTAACGAAAGAATCCTCGGCTGTGATCAGCTGAGGGTTTTTTGTTCTTAGAAAAAGAAGGGAATATCATCCAAATCGATATTGACATTTAAAAATCTTCATCATACACTGTAAGAAGCAAGTCATTTCATACTAAGAAAGGAAAGGTACTGTAGACAATGGATAAGTAATCCTATTTTTTAGACATTCTTTTAAAACTTTATTTTAAAATGAACATTTGTCTAGATAGGATTAGTCTGTACATTTTTAGGTGCCATTTCTATATGTCTTATATGAATTGATTTCTCCCTTTTTTTACTCTATAAAAAGGGTGCATATTTGCGTATGCCTAATTATGACCTCTAATCCTCTCTAGAAATCCTAGGGAGGTTTTTTTATGTTATTGTTAGAAGCTATAAATATTGAAAAAAGCTATGGAGACCGCCTGCTGTTTCAAGCAGAAAAGCTTCAAGTACATCGCGGAGAGCGAATTGGAATTGTTGGGAAAAATGGAGAAGGCAAATCGACCTTGCTTCATATTTTAATGAAAAAGATGAGTCCGGATCAAGGAATTGTTCAAATATATGGCCGTTCCTCCCTGATTCCGCAGCTCGACGTTCAAACTACGGCAGCCGTGTCCCCTGAGATGAAAAGCCAGTGGAACGTGCCAACTGAAGCGGACTTTCTTAGCGGAGGAGAAGAAACAAGAAAGAAAATTGCAGCTGCTCTTTCATCCGGCGCAGAATTGCTTGCAGCGGATGAGCCAACGAGCCACTTAGATGTAAAAGGCGTGGAGAAATTTGAAGAAGAAATGAAAGCTTTTACAGGCAGTCTGCTGCTGATTTCACATGATCGAGAATTGTTAAACCGCCTCTGTACGTCCATTTGGGAAGTAGAAGACGGCAAAATTCACTGCTACGAAGGCAATTACCAAGAGTATGTGACGCAAAAAAAACATGCAGTTGAAAGACAGCAGTTTGAGTATGAACAGTATGTAAAAGAAAAGCAGCGGCTTGAACTGGCCTCTGAAGAAAAAAGCCAAAAATCAAAGTCGCTTAAAAAAGCACCGAGCCGCATGGGGAACTCTGAAGCGAGACTTCATAAACGAGCGGTTGGAAAACAAAAAGCGAAGCTAGACAGAAGCGCAAAAGCGATTGAAACAAGAATTGAAAAGCTGGAGAAAAAAGAAAAGCCAAAAGAAATGGAAGAGATCCATTTTGACCTATCGCAGTTTCACCAAGTACACAGCAAGCAGGTACTAAGCTTTGACAAAGTCTCGGCATCAGCTGGCGACCGTATCTTGTTTCAAAATCTAAAAGGCGGTGTAAAGCCAGGTGCGAAAGTAGCGATTGTCGGCAAAAACGGCGCCGGTAAATCTACGCTGCTGAATATGATTAAGCAGCAAACAGAAGGCATCACGGTTGCGAAGCCTGTAAAACTGGGTTTTTTCCATCAGCGTCTTGAAAATCTAAATCCCGCTAAAAGTATTTTGGAAAACATTAAAGAAGACAGTCCGTACACCGAGCAGTTTATTCGTACGGTACTATCGCGCTTACTTTTTAAACGTGAAGACGTGTATAAAAAAGTAGAGATGCTAAGCGGAGGAGAACGAGTAAAAACGGCATTAGCAAAAGTCTTTTTAGGAAACTATAACGTTCTTCTTTTAGATGAACCGACCAACTATCTTGATCTTCATACAAAAGAAGCGCTTCAAGAAGTATTAAAAGCTTATCCAGGGACGATTTTATTTGTGACGCACGACCGCTACTTTGTTAAAAAGCTTGCGACGCATGTTTTGACGTTAAAACAGTCTAAAGCGGAGCTCGCGGCGATTGAAGATACGGGTAAAAGCAAAAAAGTGTCACAGCAGCAAAATGAAGCCGAGAAACTTGCGCTTCAATTAGAATTAACAAAAGTTATCAGCGAGCTTTCTATCATGCCAGAAGGAAAAGAAAAGCAGCGGCTTGAAAAAAGATATGAAGAGCTGTTAGAGGAAAGAAAACGATTAAATAGAAAGAAAGGATAATATCACTTCGCCTAACAATGAATACAATGATGTTACTGAACATCAAAAGCGTATTGAAGGAAAACTAACGGATATGAATGTAAAAGGAACGCCCAAAAGAATAAAATGGATTGGGTACGGAATCATTATTTTCTTTGTGATTCTTATTCTAATGATGATCGTTGGCGTATTTATCAATTAAAATAAAAAACAGCCGCTTCAATGTTGAAGCGGCTGCTTTTTATTTACCTACTTTGGTGACAATGGCATCTCCGTTTTTTCCAACTCGTACAGTAGCAAAACGAGCTTCGCTTTCCACTTTGCTGCCGGTTCCTTCTGGAATAAAGTAATGCTCAATGCCGTACTGAATTCCCCAGTCGTGATACTTCCCCGTAATGACAACGTCTTTCTTTTTAGAAGTATACGGCTTATTCCATTCATCATCCGCTTGGTAGATTTTTGCGTATTCATACACGCCTTGTTTGTTAGGACGAAGAACGAGCTTAACTTTTTCACCGTCTTTTACATGAGGTAATGTAACGTGCGCAATGTCGTAATTCAGCTCAACGTAATCGCCTTGCAGCAGCGAGCGCGGATCAATCGGCTGTAAAGCGAGCTTAATTTCTTTTCCGTTTTGAAGAAGCACTTCGTTTTTAGTGAAAATGCCGCCCAGGATAATAAGCTGAACAAGAACGATGACCCACACAGAGGTTCGGCTGCGGTCAAGAAACGATGGCTGCGGCTGATCAGGCGTTGACAGGTCCCATTTCCTGCTTAGGAAAAGAAAGATCAGACCTAAAATAACAAGCACAAGTGATTTATTAAATAAATCCCACACAAAGTCGTAATATTTCATCGCTAAAAAAACAAACCAGAAGATCATGCCGACAATAAAATCATATTTCGGCTCTTTTCGTACCGTCAAAAACAAAAAGAGAGTTGAAATCACAAAAAACACCGTGCAGTAAATGATATTTAAAAAAGACGGTTCGCTTAATTCAGTCAGCGAAAGTAAAAAGATAAAAGCAAGAAGCAACGCTGTTTTTTTAAACGCGTGGTGTACGTTGATCGCGTACACAGCGGCATTTAATAGAAACAAAGCGGGCAGCACATAATCTATTTTAATAGCGTCATAGTAAGTAACCGGAACCTTTATTAATAGAAGCCCTTGCACTAGTACAAAAAACAACAGGCGAACGGGCGTATGCTTAGTGAACACGAAAAGCGCCACAAGTGCGATGACGTAGATAAAAAACAAAAAGTCGTGCACAACAAAAGAAGCGCCGCCGCTGATTAATACGCCCATCATTAAAAGCGTATATTTTACCGTTGGAATATCTGCTTTAATCAAATAACATGCCACAATCAGCAAAACGCCAATCACAAGCATTCCGTTTGTTGGGTACGTTCCTGTAATAAGTGTGATGAGTCCTCCTAAAGAGCTGCTGCCTATCACCGATGCAATGGCCGTAATCCCAATTACCGCTATACGTTTAATCACGCGCAGCGAAGTTTTTTGTGCTGAAGTGTTGGCAGTGAGCCATTTAACAAACCACACGCTTGCACCAATAAATAAAATCACGAATCCTAAAGCTAAGAACAGTGACCATTCAGCGTAGTGTTTAAAAATAAAAGAGAAAAACTGTTCAATAACAAATAAAGCAAATGCCACAATGGAAATCCCTAAAAACGACCTTTGCGGCTCCACTTTTGAAAAATAAAAAAAGGAGCTTAGTAAAAACAGCAAATAAAAAATAATAAGACCAATCCGTAAACTAGAGCTCCCTGTAAAATACGGCAGGGAAAGAGTTAAAAAAATGTAGTGAAACAAACCAAACGCTGCGTACATGACCACAGGAGACGAGAGGTGTTTCTTTTTTATAATCCAAAAAATAATCAAGTTCACAAACGCCATTCCTGCGTAAAGTAAAAGCGTCCCGTGTTCGCCTCGCTGTGAAACTGCGCCTGTTGGTGAAATGAAAAAAGCCATGGTGAATTGAAATAAAACAAACGATAACACATAAAACGGCTGATACTTTGTAAAAAGGCTAAACAGAATAACCGGCACAAGCCAAATTAAAAACAGCCAGTATGATTCAGCGTGCGTGTTGTAAATTTGAGAAAGAAGCGCGATGCTTAATCCAAATGAAAGAGCGCCGGCCAAAAGCGTCCAGTGACTTAAAAATGCCTGCTGAGGAAGCAGCTTTCGCACCGCAAATGCACTTCCGTAAAACAGCAGCATCAGCCCCACGCTCAGCGCAATTTTAGTGTAGCGGTCAAAGCCTTGCCAGTTCGATGCAAAGAAATATAAAATGCCGGACAAAACAAGAGCCAACCCCAGTAAATAACCGAGTCTTACGAGCTTTTCTCTCATACTCAACCTCCTCTTTATATTATGTATATACTAGCGCATGTTTGAATATTTGGAAATAGAAAGAATGAATGCGTTTTAACGAAAAAATTGTGTAAAAAGGCCTTTTAGTGGCGTGGAAATGTTCCGCGTGTACCTGCCCATAAAGCAAGCAAAACATTAAGTGACATGCGGAATGCCGTCAGCCCAAAAGCAGCAAGCAATTGGTCGAAAAAGGTGTATGAACCGTTTCAAAAGCAGATCAAACCTTTACTAGATGCTGAGATGCCGACTTTACGTCCTCGACCTCAACTGTCAGGAGTAGGAGAGGCGTTACCTGGAAAGACCTTTGGTGAAGTGTTACATGGGTTAACGACGTATAAGATTGGACGTGTTTCAAAAGGCCAGTCGAAAACGTTGGAGAAAGTCGAAAAGCCTGGTGGTAAGGCAAATGTTGAAGGGGGTTATGGTCAGGGGGCTGTTGCTAGGGGTACGGGTAATCCTAGACACGAGCCGGGAGTTGCAACGGAAAGCTTTAATTTTAGAAATAGTCTAGGTACACAGAAAAAACTAATGTATCAAAATGGAGATATAGGTATTATACCTCAAGAGGTCAGAGATAAGTTAGCAGGTAGAGAATTTAGAAGTTTTGATGATTTTAGAGGTGAGCTATGGAAAGAGATAGGGAATTCAAGTTTTGCAAAGAGCTTTAATAAGGCGAACCAATCGCTAATGAATAAGGGGTTTGCTCCAAGGGCACCGAAAAATGGACATTACAAAAGCTTGAATACTTATATTCTACATCATAAACAGCCAATTGAAAAAGGTGGAGGGGTGTATAATCTTGATAATTTAATCATTGTTTCTCCAAGAATGCATCAGGAAATTCTTGATAGACCATATCATTTTGGAAGAAAAGATGTAAGTTTACGAAATCATTATTATAGGAGGTAAGAGTTAAGATGAAAGAAACAAGAATTAGAAAACTAGTCGAGGAAATAATGGAACAAAGATACCTTTTGAAGCCTGATGATAAACTAATTACGGAACTTCAATCGCTTGTAACTTTTCCTGATGTGGGTGATTTATTCTATATTGATCGGGATTATGAATACATTAGTAATAGAATAATCGATTACGAGAACAGAAAAAAAGATAACCTATCTAAAAAAGAGTTGATTGATATGGTTACAAAGATAATAGATGTTTCTGAGAAGGAGTATGAAATTGATAATCTTTTACTAATAGTAGAAAATGCAGTGAAGAATAAAGACATCTCAGATTACATTTACTATTCAGATGAAGATTTAACAGCTGAACAGATTATAGAAAAAGCACTTTCTAGTAAATAGTTTAACAATGAATTAAAGGTAATCAAGATGTTGCAATATAAAATTGGCTGTTAAAAAAGTAAATACTCATACTGGTTGTACCATCATAGAAATTATGTGCAATGATAGAATAGAAAAGAAGTACGAGCTTAGGTGAGATGACATTTTACTGGGTGATGAATATAAACACACGGAATGGATACTAAATTAACGAACTCGTACAAACCCGTAAGCTTTAAGGTAGTGATTGTCACGACACATAAAAAGTGTCATATTGTTACTACAAAACTTACAAGTTTATGCTACTTAAAAATAGATGAACTTCAAGCACTTGATTGTCGATTAAAGGCAACAAGTGCTTTTTATTGTAAAATAAAAATGTATATTGGACTAAAATGTTAATTTAACCGATTAAGTTGGAAAAGTAGTTCAGACAGTGGAAGTGGCGAAGTAGTCTTAAAAACAACAAAGTATAGAGAGAACTACGGTAAAATCAAAATGGATGACTTCTTTGAAAGTCAAACCTATACAAGAATTAGTGATGATCGTGTATTAACGTTGGATCAAAAAATGGTTAAAGGAATAGATGGTGTATATGAAAATACATCTCCACCACCTAAGTATGTAATAGCGGAGGCTAAGTATAATACATCCAGGTTGGGAAAAACAAACGATGGAAAGCAAATGAGTGAAAATTGGATTCTTGGAAGTGAAAGGTTAGATAGCACTTTGTCAAAGGAAAAAGCAGACGAAATTGTGACGGAAATGTTGCTCAATCCAGAAAATGTTCAAAGGATTGTTATACAGGTTATGCCTAATGGAAAAGTAGTGAAGAAAATTCTTGAAGAATAAAAGGTGGGAGAGAGATTATGATAGCTACTGCAATAAGCATGAACTTGAGATTCTATTTTCATTGCTCCGTGTTGAAGATGAAGAGCTATTTGAAATATGTATTGATACTTTAAGGAGCTTTACAAACTTAGAAAATAAAAGAATGATAAGAGACAATCCATATATTATAGAGAGAATAAATGAGTTCATCCCAAAATCAGGAGCGGCAGTTAAGAAAATTTTTGAAGATTTCCTGTTAAACATTAAAAAATAGCCCAAAATTATTAATTTATAGTCTATGTAAAAGTCAACATACATGTTAGGTTTTATAACATAAATTTCTGAATAATCATTTACTTATTCACTTATTTCATGGTATGTTATATGACATAGATATTGTAACTTGCAATATGAGCTGAAAATTAGCTGTTGCAATATATACTTATTTTTCTAAAAATGCACCTGGATGGGCTGGTGCTCTATACATATATGAATACATCTAAAGTATAACTAGTCAAAAACAATACAGGCATTTCTATTTATAGTGATGTTTGTTCTTTCGAATGAGTATAGTTATAGTAGGTGAAATTTTTAAGAAAGTTATTATGGTTTTTAAGTTGAATTTTTGGAATAGTTTGTTATTTTACTAATTCTTGTTTTGACACTTAGAAGTAGGTATAAAAGTTTACTAATAAAAGAAAATGCAGACGGAATTTAATAAGTTTTTTAGAATTTGTGGGCGATTTTCTCACTTTTTTATCATTTTTGAATAGTTTATAATCATCAGACAATTATACTGTGATATAGTTATAAGTGAGACAGAAAAAGGTGTGTTCTTAGGTCGCACCTGAATTTTTTTACTACGTAAGCAGGAGCGCCTACATCTTTTTACAAATATAGGGGATGAGGAAGGTTATAATGAGCAACGTACAGAAAAAAACAGACGTTATCTTAATTGGTGCCGGAGTCATGAGCGCAACTTTGGGATCATTACTCAAAGAGTTAGCACCTGAATGGGACATTAAAGTATTTGAAAAACTCGCAGACGCAGGGGAAGAAAGCTCGAACGAATGGAATAATGCAGGGACGGGCCATTCTGCGCTGTGCGAACTAAACTATACATCAGAAAAAGCTGATGGATCTATAGATATAACAAAAGCGATCCGAATTAATGAGCAGTTTCAGCTGTCAAGACAGTTTTGGTCTTATCTGGTAAGCAGCAAGTTGATTCGCAATCCGCAAGATTTTATCATGCCAATTCCACATATGAGTTTGGTACAAGGGGAAAAAAATGTATCGTTTCTGAAAAAGCGTTTTGAAGCGCTGTCAAACAATGCGTTGTTTCAAGGAATGGAGTATTCCGACAGTCCTGACAAACTAAAAGAATGGATTCCGCTAATCATGAAGGGGCGCACGTCAAATGAACCGATTGCCGCAACTAAAATTGATTCGGGAACAGACGTAAACTTCGGTGCTTTAACACGCATGTTGTTTGATCATCTGAAAAATAAAGGGGTTCACGTTCATTACAAACGAAGTGTAAAAGATATTAAACGTAAAAGTGACGGTATGTGGGAAGTAAAAGTCGCAGATGCAGACAGCGGCAAAGTTGAGTACCACACGGCAAAGTTCATCTTTATCGGCGGTGGAGGCGGAAGCTTGCCTTTACTTCAAAAAACAGGTATTCCTGAATCCAAGCATATTGGAGGATTCCCGGTAAGCGGATTATTTATGGTATGCAATAACCCTGAAGTAATTGCACAGCATCACGGGAAAGTATATGGAAAAGCCAAAGTCGGAGCTCCGCCAATGTCAGTTCCGCACCTTGATACACGCTATATCGATAATAAAAAAACGCTGTTGTTTGGTCCATTTGCCGGCTTTTCACCGAAATTCTTAAAAACAGGTTCGAACCTGGATTTAATCAGTTCTGTGAAGCCGAATAATATTTTAACCATGCTAGCAGCAGGCGTCAAAGAAATGGCGTTAACAAAATATTTAATTCAGCAGGTGCTGTTATCAAATGAAAAACGTGTAGAAGAACTGCGTGAGTTTATCCCGAACGCTAAAAGCGAAGACTGGGATATTGTTGTAGCAGGCCAGCGTGTGCAAGTAATCAAAGATACGGAAGCTGGAGGGAAAGGAACGCTTCAGTTTGGTACAGAAGTTGTAAGTGCCGCTGATGGTTCTGTTGCTGCACTTCTTGGCGCTTCTCCTGGTGCATCAACAGCGGTTCACGTTATGCTTGAAGTATTGGAAAAATGCTTCCCAGAAAACATGAACAAGTGGGAGCCAAAAATAAAAGAAATGATTCCTTCCTATGGCATGTCGCTAGTTGATCATCCAGACTTCTTTAACGAAATTCATGCGTCCACTTCACAGACGCTTGGTTTAATTAAAAAAGAGTCTGTTTATAGCTAAAGATTTTACGCCGTAACAAACAGCACATGTGTATGTGAAGAAATCTACAGGCGTGCACAAACACCACCTTTTCTTGAGGTGGTGTTTTAATGGTCTTTATATGTAGAGTTTGATTTAAGGGCGGTATTGATTGCTTCCAGGCTGAAGCTTTAAATTCTTCCACGCTGCAATCGCATCATCGCGTCCTTTTCCATTGTTTGTCAGATCGTTAAAAAAGTCGCAGATAAAACGGTTGTACTCAAACTGAGGCGCAATTTCTTTTTGATAAGAAGGCTGCTTTTTTCGTTCTTCTTCTTCATACCACGCTTTTACCACATCTCGATAGGTCTTTCCTGTATTTTCTTTAAAATAGTTTTGAATATACGTGGAAAAATGAAACGTAGGATGAATGGCTTCTTTAAAAAAACCCGTACTTCTTGACTGCAGCGGTGATTTTTCCCAATGACGGTATCTAATGTTAGCGGCGCTTGTGTTTTAGAGGACGAGCGTCTTTTAGACGGTGCTCCTGAGTGTTGAGTGTCACCGGTCGTTAAAGAGACTTCAATTCTTTTTGAAAGTTCCATTTTAGATAGGGACTGTTACGTACCTTTTGTTAGAAAAATTCAAATGGCTTAGAAAATCGGCAATGTCAGGTCTATGTGCAGAAGAGAGCGCTTGAAGCTTTTCAAGCGTATCGTGTTCTTCAAAAGAAAGCACGTTATCTTGTTTACCTTGGATGGCGCGTATCCAGCTGTCTTCCACATCAATAATATGAAAAAGAGTTTGTAAAATGCTGCCCACTCCTCCAACACGCTCCTTCAACAGTTCTTCTCTTAAAAGTTTATAACACCAGCTAAACCATTCATCTCTCACTTGCCAATTATATTCAAAAAAATGAATCATCTACCGCACCTCACATGTTTTTTACCTCTTATTTAAATTAGATGAACGCTGGTAAATTCCTTTTTATAAAGAAGAAAAAGCGTCTAGGCAGGGTGTCTCTTGCAAATTCCAAAATCAAACAATTACAATAAGAAAAAAGGAGTTGATCACATGACGCTACATAACAAAGTCCTTTCTACGATTCTAGGAGGAGCTGTTGGAGACGCTTTAGGCGTTCCAGTTGAGTTTAAAAAGCGAAATTCATTTCGGATTACGACTATGACCGGCTACGGTACATATAACCAGCCTAAAGGAACGTGGTCAGATGATACATCTCTGACGATGTGCTTAATTGATAATTTAATAGACAAACAAGATGAATATGATTTAATGCAAAAATTTGCGAACTATTGGTCGGACGGCTACTGGACGCCGTACGGAGAGATGTTTGATATTGGCATCGCAACAAGCGAAGCGATTCGCCGCTATAAAAGCGGACTTCCTAAAGAAGAGTGGGGAGGAAGCGCTGAATACGACAACGGAAACGGAGCGCTTATGCGTATTGCACCGCTTGCGTTTACACTATGTGACGAACCGAGCTTTACAAAAAGAAAAGAAGAAATAGAAAGAATTGCGCACGTCACGCACCGCCATGTGCGCTCTACGCTTGGCTGCATTATATATGTAGAGCTGCTTATTCGTCTTCTTGACGGGGACGAGCCTTTTGAAGCATATGAAAACGCGGTAAATCTCTGTCAAAAGCATTTAACAGGTACGGAGTATGAAGCAGAGTTTTCTTCGTACGAACGAGTGTTAAACCTAAGCTTGCCGCACGCAGGGAGAAATGAAATCCAGTCAACCGGATACGTTGTCAGCTCGCTAGAAGCATCGCTTTGGTCTTTTCTGCAAAGTGATGACTACGAAGAAGCTGTACTTACTGCTGTGAATCTTGGAGAAGACACAGATACAATAGGCTTTATTACAGGTACTCTAGCAGGAATGTATTATCAACTGGATGGTATTCCTGAAGAGTGGGTTTGTCAGCTTGCTAAAAAAGAAGAGTTAGAGAAATCGTGTAAGAAGTTTGCGGATATATGTTAGTGGATAATAAAAATTACTTTAAAGAGCGGAGGAGATAAAATGAAATTTTCTATGGATTTTGGCGATACCAATTTTATCGGAGTGGCAAACGCAAAAGAGTACCAATCATTTATCGATGAGGATTGGGAGCTAGACCAGCTTCTGAATCACTTCGGTAGTGAAATGAAAAAGAGAAATATCCTAGTATGTCAAATGACAGAAGAAGGAATTGAACACTCTTGGAACGTAGAAGTGAAGATTGGAACAGAGTCGGATGTAGATACATACTTTAGGAAAGCAACAGGTTATATAAATGTAACCAATCATCAGCTTTATCTCGTAGATTATGACTGCCTTACGATGGCCGCCCAGTTTGAAGATCAGTTAGTGCCTGATGAAAACTGTTCTAAGTATAGAATTGATATTAAAAATGGTATGTACAAGCTCGAGCTTATTCAATTTTATAATGTTGACAAAAATGAGTATACAGGAAATGACCGAACTGACCTTTTATTGAACTTTATTAAGGTGGAGCATGTTGAAGAAACAGTCGATGAGGTATTTTGGTGTACGTATTAAGTAGTAAACGTACCGTAGGCTACTAACTTAGAGGTGGGGTGTGCCATTCTAAGGCATCCTATCTTATTTATATATTCACTGAAACCCTCTGGCTTTGCGTCAGAGGGTTTTTATGGTCAAAATCATTTATAGTATACTTTTACATAACATACAAACTACACGTTAAAGAAAGGTGAGTACAATGCCAAATGCATGGGATGCAGAACAAATCGTATCCGTACCGCTTGCCAACACGCTAATCGAGACGCAGTTCCCAGAACTTGCGCCCGCTGCGATTTCGCTGCTTGGCTACGGCTTTGACAATACGGTCTATCAAGTGAACGGCCGCTTTGTGTTCCGGTTTCCAAGAAGAGAACTCGCAGTAGGACTATTAAAAACAGAAAATCAGCTTTTACCAAGCCTTGCTTCTCAATTACCGCTATCCATTGCAGAGCCCCTTTTTTTCGGTAAGCCGAATGCAGGCTATCCTTGGCCTTTTACGGGCTATCACTACGTTCAAGGAACTCCGCCTGCGAGATTAACTGAAGAAGAGCGCATACAATCTGCTTCTGTACTAGCAAGGTTTCTTCGCACGTTACATCACTATCCTTACTCAAAAGCGCAAGAGCTCGGTGTCCCGTTTGATGAGTTAAATCGGCTTGATATGATGAAGCGAAAGCCGGCGTTAGAAAAGTATGTTAAGCAAATGAAGAAGTGTAACCTCTATTCAAAACAGGCTATTCTTGAAAGCTATGTAGATAACATACAAGAAATTAAGTATCAAGAAAAACATGTACTAGTTCACGGAGATCTTCATATTAAAAATATGATTGTTGACCAAAATAATATTGTTTCAGGCATCATTGACTGGGGAGATGTTCATATTGGCCATCCGGCAGTTGACCTAGCGATTGCCTACGGCTTTTTACCTCCTAAAGGAAGAGCACGTTTTTTCAAAGAATACGGAGAAGTAGACGAAGAAACGCACAGGCTGGCAAAATGGAAAGCCGTATTTACAACCGTAGTGCTTGTAGCACACAGCTACGATCAAGGAGACAAACAAACGTTAGAAGCGGCTCTAGAAAGCTTGAACCTTATCTTTCAAGAGTAATAAAACTGCAATAGAATTTCTGTTAAATTCCTGTATAGTTAAAAAAGGATAAAAATAAAAACAACAGGTGAAGCAAACGATGAATACAAGCCACTGGAATGAATCAGCAGCACAGCTGCTAGAAGCATGGATACAGCTCTATAAAGAAAAAACATCTCTTATCCGAGAAATGGATTCTTTAAACATGCTAAAAGAAGAAGTAGACGGGGTGGACAAAGAAAAATTTCTCTCCATAGTAGAACGTCATCTGCAGAAAGTGTATGACGAGCTGGAAAAAGAACGTACAGAGTCTAACATAAATCACATGGAATATACGATGTTAACGTTTCTATCAAGCGATTATCCGGAATACATAAAAAAGCGTCAAAGCAATATGAGAAAGCTTGAACAGTTAACAAGCATACATAGGAATGTGACAGAGCTTTTCAGAAAAGAACTCATTTCTGAAGCGGATATGGTAGCGTTTAGAAACGACTTTTTTCAACTAACAGAAAAACACGCTAACACGTCATCACTAAAAGAAATCAAGGAAAGCTGGAATACGTATTTGTCGGCGTTCGTTGACTTTCAAAAAAAGCATGAACATGTAAAACAAGCGACAGCCAAAGTACTTGAAGAAGACAAGAGCTTAAAGCAGGAGTGGAAGCAATTAAGCAAAAATAAAGTAGTGACCAAACAAAAAGTGACCGCCTTTCGCACAAAGCAGCATGAGCTAAATGAAAGTATTCGAAAAGCAACAAATGCACAAAAACAATTACTCGAACTTCACTGGCCTGATATCCACAGCCAGTTTAATGCGCTGCAAGAAAAAATGAGCGGAAGTCTTTCTACAGTGCTGAAAGAAACGGAACGCAGTATGGAAGTCATTAGCCAAAACGATGCAAATGAACACGCCAAGTTAAAGCAATCATTTACCGACCTAAATGGAGTCCATGAAGTTGAAGTTCATCAAACGTGGTTAGCAGCTTTTATTAAAGAGTCACGACCATTTTTTAACGAACTGAGTGAAGATATAAAGGATACTCGGTGTCGAGAACTGTGGAATCGAATTTACGGCATGTATAAAGGAATAGCAGTAAATGAATTTATTGTTACCTACGAAGAATTTTTAGCACTTCAGCCGCTTGGCAGTGTAAAAAGCACGGAAATACCAAGGCCATTAGCTCGGTTAAAGCTAGATATAAACCCTGTTAAACTGCCAGTCTACGCAGACTTTCCCGTGCTCAAAAAGCAGCAATCATCACGACGCACTTTTCCTATTTTAATCGGAACTGTTATTGGGCTTGTTTTATTACTGACGATTGTATATATAAACCGTGATAATCAAACGCTAGAAACAAGCTCAGACGTAAAAGCCACGACCAACACGAAGCCGTTAAAAAATGAAGAGGTCAAACCAGCTGCTGTAAGCAAAACGGATCTTGAAAACTTTTTTATCTCCTATAAAGCTGCTTATTTTTCAAGCTTAAACAGCGGAGACTTTAGGGGGATGGCGCCCTACATTGACTCGAATCAGCCGGTTTATAACCAGCTGAAAAGCTACATCACATCACTTGCTGGAAAAAATGTATCGTTTGCTAACGATCAGTTTCTTGTGACAAAAACAGAATCACACGACGATGGAACCTATGACATTTATACAAACGAAGTATATACGTTCACCGACTCGTATGACGCGAGCACGCAGTTTAAAAAAGAACGAATTTATCATGTGAAAGCTGCTGGTAAAGACAAACTTCAAATTACTAAAATTGATACATTAACAGATGAGCAGACGCCGGTGGAAGAGTGAATGGTTTCTGAGAAATTATAAATAACCGCTAGTTCCTTTTGGGGGCTAGCGGTTGTTGTTGTTGGAGGCGTTGAAAGTGGTTAGGGTGACCTCTACGCTGCCAGCGTGGATATCTTGTTATATAAAATTTAAATACTTCCATTAAATACTGCCAATAGAAACAAGAAATTAATCTAAAGTACGGTCATATTTATTCCAGTTTCTCTCTATAAATTGAAACGCAGCCCGTAAATTCGTTTTATTAGCAATTGAAATAAGAGCGGGAACAACCGAAGGATCGGTTTTAGAGAAATTAGGGATTCGCGGATTTAACCGAAAAAACTGATCGCCTAAAAGCTCAGAGCTAACCATTGATTCATAGTAGCTCAATCCACCAGAGATAATCTGAAGAAACGGCAGCAAAGGTTCATTAGGCGATCGGTCTAAAAGAACTCCCCAATTTGGCGGCAGGTCCTCCATGTCTTCAGGGCGTATGTTATCGGCACTCACCATTCCCCATCCCTTCGTATCTCTTCTTAGTTGAGTGGGTTGTTCTCCTGTGCCGATGGATAATACGGCAATTTGATCCAACGGCCGTTTTGCTTTTCCCACTGCAAATGCGATACTAGCTGTACTGGTGTTCGTTGCTACTGTATACCCATCTACATAGTTTTGATAAGCTCTTTGCGTTGCGGGGGCAGCGCTGCTCCTAAGTATTACGTCACTCGCTTTTTCATTAAGATAAGGAGAACCAGGAAAGTTATGAAATAGCACAGGATTCCAACGGTTCAGCTCCGGTGAAAATAAGTGAAAGGCAGGCACAACCATTCGTTTCTTTAAGTCTCTAAGGCGAAGGTCTCGGGGGAAAAATGTTCGTATGGCTTTAATAAAACCAGAATAAGGTAATTGTTGGTTAAAAACAGGTCCACCCGGTCGAGAAACGCTGAACGTTGGTAAGATGTGATCTTTGAAAAACTGAAACGTCTCTTCTGGTGATCTTCCGCTTGCTAATGCAAGAGCAGTAAATGAACCAATGGAGTTTCCTGAAAAAACATCGGTTTCACTAATTAACTTGGGATTTTGATAAGCTAATCTATTCAAAAGCTGTAAACTTAAAGCACCTAAAGTACCGCCTCCATCAAAGGTCATAATTCGATATTTTGTCAAAGGTGATTTCTCCTTTCGAATCCCATGAGAGTATTCTGTATATATTTATTTTATTTGTGTAGATGTTGTTAATAAGGAACATTTCCTTGCTTAATTACAAAAATAAGAACAAGAAAGAGTATGAAAATGGCGGTGAAAATATTATACTCATAACATTTCATTCCTTCTTTTAATCTTTTCATTCCCTTTATAAGCGCAGGTCAAATCTAAAATAGCCCTTTTAAAGAAATTAAAGGAAATATAGTACCCGTTTCTACAACATTTTATTGTAAGATAGATTAGTTGCATATGAATCAGATATTAAAGTTCATACTAACTTACCTATTAATTAGTGTAAGGAATCAAGAAAGAGTGAGGGAAAGGTTAAAATGTCTAAGACAAGGTATAAGAACCAAAAAGAATCAAATGAAGCAATTGCGAAAGCTTATATAGAGAACGATTATACAAATAGTCAGAATAAGCTGTTGCTAGTATCAAAAGTTAATTACGGGAAAATAAATTCAAAGGTATACTACTTGTCAATAGACGATAAAGGTATGAATCTTTATGAATTTAAAAAAAATGCTGAACGAAATTTGACGTTAATTGAGCGGTATGAATGGTCTGATTTCTCTGGCGTTACAATTGACCATAGCATTACAAAATCAGTATTTACATTTGTAGGTCATGATAAAAATAGGGATATTACAATAGAAGTAAAAGGAAAGGAAGTAGAGCAAGTTATTCGTAACCATTCTTCTATGGAAGTTAGTGTAGTAAAAAAACCTGTCTGGACTAAGGTATTAGGATATCGTTCACAGACAAGTTGGAAAATGTTTATGGCTTCTACTGTTTACACCTTAATTCTTTTATTCATATTACATGCCTTATTACCAGCAGCTACTCATAATTTTATTATGGGGTTAGCTTTACTGATTCTGTTTCTAAGCATAATAGGCTTATTTATTGGATTAATAGAGCCAAAGTGGGTATTGCCTAAATTTAAAGTTAAAACAAGAAAACGTGTATTATTTTCTTATCTATATTTAATTCTTAGTTGTTTTTTTATTGCTGTAGCTTTTACAGATGGAGAATCAACTTCTACTCCTGCTTCAACTCAAGTAAGTTCTTCGCAAAACAGCGTCACTGTTGCATCTAAAAAAGATGGTGCTGATAGCAGCAAGCAAAAAGTTGAAAAGAATGATAGTGATAAAGCAGTAAAAGAAGAGAAAAAACAAAAAACTGAGGAACAAGCAGCAAAAGAAGAAGCAAAACAAAAAGCTGAGGAGCAAGCGGCGAAAGAAGAAGCGAAACAAAAAGCTGAGGAGCAAGCAGCAAAAGAAGAAGCAAAACAAAAAGCTGAGGAGCAAGCGGCGAAAGAAGAAGCGAAACAAAAAGCTGAGGAGCAAGCAGCAAAAGAAGAAGCAAAACAAAAAGCCGAGGAGCAAGCAGCAAAAGAAGAAGCAAAACAAAAAGCTGAAGAGCAAGCAGCAAAAGAAGAAGCAGAACGAAAAGCTCAGGAGCAAGCGGCAAAAGAAGAGGCAGAACGAAAAGCTCAGGAGCAAGCGGCAAAAGAAGAGGCAGAACGAAAAGCTCAGGAGCAAGCGGCAAAAGAAGAGGCAGAACGAAAAGCTCAGGAGCAAGCGGCGGCAAAACAAGAAGCAGAGCGTAAAGCCCAACAACAAGCAGCTAGTCAACAGGCTACAACTAGCAGTTCTACTAGCAGCAGTGGAAATTATAAGCCATTTGAAAATGATCCGAGTGATGATCGACAGTCTAATATGTCTTGTTCGGGTCAAATCAAAGGTAACAAAAACTCGAAAATTTACCACGTACCTGGCGGAGCTTATTATGATAGAACTCAAGATAACATTGTTTGGTTCTGTTCAGAAGCGGATGCACAGGCAGCTGGGTATAGAAAATCTCAACGATAAAAAATGTATGCAACCTTTAAAAGCTCTCCTATATGTTTCTTGGAGAGCTTTTTTCTTTGCGAGAGATTATTTAATGTATGTATTAAAGATACAGAACGAGTAAGTTTTAAAAGCAGAAAAGATATGAAAAAAGAATACTTTGAACAAAACAATTTGGATAAGAAAGCTTAAAGGAGAGTTTTGTAAACGCGTCTGTAAATAAAGTTCCCTTGCTCATCTGATGCTGTCATATAATAGAATTAACTATTATACTTACATTTATTAATACTTTTTCAAAGACGGACTTAGCTCTAAGGTTTTTAATAGTTTTATAGATGGGAGTTAAAGTAAGCTTATGAACAGAGAAGAGTTACTTCAAAAAATAAAGAACTTAAACATCTGGAAAAAAAGAGATCAAAGAGCTCCGCACAAACCATTGTTAATACTGTATGCCCTAGGTCAGCTACAGGCCAAGCAGCGAATGCACCTGCCGTATAGTGAGGTGAAAATCCCTTTAAAAGAGCTGCTTATGGAGTTTGGACCTTCTCGGAGTTCCTATCATCCAGAGCATCCTTTTGTTCGTTTGACAGGAGATGGAATATGGGAGCTAAGTGAAGATGTTGATAAGCGTAGTTTTACAGATAAATATTTGCTGAATACGAATATAGTAGGCGGTTTTAAATCGGATGTTTATAATCTTTTTGCAAATGATCCTGCGCTGCTTCAAGACGCAGCGCAATTTTTATTAAATGAACATTTTCCGGATACGATTCATGAAGATATATTAAGAGCCGTAGGGTTGGATTTTGAAACACAGTTAAAGAGAAAAAGAGATCCAAAGTTTCGAGAGAAAATTCTTCAAGCTTACGGATATAGCTGCGCTGTTTGTGGGTTTAACGTTCGTCTTGGACATAATTTAGTTGGCGTGGAGGCTGCTCATATTAAGTGGCATCAAGCGGGAGGGCCAGATATTGAAAGTAACGGAATCGCGTTATGTTCAATGCATCATAAATTGTTTGATAGAGGAGTTTTTACTTTTTCAGATCATAATGAGCTGTTAGTGGCAACCCAAGCACATGGAACAAATGGATTTGAAGAATGGCTTATGAAGTTTCACGGACAAAAGCTTAGAGAGCCTATTCATCCGGCGTATCAGCCGAGTGAAGATTTTCTTGGGTGGCATGTTAGAGAAGTGTTCAGGGGACCTGCTAGATATCAAGCAGGTGATATAAATTAATTTTTGTGAATGATAGATTGCTGTGTCTATAATTAGGAATTGATTCACATATCGTGATGTCAGTTAAAATACGCTAAAGAAGATATAAACGGAGGAAGAAAGATGCTACGAAAAAGCGGTGCGAAACGAATACAGACTTGGTTTTACGATAAAGATCCAAATGGGATTAAAGTATCTGAGGTGCCGAATACAACGATACAGGCTGTATTCATTCCTAGAAATAGTTTGAAAGATTTAAAGGGTGAAAGCGAAGTAGAAAAGCCCGGCATTTATTTTTTATTTGGAGAAGATAAAAAGGCATATATTGGAGAGGCAGAAGTGGGATATGAACGTTTAAGACAGCATGCTAGTCCATCAACAGGCAAAAGCTTTTGGGATGTGGCCGTGTTAATTGTCTCTAATGCTTCTCAAGATCAATTAGATAAAGTTGATGTAAAATACTTAGAACACATTTCTTATCTAGCAGCCATGAGCTCTGGTACATATGATATTAATCAAACCGTTCCGACAAAACCGTTTGTGCGTGAATTTAGACGAGACGACCTTATAGATATCTTTAATGTTATTAAAGTTTTACTTGGTGGATTAGGATTTTCAATTTTTGGTGAGGCTTCAAGTGGAGGAGAATATGAAAGTGAAGTTGTACAGTCTGGTTATATACCAAAGATTGAAGCAGAGCAACCGATAGAAAAGGTTGTTCAAGTTGAGACACACTTGTCAAAAGATATAAAATCAGTAATAGTAGAGGATGTTCTATATTGTAAACGCCGAGATGCGTATGCGACCGGGAAATATGTTAGCGATGGATTTCTTGTCTATAAAGGAGCTTTGCTTGCAAGCGAACAGCAGCTAGAAGGAGTTAAACTTAAAAGGCAGCAAGACCATATTAATACTTTTCTAGAAAACGATGTACTAGAAATAAAAGATGGTAGATACGTGCTGGTACAAGATCAAATTTTTTCTTCTATCTCAGCTGCGGCAGTGTTTGTGACACAGCGAAGAAGCAGTGGAACTTCTGAATGGAAAGATAAGAACGGGATAACAGCGCGTAATAAAATCGACCAAATGTTAAGTGCAGAAACAAAATAACCTAGATCTAAACCTTTTGATCTCAATAAGTATTTCAAAACATTGACATTCCCTTCCAAAACGCATACAATAGCTACTAATAAAGGCACACAAATTCGTTGAAGAGAATCAGTACGCTGCAAGTTTGTTCCACAGAGAGCCGGTGATAGCTGAAAGCCGGTGTTCAAGCTGCAGGGGAATATCCTCTCTGAGAAGTCAAACTGAACTTATGAGTAAGTTTGAACGGTAGTCTACCGTTAAAAAGAACGCGTATGATTGTACGTTGCTGAGTGCTATTGATGAACGGATCAATAGAAGCCAGGGTGGTACCGCGGTTAAAACCCGTCCCTAGTCATAGGGACGGGTTTCTTTGTGTGCTTTTAACTTTAAAAGGAGTGGTATCACATGAAAGAAGTGAATGTAAGGGAGTCTTCGCAAGAGCGCGAACAGCGTATCCAACAGCAGTGGCAAAAGGGAAATGTGTTTCAGCAGTCGGTTCAAAACCGAGAAGGGCATCCTTCATTTGTATTTTATGAAGGGCCTCCGACAGCAAACGGTCTTCCTCACGTCGGGCACGCGTTGGGCCGGACCATTAAAGACGTTGTCGCTCGTTATAAGACGATGACGGGGCATCAAGTGATCCGAAAAGCAGGCTGGGATACGCACGGACTGCCGGTTGAGCTTGGTGTAGAAAAGCAGCTTGGAATTTCAGGTAAGCATGATATTGAAAAATACGGCGTGGAAGCTTTTATCAACAAGTGTAAGGAAAGTGTATTTGTGTATGAAAAGCAGTGGCGCGTGTTCACAGAGCAGCTTGGCTATTGGGTGGATATGGAAGACCCTTACATCACCTTGGAGAATTCGTACATTGAAAGTGTATGGAACGTGCTTGGCACAATTCATGATAAAGGCCTTCTTTATAAAGGCCACCGCGTATCACCTTACTGCCCGAGCTGTCAAACGTCATTGAGCTCCCATGAAGTGGCGCAAGGGTATAAAGATGTAAAAGATTTAACGGTAACGGTGAAATTTAAAGTAAAAAACCGCGATAATGAGTACTTTTTAGGCTGGACGACAACGCCTTGGACGCTTCCGTCAAACGTGGCGCTTGCGGTGCATGAAGAGATGGACTATGTTCGCGCTGAGCAAGGCGACAGCGTGTATATTGTCGCAGAAGCGCTCGCAGACAACGTGTTAAAAGGAGAGTATACCGTTTTATCTCATCATAAAGGAAGTGAGTTAAAAGGGATATCGTATGAGCCGCCGTTTGATTTTGTGAAAGTGGAAAAAGGGCATGAAGTGGTAACGGCTGATTATGTAACGGATCAAAACGGAACGGGTGTTGTTCATTTAGCACCTGCTTACGGAGAAGATGATTACAGAGTAGTAAAAGAAAACGGCTTTTCATTTGTGAACGTGGTGGATGAAAAAGGACAGTACACGGCTGAAGTGCCGCCGTTTCAAGGACGTTTTGTAAAAGACTGCGATGTTGATATCGTGCGCTACTTAGCAAATCAAGACGTGCTGTATCATAAAGAAAAGCATGAGCACAGCTATCCGTTTTGCTGGAGGTGCGACTCGCCGCTTCTTTATTACGCAAATGAAAGCTGGTTTATCCAAACGACGGCGTTAAAGGAACAGTTTATGAAAAACAATGAAAGCGTGACGTGGTATCCGGATCACATCAAGCACGGCCGCTTTGGCAACTTTTTAGAAAATATGGTCGACTGGAACATCAGCAGAAAGCGCTACTGGGGAACGCCGCTGAACGTATGGGAATGCGGGGAATGTCAGCATCAAGTAGCACCAAAAAGCATCAAAGAGCTGCAAAAACATGCGTCTCATTCCGTTGATGACAGCATTGAACTGCATAAGCCGTATGTAGATGACGTGCAGCTGACGTGTCCGGTCTGCAGCGGAGAGATGAAACGAACGCCGGAAGTAATTGACGTTTGGTTTGACAGCGGTTCGATGCCGTTTGCGCAGTATCACTATCCGTTTGAAAATAACGAACTGTTTCAAAAACAGTTTCCAGCAGACGTAATAGCAGAAGGAATTGACCAAACGCGGGGCTGGTTTTACAGCTTGATGGCGGTTTCAACGCTATTTACAGGAAAAGCACCTTATAAGCGCGTTTTGTCTCTTGGTCACGTTTTAGATGAAAACGGTCAAAAGATGTCTAAAAGTAAAGGAAATGCGCTGGACCCTGTGGATCTTATTCATACATTTGGTGCCGATGCGCTTAGATGGGCGCTTTTAGCAGACAGTGCGCCTTGGAATCCTAAGAAATTTTCAGAGCGTGTCGTGCAAGAAGCGAAGTCGAAGGTTATTGATACACTCGTGAACGTGTACGGCTTTTACGTGTTATACGCCAAGCTTGACGGCTATGACCCGGAGCAAACGTATGAATTGAAAAAAACAAAATTGGATGAATGGATTCTTTCACGTTTGCACAGCACGGTCAAGCGAGTAACGGTACATCTTGAAGATTACGGCTTTACAAGCGCGGCTCGTGAAATCGCAGTATTCATTGAAGAGCTAAGCAACTGGTATGTACGACGTTCCCGCGACCGTTTTTGGTCAGAGGGAATGGACGGAGAAAAAGCAGCGGCTTACGATACGCTTCATGAAGTGTTAGTCACGCTCAGTGGGCTGTTAGCACCGTTTACGCCGTTTGTTGCAGAGGATGTTCATGAAAATCTGACAGGGAAAAGCGTTCATTTGGCAGACTATCCTGTGTATGATCAAACCAAAGTGAACGAAAAGCTGGAAAAAGAAATGGCAGCGGTGCTTCAAGTAGTGGAACTAGGCCGAAGCATACGCAATACGCATTCGTTAAAAGTAAAGCAGCCTCTGCAAAGTCTTTCACTTGTAGTAACGGAAAAGGATGTGGAGTGGGAAGCATACCGTGATGTAATTAAAGATGAGCTTAATGTAAAGAACTTTAACGTGGAGCAAGAAGACGACAAACTTGTTTCATATGTATTAAAACTTGATTTTAAACAAGCTGGACCGAAGTTTGGAAAACAAGTGAATGAAGTGAATAAAGCGCTGAAAAACCTTTCAGAAGAGAAAGGAAAAGAGTTTGTACAGCAAGGCAAGCTGAATGTTACACTTGCTTCAGGAGAAAATCTAACACTTGAAACGACTGACGTGCTCGTTGAAAAAGTGCCAAAAGAAGGTTTTGCGGTTGCATCGAACGGCACGTATACCGCCGTGTTGGATACTGCGTTAACCGAAGAACTTGCGCAGGAAGGAGTCGCTCGTGAAGTAATTCGAGCGGTTCAAGACTATCGCAAAAAGCTAGATTTACCCGTGAATTTACGCATTGATTTGGAACTTAGCGGCGATGCGGAAGTGAAGGAAGCTGTCACTAGCTTTGAAGGCTTGTTGCAAGAGAACTTACTGCTAAACAGTCTTTGTTTCACTGAAGATACAGAAGACGGCGAAAAACTGAAAGTAGGAACGAAACATGTAACGCTAAGGATATTAAATTAATAAATAGTGAAAAAGCGCTTATTCTCTAAAGGGTAAGTGCTTTTTCCTTATTCATTTATTTGTGCATATGATAAATAGAAACATAATTATTATGCAACCTTTTAGCTATTGCTTTATCAGTTTTTGTTATTTTAAAAGCCTTCTGAAAAATAGTTCTCTTCCTTTAAAGCTCTCTAGGCTAAAAATCATTTAATTACATCTCAACAAATAAACCCATTGTTAATGCAGGAGGGTTTAACCCTTGTGTTGGCCCATTCTGTCTGCGATATAATGTCAGTAGAAAAAGATAGAAGCGTGGATTAGTACCTGTAGAAATAGTAAAGCTGGGATTACGGTCATTTTGGAAAGAGCAGCATTAAATCGTTTCGCTCGTCCAATGAACTATACTTCTTTTCATGCATCGAGTTCAGGTATTAATTTTAAAAATGAATCAAAATAGGTATTTGAATCAGTAACAACACCCAAGCAGAGTTCATACTTTGTGGAGGGGAGTATTCGAAGTATTGTTTGAGCTTTTTGTTATACAGTTGTTTTCATTCTGCTTCTCTTTTAGGGTGTTAGCACACCTTGTTAATCTAAATACGGAGGTATGAAAAATGAATAATTTCCAAAATGAACTTCAAATGTTGGATGTTGGTGATTTCCAAGCGAATCAAGCCATTCCTTGGGATCCAAACAATATGGATCAAGATCGACAACTTGGGATTTTTTTTCGATGTTTTAGTTGTTTTAGCTGTTTTACCTGCTTTAATTGCTTTAATTGCTTTAATTGCTTTAATTGTTTTCGTTGCTCCAACTGTTTTCGTTGTGGTGGCAATTGCGGCGGCCGTTGTGGCGGTCGTTGTGGAGGAGGTCGTTGTGGCGGCTGATAATTCTAGTTTTCAAATAAAAAACATCGTTATCTATGGAGAAAAGCCCCTGCATAAGGGGACTGACCCCTGATTTCGAGACAGGGATCAAAACACCTTTTAAACAGCCAGTTGTCGGTATTGTACCGGTGACTGGTTGTTTAGTTTCGTTTGAATACGGATATGGTTATAATAAGTAATGTAGCTTTCGACAGTTTGTTCTACGATGGCAGTCGTAGTACATGTTAACTCGTCGAGGTAAAACGTTTCAGACTTTAGGCTGGAATGAAACGATTCAATGGAGGCATTATCTGCAGGTGTCCCTTTGCGGGACATACTCATGATGATGCCTCTTTCTTTGACTTTTCGTTGATACGCATATGATGTGTAAACCGAACCTTGGTCGCTATGCAACGTACATCCCTGAGGTAAAGAAGGGAGTTGACTTAATGTATCTAAAACAAACTCTACGTTTTGACAATCACTCACTGAATACGCAATGATTTCGCCATTAAATAAATCTTGAATACTTGAAAGGTACAACTGTTTAGGTCCAAAAGGCAAGTAGGTAATATCGGTAACCAGCTTTTGAAGAGGGCGCTCTGCTCGGAAATTACGGTTTAACACGTTTTCTGCAACCTGATAAGGTTGTCCTGTTTGTTTCCGTTTCTTCCTTTTAACTCGGCATTGCCAACCGTATTTCTGCATGACACGCTGCACTGTTTTATGGTTGATATGCATGGTTTGATTGAGTAACGCTGTAATTTTTCGATAGCCATATCGAAATTTATGTTTACGGCACTGTTCACCAACTTTTCCTTCTATCCATTTCTTTCTCTTTGTTTCTTCTCCTTGCTCATTTTTCTGCCAACGATAATAAGTTGATCGAGGAATACCCAGACACTGACAGATTTGAGAGATAGGCAGTTTCTCTTTTAATTCTTCTACTAAGTTCAATACAACTTCTGGTACCACTCCCTTTCCAACTCTTTGTACTTTTTTAAGACTTCAATCTGTTGTTTTAAATATCGATTTTCAGCTTCTAACTTTGATGGAGTATCTTGAGAATGAGCCCCTTTTCGAGGGGTGTATGTTTGCCCAACGGGCTGTGCCAGGCGATAGGATTCTCCATTTCTATGCCACCTCATCCATGTTTTGAGCTGTGTATAGTTGCGGATCTGTAAAGTTTCCATAACTTCTTTAATTGGTACTCCTGCCAATCTCATTTCAATTGCTTTTAATTTCACTTCTACTGGATAGCTAACTCTTCTTCCCATAGAAAAAACACCTCCAAGTTATTGTTAGGTACTACATACCCGTTTTTTACTTAAAGGTGTTTTTTTTATTTGTCTCACTCTATGGGGTCAGTCCCAAGGTGCAGGGGCTTTTCTCTAAAAGATTAGACATAAGAGACAAATTACAGTACATAGGATTATAGTGGAAATGGAAAATGGTGCTATTAGAGTTGAGAACAGTTCACGGATAAGGAGGAGCGGAATGACAAATTTGAACCCTTCTATGCGTTTGAAAGTGAAAAGGGATACTTTTTTTCTCCCTGATCCAAACAGCGGTGTGTATTTTCGAAATAATATAAGTTCGTTCCATATGAAAGGCAGTATGATAGATCAATGGGTGAAAAAGCTGATACCAATGTTCAATGGAGAGTATACGTTGGAGAGTTTAACAAACGGATTGCCGGGTCCATATCGAGAACGTGTATATGAAATTGCAGAAGTGCTGTATCAAAATGGGTTTGCTCGGGATGCAAGTCAAGACCGTCCGCATCAATTGGCGGATCCAGTCCTTAAAAAGTATGCTTCTCAAATTGAGTTTTTAGAAAGTTTTGGAGATTCAGCTGCGTACCGTTTTCAAGCCTATCGCCAGGCCAGAGTGTTAGCGATAGGCTCTGGCTCTTTTTTTGTTTCGTTGGTTTCTTCATTGATTGAGTCTGGATTGTCTAAATTCCATGTGATGATAACGGACTCTGTACCGACCAATCAGCTGCGGTTAGAAGAATTGGTAGTGCATGCTCGAAAAACGGACCCCGAGGTAGCAATAGAGGAAGTCATCCTGGAAAAGGACGGGGGAAATTCTTGGAGGGAGATTGTGCAGCCGTTTGATTCAATTTTGTATGTGTCGCAGGAAGGCGATGTAGAGGAACTAAGAGCTCTTCATAAGATTTGTAGGGAAGAGAAAAAAGTGTTACTCCCTGCTATATTTCTGCACCAAGTGGGTTTGGCAGGTCCTTTGGTTCATCCAGGCTCTGAAGGATGTTGGGAGTCTGCATGGCGCAGTATACACGAATCTGTGTTTAGGAATGACGAGCAATTACCTAGCTTCACTTCCACGGCCGGAGCGATGTTGGCTAATGTGATCGTATTTGAATTGTTTAAAAACGTTACGAGAGTTGCTGAATCAGAACAGAAGAATCAATTCTTCCTGCTTAATCTGGATACGTTAGAAGGAAATTGGCATTCGTTTATGCCTCATCCGCTAGTGACCGGACGTGTTACAGCTGAATGGGTTCAAGATTTTGATTTACGGCTCAAGCAGAGTTCGAGCAGAGGGGAATCGAGCGGGTTGCTTCTGTACTTTAGTCAGTTGACATCAAAGAAATCAGGAATTTTTCATATTTTAGAAGAAGAGGATTTGAAGCAGTTACCGTTAGCGCAGTGCCGTGTTCAGGTGGTTGATCCGTTGTCAAAGGGTCCTGCTGAGCTATTGCCAAGCATAGTCTGTGCAGAGCTGACACATGAGAAGGCACGGAAAGAAGCGGGTCTATCTGGAATTGAAGCGTATGTATCAAGAATGATCGATGCGTTCCTTACGACTCTTTCTTCGCAACAGAAAGCAGAGAGAATTATCGTAGAATCTGAGGAATTTGTTGGGGTTGGAGCGGGAGAAACAATTGCAGAGGGCGTTTGCCGTGGATTGCAAAAGTGTTTAACAGAGGAACTGAGCAAACAGTTGATCGATCAGAAAAATATTGTCTCTCGGGTGCAGTTAAGTGATGTAGAAGATGAATATTGCCGGTATTATTTACAAGCACTGACCGTGATACAAGGTGCACCGATTATAGGTTTGGGAAAGGAAGTATCCGGCTTCCCTGTGGTATGGGTCGGTACGAATGATCGCTGGTATAGCAGTGTAGGCTTGAATACAACAATGGCGTTGCAAAAAGCATTACAACAAGCGCTTATGAATAAAGAAAATCAAGCGACGCAAGTGCTGCCGAATTCGTCTGTGTTTCTGGTAGAGAAGGTCCCAACAAACCTTGTAATCAAAAAAAGTGAAGAAATACCACAGTCTGAAGTCTTGCGGTCCGCGATGCAGGTTTTGAAACAGAATGGCAAACGACCCTTGTTTTTCGAACTAGCACTGGAGCCCTTTTGCAAAAAAGAACTGGTAGGAGTGTATGGTATGTTGCTGCGAGAGGAGGAATCCAAGTGAGTGCGGTCGTAGTGATTATTGGGGAAGGAATGCTAGCTGACCACGTGTATGAACAATTGTCAGACCAATACCTGGTAGTTCGTCATATTGATTTCGAGGCAGAATTACCTGAAGCGGCTGATTTAGTTTTAGTGTTGGATGATGCTTGGAATCCTTCTCTTCATCAAAAAGCAGAAGAAGTGCTGCGCCCAACCAGCATCCGATGGCTGCGAGGCTTCGTTTCATTTGGAGAAGGCGTGATTGGACCGCTAGTTGGTTCGGATACACCGGGGTGCTCCCGATGTGCGGACATACGATATCTCATGGCAGGACGTGACCGTAAAGAGATGTGGGAAATGCAACAGCAGCTGGCTGCGGACGGAGGAGTAACGCGTGACGCGTGGGCATCGAGCTTGGGGCTTTTGCAGATCGCCTGCCTGCTTAGGACGGAGGTACAGAGGATCGTGCAAGGTGATGAGGTGCATTCGGAAGGACAGGTATGTTTAATTAATCTGAAAACATTAAAGAGTTCATGGCATACTTTTTTGTCCGATCCATTATGTCCTGGTTGCAGCCAATTACCTGACGATTCACCAGCTGCGGCCAGAATTTCGTTAAAATCAAGCCCAAAGATTACTGATAGTTACCGCTGCCGTTCGATGGACGATCTAAATAAAGTCCTGGTTAAAGACTATCTGGATCAACGGATGGGCATTTTGAATGGAAAAATGTATGATCTTGTCCCGCCTTTTGCTGATGTAGTTGTAAATTTGCCGTTATTCTCAGGAGACGAAGGAGTAGCAGGGCGGACTCATTCATATGCGGTAAGCGAGTTAACTGCTATTTTGGAGGGATTGGAACGGTCTTGCGGTATGACACCTCGTGGAAAACGAACCGTCGTATATGATAGTTATCGTAATCTGAAAGATCAAGCGATCAATCCTATTGAAGTAGGAGTACACGCGAAGGAACGGTATGCCGAGCCTGGTTTTCCATTTGAACAGTTTCACCCTGACCGTCCGATAAATTGGGTATGGGGCTATTCGTTTTTGCAAGAACGTCCAATTTTGGTTCCTGAGTTGCTTGCCTATTACAGTTTGGGATGTGGCCAAGGGTTTGTCTATGAAACTTCCAATGGATGCGCATTAGGGGGAAGTTTGGAAGAAGCCATTTTCTACGGTATTTTGGAAGTGGTAGAACGTGATTCGTTCTTAATGACTTGGTACGCAGAGTTGCCCCTCCCGCGTCTTGATCCTTATTCCGCTAACGATCAAGAATTAGAGCTGATGATCGATCGTGTGCGGGCAATAGGGGGATATGATCTGCACTTTTATAATTCGACGATGGAGCACGGAATTCCAAGCGTTTGGGCGATGGCAAAAAACAGAAAGAAAAAGGGTTTGAATATTATCTGTGCAGCTGGAGCTCATCTTGATCCAGTACGGGCGGTGAAAAGCACGATTCACGAGCTGGCTGCCATGATGCTGACGCTTGATGAGAAATTAGAGACGAACCAGGAGGAGTTTGTGCGAATGCTGCAAGATTCTTCCTTGGTACAGAAGATGGATGATCATGGCATGCTGTACGGTTTGCCGCAAGCGCAAGAGCGCCTACAGTTTTTGCTAGACGATAATCGTCCCTTGCGATCGTTTGCTGAGGAATTCAAGTGGAAATCGAATTCTGCAGATCTGACTGATGATCTACGGGACATTCTTCAGAAGTTTCGTCGATTGAATCTCGATGTGATTGTGGTGGATCAGTCGACACCGGAAACTAAACGAAACGGACTGTATTGTGTTAAAGTGCTGATTCCGGGAATGTTGCCAATGACATTCGGACATCACCTTACGAGAGTAACAGGACTGGAGAGAGTGCTGCGGGTACCAATGGAACTTGGATATAAGAAGAAACCGCTGACATTTGAACAGCTTAATCCACATCCGCATCCGTTTCCATAAGCGGTAACCAGGAGGGTAAGAGGATGGGTATCGAGACATTTCTGTACAATCTACATTTTGACATTGATAAGGCAAGCCCAACGGACTGGGAAGTGGATTGGGAAGATGCCCCGCTCCCGTATAAGCTCTACCGTGACTTGCCCGTTTTTCCATTATCTCTGGAAGTACCGCTGTCGCTTGAACAATGGGCAGCGCCAGAACAGCCTAACCTTCAGAGAATGAGTCATTTTCTCTGGTATGTATTTGGTCTTACTCAAATTTCCCAGTCAGCCTTTTCTACTACAGATCAAGAGCCGGAACTAATGCAGTCGTATCGGCGTTTTGTTCCTTCTGGCGGGGCGTTGTACCCAAACGAATTGTACGTATATCTGAAGACGGAGGATTTGCCGGTTGGGATGTACCATTATGATGTAGCACACCATCGCTTGGTACTGTTGAGAGAAGGTAACTACGATTCATATATAGCCCAGGCTCTTGGCAATCGCTGTGATGTGTCCGCTTGTTTTGGTACGTTTTTTGTGTCGACAATGTTTTGGAAAAACTTCTATAAATACAATAACTTTGCTTATCGTCTACAAGGGTTAGATGCTGGCGTGCTGATTGGACAGTTACTGGAAGTAGCAAAACGGTTTGGTTTTGCTTCCGGGGTGTACTTTCAATATCTAGATCGGGCGATCAACCATTTGCTTGGACTAAACGAAGAAGAGGAGAGTGTATATGCAGTTATCCCTCTAACAGTAGAACCTACAAGTTGGTTTACTAATGGGGGTGGGAAAGAGCCTGTTTCTGCTATCGAACTGTGTCGAGAGTTGCCAGTCATTCAAAATAATCACTACGTCCGATCACAGAGGATCAAAGCGTTTCCAATGTTAAAGAAGATGAATGAAGCGTCCATGCTAGAATCAAAGCAATCGTTTCGGCAAATAAAGGTGAGTGAGAAGGTGAATTGTAAGAGTCAAGTGGTCACTCTTCCTCACATGAAGCGATTATCATATGATCTAGCTTCGGTTTGTCAAAAGAGATTTTCACCGGACATGGATTTCATTTTTGGAAAGGTAAGTCAATTGCAGTTGGCCACTTTACTGCAGGAAGCAACGTCAGCGTACTTGTATCGAAATGATTTGGATGAAGCACATAAGAAGAACGAGCCCCGTGTCTCACTGTATGTCTGTTTGAATAATATTGAAGGTATTCCCGATGGAGCCTATCATTATGATAGTGCTAATCATGCGTTACGACAGGTAAATCTCGGTGATCATCAACTCAGTTTGCAATATGGAATGCCTGTAGGGAATGTGAATTTATCCCAGGTGCCATTCTGCTTTCATGTGGCAGGAGATAAAGATCACTTCATATCGGAACTGGGATACAGAGGCTATCGTATTCAGCAAATGGAAGCAGGTATGCTTGTGCAACGATTACTGTTAGCGGCGTCGGCCATCGAGATGGGAGGACACCCACTACTCGGATTTGATGCCAACCTGTGTGACGAGATCTACAAAATGGAGCAGCAAGGAAGAACCAGTCTAATCCAAATCCCGATCGGCCCCTACCGACCTCGCCCTTGGTTAAAGGGGAGTTTGCAAAGCTAAGTAAGGTAAGAATGAAGCTATTTCCAAGAGCTAAGATATCTATTTAACAAATCTAGTTCCGTTCTCTGGTAGAAAAGAGAAGCCCTCGCTCATTTGAGTGAAGGCTTTTTGGTTATAGATCCTTTAGTTTACAATTTGGCAATTCAGACTAATTGAAAAGAAGAACAAAAAACTTAAAGCCACTCTTTTTATGTTATGGTGTAATTTCTCTAGCTATATTCTGTTTTTTACTATAAAATCTTAGACTAATGCTTATGTCATTTATAGACGAATAAAAGAATTAAAGAAACGTACAGTTTTGTAATGATGATGCTTGTCACACTGCTAATAAAGGCACTTTGGATAATATCCGACCTCAATCTTTGAGAACCCCGTTAACAAAGCTAGTCTCTACATAACTGACCCCAGAACACGTTCATGAAGAAAGATAGAAGTAGATACGGCGCTAACAGAAAAGCTGGTGCCGGCAGGAGTAGCTCGTGAAGTAATTCGAGCGGTTCAAGATTATCGTAAAAAGCTGGATTTACCCGTGAATTTACGTACTGATTTGGAGCTTAGCGGAGACGAAGAAGTGCAGAAAGCTGTCGCGAAGTTTGAAACGCTGCTTCAAGAAAATCTTCTGCTGCACAGTCTCAGTGTGAAAGAAACTATCAAAAACGGAGAGACGGTAAAAGTCGGAACAAAGCAAGTTACACTTCGCGTTTTAAATCAGAACTGATAAAAAGCACTTACCTCATAATGGGTAAGTGCTTTTTTACCTTTAATCAAACTGCCCGAGAACATTTTTAAGACTCGGCCAGACAATTTCAAATGGAGCAGCTAATACATACTCTTTTCCATTTTCGTCTTTAAAGTGCTGAACAAAGCGATATTTTCCTACCTTGTAGTTAGGAGTTGCGATATCTTGTTTGAATGATTTCCCTGGCTTCAGCGTGATAGTTTTATCAGGAAACTCTAGCCCGTTTAGCACAACTTTGTACCACTTTCCGTCTTTTAAGTGGTCCGCCGTATTTTCGTAAGGAATTGTTAAGGTATGCGTCGAATTATTTTGAATAACAAAAAAGCCAAACTGTGTTTTATCGTATTTCTTACTTACAGCAGATAGTGTGATGGTTCCTCTGTCCGTGTTAATGGAAGAAGGAATGTTTTTTTCTTGTTTGGCTCCTAGCTCCATTTTTTGACCGTTATAATCGATATAGCCGAAGATACAAAATAAGATAATAAAAATGCCTAGTATTAGTATAAGTGTTCGTGCTATTTTCAAAAGCTTTACACCACCTTTTATTATTCTTCCATTATACGGAAAAATATCTATCGGAAATAGTATGAATTTACATTTTAACTATCTCTTTTTTGAAAGGACGGAGCAGGAAGAGACAAATTATAGCCATGGGCGGCAGAGGCTTTTTGATGGAACCGGATAACTTGCTGCTGGATCAGTACATACTTTCACAAGCTCATACGAACGTGCCAAAAACCTGCTTTATCCCTACAGCAAGCGGAGATGCGGATAATTATATAGAAAAGTTTTACGAAACGTTTAATAAATTAACATGTGAACCTTCCCATTTGTCGCTGTTTTCACCAAACTTTATAGATTTAAAAGCATATGTGCTGCAACACGATATCTTGTATGTAGGCGGCGGTAAGACAAGCAATATGCTTCTTTTATGGAAAGAGTGGGAACTTGATACGATTTTAAAAGAGGCTTATGAAAAAAGAATGATCTTGGCAGGAATAAGTGCAGGTTCTATTTGCTGGTTTGGAGAAGGCGTCACTGATTCCACGAGTGGTACATTATCTAAGATAGACTGTTTAGGCTTTTTAACGGGGAGTAACTGTCCTCACTACGACGGAGAAAGAAATAGAAGACCTTCTTACAATGAATTGATTAAAAGCGGAGAGATAAAAGCAGGTTATGCTGTAGATGACGGAATCGCGCTGCATTTTAAAAATGAAGAGCTGTCCGCATCAGTTGGCTCAAGACCAACAGCAAAAGCGTATGTTGTTAATCGAAAAGCAAATAAAGTCATGGAACGTGAACTCCCAGTGACATATTTGGGTGATCGCAAGCAATAAATGGCCGCTTTCCATGTTTCTCTGTATAAAATGGAGCTTATTAGTACATACATAAGCAGAGATTCTATCTAGGAGGGTACTTCAGTGAGCTATAAACAATACTGGGGAAACATACATGAACAAAGCGATAAGCTGCAGAAGTTATTATCGTCGTATTGGCATCAGTATTCAGATTTTGGAAACTGGCAGTTTTGGGTGGTGCTTGCTTCGCTCGTTCTTCCTCTTGTGTTGTTGTATTTTACCGTAGACCGGACGCGGATTTTTGAGGTGTTTTTCTTCGGTTACACAGTGCATATGCTTTGGGCATATATTGATATTGCACTTGGGCGAAGCGGTTATTTAACGCATACGTTTTTCTTAACGCCTCTGCTTCCGAACGCAACAAATATTACAGCTTCTATTTTGCCGGTAGGATTTCTGCTGCTTTATCAATATTGTACAAACCATCAAAAGAATTTTTATCTGTATACAATTCTTTTGAGCGCTGTTTTTTCGTTTGGCCTGGCCTCATTTGAACATCATTTTAAATTTATTGATTCAAGAAAAGGAATGAGTTTGTTTTATATTTTCCTTATTGATATAGGAATAACGCTAGTTGCGTACTGGGTTACAAGGCTGCTTGTCAAAGCGAAAGCCGCAGCATATCGTACAGCAGAAAAAGAACGCTGAAAAAATGTTTTAAAATGATTAGTTAAGGGTATACATATATTTAAGACAAATCGAGGTGAAAAAAATTGTATTATTATCGCATTTCAGAAGGACAAGACGAAATGTACTCTGAGACAATTGTTGTCCATGAAGAACAGTTTGATCAAGGTACATTCGAAGAAATGGTAAAAGAAGCGATGGTCGATAAGCCCGGCAAAATCGATCAGGTGGACATTGTGAAATATTTAATTGGACATTATCATTTCCAAGTTGCATATATTGAAGCAGCCTTTCATAGCACGTATATAGAAGAACAATAACGTTATGTATTCGTTAAGAAACCCCGTTGCATTGGCAGCGGGGTTTTTTTGTCTTTACCAATATCGATAGTGATAGGGGTTTTGAGGGGAGTAATAAGGATTCTGAGGCGGAGGATACGTATAAAGAGGCGTCTCGTGGTTAACGGAGCCAGCTTGTTTTTTCTGTTTGTATGGTCCTTTTTCTACGCATTCGTCCGTTGGTCCAATCACGATAGTTTGATTCTTTAACGGAGCCAGCGTTTTCTTTAGCTGCTCCGGATCTAAGCAGTACGTATGAGCAAGTACTTCAATAGGCGTCTTATTTAAAATATCCGATCCGAAAATGTATTCCGGATACGGAGCGTCAAAAATGGCAAGTAAATGCGTATTGTCTTCAGACGCAATTTCCCAGTGCCACCAGCCTTGAGGGATATTGGCTACTTGACCTGGAGTAATCGGAATATTTGTGACTTCGTTGTTAAACGGATTGATTAATGAAACGACTGCTGAGCCTGAAATGCAGTAAACAAGCTCAGCGGCATTTTGATGGTAGTGCGGTTCGACTATGCGGCTTTTGCTTAAGTAAATATCGAGTAACGACACATTTCCTAATGTATTGAGCACATCTCGACCTAATCGGTTAATGTAATTTTGATCGTTTCGCGTGTTAAGTCTGTTTTTATTCACATCTGAGAAGTATTGTACGTTTGGATTATTGTAATCCATATAGGACGTTGACAACGGTCTTCAGCTCCGATCCTTGAATTTTTTATGATGCTGTATCGTATGTGAAGCGTTTTATTTCGTGACAGAAGCCTAGGAGGAAATGTAGGTAAGGGCCTGTTTTTGATGAGATGTACAATCATTTATTCGCTAATTCTCATACACTGTAACAGGTTCTTTTTTTCACAGAGCCATGATCAATGTCAGACCCATACGACAGATTATTTTAAGGAAAGTGAGTTGCAGAGCTGTTGCTTGATCAGTATGAGAAAATAAATAGTACGTATGAGAAGGTAGATGAACTTCAGCTGCCGTTTGATAAGCCGGTTTTAGTAGGAGTTGAGTGGAACGGAGTGCTGTTTGAGTTTTTAGTAAGGCTGAAAAAAGAGTCTTCTCATTTGCTTGTATTTGGCTCAGGAGGAGGGGCAAGTCAGGAAATGCCGGCAGGACCTCCGTATTTTCAGCGGCATTCGTGGATAAATGAATTCCAAGATTCGATTATTTATTACAACGACCCCACGCTTTATTTAGGAAAAGTGTCGCTTGCGTGGGGACAAGGGACAAGCGACCGTTTTTATTTAAAAGATATTGCGGTTTTAATTGAAAAATTCATGAAAAAAGCGCAGGTGAATTCGTCTAACGTGCTGTTTTACGGCTCTTCGGGCGGAGGATTTATGTCAATGTTTTTAGCGGGGTACGTAAAAGGAGCAAAAGCGCTTGTCAATAATCCGCAGACTTGTTTAACTAAGTGGCTGAAAACGCCGGTTCGGCAAGTGTTTAATTTATCTTATCCCGACCTGACTGAAGAGGAAGTGATAGCCTCATACGGTGAGCGAATTAACGTAGTGAAGTTTTTCCGCCATATTAACTATGTGCCAAAGGTGTATTACTTGCAAAACGGGGCGTTCCAATATGATATGAGCAATCACTTGCTGCCGTTTTTAACGGATTTGCAGGATATGCCAGACGGCTGTGAAATCAATAATATAAAAGTGGAGCTCTATTATAATCCAAAGCTGAAGCACGCGGCTGTTAGCAAGCAAGAAACGATTGACTATGTGAATATGGCAAAGAAGATATGAGAAAAAAGGCAAGAGTTCAAGCTTAAAGGAACCCTTGCCTCTTTTATGTCGAATTTTCTAACTCAATAGATACAAGTAGGAAGTTATGTTGCTTTTTCTTTTGAATATGATAGTGAAGATGAGGTGTAAGGAGGGAAAGTATGGCCGATCAAGATGAGAGAAAAAGATACTTGATGGAAGTTCAGACCTGGCTTGAACAAGTATGTGATCCTGTATTTGAAGAAGCCATTACAGAAGTAGATATAACGTCATATATAACGCGCACGCAAGAAGACGTTCTTGAATATTTAAGTGAAGAAGATGTCAACGAATATACGTTAGAAGAAATCAATAATGCAGTGCGGCATATTGATAAAGTCTTAAAAGAGAGGCTTGGAGACGACGGCAGGGAGCGAGAATCGATAGCGCCAGGACAGCACGAGCTGCCGCCGCTTGGCTATAGCTATTCAGCTCTTGAACCGTATATTAACCGGGAAATTATGCGTCTTCATCACAGCAAGCATCATCAAAGCTATGTAGATGGATTAAATAAAGCAGAGCTCATGCTGCAGGAAGCCCGTAACACAAACAATTTTGACCTCATAAAACATTGGGAACGGGAAGCTTCTTTTCATGGCTCAGGTCATTACTTGCATACAATCTTTTGGGAAATTATGAGTCCAGAAGGAGGAGGAAGACCGAGACGACAGTTGCTGCAGCAGCTTCAAAAAGACTTTGGCAGCTATGAGAAATTTATGATGCACTTTTCTCAAGCTGCAAAAAAAGTGGAAGGTGTGGGCTGGGCTATCTTAGTATGGTCGCCGCGTTCGCGAAAGCTTGAAGTTTTGCAGGCTGAGCGCCATCAGCTTCTCACGCAGTGGGATACGATTCCGCTGCTCGTATTAGACGTATGGGAACACGCCTATTATTTACAGTACAAAAATGAACGTGATCCGTACGTTGATAATTGGTGGAAAATAGTTTACTGGCCCAATGTAGAAAAAAGGTTTGAGGCAGCTAAAATGCTTCAGTGGCAGCCATATTAACAAGTAATGCAGGCATCTTAATTTCAAATAAAAAGGCTATGATAAAAGTATTTTAGTTGAAGAAAGATCCGAACGATGAATTGAGATTCTTGATGGAGAATCCAACTCGTTCGGATTTTTTTATTGTTATGGCGATCATATATGTATGCGCGTCTAGCTGTTGATTGGAGAGCAAGACGAAGACTCCTGAGGAAATAGCGGAACAGATGAGACCTCGCAGAAGTGCAAGCGACGAGGAGGTTCATCGGTCGCACGCGGAAAGCGAAGTCTTGCACGGAAATAAACAGCGGTGTAAAAAATGATTTATATTAAGCTTCTTAAGCTACTTTAACGCTTTATTAACTTTAAATAAACTATGTTCTAAATAATCAATATAAAATAAAAGTATAAGCCTCTAGAACCAGTGAAATGTTACAAATGAAATAATCCAGTATAAATGTGTGTAAAAGCACCGTCATATACCTAAATATGTATGTTTTTGAAGAGTAAAGGTGATTAATTTACTAGTTTAAAAGGAAGAATCTTTATTTTTACTGTAACTAAACTATCAAACTATTGACATGATACTGAAATATAACTGTAATATTCATGTGTTATTTTTTATGTATTGGTAGATAAAGGGGAAATCAATTATATGAAAAAGACAATGATTACGTTCAGTTTAGTTCTAATGTCACTGTTCGGAGTGGCAAGTGGTGCATCAGCTGCAACAAATACATATACAGTAAAAAGCGGAGATTCGCTATACAAAATTGCAAAGACATATAAAGTATCGGTTAGTCAGCTGAAACAGTGGAATAACTTAAAGTCAGACAGTATTCATCCGAAACAAGTATTAAAAGTATCTCAAGCAAAATCAAGCACGCCTGCTAAAGCAGCGCCTGCGAAGTCTTCAAACGTTGTGAAAGAATTTAAAGTAACAGCAACAGCGTATACAGCGAACTGCAAAGGCTGCAGCGGAAAAACAGCGATTGGAATTGACTTGAAAAAGAATCCGAATCAAAAGGTTATTTCTGTCGATCCAAAAGTGATTAAACTTGGTTCAAAAGTATACGTAGAAGGTTACGGCACGGCAATCGCAGCTGATACAGGCGGTGCGATTAAAGGAAATAAAATTGACGTTCTGCTTCCTTCTCAAAAAGAAGCGTTAAAATGGGGAAGAAAAACAGTAAAAGTTCAAATCTTAAAATAAGTATTTCTTAAGGAAATGAGAGCCTTCGCTGAAGGGCTCTCATTTTTTTCTTCATTAAAGGGTATGCTACTTTATATATACTGATGGAAAAGTTTTACGAAAATGATCATATTTGTTGACAAATATTTCGAAAACGGATATATTTATCCGGTATATAATTAAGTTCATTAAATATTCGTGACATAAATTAATAGAATGAACACATAAAATATATTCTTAATCTGTTTGTCATCTGAAGATTTACATACAGATAATTTTAAAGGGAAAGGTCTTGTTAAAATGAATACACAAACACAACAGTCCGATCAAGCCCGAACTCGGTCTATTTTTGGCGTAATGATAATGGGGGCGCTCGTCGCTTTTTTAAATCAAACGCTGATTAACATTGCGCTTCCGCAAATGATGGATCATTTCCATGTAACGGCGGCTACGGGCAACTGGTTAACAACCATCTTTATGTTAGTAAACGGAATTGTTATTCCAATTACAGCATTTTTAATGAATCGATTTACTACAAGGCAGCTGTATATTACAGCAATGGGGCTGTTTACAGTAGGAACACTGCTTTGCGGTATTGCACCGACATTTTCCGTTATTTTAGTGGGACGCGTCGTGCAAGCAGCTGGAGCAGGGATTTTATTTCCGTTAATTACCAACGTTATCTTTACGTTATTCCCGCCTGACCGACGCGGTTTTGCGATGGGGATTTTTGGTGTAGCGATGAACTTCGCACCGGCAGTAGGTCCGACGCTTTCTGGTTTAATAGTTGAGCACTACTCATGGCGCGTTTTATTCTTTATGATGTTTCCAATTGCACTTATTAATGTAATTGCGGCGATTATTTTAGTGAAAAACGTGACAGAAACAAGCCGACCGAAGCTAGACGTGCTTGGCGTTATTTTATCAACAATTGGATTTGGCGGCTTGCTGTATGCGTTCGCTACGGGCGGTACAAAGGGATGGACCAGCACCGAAGTGTTAGCCATGTTCATTGTAGGCGGTATTTCAATTCTGTTCTTTATTTTCCGTCAGTTAAAAATCGATCAGCCGCTTCTTGAATTCCGTATTTTCCGTTACCGTATGTTCACTTTAACAACAATCATTAACGTGATTGTGACAATGGCAATGTTTTCAGGTATGATTTTAATGCCGATTTATATGCAAAACGTACGCGGTTTTTCACCGTTTCTTTCAGGCCTGCTGTTACTGCCAGGGGGAATTGTAATGGGGATTATGTCTCCGATTACAGGACGTCTGTTTGATAAGTTTGGCGCAAGGTGGCTTGCTGTTATTGGTTTAGCGATTACCGTTGTGACAACATATGAACTAACAAAACTTGAAACGACAACAACATTTATGTATGTGATGATTGTCTATACTGTTCGTATGTTTGGTATGTCACTGCTCATGATGCCAATCTTTACAGCAGGATTAAATGAACTTGCGCTTAGCTTAAATAAATACGGCACGGCGATGGTTAATACGCTTCGGATGGTTGCTGGAGCTGTAGGAATGGCGTTTTTTGTCTCCATTATGATGAATCAAGGTGAAAAACACGTGAAAAACATCGTAATGAATCAGCAAATTTTGCCGACAGATAAAGGCAGTATGGCTGTAGCCGTGAATCAAGGTACGGCAATGGGCATTAACGATGCGTTTATGATCGCAACGATTTTAAGTGTGATCGCGTTTGTTTTAGCCTTCTTTATTCGCAAAACATCACCAAAAGAAGATACCATTACGAATCGTGTAAAAAAAGCAAGCTAATAAAAAATCCGTACCTTTTGGTACGGATTTTTTTATGAGTTAAACTTGTCTTTTTTATAGTCAATATAAAGCGATCCGTCTGACTGAACTTCAGCATAAAACACTTCATCAATTGATTTGACTCCAGCTTTTTCGATCTGCTTATGAAGCCAATTGTTATCTACATGCAGGTCCTTCAACGCATCTTCATTCGCTTTTCCGTCGTAAATAACGCCGGTTGAAGTGGGAAATAAAAGCGTTTTTGACCACGAGTTCGGCTTTTTATCTTGTTTTTGCATAACGGAAAGGTTTCCGTTGATTTCTAATATGGCGTATTCTACATCTTTTATGGAAAATATGTTTTGCTGCCTCAGCATGCCTAAAATAGATTCAATATCTAGCCGTACTTGTTTTAACGCCTTTTCCATTACTTCTCCTTGCTTAATCACAATTTTGGGTTCACCGGTAATAAGATGCCGTGCTTTTTTCGATTTCATTCCAATATAGCCCATAGCGATCGTTAAAAATGTCCATCCTAGCAGTGAATAAACCCCTTTATCAATCTCTACTCGCTCATCAGTGGAGAGGGAAGAAGCGATATTACCAATCGTAATTGCCGTAATAAATGTAAATACATTTAACTGGCTGATTTCTGTTTTTCCCATGAGCCGCGTTAAAAGAAGCAGCACAAAAAATGAACAGGCGATTCGAAACGTCGATTCAGCATAGCCCATACATTTCACCCTTCCTTCAGTTCATTGTTTTATGTTGTGAAAAAATAGAAATTTTATGCAGTTAAAAGGATAAATCCCATGCTTCTTTCCCAATCGCTTTTGCTTTTGCGCTACAATAAAGAAGCAGCGTGTTTGACTAGACAAAAGAAGGTGAAAAGATGAAACCATTTAAAGCATCAGCATTATTAGACGTTATCAGCGAATTGTTCTCTGATGAAGCATCGATTGCCGTTTCAGATCTAGAAACGTACGTGTATTACCGGGCAAGCAAACGAATTAATTTAAAAATCAGCCCTGGAGATCACATTAAAAAAGGAACGATTACATATAAAGCATTAGAACGAAAGCAAAAAGTATCGGAATTTATTCACCGAGACGTGTTTGGCACGCCTTACTACGGCATGGCCGTGCCTTTCTTAGATGAAGGAGAGGTTCAAGGATGCGTGACGGCGATTTTTCCTGCGTTAACGAGCGGAAAGTCAGTTGTGACGTTAAAGGTGAACGAGGGATGGATACCGGTTCCTTTCTCAAAAATCATCTACGTGGAAGCGCGTGATCGAAAAACATATGTATACGCACAGAAGTATACGGGTACGCATAAATACACGTTAAATGAATTTGATTATGTGCTTCCAAAAGAAGAGTTTGTGCGCTGTCATCGTTCCTTTATTGTCAATGTGACGCAGATTCAGGAAATTTACCCTGATACACATTCAACTTTTTTATTAGTAATGAGCAACGGAGAAAAAATTCCCGTCAGTCAGTCGTACGCCAGCTATTTTCGAAAACTGCTTGGGTTTTAACCGTCATTTTGCTTAATTATCATCAAATATGCTGTTTTATCGCTATTTTTGTCCATTTCATTCCAAAAACTCTTGTGAACGCTCTCTTTACAGTAAAATGGTAAAAAAGAGCAAAAACAAGGAGTGAACAGAATGAAAAACGTTTGCAGTCGAATTAAGCATGAAGCACTACAGAATCGCGTTGTCTCTGCTGAAGAAGCAGCGTCTTGGATTCAAGATGGAATGACTCTTGGTCTAAGCGGTTTTACACGCGCGGGAGATGTCAAAGCTGTACCGTTTGCGCTAGCGAAACGAGCGGAAACAGAACCGATAAAAGTAAGCGTGTATACCGGTGCTTCACTTGGGTCAGATGTGGATAAGCTATTTGCAGAAAAAGGCATCTTAAACAAGCGTCTGCCGTTTCAAGCTGATCCGACGATGCGTAAAAAAATTAATGAAGGTGAATTTCAGTTTATTGACCAGCATTTATCGCATACTTCTGAATGGGTGCGTTCAGGCGTGTTAGATTCAATAGATTTCGCTATTTTGGAAGCGGTTTCTATCACAGATGACGGAATGATGATTCCAACAACGTCAATTGGCAATTCAATGGTGTTTGCCGAGCATGCAAAATCGATTATTATTGAAATTAACACAGCGCAGCCAGAGCTGTTAGAAGGTATTCACGACCTGTATGATCCGGGCGTTCAAGGACAGCGAGATGCAATTCCTTTGAAAAAATCTGATGACCGGATTGGTTCGTTAGGCATACCAATTGATTTAGATAAAGTAAAGGGCATTGTGTTTACAAATCAGCTAGATTCACCGTCTACGATTATAGCACCTGACGAAGAAACGGTTGTGATGGCTCAAAATTTGATTTCATTTTTACGCGCAGAAATTAAAGAAGGGCGATTAACTGAATCGCTTGCTCCTTTACAATCTGGAATTGGATCTGTGGCAAATGCCGTTTTCCACGGTTTGTTAGATTCAGAGTTTCATGATTTAGAAGTGTATTCTGAAGTATTGCAAGACGCCGTGTTTGATTTGTTTGACGCAGGAAAAGTTACGTTTGCTTCCTGCTGCTCAATTACGCTTTCAGCGGATAAAATGGAACAAGTTTTCTCTAATTTTGAAGCCTATCGAGATAAACTGATTCTTCGTCCGCAGGAAATTTCAAACCATCCGGAGATCATTCGTCGCTTAGGACTGATTTCAATTAATACTGCGCTAGAACTAGACATTTACGGAAACGTTAATTCAACGCATGTGATGGGAACAAAAATGATGAACGGAATCGGAGGTTCAGGGGATTTTGCTCGAAATGCGCGCCTTGGTATTTTTGTAACAAAATCAATTGCCAAAAACGGCGATATTTCAAGCATAGTTCCGTTTGTTTCACACGTTGATCATACGGAACACGATGTGGATGTGATTGTAACAGAGCAAGGATACGCAGACTTGCGCGGACTCGCTCCAAGAGAACGGGCAAAATGCATCATTGAAAATTGTGCCCACTCAATGTACCGCGACCAGCTTATGGCGTATTACGAAGAAGCGCTCACGCGAGGCGGACAAACACCGCACGTTCTTGAAAAAGCCTTTTCTTTTCATACGTCTTATCAAAAAAATGGAACGATGCGAGAAATCGTAGCGCAAACAAATTAAAAAAACGCCTTGTCTCATCAAGAGACAAGGCGTTTTTCTGCTGAGTAAGAAACTTGTGTTTGTTATCTCTTTGAATTACGATGAAAGGGAATACATAAAGAAAACGAGGTAACTTATATATGAAAGCATTAGTATTTGAAAAGTTTGGAGGACCTGACGTTCTTCACTATCAAGATATACCGAACCCCTCTATTGGACCAACAGACGTACTAGTAAGAACAAAAGCAATTGGACTTAACTTTGCTGATGTGTACCGAAGAAAAGGGAACTACCACTTAACGGGTACACCTCCGTATATTTTAGGATATGAAGGAGCAGGTGTGGTAGAAGAAGTAGGAGCAGAAGTAAGTCACGTTAACGTAGGAGACCGTATTGCTTTTGCTGACGTCCCTTTTGCAAATGCAGAGCTTGTTGCCGTGCCACAAGATAAAATCATTGCCGTACCTGACGATATTTCGTTTGATGCAGCTGCTTCTGTGCTTTTACAAGGGTTAACGGCGCACTATTTAACACAAGACAGCTACAGCATTCAGCCCGGCGATTATGTACTTGTTCACGCAGCTGCGGGAGGCGTAGGTCAGCTTTTAGTTCAAATTGCCAAGCTATTAGGCGGACAAGTCATTGGCTTAACATCATCTTCTGAAAAAGCAAAAGCAGCGGCTCAAGCAGGCGCTGACTATATCTTTTTATATGAGGATAACTGGGTGGAACAAGTGAAAGAAGTAACGAAGCGAGGCGCAGATGTTGCCTACGAATCTGTAGGGGTTACGCTAGAAAAAAGCTTTGAAGCCGTAAAAACAGGCGGAACCGTGGTATTTTACGGAATGGCAGGAGGCGATCCAGCCCCGGTCGACCCGCGTATGCTGATGGATACCTCTAAAACGCTTACAGGCGGAGACTTGTGGAACGTGCTTGTATCTTATGAAGAACGTAAAGTACGTTCACAGCAGCTGTTTGAGTGGATCAGTAAAGGTCAGCTTGTGCTAACTGATCCCGTGGTGTTTGATTTAAAAGACGGAGCAAAAGCACATGAGCTGCTTGAAAGCCGGAAAAGTACAGGGAAAATTTTGTTAAGACCGTAAAAGAAAGGCCCTTTAGTCAAGGGCTTTTTTCTGTTAGTAAAGGAGAAACTAAGGAGCTGTCTAATATATATAGTAGATAAGTAGAGTGAAAGAGGTGAAGGTAGATGAAACATGCATTGATTACAGCGGGTCATAAAGGTATTGGCAAGAAGGTAACAGAACGGTTTTTAAACAAGCAGTATTCCGTTACCGTCCATTTTCGAAGTGATAAAAATAAAGTGCGAGAACTGCAAGAAGAATGGCATCAATATAAAGACAACGTACAGTTTGTGAAAGGAGATATAACGAATAAAGCAGATATTGAACATGTCGTTGCGCAGGCTATGGAGCAATTTGGACGTATTGATGTTTTAATTAATAATGCAGGTCCGTATGTATTTGAAAGAAAAAAATTAATAGAGTACACAGACAGTGAATGGTATGAAATGCTGGAAGGGAATTTAAGCTCCGTTTTTCATTTTGTAAAAGCTGTTGTTCCTATTATGAAAAAACAGCAGTTTGGAAGGATTATTACATACGGTTTTCAAGATGTAGAGCATACCCCTGGATGGATGTACCGTGCGGCTTTTAGTGCCGCTAAGTCAGGGCTAGCTTCTCTGACCAAATCGCTTGCTCTAGAAGTAGCCGAATACGGGATTACGGCCAATATGGTCTGTCCCGGAGATATTGTAGGAGACATGAAAGAAAATGATATCATAAAAGCAAGATTGCTAGAAGACAAGGAAACGCCTGTCGGTCGATCAGGTACGGGAGAAGACATTGCGCGTATTATTGAGTTTCTTTGTGATGAAAACTCAGATATGATTACAGGCAGCATTATATCTGCTTCGGGTGGGGTAGACGTTGTTCATAAAAGCAAAAAACAAGCCCCTGGCAGATAATGCAGGGGCTTGTACGTTACAGCAGCGATTCTCCGCCGTCAATAAACATTTCACTTCCGGTAATATGTTTAGACGCGTCAGAAGCTAAAAAGAAGATTAAATCTGCTACTTCTTCGGGCTTAGCCGAGCGTTTAGCAAGCGGCTGATTGCCATTTGGATATTCAATTGGAATCGCGACTTCTTTTAATTTGTCTTCTTGACGGAATGTATTGCTTTCAATATTTGTATCAACTGCTCCTGGACAAATGACGTTTACCCGTATTCCGTATGTAGAAAGTTCAAGAGCTGCCATTTTGCCGAAGGCCATTTGGCCAGCCTTTGAGGAACTGTATGCGCTCATGCCGATATTTGAAAATGTACGGTTGCCGTTAATCGAGCTAGTAATAATAATGCTTCCTCCCTGAGCTTTCAAATAAGGAATAGAATGCTTCACGGTTAAAAAAGTACTTGTTAAATTTGTATCAATTGTTTTTGTCCAATCTTCTGGTGATAGTTCTTCAATAGAAGAGAACGTACCGTTGATGCCTGCGTTAATAGAAACAATATGTAATTGACTCCATAAGCTGCTGATCGTTTCGATACTCTCTTTTATACTTTCAGAGTCAGATACGTCTGTTTTAATGGCTATACACTCTCCGCCGCTCGACATGATGGTCTCTTTTACTTCTTGTAATTTTTCTTCCTCTAAATCTAAAAGAGCAACGCGCGCTCCTTGTTCAGCTAATGTAATGGCTGAAGCACGTCCAATTCCAGACGCCGCTCCCGTCACAAGCGCAACTTTCCCAGTTAATGCAATCATTTGTAACCCCTCCATATAAAAATGTTGTTTCCTTTCTTTAGCCTATACGAAGGAAATAAAAACCTCTTTTAAAATATTTGTGTTTAAATTTGCTAAAAGATGCCAGAAGGAAAAGAGAAAACAGCGGCGAATTATTAATATGACGCCAGAACATGAAAAAGCTAATGTCAAATGAGCCTACTTGAGTAGCTAAAGATATACCCTGTCTTTTCAGAAGAATGTTTATATAAAATTTTACATCAGAGGGACTTGCAAATCGTTCCTTGAAAGCTTACACTAGTAAAGCACAGAAAAAGGACGGTGTTTTATGAAGAAGAAAGATAATGTGATTCCATTCCCGCAAAGAAGGGAAGCGGCTGCTTATGTTCCCGCTTCTATTAGCTTAGATAAGGATATTGTGGAATTTTTAGAAATTATGAATTTTGAAGATCGCAATGATTTTTTAAACGAAATGATTGATTCATTTTTTAAATATGTAAAAGGTGAAGAAGACGAAGTAAGATAAAAGATAACGTAAAGACATCCAAAGAGATGTTTTTTATTTTGTGACCAATTGCTTAAAAGGCATGCTTAAGCCTCGTATAGTTATTTATGGTATAGTATACATTAGATACTATCTAGCAGGTGCAAATGCGAGGAGTGATAAGATGAGTGGATTTAAAAAAGACATTCGTGCCGGATCTGAAGAACCACACTCACTAGAACAATTAAAGCATGAAATGGAGCAAAGCCTGTGGAATTTGAGAAAAGATTTGAGAGATGAAAATCGCTCAGAAACGGAAATGGCAATGATTAAAATTTCGCTGCTCTCACTATTTGAGGAACAGGCAAATAAATTGAGTGAAACTGAGCTTTCTGACTACCTTGCCGATTACCACAAAAGAGTCGAGCAGTTATTCGACAGGTATAGCTATAAATAAGACAAGCATCCTTGCGGGGATGCTTGTTTTTATTTGAGCAAAATTCGCTTGTATTCATTACGCTTCAGAGGTTTGGACACATACCCGTCGGCTTCTAGCTGATAAATAATGGTGGCAGCTGCATACACGCTAAAGGCATGATCAAGACCAAAGTAGTCTTGCAAAGCGGCGACGCTCACTTCCTCTTGAAAGATTTTACTGCGATTCGATAAGACAATAGGATAGACGTTTTTAACGATTTGCTTTGAAATTTCGAGTGTTAACATATTAAATCCCTCCCGTGTGAGTGTACATAACTAAAGGTATTCAGCACGATGTACATTCATGAAAAAGGGAGCGATTACAATTTTAAAAGATAAAGAAAAGAGGAGTAAATGCCCATAAAATCAAATGTTTTATCTCTTTGTGGGGTGTGTTTGAAAAACGCAGTATTTTTAGTGTATGACAAACATTTTCAAAAGTTCTATGGAATTATTAGGAGCAATTTAACTAAATCCACATATCTTAAAGTATAGCAAATGGAGGTGAAACACATGGGATACTACGGAGGTTACGGATACGGTTGTGGTTATGGCGGCGGTGGCTGCGGCGGCGGTTTCGCTTTAATCATTGTACTTTTCATCTTATTAATCATCATCGGCGCTTCTTGCTTCGGCGGCGGCTGGTGCTAATTATTAAAAAATGATGACGACGCAACATCCACGCTTTATTTCTTCAACTATTTCTTCCACAAAAAGTCTCTTCCGGATGAAGAGACTTTTTTAGTTTATTATTTATAATAACGTGTACAAACTGCACGTTAAAAAGGTTTTATGCGTGGTTCTACATAAAAAAAGACTCTGAAATCAGAGTCTTTTTCTACTTATGCTTTTTGAACGTTAGCAGCTTGAGGTCCGCGTTGACCTTCTTCAACGTCGAATGTTACAGCTTGACCTTCGTCTAAAGATTTGAATCCTTCGCTTTGGATTGCTGAGAAATGTACGAATACATCGTCGCCGTTTTCGCGCTCGATAAATCCGAAACCTTTTTCTGCGTTAAACCATTTTACTGTACCTTTTTCCATGAATGTTGCCTCCTCGTGTGCTATGCACACATTGTATTACTATCCTTGCTCATGATCAAAATCTTTAAGACGAAAGTATTCACCTATCGATTGTTGCCGAACAAAAATAATTCTTCTTATAGAATAACAAAAGTTAATGACAATTGCAAGGAATGGAGAAATTTTAACGAAGACGGTCATTCATTTAATGAAAGAAAACGAAAATTATACGAGTGAAAATAAGTAAGAAAGAGCGTATCAGGTCACACTATCTCTATATATAAGAAGAAAGGGGTCAGTCATATGTTTAAACAAAAAGCAGGGGAAAAACTGATTGAACTGTTAATTGAATGGGGCGTTGATCATATTTACGGCATGCCGGGAGACTCCATTAATTCAATTATTGAACCGCTTCGCAAAGCCCAGGACAAAATTAAATTTATTCAAGTGAGGCATGAAGAAGCGGGAGCTCTCGCAGCGGCTGCATATGCAAAGCTAACGGGTAAAATCGGTGTATGCACGGCTATTGCTGGACCGGGAGCGATTCATTTACTGAATGGTTTGTATGATGCAAAGTTAGACAAAGCTCCCGTTTTAGCACTTACGGGGCAAGTGGAGTCTGATCTTATCGGAAGCGATGCGTTTCAAGAAATTAATTTAGAGCGAATGTTCGATGACGTGGCTGTATATAACCAGCGAATCATGTCCGCTGAACAGATTCCCACTGTTGTCAATCAAGCGATTCGAACAGCTTATGCTAAAAAAGGTGTGGCTGTGTTAACCATTCCCGATGATATCCCTCGTTTTGAAGTCGGATCAGAAGCACGGGAAACATCAAGCATAATCGTTAAACAAGACGTCTTTCCTCACAGAGAAGACCTTGAAAAAGCAAAGGATTTGATTGGTAAAGCAGAAAGTCCGGTTATTTTAGCCGGTCGAGGCACACATGAAATGAGAGAAGAACTGCTTGCGTTTGCAGAAAAAATCGCAGCACCTATTGTTCTTACGCTTCCTGGAAAAGGCGCAATACCGGATGAACATCCATATTGTCTCGGAGGACTTGGATTAATCGGGACAAAGCCAGCGTATGAAGCGATGCAAGAAGCGGATACGCTCATCATGATTGGAACGTCCTATCCGTTTACAGGCTTTTTGCCAGACCATGCGAAAACGATTCATATTGATATTGATCCTGCACAAATTGGCAAAAGGTATCCTGTAGATGCAGGGCTTGCCGGAGAAGCAAAAACAACAATTCAGTGGTTCTTAGAAAACGTTGGCCGCTCAGAGCATCGCCAGTTTTTAGAGCAAAGTCAAGAACGTATGAAAAAGTGGTGGAGTCAGCTTGATACCCAAGAAGCAAAAGAAAGTCTACCTATCAAGCCTCAGCGAGTAATTCGAGCGCTTCAGCACGTAGCAACTGATAACGCGGTCTTGTCCGTAGATGTAGGAAACGTCACAGTATGGATGGCGCGTCATTTTCGTATGACAAATCAGCAGTTTGTGATTTCAAGCTGGCTAGCGACTCTCGGATGCGGGCTGCCGGGCGCACTTGCTGGAAAAATTGCTTATCCGGATAAGCAGGTTTTTGCGGTCTGTGGAGACGGCGGCTTTGCGATGACGATGGCAGATTTTATTACAGCTGTTAAATACAATCTTCCGCTAGTTGTGGTGCTATTTAATAACCATAAAATCGGTATGATTAAATTTGAACAAGAAGTAATGGGAAATGCTGAATTCGGCACAGACTTAACAAATCCGAACTTTGCTAGGTATGCAGATATTTGCGGAGGTGTTGGCTACCGAGTAGAAAAAGAAGAAGAGCTGCTGCCGGCTTTTGAAAGTGCTGTTAGACAAAACAAGCCGTGTATTATCGATGTAATCGTTGATGCAAACGAAGCGCCTATGCCAGCTAAGATTACGCTAGGACAAGCAACGGGTTATGCCAAGCATATGGTGAAAGAATTGTTTCAAGAAGGCAAGCTAGATTTACCTCCTCTATAAAAATGAGGCCGTGACAAAAGTATTTTAGTAAAGATCCGAACGATGAATCGAGACTCTTAATAGAGAATCAACTTCGTTTGGATTTTTTTATTGTGAGGGTGAATGTAGTTTAATTAATTATAAATTTATTATGTAAACTTAAATACCAGCAAATGAAAAGTAGTGATATTATATTTATTTTGTAAAGTGGATGAGCAAAAAAATACCGAATTGGATGGTCTTTTTTTATAAAACTGCTTTAAGATAAGAGAGATAAAGGATAAACTACTAATAAGAAAGTTTAAATGTAAGGACTGACGCCGCATGAACTGGAGACCAGATCGCGCTAGCAAAAAAGCGATTTATAAACAAATTGCAGAATATATTGAAAGTTGTATTTCATCGGGAGCGTTTCCGCCGGATTCTATGCTGCCATCAGAACGAACGCTTGCTGCTGAGCTCAACGTGAACAGAAGCACAGTAGTAGCTGCTTATGAAGAACTGCAGGCACTTGGAATCGTAGAACGTAAAAAAGGAAGCGGCACGCGAGTTAGTTCGAGCATCTGGGGAATTTCCCGTAAACGTATTCCAAACTGGGGGAGATATGTAGAAGACGGTTCGTTTTTGCCTAATTTACCGCTCGTACAGCGAATAAGAAGCGAAGCTTTGCGAACAGATTTTGTAAACTTAGCCAGCGGAGAATTAGCTCCCAGCTTATTTCCAAGTGACGATTTTCAGCGAATATTAGCGGGCATGCCGTTTAATGAGCATTTAGGCTATGATCATCCTCAAGGCAATGAACGTCTGCGTGACGCTATTGCTGCTCATGTTCATGAATATCGGAAAATCTTCACCGATGCTAATTCCATTTTAATCACATCAGGTGCACAGCAAGCACTTCATTTAATTGTGCAGTGTTTGTTAAAACCAGGAGATGCAGTAGCGATTGAAGATCCGTCCTATAGTTATTCACTGCCGCTTTTTCAATCAGCAGGTTTACGAACGTTTTTGCTGCCTGTAGATAAAAATGGAGCCAATCCGGACGACTTAGTAGAATTACATAAAAAGCATCGCATTCGTATGGTTTTTTTAAATCCGTATTATCAAAACCCGACCGGTATTGTGTTATCAGAAGCGCGTCGAAAGCGGTTTTTAGAGCTTTCTTCAGAATACGGCATTCCGCTTATTGAAGATGATCCTTATTCACTCACGGCATTTGACGGAAATGTCCATCAAACGCTGAAATCGATGGACGAGAACGGAAATGTCCTCTATATCAGCTCGCTTTCTAAAATCGTGGCATCGGGCCTTCGAATTGGCTGGATAGTGGGGCCAGAGCAAGTGATTCAGCGCCTGGCAGATGCTAAGCAGCAAATTGACTTTGGCCACAGCATCTTTCCGCAGTGGATTGCTTATCAATTCTTAGATTCTCCTACGTTTTCTTCTCATATTGAAAAGCTTAGACAAGAGCTCAAAAAGCAAGAGTATGCCCTGTCGTCGAGTCTGAACGAATTGCTCGGATCAAAAGTATCTTTCGATTCGCCTCAAGGCGGGATTCACTTATGGTGCAAAGTGAATCAGCCGGTCGATGACTATCGTCTATTGGAAGAATCGCTTAAAAGAGGAGTGGCTTTTGTCCCAGGAAGCGTGCTGAGTTCTCAAAGCGGAGCTATTCGCTTTACGTTTGGCAGAGGGGAAGAAGAGGTCATTCGAGAAGGAATTAAACGATTTGCGAGCGCTCTAGAGAGTCTGGAATAGCTATAAACATAGGTAAACGTGCCGGATGAAAGTTTTATTTTATTATTTCGTATAGATTGTTATGATCTTGTGCTATACTAAGAGTACCATTAACTTTACTTCTGTATTTGTACCGACTGGCCCTGTTGAAAAACAGGGCTTTTTTTTTATGTTTGTACACAAAAAAACAGATCCTTTAAAGGATCTGTTTCTGATATGTTGTGTTTCTTATGCTTTTTGAACGTTAGCAGCTTGAGGTCCGCGTTGACCTTGTTCTACGTCAAATGTTACAGCTTGACCTTCGTCTAAAGATTTGAAGCCTTCGCTTTGGATTGCTGAGAAGTGTACGAATACATCGTCTCCACCTTCGCGCTCGATGAATCCAAAACCTTTTTCTGCGTTAAACCATTTTACTTTACCTTGTTCCATAATTGTTGCCTCCTCGTGCGGACTCGCACATTGTGGTACTATTCTTGCTCAAATCTAAAGACGAAAAGTGACAATACTCATACATCCCCACCGAACAAAAATAATTCTCTTACATCTTAGCAGAAATTCCCTATGTTTGCAAGCGCTTTATTTAAAAACCATTCGTATTTTTTAGACAAGTTTTTCATAAATCATGTCTAAAAAATGTCACATTTTGAACATTATAGAAAGGCTATTCTTTGTATTCGCTTTTACTGTAGTTATATAATAATGAAAATATGCTTTTTCTAAAGATAGACGACAAGTATAAGAAACGTACATACTGAGTGCTGAAATGGAGTGGTAAAGATGAAGGTGGGTTTAATTGGTTTAGGAAATATGGGATTACCGATGGCGGAAAATATGATAAAGGCGGGTCATGAACTTGTCATTTATAACCGCACTGCTTCAAAGGCAGAAAGTCTTGTGAAAAAAGGAGCAAAGGTTGTAGAGACACCTGCTCAAGCAGCACAAGAAGCGAATCTTGTCTTTACGATTCTTTCAAATGATGAGGCTTTAAAAGAAGTAACGCTTTCAGAAGCCGGTGTACTTGCAGGCCTTCAAGAAGGTGGTATTCACGTCTCTGTGAGTACTATTAGCGTAGATTTGTCGGAAAAATTAACAAGCGCACATGCTGCATCAGGACAGCATTTTGTTGCAGCGACTGTTTTAGGTCGCCCCGACGCAGCAGCAGCTGCGGCTCTCAAAGTAATAGTTGCAGGTAATAAAGAAGCAAGAGAGCACGTTTGGCCGCTGTTTGAAGCGATTGGTCAAACTATTTTCACTGTAGGAAACGAGCCTTACTTATCAAATGTAGCTAAGCTTGGCAATAATTTTTTATTAGTATCGATGTTAGAAGCTGTTTCTGAAGCAGTAGTCATGGTAGAACAGTATGGCATGCAAGCGGAGGAGTTTCTCGAAGTGGTTAATAGCTTATTTGCATCTCCTGTGTATAAAAATTACGGCAATTTAATTGCTAAAAGAGACTTTGATCCAGCCGGGTTCAAGCTGGAGCTTGGACTAAAAGATGTAAACCTGGCTATTGATGCAGCCAAAAAAGTGTCCGCTCCGCTTCCGTTAGGAGAGCTTGTGAAAGGTCATTATGAACAAGGAATCGAAAATGGCTGGGGTCATTTAGACTGGTCCGCTTTACTAAAAACAGTTGAAGCTCTAAAAAAAGATAACTAAAAAGACGAAAAGGAGTGCAGCCAGTGAAAGCGAAAGGAAAGTGGGTATGGATTGTATCCTTTATTTCGATTATTTCGTGTCTGCTCTTTGCAGCGGGGCTTGGAATGTCTATTTATGATTATGTTAGCGCCTCGAAAGCTACTGTAAAAGAAATGCCAAAGCCAAAGCAGGAAACAAGCAGCAGTAACAAAAGTACAAAGAATTATACGATTGTCGCTTTAGGAGATTCACTGACAAGAGGAACAGGAGATGCAGCGGGAAAAGGATACGTTGGGTATTTAAAAGATAATCTTGAAGAAAAAACGAAGAAGAAAATTCTCTTAAGTAACTTTGGAATAAAAGGTCAAACGTCTTCGCAGCTGGCAAGTCAAGTAAAGCAGCAGCAAATTCAGCGGCAGATTAAGTCTGCAGATACCGTGCTGATCACCATTGGAGGAAATGACTTATTTCAAGGCGGACAAACGCTGCAAAACTTAAATAAAAACAATATTCAAAAGCTAGAAAATGACTATTTAAAAAAAGTAGACAGCATCTTAAAAAGCATCCGGTCGGCAAATAAAGACGCGACAATTTTTTTAATTGGTTTATACAATCCGTTTAGTAACCTGCAAGATGCAAAAACGACAACGGCTATTGTACGAGAATGGAATTACAAAAGCAGTGAATTAAGTGCTAATTATAAGCAAACTGTTTTTGTACCGACCTTTGATTTGTTTCAGCTAAAGGTAGACGACTACTTATATACCGATAAATTTCATCCGAATGCAAAAGGCTATAAGCTAATCGCAGAGCGTGTAGCATCGCTGATTACGTGGTAAGGGAGGGAATGATATGAGTGAAGTAACGCTTTCAGTAAAAGGACTGAAAAAAGTAATAGGAAAACGAGAAGTTATCAAAAATATTGATTTTGAATTAAAAAGAGGCGAAGTATTTGGGTTTTTAGGACCAAATGGAGCCGGCAAAACGACAACGATTCGAATGCTTGTCGGCTTGATTCGCCCGACGGCTGGTTCCATCTCTATTTGTGGATACAGCGTATCGAAGCAGTTTACAAAAGCGATGGAGCATATCGGCTGTATTGTTGAAAACCCTGAGCTGTATCCATACTTAAGCGGCTGGGAAAATCTGCAGCATTTTTCACGCATGATTCCTTCTATGACGGAAGAACGTATTCACGAAGTTGTGGAGTTAGTTGGCTTACAAGAGCGTATCCACGATTTAGTTCGCACGTATTCGTTAGGTATGAGGCAGCGTTTAGGAATTGCACAAGCGCTTCTCGGAAAACCAAAAGTGCTTATTTTAGATGAGCCAACGAACGGACTCGATCCATCTGGGATTCGGGATATGCGTAAATTTATTCGTTTTTTAGCTGAAAGTGAAGGTCTAAGCGTCTTAGTATCGAGTCATTTGCTGAGCGAGATTCAGCTAATGTGTGACCGAGTAGCGATTATCGCAAAAGGAGAAGTTATTCACACAGAATCGGTGAAGACCCTGTTAACTCAGCAAGAGCGCTTACTGTGGAAGCTAGATCCGCAGCCTGCAGGAATAGATGTCTTAGAACAAGTGACGGACTTTGTGCAAGTGCAGGGGGAGTATGTCACGACGTTTTATGAAGAAGCTGAAGTGGGAGAGTGGAACAAACAGCTCATTCAAGCAGAAGTAACGGTAAAAGAAATGAATCGAAAGCTTCCAACTCTTGAAGATTTATTTATCGAAATGACAGGAGGCGAATCGATTGATTAGTTTGGTTCAAAATGAAATGATCAAGCTGGTTCGAAAAAAGCGCCTGTTAATCGTTACGCTTATCATGGGCGTTTTGATTTCCATGTTCACCTATGCTCAGCTTCGCGAAACACAGCGCCTTCAAGAAAAGCTAGGAACGACCGATTGGCGCAGTACGCTGCAGCAAGAAATTATCGATACGCAAAACCGGCTGAGCGGAAGCCAAATTTCAGATGATTGGCGCAAGCAGCTTGAAATTCGCGTGGCGCAGCAACAGTATTATTTAGATAATGATATCAATCCTTCGGAACCAGGGGCACCAACGTTTGTGCGAGGGTTCATTGAAAACGCCATCCAGCTTTTGCTGCCGCTGATGATTATGATTATTGCAGCGGATTTAGTGTCTTCAGAGTACAGCTTGGGATCCATCAAGGTATTGTTGACGAGACCCGTGAAACGCTGGAAAATCCTGCTTAGTAAATACATCACGCTCGTCATGTCCGTCTCGTTTTTAATTTTAATGTTTGGCGTTTTGTCGTATCTCATTTCTGGCGTTGTATTTGGGTTTAAAGGCTGGACAGCCCCTATTCTTACGGGGTTTAGCATGCAGGGAAATGACTTAAATACAGCTGACGTCCATTTAATTTCGCAGTGGAGATATATTTTAATGGAGTTTGGTCTTGCTTGGTTTGTATCACTTGTTGTTGGAACGCTTGCTTTTATGCTGTCTGTTTTAATTAAAAGTACAGCTGCGGGTATGGGTGTGATGCTTGCTTGTTTGATTGCAGGTACAATTTTAAGCAGCATGGTTTCTTCATGGCATTCGGCTAAGTATTTGTTTATGGTTAATTTAAATTTAACTTCTTATCTGCAAGGCACAGCTCCTCCGACTGAAGGAATGACCTTAGGGTTTTCCTTGGGTGTTTTAACCATTTGGGGACTTGCCGGGCTGCTCGTGTCGTTTCTGGTATTTACCAAAAAAGACGTGTACTAATTCCATATGAGTTGACGATAATCAGGAACGTACGTTATGATTGTGTTAACAAAAAATGCTGTTTTGTTCAAAGGGGAGTAGCTCTTGCAGTAAAGTCGTCATTTCGAGATTGTTATCTCCGGCTTTATTGACAATGCAAATTGTTAGCGAGACCTTTGCCAATGTTGCCATTGGTAAAGGTCTGGATAAAAACACCTTTACCACATGTGGTAAAGGTGTTTTTTGTTATTTCAAAATGAGAGAGGAGCTTAAAAATGTCAAAACTATCGAGACTGTTAAAAAGCCCCGCTGTAAAAAAAGGAATAAAAAAAGCTGTACCCATTATTATGAAAGAGTTAAAGAAACGAAAATCGAAAAGAAGATAGCAGAAAAGAAAATAAGAAAGGTTGAGTGCTAAGTGAAAAAGTGGATGCTAGTGATATCAACTGCTGTTCTTTTTATGGTCGGCGGCTGTTCTTTTCTTGAAGATACAAGCAGTACGTTGAACTACGCAAACGATGCAAAAGATTACGTGAGTGAAGCACAAAAGTTTGCTGAAGAAATACCGCCTCTAGCGGAAAAAGCTGTTAATGACGACGAGGCATTAAAGAAGCTAGAGCAAAAGCTGCAGGAAATGAAAAGGAAAGCTGAAGAATTTAATAAAACAAAAGCTCCTGACATCGCTTCTGATGTGCACGATCAGCTTGTTCAACAAAACGAAAAAATCATTAGTGGAATTGAAGCGTATGAAGCCAATATAAAGGATGGCAGCTTCAATCCAGAAGCGCTAAAAAACAGTGAATTGTTTCAATCAATTCAAGATGTATCAAGTATTATGAAACAAATTAAAGAATTAGGTCAGTAAGAAAACGCGGCTGAGAAAAAAGTATGTTAACTAAAGAAAATCCGAACGATTAATCAAGATTCTTGATGGAGAATCAACTTCGTTCGGATTTTTTTATTTGTAGGGTGAACGAACGTAGGTTGCATGTGTATAGGTGATACAAGCGATTCAAGCGATTCATACTAGCTCTTTGATTCCATTTGTACGTCTTTGGATTGATGTAGTTATGTTTTATGATGTGATTCAACCTCGTTTTCTTGTTATAAATGTAAAATTATATAAATATATCTATTTATTAAAAGACAAAAACCTTCTCTTTCTTTTTTATATCTACGAAATTTTGTTAGAAGCTGTGACAAACTTAATGTCTGCTTTTCATATCCTATGTATAGTACATGTATACACACCGCTTGAAATAAATTTTTTTTGAATTAAAAGAGGGCGTGGGAATGTTGATGTATTAGGTAATAAGACTCATTTAAAAAGGAGGGTTCATCCAATTAATAAAAACTATGGTCCTTGGTTTTGAAGAGAGAAACTAAAAAAATTTTTTCGGTTTACAAAAAGTTAATAAAACGCATACAAATGGTTTACTAAAAAATAAAAAAATTTACATTCTTTATAAATCTTTTCTGCTATACTATTTTTGAACAGTTGCTAGATTTATAGCGATGATAACTTACTTGAAAGGTGAATGGTAGATGAAAAAGAACAAACGGAGTAAAACGAAGAAAATTTTATCCACATCACTGGCGCTTTCTTTATTATCGATGCCTCTTTTAACTACACAGGCAGGAGCGGAAGCACGTCATCCTGGACAAAGCTCACAGCAAAGCAAGCATCAAGGCCACAACAAAAAAGATGCGCTTGTGAACATACGCCTGATGGAAACAACCGATGTTCATACGAATCTATTAAACTATGATTATTTCAAAGACGCCCCTTATGAAAAAGTGGGTTTAGCTAAAACCGCTACTTTAATCAAAGATGCTCGAAAAGAAGTAAAAAACAGCTTATTAGTAGATAACGGAGACCTCATTCAAGGAACGCCTCTAGGCACGTATAAAGCGAAGATTGATCCGCTGAAAAAAGGCGAAGTTCATCCTGTATTTAAAGCAATGAATCAGCTAGATTACGATATTGCAACACTTGGAAATCATGAGTTCAACTATGGGTTAGACTTCTTAACAGAAGCGTATAACGACGCGAACTTCCCTTACATAAATGCCAATGTCTACGTTGATGATCATGACAATAACCCGAAAAACGACAAAAATAAATTTACGCCTTATAAAATTATGAATAAAAAGGTCGTTGATGAAAACGGGAAGAAACGAACAATTAAAGTTGGTTTCATTGGCTTTGTGCCCCCTCAAATCAATGATTGGGATAAAGCAAACCTTGATGGAAAAGTCATTACAAAAGGCATTGTGGAAACAGCCAATAAATACATTCCAGAAATGAAGAAAAAAGGCGCGGACGTAGTTGTCGCAATGGCTCACTCTGGATTTAACGGTAACAAACAAAATACGGAAGATGTCATTTATTCATTAAGTGAAGTAAAAGGCATTGACGCTATTACGTTTTCACACACGCATAAAGTCTTCCCTGCTAAAACGGAAGCTTCGCTAGACGGTTTGTTCCTCGGAGTAGATAAAAAACCTCTTCCTGGAGTTGATAATGCAAAAGGAACGATCAACGGTGTTCCGGCTGTTCAAGCAGGTTACGGCGGAGGGTCACTTGGTTTAATTGACTTAACGTTAAAAGAAGAAAAAGGAAAATGGAAAGTAGTAAGCTCTCAATCGTCCACGCGTGAAACGTATAAAGACGTAAAAGACGCGTCAGGGAAAACGGTTACGCAAAGTACGGTAGAACCGGATAAAGGCGTTGTTAAAGCAGTTCAAAAAGATCACGATGCAACGGTCAAATATGTGAATACGCCAATCGGTAAAACGACCGATAATATTCACAGCTATTTTTCTCTTGTGCAAGATGATCCATCTATTCAAGTTGTGACAAACGCACAAAAAGATTACGTAGAAAAATATGTTTCTCAAAACAAGCCAGAATACAAAGACCTTCCAATTTTATCAGTCGGAGCACCTTTTAAAGCAGGAAGAAACGGCGTCGATGAATATACGGAAATTAAAAAAGGTGATTTAACGATCCGAAGCGCTGGCGACCTGTATCTATATGACAATACATTAAAAGCGGTTAAAGTAAAAGGTTCTGTTGTAAAAGACTGGATTGATATGTCTGCGGGTAAGTTTAATCAAATTGCACCGAACAAAACAGAAGAGCAGGAATTATTAAATTCAAACTTCCCTGTTTACAATTTTGATGTAATTGATGGCGTGCAATATCAAATCGACGTAACAAAACCAGCAAAATACGATGTGAATGGAAACGTGATTCACGCCGATTCAAGTCGAGTTGTTAACTTAACGTATAACGGCAAGCCGGTTGATCCGAACCAAGAGTTTATCGTTGTGACAAATAACTACCGAGCTGGCGGAGGCGGAAACTTCCCTGGTCTAAAAGGAAGCGAGCTTGTGGTGGATTCAGCGGATGAAAACCGTCAAATTCTAATGGACTACATCACCGAGCAAAAAGAAATCACGCCAACAGCTGACGATAACTGGTCCATTGCACCGATTAACGGAACAGCTAACGTGACGTTCACAAGCTCACCGCGCGGAGAAAGCTATTTAAGCGAAGGAAGCAACATTACGTATACAAATAAAACGGATGACAAAGGATTCGGCATTTACAAAATTAATTTAAACGGCGAATCAAAAGATAATACAAAAGTTCAGCTGTTAGGGATGAACGACCTGCACGGTCAGCTCGATACAGATACAAAAATCAATTCAAATGGCCAAACGCTTTTAGCTGGAAATATGAAGTATACAGCAGCAGCTATTCGTAAACAAGAAGCTGAAAATCCGAATACGCTTTTAGTTCATGCTGGAGATATGATTGGCGGAAGCCCGTTAGTTTCAGCGTTGTTTCAAGATGAGCCAACAGTTGAAGTGATGGAATCACTTGGATTTGATGTAGGCACACTTGGAAATCATGAGTTTGATGAAGGCATTGCTGAGCTTCATCGCATGATTGAAGGCGGAGACCATCCAAAAGGCACAAAAGGATACGACGGCATGAATTTCCCGGTTATAGCGGCAAATGCTTATGATACTTCAACTAATAAATTAATTACAGAACCTTATGCAATAAAAGAAGTAGGCGGCAAGAAAATCGGCTTTATCGGTGTTGTAACACAAGAAACGCCAAGCATGATTGTTCGTAAAGGGAATGAAAACTTAGAAATTACAGACGAAGCAAAAGCGATTAATAAGTACACGGCAGAGCTGAAAAAGCAAGGTATTAAAGCAATTGTTGTCCTTGCTCATAATCCTTCTTATCAAGACGGAACGCCTACTGAGTTTGATGCAGCGGATATCGCTAAAAACATTGATGATGAAGTTGACGTTATCTTTTCAGCGCATAATCATGTATATAACAACAAAGTAGTAGATAACAAATTAATCGTTCAAGCTTATTCATACGGTTCAGCGTTTTCAGACGTAGACGTTGAAATCGATAATACGGGTGACATCGTGAAAAAAGATGCAAAAATTGTGACGGTATATCAAAAAGACTATACGCCAGATCCTGAAGTTTCAAGCATTATGCAAAAGTATGAAGACTTAGCAGCACCTATTAAAGCAGAAGTGGTTGGGAAGTCATCTACAGATTTGGCAAAAGGCTATCCGTCTAGCGGGCCAACAGGCGATATCGCGCTTGGAAACTTAATTGCTGACGGTATGAAAGCAGAAATGAAAGCAGACTTTGCTTTAATGAATGGCGGAGGCGTTCGTTCACAGCTTAATGCTGGTGACGTAACATATGGTGATTTATTTGCGATTCAGCCGTTTGGCAACGTCTTAAATAAAGTAAAGCTAAGCGGAGCGGATTTAGAAACGGTGTTAAACAATCAAATTACATCATCCGGACTAGATTTCCATATTGCAGGCTTTAACTATACGTGGGACAGCAGTACCAATAAAGTAGTTGATATTACGCTTCCAGATGGAAGTAAAATTGACAAAGAAAAAGAATACACAGTAGTAGTCAATAACTATATGTATGGAAACGAAAAATATGGTATTGGCGCACTTTCTTCAGATATGGAAGTGGGACCAGAAGATTTACAGGCAACGGTAAACTATATTAAAACACTCAACAGCCCGTTTGAATACAAAGCTGAAGGCCGTATTCAAAACGTGGCAGCTGCTAAAACAGCTGAACAGCAAGAACCTACTTTAAAAATAGCTCAATAAGCCAAAAAAGACTGTCTCATAACTCGGATTTCCGGTTTAGGACAGTCTTTTTTTAGTACATTATCTTCACTTTCAAACTTTAAATCAATTAATTTACGCCATAACAGACAGCTTAATTTTTGAAACAATCACCAAATTGTAGTATTCTTTCCATGGAAAGAAGATTTACGTAAACGTTAAAAGTGGTATAAAAATTTCACTATTTTTTCATTTATCTGCGCTATGATATAGAGCTATATAGAACCTAAAAAAGAATATGTTCGTTACAGTAAAGGAGTAAATAAAAGTGGCTATTAATCTACAAAAAGGTCAAAAAATTGATTTAACAAAAGGAAGAGAAGGCCTATCTTCTATTACAGTTGGATTAGGATGGGATCCTGTAAAAAAACGCAGCTTTTTTGGTTTCGGAGGAAACGGACCAAGTATCGACTGTGATGCATCTGTTCTTATGCTAAATTCAAACGATAAGCTTGTAAGTAACTCAGCCGTTGTGTATTTTGGAAATCGTCACAGTAACTGCGGGAGCGTTAAGCATTCAGGCGATAACCTTACCGGAGCAGGTGAAGGAGACGATGAACAAATTTTTGTTGATTTAAAAAAGGTTCCTGGAAACGTACATAAACTTGTGTTTGTGGTCAATATCTATCAGTGTGTTGAGCGAAACCAAGATTTCGGTATGATTAAAAATGCGTTTATTCGCGTTGTAGACAGCGCTAAAAACGAAGAGCTTGTCTACTTTAATCTATCTGAAGACCATTCAGGAGCAACCGCTCTATTTGCAGGTGAAATTTACCGAGACGGGAATGAATGGAAGTTTTCAGCAACTGGAGATGCAACGAGAGATACTGGATTGGGAGAAATTGCGAATAAATATACAAAATAAACAACTTGAAAAGAGGGAAACGAAATGGCTATTAATCTTTCAAAAGGACAAAAAGTAGATTTAACAAAAACGAATCCAGGATTAACAAACGTAGTAGTAGGTCTTGGATGGGATGTAAATAAGTATGACGGTGGAAACGATTTTGATTTAGATTCATCTGTCTTTTTATTAAACGGAGCAGGAAAATGTGCTTCAGAATCTGATTTCATTTTTTACAACAATACGACGGGTGCAAACGGAGCGGTTGAGCATACCGGAGATAACCGTACAGGCGTAGGTGAAGGAGACGATGAGCAGGTTCAAGTAGATTTGAAAAATGTGCCTCAATCTATTGAACGTATCGCGTTTACCATTACGATTCATGAAGCGGAAGCACGCGGTCAAAACTTCGGCCAAGTAAGTAATGCTTACGTTCGTATTTTAAATGCAACAAATGACGAAGAGTTAATTCGTTATGATTTAGGTGAAGACTTCTCGATCGAAACAGCCGTTGTGGTAGGAGAGCTGTACCGACACGGTGGAGAATGGAAGTTCAATGCTATTGGCAGCGGTTATCAAGGCGGCTTAGCGGCACTTGTCAACGACTTTGGTTTAAACGCCTAATCATTAAAGTAAGAAAACGTACGGAGGATGTTTTTATGTCAATTTCTTTATCAAAAGGTCAGCGCATTGACCTAACGAAAACCAACCCAGGATTAACAAAAGTAATAGTAGGCCTTGGATGGGATACAAACAAATATGCTGGATCTCAGGATTTCGATTTAGATGCATGTGCATTTTTAGCCAATAAATCAAGTCAGGTTGTAAATGACGAGGAGTTTGTTTTTTACAACAATTTAAAAAGTCCAAATGGAGCTGTGGAGCATACCGGTGACAACCGTACGGGTGCAGGAGATGGAGACGATGAGCAAATAGCCGTTGATTTTTCCCTTCTTCCTGACCACGTTGAAAAAATCGGAATTAACGTCACGATTCACGACGCAGATGCTCGCGGACAAAACTTTGGACAAGTATCCAACGCGTTTGTTCGTCTGATTGATGCTGAAACAAATGAAGAAGTACTGCGATATGATTTAGGCGAAGATTTTTCAATCGAAACAGCTGTCGTTGTATGCGAGCTATACAAGCACGGAAACTACTGGAAGTTTAATGCCATTGGCAGCGGATTTTCCGGTGGCTTGGCCGACCTTTGCCGCAACTACGGATTATCCGTATAAAAAGGCATGGGATAAATGAAAAAGAAAGGGTGCTTTAACGAGTACCCTTTCTTTTTAGCATGTATATGTCTGAAAAGAAAGGAGCTGTAAGGCGTGAGTAAACTAATTGATCCTCATATCATTAATCTTAACGAGCAAAATGGAACTTCTCTTTTTTCTAAAGATGTTTCTCTGCGAGGTGACTTTATACAAAATGAGCAGCAAACTTCCTATAAACAAGTGGCGGGAAGGTATTTAGGCACCCATCTTGATGCGGACGAGTACGCAGCTTTTCTTTATGAACTTGCGCATTCATCATCATCGATCCTTGTCCTGCACGATAAGCTTGATAAGTCCATTTCAAATGATAGATTAAAAGAAGTACAAACGATTCTTAAAATTAATCAAGAAGAACGCGGCCTTTCTGTCAATCGACTGTTTGCTTTTTTAGAAGGAAAAAAGCTGATCGTGAAGTCAGAAAATCCCGCTATACATAGAAGAGTACGTGAAAAATTTATTGAAACGTTAACGTGTTTTAAAGAACAGCATGCAGAGGGCTTTATGGACGGGCATTTTCAACGCGTATTAATCGATTTAATAAAGTGGCAGTGGAATCATGTGAAATCTTGGATGGTCGATCAAGCATTTCCTGAACACGCGCCTCGCATCATGTGGTATGGAGATACAAATAAAAGCGAGCAGTATTTTCTCTATTATTTAATTTTACTAGGTTTTGACGTCCTTACTTTTCATCCGGAAGGAAAAGATAGTTTAAAAGAAGTAGATGAAAATCAGCGCTTAACAACGGTTTATACGTTTCCTTCTACTAGCTCGCTTTTTCCTTTTCCAACGGATAAACCGGTTCGAAAAGGTACGGTAGCATTTAGAGCGTCTCAGGAAATTGAGCAAGTGCTTCATTCAGAGGAGTCCATGCTGTATAAACCGTGGCAATTTCGTTCGTATTTTCCAACTTCAGTTACTCTTAAAACGACGTATGATGAGATTTTTTTATTAATGAGAGAACGGGCGTTTATTCGTCCTAATTTTGAAGTGTCAAAGCCATATGTACACGTGCCGGTCCTGTTTTCAAAAGTACTTGGTATTTCTAAAAACCGAAAAGAGTACTGGAGTAAAGTGCACGAGCTCATGCAAACAGAAAATGAGTTAGCTCTGACTGTTGATTCTGTTCCTTTTGCCAAAAAAATAGAAGGAAATAATCACTTTCACTACCAAGGCGCTCTCGGAAGTGATGGAACGCTCAGTCCTGATAAAATGATTGAAAGCAACTGGTGGCGCTATAAAGAACTGCCTATCGGGCTTCAGCAAGGGCTAGCTGCAGCCATTTCCAGATATTGTGCACATTCAAAGCTCCTTCGGTTGGATCATGAAGATGCGTATCAGCATCAAATGTACTTGTTTAATCAGTCTTTGAAGCTTCCAAACAACGTGCTTCGCATGCTTCAAAAATTTGATTATACGCAGCACGTCCCTCGGGTAATTATTTATCACGGAAATGAACATGAAACGTTTACGCGTGAAGATGCAGCTTTGCTGCTTCTGTTAAATGAATTTGGCGTTGATATTGTTCTTTTTAATCCGACCGGTCAAATAGATATAGAAGCGTTTGTCGAAGAAAAATATTTCGATATACATTGGCTAGAAGATATTAGCTTTAATGAAGAATTCAAAGAGCCGTCGCTTATTCAAAAATGGTTAAAACGAATCTTTTAAAGAAAGAAGGGTTTTTAAATGGCAACAAACGAATTACAACCTTTAGATTTAAACGAAGCCGAAGAAGTTTTAGAAACAAAGCCTAATGAAGTAAAAGCAAAACTGCGAGAAGAGCCGGAAGTACGTCGCTTAGCAGAACAAATTGATTATAAAAATCAGCTGGCTCTACTTGAGTATGGGAAAGAAACAGCCAATGAAATTTCCTCGTTTTCCGGAAAAGTGCTTAGTACAATTAAATCGTCTAGCATGGAAGAGTCAAGTCAATTATTAAAGCAGCTTGGAAAGATTATGGACAAATTTGATGCAAAGGATTTTGTTGAAGATAAAGGGTTTTTCTCTAAGCTTTTTAAACGCGGTCAAAAAATAGTGGATAAGCTGTTTCAAAAATATGAAACAATGGGCTCTGAAATTGATAAAGTATATGTAGAGATTGCAAAATATGAAACTGAAATGAAGCATTCAACCACAACGCTTGAACAGCTTTACGAGCAAAACTATCAGTATTATATGGAGCTTGAAAAATACATTGTAGCGGGCGAAGTGAAAGTAGAAGAGTTAAAACAAGAGCTAAAGGTGCTTGAAGAAAGAGCGTCGAGTGGAAATCAGCTGGCGGCAATGGAGCTTCAAACCTTAAAAAATGCGGTTGAGCTGATGGAGCAGCGATTATATGATTTAGAAATGGCAAAACAAGTATCTTATCAATCCGCTCCTCAAATCCGTATGCTGCAGCGAGGAAATACAAAGCTGATCGGCAAAATCAATTCTGCGTTTATTACAACGATTCCTATTTTTAAAAATGGACTTATTAACGCAATTGCAGCAAAACGTCAAAATTTAGTAGCGGAGTCTATGAACGAATTAGACAAACGCACAAATGAGCTGCTCATTCGAAATGCAGAAAATATTTCACAGCAAAGCGTTAAAATTGCCAAAATGTCGGGTGCGCCCAGCGTAAAAGTAGAAACGATGGAACAAACGTGGAATATTATTATGAAAGGAATGCAGGAAACAAAAGCGATCGAAGAAGAAAACAAACGCCTTCGTGAAGAAGGACTTGTTCGCTTAGAGCAATTTCAAGAAAACTTCAAGGCGCTTGAACATAAGATGTAACGAAAAAGCGGGAATCGTAAAGATTCCCGCTTTTTTGCATATACGTTTGCTAGAAGTCTAAACCATAAGTGATTAGTGAAAAGCGTGAAAGGGTATCAGATATAAAAGAAGTATTATCCAAAATAAGATAGTTATTTCCAGAAGGCGTTTGTACACTTTTATACTTTAAGTTAAAAACTTAAAAAACTTAATTATTTTATTTTTTTTGCTGGTATTTAGTTTTTATTTGCGCTACAATTAGCTCATATTAAAGTAAAAAAGGAGGGTATTTCAATGTATCAAGAACAGCGCATGAGTGCGATTGTTGAATACCTTCACACACACCGTACGATTACGTTAGACGAAATTTGTGATATGTTTACCGTTTCAAAAGATACGGCGAGACGTGATTTAGTCAAGCTTGAAGAAAACGGTGAGGTTATGAGAGTTAAAGGCGGAGCGACGCTATCGTCAAGTCATATCATTGATTACAGTGAGCGAACGCCTACCAAAGCCAAAGAACAAATTGCTAAAGAAGCAGCTTCGTTAATGTCGGAGGGGTATGACGTGCTTTTAGATACGTCTTCTACCATCGCACTGATGGCGAAGTATATGGATGTAAAGCATGTAACCGTTATTACGAATTCCATTGATAATGTGGATTTGCTCGATCAATATACGCCGTGTGATACGTTTTTGCTGCCGGGGAAGTTTAACGGGAAAAATCGTAACGTCACCGGGCCAAGAACGATTTCTACGTTGCAGGAATACAAAGTAGATCAGCTGTTTTTAGGTACGTGCGGCGTTGGTGCAGGTGGTATTACATCTCCAAGTGAAGAAGAAGCATTTTTAAAAAGACAGATGATTCAATGTGCAAGACAAGTTATTATGCTTGCGGATCATACAAAGTTTGAACGTGAATTCTTACACCGAGTATGTGATATGAGCGACATTGATATCCTGATTACAAATAAAGCGCCAGAAGCGGATGTAAAAGAAAAAATAGAACAAAATCAAGTGCGGCTTATCGTAACAGATTTTGATAAAGGAGAGGAAACACAATGAAGAAAATAAAAGTAGGATTAGTAGGATACGGATTTTCAGCAACGGTCTTTCACACGCCGCTTTTAAGCGTGTTAGACGAATTTCATATTTCAAAGGTAATGAGTTCAAATCCTGAAAAAGTAAAGAGTGACTTAGAAGATGTTGAAGTAGTGAGTACTCTATCTGAACTTCTAGAAGATGACAGCATTGACTTAGTTATTATTACAACGCCTAGCGGCATGCACTATGAAATGGTGAAAGACACACTACGCGCAGGCAAGCATGTGATTGTTGAAAAGCCGATGGTCGTATCAGAAAAAGAAGCAAATGAATTAATTCAATTAGCAAAAGAACAAGATGTTCAACTAAGCGTCTATCATAACCGTAGATGGGATAATGATTATTTGACGGTGAAACAGCTGATTGAAGAAGGGAAATTAGGCGACGTTAAAATGTATGAAGCTCATTTTGACCGCTATCGTCCAGCTGTTCGAGACCGCTGGAGAGAAAATGAAGGGCCTGGGTCAGGAGCGCTTTACGATTTAGGATCTCATTTAATTGACCAGGCCTTACACCTTTTTGGAATGCCTGAATTTGTTCAAGCTGATGTGTTTGGTCAGCGAGATCATGCACGTACGGATGATTACTTCCACGTAGTGCTTGGATACGGTTCTCTTCGCGTTATTTTACATTCAAGTGCCATTGTGCCAAGCAACGGGCCGCGCTTTCAAGTTCACGGAACAAAAGCAAGCTATATTAAATACGGCATTGACGGCCAAGAAGATATGCTAAGAGCCGGCAAGAAGCCTGTGGACGATACGTGGGGAGCCGACAGCCCTGAACACTACGGGAAGCTGACAACGGGCGAAGGCGAAACGAAAGAAATTCAAACGCTGCACGGTTCTTATGTGACGTATTATCAAAAAATAGCCGACAGCCTGCTTCGAGGAGAAGAGCTTCCGGTTTCAGCAGAAGAAGCTCGTGACGTAGTTAAAGTTATCGAAGCGGCATTTGAAAGCAGCAAAGAAAAACGAGCTGTCTATTTTAACTAAGGAGCGAGAAACAGTGAGTAATCATTCGGTAGAGAAACTGCTTGAAAAAGTAGTTCAGCAGGAAAAAGAACTAATCTTTCATCAATTTACAAATGACCAGGCTTTACAGATAGGAACGGCCATTATTAATGAAGCAAAAAGTAAGGGGAAAGCCGTTACAGTAAATATTAAACGAAATGGTCAAACACTCTTTCATCATGCGATGGAAGGGACCATTCCCGATCATGAAGAATGGATTAAACGAAAATCAAATACCGTTCTTCGCCACCATCACAGCTCGTACTATATGAAGCTGTACTGTGAGTTAAAAGATCGTTCTTACGCGCAGTTTTATGCAGCAAATCCTCAGGAATTCGAAGCGGTAGGCGGGTCATTTCCAATTTCGGTTAAAAACGTTGGCGTAATTGGAAGCATCACCGTATCAGGCATGTCACAAGAAGAAGATCATGCACTGGTGACCGATACGATTCGTAGCTTTTTGCAATAAAAATAAGCGGACTTCGTTGGAAGTCCGCTTATTTAATTAAAAGATGAGTGGCGATAAGGCGTGTGTTTTTTCTACATAAATAAAAGCATCATATCGTTTTGACAAGCGAGAAGGAACATAATTTCCGTATTGTTCAATCTCTGGGTCATATACAACACCAATGGCGCGGTGGCCTATCGTTGAATGAAAAAATGCTTGATTTTCTTCCGTGAACATGAGGTATTGATCAAAAGCACCTGCTCGGTGGATGGTATCTTCCCAGCTTCCTTCTATAGCTGGAGGAACGGTTAATTCCTGCTGAGGATTCCCCCAGCTATCAGAAGCAGTGACTGTGCCGTGATGAGTCCCGAATCCGACGGCGTAAACATGCTTCTGTCCGTATTCTTCACGGGTAAGCTGACCTACATTCACCATGCCGCTGCTTTTCATGTCCGTTGCTCTTGCATCTCCGATGTGAGTGTTATGCTCCCATACAATTCCTTTAGCGCTATCTTTGTAGTAAGATTGAATATATTTTAAAGCTTCTACCATATGACGATCGCGAATATTCCACGATTCATTGTCGTTGGTAATCATCGTATGATAATAAGCTTCAGCATTGCTTGCTACCAGCGCATTTACCTGCATACTAAGCGCAGCCTCAGGCTCATGAGTATAGGTATCTTTCTTTTGCTGAATGGTTTGTAAAAGCTCCAAGATTTCTACCATGCAGTTTTTTCCGTAAAGTGCAGAAGAAATTCCGTACATCTGTGCTTCGCGATGAAAAGGTTCAAAGCATTCAAAGGCTTTTTTCGCTTTCTTTGCATCAGAAGCGTGGTTGTTTTCTAAGTACTCAATAATAGCTTCCATCGATTCCCACAGGCTGTATACATCTAAGCCGTAAAAACCTACTTTTGGCTGATGTGCTGGCAAGTTGTTGTTATAATCACGAAGCCATTCAATCAATTCTTTTATTTCTTGATTGGCCCACATCCATGAAGGCCATCGGCTAAAAGATTTTAAGACATCTTCGGCATTCGCGTATTGAGTTGTATATCCTTTAATATAGCGATTAACTTCAAAACACGAAGGCCAGTCTCCTTCCACTGCTATAAAGGAAAAATCATGATGCTGAATTAATTCTTTCGTAATAGCTGCTCGAATTTCGTAAAATTCAGATGTGCCGTGAGATGCTTCTCCGAGAAGTACGTATTGAGCGCGGCTTGCTGTGTTAATAAGCGGCAGTAAGTCATCGACATCAGCAAAAGGCATAGAATGTTTTTTAATGGCTTCTATCATTTGAATGGTTTTTAGCATACGACCACCTTATTATTAAGAAATGGATAGCAAGAGCTTGAGACAGCAAGTCTTGCTACCAGTTAACGGGTTTTTATTTTTATGAATTACCTGCTGAAGTGCTTAATAGCAGAATCATTTAAAGAAAAATCTTCTTTAGTAAGCGCCGTTTGATTCTGTGTTTCACATTGTTTAGCAGGATGTTCTTCTTTTTTAGAAACAGCAGAAACTTCTTCGGTATTGTTATATCGATTGTTTATTGACATTGCTTTTCACCTCTTATATCTAGTGTTTGAGGTACAGAAAATAAAATAAGAAGAAATATTAGGAATACCTTGAAAAGAAAAGTATACGCTTTAAATTATTTGAACTCATGCAAGAAATTGTCTACACTAAACACTGATACATAAATCGAGTGAGGAGAACGTGAAGAGTTTATGAAGTTGATTTCGTGGAACGTAAATGGCATTCGCGCGTGTGTGCGAAAAGGATTTTTAGATTATTTTCAAGAAGTGAATGCGGATGTATTTTGTATTCAAGAGACGAAGCTGCAGGAAGGACAAATTGATTTGCAGCTAGAAGGATATTATCAGTACTGGAATTACGCCGTGAAAAAAGGCTATTCTGGCACGGCTGTTTTTACAAAGCAGAAGCCTTTATCCGTTTCATACGGTGTGGATAAAGAATCGGAAGACGAAGGACGTATCATTACGCTCGAGTTTGAACAATGCTATGTAGTAAATGTGTATACGCCAAATTCTAAAAGAGATTTAGCGAGGCTTGAAGAAAGGCTTCAATGGGAAGATGATCTGCTCGTGTACTTGAACAAATTAAATAGCCGTAAAGCAGTGATTTTATGCGGAGACTTAAACGTAGCACACGCAGAGATTGATTTGCGTAATCCAAAGCCAAACCGAGGTAATTCTGGTTTTACCATAGATGAGCGAGGAAAAATGACGACGCTTCTTGCTAGCGGATTTCTTGATACATTCCGCTATTTATACCCCAATCAAGAAGGAGCATATACGTGGTGGTCGTATATGAATAAAGTGCGAGAACGAAATATCGGGTGGCGCATTGATTATTTTATCGTATCAGAGAGAATTAGAGACGTTATTCAAGAAGCTGCTATTCATCCGCATGTAATGGGAAGCGACCACTGTCCTGTGATGCTAGAATTAAATGTACCTCATCTATGATTTCTTTCTATATAATAGAAGAAAAACGGAAAAAAGGTTGGTTCACGCGAACGGTTGCGGTATAGTAAACATAGCAAAAAGTACAGAATGTTCTATGAGATAAAGGGGAGATAGAAGTGAAGCGAGACTCGCTGCAAACCATTGAGCACGAAATTGCGCTGCTTGTTCGTCTAACAACGACGCATAGTCCTAAGCTTGGAAGCTTGGACCGTTCTGAATATTTACTGTTAAGCGAGCTAGATCAGCGCAGTCCGCTCGGGATTAATGCATTAGCTGAAAATTTAAAGCTGAGCTTATCTACAGCTAGCCGGCAAGTATCTGCGCTTGAAACCAAACAGTTTGTTCGCCGCTTTCCGAGTCCAGAAAATGGGCGGATTAGTTTAATTGAAATGACGGATTCAGGAAAAGATATTTTGCAGCATGTACAAAACAAGCGTAAACAAGCCTATGCTGAAGTATTGGAAGACTGGTCGGAAGAAGAGATTTTAGCACTGGAAAAAAGCTTATCCCGCTTGAATCACGATTTTAAAAAATGGCGCAGTAATGGATGTTAAAGCGAATACATATAGATGAACAAAAAGGCTATTGAAAAATAGTCTTTTTAAGTTGAAACAAAGAAGTTGATTTCTTCATTAAAAGATGTATAATATGTAGTGCTGCTATAACTTGCATGATACAACTTGTACAATAAAATATGTAAGGAATTGTTAGTCATATGAAAAGAATTTAATAAAAGGAGGAATAAATATGAGTCAGAATAATCCAGCAGTAGCCTCCGACAAACAAGGTTTAAGCGTACCTAAATACTTAATTATGGCGATTTTAACGCTATTTTCAATTGGCCCTCAGTATTTTTTGAATTTATCTTACACGGTCAATCAAGTATTGATTCAAAATCGATTTGATGCGAGTACACAAAGCTTACTATTGCCATCTATTATTTCTAACTTGGCATTTGGACTCGGAGTACCCATTGGTCCGATGCTCACGAAAAAGTATGGCGTGCGTAAAGCATACTTAACGTTCGTTTTAGTCTTTTTAGCAGGTTCGATTATCAACGTTTTTTCCGAAAACGTTGCGTTTTTATCCCTTGGTCGTCTGATTCAAGGCTTAAGTTCAGGAATGCTGTTTTTAACCATTATTCCAGCTGCGCTGATCTCGTTTCCGAATAAAATCCGAAACTTCTTTTTAGTGTTAGCGATCGGCGGACTGTTCGGTTCAACGGCGATTGGAGCCTTTTTAGGTGCTGTATCTCTTAGCATGGATAATTGGCGCTGGGTTTTTGTTTTAGGAATAATAGCTTCTCTTGTCTGTCTGTTTATTGGGTATAAGGTATTCCCTGCTCATGATCCGAGTCAGCAAGAAGAGCGTCCAGTAGATAAGAAAAGTATCTTTATTCTTAGTCTTATTATGATTTTATTAGTGTATCCACTGTATGAACTAAGATACGAAGGATTTGCTTCTATTCAAGTGTGGCCGTTCTTACTAGCTGCAGCAGGGTTAGTTGTCATTTTTGTCTTAGTTGATTTAGCGGCTGAAAATCCGTTAGTACCATTAAAATCGCTGCTAGCCGTAAAACCAGTTGCGGGTACAATTATGGCAATTGGCGGTCATATGGCATACATCTTAGCAATCGCAGGCATTAATGGCGTGATGCAAAATGTGCAAAATGCATCGTACACCACGCTTTCTTATTTTTATTTGTACTTCTTTATTGGGGTACTGATTTCAGCATTTGCGACGACATTCTTGTATGACAAATTTGGTCCAGGTTACCTTGGAGCGATTGGATCACTTCTCATTGTCATTGTAGGATTTAGCTGGGTGAACGTATCAGCCGATACATCACTAGTGAGCTTGTATGTTCACATTATGCTCTTTGGTATGGGTGTTAGTATGGCACTGGTATCCGGTGCACTAGGAGCGGCATTGGCCGGAGATTTACATCAAGCTTCGATGCGTTCCATTTCACTGCACTCCATTCGAAATTTATTAGGAGCCATTGTAGCACCTGTAATTGGATGGTTTGTTGTTCGACAAAACGCAATTTATTATGAAGATTTTCGAGGTCAAATTAGCTCAGTAGATCCTCAGGTGAAGCTGCAGCTGTCTGAAATGATCAAACGCTATATGGGTATGGGACTGAGCCAAGCGGACGCAAAAACATCGGCTGTGACGGCTGTTGTAGCAAGCGCTAAAAAAGCGTCGATTTTACATGCGTACCACAACTTGTTTTTCATGCTTAGTATTTTAGGCGTAATCATGCTCATTGCTTCACTAAGTAAAGCGTGGAGCGGTCAAAATAGAATTCTTGTTCAAAAAGAAGAGGTGCAAGAAAAAGCTGAGCCGCAAGAAGAAAGAAAAATGCTGCCCGCACCTCAAACAGAAGAAACATCTGTATAATATACTAACTATAGAAAGAAGGAATTCCGATGAGTAAAAGTCGTTTATTGGTTACTAACATTGTTGGAATCATTGTGATTTTATTACTAGTAGGTTTTGGTGGATATTATTTCTACGAAAAAGCAAATTACGTTAAAACCGATGAAGCGCAGGTAGAAGCACCGCTTTCACAAGTTATTGCTTCAGCTAACGGTCAGTTAAGCGAATGGAACGTAAAAGAAGGAGATAGCGTTTCTCAAGGTGACTCTGTTGGAAGCTTAAAAGAAGGCGACAAATCAACAGACGTAACGTCTATGATTGACGGAACAATCATTAAAAACAACGCTTCTCAAAATCAATTAGTAAAAGCTGGCGATGTATTAGCACAAACAGCTGATTTATCTAAAATCTATATCAATGCAAACATTAAAGAAACAGACCTAGGTGATATCGAAGAAGGAGACAGCGTTGATATTACAGTGGACGGAGACTCAGGTAAAGTCTTTAAAGGCCATGTTGAAGCAATCGGCCGCGCAACAAATTCAGTGTCTTCTATGCTTCCGGCTCAAAACACAGGAAACTACACAAAAGTAACGCAAAAAGTACCGGTGAAAATTTCAATTGATGATGCATCAGATAAAGTTCTTCCAGGTATGAACGCAGAAGTGAAAATTTCAATTTAACAGTGAAAAAAAGCCGCTTCCTTCAAGGAAGCGGCTTTTTTTATGCCTAAACAAATAAAATAAAAAATGTGCTAAAAAGGGGATGTATACAAAGGAAATGTGTGGTAAGATACTTCTTGTTTGAAATTGGATATCGGTAAAGAAGGTGATGGGATGACCGCGGTCGAAACAAAAAAAGGGCCAAAAGAAAAGCTGAATTTATTTTTCTTAACGTGGCCGATCTTTTTAGAAGTGTTTCTTTTTATGTTAATGGGGATTGCTGATACCTTTATGCTAAGCGCGCTGTCAGATGATGCCGTATCGGGAGTCGGAGCAGCCAATCAATACCTTCACATTGCGATTTTGGTGTTAGAGGTCATTGGCAACGGGGCGGCAATTGTTGTCTCTCAGTATTTAGGATCAAAACGGTATATGGAAGCGTCAAAGATTTCTGCTTTGGCCGTTACGTTAAATTTAGGAATCGGGCTAGTCATTAGCGCGGGTTTTCTTTTGTTTTCAAGATATATGATGGAAGCCATGAACTTACAAGGTGACGTGCTGATGTATGCACAAAGCTATTTATCCATCGTCGGAGGAGCTATTTTTCTTCAAGCGATTATTAACTCTCTTGCAGCGATTATTCGCGTACACGGCTTTACGAAGCAGGCGATGTTTGTATCACTTGGAATGAACGTTTTTCATATTGCAGGAAACTATGCTTTAATTTTCGGGAAGTTCGGCTTTCCGGAAATGGGCGTGCAGGGAGCAGCAATTTCATCTGCGTTCAGCCGATTTGTGGCGCTGATTGTGTTCTTTTGGCTGCTGTATCAAGTGATGGAATATAAAGTGAAATTTCAATACTACATTACGCTTTCAAAAGAATATATCAGTAAAATTTTAAAAATCGGTATTCCGTCGGCTTTTGAACAGGTGATGTATCAAGGCTGTCAAATTGTCTTTTTATACTATGCAACCTACCTAGGAGCAGAATCACTGGCTGCTAGACAGTACGCGATGAATATTTCGATGTTTATTTACTTATTTGCTATTGCGATTGGAATGGGCACAGCAATCATTGTCGGCCGCTTAGTAGGCGGAAACGAAAAAGATGAAGCGTACCATCGCGTATGGAAAAGCGTCAAGTGGGCCAGTGCCGTAACGATGATGATGGTTGTTCTTGTGATGACATTTAGAACACAGCTGATCAGCGTGTTCACAGACAATCCGCATATCATTGAGCTTGGCGCGACGGTGCTGCTTCTGAGCATTGTGCTTGAAACGGGAAGAACGATGAACATTGTGCTGATTAACTCGCTGCGGGCAGCGGGTGATGCCAAATATCCGGTGTTAATTGGTGCAATGTCGATGGTCATGATGAGCTTGCCGCTGGGTTATTTTTTCGTTTTCCATTTAGACATGGGGCTCGCTGGCATTTGGCTTGCCATTGCAGCCGATGAATGGACGCGCGCAGTTATTATGTTTTTCCGCTGGAAAAGCCGGGCGTGGGAAAACTATGGACTTGTGCAGCACGAACAAACAGCTGAAGAACCAACGCCGGTTCAAGTATAAAACAAAACCTCTGCAGAATGTGCAGAGGTTTTTTGCTGTGTAAAAAAATGAAGTGAAGTTGGTCTTTTTACCCAAAAAGCCTTAATTTATGGGAGAAAACGGGTATGGGTACAAAGGAATGGTTTTATTCTACTTATTCTTTGTTTTAGATAATGGTATATTGTTGGATAACGTATTTAGACATGAGTCTTTTTTCTCTTATTTTTCATTTTTATCTCAATTCATGAAACTAGAAGCATAAAAAAGAGAGTTTTTTCCTATTTAGCTATAATGAGACAAATTTTATACTTATAATTATTGGATTAAACTCGAATTGTGCGAAACAGGAGGAACGATATGGGTTTAGGAAGCGTATTAGACGGACTGCTGGGGGAAGTATCTGGAAGAGTCTCAGATGTAGAAGGAAAGATCTCTAAGCTAAGAACAGCTAAAAGTAAAATTGAGCATGAACAAGCTGTTTCATTAAAAGAAATCGAACACATCAAAAAGCCTGAGCTGGGAGACAAATGGACGGGTACGTTATCGGATGATTTTGACGAAAAACGTACGGCAGCCTACGACAACATAAAAGGCATTTTAGACGGTGATTACGATGGATACATTCGTGAAATTGAAACAAAGATATGGATGCTAGAAGCTGAAAAAGGAGCTTTGAGCGGCTTGAACGCCGCTATTGGAGAAGCGGATTCTCTATTAGCTAGAGGTGAAGAAGCCTACGACGCAGTAGAAAACAAGATTAGTGAAATTAGAAGGGGGCTGTTTTCATGACAATTAAGCTTGATCACGCTGACGTTATCAAAAAGCTTGAAGCAGTCAGCACAGCGATTGGAAATTTATCCATTAGCAAAATGCCCGACCTCGGAAAAAACAGCCTTGATACTACAAAGAAATGGGAAGCGCGCGAAGAAGAAATTCAAACGCTTATTTCTACTTATATAAAAGCGCTAAACAAAAACGTAAAAGATACAAAATCCAATGTAGACTTACTAAAAGAACAAGACGAATCTATTATCCATTCGTAGCAGCAAAGGGGGATGACTGTGGGAAAGGTATACGATGCAAAAGCGCTGTTTGACGTAGCAAAAGACAGGGAAAAAGCCTACGATGAGTTACTCAGCCAGCTGGGTGAACTGAAAAAAGCGCTGCAGGGCGTAGCGGACTTAGAAGGCAGCTTAGAAGGAAAAGGCGCTGACAATATAAAATCTTTTTACAAGCAGCACGCCGATACGGCCGGACAGTGGGAAAACTTAATTAAAATGCAGCAAAGCTATTTTTCAGCGCTTCACGTTAAAGCTGAAAAAGCAAAGCTAGCAGGAAGCACGATTGTAAATGAATCATTTTTAGAAACAGAGTTAAAAAACGCCAACAGCAATGCTAAAGAAATGGTTGCTCAGCAGCACGAAGATCTGCAGAGTATTTTAAACGGCATTGACGATATTGTCTCTATTTCAGCGTTTTCAACGAGTGAGTTTAACGATAAAATAGAAGAAGCAGAGAAAAAACGCACCGATACAATTGAAGCAGTGAACCAGCTTGACGCTGAATGGTCAAAAGAATACAGCGAAATGGACGATTTCTATGCGGTAGTGGATACGCTAGTAAGCGGCTTAGAGCTTGCTACGAGTCAAGGAGGAAGCGTCTATCAGCTTGCCTTTAACGAAAAAGCCTATCACGACAGCGAGCTGTATAAAGTTCAAACAAAGCTAAACGACTATGCAACTTCATATGTTGACTACAACAAACAGCAAGAAGAAGTATACGAGCTGGAAAAAAAGCAAGAAGAAGAAGCAAACAAGCCGTGGTATGAAAAAACGTGGGACGCGGTTTCTACCTTTACAGGAGAGGTCAGCGGATATTATGATTATAAACGAGCAGCAGAAGGCGTGGACCCTGTTACGGGTGAAAAACTTTCTACCTCACAGCGCGTCGCAGCAGGAGCCATGGCAGCAGCCGGCTTCATTCCGGTTGTCGGCTGGGTAGGAAGAGCTGCAAAAGGCGGAAAAGCAATCTACAAAACGGCTAAAGGCCTAAGCGCAGCGGATCACGCCTTAGACGCCTATAAATCCGCCAAATCTTTCAAAGTCCTGGAGCAAACCGAAAAAGGCCTCTACGGTCTTGTGGCTGCAAACGGGCTAGGAGAATATATGACCGGACGCGACATGTTCGGGAATAAAATCAGTGAAGAGCAGCGCCAGGCAAGTCTGGTTCAAGCCTTTGGAGGAGCATTTGGGGCAGCAGTTCTTTCCAAAGGAGCTACCTCAGGAGTTAAAACAACTGCTTCTAAGTCAAATATAGGTCCTGCAGTCAAAACAACTAGTGATGATGTTGTTACCTATAGACGCGTTCAAGGAGGAATTCCACCTAATGCAAGTAGAGTGCGTATTAATGTAGATGAATCAGGAGTAATTAGTGTCCCAAATAAAAAATCAAATTTAAATATTAGCACTGGGAATGCTGATCATGCTCAGTATTTTTTAAAGAAAAGAGGTTCAGAAGCTCACATTGTGGAGTTTGACCTTCCAAAGTGGTTTGACGACTTTTTAGCAGAGAACTCAATCCCCCAAAAAGGGTATAAAACTAATCCTTTAAATCAAGGGAAAACTGCTCCGAAAATTGTTGATCCTAGTACACCAGGTAAATCTTATGAAGTACCCGCACCTTGGATCGAATGGATAGAAGAGTATGCTAAAAATGGGCGAATAGTTAGGAATGAATAGATGGTTTAAAAGTAGGGAGAGGATTTAGAGTGTTAGAACCGATTTATGCTGAAGAAATTATTATAGGAGTCATATTTAAACAGCAATTTCAATGGTATATCACCAATAAAGAGTTATGGTATTTAGACTATAATAAATTGGATCAGGCATTTGAAAATGGAGATGATTTATCAACGGATATTTCATCAGAATCTGAAAGAGAAGGAATAACGGTACTTGATGAAAAAAATGCAGAAGCTTTTTTGAAAAGAGTGGAATCTTTTAAAGTAGACAAGTCATACTTACTGAGTCTTTTTGAAGAGAGGATTTTGAATGATGTTGATGACGATAGATTAGATTTTAGTCCATCTCTCTTAGTGGATTTTGATGACAAGAAATTATACTCTATGTTCCCTGAACCAGCTTCATTTGAAGAGTATGTTCCAAATAATTGGGATGGGTGGTATGAAGATTTTACGAATTTAGTTCCAGAGAAAGAAAAGTACTGGATAAATGATCGTCAAGAAAATTTATTTATCCTTTAAAAAAAGGCGGGACAGATATGAATAAAGATAATACAGTAACAATGTTTAGTGAAGAATTTGAAAATGAAAGTAATGGCAGTAAAGTACAAGGTGTTACTATTATAGTTGACGGTAAATTACAAGAGGTCTTAGATATTATTCAATCAAAAGATAGTCAGTATTCAAATTATACAGAGATTATTCGTGACGCTTTATTTGAAGGTATCAATAATATAACCAAAAAATTAAATAAATAAATATAAATTCTTTGTTCTAAAAAACCTTCAAAATTTTATTAGATTTTGAAGGTTTTATTTTATAAATGTGTTCGTGTTCACAAGTCAAGAAAGCGACAAAACAAAGGTAGATAAGTGGTTGAAGGTTATAAAGCATTTTAAAAGAAAAACTTTCCACCTCACAGCGCGTCGCAGCAGCAGCCGGCTTCATTCCGGTTGTCGGCTGGGTAGGAAGAGCCGCAAAAGGCGGAAAAGCAATCTACAAAACAGCTAAAGGCCTAAGCGCAGCGGATCACGCCTTAGACGCCTACAAATCCGCCAAATCCTTCAAAGTCCTAGAGCAAACCGAAAAAGGCCTCTACGGTCTTGTGGCTGCAAACGGGCTAGGAGAATACATGACCGGACGCGACATGTTCGGAAATAAAATCAGTGAAGAGCAGCGTAAAGCAAGTCTTCTGCAAGCCTTAGGAATTGCTGGAGCTGGGGCGCTTTCTACGAAGGTAGCCGGGAGAACCGCGAAAGCAGGCGCTAATGCCGTGGCAAACGGAGCGAAGAAGCTTAGTGATATGCGGAATGTACTTAGCAAACAAGCGACTCAACGTATTATGCCGCCGCTGCAAAGCGCTCAGAAAGCTTATCGTTCTTCTTCGAATTATATCAAAAAGAAAATTAGTCAAGCCGGAGATATTAAGCTGGCTCCTAAGAAGGTCCGAGTAGTAGAAGAGCCGATCACTGGAACGCGTATGCCAGTGGTAGATGAGTGGATTACTGGAAAAGATGTTGGGCGGATGTTTTCGGTACGAAGTGGTGAAACTGGTGAAACGGCTCGGAGAGTTGAAAGTGAATCGGGAGCACGGTACGGTGATCAAAAAATATCTGATAAACTCTATAGTAGATTAAGAAAAGAAACGCCTACTGATGAGCTTAGAGATATGGTGAATGAAGGGGTTGACTTGCCTATGCCTGACCCTGCGCTACCTGGTCTAGAGATTACCAAGAGATTAGAAGCTGATCACATAGTACCTATGAAGAACATTGCACGTATGGAAGGTTTTGAAAAGTTAACTTATGAGCAGCAAGTAGCTTTGTTAAATTATAGGGATAACTTTATAGGATTAAGTAAAATTGCTAATACTTCTAAAGGGTCAAAAACTTATGAGGAATGGGTAATATATAAAAAAAGAAATATTGAGGTTGATCCAACGTTTAGAAAGAAAATGATGGGAATTGAAAAAGAATTGCAAGTGAAAATACAGGGTTTAATAGATGGATTTTTAAAAGAATAGGGAGTTGACAGGGATAATGCTTCAAGATAAATTAGATTTCTTAAATAAATATACACTAAGTAAGAAACTATCTGTGAGCTTAATAGGACCTAATGAAATTGATAATATCCAAAAGGATTTAATTCCTGATGAATGGAGAGGAATTTTTAAAGAGAAAGATAAATCTATTAGGATAAGTGAAATATTAAATGTATGGAAAAGATATGTAAGTAGTGAAATGAGCAATACCATATCTTTCCTGAATGAATTTTTAATTGATGTTGAATTAATGGCTATTGGTAATCGATACTCTATGTTGTATTCGGTGAAAAATTCAAGAGGGAAAATTTTATATTATGAAGGTCGAAACCCTAAAGAATACTTTAACAACGAACAGCTTCAAGAAGATTGGAGTAAAATCCCGGATAAAATTAGAAGCTTTTATGAAAATGTTCATAATGGATTTTACTATTATCCAAGTAAGTCAATGGGGTTAGAGTCACTAGAAGATGTTACGTATCTAGATGATTATGAATGGGAGATTGTTGATGAAATTGGAGAACATAATTTGAGAATTGATTTCACATCTTCTTATGGATTTTTCAGCAATGGAATGGGAACTTATGTAGTAGTTGACTATAAAAACAGTCTGAATGACAATGCTACTTTGTGGTCTTCAAAAGAAGAACCAGAATATAACTTAAATTTTTGGGATGTAGTGGATGAATGGATGGTTATAGGATTTGAATAAATTAATAGAACGTAGATAAAGAAAGTATAATCTACGTTTTATTTCTAAAACATTATTAAAAACCGATTAGATAAAAGATAAGCTTTTTGATTCTAATGAACAGCTTAGAGAAATTCCTAAAGAAAATAACCAAGAACTAGAGTATTCTTTTACGCTAATGTTTAACCAAACTAGAAAATTCTTTATACAATTTGATTGCACGGATTGGTCTAATGCAAATTAGGGCTTCATAGCGCATGAAAAGATGAGAGAGTATAGATATTTAGATGAAGTACCAATAGATGAAAAAACTAAGAGTTTAATAGAACAATATTTAAAAGAGTATCCCAGTAATCCTATTTAAATAATTATTAAAGTTATAAGTAAACACACTGTATTTTGTGAAAATCAGTGTGTTTTTATATTATACAGCAACTAAGACTTTAATTTAAGCCTTTCTCACTGGTGTAAAACTCTTCAAATCTCACCTTACTGTAGCAGCCGCCTTGATAAGGAATAAGGAAGAGCTGCAAACGGGCTAGGAGAATACATGACCGGACGCGACATGTTCGGGAACAAGATCAGTGAAGAGTAGCGTAAAGCAAGCCTTAGGAATTGCTGGAGCTGGGGCGCTTTCTACGAAGGTAGCGGGGAAAATGGTGCAAAGCCTTGCGACCAAAGGAAGCGAAAAGCTCAACAACATGCGCAACACGCTTCGCACAAGCGCCGTTGCCAACGTCACAAAACAAGCCTACCAAAGCGTCAAAAACGCACCGGCCTCTTGGACGCAGTCGCTACATAAAACGTATAACAACATCCTAGACAGCAGCATGCCAAGCCTCGGGCCAGAACTAGCACCAGCAGGTCCAGCACTTGCCCAGCAGACGGTGAGGGAGACCTTGCAGAATGTGAAGCAGCAGACGATGCAGATGGTAACGAAGGTGAAATATGATCCAGTTCATAACCGCTATCGCGGAGCTGGCGGAAGATTTATGTCCAAGCGTCATGTGGAGAAGCTGGGTGATTCGGTTAAGGTAGAGACGGTTCGGAGAGTTGATAAGCCTGTAAAAGTAGAGCGTGTGAGTGAACGGGAATTTCAAAAAGGTACGGCTAATAAAATAGCTAATGTTGCAGAAGGTATTATTAGAGATGGAAGTCATATGACTACGGAAGGTGCTTTAAAACCAAATGTTAAGTATAAAACAGGAGAATATGAGTATCTATATGAGACAGACAACGCGGGAAGACTCAAAGAGTTTGACGCAGGAGACTTAAGATTAACAGAGAGAGATAGTTAGATTACCACATAAATCAAACACGCCAGGAAAAGAAACAGGTGACCATGCTGGACATTTAGCTGGTGATAGATTTGGGGGCTCGCCAGATCTAGATAACCTCGTATCGCAATCAAGTGATGTGAATTTGAGTAAATACAAGAAGTTAGAGAATAAATGGGCTAAAGCAATAGAAAAAGGAAAACATGTTTCAGTTAACGTTAAAATAAATTACGAGGGTAATAATGTAAGGCCAAGTAGCTTTGATATAGAATATGAAATACAGGGACGTATGAGTTTTACAAGGATAGAAAATTAGAGGTGGTTATATGAAGGTATTTGAAGATTATTTTTCAGAGTTACAAACAGACATGGTGGCTATTTGTTTAGAGTATGTCGAAAATAAAGCAGATGAAATTTATATCTATTGTTCACATGAGTCTAAAATGTATGTTTTTGACTTTTTCTTTAGAATTAATGGAAAGCTAGTCCATAAACATCAACTAAATGAGGCTACAGTCAAATTAGATGGTCAAGACAATCTAGTTTATGACGTTTCAAGAGAAAGACAGAAGGCGGCTTTGAAAATTGGTAATGATGACTTGAAACTTATTCATAAGAAATGTGAAGAATTCGATAGGGATATGCCGACCGAAATGAAACTTTTTTATGATGTCAAGAAAAATAGTTTAAAAGCAAACTATAGATATGACTTAATTTATACAAATGATGACGAACTATTGCCAGATGATATTTTTGATTGTTGGTTCGAAGAAGTAAAAGAAAGTCATTTATAAATTAGACCTTGATTGGCTAAAGCCTTTCAAGGTTTTTTACTTTAATCAATATTGAATCTTCCAAATCCTTCAAAGTCTTGGAGCAAACCGAAAAAGGCATCTACGATATTGTCATCATAAATGGCTTGGAAGAATACATAACCAGACGCGATGTGTTGAGGAACAACATTAGTGCAGGTAAAATAGATAACAATTGTTCTAATGGAATTTGGTTTATACGGAGAAAGATAAAGGTTGGGCAAATGCTTTGAAGGAAGCTTTTCTAAAAAAGTATCGGTAAAAAGATGTTCCTGTTAAAAAGGGCATTCGATACGCCCTATTAAATTTAGAATAGAGTATCAAATTGAAGGTGAAGAACTAGAGATCGTAACAGTTGAAAACCATTCAGGAGGATAAATTCTATGCAAATGGAAAGCCAGTTACAGGAATTATATCAAGAAATAGCAGAAACAGTTAATAATATGATTCCCGAAGAATGGGAAAGGTTTTATTTTTATGCACAGATTGATGAATCTGGGGGCGAGTTTACTTTTTTTATAAATCAATTAGAGATCATAGCTACACATATAGTCTAGATATACCGAAACAATTTAACATATCGGAACTAGAATTTAATAATGAAGAAGATAAGCTTTTTGATCTTAGTGAACAGCTTAGAGAAGTTTTTAAAGAAAATAATCAAGAACTATGGTATTCTTTTACACTAATGTTGGATCAAACAGGCAAGTTCTCTATATCATTTGATTATACAGATTGGTTGAATACAGATTACGGATTTGTAGCACAGAAAAAGATTTGGAAGTACAAATATTTAAATGAAGTACCAATAGATGAAAAAACCAAAAATTTAATAGAACAATATTTAAAAGAGTATCCACATAATCCTATTTAAATTATTAGATGAATTATGGAAGGGGTTTCAGGGAACTAATGGTAATTTTCCTGATGCTGTGAACTGATGAAGAAGCCGTATGAACAAAAATATCTTAGGAGGTTTCTATGGATAATAAGGAAAAAGCAGTAAAAACCTATGATTTTATTAAGAACGGTGATACAGAACAAGCAAAAGAGATTCTGATTACAGATAAAGGGCTGCTTGAGTTTATAACTCCTTTTGGAACGTGGCTACATGTGGCCGCTAGAGCTGGTAGCCTTGATATGATAAAGTTCCTAGTTGAATACGGGATGGATATTAACACAAATGAAGGTGTACCAAAGTCAGCCCCAATTGCACATGCAGCGAGTGAAGGTGAATTTAGTATAGTTCAGTACTTATATGATAGCGGTGCAATATTAGATGTAAGCGATCCGAGTAGAAATCCGTTATTCTCAGCGATTTATGGTGGTCATCTTGATATTGTAAAATACCTTGTTCAGAGTGGTATTGATATTAATGTAAAGTATACGGGGGATACGATGAAAGATATGGGTGCCTATGAATTTGCGATTGAACGAGGACAAATAGAAATTGCTGAATATTTAAAGCGAAAGCTGAATAAAAAAGTACAAAAGAGAGTGCTTAAAGATTAATTAAATCGTATATAACAGGTCATAAAGCTAATAAAAGCAAGGAGGTCCATCTCATGCTAGAACCTATATATGCTGAAAACGTAATTGTTGGAGTGGTACATAAAAAGCAGTTTCAATGGTATGTGACCGATCGAGAGCTATGGTATTTGAATTATGTGAAGTTTGCACAAGCTTTTGAAAATGAAGGTGATTCAGCAGTTGATGAATATATTGAACCTGAACGAAAAGGAATCGAGGTTCTTAGCAGTGAAAATGCTGAGCTTTTTTTAAAACGTATAGAGTCGTATAAAGCAGATTCGTCAACTCTTTTAAAGTTGTTTGAAGATAAAATAGAAAGCGTAGATGAAGAAGATGTATTAGACTTTAGCCCTTCGTTTTTGGTGGACTTTGATCAAAAGACGTTCTACTCACTGTTTCCTGAGCCGGCTTCATTTGAAGAATATATTCCAAGGGATAGGAAAGGAACGTATGAAGACTTTACAGCTTTGGTTCCGGAAATAGAAAAGTATTGGGTGAATAAGGACGGAGAAAGTTTATTTGAGGTGTGAAGACAAAAAGAAGCGTTGGTTTTAGAAAAAGTGAAAAACGAACCATTAATCAACATGTTTGATTAGTGGTTCGTTTTTTTTGATGGTGAACGTAGGTTTTATCTATTTAATTCCTTCTAGCAGTTGATTGGAGGACAAGACGAAGACTCCTGCAGGAAAAGCGGGATAGATGAGACCCCGCAGGAGCGCAAGCGACGAGGAGGCTCAGCGCCCGCCCGCGGAAAGCGAAGTCTTGCACGGAAATCAACTGCCGTGTCACAAGCGGTTCAGATCATGTATCCCATTTGTTCGTCTTTAAATTGAATTCATTTCGTTATGTTTCAACCTCTTTTTTAAAAAAATTTACAATGTCTTTTCAGCAGCTTTTTGATGTGCAAGAGAGGAAGATTTCGTTATTTCCTCTTCATCGAAATCCATTTCTGGAGGAGAAAGCTTAAATCCTTTTGTAAGAAAAGTTAAGTAAACAAGTCCTATGGCAGTCCAGATGCTTCCTAGCACTAAGGCGTGTTTATCCAGATTAATAAAGAGATAGAAATCAAGGGCTGCTCCGATAGCTGGTATAAGAAAGTAGAGAAGAAAACGATTCTTTTTTTCATTTTTTAACGTGAAGTAATAGTGAAAAATGACCGATAGATTTACAAAAATAAATGTTAAAAACGCTCCAAAGTTAATAAATGAAGTAGAGGTACTTACATCAAGCTTAACGGCCAGTAATGAAATGCCTCCTATGAATAAAATATTCAATAGGGGTGTTTTCGACTTTCGATGAAGATAACCAAATATCTTAGCGGGAAGTACGCCGTCTCTTCCCATTGCAAATAATAAACGGGCTCCGCTTGTTTGAGCAGATAAGCCAGATGCGAATTGAGCAATAATTAATCCAGCTAGAAAAATAGAGCTAAATAAATTGCCGCCGATCTGTACGGCAATTTCAAATGCTGCTGAATCAATATTTTTAAAAGATGTATAGTCAGGATGAACAAGCTGTAGAAAGTAAGAAGCTCCAATAAAAATGATGCCTCCAATTAATGTAATAAGAAAGATAGCTTTTGGCATGGTTTTTTCAGGATTAATGGTTTCTTCAGATAGAGTTGTAACAGCATCAAATCCTAAAAAAGAATAGCAAGCAATGGAAGCGCCAGCGGCTACAAACGAAAATGTAAAATGCTCGTTCAAGAATGGGTTAAAGCTAAAGAGTGCAAAAGGTGATGAGCCTTTTATAAGGTATATAATGCTTAGTGAAATAAAAATACCGACTACGAGCAATTGAAAAATCATCATTAATGTATTGACGCTCGCCGCTGCTTTTAAGCCAATCATGTTGATAACAGTTGTAATAAAAATAAAGGCTAGTACAAATGTCCAAAGAGGAATGTTAGGAAAAGCTGTATGTAAATAAACAGCTCCGATAAGCCAAATAACCATAGGAAGAAACAGGTAGTCTAGTAAAACAGCCCATCCAATCATAAATCCGACATATGGATTTATGGATTTTCTTGTATACGTATAAGCAGACCCTGCAATAGGAAAAGCTTTAGTCATTTTACCGTAGCTATAAGCCGTAAATAGCATAGCAGCTAAAGCCACTATATAAGCAGTGGAAACTAGTCCATGGGTGGTTTCAGCCAACAAGCCATAAATACCAAATACAATCATTGGTGTCATATAAGCAAGTCCAAACAAAACAATATGTGACAACTTCAAAGTTGGAACTGCTTGGTTTCTTTTTGTTTCCATCTTTGCGCCTCCCTTAAAAATTGTTTTTAATCTTCTTATATCTATTTGTACAAATCCGCTCTTCTGTGCATAAGGTAATTAAGCTTCTGATCTTTTGATTCCTCTAAAGAAATAGCTACTGTTGAGATTTGTTCCTTGCTACCCATTTTTAGAAGAACTTTTCCTTTACTGTTGACGACTGCGCTATGTCCAAAAAAGAATGTATCTTCTTCAGAGCCTATTCGATTGCATAGAGCAATTGGAAGTTCATTTTCCATAGCACGGCTTTTTAAATAAGTTATTTGATAATCTTCGTAAGGGCTCATGTTAGCAAGCGGGATGATGAGTAAATCCGCTCCTTTTATTTTTAAAGTTCGGGCCACTTCAGGGAATTCAAGGTCATAGCAGATCATTAAGCCAATGGTTCCGAATTTGGTTTTGAAAACAGGTAAAGCGTTGCCTGGGCGGAAGATTTCAGCTTCCCTGTCAAAAAGATGTGTTTTTTGATACGTACCAATTACAGTTCCGGTATCATCTATAAGAGCGGATGTAATATGATAATGCCCGTTAGCTGTTACTTCAGGAAAAGATATAACGGCGTGGATGCTGTGATCCCTGCAGCTTTGTTGGAAAAGCTGCAAGCTTTCACCACTGACGGTTTCAGCTAGCTCCTTAATATCATCCCAAATAAAATAACCTGTTAAACAAAGTTCCGGAAAGACAATAAGGTCAGCCTGTTCGCTTGCAGCTTGCTTGATACAGTCATTTATTTTTCGAATGTTTTCTTTTTTATTGCCTAGTACAGGACAAAACTGAGCAATTGTAATATTCACTGTAAAATACCTCCTCATAATCGTTTTCACTATAAATACAAGCAAGAAGTGTGCCAATGTATTTTTTCAGTCAATTCTGATTTTTAATCTTTAAAAAGATGAATTTTTTCATTATACTAATAGGGAGAAAAAGAAAATAAGTCATATTCTGCTTATACAGTTATTTGGAAAGCTAAGATGATGATTTTTATCATCAATGATGCGATTTTTCATTAGAAACAATCGAAAGGAGGAAATGGATAATGAGGAATTCTTCAATAGGTATCTGCGAATCAATAGTAGTCATTATAAATCATGAAGGACGCATTGATACCGTATCTATCAATAATAAACAAACGAGTCACTTATCGCTGTTTCAAAAAAATATGTTACTTGAAGAAGTTCAGTGGAAAAAGGTCTTTACTGCTGCTCCAAGTGGCTCTACTCAGTTATTAAGCACCTATGAGGGAAGAACCTATCTGTTTACCCTCCACCTTGTCCAAGCGAACTCTTACATAAATCAAATCGTGACATTAGCGAATATATCTCAAAGCATGTTTAACTCTTATTCCAATCAAGATCAGCATAAAACCGATGAGTTGATTATGGAATCCTCTGCTATGAAACGAATTAGTAAAATTATTGAAACAATTGCTCATGTAGGCTCCACTGTTCTTCTACTAGGTGAATCGGGAGTGGGAAAAAGTCAAATTGCTAAATTTATTCATAGTACTAGTACACGTTCAACGCAGCCTTTTATTTCTGTTAATTGTGGTGCTATTCCAGAGAGTTTAATCGAATCAGAGCTATTTGGGTATGAAGAAGGAACTTTTACAGGCGGAAAAAAAGGAGGAAAGGTCGGCTTATTTGAAGCTGCTCATAAGGGAACAATTTTTCTAGATGAAATTGCGGAATTTCCTTTAAACCTACAAGCAAAACTGCTAGGTGTTTTGCAAGAAAACGCGGTGCGGAAAGTAGGGAGTACAGAGGAAAAGAAAGTAGATGTACGAGTAATTGCTGCAACAAATAAAAATCTACAGGAGCTTGTTGAGAAAAAATTATTTCGTGAAGATTTGTTCTATAGGCTTAATGTCGTACCGCTCACTATTCCACCTCTTAGAAAGCGGGAAAAGGACATACATATCTTAATTGATCATTTTCTGTTTAAATATAATACAAAATATCATCTTCGAAAAGAAATTAATGATGAAGTAAAACAAGAGCTTATCCAATATAAATGGCCAGGAAACATAAGGGAATTGGAAAACACGATAGAAAGAATTGTCGTCACAAATATGACTGAAAAAGAAGTGCTAGAAGAAAAAAATATACGTGAAAACGGTTGGTCATTTTCTCCTAAAGTACCAATGTCTTTGAAAGAAGCTAAAAGACAAGTAGAAAAAGAATTAATTTTAAAAGCTTACGGTGAATACAAAAGTACTTACAAAGTAGCAGAAGTATTGCAGGTTGATCAGTCTACTATTTCAAAAAAATTAAAAGTATACAAAAAAGAAGGTTTTTAAAGAGGTGAAGGGATGCGTCAATTAAAAATTGCATTAGCCCAGCTTAGAAGTAATTTGCATGATAAAAATAAAAATTTAAAGAGAGTTTTTGGAACGATGGAAGCTGCTAAAGATCAAGGTGCGGATTTTGTTTTATTCCCTGAATTATTTTTGACTGGTTTTTTGTTAAATGAACAGGTGGAGGAATTAGCTGAATCAGTAGAAGGAGAATTAATCACGAAAGTTAAAAAATGTGCTAAAGAATTACAAATAGGAGTTATTCTTGGTTTTCCGGAAAGACACCACTTTAAAATATATAATTCCGCTGTATTTATTAATAAGAAAGGTGAGATAGTAGGAACTTATCGTAAAATTCACCTTTTTGATCATGAAAATTCATATTTTACTTCTGGAGATAGTATACCAGTCTTTGATACACCTCAAGGAAAGTTTGGAGTAATGATTACATATGATATGGAATTTCCTGAAGTGGCGCGAATTCTAGCATTAAAAGGAGCCGAAGTCGTCTTTGTTCTTTGTGCGAACATGATTCCTTACGAGCATCATCAGCACGTTTATTTGAGGTCAAGAGCTTTAGAAAATCATATTTTTATTGCAGCTGCTAATAAAGTTGGATTAGAAGATGACTATGTCTATTTTGGTGAAAGTGAAGTTATTAATCCTAATGGGCACTGTGTGTTTAAATCTCTTAATAATGAGGATCTTGCGATTGTTGACATAGACCTGTCGTCTTCGGCAAGTTCAAAGGAAATTTTGAACTATTTAGATAATCGAAAGTCAGATTTATACAGAAGAGAAGGGTTATAAGAGCTCTTTATTAAAGAAAGCTGCTATTACTTTTTTACACCAACTAAGCGAGCAGTGTGACTCGCGGAGCTTGCGTGAATGGTTTTCCCTATTTTTGTTGATGTTTGCACCCAATTCACTTCATCGGGATAATTCGTAATCACTCCGTCACTTTTTGTTTTCCACAAAAATGAAGCAGGAAGCCGCTTGGTTCCAGACCACGGTGATATTTTCATTCCGGCAGAATGGACTTGGTGGATAAGAGCAGGTGTTAGGATGTCATAGGACGGGTTAAAGTAGGTGGCAAAAGCGGCGAATTGCTGGATTGAGTTTGGATGTGCATCTTGTTCTGAAGAAGTTAGTATGCCTATAGGAACGTTTGGGAGAAGCCCATGCATTTTTTTCATGGATGAAACGTTAAAAGACTGAATGATAACGTGATCGAGCTGTCGCTTGTTGATTTCAAAAGCTACTTTTCTTTCAATTCCAGGATAAAGTTCCGGGGCTTTTAACTCTATCAATATACCGATTTTTCCTTGAAATTCATCTAATACTTGTGAAAGAGTTGGAATTTTTTCATTCGTAAAAGAATTGTCTTTCCAGCTTCCTGCATCCAAGCGCTGAAGTTCAGCGTACGTTAACTCTCGAATGTGTCCGCTTCCGTTTGTCGTTCGGTCTACGGTACGGTCATGTATAATAACGAGGACACCGTCTTTGCTTTGCTGCACGTCAAGTTCAATGTAATCCGCATTCATTTCTAGCGCTTGGTGAAAAGCAGCCATTGTGTTTTCAGGTGCGTAAGCAGAGGCTCCTCGGTGCGCGATGTTCGTAAGTTTTTCTTCCGTGCGTGCGAAAGCAGAAGAGGCGATTGAACAACATAACAAGGCTACTGCGCTTAGACCAGCTAAATATTTTTTCATCACGTTTCTCTCCTATGCGTTGGTATAGAAATAGCGTAACGAAAAAATGTGATGCTGATATAGAGAAAGTGTGTAGAAAGCGTTGACATTTCGTAAAGAAAAATAGGGATTTTTTCATGGTGATGTTTACAAAAAATGCGTAAACGAATAGGAATTTTAATTAAATATTAAGGAAACAGCGCTATAATAAAAGGTGTAAAAAAAGAATAGGAATTTCTTAGAAAATAGTTGTATAATAGGTGAGTCAGTCAATGAAAGGAATGGAACATGGATATTCAGTACATACATACGTTTACGATGCAAACAAAAGAGGAGTGCGGGACGCTTCAGCAAAAGCTAAAAGCACAAATTGATTTAACATCACGCGTCAAAATGACGCATATACATAACTGTGCTGGTGTTGATGTTGCTTATTGGGAAGAAAACGGCATATCTTACGGAGCGTGCAGCATTGTAGTGGTTGATTATCAGACGAAAAACGTTGTGGAAAAAGTGCACAGTGTAGGAGAAGTAGCGGTTCCTTATCTTCCTGGGTTTCTAGCTTTTCGAGAGCTTCCTTTAATTCTTGAAGCGGCTAAAAAACTTCAAATAGAGCCCGACGTGTTTTTATTTGATGGCAACGGATATTTGCACTACGAGCACATGGGAGTAGCCACACATGCTTCTTTTTTCTCAATAAACCTACCGTTGGAATTGGGAAAAGCTATTTAAAGATCAAGAGACATGATTACGTTATGCCTGAAGATACAGAGGGCGCTTATGAAGATATTGTGATTGATGGCGAGGTTTATGGTAGAGTAGTAAGGACAGCAAAAGGGATAAAGCCTATTTTTCTGTCGTGCGGAAACTATATTGATTTGGACATGTCGTATCAGCTCATGATGCATTTTATTTCAAAAGAAAGTAAGCTTCCGATTCCGGTCCGCCTAGCAGATCTGCATACGCATGAGCTGCGGAAAAGGTACCGGCAGTCAATAGGGAAGTAAGCTGTTCATAATGAGTTCATAGTTTCCTTTTATACTGATGGTTGGAATATAGTAGTAGTGTAAAATTATTAAAGAATGAGTAAGGTGATTAAAGGTGAGTTCATTTGTTGCGAGTATTTTGGATTTTTTAACGAGCCTTGGCTATTTAGGTATTGCGCTCGGCTTAATGATTGAAATCATTCCAAGTGAAATTGTACTAGCTTACGGGGGGTATATGATTTCTCAAGGCATGATTAGTTTTCCTGGAGCAGTCATTGCCGGAATTATTGGCGGAACGATTGCGCAGTGGTTTTTATATTGGATTGGAGCTTACGGAGGACGTCCGTTTCTTCAAAAATACGGCAAGTACTTATTCATTCATGATAAGCATATTGATCTTGCGGAAAACTGGTTTAATAAATACGGCGCGGGCGTTGTTTTCTCCGCTCGTTTTGTCCCGGTTGTTCGACATGCGATTTCGATCCCTGCAGGTATTGCTAAAATGCCGTTTTGGAAGTTTACGTCTTTAACCGTGTTAGCGATGATTCCTTGGTCGATTTTATTTATTTACTTAGGCGGAAAGCTAGGCGAGAACTGGGCGAACATTGAAGACGTAGCAAGCAAATATACGCTTCCGTTTGTAGTTGCGGCATTTGTGATTATTGTTCTTTATTTCGTATTCAAACGCACGCGTACAAAGCGCGTATAAGATTGTTTTTGAACTAAAAGCATGGCAAAAAGCCATGCTTTTTTTGCATGCGCAACCAGAAGCTCTTTTATTTGCTCATGACTTCTTCAAGTGCTATTATTTTTCATACGCACTAAAAAAGGAGACGATTTAACGTGGTACAAGAAATTGTATTAAATGATACGCCTATTCAAATTTACAGCTATAAACAAGAGATTGTAAAAGGCAAAACAAAAGTTTCAGTTGATTTTAAAGTAACAAGTGAGGAATATCATGATATTACTACACTGTTATATAAAGGTACTTTTCATGTAAATGTGCCGGAAGAAGATCTGGATTTTCAGGGGACGATTCATCAGTACTCCACGTCTTTTACAAATTTATATGAAAAAGGACAGGTAGGGAATTTTTCATTAAGTTTAATTGAAGTGAACGAATAAGGAGCAGATGCGTGATGAAAGTAAGTATACTCGACCAATCGCCCGTTTCATCCCATCAGACCCCAGCTGAAGCGTTAGAAGCATCAATGCAGCTGGCCAAGGCTGGTGACAAGCTTGGCTATGAACGCTACTGGATAGCAGAGCACCATGATTTGTCTGGACTTGCCTGTTCGGCTCCTGAAGTGATGCTTGGCTATATCGGCGCACAGACTAATAGAATTCGAATTGGATCGGGAGCGGTTCTGCTGCCTCACTACAAGCCGTATAAAGTAGCGGAAACGTATAACATGCTGGCAACGCTGTTTCCAGGGCGCGTTGATTTAGGAATTGGACGCGCGCCGGGTGGATCGGCTGAAGCGACAAATGCGCTGTCGGATAATTTCTTGCAGCAAGTATTTAAAATGCCTGAACTTGTTGAAGAGCTTCTGCAGTTTTTAGACGATAAATTTCCGGCTGAACATGAATACGCAAAGCTTTCAGCTTCGCCGCTGCCGCCTGTCTCTCCAGAACCGTGGCTGCTTGGCACAAGTAAAAAAAGTGCTGAGCTCGCCGCTAGAAACGGAATGGCCTATACGTTTGGACAGTTTATGAGTGAACAAGACGGTTCAGCTATTATTGATCAGTACAAACAGGCATTTCAGCCGAGACAGAGCGGAGATCAGCCCTATGCCATTGTCACTGTATCGGTCATTTGCGCTGAAACAGCCGAGCAAGCGCATCGCATCGCAACGAGCTCACTCGTATGGAAAATTCAGCAGGATAAAATGGAAGCAAAAGGCGTGCCTTCTATTGAAGAAGCGGCCAGCTATCCGCTTACAGAAGAAGAAGAGAAAAAAATCAAGACGATGAAAGAAGCCATGATTATCGGAAATCCAGAAGAAGTGCACGTCCGTCTTCAAGAAGTTCAAGCACGCTACGGAGCGGATGAACTCATGCTTGTCACCATTACACACGATCCGGCTGACCGATTAAAATCATATGAGCTTGTCGCAGAGAAATGCAAAAAATAAGAGCCAAATTTCGGCTCTTATTTTTTATGCCCGTAATAGTACTCATATAAGTGCTGAAATGCTTCTATAGCACGTAAAAAAGAAGCGGCGTCTTGGCGGTCCTCTATTAACCAGCACGTTGCTAGTACAGAATGAGCGTATCCCCACAGTAAAATGCGTTTTTTACTTACGTTCAGTTCTTTTACAAATATATTGATTCGATGGTCAACCACCTCTGCCACGTTTGTCTTAGGCAGATGATTTAAAAGAAAAGGGATGATTTCGTACTCTTTTTCTCCAATTAACCCTTTTGGATCAATTATTTTCCATATATCTTCACCAGACTGTAAGATGTTATCATGATGCAAGTCGCCATGAAGCAGAAAAAGCTGCTGAGAAGTGCGGTTTAATTCAGAGAAAACGGCTAGTGCATGTTGAAGCGTTTCAGAAGAAAGAAAATCAATACCGTTTGGATACATTTGTGTACACTCTCGAAGCTGTTTCTCTCTTTTAATGGCTGTTTCGATAATGGAGTCTGAGTGCGGCATGCGCCATAGAGATTTCATGAGCCCAGCAGCGATTAACGCAGCTTCGTCTTTAGTTGATAAAGAGGAAAGCGGGCATCCGGGAGACAGCTTTTCAAGCAGTAAAATGCCTTTTTCAGCATCGCTGTCCACTATTTTTACCGTGTTCTCACCAGCTAGTGCTGTCAGTGCTTCTTGCTCATGAAGCAGCTCTGAAGGCTCTACAAAAAATTTGACAACTAGTTCGCTTCCATCTGCTTTATGCGCAGGAGCAACAAAGTGGTAAGAAAGGGGAAAGTGACTGTGAATGTTGATACGCCAGCGCTCTTCACAGTAGCGAATAAGCTGAGGAAAGTCAGCTAACCACTTTTGGCCTTTATGAGAGTGAAGGAGAGTAATCGTATCACAAAATGTTTGAGGCAGCGTATGCATGCGTTTGTCTCCTTTGTTGTTTCCAATTTTTTCTGATAAACTCATCATATACAGCCTACATAGAATCTGTAAAGAAGGAGGAGATCCTACATATGAAGAAAAAGAAGGTGAAATCCCCTTGGGCTCTTGCGGGGTTTCCGGTTTATATCATTGGATTTGCCATTTTACTTGCTGGAAGCGCACCGGAGTGGCTAGAAACAGTGAGTAAAATCATGATTGTTCTTGGAGTCATTTTGCTTATCATTGCAGGAATGGATCTTAAAAAACGAAAAAAATCAGTACAAGCCTAAAAAACTGCCGTTTGGCAGTTTTTTTATTTGGAGAAAGGGTAACAAGATAACTAGATAAAAATGTTGAATTATTATTCTTTTTGATGTATAAATATAATATGAGAAGCAACGGTATTGAGAGGAGAATGAACGTGTCTTACGTAATAAAAAAAGAGGTTCCGCCATTTGAGCAGTTTGCTGCTTTGCATGAAGCGAGCGGATTACATAAAAGTAAAAAAGGCAATTATACAAAAGAACAGCTGTTTGAAGCTGCAGCCAACAGCTGGTTTAGAGTCGGTATTTATGACAATGAACAATTGATTGCATTCGGTCGTATGATTTCAGATGGAATTTACCAAGCGCTTATTTGCGACGTGATGGTTGATCCCACATATCAAAACAAAGGGCTTGGAAAGCAAATTATTCAAGAGCTGTTGACGAAATGCCAAGAAAGCGGAATTGAATCGATTCAGCTGTTTGCAGCAAAAGGAAAGCATCATTTTTATAAAAAATTAGGGTTTCAAGAAAGAGAAGAAGACGCGCCAGGCATGTCGCTTGGTATGTAAAAAAGCTCAGTGATCAATCATACTCACTGAGCTTTTTGTATTATGCAGTTTTCAAAACCGTACTTTTTTGGACTAAATTCCAAGCAACTTTTACTAAATAAACAACAAGCAAAACGTTTAGCATAGACGTAGCAAACATAGAAAACGGGTATGACGTGCTGTTTTGCATGCTGCTGTCACCGTATAAAACAAAAAAAGTGTTCATAAAAATACTGATGCTAAATCCAAGGAATAAGTAAAGCAAATTTTTGTCTTTTAAATAAATATAAGCGAGCAAAGCAAGCGCTGCTGCTGGAAATAAGTAGCGTTCATGCATGCTTGAAGAAAACGTAAATACCCCGGAAATTTGAATAAGCGCTGCAAGAGCGGCGTATTTAAAGCTGCGCCCTTTTATATAAATAAGCCACGAAAAAATAGTTGTCGCGACGATAAAAATAAGCCCCCACGTATGATAGCTGAAAAACAGCAGCGTTGCAGAGCTGTCTTTATAGTTTGCACCTATTAAACTAAAGAAGTTATAGGCGTTAACAGAAGCATACGGGTATTCTCCGATGGTTGATGAAAATAAATCAATAATCCACGTTGGACTTTTTCCAATTGAAAAAGGCAATAAAATCGCTGCAGCAGTGAAAGCTGCCGTTAAAGCAATGCCGAAAAAATGTTTCACTTGCTTTAGACGAATGAGCTCGAAAAACAAAATGGGCAGGATAATAATCGCCTGCGGCTTCATTAAGACCGCTGCTGTAAAAATAACGGCCGACGCGTAAATTCTTTTTTCCGTAATCATTACAATCGCTAGGACAATAAGCAAAGTGAAAAATGAATCGACTTGTCCCCAAAACGTTGAATTAACTAAAATGGCAGGATTAAATAAATACCCAATTGCTAACAGATATGCAAAAGAAGGTGCCAAGTATTTACGAGCTAAACGATAGAGTAAATAAGATGTGACGACATCTGCTAAAATAGGTGGAATTTTAATCAACAGCGAAAAATACTGCTGAAAATCCGGTAAACTGCCAACTTTCCCAACGATAAACAAGATATAAATATAAAACGGCGGATAATCGCTTCCGCTTTTAGCGTAGAAATTTGAAAAATGATTGGCCGCAACCGATGCCCAGTTTTTGAAAAGAGATGCATCCATATGAGAGCCTACCCACGGAATCAGCGCAATCCGGATAAATAGTCCAGAGCCAAGTAATGACCATAAAATAACGCGAGAATGCCATATCGAATGATGCCATTTCTTTTTCTTTAATAATCCGTAAACGAAAGCTGCTGCTATAAAAAAGCCCACCGTATAAAGAGCTAGCGGCGTTTCATAATCTTTATTAGCTCCTTGACTTCCGGCACCGTTACCCATAGATAGATTATGAAAAGGCGTTACGTGTTCTCCGGAATTGCTGGACGAAGCAGGACCGTTTCCTGAAGGAAGACGATGATCCCTCGAAGTATTATTAGGAGAAGATATACCATTAGTAATCTTTTTTAACTGATGACTTTCTTGAATCGAAAATAAATGTTCTTCTCCTTTGTAGTGTGATAGTGAAACGATACTGAAAACAAATGCTAAAAGAAAAGCAGCCATTACGATAAAAGCCGTTCTTTTTTGTAGTATGTTCATATAAAATCCTCCGATGACAATGTATCGAATAAGTAGTAGTGTGTCTCCATACTATAAGGGGAGTTGGTGAAAATAAAGTGAAACTTCTTTAATAAAGAGCGGAAGAGAGAGCATAAAAAAACAAGGCCTTAGAAGACCTTGTTTTTTATATTGCTTATAGTACAGCATCAAACTTATTCACTTTCCACTGTGAACCGGATTTATAAAATGTAACGGTGCGTTTTACACTTCCTCCGTCAACTGTTGGAACCGTAAATTGATAAGAGCGAACATCGGCACGCTGATAAGTTAGTTTTACTTTTGCTTTGTTCCACTCTAGCATGCTGAATCCGTCACCGACAGGACGAGCAAGCTTTCCGTTATATGTGATGTAGCGATAATTTGTTAATCCTTTTTGAATAGCACTGTTTGTAAAAGTTTCAGATAAGTAGCTTACTAGTTTGCTTTTTGTATTAAAATCTTGACAAAGATATGAGTACTGAGTGCCTTTATAATTAAATGTTTTTTGAGTACATAAATTACCTTTAGATCCATGAAGTGCATTCCAGAAATGGTTGCTTGCGTTTGCTGCAATTTTTACCGCGTTAGTCGTTGATAGATTTTGTGATGCTGCTTGAGCTGTAACTCCTGTGCTTAGTGAAAAGAAAAGAGCAAGTGATGCTAAGATTATTCCAAATTTTTTCATTTCCATTTCCCTCCTACTCATTCGTTGAAATATATGTAACATTCATGCTGTTAATATTACAATTGTTACATTTATATTACAATACTTCTTTAAAGAAATAAAGAGTATTTCTTATATATGTTTGAATTATTCCCGTATTTTCTTAAATAAAACGTAGAATTAAAAGAAAACATATAAACAGTATGTCAATTATGTGTCACATATTTCGTCGCTTTACAAGTTCGTATATAATAGGAATAAACCGACCAATATGCTGATGTAGGTAAATAGGTCAGGCACAAAAGGAGAACGTAGACTAATGGGTGTTTCAGAAGTAACATCAGGAATTATTATTACCACTGCTGTAATTGCTATTGTGATTATTACAGTTGGTGTTTTGGCTACAATGATTGCGATTGCGAAGAAAGCGAATAAAAAGTAAGTATGTAGAGGAGAGTTAGTATAGTAACTAATTCTCTTTTTTTTGAAAAAAACCTATCGCTATTTTTATAATAAAAATGCATAAATAACGCGTGCATTATTCATAGAAAAAAGCAGGAAATTTACGTTTTGAAGCTAATAGATACATAAGGCAAACTGCGCACTTTCATTATAAAAATAATGGAAGGGGTTCTAACAGACTTCAAGTGATATCGCCTATTTTATGTCATAATGAATGATATTCATTAACACAGCATCTTAGACACACTTTATAACTAAATAATGAGGAGAGTGGTTGAGTTGCAACGACAAAAAGTAGCAGTGAATGGAGAAAGGTTAAAAAATACGCTTGAACGATTTGCCGATAATGGACGAACACCTAATAACGGTGTAACCCGCCTAGCGCTGTCAGAAGAAGATCGCCTAGCACGAGATTATTTTTGTTCATGCTGCCGGGACCTTGGAATGGATATTAAAATCGATGACCTTGGATGTATTTACGCCACGCTTGAAGGATTAGAAGATAAGCCTCCTATTGTAATTGGTTCACACATGGACAGCGTGAAAAAAGGCGGAAGGTTTGATGGAATACTCGGTGTAGTTGCAGGGTTAGAGTTAGTAAGAACGCTGGTTGAACATAATATTAAGCCGAAGGTGCCGATTACGGTTGTTAACTTTACGAATGAAGAAGGAGCGCGTTTTGAGCCTTCTATGATGGCTTCAGGTATTTTATCGGGCAAATTTCAAAAAGACGTTATGATGAAGAAGACGGATGTTGACGGCGTTACGTTTGAGCAAGCGCTCCAAGCATGCGGATATGAAGGCGATACAAGTAACCGTCTCACTGAAGCGTCGGCATTTGTGGAATTACATATTGAGCAAGGTCCTATTTTAGAAAGAGAAGCCAAATCGATCGGTGTAGTGGAGTGTGTGCTCGGAATGGTATGCTATGAAATTGAAGTTACCGGGGAGTCAGATCACGCGGGGACGACGCCGATGGATATGCGGAAAGACGCTCTTTTTGCAACTAATAACTTGATTGCTGAAGCTCGTCATGAGCTCGGCAGATTAGATTCAAATTTGGTCTATACAATGGGGCGCATGAATGTACTGCCTAATATTCATACCGTTATTCCAAATAAAGTTATTTTTTCGCTTGAAGCGAGACATACGGATGAAGATGTCATTGCATCTGTGGAAAAAATTATTCAATCACTGCCTGATCAAGCGGAGCTGTTAGAAGGCTGCGAAGTGCGGGTGACCAAGCTTTGGAGTCGCGATACCGTGTGGTTTGATAAAAACGTTTGCGATGAAGTGGAAGAATCCGTTCGTTCGCTTGGGTATTCCTACAAGCGAATGGTAAGCGGAGCTGGACATGACGCACAGTTTTTAGCTAGCTATATTCCGACGGCTATGATTTTTATTCCGAGCGTAAACGGAAAAAGTCATTGTGAGGAAGAGTTCACTCCGTGGGAAGAATGCGAAAAAGGTGTAAATGTACTTTTAGAGACGGTGATTAAGTTGGCTCAGAAGTAACGGGGAAAAAGAGTAAACCTGCAGAGGTCTGCTCTTTTTTAGTGCTTAGAAAGACTGCGAACTATCGCATTGAACTTTTGGTTTATTATGGCTACAATAAATGAGAAGCATGCGGGTGGATGTTAAAAAAGGATGTGAAAAAAAGTGAGGTATTCTCACTTACAGAAATGAAAATCCATATTATTATTGCAGATGATAATTCGTTTATTCGAGAAGGAATGAAAATTATATTAAATACATACGAGGAATTCGACGTCGTGGCTACTTTAAAAGATGGTCAGGAAGCCGTTCAATATTGCAAGAATCATTCCGTCGATATTGCATTGTTAGATGTAAGAATGCCTGTTATGGACGGCGTAGAGGCTACAAAGCTTATTTCAGAGTCTACCAAAGCAAAGCCGCTTATTTTAACTACGTTTGATGACGATGAATATATTATTGATGCCGTAAAAAACGGAGCTAAAGGCTACTTGTTAAAAAATACAGAACCAGAGCGCATTCGAGACGCAATCAAAAGTGTGTTCAACGGGCATACGGTTCTTCAAGATGTTGTGCTTGATAAGATTAAATCAAGTTTAAACGCTGCAACTGAGCGCGAGTCAAAAGCGGATATGACACAGTTTACAGAGCGTGAAACGAGCATTATGACGCTGATTGCCAAGGGGCTTTCAAATAAAGAAATTTCTAAAACGCTTTTTATTTCAGAAGGTACCGTAGCAAACTATATTAGTTCGATTTTAAGTAAAACGGGACTTGAGCATCGTACTCAAATTGCTATTTACTACTTAACCGGTAAAGGGAAGTAGGGCTATGGAAGTCGGATTAATGATGACTAAGCTCATCCTTATACTGTTTTTGGCTATTACGTACATTCAGTTTAATTATGTACACTCGATTTCAGCTATTGTGTTAGCACTGCTTCTTTACAGCTGTGTTAATATTGCAGCGTCCATTGTGAAAAAGAGCGTGTTCAAGCGCATGTTTATTGTTATTTCAATTGTCCTTATTCTATATTGTGCGTATAAACTTCATCCTTTGTTTTTTCTTCTTTTGCCGCTAAACCTTTGTGAGCTTATTGGAGAATCAGTCGTAAAAAAATGGATGGTGCTGCTGATTGTTTTGCTTCCAATGCTGCTTGTTCCCTCTGATATTAGCGCGCTTTATGTGTTAGTCGCTGCGTTTACTTTCTTTATTTATACAGGAGCAGCTCTCTATCAAAAGCGGACAATCAATTATGAACAAAAGCTCGATGAAATGAGAGTAAGTATGCAAAAGCTGCAAAAGCACGTGAATGAAAATAAAGAGTATGTGAGACAGTCTCAATATGCTTCAAAATTAGAAGAGCGAAATCGATTATCGCAGGAAATTCATGATAAGATTGGTCATTCAATGACAGGAGCGCTTATTCAAATGGAGGCAGCAAAGCATGTAATGAAGCTAGATGAAGAAAAAGCGCTGTCTCTTCTTCAAAATGCGATTACGATTTCGAAAGAAGGCATTGAAGAAATTAGATTAACGTTAAAAAGTATAAAGCCTCCCGCTGAGCAAATAGGAATCAGCAGGCTTAAATTATTTATTGGGGAATTTGAGGCCAAACATAGTATCGCAATGCCTCTTGTATACAAAGGGAATTTGGATCTTATCACCCCTCTTCAGTGGAAAATTATCCATGAAAATATAACGGAAGCTATTACGAATGCCTTGAAATATGCAGAAGCAACGATGATTGCCATTGAGCTTCATGTACTAAATAAAATGGTTAAAGTAGAAGTCAAAGACAATGGAAAAGGGGCTCACTTGTTTCAAAAAGGTCTTGGCATAGCAGGAATGGAAGAGCGAGCTGCTTCCATTAACGGAACGGTCATTGTTGACGGGGCAAACGGATTTTCTGTTACCACACTGCTGCCGATAGGTGAGAAACTTCATACATAAATAATGAGATTTCTCATGGGGAAAAGGTGAACTTATGCACTGACGTAAGTTTGCCTTTTTTTCATAAAATAAGGATATACCAACACACTAGAGGTGAAATGATGAACGTATTATCAATTCAAAAATTAACAAAGAAATTTGGAGATTTTATTGCGGTAGATAATTTGTCTTTACAAGTAGAAGAAGGAGATATATTCGGTTTTTTAGGAACAAATGGAGCAGGAAAAAGCACAACGATTCATATGGTGGCTAGTCTGCTTCAAAGCAACAGCGGCGATATTGAAGTACTTGGGAAAAATATAAAGAAACACCGAAATTTTGCAAAGATGAACATTGGAATTGTTCCGCAGGACTTAGCGATTTATGAAGATTTGACAGCCTATGAAAATGTGAAGTTTTTTGCAGGTCTCTACGGATTAAGAGGATCACTTCTTAACGAACGAGTCGAAGAAGCTTTAGCGTTCGTAGGGCTTTTAGATAAACAAAAGGCGTATCCGAAAAGCTTTTCAGGAGGAATGAAAAGAAGGTTAAATATCGCATGCGCAATTGCTCATCGCCCAAAGCTTATCATTATGGATGAACCGACGGTTGGCATTGATCCTCAGTCGCGAAATTATATTTTAACATCTGTAAAAAAACTAAATGAAATGGGAAGCACAATCATTTATACGAGTCACTATATGGAAGAAGTAGAAGAGGTATGTACAAAGATTGCGATTATTGATCACGGCAAAATTATTGCTGAAGGAACAAAAGAGCAGCTGAAAGCTATTATCACCGATACAAAAGATATTTGGATTGAAGTAAAGGCAGCGGATGATATAGATTGCAGCGGCCTAAAAGAAATTCCAGGCGTAACAGCCGTTACGTATGAAGATGGAATCATTAAAATTAATTCAAGCGCCGAAGTGAATAACTTGAACAAAGTCATTCATTATTTAATGACGCATCATATCGAGATTAAAGCAGTTAAGGAACAAGCCCCTAATTTAGAGACGGTCTTTCTCACGCTGACAGGGCGCAGTCTGAGAGATTTATAAAAGAAAGGAGGAATGAGAAATGAATATTATTGCAATTGCTTTGAAAGAAATGAAAAGTGATCTGCGAGATAAGCGTGCATTTATCTTTATGATTCTCTTTCCGCTGGCTCTTGTCCTTATTTTAGGAACAGCTTTGTCTCAAGCTTTTAATAACGACATGAAGATAGACGACAGTTACGTTCTCTATAAAATCGACACAAGTAATGAAGAATCTGCTGCTTTTAAGCAGTTTGCTGTAAATGCAGAAAAATCGGGCATTCATTTTAAAGCGCTGAAAAAAAATCAGGATGGAAAAAAAGAAGTAAAAGAGCAGCGCTATACAGCTTATGTAGAAGTGAAAGACCAAGGCATTCATCTCTACGGAAATGAAGAAAACAGCATTGAATTCAACATGGTCCAAGGTATGTTAAGCACCTTTGTTGATAAGTACAATGTGGCTATGGAAGTGGCCAAAGTAAACCCTCAGCAAGTGGATAATCTGCTCCGTGCGTCTAAGCATGACTATATTCAAGAAAAATCTCTTCATTCTCAAAAACAGCCAAATTCAATAGACTACTACGCCATTTCAATGACAACTATGATTGTTTTGTACGGATCTATCTCAGCGAGTTATTTAATTAGAGGAGAGCGTATGCGAAATACAGCTAGTCGATTAGTAGCCGCGCCGATTAAAACTGCTGAAATTTTTGTCGGGAAAATTTTAGGTACTGTTTTGGTTCACGCCATATGTGTATTAGTCGTGATTATGTCGACTAAATACTTTTTTCACGCGAATTGGGGAAATCATTTACTTTTAGTGCTTCTGATGTTATTATCTCAAATTCTTTTTGCTATTAGCTTTGGACTAGGAGTTAGCTACCTTACGAAGACAGAAGCGGCGTCAAGAGCAATTATTATGGTTGTTATTCAAGTGTCGTGTATTGTGGGAGGAACCTATTTTCAAAATGGATCTGGAGAGGGCTTCGTCAGTGTATCACCTTTAACCTGGATGAATAATGGACTTATTAAATTGATTTATACAAATGATATCGGCGCTTCTCTTTCAGTTATCGGGTTGAATGTAGGCTTCTCTATTTTATTCTTGGGCATAGCAATTGTGCTTTTGAGAAAAAGAGAGGGGTTATAACATGAAAAATATCATGTGGCTTGTAACAAATATGCTAAGAAATATGCTGCTTAGAAACAAAAGGACGCTTGTGCTTGTTATTGGTTTGCCTATTGCAGGGGTTTTAATGTCCGTTCTTATTTATGGAAATGCAGGAGGGACTTCGGTGAATATCGGAGTTGTCAATCACGACTCAACGGATATTACAAAAGATACCGTTCAGTTTTTAAAAGGGCTGCATAAAACAAATGTTAAAATGCTCACTGACAAAGAAGTGGATCATGAGATTACGTCAAAGAAAGTTGATGCTGTTATTACCTTTGAAAAAGGGTTTTCTGACAGCGTCAAAGCGAACAAACCAGATTATATTACGATCACTTCAATAAAAGGAGCAGAAGTAACGAGCTTTATTAAGTCTTATTTGTATCAATATATTGATAATGTTTCTGCGCTTAATCAAGCAGCAGGAGGCAATGACGCTGCGTTTAACCAAATGTATGAGAGTTATCAAAAAGCGCCATTCCACGTCTCTACGCATGCCCTTGAAGACAAAGGAACCGACCAAAACATTGTCAAGCAGACAATTGGGTATTTAATTATGTTTATGCTTTTTTCTGCCGTGAATCTATCGGCTCTTATCACAAAAGAAAAAGAGCAGCGCACGTATTTTAGACTGCTAGCTTCGCCAGTTAGCGCAAGGCAATACGTGATATCCAATGTTATTACAAATATGATTTTATTAACTCTGCAAGTAATGATTACGCTTGGTTGTATTACGACTCTTTTTCACGTAGATATGAACATTCCCGTATGGCAGCTGTTTTTCATTTTAGTTTTGTTTGGTCTCGTAGCCATCGGATTGTCTCTTGTAATTATCGCTTTTACAGAAAGTTCAAAAGCAGCGAATGGTCTTCAGACGCTTATCATCACGCCAACTTGTTTACTGTCCGGCTGCTTTTTCCCGCCTGAATTTATGCCGGATGTGATGCAGAAAATAGCCGATTTTCTTCCTCAAACGTGGGTGCTAAGCACGTTAAAAAGCGTTCAACAAGGAGCTGCTTTAAGCAGCCTATGGTTAAACATCAGCATTTTACTAGCTTTTGCGCTCGTTTTTTTCCTGCTGTCTATTTATAAATTAAATCGAAATAATACTGTTCAAAAGTTTATTTAAATGGTAAAGTCAGAGAATACCTCTGGCTTTTTTTTGTAATTTTTAAAAAGTTACAAAAAAAGATTGAAAAATATAAGATGAAATTTTAGAATGAAAGAGGAAAGGGGTATACAAAAAGAGAATAAATAGGGGAGAAAAACGAAGTTCATGTTGGTTTTTTGCACAAATAAATGAAATCGCTTACATAAGTCAGCATGAAAATACGGAAGGAGAGATTGTCAGCGAGATAACAAAGGGGGAAAAACAGTGGGAATTTATGAACTACTTGTACCACGCACGGTTTTATATGGAGAAGGATCATTTTCTAAAATTGGAGAACAGGCTGCACTGCTTGGGACAAAGGCATTGCTTATAAGTGATGACGTTATGGTGAAAGCAGGCAATGTAGAAACTTGCCGTCGTTACTTAGCAGAGGCTGGCATGGACTGTGCCGTGTATACAGGCGTAAATTCAGAGCCGACAGATATTCATCTAGATGAAGCGCTTGTTATATGTAAAACGCAGCAGTGCGATGTGGTTATTGCCTTAGGGGGAGGCAGCTGTATCGATACTGGAAAAGCGGTTGCCATTATGATGACAAATGAAGGGCATCTACGAACGTATTTTCAAAATCAACAAGATTTTCAAGATAGTCCTCTTCCTTTGGTTGCCGTGCCTACGACTGCTGGAACAGGCTCAGAAGTGACTAAAGCGACGGTTATTACAGACACGGCGTACGATGTAAAAATGATGCTCGCAAGGCCTCAATTATTGCCTGATACAGCCATTGTTGATCCGTTATTAACTCTATCATGTCCGAAACACGTAACGGCAGCTACAGGAATTGATGCACTCAGTCATGCAGTGGAAGCGTATTTGTCTAAAAAAGCACATCCTTTTACAGATTCACTTGCGCTTCAAGCAATTGAGTTAATCATGAAAAATATTCGTCTTGTGTACAGAAATGGAGAAAATGTTCAAGCAAGAAACGAAATGGCCTATGCTTCTATGCTGGCGGGAATGGCGTTTTCAAATTCATCTGTTGCTCTAGTGCACGGTATGTCAAGACCTATTGGCGCGTTATTCCATGTGCCCCACGGTATTTCTAATGCGATGCTCCTGCCTGCGGTTTTGGACTATACAAAAGAGGCTTCAATCGATCGTTTAGGTGAAATAGGACAAGCTCTTTTTCCGAACGTATCATATACAAAAAAAGAAGGAGCAGATGTGTTAATTGAAGCCATCAAGCAGCTTTGTATCGACTTAGAGATTCCTAATCTTCAATCGTGGGGCATTGATCGTCAGCTATTTTACGCGGCGGTTGAGAAAATGGCAGCGGATGCGATTCAAAGCGGAAGTCCTGCTAATCATCCGGTCGTACCGACGGCAGAAGAAATCGTTCAGCTTTATTACACGTGCTATGAATATGAGTTTAAGTCTGCACTTTATAAAAAATAAGATAAATTTAAGCCAAATTGAATGAGGGATGAAAGGGGAAACGTTATGGATTTGCTGATTATTTTGCTGTCTCTGGGGCTTTTGATGCTGGTTGCTTACCGCGGATTTTCAGTTATTTTGTTTGCTCCGCTTTGTGCGCTGCTAGCCGTTATTTTAACGGAACCAAGCTATGCACTCCCGTTTTTCTCAAACGTTTTTATGGAGAAAATGGTTGGGTTTATTAAAAACTACTTCCCTGTCTTTCTATTAGGAGCTGTCTTCGGGAAGATGGTAGAAATGTCTGGAGTCGCTGAATCGATTGCGAAAACAATTGTTAAAGTAGTAGGGGCTAAACGCGCCATCTTGGCTATTGTTTTAATGGGAGCAATCTTAACCTACAGCGGCGTAAGTTTATTCGTTGTTGCGTTTGCAGTTTATCCGTTTGCGGCTAACTTGTTCCGCGAAGCGAATATTCCAAAACGATTAGTACCGGGAACGATTGCATTAGGAGCTATTTCGTTTACCATGGATGCACTTCCGGGTACACCGCAAATTCAAAACGTTATTCCAACGACTTTTTTTAAAACAGACATCTATGCTGCTCCGACACTGGGGATTATCGGATCGGTTATTGTCTTTAGCTTAGGTCTTTGGTATTTAGAAAGCCGAAGCAAAAAAGCAAGAAAAGCTGGAGAAGGCTACTACGGGTTTAATAATGAACTAGCGGCTGCTGCAGAGCTAGAAAAAGAGTCTGTACCTTCTACAGAACCTAAATATGAACCTAGCGTAGCAAGACAGATTCTTGCATTTGTTCCGCTCGTGCTTGTAGGGGTTGCAAACAAATTTTTTACTGTTTCTATTCCAAAGTGGTACCCAGATGGTTTTGATTTTGCCAAAATTGGCCTTGAAGCGTTCGGAAAAGTAGATTTAACCGCAGTTGTTGGGATTTGGTCAGTGGAATTGGCACTTGTTATTGGAATTGTCACAACGATTGCGTATGACTGGAAGAGAGTGACCACCGGTTTCCAAGCAGGTCTGAACGCAAGTATTGGCGGAGCGCTTCTCGCTGCGATGAACACGGGAGCTGAGTATGGCTTTGGAGGCGTTATTTCATCTCTTCCTGGGTTTGCCACCGTTCGTGATGGTATTTCACATACCTTTACAAACCCGCTTGTTAATGGAGCCGTTACGACAAACATTTTAGCTGGTATTACAGGCTCTGCTTCTGGAGGTATGGGAATTGCGCTTAGTGCGATGGGAGATAAGTATGTAGAAGCTATTAATCAGTACAACATTCCTCCTGAAGTTATGCACAGAGTTGTAGCGATGGCATCAGGCGGTATGGATACGCTTCCTCATAACGGAGCCGTTATTACCCTGCTTGCTATTACTGGGTTAACCCACAAGCAGTCTTACCGAGATATTTTTGCCATCACTGTTATAAAAACGCTTGCATGTTTCTTAATCATTGGAATCTACAGCTTAACTGGACTCGTATAACAAATAAAGAGGCTGAGTTTAGTTGAAGAAAGATCCGAACGATGAATCGTTCGGATTTTTTTTATTGTTGTGGTGAACATAGATTTCATGTATATAGGTGCTTTTAGCGGTTGATTGGAGGGCAAGGCGAAGACTCCTGCGGGAAAAGCGGGATAGGTGAGACCCCGCAGGAGCGCAAGCGACGAGGAGGCTCATCGGCCGCCCGCGGAAAGCGGAGCCTTGCACGGAAATCAACAGCGGTTTCACAAGGAATCTTTATCTCCTTTGTTCGTCTATATGTTGCAGTGATTTAGCTGTATATCAAGCTTTTTGCTTTAAAACAGATTCTTTGACTTTCTAAACTGTAAGTATTATGATTACACTACTTTCTGCAATACTATATGCCGTTACATTAATTCTTAGCATGTTTATGAAGAAAGGAGAATGACTGTGAAGCTATTTGAAGGAAATTTAAAAGTAGGCGACTGGGTCAAAGGAAAGTCTCGCGACGGTGAACTTATATATGGATATATTAAAACGATTAATCCATCTAAAAAAGCAGCACTAATCAACGTTGTAAAAAGTGATGATGAAAAAATGGTCGGCACAACCATTGGCATGATGGATGAAAAAATAGAGAAGCTGCCCCTTCAAAAAACGGCGCACGAAGAGCAGATTCTTTCATTGATTGATCTTGCGCTGCTAACGAAAGACAAAGCTTGGTTTATTGAATTAACAGCTGAATTAAAAAGATTACAAGATAAAAAGCAAGGCTGACATTCCTGATAAGGAATGAAGGCCCTGCTTTTTTTATTATTCATAGGGAAAAAGCAGGAATGGAAAGCCGCTTGAGAGAAGAAGTAAATGACGACATTAAGAAAGAAAAGGTGATAAAAGATGAGTAAACGTGTCTTGATTTTAACAGGAGATGCCGTGGAGGCTTTAGAAGTTTTTTATCCGTATTATCGCTGTTTAGAAGAAGATATTCAGTGTACCATTGCTTCTCCCGTGAAAAAGAAGCTCCAAACGGTTGTTCATGATTTTCTTCCAGAGATGGAAACATTCACAGAGAAAACGGGATATAAAATTGATTCTCATGCTTCTGTCGATGAAGTTGATCCCGCCGATTATGATGGTCTTATTATTCCTGGAGGACGGGCGCCTGAATACATTCGAATGAACACAAAAGTTCAGGAAATTGCCGCGCATTTTTTAAAAGAAAATAAACCTTTAGGCGTTATTTGTCATGGTCAGCTCGTGTTAACGACGGTTAGAGAGTATCTGCAAGACAGAGAAGTGACAGCGTATCCTGCCTGCCGACCGGAAGTAGAAGCGGCGGGTGCTGTATTTGTTGAACAAACGCTTCACGTAGACAGAAACCTAGTAACCGGACAAGCTTGGCCGGATTTACCTAAATTTATGAAAGAGTTTTTTAAAGTGCTAAAAAAAGCTGAAAAAGTGAACGCATAATAAAAAAGCGGGCTGGGAGAAAACAATTCTTTCAGCTCTTTTAATTGATGATAGGTGAGGTGTAAATAACGTGCAGCTAGTGTCTGAACTGTCGAAGAAAATTATAAAAGAAGTGCAGCTGGTGATGAAAGAACATGTAATTGTAACGGATATACGGGGAATTATTATTGCGTCTACAGAAGAAAAGCGGGTTGGTTTTTTTCATGAAGGCGCGTGGAACGTGATGCAAAAAAAGCAAAAACTATATATCTCCAAAAAAGAAGCAGCAGATTTAAAAGGAGTTAAGCCAGGAATTAATTTGCCTATTAGTTATCAAGGAGACATTATTGGCGTTATTGGCATTACAGGTACTCCAGAAGCTGTTGAGCCTTTTGCAGACATTATTCGAAGATTAACAGAGTTAATTATTCGCGAAGCATACTATATAGAAACGAAGGAATGGGAAAATAAAGGAGTAGAAGCTTTTTTTCGTGAATGGATTTATAGCCAGCAGGTAGATGAAGAATTTATTGAACGAGGCCATATCTTAGGAGTACAAGTAGACAGTGCTTATTGCTGCACGCTGTTTCAAATTGACTCATCTCTTTCGAAAAATAAGCAGCAGCAGGTACAAGAAATGATTCGCTACTGGTTTGAAAGTCATAAAGGTGAAGGAGATTATATCGCAAATTGGGGATACGATCGCTTGCTTTTACTTAAAGAGGCTGTAGATGAAAAGGCAAGACAGGGATTTAAAGAAGAATTAATAAAATGTCAGCAGTACATTCAAGCAAACAACCAAGTTATGATCACTATTGGTGTAGGAAAGCCTGCGGAGCAATTTAATTTGCATGCTTCATATGAAGAAGCGAAAAAAGCGCTTAAAGTGGCTTCAAAACGCCAAACCGTTGTTTTTTATGAGGAGCTGCTGATGGACATGATTTTAGAAGACGTTTCTGAACCTGTAAAAAAGGAATTCTTAAGTCGAGTGCTTTCTCCCATTCAAACAGAAAAAGAGCTTCTTGAAACGCTGAAATGCTATTTAGCCAACGATCAATCGTTAAAAAAAACGGCGTTTGATTTACATATTCATATCAATACGCTTCATTACCGCTTGAAGCAAATGAAAGAACTAACAGACATTGATCCAAAAAGCGTAAAGGGTAGCACGCTTTTTTACCTTGCACTGTCTCTATTAGAGTAAGTGCGCCCTTCGTTAGATAAACATACAAAAAAAGAGTTTTTAAAGCGCTCTTTTTTAGTTTTTTATCCATAGTCCCTCGTGGCTTCTGCAACTATAATAAGATTAAGAGATATATAAGGAGGAACGTTATGCTTAATGAACGAACAAAAGAAAAGCTCATTGAAGTTGTAGGATCAGCCAACTTTCAAGATAGCAGTGAAGCAAGACTCGTGTACTCTTATGACGCAACACCTAACTTTCAGTCGCTTCCTGATGCGGTTATTATGCCTGAAAACAAAGATCAAGTGAAAAGAATTTTAACGATATGCAACGAAGATCATGTTCCTATTGTGCCAAGAGGTTCAGGCACAAATTTAAGCGCAGGAACGTGTCCAACGCAAGGCGGAATTGTTCTTACATTTAACCGAATGAATAAAATTTTGGAAATTGATGAAGAAAATTTAACCGCTACCGTGCAGCCAGGTGTTATAACCTTAGATTTAATTAACGCTGTAGAGGCAAAAGGTTTATTTTATCCTCCTGATCCAAGCTCTATGAAAATATCAACCATCGGAGGAAACATCAATGAATGTTCAGGAGGATTACGAGGCTTAAAATACGGCGTAACAAAAGATTACGTTCTTGGTCTTGAAGTAGTTCTTGCAAACGGCGACTGCATAAAGACGGGAGGCAAGTTAGCTAAAGATGTAGCTGGCTACGATTTAACGAACTTGTTTGTTGGTTCTGAAGGAACGCTTGGCGTCGTGACAGAAGCGATTTTAAAGCTCATTCCAATACCTGAAACAAAACAAACCCTGCTTGCGCTGTATGAAGATATGGATGCAGCTGCTAAGACGGTTTCAGCAATTATCGCCAATAAGATTATTCCAGCTACGCTTGAATTTTTAGATCAGCCGACGTGTGAAGTAGTAGAAGATTTTGCGCAAGTTGGGCTTCCTACAGATGTAAACGCTGTCTTATTGATTGAACAAGATGGTCCTCCAGAAGTAGTGAATCGTGATATTGAAATGATCTCACGCATCTGCAGCGAAGGAAACGCTGTATCGGTAAAAGTAGCGGCTTCGCAAGCAGAAGCAGAAGCGTTAAGTACAGCAAGAAGATCAGCCCTTTCTGCTTTAGCACGGATGAAGCCAACGACGATTTTAGAAGATGCAACCGTCCCGCGGTCTAAAATTAGTGAAATGGTCAAAGCGATTAATGAAATTGCTGTAACATATAACGTTAAGATCTGTACGTTTGGTCATGCAGGAGACGGAAATCTGCATCCGACTTGTTTAACAGATGCGCGTGACGAAGAAGAGCTTCACCGCGTCGAACAAGCTTTTGAAGCGATTTTTCATAAAGCCATTGAGCTTGGAGGAACGATTACAGGTGAACACGGAGTCGGAGAAATGAAAGCACCGTATTTGGCATTGAAGATGGGCGGAGAAGGAGTAGCTGCGATGAAAGCAATTAAGTATGCTTTGGACCCGCAAGGAATTATGAATCCAGGGAAAATTTTTGCTAAAGACACGAGAAAAAGAGTGGTGGTTCGTTCATGACGGCAACAAAAGACATTCAGCAAGCGTTCAAAGAACGGTTAGATTATGACGAGTTAATGAATTGTATGAGATGCGGTTTTTGCTTGCCAAGCTGTCCGACGTATGGCCAAACGAATCAATATGAAGCAGCGTCACCGCGCGGAAGAATTGCTTTGATGAAAGGAGTGGTAGACGGACTTATTGAACCTGATGAATCCGTTGAAAAGCAATTGAATCTTTGCCTTGGCTGCCGAGCGTGTGAGCCTGTTTGTCCTTCGGGTGTGAAGTACGGACATTTATTAGAAGAAGCGCGTAATATTATTCAGCAGAAAAAACGACATAAATGGCCGGTGAAAGCGCTCAGGCATATGGTGTTTGAACAGCTTTTTCCGCATAAAGAACGATTAAAAAATGTACATTCTCTGCTTGCTTTCTATCAAAGAAGCGGCTTGCAAAAAGCTGTTCAAAAAACAAACATACTAAACGTCCTTCCTGGTAATCTAGCGCAAATGGAAAAAACGCTTCCGCCTGTGCCAACAAAAAAAGAAATGAAGAAACGTCCTTTTTTATTTGAAGCAGAAGGAACAAGAGAGCGTACGGTTGCTTTTTTTACAGGATGTTTAATGGATACGATGTTTATGGAAACAACCAACGCGACGATTGCACTTTTACAAAAAGCGGGGTGTAAGGTCGTCATACCAGAGGTGCAGACGTGCTGTGGCGCGCTGCATGCGCACGGAGGAGAAAAAGATCAGGCAAAGAAGTTAGCGAAGCAAAATATTATGGCGTTTGAATCCATTCAAGCGGATGATATTGTTCTTAATGCGGGAGGCTGCGGTGCGCTGTTAGTGGAATACGATCATTTATTAAAAGAGGAACCGGAATGGAAAGAAAGAGCAGCGGCTTTTTCTGCCAAAGTCAAAGATTTTTCAGAGATTTTATTGCAGCAGCAGTTTGTGGAAAAACAAAAGTTATCGCTTCCAAGTCAAATTATTACGTATCAAGACTCGTGTCATTTAAGAAACGTGATGAAAACGTCCAGCGCACCGAGAAAACTGATCCAAGCGATTACTGGAACGGTGTTTAATGAAATGGAAAATGCGGATCATTGCTGCGGCTCAGCCGGTATTTATAACTTAACGGAACAAGAGATGTCTATGCAAATTTTAGATTATAAAATGGAAAAAGTGAAAGAAGCCCATGCACATACGATTGTAACAGCAAACCCGGGCTGTCTCATTCAAATGAAGCTAGGCGTAGTCAGAGAAGGAGTAGAAGAAAGTGTAAGGGCTGTTCATCTTGCAGATTTACTTCTTGAAGCAGTAGAAAGCAAATAAAAAAGGCCGGACGTGTCCGGCCTTTTTATAATTTGAACAGCTGAGAAACAATTTCGTACGAACGAAGGCGAGCTTTGTGATTGTAAATTTGAGCGTTAATCATCAGTTCATCTGCGTCTGTTTCTTCAATAAACTGTTCAAGCTTGACTTTAATCGTCTCAGGGCTTCCGACAATAGAAGAGCCCAGCTGCTGTTGAAGAGAAGCTTTTTCAAAGTCAGTCCATAGTTCATCCATATTATCCACAGGAGCTTTTAGTTTACCCGGTGTGTTTCGAATTAAATTTAGAAACTGCTGCTGCATAGAAGTAGCCAAACGTTCAGCTTCTCTATCTGTATCAGCAGCGATTACGTTTACACCTAACATTGCATATGGTTTGTCTAACACGTCGGACGGCTTAAAATAACGGCGATACATGTTAAGAGCTGTCATTGTATTATTAGGTGAGAAGTGACTTGCAAATGAAAATGGCAAACCTAGCTGTGCAGAAAGCTGTGCGCTAAAACCGCTTGAGCCAAGCAGCCAAATCGGAATATTTAAACCTTGACCGGGAACAGCTTTAACGCGCATCTGACTTTCTGAAGCAGGTTTAAAGTATTCTTGCAGTTCAGCTAGCTGTTCTGGGAAGTCACTGCCGTCGCTTCTGCGATCGCGTCGCAGAGCTTGTGCTGTCAGCTGATCTGTCCCTGGCGCTCTTCCTAAGCCTAAATCAATACGTCCTGGAAATAGTGATTCAAGCGTGCCAAAATGCTCAGCAATAACAAGCGGAGAATGGTTAGGAAGCATAATACCTCCAGAACCTACGCGAATACGTGACGTGCCCGCGGCTACATGACCAATTACAACAGATGTAGCGGAGCTTGCGATACCTGTCATATTATGATGTTCAGCTAGCCAGTAGCGGTTATACCCCCATTTTTCAGCGTGCTGAGCTAAATCTAATGTATTTCTAAGTGAGTCAGATACAGTTCCTCCTTCAACTACAGGAGAAAGATCCAATACGGAAATCGGAATATCTTTTAATTCTTTACTCATCAATTTCATCTTCTTTCTTTAAAGACTTCATAGGCCTTGTTATTTCAATGGAATACAAGTATTTTAACAATAATCTTTCGAGTTCCAAAATATTTTGCTTCGGTTATTTTCCTTTAAGTTATTGCTCTTTATTTACACAAGCTTTTGAGAAACAAAAAGCTTGTACGGTATAGGGCAGAAGCCGCCTCTTTCTATAAAAAGCTGTCATATTTTATAGTAGAAGGGAGGATGAATATGGTTACTTTAAATGACCTAAAAAGCAAGCAGTACGATATGATATACAGTTTAGGCTATAACTGTTTTCCAGGGATATACATAAAAAAATATTCTTTGCGAAAACAAGCCGGCGTGATTGATTGGTGTATTAGCATTTCTCTTTCTCATGTCAATCAGCTGTTGAAAAATCGCTGTAAAGACTTATTTGTATATGAACACTTAACCTATATCAGTTCTTTCGGAGATGGTTCCACGCTTAGACTGCGTGATAAGGTGTATCAAATTGATTCTGCTCATGATTTTCCGTCGTCTATTAATACAGAGACTAACTGGCTTTCATATAATGAAGTCAAAGAAAAATATGAACGGAGAACGGAGCGGTTTTTAACGTCGATGGAGACCAGTTCTTGTATATTGTTTATTCGTATGGGCGGAACGTATGAAGAAGCGAAAGAATTAGAGCATATTTTAAAGGGAATGGTCAAAAACGATTTCTATATACTGCTTCTGACAAACAGTGAAAAAGAACTTTTGTCCGAAGCTAACTGGGACTTGCCTTATACATGTGTCTTACATGCACCTATTTTTTCAATGGACGTGCTGCGCGATGATAAAGTATGGGAAGAGCTCTTAAGCGGGCTTGTTATAAAATAAAAGGAACTCTTTTTGTTTAATACGGGAATGAAAAAGCTCGTTTTTTTCATAGACTTTGTTATATCTGTGTATCAAAGGAGATGAAAAGATGGAATCTGATGTGCGGAAGGCGATAAAAGAAATTGTATGGCTGCTGCTAGAACAAGACCAGCGCTGGAATGAGTATCTAGTACAGCTGGAGGATTTGAAAATACAAGTGGATTTGAATAGTTCCGCATATGAAGTTCTGAGAAAGATGACGGGTAATTACGAAGTGCTGCTTGAACATATGGATCTCATTCAGCAGTTTGAAAGTCATTCTAAAAGTGAAACAGCGCTGAATGACTTAGTTACTATCGTTATGAAGCATTACTCATTAAAAAATTCATAAGCCTGCTTTGTGCAGGTTTATGGAGTTTAAGCTCTCAATGGAATTCGGTAGAGATAATCGTTTATAATAAGTACATATGGTGATGAAAGGGTGATCGATATGGAAGAGAAACAAGAAATTGTACCCGTTCGTACAGAGGAAACAGCCAAATATTATTCGGAAGAAAAATTTTGGGACAAGCTTAAAAAGTTTGGTAAAAAAGCGGGAGCAAACGTTGTTTATGCCGTATTGCTTTTATACTACACGCTGCAAAAACCTGATATTCCCCCAAAAGCAAAAGCAGTCATTATAGGAGCTTTAGGTTATTTTATTCTTCCTTTAGATTTAATTCCGGACTTTGCAGCAGGAGTTGGATTTACAGATGATTTAGGAGCTCTGGGGCTTGCATTGATTCAAGTTGCCATGTACATTGATGAAGGTGTTAAACTGAAAGCAAAAGAAAAAATTAAAACGTGGTTTTCAGAAGAACACAATTTTTCCATTATTGATGCTAAAATAAAGTAACGTTATGATCGAAATGTAATTATTAAATAAAGTGAGCAAAAGAAGGTGATAGATGAATCATCTTCTTTTTAACCGATAATATATAGGTCTTTGTGGCTATTTTAATCCGTTTTATGTAAAAAAAGCAGGATTAAAATATTTTTTTCATTAAAATTTTAAACAATGTAATTGAATAATTGCCCTACAAATGTTAAGTTAAAACATGTTCATAAATTCGTCACAGAAAGCAATATACAAATAAGTAAGATGGTTTGTAAAAACTTTGTGAAATTATGGAATTTTTTAACTGAGAGTTTCAAACTCTTAGAGATTCTTCCTCATCAATCAGAAGTCGCTTTCTTTCGTCTCAAGATTAAGCATCTTTCATTTGAAGGTGTTTTTTTTTCAGCCTAAGTAAGCAAACAACATGATTGTATGACAAGTTTTTGATAAGGTTGTATAGTTACTGTATTGTATGACAAGTTTTGTGTGATTTGATGTTAAATAAATGAACAGCTTCGAAGTAAATAAATGATTGCAGAAAAACAAAGTCCATGCGTTTTCATGAACCATTATACGTTACTTCATATTTGTAGAGATGTTTAGCAAAAGGGGAGATGAATGGCCTGACGTAAACAATATCCATAGACAAGCCTTAGAAGATAATTATCTTTCTAAGAAAGCAAATTTATATGATTGATTCTAATCTAAACAATGGAGTGTTCAAAAATGGAAATTAGTCAAATCTTTATTATTTTAACCCCAATCTTTTTTGTTATTTTGCTAGGTTATTTAGCAGGGTATTTTAAAAAGTTTGATGCAACAACATCTAAAGGGTTAAATACGCTTGTAACAAAATTTGCGTTACCTGCACATCTATTCGTTGGTATTACAACAACATCAAAACAAACGCTTATTGAAAAATGGCCGTTTTTACTAGCATTAGTTCTTGGTATTATTGGATTTTATGTTCTTTTCTTACTTGTTGCAAAATATGTATTTAAATACTCTTTAACAGGCGCGTCTATGTTCTCTTTAAACTCTACGCAGCCAACGTTTGCGTTTATGGGTATTCCAGTATTAGGTAGCTTGTTTGGCGCGGATGTAGTAGCAATTCCAATCGCCATTACTGGTATCGTAGTAAATGCGATGCTTGATCCTTTAGCAACTATTATTGGTACGGTTGGACAGCGTGAAAGAAGTGAAGGCGATTCAGAAGAAAGCTTATTTAAAGTAACGATTAAATCAATCTTACACGGTCTTTCTGAGCCGTTAGCCTGTGTTCCTTTAATCGCAGTAATATTAGTATTATGCGGCTTCCAAGCTCCAGATTTACTATCAAGCAGCTTAGATCAAATCGGTTCAATTACATCTGGTGCGGCTCTATTCGCAGTTGGGGTAACAATTGGTATCCGTAAAATTCAATTTAGCCCAGCGGCATTTGGTATTGCGATTTTAAAAGTGGCTATTCAGCCGCTTGTAATGTTAGGAATTGCAACAGCAATGGGTCTATCATCAGCTGACATCGTAAAATTAGTATTATTAGTAGCGTTCCCAGGTTCAGCTGTAGCAGCGATGATTTCAGTTCGCTTTGACAGCTTAGCTGGTGAAACAGCTTCAGCATTCGTACTTAGTGCCATTATGTCACTTGTTACATTACCGCTATTAATTTCTTGGTTAATGTAATCACATATATGGATATAGAACAAAAAAGGCTTTGCTATTTTAGCAAAGCCTTTTTTGTGTATCTATACTTAAAAAAGCTTTAAAAATTCTTGAGCGATTTTGGGAAGATAACTGTCGGTACGCCACGTAACTAAAGGCTCAATTACAAATGGATTATCTTCTATGTTTAAAATTTTAATATGTTCTAGTGAAAAAGAAGATAGCATCGAATAAGGAACAATGGCAGCACCAAGACCACGACATACTAAATTAAGAAGCATCGCTGAGTCATGGCATTCGCATAAAATATTAGGTGTTATATCCATCTTTTTAAATTCCTTCACAATGCGATTATATATGCTTATTTCCCGGTTTGAGCGAAGAAGAATAAGAGGGAGAGAAGCAATTTCGGCGACTGAAATCTTTTCTGTTGCATAACCACTTTCTTTAGGAACGGCTACAACAAAAACATCTGGTGCAAGTGTTTTTGTTTTGACATGTTTATAAGGTAAGTCAGTAGTAGTGACTGCTACATCGATTTTTCCTTCCGTTAATAATTCGTTTAAGTGAGCTGGTTCGTTTTCATAAATGTTAAATGTGCTGTTTGGATACTGTTTTTGAATAAGAGTTAGCTTATCGAGAACCGTTGATGCACAGTAGATCGTACATCCGATTTCAAGCTTTTCATTTGTTACGTTTTTACATTCCTGTACTTCCAATACTGATTTTTCAACCCTTTGCACAATTTCTTTCGCTCGTTTTAAAAAAAGCTCTCCTTCTACCGTTAACAATAAGCGCTTGTTATTATTTCGTTCAAAAAGCAAAAGGCCTAGCTCATTTTCGAGCTGTTTTAGCTGCCTGCTTAAAGGAGGCTGAGCCATATGCAGGCGCTTTGCTGCTTTGGTCACATTTAATTCTTCAGCTATGACAATAAAATAATGCAGCTGTCTTAATTCCACTGTATTCAACTCCATACTTTAAAGGTATTATTATATATTTTATCAATATTTTAATTGTATGGAAAATGAGTGTAAAGTTAAATGTGTAACCAAAGCAGAGAGGAGGAAGAGAAATGAAAATAGCTGTAGGAATCACAGGAGCCACGGGAGCTATTTTAGGTATTCGGATTTTAGAGCTTTTGAAGAAGGCTTCGGTTGAAACGCATTTAATCATGTCGACTTGGGCTCATGCCACAATTAAGCTGGAAACACCGTATAGCGTTCAGCAAGTAGAAGCGCTAGCAGATTATTGTTATTCATATCAAGACCAAGCAGCAAAAATTTCAAGCGGTTCTTTTCGTATAGATGGAATGATTGTTAGTCCTTGCAGTATGAAAACATTAGCATCTATTCGAATGGGACTAGCAGATAACTTAATAGCGAGAACGGCAGATGTGATGTTAAAAGAAAGAAAGACACTGGTGCTACTTCCTCGAGAAACGCCTTTGAATACGATTCATTTAGAAAACATGCTGGATCTTTCAAAAATGGGCGCTATCCTTGTGCCTCCTATGCCGGCATTTTATAACAAACCTGAGACGATTGATGATATTGTCACCCATATTGCTGTTCGAACGTTAGATCAATTAGGGATTGAGCTTCCTGAGGCAAAAAGATGGAATGGAATTAAACATTTATCACAAGGAGGAAAATAAACATGGCTTATAAAGATTTTAGAGATTTCCTTAATACGCTACATAAAGAAGGGCAGCTACTGACGATTACAGATGAAGTGCAGCCTGATCCAGATTTAGGTTCAGCAGGTCAAGCCATCAGTAATTTAGGAGACCAAACGCCGGGATTATTATTTACCAATATTTATGGGTACAACAGCGCAAAGGTAGCCCTAAACGTAATGGGTTCCTGGTCAAATCACGCATTAATGATGGGAATGCCTAAATCAACTCCTGTAAAAGAACAGTTCTTTGAATTTGCTCGGAGATATGAAAAATTTCCTGTCAAAGTAAAAAGAGAAGAAACAGCGCCATTTCATGAGTGTGAAATTAAAGATGATATCAACTTATTCGACCTTTTGCCGTTGTTTCGCTTGAATCAAGGAGACGGAGGCTACTATCTAGATAAAGCGTGCGTTATTTCTCGTGATCAGCATGATAAGGAGAACTTTGGCAAACAAAACGTAGGTATATATCGTATGCAGGTCAAAGGGAAAGACCGTCTAGGCATTCAACCTGTGCCACAGCATGATATCGCCATTCACTTGAAACAAGCCGAAGAAAAAGGTGAAAACCTCCCTGTATCAATTGCTTTAGGATGTGAACCTGCGATTGTCACAGCAGCCGCTACGCCGCTTCATTACGATCAATCAGAGTATGAAATGGCAGGAGCTATTCAAGGTGAGCCATACACAATTGTGAAGTCTCAGCTTTCTGATTTAGATGTACCCTGGGGAGCAGAAGTGATTTTAGAGGGAGAAATTTTAGCTGGTGAACGTGAATATGAAGGTCCTTTTGGCGAATTTACAGGTCATTACTCCGGTGGCAGAAGCATGCCTGTTATCAAAATCAATCGTGTATACCATCGCAAAGATCCTATTTTTGAAGGTCTATATATCGGTATGCCTTGGACAGAAACAGATTATTTAATTGGAATTAATACAAGCGTTCCTTTATATCAGCAGCTAAAAGAAGCATATCCTGAAGAGATTGAAGCAGTGAATGCGATGTATACTCATGGTCTCGTTGCTATCATTTCAACGAAAAGCCGATACGGAGGATTTGCTAAGGCGGTTGGTATGAGGGCATTGACTACGCCGCATGGATTAGGATATTGCAAGCTAGTTATTTTAGTAGACGAAGATGTGGATCCGTTTAATTTACCGCAAGTCATGTGGGCGCTATCGACAAAAATGCACCCAAAACATGATGTTATAACAGTGCCTAATCTTTCAGTTCTGCCACTTGATCCAGGATCTGAGCCGGCTGGTATTACAGATAAAATGATTTTGGATGCTACAACACCAGTTGCACCGGAAACAAGAGGCCACTATTCTCAGCCTTTAGATACACCACTTGAAACTGAAAAATGGGAAAAAATCTTAACGAATATGATGCAAAAATAAACAAGGAGGAATCGACATGCATACTTGTCCAAGATGTGAAGCCAAACAAGCGAACTTAGTATCTAAATCACCAGTTGAAGGAGCCTGGGAGATTTACTTATGCAACGTGTGTTTGTTTACCTGGCGTTCTTCTGAACCTGAGACCATCACCAATCCTGAAAAATACCCTCGACCATTTAAAGTCAATCCAAAAGACGTACCGCTGGCAACGCACGTGCCTCCTGTGCCACCCCGATCTTAATCAGCAAAGGTGGTAAGTAAAATGAATAAAGCAGAGCTGCCAAAAGTCGTGCGCGTATTTTTAAATGGAAAAGACTTAGAAAGAAAACAGCATGATGCGATGCTGCTATCTACAGTGACATCCGAGGGTTTTCCTCATGTAGCAATGATTAGCGCAGGAGAGCTGGTAGCTATTAGCTCTTCACGCGTCAAGCTGTTAGTATGGAAAGATACCACGTCTTCAAAAAACATGATACAGAATCATAAGGCAACCGTTACATTAGTTGTTGAAGGAAAAGCTTATTACATTAAATTTTTGCTGAAAAAAGAAGCTCCTGTGTTATCAGGCTATGAGTTATTTACGGGAGAAGTAGCCGCTGTTAAAGAAGATTACGCAAAATATGCAGTTTTAACATCAGGAATTCAATTTCTGCTTCATGATTCTAAAGAGGTACTGAGCCGCTGGAAGCAATCAATTAAGGCTGTTCTTTCTACTGAAAAAACCGATTCTTAAAAATAAGAATCGGTTTTTTAGCTGTAGTGAAATTTTTTCAAATAGCATGCTAGCTGAACTTTTAATAGGTGTTCACTGTTTGTGAATGTTTACCTGAATTTAAACAAGAAGAAATAGCTTTTGCCAAAGCTATTTACGAGTCTACATCCGCTGAAGATAAAGAAGTAGCAAAAAAACAAGTGGGTTCACTGCTAGACAAAGCTTTAGCGAATCATCCAGTCTTCAACCAAATTGCTCCTATGTCTAAAAATGCTTCCTTTATGACAGGATCAACTGATGTCGCAGACGTTAGCTGGAATGTTCCAACTGCACAGTGTGTGACCGCAACATGGGCTTATGCTACGCCGTTTCATACATGGCAAGCTGTTGCTCAAGGGAAAACGGAGTATGCCCATGATGCGATGTTATTGGCTGGAAAAGCCATCGCGGCTACAGCGATTGAAATGATAGAAAATCAAGAGCTGATTAGTCAAGCGAAACAAGAGCTGGAGGATAGGCTAGAAGGGGAAAGCTATGAATGTCTTGTGCCTTCACATATACAGCCACCTAATTACTCAGAAAGTGAGCAGGAAGACTACAGCGTGGTATAAAAAACGAGGCGGGGAAAAACGTATTTTCGTTTAAGGAAGATCCGAACGATGAATCGTTCGGATCTTTTTATTGTTAGGTTGAACGTTAGGTTTCATTTATCCCGTTTGTTCGTCTTTAGATTGGATTGATGTAGTTATGGCTCAATCTCTTTTTTGTTTTCATTAAAAATAAATGGTTAAAAATATATCTCTTTGCTGAACCTAATCCTATCTAATTGTTTAGGAAAAGAGGTAAAAAAACATGAGAGCATATAAAGTAGAAAAAGATGGGTCAATTTCAACTTCACTAAAAGGAAAATCAGTTTTATCCACTTCTTATTTAAATAAAGGTTCTGCTTTTACTGAAGAAGAAAGAGAAAACCTTCATCTGCAGGGACTTCTTCCTCCAACGGTTTTAACGTTAGAAGAACAGGTGAAGAGAGCATATGAGCAGTTCAAAAAAGCACCGAATGATCTTCAAAAAAATAATTCGTTGAATGATCTACATAACCGGAACGTCGTCTTATTTTATCGTTTATTAACCGATCATTTAAGTGAAATGCTTCCTATTATTTACACGCCTACTGTAGGTCAATCCATCCAAGAATACAGCCATGAATACCATCGACCTGACGGACTATATTTATCTGTAAATGAAGCGGATCGATTAAGTGATGCGATTGAAAACTTAGGACTTGACGGTAAAGATATTGATTTGCTCGTTATAACGGATTCAGAAAGTATTCTCGGCATCGGGGATTGGGGTGTAGGAGGGATAAATATTGCAGTTGGAAAGTTAGCGGTCTATACAGCTGCAGCAGGAATTGACCCAAGCCGCGTACTGCCTGTTGTTCTTGACATGGGAACCAATAACAAAAAGCTTCTTGAAGATCCTTTATATTTAGGAAATCGTCATGAACGAGTAAAAGGAGAAGACTATAATCGTTTTATTGCTCAATTTGTAAAAGAAATAACGACCAAGTTTCCTAAAGCGCTTCTTCATTGGGAGGATCTTGGGAATATTAACGCGCGTCACATTATGAAAGAATACGGCGATAAAATTTTAACGTTTAATGATGATATTCAAGGAACGGGAGTAATTACTCTTGCAGCCGTTTTAACAGCGGTGCGCATTACAGGAACGCCTTTAAAAGATCAGAGGGTTGTTGTATTTGGACCGGGATCTGCTGGAATTGGGAATGCTGATCGTATTCATAGTGCGATGATGCTTGAAGGGCTGTCTGAAGAAGAAGCATATGGTCGTTTTTGGGCATATGATTACAGAGGTCTGTTAACCGAAGATATGGAAGATTTAGCTCCTTTTCAACAGCCGTATGTTCGCCAAAATGAAGAGATTAAAGAATGGGAAAAAGACGATGAAAATAAAATTTCACTGTTGGAGCTTGTCAAGCAAGTGAAGCCAACGATTTTAATTGGAACGTCAGGCGTCACGGATGCTTTTACCGAAGAAATTATTAAAGAAATGGCAAAACATGTAGAGCGCCCGGTGATTATGCCGCTTTCAAACCCAACTAAACTTGCTGAAGCTGTTCCGGAAAATATTATAAAATGGACGGAAGGAAAAGCCCTTATTGCAACGGGAAGTCCATTTGAACCCGTTGAATATAACGGGCACAATTATGAAATCGGACAGGCTAATAATGCATTTGTGTTTCCGGGTCTTGGTTTAGGTGCAATTGTGGTTCGCGCTCAAAAGTTTACTGAATCTATGTTTGCAGAAGCAGCCAATGCAGTAGCGCGTATAGCAGAAACAGATACAAAAGGAGATACGCTTCTTCCCAACATTAAAGATCTTCAAAAAGTATCAAAGGCGGTTGCTGTAGCAGTTGCCGATGCTGCTGTAAAAGATAACGTAGCAACTGTTACCGAGCAAAATGTAAATGAACTTGTAGAAGCAGCGGTATGGCAGCCTGTTTATAAACCGGTTAAGGCAAAAAATGAATGAGGTGAATGATAAATGAGCATAGGTCAAATTTTTCTCATTCTCGCGCCTATCTTTTTTGTCATTTTGCTTGGTTATTTAGCAGGGCACTTTAAAAAATTTGATAAGCAAACGTCTAAGGGGCTCAACACATTAGTAACGAAGTTTGCGCTTCCTGCACACTTATTTGTAGGTGTAACGACAACGCCAAGAAAAACACTCATAGACGAATGGCCGTTTTTAGTAGCGTTGATTTTAGGAATCGTCGGGTTTTACCTCATTATATTGCTCGTCGTGAAGTATCCAGGGAAGCATACGTTAACTGCCTCTTCTATGTTTGCCCTAAACTCAGCTCAGCCAACGTTTGCTTTTATGGGCATTCCAGTACTCGGAGGATTGTTCGGTGCGGGCGCAGTAGCGATTCCAATTGCCATAACAGGAATCGTGGTGAATGCGATTTTAGATCCGCTGGCAACGATTTTAGGAACCGTTGGACAACGGGGGCGAAAAAAGGGGAAGAGAAAACAAGTTTATTTAAAGTAACGGTTCATTCCATTTTGCATGGTTTATCTGAGCCTTTGGCATGTGTACCGTTAATTGGGGTGATTTTAACGCTTTGCGGCTTTCAGTCACCTAAATTTTTACAGGATATGCTTGATCAAATCGGAAGTATCACATCGGGAGCAGCTTTGTTTGCGGTAGGAGTAACGATTGGAATTGGAAAAATTAACTTCAGTAAAGGCGCGCTTGGGATAGCCGTCTTAAAAGTAGCGGTTCAACCCATCGTTATGCTCGGAATTGCAGTATGGATAGGATTGTCTTCAGATGAAGTGACAAAAGCTATTTTACTGGTAGCTTTTCCTGGGTCTGCTGTAGCTGCGATGATTGCTTTGCGGTTTGAAAGTTTGGAAAACGAAACCGCATCTGCTTTTGTCATTAGTGCTATTTTATCGTTGGTTACGCTGCCGCTTCTTATTTCTTGGCTTATGTAAATAAAAAAACGAAAGAGGAGAATTCCTCTTTCGTTTTAAGAAGGATTAATAAGCTAATGCAAATAATCCTTTGATATGAGATAAGTAACGAACGTTACTTGCTTCTTTCATAAGTGATGCTGGTAAACCTTTTAATTGCGTTTTGTTTCCGCCGATTGTACCAATTGCATCTTTGCGTCCAAGACTTCCTAGTGTACCAGAGAAGACAGGAACGAATGATTCCATTGCTCCGCCGCGAATAGCTACTGCTAAGTTCACGCCTACAACTTCACCCATTTGCCAAGCTAATTGAGCAGTAGGTGGATAAGGGCGACCTTCTGGACCCATTACAACCGCTGAGTCACCAGCAAGGAATACATCTTTATGAGATGTAGATTGTAAGAATTCATTTACAAGTGCACGACCGCGGTTTACTTCGATACCTGAGTTAGCAACTACAGAGTTACCTTGAACTCCGCCAGTCCATACCATTGTTTTTGTTTCAATTTTGCTGCCGTCTTTAAGTTCAACAGTTGTAGCATCCATTTTTGTTACAGGTGTACCCGTAACGAATGTAACGCCGCGCTTTGTTAAGCTTGATTGAGCGCGCTCTACTAATTCAGCAGGGAAGCCTGGAAGAACTGTAGGAGCTGCTTCTACACAGTATAGAGAAATTTCTTTTGGATCAACACCGTGTTTTAGACATAGGCTTGGCATTAAGTCAGCGTATTCACCAACAAGTTCGATACCTGTTAATCCGCCGCCGCCAACTACGATTGTACCGTCAGCTTTATTTTTTGTTTTGCTGTATTCAGCGATACAAGCTTCTACGTGTGCACGTAAACGGTTTGCATCATTTACTGATTTAAGAACGAAGCTGTGCTCTTCTAAACCAGGGATACCGAAGTAAGCAGTTTCACTACCTAAAGCTGTAACAAGGTAGTCGTAGCTTAATTTTGTACCATCTTCAAGAGATACTTCACGTTGATCTGGTGAGATTTCTTTTACCGTTGCAATTTTTAAATCAACGTTGTAGTTTTTAAGTAATTTATCAAGTGGTAAAGCTACCGCTTGTTCAGAAACGCCGCCTACAGCTAGACGGTGTAATTCTGTAATGATTTGGTGAGTAGCAAAACGGTTTACTACTGTAATTTTTGCTTCATCCGCACTTAGGTGTTGGCGAGCTGTCATTGCAGTTAATAAACCACCGTAACCGCCGCCTAAAATTAAAATATGTTTTGACATAGTCGATCCTCCGTCCACACTTTTTAATGAAAATTATTTTTGTTTTTCGTTTGTAATGTCTAAATACGCTTGTGCAAAGCGGAATAGTTTTTGAGCTTGTGGATCTTTAAGCATGCGTAATAAACCGAATAAACCGATTGAATTAGAAGCATTTGCTTCTGCACGATCGTTTGCTTCGATTGCAGTAGCTGCAAGACCTTTTACTGTTCCTTCTACCGGCTCGATAAATTCTTTTACTCCACCAAGTAGATCTTCTTTTAATACGTCGTCAGTTAATAATGATTGCGCAACGTCATAAGTTTTTGTAAGCACCGTTACCATTTCAGATAATTTTGGTAAATTATCTACAAGAACAGTAAGAGCTTCTTGTACTTCAGGCTTTAACAATTGATCTAATACATCCGCTTGACCTTTGTTAACTGCCGCTTCTGTTTGTACAGCAGCATTTTCCTCTGCAGCTGATTTTTGAATAGTTGATTGAGACATGAAAAGTCCTCCTTTGCTGGATACTGTTGCATATGTAGTTCCTAGTTATCTGCTAGACTTTCAAACTACATTGTGAAGTTGTGAAATCTTGCACATAATTCTATTTTAATTTTAATACGAGATAAAATCAACTCATTTTGTGGAAAAAATAAGTGAAGAACCTCGTAACCCTTTGTTTAATAAAAGTTTATAAAAAATAAAGCGAATAATTGCCTAGGTAAATAAAATTAAAATAGGGAACTAACATGATTCCTCTTCCTACGATAAAACAAATAACGTCATATTTCAACACATACGAACTTAATATTCTATAAGTAGTAAAAAGATAGGGCGCATTTACTATTTAAAGAGTTTTCAAAAAATTACATTGACTTACTACGGTGTTCTACATATAATCAGAATATAACATCTTATGTAAGGAGATATAACATGGTTATAGTGGATGAACTTTATCATAATGTGGTCATTACATTGCCTCAATTAAAATTAATTGAATTTATAATGAAGTTAAAAGAAGCTAAAGCACAAGAAATAGAAGATATAAAAAAGAAAATTAGTAAATACGAAGAGAAGAAACGTGCTGAAGAAGCTTGGTATCAATCACTATCACCGTTTCGTAAATTTTTTACCGGGCGTCCTTTAAGTCAGCATCAAGCGGTCGAGTATATGGTATACGTAAAGGAACGCTTTAAAAAAATTGATCACCTTAAAGCACAAATGCGAGAACTTCATGAAGTTCTTGAATTAATAAAAGCGGAAAATGAAGAAACAAGTGAAATTACGCTTTCGCCTGCTATTGTACAAGAAATAAAACGATTAAAAAGCAGTGGAGGCGTTGGGATATGAGTGTTAATGAACTAAGTTTAGGGATGAATACAACGTGGGTCGTGTTAACAGCGGCGATGATTTTGTTAATGGAAGGCGGCTTTGCCTTGCTAGAGGCAGGTTTTGTCCGCTACAAAAATAGCGTGAATATTATTATGAAAGTATTCGCTGATATTACAATAGGAACGCTTTGTTTCTATTTAATTGGTTTTGGATTAATGTACGGAGATGATTTAGGTGGAGTTGTCGGTAAAAGCGGTTTTGTGCTATCAGGTAATTTATCGCACCTTGACATTCCAATTGGGCTTGAAGCGTTTTGGCTGTTTCAATGTGCGTTTGTTATTGCGGTCATTTCTATCGTTTCTGGAGCGGTAGCAGAACGAATTAATTTCCGTGCATATCTTTTATATGCGATTTTGATGACTACATTTATTTATCCTATAGCCGGCCACTGGATTTGGGGAGGCGGATGGATTAGTAAGTTAGGGATGCTTGATTTTGCCGGTTCGGCAGTTATCCATGCTCTAGGCGGTTTTTCAGCTTTAGCAGCTGCAATAATGATTGGACCGAGGAAAGGGAAGTTCACAAAAAATGGAATTAGTTCTGTTTCTCTTCCAAGTAATTTGCCGCTTGCATCAGTGGGTGCTTTTTTATTATGGTTTGGATGGTTCGGGTTTAATGCAGGAAGTACGCTAAGTGCCACTGACGTTAGAATTGGTCACATTGCTATTGTCACAATGTTATCAGCAGCAGCAGGCGGAGCAGTTACTTTATTTTATACTTTATTTCGCTACAACCGTTCAGATGCACCTTCTGTAATAAATGGATCGCTTGCCGGACTGGTTGGCATTACGGCCGGGTGCGCTTTTGTTAACACACCATCTGCTATTTTTATTGGAGCTGTATCTGGCTTATTAATGATGGCAGCTACAAACTGGCTCGAAGCACGTCAAATCGACGATCCTGTAGGAGCTTTTCCTGTACACGCTGCTTCGGGAATATGGGGCACGTTGGCTGTGGGCTTGTTTTCTACAGACGGGGGTGTGTTTACAGGAGGAGGCTGGACGTTACTTGGCGTTCAACTTCTTGGGTTAATCGCTCTATGCGCTTGGGGATTTGTTACGACGTGGATAGGGTTAAAGGTTATTTCCTTGGTGGTTCCGCTTCGATCTACGGAAGAAGAAGAAGAAGTGGGCTTAGATATCAGCTACCACGGTATCATGGCAGCTCATCAAGCTCCTGAATTTATTGAATATGAAAATTACTATGCGGAAGTAAAAGAAAAAGCCGCAGATTCGTAATAAAAGGCCGCTCTTTATAACAAAAGGGCGGCCTTTTTATGTGAAAAAATAGATTTAAAATACTTGGCTTAAATGATTGAAAAGTCAGAAAATTTGTGTTATATTATAAAAAAGCCAAGGAGTTGATTTCTTATGAAAAAGAATTTACTTAATTCACCGCAAAAATCCAACGGAAAGGTGCTTGATGCATTATTCGCTGAGATGATTTTAGACAAGGCGATTGCAGAATTTCGTAAAGCACAGCTAAAAGAAGAAATCGACCGCACGCTATTGATGAAAAATAAAGAAGAGTTTTTAAAACTCTCATCAGAACTTAAACAAATTTCTTAATTACTTACTATACTTCACACACCATCTATTTTTAGGTGGTGTGTTTTATTTTTGGGACCTACTAAAAGGGATTAATTAGTAATAATTATGAATATATTCTTATTTAAAACTTTATTTACATTAATTGTATTGACTTCTTTTATGGATTTTTTTAACATAAACAAGAATTAATGCGGAGGGGTTTGGTTGGGACATCTATTATTAGTAGATAGCTTGATTGCAGGTATTATTTGCATTGTGTTAGGAATTTTATTTAGAGCTCATAAAACAAGCAAATTTTTGTATGGCATAGGGATTGTGTTTGGTCTTATTTTTGTCATCGGGACGGTCACTCATTCTCCATCTAATACAGAAACTTCATCAGTTACATCTGAGAAAGTAGAAGCAAATCAAAAAGACAGTAAAGACACGTCAGAACTTAAAGCTCTCGTTACTAAGGGAATGACAGATAAGGAATTTCAAAAAGAAAAAGAGAAAGCCGCTTTTCAACAGTCAGACTTAATTGCGTTAGGTAACGGAGAAGTCGGATACGTGATCAAAGCTGAAGACGGTTACGTTGTAGCTGATACGAATGGCGAAACCATTTCAAGCGTTGAAACGTTTAAAACGGCTGATGAAGTAGAACAGTATGAATTAAATGAAGTTAAAAAAGTACATAAAGATGTAAGAACAGTTGATGCTCATTATACGGATTCGGATTTAGAAAGTTTAGAAGATTTTGATCAAAAAATTAATGAAGTGCTGAAGCGCGTTAATCTTACAAAAAAGGAGTTTAATGAACTAAAATTAAAGGATGTTAAGACATTAACTTCTCATGAAATAGAAGTAATGAAGGCTATACGTGATTCTGTTTCTCCCCTTACAAAAGATACGCTGCTGCAAAAAACGATCCCTGCTAAAGATATTGAAAAGTATGTAGATGGATCTTATACGGCAGTGGGAGGATATGTAGCTAAAGCTGAAGATGTTCACGATATTACTTCGTACAAAGCTTTTGTTGAAAGCTTACGTTTAGATTACACCGATGGTTCAGGCAAAAGGCCGTTTCCTGAAGAAGGATCGACGTACGGTGTAATCAAATTTAAATCGCAAGCGGTAAGTCACGTTGATATTCCCTACGGAACTGTATTCGGAGGGAAAACAACAGATGGACCTCCATGTACGCTTAATGGGTTTACAGGATCTCGAAACGGGGAAACCGTTCCAGAGTTCAAATTTGATAACTATTATCCACCAGCAAACGGAGCGGAACTATACCAAGTGGTAAATGGAGAAGAAGTACTTGTAGCTACCTATGTGGCAGAAGAAAAACGATTTGTACCAGCGGTTGCTAACCCAATGTAAAGGACTGGTTTTTTGTGATTCGAAAAGGTTTGTATGCAGCATATAATGAACGAGATTACGAATGTTATGAAACGGAAAACGGGTGTGTAAAGCTGATTAGCTATGATAAAGGCGACGTAGCAAATGGATTCATTCCATACAATGACACGACTTTCACAAAAGAAGTTCCTCGTGATGCTGTTGAAGAAGTGTTTTTTGTAGCTCCGTATGCTACTTATCAAAATGAAAAGTTTGGTGTGTCAGATGCTTCTGATCGTCGAGTGCTTTTGACCACATCTGAAAAAGAAAAAGCTGATAAATATCATTTTCAACGAACGGATAAATATCTATACGAAAAACATGTGTTAAGAGAAGAAGTGAAGTTAATGGAGAAAAAAACTCCTTATTCATGAGACGTCATAATAAAAAGAGGATGCACTCGCATCCTCTTTTTTATTTAATCAATTTTCTTGAAGTGTTTCTGTTCGTATTATCATTTGTACGAAGGAAGGTAATGCCAAGACCGATTAATCCTCCTACAATAGCAGGAACTACCCAGCCGAGACCCACTCCATACATAGGTAGAATCGATGTAAACAGATCGTTTACTGCTGCAATTTTGAATCCAGCAGCATTTAAGCCATCAAATAAACTAACAATAAACGTGAACAGAAGGCTTACTTGGTAAACTTCAGAACGTCCTTTAAATAAAGGATGTAAAAATGTTAAAGCAATTAACACAATAGCTAACGGATAAATAGCTGTTAAGACCGGAACTGAAATAGCGATTAATTCCGTTAAACCAAAGTTTGCTACAACGGCGCTGAATGCTGATAAAATGACAGCAATCAACTTATAAGAAACCCTTGGAAACAGCTTATGGAAGAAAGATGAACAAGATGTTACAAGGCCTACACTTGTTGTTAAACAAGCAACGGTAATCATCAGACCTAAAAGAATTCCTCCGTAAGAGCCAAAGTAGTAATTTGATACTTCAGCCAAAACCGTACCTCCGTTATCAAGACGTCCAAGCTCTGATACGCTTGAAGCACCCATATAGGACAATGCACTATAAATAAGAGCTAAAATAACGGCAGCGATAGCCGTAGCTTTTGCACAAATTGTGATGATTTGTCGGTTAGTTTTTGCTCCTTTTTCTTTAATTGCATTAATAATAATAATTCCAAAAACAAATGATGCTAGTGTATCCATTGTTAAGTAGCCTTCTTGGAAGCCTTTAAAAAATGAGTGTGTTGTATAAGCTTCGCTTGGTGCTTCAAATTTTCCAATTGGGTTCACAACGGCTACAACTACCAATATTCCAATAAACGTTAATTTAATAGGTGTTAAAACTTTTCCTACTAAATCGACAATTTTCGCAGGGTTTAGCGAAAAAAAGCAGGTAATAGTAAAGAAAATTACCGTGAAAATGATAAGAGGAAGGTGCCCTGAATTTTCTGATAAAAAAGGCTTAACGCCAATTTCGAACGAAACGCTTCCCGTTCTTGGCATCGCAAAAAGCGGTCCGATTGCCAAGTATAAAATCGTAGTAAAGATAATACCGAAAGCTGGGTGTACGCGACTAGCTAAAGACTGCAGATCCTCTTTTCCGGAAAAACCAAATGCGAGAACGCCTAGAAGAGGCAGACCTACACCCGTTACTAAAAATCCAGCATTTGCTGACCAAATATTGCTTCCAGCAGACTGACCTAACATTGCAGGGAAGATTAAATTACCTGCGCCGAAGAATAGGGCAAAAAGCATAAAGCCAATAACCACTATAAATGAAAAAGGAACTTTGTTTGACACGTTAAAACCTCCAAAATTATAAATGCTTTTTATTATCGTGTTGAATAATTAAAATTTTCAGAATTTTATATTCGAATAATAAAAATAAACATGTATCGTATTATACTAACCTAAAATGCATATTTCAATATAAAATTTTATTTTTTTAATTTATTCGCTGAAATAGCAAAAATAGAAAAATACTTAGCAAAAAAATCTCAATATACAACAATTATTTGATATGATAAAACAGAACCGTGGCTTTTAAAAATTTGCATGTGCGGCCTTACATCCTTTTAGTAAAGAACTGTTTACATAAGGTGCTGTAAGGATGTATATTTATACACGGTTCGCGGAACCGCATATGCTCGATGGATGAAAGTCAACTGTGCGAAAGGAGCAAGAAAGTGAAAAGGTTAGGTCTAGCAACTCAGATTCTAATTGGACTGATTTTAGGTGTAGCTGTAGGTGCTATTTTTTATGGAAGCGATACAGCCATTTCTATTTTACAGCCGGTTGGAGACATATTTATTCATTTAATTAAGATGATTGTCGTACCGATCGTGATTTCAGCATTAATCGTAGCGGTCGCAGGAGTAGGCGATATCAAAAAATTAGGTAAGCTTGGCGGAAAAACAATTCTTTATTTTGAAATTGTTACAACCATTGCTATTGTAGTGGGGATTATTGCCGCGAACTTATTCCACCCTGGTGCAGGGGTTGACATGGGACATATTGAAAAAAGCGATATTTCTCAATATGAGGCAACGGCAAAAACGTCTGAAAGTACAGGGATTGCTCAAGAGCTTCTTCATATTGTTCCGACAAACGTCTTTCAATCGGTAGCAGAAGGTGATCTTTTACCAATCATTTTATTTTCCGTACTGTTTGGTGTAGGCGTAGCTTCGATTGGAGAGAGAGGAAAACCTGTTTTAGCCTTTTTTGAAGGCGTCTTGGATGCAATGTTTTGGGTAACTAATTTGGTGATGAAATTTGCTCCAGTAGGTGTATTTGCACTTATTGGTGTTAATATTATAAAGTTTGGTGTCGGATCACTTATTCCATTGGGAAAATTAGTGTTCGCCGTTTACTTCACCATGATTTTCTTTGTGCTTGTGGTTCTTGGAATTATCGCTAAAATGGCTGGAACAAGCATGTTTACGCTGATAAAAGTGTTAAAAGACGAGCTGCTTCTTGCTTTTACAACGGCAAGTTCAGAAGCCGTTTTACCATCTCTTATCAAAAAGATGGAAGACTTCGGTTGTTCTAAATCGGTTACATCGTTTGTTATTCCAACAGGCTATACGTTTAACTTAGATGGGTCGACCATTTATCAGGCGCTGGCATCGCTGTTTATTGCTCAAATGTACGGCATTGACCTTTCCATTATGGATCAAATTCAGCTCCTTCTCGTTCTGATGTTAACATCCAAAGGAATGGCTGGTGTGCCGGGAGCATCGTTTGTGGTTGTACTTGCTACACTTGAATCTATGGGCTTCCCTCTTGAAGGCATGGCATTTATTGCAGGAATTGACCGCATTCTGGATATGATGCGTACCACAGTTAACGTAGTAGGAAATGCTTTAGCTGCAATTGTGATGTCGAAGTCTGAAGGCGAATTTGATAAGCAAAAATCATTAAATTATACAAATGAATTAAAGAAATCAAACATAGCTTAAAACAAAAAAGCCGGGCAGCTGCCCGGCTTTTTTGTTTGGAGCTGCCCGTTATCTTTTTTGAAACATATGGTAAAATAAAAGAAATGAGAGACAAAGGAAGTGTCATAATGACGGAAGCTGTTCAGTTAATTAAAAAGCTTGTTTCGATTCCCAGTCCTTCTGGAAATACAGAAAAGGTGATTTCATTTGTCGAAGACTATGTAAAAGAGCTAAATATTCAAACGTATCGCAATCGAAAAGGAGGCTTAGTCGCTACTATTCCCGGTAAAGATACAGATCACCACCGCATGCTGACGGCTCATGTCGATACCTTAGGTGCTATGGTAAAAGAAATCAAACCGAGTGGACGTCTGAAAATCGACTTGATTGGAGGATTTCGCTACAATTCTATTGAAGGAGAATATTGTGAAATTGAAACTTCATCAGGAGAAGTATTTACAGGAACCATCCTTATGCATCAAACATCTGTTCATGTGTATAAAGATGCAGGGAAAGCTGAGCGAAATCAAGAAAATATAGAAATTCGACTGGATGAAAAAGTACATAGCGCAGAAGATGTTCGCAGCCTTGGAATTGAAGTCGGCGACTTTGTTTCGTTTGATCCTCGTGTAGAAATAACAAAAAGCGGTTTTATTAAATCTCGTCATCTTGATGATAAAGCAAGCGTAGCTTTATTGCTTCAGCTCATGAAAACAATTCAAGAAGAACAGATCGAACTGCCATACACTACGCACTTTCTCATTTCAAATAATGAAGAAATTGGATACGGAGGAAATTCGAACATTACGCCTCAAACAGTAGAATACTTAGCGGTTGATATGGGTGCTATGGGAGATGGACAATCTACTGATGAATACACCGTGTCTATTTGTGTAAAAGATTCAAGCGGTCCATATCATTACGGTTTGAGAAAGCATTTGGTGGAGCTAGCTAAGCAGCATGATATTCAGTACAAATTAGATATTTATCCGTTTTACGGATCAGATGCTTCTGCTGCTATTCGTGCCGGACACGATATCGCACACGGCTTAATTGGTCCAGGAATTGATTCTTCTCATGCGTTTGAGAGAACGCATCAAGATTCATTAAACCATACGTATAAGCTTCTTTATCACTATGTGCAGTCGAACATGGTTCTGCTTTAAGAAAGGAATATTTAATTAGTGTATTTTTATGCAAAATAAAGAGCACGACGGGATTGTGATGTCTGTACTTTCCTTTCCTAAAAAAGAAGCCGGCTGTCCGGCTTCTTTTTTTAATAAATACTATATATTTTTTTGCTGGTGAAGCAACAGTTGGTTAAAAAAGCACCTTTTTTAAAGAGGTATAATACTGCTTAAACCTTTTGTACATTGTGTTCATTTACAGAAGTTAAAATGTTTTTAAATTTTTAAAAGTTTCTTGTGACAAGTTTTGTAGAATGGGTTTTCAAAAGGAAATGGTTTCGGCATAATGTGGATATAGCGATCACTACAATAATCGGAGGCGAATCTTTTCATGTGGGTACTGACGGTATATGCTGGAAAAGAAATGAAAATGTTTGAATTTGAAACTGAAAAGCAGGCGAGAGAAGCTTTTGCCAAAACAAATGGCTGTAAAGTTCTTTCAGAAGTGGTTTATTATAATGATCCTCATTTAACATTAGTAGCTATATAATGAAAAAACAAGAGCTGACTTTATGCTCTTGTTTTTTTATAGATGCTTGTATCTTCCGAAAAGAATAGAGTTGAAATAAAAAAAAATGTACGCTATGATATGGTAGTTACTTCTATTATTCTGATAGTTTAAAAGGTTCATATATATCAAACAGCAACAGTAAAGATGCCAAGAAGGCTTAATAGGGAAACTGGTGAAATGCCAGTACTGTCCCCGCAACTGTAAGTGTGGACGAACGAGTATAACCACTGTGAAAAAATCACGGGAAGGTTCTCAAGTAGAATGATACACAAGTCAGGAGACCTGTCTTTATTGTGAAGTTTCTATTTCTCCGGGGAGCGGGAAGGAAGACGTTGGCTTAAAGTGGCATTCGTGTACACTCTTATTCTGACGTTTTACCCGCTCGCATATTAGCGAAGCGGGTTTTTCTGGTAGCGTAAAACTACATATCGTGCAAAAAAGGTGCGCAATGTTCATATTGCGTTAAATGGGAAGTCTGGTGTGAAGCCAGCGCGGTACCCGCCACTGTGAAGAGGAGCTGATTGCATATGCCACTGTATTCGGGAAGGCGCAATCAAGTGATGAATCGAAGTCAGGAAACCTGCCTTTTTTTAATGCGAAGCTTACCCTACGGGATATAGGTGGAAGTGCAAAAACTTAGTTTAAATTTTCTGCGCCTCTATCATTGATAGAGGCGCTTTTTTTAGTAAAGGAGCGATGAGTGTGACGACGTGGAACTTAAATGGAACAAAACATCACGTATTGATTTGTAATGGAAGCAGCTGTATGAGAAAAGGTGGAGAAGAAGCCACGCAAGCTATTCGAAATAAAGTGACGGAACTGGATTTGGATGAAACGGTTCATACAACGCGTACGCGCTGTAACGGACGATGCAAAGATGCTCCTGTAGCTATCGTCTATCCTTCAGGAGATTGGTACAAGCAGGTCACTGAAACCGTGGCTCACCGGATTGTCGAAGAGCATTTAGCAGGAGGCTGCAGTATAAAGGAATCGCTTATCTATGAATATGATCAAAATGGTTTCGTTTCTCCGGAAAACAGTGACTCCATAGAAGGAATTGACAAAGTAAAAAGTAACGCATAAAGGAGGAGCTAGCATGAAAGGTAAACTGTTAGTTATTGGATTTGGGCCGGGAAGCTTTGAACATATTACACAGCGAGCAAGAGAAGCCATTCAAGAAAGTGATATGATCATCGGTTACAAAACCTATGTGGAATTAATTCAAGGACTGTTAACGAATCAGCAAATTATTAGTACGGGAATGACCGAAGAAGTAAGCCGTGCACAGGAAGCTGTAAAGCAAGCTGAAGCAGGAAAAACCGTAGCTGTCATTTCAAGCGGAGATGCAGGAGTATACGGAATGGCAGGCCTTGTGTATGAAGTGTTGATTGAAAAAGGCTGGAAAAAAGAAACGGGCGTAGAGCTGGAAGTAATTCCTGGGATTTCGGCTATCAATTCATGCGCATCTCTTCTTGGAGCGCCCGTGATGCACGATGCTTGTACGATTAGTTTAAGTGACCACCTTACGCCTTGGGAGCTAATCGAAAAAAGAATTGAAGCAGCTGCACAAGCAGATTTTGTAGTGGCTTTTTACAACCCAAAAAGCGGAAGACGAACAAGACAAATTGTTGAAGCGCAAAGAATTCTATTAAAGTACCGTTCCCCTGATACGCCTGTTGGTCTTGTGAAAAGCGCTTATCGTGACCGTGAAGAAGTCGTAATGACCAACTTAAAAGACATGTTAAACCATGAAATAGGCATGCTGACTACCGTTGTTGTTGGAAATTCATCTACGTTCTTTTACGATGATTTAATGATTACACCGCGAGGATATCAGCGGAAATATACCCTCAACCAAACGGAGCAGCCGCTAAGACCGCATCAGCGACTTCGAAAAGAAGCAGAACCATGGGCTCTCGATCAAGAAAAGACTGTAAAGCAAACCGCTTCAGCTATTGAAGCAGTTCAGAACACAAGAGAAGAAAAAGCAACTTCACGAGCTCTTGCAGAAGAAGCGCTTCAAGCAATTTTAGGTGAAACCACTTCTGCGGTCGTACACCAGCCAATACAGTCTATTTTCGAAGTGGCGGTTAGTCCAGGACTTGCAAATAAGAAATTCACGCCTGTTCAAATGACCACACTAGCAGAAGTTGTTGGTGAAAAAGGTACGATGGAGTATACACCTGACCATCAAATCAAACTGCAAATTCCAACGGCTCAGCCAGATGTGATTATTAAAAAGCTCCAAGCAGCTTCCTTTTTACTATCTCCGGTCGGAGACGTGTTCACAATTAAAGCGTGTGATTTTTGTGACGGAGAAAAAAGCGATGCTATTCCACATACGGAAGAATTACAAAAACGCCTCGGGGGAATGGACATGCCAAAAGAGCTGAAGCTTGGTATTAATGGATGCGGTATGGCCTGTTATGGTGCTGTTCAAGAAGATATCGGCATTGTCTATAGAAAAGGCGCGTTTGATTTATTTCTAGGAGCTAAAACGGTTGGACGCAATGCGCATTCAGGTCAAATTGTGGCGGAAGGTATAGCACCCGATGACATTGTTGAAATAGTGGAGAACATTATCCATGAATATAAAGAAAAAGGTCATCCTAATGAGCGATTTCATAAATTCTTTAAGCGTGTGAAGAACGTTTATGGATTCGACTATCAAGATATAACCCCAAAAATAAAAGTAGAACCAGCTCCGTGTGGAGATTAAAAAATGGGAGGGCATTATATGAAATCAGTTTTATTTGTCGGTCATGGAAGCAGAGATCCTGAAGGGAACGATCAAATTCGCGAATTTATTTCGACTATGAAGCATGATTGGGACGCATCTATTTTAGTAGAAACGTGTTTTCTAGAGTTTGAACGCCCAAATGTAAGTCAAGGTATTGATACATGTGTGGCAAAAGGAGCAAAAGATGTAGTTGTAATTCCAATTATGCTCTTGCCTGCTGGCCACTCTAAAATACATATTCCGGCGGCTATAGATGAAGCTAAGGAAAAATATCCACACGTAAACTTCGTATACGGACGTCCCATTGGCGTTCATGAAGAAGCCCTTGAAATTTTAAAAACGAGGTTACAAGAATCAGGAGAGAATTTAGAAACTCCAGCTGAAGACACGGCTGTTATCGTCTTAGGGCGAGGAGGAAGTGATCCTGATGCAAACAGTGATTTATATAAAATTACGCGCCTTCTTTGGGAAAAAACAAATTATAAAATGGTCGAAACTTCTTTTATGGGCGTGACCGCTCCACTGATTGATGAAGGCGTGGAGCGATGTTTGAAATTGGGTGCTAAAAAAGTGGTTATTCTCCCGTATTTCTTATTTACAGGAGTACTAATTAAGCGTTTGGAAGAAATGGTGAAGCAGTATAAAATCCAGCATGAAAACATTGAGTTTAAGCTAGCCGGCTATTTCGGTTTTCACCCAAAACTGCAGACAATTTTAAAAGAACGTGCTGAAGAAGGATTAGAAGGTGAAGTGAAAATGAACTGCGATACGTGTCAATATCGTCTCGGCATTATGGAGCATATTGATCACCACCATCATCACGATCATGACCATGATCACGGACACCATCACCATGATCACCATCATGACCACGACCACCGTGAAAATAAGGTCGGCGAGCTAAAATGATTTTATTGTTAGCCGGAACTAGCGATGCACGTGCATTAGCCGTGCAAGTGAAAAAAGCAGGTCATGAGGTTACGGCAACGGTTGTAACCGAAAACGCAGCTATCGAATTACAGCGTGCAGAAGTGAAAGTGAAAATTGGACGTCTCACAAAAGAAGATATGATGGATTTTGTAAACGAACATCGTGTAAAAGCTATTGTGGATGCAAGTCATCCCTTTGCAGAAGAAGCATCTAAAAATGCTATCGGCGCGGCTGCTGAAACAGCGATTCCTTACATACGCTATGAGCGGGCTTCGCAGGCTTTTACCTATGATAATATGACGATGGTTTCTACGTATGAAGAAGCAGCAGAAGTAGCAGCTGAGAAAAAAGGAGTTATTATGCTGACAACAGGCAGCAAAACGCTGCAGGTTTTTACAGAAAAGCTGCTTCCTTTTTCAGATGTACGGCTTGTTGCTCGTATGCTTCCAAGGCTGGATAATATGGAAAAGTGCCAGCAATTGGGATTTCCGCAAAAAAATATTATTGCTATTCAAGGGCCGTTTACAAAAGAGTTTGATCGAGCGCTGTATAAGCAATACGGAGTGACGGTCATGGTCACAAAAGAAAGCGGAAAAGTTGGATCTGTGGATGAAAAAGTGGAAGCAGCTAAAGAGTTAGGCTTAGATATTATTATGATTGGGCGACCGAAAATTGAGTATGGGACCGTGTATTCCACGTTTGAAGAAGTCGTTCATGCTTTAGTAAACCAAACTAGGAGTTGATTGAGATGGATTTTCGTACAGAATTTAAACCGTTAACTGTTCAGCCTCAGCAAATTGAAGGAAAAAGTTTTGAAATGATTACAGAAGAGCTTGGGCCTCATCCGTTTACAGACGAACAGTACCCAATTGTTCAGCGCGTAATTCATGCGTCTGCAGACTTTGAGCTTGGACGCAGCATGCTGTTTCATCCGGATGCGATTCAAGCAGGAATTAAAGCCATTCGCAGCGGCAAGCAAGTGGTTGCAGATGTACAAATGGTACAAGTAGGAACAAACAAGCAGCGAATTGAAAAACACGGCGGTGAAATCAAAGTTTATATTTCAGATCCGGACGTAATGGAAGAAGCAAAGCGCTTAAATACAACGCGTGCAATTATTTCTATGCGAAAAGCCATCAAAGAAGCAGACGGTGGAATTTTTGCAATTGGGAACGCACCTACAGCTTTACTTGAGTTAATTCGTTTGATTAAAGAAGGAGAAGCGAAGCCTGGGCTTGTTATTGGTCTGCCGGTAGGATTTGTTTCAGCAGCTGAATCTAAAGAAGAACTTGCAAAACTTGACGTGCCGTTTATTACAAACATCGGGCGAAAAGGCGGCAGTACGGTAACGGTTGCTGCATTAAATGCAATTTCAATTCTTGCAGATCAGGTGTAACGCATGAAGGAAGTACCAAAAGAACCTAAGAAACTCAGAGAAGGCTATACGACGGGCGCTTGTGCAACGGCAGCTACGAGAGCAGCTCTGCTTACGCTAATTTCAGGAGAAGTGCAAGATGAGTCAACGATTTACCTACCTGTCGGCCGCTTTGCTACGTTTCATCTTGAAGAATGCGAGTATCGCACAAGCAGCGCTGTAGCTAGCATCATTAAAGATGCTGGAGATGATCCCGATGCCACGCACGGAGCGCTGATTATTTCTGAAGTTTCGTGGTGTAATGGTGCAGACATTATCATTGATGGAGGAGTGGGAGTAGGGCGTGTGACAAAGCCCGGCCTCCCGGTTCCTGTCGGTGAAGCAGCCATTAACCCTGTTCCAAGAAAGATGCTGAAAGAAACGGCTGAACAGCTTCTAGCTGAATACAATATACAAAAAGGCGTTAAGATTGTCATCTCGGTTCCTGAAGGAGAAGAAATGGCGAAAAAGACATTAAATGCGCGTCTAGGTATTTTAGGAGGCATTTCGATACTGGGGACGCGGGGGATTGTCGTTCCGTTCTCAACAGCTGCTTATAAAGCAAGTATCGTGCAGGCAATCAGCGTTGCTAAAGCGAGTAATTGTGAGCACGTTGTCATTACGACAGGGGGCCGAAGCGAAAAGTATGGAATGAAACAGTTCCCTGAACTTCCGGAAGAAGCATTTATCGAAATGGGAGATTTTGTTGGATTTACTTTAAAACAATGTAAAAAGCAAGGAATGAAAAAAGTATCGCTTGTAGGCATGATGGGAAAGTTTTCAAAAGTCGCGCAAGGCGTTATGATGGTTCATTCAAAAAGTGCACCCATTGATTTTAATTTTTTAGCAAAAGCAGCTTCTGAGTCAGGCGCTTCTGCTGAACTGGTAGAGGAAATAAAAGGTGCAAACACAGCTTCTCAAGTGGGGGATTTAATGACACAAAGCGGTCATCATCAGTTTTTTGAAAAACTGTGCGAGTACTGCTGTTTATCAGCATTAAAGGAAGTAGGGGACGGAATCGATGTCGATACGTCTCTTTACACATTAAAAGGAGATTTTTTAGGACAGGCGGTGCAACATGGCAATTAAAATTATTGGAATTGGTGACGATGGGAAGTTAAGTTTACTTCCTATGTATGAACAGTGGGTGTATGAAAGTGATGTGCTAATTGGAGGAAAGCGTCACCTGGATTTTTTTCAAGATTTCGAAGGAGAAAAAGTAGCGATTGAAGGGGGTCTTTCTTCTCTTGTTGAACGTTTAAAAAACGAAGAAGGAAATGCGGTTGTGTTAGCCTCAGGCGACCCGTTATTTTACGGAATTGGGAGCTATCTTTCTACGAAGCTAGACGTTGAAATATATCCTTATTTAAGTTCTATTCAGCTTGCATTCTCACGTTTAAAAGAGCGATGGCAAGACGCTTATTTTACAAGCGTGCACGGGAGAAGTATAAAGGGACTCGCTCAGCGCATAGACGGTCATAAAAAAGTAGCGATTTTAACAGATGAGCAAAATTCTCCTAGTGCTCTGGCAAACTACTTATTGTCATTTGGCATGACGGAATACAAGATGTTTGTAGCAGAGAATTTAGGAGGAGAAACGGAGCGCTGTCAGCTGCTTTCGTTGGAAGAAGCGGCTAATCAAATCTTTTCTCCGCTTAATGTCGTGATATTAAAGCAGGTAGAAAAAAAGCCCAGTTTGGCCTCTTGGAATAGAGGACGATGAATTTATTCAACGCAAGCCGGACAAGGGACTTATTACTAAAAAAGAAGTTCGTACACTTAGTATTAGCGCCCTGCAGCTAAAGAGAGATAGCGTCGTATGGGATATCGGAACATGTACGGGTTCAGTCGCAATTGAAGCGGCTAAAATTGCGCGTGAAGGACAAATTTTTGCCGTGGAAAAAAATGAAGCAGACTTAGAAAACTGCAGAGAAAATCTAGCGAAATTTCGAGTAGACGCCCACACTGTGCAGGGAAAAGCACCGGAAGGGTTAAGTGAGTTTGCTGATCCTGATGCGGTGTTTATTGGAGGTACAGCAGGAGGCATGGAAACCATTTTGGATGTTTGCTGCAGTCGATTAAATTCAGGAGGGCGCATCGTATTAAATGCCGTAACGATTGAAAATTTAGCAGAAGCGATGAAAGCTTTTAAAGAACGAGGGTTTGAGACTGCTGTTACGCTTGCACAAATTTCGAGAAGCAAGCCCATTTTACATTTAACGCGATTTGACGCTTTAAACCCCATTTATATTATTACAGCCAAAAGAGGAGAATGAATATGATTGGAACATTGTACGGACTTGGAGTTGGACCGGGAGATCCAGAACTTATTACAGTAAAAGCATTTCGTAAATTAAAAGAATCACCCGTTATTGCGTATCCTAAAAAGCAAAAAGGAAGCAAAAGCTATGCCCAAAAAATTATTGATGTCTATTTCAGTGCAAATGAAAAAGACATGCTTGGCCTTGTGTTTCCAATGACAAAAGATCCTGCTATTTTGGAAAGAAAATGGACCGAAACGGTAGAACGAGTATGGGAAAAGCTCGAGGAAGGAAAAGATGTAGCATTTGTCACAGAGGGCGACCCTATGCTTTACAGTACGTTTATTCACATGATGCGCCTGATGCAAGAACGTCACCCTGAAGCTCCGATTCAAGTAATTCCCGGTATTTCATCTATTAATGGAGCTGCATCTCGTCTAGGTATTCCGTTAGCAGATGGTGATGAACACGTAGCAATTGTTCCTGCTCGTGAAGATTATGAAACAATGAAAAAAGTATTAATGGAAAACGACTGCGTCATTTTTATTAAAGTGGCCAAAGTCATCGATTTTATGGTCGGTCTTTTAAAAGAGCTTGATCTGCTTGAAAAAGCGTCAGTGGTGACAAAAGTAACGTCAGATGAAGAAATTATCTGGAAAGCTTCAGAACTAGAAGGAGCCGATTTACAATACTTAACGCTAATGGTGGTGCGAAAATGAAGTTATACATAATCGGAGCTGGACCCGGAGATCCAGATTTAATTACAGTAAAAGGCTTAAAATTACTTCAGCAAGCAGATGTTGTTTTGTACGCCGACTCACTGGTAAGTCAAGAGCTAGTTGCTAAGTCTAAACCAGGAGCTGAAGTGTTAAAAACAGCGGGTATGCATTTAGAAGAAATGGTCGGTACTATGCTTGAGCGCATGCGTGAAGGAAAAATGGTTGTAAGAGTACATACCGGAGATCCAGCTATGTACGGAGCCATTATGGAACAAATGGTACTTTTAAAAAGAGAAGGCGTTGATATTGAAATCGTTCCGGGCGTCAGCTCCGTATTCGCTGCTGCTGCAGCGGCTGAAGCAGAATTAACCATTCCAGATTTGACTCAAACAGTTATTTTAACTCGTGCTGAAGGAAGAACGCCTGTACCTGAGTTTGAAAAATTAACTGATTTAGCAAAACATAAATGTACTATTGCTTTATTTTTAAGCGCGACGCTCACAAAAAAAGTAATGAAAGAATTTATAAGCGCGGGTTGGAGTGAAGACACGCCGGTTGTAGTAGTCTATAAAGCAACGTGGCCAGATGAAAAAATTGTTCGCACGACGGTAAAGGACCTGGATGATGCTATGCGAACAAACGGCATTCGCAAGCAGGCGATGATTTTGGCAGGCTGGGCACTTGACCCCCACATTCATGACAAAGATTATCGCTCAAAACTTTATGATAAAACATTTACCCATGGCTTTCGAAGAGGAGTGAAGTCGGAATGATTCAACTCCAAGAAGGAAAAGAAGTTCTCATTACACAGCGCGGGGATTATGCTGTCGTGGCCATCACGAAGCACGGCGTAGAAATTGCAAGAAATCTAGGCCGCACTTTTCAGCAGTCTGATGTGTATTACATGAGCAAGTTTGAAAAAGGAGACGAACAAGAGCATAACATTCAGCTGTTTTCAGGAAGCGTTCGGATGCTTTTGCCTTCTCTTTTTGAATCGTATAAAGGACTTATTATTATTATCTCACTGGGAGCAGTTGTACGTATGATTGCACCTATTTTAAAAGATAAGAAAACGGATCCTGCGGTTGTTGTCATTGATGATAAAGGCGAAAATGTCATCAGCGTGCTTTCAGGTCATATCGGAGGAGCAAATGAGCTTACGCGTGAAGTTGCGGCAGCTCTTGAAGCTCATCCTGTTATTACAACAGCATCCGATGTGCAAAAAACAATTCCGGTTGATTTATTTGGTAAGCGCTTTGGATGGGTGTGGGAATCAGCAGAAAAACTAACGCCTGTCAGCGCTTCTGTGGTGAACGAAGAAGAAATAGCAGTGGTTCAAGAATCAGGTGAAAAGAACTGGTGGCATTATGAGCACCCTGTTCCAGCTAACATTAAAACATATTCATCGATTCAGACAGCTCTTGAGGCATCGCCACATGCAGCTTTGGTCGTAACGCATCGTAATTTAAAAAAAGAGGAAGAAGCAATCTTAGAAAACGGTGTTCTTTACCGGCCAAAAGTATTAGCGATTGGGATGGGATGCAATCGAGGGACAAGTACAGCTGAAATTGAAACCGTTATTGAAAAAACGCTTGCTGAACTTCAGTTCTCAATGAAAAGTGTAAAAGCATTATGTACAATAGAGTTAAAGAAAGATGAAGAAGGGCTGTTAGAAGTGGCGTCTAAGTACGGCTGGGAGTTTGTCTATTATTCGCCCCAAGAGCTAAACAGCATAAGTATCCAACAGCCTTCAGATACTGTCTTTAAATATACAGGTGCATATGGCGTTAGTGAACCTGCTGCTATGTTATACAGCGGTGCTGATAAGCTTGAACTTGTGAAGAAAAAGTCAGGGAATGTAACCATTTCAGTGGCACTTATTCCATATGACTAAAGGAGAGAACAACATGTCAAACAGAAGACTCGTCATTGCCGGTACCGGAAGTGGCGTAGGGAAAACAACACTTACAATCGGGCTGATGGCAGCGTTAAGACAAGCCGGTTACAGAGTTCAAGGGTTTAAATGCGGACCCGATTATATTGATCCAACGTATCATACGGCTGTTACAGAACGAACGTCTCGAAATATAGACAGCTGGATGCTTGAACACGATATGGTTAGGGAAATTGTCGCTCGTGCTAGTGAAGATGCTGATATTTCCATCATGGAAGGAGTTATGGGATTTTTCGATGGGAAAAATCCGTTAACGAACGAAGGAACAACAGCAGAAATCAGCTTAATCACCAATAGCCCTGTTCTTTTAGTTGTCAATTGTGCTAGTATGGCTAGAAGTGCAGCGGCGATTGTAAAAGGGTTTCAGCAATTTTTACCCGAAGCAAACATCGTCGGTGTGATCGCTAACCGAGTTGGAAGTGAAGGGCATTATAAACTTGTTAAGGCAGCGATTGAGCAGGAATGTCACATCCCTGTAGTAGGCTACTTGAAAAGAAACGATGATCTTACGATTCCTGAACGTCACCTCGGGCTCATTCCATCGATTGAACGAGGAGAATTAACACCGTTTTTTGAACAGTTAGGAAAGCTTGTTCATGATACAATTGATATCGAAAAAGTATATGAACTGGCTTTAGCTCCTAAAATAGAAATTAATGATCCTATCTTTACAAAGCCGTCCGTACCTCAAGTGAAAATTGCTGTGGCGAGAGATGCCGCTTTTAACTTTTATTATGAAGAAAATTTCGAATTGTTAAAAGCTTGCGGAGCAGAGCTTGTAGAATTTTCGCCTTTAAAAGGAGAAACGGTTCCACAAGATGCTGACGGTCTTTATATAGGAGGCGGATTTCCAGAAGAATTTGCTGAAACGCTGGCTCAGCAAATCGACGTTAAAAACTCTGTTCGAGCAGCCATCCAAAAAGGAATTCCTACACTTGCTGAGTGCGGAGGCTTTATGTTTTTAACAGATGGTATTGTCACAACAGATGATACATGCCATGAAATGGTGGGGCTTATTCCCGGACAAGTAAGAATGCAGACAAAATTAGCTGCTTTAGGATACCGAGAAGTGACGGGAAAGCCGGCGAATTTTTTATTTAAAGGCGATATACAAGCTAAAGGCCATGAATTTCATTATTCAACCTTTCATTCAGAGAAAGAGTTTTCGCCTGCCTATGATACAAAAGGGATGCGAGGAATGAAAGAAGAAGGCTATATGAACAATAATTTAATTGCCGGCTATACGCACTTTCATTTCGGCTCTTCTACGAAGATGGTAGAAAACTGGGTGGAACAGTGTAAAGCGGTAAAAAAAGAAAGAAGAGATGCCGTGTGACAGTTGGAAAAGTATATTTAGTAGGAGCCGGACCAGGAGATCCGAAGCTAATAACCGTATATGGAATGGAGTGTATTCAAGAAGCGGATGTCATTTTATATGACCGCTTAGCTAATGAACAGTTGTTAAACTATGCTAAAAAAGACGCGGAGCTTATTTTTTGCGGAAAATTACCGGGCAAGCACGGAGTCATCCAAGATCGTATTCACGAACTGCTTGTTGAAAAAGCACTTCAAGGAAAAGTAGTGACGCGCTTAAAAGGAGGCGATCCTTTTGTGTTTGGCCGCGGAGCAGAGGAAGCTGAAGTGCTTGCTACTCAAGGAATTCCTTACGAAGTAGTGCCTGGTATCACGTCAGGAATTGCAGCTCCAGCTTATGCAGGAATTCCTGTTACCCATAGAGATCATGCCACTTCTTTTGCGATTGTAACGGGTCATGGAAGAGAAGAAAAAGGAAAAGATTATTTAAACTGGTCAGCGCTTGCTCAAGGAATAGATACAATTGCGTTTTATATGGGCGTTGGAAATTTACCTCATATATGCAAGCAATTGATGGACCATGGACGAGATAAACATACGCCAGTAGCGCTTGTTCAATGGGGAACGACGAAGTATCAGCGCACCGTAACGGGAACGCTTGACACAATCGAAGAAATAGCAAAAAAAGCAGAAATTGCTCATCCTGCCATCGTGCTTGTAGGTGAAGTTGTGACAATTAGAGAAAAAATAAAATGGTTCGAAGAAAGAGCGGAAAATATTCTGCTTTAACGTTAAAAGGAGGAGACAATATGACGATTATTTCACAGCTAAAAGAACGAAGAGCGGTACGAGATCATGAACCGCGTGAAGTCGAACAAGAGAAAATCGAACAGCTGCTTGAAGCAGCGACGTGGGCTCCAAATGACCGAATGAGAGAGCCTTGGAGCTTTTATGTGATTCAAGGAGAAGCAAAAAAGAAGTATGAAGAACTGGCTGAAGCTTATTTAAAGGAGCGCTTTCCTACAAAGCCTCATTTAGTAGAAAGTTCGTTAAAAGCAGTGAAAAATACGCCTGTACATATCGTTGTAACAGCTGATACAGTTGAAGGAGACGACGAAGCCACGGAAGACAACAAATATGCGGTTTCATGTGCGATTCATTCCATGTGGCTAGCAGCTAAAGAACTAGGTCTTGGATTCGTGTGGAGAACAAGAGGCGTTGGTCTTGTTCGAGACGAGAGGCTGTATGAGTTTATCGGCAAGCCTTCAGGTAAAGTCGTAGTAGGAAACGTATTTCTAGGCTATCCAAATGAAGAGTCTCTTACAAAAATGAAAGAGCCTGCTAGAACATCGTTTACAGAAAAAACAACATGGCTGTAAACTGAAATTCGAAGAAAAAGAGGTTTTTAGATTGAAAGACAAACGGGGTCTTACGTTAATTTATACCGGAGACGGAAAAGGGAAAACAACCGCTGCTTTAGGTCTTGCTTTGCGCGCTACGGGACGCGGACAAAAAGTATTAATGATTCAATTTATTAAATCTCCTCAGCGTACATATGGCGAAAAGCTGATGTTTGACAGAATAGGAATTGAAATGGTTCAAACAGGAGTCGGCTTTACGTGGACAAAAACACCGCCTGAACATCGTGAAGCTTTGCAAAAAGCTTGGGCGCTAACGAAGGAAAAAGTCTTCTCGAACGAATATGATGTAGTTATTTTAGATGAGTTAAATAATGCACTAGCTATCGAGAAATTTCCTATTGATGATGTGCTACCGCTACACGAAGTAATTGACCTTATTCAAAAGCGCCCTGAGCATATGCATTTGGTCATTACCGGGCGTTCTGCCAAAAAAGAAGTGATGGATGCAGCAGATCTTGTGACGGAAATGAAGCCTCATAAACATTATTATGATGAAGGAATTCCTGCCGTAAAAGGAATTGAATTTTAAAAAGCCCTCAGTGAAGAGGGCTTTTTTTATTGAGCAGGGGCATCTACTTTTTCAGCTTGCCAGTAAAATTGGCTAATGACATCAGACAATGCTTTTGTTGTGTTGGTTAGTTCATCAAAGTTATTATCAACTCCGCCCACTTCAATTAAAATCGCATTTTTAGAAACATCCTGATTATATACACCGTTACCGCTGGATTTGTTTTTGCCAATAACTCCGCGGCTTAACCCAGGATATTTCTTTTCAAGACCTTCATGAAGCGCTTTTGCCATTTTTAAGTTTTGTTCAAAGTTTTGATTCGCTTTCCCTAAAACAAACACAACTTTTGCATACGATTTATTGTTAATCTTAATGGTTGTATTATCTTTTCGAAGTGAATCTCGATGCAAATCGATAAAGTAAGTTAAATCTCTATTCTCAGTCATCGCCGTTTCAATTACTGTGCGAGACATGGCGTAGGCTTGATTAGTATTCCATCCTTTTTCTTTTAACTTCTGTCCAATATTGGTTTGATCTACTTCTGCTCCAATTCCCTGAGCCTCTAAATCTTTTCCTAGCATATTTGCGACTATATTAATATTTGTTTTGCTATCTACTGCTTTATTAGCATCTGGATCACCTTCAAGTCCTAACAGAGGCAAGTAAGATTCCCAGCTGTGCGTATGATAAATATAAAATACCTTTTTTCCGCCAGTTGTATTATTATTTGGAGCATTCGTACCATTGTTTTCTTTAGGTTGCTGAACTTTTGTAGTAGAATTTCTTTCTTTTAGCGTTTCATCTAACGGCGGTGCAGATTCTCTAGGGAAGTTTGTGAAATTGGTGCCTTCACCGGCGATGATAATATTGGAGTCGTAAATACTGAATCCAGGAAGTTCTGAACCAAACAAGCTTCTCGCGTCTTCTGCTCGAATACTTGTTGATAACTCTAGCAGTGTAGAAGAAAGACCTGGAGGCGAGTAGTTTTTATCAAAAGCCGTTGAAAAGTGGTGGTTTTCTTGGCTCATCAAATAATAAAGGCTCTCCGCTTTATGCTTCGATAACGTTTGATAGACAATAGAAGAATTGAACTGTTCTTTAAATGCTGAGTAACTCACTAGAACAATGATAGATGATGTCATTAAAACAATGGATAAAATAACAAAAACCATCTTATATGTTAACACTACAAAATTGGCGCGATTACTAGATTTCAATGGCGAAATCTCCTCTCTATGTCAGCATCAGGCTAATAGGTATGAAGGACTTTGCTAATCTAGTAATAATTATATGAATGGAGATTTCTAATTATGATAAGCATTTAATAGAGAAAGTAGTTTTCAAAATCAAAAAAGAAGAATCACGGGAGATATAATCTCATATTCTCCGTGATTCTTCTTCAAATAGACGTCGAATGGCTTCGCCTTTTGGAGTAAGGGTGAATCCTTTTTTCTCTTTTTTAAGCAGCTGATAGTTTTGTAATTCTTGTAAATACGTAACAATGCGCTTGCGCTTTACGGAATTTAATAATCCAAATGCGGGTATTTTATCGATTTATTTTTGCGTCCGAGCGGAAGGAATGTTAAGTGGTTGTAAGCTGTAAAATCAACAGGCAAATTTTCTGGTAAAGTCATTTATCTAACTCCTTTCATTTATTGAGTATTTTACCTATTAAAGAAGAGAAGAAAAAGTTTTAGTGTGTCTTAAATATAAGAGTTATTTTTTAAAATTTTCTGTTAATTAATCTATAGAAATCAAGAAAAGGGGTTCAAAGTAATTTTGAATGGGTATAGTAATAAAAATTTTGACACATATTATCGAATATATATGAATGTTGTCAAAAAAAACAACAAAAGTGATGATTCATCCAAAGGAGGAAACTTATGGAAAATAAAGGCCCGTTTAAAAAGACGATATCCCTATTAGATTTAACGTTGATTGGATTAGGGGCTATTTTTGGCTCCGCTTGGCTGTTTGCCGTTAGTAATGTCGCTACACAAGCCGGGCCTGCAGGAAGTTTTTCTTGGGTTATTGGTGGAGTTATTATTTTATTAATAGGCCTTGTATACGCTGAGCTAGGGGCTGCCTTGCCTCGTACAGGAGGAATTATTCGATATCCTGTTTATTCACACGGTCATCTTGTAGGCTATATGATTTCATTTATTACTATTGTAGCTTACACTAGCTTAATCGCTATCGAAGTAACAGCAGTGAGACAGTATGTGGCCTACTGGTTTCCGGGTTTAACAAAATCTGGATCTGATTCACCGACGATATCTGGATGGATTCTACAATTTGTGTTGCTTTGCTTATTCTTTTTACTCAATTACTGGAGTGTAAAAGCATTTGCGAAATCGAATATTATTATTTCTATTTTTAAATATTTTGTACCGCTTACAGTAATCGTAACGCTGGCATTTTATTTTAAGTCAGGAAACTTTACGATGGGAGAGTTTGCTCCCGGGGGGTTTGATGGTATCCAGGCCGCCATTGCCACAGGCGGGGTTATGTTTGCCTACTTAGGCCTTCATCCAATTGTATCGGTAGCTGGAGAGGTGAAAAATCCTCAGCGTAATATTCCAATTGCTCTTGTGATTTGTATCATTCTAGCAGCTCTCATTTATACTGCTCTACAAGTATTATTTATCGGAGCTATTCCATCTGACATGATTAAAGGCGGTTGGTCCGGCATTCAAGATAAATTCTCACTGCCATTTAAAGACATCGCTGTTGTTCTTGGCCTTGGCTGGCTAGCAACACTTGTTATTTTAGACGCTATTTTATCACCGGGTGGTAACGGTAATATTTTTATGAATACAACATCTAGACTTATCTATGCTTGGTCTCGTAACGGTACGCTATTTAAAACATTTGCTCATGTGGATAAAAAAACAGGGATTCCTCGATCATCTCTATGGCTTTCATTAGGACTTTCGATTTTTTGGACACTGCCATTTCCTTCATGGAATGCACTCGTAAACGTATGCTCTGTTGCGCTTATTCTTTCTTACGCGATTGCACCAATTTCATCAGCGGCCTTTATGGTGAACGCAAAAGATTTGGAAAAGCCTTTTAAATTAAGAGGAATGAGTATAATTGGTCCATTATCCTTTATTTTTGCTTCCTTTATTGTCTACTGGTCAGGATGGAAGACTATTTCATGGCTGTTAACTTCTCAACTGGTTATGTTTGTTATATATTTGATTTTTGCTAAATATGTGCCTAAAAACGAAGTAAGTCTTCGTCAGCAGATTAAATCAACTTGGTGGTTAGTTGCTTATTATATCATCATGCTCTTTATTTCTTATATTGGTTCGTTCGGCGGAGGAAAGGGTTTGATCGATACGCCTGTAGACTTAATTATCATAGCGGTCGTATCTCTTGGGATTTATTATTGGGCTAAATATACGGGCCTTCCAAAAGCGCTTATTGATTACGATCACCATCCTGAACAGGAAGAAAAAGCACCCGTATAACCTGTAAAGCAGCGATATTCGCTGCTTTTTTCTATGTTATTTGAACATGAATTTCCAAAGTTTGTCGTATAATTTAGTAGGAAAGAAGGAATTAGCACATTATTGTTTAATTAATGTAATGTAACCGTTTTAAATCCAACGCTTGGAGGAAGAGTATGATTGAAAAAATAATAAATTCACTTCGAAAGCGGCTGTGGGAAAACAATAATGTTATAGAAGTGTGTAAAAATGAAGGAGAAGTATACAGAACCACTTGTACTTTTTTTGATGGAGTAAGCAAGAACCAACTGAATGTTTTTGAAGAAGAAATGCATGTATCACTTCCTGAAGACTACAAGCAGTTTTTGCAGCTAACAAATGGGTGTAATTTGTTCATTGATGCTGACAAAAAAATAACAGGGAATCTTTATAGCTTAGAAGATGTAAGAGAAACAGCTTATAAAAGTCAGAGTCTCTATATGACAATTGGGTCTGTTGGAGAAGAAGAGATTATCATTGACTCTAAAAAATCAGCGCACTCTGCATATATAATAGTAAAAAAGCGGAACGCATCGTTTCAAGATGCACATGTATTACATATGAATTTTCAGAAATGGCTGGATTGTTTTATAATGAGTCAAGGGAATTGTTTTTGGCACTGGAATGAGCTTTGTAATAAAGTTCATTCAACGGATAAAAAGACAACGGCTCAATAACGTTATCTTCTCCAATGTAAAAGCAGAGCGTGCTAATCGCTCTGCTTTTATGTAGTCATCATAAGCTAGAACAGCGTGTTCATTCTAAAAGGTTATGTATATGCTTATAAAGCACTTGTCTAATATCTGAATTGTGGATAAGTATAGGTAATAGTAAGATGAATTTAAATAAAATGAAAAGGGAGAATGGGGGTGAGTCTAACAAAGCGAGGTCCTATCATTTCATCACTAGTGATAGGCGCATTTATAGCTATTTTAAATGAAACGCTTATGACCATGTTAAAAGGATTAAATGAACCGAATACGGCTTTAGCACAAGTAAATGCGCTGATTTTCAGATAGCAGCAAGTGTTTCTATATAAATAAACGAGCACACTAGTGTGCTCGTTTATTTATATAGAAGGAAGACGTTCCCAACCGTATGCTTCGTCTTCAACTTTAGTTTCTCCAAACTGACTTGTGCGATTCAAGATTTTTTTGCCGCCTGATTTTTTATAAAACTGAACGGCTTTCTTATTTTTCTTCATAGCCCAAATAATCATAGACGTATACTGCTGATCAGCAAATTCTTTTACTGAATGAGAAAATAGAAGATGACCAATTCCTTGGTTTTGTACTTCCTTGCAAACGTATAGCGCGTATATTTCAGCACAGGACAAATGAGGCTTACCTGCTGAAAAGCCGACAATCTCTCCTCGTTCATCGATAGCGAGCAAAATAAAATGAGAAGGCTCGGTAAGAAAAAAGGACCATTTTTCTGCACTTTGTTTATAAGACAAGCTTTTTAAATAAGCATCAGGTACTAACCCTTTGTATGTAATGCGCCAGCTGTCAACGTACAGACGGGCAACAGAAGGGATGTGAGAGGAAGTAGCTTTAATAATTTTCATTAAAAAATCTCCTTTTTTAAAATATTAAGGCATATAGTATACCTTTCAGCCTAAGAATATTATAAAAAATAGATCATAATTTTCCAGTAATTCATAAAATGGTAAAAAAGGTGGTGTTCATTCCCACTCTATCACGGTAAAGTGAGAATATACATTTGTTTTGTTGTTTTAATTTTTGCTATATGTATAATGTCTAACGATCTATTTGTTATTCACCTTTACTAGTCTATCAAATAGTTTTGTTAAAGCCAAAGGGGCATAGGGTAAGTAATGTCAATTCAGCTGCGTTTTATTTTAACGTATATCAGTATTGTGTTTGTCTTTATTATTTTGCTTTTTTTATCGGGCTTTCTCATTTTCTTCTCCATTACTGGAGACGCCGATTTTGTAAGAAAACTGTACAGTCACTCCTATGAGTATAAATTGTTAACGCCAGAAGAAGAAAATGCATTCTTAGATTTAAAGTTATTGAGTGAAAAAAAACCAGAACAGCTGCTGCGGCCGGAGACGGTTAAAAAATATGAATTTGAAAATATTGATATTGTGATTCAAAAAAACACAGAGGTTGTATATGCTTCAGAATCCATTAAAGGAGAAAACCTTCGTAAATACTTGCCAAAGCATCAAAAAAGTAAAGGAAATCATTCGTATCAGCAGGACATGCTGCGCATAGGCAAGCAGTACTTTACATATATCAACCTTGATTTTCCTTTCTCGAATCAAGAAAAGGGAAGCATTTACGTTTTGCGAAAAATCAGCCCTTATGTAGGCATTATTAATCGAATTTTCCCTTTTTTAATCTTTCTACTATTAATTTTAGTAATTGTGATTATTGGATTTTTAAACTATCTTGTTTCAAGAAGCATTATTAAACCCATTCGTGAATTAAAAGAAGCGGCTGAAAAAATAAAACAAGGTGATCTTCACTTTGAGATCTCTGCTAATTCAAAGGATGAAATAGGCGAATTAACGCAAGCTTTTGAAGAAATGAGGCAAAAACTAAAATCTTCTGTTGAACTGCAAATTCAGTATGAAGATAACCGAAAACAGCTGCTTTCAAGTATTTCACATGATTTACGAACTCCAATTACTTCCATTGTAGGATATGTAGAAGGAATTCAAGATGGAGTAGCCAATACGCCAGATAAGCTTTCTAAATATTTGTTAACGATTTCAACGAAAGCAAAAGACATGAATGCGTTAATCGATGAGCTGTTTTTATTTTCTAAATTGGATTTGCACGAAATTCCATTTGTGTTTAAAAAACTTAATATTTCTGCATTTATGGAAAGTTATGTGCAAGAGCTTCAGTTTGAAATGAGCGAACATGATATTGATGTTTTATTTTCTAATGATTCTCTAACGACACTGTATGCAAAGGCAGATGCTGAGCAGCTGCGAAGAGTTTTAATAAATTTAACAACCAACAGTATTAAATTTATGGATAAAGAAAGAAGAAGAATCGATATCGTTCTTTCTGCTACCGAAAGTGAACTCATTATTGAAGTGAAAGATAACGGCGCAGGGATTTCACCGGAAGCATTAGCGCATATTTTTGACCGGTTTTATCGAGCAGAACAGTCCCGCAACAGCAATACTGGAGGAAGTGGACTTGGACTAGCCATTGCAAAACAAATCGTTGAACGCCACGGGGGAGACATCTGGGCACTAAGTAAACTTGGCGAAGGAACAAGTATTTTCTTTTCTTTGCAAAAAATGAATGAAAATGGTGATACACATGAAGAAGATATTGTTAGTTGAAGATGAAGTAAGTATTGCTGAATTGCAAAGAGATTATTTAGAAATTAATGATTTTGAAATAGACGTTCAATATAGCGGTGATAAGGGATTAGAAAAAGCGTTAAATGAACATTTTGATCTGGTTATTTTGGATATTATGCTCCCTAAAGTGAGTGGATTTGAAGTGTGCAAGCAAATTCGAGCTGCAAAAGATATTCCAATCATTTTAGTTTCAGCTAAAAAAGAAGAAATCGATAAAATTAGAGGGCTCGGGCTAGGTGCAGATGACTATATTACCAAGCCATTCAGCCCTGGGGAGCTGGTCGCAAGAGTCAAAGCGCATTTAGCGAGATATGAAAGACTCTCTGATAAGCAGGAAAAGCGTATGATTCGTATTCATGGCTTAGCGATTGACACGCTCGCTAGAAGAGTATTTGTGAATGACAAAGAAGTGTTTTTTACAGCGAAGGAATTCGATTTGCTGAAGTTTATCGTTTCTCATCCAAATCAAGTATTAAGTAAAGAACATCTATTTGAAAAAATTTGGGGATTTGATTCTTCAGGAGACATTTCAACCGTAACAGTTCACATTCGAAAACTAAGAGAAAAGTTAGAAGAAAACCCAGCAGATCCTCAGTACCTAGAAACGGTTTGGGGAGCAGGGTACCGGTTTAATATTTAAAAAAAGAGATCCGAACGATTAATCGTTCGGATCTCTTTTTTTATTACGTAGTAACGATTCTATGACGAGCCTTAATCTTACTCACGGGAGGTTCGGAAGAAAATATATTTTTTTCACCGATTTTATCATATAGACCGGTTGACTTTAACATTTCTTTCGGCTGGTGCTGTAACCCGGAAATAACGACTTGGCTATGCGAATCTTTCAAACGTTCGACCACCTTCGATAGTAAAGCTTCTCCAGATGTATCAATAAAGGATACTTGGCTCATTCGAAGCAATAAAACTTTCGGTTTCGCTTCAGCGATGTTATCAAAGGAATCTTCTAATACTTCAGCCGATCCAAAGAAAAGAGATCCTTGCATGGTATATTCCATCAACTCAGATTTGTGAGCGTTTTCAGATGTTTCCGCTAAAACCTTTGAAATCTTCAGTGATCCGCTCATTCGTTTCACGAACATGACAATAGCTAAAAGTAGACCCACGCCTACACCTGTTGTTAAATCGATTGAAACTGTTAATAAAAACGTAGCTACAAGTACAAATGAATCAGCTGACTTGGTTTTTAAAATATGCGCAAATTCTTTACGCTCACTCATATTCCAAGCCACAAACATTAGAATAGGTGCCATACTTGCCAGCGGAATGTTTGATGCATAAGGAGCCAGCATCACAAGGACCAATAAAACAACTAGCCCGTGTATGACTCCTGATAACGGAGAAGCTGCGCCGTTTTTGATATTGGTAGCTGTTCTGGCAATGGCACCAGTTGCTGGAATTCCGCCAAATAGCGAGGTAGCGATATTAGCAATTCCTTGGCCCACAAGCTCTTTATTGCTATTATGCTTGGTTTTGGCCATATTATCAGCAACAACAGCCGATAGTAAAGATTCAATACCTCCAAGCATCGCAATTACGCAGGCAGCCGGAAATAGCATCACGATGTTATCCCATGTTAAATCTGGGAAGCTGAAAGATGGTAGTTTGCTCGGAATGGCACCGTAAGTAGAGCCAATCGTTGCAACTTTTCCTGGGAACAGTGTAATGGCTACAAGTGTGGAGACAAGAAGACCTAGAAGGGCACCGGGAATTTTAGGTAAAAACTTTGGCGTGGTAATCACGATAGCTAAACAAATAGCGGCTATGATGACGCTGTAAATGTTAATTGTTGCAATTTTTCGTAGGATTTCAATCATATTTAAATGAAATTCCTCATGTTTTGCAATTCCTTTTAATCCTAAAAAATTAGCGATCTGACCTGAGAAAATAATAATCGCAATTCCTGCTGTAAATCCAATCGTCACAGGGCGCGGAATAAACTTTATAAATTTCCCTAGCTTAAATATTCCGAGAAGCGTAATCATAATTCCAGCCATAAAGCCGGCAATAATGAGGTTCTCATAACCATATTGCATGACAACTCCAAGCAGCACCGGAACAAATGCACCTGTTGGACCTGCAATTTGAAATTTCGATCCGCCTAATATTGAAACCATAATCCCTGCGATAATGGTTGTATAAATCCCGTATTCAGGTCTTACACCAGAAGCGATGGCAAAGGCCATTGCTAAAGGAATAGCAACGACCCCAACAACCAAACCGGCGATAATGTCTTTTTGTAAATGCCCTGCTGAATAGCCTTGAAATCGGTTATCTTTTAGCATTCGATAAAATCCTCCTTCATGAGCTTACGGTTTCAGCTCGATCTTGGGAATAGCCGTTTACAACGACATCAAGTTTTCCCGTTGAGGGATGAATAACCATTCCAGAAACAAGCACGTCTTTTGGTAATAAAGGGTGATTTCGAATCATATCCACACTGTTTTCGACACTATCTTCTACACATTCAAACCCAGTTAGCCATGATTCTAAATCAATACCAGCATATTTTAGATTACGAATCTGCTCCGTGCTGATCCCTCTTTGTTCAGCAGAGGCTAAAATAGCTTCAGCTTTCATGCCTGTCATTCCACATTCATGATGACCGATGACACATACCTCATCAGCTTGCAAAGCGTAGACGGCAACTAATATACTTCTCATGACGCTGCCAAAGGGATGGGAGATAACAGCTCCGGCATTTTTAACTATTTTTGCATCTCCATTCTTTAGCCCCATGGCTTTAGGAAGTAATTCTAACAAACGTGTATCCATACAAGTTAAGATTACTATTTTTTTGTTAGGAAATTTGGATGTTTGAAAAGCCTCAAATTGATTATTTGTTACAAATTTTTCATTAAACTTTAAAGCTTCAGGTAGACAAGTCATTGTTTTCCTCCTGCATTATTTATTTTTAACTTATTTTTTAGTCTAAAGATAAAGTTTAAAAACGAACTAAATAAAATATTAAAATTTTCTTAAAATATTCAGAAAAAACTTATAAATAAATCAAATTTATATGCGTGAAATTATGTAAGCGTATTCTTTCTTTGTTTTTGCGAAAAAGAATAGGAATTATATGTTAAAATGGTACAAAGCTGGAATTGTCTAAAAGAATGGTAGAGAGGAGGAAGGCAAAAGTGAAGGCTCTTATAGCAATAGGCATTATTTTCTGTTGTTTATTAGGGTGCAGTTCTAATGCCCAAGTCACCAACGACAAAGAAATGGGGGAGAATATTCAGCAATCATTTGAAAAAAAAGGTGTAAGCTCAGTGGATGTATCGAAGTTAAGTGATTTTAAATGGGAAAAAGGATATTTATTAACAAACAAAAGCAAGAAAGCCGACGTAGAAAAACTTGTAAACGCACCGATCAGTGAAGAGGTGATGAAAAAAATATCTGCTGCTAATCAAATGCTTGTGTTTGTACACGAAGGAGAAGTTGTCCGCTATGTAGAACTACCCCAAGATTTCATAGCGCATGATAAAAACCAACTTGAATTTTCATCTTCTCATTCTGAACTAAAACTTAATAAAAAAAGGGAGGGCAAGCCTATAAAAGCAGGAGATAAAACGTTAAGTTCAGAAGATGCTTTAACTGTAGAATCAATTATGAAACAAATTCAATGGAAAAAAGCTGATTACAGCGTCGCTCTTGATCCAGATGTGCAGCTTACTTATGAAGGAGTCGTATACAATGTACGATTCACCGCTGAGAGTGCGGAACTTACTTCTAAAAGAAGAGGGGTATACGGCAAAGTAACAGGAGAAACAGCACAGCAGCTATATGACATATTGATGTAACCTATTGATTTATCAATAGGTTTTTTTGTGCACATTTTTTAAAATTTACATAAAATGTCTTGATTTTATTGACATTAACGTTAACGTTAATCTATAATAGTGATAGATGGTTAACGTTAACGTTAATGTTAAAGGGAGGTGAAGGGGAAAACATGTATCTAATCGATGACGTGACGAAAATGACCGGTTTGACCAAGCGTGCTCTTCGGTATTATGAAGAGATTCGACTCATTTTGCCCCCGCAGCGCACAAAAGGAAATGCACGGATTTATTCCGAAGAAGAGGTAAAAGAACTAAGAAAAGTAGCAGAAGCAAAGGAAGTTCTTGGTTTTTCTTTACAGGAGCTGCAGCAGTTTATGTCGCTCAAAAGAATGATTGAAGAAAGAAGTGAGCAGCAAGGATTATCAGCGAAAGAGATAACTAAAATAGAAAATTTACTGGAAAATCAAATCAAGATGATTGAATTTAAAGTGGTTAAAATGCAGGCATTTAAAACAGAATTAAAAGAAATGCGAGAATCTGCTATGGAAATACATGAAAAAACAAAAACAAAAGGAGAGATGAAAGAGTGGAAGGACAGCATTCAAATAACCGATTAGGTCAAATTATTACGGTAGTAGCTACTTTTTTAGCATTTATGGGAATTGGGGTAGTAGATCCGATTTTACCGGAGATTGCTAAGCAAATTGGAGCTTCTCATTGGCAAGTAGAAATGTTATTTACTTCTTATTTGTTAATGATGGCTATTATGATGATTCCAGCAGGCATCTTAGCATCACGTGTAGGAGACAAGCGTTTGATGGTAACAGGACTTATCATTGTGACGATTTTTGCAGCCCTATGCGGGTTTTCTAACAATATTCCTCAGCTTTCCATCTTCCGAGCAGGATGGGGACTTGGTAATTCGTTTTTCTTTGCAACAGCTATGACGCTGCTTATTGCATTATCAGGTGAAGTAAAAAAAGCAGTAGGATTATATGAAGCTGCAATTGGTTTGGGAATGGCCGGAGGACCGCTTGTAGGAGGCGTGTTAGGAAATGCTTCTTGGAGATTGCCGTTTTTCGGTACAAGTGCTTTAATTTTTATCGCCTTTATTTTAGTATTAACGATTGTTAAACAGCCTACAAGCACTAAGCCTCGTAAAGCAGCGGGTTTTAAAGACATGGTTAAACTTTATAAATTAAAACCATTTACTCAAGGCGCTGTATCAGGCATGCTTTATTACTACGGATTTTTTACAGTGTTAGCTTATACGCCGCTTATTCTATCGATCGGAGCTCTTCAAATTGGCTTTGTTTTCTTTGGATGGGGATTATGTTTAGCTTATGGCTCAGCGGTTTTAGCACATCAGTTAGAAAAAAGATATCAGCCAAAACAAGTGTTACATGTTAGCTTAATTGTTTTTTCACTTATTTTAATTTGTTTATTTGCCTTTGATGCAACATGGTTGCGCATTGTTTTAATCATGGCAGCGGGTCTTGTATCAGGACTTAATAATGCATTATTTACGAGTCATGTAATGGAAGTATCTCCTTATGAACGAGGAATTACATCTGGAGGATATAATTTCTTAAGATGGTTAGGTGCAGCTTTTGCTCCTTTATTATCAGGAGTTATCGGCAATGCCGTAGCGCCTCAAACTCCTTTTCTCGTAGCAGCTATTCTTGGATTGCTAGCTTTTGTTATCATGGTTATAAAAGTAAAAACAACTTCTCAAACGAATGAAGCTGTATCTAAATAAACGTTGAAATAAAAGGCTTTTTCCTGGAAAAAGCCTTTTATTTTGTTTTATGTTATAATAGTAAAAACGTTTTTAATCATAAAAATGAAACTGTATACCAACTTGTACGTATACTTTATATGTACATAAATCTTTTTAGGAGCGTGATGCCCATGGCCACCTGTCAAAATTGTAATCATAAATGGAACTGGAGGACAACCTTTAAACAACTGTTAACATTTAGAAACGTTTTAGAATGCCCACACTGTGACAAACAACAGTATATCTCTGCAAAATCCCAAAAGCGATTATCAATCTACTCATTTGCACCCCTTATTATTTGGCTTATTCTCTCACTATTTGACTTTTCCTTTCCATCCATTGTTGTCGCGGAGCTTATTTTCTTCATAGCAGCGGTTATTATGATGCCACTTTCTTATGAAGTAAGCAGCGAAGAAGAACCCTTGTGGTAATAAAAAAACCTTCCGTTAAAACGGAAGGTTTTTTTATGCGGCTTTACCGTCTAGCTGTTGTCCTTGATGGCGCTGATAATACACCCACCCAGCATTCAATAGTAGAAGAACACTGGTTGTTAAGAATACGTAAGGAATTCCTTTAGCCCCGGCAATTTGTCCGCCAATGACTGGACCGGCTAAATTCCCAAAGTATTGCGCTGTTTGATTATAGCCAAACATTTTACCTGTAATAGAGTCCGGCACAATTTTCTTCAAATAAGAATTAATAGAAGGTAATAATCCTCCCATTGCAAAACCTAGTAAAAAACGAAGTAAGAATAGCTGCCAAGTACTATGCACAAAGGCCTGCAAGCCGCAAATAACCGCTACGATAAGCAAGCATATTTGAAGCACATTTTGAGGACCCACGCGATCGCTGACTTTGCCAAGTTTTGATGCAGCTAAAATATTTGAAATTCCTGTTGCCGCCACGACAAAGCCTGAAATAAGGGCAAGGTGATCGGTATGAGTAGACAGTTGTTTTACATACAGTGTAACGATTGGCTGAATAGCCATAACCGCAAGCTGCAGTAAAAAAGTTGTAACAAATACACCAATCACGGCCTTTGAATTCTTAAGAGACAGTAACCCAATATTAGATTCTTTCGTCGTTTTCGCCGTCTCTTTTTTGTCTTCTTGAATTAAATTTACAATTAAAAAAGACAAAAACATAAATGCACCCGTCACGAAAAAGACGTGGCGTAGCCCGATTGTATCTCCTAAATAGCCGCCTACTAGCGGTCCTAATAAAGATCCTGATACAGCCCCTGTAGACAACGTACCTAATGCTTTACCGCTGTGCTCTTTAGGTGTTTGAGTCGCTACTAACGTAATGGCTGCAGAGATGAAGCCGGAAACGGCACCCATTAAAAAGCGCAGTCCGACAAGCTGATAGACATTTTGCACAAAACCAATAGAAGTCATAACAATTGCCATGCCCAAGCTTGCGCGAAGGAGCATAAGCTTTCGCCCATATTTATCGGCCAAACTCCCCCATAAAGGAGAAACAATAGCCGCCATTAAAAAGGTAGATCCAAATGCAATACCAGCCCATCTGCTGATGGAGCTTGTATCGTGAACTCCCAGCTTTTCAATATAAAGCGGTAAAAACGGAATAACTAAACTCATCCCGGCTGTGGTGCAAAAAGAACCGAACCAGCAAATGTACAAGTTTCGTTTCCATAATTCCATTCTATTTCCTTCTTTCGTTGTGCCGCATGGCGTGAAAACAACAAAAGAGCGAAACCATACGGCCTGCTCTTTTAGCATATATGCAGCATCTTTTTATCAGTTTAAATTATACCATATATCAGAAATATTTAAAAATAAAATGATTCACTTAGTGAACTATTAACGTGAAATGAAAACAGAAAGATGTGCTGTGTGTACGCCCGGCTTAGAACATAAAGTGACCCTTGGTTCACTTATTACCTTATGCTTTGACAGTGGGGATTATGTAAAGAACTTACGCATCACTGAAAAATGCGTCAGATAATCTGTCCAAAATATACGTTATATCCGCAAATGTTGTCTGTTTATCAAATAATGTGTAAAACAACCTGACAAAAAGAGTGAATTTTCTGTTTTTAACTCTATATTAAAACTATGTTCTCATTATTCATAATGTGCAAAGTGTTTTAAGGGGGAATTCATATTGGAACAGATGATTAGTACAATAAGTGAAATGATTTGGAGTACGTCGATGCTTTATCTATGTATAGGAGTGGGACTTTTATTTACTATTCTCACTAGATTTGTACAAGTTCGATATTTGAAAGATATGGTTACTTTATTGTTTAATGGAAAAAGTTCTGAATCGGGCGTTTCGTCTTTCCAAGCGTTAACACTTGCTTTATCAGGGCGCGTAGGAGTTGGAAATATTGCGGGAGTTGCAACAGCAATTGCATTCGGTGGTCCAGGAGCAGTTTTTTGGATGTGGTTTATTGCTTTTATAGGTTCAGCTAGTGCATTTATTGAATCGACACTTGCTCAAATTTATAAAGTAAAAGATAAAGGAGAATACCGAGGTGGGCCTGCTTATTATATTGAAAAAGGCATGGGAAAGAAGTGGTATGCACTGATTTTCGCTTTTGCCGCACTGCTAGCTATGAGTGTACTTGGACCAGGAGTGCAAGCAAATTCAATTACAGCAGGGTTAAATAATGCATTTTCAATTCCGCTTTTAACGTTCGGAATTGTACTTGTTGTTATTTTAGGATTAATTATTTTTGGAGGCGTTAAGCGTATTGCTGCCGTGGCACAATATGTTGTTCCGTTTATGGCCATTGGATATGTTCTTGTTTCGTTAGTGATGATCGGATTGAACATTCAAGCTTTACCAGGAGTCCTTGCTTTAATCTTTAAAAGTGCGTTTGCACTTGATTCTACCTTCGGCGGAATTATTGGCATGGCTATAGCGTGGGGAGTCAAGCGAGGTGTATATTCAAATGAAGCGGGTCAAGGTACCGGAGCTCACCCCGCGGGAGCAGCGGAAGTCTCACATCCTGCCAAGCAAGGTCTGGTACAAGCTTTTTCAGTTTATATTGATACGCTGCTTGTATGCTCTGCTACAGCCTTTATGATTTTAATTACAGGTTCTTACAGCACCCAAGCGCCAGATGGTTCGTTCATTGTGGATCATTTAAAAGGAGTTGAAGCCGGGCCTCAATATACGCAGCAAGCAGTTGAGACGGTGCTTCCTGGATTCGGATCAGGGTTTGTAGCTGTTTCTCTCGTGTTTTTCGCCTTTACTACGATTATGTCACAGTATTATATTGCGGAAACGAACTTAGCTTACGTAATGAAAGGCAAACAAAATAAAATAGTATCCATGTTCCTTAAGGCAGCTCTTTTAGCCACTACTTTATACGGATCTATCCGAACGGCTGAAACTGCATGGGCATTAGCAGACATCGGAGTTGGAATAATGGTTTGGCTCAATTTAATTGCAATTTTGATTTTAGCTAAACCTGCTTTAATAACTTTAAAAGATTATCGCCAGCAGAGAAAACTAGGGATAGACCCTATCTTTTCTCCAAGGAAATTAGGAATTCAAAACGCTGATTATTGGGACGAGGAATATCAGCATGATCAAGATAAGGAAAATGTTTCATAAATCAAAAAAGCCAGCTGGGGTTATCCCGTTGGCTTTTTTGATTTATGAAGAAGCTCTTTTGACCGCTTGAAGATGGTAATGATTCGTTCTTTTCGGGTATAATGTGGCGTGAAGCGTCCTCAATTTATTTTCGTTTGAGCATTTATTTATAATAGAAGACATATAAAAGGACGGTGGTATGTAAATGACTAAAAAAGAAAATGAATCCATTTATATTCAGCAGCATTTAGCAAATGAACGAACGTATTTAGCGTGGATTCGAACGTCTATTGCCACACTCGGCATTGGCTTTGTTGCAGGCGGCCTACATTTCAATTCCGGAAAAAAATTAAGTGAAGCAGCCGATACTATTATTATTGCTGTTATTATCTTTTCTTTAGCTGCAAGTGCAGGTTTGCTTCTCTTCTCAACCTATCATTATTTTTCAACCCGCAAAAAAATTAACAGCCAAACGTATCAATCATCTTACGCTTTGGTTATTTTTGTTTTAATGATTATGCTGATGCTGATCGGCGCTCTTATGTTTTACTTTTTTAACATAGCGTAAAAAAGTTTAAGATATAAGAAAAAAAGGAAAGCAGTCCCAGAGAATTTACGGTTTTATGAAAGAAAAAGAAGATCTATTGATATGGTAGTAATGGCAGATGTAATTATAATAATATCTTCTTTATGAACCGACTGTATAATTTTACAGGTTAAATTCTTTGTTAACCGCGGATAATGGAAAAGGAAAGCTTTATAAGCTGAAACTTATCCAATACATGTTGAACATAAAAATTGAATATGAATTTCACTGCAGGGTGAAGCGAAAGTAAAGGAGAACGCTGTTATGATTCAAACATCTAAGACCGTTGCCGCTCGTTTTTTTACGGAGCGTTTCTTTGATCAGGCTGCTCAAACAGCCTACTATTTTTTGTTATCTTTTGTACCGTTTATTATCTTTCTTTTTTCTCTGCTGAGTTTCTTTCCAATTGATACAAACAATTTGCTGATATTTATTGAACCATTTACGCCTAAAAGCGCCTATGACGTAATTGAAAGGTCAATTGAAACAGTTAACAATAGCGGGAAAAAAGTTTTATCTTTTAGTTTATTGGCGACTTTTTGGCTCGCATCTATGGCTATACAATCTTTGGTTCGCTCGTTAAATGATGCGTATCATATTCAAAGAAAACAAACGTTTTTACGCGGTTTAATCAATGATTTAATTTTAACTTTTGGTTTTATGGTTGTGGTAGCTATTTCATTATTTGTACCAATTACTGAAGAGGTCATTCGACATTTGGTACTAACAAAAGTCCATGTTCCTGACATATGGTTTCAAAGCTGGACGACAATTAGATGGGGAATTGGGACATTATTTTTATTAGGCTTTTTTATTCTTTTTTACAAACTGATGCCAAGCGCAAGAGTAACGTGGAAAGATGTATTTCCAGGAGCTGTTTTCTCCACGCTAGGATGGCAAGTTGTATCTACCGGATTTGGATACTATGTCCAGTTTGGAAGCTACTCGCAAATCTATGGTCAGCTTGGAAGTATTATTATTTTAATGGTCTGGTTTTATTTAACGGCCGCTATTTTATTAATTGGCGGTTTAATAAACGGTAATAAGTTCATCAAAGCTCACAACACAACGTATAGAGACGCGGAAAATGACTAGGGAAACCTAGTCGTTTTTTTATATTCAGTTTTACAGTTAGAAAGTCTGAATTTGAAGCGAAAACAGATCAAGACAAAGAGCAGGAGTCAAAGCGTGATCTTGAATAAAATATAAAAGGTAAACACTTCCATTCATCATATGTTTTTTGTATGATTAATGAGAAGTGTTTTTTTATGGGAGGGAGAATTCTGTGATTTTGGTTAGTTCCTGCTTAGCAGGTCAAGGGTGCAGATATAATGGAAGCAGTGCCTTAGTTAAGGAAATTGAAGCGCTGGTTGAAAATAAAGAAGCGGTGATGATGTGTCCGGAACTGTTAGGTGGATTTCACACGCCTAGAGAACCGGCAGAAATTATAAAAGGAACGGGAATAGACGTAATAAACGGAAATGCGCGAGTTATTGAACGATCGGGAAAAGACGTGACAGATATATACATAGACGGGGCCTATAAGGCACTGAGCATCGCAAAAGAAATAAAAGCTACTGTTATTGTACTAAAAGAAAACAGCCCTTCATGCGGAAGTGAACATATATATAACGGAGCATTTTCAAATGTTAAAATAGCCGGTGAAGGGGTAACGACTGCGTTGCTAAGAAAGCATGGTTTTATCGTTATGTCCGAAGCTCAATTTGCAGCTGAAATGCATGGAGACCAATCATAATCAAAAAAAGCGTACACCATGTGTGTACGCTTTTTTATAAAATTTTATTTACTGTGAAGCGTATCTGCTGTGCTTTCTGTTCGTGTTACCGCATAAAGAGAGCAGAAAAGACCAAGCAAAACAAAAATAGACCCGATCCAGCCGTTATAAATAACAGAGTATTGATTAACGACAATTCCTCCAACATAGGAGCCGATCGCAATTCCTACGTGTGAAATCGCTGCATTAGTGCTGATTAAAATGTCCGACGTTTCGCGTGCACTATGAATAATTAAATTGCTTTGAGCCGGTGAGACCGCCCAGCTGAGCGCACTCCAAATGATCATAAGAAGCAAGAACACAACAAATGGTAAATGAACGCCAAAAGGCATAGCAATCATGCTAACAAAAAAGAGAGCAATCATGGTGATAACAGACGAAGAAGGGTTCCATCTATCAGAAACAGCTCCTCCAAGTCCTCCTCCTGCCACGGCAGCAAGACCGAAAATACCATAAATAATGGTCACCATCGTTGTATTTAATCCTAGCGTTTCTTGTAAAAATGGTGTGAAGTACGCATAAAGCGTTAAATGACCCGCAAGTACAAACAATGTTGCTAGGTGAATAGCGAGCATTTTTTTATTGCGTAAAGCTTTTACCTGAGTTTTTAACGGTACAATTGGAGCAGGAGCTAGACGCTCCATTGTAAACCAAACGGTAATCATAATAATGGCAGTCAAAATTGCAATCATAACAAATACTTGACGCCAGCCAAGCGCATTTCCAATCAAAATACCAAGAGGAATACCTAAAACAAGTGAGCCGCTGATTCCCATAAATACGATGCCAATTGCTCTGCCTTGGTATTCAGGTTTTACCATTCTAGAAGCCATTGTGGTAGATAATACAATGATAAAAGAACCGCTCGCAGCAGCAAGAATACGTCCAATTAGTAGCATATAATAGCCCGAACTGTAGGCTGAAAATACATTGCTCAATAAGAAAATAAATAATGTCCACATATAAACTTTTTTACGCTCTATCTTAGCCGTCACATTTAGTAAAATCGGCGCAGACAAGGCATAAACAAACGAATAAATAGAGATTAAATAACCTGCTTTTGCTAATGATACATGAAATGCATCGGCAATTAAGTCTAAGATGCCTCCTAGAATTAATTCGACCGTTCCAACAACAAAGGAAGCAATCGCAAGTATGTAAACTTTTTTATTCATCAAAAAACCCCCTCTTTGAAAAGTTACAACTAGAATAGTAACCTTTTTTAGAAGGGATTTCAATAGGTAATATTAAAAAGGTTACTAATGAATTAGTAACCTTTTTAATATCGCAGTCGAGTAAGCAGCTCCATGATCTCAGAATCTTGAAGAAGCTGCTCTTGATATTTCTTTGTAATATGGGTAAGTGCGACGTCATGATAAAAGAAATCAGCAAAAACTTTTACAAGCGGCTGCGACATTGTCTTAATTGCTTTCCATGTCTCATGTTCAATGCCGGCAAATAAAAGGTAAGCGTCGTCAACAATAATCAACTGCGACGGCTCAAGGTTTTTATGATCATCTATTGGATTTAATGTATGTAAATGTTTGAGGGCAGTCTGCAAGTTTCCTATGGTTAAGACCTCGACGTTTACGCCTTGTTTCTCTTTTTCTTCTAGCAATGAGCGGTAATGTGCTAACTCATCATTCCAAGCGGATAAAATAATAGAAGATTCCGCTTCATGAATCAATTGTTCAATGTGAGCAGAAATAGAGGATTTATCTTTTAAACTCCAAACATGATCATCTGTAAACGTTTTTTTAATTTTATATGTTTTTAATTCATTAATATCATTTTCAAAATCAGCAGTAAGTTTTTGAATGACGGTTTGAAGGGCTACCGCTGAGTAAAGTTTCTTTTTCCCGGACAATGTATTTACTACAATACCTTTATCAATTAAACGATTAAGCACTTCATAAATTTTTGCTTTTGGAACATGCGAATACGTAACAATCGAACTAGCATCCAGCGGGCCATCATTCGCAAGCAGCGCTTCATATACTTGACTTTCATACTGAGAAAAACCAAATTTTTGCAGCATAATTTTCTATTCATCATCCTTTCTTTTTTTAAGTATATCACGGTTCGTAAAAGTATTACTAATTGTATCAGATATAATAATCTTATTAAACTATGTTCTAAATAATCATTAAAAATAAGATAAGCTATTAAAGGATCTTTATTACAGGAAAAATATTTTTAACCATGTACTTTCTATACTAAAACACTCAACATTGGGTAAAGAAAAGAAAGAGGTGAAAAAAATGAAGAAAAATGAAAAACTACTGTTGAAAAAAATGAACATAAAACAGCAAAGAGAAGTGGCTGCTCAGCTTGAAGACGTACTGGATTCCTTACTGTCCCTTGAAGAAAAATTATGCTCAGCACCTGATAATAAGGAGTGGCTTTCTTTACAAGCTCAGCTTGAAAAAAGAGAACATGAGCTGAAATTCAAGCATAAGATGCTGTGTGAAGAATGGACAGCACTATAAAAGACAGGCATTTTGTCTGTCTTTTATTGCATCTAAATTTTCATTACTCGAATAGGGCTAACCATCAAAATAGCTAAAATAATCATAAGGTAAGGGTTTACGTAATAAAACATGCCAAGCAGTGCGATAATTAGAGCTGGAAAAGGAATAGGAAGCCCTATAAAATAACCTTTGGTTGGATTTGCACTAAATTTAGCTAATCTTAATGCACCCATGCTTGGATAAATCATAAAAGCGAGTACCGTTAGCCAAGAGTGGGGAGAAAGAGTATGAAATAGTATTGCAGGCGCTACGCCAAAGCTTATAATATCAGCCAAAGAATCTAGCTCTACACCAAACTCACTGTTAACTTTCAGCTTTCTTGCAATTTTGCCGTCAAATAAATCGAAAAAAGCGGCTAGAAAAATAAAAAGAGCAGCTAAGCGTTCGTAGCTATTCATATTAAAAGCTATGGAAAATACGCCGCTTAGCAAATTTCCAATCGTAAAGAGATTCGGAACCCATTTTAACAGTCGAAGAATCAATGTCATACACCCGCCTTTCACAGTGTGTACGATTAGTGTAACTGTTAAATCGTATTATTATGTGAGATGTCAGATAAAAAGAAGGTAGTATTGAAACCTGGCTGTTGTTCCTGTAATATATATATCGTATAATACGATAATAACTAAAAATACGATATAAAGGAGCAGGATCATGAAAGCAGCGGAGTTAAACAGCTATTGGACGTCTATTTATTATCATTTGCACTATACGCATCAAGAGAAAATTACACACCAAACAATACGTCTTTTACAGCATATAGATAAATCATCTTCGGTTGGAATAAAAGAAATTGCGGATTATTTACACGTTTCACATAATACGGCATCTGAACATGTAAAGAGAAATATTGATAAAGGGTATGTATATAAAAATAGAGGTATACATGATGAAAGAAAAGTAATTCTGCATTTAACAGAAGCAGGAAAAGACCTATTAAAACGGAATTCAAGCTTGGATGAAGAAAAAGTATCAGCTATTTTACGCGAAATGACAGCATCTGAAAAACAGCTGATTCAACAGGCTTTTCAGTTATTGAGCGAGCGTGCAAAACATGTATAGTATCATCAAAATTTTAATGTCGGCTCTTATTATTGCAGGGGTAACAGAAATGGCCAAAAGATTTCCGACATACGGTGGAATTGTGGCTGCTCTTCCTATTGTGAGTTTACTGAGTATTGTTTGGTTATCAGTGCAAGGAGAAAAAAGGGAAGTGGTCAGTCAATTTACGCTCGGAGTTCTTTATGGACTGCCAGGCACTATTTTATTACTTGCTGTCGTCTATATTTGTTTAAAAAATTCACTTCATTTGTTTATGAGTTTATCCATAGGAGTAGTGTGTTGGGGTCTGTTTTTGGGGCTTCAAAAGATTTTGTTTAAAATAATTACTACATAAACTGTTGGAATTTAATCCAATTTTCTGTAAAATAAAAGTCTAAGTAAAAGATAGGAGCTGAGTAGAGTTGAGTTTAGCAGAGAAAAAGTTAGGAATTGACCGAGTTGTTTTTATCGGTAGAACGTTTGAAGAGTATAGAGCTATGTTTAATTTGAATGAAAAGTATTTAAAAGGAAAAAAAGTGTTAGATTGTGCTAGCGGGGCCTGTTCTTTTACTGCTCATGCCTTGCAGCAAGGTACGGAGGCTACTAGCTGTGATATTGCCTATAAATTTACGGCAGAAGAGCTTGAAAAGAAAGGAAGCCTGGATTTAATTCATACGATGAATCAAATGCAGCACGTACAGGAACAGTATGTGTGGAAGTATTTTTTGTCTATTGATGATTTAACTGAACATCGAAAAAGAGCATTAAAAGATTGTATTGCTCATATGAAAAAGAACCCCGAAGCCTATCAGTACGGAGCACTTCCTAATTTGCCGTTTCAAAAGAACGAGTTTGATTTAACTCTTTGTGCAAACTTTTTATTTATGTACAGCGACCGGTTAGATTATGCGTTTCATTTAGAGGCTTTAAAAGAACTGATACGCGTTACAAAAGAGGAAGTACGTTTGTTTCCTTTAACGAATTTGAGCGGCAAGATTTCTATCTATTTGCCGCAGCTATTAGAAGAGATTGCGCCTCTAGTAAAAGGAACAGAAATAGCAGACGTCCCGTATGAATTTCAAAAAGGTGCCAATCAAATGCTGAAAATATATGTATAACAAATATAACGAAAGCCGCTTTTAGTTAAAGCGGCTTTTTAACATTCAAACGTTTTTTGGCAGTTTGAGTATGCTTCGTTATGGGTTCAGATCCAAGCGCTTTAGCTAAACCGAACGAAGGCATATTCACATATACTGATTCATAATTTCCTGCAGGAATGACGTACGTTTCATGATAAATGCCAACCGCGTTCGTTTTTGAAGCCTGTTTATAAAAAGAATTCCAAGCTTTTAAGTGCTGAGGACCTTTGGCATAGGAGGTCAATTGATCAACTGACTCCCAATATTGAATCAGCGTGATGGTTCTTAAATTAAAAGTTCCTTGCAAAGATAAAAAGCCAAGGTTTTTGTTTGCATACAATTCGCGAATCATAGGAGGCATTGCTTTAAATACAGGGAACCATTTGTGTACGGCTGTCCATTTATTAATACGCATTCCTATAACAAACACGACCAAATCCTGACCGGGCTTAGCCATCATTCGATTGGAATGAATCATAAATTATGCGCCTCCTCATCATATAATTTATTAATCGTATCTTTGCACCATTCTATCGAAGCACACGTTGTTCGTTTACCGTAGTCTAGGGTAATAAGCCAATATGTTCGTTCGGGAGAAGGGCTGTTAGAAATGCTGTCTTCGATTCCGCAATACATGTGATAACGTTCAGTTAGTTTCTGCTGAGCGTTTTTTAACTGGGAAATTGTGAGCTGCTTTTCTTGCTGACTACTAAAAAAGAGTTTTAACAAAAGTTCATTTCTTTCTGAAGGGAGCTGCTTAATAGGTTCACGCAGCCAATCTTGCAGAACTTCTTTTCCTTTAGTTGTTATTACATATTCTTTTTTATCTGGTTTATCAGTTTGAGCAACGGAATTGACCGTTGCTAGTTCATCATTCACAAGCTTTTGTAAAGTGGGGTAAATTTGGCCATAACTGATTTTCCAAAAATGATTTAAACTTCGATCCATTAACTGCTTAATTTCATAACCAGTTCTGCATTCCGTGGTAAGCAGTCCTAAAATTGCATATTTTGTTTGATTTTCCTTCATTTTTTCCTCACTTATATCTTTTTGATATATATATATTACCATAAACAGGATGCTCTTCAATAAAAAAACGCGAGAGTTATGCACTCTCGCGTCTAAAAAAGGTTTGTATTGCTGAACCATCATTTGCGAAGCAGCAATAAATAAAAAGATAAAGCCTCCACACATTAGCAACATGACAGCACCTATTCTCCATAAAAGCTTTGGCATCAGCATATCTCCTTTTTTGAAGTTATTACCTATAGTGTAAAGAATAGCTTGCAAAAATTCTAGTCATAACTAAATATAATTTTATGACTTTTTTAGACTGACTCTTCCTTTGGATCATCTTCATCAAAAATAGGAACTTCCGTATACGTGTCTTCTTTTTCGAAAGAGGAAGAAGAATTCTCTTTTTCCTCTTGTGCAGGCTTCGTTTTGCTAGAAGAAATATCTGATTTAGCGTTTTTTAACTCTTCCATGTCTTTTTGGATTTGGTCCGTGAAATCTTTTGGTATAGCTCCGCTTCCGTATGTAGCTCCGATGTTTAAAGTACCGCCGAGTTCTTTAATGCCAACTTGGCCAATATTGTTGTTTTGTTCGTACTTATCAAGAAAAAATTTATCAATATGAATAGGCGGGGGAGCATTTTCTAAGAGTACGGCTCTTTGGTGAATCGCTTTTACTTCTTCTTGAAGAGAAGACGTTCGTTTTAGCATGTCCACCTGTACTTCAGTTAAAAGCGACATGCTGCGCTCTAATGCTGAAACTCTGTTATCTAGTTCGGTCATTTTTTCGATATAAGGAGCCGTTTTTTTCTCTACAGATTGTTCTACCAAGCTAGTTAAATCCGGATAAGGTACAGCTTCTTTCTTTTTATCACGAGGGCTTTGTATAGAGATAATTTGTTCCAACTGCGCTACTTTTTCTTTTAAAAAATGAAGCTGCCTAGCAGTCTCTTGCATGTCTTTTGTATATGATTGTTCTGTCTTTTTGTGAGCTCTTCTTTGTGAAGATGAAGAATCGTTGGAAAGCGTGGGCTGAGCCTCCAGCTGTTTTTTAAGCATTATAAGAGAACCAATTTGCGGTTCGAGTTTTAAAAAACGGTTCATGTGAACTTCAAGCGTGTTAATGCGCTTGATTTGATGTTTGAAGTCCGCTAGCTCAGTGTGAAGATGTTGGTTAGTCTGTTTGGGGTTGAAAAATCCTTTCATAGACATTTCGCTTCTCCTCATCTTGGGCTTATTTCCGATGTAATAACAGTTAGATAAATATATATTGGTCCAGTTTGGAAATTCACGTTAAATTCTTTGCGTTTATAAATGCTTATGTGAACTATTGAATTTCATTCATAAAACTACTAAGCCTTATTCAATGTGAATACGTTCTTCTTGGAAAAACTGCCTGTGATAAGAAAGAATAAGCAGTCCATTTTCAAATTTCGCACGCAGATGATGCGCATCCGTAGGCTCTGGCAATTCAATAATTCGGTTAAAGTCTCCAGAAGGTCGTTCTTGTACAACCGGCTGTCCTGTGATGAGAGGGTGCGGTGAACCTTTTAATAGAAGCCGGCTGCCTGAAACAGAAACGTGCAAATTTTCTTTTAGATAGCCGGGCAAGTCAGCGATAATAATGATTTCATGTGAGGTAACGTAAATGTCAACAGGTGGAAAATTACTTTTAGAAGCCTGAGGCGCCTGATATGAATCAGGAGCATTCATATCCATATTTTCTTTCATAAATTCGTTAAAAGCAGTTTGATCAAAAACACCGTTCCAAAAGTCATTTGTTTGATATTTTTTAGCAAATTCCATCCACTGCATAAGTTTATCAAAGTCCATATGGTTTCCTCCTTACCACACATCATAAAAAGATGGAATTTGAATATAGTTTGAAAAGGGGGTGGTTTAAATGGCAGGTGCATCTATAAATATTAATATTTTAATGCTAAAGATAAATTCCTTTGAAAATGCGTCTGCAGTAAATATCGGACAGAATTTACTAGCAGACTGGAATAATTCAGATAAAAAAACACAGGGATTTGGGCAAAATTTTGGTGATGATAGCGGCTTTATAGGAACAAGAAGCTGTGTCGATGATCGAGATCAAATTGACAGCCCATCATCTTTTCAAAAAGTGCCCATTTCATAGAAAAAGCCTAATAAATATAGCCAGTTCAGATGCAGGTTATATTTATTAGGCTTCCGATTAAATGCTAATAGACGAATAGATGAAGATATGCTGCTAGTTGTGCGCAGTAGAGGTAGAGGAGACGAAAAAAATTAAATTACGCTATTTTTAACTGAGTTTGAATCATTTACATCTGAGTCTATAATCCATGAGAACGGAGTTACGTTCGGAGAAAAATCTCCGTTTGATTCTCCCAGACCTTGATTACGTTTATAAGATACGAACACATCAAGCTGCTGATTAGGTCCTATGCTTAAAACGGATGAATTATCCAAAACGTTCACTTTGAAGGCTTGTAAGTTAATGACCATGGGCGAAAAAATCATATGGTTTCCTCCTTATTTATCATTTTTTGTTGCAAATGCATCTACATAATCATTATCTACAGTTTTTTGAGCAGATCCTGCTGTAAAACATTGATCAGCGTGCTGCTGTCCGAAGGCCTGATTTTTCTTTGCTGTGACATATCTTGTAACTTTTGACGTATTTCCAATAGAAATACTGCTTGCTTGATCAGCACTGCGAACGTTCAATTTTCCTAGGTTGATTTTTGTTGAGTCGAATAGCATATTATTCTCCTTTCAAACGACAGGTCTTCTAAGTCTTTAAAAGCTTATTGTAGCTTCTTTGAAAATATGAATAATACATGGATTCATTCAGAGAGTAGAAGTGGTCTACTGTAGCGTATTGTAGTTCTGTGTAAAACGTGAAAAGATTTTAAAACCTCGACAGGAAAAGGAGGAAATAATAAAAATGCACGATATTTTACATGCTGTAAACACATCAACAGTAAAAAGTGTGTTGGCAACGATTGTTCATGTAGAAGGATCCTCATATTTAAAAGAAGGAACGTCCATGCTGTTTCAAGAAAACGGGGAGAACATCGGGATGTTGAGCGCTGGTTGTGTAGAAGCAGATATTTCTGAGCGCGTAAAAGAGTTGTTCCACACTGAGCACGTATTAACCGTTACGTATAATTTAAAAGAAGAAGGTGATGCAGGATGGGGACAAGGAGCAGGCTGCAATGGAATCCTCTATATTCTCCTAGAACCTGTAACTGCGAGGATGAAGCAAAATCTTTTGCGGGTAAAACGTCATTTAGATAACCGAAATCCTGTTTTGCATATTAAAAAATTAGAAAAAAACTTTATTCAAACAACCTCTTTTTATGTAGAAAAGACGGGCGAAACATTTGGTGCAAATCGCGACGAATCATCTTTTGCAACAGATGATTGGAATGGGAGAAAGAGCGGTATTCAACTTTCAAATTGCTCCCTGCTCACATATGCTCATCTATATAAACCAAAGCCTCGTCTAGTTATCTGGGGAGCAGGTGCCGATGCAAAATATTTAGTATCACTTGCTGCCAATACGGGGTTTTCTGTTACCTTATGCGACTGGAGACCGGCTTTATGTAATAAGGAACATTTTCCGCTAGCAGAGGAAATACATATTGGATTTCCAGAGGAAGTAGACAAACAGTTGTCCATACAAAGCGATGATTTTGTTGTGATCATGACGCATAACTTTTATCGCGATCAAGAAATTCTCTCGCTATTAAAATCAAACCCTGTGAAGTATATAGGAGTTTTAGGATCTAAAAAGCGAACACTTCGATTATTGAATACTGATATTTCTTCACGCATTCATTCGCCGGTAGGACTTTCTATAGGAGCGGTAGGACCGCAGGAAATTGCCGTTAGTATTCTTGCTGAATTAATTCAAAACCTCCGAATGTATGATGAAAAAAAGGGGTGAAAATGTCCGGGTTAAATATTGTTGCTGTTTATCTTGCCGCGGGAGCTAGTAAAAGGATGGGCAGAAATAAACTGCTGCTGCCTTTAGGGAATGGATGTTTGGGGAGTAAAGCTTTACGAAAAGCGGTTTCTTCAAAAGTAAATCATACGATAGTAGTAACTAAGAAAGGAGATCATCTTGAGTGGATTGACCCTATTCTTTTTTCAGAAGCATATCAGCAGAAGTGGAGTCATACTTCTTGTAGTAGCGCTTTAAAAGGTCAGTCTGCGTCTTTAAAATGCGGATTAAAAAAAGCAAAAGAATTAAACGCTGATGCTATTATTGTGCTGTTGGCAGATCAGCCTCTTATAAGTATCGTACTGATAGATACATTTGTTTCTTTGTTTGAGAATCACTCTTCCGTTCCGTATATTTCATCTTTTTATCAAGGAATTGCCAGAGCACCGGTTTTATTTTCAAAACAAATGTTTTCAAGCTTGGATAAGCTGCAAGGAGATCAAGGGGCAAGAAAAATCATAAGACAAAGCGGACCTGAAAATGGAATATTTTACGAATGGACCGACGCTTCCCTTTTTATGGATGTTGATACAAAACAAGCGTATGAACACATTAAAAAGATATACAAAGAGAAACGTTGACTGTTTTGATTGATGGAGGTGAAAAGAGTGAAGATCATTGGAAAAAGCGTTATTCGAAAAGATGCATTGGAAAAAGTAACGGGTACGGCTCGATACACAAATGATTACATGTTTAAAGGCTCCCTGCATGCCAAAATAGTAGTCAGCCCTTACGCTCATGCAAGGATTCAAGCAATAGACGTCCAAGCGGCGATTGCTACTCCCGGTGTTCACGCGGTTGTGACGGGTGAGCATTTGCCGTTAACCGGGGAAGGAGTTCGTGACCGGCGACCGCTTGCATTTGAAAAAGTGCGGTATCACGGAGAAGCCGTAGTCCTGGTAGTAGCAGAAACCCCTGCACTCGCTGAGCGTGCGGCGAGTTCTGTTCATATTCAATATGAGCCGTTACCTGTGGTCCATTCTCCTAGCGAAGCAATTAAGTCTGAGTCTCCTTTGGTGCATGAAAATATGCACGTCTACAAGCATGATGAAACGGTGTATCCAGAGCCCGGCACCAACGTAGCAAACAGAGTTAAAATACGAAAAGGCAATATAGAAGAAGGTTGGCAAAAAAGTGAGTTAATAGTTGAAGAAACATTTTCTCTGTCTCCTTCAGATCACGCGGCAATGGAAACAAGAAGCGCCGCTGCTGAAATCCTTCCAAATGGATTAGTTAAAATTATCACTTCTTCTCAAGCTCCTTTTATGGTGAAAAAATTAATCAGTGAGTACTTTGAAATTGAAGCGGGAAAAGTGATCGTTGAAACACCGCTAGTAGGAGGAGGGTACGGAGGGAAAGCAGCTGTCCAGCTGGAGCTGCTTGCTTATCTAGCTTCAAAAGCTGTGGGTGGAAGGCTGGTTAAAATATTGAACACAAGAGAAGAAGATATGCTTACTTCGCCTGCTCACGTAGGTCTAGATGCTAAAATTAAGCTAGGTTGTTCTAAAGAGGGACTCTTGCAGGCTGCTGACATTCTTTATTTGTTCGACAGCGGTGCTTACGCAGATAAAGGAACGGACTTGAGTAAAGCAGCAGCAGCTGACTGTACGGGACCTTATCGTCTTGAACATATTTTTTGTGATTCATTATGTGTATATACAAATCACCCTTACGCTTCCCCTTTTCGAGGATTTAGCCATTCGGAACTATTATTTGCGTTCGAGCGCACGATGGACATCCTTGCTAAAAAAGCAGGTATAGATCCTTTGGAGTTTAGAGAAAAAAACGCTATTCTGCCGGGTGATACCACGCCTACGCAAGTACGTTTAACTTCTAGCAGCGTTGGTAACTTACCGGAATGTATTCGTCGCTTGAAGCAGCTAATGAAATGGGAGGAAGGACAGAGAACGGTTCATGAAAACGGCCTTGTTACTGCCAAAGGGATTAGCTGCGTCTGGAAAACCTCCACTATTGAAACAAACGCAGGTTCAGGTGTTATTCTCACATTCAATCCTGATGGAAGCGTAAATTTGATGTCTGGCGTTATTGAATTAGGCACGGGGACAAAAACAGTGCTCGCGCAAATACTGGCTGAAAAATTGCAGATGCGAGTGGAACGTATTCATGTGCGAATGGAAGTAGATACTCAAACGACTCCTGAACATTGGAAAACGGTGGCTAGCAGAGGCACTTTTATGGCAGGAAGAGCGGTTTTAGAAGCGGCTGAAGATGTGATTAACCAATTAAAAAAGATAGCTTCTTGTATATTTCGAGCTTCTGAGGAAGATATCGAAATAAAAAATGAAAAAGTGTTTTTACGGGATGAGCCTGAAACCTCCTTGGACTTTAAAGAAATTGTGTATGGCTATAAATACCCGAACGGAAATGCAATTGGAGGGCAAATCATAGGGAGGGGCAATTATATTTTAAGAGGGATGACCTACTTGGATAAAGAAACGGGAGCTGGGCGTCCCGGTCCTGAATGGACGGTAGCAGCTGAAGGAGTCGAAGTGGAATATAACCCTAGAACGTATCGATATCGTATTATAAAAGCTGTCTCTGTTATTGACATAGGAACCGTATTAAACGAGAAAATGGCAAGAGGGCAAGTCATGGGTGCGATGAGTATGGGACTATCGTTTGCAGGCAGAGAAACATTTTGGTTTGATTCAAATGGCCGTATTTTAAACCCTCAGCTTCGGAAATATCGTCCTCTTCGCTACGGGGAGCATCCGGAGTACGTAGTAGATTTTGTTCATACGCCTCAATTGGATGCTGCGTACGGCGCTAGAGGAGTTGGAGAACACGGGCTGCTTGGTATGCCGGCTTCTTTAGGAAACAGTTTAACCGCGGCAGCAGAAACAGAATTAAATCAACTTCCTCTTATTCCAGAATTAATTTGGAGAATGAAAGAAGGGCATACAGATGATTTCATTTGACTTTGAATATTATAAACCTGCAACCGTTTCTGAAGCGATTGCCTTGTTTCAAGAGTTAGAGAATCAAGGCAAGCAGCCGCGTTATTATGCTGGAGGTACCGAAATTCTGACATTGGGCAGACTGAATTTATTTGTTACTCATGCTGTCATTGATATAAAAAAGATACCGGAATTTCAAAAAGCGGAAGCTAATGAACACTGGATGATTTTTGGTGCAGGGGTAACGTTAATTGAACTGGAAGAGAAAAATTTGTTTCCTTTATTAAGTAAGTCTGCAAGCGAAGTGGCTGATCACACGGCTCGAAATAAAATAACGCTAGGAGGGAATATTTGTGGGCATATCTTTTATCGAGAGGCCGTATTGCCGCTGCTTTTAGCGGATAGTCAACTCGCAGTGGCAGGTCCTGGTGGAATAAAGCTCCATTCGATTCACGATCTTTTTCACCGGCGTTTGCAGCTGGAAAAAGGAGAGGTGCTTGTTCAGATGTTTGTTGAAACCAAGTATGCTGACCTGCCATATATAAGTATAAAAGAGCGACAGCAGTGGGATACAGGATATCCGCTAGTGACAATAGCAGCTTTAAAAACAGAAGAAAACATTCGGGTAGCTTTCAGCGGAGTATGTTCGTTTCCTTTTCGCTCGGCTGAAATAGAAGAAGTGCTAAACCGTAAAGACACTCCATTAGAAGCTCGAATTCAAACTGCTCTTGAGTATATACCTGCTCCAATTTTAAATGACGGAGAAGGATCGGATCAATATCGCAAATTTGTGATTAAAAATTTATTGTTTGATATTTTCAAAGAGCTGGGAGGAACGTAATGTGCTAAGAGATGAACGGTATAGAATAACAATTAAGCTAAAGGTTAATGGGGAAGAAAAAATGATTGATATCCGAACAGCAGATACGCTGCTTTACGTATTAAGAGAAAAGTTGGGCCTTACCGGAGCGAAACCAGGCTGTTTAAATGGAGACTGCGGGGCTTGTACAGTAGGGATAAATCAGCGGCCAATGAAATCTTGCCTCATGTTAGCGGCAGAAGCAGAAGAGAAAGAAATAGTGACTATAGAAGGACTGAAGAGTTCACCTATGCAAAAAGCTTTTATTGAACACTTTGCTTTTCAGTGCGGTTATTGTACATCGGGTTTTATTATGAATGCTCATTTGCTTTCCAAACGCCATCCTTCAGGCAGTGACGATATTATAAAGGAGTGGTTAGCTTCCAATATATGCAGATGTACAGGATATAAAGAAATTGAAGACGCAGTAAAATCTGTTTTACACTTTTCGGAGCGCGAGTGAGAAAAGAAAAAGCAGAATTAGAATAACACTTACACGTGTTTAGAATAGTATGTGCTAAGGGTGTGGAGAATGTGGAATGGAAAAGCGGCTTTGACAAAGAAAGGGAACTTATCTTTGCCATTCAACGAGATCTGGATGTAGTAACAGCCATATTATTATTAACTGGCCAAATAACAATTATAGGAGTATTTGTGACACCCGGCGCTTTTCGTATTTCAGTAGGCGGACCTATTACAGGAACCAGTCGCATAGAAGGAAAAGACGGAAATGCGGGAATTAATATTATTATTGATATGATTGATGTGTTTCTTGCGGCTTTGCTGCTTAATAACCAGATTAATGTGTCGGGCGCCTTTATTTCTTCTGGAAGGTTTACCATTAACGTAAGTGGGCCTATTTTTGGCGTTCCTAAAACAGAACCTGCATTAAGTGAACTGAATCAATCCTCTCAGTTTTTTCATCGTACGGTATCAAAACATTTTTATGTAAATCCTGACTTAGTTGAAAAATTTACAAAGGACTGATTAAGATGTCATTAACGGATATACCTACAGTAAGACCTTCAGAGACGAGTGTTTTTCTTATCGCGCTGCCACTTATTATTTTTATTTTTTTCTTTACTCAGCCAAAAGCAGCAGACGTTAAAAATCATATAGCATAATGGTGTTTTATCACTGGGCACAGAAGCTGCCTATTTTTCTGTTCGTATCATTGCCTCTTCATTCATTAAGCCCCTAACGCTTTTCTTTTGCGTCATGTTTCATTAAAATGAACATAAACATATATGTAGAGAAAAGAATAATCTAGTGTTTTCTAACGTTATAAAATAGCTTACTATGCGAAGAAAGCGTCTATAATAAAACAAATGAAACTTTTGCGTGGTCAACTGACGATGCTTTTTATTTTTACAAACTGCAGTGAAGGCAGAAAGGAGAGAATTCGATGAGTTTGCGCGAACGGCTGCTGTATGTAGCGGAACATTATAAACAAGTTGGTGGAGACGTACTTGTAAAACACGAAATCGAAAATATGCTTACACGCAGGCTTCCGATTTCTCTTTATCGATTGGAGCATATAAATCGAGAAGAAATGCGCATATCGGGACACCACGGTGAAACATTTCCTTACGTGATCCTTGCCAATAAGAATATAGAGAGTGATGTGGTGGTCGCGTATTTATTCAGTGAAGACGGTCAGCGCATTTACTTAGTCATGATGAAGGGAGATTCAGAAGAAGGAACTGATCTGAAAGACATTCGATTTTTTACTCCTGAACATGCCCGCGTATTTAAAGATAATCATATTGTCATTGGTACAAGCATGGAAGCGAAAAGCTTTGAGGATAGAGTAGCTCTTTACCTTCCTTACAATATAGCAGACTTACCTAGCAATGATCAGCTTCAAGACGACTTGCATTTACTGCTGAGTATGCATGAACAGTATATAAAAACATATGGAATGAGCAAAGAGATGGTTGGAGACAAAGACGCCATTGTCCATATTCATGAATATATTAAGAAATCTGGATTTACATATGAACGACAAGATATAGCTAACGCCTACTTTGCTTTAAAGACCAAGCCTTTTATTGTTTTATCAGGAATGAGTGGGACAGGAAAAACAAAGCTTGCCCAGCTCTTAGCAGATAGTATTGGTGCCACGATTGAAAACGGAAGGCAAGTGCTCATTCCAGTTCGACCCGATTGGCACGATAGTTCAGATTTATTAGGATATATTGATTTAAGAGGAGATTTTCGCAGAGGATCGTTTCTGTCGATTATGCAGCAAGCCATTCAGCATCCAGCTTACACATATGTTGCCATATTGGATGAAATGAACTTAGCTCGAGTTGAACATTACTTTAGCGATATCTTAAGCGTGATGGAAAGCAGGAGCTGGTCAAAAGAGAAAATTAAAACCGCTCCGTTATTTCCTGGACATAAGATGTTCCGAGATATTTATTTGCCATCCAACCTTCTCATTATCGGTACCATTAATATGGATGAAACAACTCATGGGTTTAGCCAAAAGTTATTAGATCGTACCAATACCATTGAGTTAAATAAGATTCAACTAGATTCTTTTGACTTTTTAAATGATAGAGATCCATCCCGGAACAGCATTCAAAATGTACAAATTCAAAGTCAATATGTTCACTTAAAAGATGCGTATGATGAACATGCTGAGCTCATTCACGAAGTAACAAATGAATTGCTAACCGTCAACGAGATGCTTATAGAAGTCGATTTACAAATAGGTTACCGCGTACGCGACGAAATATGCTTTTATTTAATTTACGCGGTGAAAAGCGGAATGTTTACATTTGATCAGGCGTTTGATTTTCAGATTTTGCAAAAAGTTTTGCCTCGTATTTCAGGAAGCGATGGGTACACATTTGATTTATTAAAAAACCTTTATTATTACTGTACAAATACGCTGTTAGATGATGAATTTGAGACAGCTGTCGTAAATGCAGATGGAATGAGATTTCCTAAAAGCGCACGCAAAATAATGGAGATGATGAGACGTTTTGAAGTATACGGATACACGTCATTTTGGATTAATACCGTACGTTGAAATTGAAACTGACACGTGTACGGTGGTTATAAAAGGGAAAAATAAGAAAAAAATAAAATCTGCAGAAGAAGTGATGTTTTTTTCTTGTACGGGAAAAGGAATTACACATGTAAAAGTATTAAATCAAACAAAAGGAATGATGACTTCAAAACCGCCGCTTGAGCCTTTATTTTTTGAAAATGAAACCTATCAAATTACAGTTGTTTCTAAAAATGAAACAAGCCTGTTTGTTAACCACGATTCAAAAGCAGTTGAACAAAGTTTTCAAAGCGTAGGATTTCCCTACATTTTGACGGGAAATATAAGCTTTCAAAATGAAGTAGGGTATTCTACGTTTCATGTTTACAGTGAAAGAGAAAAAGAGCTGTCCTTTACTCTTGAAATTTTCCCCTCAAAGATGAGCTACAAGACAGATTATGTACACATGGTTGATGAAGTGAACGGATACATTCATGATTTGGCATACGATATGCTTCGTAAAACGTATATTGAAGCAAAATCTGTTTGGTCTAAGCGAGCAACATGGACGGAATTTTATCATGTTCTCTCTCACTATATGAAACCCTTTCTTCATTCTGTGCGTCAGATTGAAAATCAGCCGTTTCAATCGGTAAAAGTTGAACATGAGCTCATGAGAGGAGATCAAATAAAAAAACAAGATAGCCGTGCTATATCTTTTGTCCGAACACACCCTACCTATCTTGCATCTTCAAGCAGGGGGATTAAAATTAATCGAAATATAAAAGTGGTACCCACAAAAGCGATTGGCACCAGGCATGTGTCTACCTATGATAATCTGGAAAATCAAAGTGTGAAGTGGATGATGACGCAGCTGTACCATAAGCTAACCGTACTAATTGACAAATTGATAGAAGATAGATATGTAAAAAAAGAAGCGGTGTCGGCTCTAGAAACTAATCATACCGAATTAAAAAGACTGTTAAATAATGTGTTTTGGCAACGGGTGAAGACCCTACAAGCTTCAACTCTTCCTTCTACACTGCGTGCGGCACCCCGCTACCGGGAAGCAAGCAGATACTTTATGTTCTTAACGCGAGGATTGGCTCTTAACGGAGAATTTTACCACCTTTCATTAAAAGATATCGCAACTCTCTACGAATACTGGACGTATGTTAGTCTGTTAAAAAGGTTGCAAACTTATGGCAAGCGGATAGAACAAAACATCATGACAACGACAGAACAAGGGTTGAACGTCAGAATGCAGCCTTCTTATCATCGTTTTCAAGTCGGGAAAGCAGAAGTCACGCTATGGTATCAGAAAGCATACCATCATACTCATACCGTTATTCAAAAGCCGGACTTGCTGCTTGAAGTAAAGCAAGGGGAGAAAAAAAGTGTATATCTTTTTGACGCTAAGTATCGTATTAAACCAAATCACGATACGCCCTCTCCTAGAGAAGAAGATATTAATACCATGCATCGTTACCGAGACGCTATTGTGGAGGAAAATGGAATAAAACCGGTACAAACAGCGATTGTGCTGTTTCCAGGGAAAGCAGAGGGCTATAAGCAGCATCATTTTTATAAAAGTATTGAACGTGTTGGAGTTGGTGCGCTGCCTTTTTTGCCTGGAGAAGAAGGGTTGGTAGAAGAGTTTATTGAAACTATTTGTACGGTAGAACCACATTTTTTCAGCGCTGAGTAGGTGAATAGTAAAAGGTGAACAAGTCTTTTTTTATGCATTGACATAGTGTTAAGTTTTTTATGTTTTGATGACATTTCGAGATTTTAGTTGTATTTTCCTGTTGAATTTTCTAGAATAGTAGAGAATAAAACCGTATCGAAAAGAAGTCGTATCATGTGCAGAGAACGTATCAGGAGGACAACGAAGTGAAAAAGATTCTACTATTCACGTTAGTAGCGCTATTGGCAACTTTTTTTATTGACAGGGTATACAGCGAACGCAACCAAGCGCAACTTCAGCAAACCGTAATTAATGAAATTAAAAAAACAAATCAAAGTAAAGAAGAAGCTTCCATCCTTGATTTTAATGAATTATGTGATTTTAGATGGGATAAAGTATATGTTTTTGGACCGGAAACGACTCGCAGTGAGGTAAATGAAAAGCTGGGCTTCACGTGGTCTGAAGCAAAAGCAAAAGGTATTGGAAAAGATAAAAAAGATAACTTTATTGTCTTTGTAGAAAATAATCAAGTAACGCAATATTTAAAAATACCGGCGTCATATGGAACTATTGTTCCTAAGACTTCTGTTGCAAATGAAAGCTAACGAATTTCTTCGTTAGCTTTTTTATGCTTTCTTTTTTAAGGATGAAGTTTTTTTCTCTGCTGTTGATTTGGTCGGGTGTAAAGTAGAAGGATCTATGCTCACTTTTAACATTTCCATTAAATGTCGAATATCTCGTTCTTCACTTCCGCTGCCTTTTGTAACTTCGCCTTGATTTATTTTTTGTTGAATGACGTTTTGTAAGGTATCTCGGTAGTTGTTTTTGTAAATAGATGGATTAAAAGAAGTAGATAGCTTATCAATTAATTCCACCGTCACTTGTGTATCACTTTCATTAATGGAAGAAGTACTGGATAAGTTAGGCACATCTGTTACTGAACGAAGCTCTTCTTCAAAATGCATCGTGTGAAGAACAAGAGATCCGCCCACGGAACGAATAATTGCCATTTGCTGTTTGGAATATAAAAATACATTCGCAATACCGACTTTATTCGTTATTTCAAGTGCATTTAATAAAGTATAATAAGCTTTTAGGCTTGTTTCCCCAGGAGAAATATAGTAGGGCTTATCAAAAAACAGGGGATCAATGTCATCTAACGAAACAAAGTGTAACAATTCAACGGCTTTGTTTGCTGCAAAGGGCTCTTTGACACTGTCAATTTCCTGTTGCGAAAGTACAACAAACTGACCGGTCGCGGTTTCGTATCCTTTAACCAGTTCATCGGATTCTACTTCTCGTCCACACGTTTGGCAATGTTTTTCTTGATGAATAGGTGTATGGCAAACGGAGTGTAGCGTGCGCAGCTTTACATCTTTTTCTTCAATTGCTCCGTGCAGTTTAATAGGGATGTCAATTAATCCAAAGCTGATTTTACCTTTCCAAGCAGTATGAAGCATAAACGTTCTCCTTTTACTCTTTTTTAGTAGTGTGCCGTAAAATAAATTAGATATCCCATTGTTTTGAAAAGAAGAATACTCTTAAAAAACTATGTGCTAAATAAACAATTAAATAGTTCCAATAAAGCTGCAGATGTTGTCTCTGCAGCCTTATTGGAACTCAATAGGGACTATTTGCTGATTAGATTCATTTGTCTCATGTTTAGAAATCGTAATTTCAAGAATTTCGTTACTAAATGTAGCGGTAATTTTTTTATTCATCAATGGAAATGGAAAGTCGATTGTACGTTCAATGCTTTCTTCCATTTGTTCTCTTGCAAGCGTTCCTTGCTTTTCATCATGAAATTCTCTAATGCAGTATTTTTTGGCTGTCAGCTGTAAGTGGTCAGCTTGTATCTGAACGATAATATCCTTAGGGTGATACCCTAATAATTCAGCTTCGACAATAAATGATTGTTCTGTTTCAAATAAATCTATACGAACGGAATCATAATCTAAATAACTCATAAAGGGATTTGAAAGCATGACTTCTAACAACTCTTGAAAGCCTTTTACAAACATTTGGTCTGCTGGCAGACGCTTGTTTTTCATTTCTGCGTTCCTCCATTATTTAAACTGTTTCACTTTACTATCATATGCGCGTTTATGTACTTAGTGAACTCCTGCGCAAAGAATAAGCTTGAAGTACTAGCTGTCTTTTCTACGCATAAAAAAGCAAGCTCTGTAGAGAGCTTGCCGCTGTTTTACATATCATGTCCGCTATTGTGTTTTTGGCGAGAATGCTTACGGTTTTTTACTTTATGAGATCCGCTTAGCGGTTCTGGCTGTCCAGAATTGCTTTTTGGCGCGTTTCTTCTGATGTCTTTGCTGCTGTTTTTGTTCATAGTTAAAGCCTCCCTTTCATTTATTAGGGTAGGATAGTGACAGGGAATTTATCCGATGAAAAATTCTCCTTTCTAAAAATAGGTTTAACAAAAACAGGAAATGGGAACAGGAAAAAAGCGTCATATATAATGACGCCTTCTTGTTAGATTTCATGGAGTTAAACGATTTTGCTTTTCTAACTAGTGATTAGTATATCCAATAAGAGATTGTTTTATTGATTTTTTTTGCGTTTTTTATTATTTTGTTTCTGTTGTTCCGTTAATGGTTCATTTGAAAACTCTTCATTATAACCCGCTCCTTTTCCTTGAGCGCTAGCCGCATTAGCTCCAGGAATGACGTGGTTTGACTTGCGTTTAGCCATGTTGAATCACCTCCGTTTCTAGCATGCGTAAAAATCAATGAAATATGAATTATTAGAAAAATAAAAGGAAGATGGAAAAACGTTATAAGTGAAACTTATGTTAATTAATAACATTCTTTTTATTTACTTATGTATAATATTATATTAAGATAGATGGTGAAGGGAATAGAGGATGGGGTAAGTAAATCCTTTATACATAGAATCTTAAGGGGGTAAAAGCAATGACTAAAAAAGACGTTTTTAACGCTCGTTCGTCATTCGATCTTAATGGCAGCACATATAATTATTACCGCTTACAAGCTTTAGAGGAAGCAGGTTTAGGTAACGTATCTAAGCTGCCGTATTCAATTAAAGTATTATTAGAATCTGTTCTTCGTCAGGTAGATGGCCGTGTTATTACAAAAGAACACGTCGAAAACCTTGCAAAATGGGGAACAAAAGATATTAAAGATATCGATGTTCCTTTCAAACCATCTCGTGTTATTCTTCAAGATTTCACTGGAGTTCCAGCGGTTGTAGACTTAGCGTCACTTCGTAAAGCAATGGCTGATTTAGGAGGAGATCCTGACAAAATCAATCCAGAAATTCCAGTAGACCTCGTTGTCGACCACTCCGTACAAGTTGATAAAGCAGGTACAGCTGACTCATTACGAATTAATATGGACCTTGAGTTTCAACGTAATACAGAGCGCTATAATTTCTTAAGCTGGGCTCAAAAATCATTTAATAACTATCGTGCAGTTCCACCAGCTACTGGTATCGTGCACCAAGTAAATTTAGAATATTTAGCAAACGTTGTTCATGCTGTTGAAGAAGATGGTGAATTCGTAGCTTTCCCTGATTCTCTAGTAGGTACTGACTCTCATACAACGATGATTAATGGTATCGGTGTTTTAGGATGGGGTGTTGGCGGTATTGAAGCGGAAGCAGGTATGCTTGGTCAACCTTCTTATTTCCCAGTTCCTGAAGTAATCGGTGTTAAACTTGTTGGTGAATTACCAAATGGCACTACAGCTACAGACTTAGCGTTAAAAGTTACGCAAGTGCTTCGTCAAAAAGGAGTAGTCGGAAAATTCGTGGAATTCTTTGGTCCTGGCGTAGCAGAACTTCCATTAGCTGACCGTGCAACAATCGCTAATATGGCTCCTGAATACGGTGCAACATGTGGATTCTTCCCAGTTGACGCAGAAGCATTAGCATACATGCGTTTAACAGGAAGAGATGAAAAAGACATTCAGGTTGTCGAACAATATACAAAAGCAAATGGTTTGTTCTTTACACCAGAAAATGAAGATCCAATTTTCACTGACGTTGTTGAGATTAACCTTGCTGAGATTGAAGCAAATCTTTCAGGTCCAAAGCGTCCGCAAGATTTAATTCCGCTTTCTCAAATGCAAACAGAATTCAAGAAGGCTTTATCAGCTCCTGTTAGCAATCAAAGCTTCGGACTTGATGCTAAAGACGTGGATAAAAAAATTACGTTTAAGCTTGCAGACGGTTCAGAAACAACAATGAAAACAGGTGCCATTGCCATTGCGGCTATCACAAGCTGTACGAACACATCAAATCCTTACGTATTAGTAGCAGCTGGTTTAGTTGCGAAAAAAGCGGTAGAAAAAGGATTGGATGTTCCAGCTTACGTGAAAACTTCTTTAGCACCAGGTTCAAAAGTAGTAACGGCTTACCTGCAAAATTCAGGGCTGCTTCCATACTTAGATAAAATCGGCTTTAACATCGTAGGTTATGGCTGTACGACTTGTATCGGTAACTCTGGTCCATTAGAAGCAGAAATTGAAGCAGCGATTGCAGACAGCGACTTGCTTGTAACGTCTGTTCTTTCAGGAAACCGTAACTTTGAAGGACGTATTCATCCATTAGTAAAAGGTAACTACCTTGCTTCTCCGCCGCTTGTTGTAGCATATGCACTGGCTGGAACAGTAGATGTAGATTTACAAAAAGATCCAATCGGCATTGATACAGACGGCAATGAAGTATTCTTTAGCGACATCTGGCCTTCTCAAGATGAAATTAAAGAAGTTGTTAGCCGTACCGTAACGCCTGAATTATTCCGTAACGAGTATGAGCGTGTATTCGATGATAACGAGCGCTGGAATGAAATTAAAACAAGCGAAGATGCGCTTTATACGTGGGAGAATGATTCAACGTACATTCAAAACCCACCTTTCTTTGAAGGCTTATCAGAAGAACCAGGTGAAGTAGAGCCGTTAAATGATCTTCGCGTAGTAGCGAAATTTGGTGACTCAGTGACAACGGATCACATTTCACCAGCGGGTTCAATTGCAAAAACATCACCTGCAGGTCTTTACCTTCAAGAAAACGGTGTAGAGCCAAAAGACTTTAACTCATACGGTTCTCGTCGTGGTAACCATGAAGTGATGATGCGCGGTACGTTTGCAAACATCCGCATTAAAAACCAAGTAGCTCCTGGTACAGAAGGCGGCTGGACAACGTACTGGCCAACAAATGACGTAATGAGCATTTATGATGCTTGTATGAAATACAAAGAGCAAGATACAGGTCTTGTTGTACTTGCAGGCAAAGATTACGGCATGGGAAGTTCTCGTGACTGGGCAGCAAAAGGCACAAATCTTTTAGGTATTAAAACAGTAATCGCTGAAAGCTTCGAGCGTATTCACCGTTCAAACCTAGTATTAATGGGTGTTTTACCTCTTCAATTTAAAGATGGTGAAAGCGCGGATACATTAGGTTTAACTGGAAAAGAAACAATTGCAGTAGCAGTTGATGAAACAGTAAAACCACGTGATTTTATAAAAGTAACAGCAACTGATGAAGCTGGAAACAAAAAAGAATTTGAAGTGCTGGTTCGTTTCGATAGTGAAGTTGAAATTGATTACTATCGCCACGGTGGTATCCTTCAAATGGTGCTTCGTGATAAATTACAGTCTAAAACACATGCGTAAGTTATAAAGAAAAAGAGCGGTTCTCATGAGCCGCTCTTTTTTTATGCAAACGCACCGTTTTCGACAAAAAGTGAGGGGGAAATATGCTATATTATAAAAGAAAATGCCCTATAAAAGGATTATTTTAGTAGATATTGCACATATCTATTAGTACATAGATTATCACTTTTTAGAAGAAATAAAGGAGCCGATCATATGGTTAAAAAAATAATTGCGGTCTTGCTTCTAGTAGGCTTTCTTAGCTACGCACTTTGGCAAGGGCTTTCTCCAAATGAAGCATCCGATAACCCTAACTTAAGCGAATACAAGGATTTAAATATCAAAAAAGGCGATAGTGCTCGTCAGGCTTCGGGTCAAGCTTATGGGTTGGAACCAAAAGATACAGCGCCTCCGTTTACACTGTCAGATACGAGCGGGAAACCCGTTCAATTATCGGACTTTAAAGGAAAAAAAGTCATTTTAAACTTTTGGGCAACATGGTGTCCGCCGTGTCAAAAAGAAATGCCTGATATGCAAGCGTTTTATGAGAAATATGGAAACGATGTACAGCTGCTTGCGGTTAATTTAACTTCGTCGGAAGGCAGTAAACAGGCAGTATCTAAGTTTCTTAAAGAAAAACAGTTTACGTTTCGTGTATTATTGGACGACCAAGATAGTGTAGGAAGTAAAAAATATCGGGTCTCCACCATTCCGACATCTTACTTTATAGATGAAGAAGGGAAAATTGTTCAACGAGTGAATGGTCCAATGACGCTTAAACAAATGGAAAACTTTGCTCGACAAGCAGCGAATTAACTTCGCTGCTTGTTTTATTAAACATGAAACTTATTTACTTTATCATCGTATATATAGATAGGTCAGTAAACATGTCAAACTTTCTTACAACTTTTCAAAAAGTATGTTTACTTATCTGACAAATTGGTTACAATATAGATAGTTGTATGATATCAGTTTCTTTAGATTTTTCAGATTTTTCATAAAAATTACATAAAGTAGGTGTTGTGATCATGAGAAAATTACGCAAACGTTCATTTGAAGAGTTAGTGCAAGAAAATAAAACGCAGCTGTTAAAAGATCAGTCAGAAATTGAACGCATTGAAATGGAAATTGAAAAGCGGTTAGAAGATCGTATGCTTGAAAGAGCTGAATAACTTTAAAGTAAGTTGGTTAGAGTAACGGTGAGGAGGGGATAAGCATGGGAAATCCTAAAAAACAAAGCAAACCTTTTGTTCCGAATCACATCGGCACTCAACCGAGAGAAGCTGGTGGAAATAACGGAAAACAAATGCAAGATAAATCCGGCAAGCATCCTCAAGTTATTCAAACCAAAGGTGAATGAATAAAAAGTCGCTGAATTCAGCGACTTTTTATTATTTGAATTCTACCGTGAATAAATAAACGTAAGGATTGCTCGAAATAAGCTCTTTAACAACTTCTCCATCGTCGGTTGAAAGCGGAGCAACTCGTATGCCACTGCCATTGTCACCAAATAAAGCAGCAACTGGATATGTTTTATTCATTTTTACCGTTTGTTTTTTCTCTAATCCAGTAAAAGAATAGCCTTTCATTTTTTTTGGCTTTTCCGCTTCTATTCCTAGGTTTGTATCGTTGCTGCCTACATTAAACATAACTTTATGAGCATCCTCATCGATTTTATATGTAATAGCAAACATGTCAAATTCTTTTGAAACGGTCAACCCTCCTGAAAATAAAGGTTCTTTTGCTTTTCCCTTTTCGTAATAAGTAGCTTTTACATAAGCTTCTTTTGCGTCACTAGGAGCTTTCACATCATATGCAATGATATTGCTTTTGTAGTCTAAATTTGTCACGGCTAACATTTTTTCTTCATGTTTTGAGTAATGATGAGGCTTAATAAAGGCACTTGCTGTCAATTTTGATGCCAATGAGGTTTGCGACATAAAAAATACGGCAAGTACTGCAATAAAGATGACGCTTAGTAATGTTATCATTCGTTTGGTCATAGCGATTCCCCCTTTGTATGTATATATTACCATATTATGTATGTTTTATATATACATTTTAACTTAATTATAATTATATTATGTAAACTAAAATCATTTTTTTCCACTTATAGAGATGAACAAATCCGGCATACTACAATTGTAACAAAGTTATTTTGAGGAGGAAGATACAATGGCATGGAATAAACCGAATCCAGACGATCGCAGTGATAACGTTGAAAAATTACAAACAATGGTCCAAAATACAATGAAAAACATTGAAGAAGCAGAAGAAGCTGCTGCATGCAGCAATGAAGAAGAACGTCAGCGCATTCAGCAAAAAAATCACAATCGTGAAGTAAGTATCGAAGCAATGCGCAGCGAAATAAAAGATGAGTCAGAAGCTCGTCAAAATGGTTACGAAGGTACGATTTAATAAATAAAGCAACGACAATAAGCAGCTAAAAATAAACGGTTTTAGCTGCTTTTTTTCTATATTTTTTTAGTAAGGTCAATAATAATACAAACTAGTGAAGAGGTTTATGTAGGTGAAAAAGCACGTGAAAAAGAAAGTAGTAAGGATTTTGGTCAGTTTACTTGTTGTCTTGATTATTGTGGGCTCTTATCACACGCATAAGCCCTTGCCTAAAGGAGTTTCATACGAAAGTAAGCCCCACAAAGTGGACGATGTATCTCTTTTATCAGACCTGACGTATCAAGACCAGCAGACGTCTGTTTCTGAACCACATATTTTTCAAGCAGTTACGAATGCGATTGATGACGCAAAAGCTTTTATTATTATGGATATGTTTCTATTTAACGGCTACTATAACCAAGGCGAAACGTTTCCTCACCTTAGTGATACGCTTGCAAGTAAGCTGATTGAAAAGAAACGAAAACATCCTAATATCGAAATCGTCTTTATTACAGATGAAATCAATACAACCTACGGCTCACATGATTCAAAGTGGTTAGATTCACTGCGGCTAAACGGAATCAAAGTGGTGCAAACCAATTTATCTAAGCTCAGAGACTCCATTCCACTGTATTCTTCAGTGTGGAGAACTTTTGTTCAGTGGTTTGGTGAAAAAGGAACCGGATGGATCACCAATCCTTTTGGAAATAATGCGCCGAACGTGACGGCCCGTGCTTATTTTAAGTTGTTAAATGTAAAAGCTAATCATAGAAAAATAGTAGCAACAGATCAAAGCGTTATTATCTCCTCTGCCAATCCTCATGATGCAAGCTTTTATAATTCTAACATGGCCTTTGAAGTAAAAGGGAATATCATTGGAGATGTGGTAAAAAGTGAACAAGCGGTGTCAGATTTTTCTTGCGGAGGAAAGTTACCTCGCTATAAGAAGAAAGAAAAAGAAAAGGGAGACCTCTATGTTCAGCTGTTAACAGAAGGCAAAATCTATAAGCACGTATTAAATGATTTACGTCATGCTAAAAAAGGCGACGACGTATGGCTTGGCATGTTTTATCTTGGAGATCGAGACGTAATAAAGGCGCTTTTGAAAGCTTCTAAACAAGGAGCAAACGTACGATTAATTTTAGATCCTAATGAAAATGCGTTTGGAAGAAAAAAGTTCGGACTGCCTAACCGTCCAGTAGCAGCAGAACTTGTAAAAAAATCTAAAGGGAATATTAAAATTCGCTGGTATCATACAGGAAAAGAGCAGTATCATTCTAAAACTTTATTTATTCGAAACAAAAAAAATGCAACTATTATTGCAGGAGCAGCAAATTTTACAAAACGAAATTTGGCTGACTTGAACTTAGAAACGGATATTAAGGTATCAGGACCTTCTAACAAAAAGGTTATGACCGAACTAAACGCTTATTTTGACCGCTTATGGACAAATAAAGACTACACATATACACTTCCTTATAAAAGGTATGAAAATAAGATGACGCGGCTGGAAATGCTGATATATCGCATTCAAGATGCGCTTAGTCTTACAACATATTGAGTAATAACCAAACTAGTAGGAGTATATTCTCCTTATATGGTAAGATAAAACAGGAACAGGGCAAGAGGAGGTAAAATCATGTTAGTATCAACGAAAGAAATCGAAGTGCGCTATGCAGAAACTGATCAGATGGGCGTTGTGTATCATGCTAACTATTTAGTATGGATGGAAATAGGTCGAACGCAGTTTATTAGTGATTTAGGTTTTAGCTATGCACAAATGGAAAGAGACGGTGTGCTGTCGCCAGTTATTGATATACAGGCTTCATATAAAAAGCCGCTTCATTATGGCGAGACAGCTGTAGTACATACTTGGGTTGAGAGCTATGACGGGCTACGCGTTGTGTACGGCTACGAAATTTTTAATTCAAATGAAGAACTTGCGTTAACAGGAACATCGTCACACGTATGTGTGAAAAAAGAAAACTTTAAGCCTATTTCAATTCGCCGTAATTATCCGGAATGGCATAAAGCCTATGAAGATGCCAAAAAACAGGGTTAAGCGTAGGAAAAAAGCATCGATTTATCGATGCTTTTTTCCTACGCTTCGTAATGAAAGTCAGGTTCTTTTGTTTCTTCATTATAATTTACGGTCAAATCATGACCATCAAAGTACCAAAGGTCTTCATCTTCTACGAAGAATGTTAAACCGTCAACTTTTGTTTCAACGCCAACGTTTTTAGGAGAATCTGTGTTTACACCTAAAGAAAAACCTTTTTGAACGTTGCTGCATCCGCCGTAGCGAACAAAAAAGCGAATTGTTTCGTTTCCTTCTAGCATCATTTCGTCTTTGTACCACGTAGCTGCTGCTTCTGTTACTGTTAATTTCATTAATTATGCTCCTTCCAATACTGCGGATACATTTATTATAGTAGAAAGGTAGATAAATTACCAATATATACGAATCCAGCTAGGAAGGAATGAGATAAAATAAAACGATTTAATATAGAGGTGAAGGCTTCATTTCTATATTAAATCGTTTCATTCTTTCATTTGAAATCATATTGTTTTCCAATGGTTTCCCAGCAGTGAACGCAGTAGCGGCTTCCTTCTAGCTGTGAATCCATTTTCTTATTTCGTTTGCAAATAGGGCATTTTTTCTTCACATCATTCACCTCCTTATTTTAGTATCAGTATAACTAATAAACAAGAAATGTATTCGCTTACAAAACGGTTGTAAAAAAAGAAATAAGAGGAAGATCCTCTTATTTCTTTTTACCTGACAAAAATGTGACTTTCGGTTCTGTTTTGTTAAGAATTCGCGTAATGTTTGCGCGGTGTCTGTAAATGACAAAGGCTACAATTAAACCAATAATCATAATAAGCATGTAGTCTTGCTTAAATAGCGTGTAGATAAAGGTTAATACCCCGGTAATCATTGATGACAGTGATACATATTTCGTTATGTATAAGCAGATAAAAAAACATAATAGTACGAAAGCAAATAAAAGAGGTTCATAACATAAAATCACTCCGGCGGATGTGGCAACAGCTTTCCCGCCTTTAAATTTCGCGAAAACAGGAAAAATATGACCAATGACAGCAAATAAACCAATGAAGAGAATGTTTTGATTCGTATCAAATAAAAGCGGTAAAGAAGCTGCTAGGGTTCCTTTTAGAATGTCTCCAAGCGTAACGATAATTCCGGCTTTTACACCCAATGTACGAAAGGAGTTGGTGCCGCCTAAATTGCCGCTTCCATGCTCTCGTATATCGATGCCGTATCCTAGTTTTCCAACAACTAGTCCAAAAGGAATAGAGCCCAAGATATAGGCAAGAATAGGTAATAAATAATTCATGTTTGAAAGCTCCTTTATTTCTATATCGTTTCTATTTTACCATGAGATACTTAAAAAAACATAGCTAGTTTTGGGTGAGAGACAATTATTTTAAAAAAAGAAGACGTTTACAAAAATAGAGAAAACGGGTACTATATGCAGGAAATCAACTGTAAATCACGAATGTTGTTCAGTACATATTATATAGCTAAGAGAGGTAATAGACATGTCCATTAAAATTCCTTCCCGTCAAGAGCTTGGTAAAATATTAAAAAAAAGCAAGCGCATTGCTGTAGTAGGTTTATCAGATAACCCTCATCGAACGTCTTATATGGTTTCAGAAGCCATGCAGCAGCAAGGTTACGAGATTATTCCGGTGAACCCGACAATCAACTCAGCGCTCGGCGTAAAAGCCGTATCTTCATTAAAAGAAATTGAAGGGCATATTGATATCGTTAATGTATTTCGTCGCTCTGAGCATTTGCTTGAAGTTGCAGAAGAGTTTTTAAAAGTAGACGCAGACGTATTTTGGGCACAATCTGGTTTAATTAATGAAGAAGCATATGACCTGCTCGCTAAAAAAGGGTATACTGTAGTTATGGATCGTTGTATAAAAGTTGAGCATGCTTTAACAAAGTAAGATCTATAAGCAGAACAACCAACCCATGCACACTGCTTGCATGGGTTTCACCATGCGTTGAAATAGTAAGAGCGTTTCCGCTACAATAGACGTTAGACAGCTAGCTTTATAATGCTTATAATCCATGAATACACAAGATATTGCTTTTATAATACGGAAATTTGTGCTAAAATCTTGTAAGTACGCAAAAATAGAAACATACGTTCTGTTGATGCGAACACTATAAAATTAAAAGATAGGATACATGATCATTTATTCTTAGACACGAAGCGCAAACGTTTGTGTTTCATACATAATGTAGTAATGTTCGTTGTGATGAAAGGGGTAGTATGAATGGCTCGGAAACAACAATTTAATTATAATGAAGATGCAATTCAAGTACTAGAAGGATTAGATGCCGTTCGTAAACGTCCTGGTATGTATATTGGAAGTACGGATACACGAGGTCTGCATCATTTAGTATATGAAATCGTCGACAACTCTGTCGATGAAGCTCTAGCAGGCTACGGAGAAGAAATTATTGTAACCATTCACAAAGATAATTCAATTTCTGTACAAGATAAAGGTCGAGGTATGCCAACGGGCATGCATAAACTAGGAAAACCAACGCCTGAAGTTATTTTAACCATCTTGCATGCAGGAGGTAAATTCGGACAGGGTGGATATAAAACAAGCGGAGGCTTACACGGAGTGGGTGCATCTGTTGTAAATGCGCTGTCTGAATGGTTGACTGTAACCATTCATAGAGATGGATTTATTTATGAACAGCGCTTTGAAAATGGAGGAAAGCCGGTTACGACGCTAGAAAAAATAGGAAAAACAAAAAAAACGGGAACAACGATTCATTTTAAACCGGATGCCACGATTTTTTCAACAACTGTGTATAATTATGATACGCTTTGTGAACGGCTCCGCGAATCGGCTTTTCTGTTAAAAGGATTCAAAATAGAGTTAATCGATAAAAGACATGATCGTCACGATATCTTTCATTATGAAACAGGTATTCAAGCCTTCGTTTCATATTTAAATGAAGAAAAAGATTCACTTCATCCAGTCGTCTTTTTTGAAGGAATTCATCATAATATTGAAGTTGAATTTGCCTTTCAATTTAACGATGGTTATTCTGAAACCATTTTATCATTTGTTAATAATGTTCGTACCAAAGATGGTGGAACGCATGAGTCCGGTGCAAAAAGTGCTATGACGCGTGCATTTAATGAATACGCCCGTAAAGTAAGCCTGCTAAAAGAAAAAGATAAAAACTTAGAAGGAACGGATATACGAGAAGGATTGGGAGCCATCGTTTCCGTTAGAATACCTGAAGAGTTGCTTCAGTTTGAAGGTCAAACAAAAGGAAAGTTAGGTACAAGTGAAGCTCGTTCGTCCGTAGATGCAGTTATTTCTGAAAAGCTTGCCTATTTCCTAGAAGAAAATCCGGACGTAAGCTCTCTTCTTGTAAAAAAAGCAATCAAAGCTGCTCAAGCGCGTGAAGCGGCACGAAAGGCGAGAGAAGACGCAAGAAACGGGAAGAAACGAAAGCGTCAAGAAACCGTTCTAAGCGGGAAGTTAACGCCTGCGCAATCAAGAAATCCTCAGCGAAACGAACTGTACTTAGTCGAAGGGGATTCCGCTGGAGGTTCAGCAAAACAAGGAAGGGATCGCCGCTTTCAAGCTGTGCTGCCACTGCGAGGGAAGGTTATCAATACTGAAAAAGCCAAGCTTCAAGATATTTTTAAAAACGAAGAAATTAGTACGATCATCCACGCGATAGGCGGAGGAGTAGGAGCAGATTTTACAATTGATGATATTAACTACGATAAAATAGTCATCATGACCGATGCGGATACGGATGGCGCTCATATTCAAGTGCTTCTTCTAACGTTTTTCTACCGCTATATGAAACCGCTTGTGGAAGCAGGAAAAGTATTTATTGCTCTTCCACCGCTCTACAAAGTAAGTAAAGGGTCAGGTAAAAAAGAAGTGGTTGAATATTCATGGAGTGACGAAGAATTGCAAGGTGCTATCGATAAGGTAGGAAGAGGGTATATGATTCAACGCTATAAAGGTCTCGGTGAAATGAACGCAGATCAGCTTTGGGAAACAACAATGAACCCAGAGACGCGTACGCTGATTCGTGTTCGTATTGATGATGCTGCTCGCGCTGATCGTCGTGTGACCACTTTGATGGGCGATAAAGTAGAACCTCGCAGAAAATGGATTGAAAGCAACGTAGCGTTTGGATTAGAAGAAGATCCAAATATTTTAGATAATGAAAATGTATTAACGGTCGCAGAGGAGGACGTACAATGACACAAACAGAACGCTTTTTAGATTTACCTCTTGAGGATGTACTAGGCGACCGTTTTGGTCGATACAGTAAATATATTATTCAAGAGCGTGCACTGCCGGATGTAAGAGACGGGTTAAAACCCGTTCAGCGCCGTATTTTATATGCAATGCACGTAGATGGAAATACAGCAGAAAAAGGCTTTCGCAAGTCAGCCAAAACTGTAGGGAACGTAATTGGTAACTATCACCCTCATGGTGATTCATCTGTATATGAGGCCATGGTTCGAATGAGTCAAGAATGGAAAGTTAGAAATGTATTAATCGAAATGCATGGAAACAACGGAAGTATTGATGGAGATCCCCCAGCAGCAATGCGTTATACAGAAGCTCGCCTTTCATCGATTGCTGCAGAACTTCTACGAGATATTGACAAACAAACGGTTGAGTTTGTGTCTAACTTCGATGATACAAGCAGCGAACCTACTGTGTTACCGGCTATGTTTCCTAACTTGCTAGTGAATGGATCCACGGGTATTTCAGCTGGTTATGCTACAGAACTTCCTCCTCATCATTTAGGGGAAGTAATTGACGCAACGATCATGCGAATTGATAAGCCAACGTGTACAATTGAAGAGTTGATGACGGCTATTCAAGGTCCTGATTTTCCTACGGGAGGAATCATTCAAGGGGTAGACGGGATCAAGAAAGCCTACGAGACAGGTAAAGGGAAAATTATTATTCGCGGAAAAACGGAAGTGGAGTCCATTCGCGGCGGAAAACAGCAAATTGTCATTACGGAAATTCCGTTTGAAGTAAACAAAGCCAACCTTGTTAAGAAAATGGATGAGCTTCGTTTAGATAAAAAAGTGGAAGGCATTGCTGAAGTTCGCGATGAAACGGATCGTACCGGTTTGCGCATCGTAGTAGAACTAAAAAAAGATGCAAATGCTCAAGGAGTACTTCACTATCTTTATAAAAATACGGATCTGCAAGTACCTTATAATTTTAACATGGTTGCTATTGCTAAAAAGCGACCAAAGCTTATGAGTTTGGCTAACATTCTTGATGCTTATATTGATCATCAAAAAGAAGTGGTAACAAATCGTTCTAAATATGAGCTGCAAAAAGCACGTGAACGTGAACATATTGTAGCGGGATTGATTAAGGCACTGTCGATTTTAGATGAAGTTATTGCGACGATTAGAGCTTCTAAAGATAAGCGCGACGCTAAAAATAATTTAATTGCCAAATATGAATTTACAGAACCTCAAGCAGAGGCGATTGTGTCGCTTCAATTATACCGTTTGACAAACACGGACATCACAGCTCTACAAGCGGAAGCTGAAGAGCTAGGTGCTAAAATTAACGAGTTAGAAGAAATCTTACATAGCGAGAAAAAACTTTTTAATGTAATCAAAAAAGAATTACGCCGTGTAAAAAAGCAATACAGTACAGAACGCCGCTCAAAAATTGAAGCGGAAATCGAAGAAATTAAGATTAATCTAGAAGTGATGGTTCCATCTGAAGAAGTGATGGTGACAGTCACAAAAGACGGATACGTAAAACGAACAAGCCTTCGTTCTTACGCCGCGTCTAACGGGCAAGACTTCGGTATGAAAGATACGGACCGAATTTTAGCGAAGTATGAAATTAATACAACCGAAACGCTGCTCATCTTCACAAACAAAGGGAATTATTTATATATGCCGGTGCACGAACTTCCTGATATCAGGTGGAAAGACATGGGGCAGCATATCATGAACATTGTTCCAATTGATAAAGAAGAGCAAATTGTATGGGCGATACCGGTAAAAGAATTTAAAGAAAATCAGTATCTGCTTTTCTTTACAAAAAATGGTATGGTCAAAAAATCAGAATTACTTCAATATAAAGCACAGCGCTACTCCAAAGCTCTTGTCGCCGTTAATTTAAAAGGCGATGATGAAGTAGTCGATGTATATCAAACGGATGGTAAAAAACAAGTGTTTATCGCCACTCGCTCTGGCTACGGGCTGCGTTTCCGGGAAGAAGAAATCAATATTGTAGGAACTCGCGCTTCTGGTGTGAAAGGAATTAACTTAAAAGACGATGATTATGTTGTAAGCGGCGTTATCTTCGATGAAGATGAAGCTCTATCAACTGAATTATTTATCGCCACGCAGCGAGGAGCTGTGAAAAAGACAAAAATTACTGAGTTTGAAGAATCAGCACGAGCAAAACGAGGGCTAGTGATGGTCCGAGAACTAAAATCTAATCCGCATCAAATTGCAAAAGTAAAAGCAATCTCTAAAGAACATTACATGATAGTGGAATCATCTAAAGGTCAAATCGAGCAGGTTGATCCGTCTACAATGCGAGCTAGCGACCGATACAGCAACGGTTCATTCGTATTGGATCAAAGCGAAGCTGGCAATTTAGTTGATGTGTGGCTGGAAGAAAAATAACAAAAAAAAGTAGTAAAGTTTTTAACGCTTTACTACTTTTTTTGTTCAATATTTTTAAATTAAACTATGTTCTAAATAAACAATATAGAAGAATTTCCCTACCCATTATCCCAAATAAACACCATGCACCTCCTACACAAGCTTCTAAGAAACTTTTTAATGTTCCAATTGTCCTAAACATATATATATAAGAACATCTAGGAGGTGTTATAGATGAACTATTTTATTCACGTAACTCCTAAGACTAAACTTTTTGTTCGGGATATTGGAAAAGGGGAACCCGTTCTGTTCCTTCACGGGTGGCCTGTTAACGCTAAAATGTACGAATACCAATTTACAACGTTGCCGGCCCGCGGTATTCGATGTATCGTTCCTGATCTTCGCGGATTCGGAAAATCAGATGCGCCTTTCACCGGCTATTCTTATAATCAATTAGCAGATGATATTCGCATGTTAGTAGAAAGACTGGAGCTGAAAAATTATACGCTCGTAGGCTTTTCTATGGGGGGAGCCATTGCCATACGATATATGAGCAGACATTTAGGATATGGCGTGAAGAAGTTAATTTTATTAGGAGCAGCGGCTCCAAGCTTTATTCAAAAAACTGATTTTCCATATGGACTTCCTTCTGAAGAAGTAAATACAATTATTCAAAATACGTATAGAGATCGTCCTAACATGCTTGAAGAGTTTGGGAAAAAGTTTTTTAATCAGCCTACCAGCTCAGCTTTTAGAGGGTGGTTTCAAGATTTAGGTTTAGAGGCATCCGGTCATGGAACGATTAAAACTGCGGTGTCTTTACGAGACGAAGACTTACGGGAAGATTTGAGTCAAATTTTCGCTGAAACATATATATTACACGGAAAAAAAGATCAAATTTGTCCATTTGATCTTGCAAAAGTTATGAATCGTCATATTTCATTTTCTACACTTCTTCCATTTGAAAATAGTGGACACGGTCTTTTTTATGATGAACGTGAGAAAGTAAATGACACTCTTATTGAACTCATCGCTAAAAGCTCAGCCTATAAGTAAAGATATACATTTAAAACCGAATTGGCAGCCAAATAAAAAAAGTAAAAAACCTGCACCTAACGTAATGAAGCGAAGAAGCTTAGGCGTGATAAATTTTCTTGTAAAATGAATGCTGCTGGCAATATTTAAATTCCAAAGAAGGATGCCAAAGATAATAAAGAAACTGTGAAAAAAGACAGATAGCCACGTTTGACTTTGGAGGCTTTCGCTTAAGCTTGACCCAAATACACCAAACCAAAACACAATATTTAAAGGGTTCATAAGAGCAATGAAGAAACCTGTAAAAAACGACTTATCTCTTTTAATAGAGGGTTTATTTACATCTATTGAAAAGGAACGAGAAACAGCTTGTTTCATACTTTGAAAGCCAACAAATGTGAGTATGACAAAACCAGTTGCATACAGGGAAACAGTAACAGCCTGCATCTGAACAAAAGGCGTTAACCCTATTAAAATGAGGAGCATAAATAAAATATCGGCCGTCATGCCTCCTAAACCAACTAGCCAAGAAGCCCAAAATCCTTTTGTCAGCCCTTTTTTAATCATCTCTATATTAATTGGACCTACCGGTGCTGCGAGACTAATACCTAGAATTATTTGTTTTATAGCAATCAAAAACCACTCCACAAACACAGCCTCCTTTCTAACTTGTCCAATAGTAGCTTATATATATATAGATTAGAGTTTTATAATTTAGAAGCGGCATTTAGTTAAAAATGCTCATAAACTTTCTTTTCTTTAATACACATGTAACGTTGAGTTCCATAAGGAGGGTTTTAATGGCATCAAAAATGCTTTTTCGAGCCAATGAGATTTTAGAGTCAACGCATGTCCCATTTTGGGGGAAAGATACTTTTCAATATTTCCAAAGCGATATATTATCAGAAGAAAATCCTTTTCCTTGTATATTAGGGGTAGAAGGCTTTAAAAAAGATTTACTGCGTTTTTCATTTGTGACTACTCCTTATAACTACCAAGATATTAGGAATGCAGCGTCGGCACTTAGAGAATACATAGATACGTTCAAGACCATAGGTCGCTATACATCCTTTGTGTTATTCTTTAAACCTGAACATAAAGAACGATCAATGGAAGAGTACGAAACAATGTTTTGGGATACGCTGACGTTTCTTCATCAAATTGATCAAAAGAAATGGCCGCAAGACATTCCAAAAGATCCAAAAGATCCATTATGGGAATTTTGCTTTCACGGAGAACCTATCTTTGTCGTCTGTAATACGCCTGCTCATTCTTTGCGCAAAAGTCGTAAGAGCAGAGGATTTATGATTACATTTCAGCCTCGGTGGGTGTTTGAAGGTATGACAGGAGATTCGAAAATAGGGCGGCACGTACAAAAGGTGGTCCGCGATCGGTTAAAAACATATGATGACGTATCAGCTCACCCTGAGTTAGGATGGTATGGACAGCAGGAAAACCGAGAGTGGAAGCAATATTTTTTACACGATGATAACAACTATACTACCACCGGACAGTGTCCGTTTAAATTAAAAAGGAGTGAGCAGCATGGACGTAAAAAAAGCCTCTATTAAAAAAGGAGTTGGCGGAGAGTTTGAAGAAGTAATTAAAGAACTGCTTCCGGCGTATACTGGATACGTTGAAGTACAGCACGATATTGCTTTTCAAACGCACCCATCTCATACCCATCCAACTGATGAAATTCTTCATATACTTGAAGGATCTATTTACTTTACAGTTGAACGTGATACGGTTCTATGTCAGGCAGGAGATCGGATACATTTACCGAAACAAACGGTTCATTCTTCAAAAGCCGGTCCTGATGGGTGCACATACGTTATTTCCATTTTAAAATAAAGACGAAAGAAGATGATGCTTATGCTACGTTCCCGGCCAGTGCTGCTGCTTATCGATGTACAAGAAGGGTTTTATTCACCCGAGTGGGGGGAAGAAACAATTTAGATGCAGAAAAACATATGCTGACGCTACTGCAAGCATGGAGGCGCCAAGATTATCCTGTCATTCACGTACAGCATGCATCAGAAAATCCAGATTCTCCTTTACACCCAAGTTCGAAGGGGTTTCAGTTCAAAGAAGGATTTGGTCCACAAGAAGACGAATACTTAATTCGCAAACACGTGAACAGCTGCTTCATTGGAACAGAGCTCGACAGTTATTTAAAAGCAAATGGCTATGATACGCTTATCTTAATAGGATTAACTACTAATCACTGCGTCTCTACGACTGCCCGCATGGCTGGAAACCTAGGGTACAGGACGTACGTTGTAAACGATGCAACAGCTTGCTTTGATTGTATGTCCTACGATGGAAAAACAAGGCTTCCTGCAGAAGATGTACATACATTCGCACTGTCCTCTTTGCATGAGGAGTTTGCAACGGTCGTTTCTACAAAAGAGACACTTCAAGTTCTTCAAACCTTTCAATATGCTCAAAATCATAACTGATGTGCATGCGCACATCGGTTTTTTATGTAGATTATGTTTATTAAAAGAAGTAAAATAAAGATAATTCTATACTATAAGGAGTTTGTACATATGATCATTCGTTATGCTAAAGAAGAAGATTTGCCTATGCTTGTTGAAATTTATAACCAGTCTGTTCAAGCAAGTGCTGCTACTTTTGATTTAACGCCTGTAACAGTAGAGCAAAGAAGGAGCTGGTTTGATAATCACATTAGCAATGAACTTTTTCCGCTTATTGTTGCGGAAAAAGATGGGGTAGTAGCGGGCTATGCTTCGCTTTCTTCTTATCGAGATAAAGAAGCGTACATTCAAACAGTAGAGCTATCGATTTATATTGATAAAAACCAGCAGGGGCATGGCATTGGAAAACAGCTTATGAAGCGTATTTTGGAATTAGCTAAAGAACTCAACCATCACGTTGTCATTTCAGGGATTACGAAAGGGAATGATATCAGTGTCAAAATGCATGAGCAATTTAATTTTACATTTTGCGGAGAATTTAAAGAAGTAGGCTGGAAATTTAATCAGTGGCAAGATGTGCTTTTTTATCAGCTTATTTTATAAGATGTATGACACCTTTACACATTGTAACGTTTTAGTTTCATGTGTAAAGGTTATTAAAATAATAAGTCGTTTTATTATTTTAATACGAAAGGTGTTAGCTATCATGAATACACATTTTCAATATCAGCATCTAAGAGCTATTCCAAAAAGATGGTCCAAAAAAGAACTGCATATCCAGCTGAATAGAATCAAACATAATTCTGAACTATCTACTATAGCAGCAGATCCGCTTTTTCATCTGTTAGAATGTACCCATTCGGGCCTTCAAACTAAACAAGAAATCATAGACTACATTCAAAGCATTCCTACTCATCAACTTCCATCTTTTGTAACCCATTTAAGCAGGTTAGTTCAGCATATTTATTATATAGAAGCTGCTGATTACTGTAATCGTCCCCTCAAAGGTTATATGCTTGTTATGAAAAATCAGCCCCCCTATATATCTCTTCATTTTGCTGATCAGATCACATAAAAAAAGCTCTCTATTCTTTTGAATAGAGAGCTTTTTTTATTCGTATTTTTTCACTGTTACTTGGCATTCTTTTAACGGAATAAGTTTTGACTTTTTCGTCCATTTGTATCCTAACCAAATAATTAAGAATAAAGGAAGTCCGATATAAGAAACAAGTACACCGTACCAGTCAATCGAATCACCCATAAACGCCGAATAGTTTTGACCTAAAATGACAACAGCACATAAAATAAAGGCAAAGATAGGACCAAACGGGAAAAGTTTTGCATGATATGGAAGTTCACTCAAATCATGACCTTGGGCAACAAATGCTCTTCTAAAACGATAGTGGCTGATTGCAATTCCTAACCAAGCAATAAAACCAGACATACCAGAAGCGTTAAGTAACCACGTGTATACCGCACCGTCTCCAAAAAATGAGGCACCAAATGCAAGTGTACCGACAAGGGCCGTTGCGATTAAAGCATTAACCGGAACGCCTCGTTTATTCACTTTCGCTAAGAACCTCGGTGCTTTTCCATCTTTCGCTAAGTTCCACAGCATACGCGTAGAAGCATACATACCTGAGTTACCAGCAGATAAAACGGCTGTTAAAATAACGGCATTGATAGCTGATGCTGCAAACGCCAGACCTGCTCGTTCGAATATTAGAGTAAACGGACTTACCCGCACATCATCACTTGCTAATGAATCCGCTGTGTATGGAATAAGCATTCCGATAACAAAAATAGCTAAAATATAAAATAACAAGATGCGCCAGAAGACTTGTTTAACTGCGCGAGGAACCGTTTTTTCCGGATCTTCACTTTCTCCAGCTGCGACTCCAAGCAACTCTGTTCCTTGAAATGAAAAACCAGCAGCCATAAAAATACCTAAGACAGTAAAGAATCCACCGTGAATGGGTCCATCACCAAGCGTGAAGTTTTTAAACCCTGGTGCTTCATTGTTAAAGATACCAAAAATCATCATAATGCCAATAACTAAAAAGATGATAACCGTTACTACTTTAATTAACGAAAACCAAAATTCAGATTCACCAAATCCTTTTACAGAAAGGTAGTTAAGCCCAAACATAATTAATAAAAACAGGGCACTCCATAAAATAGAAGAAGAGTTTGGGAACCAAAATTTCATAATAAGGGCTCCAGCAGATAATTCAGCTGCAATCGTAATAGCCCAATTGTACCAATAGTTCCAGCCGAGAGCGAAACCAAAGGATGGATCTACAAACCGAGACGCATACGTACTAAACGAACCAGCTTCAGGCATGTAAGCTGCGAGCTCCGCCAGGCTGGTCATCAAAAAGTAAACCATGACACCAATAATAGCGTAAGCTAAAAGCGCTCCCCCAGGTCCTGCTGTGTGAATTGCTCCACCACTTGCTAGGAATAAGCCGGTTCCAATGGCTCCTCCTAATGAAATCATCGTTAAGTGGCGAGATTTCAACCCACGTTTTAATTCTTGCTGCTCTTGCATAGATAAATACTCCTTTCGAATGTACGGAAAGAGACGGGATAACATAAAAAAAGCCCGCAGTATATGTGCGCGCTTTTAAATCTGAAAACCGCGTCAACCTTCCGTGAAGATAGCTCTTCACATCACTTGCATGATGTGACAGTTCTGTTCCTGTTCGGAGACAGCCCCAGCTTAAATCAACCGAGAAGTGATCTAAACTTCGGCAATTTTTCCTTTCAAGCAACATCCTCAATGTTCTCTGCATTTCCGTTGCTTTACTATTAAAAACTGCGACCTCTACCTCATCGATTAGGATGAGGGTTTTTTATATTCATTTGACATAAAAGAAGTATATCAAATACTAAAACGATTGTCATTATAAAAAATAGATTCAGAAAATAGAAACATCTTTGAAATCTCTCGAATCTATTTTGTTACATATGGTATAATGAATGTTGTCATAATACTACATAAATATCCGAACGTACCACAGGGGGAGCCGCCGTGCTGAGAGTGAACAAATTGTTCAGACCCTTTGAACCTGTTAGTTAACGCTAGCGTAGGAATGTGGGAATAGTAGCATATATTTGCTTACTCCTGTGTAAACCGTTTGATATGAATGATTCAAAAACAGGAGTGAGAAACGTGAATAAAGCATTACCTTTACAGGCTAAAATTGAAATAGCTATTTTTGCAGCATTGGCACTTCTACTTGATCTTTTGCCTTCCATTAAGATTGCAACGGCTGTGAGTATTTCGTTCTCCATGGTGCCCATTTTTATTATGTGCTTTCGCTGGGGAGTAAAAGGCGGGGCTCTATCTGGTCTATTATGGGGGCTGTTGCAGTTGGCAACAGGAACGGCTTATATTTTAACAGCGCTACAAACGTTTATTGAATATATTGTGGCCTTTGCTTTTATAGGTTTTGGAGGTGTTTTTTCGCAATCTATTAAAACAAATTTAGCTAACAATAACAGATCAAAAGCTTTTGTTTTGATTGTTTTATCCCTTGTTATCGGCAGCTTCGCACGGTATTTCTGGCACTTTATTGCGGGTATTATTTTCTGGGGATCATACGCGCCAAAGGGCATGTCCGCTCTATGGTATTCTTTTTCAATGAACGGGATTTCAATGGTAGGATCACTAATAGCCTGCTTAGTCATTCTTTCATTGTTAATTCCATCGGCATCAAGAATGATTGTAACTAAATCACACTCATCATAAGCAAAAAGACTAAATCTACCAAGATTTAGTCTTTTTTTGTCATTTGTCACCTTTGTTTATACAAAATTGTGTCAGGTTTGATAACATAGTTAGTGAAATATTCAAAAAACTGTTTTATGATAATCACCATATTCAAACGAGATAAGGGATTGATAGCATGCTACAGAAATGGATAACGAGCATAGGTTTAGATATTGGAACAAGCACAACAAAACTGATTGTAAGCAAGCTGTTAATAGCAAATCAACAAAATCAGTTTACGCTGCCAGGCTGTCAAATTATTGATCGTCGCGTAACGTATGCAAGTTCTATCTATACCACCCCTATGCTAAACGATGTTGAAATCGATGTTCAAAGATTAACTGTACTACTAGAACAAGAGTATAAGAATGCAGGAATCTCTTTAGATCAAGTGGAGGCGGGCGCTGTGATCATTACAGGAGAAACGGCTAGAAAGCAAAATGCAGAAAGTATCGTTCACTATCTAGCCGAACGTGCTGGGGATTTTGTTGTTGCAACAGCCGGCGCTGACTTGGAAGGAATATTAGCAGCAAAAGGATCAGGAGCAATCGAACGTTCTGCTGAAACAAATGCAGTAATTGCCAATATTGATGTAGGAGGAGGCACTGCTAACATCGCTTTATGTCAAAATGGAAAAGTGATAGAAACGTTTACACTACATGTAGGCGGAAGATTAATTCGGCTGAATTCAGACGGTTTTGTAACCTACATTTCACCTTATTTGACTGAATTTTTAAAAAATAATTCTTTAATACTGCGAGAAGGTGAAAAAGCAACATTTGAAAAGCTCTCGTCTATCTGTCAATTACTAGCTGAAGAAACCGTGAATTATATAAAAGCGCTGAATCAAAATTCCACGCTGCTCGTTTCTTCTCATACAAGATCTTCTATACATCCTGAAACGATCATGGTTTCAGGAGGAGTAGGAGCAATGATGGAGAAGCAAAAGCCAAAAACAGTGAAGGAAGTGGCCATACACGGAGACGTTGGTCCGCTTCTAGCATGTCATTTTCAATCCATCCAAGTATCTCAAGCCGCTGAGACAACGCGCGCTACTGTAATTGGGGCTGGTATGCAAAATACAGAAGTTAGCGGATCAACCGTATACATTGGGTCGAAGCGGCTGCCGCTAAAAAATATTCCGATTATAGAAATACCCGTTCAGCAAGAGGAGACGTGGAATCCGCAGCTGTTTCAAGAAATAGCTCGAGCCTCATGTATGCAGGCTTCAACTATTTTCAGTGCAGAAGATCCCCCCGCTGCTATTGCTTTATCTCATTTTCCTTACTGCAGCTATAAGATGCTTCAAGAATTAGCAAAAATAATAAGCGCTGAATTTATTGCTTGTTTTAAAGGAGCTAAGTGCCTAGTTGTTCTATGCGAGCAAGATATTGCAAAAGCTTTAGGACAAGCATTAGCTAAACAGAGGAAAGAGTTAGAAATTATTTGTTTAGATCAAATTGATTTTACACACGGAGATTACATTGATCTAGGTTTACCAGTAGCTGGAGAAGCGATCTCCGTTTCCGTTAAAACGCTCGCTTTTTCATCATAATCTACTAAATATACAAGGAGGAAACGATGTTTAAAACTACACGATTGTTAGGAGAAACATTTTCATTTTATAGCTTAAAAGAAATCATGGCCAAAGCAAACGAAGAGCGTTCTGGAGATCAGCTCGCAGGAGTTAGCGCTGAGTCAATGAAAGAACGAATGGCAGCGAAGCAAGTCCTAGCTGATATCACACTTGCTGATATTCGAAATTACCCGCTGCTCAGCGCAGATGAAGACAACGTCTCGGCATTAATCGAAAGTCAGATTGATTCATCGGTTTACGACATTATTAAAAATTGGACAGTAGGGGATTTAAGAGAATATATTTTATCCGATCAGCATAGCGGAGAAGACCTTCTTGCACTTAGCAAAGGATTAAGCAGCGAAATGATTGCGGCAGCTACTAAAATTATGTCCAATTTAGATTTAATTCAAGGAGCTGCCAAAATAGAAGTGCAAACTACTTGCCAAACGACTATCGGCCAAAAAGGAGTATTGGCTTCTAGAGCCCAGCCTAACCATCCTTCAGATAACTTAAAAGGAATGAGAGCATCTCTATACGAAGCGTTAAGCTATGGAATTGGAGATGCGGTTATCGGAATTAACCCTGTTATTGATACAACAGATAATATCTACGCGCTTTTAAATGAAACAAAAAATATAATCAACGAATGGTCAATTCCTACTCAAAACTGTGTATTATCACATGTAACGAGTCAGATGAGAGCAATCGAAAAAGGAGCATCTGCTGACTTGATTTTTCAAAGTTTAGCGGGCACAGAAGCCGGTAATGATTCATTTGGCATTTCACTGTCTATGCTTGATGAAGCGACAGCGCTAATTCATGAAAAAGGGACGGCAAAAGGTCCAAACCGCTGGTATTTTGAAACAGGACAAGGTTCTGAACTGTCAGCAGAAGCTCACTATAATATTGATCAAGTAACGCTCGAAGCTAGATGCTACGGATTAGCTCGGCACTACAAGCCTTTCTTAGTTAATACAGTTGTTGGATTTATTGGACCTGAATATTTATATAACAGCAAACAAGTTCTACGAGCTGGGTTAGAAGATCATTTTATGGGCAAAATGCACGGCCTGCCTATGGGAGTAGACGTATGTTACACCAACCACATGGATGCTGATCAAAATGACATGGATAATTTAAGTATGCTTCTGGGAACAGCCGGAGTGAACTTTGTCATAGGAGTGCCCATGGCTGATGACTGCATGCTAAACTACCAGTCTCTTAGTTATCATGACATCGCAACGGTACGCAATGTGTCAGGCCTTACCCCAACGCCGTTATTTCAAAAGTGGCTTGAAGACCAGCGTATTATGGAAAACGGACGCTTTACATCAAGAGCTGGAGATCCAACTATTTTTATGAATTTGATTTAAGGAAGGTGCTTATTATGATACCAAAGTCAAATCGAGATCCGCTGGAAACACTTAAACAATTTACCCCTGCCCGCATAGGTGTCGGCCGTACAGGAACAAGGCCGTTAACAAAAGACGTTTTATCTTTTCGCACGGATCATGCTGCAGCCGTAGACTCTGTATATGGAGCAGTTTCAGAACATATTTTAGCTGAGTTTAACCTTTTCTCTGTGAATACACGCGTTGAGTCAAAAGAACATTATTTAAAACGGCCGGATCAAGGAAGATTATTAGCAGATAACGCTAAGAAAGAAATTTTTAAAAACTGCGTGCAGCAGCCTGATGTACAAGTAGTAGTCTCGGATGGACTGAGCGCCAAGGCAATCGAAGAAAACATAAGCGACGTGTATCCAGCTTTAATTGACTCCCTGCAGTCATATGGGCTTCGTATCGGGACTTCATTTTTTGTAAAAGGGGGACGAGTTGCGTGTATGGATGAAATAGGCGAGATCATAAAGCCAAAAGCACTTGTGCTATTGATTGGAGAGCGACCTGGACTGGTCAGTGCGGAATCAATGAGTGCTTACATGTGCTATGAGCCTAACAAAGGCAAAAAAGAGTCTGATCGTATGGTTATTTCTAATATTCATAGAAGAGGGACGCCTTCTATTGAGGCAGCCGCACATATCGGTACCATGATTGACAAAATGATCAAGCAGCAAACAAGCGGTGTACATCTTATTGTCTAAACATCAAAAGGAGGAGAACGTATGGCGTTACAAAAACAATTAAAACCTATTCATTTATGGGCTATTTCAGTTGGTATGGTTATTTCAGGACAATACTTTGGGTGGAATTACGGGTTTGAACAAGGCGGGATTATCGGACTTGCAATTGCAACCTTAATTGTAACCGTGTTTTACACAACGTTTATGTTCAGTTATGCAGAGCTTTCAACATCTATCCCGCAAGCCGGTGGACCTTCAGCTTATGCAAGAAGAGCACTTGGACCCTTTGGGGGATATATCGCAGGAATTGCCTGCTTGCTTGAATTTATTTTTGCTCCCCCTGCTATTGCAGTGTCAACAGGAGCATACCTGCATTTTCTCATTCCAGCCGTTAACCCTGTATACGCAACGGTAGGTGCCTTTATTTTCTTTGTTTTATTAAATTTAATCGGGGTAAAAGAAGTAGCGGTGATTGAGCTTACAGCTACCATTGTTGCACTAATTGGTTTATCTATTTTTTATGTAGCTGGTTTGCCTCATGTACAAACATCGAATATTTTTAATGATCATTCATTTATTAACGGGCCAACAGGGGTACTAGCAGCTATTCCATTCGCTGTTTGGTTTTATCTGGCAATAGAAGGAGGAGCAATGGCAGCGGAAGAAGTGGAAAATCCTAAGAAAAACATTCCTAAAGGATTTATTGGAGCGATTGTTACTCTAGCAACCGCAACGTTGTTTACACTATTTGTAACAGCAGGACTTGGCGGAGGAAGCGGGAAGCTAGCCGATTATCCACTTCCACAGGCACTGTCTTCTGTATACGGAAATGGCATTTCAACCGTTGTTGCTATTATTGGATTATTCGGATTGATTGCTAGTTTAAATGGAATCATCATGGGTTTTTCAAGACAAACCTACGCGCTTGCACGAGATGGTTACTTCCCTAAATTTCTTGCTAAAACGAATAAAAAAGGAGTTCCTGTCGGCGGTTTGTTGATCCCGGGAGTAATCGGCGTGATTTGTGCAGGATCTGCAACGTTTGCCAATGCACTTATTATCTTATCCGTGTTCGGAGCAATGATGATGTACTGCATCAGTTTAGTTTCTCTTTTTATTTTACGTAAAAAAGAACCTAACCTGTCTCGTCCTTTTAAAGTAAACTACCCGGTCGTGCCAAGCATTGCCTTAGTATTAGGGATTCTGTGCTTGTACAGCATCATAAAATACAGTGTTCTTACAACAAATTTAATGCTGTTTGGCGTTTCTCTGCCTTTAATTTATGTGATTCTTGGAATTTTCCTTCTTTCAATTATTTACTATGTCTTTTATGGCTCTAGACAGCTCAAAAAAGAAGCAGCCAATTTGTATCAAGAAGCATCCATTAAATAGGAGGAAAAACGGCTCGCTGTAAAGGCAAGCCGTTTTTCTTGTGAAATTAAAGGGTTGAGCGTTTTTTTGTAGAATGATATACTAGGTCTGTTTGTTGGAAGAATATACATACATTTATATTAGATAAAGAAGGGGCAATTATGATGAACAAACGTAATACAATCATTATCACGGTTGTTTCATCTATTCTGTTATCAGCCTGTCAGCAAGAAGAAACGTTAAAAGACGGAAATACAATGATAGTAGAAAAAGATGCAAAAAAAGTACTAAACGAACCAAAAACACAGGTAGAAAGCATTCAATCAATTGATTTAAATAAAGAAGCAATGAGTGGGAAATTTATTACAGCCTGGATGACTGATTACTTTTCAGCGTTTGGAAAAGCAGTGGATCAAAACTCCTTTGATGATCTAAAAGCTTTTTTGAAAGCGGACAGTTCTTTTTATAAAGAGCAGAACCTTCTTGTTGAAAATTTCACACGCCAAGGCATCGAGCAGAAGAAGCAAACGTTTCATATTGTCAATTGGTATGAAGAACCTAACCATGTGTTCAAAATACAAACCCACGAGGAAAGCTTATTAAAACAGCCGGGTAAAGATCCTTACACTAAAATTTGTGACCGCCTTTATACAGCCGTTTATCAAAACGATACGTTAAAGTTATCGAGTGTAGAACCATTTGACTTTTCATCTAAACCAAATGCAAGCACTGAAACTCCCAGTACACAAACAACAGATTTACACGACTACGATGGAAAATGGACCACTGGCAATGATAACGGATCTCCTATCATTCAATTTCTTGCTACATCCAACTCGGAAGCAACGATTAAAATAAATTCGTACCAGCCACCTAGCAAAATCCGCGTGTCAACCGTTGAACAAAAAAATATTCGCTTTGAAAATAACCAAGCAGCCATTGAATATGAAAATGATGGACAAGGAAATAAAGGAACCATTGTCATTACGCTCAAAGAAAATTCCATTTCATTACTTGCTAAAACAGATCAAAATAAAAAGGCAAAGTGGGGAATTCCAAGCGGTGATTACGTGCTCGATACGTTTGAGAATTAAAGATCATTTTAAAAACAGACTAAATTCGGCATTGAGGAGGACACCTTATGCATAAAAAATGGACGATTGCATTCGTTCTACTGCTGCTGCTAATGGTTTTGACAGCCTGTGAAGAAAAAGAAACAGTTAAGTTATCCAAGCCAACCGAACCTTCCTCAGATGAAGTGATCCCAAAAGATCAAGCTAAGTCATCTCTTCCGCCAGAACTTGTATCAGAAAAAAAAGCAGAAAAAACTGCGGTTGAGACGATGAACAAAATTTCAAGTACCTATAAAGAATTAGGCGAAGAGTACGAATGGGAAAATGAATCTAACCCTGCTGATTACGAAACGCTAAAAAAAGCGTTAACGCCATATGCAACTTCATCTTTAATTGCAACAAAGCTAAAAAGTATCTCTACTAATTATTACTGCAAAGAATGCAATATGAGCTTTTTTCCTGATGTAACTCATCTGATTCGCTTTGAACTTATTAACAATCATGCTGGGCAATTTTCGGTCTCGGCTATTGAGCCAATTAGTAAAGAAGGAAGCGGCGGACTGACCATTTACATGAATTTTAAATACGTTAATAAGCACTGGAAATTAAACGAATGGGATGAAGTTACCTATCATCAAAAATACCTCAACATTACGGCCGATGAATATATCGAATATGTAAAGTCAATTAATCCTTCTAGTGATATTTTATACCAAGGTGAAACGACCCGTACAAATGAAAAAGGGGAAAAGGAAGAAATCTTGGTTTTCAAAGAGAACAATACAAAGTATGCCATCAGCAAAAACAGCTCTCAGCGAATCGACGATTTTAAAGAAGATGAAAAAGAAAAAGAAGAGAAGGAAGAAAAAGATTTTAATTTAAAAAACGTCCAAAAAGTTGATCAAGAAACAGCGGATATTTTTATTGAACATTATTTGCGAGATTTAACAAAATCCATTAACACGAATAAATTTGAACACGTACAGTCTTATATCCAGCGGGATAGTGTTTTGTGGAATGATCAAAAGCAGCTTGTGAAAATGCTGTACGAAAGAGACATTCGAGAAGAGCTCGTTGATTATTCGGTATTAGACGTGGAATCTGTGAGTGAAGAAGAGGGCGAAGCGGTCTATACAATCCAAACGAAAGAAGTCATTTCAATTACAACGAACGGTCAAAGTCAGGAAAAAGAGTATTATCGAACCTATACCGTTTCCTACAGCAATAAACAGCTGCACCTGACTAAAATTGAATCACTTTAAAAACCATCACGCTCTTCGTGATGGTTTTTATTTACAAATAATATAAAAGAGCTTATGAGGACGTTAACCTAATTTTCTAATTATCCGAAGTAGGTAGCTCCCTTTATCCTACAACCAAAATCCTTTATCATACTAACGCAAGATAACTCTTCCTTATCAAGCGTTCATATGATAAAGTAGAGAAATAAGCAGAAAACAGAATTTATTTTACATATAATGGATGTTTTTATTGAAATCTTTAAAAATCGGCTTTTTAAATTGATTTTTGAAAGGTTTTTAGAAACTTTTAATGGTGTTTGTTGCGAATTGATAAAAATTCGTTATATTCCATTCTGGATCATTTAAAAGGGATACATTTGTTTTTAATAATTAGGAGGGGTAAAATGGAAGAATTTGAATTGTCTCCTGCGAAAAATTCGTTTCGCCAGCTAAAAGAGCAGTGGGAAGAGGCAGAGCTGTTAGATGAAGATAACAACTTGAATTTAAAGCACGTTGCAGATGAAGAATTTATTCAGCTCTTTTTTTCAATGCGTATTATCAAAAAATCACTTTCTCCTCATACGATCAGATCTTACAATCAAGACATGAAAACGATTCTGTCTTTTTTCTATGAACGAGAGATTACATTAAAATCGATTGGATTTATGGAAGTCAAATTATTTAATGAAGAAATGATGAATCAATATGCCAATCGCACCGCTGCAAGAAAACTAGAATTTTTTAGAAGAATGCTAGAGTTTGGACACGCTACTCATTTTTATCCTTCGCTGTATACGACGTGGATTGAAAAACCATCTATTGCAAAAGGACATTACAGCGACAAGGAAAAACAAAATCGCACCGAGTACCGAGAGCTAACCGACCGCGAAGCCCAGGTGATTGTAAATGCGTTAGAATCAGTCGTGCGCATTCGTCAGCATGAAAAGGAATTCAAAGCACGCAATCGCTTAATGGGAATGCTTTTGTATATGAGTGGAATGCGTTCAAGTGAACTGCTGAGTTTAAATTGGGGAAGCTTCCGCGAAGACCGCCGAGGAAATTTGGTTGTAGATGTGATTGGTAAAGGAAAAAAAGAACGAACGATTCCCGTGTTTGATGATGTGAAAGAAACGCTTTTCACTTACCGGCAAGCCTTAAATGAAAGCACTGAACTAAGTCCTTTTGACACCGAACCGCTTTTTTACTCCATTAAAGAGTACTATCGTACCGGCGAAAAGAAGCGATTATCCTATACAACGTTGTATCGAACGATTAAATCAGCTGTTTATAAAGTAAAAGGAAATGCGTCTATTTCTCCTCATTGGTTTCGTCATACCTTTATTACAAACAGTTTAGCTAATGACGTTCCGCTTGCGGTTGTGAAGCAAGTAGTAGGGCACTCTTCTATTGCTACAACGAACGTTTATCTTGAAAAACTTCAAGAGGATACGGTATACGACGCGTTTCGAAAGTCGGGTTATCGCTAATTACTTATAATATTTTTATGTAAACTAAAAAACATATATTTTCATTTTTACGGCCTATGCGTATGAAATAAGTTGTATAAATGAATAAGTTACTTTTCCTACAATATAATGGTAGAAAGTCGCTAAAGGAGGGAGCTACCTATGACGGCTAAACATCCGCTTCACTACCATTTCGGAGAAGTAACGGAGCTTTTTCATTACATATACGAAGTTTGTGAAACAGCAGGTATTTATATTGACTGGAGCGGAACAGCCCAAACCGTTCAGCTATATCGAAGCAAAGAATCTTTTTTATCCGGAGAACGCTACATCGGAGCGATTCAGTATGAGGGAAGTAATCAGTTTCAAAAAAGATGGCCTTCTACCGTCAGTTTGAGATTTCGACGTGCGAACTTGTCGTTTATTTTAAAATATTGTTTAGAACAAATTGAAGACTACCGCAAAGACACGAACAAAGAACCCTTCATTAATCCAAATGCAGAATCCATCGCGTTTAAATTCACCTCTTTAACAGATGAAACCAAACAAGTGATTTCAAAAATCAAAGAAGTACTATGCATCGCCAACTACGTGTAAAACCCCGCAGAATGTTAGCTGTGGGGTTTTGGGTATTTAACGCAGGTCTTCTGCGTCTTGAAGCAATTGTTCCGCGCGGTATTCAAGTTTTTGTAAAGTTTCGGTATAAATTTTCACCTGCTGCTCGTTTAATTCGGACGTTAATTCGAAAAATACCTGCTCCACAGCAGGCGTTACTTCTGTTTTTAAACGCAGGCCATCTTCTGTTATTTGAATAAAAAACGAGCGGCGATCTTCTGGATTTCTGATACGCTGAATCCAATTTTGTTTTTCTAGTAAATCTAAAATTTTAGTCAGCGTCGCTTGATCTTTATCCGCTCGTTCAGCTAATTGTTTCTGCGTACTATATTCAGCTTCTGATACGCGTTTTAAAACGGTCCACTGTTCTGGCGTAATCCCAAAAGGGCGCAAGCGTGCGGCAACTACTCTGCTTAAGCGCTTACTTGTACGAACTGTGGGAATGCCGAACATTTCTTCTAACGATTCCATATAAAACCTCCTGCATACATACATGCTGTGATTATATCAGCTGTTTTTATTTCTGTAAATTTGTTTGTAAAGAGGATGCTTTATAAAAATAAATTTACAGAATAAATCGCAAATACACTAGACTTATTGTGTGTATCCTTGTAATCTAGTGTAAGAATAGTTAAACTTTTTCAAAAACAGTAGGGGGTACACACATCCATGATTAAAGCGGTATTTTTCGACTTAGATGACACGCTACTTTGGGACCAAAAAAGCGTAAAAGAAGCATTCGTTGCAACATGTACATATGCAAGTGAGAAATATAATTTAAAACCTGAAGAACTAGAAGAAGCGGTGCGTAAGGAAGCAAGAGAATTATATGCTTCGTATGAAACCTATGAGTTTACGCAAATGATTGGCATTAATCCATTTGAAGGATTATGGGGAAATTTTTTAGACGATCATGATGAATTCCGCAAAATGAAAGATATTGTTCCTACTTATCGCAAAGAAGCTTGGACTCGAGGTCTTCGTGCCTTAGGAATTCACGATGATGCTTTTGGAGCAGAGCTAGCTGAGCGTTTTCCATTAGAGCGCCGCAAAACACCGTTTGTATACGAAGAAACGTTTGAGGTGCTTGATCAATTAAAAGGAAAGTACAAGCTGTTGCTGTTAACAAACGGTTCACCTGACTTACAAAATACCAAATTAGATATTACATCAGAACTAGTTCCATATTTTGATGAGATTGTGATTTCAGGTGCATTTGGCCGCGGTAAGCCTGATCCATCTATTTTCGACCATGCTTTGTCACTTATGGATTTAAAGAAAGATGAAGCGATTATGGTTGGAGATAATTTAATGACAGATATACTGGGTTCTTCTCGGGTGGGAATGAAATCTGTATGGATTAATCGTCACGATAAAGAGCGAAATGAAGTCATTCCTACTTATGAAATTACCCATTTAAGTGAACTGCATTCAATTTTAGATGAACTAAATTCATAATATGAACAAACAAAAAAGAGGCGGAAATCGTCTCTTTTTTATTATAAAAATAAGCACAGCAGTCTCTGCAGGTCCTATATCCGTTCCAAATCTCACTGACTTCATTCACAGTGCACCAATCTTATCCTTGATTCCTAGATAAATACCATATAGCGTAGAATGTAGACTAGTCACTGGAGGAATAACATGAAGAAAATAGTTACCAGAAGCCTTGTAGCGGCTGTTTTGTTCACAAGTCTCGCCGCTTGTGAAGACAAACAAGGCGATACGCACGTCACTTACAAAACCCCTCAACCTAAACATGCCCCGGGAGCTGACACCATTTCAGCAACGGATGAAACGATGGCCCCTGTAAGTCAGGTAGCTCAAAAAGATGAAACTGATGATCGATTAGCATTTGGAGAACGATCGAAACACGACCGATATTATGTGTCCACAACAGATGCGCAATTTTATCCTGTTAAAGGAGCTAAACAAGTAAACACCCAGTACATTATCGTATCCGTTCAGTTTCAGCGAACACCTAATGAACATTCGACTGTAGTATTAAATGACACAACGTTTACATTACAAGACACAGCAACTTATCAAACCTACGAACCGTCTGATGGAGGGAATTTATCGACAGAAGCCCCGCACACCCTGTGGACAGCTTTTTCATCACCGTCACTATCTGACGATGAACCACTTAACCTCGATGTTGCATTTAAAATTCCAGAAAAGGCCAACCATACGTATAACCTGTTAATTACACAGCAATCAGAACGAGCGGATGTGTTTAAGTTTGAAGAAGCCAAACAAGATTATTAATTACATACAGAAAAAACGCCTGTCTTTTGTTTTATAGAAAAAGAAGGCGTTTTTTGTAAAACCATCTTGTTTCTCGTAGAAAGAGCAAACGATAGACATAAAAAGAAAAAGAGAATAGACATAAAGCGCGTTAGTGTAGTCAAGTTCAAAAAGAACGTGTATCATTGTAACTGCTGGTAACAAAAGATAGACAGACATAAAATATAAATAAAAAAGTTATGAGAAAGGAAAAGGTGCGTACATCACGTTAAAGACATATGAATCATAATAATACAAAAACAACTACTGAATTCAGTAATAAAAAAATAAACATGCATTTAAATAGAAAGCTATCAGCGGCTATTATAGCTGCGTTTCTTTTCGCTTTGCTTTTTTGTTTTATACCAGGTATAAAAGAGTCAATTCCCAATTTTTCTATTAAAAAAACCAGTCGGCATTTCGTTGATTTATTTCCTTTATACCTTTTATTTTTTACACCCTTCTTTTTAATAATGGGGACGCTAGGCACGGTTATCGTTGATTTATTAGTCAGTGCTTTTGTAAAAGACCGTAGTAAAAAAATTGATTTTATCATGTCATTCATATTCCACGCCATTTTTGGGTTTTTAATGTTTGAATTCGGCATGATGGGCGTCATTCTTATTTTTATTGTTGATCGTATTCTTTCAATCCGTAAAAAAAACTACTCTTATTTATACCCAGTGGGTTACCTAGTGCTATCGGCTATTATTGGAACTCTCGTCTATTTTATTTTTGCTATGGTTTAATAAAAGAATACTAAAAAAGAGACCTCAAAAAGTTAGATGCAGCCTAACAAATGAGGTCTCTTTTTTTGCTTTTTTTCTTCTTGAAAAAACACTATTTGGGTAAGTTGTTTAGTTTGCTATGCTATCGTTTGATAAATCAAAAAGATATTTAAACAAATGACTAATGCAGCTATCACCCAAGCTACAGTAGTTGTTGCTTTATGATTAACCAATCCGCCCATGATTTTTTTATTACTCGTAAACATAATAAGAGGAACGAGCGCAAATGCAATTCCGAACGATAAAATAACTTGACTGACAACTAGTGCACTTGTTGGATTTACGCCAAATCCGATAATCAAAAGCGGCGGAATAATTGTAATGAACCGGCGAAGATATAAAGGAATTCTGCGTTTAATAAACCCTTGCATGATGACATCTCCAGACATTGTTCCGACCGAAGAACTTGAAAGTCCTGAAGATAATAATCCAACCCCGAACGCAATAGCTGCAAAGGGACCAATTAAATGTTCAAATTGTGTAAAAGCCACGTCCAAATCTTGCACGTTTAGTCCGTTTTTAAAGAATAGAGCGGCTGCGACAATCAGCATGCTTGCATTAATTGCACCAGCGATAATCATGGCAATCACAATATCAATAAATTCAAAGCGGAAAATCGCTTTTTTCTCCGATTCTGTAGTTCCTACCACGCGGCGCTGTGTAAGAGCTGAGTGCAAATAAATCGCGTGTGGCATAACTGTAGCACCTAAAATCCCAGAAGCTAACAGCACGCTGTCTGTTCCGTGAAACTGAGGGACAAATAAGCCGTGGACAACACTTGCGCCGTCTGGATGCGCAAGAAACATTTGAGTCCCAAAAGCTAATACCACAATAAAAACCATGGCCGCAATAGCTGCTTCTAGCAGTCGAACACCTCGTCTTTGTAACTCTAAAATAGCAAAAGATCCTACCGCTGCGATAAGTGCAGCTGGGAACAAAGGAATATGAAATAATAAATAAATTCCAAGAGCAGCCCCAATAAATTCTGCTAAATCCGTCGCCATAATGACCAATTCTCCTTGGATCCAAAGCCCAAAAGAAACGACGGACGGGAAGTGTTCCTGTGCTATCTCGGGTAAATTCAAGCCCGTTGCAATCCCTAATTTAGCTGATAACGATTGAATTAAGACAGCCATTAAGTTAGAAATTAATACAACCCAAAGCAGCATGTATCCGTATTGAGAACCTGCTGCAATGTTAGTAGCAAAATTACCTGGGTCAATATAAGCAACCGCTGCGATAAAAGCAGGACCTAAGAAAGGCAATAATCGCTTAATTCCTTTTGTTTTACCCGACAATACGTCTTGAGCACTTAGCTGCATAGCTGATAATGCTTTACTGCCGTTTTGATCTTTCATGTCTAGTGCTCCTTTCTTTGATAAACAATAAATAGCCCAAGCTAATTTTTTTATATGAAGTATAAAATGTTTCCTTAATGCAAATTATATGCTAGCAAAGGTTCTTTTGACAATAAAAAAGTTCAATAAAAAATATAGACGATTTCCACGTGATTTTTATCCCGTTTGGCACAACTCTTTAAATGCACAGCCATGACAGGAGGCAGGCGTATCTGCTTGGGGGAAATGCTCAAGCGAAAGAGGCTGATTTACCTCTGAGTCGTCCAAAAAAGTTTTCATATAATCAATACTTGTATCGATTTGCTCAAGAACAGCTTCAATTTCGTGAAGAGTAAGCTGATACGTACGCGCACTGCCTGAAAGCAAGTATTCGTTCCGGACTTTTATCTGATCAACGGAAATATTATATTCAGCTAGCACGTAGAGGGCGTATATCGCCAGTTGAAACAAATCATCTTTTGTTTGTTTACTTGTTTTCCAATCAACAATCGTAAATTCGTCTGTGACTGGATTTTTAAAAAGAGAATGAAAAGGCGCATATACTTTATGGTCATACACATTTACAGAACGAAACGACTGATGAGGCTCCACTTCTAAAAAAGGTGAAGATACGATGTCGCAAAACGATTTACTTTGTAAAAAGTGATGTACACAAATGTGTACCCGTTTTTGCATGTCTTTAAGGTCTTTTTTAGAAATATAGCCGTTTTCGTAGAATTCTAAAAGCATCTTATACTGAGCAGGCTTATGATACCAAAGTTCTCCATAGTCAGTAGAATCACGCAGTGCGTTATTTAGTAGCTGCTGCGCTTTCTCCGCTAAGTTCCGTTCATTCGGGACAATCTGTGTAGATGTATAGTCAGAAATGGCCTCTGTAATCACTTGACGCACGGCTTGTCCGGCGTACATAGATAAAGTGGAAACCTTTTTTAAACGATAAGCGCTCTGAGACTGCGCAGAAGCGCTATCAAGCCATCCGTTATGTGAGACATAATAATGATATGCATACTTTCGGTTGCACTGTGTGACCATTTTATGCCTGGAGTACGACCATGAAAATTCAGGGAAATCAGTGATTTGAAACAAGCTATTCACATCCTTTTTCAAAAACTGCGCATAGGTTGGTCTATTAGTATATTCGTACATGAGTTAAAATAGACTAAAAATGTAGAGAGTGAATAGCCACGCATGCATATTATTTTGTGGATTCTCGCGAAATATGTATAAATAGAAAAAACTATTTAAAAATTGATTGCTTTTTTCTGTGGCGGATGTTATATTAATAAAGCGATGAGCTAATTTGTGTAAGTCGAAGGACATGCTTTCGAGCTAAACGTGTGAATGTGGTCACACGGTCCCCGCCACAAACGCATCAAAGACGTCCTACGTGGACGTCTTTTTCATTTTGTAAAAAAGAGAGCATATGCTCTCTTTTTTTTGTGGAATTATTTACTGAAAAAGTTAGGGGCTTTTATTTGAATGCTTTCACTATATTTTTAATACTTCTTTTTCATCGTTTTTTATTCCATGCATCGTTTCCTACTTGCAACAAGAGTTTTCTCATCCGATTTTCTCAACCAAACGTAAATACATAAAAATTTACTGTATTTGCACATTTGCCGCATATTGCATTGTTCCTCTTGTAGAGTTAATCGCAATATCAACAACGTACAAACCTTGATTTTTAGGAACCTTAAATTCATTATTTTTGACAAACAGCTTGGTTTTTTCATCGTTATCTCTCCATATATGCACACTCACATTACGAATATAAGCACCGTCTACGTTCGAAAAATGGAGCTTAACCAATTGTTGCTGCTTCAATGGGATACTTTTTTGCTGCGATATGTATGTATATAAATCATATACATTTATTTCTTTTTTTGTTGTTGAACGGCCGTTTGACCAGTTAATAGAACCTTTGTGAAGGTGATAGGTATGTTCGTTGACCGCAAGCGCAGCTTCAGGTTTGTTTTGATCGTATTCTTCCTCTAGAAAGAAAGCACTGTTCTTAAGTAAAAGTAAGAAGAACACAATAACAGCTCCTAGACCGCTTAAGACATATGCACCACATTTTGTGGATTGTACTTTCATAATAATTTCCTTTCACAGACCAATAATTAAGGAGGATACGTACATAAAATTTCCACTTTTTCTATTCTAAACGATTACAAGTAAAATTACATTTATTGCTTTCTTTCTTCATGAAAAACAGGATAATAGTCATATATTTTCTATAAAATGTCTCCTTAGATCCAATTCAAACCCATATAAAAGGAAGAGAAATGGAAATTAAAAGAGGGAATCTAAAAAATTTACAGAAGTTGATAAGTGATTTAAAATTATACAGAGGAAAAAAGTATTTCAAAAAAAGGGGGATTAGTAGGTTTTTTGTTCTACTTCCACTTCTTAAAAAGTCGTATTTTTCGTAAGAAACTGTAAAGCTATATTTTATAATGGTAAACCAATACATATACAAACAAAAGGGACACACAAAAAGGGGGATCAGCATGCAAATTAGAGAACTAGAATTACATGATGCTGCAAACTTTGTAGATTTGCTTAAACAGATTGAAGAAGAAAGTAAGTTTATGCTGTTTGAAAGCGGAGAGCGAAAGCTGAGCACAGATCAGCAGGAGAAAAACATCGAAATCTTTAAGCAGCAGCCAAACTCTACGATTATTGTAGCAGAAGAAAACGAGATGCTTGTGGGATATATAGCTGCAACAGGGGGAGAAGCTAACCGAAACGCTCACATCGCTTCTCTAACATTAGGTATTCGAAAGACGTTTCAAAATCAAGGGATTGGGACGGTTTTAATCGGTGCACTTGAAGAATGGGCGAGAGAACACCATATTCATCGTCTTGAACTTACAGTCGCTATACAGCATGAAAAGGCTCTTTCTTTATATGACAAAGTAGGATTTGAAATTGAAGGAACAAAAAAACATTCACTGCGAATTGGCGGTTTGTTCATTGATGAGTACTATATGTCTAAATTGCTGAACTAAAAAAAGAAACGACGTTTAAAAACGCCGTTTCTTTTTTTAACTTCCTCTATAAATTTGGTATCCCCACGGTGACACAAGCAAAGGGACGTGATAATGTTCTTGTTCAGAAGACAATCCAACTCGAACAGAAACTTGATTTAAAAAGGGCGGATTTGTTGTTTGGACTTCTTGTTTTTTATAATATTCTCCAATATGAAACAGAAGTTCATAATCTCCTGATTTAAACGCTTCAGAAGAGAAGAGCGGAGTTACTAATCTTCCGTCTTCATTTGTAGTACCGTGTGAAATTTTTATTCGTTTACTTTCCGACTGAATATGATAAAAATCAACTTTGACAAAAGCAGCCGGACATCCGTGGGTAAGATCTAAAATATGCGTTGTGATTTTAGTCATGCTCGTTTCTTTGTCTCCTTATCTTCAGTAATTTTATCAGTTAAGCGAAAGAAAGCAATTTTATATACTTCTTCTAACGCTGTATCAAACTCCGTTTGCTCGGTATTTAGTAAACGACTTTGCATTGCCTCGTAGATATCTTCTTTTTGTTTACCTCGTACTGCCAAAATAAAAGGAAAAGGAAACTTCTCCATATACGTTCCATTAAGAGAAGAAAACTGTTCATACTCATCTTGCGTTAAGTTTTGTAGGCCTGCTTTGGTTTGTTCTTCAGTAGAAGCAGATGTCATGGCAATATTTTCACCTAGATTTGGATGAGCTTGTAGCAGCTTTAGCTTTTTTTCTACAGACGCTTGCGCTACAATTTCTTTCATCATGCCATGAAGCTGTTCACCGGAAGAGAAAGGACCTTTAGAATAAGCCTCTTCTGCAACCCAAGGTGAATGTTCAAATATATCACCAACTAGTGAAACAAAATGCTGCTTGCTAAGCTGATTTACGTACTGCACAGATACGTTATTCATACTACACCACCTTTATTTTATTTCTGAATAATCTGTCTTCTCTAAAGAGACAGAAGGTACTTTTCGTTCAATTGATGCGTTAAAAAAGAGATTTAATAAAATGGCAGCCAAACTTCCCGTAATAACTCCATCGCTTACAATTACGCGCAAAGCACTTGGGAGCTGAGCGAATAAATCAGGTACTACTGTTACGCCAAGGCCAAGCGAAAGAGAGCAAGCAATAATCAGCAAATTTTCTTGTTTGGACAAATCAACAGTACTTAGCATTTTGATGCCTGATGAAATAACTAAACCAAACAACACGACCATTGCTCCTCCTAAAACAGGGGTGGGAATAATGGTTGTAAAAGCAGCAATTTTCGGAACAAGCCCCAGTAATACGAGAATGAAGCCGGCTACTACCACGACATTTTTTGTTTTTACTTTCGATAATTGAACCAGTCCTACATTCTGAGCGAATGTATTGTAAGGGAAAGCATTAAATAGCCCTCCAAGAACAATGGCGATTCCTTCGGCACGGTAGCCTTTTGTAAAATCCTTTTCCGTTAATTCCCGATCACACAGCTTTCCTAACGCTAAAAATACGCCTGTAGATTCAATGATAATGACCAAGCACACAAGGATCATCGTTAAAATGGGCCCGATTTCAAAAGTGGGCATTCCAAAATAAAAAGGAGTGGGAATGTGCAGCCAAGAAGCTTGATTAAAATTAGTGAAATCAACTTTCCCCATTAATACAGCGGCTATTGTTCCGGCTACAATTCCAATTAATACGGAAAGAGAACGAAGAAAACCGCTGAAAAATCGATTTAAAATTAAAATAAGCGCTAGAACACCAAAGGAAAGAAGAAGATTAGAAAGAGAACCAAAATCTTTGCTTCCCACTCCTCCTGCCATATTTCGAACGGCTGATGGTACAAGCGATAAACCAATCATCGTCACAACCGTTCCGGTGACAACGGGAGGAAAAAATTTAATAATCTTACCTAAAAAACTTGCTGCCAGTACGATGAAAATACCACCGGCAATAATTGCTCCGTAAACAGCGCTAATTCCATATTGAGTTCCAATTGCAATCATAGGAGTCACCGCTACAAATGAGCTTCCGAGTACAACAGGAAGACCAATACCAAACCACCTGTTCGTCCATGCCTGCAGCAGCGTAGCTAGTCCACATGTTAGTAAATCAATGGCCACAAGATAGGATAAGTCATGGGCATTTAAATTCAATGCGCGCCCCACCATCAGTGGAACGAGAATGGCACCCGCATACATAGCAAGCACGTGCTGTAATCCCAATGAAGCTAGTCGAAACGGTTGATTTTGGTTATTCAACTAAAAACCTCCTTTAATTATATCACATGTAATGTTAATAGATATTACATTTAAAATGATACATTAATAGTAAAATGTTTTTTTAGAGATGTCATTAGTTAAGTTGACTAAAAACAGAAGGAGCAATATCTGATTTTATACAATGTAGAGAGAAGCAGTGAAGCTATTGTGTAAAAAGATGTTACATTAATTTTTAGTACCAACTCTTAATAGTAAGTGATATAATTTTTGTATATATTTTCAAATAATAGAGAGAAGAGGAAACATTTATGTATAATTTTGCGGCTCACACATGTAAATTTTTATTAAAAAGGAGAGGAAAGCTTCACGTAAGGAACAGAGAGTATCTGCCAGCGGATACAGGCTTTGTGATCGCTTGTTCGCATAAAGGATGGGTAGACGTTGTAGCGCTTGGTACAGCTGTTTTGCCTCACCAAATTCATTTTATGGCAAAAAAGGAGCTTTTTAATCATATACTCATTAGTAATGTATTAAAAAAACTCAACGCATTCCCAGTAGATCGTAACAATCCAGGACCCAGCAGCATTAAAACACCTATTAAATTGGCAAAACAAGGACACATAGTAGGAATTTTCCCTAGCGGCACGCGAACAGAAGAAGACGTTCCTCTGAAAAGAGGAGCAGTCACTATAGCAAGTATGGCAAAGGTTCCTATTGTACCCGCGGTTTACAAAGGACCCGCAAACGTAAAAGAGCTATTTTCAAAGGGTTCCATTGCCATTTCCTTTGGAAAGCCCATCTACTTTGGAGAAGATAAACTAACAAAAGACCGCCTTGCCGACGTGTCAAATCGCTTAACAGCTTCGATTCGTGCGTTAGAGGAAACAGAAAAATAACTTCACAGCGGAGGTGCATCATGAAGGATTGGGTACAGAGAAAGCTAAACGATGTGATTAGTGATGATGTGCAGGCAAAAATGAAAGAAAAGATGGCTGAAAGCGGTGTAACCGTTCCTATATCCGCTTCTATGCTCATGCGAATTTTTCAAAAGCAAATGACAAAGCAAGATCAAATTCAGCAATTTTCTATTTCATTTCAAGACTCCTATATTCACGTGAATGGAATTATTAAAAAATTTTTGGTGAGAATTCCATTTTCCATTGTGCTAGAACCTCTTGAGGCAAAAGAACGTACGCTTTCATTCAAAATCCATGAAATGAAACCTCTTAATCAAAATTGGATCAACTATCGAATTTTTCACAAGCCGCCTGTTACTACGTATGAAGAAAAACAAATTCATATCAATCTCAATGAAATTGATAAAGTGAAGGTCATTCCAGTAGGGAAAATCAAACAATTTTCAATACAAGATGAAAAGCTTCGAGTGAAAATTGGTTTATAAATGGTTGTAAATAAAATGTAGAAATAGTTTTTTTAGAAAGAAAACCTTTTCAATTCAGCACTTAATTCGATTAGGTGCTATTTCTTTATAATTTTTATAAAATTTTTAGAATTTTTCGTCTCTAACTATTGTGACACGCTTCCCTAAAGTTGTACAATGTAACTTATATAGAGGTTTAAGCGAAAAACCCGTAAATATAAAGAGCAAGGAGAAACAACTATGACAACTTATTCAATCGATGTAACACTAAGTCAAACAAAAAAAGAAAAGCCGCAATCTGATCAATTGCAATTCGGGAAAATCTTCACGGACCATATGTTCATTATGGATTATACAGAAGGCCAAGGATGGCACGATGCTCGTATTGTACCTTATCAACCTATCACATTAGATCCGGCATCCATGATCTTTCATTACGGGCAGTCTGTTTTTGAAGGACTAAAAGCATATGTAACAAAAAAAGAGCAAGTATTATTATTTAGACCAGATGAGAACTTCAAACGTTTAAATAAATCAAACGATCGTCTTTGTATTCCTCATGTTGATGAAGACTTAGCGCTAGAAGCGTTAAAGCAGCTGATTAAAATTGACCGCGAATGGATTCCTACTGCTGAAGGTACATCACTATACATTCGCCCGTTTGTCATCGCAACAGAGCCTTACTTAGGAGTAGCGCCATCTGACCGCTATCAATTTATCATTATTCTCTCTCCAGTTGGTTCATATTACAAAGAAGGGATTGCTCCTGTAAAAATTGCGGTTGAAAGCGAATTTGTTCGTGCTGTAGCCGGAGGGACAGGGACGGCTAAAACAGGGGGAAACTATGCCTCAAGCTTAAAAGCTCAGCAGCTTTCTGACTCAAAAGGCTATTCACAAGTACTGTGGTTAGACGGAGTTGAACGCAAGTACATTGAAGAAGTAGGAAGCATGAATATTTTCTTCAAAATCGATGGAGAAGTAGTAACGCCATCTGTGAACGGAAGCATTTTGGAAGGAATTACGCGTAAATCTATCATTGAGCTGCTAAAACACTGGGATATGCCTGTAACTGAGCGCCGTATTTCTATGGAAGAAATTAAGCAAGCTTATTCCGAAGGCAAACTAGAAGAAGCTTTTGGAACAGGTACAGCTGCAGTTATTTCTCCAATTGGCGAACTATTTTGGAATAACGAGAAAATGGTCATCAACGGTGGAAACACGGGAGAAGTATCACAAAAACTGTATGACACTCTAACAGGTATTCAAAATGGTACAGTGGAAGATCCATTCGGCTGGGCAGTGGAAGTAGAATAAATTTCGGTAATCGAATATCTTTTTACGTAAAAGAAGCGGGACAGCTCCCGCTTCTTTTTTTGTTTGTTGCCAAATAGTTCAAAAGAAACAAGTTATTTTTGAATATTTAGAACTATTTATATACTTTTATTGTAAAATAAAATATAATTATCCTTATAAAAGCAATACTTTGTCTTTATTGAAATTCACAGTATTACTTATTCGTTATAAGGGGGAGAACAAAATGCTTTTTTTATCACATGATGAAAAAATTAAACAGCTGGCTTCACACTTAGCTGAACGACTCGAAAGAGAATTAAACCAAGAAACCTCAGATGAACAAATGCACGTGCTCATCGGCTATTTATTTGCTTCTCATTTAATCGAGCACCGTCCTACAGGTTATTACGTAAGGTCTCAATACCCTGAGCAGCTAAAAGATTTATATGAAACTTTACACGTCCACCAATAAATTATCTCTTCCTCTTTTGTCCTATATCGTGTAGAATTTTAGAAAATATATGATTTTCTAGTTGATGGCAGAGCTAGGATATAGCGTAGTGTGGCATTTACCTTTAAATGATTAAGTAATGGTTTTAGAGGTGAATAATGTTAGCGCAGATCAAAGAAATGAGTTTAGATAAAAATCGTCGTAATCCACATTATCGCGTATTGCTGCAGTGTCCAGACGGGAGTGAACTATTCATTCACTTTAATTATACATACCGATCAAAAACATATTGGTCAAGAGATGTATATTACAACAATGTTCATAAAAAATCTCAGCTTGCTTGGTATACCCAAAGCGTAGAGGAAATGACTGCTCAGCAGTTTCTTGAAGAGCTAGGAGCTAAAGTAAATGAACATTTCAACTTTACACTGCGACGATAACCAAGGACAAAATAATACATATTCTCTTTAATAATAGTCACTGCTTCCTTACTTTTTCTTTATCGAAATTGGCAAGATACTGCGTTTAAGTTATCTATCAAGTGATGAAGAGACAGGTTGTGTTTTATCACTAATTTTTATATAATGAACGTATAAAACCCTCTATTTATATCGGAAATAGAGGTGTTTTTACTATGAAAAAGATACAAAATGGCAAAATATCTGCGGATGAACATCATTTTTCGCAAAAAAATTAAAATAATGTAAAAGTTTATGTTAAAATGGCAATGTTGCGTGAACGAATTAACTAACTTTACGCAAGAACGCTATTTACATACGTAAGAAGGAGAGAGATTTAAGATGGCAAAGACGTTAATTTTTGGACATAAAAATCCTGACACAGATACAATCTGTTCTGCAATTGCATACGCTGATTTAAAGAATAAATTAGGTGTAGAAGCTGAACCAGTTCGATTAGGCGATATTAACGGTGAAACGCAATTTGCTCTTGAAAAGTTCAACGCTGAACTACCACGTTTCGTTGATGAAGTATCTAAAGAAACAAATGAAGTTATTTTAGTGGACCACAACGAACGCCAGCAAAGTGCAAACGATATTGATCAAGTTCGTGTGCTTGAAGTAATTGATCATCACCGTATTGCTAACTTTGAAACAGCAGATCCTTTATACTATCGTGCAGAGCCAGTTGGATGTACAGCAACGATCTTAAACAAAATGTATAAAGAAAACGGCGTAAAAATCGAGCCTAACATCGCAGGTCTTATGCTATCAGCTATCATTTCTGATTCTTTATTATTCAAATCACCAACTTGCACAGACCAGGACGTTGCAGCTGCTAAAGAATTAGCGGAAATTGCAGGTGTAGATGCAGAAGAGTACGGATTAGCAATGCTGAAAGCTGGAGCTGACTTAGGCGATAAAACAGCTTCACAATTAATTTCATTAGATGCTAAAGAATTCAGCATGGGTACAAGCAAAGTAGAAATTGCACAAGTGAATGCAATTGACGTAAACGACGTTTTAGTGCGCAAAGTTGAATTGGAAGAAGCTATTACTAAAACAATCGAAGAAAAAGGATTACAATTATTCCTTTTAGTTGTTACAGATATTTTAAACAGCAACTCTACTGCATTAGCACTAGGTTCTGCTGCTTCAAAAGTAGAAGAAGCATACAACGTAACGCTTGAAAACAATACAGCGATCTTAGAAGGCGTTGTATCACGTAAAAAACAAGTAGTGCCTGTATTAACATCTGTATTTGCTTAATCAAAAAACGGTTCGTGTCTAAACACGAACCGTTTTTTTGTTCATTTGCACGTCAAGCCAATTTAGTATATCTTCTATCACTTCATCTTTATTTAGCTCATTAAGCAACTCATGACGGCACTGTGTAAAAAAGCGGTAGCTTACGTCCTGCAATCCGGCTTTTTTAAAGTCGTTATATACTTTGAGTACACCTTTTGTATAGCTGCCTACTGGATCATGTTCTCCAGATATTAAATAAACAGGCAGGCTTGATGGGATTAGCTTTATATTAGCTAAGTTAGAGATTTGTTTGATTCCTGTTAACAAGTCATAGAAAAATCCCGCTGTGAAAACTCCCCCGCAATAAGGGTCATTTACATATAAATCTACAGCCTCATTATCTTGACTTAACCAATCAAAAGGTGTTCGAGCAGGATGAAAGGATTTGTTGTACTGTCCAAAAGAAAGTTTATCAAGCAATGGACTAGCAGATCGTAATCCTTTTCTTTTTTTCTCTATTTTCGCAGCTAATATGCCGCCCTTCAGTGAGAGGGAAGGAATGCTGCCAGTACCTGAGAGCATCACGCCGTGAATGTGCTCTGTATTCAATTGAATATATCTTCTCGTTAGAAAAGACCCCATGCTGTGACCAAAAAGAAAGATTGGTAGGCCGGAGTGTTCCGTTAAAATGTGCTTAGTCAGAGCAATCATGTCGTAAACTACGGCGTCAAAACCATTTTCCTCAGCAAAAAAACGCTTTTCTTCATCTTTTAAAGCTGTTTGACCGTGACCGCGGTGATCATTTCCATATACGATGTAGCCATGTTGAGTTAATACATTAGCAAAGTATTCGTAGCGTCCAATATGTTCGGCCATCCCATGGGCTATTTGGACAACGCCTTTTGCAGAATTGTTTTCAACATCCCATTTTTGTGCAAATATTTCTTTTTCCTGATGACCTCTGTAGTAAAAGGATTGTTTCATGCTCAGCATTCACCTTCTGCTTTCCTGTAAAATAAGGGATATATGTATATATTATACTAATTTATGCAGGTGATTTTACTATTTTGAAATAAAAAATGATTATTTTGTCATAAACCTTTACAAACCTTTATGTGATTTGTTAAATTAGTATTTATATTAAAAATTATTAAACAATTTAAAAAGATTCAGTTTTTAATAGGTTAGATGAATACGGAGGGAATTATTGTGGCAGAATTAAGAAGTAACATGATCAAAAAAGGATTCGACAGAGCACCGCACCGCAGCCTACTGCGTGCAGCTGGTGTAAAAGAAGAGGATTTCGGCAAACCGTTTATTGCGGTTGTCAATTCATATATTGATATTGTACCAGGTCATGTTCACTTACAAGAGTTTGGTAAAATCGTAAAAGATGCGATTCGCGAAGCTGGTGGCGTACCTTTTGAAATGAACACTATCGGTGTAGATGACGGTATTGCGATGGGACATATCGGTATGCGCTATTCATTACCAAGTCGTGAAATCATTGCTGACTCAGTTGAAACGGTAGTATCTGCTCACTGGTTTGATGGAATGGTATGTATTCCAAACTGTGATAAAATCACGCCTGGGATGTTAATGGCTTCATTACGTCTGAATATTCCGACAGTTTTTGTTAGCGGCGGACCAATGAAGGCTGGCGTAACGAGCGACGGTCGTAAGATTTCCCTTTCTTCAGTATTTGAAGGCGTAGGAGCTCATCAAGCTGGTAAACTTGATGATAAAGGATTACTTGAATTAGAACAATTCGGCTGTCCGACATGCGGATCTTGTTCAGGAATGTTTACAGCGAACTCAATGAACTGCTTAGCTGAAGCGTTAGGACTTGCTTTACCTGGAAATGGTACAATCTTAGCAGTTGCTCCTGAACGTAGAGAATTCGTTAAGAAATCAGCTAAACAGCTTATGGAATTAATTAAATTAGATTTAAAACCACGTGATATCGTAACAGAAAAAGCAATCGACAACGCGTTTGCTTTAGACATGGCGTTAGGTGGTTCTACAAATACAGTTCTTCATACGCTAGCTCTTGCGAATGAAGCTGAAATTGAGTATCCATTAGAGCGTATCAATGAAGTAGCAGAACGCGTTCCTCACTTGGCAAAACTCGCTCCGGCTTCGGATGTATTTATTGAAGACTTACATGAAGCAGGCGGCGTATCAGCTGCTTTAAACGAGCTATCTAAAAAAGAAGGTGCACTTCATTTAGATACGATGACGGTCACTGGAAAAACGCTAGGCGAAAACATTGCAGGATGCGATGTAAAGGATTATAACGTTATTCATCCAATCGATAAGCCGTTCACAGAAAAAGGTGGACTTGCTGTATTATTTGGTAACTTAGCTCCAGATGGCGCGATCATTAAAACAGGCGGTGTTCAAGACGGTATTACTCGTCACGAAGGACCAGCAATTGTATTTGAGTCTCAAGACGAGGCGCTGCACGGTATTGCTAACGGCAAAGTAAAAGAAGGACATGTCGTAGTCATTCGTTATGAAGGACCAAAAGGCGGCCCGGGAATGCCTGAAATGTTAGCTCCAACTTCTCAAATCATGGGAATGGGACTAGGTGCAAAAGTAGCTCTATTAACGGACGGACGCTTCTCTGGCGCTTCTCGTGGATTATCAATTGGTCACGCATCTCCAGAAGCTGCTGAAGGCGGGCCGCTAGCATTTGTAGAAGATGGCGACCACATCGTGATTGACATTGAAGATCGTTCGATGAATGTTCAAGTTTCTCCAGATGTTTGGGAAGAACGAAAAGCAAACTGGAAAGGCTTTGAGCCAAAAGTGAAAAAAGGCTATCTTGCAAGATATTCTAAACTTGTAACTTCTGCAAGCACAGGCGGAATTATGAAAATCTGATAGTACAAAAAAGGCTCTCTACTGAGAGCCTTTTTCTTTACTGAAGTAATTGTGTACAAGAAGATTTTTAAAACGTAAATTCTTTTTTCATTATAATGTGTGGAATACCGTCTTCCATAAATACATCAGAAACAGTCTTATACCCTAATTTATGATAAAATGATTCAGCTTGAACTTGACCATGAAGCATTGCTTGAGTTAAGCCTTCCTTTTTCGCTGCTTCTTCTAAGCTGGTCACCACTTCTTTTCCAAGTCCATATTTTCTAAATTCTTTTAATACACATATCCGCTCTATTTTGGCGAAACCGTCTACTATGCGGAATCTTCCAGAAGCAGCTGGTTCGTTGTTATAATAAATCAACATATGTTTTGCCGTTTCTTCATGTTCATCAAATTCATCTTCTAACGGCACTCCTTGTTCTTCAACAAACACTGTTTTACGTATATGAAATACGTCTTCAAGCTGCTCTTTTGTTGTAACATACTTAATTTTCATAGAAAATCCTTCCTTTGCTGCGAATTTATGATTCTTTTTTGTATAATAAAGATATCTAATATAAAAAGAGTATAAAGGAAAAATAAAATGTTGTAAATGCAACAAAAATAAGAAGCTGAAATATTGCGTAAATCATGTTTGATTTCTCGCTGTTTGAACTGTATCAGTAGCATTAAATTTAAATGAGGAGCGGAGCATGATCAAAAAATAGCACTTCAGCTTTTAACAAACTTTAGAAAGAATTAAAATCAACTGGAACATGTTAAAAAAGGAAAGAAAAGGGATTATGAAGCGCCGTGGCTTTACATAACTTGTAAAAAGAGAAATATTCATAATAGTAGTGGGATGAAAAAGGGGAATGTATCATGCAAATAACCTTAGTGTATAAAGATGAGCAATCGAATAAATTTTGGAAAGTTGAAAGAAGAGACAGCAAGTTAGTGATTCACTTTGGAAAAGTTGATACAGCTGGCCGCATGCAAGTAAAAGAGTTTGCTTCCGCAGAAGCTTGTGAAGCGGAAGCTGAAAAGCTGATTCGTGCAAAATTGAAGAAAGGATATAAGCCTTTAACTTGTTCGATGCAAGTAATGAAAGACAGCACGATGTCAGAGGCTCTCTTTTGGGAACTGATAAAAAAGGCGAAGACAAAATTAGATGTCGACGAGCAAATGGAATGGCTCCGCTCCACGCTAGCAAAGCGTTCTGAAAAGGACATTTTCCGCTTTGATCAGCTATTAAATCAGCATTTTGATCACTCCTATACTTCTTCATTGTGGGCAGCAGCTTATATTGTAATGGGCGGTTGTTCAGATGATTGTTTTGATTATTTTAGAGCGTGGCTTTTATATCAAGGGAAAGACATATATTATAAAGCAATTGAATCTCCTGAGACGATGATTTCTGTACTTAAACCACTAGAAGCAGAAGGCTATGCTCCTCAATTAGAAGAATTACTTTCTGTAGCGTGTGAAGCTTATGAAGAAAAAACAGGTTTAGATAACGACTACTATTATGATAAATATGACCAGTTTGATCCAATGTGGTACGATGAGCAAGATTTGGATCTTGATTGGGATGAAGATGATGAGGATGGTTTACAGATGCGTTTCCCTGTGCTTTGGAGTCGCTATTGGAACAATCATCTCGAATATTAAAAAGAGGAGATGAAAACCTTTAAACAGATTTTCATCTCCTCTTTTCTTATTTTGATAGAGTACGTGAAGGACCGGCCGAAGACAGTTTTGTTTTTTTGTTTAGCATACTGTTCATAATCATTCCGATTACGATTACCATCATACCAGCTAAAGCTATCCCTGTTGGCACACGCCCATTTAATAAAACCACTTCTCCAAACACTGTAAAAATCATGCTGCCCGATTGAGTTGCTTCGACAGCTCCCAGCAAAGCTAAATTTTCTTTTGCCAAGTCTGTTGCGTGAAAGAACGTCATCGTCGCAATTACACCTGAACTCATCGCTAATATAAAAGCTTGCGAAAATTGAGGAGCTGTTGGCATACCAGTTGTATAAAATCCATATATCGCATAGATGATACTTAGCGGTATACTGCCGATAGCCATACCTAAAACACGTTGAAATGTATCTAATTTTCCTTTGCAAACTTCCATCATTTTTCGATTTCCAAGCGGATATAAAAAAGCAGCCATGACGACAGGGAGAAAACCCAACACAAACTGTGAAAGCGTGATGTTTTCAGCTTCTTTAACTTGCATGAGAATCACACCCGCTAAAATAAACGTTGAAATACCAAGAGTTTTGAGTGGAATGTTTCCTCTTACTTTTTTGTTTCCGTCTGCAGTTTGAATCGTTACATAGAAAAGTGGAGAAATGAGCGCACCTGCCAAGATCGTTACTTGCCACGTTCCAGCTATAAGCCATGACGGTCCAAAAAGTGAAGAAAAACTTAATAATGAATAAAATCCAATTCCTGCAAGAGTTCCCCAGCCTAACCAAGCGAAAGGATGCTTTTTCATTTCCATCCATAATGGTGTAAACTTCTTTTGTACAAGTACTAAAATGAGTAAAATAGGTAGTGCTAATAAAAAACGAAGAGATGCTGTCCAAGCCCAGCTTGTTCCAGATACATTCATGGCACGATTCACAATAAATGTAGCAGAAAAGAACATAGACGAGAGAAGCCCCCATAAAATTGCTTTCATACTTTTTCCTCCTAATTAATAAAAATACCTAAATGTACATTATAGTATACTTAGATACAAAAAAAGTGTATCATAATATACAAAAGAAAGGAAGAAAAAAATGCATTCAGAAGAAATGATGAAAAAGGTAGGCAACGAGCTTAGAAAAATAAGAACACAGCGAGAATTCACACTCGATGAATTAGCAGATAGGACGGGAGTCAGCAAACTCACGTTAGGGAAAATTGAAAGAGGGGAGACTAATCCAACCCTAGGAGTAATGTGGAAAATAACAACAGGTTTAAATATCCCTTTAACTAAATTAGTGTCAGTAGAACCTTCAGTGGCTGTATCTAAGTGCGGAGAAGGTTTTTCTCTCAAAGGACCGGACGAAGCGTGGAAAGTAGAATTTATTTTTCAAAATCAAATAGATTCAACTATTGAAATGTACCGAGCCTTTCTTTCTCCTCTCGCTACATACTATCCCGAACCTCATCATAAAGGATTAATTGAAGTAGCAACGGTAATGGAAGGAAGAATTGAAATGAAAATAGAAGAAGAGCTATACGAACTAAAACAATTTGACTCTATAAAATTTGAAGGAAGTCATGTACACTCATACAAAAATCTTGAAGAACGTCCCGCTGTTCTGCATTTACTGCTAAAATATGAGGAGTAAAACGGCAGAGCCGCAGTAAAACGAACCATAAAAAATGATTCGTTTTACTGCGGCTCTAATAGCTGTTTGTTCATCAGCTTGTTTTGATAGCTAATATATTTTTTCACTCTAATGATAATTAATGAATATTCTTCAATCAAACGGTGGATAGATTGAACCATACACTCTGGGTAATGATGTTTTTTCTGTAAATATACTTTATACTTTCGAATTTGCCTTTCGAAATATAAAATCACTTGTTCGGGCGTTTTTACCAGTAAAGATTGCATGTATTCATTTACTTGCGTTTCAAGAAACGAATAGCGATTCGTGATAAAAAATGTCTTCATCTTATTTTCCTCCCTATATGTTAGTGGTACAAAAAAGAAACCCTTGTGCTAGGATTTCTTTTTTGCTTTTTATTTGAATCAGCTGTACACAACTTTTAGGCACTGATACTCGAAATCGAAGACTGTCTATATTTTTTTATTTTGCATTTTATATATGTAGGCGTTTCGCCGAAAAGATTTGCTACATGTGCAATAGCTCCATAATACGTTTTAGCATCCATCATTTCTTTATTCACAATATAGTCATACAGGGATGATTCAATATCATCAACAAAAGCTAAAATGTGACGCTTTTCGAATAGGAGTTGATAAAGTTCATTAATTAAGTATGGGCTTTGATCAAATTTGTCTTGAAGCTGCTCTACTCGGTACTTTGTCATAGGCACTTCACACAAGATAATGTATCGTAACTCTTCTAAAAATAATTTATTCATCTTTCTCACATCCCTATTCTGTTAATAATTATATAATAGCACTATGCCTTCATATTTGGAAGCGTTTTCAATGTATTATTTTTAATATTTTTTTCTTCTCATTTCCTTTCGTTTTTTCTTTTCTTACGTGAATTATCTGTAGTATAGTTCGTTTTACGTAAAGACTCTAGCTAATTGTTAAACTACCTGACATACTTTTTGAAATTTTTATTATTGGTGTCAAAAACTCTTACATGCCCAAGCGGAAACACCTTAAAAATAACGCCCTATGAGCCGGAATCGTCTTTAATTGTGATAAAATAAAAAATGGAAAATACATCATATAGGAGAGAGGCTATGGAAAAAGATCATATTTCAGAGCTTAAGATTTTAAAAGACATTGCCGAGATTTTAAATGAAGGCACTAATTTACATACAATGCTTCACGATGCTCTTTTAAAACTGCTGCAAATAACAGATTTACAAACAGGATGGATCTTTTTTATTGACGAAAATGGAAAACATGAGATGATTGCCGCTCAGCATTTGCCGCCGGCTTTATTAAATAAAACCGCTCAGCCTATGTGTAACGGAAGCTGCTGGTGTGTTGATCGGTATATGGATGGCCGGCTTCAAAAAGCGTCTAATATTATGGAGTGCAAGAGACTTGAAGATTCCGTCATTCATGAGTGGGGAGATACACACGATATTACCCATCATGCAACGGTTCCCTTACAAGCAGGGGATGAGCGCTTTGGATTATTAAATGTAGCTGCCCCTCATAAAATTCATTTTGAACAGCGAGAGCTTGATTTATTAGGATCTGTCGCTCTTCAAATTGGCACGGCTATCAAGCGGATTAAGCTGACTCAATCTCAGCAGGAAGTAAAACTTATTGAAGAAAGAAACAGACTGGCCAAAGATCTTCACGATTCTGTTAATCAGCTGTTGTTTTCGATTAATGTCACAGCCAAAGCCGGAAGCAGCTTAGCGACAGATGTGCAGTTAAAAGAGACTTTTTCCTTAATCCAAGAAACCGCTCAGCATGCTCAAGTGGAAATGAAAGCATTAATTTGGCAGCTTCGTCCTCAAGGATTAGAAAACGGCATTGTCAGCGCGTTAAAAAGCTATGGTCAAATGCTAGGGCTTAACGTAAAAGAACAAATTAAAGGAGTGTCCGTTTTGCCTGCTGTGATTGAAGAGACACTGTGGAGGGTCGGGCAAGAAGCTTTTAATAATTGCCGAAAGCATGCGGGTACGGCAGAGGTACATTTAAACGTAAATATAAGCAAAGAACAAGTAAGTATGAAAATTCAAGATAGCGGCAATGGATTTATATATAGCGCTTCAGCAGAATTGCCGACGCTTGGCTTAAAAACCATGCAGGAGCGAATAAACAGATTAAATGGGAATCTATCTGTTAAAAGCAGCATAGGAAACGGAACGGTTGTGGAAGTATCTATTCCTCTTTCATAACGGAAAGGAGCGCATATGAAAATAAAGATTCTAATCGCAGATGATCACCACGTTGTCCGAAAAGGACTTGTCTTTTTCTTACAGACGCAGCCCGACTTAGAAATTGTAGGAGAAGCTTCTAACGGAGAGGAAGCTTTAAAGTTAGCGACATCCCTACAGCCCCATATTGTTTTAATGGATTTATCGATGCCGGTTCTCGACGGAATTGAAGCAACAAAAGAATTAAAAAAACAAGCACCGCATATACAAGTCATGATTTTAACAAGCTTTTCGGATCAAGACCATGTGATACCGGCACTAGAAGCTGGAGCTTCAGGCTATCAGCTAAAAGAAAGTGACCCAGATGAACTTGTAGCAGCTATTCGAAAGCTAATGAACGGAGAAAATCAGCTTCATCCAAAAGTCACCACACACTTGCTAACACGGTTAACCAAAAGCAGTGAAAAGAAAGTCAATTTTATTGATCACTTAACGAAACGAGAAAAAGACGTATTAAAAGAAATTGCAAAAGGTAAAAGCAACAAAGAAATTGGTGCTTCCTTACATATTACAGAAAAAACAGTGAAAACACATGTGTCTAATATTTTATCGAAGCTCGGAGTTCAAGACCGTACGCAAGCTGCTCTATATGCCGTTCAGCACGGCATTTCCTAACCTACGACTTTAGTTGTAGGTTTTTCTCTGTGCTTCTCCGTCTATATTGGTAGCTTTCTTTCTATCAATAGCATGACGAAAAAAAGCTCGATCATTCCTATACTATACATATAACCAAACGACGGAGGAGTAGATAAGCATGAACATACTTATTATCAATGGAAGTCCCAGAGAAACAGGCCGAACAACACAAGTCACGAGAGAGCTTCATCAAAACTATCAAAGTTCTTTTCTAGATTTAAGCCAATTATCGCTTCCTATATTCACAGGTGAACCTCATCAGTATGAAACAGAAGAAGTACAAGAGCTAATTGAAAAAATAGAAAAAGCGGATGGTCTTTTACTTGCGACGCCCGAGTACCACGGAGCTATGAGCGGAGCGTTAAAAAACGCGTTTGACTTCTTAAACAGTGCTTATTTTGCGCATAAGCCCGCTGCACTTTTAGCAGTATCAGGAGGAGGAAAAGGAGGCATTAATGCTTTAAATAACCTTAGAACCGTTACACGCGCCTTGTATGCGAATGTTCTATCTAAGCAGTTGGTATTAGACCCTGCAGACATCGTGGGAAAAGGGACTTTACGAAAAAACGCAGCTGACGGAATTCATGAATTAGTTAATGAGCTGACTCTGTATACACAAGTGTCTAAGCAAATTTTAGAAGCTAAGCAAAATGTTTGATGAAGGCCCTCCATAAAGACCGGCGCTTTCAAGCCGTAGTAGCTGCTAATGTTTTATCCTCTATCGGCTCCGGTATTACGATGCTTGCCATTCCTTTACTGTTAGTTGCATCTCCAAATGGAAATAGATTATTTGGTACGATTATGCTTATTATGACGGTGATTAGCTTTGTTGCTACTCCGTATATCGGCGTTCTTATTGATCAAATGTCACGGAAAAAATTATTGCTAACGGTAGAACTTATCGGTTTTACCACGATCATGCTATTTGTTATCGTCGGCTTTGTTACAGATTATTCAACGATTCACTACGTAATTTTGTACGGAACCGGAAACCTTTACTACACGTTTTTTTATCCAACGATTTTCGCTTTAAATCAAGAAGTTTTTTCAAAAGATGCGTTTCAATCATTAAACAGTATCATGGAAATACAAGGTCAGCTATCGAGTATGCTTGCAGGCGCCGTGGCCAGTCTAGTCATTACTCGTTGGTCGCTTCAATGGATTTTAACAGTCGATGCAGCTACGTATATAGCTGCATTCCTTTGTCTGTTGAGTATTCCATATAAACAAAACAGGGAACGAAGCGACAAGAAACACACTGCTATGAAAGAAGGTTTAACATTTATAAAAGAAAATCGCTCGATCTCTATTTTTTTACTGCTTTCTTTTATGCCTTTCATCGCTGTGATGATGACGAACTATTTATTTCCTATTTATCTGACTCAAGAATTACACGCAAGTCCAGCAGCATATGGGATTGAAAGTGCTATATATGGTTTCGGGGCGTTAACGGCAGGGGTATTCATCGTATCTATTATGAAAAGAACAGGCACAGAGCTAGCGGTTATGCTTAATATAAGCCTTTTTGCAATCGGAATATCTATCATCTTCTTTATGAAGCTTTTGCCGGTTTATTTTTCTATTGTGTTTCTTCTTGCTTTTGCAAATGCAGGTACAAGAGTAGCTCGAAATACGTTTATGATGCAGAAAATACCGAATATCATCGTGGGAAGAGTCGACAGCTTTTTTCGCTTTATCACGTTAGGTATTCGAATTTTACTGATTTTCTTCTTTACGTACGTTACGGCTAACGATCGTATAGGACTGGCTTTTTTAGGACTTAGCCTGCTTTTATTATCATCCGCTGGAGCGGGCTGGATACTCTACAAAAGAAAACAGCGAAAACAGTCTGCATTGCTTAAGAGTGTTTTATAATGTCTGTTGCATGTTATAATAGAGGAATTGACAAATAATGTTCAACGTTATAAACGTTGAACATTATTTGTTCTGAATAGAAATTAAACAGAAACAGCATTGACTGTTATGCGATTGGAAGATTGTGAAGCGATGATAAATAAAACATTAAACAAAGAACAATTAAAAGATTCGTACTCAAGCAGAACGTACTATAGAGGGCACACCTATTACAAGCAGGGGCGTGTGCTTGATTTGGAATACAATGAACAGACCACTACGTGGACAGCATCCGTTCGAGGCGCGGAAATGTATACGGTAATGGTTGAACAAAAAGGAAATTCTTTTTATTCATTCTGCGATTGTCCTGCTTATCACGAGTTTTCAGAATGCAAACACGAAGTAGCTGTTTTATTAACCATTTGCGATGAGCGAGCAAAGCCACAGCCAATTAAAACGAAGCCTTTTCGCCAAAGCAAAGAATACGAGAATGTAAATCATTTTATCGACTTATTTTCAAGCTATCACCAAACAATAAGCGACCACAGAAAATATGCAGATAAAGATCCGTTGAAAGTGGAATTTATTTGCAAGTCTTACTCAGAAGAATTTTTACGTTCAGAAGGAATGTACGTAGCGCTTGAAATGAAAGTAGGCGTCGACCGGACGTATGTAGTAAAAAACATTCAAGAATTTTTAACAGACGCTAAAGAATTCAAAACTCACGAATTTACCAAGCGCTTCGAATATGACCCGGCGGAACATTTTTTTTAGAAGAAGATAGGAAAATCATTGAGCTGCTGATGGATATTATGACAAATGAATCATTTTATAAAAATTCTTATTCTATGTATCGTGCGTCTGCAAATAACAGAGAACTAATCATTCCCTCCATCATAGCCAAAGAGTTATTTCAATTGCTCAAAGATCGGAACTTTACATTTATTCATGACGGGCACTCATATGAAAATATTATCTTCGCGGAAAGCTCAGCTCCTTTTTCGTTTCAGTTAAATAAGCACCCGGCAGCTGGATTTGAACTAGACTTTACGGAGCTTCATCAAGCTTCGTTTTTTGATCGATACGGGTGGCTATTTTTAAACGGGACATTTTATGAGCTATCTCAAGATCAGCGTATGCTTCTTGAAGGGCTTCGAAAAACGGCGCCTTTGAAGCCAGTCGTACCTATAGCAGAAGAGCAGATGGGCAATTTTTTATCTCACGTCGTTCCAGGACTAAAAAAAGTGGGGAAAGTGGATATCGCAAAAGAAGTATCCCATCAGATTATTGCACCTGAACTAAAAGCAAAAGTATTTATTGACCAGGAAGATGAACAGCTGTTTGTGACGCTTCGGTACCACTATGGAGAGATTTCAATTAATCCATTTTTACCTCAACCTGAAAAGTACGATAAAATCTTAATACGAGATTTAGAAAAAGAAGACCGCGTGATGGATTTAATTGAAACAGCTCCTTTAAACATTTATAAAAACCAGCTGTATTTAAATCAAGATGAATCATCTTTATATGAATTTTTGTTTCATATTGTTCCAAAGCTTGATGAAATAGCGGATGTGTATATTACGGATGAGATGAAAGATTATGCTTATACGGATTTTTCTGCGCCAGTAACAACGGTTGACATCAAAAACAGCAATGGATTATTAGAAATTAATTTTGATTTAGGAGACATTAATCATCAGACCGTTCAAGATGTTTTAAAATCTGTTTTAGAAAAGAAAAGCTATCATCGTCTAGATAACGGTGCGTTTATTCCTCTTGAAAACGAAGGCTTTGAGCATATTCAAAATCTGTTTCGTGAGCTGAACGTAACCGAGAAAGACTTAAAGGATAACTCATTGCAAGTACCTTTATACAGAGGAATGCAAGTGGAAGAGATTATGAGTGCGGGTGATAAATCAGCGGCTAAGTTCGGCTCAGCATTTAAAAGGTTACTTACACAGCTCAAATCTCCAGAGGAAATGGATTGGGAAGTACCGGAATCCTTGCAGGCATCACTGCGTGATTATCAGTACAATGGGTTTAAGTGGTTTAAATCTCTGGCTCACTACTCTTTAGGAGGCGTGCTGGCTGATGATATGGGGCTTGGAAAAACGCTTCAAAGCATTGCCTATATCCTATCTGAAAAAGAGCTTGCTGAAGATAGCAGTGCCTTTTTAATTGTTGTGCCGGCTTCCTTGATTTATAACTGGCGCAACGAATTGGAGAAATTTGCACCGAATTTAACGGTTCAAACCATTACAGGAACGCCGAGCGAGCGTGAGGAGAAGCTAAAACGCACAGCTGACGTATGGATCACATCTTATCCTACGCTGCGTCAAGATATCGATTTGTATCAGCACCTTGATTTTCATGCTTTAATTCTAGATGAGGCTCAGAGTATTAAAAATCATACAACGAAGACAGCAGTAGCTGTTAGGACTATTTCAGCTAAAAAACGTTTTGCGCTGAGCGGTACGCCTATTGAAAACTCACTTGATGAGCTTTGGTCAATTTTCCAGACCATTCTTCCTGGTTTATTTCCAGGGCTTCGCCAGTTTAAAAACATGTCATCGGAGCAGGTCAGTCGAATTGTAAGACCATTTTTACTGCGACGAGTAAAAAAGGATGTGTTAAAAGAACTGCCTGATAAAATTGAAACAACTCATTTATCTGAGCTGACTAAAGAACAAAAAGAATTATATGTAGGGTATTTAGAACAGTTAAAATCATCTTTAGCCGGTGAAGATTTTAATAAAAACCGAATGAAGATCTTAGCGGGATTAACAAGACTGCGCCAGATTTGCTGTCATCCGTCTTTATTCGTTGAAAATTATGAAGGGGATTCAAGCAAATTAGAGCAGCTGCTTGAGATTACAAGAAATGCGGTTGCCAACGGAAAACGTTTGTTAATCTTCTCTCAGTTTACAAGCATGCTTCACATTATTCGAGAAGAGCTTCAAAAAGAAAATCTCTCATACTTTTATTTAGACGGTCAAACGCCATCAAAAGAACGAGTGGAAATGGCGGATCGGTTTAATAATGGAGAACAAGACATTTTCTTAATTTCATTAAAAGCCGGAGGCACAGGCTTAAATTTAACGGGAGCCGATACGGTTATTTTATATGACTTATGGTGGAACCCAGCGATTGAAGAACAAGCGGCAGGACGTGCACACCGCATTGGGCAAAAAAATGTTGTGCAGGTCATCAAGCTTATTTCTCAAGGAACCATCGAAGAAAAAATTTACGGCTTGCAGCAAAAGAAAAAAGAACTCATTGAACAGGTTATTCAGCCGGGAGAAACAATGCTTTCTAGTTTGACAGAAGAAGAGCTTCGAGAACTGCTTAGTATGTAGCAAAGGATGTGTGATGAATGAAAAAATGGGCGTTTGTATCAGATTTTGATGGAACAATTTCAAAAAAAGATTTTTATTGGATTGTGATTGAAAAGTATTTTCCAGAAGGTGAAGAACTTTTCCACCGATGGAAAGCAGGAGAAATGAAAGATATTGATTTTTTATCTACTGTTTTTCAATCCATTCACCAAGAAGAACCGAAAATTTTAGAAGAAGTAGCGAATATTCCAATTGATGAATACGTGCCCGCTTTTATTAAAGCTGTTCAGAAAAACGGCGGAGATTTTTATATTTTAAGCGCTGGAACAACATACTATATTAAACCGATTTTAGATAAATACGGTGTTGAAAAAGTGGAAGTTTATTCAAATGAAGGATATTTCCATCAACACAACGTTCACTTGCGTCTAGACCCTGCTCACAGATGGCATTCAGAACGCTACGGCATTGATAAATCGGCTGTTATTCAAGAACTAAAGGAAGCATACGAAACGATTTATTTTGCTGGAGACAGCGAGCCGGATTCGCATCCGGCAAAATATGCAGACGTCACATTTGCAAAAGATTCTTTGCAAGATTTACTGCACGGACAAAACGTTCCGTTTGTTCCGGTTGAAACATTTAAAGATATTGAGCAATATTTGATGAAACATAATGTAATAAAAAAGGCATAAAAACAGCGGTATTATCTGATTACTTCAAATAATACCGCTGTTCCTATTCCGCCTCCGCTTCCTAAAGCAGCTATGACATATCGCACGTCACGGCGCTTGCTTTCATAAAAAAGGCGTGTAGCTAAAATAGCTCCTGATGCTCCGTACGGGTGTCCTAGGGTCAATGCTCCACCGCGAATATTTACTTTCTCTTCGGATATCCCGAGTTCTTGCATACAAGCGACAACTTTAACGGCAAATGCTTCATTTATTTCAAATAAGTCAATATCATCTACCGTAAGAGAATTTCGCTTCAAGATATTTTTAATCGCAGAAACGGGTGCAATAGCAGGGTAAAGAGGTGACACTCCTGAAATATCAGCGTCAATAAAACGCAAAACGGGCTGAAAGCCTAAGGCGCGTGCTTTTTGCTCTTCCATCACAAGTGCAATGCAGGCTCCGTCGTTAATTCCACAGCTGTTGGCTGCGGTGACGGTGCCTTCTTTTTTAAAAAGACAGGGCTGGCTTTTTGCAGCAGCTTTGTTAGGTTTCGTTTTTTCATAAATGCTTCATCGTGCATCACGTTTGGAAGAGGAAGCGTTTCTTCTTCAAACAATCTCTTTTCAAAAGCCTCCCAGCTTCTTTCATGACTTAAAAGAGCATACCTGTCCTGCTGATTTTTAGATATATTGTATCGCTGAGCTACGTTTTCTGCTGCAATCCCCATGTCAGGGTCACCAATTCTATCAGGAGAAAAACGTGCTCTTTTTTCAAAAGGAGAAGTACTTGTACTTTCAACGCCTCCAGCTAAATAACACGTTCCAGCGCCTGCTTTTATCAAATAGCTGACCATCCGAATCGCTTCTAAGCCAGCTCCGCACTGACGATCAATGGTCATTCCCGGGATTGAAAAATGGAGGTCTGCTTCTAAAGCGGATAGCCTAGCTACGTTTCCTCCTGGACCTACAACATTCCCTAAAATAATGTCATCAATTTCATGTTCAATTCCATCGCTAAGCTGTTTTAATAAAGGAGCAGCTAGCTCTTGAACGTGAAAATCTTTCAGTATACCGTTTTCTTTTCCAATGACCGTACGCTTCGCTTTTACAATTGCGGCTTGATACATAATTATCACTTCCTTACATAGAAGCCGTTTTAGAACGACCAGGTACCGCTACTGCTTTTCGAACTTTTGTAATTAAATACGCCGCGACCACTGCTTTTATACAGTCACCTGGAAGGTAGACGAAGCTTAGCTGAAGAGACTTCAGAAATGGAATGTGAAGCTGCATCGCCTGTACAGGAATGCCGCATACATATACCAATCCAATCCCAAATAACACATTTACGGCAAACGCCTTTGCAACCGTTACATCATTATAGCCGTGAATAATGCAACGTACGTCATATCTTTTGTTTTCATCGTAAACCTCCGCTATGTATGATAAAACATGACTATCGTATCTTATAAAACTAAAATTAGTCAACTTAATTTTTATATAAGTTTACATTTTTGTTTTCTCAAACGCACATTTACGGTACACTAAAAGTAAAAGAAAAAGGGAGTTTAAGCAGTAATGAAACGAATTGAAGAACTAATTTTTTATCAGTGTCAACAAACGCCTGGCAAACTGGCACTATCGGATTCTATTAATAAGCTAAGCTACGGTCAAATGTGGGATCATGTATGCAAAGCCGAAAACCAGCTACAGGAAAAAGGGATGGAAAAAGGAGAGCTCGTTGCGTTAAGTATGCCAAACAATGCAGAAGCTGTTGTGTCATTTTTAGCGATTTTAAAAGCGGGTGGAATTGTGATGCTTTTACATAATGAGCTAACAGAGGCTGAAGTGGATACCTATTTTTCTATTCAATCCCCGAATTGGCTATGGAAACCATCTTCTCTAACTAAAATAACAAAAGAAAGACCAATCCTGCCCGTACGGCGAGTGAATGCACTGTCCGATTTATTTTTATTTGGATTTACCTCTGGATCAACAGGTAGGCCTAAAGGATTTGTAAAATCGCATTATTCTTGGTCTTCATCATTTCAAGAGTGGTCGGATATATTTTCTTTAGAGCAACACGGCAAAGTGCTTGTTCCTTTACATATCTCGTATTCTGCCCAGCTTTACCCAGTTTTGCATGCGCTTTGCAGCGGTATGCACGCCGTCATGCTAGAAGCGTTCACACCTTCGTCTGTTTTTAACAAAGAAGCTAGCTGTATGTCTATTACACCCGCATTAATTTCTCCGTTGCTTCGTTATGTACAAAGCAGACCAAAAGAAAAACGACTTCTGCCAAAAAACGTAATTTCAGTAGGCAATAAATTATCTCCTTCCGTTCGAAAGAAATTTTCACAAGCGTTTCCTAATGCCTCTCTGTATGAATATTACGGATCTTCTGAAATGGGATTTGTTACGGTGCTTTCACCACATACAGCTGAAACGCTGCCTCATACAGTAGGCTATCCTGTTGACAGCGTAGACGTTTTAATCCTGAACGAGCGTGGAAAAGAAGTAGAAAAAGGAGATAAAGGAACACTATTTGTGAAAACAACTCAAGCATTTGAAGGGTTTGTTAAGGACAGCGAAGAAACGAACCGCTCATTTTTTAACGGATATGTTACGTCGCATGATATTGCGGTTCAGCTTCAAGACGGAAGCATTACCATCGTAGGGAGAGACAAAAACGTGATTAAAAGCAGCGGAAGCTTAGTGTATGCTGAAGAAATTGAAGAGCTGCTTTTACAAATACCCGGCGTTAGCGAAGCAGCCGTTTTTAGCGTAGTAGATGCTGAACGTTCAGAAGTAGTCGGTGCAGCAATTGTCTTAGAGAACGTTTCTCTTTCTGATGTAAGACAAGCGCTGACAAAACGAGTATCTGCTTATAAAATCCCGCGCGTATGGAGAATTTTAAAGTCCTTTCCGCGAATGAAAAATGGTAAAATTGACAAAGCGACGATATACAGCTACTTTACAGAGAAAGAAGGGAAGACATATGATTTCATTTGAACCCATTACAGCTGACACGATGTATATTGCTTCAGAGATTATCAATTCAAACGAAGCTTATAATGTGTTAGAAAACGGCAAGAAAGAGCGAAGTGAAGAAGAGCTTTTCAAAGAATACATGAACGAAAAAACAGACAGTTATTTTATAAAAGCTGACGATACATACGTAGGGGTTATCGATTACATGAAACAAAATCCTAACGATGACCATCCATGGATCGGAGCTTTTATCATTCATAGCACCTACCATAATTTTAGTTTTGGAACGCAGGCGTATCTAGCATTTGAAGACAAGCTAAAGGAAGAAGGAGTTTCAGTTCTTCGCCTTGGTGTTCTGTCTCAAAATCCTAGGGCCAAGCTATTTTGGGAGCGTCTTGGTTTTACACAGTACGCAACTAAGCCGCTGCATCATAATCAAGTGAACTGCTTGGAAAAAGAGCTGTAAAAAAATCCGTGGGTTATATCCACGGATTTTTTATATTACTATTACTTTATTAAAACCGTTGTATTGTCTGGAATCACAAGCTGATTTTTGATTTTTTTTGCACCTTTTTCACTGGCAAAAATTAATTTACTTTTCGCTACTACAGATACTTTTACAGGTTGATTTGAAATATTGTGATACACGCTAATCGATTTGCCTTTATACGTGCGGCTATAGGCAACAACTTCTTTACTGTCTATTGAAATAGATTGAAGCGTTCCTTTTACTAACTCTTTGTGCTGTTGACGCACACGAATCATTTCACGGTAATGATTTAACAAAGAATCCTTTTGTTTTGTTTGTGCTTCTACTGACACACCGTTGCCGCCTTTGTTATATACAGGTGTTTCCCAGCTGGTTTGTCCAATCCCGTTTCCTTCATACCAGCGGAACGGTTCACGGATTAATTCATCAGGCTTTTCACCAGTCATGCCAATTTCTTCACCGTAATAAATATACGGATTTCCAGGAAGCGTAAGTAAAATAGAAGCAGCTGATTTTGCTTTATTCACATCGCCGCTCAGCTCACTCATCACGCGGTTTTGGTCATGGTTGGTTAAGAAAATGCCGTCAATTTTATTTGGATTGTATGATTTAAAAAGCTCATCCGTTGCCGCTGCTGCAGTGGCAATTCCTTGATCATTTCCCGCTTTTACAGAGCTGACAATTTTTCCTGCTAAATCAAAATTAAATAGAGAATCAAGCGATTGATAGTAAGGAGCTACCACTTCAGGCTGATCCCATACTTCACCCGTTAGATATACATTCGGATTTTCTTTTTTCATCGCATCTCTAAACTCATTCCACCACAGGATATTTTTCTTAGCGCCTTCAGGCGTTTGACCTTTAAAGATATGAAGCGCAGCATCTAAGCGGAAGCCGTCAACGCCTTGCTTTAGCCAAAACTTTCCGACGTTAATCATTTCTTTTCTTACTTCAGGGTTATCGTAATTTAAGTCAGGCATTCCTTCCCAGAACGTTCCGTAAAAATACTCTCCGTTTGAAGCTTTATGCCATACTTGCTGTCCCCAAGATCCTTTTTCATTCAAATCAGTATTTTTATCAGCCCAAATATAGTAATCTCTGTACTTGCTGTTTTTATCTTTTAACGCAGCTTGAAACCAAGGGTGTTCACTGCTCGTATGATTCACAACGAGATCCATGATAACTTTTACGTCTCGTTTGTCTGCTTCTTTCATCAGTTTGCGAAAATCTTGCAGACTTCCATACTGCGGATCAATGTTATAATAGTCCGTTACATCATATTTATGATAGCTGGGAGAAGGGTTTACCGGCATCATCCAAATCCCGTTTACTTGAAGATCATTCTTTGTATGAGAATTGCCGTCATTTAAATAATCCAACTTTTGTGTCAGACCTTTTAAATCACCATGTCCATCTTTATTTGCATCGTAAAAAGAGTTTACATACACCTCATAAAAGACACCGTTTTTATCTGCTGCTTCATACTTACCTTTATGTACGGTTTCTGCGTGAACGCCTGTTGATAAGCTAGCAGCCAGCGGCAGTGTTAGTGCTAAAGCTGTCCATTTTTTCCCTTTCATCGTTTCATCCCCTTTTTTGCAATCGTTTGCATAAATTGACTACAATTGAAATATAGCACCTCATTGAAAACGATTACAATAAAAATTTCATTTTGATTATTTTGAACTAGTAATTATTCTGACAACCTGTTTGTTTACTGTGTCCAATGACATTGAGTGGCTGCGTTATATTAAGGCTATAGATAGAAGATATCAATAAAATAAGGGAGTATTATCAAAGTGAAAATAATGACTATGTCAAATATTCTGACAATGTTGTTGTTCAATTCATCATCTCGTGCTAAAATCCAAATATAACTGAAAAACGGTACTGCAGTTCCGAAAAACGGAACTTAAAGTATTGATGCAGATAATAAAGCTGGAATTTTATTTACTATCTGCAAATGATTACGCTTACATTAAAGGGGTTAAGGGGGAAGAATGCATTGAGTAAAGTAGATTTAAACTGTGATTTAGGGGAAAGCTTTGGTGCTTATCGTATTGGCAATGATGAAGCAATTTTGGAGCACGTGACGTCTGTGAACGTAGCCTGTGGATTTCATGCAGGGGATCCGAGCGTCATGAGAAAAACGGTGAAATTGGCCGCTGAAAAAAAAGTGCAAATTGGGGCTCATCCTGGTTTGCAGGACCTTATCGGTTTTGGACGCAGAAACATGAATATTTCGCCTCAAGAAGCCTACGATATCGTGGTCTATCAAATTGGGGCATTAAACGGTTTTTTGCAAGCAGAAGGGTTATCAATGCAGCATGTAAAACCTCACGGTGCACTATATAACATGGCTGCTAAAAACAAAGCGTTGTCTGAAGCAATAGCAAAAGCTGTTTACAACGTAAATCCTGAGCTGATTTTGTTTGGGTTATCTGGAAGTGAGCTGATTCAAGCAGGTAACAGAATTGGTTTGAAAACGGCTAACGAAGTATTTGCAGACCGTACCTATCAGTTAGACGGTTCTCTCACTGCTCGCACAGAACCAAATGCTTTAATTGAAAATGACGACGAAGCTGTGTCCCAAGTTATTACAATGGTGAAAGAAGGGAAGGTAAAATCTCAGCAAGGTAAGGATGTAGAATTGCAGGCAGATACGATTTGCATCCATGGAGATGGAGCTCACGCACTTGAATTTGCCCGTCATGTCAACCGTTCTTTACGAGCATCAGAAGTGGTAGTTAAGGCTATTTCACAATAAAAACTACATACAATCAGGAGGAAGATGATATTGGAGCCAATTAAAAAATCAACACCTCAGCAAAAGCTTTCGGCTGCGCCTAAAGTAAACTGGACGTTAATGCTTGGAGCCGCTTTTTTAATGGCCACATCGGCTATTGGACCAGGCTTTTTAACTCAAACTACCGTATTTACACAAAATTTAGCCGCAAGCTTCGGATTCGTTATTTTAATTTCAATTATTCTTGATATCTTTGCTCAAACCAACGTATGGAGAATTATTGCCGTTTCTGAAAAACGCGGACAAGAAATCGCCAACATGGTATTTCCCGGATTAGGATACGTGCTCGCTATTTTAATTGTTATTGGAGGACTTGCTTTCAATATTGGAAATATTGCCGGTGCCGGGCTTGGATTAAATGCGATTACGGGTATTTCTCCAACAGCCGGAGCTGCAATTAGTGCAGTTATTGCCGTGCTAATCTTCGTTGTAAAAGAAGCTGGAAAAGCAATGGATCGCTTCACTCAAATTGCAGGTTTTGTCATGATTGGGCTGATGCTATATGTAGCTGCTACCACTTCACCTCCCGTTGGAGAAGCTGTAGTGAAAACTTTTGCTCCTGACAAAATTGACATTATTGCGATCGTTACGCTTGTTGGAGGAACAGTCGGTGGTTACATTACCTTTGCTGGCGGACATCGTCTTTTAGATGCTGGCGTAAAAGGCATCGATTCTTTACCTCAAGTAACAAAAAGTTCTGTAACAGGAATTCTCATCACTTCCGTTATGCGAATTGCTTTGTTTTTAGCTGTACTTGGCGTTGTGTCTAAAGGTTTACAAATTGACCCGGCCAACCCTCCAGCATCCGTGTTTCAGCTTGCAGCAGGAAACGTCGGCTATAAAATCTTTGGTATTGTTATGTGGTCTGCCGCTATTACGTCTGTGGTAGGAGCTGCTTACACATCCGTTTCGTTTATTCAAACCTTTAGTGAAAAACTTAATAAAAACTCAAACTGGATTATTATTGGATTTATTATTATTTCAACTCTATCATTTGTCTTAATTGGAAAACCTGTAAAAGTTCTTCTTTTAGTTGGAGCAATCAATGGATTAATTCTGCCGATTGCTCTTGGGACGTTACTGGTTGCTGCGTACAAAAAAAGCATCGTTGGCGAGTATAAACATCCTTTATGGCTTACCATTTCTGGTGTACTTGTCGTTATTGTAATGGCTTTAATGGGCGGCTATACATTAATGGATCAACTTCCTCAATTATTTAAATAAAACAAGGTGCCCGCACGTAAGTTGCGTGCGGGCAATGATGGGAGATAGAAATATGACAAACCTTTCACAACTAACTCCAGCTGAACTTCGTCAGCGAATCCGTAACAATCAGCTTATTCAACCAACAGCAGGCATGGCAAACGGCTATGCTCAAGCTAATTTAGCTATTTTACCAAAGAAACAAGCTTTTGACTTTCTATTGTTCTGTCAGCGTAACCCTAAATCGTGTCCTCTTTTAGATGTAACAGACGTTGAATCTCCGGTGCCAAAATTTGCAGCTCCGTTGGGAGATATTCGCACAGACATTCCAAAGTATCGAATCTATGAAAATGGGGAACTAGTAAAAGAAGTAACCGATATCACAGACTATTGGACAGAAGATATGGTAGCTTTCCTTATCGGCTGTAGCTTTACATTTGAACACGCGCTTTTAAACAACGACATACCTGTTCGTCACATTGAAGAAAACTGTAATGTTCCTATGTATAAAACAAATATTTCGTGCACTGAAGCAGGAATATTTCGCGGCTCGACGGTAGTTAGTATGCGTCCAATTCCTCAGCAAGACGTAGTGCGGGCAGCCCAAGTAACTTCACGTTTTCCCGCTGTGCACGGGGGGCCTGTTCACATTGGAGATCCCGCTGCGATAGGCATTGAAGACCTGCACTCTCCGGATTTTGGTGATGCTGTTTCGATTAAGGAAGGGGAAGTGCCCGTATTTTGGGCTTGTGGGGTAACTCCTCAAGCAGTAGCAATGGAAACAAAACCTTCTATTATGATTACACATGCTCCGGGGTATATGTTTATCACAGATATTCGAGATGAAAAACTAGGTGTCTTATAAAAGAAAGAGGTGTAGATATGAATCAAACCGTAACAAAAGCGTCAGCTGTTATTTCTCCGCTTGGCGACTCAGCGCTTGTTATAACGTTTGGAGATAGCATTCAGTACGACATTCATAAACAAATTAAAACGTGTAAAGATTCGATAGAATTAAATCCTTTTCCTGGGTTTATCGAATGCGTTCCGGCATTTACGAACCTGACAATCTTTTATAACCCCCTTGAAGTTGTAGCAGCCGTGAAAAAGAAGGAGAAAAAAGAATTTGTGTCTCCTTTTGAAGTAGTGTCTTCTACCCTTCAAAGTAAACTAGAAAACGAACAGACAGAAAAAGAGTTAGCTCATCGTACGGTTTCCATTCCAGTTTGCTACGGAGGCGAGTATGGACCTGATCTTGAATATGTCGCTCGTCACCATAACTTAACACCTGAAGAGGTAATAAGTATTCATTCTGAAGGTGAATACTTAGCGTACATGATTGGATTTGCTCCTGGATTTCCGTTTCTCGGAGGACTATCTGAAAAAATTGCTACGTCTCGCCGACCGTCTCCTCGCACCTCTATTCCTGCTGGCTCGGTTGGTATTGCGGGAATGCAAACAGGAGTGTATCCTATTTCCACTCCCGGAGGATGGCAATTAATTGGGCAAACGCCGGTTAAATTGTTTTTGCCGGAACAAACCCCTCCAAGTTTGCTGCAGGCTGGAGATATTGTAAAATTCGAGCCTATCTCTAAAGAAGAGTATCAAGAAATGCAGGCAAAGGAGGGGGAAAAATGAGTATTCGAGTAAGTAAAGCCGGGTTATTAACGAGCATTCAAGATTTAGGAAGAAGAGGGTTTCAACAGCACGGTGTAATTGTAAGCGGTGCAATGGATTCTTATTCCCTTCGAATTGCTAATTTACTAGTTGGTAACGATGAAAATGAAGCGGGACTTGAAGTTACGCTAATGGGGCCTACCCTTGAAATAGAAAGTGATTGTTTAGTAGCGATGACAGGGGGAGATTTAACTCCTTCGGTCAACGGAAAGCCAGTACCTATGTGGAAACCTTTATTTATTCCAAAAGGAAGCACTTTATCATTTGGTCCTTGTAAAACAGGGTGTCGTTCCTATCTATCTGTAGCAGGAGGGTTTGCTATTGATGAAGTGTTAAATAGTAAAAGTACGTATTTAAGAGGTGAACTCGGGGGCTACAAAGGAAGAGCATTACAAACAGACGATGTTTTACCTCTATCTGTTCCTGCTGCTTCAAAGCCTGCTTTTCTTTCCAATGAACTGATAAACGGAGTATATACTTCTTCATGGTCCGTAAATTATAAAGAGTTTGTTCATTTTACAAAGAAACCAGGCGTTCGTGTTATGAACGGCAGTCAGTTTGATTTATTTACAGCTGAAAGCAAAAGTCATTTTATGAAAGAGCTTTTTAAAGTATCGAATCAATCAGATCGAATGGGCTATCGAATGGATGGACCTTCTCTTCAGCTTCAAGAAAAAAAGAGTTATTGTCTGAAGCCGTTTCACAAGGTTCTGTTCAAGTCCCGCCGGATGGAAATCCCATCATCCTGTTAGCAGACCGTCAAACCACGGGGGGATACCCTAAAATTGCTCAAGTCATCACAGCGGATTTACCGCTTTTAGCTCAAGTAAAGCCTGGAGAACCCATTTACTTTTCTCACATTTCGCTTCATGAAGCAGAAAAAATCTATTTAGAAAAAGAACAGATGCTTCAAGAATTGAAGATTGCTATTAACCTTGCGTCAACTAAATAACACAAAACGGGAGTGACAAGAAATGATAAACGTACGTGAATTGCAAGAAGTTGTTTCATTAATGAATGAATCTGATATTCAAAAGCTCCATATTGAACATGAAGGAACAAAAGTTGTCATTGATAAAGCGGGAATCCCTTTAGAGGACCCAGCTGTTACAGAAGTGAAAACTGAAGAAGTACAAGCAAAAGCTGCTGCCACTGAACAAGCGCCTCAAGATTCTATGTCTGTAAACTCAGCAGACAATAATGAAAAACAAATCTTATCACCAATGGTCGGAACGTTTTACGCCAAGCCAGAAGCAGACGCCGATCCCTTTATTCAAGTAGGGCAAACAATTGAATGTAAAGATGTTGTGTGTGTGATTGAAGCGATGAAGCTGTTTAACGAAGTCGATGCGGGAATAGAAGGAGAAGTGCTTAAAATTCTTGTGAAAGACGGAGATGTTGTTGAGTTTGGACAGCCTTTATTTACCGTAAAGTCATACTAAAGTATACATACTGTCAGGAGGAGTCATTATGTTCAAAAAGGTCTTAATCGCAAACCGCGGCGAGATTGCAGTTCGTATCATTCGGGCTTGTAAAGAGATGGGGATTGCAACCGTGGCGGTTTATTCAGAAGCAGACAAAGATGCACTTCACGTGAAGCTAGCAGATGAGTCATTTTGTATTGGCAAAACGTCTTCTAAAGAAAGCTACTTAAACATTCGTAATTTGCTTACCGTAGCGCAAGTAACCAAAGCAGACGCTATTCATCCCGGCTATGGATTTTTAGCTGAAAATGCTGATTTTGCTGAGATGTGTGAATCCTATGATATTACCTTTATTGGTCCAAAAGCGGAAGCCATCCGTAAAATGGGAGCAAAAGCTGTAGCAAGAGATACAATGAAACAAGCCGGTGTGCCTATTGTACCTGGAACAGAAGGGCTGATTAAAGATAGCAGCTCAGCTATGCCAGTAGCACGGGAAATAGGTTATCCAATCATCGTAAAAGCTACAGCGGGCGGGGGCGGAAAAGGAATGCGTCTAGCTCATAGCGAAGAAGAGCTAGAAAAAGCAATTCGTCAAGCTCAGCATGAAGCAGAAACAGCCTTTGGAAACGGCGGCGTATATCTTGAAAAATATTTAGAAGAGCCGAAACACATTGAAATTCAAATTATTGCTGATGAAGAAGGGAAAGTGGTTCATTTAGGGGAACGAGATTGTTCGATTCAACGCCGTCATCAAAAATTGGTAGAAGAAGCTCCGTCTCCTGCGGTAGATGAAAACCTTCGTGCTAAAATGGGCAAAGCGGCGGTCTTGGCAGCTAAAGCAGTTGATTATACAGGTGTCGGAACAGTTGAGTTTCTATTAGATAAGCACGGGCATTTTTACTTTATGGAAATGAACACGCGAATTCAAGTTGAACACCCTGTTACAGAACTTGTAACAAACATTGACTTAATTAAAGAACAAATTTCAGTAGCAGCAGGCTACCCGCTATCATTTGCTCAGCAGGATGTTCAGTTAAAGGGATGGGCAATTGAATGCCGGATCAATGCAGAAAATCCGGCTAAAAACTTTATGCCTTCTCCTGGAAAAGTCGAGATGTATTTACCTCCTGGCGGATACGGGGTTCGTGTAGACAGCGCCGTTTACCCAGGCTATGAAATTTCTCCATTTTATGATTCAATGGTGGCGAAATTAATTGTAACGGGGAAAGATCGAAATGAAGCGATTCAACGAATGAAACGCGCACTCGAAGAATTTATCATTATAGGTATTCATACAACCATTCCTTTTCATTTAGAATTACTGAACCATCCTTCTTTTAAGGAAGGGGATTTCACAACCAAATTTCTAGAAAGTAATCCTATCTCAATTAAAGAACTAGAAATGGTGTAAGAAAGGAAAGTGCTCTTATAAGGGAGTGCTTTCCTTTTTTTCTTCATGTATAATAAAAAGAACATATAATTAGCTAGTAAGCTATACGTCTATCAAATACATGTATTCGCACAAATAAGGGAGAAGGTTTTATGCAAGCTAACAATAAAACAGTCGTTAAATCCATGCAGATTCTCACGCTTTTTATCAAGCACCCTAAGCTGACCTTCACAGAAATGATGGAGTATTCAGGCGTTCCGAAAACTTCTTTGCATCGGATGGTTGGTTCGCTTGAAGAGATGGGATTTTTAACAAAAGACGAGCAAGGATACTATTCGCTAGGACTTTTATTCTTGCAATTTGGTCAGCTAGTGGCTAATCGCTTAGATATTAGAAATATCGCAAAGCCTGTAATGGAAACGCTCCGAGACGAAGTAGAAGAAGCGGTTAATTTAATTGTACGAGATGGGAATGAAGCTATGTATATTGAAAAAGTAGATACGCTTCATCCAGTGCGTCTCTATACATCAATTGGAAGGCGTTCACCTCTTTATGCAGGAGCTTGTTCACGCATTATCTTGGCGCATTTACCCGAAAAAGAACAAGAGGAATATATTACTCAAACGGAGCTAGCTCCAATAGGTATTGGAACCATTACAGATCAAAAGAAACTAAGAAGTGTATTAAAAGAAGCAAAAGAAAAAGGGTATACCATTAGCACCTCTGAATTAGAAAACTTTACAACATCCGTGAGCGCGCCGATTGTAAATCATCAAAATGAAGTGGTTGCAGGCATTAGCGTAGCGGGAATTGAAGTGAGATTTCAAGGAGATAGACTGCCGTTCATTATTCAAAAAGTAACAGAAGCGGCGAGCCTAATTTCTGAAAGACTCGGTTATCAAGGATCATTAAAGTAGCATACATACATAGAAAAATGGAGGTAGACCATTGAAACGATTAGAAGGAAAAACAGTCGCACTCGTAGGTCAGCGTAAAGTAGAAGAAATCAGCAAAATTGTTGAAAACCTTGGCGGGACCCCGCTTGTACGACCTGCACAAGGAACAATCTTTTTAGATGACACACACTTAGAAGCAGATATTAAAGAACTGGTAAAAGGAAATTATGATTGGTTTATTTTTACGACAGGCGTCGGGACGGAAATTTTGTATAAAACAGCAGAAAAGCTAGGGCTGGTCGACGAATTTCTGTCTTCTTTACAAGCAGCTCATATTGCTGCACGCGGGTATAAAACTGTAAATATGTTAAAAAAGCTAGGCATTACTCCAACTGTTCGAGATGATGATGGAAGTACAGCGGGACTAGTCAGGGCACTTCATTCATTTTCTTTTGAAGGAAAGCATGTAGCGCTTCAGCTTCACGGAGATCCTGCACCAAAATTGATTGACTTTTTATCGAATCAAAAAGCCAAATTTAAAGAGATTTTACCGTATCAGCATATTCCACCAAAATTAGAAGTCATGGAACAGCTTATAAACGAATTAATAAGCGGAAAAATTGATGCTGTTAATTTCACAAGCGCTCCCCAAGCCCGTTTTTTATTTTCGTTTGCAAGAGAACAAGGACAAGCCGATCAAATTAGAGAACTCTTTGAAAGCTCTGTAGTAGCTGTGGCCGTTGGGAAAGTAACCGCTGCTGCTTTAAAAGAAGAAGGAGTAGGCCGTATTGTTATTCCCGATCAAGAAAGAATGGGAAGCGCAATTGTAGCTTTAGAACACTATTATCAGCAGCGTGATTAAAAAAACCTTCTCGCCTCACAGCGAGAAGGTTTTTTGTATGACTTAATTCATACTTTGTCGAATATTGTGTTTAATAATTACCGATCTCTCTCTTTTTGAATACTTCAAGCAATGAATAAGAATAAATCAGTTACTATTCCAGAAAATCATTTTCAAATATTGTAAAAACGGTAAAAAAAGGTTAAAAATAGACGTAGATGTTAAAAAATTGTTACGTTCACTTTAGCAATAACTTATATCCCACCAGCTTAAAAAATCTTGATCGCCTATTTTATCATGTTAAAAACAGGGCTGTGTAAAGCCCGGTAGATTATTTATTTTAACAGGGATATAAAGGTATATTTTTGCAGGTGAAGGATGAATGTATACACAAGCGTTAAATGTTACATGACTGAAATACAATTGTAATATTGTTATTCTTTTTTTGAACGTTTATCGTGGTATAATTTTCGTAGATTTTCATTAGCATATTTAGCTATTTATCGACAAATACAGTGAACTTTACATAAATTGTCAGACTTTTATACATATCGATACATAATTAGAAATTACTAGTTTAACAGAGCGAGAAAGCGGAGGAATTCATATTGAAAAAGAAAATGCTTTTACTTAACACAACGGTTTTATTAGGCCTAGGAGGAGTTTTATCGACTCCAGCATATGCCTCTACTATTCAGGATATGGAATCACAAAAATCTCAAATTCAAAATCAGCGTCAAGATGTGCAATCTAACATCAAAGCAGCTTCTGATGAATTAACGCGCCTTCAAGCAGAACAAGATCAAATGAAAGCACAACTTGAGCGCTTAACATTAGCAGAAGAAGAAAACAATAAAAAAGCCCAAAAAACAGAAGCCGATATTAAAGAAACGTCTAAACAAGTAGAGCAGCTTCAAAAAGAAATTAAGCTGCTTCAAGAAAAACTTGAAAAACGAAACGATATTTTAAAAGATCGTGCACGTTCTCTGCAAGAAAGCGGCGGTAACGTAGAGTATTTACAAGTTTTACTTGGTTCTTCAAGCTTCAGTGATTTTGTAGACCGCGCGTTAGCTGTTTCAACTATTGTAGATGCAGACCGTGGTATTTTAAAAGAAACTAAAAATATGCAAGACGAATTAAAAACAAAACAAGCTGATGTTAAATCTAAGCTTGCTAGCTTAGAAGACATGAAGGCAGAACTGGATGAAATGACTGTCCAGCTAGCAGCTCAAAAGAAACAAAAAGATGCACTGGCAAAAGAACTAAAAGATAAAGAAGCAAAAAATGAAGAACTAAAAGCTTCTCTACAAGCAAAAGACAGCTCTCTTGCAAATGAACAGTCTACGCTTGAACAAAATATTAAAGATCAAAAAGCTGCAGAAGAAGCAGCAAGAAAAGCAGCTGAACAAGCGGCTGAAGAGGCAGTTAAGAAAGCAGCTGAGCAAGCTCAAAAAGCAGCGGCTGCGCCAGCTGAAAAAGCCGATTCATCTTCTGCTAAGGCAGAAGCACCAAAAGCAAGCAGCAATGATGTGGCACCTACAAGCGCTCCGGCTCCAAAAGCTAGCAATGTTGTAACAGTAGGAAACCGCTGGATTGGAAACTCTGCTTACGTATTTGGCGGAGGACGCAGCCAGTCTGATATTAACCACGGTTTATTTGACTGCTCGTCATTTGTACACTGGGCATATGCTCAGGTAGGCGTTAACCTTGGACCTCTTGGATCTGTAAGTACAGAAACGTTAAAACATGCTGGAACACAAGTGTCTTCTAGTCAAATGCAGCCTGGCGATCTTGTTTTCTTCGATACATATAAAAAAGACGGCCACGTTGGCATTTATGTAGGAGGCGGCAAGTTCATCGGTGCTCAAAGTTCAACAGGTGTTGCAATTGCAAACATGAGCAGCGGCTACTGGAAACAAAAATTCAACGGACGCGTAGTTCGTATTTAATAGGGTATAGTAAAAAGAAAACATCCAATTTGGGTGTTTTCTTTTTACATTGTAAGGAGCGTATGACTATGAATTCTATTTTTGATCATATACAACCCAACTTAGATATTTTATTTGTCGGTTTTAATCCAAGCATCCGTTCCGGCGAAACGGGTCATCATTTTGCTAATCCAACCAATCGTTTCTGGACGATTCTTCATAAAGCAGGTTTGACAGATCGTAAATATCATCCGGAGGAAGATCACTCGCTGCTCCAGCTAGGATACGGTTTAACAAATATTGTAGAGCGTCCTACAAAGGCAGCTGATGAGATTACAAAAGAAGAATATGCAGAAGGCAGAGAAATCTTAAAGAAAAAAATAGCTACATATACGCCTAAAATCGTTTGTTTTGTTGGAAAAGGTGTCTATCAGCAGTACAGCGGACGCAAGCAAGTAAAGTGGGGTAAACAAGATAAATCGATGGTATCAGGAATAATGGACTTTGTTGCTCCGTCTTCAAGCGGGCTCGTTCGGATGAAAGTAGATGAAGTAGTCGCCATTTATGCAGAGCTTCCGACGTTGCTGCGTACATTAAAATAGAGAAAGCCCTAGGGCTTTCTCTATTTTGTAAACGAAATATCAATTTGAATAATTTCTGATCGGCTCCCGATTCGAAGCGGAGGACCCCAAAAGCCAAATCCTGAAGAGACAATGGTATGCAGTTGATTATTTTGCTTGTAGCCCCAATCAATTTCAAATAACCGCTTGGTGATCAAATGATTAGGTGCCATTTGCCCTCTGTGAGTATGGCCGCATAGCAGTAAATCTACGCCTGCTTGTTCCGCTTCTTTTAAAGAAAGCGGCTGATGATCCATTGCAATGACAGGTAGAGAACGATCCGTTTCACTCGCTAAATCGAAAAAGCTGTCTCGATTTTTATCCGTCTTGTCTTTTCTTCCTATTAAATACAAGCTATCACCTATGTTTAATACTTCATCCATTAAAATAGGAATGTTCATTTCTTTCATTCTTTCCACAAACTGAGGGATCTTCCCGCCGTAATACTCATGGTTTCCCAAAATTCCATATGTGCCTAAAGGCGCTTTGAGCTGCTTCATCATATAATCCATTTCTTTTTTAAAGAATACTTGGGGATCATCGTCAATAATATCTCCAGGAAGTAAAATAAGATCCGGCTGTATCTTTTGTACATGAGTGATTAACCGCTGCAAATGTTTTTTGCCCGACAATGTGCCAAAGTGCATATCAGATGCTACAGCAATGCGAAGGTTTTTCCGATTCGTCTTTTTAGCAAGTGAAATCGTGTATTTTCTTACCACAGGACTGTAAGCATTATACGTACCGTAAGCAAAAATGAATAAAAAAGCGGCAATTATGAAAAATCCGATTGAATCGATAGCTGTAGAAAGCGAAGCGCCTAGAAAAGTAAGAATATATACGGCTAGATTACTTAAAGGAAACAATAGAACCGAATATTGAATAAATCCTAACCAGTACGATCCCACAATTTTAAATATGCTCACTTGTTGAAACGCACGACCGATGATAAAGGAATAAGCAAAAAACACAACGATCACCGTAAGAATCCATTTGTTTTCCACTTTAAACATTGTGTGAAGCCACACCCAAGCGTTCCATCCGATGTACAGTACGAATAAATTATATAAAATAACAACTAAAATAGACCTTACTAACATACTTACTTTCATACGCTAACCTCTTTTCTTTCATCCGTAATTCCACTATAGCTCATTTTTATTGCTTCAACAAAATTTTATCTCTTCTTCTCATCAATAAAATTTTTGCTTTTCACACAAACGAAAAAACACACCTATAAAACAAGGTGTGTTTTTTGTATTAATGATGGTGATGCGCGTGGTGAAGGCTGCTAATCACAAATTCAGGCTCTGGAACGTGGAAGTATTGAATCCATACCCCTTCTAAAAATTTCTCGCGTTTATCTAAAATGATATCGATATCTTTATCTGTTTTTACGATTTCATCATGTTCAGTCGGCGTATCAAATTTCCAATCATAATGCGCGTGATCACCGTGGTCGATAGTTACATATACACGAATCATTTTTTCTTGACCTTCTGGGCTAGCCAACGCATTTTTTAACACTTTTGCTGCGTTTCGATTAATTTTTACTTCCATTTCGAAAACTCCATTCTGTAACTTAGTATGTAAAGTATTTTCGCAAACTTAAACGAAAAAGAGAAATTTTTTGCCTGACGCTCCCTATAGAGTTGCTTCATTCCAACGTAATACGCTACACTACATAAATGAACGAAAAAGGAGCGTGTGATGAATGAAGATCGTTATTTTAGGTGACACTCATATTCCAAAAAGAGCGAAACATTTTCCAAAAAGACTCCTAGCCGAATTGGAAACAGCTGATGCTATTATTCATACTGGGGATTTTCAAACGATAGATGTATACAATGACCTGCGTGTGTTTGCTCCTGTACATGGGGTGATTGGAAATGTAGACAGTGAAGAGCTTCAGCAAGTACTTCCATCTTCATTACTTCTTCCGTTTGACGACGTTACGATTGGCGTAACCCACGGTCATGGCAAAGGAAAAACGACTGAAAAACGTGCACTTTTGGCATTTGAACATGAACAAGTCGACGCAGTAATTTTTGGTCATTCTCACATTCCTATTCATAAACAAATTGGTGATATTACGTTGTTTAATCCAGGTTCCGCTACTGACAAGCGGCGTGAAAAGCAATTTTCGTTTGGACTGCTGTACATACAAAAAAACACGCTGCATTTTGAACATGTTTTTTATGATTCTAAAGACTAAAACAAGAGAGGGCTCTTGTTTTAGCATTTTTACGTTGTATGGTCTAAATGAGCAATATATTCGTGAAGCTTATTTTCTTCGTAATCATTTAAGTCATGCATCGGAATAACCTGCTGAGTTTGAGGATCCGTTCCTCTTACTTCTGCAATTTTTACTCCTTCTTTATAGATATTAAAAATATCTTTTTCTTCCCCGCGCTGAACCTTTTCTGTTTCAAACATTGAAAAAGACTTGCTGTTTTTACTCTCTTCCATTAAAATCACCTACTTTTTTTATCGTACTCTTATCTTTTCACACCCATTGTTAATTATGTATACACTCGATGACTAAAGGAATATGAAGTCTTGCCGATAGAAAGAAAGTGCACGATCACTTTTAACTACGGAGAGAGAGGCTACATAGCATGGAGAGAGTAAGAAAAAAAGGTCCCTTAATAACTTTAAGACAAAGCTGGTGCTAGCATTTGCAGCGATCTTATTAGTGCCATCTGTTACGATAGGTGTATCAGCTTACATAACGGCGAAACATGAAATTGAAAACCAAATTATTAACACAGCACAGCAAAATGTACAGTCCATTAATTCAGTGATCGACGATACTGTTGGACCAAAAATTCACGATGTAGAGTTTTTTGCGTCCGTGGTGAACAACGAGCGCTATAATGAAAAAGATATGGCTTCTTTAAGCAAAGATTTCAACTTATATGCTTCACTTCATCCAGAAGCCATCAGTATTTTTACAGGAAATCAGCAGGGGAAGTTTATTCAATCACCTAAAAAAGTAACACAAGCAGGCTATGATCCAAGAAAACGAGATTGGTACAAGCTAGCTATGCAAAACAAAGGAAAAACAGTTGTGACTGAACCTTATCCTTCGGCTTCTACAGGGCAGACCGTTATTACTGTAGCAAAAACAACGGCAGATGGTACCGGGGTTGTTGCTTTAAATTTAGATATAAGCCGCATTAATAAAACTGTCAGCAAAGTAAAAATCGGTGAAAAAGGATATCCATTTCTTTTAGATGGTGAAAGGAAATACATTGTTCATCCTACGGAAAAAGCAGGAACAAAAGTGACAGACTCTCTTTTTGACAAGCTTTATACAAAGAGTTCCGGGTCTTTTGAGTATACCTTTAACGGTGATGAAAAAAAGATGGTCTTTACGACAAATAAAACAACGAATTGGAAAGTTGCAGGTACGATGTATTCATCAGAGGTAAGTGAAGCAGCACAACCTATCTTTTACAAAACGCTATTTATTATCGTAGCTTGTCTGATAATCGGTAGTCTTACTATTTTTGCGGTGTTGCAATCGATTATTAAACCGCTCAAACAGCTTAAGAATCAGGCTCTGAGCGTTAGTGAAGGAGATCTGACAACAGCGATTACCGTCAATTCAAAGGATGAAATCGGCGAGTTAGGGTATGCTTTTAGTCAGATGCAAAATAATCTTCGCACATTAATTCAAAATGTTGAAATGAGTGCAGAACAAGTGGCTGCTTCTTCAGAAGAGCTAACGGCCAGCTCACAGCAAACGAGCGCTGCGACTGAACAAGTATCGGTTGCGATACAAGAAGTGGCTTCTAGCGCAGAAAAACAAACGGCTGTTATTGACCAAAATACAGCTTCTTTAGATGAGATTGTCCAAGGAGTTTTCACCATTGCTCAGCGTACAGAAATTGTTTCTCAGCTATCAAATCACACAACGTCTGAAGCTGTAGAAGGCGGAAAAGCCGTGAGAGAAACGGTCGAACAAATGGAATCCATTTCTCAATCCGTCGAGCTATCTAATACAACGATTCGTACTTTGTTTCAACGTTCAAAAGAAGTTGGAATCATTTTAGAAGTAATCAGCGGCATTGCTGCTCAAACAAATTTACTAGCCTTAAATGCTGCAATCGAAGCGGCACGAGCTGGAGAACATGGAAAAGGGTTTTCCGTTGTAGCAGCGGAAGTGAGAAAGCTGGCAGAACAATCACAAGTGTCCGCGTCTCAAATTTCTGAGCTTATTCAAGCTATTCAACAAGATACCCAGGAATCTGTACATACAATGGAGCAAGTTACAAACAAAGTTGAAGAAGGACGAACAATATCACAAACGGCTATTCAAAAATTCGAACACATTCTAAGCAGCATGAATGAAACGACTCCGCAAGTAGAAGAAGTTGCTGCAACTGCTCAGCAAATTTCAGCAGCGATTGAAGAAGTGGCCCGTAAAGCGGGTGAAATGGCGATCCTTGCTAAAGGAAATGCAGCTACATCTGAAGAAGTGGCTGCATCAACTGAAGAACAGCTGGCTTCAATGGAGGAAATTGCTGTTTCCGCACAATCTCTGTCTCAAATGGCAGAACAATTAACAGCGCTCATTAGCAAATTTAATTTGTAAACTTTCGTCAAATCGTCATAGACCTCTTTTATATTGGAAAAAGTAGAACATACACACATGAAAGAGGTGACAGTATGATGGAGCAAACAAAAATGACCTTTGAGCCAGCTTCAATTAACGATGATATGCATGCGAAGCTTAAACAGCTAGAAGAGCAGTTTCAACAAACGTTAGGAAAAAGAGTGGCTTTAGTTGCATACGAAGCTGAAAAATAAAGAAACAAAAAAAGAAAAGACCTGGTGTCTTTTCTTTTTTTGTTTCAATAAGGTTAACATACATTAAATTACAAGTTTTTTTCATATATTTTCTCGAAATAAGTTATAAATTAGTGTAAAATTACACTTTTATGGTGTTATTTTACTTTTTGTATGGTATAATTTCACAGAAATAAAGAAAGGAGCTTACAGTTTAGAATGAAGAAAAACGTGTTGTTAGGAACTTTTTTATCTTTTTATCTAGTGGGTTCATATGCCTCTTATCATATTTATAAACAGCAGCAAAGCCATCCTGTAACGGGGGATGTTGCTCGGCTTCTTCCTACAAAAGTCAAAGAAATAAAGCATGGAACAACTGAAAAACAGCTGAAAGATTGGGTGAAAAACGCTTCACAGCATCATGAAAAAATAGCGATTTCAGGCATGCAGCACAGTCAAGGAGGGCAGACGTACTATCCGAATGCTATTTTACTTGATATGAAGCAGTACAATAAAATTATAGATTACAAGCCACGTCAAAAAGAAATTACGGTTCAAAGTGGGACAACATGGAATGACATTCAGCAATATATACATAAAGATGGTCTTGCTCTTCAAGTTATGCAATCACAAAATATTTTTACCGTTGGAGGTTCTATCAGCGTGAACGTACACGGCAGAGATATTCGATACGGTTCTTTAATGGATACGGTAAAATCTATGCGTGTTCTGCAGGCCGACGGATCTATTATCGAAATTAGCCGGACAAAACACCCTGAGCTGTTTTCTTTAGTAAACGGAGGCTACGGGTTATTTGGGGTCATTTTAGATGTGACACTTCGTTTGACGGACGATGAATGGTACGAAGATGAAATTATCAGCTTAGATTATAGACAGTATACAGCGTATTTTAAAAACTACGTACAGCATAACCCTGACGTTCGTATGCATATGGCGCGTATTTCTGTTTCTCCTAATCAATTGCTAACAGATATGTACTTCACAAACTATCGCTTATCTTCTCAGAATACTTCTACTGTAAAAGAACCGCTCAAAACAGAAAAAATAGTGGCGCTTCCTAAATTTATGCTAGGGCTGTCTCGGTACAGTGACTGGGGAAAAGATATGCTGTGGGAAACACAAAAGGCTTATTTCTTAAGACAAAATGGACGGCTTGAAACAAGAAATAATGTTATGCGTTCTGAAAATGATTTTATGGAATACGAAAGTGTTAGCCGGACGGAAGTTTTACAGGAATACTTCGTTCCGGTTGATGAATTTGCTTCTTACATCGATGATTTACGCGAAGTGTTAGCAACAGAGAAATTAAATTTACTGAACATTACTGTTCGCTATGTAGAAAAAGACAATAAAGCAGTCATGTCTTATGCAAAAGACGATATGTTTGCTCTCGTTTTACTTATTAACCAGAAAAAAGACCATCAAGGCATGGCTGATACACAAAGAGTTGTCAGAAAAATGGTGGATGTGACGCTGCAGCATCAGGGAAGCTATTACTTGCCTTACTACGGCTACCCAAGCAAGAAGCAATTAGAAGAGGCTTACCCTCATACAACCGCCTTTTTTAATTTGAAAAGAAAATATGATCGGAACGAAACGTTCGTTAATTTATTTTATAAGGAGTATGGAAAATGACTTACAAACAACTCTTACACTCACAAAGCCTGATGATTACCGCAAGCAGTATTGTTTTTCCTTTTTACCTTTTACTGCTTCGAAATCTTGGCGATAGTTATTCACAATTTGGCTTAGCTTACGGAATTTTCGCTTTAACCGCAGCTTTGAGTCACCCTTTGATCGGTTCATGGAGTGACAGAGTAGGAGAAAAGCGCTTGCTCATTTTATATACGTTTGGGATGGCGGTTGTTATGCTTGTGATTCCCGTTCTATCAACTATTACGCAGGTGTATATCATTCAAGTTATAATGGGGCTACTTGGAGCTCTTCAAAAAACAGCAGAAAAAATAGCGTTATCTAGGCAGACAGATCGTGCTCATACGGGAAAACAAGTAGGACACTATCATTTATGGACCTCTATATGGGCAGCTTTAGCCGTAATTGCAACAGGGTATATCATTGATTTTCTTACAATCGGCAGCCTTTTTTACATCACTTCGTTTATGTATGTAGCGGCAGGGGTATTAATATGGCAAAAACCAAAAACAATCGAGCTTGAACGCCACCATTCGCTGTAAATGCATATATGGACAGGTCACTTGAATTTTTTAGTTCGTATTATAAGATACTATAAAAAATTTATGTTCTCCCGATATAAGTACTGAAAGGAGAAACGTTTATGCAAGGTATAAGTATATCAGGGCAAGATGCATGGTCTTCTATTATAGTATCGTTCGCTATTTTCATCATTATATGGGGTCTGATTCCAGGCTTAACTATAAAGTATGTATGTAAAAGTCAAACACTAGGTATAGCAAGTTTTTTTGTTGGTATTGCCTATGGGGTTAAAGCAGGTCATTTCCTTATTTAAATACGATTTGGTGTAAGTAAGGAAGCTTGGACCGCTATTAGCTAAGTGGGAATCCCTTTTGTTTCCTGTTATTTTTTTAGAGCAATTCTCCATAATAACAGTTAAAGAGGTGAATCCGATGACAGATAACAATGTTGGGTTTGGAGTTAGCGGAGGCGAAGAGACTAGAAAAAAATCTACTATTTCTAGTGAAGCTCCTATATCTAATGATGTACAACAAAACCAAAAACAAGATAACTACGAAAAGCTTAGCCATCAACTAAATTCATTATCTGATGATGAATTTAGAGCAGATCGTGATGAAGATTAAGGGTTACCTATCAAAAAAGAATATTTAAATTAAATAAAGTATTATGAAAGTAAACTAATTGGATTCCATGACTTTAACGTGATAGCATTAACTACTGGTACAAACATACCACTTGACTATTTTGACATGCTATCTTGTCAAAGTTCTTAGTTATTTCTTTGATAACTGAGAATCCATTTGTAACCTTTAAGTAGAGATATAAAGGTAATCCTTCACTTTAATAAGTGAAGGATTTTTTTTATCATTTCGTAATGGTTTTGTGATGGTTTGGATTAACGGGGATAAAATAGATACATTGTATACAATGTAAACGTCGTCATGTATAATGTAACTTATTCTTAGTTAAAAACTTGAATGAGCAGGATAGACATACTCGGATAAGCGGAGGCATACACCAGTGTCTAAGAAAATACATGATTTTAATGATATTATCCGAAAGCTGCGCAAAAAACTTTTTGGAAAAGGTCCAGAACGAATTCATACTGTATTTGTTCAAAATATGGCAATTTCAACTTTGTACGGCAACTTAACGCCAGCTGAACAATTTATCGCGAGAACAACCGAAGGTAAAGAGACGGTACATATGGCAAGAACGAAGCTTATTCAAAACCTTTATGCTTCATCTCCTCCAGAGGGGCTTGAAGACTTGTTAGGAGCTAAGCTGGAGTACTTATTTTCTGATATCAAAGTAGAAGAAGATATCGCTGTTTCTGTGTTTGTGTTTGAAACCAATATTCAGTAGAACAACGTAAAATACATAATTTAATTAAATGAAAGAGAAGTAGGATCTGCTTGTTTTTTATTTGGTTTTATTATAGATAATGATGACTGATATACTGTAAAGAAAGTGCAGGATTATTAGGCACCATTCAAAAACCTTGTGTAAAAGGTGTTTTTGAGTGCTGCCTTTTTTAGTTAAGGAGGAGTTTTATGGCATTTCACAAGCTGGATAAAATGTTAAACATCGCTTTAGAAGCAGGGGTTTCAAAAACGAAGCTATCCCTTTCTTCCATTCTTATGCTAGGGTTTTTAGGAGGCGCCTTTATTGCGCTTGGTTTTTTACTAGATGTACGCGCCATTGGCAATTTACCAGCTGAATGGGGAAGTTTATCGAATCTTTTAGGAGGGGCCGTCTTTCCTGTAGGTCTTATGCTGGTCGTACTTGGGGGAGCGGAGCTTATTACAGGGAATATGATGTCTGTTTCCATTGCCCTGTATGCAAGAAAAATTTCACTTCGTCACTTGCTTCATAACTGGTTTTGGGTCACTCTTGCTAACTTTTTAGGTGCCGCATTTATTGCATATTTCTTTGGACATACATATTGTAGGTTTAACAGAAACAGGGCCTTTTTTAGATAAAACGGTAGTAATTGCTCAAGCTAAAATTGATGAATCGTTTTTTAAAACGCTTATTTCCGCTGTGCGCTGCAACTGGCTTGTATGTTTAGCTATTTGGCTTTCATACGGCGCTGGCGATGTTACGGGGAAATTCTTGGTATTTGGTTTCCGATTATGGCATTTGTTGCGATTGGCTTTCAGCACGTTGTAGCCAATATGTTTATTATTCCCGCTGCTATTTTTGCAGGTCACTTTACATGGTTTGATTTTATGACAAATATTGTCCCTACCTTTATTGGAAATATGATAGGAGGAGCTGTATTTGTAGGTCTTATTTATTTTTCTTCTTATCAACAGAAACAAAAAGAACAATTAAAAAAAGCTTCTTAAGCGGTTTTATCAGTTGTCATTAAAAAAAAGCAGTCTCTTAGTAAAGAGGCTGCTTTTTTGATAGTGAAAGGTGAAAAATGTATTTTTAACAATTTATGTATGATAACATATAAATCAATTAAGGTTCGGTAAACGTTCAAATTCGTTTTTTTATTTTCATAATAATATTATGGTTAACTAGATGATAAGGAATACATGCACAAGAGAGAGAAAGAAAGATTGAATATTGGTATAGGGTTAATTCTACTATCTGTCGCACTACTATTTCTTATATCAGGAATGTTTTTACGCAAAAAGAGAAAAAAGGTATGTAGCAACAGTTTGCTAATCGCAGGAACATTGATTTTATCAGCAGGTCTATTATTAATCACTGGTTTATATGATCCGTATGCAAATCATATTTAATAACTTACTAACGGAGAGTGAAGAAATTGAAGTTCATGTTTGCTGTTTTATTTATCATGTTTGGTAGCATTTTAGTTGGTTTGAACAGTAATAGTCTAGGCGCAATAGGTAATAACATGCTGCATTTAGCTGGCATTGGGTGCCTTATAGCAGCTATTTTTATAGCAAAAAGCAAAAAAGATACCAAACGCCGGACAAAAAAAGAATGCGATGTTTAATTATGCATTCTTTTTTGATGTGAGCAGCTCTAGGTCTTTGTCGTCCACTTTTTCTTACGATTATTATAAAATAGAGAATAACAGCTATACATACAGCAGTAAGGTGGTATTTAACAATGAAACACTCTAACAAAACAATCGGTATTGTAGCGCATGTCGATGCAGGAAAGACTACGTTTTCCGAACAGCTTCTTTATCATACAAAAAGTATTAAACAACGAGGAAGAGTCGACCACAAAGATTCCTTTCTTGATACCCATACGATTGAAAAAGAACGAGGAATTACGGTATTTGCCGATCAAGGAACTTTTTCATATAACGATTCTACCTATTATTTGATTGATACGCCAGGTCACGTCGACTTCTCACCTGAAATGGAACGTTCTATTCAAGTGATGGACTACGCCATTGTTATCTTAAGTGCAGTAGAAGGAGTTGAAGGCCATACAGAAACGGTTTGGCAGCTGCTTCAAAAACATCGTGTGCCCGTATTCTTTTTCATCAATAAAATCGATCGTGTAGGAGCAGATCCTGAACGTGTTATAAACGATATTAAACATAACTTAACCCCCGGTGTTTTTGACATAACGTCAGAGCTTATAGATGGATCGTTAAGTGAGGAACTTATTGAATTTATAGCTGAAAAAGATGAAGAGCTTTTAGATGCATTTATGGAAAGCAAGAATGATCAAGCTTATTGGAGAGCGGCTATGCAAAAGCTTATTCAAACCAATCAGCTTTTTCCGTGTGCTTGTGGCTCAGCTTTACAAGACATCGGTATTAAAGAATTTTTAGAGAAGGTTGATTTGTTAACAGAAACCCGCTACTCGAAGGAAGAAGCATTTTCAGGGCGTGTATATAAAATTCGGCACGATGAAAACGGCATGCGCATCACGTTTATCAAAGCTTTGGGCGGGACATTGCAAGTGCGTGATGAAGTGGCTTATGAAAAAAACGGAGAGATATATGAAGAAAAAATCACTCAAATTCGTGCTTATAACGGAAGCACATTCAAAAACGTAAATGAAGGTTCAGCCGGCGAACTTTTTGCGGTTACAGGGTTGTCTTCAGCATTGATTGGAGACGGTCTTGGAACATTAAAAGAAAGCCGCTCCTACGAACTTTTGCCTACGTTAAAATCAAAAGTTGTTTTTGCGCCTTCTGTTCATCCAAAAGAAGGAATTAAACTTTTTCAATTATTAGATGCCGAAGACCCTTCTTTACATGTGACGTGGGAAGAAAGGACTCAAGAGCTTCATATTCATGTGATGGGAGCAATTCAGCTTGAAGTTCTCGAAAAACTGATAAAAGAACGTTTTAATATAAACGTACAGTTTGAAGAACCAGAAATTTTATACAAAGAATCCATTCAAAATACAGTGATGGGCTACGGGCATTTTGAACCGTTGAAACACTATGCAGAAGTTCATTTGAAAATAGAAGCAGCGGAACGAAACAGCGGAATTACTTTTGAAAATGCTTGTCACGCCGACGATTTATCCGTTGGGTATCAAAATCTAGTCCGTCAGCATATATTTGAAAAGCCGCATCACGGTTTGCTAACGGGTTCACCTATTACTGATATAAAAGTGACATTATGTACTGGACGAGCTCACAACAAGCATACAAGCGGTGGAGATTTTAGAGAAGCAACGTACCGTGCACTGCGACAAGGGTTAGAAAAAGCAGAAAATATTGTGCTAGAACCGTATTATGACTTTAAAATTAAAGTAGATATTGATCAAATGGGAAGAGTATTAGCTGATGTTCAAAGCGCACACGGTCGCTTTGATTCTCCTGTAACAACCGAAAACAAAGCGATTATTACAGGAAAAGTTCCTGTTGCTACTTTTATGAACTACGGTTCGACGCTAGCATCTTTTACGCACGGAAAAGGCGCGATGTCTCTATTATTCGGAGGATATGAACGCTGTCATAATGAAGAAGAAGTGATTGAACGAATCTGCTACAATAAAGAGGCGGATCCCGAATACAGTTCATCCTCCGTCTTTTGCGCCAAAGGACAGGGCTATACGGTTTCTTGGAAAGAAGCAGAGGAAAAAATGCACTGTTTATAAAAAGCACTGTAGCGATTGCTACAGTTTTTTCTTTCGTAGCAACCTTTCAACAGCTGTTTTCTCCATACCTTTACAATAAAAACCACATTATAGTATAGTTTACTTATATTTCTAAAAAAGAGGTGATAGAAACATGGATGCAACTGTTAAAACAACTAAAAGTGGGATAATAGGGGGGATTCTCGGAGGAATTTCACTTTTATATGTCATTATTAATACTTTATTGATTCTTAACTTTTTTACAGGACTAATTTTTGCTGAAAAACTTCAAGGTCTGCCTATTGTTGCTCCTATCTTTTTAGTTCCGCTCATGATTGTTCCTGCAATTATTGGTTTCTTTATAAAAAAAGACAAGCTCTGTCTATGGGCGATTATTTTAAATATCATCTTGTTTCTTGTACCAATTGGTTACCATGTCATCGGTACGTTAGTATTCGGCCCTTAATTAAAAAACGAACAAACTTTATATTGAAGTTTGTTCGTTTTTTAAAATCTCAAATTTATTAGCAATAGATAACTTATATGCGACATTTCCAATAACTTCTTGTGATTCATTATAAATAGGAGATTCACCTAACTCGAAAAACTTGTCTTGTAAGATAATGCCTTGTTTCTCCATTTAAAAACCTCCTTTAGAATATATTACCATATTTTACGCCAGTTGAGTTGTGACAAGATCATTTTCATCCCCTTTTTTCATGAGTGTTACTAAATAAAGTTCATCCTTGCGTTCTGCTTGCAATGAAAAGAATGAAAATAGTCTTCAAAGCTCATAATGTGTAAAGGAGACCCTGCTTGTGATAACACTAGGTGAACGTAAAGCAATTTGTTAGATATACATAAGGAGATGATACTTTATGCCTCAATGGCACCCGCATCGTGAACAAAAAAATTTACCTGATGAATTTCCTGTTAATCCGCTTTTTTCTCGACAAGGAGAAGTGACGATTCCAAGGCTGCGTATCGGTGATCAAGGTATGCTTCCAGAAACAGCTTATCAAATCATTCATGATGAAATTGCTTTAGACGGAAATGCCCGTTTAAATTTAGCTACGTTTGTTACTACGTGGATGGAGCCTGATGCAAAGCGTTTATACGGAGAGTCTTTTGATAAGAATATGATCGATAAAGATGAGTATCCGCAGACAGCGGCTATTGAAGAGAGATGTGTACGTATTTTAGCGGATTTGTGGAATTCACCTAATTGTGATACAACGATGGGCGTTTCTACTACAGGTTCATCTGAAGCTTGTATGCTTGGCGGACTGGCGTTAAAAAGACGCTGGCAGAAACTGCGTAAAAGTAAAGGTCTATCAACGGACCGGCCGAACATTGTATTTAGTTCATCCGTTCAAGTGGTGTGGGAGAAATTCGCAAACTATTGGGACGTAGAGCCTCGTTATGTGAACATTAATGCAGATCATCCTTATTTAGATGCAGAAGGCGTCATTAATGCGGTTGACGAAAATACAATTGGCGTCGTACCGATTCTTGGAGTCACGTATACAGGGGTTTACGAACCAATTGCTGCTATCGCAAAAGCATTAGATGAGTTACAGGAAAAAACAGGGTTAGATATTCCTATCCATGTAGATGCTGCTTCTGGAGGTTTTATCGCTCCATTTCTTCAACCAGACCTTATCTGGGATTTCCGCTTGCCGCGAGTAAAGTCCATTAACGTGTCAGGACACAAGTATGGTTTAGTTTACCCTGGTTTAGGGTGGGTGATTTGGAGAGAAAAAGAGGACTTGCCTGAAGATCTTATTTTCCGCGTTTCTTATTTAGGGGGCAACATGCCAACTTTTGCGCTCAACTTCTCTAGACCAGGAGCACAAGTTCTTTTGCAGTACTACAATTTCTTGCGTTTAGGTAAAGACGGCTATTATGCCGTGCAAAAAACCTCACAAGAAAACGCGCTGTTTCTCAGCAAAGAAATTGGAGAAATGGAAGCATTCGAAATTCTTGCTGATGGCTCAGATATCCCGGTTCTTGCTTGGAAACTAAAAGAAGGATACACGCCAAACTGGACTCTTTATGACTTGTCTAGACAATTACGCACGTATGGATGGCAAGTGCCTGCTTATCCACTCCCAGCAGACATGGAAGAAATAACAATCATGCGCATTGTTGTTAGAAATGGATTTTCAAGGGACCTTGCCCATTTATTTATGGTTAATTTCAAACAAGCCGTTGAATTTCTTAACTCGTTGGATAGACCTGTTCTTAAAGACACGAAATACGACAATGGATTTCATCATTAACATCTGTTACGAAAACACAAAGCCGTGTTTGGAAAAGGTACATGGCTTTGTGTTTTTTATGCATAAAAAGATATTTTTTCTAAAAAAATTCCATAAACAACACAAGAAAATATTCTTATATTTTCTTAATTTTGGTATAATAACTCCTAAGGTTTTATAGTTCTTTAGAATTATATAAACCCTAAAAAAAGATAAAAAAAGGGGATGATAGTCTATGAAAATGTTGAAAGTTGCTTTTGGTATTCCATTATTAGCTGTATTGCTGACAGCCTGTAGCGATGAGTCCAGTGAAACTGTATCGCAAAAAGAAGAGCCTACAGAGAAATCAACAGCGGTTCATACGAAAGAAAATGGCAACAAAACGGCTGTAAAAGAATCATCGCCGAATACATTACAAACAAAAGCATCAACAATTAAAAAAGCAGTTAATTCTAAAGAAGCTGATCGCGATTACTTATTAAATGTAATGAATGGTTATCAGTATATCCAAGTAGGTGACAATCAGTATATTTACTATGGCATTAATCAAGAGCAAAATGTTTTTTGTATGATGGAAGTTAATTTTGACGCGAATGGTGATTATGTAGAAAACATCAATTTTGTTGATAATGCTTCAGAAGAACAAATTGCTTTGCTTCAAAACCAAATACAAGAACAACAAAAGCAATTATCAGACCTTGAACAGCAGCAAATGGAAAAAGAATTAGATGATTACTATGCGCAGCTAGAAGAAGACCGACAAAAAGAAGAAGAGGCGCAGGCCAAGACTGATGCAGAAGCTGAAGCTCAGGCAGAAGCAGATCGTAAAGCGGAGGAAGAACGTTTAGCAGAAGAAGAGAAGAAACAGCAGGAGGAAGAGGAAGATCAGGCTGACTCAGAAGATGAGGCCCAAACGGAATCGGAATCAGAGAAAGAAGAAGATACAGAAGCAATTGAGGAAGAGGAACCAGCCGAACAAATAGTTTTCCAAGAGCAAGCTATCCAGCTAGTTCGTGAGCAACAAGGCATATCAGAAGATTCACCTCTTCTTGTAGAATACGATCACGTTGACGATTCAGGAAACTATATTATCCATGTTTATGAAAATGTTGTGGATAATGAAGAAACAGGAGAGGGACATACAGCTACACAAGGATGGTATCAAGTAAGTCCTAGCGATGGGTCAATTACTGATGTTATGGTAGACGGTTACTAATAAAATAAGCTGTTTATTAAACATAAAAAGAGCGACACAAAACCTCAAAAGCAGATATTATGCTTTTGAGGTTTTGATTCCTGTTGACTATAAACCACAATAAAATGGAACTTTTTCGAAATTAAAACGTAGTAACTAAAGTATAGAAAAGTTTTTAAGTTGTAAAGCACTATACATATTACTTTACAAAAATTAATAGGGAGTGAATAGTATAGAGCATTTACAAGCAGCAACAGAGTGCCCAGAAAGAAAAAGTTTATACTATGTATGTAACGCTTTAAACGATAGTTCATAAACAACAAAGGGGATTATTAAATGCCGCTAATGCTCATTATAAATGTATTATAAAAAAAGCCTAATTTATCAGTTCCACGCTTTAAGATCTAGAGGATGACAGCCCCATTAAAAATGGCTGTCTTTTTTTGTCGGAATTTGAATATAGAATTATATGGTTATGTTAAAAGTTAAGTAGTATCATAGTCGTAGTTATAAAGTAATTATATGTAATTAAGGGAGAGATTAGATGAAGAAAAAGGGTATCATCTCATTACTATCTGTAGGTTTACTAGCTTCCTCACTATCAGTAAGCACAACTCAAGCAGCTGAGAATAACTATGAGTCTTCAAAGAAAACAATTGAAAGCCGGTTGAAGTCTGATAAACCGTTAAATCATAATGTTATTAATCCCCATGCGCTAAGGGAAATTGAAGAACAGACTTTAATTTCATTAGAAACACCTAAAGGTTTTTCTATGAAAAAATTTAATGCATCAAGTGCAAGTATTAAGGGCAGTAGTGGTCAGCCAATGTATGAAAGTGAGCCCAATGACGATTTCAAAATAGCAGATACACTACTAAACGAGAGAGTAACATTCGGGCAATTCGACGATACTCTTGATATAGATTTTTATAAGGTGAACGTATCTGGAAAAGGGACTTTACTAGTAGCGGGTGGAACAGACACTACTTCCAATATCGATTTACTATTTTTAGCAACTGAATATGAATATCAAGATCATGGTTATTTAGAATACTTAGGTTCTGAATATGATGATGGAGTGGAAGTGCAAGGATATAAAGTTAATAAAGCGGGCACGTATTACATACCTGTTTTAGATCTAAACGGAAATGATTATGATGCTATATATGGAATCTCTACTCAATTTGAAGCTGACAAAGATACTGTTGCGCCAAATAAACCTATTGTTAATAAAGTAGACAATAACGATAAAGTTATAACTGGTAAAGCGGAAGCAGGTTCAACTGTAACTGTTAATGTAGGTAAAAAACGAATTGGGTACGCAAAGGCAAGTTCAAATGAATCATTCTCTATTAGTATTCCAGTTCAAAAAGCAGGCACTACGCTGAATGTAACTGCTAAAGATAGTGCGGGAAATGTAAGTAAACTTACCTATATAACAGTTGTAAAGGCTGACGTTACTCCACCAAATAAGCCAGCAGTTAATAAAGTAGATGATAATGATAAGGTTGTGACAGGAAAAGCAGAAGCTAACTCTACCGTAACTGTTAATATAGGGAAGAATCGAATTGGGTATGCAAAAGCAAATTCAAAGGGATCATTCTCTGTTAGTATCCCTGTACAGAAAAAAGGAACTAAATTAAATATAACTGCTAAAGATGCTTCGAATAATGTAAGTAAAGTTACGTATGTAACGGTTGTGAAACATTAAAATTGATGAACTGTTTAGATTATCTGCGATGCATTAAGTGGTAAATCAATCCAATAATAATCACAAAAACTAAAATCAGACTGTTAGGATAGCAGGATAGATAATATTATAAGCAGACCAATTGTGTCTGCTTTTTTATTTAGTGTAAAATACATAATTCCGTAGTAAGTACACTTATTTAGACCTAATTGAGGCCTAAAACTTTATTATTAATAAGGGAAGATTATAATGATGATTCCGTTCTTGAGGGTTTATAGAATGAACGGGAACAAAGGGATAAGGAAAGAGCTAAATTATGTACCAAAGAGAACGGATTTTCATCCTCTCTTTAAAGAAAGCTGGTTTAAAGGGTATAGAGTGCTCTCATCTAAAATGATAATTTTCGATGAATATTCGAGATGTTCATTATAACAAAGCAGCAAATTATGATAAAAATCCAGTAAAAGACCGACATAAAAACCATTTTCCTCCGAAAACAAACCAGAGCGATTGATAAGAATATTTTCGTGTTTTTTAACGATTCTTTGAGTTCTCTTTATAATTTTTACCGCATCTTTCATTTTATACATTTCATTTAACTCTTCCGCAAATATGTGGAGGTCTTTTTGTATGGTCTTTCTAAGCGCTGCATTCATTTCTTTAATATTCTGCGGTACTTCTTCCAGAATAAATTGCTTTATCATCTTCCGCAAATATGTGGAGGTCTTTTTGTATGGTCTTTCTAAGCGCTGCATTCATTTCTTTAATATTCTGCGGTACTTCTTCCAGAATAAATTGCTTTATCATAATGAAATCAGACTGTACTGGCTCGTGCAAAAAGCTTAGGTAAATACGAAGAGTGTTATACGCATCATACATCGGATTGTGCTTTTTACCCTCAAACTGCAAATTATATAAAGCTAACCCATTTTCTACTGATACGTTATTTTTAGAAACACGCTTTGTAAAAATCGCTTGAAAATCAACATAACGCTGTTCTATTTTTTTTATAGTAGCAAGAGAGATTTCGTGCTTTTCCGCATCTATTTTTAAACGAGATAAATCGCTGGTAGACCAAGAGAAAAAACGGGATTTTTTAATTCCGCCAATCCAGGTTAAAAAGTCTTCAAAAACATTTTTAAAATTACTTGCACCGACTAAATCAGTATCTTTAATACCGGTTAACTCTGTGCAGAAGCGGCTTAAGGACACCCGTTTTGTCGGTTGAATATAACGGTCAAAAAACTCAATGTCTTCTGTCTCGATATTGTACTTCACCGCGCCGAGCCGAATGGCTTCCATATCTTCAAACGGCATTCCTTTGTTTGAACACAGCATTTCAAAATCAAAAAAAATAAATTGTTTTACATCTGCCATATTCTATGCTCCTCTCTCTAACAGGTTATTATAAGGGAATAGCGGTGAAAGAGAAAGAACCAATAAATTCCAAACGTTGAGAATAACAATAAATTATTTCAAAAGGCTAGGGGACGCTTATCAGTTTCTAGGTAGCGGAAAAGTTTTTGAAGCTCTTCGAGGGACATATAAACAGGAAGCTTTTTGTCTGATTTTGGCGCTTGGATGTCAGCAGTGAAGTCTGACTTCATATAATTTTCTTTTAAACGATATTGACTAAGTAGCTTGATATATGGCGTTGTAACGTTCTAGGCTTAATTCGATGATTAATTACTTAATTCTGTACAAAACGACGTATGCTTGAAGATGTAAGGTCATCCAAATCAAGTGAGCGATTATTTTCTTATAGGAAGTCTTGATAAAGCCTTAAAGCAAACGAGTAACCAAGACAAAGCAATAGGTGATATGTATTCCAAGGATCTAAGAGCAAGGGAGACCCTAACGATTTTATTTCTTTTTCTAGTTTACATAATATATATTCTAGGAACCAATAGATAAAACAAAAATTCTGTCTCGTTATAAAAGTATACTTATGATAGTGAGACAGAATTTAAAAATGAGATAGGGTTTGTGTTTATATGTTTTAACTTACTAAACTAATTATCAGCAAGGTTTGTTCAATTAGAACAAATCTGAATATGATTTTATAGAATGCATATTGATTTCACCAGATTGTTTTTAAGTTTGATCAGTTCGATTTATATTTATAGATTTTGAAAAATAAATGAGTTTACTTGTAGGATTTAGATTTTATACTCATTTATTTTTTCTCATCGTATTCTCAATGAACTCTTTGCAAATTGATAAAATCTGTTTACGTTTAATCTTTTAAGGATTTATTTGCTACAGAACGTATATTTTTCATTTAGTACATATGTTTGCATTAAATGGATTTTTATTCATTCACAAAATTCAAAACCTCGTATTTTCTGTAATAAAATACATAAAATAGTATTTTTATTCTATCTGATTCCTTGTTAAAATCACTGAAAACCCCTTTCTTATCAGCTTTTTAGTGATTTTAGTTGTAGTTTCCTTTTTCATCGGGTATAATATTAAACAAATAGATGACGGTATAAATTGGATGTCATTATCCAGTTTTAAAGGAGCGATACTCATGAACATTACAATTTATTATGGAAATCATGAAGATAAAACAATTCATACAATGGATTGTCACGTAGATATCGATTTAGATGATGAAGATATGGTAGCTTTAACAGAAGCTCGTTAATGAATATATAAAAGGCTGTGGATGCTTTTCATCTGCAGCCTTTTATTTTTTGCTCCCCCTCTCCTCTTTAACTTCTACTAACCGCTACGTTTTAGAAACCTTAGTTACTTTTATTATAAAATTTTAAATTCTCCGTTAACTTCTCTTTACTTTTCGACATTTTTTTTGTATCATTAGATAAGAACGTATGTTCGATTTATTTTTTATCGTATTGATGATCACAAGGAGTGTTTTTGAATGACGGTACGAAAAAGAAAAAGAAAGAAGCTCCCTCCTACCCTATCCAATACAGGCTTTATTGGAGCAACGTTTGCTGATACAGATGAATTAGCACGCAACGAATATCACTTTCCTCGTAAGCAAATGAAAATTACCCATCATGTCTTAGATGCCTTGCTTCAAGGGGCAACGCACTTATTTCAACAGCATAAAGTTGAAGCCGCTATCTCATGCGTGTATCTGCCTAAGTACAAGAAGATTGGTTTAGTCCTTTCTAAACAGCCTTTTGGCCGCAATGAAGGCATTGGGTATTTTATTAATTACTTAAAGGAAATCGGACATATTGAGTGGGATGAAAAAACGAAAGACTACGAAATACATAATACGAGTTTTATCGGCGTGGTATTTGCAGATCTAGAAAAAATTGCTAAGTTCACCTTCGACTTTGAGCTGGAATTGCTGTCGAAATTCGTTAAAGACTTAATTATTCCTGCCAAAGAGCTGTTCTTGCAGCATAATGTAAAAGCGTATCTCTCAGGCGTTGAAAATGAAGATCAGCATAAAGTAGGGTTTGTTTTATCGATCAAGCCTTATGATGAACGTAAGGAAGCAGACTTATATTTTGTGGAGTATTTAAAAGAACGTGGTTTATACGAAGAGGACGAGTCTGAAGAAGAGCTAGTACCTATTCATACAAAATGGAGCTTATTTAAATAACATACGTTATACCCGCTGTCTTAATAAGACAAGCGGGTCTTTTTTTGCTTTTTTACTAAAACCCAAAACAAATTAGTAGCAAGTACTAATAGTTAGTAATATAATAATAGTAATGATAAAAAATCATTGATATCTATAATATAAGGAGTCGTTTTTATGATTCAACTAAAAGATTTAGTTCCAAGTGAACATTACAACTTAACAGAGGAAATTGAAAAACATGCATCCGATCAGCTTGCGTTAAAGTGGCAGGACGCTGACGGTGTGCGTGAAGAAATTACATATAACCAGCTGTTAGCAAAAGCCAATAAAGTGGCAAACGGGTTAACAGAGCTAGGTTTAACAAAAGGCGATCACGTTTTAGTTATTGCGCCTCGCCTTATTGAATCGTACGCTATTTACTTAGCATGCTTAAAAGCAGGTATTATTGTAATTCCTTCTTCAGAACTATTACGCGCAAAAGATATCCAATATCGTTTACATCACGCTGAAGCAAAAGCGATTATTTCTTACCATCCTTTCTGCAATGAGATCGATAAGATTGAAAACTTCCCTACTTCTCTACAACATAAAATTACGTTTGGTGCTGATGTTACGTCATGGACGCGCTTAGAGTCACTTACGGTTGATGCATCAGAACAGTTCCAAGCAGCTAAAACAACTAAGGATGATACGGCATTCCTTCCTTATACATCTGGTACAACAGGACAGCCAAAAGGCGTTGTTCATACTCATGGATGGGCTTATGCTCACCTTCGTATCGCAGCTGCTGAATGGTTAGATATTAAAAAAGGAGATACGGTCTGGGCAACAGCAGGTCCTGGTTGGCAGAAATGGATTTGGACTCCGTTTTTATCTGTGCTTGGACAAGGTGCAACAGGCATTATCTATAATGGACGTTTTGAACCTAAAAAGTTTTTAGAAATTTTACAGGATGAAAAAGTAAACATACTGTGCTGCACGCCAACAGAATACCGCTTTATGGCTAAAATTGATGAGCTTGAACGTTTTGACCTGTCTCACCTTCATAGCGCTGTATCTGCCGGAGAACCGCTAAACGAAGAAGTGATTAATGTGTTTAAAAAATATTTTAATATCCAAGTACGCGATGGATACGGACAAACGGAAAATACCCTTTTGATTGGTACTTTAAAAGGTGTAAAAACGAAGATTGGTTCAATGGGTAAACCGATGCTTGAAGGATTTGTAGAAATCATTAATGAAGAAGGCCAACCTTGTAAGCCTGGAGAAGTTGGAGACATTGCCGTTCGCAGAGACCTCCCTTCTCTTTTCAAGCACTACTATAAAGACATGGAGCGCACTGAGAAAACGTATAAAGGAAACTACTATTTAACAGGTGACCGCGCTTCTAAAGATGAAGAGAACTATTACTGGTTCCAAGGACGCGGAGATGATATCATTATCAGTTCCGGCTATACAATTGGGCCATTTGAAGTTGAAGATGCATTAACTAAGCATCCAGCGGTGAAAGAATGTGCCGTTATAGCTAGCCCAGATGCTGATCGCGGCCATGTTGTAAAAGCGTATGTTGTTCTTGTCGATCATGTAAAAACAACAGATGCAGGTTTTATTAAAGAGCTGCAAAATCACGTAAAGACTTTAACTGCACCTTACAAGTATCCTCGCGTAATTGAATTTATTGATGAATTGCCAAAAACTAATTCAGGTAAAATTCGACGTGTGGAACTTCGTGAACGCGAGCAACAAAAAGCATAATAAATGAAAAAAAGACGTATCTGTTAGGATACGTCTTTTTTTATTAGATAGCATGCTGTGAAGTACGAACATCTACCGTTAAAACACCGGTATTTATGTTTGCGTACGCTTTAATGATGACAGGGTAATCTTTGTTGTTTGTGAACTTAAAATCAGGTCCTCCCCACGATACGGTTGCATCTCTTCCTTCAGGTACATAACCTACATGTTTTGAATGGTGAGACCTAGCTGTCACTTGAAGACCAGCGCCGTCAATAGCATTGAATAGCGTAGAAGATGTTTGGCAGATCCCTCCGCCAATTCCCATCACCAGCTGTTTGTTGATAATTTCAGGAGCAGGCTGATAGCCTCTTTCTGCTGTGCGCTCCCCAACTGTTTGATTATAAGAAAATGAATCTCCTGGACCTAATACAACGTTATTAATCGCTTCTGCGGATAGCTGAACATTTCTGTTTCGACTTGTATCACTTGGACGAAAACGTGTAGAATACGAAGCTAGCGATACATCAGCGATCCCTTGAGCAGATGCTGCCGTTACATTTGGAGCGGTTTCGTAAATCGGAACCTTTACATCCAATTGTTTCGTATTTAAGTTCTGCAGATTTTTAACAAGCTCTGCTTCTTTTAAAATGATTTGTTTGGACCCGCCGGTTAACGATCCATTTGCATCCATTTTTATGTTTTGCATAGGCGTGTCGATCCCTTTTGCCAGCTCAGAGGCTAATTGCTTAATTTCTCGGTCGTATACGTCTTTATCCTTGTAATGAACCGGCTTGAATTCTTTCATTACTTGTCCTGTGCGGGAATCTTTCAGCTGATACGTCAGGTCTTCGACTTTAAGGACTGGTTTTTTCTTTTTCTCAGTCTTTTTTTCTGCTTTTTTCGCTGCTTGTTTTTGTTCTATCGCGGCTGTTTGCTTTGCAGAATGATTGGTATACATGCTGTACGCAATAAACGCACTAACAATTGTCGCGCCAAGCAAAAGCGCCCCTAAGACTTTCTTCATGTAATTGAATCCCCCCATATCTCGGCTTTACCTCAATATGTTTTTTCTATAAAAATATGTATACATTCATTTTATACAAACATCTTATAAAAGACGACATGTCAAAGCGAATAATCACCATTTTTTATATTTTTTTCTTTGTTCAACACATGAGGTAAAGCGGAATGATGTTCATAGACCCCATTTTTTCTTATGAACTCAATAGAAAACAAATGTTGTATGCGTTTCCTATTATTACTATTCTTATATATAATAGCACGAAAACAAGGATTTTTTAACGAATTATGGTAATTATTTTTAAATTTTTCTGACAATTTTCGCAGTGTTGTTCATTTTTCTATGGGCATTATACATGGTATAATGGTAAAAATGGAATTTGTTTTATGAGGAGGATTTACGCTTGACTGAACGTTATAGCAAAGAAGAGATTAGTCATCAGCTAGAAAGTATAGATCATGTAAAAGAAGCTCTTTTAAAATATAAAAACACCGTAATCGGTGAGAAATATGATTTGCTTCCCTACCATTTAACTTCAACAAAAGAGGCAATCTTAAAGACCATTCACGATAAAAAAAGCTGTATTGTTAGCGATATCACAAAAGTACTTGGGCTCTCACCTGGTGCTATCACCATTGTATTAAATCAATTAGAAGATGATGAGCTTGTGAATCGTATTTATAAAAAGCAAAACCGCCGAAGCGTGTGGGTAGAGTTGACGGAAAAAGGCGAAAAAGTTGTCGAAATATTGCAAGCTACTCGTGTCGATTTTTGGTCAGATTTACTTTCACACTTATCAGAAGAAGAAAGAGATCAATACTTTCACATTATGAAAAAAATATCTCAAAAATTACAGCAATAAATATAAAAAAAGCGGCTATAAAGGCCGCTTTTTTATTATGCGTGTGCTAAGGCTTGTTTTTTCACTTCGTTTTTCAACACTTTTCCTACACTGTTTTTAGGAAGTGATGAAACAAATACAACAGTTGGCACTTTATATGGTGCTAATCGTTCTTTACAGAAGTTCACTACATCTTCTTCAGTTAAAGCAGATGCTTCTTGTTTAACAACAAATGCATATGGAACTTCGCCGTACACATCATCAGGCATGCCGACAACTGTCGCTTCTAACACACAATCTGCTGCTAGGACAACTTCTTCTACTTGATCTGGGTAGATGTTGTCTCCTCCATATACAATTACATCTTTATAGCGTCCTTCAATATAAAGAAATCCGTCTTCATCTAATCGACCTGCATCACCCATCGCTAACCAGCCATCTTGTAAGACACCGTTTGTTGCTTCTTCGTTTTGCCAGTAGCCTTTGAAAAGATAAGGGCTTCGTACAAGTACTTCACCTTTTTCTCCAGTTGGTACTTCTTGACGTGTATCCGGATCTACAATTTTCACTTCTACATATGGAGCAGGTTTTCCAGCAGAGCTTACTTTCTTCCATCCCATTTGAGGATGCCATGAACTGATAATCCAAGCTTCTGTGCTTCCGTACCCTTGAGCTAAAATCATTCCGTTACGATCATATTGTTCGATTAAAGACTCAGATACTTTTGTTCCGCCTGACACAGCAAGTTTTAGAGGGAAATCATAGTGATCTCCTTTTTCAAGCTCTTCTACAATGTACTTTAATGCCGGTGGTAGTGCAAACAGCATTTTAATGTTTTCTTTTTCAATTACCTCAATTACTTTAGCTGGATCTGTTTCTTCAGAACATACCATTGTGTTTCCTGTGTTAATGCACATGAATAAAATGCTCATCGAACTCATGTGAAAGAATGGATGAACAAACAAATAACGCATGCTTTTATCAATATTTGCACGTTCTTCCTGTCCGCCAGAATTTAAAAAGGCACTTACTGATCCGTGTGCAATCATACATCCTTTTGACTTACCTGTTGTACCTGATGTGAACATCATCAATGCTAGATCTTCAGGAAGTACTTTAGGAAGTGCTTCTGGTGTGTTTGTGTTATACCCTGAGAATTGAGTTGTAAATTCTTTTGCATCCTCAATTTTTAACGTAAAGCTAAGTCCATCCGTTTGTTCCGCTTTTTCTAATACAGACGTAAATTCATTGTGGTGGATAATCGCTTTTAACTGTCCGCTCGTAATAATGCTATCAAGCTCATAAGGTGTCATACTCTTACTTAATGGAACAACGACTGCTCCCACTTGTAAAATCCCCATTGTAACGACTGGGTAAGCAATGCTTGTATGAGCTAAAATACCAATACGATCTCCTTTTTGAATTCCTTTCTCTAAGAAGTAATGAGACAATTGATTTACTTTTTCATGAAATTCATTAAATGTATAACGTTCATTATGTTCAACTAGTGCTTCATGTTGAGGAGAAATCTCTGCACGTTCTGCGATTAAGTATTGTAATGTGTTCATTTTATCCTCTCCTTTGTCCGCTCGGACTAAATATTTCGTTCGTGAATATTTTAATGACTAAAACATAATAACAAAAATTTTTTCCGAAGTAAAAGTTTAAAATTATCAAAATGTGTTTATATAGGTTGTATCGGGAAATGTTAAAAGAGATACTGTTTTTAAGAAGTGTTGTATTACCAAGGGTTTGAGAAAATTTTACAAAATTTAAATAGTTCAGACACTGGGTTTAACGAACTATTTTTTTCCTTTTTTTGTTTGTAAATTAGTTTTTATTTCTTGTTTTTCATTTTTTTAATATATTTTCTTACTTTCCCCTTATTCACCGGATTTTGAGCTCATTTATTGAATGAAAACGGTGAATATGAAACAATAATGTATAAGTATTTGGATTTGAAAGGAGCAAATTTAGATATGAAAGTTCTTGTAATTGGTGCGAATGGTCAAGTAGGCAAACATATTGTAAACATTTTGAATGAAAGTGATGTGCACACTGTACGTGCGATGGTTCGTAAAGAAGAACAAGCAAAAGAACTTGAGGCAAGAGGTATCGAAACGGCTTTTGCAAGCTTAGAAGGCACTGTACATGAAATTAAGGAAGTGATGAAAGGCTGTGACGCCGTTATCTTTAGCGCAGGATCAGGCGGAAATACAGGCCATGATAAAACACTTTTAATTGATTTAGACGGTGCGGTAAAAGCGATGGAAGCTGCAGAAGATTTAGGTATTAAACGATTTGTGATGGTAAGCGCACTTCAAGCACATCACCGTGAAAACTGGAATACTTCACTAATTCCTTACTATGTAGCCAAACATTACGCAGATAAAATCTTAGAAGCAAGCGGATTAACATATACAATTGTTCGACCAGGCGGATTGTTAAACGAACCAGGAACAGGACGTGTAGATGCTGGGGAGAACAAAGAGCGCGGATCCATTCCTCGCGAAGATGTAGCGCGTGTGGTAGTGGAAACGTTAAGTGAAGATCATACATTCGGACGTTCTTTTGATTTAGTTTCAGGCGATACGCCTATCGCAGAGGCTATTCAATCTATTTAATATAAAAAAAGCAGCGAATACGTATTCGCTGCTTTTTATTTATCATTTAATACATGTACTAAATGATAAATCACTTTTGCTGTCAGTCCCCATATGACTCGATCTTCATAGTAATAAAAATGTTCTTCCATCTCTCTTGTTTGCCAATTATAATTTTCACCACCAATAATCGCGTCATAAGGAAAATTATGTTCGGGTTCTACTCTGAAATGGATATTGTGTATATCAGGTTCGGTACGCTGAAAAAAAGAAAGAGGCACGGTAAATACTTCTGCTACTTCCGAAGGATTCGGTCGAAGTTCAAGCGACTCATCAATAAAACCTACATAAGGATAAATGATTGTTCCGAATTGAGAAACAATATAATCTAAAGCTTGTACTTGCTGAATAGATTCAGGCGTAATCCCTAACTCCTCGGATGTTTCACGGATAGCCGTTTCTTTTTCGTCTGCATCCGTCTTCTCGACACGCCCTCCTGGAAAACAAATTTCTCCGGGCTGTCTTCGTAAATCGAGCGCTCTTACCTCAAATAAAACATGTAGTTCCCCTTGTTTTTCAATAAGCGGAACAAGAATACCGAAGCGAGAAAACTGCTCCATCCCAAGAATTGCCGGTATCCGATTTTCTAACTTAGCTATAATACGGGATGCATCCATACGTTCACTTCCTTTCACAAAATGAATTATCAAAAGAATAGCGAGTTATAAGCTACGATGTCAACTAACCTGCAAAAGAAAGCTGTTATCTTTAGTATATGAAGAGATCCATTCAATTGACACTACAATTGATAAAAATATATAACATGAATATAAATAAAAACAGATAGCATCGGCTACCTGTCTTTTTGTTTTGTTTTTAACAACCCATAAATAAGTAAAAAGAATGCAACCACACTGATAAGCAATCCTCCTACTTGCTTATCAGTGAGTCCAAAACGAAGCTGAAGCCAAAAGATAACCAAGCAAATCAAAATGACGCTGGTAGCTAAATAAAAGTAAATGCTGTAGAAAAACGGATTCGTTCTTTTCCGTTTGTAGACAAGTAGTGAGATGCCTATATACGTACCCAATAGTGTGAGTAATACAACAACTTCCGTTAATGTTCTCACCGCATTCTCCCCTCTCCCTTTTTCTTCTATACCCCGTTTCTTCTTTCATCAAAAGGAAGTTTGACTAAGGTATTTACAAAAAAACGCCCTTATGCCATAAGGCGGTTTCCTTCAATACGCTTTATCCTGGTTTGTATCATATATCAAGAGCAAAGGTAATGACTGCTTCACAAGCTAACTCGCTGTCTACAAATGCTTTTCCTTTTCCTCTTACAATCTTTCCGCGCTGCTTGAGAATCTCAAATTCTAAACGCAGTGTATCTCCTGACCTTACTTGACGCTTAAAACGACATTCGTCTATCCCCGCTAAAAAAGCAAGTCTTCCTTTTGGTTGGTCATCCGCAGCCATGGCAAATCCACCGAGCTGAGCAAGAGCTTCGACAATAAGTACCCCTGGCATTACCATATAGTCGGGGAAGTGGCCTTGAAAAAAAGGTTCATTTGCTGTTACTTGTTTAATTCCTATCGCAAGCTTTCCTTCTTCTTGCTCTAAGATGCGATCAACAAGTAAAAAAGGATAGCGGTGTTGAATGGTATGTTTTATTTGTTTTATATCTTTCATATGTATCGCTCCTTTTTCTTATAATAAGGGGTCCTTGCCGTCAAATGCAGGAAACGTATCTGGATGGAGGAGCGGCGCGAGTTTTTTTAACCCTAACAGCAACCTAGGTGAAGGACGACAATACAGCCATTCTTCTAGTACATATACGCGATGTTCTTTTATGGCAGACATGTCAGACCAGTTCGGTCTCTTGTGTAAAATCGTTGGATTCACTTTGTTTGTCTGTACGCCCACCCAAGCCAAACACACATGAAGTGGATTTCGTTTGAGCACTTCTTCCCAATCACTCTGTACATTTGCTTCTTTATGATCAGCAAATATATTTTCTCCTCCTGCTAATTCGCTAATTTCAGTCAGCCAGTTTGCTTTTCCAGGAGTAAAAACGGGTTTTGGCCACCATTCCCAGTATACAGTGGCTTTTTCGTCAATTTGATTTGCAATCCCTTTATATGTAGAAAGAAACTGATCATAACGCTTTAACAGTTCAGCTGCTTTTGTTTCAATGTTTAATCGCTGACCTAAATCCTGTAGATTTTGACGGATATCTTCTAGCGAATTAGGATTATATACGACGTAAGGAAGCTTTCGTTTTTTAAGTTCTTCAATATTTCGCTCCATTCCAGGAACGCTTAATGATGCTAGGACTAAATCTGGTTTAGCTTCTTCCACCGCATCCATATTAATAGATAAATCGGGACCTAAACGCGGCAGACCTCCAATAGACTGCGGCCAATCGGAATAATCATCTATTGCTACGAGCAAATGCTCACATTTTAAATACGCTATTAGTTCTGTATTGCTTGGACAAAGCGAAACAATTCGCATAGTTCCCCTCCTGCATTCATTTCTTTTTTTCTATTATACAATAGACCTAAATGTAAAAAGCAGCGACTTTCACTGAAGCCCCCGCTTGTGGTGCTCTTTATCCGCCCATTGCATGATAAAAGAAATAAAAGAAACCTAAACAGCCAAGTGAACTAATGCTTGTAGTTAAAATGCCGATTGAAAGCAACACCTGTCCGTCTTTTTTTTGTTTGTATCGCAGCATATAATAAAAAGCTAAACAGGTGCCAAGAAGTAAATAAATAGCCCATATGTAAGGTAGATTCTTTAGCTGAAAGATGTATCCTTGATTAAATAATAAACAGTAAATAAAAAAAAGATTTACGATAAAAAATATAGGAAGTACACTTTTCTTCATCTATTAAACCCTCTTCTATTCTTTATTTTCTGCTATAGTTGCTCTGTTTTGATTTCTCAGTTCATCCCTTATTTCACGTAAATATTGATTTCTCTCTTTCATTCGCTTTAACACTATAACGATAACAGCTATAATACCAGCAATCATTCCTATATAAAGAACTCCAAACACTAAGATAGGTACTACACCCCAAAGCTCCATCCCATTCCTCCTACTTTTTAGTTATTACCTTATTTTACCGTATTTTGTAAAGATGTCACGTCTTTTATCCATGAAAAAGGGAGTTTGAATATACATTCAAACTCCCTAAAGAGATAATAAAAAATAATATTTATTATAGCGCTTTGCTTTTGACACTCGCTCCCGTTCCGAAAAACTTATCAAAAATTTGATAAAGAGCAGACAGGCCAACTAACCAATAAATCGTTGTTACTAACCAATCCCAAGAGCCAAATAGCTCTTCTACTACATTCACGCCTAATGCTACAGCTAACCAATTTAAACCGCCTAAAATCACAAGAAGAGTCGTTAAACCTGAAAGAAATTTCACGTTGTCACCTCCTTGCGAACTGCATTAGGAAAAGCAGCTCATGTTAGATCTTATGCGCTGTATAGATCAGTATATGCATAGGCGCTATGTAAAATAGTTATAAAGAATATGTGATTTATTCTTTTTTATTTCCTTATTATTGTGCAGCTGCAGCTTTCCCGACTTGCTTAATCGTTTCTACATGCATCGCTTCGTGATAGAAGCTGAATAAAAACGTTTCGCCAACTGTTGTAAAGTTGATGCCGGCTTTGTTTGTAAAAGGTGTGATCAACTGCTTATCAAACTGCCCGGGCATGAAATCTTTAATACGATGTGCTTGATCTTTCAACACATTCGCAATTTCTTCAAGAGAAGGAGCAGCCTCCGTCCAATCGGCAGGTTTTGTTCCTGCGCCGAAAAAGCTTTCATAACTCTCGGGCGTTTGCATCGGTTCACCAGCTAATCCAAACACAAGCTTTTCTTGAATAAAGGCAATGTGCCCAAGATTCCAGCGGATATTGTTATTGAATCCTTTTGGTGTGATGTCCGCTGCCTCTTCTGTTGTTTTCTGGAGGATACTAATCGTAATTCCTCTTACAACGTCCATATGTTTTAAAATCATGTTTTCCATCGTCTAATCTCTCCTTACGTTGTCGTATTAGATAAACTATTTGATGTCTATTGTGCACAAATTACCTCTTAAATGCCACTCATAACATGTAAACCTTGAAATAAAAGAAAATTCAAAAGAAACATCCCCCTATATAAAAACTAGGGGGATGTTTTAAGCAGAAGACTTCAAATTTGAAACAGGTCCTTTGTTTGGCTTCGGTTTTAGCTGACCAAGCTTATTTTTCAGATAATCTTTTAATGCGCTGCGTTTTCTCTTGCGTCTTTTATCACGATTTTTAATGGTAATCTCCTCCTTGCCTTTTAGTTTTAAGACCTGTGTATTAAATGGATTCTTCTTTTATACATAAAATCCTTTTGAATTCTCAAATTTACTTTCATGTAATTCTTTCCTTTTTATGAAAAAAGACCAAAGTAGCAAACTTTGATCAATCAAGCTACATACGTAATCGATCCAATAGTGGAAATAATAGCGCTGTTTCTGTCGTACCAAACAACAGGTTCGTATCTAACGGCAAAATAACTGAGATGAGGGGTGTGAAGCCTCACAATTTCATCTGACAGGTAAGCTGAGCGCTTTGCGTCGTCTTTTCGCTTTGAATTTAACACTTCAATAATTCTTTCCTTCGTCGTAATTCCAATTCCATGACCAAAATATAGAGTCTCATCTAATACAATGGTGTTTTCACCTTTCCACTGAGGAGTATCAGGGTTATAATCAGGATTTTTAAAATATGCACAGTCTCCTGGCAAGTAGTCAGACCCTTTATAACCATGAAGTTCAAGATCTTCATCGTATTGCCAATCGTGTAAGTAAAGATCAGCAAAAAGCCGGTTAAAGTTTTCTTTTCCAATATTGTTCAATACGGCTTTATAAAAGATGATAATAACAGCCATCGCGCATTCAAACGCATATTCGTGCCCGTTGTAAAAAATATCATCAATGGCTTTATTCGGAGAAACTGTAGGCAATAGCTGAAATCCTCCATCATCGGTTCGTTTCCAATACTTTTCATTGCACCTAGAACGTGCAAATGTAGCAAACCTGGCGCCGCTTTTGCGCAGCAACACAGACGATTCAATAATTTGTAATTTAACAGATACATCAAAATCAAGCTGGTCAAATGTAGCATACTCATACACTTCCCTATAGGCATCCATCTGTTTTAAAATGTCTGCTTTTTCTTTTGTTAACGAACTATTATTTAGATCACTTATTTTCACAATTTGTTGGTTAACTTTAATCATAGACGTTCTCTCCTTTACAGAAAATGATATCAATCACTTTCTCTAACAGGATATTGATAAAAAATTTTTTTGTGTATCTTCATTTATTTAAAATCGTGAAGATTAGAAAAAACGATGAAAGAAAGTAATTTAACCAATAATCTTTTCCTTTGTTCCTTTTTGTCCTTTTGTAACCTTTTTAAATATAAAGCGAGCAACTAACAAGTACATTGGTAACACAATAATGACGGCAATAACATTTAAAATCCAAGGTATTGTCCCCATAAAAACGTTTGAAGATGCTTTATCATACCAGCTCACAATAAGTATTAAAAAGAAAACACTGGATATAAAAGTACTTATATATCCCTTCTTATAGTTTGTACTTATCACAGCAACAACAAAGCCAATTACCAATGAAATGCCTGCTGCAATTAAGACAAAAATCAAAAATAAGTTTGCTACCTTTTGAACGTCCATTACTTCCCTCTTTCTTGTGGAATTTTCAATTAAAACAATAGTTTCTTAATTTTATTAGAAACATATGGAAGGTGGTTATAAGAGTGACATTTAAACTATGTTGCTAAGTAAAAAGTGATAAAAAACATTTAATGCAGGTCGGTTTATACAATGTACCGTTATGCATCTACCACCTTAATAATTATTACATTATGTATGTATACTCATTTCACCAAATGATTTGGGGCTCTTCCTCTCAAGCAATAACATTTATCGTAGGGCCTCCGCATACAACCGGATAATGTATAAACGGTGTATCAGGATGAATTTTTTTCAGTATAAGTTGTAGCTCATCTAAGATTTCAAAGACACAGAGATTGTCTTTACTGCATCTTTGAACTATTGTAGTTTTTTGCGGCAAAGAACGTAGAGCACACAAGGAATACCGTTCCTATTCCCACTGCAATTAACATAGCATATTTAAATGTATTGCTTAATGCTAATCCTCCCGCAATAGATACGACAAAAAGCATAAGAAATAGTACCGTATAGTTCTTTTTCATTTAATCACCTCCTCATTACCATTATTATACTATTCAATGTATCTTTTAACATCCTACTTTGAAGAAATGTTTTATTTTATCCATATATGGATTATTTTAACTATTTATATTAAGATTAAAATTAAAGAAATTAATAAAATGGGGGTTTGTATGAAAAAGTTATATTCTGCATTACTCGCACCTCTACTGTCAGCAAGTATACTAACGGCTTGTTCAGAAACGAACGTAAACGGTAAAAAAGACGTGGAATTCTATTCTAGTGAAGATGAAGCCTTTGAAAATGCAAAAAAAGAGTCTACAGGAATACAAGATATTATCGGTGAAAGTAAATATGTAGATAACGAAAAGATTGTTATCTATACAATTAAAGAAAAATCGAATGTAGGTGTAGGAACAGCTACATTAACTCAAAAGGATCAAAAAATCCGTTGGTATTTTAATGGGAATCCAGCTATTATCAAACAATCAAAGGGAAATACAGATATCACTAGTGAAATAACGACTCCAAAAGGTGTAAAGTACGATTTTTATGCCGGTACTCCCACAAAATCAAATATGACAATTGAAACCCGTACCGATACTGAAGCAGTCCCTCATCCAAGAAATTAAGCAGCAATTTTTTTACTAGTCGCAGCTAACTAAGGGGGACATTATATATGAAAGTGTTTATAAAATTATCTCTGTTTACGTTTATTATCGTTGGATTATCAGGGTGTATAGGCGAGGAATATGACTTCTCTCCCCCTACGGTTACATTATCGGTCAATGATGTTGTGGATGTTGAACTGAAAGAAACTAATGTAGATTGGCGCGGCGAAGAAGGAAAACAGTACAGAAAGGAAACAAATACAAGGAATGGTATAAATAGAGCTAAAAAGCAGCAACAGCTAACTGTAGCCCCTGAAACACAAGGAAATTTAAGGTTTGATAGCGAAGATTTTCTTGTTAATGACATTACTTCTTATACAATAAGCACTAGTAATGCGAAGCAAGACATTAGAATAAACGAACAAGATAGAACTTTTACGTTCCCAAAGAAAAAAGGGAATTATGTTTATGTGCTAGAACTTCAAACTGATAAGGGCTACGCACAATATGTAGGGAATGTTGTTGTTAAATAAATAACATAGAAGCTAATAAAACCCAATCTCTTTGTAGAGATTGGGTTTTATTAATACTATAGTATTCTACTATATCTACGTGAGAAGTCACTTATTATCATTAGTAAGCTCTATAGAAAGATCTTGTCCAGATATTTTTCGACTTACGTATGAGAATAAAAAAGTGCTAACTACAAGCATTGATACTACTACAGAAAGAATTGTTTTATAATCTATAACAAACTTCCCTGGATCCATTAATAGCAGAATTAATGTCACTAAAAGTCCCATTACAATTCCACATATTACTCCAATTGTAATATATAAATTCACCTGTGAAAGAATGACTTTACGAATGGATTTTGGCGTCATGCCCATCGCGCGTAAAACAGCAAATTCTTTTCGTTTTGAATAAATATTATTTGCCAATGAATTAAATACTCCTACCATGGTAGAAACAACCAATGTGACAATAACAACTATAAAAATTCCCCAGCGCTGATAAAACATTTCGTTTGCTTCCTTAACAGATTGATCATAGCTGCTTACCTTTAATTCGGGATAGTGGCTTTTTAAGCCTTCAATTTCTTTTAAAGCGGCCTTTACATTCTTTGAATCCACATATAATCGATAGAACTCTAAATCTTCAAAGTTATTCTTTAAGTCTAAAAATGCTTGGTTATGGTTAAGAAGGTGATTAGGTGTAGCGGATATTACGTAATCGCCTTTAGGTATTATTTTTTCTGTTATATAAAATCCGTTTTGATCTTGTGCGTATAATCCTAAATATATTGTTTGTCCTAATTTTAAGTTATTCTTTTCAGCAAACTTTTTTGAAAGTACAACCCTGTTATTTGAAGTTGGTTTTTTATTGTAAGGAAACTGTTCTAACAGACCTTGTTGTTGTAACCTTTTAATATCGACTACCGAGTAATTAACACCTTTGTTGTTTTCTGACGTTAGAAGTCGAGCTGTACTTTGAGAACTAATATTACTAACACTCTTTACATTAGGTAACTCTTCTACCTTTTTAGTCAGTTCTTCGGTATCTATCTTTAAGTTGTCAGAACGAGTTTCCACAATAATGGGCATTACATATTCTTTTTTTAAGTAGGTTAGTCCATTAACCTGAATGGTCCTAAATGTAATTGACCCAAATACAGTAATGATCATTAATCCGCATATTATTAAGATAATCATTGTGTTTTTTTTAACTTGGGGAATTAGGTTTTTTACCGCAATATAAAATTCTTTGCCAAATACTTTTTGTCCATATGGTAAAAACCATTTTAATTCTTTAGTCACTATGATAGGAAAGATTAGTATAAAGGCAAGCAAAACTAAAATAACTGTAATTAGTAACATCCCAGGTCCGTATGTGCCTCTTGTAGGAAATACCTGGCTTCCTATAACTAAAAATAAGGACAGTGCTAATAGTACCTTAAAAACTACTATTCTTGTCTTGGAAAAACCATAGTTAATTTTCTCGTTCTTCTGCATTGTTTTTAGCGGCAATACTTTTGTACTTCGATAAGCTGGAACGAGTAAAAAGAATTGAATAATAACAAACATTACAACTGTAATGATAATGGCAGTACCTACGTTAAAATCAGATAGAGAGGAAGATATTTTTGACACTGTTCCTAACCAGCTGTATAAGTACCTTTGACTGCAAAAGGTTAGCAAAAATCCTACACCTGTACCTACGGTGTTTATAATGGTGCTTTGAAGTGTGATAATCTTGCTAATCTGTTTAGCAGTGGCTCCTATTGAACGCATAATGGCGAACTGATTTCTCATCTTATAAAGCAAAAGCTCAAAGTTTGAAATGAGAATAAGAGACGTGATAATTAACACCAATGCCGATAAAACAATAATAAATGTATGTAAGGATTGTAAATTATTTTGCACACCTGCATCTTGTTCAGCTATATCAATACGTAAGTCCTTGCTATAAGATTTTATACGATCGGCCAACTTTAAGGCGCTCTCATTCTTGTGTGCCTTTATTAATAAATAAGTTGCTTCTGCACTGCTTTTTTCTTTTGCTTGAATATAGCCTTTTACGTTTTTTTGATTAAGTATTAGCATATCCGGTGCTACTCCAGTAGCGGATAAATCTTTTACCGTTTCTGCTAATGTATATGTTTTATTTTCTATAAGAACTTTATCTCCTACTTTTGCGTGTAAATCTTTAGCTAGTCCTTTGTTCATTGCGACAGAATCCTTATTCAGTGGTTTGGAAAAGTGATACCGACTTTTAACTAAATAATCATTTTCAACACCTACTGTATAGACAGAGGTATTTAGTTTATTTAGATTCAAATGAGCAATAGATACTTTTGATACCTTATCTACCATTTTATCCTGGTGAATTTCTTCCACTAAAGTTGATGTCAAAATTTTGCCTTGATCCATATCAAACCCTACGGACAAATCCATCTCACCGTAAGTTTGTTTTAATTGACTTTTTAATGTGTCCTGCGCATTAAAAGAGAATAAAACCATACTAAGTACAAGCATTGTAGAAATAGCTATACTTACAATAGACGAAAACACTATAAATTTATTGGACTTAAATAAACGAAAAGCTAAACCTCGTAGTGTTTTCATATCTTAGGAGTCTCGACTTTTGTAATAAGCTTAAACTTCTCTAGTATATGATCCAAATCACTATTTCCGCTACAGATATACGTATCGACAATAGAGCCATCATGAAAGAATAGAACGCGATCTGCATAAGTAGCTACATTAGGGTCGTGAGTAACAAGAAGTATGCTTTGGCTAAGTTCGTTTTTTGTGGTTACCAGTGTGTCTAGTATGACTTCGGAAGTATTAAAATCAAGGTTACCTGTAGGCTCGTCTGCCAGAATAATAGGTGGTTCAGTTATAATTGCCCTTCCTATAGCTACGCGCTGCTGTTGTCCACCTGACAGTTGTACAGGGCGGTGTTTTTTCCAAGCTGTTAAGCCCAAGAGCTCAACAACGTTATTTACTTTTAAATCAATTACATCCGATGTAAGTCCCTTTAAAACGAGCGGCAGAGCTATGTTTTCTTCTACAGATAAATCCTTTAATAAGTGGAATGATTGAAAGATAAATCCAATATTATCTCGTCTGTACGCTGAAGCTTGAGGTTCTTGGAACATATCTTTTGAAAGCGTTCCTTTTAATTTAATCGTTCCACTAGTTGGTTCATCAAGTGCTCCTAAAATGTTCAGCAGCGTACTTTTTCCTGAACCACTTGTGCCCATAACAGCAACCATTTCACCTCTCCTCAACTGAAAGGATATATCATTTAGTGCAGTAACTTCATAGCCCTCTCCTCTATAAACTTTAGTTAAATCTTCTACCTCTAAAATATATTGATTTTTCACGTCTTCACCTCGAAGTAAGTTTCTTTTTCTGTAGTAACAAAAGTAGTTCACGCTTTTATTACGTCTACCTCCTAAATTTCTACTATATTTAGTACGTTTCAAAACAGGAATGGTTTTACATTTTGAAAAAAAAGTAAAAAAGTTTTAATTATTTACAAGAAACACAAAAAAGTAGAAGCTTATTAGATGATCCGCTACATTCAAATTTAAAAGAAAACAGAGTCATATTTGACTCTGTTTTCTTCTTTCAATTAACTTGAATTTACGTAAAACATCCCCATATTTAACCTTATGTCTTGTGGTCCAATACGTAAACTATTACACTTATTTTAGTAAATATTCATAAAAAAGGAAGGAGGGAGAAGTCATGCCCCCAAACCTATCACACCATCCTATTATTCTATTTGATGGTGTTTGCAATCTCTGCAATCAATGGGTTCAATTTGTCATCAAGCGGGATTCACGTGCTCTGTTTCGTTTTGCATCGCTTCAATCCGATACTGCGGGAACCTTGCTGAGTCAGCATAACTATGAGCATCCACCACTTCAATCGGTCATTCTTCTTATGAACGGGAATCTTTACACAGAGTCTACGGCCATCCTACATATTGTCCGCCGGCTTCGGGGGCCCATTCAACTGATGGCGTGTTTCCGAGTTGTTCCCGCATTCATTCGAAACCAACTCTATCGTTTCATTGCACGTAATCGGTATAAGTGGTTTGGAAAACAAACGTCATGCATGTTGCCAACCCCTGAAACTAAAATGTGATTTTTGGATTAAGCATACAAATGGAGGAAAACAATGCGTTTATCAACAAAAGAGAAATTTCGTTTAAGTATTCTTGCGACCCTAAGGTGGACCATGGCCATTACGTTTCTTATTTATGGAATGGCCAAAATCTACCCAGGACAATTTATAACAGGCGATTTCGTGTTCGATTCAACAAAAGATTCTGCGATGAAACTGGCGTGGTATTTCTTTGGGTATTCCGATTTCTACAACTATTTTATTGCCACTGGCGAATTATTAGCTGCATTGTTATTGGTGATTCCGCGTACCGCAACACTAGGGAACATTATTTTTCTCCCCATTATTGCCAACATCACCGTCCTTAACTATTGTTTCAACATTCCTGCCAAAGTGGTGTGTGTTCCGCTGCTGGCAATGAGCTTGCTATTAGTATTGATGGAATATTCAAAGTTAAAAGGCATCTTCTTTGTTAACACTGCTACCCCAATGCAGAAAGTAGACGTTCAATCATCCGAAAGGAAGGTGACCGTTAAATGATTGTCTTTGTTTTGCCGCCCATTATCTTCGGTTTGGCATGTACCTATTATTTTGGTCTTCGGAAAGAAGACTGAACACAGACAATTCCTATTTTGTTTTGACTAGTAGTTACGAAAACCAGAGAAGTTCTCCATAAGATACTAAAAATAACTGCTGCAGGTAAGCTAATAAAAGCGCAACTTAATGCCACTCTCAAAAACAATAAAAAAGGCAGCAGCTCAACTTATGAGCTGCTGCCTTTTATTTATAGAAACACAGGAAGAAACTTTTAACGATACCAAATCGTTTTATCTTGATATGGAATACGTTTTGATGAAGCTTCTTTATTAGGATGTCCGACGTAAATTAAGCCTAAGAGCTTATCGTCTTCCTCTAGAGATAAAAAGTCATTCAGTTCTGTCTGATAAACAATTTCACCGGTTCTCCAAATTGTAGCCAAACCTTGTTCTTCCGCTACTAATAGCATATTTTGTATGCTTGCCGCTACGGCAGAGATTTCTTCAATTTCAGGCACTTTTCCAGAAGGACTTACTGCTACAGCAATAATGACAGGAGCGCGAAGCGGTCCTTTTTTTGCTTTTGTTGTTTTTTTCAACGCTTCTTCGTCACTTAAGTGAGCAGTTTTTTGCTTCATAATACGTTCCATTTCGTCTCCTAAACGAACGCGTGAATCCCCTGCAAACACGCGGAACTTCCAAGGCTCTGTCTTTTTATGGTTAGGAGCCCAAGTGCCGGCTTCTAACATAAGGTTAATAGCATCTTCTGATACGTCTTTGTCTTGCATGGCCCCAATCGTTCTTCTGGCTTTAATAATATCTAATACGCTCATGCTTTTTGTCTCCTTTTCTACATTCAATTTATTAGTATAGGTATGTATATATCTTATATATAGAATAATTGAAAATCATTCTCACTGTCAATTGTTTTGCCCTCATTCAGGTCGCGATGAATAAATATGCCAATTTTTTAAGCGTGTTTGTTTTTTTAGCAGTTTTTCTTTTAATTATTTGGCAGTTCCGGTAAATAAAAAACGATTTGGAACATAGAGTCCAAATCGTTTTTTCATCTTATACCCAGCCGCGGAAACGAGAAGCTTCAGCTGATTTTTTGATTCCTGCCATGTAAGCAGCAAGTCTCATATCTACGTCATTTTCTTGAGAGATTTGATAGATCGTTTCAAATGAATCCACCATTACCTTGCGTAATTTGTAAGCTACTTCTTCTTCAGACCAGTAGTAGCCTTGATTATTTTGCACCCATTCGAAGTATGAAACCGTTACGCCTCCAGCACTGGCTAAAATATCTGGCACTAAAAGCACGCCTTTTTCATCTAAAATGCGCGTAGCCTCAAGCGTAGTCGGTCCGTTCGCTGCTTCTACTACAATAGAAGCTTTAATGCGATGAGCGATGCGAACCGTAATTTGATTCGAAATGGCTGCGGGTACTAAAATATCACATTCTTTTTCTAATAGTTCTTCGTTTGTCATCACATTTGTAAATAAATTCGTTACGGTACCAAAACTGTCGCGTCGATCAAGCAGGTAATCAATATCAAGACCAAGCGGATCATAAAGAGCTCCGTATGCATCTGAAATGCCAATTACTTTTGCTCCTGCATCATGCATGAACTTAGCGAGAAAACTGCCGGCATTTCCGAAGCCTTGAATAATAATTCGCGCTTCTTGCAAGTTAAGGTTTTTCTTTTTAACAGCTTCTTCTATACAAATGGTTACTCCTTTAGCCGTTGCAGTTTCGCGTCCTTGAGATCCTCCGAGTACGATAGGTTTTCCAGTAATAAAACCAGGAGAATCGAACTCACGCAGTCGGCTATATTCATCCATCATCCACGCCATAATTTGAGAGTTTGTATAGACATCCGGTGCAGGAATATCTTTAGTAGGCCCAACTATTTGACTGATGGCTCTTACATAGCCGCGGCTGAGTCGTTCTAGTTCACCAAAAGACATGTTTCTTGGGTCACATACAATTCCGCCTTTACCGCCGCCGTACGGAAGGTCGACAATTCCGCATTTTAAGCTCATCCAAATGGATAATGCCTTCACTTCCTCTTCATTTACTTCAGGATGAAAACGTACTCCTCCTTTAGTAGGCCCGACAGCATCATTATGTTGAGAGCGGTAGCCGGTGAAGACTTTTACCGATCCGTTATCCATTTTAACCGGAATGCGAACCGTCATCATGCGCAGCGGTTCTTTCAATAAATGGTATACTTCTTCACCATAACCTAGCTTTTGAAGCGCTTCTTGAATAACCGTTTGAGTAGATAAAAATAAATTAAGTGATTCCTGTTCTTGCTGCTGTTCTTTTTTTAATTCACTAGCTGTTTTTGTAATGGACATTCTGTTCACCCCATATTTAATCATTGAATTTTCTCAACGATTTAACATGCAATTCCTGTGCCAATTTCCGCTGCTTTACAACGCTTTTATATTATAAATAATCTGCATTAGCAAGCCTTATATTCCCTGCATAGGCTGATATTAGTATATACTTAAAGAAATAAGACAAACTATTTATACTGCAAAGGAGGAAAGTGCTATGTTACATGAAAGAAAAGAACAAGAACGAAACAATCACTGTATAGAATGCTGTTCCATCTGCGGAGAAAGGCTAACATCTTTTCAAGAAAAAGAAATCTTCACATGCGACAGCTGCTTTGAACAGAAAGTCAACGATGTGCTTTCTGAGCTGTAATCAGGTACTCTATTTTTTAGAAACAGGTGTCACAATATTAAAGTTTGGATCGATAGAATCCTGACAAGACAAAAAGAAATCCCATTTCGATTTATCTCCTTGAACAAATATGACCGAGGTATAAGAGTGATCATTTGTAGTTGTGAGTCGATATAAGGTATCTTGCCACATCGTTACCGTCACCTCAGCTTTCTTTCGCGTATCTCCAAGATACCTAAAGATTCCATGCTTAAGTTCTGTGAGAGCTACTTCATTACGATCGGGTATCACAAACAATATACGATAGTTACATGCACCTGCCTTTAATCCATCTACGCGAATGCTAAATAGTTCTAAAATATTTTTCAAAGGAAGTGTATCCCATACTTCTTTTGTGATAATGTTGGCAGGCAGCGGTATATTACCTAAACGAAGCTCTTTGGCTCCTGTTAAATACTCATTTCGCCAAGGGCCAGATTCAGCTGTATACCCTAATTGTTCAAGCGCGTCTGCACATAAAAGTTTTGCCTTTACATGGTGAGGTTCAGCGTAAATAACTTGTTTGGTCACTTCAGCTACCCATTGATAGTCGCCTTGTTGAAAACAGCGCTGCGCTTTTTTGACAATGTTGTCCGCTCCCCCCATATACTCTACATACTTCTTAGCTGACTCTTCAGGAAACAGTTTATTTAAATCTACAGGATTGCTGTTATACCAGCCCATATAGCGCTGATAAACCGCTTTTGCGTTGTGGTTAACCGTTCCATAAAAACTGTTGGTATACCACTCGTGAGATAGGATTTCTGGCAGCTTCATCATTCGGCCGACGTGATCAATGGTATATCCTTGATTCATGAGCCTTAATGTCTGATCATGAATATATTGATAAACGTCTCGTTGATTTTCGATATAGGTAATACACGACTCGTTTCCGAACCTTGGCCAATTATGTACCCCAAATACAGTTGTTAGTTCTTGGCCAAATAAATCGATTGCTTGCTGCAAGTACCTTGCCCATGCTGCTGCGTCTCTTACTTTTGCTCCTCTGAGCGTATAGAGGTTGTGCTGAGTAGCCGTACAGTTTTCTGCAATACACAGAGACTTTTCACTAGGAATATAAAGGGAGGGAAAATAGAGTCAACAAAAAAGAAGATGCGCTTAGCACGCATCTTCTTTTTTATACTGAATGTTATGTTTGAATAGTCGAGTATTCTGTCTTAATTAGACAGCCTAGCACTTAGTATAACGATTGTTTACCAATGTGCCTTTTGTAATCAAAACAAATCTTCCTTCTAAGGTGCTCAATACGTTTCTTGAAGTCGCTGTAAAACAATGCATGTGTACAGTCTCTCCTTTCTTGTATTGGCCTTACATAGAATGTATACCCTCGGAAAAATAATTGAAACCTAATTGGGAGATTTTTTCAAAAAATAATAAATCCATTATGGTTAGGCTCTTTTGTCTCTATTTTTTCACCCAGTTGTCATTATCATCTTTTTTGTACTTCGTTTTCACCGCGTTCCAAGCAACTTTGTGAGCGGTAGCTTCTTCTTTGTATTCATCACTTGCTGAATTGAATGCTTCTTTATAAATTTCCTGAGCGTGATGAGGAAGATTATCTTTTACTCCATCCGGCAGTTCTTTTAATGAATTGTAAGGCATGATAGTATTCCTCCTTGAAAACATCTTTTACTACTGATTTACCTGTTTTCAAATAACATAAACATTTAATAAATATAGTCCCTATACAAGTCGGACTGAGTGACCTTTTTATAAGCGAGTCCGTGTTTTTTAGCAAGGGCTTTTACTTCATCTACACAGCTTTGAGCGCTTCTTGGGGATACGTAAATTTCATTGATAAGCTGATGCAAATTACATGTAAGGAGGTTGCCATGCTCGTGAGAAAACTCATACGATCTTTTTTCAAGGATATCCATTCGTTTTTGCCATTGATTTGGGGAAATACCTTGAATTTCGAATAGCTTTTGCAGCTTCCAAGCGTGTATACGACTTGCTACAATAACAAGCCTCAATTCATTTTCATGCTGATAGGATTTGCGCTTGTAAAATAACGTGTCATATACAGAGTGACTGATCATTTCTTTTTGGAAGTCTATGTACTGCACTTTGCCAGAGAAGATTTTATAGCGCAAATCTTTAATACTGCACAATAAATTTTCATAGGTGGTTTTAATAGCTACGCCATCATTCCCCTTTAAATATAGATCCCACATTCCAGCGGCTTCGTAATCATTGATATGCCAGGATGAAACAGCAGAAAATTCATGGATTTTTCTTATATAGGTTCTAGAGGTACGGTTATGACGTTCGCCTTTTTTTCTTAACTCTTCTATGTTCCACATTGAAGAGCATCCTTCAAGGGGGTCCGAAAATGCATCAGGTTTTGCGAAAAAAAGCGCATTGGTTTCCAGTAAATCTTGAAAATCAGACAGTGGCATAAATCGCCACACCGTCGGATTATTGTGCACCTTATAGCGTTCATCATAATCGTCATAGCTAGATTCGAATCTTTTGGCATATTCGTAAGCTTTATCTCTATAAGCTAAATCCATTGGTTTTCCTCCTCTGAATGCATATTCATACTTGAATTATAGCACTTAATTGTTGTAATTTTCAAAATTATCCACCTGTATTAAGAGAGTTCTGTTATCAGAAAAGAAGACACGCCTCAACATCTGCAGCGTGTCTTCTTATTTAATGAAATGAATGTTTTGCTTAACACTTTCACTTTCTGGCTGATTTAATTCCAATAAATAAATTTTATCCGCTCGAAAATCAGTATTCTTCATTTCTTTTTTCAAGGTACGAATAAAGGCAGCTGAACTTTTTCCGTAGGCTTCAAAATAATGAAACGTGTGTACAACAAATAGAATCGATGCTCCACTGTAATCTTTTTTGCTCTTTTTTTGGATGTTTTCTAGCACTTTTTCTATATACTCTTCTACAGAACCTTCCGTCTGGATACGAGGTAGAGCAAAATTTCCTGAATTCACCCTCTGTGCATCTTCAAATTCCAGTTTCCCATCTTTGTAAGAAGTAATTTCAATTCGTTTTTCAGTACCATCCGGTTGAAGAATTAATCCGTCGTATCCTTGACTTCCAATAATAAGCTTCAATTTTGAATTCCTCGGACAATAGGAAGATTGGCTGAAGCAATAAAGCGGATAAAACTCTTCAAAAAACTTTTTGAAACGCCCTTTTTTAAGTCGAGCTAATTTTATATATTCTCTGTTTTGATGAATCATTTGCTGCGTATGTTCAAAATACTGCTTCATTTCTTCTTGCGTCCTGTACACATCAAGATCTTTAAATAATTCATCCATCTTTTTCACCTTCAATCCCACCCACTAAAAAAGTCTTCTTACTTAGTAGATACATATTCATAAATGTGTGTGACAATTTTCTTTTTTTAAGATATAGCTTTTTTAAAACAAAACGTGCACACTTTTCATTTTTTTGCATATCCTGTTATTCGTGCGTTCAATCATGAGCGTACATTTCAGCCTTTAGTTGTAAAAGATGAACCGCAAAGTTACAGCTGATGGCAGATGATATGCGTCTGATTATTTCATAAACTATAACAAACAGGAAACTTAACAATAATTGAGGTGTTGAAAATGTTTGATAATGATTACGTAGTTAAAACCATTCACGATTTACATGTAAAACATACAGAAAGCAAATTAAAAGTCTTCTTAACTTATTTTTGTCATAAAAGATAACATGTATTTATAGGCAGTAATATATAGTCAATTGTTAGTTGGAGTTTTTTATAGGAAGAAGAGTTTGATACAAATAAAAAGGAATAGTGGGTAATCCGCTATTCCTTTTTACTATACTTGCAATTCCCGAATAAGTTCAGCAAGAATTTTAATGCTTCTATCGATATCTGGTAAAGAAGCATAGGCGTAAGAAAGCCGAAGATAACTGCCGGTTTCTTGTGCATAGATACTTCCGGAATTAAGCAATATTCCTCTTTTTAAAGTACGAGAGTATAAAGATTTCATTGAAATAGAAGGTTGAATATGCACCCATATAAAAAAGCCTCCTTCAGGATTCGTCCATGTCGCTACATCTCCTGCATATGTTTCTAAAGCATTCAGCATAACTTTTCTTCTTGTTCGCAATTCGGTTCGTACCGTTTCCATATGCTGTTGATATAAGCCATGTTCAAACCATTCTGCTGCTACTCTTTGAGACAATGAGCTGGATCCATAATCCGTTTGCATTTTAATATCCGCCAAACGCTCAATGACTGGTTCTGGGCCGACTATCCATCCGATACGTAATCCCGGGCTTAATGTTTTAGAAAGACTGCTAACATATAACACGTGTCCATTTTTATCTAAAGCTTTTAATGGCAACGGAGGCTGTTTATTTAGCCATAATTCGCGGTATAGATCATCTTCAATAATAGGAAGCTGATGTTCCTCACATTCTTTCAACAAATCATAACGCCTTTTTTGAGACATTAATGTTCCCGTTGGGTTATGGAAGCATGGATTTGTATATAAAATAGCTTGCCCTTCTTGAGGGTCAGCGCGTTTTATAGCTGTTACTTTTATTCCTTCCTCATCCATAGAAAGACCTTTGAGTTTCATTCCGGCTGATTGAAATACATGTAAGGAGTATAGATAAGAAGGTTTTTCTAGCAAAACCGAAGAGTTCTTTTGCAGCAGTCCAATTGAAATAAGCTGAAGAGCTTGAAGAGCGCCGGAAACAATTAAAATAGAATCTGGAGAAGATTCAATCCCCATTGCTTTCATATACGCACTTAACTCTTTTCGTAAAGGAAAATACCCCTTTGGTTCTTCGTATCCCAGAACCTCCATGTTTTTTGCTACTTTTTCCATAGCGTATTTCATTTTATCTTTAGGGAATATGTCAGGTGAAAGCTCTCCTTTGCTTAATTGAATAAGGTTTGAGTTAAATTCGGATTCATTAATATCTTGGACCATTGCTTGACTCGGACGATGCATCCCTGATTTCACATGAACATTCCAATCGGGCGGAGTCGTAGCCAAAAGCGTCCATGTATTATTTATAACGATTGTTCCCTTTCCCATTTTACCTTCAATTAAACCGTCCGCTGTTAATTCCTCTAATGCCGTGATGACCGTACTTCGGTTAACGTCAAACATAGCAGCAAGCTTTCGCTGACTAGGAATTTTACTTCCAATCGGCCATTCTCCACGCGCAATTTTCTCTTTCATAAAATCAATGATTTGCTTGTATTTTGGATAACTCGAGCTGTTCTCTTGATTCATACATTTACTCCTGTTTTTAAAGTGGTTGGGTTAATTGCTTTTAAACTGGTTGAAGACATTTTATCAAATGTTTATTAACATGGGAACCACAATAGATACTGGTTGGATTCAAAATGAAAAATGGAGATGAATAGCATGAAATTAACGTTTAGTTTGGTGTTCTTACATATACTGATGATTAGCTTATGGGCTTCAGCATTTCCAGTTATTCAAATAGGGCTGGAATCGTTTTCTCCTCAGCACCTCGCTTTTGTTCGGTTAAGTATTGCTTCTGTAGTGCTGTTAGTTATTGCAATAGCCACACGCATGCGCATGCCTGATATAAAAGATATTCCACTTCTTTTAGCGCTCGGTTTTTTAGGTTTTACCGTATATCACACGGCATTAAACATTGGAGAAAAAACGGTGAGTGCGGGTATTGCAAGTTTACTGGTCTCGACTACTCCTATTTTTTCTTCGCTTTTAGCTATTTTTCTTTTTCAGGAGGAGTTCGGAAAAAGAAAATGGATTGGATCTGCAGTAAGCTTTGCGGGTATTGCACTTTTAACCTTCAGCAAAGAGAATTTTGTACACTCAGTTAATGGAATCTTACTGATTCTGCTAGCTGCCCTTGCAGAAAGCATCTATATAGTACGTCAAAAAAATTTATTAAAAAAGTATGGTTTCCTTTCTTTTGTGACGTACAGTATTTGGGGAGCTACAATTTCTATGCTTGTTTTTTTACCTGGGTTAGAAACAGAACTTGCACATATCTCTGTCAGATCAGCGATAAGCGTGATATATTTAGGATTATTTCCAACCGTTATTCCCTATATGGTACTCGCTTATCTAACATCGCGTATAGGTTCTGCTGAGGCTGCCATTTCTCTTTACTTAACTCCTGCGCTGTCCTTTTTCTTAGCGTGGCTGCTTTTAAAAGATATCCCGAGTGCAGCTTCCATTGTTGGAAGTATCATTACGTTATGCGGCGTGTTGCTTACACATAGTAAAAGAAAAGTAGTGATAAAAGAGACAAAGTTCACAATGCAAAGGTAATGTGTATGCTTTAAGGAATTCTCTTAGATGATATGTTTTTTATTTATATATTTTATTTAGAACATACTTTAATTTCTTCTTTTTGCAATTTAATTAATAATTAATAAAAAAGCGCCTTTCTTTAAATCTTAAACCAAGATTAAAGAAAGGCGCTTTTTTATGTAGTTTCTAATTCTGCTTTTATTTTTCCAGCCACTGCGTGAGTCAGCTGCTGAAGATCGTAAATCTCTTCTCCTGAAAGTACTACATGTCCGTTTAAAACGTGGTTATGTTTATATGCTCGATACGTCACTTCGATACTTTTTATCGCACGCTCTACTGCATCATTCACCATAATACTTTCATAGTGATAGGATAGTGTTTCAATTCGAATCTGCGTATTTTTCATATTCATTCACCCTCCATGAGCCGTTGACTAAAAATATGACTGTTAGAGGTGAACTATACATAGAAACTTTTTTGTTACCATCTACTTTGTTATTTAGAACATATTTTAATTAATTAATTGATCTCTGCTATTCTTTTTTTACAAAATAACAAAATAAACCCCCGCTCTTCGGAGCGGGAGTTTATTGCTTGTAGTACCAGCCTTTTTTATCTAAAAACTGCTTAACTTTTACAAAATCCAGTCCTGCTGCGGTAAGTTCAGCGGACGGATTACCTATTGTATGTACGTTTAATTCACTGTCAATTCCTTCATTTTTTAAGAAAGCACGAAACTCTGTTTCCATGTCTTTACTTAATCCGCCTGTTTTAATTGTAATTGGGATAGGTTCTACGTCTTTCATTTGCACAAATCCGCCTGGAACAGCCCATGCTGCATTCGTATACCCATATACGCTAAATACCGTGCCTTTTTTTATAGTTCTGAAATTCTCTGTTACATTCGCATATTTGTAGACTCCGATATCCTTCTTCGCTTTTACTTGAAAAGAATATTTATCTCCGAGTGAAGTAACCTTTGGTAATGATTCTTCTATAGGATTACTTACACCCTTAAGTAATTCCATCATTTTAGCTAATGTTTTCTCATCAGCTTTTCCAGTTGACGTTAATCCATACTTTTCTTGAAGAGCTTTAACAGCTGCAACAGTTTCGCTGCCATATTGACCATCGGTTCCTTGCTGGGAAAGCTTAAATCCTAATTTAATTAAGTTTTGCTGCAGTTCTTTTACAGCTAGTCCGCTATCACCTGGTTGTAATTGTGCTGATGGCTTATTATTTTCCACCACCGTCACGCCTGTATTAATACTATTAAAGAAATCCAGATCCATTTCATTGATATCAACATTGCCTTTAATCCCGTTTACTTTTCCTTGATCTGTATATTGAAACATAGACCATCTATCCCAAATCGCCGTATCACCTGGGTTAGCAAATCCCTTAGAACGGTTGCTTCCACTGTAACGAGCTATCCATAGCGGATATCTTGCCACAGCGCTTGTGAAATTGGATTTAATAAAACTATACCCCGTGTAAAGAATAGGCGTAATGCTTGTTTTCCTTTCAATGTACTCCATCCATCTAACTGCAAAGGCTGTGACCTGCGCTTTTGTTTTCCCTTTGTTTTCTTCCAAATCTAAGCAATGAGGCAAATCAACCTTCATGCTGCCTAATTTATTTAAAAAGAAATTAACTTCTGCAATGGGATCATTATCAGCATGAGCAAAGTGATAAAAGCCTACACGTAGACCTGCATTTTTTGCACCTATATAATTATCATATGATTTTTTATCTAAGAAGGTTGTACCTTCTGTTAATTTAATATACGCGCCTTTTACACCATCCGACGCCACTTTTGCCCAATCAATTGTTCCGTTGTGATGAGAAACATCAATGATCTTAATATTTTGTTTATTACGGTTTTGCATTGCTATCACTCCTTCATACAAACTATGAATAAAAAAGGAAATGGCAACTGATACAGGCCTATTAAATAGATATTAGGCTTTATAAAAAAACTACAATAAGAAGGGATTTTGGTAGCCTTTCCTTATTATAAGAAATGAATTTGTGCAATTTTATAAAGTGAGGAAAGCCATATTCGTTTATACTAATAATATGAAGATATACTGAATAAAAAGTGGAGGAATATGATGTCTTTAATAAAAGAAGCACGTAGATATGCAGAACACGCTCATAGCGGCCAAATGCGCAAGCTGTCCGATATACCTTATATTGTTCACCCTATTAACGTAGGTAATATTTTAGAAAAAGCGGGTTTTAGTGAAGAAGTAATTGCAGCAGCTTATCTGCATGATGCTGTAGAAGATACAAGTGTAACACTCGAAGAAATTATACAAAGATTTGGTTTAGAGGTAGCTGGTATTGTTGAAGCTCATACAGAAGACAAATCAAAAAGCTGGGAAGAACGTAAACAGCATACAATTCAAATCGTGAAAACTGGTTCTCTTGAAGTGAAATCTTTAATTGTAGCAGATAAATTAGACAATTTACGGTCTTTAAAAGAAAGCTACGATCAGCAAGGAGATACGATTTGGAATAGCTTTAAAAGAGGATTCGAAAAACAGAAATGGTACTACGAATCCATCAGCAAATACGCTGCAAAAGGATTGGAACCAAGCCAAATTCCAAGTTTTTTTATACGTACAAACAAGAAGTAAATGATTTTTTTAGAAGTTAATATTCATATGAAGAAATTAGAAAACACTGAAAATAACTATTGCGAACGCGCGCCATACGTATTAGAATATAGTAGAGTCAACACGCAATAAAGGCTCTACATAATCGGGACTGTAGTTCAGTGGGAGAATACTTGTCTGGCAGACAAGGGGTCGTGGGTTCGAATCCCATCAGTTCCATAAAACCAGTCGTATCAAGAGTTTAAAACACTTTAAAACTCTGCAGGATGGAATGGTTGCAATACTATTTCATCTGACCTCTTCATGATTTCCATGAAGAGGTTTTTTATTTTCTTTTTACGATTGATCCTCATGATTTTTATGATTATTCTTTTCACTGCTCCTACTGACAATTTCTCTAAGTTCGCCCTCGTCGCCTTTTGCATTGATGATTTCAAAAAGCTGATTCAGCCCTTCACTTGTTTCATCATTTGGTTCTTTGCCCATTCTATCCCCTCCTTTTGCTTCTAGGATGCCCATTTTTTTCGCATTGTTTCATGTAAAAAGCAATTCATCAATATTAATCGGCCGTAAAAGTATACCTTTACGAACCTTGTACGATTAATGGTTATACAGATATAATCAATCAATTCTTTAAATTTTGCAGCGTTTTATAGGGCTTCTAATACTCATCTATAATGAAATGATCATCACAAACTTCGTTAAAATCGTTCTCTTCGTGGAGATCTACTTCTTTATCTTTAGATATCTCGGTTTCTGGTGTAAATAGTTTAAAAAGCTTGTTTAGCATTGTTCCACCTCATATCTTTCATTAATACATTCAGTATGATTAATTTATATGAAGCCAGTATGAATTGAAACTTAAGATAACGTAAAAAGATAGACCCGGTACTGAGCCTATCTTTTCCTATCGCTTTTACAAAATGAAATTTCCCCTTGGCCTTTTCCTTACTAGTGCCCTCGTCGACTACTGGTGTATAAACGGATTGTTTTGTGACTTTATATTCCGATGCTTTTTTAATACTTCTACTATCACTTCTTAAAGTAGTAATCACCTATTCTTTTGTAGTCATAAAATGAAGAATCCTTACCTTTTTTTCACAATATTCAACAATTTTATAACAGGTTGTGAGGATATCATGTCTAGACAGTTCTATTTCATCAAATACAAACTTTGAAAGCTGCTTCTGCAGAACCTCCAGCTTTTTGCTGTCTTCTTCATCGATCCATGGTCCTTCCGTAATACACACATCTGCTAGTTTGTTAATAGATTGAGCCGTCCAGTTTAAGCCGGCTGAAGAAACGGTTTTTGTAAGTAAATCATTTTTTATAGCTAGAATAACTTGACACACATGGGTATAGGCATCAACTTTCTTTTGGATAAATGCTTTGCGAAGCTCTTGTTTGTATTGCTCTTTCGACATCACTATAGCTACGACAGACGTAATGAATGTTCCTGCCAGCGCGATGAGCGACCCTATCAAAATTCCTATCAGTTCTCCTGACAAAACGTTCACCTCTTTAAAGGTATTTCTATATGCTATGAGAATAAAGGAAATGATATGAGGTAAACACCATGTAAAAACAGCCCTAACTTAGAAAAGTTAGGGCTGAAACACTAAAATATGATGGGAACCAAATTAGATAATACGACTTGTAATAATTCCTTCAATTTGACCAATTTTTTCTTCTAGCTCAGGCACAATCTCATCACTTACTTGATTGTCAATATCGATCATTGTATACGCATATTCACCGCGGCTTCTGTTCACCATATCTGCGATGTTTAAATTGTAGTTTGAGAATACTTGTGTAAGTTGTCCTACCATATTCGGCACGTTGTGATGGAAAGCAGCTACGCGTTTTTTCCCAGTGTAAGGAAGAGATGCATTCGGGAAGTTCACTGAGTTTTTAACGTTTCCTGTTTCTAAGAAATTTTTCACTTGACGTGCTGCCATTACCGCACAGTTTTCTTCTGATTCTTGAGTTGATGCCCCTAAATGAGGAATTGGCACAACATTTTTCATGTTCAAGACATTTTGATTTGGGAAATCTGTAATGTATCGGCCAACTTTTCCACTTTCAAGAGCAGCTTTCATATCTTCTTCGTTTACAAGCTCACCGCGTGAGAAGTTCAAGATATGAACATCTGGTTTCATGATACTAAACGTTTCTTTATTGAAAACCCCTTTTGTATCGTCCGTTAATGGAACGTGAACCGTAATATAGTCAGATGCTGCAAATAGTTCTTCTAGAGACATTGCACGCTGTACGTTGCGAGACAAATTCCAAGCTGTATTAACAGAAATGAATGGATCAAAACCAATTACGTCCATATCTAAATCAAGCGCATCGTTTGCTACAAGAGCACCAATTGCACCTAAACCAATAACGCCTAATGTTTTACCTTTGATTTCTTTTCCAACAAACTGTTTTTTACCTGCTTCAACTAACTTAGGAATTTGATCACCTTGGCCGTCTAATCCTTTTGTCCATTCAACTCCAGCAAATAAGTTACGAGAAGAAGCCATAATTGTAGTTAAAACCATTTCTTTTACTGCGTTTGCATTAGCCCCTGGCGTATTAAATACAACGATACCTTGCTCCGTGCAAGCGTCCACCGGTATATTATTAACCCCCGCTCCAGCTCGTGCAATAGCTTTTAAATTTTGGTCAAATGCCATGCTGTGCATGTTAAAGCTACGCACGACAATCGCATCTGGGTTTTCGCTGTCGTTGTCAATTTGATAACCTTCTTGATTAAAAACATTTAGACCTTTTTGTGCAATGTTGTTTAATGTTTTGATTGTTTGTACTTTTTCTAATGTTAATGTGCTCATTTTGTACTCTCCTCTGATTATCATCGTAGTTTTACATGTTTTTTACCCTTGAATAAAGGAACTTCAATTTTAATTTTTTTAAAAGTCTGGTTTTTCAGCCTACATGTCTGGTAACTTCCATATCCTCTCCCCTTAAACAGAAAGAGGTAAGAGATATGTATTAATCCCTTACCTCTGCCCAGGCGAACGGCTACGTCACTATATGCTTCCTCACGGTTATCCGCGTTTCGCCAGTCACATATAGTCTTTGAAATTAAGTATATTCTAGCAAACTCTTTCAGAACGTTCAACCTTTTTTTAAAAGTTTGCTTTTTTCAGTCTAATTTTCAATCTCTTTAGTTAATCTCCTAATATGTTGACAAATATCCTAATACATGTTAAATAAGAAGAGTGATTAGCACTCTATCCACTCAAGTGCTAATTATTTTATAACCCCTATTTGGAAAGGAGAACTTCTTATGTCAAAAAAAGAATTCAAAGCCGAATCAAAGCGATTATTAGAGATGATGATTAATTCCATCTATTCTCAAAAAGAAGTGTTTTTGAGAGAACTTCTGTCAAATTCAAGCGATGCAATCGATAAAATTTATTACAAAGCTTTAACAGACGACTCCTTGCGTTTTAACAAAGAAAGCTATTACATAAAAGTAACACCAGATAAAACTAACCGTACCTTAACCATTACGGATACTGGGATTGGCATGACGCAAGAAGAGCTTGAAAGCAGCTTGGGCACAATTGCGAGAAGCGGTTCTCTTGCGTTTAAAAACGAAAATGAAACAAAGGATGGGCACACAATTATTGGCCAATTCGGCGTTGGGTTTTACGCAGCGTTTATGGTGGCAGATGTCGTAACGGTGATTAGTAAAGCGTTAGGCAGCAATGAAGCCTATAAATGGGAATCTACTGGTGCTGATGGTTATACAATCGAACCTTGCGAAAAAGAAACGATTGGAACTCAAATCATTTTAAAAATTAAAGAAAATACAGAAGATGAAACATATGATGAGTATCTAGAAGAGTATCGTTTAAAAGAGATCATTAAAAAGTATTCAGACTTTATTCGCTACCCGATTAAAATGGGCATAACGGAAAAACGTCCTAAAGAAGGTTCTGATAACGAGCTAGAAGATTATACAGAAGAACAAGTTATCAACAGTATGGTGCCGATCTGGAAGAAAAACAAAAATGAATTGACTTCAGAAGACTATGAGCAGTTTTATTCAGAAAAGCGCTACGGATTTGATAAACCGCTCACTCACCTTCATATTAATGTGGATGGAACGATTCGCTACAATGCCATTTTATTTATTCCAGAAAATAGTCCGTTTGATTACTACTCAAAAGAATTTGAAAAAGGACTTGAACTGTATTCAAACGGCGTCTTAATTATGAATAAATGTGCAGATCTTCTTCCAGATTACTTTAGCTTTGTAAAAGGCATGGTAGATTCTGAAGATTTATCTCTTAATATTTCACGTGAAATTTTGCAGCAAGACCGACAGCTTCAGCTGATTGCCAAAAACATCGGCAAGAAAATCAAAAATGAATTAAAAAGCTTGCTTAAAAACGAACGTGAAAAGTACGAGAAGTTTTATGAATCATTTGGCCGCCAGCTGAAGTACGGCGTTTACAGTGATTTTGGCAGCAACAAAGATGTATTAAAAGACCTGCTTTTATTCTATTCTTCTACAGAGAAAAAGCTCGTAACACTAGATGAGTATGTATCGCGCATGCCTGAGGATCAAAAGTATATCTATTATGCATCAGGCGAATCGTACGACCGAATTGAAAAACTTCCTCAAGCAGAATTGGTTGCAGATAAAGGGTACGAAATTCTATATTTTACAGAAGATATCGATGAATTTGCGATTAAAATGTTAATGACGTACGAAGAAAAAGAATTTAAATCTGTTTCAAGCAGTGACTTAGGGATTGAAGCAGAAGAAGAACAGCTCAATGAGTCTGAGGAAAGAGAAAATAAAGAGCTATTTGACTATATGAAAAAAGCTTTGGCGGGAAAAGTAGGAGATGTGCGTGCGTCTAAACGTTTAAAAACACATCCCGTTTGCTTATCAGCTGATGGTGAAGTAACGATTGAAATGGAGAAAATTTTAAGTGCTATGCCTGACAATCAGCATGTAAAAGCAGAAAAAGTGTTAGAAATTAACGTAAATCATGATGTATTCGCTTCTTTAAAAGATGCATTTGAAAATGATAAAGGGAAATTAGACCTTTATACAAATTTATTATATAACCAAGCTCTTCTAATTGAAGGCTTATCTATTAGTGATCCCGTTGAATTCACAAATGATATTTGTAAAATCATGATATAAAAATCAGGCGCAGAATCATTCTGCGCCTGATTATATGTATGGCATAATAAAATTAGTTATATAGTAAGAAGCGATAAAAATGGGTACGGGCAGTTCTTCTGTTACTCTTATTGAGTGTTTGCCTTCTTTAAAATGAAAAAGGTCTGATTTAAACTCTGCGACTTTTTCTCTTTTTTGATTAAAAATACACGCTTCCTCTACAGCTTCATGACTGCTTAACATGTAGACGTTACTTCCCCATCTAATTTCTTGTGCTCTTTCGTTTTTAATTATTTCTTTACCTAATAGATCTCCCACTGTTTTTCCATTTTCTTTTATCACCCACCGGTGTTTTTTCACGTAATCAATAAACATCGTTCTTCCTTCCCATTGAACTTGTAAATGTACCTTTAAGCCGCAGGAAAAGATAGGAAACCAAGAAATAGAATCTAAAACTGGAAGTCCATCACGAGTTAAAAAATCAATACTTTTCGTCCACATATTTTTATGCATTCTCTTAAGCTGTCCGACATTTTCTCCATTTTCATTTGTAACTGCTACGGTCTTCCCCGCTGATTTAAAATAGGGAAGATAAAAAATATATTCTTGCATATAAGCCTCCAAAGATTCTGCACTTCATATTAATAGCGTGTACATAGTTATGTTTCTATCTTTCATATATTTCGTTTGTTTCTTTTGATTTCTTCCTTTGTTTAAATTGGCTTTGATTTTCTTTTAAATGCTTTAGTAAAGCAACAATCAAGAAACTAACAATCACAAGAAGAAGCCAAGAGCTAATTTTACTTATATGAACCATTGTCCACTGCTGCTGTTGATCTGGATACTGCCATGCTCCGAAAAATGTTGCGATATTTTCAGCGATCCAAATGAAAAAGCCAATCAGTACAAAAGACAATACTAAAGGCATGCGATATGTACGTTTGTTAACCGTAAAATATACAAAAGTTCGATAAAAAATAAGTAAAGTAAAAAGTTTTAAAAACCAGCGGAAGTCGTAAATAAAATGATGCGTGAAAAAATTAAGGTAAATAGCCATACTTAGTATACTGACGATCCACGTAGAAGGCCAATTCGCAAGCTTTAATTCAAGCCTTCTCCACACTTGGCACATGTAGCTGGCTACACTAGCATACATAAATCCGCTGTACAGCGGCACTCCCCAGACTTTAGTAAAAGCTTTTTCCGGATAGCTCCATGAGCCCATATGAACTTTGTAGAGTTCTAGCGCTAGTCCAATTAAATGAAATACTGCGATGACTTTTACTTCATCAAGCGTTTCTCGTTTAAACATCACCATTAAAACTTGAGTTCCTAGACAGACTAACAAAATAAGGTCATATCTAGAAATAAACGGTACTTCAATTATTTTTGTCATAGCCAATGTAAGGAAAATAATAACAGGAAAAACACAAGATTTTGCTTGTTCTAAACCAAAATAGATTAATTGCTTCATTGTAACATCCTATCTTTATAGTATTCCTTAGTATTTTCACAGAAATGATTCCCTGAAAATTATTGCAGATTTTTCAAATTTATTCAATAAGCATCTCCGCTGTTTTTGTAACTAAACTATCATACCCAGCGGAGATTCGTTTTCTCCGTTAACTTTTCAAAAAATCAGTGACTCTCTGTACATAGCACTCTTTATCGTAAGATAAGTACAGATAACTGGTTAACTGTACAGGCTCTCCAAAGAAAAAACGTTCATACAGCGTTTCTCTTGTGCCAAACGGACTCATAGTTAAATCCCACGCTAGTCGAAAAAGCTTAATTCGATCTTCTGCCCCTCTCAATTTAGCTTGCAAATAACGCGTAATATCTTCTTTAACCAATGAGCGCCACGTATTTTCTGTTGGTATTGCCATTAGTCCGCTTGCACCTAAAAGCTGGATAATCTCTGTAAAGGCTGGATAATCTCTGTAAAGGTAGGATATGTTTTTGAAAATATATTTGCGGCAATACGAAGTGTAGTTTCATTCGGACGCATGTATCCCCATGGATCAATCTCCGCTTCTTCTTCTGCTTTCATCACGAGAGCTTTCATCGTTTCTAACGCAATAATAAGCTCCGTTGCTTTTTCTCGTACATGCGGATAGTCCTTAATGTTAATCGTTTCAATTAGAGATTGTACAATCCCTAATACAAACTCTGTTTTGACAATTCTCCTTGAAGTTACTTGATGCAGAGCAAAAGCTGAGAAGGAACTAGAAGAAAGAAATGTATTTGATACGTCTACATTTTCATAGAAAAACACGCGGTTCCACGGTACTAATACATGGTCAAAGACAACAATTGTATCCATTTCTTCAAATCTAGAACTCAATGGATAATCAAACGTCGAATCTTTTCCTGCAAATGATTCTCTACAAATAAATTTAATTCCTTTTGTATTGCTTGGAATCGAAAAAGCAAATCCTTTTTCTTTTCCTTGAATGCCCGCTGAAGACAGTACGAGTAGCTCATCCGTCATTCCACCCTGTGTAGCAAGCAGTTTCGCGCCTTGGATAACGATTCCCTCATTGTTTTTATCAACTACTATTGCTGCTATCGGTTAGTCGTTTTGCTCGTAATAAAATGGGATTCGATTGACTTGAGGATCGATGAATGTATGAGTGAGCGATAAGTCGTGCTCTCTCACATATTCATAATAAGAAATGATGTTTTCAGGAAAGCAATTTTCTGTTCCTCTCAGGAGTTCTGCAGAGGATGTAAAAGCCATCAATACGGTATTCATATAATCTGGACTTCTTCCCATCATACCATGGGTTAATTGCGCCCATTGCTGAGTCATCTCTCGTCTTTTTTTTAACTCTTCTTTTGTTTTAGGCTGTAAATAAGATGTACCAAAAAAATCCTCAGAATCCGGAGATTGGTATGTCATGATATCTTTAATTTTTTTATCATGCTGAAAATCATAAAGTTTAGCTTGACTGTTAATGGCTCCTTTAAAAGCCGGATGTTCTGATATATCGCCTGTTACGAGCTTGCCATCAACCCATACATTTGCTTTTAATTGATTAATTCTCTCTACATATTGCTTCCCATTAATTGCTGACATACTCCCACTCCCAGACTTTCGATAAATATTTTTACCTATTGCATTTTTATCATATTACGATGTCTTTTCCATGTTTCCTTCATACATCACAGCTTTGAGCATAAAAAAAGAAGGTTACAGTAACCTTCTTTTGTTATGAGTTATTTATATTGAATATCATTTCTTAGGGATTCAACTTTACTTAATGCTTGGTCAATATCAGGCTCTTCAACATTAAAGTGAGCAAGTGCATCGTGAAGATGCTTAGCAATTGCATTAAAATGTTCGGGTTGAATATTCATATTTGCATGTGCTTTGGCCATCGACTTTCCTGAATATTGATTCGGGCCACCTAAGGCAAAACTTATAAACTTGGCTTGATGCCGACGCTGTTTATCCATGTCCGTATGCTCGAAAAAGTGACTGACCGTTTCGTCTTTTAATACGAGTTCAGAATAAAAATAATCAACTACTTTTTCAATAGCTTCTTGTCCGCCCACTTTTTCATACAATGTTTGTTCCAAAACAATTCCTCCTTTTGTACCTTTCCCCATTATTACCCAATAAAAGTGTTCATATTCTTTAAAAGGCTTCTCTATGGAAATTCGTTGTCCACATATTTTATTCCTCTTCCTCATAAAGAATAAAATGTAAAGAAGTGAACACAATGTAAAGGAATTGTAGAAGCTGCTTGTAACATCTCTCGTTACTGGGCTTTAGGAATCATTACATTTTTACAAGCGCTTATCTAATATACGTAAGTATAAGCCGGCACGCCTTTTACTCCTACTCGGCATGAAAAAAGAGAGCCGGCAGCTTCTTCGTATTTTTCTTCTTCCTTAGCTGTGGTGATAAATAAGGTTTGTAAATCGTCTCCTCCAAATGTACAGCAGGTTACATTGGAAACAGGAAGATGAATAGATTCTATAATTTCTCCTTTATCTGGATCTACACAAATAACTTTCGAACCTCCCCAAAGCGCTACCCATAATCGGTCGTGTTCATCAATTGTCATTCCATCAGGAAACCCGTCCATATCTGAAAGGTCAATCACCACTTTTTCATCTTCGAGCCTGGTTGTTTCTTTCGAAAATGAATAAGACATAATTTTATTTTTCGGTGAATCAACCAGAAAGAATTTGTCTCCTGTTCGATTCCAAGCTAGCCCGTTTGACACGCTTAATCCTTCTTTAGCGCTCTTAATGACACCTTTTTCATCTACTACGTACAGCTGGGCTTTTCCTTCTTCATCTTCTTCACTCATCGTTCCAATCCAAAAGCGATTATATGGATCACATTTCCCATCATTAAAACGCATGGTTTTTTCAAGAGTATCTAAACGGATATACTCTTCATGATTCTTTTTGTTTTTATCAACTAAAAGCAGCTGATTACGGGTGGAGACAATCAATTTTGAATGATTGGTTTTAGAAACACTTGTAACGACTGAAGGAAGAGCAATACCTTCTAAAGTTGTCGTTTTTGGATCGTACGTAAGAAGCTTGTTATCTAAGATGTCTACTAGCACTAATTTTTGATTTTCTTCATCCCATAGGGGTCCTTCAAGCAAACGGCCATCGTACTTTTTTTCAATTTTCGCTTCCATTTTCAAGCTCCTTTTTCGTTTTTATGTACAACCTTTTTTATAATCGCTTTCTCAAAAAAATATTCTTTTAAACAAATAAAAAAAGCTAGGAATATCTTTCCTTTTTCATAAATACCCGTTGTATGACATTCTTTAAACACCAGGTTCTAAGAGAATCTTTTCATAAAAAAAGCAGCACGCTTTGTATAGCGTGCTGCTTTTTTTATTATAAAGTTACGTGTTCTTTTTCAAGCGCTTTAACACGTGCTGCAAACTCTTCTTCTGTTAAACCGTGTTCTTTTACATAGCGGTTACGAGGGCTCACTCGGCATTCATGTGAACAAGCGCGTAAATATTTGTGTTCATTTTCTTCAGAAGCTAAGATTTTCTTATTGCATTCTGGATTTGCACAGTTAACATAGCGTTCACAAGGCTCGCCGGTAAAGTGGTCTTTTCCGACAATCACATGCTCTTTTTGGTTAACTGGTACGCTGATGCGCTCATCAAATACATAGCACTGACCGTCCCATAGTTCACCTTGTACTTCCGGATCTTTTCCGTATGTTACAATACCTCCGTGAAGCTGGCTTACATCTTCGAAACCTTCTTCAAGAAGCCATCCAGAGAATTTTTCACAGCGAATACCGCCTGTGCAGTACGTTAAGATTTTTTTATCCTCAAACTGATCTTTGTTGTCGCGAATCCATTCAGGAAGCTCACGGAAGTTTCGAATATCCGGACGCACAGCTCCTCGGAAATGACCTAAATCGTATTCATAATCGTTTCGTGCATCAATTACGACCGTATTCTCATCTTGCATCGCTTGATGAAATTCTTTTGGGCTTAAGTAATTACCCGTTACACGAAGAGGATTCACATCTTCTTCTAATCGAAGAGTTACTAATTCTTTGCGGTGACGCACGTGCATTTTTTTGAACGCATGTTCATCTGCTTCGTCTATTTTAAATACAATACCTTCAAAACGAGGATCATTTTTCATCGTTTCCATGTATTTATCTGTTTGTTCAACTGTTCCTGATACCGTTCCATTGATCCCTTCAGCCGCAATTAAAATGCGTCCTTTTAATTCAAGCTCTTTACAAAATGCCAAGTGCTGAGCTGTGAACTCTTCAGGATTTTCAATTGGAGTGTACAAATAATATAGTAGTACTTGATATGGTTTTCTTTCAGTCATGTTGCTTCTTCCACCTATCTGTTTATATTTGCAAGATATAATGCATGTAGGTCGGTTATTGTGAACCGAATTGATGGTAACAATTCATTACTTAAAGGTACATTACGACAAAAACAACATCCTTTTTATAAGGATGCTTCTATCTAAAAAGTATTACAGTGAATGATTGTTTCAAAAACATACAGTATTTAAGCCTGTAATAGTATAACATATCAAAGCGTTCACTTCTAGGATTTGTTCTTCAATAAAAATTTTATTGACGCGATACGTTCTACATGAATGTTCCCGCGCATACATGATGAGATATAAATCTTTGAGATTGGGGGCGAAAATGATGCCTTTTTATACATTAAAAGACGGTGCAACTTTGTACTATGAACAACAAGGGGAAGGAACACCTATTATTTTCATTCACGGAGTTTGGATGAGCAGTCGTTTTTTTCATAACCAGCTTTCTTTTTTTCAAAACAGTATCAAACTATTCTTTTGGATTTAAGAGGACATGGAAATTCAAGTCATACTCCATACGGCCATACAATTTCCACTTATGCTCGTGATGTGCATGAGTTTATAACCACTCATCAATTAAAAGACGTCATATTAGTAGGCTGGTCGATGGGTGCTTTTGTTGTGTGGGAATATTTGAAACAATTTGGTCAAGAAAATGTAAAAGGAAATATTATTGTAGATGAAATGGCTTCAGATTTTAAATGGCCCGACTTTCCGATCGGTGCATTTGATTTACCTGCGCTTATTTCGCTCATGCAGGGTATTCAGCTTGATCGAACAAGTACATTAGAAAATTTTATTCCGCTTATGTTTAAGGATGAATTAACTGAAGAAGATAAACATTGGATTATGAAAGAAGTAACGAAAATGCCTGAGTCGATAGCCAGTGCTATTTTGTTTGATCAATCCATTGTGGACTATCGAGATTCTCTCCCGTTTATTACAATCCCTACCTTACTGTGCTTTGGAAAAGAAGAAAAGCTCATTCCGGTAGCAGCTGGAAGACATATTCAAAAGCTGGTTTCAGGTTCTGCACTTGAAGTTTTTGAGAACAGCTGCCACTGCCCTTTTCTTGAAGAAAGCGACCGATTTAACAAAGTTGTAAGCGACTTTATCGAACATATCTAATTTACAAATTTAAAGAAGCAGCGCTTTAGCTACGCTGCTTCTTTAAATGAAACCTTTTATGCGTTTATGTATTGCTATACTTAGGGTAATAAAATCTCGCGTCCGTCATAGGCAAAGCTTACGTTTTCATCTGAGAGCATCTCAGCGTGCTTTCGAATATCGATATCATGTGATAAATGAGTAAACACCATGTTTCTTGCCTGTAGCTTCGCTTTGATCTCCATTGCCTCTGTCACGTCATATACGGATCTTTTTTCTTTTTGAAGATATTCTTTCCAGAAAGATGTACCAAATATCAGTAAATCTAAGTGGTAAAAGGGCTGCCACTGTTCTTTTGTCACATTAAAAGAATCGGATACATATGCCCAGCGTTCGCCTTGTTTTTGATGAACCACAATGCCGTAGGAATGACCGTTAAATCCGTGATTTACTTTATGAAACGTAATGGTTGTTTCTCCACTATCCCATTTTAACGTTCCTTTAAAGGTAAGCCCTTTTCTTTTTGCGAGATAAGGAAATCTTTCGGTTAACTCGCTGATGACTTCAGGTGCTCCTACGACTTCTGTATTTACATTATTCCAATAGCATAAATCAGCTAAATCTCCTAAACCAGCCACATGGTCATTGTGAGGATGAGTAATAAAAACGGTAGAAGGGATTTTTTATTGATGTTTAAAATCAGGTGATACGTCAATCAAAAACACGTTACCGTCCATTGTAAACTGTGCACTAGGCCTTGTGCGCTGATTTAATTGATCTTTTTGTGTACATACTTTACAGTCACATAATAATCGAGGCACTCCTTGAGCATCGCTCGTCCCGTAAAATAAAAGCTTGTTCATTGCTCTGTTTCCCCCTCTTTTCTTCTAAAGGTCTATCTTTTTATTTCAAGAAATGTCCTATGTTGTTCTGCATCTTTCTTTTATTTGTCCTTCTAGAATAAAATCAGCTTTTATGTAAAACAGCCAGTCTTTTTAACGACTGGCTTTGCTATATTCCCTATAAAAAACGTTTTTATGCTTTTTCTATTGATTTCTTTCTTCATCTCTTTCAACAATATGCTGAAGAATAGATAATTTGTTCGTCCAAAATTGCTCGTAGTAAGAAAGCCAATCTTGTACTTCTTTTAAAGGCTCTGGCTGAAGATAATACACTTTTTCTCTGCCTTTTTTCTGTCCATGGACTAAGTCTGCTTCTGAAAGTATATGAAGATGCTTGACAATAGCGGTACGGCTTATTGAAAAATGAGACGTTATTTCTGATATAGGCAATTCTTTTTTAGAAAGCAGCTCAAGTACTTTTCTTCGAGTAGGATCAGCAATGGCTTGAAAGATATCATGCTTGGCAGCTGATGAAGTCATTTAGTTTTCAACAACCTTTCGAAGTTTTTCATTTACGAGACTAATCCACCCGTAGCTCATTCTATCTCGTACCACTGAACTCTTTTCGTTTGCTTTTTCAAGAAGTGTTTCAGCTTCTTTCCACCCGCTATGAATAAGCGTAAATTCAGTTTGATTACCCATTTCTTTTAAGGTAAACGAAACGACCCATCCATCCGTATCCCAAGAGAAAGAAAGATAGTTTGGTGCATCTATTTCTAATACTTTACACGGAGATGGTCCAAAAGGCGATTGCAAATGAAATTCATATCCTACCTGAGGCTGAAAATCATTAGGCATGAACCATTGTTGGAGCCCTTCTGCGGTTGCTACTTTATCCCAAACTTTTTGAATCGGCGCATTAAAGATTATCGTCTGTTTTACATCTTCTACTACACTTTTATCATTCATCGTTATCTTCATTCTCCTTTTTTAAAAAATAACACCAAAAGGTTGTATAAAAAATAATATAACACCTTTTAATTTCATGTCAATTCCTCTTTTGAAAAATGAAATCCTTCAATACATTTCCGTTCTTTGATAAAGAGATTTGTTATGATGCTGAATGAGTGCATTTTGTTATATTTCAAATATATCTTTTAAACGATGCTTCGTCCGCTTTGTGCCAATGCATAATGAATGCCGTGCTGCAATGTTTGAAAACAATCATATTTTGATAAATCAATATGGGTCTCTGATATAACTAAGCCTAAGTCAGCAGAAATTCCTACTAAAATTGTTTTCGTACCAATCAAGGACGCTGCTGCACCTAATTTTTCAATAAGACTTGCCGTATATTCAGTAAGTTCTTTATCCAATCCGGTTAAATCCAGCACAAGATAATTAGCCTGATGTTTTGGGAGGTTATTTAATGTATTGACAATCAAATCTTCAGTTCGATCCTCGTCGTATTTGCCAATCAAAGGAACGACGACTATGCCTTCCAAAACCGGAATAATAGGAGAAGAAAGCTTTTTAATAAGATCTTTTAACTCTACTGTTTTTTCTGCTACAATGTTTTGCAAATGTTCTATTTTCTGCGCTTCTTTTCTTCTGGCTAATTGATGAATATTTTGAGTGATATCAATGTTGGAAGGGAAGTATTCTACTGCAGTGCATTCATGCCCTTCTATTTGATGTTGAATCACCTTGTACCAAATATTTGTTCCGAATAGTCCTGTAAAAATCCCTGCATAATGGGCCGGAAGAAAATTTCCTCCCTTTGTTTTCTTTTGCGCAACGTTAATTTTATGTTCCCAACTGTCTTTTAATTCAGCAGATAGAGTTTTACTTTCAGGATTTAAATATTTGATAGTAGTTTTTCCCCATCCAGCCGAAGCGTATGTATTTGTAATTAACTCAGCCGCTTCAAAAACCGTTACGCCTTTCATATTTTGAAAGTACTCTCCTACTACTAATCCCTGTCGGAAACCAGTGGTTTCCAGTACTACAGAAGCTGCCTCTTCTCCAGATATTTCTTCGATTGTGTCAAACAATGTTTTCATCGCAGAAGAAATCCAAAAAAGGATCGCATCTTCTCCTTCAAAGCTAAATTGTCCTTTTTCTAAATCCCAAGCAAAACTAAGACCACCTATATCAATCTTCTTTTTTTCACCCATGGCGGAATCTCCTTTTTATAAAGTTCTTACCTTCTTTATAATTTATCTTATGTTGAAGAAGCTGGTAATAAAAATTGTTGCATATTTTCTATTGCTTGTCTAACCATTACCCATGTTTTCAATTAATGAAAAAGAAAGGTGAATGCTATAGAACTTTGAATTCGCCAACCTTTCTTTCTTTTGTATCAAACATACATGATAAAAAGGAAGGAAAGCAAATTGTAATATAACATCACATTACGTTATAATATAATTATATTCAAAAGAAAGTATTTAGGAAAGAGGAGGAAAAAGATGAAGCTAAATACTCATAGCTCTACGCCTTTATATATGCAGTTAAAACAGGCTATTACAGAAGATATTAATAAAGGAGTTTATACTCCGGGTGAAAAACTTCCAATTGAAACGGATTTGTGCGATATATACGGAGTAAGTCGGATTACGGTAAGAAAAGCCGTATTAGATTTAGTAGAAGAAGGCCTTCTGATACGTCAGCAAGGAAAAGGAACCTTTGTTCAATATCCCAAAGCTAAGAGAGAGCTGTTTGCCGTTAATGGGCATACAGAATATATGTCGGAATTAGGGAAAGTACCGCAGACTAAAATTTTGTCTTTTGGTATAAAACCTGTAAAAGCTCATGTGGCAAAGATGTTATCAATCCCTCCAGAAAGTGAAGTCCTTGAACTGCAGCGCATCCTGTATTATGACGACCAGCCTCTTACCTTAGAAATTTCTCATTACTCCTTAGAATTGTTACCACACTTAGATCAGCACGTCCATAATTCAGTTTCAATGTACGATACTATAAAAAATAAGTACAATATTGCTCCGGTTCATAATAAAAAATTATTGAACATGGTATTTGCAAATGTGGATGAAGCAAAACATTTAGAATGTGAAGTCGGAGAGCCGCTGTTTAAAGTGGAAAAAGTGGCGTATGATGCAAAAAAAAGACCGATTCATTCATCTTTTCTACACTACCCTGCGAATCGCGTTACGTTCACTATAGACAGTTCTAATTCTTAATAAAATAGCGCCTTGCTTTAAAAGCAAAGGCGCTATTTTATTCATTTTAAAACTATCGCACAGTCTGCGTTATATTCTTTTCCATATCCAAATGCTCCGTAATTCTGACAGGTTTGTGATGCCACCAATGCTCCATTATGGAGGGCTTTGGCTATGTTTTTTTCTGGTAGATAAGAAGAAAGAAAACCAGCTATAAAAGAATCTCCAGCCCCAAGCGTATCCACTACATTTGTAGGAATTATAGGCTGTTTAAATAATTGATTTTCGACTGATAATAACGCTCCCTCTTCTCCTCTTGTCACGCATACGACACTGGTTCCTAACAAGTGTACTCGCTTTATTAAATTCATACACTCTTCTTCTGGCAGGCTGCTTCCTGAGAAAAATGCATAGCTGATATATGGACATACTTGCTGTAAATATTCCTCATCGTATCTCGTAGAAAAATCAAAGGAAATATCAATGACTTTATGTAACAGTGGAAGGTCAGATTCTAAATGACTAAAAACGCTCGTATGAAGAAGATCGTGCTGACGAATATAGGTTAAATCCGATTCATTCAGCATTAGTTTTAATCTAGATTGAACGCCCCCTTTATTTGATCCTACAAAAATTCGATCACCTTGTTCATCAAGTGTTACAACCGCCATTCCATTCTCTCCTACAGCTCTTCTTACTCTGCTAATATCCATCTTTTCTTGCTGCAGAGTATTTACTACATGCTCTGCCGATTCGTCATTCCCCACGATTCCCATATAGGAAGAGTGATGATTGCTCAATCTATTATAAAATACGGCCACATTTAGTGCGTTGCCGCCTGGATAGATCTTTCCTTGGTCTTTATAGTAATCTACTACATTATCCCCTACTCCAATTAGTTTCATCTGCTTATCCTCCTATTATTTAACACTTCCGTTAGCAATGCCACGGATAAAATATTTTTGCATAAATAAAAACAACATAACAATCGGTGCTGCTGAAATGGTCAGTCCAGCTAGTAATACCCCCAATCTGTTTGCAAAGCGTCTCTAAATTGCATTAATCCTGCTGGGATTGTACGCAAACTGTCGTCGTCGATAAAGATAATGGCAAACATAAATTCATTCCATGTGTAGTAAGCTGTCAAAATTGTCGTTGTTAATAAAATGGGCGTGCTCATTGGAATGAAAATTCGAAATAAAATCCCCAAGCTTGTACATCCATCTAACCGAGCTGCTTCCTCCAGTTCTTTTGGAATCGAAAGAAAATAAGCTCGAATTAACAAGATGGTTAAAGGAATTCGATAAGCAACATAAGGCAGAATCAGTGCCAAGTGTGTATTATAGATTCCAAGTTTTTGAATAATGCTATACAAAGGAATTAAACTTACCTGAGGGGAAAGCATAAGCCCTCCAAGACATATAATAAGGACAAAAGCTTTTCCTTGAAACTCAAAGCGTGATAATCCATAAGCTCCTAACGCACTGACCAGGACCGTCAAAAAACAAGACGCGCCCGTGACGATCACACTGTTTAAAAAGTAAGAAGATATTCCGCTTTTCCACGCTGTCACATAATTTTCAATTAGCCAAGTATGCGGCATAGACCAGCTGTGAGTAAAGATTTCATCCGTGCTTTTAAAAGAACTTATAATCATCCAAAGCAAGGGGTACGCAATGACGATAAAATAGACAATCAATCCGACATATACTATCGTTATACCTGTGTACCTCTTCTTTTTTCTTTCTTTAGTGGCTGTATTGACAACATTAGGTAAGGTGACATTTGTTTTAGGCATCTGCATCAAGCGTCTTCCTTTCCTGTTTTAAATGCTTTCATTTGAACAAGAGAAATCAACAGCGTAATAATTAAAATGACAGTAGCAATTGAGGAAGCGTAGCCCATCATATCTTTCGAAAAGGCTGTTTTGTATAAATACGTACTTAGGACTTCAGATGATGTACCCGGTCCGCCTCCAGTTAAAATATAAGGTTCATTAAATACTGTAAAAGCACCAGTGAGCGTTAAAATAACGGCAACAAATGTCATTTCTTTTGTTTGCGGTACAGTAATATGAAAGAACATTTTAAATTTATTAGCGCCGTCTATCTCAGCTGCTTCATACAATTCAGGCGAGATTTTTTGTATCGCTACAATATACAGCATGGCGATATAGCCGGTAGACTGCCACTGAGATACAGCAATAACTGCATAAATAGCTGTATTACTGTCTCCTAGCCAAGGTTTTGCCAATGCGTCTAATCCGATCATTTTGAGCACTTGATTTAAAAGCCCTACTTCAGGGTTGTAAAAAAAAGTAAACAACAAGGCAATAACGGTCATCGAGACGACTACTGGTAAAAAATAAACCGTTCGAAAAAAAGGAGAAAACTTTCGAATAAGTTTATCTTCTAAAACGGCAGCCACAATTAGACCGCCACCCACTTGAAAAATAATTGAAATAACCGCATAAAGAATATTATTTTTGAGTGCCTGATAAAAGACAGGGTCTTTAAATAAGTGCACATAATTATCTATTCCTACAAAAACTTTGTCTGGTGAAAATGTGCTCCACTCATAAAGACTATCCCAAATATTCTGAAAAATAGGGATGTACACAAGTAGTAAAAAAGCAAAAGCAGGAAGAAGATATAAATAAGGGGTTAGCTTATTGCGTTTTAACATCGCTTTTTCACTTCCTTATTTTTTAGATTCAGCACGAACACTCGCTGCAGCTTTTTGCACATCTTTCATTACTTCTTTAGGTGTTTTATCACCATTTAGCATAAGCTGAGCCCCTGTTAAATAAGCATCTGCAATTCGAGCATCGATTGCCATATCAAACCATGGAGCCATCTCTTTGGCTTGTAAAATATTATCTACTGCTTCTAATTGCTCTGGTGTTGAATTACTGCTGTTAGCTGTATCATTTACTGCACTGTATTTCCCTACTTCTTTTACTAGCTTTTCACCCATTTGTTTTGATGTTAAAAATTCAAGAAATTCCATCGCTTCTTTTGGATGCTTGGTTTTAGAAGAAATCATAAACCCTTCAGGTGATCCAGTTAAATTAGTAGCATTTCCTTTTCCATCCTCTAATTTAGGAAAATTAAACATGCCAATCTTAAATTTCGTTGGACCGAAAAGCTTAATTTCAGCGGTTTCAGCATAAAACATAGCTGCTTTTCCATTTGAAAATTGTTGTCTTGCATATTCATGATCAATCGAGTTTGTATTTTTATTAAAGTAAGGAACTAATTCTTCTAATTTTTCTAGAGCTTTTACATAGCCTTTATCCGTGAATGTCCCAGTTTTTGAATTATAGTCTTTTGAAAGAACGTCACGTTTTACCATGCGCTGATTCAAGGTTCCTACGTAGTGAGAAATGGTCCATGTATCCTGGCTTCCAAATTCTAAAGCTGTATAATGCTTCTTTTTTAACACGCTTAAAACATTTAGTAGCTCGTTCCAGTTTGTAGGCGCTTTTAATCCTAATTTATCGAAGATATCTTTGTTGTAAAAAAACATTTTCCCATCCATCGTGACAGGAACACCGTAAATTTTCTTATTAACGGTATATGGTTTAATTTGAGATTGAACAAGCTTGGAAGACCACGCTGAATCCTTCTTATAATAAGAGGTTAAATCTAAGGCTTTGTTTCCTCTGACAAATTGTCTAGCAAACTCATCGCTCCAAGAAAAGTACACATCAGGAGGGGTATTAGTGCCTGTCATAACTTTAATTTTGTCTTTATATGAATCGTTTAAGACCGCTTCTGTTTTAATATCAATATCAGGGTGCTGTTTTTCAAATTCTTTTACAACTTCTTCAAAGTAGCTTTTTTCAGGTTCTTTTGGCCATCTGTGAAAGAATGTTAATGTTGTCTTTCCTGTGTCTGAGTCTGAAGACGTTTGTTTTCCAGCACACCCCCCGAGCATTAAAGAACAACTTAAAAGTGAGGCTAAGATTAAATTTGTCTTTTTCATATAGAAACCCCCTTATTGTAAGTGCTTTCATATATAAGTTATACTATAATGTTTTATAACATTATAGTATAACTCGTAAGGAAAATATACAGATTTCTATCTTTATTAGAAGATTATTAATATTCTACTTTCCACATGTAGCGTCTTTTACTTAAAGGATGATTGCGTGCTTCAGCTAATTCTTCGGCATACTGACGCAGTACACGGTTTAATACAAGAGGAGCAATATACCCTTGCACATCTTTATCAATTCCTTCGAAGTCATATGCTTTTGCATCTAGAACAGTTAATTTCTTTCCATATCGTTTAGAGAATGATAAGGCGCGTTCTTCTAAAGGTCTCGTTTCATCTAGTCCAGCTAGGATGATAAACGGTACGTTTTCATCAATAATTTCGAATGGACCGTGGAAATACTCTCCAGCGTGAATAGCGTGAGAATGAATCCACTGCATTTCCATCAAGATACAGATGCTGAATGAATATGCTGCTCCATAGTTCGAACCGCTGGCCATTGTATAAATAACCGGTTCAGACTTATGTGATTCAGCAAATTTTCTTGCGTTGCTCGCTTCGTATTCTAGAGCTTTTTCATAAACAGACTGTAGATTTTCTAAGCTAGTAACTAACTTTGCAAATTTATCATTTTTTTCTGCTACGTATAAGAGACCAAATACAAGCTGATATAAAACGCCTAAGTTTGTTTCAAAAGCATCGATATCATTGCCCCATTCATACTTAATAAAAATATCTGCGCTGTGTGCTAAAGGTGAAGTAGGTTCATTTGTTAAGGCTAAAGCATAAGCGCCTTTGCTTTTAGCGAACTTAGCTGCTTCTGTAGTCTCAGGAGTTGTTCCTGACATGGAACATAAAATAACTAAGGAGTCTTTTCCTAGCTGCTGCGGATTGCGGTGGATAAATTCGTTCGAGCTATACAAATCGGATGTAATATGTTGAGCTTCTCGATCTAGTACATACTTAGCTGGATACATGATCGCAGAAGATCCTCCACATGCGACGAAAAACACATTACGAATTTGCTTGCTTTTTAATTCGTTTAATACGGCTTGCACATCACTTTTTACATTCACTACTGTTTTGCTCATTTTCCCCACTCCTCAAATAAAATATGATATACAACATTATGTAATGTTATATATTGTTATATTAAACCGCAAGCGTTAACTAGTCAATACATTTATCAGAATATTTAACTTTTTTATCTATATTTGTAGAAATACGCTCTTCTGTTTCTCCATCAAAGAAATGCACGTAGGTTAAATTCAACGAAAAAGCGCTTTTGTCCCCTGCTTCAAACTCACATAAAAGAGGCACTCGAGCCACAAACGTTTGCTTTTCTAAACTAGCATATAAAATTGTTTCAGCACCTAGTACCTCTATCATATCTAGTGTCGTAGTGAAGCAAAACTCATTGTTCAACTCTCTCTTACTATCCTCTTTATTATATACAATGTGTTCAGGACGCGCACCCATTATGACCTTTTTCTCATTATAACCTTGAGAATGTAAAGCGTATATTAGAAAATCAGGAAGCTGTATTTTAGTTTTTCCCATTATAAAATAAGTGCCTTGGAGATACCCCCGAAAAAAATTCATTGCGGGCGATCCAATAAAACTGCCTACAAATACATTCCTAGGATGTCTATAAATATCTTGAGGAGTTCCGATCTGTTGAATAATCCCGTCTTTCATAACAACTAGGCGAGTAGCCATTGTCATAGCTTCCACTTGATCATGCGTCACATAGATTGTTGTTGTTTGCAGCCTTTGATGCAGTTTAATAATTCAGCACGCATCTGTACTCGCAGCTTCGCATCCAAATTAGATAATGGTTCATCCATTAAGAAAACTTTTGCTTCTCGAACAATAGCACGACCTAAAGCAACTCGCTGACGCTGCCCTCCGGATAAAGCTTTTGGCTTTCTATCTAAATATGTTTCTAGACCTAATGTTTTGGCTGCTTCATTTACACGTCTATCAATTTCATCTTTCTTTATTTTTTTTAACTTCAAACCAAATGCCATATTTTCTCGAACAGTCATATGAGGGTAAAGAGCATAATTTTGAAAGACCATAGCAATGTCACGATCTTTTGGAGCTACTTCGTTCATATGATCTCCATCAATGTAAAAATCACCTTTTGAAATCGTTTCTAGACCTGCAATCATTCGCAGCGTAGTAGATTTACCACAGCCTGAAGGTCCAACAAATACAACAAACTCTTTCTCTCCAATCTGAAGGTTAAAATCATTTACGGCGATATTTTTTTTATCATATATTTTATATACTTTATCTAAACGTAACATTGTCATCTCACCTCAGCTCCTTATATTTAAAGTTTGAGATACATTATTGCAAGTTACGAGTCTCTTTTTCCTTCATCCTTTCCTCCTTTTTATGTAAATTGTTAACTTGAGACATTAAAGTAACTTAATAACTATACTAATCGAATCTAGTTAGGCAGAAAATAAATATGTAAAGTTTTCTAACACAAAACATACAAGCAACCGTTTATCCTCAAAAAATAAAAACCTTCTCTAAAATAAGAAGGTTTCACATCATAATCTGCATAGAGACTGCCTTTGCCTTACTTGTGAAGATTTTATTACATATCTTCTTTGCCTTGACAGCTCGGACACTCATAAACATGCACAAAATAAAGTCCAATATGGTGAAATCGTTTCCCTAAGCAATCTGGACATGTTCCTGCTTCGCGCATTTGTTCCCGGCGTTTGTCTCGCTGATTAGCTAAGAAATTTACAAATTTCATAAAAAAACCTCCCTCATGTTTTTGACTATAGGTTTTCCTGATGGGAGGTCTTTTATTCGACTAGGTGTATTTATAACAGCACCTGCTTGATTGTGCTTCTAAACTATAATGACGTTTTCCAATAATACAAAAAGGATAGATAGAGCAGTCTTATGACGCTCATCTATCCTTCATTTTTATCATATATAATGTTTAACGCTATACAGGCATCTATCACTATTTCCTAACAAATATCTGATTTTTGATACAGCTATCAAGTTATTCTTCTACTTTGTATTTTTCTTTTTTCGAAGAAACGGCCACCAGTTTCCTTCTCCAAGCGTTACGACAATCGCTGGCATAAGAAGCGGAAGAATAATAAGGCCATAAAGTAAAAGACCAATAATAACGACCGTTGCTACATGAACAAGTGTTAATACACCTGATGGCATCATAGCCCCAAACGTTCCGGCTAAGATAATAGCAGCAGTAATAATAACCGATCCCATCTTACTCATGGACGTAACCATCCCTTTTGCTACGCCGCTTTTCACTTCTTCGTTAAAACGGTCTAACAAGAAAATAGAATAGTCAATTCCAAGGGCAACTAAAATAACAAAACTAAAGAATGGCACGGCCCAGCTGATTCCGTCATTCCCCATTATATCCACGAATAGAAGCTCTGAGATTCCCATTGCAGTATAATACGTAAGCAGCAGTGAAGCAATCATGTATACAGGTATTATCATTGAACGGAATAAAATGGTCAGCACAATAAACAGTCCAATCATCATAATAACCATTGTGCGTGAAAGATCAGTTGTAGATAAATCTTTTAAATCCGCATTTGAGCTCGATACCCCTCCGTACACAATTTCTGTATGCTCAAACGGCGTATCAACGACTTCGCTTGCCACCGCTTTTTCAATATTTTTTACGGTTGAAATGGCTTCTTCAGAATATGGATTTTGATCGAGCACTACGCTGAGCTTAACTCCTTTTCCACCTGCAAAAGAATAGTTATCGATGGATTGTTTAAACCCTTTATCTTTCATCACTTCTGCTGGAAGATAAATACCCGTATCTCTAACTGTTGAGCTGTCACTCATGTTATCAAGCATATCTGTTGCTTTTGTTAAGCCATCTGAGATCTTCGTCAGTCCGTCATTCGCACTTTTAACTCCTTTTGCCAACTGATTGATACTGTCTGATAACGTTCCAACTTGACCTTGCTGAGCTGAAAGATTCTCATTTGCTTGTTGGAGACCGGTTTGAATGGTAGTAAGCTGTTTACTGATTGCAACAAGCTGCGGAACCGCTTGCTGCACATTTCCTGTTGTAGAAAGCTGAGTGCTGACAAGCTGCAGCTGTTGATTAATTTGAGCTAATCCGTCTGCAGCAGGTGCAAGCGATCCTCCAGATTTCTCTTTAGAAGCAGAACCTGTTTGGTCAGCTATTTGATTTAGCCCTTTTTCAACATCACTTAATCCTTTTTGTACATCTCCGATTCCTTTAACAGCATCTTTGATTCCGTCTGATACAGAGCCTAGCTGTGAATTAACATATAAATCATCAATCTTTTCTCCGGTAGGCTGTGTGATAGCCATAACAGAATCCACGTGATCCACTTTTTCAATCGCTTTGCTTATATTTCCTAAATAAGGAATAACATCCGCCTTTGTTAACTCTTTATCTCCTTTAATAATAACATTGACAGGAAAAGCTTTTCCTTCTCCCAGTGCATCACTGATAGCATTTAGTCCTTTTATAGATTTATAATCACTGCTTATTTCAGCAGTAGAGTCAAACGATACTTTTGAGTCGTACGTTACAATAAAAGGCACGGTAATAATCGCTGTAATGACTAAAAACACGAACGGTCGCGCCACTGCCTTTTTTCCTAAAAAGCCCCACAGCTTATTATCGCTATGTGAAGCCACTTTTTTAGACGGCCAAAATAATTTTTCTCCAAGCGTAACCATAAAAAGTGGAAGCAGAGTAAATAAAATGACTAGCAGTACACCTACGCCCACTGCTACACCGACAGCCGACTGGAAAATGGCAAACTTGGCAAATCCGATGGCTGCAAACCCAATAAATACGGCAATTCCGCTGATAAATAGCGTTCTTCCTGCTGTACGATAAGCCGTGATCGTGGCTTCTACTTTATCATGTCCGTTTGCCAATTCTTCACGGAAACGATTAAGTAAAAGAATGCAGTAATCCGTACCAATTCCAAACAAAATAGCTACTAAGAACGTTTGTGTGAACGTTGAGATTGGAAAATCGGCATTTTTAACTAAAATCCCTAGTAACGATTGACTGATTAAGTATGTGATTCCCACAATTAAAATAGGAATAAACGGCGTCACGACTGAACGGAAAACGAGTAAAAGCAAACCTAAAATCAAAAAGATAGTAATAAACTCGGTTTTCTTTAACCCTTCTTCTGAACTGTGTGCAAAATCCTGATTAATAAGAGATGCACCTGTTACATATGCCGTAATGCCTTTTGGCACGTTATCATAAATCTGATTCGCTATTTTTTCAACTTTTTCATCCGATCCACTGACAGTAACCGGAACTAAAACGGTTTTTTTGTCTTTAGACATTAATTGATTACGAACATCTTGATCATCTGTTAAAGGCGTTGTGACATCTTTTACACCTTTAATTTTCTCTGTCTTATCAATGATTTTCTGTATTTGTTTCTCACTATCTTTATCTAATGCGTTATCTAGCTTGATAACCATGCTGATGGTATTACTGTCTTCTCCGGCATTTTTTAGAATTTGGCTGGCTCTAGATGAAACGGCATCGGCGGGAAGCTGAGACTGTCCTTTTTCACTTGCGAGCTTTGTTAAATTTGGTGCCGTTAGCATCAATATAACCGTTAAAGCTAAAATAAAGGCCGCAATCACCCATTTAAATTTCACAATAAATTTCATTCTTTGCTTTCCCCTTTTATAGTTAACTTTTCTTTTGCCATTGTAAGAATTTCAATAAATGTATCTATTTTTTCTTCTTCTACATCATCAAACAAATTCTCAATGATACTAAAACAAGCGGCATTTCCTTCATTTATTACCTTTTCGCCTTCAGCCGTAATCTTAATAAGCTTAGAACGTTTATCGCTCTCTAGTTCATTAGTGTCCCACTCCACAAGCCCTTTTTCGAGCAGTTTTTTGATTCGATTCGAAATGGCACTTTTATGAACACCTTGCAAGACTGCAAGACTGCCAGGTGAAGACGGACCTTTAATCATTAAACTATTTAACAAATCAAACTGCTGCCTAGAGACATGTTCAAAGAGGTTATGGCTAATCTCTCTGTGAATTACTTCTGTTCCTATAAACAGCACTTCTTCAAAAAGTTCTACAGCTTGATATAACTTGCTTTTCTTCACTTCTTTCCCTCCTTCACTCATTTAGTTTATAGGTTTAAACTATTCAACTTTAAAAATAGTTTATAGGGCTAAACTTTATTCTGTCAATAAATTTATGTCTGACTGTCTTCATATATGATAAAGATAAATAGAAATCCCAAAAAAGATACCGCTTACATTATCTTTTTTGGTTGTCAAAGCTCCATCACTTAAGTATTATTAGTAATTGACTTCTTTTCAAGGAGATATAAATTTTATACACAGAAAGGGTGATCACACATGAATACAATGCATGCTAATGAGCAGGTCAGTAAGAAAGATTCCTTTCCGATTGCTCTCATCTCGTTGACTCTTGGGGCTTTTGCTATTGGAATGACGGAATTCGTTATTATGGGGATACTGCCTAACGTTGCGGAAGACCTTCATGTTAGCATTTCGACTGCTGGTCAGCTAATTACGAGCTATGCGTTAGGAGTGGCGATCGGTGCGCCAATTTTAACCATTTTTACTCACCGACTTCCTCAAAAGCTTCTGCTTTGTTTACTTATGCTTCTATTTATTCTCGGAAATGCGATTGCTATTATTGCACCTAGCTATGGAATTTTGATGGGAGCTCGTTTAGTTACGGCATTATGTCACGGTACTTTCTTTGGAGTAGGCGCTGTTATTGCTTCACGGCTCGTGCAGCCCCATAAACGTGCAAGTGCTGTCGCAACGATGATGGCGGGTTTAACCATTGCAAATATCATCGGGGTTCCTGTGGGAACATTCATTGGGCAACACTTAGGCTGGAGAGCTTCGTTTGGGGCTATTACGATCATGGGGATTATTGCATTTATTGGTATTATTCTGTTTATCCCAAAGCTTGGTCAAGACAAATTAACGGGTCTAAAACAGCAGTTTGCTGCTTTTACTCAACCAAAGCTTCTTGTGATGCTTCTTTTAAGCGCAATAGGATGCGGCAGTTTATTTACTGTTTTTACGTACATTACACCGCTTCTTGAAGATGTTACAGGAGTAAGTGAACATAGCGTTACATGGATACTTGTATTATATGGATGCGGCGTTACGCTCGGAAACGTTGTTGGAGGCAAGCTTGCAGACTGGAAGTTAATGCCTTCGGTTGTAGGTATATTTGCTTTTCTTTGTATTGTGCTGACTATTTTTACGTTTACTGTTAAAAGCCCAACAGCAGCAATTATCACGCTGTTTTTCTGGGGAGCAGCAGCATTTGCTGTAATGCCTGGTATTCAAGTGAAAATTATGAACTTAGCACAGGAAGCACCTGCTTTAGCTTCTACTTCGAATCACTCGTTTGCTAACTTAGGAAATGCTTTTGGCGCCTTTTTCGGAGGCGTAATTATTAACCATATGGGTCTTACTTCACTTCCTTGGGTTGGCGCCATTTTTGTAGGAACGGCTTTTGTTATTAGTACTTGTCTTTTTATTGTGGAAACACGCAAAAAACATAGTGAACAATCGTCCTAACTGTCTAACAACTGAACAAAAAGAAAAAAAGAGCCTTTCTTTGATGAAAGGCTCTTTTTTTGTTTCTAACTCGCTTTTTTCATTTCTTTGCTTGTTAATCGACTGTGCTTACGAGAGTAACCTATATACACAATAATACCAAGCACAATCCATATGCTAAAATACAGCCACGTTGTTTTAGGAAGGTTAATCATTAAAAATAAACAAGATAATACAGATAAAATTGGCAAAACCGGCACAAACGGCATTGTAAATCCACGTTTTAAATTTGGATGCGTTTTACGTAAGATGATAATACTGACGCCCACCATGCCGAAAGTTAAAAGAGCTCCGATATTTGCTAAATTCGCAAGTTCTTTCAAATCAATAAATCCTGAAATTAACGCTCCAATAACGCCTACTAGCCAAGTAGAAAGAGTTGGAACTCCTGTTTTCTCATTTGTTTTAGCAAATGCTTTTGGCAGCAAGCCGTCGCGGCTCATGGAGAATAAAATGCGTGTTGCTGCATAAATGTAGGCGAAAATAACAGCCATGATTCCAATGACAGCTCCTGCAGCAATAACTCCTGCCACTGCATTTTGTCCTACTGAATGAAGAACATAAGCCATTGCCTCTGGAACATTGAGTTCCTTGTACGAAACAACTCCAGTCATAACAAGGCATACTGCTACATAAATAATCGTGCAGATCACAAGTGAACTAATAATTCCTATTGGCAAATTGCGCTGCGGATTCTTTACTTCTTCTGCTGATGTAGATAAAGCATCAAAACCTAAAAAAGCGAAAAATACCGCTGCTCCCCCTGTCACAACACCTTCAATTCCATAAGGCATAAAAGGTGTCCAATTAGACGGCTTCACATAAAAAGCCCCTACAATAATAAAAAGCAGGATAATGAATAATTTAACAAGCACCATAAAATTATTTACTTTTTTACTTTCTTTTGTTCCTCTTGAAAGCAGCCATGTAATAAGAAGCGTAATACAAATAGCAGGAAGGTTCACTAGGCCTCCATTTGCAGGGATCGTAATTAATTCTTTTGGCAGTGAAAAACCAAAGCCTTCTAAAAAGTTGTTAAAATAAGAAGACCAGCCGTTTGCAACTGCTGACATTGTTAATAAATAGACGGAAAGCAACGTCCAACCCATTAAGTGTGCTACTACTTCTCCAATAGTTGCATATGTATAGGTGTAAACGCTACCAGATACAGGTATAGTTGAAGCGAACTCCGCATAGCACAGCGCTGCAAAACCGCATACAATAGAAGCCAATATAAAAGAAAAAATAACGGCTGGTCCAGCATCATTAGCAGCCACCAAGCCTGTTAACACTAAAACCCCCGTTCCTATTACGGCTCCAATACCAAGAAGAGTCAAATCGAATGCTCCTAATGTTTTGACTAGAGATTTGTTTTGACTTTGTTCTAATAATTGCTCGATGGACTTCTTTTTAAATAGTTTTCCCATTGCACTCTCTCCTCTCTGTTGCCACTCATCCCTTAAAAAACTTAAAAATGACGTTTTTCCCCATTTGGCTGCGCGTTTTTACTTCAGATACAGAAGTAATTATATAGAAATAATTACTAACTTGTCTATTAGTATACTAATATCATTATATATATTTCAAGAGTTTTTGTAAGCGATTTCTTAATATCGCTTCATTTTGGATTTATAAACTAAATAAAGAGATTATCATTGTGCTTATGTATAATAAGTTTGAATAAAAATAATATTCTGAAAAATTATTTTATATGTTTTTAGATAACTTTTTTACTAACTATCTTCAGATGTGAATTTCTGACATAGAGATTATTTACAGAACGATGAATGTTTTATCTTACCGGGTGTTATAATGATGAAAACTGAAGTGTGTGAAGGGCGGAGAGATGCTTAACTTATTTATTGGCTGTATTTTACTAGCATTAGGGGTGTACTTTATGTTTAAATTTCTTTTTTACTCTCCTTCTAAAAAGAAGCGAGATCAGCAAAACATAAACAAACCATCAGATGAGGCTTCAGCTTCCTCCCGTACAAATGATTCGAATGGAATAAGATAAATTTTTTTATAAAATACCGGCGTTTGTCTAAGGCAAAAGTTATACTGCTGATATATATTATCTTATACCCTTCTAGTTCAATATTCCCTTCATTTTGGTGTAAGACAAGATGAAGGGAATCACTATCCGACTTAAAAAATCGGATTTTTCTATTTAGTAAGGTAAATAGCTTCAATAAACTCTGTTTGAATTCTTTTCTTTATTCAAGTGTACAGCTGCCTCTTTCACACTTACTGTTCCTATGTTTTTCTTCCCGTGCTTTCGCATAGCAAGCGATTCATTTTCCACTTCTTTATCTCCTATCACGGCCATATAAGGAACTTTCAGCATTTCTGCTTCTCGAATTTTCAGCCCTATTTTTTCAATGCGATCGTCTACTTCAACACGATACCCTTTTAACTCCAGCTCGTGTTTCACTTTATATGCATATTCCACATGCGGCGGTGCAATAGGCAATAGTTTGAGTTGAACAGGAGCCAGCCAAAGAGGAAATTGACCTTCATAATGTTCAATCAAGATGGCCATAAATCGTTCAACGGAACCGTATATAGCGCGGTGAATCATTACGGGACGATGAGGTTTATTGTCTTCTCCAATATACATACAGTCAAACTTCTCTGGCATTAAGAAATCAAGCTGAACTGTTCCGCACTGCCAGCTGCGACCTAAGGAATCTAAAATATGAAAATCGATTTTCGGCCCATAAAAAGCTCCGTCTCCTTCATTCACCTGATAGTCTAAGCCTTTTTCACTTAACACAGATTGAAGCGACTTTTCTGCTTGGTTCCATGTTTCAATATCTCCCATGAATTTTTCAGGTCGTGTGGATAGCTCCACTTTGTAATCGAAGCCAAAATGTGAGTAAAAGTCATGGATAAACGCTAAAATGCGGCTAATCTCAGCTTCGATCTGACTAAGTTCTACGAATAAATGAGCGTCGTCCTGTGTGAATGAACGGACTCTTAGCAATCCGTTTAAAGACCCAGAAAGCTCGTGACGATGAACTAATCCAAGCTCTGCGTATCGAATCGGAAGTTCTCGGTAGCTTCTTCGCTTGCTGTTAAACAATAAAATGGCTCCCGGACAATTCATCGGTTTAATCGCATAGTTTTGTTTGTCAACATTTGAAAAATACATATTCTCATGATAGTGTTCCCAGTGCCCTGATTGTTCCCAGAGTTCCTGTTTCATCATGATGGGTGTTTTTATTTCTTGATAGCCTGCTTTATAATGCTTTTGTTTCCAGTAGTTCTCTAACTCGTTTCGAATAATCATTCCGTTAGGTAAGAAAAATGGCATACCAGGAGCTTCTTCCATTGACATAAACAGCTCCAGTTCTTGACCTAATTTTTGATGATTTCGCTTTTCTGCTTCCAATTGTTTTGACATGTTCATTCCTCCAATATGTTTTTATTCAACAAAAAAACCGCACTCATCCCTAGTAAAGGGACGAATGCGGCCGTGGTACCACCCTAATTCCGTAAAATAACCATACGTATTTTACGCTTAAAAAGATAACGGTTTTACCGGTTGCGGTTTCAGTGTATACACATTCCCCGCCGCAGCTCCAAGGTGGTAAATTCATTTCGTTTTCTAAGGGTTCTCAGCCAGTGACCCTACTCTCTGTAAAGAAAATTCAAAAATGATTCATGTCCTTTTCATTGCTTGTATATTTTTTTCTACATAAAAAACCGCACTCATCCCTAGTGAAGGGACGAATGCGGCCGTGGTACCACCCTAATTCCGTAAAATACCTATACGTATTTCACGCTCAAAAAAGATAACGGTTTTACCGATTGCAGTTTCAGTTATGCACGTTCCCTGCAATAGCTCTAAGGTGGTAAATTAGATGATTTCTTAAGGGCTCTCAGCCAGTGACCCTATTCTCTGCGAAGAAAACAGCATCTAATTCGTGTCCTTTTCATTGCCAAATACTGTTTATTAGTTGTTAAAAGCGATTATAGTGTATAAATTTAACAGAAGTCAAGAAGTAATTTTTTATTTTTTAATGGTATAGAATTACTTTATGCTTGAATTATTGAAAAGTTACTTAAGAATACACAGACTTAAAAAGTTTTTTATTATACTATTAACGACTACATTCCATTCTTATTTTTACCTTTTTTTCACAGCAATAAAGCGCAAAAGAAAGATACCATAAGTCCTTATTTGTTCTATCTAAGCGGTATTAACGAAGTTAAACCCAATACTATCCCAAATCAGAACAAGTAACATGGCAGAAGCATTATCAGGTTTTTTATTTATATACTAAAATATTAAATACATCTTTTTCTGCTCACCCAAATAGTTGACTTCAATCCGCAGAAACTATTTTTTATCTATCTTTAGAGGGAAGCTCATCATGCATGCTTCCACTTTGCGGAAAAATCCGTTTTTTCCTGATTTGTTCTTTAAGAATAACATCAAGCTGCCGCTGAATTTTCCTTGTTTCATTTGTCGAAAAATACGGGTGAGCCAGATTTACTGTTTCTAACGGATCCTTGGTCAAATTGTACATTTCAATTTGATCGGGAACACGTGTTGTTTTAAGGGTAGTAAAACTTACAGGGTAACCTTCATATTGCTCTCTTGGATGTTATTGTCTTCTTCAAACAATCTTTAGCTTATAAAACTGAGCCTTTTATGATTACGTATTAGTTGCACTTCTAAATCTTAAACAAATTATCTTTTTTCTGTTTGAAATATAAAGTTTGAACTGTATATTTCCTTAACTACTGAAGAAAGAATATCAATTCCTTTCTTTAACTCCTCATCTGCAGCAGTAAGACTTATGCGAATGCACTCCCGGTTGTGAGAAGAAGATTGGCTGCCGTGAAAGAATGATCCGCCTGGCACTACAATCAAGTTTTCTGCTTTTAATTTATTGTATAGATCACTATCACTGAAAGGCAAACCTTCTAACCAAAGCCAACCAAATAACGAACCTTCCGCTTTGTGCAAATACCAAGGAATATCATCCGGCATACGTGTAGTTAAAAGTTTTTTTAAATAGTCATGTTTTTGTTTATAATGAGTTCTTATATAGTTAGCTGAAATTTCGGCTAACTGCCCGCTCTTTAAGGTGTTAACCACCATCCGCTGACCTAACCTAGAAGAGTGAATCAAAATATTTGATTGAAATGCTTCCATTACTTTTATGAAGTCACCTTTTCCTATAGCAATTCCTATTCTCTCTCCAGGCAATCCGGCTTTAGAAAGACTCATGCAGTGAACGATATTATCATGTATGATTGGATCCATTTCAATAAAATTAATAGCAGGAAAAGGCGGTGCGTAAGCTGAATCAATTAGCAATGGAATGTGATAGTCCTTGCACACTTGGGATATAAGCTGTACGGCTTCTTCGGAAAGAATGTTGCCGCTTGGGTTATTAGGCCTTGATAATACAACAGCTCCGACGTCTGGGTCCTGAGCTATTTTATCTTTAAATGCTTGTTTGTTAAATTCATAACGAAACGTATGATGATCAAGCTTTGAGAGGATAGGAGGAATTCCTTCTATTACACCTTCCTCAAGCGCGACTCCACTATACCCAGCGTAATCTGGCAGCATAGGTATTAATGCTTTTTTTACTTTTCCTTCTTTACTTGTACCGCAAAACGAATTTAAAGCTAAAAAAAGAGATTTTGACTTCCCGAAGTGATCAAGACTTGTTCTCTGTCCAGTTTAATACGATAATTCGTAAAGAAGTAGTCTCTTATGCAATCAATTAATTCATGCGTACCGTAACTAGAACCATATTGGCTAATCAAATTTTTTAATTGTTTGTCGTTCACAATATCTCTTAAAGCTTCTTCCCACATTTCATAAACTTGAGGGAGGATGGCGGGGTTGCCAGCACTTAAATTCACATATTGATTAAGATTGGAATTGAGCACTTCTTGGATGTCATGCATAATAGCGCGAACGCCTACTTTATTAGTCATTTTGTTTCCTATTTTACTTAAATGCAAAGCAGTCACTAGTGCACCGTCTCCTTAAAGATTATGATCATCGAATAGTAAGTATGGAACTTCAATCTTCTTATTTTGCTGATTAATAAAGTAATTGTCCGGGATAATAAATTTATCACCGTTCTCACTAGGTAATAAGTATTTTCGAACATAATGTTCAGCTTCTTCTTTATAGTCAAGGTCACTTTGAATCGTTTCAAGTTCTTCAATTTCTTTTACTAAAAGATCCAGTTCTTTTAAGCATATGTCTAAATCTAAATAAGCATGGTCTCCTTTTCGGGATAGTGAACGCCCATTTGCAACTAACCAGCTAAAAAGAAAAAATCCTGTTCCAGAATCAAAGTTTCGGGGTGCATTATGCTGACTAGGGTATCTTAAAAGGCGTTCAAAGAGAACAAATTCCGTTATTTCTTCCCAAAAAGGATATTTTCTTTTATGAAGAGTCAGCACCGTCTGGCAATCTACTTTAACTTCTTCTAGTATGCCTGCAAAAAAATTCATTTTCGCCTGTATATGTTGGTCAAAAGGTTTATTTCCGCAGTGATGGTAATAATCATGCAGATATCCCCAGATCACCCTTGCCTGATAGGTGTCTTCTCTATTCATAGCGCGAGATTTAAGGTTAAAATCAGGAAAGATAGAATACGCTCTTTTTAATGTATCCTCATTGTATATGCTGTGAAATTTATTAAAGAAAAATATCGCGAAGTTTTGACTTGTTACCTTTTCTTTTGTTTTTACATTCTCAGGGAAAAATACAATACACTTCCCTTCCATAAATCCTTGAGTACCAGCCAACAGCTTTAAAGATTCACATCCATTTTTAGGATGAGGAAGGTCGGCTTCAATGGATTTCATGATTTCAGGTTCATCGCGAACGGCGATAAAGGCTTCTAAATAAAACCCTCTTTTTGTAGGGCCATTAGGCGTTACAATCGGTCCTAAAAAGAACGTCGTCTCCCCGTTTGCAGGCGGGCTATAAGCAATTAACGTTTGATCAAAATAAGGAGCTTGATCGAGTCCTCTTTCAATCCAATCACATACGTCATTTTTTAATGCATTCCACACTTCAGGTAAATTTAAAGAGTTATATATTGTTTCAGTTTCAGCAACTACTTTTAATAAGAGCTCTCTAGCTTTTTCGTAATTTCTTTTGACCTCTCCATTTGGGCCCTGATATTTTCTTATCTCATATAGAGCAGGTACTATTTTATCGTTTAATAACTCCACTAAACTTTGAGTATGATTTTTTGTTAACATGATTAAAACCCTCCTTTTTTAGAACAGCTACTTAGCAGAAATATTTTTAGATGATTTAAGAGTAGAGTTATTTGTGTTTTTCTCTATTTGCTTTTTCAAGTTAATAAATATAACCCCTGCTATTACAAATGCTGTACCTATATAGACCTGTTTGTTTAATGTTTCACCTAAAAAGACAAATCCTACATATAAGGCGATAACCGGTGAAATAAATAAATGCGCCGTTGCTTTTGATATATGCCATTTTTTTAATAAATAAATATTAATAGAAAACCCCAAGACCGATCCTATAATGGCCAAGTATAATAATGAGATAAGACTAATCCCAGAGAAAGTACGGTTTCCATTTTCTACAAATAAACTAACAATCAGTAAACAAGCGCCTCCACTGAGCATCGAAAAAGAATTAAAGGTCATAATAGGCAAGGATCTTATGCGAGATTGAACTTGAACAGTTATAAAAGCAGAACCTAGCATAGCCATTAAAATGACAATCATTGCTACTATTTGAATAACATTTCCCTGTATAAACAGCTGATTTCCAAATACAACGCTCATACCAATTAAGCACATGACTACACCTATCTTTTGTCCTTTTGTAGCTGGTGTTCCTTTAAATAAGCGATTAAATAAAAGAGCAAACACTGAAATGCTGGCAGCTAAAACGGAAACAAGCCCGCTTGGCAAATAGACGGATGCCCAATAAACAGAACCAAACGGTAGAGCAAAGTACAAAATTCCGTTTAATGCTGAAATGATTACTACTTCTTTTGAAACGGCCATTTTTTTTGTGAATAAGAGGTAGAGGGCAATTATTAAACTAGCAATTAAAAACCTCATACCTGCTGACCATAGAGGCAAGCTATCTTTTAATCCAGTCTTTTGAAAAGCCCATGTCGTTCCCCCGATGACGGCTAATAGACAAAACAAAAGATGTACATGAATACGGGTTAATTTAGAAATCACTGTTTCACCTTATTTCTTTTTTAAAGTTAAGCCTATTTTCTTCCGTGGAGCGTAAAACACATCGGCACTTCTCCAAAATCTTTTACAACTGTTAACCCCTGCTCGTTAGCAGCTTTACTCGTTGTAATACATGCGTCTACCTTTCCTTCTAAGCAATCAATCGCCGCTTGAGCATTACTATTTACTAACTGAACATTAGGACTGATGGAATGAGCTAAATCAACAGGGGCAGGATGTGAAGCAATTAACAGGTTATTGTTTGTTATCACCTCTTCTTTTGAGGCAAGCACCATGTTATACGTTGGCATAATAAAGCTATCTACTAGCTCTAAACTAGTTAAATTTTTGAACACAATATCATGTAAGTAAGGATATACCGCGCAGCCTAGAAGAGCAGAACTCTTTGTTTCTTTCACATGAACTAAAGCTTCTTCCAACGTTTGATGCAAAAAGACCTGACCTTGTATGCTTTGGCGTTCGAACCACAAATAGCCTGCTTTTTCACAATTTGTTCCTTCAGGCCCTAAGGTATGGATAATGCTAATTTTTTGAAGCTGGTTATTTTTCTTACTAGACGACTCTGCAACTATCATAGCCTTTGATACCCCCTATGCGTTTACTTTATTTTTATAAACGATTTTTACTTTGTTATCTAAATAGCTGTAATACCGCTCACAGTCGGAATAAGAGTCATGAGTGGTTAAAATAAATCCAGGGTAACCTGAAAAGTGCGGATATGGTAAAATGTCTGTCCCTTTAGTTATAAATTGAATAACCCTTTTTACTTCAGTATCTCTACGCACGTCTTCTAAGCCTCGAATTTCTTTAAAAACCCCACGGCCTTGCACTGGGATAATGTAGTTACCCACCACTTTCTTTCGTTTTCTTTCATTTTTTAATACAGGAGGTTTTAAACCTAATACATAGTAAAAAACTAGCTCCATATAGTTAATACCTGTACTTTCCTTTACGATATAATGAGAAATTCCAGATCCTCCAATGCGCGCTCCTATTTCAATTACATAAGGTTTTCCCGCTGGATCCAGGCGTAATTCAATATGAGCCGGGCCATCCTCAATTCCTAAAGCATTTGCTGCTCTAGCTGCTTCTTGTGCAATAGATTGCCAAACGTTTTCTTCTAGCTGAGCTGGAGCTATATAAACACCTTCTTCAAAGAAAGGTCCTTTGGAATTTCCTTTATAACCTATAGAAAGTACATAAACTTCTCCTTCTACAGAAAACGTCTCAATAGCAAATTCTGGTCCGTCTATAAATTGTTCAATTACCATGCCCGTTTTATTTTTTGTGAATTTACTTAGATCTTCTTCATTTACGCGTCTCACTTTTTCTATGCTGTCAATCAGTTCCTTTTTATTATTCGCTCGCGATACACCTTGACTGGAAAATCCGTTAGAAGGTTTTACTACGACAGGATAAGGCAGTGAAAGATTCTTTAATTCCTCCGTATTTTCAACCTCTTTAAAATACGGAGTGTTAAGATCATTATCTTTTAAAACCTCTCTCATCTTCTGTTTGTTACGACAGTTACTAATCACAAACGGTGATAAGCCCGGTAAGTTTAATTCTTCTGTCAGCTGAGATACAAACTCTAACGCAGGTTCATATAATGTCATAATGCCGTTAAAAGGATTTTTCTGATGCTCTGCTTTAATAATCTCAAGAGCTTTGTCTGGGCTGTGAAATAAATCAATGGGTATGAAATTTTGTACGCTTTTAAGATGCTTAGGTTCTACCTCTTCTTGGTTATAAAAAAACGTCACTTTAATTCCGAGAGCTTCTGCTTCTTCAAAAATAAACGGTAGATATGTATTTTGTAACACAACTGCTAGATGCTTATTTTGTAACGGCATTTACTTCCCCCCTACTTTTAAACAGCTCTTCACTGTTCGATGACTAAATTCTAATGACCGCTTCATATATTTGTCAATTTAATTTTATATAACATTAGGAATATATAGAATATTTGATATATTAGTAAAAAGTAAAGAAAAGAATGGTTTATAGGGTTAATACTATAGCGAAATTAAAAGCAGGAATTTTGCTATTTGATTATAAAGATATTGTTAGAAAAAATTTAATGAGAATTTTTATAAAAAAAAGAAAAGGGATTGAGACTTAACTAAATCAATAGACGAATAAATTGGATAAAGTAGCTAGTATAAATCACTCATTAAACCGCGTTGCTTTCCGTGCCAGACTTCGCTTTCCGCGGGCGGCCGATGAGCCTCCTCGTCACTTCCGCTCCTGCGGGGCCTTATCTATTCCGCTTTTCCCATAGGAGTCTTCGTCTTGCCCTTCAATCACCAGCTAGAAGCACCTCCACACATGAAATCTACGTTCATCCTAACCATAAAAAAATCCGAACGATTCATCGTTCAGATCTTCCATCAATTAAAATAATTTTATCCCAGCCTCTTTTCGACTTAGCATTTATTTCATAGCCTGCAAATGATTATTAGATTTTTGTTTTGCATCACGCTGAACGAAAAAAATGATGCAAAGCGCCAGAAGATATAAACATGCAAAAGCTGTTATGTACCAAAGTGCCGAGGTAATTCCGCTTTCGTCCATAGTAAAGCCAATAAGTGCAGGAAAAATAGCTCCTCCAAGTCCTGAAAAACCAGTAATTAAACTTGTTACAATACGAGCAGATCCGGTAAATGTATGATTAGCATATACCATCGTAATCGAATAGATACCTGACATTGCAAGCCCTAAAAACCCTAATAAAATATAGCCTGCAACAGCTTCTTTTAATACGATAAACAGCAATAAACTCACAATTGTTCCTCCAATGCTGCCAAAAAGATAGCGTTCGTATGTAACGATTCGAATAATCCATCCAGTAGCCACTCGTCCCATTAGCATAGCCACCCAAAAAACGCTTATGCTCAAAGTAGCCTGTGACGGAATTACATCTAGATACGTGATAAAAATAGACGAAAGAAAATTATTCATACTGCTTTCTACTCCGGCGTACATAAAAATCATCACACTAAAAAGAGCAAGTATTTTCCACCTTTGACTTTTAGCAAGCACAGGCGCAGGTTCTGAGCTGGCGTCTGAAGCGTCGCTTTCTGAAGTAGAAACAGTCTCTTTTTTAAAAGGAATCATTTTACAAACTACAACCATTAGTAAAGCTAATACACTTGTTATAAAAAATGAAAACCTCCAGCTGTTCTGTGAAATCAATAAGCTAGCTACTAACGGCATCAACAGTGCACCTAGACCAAATGATACTTCTAAATAACTCATAACAATAGCTCTTCTACCGATAAATACTTCCATCATTAAAGTAGCTACAACTACTTCCAATGCGGCTACACCAATACCGTTTAAAAAATTGAATGCAATAATCCACTCAAATGGAGGCAATAAAAGCATACCTATTTGTGATAGCGCTATCATTAGTGCGGCAATTGTAAGTAAATTCATTTCGCTGAAGCGTCCTAATAGAAAAGAAGATAGCGGAACTCCTATCAAAAATCCTAAAGAACCTAATAATACAAGCTGCCCCCCGACCGTATAGGACACATGATAATGTGTTAACAATTGCGGTAAGACGGACCCAACGGCTGTAATGACTAATCCGCCCAGCAAATAAAGCGCATATGAAGCTAGCGCAAACTTTTTCATCTCCCCACCCCCTTAAATTCTCTAAAACTTTCTTTCTGTACTTAATTATAAAGCTTTTCCTTTAGTTGTTAACTGAAATTTTTAAAAAAACCATTCTTCCTACTCTACTTAATTTCCAGTCATTTATAAGATAAAACAAAAAGAAGAAGACGTATGTCTCCTTCTTTTTGTTTTTCACTTTACAGTGACGCTTTTAAAATAGCTAAAATATCATCTTTATTTAGTTTTTTAAAGTTACCGAAACCTCCGTGCTCCATTTCACGAGCAGCAATTCCAGCAATTTCGTCTAGTCGCTCTTCTCCGATATCGTAATCTGCTAAGCGAGAAGGTGCACCAAGGCTTGACCAAAAAGCGCTTAGTTTATCGATTCCTTCTAACGCAATTTCTTTGTCGCTTTTACCTGCAGTTTCAATATCGAACATGCTTGTCATTACACGCTTCATACGAGTTACATCTTGATCTACAACGTGTCGCATCCAATTTGGGAATAGGATTGCTAAACCGCCTGCATGAGGAATGTCATATACCGCTGATACCGCGTGTTCAATTGTATGTGAAGCCCAATCGCCAAAGTAGCCCATTTGAAGTGTTCCGTTTAATGCGATTGTTCCGGAATATAATATCGTTTCGCGGTGCTCGTAGCTTTGCAGATCTTCTAGTAATTTCGGTGCTGTTTCAATTACTGTTTGTAATACGGAATAGCACATACGATCTTGTAAAGGCGTGTTTTTCACGTTATGGAAATATTGTTCGAACACATGGCTCATCATGTCTACCATGCCGTAGATAGTTTGATCTCTAGGAACAGACATCGTGTTCACAGGATCTAGTATAGAAAATACAGGGTGCGTAACGGCGCTTCCCCAAACGTATTTTTCATTTGTTTCCCAATTCGTAATAACAGAATCAGGATTCATTTCAGAACCTGTTGCTGCCAATGTTAATACCGTTCCAAACGGCAGTGCTTTTGTAGCCGTTACTTTTTTGTTAATAATATCCCAAACGTCTCCTTCATACTCAGCTCCGGCAGCGATTGCTTTTGTGCAGTCAATAACACTTCCTCCGCCGACTGCTAACATGAAGTCAATGTTTTCATTTCGGCAAATTTCAATTCCTTTTCGTACCGTAGATAGCCGAGGATTTGGCTCTACGCCCGCTAACTCATGTATATTTACGTTTAACTCTTTTAACAGCGTAAGAACTTGATCGTATAAACCGTTTTTCTTAATGCTTCCTCCGCCGTAAACAAGCAAAATATTTTTTCCGTATTTCGGGAGTTCTTCTGATAATGCTTGAAGCTGATCCTTTCCGAAGATTAATTTTGTGGGATTATGATAAATGAAATTTTCCATACTATCTGTATACCTCCTAGTTGAATATAAAGTAAGTTGTCGCATTACGCGAACAAGAATGTAAGTATAAATGTAAAACAAAAATTTTTCAAGAGTTAAGTTCTCAAATCGCGTACTTTATTTTATTGAGTAATTAAAATGAAGAAAATGGCTTCTTAGATATAAAAAAGAGAGCAAGTAAATGCTCTCCTTAAAGTTCTTTATAAGCCATTTTTCTATACGTAACAAATCCTTCTTTTTCGTAAAAGCTCTCGGCAATCGTATTGTCATTCCAATAATCTAACTCAATTGTAGTGATCTCTTTTTCACGAGCAATGCTATAAATTTCTTTCATCAAACTCGAACCAAACCCTTTGTTTTTATAGGGTTCTGCGATATTTATTTGATGAACGTAAATTGACTCGTAAGCTTTTTTAAACACGGTCTCTGAATACTGCTTTATTTCTAGCCAAGCGAATCCCACATGCTGTCCTTCGTCTTCTGCTAAAAGAAAGATAAACCTATCGTCTTTCATCACTTTCTTAAAAAATTCATGTACCTGATGAAAATCATATGTTTGAAAATGCTGCGGGTATAATTCTACATGCAGTTGATGAACAGACTGATTAAGAATGGCAATTGTATCAGCATCGAAAGTACGGCTAATCTTCAATTTTCTCTCTCCTATATATCTCGATTTAGTAGTGGTCGTTATGAATTTATTTCGTTTAATATAGCCGGTGCGTTTGAGGTAAATAACAGATAGTTTTTATTGGTCGTTTTTATAAAGATGCGGTCAGTCGTTCCGTACGGAGGGCCAATTCGAATGGCGTTTGCTTCTTTACCTCCATACGTGTCATCTTCCGTTACTTCAAGAATGTCTTCTAACGGAATCGTAAAGTGTGAAAGCTGCCATTTTATAATGAGATTATCATTTATTTTTCGGACACTGATAGTTGGTGTAAACATTTTATACATCCCCTTTGGTTTCTATTTTCCCTTACTTGTTCTAGCAGAAAAAACAAGTTCATTTCCCCTTAACTTTCTCCCTGTGTTGTAATGTGTTCTTTTATCTTTAAAATCGCTTCTTTCGGACAGCCTTGAAAATACCCTCCATGATAACAAATAATATGCTCAATGTCGTAGTGTAAGAATTTTTCCAGTGATTGAACTGCTTGATCCATATTTAAGGTCGTTTGTTTAACAGGTCCCATTAGTCGTCCATTTGCCAATACTAAAGCATCTCCAGCAACCAGTGTTTTTGATTTTCTTAAATAAAAACTTACATGCCCAGGTGTGTGTCCAGGGGTAAAAATCGGTTCAATCCCTTCACAGTATGGGAGCATTTGACTCCCTTTTAATACTATATCTACGTCAACTTTTGGAGGGTTTTTATACAAATATTTTATTTCATCAGGTATAGCTGCTAGTTCTTCGTTACTCATTCGACTCGCATTCGTTTTAATAAGCGGAAGTTTCCCTTCAATATACGGCTTATCAAATTCATGAGCATATACGATGATATTTTCATTTGATTTTTTTTGTATATCAGTCGCACACCCTATATGATCTAGATCTTGATGTGTTAAAAGAATTACTTTTAGCTGTTCAATAGATATATTCAATTCACCCAAGGCCTCTTTCAGTTGATTGGTTTGCCCAGGCATTCCTGTATCAATTAGAATAGCTTCATTGTTATTCCAAACTAACGTAGGATTTAATATTATGTCTTGGTCAAAAGCTCTGGCATTCAACTGTAGCATTTCAACACCTGCAGAAATTCTCATTACAAACCCCTTTTCTTATTAAAGTACAAAGATTTTTAACCTCCATAATCGCTTAGCATGCAGTGGTATTCTTGAATTTTATCAATAAACAAAATAAAAACCAGACTGGAAAAAAATCACTTTTTATGCTATGATATCTATAAAATAAAGCTTACTATGATAGATTTTTATAAATAAAAAGGTGAACCTTGTTGTCCAAGGTTCACCTTTTTATTTATCGTTAGCCGTATAGCTTTTTTATTTCTTATCTTCTCTTTGAATACACTCATGTAAAGGTACAACCTTGGTTTTCTTTGCTATTTTATATCCCCACCACGTCGCTAAAAAGAGAGGCAGACCGATGTATGAGACCGTCAAGCCATACCAATCAATTTTGTCAGAAAGTACCGCTTGATAATTCTGTCCTAGAATAACGATGAGGCACATTCCAAATGCAAGAACAGGGCCTAGAGGAAACCATTTTGCTTTATACGCCAGTGCATTTATATCCCGTCCTGAAGCAACATATGCTTTTCGGAAACGATAGTGACTGATTGCAATACCAATCCACGCAATAAATCCGCTCATGCCTGAAGCGTTTAAAAGCCACATATACATTTGATCGCCAAAAATTGATGTTAAAAAGGCAAGACCGCCAATGATAGTGGTTAAAACAAGCGCGTTTACTGGAATTCCTCGACGATTAATTTTTCGAAGCGCTTTAGGCGCTTGCCCTTCATTGGCCATGGACCATAACATTCGCGTAGAAGCATATAAGCCAGAAGTTCCGGCTGATAAAACCGAGGTAAGAATAACAGCATTCATCACTGAAGCAGCTGCAGCAATTCCTGCTTTTTCAAAAACAAGCGTAAATGGACTAACAGCAATGTTATCCACATCTCCTCCTAGAAGAGATGGACTTGTGTAAGGAATGATAAGCCCGATTACAGCAATGGCTGCAATATAAAATAGAAGAATGCGCCAAAAGACTTGGCGAATGGCTTTGGGTATATTTTTTTGAGGGTTTTCACTTTCCCCCGCCGCAATGCCGACTAGCTCTGTACCTTGAAAAGAAAATCCCGCGATAAAGAAAATGCTTAGTACGGACAGAAATCCGCCGTTGACCGGCGCTTCTTCTAATGTAAAGTTTTTAAAACCGATATATTCACCGCCGAAAATGCCAAAGATGGTCAGAAGGCCCACTCCGATAAACACAATGATGGTTACTACTTTTACGAGAGCAAACCAATATTCAGATTCTCCATAGCTTTTTACAGATAGGAAATTAAGTAAAAAAATTAAGCCTAAAAACAAAGCGCTCCAGATAATACTTGGCACATCAGGGAACCAAAACTTCATGATAATAGCAGAAGCAGCTATTTCTACAGCGAGCGTAACAGCCCAGTTAAACCAGTAGTTCCAACCGAGCGCAAAGCCGAGAGCTGGGTCTACATAATGACTTGCGTACGTTGAAAAAGAACCTGATACCGGCATAAACGTAGCCATCTCTCCAAGACTAGTCATGAGAAAGTAAACCATAATTCCAATAGCCCCGTAAGCAATCAGCGCTCCTCCAGGTCCAGCAGTTTGGATGGATGATCCGGTAGCTAGAAATAAGCCAGTTCCAATTGACCCTCCAATGGCAATCATGGTCATATGGCGTGCTTTTAAATGGCGTTTTACATGCTTATCGTCCTGCTTCTTTTCTTCCTCATTACGATTTATATCGACCGCTTCCATACTTATCCCACCTTTATAAATGAACTATGCGAACATGTTTAACGTAAAGCGTATAAGAATATCCATCTCCCACAAAAAGCAGGAGATGGACCCTTCATTGCTTACTTTGAAAAATCAAAGTAGTTTCGTTTTAATAGACGAGGCAGGCTCATAAGCTGTTCGTACGTTACACTTTTTTCTAAGGCAGAGGTGTTGATTAAAAACAGTTGATCTTCAATGTGTCCAACCGTTTCATCTGTTTGATACGTAATTCCGCATTCTGAACATGTAATGGAAGGCGTCTCTTTAATTTCTATAGCTTTTGTGCCGTCAGGAAGCTCCCAATAAACTGTTGCATCCGCCTCTTTCGCTTCACAGGATTCGCACCATTGACATTTCAATATTATTCCTCCTTCGCTCCCGCCGTTTCGTATTTTTTCATTTGCGTTTCAAATTTTTTCTCTTTTAATTGATCGCGCTTTTCACGCTTGTCTTTTAAAGAGCTATGCTCTGGATTTTGGTCATACGTTTTCCGGCGGTCAAGACGGTTTAGACCTTCCGGTGTTAAATTGAACTTTGTATCATCAATAATCGAAAGAACACCGTTGCTTTCAAATTTTTCAAACACTTCAGGATATACTTTTTTATAAAATTCTTCTGCGCTTCCACTTTGGTAATTTTGCGGCTCCGGATAAGATGTAATAACACCTTCAAAGTTTCGAAGCACCACTTTATTGGAGCTTTGAGAAATAATATAGTTTGGCTGCAGTGGAATTTTACCGCCTCCTCCAGGAGCATCCACGATAAACGTAGGAACTGCATAGCCGGACGTATGGCCGCGAAGTCCTTCCATAATTTCTAGCCCTTTACTAATCGGCGCACGGAAATGGCCGATTCCTTCTGATAAATCACATTGATAAATATAATAAGGACGAACGCGGATTTTTACTAAATCATGCATAAGCTGCTTCATGATTGGCACGCTGTCGTTAATTCCAGCTAAAATAACCGCTTGGTTTCCAACGGGAACTCCTGCGTTCGCAAGCATTTCACAGGCACGCTTTGATTCTTCTGTAATTTCAATTGATGTGTTGAAGTGCGTATTTAGCCAAACCGGATGATATTTCTTTAAGATATTGCACAGGTTTTCTGTAATGCGCTGCGGGAACACCACCGGTGCTCTTGTACCGATACGAATAATTTCTACGTGCGGAATATCGCGCAAATTTTTCAAAATATATTCTAAAATATTGTCATTGATTAATAGGCCGTCTCCTCCGGAAATTAATACATCACGGATTTGAGGGTTGGCTGCAATGTAATTAATAGCTGTATCCAGCTGTTTTTTAGGAACGCCCATGCCAATTTGTCCTGAAAAACGTCTTCTTGTACAGTAGCGGCAGTACATAGAGCATTGATTTGTAACTAAAAACAGTACGCGGTCGGGATAACGGTGCGTTAAGCCAGGAACCGGTGAATCTTCATCTTCATGAAGCGGATCTTCTAAATCATACCTTGTTTTATGCAGTTCTTCTGAAATAGGGACAGACTGCATTCTGATTGGACATTTCGGATCGTTCTCATCCATTAACCATGCGTAATAAGGAGTGATGTTTAACGGAATCGTTTTGGTTGCAATTTTAACACCTTCTTCTTCTTGAGGTGTTAAATTGATAACTTTCTTTAAGTCTTCCAATGTTTTAATCGTGTTTGTCAGCTGCCATACCCAGTCATTCCACTGCTCGTCCGTTACATCTTTCCAAAGCTCGATTTCTTTCCAGTGTCTGCTTGCTTTATATAATGTATTGTTCATTTTATATTCCCTCCAAAGTTCATTTTTTGAATAGATGTTCTACTAAGAAATTGACCGCACCATATAATAGCGATCTTCTCCTTCGCCAAACTCTCCTGCTCGCCTTTCTTTAATGGTAAAGCCCATTTTTTTATACAGCTTCACGGCGCCTTCGTTTTTTACATTCACCGTCAAACAAACGCTTTGGAAATTATCTTTTTTTAGAATCGAAAATATTTCTTCTAAAAACAGCTGTCCAATTCCGCTTCCTTGTTTATCAGAGCGGACGTAGAACCCAAAAATATAAGCTTTTGTGACATCTTTGTAATCTCGAAGCAGCTCGCAAATGGCAATTGGCCTTGTGTCATTTTCCTGGAAATATTGAATAAGCTTGCCGTAGCGGGCTAAAGGTACAAGCGTCTGTTCATCAACGGCTCCCATGCCCGGAAACGCATCTTTTTCAAGTTCAATCATCATCTTTTGCTGCTCCGGATTTAACGATTCCGGCACTTCGATATAATACTGCTCTTTTAATGCATCCATTTTTCTTTCCTCCTTTTTTCACTTTCATATTTGACATCTTGCAGCGGCCAGATTGGATTTGGAATGTGCTGGTAATTAAAGGTCGTTAAGCGATTTGATGCTACGCCTGGTGCATCCACATAGATAATAGATCCTACAAGAGGTTCAAAAGCGGCTCTGAAATGATTTTTAGCTTTTAAACCGATGATTTTTTTCGTCGCTGGCTCAATACCGATATGGCGAAAAAGTTCAGGATCGTTTGCTGATGCCGGCCTTCCAATCAGCAAAACATCCAATTCTCCTACTCGAATATGAGCTGCACCTTTTACATTTACTTTCAAATGCTGATTAAACGGTCCCGAATTGTAAAACTCACCTTCTGATAAGCCAATGACCTTTGCTTCAACTTCAACGGGCTTTCCAAACTCAGGAGAAACTTTTCCTCCTAAGGAAAGCGAGACGTAATTCCCAACTCCCGCTTGCACGCATTGTTTAATAGATTCAGGGTCATAAAGACCTCCAAACAGTGTCCCCGGCATATTTAGCTTCAGCATGTATTCCAAAAGCTCTGTTGTATCGCCGCTTCCGCAGCTTAAAGGATTGTCTGCTATATCAGCGAGTACTGTCGGCTTTGTGTTTGATAGTTTTAACGCTGTTTGCAGACCTTCTTCAACGGTAGGCAAATCCACGATAAACTCTTCTTTTATACTCCAAAACTGAGAAGCTAGTTTCTTTGCCATTTTTTCTGCTGTTTCAGGATTCAAAGCTATTACGAGCACGCTTGCTCCGGCAATTGGAATATCAGAATACGGAAAGCCTCCAAAAATGGAAACATTGTATACATCTGCTTCTTGCTCGGCTTGTTTAGCAAGATCAATCATTTTTTTCATTGGTCCTTCTGCTGTTCGCATATTAATTGACGGCAAAAGCATAGGCAATTTCTTTAAAGACGCATAATAGATAGCGCTTTCTTTTATTTGTGTTAAAAGCGCTCGCGCAGCGTTCACTCCTTGTTGGTACATATCAACATGAGGATATGTTTTAAAACCAAAATGAAGCGGCGTGTGCGTAAGCATATCTTCACTGATATTTGCATGCATATCGAGCGTAGTAGAAATAGGAACGTTGCTTCCTATACAGCTTCTTATCTGATTTAATAAATGAGCTTCAGGATCGAAAAGATGTTCTACAACCATTGCGCCGTGCAAAGCGATTAACAAACCATCTAGCGGTCCCGCATGAGTAAGTGAGTGCAGCATTTGCTTTTCAATTATGTGATAAGCTTCAGAAGATACAATTCCGGACGGAACTGCAGCTGCACAAACAAGGGGAACGATTTCTATCTGCTTCTCTTGCTTTAATACATCTAAAAATCCCCCTACTTCTGTTTTGGTTCCTGAGTATGCTTTATATATTTCCGTTCCAACAAAATAGCCTTCTTGTACAAACTGTTCTATTTCTGTTTTTAATGGACTAAAGCTGTGAGATTCATGATAAAAAAAGGCAATGCCAATGCGATATGAAGACATGTGCTCCTCCTTTTCGCTAAGGTGCGAGATTAATAGTTGGTGTAGACAGACTTCCATTCTGTCATCACATCAAATGCATGATGAGAAACTTCCCTGTGACCGTTTCCAGACATCTTCATTCCTCCGAATGCTACCCCCATTTCAGCATTAGATGTTCCATTATTGATATAGACTAATCCGCTAACAGCGTCTTTTGCCGCTCGGCTGGCATAATGTAAGCTGCTTGTATAAATAGAAGTGGAAAGTCCATACATCGTTCCATTATTAACGCTCATTGCTTCTTCGTAGCCATCTACTTCAATAAAAGCAAGCACGGGACCAAAAATCTCTTCTTGAGCAATTGTGTGGTTCGAACGGACGTTATCAATGATCGTAGGCATGTAATAACAAGTCCCTAACTCTGATAGAGCATGACCTCCGAGCGCAATATTCCCGCCTTCTTCTACCGCTTTTTGCACGTAATCTTCTACTAAATGGCACTGCTGTTCATTTACAAGCGGGCCTATTACAACCCCTTCATCAAGACCATTTCCAATCTTCATTTCCTTTGTAAGAGCTACTACTTTTTTCAAAAGCTCTTCTTTTACTGAACGTTCTACAATCACTCTGCTAGCTGCGGTACAGCGCTGCCCCGTTGTTGTAAATGCTGATTTGACAATTCCTTCTGCTGCTTTATCCAAGTCCGCATCTTTTAACACGATAACAGCGTTTTTTCCTCCTAGCTCTAAAGAAATTCGTTTTAAGGTTCTGCTGCTCATTTCTGCTAACTGCTGACCAACTTCCGTAGAGCCTGTAAATGAGATGATTTTCACTTCAGAGTGCGTAGCAAGCTTTTGTCCGACGATTCTGCCCGATCCTGTAAGCAAGTTAATTGTTCCTTTTGGAAGCCCCGCAGCGTGCAATACTTCCATAAAAATCTTCGCTGAGAGCGCCACTTCTGAAGCCGGCTTCCAGACAACGGTATTGCCAGCGATTAAAGCGGCAAACATTTTATAAGAAGCGAGAGAAACAGGAAAGTTCCAAGGTGTAATACATGCCACAACTCCAAGCGGTTCGCGAACCATTTTTATATCTCGGTCAGGAAAGCCAGCGGGCACTATTTCGCCAAACAAACGTCTTCCTTCTCCCGCCATATACTGAGCTGTGGCAATGACGACACCAACTTCGCCTATGGATTCTGTCAGCGGTTTTCCCATCTCTTTTGTCATCACTTGAGCTAGCTCTTCTTTTCTGTCTTCAAAAAGCTCAGCTGCTTTTGTTAAAAATGCTGCACGTTCAGGAATAGATGTATTTTTCCAGTGGCTGTAGGCTGTACTAGCCGCTTTTACTGCATCATCGACTTGACTAGCCGTAGCGGCCGCGCACGTTCCGACGAGCTCTTGTGTTGCAGGGTTTATACTTTCAAAATAGGCTTGCTCCTCTTCACTTACCCACTCGCCGTTAATATATAAATTTCCTTGTAACAGTTCGGTTTTAGTCTGACTCATATTGTTACCCTCCTTTTCATTTTAAAAGCTAGTTAATTGAAACTGCTTCTGTGATGACTTCTTCTAGTAAAGACAGCCCTTGATCCAGCACGTCTTTATCAATATTTAGCGGCAGCATTAAACGAATAGTTTGCCCTTTGACTCCACAGTTCATAATAAGCAGTCTTTTTTCCAGCGCTTTTGATTTAATAACAGGGACATAAGCAGCTGCTGTTTCAACATGAAATTCAATACCAATCATCATACCAATTCCTCTAACCTCTTTAATAGCCGCTAAATGTCCGATAGAATGCTGAAGGCGTTTAACAATATCAGCGCCTACTTTTTCACTGCGCTCTACAAGCTTTTCTTCTTCAATGATTGAAATATTGGCTAAAGCAGCTGCGCACGATACTGGATTTCCTCCAAAAGTAGAACCATGTCCAGCTGTTGGCCATTTCTCATGCAGTTCTCGGCTTGCTACAATGGCTCCTAATGGCATGCCACCCGAAAGAGCTTTTGCTAAAACTAAAATATCTGGTGTGACTCCAGCATGTTCTGCCGCAAACATTTTTCCAGTGCGCCCAAATCCCGTTTGCACTTCATCAAAAACAAGCAGAATGCCATAATCATTCGCTATGTCTCTCAGTGCGCGTAAAAAGCTAGAAGGAGCAGGGTAATAGCCTCCTTCGCCCATGACTGGCTCAATTACAATCGCTGCTACGCGTGAAGGATCCACTCGCAGTTCAAACAGCTTTTGCAGTTGATTTAAGCAATATGCTTCCGCATCTTCCTCGTCAATATTAGGAAGCTGACTTGGATACGGATAAGGAGCATGATACACTTCTCCTAGAATCGGCTCGTAGTAGCTGCGGTATTTTGAGCTTGAAGCCGTAATAGCTGTAGCTCCTAGTGTACGGCCGTGAAAAGAACCTTCAAAAGCAATGATCGCTGGTCTGCCAGTGGCCGCTTTTGCTAATTTGAGCGCACCATCAATGGCTTCTGCGCCTGAGTTTGAAAAAAACACCGTGTCTAAGTTTCCAGGCGTAATTTGCGCAAGTTTTTCTGCCAAATTAACTGCTGTTTCGTAATAGCCGTAGTTTAAGCCTAGGTGAAGCAGGTGATCTGCTTGTTTTTTTATCGCTTCTACCATCTTTTCATGCGTATGCCCCACTGCATTGACAGCTACTCCTGATACAAAATCAATGTATTCCGTGCCATCAGCTGTCCAAAATTTCGCACCGTGCGCTTTTTCAATAACAAGCTCTGTTACTCTTGTCATCACCGGTGATAAATGTTTTTTTCCTTTGATTTGAAGCTCTTCTGTTTTATTTTGCACTTTCATATGACTCATCCTTTCTTATGTGCTGATGAAAAATAGAAAACGCATGATCTAGCAATCTCACTATTTCATCAACTTCTGATTTCGTTATATTTAAAGGAGGACTGATAATGATATGTTCTCCTTTATGTCCATCTATAGATCCGGATCCTGGATAAAAGACGCCTCCAAGCTCCATACAAATTTCATTGAGCTTTTCGCTGGCTGCTTCACGTGGCTCGAAAAATATCTGTTGATTGGCGTCTTTCATTAGTTCTAATCCAATTAAAAGTCCGCGGCCGCGAATATCTGAAATATAAGGATGCTTGCGCTGCAGCGCTACTAAATATTCCATTAAATACGCGCTTTGAGTTTCAACGTTTTGAAGGATATTTATTTCTTCGTACATATCCAAAGCAGCAAGACCTGCCGCTATTGAAACAGGATGTCCACTGTACGTATAGCCATGAAGAAATTTCCCGCTGCTATTTTCTAACAGACCTTGAATTAGACGGTCATGGACAATCATTCCTCCTAAAGGAGCGTACCCAGCTGAAACTCCTTTACCAAACGTTAGGATATCCGGTTCGATTCCGAATTGTTCCACTGCAAAATCAGTTCCTGTTCTCCCAAAGCCTGTCATAACTTCATCAACAATCAAAAGAATGTCATAGCGGCTGCACAGCTCACGTACTTTTCTAAAGTAATCAAGCGGAGGTACAACAGCTCCTTGCTGACTTCCTACGATGGGCTCTGCAATAAAAGCTGAAATGTTTTCTGGACCGAGCTCTAAAATGGTGCGTTCAATATCGGTGATGCAGCTCCAGTTTTGATTTGCCACGCAGTCTTCTTGATTGCGATTATACGGACAGCGATGACAATACGGCGAATAGACGTGCGCAAAATGTAAAAGGTTGGGTGTGTAAGGATATCGTCTTTTTACATCTCCTCCAGCTGATAGTGCGCCTATCGTATTTCCGTGGTAAGACTGCCACCTTCCGATTACGATGTGTTTTTGCATCTTTCCGGCATCTCTGTGATATTGCCTTGCTAATTTTAATGCACTTTCATTTGCTTCTGATCCTCCTGATGTAAAATAGACTTTGTTTAAATGAAGCGGCGCCATTTTACCAATTTTTTCTGCAAGTTTATGCAAAACATTCGTTTCAAAACGTAATGTATGAACAAACGCCGCTTTTTTTGCTTGCTCTGCCATCGCCTCGGCTATTTTTACAATGCCGTGCCCTAAATTTGCCGCCACGGCCCCGGAGCAGCCGTCTAAATACTTTTTTCCTTGTTCATCTATTAAGTAGCTTCCTTCACCATGGGTAATCATTGGATACTTTTTTGTTAAATCTCTATGAAACACATAGTCTCTTTTTATTTCGTCCATCTTTCCACCACCATCGCCATTCCTAATCCTCCTGCAACGCAAATAGTTGCGAGACCGTATCGTCTTTTTTGCTGTTGGAGCTCATGACACAGAGTTGTTATGATTCTTGCCCCGGAGCAGCCTAAAGGATGGCCAAGCGCAATTGCTCCTCCGTTTACATTCACTTTTTCTGATGTGATATTCCATTCTCTTAAGCAAGCAATACTTTGGGCGGCAAATGCTTCGTTTAATTCAATCAAGTCCATATCACCTAAGCGTAAACCGACTTTATTTAAAGCAATTTGTGAAGCAGAAACAGGGCCAATTCCCATTTCCTTTGGAGAGACACCGGCCGCGGCAAATGACACAATTTTTGCCATAGGTGTTAATCCAAGCTGCTCAGCTTTTTCTTCCGACATCAACAGCAGCATCGAAGCGCCATCGTTTCTGCCGGATGAATTTCCAGCTGTCACCGTTCCATTTCTTTGAAAAACAGGTTTAAGCGTACCAAGCTTTTCTTTGCTAGTAAGACGAGGAAATTCATCTGTTGCAAAATGCTTCATTCCTTTTTCCCCTTCTTTTACAGGTACCGGGATAATTTCTTCTTCAAATAAATCAAGTTCTATAGCCCGCCTAGCTTTTTCCTGACTATAAAAAGCAAACTCATCCTGCTCCGCGCGGCTAATGCTATATTTTTCAGCAAGCCACTCCGCCGTCTGTCCCATTGTAAATGTTCCGTATAACGTTTCAGGCTGTGATTTTGGCTGACTTTCTGTATTAGAGTCATAGAGTGTTAAATCACCAACGCGAAAACCGAAACGAGTGCCTACCGTATAATGCGGTGCTTGAGACATGCTTTCCACTCCTCCAGCTAATACCACTTCGGCTTGACCCGATAAAATGGACATGGTTCCATTCATTACAGCCTGCATGCCTGAGCCGCACTGGCGGTGCACCGTATAAGCTGGAATACGTTCAGAGAATTGAGCTTTCAGTCCAGCTACTCTTGCTATATTAGGAGCATGAGCGCTTTGTTTCGTTTGTCCGACGATAATTTCATCAACAATCTCTGACGTATATCCGGCTGAAGACAAATTGTTTTTCATCACAAGAGAGACTAGTTCTTCCGGAAGCGTATCTGCAAGCGAACCGCCAAACTTTCCAATAGGAGTTCGAAATGCATTTACAATCACTGCCATTATGCCGTCACCCCATTGTCTTTACTAAACAATTTAGAAACGTGAAAAGAAGCCTGTGTTTTTTGTTTTACTTCCTCTAAAGAAACACCCGGAGCTGTTTCAAGAAGTTCAAGACCAAGGTCCGTTACGGAAAAGACAGCTAATTCCGTAATAATCATATCGACTCGTCGCTCTGAAGTGAGAGGATAGGTCAACTTCCCAACTAGCTTTGACTCTCCTTGACTATTTGTGTGAAGAGTCGTCACAATCACTTTTTTTGAGCCTTCTAATAAATCCATTGCTCCTCCTACGCCAAGAACGCTTTTCCCAGGAACAGCCCAGTTCGCAATTCGGCCTGCTTCATCTACTTGAAGCACTCCAAGAATAGATACATTCACATGGCCTCCGCGTATCATGGCAAAGGAATCCGCACTGTTAAAAAATGAGGAACCTTCCAAAACCGTGACGGGCAGCTTCCCAGCATTCACAAGTTCTGGATCTACGTAGGCTTCTTCAGGAGTAGGCCCAACGCCGAGAATCCCGTTTTCTGAATGTAAAAACACGTGAACATCGGGTGAAATATAGTTAGCAACCAGAGTAGGAATGCCTATTCCTAGGTTCACTATATCTCCGTGACAAAGCTCTTTTGCAGCACGCGCAGCAATATACTGTTTGACGTTCATCTTAATTTTCTCCTTTCACTACGATATAAGTAACGTATAAATGAGGAGTTACGATTTCTTCAGGAGAAATCTGTCCAACTTCAACCACTTCTTCTACTTCTGCAATGACGATATCAGCGGCTGTTGCCATCATTGGATTAAAATTTCTTGCTGATTTGCTGTAAATAAGATTTCCCAGTCGATCTGCTTTTTTAGCTTTTATAAGAGCTACATCTGCGTGCAGCGATTCTTGCAAAACATATTTCTTTCCTTTTAATACTCGTTCTTCTTTTCCTTCCGCCAGCTGGGTCCCTACGCTCACAGGCGTATAAAATCCTCCGATGCCTGCTCCTCCTGCCCTAATAGCCTCGGACATTGTTCCTTGTGGGATGAGCTCCACTTGGAGTTCTTGTTGTTGATAAGCGTGTACAACTTCAGGGTTGGAAGTAAAATAAGACCCTATGGCTTTTTTTACTTGTTTTTTTTGAACCAATACACCTAATCCTTTTCCAGGTTCACCGAGGTTATTACTAATAATCTCTAAATCTTTAAGGTTTGATTTGGCAATCGCTTCAATCAGACTAAGCGGGCTTCCAACAAGACCAAATCCACCTACCATAATGCGTGCGCCATCTGTTATTTTTTCTATTGCTTCTTCGCGCGTGATGATTTTGTTCATTTTGTTTCCTCCTTTTCTTTTTATATTTCACAGCGCTTTACGCGAAAAAAACCAAGCAGGACACAATGACTCCCCAAAGAAACAGGGATGTCCCCACTCTTTGTAAAGTGTGTGTGTCTGCTTGGTTTTAATAAGACCATGAAAAGAGGTTGTCTTCTCACTTTATTCTAACCAAACGCTATGTAATTTTTTGATTCACATTATCCCAGTAACGTTGGATTGCAGCCTGAAGCGCTACGATAATCGCCTGTTGAGATGGAGCAAAATAATAATTTTGAATACGTTCAATAAGAGGTTCAATTCCATCTGCAAGGCAGTAACCAATAAGCAGCTTCCGGAAAAAATTTTGCGTCAGCTCCGTAATAAACGTAAACTCAGCATTTACAATTTTATGCTCTGTCAGATCCACTTCTAGTACAATTCCCGCATGCTTATACATTTCATACATGGAAGTTCCCTGTGGAGCTTTTGCATATCCTGTCACAATGACTGTATTCAGTATTTGCATGCCCCTTAATCTCCTTTTAAAAACTATTTAATTACTCCGCACTTTTACAATAATAATTCTGAAAGGTCAAATGAGATTAACTCATATGCTTTTAGTTATGTAAGTGCTTTCATTTTTAAAAAGATATGTTCTTACACAACTAATATTTCGCCTTTTCTAGACAAAATCCTTCTTTTCTTTTAAAAAAATTTTCTATTTTTTTATTTATTCCGCTTTATTGAAATTTATTCGAGTCTCCATCAAACTTTTCATCTGCTATACGGATGGACTCTGTTGGACAGCCTTCAAACGCATCTATTAAATCGTCTTCCAGCTCTTGGGGCACTTCAACCGTTCCTTGATTATCATCAAGTATAACGAACGCAATTCCTTCATCATCATAATCATAAATATCAGGTGCCGCAGCTCCGCATGCACCGCACGCAATACACGTTTCTTTATCGACTATCGTATATTTCCCCATGATCATTCTCCTAACTAAGTTTAAAAGTTATTACTCATTACCAGCCGCGTTCTTGCATACGATTTTCTGGTAATAATGATGAAATTTCAATTCCTTTCATTGCACTTCCCAATCCTTTTGACAAGTTTGCAATAAGTTCATAGTCTTGATAATGCGTTGTTGCTTCCACGATTGCTCGCGCAAATTTTTCAGGATTGGCTGATTTGAAGATTCCTGATCCAACGAACACACCGTCTGCTCCAAGCTGCATCATTAACGCTGCGTCCGCGGGTGTTGCTACGCCGCCTGCTGCAAAGTTTACAACCGGTAAGCGGCCTTCACGTTTAATTTGCAGTAATAACTCATAAGGTGCGCCTAATAGTTTAGCTTCTGTCATTAACTCGTCTTCATCCATGCCTACAACTTTACGTACTTGAGCGTTTACTTGGCGCATATGACGCACTGCTTCCACGATGTTTCCTGTTCCTGGTTCGCCTTTTGTACGAAGCATCGAAGCACCTTCACCAATTCGTCTTGCTGCTTCCCCTAAATCACGGCATCCGCATACAAATGGAACCGTAAATGTACTTTTGTTAAGGTGATATTCCTCATCAGCTGGAGTGAGTACTTCACTTTCGTCAATGTAGTCTACACCCATTGCTTCTAGCACGCGTGCTTCAACAATATGGCCAATACGAGCTTTCGCCATAACTGGAATGGATACAGCGTTCATCACTTCTTCAACAATTGTTGGGTCTGCCATACGAGACACGCCGCCTGCTGCACGAATATCAGCGGGAACACGCTCTAACGCCATAACAGCAACAGCGCCTGCTGCCTCTGCAATTTTTGCTTGTTCTGCATTGATCACGTCCATGATAACGCCGCCTTTTTGCATTTCTGCCATTCCCCGCTTCACGCGGTCCGTTCCATTTCTCACCATATTCAATTCCTCCTTTATATGTTCAAACACTTATTATGCAACTTCCATGCCAGTGTTAAAATATAGAAGAAATTAGTAAAAAACATTGATTTTCATGCCAAATTATTAAGCGGTTTTTAAAAAATTGGCAGGTGAAAGCCAATTTTTTAAACCAAAACAGCTCCCATCCCTATTAGAGACGGAAGCTGTTTTGTTAAGGAACTAACACTAATTTTCCGGTCGTTTTTCTTCCTTGAAGCAGACGATGCACATCTGCCGCTTCATCAAGTGAAAATGTGCCGCCCAGCATTAATTTTAACTGACCAGAATTCACGTGGTTTAATAGCTCATGCAGACTTTGCTGATAAAGCGTTGGTTTTGCCATCATTTGAGGTAAGAAAAAGCCTAGAACCGATTGATTTTTTTCCATCAGGCGGGCAGGGTTAAATTTTACAGGTTTTCCGCTAGCCATTCCGTAAAAAACGAGGCGCCCAAATGGTGCAAGACATTGAAGAGATTCATAGAATATATGCCCTCCTACCATTTCTAAAATAATATCGGCTCCTTTTCCTTCCGTTACTTCTAAAATTTGTTTTTCCCATCCTGTTTCTGTATAGTTAATCGCTTCGTCAGCTCCGAGTTTTTTTGCAAGCTCAAGCTTTTCTTTGGAGCTTGCTGTAGCAATAACTTTTCCAGCTCCAAAAATTTTGGCAAGCTGGACAGCTAAGGTTCCGACACCGCCTGCTGCCGCATGAACGATGACGGTTTCTCCTTTTTCAAGGCGACCCATTGTTTTTAAAATATGATAAGCCGTGAGTCCTTGAAGAGGCAAAGCAACCGCTTGTGTTAAATCCACATTCTCCGGCAACGGAATAAGGCCTCTTGAGTCAGCCAGCGTGTACTCAGCGTATCCTGTTGCTCGATTAGATCCTAGCAGCGTCACAACTTTTGTACCTACTTTTATCCCTTTTACATCCTCGCCTACTTCAACCACTTCGCCCGCTACTTCAGAACCTGGGATAAAAGGCAGCGGTGTTTCGACTACGTATGCTCCTTCACGCCGCGCAGCATCGGCGTAGTTAACGCCGATTGCCGCAACTTTAATGAGCACATCTTTCTTTTTTGGTACAGGGCGTGCAATATCGATAACTTGAAGAACATCAGGTCCTCCGTACTGCGTAAATTGAATGGCTTTCATCTTATATCCCCCTCTTATTTCCCTTGAAATAGTGGCTTTCTTTTTTCTTTAAACGCAGATATTCCTTCTTGATGATCCCTCGTTTCTACCATAAGAACTTGCGTTAGCCTTTCTTGCTCAAGGACTTGTTCTAACGTTAAATGAAAGGAATTGTTGACAATTTTTTTCATTTTCCCATACGCTTTCGTTGGTCCTTGTGATAAGCGACTTGCAAAGGATGTGACCTCATCTTTCAGCTGATTTAACGGTACTACACGGTTTAAAAAACCAGTTTTGTAAGCCGTGTCCGCATCCATAGGCTCTCCTAAAAATAACAGTTCCTTAGCTCTATGGGGACCAACGACCTTTGTAAGAAAGTAAAGGCCTCCTCCGTCTGAAATCAATCCAACTTGAGAAAAGCTTAATACGAACCGACTTTCTTCTGACGCAATGATAAAGTCAGAAGCGAGAGCTAAATTAAAAGCCGCTCCTGCTGCAAATCCATGAACTGCTGAAATAATTGGCTTCTCTAGATTTTGCATCGCTAAAATACATTCATTTAAACGGCCGATATGTTCATAAACATCAGATCCAGATGCTTGGCCCATCGTTTTTACATCGCCTCCGGCAGAAAACGAGCGCCCTGCTCCATTTAATATAACCACTTTAATAGACTCATCGCTTTGTGCCTGTTTTATTTCAGATGTTAACTTTTCAATCATTTCCTCACTGAATGCATTTAAACGCTCCGGCCGATTTAACGTTAAAGATAAAATAGTCCCCTGCTTTTCTACTACTAAATCACTCATAATTCGGATTCCCTCCTCTTTAATTTGCATTAAACGATAAGCCACCCGCCATCTACTAATAAATCACTTCCCGTCATATAAGATGCCTCTTTAGACGCTGCAAAAGCAATAACATTTGCAATTTCATCTGGCTTACCTACACGTTTTAAAGCCGTATTTTTTTCGATTGCCTTAGTGAAGCGCTCATTTTCAAGTCCAGGCTGCGTTAAAGGTGTTTCTACGAATCCAGGAGACACAGAGTTTACTCTGACTCCACGGGGAGCTAACTCAAAGGCCATTGCTTTCGTAAAATTAATTAAAGCAGCTTTAGCAGCGCTGTAGTGAGGAATTTGTGCCCCGGCTTTATGTCCTGAAAGAGAAGCGATGTTAACAATAGATCGATTTTCTCCTATCTCTTCAGTTAAAAAAGGAATCAAATGTTTTGTTACAAGAAATACGCTTGTTAAATTGACGTCCTGCACGTGTTTCCACTGTTCAAGCGTTGTTTCTTTGATTGTTGAATTAACTGATCCGCCTGCGTTATTAATTAATAAATGAATTTGTCCGTACTTTTCTTTTATAAACCCAGCCAGCTCTTTGACGTCTTCTTCCTTCGTTACATCAGCTGGGAAAATATCCGTGCATTTTCGTTCACACCGTGTGTCAATAGCCGATGCAGCCTGTACTAGTTTTTCTTTCGTTCGCCCGACAAGAATGACGCGAGCTCCTTCTTTCGCCATTCTCTGAGCGGTCGCTTCTCCAATACCGCTTCCAGCTCCTGTAATAACGGCTATTTGCCCTTCAAAACGCATAATATCCCTCCTTATACAACATATCGCCCGCTGTCGATAAATTCACGGGCGATGTCTCGATTGCGCGTGAACTCTCCTTCACTTTGCAAATCATTCATCCATTTTCCAAGAATTGTGCGGTACTGTCGGTGTTTTTCACCCGTTAACATCCCGTTTATTAATTGTCGAGCCTGCTTTTCAATTTCAAAGAGCGTTTCACTAACAACCGTTGCTGTCAGCTTGCTTTTTAACTTTTCTTTTTCTTCTCCATTTTTGTTCACGGCTTTTTCCACGCGCAGCACAGATGACTCTATGGCAAATAGTCCAACAGCAATTTCTGCGAGCTTCATCAGCGTTTCTTGTTCTTGTGCTAGATTGGCGTTAAACGTTTGGAATGCTGTTCCTAACAAAGCAAGAAATAAATGTCTTGTGGTAATAACCGCCTGCTTTTCTCTTCCTAGAAGTTCATTTGAAGATATTTCCCACTGACCGCTCATCAATTCACTAACAGCATGTTCTACTTGTTTGCTCAGCTCTATTTCTCCTTTGCCTGCTTTTTTTAGAAGCTGAGTTGGAAGCAAAAGGCGGTTGATTTCATTTGTACCTTCAAAAATACGATTGATGCGTGAGTCACGATATACTTGTTCTATTTTATATTCTTGAATAAACCCTGCGCCGCCATGAAGCTGCAGCGATTCATCGGCAATTAAATCAAGAGTTTCCGATCCATACACTTTACAAACTGAACATTCCATTGCAAATTCAGCCAGCTGTTTAGCTACTAACTTATGATTTTCACTTTCATATAAGCCACCAAGCGCCTCTTCTAGTAAACCAGCTGTACGGTACTGAATAGATTCAGATGCAAAAATACGAGCCGCCATTTTTGCTATTTTTTCTTTTGAAGCATTAAATTCCGCAATAGCCGTTTTAAACTGCTTGCGTTCTTTTGTATAAGCTAAAGCAAGTTCAAACGCATATTTCGCTGCGCCCATACATGCAGAACCTAAGTTAAAACGTCCGAGGTTTAAGACGTTCAACGCAATCAAGTGACCTTTTCCTACTTGTCCAAGTACGTTCTCTACGGGTACTAAGCAATCTTCATAAATAACTGGACGAGTAGATGACCCTTTGATTCCCATTTTCTTTTCTTCTGGCCCGAGAGACAGTCCTTCAAAACCTTTTTCTACAATAAAAGCGGTAAAATGTTCACCGTCTACTTTTGCATACGTGATGAACGTATCTGAAAAGGCAGCATTGGTAATGTACTGCTTCGTTCCATTTAATATATAATGCGTTTTTTCAGGATTTAATACGGCTTTTGTTTGGGCTGCAAGAGCATCAGAACCTGCTTCTGGCTCTGTCAAACAGTAGGCCCCAATATATTCGCCGCTTGCCAATTTAGGCAAGTATTTTTCTTTTTGCTCCTTGGTGCCAAAATACGTAATAGGAAGTGTCGCAATGCATGTATGATTAGAATGAGTGACTCCATATCCGCTTGTCCGGCCAATGATTTCACCGACGAGTCCTTTGCTTACTTTATCAAGACCTAGTCCTCCATATGTTTCTGGAATACTGTGAGCAAGAAGTCCAAGCTCGCCTGCTTTAAGCATCAATTCTACTACTTTATTAAAATCCTGCTGCTCAATGTCATTATGGTAAGGGTCTACTTCTTTTTCAATAAACTGCTTTGCTGTCTGAGCAATCATACGGTGCTCATCCGTTAAGTCTTCGGGTGTATAAACGTGATGCGTAGATGTTTTTTTTAGTAAAAATGATCCGCCTTTTGCTTCTGTTTTCATTTCAGACATATCGTTTCCTCCCCGTTTACTAGCTTTTTTTTCACTACCTTAGGAACTACGGAATAGACGTTTTTCCGGCTTACAAAGCCAATTTCGTCTAGAAAGCCATACTGAGTGAGCATTTCTCCTACGGCTGAGCGCTTCAATATTTCAACAGGTGAATGCTCATAAGCCTCATACAAAAGCAGTGCGGCTTTTGCAGCATCCGTCAAATGAAATGTTTTTAGTTGCAGCAGACAGCTTATAAAATACCCCGCTCCATACAAATCTTCTAGACAGAAGCGATCGGATGAACCTGAACAAACTAATAAAACAGTTTCATCTTGACCTTGCTGACAAACAGCACTCGCAACCGCTTCTCCGTTTAACAGTGAAGCTGCATATACATGTTTTGCTTTCTCGGCGTTATGGATGGCTACCGTTCCATTAGTGGTAGACAAAATAACTGCTTTGTTTTGAACATGCTCCTTTAACGTGCTGGGGTTTGGATCAAAAAAGCCTTCAATCGTTTTCCCTCTATACTCGCCTACAAGCGCAATTTCGTCAGGCTTATACGTTTTTGCTTTTTTACGCGCTTCTTCTTCATTTTTTACCGGAATAACTTCTATTGCTCCTTGCTGTAAAGCAGCCGCAATTGTTGACGTAGCCAATAAGACGTCAAATATAACAACCGTTTTTCCTTCTAGCTTTTTGGCAAAAAGCTCTTCTTTTTTGAGTATTACGTGAATTTTTCCTTTCATATATGTCCTCGTTCTGTGTGCAGAGCATGAATAATTAGTGTTTTTACATAATCTTCAAATTGTGAAAATCGTTTATCATTTGTTTGGCCTTTTTTATAACGGTAATAAATTTGCTGACAAATGACAGCAAGCTTGAAGTACGCAAATTTCAGGTAAACGTCAATGTGTGAAACATCCCGTCCACTTTTTTTAGCGTATGCTTCTACAAAATCTCGACGGGAATAAAAGCTTTTTTGCACAGTAACAGGTGGATTTCCGAGTCCTCTTTTCAAAAGTTCAGGATCGTTGTCTTCCATCCAGTAGCTCAGCGCCACTCCCAAATCAGCAAGCGGGTCTCCAACGGTTGTCATTTCCCAGTCAAATAATCCTACAATTTTATTTCCATCCGGTGAAAATAACGTATTGTTAAGCTTATAATCATAGTGAATAATGGTCGAATGCTGTGAAGTGGGGATGTGTGTGGTCAACCATTTTTTTAGGGCTTCTACTTCCGGTATGTCACTTGTTTTTGATTTTTCATAGCGATGAATCCAGCCGTGTACCTGACGTTCTAAAAATCCTTCGGGCTTGCTGATTTTTTCAAGAAGCGTGCCTTTATAAGGAACATCATGAAGTTGAGCAAGGACATCCACCATTTGTTCTGAAATACAACGGCAAAGTTCGCTAGTTCCTTTCACGTCTTCTGGAAACGCTGTGTCGATGAGAACACCGTGCTTTCTCTCCATTAAAAAAAGGATTTCCCGACCACCGTCTCATCTTCACAAAACACATACGGCCTAGGAGCGAGAGGGAAAGACTTCGATAAAACAGATAAAATCTTGTATTCTCTTTGCATGTCATGCGCTTTTGGCGCAACTGGCCCAAAGGGAGGGCGTCTCAACACCGCCTCCCACTCTCCGACTGAAAGAGCGTAGGTTAAATTGGACGCACCTGATCCAAATTGCTTGATTAAAAGAGGCTCTTTAGGTAAATCAGGAATCGAAACACGGAGAAACTGATGCAGTTTTTCCGTGTTTAATTCCTCTCCTTTTCGTACAGGAATGATTTGTGACATTCTTTTACCACCTGCTTTTTTATAGTTAAACAGCTACTTTATAATTCATCAAAAACTGCTTAATGTCCGCTGGAATAGACACGCTTTTTTCTGCATCAAAATCAAAGTACACGATGACAGCTTCTCCTTTAGCAATCAGCGATCCCGTCTTGCTGTCGGTAATTTCATGTCCAATTGTAAAGCTTTTATTGCCGACATTAGATACAAAGGTTTTAATCATTAGCACTTGATTAAAATAACCTTTCGCAACAAAATCACATTTAGTAGACGCTAAAATATACTCCCACTTTTTTGTATGCATAGATGCTCCCATTTCTTCAAAAAAAGCAATACGGGCCTCTTCTAAATAAATGAAATAGCTCGTATTGTTAATGTGACCGAGTGCGTCTGTTTCGCAAAAGCGCACTTTGACCTGTGTTTCATACATGATCTTCTCCTCCTTTACTTATGTGAAAAAACAGCGGGACGCTTTTCAATAAATGCTGATACTCCTTCTTTAATATCTTCTGTTTGAAAGACTTCTTCAAACAGCTCTGCCTCAAGTTCAAGACCTTCAGATAATGTACGATTCATTCCTTCGTTTACCGCTGTCTTAATTCGAGAAAGTGACGGAAGAGAGTGACGGTTAAATTTCTTAGCCAGCTCTTTTGCTTTTTCGAGCCCTTTTCCTTTAGGCGTTATATGGTTGGCAAAGCCTGCATGAAGCGCTTCTTCTGCAGAAACAGGACTGCCGGCAAACATCCACTCTTTAGCTTTAGAAGCGCCGATTACGCGTGGAAGACGCTGAGTTCCGCCGCCTCCAGGAAACAATCCGAGCTTCACTTCCGGAAGACCGATTTGAGCATGTTCTTCGGCAATGCGTATATCAGCGGTTAGTGAAAGTTCGCATCCTCCTCCAAACGTTAAACCGTTTAACACGACAATTGTTGGTTTTTCAATGTTTTCAAGTTTTTGCAAAACACGATGGGTTTTCATAAACTCTTCTTTAATGCCGCTTTGCCCCATTAACTGAGGAAACTCTTTAATATCAGCTCCAGCCATAAACGCCCGGTCGCCCGCTCCTGTTAAAATGATTGTAATTACATCAGGATCTTTACTAAGCTCTTCATACGTTTCTTCAAGCTGCTGCACAACAGTCTGGCTCATTACATTTAAAGGCGGGTTATCAATGGTTACAATTGCCGTTTTCTCCTCTTTTTCAACACGTATAAATTTTTTCATCATTACTTCACTCCTTGTGTGTGGTATGTGTAAAAACCTTTTCCTGTTTTACGTCCAAGCTCGCCTTTTTGAACTTTTTCTTCAATACACGCAGCTGGCTTGTCCTCTGGATCCCCTGTTTCGCTATAGCGCTGCTGCATCACAAAATATCCGACGTCAATTCCCGAGAGATCCATCAATTCAAAAGGACCGATCGGGTGATTGAGCGCTTTTTTGCAAATCGTATCAATGTCTTCAAAATCTGCGTATCCATTTTCATAAAGGAAAACGGCTTCTTTTTGCAACGCTCCTAAAATTCGATTAGCAATAAAACCTGAGATTTCTTTTTTCAGAAGGACTGCTGTGCGATTAATTTGCTTGCAAACTTCCATTGTCGTTTGAGCTGTTTTTTCACTTGTCTTTTCACTCATCACAACTTCTACGCAGTCCATTACAAGGGGAGGGAAAAAGAAATGCATGTTAACGATTTGCTCTGGACGGTTTGTTGCACTTGCAATAAGCGAGTTAACAATTGTTGAACTATTCGATGCTAAAATGGCGTGACTTGGTGCGTACTCATCTATTTCTTTAAAAACACTTTGTTTTACATCTAACTTTTCTACCACAGCTTCAATTACAAAATCAGCACTTGAAACCGCTTCCTTTAATGTGTTTGTAAAAGACAATCTTCGAAATGCGGCTTCTTTAGCCTCAGAAGAGATTTTTCCTTTATGAACCCACTTGCCTATAATTGCTTCCAGCTTGTTTTTTGCATCAATGAGTGATTGTTCATTCATATCTTGAATAATTGTTTCATATCCTCCGAGTGCACAAAGCATACCGATTTGATGTCCCATTTGTCCTGCTCCAATAACAGCAATACGCTGTATATCTTTACTATTCATGTTTTAGCCTCCTTTTGATATAAAAGGAGAGAAAGAGCTTATACTTTCCCGCCTTTTACGAGCACTGTCTAGCCTAGCAGCTACTATGACTCAATACCTTTCATCAGCATCTTATAAAAAATAGCCGCAACTTCTCGATCTGTCTTTTCACCATCCGGCTGAAACCAAAAATAACTCCAATTTGTCATTCCTAATATGCCTAGCGTCACGATATCTGAAGGCAAATCTGAATGGAACTGCCCTGCTTCCATTCCTTTTTCAATAATTTCCTGTACGTTTTCTTTAAAACGATCGCGCTTTGGAATGATTTGTTCTAAGTGTTCTTCACTCAAATGACGCATCTCTCGAAAAAACACTTTAGCTCGAAGGCCTTCTTTTTCAATATCATGAACAAGTTTAAAAATAATGCTGTGCAGCTTTTCTGGATAAGATGTTGTCTTATCTGCAAGAATCGTCTCTTGGTTTTCTATTAATCTTTCAATATATTGAAGGTGAATATCCATTAAAAGCTCTTGTTTGCTTTTAAAATAATAATAAAACGTTCCCTTTGTGACGTTTAATTCATTTACAATATCTTGAATAGACGTTTCTTTGAAACCTTTTTGAGCAAAAAGCTGAATGCTTCGTTCCATCATCAAATCTTTCATCGTCAAACCCTCTCTGTCTTTTCTCATTTTCACAAATTATACCATGGCTTAGAGGGAGCTTTTGAAAAAGTTTGTTTATGTTCAGCTTATTTACATCGTTTCTTTCACCACTTCTTCTCGTAGTGCCCGTCGCAAAATTTTTCCTACATTGGTCTTAGGAAGCTCAGGGCGAAACTCAAAGATTCTCGGAATTTTGTAAGCTGCAAGGTGATGTCGACAATAAGAAGTAAGCTCTTCTTCAGAAAGAGATTTCCCTTCTTTCACTACCAAAATCGCTTTAATTGTTTCTCCTCTGTAAGGATGCGGCACGCCAATTACAACGGCTTCTTTAATGTGGCTGTGTTCATATAAAACTTCTTCAATATCTCGAGGGTACACATTAAAACCACTCGCAATAATCATATCTTTTTTGCGATCAACAATGGATAAATACCCGTCTTCATCTATCTGTCCAATATCTCCTGTGTACAGCCAGCCGTTTCTAAGCGCGTGAGCCGTCTCTTCAGGTTGATTCCAATAGCCCTTCATAACTTGAGGGCCTTTAATCACTATTTCTCCAAGCTCTCCTCTTGGCAGTTCTTTTGTTCCGGTAGCCACGTCTACAATTTTATAAGCAGTTTGGGGAACGCCAAGTCCGACTGTACCTGGCTTTCTCTCCCAAAACGGCAGGTTGCAATGCGTCACGGGAGATGCTTCTGATAAGCCGTACCCTTCTAACACTTTAGCGCCCGTTTTTCGTTCGAACTCTTTCATCAGCTCAACAGGCATCGGCGCACTGCCGCTGTTGCAGATGCGAATACTTTCGATGTTGTATTCTTCTGCCCGCGGATGATTGGTAATAGCAACATACATAGTTGGCACGCCAGGAAAAATACTAGGCTGCTCTTTTTTTATTGTATTTAGTACTTCTTCCAAATCAAAACGCGGCAATAGCAATATTTCATTTCCGCAAAGAATCGATAAATGCATACAGGAAGTCATGCCAAATACGTGAAACAATGGAATAACGGTTAAGCATTTTTCTTTTCCTAATTCAATATCATGCTTAAATATTTCGTATGATTGAACTGCGTTTGTGTAAATGTTTGTATGTGTAAGCATCGCACCTTTAGATGGTCCGGTCGTTCCTCCCGTATACTGAAGAACAGCAATATCGTGTGCTGGATGGATGACCGGCTGATTAAATTCATGTTTTATGGTTAAAAAATCTAGGAAGGAAAGGTCTGGTGATGTAGGAACAAAAGGTTTTTGCAAGCTGACAGTTATCGCTTCTTCTATATCAACGCGGTTTCTTATCTCTTGAAGCCTCGTATAAAAATCATCGAGCAGAATTATTTTTTTTGCCCCGGAATCGTTTAAAATATGCTCTAGCTCTTGTTCGACAAGCATAGGGTTGACCTGAGTAACAATGCCGCCCGCTGCTACAATGCCGAAATAGCTTATTATATATTGCGGACAGTTTGGCAGCATAATTGCTACACGATCTCCTTTTTCAATTCCTTTTTTCTGTAGTGCTCCTGCAAATACGCGAACTGAGTGATACACCTCCTGGTACGTTAACGTATGCTGATACATGCGTGTTGCCGTGTGAGCAGGATAACGTTCGGCTGTTTCTTTCAGCATATCAAATAGTGAAATATCTTCGATGTGAATGTCATGAGTGTAGGCTTCTGGATAAGGTGTAAACCATTTTTTAACGTCTTCCATCAAGTTACTCCTTTCTTATTCACATAGCATGAACTCCACCGTCTACTGTCAGAATATCTCCCGTAATATAATTAGACGCCGCAGAAGCAAGAAAAACAGCCGCTCCTTTTAAATCAGCTTCGGAGCCAAAGCGCTTTAAAGGGGTTTGACTTAGAAAATAATCTTTGCCTTGTTCCATAATCGCACCTGACATTTTAGTAGGGAAAAATCCCGGCGCAATCGCATTAACTTGAATATTATGCTGTCCCCATTTGACAGATAAATCTTTCGTAAACGTAATGACCGCTCCTTTACTCGTGTTGTACCCGATTGTATCCATATACTGAGGATCTGTTCCTCCAAGACCGGCAATTGAAGCAATGTTAATAATCTTGCCAGCTTTTTGTTTAATCATTTGTTTCCCAGCTTCTTGGGACATTAAAAACGTTCCTGTAACATTAATATTCATCACTTTTTGCCATGCTTCAAGAGGCATTTCTTCAACCGGAGCACCCCACGTAGCTCCGCTGTTATTAATTAAAATATCAATACGTTCAAATGTTTCAATCGTTTGATGCACGACATTTTTAATATCTTCAGGCTGACTGATGTCGCATGCTAAAGCGAGGGTTTTTACGCCCATGGTGGCCAATCGATCGGCCACTTGCTGACATGCTTCTTTTTTCTCGAACATAGGACAATATTTGCTCCTGCCTCTGCAAGCCCTTCTGCCATTTGTTCTCCTAATCCTCTGCCTCCGCCGGTAATAATAGCTGTTTTCCCAGTTAAATCAAACAAATCATTTATGTGCATAGGTTTCCTCCTTTTCTTGATAGGGTTTTAATTCAAGTCTTGCAAGCTGTGCTTTGTGCACTTCGTCTGGACCATCAGCGAGGCGAAGAGTGCGGGCATTCGCCCAAAGTGCCGCAAGCGGCGTGTCTTCTGAAACACCTGCTGCTCCAAATGCTTGAATAGCGCGATCAATGACTTTTAAAGCCATAGCAGGAGCCATTACTTTAATCATAGCAATTTCTTTCCGCGCTTTTTTATTTCCAACTGTGTCCATCATATAAGCAGCTTTTAATGTTAATAAGCGAGCTTGCTCAATTTCAATACGCGATTCTGCCACCCATTCTTGGATAGCCCCTTGCTGGGAAAGCAACTTATTAAACGTAGAACGACTTTGAATACGCTTACATAATTCTTCAAGCGCTCTTTCCGCTGCTCCTATTAAACGCATGCAGTGATGAATACGTCCAGGCCCCAATCTGCCTTGAGCGATAGCAAATCCTTTGCCTTCACCTAAAAGCATATTGGACGCTGGCACACGCACATTATCATAATGAATTTCAGCATGTCCATGAGGAGCGTGATCGTATCCAAAGACTGGCAGCATTCGTTCAATTTTAACTCCAGGAGTATTTAATGGAACTAAAATCATAGACTGCTGTTCATATTTAGATGCGGTAAAATCGCTTTTTCCCATGACAATAGCAATTTTGCAGCGAGGATCTCCCGCACCTGAAGACCACCATTTTCTTCCGTTGATTACATATTCATCGCCTTCTCTTACAATACTGCACTGAATGTTTGTGGCATCAGAAGAACCTACATCCGGTTCTGTCATAGAAAAGCAGGAGCGAATGTCTCCATTTAACAGCGGCTTTAGCCATTTTTCTTTTTGTTCGGGCGTTCCGTATCGAACCAGTACTTCCATATTGCCGGTGTCAGGAGCTCCGCAGTTAAAAACTTCTGGTCCAATAATAGAACGGCCCATAATTTCGCAAAGGGGGGCATATTCGACATTTGTTAGACCCGCTCCGTATTCGCTTTCTGGCAAAAATAAGTTCCATAATCCAGCTTGCTTTGCTTTTTCTTTTAACTCTTCCATGATCGGAGGAACAGCTGACCATCTAGATGTCTGTTCATTCAGCTGTTGTTCGTATAGCCGTTCATTTGGGTAAATATGCTCTTCCATAAAAGAGGTCAATTCTTTTTGCAGCTTCACTACTTTGTCAGAGTAAGAAAAATACACGGTAGTCCCTCGCTTTCATTTACTTACTAACCGGTTGGTATGTTACATATTCATCATAAATGAAGGGGAATAATTCAGCAAGATATTTTTAGAAAAATTCTAAATATTATATTATTTAAAAATAAAAAAAGAGAGGTTTTAACCTCTCTTTTTACGCGGATGTCATTTCCTCAAATACTGCTGATACCTTTTCAAACTCATCATCATCTTCAATTGAAGACCATTCCCCGTCATCTTCAATTTTCAAAAAGAAAACATCAATTTCTTCTTCTGTTTCAATTAAAACTTCTTCCACAAACGCAACAGCAATATAATCGTGCCCTTCAATCGTCATTTTTCCAAGCACTTCAATATCTTGCTCTTGATCATTTTCATCTAAAATTGTAAAAATCTCTCCCGTTTCAATACGTTCCATCTTATTCCCTCCTATTTTAACCTCATTATTCGTTCACTAACATGTATTCCCCTTTAGAAAAGGTTTCATGCTTATAAAAGTAGAATCTACTTTTTAAAAGGCAAAAGAATGTCTACAGTAGTTCCTTTTCCAAGTTCACTTACAAAGTTAATTTCTCCTCTATGTTCTCGAATGATCTTATAGCACACCATCAGTCCAAGCCCCGTTCCTTTCTCTTTGGTACTATAAAAAGGTTTTCCTAAATGCTGCATTCTTTCCTGCGTGATGCCTGGCCCCTCGTCGCTAAACCGGACAACAAGGTTCTCCTGATTAAACCTTTTTAGTTGAATCGTTACGGTTCCTCCACTTGGCATAGATTCGACTGCATTTTTAAATATATTGCTAAACACCTGTTTCAGCTGATTTTCTTCGCATAATACGAGAGGAAGATGAAGATCAATTTCTTTTTTTACGTGAATTTTCTCTGTAATCCCCTGCACCTCAGCTAGCTTTAAAGTATTCTCTAAAATATCTTGAACATGTTTGTCTTTGTAGGTTTTCGCCTGAGGCTTTGCAAGACTCAAGAACTCATCGGTAATCAATTCAATTCTATCTAACTCATGATTTATCATTTCTACATAGTAAGGCTGAGCGCTCGTTTCTTTTAATAACTGCATAAATCCTTTTACTGCCGTCAGAGGGTTTCGAATTTCGTGAGCAATACCAGCCGCTAACTGTCCGACTAAGGAAAGCTGAGCGGATTCACGCAGCAATTTTTCAGTTTTTTTACGTTCTGTGATATCACGAAACAAAACTTGAATGGCCTGCTTTCCCATATAGGGAATAGGAAAGGCAATGGTTTCGGCATCAATCGTATGACCGTCTTTATGAATAAACTTTTCTTCCTGTAGGTCTACAGATTTATTTTCTGTTTTCATTCGATAAATTCGCTGTTTTACAACATCAGAGTAATCAGGGTGAACAAACTGATAAACACAAGCTCCTAATACGTCTTGAGGACTTTTGTATCCTAGCGCTTTGGCTCCTGCAGGGTTGATGTAATCAATTTTCCCTTCACTATGAACGATAATCGCTTCCGGCGATAACTCAATCAAGCTTCGGTAGCGTTCTTCACTTTCTTTTAAAGCCGTTTCGGCCTGCTTGCGTGATGTTATATCTCGATAGACAAAAGCAATGCATAGCGGCCAATCATTCATATTTTCAACGCGGAATAGTGTGACGCTTACATTAATTAAATGACCGTCTTTATGCTGTCTGACCGTCTCAAATTCCGTTTTCGATTCACCTGATTGAATGGTCTTATGAAGTTCGCACACTGGCTCCTTTAAAAACGAAGGTATAATTGGAAGAGGCTTTTGATAAATTTCTTCAAACGTCCAGCCAAATGTATTCTCAAACGCAGGGTTCACTTGAAGCGTTTTACATTCTAAGTCAACAACAGCAACAGCATCTGCGTTATGATAAATAAAAGGCTGAATCTGTTCTTTTTTCTTCTGATAACTAGTTATATTCACGCAATGTCCCATAATTTCAGGCTTTTCTGTGTAAGATAAAGGGGTTAAGTTTACTACATAGCGTTTATCATTTATTTGAAGCTCGTACATAAGCTTTTTCTTTTTATTTAGTGCTTCGAAAAAATGCTCATACGAGACCCATTCTTCTAGAGGTATTTTTTGCTCATGAACGCTTTCACCTTGATACATACTGTAAACAAGATGGTCATCTTTTTGTTTGTAAGCAAATATGATTCCTAGCGCCTCAGCTGAATGATTTTCTGCATGTAATCGGACTATTTTTTTATTTTCGTTCATCGTTCATATTTACCTACCCCTCACTAACATCTTTCCTACTCGTTCTCATTCTCTTAATTTTACATGAGGATTTTAGAATTTACTAGATAAAGAAGCGGATATTTTCCATTCACTCGCATAAAAAAAGCGCCTGTAAAGGCGCTTTTTTTATGTGAATAGGAATTACTTTGAATGATGCATTTTATGACAGTGTCGCTTTGGCACAAAACCATTTTGCTCCATATGCTGATAGCGATTTTCCATATGTGAAGAAATGTTTTGACTCTCCGTTTTGCTTAGCACGCCGTACTCGACATATTTTGAAAGTATTTCTTTCTTTTTTGCTAGCATTTCTTTGTACAGCACGGACAGTTCCTGCTTTTGCTGAGACGTCAGCTGCACGCCTTTTGTTTCTGGCTGAGGATTGTTTTCCGCTAATACAGGCGTCGCGCTCATAAATAAAAAAGCTGCTGCTGCACTTACCATAATCTTTCGCAAACAATCTACTTCCTTTCATCATATAGTAGTTATAGCTTGCGAACTTCTATTTGTTTTCATTCATTCTATTTGCTTAAGACTCGATAGCTCCTCTTACATCATAGTCACTAAGATCAATTTCCATTTCCATTTCAAGTGCTAATTTAGCCAGCTCTGAACCAAGATAAGGGCCCGACGTTAAGCCTGAAGCTCCGAGACCATTCGCTACTAGTATTCCTTCGTAAGGCGGAAGAGCCCCAATGACTGGCAAGAAGCCTGGAGTAAATGGTCGAAACCCTACCCTTGTTTCTAAGACTGTGCTTTCTGTTAAGCCGGGAGCAATTGATAAGGCCTTTGAAAAAATCTCATGAAGCCCCCCAGCCGTTACTCTCAAGTCATAACCCGTGTCGTTTTCATGTGTTGCTCCAATGACAATTTGACCTTGTTCAAATGAAAGAATATATTGGTCGCTTGGAGGCATCACAACGGGCCAGTCTTTTGTATCTAAATCAGGGAGATGCAAGTGGACAATTTGCGCTTTTTGAAAGCTTGCTAAAAATTTCACTCCAAGAGGCTCTAGTAATTGATTTGCCCACGCTCCTGCTGTTACGATTGTTGTACTTGCTAGAAGGGTTTGTCCATTTACGGCAACGCCCGTTACTTGATTATTTTCATAAAGTAGTTCTGCGTTTCCTTCTATTATTTTTGCACCGTTTTTCTTCGCTGCATTCACAAGTGCGTTTCGAAGAGCTCTTCCGTTAACGCGAGCGGCTCCACTAATATGAACTGAACTGTATTCTTCCGAAAGAACCGGAAACAAAGCCTGTGTTTCTTTAGCGGATAAACGTGTAATCTCGCCTATTTCAGGAGCTTCTTCCCGACGCTTATATGCTCGCTCTTCCATTTTTTTAAGCTTTTGTTCATCAGTATGTAAGCTAATTGCTCCTACTCGCTTATATCCCGTATCCGTTTCTCCATCTTCTTCTAATTGCTGAATTAATGTTTGATAGTACTTGGCGCCGCCTTTTGCTAAGCGGTACCATGCTTTATTTCGACGCTGCGAAAGCCATGGACAAACAATTCCTGCTGCTGCATCAGTAGCTTGACCAGCATCCTTGCGGTCTATCAATGTCACATCTGCTCCTGCTTTTGCTAAATGATATGCTGTAGAAGCTCCAAGTATCCCAGCTCCAACTACGATGTATGTTTTCATACCAAAACACCCTTTTCTTTCTTCTAGTATTCTCATGCTATATGTACGCAATTTTAGCATAGCAAAAAAAGAAGTCACATACTAGGCGAAGCTATTTTAAGCTTATTTTTGAGTCTTGCTGACTTTGACATATAGCTCCTTTCATTGTAAACAAAAGCGCAATAAGTTCTGTTACGGAGATTATAGTGAGATGAAGCAAACCACAAATAGTGATCGCGCATATTTAACACTGCGCTTACCGCTTTTTTATTATGGTTTCTGAATAAAAAAATGAAAGAATAAAACCACTATAATATGTAAATAAAAAGAAATAACCATTAATTTAAGGAGAGCGTATGCAATCTTCATTTGTATTATTTTTCATCATTCTTGGTTTACTATTTGGCAAGTGGCGAAGGTATCAAGAATACTATCCTACTTTGCTGTTTTGGGTCACGGGGAATTTGCTTTATGAAGTGCTGCTGTTTCATCACCGCGTATGGGTATTTCACCCTGTTGGTGTTGATCACCTTGTTCTACCCGATCACCTAATGGTTTCTCTTGGAATAACCTTAATTATTTATCCGTTTGTTATACCGGTTTTTTTAGGAAGGCTGCCGCTGCATGTAAGCGGCCGGCTGTGGTGGATTCTTTTGTGGGCGCTTTCATTTACTATGATTGAGTTCATTGCTTATGTTAATCATAGTATCACTCATCATTATGGATGGTCGCTGCTGTGTTCTTTTCTCTTCAATATTGTCACGTTCTGACTTTTAATCATTCATCAGAAGACAGCACTGGCTGCTTGGATTCTATCTGGAAGCTTCATAGCTTTCTTATTTATTTTTTTTGATATTCCTATGCCTTAACTTTTCATTGACTAGACGAAGTAAAAGGAAATATAATAGGAATTACATTTAAATATAATTTTCCTCTCTGAGAATAGAGGTGCATGAAATCAAGAGTCACTTATTGGAGACTAATGGAGTCTGTGAAGATAAGTAAAAGGGATTTCGTGCCGAAGTATATAAACATCCATTGTGTTCATATACTGGTTCAGTATTGAATAAATGCTGAGCTGTCACAAACCATTTGGTTTGTGGAGAGCTATTGAAGAGATGTTGATGCCTAGAATGTAATAATACTTTATTATTATGAAACCAAGACGCGTGAACATCACTTCACGGGTCTTTTTTGTGTTTTTCTACTGACCATCAAAGTTCAAAGTTATAGTTGAATGATTTAAATGGAGGGATACGGATTATGTACTTACATGGAACGAGTAAAATTAACAGCAGCAATCATTTAGAAATTGGGCAGTGCGATACGGTCGAACTGAAAAAACAATACGGCACTCCCCTATACATCTACGATCAAGAATTAATTGAGACGAAATGCAAGGCCTTCCATTCAGCCTTTCGAAGAAGCGGATTTTCATATCAAATCGCCTATGCAGGGAAAGCCTTTCTTTGTATGGAAATGGCTAGCCTTTTAACGAAGCTTGATATGTCCCTAGATGTGGTCTCAGGAGGCGAATTATTTACAGCGCTTGAAGCTGGATATCCAGCTGAACGCATTCATTTTCACGGAAATAATAAAACGATTGAAGAAATGGAAATGGCTCTTGATGCGAATATTGGCTGTTTTGTTGTTGATAACTTTACCGAACTTGAAGTTTTGCATGCCTTAGCAGCTGAGCGCAAACAGAAAGCATCTATTCTTCTGCGTGTTACTCCAGGGATTGAAGCCCATACACATGAGTATATTATGACCGGACAGGAAGACTCCAAGTTTGGATTTGGTCTTTCCAATGACCAAGCCATGAAAGCGGTAAGTTCTGCGTTAGAAAAGCCTTACTACGATCTTTTAGGCATTCATTGTCATATTGGTTCGCAAATTTTTGAAGTAGATGGTTTTTCTCGCGCCATTGATATTTTAACTGATTTCTTATTTAGCATTCGTGATAAAATGGAATTTGAAGTAAAAGTTTTAAACGTAGGTGGTGGTTTTGGTATTCGTTATACCGAAAGCGACTCTCCTCTTCCAGTTGAGTATTATGTAGATGCACTGACAGAAAAGCTAAGCCGCACGTTAACTGAACAGAATTATACCCTTCCAGAAGTCTGGATTGAGCCTGGAAGAAGCATCGTAGGAGAAGCAGGTACAACGCTTTATACAATTGGATCAACGAAGGAGATTCCAGGTGTACGAAAATACGTAGGAATTGACGGCGGTATGACCGATAATATCCGTCCTGCTCTTTACGATGCAAAACATGAAGCTGTCTTGGCTAATAGAGTGACGGATAAAAAAGATGAAACAGTATCAATTGCGGGTAAATGCTGTGAATCAGGAGATATGCTTATTTGGGATATTGATTTACCGCGCGTTAATCAAGGAGATTTATTAGCAGTGTCCTCTACAGGTGCCTACAACTATTCAATGGCTAGCAATTACAACCGTATTCCGCGCCCTGCTGTTGTATTTGTAAAAAATGGAGAAGCTCGTCTTGCTGTAGAACGAGAAACATACGAAGATTTGGTGCGTAAAGATGTAAAGCCAATCGTTACTACGTATGCAATGAGCAAATGATAGCTGTTCTTGCGTAGTAAAGAAGCTATTGTTGTTTGGAGGAAATCTAACTATGGTTTTAAGTGTATTTAAAACGTACAGATCATCGCTTATTCTGCTTCTCGCTATTTTAATTGGCGGGATAGCAGGATATGCTATTGGACCCGATGTGGCAGTCGTGCAGCCTTTTGGTGATTTGTTTCTTAATTTGATGTTCATGATTATCGTTCCCCTTGTCTTTTTTAGTGTTGCTTCGGCGATTGCAAACATGAACGAAATGAAACGTCTTGGTAAAATTATGCTAGGTATTGCCGTTGTGTTTGTCGCCACTGCTGCTGTTTCAGCCGTTTTAGGCTTTTTAGGGGCATCACTTTACAATCCTCTACATAATGTAGATACTTCTGCCATTAAAGAATTGATGGGTGACAGTGAAAATACAGCTGAAAAAATGACGCTTTTAAATCAGCTTGTTAGCACATTTACTGTACCTGATTTTGTTCAGTTATTTTCGAAAGAGCATATTTTACAATTAATTGTCTTTGCCGTTATTTTCGGTATTGCTACCACAATGGCCGGTGAAAAAGGACAGCCTATGGCGAAATTTCTGACTTCGGGTCAAGAAGTATCGATGAAGGTTGTTAAAATTGTGATGTACTATGCTCCAATTGGTTTAGGATGCTATTTTGCTACTGTAGTAGGAGAACTTGGACCAAAGATCTTACAAGGGTACGCTAGAGCATTTATTCTTTATTTATTAATTGCAATCGTTTACTATTTCGGTTTCTTTACGCTATACGCATGGATTGCTGGCGGTAAAGCAGGAATTAAGCTGTTTTGGAAAAATGCAGCTGCTCCTTCTATCACCGCTATTGCTACTTGTTCTTCTGCTGCATCTATTCCGGTCAATTTAGATGCAACAAAGAAAATGGGTGTGCCGCTGGATATTGCTGAAACGGTGATTCCATTAGGAGCAAACACACATAAAGATGGTTCTGTTATCGGTGGTATTCTAAAGATTGTTTTCTTATTCAGTTTGTTTGGCAAAGATATGACGTCTGCTACGAGTATTTTGAGCATTTTAGGCGTAGCCTTTTTAGTTGGAGCCGTAATGGGAGCAATCCCTGGAGGCGGTATGATTGGCGAAATGTTAATCATTACAATTTATGGATTTTCGCCAGAAGTTCTGCCCATTATTGCGGTCATTTCCACAATTATTGACGCCCCTGCTACGCTTTTAAACAGTACGGGAAATACAGTAACAGCGATGCTTGTTACAAGGTTTACAGAAGGAAAAGACTGGATTAACAAAATTATCACCACCGATAAAGTCGCTTAGTAAAAAAGCAAAGGGAACAGTCTTAGGGACTCTCCCTTTGCTTTTTTCGTGTGCAGTAATATCGATAGCGGTGTATAAAGTCTGTAAATACGCACATTCTATAGGTATGTTTCATAACCAGACTGGAGGTGTCGTCTAATGAGTAACGCTGCAGGAGGTTCAAAGAAGAATCAACCGAATGATGCGAATCACGTAAGCGCAGAAACAAAAGCTCATCAAAAACGTCTCACTGAGCAAAATAAACAAGAGCATCAAGCTGAAGAACGAAAATAAAATTACGTCAAAGAGCGTTTGGCACAGGCCCTGCGTTCTTTGACGTAATTTTATTTTTAGAGGGAGCTTCATTACGCCGCTTGTTATAGGTCTATCGTACAACCTTCTTTTAAACTTTTACATATTCTATTAATAGGTTTGTAAAAGGAGGAATGACATGGTGTTTTCTTGGCTAGAGATTACAGCCGCAGCCTTTGGACTTTCAGTTATTTTGATAAGTTTTGCATTTTTGCCCGAGCGCACATGCAAAAATCTTTATATCCCCCATCAGCTAGTAGCAAAATCTATGTTTCTCTATAAAAAGATTATTCGTTTTATAAATCAATTTCGACAGAAACTTTAGTTCATTTCCTTTCCCTGTTTTTATTCATTGGATATATCCTCCCCCTTTTTAATCAGCGCATTTACAGTAAATAATTTAGTGGTTAAAATAAAGAGTAAAGAAAAAGGATAAGCAGTTTGCAGAAATGGAGTTTCACATGGAAATCAGAGACTTAGAATACTTTATAGAGGTAGCGAATCATAAAAATTTTACAAAGGCAGCGCTGCAAGTTCATTTGTCACAAACGGCTTTAAGTAAAGCCGTCAAAAAAGTAGAAAATGAACTAGGATTTGAGCTTCTTGATCGTTCAACAAGAGAATTAAAGCTAACCGATGGAGGAGAAGTCGTGTATCATCAGGCAACTAAAGCTCTGTCGGTGTTAAAAGACATGCCTCACTTGTTGGGAGATTTAATGAACTTGCAAACAGGGCAAATCAAGATGGGAATCCCTCCGCTCATCGGGACCTTGTTTTTCCCGAAGATTGCAAAAGCATTTAATGAACAATACCCTAAAGTATCTCTAGAGCTTATTGAATTTGGAGCAAAAAAAATTGAAGCACTTGTGGAAGAGGCTGGTGTAGATATGGGGATTGTTATGCTTCCTCTTACAAGTGGTCATGATGAACATTTTCACGTATACCCGTTCGTTAAGGAGAGATTCCTTTTATACGCGCATAAAAACCATCCTTTAGCGAAACGTTCTTCCGTCTGGATGAAAGAATTGGAGCATGAAAAATTCATTATGTTCAGTGAAGAATTTACGCTGCACGACCGGTTAATTCAAGATGCTTTAAATTCAGGCTTTGTTCCTTCTATAGCGTATAAAAGTTCTCAATGGGATTTAATTATTGAATTAACAGCGGCAGAACTAGGTATTGCTATTTTACCCGAATCGCTTTATGCCAAAGTGAAAGATCCCAATATTACTACCATACCTATTGCAGATCCTGAAATGATGTGGGAACTTGGAATTATTCTGTTAAAAGAACGCTACAGTTCATTCGCTGTACGAGAATTGATTAATTTTTTAACCGAAAAACAAATGACAGATAAATTGGGGCCTATTTAAAAAGAGTCTGGAACAAAAGTATGTTAGTTGAAGGACAATCCGAACAAGTTTGGTTGAGAATCCAACTCGTTCGGTTTTTTTTAGGGTGATGATGAACGTAGGTTTCATGTATGTATTTGCTTCTAGCTGTTGATTGAATGGATTTAGTTATGTCTCCGTCTCTTTTTATGTGTAATACAAATTTTATCATTCAACAATCCCTACAATGAATCCATCATAGCCTTTGCTTCCAACCGTTTGTATAGCCGTAGCGCTGATTCGTTTTTCTTGAGCCAGAGCATTCATAAATTGACGAATTCCCTTTACATTTTCATCTTCACTTTCTGAGTTCACCACATGCCCTTGACGAACAACATTATCACAAATAATCGTACTTCCTCTTTTCGATAATTCTAGAGCCCACTTTAAGTAATTTGGGTTATTCGTCTTATCAGCGTCAATAAAGATAAGGTCAAACGGCTCTGTTCCCTTATCCTTTAACACAGCTAATGTATCAAGCCCGGGGCCGACAATGACTTCTACTAAATGGCTTACTCCCGCTCTTTTTAAATTAGCTCTTGCTACTTCTGCATGCTGAGCGCTTAATTCGAGCGTAATCAGCTGTCCGTCTTTCGGAAGAGCTCTGGCTAGCCAAATCGTACTGTACCCTCCAAGAGTACCAATTTCCAAAATGCGTTTAGCTCCTTTTAATGAAGCTAACAAATGCAGAAACTTTCCTTGACTAGGCGATACGTCGATGGCAGGTAATCCAGCCTCTTGATTTGCCTTCAATACCTCATCAAGAATAGGGTCAGGTTGTATAAGCTTATCATTCATATAAAGATCCACTTCATTCCAAATTTCATATATAGACATTTTCATACTCCTCCACATAAGTAATAAAAGCTTTATTATTTCAAAGATACAAATATGTTTTTCCCATATCCAGATTGTTGCCGTAATGGTTCGTATTATGAATGTGTTCTAGCTCTCTAATAAACTATCCTGCTCGCTCTTAAAAAGAATTGTTATATGTCCATAAAAAAAGACCTTCAGAGAGGTCTTTTTTATCTTTAGATAATCGTAACTTTACTAAGATCTATCTTGGCACTTTTTAAAAAGTTATATGTCAGTTTATCCATTTTTGCACCTTCAAAATCCGATTTCTTTAAATCTGATCCTCGAAACTGTACATTTAGCAAAGTTGCGCGGCGAAATGAGGCTTTTTTTAATGATGTTCCTTCAAAAATTGTTCCGTTAAATGTTTCTTCGTCAAATACAATGTCTGTTAAATTACATTGCTTAAAGTACGTGTTGTCATAGATACAGCCTTTAAAACTGGCCTGTTTAAAATTTGCCCATTTAAATTGTACGCCTGTTAAATTAACGTGATGAAATATTGCTTTCGTTAAATTGCTGCTTTTAAACATGCTGTCTGTAAGATCTGCGTGGCTAAAATCAGATTCATTCAAATTACTGGCATTAAATTTCCCTTTATACACCGATACAGAACGAAAATCAGATTTTGTAAGCTCGGTCTTTGAAAAATCCATAGGGACGGTTTGCTTTAATTCCTTTGTTTCTACATTCATTGATTGAATCAGTTCTGTGATATCACCGATAGAATTGATTGTCATATAATAAGCCTGTTCTTCATTATGCCCGTCTTTTTTGTAATCTGTAAATTTTTCCTGCAAGTTCTGTGATAGTTCTTCTTCTAGATCTTGAACATTTTCTACAACCTGATAAGGAGCCAAAATGTTATGCACATGATTTTTTATTTTTTCGTTCATTTATAACATCGTCCTTTCTTACAACAATAAATCAATAATTTTTTTCGCTTGCTCCCAATTTTCTTTGTTTTGTTTATATACGCTTTTTCCTTGTTCTGTAATTTTATAATATTTTCTGCGACCGCCTTGTACAGCATCTCCCCAGTAAGAAAGAATATGGCCGTCTTTTTCCAGGCGCTTCAAGCTTGAATACATTGTGGCTTCTTTTAATTCATATTGCTCTTTAGAGTAGGTATAAATAAGCTTACTAATTTCATAACCATACTTATCGCCGCTGAGAAGTAATTTCAAAATCATTGTATCTGTATGTCCCCGAAGTAAATCTGAAGACATTTTTGCATATACCAAATTATCACCTCTTTATGTATAATTTAAATCATATTACTATGACAGTCAAGGTATTATATTGAGTAAAATAAACTAATATATAATTGGACATATGTAAACAGCTTAACCAGTAGAAAATAGCCGGTAGAAACGTACCGGCTATTTTCTAGTAGACACCTTATTCTTCGTTATAACTGAGCTTAAATACTATTGGCGTGCGTTCTGCCGATATTTTCCAAACCATGTGATGATACCCCTTGCTCCAGTAATCTTTTATTAAATAATCAGGGATTCCAAATATGTTTTTCCATACTTCCTGAGCATTTTTGTATCCGCTGTCCAAACAAATTTTTTTAATTTCTCTGCTTTGAAGTGTAAGCAGCATAGTATGTAAAAGCAGTGTCCCTACACCTTTTCTCTGGTACTTCGGATGAACAAAAACTGTGCCGATTTCAATCCATCCTTGCAAATCTCCTTTTGTACACGCCGTAATTAATTCACTAGCAGGACCATATTCAATACAGCCAATAATCTTATTGGTGCACGCATCTATTCCGAGCCAAAAGAATCGATGTTTTCCATCGCTATCAAGGTCACTTTTTAAATATTGTTCTTTACTTTCAATTTCTATTTGTATATCGTTCACCATGTCAGATAGACCCTCTTTCTGAAAGGTATCTGTGATTACTTCATTAAAAAGCTCATGAAGTTCTGCACGGTCTTCTATTTTTGGTCTTCTTATTTCAATATGATGCAATGTTCATTCCTCCTTGTTATTTCATCTCCGAATATGAAGCTTTACCACTATTATTTATCCATATATGTTGATAATCCTTTTCTCTTTCTACAGTTTTTCCAATAAAAAAGCACGAGAAACTTTGAGTTCTCGTACTTTTTTATAATATAGATTCTACTTTTCTATTGGGAACTGTTAATACTGATTCACAAAGCTCTGGATTTTACATACGAATTCAGAAAGATTCTCCTTTATCTCTTTATCCTCTGTTTTCTCTACTTGCTCCTGTATGACATCAATCATTAAACGCGCTCTTTTAGGATCTATAGAGGCCGGCTGGCTGCTATTGTTTGATAGACTTTTCAAAATTTGATTAGTCATTTTGTTTTTATCATGAATATAAAATAATATTTGAGGAACTTGATTAATTAACAAATTTACGTATCTGCGAAACTCCTCTATCTCATATAATTCTCTTGAATTGCCTTTAAAGCCATCAACGGAAAGCATAAGACTCTGGTAGCCTTTATCAGTGCGTTGATTAAGTGCTTTAATCACTTTCAAAAACCGATCGAACTTTAGATAGCGTATTTCGTCTTTCCTTAATTCTAAGAATTCAATTTCTCCTTTTTCCAAAAAGGGATCCTTGATAAGACTATTATCATTCATATACATTCTCTCCCTACTAATTTATTAGTTGCAGAGCTTGTTTTGAATTCATTTGTCTATCGTTTTAGTAATTGTTTACCCCTTTTAGGCCCGTTTTAAAACCTTTATTTGTAAAGCGCTTACATAAATGTTCTCAATTTCCTGACGTGTTGACGGAATTCTGCTTATTATCTGATAAATGACGAATGAAAAAGAGCTCCTTTACAGAAGCTCTTTTTTTAAAATTATAGGGATGCTGATAACTTTATATCTTATTTGCTTCTTTCAATACTGCTAATAAGTATTCCCATGTCTTAATAGTAGACGGAATGCTCAGGTGTTCATCAGGTGTATGAACGTCGTACATATCGGGTCCGAGCGAAATAGCGTCTAATCCAGGGATTTTTTCTAGGAAAATACCGCATTCAATTCCAGCATGGATGGCGATGATCTCCGCCTCTTCCCCATATTTTTCTTTGTAAACCTTTTTACATAATTCACGAATTTTTGAATCTCCATTGTACGCCCATTCAGGATAATTACCTTTTGTTTCAACTCTTCCTCCGACTACTTGAGCAAGTATGTGCACTTGACTTACTATTTTTTCTTTTAAGCTTTTTACTGAGCTGCGGATTTCATTTTGAAAAACAATCTCAGACTCTGTCGTCGTAATCACACCTAGGTTGGTAGAAGATTCTACTAATCCTTCGATATTCATACTCATGCTTTGAACCCCGTTTGGTGTTAGCATAATAGCTTGTACAATTCGTTCTGTCGTTTCTTTTGTAAAACATTTTTCAACGGAAGAAGATTTGTTTATTTTTACATATACGCTCGGATCAGCCGCTTGTAATTCATTTTTTACTATTTCGTTCCACTCACGAATCTTATTTTCTAGCTTTCCTACCTCAGAAGGCTCAACTGATAGAATTGCTTCTGATTCACGGGGAATCGCATTTGATTTTAATCCTCCACTAATGCTGCTTAAAGAATAGGGAAGTTCTTGTTGTAAATCATATAAAACTCTCCCTAGCAGTTTATTAGCATTTCCTCTTTCTTTATCAATTTCCATTCCAGAATGTCCGCCGCGCAATCCACCGATGCTTAAGCTATATGTTTCTGAGTTATTGGAAGGCGATTCCAAGTTTACGGGAATACGAAGCACGCCTTTTACCCCGCCCGCGCTGCTGACAAGCAGCTTTCCGTCCTCTTCTGTATCAAGGTTAATAAAGATTTTTCCTTCAAAATGAGCTGGATTTACAGCAATGGCTCCGCCCATAGTTGTTTCTTCCTCAGTAGTAATGACTACTTCAAGAGAGGGGTGATCTATATCATGAGCATCTAGTAAAGCCAGTGCATATGCAACGGCAATCCCGTTGTCAGCTCCTAGCGTAGTACCATTTGCGTAAAGCATCTCTTCCACAATTCGCAGTTGAAGCGGATCTTTTTCGAAATCATGGACAGTTCCTTTATTTAACTCGCATACCATGTCCATATGCCCTTGCAAAATGATGGCTGGGGCATGTTCATATCCTTTAGTTGCCGGCTTTTTAATAATTACATTTAAAGCCTCGTCTTGTATAACTTCAAGGCTTCTTTCTTTTGCAAAAGAAACTAAATAGTCACTAATTTTCTTTTCATTTCCAGATTCTCTAGGAATAGCTGAAATTTCGTTAAAAAAATAAAAAACCGGATGTTTAATTAATTCATTTACTGTTTGCACCATATATATCATCCTTTCTAATCTGTAGGCTTTTTTATCATACTATTTATCTTTACAGGAGAAATAGTATAAGGCTTCTTTTATGTATAGCCTAGTTATATTTTAACGTTGATTAACTCGATAGAATAGATATAACATAAAAAAGCATAAAGGAGCTCATTAGACTCCTTTATGCTTTTAATGACTTATTCTATTTTTTATTGAGCTGTATATCCGCCGTCCATTACTACCGCTTGACCAGTTACACCTTTTGCTTTATCACTCGCTAAGAAAATAGCATAGTCAGCAATTTCGCTCACGTCTAGTAATCTTTTTTGAGGGACTAAAGGATAAATAACTTCTTCAAGCACGCTCTCTAATGGTACATTTCTTGTTTTAGCTAAACCATCTAACTGACCTCTCACTAGTGGTGTATCCACATAGCCAGGACAAAGTGCATTCACCGTAATACCGTGTGCTGCGCCTTCAAGAGCAGCTACTTTTGTTAGCCCAATTACACCGTGTTTAGCACTGTTATAAGCTGCTTTGCCCGCAAAACCGATTAAACCGTTGATAGAAGAAACGTTAATAATACGTCCGAACCCTTGTTTTTTCATAATCGGAAACGCGTGCTTAATCGCCATAAATGGAGCGATTAGCATAATTTTAATCATTAACTCATATTTTTCAGTTGGAAACTCTTCGATTGGAGAAACATGCTGCAAGCCAGCGTTATTAATGAACGTATGAACCGCTCCAAAATGTGCGTTTGCTGTTTCAATTAAATGTTTGATTTCTTCTTCTTTTGTTACATCAGCTTTGACACCAAGCGCTTCAAATCCAGCTTCATGAAGATTTTGTGCTGCAGCTTCTACAGCAGCTTGATCAATATCGGATAACACAATTTTTCCTCCGTTTTCTGCGAATCGTTTACCTATTTCAAACCCAATTCCTCTTGCTGCTCCTGTGATTACAATTACTTGATTTTCAACCATGTGTATTCTCCTTCTGTTTTTAAATAATACCGGCTGCCGCTAATGCGACTCCTGCATATAAAGCGATTGTCGGGATGATAAATGCAACAACAAATACGTCTTTATACGTTTCTTTATGCCGAAGACCAGTTACGGCTAATAGCGTTAACAACGCACCGTTATGCGGTAAAATAGTTGCACCTGACGCAACACTTCCAATACGGTGAAGAGCATCGGCACTTAAATTCGTCGTTTGAGACAAGTGATACCACGTATCTCCTAATGCTTGAAGCGCAATACCCATACCACCGGATGCTGAACCCGTAATCATCGCTAGCACTTGAACGCTTAACGCTTCTGAAACGAGCGGATTACTCGAAATGTTTAGCAACACATGCGTGACATCTTTAAACTCTGGAACTGCTGTAATAACCGAGCCAAAACCTACTGCTGCACTCGTGTTAATAACAGCCATCACGGATCCTTTTGCTCCTTCATTTATAGAAGAAATAAATGTCTTATAGTGTTTAAAATTAATAAGTAAAATAGAAAAAATACCAATTAATAACGAAACGATAGGCTCTCATTCTAAAACGTTTAATGTCACGACAACGACAATCAGCGGTAAAATAGCTAATATTACATTCATCGAGTCCTCCCCTTCACTCGCTGCGACTGATGATTCATTAGGCTCAGTAAACCCTTGATTTTTAGCTTTTAATTTTTTATCGCGATAAGCTAACCATAAATATCCTCCCACCGCCATAATAAGACCTGAGACAATTCCAATAATCGAACCCGACATTGCATTGGTTTTAAATGTAGCAGTCGAGATCAGATTTTGAATTTGAGGCGTACCTGGAATCGCTGTCATTGTAAACGTAAATGCTCCGAGTGCAATGGTTGCTGGGAGTAAATTTCGCGATACGTTAGCTTCTCGAAATAGCGCGATTGCTAAAGGATAAATCGCAAAGACAACAACGAATAGACTCACTCCGCCGTATGTCAAAATGGCTGAAGCAATCAGCACCCCTAAAATGGCTCTTTTACTTCCAAATAATTTAGCAATACGCTGCGCCAACGATTTAGCTGCGCCTGTATCTTCCATTAGCTTTCCAAAGACGGCTCCTAATAAAAAGATGGGGAACCATTTTGCAGCGAAATCTACAAATCCTCCCATATACACATCTGTATAAGTAGGCAGTACTTTTAAACCGCTAAAATAAGCAACGAACGTGGCTACAACAGGTGCCACCCAGATAATAGACCATCCTAGATAAGCAAAAAACATCAACAATAACAATCCTACAATAATAACCACACGGTAACCTCCTTTCCTTTTAATACATATACATAATGGATTATTTCACAACACAACAAGTTTACACCCGTTATTTTTATAAGTAAAATGAATAAAAGGAATCAAAACTATGAATAAAAGTCGTAGTTTATTTAAAAATTCACACTCAATTATTTTCCCTCTATAATTTTACTTTGAGTAGAAGCTATAAAATACACTTCCTTCCTTTTTCTTTGTACAAGCTAAGTTTTTTCTGTCACATCTCGCTTTCTTCCTTTATTTTCTTTTCTTTTATAAGTTTTTCCGAACATATAGATGGGTATTTGAATGTTATGACACAGAAAAAGAGGCGATCTTATGCTACATTTCATAACAGACTTACTGAAACAATTTGGAATTTGGGGACTTTTAAGCGGACTGGCCATTGAGGCTTCCTCCCTGCCGTTTCCTGGTTCTCTTCTCACCCTTACCTACGGATACTTATTAAACATGCACATAGTAAAATTATTATTAATTGCTCTTGCAGGAAGCGCCGTTTATACAGCTTTTAGTTTTATACCGTATGGGATAGGCTATAAATTAGAAGATAAGGTAAAGAAAAAATTATCAAAAAAGAAAAAAGCATTTGAGAAATCACAAAAATGGTTTAAAAAATGCGGATTATGGAGTATTGCGATTGCTCGTCCTTTAGGGCTCGGCAACTACATTTCCTACCTTTCAGGGCTATCTAAAGTGAAACCTATGCCGTTTGCTCTACTTACATTTCTTGGTATCTTTCCTTTGAATATTGCCATGCTTTGGTTAGGACAAATCGGAAACTTTAAGTCCATTCAATCTTTTATCTCAGATGCACAAACCTATATTTTAATTGCAGCGGTGGTGGCTGTATGCGGATTTTTAATTTATAAGTTCTATTTTAAAAAAAAGCAGCTGCAGCGAACAGTCTAGTTCAACGTAAGAGTATAAAAAAAGACCCTTCGGGGTCTTTTTTTATCAAATAGAAATAACACCTAAAATTAATGAAGCTATTGTCATCACTGCCGTAGTTCCTAGCGCCCACTTAATTAAAAAGCGTTGCAAATCACTAAATTCAATTCCTACCATTCCAATTAATAAGTGAGCTGCTGCTACCAAGGGACTTATTACATGAACAGGTTGTCCTAAGATAGCAGCTCTTCCAATTTCAGCTGCGCTAATGCCATAGCTTTCGGCAGCTTGAGCAATAATCGGCAATACGCCAAAATAAAAGGCATTATTAGACATAAAAAATGTAAAAGGAGCACTTAAAAATGCTACTACAACTGGCAAAAAAGGGCCCATTGCATCTGGGATTATTCCTACAAGTGTATTTGCCATAGCATCAATCATCTTTGTTCCAGACATAATTCCTGTAAAAATACCTGCTGCAATAACAATTGAAACGACGGCTACCGCATTATTTGCATGAGATGAAATTCGCTGCTGTTGATCTTTGATGTTTGGATAATTTATTAATAATGCAATAGCAAACGCTACCATGAATAAAAGCATCAGCGACATAAAGTCCATAATTAAGCACACCATAAGACTAACAGTAAGGAAAAAATTAAACCATACTAACTTAGGACGTCGATAGTCTGACTGCTGCGCTGTTCCCTCTAATTCATGTGCATGTGCAATTTCATTTGCAGAATGTTTAATATTGATAACTCCTAACCTTTTTCTTTCCCTTCTTCCAAGGACAACAGAAACAAACAGCACCCATAGAAGCCCAAAACCCATTACAGGTATTAAAGGCAAAAACAACTGAGACGAATCTAAATTTAATGAACTCATAGCCATAGCAGAAGCACCTCCCCACGGAGTCATATTCATTACTCCCATAGATAGCATCGCAACTCCTGCTAGGATAAGCGGATTCATTTCTAGGCGTTTATATAATGGAAGCAAAGAAGAGACCGTTATCATATAGGTAGTAGTTCCATCGCCATCTAAAGCAACCATCATTGAAAGAACAGCAGTTCCGACGACGATTTTTAGAGGATCTCCTTTTACAACCTTTAAAATGAATGAAACGAGAGGATCAAACAATCCTGAATCAATCATTAATCCAAAATATAAAATAGCAAATAAAATCATAATAGCTGTAGGAGCAATATCTTTTACACCCTCTAGCATCATAGGTCCCATTCCACTAGCAAAACCACCTATTAAACCAAATATAATTGGAATAAGGATAAGAGCAACCATTGGGGTAAGTCGTTTTGACATAATTAAATACATGAATACTGCAACCATTAAAAATCCTAATAAAGAAAGCACGGATATTTTTCCTCCTTTTTTGATAACGTTTTCATTTTTGTTTGCTACACGTTACTAAAAAGGTATCACTTGTTAAAGCAAGTTCATAGATAACCACCATAAGTTTAATATCTTTTATAAAAGTAATTCTTTTCATTTTTTTCATGCATCATTTCTACATAAAAACGAGATAGCGGTTCTTTGTCCGCTATCTCGTTTTTATGCAAAATTAGTTACTCGGTATTTCCGCTCAGGCCTCCCTACACTTCCATACACTATTTCCACCTGCATTTCTTTACAAGATACTAAATACTCTAAATACCTTCTCATTGTTGAATAACTGATACCTACTAGTTGAGCAAACTCATCTACATTCAAGCTCTGCTGAACTTCGCGGACTTTATCTCTTACTAAACGAAGAGTATGTTTATCAATCCCCTTAGGAAGTTCTGTTACTGCAGCTGCTGATTGAGTGCGGCGGTTATGATGTGTTCTAAATAAGTGGTCTATTTTGTCCTGGTTAATCATTTTATTTTCGGTTAATTCTATTCTCGTAGACTGATAATGTTTTAAAGTAGATAAAAATTTATCAATAATTACAGGTTTCACCAAATAACCAAATGCTCCTCCTCTTATTGCTTCCCCTACTGTTTCAACATCATTGGCTGCCGTTATTAAAATAATATCGATTCCTCGATACTTCTTTCTGATTTCCCATAGCAGTTCCACTCCGTTGATATCTGGTAAAAAGACGTCTAATAAAATTAATTGCGGGGTAAATATTGTTAGTAATTCTAAAGCCTGTTCTCCAGATCCTGCTGTCGCAACAACAGTGAAATGCTCTAGTTTCTTAGTAAACTGTTCATAAATTTGTGCAGCTGTAGAATCATCTTCTATAACCATGACATTAATTTGATTTTCAGTCATATCGATTCTTCCTTTTCATTATTTAATAGCTTTGGGATAACTAATGTAAATCTTGCTCCTTGTAACATACTTTTGCTTATGTATAGTTCACCTTTAAGCAGCTCTACAGATCTTTTAACAATAGTCAATCCAATTCCGTGATTTTCACCTTTTTTCGTTGTGTAACCATCTATGAAAATCATATTTTCTACTTCTTTTGATATCCCTTGTCCATTGTCTTCAACTTCAAAAATCAGGTCATTTCCTACATCTGTAAAAGATACCATCACGTTCCCTTTATGTTCTCGCACAGCCTCGAGCGCATTATCAATTAAATTCCCCAAGATAGAAACAACGTTTTTTGCGTCTTCGATATCTAAAGTACTTGTTAAGTTACTATCTTGGTCAATTTCTAAAGTAACATCTAATTCTTTCGAACGATTGATTTTTCCAAGTAAGCATGCCGCAATCAAAGGATCCTTTACAGAAGACATTAAAAAAGAAATAATATCTTGGCGTTCCTTTACCTCTGATGAAATCATTTGCATGACATGCTCATACTTCTTTAACTTTAACAATCCATAAATCACGTTCAGCTTATTTAAAAATTCATGATTTTGAGCACGTAAATTATCAGAAAACATTTTAATTTTAGAAATCTCTTCTGTCAATTCTTCAATTTGAGATAAAGTTCTTATAGTAAGGACGATACCCTGCACTTCTTTTTTCTTACAATAGGAGATAAATCTAAAATATACTGCTGACCATCTAGTACAAGGGACTGGTTAGAATACACCCACTGCTTTTCTATCGCTTGATCAATTAGCTGTCCTAAACGGGCGTTCTTTATCTCTCCTCCTATTTGAAGATGACCAAATAGTTCTCTAGCCCTTCTGTTCATCGACGTTACATATTTTTCAACATTTACAGTAACAGTAGCATCTCGAATAGATTCAAGGGTAGCCTCCTTTTCTTTAAAAAGAAAGGAAATCTCCTCCGGTTCCAGTCCAAATATTAGTCTTTTTACCCGCCTTGCAATGAAAAAAGCTCCAAATGCTCCAATAAGAAAAGGAATACAGGACAATTTAATAATTTTTATTCTATAATCATTAATCTGTTTTTCTATATTGCTTACAAGAAATCCTACTGACGAAACGCCTATTACGTTTCCTCGACTATCCCATATGGGGGTCTTCGCTTTAATTGCAAATCCTGAAATTCCTTTTCCTTTATAGATAATGGATTGATGCTCCTTTAAAGAAGCTTCGTTGCTTGTTTTGGTATGTTTTCCAATATAGCTACTATTGGGATGAGAATAGCGGATTCCTTTATCATTAGCGATGGTGACGTAATCTGCCCCAGTAGTTTTTCTTATTTTTTCTGCAACAGGCTGGATGTGCTCAGAAGGATTTTTATTCTTAAAAGCTTTTACAATCATTTTGTCTTCAGAAGCTAATTTTGCTACTGTCATAGCTTGCTTACCTACATATTTTTCAACAACTTCATCTATCATTGCAGAAAATAAAATGCATACAAGGACGGTACTCACAAGAATAACTACCGTAATAAGTAATGTAATTTGGGCAAGTAAGCTAGGTCTTCTATTCACATTGAGAAAACGCATACATTCCTCCTTTTAATGAAATGAAATTTCGGCTGTTGTTTCAAGTGTAGCATAAAAGCAAAAAAGTTTAGCACCCAACTTCAAATGTTTATAAACAGACTTCTAAAGGGAAAAATAAATCGAATAAACGCTTGACTTAAAGTATACTTTAACAATTATAATCAATTCGAAAACATCGAAAATGGATGAATCAACATGAAATATACAGTAATCACCGGCGCAAGTTCAGGAATTGGATATGAAACAGCTTTAGCTTTTGCAGCACGCGGAAAAAATCTTATATTGGCTGCACGTAGAGAGGACAAGCTAGAAGAGTTAAAAGAAAAGATTGAAGAACTGAATCAAGATGTAAAGGTTATTGTCCAAACGGTTGATTTATCCGTGGCAGAAAATGCTCATACGTTTTATGAGTCACTCAAAGAGTATGAATTAGAAACTTGGATTAACAATGCTGGATTTGGAAACTTTGCTTCTGTCGGCGAACAATAGTTAAATAAAATTGAAACGATGCTTCATTTAAATATTGAAGCCTTAACTATTCTTTCATCTTTATTTGTAAGAGATTATGAAAACGTTGAAGGTACACAGCTTATTAATGTCTCTCCGGGAGGCGGCTATACCATTGTTGCTGATGCAGTCACTTATTGCGCAACAAAATTCTACGTTAGTGCATTTACAGAAGGTCTTTCTCAAGAATTAAAAGGAAGAGGTGCAAAAATGCAGGCTAAAGTTCTAGCTCCAGCTGCTACTGAAACAGAATTTGCACAGCGTTCGATGGATATGGATGATTTTAAATACGAAGGACGAGTACCTAAGTTTCATACGTCAAAAGAAATGGCTGCTTTTATGCTAGATCTTTATGATAGCAATAAAACGGTAGGACTTGTAGATGGAGTGACTTACGAATTTCAATTAAAAGATCCTATCTATCCATACGCAGACAGAGCGACAAGCTCAGATTCTTAAACAGAAAACACCCTGGCAAGGGTGTTTTTCGTTTAAATGAGTAACTATCTTGTTTACGTAATGAAGATACTTAAAGATAATCTTTTCCTATTTATTTTTTGGCCCTTTACTTCCTAATTTTTGTTTTGCTTTTTGCACATACTAACCGAACGGAGGTGACGAAAATGGGTACAAAAAAATCTGCTAACCGCGGTCAAGTAGCTCCTGGAGTTAACCCTCAAGGACACGGAAAAGATGTTGAATTTTCAACAGAACCTAAAAGTGAACTTGAAAACAAAGCGAAAAAGTCAAATACAAAAATTTAATTAACAAGGAGAAGACCACTCTTCTCCTCTCTTCCTCTTAATTACTTTTTCGAAAACGAAACTCCCCAGATTGTTGACTCCTTTCTGCTTCTTATGAAACTGCATCAATAGTATAAAAAAGTATACTATACAACAAAAATGTGCGTACTTGTTAGAATGATTTATATGATTTATGATAAATCTGCAAACGGATTTTATGACAAATTGTATGTTAACAGTTCATCACTACATATTTTTTACAGAAAGGTTGTTTACACATGAACAATACAGATAAAAAACAAGAAATTTTAGACGTATTTAACTTTCGTCATGCTACAAAAGAGTTTGATCCAACGAAGAAAATTTCCGATGAAGATTTCCAATTCATTTTAGAAACAGGGCGCTTATCTCCAAGCTCAGTAGGTTATGAGCCGTGGAAGTTTTTAGTCGTTGAAAATAAAGATTTAAAAGAAAAATTAAAAGCTGTTTCTTGGGGAGCACAAGGTCAAATTCCTACAGCAAGTCATTTTGTTATTATTCTTTCTCGTACAGACGCAAGATATGACTCTGAATATGTGTTGAATCTTCAAAAAAACGTAAAAGAAATGCCGGATGATGTATTAGAGACATTAATGCCTCGTTATAAAGATTTCCAAGAAAATGATTTTCACTTGTTCGAAAGCAAGCGAGCACTATTTGATTGGGCTAGCAAACAATCTTATATTGCACTAGCTAATATGATGACATCAGCTGCTCAAATTGGTATTGATTCTTGTCCGATTGAAGGATTTAACTATGACCAAGTACATGAAATTCTAAAAGAAGAAGGATTACTAGAAGACGGTAAGTTTGATATTTCCGTTATGGTTGCGTTCGGCTACCGAATTCATGAACCTAAACGCGGAAAAACAAGAAGAAGTATGGATCAAGTTGTACAGTGGGTAAAATAAAAATATAAAAAGCCGCTGTCTTTTGAAACACATTTGTAAGAAATGTCCAATACGTCATTAATGTGAAAGCAATCGTTTTGTGTTTCAATACTATCAGCGTATAAGCACATGTCTTTTGAATGCTGAATCGTCACCTTTTGTGTTCGTTTTATTTTTCTTTCAACGTATGTATAAGGAATCATAGAAATAATGCTCATAGCACCGCTCAAACCCCTTCCTCATGAATGTTTTTCTTTTAAAAGTCAAAGCAACTTGTTAACAAAACTCTATCACTTACCAAAAAACAATTCCAGAAATACTCTTTCTGGAATTGTTTTCAAGATTTCTGCTCTTTATTTTCTTCGCCTTTACAAAAGTCGATATTACTGTTTGTCATAGAGGCAATAGCAGGAGAGCCGTTTCCAAACGAAAAACAAGCTCCTACCGATTTTGTATTTGCCGTGTGACTATTTTGTACAACACAGCCTACGCTTACGTTCGAATTGTCTTTTAACCCGTTAGTCACGATATTCTCAATGTTAATAATACAGCCCATTTTAACACCTCTTTCGTTTCTATTAACGTATGTCATCTCTGCATATATGTATAGGATGTTCGCCTATTAATGATAAGTTGTTTGCTACAAAATAGAAAAAAAGAATCTTCGTATACCCTTTAAGCAGAGAAGACACTAAAATGATGTCTTCTCCTTAAGTGAATTTAACTTTTTACAGCTTTTTCCAGTCTGATGCAAATTTTTCAATTCCTTGCTCTGTTAACGGGTGTTTTACTAATTGTTCAATTACGGCATACGGAATTGTAGCAATATGAGCCCCAGCAAGAGCTACTCGTGTGACGTGATCTGGGTGTCTGACTGACGCTGCTATAATTTGTGAGTCAATGTGTTGAATTCGAAATAGCTCTGCAATTCGAGATACCAGATAAACACCGTCTTCTGAAATATCGTCTAAGCGTCCTAAAAATGGCGATACGTATGTGGCACCGGCACGAGCTGCTAGAAGCGCTTGATTCACTGTAAAAATTAACGTTACGTTTGTTTTTACACCTTTTTTAGCTAGATAACGGGTTGCTTCCAATCCAGCAATGGTCATAGGAAGTTTAATCGTTATATTTTTGTCTCCTCCATTAATTTTTATAAGCTCTTCTGCTTGAGCAATCATGTCATCTGCTGTTACTGTGTCGGGCGTGACTTCTGCTGAAACGGATTCTACTTCCGGGACGGTTTTTAAAATTTCTTCGATGCGATCTTCAAACTTTACGCCTTCTTTAGCTACTAGCGAAGGGTTTGTGGTAACACCTGACAATACCCCAATTTTATATACTTTTTTAATATCTTCTAGGTTAGCTGTATCAATAAAAAATTTCATCATGTATTCCTCCACTCGTTATGGTAAAAACAGCTTTTCAGGGGCGTTTTTGCATGACTTTATGTTCAAATGGAATTGCCCTCTTCATATGGTCTTCATAAAATAAAATTTATTTCCTTTCAAATGCTGTATGTTTTTCTCCAAGTTTTCCCTTCCTTAAATTCATCGGAATAACTTTTATTTGCATGTATCATACTAATGGTGTTGAAAAACCCCTCATCTACTCCACTAAAAAACCTTCAGCATTTATGCTGAAGGTTGAGATACATTCTATTCTTAATTTTTTAGTCCTCTATAGCGAGCTGTTTTTAATTCTTGAACGTAGGGTTCAAAGTCTGGCATCTCTACAGCTCTCGCCAATTCGATAGCCTTTTCAATATCGTATGGAATACGTACAAATTGAATAGAAAATGCTGAAGGACTTTCGTCTTGATCCTTTCCTTCTAAGATAAGGTAGGAAGCTTGTGGTAAATCAAGCGGGTTTCCTACACTTCCTACATTACATAGCGTTTTCCCTTTAATATGTTGAATAAATGCATTATGTACATCTCCGTAACAGATGACATCCGGCTCTCTTGATCCTTTTATATTTTCCGTATATTCCGTATTAGCAAATAGACTAAGGCGCTTTTCAAGTAAATCCCAGGGTTGAATTCGGTCATAAAGACTTCTAGGTGAAGCATGAAACATTCTAATTAATTTTCCGCTCATCATAAACTCAACAGAAAAAGGAAGTTCCTTTAAGTATGCCTCTTGGGCTGAACTTAACTTCTTCTGATGCCATTTCAACGCTTCAAATTCCGCAGGCTTTGTAATGAAGTCATCCCAGTTTCCCATTACTGTTACTTCGCACTTTTCTTTTATGATATCAATCGCTTTACTTGAATCCGGTCCTTTTCCTACTAAGTCACCTAGACAAATGATGCGATGGATATCTCGTTGTTGTATGTCAGCTAAAACTGCTTCTAATGCAGGAAGATTTCCGTGGATATCTGAAATAACAGCAATTTTATCCATTGATTCCTCCACTCCTTTTTCATATGTATGTATTTAATTCTTTTCTTTATTATAACATTTTATAATAAGACCGTTTACTAAAACGGTTCCTCTTCATTTAACAAACAACGGTATAATTCGAATGGACATAAAAGGGAGGAATAAGACGTGGATTTTTATAGATCAAGAAGAAATCTGTTTTCCTTATTTATTAACATAAAATAAAGGAGTACTGTAATATATTTATACGAGTACTCCTTTATTGGTAGTAAGGTAGTATAGAGAGTCGTAAGATATTTCATTTATCTTGCGACTTTTGGTTTATAACTTATTGAACACCGACTGCGTCAAATGATTTACCTACTGAAATTACTTCTTGAGAGCCTGAACCGTATAGATCAGCAGCAGCTTGTACTAAACCTGTACGCGCTTGGCTAAACGTTGTAGACTGAGTGAAGTATAGCGTATTAGCACGGTAATAAATTTTTCCTAGCTTATCTCCGCCGATGCCTGTTACAGTAACCCCGTAATGCGTTCCTCCGTTAGCTAGCAAGTAGGCAGCTTTGTTGATGATACCGCTGTTTGTATGAACTCCTCCGTTGTCACTAGAACCTGTATAGCGCTTTGAATAATGATCTGGATCTCCATATTTTGCTGGGTTGCTCATTGAACGAAGGGCATCACCGCTTGTTCCAGGCGTATAAATATCTTCTCCAATTTCCCAATCTGGATTGCGGTTGTCATAGTATTCTACCAATGTTCCGAAAATATCGGAAATCGCTTCGTTTAATGCACCTGATTCATATTGATAGATTAAATTAGAACTTCTTTCTGTGACCGCATGCGTCAATTCATGTCCGATAACGTCTAATCCTCCTGATAGGGGAACAAAAGTAGTTCCATCTCCATCTCCATATACCATTTGAGAGCCATTCCAAAACGCATTGTTGTACCCGCTGCTATAATGAACAGTCGATTTTAGCGGAGCTCCTGCATTGTCATAGGAGTTGCGGTTAAATTTATTTTTATAATAATCATATGTCACGCCTGCATAATAGTGAGCATCTACTGCAGCTGCATCGCGGGTTGCATTGTACGTATTATCGGTATCTGCCCATAGTGTACCTGGAAGAGATGTACGATTTTTTGCATCGTACGTATAGATTGTGGCCCCTCTTGTATTATCTTGTAAGTAGTAAGTAGAACTAGATAACGTTGTCTTTAAGGATTTAGTATCTCCAAGCACTCCTTTACCTGAGCCAATAGCATTTGTGCCTGTTACAGGTTTCGCTGCCGGCTTTGCCGCTTGCCTCGCATCGGCTTTTGGACCAGCTACGGAATCAATCGTATTGTACTTATCTAGCACTTTACCGCTAAGAGCATCAACAAAGTAATAATAATTGCCTGGTTCAGGATTTAAGAAATTTAGATTTACTACATAAGCATATGTAGTGTCTGAACCATTTTGATAAATATACAGTTCAGATGAAGGAGATTTTTCATACGTCGGCTTAAATCCTAAGTCTTTTTCAGCTGCTTGAATCGCCTTTTTGCTGTCAACTTGCTTCTGGCCTTTTAGCTTTTCCTTTTTATCTAAATCAGGAGCTACTGTACCTGATACAACTTTTAAGGTTCCATCTTTCGCTACGTGTGCTAATTGAGTAGATCCCCAAACAGGAATATTATTATATACCTGCTGCAAGCGTACAACGGTTGCTTGTTCAACGGGATCTTTCACTACTTCTGTCACTTTAAATGAGTTTTGAGCATTTTCGTTTCCTAATTTATATTTGTCTTTATTTGTATTCATATAGTGAAATACGACGTCTTGAGCTTTCTGTGATGATGGGCCTGAAAGCTTTCCAGAAATAAACTCAGGAGATTTAATTTCTTTGTTATACTTTTCGGTTGAAAGTACATTATTTGGCGCGGCACTGCTCGTATGTGCAAAAGCAAATGATGAAGAAAGGATACCAACTGATAATAATACCTTTAAAGCCTGTTTTTTCTTTTTCATAGTTTTTTCTCCCTATCCCTAGTAAATTTAATCACCACGATTTTTCTGTTAATTGTGATAATTAGCAACATTATAGCAACTAAAAATTACTACGTCTATATATTATTTCAATATTCCTATTGTTATGAAAATTTAAAATAAATCTTTTACAATAAGTCTTTTCTACCTATTTAAACTATATGAAAATCATTTATGTTGATTTTCATATAGTTTAAATAATTCTTCTAGTCAGCTGATAAAAACTAGCGGCCTATGGAGTATTATTCGGTCTTACTATCAGTCCTGAGAAGCATTTTACAAAAATTACTTATAAGGAAAATTATAAATTTCAGACCGTTTTTGAGGCTTAAATCAACTCTTCCTCTTCATTTTTTTATTTTTTTAATCTATTAATTAAATTTTTTGTATGTTTTTTATGTACGTGTACAACATTATTTTATTATAGTACTGCCCTTCTTATGAACATAAAAAAGCACGAATCTACTAAAATCTTTGCAAATCCGTGCTTTTTCTGTTTATTTCAAGCATGTACAACCAACGATAACTAATAAAACAAATAGTACAACGATTAATGCAAAACCGCCACCGTAACTACCGTAGCCGCCGTAGCCATAACCACCGCCGTAACCCCAGTTACAAAATCCCATTTCACTTCACCTCCGTAGCCTGTTTACTCTATAGCATATGTACAGGCTAGAAAAAATGCTCGCCCATTTATCGCCCTTTTATAACGATAAAAAAGAGACGAGACATAACGAAATCACTCCAATCAACCGCTAGAAGCAACCAGCTAGATTAAACCCATTTTCACCATAACAATAAAAAATCCGAACGATGAATCGTTCGGATCTTTCTTTAACTAAAATCCTTTTGTCACAGCCTCTTTTAAGATAACAAATATTAACTTATTTACTTTTAGAAGCTTGTTCTTTAAAGCGAAGTATGTAATAAGGAACAATACAGATAACCGCCAAAACAAGAGCCGTTAAACTGACTATGCGGGGATTATTAAGCCCAAAAGAATAGTCTCCAAAAGATGCTCCAATCGCAATAATAGCAAAAATAATATACAGAATACGAAATATGTTAATCCACTTTTTCTGTTTAATCGTAACCACTCCTTTGCTTATTTTACTCCAACATAGAATATTATAACTTTACTAAACAACTTGTTGCAAAATTTCTTCTTCCTTTAACTGATTACCTTTTATTCTAACGGTAAACAAATTTCCACACTCGTCCCTTTGTTTACTTCACTTTCAATACTAAGAGTTCCTTTATGCTGTTGGATAATATTAAAGCAGATCATTAACCCTAACCCGATTCCGTCTTCTTTAATACTGTAAAATGGTTCACCTAGATGTTTGATGCGTTCTTTTGAAACTCCTACACCTTCATCAATAATTTGAATATGAATATGATTGTTGTCCTTTTTTTCAGCTCAACTTTAATTTCTCCTCCGTAAGGCATTGCTTCAATCGCATTCTTAAGAATATTTATAAACACCTGTTTCATTTGATTGCTTTCACAATATACAAAAGGCATTTCTCCATATGAGTTAAGTTCAATAAAGATGTTTTTCATGGTTGCTTGAGGCTGCAGCAATAAAATCACTTGTTGAATTAACAGCTGCAAATCAATCGACTGAAATGTTACGGCCTGTGGTTTTGCCACAGACATGAATTCATCTGTAATCATTTCAATACGCTCAATTTCAGAGGATATAATGTTCAAATAGGTTAACTCTTCTTTACTCGCTTTTTCAGTTAATAGCTGCATAAACCCTTTGATGGCCGTTAAAGGATTTCTAATTTCATGAGCAATAGCTGTAGCAAGCTGCCCGACCGCTGCTAATTTCTCAGATTTCTGCAGCAGCTCTTCTGTTTTTAAATACTCTGTTCTGTCTCTTGAAACAATAAGAAGCACTTTTTTGTTTTCTATATTGAACAACTTTCCACTATATTCCAGTTTTTTTATTTCGCCAGACTTAAATGTAAACTGTGATTGCAGCGTAAAAGAAAGATTTCCGTTGCGAATTTCTTCGACTGTTTTTTGAACAATGTCAGAATCTCTAGGTATAATATCGTGGCAAGACATGGATAAAAGCTCTTCTCTCGTACATCCAAAGCGCTTACATCCAGCTTCATTTACTTCAACAAAACGAGAAGGAAAATGATCCGATCTTATTTCAAGTAAATAAATTGCGTCGTTTGCGTACTCAAATAACGTGCGATATTTCAACTCACTTTCTTTAAGCCTACGATGCAGCAAGTCAAGCTCTTCCTTTGCTTTTTTAGCTTCAGATATATCCACACATACTCCAGACAAACCTATCAACTCATCTTTCCCATTAAAATTGGAGAAATGGTGATGCGAAGGTCTACTAAACTTCCATCTTTACGAGCTCTTACAACTTCTACTCGATTGATTGCCTCTTTTTCAGCAACAGTCTTTTTTATATTCTCATGTACATCCTTACTAAAAGCTCCTGCTATATCGTAATATTTTTTCCCAATGACTTCATGGGATTTCCAGCCATATACTTTTTCATAAGCTTCATTAACTCGCAAGATTAGCCCTTCTAAATCAGTTATAATAACCGCATCCATGTGATGATTAATAAAAGACTCCAACTGTTCTTTTGTATATTCTAGTTCTTTTTTTATTATTCTGACAAAAAAAGAATCTTCTTCATCCTTACATGAATCTGATCCAGCATAAGCAGCTTCTTCTGCTACAGCGTAAAATTTACGATAAAATTCTATCGTCGCTACGGCTACTCCCAGTCCGAGAATTCCGAACACTAAATATTCTATTTCGCTATAAAACGGCAACTGAATAGGTGTATTCCAGAAATAATTTGTCAGTAAGACATGAACGATAAAATGAATAAAGAAACAAAGAAGAGATTGTTTTAATAAAGAAAACCGCTTTCTATATCGAATAAGAGGAAGGGAAAACAAAAAGGTAAAGATTAAAATTAAGATAGTCAGTAACCAATGACTTTCTAAATAGATACTACACACAGCCATAGTGATACCTGCAACTGCACCGGCTCTATAACCAAAGTATAGAACGGTCAAAATAAGAGGAAGAAAACGTAAATCATATGTAATCTGTTGATACGTAACGCTATATACCATAAGAATAGCAGAAACAATACTTGCATAAATACCACTCATCCATTTGTATTTATGGGCTAGACGCTGTAACAAAAATATTCGTATCGCAATCATAATACTGACAAAAAACGAAAAAATACATAAGTTAACAAATAATCCGCTACTAATCACTCCTTCTATTCCTCCTTTACTTGTAAATATGCGTAAAATAGTTCCCTTATATAGAGAGTGTAACATGAATAAGCGCTACTATTTATAAAATTAATAAAAAAACTAGTCCCGCCCGAGGCAAGACTAGTTTTTTATTATCTATGCTGATCTTGATACATAGGTCCTTCTGAAATCATATTGCTTTCAGAAACGTACGTAGGATCTGAATGTGCATCTTTATTTAGGCTAGCATTTACCTGCTGTTTTTTAGATAAGCTTGAAAGTTTTACTTTGGCACTTCGAACAAGTCCTTTTACTTTTCTCCGTTTCGCAGCATCGCTTAATATATAAGACGTAATGCCGACTCCTACCGTTGATAGCGTAATACCTGATATCAATGCTTTTTGTTTTCGTTTTCTCATAATAGCTCCTTCCTTGTACCTTTTTGAATCTTACAGTAACTTTTCCCCCTCAGGTAATCTCTCAAACCAGATTATTCAGATTATTCACTTCTTTAACAAGACGCGGCAGTGTGTCCGCTCCTGCTATCCCATCTGGAAAAAGGCCATAACGATTCTGGAATTTTTTCACTGCAGTGATTAATTCATCTCCATAGAAACCGTCTGCTCCAAACTTCGGAAGAGAAAAACCTAGCGCAAGTAAGTTTTGTTGAATTTGTTTGACTCCTAACCCTCTATCACCTTTGGAATACACAAAGGGGCCTTTTGTATTATTCGTCATAGAGAGATTTGTTGTGACTTCTTTAAAAAATGAGCAGTCCATTTCATTTATATCCACATTTGTAGAAATTCCTTTTACTCTGCCAGAATCCGTATACTGAAACATTGCCCATCGCTGCCACTGACTTAGCTCACCAGGGTGCTGCATACCGCCTTGTCTGTTGGCTGCACTATATCTTGCTACCCACAAAGGATACTTACTTATTTCGTTTGCAAAAAAAGTTTTAGCAAAATGATAATTCGTATATACGATAGGCTTAATCCCTGTTGTTTTGTGAACATGCTCGAGCCAGCTTACGGCAAAGCGAGAAACAAATTCTTTGGACTTTTTCTTATCTTCTTCTAGATCCAAACACGGCGGAAGGTCTAGTTTCATTTGTCCAAGCTGAGCAATAAAAAAAGCAGCCTCTTTTTCCGGACTATTTGTACAGTGAGCATAATGATAAAACCCTACTCTCAAGCCCGCATTTTTAGCACCTATATAATTTTCATAGGATCTAGGGTCTACAAAAGTTCCGCCTTCTGTTAACTTTATATACACCCCTTTTACTGAGGTGTTTTTTATTTTTTTCCAATTAATGATTCCTTGATGATGAGAAACGTCGAGAATAATAGGATTATTTGAATGTCGCCTTTGCATAGTTTTCACCTCTTTTGCTAGCTTCCTTATGTATACGACGAATCTTTCAAAACCCCTGTCTTTTCCGGATCCTGATATTCTTTTATAACGATGTGTAAAACGTTGCTCATTTGAATAGCTAAATAAGCTTCGTGTTTTTTGTCATAATAACGATACCATCCTTGCGTATGAATAATAGACTCCTCAAGCTCTTTTACATTTTCTGATTCAATCAATGTACTGATTGATTTTTCATTTCCAAAATAAAACTTCACTTCGTACGTCACTTGAATCCCTCCTTTATAAAAATGTAAATACCCTAATCGTATGTACTTGAATCTAGTATAAGGTAGTGTAAAATTTCTTTTAATCCGCAGTTTCTTTTTATATGTTTATTTAGAACAATGTTTATTTTATTAAAAAACAAGAAGCCAAGCAGCTCAGAATGCTTGGCTTCTTGTTTTATTTTGATGGATGAATCATATTAGCAGGATTTACCCATTGCTCAAATTGTTCTTCTGTCAGAAGGCCTGTTTTCACCGCTGCTTCTTTTAAAGTCGTTCCTTCCTGATGAGCCAGCTTGGCGATTTTAGCCGCATTTTCATAACCTATGTGCGGATTTAACGCTGTTACAAGCATAAGAGAATTTTCTAGATTATGCTGAATCTTTTCTTTGTTGGGTTCAATTCCTACTGCGCATTTATCATTAAAAGCCTGCATGGAATCTGTCAGCAATCTGACTGATTGTAAAAAATTATAAATAATAACCGGCTTAAATACATTTAATTCAAAGTTTCCTTGACTAGCCGCAATGCCAATCGTCACGTCATTCCCAAGCACTTGTGCAGAAACCATTGTTAGAGCTTCACTTTGAGTTGGATTTACTTTTCCAGGCATAATAGAACTTCCTGGTTCGTTAGCAGGAATCGTAATTTCGCCTAGTCCGCTCCGAGGACCGCTTGCCAGCCAGCGTACGTCATTGGCGATTTTCATTAAGTCAGCTGCTAAGGCTTTGAGTGCACCGTGGGCATAAACCACTTGATCGTGACTTGTTAATGCATGAAATTTATTAGGTGCTGAGATAAATGTTTTTCCAAGCGTGCTGCTGATTTCTTTCGCTACTTCATCGCCGAAGTCAGGATGTGCATTTATCCCCGTCCCAACAGCTGTACCGCCAATAGCTAGCTCCTTCATATACTCTACGCTTTGTTTAATCATTTCTTCATTCTTTTCGAGCATATGATGCCATCCGCTAATTTCTTGTCCTAGTGTTAGCGGTGTAGCATCTTGTAAATGGGTTCTGCCTATTTTAATAATATCTTTAAACTGCTCTTGCTTCGCAGCGAACGTTTCTTTTAATGTTTTTAGAGCAGGCAATAATTGATCTTCGACTTCTAGTACAGCTGCAATATGAAGAGCTGTAGGAAAAGTATCGTTAGAACTTTGTGACATATTCACATCATCATTTGGATGGAGCGTTTCGTCGCCATTTATTAGCTGGTTTCCTCGGTGGGAAATCACTTCATTTACATTCATGTTTGATTGCGTTCCGCTTCCTGTCTGCCATACCACTAAAGGAAAATGTTCATTCCATTTCCCTTCAATAATTTCGTTAGCAGCTTGTACGATGGCTTCCGATTTCCGTGCTGATAGTTTGCCTAGTTTATGATTACTAATAGCCGCACTTTTCTTCAAAACCGCAAAAGCGCGTATTACTTCAATCGGTATTTTTTCAATCCCTATTGGAAAATTTTCTTTACTTCTTTGCGTTTGCGCTCCCCATAGTTTATCTTCTGCCACTTTGATTTCTCCAATTGAATCTCTTTCGATACGATAGCTCATAGTTAGAACTCCTTTTCAATATTTTCTTTACCTATTAGTATTGATTATATGGATGAATTTCATGACATAATAACAATTATTCACTGTTGAAAATTCCCTTTATTTTATTTTTTAAACGGCATTAAATACTTTGATTATTTAGCTCATAGTTTATTTTGATTTTCTAACATAAAAAAAGATCCGAAGAGTACGCTCTTCAGATCTTTTTTGAATACGTCTAATTTTACTTATGAATCCATACAGTACCAGCTGAATTGTCTTTTGCTTCACCAATTACGTCTAATTTTAATCCGTTTTGAGGAAGTAAGCGGCCCGCATCTTTAATTCTTTCATCTAAATACGATTTTTTGTCGTTGAAACTTGTAACTCCATTTGATTCTTTAGATGAAATAGTTCCCCACGTTTTATGAGAATATGACCAAGCAGGTGATTTATCAAATGAGAACGCCGCATCTGCAATTTGATATCGGCTTGAATTTGCTGTAGTGCTAATACCATTGACATTAAAGTAAAGAACTTTATGAGCATGTGAATCAACTACACCAAGGAATCCTTCACCTGGATGTTGTCCTACCCAGTTATCAAGATAGCTTTCATCTGCGTACCAAAGCAGCATGCCTGTATTATATTTGGCACCGCGCGCGAATTGAAGTGCTTTATCGCTGCCTGCATAGTTTCTCCACTCAAGGTAATAATAGTTGTCTTTATAGCTGATGCCATTTGTCTTTTCAAATCCATCTAACGTTACTTTTGGCGCTCCTTCAGCATCATCCGTAAATACCGTTTTTCCATCTACCACTAAACTGGCATTATCAAGCGCAAATCCTTGAAGAGCAAGTCCTCCGTCTGTTACGTATTCAAATTGAAGCTTGATTTTTTTACCTAAAACCTTCGTTAAGTCATAGCTTTTATCTTCCCATTTTCCGCCGGAAGTTTCAGCAGAACCGTCTGCATTATTCGCTTTATCACCAATTGTATCTAACAGAACTTTTGAACCGTCAGGAAGAATCGCATTTACATATAAATAATCGTATTCTGCCTCTACTTCATAGAACGCCTTATAATTGAACGTCGCTGTTTTGGCCGTTGTTAAATCAAACTCAGGCGTCGTCATTGTCGTATGCAGATCGTCTCCGCGTTTACTGTAGTAGTAATTGCTTCCAAACTCAGGCTTAATCCCTTGAACAGCTTTTTTAGGTAAATTAATCTTCACAATACCCGGTCGTTTAGATTTTGTCACGCTTTGATCAACCACGCTCACAGATCCGGATTTTGTAATGTTTTTGCTGTCGATTTGTTGAATATTTGCCCAGTTTCCACCCATATTTGCTTGAAAAAACTCTTTATTTTGCGGGGAGAAACTTGTCGGTTCTGTTCCAGCTACTTCACCAGCCCAGCTCCCTCCGCTCATAATTGACCAAACGCCTACCGGCTCACCTTGACCCGTATACTGTGTATCATACTCATCCGGCAAACCTAAATCATGGCCAAATTCATGAGCAAAAACGCCAACTGCTCCGTCTTCTGGTTCAATTGTATAATCATAAGCAGCCATGTTTGTTCCAGGAACTTTATACACTTGTCCCAAAGTAGAGCGATGAGACCAGATAGCATCGTTTCCTAGTTTACCTCCACCTGCTTCTTGCCCAGTTCCAGCATGAATGACCATTAAGTGGTCCACTATGCCGTCAGGCTCATTGCGGTTGCCGTCTCCATCGATATCATATTGATCGAACTGATCATAATCTGAAAGGTTAATGCCGCTTTTTGCTGCTGCAGCAAGCGCTTCTTTTACAAGATTACGAGGCCCTTTAGATCCAGGCGCATTATCGTTTCCTCCCGCGGGATTATCTGCTCCGTATTCTTTTGCGTTTCCAGGTACAGTTAACCAGTCAGAAACCGTTCCATCTACTGTGTAACTACCTCCAGACTGTTCTTCATAATATTGTTTAAACGTTTTAATTTTCTTTCCGTTAAATAGCGTAAAGTCTTTCTTTCCAAACATTAATTGCTGATAGTGATTTCGGTTAAAATCTTTTGCATACATGTAACCAGGTTCTTGAACGACATTGTTGTGCTTAAAGTCTGCGTATTCAACTAAAAGAACAAGAACTTTATCTTTTCTCACTTTTCCGTTATATTTGGCCTGAGCTGCAGGTTTAACGTTTACCCCGTTCCCCGAATTGTTTCCTTGAGACTTAATACTAGCAAATTCGCCTCGTTGAAACTTTTCTTTTTGTTTTGTTTGCATTTCTTTCGCTTTCAAATCAATTTTGCTAGCTTTATGTCCCTTCATGCTCTCTTTATGTGCATCTTTTTTGTTTATGTAAGAAGTAACGGCTTTCTTCACTTCTTGCGGTGTTGCACTTTGAGAAATAACTCCTTGGTTTTTCAGTGCGTTAGCCAATCTTTCTTCCGGTACTGTATTCATATCAATTGGTGAACTTGGAAGTTCCTCCGATTGTGCGGTTTTAGCTGAAGCAGTACTTCCATTCATAAGTACTGGTCCCACTCCGCTTAATGTAACAGTTGTGGCAAGAAAAGATGTCCCCAAAATCTTTTTCCAGCTTTTCAAGTAAACCCCTCCATTTTAGAATTTTCAAACTATTAGCAAGATTTATTTTATATTCTAAAACTAGGAAGGTCAACTACATTTTACTATATTATTAAAATTTTTTAATTCTAGTAGATAATGTAAAATAGTTTTATAGTATGTAACTAGTTTTCTTTGACTGACAATTAAAATGTCTGATAAACCCTTCTTACATATGCAAATTCTATACCAAATCGATAACCAAAACTAAAAATATATGAAGCGTATTTTTTAGGAAATTAGAACCACCTTTTTCGTATTACTATTATATAAAAACAAAAAATTTCCCATTATGGATACAGAAAGATAAAAAAATCACTTCTCAATAGACGAGAAGTGATAATTTCTGTATGCAAGTAAATTTAAGAATGTTCTTTTTGATGCTGCAGCAAGATATGATAGAGCGACATGCTCCAAATAGACATATTACGCGCTGCGATTTCATAAGGTTTTTCATCAATTTTAAACAAGAAATCCCCTTCATAACTCACGGATTTCCCTTGCTTTTCCAGCTCTTGTTTAACAGCTTCAATCCATTCTACTGCATTCGTATAATGCTTGTTCAAACGAACTTTAATAGTTTGATTCCTGTAATGAATAAAAGATGTAATTCCCCAAAAAATTAAGACAAGAAAAAGTACCATATACAGCAATTGCATGATAACGATCCCCTTCTTCCTTCATTTCATTATTTTCAATGAAGACTTAATTTAGATGAGTAAATATTACTATTCTCCTTTCCTATCGTCATCTCCTTTAAAAAAGTAAATTCCTTTTCCACGTGGGCGTATAAAATAAATCCATGTACGTGCTCCCTCATCTTTTTTACTAACGTTTTCTGTTGAAAAATGATAAGCTAATAGAATGATAAATAGAAAGGGAGGGCGACCAGTTGTCAACTGAACAAGTGAAATTAGCAGCCGTTTTAGATGTTGAAACAACGGGATTAAGTGCTCAAACATGCGATATTATTGAACTAGCAATTGCTGTTGTTTCTTATGATTCCTCTACCGGAGAAATAATCGACATTGTAGAAGAATATGAAGAATTTAATATGCCTTCAACTCCCATTTTCCCGTATATTACAAACTTAACGGGAATTACAAATGAGATGGTCAAAAATAAAACATTAGACGATAAAAAAGTGGAAACGCTGTTAACTAGCGTTTCGGCTATCATCGCTCATAATGCTTCTTTCGATCGCAGTTTTCTTTTAAAACGGTATCCATCTTTATTTAACCAAAAATGGCACTGCTCTATGCGTGCTGTCAAATGGAAAGAGTACGGCTTTCCTAATAAAAAACTAACAACGCTCCTCGATCATCATAATATTGAGAGAGAGCACGCTCACAGAGCTATGGATGACGTGAAAGGAACCATTGACTTGCTCAGACAGCAAAATCCTAGCGGAGAGCCCTATTTTTCTGAAGTATTAAAAAAAGCAATGAGCAAACCTAAAAGAACAGCGGCTTCCACTCGTTTTTAACTCAACAAAAAAAGCGCAGCTTCTGCGCTTTTTTTGTTTTTATTCGCATATTTCTTAAGTGTTGAGTTATATGTTTGAGGAGTATGATTGGAAACAGCGAGGCTGTAAACGCACCGGAAGAAAAAGAAAAGTGCCTGCTTTCAAGCAAAAAAAGCCGCGGAGGAACAAACTGAACAGCTGGTGTTTACACACGTATACGAAATCAGCTGAATTTCTAATAATCTGGGAGATTTCAATTATGCTTCTCTTACCTTTTGGTTTTGAAGATCTTGATGCGTTTGTTCTAGTTCACTTAAATTCAATTCGTACAAATGTCTCCCGTCTTCTGTTTTAAAGTAACCCGATTCAATAATTTGATTCATTAAAAGATCTTTCTTTTGCTCAAATGCTTTTTCAGATGTCATGTTATCATCTCCTTTTTTAGGTAAATATCTTTCATAGAAAAGACGTACACCGCTTGTGGCATACGTCTTGTTGCTTTTCACACTCGTTACCTATGTTTAAAAACAACGCAATCGTTACATTTTATCGAGAAGGCTGCTTATATCTTGCAGCCATATTGAACATTTTGGTGATGCACTACTTTTATACCCTTCATGATGTTCTTAAAACGCAATTGGAAAAAGATTTTCACAAAATTTGTTTTCCATCTACTGCCCCGCTTTCAAAATGCGGCTGTGCGGCGATTTTTTTCGTTGCTAAACTGACCACCATTAATACAACTAAATTAATAAATAAAGAAATAACGCCGACATTTGTATCTTTAATGATTTGTGGCAACGCAGGAAACAACGTGCCAAGCGTTGTTTCAGTAATCGTTATATACATCACAGACGCAATGCCGGCAACAATACCTGCACATGCCCCGTATTTAGTCACGATATTGTTTTTCATTAAACTAAAAATAAAAGCAGGAAACAGCTGCGTCACAATGCTGTAGCCCATTAGTAAAAGCGTTACAATCGTATTCCCTCCATGAAGTGTAAAATAGACTGAAACAAGCGCAATGGCCGGTACGAAGCATTTAGCCAGTATCGAAATTTGTTTGCCCGTCGCTGAAGGAACAAGAACGCCATAAACGTTTTTAGATAGTGACGTAGAAGCTGCCATCAAAAGCATCGATCCAGGAACAAGTGCTGTTAATAAACCAGCTGCCCCAATAAAGCCGACAATCCACGGATCAAATGTTTGAATGGAAAGATGAAGCAGTGACAAGTCCGCTTCTGCGCCTTGTAGTCCAGGTACCTGCATAAGAGCAGTAAACCCTACAAAAAAGACAAAAAGCAGCATTAACGTATAAATAGGGCTTATAATAGAATTCTTTCGAAATACATTCTCGTTTTCAGCTGAATACGTTGCATTAAACGTATGCGGCCACATGTAAAATCCTAATACGGTCAGCATGACTGTAGAAATAAACCACGAAATACTTAGACCTGTCTTGGGAAGAGTAAGAAACGTTGGATTTGCTTGATGCACAGCCTCAAACATCGGCTGTAAGCCTCCGTAGTAATGAAACGGCATATATATTCCTAAAAATAAGACAACAATAAAAATCATAATATCTTTAACAATAGCCGTCCACGCGGAACCATGTATGCCTGATATCATTAAGTAAACCGTTAATGATATGGCTCCAATCCAAATGGCTGCGGTTGAAGAGATAGAGCCATAAGAAGCTTCAGATACAATAATACCTAAGCCTTTGAACTGTAAAATAATATAAGGAACAATTGCCAGCACACCTGCGCAAGAAACAACGATGCCGAGAAACGGGCTGTTGTATTTTGAAACAAAAAAATCCGGCTGAGACATAAGCTTATGCTGCTTCGCATACCGCCATATTTGCGGACCAATCCAATACCCTAACACGTACGCTAAAGAAATGTAGGCTAAAATATAAAACGCTGGCCCTCCTTTTCCATATGCCCACGCGCTTCCTCCTAGAAACGTAAAAGTAGTATAGATTTCACCCGCCATTAAAAAGAAGATAAAAACAGTTCCAAAACCTCTGCCGCCTACGCTCCACTGTTCTAAATCCATTTTTTTGCCCCGCGTAGCTCGAATTCCAAGATAAATAGCTAAAAGTAAAAAACCAAAAATAATAATCAAAGCGGGATTCATTATTTATCTCCTCCTTTAACAGCAGGATCGAGCTTGTACACAATACCCATAATAAAAGACGTAAGGATTACCCACATAACAATCCAAAAGAGAAAAAAAGGCATCCCTAAAATAAACGGCGTTACTTTGTTAACAAAAGGCAATAAACCTAATATTCCTACAAACGGAAGCAAGCAAAGAAGATAAATTATTTTCATAGAACTCCTCCTTAATCACACGGCTTATCAGTACTTATCTAAGACTTTAACTATCTCATTATGTACTTCTCTTATTCTTCTCTTTACACCTCCATTCTTGAGCTAAACGAGACGTTTGGCATAGAAAACCGCCGTTTATTTGTTCCTTAGTATCTTCCATTTGTCCCCATGTGAAAAGGAGTTTGTAAGGCATGCTTACAAGATTTTGAATGCAGCAGAATATAGAAAAACAAAAAGAAACGGAACTGAAAGTAAAGGTCTCAGTTCCGTTTCGATTTAGCATTTCTATACTTTATTCTTCTTTTTTCTTTACACCAAGCGAAGACAGAGCTTGTTTTAAATGCCCAAACGTTTCAATTTTATTAAAACTAATTCCTACATTAACAGCCGTCTGAGCCATGTCAGGACTCACTCCTGACATAATCGCATGGATGCCTAGCAGCTGCAAAATGTTAATCAAATCAAAAAATTTGTGAGCGACATACGTATCTACATAATTTACACCCGATAAGTCAATGACTAGATGCCTTATATGTTTTTCTGCACACCTTTTTGGAACAACCTCGATAATAGAATCACCTTTGATTTCATCAATAAGCCCTACCAAAGGCAAGACCGCGATGTGATCTACAATTGGAATGACAGGAAAACTCGTTTCGTCGATTAGCTCTTGCTGAAGACTTATTTTTTGCCTTGTGATTTTATAATACTGTTCGGAGAATTCATTAATGAGTTTATCAAATGTTGTATGATAAACTTCACTCCAAGACAGTATATCTTCTTTTGTAATAGATGAATGTATCAGACTATATGTTTTGACATACGTCCAAATAATTTTTCTTGTTTTGCTTAGCGCTTCTACTACCTCGTAAATCGGCGTATCAAATTTAATTCTGCTGTTTACTACTTCCGTCGTCCATTTCACCATACGTTGTTTAAAAATCTCTTGATCGTCAAGAAAGCCGCTCGCAATTGTTTCGATCGTATAAAGATGCTGCTCGCGCAGCTTTTTCTCAACTGAAGCGTCTGCGTCCTTTGAGTAAATCGATCCTTTAATATTACTTCTTTGGCGCAGCCATTCTTCACTGATAGAGGCTGAACTCTCTAAAATATATTCAAAAAGACGTTGATTTTGTTCACTCACTACTGTTTACCCTCCGTTCACTTTCTCCTTCTATCCAATTACTTACAAAACGTACCTTATGATAAATTCATGCTTCATATTTTTTCCTCGTCCATCTCTATCATACACGATAACCGCTTTGCATACTTATAGAGAATTAAATACAAACAAGCAGGTATTTGATTATCTACATAGATAAACTGCCGTGTATGATGCAACTATCATTTATTTTCACATGAAAGGATGTTAATTGTATTGAAAAAATCAATTATTTTGTTGGGGATTCTCGCTACAAGTATTGGATTATCCGCTTGTTCAAACAATACAACAACTTCTTCTGCCACAAACTCTTCTGCACATTCAGGTCATGAACATCACAAAGCTGCAGTTGCTGATATTCGCGAAGAGACTCCGGGAGCAGATGTTTTACCACAGTTTTTGAAGAACCAGTCTAAAGATATGAAACTAGTTTATCTATCCGTTGCTAAAAATCGTGAACTACTTGAAAAAATCCCTTGCTACTGCGGATGTGGCATGGAAGTGAATCACAAAAATAGCTATGACTGCTTTATTTTTAAAAACAAAAGAAATGGAGCAGTTGTCTGGGATGATCATGGAACCAAATGCGGATTGTGTATAGAAATTGCAGCTAAAGCTATGCTCGACTATAACCGAGGCAAATCAATAAAAGATATCCGCAAAGACATCGATGAAAAATATAAAGAAGGCTATGCACAGCCCACTCCTACTCCTTCCTTGTAGAACATTGGCAGTTTTTAAGTAAACATTCGCGACAGGTATATATAAAAGTGGAAAATATCAAAAACACGTTCTTTTTTAGCGTTTTGAAAGCTGATTCATCTTTGAAACAGCAAAAAACACTCAAATAGCTATTTGAGTGTTTTTTGTATACTATTCTTTCACAAACTCTTTTGTACTTCTTACTGTATCAATCGGACGCACGAGCTTCTCAATTTCTGCACGTTTTGGCTCTAAAAACGGAGGCAGTGATAATTTTTCTCCGAGCGTTTCGTAAGGTTCATCTCCCATAAATCCTGGTCCATCTGTCGCAAATTCAAATAAAATTTGTGGGGCTACTCTTGCATACAACGATTCAAAGAAGTGACGATTCACATAACCAGACGTATGGAAACCAAAGCTTGGCATTCGGTTAATCCACTCTTCAAGAGCCTGTCGATTTTCTACGCGAAAAGCAACGTGATGAACCGTTCCAAAACCTTGCTGAGCCTGCGGAAGTTTTTCATTGTGTTCGACTACTACTTGCGCACCGTTTCCTCCTTCTCCCACTTCAAATAGGTGAAGATCTCCTTCTTGAGCAATCTCTTTAAATAAAAGGACTTTTTCCATCATTTCTTTAAAGTAATTAAACTCAGCAATACGAATAAAGATAGGCCCGAGTCCCGTAATAGCGTATTGAAGAGGGACAGGGCCTTTTTGCCAAGGAGTACCTGATTCAACTCCTTGATTTCCTTCATCGGAAATTAACTGATACTGCTGATCATCAAAATCAACAAACGAAAGCGTCTTTTTCCCAAATAGCTCTTGAATCCCCGTATGCTTTACTTCTAAGCGATCAAAGCGCTTTACCCAATAGTCTAAAGCCTCATCATTTGGAACGCGGAAAGATGTTTTTGAAATTTCATTTGTTCCGTGAAAACCTTTTGGAATGCCAGGAAAATCAAAAAAAGTCATGTCCGTTCCGGCGCTGCCTTTATCATCTGCAAAAAACAAATGATACGTTTGAATATCATCTTGATTGACCGTTTTTTTAACTAAGCGCATGCCTAACACATATGTGAAAAATTCATAATTCTTTTCTGCACTGCTTGTAATAGCCGTTACGTGGTGTATTCCTTTTAAGTGGTTCATTCTACATTCCTCCGGATAAATCGTCTAGTTTATCATTCATCATTTATCTTTAATTTAAATATCTTTAATTAAAGATAATATACCATGATTAATTTTCCTTTGTCAATAAAGTATGGATGATCTCGGAAGGAAATATGTATATTTTTACATTTAACCAAAACATTATAAATGAGGACGAGCCAAATCGGCAATAAAACATCGTATAAACAAAGAGCTTTTGAATTGTAAAAGCTCTTTGTTTATTCTTTAATTTTCAATATGCTTGATTATAACTGCAGGATTGCCTCCGACTACCACGTTATCAGGAACATTTTTTGTCACAACGGCACCCGAAGCAATTACCGCATTGTTGCCTATTTTCACTCCAGGATTAATAACGGCTCTTCCCCCAATCCAGACGTTATTTCCTATTTCTACGCGTTTTCCAAACTCAGCTCCTGAAATTCTTTCAAGAGCATGCAAAGGATGAATTGCTGTATAGATATGTACACCTGGTGCAAGAAAACAATTATCTCCTATTCTTATTTCACATACATCTAAAAGTACGCAATCAAAGTTAGCATAAAAATTTTCTCCAACATGAATGTTAGAACCGTAGTCACAGCGGAAAGTAGGCTCTATGCAAACAGAATTCCCCGTAGACCCAAACAGTTCTTTTAATAAGTTTGTACGTATTTCTTCTTCCGTTTCTGTTGTTTGGTTATAAAGCCTTGTTAATCTTCGAGCGTTTTCACGTTCTTTCATTAATTGCGGATCAGCGGAAAGATATAATTCTCCATCCAGCATTTTTTGTTTTTCTGTTTTCATTTTGCATCCCCTTTTTTGTAGTTCCTTCTCTAACCTATACTGATTTATTCTCTTACACGATATCATGTTTTTAAAGCTTTGTCCGGTATTCGCTGAGATTATCACCCACCAGTCAAACATTAGTTAATTTAATAACTCCCGGAAGCTAATTTTTTAATCTTTTTATATAAAAGGAATAGTAAGAGAAAACTTCATCACATATACTATATAAATTTATATAAAAGGCAGGGATATCATGAAAGCACAGCGCTTGGTAGATGACCAAAAAGGAACATACAGCAAGGAGGTTCAGAAGCACTTTAAACTAAAAATAAATGGAAAAATTTACACCCAACCCTCACCACAATCACCTTCCTCACCCCCTATACAGAAGAAAAATCTTAAATACAAACCTCAAAATAAAGTTCTACGCACGTATGATAAAAAAGATAAAACATTAAATGATACACAAGAAAAGCTCATAAAATCTGCAAAAACTAGATTAACTAAATATGAAAAGCTTCTATTAAGCAATCAGCTTTCAGAATCTGGGGCTCTTTACTCGCCTTTTGGGTTAGAAGAACTGGTACGAATGGCTAGTAGAGAGGAGTGAACGATTTGTGTTGGGTGAAAAAGTAATCATTGATACAAACATTTGGGCTTCACATGCGCTTAATTATCCAGAAGTTGTGGAATATATTAATGAACTTATTTCAAATAATGCGGAATTTTTAATGCCTACCGTTGTACAAATGGAACTTCTGTCGCATTGGGAAGTAGAAACAAATCCTCAAGTCAAAGCAGTAAAAAATCATTATATTTACGATATGACAGATAAAATTGTAGACGTTACAAGTGAAATTGCACAGCTAGCGGCTCAAATTCGCAGAAAAGCCAAAATAGAATCCAATAAAAAAATTAAAGGCCCGGATGCGATGATTGCCGCATCTGCTTTTATACATAATGCGAAACTGATTTCCAACAATAATAAAGATTTTGCTTGGATTACATTTAATTTCAGCTACCGAGGTCAACCATTATCTTATGTAAATCCTATTAAAGACACGATTGCTTACGCTTCTTTTATTAAAAGCTTTGAACTTCCCAACCTTCCCGATGCTGATAACTTACCAGAAAACGAGAAGGAAAGCTAATTTGTTTTTATTTTCAAAATACTCCTTGTCTCCCGCCTTTTTCAAATTAAAAATTTGATGGGTACATACTCCAATTCTTTCTATAATGAATACAGTAAAAAGCATAAAAACTTAGGCGGTGAAAAGAGTGAATTATCAATATTACCCGGAACAACCTTTAGAAGAATATCAACATGGCTATGATTATTATTCGAATCCCCATGAAACTGACGAAAGATTCCCTTATGGTTATTATCCATACCCTCGCCCTCGTCCATTTTATCCTTACCCTTATCCTCGTCCTATTTTTTACCATCCCCCTTACTTTTACCCTCGTCCTCGTCCATTTTACCCACACCCAGTGTATTGGAGATAAAAAAAGAAGAGCTATCAGCTCTTCTTTTTTATTTCTTGATATTTAGACATCTCTTCTTTAATAATGGTCACAAACGCTTCATTTTGCTCAATTTCAAAAACAGTAATAGCTTTTTCTAGGTAGGCTATTCCTTCTTTAAGCTCACCAAGCTGACAGAGTGCTTCTCCAATTTGATAGTGCAGTTCTCCTAATAAATAAAGCGTCTCATGCTGAATACACAGCTCAAGTCCTGCTTGTGCATATTTAACCGACTTTTCATAACGTTCCATTTGCAAAAGCGCACGCGATAATCCATATAAAATTCGAATTTTGACAAGAGGATCTTTTAACTTAGGAAGCAGAGCAATATGCTGCAATCCTTCCATAAACGTACTGAACGCTTTTTTTAAATGACCTTCTTCTTCATAAATAATGGCAATACTATTTAAAATAGCAATCTCTTTTTCTGAATAAAACTGTTCGCTCGTACGCGTGAACGCAATAGCTTTTTCCAATTTACGAAGCGCTTGTTCAAATTTATTTCCAATATAATAATCACATATGGCTTCGTGCCATAGGAAAAATTGTGCGTGAAAAGGATCTTGAAACATAGGATTATCTTTTTCTTTGTTCACCATATGTAACACGGTTTCATAATCGCGTTTTCGTATATAATGCCTAATGGTCGATTTAATTTCTTTTGAATAATCGTTTGGCGTTAGCTCTCCTGCTTCAAAGAAATAATTCATCGGAACCCCTAAGCGTTTCGATAAATGATAGAGAACTTCACTGCTTGCATGAATTTCACCTTGTTCAAATCGATGTAGCTCTTCTTCTGTACAAATTCCTTCTGATAACTCGACAGTTGTCATTTCCGCAATCTTTCGCAGATCTTGAATCAGCTGACCTACTTGTTTTTTATCATTCAAAAAATCACCTTACTTAATGTCAATAAACCCTGTCAAAACAACGTTCCATGATATAATTATAAGTATATTGTACATTTAGATAGTTTTTTTATCAATAGAATAAAGAAAAATATTCCAATTATTTTTTTCAAATTATAATTAAATTATTTCAAACAACCTCCAGCCTCATCTTTAGACATATCACCCCTTTGCACAGCAGTCATTACTTGATCACAGTAATATGAAGTTTTACTGTATCCTTCCTCATCAATCTCTTTTCGAATTTGCTCTTTTGCTTCATCAGAAAAATTAGCATCTTGTTCTGCGATTATTTGTTTTTCGTATTCTTCTTGCTCTTTAGCCAATTTTTCTTCCTCTTCTTGATTTAACTGTTCCTCGATCTCAGCCTCTTCAGCCCATGTTTCAGCTTGATTTGCTTCATAATTATCGATTGTTTCTTGACTAACTGGAGCTTCCGCTTCTTCTTTTGCTGTTTGCTGTGCTAATTCCTTAGCCTTTCTTTCTTCTTCAACTTTTGTAGCGTACGCACGTAAATCTTTCTGTTCATCTTGAATTTGTAGAGATTCAGATTTCTTATTTAATTCTCTTTCATTAGTCTTTTTTTCTGGCTTTACAGCAGTTTCTTTCTTAGAAGTCTCAGCGTTCTTCCCTTCCCCTTGGTCACATGCTCCCATAGTTAAACTCAAAGACAACAAAATGCTACCAACTAACAACTTTTTCACAACATTCTCCCCTTAACTTTTCTCTGTATAGAGTGTTACATTAAACTGATAAACTAATTTGACTAATTAATTTTTCTAATTCAATGATTAATTCTTTAGGGCTGCAACTATTGTTCATTACGTTATTACATATCTTTAGAAGCTCAAGTTTAATTTCTATGCTAATTTCCTCAGATTTCAATTGTTCATTCACAACACACAGCTCCTTTAATAAGAAAATAATACCATATAAAAGGTTATTTTTGTTATAATTTCAATTGTTTTTCTTCTTTGTTTTTCGATAATTTTCTTTTGGAATCATCCCCATTCTCTGCATCTTTTTCTTTATAATTAATGTAATCCACCATCATACTTTCTATAACTTTTAATAATTCTTTTCCTTTCTCTTCTGTAGATGAGCATTCTCTCATAGATTCTCTTACCTTCTTAATCTTCGTGTATTTCTTACCATCTACTCCAAAGTGAATCTTATGATGATGTGCTTTACAAACACTTTATAAGTTACTAATAAATAAACGTTTACTCTAATCCTCTTTCATTTCCATAAGGTGATAACAGGAGTAAGCCTGCCTCCTTCAAGACAGACTTCACATAAAGGATTTAACCTCTTCTTCCTATTGCGTAATTTAATCCATAGGCTACTAGAATAACAGGCTTGCTCTTGCTCTTTCTTATCTACTCTCTGTTCCTTGTACTCTTTATGAGTATCTTTTTTGCACTTGTCACAATATGTATCATAAGCTAATTGACGACATTTCTCTGTGTTACATATCTTAGGTGACTTTTTAGGCATGTTGTTTAGCTACCTTTTTTACCCTTTATTATTTAGCACATATTTTAATTTCCATACTATAGACATAATAAGAAGCCACTCATCAGAGTGACTTAGCATTAGATTTATTCTTTACTTCTTCAGGTACATAATCTAAAAGTGTAGATATTATCATATTAAAATACCATGGAGTAAGGTTATTTCCAGCACTTTCTTTCAATTCATTTCGTAGCTTTTCACCCCATACAGGGTATCTGTCATTACTTTTTGCTTCTTCTAACATATGATCTACAACATTTAATACCTTATAATACTCATTTTCTTTTGCACTAATATAATAATTCTTCTGTTCATAATTCATAACTCCACCTCCTTTTAGTTACCTATGATTTTCCCTGTTTTAACCAAATTAGACTTGTTAACTCCCTAAAATAAAAAGCCGACCTTATGACCGACTTTCCTTACTGAACTAAATATCATCTCTTCCAGGCACTTTAAATACTGCTTTAATTTTGTATATATCTTTCTTACCTTTTAAGGCAGTAACCCTTGTAATCAGTTCAATAGTAACCCCTGAAACTAAAAGGTATGGCAGGTCCTGAAATAGGCGTCTGTCCCCCACCCAAAAATTTTGGAGCTTTAGCAGGATACCCTAGTGGATAATTCCCCCACCAACTTTCAACTTCACCACTAGAATTCAGTACATATCCAGTAGGACGCCCAAAGGAAGGCATGAAATAAGGATAGAAAGCATAGTTAAAAGGAGTATAAAAATTAGAATAGAACATTTAATCACCTACTTTGTTCCAGCATGTAAAAAAAATCCTTCATTAAGGTATGAGAGCTTTTCTTTTATTGTGAATCATCATTTTCAACAACTTTTTATTATTTGCACAAAATAAAAAACACCCAAGCTATGGGTGCTTTTTATACACTTAACATGTTAAAGGAGAAAACGATTCGTCAGCAAAAGAAGTACTGACCATTAATATTATGCTCGAATGTGAATTTACCTATACTGTGCGGTTCTCATTTTTTATTATAAAGCTTGCTAGTCCAATATCAAGAACTGTTCTTTCATGAGATTGTATGTCCCATAATTGTTGATGGTAATCTGGTATATATACACTTCCGTCATATTGAGCTTTAATAACACGTCGGAAATTCTCACTTGAGCATTGCACAATGTAGGACTTTACGCCATTTTCCTCTACAACATTTAGTACTTTAAAATCAAATTGAATTTTCATTCTCTAACCACCGGCTTTCTACCTAATAATTTCTACAAAAAGTGTAATAATCCTTCTCTATATATTACTAAAAGAATATTTTTAGCTGTCATTAATCAATATAACTTTTAGCTGCTCCATACGAAAAACCATAAACTCCAACTAACCATAATCTCATTTCATGCCTTTGCTCATCAGTTAACTCTATGTCCGTATCTTCTGGAACGTCTTCATATTCAATATTTCCCTCTAACAACTGTTCGAAGAGTACTTGATTCATTAATATTAGCTCCATTCTTAATAATGATTTTATGTTTCAGCATATTAACTTCTACAAAATAAAAAGCCACTCTAAATGAGTGACTTAAACTTATAAAAATATTAACTTTCACCTCAGCTCTACAAGTAAATAACTTAGTGCCCTATCTAATGCTTCAGGTATAGTTTCAACCTCTTCAATCAACTTTGAACCAGTTTTTAGTTGATAAGTTAAACCTGTATCGAAAATTTTAATTCCACCAGCAACTTGATTGTTAGATTTTAAAACTTTACTCAAACTCAATATAGAGCCTTGAACTTTTAAAAAAACTGAACAATCTGGAAATGAAATTTTATTTTCCTCTTTAATAAATTCAACTTCTGGTTGTTGGTTTTCATTTAATTTTACATTTAACATGTCAATAAAAGAATCAATGACACTTTGAACCGATAACAATTCGAAATGTTTTCCTGAAACTTTAGAAACATAAGCATCCATCCAGTTTTTACTTTTCCCCATTAATATTCCCACCTTTTGTGTAGACTATTTTATTCTACAAAAGGCTAGTTATTCTCAATTTTTTAAATATTAATCAATTTTCAAGATTCTTTCCGACATAGGTAAATCTGAATTCAATTTATGAAGTTATAACAATAATAACCTCGCCTATTTCTCTAGCCCGTCTATACATAATTGACAAGCTAAACATATGTTAGTATATATTCTATTTCTTCATCAATGAAAGGATGAGAACGTGTGGTAGCTAAAATCAATTCACTTACGATTGGTAACATTTCTGGAGGAACTTTTATTTTTGGAAATGTAAATCAAGTGTGTCCCGTTACAAGTACAGAATCCAATTCACAAACAGGTTTGGGATCAAATGCAAGTCCTAATTCAAGTTCAGTAACAGGCTCTCAAAACACTTCTTCTCAACAGTCACCTAGTTCAACACCTACTCAGACGCCTACTTTAGGAAGTGGAAATACAAATACACTTTGAAAAGCATCTCTACGTATAAGGATGCTTTTTATTACAACATTTAATTTACATACACTTTTGATAGAATGTAAACTAATAATTGATATATTCAAAAGTAACTTGATAAGCTTCATTCTTGGTTAAACCTTGTAAACTCATTAAATACTCAACCAACATTACTCGTTAATTACTAGCTAAAGGTTCATCATCTCCTTCACTAATACGTAATATTTCTTCATCACTGAGTTCTCCATCTAATATTTTCTGATAAAATTCATCGATTATTATACAACCAACCTTTCTAGACATTATTAAAAGTAGATACTATGTTCTAATTTCACAATGAACTTAATATCATTTATTGTATTTAAGACAACGGGAGATGATACTGATGAGCAAATTTGATATTGAAACCTTAAAAAAGATTCGTGATGATTTACAAGAAATTCACTCTACTGCTATTTCTAATTATCATGACTATCCAGAACTTATGGATACAATTGATCATTTAGCAAGAGTTGCTAACATGTTCGCAAATGATAAAATTGAGAACCTTGTGAATAATAACTTGCGTGCTGACCCACAAGGTTACATTGTGTCAAAATTATCGTCTGCTTCTTCACGTATGAAAAATTATCAAAAAGGCATCGGCAAGCGTGAAGTAGGTTCTTATGAAAATTGAATACACAGGCTGGAGATTTTATGATGACTATACAGAAATTTATGGTAGAAACTACTTAATTCATCATGCTGGCTCAATGTTGGTGCCAGTTTCAAGAATAAAAGGCTTGACTCATGATAATGTTTTGTCTGTAGAAAAGTTAAATCGTCTTCTTAAATCGATTGAGAATCACGGATATGTAACAACTAGTTCCTCTCATATGGATATTAATCTAACATTATTTCCAAACGGTGATTTCTGCGTTAGCAATGGAGGTAATCATAGACCATATTTAGCAAAGAAGCTAGGTATAACTATTATTAGAGCCGTTGTGGATGTGTGCATTCCACTTAATCTTTTGACAGATGAACAAATTCAATATTTTGAGTCTATAGGTTCTTACGATTTACCTAATAGCCCAGAATTAAAAGATGTAGCATATGCCCTAGAACTAATGCCTAGCCAACAACTTGCTAAACAAACTATAATTCATATTCAATAAGCACCTAATAGGTGCTTATTTTTTATTAGCTAAAATAATAAATATACTGACGAATATATCAGAATCCTTTAATTTATATCGTTCAGAAAGTCATAAGTTTTAGACAGAGATAAACCGTTTTAAAATGTATACTTATATGGGCTATTTTAAGTAGTTAGTGCTCATAAAAGCAACAATGTTATCCCCATGATACAAGCGAGCTCTTTGATACAATAAGGGAGTTCGCTTATATTTTTAGTTATTGTGGAACAACTATAGCTTTTAGCCCATACCAGGGAATCCACCCATACCAGGGAATCCACCCATACCAGGGAATCCACCCATACCAGGGAATCCGCCCATACCAGGTGATCCGCCCATACCAGGGAATCCACCCATACCAGGTGATCCACCCATACCAGGGAATCCACCCATACCAGGGAATCCACCCATACCAGGGAATCCACCCATACCAGGGAATCCACCCATACCAGGGAATCCGCCCATACCAGGGAATCCACCCATACCAGGTGATCCGCCCATACCAGGGAATCCACCCATACCAGGTGATCCGCCCATACCAGGGAATCCACCCATACCAGGTGATCCGCCCATACCAGGGAATCCACCCATACCAGGTGATCCGCCCATACCAGGGAATCCACCCATACCAGGTGATCCGCCCATACCAGGGAATCCGCCCATACCAGGTGATCCGCCCATACCAGGGAATCCACCCATACCAGGTGATCCGCCTATACCAGGGAATCCACCCATACCAGGTGATCCGCCCATGCCAGGTGATCCACCCATGCCTCCATGTCTATCAAAACTTTGTCTTGTGCTATCCATATTATCTCTCCTTCAAATAGGTTACAGTCTAGACTATGTAGAAACAGTAATAAGGCATAGACATATACCTATTCCCCCAAAAAAATAATGAAATTCCCAAAAATTTATTACTTATATTTATTAGATAACGTATTGGATTAAAGAATAACAATATCATAATTGCTAAATATTTATATACCCCACACTTTTAACGCCTTCATCACATCATCATTTTCACCTGGTGGTCAATTGTTTCGGTAATATTGAGCAGCAAGTGACACAACACTTACTGTTCTTTTTTATTTAAGTTATTTAAATAAATAATTTGTCGTCATTTCATCACAATAAATAAGTTCAACCTAAATTAACCTTGAAAGACTAACTTAAGTTGAACTTATTAAGATATAAAAGCACCTTCGAAAGGATGCTCTTTTTTTCGCAAAATAATTTCGTAAGAGTACAAATCGCTATATCTTCGTTCTAAATCACCGAATTGAATAGTACTATTTAGTTCTTTACCTTTTTGGATTAATTCAAGCTTCTTCTTTCCTACCTACCTCTATTTTTGATAGCAGAGCATCTATTTTAATATTAACTTGACTATTAATAAATAATTGTAATTATTTATTAATTCTTTTCCCTTCAGTTTTTTCTTTTTCGTAGACTGTGTCCCTAAGGTCATCAAACTTCTCAACTAAATCTGCTCTTCCTAATTTTATTAAAGAATTATACCACTCTTCAATAGAAATTAATTTTATGTCTTCATTTCCATGGTTGAATTTATGACCTCTTAAATATAATAGCCAAAGTTCTCTACATTCTTTTCTAGCTGTATACTTTTTTACTGTATCGTCTGTGAAATAAGCAAATGGGGATAATTTAGCATCAATCCAAATATCTTCATTTATAATAAAGTCGGGTCTAACATTGTCTATCCATTTATTATAAGAAACCTCATTGAATAAAAGCTCAATAGCTTCTTTTGCTAATTCTTCAAACTGCAGCCCATAAGACCACAATTCCTTGCCTAAATGCTTCATATTAGCAAATTTATCCTCCATATTATATTTCACAAAAAATTCTTTAAGCCCACCATGTGTTTTAATAATCCAATCTCTCATTCTAGTTAATTTATAAGTAACAAAGTCGGCCGAAATAAGCACTTGCCCCTTTTCTTTTAGCATTTCATTTATTTTTTCTAAAACAAGTTCATCTGAATATATAGTGTTATTAATCTCAACGTAATCTTGCAAATCAAAGGTATTTAAAAACTCTTCAAAACTTCCATGTTGGTTATAAATATATGCATAAGCCCCCTCATATTTGCCCTTTATTATTTCTGGGTTAAATACACCACCATTTAATATGAATTGTTCTTTAATCAATCGATAGCATAGAGCATCATTCCAGTTATATTGAGCGTAATAACTCTTATTAAAGGCATTAAAAATTCGCTTTATTTCATCTACCGTCAATGTTTCAACCTTATGTTTTTGGAACTTTACATTTCTAATTTCATTAAAGACATTCTCTGATAAAACTCCCTCACGTTTTAAGATATTAAAAGCAGCACGTGTCTTTTGAAGGTAGTTATTAACGCTAGATGCCTTTACTCCTTTTCGAGCAACCTGCTTAAAGCGGCTACTTGTATCAGACTTTTCATGAAGCAACCAATTAATAAAATCTCTCGCATCATCCAAGGTAATATCAGAAACCTGTTTGCTGGTTTCGAAGAATGTAATTAAATCGTTAAAAATGAAATTGTATTGATTTAAAGTAGATTGAGCCATGCCTTCTAAAGTTTTAATCTTAATAATTTTCTCTTTAGCTTGTTTAAGATTTATTTGAGTTACTTTTGCTCCCTTTCTTATTCGCTTTGCACACAAAAAAGGCAACCCCCTTTGAATATGGAAGTTGCCTTAACAGTTCAGGTAGTTTTTTTATTATAGACAATTTTTAGCCTTCATGACTATTTACCTACCCTCTAAAAACCTTATTATATCAACGTTTAGTAAGGATTTCGCAGATCTTGAACCAGCTGACCTACTTGTTTTTTATCATTCGAAAAATCACCTTACTTAATGTCAATAAATGTTTTTATCCTACTTTTCTACTATACTCCAAACAAAATGACTTTAAAAGAGATAATGGGCTATTTTTTGAAACTCTTGTCAATCTTTTCTCCCTATCAATAAAGAAAAACAGCACATCAATGTGCTGTTTTTCTCAAGTTTGTATGATTTATGACACTATATATCCTTAAATAGAATCAAATACTTGACGCAGTTGAGCTGCGCTTTTATTGATCGCCTGCTGAGCGAGTGGGACAAATTCATGAAACCCTAAAAATCCGTGAATCATCGTTTCATAATTTTCATAGGTGACGGGAACACCGTGATTTTTTAATGCGTCCGCGTAGTCTTTTCCGCTATCTCTTAGAGGATCATACTGTGCTGTAATAATGGTAGCGCTCGGTAGACTCGATAAATCTTCTAGTAATACCGGAGCGTTATAGGGATGCTGTTCTTCTTCTTTATTGTTTAAGTAGTGAAGACGAAACCAATCCATAAGATCTTTTGAAAGAAAATATCCTTCCCCATTTTCTTTCATAGAGGCAGGGTGCTGATTTTTAAATCCTACAGATGGATAAATAAGCAGCTGATGAACAATAGACGGACCCTGCCTTTCTTTTGCTAAAATGCTCACAACCGCAGCAAGGTTGCCACCGGCACTGTCGCCACCGACGGCAATTTTATTTGAATTGATATTTAATTGAGACGCATGAGCTGAAATCCAATCCAGGGCGTCATAGGCATCGTTTACTGCAGCGGGAAATTTATCTTCGGGAGCAAGACGATAATCAACAGAGACCACAATACAGTTTGCTTCATTTGCATACGACCTGCATATAGAGTCATGAGTATCCAGGCTTCCTAATACCCAGCCTCCTCCGTGGTAGTAAACAAGAGCGGGAAATGGCCCTGTTCCTTCAGGTTCATACACTCGTATAGTGAGCGTACGTTCATTTAATTCAATTTCTTTATTATATACTTTTTTAACTGCTTCTTTGGAAGGAGTTAAAGACATCTTTTCCATTTCTCTCAGCTGCGGGGGTGTAACGTCCTCTAAAGAAGGACGGGGCATTTCATTATATTGATTTAGAAATATTTGAATATGCGGATCTAACGGCATTCTTCTTCTCTCTCCTTTCAAGGTAACTCTATATGTAATGATGAATGAAATTTCAGAAAAAATCCAATATATTGTCTTCTCAGCAGACTTTTGTTTGTTTTAATTAAAAATGGGTATAACAATTAAATAAAGAGGATGATATTCGTATATATTTTATTCTCACCTATATAAATATAAATACGTACAAAGGAGGCACACCGATGATTATTGTTTATATAAGCTTAGCTGTTGTTTTGGCATCACTTGCGTATCTTATTTACGCAGGCGTATCATTTAATAAAAAAATCAAACCAACTGTGAACTCTGTAAATGCCACTTCTCAACATCTTCAAAACGAAACTGATCATATCAAAGAAAAAACAAATCATTTAAAAGTAACACAAGCAGCGATTAAAACGGATGTACAGTACAAAAAAGATTCGGTCAAATATACAGCCAACTCATTTAAACAGCTTGTTAATAGCTTTAAACGTTAAAAAAGGAAACCTCTATAAAGGTTTCCTTTTTTATTACATCGCCTGAGACGTATCTTTAGGAGGCGCAGCCGTTTTGTTTCGGTGGTAAATAGCGTTAATCTCTCCTCCAATAACGAGAATTAACCCCGTTAAAAATAGCCAAAGCATCAGAACAATCACGCCTCCTAAGCTTCCATAAGTAGCAGAATAATTGCCAAAGTTGCTTACGTAAAATGAGAACCCTAACGATGTCAGCTGCCATAACAGCGTAGCAGCGAGCGCTCCGGGCCATACATGAGCAAAAGGAAACGTTTTGTTTGGAGCTAATCTGTATAATACGGATAAAACAAGTACCATAATGCCGACACCGATAATCCAGCGCAGAATATTTAAAACCACTGTTGTACCTGAAGGAAGAGAAAACCATTCGCTTATCCAATTTAACAAAACCCCTCCGAACACTGGTAAAAGAAGCGATACAACAATTGTTACAATTAATCCAATTGTTAAAAGAATGGACAAGCCTCTTACTTTAATAAACGAGCGCTGTTCTTTCACGTCGTAGGCTTGGTTCATTGCACGGATAAAGGCGTTCATACCGTTTGAAGCAGACCAAATGGTTCCTAAAATCCCTACAGTCAGTAACCCGCCGTTTGGTTGGCTTACAAATTGAGCTACGTTATCTTTAAAGATTGCAGCTGTTTCTCCCGGCATAACGCTTTGAAGGACATCGATTGCCTCTTCCGGTTTAATAGATAGATACGGAACGATGGATATCAGTAAAATAAGCATAGGGAATAATGATAGCATATAATAATAGGCTTGCTCAGCCGCTAGTCCCGTTGCTTGGTCTTCTTGAATTTCTTTACCAAGACTTTTTCCAAATGATAATAGCTTTTTCATGATAAACCTCTACTTTCTCTTTTTTTTGTTCTTTTCCCATTTTATGCACCTTTCAACCTTGAAAGTGGAGAATTTCAAGCGAAATCTCAAATCAAACGACCAAGAGAAAGTAGAATGATGTTTCCTACAAAAAAAAAGTTCCAGCTCAAAAGAGCCAGAACTTTTCATCAGAGTATTTATGTAGAGCAGACTAGCGAATGTGTCCTTGTGCACCACTTAATTGCTGTTGCGCCATTGCAACAAGATGCTTCGTCATTTCTCCACCAACGGAACCATTTGCACGAGCCGTTTGCTCAGCTCCAAGCTGAACGTTAAGTCTTCCCGCGATTTCCGTTTTTAACTGATCAAGAAGCTGTTCAGCACCTTGAACTAAAATAGGATTACGATTTGCCATGTTTATCACTCCTTTCCTTCAACAGCTTATATAGGTTAATGTTCCTTTCACTTGAAATTTTATACAACATCCTTCAAAAAAAAGATCCCTGGCTATCGCCGAGATCTTTTTTCTTTTTAAGCTTTTCTACACTCGTTCAAGAGGCATTGTGCAGCAGCGGAAAGAACCGCCGGACTTAATAATTTCAGATATATCAACTTCAATTACTTTATAGCCTCGTTTCCTTAACTCTTCATTCACTTCTGTATTCATTGGCAGGCTGATCACCCGTTGATTACCGATTGATAATACATTGGTTCCCATCGTAAACTGCTCTTCTTTTGTTACTTCAATTAAGTCATATTTCATACGAAGTAAATTTAATTCTTTCTCATGTAAAGCTGGTGAAAATACAAGCGCTTCTGTAGGTGATAAAATATTTAACACACAATCAAGATGAAGATAAGACCGATCAATAGGAATCGGAACAACCTCATACGCCGGAAGCAGCTCTTGGATATGCTCCACGCCTTCTTTACTTGTACGGTCGCTGAGCGCAATAAAAATAGCTTGTCCATCAATCAGCACATCTCCACCTTCAATGGGATGGTCCGGTACCTGATGGAAAGGAATACCTTGCTGCTGCAGCCACTCTGCTAGCACTTGTTCTTCTCCACTTCGAATTTCGCTGCCCATTTTCGTGACAATAACGGTGTCTCCGAGCGTATAGCCAATATCCCGCGTAAATACTTGTTCTGGAAATGGCTCTTGAGCAGATAGCCCGATGACCTCCACTCCTTCTTTTTGAAGGCATTCGACAAATTGACGGTGCTGCTTTGAAGCCAAGCTCTCATCAATATTTTCGTCCGCATAATGCTTTTGTGTTTCATTAATAATTTCTTCAATTTTCATATATGTAGGCGGGCAAACAATCACACGTTTTAATGTATCATATTCATTTTTACACCCATAACTATTCGTCATTTTAGCTGGCTGTTTCATTTGCATCTTTTTAAATCCCCCTTCGTGCATTTATGTACAGTGTTCCCTAAATCTCCTGAAACATAAACACGATTTTACTGAGGAAACACCCCTGCGCATCTATCTAAAAAGCTTTTTCAGGCAAGAAAAACAAAAAAACACAATACTTCTTCTAATTACAATAACTGTTAGTATAAAATAGTCTAGTAACTGTACAAAAAATTGGAGGTTAATATGAATAAAGTAGCGAACGCATTATATGCGGGCAGAAAAATTTTATTAATACTGTGGATCATCCTAATTGTCGGATTTGGCTTTTATGCGGCTAAGCTTCCTTCTGTGCTGGGAGGAAACGGATTTGAAATGAAAGGAATGTATAAAGATACCGAGCAGCTTTTAGTTAATAAATTTGATGTTAGCGAAGCTCAGATCATCGTTTTGTTTGAAAAAAAAGACGGAGTTTCTGACTCGAAATTCCAGCAAACGATCGCTCAGTATATGCAAAAAGCAAAGGACAAATCAGACGCGTCGAAAGTTGACATACCAACGGCTTCTAACAAGATGATAAAAGGAAGCACAGCGTATGGAATTATCCACTTTAATCACGATGATGGAACGATGGATAAACGAGTGGAAAAGATCAGAACTCTTTCAGCCGAAGAAAAAGAAGTTAGTGTAAAATTAACTGGTGGTCCTATTATTGAAAAAGATATGAATACAGCAAGCCAAGCAGATTTAGCAAAAGCAGAAGCTATTGGCATTCCTGTTGCTTTAGTTGTGCTTCTTCTAGCTTTTGGCGGCGTGGTAGCCGCTGCAATCCCTCTGATGATAGGAATTGTAACCGTCGTTACCACCATGGGTGTTGTCTATTTCTTTCATCCCTACACAGAGCTGTCCATCTTCATTTTAAACGTGGTTCCAATGATTGGATTAGCTCTTAGTATTGACTTTGCCCTTTTATTTATTAATCGCTTTAAAGAAGAAATCCAAACAAAATCAGTAGAACAAGCAATCAAAATTACCATTCAAACAGCAGGACGCTCGGTCATCTTCTCAGGATTATGCGTATTTATTGGATTAGCGGGAATGCTGTTTATTCAAGTGGATATTTTTCAAAACGTCGCTCTTGGAGGAATGGCTGTTGTTTTTATTGCTGTGTTTTCAGCTCTTACGCTGCTTCCTTCCATACTGGCTATATTAGGTACACGCATTAATCGTTTACGCATCTTAAAAGTCAGTGAACAAGGCGGTCAGTCTAGGTGGCGTTCATTCGCTACATTTGTTATGAAAAAGCCTGTAACTATGACTATTGTTTCTCTTATCATTCTGTTAGTAGCACTTATTCCCGTTCGAGACATGCATCTAGAAATACCGTCTTCAGAAGCGCTGCCAACAAAATACGAGTCTCGTCAAGCTTTTGACACGTATAACGATACGTTTATAAATAAAAACACGGCAGACGTTTATTTTGTGCTAGAAGCTAAGCAAGATATGCTGAATGAAAAGCCTTTAACAAATGCCTTTACTTTTATAAAACAATTAAAAGAAGATTCGTTAGTTAAGCAAGTCGATTCTATTTCTACCGCTTTAAATGTAAAATCGAGTGATCAGCTTCAAGCTATGCTGGAAAACCCACAGATAAGTGCGCAGACAAAGCCAGCTGTAGATTCGTTCATTAACGGACATTATATGCTTATAAAAGCTACGCTAGATACAGACCAAAATTCAGATGAAGCAAAAGATTTTGTTCGAAAATGGAAAGACAAACGTTCACCTTTCACCGTTCATATTGGCGGCTATCCAAAATTTGAACAAGAAATATTCGATGAAATTTATGAAAAAGCTCCATATGGTTTGGCTCTTGTTTTATTTTCAACGTATGTCATTTTAATGATTGCTTTTCGTTCTGTCCTCATTCCTTTAAAGGCTATCATTATGAATATTTTAAGCTTAACAGCTACGTTTGGTTTACTTGTATGGCTGTTTCAAAATGGCCATTTAGGTCTTACCCAATCTAATATTGCTTTAGTGCTGCCGGTCTTTGTTTTCGGCCTTGTATTTGGGCTCAGCATGGACTACGAAGTCTTTTTGATTTCGCGCATCCACGAAGTGTATCATCAAACCCACGATAATAATGTGGCAACGGTAGAAGGCTTAGCTTCCACTAGCAAAATTATTACGAGCGCTGCTTTAATTATGATTGTGATTACAGGAGCCTTTGCTTTTACAGATGTAACGCCTGTTAAACAAATGGGTGTAGGAATTGCTTTAGCTATATTTATCGATGCAACGATTGTCAGAATGCTTCTTGTCCCTTCTCTTATGAAATTGCTCGGAGATGCCAACTGGTGGTTTTTCACTAAAAAACGCGATAAGTCCAGTTCCAATGAACAGTTAAAATCATAATAAAAAACCCCGCTCACTTGAGCGGGTTTTGCATTGAAGATTTCTTTATCGACTTAATTTTGCAAAAGCGATAATGCCTTCTTCATCGTCTAATTCCAGTTCTAGTCCTGCTGCGTATGGGTCTACGTTCATTTCCGTATCCAGCCAAAAGCGCAGCGCTTCAATAATGTTCAAAGTAATATGAACCTGCTTACGATCATGCACGTATGACTCTGCTGAAAAACCGTAGTCATCATCATACATTAGCTCAATCTCTACTTCTTGAGGCTGAACTTGTTTTTTTTCTGCGATATATAGGCACATCGCATTGATAATATCTTGTTCAGAAATTTTTATTGTCTCCAAGATTTCACTTCCTCATTTTTACGCTTGTTGCTACGTACGCTTTGGAATAACTTTACTACAAGAAGGATTAAAGCTACAATCACAAGCATGTTTACCATAAAGCCTAAAATTGGGCCTAATGGTCCTAAGCTAGATAGTAAGCTTCCGAATAATAAGCCCGCAATTCCTCCCATTAAAAGACCTTTCATTAAGCCGCCGCGCTTTGAGCTAGCCGCTGTACTTTTAGATGATGAGTTTTTAGACGTATTGTTTTGCTTAACCGAATTACTGTTATTGTTTTTAAATAAGCTTGATTGGTTATTGCTTCCGCTGTCAAAAGAGCGCTTTCCTGATTTATACCCTTTTGCGCTTGCTACGTTTGAACCGTCATGAATAAGTGATCCACCAACTGGTGAAAACACAACCGCTAATGCGATAAATGCGGCCAATAATTTTTTTACCATTGCTTTCCCTCCACTAAATGACTAACGTCACATATGTTTTTTCATATATGATTTCCATATATGTTCCTACGTTTTATCATACCAAAAGGTTTCACTTTTTTATATAAAAATGCATCAAGCTCCATCAAATGTTCACAGGATCAAACTTTTGCACGTATTTCGTGCTTATATAACATCATTTAGATATAAATCAAAGACATTCATAAAACTAACAAAGGTCCTTCATCTTCATTAAATACAGCTTATTTTACACTTTCCTAAAAATATTATCTAAAGTAACTGTTGTAGAGTTCTTTGGTTTTTCCACTTCTTTAATAATGTCTTTATAGGCTACCTTTGCCTTTATTACTAATTAAAGGATATAGGTGCTTATAGGACGAATACCATACAGGAAACAGCGCCTCAAACATATAGTACAATGCATTAAAAATTGGCTCTGAAAGCTTCTAATGCTGTACGTTTGCAGTTAATTGATGGTCAATGCTTCACGTTATCTACTTGCCTTTCATAAATAAGAGTTTTCTCTTATATGAATATGTATAGATAGACTAAAGTTAAAAAGGAGAGATACGATGTTGAATGAACAGCTCCCATTATCAACAGCAAATTTATCAGATGCAATGGAAGGTGCAAACCACTTAGACTTTTCTATTAAGCCATTGCAGCGTCATTACAAACTATTTGGACCGGCTCTTACTGTAGATACGCCTGCTGGCAATAATTACTCAGTGCTTGAAGCGATTCGACTAGCGGAGCCCGGAAGCGTGCTCGTCATTGATGGAAAAAGCTACTGTAACCGTGCCTTAGCAGGAGATTTCGTAGTAGCCATGGCGAAGCTTGTTGGAATAAGCGGTATTGTACTAGATGGTGTTATACGAGATCAGGAAGACATTGAAAAGCTCAATTTCCCCGTATTTTGTAAGGGCTCTACGATCGCAGCAAGCAGCAAAAAAGAAAAAGGGATAGTAAATGGAACCATTTCCTGCGGAGGCGTAAAAATCCATCCTGGTGATTTTATTGCAGGTGACGACGGTGGAGTCATTGTCATTCCTAAGGAGGAAACCGAAGAAGTATTAGCAAAAGCACGAGAAAAGTGGCAAAAAGATAAAGATAGAGAAAACGAAGTATTAATCAGCAAAGAAACTGTGTATACGTATTTAGATAAAGCTCTAAAATAAAAGACCTCCGCTTGGAGGTCTTTTATTTGTCATATTGTAAAAATTCTAATCGATTTCCGAACGGGTCGTGGACAAAAAAACGCTCTCTCCCTGCAATAGGCTCTTCTTCAGAAAGAGTGCATCCTGAATGTGTCAGCTTACGTTTAAGCGTATTGATATCTTCTACAACAAAAGCAGGATGCGCTTTTTCAGCAGGTATGTAGTCATCTTGAATACTAATATGCACTTCTTGAGTTCCACATTGAAACCATATGCCGCCTCTGTGCCTTAGATTTTCCGGCTTAGGCACAGTTTTCATTCCTAAAAGATTTTCATAAAAATTTCTTGCTTCTTGCTCGCATCCTTCTGGACCAAGAAGCTGAACATGATCAATTCCTAGAAACATCCACAAACCCCTTTCCAAACACGTCTTCCTAGAAGTTATTAATCAATGACTCTAGGATTGTGAATAACCTGCAGCTCTTTTACAGCTTGCTTCATTTCGCTTTTACAAATTGGACAAATTGGCTGATCTCCGCTTTTGAAATTATCTCGAACCCAACAATTACACGTATCTGATGTACATTCCCAAACTTTTGTTTCTTCAATAACAGCCGGCTCTAAATTTTTACGATTATACATACACATCGTCTCCTTTAAACAGTACTTTTTAAGTGGATAATAAATGAAGATTAACTTAGCGTGTAAATGTGGTAAATGGTGCAAGATAAAGTGATACTATACATCCGTAAATCAATCTTTGAGGAATACATACGGCGTCTTGAAAGACTAAAATATAAGTGAAGTCATAACAAAGCAGATAGCAGTTGCTATTCTTAAAACAACGGGATAGTCTGAAAAGAACAAAAATGAAGATCACAAAAATTATATATTTTACTATTATAACAGAGTTTATATTTTTTTACAAATCAGCTTCCATTTACTTATTTTTCTTTGCATAAAAAGAAAAAAAGCGAGCAAATAATTCTGCTCGCTTTTCCATTTTTATCGAGTTTGTCCGTTTCCACTCATAATATATTTAATTGTCGTAAGCGCAGGAAGTCCCATTGGACCGCGTGCATGGAGCTTTTGAGTTGAAATACCAATTTCGGCGCCAAATCCTAAAGCTCCTCCGTCAGTGAAACGCGTAGAAGCATTATGATACAATGCGGCTGCATCCACTAAAGACATAAAGCGTGATACGGCTTGTTCATCTTCCGAAATAATGGCTTCAGAGTGTTTTGTACCGTATGTTTCGATGTGGTCAATCGCTTCGTCCACACTTTCTACTACCTTCATCGCGATAGCTAAACGCAAATACTCTTCAGCCCAGTCTTTTTCAGCCGCTGGCTTTGCTCCAGGAATTTCAGCCACTGCTGCTTCGTCACCGTACACTTCAATATTATGATCGTTGAATGCTTGAATTAATTCATCTTTATGAGAATCGAGCCAGCTCTTGTGCACAAGAACCGTTTCCGCTGAGTTACACACCGCAGGTCGATCTGTTTTTGCGTTAATTAAAATTGGAATGGCCTTTTTAACATCAGCTTGTTCATCGATATAAATATGGCAGTTTCCAACTCCCGTTTCCAACACGGGTACCGTTGCGTTATTGACGACTGCTTGAATCAGTGAAGCTCCTCCGCGCGGAATTAGCACGTCAATATGCTCTTTCATGGTAAATAATTCTTGCGTAGCCGAACGATCCGTACTTGAAATAAACTGTACCGCTTCTTTAGGAACCGGCGTTTCATCAAGAGCCTTATGGATAATGTCCACGATAGCTTGGTTAGATGAAATAGCTGAAGAGCCACCTTTTAACACAATGGCATTTCCAGATTTCAATGCTAGCCCTGTTGCATCTACCGTTACGTTTGGACGTGCTTCATAAATCATTCCGATAACGCCAAGAGGCACGCGTACTTGCTTTACATCTAGACCGTTATCCAATGTCCAGCTTGATAAGATATCTCCTGTTGGATCGTCTAGCTCAGCAACTTCACGAAGGCCGTTGGCAAATTCTTTTACACGTTCCGCTGAAAGAGCAAGGCGGTCCATCAGCGCTTCGTAAAACCCTTTTTCTTTCCCGTTTTTTAAGTCTACTTCATTTGCTTTTAAAATATACTCCGTGTTGTTTTCAAGTGTAGAGGCAATCGTTAACAGCGCATCGTTTTTTTGTTCTGTTGTTAGTAAACTTAATTGCTTAGCTGCTTTTTTTGCTGAAATAGCTTGTTCTTCTACTGAATACTTTTCATTTGTTTGTAACACCAAATCACTCCTGGATTCGTTTTAGTTTTGTTTGATTTTAAAGTGTGAGGCATAAGAGGTAAATGCAATCATGCAAAGAAAAGGAAGGGCTCCTTTTCTTTACAGCATGTTTGCTTACAAACCGACCGGTACTGGAATTTCTAAGTGACACACTAGACCTTCGCTGTCTACAATCGGTTGATCAATTGGCTCATTCAGTGCAAGTTCATCAGATGAATAATTTGTCACGCCAAGAGCCAGCTCATTTTCGTCTTTATCTAGAATACGTACAACTGCTCGTTCACTAAAGTGGCCTTTAATATATTTAACGTGCTCGCGAAGTAAAGGCTCTTTATCTTCAATAATTGCACGTTTCGCGGCGTCTTCGACTACTATTTCCCCTTCAGGACCAGAGTTAAACGCAATCCACTGCTTTTTCTGATTAAGGTTCGCAGAATTATCTTCAGATTCAAAATACGTTCCTGTTGCATCTCCATCAACCGCTTGTGTTAAAATGTTTGGCACGCCAGCTCTTCCTAAAAATGCTGGGATTCCTGACGCCATAGCGATTTTGAACGCGTCAATTTTCGAGCGCATACCGCCTGTTCCAACTGAACTTCCTGAATCTCCTGCAGATTCTTCGATTTCTTGTGTGATTTCCCCTACGTGAGGAACTAATTTTGCATTTGGATCCTGGCGAGGGTCCGCGCTGTATAAGCCATCGATATCCGATAAAATAATAAGCAGGTCGGAATCCACTAGTCCAGCAACTTTAGCTGAAAGTGTATCATTATCGCCAAATTTTAATCGATTGATGGTTACCGTGTCGTTTTCATTGACAATTGGCACAATGCCGCGTTCTAACAGCACGTTAATTGTATTTCGTGCATTGTTGTAACGATTTTCGTCTGAAAAATCATCTCTCGTAATTAAGATTTGAGAAGCAACGTATCCATGTGATAGAAACAGTTCTGAATAAGCCTCCATTAACAGTCCTTGACCGATTGAGGCAGCTGCTTGTTTTTCAGGTAAAGAGCTAGGTCGCTCTAAGCAGCCAAGCTTGCGGTACCCTGCAGCTACAGCTCCTGATGAAACTAATAGCACTTCATGACCGCTATCTTTTAAGTCTACGACTTGATCCACAAGGCGCTCGAGCTTCCGTCTGCTGATTTCACCGTGTGAACTTGTTAATGAACTACTTCCAATTTTAATTACAACCCGCTTCTTATTGTCGGGACTCATCAAATCACTCCTAGTGTGTTCTGTATGTTTTCTTGTTTATGATTATTTTTTTGTGGTGAGGAATTCACGAAGAAGATAAGTGACGAATTAATTAGTACTTGCCACTTTTTGTAGTTGAGCACTCATTTCTTTTGAACGCTTTGATGCTCCTTTGACTGCTTGCATCATTGCTTCTCCGCCGCCGTGTTTAGCTAAGGCGTCTAAACCAGCCGCTGTTGTACCGTTTGGAGACGTCACATTTTCACGAAGCTCCGTCGGCGTTTCATCTCTTTCCATCATCATTCTTGCTGCACCGTAAATGGTTTGGGCGCCAATTTCACGTGCTAGCTCAGGATCGAGACCTTCTTCTTTAGCTGCTTTTTCGATATGCTCCATAAGGAAATAAAAATAAGCGGGTCCACTTCCGGCAATTCCTGTGAAAATGTCCATTTGAGGCTCATCAATCACGTATACCTTTCCGATTGCAGAAAGCAGCTCTTTTGCTGTTAGCACAGCATCCATTGCAGCATATTGACCTGGAGATATAGCCGTTGCTGATTGCTGAATCATACTTGATGTATTCGGCATCACTCGAATGACCTGCTGTTCATCATGCAATAACTCTTCCATGTAAGAAGACGAAATCCCTGCAAGAACAGATAGGACAAGCTGGTCTTTGTTGATTTGAGGCTTTAATTCGTTTAATGCCTCTTCAGCGCCTTTTGGCTTCATCGCTAGAATAAAAACGTCAATGTCATCTGTTTTCAGCTCGCTGCGCTTTACTGCTGTGATACCATATCTATTTTCAAGTTCATGCAGTCGCGCATCATTGCTTCGATTTGTTACGATAATATTTTCAGCAGGTAATTTCTCTGCATTGACCATACCAGAAATCATCGCTTCTGCCATTGATCCAGCACCTAAAAAAGCAACTTTTTGTTTTTGATCCATCAAATCTCCCCTGTCATTTGTTCGTATTTTTGTTCTCGTTTCTTTCAACGGTTCCTATAGTAACATGCTGAAAAAGAGTGTCAAGTTGAATTTAACCGTTTTTTTCCTCCTTGAGCGTATAACCTTATGCATATGTAAGCGTAAACAAAACTTTTTTTAAATATTTTTTTCTGCAAAAAAAAACGATTTTTTTTATAAAAATACGTTTATATAAAGAAAATCGGGGCATACTATATAGTTTGGACTTTAAAATTTTTTTTGCAAAAAATAGAGGAATTTTGAAAACGTTATTTGAACAATATAATAGGTTTGCTAAAATGAACCTATGTACCAGCATCTTGGTTTTTTTAAAAAAATTTACTTTTGATGTAAACCACGCTGTGCTGTCGACATTAAAATAAACAAAACGACATACAGTCTAGGAAGTGTCTAAACATTATTGGAGGTTCTATTATGAAGAACAACTCGTTTTCTACAGTTCCATCGTCTTCAGAAGGAATAGAGAAACAGGATTTACACGTTGTGGGAATTGGCGCTTCTGCCGGAGGGTTAGAAGCTATTGAGCAGTTTTTCGCTAATATGCCTTCACCAAATGGAATGGCGTTTATTATTGTGCAACACCTTTCCTCTAAGTATAAAAGTTTTATGCCAGAACTTTTAGCAAAAAAAACAGGAATGAATATCAAACTGACACAAGACGGGATGACTTTACAAGAAGACACAATTTATTTAAATCCTCCCCATCATTACGTGACCGTTGTTGATCATACTCTTCGCCTTCGTCCTTATGAAGAAAATGATCAGGTAAAGTACCCGATTGACGCCTTTTTTCATTCTCTGGCTGCTGCAAAAAAACACCGGTGCACAGCCATTATTTTATCGGGAAAAGGAAATGATGGAACAGGAGGAGCAAAAACGATACGAGAGTATGGCGGAACTGTACTTGTACAAGATGAAAGCACAGCAAAGTACAGGGATATGCCCCTAAGCGCTATTGATGCACACCTTGCTGATTATATTCTTTCTCCTGCTGATATGCCTGACCTTGTGCAAACGCATGTCAGCCAAACTGAATTTACATATAATGAAGAAACGCTGCAATACATATATTCATTAATAAAGAAGAAAACAGGCATCGACTTCTCTATGTATAAAAAAAACACGGTGCTGAGACGACTTGAAAAGAGGATGGCTTTACTCGATCCGCCCTCTCAAACGATGGAAGAATACCGGGACTATTTATGTAAAGAAGCCGAAGAAATCGTCGAACTGCAGCGAGACTTGCTGATTGGAGTGACACAATTTCTTAGAGATAAAGAAGCATTCTCTATTATTGAAGAACAAGTCATCCCTCAATTAGATGAAATCCGCATCTGGGTAGCAGGTTGTTCTACTGGTCAAGAAGCATATACATTAGCTATTTTGCTTCATGACTATTTATCAACAATCAACCGTTATTTCGATGTCCGAATCTTTGCTACGGACATCGATCGTCATGCAATCAAAAGAGCTAGTCAAGGTATTTATGAAGAAGCGGAAGTTCATTCCTTCTCAGCAGCTCAGATTAATGAATATTTTGAGCAAACAAAACACGGGAATTATCAAGTTAAAAAAACAATCCGCAAAATGATTGTTTTTGCCCCGCATAATATAGGAAAAGACTCGCCTTTTGTAAACGTTGATTTAATTAGCTGTCGAAATATGATGATTTACTTCCAAGCTGAACTGCAGCAGCGCATTCTGTCTCTTTTTCATTTTTCTTTAACAGAAGAAGGCGTACTTTTTTTAGGACCTAGTGAAACAACGGGAAACTTGTCTGATTTGTTCCGCCCTATCAACAGTAAGTGGAAAATATTTAAGCGTTCCGGGCAGCCCAGCCGACAAATTACGGGAACTTTTAATCTTTCGAAATCCAACTTGCATGAAGGTGATTTTTCTAGCGTGCCGCTGCCAAGTCAACTTTATAAGCCTCTTCCTTCACTTAAATTAGATGAGATGTATCAGTCAATGATTGATCACTTTATGAGCCCTTGTCTTGTATTAAATGAATATAACGAAGTGATATTTTGTTCAAAAGAAGCGACTCAGCTTATTAACGTTCCTGTAGGGAAAATTAATTATACAATTTTCAAAATGGTTCCAGTTCACGTCTCTTTAGCCATTGGAGCAGCTATTAAACGCGTAAAAGAGCAAGGTATGAGCGTATGCTGTCAGCACATTGAGTTTGTCATAAACAACGTGCAGCGCCGTTTTAATATTACGATATCTGCCCTTCCAACAAATCACTCTCTTTACTTACTTATGTTTGATGAACAGACAGATGGTGCCATTATTGATAAGGAAGAGCCCATGCTTCTTAATCAAACAAGCTCTATTAGTGAGCTTGTAGTAGATTTAGAGCAAGAGCTTCATTACACGCAGCAGCATTTGCAAACGACGATTGAAGAGCTAGAAACAGCAAATGAGGAGCTAAAGTCCACAAACGAAGAACTGATTGCTTCTAACGAAGAACTGCAGTCTGTTAATGAAGAGTTAATTAGTGTTAACAATCAGTACGAGCGAAAGATTGAAGAATTAACGGACTTAAACAACGATATCGATAATTTATTAATCAGTACAACTATTGCTACCATCTTTTTAGACGAGCAGCTGAATATTAAATTATTTACGCCGAAAACGAAAACAGTGATCAACGTTCTTCATCAAGATATTGGAAGACCTTTCTTTCATATTTCGCATAACTTTAGATATGACCATCTAATCGAGGATGCAATGCACGTTTTAAGAACAAATAACACCCTTCAAAAAGAAATTCAAAGCTACGATAACCAATGGTACAGCATGAAAATGATGCCTTATCGTACAAATGAGAATTTAATTAACGGTGTAGTTATTACGTTTATTAATATTACAGAAATTAAACGATCAAATGAAGAATTGGCTATTACATCATTTGCAGTCGCTCACAGTCCTACGGGCATTTTTATTACCGATCATCAAGGTAAAATTAAGTACATTAATCAAAAATTCATGGAGCAAAAGCATGCGCCGCAGGAAGTATTTGGGTTACATCTCTATGACTTATATACAAAAAAGCTGGGGGTTAAAAGATTTCCCAAGATTTGGAATGAAGTATACAGAGGAGAAAAATGGAACGGAGAAATTTCCTACGTTCAAGAAGACGGAGAAACCGTTTGGGAACAGTTAGCCTTAATGCCTGTTAAAAATGATCAGGATGAAATCATCCATTACATTGGGTTAAGCGAAGACATTTCACAGCGCAAACAGTCGGAAATGATGCTCAAAAATTCAGAGATGCTGTCAGCACTTGGACAGCTGGCTGCTGGCATTGCCCATGAAATACGAAACCCTCTTACATCATTAAAGGGCTTTTTACAGCTTATGATGCAAGAAGAAACGTATAAAAAAGAATATATGGATGTCATGATGTCCGAGTTTAACCGCTTAGAACTAATCATTAGCGAACTGCTCATTCTAGCCAAACCCAAAGTCGTAAAATATGAAAATAAACAGATAAATTTAATTCTTCAAGACGTATGTACGCTGCTGCATACACAGGCCATTCTTAAAAACATTACTATTTCAACAGATTTTGAAGAAAAATTACCTGTTGTTCATTGTATTGAAAAAGATATGAAACAAGTATTTATCAACATGGTGAAAAATTCTATTGAAGCGATGGATGACCCCGGGTCTATTCTGGTGGTATCTAAATTTGATCCAGATACAAATCAAGTAGTCGTCCAAGTGATAGATGAAGGAAAAGGCATGCCGAAAGATCGATTAACACGAATTAGCGAGCCTTTCTATACAACAAAAGAAAAAGGAACAGGATTAGGATTGATGGTGAGTCACAAAATCATTAGTAATCATAAAGGAAGCATTTCGTATGATAGTGAAGAAGGAAAAGGAACAACGGTAGAAATCCGATTGCCGCTTTCTTAATGTACTTTGTTCTTCTGCCTTAAACATTCAAGCTCCTGATTAATTACATCTTGGATGTCAAACAAATGTGTAGAGACCAATTCAATATATTCTCCTTTTCCTGCTTCAATTACGTCGGAGCGGATAATACTTAGGAGGTCTTGAATGGTTAGCACATTTGTTTTCATTTCTCGAAAATGACGCTGAAGATCAACTAGCTGCATTTTTTTCGCCGTTTCTACATCTGTTTCCCTGACTGAAAAATCTTGGTTCACTTGTGATGAGTCTTGCATAAGTATAGAGCGAAACTGTTGAAGAGTTGATTGAACACTTGTCATATGCTCATGAATAGGATAACAGAAAACAGCGTGCAGCGAATGATAGGCTTCAGGCTTAAAATGAAAATCAAAAAGAGCAACCGGATTAGAAAACGTGCGCATATTTACTTCGATTTGCACTTCTTCCTTTCCCTGGAGTGCTCTTTTTACTTTTTCTTGGCTGTCTTCATCAACTAGATCTAAAAAGTTCTGAAGAGGCGGGAAATTTTTCGTGACGCTTGGTGTAAATTCAATTATTTCGTTGTCTTTATTGAGTAAAAACATTGGAACCGGAATGTGTTGAATCGCAAACTGATCATATTTCTTCCCCCATTGCTAACATTTTATCTTGCGTCGAACTTTCTTTATTGTTGATTAGAAGCCCGTCTTTAAAAGTTTGAATATGATTAATGAATATGGTTCTTGAAGATCCTGAAGCCGACAAATCGTGCTTGTTGAGAAGCCTGCTGCCTACCAATACAAGTGGGTGTTGCGACATGCTTTCAATCTCAGCAATATACTTTTGTAAATCCGGCAAGAGGTGTACTTGCGAGACAGACAAGCACACTACATCAAGGTCCCATCTTTCAATGCTTTTTAGAGCAAACGGCAGCGGCAAATTTGCTCCTAAATTTTTAACTTCCCATCCCTGTTCTCTCATAAGTCCTGCAATCATTTTAATGCCTAAGTAATGCTCTTCTCCTTCAATGCAAAAAAGAAGTGCTCGATGGCGCTGAGGCAATTGATGCTGTGATAGCTGAAAGCGAGTTAACATATAGTCACAGGCTGCAGTAGCCAAATGCTCGTCCGCGACTGAAATTTTATTTTCTTGCCACCTTTTCCCTATCTCGTACATTGCTTCTGTCAGAAACGTGTATACGTCAGTTGAAGAATGGCCTTCTTCTATATACATAGCAATGAGCAGCCAGCTTTTTTGAACGTCTCCTTCTAGCAAACAATCAGCTAAAGCCACTACATTACGAGAGTAAACGATAAGATCACGCCCTTTTCCTAAAGTTACAATAAATCTCTAGGCAAAACTTCCTTTTTGCAAGATGGACAACATGCATAGACGCCTTTATTTTCATCATACTCTACGTTCATCGGCTGCTTGCATGCTTTACATACAGCATGTACGTAGTTTAAATATTTTTCCACTAATAAACGTGTTGCTCCACTTGTTTTCCCGCAATAATAGCAAATAAACCTTACTTTTCCTTTTTTTGTTATCTCTACTTCTCGCATATGCTGACAAGATTCACAGCGATCCCAGCTGCGAAGGTAATTGCTCAAAGAATATTGTGGTTTATTTGTTTCTATATACATTTTCGTTTCTTGATTTCTTGTTTTATCTTCGGTAAAGTCAATTGACCGAATAAGCTGTTTAGCGCCTAGCTTTGATTCAATTCTAGCTGCCATAAATGCTTCATTCTTTCCGCCATAAGGCATATTAATCCATATAGTGGATTCATCGATTATAAGCAGTGACATCGGAACAGCAGATGAAATGACATGAGCACCGTCAATTCGAACTTTTGTTGGTTCACGAGTAAGAACGGTCACTTCACCTTTAAGCGAATTTAACACATCCCGTATTTCTTGAGGAACAAGGGAAGCATAAGGAATACACAATAAAATCTGCTGCCGAGCTTGATATAAGTCTTTTTTTAACTGACTGCTGTTCGATGGATGGTACCAAATCAATTTAGGATGCTGAATGACTTCTTTTAAAAATTGCTGAGGTTGATATACTTTTTGATTTTCGTTAAAGTGGTTGACCAACTTCCATAACGCTCGCTCCTTTGGCACATGCTGCTGGGCAAACGACTCGTCTGAAAGCATAATAAATTTTCCTTTTGAACGCGTCACCGCCACATTTACCAATCGATCGCTATTTTCATTTGTTAAAAGTAACCCTGGTTTTGACTGCGGCTTTGTATCGACCGTATCAAAAATCATGATATCTCGTTCCGCGCCTTGAAATTTGTGTACGGTTGCTGCAATTATATCGCTAGCTGGTTCAATATCTTGAAGAAATGCGTTGATCAATTTAGCTTGAGACTTATAAGGAGTTACATAGCCAAGAGTAGCCGAAGAAGCTTTGCGTGCCCGCAGCATCAAACTTACCGCCAAAACAGCCGTTATCACATTGTAACGTGAGCCGGAAGCGACATCTCGCATAGCGGAAGAATGCAAATGACCAATGTTAAGCATAAACGCTGCTTCATGAGCAAACGGCCGGCTGCCTGCTACCACTTCTCGACTTGTTGTGACAGATGGATGATCTGCTACTCGATTGCTGTAAATATAGCGATTTGTAAAAGCTGAGATATCTTTATGCATTCTTCTTTGCTTCGTCAACATAAAAAGATGCGGGTGTATCTCACCGCTTTCTACTTGCTCTACAAGACCCGTCTGCTCAAATAAATCTCGCTGCAGCCACTTCTTCACTTCAGCATGAGAAGATTGAGATACCGGGGGAAGCTGTTTAAAATCGCCGCATACGACAATTCGTTTTCCTAACGTAGCTGCAAAAGCAATTTGCGGTGCATATGCCATGCTAATTTCATCTACCACAACCATATCAAATTCACTTTGATAAAGTAATCGGTCAATAGCCGCTTTTGATAAAGTAGTGCCTACAATATACGCTTGATCAAAAACATTTTTCTCCGCTTCAATCCACTTGTTACGAAGGGCGTTTAGCTTTTTGTTAACTTGCTGAAGCTGGTGAGCTCTATTGGGATACCTGCTTAAGTAAACTCGTTCTTCTTGTAAATCACGCATCTCCTGAGCTAAATCCGGATCATCTTCTCCAATGACTTCTTCTACTTTTATATTTTCTAAGCCGCTGCTTTTTGTTGCTCCGTATCGAATGAGTTTTCCTTTTTTCCAAGCTTCTTTCTTTTTTAACTGACGCGCAGTTTCTTGCAGCAAACCGTCCACCGCTGCATTACTGTGAGATAATAAAAGGATCCGCTTTGATTTCCGGTAATAGCTTGCCGCGATTTTGGACAGCGTGTATGTTTTTCCTGTTCCAGGAGGCCCCCAAATATACGTAGTACGGTTATAACGCGCTCGCATCAACACTTCATGAAGAGCATTCTTAGACGTATACTCCTTATGACGAACAGGACTATCACCTCTCATAAGACGTTTGATTCTCACTATTTTTTGCCTGTAATCTTTTGCTTCCGTGAGTCTATCAATGAGAGCCTGCAATAATTCCCATGGTTCGTTATATATATCGAGTTCGTCTACTTCTTGTCCAATAAACGCATCTATTTTAAGGTACAAATCAAACCCTTCTGTTCCGATAACTTCTCCTTTACTTTCTTTATGCTGGTGGACAAGGCGTACCTGAGCTCCATCAAAAAGGTATAAATCGGCTGTGCGTTCAAACCGGTAAAGATACGCATCCTCCTGCTGCCCTAAGTACTCTCCTTTTCCTACCGTATACTTTTCTCCGCCGTGTTTCTTCATATAATTAATCTCAATTGAAAGTGCGCGCACCCATGCTTTTAAATATGAAGAGATAGAGCGTTTTTCCATAGATGTCTAACTCCCTTTTTATCCGTTCATTTCTAACTTGTCTATTCTATCATGTCATTTGAATATAGCATAGCTTCTTTCTTCTTCATTTTTATAAAAGCAGAACACCTTTTTTACTATTCTATCTCTACAGACAAATTAAGACTTTTTTCATCATAATCGTAGAAAAACCGCGTTTTTTCTATAACTTTAGACGTATTGTTACAAACTTGTAATATAAAACCTACCATTTTGTCATGAGTTTGTTACATATTGCTGATAGAATAAGAGACAACTATTGGAAATAAAGGAGAAATATTAGATGAAAAAACACATTTTTACATTAGGGGCTACAGCTTTAGTATCAATTGGAATTGCAGACGCAGCATCAGCTGACACAGACACGCATAAAGTAAAAGCTGGAGAAACGTTATTCAGCATCTCACAGCAGCATAATGTAACAGTTGAAGACTTAAAAAAGTGGAACGGTCTTTCTTCCACATTAATTTATGCAAACCAAACATTACAAATTGGATCTACATCTACTGACTCTTCATCTAGTTCAACTCCAACTACGACATCTTCAAATCATACATATACAGTAAAATCAGGCGACACGCTTTATCGTATCGCTAAAAACAACGGTACTTCTGTACAGCAGCTAAAAGAGTGGAATAACTTATCTAGTCATTTAATTTATGTGAATCAAGTACTAAAAATAAGCGGAACAGGGACTGTTTCATCATCACCTTCAGCACCTGTACAAGAAAAAACAAACGAAACGCAAGCATCCCCGGCTCCTAGCAACAGTAAAAGTTACAAAGTTCAGCCTGGAGATACAATGTGGAGCGTAGCACAGCGACACGGCATTTCAATTTCTCAATTAAAACAGTGGAATAACTTATCGTCTAATACGATTTACATTAATCAAGTGCTACAAGTAGGCGGACAAGCTGCAGCTCAGGCGAAACCATCAACGCCATCACCTGCTGCTCCTTCAACACCGTCGACTTCAGCACCGGCACCTGCTCCAGCGCAAGAAAGCAAGTCGGTTTCAAAAGAGATTACGGTTGAAGCAACAGCTTATACTGCTTACTGTGCGGGCTGCAGCGGAATCACTGCTACAGGCATCGACCTAAGGTCCAATCCTAATCGAAAAGTAATTGCAGTTGATCCTCGCGTGATTCCATTAGGTTCTCGTGTATACGTAGAAGGTTACGGAGAAGCAATTGCTGGAGATACTGGCGGTGCCATTAAAGGCACTCGCGTTGATTTATTTATGGCATCTCAAAGCTCAGCTTTAAATTGGGGACGCAAAACGGTAAAACTTCAAATTTTAGATTAATCACTAAAAGCAGAAGCGTGTTAGTCGCTTCTGCTTTTTAATTTTTTTTCAAACATAATCATATCGATAGCTTGCAAGCCATTCTCGTAAATCGGTGGAACGTACTGCAAAAAGAAATTCTTTTTGACACCACTTTGATAAAAGCCTGCCTTTTTATAAAATGCTATGTTTTCAAGACTGGAGTCCGCTGTTCCTACAATCATTTTAGAATAATGGTTACACTCATACAATGCTTCTAACTTTTTAATGACTTTGCTGCCGATTCCTTTTCTTCTGTATGCTTCTTTTAAACCGATATTCTTTACTTCTACTGCCGATTCCTTTTCATCGGTGAGGCACTGCACAACTCCTATCTCCTTCTTTTCATACACAATGGTAAATAAGGAACCTTCATTTATATACGACTTTACCACTTTTTCGTCTTCATCCCCTATTAATAGCAGGTTCAAATAGGAAGCGCGCCTATCTTTGTGGATTTCAATAAGGTCGATACTCATCTTTATCCTCCAAAAAATAAGTCAATAATATTGCTGCCTCTTGAAGATGATTTATTATATAGCTCTGAATATCCGCAGTTCGTGCAATATACCACTGTAAAGTGATTGTGCTGAACATCTAAGTATCTAGACAGTCCCGTTCCCGTTGTAGCAATTTCTTTTGTTTGTGCTTCTGTATGTCCGCATTTTACACAACCGTTTTTCCCCATTGTCATACTCCTTTATAAATAAAATAATTTCTTATTTATATAAACGGATAGAAAAGGGAAAAGTTTCATTTAATTGATAAATAAAGGAATCAAGGAAAGAGGCTGGGACAAAAGTAGTTTAAATGAAAAAAATCCAAATTATTAATCGGAATTCTCGATTGATAATTTGGATTTTTACGTTGTCATGGTGAACCTAGGTTTTATGTAACTGCTTCTAGCTGTTGATTGGAGGACAAGGCGAAGACTCCTGCGGGAAAAGCGGAACAGGTGAGACCCCGCAGGAGCGCAAGGGACGAGGAGGCCCAGGGACCGCCCGCGGAAAGCGAAGCCTTGCACGGAAATCAACAGCGGTGTAACAAGCTATTTGTACTAGCTCATGCATCCAATTTATTCGTCTTTAGATGGGATTGACTTAGTTATATCTCAATTTCTTCTTACTTTAATATCAACGTTCTAACTGTACACTCGATTTCTATGACAGCATTTCTCTTTTCATAATTTCAACGTTTTTTTGATGACATTGTGCGGTGAAATCAGAGGGAAACGCCAGTTTATCATTTAGCTTATCGAGCGCTTCTTTACTTTTTTCTTTCACTGCCGCTTGCAGTTCATCTAAATAAGAGCTGGCCATCTCCACTCGCCTTTGAATTTCAGCTCGGTAATGTGTCGTTTTCCCGTGCCCGGGAACTAGCGTTAGATTTTGGTGCTTAGCTAAAATGTGTCGCGCAGTGGCAAGTGTGTCGCGGTAATCGTTTACACTTTCATATATGTACGGATATTCAAAATCCGATAAATAATCCCCTGCAATCCATATTGAATCATCGACAATCATAAATAGGCCATCGTTTGTATGACCTTTTGCAAAATAACAGGTAATGGATGTTTCACCTAAAGTAATATGCTGTTCATTTTCGGTTACAACAATATCCAACTCTGGGAATATAATATCATGAGATCTTTTTATATAATAGTCATGATCAAACTGCTTAATCATTTGAACTTTTTCTTCTTTGTCCGGATGATGTTCTAAAAATTTGCTGCCGATAAAGGTGGCATTTAATTCTAAGAAAGCCCCATACCCAATGACGTGATCAAAATCTCCGTGAGTAAAAAACACATACAGTTTGCGGTGGTTTAAGATCTCTTGAACATGCTGTTTAATTTCATTAATTTCGTGAGGAAGCCACGTTGGATCGACAACAATGACACAGTCTTTTGTTTCAATCACTGCAGATGTTGTTTGAAATAGCGCGCTTTCAAAAACCGTCATTTGCTCCGTTTTATATTGAATCATGAGAACAGCTCCTTATTTTTTCTATCACCTTTATTATAGCGGAAATAGAGAGATAAGGGCGCGTATGACGGTTTATAAAACGAAACTATGCAAGATGTGATAAAATGCGGAACCAGCCAAACAATGAAATCCAAATAGGAATACTAAATAAGGTTCCCCAAAATAAACCTTTCAAAAAGTTCCCTTGATTCATTCTGATATTCCTCACCTTCATCGTATGTTGGTTCTTAGTCTAGCGCAGCTTAATGAAATTTTAGTGAAAAATAAAAAAAGAAGCAGTTGCTTCTTTTTTTATTTATTATAAAATTGGTGATCATACTTAATTTTCGGCAGCTCGCGTACTTCCTGCGACATTTCCGTTCCGCACATCGGACAGTTATAATCAACCGTAACAAAATCTTCTCTCATCCACCCATTACATGATTCAGATTGACACGCATATACAGTCGTATCCATCATTTGATCTACTTCTTCTTCTACGGCTTTTTTTGCAAAATACATGTGCACAGCTCCCTTTTTTCTTAGTATATGTAAAATTCCCATTTTTTATTTACAGCTTGATTACTTTTTCATCCGGCGTTATTGGACACCACTATTTAATTGTGTATAATTAAATAAAAAGCAATAGACTGGAGGCAACATGAATGGAACAACTTTATAAGCAGCTGCAGCTAGAAAATCAGCTTTGTTTCTCAATTTACGCCACGTCTCGAGAGATTACAAAGGTGTACAAGCCGCTGCTCGATAAATTAGGAGTAACCTATCCGCAGTATTTAGCCCTTCTTGTTTTATGGGAACATGAAACACTCAGCGTAAAAAAAATGGGCGAACTTCTGTATTTGGATTCAGGCACCCTTACTCCTATGCTAAAAAGAATGCAGGATCAAGAATTAGTGATTCGTCAGCGTTCTCATGAAGATGAACGCGTCGTTTTTATTAGTTTAACCGAAAAAGGAAAAAAATTACGTGATAAAGCTTGTCATATTCCAGAAGAAGTTTTTAGTATGACGAATAAGTCGCAAGGAGAATTAGAGAAGCTGAAAGAAACTCTGCAGGAATTATTGCAATCACTGCATACGTACAATCAAAAATAGACCATATAAAATTGCACATAAAAAAACGCCTGGATTCAAGAAAAATCCAGGCGTTTTTTATTTACTCAGCCGTTGTATTTAACGTTACGTTAACATTTCCACGCGTTGCTTTAGAATACGGGCAGAATTGATGTGCATCTTCTACTAGCTTCTCAGCTACTTCTTGTGAAACGCCTTTAATATGAGCGTTTAACACCACTCCAATTTTAAAGCCATCATCAGTGTGGTCTTTTAGTAGACTTACCTCTGCAGTAATAGACGAATCAATGTCTTTTTTTGTTTCTTAGCAATTAAATTTAAAGCACCGTCAAAACAAGCAGAATATCCTGCTGCAAACAGCTGCTCGGGATTTGTTCCTTCTTCTTTGTTATTTGGAGAAGGATTTACAAGGGTTAAATCAATAATACCATCATCTGATTTAACTCGACCATCTCGGCCTCCTACCGCTGTTGCTTTAGATGTAAATAGTACGTCTGACATAAGATCACCTCATAGATTATTTTATGTAATTTCATTGCAGACAATCAAAAAGTCGCAATCAAATTCATTTTGTAATCACTTTGATTACCGTGATAGTAATGTACTTCCCCTTCTATAATGAGTGTAAACCTATTATTTTATACAAAAAAAGAGAGTTACCTCTCTTTTTTTCCTCTTTGTTTTTTTAAACCGCTTTGAATAATGTTATCTCCATATTTTTCACGCAAACTTTCGACCGCTTTGTATAAAGGCTCTTTTTTTGCTTGCTCTCCATATGTAAACAAATCTAACTGTTCTTCTTCCTGAAGATGGTGGCTCACTTGAAGAGCAGCTACGCCTAATAAACGAATCGGTTCTCCGTTCCAATGCTTTTGAAATAATACCGCACTGTAATGAAAAAGATCGTTTGGCTCGCTAATTGCTTTTGAAATAGTTTGGCTTCGAGTAATGGTTTTAAAATCACTGTATCGTATCGTTAATTGAATCGTTTTGCTTACAACTTTTTTCGCTTTCATACGAGAGCTTACAGAATGCGATAGTTTATTTAAAATAGGGAGAACTTCATGTTCATCTACTGCATTTTGAGATAGGGTCGTAGAGTTTCCAATAGATTTAAACTGTGATTGGCGATCAGGGTTCACCTGTCGATCATCTTGGCCCCATGCTCGTTCTTTCATAACTTCTCCTTTTACTCCGAGAGTTTGTTTAAGAAGACCGGGAGCGGCTTTTGCTAGATCACCGATGGTCACGATCTTAATCGCATTTAGCTTCTCAGCTGTTTTTTTACCGATTCCGTGCATTTCCTCTACGGCTTTTGGCCAAAGAACTGTTTGGACATCTCTTTTTCGAAGGACGGTAATCCCTAAAGGTTTTTGCATATCACTTGCCGTTTTGGCTAAAAATTTATTCGGCGCGATTCCAATTGACACAGGAATTTGCAGCGTCTGTATTAAATGCTGCTGAATTGACTTTGCTATGTCAAGAGGAGAGCCTAATTCAGCACAGTTTGTAATATCCAAATAGCCTTCATCAATTGAAGCAGGCTCTAAAAGAGGTGAAATGGTTACTAAATAATCAAACATGTTTTTGGACACTTGGCGATATAATGGAAAATTAGGTTTTATAACAACCAGCTCAGGGCATTTTCTTTTCGCTTCCCAAAGAGGCATTGGCGCATATACTCCGCGTTTACGAGCAATATAGTTACAGGTTACAACAATTCCTCTTCGTTCCTTTGGATTGCCAGCAATAGCAAGAGGCTTATCTTTGAGCGTATGATCATGTGCGGTTTCAACAGATGCATAAAAAGCATTGGCATCAATATGAAGAATAACTTTGCCGTTTTTAGGGTACATCATTTTCATACTATCACCTCTTTCTGTATAATTAATCCCCGAAAGAAGAACGTACATTCTTATTTATTATAACTCTTTTTTTCTAAGTTGTGCGTACCTATACTTTATTTTTATTTTAAGCGAACACTGTGTGTCACTCTCTCGTATTCTAATGAAGAAAGGAGGAAGAAAACGTGATTGATCAGCTTATCGGAGCCATTAACCAATTAGGCTACGGATATTTCTTTTTTATCATTTTAGTTGGAGCCAACCTTACTCCTATTCCTGACCCAGTATATATTATGCTTGCGGGCAGTCAGGCTACTTCTCCATCCGTTCAGTATATTCCAGCTTTTATACTTACCTACAGCGGCATGATGATTAGCCTATATCTTAAGTTTTTGATAGCCAGTCTTTTTTCAGCTCAGTCGCTTGCGCTATTAAAACGCCCGCGATGGGAAAAAAATGTGATGAAAGTCGAGCGAACGATTCAAGAATATGGATCTCACGCCATCATCGCAAGCTACTTTTTACCAGGAATGCGACATGTGATGCCTTTTTTTCTCGGAGCAAGCGGAATGAAGCATGGGCATTATATTAAAGTCTCATTTTCTTTCGGTTTTATTTGGACGCTCGCTTTATTTATTTTCGGTTCCTTTTTTAATACGACATCTTCTTATACTGACGTGATTGAGATCACTTTAGCTTTTTGTGCGATCAGTTTGATTATCTATGCCGTCCAAAGAAGAAAAATACGAAAAAAACAGCAGTAGTTTGTGTAAAAAGTTCTTTTTCACAAACTGCTGCTGTTTCATTTATATTAAATGACTTCATTATATCCCTTTACAAAGTATTTGCGCGCGCGGTAAAGAGCTGATTTTAACGTAGTCATCTGCATATTTAATAACTCCGCAATTTCTTCATATTTAAATCCAAATCCATATTTTAATAGAAGCAAATTGCGATACTTAGGATTCAATTTATTTAAAATCGCCTGACATTCAGCCGCTTCTTCCTTTCTAAGCACCTGCTGAATAGGCGTATACATAACGGGCTCTTCTTTGTAAGAAGACGTATAGCGGTCTTTCACTATTTTACGCCTTCCTAAATCACACCGTTTATTTAATGCGACGCGAAACATCCAAGCTTTTACTTTTTCAGGATCGACCATTTCTTGTTTTTCTAAATATTTTAATGCTACTTCCTGCGTAATATCTTCGGCGTCTTGTCTATTCACGCCATTTTTCAATAAATAAGCCAGCACCTGATTTAAATAATCTTGCAATTCCTCGCCGCACATAATAAGTTCTCCCTTGTTATTTTAGTTTTTCTTTTAGTTCTGTTGGAATCATGTTAGCATCAAACATTTGAACTTCAGGACTTGAATTTTTATAACGGAAAACAACTATATAACCCCCTTGTTCTTGAATGGTTGTATGCGAAAGAAAATAATTGATTTGTTTGGAATCTTTAATAGTTAACGCACCTTTTCTTTTAGTTAGAATAGAGGGCGTGTCTACCCATGCATTATGAAGAATTTCGTGATCTTTATTCTTTAAAACTACAATATTTGAAACGTCTTCTGGCATTACTCGAGCATCTTCGAACATTTTTTCTTGCTTGAGCCACTTTTCAACTTCTTTATATGATTTCTCAAAAGGTATGGAGTCTACACTTCGTCCATTTCCGTCCATAAAGTCAATGCTAGACCAGCTTTGTTGGTTACTCTGAGTATCTTCATACGTTTGATTTTGTATGGATTTTCTTATTGCCTGTTTTAAATCTTCAATTTTGTTTGGATCTTTAATTACAATAGGTTCGCCACTTTTATACATTGCATTAATTTGAACTTCTTTTACATACCTCATATTTTCATTATCAGGTTCTAAAATATAAAAAGAATGTTTTTTGTACTCAGGTGTTTCTATAATTCGTTTATAAAAAGCTTTATAATCAGCTTCCCTTATCGCATATTGTCGAACAACTTTTTTATCATTTTTTAAATTGTAAGCAAATGTTATTTCACGAGCATCTCCAGACTGTATTTCTCTTTTAGAAATATTAGGCTGATCTTTTATAATTTGTTTGTGCAATGCTCGTATAAAATTAACGGTATTTTTATCAGAATAATAGTAAGGTGGTCTATAATAGTCACCATTCTCTGGATCATGACTTTTAGGTTTATCTGTTAAGGAGTAATCATCTTCATCAAAATATACAGACTGAATATTTTCTTGATTTGGTAAGTAACTAGAGTGACCAAAAACATCCACTTTCAAGCCTATACCTATAATGATGACTGCTGCCACAAACAATAAGTAGCCCTTCCATTTATTAAACACACGCCATGTTTTAGCTAAAATCATATGTCCAAGGATATACCCTAATAAAGATCCAAAAACATAACCAAAAATAAGCCATTTAAAAGAATCCTTTATCTCTCCGAAGTACATCCCCCATAACAATAATGAGCATGTGGTCAGCCCATAGATAAAAATAGGTTTTAACCAATTAAAAGCGATTGCATGCGTAGCGATTTCTAAACTTCTCTTTCGATATGCAATAAATGCAATGAAACAAAGTACACAAGCTACAATTGCATATATTACTAGACTTATATAACTTTCTTTTCCACTATCTAATAGATCTATAATGTGGATAAAAGGAACCAAATCTTGTAAGTTTTTCCCTGAATAATATGTTGTAGCAAACCCATACCAATAAAACTTAACATTCATAATAAAAAACTGAATGAGCGCAGCCGGAAGAATGAATAATATATATATAAACGCACCTTGCAGTATTGACATACCTGTGAACATACCTGCAAATACCGTCCCAGAAAAAACAAAGATATTAAAAATAATAGTATCAATAGCCCATCGTAAAATTAATTTTATCGTATATAAATCGTCAACATTTACTGAATCTTTAATAAGAAAAAGGACGATGGCTGAAATAATAACAGGTAAAACTAATGATACAATTCCTAATAATACGTTTTGCCAAAATAGCACACCTCTGCTTATTGGTAAGCTATGAATATAATCAGCGGCTGATTTTGTTTGGATATATCGAAATAAAAATATAGCTAGCACTACAGGAACAGTAAACATAAACAAGAATTGAAGGCTTCCAACAACTTCAAACAGAGTCTTTAACTTTTCTGTATACATTCCATTTTCGTTAACTTCACCTGTATACCTCAGAATAATTTGAAGTGGCAAAATAAATAAAAGAACAAGTGTATATAAAGCACCAATCCATCCCACGTTTCTCATAGATTGAATCCACATGCCTCGGTTAAACGATGATGTTTTCGATTGCATAACCCACATCCCCCATTTCATAAATAAAGATTTCTTCTAGCGTAAGTGGCAAGATGTCAAAAATTAAAGGCTTATACGATCGAACTTTGTTGACTAAGTGATTTTCTTTTCCTCGAACAATACAAAGCAAGACGCTTCCTCGTTTTTCTTGATATAAAATGTCTAGCGTGTCATAAAGCGCTAGCGGCACATCTCCTTCAAATGCAACTTGAATTTTGTGCACGTCTGATTTTAAATCATCCAGCTCTTTTTCAATTAATAATTGACCGTGATGCAAAATGCCTACATGATCACAAAGATCTTCCACTTCTCGCAAGTTATGTGATGAAATTAAGATCGTCATTTCCCGTTCTGCCACGTCTTGAACAAGAAGGTTTTTAATTTTTTGACGCATTACCGCATCTAACCCATCGAGCGGCTCATCTAAGATAAGTACATCAGGCATAGCAGACAGCGCTAACCAAAAACCTACTTGACGCTGCATTCCCTTGGACATTCTATGTACTTTTTTATGTAATTGAATTGGGAAAGCTTCTTTTAATTTTTGAAACCGCTCTTCGTTCCAAGTCGGATAGACACTTCTATAAAAAGACGCTAATTGCTTAATCGTTGTTTGAGGGAAAAAATAAAGAGAATCTGGCATAAAAATAAGACGTTCTTTTAAGCCAACGTTTTCAAATACTCCCTCGCCGTCTATGGCGATTTTTCCGTGATCTTGCTTGTAAATACCTGCAATGATTTTTAATAGCGTTGTTTTCCCTGCCCCGTTGGAGCCAAGCAGTCCGTAAATAGATCCTTTTTTTATAGAAAGTGTGACGTCTCTTAGAGCTTCCATTTCTTCAAACTCTTTTTTTATCGCCTTCAGTTCAATCACTATCGCTTCCTCCTTTTACTGCTTTTTCAGCCTGTGAAATAAGTGATAGAATTTCATCTTTATCCATCCCTAAATACATAGCTTCTGCCAACAGTTTTACTAATTCTTCTTTCATCTTTTTCACCTTCTCGTTATTTAGTGTATCAACTTGAGGCGTTACAAAACTTCCTTTGCCTGGAACTGAATAAATATAATTCTGATGTTCTAGTTCACGATACGCTTTTTGAATTGTATTTGGATTAATCGTTAATTCTTTTGCTAACAGCCGAACAGATGGAAGCTTTTGATCGGCCTTAAAGACTTCATGAATAATAAGCTCTTTCAATTTATCTACTAATTGCTCGTATATCGGCTTGCGACTACGAATATCTAAATCGAACATAGTCTGCCTCCCTTCATCTACCCAAAATCATGATGTGTGTACTAGGTGTATTAACTGTATTACTCATCGCATTACAGTTAATATTATAGTATATTTTTTGGAAAAAACAAGTACTTTTTTTACTTTTGTTACAAACAGATGACAAAAAAGTGTTTAATAGCTTTATAGATAAAATGCAAATAACTGTAACTAAATACGTGTGCTACCTTCGTTATAAGTCAAAGTACTCCTTTAAATCAGCACCTCGTTTTATTTTTCTTACCCAAGTGCCTCTAGTTATTACAATAGTAATGTTTTATAATGTTTATAATTAATTTTTTTAATATAAAAGGAGCCATACTCTATGTACTATGATGCGTTAAAGACGTTTGTTTCTGTTGTAGAAGAGCAAAGCTTTACAAAAGCTGCGGAAAAGTTAATGATTTCACAGCCAAGCGTAAGCGTACACATCAAAAATCTTGAAAAAGAATTTCAAACTTCCCTGTTCCTGCGTTCACCTAAAATGTTAAAAATCACACCCAGCGGCGAAATTTTATACGATCGTGCTAAACAAATGATTCAGATATATGAGCATACGAAACGAGATATTTATGAACATCATCACCGTGTCAAAGGAATGCTAACGATTGGCGCCAGTTTCACGATTGGCGAATATATTCTCCCTTCATTTTTAGCAAAGCTTCGTGAACAATATCCTGATATTGATGTAGAAGTGACTATCGGTAATACAAAAGAAATCGCTCAGCTTGTTCGTCATTTCAAAGTCGACGTAGGGCTTATTGAAGGTCACACAGAAGAATCCGACTTACATATTCAGTCCTTTATGGACGATGAGCTTGCCATCGTTGCGTCAGTGGATCACCCTTTAGCTCAGCTTAAAAAAGTAGAAATTGATGATTTACAAAATCAGCGGTGGGTAGCGCGTGAAAAAGGCTCTGGAACAAGAGAATATTTAGATCACGTTTTAATGTCCAACGGTTTAAAAATGAAAAGCATGCTAACGATCAGCAGCAATCAAGGAATTAAAGAAGCCATCGTTCACGATTTAGGGATGTCTGTGCTGTCGCTTTGTGCTATTAAAGAAGATGTAGAACAAAAGCACCTATCGATTCTCAACGTTAACACCGCTCCTTTTAAGCGCCGTTTTTCTTATATCTATCCTGCTAACAGCGCTCATAAAAAAGTAGCCGAGCTTTTTATTCAGCTTTTAAACTAAAAAAAGACTTTCCACACTGAGTGGAAAGTCTTTTTTAAGTCAATAGCCATACATGTCTTTACATTCTTTTTTAGTGAACATGCGTCTGCTGAGCCGGCATTTTTGACAAACGAACAGCTAGGAGAAAGGCTGTTGTCAGAAACACACCAATTAAAGCAATAACACCTTTCCAGCCGTACGCACTCCAGCATAAGCCAGCCACCGTCCCTCCAACGCTTGATCCTGCATAGTAAAAAAACAAATACAAAGACGAAGCCTGAGCCTTGTCATGAGTGGCTCTTCTTCCCACCCAGCTGCTTGCGATAGAATGACTTCCGAAAAAGCCAAAAGTCAGCAGCAAAAGCCCGGTAATTTTTATCCATAAAACCGGATGCAGCGTAACAATTGAACCTATAAGCGTAACAGCAATCGTACATAACAGCACTTTTTTCCGGCCGTATCGATCCGCCAGCGTCCCCATCCAGACCGAGCTGAATACTCCCACAAAAAAAATAACAAAAATAAAACTTACAAGCGTATGATTCCAAGAATACGGAGGAGCGGATAAAGCGTATCCAATATAATTGTATAAAGCTACGTTACTTCCAAGCAGTGCAAAACCAATAGCAAAAAGGCAAAGCATCCCTTTATCTTGAAGATGACTGCGAAGAGAGCCGGTAAGCTGACGAAGTTCAAAGGACCGGGAAGTAAAGTTTTGTGAATCTGGCAAGTTCATAAAAAAAACAAAGGTGGCCAGTAAACTGATTGCGCTTACAACATCAAGAGCTACGGACCAGTTGAAATATTCCGTGAGCACCCCTGTCATAAGCCTTCCCGCTACGCCTCCAAAGGCGTTGCCGCTTATATAAATCCCCATCGCTTTTCCTAAACTCCCTGGTTCAATTTCTTCTCCTAAGTAAGCCATGGCCACAGAAGGCAGCCCTGCTAAAACGATTCCTTGAATGACGCGAAAGACTAACAGCGTTTCAAAGGTAGAGCTAAATGCTGTCATGATGCATAACAATGACGCAAAAATTAACGATAGACCCATCAGTTTCTTTCGTCCCCACACTTCTGATAAAGAACCTAAAAAAAGCATACTAACCGCAAGCGTGATGGTTGTTAACGAAAGAGACAAGCTGGCAAACGCCGGAGATATCTCAAATTCTCTAGAAAATTCGGGTAAAATGGCCTGTGTACAATATAAAATCGAAAATGTGTTGAAGCCTGCTGCAAAAAGCGCAACATTTGTTTTGCGAAAAGCTGATGTTCCAATTACGGTATAACTCACAGTTGGTCACTTCCTTTTTTCTCTAAAAAAAGCATATCACGGTTTTTTTATTCTGTATAATTCATTATGTAAATCGTTTTCATGCATTTCGGTAATGAGTAAAGTGAAAATAGGAATGGACAACAGCCTGAGTATTTTCAAACGACTGTATGCAAGACTGTTATGCTTTCCTGTTTTACACAAACATTAAAAAAGTTGAGCCAGTTTTTCATGGCTCAACTTTTTTAATCTAACACATAAGATGCTAATACTTTTTGCACGTCGTAAATGCTTTTATCTTTACGAAATTCTTTTGAAATCGGTGCACTAGAACCCGATACCCAAATATTTAATTCGGCATCTAAATCGAACGTTCCAGCCGTTTCTACGCTAAAATGGGTAATCGTCTTATAAGGAATGGAATGATAATCTGTTTTCTTTCCCGTCACTCCTTGCTTATCAACGATAATTAAGCGTTTCGTCGTAAACACCATTAAATCGCGAATGACTTTATACGCTTGTTCCACTCGCTCGTTGGCAATTAAGATATTTTGTAAGTCTTTTTCAGTTCCTCTTATATCTGCTTCTGATGCATTTCCTAATAGTCCATCTAATATACCCATGCTGATCACTCCTTTATATCTACACTACCGCATTTTGTTCTGTCTGGAAACCCAAAACGTGTTTTTAATGAATTAATTTACTTTCACGCGCTTTTTTTGTTAATTTTGCACTCGTTTTACTAAGAGGCTTATGAAGAAAAATGCCAACGAGCAGCACGCCAAGCCAAATGCAAAGAAGCACCGTAACGTCTTTTCTGACAATATCCGCTAACATGCCTCCTACCACTTCTCTCATCATGCTTATTGCATAGGTAAATGGTAAAAATGGATTGATTGCTTGGAAAAAAGCAGGCACGACTTGAATCGGAAATGTACCGCCCGCAGCGGAAAGCTGAAGCACAAGTAAAACAATCGCCATCGCTTTTCCTGCATTGCCAAATATCGCAACAAGCGTATAGACAATTGTCATAAATACGAAGCTGCACAGCAAGCCCAAAAAGATAAAAGGCACTTTATCTACGACATACGTTTTGATTATAAATAAATCTCCTAGCGTCACAATAAAAGCTTGCACGAGAGCAATAGACAAAAACGTTAAGAGTCTTCCAAGATAGACTTCATAGCTTTTGAATCGCTCTTCATCCGCTACTTCTACGCTTAAAATCGAAACTAACAGCAAAGCTCCGACCCACAAGCAAAGCGTTGTATAAAACGGCGACATAGCCGAGCCATAGTTCGGAATCGGGTAAAGTCTTTCTTCTTTCAAAAGAACCGGCTTAGCAAAAAAATCACTTTCTTTTTGCACGTCGTTTTTTAGCAAATTAATAATATCTTCAATATTTTCTTTTTGCTGAAATTCTCGTATTTTATCCGCTATATTGTGTACGTTTTGTTCAATTCGCGGAAAGTCTTTTGCTATTTTCCCAAGCTCCTGCTGCCCAAGCAAGATGCCACTGGCTGTTTTAGACAGGACGTTAGAAACATCCGGCATGCTTTTATTGGCTTCATCAAGCAGTGAGTTTGCTCTTGCCGTTTTATCTTTCGCTTCTTTGATTGCTTGTTCAACAGCAGGCACAATCGTAGAAGAATACGAATTCGTTAACGCATTTAATCTAGAAACAGCTTGGTCCGTACGAGAGCTGAATCCATTAAGTACGCTTTGATTTGGAGCATTCCCATTCTTTGTTTGTTGCTGCATACTGTTTACATCGGAAAGCTGCTGCTGTAAAAGCGTGTTTACATCTTTTACGTCATTAATAACAGGTGAAAGAACTTTTTGTTGAGATAACGCATTTAAATCTGTAAGAAGCGTAAGAGTCTCTCCTGTGTCAGCAATTTGTTTTGTTAACTGCCCTTTTAGCTGTTCCGCTGCTGCGCTGACTTCAGCCGGTGCTATATCTTTTTCCATCAGCTGATTCTTCAATTCTTGAACTCGGAGAGCTCGTTGCTGAACCCGATGCAGTGTTTCGTTAATCGTTGGCTCAGCGTTTTTTAAAACTTCATCGCTTTTAGTTAAAAAAGTGTTTAGCTGCTGAGTCATCTGTGCGCCGTCAGCTGTTAGTCTCTCTACTTCAGGAAGAGCGGCCTGAGCTTTTGATACAATAGCTCCAGCTTTTTGAGTGGTGTCATTCGCTTCATTAATGACTTTTTCGATTTCAGGAAGACGATTTTCGAGCTCAAAAATCCGTTGTTCAACTTGTTGAATGGTCGGCAAATCCCGCTGCAGTGTAATACCTAGTTCGTTAAACACTGAAAAAATAGCTCCATTCGCTGTTTTGACGAATTTTTCACTGATTTGTTGTGTTAAGCTGCTGGCTCCTTTGCTTGTAATTTTAGGCGCCACTGCGTTTATTTTTTCGTTCACTTTATAAATAATGACCGGTTTTTCCAAACGATCTTGAAGAACGGTACCAAGCTTTTGTGAAAAATCTTTTGGAATAACAATACTTGCATAATAGTCACCGTGCTTTACTCCGTGATCAGCTTTTTCTTTGGAAACAAACGTCCATCCAAGCGTTTTATTTTTTTTAACGTTGCAATAATATCTTTTCCCACGTTCACGTGCTGCCCTCTTATCGTAGAACCTTCATCTTCGCTCGTTACTGCAATGGCAATACCTTCAGTCCGCCCGTATGGATCCCAAGATGCTTTTATATTAAACCATGCGTAAAAAGACGGCAGAATCATAAGCGTCAGCACAATGATAATCATCGCCCAATTGGTGAAAATTCTTTTTAAATCCCTCGTATAAATATAAACAGTATTTTTCATATGTCCCACCCAGTTTTATTGTTACAAGTTAGCTTATCCATGTTCGAAGAAACATATTTCTGATACTATAGAAAAAGTTAGATATGGTTTTACTAGAAAGGATGATGAATATGACAGAAAGACTTTATTATAGCAATCCCTACATAAAAACATGGGAAACTGAAGTGATAGAGACGCGCTCTCTTTCAAATGGTTACGCATTAACGTTAAAACATACCGCTTTTTATCCAGAAGGAGGCGGACAGCCTTCTGACTACGGTAATATTGCCGGAATCGACGTAAAAGATGTGTACGAAGAAAATGGAGAAGTATATCATATCGTTGATACACTCCCTGAACAAACGAACGTCACATGTGAAATTGACTGGCATCGCCGCTTTGATCATATGCAGCAGCATAGCGGACAGCACTTGCTTTCGGCTCTATTAATCGATACATATGATATTTACACCGTTAGCTTTCACTTAGGAAGCGAAGCAGTCTCTATCGATTTAAATGTACCTCAGTTATCTCATGAGCAGTTATTACACATTGAAAAAGTTGTAAATGACGCTATTTACAGCAACCGTCACATTAAAACGTACGAAGTGAAAAAAGAAGATCTACATACTCTTGCGCTTCGCAAAGTACCCGACCTAGAAGACGAAGTGGTACGCATTGTGGAAATTGACGGCATTGATGTTTCCGCCTGCTGCGGTACTCATGTGAACCAAATTGGAGAGCTTGGCCTTATTAAACTTACGAAAACAGAAAAGCAGCGCGGCAATACACGCCTCTTTTTTAAATGCGGTATGCGTGCATTAGCTGATTATCAGCAGTCTCAAGAAATCGTAGCAGAACTTAGCAATAAATTCAGCACAAGCCGTGAATTAGTTGTAGAATGCATTAAAAAATTGGAGACTGAACAAAAAGAGCTGCAAAAACAACTAGAAGAATTAAAAAATGAAAATGCAGCTTATTTAGCAAGTGAATTAGAAGCAAAAAAAGAAGGTTCATTTCTATGCCATCACTTTGAAAACCGCACACTAAAAGATGTGCAAGCTTTGACGAAGCAGCTTCTTCAAACACCTGATACAACGCTTCTTTTTGCTTTTTCAAGTGATCAAAAAGTCTTGCTGACTCACAGCGGCAGCGAAGTAAAATGCGGAGAGCTTTATAAAGAGCTGCTTCCACTTTACGATGGAAAAGGCGGCGGCGGACCAAAACAAGCTCAAGCCAGCTTTTCATCTTCTGAAAATATGAACGCATTTATTAGCGCAGTAAAAGAAAAAATAACTGGAGCATAACAAAAAGCCTGTCTTTTTAAAGACAGGCTTTTTCCATTCAATCAGCTTACTAAATAGCCAATTAATAATCCAATTGATAAAGTAAATCCAAAAAACGTATTTGTTTGCGCAGTTGCTTTCATCGCAATAAGCTCTCCGCGTACAAATGCTTGTACGGCTTGAATTGGCTTAGGTGCACTAAGAAACACTAAGAAAATCCAAGGGCTAATATCGAAGAATACCACTAATGCAACGGTCCAAATATACGCAATGCCAAACAAAGTAGCTAAAAATCCAATCGCATTTTTAGAACCTAATAAAATGGCTAGCGTACGACGTCCGCCTTTTGTATCTTCTTCTATATCACGAATGTTGTTAGACAAATTAATCGCACCTACTAAAATCGCAATCGGAAGTGAGACAAAGATGCTTTCAGACGTTACGGTATTCGTTTGAATAAAAAATGAAATCAACACGAACATCGCGCCCATGCAAAGACCTGAAAATAATTCTCCAAACGGCGTATACGCAATCGGAAGCGGTCCGCCCGTATACAAATAACCAATCGCCATACCTACTAATCCAACTAAAGCAAGCCACCAGCTGCTGTTTGCACATATATATACACCTAAAATAAGAGCAATTCCATAAGAAATCAGTGCTAAATTTAATACCGTTTTCGGTTTCATGCCGTGTCTAACGATGGCTCCTCCGATACCTACGGAGTCTTCTGTGTCTAACCCGCGTTTAAAATCATAGTACTCGTTAAATAAGTTCGTCGCAATTTGAATCCACAAACATGAAAAAAGCATCGCAAGAAACATCCAAACGTTCACATGGCCATAAAACATGGCTAGAACTGTTCCAATTAAAACCGGTACAAACGATGCTGTTAGCGTATGAGGACGGGTTAATTGCCACAAAACCTTCCCTTTACTGTACTGCTCGACTGCAGCTTTGTTTTCTTTGTTATGACTTGTCATCATCCTCTTCCCTTCTATTACGAACCGTATCTCTATTTAAAAGTGCTGCTTTTAACATAACGAATGATAGCAAACTTACTCTAATACAATACACGTCCGCCCAACAAAAAAATCACGGAACTCTTTAAAATATAAGTTCCACTCTATATCATAATAATTTATTGGTCTTTTTACAAGATGACCGCTTATACATTTCCGATTTTTTTCTACAAAAATCTCCTTTGACGCAGAAATTCATAGGAAAAAGATAAAAAGCCTATACGAAAAATAAGATTGAGACATAAAGAAATGAATCCAATCTAAAGACGAGTAAATGGGATGCATGAGCTGAACCGCCTGTTACACCGCAGTTGATTTCCGTGCAAGGCTTCGCTTTCCGCGGGCGGCCGCTGAGCCTCCTCGTCGCTTACGCTCCTGCGGGGTCTCACCTGTTCCGCTTTTCCCGCAGGAGCCTTCGCCTTGCCCTCCAATCAACAGCTAGAAGGAACGAAACACATGAAAGCTACTTTCACAATGAAAAAAAGCCGAACGAATTGGATTCTCAATCGAAAATCGAACTCGTTCGGACCTTCCTTTAACTAACATACGTTCGTAAAAGCCTCTTTTTTATCACTACATCTTATTAATTAAAATCGTCGTCTCCATATCTTCTGCGGAATCTTTTATGAAAACACGAATCGCATATCGCATGATCATGATTCCAAGGAAGGTCTTTAGCACATGTACTGCACGTTCTTTTAAATTTTTTCATATCTTTTCTTAATACGTTATGGATTTTATCGGTAAGCTCTTCTCGGACACGTTCCCAGTAAATAGCTTCTGGCCTTCTGTCCATTCGATATAAAAATAAAAGATGCAGGCCAATCGCCTTATAAGACAGCTCTAATTTTTCCAGTGAACCTTCTATCATCCGTGGTTCAGGTAACTCTTCTCTGTTAACAATCGTATTCATGCTGGCAACCCACTGCTTTTTCAAAGAGCTTTCTTTGGCTGAAAAAGGCAGCTGCAAGTAGCCATATAAATCAACAATTGGCATTTTCGCTTCAATCAGGGTGTCTTTCACTTCCTCATAAAGCTCACGTTCTTGTGCAAGGTTTGATTTTTGTGTACCTTTTGGATTTTTAAATTTAGCCCACATGTCAAAAAACGTTCCGAGGTCATGATGATATTCTTTAAATCTTCTTAGCATATCTGAAGTAGGCGCAATTGAAAATTTGCTGATTTGCTCGTCTGTTGAAAATAACAGTTCTCTCATTTGCTTTGCATCTTTAGCGAATGCAACTTCTCCAACATTGTAGAGGCCCTTCCTTCCAGCACGACCTGCAATCTGCTTTAACTCTTGAGAAGTCAGCAATCTCCTCTTTTGCCCGTCAAACTTCATGTTTTCTAAAAGCACAATTCGTCTAATTGGAAGATTTAACCCCATTCCAATCGCATCTGTAGACACAATGACATTTGTTTCTCTATTAATGAACTGCTCAATTTGTTTTCTTCTCGTTTCAGGCGGCATACTTCCATAAATCACGCTAACTTTATGACCATCTTTTTCTAGCTTAGCCGCTGTCTGCAGAACTTTTTTACGGGAGAAAACAATTAAAGCATCTGCGGGTTTTACTTGTTCAATTTTGAACTTTCTAAGATCTACTTTTAAAGGTATATCTCTTTCATACTCATGAATTTCTGAGATCACACCGTCTAACATCTCTTCTAACATACTTCTAATGCTTAAACTCCCGATAACATGAACTTGTTTGGCATTGGCTCGTGTGATGGCTTTATACCATGAAAACCCTCGGTCTCTGTCTTGAATCATTTGTGCTTCATCAATTACGGTTACATCGCCATGTTCCAATTCACTAAACATCTCTACGGTACCGGCCATATGCTGAGCATCTTCAACAATCTTTTCTTCTTCACCTGTTTTTAACGAACAAGGGACTCCGTCTTTGTTCAGCTTTTCAAAAACTTCTAAAGCTAACAGGCGAAGCGGCGCTAAGTAATTACCCGAAGCAGCTTTTTTTAATGACTTTAATGCGGTATACGTTTTTCCTGTGTTTGTATCACCGAGATGAAGGATGTATTCCGTTTCTTTTCTTGGGTCCATTTCGTATTCTGCACCAAAAATATAATTTAACTGTCGCTGTTCTTCTTCAATCAGCTTTTTCTTTTCTTCACGTTCACGTTCTTGTTGTAATCGTCTTTCTTCCAGCTGCTGTTGATATCTCTCTTGATGCTCTTCAATCGTCAAGTTGTGATCTGAAACTTCTAGCACATCGGAAAGCTTTTCTTCTACGAGCATTTTTTTATATTCATAGACCAAATCCGATAAATCACTTCTAAGTGCTTTTATAATATCCATTCGTGTTACCGAAGCATTTGTATAAGATTTATATTCTTCTTTAAATGAAGTAGGAAGGTCATCCATAATCATAGTTGGAATGATTTCATAAATCTTATCGGTGATAAATACCTCGTATACATCTTCATATGTTTCAAACAAGATAATCGTTGAATATCTGTCTAATTCTGAGCTTACGCCGCCGGTGAGCTCTTGAAAAAAGTCATTAACCGTTTCATAATCATGACGTGTTAAATCACCGTTTGTTATTAATTCATCTTCAAGTTCAGTATGCGGCGCATAGTTTTCAATATACTTTGAGTTTGTTTTAATGTCTTTTGACAGCTGATGTGAAAGCTGTTCTCTTATATGTAGATAGTACAGCTCTTTGTTTACTTCCAAAATAGGAGCTGCTTCTAAGTTTAACTGTAATTGATATCTGGCTTTTCGATCATTAATACTTTGCTGTCTTTCTTTCTCTTTTCTTTCTTCTTCTTTTTCGGCGAATTCAGCTCTTGCTTCTCCGTATAGTGATAGCCACTCTGCTTTATTGCCCTTTCCGTATTGCTCTTCTAGCCAAGAAAAAGAATCAAACTCTATACCTTTTCTCGTTTCTTTAGCAAATAACTTATCTATAGCTTGAGGTTTATACCCTTTCACCTCAAAGCCTTTCTCTGTTAAATATGACTTTCTGCTTTTTTTAGATACAGAAGAAACAACTGCTTTTCTCCACGTAGTCCCCCAGGCCTTTTTAATAAAAGAGTGCCTGTCTGTTAAATAAGTCTCAAAATCTGGACATTCGTCTTGTTCACCTATTACGCTTTTTATATCCTGTAGTAATGTATGTTTAGTTTTTTCAATGGCCCTGCTTTGAATAGCCTCTAATTCGAGCATAAAATTCTCCTTTGGAAAGTTTTCCTACATTTATTATAGGAAAGACCCCTGACAGAATCAAATACATGTTATTACTTTATTTTTAGCTAGATCAAGAACCTCTCTTCTTCCTGCTTTTGCTTATTTCTTAGCTATTTTTAACACAAAAAGCTCCTCTAAATAGGAGCTTTTTGGTTATTTTTGATAATTCAGTCTATTTTAAATATATATCAAGCATTTTTGTCGATTCCCTTTGAGTAAGGGATTGAAAGCTGTGAAAGTTTGGTTAACAATACATGTAAAACACCTGTAAATAAAAAAGCTAAGATCGTTGCGCCTGTGGCTAGCGGGTGAACGTAGGTAAAATAGTAGGCAAATACAGCCCCCACTATGTAAGATACATACACATGAAGGTTAAAGCCTTTTGTATACCAGTACAGTTTATTTTGTTTTTCTAAAATAGCTGAAACGTCATAGTGTTTTCGGCGAATGATATAATAATCAACAAGAACAATCGCAATAATGGGAATAAATAATACGCCGATCATAAGCAAAAAGCTTTGAAAATTTGTCATCAACCACTCTTTTAATAAAGAACCTAGGACTGTGACAACTCCCATGGTTAGTGCCGGTATCCAGAACCTCTGCTTTGGAAAAATAGATAAATAAGACATCGTCGCGCTATACAATACCATTACGTTGGTTGACAGCACCGATAAAAAAATTACGATGGCAGCTACTAACCCTAACAGCGGACTATATGCGCCAATTAAATTTACCGGGTCATACGTTTGCGTCATATTTCCGAGAATTGAAAAACCAGAAACCGTTGCGCCTAACCCCATCGCAATTAAAGTTGCGACGTTATATCCTAAATAAGTTCCCGCAATGCCCGTTTTTTCAGATTTACAGTTTCGGTTATAATCGCAAACAATGGGAATCCACGTAAAAGCTGTAGCTACTACAATATCAAAAGCTAACATTCCTGTAATACCAGGATTTTCGCTTGCTTTCATTTGAATTAATTTTGCTGCATCAAATTCGATAAACAAATAGCTAAACACAACGGTTGCTAAAATGACCATAAGCGTAGCTACTAATTTTTCCGTTGCTTCAATGCCTTTATGTCCGTATATAGAAATAGCTACTACCAACACTTGAGTAAGAATTGTAAATAGATTGATATTGCTGTAACCGGTCAAAAAAGTAATGGCATGATTTAAACTTAGCCCTGCCATGTAGGCTTGAATCCACGCCCAGCCGATCAGTGTAATAAGATTAACAGCAGCAGGAAGCATAGCTCCTCTTTGTCCAAAAGCTGGTCTCATCAAAACCATGGTTGGAAGACCGGTTCGAGTTCCGATATTTCCCATCAACACGAGCGGTATGGCACCAACTAAAGAGCCAAGCACAATAATAAATAATGCCTTTAAAAATGTCATATCGGGTACAAACAGCATTCCGGTAAAAACGGTCGTTACCACCACATTGGCTCCTATCCACATGGAAAATGTAGAGAAGAAGCCCATACTTCTTTTATTCATTGCAATCGGCTGCACATCATCATGGGCGAGACCACTTTTTGTTGTCATTCCTATTCCACCTTTCACTTTTATTGATACCAATTGGCTCGAGCTAGCTTGGAATTTGTATTCACATGTTTTGTTTCAGTAAAAGCAGCTAATCCTGATGGACCTAACTCCCGGCCAATGCCGCTTTCTTTAAAACCGCCCCACACCGTTTCAATATGAGGCGTATGGTAGCCGTTGATCCAAATCGTTCCCGCTTGAAGATGTTCAGCAACTCGCTCTGCTTTCATTAAATCATTCGTTAAAATTCCTGCAGCTAAACCAAATCTCGTGCCGTTGGCAAGTGCTATGGCTTCTTCTTCACTTGAAAAAGATTGAACGGTAATAACGGGACCAAATATTTCTTCTTGTACGACTTTCATATGCTGCTCCACATCGACGAGCACAGCCGGCTTTATATAGTTTCCACCTTCGCAGTCAATTAACGTTCCTCCTGTTAATAAATTCGCGCCTTCTTCTTGACCTAACTTGATAAAATGCTGTATTTTGTTCAGATGCTCCTTGCTAATAACCGGACCCATCTCCGTTTCTTCTCTTAAGGGATGACCAATTTTTATAGCAGCAACAGCCTCCGTAAGAGCAGAAAGAAACGGCTTATAAATAGATTCATGTACGAGTATACGCGATGAAGCTACACACACTTGTCCTTGGTTAAAAAATGAGCCAAACATTGTCCAGTCTACTGCAATATCAATTTTACTGTCTTCAAAAATAAGAAGCGGAGATTTCCCTCCCAGTTCAAGCGAAACTCTTTTCATCTCTTTTGCGCACTGCTGATAAATACGTTTGCCTGTTTCTAATCCTCCTGTAAAAGAGACTTTGGCTACGTCTTTGTGTTCAACCAGTGCACTTCCCACTTCACCGTCTCCTGTAAGTAAATTAAACACGCCTTCTGGTATACCAGCTTTTTCACATAATGAAGCTAACTTTAAAAAAGAAAGTGGCGTTAATTCTGACGGCTTAAACACTACCGTATTTCCAGCTGCTAAGGCAGGAGCCAGCTTCCACATACCAAGCAGCAAAGGGAAATTCCAAGGAACGATTAGCGCGCATACGCCGATAGGTTCTTGAATGATTTTACTGTTTGTATCGTCGAACATGTCTTTTGTCCACGGCTGATTTTCTTCTATTAAATTTGCGTAATATCTTAAACAATTAATCGTATCTTCAATATCTAACTGCGCTTCTTTTATCGGTTTGCCAGTATTTAATGTTTCTGTTTCAGCGAATATATTCGCTTCATTTTCTAATAAATTTGCTAGTTTCTTAAGCACCTCTACACGCAGTGATTTATTTTTCTTCCATTCACTCTGCTCAAAAGCCTGCTTTGCTTTACCTACCGCTTCCTCTACTTGTTGAAGCGACGAATCAAATACTTTCGCTATGATCTTATTGGTTGCTGGGTTGAGTATTTCTCTTTTACATGGTTTTGCTCGTTTTTTATCTACTGTTACATTTACTTGCTCGTTCATAGTCCAACACTCCCCATAGAGAACTCTTATATAAAAGTGGGAAGATAATAGTACCTTCCCACTTTTACGGTCTTGCTTATATTCAGTCGCGTGCTTTCACTAACAGCGCTTCTTCTTCTTTTGCTTTTTTCTTAATGCAATAAGCGTGATAAATTCATAGACAATGTTAGCAGCCGCTGCTGCTGTAATTTGGCCATGGTCATAAGCTGGCAGTACTTCTACTAAATCAAAACCGACAAAATCAATATTTGTTAAGCCTCGAACGAATTGAAGCGCATCGTCAATACTTGCACCCGATACTTCAGGCGTTCCTGTTCCCGGTGCGTAAACCGGATCTAAAAAGTCAATGTCAAACGATAAAAATACAGGTCCTTCTCCTACACGCTCATGAATAATTTCTAGCATTCTTTCAACGCCCAGTTTTTTATATTCATTTGTCGTATACAGAGCTAGACCTAAGTTCTTTGCATCTTCTAAATCTTCAATGCCGTATAGACCGCCTCGCATACCAATTTGAATGGAGCGCGACACGTCAATTAGCCCTTCTTCAATTGCTCGTCTAAATACCGTACCGTGATTGTATTTTTGTTCAAAATAGCTATCCCACGTATCAGAATGAGCATCAAACTGTAAAAGCGCTACGGGTCCGTGCTTTTTCGCGATGGCACGAAGTTCACCAAGCGTCATTGAATGATCACCGCCTAGTGAAATAGGAATAATTCCTTCATTCACAACCGGCGTTAACCCTTCTTCAATTTTTTTATATGTTTCTAAAATATATCCCGGAACAACTGACAAATCGCCGTAGTCCACGCCTGAAATGTAATCAAAAATATTAATCTTTTGTTCTGGGTTATACGGACGAAGCAAAATGGAGAAATCTCGAATAGCTTCCGGTCCAAAACGTGCTCCTGTGCGAAAAGACTGCCCTGAATCAAATGGAATACCCGTGACAATAAAATCCATATCTGAATTTACTTGTTCTACATACGGAAGTCTCATAAACGTTCGAGGTCCGCAAAAACGCGGAGATTCAAATGAATTTTTCGGCTGATATTTTGGCATGATTTATTCCTCCTAATGGGTTTCATTCATTAGCGCCGTGTCAACATGTTAGATACTGACGCTTTTTATTTAGATACTTTTTATTAATGCAAAATGCATGCCAAATTTTATCACCCTTTTTCGTGTAATTATGGACGATTTTTAATTCATAATAGAATCAAAACAAAAAACCGATTCAAAATTGAATCGGTTAATTCATTTTGAATTAAATTTTCCTTATTTAATATTGTACTTTCGTAAACGTCTTACAACCGTAGGCTGACTAATTCCTAGTGCATTTGCCATTTCATACGTTGTTTGACACTGACGATAAGCGCGAATCAGCCAGTTTTTCTCCACTTCTGCAAGTGCTTGCTGAAGCGTCATTCCCTGAGAGGTTAACGTATCAAGAGTCTCCCATTCTTCTTTTTCTCTTCTGATATTTTCTGAGTAAAACGGGAGGTCTTGAGGCGAGATGCTGTTTTCATCTGTTGTTAACACGAGGCGTTCAATTGTATTTTCAAGCTCGCGCACATTTCCGGGCCACGGATATTCAACCAATTGATTTAATGCTTCTGCATGAAAAAATTTCTTCATTTTATATTTTTCATTTTGTTTATGTAACACGTGATAAAGCAGTGCCGCGATGTCTTCTTTTCGCTCGCGAAGCGGAGGAATTGTAATCGGAATAACGTGTAGCCGATAAAATAAATCTTCGCGAAAGGTTCCTTTTTTAACCATTTCCTCAAGCGGCTGATTTGTTGCTACAATCAGCCTGAAGTTTACGTGCTTGGCTCGTTCACTTCCAATTTTGGTGACTGTTTTTTCTTGCAGCACTTTTAACAGCTTCACTTGCATATCAAGAGGCAGCTCTCCTATTTCATCTAAAAAAAGCGTGCCGTTATGAGCTAATTCAAACTTTCCTATTTTTCCTTTTGTACTTGCACCTGTAAAAGAGCCTGCTTCGTATCCAAACATTTCAGATTCAAACAAACTAGCTGGAATGGCTCCGCAGTTGATTTCAATAAACGGCTCTTCTTTTCGTTCACTTCCATAGTGTAAAGCACGAGCAAAAGCCGTTTTACCAACACCCGATTCACCTAGCAACACAACCGTTGCATCGCTGTCTGCCACGCGATTAATAATCGACCATACTTTTTTCATCGATTCACTTCGTATGACCATATCATTTGACTGCTGTTCCCGAAGCTCTTCCACTTCTAGCTGATATGTTTTCATTTTCACTTCAAGCTGCTGATAATCTTCTTTTAAGCGCTGAAGCTCTGTTAAATCATGTGAAAAGCTGATTACTCTTTTCATACACTGATATTCATCATACACGGGAATACCGGTTGCCATTACAACTTTACCCGTTTCTGTTTTTTGCATCAGCTGTACTTCTTTCTTTTTCTTTAATACTTCAATCGTAACGGAAGGTGAAAATATCCCGCGTTCTTGCAATTCGTATACGGTTTGTCCCACTAACTCTGACACGTCATACCCGTATATATCACGGCAGTTTTGACTCGCTCGTAAAATACACCCTTTTTCATCAGTGATGACGATATTGTCGTTAGAAGCATGCAAAATAGCTTCAAGCTCTCGTTCAATCATCTCAGTGCAGTACTCCTTTTCATTCAATCTGACTTTTCAAATATTTCTTTCTTCTATTTTATCAATAAACTCCCTTATTCAACACAAAAAGCTCCTTTAATAGGAGCTTTTTGTTTAAGATAGCTGCTTCATTTTTTGTTTAAATAACGCTACTTTAATCATAAAATAAGTAATGTTTTCAGGTAATTCTTCTTTGATTGGCTTTAACTTTTCATCGCCTACTGACGAAGCAGCTTGCAAAATAAGCTGTTCGCCTTCATCCGAAAGAAAAGATGACCAGTCAATTTCTTTTTCTTCTTCAGCGCATTTAAACAAGTGATTTTCAATGGTAATGCGGCTTAATTCACGTTCTTCAGCAATTTCATCTAACGATTTTCCTTGCTGAAATAGCTCATACGTTATTAAATGAGACCCTTCTTTTGATGACGCTCTTGCTTTTTTCGGAGCAGGCGCAGATACTTCTCGCTTTCGATCTGGATTTTCTTCACAAAACTGTTTGATTTCAGCTGTGAATCGTTCTCCGTATCGCTCTTGTTTTTGCTCTCCGACTCCTTTTACAGTGGCGAACTGTTCAAGCGTTACCGGAAGTTTTGCACACATATCATGAAGAGTATCGTCTGAAAAAATAACAAAAGGAGGTACGCCGGCTTCGTCTGCCAGCTGCTTTCGAACGGAACGCAAATGAGCAAACAGCTCGTCATCTTGGACAATTTGCTTCACTTCCATTTGTTCTTTTCTCATCACTTTTTCCGTCCCAAGAAGCACGCCTTTTCCTTTGGCCGCTACGGATAAGGTAGGAAATGACCCTTGTCCTACTAAAATAAACTGCTCGGAAATCAAATACTCAATAAAATCGCTCACTTCTTTAGCCGATCGGTCGCTCATGACGCCGTACGTTTTTAGTTTGTCAAAACCAAAATCAACTACTTTTTTATTTCGTGAACCCGTTAATACTTGAGCAATCATCATTTTACCGAAGCGTTCGCCCATACGAATCATACAAGATAATACTTTTTGCGTATCGACCGTTACGTCTATTTCCACACGATCATCCGTACAGTTGCTGCAGCGGCCGCACTCATGCGCTTCACTTTCTCCAAAATAATGAAGAATATACGCTTGCAAGCAGCCTTCTGTATGACAGTAGTTCACCATACTTTGCAACTTTTCAAGATCTTGAAGCTGCTTTTTAGGATTCGACGTTGACTGTTCAATCAAAAAGCGCTGCACGCGAATATCCTGAGGTGAATAAAGCACGATACACTCACTTGGCAGCCCGTCACGACCGGCACGTCCTGCTTCTTGATAATAGCTTTCCATATTTTTCGGAAGCTGATAGTGAAGAACAAAGCGAATATTGGATTTATCGATCCCCATTCCAAAGGCAGAGGTAGCCACCATCACCTGCACATCATCTTGCAGAAAGCGGTTTTGCTCTTCATCACGGCTGTTCGCATTCATACCAGCATGATATTTTGATACGTTAACTCCTGACTTTTGCAATCTAGCATGAAGCTCTTCAACATCTTTACGCGTAGCGGCATAGATGATTCCTGCTTCTTGGTCATTTTTACGAATATACTGCTCGATATAGCTGATTCGATCCTGGCCTTTTACCACAGCGAACGATAAATTTTCACGTTCAAACCCAGTCATCACCGTGTACTCTTCGTTAATATGAAGAGCTCGGCAAATATCTTCACGCACTTGAGGCGTCGCAGTAGCCGTCAGCCCCATCACAATCGGAGCGTTAGACAGCTTGCCGATCAGTTCATTGATGCGCAAATAACTCGGTCTGAAATCATGGCCCCACTGTGAAATACAGTGCGCTTCATCTACCGCCACAAGCGGAATAGGAAGCATTTGAAGCTGTTCCAAAAATTGCGGAGACTCCAGGCGTTCCGGCGCTACATAAAGTAACTTATACTCCCCAAGCGCCACTTCTTCTAAGCGCTGCTGTACTTCCGTATGTGTCAGCGAGCTGTTAATATATGTGGCTGGAATACCAGCTGCGTTCAGCGTGTCCACTTGGTCTTTCATCAAGGAAATCAACGGAGAAATAACCAGGGTTGTTCCTTCTAAAAGCAACGAAGGAATTTGATAACAAAGCGATTTCCCTCCCCCTGTTGGCATAATACAAGCGGTATTGTGCCCTTCTAAAACATAACGAATCGACTCTTCCTGTCCTTTTCGAAACGAATCATAGCCAAAATAGGACTGTAAATGTGTTAAAGCTTGTTCAAAATACAAAATAGCGTCCTCCTTTAAAATAAGTAGAAATAGTAGTTGAGGGATCCATTGGAAGGATTTGAGACGTAGGGTTTTATTTTATCAAACATTAAGGGATGTTGCACAGAATTCGTTGATTTAAGGATATAACAAAAATGATAAGCGAAAAGCCCTCAATTTATAACTCTCTTTCCTATCACAAACAGTCTTTTTATGTATGTCAGGACTCCTTTCCTAAAAATCTTTCCCCATTCCATTCTTTTTTCCTGTATACTTAAGAATAGGAAAGAGGTGCTTACCACGAGACATCCTGTAGAAACGATTTATTATTTAGAAAATCCACAGCGTAATATTTCAACATATGCTTCCACAACTCAGTTAACGGTTGAGTCTGTTGTGAAAGATGTGTTTGGTGTTGCTTGCGTAGCAGATATTAAAATTATGCTTCAATATAATAAAGAATTCCGCAAAAGTATTAGTCAATTACACAATGCAATGGACGATGATCTTACGTTAGAAATGGTTTTTCGAGTTGCTTCAAAAGAAGATTTGCTTCGATTTAAAAAAAGTTTACTTGAAAGTAGTTTAGATGACGCAGAAACGTCAATAGACTGTCCATTCAGCGCAACCATTCAATTACAAGATGGTCGATATACATGGAACGAGTCTACTTCTGTTTATGAAAAACAAAAAGAACGTCTTTCATCTTAAATTTCTCTATTTTTATGTATGCAAAAAGCCTAGATCTTAGCTGTTTAAGATCTAGGCTTTTTGCAGTTTGTACTGTACCTTAAAAGATCAAAAAAAAAACCGATGCAGGAAAAAGGATGGCTAAAGCTTCTTCCCGCTTATTCTTCACCAGTTTCTCCTTAAAAATAACAGCGCTGCTTCCCCTTCTTCTATGTTAGGCTTTTTAACTCAATTTCATGAAATAGGTTTTATCACTTCCAATAACGTGTATACACAAAACAAGGAGGTAAGTTGATTAAACTTCTCTTCATTACTCAACGTATTCAAAAAAGTTGTCTATCATACAAGGAGGTTTTTTGAAATGGTAAATGTAAAAGTAGTTGAAAATGGCGTACAGGCAAAAGATACAATTGAACAATTTTTGCGTGAAGGATTTACAAAAGACGAAGTTTATTTACTTGCACACCATCAAGATCGCTCCGAGGATTTAACAGCTGCAACAAATACAAACAATATAGGTCTTTCTGAACAAGGTGTTTTTGATGCGATTGCGAATGTATTTCGTTCTCGAGGAGACGAGCTTCGTGCCAAAATGCGTTCATTAGGATTATCACAGCCGGAAGCTGAACGCTATGAAGAAGAATTAGATCACGGTAAAGTAATCGTCGTTGCATCAAAAGTTGCTTAATCTAAAAGCCCTACAGCAGGGCTTTTTTATTTTTGTCTTACTCCCTTACTACGCTTTCATTAAAGAAGTCATTCATACATATGATTATGAAGATAAGAGTTACTACGAGGAGTGATATATTTGATTATAGGAATTGAATACACAAAACGTGTAAAAGATGGATTAGTCGTTAAAAATATTCCTTACAAGATACACGATAGACCTTGTGATGAAGGCTGCTGTAAAAATGATAAAACGATAGGCCCAAGAGATAGATTGAGGGTTAATTGGCTGTTAAATGTTTTTATGCCTAGCAAAAATATAACGGTATTTGATTATAAATATTGGTCAGAAGAACTAACTTCGTTATGGAGAGAGCACCGAAGAAAAACTATATAATACATCTGATAACAAAATCTCCTTAAGAAATAAGGAGATTTTGTTATTTACTTTATCTTCGCACCAATCTATTTACCAAGCATTTCAACGATTTTATACCTTTAGATGGGGGTACCATCACCATTATAAATTGCTGCGTGAGATGCTTTTTCTTCCACTCATCATAATCAATTTTATATGTAACATTTCTTAGCTGTGTTTATCCTTTTCTGCTGAAGGTAATAATGAAGATGCATAAACTATATAAAGGGTGAAAAGTTATGATTAACGTCATTGAGACACTACTTGATTATATAAAGAACTCTTCTACAGATGATTCGCCCCCTCGCCCACATATCGGTGAGACTATGGGATGCTGGCTGTATTTTACTGCTTTAGCGGAAGAGATACCTGCCTTAGAGACCTGCCTTAATACAACAACCAACAGTGAACTACTTAAGCTTACTCAAGACTCAAAAACCCTGGCTGAATCTCAAATTGATACACTAAAAAAATTAATGATTAAAGAAGGAATTCCACTTCCTGAAATACCGGCTACCAAGCCGAAATCCGACCCTAACAGTATTCCATTAGGAGCAAAAGCCACGGATTCTGAAATCGCTAACTTAATATCTGTAAAAATCGCCTCTAATATCGTCATGTGCAGCACGAATATGGGACAGTCTATTAGAACCGATATTGGATTAATGTGGCTAAAATTCCATACTGAAAAAGTCATATTGGGATCAAAAGTGAAAATTCTAATGCAGCAAAAAGGATGGCTTAAAATTCCTCCTTATTATTATCCACCTGGAGCCCCTCATAACTAATTGAGGTGTTCTAAGGTAAGAAACCTAGATAACCTTACATCTAACACATTTAACGAGGTGCTTGACCATGGATTTCCCTACAATTCATACAAATTTTTGGGACGCGGTTATTGGTGTTCCTGTCGTATTAATCGTTACGCAGCTGGTAAAATTGCTTTTTCATCCTAAAAAGCAATATGTGCCGACTATTGCTTTAGCTGTCGGCGTGCTCTTTTCAGTATTTATTAGTCATCCCCATCATATTATTGCCGGATTGTTTATGGGCTACTTTTATGGATACGCGGCTATTGGCAGCTATGCCGGTCTTAAAACAACATGGAGAACGATTAGAAAAGATACGTCTCCTTATTCGTCAGACTAAAAAACCAGCGCAATATTCGCTGGTTTTTAGTTTTCACTACTTATTTCTTCTGCTCCTAGCTCTTTGGCTAAGTGAACAACCGATTGATTAATTTTCCATACGTAATAAATGTTATGCAGCAGCTGCAGATGCTGTAAGTTTCTTGATTGAACGGACGTATCAAAATAATCTAAAGATTGTTCAATCTTTTGTCTTACATCTTCAAGTGTGTATACATACGTCCCTCGCTCTCCTCGTAAAGCTTTTTCAAGCTGAGTGAAGTTGCTTGCCACTTTCTCTTCCACTTCCTTTATTACGCCATGAAATTCCACTTCTTTATAAAAAGCCTCGTTTCTAGTAGAAGATGCTACCAAATGCTTGGCGTAATAATTAATGGCGGTAAAAACGGTCAAAAATTGCTGAAGACGTGAACGGCCAACGAAACCTTTGATAATAGGATCTGAGTCGACCTGAAGCTGTTTTAGCTTTTTTTCTAATTCCATTCCTTTATCAGCTAAATTGGCAAACAAATACTGATTCGTAAAACGATACAAATAAGTGTGAACAAATTCTTTTAAGGCCGCTACGTATTCTACTGAAGTGTCGGTTATTTTATCTCTTGTTCGTTTAGGAAACACAAGAGCAGATACGGCTAAGCCAATTCCAACTCCTACGACTGTATCTAACACGCGAGCTAGCAATAAGCTCTCTGAAATTCCGCCAAGAAGCATGTCATACATAAAGGCTAGCATCATCGTAATCCAAAAGCTCATAAACGAATACGTAATAGGAAAGAAATAAAAAGCCATGAACACACAGATAAAAAGCAGCGTTACTTCTAGTATTCCGGGGGAAACATAGCTTGCGACAACAAAGCCAACCGCTGCTCCTAAAAGCGTTCCTACACTTCTCTGGACTGCTTTTACAAACGTACTCCCTATTGTTTCTGTGCCAAGAAGCACTAAATAGCCTGCTAACAGCGCCCAATATTGATGCGATGGAGATAAAAAAGAGCCAAATATTAATGTCGCAACTGCAGTGATGACCGCTTGAATAGACTTTTTCGTAGATGGTTTTAATCCTTTTTCTTCATCATTGTCCTCTTCGTCTTCTTTTTCTTCCGCTTCTTTTTGGGGCTGTTTTTCTTGTTTCACAATTGCTTGCTGCAGCTCATAGGCTTCATCAATCACGTGATTTGATATCGTTTCGATACGGCGGATTAAGTAAAGCCAATCTTTATACCTTTTATCCTGAGGTTCGAGTTCACTTAATTTTTGGCGCAGCTCTTGCAGATGCTGAGCTGCATCCGTTAAGGAATGAGTAGGATTTTCATTTAATACTTCTGCTTCGCGAATCGATTCCACTAGCTTTAACAGTAGCTGCTGAATATCAAAATGATTAAATGCTTTTAATTCACTGAGCTTTCGAATCGCCGGGGAATATGTCTGAAGCAGCATAACTGTATCAAATACATAAAGGCGCATCTGTTCAGCTGTTACGCCAGGCCATATGTCGTGGGGATCTGTATTTCCAAGCTCTTCTGATGCTACACGGGCATACTCCGCTAGTTTTTTAATATTGCGGTTATATTGTTTGATTTGAGCCGGTTCAATTTGTTTCTTTTGAATTAACTCAATAATTAAATCAAGCACCAAATTCACTTGAATATGAAATGATTTCATTGAAGACCTCAGCACGTTGGCAGGTCGGTCTTTAAAGATGACAAAATTATAGATAAATGCACAGCAGGCTCCTACTACAACTCCAGCTAACAGCCACGGCAGCTGAGAAAACGTAACGTGTAAAATAGAAGCAAAATAAAAAGACATAAATGCTACCATCGATAAAGAGAAATAGCGAATACCAAATTTTTGTAAATAAAAAGACATAAACGCCAACAGAACGAGAAAAATATTTTCTGCTTGTCCATATCGTGATAGAAACGAGCCAATGCCGAGAGAAACGGCGCTAGAAAGTGCTACTAAGCCTGTGGTAACTTTTTTTGCTTTCGTTGTTTCATCATTTACAACCAATATACCCATCAGGCCAATTACGCCTGCTAAAATAGCAGCGGTAATTTGTGAGCTTCCCGCTGCTTTTAATACGATAAGCATAATAACGACTGCTGTAATTACGCTGATCGTAGCTTTAGAAGCCGTTTTGAGCCTTTTTCGTCCAGGATCTGCAGCGACTAAGCGACTAAACCAATATGAAAAAATAAACACCCTCTCCTTTCGTGCTGTAGAGTTCTTTGTAGAAAGAGTAATATTATTACTTATACCCTTTTTTATTCTTTTCTATCGTATGTAAGCACGTTTTTCCACTATAACATTGCGAATGGCTAAAGAGCTAAACAAATGCTTAAAAACACATCTGCTTTCTGTCAGATGTGTTTTTAAATAAATAATCAGCTATTACAATGTAAGAGAAGAAATTTCCCACCCTTTTGTTAACGAATTTCTTTTTAAAGTAAAAACCATCGTTGTCTTTTGAGCCCCTTTATCTTCGTAATAAATAAGGCAATCTACGGCGATTTTCTCTTTTGTTTTATACTTTTTTGCATGAAATAAGTCCGTTTTATAATAAATAGTCGAGATCCTATGCAATTTTGCCCATAGCTTATGCTCTTGTTTCACGCGCAAAACCTGCTGCATTAAAGCATCGTCATCTTGCTTTAACCCTGTTAAAAACATATTTACGACTTCTGCCGGCTCAGCTTTTAATGCATATTCATCAAGTTTTCCTCCTGCTTTTAATACCATTAACTGATGACCTGGATCCACATTTTGAGACTTGTGAGTCGTACTTCCTGCAAAATGAATGCAAAAATGACCGGGGAACCCATTTTCAAGCGCACCGGCTCCGTGAGGCATTCCGTTCATGGAAGCTGCAAGCATTTGGCCTTTAAACGGAATGAGAACAGCTCTTCGGTTCCAGCTCCATTTCCCATTATATAAGTGCTTCATTACTTTCGTATCTTGACGTGTAAGCGGCTGAACATCTGCATGGTGTGAGCCTGCTCTTCGCTGCACGTAAAAGTAAAAACCGGTTTCTACATCGATAACTTTAAATTTTTTCCCCTTCGGCAGTAAACTTTCTACACGTTTCCACTTTAATACTTTTCCTGTGTCACTTACTGGAAAGTACGTAAGGTTTTCTTCTGCTTTCATCTTTTGGGGATGCACAAAAAAACTAATAAGCATAAAGACTAAAATCATTAATTTTGTCATTGTCTACCCTCATTACCTTGTAGTTTCTCTATGTAATATGCGAAAGTACACATACAATTATAAATAGAAATTTTTACACGCTCGACTTATGGAAAATAATACAAAAAAGAGCTTGTGAATCCTATACATTAAACGGTTCATTTTATTCATACTAACAGGTGAAAGCGAGGTATATGATATGAATTTCACTTGGATGGTTGGACTTTTAATGCTCATTCAACCTCTTTCTACACAAGACCACCTATCTATTACTCATGACGGTAAACCAATTGAACGGATTGAACGGGACAAAGTGGCCGTGCCTCTTCTTCCTGTACCTATGGTTGATCATGATCAATACAATCTTCTTCTAAAAGAATTGGATAAAAAAACATATAGAGAGCCCATAAATGCCCGCATTGACAAAAGCGGACAAATTGTCCCTGAGCAAGTGGGTGTCAAACTATATCATAAAGATTTTGCGGAGAAATTTTATACTTATTTTTTTAACGGCGGTACGTCAACATTAGAAATCCCGACGCTTCCTGTTCCGCCTCGCGTGGATAAGGAGCTGCTTGCAACGATTCGAATTAAGCAAATCGGTCATTATCATACGGTATTTAACCCTCATAATAAAAATCGTTCTCACAATATTTCTCTTGCGGCTGAATCGCTAGACAGCAGCGTCATATTTCCTGGGGAAGTTTTCTCTTTTAATCAAACCGTTGGAAAAAGAACGGCAGCAAAAGGGTATATGCGTGCGCCAATTATTGTAAAAGGAGAGTATTCTGAAGGAGTTGGAGGAGGAATTTGCCAAGTTTCTTCTACCTTATTTAACGCCGTCGATAACGCTGGCGTAACGATTACGCAGCGTTACTCACACAGTCGCAGTGTTTCCTACGTACCTCCTGGGCGAGACGCTACCGTCAGCTGGTATGGACCTGACTTTCATTTTAAAAATACGTATAGTGATCCTTTGCTGATTCGAGCGCAGGTACACGGAGGAGTCGTAAGCGTGGCCGTTTACTCTACTGATGCGATTGAATATAAGCCTCGGCGCGTGCCTTGGGCTTCTATTGATCAATTGCCGAAAGGGAAAAAAATTGAATCGCATGTTGATACTGAGCCTGCCGATTAATCATCTCTTCCAGCTTTTTATAATGAACATAAAAAAGCCTAAAGGGTATCCTTTAGGCTTTTCAGTGATATAATTAGCAGCCGTAGCCGCCACCGTAACCACCGCTATAACAACTACATCCGATAATTACTAATAGAATAAATAATACAACTAATAAAGCGAAACCAGAACCGAATCCACATCCAGCATTAGACATACAAGCACTCCCTTTCAACGTAATTTTCTGTTGCTAAAACAAAGAAGGTTCAAACATGGGGTGTTTCTCATGGATAGGTTATTGTATGTCTGCCTAGACGTTTTGGTTTGCTGTTCTGCTCATTTTTTTAAAATTGGGCTTGTTTTCGTCTTTACAACTCGGAAAATGTAATTCTGTAAAAGTAAAGCTCATTTCCACTCTTCCTTTAAAATCGCGTAATAATATTCATCCCACCATCCTTTTTCAGTTGGAATACATTTTTTAAAATACCCTTCTCTTCTCATCCCGATCTTCTCCATAACACGATAAGAAAACGTATTCTCAGGTTGACAAGTAGCAATAATCCGATGCAGTTTCATTGTGTTAAAACCATAGTCCACTATTGCTTTTGCCGCTTCTGAAGCATATCCTTTCTGATGATAGAGAGAATTAAATACCCAGCCAATTTCATAAGTATGGTACCCAAAATAGTTAAAAAAGACGATATGACCAATTAGAATTTTTTCGTCTTTTAATACAACTGGAAAATTCCTAACATTTCCTTTCATATTTTCATTTACAAATTTCTTCGCATCATCCTTACTAAAAAGACCTTCTGGTATGTACTTCATGACATTAGCATCAGATGTATATGCGTAGACATCTTGCCAATCTTCATATTTAAATTTGCGTATTAGTAATCTGTTAGTCTTAATGTCCATGTGGTTCTCCCCTATCTCTAAGCTATCTTTCTATACGCTTGTTTCGATAGTGAAGATATAAAAACCTCTTTGCCCTAAGTTACTATTGCTTTTGTTGCCGCTTCTTTAAAACAAGATAAAGTGACTCTGCGAAAAAGAAAAACAAAAGAGAAAAAAGGACAAATAATTCGGCCACTTCCATTACACGAAACGGGCTTAAAGCATTGTATAGTGCCTGCAGTACCTTCGTTCCTTGAAAAAGATCAATTCCTACAGAAAGAGCGATCACAGATCCAAATAGCAGCAGGCTAACTCCAATAATTCTCATCATTTTCCCTCCTCACCTAATCATTACTTACCTCATAGGGTCGTCATTTTCATTTACCGTCATGCAAAAGATATTTTGTTAAAAATTACATAATTATACGGTTTTTGTTCAAATTAATAAAAACTATAGTAAGGGTGTTTTCATTTATGCCTTCGTTCTTTAAAAATCAAAAATCTAAAAATAACCTTCCACCTCAGGCAGATCAAACAAGCAGCGAACAAACAGCTTCTTCTCTTAAGAATCTGCTGTCTGAGAACCTTACCCTCATTAAAGAGAAAACTGGAAACAGCTCAGAGATTGTGATTCGTCATTTTAAAATAGACGTCAATAACAGCTTGGCTGCTGCTATCGTCTACATAGAAGGGATTGTAGATAACCAATCCATTCAAGATTACTTACTGCAGTCTCTTATGAAAGATAATCAAAAAACCGAACTAAACGATCAAAATGCATTGGAGTTAATTTCCGAAGACATCGTAACAATCGGCAACGTATCGTTTGCAGACAACTGGAATGATTTACTTTCTTCTTTAATGTCAGGAGACAGCCTTCTTATTGTCGACGGCATAAGCCGCGTACTCAGCGTAAGTACACAAGGGGGTGAAAAGCGTTCCATTTCAGAATCTACTACCCAAATGGTAGTGCGGGGACCAAAAGGTGCCTTTACTGAGTCAATTGGCACAAACTTAGCCATGGTGCGCCGAATTATTAAAACACCTGACTTATGGCTAGAGTCTATGAAGATTGGCCGGGTAACTAAAACGGATGTCACTCTTATGTATATTCATGGCATCGCAAACGATAAAGTTGTAAAAGAAGTTCGAAAGCGATTAAAAAACATTGATATTGATAGTATTTTGGAATCAGGTTATGTTGAGCAGCTAATTGAAGATCAAACGGTCACTCCATTTCCAACTATTTATAATACAGAAAGACCCGATGTGGTGGCGGGTAACCTTTTGGAAGGAAGAATTGCTATTTTTGTGGATGGAACTCCTTTTGTACTTATTGCTCCAGCGTTGTTCATTCAATTTTTCCAATCGGCTGAAGATTACTACGCACGCTTTGATATTGCGACGTCCATTCGTCTTTTGCGGGTGTTTATGTTTATGATTTCACTTATCGCTCCTGCTACGTATGTGGCGGTTACGACATTTCATTAAGAGATGGTACCCACCACGCTTATTGTAGCTCTTGCGGCACAGCGAGAATCCGTTCCATTTCCCGCGTTCGTGGAAGCTTTTTTTATGGAAGTCACATTTGAAATTTTGCGTGAAGCAGGGATTCGATTACCAAAAGCTATCGGCTCGGCTGTATCGATTGTGGGAGCTCTTGTTATTGGGCAAGCAGCGGTTCAAGCAGGTATTGTCTCACCAGGTATGGTTATTATCGTATCGATTACAGCCATTGCTAGCTTTGCCACACCATCTTTCGATATGGCTATTTCAGCGCGTTTAATTCGTTTTTTATTTATACTAGGAGCGGCTACATTCGGTTTCTATGGTATTAATGGGGGTTGGACACCTGTGCAGCTTACGTTCATTTGATGTTCCTTACATAACGCCATTAGCCCCCTTTATTCCTGCAAGCAATGAAGATACATTACTGCGGTTACCTTGGTGGACGATGAGAAGAAGACCTAAATTAATTAGTGATAACAAAGTTCGTCAAAGCAAACATCAAAAGCCTGAGCCTCCTTCTTCACGAGGCATGATTAATCAGGAAGTTGAAGAAGGTGATCAAAATGAAACGTAAAAGTTTATTTTTACTGTTAATGACCATAATGATGGTATTGCTTACGAGCTGCTGGAGTAAAAAAGAGTTAACGGATCTTGCATTTGTATCAGCAATGGGTATTGATAAAACGAAAGAGGGGCGGTATGAGCTCACCTTTCAAATTATTAATACTGGAAACGTAGCTGGCTTACAAGGAGGCGGCGGTACTCAAAGTCCGCCTGTTACTATCTATTCTGCTTCTGGCGATAATTTAGTTGAAGCAAGCAGACGCGCTTCAGCTAGAATTTCTCGAAGACTTTATTTTGCCAATACAAACTTAGTCGTGATTGGCGAAAAACTAGCACGTGAAGAAGGAATTAATATCCTTATTGATTCTATTGATCGCGACCCTGAGTTTCGAATTACGACTTCCTTAGTCATCGCAAACCAGTCAAGCGCTGCTGATTTGGTAAAAGCACTAACGCCTGCCGATAAAATTCCAGCTAACAAAATTATGAAAACGCTGGAGTTCACTCAAAGAAAATGGGGAGAAAACTTAAAGGTTTCCTTTCAAGAAGTGATGAGATCTCTTGAATCTCCTGGAGGGGAGGCACTAGTTTCAGGTTTTCGTTTAGTTGGAAACCCTCAACAAGCAGAAAAATTAGATAATCTCCAGCAAAGCGCACCAGAAGCTACCCTTCGTGCTTCTGGCATTGCTGTTTTTAAAAATGGAAAGTTAATCGACTGGTTTTACAATAGTCCAGCCAGAGGCAGCGTTTGGATCCTTGATAAAATACAAGGAACCGATATTAATGTAGATTGGAAAGGAAAAAAAGAAGCGCTTGCCTATCAAACAGTTCGTCAAAAAGCGCAGGTATCTGTAAAAGTGATAAAAGGAAAACCTTATGCGTCCGTTCATACTCGCGTAGAAGGCGATCTTGGAGAAGTGGAGGTCCCTGTTAATACACGTCAACCTGCTGTAATCAAAAAAATGGAAAAAGCTGCAGGTAAAGAAATAAAAAAAGAATTACAAACAGCTATTAAACAAGCTCAGACAGACAAAGTTGACATTTTTGGGTTTTGAGAAGCGCTGGAACGCAAGCGCCCCAATCAGTGGGAAAAACTCAAATCAGAATGGGATGACGTTTACTTTCCAAAATTAGATGTAGACGTTACGGTAGAAGCTTATATTCGCCGAACAGGTCTGCGCAATAAATCATTTCTTTCTAGCGTAAAAGAAAAACAACACTAAGATAAGGAGGTACTGGGTATATGGAAAAAGCAAAAATTAGCGCCACTCAATTATTTATTCTCATGGTTTTATTTGAACTGGGAAGCGCTCTATTAGTCCCTCTTGCAATGGGAGCGAAACAAGATGCGTGGCTAGCTATTTTAATTGGAATGCTGTGCAGCTTTCTTTTCTTTTTAGTCTATCATAAGCTCTATTCCTACTATCCGGACCTCCTGCCTACAGAGTATATGCAGAAAATTTTAGGGAAGGTATTGGGAACCCTTCTTGCATTTGTATACATTGTCTATTTTTTATACGATGCATCACGAGTTCTAAGAGATTTCGGAGAGATGCTTCTTACTTTTGCTTACCCCGATACCCCTTTATTTATTGCCAATGCGTTATTAATGCTGGTCATTATCTATATTACCCGAAAAAGAATTGAAGCCATAGCGAGATCAGGAGAGCTTCTGTTTATTTTTATGTACTTTCTGGCTGTTGCAGGCTTCATTTTAATTATTAGCTCAGGATTAATTGATTTCAAGAACTTACAGCCGGTATTAAAAGAAGGAGTACTCCCTGTTGCTAAAGTTGCTTTAACCGAAACGCTGTATTTTCCTTTCACAGAGGCTATTGTATTTACCATGCTTCTTCCTTACTTAAGTAATCCTAAAAAAGCAAGTGTTACCATGATATGTGCAACGGGATTAAGCGGAATTAATTTAATTATTACGATGATTATTAATATTAGCGTGCTTGGAGTTGATTTGACAACAAGATCACAGTTCCCTCTTCTTAGTACTGTACAAACGATCCAAGTAGCTGATTTTTTAGAGCGTCTAGACGTATTTTTTATGTTCGCGATGGTTATTGGAATTTATTTTAAAGTTAGCATCTTGTTTTATGCCTCTATAGTAGGTACAGCTACTTTATTTAAAATTAAATCTCCTTCACAGCTAGCTTATCCTTTAGGCATCATTGTGTTATTTTTGTCGATTACAATCGCTAGTAATTTTCAAGAACACCTTTATGAAGGATTACACGTTGCGAGATTTCTTTTACATATGCCACTATTTTCTATCATACCTGTACTGCTTCTGATTATCGTATTTTTAAGGAATAGGAAGAAGCAGCACGGATAGTTGTATCTCTAATAAATAGAAAAAATAGCGTTAAAATGATCGAGGTGATGTTCGTGTATATATGGTTTTATGATCATTTTGTTAATACCATCTTATTTCCGCTTACTTGTATCATGCTAGTGTGCGTATCATTAGGACTGTATGCATACTTTAAGCTAAAAAAAATGAAAAATTGATACTAGATGGCTATTTCCCTCATTCAAAACAAGAAAGATACAACAAGATAAAAAGCAACTGTTATTCCCGCTGCAATTAAAGCTGGCTTTAATTTATACTTGGCATATTCAATAACAGATAAATCTAATATTTTGGCGATGGTATTCGTATCGTCGCTTAAAGGTGAAGAAAATGCTCCAAATGAACCGCTTGCAAATACTGCACCGATAATCAACGGCAAAGAAAGATCTGCAGAACTTGCAAGCGATACGCCAAGCGGCATTAAAATCCCCCACGTCCCCCAAGCAGATCCGATAAAATAAGAAATAGCAGCTCCAAAGATAAACATGAACGGGGTGATGAACATATGAGGAATCCACTTGGAATGTGCGGTCACAAAGTTGGAAAACCCCAAGTCTTCTGTAACAGCAGATAATCCCCATACTACCGATAACAACAGAATAACGGACATTAAGTCATTGCCTCCTGTGATAAAACCATTAAGCAAATTCTGTAAGGTAAAGCGCTGAAATAAGAAAAAAATAAGGGTAATTAATATAGTTATAATTAAAGCTACTACCATCGCTTCTAGCACGTCTGCTTTAATAAATGCTTCAAAAAAAGTGTGACTCTTATGATGTCCACTCCACCATGTTAAAAATAAAGTGAGCGAAATCACAACAAGTAAAGGCACTAACAGATTCCAAGGCTTAGAAGGCAAATCCTTCGATACGCAAGGATGACAATCATGCCAATCTTTTTCGTCTTCTTCCTCAAGCTTCATAGGAGCCGTAGATGTTGAATGATGAAAAAAGCTGAAATAAATCCCTACTAAAATAATCACAATTGAAAAGAAATTATAAGGAATGCTTTGAATGAATAAAGAATAAGCGTCTTGCTTTATGCCTTGATGATCAATCGCCATTTGAATGATTGATACCATATATCCGACAAATGCGGTTGCCACGGGAATTAAGACGATAACAGGAGTAGCAGTTGTTTCAATAACAAACCCTAGCTCTGCTGTCGTCATTTTCACTTTTTTCAGCAGCGCTCTCATGATGGGCGCGATCGTAACAAAACGAAATGTCGGAGCACTGAATGTCCCAATGGTTGAAACATAGGTTAAAATAAGGGCTTTTTTTCTTGTATCAATTCTTTCAGCAGCTTTTTCCACAAAACCTTTAACTCCTCCAGCCATCTTAATCATTCCGATAAGCCCTGAAAACGCGTATAAAAAGACGACGATTTCTATATTACTTTTATTTCTAAGAGCTTGTACAACGTAGTGAAGTAATTTTTCAACACCTCCGATAATCGAATGATCAATCAAATAAGCGCCTATCAATAAGCCTAAAAACAACCCTGGCAGCACTTGTTTGGTGAAAATAGCTATTGGAATAACAATTAAAAACGGTATAATTGAAAACCAACCAGATTCCATAGGACTCTCCCCTATCTTAAAAACCATATTAGATGTCTTCACGTATCGTTCATTAGCTTTTAATGTAACCCCAATATTATGTGTATATTCACGAAAACAACACGTATAAGCAGTACTGCTTGGATAAGATATTTCTGATTAAAAACAGCATAATAAAACTCTTTATTTCTACAACAAAAAAAGCAGTTTGCACATGCAAACTGCTTTTGAAAAGAAGCGGAAGACGAGGTTCGAACTCGCGACCCCCACCTTGGCAAGGTGGTGTTCTACCACTGAACTACTTCCGCGCGTATATGAAAGTAAAGATGCGGGTGAAGGGACTTGAACCCCCACGTCATAAGACACTAGATCCTAAGTCTAGCGCGTCTGCCAATTCCGCCACACCCGCGTGTGAATTAAAAGATAACTCCAAAATGGCAGGGGCAGTAGGAATCGAACCCACACTGACGGTTTTGGAGACCGTAGTTCTACCTTTAAACTATGCCCCTAGAAATGATTTCTTCAAAAGAACCTCGTTTATTAACGACGCTATATCATAATAAAACATATATGGAATTTCGTCAATAGGTCTTTTGATGAATCATAACTAGTACTAGCGGTTTCAAAAAAACTGTGAGGCATATCACAGCTTTTTACACATTCCCTTCACCAGCTGCAGTCCTCTTTAATCTCCGCTATTTGTTTTTAGAGACTCTGCTGTAACAACGTACTATACAAAATGTCTCCAAAATCGTGTAAAGACCGAAAGAATATGTAGCAGTGCAGATTTTATAGGAGGCACGTTTTTTTGAGAATCCGTATTAAAATCCACAGGTTCTCCCTCATTTCCCACAAGCGTACTGTAAGAAATTTTAGTTTCAATAGCTCCTGTTAACTCGGCTGCAAATTCTTCACTATCTATCATAACCATGGATTCAGTATTTAAAAATGCAGAACGTGAATCTAAGTTAAAAGAACCAACTGCACTTAAACGCTGATCATAAACAACAGATTTCCCGTGAATTGAATAGGGCTTTTGATATTCATAAAGCTTTGAACCAGCTTTTATGACGCGATTCTTCACTCCCAAGTATGCAGAAAAAGCCATAGCATTTGGAGTGGATGTAATAGAATTAGTTAAAATAATTCTTTGCACTTTTGGTTTTACTTGCTTATCTATATACTGTTCCATCTCTTTTGTTGGTACGATATAAGGACTTTGAACAACAATGGATTTTTCAGCTTGTTGCGAAAGCTTAATAAATGTTTTCCATATAAAAGGACTTTTATTAATTCTTTGAATAGGATTTGTAATAAAAGAAACTTTTCTTGTAGGCATCGTTGATTCTCTCCATACAATATAAGGATGGACAAAAGGTTCGTTTGCTTTTTTGGCCTCTTCGTATTGATCTATCAACAATTTTTTTCCTGAAAGACCACGAAATTGTTTAGTTTTCTTGAGCTTTGGAAAAGCTTGGCGTGTATACGGATGATTCCATAATTTCTCTATATACTTCTCCATTGAGAGAATGACACTATGACTTTCTTGCTTTGTGTTATAAATCAGCACATCACGGTCATAGACAAAATTTTTATCTGGTTGACTGGCCAAGTATTTATCTCCAATGTTTCGTCCTCCACTAATACCTAATTGGCCATCGACTACTATTATTTTATCGTGAAGACGATTATGCCATGTCCAAGGTTTAAAAATAGTAAAGGGCTCATAGTACTTTAATTCAATATTATTGTGGAAAGCTAGAGCATAAAGAACATTTTTTCTCTTACCTTTTAACCCATGAGAGATCCCATCTAACAGCACGCGAATACGTATACCTCGATCCGCAGCTTCGAATAAAGCGCCCATAAGTAAATCCGAAGAACGACCTTTACCGATGGAAAAATACGCAATATCGATTGTATGCCTCGCTTCTTGAATCATCTGCATCCGAACAAGCCCTGAAAAATAACCATTTTCCAAAAGCATAACTCGGTCTGTGGATTCTTTCTTCCCGTAAAAATTCTCAGTATTCATTACTTTTAAGTCTTTTCCCTTATGCAAAGGGACATAAAACAGTACCACTGCAGTTACGAATACATATATGAAGTACAATACGACAATCATTATTAGTATGTTTATTAGCATGTTTCCTGTCACAATCCCTTTCCATTCTTATCGTTCTGTTTTTATTAGGATTCTTACTTTTTTAACTTCTATACCTTTTAAAATAAGAATGGAATGATGGATTATTTGTTACATCACTGTTGATTTCCGTGCAAGTCTTCATCTTGCCCTCAAAACAACAGCTAGAAGCAATTATATACATGAAACCTACGTTCACACTACCAATAAAAAAAGCAGAAGTTCATTATCTTCTGCTTTTACAATTTATACTCTCTATTGTGAACCTGCTCTAAGTAAAACAGCGGCTCTTTTATTGATTAAGGTCGTTTTCCATATCTTTTATATCTTGCTGAAACTCTGTTAAACGCTGACGCTGTGTTTCAGAAGCATTTTCAAGCGCATTTTCAATTTGCTGAGAAGCTTCATTCACTTCACCTATCGCTTGCTTCGCTTCATGGCCGTACGATGCATCATTTTTAGCTTCATTTGCCTGTTCATATGCATCTACTGCCTCTTTATGCCCCTGCTGTGCTGCTTGAAACGATTGTTGTTTATCTTTATTGTATGGGTATTTTTTCATCATAGTGCTCCTTTCCATTTGTTCACTCTTTAGTGTGGCATTTTTCTACTTATTCATACGACGCTTCAATAGGTTAAAGCTAATTGAATATTCCCCATAACAAATCCTTCAATCATTTAAGAGCCCTAGAAAATATCTTCTATCTCCTGAAATAATTTCTATATTTTACAAAAATGTACAATCACTTTCTTTGGCGGACATCATACGAATAGCTTATCTGAACGAAAAAATGTATTGGGGTTGACTGCATGCACTTGTTTCTTTCCTTCTTGATCATTTGTGCAGGGATTATATGGATGGAAATAAAAAGATTACCTCAACACTCTCATAAAAGAACAGAACATTTTTATTGTGTTCATGACAATCAGTATCATAATCGCTCTTGCAAAAATCTTTCGGCTGCCTCTACCGAATCCTTCTGATTGGGTAGAAGTAATGTTTCAACCTTTAAGTCACTTATTATTCCGTTGGATCACTTAATTAGTGTATATGGCAAAAGGATGTGCTCATTTTGCTTAATGAAATCAATATTTCAGCTGCGCAGTTTCGCAAATTAGTAACTTTGTATAGCATCGGAAGCACAATTATTGTTGTACCTGCCGCTATTACAGCTGATGCTCATCAAGATGCCTGGATTGCCGCACTTTTCGGTGTAGCATCAGGCATTGGCTTAGTTTTTCTTTTTACCTCACTAGGAAAAATGTTTCCAACGCTTACGCTGATGGAAATGAACGAAAAAATTTTAGGCAAACTATTTGGAAAGATTGTTTCTGCTGTTTTTGTGTTATCCAATTTATTTATCAGCAGTCAAGTTCTTTACTATGTAGGAAATTTTCTCACTACACAAATTCTTCCCTACACGCCGCTTACAGCCATCCACATTGCATTTATGGGTGTGGTCATCGTAGGAGTACGCCTAGGAATAGAAGTTATTGCACGAAGTGCCGAGATTTTATTTCCTTGGTTTGTCGGATTATTCGGACTTCTCTTTTTGTCTATGATCCCTCAAATTAAAATAGAGCATATTCAGCCTGTGTTCGAAATCCATCCAAAAGCTTTTATTCGTGCTGTTTTAACGTTTTTAAGCATGAGTTCTTTGACTTATACCATTCTGCTTATGATTTTTTCTTCCCATACACCAGACACAAAAAAGGCAACTCAATCCTTTTATATAGGTAATATAGCCGGCGGACTAGTGATGGTTACGTTAATCTTACTCGGAATTTTAGTAGTTGGTCCTTATTACTCCCAAATCACCATGTTTCCAAGCTATGAATTAGGAAGAAGAATTGATGTAGGAAACTTTCTTCAAGGAATTGAAGTAGTCATTGCTATTTTGTGGTTCATTACTCTCTTTTTTAAGCTTTGCATTTACTTTTACGCTACTCTTTTGGGGTTTGCCAATGTATTTCATATAAAGGACTACAAGCTATTTTCTTTTCCAGTCGCACTCATCATGATTACCCTTTCCCTTATTGTGTATCCAAGCGTTTCTTATCAAAAGGATTGGGATACAAAAACGTGGATTCCCTACAGCTTACTTGTAGGCATCTTATATCCACTTTTTCTTTTAATTGCGGGGTTTATTCAAAACAAAAAGCGGCGTTCTAGCAATGGATAGAAACTCACAAACCTTTAATAAAGAATGCACCTTCAGTATAAGTAATTATTTTTCAGGAAAATATAACACTAATTATTCATGTATAGGAGCTAGTGTATGCTAGGGGTATTGGGGTTACTTATTGTTTACACGCTCATCATTTGGTTTGAAGTACCTAGACTACGGCAAAAAAAAGCGAAGAAAGAACTGTGGCTATTCTATACAGTTCTTGCAATCGGAATGGTCGTAAGCATCTGTAAAGCACTTGGTTTAAATGTTCCAAATCCTTCTGATTTATCAGCCGCTATCTTCAAGCCAATCAGCATATTTTTACTTTATTAGTTTTTTCGTAGGGGCTTTTTATCCTTTTATTCTCCTTATTATAGGCTGGGTCCGCTTTAGACCTGCTAAAATAAAAAAGATAATAAAATCCACATAAAAAAAAGCAGGTAGTCACCTGCTTTTTTATCCTTGAAGCGCTTGAAGACCTGCCTGATTTAAGAAGTGCCAAGGCTTATTAAAATGCGGCTGAAAGAAAAAGTCCATAAATCCAAGCTCATCGATGGTCATTTCCTGTTGTACGCATACAGACAATGTATTGATTGCTTGAGTAGCATCAATTTTAGAAATAACCTGTGCGCCTACAATTCGTCTTGTTTCTTCTTCATATACTACTTTTAACGTAATATTTTCGTACGTTGGCATGAATTCTGGTCGGTTATTCTCTGATATTGTGATACTTTTCACATTCATATCAAAAAGAGAAGCTGCTGTTTCTGTTATGCCGGTAGATGCAACATTGTAATCATAAATATGCAAGCCTGATGTTCCTTGTGTTCCCATATACTTAATCGTCGGCTTAACAAGGTTTTGAGCTACTAATGTTCCCATTCTAACCGCATTGGTAGCAAGCGGAATATAAGCATGTTTCTTAATGGGATTGTAGTAAATAGCACAGCTGTCTCCGGCAGCAAATATATCTTTTTTGCTTGTTTGCATATATTCATCAACCACAATTGCGCCGTTTGGAAGCATGTCTACTTGTCCTTTTACTAAGTCTGTATTTGGACGGAAACCAACACACAGAATAACAAGATCTGCTTCGTATTCGCCTTCAGTTGTCACTACTTTTTCAACAGATCCCTCGCTGCCTACAAATTTAGTAACTGCTCGGTTTAATGCTAATTTAACTCCTCGATTTTCAAACTCAGTTTCCATTAAATTCGTAAATTCTGGATCAAGATATTTATTTAAAATGCGATCAGCACTATCAATAAACGTGACTTCTTTTCCATACACTTCGAATGCTTCTACTAATTCTGCACCAATATAGCCCGCACCGATTACGGCTATTTTCTTCGCTTGCTTCGCTTTTTCAATAATGTGATTAGCATGCTGATAGTTTTTACAAAGCACAACATTATTTAAATCGATGCCTTCAAGGTTTGGAATAATCGGCCATGATCCAGTTGTCATCACTAATTTATCAAATGTATCTTCAAATTCTTCGTTGGTTTCTAAATTTCGTACAGCTATTTTTTTACCATCTGTGTCAATATTCGTAACTTCATGTTTCATTTTCATATTTACACCCATCTCTTGCAATTCAGACGGTGAAGAGTAAAATAAACCATTTGCATCTTTTACGACTCCGCCTACATAGAGCGCAATTCCACAAGACAAAAATGAAACATTATCATTTCGCTCATAAACTGTAATTTTAGCTTCTGGATAAAGTTCTGCCATATTTTTTACTGCTGCCGTTCCTGCATGTGTACACCCTACTACTGCAATTTTCATAGATGATATCCCCCTTAGGATTATAGAAAATGTGATATTGTGAAGTTTTTCACATATATTGTGAAATGTTTCACATATCTTTTACAATTCTTATTATACAAACATGTTTGTCCTTTTTCAATAGATATGTGAAAAAAATCACATACTTTTTTTAAAAAAATATGTTACAGGGTTCTTTAAATAGCTTTGAAGCTTGATATGATGCGCTTTTCTTGCTGATGCGCTGCGGATGTTACAAATAGTACTCTATTCAGTCTGGCACTCTTCATTAAAAAAATGAGTGTCTTTGAAAAAAGCTCTGTGATAGAGCCAAATACAAAAATTAAAAATAGAAATAAACATATGGCCCAGTAGGACTCATATTCCACTCCACCTTACTTACTTACTCATCACTTAATCCATATTATACGAAAAAAAGTGCGATACCGTGGTATCGCACTTTTTTACGTTACTTATCTTTTTTATCTTGAAGGGCTTGTTTCAAAGCATCACCCAAGCTTGAACCAAATGCTCCGTCATCGTTATATTTGTTAAGGAGCTTTCGTTCTTCTCGTTTTGAAATCTTTTTCTTTTTGTCCTCAGCTTTTTCCACTACTTGACATGAACGGCATTGGAAGTACGTGCCTGCTTTTCCTGAGTGAATTTCCATTCGCTTGTGACACTGCGGACAGCGTCGATTCGATAGTTTAGGGTCTTTTGCCCGTCTATAGCTGCACTCCAGGCTTGAACAAACAAGCACTCTTCCTTGCTTTGTTTTCTTTTCTTTTAAGAAAGAACCGCATTCCGGGCACTTAGAGCCCGTTAAATTATGAGGTTTGTACGTTTGATTACTCGTTTTCACTTGCTTAACTAGCTTTTCTGTTTGTTCGCGAATATTTGTTAAGAACTCTTTTGCATTTCCTTTTCCTTTAGCAATTGCTTCTAAGTCACGTTCCCACTTAGCCGTAAGCTCAGGCGACTTTAACTCATCTGCTACTAGGTCAATCAGCTGCTTCCCTTTTTTGGTTGCGTGCAGACGATTGTTTTGGCGATCAATGGATTCATTTTGCAGAAGTTTTTCAATAATATCTGCACGTGTTGCCGGCGTACCTAAATTATGTTTTTCCATTTGTCCAAGAAGATCCGCTTCTGTATAGCGCTGCGGCGGCTCTGTAAATGCACTTTTCATCGTTACATCTTTAATGAGCAGCTTGCTGCCTTCTTCCATATCAGGCAGCTTCACCGTTGCTTCTGAGTCTCCACCAGAAACTTTTTTGAAGCCTGCATTCACGACTTGCTTTCCGCTTGCTACTAACTGTTCCCCATTTACTTCAAGCTCTGCTTTAACCACTTCATACTCATATGCAGGATAAAATAATGAAATAAATCGCTTTGCAATTAAGTCATACAGTTTTCGTTCATCAGCTGATAAATCCTGTAGAAACACAGGCTGATCCGTTACGATAATAGCATGATGATCACTTACTTTTTCGTTATTAACCACTCGCTTTGGCAACTGTGCATTTCTTAAAATTGGACGAACCTCTTCTTTATATACAGCAGAGATGCTTTCCAAACGCTCTTTCATAGTAGAAACCATATCTGTTGTTAAATAACGAGAATCTGTACGTGGATACGTGACTAACTTATGCTGTTCATATAACTTTTGAAGTACATTCAATGTCTTCTTAGCAGAGAAGTTAAAGCGTTTGTTAGCATCGCGCTGCAGTTCGTTTAAGTCATAAGGAAGCGGCTGCGCTTCTTTATGCATCTTGCGCTTAATTGTTTTTACAACTGCCTCACCTGATAATTTTGAGTGCAGCTCTTTTGCACGTTTTTCATCAAAAATGCGCTTTTCATTGCCCTTTTGCCAAGCCGCTTCAAAAGATGAAAACTGAGCTGTAAGCGTCCAATATTCACTAGGTTTAAATGTATTGATTACCTGTTCACGCTCAATTATCATCGCCAGCGTCGGTGTTTGTACCCTTCCTGCCGATAATGGTTCTTCGTATTTAGTCGTTAACGCTCTCGTCACGTTTAAACCGATAAGCCAATCGGCTTCTGAACGGCAAACCGCTGAATCATACAAGCGATTAAACTCTTTTCCTGGTTTTAACTGTTTAAACCCGTCACGAATTGCTTTATCCGTTTGAGACGAAATCCAAAGGCGTTTAAACGGCTTGTTCCAGCGTACCTTTTCCATAATCCAGCGTGCTACAAGTTCTCCTTCACGCCCTGCATCAGTCGCAATAATTAACTCTCCAATATCCTTTCTTTTTGCTAGATCGGATACTGTGTGAAACTGAGAGCTCCCTTTACGAATTACTTTTAATTTCATTTTCTCAGGCATGATTGGCAGATCTTCTAATCGCCACGTTTTATATTGGTTATCATAATCCTCTGGTGTTTGTAATTCAACTAAATGACCGAGTGCCCATGTTACGACATACTTTGGTCCTTCAATATACCCTTTTTTTGTTTGGGTGCTGCCAAGTACGCGCGCAAGATCACGTGCTACACTTGGCTTTTCTGCTAATACAAGTGATTTCATTTTATGTATACCTCCAATTCACTTGTTCCATTATACATGATTGTATACTTTTTGTACGACTTCAAGATTAAGTTTACATAATAATATTATAATAAATAAAGCTGAAGAATTTCTCTTCAGCTTCTAGCTACTTCTTATAAAATAGTCGCGAGATAATTAAACCGATAGCTCCTAAGACGATAAATAACAAGGCCCGTATAGCCATTGGGATAAAAGGTAAATCGTATAAAACAAGTTTAAAAAGTGTTAAGAACAAAATTCCCACGCCGATATACGTTGCTGTTTTAAACGTTTTAAGTGATCCTATTACAAATGCTGCAATGGAAAGCCCTAACCAAACGGCCGTCATAATAAGCGTTTGCGGATTAGCGGAAAGATGATTGGTGCCAGCGGCCGTAACTTCCGTAGCAAAAATTAAAGAAAGAATAGAAAAAACAATACTTCCTCCAACTTTGAACGTATCGTGCTCATCCTGTTCTGTTTTTTGAATGCTGATCCATATAAATACTAGAATAGAAGCTAACACAACAACCTAATTTAATGCCGGAAGAGACAGCACTTGTTCGATTGGTGTAACTAAGATATACGTTGCGCTCAGTATATAAATCGTATAAGAAAATAGTTGATGAAGTAGATTTTTATACGTCATGGCGATATAGTAAACAGCAATTCCTTGAATCACATATAAAATGACTCCTTCTCTTAAATCGACGAGCTGATGAATAAAAAACGCTACTGCAACAATTAAATAGGTAATAAAAAATTCAAATTTCTCTTTAGAACTTCTTACTGCGTAAACACCTAATGCGTAAATAATAACTAGCGCAAGCATCACCATTGTGATCGTGCCATCGTCAAAAACGGCGAGCAGCCACCCGTACGTAACTGCTAAACTCGATAGAAGGGTAAACGCATATACTTGGAGTACGGACTGTGATAGAAAAAAACTAGAAATTAAGCATAAATGCTGAATAAGAATCGCCATACCTAATAACTCTTTTACACCATTATCACCAACAAACGAGTAATAAATTAGTAGCGTAAGATTTAATAATACTGCGGAAAGAACATATAAAATTGAATATTTTTGTTTGATTGCCACATATAAAAAGGCAATATACAGAAGCGTTTCATAGCCAATGAAAACGGGCGCATTAGGCGAATTACTTTCAATAAGAAAAGGAACTAGTACGCCTCCAACCGCGCTAATAATACCTAATGCCTGTGAACGATAAAAGACTGTCGCGATAATCCCTAGGATAATCCAGCTCGCATTTAGTATAAAAGCAAGCGTTGGTCCCGCTAAATGATACAGGCTATGCATCGCAAACGTCGTTAATATGAGAATAGGAATAGCTCCTCCTACAAGTACTTGCCCGAGCACCAACCTGTCCTTTTTAATTTGGAAATGACCTGTCACAGCAAAACCTATTGAAACAACGAAACCGAGAACAACTTTTGCTTTTTCATTCATTAACCCATAGTCAGAGGCTGCTTTAAATCCCCATAGTACGCCAATAATAAATACAAAAATAAAAATTCTCGGCAGCCATGTTTGAAAAAGGACTTTTTCCCAATCAACAGGTTCTTCTATTGCCTGTGAGCTTTTAGCTGCTGTTTGAGCAGGACGTTTAGTGGTCTCCTCGCGCTGCTCGGGAGGAGCGTGAACTGTTTTTGATCTTGGAGAATTTGTTTTATATACGAGCGACTTTAGCCTGGCTACGTCTTCTTCTAAACTGCTTATTTTTCGTTCAAGTTCTTCTATTCTTTCTTTTTCCATATTTCCTCACCCCTTCTCTTTAAAGTATTTGTGATGTTTATATGTGTATCTTACAGTGCTTAACTATTATACCATTAAAAGGAATATCTCTTAGAAACATTCTATTTTTAGCAAAAAAAAATACAGCGCCCTTTTCAAAAGAAAAGTTCGTTGTATAGGATGTGCTGCATTTTTTATGTCACTTTCTCGCTGTATGTACTATGAAATCCCGCTTCGATGTGGGCTACTTGAAAGCTATGGTGACCAATTAAATATTTAACAATATCCACACGGTCAATTTTACCGGGCTTATTGTTCATTGCTTCTCGCACCATAGATTGAAATGTTTCTTTGCAAAACTTCTTTTCATGAAGCAGAATCGTTTCACAATACTCTTCATGGTCTCCCTCTGAAATACGATAATAATGCATTTCTTTCACCCCTTTTTAATGTTATACCTATTACATACCCCAAATATTGCTATTTTAACAAATTAATTTTATTATTCTTTATTTTTCCATATATATGGTTTATAGGGCAACGTTTCGAAACTCGTCGTTATAAATGCTAATTTGAAGCCGCTGAGAAAAACGTTCTTGTTCGATATATGTTTCAGGCATTAATCCAACAGGATATACCTTAGGGTTTTCGCCACTGCCTAATATGTATACATACATCTTTCCTTCGCTTGTATATCGAACTTTCGTCGAAATACCCCCTTGCTCTTGAAGAGGCGCATAAACAGCTCTTACATTATCTCTTATTTCTTGTACAAACCCATGTAGTTCAATATCAGAATCATAATAATGGTTTGCTTCATACAAGCCGTAAATACGAGACTTATCGATATCACATAATATGTTCCAAAATTCAGATAAATCTTCTTGAAACAACACTTGAATAAAATTTCGTGCAGCTTCTTGCTGTTCGTTTGTTAATTCTTTTGTTAGCGCAAACTCTTCATTTTTTAACATCTCAGTCACCTCCCTTTTGTATGTAATACGACAAGAGATAAAAATAACCTCTTTTTTTCAACTTATTAGCAAGCAATTTATTTTTTTACATTAAAAATTGAAAAGTTATTTTGACTAAGGCGTCAGAATAACTTTTCAATTACTGTAGAATAATTACGTAAAATATTCGATTTTTGCATTCGGAAAATACTGATCAATGTAATATTCTAATGTTTCTCTTAATTCTTGTTCTTCATCTTTTGCGTATACATATTTTCCAATTCCGTAACGTCCCCATTTGTAGCGGCGCTCCTCTTCATTCATCTCAAGCTTTGTTTTCGGATAATTTTTCTCGATTACCCGCTTGGCCGGCTTGGTAAAGCGATGCTGAATCATTTCAAACGTAATATCATCTCTTGACTCCTCAGGTATAGAGGCGTCAAGCTTTTCAAACAACTGACGGTATCCCTCTTGCCAACCTTCATGAATGTAAATAGGCGCCACAATAAAGCCAAGTGGATATCCGGCTTTTGCAACTTTATTAGCAGCTTCAATCCGGTAATCAAGAGGAGATGTACCAGGTTCAAAGTTTTTTATAACATAATCTGCATTTATGCTAAAGCGGAAGCGCGTGCGACCATTATGTTTAGCATCCAATAAATGATCCACGTGATGAAATTTAGTCACAAAGCGCAGTTGACCTAGTTCACTTTCCCCAAAATATTCAATCGCGCGCTTTAATGAATGTGTTAAATGGTCAATTCCTACGATATCAGATGTACAAGCCGCTTCAAATCGCGTTATTTGAGGGGCTCTTTCCTGCATATATTGCTCTGCTTGACCTAGTATTTCTTCAACATTCACGTATGTGCGAATATATGGTTTGCTTCCCATTGTGGTCTGCAAATAACAATAGTGACAGTGCCCCATACACCCTGTTGCAAACGGTATTGCATATTCAGCTGACGGTTTAGATGTATCAAATTTCAATGTTTTACGCACGCCAACTACTAAAGTCGACTTGGCATTGCGGTATTTTTGCAAATCATTTTTTCCCGGTATATTACGCACTTGATTATGAGAAGTTGTTTGACGAATCTCAATTCCCATCTTCTCAAATTTTTCTTTTAATTGAACACCAAGCGAGTACTCCATCGCCCCTGGCTCAATATATACTAATTGAGGTACAAAAGGTTTTATCATCATCTACACTTCCTTTTTTCTAATACTAATAGCGTTTGAAAAATAAAAAGACTCTATCCTTGGTAATTATTTTTCAAACAAAAAAGACTCTCCGTTTAAGAGAGCCTTGCGTCAGTCATATTGTTCATAATCAAATATCTTATTATACATTTTTTCAGCTTCTTCATACGTTGAATACACGGCATCATCTTCAGCTAACAAATGATAAGACTCATGTAAAAACAGCGCCTTTTCACCTTTGTTTTCAGGATGTTCAACAATTTCAGCTTGATTAATATTCGCAACGTTTGCCGTATGAGGATTTCGGTAAATAACAAATACTTGATCTCCCACTTGATATTCTTTTTTCTCCACGATCATCATCCTTTTCTTCTTTCTTTACTCGTATGATGTCCGCTTTTGCTCATTTTATCCGGTAAAAACACTTCATGGCATCATCAAGAATTCATACGCTTTTACGCTCAATAAACCGAAAAGGGAGCTCAATTTTCTGAGGAGCCTTGCTTCCCACTAATGTAAAAAGCGTTTCTCCCATTTCCCTAAGAGGAAGTTCGATCGTTGTTATTTGTAAATAAGAAGAAAGCGGATGATTATCAAAACCAATGATAGCTAATTCACCAGGAACTGAAATACCCGCTTGTTCGCACTGAGCTTTTATTCCGATAGCTACTTGATCGTTTGTTACTAAAAGCGCCTGAGGCCGATTTTTCATCTGCACTAGTTTTTCCACCACTTTTTCACCATCTGTCACGTTCAAACAGCCTTGAAAAACCCATTCCGGATGATAAGGCTGATTTATTCTTTCTACATATTCTTTGTATGCTTGTTGCCGCTGCAGGCTATTTGTACCCGTCATTCTTCCAATGCAGTAGCCAATATCCGTATATCCTTTTTCGTTTAAATAAATAAGGGCTTGCTTAAAAGCTTCATAATGATCAACGTATACGGAGCGAATAGAACGATTCTGTACGTTTTCGCACACGGCTATCGGCCCGTACTGCTGATAATATTCAATCATGCTCCAGCTGCTTGCTCTAGAACAAATAATCACTCCATCAACTTGCTTTGTTTTCAGCATATGAAGCGCTTCTTCTTCTTTTTTTACATCATAGTTCGTCTGACAAATAACAAGCTGATACTGCTTTTCTAACGCGTGAGATGCCACTCCTTCTAAAAGCAGACTGAAATACGGATGATTAATAAATGGCAAGACGACGGCAATCATATTTGTTTTCCCTTTTGATAAGTGAACGGCATTAATGTTTTGTTCATAATTAAGTTCGTGAATAACCTGCTCTACCAGCCGGCGTTTTTCTTCTTTTACATACGGATGATGATTTAGCACCCGGGATACAGTCGAGACAGATACACCAGCTTTTTTTGCGATATCTCGGATATTTGTCATGTTTTCACCTTTTTCTCTTGCGCTGAAACGCGTTTCATACTTTATTCTCATTATAAAGTGAAACAGCAAGAAGCTAAACCCGTTACCATCGTGTTTTTATTCATTTATGTAAGGAGGTCATTTCATGGGTATTTTATTATTCATTTTATTATGCGGAATTGAAATTGGAGGAGCGGCTTATGCACTTAAACAAAATGAGACGCTTTGGAAGGAGTTAGATGAAGAAAAGCCGACTGATTTTTTCAAACAGTAAAAAGCCCTTAAAAAGAACATCCTTTTTAAGGGTTTGATATTACGCAGCTTCTTTAGATGACTTAGACTTTTTATTTAAACGAGGAAATCCAATTACAATCGCAATGATTCCGCAAACCGCTGTTAACATTGGATAGAATGTAAATGGAATAATCTCAATCGGTGAAACTTTAGCAAATCCTGCTGCGAGAAGCATTTGTGCGCCGTAAGGGATAAGCCCTTGAACGCTGCATGAAAACAAGTCCAGCAGACTGGCTGATTTACGATTATCAATTGAATACTTATCAGAGATTTCTTTTGCTAACGGACCTGCTGTAATAATTGAAATCGTGTTATTAGCCGTTGCTAAATTTGTTAAACTTACCAGTCCAGCGATGCTGAATTCTCCGCCTTTTTTTGTTTGAATGCGTCGTGTTAATAAATTCAATAAGAACTGAATACCGCCGTTATAGCGAATAAGCTCAACCATTCCGCCGATTAGCAGAGATAGAATAATTAACTCTGACATTCCGCCGATACCTTCTGTCACAGTTTTAGCAAGAGAAGAAAGCGTATAGCTTCCGTCGGCTAATCCGATCACGCCGGCCAATACAATTCCTCCGGTTAAAATACTTAATACGTTTGCACCAAATATGGCAGCAGCTAGTACGCCGACATAAGGCAAGATTTTAAACCAGCTAAAATCTTTAATTTCTACTGATGACGTGTTGCCTAGCGTCATTACAAGCAATAAAATTACCGTAACAATCGCTGCAGGAAGTACAATAAAAAAGTTCACTTTTAACTTATCTGACATATTTGTTTTTTGCGTACGAACTGCTGCAATGGTCGTATCAGAGATTACGGATAAATTATCTCCAAACATTGCACCACCAACAACGGCAGCAATTGCCAATGTAATGGATACATGCGCTTGCTCACTGATCCCTACAGCGATAGGCCCTAGCGCAGCGATTGTTCCCATTGACGTTCCCATCGAAATTGAAATGAATGCGCCAATAACAAAGATTCCGACTACCACTAAGCTTTGCGGAAGCACAGACAGAGCTAAGTTTACCGTTGAATCAACAGCTCCCATGCCTTTAGCGACTTCTGAAAAAGCACCTGCTAAAATAAAAATAAGCACCATAATAATGATATCAGGATGCCCTGCTCCTTTAGCAAAACGCTCCACTTTTACATTAAGTGAATCTTTGCGGTTCATAGCCAGCGCCACAATGGCTGCAATGATAATGGCTACTAATACAGGCAGCTTATAAAAATCTCCCGTTATAATTCCTGATCCGACAAACAGGACTAAAAAGACGCCCAGCGGTAACAGCGCCCAGCCGTTTCCTTTTTGTTGTTCCATTCTTAACACCTCTTGTTTACGTAATAAAAAAAGACCTCTTCTTATTGATAAGAAGAGGTCTCTTATTTGTATCATAAGATTACCCTTCTCATCTTCCAAACGAAACATCGTCTGCTGGATTTGGCACCGCACTGCGTACAGCCAGTTGCCGAGACATCATAGGGCCAGTCCCTCCGTCTCTCTTGATAAGAAGTTTATAGTTGTTTTAAAAATAGTCTTTCACTACTGTAAGCTCTTTTTATTTAATTGTCAAATGCTATTTTAGAAAAATATATAGTGCGAAAATTCTCACATCAATTAGCTACGTCTCGTTTCAAAAACGCTGCCCATGCCACGCCCATAAAGAAGACAAAATGCGCGACCAAGATAAAAATTGAAAATGGAATTGTCATTCCGTCAAACATCGTCTTCATCCCGTCCATATACTGCACAAAGTTCGTGTTGGCGAACAGCAAAAATTCCCCCCACCATAACCCAAACTCTGATACTAGTCCTGTTACAGCTTTCGCGCCGATACTTACGACAATAGCCAGACTGGAAGCAAGCGCGCTGTTTCTAAATAAAGACGACAGCATGAATGCGAACGTCATCATCATAAAGGTTTCCATATACGCACTGTCATACGTAAGCGTAATATTTTTAAGCAGCTGCGCATCTCCTTCTAGACTGGTAAATCCAAAGAACAATGCTCCCCATACAAACGAAAAAAGCAAATAGCTCAGTAAATAATACAAGCTAATTAAAATGAGGGTTAGGTACTTGGATGCTAAAATCGTTGAACGTCTAGCAGGGCGAATTAAAAGAAGCTTAATGGTACCTGCTTCAAACTCTTTTGCAACCATTGACCCTCCAACAGCAAGAGCGAAAAATTGAACAAGAATCAGCATACCTGAACTAAATGACAGGAAGTTCAAAATGTTGTCTTCTGTTCCTGCACTGTTTGCTACTTTTTTCATTAATAGAGCCATACAAAGAGTTAAAATACCGATGGTAATAAACGTGACTTTTGTACTTCTTTTGTGAAACCATTTCATATGTTCATTTTGAATTAGCTTAAGCATGGTGCTCTCCTTCCGTAACGGACATAAACGAATCTTCAAGCGTCTCATATACAGGGGTAATTCGATAGACTAAAATATCGCTTTCCACTAATTTTCTATTTACAGCTGGAATTTGTTCTTTTACAATCGCCACGTCGATAATATGTGATCTCATCGTTACTTCAAATTCTTGTGATAAAAGATCCGCTGCTTTTTGCGCGTCAGACACCTCAAATTCTACGTACATTCCTTGATCTTGACGATTTGGAGATAGGTCTTGAACGGCTTTTAACTCGCCGTCTTGAATAATGCCAACGCGGTCACATAATGCTTCTACTTCTTTTAATAAGTGACTCGCGATTAAGATCGAAATTCCTTCTTCCCTGCAAAGCGTTTGTAAATATGTACGAAATTCTCTCATTCCCGCTGGGTCTAGACCATTTGTGGGCTCGTCTAGTAAAAGCAATGCAGGCTTATGTAAAATAGCTTGAGCTACTCCTAAACGCTGTCTCATCCCAAGAGAATACGTCTTCACTTTTGCATGAATACTGTTTTCAAGCTTTACTAAAGCAATCACTTCATCCAAGCGTTCTGATGTAATCCCTTCATGCATATTCGCAAAGTGTTTTAAATTTTGATAGCCCGTCAGATAATCATAAAACTCAGGGTTCTCAATAATCGCTCCAATTGATTTCATAGCTGATGTAAACTGTTCCTTTAAAGGAAAGCCGTTAACGGTAATCGTTCCCTCTGTTTCTTTAATGAGTCCTACGACGGTACGAATTAGCGTTGTTTTTCCAGAGCCGTTTGGGCCAAGCAACCCGAAAATCTCACCGCGCTCAACCGATAAGGATACATCATGCAAAATGGTTTTCTTCCCAATTACTTTACTGACATGATCTACTTGTAGCACTGTTTCTGTCATCATGTACATCCTTTCTTTAATTAGCAATACGCCTTCTATTGTTTCTCTTTTTTAACTATTTGTCTACTATAACCTTATTTTTGGAAAAGTAGCCCATTCAAATTATTCGTATTATCCGCTTACATTTGATAAAATAAAACAAACTTTAGTTAGAGGAGGACTTCTACATAATGAACTTAACCGTATACCTTGCCGGGCAAATCCACGATAACTGGCGAGACGAAATTAAAAACCAAGCAGAACAATTAAACCTTCCCCTTACCTTTGTCGGTCCCATGACAGATCATGACCGCTCCGACAACATTGGAGAAGAAATTTTAGGAAAACAGCCTAATGCTGTCTTAAAAGATGAAGCTGCTTCTCAAATTAATAATTTACGTACGCAGGTGCTCCTTAAAAAATCTGATGTGGTTATTGCTTTATTTGGCGAAAAATACAAGCAGTGGAACAGCGCAATGGATGCGACGACAGCCATTGCATTAGATAAACCGCTAATTTTGGTTCGCCCTGAAAAACTGCATCACCCGCTTAAAGAACTGTCAAACAAAGCCCAGGTTGTAGTCGAAACGCCAGAACAGGCTCTTCAAGCATTAGCTTATATTTTTGAATAACAAATAAGAGCTGTCGGTTCTGGACAGCTCTTATTTTTCATTTATCCCTGAAGCTCATTACTAGGGGAAATATTTTTTTAGCAAGCTAAGGCTATTCCTTTTAGTTTCTTTCATTTTCAACATCAAAACAAGCAAAATTGTACTTAGCTACTCATTTTTTTGATCCTGACGTTCCATAATCTTTAATCATTAATTTTACATCATAGTTAATTGGAACTTCACTAAATGTTTGATCCCAATTGTCTTTAACCCTCATCCATACTCTAGGCCTCTTAATTCTCAATTGATTTCCGAACCCGGCCACATCGACTTTATATTCTTTTTGCATTTTTTCTACCGTGTTTCTTACGAGGTGCTTCACTTTTTTTTCTGAGTTTTTTTGCACCTTCTGTAAAAATTGATTTTCTAAAGGATTTCCTGAGACCACCCAATTTTCAGATAGCCTCCCCTCGGATTCAATATGCACATTGAAGGAGATGCTGTTTCCTTTCACATGAGGTTCAATATGACTTTTCATAGATTCTATTTCGTATACAATCAGCTGACCGGTCTTTTTATCAAAGCTTTTCACTAGCCCGCCTTTCCCTTTTCCTGTGATCCAAGTCAGACCATCTAGTTCTTCTTCATTCAAAAAACCAATCATTTTGTTTGTTTTCCCTTTAATTATGGCAGCACCAGCAAATTTGATTTCCCCATTTGCTGATAATACATTTTGCAATAGAAAACTAGTCCCTGATTCAATATTGCTCTCTAATTTAATGAGCGACGTGGGAGGTAAAATTCTCGTTGTTCGATAGGCATTTTCCACCATTCCAGCCAAACGAAATGCCGGGATTTCTCCTGCTGTATTCGATTCTAGCCCGTCGCTAGCTCTCCCTTTACTAATAAGTACAAGACAGCTTGGTCTAATCTCATTATCACGAAGAAACTCATTCACTAATTTTCCTAAGCTATACGTTCGTGCAAGAGCCTCGGCAATAATAATTACTTTTAGATGTTGGCTGGCAATGGATGTCTCTCTTCTCAATGATAATTCACGGGTCATTTGATGAATAGAATCTCCCGTTTCAGCCATATTCACGTAAGCCTTCTGCTGAGATCCTCCTTGGACAGTTGTTGAACTTGCTACTTGCGGGGTGATCAGTTGGTAGGTTGACGTAATCAAGTTCCTTTTGGGATACTCTTCTTGTTCATCAAATTCTTTTTCAGTCATGGACTTGTTAGCTTTATCAAGAGCCATACCTACTCCTAAACTTCGTTCTTCAATTTCATGACTGCTCCAACAGCCCGCCAGAGGAAAGAGCAAAAAAACAGAAAGCAAAACCGATAAGAAGAACCGTACGTGATTAGAGGCTTGTCTCATACTTTTTCCCCTTTATTTTTGAAATGATAAGAAGCAGTACCGGTAAAAAGCCAAATAAAATCAGGGCAGCATTGCCAACCATATCTCCTAATTTAAATACATCATTGATATTTCTAGGGATCATGGAAATGAGATAAATAACCGGAAGCACACCATACATAAATGGATGGATATTTTTTTTAAAAAGCTGAGACAGTCCTAATGAAGCAGCGTAATGGTTAACATTAAAAGAAGTAAACATTTGCATAATCCATACCACCAGCAATAAGGAATCAAAGCGTTCAAAGATTAACCCAGTTAATTCATAACTTCTTATCAAATCAAGCGTAGGCCATGTTCTTGTAACCACTCCATCCACTGAGAACGCTCCGATAACCATCACGACGGTAATAACATAAAGAAGCAAAGGAATGGCAGTACCAACTAGTACAGCTTTTACTGCTTTGTTTGGTTCTTTCATGAATGCCAATATTAAAAGCATGAATTCAGGCCCAGTAAACGCAAGAGCTGTTGTCCTTATCCCTTTTAGCACCGGCGTAATACCTGAACCTAGTACCGGGCGCAGATTATCCACTTCAAATATTTTGATACTCATAAAGGCAACAAGTAAAAAAAGAATAACCGTAATAGGTAATATAATCTCAAATATACGGGCAATTGGATTTATTCCCCCTCTTATCAGATAGAGGCTTGCCCACATAAATGGCATGATAATAGCCCATTTTGGGGTTCCTTCCAGCAATAGATATCCAGTTACCTCTGCCAATGAACGAGCATGAAACCCACCCAGTGCCAAAAAATAACCTATCATGAGGAAACTAAATAACTTGCCTATCCATTTCCCTACAATTTCTTGGCTGTATTGATAAAAGGTTTTTTCAGGGAAGCGTTGACTTAATTTCACCATGATTACCCCTGCTATCATGGTGATTATCCCCCTAAAATAACAGTTAGCCAAACATCTGGTGTTTTCACTTTTTCCGCAGCTGCCCGGGGCAAGGTAAGAATCCCTGTTCCAAGGATAAAGTTGGTAATAATAATAGTTGTTTGAGGCGTCGTAATACGATCTTTTGAATTTATCATTTCTAACGGCCCATTTCCTTTCATCATAAGCTACCCTTTTCGCAGAGGATCTTTGGTGTGCATCATCTTTGGACGTCGTTTCATCATCATCAGAGGTACACGAACTACCAAGTCTTTCCATTCACTTAAACGATAAGGAACAGCTGGACTCATATAAGGTACGCCGAAACTTTTTAGTTTCACTAAATGGCTCATCATAAAAAGGAAAAATAAGATGACGCCATATAATCCAAGTATGGCAGCACAAAGCATGGCTACAAACCGAAGAATACGCAATGTGATTCCTACACTATATTGCGGAATAGAAAACGATGAAATGGCAGTTAAAGCCACTACAATCACCAAAATAGGGCTAACGATTCCTGCCTGCACCGCAGCTTCTCCAATGATTAACCCACCGACAATGCCCATTGCTGGACCAATTGGTTTCGGCAACCGGAGTCCGGCTTCTCTCAAAATTTCGATCGATAATTCCATAAATAAGGCTTCGATAAGGGCGGGAAACGGAACACCAGACCTTGATCCTATAATAGAAATAGCTAACTTAGTCGGAATTAATCCTGGATGAAATGAAATAAATGCAATATACAAAGCCGGTGTAAAAAGGGAAAGAACCACTGCAATATAACGAAGAAAACGAATGAATGTACCGGGAATCCACCTTTCATAATAATCTTCCGGGGACTGTAACATCATGCTAAACGTAACGGGGGCAATCAAAGCAAAAGGCGTCCCGTCTAATAAAATGGCTACTCTCCCTTCCATCAAAGCAGCAATTACACGATCCGGACGCTCCGTATTCTGTACCTGAGGAAAGGGACTAAGGTAATTATCTTCAATGAGTTGTTCAACATATCCTGACTCCGGTACATTATCAAGATCAATTTTTTTAATTCGTTTTTCTACTTCTTCAACTAGCTCTGGATCAACAATCTCCTTTATGTAAGCAACAACTAAGTCTTTTTTGGAACGCTTTCCTACTTGAAATTTCACCAGCGACAAATTTTCAATATCTCCGCTTCCTCTTAATAAAGAAGTATTATCACTTAAAGATTCAGTGAAGCCTACTCTTGGCCCTCTCACCAATGCTTCTGATACGGGCTCTTCAATCGTCCTTGTTTTTACTTTGCTTGTACCAAGAATTAAGGCAGATGATAACCCGTCAATCAAAAGCGCCGTAGATCCTGTTAAGACCTTTGATATTACTTCTTTAATGGAATGAACCTCTTCTACATCACCGATTGATAATACTTGGCTTTTAATAAACTGTTTTGAAAGGTTTTCTTTTACGTAAAGCTGATCCTGTTGGTATTCTTTTGAAAAATCAGCCATCAATGATGACAAAATATGTTTTTCAATAAGATCTTTATCTGATAGCCCCTCTACAAAAATAATAGCTGCCTGAATGCCGGTGCGCCCTATAATAAACTCCCGAAAATGAACGTCGGAGTTATGACCAATTTCATTTTTAACTACTTTTAGAGTTAAAGCTAAGTGATCCGTAACATGATTAGATAAATTTTGAGGTGTAAATTCCTGTTTGTGTTCCTTCTCGTTCGCATGGTTTCCTATTTTTTTTACTATTGATCTCCATTTTTTCACTTTCATCACTCTTCCTCTGAATTACGAATCCCGCTGAATAATTTGTAGATTATATACGGGATGAAAAACACCAGAACTGCTTGTATAAAAACTGGCCCTTCTGGAAGATAGGAAACAATTAATTTCCGCATGATAATCACCCTATTTATGTCTATAACAAAGCAATTCTAGAAATAAGCATCCGTAAAACATCATTGTTTACTTCATAGAAATTCTTTTATTTACCAGGTAGTATTATTCTTCTTTTTGTTTCTTATACAAAGGAATACAACATCCATCTTAAAAAAGAAAAAGAGCTGATTACTGAAGGCTTAGACATGCTGGTTTGCCGCTCAATGTTTTGGTGAATGCTAGAATAATCAAGTTTTACCGCTCAAAAAATCCCTTAAATGGTTGACGAGTGCTTAAAGTGTCGGTTACACTTTATGTTTGAAATATTGTATTCATATCGCTCTTATCTCAAAAGAATGGTATAATTTTATAGATATTGAATTTGGAGGACTGCTCATACATGATTACAGTTAGTAATGTAAGTTTACGATTTGGCGACCGAAAGTTATTTGAAGATGTGAATATTAAATTCACGCCTGGTAACTGTTATGGATTAATCGGCGCAAACGGTGCTGGAAAATCAACGTTTTTAAAAATTTTATCTGGTGAAATTGAATCTCAAACTGGTGATGTACATATGGGCCCTGGCGAACGCCTTGCTGTCTTAAAACAGAACCACTTCGAATATGAAGATCAAGAAGTTATGAAAACCGTTATTATGGGGCACGCTCGCCTTTATGAAGTAATGCAAGAAAAAGATGCTATTTATATGAAAGCAGACTTCACAGATGAAGACGGAATGAAAGCAGCTGAGCTTGAAGGTGAATTTGCTGAATTAAACGGTTGGGAAGCAGAATCAGAAGCAGCTATTCTTTTAAAAGGATTAGGTATTTCTGAAGATCTTCACGCAAAAAAAATGGCTGAACTAACGGGTAGTGAAAAAGTAAAAGTGCTTCTTGCACAAGCTTTATTCGGAAAACCTGATGTATTACTTTTAGATGAGCCTACGAATAACTTGGATATTCAAGCAATTCAATGGTTAGAAGAGTTCTTAATTAACTTTGAAAACACAGTCATTGTTGTATCTCATGACCGTCACTTCTTAAACAAAGTATGTACGCACATTGCTGACCTTGACTTCAGTAAAATCCAAGTCTACGTTGGTAACTATGATTTCTGGTATGAATCAAGTCAATTAGCACAAAAAATGGCGTCAGATGCGAACAAGAAAAAAGAAGAAAAAATTAAAGAGCTTCAAGCCTTTATCGCTCGCTTTAGCGCAAATGCATCGAAATCAAAACAAGCAACGTCTCGTAAAAAATTGCTTGATAAAATTTCATTAGATGACATCCGCCCTTCTTCTCGTCGCTATCCGTACGTGAACTTCACGCCGGAACGTGAGATTGGAAATGACGTACTTCGCGTTGAAGGTCTAACAAAAACAATTGACGGCGTAAAAGTGCTTGATAACGTAAGCTTTATTATGAATAAAGATGACAAAATCGCTCTTGTAGGCCGCAACGAACTTGCAAATTCAACATTAATGAAGATTTTAATGGGTGAAATGGAAGCAGACAGCGGTACGTACAAATGGGGTGTGACAACTTCTCAAGCCTTTTTCCCAAAAGACAACTCCGAGTACTTTGAAAACGGAGATTTAAACTTAGTAGACTGGCTGCGTCAGTATTCACCTAATGACCAAAGCGAAAGCTTCTTACGCGGTTTCTTAGGCAGAATGCTATTCTCTGGTGAAGAAGTGTTGAAAAAAGCCAACGTTCTTTCCGGAGGAGAAAAAGTTCGCTGTATGCTTTCTAAAATGATGCTAAGCGGTTCAAACGTTCTTTTACTAGACGATCCTACGAATCACCTTGACTTAGAATCAATTACAGCACTAAATAATGGACTTATCAGCTACAAAGGTTCAATGATTTTCACATCTCATGACCATCAGTTCGTTGAAACGATTGCAAATCGTGTAATTGAAATTACACCAAACGGAGTAATTGACAAGCAAATGACATACGATGAGTATTTAGAAGACAGCAACTTGCAAAAACAAGTAGCTAGCATGTACGCTTAATAAGAAATCCCCTTTCTCTATAGAAAGGGGATCTTTTATATACGCACCTCTTGATTTAGCGATGTCTTCGGAGAGTACGTTAAAAACGCTAAGCTAGCAAATACTAATGCTGCTCCGCATATGTTCACCAAAGTTAGAGATTCTCCTAAGAAAAAGACGCCAAGTAAAAAAGCGGTAACGGGCTCTGCTAACGATAGCGTCACGGCGGTAGACGCATGCACCGACTTGAGTGCTGTAGAAAATAATACATAAGCAAAAGCCGTCGTAAGTATTCCTAAGTGAAGAGCGATGCCTATTCCATTTAAAGAAACTAGCCAGCTCATATCATACATAAACCAGCATGGGATTAGTAGAACAGCAGCGGCTGTGAACACAAGAGAAGCGCCTACTTGCGGATCAACATGCTGAACAATGCTTTTATTAACCGTGGTGTAGCAAGCAAAAGACGCCCCTGCTCCTATCGCCATACCCAACCCTATCACGTCGATTTGACTATCTTTTTTTAACAACAAGCAGCAGCACCCTATAATACCCGCAAACGTGGCAAGCAGCCATTTTTTTGTAGGTTTCTTGCTGTACACTATGTAATCTAACACTCCTGACAAAAGCGGCGCACTCCCAATTGCCACCATTGTTCCTACTGCAACACCCGTTTTGATAACTGCTGAAAAAAATAACGGCTGATAAGCGGCCATACTTGCTGCAGCAACCGTAAGAGGCAGAATAGGAAGGTGTCTTACGTCCACTTTCTTTTTTTGAATAAGACAAGCTGCAAGAAGCGACAGTCCCCCTACAGCTAAACGCACCGCTCCAATTGCCACGGAATGCGCTTCAGCAGATGCTAAGGCTTGGGCAGTCCCTGTTGTTCCCCATAGTACAGCGGCACATAATATAAGTATTTTTGATAATGAAGTATTCATATTTCCATCTCCTTTCTTTTATCATAGCTAAAAGAAAGAAAAAAGTTTTTCCGCTTTTATGATATTATTTGTCTGTTTTTAAGGTACTTCGATAATGAGTAGGTGAGACTCCTTCTTGTTTTGCAAACCATTTAGTGAATGAAGACAAGCTGTGATAGCCGACTTCATGCGCAATATACGTTACCGAGTAGCCAGTCTCTTTTAACAATTCTTTTGCTTTATTTAAACGTATACGCGCTACATAGCTTTTAGGCGAATAACCCGTTTTTTGTTTAAACCAAGCAGAAAAATAGGCAGGATGGTAATTTTCCAGCCTAGCAAGACTTTCCATGTTTAGCTCTTGATTAAAGTTAGCATGAAGATAATCAATGGATTTAAACGTTTGTTTCTTTGGTAAATAATGCTGAACGTAACGGACTAAATCTTCAAGCGCCCCCCTGTCAGTGCTTTTTTGAAGCCCATCAAGTAAAAGGTAGCGAATTGCTTTCCATGTTGAATTCCATTGAATAAACGCTGCTTGTTGAGAAAGATGCGCACTTTCTGTAAATTTCAACGGAATATCAACAACCAAACATTCATTTGTATTTTTAGCTTGATACGTATGAAGCTGACGAGGCGGAATGTAAAAGCAACCTTCTTGCAGCGTTAAGTGCTGCTCACTTGCTTGAATATCAAGAGCACCTGCTAGCGGAAACAAAAGCTGACTGTAGTTATGATCGTGAGTATGAGGTGAATAGCTGTAGGCTCTTTTTTCGCAAATAATTTCACGTAGCGTATCCATTTTGTACTCCTTTCCTTATTTCCTATCTCACAGAAGCTGTTCTATGCCATTCAAAACGGTTTCCAGCGCCTTTAACGATTCCGTGGGAGTATACAAAACGTCCAATGAATGATCGGCATTTTCAATCACTTGAATATTCATTTTGTTTGTTTTTAATTGATAAACTTCTTGAGTATAATAGTGATCACGAGTTCCTATTACAATAAGACCTTTATGAGTGCATTTCAGTAAACTTTTAAACAGTTCTGTTCTTGTTAAAAGCGGCGTCAGTAAAAGCAGCTCTGCGTCTTTGTAGGCTTCATCTTTCATAATTCGCTGAATCAGTGGAATTGTACCAATCGATTTTCCTGCAAATATGATATTTTTATAGTCATTGTGAGATAAAACGTCTTGCAGCACGAGATCAATGTCTTGCATCATAACATCTGCAATCTCATCTGTAGACTTTGTCATCAGCTCTTTTGGGTATGTATAGTGAATATGAACCACGTCAATTCCGTGTTTTAGCATCAGCATCGTTACATAATACAATAGCGGCTTTTCGTACGTATAGCCTAGACCTGAAAACATAAAGCAAATGCGAGAACCTCCTGTTTTAATATGTGTATAGGTAATCCTATGAGTTTGGTTGCTTACGCTTTTCTGATTTACATGCATGTCACTCCTCCTTTTTAAATATTCTAACATTTAATTCCGTAAAAAAACCCCATCTTTTTCTTAAAAAAATGAGGGTTGAGGAAATAGCTCTGCAAGCAGTTCATAAGACTTCTTTTTCGCTTCATAATCATGAATATTTGTAATAATTAAAAATTCGTCGTTATTGTATTTTTGCTGCAGCTCAATTAATTCTTGTTTTACTTCAGCTGGATTTCCTACGATCATACGAGGGCGATTGGTGCTTATTTTTTTAAGTTCTTCTTCTGAATAAGAACGATTGTGCACTTCTTCTATCGATGAAATTGTTGTATCCCCGCTTTTTGCCACTTTCAACAGCCAATCATCTAGCGTTTTGGCATGCGCCTCGGCTTCTTCTGTTGTTTCTGCACATACAACAAATACGCATACGTTGGTTTTAGGCTTTGATTGATACGAAGAAGGGATAAATTCTTGTTTATAATGACGAATGGCTTCTTGTCCTCCAACTGAATAAATAAAGTGTCCAAATGTAAAAGAGATGCCCAGCTCAGCAGCAGATCTTGCTCCTCTTTTATTAATACCAAGATGCCACAGTTCTGGCTTTGTTTCACTTAACGGATAAGCCGTCACGCCGTAATACGGATGATCAGGCGGCAAATTATGCTCAAGATGTCCTTTTAACACCTGAATTTGACACGGGAATTCATTGAGGCTTTTACGGACTCCATCTGTCAGCGCAAGCCGAGTCAGCGCATCTCCTCCCGGTGACCGTCCAAGACCTAAATCAATTCGATTAGGAAACAGATTTTCAAGCAGCTGAGCATCTTCTGCTACTTTATACGGACTGTATTGAGGAAGAAGAACTCCTCCAGATCCAATTCGAATTCGGCTCGTTTGAGAAGCTAAGTGCGTCATTAAAAGTGTCGGAGATGAGCCTGCAAGACCGTTCGTATTATGATGTTCCGCTACCCAAAAGCGATGGTAGCCCAACTCTTCCGTTAATTTAGCAAGCTCTACCGTGCGTTTCAACGCTTCCTTTGGTGTTGATCCGCTTGAAACAGGAGACTGATCCAATACGCTTAGCTTAATCATAGGTGATTCTTCCTTTCGATTTTCAATGTCTATTGTCTCTATTATAGGAGAAAAATATGAATTCGTCTTGAAATTTGCTTCACGCTCATAAAAAAGAGGTTGAGATATTAACAAAATGAATCCAATCTAAAGGCGAACAAATAGGATACATGGGCTGAACCACTTGTGATACCGCCGTTGATTTCCGTGCAAGAATTCGCTTTCCGCGGGCGGCCGCTGAGCCTCCTCGTCACATACGCTCCTGTGGGGTCTCACCTGTTCCGCTTTTCCCGCAGGAGTCTTCGCCTTGCCCTCCAATCAACTGCTAGGAAGACCTACACACATGAAAGCTACATTTATCCTAACCAAAAAAAACGAACCGCTCATCAAACATGTTGATCAATGGTTCGTTCTTCACTTCGTCTAACTTCCTTTTGACTCAGCCCTTTTCTTATTTTGCTTCGTGCATTTCTTTCACACGCTTATCGCTCGGCAACAGCCATGTTAACAGCCCGAGGATTGGAAGATAGCTGCAAAACAGCATAATAAACTGAAGGCTGAACACATCGGCTAATTTACCGAATACAACAGCTCCTAAAGCTCCCATTCCAAAAGCAAGCCCTACAATCAAGCCGGAAACCAAACCAATTTTCCCCGGCATCAGCTCCTGAGCGTAGACGACCGTGACGCTGAAACTTGACTGAAGAATAAAGCCGATTAGTACTAAAAGAGGTGCTGCCACTCCTAGAGAAACATGAGGGAGTAATAAAGTAAACGGTACTGACCCTAACATAGAAAACAATAAAACATTTCGTTTTCCGAAACGATCGGCAAGCGGACCTCCAAAGAATGTTCCAAATACCCCTGCAATCATAAATAAAAAAACGTAAAGCTGAGCACTTTTGATAGGCAAATTAAATTTTTCAATGATATAAAACTGAAAGAAATTAAGGATGCCTGCTCCGTACCATGAACGTGCAAAAACAAGAAAAATTAAAAGTCCAACCGCAAAAATAATTTGCTTGTTCATCGTAAATGAAGCATCTGACTGCTTTTTCTTCAAGTGTTGACGAGTAGCTAACTCCGATTTATACCATTTAGAGACGCTATATAAAACCACTACGCCGATACCGGCAATTAATGTAAACCAAATTGTTCCAAACTGACCAAGTCCGATAAAGATAAATGCCGTAAATAGCGGAGCCATCGACTGTCCTGTATTTCCGCCAACTTGATAAATAGACTGCGCCAGCCCCCGTTTTCCTCCTGCTGCCATATACGCTACGCGAGAACCTTCAGGGTGAAAAATAGCTGAGCCAAATCCTACAAATAAGACAGATATAATCACAAAATAAAAATTTGGCGCTAAAGCGAGCCCAACCATACCAATCATGCTTAAACACATTGCAATTGGCAATAAAAATGGCGAGGGACGCTTATCGGCAAATACGCCGAATACCGGCTGCATAATCGATGACGTCATGTTTAAAGCAAAGGCAATCCAGCCGATTTGCGTGTAGTTTAAATTCATCGATTTTTCAAGAACAGGAAAAAGTGCCGGTATAACGGACTGCATACAATCATTTAAGAAATGTCCTAAACTAATAGCAAATAAAATACGATAAATTGTCGCCGGCTGCGCTTGCTGCGTTCGTGCTTCTGCTTGCATTCATAACCCTTCTTTCTTATTTAATTCTACATTAAAACTGTTAAAGTCTTACAATGTCTTTTTCTATTATACAGTGAAAAGTAACATTGTAGTTGTTTTCTTTTTTATAAAAAAGGGAAAATTGCCTGTGAGGTGAGAACAGTGAAAAAACATGTGCATATGATTGCAGACGGACGCGTTCAAGGGGTTGGGTTCCGTCACTACACGCAGCTAAAAGCAATGGAATGCTCTATTAACGGATGGGTACGAAATCGAGACGATCAAAAAGTCGAAATTGATGCTGAAGGTGAAGAAAGTAACATCCAAAAATTTATTGAAGAAATTAAAAAAGGTCCCTCGCCGTTCGCTTCTGTTAGCAATGTGGAAGTAAAGGTAGTAAACACCCCTTCCCACACCCATTCTTTTCGCGTAAAGTACAGTTAAAAAACTCGCTAAATCAAGATATTTTTTGATAAAATGGAAAAGTAAGCGATTTTATATCATCTACATATAAGGGGGAAAAAACGATGGTTGAAAACAAAATTGTGTTAATTACAGGTGCAGCTCAAGGTATTGGTTATCAAATTGGTGAGCGCTTCGCTGAAGATGGAGCGACTGTTGTCTTAACTGACTTGAATGAAGATGGAGTTAAGAAAGCAGCAGACAAATTGAAGACAAAAGGCTACGAAGCATTAGGCATTAAAGCAGATGTGACAGATGAAAGTGATATTGAACAAATGATTGCTCAAACGGTTGAAACATATGGCCGCCTTGATGTATTAATTAACAATGCCGGCATGCAATTTGTTTCCCCGCTCGAAGAATTTCCTACTGAAAAATTTGAACTTTTAACGAAAATTATGCTTGTTGCACCTTTTGTTGCGACTAAGCATGCGTTTCCTATTATGAAAAAACAAAAATTCGGCCGCATTTTGAACATGTCTTCCATTAACGGATTGATTGGTTTCTCAGGAAAAGCGGCATACAACAGCGCTAAGCATGGCGTGATTGGCTTAACGAAAGTGGCTGCTCTTGAAGGTGCGGAGCACGGCATTACGGTAAATGCGATTTGCCCTGGTTATGTTGATACGCCGCTTGTTCAAAATCAATTAAAAGATTTGGCACGTACGCGAAATGTAGCGCTTGAAAAAGTACTAGAAGAAGTCATTTATCCTCTTGTTCCTCAAAAACGCTTGCTTGCTGTCGATGAAATTGCCGATTATGCAATGTTTTTAGCAAGTGATTTAGCAAAAGGCGTAACCGGCCAAGCTGCTGTGATCGATGGTGGATATACGGCTCAATAAGAAAAGAGTGTCAGTTAGACTGGCACTCTTTTTTTATTTATTTAATTTCGAATTCTCCTAAAGAACCTGTCGTCTGACCTGCTTTTACTGCTTCTGCGTATAAATAATACGTTCCCGCTGGAAGAGCTTCACCAGTAATCTTTCCGTCCCACGTTGCGCTAGAGAATCCTTTTTCTACATTCGTATACGAACTTAACAATTCCCCTTTTTCTAACGTTGCATCGTAAATGTAATAGCTAAGCTTCTCTGCTCCTCCTGGTAAATAACTGCCGTATTCAAATGATCCATTTCCAAGTACATCTACATATGCAGAAGTAACGCGAGGATAATCCGGCTCTTTTACAAATAAGATGGTTGGAACATCGTACGTTTCTTTATTGTTACTTACGGTAATTGTCCCTTCGTAATAGCCAGGAGATAATTTCCCTACGTCTACTTTTACATTCAGGTTTACTTTTTGCGTTTTTCCTGCATTAACCACTAAATCGTTTGTTGATTTAACGTCAATTGCCTGATGGCTTTTCTTAAATTTTACTTTGACCGAGTATTTTTGACTGTGATTTGATAGATTTTTAATCTTAAAGCTTTGTTTTTCTACTTGTTTCCCTTTATCTTTATAAAAGACACCGTACGAGTGACTTCCTGGTGTAATAAGCGTTTTTGCTTTAATTGCATCTACTACGCGCATGCTTCCTGCACCTTGCGTATTATGAGAATAAACCAGCCCGTTGCGGTCGCGAAGCAGTTCCGTTGTATTCATTAAAGATGCTTTTACGTCTTCTACTTTATAATTTGGATGCGCCTGTAAAATTAACGCTGCTGCTCCTGCTACGTGCGGCGCGGCCATACTTGTTCCTTGTTTTGACCCATATCCATGAGGGTTGCTTGGATCATTGGTTGGTACTGTGCTGATGATATCGACTCCCGGTGCCGAAATGTCCGGCTTAATCATCCATGTATCGACAACCGGTCCGCGAGATGAAAAGTCAGCCATTGTTTCATCAACTGTCTGATCAAATGTTGCAGTAAAAGAGCCCGTAACGGATCCTTTTGCTAAAGAAGCTACCAAAGCTTGTCCATCGGCTTTTGATAGGCGAATACTTGGCAAAGATGTGCCTGGAATATCAGGGATTGTCCCTTCTACGTTATTGTAAATCACCGTTGCAACAGCACCGGCTTTTTTTGCATTGTCAACTTTATCTACAAACGCAATGTCGCCGCGAGAAATAACCGCTACTTTTCCTTTTACATCCTTCCCTTCAAAGTCTTCTGGTTTTCCGAGTCCGACAGGTACAAATTCATACTTTTCACCACTTGCATCTAGTAATGCCTTGTCATTTGGAAAGCCCATTACTTCAGCTGAAGCATAGCTTGCGTTATCTACAGTTAATGTCGTTTTATACAAATTGTAAGGAAGCTGAGTCGCACCAACTGAAATAGCTTCACGAGACGTCCCCGGAGAGCCTACTGTCCAGTTAGCTGGTCCACTGTTTCCATTTGATGTAACGGCAACTACTCCTTCTTCCATTGCCCAATCTAATGCAATACTCGTTGCCAAGTCTGGATTATTAATCGTATCTCCAAGCGACAGATTCATTACATCCGCTCCGTCTTCTACCGCACGTTCAATACCGGCGATCACGTCTTCTGTTGTACCTGTTCCTCCTGGCCCTAGTACACGATAAGCAAGTAAATGAGCATCAGGAGCTACCCCTTTAATTTTCCCATCCGCTGCAATTGTTCCTGCTACGTGCGTACCGTGCGTTGTCGCTTCGCCTTTTGGATCTCCAGCAGGCGTTTCTTGAGGATCTTTGTCATCATCTACAAAATCCCATCCTTTATATTTCTCAAACGCTGACTTTAAATCCGGGTGGTCGTAATCAACGCCTGTATCGATAACGGCTACGGTCATATTTTTACCTGTATATCCTGATTTCCACGCTTGATCTGCTCCCACATAGTAAATGCTTTTATCCATTTCAGAACCGTATTCTTCGGCGCTCACTTCTTTCGATTTCACTTCCGTTGTATGATATTCAACGCTTGGATAAATAGCTTTTACTCCCGGTAAACTTGCTACTTTTTCAAGATCATTAGCCGGAAGTTCCGCTGAAAATCCAGAAAATACTTGGTCATATTCCCGCTTTACTTTTGAAGTTTTAGAAGCTTTTGAAAGCTCTTTTTTCACTTCATCACGCGCTTTTTTAATCTTTCCTTTATTTTGCGCTACTCCTTTTTTCTTTGCTTCCGCTACAGACTCTTCATTTAATTCAACAATAACTTTTACTTTTTTGGCTGATTTTAAGTTATAGTCTCCTTGAATTTTAACTAAAGACGGTTCAAGAGCCGGCTTTGAATTTCCGTTAGCGGATGCTCCCATTGCAAAAGAAGATAAAGCAACCGAAAATGCTACTGTACTTAATACAGACCGAATTGATACTTTTTTCATTGTTTTTTCCCTCTCCATTTCTCTCTATACTTCGTGCTACTATGTATGCCTTCATCCCCAGAACATACGCATCTTTTCCTTAGCTAGTGAGCTAACAACTAGAATAGTATGGAAGTTCTATATATTACTATAAAATCCTTGAGTCTATGGAATCATTTTATATATTCATGCAAATTAAGCACTAATGCTCAAAAAATGAAGAATTTTGTCTATTTCTCGTCTTTCCGTAACTTTTTTATTCCTAAAATTATGAAGAGATTAGATGAATATACAAGAATACTGACGAATTTCTGTTAATTTAGCTATCTTTATCAGGGACTCACCCCTACTTTCCCTCGTTTACTTATAAGGTTTTTTTATTATTTTAAGAAAATTGTTCTTATAAGCGCTTTTTATTTTATAACTTATTATTTAGAATATAGTTTAATTTAATATAAAATATTGCACTTAATTAAATGAAATTTTAAAAAATTACGAATAATAAAGGGAGGTCTTGCAGATACTAACGTCAACGCTCGCACAAAGGGAGGCATGATTATGATAGATTTAAATTTCATCCTACTCATCCTTGATCTTCTCTCATCTCTTGTCACTATTGGCATCTACTTTACAACCAAGTGAGCACCTAACCTTCTCTTTACTCTTCTAGCGCATGTACTTAAGCTATTACAAAAAAGAAGCAAGCCAATTTTTACTGGCTTGCTTCAGCTATATAATAAAGTAGTTAAAGTGGAAGGGATTTATCCGCGTCTTCCGCCTCTGCCACCTCGTTTTGATTCAGTGCTGCGTTTTAGTGTAGATAAATTATCTTCACTATCTTTTAAGAAACGCGCCATTTTTTGTTCGAAGTTTTCCTTTGGTTGGAAGTTGCTTTTAGAACGATTATCATTATTTCTTGCCTGACGTGGCGGGCGTTGTGAATAAGAAGATGAGGGTCTTTCAGGTTTATCTATTGCTTTTTTAATCGATAATCCAATTTTTCCGTCTTTCTCATTAACGACTTTCACTTCAATTTCTTGACCAACTTTAAGGTGGGCATTAATGTCTTTTACATAGCTGTCAGCTACCTCACTAATATGTACAAGCCCAGTTTGACCTCCAGGTAATTCTACAAATGCTCCAAAATTAGTAATACCTGTTACTTTACCTTGTACCTTGCTACCTACTTCAACTGCCATAAAAAATGTTCCTCCTCAATAATATTAAAAGCACTTCATTATACCAAAGTGCGTAAGAATAACAAAGTGTGTATGAGAAAACAATTTGTTAAATTACACTTTTTTCGCCTCTTTTTTGTTTTATGAAAGAAATCAGTCAAAATAATGCCCATATTAGATATACCTAATATGGGCATTGCTCTCATTTCCACCATTCATCAAATATTATAATTGCATTAGAACTAAGAGGATAAATTTAACAAAATCCTTTAATATCAAGCTTTTAAATAAAAAAGAAAAAAACACCCTCCGTTAATTTCAGATTATTTTTGAAGTTTAGGTGGGCAATTGGGTGGGCAATGAGGACAATCTTTCTCAAACATCATCTAAATAAAAAAGAAAAACAAAAAAGCACAGCGTGTATAAGTAAGTGCGCGAACACTCTTATACCGTCCGCCTAGCTAAGATAGGCAAACACTTGCTGTACCCTCATTTGTATTTTAATACATTATGGGTTCTCTTTGCAACGGTTTGCTATCAATGGTGAATCGCTGCTTTTTTTGTTTCAAAAGGAGACAGGAACCCATGAAGAAATTATACACTGCATATAATAATGACGTTCAAAAATACATGACTGGAAACGACTTATCATCAGGTAAGAAAAAAACCATCATCGAGCACATTGAAAAAACTGTAACGTTAGCTGGTGAAAGCTTCGAACGTTTATTTCCTACGCGAACTAAACGAAAAGATGTAATGAATGGATCACATCATCTATTTATTGAGCGGAAATGGCATTTGTAAGGTCTCAGCTACTACATTAGCTAAAAAGACAGATTGCTCTGTCAGAACAGTTAATAATGCTGTTAGTGCACTTAAAAAGACTGGTGAGGTACTTGTAGGTGGATTAGCTGACGGGAAGAATAAATATGTATTTGTTTTGAAATCACACAAAAACTTTAAAGCTATAATGAAAGATGTTTTTTATATAAATGCAGACCTGATTACAAAACAAGATGCAGAGCATTTTGCAGAACAGGAAAACTCTGAAACCCTTGAGGCTCTAAGCGTAGATAGTAAAAAAACGGTTTCTAACATTAATAACTCTTTTAACTCTATTAATTCCTTAAAACAAGAAAAAAATAATTATAAAGAATCCATCAAAGATTCTATTGAAAATGAATTAAAAGAATCACAAAATGATGTACAGAAAGAGTTTGAGAGAATCAACGAATACTATGTAAATGAGTACCAGGAGATGATGTACTACACAATTAAGTCTAGCTCTTTTCACTATGATCTAAAAATGAACGCCTCTTTAATTGGCTTTCGTGTAGGTAGTAAATGCGATAAAGGTATGTTCAATATGGCATTAAACGCAGTTGGTAAAATTGATAGATTTTTAAAAAATGGTGGAACCATTTCAGACTCCGTACAAGCCTTGTTTTCGAAAATTTATGAAGATAATACCAAAACATCCCGAAAAGCTAATACAAGCAAATCTGAAAAATTTGGTGGCTATGCGAGGAAAATCCCTTTCTACAATTGGTTAGAAGAAGATGGTTCTAAAGTGATATTGGATGATAAAATTACAAATTTAGAAGCTGATGAAATGGGGTTGTTTTAATGAAAAAGATTACTAAAGAAGATTTATACGACAAACGAGAAATGAAAACAAGAAGGAAAATATATCCAACCTTCACTTGCCCAACATGTAAAGAAATAGTAAATATCAAAACTCACACATACTTTTATCTAGTCTCTGAACACGTAACTCATCCCCTAGCTGATGCAGGACGATTCTGTTCAACTAACCCATATGGTTCCATCTTCTTTATTTTTATAAACTACAAGTCCGCGTTCAAAAATACTAAATGTAGCATAATCATCATCAATAGATGCATCAATTGCAGGAATCACTCCAGTTCCCACAACCGGTCTAACCAAAGAAGAAAATTGAGATTTAAATTTTTCAGTTACATCATTATAGTTTTTGATATTTTCACTATAAAGTCTAGTCCTAATTTTACTTTGCAATTCTTCTTTCCAATTATTCATATTATCACCTCCCCGTCTAACAATACGACAAGGTGTGACAAGTTACCTGTTTTAAAAATAAAAAAGACACTGACGAATCAGCATCCCTTTTATAATTATTTAACTGTACTAGCTAAAGGCTCTTTAAAAGCTTGCTCTAGGTAATAAGTTAATAACTCCTCATTTAGTGGTTTTTGTAGTCTAGTAGTATAGTATTTCATCTCATTATCATGGAAATACAAAGTATCCTCGTAACCATAACCATAAGGTAAAATTTTAACTTTAATTTCACTATCTTTATAATTTAATTCTAAACGTGAATCGTTTAATTTCCTTACAATAACTTTATAACCTGAACCAGTAGCCCTAATTTCGAAATTGTTTTTAGCCACATCTAAAACTTCTTCTAATTCAGTTTGTAAAGATGTAAAAAAATCATCAATTAATTGTCTTGCTTCTTCCTGAGCCTTACTTTTAGCTAGTTCTTTTTCAAACAATTTTGGTGCTAGTTCTATAAATTCATCTCTAAAACTCATGTTATCACCTCCCCAACTAACAATACGACAAGGCATGACAAGTTACCTGTTTTAAAAATAAAAAAGACACTGACGAATCAGCATCCTTTTTAACTACTTCGATATAGAATTTAATCCACTAATAGATACCTAAGTACCTCATCTATTAACGGTTCACCAAAATCAAAATATCCTTTTTCTGTTTGTACAAAGGTAATTAAGTTTCGGTCACTAATAACAAGTTCAGCTTGTGTTTGTAAGCCACCTACTTTATCTTCTTTTACAAAGATAATCTGCTTTTTATCAATTTCAAATGTAACCTTACAGTCTGGGAAATCAATATATGTGTCTTTAATTTCCGCGTTTCTAACATGAACGTTATTTAAGTGGTTGTTAATTACTTTAATAACTTCTTCTAAGAGTTGCTTTACCTCTTCTTCTACAAAGGTAAAATGTTCATTTTTACGAGCATATAACTTCTTCCAATTATCTTCCATCAGATTCCACCCCCTGTCTTATTTAATTATATCGGGCAAGAAAGGATAATTAACAGATTTTTTCAAAATAAAAACACCCGTGAGGGTGCTTCTTGGAAAAATTCTCATTTAAAGGAGAAACGATTCGTCAGCAAAGGGAGTCGCCGACTACTGATAGTATGCGTTCTTTTTTCAAAACTATACTGTACAAAAAATAAAAAACACCCACAGAGGAGGGTGCTTTTCAGAGATATAAAGGAGGATCTATTTACCATGTGCTTCTCCCCGTCCTACTAGTAGGAACTTAAACTACTAGTCGGTATTCACAATATGCCCAATTAATCATTTGTTATACTAAAGATTATTTATTTTTTATTTCCTTTTCATCGCCCCGCCACGGCCACGCTTCAAAGTCTGTCTATTTGTTCCCATGATGTCCTTCCAGTTAACCTTTTCTTTACGTTTTCCCATCTTTTCTAGGTGTCTTAATTGATCTGTATTAAGATGATTTTTAACTTTCATTTCAATCACCTTCTTAATGAAATTTGACCTTTCAGATTCACTCGTATAACGTTTCAAATAGTTTCGAATAAAATCATTCAGACACAGAAAAAGCGCTCCTACGACTCAGGAACGCTCTCTCTTTGATACTTTCTTGATAATATAAATTTATCATTTGTTAAAGCAAGTACCACGACTTATTTTCGAGTTTTTTTCGATTTATTTTAGGAATATTTTTCCCATTACTAACTTTTAATAACGGCTAAGTTTAGATTGAGAGCTAATTTATAAAAAGCCTTCCATCGAATCTTTGAGTATGTCTTTTCAGAAATAGGTGGTTGGAACTTAAAACTATACACATTGTAGTCTGTTAAATATTCCGTTTCTAAGGACATGTATCTTTCTTCGATTAAGAATCTTTCCATCTTCGGTAAACGACTCACAGCTCTTTCCACACGAAAGCAGAAATCTTTTCTCATCTTTTCTTGGTCCACATTATAAACTGCAATGGAACCTGTTTGGTCACTAGTTTGATTCGTTGGACTATGATAACGAATTTCAGAACTAGCAGTAATGGAAGCTTCTCTTTCTTCAAAAGATAAGTACTTAAATAATCTATATTGTTCCAAAGCATCTTCTACTGCTTGTTGTGTCTCTTTTCTGTCTATTTCAGGAAGCATAAATGATAATTGGTTTCCCACCTTTGGATCCCTCCTGTGTTAAAATATAAGTACGGTGATCAAGAGAAATCTTGGTCTTTTTTTATGAAAATACGGTATAATATTTTTGAACACACACGTTAAGTTCACTCTACTAAAGGATGCTCTCTCCAGGGCATCTTTTTTTGTTCTAAACTATACATATTGCTAATACCCTTTACAGACCCGTTTTTTCATCACTTGAAAAATTGACGCTCTTAGCTGGGCGCTTTTTTATTACCAAAACATTTTTTATTATTTGCCGAAACCATTATCTAAAATTTCTATTTTTGAGGTAGTGACTTTTACAGAGTTCTTCGTTTGCTCCACTAATTTAATAATGTCTTTATGTGCCTGTTTAGCACCTATTATTAGTAAAGGAACACCGATTACATTAATTTTTAACCTTCTTGAAAAGAACCCTCCTATTGTCATAGCTAAAGGTACGGTAGGAGACGTATTCGAGAAAAGTATTTTTGTTTGTAACTCTCCTTTTTTATTTAGCAAATCGGCTAAATCATACATAGCAGGAACCACTACTTTCGAAGACCCTCTCCCTAATGTGTATACTTCGTTTTTTTTCTCATCATATCCATGAAAAATTAACTTCCCCATATCCTTAGAAGTCAATTTATTAAAAACATCAATGCTTAAAATTTCTTTGTCAGTTGGTTCTCTATTAAGAGGTAGCTTTTTCAGATGGTAAGCAGCTGCCAATGCTGATGAATGTGTGCCTCCGTAACAGTTATAAATATAGATCATCTTGTCATCTCCTAAATAACTAAATCTCTCTTCATTATGATCAATATTTCTCTGCCCCATTCTAGGCTTTGCTAAGGGAAAATCTGTTTTTCCCCACTAATATCCTTACAAATTAATTATTTAGTTTGTAAAACTCACCACTTTGAGTGATAATTAGGCTATTAATATAGAAGAGGTGATAAAAATGGTAACGAAAGGTTTAACTTTCTCCGCTTTAGTTAAAGACTTAATTGCTTTACCTACACCTTGTAACGATGTTGTCTACTACCCTGCTAACTTATCTACCTTAGGAGTTCAAGAGAAATATGCTGTTTTCCAAACTTCAAGTCGTAAAAGTGGACTAGCTTATATGACTATCATCCACCCTGATAGAGCTAAATTTATATTAGCTAGTTCTAGAGCTTCAATGCATGAAGTATATAAGGCTATTCCTTGGCCTGAATTTGATCTAGGATATGAAGAAGGTACCTTTTATTACAAAATAGCTCCTTCTTTACAGGAAGTAGAATTTTACTTTAACAACCTGAAAAAACAATAATTTACTTTGTGGATAGCTCTTTTTTATTCTATAAGAGCTATCTTTTTATTTAATTGGCTTCACCGACTTCAAAGCCTCGAAGATCTGCTCTTTTACGCCGGCTACATGCTTTTTCAATCCATCAAGACTACTTACATCACTGTCTTTAATTTCTTTTTCTATCAAAGCGTTACAAGCTGAATGGATGGTGCTGTAATAGCCGATTATTTTAAATGCTTCACCATTGACATTTCCCTCTTTATCCTTTTGATCATATCGCTTATTTAAAATAACGTTTAGTGTATCAGACGTTATTTTGTAATCTTTACCGATCATGATTTCCATGTGTCATTGCCTCCTTCAATATAACCAATGTAATTAGCTCACCTCCGTGACCATCTAATATAAATATGCTTATTTCACGATTTGGTGTATTTGTGTTCAGTAACTTCAGGCGTTCTCCACTTGTAATTACATTTACTACAAACTCCTGTACATTTCACTGTACGAAGATACGAACAACTATCTATCACTTTGCTATCCGTTAATAAACCGCAGTGTGGACGTTTCACGTTTATCCCTCCAAATTGTTTACAATAAGCTGAATCCTCTCGTTTTTTGAAACCTTTTCCAATTTAAAACGTAGTTATTAGAAAAGGAGGTTTAGAATATGAAAGAATACCGGTTTGAAAAAGTTGAACTAAAGTCCTTCACGCGCGATCCTAAAGAAGATTACCATGAGATTATTCATGAAGCTGCAAAGGATGGATGGGAATTAGTTCAGATATTTGCTCCTGGTACTGCTTCGTATGGAACTGCCGCATATTTTGAAATCATTTTTTCTAGAGAAATGGATTAAATTGATAGGAAGAGATAATTAAATTTATCCCTTCCTTTCCCCGTTTCATTATTATCTTTGTTTTTGAGCTTTGTAGGTTTCTTCTAATTCACTTAACGTTAATTCATAAAGCTGCCGTTTATCTGGTGTTTTAAAATAGCCCATTCTTAGCAACTCATTTTTCAGCTCATCCTTACGCTGTTCAACAGCTTCTCGAAGCAAATTACGGTTAATACTCATAGCCAACCCCCTTTTAACAATTCACGCGCCATATACAGAAAGTGATGATATATGTAATTTCCTGTTGTACTGTTTGATATGAACACAGTAGAAAAGTTGTAACGTACCTCAAATGTTTTTAAGCTACCTAATAAAGCTTTAGGTTCGTATTTACTGCGGTACATTCCGTTCAAGATTTTTTGATAACCTTCCAGGTCTTCTACAATTAAAGTAAAAGGGTGTTTGGATCCCCGGATTAATTCATTTTCAAAACGTGTACGATCTTTAATGGACTCGACTAATTCATCTATACCATTTTTCCGTTCAATCACAGCGTTTAAATAAATGTCCCTTGTAATGCCGAACTCCTCATTACGTGGAATCATGGCTGAATAATCCCCTGTTTTCATCGTTTTAAATTTAATTGGCACGTCTTTTTTGCGTAAATAGTCAAGTACATGCTGATTCTTTTGTTCTCTGGTATCCACAGTAATGACTAATGTTTTTAAGATTCTTACTAATTCCGTTTTGGTATATGAGTAATGAATAATACTCATCAATTAGCCCCCTTTAAAGTACGACATCGCACGTTCGAAAATTTGACTGGAAAGGGTATTGGTTATGTGATTTTCATAGTTAGCAATAGGGTTAGAAAACTCAATCCATCCGTTATTCCACAGTTCAATGAATAATTGATTAACAATCATATCCAATGCCTCAGCATCATGATTAAGCCAGTTTTCAATTTTTTTATTCATGGCTTGTTCTATTCCTAAAAAATAATGAATAATCTTTTCTATAGTCTGTTTTATTGAATGGTCCTTTGGTGAATACTCACCTTTTAAATATTGAATGATTCGTTTTTTATAGGTTTTAACGAATTCTTCAAGTTCCGGATAGACATTCTCAGGATTTTCAATATATAAATTGCTGCCATCTAGAACTAAAGGAGATCCAATGGAAGCAAAATCATCACATATTTGTTTTGGATGCATATAACACCTCGGTTTCTAAAAAAGGGTTATCGAAGGGTTACTGAATTATTTTTTTAGTAACCCAACATAAACTCAGTCATATCAAGGCTTCGAGCCCTATTTTGGATTACTGGGTTATCGAAGGTTACCTATTTTTCTATTAAAGCTCTTATATATATATTATTTTTTTATTTATTTATTTTTCGTGGGAATGGAACAGAGAAATTCAGTAACCCTCAGTAACCCCAACAAAAAATAAATAAATTTATAAACTCAACAAATCCTTATATATCAAGGCTTCAAAGCTTCTTTCGATTAATTGAAGTTACGTTATTTTGGGTTGCTTTTTGATTTATTTCAGTAACCCCTTCAGTAACCCGAGAGGCTTCACTTCGGAATAAGTTACCATTGGCGAACTGATTTAATGTAATTCCATGGAAAAAGGTCTTGTTTTTTGCACCTTTTTCTTTTTTATATCCTCTTATTTCTAATTGGCGATAAAAAGCACGGTTTTTAAGTTCCATTTCATTATTTTGAAAGCACCATTTTGTGTAATTTTCATAAATGGCTTTTGCTTCAATTTTTACTGAAGGATGAACAGCACAATTTTCTTCAATGAATGGGCCTAAGATATCCATATCCTCACGATAGTTATCTGTTGCTTGTTTAACAGCTTTTGGGTCTTTCAATCCTTCACTCTGCCACTTCAAACAACCTTCAACCATCCAATTAAGAATGCCAGGCATTTCTCTTTTTAATTTTTCAGGTAAATCCGCATCCACTTTCTCTTCTGGAATTGTCACTGTAAAAGGCACTAACTTAATCCTGCGCCAAATGCCGTTGTCCCCACCTTTGACAATTGGTTTATGGTTAGTCGTAAAGAAAACCTTAAATTCCGGTGTAAACTCAAAATATTCTTGCCGTAAGAAACGTGCTGACATTTTTTCTCCACCAGTAATCTGCTTAACAAGTGCCTCTGACAACTGTTGCCCCTCTTCACTCTTTACAGCTGACACGAACCTAGCCCCATCCAAACGAGCAACATCGTTGTTAATTCCATTGTCGTTTTTCTTTTTCAAGAAAGTTTCACTATTTGTTTGCCGAGCATAATCTCCAAGAATGTCCTGGATTACATTAATAAAAGTTGATTTACCATTACGCCCATTTCCGAAAAGGAAAAACATGATTTGCTCTTTGGTCACGCCGGTTAACGAATAGCCAATAGCCTTTTGAAGATATTCGATTAATTCTTCATCTGGATCACCTGAAGGAGTAAGAAAAATACTTTGTAAAAAAGCTATCCAATTCGGACAATCTGCATTCCTTTTATATGGGATAGGTGAAATTTTCGTTAGTAACAAATCTCTATCATGTGGAAGGAGCTCACCCGTTTTCAGGTCAATTACTCCGTTATCACAATTGAAGAGAAACTTATGAGAATCAAAATCTTTTTTTCTAACGGAAACCATTGGACGGGCATCAAGTATGCTATTAATGCGAATGGCTCGCCTTTCACACTTCTTAGCCCAATCATTCAATAGTTTTGCTCTATACTTATCCTCTTCTGCCTTTGCTTCTGCATATAAACCACGCAACGTTTTTGCAGTTAAAGCTTCAATCTTTCGTTTCCTATCCTCTTGCCACTGTTTGCCGTTCCAGATAAGCCACTCCAGCTCATTGCAATACTTAAGGTCTTGACCATGATAATAGACAATTCTTTCCGCGTTACCTAACTCTGTAAGGTGGAAGCTTGGTGTCTTATCAATTATTTCTTCTGTATCTTCAATCCCTTGATCATCAGAAATATATATTTCATACGGCTTTTCTTGTGGTGGTTCATAATCAGCGACCGTTGACGGTGTTGAAAGAATAGCTGTTTCGATTGTCATTTCTCCATATGTTCTACCATCACTAGAATGAGGTTTGTCCCATTTCTCGCGAAGTAAAGCTGATTCTCGAAACATGGAATCCATTTTGGCTGCATCTTTATCTGTCCAGAAAGCTAAATAATTGCATAGGGCCATGTCTGTAGATGAATGATCACCATTAATCAAAATCCCTTGAAAAAGGTCTTTTATGTTGCTACCACTTTTACTATTGAACATTCTCTCCCATATTTCTGAATTAGGAAGACTACTAATGTTCACTTTCTCAAACTCTCTTGTACTAGCTTTTGCTCCCGGCTTAGGCTTTTCTTTTAGATATTTATCAAATAAGGATTTAAACTCTTCTGTCCGTTCTTCAACAGGTGTTTTTCCTAAACTGTTTCCGGTAAAGGTGAAATATCTGCCATGCCTATATATTTCTAAACCAATAGAAGGATTTTTTCTACCTGTGCCAGGTCCTTTTAACGGCAGCTTCCCTTTTGCAATAATGTGGATACCTTCACCACTTGGAGAATATTCGGTATAGCTTTGAATCGTTTCAATCACGTCTTCAGCTAATTCTGTAAGAGCCCCCTCACTTACACAGCGATCAATATCAACACCAACAAAAGGATCATCCTTTGAAAACATAAAGCCTATACCGTCATATTCACCTTGCTCATAAAATTTAATAATTGTCGGAAAGGTTGACCAGGTACGCTTATTATTTGATTGAGCCAGCTCCCCATTAATTTGATATGGAACTTTCGTTGGCTTACCATCACGCTTTTCTGAACGCCATAGAATCCAATGAGGAGTGTTTTTTAATTCATTTGGTATATTGTGAAAGTTATGGTTCATTTGATTACTCCCTCTTTTGGAAAGGGAGCTTATCGCCCCCTCCTAATCATTGAATCTATTTTTATATTTTTAGAATGGTACTTCTTCATCTGAAACTGTAATTGGACCCGGTGCTTTAGCTTCTGACTCTTTAAACCCATTCACTTGTGCGTATTTTTTTCCGTTATGTTCACGCTCTCCAACTACTAGGCGCAGAGGTTTATTTAAAAGCTCATCAGCCCATTCTTTATAGCTTTTGAATGACTTACCACTTGGGAAACCAGCTGCTTTTGAATGACTTACCACTTGGGAAACCAGCTGCTTTTGATGCTGCATGAAATCTCCACATTGCTTTTTCTGTTACTGTGAAGTTGTCATAAAGAATTTTTTGACCTTGGCATGGTTGATCTACATCACTACGAATTTCATAATCTACTACAACCTGATTGTTACCTGATTGAGCTGTTTTCAATTCATAATTAACCACTGTTACTTCATATTCTCCTGGCTTGATTGGTTCAAATCCTTTAGCTTGTTCGTGATCTACTGTAAACATTTAAAATTCCCCCTAGTTTTTTTGAATTAATTCATTTTGTAGACAACCTTTTCGGTCATCAAGCTGATTTTTTGCGTAAGTACTGTTACTGGCACTTAAAACAAATCCTCGTTCACCATCAGTATTAACAAGAATTCTGCCAACTACGTCACATAATCCAAGTACGTTATTCAGAATCTTTTTGTTAATTTGTGGATAACTTCGGTTATATTGCTGACCACTGCTATCCGTGTATAAATCATCTGTTTCCCAAGCAGTCCAGATAAGATTTGCTTCTAGATTCTTTAAATATCTTAAGCTATTAACGACTCTAAACTGCATATATTGATAGTCAACTTGTGACGGCACACCTTTGTTTTTACCTTTACTACCAAGATCTGAAAGTAAGCAACGTTCTAATTCACTGATGTTATCCACAACAATGTTGTTGTATTTATTTCTATAGTGCTTGTCTAAATCAAGGATAATTTTTTCCCACTCTTCCCAAGTATTCGTGTTACTTACATAAGCAATATCAATATCAGGTTGCCCTTTTAATACCTTTGTTGTTCTGTCCACATCAAGGACAAGGGTTTTGCCTGGAAAGAACTTAATAGACGATGTTTTCCCCATTCCAGGAGGTCCATAAATTAGGTACGTTGCTTGATTATTTTGTATTTCTGCAGCACTTGTTATCTGCATAATTACACCTCCACTTTGAAGCTCAAGCTTGCAGGTTCGATTTCTACGCCTTCCACAATTGTCCCATTTTCATCGATAACCACTGGCTGGCCATCCACTTCATGAATGTGAAGTACCTTCTTCAGGTCGCCCCATTTGACTTCTTCCTTGATAAATTCAGTCATGCCAGTTTCTTTCACATGCTGCAGGAGCTTGTCCTTGTCAACAGCTTTAGGTTGCTCTTTTGTAGCACGACTTTTTGATTTACCGTATGGTGTAGAAATGGTTTTAGCTTTTGGATTTCCTTCTAATTGCTTAGCATGATAAGCCGATACAAGACTTTCAAAGTAATTTTTATCACTGTGGAGAGCAATCAACTCTCGGTTTTCCCAATCGTTAATTCTTGCACGTTCCACATCAGCCAGTTGTTTTACATCTTTTTCTTTCGCTAATAACGCAGAAAGCTTACGGAAAACCCAGTTTAAACTTTCTATATCATTAACCTGAAAAGATTCTTTTTCAGATTCTTCAGTGTTTTCAACCTCTAAAATTTCCATTTGTTGAAGTTGGTTCATGTAAAGAACATCCCTTCTATATTGAATTTTCTCCCTAAGTATGGTAAAAATAAATTGTCATTGAAACGAGTCCACTCTGCTAAGTGGGCTTTTTTTATTGTTCACCTGCTATTTTTCTAATTGAATCTCTTCTTACATACTTTGCTATACAAATCGAATCATCATGAAGATGAACAGTACTCCAGTCAAGCATTCCCTGACCTTCCACAATGTTGTGATTGCAGCCGTCACATACAGATATAACTTCAGGCTCTTTCTCCTGCGGATCTGCAATACCATATCCATTTTTTAAAACCATCGGATTTTCAACTTCAGTCACTTTACCACCTCCTTTAAGGTAAAGGTTCCAGTATCGCTCATGCTGCTTTCTAGCGAATTCAGCGATTTTTGCACGCCCACCAAGAACCATATTCATTTCAACTTTTATAAAGAAATTAGAAAGCTCTAATGCGCCCATGTTATTCATATTGACTAACTCCCTCCTTACAATTCATCAAAATATTTATTTAAGAACTCTTTCATATCTTTAGCTTTGAATAACCATCTACCGTTCTTTTGCTTAGAGAAATTTCTGACTCTTGGATCGTATATCACATATTCCATCAGCCAATCATATGAACGACTTGTTTCATATTGAAGTCTTTTCATATCCCACCAAGTACCAATTCCCAAATCAATTAAGCGTTCATTTACTTGGCGTTCAACTTCTTTTTCCAAATAGCTGCTGTCGATAATAACTTGAACAGTTGGCTGCATTTATACCTTCTCCTTTTATCCAACTTATTGATTTCCACGTTCCATAATGGGTAAGATACCTTTTCGGCTTTTTAGTAATTCATAAATGAATAATCGCCCTTTTTGAGTCCAATAAGTATGCATCTTACTTTTCTCTGAATCAATTGTATGTGTCTTGCTTTGCGTATAACCTTTATCAGCGTACCGTTGATATAAAAGCCAGCAATCTCCTTGTCTAAATTGAACGCCTAATTCATGAAGAAGTTTATTAAAAGTTCTTGCACTCATTCCGTAATCTTTCGCTATTTTACTTACGGATAATAGTGACTTGTTTTGCAATACTAAATCATAATAAGTTGCTTTCGGCTGTAACTCATTGATAATTTGTTCTTTCTGAGCATTTTGAAGTTTCAATTGCTGTTTCTCTTTCTGTTCAATAATCCATCTTTCAGCACGCTGAATTGGATCATCAATTGTGTAAGATGACTGATTAAGATCGAAGAGCTGTTTTTCCATTTCTTCGAACTTCGTTACATAAGTAGCTGTAAAAATAATTCCTTTTTTACCAATTAATTTATTAGCTACCATGTCACAACCTTTACGCGTTAGTAGGTAACAAGGCTTTTCTCGATTTAACTTATCTTTATATGTGCTTTCTATAAAGAAATCACATGGGCGGAATTTTCCGCTCATTAAATGTTCGACATACACTCTAATTGTTTCAAGTAAATCTTTATGTCGCTTTCCAACCATATCAGCTACATCTCTGCTATCTGTTAAAAGTTGACCGTTAATGTTTAAAATTTGCAATTCCATTTCTAGCACCCCACTTGTCATTTTGATAATTTAATTATCAAACGGTGCAAAAAAAGAGATAAACTTATTGACGATAATATTTTTATCTAATATAATGAGTAATAGATAATTTAATTATCTCTTTAGACAAACTTAATAGACGAATTTTTCAAAGTAATCCGGAAACAGTTTTTCTACAGGTTCATTGAAGTAAGCTGATAGTTGAAACATCAAATCTCTGCCAGGAGTAAATGTACCATTTTCTATCATTCGTAAGTAAACTGTAGAAATGTTATTATCTTCAGCAACCTTTTTTTGAGTGCCTTTATTCTTACGACACTCTGAAAGAAAAGATCGTTTAGTAGCCATTTATTGAACACCTCCTTACTGTACTTCCGATTATATTTGATAATTTAATTATCGTCAAGCAGTTTTGATAAAAATTTTATCAATGTTTTGGAGGAGAATTTATGAAAATAGGTAAAACCCTTACTACTCTAAGAAAAAAGAGAGGAATCACCCAAGATCAAATAGCTGATATTTTAGATATAAAAAGAGCCAGATATAATTCATGGGAAAACGACATTGCGAAACCAGGTCTAGAAATGTTAGATAAGATTGCAGATTTCTACGGAGTAAATACCGATTATATTCTTGGACGTGATGTTAATAGTAATAATGATCAATTATCAGATATTGACGAAGAAGTTCGTGTCTTAGCACGAGATATACAAGATCTTGATTCAGGAGATAAAGACTTACTTAAAGATTTAATTCATACAATGCGTCAACGTGGAAAAAAGGCGTTAGATGAGTAATGAGGTTTCCTGTAAGAGCAAGATATGACCAAGCAATGACTAATGTTAATAAATTTTTCGTTAATGAGAATATTACTGATTTTCCTGTAAATCCTTTCGAGGTTATAAAAAATAATAAATGGGGACTAATTACATATTCTGAACTTGCAGAGATACATCAAACGGATATTTCTAATATAGTCAGTGCTTATCAAAGTGAAGATGGCTATACCATGTATGATGGTGAAAATTATACCATTGCTTATAATGATACTATAGCCAGCCCTGGAAGAATTCGTTTTACTTTAATGCATGAAATAGGTCATATATATATGAACCACCTTATAGATTTTGAAGCAACAGTACTATTTAAAAGCACACTTACCCACACCGAATATAAAATATTAGAAAATGAAGTAAATGCTTTTGCGAGAAATGTTCTTGCTCCAGCTATTATTGTTCGCAACTTACAGTTGAGAAAAAAAAATCAATTAATAAGTTACTTTAAAATTTCTCGAGCTGCTGCAAAAGTTAGATTAGAAACCTTAGAATTAGATTTGCAATATTTATTCACTCCATTTATAAGAGTTCAATTAAAATATTTTAAAAACTTCATTCATAATAAAATCAATTCCAACCAATGTCTTAATTGTAACCATTCTTTTGTTTATGAAAATGCTATTTTTTGTCCCGTTTGTGGACAAGGTCAATTAATTAAAGGAGAAGGAGACAATAAAATCATATATTCAGGATACGATCTTGACGAAAATGGTCGTGCAAAGATTTGCCCAAGATGTGAGAATGAACAACTAGAAAATGGAGATTACTGTAAAGTTTGTGGTGTATACACTATAAACAAATGTGGTAATTATGAATGGTTTAACAATGCAGTCTCATGGGAATGCGGAACTATCCTAGATGGCAATGCACGTTTTTGTACAACATGTGGGCACAAAAGCACTTTTTTTGAAAATGGTTTATTGGACTCTTGGGATGTAGAAAAAAGAGAACGGGAAGAGGAAGAACATTATAGACTTATGGCTAATAATGGTGTGCCTTTTTAATTTTTATATTATATTAAATTACTAGAAATAAACAAATTCTTTTTATACATATCAAATCGAATTCCTATTACAACTAGAGGTGACTTACTTGAAATTTAAAGACGTTACAACAGAAAGAACAATAGTATTTTCTATGTTAAAAAATCAAAGTAGCAAAAATAAAATAGTGAAAATTTTTAGTAATGGTGCTACGAAAATAATTTATAGGAACAATGGGATAAATGAACATGTTAGCCTTTCAAATCTTAAAAGGGGCGTTAAGAAGCGTGAAATAGATTATGCTATAAAGAACATCCTAAAGACCAATCCTAAATCAACAAAAATTTCTCTTAAGTCTAACGGAGTTGTTAATATTTCTAAAAATATTTAAATAAATTCAGTAATCTCTAAAAAACATTCATAAAAAGAGGTGATTGAATGGCTAGTTTCAGAAAGAGAAGCAATAAATGGGAGTACCGTATTAAATACACGGACCCAGCAACCAAAAAGAAGAAGGAAAAAACAAAAGGCGGTTTCAAAACAAAAAAAGAAGCTCAACTTGCTGCTGCAGATGTTGAAAGCAAATTGTTTTTTGGTGGACATACTCTTATAACCGGGCAAAAGCTCTTAATAAAAGACTGGCTTTCAGAATGGCTAAGTGTATACGGTAATAAATGCAGTGCTAGAACGTTAGAAAATAGAGAAACTCATATAAATAAACACCTAGTTCCTAATCTAGGATATTACAAATTAAGCGAACTATCACGACTGGACTACCAGAAGTTTATCAATGAATTAGCAAAAAAATATTCAAAAGAGTCTGTGAGAAATATTCATACCACATTCAATTCAGCAATTAATAAAGCTGTTGAGCTAGAAATGATTACGCATAATAAATATCGAAATATTTCTATTCAAAAAGCAAATGATATTGCTCATACAAAAACAAATTATTTAACAAAAGAACAAGTTAAGGTCTTTATGGATAAGGCAAAAAAAGCTAAAATCCATCATTACATTGTTGCAAGCCTTTTATTACGTACTGGGATGCGTAAAGGTGAAATGATCGCTTTAACATGGAATGATATTAATTTTGAGCATAAAACAATTAGTATTACTAAAACACGAGATGATTTTGGAGAGAGACCACCTAAAACAAAAAAAAGCATTCGCACTATTAGTATTGATGATACATTAATTGCTGATTTAAAAAGGTATCGTACTTGGCAGAAAGAATATAGGCTAAAGAAAGGACCTAATTATAAAGAGAAAAAATACCTATTAGTAGGCTTATATGGCGAGGAACTTACTAGTAGTACAGTAAATAAAATTATAACTTCGATAGCTAAAAAAAGTAATCTACACCATATCTCCCCTCATGGTCTCCGCCATACACATGCAATCATGTTACTGGAAAGTGGTGCAGATATAAAATTTGTCAGTGACAGATTAGGACATACCACAGTGAAAATGACTGCTGATGTCTATATTCATATTACAAAAAAATATGAACAAGAAAACATTCTAAAATTAGAAAGTTACTTAAATAATTAAATTAGGTGGGCAAAAGGTGAGCAGTTCACCCACCAATAGCTTGCAAAATCTTTAATATCAAAGATTTTTTTCTTGCTTCCACCACTCATCAAACATGCTAGCTGGTAACTGACGCTTATGTTCAGTAATACGATAGCGCTGTTCAATTTTTTCAGCGGCTTCTTGTGATACTTCTTTTCCTTCCAAATAATCGTCTAGTTCATCATAAGAAATTCCTAGTTCCGTTTCATCAGATTGACCAGGACTATTATCTAACAAGTCAGCTGTGGGTACTTTTTCATACAATCGTTTATCTGCACCTAATTCTTTTAGCAATGCTTTTCCTTGACGTTTTGTTAGTCCCGTTAGAGGCAGCAGGTCTGCTCCGCCATCTCCGTATTTCGTAAAAAAGCCTGTTACTGCTTCTGCTGCATGATCGGTTCCGATAACTAAAAGGCCGTTTTCTCCTCCGATTGCATACTGTACAATCATACGCGTACGTGCTTTGACATTTCCTTTATGAAAATCAGACAGCGCTATATCTGTCGCACCTGTAAACGAACTTTCAAATGCTTCCACCGTGTTTTTAATATTAAACGTATATGTTTCATTAGGTTTAATAAATTCTAGTGACGCCTTCGCATCCGCTTCATCATGCTGTGTGCCATGAGGCAAGCGAACGGCTACAAATTTTGCTTCATATTCTTCTTTTCGCAATTCGTCTACAGCAATCTGCGCTAATCGTCCAGCTAAGCTAGAGTCCTGCCCTCCGCTTATACCTAATACAAAGCCTTTTGCATTTGCTGACTTTAGGTAGGTTTTGAGAAAATCAACGCGGGCACGAATTTCTTGTGCTGGATCAATTTCAGATTTCACATGTAGCTCTTTTCTTATTTTTTCTTGCATGTCTGACATGATACATGCTCTCCTTCCATTATATGTAGATTTCTTACTGATACAGTCCATGTTTTTTACTATAAAAATAACAGAGATCAGGCATTAAATATCTTGGTTCTCCGCCCCGGGCAAATTCTTGACGGATATAAGTAGAGCTGATTTCCATGGCTAACCCTTTATCAAGAAGCTGAAACCGGCCGTCGTCATAATTTCGAAGCAAAGGAGAATGACTAATAGCTTTCAACATGTCTATTCCCTCTCTTGCCATGATGATAAACTGGTTTTTACTAATAAGTTCATCTGCTTTCTTCCACTTGCCTTCACCAATATCTTGCAGTAAGTCCGCTCCCATAATAAAAAATAAGTCAGCGTATGGAAGCAATTTTTTAAAGTGCTCCATAGTGTAGTATGTGTAATGATAGCCTGGCAATACGTCTAGCTCATACGTATCGAGCAAAAATTTTGGGTTGTCTTTAATCGCTAAGCTAACCATATTTACACGGTGCTCATCCGACGTCTGGAGCTTTTTATCTGTTCGTTTGTGCGATGAAGGCAAAAAGATAATAGCATCTAACTTCTTTCGATGCGCAACCGTTGATGCCGTCCAAAGATGAACATTGGTAACCGGATCAAAAGAAGAACCATAAATACCAATTTTCGCTCCTTTTTCTAAAAGCTTATCTATTTTTTTATCAGGATTTAGCTGTTGAAAATAAGCAAGCGTATCTGACATGTCTCCAGCTCCCTACTATTTTTTATTTAGGGCTTCCGCTACTTTTTGTTTTACGTACGCAATTTGACGCGTTTTATTTTCCCAACATTTTTCGCTTAAATCTACTGGATATTCTTCAGGATTGCGCGTGCGCTTATATTCATCCCAAAGCAGCTCTAAATTATCTTTTACGTACTGCTGAATTTCCTGAAGTTCTTCTGTTTCATACACAAGCTCTCCGTTTACAAAGATATCATGATGGAGTTCTTTTGCTTCAAAATTTGTGACGAATTTACTGATAAACGTATGAACAGGATGGAACATTTTTAAACGTTCTTCGCTTTGAGGATCTTCGTCTTCCATCGTGATATAATCCCCTTCAGATTTCCCATTCAAATTATTAATAATACGATATACGCGCTTTAGCCCTGGTGTACTCACTTTTTCAGGATTTGCGCTAATTTTAATCGTATCCATCATCTCGCCATTTTCTCCTTCAATAGAAACGAGTTTATACACTGCTCCAAGCGCCGGCTGATCATATGCAGTAATGAGCTTAGTACCAATTCCCCACATGTCTATTTGTGCCCCTTGCGACTTTAAATGCATAATCGTATCTTCATCTAAATCGTTGGAAGCAACAATTTTTGTCTCTGTAAACCCTGCTTCATCTAACATTTGACGAGCTTTTTTAGACAAATATGTTAAATCGCCGCTGTCTAAACGAATCGCTGTAAAATTAATTTTATCGCCCAATTCTTTTGCTACTTTAATGGCGTTGGGAACTCCTGATTTTAACGTATCGTACGTATCAACTAGAAACACGCAGTTTTTATGACGACGAGCATATTTATGAAATGCAATATATTCGTCTTTATAAGCCTGCACCATGGCATGAGCATGCGTTCCTGCAACTGGAATTCCAAATTTCTTTCCTGCTCGCACGTTAGAAGTAGCACCAAATCCGCCAATATAGGCTGCTCTTGTTCCCCAAATAGCAGCGTCCATTTCTTGAGCGCGGCGTGTTCCAAATTCCATTGCCACTTGATCTCCTACTACATGTTTGATTCGAGCTGCTTTCGTCGCAATCAGCGTTTGGTAATTCACAATATTTAAAATCGCTGTTTCTACAAGCTGAGCTTCAATTAATGGTGCTTCTACACGTAAAATTGGTTCATTATGAAACACAAGCTCACCTTCACGCATACATCGAATCGTTCCAGTAAAGGTGAGGTCTTTTAAGTAAGCTAAATAATCTTCTTTAAAACCTAATTCTTCGTGCAAGTAGGTTAAATCTGATTCGCTAAATTTAAATGCTTTAATATATTCAATAATTCTTTCTAATCCAGCAAAAACAGCATAGCCATTCCCAAAAGGAAGTTTGCGGAAGAAAACTTCAAAAACAGCCTTCTTTTGATGAATATTATCTTCCCAGTACGTTTCTCCCATATTAATTTGATATAAATCAGTGTGTAGCATTACGCTGTCATCTGTAAACATATTCATTGATTTCCTCCACTTTTATGTCCTTAAATAATTTTTGCTCCGAGGCAAGATTTAAAATGTTCAAGCGCCCACTCATGACCTTTTTGATTAAAGCTTGCTACGGCTTTTTCATAAATATAAATAGCAAATCCTTTATTATAGGCATCTACTGCTGTATGAAGTACACAAATATCCGTACATACACCTGCTAAGTAGACATCGGTAATTTGTCTTTCTCTCAGTTTAATCTCCAGATCCGTTCCAGCAAATGCGCTGTATCTCGTTTTATTCATCCATTCTACATTTGGCTTTGATTGATACACATTATATAAATCATTTACCTTTCCGTATAGCTCTCTTCCTGCAGAACCTTCAACATTATGAGGCGGAAACAGCGCTGATTCTGGATGCAAGGAATCATTTTCTTGATGAAAATCAATGGCGAACACCACATACTCGTTTTGCTCAATAAATTGACGCGTAATATCGCTTATGGATGTTTCAATGTGTCTCCCTGGTTCTCCGCATGTCAAAGCTCCGTTTTCAGCTACAAAATCATTTGTATAATCGATGTTAATCAGTGCTTTTTTCATTATGTTTCCCCCTCATAAGTAAAAATTAACAGTTAACATATTGTTAATTATTTGAATTGAAAGTTTTTCTTTTAATAGCGTGCTGTATAGATTGGCTTCATCACATTCATTTCAACAAACCGGTAGAGCTTTGTTGGTTTTTTAGACGTTCTCGTCGTTGTTTTTCCATCTACTTCTTCAATAAATGGCAGCATTCTTATTTTTCGTGCAAAGGCCTGATCACTTTTAATCGCTGCATCATCCGTTACGGTAAGCAGCACAGCCTGCAGCTCAGAGTATGTAAACTGAGAAGGCAGAAACTTCTGGGCAATGGTCGTTTGCAATAAATCTTTCTTAATTTCCTTGATTGCATCTCGAATGATGATTTCATGATCAAAAGCTAAAGGCAATGAAAAGATTTCATCTATTTTAAATAATTCAACTCGAGCAGCATCATCATTCGCTTTTCGCTTTATTAGACTATCTTCTGGGACGATTGCATAATGTGCGTTTGTAATGACCCATCCTCTATCGTCCCTGCCAGGCTCATCATAGACACCATAGTGTTTTAAATGAATATCTTTTACGCCCGTTTCTTCTTCGAGCTCTCTTTTGGCCGCTTTAAAAGCTGATTCATCAGGATGGACAAATCCGCCGGGAAGCGCCCACTTTCCTGCTTCGCTGTTCTTTTCTCCCTCTGCATTCACCATTGCTCGTTGGATAAGCATTAATTTCAAACTCATTTTAGGTGGTTTGTATGGTTCTTTTTCTTCCGTTACAATCGTAAATACAGCAATATCTGACGTATAGCCATAGGGTTTAGGATATTCTTTTTTCGTTTGATTCGTCATTGCTTTTTTGTTCGACATTCATCATTTCTCCTGATCACTCTTTTTACAATTAACAATATGATTAATGTTAATTATATTTGTTTTATGGAAAATGTCAATACTTTTCCCACTAATTATAAAGAGAAGGTAATTTATGTTGTAAATAACGTTAGGTTTCGTATTTTTTAGATTTTATATGCATAAAAAGCTGAGTGAAGAAGTTCTAATTCGCCTCCCCCTCAGCTTTTTTTCCTTTTAATTAACGTGCTGCTAAACCAATCATCATGTTACCGTCTTTAAAATACTCAATTACATAGTCAACAGACGGACAGTAAATAAATGCTTCTTCTGTAAGATTAGCTGTCTGTTGAAAAAACAGTAAAGCCTGAGCTAAATCGACGCTTACAGCTTTAGTTGCTCGTTTCCAAAATAAAACAACCTGATATTCTTTTATATTCATCTCTTGAAGCCATTTTTTAATTTCTTCAATATGGCGGGTGGACTTTTTAATTAATACTTTTCTCCAATTAATTTGCATGATTGTTAAAAAAGGAAAGGTGTTTGAAAGTTTTTCGAAGTAAATGCTTGTCTGTCTTTTTGTTAGTAAATCTGCACTGTTACCCAATGTTTGAATATAATGTTCTATTTTTTTCATAATCATCCTCCAGTCGAAATTGGAGTTTGCTAGAATTTTCAGAGACGCTCTCTACTCTTCTTGCTAAAAATCCTGCAGCTTTCCAACCGTGCTTTTTCTCAACAACTTTGAAGTGTCACCTTTTTATACAAATTATTCAAAATAATTTGTGTATTTTAGTTTACCATAAAACTTAATCTTTGACTTTGATTATGTAAAACCTTATTTGTGTTTTGTCCAAAGAGCGAAGTTCATAGAAGAAAAGCTATAAAGAAGTTGACATTAACATTTATAAAAGTTAATATACTTACTAAAAGTAACTTAATTGCATATAACAAACAAGGTGAAGAAAATGAACTATCAAACAGATGTGTGTATAATAGGAGCCGGACCAGGCGGTGCTCTACTAGCCTATCTACTGGCTAAACAAAATATATCAACTATACTGATAGAGAGATCTGATAAGCTTGGAAAAGAATTTCGAGGCGAACATTTAAATGAAGATGGAGAAATGATTCTTAAGAAACATCATATATTTGAAGAAATTGAAAGCTTAGGCCTCCTTCGAATGTCTAGGGTCGAATACTGGAAGGATGGACATGTATTCAAAACGATAGAATCTGAACTTGGACATGCAGGAATTCATGTTCCACAGCAGCATCTCCTTCAGTCTATAAATAGCCAAGCAAGCATCCATCCCTCCTACAAGCTTATGCTGGGCACAAAAGTAACGGAGCTAATGCAGAATGAAAAAGGACACTATACTGGAATAAAAGCTCAGCAAAAAGGCCGGGGTGAAATAATAGTTGAAAGTAAAATCATTATTGGAGCAGATGGTCGATATTCAACTGTTCGCAAACTTGCGCACATAAAAAACAATATTCATAATCATGGATACGATTTGCTTTGGGCAAAAATTCCCGCACCTGCCAATTGGGAGCCTTCTATTAAATTTGCACTTGTGAAGCAGCAGCAGGTGGCGCTTTTTTCTCAAGCAAAAGGCTTTGTTCAAATCGGATGGAATATTGAAAAAGGCAGCTATCCTGCTCTTCGAAAACAATCGTTTAGACCGTTTATTCAGCGTTTAATAGACGCTTTCCCTAGCTTAAACCTTTCAATAGAAAGGTTTATTACGTCGTGGTCAGACTTTACGCTTCTTTCTGTGCAAAGCAGCATAAGCGAAGTATGGTTAAAGCATCACCTGTTATTATTAGGGGATGCTGCTCATACGATGACTCCTACTGGCGCTTTTGGATTAAACGAGTCATTAAAAGATGCTGACTTACTGTCTGACTTACTGCATCAAGTTTTTTATCAAAACAAAGAAATTTCAAAAACATTGAGACAGTTTGAACAGAAAAGAAAGCCTAAATTAATAACTCTTGAACGTATTCAGTTTCAGCGAGAAAAAGAATTCCCGTCCCATTTTATTTCTTCTTAAGCCTAAAAAAAGAGATTCCATAGATAAATGGAATCTCTTTTTTGTAATCATGATTTTTTAGCAGTTGTTCTATGTAAGTTCTCTTTTATGTATATTCCGCGAAGTTACTCTTGCTTTGCCCGCTGCCATTTTTGAAATTCAAGAAATTGTTTAAACTGCTCTTTGCTTATTCCTGACTCCGCTGCTTCTTTTGCTAACTCAAGCCACTCATCATCAATATCCAACGATTCAGATTTATCCATAGGCTCATGAATCAATCTATCAATACTCACGTTCAATGAAGTAGAAATTTTGTTTAGAAATTGAATAGATGGGTTGAGCTGAATTCCTCTTTCTACTGAAGATATGTACGATTTAGCAACACCCGCTCGGTTTGCAAGTTCTGTTAGCGATATTCCCTGTTTCATTCTAAGATCTCGAATACGTTGGCCAATTGTCATTTTAATCACCCTTACTAATGCTTACTTATCGATAATAATACCATAATTTCACTTTACCGTGCATTATAAATAAACGTTCTTACTGTAAAGGGATGATTATACTTCTAGTGGACATAGCTTGAGACTTGCTATAAAGGTTATCTATGCTTAGAGAATTCTTTATTTCCTTACTAGTGTATTGGCTAAGAATTTGAGCTAATACTTTGTAAAAATTGTCTAACTTCCTCGATGCTTATACCTGTTTGTTTTGCTTCCATTATAAGTATAACCCATTCTAAGTCTAACGCATTTTCGTCTTTAAAATTCATAATTCTCCTCCTTTCTTCTTTTTTCGAAATTGATAACGTTTTCTTTTTGCTGTTTTCGGGCATTCTCCCTTATTTCTCACTATGGTTTTACAGTATAATGGATATTACTAGAACATTAGACATTTTTTAATTACTAAAAAGCACCTATTTTTTGAAATTTTTGTCTATTCTTATCATAATAATTTTACCGTTACACAAACGCTCCAGTTAGACACTAGGAGGATTGTTTTTATGCCTTTTCTGCATACGGCGACAGAAAAAATTTACTATGAAGTTCATTCGCCCGTATTCACTGACAAGACAGAAATCATTGTGATGGTTCATTCTGTTATCACTGATCATACGCTTTTTGATTCTATTACTGCAGAATTAACCCAACATTATTCTGTTATTCAATACGATTTGAGAGAGACAGGAAATAGCGCCTCCGCTACAGGAGAGATATCGTTTGAGGCTCATATTGAAGATCTTTTCCACTTATTACATACGTTACATATAAAAAAATGTTACTTAGTTGGAGTGGGATTTGGAGGACAAATCGCTGTTAAATTTGCTGCTCGCTATGAATTTCTTATTGAAGGACTGATACTATTGTCTCTTCCTTTTTATTCAGATAGCACCCTTCAAAAGATTAAGAGATGTTACAACGAAGAAAGTAAAAAGCAAATACCGGTAGATAAAATTTTCGAATTAGGCAAACTAGAGAGTCTGGAACCTACAAACATACAACAGGTAATTGAAAGACTAAAAAAAATGGATCCCGGTGTATATTTCCGCTTTCTTAAACTATCTATTACAGACAATCTATTTAAAGAGTTGACTAGCATTTCACTTCCTGTACTCACTTTGTCTGGCCAACATGATTTTCTGTTCTCATCTCAGTATCTGATTTCAAAGACGATGTTTTTAAAAAACTACAGTCATATGACCATACCTAACGCACATTCTTTATTTTTAGTAAAAGAAAAAACAGCTTTACTCAAAGAAATTGCCGTAGATTTTATTAAAAGTAACAAAACTCAGCCGTCTTCTTTAAGAAATGACTCTATGAAAATACTTAAAAACTGGGAAAGTGATACGGCTATAGACATACAAAAAGACTTCCATGCCCACACACCCTCTCTTAAAGTAGATTTCTTATACTCTTTTTCCGTTTATGTAAATGGCCAGCTTATTACAGAGGGCTGGAATAAGCGCTTTGCTCAAGAAATTTTACTATATCTTATTTTTCGTCATTCTATCAGCAGAGAACAGTTATGCGAAGCGCTGTGGCCTGACATACCTTTAAGCAATGCCAAAAAGAATTTACGCGTCTACTTGTCTCATTTAAAAAAGTTATTGAACGCAGAAAAGGAAGAGCCAGTTTTACTTGTTAACAGGCAGCTCATTTCTTTAAACGCAGATGTCTCAAGCGATGGATTAGACTTACTAACTGACCTCCAGTGGATTACCGAACAGTCTGACCCGGCGTTGAAATTCAAGGAAGCTGAACAGCGACTGCACCAATTAGTTCCTCATTATTTAACAACAATTTATGACGATTGGTTCCTTGATATCCGAGTAAAAATAGAGATTATTCTTCTTGACTTATTAATCTGGATGAAAGAATGGCTTTGTGAGAATGGAAAAATTTCAAAAGCCGTATTTTTACTCATTAAATTTATTGATTTAGTAGAAGAAAAGGAATTCATTTATGATGAAATTGTCGATTGCTATATCAAGCTCGATAACACTGAAAAATCAGAGTACTGGCTCGATCAAAAAATGCGGTATTTATTTGAATAAAAAGGATGTGAATACATGAATTCGTACTGTGAGATGGTGTTTAATCAAATAAACGTTAATATCCATTCCCTAACCGCAATCATTAATGACGTTACAGAAGAAGAGCTTGCTTATCGTCCCCTCCCTCACAAGCGGTCTATTCAAGAGCTGCTGCAGCATTTATGTCTCATTTGCAGTGCAGACTATTATATTTCCTTGGGCTACTCAGCAGATAAAATGAATGACTTTTATCTGCAGCATCCAGCTTATACAAAGCTTGAACTCAAAGCAGCTTTAGTAGAGGGCTTCAATCAGCTAAAAGCAGTTTACTCTTCTTTTGACGAACGAAAGCTATTTTCACTGCAGACATCCTATTGGGGATGCACGTATACACATTTTGAGTGGCTGCTTGAAATTCAGTCTCATTTGTACCATCACCGTGCAGAACTGTACACTCTTCTAACCTGTTACCGCAGGAACGGATTGGATGTAGTGCTTTTTGAGTGATATAATCAGAAACAGAAAAAAGCAGTGAAGCTATAGCTTCACTACTTTTTCTTACTCTCTATATTAAATAACCTTTATTTTTGTTTTAATTGTATAATATGTATCTGCTATTAGTCCTACTGCAAGTCCGCTAATCATACCATACGGTAATACACCTGGTACATTTTGATAAAAAGTGCCGATTAACATTGCAGCTAGGATGCCGAAAAGTACGCCTATCACAATATGCGAACCAAACTTCACCTGTTTTACGGTATACATTCTTCCTCCTCCTCACTTTTTTTCCATTATATCACAACAGCATCGTTTATTTAATGATAACTGAGCGAGGAATGCGAATGTAATAAAACTGTAACCTTATATAACTATTTTAATACTACTCTTTTAGCGAATAAAATGTCATATGAGGCTTTTCTTCTTGGTAATACGCTAAACGGTCTTGGAGCGTACCGGTGTGAAATTCAAATTTATGACCGTCCGGATCCGTAAAATAAATGGACTTTTTGTCTCTCTCGTCACGATTTCTTCCAGGTAAGATGGTTACATTATGCTGTTTTAACAGCTCTCTTGCTTCGTCAAAGTTTTCAATAGAAATAGAAAACGCTAAATGAGTATACGAATACTGAATGTCTGATCTAGGAATATTTTTTTCTTCGTTTAACGCCAGCCACAATCCATTCAGACTAAAGTAAGCGGTGGATTTTCCTTTCACTAAAAGTTCTGCTCCTAGCACTTTCTGATAAAATGTGATGGATTGTTCTAAATTTGACACAGAAAAGCACATATGATTAATTCCTTGAATCATCTTTTACCCTCGCTTTCTAGAAAAAATCACTTCTTTCTATTACATAACTTTCCTTTTATCATCTATTTTACTGAAAAAAGATACTTTTTGCCATGTAAAGAGCTACTCCCCAAATCATACATGCAGAAGCCTTATTGACCCAAATCATTATTTTTCCATTTGAATCCATTTTTCCTACTGCTTTTCCTGCAAAAGCTAAGGATAAAAACCATATCCATGAAACGCATATCGTAACCAGCGTAAAAACCCACTTTTCTTTTCCGCTGTACAGTAGAGAATTTGTTCCGATTACGCCCATAATATCCATCAGCGCGTGAGGATTTAGCAGAGATACAGAAGCAGCAAATAAAATTTGTGCTTTTACCGTCATCCCTTCCTTTAATGACGTTTTTGAAGGTTCGCTCTTCCACGTCACAAAGCCCATATACGCTAAAAAAAGAAGACCTATTCCAAAAATAAGCGTTTGAAAAAATGAAAAAGCAGCGGCTACTGCTGAAACTCCCAGCACTGCTACTAGAATTAAAATCGTATCACAAACAGAAGCCGTTACCACTACGGGAAGCGCCTGTTTGACCGTTCGTTGATTTGCTCCTTGATTAAAAACAAACACATTTTGTACCCCTAAAGGTAAAATCAAACCGAATGCTAACAATAAAGCATGCATAACCACTGTAAACATGTTGCTCTCTCCTTTCTCTTTCATCATACAATTGACCTCCCCTGTTGTCTCCATCCAAGTTTTGATTTATAATACCAACCAAATTATAAAAAGGTAGTCTCACATGAACTGGACTCCAGATCCGGCTGATAAAAAGCCAATGCACAAACAAATTCAAGAGTATATGAAAGAGAAAATCATAAATGGAGAGTGGCCTATTGGAACTAAAATTCCTTCGCAGCGCCATTTAGCTGCTAGCTTTTCTGTAAATAGAAGCACGGTGGTGACAGCAACTGAAAACTTAATTGCTGAAGGACTGCTCAGCGGAAACAAAGGTGGTGGCACCAAGGTCATTAACAATACGTGGAGCTTACTAGCATCAGGTTCTCACATGAACTGGAATTCGTATGTAGAAGCAGGAATATACCAACCAAATTCTCCGACTATCCGCCATATTAACGAAGCTGAATTTCAACCGGGCATTATTCGTTTAGGAACTGGAGAGTTAGCACCTGACCTGCTTCCTTCCCATCAGCTTTCGGAACTATTTAGCGGAATTAATCATAGAAGCGTACACTTGGGCTACGAGCACCCAAGAGGAAATGATGAACTCCGACAAGAGTTAGTGAAGCATGTAAAAAAACGAGGAATTGAAACTTCTCCTTCATCTATTTTAATTGTATCCGGTTCACTTCAAGCCCTGCAGTTAATTTCAATCGGCCTGCTGCCTCCAGGTGCCAATATATTAGCTGAAAAGCCTTCTTATCTTTATTCTCTGCCGTTATTTCAGTCCGCACAAATGAAAATAACGGGCGTTTCGTTAGACGGAGAAGGAATGCATTTAGCTTCATTAAAAGACCAGCACGAAAAAGAAAAAGGCACAGCTTTATATACAATACCGAACTTTCATAACCCCACCAACGTGACGATGAGTGAACAAAGGCGCCAAGAGCTGCTTCGCCAGTGTGAAAGAATGCATTTGCCTATTATTGAAGATGATGCTTACGGAGAGCTTTGGTTCCATTCACCGCCTCCACTTTCATTAAAAGCTCGAGATAAAAATGGAATGGTTCTTTATTTAGGAACGTTCTCTAAAACATTCAGTCCAGGATTTCGAATTGGATGGATTGTAGGGCCTGAACATGTAATTGAGCGATTAGCCGACCTTAAAATGCAAGTTGACTACGGAGCCAGTTCCTTATCTCAATGGGCCGTTGCTGAAGCTCTTAAAACCGGACTCTATGACAAGCATGTGGCCAGCGTACGCTATAAATTAAAAGAAAAATCTCAGCAAACACTGGCTATTCTAGAGAAGTATTTGAAGAATCTCGCTGTGTGGAATGCTCCGAGCGGAGGTTTTTATTTTTGGCTTACGCTGCATAAGCCTGTTTCGATGCGGAAGTTATTTAAGCACTGTCTCGACGAAGGAGTTCTTTTAAATCCAGGCGCATTGTATGACCATGAGACATCACAGCATATCAGAATATCCTTTTCTTATGCGACGCTTGCAGAATTTGAATACGGCATAAAAATAGTCGCAAAAAGCCTTAAGAATCTTTACAAGTGATTCTTAAGACTTTCTTGTGTGAACGGCAGCTTTATAAAAAAAGTGAGCTTATTATGCTGATGATCCGCTCGTATCTCTCCTTGATGCAGCTGAATAATTTGTTTTGCAATAGCCAGTCCTAAACCTGAACCATTCGCGTCCGTTCTTGATTCATCACCTCGATAAAATCGATCAAACAACTTTTCCACCTCAATTTTTTCACTGATGTTAATGCTGTTCCTAAAGGAAATAACTATGTAACCCTCGTAAATCTCCAGATTCACCTCTAATACGGAAGGCTTTTTGCTGTATTTCTTGACGTTTTCGAGCAAGTTTTGAAATACTCTTACCATTTTTTCCACATCAATAAATGCATTCCATTCACAAGCAAAGTTAGTCTGAACGTCAATGCCTTCTCTTGTTAAAATTGGCTCGTATTCTCCTATTACCTGTTGAAGCAAACGTTTCATATCGACCTCATTTCGTTGAAGCTGAAGATCAGGACTCGTTAATTTTGTATAGTCAAACAATTCTTCTATTAAATCAGTTAAATAATTTGCTTTTGAATCAACGATATATAAATAGCTATCTAATGTTTCATTATCTATATTTTCTCTTTTTTTGATTAAATTGAGATATCCCACAATAGACGTTAATGGCGTACGCAAATCGTGAGACACACTGGATATTAACTCATTTTTTACTTGTTCGATTTCTCGTTCCCGATCAAACTTTGTACGAAGCTGCGCAGACATTTTATTAATATTTTGACTTAATTCAGCCAGTTCATCTTTTCCTCGTACATGGATGGTTGCGCCTAAATTTCCATTTGAGATCTTTTGAACTTGTTCAGAGATTTCCTTAAGATAACGAATATGGGAACGAATAAGTACTAAAAAAACAAAAACAAAGACCACAACGGCGATAAAGAAAAGTCCAAACGCCAATAAATTATATGCAGGGACATTCATTTTCTCTTCTTGTATATACCTGTTCAAAATAAGCCTAGCAATTAAAACAAAAATTAAATTGGTAGCCAAAAAACTTATAATGACAGCAAAAAGAAGCTTTACACTTATTCTTCTCATATCCTGTATCCTACGCCCCATATTGTTTTAATATAAATGGGCTTTTTCGGATCGTCCTCAATTTTTTCACGAATCTTTGTGATATGGACCATTACAGTATTATCCGATTTAAACGCATCTTCTTGCCATACGGCTTCATATATTTTCCCTATACTCATCACCGTCCCCTTATGGCGTGCCAGCAGCTCTAAAATATCAAACTCTTTTGGTGTTAAGCGAATCTCTTGATTGCGCACAAAGACGAGGCGGGTACTGCGGTTAATTTCCAAATCGCCGATTTGAATAATTTCACGCTCAGTACGTTCGTTGTATTTTTTATAACGTCTAATTTGTGATTTAACTCGTGCGATGAGCTCGAGAGGATTAAATGGTTTTGTTAAGTAATCATCTGCGCCTGCTGTTAAACCAGAAATCTTGTCCATATCTTCTGACTTAGCCGACAGCATAATGATGGGCATATTTTTTTCTTCACGTATTTTAAAAGCAGCATCAATTCCATTCATCTGCGGCATCATAATATCTAATATAATTAAATCTACTTCTTGTTCCTCTAAAAGCGCTAATCCAGATACAGCATTAGAAACTTTCAGCGTTTCAAACCCTTCATTTTCTAAGTAAATAGCAATTAGATTAAGAATTTGCTCATCGTCATCAATAATTAAAATTCTGTCTTTCATTTACAAACTCCTTATATCTCATTCTTTTCGCATGTGAAAATGTATGCGGGAGGAACGTTTCTCCACTCTTTTTCCGCTTCAATCTGCGGGAAAAACGTGCGGATCAACTCTTTTTTAAAATTCGTATACTGAAACGTAATAAATTTCCCTTCATCAGCTAATACACTTCGCGTGTTTTGCAAAATACAGCCCGACACTTCAGACGTCAAAGAAGCAAAAGGAAGACCTGATAATATGTAATCTACTTTTGGAATATCATACTGTATCAAGTACTTTTGAACATTTTCAGCGGATCCGTGTATCACATACACATTTTTTTCATCTCTTACTTGTTCCTTTACTTTTTCGTAAAAATGCCGGTTGTATTCGATAAGAAGCAAAGTTGTACGAGCGCTTCGTCTTCTTATTAATTCACGGGTAAAAACTCCTGTTCCCGGCCCGTACTCTACTATACAGGCTGCATGTTCAAAATCAATCCCTTTTACTATTTTTTTCGCTAAGTGCGTAGAGCTTGGCAAAAGTGCTCCTACCGTTCGCGGCTGGTGAAAATATTGATACATAAAAGCTAAATTCATTTTCTATTCCTTCTTTCTACTCTTTCTTTCTAGAATAGAAAAAAAATCTAAAGAAACGTTAAGTAAATTTCTTAAGAATTCTTAAGAAAACAAAAAGGAGGATGGGACATAACGGAATTAACCCAATCTAAAGACGAGCAAATCGGATTAATAAACTCATATGGATTGCTCTTGACACCGCTGTTGATTTCCGTGCAAGACTTCGCTTTCTGCGGGGTCTCACCTATTCCGCTTTTCCCGCAGGAGTCTTCATCTTGCCCTCCAATCAACAGCTAAAAGCGGTGAAACCAACGTCCATAATAACAGTAAAAAATCCGAATGGTCAGTCAATAATATCGATTGATCATTCGAATTTACCTTTAACTAAAATATTTTTGTCCAACCTCGTTTACTCGTTTAAAAGATAATTTATCGTAAATAACATCCGCTATTTAAATCAAAGGTGGCTCCTGTATAATGTTTTGCTTGAGGGCTCAGTAAAAAAAGAACCGTATCTGCCACGTCTTGAGGCGTAACAAAGCTTGGAATCAGCTGATGCGCGATGTATTCATTTTTGCGCCACTCTGGAATTTTTTTCATCATATCGGTATTTACCATTGTAGGTGCTACGGCATTCACCCGGATATAAGGAGAAAAATTCATCGCACAGCTCTTGGTTAATCCTAGTATTGCTGCTTTAGACATTCCATATATAGCATCGGAGCTTCCTTCCATTCCTGACACCGACGATATATTAATAATCGCTCCTTCTATCTCCTTTTTCATTAACAATTCGCCAAAGTACTTGGAGAAATAAACATATCCTTTAATATTAATATCCATCACAAAATCTATTTCGTTTTCTTCATAATCCAATAAATTTTTCCCTAAATACACGCCCGCATTATTAACCAACCCATACAAACTTTTATCTTTTATTTGATAAAAAAGATCTTTTACATTCTTTCCTTTTTTAACATCTACTACATACGTTTCAATATGGCCCTTTGTATCTTCAGCTAGCTGTCTCAAAGCTTCATCATTAATATCACAAGCAATAACTGAATAGCCCAGCCCTTCGACATACACTCTTTTACAATTTCTTTACCAATTCCAGAACCTGCACCCGTAACGATTATCCATTTTTCTTTCATCTCGACACCTCTTATTTACTTCTGTTAGACATACTTGTTAAGTAAATATCCAAACATTTATTATACCATTATTTTCTATATAGACATCCCTTTCTTGCGCTCTTTTTTAGCTTATCTGACAAAGCGCGTATAGTTTTTTATAGGAGTGATAACGATAAGACAGTACATTATTTCAAACAAGAAAGAGATGATAAGACGTGGCAAAAGTACTTTATATTACAGCTCATCCTCATGATGAGTCTCAATCATTCAGTATGGCAACTGGAAAAGCATTTATCGATGCTTACAAGGAGCATAATTCAAGTGACGAAGTTGTACATATTGACCTTTATAAAGAAAATATCCCTCATATCGATGCGGATGTATTTAGCGGCTGGGGCAAACTTCAGTCTGGTTCGGAACTCTCTTCTCATGAACAGGAAAAGGTCAATCGCCTTGCAGAATTGAGCGAACAGTTTGTAGCAGCGGACAAATATGTTTTTGTAACGCCTATGTGGAACTTTTCGTTTCCGCCGGTTATGAAAGCCTATTTAGACTCTGTAGCCGTAGCGGGTAAGTCATTTAAATACACGGCAGAAGGTCCTATAGGGCTATTAACGGATAAAAAAGCGCTTCATATTCAAGCACGCGGAGGCATTTATTCTGAAGGTCCTGCAGCTGATATGGAAATGGGGCATCGTTATATTGGGATTATGATGAATTTCTTCGGAGTACCTTCGTTAGACGGCATTTTTGTGGAAGGGCATAACGCAATGCCAGATAAAGCCCAAGAAATTAAAGAAAAAGGAATAGCAGAAGCAAAAAAACTTGCCCAAACCTTTTAATATAAAGAGCCTGTAACAAAAATATTTTAATTGAAGGAAGATCCGAACGAGGACTCGAGACTCTTAATGGAGCATCAACTTTGTTCGGATTTTTCTGTTGGTAAGGTGAACGTAGCTTTCGTGCATGGTGGCTGCTTCCAGCAGTTAATTGGAGGGCAAGGCGAAGAGTCCTGCGGGAAAAGCGGAACAGATGAGACCCCACAGGCGCGTAAGCGACGAGGAGGCTCATCGGCCGCCCGCGGAAAGCGAAGCCTTGCACTGAAATTAACTGCGATGTAACAAGCCATTCATACTAGATCATTTATCCCGTTTGTTCGTCTTTCGATGGAAGTGATTTCGTTATGTCTAAGTCTCTTTTCTACGCAAAAAAACTTTCTCTTTCCCTTTCGATCCACCTGTCCATTTCTCTATCACTTTTTTCTACAAGTCTGTTAACGAGAATATCATGCCAAATATAATTTTCAAGTAAATTAATGTTGACTGCGTTATTTGTATAGTACGCCATTTCTTTATGACCATAAATCATTTCACTGCTGTCAACAGATATAATAAACCAGTTTTGATTCCCAATGTTTTCGGTATAGCTTGTATGACGGTGCCGGTCAAATTCCTCCATCGCTTCATCTTGTTCAAACACAATTCCTTTTAGTGTAATACTCTCCCTTAGCTGTAATAAAAGAGGCTTCAACTCATTATAAATATCGGGCCAAAGCGAGATGACAATTTTATTTTTTGCTTTTAACAATAGCGACTCACAAAAAGCAAGAATGGCTCTTTCTCCTTTCATCGTCATAACCCGGCTTTCTTCTACAGACTCTGCAGCTTCAAGACGTTTAAGCGTTTCGCTAACGTCTTCATACGTTTCGTTCCATTTTTTTTGCAGCGAATGCAAAAAAGCATCGACGGGCAGCGACGTGTACTGGGTGCCATCATTACTCTCTTCTTTTAACACCATGCCTTTTTCCTCTAGTGTTTGTAAAATATCGTATACACGCGCTCTTGGCACACCTGAATGTTTACTAATGCTATAAGCAGTGGAAGATCTTTTTTTGACAAGCGTCACGTATACTTTTGATTCATACTGATTAAATCCAAGCGACTGCAGCTGCTGAATAATATTTTCCATAAAGGAAACCTCCCTGTTTTTTAAGTTATTTGAAATTTTCATCATTTACATATTTACAACTGCTTTTTATATAGTTACTATTTAAGTAGTCACTATATATTATGACATGAGGAAGGTGCTTTATGGAAGAATTAAGTTTACAGATTGTTCTTTTGCTTTTACTATTTGGTTTTTTAGCCGCATTCATTGACTCTGTAGTTGGCGGAGGCGGTTTAATTTCAACGCCTGCCCTTTTATTTTTAGGTCTGCCTCCCGCTGCTGCCTTAGCTACAAATAAATTAGCCGGAACGATGGGCGTATTAACGAGTACCATTCGATTTGTCAAATCCGGAAAAGTCGATTTTCGCGTCGTAGGTAAATGGTTTCCTTTTGTATTTATTGGTTCTTTAGGAGGTTCAATCACCGTTCATTTTCTATCCTCTGCTTTTTTGAAACCGGTTATTTTAATTCTCCTTGTTTTGGTCGCTATTTATACGATTTTCAAAAAAAACTGGGGTACCACGTCTACGTATAAGCCACTGTCTATTAAGAAACTTATTTTCTTTACCGTACTTATTTTTATTATTGGCTTTTACGATGGATTTTTAGGAGCAGGCACAGGTTCATTTATTTTATTTGCTTTTTTATTTATGGGATTTGATTTCCTGCAGTCAGCAGGCAGCGCAAAATTTTTAAATTTCGGCAGTAATTTAGGTGCTTTACTTGTATTTTTATATTTTGATTCTGTTGTATTTTCTTACGGATTAATTATGGGGTTTGCGATGATCTTGGGTTCTTTTGTCGGATCAAATGTCGCTCTATCAAAAGGCGTGACGTACGTCCGAACGCTTTTTATTCTTGTCACTTTAAGCCTTATTAGCAAAAACATATTCGATTATTTGAATCAGTACAAATAGATTAATGGTTTCTTTAGAACCATAACATTGAACCTATATATCTATTAGATTAATAAAACTACCTCTTACTATTTTCCTATTTTTGGGTAAATATGTAAAAAACACTAAAATTGTTGTATACTGGTCCATGTTGTTTTACATAATTTAGAAATATTATACAGAGGTGAACATTTTGTTTAAGAAATTCAGGTTTTTATGGTTTGTTTTGCTGATCTTTGCACTTATTTTTGTCAAAAATACGTTCTTTTCTTCTTCAGAGAACGCTGCTGAGACTCTAGCAACGTCAGATGTTCCACAAGCCGCAGCTACTTTCAAAGAGGGAAACAATCAGCAGGACGGAGTCATTATTCAAAAATATCGCAAGCAGCTAGATGCAGCGCAGAAAAAAAGCGACGAAAAAGCTACTAAAGAAATATAAGAAAAAATTTATGAAGACGGCAGGCAAGCGGCACTAAACTTTTTACCGCGCAATAAATTTCAAAGAGCTTTTTCTCAGCCTTCTAAAAAATCGGCCGATGATATTTATAACTTTCTAATTGCCCAAGTGGGGTTTGGAGGATATGATTCTCTTTATCAAGAAGCAATAGCCGCAAAAAAAGAAGCAGCTTCTTCTACTGATGAATTAAATATGAGTGGCATTCAAGCTAAAACCGCTGCACTTACATACGGCACACTAGCACAAAGAGAGCAACTGCTTGTTACAAGTCTTGCCTATGACTTAAGCAGCATAGGCGTCATTTCTTCCGATACAGCTAAAGATATTGATAAAAAAGCTACTCATATGCTAGAAATTAGAAAAGAAGGAATAAATGCCGCGATGCAAGAATAGTTTTGCGAAGTGAAAAGCAGCAGGTAAAAACTGCTGTTTTTTTATTCTAACGTTCAGGTATTTCACTATTTTAATAGCCGATCATTTAATAACGATGGTTATAGCTTTCATATAATGATATAAAAATGGAGGTAATTTCTATGAAAGAAGCGATTGTTTATCAATACGATGCGTTCAGCACGCGCCCTAATAAAGGAAACCCTGCAGGAATTGTGTTTAACGGAGATGATTTTTCAGCTGAAGAAATGCAGAGAATTGCTTATCAAGCACAGTTTAACGAAACTGCTTTTATCATGGACTCTTCGCGTGCTGATTTACGAATTCGATACTTTACGCCCGGACAAGAAGCAGATTTGTGCGGTCATGCAACCGTCGCTTCTCTTTATGCTTTACATAGTGAAAACAAACTTCAAAAGACTACATTTACAGTGGAAACAAATGCTGGAATTTTGCCGATGACTGTACAGAATAGAAATGGACAACCTGTTATCACCATGAGTCAAGCTTCTCCGCAGTTTCATCCGTTTTCAGGTTCAAAAGAAAAACTGGCAAAAGCTCTTAATCTTCATATTGATGACCTTGATCAAAGACTTCCTATTGTATATGGAAGTACAGGGAACTGGACGCTTATTGTACCTTTAAAAAATTTGGATGCCTGTAAAAAGATGAAGCCTAATCAAGAAGATTTCCCTCATATTTTAACAGATATGCCAAAAGCATCTATTCATCCCTTTTGTTTTGAAACGATTCACTCAGAAGCCGATATGCACGGAAGACATTTCTCTTCACCATTTTCAGGTACGGTAGAAGACGCTGTAACTGGAACAGCATCAGGCGTAATGGGCGCCTATTATGCAAGATATGTGGACCAGCAAGATAACGACCGCTGGCAATTTGTGATTGAGCAAGGACAGGAAATAGATAGAGATGGCTTCGTTCATGTAGAAATTACAAAAAAAGAGAATACGTATGGTGTGGTAATCGCAGGAGAAGCTGTCTATGTAACCAAGCAAATCGTTTCTCTTTCCTAATAAAAACGTGTCCGCCTATTTGGCGAACACGTTTTTTTGTTTAGTAAATAATAGCCTGTACGCTCATTATTGTAACGGTTAAAATAAGAATCACGTTCCCTATAATTAACCACGGCTTTGCGCTTCCTCTTCTACCTTTAACAGCCGTGATTAGTCCAGCAATGGGCAATAAAGCCATAACGATGACCCAAATTTTACGAAGAATGCTGGAATCCAAATAAAAACCAAACTGCATCATCGCAAATAACACGACTGTGATAAGGAAGAAAAGTGTAGGCACAGCTAAATGAATGCCTCTTGGTCTCATTGAGTAGTACACAACATCACTTTCTTTCTATGTAAAATCTTACGTAAAATAACGTTATCATTTACAAAGAGTTTTGACAACTTTTTGAAGGATTTTGTCAACAAATTTTAATAATCTAGAAGAAATTACTTCTCACTCAGCTGACCTAAGACTGCCGGCAGTGCAGAAATAACGTCGCTTGCTAACATATCCATCATTGTATGCCCCTGATCGAGCAGCACATCCGCTGCTTTTCCGTGAACATATACCGCATTACTGATTGCTTCTTGAAGAGAATCATGCTGCATAATAAAAGCGAGGATGATCCCTGTTAACGTGTCACCCGTTCCGCCTTTTGCAAGTCCCGCGTTTCCAGTGGTATTTACGTATTGTTTTCCGTCCGGTGTTGTAACAATCGTATTTGGACCTTTTAATACAAGGTACACACCATTTTCTACTGCGTATTGCCTAGATATTGAAAAGCGATTTGCTTCTACTTCGGCGATAGTTGTGTCCACGAGCCTTGCCATTTCTCCCGGATGAGGTGTTAAAATCGTTGCATGTTCTCTTTCTTTTACTTCTGTTTCTAAATGGGGAAGATGAAAAAGACCATCGGCGTCCACCACAACAGAAACCGGCTGGTGAAGCACTTGTTCGACGACTTTCTTCGTTTCCTTCGTTCTCCCAAGCCCTGGTCCGACTGCAATTGCATCATACTTCCCTTCTTCTAAAGGAATCTCGCCTGCAAAAAAGCCATCTTTGCTTGGACATGGTTTATACATCACTTCCAACATGTGAGCAGCTGCAATCGCATGAATATCGCTCGGAAGCGCAAGCGTTAAAAGCCCTGCTCCGCTTGTGAGCGCTGCTTTTGACGTTAACATCGGCGCTCCAGGTGTTTGGAGTGAACCTCCTATTACGATTCCTTTTCCGTGTGTACCTTTATTGGACGAAGCGTTTCGAATGGGAAAAGATTGTTTAATATGCTGAGTTGACCATACCTCCTTAAGAGATGAACTTTTTTCAATTGCTAGCGGCGGGATGCCAATATCTACTACAATCAATTCACCGTAACTTTCTTTACTCGGGTATGTAAATGCCGTGATTTTCGGCTGCTGAAGCGTAATCGTAGCATCTGCACGTACCGTAAGCTCTTGCTTCTGTTCCATTACTCCACTTGGGACATCGATGCTGTATATGTAAGCCTTAGAGTCGTTTATTTTTTTTATAATATCATCGTAAGGAGATTTGATGCTGCCTTTTACTCCTATCCCTAGTAGACAGTCAATAATCACCGTATACTTTTTTACAGAGAAGTTATCTTCCGCCGATTGCCACGTGAACCCAGCATTTTCATAGATAATCATGGCTTTTTTAGCCGCACCTTTTATTTTTTCCCGTGCAGGAACTACCCAGACGTCAACTTCATAGCCTTTTGACTTCAAAGCACGGGCAATAACAAAGCCGTCTCCTCCATTGTTTCCCGTTCCTATAAGCAGCCCTATGTTTTCATGTTTTTTGATTCGCTCACTCAGCGCGTTTGCAGCAGCCTGCCCGGCATTTTCCATAAGGGACTCTTCACTCATCCCAATTGTATTCATCATATAATCATCTACTTGATACATCTCTTGATTCGTTACAATTCTCATTATGCTGCTCCTTACTGAAACGGAAATGGTTCATCTGTATTTACCGTTCCTTTTATTTTCGTTATAGTTAATTGTTCTCCTTTCACCCAATCTTCAAACGAGAAAATGAGAGGCTTTGCTTTTCGTCCAATCCCCACAATAACTTGCAGCGTCTCCGGTACATATGCTACTGTATGAAGCGTTCCAGCAGAATTCCGGTAATCTTCTTTAAAAATACCGTATTCATCTTCATTAAATAAAGAAAAAGCTTTAAGAGGCGATAGTTTTTTTTCAATATGATCTCGAATATGATCGAGCCTTTCCTTTGACTCTACCAAATGATGACGATTTTCTTCGATTAGCTGATTAAAATGGTTCGTACACCCCATCATCGTCCCTCTTTGTACATGAACGCCTCGTCCAGATGCTTCGACTACTGCTCCCTGTCCGCTGCGGTCATAAATGGAATAATTAAACGCATGACGATGCGGTGCTCTTTCTAAAATAGCAACAGCCTCTTCTGTCGTTTCACATGTTTCTAAAATAAACCGAGCGAGCGTACAGCAAATAAATCCGTTTGTTTGACGGCGGCGATTAACAAAATGATAGCCAATTGCCAGTCCTTTTTCATTCATTCCATCCATTCGCCCAATCATTCTCGTTCCAAATCCGACGCTTGCATATCCTTCATTTGGCTGAAAAAGCAAAAATCGACCTTCGTACGTTTTAGGATGATAATCGTAGTTTCTCACATACACGCCGTGCTGCATAAGAGCCGAACATCCCGTTTTCTTCCACTCTTGCTGATACCCGCTGTACTCATGAATAACGTCTTCAAGAGGCCAATCTAAGCCTTCTGCTAAGCCCACTAGCTCATCCCACAGTCCGGGAGCAAATAAGTCGTAATAATGACGAGCTTCTTTTGCTATCGTTTGATAGCTTCGTAATGAACGTTTTCTTCTTTTTTGATGATTTTCAAACAGCTTTGTTCCTTTATGGAATTTCCCTTGCATTTCACCAAGCTCTCGGTAAGAGCCTCGTCCTTGAATGACTTCTACCTGTATTTCTTTCACTTCTATCACTCCAATTTTCCAGTACCTTTATTGTGCAGCAAGCGCTCTATTCTTTGCAACTTTCTCCTCTCATAGAACTCTCTTCCTTTGAATACAGTTATAAAGAAACAGGTCGAAAGATTGAAAAGCATTATCATAAGAGGTGATCATATTGCTAAAGGAAGTTCAGCTAGAGATTCAGCGAAGAATCGCCTATCTGCGCCCAACACAAAAAAATGACGGGTCATTTCGCTACTGTTTTGAAACAGGCGTTATGCCTGATGCGTTTTTAATTATGCTTCTTCGCACCTTTGATTTAGATAAAGAAGTGTTGATTAAACAATTAACCGAACGGATTGTTTCCCTTCAAAATGAAGATGGTCTGTGGACGTTGTTTGATGATGAAGAACATAACTTATCCGCCACTATTCAAGCTTATACAGCTCTTTTATATTCAGGCTATTACCAAAAAAACGACCGGATCTTGCGAAAAGCAGAAAGATATATTATAGATTCGGGAGGCATTTCGCGCGCTCATTTTCTCACAAGATGGATGCTTTCTGTTAACGGCTTATACGAGTGGCCAAAGCTATTTTACCTCCCGCTTTCTCTTTTGCTCGTGCCTACCTATGTACCGCTTAACTTTTATGAATTAAGCACCTATGCCAGAATTCACTTCGTTCCGATGATGGTAGCAGGAAACAAAAAATTTTCACTTACTTCTAGGCATACACCTTCTCTTTCTCATTTAGATGTAAGAGAACAGAAACAGGAATCTGAGGAAACTACTCAAGAATCACGCGCTTCTATTTTTTTAGTCGACCATTTAAAACAGCTGGCTTCTTTACCTTCTTACATCCACAAGCTTGGTTATCAAGCAGCGGAGCGTTACATGCTAGAAAGAATTGAAAAAGATGGAACACTCTACAGCTACGCCACCTCTACTTTTTTTATGATTTACGGTCTTTTGGCTCTTGGCTATAAAAAAGATTCATTTGTGATCGAAAAAGCCATTGACGGGATTTGTTCACTACTTAGTACATGCAGCGGCCACGTGCACGTAGAAAACTCCACGTCAACCGTTTGGGATACCGCGCTGCTCTCTTACGCTCTACAAGAAGCAGGTGTACCGCAGCAAGATCCCATGATTAAAGGCACAACTCGCTACTTAAAGAAAAGACAGCATACAAAGCTTGGAGATTGGCAGTTTCATAACCCAAATACAGCACCTGGAGGCTGGGGGTTTTCCGATATTAATACGAATAACCCTGACTTAGACGATACGTCTGCTGCTATCAGAGCTCTTTCTAGAAGAGCGCAAACCGATACAGATTATTTGGAGTCTTGGCAAAGAGGCATTAACTGGCTGCTGTCCATGCAAAATAAAGACGGGGGTTTTGCTGCATTTGAAAAAAATACCGACTCTATTTTATTTACTTATCTTCCGCTTGAAAATGCAAAAGATGCAGCGACGGATCCGGCTACTGCCGATTTAACCGGTCGAGTGCTTGAGTGCCTCGGAAACTTTGCTGGTATGAATAAATCCCACCCTTCAATTAAAGCCGCAGTAAAATGGCTGTTTGATCATCAATTGGATAACGGGAGCTGGTACGGCCGGTGGGGAGTTTGCTATATTTACGGAACGTGGGCCGCTATTACAGGACTCCGTGCTGTAGGGGTTTCTGCTTCTGATCCGCGTATCATCAAAGCTATCAACTGGCTCAAAAGCATTCAACAAGAAGACGGTGGATTCGGAGAATCATGCTATAGCGCTTCTTTAAAAAAATATGTGCCACTATCGTTTAGCACCCCTTCTCAAACGGCTTGGGCTCTCGATGCTTTAATGACAATATGTCCGTTAAAAGATCGAGCCGTTGAAAAAGGAATTAAATTTTTACTGAATCCAAATCTTACAGAGCAGCAAACTCATTACCCTACGGGAATTGGTCTTCCTGGACAATTTTATATTCAGTACCACAGCTACAATGATATTTTTCCTCTTCTTGCACTTGCCCACTACGCAAAAAAACATTCTTTGTAAAGAGGCTGGGACAAAAGTGGTTTAGCTGAAGGAATATCCGAACGATGAATCGAGATTCTTGCTTGAGAATCCAACTCGTTCGGATTTTTTCATTTGTAGGGTGAACGTAGGCTTCATGTATGTAGAGCAGTTAATGGAAAGCCAAGACTAAGGCTCCTGCGGGAAAAGCGGAATAGATGAGTCCCCGCAGGAGCGCTCGCGGCGAGGAATCTCATCGGCCGCCTGCGGAAAGCCAAGTCTTGCACGGAAATCAACCGCGGTATAACCAGCACTCCATACTAGCGCATTGATCCCATTTGTTTGTTTTAAGATTCGATGGACATAGTTATGTCTGAATTTCTTTTTATACATAAAAGCAGGTTTTTTAGGAAACAAGTGGAATACCTTTTTAAATGTTAGGAAAGAAAGGATGCATCAAATGAATAATGTTTCACCACTTTTAAAAGGAAAAAATGTGATACTAAGAAAACCAAAAGACAGCGATGTAAATGACTATCAAGCATGCAAACAAACAAAAGAACTTATTCGCATGTACGGAGGCGATACCCGAAACTTAAAACCTCTTACATTACAAGATGCCAAGCGGCACGTCGATTACATAAAGTCTCAAAAGCTGAATTGGTGTATTGAATATGAGCAGCGATTTGTTGGAGAGGCCCGGCTGACCGTTAACGAGTACGACCGGCGCGCACGGTATGCAATTGGTTTATTTGATTCTTCCGTTTGGAATCAAGGGCTCGGCACTGAAGTTACAAAATTGGTACTTGCGTACGCATTTGAACACCTTCACTTGCACAGAGTCGATTTACGAGTGCTTGAGTACAACCATAGAGCCATTGCTTGTTATGAAAAATGCGGTTTTGTAAAAGAAGGAATAGAGCGTGAAGGCGCTTTTATTGAAGAAGTATTTCAGACAGATATTATCATGAGTATACTCGAACAAGAATATTATCAGCTGTAGAAAAGAGAATCAGCTGTCATCATCTTACTTCTTTAAAAGTTCGTATAGCCCAAGCCTTTTGTGAATAAAGTAACATAACGATATAACCAAAGGAGCCAACGATGACAGCTTATGATTCCTCTTCTTTTGTATTTGTAACCATTGATAAACATGACATTGCTGCTTTTTTACTAATTGATATTATTTGCAGCACCACTATTTATGTAGCATGTAAACATTATCTCCACAATGAGCTTGCTTCCATTGCAAGCAGCGCTCTTTTTCCCATGGTATATAAGAAGGTTTCTCGACGCTAGCTCAGCTTTTTACCGGTTCTTTTAATGACAGCCAAGTGCGTTCCTTCTGCTGCTGAATCTCTACGGCGTGATTAAAAAATTTAGAAAGATGCGGCTCAGTGAGCTGGTCTTTCGTTTTTCCAGAAGAAAACACTTCTCCTTGGCGCATACAAAGCGTATGGGTAAAGCAAGGCAAAATTTCTTCTACATGGTGAGTAACATAAATAAGCGTAGGCGCTTTTGGCTGCTCTGCCATTTTTGCAATCAGCTGAAGAAGCTGTTCTCGGGCCATTATATCTAGACCTGTACATGGCTCATCAAGTATTAAAAGCTTTGGTGAAGCCATAAGAGCTCGGGCAATTAGCACTCGCTGGCGCTCTCCTTGAGAAAGTGTTCCGTACGCCTGATTTTGTAAATCTTCGCAATTTAGCAGCTGCATTAATTCTATGGCTTGGTTCATATCTTTTTGCTCCACTTGTTCATATAAACCAATAGATGCAAATTTGCCGCTTAAAATCATTTCTAAAACCGTATCGTCATCTCGAAACCGCTGCTGAAGCGAAGAACTTACCCATCCAATTTCTTTTCTGAGCTCAGACAGATTTGTTTCTCCAAATTTCCTTGAAAGAACTTCTACTTTACCTTTTGTAGGCCAGATATATCCGTTGATTATATTTAAAAGCGTCGTTTTTCCGGAACCATTTAACCCAAGTAAACACCAATGTTCCCCTTTTTCCACTAACCACGACACGTTTTTTAAAATTTCTTTTTCTGCTCGTTTTACCGAAACGTTCTTAATTTTGATCATGCTACCACTCCTATACTCTCATTTTTCATCATATATACTATAAAAGAATAATGATTTGTCCCATTTGTTAACTTGCTTTTCTTTTTTCATGCCAATTCTTTCAGCCACTTTAATCGATGGGTAATTGTCAGGATCTATCAATGATATAATTTTCTGAAGTTTCAGCGTATGAAGTCCATAATCTAAGCAAGCTTTTGCTGCTTCACTCGCATAGCCTTTCCCCCAGCGGCTGCGTAAAAATAAATAACCAAGTTCTGGATCTACCTTTCCGTCTACTTTTTGAAGAACCATGCCGCACTGCCCTAGAAACTCTCCTTTCTGTTTATCCTCAGCGATCCACATGCTAATGCCGTACGTTTGATAATGCTGCTTCATCCATTGAATCCAGCGGCGTGTGTCTTGTTCGCTTTTAGTAGAAGAATAATACTTCATTGCTTCAGCATCCTCAAAGATTTTCAGTAAATTTCCTGCATCGCTTTCAGCCATGGCTCGCAGCGTCATTCGTTCTGTCTCAATAATCGTATGAATCCTCTCCTTTCTTACATTCCAACATCTACTATCTTTATTATCCGCTACTATTTTCTTTTCGTAAAGTTTTCCTTTTTTTATTTAAATGAACCAGAAAAAACGCACCAAAAAAGGCTGCTACACACAGCCCTTTAATCTGGATCACACGTTTTCCCGTACCGTAATACGTTATATATAGCACGTCCATCACTTGCAGATGTCTCTGTATATTGAATTGGCAGCAGTGAGAAAATAACATAATAGACTGAAAAATAAACAAATTGATAACAAAATATATCTTCAGGTAGAATATTAGCCATAATTAATCCATTCATTATAAAAATAGTAAGCAAATTAAACAGTACACCACCTGCATATACCACTGCATGAGAAATGCGGCTGTCATTCTTAAGATTTTCATATTTACAAAACGAGTCTAAAAAATAGACTGACTTAATTTTAAACTTCCCCATTTTAAGAATCGTTTTTCCTCGACCAATAGTAAAATCGACCTTCCCTCCGAAAATAATTGCCATGACGGAATGCCCCAGCTGATGAATAAATGATACAAGTGGCAATACAAGACAGAATGACCACACAAACTTTGGAAGATCATTTAACCCAAACACGTTTATCCCTCCTTTTTGTTTCTTCTCTCTACTTTTCCTCCCCGTTTTCACTTAAAACTATATTTAAATTCTTTTTTAAAAATCATATGAAATAACTAGTATCCTAGGTAGGTCTTATATTCTAAATAAAATTCATGTATGTACCTTATGAAAAATACATTTTCCGAAAAACAGTTGGGGTAACGTTTTCCTGTTCTTTAAACCGCTTGATAAAATAGCTTGGATGTTCATACCCTACTTGTCTTGCTATATCTTGTACAGAGATTTGGTTGTTTTTAAGCAGCAGTTTCTTTGCTTTTTGAATCCGCACGCGCGTTACGTATTCAAATGGCCGGATGCCAAGAGATTGTTGAAAAAGCAAACACGTATACTGCTCCGTTACGTTGAGCTGCTGCGCCAGTACTTGTAGCGTTAACGGCTGATGATAATATTCCTCGATATAACGAAGGACTGGGTTTAGCTGAGTAATTTGCTGCAGGCGACTTTTACTTTCTATATATATGCTGTCTTGGCGAAGTTTTAAAATGACGCTATATAGTAGTTCAGAGCACTGCATGGTGCTAGAGGTATGATTTTCTTCTAATCGATTCATTAGTTCTTGAAGCATCCTGTAAAGACTTTCGGCATTTGTAAGGACGATTTTTCCCGAATTAATAAATTGAAGAGAAAGCATGATATCATCAATCACACTTCCGTTAAAAGAAACCCAGCATACTTGCCATTCGCTTGTAACGGGGTAGTATTCGTGCGGAACGTGCGGCGCCAGAAACATCCCTTCATTTTCTTTTATAATATAAACCTCGTCATTTACCCGAAGCTCGCCTCTACCTTTTATACATTGAATCCATTGATAATCAGGAAACTCTCCCTGACGTTTAATATGCGTTTGATGCCTCCAGCTTCCAGCGCTTGTAACATAGAATGGCAGTTTCATATCTTCATCTGAAAGAGCTGGAAAGTACATACGGTCCACATTATTTCCCCCTTTTTATGTGAATATAGTTATATTATCATGAAAATAATTAGATTGATAAGGTTTTTAGAAAACGTTATCATTTTCATATAAACTAATAACCTAGTACTTTAGAAATGAGGGATCGACATGTTAAAAACCGGCAAGAAATTTAATTATACAGCACCTGCAAACGGATACCCTGAATGGAATAACAACCCTGAAATTTTTCAATTGAACCGTTCAAAAGCACACGCTTTACTCATGCCTTATCAAACAGTCGAAGAGTCCTTAAAAAATGATAGAAAATCTTCTGTTTACTATCAAAGCTTAAATGGCAGCTGGTATTTTCATTTTGCTGAAAATGCAGATGGCCGCGTCAAAAATTTTTTCGCTCCTGAGTTTTCATATGAGAAATGGGACTCTATTTCAGTTCCTTCACACTGGCAGCTGCAAGGATATGACTATCCTCAATATACAAACGTGACATACCCTTGGGTTGAAAACGAAGAGCTCGAACCTCCTTTTGCACCGACTAAATATAATCCTGTAGGTCAGTACGCACGTACTTTTACACCTAAATCAGAATGGAAAGATCAGCCGGTGTACGTCAGCTTCCAAGGCGTCGAATCTGCTTTTTACGTATGGATTAACGGTGAGTTTGTTGGATACAGCGAAGACAGCTTTACTCCAGCTGAATTTGATATAACTTCTTACCTTCAAGAAGGTGAAAATACGATAGCAGTAGAAGTATATCGCTGGAGTGACGCAAGCTGGCTTGAAGACCAAGATTTTTGGCGAATGAGCGGCATCTTCCGAGATGTGTATCTCTATTCTACTCCACCGGTTCACATCTATGACTTTAGCGTTCGTTCGTCGCTTGATAACAACTACCAAGATGGTGAACTTATCGTTTCAGCTGATATTTTAAATTACTTTGAGCACGATACTCAAGGTCTAACATTTGAAGCCATGCTGTATGACGCGAATGGCCAAGAAGTACTACAAGCTCCGCTGCAAACAAATTTAAGTGTGAGCGATCAACGTACAGTCTCCTTGCATACACATATTAAAAGCCCTGCAAAATGGAGCGCAGAAAGTCCTAATTTGTATACGCTTGTACTCAGCTTAAAGAATTCTGCTGGTTCTATTATCGAAACAGAAAGCTGTAAAGTCGGCTTCCGTACGTTTGAACTAAAGAACGGTCTCATGACAATCAACGGCAAACGTATTGTACTTCGAGGAGTGAATCGCCACGAATTTGATTCAGTAAAAGGCCGGGCAGGCATCACGCGCGAAGACATGCTTCACGACATTTTACTGATGAAACAGCATAATATTAACGCCGTGCGTACATCCCATTATCCTAACGATTCAGTATGGTATGAACTATGTGATGAATACGGACTGTACGTTATTGATGAAACCAATTTAGAAACGCACGGAACGTGGACTTATTTACAAGAAGGTGAGCAAAAAGCCGTTCCAGGAAGCAAGCCAGAATGGAAAGAAAACGTATTAGATCGCTGTCGTTCCATGTACGAACGTGACAAAAACCACCCTTCTATCATTATTTGGTCGCTTGGAAACGAATCATTTGGCGGAGAAAACTTTCAGCATATGTATACCTTTTTTAAAGAAAAAGATTCTACACGAATTGTTCATTACGAAGGAATCTTCTATCATCGTGACTATGATGCTTCTGATATAGAAAGCACGATGTACGTTAAGCCAGCAGATGTAGAGCGCTATGCACTAATGAATCCGAAAAAACCTTACATTTTGTGCGAATACAGCCATGCGATGGGTAATTCTTGCGGAAATCTGTATAAATACTGGGATCTGTTTGATCAATATCCAATCTTGCAAGGAGGTTTTATATGGGACTGGAAAGATCAAGCTCTTCAAACAACAGCTGAAGACGGTACTTCTTACTTAGCTTACGGCGGAGATTTTGGGGATACGCCTAACGATGGCAACTTCTGCGGAAACGGCTTAATCTTTGCTGATGGGACAGCTAGCCCAAAAATTGCAGAAGTAAAAAAATGCTATCAGCCCGTAAAGTGGACAGCAGTCGACGCTGCAAAAGGAAAGTTTGCCGTTCAAAACAAACACTTGTTTACAAACTTGAACGCCTATGATTTTGTTTGGACTGTTGAAAAAAACGGTGAACTCGTTGAAAAGCATGCGTCTCTTTTAAATGTAGCTCCTGATGGTACAGAAGAACTGACGCTTTCTTATCCTCTTTATGAGCAAGAAAATGAAGCTGATGAATTTGTTTTAACTCTTTCTCTCAGATTGTCCAAAGATACAGCTTGGGCTTCAGCTGGATATGAAGTGGCATACGAACAGTTTGTACTGCCTGCCAAAACCGCTGTACCTTCAGTAAAAGCTGCTCATCCTGCTTTAACCGTTGACCAAAATGAACAAACGCTTACGGTTACAGGAACTAACTTCACGGCTATTTTTGATAAGCGAAAAGGACAGTTTATTTCTTACAACTATGAGCACACCGAGCTGCTTGCGTCGGGTTTCCATCCGAATTTTTGGCGTGCAGTAACCGATAATGACCTCGGGAATAAACTGCATGAAAGATGTCAAATGTGGCGTCAAGCAAGCTTAGAGCAGCATGTGCAAAAAATAAGTGTTCATCAGCCGCAAATTGACTTTGTGATCATTTCGGTTGAACTAGCTTTAGACAACTCTCTTGCTTCTTGCTATGTAACGTATACGCTATATAACGATGGTGGAATGAAGATTGAACAATCTTTAGCACTTTCTGAGACAATGCCTGAAATTCCTGAAATCGGCATGCTGTTTACGATGAATGCAGCTTTTGATTCTTTAACGTGGTACGGAAGAGGACCTCATGAAAATTATTGGGACCGTAAAACTGGCGCTAAGCTGGCCCTTCATAAAGGCAGTGTAAAAGAGCAAGTTACACCGTATTTACGCCCTCAAGAATGCGGAAATAAAACGGACGTTCGATGGGCCACTATTACAAACGATCAAGGACGCGGCTTTTTGATAAAAGGTTTGCCAACAGTCGAGCTGAATGCTTTGCCTTACTCGCCTTTTGAACTGGAGGCTTACGATCATTTTTACAAATTACCGTCAAGCGATTCAGTAACAGTGCGGGTTAACTACAAGCAAATGGGCGTTGGCGGAGACGACAGCTGGGGAGCTAAAACACATCCTGATTACACACTATATGCTAACCGCTCGTATACAAACACGTTTATGTTAAAACCTCTATAAAAGTAAAAAGGACTTTCATTTGAAAGTCCTTTTTACTTATGATGTCACCTCTGGCTTTCGCTGAGAAAGTAAAAATACCGTAGCGATAATAAGAATCGTACCTAACCACTCCGTCCATCCAAAGGTCACATGAAGCCATAGAACAGAGAGCGCCGCTGCTGATAAAGGCTCTGCTGACGCAAGAACAATGGCTTCAGAAGCGCTAATATGCTTCAAGCTTTCCAAATAGCAATAAAATGCAATGAGCGTTCCGAAGATGATTACAAATAACACCGCACACAGAGACAATAGCGACCACTCACCTGCTATATGCCACGGCGGGTGAATAAATGAAAAACTTACGCCGCCTATCACCATTCCCCAGCCTACTACTTCAATTGAGCTCCATTTCGCAAGAAGGCGTTTAGGCTGAAGCGTATAAAAAGCAGACGTCACAGCTGCCCCAATCCCCCAAAACAGCGCCCATCCTGTAATAGACAGCTCGTTAAAATTTCCGCTTGTTGCAAGAAAAAAGGTCCCCGTTATGACGAGCACAACAGAAATCATTTCTACTTTCACCGGCCACTTTCTTGCTTGCACAGCTAAATAGCCAATAATAAATATTGGCGACGTATATTGAAGCACTGTAGCTGTAGCAGCGTTTCCTGCTTCAATAGCTGCAAAATATGTATACTGCACGCCGAGCATACCGATTACACCAAACAAAAGCAGCGAAGTCCTCTCTTCTTTTGTTTTCCAAATTGCAAAAATATTGCGCTGCTTAGAAGCTATTGCCAAAAGCAATAATCCGGATACTAACATACGAACGACGACCAGCCATTCTGCGTTAAAACTTTTATGCTGAAATAAATATTGAGCCACCGTGCCAGATACTCCCCACATTGTGGCACCAATGATTACAAGCAGCAGCCCCCATGCTCTTTTAGATGACGTTTGAACTCCTTCCACTTGCCATTCCTTCTCTCTTATATATATATATTTAACTTACCTCGCTCTTCTTTAACGGTCAATAGCAAAAAAAGTCGAAGCAATATGCTTCGACTTTTTTAAATGCTTTTATGAAGTAATTTCTTGAGTAAAGGAAATAGCACATCGGGAAGTTCTTCGATGTTTGGTACTAAAATACTATATTTCCCGTACATATTTTGAATGGTTTTCTTTTGTCCTTCATCAATTTCCCCATTGGATAAAAAGACGTTGATGACTTCAATTCCGTGCTTGCGTGCTTCTAATACCGCTTCGTGCGTATCTACAATACCATTTTGTTCATATCCCATAGCGGCTGGTTCACCGTCTGAAAACACAAGTAAAAACTTCTGCTGTTCAGAACGCTGAAGCAAGCGGCGTGTCATATGGCGAATGGCAAATCCATCACGGTTGTCTTCTTCAGGCTCAAGCTGCATAATTTCAGGACCGCTTTTACGCTTTAACGATGCTTGAAAGTCCATAACCGTCTGCAGGTAGTTAGGCTGGCTCGTTTCGGTGGCATCATTTGTATCTTCCCAAAACCCTACAATTTGATGAGGCACCATAACAGACTTTAACGCTTCATGAAATAGCGTAATCCCAAGCTTCGTTTCATCCATTTTGTCGTACATTGATGCGGAACAATCAACTAAAAGAGAAAAGACAGCATCAATTTGCGCAGAATCTTCATCTTTTTTATAAAACAAACGAGGATTGTCATCTGTCCATAGTTTTAGAAGCTTTTTATTTAATCGGCCAAAGTGCAGCTCGCTTCTAGGAAGGGTTTTTTTATGTTCAAGCGTTTTTTCAATCATTTGCTTTAATTTCTTTTGATACGATGCAATAATTTTTTTATTCTCATCATACTGAACAACGTGATCGTCGTTCGGAAGTTTAGAATCTATAAAAACAGCATAGGCATGCTTATTTTCTTTGCCATACTCATAATCCGCTTCCCCGTCTTTTTCCGGATGCGTTTGCTCCATGGCTTCGATTTGAGAATAATCGTTCCGCGATGTTTTTTGAGAAGACCCTTGCACCATGCCCATTGCTTGATCTCCATCGTCGCCTTCACGAACACCATCGCCTAGCATGTCTGTTTTCGAGCCTTGATCCATATCAAACTGTAGAAAACTTTGCGTCGCTTCGCTTGTCTCACGATGCCACATTTCCATTTTCTCTTCGTGAATGTCTTCATCTCCGTCTTTTTCATGCTCTAAAATATCATCGTTCACTAATGAATCTTTGCGTTTTAAATCTTCAAATGTTAACCCTTCTTCTAACTGATCATACTGAAGTTCAGCCAAGAAGAAATAAGTATTAAGCATATCTTTTTCAATAATATCATCAAAAACATCTACAAGTTCAAGACAGATGCGCGATACATCTTTTGTTGTTTTAGCTTCATATACATTTGTTAGCTGTCTGCGAATAAAAGGCATCGCTAAATTAATCGATTCACTCATTGAAGGAATTTCTTCAAATGGATTTTCGGCCGTCAATAGCAAGTAGATGCCGTTAAAAAGTGCATCCGTATACACGCTTTTTGTTAAATTTGCGCTCATTTGTGTAGCAAAATATTTTCTGTAAAGCTGTCTTCTGACAGCGAAGGCTTTTTTCGTTCCAGGACGTTCGCGTTTGCATACTTCTTCTAAACGAATATCTTCAAACAGCATAAACAGCTGCTTAGCTAAGCTAGGTACCGAGGTTTTATTTATTTTCTTTAAATATGCATTAATTTCTTTGAAGTTTGATTGCTTATAGCTTCCAATACTTCTTAAAAACACATCACTTTTTAAGCCGTACACTTTGTCTTCTTCTGGACGGTTATCCCAAAAGTGACTGAGATAAATAATGCCGTGTACAGGATCATAATAAGAAGAAACACGATACTCTACTTCAATTTCATCATTTTTTGTTAATGTTTTCGTTAAATCTGCCAGCTCCATATAGAGAAAGGAATCTACATTTTTGTCGTTAAATTTAATAAATCGCATAGCGCCACTCCTTACTCAAATAATGTTTCAGCAATATTTTGAATGGCGGCTTTTTCCCTTTCATCTTCTAGCTTTTCAATAATACCGCGTTTAATCGCGCGAAGAGGCGGCATATAAAGAGCTAAATCACACGTATCGATAAGCGCACGAATAGACGCAGCTTCTTCTGATACATGGCCGCTTTGAACTTGAGTAATTAAATCTGCAGAGAGCGTGACAAATTTATCAATTAATTTTTCGTCTTTTAACTGAGACTGAGACATCAGAACTTGCTTTAAGCTGCCTCCTTGAATATATGGCACTTCAATAACAACAAAACGATTTTTTAACGCTTCGTTTAATGGAACAGTACCAACATACCCCTCATTAATAGCCGCTACTACGCCGAACGTTTGCTGACCGCGTACTACATCTCCAGTGAATGGGTTCGTAATCATTTTTCGGTAATCAAGAACCCCGTTTAAAATAGGAAGCGTTTCAGGTTTAGCCATGTTAATTTCATCAATATATAGTAAATGGCCTTTTTTCATTGCCTGAATAACAGGTCCTTCCACAAACTCAATACCTGTTTTTCCTTCTTGTTCAGCAATTGTTTTAAAACCAAGCAGCGCTTCTGCATCTAAGTCAACCGAGCAGTTAACGCTATGCATCGGCTGAGAAAATAAATGCGACAGCGTTTCAGCCAGCTTTGTTTTCCCTGAACCTGTTGGCCCTTTTAAGAGTACGTTTTTCCCTAGTGACAAGGCAATAATGGCATCTTCTAAAATATCTGCTTCTTCTGCTGTATAGCCGCCTTTTCCAATTAATAGCTGATCAGCATCTGACAAATTTTCATATTTACGATTCGCTAAAAGCGAAAGAACCTCTTGTGGTAATGATAATTGTGATAGTTGAATTGACATAACAAAAATCCTTTCTTTCTGCATACTTTCTATAGTTTACTAAAAAACATTCTTCTTCTCAAAGAATTGCTTTACCTACGCTCTTTTCTAAGATTTCTGATAGAAAGATCGCAGTCTTTAAACATATATTCAGTAAAAAAAAGTAGGTTATTCACCTACTTTTTTACGATTTTATAGTTTTTATGATTAACGACTGTTTTCATGGATTCGCCGGTTTCAGCATCTTTCCCAAAATCTACGATAACCGAATTGTCTCGCACTACCATAACAATTCCTTTAAATCCTTTATAGTCGCCTTTTTTTGGCTGAATCGTATCGCCAACTTTAGCTGCTTTGACTTTAGGTGCTTGTTCTTCTGTACCTTGTGTATTTTCTACGTCCATCATGACCCCACCTTTTCCAATTTACCGTGTTTTTTATAAGTGAAAACACAATTTAATTTACTTTTTGTTGAAAATACTTAGTTTATTTTCCCACAAACATCCTTGGTTAAACACCATGTGTTTGTCCATTTTTATTTTGCAAACAAACGCTGTATTTTTTATTATGTATGTAGCTGTTTTTTGTAAGAGCACATCCTTGTTCTATCATAACATTTTCTGTTTCCTTCGAACACCAATTACCCTTTAGTTTTTTAAAAAAATGACAAATTACGCGGAATTATGTCGAATTTCATATGGTTTTCTTTTTAGTATGATAAGCTATATATCGTATTTTAAGCATCTTTTATCTATTACATACGATTTTTGATAAAAAAACCGAAACTTTTATCCACAAATTGCGTTGATTAAATGAAAGGGGGAGAAAATGGCACAACAGCATAACTTTGAACACATTTATAAACAGCACATGCATGATTTGCTGCGCTATCTTCTCTCTCTTACTCGCAGAAAAGAATCAGCGGAAGATTTAATGCAGGAGACCTTTTACCGGGCACTTTTACACTTAGAAACATATAAAGGCGAGGAAGTGAAGCCTTGGCTGTTCAAAATTGCTTATCACGCCTTTATTGACTGGTATCGAAAAGAAAAAAAACGCCCTACTGTCGAAATAGAAGAATGGCACTTTACTCCTCAGCCAAGTGCTGAAGAACAAGTGATGATTCAAAGTGAAATCGACGGCTGGCTTTCTGATGTATCTGCTTTGCCTCCGGCTAAGCAGAATATTGTACTGTTACGAGATTATCACGGCTTCACATATGAAGAGATTGCAGAAATGACTGGCTATACTCTGTCAAAAGTGAAAATGGACTTGTATCGTGGTCGTCAACAATTGAAAAAAAGAAAGGAAGAGGACGGATGAGCTGTCAAGATATGAAGCATCAATGGGAAAAATATAAAAACGGCACTTTGACAGACAAAGAAGCAGAAACACTTGAAGAACATACGGAAAATTGTGAAGCATGCTCAGCTCATTTGGAGCACTTGCTAACCGAAGATGAACCGTTATCGCCAACTTCATCAGCTACTTCACTAAGTGACGATACGATGTTGGATAATAAAAAAGTTAAAAAGTCCATTTATATCGCCAAATGGAAGCAGCGCCTTTCAAATGTGACAACTGTCATTAGTTCTGTCGTTCTGCTATGGATAATCGGCAACTTTTTATCTATTGTATATTATCATCAATCAAAAACCGAATACATAAACAGCGTGAATCAAGCGGCTATCGAATCTGCTTTTCCGAACGTTCATATACGTGAAACCACTTCTGATACACAGTCCTTTTTCCGCATGCAGTCGCAAATGGAAGCTTATAAGCAAATCGGACGTGAAGAGCAGGCCATTGGGACGTTTACATTTCATCAGCTGTTTGATAAAACAAGCGGTGTAGAAAAAGAATTTTCTGGCGGCAAATACGACCTTAACCTTTCTTTTGTCTATCCTGATCCCAAAAAACTAAAACAGCATGCAAAAGAGTATAAGGAATGGACAAACGAAACATGGAAAGCGTTAGAAAATCTACCAAAAGGAACGGTAAGCGAAGTGGCTATTTCTTTTGATGATACGTATTCGCTAAAAGAAGTTCAGCAAAAAATGAACGCCATCGACAGCCGTGATTTTTCTACCTCTTGGTACGCGCTTAATACAGGACACGAACAAAAAACAAGCACAAAAGATGAGCCATTAATTGACTTAACGTCAACATTTGGCTTTCCAGAGTTTTTAGACTTACCTTACGATCACAAAGGAAATCAAACTCACTCTACTAGCAAGTCGAACGTTTTAAACATGATGAAACTATTAGCCGATAATGAAGAAACGGTCCAAAAAGTTCGTCAGCTAGACCATTCCGATCTGTTGCTAAAGCAGCGATATTCTTATGTGAAAAAACATGGCGTCGGTGTGTACGGCGTTGTGATTACAGGGCCTACAAAAAAACTTCTGAAATTAAAAAATGATCCGTCGATCACATATGCGTCACTTGGAGATGTAGAGCTATGGAATTGGTTCAACCGCCCTTCATCCGGTACGTTAATGAATCAGTAACAAGCACTTGAAAGCAAGTGCTTGTTTTTTATTTCTTCGTTAATTCTTCAAACCTTTTTACCGCTTCGCTTTTATCAAATGAACTAAACCATCGATAGTCTTGGTCATCTAAAATGCGATAGTGCTGACTAATCATATTTTGCTGCAGACGAAAAGAGCCTTCTTTCTGAATTTCTTTCCACCATACTCTTCCTCCGAGCGTTTTATCTTTTGGAGAAGATACGCCGTTATGAGCAATGATTTCTACTACTTCTAAAGGAACATCTCCTAAAACCGATTGAAGGATTTCACTGTCACCAAACAAACCGCATACTGCAACAGTGGTCGTCCACCCTGCTTCCGTGCGCCCTTTTTCAATTTGAACCAATGTTTTTTTTGAAATACCAATGACTTCAGCCATTCTGTCTTGTGAATAGTTTCTTTCTAAACGAATTAATCGTATTTTATCCGATACTGATTTAGTCACTTCTTGTTTATTCATTTTCACAGCCCTTTCTTTCTATACACGCACATTTCTTTAGTGTAATATTACACCTAATTAAAGAAGAGTTTCAAGCGTTTCCCTTCGTCACAAGACGGGGAAATATACTGAAAGGGTTTTTACTAAAACAATTAAAAGGAGTTGAGAATATGTATATCATTGTATGGGCTATGCTTGTACTATACACCTTGCTGCTAGCTCCGGGAGCAAGCGCCGCTAATGATTTGCTGTTTAAAAACCTTATCACAGGAAATTTCCAACAGGTAGATCCGCTCGTGGTTATGGTATTCTCTTTTTTAGGACTTTTCCCAGTATTGTTTATGGTAATGATCTGTAAAAAGATACATACAAACTGCCTGGATGGCCATTTTCTCTTCTATCATTTGCGCTTGGAGCTTTTTCTCTTTTGTTCTATTATCATTGGAAAGGACAAAAAGTTCGAACACGTTCGCGTATTTCTTCACGTTTCATTGCTATCATTTCTTCTCGTCTATGGATTGGACTATGCTTAGCGCTCACGTTTGCAGGTTACGTATACGGACTATCCGTAGGTTCAATAAAAGCTTATGGAGATGCTTTTATGCAGTCACAGCTTGTTAGCGTGATGACCGCTGATTTTTTTGTTTTGACGTGGCTTTCTTACTCCGTTATGACAAAAGAAAGGATAGCATCCCGGCCTTACCTTCTTTTATGTTTCATTCCAGTTGCGGGCCCTTTTCTTATTTTGTTACTGCTTCCCCGCCAAGATGTTAGAGAAGAAAAACTTTAAATAAAAGTGTTGCGTTCCATTCATTATTCCGTTATAATCATTTCTTGTACGATGAAAGTTGATTAATTAGAAAACATTTATATATCGGCATCTTATTTACATTTGTTATACATACCTGCGCTGTGCGTATACTCATGTTGTCTTAAACCTTTGAGTGTTAAAAGGGAGCTCAAAATTTAGCTGCAGATAGCACGCCCTTCCTGGGACGCTAAACCCGGCTATGAGGGCACCCACCTAGTAGATCTGGGTATTTAAGACACTTAGGGTTACGGCAGTGCGGGCTTATTTTTTAGTTAGCTGTAGCTAGCTTTTTTTATTTTTCATTTTACTAGTTTACATAATTATTTTATTGTTAACTTATATTTTTTTTAGACATGTATGTTTTATTTATCTTCGATTGAGGAACATAAAAAGTAATAAAGGAGATGGATAAAATGAATGAACAAAAAATTGCTAAAAAAGTAAACGAAGTATTAGAAGGAAATCGTGTAGGAACATTAGCTACAGTTGTAAACAACAAACCCCACTCTCGCTATATGACATTCTTTAGCGATGAAGATGGTATCGCTCTTTACACACCAACAAATATCAATACACATAAGGCAGAAGAAATCGAAGCCAATCCGAACGTGCACGTACTATTGGGCTACAGCGGCGAAGGATATGGGGATCAATACTTAGAATTATCTGGTACAGCTGTTCTTCGTACTGGTGATCAATTAAAAGGTCGTATATGGAACGATCACATGAAAGAATGGTTTGACGGTCCAAATGCCCCTGAGTATGTTGTTCTTGAAATTACGCCGAACGAAATTCGCTTCATGAACGAAGGCGAAGAAACTCCTCAAACTGTTCAGCTATAATAAAAAAGCGCACAGTGTGCGCTTTTTTTATTTTTCTACCGCTTCTTTCAATTGAGCTGCTTTTTCTTTTGGAGACGCTGCTAAGCTAATCGCGGTAATAATAGAAACGCCATCTGCACCTGCCTCTACTACTTGTTTGGCATTTTCAGGCGTGATGCCACCGATTCCTACAATTGGAAAGTCAATATTCTGGTTTCGCACTTCTTCAATTAATTTTGTACCTTGCACTGCTTTTGCGTCTTTTTTTGTAGAAGTAGGAAAAACAGGTCCCATTCCTACATAATCCGCTCCGTCTTTTATCGCTTGCTGCAGCTCTTGTACATTATGAACAGAGACGCCCACAATTCCTTTTCCTATCTTCTCTCGAACAATATGAGCTTTTTCATCTTCTTGTCCAATATGAACGCCATCTGCTTGTAAGCGGATCGCTAAGTCAAGATCATCATTCACAACAAAAGGAACGCTGTGCTGCTGACAAATTTGCTGAAGTTCCTTCGCCAGCTGATATTTCGCTTCTCCTGTTAAGGCACCCTCGCCTTTTTCACGGAATTGAAACACGGTAACGCCGCCTTCAATTGCTTCTTTCAACACTTCTTTCGGATCTTTTTTACAGTTATTGCTGCCCATTATAAAATAAACTTGCAGCAGCTTTTTGATTTCTTCGTTTGTCATTTTCCGGCTCCTTTTAACGTTGATGTACTCTTGCATATGATTCAATATCCTGCCCTGATAAAAGATGAAGCTGGTTTAACAGCTCAATTTGAAAGCTTCCCGGCCCTTCTTCACCTTTTTTCGCTGCGGCGATCTCACCTGCCACTCCGTAAAAACTTAAAGCAGCAACGCTTGCCTCGACATATTCTTTTTCTACAGCAGCGAAAGCTCCTATAATTGATGTCAGCAGACATCCAGTACCCGTCACTTTCGTAAATAACGGGTGACCGTTGTCTACTGTATACGTTGTGTTTCCATCTGTGATTACATCTTGTTTACCCGTGATAACAATCACTGTATCTAATTTGTTCGCTGCTTTCTCAGCAAGTTCAATGACGTCTCCTTGCCCTTCTAATGAATCAACGCCTTTGATGAGCCATGACTCGCCTACTACATTCGCAACTTCAGCAGCGTTACCACGAATAACTGCAATATTTAATTCTTCTACAAGCTGACGTGCTACTTCTGTACGAAACGGTGTCGCTCCGGCTCCTACAGGATCGAAAATAACCGGCACGCCATTTTCATTTGCTGATTTTCCTGCTATTCTCATCGCTTCTACTTCTTGAGCCGTCAGTGTACCCATATTTAAAACAAGCGCTCCGGCGATTCGTGCCATGTCAGCCACTTCTTCCTTCGCATAAGCCATAACAGGTGAAGCTCCTAGTGCAAGCAGTCCATTTGCAGTAAAATTGGTTACCACAACATTCGTAATATTATGAACAAGCGGACTTGTATCTCTTACTTTTTCTAATTGAGCTGAAATTTTACTAATATCCATATTCTCTCACTCTTTTCATTTAGTTTTAACACTGCAAAAAAAAAGACAAAAAAGCACCTTGCATGCGCAAAGTGCTTTGGTATGTACTCACATTCCCTGCGCTGGCATTATCCAACAGGTTCAAATGGTCAACAGGCGTCCCTGTACTCTCAGCCTGCCCCGCGCAAGCTCCCATACTATTCTTGTTACGTTTAAAGTTTACTATTAACCTTTTTTATTTGCAACCATTTCACTGTTTTGCCGATAAAATAAAGCTTCTCTATAGGCTGAGTGGCGTTGTGAACCTTACACATTTCCTAAAAAAATAATCAAAAGACCTCTAGTAAGCTACTAGAGGTCTTCTATTCCCTAAGAATTCTATCATTTTTTCCTTATGGTTATTTCTCTTGAACCGCTTGATTTCTCACAGCTGTTTTTCTGTCCTTCCCTGCTCTTAAAGATAAAAGAAAACAAAGCAGCAGTACAAGTGCAGCTGATACGTACGGGTAATTAATGTTTATATCAAAGAGAAAGCCTGCTACAACGGGTCCAATAATATTCCCAAGACTTGTATAAGCAGAATTTAGTCCGGCTACATACCCTTGGTCGTCTTGTGCCATCATCGACATTTGCGTGCTGATTGCCGGACGTAAAATATCTGTTGCTAAAAAGACGATGAATGTCACAACAATAATAAGCCAGTACGTGTGCACAAATAGCGTAAGTAAAATAAAAAGCCCCGTCATCATCAAGCAAAACGAAATCACTCTTTTTTCACCAAACTTATTTAAAATCCAGCCAAAAATCGTAACCTGCACTACAGCCCCCGCAATAGAGCCAAACGTAATAACAAACGCAATATCTTTTGGCGTAAAGCTAAATTTATGATCAACAAATAGTGAAAAAATCGTTTCATAATTGGATAATCCAAATGATGTCACAAAAACAATAATTAAACTTAAAAAATAAGGTTCTTTATAGGAATTCATAAGCTGCAGTAGCAGCCCCTCTTCTTTTGGATTCTCATTGTTTGAAACAGCATGATTTTGTACAGGACGAGACTCTGGCAAAACAAAAAGCGTAATCACAGCAGCCAAGCCTCCTGCTACTGCGGCCATATAAAATGGTACACGCATGCCATATTCAGCTAAAAAGCCGCCAATACCGGGTCCAATAATAAATCCTGTTGTAATCGCCGCCGTCACATAGCCCATTCCTTTAGCACGTTCTTTAGCAGACGTCACGTCCGCTGTATAGGCCATAACAGCAGGCATAATAAGCGCGGCCCCGACCCCGCCTAACATTCTCGATACAAATAATAAAAGAGGTGTACTCACTGAACCAAAGAACCATTCAGACAAGGCAAAAACAATCATTCCCGCTACAATAATTTTCTTTCTCCCTAACGAATCTGATAACCGCCCCGCTAAAGGTGAAAACAGAAATTGAGTTAGTGAAAACACCGCTACTAAAAGCCCCATCACGCTGCCGTTGATATGAAGCTCTGTCATATATGTTGGCATAATTGGAATAACGAGACCGATTCCTGTAAAAATAATAAAAATATTTAGCATGAGCAGCAAAATCGCCGCTCGATTTCTTAACAATAATGACATATAAACCTCCTGATTACAAAAATACTGAACGTTCGGTCTATAAAAATACAAAATAATGAGGGATTACTCATTACCGCAATAAGCATCCCCGATTATTTAAGAAGACCTTGCTATAATTCCGTTTAAAAATACATCGATCGCTGAATGGTAAAGCTGCAGGGCATTTTCCGTGTTCGTTTTTCGAGACATGCGGCTCATTCCAACAAACAGCCCTTCTAAAACTACTGCAAGCTGTTCTGCATTTTTAGGAGAAAACTCTCCTTCATCAATGCCTTTTTGCAAAAGTTCCCGGTTAAACTCCACGTGTCGTTTCACCATCTCATCAATTCGCTCTTCGATGTCGCTGCCCTTTTCCTCGTTGTTAAAAAACTCATCGGCGGCTTTCGTAAGAGGATGATTCAAATCATCTAAAATGATTTGCTCCGCAATTCCAAAAAGCTTATCTCTTGTTGTTTTGTAAAGAGACTCTCTTTCTTTCCAGTTTCGTTCCCACTCAAGATCCCATTCGTCTATTAAATAGAGAAAAAGCCCTTCTTTGCTTTTAAAATGATAATAAATATTCCCTTTACTGCTTCCCGTAGCTTCTACAATTTCCTCAATAGATGTAGCTTTATAGCCTTTTTGAGAAAACAATGCTTTAGCGGCATCTGCCACTTTTCTTTTTGTTTGTTCACTTTGAAGCTTTTTTTTATTCAAGCTATTTCCACCGCCCCGCACATTTATTATTTATACTGAACATTCGTTTTGTATTATCTGACACCTATACTACATAGGAAAAACCTTTTTGTCTAGTGAGAAAACCTAGTTTATACCTTTTTATATGAATTAGGACAAAACAAAAAACAAAGAGGTTGAGACATACACCATAACCATGAAAAAATCCGAACGAGTTTGATTCTCCATCAAGAATCTCGATTCCTCGTTCAGATTTTCCTTCAACTAAAATACTTTTGTCCCATCCTCTTTTAATCATTCAATTTCTTTGTCATAAATACACTGTATGGATCTTCTTTGTAGGTAGAAAACGGTTCGCACTCGTAAAATCCAAAACTGGCGTATAGCTTTCTAGCCGGTTCAAAAGCAGACGCGGATCCTGTTTCTAAGCTTAAGCGTCGGTACCCTCGTTTTTGTGCTTCATTTATTATGTACTGCAGCAGCTCTTTAGCAATTCCTTTCCGCAAATGGGCGGTAGCTGTTCGCATCGATTTAATTTCTCCGTGGTGCTCATCTAACTCTTTTATAGCCCCGCACCCTGCTAGCTGGCTGTCTTCCCACACGCTCCAAAACGTAATATCACGTTGTTTTAAGCTTTCAATATTTAGAGCATGAATACTTTCAGGGGGTGAATGTAAGTTCATTCCTTGAAGGTGAGAACTTACTAGTTCAATAACTTCATTGTTCGTTAAGTGGTCTCTTGTTATTTTAATCATTTTCTCTTCCTTCCTGCTACTAAGGGGTGCTCAACTACAAACCGACTTATGAATAAATTCACTGCCGACCTTTAAAAATCCTTTTATACACTCCCTTCTTTTTCTCCAGTTATTAAAACCGACTTTGCCAAGCAGATGTTTCATACATTGTTAAACGGAGGTGAAATTCATTGAAGAAGGTTTTATTTTGTCTTGTCCCTCTTTTGTTTTTATTATCCGCCTGCTTTAGTGATCCTGTTCAAGATGATTTAATCGACTATAACAATCAAGATTTAAAAAAAGCCGCTCAGCTTGAAAAAGAAGCGATTGACGCATACGATTCTGTCACAGGCGCTAACTACACAAGTGACGCGGTGATGTATGATACGATGACGAGTGAAGTCATTCCTACTTATCGTAAATTTGTTGACGAACTGGAAAACATTGATGTAGAAACCGACGATCTTCGAAAGGTTCATGAAGGCTATATAAAGGCTGCCAATACCCAGTATAACGCTTTTATTAAAATTGTCAGCGCTTTAGAAAAGCAGGACCGCAACCTTATTGCTGAGGCAAACGCTATGCTTGATGAAGCACGAAAAGGCATACGCGATTACAATGCAGCTATTAAAAAGCTGGCTAAAGAACATGATGTAAAAATTGAGGAACCAAAAACACTGCTAGAAAACAGCCTATAGTTTTGATGCGAAAAGAAGGTCTCTAAAAATAGTAAGAGACCTTCTTTCGTATGCCGTTTCAATTTCTCCACGTTCATTCGATAAATGAAGAAGAGTATTAGGAAATATTGCTTAACGATGCATAATAAGAAGCAATAATTTCTTCATCAGAATGCGGAATTTCGTTGCCTTTTACAAGCTGAGCGCCGTTAATACAGCCGCTTGTAAGTAAAATAATATCATTCGGCTTTCCTAAAGAAAGCGACTTTAATACTCCTTCTATTCGAGTAGGGGCGCGGTGAATATTAGTTGCGCTTGGATTTGAAAAACCCGTCATTACTTGATCTACAATTACGTTCGGATCATGATGACCTGGATGATCAACCGTTACGACAATTTCATCAGCTTTTCCTTCAATGACACGCGCCATTTTAGGCATTTTATTAAAATCTCGAATGCCGATTCCTGCAATCATGACAATTAGCTGGTTATACTCCATCTTTTTTACTTCTTCTACTAAACGCGTAAGGGCAACAGGCGTATGGGCATAGTCTAAAATCACTTTTTGGTTATTGGGACCTTCTATCACTTGAAAGCGCCCTTCTGGACTTTCCAATTGAGGAAGCACGCTAATAATATCCTCAATGTGGTATTCAAAGTGAAGAGCTGTACCAATGGCTGCTAGCACGTTAGCAATGTTGTAATCGCCATATACAGGCGCTGCTACTTTGTATGACTGTCCTTTATACAGTAAATCAAAGAAAGAGCCCCCTTCTTTGACAGTAATGTTTTTTGCTTGCAGAGTTGCCTCCACATTATTTAATATGCTATACGTGACTTTAGGTCCTTCAAATAGCCTGCTTAAGTCTTTACCCATGTCCTGATCATCTATATTAATAACGGCATGTTTTGCCTGCTGAAATAATTTCATCTTGCATTTTTTATAGTGCTCAAACGTTTTATGATACTCTAAATGCTCTTCCGATAAGTTGGTATGAATGGCTACATCAAAATAAATATTTTCTACTCGCTGCTGATCAATCGCAATTGAAGATACTTCCATCACTGCCGCTTCATCGCCTCTTGTATACAAATCATAAAAAACTTTATGCAAGTCTACCGATTCAGGTGTTGTAGGCGTACTTTTTTTATAAACTAACTTCTTCTTTGATGACCAAATGCCGGTCGTTCCAATCGATCCTGTCGGCAATTTTAAAAGAGTTAAAAGCGACCTTACGTAAGCTGCTACGGTTGTTTTACCATTTGTACCTGTAACGCCAATTGTCTCAATTTTTTCATCCGTATAATCAAAATACATTTTAGAAAAAGACGCCATTACTTTACGAACGTCGTCAACAGCTAAAAACGTACAGTGAGAATACTGAGTGCTCAAGAGACGCAGCTCCTCAATGCTTGTCCCAAAGACTGCTACGGCTCCTCTAGCTATAGCTTCTTTAATATATTGATGTCCATCTTCATTTTCACCTTTTATACTAAAAAATACTGATCCGTCGTGAACCTGCTTTGAATGATATGTTAGATGGTTGATCGTTTGAGATGCAGGCCCAAAAATATGTTTAATTGATAAGTTCATTAATGTATTAAAGTGGATGTTCATAGCTATTCCTCACAGTGTATAAATTTTATTTTTAATATGTTCTAAAATCCCTTAAATACTCTTTGAAGGATATTATTTCTTTATTTCCATTTATAAAGAACTTTCTACAATTCAATCTTTTTATTTTGCTTTCATGTGTAGAACGAAAATAAAGAAAAGGCGGATCACTATTTTTTAAAACTAAAAGCATGTAAAATATGGATGAACTGTGTATATCATACCAGCAGTAAAAGCGAAGCATTGTAGTAAAATATTCCCCCTACACGTCCAAAACGAAACCATTCTTTAAAATAAAATAATTTCATAGAGTGAGTTGAATCATGATAAATACTTGAACGTGGGATAAGAAAGATTACTGTATTAATCAGTCCCTCCCTTTGCAAAATAATAAAGAAAACATCATAATAAAAGGTGCGCATAACAGCGTGAATGACTCTGTTTTGAAAGGATGGACTACAGCAAATGACGCGTTCTCTTTTAGCGATTGAACCACTTCCTCTTTTATTTTATCAACAGCCTACACTTGAATTAGCTCAGTCGCTGTTAGGATGCCTTCTTGTTCACGAAACGGCAGAAGGAACTGCATCTGGGTTTATTGTAGAAACAGAGGCTTATAAAGGGCCTTTCGACCGAGCAGCTCATAGTTTTAATAACCGGCGCACAAAAAGAACGGAGGTAATGTTCGGTCCTCCTGGTCATGCCTATACGCATACAATGCATACACATTGTTTACTCAATGTTGTAAGCAGCGACATCGATTGTCCAGAAGGCGTCCTTATTCGAGCTATTGAGCCTTTTAGCGGAAAAAATTTGATGAAAAATAGACGTAGAGGGATAGAAAACGAAACAAATTGGACAAACGGTCCTGGGAAACTAACAAAAGCACTAGGGGTTTCAATGGATTTGTACGGTCATGATTTAACCAGCCCTCCTCTTTATATTGCTCGTGGCTTCACTCCTTCAGAGATTTCCGCCGGACCTCGCGTTGGCATTGATAATTCTGAAGAAGCGAAGGACTACCCTTGGCGCTTTTGGGTTACCAATCACCCGTTTGTATCGAAATTCAGGTGAACAAAAGGCGAATTGATTTATTAACGAAAATAAAAGAAGCACCTCTTTTTAGAGATGCTTCTTTTTTGCTTACGCCCACCACATTTGTGAGGGAGTTTCTTCAATTAATACACTTTGTAAGTTTGTAACCGCGCGTTTAAATCCTTCTTCAATCGACATGATTGGATCTTCGTGTTCAATGCTGACTACGTAATCGTATCCGTATGTGCGAAGTGCACTCATCATATCAGACCACTCTTTTACATCATGTCCGCATCCTACGGATCTAAACGTCCATGCACGCGTTTGGACTTCTCCGTATGGCTGCATATCCGTCAGGCCATACATGTTAATATTATCCTGGTCCAAGTACGTATCCTTTGCATGGAAATGATGAATTGCATTTTCTTTTGCTAAAATTTTAATAGCTCCTACCGGATCAATTCCTTGCCACCATAAATGACTTGGATCAAGGTTAGCGCCAATCGCTGGACTTGTTTTTTCGCGAAGCTTTAGGAGCGTATACGGAGTATGAACTAAAAATCCGCCGTGAAGTTCTAAACCAATTTTTACATTATACTCCTCCGCTAGTTCTCCAATTTCTTTCCAATAAGGAACAAGCTTATTTTCCCATTGCCAATTCAATACGTCTCCATACTCGTTAGGCCAAGGAGTAACAGGCCAGTTTGGGTACTTCGCTTCTTCGTGATCTCCTGCTGTTCCAGAAAAGCAGTTAACCACTGGAACATCTACTAATGATGCTAGTTGAATGGTCTTGCGAAGCGTTTCGTCAGATTCTTTTGCAAAACTTGCCTCAGGTGAAATAGGATTGCCGTGGCAGCTTAATGCGCTGATTGTAAGTCCGCGGTCTTTTATCTGCTTCATATATGCTTCTCTTTTTTCTTCATCTTCAAGCAGCTCATCTAGCGGACAATGGCTGTTTCCCGGATAGCCGCCCGTTCCGATTTCAACAGCATGAAGACCTGCTGCTTTTACTTTATCTAACATCTCTTCAAAAGAAAGATCCGAAAATAAGACCGTGAATACTCCAAGTTTCATTTTAATTTCCCCCTGTACGATATATTTCGTCAATAATAGCTGAGACTTGAAGCGCTTCTTGTGGCTTTACCACTAATTCAGCATTTCCTTTACACGCTTCAACGAAATTTTTAGCCTGACTTAGGCTGTAATCATCTTCTCCATCTATCCAAGGTGACGTACTGTTCATGAGCATACCGTTTTTAGACGTGTATAGTTCAAACGGAAACACGCTTAAACCGCCCTCTACCCCTGATATGCTTACGTGCTCTTCATCATCTTCGATATTAGCAGCCCAAGAAGTTTCTAAAAGAAGCGACGCTCCATTTTCAAATTTAATATAGGCCGTTACATGATCATCCACGCTGAATGTTTCATGATCAAATGCTCCCCATTGATTTAATTGGTTAGGCGTTTTACTCAGGTCATTATATGTACTTCCCAGCACTTCAGTATGCTTTGGGTTTCCCATCAGCCAAAGCGTTAAATCAAGTAAATGGCAGCCGTAATCAATTAAGCTGCCTCCTCCTTGAAGATCTTTGTTCGTAAATACCCCCCAACCGGGAACCTTTCGGCGACGCATTGCTCTGACACGTGCAACTAATGGGCGCCCTACCTCTGTCATCATTTTTTTCGCAGCCTGCGCTTCTTTCATGAATCGGTAATGATACGCAATCGCTAACTGCTTACCTGATTCTCTAGCAGCAGCAAGCATTTCTTCACCTTGCTCTTTAGACATCGCCATTGGCTTTTCACATAGGACGTGAACGCCTGCTTTTAACGCTTCTACTGCAAACTCGGCGTGAAATTTATTTGGTGTACAAATACATACAGCATCCACTTCTTTAAACATATCTTTGTAATCAACAAATACGTGAGGGATATTATGCTCATTGGCTACCTCTGTGGCTCTTTCACTATTAATATCGCTAAGCCCCCAAATCACACATTCATCACCCAGTTGTTTGAATGCTGGGATATGCCTGCTTACAGCAATCCCTCCTGCTCCGATTATGCCAATTCTCACGTTTTTCACCTCTTACACGCGCGTAATTTGTTTCGTTTGACTTGATTTTAAAGCTGCTAAAATAACAGCAAGTGATTTTAATCCTTCTTCACCAGGAACAGGAGATTCTTTATCTTCTGCAACTGCATCTACAAATTGTTCAATGACGTGAGAATTACTTTGTCCGCCTTCATCGTTCGACTGGATTTTCCCTAATTCATAGTTCACCACTTCACCCGTTGCATATTGTGCAACTAATGAATACGTCGGATCGTCCTCTAAACGAAGAATCCCTTTCTCTCCGTAAACAATCGTGGAGTTATCTTCTTTTCCATTGTAAGCCCAGCTTGCCGCAAGCGTCCCGATAATCCCGCTTTCCGTTTTTAATACGCACACAGCATTGTCGTCTACATTTGCAAAGTCTTTTGCATTGCTTTCTACAAATGCACCCACTTCTACAATTTCTTCATTCAATATGTAGCGTAGCATATCGGTTTTATGAACGCCTAAATCCCCCATAGCCCCAATAAACGCTTCGTCTTTTTTGAAGAACCAGCTGTCTTTTCCGTCCACGCTCCAACCTTCAGGGCCACCGTGGCCAAAAGCCGTACGGAAACTATAAATTTTACCGATTTCCCCTTTTTCAATAAGTTCACGAGCTTTTTGATGAGAAGCTACAAAGCGCTGATTATGTCCGATCATTAGTTTTTTACCGTTTGTTTTTGCTGCTTCAATCATTGCTTTCGCTTCTTCTTCTGATGTTGCCATCGGCTTTTCACATAGGACATGAACTCCGCTGTTTAACGCTGCAACCGAAATAGGCGCATGAAGATAATTGGGCGTACATACGCTCACTGCTTCCACTGTACTGCTTGCTAAAAGTTCTTCATAGTTTGTGTAAGCTTTTACACCGTACTGCTGTGCTACGCTGTTTGCACGTTCTGTGTTTATATCGCAAACGGCTACTAATTCTACTTGTTCATTCATCTTATATTCTGGTAAGTGACGGTGTTGCGCAATGCTTCCGCACCCAATAACGCCAATTTTTACTTTTGCCATCTTTCCTATCCCCTTTGCTTAAGCATTATTAATTAGTTTTTAACAGCGATTGATTCAAGCGGTTGCGCATTGCCGTAAACAGGACGTTTTCTCTCTGCTGGCTTCGCCCATTTAATAGCATTCATAATGACACGCTGAATGTCTTTGTTATGGTATGTTGGATATGTTTCATGTCCAGGTCTGAAATAAAATACTTTTCCGTTTCCGCGTTTGTACGTGCAGCCGCTTCTGAAAATTTCTCCGCCTTCAAACCAGCTCGTGAAAATCAGTTCATCAGGTGCTGGAATATCAAAGTGCTCTCCATACATTTCTTCGCGCTCAAGCTCGATAAATTCACCAATACCTTCCACAATCGGATGACTTGGTTCTACTACCCACAAGCGCTCTTTTTCATCTGCTTCACGCCATTTTAAGTCGCAGCTTGTGCCCATTAACGTTTTAAAAATTTTAGAAAAGTGACCTGAGTGTAAGACAATAAGCCCCATACCGTCTAGCACGCGCTGCTTTACTTTCTCAACGATGTCATCTTTTACTTCGTCATGTGCTAAATGACCCCACCATACTAAAACATCCGTTTGATTTAATACTTCTTCAGTCAACCCGTGTTCTACTTCGTCTAATGTTGCGGTGTGTGTACGAAACCCTCCTTCTTCTAAAAAAGAAGCGATGGCACCGTGAATGCCTTCAGGGTAAATTTCTCTTACAACCGGATTTTTCTGTTCATGACGATTTTCATTCCATACTGTAACATTAATCATTTTCATATCCCCTTTTTTTGTGAATGCTAACATATATCCCCTTTTTTTATAAATGCTAAACTTTGGTTAACCGGTTAACTTACTCTGATTCACCCGCGCCTAGCAGTCGAATCTCGAATAATAAGTTCAACCGATAATTTCACATGCTGCAGCGTGCTGAAACGGTGTTCAATTGCTTGAATAACAGACGTCGCGGCGACGACTCCTTTGTTAAATACATCTTGACGAATTGTTGTTAGACTTGGAGATGCATAGCTACTAAACGTTATGTCATCAAACCCTACGATTGAGTAGTCCTGCGGAATTTTTTTCCCCTTTTCTTGCAGTGCTTTCATAATTCCAAGCGCCAGCGTATCAGAGGATGCAAAAACCGCCCGAATATCCTTATGATCTTGCAGCAGCTTGTTCCCTAAATTGTAACCGTTATCAAACGAACTTTCGTTCACTTCAAAAACAAACGTCTTTGATGGTGTAATGCCCGCTTCTTTTAATGCTTTCTCGTAGCCTATATACCTCTTTTTATCCACTGGACTATTGACGAGGTGATGAGCAACAAAGGCAATTTCTTTGTGACCCAAATTCACTAAATGTGTTGTAGCTAGATATCCTCCATACTCATCGTCTACAGAAATATGATGATAATCACGTTCGTACCTTTCGTATGTATCTACTAGCACAATCGGATTCGATAACGCTTTCATTTTCTCATACAATCGATGCGGGAAGGCTCCTAAAAACAGAAGACCATCAATATTTCTCGTTCGAATCCATTTTAGGCAATCAGCTGGGCTACTCGCTCCAGATATGACTAGATCATAACCATGCTTACGGATTACATATTCAATTCCACTAATCATTTCGCTGTAATAATGGTTATCTTTAAATATAGTAGAAAGTGAATCATCTGTAAGCGGGAACATAACGCCAATCATATTTGACTTTTGTTTCGAAAGACTAACGGCGGTTAAATTTGGTTCGTAGTTTAATTCTTTTACCGCTGTTAAAATTCGCTCTTTTGTTTCATCGGATACTTTGTTAATTCCGTTTAAGACGTAAGATACTGAAGCTGCAGACACCCCTGCATGCTTTGCTACATCACGAATCGTTATCTTTTCTCCCATAAAATCTCTCCAGTTAAACGGTTAACTATTTACTCGTTCATTATAATTCACTCCTTTATTATCAGTCAACGTATTTTTCAAATTATCTGTTAACTATTATAATATCTTCCTAGATTGGTATGTTTTAAGCAGTGACAAGATGTATTGACACCTGTTAATCTTTGAAACGTACATATAAAGTTCGGTGCACAGCACGCACCGATCCGTGATAAAAGGGGCGTTCAAAAGGATTTCAGGAGGTACTTACTTTATGTTTAAGAAACTAGCAATTATTGGAGCACTAGCAGTTCCTATGTTCGGCATGAGTCACGGGGCAAATGCCGCTGAAACAACCCATCGCGTAAAAGCCGGAGAGACTCTTTACAAGATTGGCGCTGAATACGGCGTTACGGTTAAACAGTTGAAAAAAGCGAATCACAAATCTACCGACTCTATTAATGCAAATGAAACATTAACAATCCCTAACTCTATTAGCGAAAGTGATAAAGAATTGTTAGCTCGCCTTGTACAAGCTGAAGCAAAAGACGAACCTTACGCTGGCAAAGTGGCTGTAGCAACAGTTGTCTTAAACCGCGTGGATAGCGATTCTTTCCCAAACTCTATTCATGATGTCATTTATCAAGGTACACAGTTTACACCTGTACAAAACGGTGAAATTAATAAAGCAGCGGATGCTGAAGCAAAAAAAGCTGTAAATGAAGCACTAGCTTTTAGAGGTCAAGGAAAAGGTTCGTTATTCTTCTTTAATCCAGATAAAACAAGCGACCAATGGCTTCGTCAAAAACAGGTTACGATTACGATTGGAAATCACGTTTTTGCAAAATAAACAAAAAAAAGCACTCAGATGAGTGCTTTTTTTAATATGCAACAAGTAAGCTTAATAGAACAGCTATAATAATAATAGGCAATACGTATTTAACTAGAAAGAACCATGCGTTGAATAATTTAGCGCCTTTTGTACTTCCTGAAATAAACTCTTCATACACGGCTTCTTTTTTCATTTTAAATGTCACAAAAATCGCAATGGCTAAACTTCCAAGAGGCAGCATTAAGTTGCTCACAAAAAAGTCAGCTACGTCAAATATACTTCTGCCAAAAAGTGAGACATGTTTTAGTACACCAAACGAAAGCGCTGATGGGATACCTACCACAAACACAAGAATCCCTGATAAAGAAGCGTAGCGAGTTCGTTTTGTCTGATCGTCTTTGGTTAAAGCAGCTACGATAATTTCCAGCAGTGAGAAAGCAGACGTAAGCGTAGCAAATAGAAATAAAATTAAAAACAGTGCTAAAAAGACGGTACCAAACGGCATTTTCTCAAATACTGTTGGCAAGACCACAAACAAAAGTCCAGGTCCTTCAGTTGGCTTTAATCCAAATGAAAAAACGGCTGGAAAAATAGCCAAGCCCGCCAGCAGGGAAACAAACAAGTTCAAAATAGCAATGGTGCCAGCTGAACGCGTCAAGCTTACTTTTTTCCCTAAATAAGAGCTATATGTCACCATGCAGGATAATCCCACGCAAAGCGAGAAAAACGACTGACCGAGCGCATAGAGAACAGATGACCCTGTAATGGCTGAAAAATCCGGTTTTAAAAAGAACTTTACTCCGTCCATTGCTCCGTCTAATGTTAAAGAACGCACCACGATAATGATAAAACAGATAAATAACAGCGGCATCATGTATTTATTAGCACGCTCTATTCCTTTTTGTACGCCTTTTGAAATAACAAACACTGTAATTAATAAAAACAGCGCCTGTGCACCTAATACTACATAAGGTTGGCTAATGACGGCATTGAACAACGGGCCGTACTCTTTTCCGTTTAGCATACCGGTTACGCTCATAATCGTATATAAAATCACCCAGCCGCCAACGACGCTGTAAAAGGAAAGCAAAACGACACAGCTTAGTACTCCCAGCCTGCCAATCCATACCCAAGCGGATTTTGGAGCAATTGCCTTATAAGCACTAATCGCTTCTTTTCCCGTATGTCTTCCAATGATAAATTCTGCCAACAGAAGCGGCAATCCAATAAAAATCGTAAATAAAATAAACAACGCAAAAAACGCTCCACCGCCACTGGTTCCCGTTACGTATGGAAACTTCCATATCGCTCCTAGACCAATTGCTGCCCCAGCAGATGCTAAAATAAAACCGAGGCGTGAAGACCACTGATTTCCTTTACTCATATAATGTTACTCTCTCCTCTTCTAAACTCAAAACTCACCTGATTAGTACTGTACCATAAATGCAGAAGAAAATCATTCCCGTTTTACTTTTTTCTATAAAACGATATCTATATAGAATAGAAAAAATGAAGAAGCAGCTGCTTCTTCATTTTAAGGTTGGTGTTTCTATTCAAAATTTATTCTCTATACGATGATTCATCTCCACGGTAGGCTTCTTGATTTGAAATTTCTTCAATATGCATATGCCCTTCTCTCTCTAAACGAAGGACCGTACGCTCTGCATCCTCATAACTCTCGCACGTCACTTGTTTATACTCCATATCATCTTTATCTGTGTAAGCAACTAAATATGTTTCCATTTTAACTCCTCCTATATAACCTGTATGTAACGTATGTTGCCTTTTTCGTTTATTTCTAAACATATAGGCTCCAAACATAAAGCCTAGCATACTATAATAGCGGAACTTCAATTTAAAAAAGTTGAATTTTTCATTATGCACCGATGCAACATGGAGGTTACACTTATGACATTTATTTTATCATTCGTACCAATTGTTGTTCCTTTTGGTATTTTAATTAGCTTAATTGCTTTTACAGCTGCTTTTTTACAATCAAAAGAGCATCATAAAAAGCTCTAGCTTACAAAAGCTAGAGCTTCTTTTTAAAAACGTCTATAGCGTTTAATCAGTCCCACAATAATGGCAATTGCTAATAAAACAACCGAAATGATGACAGTAATGACAATTGGCTGATTTCCACTTTGCTTCACTGCAATGGCAATATAAGCCCAAATAAAAACAAGCGGATAAACAGCGTCTCGGTTTTTTAATGTAAACATAATGCCCAGCGCAGCTCCTACCAGCAGCATAATAATCGTCCATGCTAACTCGTTTAGGCCAAGCAAGTGCTGTATTCCATTTGCTTGAAATACGACAAACATATTGACAATAGTCGCAACAGAAATCCATCCAAGATAAAGCGAAATCGGCAGACGCATAAACCATGTCGTCATCCGAGAATTCTGAATAATGGAATATACAATCATTAATGTGCCTAAAATAAAGAGCATAACTAAAAGGGATAACTTATAGTAATCGTTTTGGAAAATAAAGATCCACGCACTATTTAACAAACAGTTTAGAAAAAACCAAATGCCGATACGTGCATATATTTCCTTTTGATCTTCTCTTGCAAAAAATTGGCGTATAACCCAAAAGGTTAATAACAAATAAATAACGCCCCAGATAGCAAAGGCATAACCCGCTGGTGTAAACAACGTAGGAACTTGCGCAGAAGCCTCTGCCGTTGTTTTGCCTCCTATTGGAATGGCATTTGCTAAATAATTCACAAGCAGTGTAATAGCCAAGCCTACTGTATTTAATACAGCATACAAACGAAATTTCGCCATTTTGTTCTCTCCTTTCTTCTATTTATATGGGAATGTTTCGGAGACGAAAACGGCTCTTCCCTTCATTAATACCTCTTCTTCCCTAAAAATATGCGTTTTTAAACAAAAATGATTAAAAATAGCTCTAAGAAGCTTCCTCTTTAAGAAATAAAAACGGTTAGCGCACATTTTCCTATAACGCTTTCTATTTTTCAGAATATATGGTAAGTTAAACATAGATTAATAGGAAGTCCACTAGGGGTGCCCACCGGCTGAGACAAGTTTTCTTGATCCCTTTGAACCTGATCTGGCTCATACCAGCGTAGGAAAGTGGCAATGTTCAGTTTTTTACTGTTCTTTGCCACTCCGTTTATAAACGGAGTGTTTTTTATTTCCTTTATGTGCTTGTTTGTGACTTCCTCATAATTAAAGGAGGATTTTGATGTCATTTTCATCTCAATTAAGACAAGAAGCAAACTATATTTACGAAGCCATTTTTAACCATCCTTTTATTAAAGGAATTGCTGAAGGAAACGTGCCAAAAGAAGCGCTTATTCATTACGTTTCTCAAGATTACGAATACTTAACAGCATTTGTTCGCATTTACGGCGCTGCTTTAACGAAATGCCGCACGCGTACCGAAATGGAGGCCTTTAATGCCGGCATTTCTACGGTATTACATAGTGAAGTACACCCTCACAATAATTTTTGTGAAGTAGCCGGCGTACGTTATGAAGACCTTCACACTGAGGCGCTTTCACCGACGGCCAGCCACTACATTAACCATATGACAAGTGTTGCGCATACAGGCAGCTTAGCGGAAATTATTGCAGTACTTCTTCCATGTCCATGGACGTACGTTGAAATTGGCCAGCGCATTACAGAACAAGTAAATCCATCTCCTTCTCATCCTTTTTATGAATGGATTCAGTTTTATAATAATGAAGAAATGAATGGCACAACACAATGGTTTTGTAACAAGCTTGATGAACTCGCCGAACAAGCGACTGAAGAAGAACGTAACCGTATGAAAGATCACTTCATCAAAAGCTGTGAACTCGAGTATTTATTTTGGGAAATGGCATATACCCAAGAAAAATGGCCGCTTTCTCAGCTTTCCCTTTCAAAATAACGAAAAAGCCTCCTATCAGGAGGCTCTTTTATTTCAATAATTTTTTGATCATTTTCAAGTTTTGTTTTTCCGAAGGATAGCGGAATGACAAATCAAACTTGGTTGTTTGAGACAGCATGCTTTTAAAATGAGTAAATGTCTGAAAGCTGTCTTTTCCATGATATTGACCCGTGCCGCTTTCTCCCACTCCGCCAAACGGCAAATATGGCGTAGCGATATGCATAAGCGTATCGTTTATACAGCCTCCTCCAAATGAAAGACGCTCCGTTATGATGTTTTGCACATCTTCACTTTCTGTAAATAAGTAAAGAGCTAACGGCTTAGCTTTTTCTTGAACTTTATGAATGACTTCGTCTAGTGTTTCATATTCAATCATAGGAAGAATAGGCCCAAAGATTTCTTCTTGCATGACATCTGATGTCCAGCTTACTTCACTTAACACCGTAGGTTCTATTGTTAGCGTGTTTTTATTGTACCCGCCTCCAACTATAGCATTTCCGTCTTTTAAAAACTCAACTAGCCGAGTAAAATGGCGCTCACTGACAATACGGCCGTAGCGGTCGCTTTCAAGCGGATTACTACCGTAAAATTGAGAAATCGCTTCGGAAAGTTTCTCTACCAGCTGCGCTTTCACTTTTTTATGGACGAGCAAATAATCAGGAGCAACGCACGTTTGCCCTGCATTCATTCCTTTGCCAAACATAATTCGTTTTGCTGCAAGATCTAGATTTGCATCTTCATGTACAATGCACGGACTTTTCCCGCCTAGCTCAAGCGTGACTGGAATAAGCTGCTTCCCTGCTTCTTGCATAATAATTTTCCCTACATTTACACTTCCCGTAAAGAAAATATAATCAAGCGGCTGTTTTAAAAGCAGGCTTGTTGTGTCTACAGCGCCTTCAATCACCGTCACAAATGCTGGATCAAAAGCCTCAGCTAGTAATTCTTGTATAACGCGAGATACGCTAGGCGTTAATTCAGAAGGTTTTATAATCGCCGTGTTTCCAGCGGCAATCGCTCCTACTAAAGGAGACAGTGCTAATTGAAATGGATAGTTCCACGGAGCAATAATTAACGCGACTCCATACGGTTCAGGAACAGTTTTCCCTTTAGATCCCAGGTGTGTTAAAGCGGTTTTTACTTTTTTAGGCTTCATCCATTTTGCTAAATGTTTAAGCGTAAATCGAATTTCCTCTAGTAAAATCCCAATTTCCGACGTGTAGGCCTCTACTTCAGATTTATTTAAATCTTGTTTTAAAGCATCCATAATTCTCTGCTCGTTTTGTTTGACTGCGTCTCTTAGCTTATTCAGCGCTTGAATACGGCTGTTGATACTCTTTGTCTTTTGCACATGGAAATACTGCTTTTGTGTAGAGACAATATGTTCAATGACCGTTTCATCTGTGATATAGAATCGCTCGTGGTTCATCTCATTCATCTCCCTATAAACATTCGGCTTCAACTGTAGCAAGCAATCTTTTTAATAGCTCAACTGCCTCACTTAAAGCTAGTGAATAATATCTCTGCGTCCCTTTTTGCTCAATTTGCACAAGCTTTTGATCGCGTAAAATTTTTAAATGATGAGAAATTGCCGGTCGTGATAGAGTAGACTCGTTTGCAATTTCATTAACGGTTAAAGGCTCTTTTTCGGCGAGCAGCAAAATAATATCTTGTCTTGCTGAATCACTTAGAGCCTGAAAAATAGGAATGCTGGCACGAAATAACTCGACTGCTTTTTCACTCATATAGATTCTCCTTTATTTAATTTCTTGTGTTCTTCGGACAACGGATGTAAGCCACTTTCTTGGCACGAAGCGCGGGATGAACGTAGCAAGACGAAACTGTACTCCTGGTACGATAACCGTCTGCCCTTTCATAAATTTTTTATAGCCAACTTTCGTTACTGTTTCTACATCCATTGCACCGCTTTGAAAAAGCTTGGAGTTGCTTAGCTGGGCTCGGTCGCTAAAACCAGTTTTAGTTGTACCCGGGCATAGAGCACTTACCGTTACATTGGTACCTCTTAATTCATTTTCAAGAGCCTCTGTGAAAGATAACACGTACGCTTTCGTTGCGTAATATACCGTCATAAGTGGACCTGGCATAAATGCAGCAACAGATGCAATGTTTAAAATTTTTCCGCGATTTCTTTTGACCATATCCGGTAAAAATAATTTTGTTAAATGAGTTAATGCTCGAATATTTAAATCAATCATGTTTAACTCTTCCTCTAAAGCTGTTTCAATAAATTTGCCGTATAGTCCAAAACCAGCATTGTTCACTAAATAATCAACGTGCATTTTTTTATTTTTAAGTTCTTCATATAATGACTGTATCTCTTCTTCTCTTGATAAATCCTTAAAAACCGTTACTACGTCAATATTATAAGTAGATTTTAAATTCTCTCCAATAGCTGTTAGTTTATCAGCGCTTCTGGCAACTAAAATTACAGGATGCCCATCCTTTGCGAATTGCTAAGCTAACTCTTTACCTATTCCTCCCGACGCACCGGTGATGAGCGCATAATGCTGTGACATAGTGTTCACTCCTTATGTTTATATGTTCAAGAACTTAAACATTTAAACTTATCTTATAGGATTCATTTTTTCCCGTCAACTGTTTTCTATACTCTCCTTTTCTTTTGTGTTTTCCATTTTTTCCATTTGCGCATTCTGTACATTTTTTTACAAAATATGCGTTTTCTTTACATAGAAGGCTAATGTCGTCTAGTTTTGACAACCTTTGTCACCTAGCAGGAAAACAAGTGAAGATATGGTGAATACAACATACAACAAATAATCCATTACATAGTTGGATGAAAATAGATAAGGGAGGAAATGAAAAATGATGGAGACATATACAATTAAAAAAGTAAGTGATCAATTAGAGGTAGAAAAGAAAACGCTAAAACAATGGGAAAAATTATTGGGCAGCTATTTAACAATTGAACGAGTAGATGGGGCCCGTGTCTATACAGAGGAACAAATTGAATTATTTAATGATATTAAACAGCTGTTTGATGAACAATGTACGTTAGATGAAGTCAAAGAATACGTTCAGCTGCTGATAAAGGAACAAGAAGAACAGGAGCATTTAGTGATGGAATCAGAGGCAGCGGTTTCAAAAGAAGAAGAACCGGCACAGCTGAAAACTGCTAAAAAAGAAAACGTCATTGATTTTCAAGAACATTCCAATAAACAAATGAAGCACGAAAAGAAAAAAACTGCTGAAAAGCAGGAAAGCATTTCAGAAAATAAGCAAGAGAAGACCCCTCCTATACCTGAAGCACGATTAGCTACTGAAGAAGAAAAGCAGGCTATTTCTGCTTCTATTGAAGAGCCAAAACCAAACGACCTTGTTGTGAATGAAAAAGAACTGCTTCAAGGGGAATTAGTAGAAGCTGTTCGCCGCTATGAAGATGTGTTTGAGGTACTTGATACATTTAAAGCTGATTTGTTAAAAGAAATGCGAGAAGGTATGCGAAATGAAGTTCGCGAAGAAATTGTCGGAGAAGTAAAAAGAGAGCTTGAAAAAAGTGCTACCCAAACTGTAGAAATGGTGGAGTCGGTCGGGGCATACATCTCTGAGTCTTCAGAACGCAGCGCAAGAGATGTAGAAAATATGTCTAAAAAAATTATCCGTTCTAACGAAAAATCGTTTGATGAAGTCACTTCTTTGATTGAAGATTATTCAACAATCGCTGAAGAGAAAACCGAGGATATGCGCCTGTTCATGAAAGATGTCATGGAGAATGCGGATGAATCCTCTAAAGAAATGCAGTATTTATTAGACCGATTCTCAAGCAACTCCACCGTTGCGATGAATCAAGTAAAATTTATGGTTGAAAAATTAAACAATTCTTCAACTAATACAACAGAAGAGCTTCGTGATTTAATTGATTCAATGAATGAGGAACGAGTCTATTATTTAAAAGAAATGGAGAAAGAACGTAAGCTTCATCGTCAAAGCGTAGCTGAACGCGAAGAGATGTTTAGTGATTTTGTCCAAACCTTTAGACAAACCGCCGCTGCTGATATGAAGCGAAAACGGAAGTGGTGGAAGCTGTTTCTCTCCTGAAAACACCGGCCCTATGGTAATGGGGCCGGTGTTTTTAATGGTATGAACAATAGTAGTTTGTATGTAAGCAATGTTAAGGTAACGTATGGCGGTGAGACGTTATACTTTGAAACACATGATAGCCGCTTACCGATACGCCTATAGTTCCTGCTCCCGGAAACACTGTATCTCCGCATAACCACAGTCCTTGTAAGCCAGATCGATGCGAAATACTGTTAAACAAGGCATGCTCTAACGTTTGCGGAAATCCTCCCACTCCGCCGTTTGGACGAGAAGTAAATCTTTCCCACGCTTTAGGAGCCCCTGAAATTTGATGCTCTGCTTTTTCAATGCTAGGAATAATTGTTTTAATGCCTGCTATCATTTTTTTCTCAAGAACTTGTTTTTGAAGATCATAGGTTTCTTTGGTACTCCACTCGCTAAGGTCAATGTGAGTAGATGCTGTAATTGTACGCTTGCCTTCAGGCGCACGAAAACGATCGTCAGGATGAGAGACTGAGATAAATAAATGATTTCCTTCCGTCATTTCTCCTCGTTCGGATTGAAGTACTTGCTGAAACAACTCTACCTTTTGCGGCAGATCTCTTTCATCAATCGCAAAATACATCGAAAACGTTCCCCACTGCGGAAGCTCACTTTTTTCTTTTGCGCGCTTATGAACATGTTGGTAATCTTCATCATGCAGCAAAGACTTTAAGCTTTGAACAGGGGCGTTGCATACAACGTCTGATGCACGGTAACGGTTACCTCTATGATCATGCACTATCCACCCGTCATTATCACGCTCTATCTTTACTACTTTCCTTCCTAGAGTCGTTTTTCCTCCGTTGACTTTAATCGATTTTTGCAGCGCTTCTGCGACTTTGTATAAGCCGCCATTCACATAAAAAGCTCCTTCGTGATAAATATCCAACGCTAAACATCCAATAAGCATTGAACAGTTCTCACTCGTTGTCTGCATGCTGTCTATTAATTGACCATCAACAAAATGAAGAAAGTCCGCTTCGTCTAGCAAGCTGTGTTTTTTCAGTAAATAACTAAACGATTGATAAAAATAAGGCAACAGCTTCACAGAACCAAAATTCAACGAACTTACCAGCCTGCTCCACTCACCGACTGTCAGAGGAGGAAGGACCGGCAGAGACTGCATAAGCTTGCGAATTTCTTTTGCAATTCTAAAAACATTCTCATAAAAGCTCCTAATATTTTTTGCTTTATGAGGAAATTGTTTTTGAAGATAGGAAATATGCTGATACCGGTCTTGATAATAAATCAGTGTACGATGAGGAAGATGAACTTTCATGATTTTCTCAAGAGAAACCTTTTCAATTTCTAGGCCAAGGTACATGCCGATTCGCTCATGTATCCCTCCGTGCTCAAATCCCATTCCAAGCGTCGCTCCAACAGGAAACGTATACAAATGGCGCTGAAATTTCCCTGCACAGCCTCCCCATTCTCGAGAAGCTTCTAAAACCGTCACTTCATAGTCATGTTTAGCTAAAAGCGCTCCCGCTGTTAACCCACCTATTACGACAACTTGCTTATGCATGTTTTCACCTTCTTTAGCTCTTTCTTCTATTGTGCAAAAAAAGAAGCTCACCGCAATTTAGAAGCGGCTCGTTACTGAAATAAAAAAGCCGTGAATGATTTCACAGCTTTTTGGCTTATTTTGTAATCACTCCACAAACAATCCGATCTCCTGAGTTTCCTGAAGGATCCGTTGTGTAATCGTCGACTTTATCATGTATCACTAATGCCGATCCATCCATATCCAAAAGAGAATTCGGCTTTCCTTCTTGCAGCGTGACAAGAGAAGCAAAAATTCCTGTGTCTACTTTGCCATTTGGAGCAACTTCTAGATTGGGCAAATCACCTGCATGCGGGCCTTTTGTATTTTTAAAGCCGTGTTCACGTTTAAAAGGATTAAAATGGGCACCCGCTGTTTTAAAATCCGGCACCTCACATTTTCCTATTTCATGAATATGAAATCCATGTCTTCCCGGTGAAAGACCTTGAGCAGTTAATTTAATGTGCACGCCGTTCTTTGCTTCTGACAGGGTAGCCTCTCCTACTTTTTTGCCCGATGTATTCGTTAAATCCACTTTAACAGGTTCTACCGATACTTCGCTTGTTTCTTTCGCTTCCTCTGTTTTCAGGTGGTTTTCATGAGCGTTATTTTGCTCTTTTACCATGCTGCATGCTCCTAACAATAACAGAACAAAGACTACGCATCCGTTCATTATCAACTTTTGCATCCGTGATTCCTCCTTTTTCTTATTTATCACCATCCTTTCACTATTTTCCTTTTTTTAGACATCAAAAATAAGATTGAGACATACGTTCACCTTACCAATGAAAAAATCCGAACGAGTTGGATTCTTAATGAAGAACCTCGATTCATCGTTCGGATTTCCCTTCAACTAAAATACTTTACTTTAACGTCTTACTTTTGTTTAAAGTTGTATTCTTTTTCCGTTCCGTTTGAAAAACGAACTTCTAATTCAAACGACTGAAAATCTTTTTTTAGACCAAACGCATCGATTACTTCCTTTTTTACATCTTCATCGGGCGTGCGCTGATCAAAATTTAACTTTTTAAATTTTGAAGATAATTTATTAAAAGCTTTGTCTCCGTTCAAGTGCTCATCGTTAATATTATCATCCACTTTGGCTTCTATCTCATCATTTTCATTTTCATAGTCAGCTTCATAATCATTGTTGAGCCCCTTATAGTCTACTTCTAAATCAAATTTTGAAAAGTTAAAAGATGTGTTTTCGCTTTGATTATCATAGCTCATCGGCGTTCCGCCATTCGTCACGCCTTGTTTATTTTGAGCTTCTTTTGCCGGTGCTGCATCATCATTGTGGCATGCTGAAAGTACGCTAATACCTATAAGGGAAAAGAATATGAAAAAGGGTCGTTTCTTCACTGTATTTCCTCCTTTGACTTCACTCTTCCTTCCCTTTATGTCCACAAATTTGATTTTTATACGCCTTCACTAGAAAACCCCACTCTCTAAAAAGAAAGCGGGGTTTTTCGTCTTGTTTATTTTACATTCGAATAAGAAATACTGTACATGCTGTTAAAATACGTATTGTAAAGAGCTTGAACAGCACGGTCTAAAGCATCTGCTTTCACACCAAACATCATGCTCACCTCAGAAGAACCTTGGTTGATCATTTCAAGATTCACTTCAGCACGAGCAAAAGCTTCTGTAGCTTTTGCAGCAATTCCTACTGTGCTATTCATTCCTTCTCCTACTACCATAACCATAGCAAGATCACGTTCAATAAAGATTTCATCCACTTCAAGTTCTTTTTCAATTCGAGCAAATACACGCTTTTCCACATCTGGCGTAAGCTGATGCTCGCGCATGATGACAGAGATATTATCAATTCCTGAAGGGGTATGTTCGTATGAAATACCTTCATCCTCTAAAATTTCAAGCAATCTTCTGCCAAAACCAATTTCACGGTTTAATAAGTATTTGCTCACGTGGATGTTGCAAAAACCTTTATCCCCAGCGATTCCAACTACCGGCGTATCGCCGTGAGGACGCTCAGCTACAATGAATGTACCCTTTGCTTCAGGATTATTTGTATTCTTTACACATACAGGAATGCCTAGTTTATAAACCGGCTCTAGCGCTTCATCATGGAAGACAGAAAAACCTGCATAGGATAGTTCACGCATTTCTCTGTATGTTACTTCTTTCATTTCATGAGGCTTTTCCACAAGTCTTGGATCTACGCTATAAATAGCATCTACGTCGGTAAAGTTTTCATACAAATCAGCTTTTACTCCCGCTGCTACAATTGAGCCTGTGATATCTGACCCACCGCGCGAGAACGTAACCATGTTCCCTTCTTCAGAGTAGCCAAAGAATCCTGGAATCACCAAAATGCCCGAACGCTCTCTTAGCTGCGGTAATTTTTCATAAGACAGTGGAAGCACTCTTGCTCTTCCGGGTTCATCAGAAACAAAAATACCTGCTTCTTTTGGATTTACATAATGAGCTTCAAAACCTAAATGGTTTAAATAAGAAGCCATTACCTTTGCGTTATTATCTTCTCCACTTGCTTTTAGGCAGTCTAATAAGCGAAATGGATCGTTTTTATGTAAATCAATAAGTGATTGTAAATTCGTAATAATGTCAGTAATAATCGTTTCTGGCATAGACAAGTCCACAACGATTTCACGATAGCGATCAATTACTTGCCCAAACTCATCGACGTAATCTTCTCCAAGCTGTATTTTGGCAGAAAGTGCGATTAGCAAATCTGTCATTTTTGTATCTTCTCCGTATCGCTTGCCCGGAGCTGATACAACCACCAGCTTTCTCTCTTTATCAGACGTTACAATATGCGCAACCTGTTTAAATTTCTCTGCGCTTGCAACTGAACTCCCTCCAAACTTCGCAACCTTCATGTTTGAGACACTTCCTTACTTTGTTTTTAATATTCGATTATTGTACCATATTTTATCAAGTAGAAAAGCTTATCTATCTAACTTTTCTAAAAATTAAAGGAATACTACCGTAATTGTACTCTCATAAAGAACAAATGTCTACCACAAAAATACAAAAAGACTGATTTTACATCATGTAAAATCAGTCTTTATTTGTTATTCTGCTTTTGGCTTTTTTAATACACCTACAAGGACCGCTGTCACAATTGCACCAATTAAAATTGCTAGTGCATATAAAAGAGGATTTCCTTGTACAATTCCGATAACGAATACGCCGCCGTGTGGTGCTGGTAAACCGATGTGGAACATCATTGTTAAAGCACCTGCTACTGCAGCACCGATAACCGATGCGGGAATAACACGGCCTGGGTCAGCTGCTGCGAATGGAATCGCACCTTCTGTAATAAATGAAAGACCCATTACATAACACGTTTTACCTGTTTCACGTTCTTGGAGAGTAAATTTGTTTTTGAACAAAGTTGTCGCAATAGCCATACCTAATGGTGGAACCATACCGCCTGCCATAATCGCTGCGTGTGGTGCATAGTTTCCAGCATCAATCATTGCAATACCAAATGTAAAGGCTGCTTTATTAATAGGACCACCCATATCAATCGCCATCATACCGCCTAAGATAATACCTAATAATACTAAGTTACCTGTACCAAATCCACTTAACCAGTGCGTTAATCCTTTGTTAATTGCACTAACTGGCTCATTTACAACATAAAGCATAATCAATCCTGAGATAAAAATCCCAAATAGCGGATAAAGAAGAACTGGCTTAATTCCATCAAGCGCTTGCGGTAAACCGCTGAATAATTTCTTTAACCCCACTACTACATAACCCGCTAAGAAACCAGCGATTAAACCGCCTAAGAAACCGCCTCCGCCAGAAGCTGCTAGAAGACCTGCCACCATACCTGGAGCTAAACCAGGACGATCAGCAATACTCATTGCAATGAACCCTGCTAGTACTGGTACTAGTAAGAAGAATGCATTATCTCCACCAATAGTTTTTAATGCCGCTGCAAATGCATTATACGTTGGATCTTTCGGCTCTGCTGAGTGAATGCCAAACATAAATGAAATGGCAATTAAGATCCCGCCCCCTACAACAAACGGAAGCATTGCGGATACACCGCTCATTAGGTGCTTGTAAAACCCTGTACGCTCTGATCCTTTACTTTCTCCGCCTTCTTTGCTGCCACCGCCGCCGCTGTATACAGGAGCATCTCCTTTTAACGCGCGGTTAATTAATTCTTCAGGCTTGCGAATTCCTTCAGCTACTGGAACTTGAATGACTTTTTTACCTGCAAAACGTTCCATTTCTACTTGCTTGTCCGCTGCAACTATAATAGCGGTAGCGTTTTCAATTTCTTCCTTTGTCAACGCGTTTTTAACCCCGCTGGAACCGTTTGTTTCAACTTTGAGCGTGACATTCATGTCTTTCGCTTTTGCTTTTAAGCTGTCCGCTGCCATATATGTGTGGGCAATTCCCGTTGGACAAGCCGTTACAGCAAGCACTAATTGATCTGAAGCTGTATCTACTTCCTCTTCCGGCGCTTCATTTTCAGTTTCCTTATCATCAATTGCTTTAATGACTTCATCGATTGATGATGCTGTTAGCAACGTTTTTCGGAACGATTCGTCCATTAATAACGTAGACAAACGAGATAGTGTTTCTAAGTGAGCATTATTCGCTCCTTCACTCGCTGCAATCATGAAGAATAAGTGTGCAGGCTGTCCGTCTAATGATTCATAATCGATACCTTCTGTTGAGCGTCCAAATGCAATGGCCGGTGTTTTTACCGAGCTTGTTTTCGCATGCGGAATGGCAATGCCTTCTCCAATTCCGGTTGTACTTTGAGATTCACGATTTAAAATTGCTTCTTTATAGCCAGCTCGGTCGCTTAAGCGACCAGCTTCGTCTAATTTTCCAACTAATTCATCAATAACATCAGCTTTTGACGTGCTTTTTAAATCAAGAATGATTGTATCTTTTTTTAATAATTCAGTAATTCTCATTCTCGTTTCCCCCTACTCTACCTTTGTGATTGACACTTGTTCACGAAGCGTCTTTACATCTTCTGCTGTACATAATTCAAGTGAGAATGCTGTGGCACTTCCTGAAGCTACTCCTGTTTGAAAAGCTTCTAATAAATCCCCTTGTTTTACATAAGAAGCAATAAATCCAGCTACAAGTGAATCTCCAGCTCCAACAGAATTTTTTACCGTTCCTTTAGGGACTGTGGCACTGTAGACACCGCTTTCGTTAATAAGAAGTGCTCCATCACCTGCCATAGACACAACGACGTTTTGCGCTCCTTGTTCCACGAGCTTCTTACCGTATACTAGCGCATCTTCTGCACTGTTTACTTCTGCATCAAACAATTCTGCAAGTTCATGATGATTCGGTTTGATAAAAAACGGCTTGTGGGACACGACGTCTAGCAAAGTTTTTCCACTTGCATCTACTACAACTTTTACTCCGTTCGCTGCTGCTAGTTCAGTTAGCGTTTTATACACAGAACTTGGAAGCGTTTTCGGTATACTCCCCGCTAATACGAAGATATCGCCTTCAGTCATTTGCTTTACTTGAGTCAACAAAGACTGAAGCGCTTCGTCTGTAATAGCAGGTCCTTGACCGTTAATTTCTGTTTCTTTTTCTGTTTTTAACTTTACGTTAATACGGGTGTCTCCCTCAACTCTTGTAAAAGCTGTTTCGATATTCTCCGCTTTTAAGTAGTCTTCGATATAGGTTCCTGTAAAGCCGGCTACAAAACCGAGGGCTTTATTATCAACACCTAATCGCTTTAAAACGCGAGAGACGTTAATGCCTTTTCCTCCTGGAAACTTGGCTTCATTCGTTGTGCGGTTAAGCCCGCCTTCTTCGAATGCTGAAACATGTACTACGTAATCAACGGATGGGTTCAACGTACATGTATAAATCATGATTTCACAACCTTTATGTCTGTTTTGTTTGCATACTGTATAAGTACATCGCTAGGTACGTCATTTGTTATAATTTTTGCTTCATGTAAATCGGCTATTTTCGCAAAGCTTGTTTCAAAAAACTTAGTGGAATCTGATAAAATATAAGATTCCCTAGACAGCTTCATTGCCGTTTGCTTGATCAATGCTTCTTCTGGATCAGGAGTTGTATATCCATATTGATGATGAATCCCATTCGCTCCCATAAAGCACTTATCAAAACGATATTGCTCAAGACTTAAAAGAGCTCCATTGCCAATTAAAGCGCCCGTTTTATGTTTAACAGATCCCCCAATTAAATAGAGGGTGATGCCTTGTTCTAGCATCGGGTTTAAATGCATTAAACCATTTGTCACGACAACTACATCTTTTTGCTTTAAAAAAGGAATCATTTCATACGTTGTAGTTCCTGCATCTAAAAAAATACAGTCACCTTCATTTATAATGGAAGCCGCATACTCTGCAATGTTTCGTTTATCTTGAACATTTTTAGCAGATTTTTCGATAACGCTCAGTTCGATTCGTTTACTGCGAATAAGCGAAGCGCCACCGTGAACACGTTTGAGCATTTGCTCTTCTTCTAGTTGACTTAAGTCTCTTCTAATGGTGGATTCCGAAGCGCCTGTAACTTCGATAAACTCTTGCACTTTTACAAGTTCTTTCTCTTTTAAAAGTTTTAAGATTAGTTGATGTCTCTCCGGCGTTAACATGTTCTAGCTCCTTTTTCAAAAAAGCGTTTTCATTTATTTCATGTACTTACTTTATCACGGTTTACATTCAAAATCAATCATAAAAAATCAAAAACATTCATTTTTTTAATTACAAAATAAAGTTTTTTGAACGAACAATTAGATTTGCATTTGGTTTAATAATAGTTCATACAAAAGGAAATATGCTGGTAATTCAAGAATTTGTCTACTTTTCTCATTATATGTAAAGGTTTTCTTCTACTCAATTAGCTATGACTGTTTTTGACTATTTCTTGACCGATTGAATTTTTCTGACTGAATCAGGCATAGGTTGTCCTGACTTCATAAAAGCCTACACAACAAAAAAGTTGTCCACCTTTTTGGACAACTCGAAGTGACCCATCATTTAAATAAAAACAGAAACATATATAATATGGAAGCAAGGGCAGAAGAAATAGCTAAACTTGAGATAAAACGAACAAGTCTTTTCTTAATGAACTGCGTTAATTCGATTTCTCTTACTTGAGTTTTTTCATTTTGCATACAATAATCCCTTCTTTAATTAAAATTTCCTAGTAGCTAGAAGTTACTACTCGCAGAATATGCTTTTATGTATTGTATGCATGCGTTAAAAAAAAGATACAAAACGAACAAAAAAGCTACTCTTAGCTAGAGTAGCTTTCATCTTTCCATACATCTGCTTCAATTACTGCATCCGCTCGAATCGAATATGTATAACAAGGGCCTGTAACCATCAGCGTATTCGACTGCAGCGAGACTTTATCGATCGTCACTCGTTCATACATTTGAATATGTCCTGCTTCATAGACGTGAAGCGTTACTGGATGATGCTCCGAGTAACTGTTCATAATGACATTTTCAATATGCTCAATCTTTTCTTTTTTCAACCCTAAAGACTGCTTATGCGCCTCGGGACTATACATTTTCTTCATTTTCTCTAAATGCTCGGGCATTACTAACTTCGCATACTGTTTTAATTCATCTTGATACACGTTCATTCTCCCCCTTGACTCTTGCTTCTATTTTACCGAACGAACATTCTCATTGCAAAACTTTTTAATCAAAATAAAAGCAAACAATTCATTTTTTCATACTCCATAAAAACTGTCAAAAGATTTTATGTTAATAGCAGAAACTGATTTTAAAAAAATAATAACATCCCATCTTTAATTCGGTCTCTAGAGTTGGTATAATACATTGTCATGACTGTGTTTTCGGAGTTTTTGATGATTGGAGGTAACGTTCATGATTAATAAAATAAAAGAAATTATCCTCATTATTCTAGGGAGCCTCATTTTCGCACTGGCCATTAATTACTTTGCTATTCCAAATGAATTAGCAGAAGGCGGCGTAACTGGTGTAACAATGATTACCTATTATGTATTAGGCTGGTCTCCGGGTATCACAAACTTTATATTAAACGGGTTGCTGGTACTGATCGGGTACAAATTGCTTCATAAACGTGTGATTGCTTACACAATTATATGTATCATTTTCACGTCTCTATTCCTACATATAACCGAAGGACTGGGAAATCCTCTTGACGATACGCTACTAGGGGCTATTTTTGCTGGTATTTTAGCTGGTGTAGGACTCGGCCTTGTGTTTAGAGGCGGCGGAACTTCCGGAGGCTCTGCAGTTATTGCCCGCTTAGCTAATCAATATCTAGACTGGAATATTAGCAAAACGATGCTGGCAATTGATTTATTAGTTGTAGCAAGCGCTTATTTTGTCATCGGTGGAGAAAAAGACGATGTATACGGTTATTTCTCTTTACATCGGAACGAAGGTGCTTGATTATATCATTGAAGGACTCAACCCTCGCAAAGCAATCACTATTATTTCACACCGTTCAGCTGAAGTAGCCGAACAAGTCAATAAAACGATGCAGCGCGGCGTCACTGTCTTTTCTGCTCATGGAAGCTATACAAAAGAAGCAAAAGACGTATTGTACGTAGTTGTGAACAAACAAGAACTGCTAGAATTAAAGCGCATTATTCATAAAGTCGACGAACAAGCTTTTGTGGTCGTACACGACGTGCGCGACGTCTTTGGAGTAGGTTTTACCATTCCAAAAGCCAGTTGAAAACCCGCTGTAAAAAAGCGGGTTTTTTCTATTATATATGTTTGCGCTGAAAATACAGTAAACCTGCTGTTATAAAAAGAAAAAACTTTCTTATAACGACAATAAAAAGCTCTGTAATGAAAAAGAAAAAAGCTAAAAGGCAATGCCTTTTAGCTTTTTTCTTTACACGTCCATTTAATTAACAAGCCGCAGTGCGTTAATCCTCCCCCAAACCCATAGAGAATAAGGAGGTCATTATCCTGTACTTTTCCTGTCATTATTCCTTCGTTTAAAGCAAGCGGAATAGAAGCTGAAGATGTATTTCCGCAGTATTGCACACTCGTTAACGTTTTATCCATTGAAACACCTGTTTTAGCACAAATAGCTTCAATCATTCGAAGGTTTGCACTATGCGGAATAAACCAATTTACATCAGAAAGAGAAATGGAAGTATTTTTTAATAATGCCTCTACTCCTTTTGGAATCGTTCGGACAGCAAAGCGGTATACTTCACGCCCGTTTTGAACTAAATTCCCGCTCGAGTTAATTTCTTTTCCTGAAAGAGTATTAGATAAGTTAGAACGATATAAATTTACCCCTCCGCTTCCGTCCGTTCCGTAGTGACATCCTAAGAAACTTGGATTATGCTCATCGTACTCTACAAGCATAGCTCCCGCTCCGTCACCAAACAGCACGCATGTGGCCCGGTCCGTATAATCTGTAATTTTCGACATGACTTCAGCACCAATAACTAAAATCTTTTTATGCAATCCCGACGTCACTAAGCCGTTCGCCACATGAAGTCCATATGTAAAACCGGCGCATGCGGCACTTAGATCAAATGCAGCAGCTTGATCAATATGAAAGTAATCCTGAACCTGACATGCTACGCTAGGAAAAAAGTGATCAGGCGTTGTTGTCGAAACAATAATTGCATCTACATCTTCTATTTTTACATCATATCTGTTAAGCAAATTTTCAACGGCTTGATTGGCAAGCGTGGACGTGTATTCGCCTTCTCCTGCAATTCGTCGTTCTTTCATTCCCGTACGCTGTACAATCCATTCGTCACTTGTATCAACCAGTTCTTTTAAATGGTCGTTCGTTAATTTTTGCTTTGGTGTATATATCCCCATTCCCGTAATTCTAGCTTTTGACTGTATCATTTCTCCACCTCAAATCAGTTGATACTTAATTATAACACCTACCTTTAATATCTGGTACTAATTTATTGTTAGATAAAAAGCGCAAAGGCATACCCTTTACGCTTTTTATTAAATAGAATAATCTTCTGGAATAAATACTTTTAGCTGCTTAGGCTTTACATACACCTGCTCTCCCACTTGAAGGCTGAGGACTTTATAGTGCTCTTTGCTCAATTCAGCTTCTAAAAATTCTTCTGCATCTTCTCTTTTTAATTCAATTTGCACGATAGGCCCTATCACATGAATATGGCTAACGGTTCCAGAAACGGCATCTGCGCTTGTTTTCACCTTTTCAAGGTGAATATCATGAGGTCGTACATATCCAACAGCTGCTTCTTCATTTCTTCCGCTAAATTCTGGAACATCCATTTCAAAGCTTCCTTGTTTTAGTCTGCCTTTATGAATGCGGCCCTTGAATAAATTGACGTTCCCTAAAAAATCGTACACAAATGGACTATTAGGATGATCATATACTTCCTCAGGACTTCCAATCTGCTCAATTTTCCCGTTGTTCATCACAACAATACGATCGGCCACATCTAAAGCTTCTTCTTGATCATGCGTAACGAAAATACTCGTAATATGAAAATCATTATGCAATTTACGCAGCCTTCTGCGCAAATCCTTGCGAACTTTTGCATCCAGAGCGCCGAAAGGTTCATCTAGTAGCAGTACTTTCGGTTCTACTGCTAAAGCTCGAGCAAGCGCTACTCGCTGGCGCTGTCCGCCCGATAATTGAGAGGGATAGCGATTTGCAAGCGGCTCTAGTTTAACAAGCTGCAGCAGCTCGGTTACTTTCTTGGTAATGTCTGTTTTAGAAGGCCTTGTTTTTTTAGGTCGTACTTTTAAACCATACGCAATGTTATCAAACACAGTCATATGCCTGAACAAAGCATAGTGTTGAAAAACAAACCCTACATTCCGCTCTTTTGGATTTACGTGCGTAGTTTCCTTTCCATCAAATAAAATAGCTCCTTGATCAAGATGTTCAAGACCGGCAATGATACGAAGCAAAGATGTTTTTCCAGAACCGGACGGACCGAGTAAAGCTACTAATTCACCCGTTTGAATATCAATGTTAATAGAATCCAGCGCTTTAAAATCACCAAAGTTCTTTGATACGTGCTTAATATGGATACTCATCTCATAAGCTCCTTCCTATTTAAATATGTTTGGCTTTCCACTCAATAATATTTTTTACAATTAATGTAAAAATAGCTAAAACTGACATTAAAGATGCTACCGCAAACGCTGCTGCAAATTGATATTCATTGTAGAGAATTTCAATATGAAGAGGCATCGTATTTGTCATTCCTCGAATGTGCCCAGACACAACGGAAACAGCTCCAAACTCCCCAATCGCCCGCGCATTACATAAAATAATGCCATATAATAAGCCCCATTTAATATTAGGTAACGTCACTAGAAAAAAAGTTTTGAAACCGCTGGCTCCTAACGTTAACGACGCTTCTTCTTCAGCTGACCCTTGAGCTTGCATGAGTGGAATCAATTCTCTGGCAACAAACGGAAGCGTTACAAAAAGAGTAGCTAATATAATACCGGGAATAGCAAAGACAATTTTAATATCTTGATTAAACAACCATTCTCCGAATAACCCTTGTGCACCAAATAATAAAATAAAAACCAATCCAGCAATAACAGGCGAAACAGCAAACGGCAAATCAATAAGCGTAATTAAAATATTTTTTCCTTTAAAATCAAACTTTGTAATTAACCATGCAGCTACCACGCCGAAAACGGTATTTAAAGGAACAGTAATAAGCACCACAATTAGCGTTAGTTTAATAGCAGCCAAAGCATCCGGATTCGTAATCGCAGCGAGATACGTTTCCAACCCTTTTTGAAAAGCTGTCATAAAAATGGTGATGAGCGGGAGCACTAAGAATAGAGCTAAAAAAGCCAGTGCAATAAATGTAAGCAGCCACTGGACGACTTTGGGCTCTTTTAAACTAGAATGATTAAGTTTAACAGTCGTTTTTGCATGCTGCATTGGAACATGTCCTGCCAATGTCATCCCTCCTTAACTATGTACAAATTTACGATTTGTCCACCATTGAATAATATTAATAAGTAATAACAGAAAAAATGATACAACGAGCATGACTGATGCAATAGCAGTAGCGCTCGCATAATCGTACTGCTCGAGTTTTGTCATAATAATAAGCGGCGTAATTTCAGTTTTCATCGGCATATTTCCGGCAATAAAAACAACTGACCCGTATTCTCCAAGCGCTCTTGCGAATGAAAGAGAAAAGCCTGTTAGAATAGCAGGCACCAGCTCTGGAAAAATAACTTTTCTGAACGTTTGCATTCGGCTGGCTCCTAAACTAGCAGATGCTTCTTCGATCTCTGCATTGAAGTTTTGCAATACTGGCTGCACCATTCGGACAACAAACGGCAGACCAATAAACGTCAGAGCGATAATAATTCCGATAGGCGTAAATGCGATTTTAAACGTAAATATTTGACCAATCCATCCTTTCGGGACGTAAAGAGTGGTTAAGGCAATGCCGGCAACAGCCGTTGGTAAAGCAAACGGCAAATCTACAAGTCCATCAATAAACCTCTTTCCAGGAAAATGATATCTCACTAATACCCATGCAATAATGGTTCCAAAAATAACATTAATAATCCCTGCTGCAAATGCTGCTCCAAAACTTAATTTATACGATGCTACTACTCTAGAGTCTGTAACAGTTTTAATAAACTCGCTCCATCCCATAGATGCCGTATTTAAAAAAATCATAGCTAACGGAAAAAGCACAAGGATACTTGCATAAAACATCGTAAAACCTAAAGAAAGCCCAAATCCAGGTAAGATGCTTTTCTTTTTCTTCTGTCGTTGTAACACACTCACGTCTTACACCTCTCTCTGCTTTCAAGATACATGTACACAGAAGATACGAATTACCATTCGTATCTTCCTCATTTACTTTTTTTAATGCATCATATTACTTTGGCTGATAAATCTGATCGAATGTTCCTCCATCGTTAAAATGAGTTTCTTGAGCTTTTTTCCAGCCGCCAAAATCTTTAATGGTGACTAGGTTAAGAGACGGAAATTGATCTTTGTGTTTCTCTAATACTTTTTCATTTCGAGGACGATAGTAGTTTTCCGCTGCGATTTCCTGACCTTTTTCTGTATATAGATATTTCAAGTATGCTTTTGCTACCTTTGTTGTGCCTTTCTTTTCAGCTACTTTATCTACTACAGCAACAGGCGGTTCTGCTAAAATACTTAATGACGGTGTTACAATTTCAAATTTATCTTTTCCTAGCTCATTTAACGATAAGTAAGCTTCATTTTCCCATGCAATTAACACGTCTCCAATACCCCGTTCTACAAACGTAGTTGTCGCTCCGCGTGCGCCTGAGTCTAACACTTCGACATTTCCATAAAATTTACTCATGAAGTCTTCAATCTTTTTGTTATCTCCGTTATATTTATTCTTCGCGTATGCCCAAGCCGCTAAATAATTCCAGCGTGCGCCTCCAGACGTTTTTGGATTTGGTGTAATAACGGATGTACCTTTTTTCGTTAAATCATCCCAATCTTTAATTCCCTTTGGATTTCCTTTACGAACTAAAAAAACAATTGTTGATGTGTATGGTGTAGAATTATGAGCCAATTCTTTTTCCCAGTCTTTGTTTAATAATTGGCGAGTTTGAGCGATTTCATCAATATCGTAAGCAAGCGCCAGCGTTACTACATCCGCTTCCAAACCGTCAATAACTGCCCGGCCTTGCTTACCAGATCCACCGTGTGATTGCTGAATGGTAACGTCTTGCCCTGTTTTATCTTTCCAATAAGATGCAAAGCTCTTATTGAACTCCTGATAAAGCTCGCGTGTAGGATCATATGAAACGTTTAAAAGCTCTACTGGTTTTTTTGAATCGTTTTTACTCGCAGAACTATCTTTCCCTGCTGTTTCAGTAGATTTCCCATTGCCGCAACCTGCTAGCACGACGAGCAGTGCTGTTAGCACCATTAAAAACTGAACTGCTTTTTTCTTCATGTTTTACTCCCCTTTTTATAAAAAAATACAAAAAGGCCGCTATCTCTTTGAAAAGAGAAGCAGCCTTCAGTTAGTCTGATCAGCGTATATGCTCTTAAATTATTCTTATTAAATTTATTCTTAAGAATAAAAAGAAGATACTTTCTGAAAAGACAATTTATTCTTGTTTTTATAATAAACACACTTTACCTATTAGTCAACTAGGTTTTTAATCTTTTTTACACTTATTTTAGTTCTTTTTACGTGTTTTCCTTACTTACTGCGTGCCTGATACTCTTTTTCTAAGTCAGAAAGTGTGAGTTCAAAAAGATGATGGTTTTCTTTTTTGTAAATCCCTTTTTTCAATAACTCTTCAATGAGGTATTGTTTTCTTTGCCGCACCGCTGCTCGTAATAAATTTTCCATCTTCTCTCCTCCTATTATATTGATTTAAGAATACAAAAAAGACTCCTAACACAGGTCAGAAGCCTTCGGTAATCCGATCAGCACAGGGATGAAATTGCCAGATCTTTATAATTTTAAAAAGTATAAAGCTGCTTCTTTAGCAGCTTTACGTTTCTCATCGTCATACTCATACAACCTATAACTTAATTTTAATTCGAAAAATTCTAACTTTTTTACCGGAAAGAAAGTCAATTTTTTTCGAATACGTACGTTTTCTATATTTAGTACAGTACTTGCTTGCCCCGCCGTCAAGCATTCGCTAGCTAGGCTGGCCCTTCAGTTTCTCTAAATACGTATTTAAATAGGCTTATTTGTGGCTTGCTACTTTGCTTTTAGCTAAAAAGCGGTTTTTTTCCGTGCTGTCAACTTGAGTAATTTGTCCGTCGTGAAGAGTAATTAGTACAGATCCATAGTTGATTTCAGTTAGTAATTTAACAATATAATCTAATTTTTCTTGTGTAATTGAAGCCATTTTATCATTCTCCTATTCATAGATAAATTTATATTTTAGTTGCAGTTGAATAAACAAAGCGAACAACATCTATAAGTACTTGTATAATGTGCAGAAGATAAATACATGGTAATCCTCCCCATATGTTCAATTGAAGATTGAGATTTTAATGACCACAACCAATGTACAGAAAAGGCCCACACTAGTAGCGAACAAGTATGAGCCTTCGGTTGACCGATCAGCTTCTTTAGCATCCCAATTTTTTCAAAAGATTTATAATATCTATATTATTTACACTTTACCTATATGTCAAGTAGGGATTAAAAAAATAAATAGATATTATTAATTTTTTTTATATCTTTGACCTAATAAAAAAGACTCATCTGCATGAACTTACACAGACGAGTCTTTTTTAGCCCTATTTTTTTGGATAGGCAGAGTTACCGTAAAAATGCTTCCTTGTTCTTTTTTGCTTTCAACACGTATTGCGCCCTCATGCAGCCGAACAATTTTTTTTGTAATGGCTAGACCGAGGCCGCTTCCTTTTAACGTTCTCGATTTATCTACTTTATAAAAGCTTTCAAAAATATATTTTTGATCTTCTTCGGCAATACCAATTCCATTATCCTTTATTTTCACGTCTATTTCTTCGTTTTTTAGAGAAATGGATATTTTCACAAATCCATTTTCAGGCGTATATTTAATAGCATTTGTTACTAAATTCAGCCAAACTTGCTCTAACAAATCTTTATCTGCTTCTATTTGAACATTGGATAAATCAAGGTCAATTTCTATGTTCTTTTTTGTCCACTGAGGTTCTAAAGCCATCACCACATGCCTGATTTGTTCATCTAACCGGTATTGCTGCAGCATTAGCGTTTGATGTTCAGAGTCTAGAGAAGCAAGCTTTAGCAAATTGGAACTAAGCTGAGAAAGTCTTGTACTTTCTTTTTCAATAATCGTTAAATATTGTATCTTTTTATCTTCACTGACGATATCATCTTTAAGTGCCGCTGAAAAACCGCGAATAGAGGTCAGCGGTGATTGAATCTCATGCGAAACGCTAGCAATGAACTCTTGCCTCATCGTTTCTATTTTGTTTAATTCTTTAGTCATTTGATTAAAATTTTTAGTTAACAGACCGATTTCATCATTCGCTGCGTGCTCGACTTGCACATTGTATTCGCCTTGTCCGACAACTTTCATCGCTGTACTGAGACGCTTAATCGGTTTAATAATAATCGTTGAAACATATGCAAATAATACAATACCTACTAATAAAATTGTAATAAGCTGGATATTTTGAACATCTTGAATAACTGAAAATTGCCGCTGTGGATGTGACTGAATAAATAGAGCATACGACCGTCCATTTTCTTTAAAAGGAAGACCCACTACGTTTGGCTGTGGACGATCACCTTTTTCCTCGTTTAAATTAGAATAACGCTTCCCGTCTAATACTTGATCTACTTCTTGCGGTGTAATTGGAATAGGCGGTCCTGGCTGTCCTAATACTTTTTCTTCATGCTGATCATCAATAATAATAAACGAAAAATGAATGAATGATGAATTAGATAAAAACCTTGCAGCTTTGTCGGAGTCTTCTGCTCCGTACAAATCGATAAAATCTTCTCCCATCTTCACCATATCCTGACCTAATCGCATTTCGAGCTTCTGCTTGCTAAGAAATGTCGTGACGACAACGGTAATCACAACGCTCAATAAAATTGTAATGATGAACGACAGAACCAGCTTTACATAAATTGATTTCACGTTAACACCCTTCTGCTCTATAGCCTAGTCCGCGAATTGTTTTAATTTCCATACCGACGTTTTTCATATGATTAAGCCTCTCTCGCAGACGTTTTATGTGAACGTCTACCGTGCGCTCATCGCCTTCATAATCATATCCCCAAATTAATTGAATAAGCTGATCACGAGTAAAAATCTTTCCTGGAGAACTAACTAACGTAAACAGTAATTCAAACTCTTTTAACGGCAGCTGTTCGCTTGTTTCTCCTGCACTCATCTCTAATTTGGTACGGTCTAGTTTTATATTCCCCATATAGATTACATTGTTAGCTTCTACTCGGTACCTGCGTAAAAGAGCCTTTACACGAGCAACCATTTCCTGAGGATCAAAAGGTTTCACGACATAGTCGTCTGTTCCAATATCAAATCCTTTTAGCTTATCATGCGATTCGCCTCTAGCTGTTACCATTAAAACCGGTATATCAAAATACTCCTTAATTTCCTTTGTTAGTTCCCATCCGTCTTTAAATGGCATCATGATATCAACGACCGCTAGATCAATTCGAAACTCTTCCATTTTCGCCCACGCTTCTTCACCATCTGCTGCTTTTATAATTTTAAATCCTTGATTTTCTAAATATAATGATATCAGCTCTCGAATATGTTGATCATCATCTGCAACTAATATTTGAATCATACATGTCTCTCCCTATTCCTAAGTTTGTCCAGCTTTTACGCACAGTAAGCTCTCTGTTTATAGTAAACAGAGAGCCACATAAGATCATACAATGATTTTATACTTCAAATATGAACTGAATATGAACAAACTGATTAACTCTTATTAGCTGAAGTTGTTTGCTCGTTCTTTTTCTACAATTCCTTCCAAATACGATAAAAATGTTTGACGTAAATCTTTACGCTTTATCGCCACTTCTACCATTGCTTTCATATAGCCTATCTTATCTCCAATGTCAAAGCGCTGTCCTTCCAGTTCAAAAGCAAACAGCCGCTCTTTTTCACATACTACACGCAGTGCATCTGTTAATTGTAATTCATTTCCTACCCCTCTTTCAATCGTTTTCAGATAAGAAAAAATAGAAGGGTTTAAAATGTAGCGGCCCATAACGGCAATAGTTGACGGAGCTTGTTCTATTGATGGTTTTTCGATCAAGTCACTCACTTCATGAAGGCTACCGGATTTATTTTTTGGCTGAATGATTCCGTATTTCGATACCTCTTCAACATCCACTTTTTGAACTCCGATAACTGATTGATTAGTCGTTTCATACGCTTGGATCATCTGTTTGAGCGCAGGTTCTTCAGAAGTCATAATATCGTCTCCAAGAAGAACGGCAAACGGCTCATCTCCAATAAACTGTTCGGCACAAAGAATAGCATGACCGAGTCCTAACGGCTCTTTTTGACGAATATAGTGAATGCTGGCCATTGATGAGATCGTTTGTACTTCTTTTAGCATTTGGAACTTGTGTTTTTCTTCAAGCATTTGCTCTAACTCAATTGATTTATCAAAATGGTCTTCAATTGATTTTTTGTTTCGTCCTGTAATAAAAATAATACTTTCAATGCCTGATTTCACAGCTTCTTCTACAATATATTGTACAGCAGGCTTATCGACAATTGGCAGCATTTCTTTGGGCTGCGCTTTTGTCGCTGGCAAAAATCGAGTTCCTAAACCGCCTACTGGAATAACTGCTTTTTTTATCGTCATATATGAATCCCTCTTTCTTTTTTAGTAGTAAATACAAATAATTTAGTACCAATAAAGTTGATACCGACACTTGCGATTGTAATTAAAAGTTTACTGATTAGCAGCGGTATACCCCATTTATTATATAGAACAGTTAATAGAAATGATGTTAGGGATAAAGTGATCAAATTTACGATCACGAATAAAATCACTTCACGCTTACTGCTTTTTTCTTTTCTCTCAAACGTCCATTTGCGATTCATGACATAACTGTTTAAAATGCCCGCACTGTATGAAATCCACTGCGCTAGTATGTAGTTAACACCGATTGTTGTTAAAAGTGCGTATACTACAAAATCAATCAGTGTATTTACAACTCCTACTAACGCAAATTTAATAAAAGATATCCATTTGTTAGTCACGAAGTGATACTTCCCTGCGTGTTTCAAGCTGATACTTTTCACGGACAATATAGAGTGGACGATTTTTTGTTTCATCGTAGATGCGGCCAATATATTCTCCAATCATCCCAAGAATAATTAAAATGATGCCGCTAAAGAATAGCTGAATGACAATTAATGACGACCACCCGGTGATGGTGCTGTCTGTAAATAACTTCAAATACAGCACCACTAAAAGATAAATAAAACCGATACCAGATAGAGTTACACCAGCATAGCTAGCTAGCTTTAATGGTTTATATGAAAAAGATGTAATGCCATCCATTGAAAGCTTCAGCATCTTTTTCAAAGGGTATTTCGACTCCCCGGCCAAACGCTCGTCTCGCTCATATTCTACTGCTATTTGCTTAAAGCCAACCCAGCTTACTAATCCGCGAACAAAGCGATTTTTTTCTTGAATGCTATTCATTTGATTGCACACTTTGCGATCTAGCAAACGGAAATCCCCTGTATCAAGCGGAATATCAATATCGGTCATCGCACGTAAGAAGCGATAAAACATAGCAGCCGTTTGTTTTTTAAAGTATGTTTCTCCTTTTCGCTTTGTACGCTTAGCGTATACAACGTCAAACCCTTGCTTCCATTTTTCAATCATCTCTAAAATCAATTCGGGCGGATCTTGCAAATCAGCATCAATCACAACGACCGCCTCTCCTCTTGCATAATCCATACCAGCTGTAATAGCAATTTGATGACCAAAGTTACGGGCAAAATCTAATAAAACAACCGCTGGGTCTTGCTCACTGTACTCTTTAATGATTTCTGCTGTTCGATCTCTACTGCCGTCGTTCACGAAAAGAAGCTCGTAAGCTTCTTTCGTTGAACGCATCACTTCTGTGAGACGGCGGTAGGTTTCATGAATCACTTCTTCTTCGTTGTAGACAGGAACAACAATAGAATATTTAACAATTGAACTCATGCTCATGCCCTCCTTATTTAAGCGTTATTTCGTATAGTGTTCCGTTTCCAGATGGCCCTTGCTGAGCACTTGATGAAGTAGACTGCCATTTGGAAGAAGGAATCTCCTTACTATTTTCTTTAATCCACGTGATAACGTCAGATTGACCTCCCTTGCCCATTCCAGACAAGTAGAAATATTTCACTTCACCTTTTTTAATCATGGCTTTTAATTTACTTACCGTTAAAATTGGATCTGAACCGCTAAATCCACCCATTGCCATTACTGGCTTGCCCGTTTTGATAATGTAAGGCGCAGCTGAAGTTGAATCCGTTGTGGCAAATAAATATTTTTCACCTGTATTATTTTTTGTTAAATAGTTTAGTAGCTTTTGGTTTACTTCTGCGTTCATCCCTCCACTTTTTCGTTTTAAAGATGATGATTTGCTTGAAGAGCTATTTGGCATTTGACTATTATTGGATAAACCGCCTGGCATTTGCATTTGACCACTGTTTGAAGAACCGCTTGGCGGCTGCATTTGACCATTATTGGACGAACCGCCCGGCATTTGCATTTGACCGCCGTTCGATGAACCGCTTGGCGGCTGCATTTGATTGTTCGATGATGAATTGCCGCTAGAGCTTCCTGGAGGCTGCATGCCGTTAAAGCCAGACTGTTTGCTATTTGTAGCTGTGCTTGGAGGTCCTCCCATACCGCTTGAAGAATCAGGACCTGCTGCTGGAAGCATGCTATTTCCACCATAAATAATTGGTGTCATCGCCCAGTACGCCGGCATTGCAAGTAAGACAACCATCGCTGCGGCTCCTAGGTAATTCGTCAACAAATTTTTACGCTGTTTACGAACAGCTAAAACAAGAGCTAAAATGACGCCCAGTGCTCCTACCCCTGCAATTGGCGCTACGCCGATTGAGCTGACATAAGGAGACATAATATATACTTGAAGTGCTGCTGTTGTTAAAATACCACCTGGCAGCAGCCATGATTTCCAGCCATTACGCTGTTTGTACATGCTCCATAAAGCTACTGCTCCCGCTCCGGCAAATGCAGCGATTGGAGGTGCCAGCATAATTAAATAATACTGATGGAAAAATCCTGCGATACTAAAAAAGACAGCTACTGGTAGCAGCCACGCTAACCAAAATAAACTTTCTTTTTGTTTTGTCGTGTAAGACCCTTTAAATTTTACTCCAGCAAATAGACCCACGATTGAAAAGATTACAAATGGTAATAACCAGCTGATTTGATCTGATAACCCTTTTTGGAATAGTCGGAATGGACCAGGATTCCCCGTGTTGAACATTCCGTTTTGATTCCCTCCGCCTGAAGCCTGCATCTTTTGAGAAGAGCTGCTCTTTCTTTGATTTGAGCTTTGTGAAGAATCAGCACTTGAATTACTATTTTGTTTTGTTTCACTGCTTGCTGTTTGCTGCTGAGTTTGAGCAGGCTGTTTATGACTGCTTCCCGTCACGCTTGTATTTCCAGTTAAACGATTAATACCGTTATATCCGAAAGCAAGCTCTAGAACTGAATTTGTTTGACTGCTTCCCATATAAGGTCGCTTATCAGCAGAAGTAGAATCTACCACAACTGCCCATGAGACAGAAACGGCGAGCATTAGTGCAGTCGCTGTTGTTAAAAAAGCAATTTTCTTTTTCCAAGTGATTTTGGTTGCCACTACATAGAAAACATAAAATGCTGGTAAAACCATGTATGCTTGAAGCATTTTCATATTAAATGCAACACCAATCATCGCAAAAGCTGCTAACACCCAGCCAAATTTAGCCGTACGCACAGCACGAAATAACATCCATGTTGCTACTAGTAATGTAAATACAAGCATACTATCGATATTATTTGTTCGGCTTACCGCCGGTACAATGGGCGTTAGAGCCATGGCAAGAGCAGCAAATCTCCCAGCCCATACGCCAAACGTACGTTTTACGAGTACGTATAGTAAAAGGACTGAACCGATGCCAGCTAATGCTTGCGGTAGAATGACGCTCCATCCGTGAAACCCAAATATTTTGGCGCTAATTGTCTGAATCCAAAACACAAGCGGCGGCTTATCAATCGTTACATAGCCTCCTGGATCAAAAGATGCGTAAAAGAAATTATGAAAACTTTGAAGCATACTTTTGACAGCTGCCGTGTAATAAGCGTTGGCGTATTCATCTGTCCAAATTTTAAATAAGTTCAAAAATGCTGCAATTAAAACAATGGGAACTAAAAATAAGTCTATTCTTTTTTTATTTGAAGTTCGTTCTTCTTTCACTTCACTGTTCATGTGTTTCATTTCACTCCTTCGTAATTTCTGACTTTAGTCTAACAAGCATATGTGAACTGATTATGAACAGTGAAAATAATTTTTTATTTTTTAAAAACCCATTTGACCTCTTACGCTCATCAATGAAATATTTTACAATTAAAGAATCAAGCACATGAAATAGAAAGCATATTCTTGGAATGCTGCAGCTTCTATGAAACATTATTATTAACACTTCATCCACTTCTTGCTGAGAAAGGAGACAACTTTATGATTCAAGTAAAAGATATATACGGAAATTTACCCACACTAGAAACGGAAAGACTCCGCTTGCGGAAAGTTACTAAAAAAGATGTGCGTGACATGTTTGAATATGCCTCAAATGAAAAGGTAAGCAGATATGTAAATTGGGAAAAGCACCGAAAGCTTCAAGATACAAAAGAGTTTGTTTCCTTCGTTTTAAAGCAGTACAGCAACCAAACCATTTCTCCTTGGGCTATAGAAATCAAAGCCTTGAAAAAATGTATTGGCACCATTGACTTTGTCACTTGGAACCCTACTCATCGTATTGCGGAAATTGGCTATGCGATTTCTGAAACTTATTGGAATAAGGGATTTGTTACGGAAGCAGCTGAAAAAGTAATTGCGTTTGGATTTGAAGAAATGGATTTAGTCCGCGTTCAGGCGAGGTGCTTTGTTGAAAATGCTGCATCTGAGAAAGTAATGAAAAAAATCGGTATGTCTTATGAAGGAACGATTCGAAAAGCCATGTTTATTAAAGGAGCTCATCAAGACTTAAAGTTATATTCAATCTTGCGAGAAGAATATACACGCAACGCGTAGAAAATGTATAAAATACTTTCCATAACATAGGCTAACTTCAACACTAACTCTTCCTTTTGAGGTGAACAATGGTGGAGCAAGCAATTCAGCATTTAGACTTATCTGCACATGGTTTGTGGTTTCCGATTACCGTTAGTTTATGTTTATTTATTCTTGCCCTTGTTTTATTTAAACGACAGCTAACTTGGCGAGATTTTTATATCACGTTTTGCGTAGTTGGATTTGTCGGATGGCTTTGTGATGTTATCATTACGCGTGTTTTTAACATGATTGATTTGGGAGATCCAAAAGTTACAGGACTTGGTGATATTCTAAGCTATACATTTATTCCACCTTCTCTTTCTGTTTTATTTTTGACTTACTTAACAGCTAAAAATAAATGGGTTTTATCACTTCTCTTTTGCGCTGGTTCACTACTCATAGAATACGGAATGATTAAAAGTGGCTATATGCATTTAAACGGCTGGTTTTTTATCTATTCAATAGTGGTATACTTCCTCGTTTATGCTTTTGTGCTACCATGGCATATGGCATTTATTAAGTAAAAAAGCGGATGTTGATTAACATCCGCTTTTTTACTATGCGCTTACTTTCTATCTGCTGAAATTCATATTTCATACCGACGTTTAGAAGAATGAATATCTCCATTGCATGTTCATAGCCGGTCATTTTATGCGCCGTGATGACACATGCGCGCGGCTATGTTCTTCAGGACGTCTAAACCCAATTTTTAAAAGCGCTGCTTCTAAATTTGCTTCTGTTTTAATTTGATTAAAATTAATTCCCAGTTTCACTACCGTTTGGGCAATTTCCGGTCGTATCCCTGTTATAATAGCTTCCACTCCTACTAATTTGAGAGATCGATGAATTTTGAAAAGATTATCTGCTACCATTGTATCAATAATCACGACACCTGAAATATCCAAAATAAGATAGGATAATTGAAGGCTTGTTCCTTTTTTCAAGCAAGTTTCCATAATAACTTGCGAGCGATGAGTATCAATTTCTCCAATAATCGGCATAATAGCGATACCTTTTGTGACAGGTACGAGCGGAACTGACAGTTCTTCTAGTGACGTGTAAGCTAAATTCATCATATATCGATTATGCTCATCATAAATTTGACCAAAAATACATGTTACCGTATCTAAAAGCGGATCAATTCGCTCACTGACATGCAGCATGGTAATTGCAGCAAACTGATGCTCCTCTAGTTCTCTTGTAAATACATCCCAAATAACGCTGCGATAGATTGGGAGGATACCGAGTGCTTTTTCTAAAGGAATATTTTTTTCTACTGCATACTTTCCCGTGTCAAGTGCCCATTCTTTAACAAGTTTAAGTATAGCCTCTTGTTCTTCAAATAGCGCTCTTCCAAAGTACTCCATAATTGACACTCGCCATTTCAAAATTTTCTTTTCTTTTAATTCCTCTATACTTAGCGTATGTGTAGAATCTAAACGTTCGGCTAATTTTTCTGACAAGCTATATTTATGTTCAAGAATCTTTTTTCCTATATACACGAGCTCCTCTTTCATAAAATATGTTCAGCTCCTCTTTTCTGCTATTTTTACTGCGTATATAACCTTGACTAAGCCTACTTACCCATCCGACAATTGACTAGCCTTCCTAAAAATAACAAAAAAGCGGTTATTTTATGAATTTTCTTTCTTTTCATTATAGTACCAGAGTAAGAGCCGCACAACTGAAAGTTTGCTGCGAATAAAATTCGTAATTTGACATAGAAAACAATCCTGTTTGAACTCAAACAGGATTGTTTTCTATATTTACTTATCTCACTTTACACTTGGAATAGCCAGACAACAATCGGCCCAAAAACCGAGCCCAGTACAGCGCTTAACGTCATTGATACTGAGCTCATCGATACCGTTAGTTCACCGTATTCAAATGCTTTAGAAGTTCCTAGCGCATGAGAAGCGCTGCCTAGTGCAATTCCTTTTCCTAAAGAACTTTTAATACGAATCCACTTTAAAAGTAAAGGTCCAAGAATTACTCCCGAAAAGCCTGCAATCATAACAAATACCACAGTCATCGATGGAACCCCTCCTAGTCCCGTGGCAATTTGAATTGCAACGGGAGTGGTAATAGACTTAGGAACAATAGATAAAATCAGGCTTCGGTCAATGCCGAATACTTCAGCGAACACAAGTCCGCTAATCATGCCTGCAAATAATCCTACAAACACTCCTCCAATAATAGGAATGCTGTATTTCACTAGCATCTCACGCTGTTTATACAGTGGATACGCTAATGCAACAACCGCTGGCCCCAGAAGTGAATTAATCCACTTGCCTCCAATCATATACTCGTCATAGGAAATATGAAAAGCAAGCAAAAGAAGAATAACAAATACGGTTGTAGTTAAAACTGGAATAAGAATTGGGTAGGAGAACCGTACGTATACTTTCGCCATGACTAGATACAGAGCAACTGTAGCTATGATTATAAAGAGCGCGATAAAGAATTCTTGCACTGTTGTTTCTCCTTTCGTTTGTTCGCTTTCTTTTCTAAAAGTTGGCTAGCAGCCCCCGCGGCAGCCATCGTAATGATTGTACTAAGCACAATAATTACAAACAAAATCGCTCCGCTGCTTGAAAGAAGCGAAGGATAATTCATCACTCCTGCCATAGCTGGTATGAATAATAAAGGTAAAAAAGATAACAAGAAGCTTGCTCCGTCTTCAATCACTTTGATGGGAACAATTTTGCACGTTAAGCAAATGAGCATTAAAATTAAGCCTATAATACTGCCTGGAATAGGCAGGTGAAGTATGTGGTGAACAGCTTCACCAATCATAGAAAAAGCATAAAGAATCGCGATTTGTAAAATGATTCGTATCACTTTCATTATAGGTCACTGTCCTATAGATAAAGAACAGCTGTCCTCCTCTCTTTATTTTGTCATGTTGTCTAACATTTAACTATATAAACACCCTTTACTTTACCTACTTTTACTTGTACTATACAACTATATATACATTTGTATTATACAAGTATATATTTCTTTGTCAATGAATGATTTTGTAAGGAGAGATTATAATGCAAGAAAAAAATTCAATTGAATTGATTGAATATGAACTTACTACCTTTATTAGACGAGCCCTCTATCTTGATAATTCTGAAAATAAAATAGGAAATCTAGAAAGATCAGCTTATTTATTATTGCGGCAATTAGATGAATTTGGACCAGCTCGTGTAAAAGAGCTAGCAGAAGCATTTAAACTCGACATTTCAACTCTGTCTAGACAAGCTGCTGCTTTAGAAAACAAAAAGCTTATTTCCCGCTCTTCTGATCCTTCGGATGGACGCGTCAGCCTATTTGACATCACACCACGTGGAAAACGCATGCTGCAAACTGATAAACAAATGCGCCTTGAACGCTATCATAGTATGTTAAAAAAATGGTCAAGTGAAGAAAAGGAGCTGTTTGGCAAACTACTAATGCAGATGAATGACGCATTTATCGATTAAATAGAAATTCATAAAAATTAGGCTGCTGCTGCAAGGTGTTTGTCCCTGTCTATTTTCTCTTTTTTGCATTTAATGTAAAGAGACTATTGAAAAGGATGTATGATTATGTCTGTTCCGAACAAACGGAAAGCCACGCCCTGCCTCTTTCCCGGCTATAAATGGTGTGGTCCCGGATGCAGTGGTCCTGGATGTCCTGTAAATGATGTAGACTGCTGCTGTAAATACCATGATTTATGCTATGAAGATTATGGATCATGCCGCTCATGTGATGAGCAATTTCTTGACTGTCTTTGCTCCAAAGCAAATCCGTACAGTTTAAAAGGAAGACAGGCATACGCCATGTATACCTATATGCGGCTGAAGTTAGCTTTAAAACAATATGACTAAGCATAAAAGAGGAGAATTGAAAAATTCACCTCTTTCTTATGCCATTTTATCTGTATGAATCCAAAAACGTTGAACAACAGCTCCGTCCTCTTCTATATAATCCTCGTCTTGTATACCACCGTTTGCCAGAATAGTTCGACGAGAAGCGGTGTTCCAATCATCACACACAACTAATGCCCGTTGAACTCCCAGCTTTTTAATTTCTTGAAGAGATAACTTCAGTAGCAGCTTCGCATATCCTTTTTGTCTTTCGCTTGGCCGAATACCATAACCTATATGTCCTCCGCTGTTTCGAAGTATTTCACTTAGCTCATGGCGGATATTAACTACGCCTATTACTTTTTCGTGATGCATTAGCCAGTAGGTGGAATCGGGTACATATCCTTTTTTTAATCCGATCCCTTTTTCTGCATCTAACAACTCTTGAACCATTTTTTCAAAGTAAGCAGGATCTTTAGCAATTACCCACGGAATCATTTTTTCTCCGCTTGCTTTCCATTCATTATAAAAGCTCATATAAGCCTTTTTATAAGCTGCATCTGGTTTCATTAAAACGGCAGTTTCCACGTACCTTCCTCCTTTTTGTTTATTATGTTTATACTACCAATTTTAACCAGTAAATAAAAGGGGATAATTTACATCATGTGACAAATGTGTTTATTCACTTATTTATAAGATATGTAACAAAAAAGCACTCAATGGTATATCCATTGAGTGCTTTTTGTTCTACTGCCGGTTGTTTAAATAAATTCCTTAAAAAACCTCGTCACTTTTGCAAGGGCGTATAGGAAGGTTCGCTTCATAACAGGTTCTTCTTTCTTTTGGGTGTCAGGAGATTTAATCCATCGCTTATGGTTGGCAATAAGGATACTTTTATCCATTTTGTTTTCCATCGCCATCGTCAACTTTTTTGCAAATTCTTGACTATCGATAATGACCATTGATTCATTATTCAAAAATGTAGAACGAGAATCTAAATTAAAAGAGCCTACGGCGCTGAGTCTTTGATCATAAATCACAGACTTTGCATGGATCGAATAAGGTCCTTGGTATTCGTAAAGCTTTACACCTGTCTTCATAATCGTATCACGCATACTTATATACCCGGAAAAAGCCAACACATTGGGCGTAGATGTAACTGAATTTGTGAGTAGCGTCCATTGAACAGCTGGATTCTTTTTCATTGCTATATACTTTCTCATCGCATTGGTTGGCACCACATAAGGACTTTGAATAAGAACAGAGCGGTTAGCTCCTTCTGCCAAGTTAATAAACGTTTTCCACATAAAAGGTCTTTTATTAAAGCGTTCAATTGGATTATGAATAAAAGAAACACGGTTTGTAGGAACAGTGGAAGCATTCCAATTAATCTTAGGCGTCGCAAACGTTTCTCCTACTTGCTTAGCTTTATCATATTGCTGCAGCAGCAAAGCTTTCATCCTCTTTCCCTGATCGACCTGGTACTGTGTGAGATGATAAAAGGCTTTTTTAGTGTAAGGATGAGCCCATAATTCATTTATATAATTTTGCATTTGAGTGATGACGCTATCTTGTTTATGTTTGCTGTTTGTAATGAAGACATCACGATCATAGACGAAGTCTGGAGGAGGCTTTTTAGCCAAATACTTGTCCCCTATATTCCGTCCCCCTATTATGCCTAGCTGTCCGTCTACAATCATTATTTTGTCATGCATACGATTTTGCCACGCCCAAGGTTTGAACAATTGAAACGGTTCATAATACTTCACTTCAATATTAGGATGTGATGCTAATGCGTAGAGCACGCCTCTTCGGTTTCCCCGCAAGCCGTTAGCTATCCCGTCTAAAAGAACGCGAGTATGGACGCCTCGATCAGCTGCTTTAAAAAGAGCGGCCATAATTAAATCAGTTGACTCTCCTTTTCCTATTGAGTAATATGCAATATCAATCGATTTCTCAGCTTCTTGAATCATTTGAATACGAACTCTTCCTGCCTGGTAACCATCTTCAAGAAGTCTCACTCGGTCCGGAGACTCACTGTGACCAAAAAAGCTAGCCGGTTTAATTGAGGTCGTTTCCTCTCCAGTTTTTAAAGGTACATAAAAGAGAACCACCGCGGTTATAACCACGTACAGAATATATAAAGATAAAATAATAAGTAATCCTTTGAATGCTATTTTTATCATCGCAACTCCAGCTTTTTGTCTTTTTCTGTTATCGTTCACAAATAAGGATCATTACATGCAAGAAACTGCTTCTTTGATTGCTTTGCGCTTTGTCTTTTTGACACATTTATTTTTTCTGATTCACTATTTGTATAGTATGCTAGTACATATCATAGAAAAAAGGATGATGGTGATGGAGGAATATTCTTTTCGTTTTCATATTACAGATTCTTACCCTTTGCAAAATGAAAACGATAAAATAGAAGCTGTTGTACGCACCAAAATCAAACATGCGGAGCGAGGATGCTTGTATGAGGGTTATCTTCGTGTTCATATAACTAATATAGGGGTATTTCCTGTAGCAAAAGATATTGCTGAAGCAATTAGCGTTCGTTCGCTTCGTCAGCAGTTAGCGGCCGAATTAAAAAGATACGTACGGCCGCACCGCAATTTTTTATAACTTTATCCAAACATTTGGCCAAGTGGACTTTCATCTACAATAATATCTTGAATAGCATAGATAGAAATGGGAAAGTAAGGAATTCCGTATACGTAAGGAGCCAGGTCATACAGCTGATAGAATAGCACAAGCGATTTATCAGCGATATAAAAATCTTGATCTGGTTTAATGCCTTTATATTCTCCAAGAACCATAATATCGCGCTCTTTTATTTGCTCTCCTACTATCTTAGACAAAACACTCACGTAATCACTTTCTTTTTTAAATAAATCTTTTAGTTGATACGTTTGTCCAGTCAGCATATTAAAGGTTAACGGAACTACTACGGTCAGCCCGTGCGCTCCACCAGAATAAGCAAAATTGACAAGCGTTAAGCTGAGCACATTTCGCTCGTTTGTTTTTAACTCATAATAACCCGTTTCTTCTGTATTCGGATTTTCTCCATATCCCTGCTTACGAATTAATTCATTCGTGCGCTGCAAAATTTTACTGTTCACGCTGTGCTGAACAGCTTGATTAGTCAAATGTACAACTGGATAATAAACGTTTAACTTTTTCTTCACCATTTGTTGAGAATATACCGTTGCAGGTAACGTAACCATCGCTTCCTCCTCTTTCTATACAGGTTGTTACATTCTATTCTTGTAGCGTTCATTCCATTACTGAAGCAAAAAAATCCCGTGCATATACGCACAGGATTTTTAACTTTTTATTATTTTACGTTATTAATTGTTTTAGCAGCGTCTACCGTATTTTTTAATAACATTGTGATGGTCATCGGACCAACTCCGCCTGGTACTGGTGTGATATAACCTGCAACTTCTAAAGCCGCTTCGTAATCAACATCACCAACGAGTTTACCATTTTCCATTGTGTTACCTACATCAATTACAATGGCACCCGGCTTAATATCATCTGCTTTGATAAGTCTAGGTTGTCCTACAGCTGACACAAGAATATCAGCTTGTTTTGTTAAAGCAGATAAATCTTTTGTGCGAGAGTGAGCAATTGTTACCGTTGCACTTTCTTGAAGTAACAGCATGGATACTGGTTTACCAACAATATTGCTTCGTCCAATTACTACCGCATGTTTACCTGAAATTTCTTCACCTGAACGTTTAATTAACTCAACGATACCGTGTGGTGTACATGGTAAATAGCACTCATCGCCAATAACCATATTCCCTACGCTTACTGGGTGGAAGCCATCTACATCTTTTTTAGGAGATACAGCATTTAATACTGCCTTTTCATCAATATGTTTTGGTAATGGAAGTTGAATAAGAATACCATGAACAGATGGATTTCCATTCAAGTGATGGATTTCGTTTAAAAGCTCTTCTTCCGTAATCGTTACGTCACGTTTGATAATTTCAGATGCAACACCGATTTCTTCACAAGCCTTTGCTTTTGCTTTTACATATGATTGGGACGCAGGATTTTCACCTACTAAAATCACGGTTAAACCAGGAACGATACCTTTTGTTTTTAATTGAGCTACCTCTTCTTTTAATGCGGCGCGCAGTTCTTGCGCTACTTCTTTTCCTTTAATTACTTTCGCTGTCATGATGTTTTTTGCTCCTTTCAACTGTAGCCATTTAATAAATGTACGAATTATAGTTATTAATCTAACACAAAAGTTCGGTTTTGTTCAATGTTTTTATTATTTTTATTTTAAATAGATGAAAATAAATAACAAATAACGTATATTCCGTTCTTATCGCACTATAATATTTTGTATTCACCAAAGCTGTTTTTATTCAAACGTTGCTTTTCCAAATTAAAAACCGCACCTTCGGCACGGTTTTCGACGATTTATTTTTCTGTTGATATGCTTTTCTTTGTAGTCAACGGCAGCACGTCTTCCCCTGTTTTTAGATCCTTTACATGCATTTCCTTGAGAGGCGCACTTATTTTCTTATTTTTCGGAGGTTCTTCAAAATTCTCCACCCAATCACATAGCAATTCAAATCCTTGATACACATAAGGCAGGAGAGGCTGAAGCTTTCGATCTGGGTCAATTTGATGATTCCATACTAAGCTATCAATGTGGTTTCCATTTTCAATTACATAGTGACGATGAAGGTGCTGCTTACCAGAATCTTTTACCAGTTGTTCATAAGGATAAGCATGAATATCCGGAAAAATAAGAGCATCTAACGACCCTGTAATGCTTATCAACGGAACGGAAATATCACCTGTATTTTCAATTTCACGAACTCTTTGCTTTACATCTTGGGGTCTTTCTTGATAATCATACTTTTCAAAAATAGAATCTAACGAACGATCTCTAACTCCGTTTTCAAAAAGCGTCAAGTATTTTTGCCATGGAATTCTTCCAGGTGCTTGACTGTCAAACTCATCTCTATATATATTAAGCGTTAAAAACCAATAATACTGGTCATGATATGGCCATAAAAACTCAGATCCTTTTGGCAACCCTGCCTGATACAAACGGTGCAAAGCTTCTTTTTGCGATTCACCTACCGTGTACAGTGCTTCTTCGGCATGATTTACAACAGGTGTTAAGGAAGTAATCAAGTTATCGTGATCAGCTCGCCACATAACCCCTTCCCATTCAACACCCCCATTAAAAAGCTGAGGCTCTCCATTTTTTCCATCGTTTTCTAAAGCATAACGAACAACATAACCCCCGTTAGAAATACCTAACGCATACGTTTTTATATCAAAATATTCTGTCACTTCTTTTTGAAGTTTGTGACGATAATTTTCAAACAAAAATCTCTGAGCTATTTTTGTCACTTCTCGGTATTGAATATGCCATTTTCTAATGGAGTCTTCTTCTTTGACTAGAGCGTTCTTTGCTTTAGCAAATGGATCATCTCGCACTTCTTCTCCCTGAGTTCCTTTATCAGAAGCAGCAAACGCAAACCCTTTTGCCAACACATAGTCGCTGAATAGTAAATCCGTTGATTTCTCATCTCGGGTAGCTGGGACTCCCGACATAACTAACTTTCCATTCCAATCATCAGGAATTCGAATGAGAAATTTACCACCGTCAACTTCACCTTCTACTTGAACGCCCGTTATTTCTTCAGGCTGATACATGTAATACCATCCATTTTTTTCTTCTTTTGTTCCCCAATAGATAGGAGCCAGCCCAATGTTCCCATAGGCAGTCGCTGCTTGAAATTGAAGAGGGTTTTTAGTCGTTAGCCAGTTTCCATACTTACCGTCAAACGTTGTGATATTCAAGTGATAACCTCCATTCACATTTGCTTTTGAAGACACTCTTGGGGACTGTACACGCATCATTTTAGTTAAATATTACCATCCATTTCTCAAAAAGTACATCAAAACGCCTTTCTTACAGAAAGAAAGTAGACATTTATCACAACTGAGCCCATAGCGCCGTATAATATTGAAATTTATTCAAAAAAAGGAGTGTCAATGACTATGAGTTCGTTTAATTCTTCAAAACTTTCTACGACTCTTATTCCCCCTGCTACTTCCTCCTATCCGGTTTCCGGAAGAAAATATACTCTTACTCATTCTGATACAACCGGTCAGCTTTTTTTAAGCATCGGATGCTCATATAACAACAAGGCGATAGATAAAAATATGCGTGATGAAGTACTGGCTGCTCTTCACGTAACAGACCGACAAGCAGTTATTCAAGGCGAAGTTTTTGTTAGCGGAGGTGAGTTCAGTCGCGAGCAAGCGCAGCTTCGTTATCAGATTTTCCGTCGTGAACTCCCTCTTGCTTTAGAAGCAATGTTTTACGGAGACCAAGCGTTTTTTCAACATTATCCCGACTTGCTAAATACACCGATTTACATTTATTCTATATCGACTTATCAAGAATTTAGGGGATGGTCCTATTATCAAACTCCTAAATTTTATTTAAAACAAACATGCAGCAGCTAGCACGCTAGTGCATAAACTAATGGGAAATGAACGAGGAAGGTGTGAATGTTTCATGTACAGTCAATGGGTTTACCCCTATATGCCGCGTTATTACCATCCAGTGGTTCCTACTACGAATGAAAATTATTTAGAACCTTATAGATACAATGAAGACTTATTTTCTTATATCCTGCATGAAGAAGAGGAAGTTAGATCTACACGCGATGTAGACAGAGTGATGAAAATTTTAAAACGCCAGTATCAGTCCATCTACAGAGATGCTCAACGAGGCGGGATGGATAGCAAACTAACAGAATACTTATTTCGTTCCATTGTAAGATTTGTTGATGATAACTATAACAATTACAGCGGATCTATTAACGAACGCGTCGAAAAAGCCGCGCGACAGCTGAAAAAACGTGACCCCTGGATATTTGAACTTTTTAACTTATACAGCGTTTCCCCCGCTTCACAAGTTCGAATTACCAATACGATTTTAACCGTTTCATTTGAAAATTTACGTAGAGGAAATGAAGTGCCAAATCCTAGATAAACAAAAAACCGCCACAATTGTGACGGTTTTTTGTTATGGTAATACAGTTGCTCCCATTAGATGGCTATCAACTTGTTTAGCTACTTCACGACCTTCATGAATAGCCCATACGATTAAACTTTGCCCACGACGAGCATCACCAGCAGCAAAAACACCTTCAACATTTGTTTTGTAATTTCCATACGCTGCATCTACGCGACGATTTTTCGTTTCAACACCAAACGCTGATAGAACCGGATGCTCTGGACCTTCAAACCCAATCGCAATAAAGACAAGCTGAGCTGGCCATACTTTTTCTGTTCCTGGAATTTCGGTAAAGATGTACTGTCCATTTTCACCTTTAACTTTTTCCATTTGAACCGTATGAAGTTCCTTTAGATTGCCTTGCTCATCTGCCACGATTTTTTTCGTTTGAATTGAATATTCACGTGGATCGTCCCCAAATTTTGCCTGTGCTTCTTCATAAGCATATTCAAGATTAAATACATGTGGATATTCAGGCCACATATTATCTGCTGTACGCTCAGCAGGAAGCTGAGGATGTTTACCAAACTGAACAACGCTGCGGCATTTTTGACGAAGAGCAGTAGCTACACAGTCAGCTCCCGTGTCTCCGCCTCCAATAACAATAACGTCTTTTCCTTCAGCATCAATAAATTGACCATCTTTGAAGTTAGAGTCTAAAAGGCTTTTTGTTGAAGTTGTTAAGTAGTCCATTGCAAAGTGAACTCCTTTTGCTTCACGACCTTCTAATACTAGATCTCTTTGCTTCTGAGCTCCTGTACACAAAATTACAGCATCATATTGTTCTTTTAACTCTTCAGCAGTAATGTCTTTTCCAACTTCCGTATTCGTTACAAAATCAATACCTTCTTGCGTCAATAAGCGAACACGTCTTTCCACTACTTCTTTATCTAGCTTCATATTCGGGATTCCATATGTTAATAAACCGCCAGCACGATCTGCTCTTTCATATACCGTTACTGAATGACCCGCTTGGTTCAGCTGATCTGCGCTTGCTAAGCCTGCTGGCCCAGAGCCAATAACAGCAACTTTTTTGCCTGTTCTCTTCTCCGGAATACGCGGAGTAATCCACCCATTCTCAAAGCCTTTATCAATAATAGCGCGTTCGATATTTTTAATCGAAACCGCTGGATCTGAAATAGCAAGCGTACAGGAACCTTCACACGGAGCAGGACAAACTCGTCCTGTAAACTCCGGGAAGTTGTTCGTTTTCATTAAACGCTCTAAAGCTTCTTTCCAGCGTCCTTTATAAACTAAATCATTCCACTCTGGAATTAAGTTATAGATTGGACATCCAGAAGTAAAAGCATTAATATCCATTCCCATGTGGCAAAAAGGTGTGCCACAATCCATACATCGTGCCCCTTGACGGCTTAGCGCTTCATCAGATAAAGGAGCAGCATACTCTTTCCAATCACCTAAACGTTTTAACGGGTCACGTTCCTTCCCTTTTTCACGTTTGATTTCCATAAATCCTGTTGGTTTTCCCATCGTACTCTCCCCTTTCTTACTGAGCTACCGCTTCTTGTTGTTTTGCCGATGTTTTCTTTTCTTGTTTTGCATTTTCCTCAAACGCACTCATAGCTGCTTCTTCTTCCGTTAGTCCAGCTGCTTTTTGCTCTTCAATGCGATTCATCATGCGTTTATAATCATTCGGAATCACTTTTACAAATTTTGAAAGTGATTGTTCCCAATTTTCCAAGACAAATGCTGCTTTATGACTGTTCGTATATTTCAGATGATTTGAAACCATCTCTTTTACTTCTTCTGCTTCTTCGCCTTTTAAGCTCTCAAACCCAATCATGTCTTTATTACAAAGGTTTTTGAATGCTTCTTGATCATCAGCAAATACGTAAGCAATACCGCCTGACATTCCTGCACCAAAGTTTTTACCTACATCGCCTAATACGACAACACGTCCGCCAGTCATATATTCACAGCCATGATCGCCAATTCCTTCAACCACTACGTTCACACCGCTGTTACGAACTGCAAAACGTTCCCCTGCTAGCCCGCTAACATAGGCTTCACCGCTTGTTGCACCGTAAAATGCAACGTTCCCAACGATAACATTCTCACCTGACACAGCTGTTGTTTCCTTAGGTGGAGCAACAATGATTTTACCTCCTGATAAACCTTTTCCGATATAATCATTTGCATCTCCAGTTAGATACATAGACATTCCTTTTGGAACAAACGCACCAAAACTTTGTCCTGCAGAGCCAGTGAATCGAAGAGTAATCGTATCTTCTGGCAGACCTTTCTCACCGTAACGTTTTGTAACTTCACTTCCCACAATTGTTCCAGCTACACGGTTAATATTAGAAATTGGAAGTTCTAACTCGACTTGATACTTATGCTCGATTGCTTGCTGTACCGCAGGCAAAATCTTTTGCATATCAAGAGATTCGTCAATTTTATGATTTTGAGGTGTTTTAAAGGTACGTACACCTTCAGCTTGATATAAAAGAGTTGTTAAGTCTAAGTGCTGAGCCTTCCAGTGATTTTTTGCACGTTCGCTAACGCTTAATACGTCTGTACGTCCAACCATTTCATCCACTGTTTTAAATCCAAGTTCAGCCATAATTTCGCGCACTTCTTGTGCAACAAATTTCATATAGTTAACGATGTGGTCCGCTTCTCCCAGGAACTTTTTACGAAGCTCTGGATTTTGCGTTGCCACTCCAACTGGGCATGTATCTAAGTGACACGCACGCATCATGATACAGCCTAAAACAATTAAAGGCGCCGTAGCAAAACCAAACTCTTCTGCTCCTAGAAGTGCTGCCATGACTACATCTTTACCCGTCATTAATTTCCCGTCTGTTTCAAGCACTACTTTTTCACGAAGACCGTTTAACATAAGCGTTTGATGAGCTTCTGCTAAGCCAAGTTCCCACGGTAGTCCAGTATGTTTAATACTTGTTTTTGGAGATGCTCCCGTACCTCCGTCGTAACCGCTAATGACAATAACATCCGCTACTCCTTTTGCTACTCCGGCAGCAATCGTTCCTACACCTGCTTTTGAAACGAGCTTGACGCTGATTCGTGCATCACGGTTTATATTTTTTAAGTCATGAATAAGCTGCGCTAAATCTTCAATCGAATAAATATCGTGGTGTGGAGGAGGTGAAATTAAGCCTACTCCTGGCGTTGATCCACGCACATCTGCCACCCATGGATATACTTTGTTTCCTGGAAGCTGACCGCCTTCTCCAGGTTTTGCACCTTGTGCCATTTTAATTTGAAGCTCATCCGCATTCACAAGGTAGTGACTTTTCACCCCAAAACGCCCAGAAGCGATTTGTTTAATCGCACTGCGGCGATTATCTCCATTCTCATCCAGAGTGTAGCGGCTAGGATGCTCGCCACCTTCTCCACTGTTGCTGCGTGCCCCTAAACGGTTCATCGCAATCGCTAATGTTTCATGAGCTTCTTGACTTAAAGATCCAAACGACATAGCACCTGATTTAAAACGTTTTACAATCGAATCCACGGATTCCACTTCATCAATGGAGATAGATGAACGCGATTCATTAAACGAGAACAGGTTGCGCAAGAAACCGATGCGTTCTTCATTAGCCGATTCAGAGAATTTTTTAAATAAGCTGTAATCTCCCTTACGGCAAGCCCACTGCAGCGTGTGAATTGTTTTTGGATTAAACGCATGATGCTCGCCCGTGTGTCTCCACTGGAAGTCACTTCCTGATTCTAATGTTTGCTCAATTGTTTCAACATAAGCATTGTCATGACGCGTTTTTGCTTCTTTTGCAATAACATCTAAACCGATACCGCCAAGCTGCGAGGCAGTACCTGTAAAATATTGCTCGATAACCTCTGCACTGATTCCAACTGCTTCAAAAATTTGTGCACCCCGATAACTTTGCACCGTTGAAATACCCATTTTAGACATTACTTTTACGACACCTTCAGTAACGGCTTTTACATATTTCTCAACAGCATAATCATACGATACGTTCAACGTACCTGCGTTAATTTCATTTTGATATGTTGCAAAAGTAAGATATGGATTAATTGCGTCTGCGCCGTAACCAATCAGCGCTGCAAAATGGTGCACTTCACGCGCTTCTCCCGTTTCCACTACAATGCTCGCCTTTGTACGGTTTCCTTTTCGCACTAGGTGCTGGTGCAGCCCGCTGACCGCTAATAAAGCTGGAATAGCTACGGATTGAGCTCCCGCTTCACGGTCTGTCAGAACAAGAATGCTAGCACCTGCGTTAATTGCCGCTTCAGCTTCAGCAAATACGCGATCAAGATCTGCTTTTAAATCATTTATAAATACAGCAGATATAACGGCACTTTTGAAATCCGGATGAATGGCAGACTTCAGCTGATCAGTTTGATCGTTTGTTAAAACCGGCGTCTCAAGCTGAATTCGATGAATGTTTTCTTTGGTTGGATGCAGTAAATTCCCTTCTGCACCAAGCAATGTCATTGTCGATGTAACCAACTGTTCACGAATAGCATCAATCGGTGGATTCGTTACTTGAGCAAATAGCTGCTTAAAGTAATTGAACAGCGATTGAGGACGATCAGACAACACGGCTAATGGAGTATCGTTCCCCATTGAACCAAGCGGATCTTTTCCTTCTGTAATAACTGGAACTAAATATTTATGAATATCTTCATACGTGTAGCCAAATGACTTCTGGCGAATGACCAAATCATCGAAGTATTCAGATTTTTCACCCTGCACTTCTGGCAATGTTACCAGCTGTTCATCTAACCACTCTTGATAAGGCTCAGCCTGTGCCATTTCAGATTTAATTTCTTCGTCTGAAATAATTCGGCCCTCCTCTAAATCGATTAGAAGCATTTTACCTGGGCTTAAACGATCTTTATATAATACATTTTCATCTTCAACATCAATGACGCCTACTTCTGATGAAAGTATGATGTAATCATCTTTTGTAACATAATAGCGAGCTGGACGTAAACCGTTACGGTCTAAAATAGCACCGATTTGCTTTCCATCCGTAAACGAAATAGCAGTCGGACCATCCCATGGCTCCATTAATGCGCTATGATACTCATAGAAAGCACGTTTTTCTTTTGACATGTGCGGATTCTCAGACCAAGGCTCTGGAATAAGCATCATCGCTGCATGCGCTGGCTTGCGGCCGGCCAATACAAAGAACTCTAGCGCATTATCTAACATGGATGAGTCGCTTCCTTCAGCATCTAAAATTGGAAGAACCTTCGGCAAATCCTTACCAAATGCGTCCGAAACAAACTGCTGTTCACGTGCTCTCATCCAGTTTTGATTACCGCGAAGCGTATTGATTTCACCGTTATGAATTAAATAACGGTTTGGATGTGCTCTTTCCCAGCTTGGGAACGTGTTTGTGCTAAAGCGAGAATGCACTAAAGCAAACGCTGAAGTAAAGTCTTCATCTTGTAGGTCAAGATAAAAAGCATCAACTTGCTCAGGCGTTAATAACCCTTTGTACACAATTGTTCTACTTGAAAGACTCGTAAAATAAAAACGGTTTTGACGCGCCTGCGCCCAATTTTCCGCTTGCTTACGAATAACATATAGCTTGCGTTCAAACGCTAAGTCATCTTGAATACTGTCATTTGCCCCAATAAATACTTGTCGTACGTACGGACAGCTTTCTTTTGCAACTTTTCCGATTTTTCCGACATTTACAGGTACAGTTCTCCAACCCAGTAACGTTTGTCCCTCTTCTTCAATTAATTTATTAATATAAGCTTCGATTTCTCGACGCTCGTCTTCGTTATTTGAGAAAAAGATCATTCCAACTCCATAACGACCTTTTTCTGGCAAGTTCAATTCAACGCATGTCTTTTTAAAGAACGCGTGTGGAATTTGTACCATTAATCCAGCTCCATCTCCTGTTAGCGGATCGCTTCCCTGTCCGCCTCGATGGTCAAGCTGGCAAAGCATATTTAGTCCTTTTTTAACGATATCATGTGACGCTACGCCTTTCAATTGAGCGTATAGTCCGATTCCACATGCATCGTGCTCAAATTCAGGACGGTAGAGACCTTGAGCTTTTGGCATTTGATTGTATGTCATCTTCTTCTCCCCCGTTCGTTTTCTTTATCTTTTTAAGATCACCTGTTTACATTGTAAGTTTTCAAATCAATATAAACAATATATAATTTAGATGAAACTAATCTAATTTTGATATATATAGATGGAGGATGCCTATGGAACTGCGTCAATTACGCTATTTTATGGAAGTTGCAAAAAGAGAACACGTATCTGAGGCGGCAGAATATCTGCATGTGGCTCAATCAGCGATCAGCCGTCAAATCGCGAACCTGGAGTCTGAGCTAGGTGTTAGTTTATTCAAACGCGAAGGAAGAAATGTCAAGTTAACAGCAATAGGAAAAGTCTTTCTTGAGCATACGGAGACGGCTATGAAAGCTATTGACTATGCGAAAGAACAAATTGATGAATACCTGGATCCCGAAAGAGGAACGATTAAAATCGGATTTCCAACAAGCCTTGCCAGTCACCTTCTTCCTACTATTATATCAGCCTTTAAAGAAGAACACCCAAATGTTGCTTTTCATCTTAGACAAGGTTCGTACAAATTTTTAATTGAATCGGTAAAAAAAAGAGATATTAATATCGCTTTTTTAGGCCCTGTACCTGTAGAGGACCAGAGTATAGAAGGGCATATTTTATTCACAGAAAATCTTTTAGCCCTTGTTCCTTCTCATCATCCGCTCGCTGAACGGGATAACATCCGGCTGCGGGATTTAAGAAATGAAGATTTTGTGCTATTTCCAAAGGGATTCATTTTACATAAAATGGCCTTTGACGCTTGCAAACAAGCAGGATTCATGCCCAATATTTCATCTGAAGGAGAAGATTTAGATGCGATTAAAGGTCTTGTATCCGCAGGAATCGGCGTCACGCTTCTTCCTGAAAGCACAGTGTCTGAAACGACTCCTCGTTTTACGACTAAACTTCCTATTCATACGCCGCAGCTTCAGCGTACAGTCGGGATGATTATTCCTAGAAATCGTGATTTAGCACCTTCTGATAAAATTTTTTATAAGTTTGTCAAAACCTTTTTTGAACGGTTGGAGCAGTATAAATAAGAGAGGCCCCCTGCCTCTCTTATTCTTTGCTTTACACACTATTTCTCAGCTGATCAATTGTTTAAATAGATCTTCTTCCCCTAAAGCTAACAGGCATTGACGCTTACCGGACTCTTTCTTATACTGAAGTAACTGACTAAAAAGAAACAAGGTGACTGCTATGGATTTTAAAATTAATTTTTTATCATTTTACGTAATACAAGTAGAAGGAAAAGAAGAACAAGCCTCTAAACAATATAAGCATTTTCAAACGCTTGATACGGAAGAATATGAAGAAAGTTCCATTAAAGATTTTTTAGACGGTGAATTTAAAAAAATTGTAAAACGCAAAGTAGAACGACACCCCAAAGCAGAACAAGTGCCTACAAAGCTCGGGTATTTTATAGTTGAACCAGGACACGCTCTCGACTCAAACCCTAATTATAATTTATTTCACCGCACTCGTTTTGCCACAACCAAAGAAGAATTTGAAGAAAACAGCGAGCAGTTTATCAATGCGTACCTTGATACTGTAGCCGTTCGAGGAGGAGCATTTTTAGTTGTATCTGCTGTTCCAAGAAAATATTTTGATCATGCTTTTGTGTTTATTTTAAAATGTGACTTTGAACCAAAAGTGGCTTCAATTTCAGATGAATCAACTCTTATTCGCCACGTAGAGATGGCGATTACTACTAAAAACATGAAATCTATTCAATACCCATACATGCCTGAAGAAGGCATGGTCGAAGAAAGTGAACTCGTCATCCACCAAGCGTCACACGCCCGTTACTTTGAAGACTTCTTAAAATTCATTGACTATAACGAGCCGATGCCTGAAATCATGAAAACACAAGTGATGGATATGGTGCGTGAACATGTCAGCGAAACGTTTGAAGCGGAAAGCGTAGAACTCGAACAGTTTGAGTCAGATATGGAACTATGGGCAACAAGTGAAAAGCGTGAGCTTCAAGAACGTTTAGATACGCATCAAGTCATGGAAGCTGCTGCTCATATCGTCGAGCATACGCCTGATGCCGAGCTTAAAATGAAGCTTGGCGAAACAGAGATTAAAGGACTGTTAGCTGATTTCGGGGAAAATATTCACTTAGCGAAAGTGAACGGACGCTACTTGGCTTTAATTGAAGCGGAATCGATTCTGTTTGAAAAAGGCGCTTCTCCGATTGAGTTTCATAAGCCGGGTGATTTGCACGGGATTATTGAGAAAATCAGCAGTAAGAAATGGGAAGAATAATAAAAGCCAGAGAGCACAATGCAGCTCTCTGGCTTTTATTTAACTGAAAAAGTAGCTCTATTTATCCACCTTAATTCTCTACTAATTGGCTCACGGAAACATTTTGTTCATTCTCCGGCTGACCTAGCGGATAAATTCTTACCGTGTCATTTTCTTCGCTTACATGTTGAATATAAACGGCCGTATCGTTATACGTAACGTTAGCCATAACGGGTGAATCAGCAATTTGTTTTGCTCGCTGCTTGTCCACGTTTCTTCCCCCTCTATGCTGATATACATATAAGGTTTGCTTAAAGAATAGATGCTATTCGCCCCCTAGAGCAGTTCTACCGTTTTTTAGCGGTGCGGTAGCCAAGGTAAAAAACGAAAGAAGTATAGGTAATAAATGCAGCTCCGGCCAACAAGAGCATTTTGTGATGATGCCAAAGGACCGCATATGTTTTGATGAAGATTCCCTTTGTGAGTAAAATATATTGATACACAATAAAAGCAACCACTAAAGCAAGAAACAGCACTCGAAACAAACGAATGAAATCAATGTTAGATAAAACTGAAGCAGCTTTTACCCAGGGTGATGTAGGAGGCTGCGCTTTTTTGGTGCTCCGGCTCTTCGACTTTTGTTTCTTTGCAGGCGGAGCTTTTGATTCTTCTATTTTAGGTGCTGGTTTTTGTTTCCCTTGAGCCATCGGTCGCTTTCCCTCTTTCTTAAATAAAGTGTCTAAAAAAGAAGCTTTTCTATTTTGCATATTCAAGAAAGGACCGGCTATCTCCTTTTCGCTTTTAAAAATACTTTCCTTTTTTAAATACAGAATGTCTTTAGGTATGTGCCTATAGCATTTTTCTTATCTTCGCATACGTTATATCGTGTTTGATTTGAAATTACTATTTAAAAGGAGCGATGCCCTAATGAACCCTTATTATTTCAACCCTGGATACATTCCTCAGCAAGTTGATTACTCAGTTCAACAATATTATCCCCCTTACGTACCACAGCATGAAGAATACGATGAAAGACAGCAGCTTCAAAATCTTGGAGGATTTGAACGAAGAATTCGTGCCCTTGAGAGACAAAATGAGGAGCAAGTCAGAGAAATTACTCGTTTAAATCGAGTTGTGGAGCGACATACTGACCGTATAAACAGATTAAATCAGCGCTTACGCAATGTAGAAAGAAGACTTAACATTCCATTTACAGCAAGCCAGGACGGATTTTAAACTCACCTTAAGCATTCCCGTTTCTTTTGAGCGAGAATGCTTTTTTACATGTCTTCCGTCGTTTTTGATAGCACAAAGGATATTTGATTAAACTTTACATAAAATAAAATTTGACTATGAAAAAGAAAAGGAGAAAATCACATGAAATCCCCTGTTGTTATTTGTCCTAACTGTCATTCTCAAAAAGAGCTTGCTACCGTTTTAACTGCTCAGTCCAATCAAAACGTTATCTATACATGCTCAGCTTGCAGCTATAAGCTGACAAACATTAAAACAAGCAAAGGATAATCAGTATCTCTCACCTCACTTAGTACCTATACTCAATACGTTCTTCTGTCCACATACAAAAATTAACGTTTACGTAAATGTTATTAATTTTGTATACTAATAGTATTATGGGAAAGGGAGTTGAAGAAGTTGAAGTTTAAAATGAAGGAACGCGGGCAGCTGCATTTGAGTCCCGAAGGAAAACAATTGATTTTAGACTTGTACGAATCAAATATGATGGAATCTGTAAATGAAGCTTTGGATGCTGAAACAAGAAACTTTCACAGTGGAAAAGCCGATGGGATACAGGCTATTCTACTTCTTTTAGGAGTACAGCTAGAAGAAAACACTTCACAATCATAAATGAATGCCCTATAAAAACCGTAAAAGCAGACGCACTCTTCTGGTGAATGCGCCTGCTTTTTATGATTCTTCCTGCTCAAATTTTACAATTGCAGTCTTAGCACGATCTCTCAGTGACAGAAGGTCAGACTCTACTTTTAAGATATTTTTCTTTTTCTGTTCAATCAGCTTGAGCTGCTCTTCTACCGTATGTAACACTTGCTCTAACTTTTCTTTTTGTTGACTTGTTCCTTTCACTTGCCTATAATCCATCTTTTGTATTTCAAGAGTATCACTTAAAGCAAGAAATTCCTGTAATTCTTGAAGTGAAAAGCCCATGACTTCTTTGGCATTCGTAATTTTCTTTAAAAATTCTACATGTTCTTCGGTGTACAGACGAAATCCACCTTCACTTCTTGGAGGTGCTGGCATCAGTCCAATTTGTTCATAATAACGAATTGTACGTTTTGTTAAACCGCTTTGCTTCGCTACATCATCTATTTTTAGTTCACTCATTTTTAAATCCCCTTTAATCAATTAACAATGTCAACTTTTCATACTTGTTACTATTATACACTAACGCTAGATATCTCAAAACAAATCTGAACAGCTGTGCACTTATTTAAAAATAAATAAGCAATTTCTTTACCCTTTTTTAGAGTAAAAAAATTGCTTATACAGTATATGCTGGGTTCTTTTCTCTAAAACCTTATCATAAGTGCCGTTTTTGTTAATTTACGATTTAGCATACAAATTAATAAATTTGTTTTTGAGAGTTCTTATTTCTATCCACTAAATGTTTATTAACTTGTATGTAGCCTTCTCTTTCTGTACTAGCCCCGCCTGCGCTGAGTACACCGATAGCCACGCATGCTATCCAACCTAATTTCATTATAACAGAAAGCGCTTACATAATAAAGTGTTATGCTTTAATTTCTAAAAAGTTATAAATAAAATCAGCAGGTATTTTTCCACCTCCTGCTGATTTGTTAAATAGAACCGGCACGATACAGCTTTATCAAACAGTAAATAAGTCATCTTAATAAGCTACTTTATAAATCAAAAACCGTTCATATGGGTTTTTACGATCCAACTCTGGCAGCATTACTTCTTCTTTTAAAATGAAAGAAGGGTGTTTTTCGAGATGATGAAGATAATCCTCCGAACTATAATATAAAATCAAATCAATCTCACGCTTATTCTCTTCCCACGAAAGCAAAATATTGTTCACTACTTGGATAAAGATTTGAACTGAAAAAGGATTAAAAAAATAAAAGCAGTTGTCTAGTGGGTGAACCTTATATTCCTGAGCTAAACAACACTGAAAATGAATATGATTTTTGCGGCCCTTGGCTTTTTTCAAATAGCGCCTCTGATTATCTATGGCCTGCTCATAAAAGTGCTCGTTCATTTCTACCCCTACAGCAGTAGCATTGCACAGGTAGTTCACGTAAAAATTTAGCCTTCCTTTTCCACACCCGAAGTCGACAATTCTATCGCTGCTTGTTAGCTCATACTGAGTGAAAAGTGTTTCTAATGCACTATAAGGCGTGGGTTCATAACGATGGTAATGAAATGAATTATTAAATCCCTTTTGTTCTCCCGTTGTTTTTATATTTAATAAAGCGTCATAATATTGCTCATTCATGGCCAATCTCCTGTTTATAGTTGTTGAAAAAGAGAAGGACAGATGTCCTTCTCTTTTTTCTCACTCTACTTTCACACGCATTTCTGATATTTTAAGACCAATCTCTTCGATTAACTGCACAGCTTCCGCTCGTTTTTGATCATCTAATGTGCTGATTCCCCGTACGTCTACGCTTTTTAAATATCGATAAGAGGCTTTAAGAAGTTCTAATGTATCCTCTTGGTCAAATGTTTTCATGATTATCTCCTCCAGTATATGTAGTTACTATATGTATACCACAAACATGTCCGTAATAAATCTAACCTGTTTAATAAATACTAAACGTATCTGATTTATCTAAGAGGAAATGCACTTCTAATAGCTGATATATACTCAAAAAATTCCTGGGTTTTCGAATTTTTACGTTCATTTCTCGTATTAGTTGCAAAAAAAGCTTCTCTTTGCGCTTTACTTATCTCAATTTGCACACCCATCCGCCTAGCTGTTTTATTGGTTATATTTCTAGGGCTTGTACCGGAAAAAGGTTCTTGATCTGATAAAATTTCTGCACTAAAACCTTTGGAAACAAGCGCTTCATGTACCTTAGACCTTAACGCTTTGTCAGCACCGCCGATTTTAGTGTGTTTTTCACTTTTATCATTGTATCCATGAAAAGATACTGCATAGTCTTCTTTCGATATAATAGTTAGCGCATGAGGTTCATCAAAATGAGTGGATGTGATATGAAGATCGGCATTCCCTGCTTTCTTTAACCCTTCAAATATATAGTACGAGTATTCGTTTCCTGCTAGCCCAACAGCAAGTTCGGATGTTCCAGTTTCGATACCTCCGCCGTGTATCGCGAGCATAATAATGTTAGAAGGTCTGATTTCAAATTGAATTTTATAGTCCTGGTTGTATACTTCATAAGAGGCAAGTTCAGAGAAGCTAGCATATTTATCTGGCATCATATATCCTCCTTGTGAATAAGACATAGTAAACAAACTTATTAGTTCTTTCTTTAATGTACCACATCTTTTCTTTCATCACATACTATGTGATTGCAATTACCAATAAATATGGTACGATTAAGTTCGAGTTTCTTGCTCGTTAAAAGTTCACCAGATAGTCAAAATTTTCATTTTTAAGCATTCCATTTTTATCTTATAATAAAGGATGTACTTATTTTTAATTGGTAATCCGACATTTTTCTTTGTTTTTTTAAAAAGTTCAAGGAATGTTAACAAATTTTACGAGCAACCTTGATGTAATTACGATTTTTTTTTGTTAAAATAGTTTAGTTGATTAATAAAGATTAGGTTTATTCATGCAAGAATAAGCTCAAAAAGGAGAATTGCTGTGAAAAATACCGAAGTTATCACAAAGGAATCACTTCCTATCAATCAGTATTTTTCCCGGGAAGTAATCAGTGCTATTATAAAAACTGGGATTATTAAATCGAACTCACTAGGAATGGTTGCTGGGCTTTGTCTCGCAATTGCTGTTAATGACTTAAGCTTTGTGACACAAATTCCTATCATTATTTTGGCTTTAATTGGGACATCCTTTGTCGTAGGAGGAGCTGGGGCAGTTAATAACTTCTATGACCGTGATATTGATGCGATCATGAAACGTACGAAAGACAGACCGACGGTAACAGGAGCGGTCAACCCAAAATTTGCTCTATGGTTAGGACTGGCTTTATTTGTTATTGGTGTAGGTATTTTATTTTTAGTTTCTAACATGGCCGCCATTATGGGTATTTTAGGATTTTTCTTTTATGTAGTGCCTTATACTATGCTTACAAAGCGTACAACCATTTATAATACCGAAGTCGGAAGTATTTCTGGAGCTATGCCTCCAATCATTGGCTGGGCCGCTATTTCACCAGACTTATTTCATCCGGTAGCAATTGGATTGTTTGTATTTATGTTTTTATGGCAGCCTCCTCACTTCTACGCTATTGCGATTAGAAGACTTGAGGAATATAAAGCCGCAGGTGTCCCAATGCTTCCTGTAGTAAAAGGTATCCGTCGTTCCAAAGTCCAAACGCTTGTATACCTAGTTATTTTGCTAGCGGCATCTTTCTTATTTTTGTCGTTTAGTAAAATTATCGCATTTACAATGTTCGGTTTAACACTAGTGTGGATGCTTCTTGGGATTGTTGGATTTAAAAAATTAGAAGATACAAAATGGGCTACTTTAATGTTTGTGTTCTCATTGAACCATCTTACGATTATTTTTGCCCTTATGATTATACTGTCATTTTTTAAATAATAAACGTTCAAAAGCAGGTAGCTATCAGCTACCTGCTTTTATACTAGATACATCTTTTGCTTTAAGCGAAATTATTCCTCCGTACCTTGCCGAAACTGTTCCACCTAACGCGTTAGCAAAGATTGTGTACTGCTTCTGTGACTCCTCACTTTCAGGTAATCCTTTTTCGTGAACACACCATAAAATTCCTGCCATAAATGCATCACCCGCTCCCGTCGTGTCTATCGCCTGCACTTCTTTTGCACTCACATGAAGCGTTTGATTTGCAGTAACGGCTGCTGCGCCATTTTCTCCCTGAGTGACCCATACGTACGGAATATGATACGCTCTCAGTTTTTCTAGGCTTTCTGTCAGGTCTGCTGAATTCATCAAAAATAGGAGCTCATCTTGAGAGATTTTCAAAATGTCTGTTTCGGACAAAAACGGTGTCAGGATATTTCTACATGCTGCTTCATTTTCCCATCTTTTCATTCGAATATTTGGATCAAACGCTACAAGCAAACGATGTTTTTTTGCGAGCTTCACAGCTTCTTTTGTAGTTTCCTGAGAAATCGGGTGAAACAACGTACCTGATCCAAAATAAAAAATCGCTGCCTGCTCAAATAAAGCTTCCTGCAGCTCATGTTTATACACTTGCTCATGAGGTGTAGAATCTATGTAGGAATGAAAATAACGATCTCCTTCTTTACTTTTATGTACATACACTTCACAAACTTTTTTAGCCTCCGATATTACACAGCCGCTTTGATTCACTCCTTCAATTAAAAGGTTCTTTCTTACAAAATCACTTGTTTCATCACTGCCTAACTTGCAGATATAATATGCTTTTGCTCCTAACTTCTGAACTCCAACTGCTACATTAACGGTTGTGCCTCCTAAAAAAGGGTCAAAGCTGGTGTTAAATTCGTTTTTAGCAATATAATCAATAAATGCCTCACCGTATGAAATAATTCCTTTTTTCAAGTTAATCCTCACCTTCTTTCTTCTGTCTCCCAACGCATTTGACACATACACACGCTTTTCCTCTGCTTTCTAAAGGAATTTGTTTAAACAGCTCAGGAGTAAAAATTTTCTGCATGCACCAACACTTTTCTATTTCTCTGCCTTGTACAGAAGCACAGTTATTTTTTTCTCCGCAGATAGGACATCTGCTATCATCGCCTGAAAATGGCATGAATTCCCCTCCTTTTTTTCTATGCAATTGTGTAGATTATCTTTATTAGTATACAAGAGGTGGTTAAATTGTGCTTTTTGCTTTTTGCTTTTTGATATTTTCGTTTTCAACTTCTTCTATTCTTGATACTATACATATAAAGGAAATAACATATTGCGAAAGGAGCCTTTATGACGACACATTTATTTCACCAAAAACCCCTTGCTACATGGATGCATGAATATCCTTTATTAACACCTTTAATCAATAAACAGGAAATACTTTGGATAAATCCTTATATAAAACCTGCTCAAGGAGCACTTTCTTCACTTTCTTTACATACCAAAGATATAAAAGATGCAAAAGAACGACTTTCTCGCTTTTCTTCTTTTCTTCAAATAGCTTTTCCGGAGCTGAAAGCATCAAAAGGAATCATTGAATCACCTCTTCAAGAAATTGCATACATGAAAGACTATTTAAATCAACAAATGAATAACATGCTGCAAGGAAAATTACTGATGAAATGCGATCATGATCTTCCCATATCAGGTTCTATTAAAGCAAGAGGCGGCATTTATGAAGTATTAAAATTTGCTGAAAGTCTTGCTATCAAAGAAGGACTGCTTACCGAGGAAGACAGCTACGCTCTTCTAGCTGAAGAACGATGTAAAAAGTTATTTTCTTTTTATTCTATTGCAGTAGGATCTACCGGTAATTTAGGTTTAAGCATTGGTATTATGAGCGCTACTCTCGGCTTTAACGTCACCGTCCATATGTCAGCGGACGCTAAAAAATGGAAAAAAGATCTGCTTCGTTCTAAAGGTGTAAACGTTATTGAATATCAGTCTGACTACGGAAAAGCCGTGGAAGAAGGACGAAAGCAAGCCGAAGCAGACCCCGCCTGTCATTTTATTGACGATGAGCAGTCTAGAGATTTATTTCTTGGTTATTCCGTCGCTGCTTTACGTTTGAAAAAGCAGCTAGCCGAGCTGCGGATTCAAGTAGACGCCGAACACCCTTTATTTGTCTATTTACCTTGCGGAGTAGGCGGAGGTCCTGGCGGTATTACGTTTGGATTAAAAGCAATATACGGTGATCACGTTCACTGCTTTTTTGCTGAACCTACTCACTCTCCTTGCATGCTGCTTGGATTAATGACCGAGCTGCATGATGGCATTTCCGTTACGGATATTGGACTTGATAATGTAACAGCTGCCGATGGACTAGCTGTAGGGAGGCCATCTAGCTTTGTAGGCGAAACGATAAAATCGCTTATTAGCGGAATTTATACCGTAGAAGATGATCAGCTTTTCCGATTTATTTATGAGCTAGCCAATCGTGAAAATATGTATATAGAACCTTCAGCAGCGGCTGGTTTACAAGGGCCTCTCCACCTGATGGAAAGCGGGTCTTCCTATATACAAGCGCAAGAACTAGAAAACGATATGTCAAAAGCTACTCACCTTGTATGGTCAACTGGAGGCAGTATGGTGCCAGTTGAGGTGATGAATAGCTATTACGAGCAAGGGAAAAATTTAATGAATAGATAACGTCAAAAGGCATGTAGAACAATGATGTTCTTCATGCCTTTTTAGACGAAGTAGCTTTCAGAAAGATAGGATGCCAAATCTCAAATGGAAAGTATCCCGACTTATAGCTGCCGCTTGTACCCATAGTTGCAATTTTTATTTTCCTGTATCCTTTTTTCCATAAAAAGGTGCCTGCAAACACTTCAATTTCTTCCACTTTTTTCTTCTAATAATCGTTGTTTTTCGTGTTAAAAACTGCGACCGGATACTGATAAAGACCTCATTCATCATCAAGCCGCCTTGACGATAGCCCAACCAGTGAATAAGTACATATGCAAGGCACAGCACAGCAATAATCCACACAAACATTGATTTCCAAAAGCTGATGCCAATCCCTGCCGCTGCAAATAACAAGAGCGGTACTAGTAATGGGTACCATGCATATTGAATAGCTGTATTTCTTGGACACTTTATATATTCATAGTGCGGCACATATACGTTCATTAATGCTGAAATCTCTTTTTGTTGGATAAACGGGTGCAAATAGACCTTTTCTTTTAAATCAGAGGTTACGACATTTAACGAAACGGAAGACCATCCAAATAAGCGTCGAACCAACCCTTCCTCTATCGTAACAGCCTGTATTTTATGAAAAGGAATCGTAAGGGATTTCTTATTTAACAGTCCATATTTAATATGTAGATAATGATCGTAGCGTTCTACTGTAAAACCGCCAAATCGTATCACATATAAAACGATAGACAGCAAATAAGCAAGCGCCACAATTACAGCCACTAATACAAATAAACCAAGCATTGATTGATGAATTACTTCTTCGTAAGCTGTCTTGACCCAGCGGTTTATATACGTATCAATATACTGATAAAGAAAACCAAGAGCAGCAAAAATATAGCCGAAATTCCCGGAAAACGCAGCAGCCAACGCAAGCTGTTTTACCGACACTTTCATCGCTCGTTCAGGAATTTTTTCTCTTACTTCCGGCTGACTTCCTGACAGCTTTAACGTATCTTTAAGGTAGTGTGCTTCTTTTAGTGAAATGCCGGATAAATCAATTTCAGCATCCGTACCGCTGCTGGCCGTGTCGATACGAAGCCGGGCTAAGCGAAGAATCCTAAAAACAAAAGGCTGATCTAACTGAATCGATTGAATGCGATTTCGTTGAATAAATCGTTTTTCTTTTTTAAAAATCCCTTTGTACAGACGCACTTCCGTTTCCGTTACTTCATAGCGAAATTCTCTCCAAGTAAAAAAAGCAAATAAAGCAACTACGCCTCCCGCTAATAGCGTGGCCCACCAGTATGTAAACAATAAGTGCCGATTGACTATAAATACAAACACAAAAGGTAGAATATTGTTTTTTATATGTTCAATAAATGCAATTGCAATATATAACGGATGCAGCCGCTTACTCATCTTCATCATCTACCTCTGCTAGTCTAGCAATATACTCCCGCAGTGCTTCAGCATCTCTTTGTCCGAGTGCAGGAATTTCAACACTTCCAGCTGCTGTGATGATTTTAACAGATGCCAAGTCAAATTTTCGAAAAATCGGCCCTGTCAACGTTTCAACGTGCTGCACTTTCACAAGCGGAATTTTCGTATGATACCAGATGAAGAGTCCTCTTTGTACATCAATTTGAGTATCTGTTACTTCATACGAATACACATTCATATATACATTCGGAGCTATAATTGTATATATAATAAAGCTAACGACTAATAGTCCAACGGATATCCACCCAATGATTGACCACCAATCAAAAAAATGAACGAGTAGAAAATAACCTGCTGTTGCAAGAAGCCACAGGCTATGCGTAAAAATGGATTGCCAGCGCATTGCTTTTTTAGCCTCGACGGGCAATTTGCCCTTTAAATGTTCGAACTCCATAAAAACTCCTTTCTCTACCTTTTTTACTAGTTCTATTACTATATTACGCTAAAAAAGGAAAAAAGTTTCATAGTTTGCTATTTTCTTAATATTTTTTGATAAAAAACAAGACCGCCTAAACATAGGCAGCCTTGTTTTATCGATAAACGCTGTCTTTCTCTCCGTATACAGCAGCGGCTCTTTCTACTGCTTCAGATACCGCTTCATGTACAGCCAGATTAAGAGGATGAGGAACTAAATCACCTGGACGCGTCGAATTTGCAATAGCTTCAGCTGCAGCAACAAGCATCGTGTGGGTAATATCGCGCACTCCCGCATTTAATACTCCTCTGAAAATACCTGGGAAGCCAAGTACATTATTCACTGATCTTCCGTCAGTGGCGTAAATAGCTCCTGCTTCAAGGGCATCTTCAGGCTCGATTTCTGGCTTTGGATTGGAAAGCGCTAGGATGATTTGCCCTTTTCGGATCCATTCTTTTTTTATTAAGCCAGGTACACCCGTTGTCGCAATGACAATATCACAGCTCTCCATAAGCTCTTCTAACGAATCCGCTACTTTTCCGCCGTAGTTAACTAAGCGCTCATTCGCCTCGGGAGACTTATCAGCTTCTATCACTTGTTCGACACCGTAAGCCATGAACATTCTGCATGTAGCGATACCGGCAGCTCCTAAGCCGATTTGTCCTACTTTAGCTTCTTTTAAATTCACACCCGTGCTGCGGCAAGCTGAGATAGCTGCTGCTAGTGTCACCACCGCTGTTCCGTGCTGATCATCATGCATAACTGGAATATCGAGCTCTTCTTTTAAACGTGCTTCAATTTCAAAGCAGTGAGGTGACCCTATATCTTCTAGTAAAATACCGCCAAATCCCGGTGAAATATTTTTAACCGTTTGAATGATTTCTTCCGGCTCATTTACATTCAACAAAATAGGGATAGCGTTTACATTGGCAAGTTGATCAAATAATGCTGCTTTTCCTTCCATAACGGGCATTCCTGCAACTGGACCAATATTTCCTAATCCTAGTATAGCGGTACCATCTGTTACAATCGCAACCGTGTTTCCAATGCTCGTATAAATCTTCGCTTTGTCGGGCTGCTCTTGAATAGCACGGCAAACGTTTGCTACACCAGGGGTATATACTCTTCTTAAATCAGCAATTGACTCAATTTTCATTTTGCTTTTCATTTGAATTTTGCCGCCTTCATGCGCATGAAGAACTTCATCTGATACTGTATGTAAAGTAATACCTTCTAAACTGCGAACCGCTTCAAGCAATTCTTCAAGCTGATCTTCACTTTCTACTTGAACCGTAATGCTTCTCATCGTGTAGTTATGTCCTACTTTGACAGTTTCAACTTCGCCAATATCTCCTCCAACATTTCCAATGGCTGTTGCTACTCTTCCTAACTTTCCCGGTACAGTCGGTGTTTGTACCATTAACGTGCGTATTAAATTGTTCATCATTTCCCCATATCCCCCTTGTCTTAATCCCGCAAGTACGTATGCTTACTAAATGAAGCGTTTAAAACGGTCAAATTTTCTATAAGTTCATGTTATCTACTTATCTTACAAGTAGATTTATACGTACTGTCTTTTCCATTAAAAGAAAAACAATAGATAACGCTTTCAAACAGACGTTTCGCTTTGATTATAAGCAAAGTTTTTAGAATAATCAAGCAATGACATTGTGAAAATTCATAAATCATTAAGAAGGAATTTGTTCTTCACAAACAGAAAAGACTTATATAGAGAAGAAATAAAGGAGTGAATCAATTGAAATCAATTTGTGTGTTTGCAGGATCAAGCGCTGGAATAAAAATGGAATATAGAGAAGCGGCGGTATCGCTAGGACGTTACATGGCCAAAGAAAACTACCGGCTGATTTACGGAGGCTCACGAATGGGACTAATGGGAGAAGTGGCAAATGAAATGCTTGAACATGGAGGCGAAGTTATCGGCATTATGCCCCGCGGTTTATTTAGCGGTGAAATTGTTCATACCGCGCTAACAGAACTCATCGAAGTAGAGAGCATGCATGAGCGAAAGGCAACTATGCACGAGCTAGCTGATGCTTATATTGCGCTTCCTGGAGGTTTTGGGACATTTGAAGAGTTGTTTGAAGCTCTTTGCTGGGCTCAAATTGGTATACATAAAAAACCAGTGGGGTTATTAAATGTGAACGGCTACTACAACCCGCTTATGCAAATGGTTCAGCATGCCGTAGATGAGGGGTTTTCTACCGATTCTGCTATCCGTCTCATCAACATTTCTGATACTCCTGAACAGCTTATCTCTTCAATGGACACCTACACGTCTCCTTCAGAAGACCAAAAATGGAACACTGAATGCTAAAAAGCGAGCGCATAATTTGCGCTCACTTTTTAAGCTTTATTAAAAGTAATCTCATATTTTTTTACGCCAAAAACAAAAGGGCTGCCTATTGGCTTTAAAGACTGATTTTGAACTTTCGAAAATTCTCCTTTTTCTAGTAACTTAGTAAAAGCAATTTTCCCTTCCATTCTTGCAAGCGGCGCCCCTAAGCAAAAATGGATGCCAAACCCAAAGCTCACGTGAGGATTTGTTTTACGATGCACGACAAAAGTATTGGGACGTTCAAACTTAGCTGAATCTCTGTTTGCACTTGCTGCCCAGCTAATTACCTGCTCTCCTTTTTTAATCTTACACTCTCCCAGTTCTATATCTTGAGCAGCTATGCGTCCAATCGCTTGAATAGGAGGATAATAGCGAAGAGTTTCTTCCACCAGGTTCGGAACTAGCGATATGTCTTGACGAACTTCATTCTGCACGTCTACGTCTTCTGTCATATACCGAACTCCGTTCGTAATTAAGTTTGTTGTGGTCTCATTACCTGCTACTAGCAATAAAATACAAAACCCCAGTACTTCCTCTTCTGTTAAATGCTCGCCGTCAATTTCTGCTTCTAAAAGAAGCGAAATGAGATCTTCTTGTTTATTTTGCTGACGCTCAGCGATAATTTCTTTAAAATACCCTTGTAAAAAAATCACGCCTTCATTACGCTTTTGCATCATTTTCGCAAAAGCTTCGTCTGAATTATTTTCAGCACCGCTCACTAAATCATCAGAGTACTTTTTAAACAGCGCTCGGTCTTGTATAGGTACTCCTAGCAGCTCTGCTATTACAATAATCGGGAGTGGTCCAGCAAAGTCTTCTACTATATCAAACTGTTTTTTACTGCTCACTTCATTTAATAAATAATCTGCAATCTCTTCAATATGACCCTCCAAGTGCTGAATAGCTCTTGGCGTAAACGCTTTGTTTACTAAGTTTCGTAACTTTGTATGTTTTGGAGGGTCCATCATTAAAATACTTTCTTGGCGCTCTTCCATTGCTCGTTTGGACGAAAAAAGCGATGGGTTTTTTAAAATATACTTTACTGTTTCATAATCAAATACATCCCAGCAGTTTCGGCTTTCATCGTAACGAATAGGTGCCTCTTGACGCAGACTGTTATAAATATCAAATGGATAAAGCTGCTGTTCAACTGATTTAATTTCTTGCATAGGAATCAAGTTAGCATAGCGATTTTCTCTTTTTACTGCTTTTGAATTCATCTCGTATTCCTTCTTTCGTTTAAAAGTGACCTCGTTAAGTTTTTTAATCTTCTACAGGTGAAAAGAATTTTTTTCATCTTTATATCTTTTGATCAGACTATCACAAGGTTTTTTCACTTTCAACGGACATAATCAGAAAATTTTGTCAATTATACAGAAGACTTATTTTATTTAAGGTCTAAATCAATGATTATTTTCCATTTTTTTAGTTCATTTATCTTATTTCATAATAATTACATAGATGGTTACACTACAAATAAGTACGCAAGAAAGTAGGGATCTCATGTGATAGATGCCCTTATGTGGGGTGGTGTCTCAGGCTCGGCTGTATTAATTGGAGCTATTATAGCTATTTTTGTACCTTTAAAAAAACAGTTGACTGCTTATATTATGGCTTTTGGCACGGGCGTTTTGTTAGGAGCTGCTGCTTACGAGCTCATTCAAGATTCGGTAAAAGAAGCAGGAATTATTGCTTCTTCTTTAGGTTTCTTAACAGGCGCAGCACTTTTTACTCTTCTTGACATATCCTTAGCTAAAAAAGGCGCTCACAAAAGAAAACGTTCGGACCACCTTGTCCCCGCTAGCTCGGGACTAGCCATTTTTATTGGTACCATTATGGATGCTATACCTGAGTCACTGATGATTGGCGCAAGTTTGATTGAACAGCACCACGTTAGCTGGCTGCTTGTTGTCTCTATTTTTATCAGCAATATACCCGAAGGAATCTCCGGGACAAGCGGACTACTAAAAAGCCAATATAAGCAAACGAAAATTTTTTCATTATGGCTTTCGGTCTTCTTTATATCAGCTCTTTGTTCTTGGATTGGATATCTATTTCTTCAAAATGCTACCCCAAACATGATGGGCTTTATTGCCTCATTCGCCGGTGGTGGAATTGTAGCCATGGTTGCTTCTACGATGTTGCCAGAAGCTTTTGAAGAAGGTGGTCCTGTTATTGGTTTTATTGCTTCATTAGGGTTATTAACTTCTATTATTTTGGATTATCTGTCTTTTTAATGAATAAACTTATATTTTGTATGAAACAAAATATATAGGTCTTTCGTCTTTACAAGTAGATATAAATAAAAGGAGTTACAATGATGAAAAAAATATATGCTTCTCTTACACTTTGCACAGTGCTCACTTGCCTATCAGGGTGTGCTTATGCACCTCATAATAATCTGTCTGCCGAAAGAGTCTCTGCTTCTTCTATTCAACATACTTCTTCTTCAAAACATGAGGCTTCAGTAGAGGAAATTACAAATAAGCTTCCAGGACACGTTTATTTAAAAGGTATAACCTTTCAAGATACGCAAAAACCTTATTACTTAGCAATTAATTACGCTGCAATAAATAATCAGCATACGTTTGAAAAAAGCTGGACGTCTGTGAAAACTAAACGCATACTTTTACATAACGCAACCATCTTACTTTCTGCCGTACAAAATGCTGACAGCGTTCACTTTACTATTAATACGACTGTTCCTCAGACAATCACCATTACTCGAAAAGAGTTAACAGACTTCTACGGAATAGATCTGGGGAATTATAATGACGTGAAACAAGTATGGAAAGAAAAATTCGAAGGACAGCAAGAAAAAATCGAGGAATTTTATGATGCACATCCAATTACGGAAATGCAGTAAAAGCGGCCCATGGCCGCTTTTTAAAGTTGTTTTTTCATAAACACCTGCTCAAGTTTGATTCCTTCATCTGTATATAAATCTTGAAAACCAAATGATTTTAACATTTTCACGAGTAAGCTATTTCTTTTTTCAGGTACATTATATGTATTGTAAGCAATTGGTCCATACATATTAAAAATGGTTGCTAATAAAAAGCCGAGAACGTCCTCTGAATTTGAGATATTTTCCTTAACGCCTACTTGATAAAAAGTAACGGAATTCACGATGCCTATGGAAGAAAAATTCTTTTGAAATAACAGATAGCCAACTTCTTCGTTTTTTTCATTCAACGCAATAAACGATTCTCCATCATGAATACAGTCAAATTGATTTTTCTACGGAACGTCGTATGTATAAAAAGATAGGTTCGAAATATCTTTTGCAAGCCTTCGCTTTAACGAATACGTAAGCTGATTCTTCTTTTTAAGTAAAGAAGCGTGAAAACTACCTCTATGCTTTAAAAATAAAAGCGTATCTACAATCTCATATCCGTATTTCTGATAAAGGTGAATGGCTTTTTCATTCACTTTAAATGCTTCCAGACTGGCTTCCACTACTCCTTGCTGCTGGTATCTCTCAAGTGTAGCTTTTAGTAAGGCTTCTCCAATTCCCAGTTTCCGGTAAGGTAAGGCTACGCTTGTACCTCCATTCCAAGCATGTTTTTTTCCCTTGACCTTTTTTATTCCATTTAACATAATTCCAGCTGGTGTATTATTATAAAAAGCCATAAAAGAGTAGTCGACAGATAGCTGATCCAAATCAAATCTACAAGTGAATTGATCTAGTGACAGCTCAATCGGAAGATAATAATCTTCAAAACCTTTATTGAATGCTTGTAGTGCATCAGAAAAAGAACACTGGCTTAGAGGCTTAATTATAATCATGGGACATTCCTTCCTTTTTTAAAAAGATAATAAGCTAGAAAATTATTATAAGAAAACATCATTAATAACCTTCTGAATTTTTGTGGCTTTTAAAAGAAAAGAAAGAGACATACCGTTTAAACACCCTGTCTCTTCCTTTCTTTTAACACTCGATTCTATTGTCTTTTAACCTCTACATCCGACGCTTTCACAAACGCATAGCGGTGATTAAAATAAATTTGATAATATTCATCTGTTCCATCAATCATTTTGTGATCGTTTGAATTTGTTGTAAAAGTGGGTGCATAGTAATAGTCACTCCTTACTTTTTCTACCCCCACGTACACCTGCTCTGGAGAGATTGTATACTGAAGTGGAATTATATCTTTAACCGGTATATTAGAAGGATAGGCTGAAGCTTCAGGAAAAGCTCCTCCGTATACTTGAATGCTTTCTTTTCCTGGTTTTGGCGTTAATAATATGCCTGTACCTTTACTTGTATTTTTATTATGCGGATTATAAAACCAGGCTTTTTGTCCTCCGTACCAAATCGCTGTCCATTCTCCTTTTGTCTCAGCTACTGCATACGTTTGGCCAGTTACTGCTTTGCTTCCCCAGTCTAACGTTTGTTTCGTTCCCGGCCCTGAAGCTGCAGGCTCATTCAGTAGCGGTGAATCATTGCTAGGAGCTTGATGCAAATACACAAAGTTGGCCGGCTGCTTTGGTGCATCCGATACCTCTGGCTGATTATTTTGAAAGACTGGATTAATCGTAACGGCTAGTTTGTTTGTGTGCTGGCGCTCAACTGGGCTTCCTACCAAATCCATGTAGTGTCCCCAATCCCAAAACGGCCCGGGATCTGAATGCATACCTGATTGAGCCTTAGAAGACAAGCCTGGCACCTCGTCATGACCAATAATGTGAGCTCGGTCTAATGGAATATTATATTCTTTGGCAAGGTGGCGTACGAGTCTTGCCGAAGAACGGTACATTTCTTCTGTAAACCAAGTAGATCCTTCAAGGGCGAATCCTTCATGTTCAATTCCAATACTGTGCGTATTAAAATACCAGTTTCCTGCATGCCATGCTACGTCTTTGTTATGAATCATCTGTGCGATGTGACCATCACTTGAACGGATTACATAGTTTGCAGCGGCTCTATTAGGGTTAGCAAACAAATCAATCGTTCCATCATAACTTACTTCTGTATCATGAATAACAATATAGCGAACATCTGATTTTGGGCGATTTGCAATATCATAGTTTCCATAATCTGAAGGACTTTCGCTGAATTTCCCGTAAAAAGCAGGGATGTATTCACATTTTAAAGATGCCGGACAATCCGCTTTATTCGTATTGGAATTTTCAGCATGAGGAATCGACATATCTATATTTTGAGGGGAAATTTTAAGATGCTGTCCGTCTGACGTTGTATGCTCTGCTCCTTTTTCCAACGTTTCATATACATCATCGGCAAATACTTGAGCGTTTTCCTTATCCTGAGAAGCACTGTAAGCGGCGACTGCATCGTACCATTTCTGATCAGTGGACGGTATGTTTCCATTTTTGTCTTTTGCGATAAAAGCTAGCACAGCAGCGCCACCGCGAATATTTTGCACAGGATCTTTTTTTAATCTTTCTTTATCTGAGTTAAGCAGCTTAGCAGCTAAGGAGAGCGTTTGCTGTTTGTCATATGCTGGTTTTGAAGGTGCAGCTCCGTTTCCTTTTCCATCTTCTAAAGAAGGGATGTCTGTTAAATGCATAAGACCGTATCCCCCGGCTGCACTAGGTTTTCCATTATGATTTTCCCAGCGCGACTTGTTGTAGGAAATTGCTTTTAAAAGCGAAGCTGGCACACCAAATTCTTTAGATGCTTGTGCAAATGCTAGCTCCAAAGAATTTGTCTGATTCTCTGCAGCCAAAGCGACTACAGGCGCTTGTAGCGTATGAATAGATGTATAAGCTGTACACATAACCCCGGCCGCAAGCATGGCTACCCCTATCTTATTTAGTTTTAATCTTTTTTTTAGTTTCAAACGTATTCCTCCCCCGTAAAGTATGTAAATGAGGTCAATAAAGACATGATATGACTTTACCTCATTCTCAACCATTTCGTCTTCTTTCTTTCTATTCCCTTGAGACAATAGTCTAGAAGATTCGACAGAGTTACTAGGAGGAAAGATGTGGTACGAGGAAAAATCATAAAAATCATCCCTCTTCTTTAAAGCTGCGCTCTCAAAAATGGTTGAGTACAACAGCGGTCCATTCATCCCTTTTGCTGCCTTTTTAATAAAGCAGCAATATTGTAGATAATGACATTCCTTCTATAATTCAACTATTACTAAACCAAATTTCTTAATTTACCAGTTTTTTAACAGACTGTACGTTCGACATTTTAGTAACTTTTCACCATAGTTAACCATGGAAAAGGTTGCTATTATTAAAGACAAGAGAATGTTTACATATGATTGAACGCAGCAAGAACTGCTCTTGAAAGGAGATACCTTATGAGAGGACACAGCATTCCAGCAATTAAGTTGAATGAAGAAGAAAAAGAAAAATTAGAGGAACTTATTGAACACTATAATTTAAAACGAACGTCTCTCATTCGAAAATTTATTATGGATGGAAAAGTTAAGCCTCCTTTAATCGGCAAAGAAGCAGGTGTGGAACTATTGGTTAACCTGCGAAAGATTGAGTCTGAACTAAGCCGGCTAAGCAATAATATGCATCAAATTGCAAAGTACTTACATAAACCAAAAGATAAACAAAACCATTCACAGAATCTTGAAGAAATCCTACTAGAAATGATGAAAAAACAAAAACATGTACAAGAAGATGTAGAGACTATTTCAGAGCAGCTTAGCGATCATTTATACGTTAAATAGAGAAAAACGCTCTTTTCATTTCAGAAAAGAGCGTTTTTTATAAAGAAGTAAGGATTTAAATGCTTTTTTTCATGCCGCACTTTGCGCATGTACGGATAAAAATAAAGTCTTTTACTAAGCTTTTAAATTTCACATGTCCACAGTTATCGCATCTGCCTGCAACTTTATCCGGAAACTCCTCATATACATATACTTTTGTTAAATCAATCGCTTCTTGTTGCTCTTCCATTTCCATCACACCTTTATGCATCTTTACGATTCAGCTCTTTATATTCTATCAAAAATAAGTAAAATTACTAGGGTGAAAGCTTCAAAAAACAAGCAGGTTTTTTCACTATTTTTTTATCCGTTCAGCTTTGTACCACCATTTTTCTCTATCTAAAAATGCTTTTACATTCAGTATTTTTTTATCGCGAAGGGTAATGATGGCTACCGCAGCTCCTTCTTTGGAAAAGGTTACGGCTGTTTCTAATTTCTCTTTTGTCACAAACACTTTTAATGTTTCCATATTCTCTTTTGTTAATTCCGCAGTTGTGATGGTTTCTCCTTCAATGATTGTATCTTTTTTTTCAATAAAATGTTGTCCAGCAATCACCCAGGCTGCACGTGTTTCACCATAAACTTGAAAGAAGGTATTCTTTTTTAAATAACCTGTTCTCTCTGACATATTTGCATCCTTGTACGTCTCCGTATCCTCGGTTGTTTTTATCCATAAAGGTTTATATAAAAAAGTAGGCTTTGGAAAACCTTCCTCGTCAGAATCTCCCACAGGATTTGTAGATTTAGGCTCCAAGTTTAAAAACTGCGCAATCCCTTTTGCATATGCCACCCCCATATCTTTTAGAAATTGAGGATTTTTTAAAAGCTTTGCATCGTGTTCTGTATCAATAAACCCAATTTCAGTTAGTACAGACGGCATATATGAAAGCCTTAACACACTATGATTAGCTAATTTCCTGCCTCGGTTAGAGTGATTGTATTTAGTGAGAACAAATTTCACATGATCGTGAATATCGTTTCGTAACACAATGGTTTGGTTATTTATATTTTTGCTATAAATAAAATCTTCATATCCCGTTTCGCCGCCTGAATTTATATGAATAGATAAGTATACATCAGCACCCCACGCATTGGCTTTGTTGACCCGTTCATTTAATGACAAAAACACATCGGTTGTACGCGTTGTACAAAGAGAAAATCTTTGATAGTGAGTAGAAAGAAAAGAGATGATGTACTGTTGAACAGCTAACACTAAGTCTTTTTCATATAGCCCGCTGGCGACAGCCCCTAGATCTGCCCCTCCGTGACCTGCATCTAAATAAATTTTTTTCATATAACCTGTCTCCTCCTTATCCGTAGCATATGCATGAATAAGCGAAGACGTTTGTTATACAAAACTACTTTTATGTATAAAGCTTTTTGCTATGGCTCATTTAGAAGTCTTTACAACTGATTTACCATAGCTGGTAACATCAAAATATGTATTTGATCCATCGTCTTCATTGATCACAACATCTAAGTCATGAAAATAACGATGAATTTCTTTTAACAGTGCTTTATCTTTCGTCTGCTCTAGCTGTCCAGCGAGCTTTTCCATATGCTTAAAGTCTTTCTTTAAAACAGAATCTTTTACTTCAATCGTGCCAATCGTATTTTTAATGGCTGCTGCTTCTTCTTGTACGGCAGGCCAGTCTGGGTGCTCAATGGCACCCCACCCCGTCAAATCATTTAGTACATCATGATGTTCAGCAATAAAATCTTTTGCCTGCTGATCGCTGCTTTCCAGCTTATCAACTTTTTGTTGATTCACTTTAATGGCACTTGCCTTTATACTTTGCTGTGATAAAAAAGGAATTTTTCCGTTTTGGTACAATATCCATCCTGTCGCTCCTCCCCCGACTAAAAGAACGGATAAAGATATCGAAATGATCATACGCTTTTTCTTACTTTTATGTCTTTTTTCCATTTGACTCCTTTCCGGGTATTCAAAACCCTTTAGGCCTTATGAACTGAAACGAATAACCTACAAAAAGAATTTTACCATATTTTTAATATTAAAAATATTAAAAAAAGAGACTCCTTCGAGTCTCTTTGAATCCACTTCAGTTAACTTTGACCTGTGTGTAGCGATTTTTAGGAACATTCAACTGCAAGTTACTTCTTAACGTACTCCCTTCGTATTCTGTACGATACAGGCCTCTTTCTTGCAGTATCGGTACAACGTGTTCAACAAAGTCATCTAAGCCATGGGGAACGCTTGAATGAATAATAAAGCCGTCAGCTCCTTTTTCTTCAAACCACTGTTCCATCAAATTAGCGATATGCTCTGGCGTCCCAATAAATTGTGTTTTAGGTGTAGCAATTCGTAGCGCTGCTTCTCGCAGTGTCCACTTATATTTTTTGGCGTTTTCTTTAATTTTGTCGGTTGTACTGCGGAAACTATTACTTCCTATATCTCCTAAGTCAGGAAATGCATCATCTAATGGAAACTGTGAAAAATCAAAATGATCGAAAAAGCGTCCTAAGTAGTTTAGCGCATGTTCAATTGTCACCAATTGAGAAAGTTCTTCATATTTTCTTTCGGCTTCTTCGTTTGTACTACCAATTATAGGACCAATTCCCGGAAAAATTAAAAGTTCGTTTTCATTGCGTCCTTGCGCTACGGCTCTTGATTTTACATCTTGGTAAAAAGCTTTTGCTTCTTCTAAATTTTCTTGCCCCGTAAACACTGCGTCAGCCGTTTTTGCTGCTAGATCTTTGCCGCTTTCAGAAGAGCCTGCTTGAAACACTACGGGCTGCCCCTGAACTGAGCGGCCAATGTTTAACGGGCCTTCTACAGAAAAAAATTCGCCTTTGTGATGCAATCGGTGCAGCTTTTTCTCCTCAAAAAATTGTCCGGTTTCTTTATTTCGAATAAATGCATCATCTTCCCAAGAATCCCATAATCCCTTTGTTACTTCTAGAAACTCTTCAGCTATTCTATAGCGTTTGTCATGAGTGGGGTGCTCTTTTCCATAGTTAAGCGCAGATCCTTCTAATGGAGATGTTACAACATTCCATCCCGCTCGGCCGCTGCTAATATGATCAAGCGAAGCGAATTGTCTAGCCACCGTAAACGGCTCACTATACGAAGTCGATAGAGTGCCGACTAAACCAATATGAGAAGTGACAGAAGCAAGTGCTGATAGAATAGTAAGAGGTTCAAAACGATTCAAAAAATGCGGAAGCGATTTTTCATTAATATATAACCCATCGGCAATGAACACTAAATCAAATTTTCCTTCTTCCGCTTTTTGAGCCTGCTGCTTGTAAAAACCGAAATTAACGCTGGCATCTGACAAAATTTCAGGGTGTCTCCACGCCCCCATATTTCCTCCGACTCCATGAATAATAGCCCCTAGCTTTAATTGTCTTTGATGTGTCATATTACCATTCTCCTTTTTCATACCCATTCATAAATTCTCGTAATTGATTGGTTAAACCGCCTGCTCCAAAGCGAAGGACTCCTTCTTTTTCTGTCTTTCTTTCATTTGCTTCTTGTGCAAATTGCAAAAAAGCGATAACGTGAACTCTTCTAGGGTGAATATTTTCAATTCCTTCGTCATAAAACCATTGATCAATTGTATTGTAAATCCCTTTATTGACTCTGAATTGACTGTGGCACCAATTAAAAAACTGGAGATCCGGCAAATTTAAATATCTCGCTTGCCCTAGCTTGGAAGCTGTAGCTTCACTAGATACATAGCCCATATGTTGAAATCTTTGCTTTGCTTGTAGCGTATCAGCTTTAATTTGATGCTTTAAAAACTCAATAGAAGGGAACTTTTTCTCTCCTCGCACTCGAAAGATTACGTCGCATTGAACTGTCTCTCCATAAATAACGTCGTTAAAATCCAAAATATGAACCTCAAATGTTTTAGATAGTTCCGATCCAAATGTCGGCTTAACCCCTACATTCATAACTCCTATATGTTCAAGTCCCCGCAGGTGAACGAGGACACCATATACGCCATTTTTTAATTCCTCATGCTGAGTATCTATATTAGCTGTTGGAAACCCTAAGTGTCTTCCTTGCTGCCTTCCAGGTACAACCTGGCCTTTTACAATAAGTTTTTTGCTTGTTTTAGCTTTTAATGCTCCTCTATTCACTACGTTCACCCTTCTTCCCTTAAGTCTAGTAAAAAATAAAAGGTTCTTTGCACAATGTCACACATTGTGCAAAGAACCTCTAGTGATCTAGTCGGTTTATTTAATTTGATGATTTTATCATATACTTATTATTCCTATGAATCAAGTTTGTTTTTAATTAAAATATTAGATTGTTTTTTCATAAATATAAGAGTAAGGAGAATGCGTTGGGTTAATACGCTTGAAAAATTGCTTTGTTCGTTCTTCTTTTGGATTTGAAAATATGTCTTCAGGATGACCTTGTTCGACAATCTTTCCTCCGTCCATAAACACCACGTGATTAGAAACTTCACGGGCAAAACTCATTTCGTGCGTAACAATGATCATCGTAATTCCTTCTTCAGCAATTTTACGAATAACAGACAGTACTTCACCCACCAGTTCAGGGTCCAAAGCAGACGTCGGCTCATCAAATAAAATGACTTCAGGATTTAAAGCAAGCGCTCTAGCAATGCCCACTCGCTGCTGTTGACCTCCTGATAACTGACTTGGATAAGCATTTGCTTTTTCAGCAAGCCCGACTTTTTCAAGAACGTCTAAACTGCGTTGTTTCGCTTCTTCCTTTGGCAGCTTTTGAACAATAACTAGCCCCTCCATAATATTTTCAATAACGGTTTTGTGTTTGAACAAGTTGTATTGCTGAAAAACCATCGTTGTTTTTTGTCGAAGAGTTAAAATGTCTTTGCGGTTTGGCTTTTGGCACTGAACCGTAAATTGATCAATCGAAACTTCTCCTTCATCTGCTTTTTCTAAGAAATTAATGCAGCGTAAAAACGTAGTCTTTCCAGAACCACTCGGTCCTAAAATGGTCACAACGTCGCCTTTTTTAACAATTAAATCAATACCGTCCAATACTGTATTATGACCAAATGTTTTTTTTATATTTGTTAGTGCAATCATACAACCCCTCCTCGATTATAAACAGTTAATTTTCGTTCAAGCAGTGCTGTTATTCCTTCTATTAACATCGTCAGCATCCAATAAATAAGAGCAGCAGCAATATAGGCTTCTAAAAACTTGAGATTATTCGAAGCTACGATATTAGCAGCACCGTTTAGCTCTTTTTGCGATACGATGAATGCGATAGAAGACGTATGCAAAAAGCCGATGAAGATATTACATAGATTCGGTAAAGACAAAGCAAACGCCTGTGGAAAAACAATTCGTTTCATCGATTGAAAACGATTCATTCCAATGGCATACGCAGCCTCAATTTGTCCTTTTTCTACAGCTAACAAACCCGAGCGAATAATCTCTGACATATAAGCTCCCGCTGTAAAAGACAAAGCGATTAATACAAATACGACAATAGGAATGCTGTTTGCATTGAAGCCCCATCCATAGTAACTCGATAGTTTATTAATATATAGCGGGAACCCTAGGTAAATAACCATAATATGAAGAATAGCAGGCGTTCCTCGGAAAAATGATACGTATACGTTGGCAATTGGCGTTATTATTTTCACTGAATTGATTCTCACAGCCGCAACAGCAATACCAATAAGCAACCCGCCTAGTAACGGACCGATGGTAATAAGGAGCGTTAAAGGTAATGCCTTTAAAATTTCTACAAATGCTGTCCATATAAACGGTACGTCAATAATCATGTTTACACCTCTTTTATTAAACTCGTTTTATACATGAACAGGCTGATCATGTTTTTGCAGCTTCTGTTCTGATTTCACAAAAAATTTCTCTAATATAATCGCCATCAAATAATAAATAATGGCAAGTGCAATATATACCTCCACTGCATGAGCCGTTGCAGCGATAATGGTATCTCCTCTTCCCATCATATCTATCACACCAATGGTAAAGGCTAAAGACGTATCTTTTAAGGACCCAATCACAAGATTTCCAAAGTTAGGAAAGGCTACAACAAGAGCTTGCGGCAGCACAATTCGAGTGAACGTTTGTTTTCCGGTCATTCCTATACTATAAGCTGCTTCAGTTTGCCCTTTATCTACACTATTAATGGCACCGCGCATCATTTCAGAAAAAGACGCCGCCGTGCTCAGTGAATACGTGATAATAACAAATACGAGCGGAGCCATTCTAGAAACGTCAATATGAATCAATTGTAAAAGGGCAGGTATCCCGTAAAAAACTAAAAATAATTGAATTAAAATAGGCGTCCCCCTCATAAAAGAAATATAAACTGCTGCTATTTGACTTAACACAGGTACTTTATAAATACGAGGCAGGGCAATAAACAATCCCAAGGTACTGCCAATCACAAGTGAAGCAATCAAAATCCAAATTGTAATATGCAAATAAGATAATAATTGAGGAATAGAGGTGAAAATCAGCTCTATATCAAATGCTTTTCCCATCTTTTTCTCTCCTTTGTTTCCCTCTACAGGTAGCGAAAGGACCCAAGTTTAAGGCTTGGGTCACATTAAGTGCTTTAGTTATTTCCAGCTGCTTTTGTATAATCTTCTCCCAGCCATTTTTTACTTAATTTTGTCAATGTTCCGTCTTCTTTTATTTCTTTTAACGCTTTATCAACATCTTTTTGTAAACCTGTTTCATTTTTGCGAAGCATAAAATATACTTTTGAATTTGAAATAGCAGGTCCTACAACTTTTTGCTCTGCGTCCGCTTGTTTATTGACAAAGTCAACTGCAAACGGCGTACTAATCGTGGCATCCGCACGCCCTGTTTTCAGCTGCGTTTTTGTATCATCAGATCCTTGGCCTGAATAGACGATATTAATTTTATTTCCATGTTCTTTATTATACTTATCGATTAAGTTAGCAGAATTACTCGTTGCTCCTACAATTACCTTTTTACCGCTTAAATCTTTAATTGATTTAATGGACGTGTTTTTTTCGTTTACAACTACATGTAGCGGAAAGATATTATAAGGTTCTTTATTAAAAAGGAACTTTTGTTTTCTCTCTTCATTCACTTCCATCTGATGGGCTACTAAATCAATTTTGTTCGATTCTAAGCTCAAAAGTAAATTAGAAAAATCCATTGTCTTAAATTCGAACTTATAGTTTGGAAGACGTTTGTCTATTTCTTTAACAAGTTCTACGTCATACCCTGTTAGATTTCCTTTATCGTCAAGAAAGCAAATGTTCGGAAATTGCGTACCCGTTCCTACAATAATTTTTTGTACTTTGTCTTTGCTTGCGTTAGCCGCTGTTTCTTTATTTGGTGTTCCGCAAGCTGCTAACAATAAAAGAAGTGTTAAAAAGATAGCTGTCAGCTGTAGTTTTTTCATGTGTTTTGTCCCTCATTATGTCTCAAAATAATTTATTGTTTTAATGAATTAATAAAATAGATGTTCCAGCTATTTAACGATTGGTGAATAGCCTTCAATCAATTTTTCTATTTGTTCATAATCTTTTTCAATTACTCCTTTAAACTGCCCCTCGTCTCCAATTTCAACGACCGGTACATGGCGAATACCGTATTTAATTTCAAGTAAATCCCGCAAATAATCTTTTCCTTCTACATCGATACTTTCATATTGATATCCTTTTTCATGAAAATATGCTTTTAGTTCCTCGCAATGATGACAACCTTTTCGATTCCATAATAAAATCTTTGCTGACATGGTTTTTCCTCTTTTCTTTTAAATTATTAATTAGCTTTTTGTAACTCCTTGTGTTTTTCTAACTCGTATCTTTCAGGATGTAAGATTTTTCTTAAGAATACACCTTTTCCTTCTTCTCCTTGATCGACTTCAAAAAAACGTTCATACCCTTTCCTTTCATACATAGGAATCAACCACGGATGTCGATCAGAAGTAGCCAATGTAACGGCAGGTTCCCCCAATTGATCTCGAATAATTGTTTCTTCAACCCATGTTAAGAGTTTAGAACCTACTCCTTTCTTTTTAACCAAAGGATCTACCGCAAACCACCATAAGAAAGGCCAGTTCGTTATTTCTTTATACGTTCTTGCTGTAATCGTAGCTACGATTTTTTTATCACTTTCCAGTACGTAGCAGCGGCTGTTTTGAATGTTTTCTTTGACAAGTTCAATCGTTGCCGTTGCGGCTGGAAACTTAATTCCTAGCTCTCGAATCGGCTCGTATGCTCGAAGTGTTAAATTCAACAGTTCTTCAGCATCTTCTATGGTTGCTAATCGAAATAATTCACTCATTTTCTTCACCTCATTTTATAAATGTTTGAAGAGATAGATCGGCTTTATAAATCAGCTCATCCACAGCTTCCTTTAAACGACTTTTGGCATTCGCATTGTTGATGCCTGTAAAAGAAACATATTCATGCAGCAGAAAAAGACTGCTGAGCCAATAAGGTCTACCTAAAAAAGACGCTAAAAGTTTTAAATCATACTTAGCTTTTAGTAAAGAATTCACATTTTCACCAATAAGAATTGGCAGAAGTATTTTTTTATGCAATAAATCTTCTGGCAATATTTTTGTTAGCCGTTCAAAAGACTGTACGTATGTTTCATTTACTCCAGATAACAGAACGACAATACTTTTAGCTTGGTTCACTTTTGAAATAAATGCCTTTACTTCTTTCTGTGCTTCCTGCTTCAAAGCGTGTACATCATGATACAAAATAGTTTCTGCGTGCACTCCTTTTGAGGTTAAGCAAGCTTCTAGCTCATCTTTCACTGAGGCTATTTGTTGATAATTATGAGAGCTTCCGTTATATAAAATACATACATCGCTCACTTTCTTCCCCTCCTTTTTATAGCAAAAAGGCTCCTGGAGTTTCCTCAGGAGCCTTTGGTAGACCAATCAGCTTTAACTGTTTCTTTGATAAAACCGGAGAATGAAGTGAAGTGTCTTTGAAACATACTCACTTAATTCTTATTTATCCAAGTTGTTTTATCGGCTTTTCTGTTTAATGATTCAACTATATAGCCTCAAAATGGCAAAGTCAACTTATTTTTCAAAAAATATTTTTCTTTAAAAAAACTCTTTTCATCTGGAAAATCCTTTGCTAAAATTAATCCCAATTATTCTTACCTTTTTTATCAACTTTAAGGAGTGTTTTCAGTGAAATTAAGTATTTTAGATCAAAGCCCACGTTATGAAGGTGAGCGTGCTGAAGATGCATTTCAGCATACTATACAATTAGCTCAGCTAGCAGAAGAACTTGGCTACCACCGCTTTTGGGTAGCAGAGCATCATGACTCTGAACATGTTGTAGGATCATCACCTGAAGTGTTAATTTCTCACCTGCTCGCTAAAACTCATCATATCCGTATCGGCTCAGGCGGTGTTATGCTTCAGCACTACAGCCCTTATAAAGTAGCAGAAAATTTTAATGTTTTAGCCTCATTATCTCCAAATCGCATCGATCTTGGAATCGGTAGAGCACCAGGAGGACTACCTCATTCTACTCAAGCCTTGCAACAAAACTCTCAGCCCACTAAGTCCTTAACAGACAAACTGATAGAACTTAAACAATACCTAAACGATACGCTGCCGGAAGATCACCCTCTTTACGGTTTAAAAGCCTATCCAAGGCCGGAAAAATCAGCAGATATGTTTTTACTGGGAGCAAGTGCTTCAAGCGCAGAGCTTGCGGGTTCATTAAACCTTCCTTATGTATTTGCTCAATTTATTAATGGTGATCAAAAAGTGCTAGAAGAAGCGATTTCTGTCTATAATCAGCACGTTTCATCTCGCGCACGCTCGCTTGTCGTTGCCCTTTCCGTCATCGTAGCGGATACCGTAGAAGAAGCAAAAGCATTAGCATCCAGCACAAAAATATTTAAAGTATACTTACAAAATGGTAAGTCCGCTACATTAGGCTCCAAAGAAAAAGCTGAAGAATTTGGTCAGCAGTCCAAAGAAAGCTATCGAATTGAAGAAAAAGAAGCAAACGTTATATACGGTACAAAAGAAACCATTCGTCAAAAGCTCCAAGCTTTGAAACAGGAATTTTCTATTGATGAATTTATCATACTTACTGCTATTCAAAATTTCGAACAAAAAAAGCATTCTTATACGCTCTTAAAAGAAGCATTCAATGAAGGAGATGTGCAGAAAACTAATCAGACTCTAGCTGCTTACTAATCCAGAAGTTGAGATAAAAGTATTTTAGTTGGAGTAAAACACGAACTAATAATCATAATTAAGGATTATTAGTTCGTGTTTTTTATTGGTAAGATGAATGTAGCTTTCATGTGTTTAGTTGCTTCTGGCTGGTGATTGGAGGGCAAGGCTCATCGGCCGCCCGCGGAAAGCGAAGCCTTGCACGGAAATCAACAGTGATGTAACAAGCCATCCACACTGGATCATTTATCCCATTTGTTCGTCTATAGATTCGAGTGATTTAGTTATGTCTCAATTTCTTTGTTTTATCTACTTACCAGCAGTTCAAACAAAGTATACGCATACCTCTCATTTTTTCAAAAAATCATTAAATTGAAGCAAACGTTTTTTTATAGTACCATATGAAGATATGAGTCTAGTAGAAGAAGGGAATTTAAAAATATGCCTTACAAAATGATTGTTTTAGATTTGGATGATACACTATTATGCGATGATCACACTATTTCTCCGCGCACAAAAGAAGCATTAATGAAGGCGCAAGAATCGGGAGTGAAAGTCGTACTTGCTTCTGGACGACCAACTTACGGAATGGTTCACATTGCGAAAGAGCTAGAATTAGAAAAATACGGAAGCTTTATTTTATCGTTTAATGGGGCAAAAATCATTAATTGCCTAACAAATGAAGAGCTATTTAGCAGCACATTATCTCCGAGAACCGTGGCACGTCTCGACGATATTAGCCGCGAAGAAGGCGTTTTAATTCATACGTACGTTGGAGATGAAATTATAACCGAAGTAGAAAATAAATTTACGGATATTGAAAGTGACATTACAGGTCTGCCGATCCGTGTTGTTTCATCTTTTACTGATGCCGTTACAGAACCTGTTGTAAAAGTACTCATGCTTGCAGAACCGGAAATGCTGGTTCACGTTGAAAAGAAACTTCAAAAGCAGCTTCAAGGAGAGCTAAGCGTAATGCGCTCTAAACCATACTTCCTTGAATTTACAGAAGAAGGCGTCACAAAAGGGACAAGTCTCCACTTATTAATTCAACAGCTTGGCATTACACGCGATGAAGTGATTGCCATTGGCGACAGTTATAATGATCTTGCCATGATTGAATTTGCAGGACTTGGGGTAGCAATGGGAAATGCTCCTGAAGATATTAAAGAAAAAGCCAACCACGTAACAGATACAAACATGAACGACGGTGTGGCAAAAGTTGTGGAAGAATTTATCTTAAAACCTGTTAGCGTTTCATAAAACAAAAAAAGCAGCTCGTCCAAACCGAGCTGCTTTTTTGTTTTGATTTTATACTCCTAAAAGTTTCATAAGAAGCGTAGCTAAAATAACAGTGGAAGCGCCTCCAAGTCTTGTTGCTACTTGAGCAAATGGCATAAGCGACATACGATTGGAAGCTGATAAAATCGCTACGTCTCCCGTACCTCCTAAACCGCTGTGACAGCCTGTTACAATTGCAGCATCCACTGGATGCATTTTCATCATTTTACCTACAAAATAACCCGTTGCTACCATAGCAATAACAACTGCTGCACATACGACTACATAACCTGGTGTAACAATTTTCACTACATCTTCAAGAGGAATATACAAAATTCCTAGCCCCACCATTAACGGCCATGTTAAGCTCGTAGAAATGAATTTGTACATATGGTAAGCACCTTGCTCCATCTTATCAGGCATTACTTGTAAACATTTGACTAGCGTTGCCGCTACGATCATTAAAACTGGACCTGGAATTCCTAAAAACTTATGTGCTAAGCCTCCGAAAATAAAGAAACTACATGCAATTAAAAGACCTGCGCCCATTAACGAAAAATCTACTGGTTTCTTGATATTTGTATCTTCTGAGATGCCATCTCCGCCTTTTGTCTTCACAAGAACTCCATTACCTGTTAATTCTGGCTTTTTCTCTCCTAGACGTTTCATTAAGCCAGCACATACGATAGCAACGATGTTTCCGATAACAGCAGCTGGAATCATTTGCGACACAAAAGATTCTGCTGAACTACCTAAAATTTGAGAATAAGCAAGTGAAAGTGGTAAAATACCTTCACCAATCCCTCCTCCAATAATTGGTACAACAATATAGAAAAATGTATGTTTTGCTCCGTAACCAAATAACATCCCAACAGCTACGCCTGCAGCTACAGCGGCTAGCGTACCTAATACAAGCGGTACGAACATACGTGTAAAGCCTTGAATTAAAACTTTACGGTTCATACCAAGAATACTTCCGGCTACCAAACAAGAAATATAAAGGTATAAAAAGTTTGATGTTTTCATCAAAGTTGTTACCGCTTCCATAGATGCGGGATTTAAAACATTATAAAAAACTAATACGGAAGGTACAAGCAGTGATAAAATAGCTGGTCCGCCAATATCTTTTAAAATCGGAATTTTTAATCCTAAATCACCAAGCAGCATTCCCATTACCATAATAATCGCAAATCCGCCAATCATATCTGGAGGAAGCTCGTTGTAAACGGCCGCGCCATATACAATTAATGCAAGTAAAACGTATAGCGGCAGAGGAATAACTCCTATTTTAATATTGTTGATTCGGTTCCAAAAACCCTTATTTTCAGGCTGTGAATCTTGAGTAAACGTTTCCAATTTACGTGCTGTATTCATCTCATAACCCCCTGTGGTTCTAATATAGAGAATCATACACAAATTTCAAAAAACTATATACGTTATGTAACTTAAGAATTCTTTTTGTAACTAAAAAAAACACAGCTTCTTTTTTCCGAAGCTGTGTTTTTTCTATCTAAAAATTAAGCATTTACTGTCTCTAAAGCTTTAATTTCTTTGTATGTTGGTTCCCACATTGCTGCTTTTACTGCCGCTTTAACATCTGTTGGAACTTCTTTTGCAACGCCATCTTTAATTGCTGCGTTAGCAACCGCTAAAGCAACTTTATATGATACTTCACGCAATTCTTCTACGCGTGGTAGTAATGAAGCACCCGGCTTGCTGCTGTCTACCATTTGAGCTACAGCGTGTGCACATGCTGCAAACATGCTATCTGTAATAACTTCTGCTTTTACCACGATTGATCCAAGACCAAGACCAGGGAAAACAAAAGCATTATTAGATTGACCAATTTCATATTCCACACCATCGTAGTTAACTGGTTCAAACGGACTTCCAGTCGCTACAAGCGCTTTTCCTTCTGTCCAATTTAATAGGTTTTCAGGAGTAGCTTCCGCAAGCGGAGTTGGATTTGACATCGGTAAAATAGCTGGGCGTTCTACATGCTTCGCCATTTCTTTTACGATTTCTTCTGAGAATGCGCCTGCTACACCAGACGTACCAATTAAGATTGTTGGCTTAATTTGTCTGACAACTTCCAAAAGAGAAATTTTGTCTTCTTCACGGTTCCAGTCCTTCACTTCTTCTGCTTTTCGTGCATAAGGCGTTTGGAAACCTAATAAGTCGTCCATGTCATCTGTTAAAAGGCCTCGAAAATCAACTGCCCAGAAGTTTTTGTATGCTTCTTCTTCTGTAATACCGTCTAATACCATTGCGTCACGAACTTGATCTGCAATACCGATACCTGCTGTACCCGGTCCAAAGATTAAAACGCGGTGGTCACGAAGTGGCATTTTAGACACTTGAACTGCTGAGAAAATAGCGGCAAGCGTTACAGCACCTGTTCCTTGGATATCATCATTAAACGTTAGAATTTCTTTTCCGTACTTGTTAATAATGTTACGAGCATTTACATTACCGAAATCTTCCCAGTGTAACAGTGCATTAGGGAATATTTCAAGAGATTTTGAAATGAATTGATCTACGAAATGATCATAGCGCTCACCGCGGATACGTTCATGACGGTTTCCGATATATAAAGGATCATTTAATAATTTTTCATTGTTTGTTCCTACATCAAGAACAACTGGAAGTACTCTGCTTGGATCGATTCCTGCTGCAGCTGTATATACCGCTAATTTACCGATAGCAATATTAATACCGCCAACGCCCCAGTCGCCAATTCCTAAAATACTTTCTGAATCTGTAATAACCATTAAATCAATGTCTTCACTATTTGCATCGATATTTTTAAGAGCTTCTTCAATGCCTTCTACATTATCGATTGACAAGTATACGCCACCCGGACGGCGATATTCGTGGCTGTACTCTTGGATTGCTTGTCCAACTGTTGGTGTATAAACAACTGGAAGCATTTCTTTTAAGTGATCTTGCAATAAACGATAGAATAATACAGCATTACGGTTCTGTAAATCGTTTAAATACACATTCTTACCAAGGTTATCTGCCTGAGCTAAAAATTGCTCATATGCACGTTTTGCCTGCTCATCTAAAGTTAAAGTCATTGGAGGAAGTAAACCTTCTAATCCTAACGTTTTACGCTCTTCTTTTGTAAAAGCTACTCCTTTGTTTAACATTGGAGCTCCTAAAATTTCTTTCCCGCGTAAAGTCGTTTCAATTGTTTCATTATCTGCAAAAAATACGTTGCGCATACGACTATCTTCCTTTCTGTAGACTTGTATGACAAGCATACAAGTTGGTTAGATTTAAGTAATTAATACCTTATATGAATATTACTCATATTATTCAAATGTCCGTTAACTTTTTATGAATAGCTTGCTAATTCATTTGACAATAGTATATTTTATGCCTATCTATTTCTGCTGTCAACTATTTTAGTAGAGCAATTTTTTAGTTATAAAGAGGTAGAAATTTCTGAATTTAATATCTTTTATCAATTTTCTTCTTATATAGGTACTAAGAACCCTCTTTATTCTATTCATCTCTTTTTGAAAGTCAAAATAATCCTTTAATATGGAAAAAATGTTTAATTATAAAAAATTTATTTTGAAATAATTTTAATTTACCTCTAAAAGAATATTTTTTATTTTTTTGTCTATGCTGATTAGTGAATTACTATGAATATTTTTTCCTTTCTATCTATACATATAAACTACATAGTTCTTTTTTATAATAATGGAGGTTATTGTATGTTAAAACCAGATACAGCTATTATTTTTGGATTTCTTATCGAAGAAGCAGCCAGTCGATTAGACGATCAAGAGATTAAAGAAATTGCGGCTAAAGAGCTAGAAAATGGAGAATTGGTGTTTGAAGAAGCGAGTTATTTTTATAAACGCTTTTTTATCCCTGCTTCCTCTGAATTAAGACAAGCTCTTCGCCGAGAGGTCTTATCGCTTCATTTAACATTAAATCAAATCAAAAATGCTCATGGCAACGGATCTATGTCTAAGATTGCTCATATGCATCAAATTATTGCAGAAACTGAAAAATCAACAAACGAACTTAACAGACTTTTAAATCTTGCGTTCTATGAGGGTGAGGACGATCAGACGTACGCCTCCTTCATGAATATTTTTTCAAATAAATCATAAAAAAAACCGTCCTTAAGGACGGTTTTTCTTATTGAACACCTTTCATTAAACGCTGAATTTTTGGAGAAATCATTAGCACAATTACACCTAAAATAACCGACACTCCGCCCAATGCAGCAAAATAAACAACTTGCGAAATGTTTTCATAGTATTGAACAAGCTGAGCATTGATTGCCTGCGCCGCTGCGCTTGTTAGGAACCATAAACTCATCGTCTGAGCAGAAAACGCTGCAGGTGCTAGTTTTGTTGTAGTTGATAACCCTACTGGTGATAAACAAAGCTCTCCAACTACGACTAAGAAGAAGCTTAGCACTAGCCATAGCGGGCTCGCTAACGTTTCATTTCCATGAATGCTAGCCGGGATAACCATGACAAGGAAAGAAAGCCCTGCAAATAAAAGTCCTAATGAAAACTTCTTTGGTGTAGAAGGCTGTCTGTTTCCTAATTTTACCCAAATCACTGCAAAAACTGGCGCAAATACAATAATGAATAGCGGATTTAAAGATTGGAACCAGCCAACTGGAATTTTAAAACCACCATACGTTAGCTGCGTATGATCTTTTGCATACGTTGCTAAAATTGTTGACCCCTGCTCTTGAATCGCCCAGAACATTACTCCAGAGATAAAAAGAGGAATGTACGCTAATACGCGTGAACGCTCATCAGCTGTTGTCTTGGGGCTCTTATACATAACAACAAAGTAAATAATAGGAATAACAATCGCTAAAATACTTACAAATAAAATAACACCTTCAACGGTTAAAATACCCGCTAAAGAAGTCAGTACAATAAAGATTGCCAGTACAACTACAACAAGTGCAATGGTACCAAAAACTTTTTTACGTTCTTCTGGTTTTAAAGGGTTTGGAACTTGTCTGCCTGCACGACCTAGGTTTTTGCCTCGTGTAGCCATAAATACGATTAGACCTAAAAGCATTCCTACTGCTGCGATTCCAAAACCTAAGTGATAATTATATTTTTCACCTACTGTTGAAACAACTAGCGGCGCGATAAATGCTCCTGCATTTACACCCATATAGAAGATACTAAATCCAGCATCTCGACGGTTATCAGTCGGGCTATACATATCGCCCACAACGCTCGAAACGTTTGGTTTTAATAAACCTGTTCCAATGATAATTAAGAACATTGAAATAAACAGCGCTGTTACACCTGCCGGCAACGCAAGCACTAAATGCCCCAGCATAATAAATATACCGCCGTAAAACACCGTATTAGACGTACCTAAAATGCGGTCTGCAATCCAACCGCCAATAATTCCAGACATATAAACAAGGGAACCATAAATAGAAAAGATCGCTAAAGCGGTTCCTTGTTCCATTCCTAATCCACCGTTTGCAATTGTATCGTACATGTACAATACAAGTAGCGCACGCATTCCATAGTATGAAAAACGTTCCCAGAATTCTGTAAAGAACAAGGTAAATAACCCCTTAGGATGTCCGAAGAATCCTTTTTGAGGAACTGTTTCATACACTTTTTCTCTCTCTACCGACATATTCCTTAACCTCTCTTTCAACCGTAAACCACCATAGACAAAACTGTCAAAAAATTATGATGATATAAAAAAATAGAAACAAGAAAATTTTATTCTTATAAAATGATTCTGTCAATATCAGAATTTTACAATGAGTGCATAAAATACGGTTTTCCATTATAAAATTGCACCTATAAAAAGCTTTAAATCAAGATTTCTTTTCTTAAAATATCTTTTTGAAAATTTTTTTATACAAAACCCTTGATTACAAAGCATCTGATTATCTACTTTTCATACAACCAGATAATATTTTTCTTTTTGGAAATTTTTTCTCTAAATTAAAAAAGAAGCTTTATTATTTTTTCATTCTGCTTCCCTCAATCGAAAATATACTTTTTCAGAATAATAAAAACCTCTTTAAAAATTTCTCTTTTGTTATAGTAGATACTCATTTTTCTCCTATGTATTACCTTTAATATAAGTCATCCTCATTTTTTTATGTAAAAAAAGAGATAAAAGGTTTATTTTTCACCTCTTTTTTCACTGTACCTACAATTTTACGTATTCACCGTTTACCATTTGTCCTTTGTGAAGAGGAAACACACCTTCTTCTTTATTGTATACAATCGTTCCTCTATTAATGGTAGTTAAAATAACGCTATTAAATACCGTTCCTTCATAAATACTGTGCTTATGTTTGAAAACCATTCCTTCTTTTGTCACTTTTTCAGTTTGATCCAGATCAACGATAACCAAATCCGCATCGGATCCCAGCAAAATGCTTCCTTTTTTAGGATATAAACCGAATCGTTTAGCTGGATTGGTTGATACAAGCTTTGAAATGTGAGAAAGAGAAATCCCTCTAGTGATGGCTCCTTCACTAATCATTGCTTGTAAAGAGTACTGACCGCCTGATATTCCACCCCATACTTTAAATAAATCATTCTGATGAGCTGTTTTTAACTCAATCGGGCAAGGAGAATGATCTGAAGAAATCATATCTACTTCCTCTGATTGGATACGAGCCCATAATTTTTCTTTTTGACTCCTGCTGCGAAGAGGAGGTGCACACTTAGCCGTTACGCCAATTTCTTCAAAGTCTTCCTCTGTAAAAAGTAAATAATGCGGACATGTTTCTAGCGTAACATTCATTCCATTCTTCTTTGCTTCCGTAATAAGCTGCACTGCTTCAGAGCTGCTAATGTGTACAAAGTGAAGCGGACATCCCGTTTCTTCACCGTACTCAAGCGCTTGCTTTACTGCGTTTACTTCTGCTACAACCGGTCGCGTTTCTAAATAATCTTTAATAGCAGTTTGCTTTTGCTTCTGTTTAGCCTGTTCAAGCTTTTGTATTAAGTCATTTCTTTCAGCATGCAGGGCAAGCACTTTATTTAGTTTTGCAATCTCTTTCATTCCTTCATATAATGTGAGGTCATCTGAGAAATCAAATTCAGAACCGGCTTCTGACATAAATGCTTTAAAACCTATTACACCCGAATGAGCCATTTTGGCTAATTCTTCTTTATTACCAGGAACCAACCCTCCCCATAGACCATAATCTACTACTGACTTTTGATCAGCCAGCTTTTTCTTTTCCCACAGCGCTGCTTCTGTTACGGTAGGAGGAACTCCGTTTAAAGGCATATCAAAATATGTAGTGCAGCCTCCCGCAGCCATAGATGCTGAACCGTAGTCAAACCCTTCCCAATGGTCTCGGCTCGGTTCATCAAAATGCACGTGAATATCAATCATTCCAGGCAGAACATATTTGCCTTTAGCATCTACGTATTTTTTTGCCGGTGTGCTAACACCTTGCGCTATTTCTGCAATCTTTCCTTTTTTAATCCCTATATCCGCTTTTACTATTTCGTCTTCTAATACGACCGAACCATCCCGAATAATTAAATCGTACATGTTATCAAACTCCCCTTTATTTAACTACTCCATCTTCTTATTAAACGAAGCAGTCTGCTATTGTTCTATCATGCACTGTTTCCTTTAAAAAGTCTTTATCCTTGTAAAGAAAACTGACACATAGACTGGTTATTACGCTAGTAAATATAACTGAATTATCTGATTTTTACACTCACCATTTTGTCTAAACTTTTCTTTTTTATTTGGTCACTTTCACTAACTAAAAAGAGATTGAGACATAAATAAATGAATGGACGAACAAATTGGTATAAAGGAGCTAGTATAGATCGCTTGTGACACTGCTGTTGATTTCTGTACAAGCCTTTCGTTTCCGCTGGGTCTCACCTATTTCGCTTTTCCCGCAGGAGTCTTCGCCTTGCCCACCAATCAACAGCTAGAAGCAACTACATACGTAAAACCTACGTTCACCCTAACCATAAAAAAATCCGAACGAGTTTGATTCCCCATCAAGAATCAAACTTGTTCGGATCTTCCTTCAACTAATTTTGTCACAGCCTCTTTTAACTCTTTTTCACTTTTTGTGACATTGGCAACCTTACTGTAAATGTACTTCCTTTTTCTTGTTCACTTTCTACGTCAATTTTTCCTTTATGTGTTTCTACAATCCATTTAGCAATTGCTAGGCCAAGCCCATGACCTCCCATTTGACGGGATCGGGATTTATCAGCACGATAAAAGCGGTCAAAGATTCGATCCTTTTCTTCGGGATGAATTCCAACCCCTGTATCACGTACTTTTAATATACATTCACTCCCATGCTGAACCACTTGAATGTTTACACTTCCATGAGGAGTCGTATATTTAATCGCATTATCTAACAAAATGTAGATCAGCTGAGTTAGACGCTCTTGATCTCCAGTTACCACTAATTTTTCCGGCGTATCCAGCTGCAAATCAATATGTTTAGAAATCGCTAGGGTTTCAACCGATTCCATTACCTTTTGCACCGCGTCTGTAATATCAAAGGGCATCATTGCTTTTTCTACTTTATTAGAGTCTGAGCGTGCAAGCGTAAGCAGATCACTGACGAGACTCGTCATGCGCTTCACTTCAGCTTTCATATTATTGATTAATTTTTTAGAAAAAGGATCTTCTGTTACTTCCTCCTGCATTTCTAAAGCATTGATAGAAGAAAGCATAACGCTAAGCGGCGTTCTTAACTCATGGGATGCATCCGCCACAAACTCTTTTTGCTTTTGAAAAGCTGTTTCAATTGGGACCATAGCCCGTTTTGACATTAAGCGGCTGATATAAATGGCTACTCCTACAAACAGTACGGTAAGGCTTAACATAATAATAAGGAGCCACTTTAACAGCTGATAAAGAAATGAAACGTCTTTTCCAATATAAAGCATCCCTAAAAATTGACCTTTATAAAAAATAGGTTCACCCGCCATCATCAAATCAATATCTATTTTGCCTTCCCCGTTTTGCCCTTTTACTCCTTCAATGTGTTCGAAACTAGGACGCGGGGCTTTTATTCGTTCTTTCCTCACTTCATTTTCAATAGGGATCCACCCGTCAATTAAATCTAATAAGTTAGAGCGAAGCCGCTCGCTCGCTTCGTTTCCCATAATAAGGTCCCCTTCAGGACTGATTACATAATAAAAAAATTGATCTTCACCGGCTACGACAATGTTTTTGTACTCTTCTTTTGACTGTTGATTCGAGCTGTTTATCGCTTGTTTAATTAAGATGCTTTGGACAATTCGGGACTCTTGCTTTAGCATGCTATTTAAGTTTTGCTGCTGACTATTGGATACAACCACATATACCAATGCATAAACAATAAACACGAATAATAGCAGAAACAGCATTAGTAATGCGCTATATCGGAATGTTAAACGATTTTGCGTCTGGCTGAATAAATCTTGCTTTACTTTTTGTTTTACTTTCTGTTTAGCTCTTGTAAGGAGTTTAGCTTTCAATTTTGTAGCCTACTCCGCGAATGCTTTGAATAAGATCCTGTTTGTTAAATTTCTCTAGTTTTTTTCGCAAAAGTTTAACCGTCGCATCAATCGTTTTAATGGAAACATCTGATTCATATCCCCATACCCGGTCTAAGATAATATCTCGAGAAAGAACTTGTCCTTTGTTTTTCACTAAAAAATCTAGGAGTTGAAATTCACGAGGACTTAATTGAATAAACTCCTCGTCAAACTGCACGGTTTGACTTGCTCTTTTTAATATCATGCTGGCAATCTCTACTTCTTCTTCTAAAATCGGTGCATAATTACGACGAGACAAAGCACGAAGCCTTGCAAGCAGCTCGTCAATTTCAAATGGCTTAATAACGTAATCATCCGCTCCCGCATCTAAGCCTTGTATACGATCTTGAACCGCATCTTTTGCTGTTAACATAAGAATAGCTCCGGCGTATCCTTCTTTTCTTAGACGTTTACATACATCGATTCCGTCTCCATTGGGCATCATCCAGTCAAGAATTAACACATCATAATGCGCTTCAGATGCATAATCATATGCATCATTCCCTTCCGTCACCCATTCGACGTTATAGCCTCCTTTTTTCTTTAGCATATAACTAACTAATTCACCTAGCTGCAAATCATCTTCTGCTAGCAGTACATTCATTCCGCGTAACTCCTTCCTTTGATACATGTCGCTGCATCCTTTTGTTTACTTTATTATACAAAAAGAATCAGCAGAAACAAGCTGCCTCTACTGATCTCTTTTCATTTTAAATTCCCTTAGCTATACTCAGCACGGGCGCAAACTGCTGTCCAGCAGTTTGCGCCTTTTGTACTCTTTATGAATGCCTAACGATTTGATTTGAATATGAAGGATTTGATCCATTAACAGTTTCTGTGACCTTTACAACACGCCGACATATCTCAGCTCGTACACCTCTGTGCTTCAATTGTTCGACGATTTTTTCTAACTTACTATAAGACGCTGTTTGTTTCATATCCATCCCCTCATTTCGTTAAGGTATTATTTATGAATCAAGTTTGTTTGTAATATCATACTTTTTCTTTAGCTTTTGTAACCATGTTGGATACTCTGTTTGGTATTTTTGATCAAGCAGCGTTTGCTTAATTTTTGTTTTGCTATTTTCATATGTTGCTTTTTGCGCTTCTTTTTTGCCTGTTACTTTAATAATGTGATAACCGTATTCTGTTTTAACAGGATCACTTACTTCATTTACCTTCATTGAAAATGCTTTGTTGGCAAAAGCTTCGACCATATCGTCTTTTTTGAAGTATCCAAGGTTTCCGCCATCTGATTTAGAAGCTGTATCTGTTGAATATTCTTTTGCTAGCTTCGCAAAATCTTCTCCTTTATCAAGCTTTGCCTTTACTTCTTTCGCTGTCTTTTCGTCTGCTACTAAGATATGACTAGCTTTCACCTGTGCTTCTGTAGCTAGTGAATCTTTATTTTGATTAAAGTACGATTTCATTTCACTATCTTTAATATTAATAGTCGACTCGACCATTTTTTTTGCCTCAATATTCGTCTTTAAATCTTTTTTCAGCTCTGACAATTTTACACCGCTAGATGCTAATGCTTGATTTAATGCATCTTCTCCCCCGTACTGACTTTTAAGGTTTTCTAATTCAGCATTAATTTCTTTATCGGTTACTTTAATATTTTGTTTAGCTGCTTCTTTTGAAATGACTTTTTGTTCAATCAGTGAATCAAGGACACTTGATCCTCCTTGAGCAAGAAGAGCATCGTACAGCTGATCTTTTGTGATTTTTTCATCACCAACGGTAGCAACCACCTTTGATTTATTCATTGCTACGGCACCAATAGCTACTGCAGCAATAATCACAACGGCTGCAATAATCATAATTATTTTGTTTTTAGACATCGTTAAACTCCTTTTCCATTTCTCATTACTTACCTAAACTTAAACTTTTGCGCCTTGGTAACGGTTTAAGCTCAATTAAAGGTCTTGCAATAGTAGATACGTATTTACTCGACAACAACCACGCCACTCCACAAGCTCCAATTAGAAGAATACTATATCCTTGTACACTTTCTATCCAGTCTCCAAAAGAAGATAGGCGGATATATTTAATCAGAAACCCATGTAGCAGATATACATAAAAGGTTTGAGCACCTCGAGATGTAAAGGACATCGTTTGTGTAGGGATCAAAGCTAGAAAGGAAATCGTCATTGCTAAGCTGATGCTATAAAATAGCGTACGAATGGTCATTCCCTCTAATTGATTTACACCTAAAGAGGCATAAGATTTTGAACCAAATAACCACTCTTTCTCAAAGTCCGGTGCTATATACTGGATCCATAGAGCAATAATCAGCAAAGTGCCTCCAGCTACTTTTTTGCAAGAAACAGACGTCAACTTTTTAAAATGTTCTTTTTTCATATAAAACCCTGCTAAGAAGAAGGGAAAGAACACAAAGGTTCTAGAAAGGCTTAACGTTGTTTCCAGCGGTTCACATAAGCCAATCATAATTCCTAAAAATGCCGCAACGGCTAAAGAATATTTGATTTTTGTAAAAATGAACAACATGGCGTTCCAACAAAATAAACTTAACAAAAACCATAGCGACCAAGCTGGCTGAAACACTGAAACTTCGAATGTGGATTCATCATACAGTTTATAGTCGTATACCGCATAGATAAGTTGAAAAATAATATAAGGAAGTAATACTTTCTTCGACATCTTCCACATATATCCTTTTTTTCGGTATCCCTTTGCAAAATAGCCGCTTATTAAAATAAACGCTGGCATATGAAAGGTGTAAATAAATATGTAGAGCGTTCGTAGCCACTGTTCATCATTGATGAAGGGAGTTAACAAATGGCCAAACACTACTAATACAATTAAGATAAACTTCACGTTATCAAAATACGCATCCCGCTTAGCCATTTGACCTCCTCCTTTCTTTCGCGTTCTACGGATCTGTACGACGTGCTGCTGCGAATATCTTTTCTTTACATTCCTTACTATACATAGTGAAAATGAAAAAACAGTGAAAACCTTGCTTACTTCTATTTTTAAGTAAGGCGCGGCTAAATAAGTTTGACAAATGGCTCCTCTTTCTCTACTATATAGATACGCACCCTATCCAATTCAATTTCGCTTGTTGCGGGACACTTAACCAGTACGGATGGATAGGGTGTTTTTGTATGCAAAAAAAGCAGAAGACCTAGGTCTTCTGCTTTTTATTTTGCTATAGGCTGACTTTCGTTTTTTCTGTTTCCTTTTTTATTTTTCAAATAATAAAACAAGTAACAAAAAAGGACAAACGGGATACCGCAGTATAATGCGATACGCTGACTCTCATCAAAAGCCAGTCCTACACAAGCAGCAAAGCATAAAACAAACGCTAAAATAGGTACAATAGGATATAAAGGAGCTTTGTAAACAAGCTTCGATACATCATTCCCTTCTTTAATATAGCGTCTTCTGAACATAAAGTGAGAAGCTGCAATAGCCATCCATACAGCTACAACCGCAAATCCAGAAATAGAAACTAATACTAAGTAAACAGTTGTTGGTGCAACTACGCTTGACAGCAGGGAGAGACATGCCACTCCCATGCTGATAAGCAACGAATTAAATGGAACTCCTTTAGAGGTTACTTTCCCTAACCAAGTGCTGACCATTTTTTGATCAGATAATGACCATAGCATTCTGGAACATGCATATAATCCTGCATTAGCGTTTGATAATAAAGCTGTTAAAATAACCAAGTTCATGATATCTGCTGCGTAAGGAATACCTATTTGATCGAATACCGTCACAAAAGGACTTTCTAACACTCCTGCTTGTTTCCATGAAATCAACCCAGATAGTACAAACATGGCGCCAATAAAAAAGAAGAACGTACGCCAAATGATATTTTTAATTGCGCGAGGTATGTTCTTTTCCGGATCCTCTGTTTCCCCCGCCGTAATACCAATTAATTCTGTTCCCGAAAAAGCAAAGCTAACAGAAACCATCGTAATTAATACAGGCATAAGTCCATTTGGAAATAAACCGCCCTCTCCTGTAAAATGAGAAAGCATCGGCGCTTTTTCATGACCGCTAAGAGGAATGAATCCAAACATCGCTGCTGCGCCTAAAATAATAAATACAATAATCGTTAATACTTTAATACTTGAAAACCAAAATTCTGTTTCGCCGAAAAAACGTACAGATGTTGCATTTAAACCAAATAATAAAAGGGCAAACAGCGCGCTCCATATCCAAACCGAAACGTCAGGAAACCATCTTTGCATAAGCAATCCAGACGCTGTAAACTCCGAACCGACAGATACCACCCAAGTCAGCCAGTAGAGCCAGCCAACCGCAAAACCAGTTCCTGGCCCGATAAACTTCGTAGCGTATACTTGAAATGATCCTGACACAGGCATTGCTACGCTTAGTTCCCCTAGACATATCATGACTAAATACATAATTAATCCACCGATTAAATAAGCAAGGAGTGTTCCCCCAGGACCTGCTGCATTAATTGTGTAGCCTGAATTAAGAAACAGCCCCGTACCGATAACACCGCCAAGAGAAATCATAAATAAATGACGGCTTTTCATTTTTCTTTGTAACTGATTCATAGATGTTGTATTCTCTCCCATTATGTACCTCCTTTTTATAGTAAACCCATCCAAAAACTTGGTTTATTTACATATTCTCTATAGTCTCTTCTATGCAGGAGTAGGCTCTATTTCTTCGATATGTACGAATTTTGTATATTGTATACAATATACACTTCTTAAATCTTTTTACGATTATATCATTTTTCAGATTTTTTACAACAATGAATAGTAAAAAATATTTCAATAATTCTATTTTTTATATTCTAACTAAGATTAAATGAAGTGATATGATATGATTATTTTTACACCTGTACGTTCTTTCACGCTATTTTTATACTTTTTCATCACCATGACATGAAGAGAAAGAACGGCTGATGCGATATTTATTTTAGGGGGAAACAATGAACAAGGGGCCTATGATTTATCATTCATTAAAAGATCATGTATATAACTACATAGCAAGTCAAATTCAAGACGGTACACTGCTGCCTAACGACAAAATAAATGAAGCCAGTATTTGTTCTCAGCTGAATGTCAGCCGAACGCCTGTGAGAGAAGCGCTTATTAAACTGGCTTCAGACAATCTATTAGAATACAGACCACGCAGAGGGTTTACTGTAAAGGAAATTGACACACCAAAAAAACTAGAAGTATTTGAAATCGTCGGTGCTTTAGATGGTCTTGCAGCTGCACTATCGATTGATCACTTAACGGAAGAAGATTTTACGAAGATGGATGAGCTTATTAAAAAAATCGATGTTTCGATTGAATTAGAAAATTATCAGGATTATCAAAAATATCAAACGTATTTTCATCGAGTATACTTGAACCGATGCGGTAATGTGACCTTAAAAGAACAGCTTATGTCTTTACAAGACGGATTCATCAGACAAACGTACTTTAGCAATGACAATAAAGAGCTATACGCCATTTTACATGTGATGAATGAACATCACCGCCATATTCTAAAACTTCTGAAACAGAAAAAAAAGGCGGATGTTCAGCTTTACCTTCAAAATGTCCACTGGAAAATCGAATATCCAGAAATGATTTGATCAAAAAGAACTCGAGACATAACTAAATCAATCCAGTCAACAGCTAGAAGCAACGAAATACATGAAACCTACGTTTATCATACCAATAAAAAAATCCGAACGAAGTTGATTCTCCATCAAGAATCTCAATTCATCGTTCGGATCTTCTTTCAACTAACATACTGTTGTCTCAGCCTCTTTTATTTCGCTATAGAAGAACGTTGTTTTTCTTCGGTTACGTACCAAATGAATTTCCCTGTATATCCGTAAATAATCGCCAAAATAATAGAGACAAAGCTTAGCCACATAAACGGCAGATAAGCGAATGTAGAAATCCCAAGCGTTGTAGCTAGAAATACACCGTTGTCCGTCCACGGAACCATTCCTGAAGTTAAGGTTCCCCCTACTTCTGAGTTACGGGCAAGCACTAGACGCTGTATTCTTAACTTGTCATAACTTTTCTCCATAATTTTCGGTGTTAAAATTAATGAAACATACATTGCACAACCAAATATATTCCCTAATAACCCAACGAAAATAGTAGAAGCCGTAACGTTTCCTGAATTGACAAGAATTTTTTCGAATTTAGATAGTAGGACTTCTAAGACGCCGAGCTCATCTAATAACCCGCCAAAGCCTAGTCCAAAAATAATGACAATAATGGAACCGACCATGCTTAAAATTCCGCCACGATTTAACAGCTCACTTAAAAATGTGTTGTCAGTATTAATTTTAAACCCTTCATAAGCCGTATTAAATGCGCTCGCCACATCCATATGTTGAAAGACAACTGCCCATATAATTCCTAATAATGAGCCAATCGCAATTGCTGGAAGAGAAGGTTTCTTGAATGCTAAAAGGACAATGACAGCCAAAGCCGGAATCAGCATCCACCCGCTGATATGGAATGTATCCAACAGCGAAGATTTTAATCCTTCTACCCGTCCAGCATCAAAATCTTTTCCTCCATACATAAACCCTGTTACCGTAAATAATACTGCCGTAATGAGGTAAGCAGGAATATCCAACACTAACATTGCTTTTACGTGATCAATAACGTTCACTCGAGCCATTGACGCAGATAAAATGGTACTGTCAGAAAGAGGAGAAAGCTTGTCTCCAAAATAAGCTCCTGAAATCACAGCTCCAGCTACTAAAGGAAGCGGCATGCCTAAGCCTTGTCCGATTCCCATCATCGCGATTCCGGCTGTACCAACCGTTCCCCAAGATGTTCCTGTTGAAATCGAGGTAATAGAGCAAATGATAAGTGTAGCAAGTAAAAAGAATGTTGGATTAATAAACTCTAATCCAAAATAAATAAGAGAAGGAACAACTCCTCCGGCAATCCATGTTCCAATTAACGTACCGACAGCTAATAAAATTAAAATAGCTTCTAAGCCGTTTGATATTCCTCTTGTAATGGCCCCTTGCAGATGATTATACGTATACCCAAGTCGTACTCCTAGCGCCATAACAATAAACCATGAAATAAATAAAGCGAGCTGAATAGGTAAATCAAATACAGTTGCAAATGAAATAACAACTGCTAAAAATAAAGCAAGCACAATCATTATTTCCCACATAGATGGTAAACGGGTTGTGTTCAAACTAGCTCCTCCTAAACTGGTATGTAGATTCTGGAATGTGGTATCGTTTAAGAGTAAAACATCCTTATTCTATTCTTTAATTGTTCCTCTTACTGCTTGAACCTATGTACTTCTTTGAATGCTTAAACAATAAACTGCATCTTTTTAAGAACATAAAATAAGGATACTCGTGTAAACAATAAGCCATTTTTCTTTTATCCAGTGGTCATAATACCACAAGAACGTGCTTTCTTACAAGACTAGTTATAAAGCGCTTTCTGGTTATTTATACATTTTAATACATAAATATATTTTTATTTATTTCATTCAACGAAAAGAGGTAAGTAACGTGAAAGAATATGCAACATTTGCGGGAGGATGCTTTTGGTGCATGGTCGCTCCTTTTGATCAGCTTCCAGGAATCAGCAGTATCCGCTCGGGCTACGCTAAAGATGAACAAATCACTTCTGAAGCTAAACAGGAAAGCGAATACGTAGAAGCAGTACAAATTGTATGGGATCCTTCTCATATTACGTTTGAAGAACTGCTTAACCTGTATTGGCAGCAAATTGACCCTACGGATTCCGGCGGACAGTTTTCAGACCGCGGACCGTCATATCGAGCCATTATTTTTTATCACAACGAAAAACAAAAAGAAGCGGCTTTTGATTCTAAAAAAAAGCTAGCCCAAAGCGGACGCTTTAAGCATCCTATCGTCACACCTATTTTACCTTTTTCTTTTTTTATGAAGCAAAAGAGCAACAGCAGGATTATTATCGAAAAAACGCATTTCACTATAAATTATACAAAGAAGGCTCGGGGCGAACTGATTTTCTGACACAGCATTGGCCAAAGGACCGCTCCTATCTAAAAAAGGTCCTAACGCCCATGCAATATTTTGTTACGCAGGAAAACGGAACCGAACCTCCTTTTACAAATTTATATTGGAATAACAAAAAACAAGGAATTTACGTTGATCTTCTAACGGGAGAAGCACTGTTTAAAACGTCAGATCAACTCCCTTCCCATACAGGGTGGCCTGTTTTTAAACGCCCTATTTTATACGGAAATATAAAAAAGGTTCCGATGCAGCATGAAACAGCACTAAAAAGCAAAGAAGGAAATAACTATTTGGGTTTACTATTAACCGAAGAAAACAGCGAATACTATCAAGTAAATTCCGCCGCTTTGCGCTTCATTCCAAAAGAGAAGCTTAAAGAAGAAGGGTATGAAGACTTTTTAATTTTGTTTTGATACTTATACTTTTTTAAAAGGATAAAAATAAGCCGTGACTTGATTTGCATATTGCACAATTAAATCGCGATTGTCCGCCGGACGCAAAAAAGGCTGAGTAATAGAATCATCTCTTATTTCACACTCGCCTTTTTGCAGCTCCCAAGGATCATGATAAAGGTCTCCTCTGTAGACATTTCCTTGATGAGTGGTAAATAAGCAGTAGCGCTCTGTAAGCCAATGAGCTAATTCTCCTTTTCTACTACGATAGGACGGAGAAGTACCTCTATATGTAAGCTTTACTCGCTCTTTTTGTGAGTCTCTGTGCGTTCGAACTGACTGAAAAGAAATATGGTTCTGAGTTTTGTTGAATGTCATAGCAGCGTGGTAATAAGGTAAATGAAAAAACTGACGAGCAATCCATACCCCTAGCGGATTGCTTGCGTCTAAACTAAAAAAATAAACGCCTTTTTCCCCTTTATATGTAACATATGTACGCAAATTCAGCTCATATAGCCGTGAAAAGATGGGAACTGGGGGCGTTCCTTTAAATCGAATGTCTGTCATCGTAAAAGGCACAAGTGCAATCCATCCTTGACCATCATAGGTGTCAGGCTCTAACTGACTAGGCAATAAAGAAGCCAAAAATGCCGGATCTACAGGCCAATGAATAAACAGTAAATCTTTCCACGTTTGTTTCATTATCCAATTATTTTTCACTTCTTGGTCCCTCCTTTTTCTAGCTGTTCTTTCCCATTAATTCAGCGGCTGCCGATTTCCCTGACAAATATGCGCTCTCTAACCGTGAGTGATTTGTCTCGTCTTCCCTTCTTAAAAAAGCATCTCCTGCCACCAGTAGCGACGGCATAATTTTAGCAAAGGGCTGATGAAGAACTTGTTCAACCTCTGCATAGCGCCATTTCTTTAACTGAATGCTTTTAATATGATTTGCACCTATCCATTCTTTTATTTCATTTTTTATCGCCCGCAGCAACTCATGTTCATGTTCATCAAAATGTTTTTCTGACCAGTCTTTATTCATATATATGCTAAGAACGGGCGTCTTTGATATTCCTTTTTGCTCATGATTAACGATTCTTTGGATTGTGCTAGATGGATTCGTGATTTGACCATGATCACCATACAGCATCTCTGTGTAAAGCTCCACGATAGCAACCAAGCAGGGACTAAATTTCAGTGTATTAAGAATTGATTGGTCCGCTTGCAGCTTACTATTATTAAGTACCTCAATAACCTGAGGCGACGGAGGTGTAAGAATGATATCAGTCGCTTCAAAAATCTCATTTTCTTCTGTATACAGCTGATACCTTCCGTTTTGAAAATCAATGGCTTGAACTTTTCGATTCACGTATATGCGTAGATCTTCAGCTAAATATTTAGCTAGCGCATTCATGCCATTCATACTTTGATACCGAGGGTGATGGTCACCAAACCACTTCTTAACCTTTGTATCAGCTATCCATTTATTTACGTCTTGTTGAAATTCATCGGATCTCACTGTAAAAAATTGAGCTCCGTGATCTGCTTTTCCATCCCCTACTCTTCGGGTAGCCATTCGTCCCCCTACACTTTTACCCTTATCAAGAAGAAAGACCTCTATTCCTTCTTTTTGTAATTCAGCCGCTGCTGTAAGGCCCGTCATTCCAGCACCTACTATTCCTACTCGTCTCATTTTTTCCTCCTTATTTAACGCATTTACTTACAGTATAAAAAAAGCGGAATGATTGAGCTAATTTAAACTGTCTTTTTCATTTAACTGCGTTTCTGCTTGTCTCAAAAAAATAGTCTACGATTCCATTCAGCTGAGTATACTTGTTGTATACAAATATATCTTTACCTACTAGCACGTCTATAGATAGGAGGACTGTCACATGATGCTCTATGATATTAAGCACAAAGTATATTACGAAGTATTTAATACAGCTCGCCCTAAAATGAAGGACGCTCACCAAGGACGAAGCTGGGGATATGTTTATAAAAATCTCAATGGACAACCTACAAAGTTTTGGATTGATTTTACGCACGGACGTTTTATGTACTTTCAAGTTGAAGACAAGTGGTATCGCGTGCAATATTTGCAGTCCAACGATAAGAAAAAAACAGCGGATGTCTTTAAAGGTGCTCTCATTGACTTGATTTTAGATGGAATGGATCTCAAGTTAGTACGAGGAAACTTTGAAAAGAGAAGACTCTTAGCTTTATAACACATAGAAAAACAGCCGTAAAAGCAGGACTGCTTTTACGGCTGTTTAATTGTACGAGGAGTAATCAATATTTCAACCCTTCTATTTTTCGCTTGCCCCTCTGCTGTATTGTTAGATGTCACCGGTTTGAACTCTCCAAATCCTTTTGCACTGAACATGCTTGGATTAGCTTATCGTTTTTTAAGATAACTTTCATAAAGTTAACTGCTCTCATCACGCTTAACTCCCAGTTGGATTCAAAACCAGCGTTGCGAATAGGTACGTTATCGGTGTGACCGCTAATAATAATATTACGAGGAGGATCAATCACCAAAAGCTCTGAAATATCATTTGCGATTTTTGTATCTTCACTCCGAACTTGTGCTCTTCCCGAATCAAACAATACATTGTCTCGAATGGAAATTAAGAGACCTTCCTCGGTTAGCGAAGTCTGTAATTGATTTGTTAAGTTTTTCTTTTGAATATACGCATTAATTTTAGATTGAATTTGCTGAAGCTCTTCTTGATCAGCTTCTCGAATGGTTTGCTCCTTTTGTTCGCTCGTTAACGATTGTGAAGAAGCAGGAGACTGATTGGGGGCTGTCTCCACTTCATTTGTTTTTTCCGTACTTTTAGCTGCAGGAGTATTTGAAGGCTGAACCGCTTCTTCAGATTCCTGCAGAGCTTGAAATTCCATCACGCCCGTTCCTCCAACGAACGCTTCATTAAATGCGCGAGAAAGGTTCTTAAATTTTTGCGCATCCACTGAGCTCATTGCAAACAATACAATGAATAAAGCAAGTAAAAGTGTAAGCAAATCTGAGTAAGGAAGCAGCCAGCTTTCGTCAACATGGTCCTCTTCATGCTTTCGTTTTCTGCGTCTACTCATTTATGCCCACTTCACTTTCTTGAAGAAGCTTTTTACGTTCCGCTGTTGGCAAATAAGAAGCCAGCTTTTGCTCAATTACTTTTGGTGTTTCTCCTTCTAGGAGTGAAAGCACTCCTTCGATCATCATATACTTTACCTTTACTTCATATTTCGATTTACGCTTTAGTTTATTTGCAAACGGATGCCATAGTACATACCCAGTAAAAATACCAAGAAGCGTAGCAACAAACGCCGCGCTGATCGCATGTCCTAGCGTATCTGTATCTTCCATGTTCCCAAGCGCAGCAATTAACCCTATAACAGCTCCAAGTACACCCAGAGTTGGAGCATATGTACCTGCTAAAGCGAAAATACTTGCACCCGTTTGATGTCTTTCTTCCATAGCATCAATTTCTTCAGACAACACGTCTCGTATATAATCCGCACTTTGACCATCAATAGCTAAATTCAAACCATTTTTTAAGAAAGGGTCATCTACATCAATAATTTGGGCTTCAAGTGATAGTAACCCTTCTTTTCGAACAACTTGTCCCCATTCAGAAAACATGGATACTAAATCAACGGGCTGCAGCATTTTTTGTTCTTTAAACAGGACACCAAACAGTTTTGGGACTCTTTTGATTTCATTTGAAGGAAATGCAATCACTACTGCTCCGACGGTTCCGACAATAATAATTAAAATAGCAGCCGGATTTCCCAACACAGATGGATTAACCCCTTTGAAAAACATACCTACAATAAGAGAGGCTATTCCTAAAATCAGTCCAATAAAAGATGTTTTATCCATATGTAATTCTCCTATCCTTAACTTCCTGTTCTTTCTTTTTGTGTATTTTATCCTCATCTTTTATTTCGACTATTTCATAGAATTTTTAAGCCTTTTATGAATCATATTTACAATTACAGCTTTTCTCTATTATAAAAACACTTTTTTCAACTTTTCATACAGAATATCTGAAGGTCCAGCTATAATCGCTACAATTTGATTTTCCACATAAATAGCAGCCGTCATCTTATTATCAATATCAGCTAAAATTGCAAATCCGACGTTAATGTTCAACTTTATTCACCTCTGTCACGTTCTTGTTTATTCAACATATAAAAAGAACAGTCTTACCATTTATTTTTCCGTGTTTTATTGACATTTGTAAATTTTATATTAAGATTATGTAAATGAGTTGACAAAATGGAGGTGATATTATGCTACTAGAAAAATACTGTAAAGACACTGATTTAATGATTATCCAGTTTACAATCGAACTAACAAAAGACATTCACGCTAAAATCTCCGCACGTACTTTATTTTATGAAGAACAGGTGATACGTTATGCTGAAAAAAGAATACGTTCTTTCTTACATCCTCTTTCCCTTAAACATACGCTAAAATTTGTCTATCAATCTGAAATACTGCAAACCATTCGATTCAAATTAAAACCAACTTTTGAGCAGCAGCATGTATTGCGCTGTATTTCATCTTAAAAAGGAGTTCCCTTTAGCGGAAACTCCTTTTTGATTTGATTCTACGATATAGACGATATGCTTTTCTGATAACGTTTAAAAGCGGATACGGCAAGCGGATGTGGTATTTATCAATAAACGGATAAAAGGTGTAATAAGCTTTTACAAGGTCTGTCCATTTTTTATCAATACCTTCTTTATAAAAGTCAGAGATATCCACCACATACCCTCTTCCATCTTTCATCATGACATTTTTACCATGCACATCATACGGGTTTAAACCTTGGCTTCTTGCATAGTCCAAAGCTGTGTTCACATCTTTTATGACTTGTTCTGGAATCTTTATGCCCCGCTGGGCGGCATCATACAAGGTAACGCCTGTAAGTCTTTTTAAAATCAAGTACGTCTTTCCCTCATGAAAAATTTGAGAATAAGCTGGGTGAACGCCCAGCTTTCTATACACTTGCGCTTCTTTTTTTACACCATAAATTTCTCTTCCGTATACTTTCACGACAAATTCAGGATAATTTTCGTGCGTAAACACACCGGCATAGTTTCCTTTACCAATAAGTACCCACTCTTTTGTTTTGTTCGTAACTTCAACTGGATCATAGTCACTTTCACTTTGAATCGTAACTTGCGTTAGTAATGATGTTTCAACTAGCGACACCAACTGCTTAATTGTTTTATCCATAGTCCCCTCTAAAAATCCTTCAGTAATCTCTATCAAATATTACCCTATGATAAATCTCAATGCAGGATGTGTCAATAAATTGACAGCCTGATATAAAGAGGAAAAGTATTCCCGTTCATTCAAGACTGCGTGTGAACTTTGTGAACATTCACATTCAGTTCTTCTTTCATATTCAGCATTACGCCCGCCATCGGAGCAATAGATTCGGGCTTAGTCAGCTGAAATAAAAAGCGCTTTGTCATTTCTGACAGAAAAATGGTTACTATTTCAGTGATATAGTCCATGCCCCTTTCCGCTTGATGCTCAATCCCAAGCGGCATATACATATAGCTTGGGACATCAATGGACCCTCCTTTCTCAAAACGGTCAGGTAAAAATTCACTTGGCTCTAAAAAATAATCTTCATGGCGATGCATCATATAAGGGCTAATTAACATAATCTCCCCTTTTTTAATACTGTAGCCATCTATTTGTATATCTTCACGTGCTTGACGCCCAAATAGCCAAAGAGGCGGATATAACCTCATGCTTTCAGCAATTATTTTGCGCATATAGATCAGATTTTTGGTTGAAAGTGATTCGCCGCTAGCATAGGCTTGAATTTCTTTATGCAGCTGAAGGTGCTCCCTAGTATTTTGAGACAGTAAATGAATAGACCAGCTGCATACGTGCGTAATCATTTCATACATCGAAAGGAATATAGAATTTAGCTGTTCGTATATTTCTCTTTCATCGCTGTCTTCTCCGTAAGAATTCAATATATACTGCAGTAAATCATTTCCTTCGGTTTTGTTTTGAACACGCATTTGAACGCGTTCAAAAAGGAGTTGTTCTAGCTGCTCATCTGAGTCAGGCTGGTGCAAAGGTAGACGAATATAAATTTTGCCTAACTTTTCTTTTTTTCTCATAAGCGCTTGAACATAGTGAATTTTATCTTTATCCTGAATCGAAATGCCAAATACCAGTTGAAGGAGTACAGCTACGACTATCTGTCTTATGTCTTTTACTATCGTTCGAAGCTGCCCTTCTTCCCACTTTTCCGTATGCTTTTCAATTATTTTTGCGATTGCTTCTTTATTATAAGTTAGATGTTGTTTTAGTTGTGAGGGTTGAATGGGGCTCATATATAATGCTTCATCTGTCCATAACATTTCTTCACCTAGCAGCGTTTTAAACATATGCGTTAGTTTAATTTTTTGAAATGCCTTGCTGTTTGTAATGACTACATCTTTAATAAGTTGAGGGTCTCTCGTTACATAAAAGCGTTTGTGCGCAACTCTAAATGTTGCAATTTCTCCATACTGAGTCAAGTTTTCCAAAAAACCCAGGGGGTTTTCTCTAAACTTTTGCAGGTGACCGGTAAGCTTATACGACGAGGGGCCCTGTATAACCGGCAATGTTATCACTCCTTTTCTAAAAATGCGGGACTTAAACAAATAAAAGAGTAGTCCACTAAAGACTACTCTTTTTCACACAAAGATATGCTATTGATTTTCACAAAAAATCTTACTTATTATTCCATATTGATCCATACGCTTTTCACTTCAGTGTAGTTATCAAGCGCATAGCTTCCCATTTCACGACCAATTCCCGACTGTTTATAGCCTCCAAACGGGCTTGCTGCATCAAATACGTTGTAACAGTTCACCCAAACTGTACCTGCTTTAATACCATGAGCAATATAGTGTGCTTTCTTTAAATCCTGTGTCCAGACGCCCGCTGCTAGACCATATGCTGTATCATTTGCTTTGGCAATCAAATCATCAAGATCGTCAAACGGCATAGCAGCTACAACCGGACCGAAGATTTCTTCACGAGCAATCGTCATCGAATGATCGACATCTGCAAAGATAGTCGGTTCTACGAAATAGCCTTGATCAAATGGAATGTTTCCTCCTGCGAGTACTTCCGCTCCTTCTTCAATTCCTTTATCAATATAGGTTTTCACTCGTTTTTGCTGCTGCGCAGATACAAGCGGACCCATTGTTGTCTCATCTGCTAATCCATTTCCTTGTTTAATAGATTTCGTTTGAGAAACTAAATCGGCTACGACATTATCATATAAGCTTTTTTGGACATACAGACGACTTCCAGCACAACATACTTGTCCTTGATTAAACATAATACCTGAAAGCGCACCAGGAACTGCTTTTGTTAAGTCTGCATCCGGGAGGATAATGTTTGGTGATTTACCTCCAAGCTCTAACGTCACACGCTTTAAGGAGTCGCTAGCTTGCTTCATAATTGCTTTTCCGACAGCAGTGGATCCCGTAAAAGCAATTTTATCGACAAGATCATGATGAACGAGCGGTTCACCTGCTGTTTTCCCGTAGCCTGGCACAATGTTTAATACGCCTTTTGGGAACCCTGCTTCATCGGCTAGTCGAGCTAAGTAAAGTGCAGAAAGAGGCGTTTGCTCTGCTGGCTTGAGCACAATTGTACATCCAGTTGCCAAAGCGGCTCCGAGCTTCCAAGCGGCCATTAAAAGCGGGAAGTTCCATGGAATAATTTGGCCAACAACTCCTACTGGTTCATATCTTGTATAGTTAAAATACGCTCCTTGCACAGGAATAGTTTGTCCAACCATTTTAGTTGACCACCCAGCAAAGTAGCGGAAATGTTCGATTGCTAATGGAATGTCTGCATTTGATGTTTCACGAATTGGTTTTCCGTTATCAAGCGTTTCAAGCTGCGCAAGTTCCAATTGATGTGTTTCCATTAAATCAGCTAATTTATAAATAAGTCGGCTTCTTTCAGCTGCTGACATCTTTGTCCAAGGTCCATGATCAAAGGCTTCTCTAGCCGCTCTGACGGCACGATCAATATCCTCTGGATTTGCTTCAGCTACATCTGCCAACTTTTCACCCGTTGCTGGATTTACTGTTTCAAATGTTTTTCCTGAAATAGAGTCTACCCACTCGCCGTTAATGTATAGTTGTTTAACTCCTTTTAAAAACTCCACTACTTTCGGACTCATTTCAACTTTTTTCGCTCCAAGATTTTGCATCAAATACATACCTCCCCACGAATTTTGAAAATGCTAACAATGAATATTTTACCATGTTATCTAGTAAAATCAACAATTTTGCATACAATATTCTGAATTTTTCTACATGCATTCTAGCTATCTAAAACTTATCTTACTAGTACAAATGTCGAAAGAGGCGAAACGTTTACTGTATTTCCTTTCACCGTACGAAGCGTTTTTGTTCCTGCCTGCTCGCCGTCAACAAGTAATCTCCATGTTCTGTTAGAAGGCAGATGAACCGTTTGAGCTTGTTTATTTGCATTATGAATCACCATTATTTCGTTTGCTTTATCTTTATTGGCTTTAGCATTTAACGTATAACCTACTACGTTTGCTGGTGCATCAACAAAGCGTAAATTTTGATGAATAGCCTGTGCACTTGTCATTCTAAATGAGGAATATTGCTTTCGAAGCGCAATAAGTCCCTTCATGTAATCTACTTCTTGGCTAAAAGCTGCTCGGCGTTTCCAATCTAGCTGATTGACAGAATCGGGTGACTGATAGCTATTATGATCTCCGCCTTTTGTTCTCATAAACTCTTGACCTGCATGTATAAAGTTCATTCCTTGAGATGTTAAAATAATAGAAGAAGCAAGCTTATGCATCTGCTTTCTCGTTTGCTCAGTGTCAGCAGGGGTCGTCAGCTGAAGCTTATCCCATAACGTATGGTTATCGTGTGCTTCTACATACGTCACAACTTGATCTGGATCTTCATACGTGGCAGTTGAACGATCATAATCTATTCCAGCTGCTATACTTTGCTGTATGAGCTTTTCTTGACCCTGTTTTCCATTAACAAATCCGTTGTCACGATCAAAAAACACGCTGCCTTTAAGACCATCTCGCATACCGTCATTAAAGTGAGCGATGCGCTTCATATCCTGAGCGTTTTTCTGATTAGCTTTTAGCTTAGCATCAAGCTCGGTTCCTAGATCCCAGCCCTCTCCTAAGACGATAATAGAAGGATCAATTTCATCTAACTTCTTTCTCACTTCATTCATTGTCTTTGTATCGTGAATCCCCATTAAATCAAATCGAAACCCGTCAATGTGGTACTCTTTTGCCCAATACGCAACAGAATCTACAATAAACTTCCGAACCATCTTCCGTTCAGACGCCGTGTCGTTTCCAACACCTGTTCCGTTGGATAGAGTTCCATCTTCTTTATAACGGAAGTAGTAGCCTGGAACTAATTTATCAAAGCTATGCTCACTCACTGCATACACATGATTATAAACAACGTCCATTACCATACGAAGCTGCTTGTCATGAAGCGTTTGAATCATTTGTTTAAGCTCAATAATTCTCGTCTTAGGATTATATGGGTTTGTTGAATAGGAACCTTCTGGGACGTTGTAATTTTTTGGATCATACCCCCAGTTAAACTGCGGCTCGTTTAATTTCGTTTCATCCACCGTACGATAATCGTAAATAGGCAGGAACTGAACGTGCGTCACACCTAAATCTTTAATATGACTGAGTCCTGTTTTTACTCCATTTGGTCCTTTCGTATTCCACTCCGCTACGCCTAAATATTTTCCTTTATTTTTGATACCGCTCTCTTTTTGAGACGATAAATCTCGTACGTGCAGTTCATAGATAATCGCATCTTCTGGATTTTTAAATTTCGGCTTATTTGTACTCCACTTTCTCGGATTTGTCTTAGCCAAATCTACGACAACTCCGCGATCTCCATTCACCGTTGTTGCTCGTACATATGGATCAACCGCTTCGCTCCAGCTGTTCCCAATTTTTACTTTGTACGTATAAATTAGTTCATCTTGATTTCCTTTTAACTCCGCTTTCCACGTTCCTTTTTCACTTTTGGTCATAGAAATTTCTTTTACAGCTTTGGAGTTCCATGACGAATAAGTCACTAGCTTGGCTGCACTTGCGGTTGGAGCCCATACGCAAAAATTCGTTTGTTTCTTAGAATACGTGTTTCCTAAATCGTTTCCGCTATATGCATACTTTTCGTCAAATTCTTTCGTGCGAACGACATTTCCATTGACTACATCAGCTGAGCCGTAGCCTTTTTGCTTAACTCTATACGTTTTTGTAACATCCAAAGGCTGTTTTGTTATGATTTTAACTTTAGTAGTAGCAGCGTCTCCTCCCTCTTTATAAGGTATCACTTTCTCAATTTGAGCTCCGTCAATTTCAATGTCTCCTACACTCTTAGAAGAATCAAACGGCACGTTTGTTTCTAAGGTGATTTGATTAAATGTGTCCATAGTCGCTTTCGTGATTTTCCGAGTGATATCTACTCCAGCTCTATCATAATAAATTCGATTTTGTCCTTGAACAATCCATACTTCTACATTCCCATCTTTACCAACCTTGGTAATAAAGCGGTCTCCTCCGTCTTTATTTTCCCAATCGCTGTCACTAGTAGAATGGCGTACAATAAAACCAATTTTGTCAAATAAATTACCGCTTCCACTATTAATGACGTAAGTCGCTCTCTTCCCAAAATTCGTGTCTTCCGTAAATTCGATTTGCCTGCCTTCTTTTTCATCACCTGGCCATGTCCAAATGTTCCACCCGCTGTAATCTCCGTCGTACCGATGATAATTTAAGGTAACGTTTACTTTATCAAACTTCGGTAAATCTCTGTATTCACCGTCAGGAGGAGACGTATATGTATGTTCATCTCCACTTTTCACCCATACTTCTCCTTCACCGTTCTCCACTGAAACGAAGCGGTCTCCTCCATCTTTTTCCCACGACTCTGTTCGAACAATAAAACCTACTTTGTCATAAGTACCGGGTAATTCAACTTCCGCTACTTTTCCAAATTGATCTTCCCTTGTAAATGCGTAAGGCTTCCCTTCTCCTCCTTCAGGAAAAACCCATAATCCCCATTCCTTTGTATCATTTGGAGCAGGCTGATAGTGAATCGTGATTTTTGTTGCATCTGCTGCATATGCAAACGATTGCATAAACGGGCTAAAAAAAGAGCTTACTAGTAAGAGTAAAGCCGTCAGTACCATTGCATATTTAATCCAACTACGTTTCAATTAAAACCCTCCTGTAAAATAGAGTACGTACACATTTTTCACTATAACCTTTTTCGAAAGCGTTATCATAAGCATTTTTTCCTATTTTATGTGAATGAAGAAAAAAATCCATAGTTAACAATGTTAACTACGGACGCCGTGTTTCTTTTACACTTCTGCTGTTTCAGGAGAGATTGTTTGATCATTGTATACGCTTGTATCCAGTTCTTTTGTTAGTTTACTAGTTACGACTCCGGCTGTCATGCTTCCACTTACATTAAGCGCTGTACGTCCCATATCAATCAATGGTTCTACTGAAATTAATAAGCCTGCTAGCGCTACGGGCAAATTCATAGAAGATAATACAAGTAAAGCTGCAAATGTCGCTCCTCCGCCAACACCTGCTACGCCAAACGAACTAATTGCTACAATGGCAATCAACGTGAAAATAAATGAAGGCGTTAAGGGATCAATACCTACCGTTGGTGCAATCATAACGGCTAACATAGCTGGATATATTCCAGCGCATCCGTTTTGACCAATTGTAAGACCAAATGAACCTGCAAAATTCGCAATTCCTTCTGGAACCCCTAACTGTCTTGTTTGTGTATTAACATTCAAAGGTAATGCTCCAGCACTTGTACGGGAAGTAAAGGCAAAAGCCAATACAGGAAATACTTTCTTAACATATGTGATCGGATTTACACCGATGATTGTTAGAATAACTAAGTGAACAATAAACATAGCTGCCAATGCGACATAGGATGCTACAACAAATTTTCCAAGTTTAACAATTGCATCAATATCACTCGTTGCTACTGTTTTGGTCATAATTGCGAGTACCCCATAAGGAGTTAACCGAAGAATTAGCGTCACTACACGCATTACAATTGCATAAAACGTATCAATAATTTTTGAAAATAACGCCGCTTCCTCAGCCTTTTTACGCTTCACGCCTAAATACGCAATTCCAACAAATGCCGCAAAGATGACAACCCCAATCGTGGAAGTTGAACGTGCGCCTGTTAAATCAAGAAACGGGTTAGCAGGTAATAATTCTACTACTTGCTGCGGGATTGTTTTTGCTTCTAAACTAGATAAATTGTTTTCTAAGTCCTCTCCGCGCTGAAGTTCCGCTTCCCCTTTTGTGATTTGGACAGATTCTAAATTAAAGCTCGTTGTTGTAAAAATACCAATTGCAGCTGCTACCGCTGTTGTGACAAGCAAAATCCCAATAATTAAACTACTAATCTTTCCAATATTGCTCGTCAATTTTAAGCGAGTGAATGCCGCTACAATCGATACAAATACGAGCGGCATAACAATCATTTGAAGAAACTTAACATATCCGCTTCCTACAATGCTAAACCAATCGGCGGTCGTTATCGTTACTTCATGAGTCGGACCATACACCCACTGAAGAGCAAAGCCAAAAATAATCCCTAGTCCAAGTGCCGTAAACACACGCTTTGAAAATGATACATGTTTTTTCTGCATCATAAACAGCCCCGCAAGCAATGCGAGCATAATAAGGATGTTTAGAATGACTAATAAGTTATTCATAGATGTTCCCCCTGTAATTTTTTCCATAAATTATGTCTCTATTACTTATAATATAACAATACCAATAAGTCAACTAGGTTTTATGTTTTTTCTTGAAGACAGTTTTTTTGAATAATTTTGACAAAACAAAAAAGCTAAGGATTTTCCTTAGCTTTCTATTTTACGCTTGTATGTACTTCAGTGGTCTTTCTTTCATCACACCGGATGTACTACAATTCATATATAGGATTACATTTCATATAATTCATTTAGCCATTTTACAAACAAATGTCTCGGTAATTCTAGTTCGTGAAGCTCGACATATTGAATATCAGATAGCGTCGTCCCTCTAGCCATATAAAAGTACCACTGCCAGCCAATATCTTTAGCAATGGCATAGGATTTAGCTAGATCTTGCCTATTATCTGTCTGCTGCATATCATTCATCCACTGCGTTTCATCCGCTTCATACTCATAATAATGGAGAGTATATTTATCACACCAATACGTAAGGTCCTGATGGGAAAACGGATTTTCTCCGTCACATACTTGAAGCAATAGCATTCTTAAATTTTCCGGTGTATACGGTAATATAATTTTTTGATCTGCACGTCTCATTTTGCTACCTTCCTGACATGTTCGTTTCTTTTATTACATCATGTACGGCTGCGTTTAGCAATAAGAAATGGATGACGTTTTCATTACTTTTCGTTTACAACATTTCATTTGCTTGCAAAAACCACCGTATCTTCGACATACAGAGGCAATCGGATTTTAACAATCGTCCCTTTGTTCTGTTCACTCTCAATCTGCAGGGTACCGTGATGATCATGAATAATTTTGGAGCTGATTGTTAATCCAAGCCCCATTCCTTTTTCTTTTAAAGTAAAAAACGGTTCTCCTATATGTTCTAGCCGGTCTTTAGAAATTCCTACTCCTTCATCTCTAACTTCTATAAAAATATGGTTATCCTGCGCTGTTTTGATTGTAATGTAAATATTTCCAGGCCTATTCATGGCTTCAATTGCGTTTTTAAAAACATTAAGTAATACTTGAATAAGGTGATTTTTATTTCCATACACACTAGCGTTATTTGTTTGTTCATCGTATAAGAAGTCAATGTTTTTCAATAAAGCTTCATGGGAAGTTAAACTCATTACATACTTAACCGCTTCTGTAAGAGAAAACACGCGAAAATGTTCACTTTCAGGTTTTGACAAAAGGAGCATTTCACTGACAATACCATTAATTCGTTCCAGCTCATCAAGCATGATGTTAGCATACCCTATTGCGGATCGGTCTGTTTCTTTCATGAGCTGAACAAACCCTTTAATACTCGTAAGCGGATTTCTAATTTCATGAGCAATTCCAGCAGCTAATTCGCCTACTACAGAAAGCTTTTCCTTTTTTATCAGAAGCGCTTCTGCAAGCTTTTGCTGAGTGATATCTCGTCCAATGGTGATAAGAGCTTTTCTTGAGCCATCATCAAAAAACACAGGGACTTTAATAACATCAAATGTTTTGACCTCGCCGTTTGGTATTTCAAACGCTTCTTCCGTACGTACCTTTTCCTTTTTTCTCCAAGCTTCTTCATCCGATGAAATACAGTGTAAGAAAGCGGCTTGAAAGAAAGGCACAAGCTCCCCAAGTTCTGCATCGGTTTTACCCCTGTAATCAATACCCTTTAAATGATAAAGTTCTCTTCCAAAATCATTCACCGCCACCCATTTGCCAGCTCCATCTTTAAAACAAATAAAATCCGGCATTGAATTTATTAATGTAGCAAGCTGATACTGTTCATCAGACACCTGGGTATGAACCGAACGCTTATGAAGTAAATAAAACGTGCCAGCCGTTACGCCCACTAGTAAACTATCTTTTATCAAACTGCTAAGAGCATATGCTCCTTTAAAAAATGCCATTGTTTGAAAGACGATGTACACCCCTACAAGCAGAAGACCCGCTACCGCCGCTGCTTTTCGTACACGCTCCCTATTTTTTATCAATATTTCCCACCAGCCTTTGTTTTTTACGTGAATACTCTCTATGTCTCATCAATTAAGTTCTGAATATTCTTCTTACTTTTAAACTAGTTTACCTTATTTTTTTATTCTTATCTAATACCTTTTTTTATTACTTTTGACTCAGTTTCTTTTATCCTCTTTATTTGTTTCCGCATTTTCATTTTATTTGAATTATTTTCTCTATCAAAATAGGAATTTAGATACGGAATATACTGGAACATTTAGGTAATAATACTCTTTTTTGTATTTTCTTAATATTGTAAATTCTAGTAGTACCAACTACATCGATAAATTTAGGGGGATTTTAATGAAAAAAACCGTGATTTCTTTGGCTGTAGCAACAAGTTTGACTTTATCTTTTACAAGTGTACAAGCTTCTACTTCTGCAAATGCTTCTCACCATCAAAGTTCTGAACAAAAAGTATTAAAAAAAATCAATACTGAGAAAATTTTCCAATACATTGCGTATCTCTCAAAAAAACCTCGTGTGGCAGGAACTGAAGCTGAACGCGAAGCTACTACATTTGTTCAAAAGCGTTTGTCTAAACTAGGCTATGAGAGCGCAGTAGAGCCTTTTACCTTTACCGGTTACACACCAGCAGCTAGTTTTTCACTAAGCGTAAACGGTACCAGCTACTCTCCAACAACTTTTACTTATAGCACCAATGGAAATGTCACCGCTGAAATTGTAGATGGAGGGCTGGGTACAAAAGATAATTTAGCAAACAAAGATGTCGCAGGTAAAATTGTATTAGTTCAGCGAGGCACTATTACTTTTGGTGAAAAAGTATTAAATGCTGCTGAAAAAGGGGCTGCAGCCGTCATTATTTTTAATAATACAGACGGTGAGCTAAACGGAACGCTTGGCGGCGCTAATAATAACTACATTCCGTCTCTTGCTGTTACCAAAGAAGAAGGTGAAAAGATTCTTACTTCTATTCAAAAAGGCGAAAAGCCTTCAGGTACAGTAAAAATTGAAGGAGCTGTCGTAAGTGAGCGAACATCTTATAATGTAACCGCTACTAAATCTTCTACTTTTAAGAAAAAAGGAACAAATGATATTATTGTAGTAGGTGCTCATCATGACTCTGTGGCCGGAGCGCCTGGGGCAAACGACGATGCTTCTGGAACAGCAATGGTGCTTGAATTAGCTCGCATATTTAAAACTCTTCCTACTGATACAGAACTGCGATTTGTTACATTCGGAGCTGAAGAAGTAGGCTTACTAGGATCCGAGCATTATGTTAGTGAGCTATCTGAAGATGAGAAAAATCGTATTGTTGGAATGTTTAATTTAGACATGGTAGGAAGTCGAGATGCGGGAGATTTGGTGATGAATACAGCTGATGGAACACCAAATCTTGTCACAGAATTAGCTCAAGCTTCAAGTACAAGATTAAATGGATCACCTACGCCATTTCAAGCTGGCGGCCGCAGTGATCACGTTCCTTTTGCAGAGGCAGGAATACCGGCTGCTCTATTTATTCACAGTCCGTCTGAACCTTGGTATCATACGCCTGAAGATACCCTTGATAAAATAAGCAAAGAAAAACTTCAAGGTGTGGCTGAGATCGTTGGAACAGCTATTTACGATCGTTCCCGTCCCGACCAACAAGGTTCTTCAGTTAAAAAGAAAGCAACATTTAAAGCTCCTCACCTTTATCACGAGCAAGATGTTAAATAAGAATCTATCCCTGTTATTCATACATGATCAAAAAAAGAGATATTTATGCATCTCTTTTTTTGATAAGCAGATTTCTCAAGGTTTTAAATCCATTATGCTACAATTATTATAGAAGAACCTCACTTATTGCTTACATAAAAAATTTCGAACAAAAGAGGTGTATTTTTGGGGTTTTACGGTAGACCATTCAATTCTTTTATTATCTATTCTCCTTGTCATAGGGGTACTTACTGCAAAGTTCTCTACTCGCCTTGGAGCCCCTTCGCTCGTACTCTTTATTATTGTAGGAATGGTTGTTAGCCACTACATCTACTTTGACAATGCTCTTTTAACACAAGGATTCGGAATATTAGCACTCATCATTATTCTTTTTGATGGGGGTGTGCAGACCAAATGGAAAGATGTTAAACGCGTTGTTCGCCCTTCCGTTTCATTAGCTACTTTCGGAGTCCTCATTACGACAGTTTTAACGGGTGTACTTGCCAAATATATTTTAGGTGTTACTTGGCTTGAAGGCTTTTTATTTGGGGCAATCGTTGGCTCTACAGATGCTGCAGCCGTGTTTTCTGTACTAGGGACACAGAATATCCGCCAAAAATTAAACTCCACGCTAGAAGCAGAATCTGGTTCCAATGATCCGATGGCCATCTTCTTAACCGTTTCTATTATTGAATTAATTCAACATCCGGACTCTCCTATCCTCTCATTAATCCTTAATTTCTTTTGGCAAATGGGAATCGGACTGTTACTTGGTTTAGTACTTGGAAAAGCATCCGTTTGGATTATTAATCGAATTAATTTGGATTCTTCAGGACTTTACCCTGTGCTTACATTGTCATTGGCCGCCTTAACCTATGGAATTTCTACATTTGTAGAAGCAAGCGGTCTACTTGCTGTATATGTAATGGCAGTGGTAGTAGGAAATGCAGATCTAACTTATCGTCACACAATTGTCCGCTTTAACGAAGGTTTTGCATGGATGATGCAAATTTTAATGTTTATTTTACTCGGCCTTCTTGTGTTTCCTAATCAACTGCTAGATATCATTTGGCAGGGTATACTGTTATCTCTTTTACTTATGTTTGTCGCTCGTCCACTCGGCGTATTTCTTTCGATGATGTTTGCTAAATACTCATCCAAAGAAAAACTGTTTATTTCTTGGGCCGGTTTAAAAGGAGCTGTTCCAATTGTATTGGCTACTTATCCTATGATGGCAGGTTTGGAGAACAGCACGCTCATTTTTAACGTCGTTTTCTTTGTTGTCTTAACTTCCGCTCTTCTTCAAGGAGCAACAATCGCTCCTTTAGCCAAATTTCTAAACCTTTCTCAAGGTGAAAAAGAGACGGTTCCTCACAGTCTCGAGCTTGTTTCGATGGGCAAAACCAAAAATGAAATGATTGAGTTGAAGCTCGTGGAACATGCAGATATATCAGGAAAATCGCTTGAAGAACTTCACCTCCCTGAAGACATTTTAGTGACTGCTGTTATTCGAGATGATAAACTACTTACCCCTAGAGGAAATACACAAATTTTTGCAGGTGATACATTATATATTCTTATTTCGAAGAAAAAACGGGATAAAGTAAAAGCATTTTTCCAAAAAAATACGTCTGATGGGGACGAAAGAGAAGGAAAAACCAGTTAAAAAATTTGTTAAAGCCTTTACTAGAAAAACAGCACCCGATTATTGAACGGGGTGCTGTTTTTGCTGTTGCATCAAATAAAGAGATTTATAATTAGGGTGATGTTTTAAAAGTTCTGAGACCGTTACAAATTTATACCCCTCTTCCTTTAACTCCGGTAAAATTTGTTTTAATGCTTCAATGGTTTGGATTCGATCTCCTCCAGTATCATGAAACAATACAATATCTCCTGACCTGGCATGATTAAGCACTTGACTTACAATTTTACCTACGCCTGGATTTCTCCAATCAAATGTATCTTGATGCCAAGACCAAAGAATAATGGTATACTGCTGATTTTTAGCAGCTTTTACTACCCGATCGTCATAATAGCCAGTAGGTGGACGAAACAGGTAAGGTTTTATTCCTGTAATAGCTTGTATACGTTCATCCGCTTTTTCAATTTCTTGTTCAATTCTCTCTACTTCCTGGCCCCTTACTTTCAAATGGCTATATGTATGATTAGCAAGTTCATGACCTTCGCGAACTTCTCTTTGAGCAAGCTTGGGAAACGACGTTATTCGATCGCCGACTACAAAAAAAGTTGCTTTGGCACCGTACTTTTGCAATAAATTTAAAATGGTCGGCGTATATTTCGGATCTGGTCCATCATCAAATGTAAGCGCAATCAACTTCTCATCTTTCATGGGAACTTCCCACACGATATCTCCTTTTTTTTCATAATAAAATCTGCTCTTCTTTGCAGCGTCCGCCTGAATACCATAGAAATTAATGGAAATAATAATGATAATTGACAAGCACCATTTCACTCAATGACCTCCTTTTTTATCTAGGTGTGATTCATGCGTATTGTCAATAAACGCTTTAATACCAACTGCAAATAATCGTTCATCACCCAAACACACGCGCTGTTGACGGCGATTAGCTGCAGAAGTTGATTTACGGTTTTTCATAGTCTTCTCTCCATTACTAATTGATTGTGTTTTTAGCTTTACCAAAAAGTCAAAAATAAACCTACAGGTTCTAACATGGCGAAAACATTTTTATATAGTAACTACACGCTGTCTAGCGTTTTGAATAGGAGATATATACATGCGAAAATTTTATTTAGCTTTTCTGTTAATAATAAGCGCAACCATGGTTATACTGCCTTCTGTTAAAGCAGTCAGTGAAAGCAATGAAAAACATCAGCAGCTCACCGTAAGCGAACAAGGATATTCTCTTTCATTGCCCAATGAATATACGCTTCAAAAAGAAGAGGATGGAAAAGATATTCTTTTTTCAACCAAGACTCCCTATACGTGGATGCGAATTGAAGTCCTTTCCGGGAAAGAAAGTACAAGCAAATCATATCTAGATCGTTCAAAAGAATTGTTTGATGACCAGTTTGGAAAATCGTTAAAAATTTCTTCTACATCTCTATTTATTCAACCCGTTGTATTTGCATCTACATCCGGGAGTAAAAAAGAAACGGCAAAGCTATATGTACTAAGGGAAACAAAGGGGCACCCTCCTTTAAAAATCACGATGGTTACAGCTAAAAATTCTAATGATGAAAAAAAGTTAATTTCAATTGTTAACTCAGTAAAAACGCACGAATGAAAATAGATAAGGAAGCCAGCTATGAAAAAAAAGATATTTCTTGTTTGGTTTATATGTTTGATGAGTGGCTGCTCAACTGCTTTTCGTGAAGAGCTTATTAACACACAGGAAGAAATTCCAAAAGAACGCTTGCCACAGCAAGAATTCACCTATCCTTACAAAGGAAGCAGTAGAACAGATGTGGGTTATCTTAAAAGAAGCATCAATCAAAACTATACGCTTTACGTACTAGAAGGATACGAGTTTACAGAAGAAGAGCCCCGAAAAGATGTCATTTACAACAAAAAAAATGATGCTTTGTGGATGCGGATTGAAGTGTTTCCCTCAAATAAAAGTGTAGAGGAGCTCAATAAAGAAACAAAAGAAATTTTAAAAGCTGGCTTTTCGGAAGTGGCTTCCCTTGATACGCACCTCATTCACCATAACTTAGAGATAGAAGCTGCGTACAAAGCATCAGATGATAAAAGTAACGCATACGGTTTTCTCTTTCGAAAGCAAAATCAACACCCCCCTTTCCGGTTAACGATCTTTGCTCCTAAATCTGAAAAAGATTTAACTCCGTTTTTAGAAATGGCGAGAACGCTTCAAAATGCATAAAACAGAGAAAAAAGCCGGTTTACAAAGTGTGTAAACCGACTTTTTCTTTATTTTATATCTAATAGTTTAGTTTTTAAATCTTTTTCCATTTGATACAGCTCTGATTCTGCCTCGGTGCGCTTCGTACGTCCTTCTTCTTGTATCTTTAGCACTTCTTCTAACGTGGTAATCAAATCGGACTGCGTTTTTTTCAATGTTTCGATATCGACAATCCCCGCCTCGTTTTCACGAGCTACTTCAATGGTATTCTGCTTGAGCAGCTCTGAATTTTTAGTAAGCAAGTCGTTTGTTGTCTTAGATACTTGCTTTTGGGCTTCCATTGCTTTCTTTTGGCGTAATAAAGTGGTTGCGATTACTACTTGATTTTTCCAAAGTGGAATAGCTGTTAAAATAGAGCTTTGAATTTTTTCAACAAGGGTCTGATTGACTTCTTGAATTAATCGAATCTGCGGCGCACTTTGAATGGCAATTTGACGGCTCAGTTTTAAATCATGCACTCGTTTTTCTAGCCTATTGATAAATTGATTTAAATCATTGACCTCCTGAGCCATCAAGTAGTCATTTTTTTGAGATGCTGTTTGCTGAAGCTGGGGCAGCGTTTCATTCTGCAGCGCCACTAACTTGTATTCTGCCGCTGCAATGTAGACGTTAAGCGCCTCGTAAAACTGTTTATTTTTATCATATAAGCTATCTAGCATCGTAATGTCTCGATACAGCATTTGTTTTGAGCGCTCTAACTTATCTGCAATTTTATCAATTTCAACATTAATGCTTTGATATTTTGTTAATAAATTTTGAATAGGCCTAGAGACTCCTGAAAATAATCGACCGATGACTCCTTTTTTCTTTGCAGAAAAATCATCGGGATTCACTTGGCGAATCTTACTCATTAAATCTCCTATAACGTCTCCTACTGGTCCCGTATCTTTCGTTTGAACATGCTGTAGTACAGATTGAGAAAACTGAGATAGTTCTGACTGAGCTGCTACCCCGTACTGTAAGATAGCCTGCTGATTTTTATAATCAATTTGATTTGCGATTTTCTGTGCTTTTTCCTGATATTCCGGTGTCAAATCATCGTATGTGTTTCTTTTTGCAGCGCGAGAGTCCGATTGTACCTGCGGGGTAAGCGACGCAAAAGGATCATCAAGCAGCGCATCTAACGATTGATTTTGATTATATTCTTTCATCATAAAATCCCATCCTTTGCATTTACGTTACTTTGTGCGATTAGTAGCTGTCGGTATATACGGCTGCTCCTCTTCAAATGCTTGTTTTAGCACTTTAAGCTCTACATCTAACGTCAGCTTATCTTGTGAAAGAGCATTTGTTAATAAATGCTCATACTTCCCTGATAACCCGCGCAGCATGTCTTCCGCTTCATGAAGACTTTCTTTTACTTCTATGCTTTTCGTTGGTTTTGATAATAAAAACATATACCTTTCAATGACGGTAACCGTTGATTGTAAGTAGTTCGTAAAAAAGGGCTGAACATCTTTATATCGCGCGGGCTCTTTTTCTACCATTTCAATGATGCTTTTACCTACTTTGTATAGTTTAGAAAGTTCTGTCCACATATGAACAGACCGAATTTTAAAACGATAGCTTCCAATGGTTCTTAATTGTTTTCTTGCCTCTTTTACTTGATGACGAACGTATGCAATTTCTTCTCTATACGGATTTTGATAATGACGTCGAGCACTGCTCATAATAAAAAATAGGCTCATCACGACCATTACTCCTATACTAATGCCAAAGGATTGAATCATCGTGGTACTAAATCCAAAATAGCTGACCGGAACGGCTACTGCTCCTGTTACCCAAATGGCAAGAATCTTTTTTATGATTCGAACGACTTTCATCGCTTTCACTCCTATCTCAAATGTGACCGAACTTTTAAACGTATACATATTATACCATTGTCTTCCCGTCTCTTAAAACGATTACTGTTATAATTTATATACGGATAAAACCTTTAAAGGTTTCATAAAACAAAAAAACAGGCAGCTATTAAAAGCTGCCTGTTTTTTATTGATCTTCGCGCTTGTTGTAATCATACTTCGAGCGTTCAATTGGTTTGAACCCTTCTGGTGTATGAAAGCGGAGTAAATCTCCGTAAACAAGTTTATCTGATAGTTCTAGCTTTTTCTTAACTAGTTCATCATACTTATCATACTGTTTCGCTTCCTTATCTGAAAGCTGCTTGCCCGTTGCGTTGTCATACACTTTCTGATCAACTTTTGTTACTTTAGGTGTAACAAAATCACCGTTACGGAAAGGTACAACTTGCTGATGTTCTTTTGATAATAAGTCTGTACCAAAGTCAATATAGTCTTTTGTATCAAGACCTAATAAATGCATCACTGTTGGACGAACATCTACGTCTCCGCCATACGTATGATTTACGCCGCCTTTAAGGCCTGGCGAAGTAATAAATAATGGTACGCGCTGCAGTTGAGCTTGTTCAAAATCATTGATGTTTTTACCCATTACTTTGCCCATTGCACGCTTATGGTTTTCAGAAATACCGTAGTGGTCACCGTACATCACGACCATCGTATTGTCTGCTAAACCAGAGGCCTGTAAATCCTCAAAGAATTGCTTGATTGATTCATCTAAATAACGAGCCGTTTGGAAGTATTGGTCAACTGACTTATCTCCCGTATTGTGAGGTCCAATCGTTTGGTCTTCCTTATCTAGCGGATAAGGGAAGTGGTTTGATAACGTAATGAACTTCGCGCTAAATGGCTGCTTTAAGCCTTTTAGGTACGGCATTGATTCTTTAAAGAATGGTTTATCTTTTAAACCATAGTTCAGCGTATCTTCGTCTGACATATTGTAATAAGCTGAATCAAAGAATTTTTCTACACCCATTGATTTATACATTTCATCACGGTTCCAGAACGATTTTCCATTTCCGTGGAACACAGATGTTGTATAGCCTTGCTGATCTAGAATACCAGATAGCGACTGATAGGTGTTATTTGCTTTTGTTGTAAATACAGAACCTTGAGGTAAGCCGAATAATGAGTTCTCCATCATGAATTCAGCATCTGACGTTTTACCTTGCCCTGTTTGATGGAAGAAGTTATCGAAATACATTGTGTTCTGATCTTTTAATAGTGAATTTAAGAATGGCGTTACTTCTTCACCATTTAACTTATAACCAATCATAAATGACTGAAGTGACTCTAATGAAATATAGATGACGTTTTTGCCTTTTGCTTGCCCGAAATATTCTTTGTTCGGCTCAGCATATGTTGCTTTTGCATAGTTCTCTACCTCAGCCACATCACTGCTATCTGCTAGCGCGCGCTGTGCTGAAGATTTCGAGCTCTGGATGATGTCATAGATCGTATAGTTATACGTTCCTAAATATTTTACTAAATAGTTGCGGTCAAATGTTCTTGTTAATAGTTGAGGACGATCCATTTCCGCTAGTGCGATGTTGGCACTTAAGAATAAAATCCCTGATAAAAATACACCTGTCACAGTACGTCGACTAATTGTTGCTGGTAAGTCAACTTTTTTCCATAGTACTAAAACTAAAAGAATAAAGAAATCTGTGAAGTATAAAATATCAGTTGGGCTAATTAAAGCCATGGCACTGCCGCCTAATTGACCAAAGTTGTTTGACTGAGTCAATACAGGAACAGTAATAAAATCATTAAAGAAGCGATAGTATACTACATTTGCGTACAGGATGAATGAAAGTAAAAAATTCATTCCAAGCAGTGCTCGTACTTTTCCGCGCCCTTTAAATAGTAGTGCAATGGCAAAAAAGAAAATTGCCGAACCAATTGGGTTTATGAAAAGTAAGAACTTTTGCATAAAATTATCTAGCCCTAAGTTAAATTCGATACGATAAACGGTATACGTTTTAATCCAAAACAACAAAACTGCAATTAGAAATAACGGCAGCTGTTTCGAAAAAATATTTTTACCGTTTGTCATGAGCTGTTTCATATTCCCACCTCTGTCTCTATTGAAATTTAAGCTCACTTTTATTTTTATAGTAAATGTAAAAAGAAATCTCCCTTACAAAAAATGTAAGAGAGCTAATCTGTTCTTTCACATTTTAACTCTTTTAAAAAAATTGTCAACACCGCTACGTATAATTTTCACCAAACGTGAGAAAATAACTGCTTTCTTATTCCCAGCTCTATCGGCTTTCAAACACAAATGTATCCTGTGCTTTTTTCTTCTCACTATTTAATACGGACAGCTTCTCTTTAGGTTTCACTATTTTATATTTATTTTTTATTTTGTCCACTATACATATAAATTTAACACTTGCCTTAGTTTTCCTTCTACTTTACAAGAGAATGCATAAAAGCACTTGTGAATATTTGTTATATCAATACCTCTTATTTTCTTTTCTTTCTACAGTAAACCACATATTTTGAGTTATTTCTTTCTTTAAATATGAAAAAAATGTGTCAGTTTGCATCGAAAATTTTTATTTTTTTACCTTTTTGTTTATAATATAAATTATAAATATTATTTGAAATTTCAGATCTCTTTAACGCCTGATCTAGAAAGTGCACTTTTTATATAAAATTGGAACGAGTACGGGCTATGTATGCTTGTATACCTAGAAGTTTAAACGTCTTACATTTTTATAAAGGAGAAAAAATGAAAGAATGTATTGTTTTCATTACAAATATTATTAATGTATTGCATGACGGATTAATTTATATTTTTTATTTACTAGGATTTTCTCTTTCAGATAAAGAACTTCACTTCTGGATTATTGGCATTATTGGACTGCTCACGTTTTTAAGCGTTTATATGATCTTTAAATTATTGTCAAAATGGAAATTTAGTATTACAGCTATTTCTTTTATCTATACCCTTACCGTTATGCTTGTCTTAGTTTTTGCCATTGAAATTCAGCAAGGAATTACCACTCGAGGCAATATGGAATTTGATGATGCCATAGCAGGTTTATGGGGGTTTTTAGTCTTTTTTAGTATTTATATCGCCTTTGCTTCTTTTTTCCTTTTATCCAAGAAGTTATTATCTTCGAATAAAGAGAAAAAAATAAAAACCGAGGCCCCTACTCGGAGCCAAAGGCACGTGAATTAATTTCGTTTGAGTTTCAAAACGACTTGATGGATCCGTATTCGATTATATCGTTGAACCAAAATAAACGGTACGTTTGCAACAATCGCATAAATAACCATCCAAACACCTATAGAAGGAGAGTTCCATATAAAAAAAAGAATAGAAGGAAGTATGCTGATCCAGTGAGTTAACTCTGCTCGATTTGTTTCGATTAAAAAAAGCTGTGCATATTCCTTCGTTCTACTCTCCCATTTCTTTTTATAAAATCCTCGTTTAAATAGCTTTCCTGCATCAGGAAGCCACGTTTTCCATCGGTGTACCCCGAATTTTTTATATATCCCAACTGTTTCCCAGCTTTGAACCTTAAACAGCGCAAGGTCCTTCTTTAAATAGAAGGGAGAAATTTTTGTGCATCTGTAGGCGATGAACATGTGAATCACAAACCATGCCATGATATTAATTAAGAGCTGAGCACCTGTCATTTTATTACTTTCTTCTTTTCTTCTTCTTCTATAGATATGCTGCGTTCTTTCCATTTAACTTTCTTTCTCACTGCTGTTTGGATGAAAGACCATAGGAATAGACCCAGAAAAAACAGCACATGAATAGGAAATAAGCAGAAAGAAAAAAAAGTAAACGAACCTATTTTTCTTAAGCTATTAAATAAGAGACTTACATAGCAAACATAGCTGCTAATTGCCAAGCCTGCATGTTGATTCCATAGAGTAGGTAAAAAAAGGACATAATTAATCATGCTAGTAAGCCACAAACTTACTAGAAATAAATAAATGGCTTCCGTTTTCCCCGCACCTGAAGCAAAACTTTTACTCCACCCTCTTATAAGGCTTTTCATACCATTTGGATACATGCGCATGGAAAGAGCTCCCTGTCCGTTCATACACGTAATAAATTCACCTTGTTTGTTCATTTTTTCAACCAGCGCCATATTTTCAACCACTTCTTTTTTTATCCCTTCGTGGCCTCCGCTTTGAAAGTAGGAGGCTGCGCTGCAAAGCAAGCACTGCCCGAAACCGACAGAAGGACTTTTCCAATTTTTAAAGGGGTGAAAAGCGCCAATCGATGCAAACGTAACATAGTGAAATAAAGCAGAAAACATTTCATAAGGCCTCTTAACAAGATGATAAGGATGAACCAACAGCCCCCCCCTTGCTGTTGATAGTAGAAAAATACTTTTTCAATTCCGTCTTTCTCTACTGTAATATCAGCATCTAAAAATAAAAGCACCGAGCCTTTTGCTTCTCTTACTCCATTCCAGCATGCCCATGACTTTCCTAGCCACCCAGCTGGAAGTGCTCCCGGGTGCACTACTTTTACGCCAAATGCTTTGGCTACCTTCTCAGTATTATCTGTTGAGTTGTCATCTACAACGATCACTTCAAAGTCAGCGTTCTTTAACTGGAGTGACTGCAATAAAAAGGTAAGGTTTCTTTCTTCATTTCTAGCTGGAATAATAATGGACAAACATGACATATCGGTTCTTACTATTTTTACACGTTTAAATGTAGGGATAGTGATGACAAGCGTACCTGTCAAGACAAGAGCAATCAGTAAAAAAGACATCCTTTTCTCCTTTCCTTCACGTATGAAATTGAGCGAACTGGACAAAATAAAAAGTTGTAGACCTATTTTTATTTTGCGTGAAGTCATTTTATACACATTGTTGACAACTCGCTTTTGTTTTATAAGGAGGAAAAAGATGAAAAAGAAAGTAATTGTTGTAGGCGCAGGTTTAGGTGGTCTGTCAGCTGCTATTCGTCTGTCAGCTGATGGATATGATGTCACAGTTGTTGAAAAAAGCGAGCGAATTGGCGGTAAGTTAAATATTCGCAGCGGCAAAGGATTTTCTTTCGATACGGGACCTTCTATTTTAACAATGCCGTGGGTGCTAGAGCAGCTGTTTGAAAGTACAGGCCGCAATATCCACGACTACTTAACAATAGAACGAATTGAGCCTCAGTGGAGAACTTTTTTCCAAGATGGAACACAAATTGATTTGACCAGTGACCTTCCTCGCATGCTTCAGCAGCTTCAAGAACTTGCTCCAGAAGACATTGAAGGTTTTTTTGACTATTTATCTTATGCTAATAAAATGTATGAATCGAACTTAAAAAGTTTTTATAAAAAAAGTTTATCTGGACTGCACGATTTACGAACGATGCACACGGTAAAAGAACTGCTTCAAATGGATCCAATGAGATCTATGAATGCTACTACACGCAAATATTTTTCAAACAAACATTTGCGTCAATTGTTTAATTTTTTAATTATGTACATCGGCTCTTCTCCTTATCATGCACCAGCTGTATTAACACAGCTTGCTCACGTTCAGCTAGGATTAGGTATTTATTACGTAAAAGGCGGAATGTACAAAATTGCTGAAGCGATGGATAAGCTCCTTCAAGAACTTGACGTCACTGTGCATCTAAATACGCCGGTAAAAGAAATCACAACAAGCGGAGCAAAGGCAACTGGAATTACACTAGAAAATGGCGAGAGTCTATCAGCAGATATTGTGGTATCTAATCTAGAAGCAATTCCAACTTACCGCTATTTATTAAAAAATCATGCGCAAGCAGCTAAGCAAACTCAGGAGCTTGCAAAATTTGAACCTACTGTTTCTGGCCTTGTTCTTTTATTAGGGGTTAACAAACAGTACAAGCAGCTTCAACATCATAATTTCTTCTTCTCAAAGGATCAGAAAGAAGAGTTTGATACAATCTTTAACAAAGGTCAAGTAGCCATGGATCCGACAATTTACATTGGCGTATCGTCTAAATCAGACCCTACGCAAGCTCCTGAAGGAAAAGAAAACCTGTTCGTTCTTACTCATGTACCTCCTTTAAAAGAAGGCGACGACTGGGCTTCATTAAAAGACCGCTACCGTGATGTCGTATTGAAAAAGCTTGAGGCAATGGGATTAGAAGACTTACGTTCAAGCATTGAGTTTGAATATACGTTTACTCCTAACGATATCCAGGAGCTTTACGGTGCTAACGGCGGGTCCATTTATGGCGTAGCAACTGACCGTAAGAAAAATGGAGGTTTTAAAATCCCGGCAAGAAGTCAGCTTCTTTCTAACCTTTATTTTGTAGGCGGCTCTACACACCCTGGAGGCGGCGTGCCAATGGTGACATTATCAGGTCAGCTAACAGCGGACGCAATTAATGAAGATTTTCAGATTCCTCGTATGCAAAAAGATATTGGGTAATGAAAAAGTGCAGGAAATTCCTGCACTTTTTTTAAAAGTTCATTTTTGACTGTCCACCATCTACGTTTAACGTCGCACCCACTATCCATGAAGCTTGAGAAGATGCTAAAAAAACAACGGCGTTTGCCACTTCTTCCGGCTCTCCAAAGCGCCCTGCTGGTATTTCATTTTCAACAAACTGCTTAATCTTTTCCGGATTTTCATCCATTCTTTTTTTCCAATTACCCGTTTCATGCAAAATGCTTCCCGGCGCTACTCCATTTACACGAATTCCTTTAGAAATCATTTCATCTGCAAACGACTTTGTAAAGCTGATAAGCGCTGCTTTTGCGTTATTGTACGTGACTTTCCCTCCACTTTCTCTCCCGAAAATAGACGTAACATTAACGATTGCCGCATCTTTTGTCATACGAGCTGCTGCTAGCTTGCTCAAGTGGACAGCTGAAAAGTAGTTAAGCTCCATCGCTTCTTTGAAAAGGGATAAATCTGTTTCCATTGCCTTGCTTCCATTACTTCCTCCAGCGTTATTAATTAAAATATCAATGCTTCCGAAGTCTTTAATGAACTTCTCAATTAATGCAACTCTGTCTGATTCGTTTGTTAGGTCTGCTGTATATGTACGTACGTCTTCTAATTCTGACTGTGCATCCTGTAACGCTTCCTCTCCTCTTGCCGCAATTCCAACATTTGCTCCTTCTTGAATAAACAAGGCAGCAATAGCCTTCCCGATTCCTTTTGACCCACCGGTAATAAGTACATTTTTATTTTGCAACTGTAAATCCACACGTATCCCTCCACGTTAAATGATAATTACTATACTTTCTATCATAGCTCACTGCATGTCAAAATTAAAATCATATACTGTTTTACCTTTTTACTCCTTTTAAATCCCTGCGTTTTATGGATACGTTCTTTGAATTTATTGTCAGAACTCTTAGCAAAAACAAGCCACGGCGTGATATAATGCTTTTTGGTGTAAATGTTTTCAAATTGGGGGTTTTTTAATGCAACAAACGTTTTCAACGTCTCAAAAAGTTAAGCAGTTCGTTTTTATTTTATTTCCGATATTGGTCACCCAGTTTGGAATGTTTTCAATGACTTTTTTTGATACGATGATGTCAGGAAGAGTTAGTGCAGATGACTTGGCAGGGGTAGCAATTGGTTCGAGCTTGTGGGTACCTGTTTTTACAGGGCTAAGCGGAATTTTAATGTCTATTACGCCAATTGTTGCACAGCTGGTGGGAGCTAATCAAAAGAAAAAAGTTCCGTTCTCTGTCATTCAAGGGCTTTATGTCTCCATTTTAATGGCCCTCGTTATTATTTTAATCGGCTTTTTTGTTGTTAGTCCTATCTTAAAAGGAATGCATTTAGAAGCAAACGTGATGCGCATTGCCAAACAGTATTTAATTGCTTTATCTTTTGGTATAATCCCGCTTTTTATTTATACGGTTTTACGAAACTTCATTGATGCTTTAGGGCAAACTCGTACGTCTATGCTTATCACCATTTTAGGGCTTCCGATTAATGTGGCTTTAAACTATGTATTAATCTTCGGTAAGCTGGGCTTCCCTCACTTGGGTGGAGTAGGCTCCGGTTATGCAACGGCCATCACATATTGGTGCATACTTGTCATATCGATTTTAATTATTCATAAAAAAGAGCCTTTTTCCAGCTTTGGTTTATTCAAAAAATTTCACCGTATCTCTTTTGCTGCGTGGAAAGAAATATTAAAAATTGGTTTACCTATCGGTTTTTCGGTATTTTTCGAAACAAGTATTTTTTCAGCTGTCACGCTGTTTATGAGCTCGTACAATACCATTACGATCGCTTCTCACCAAGCAGCTATTAATTTTGCCTCATTTCTCTATATGATTCCACTGAGTATTTCTATGGCTTTAACAATTGTTGTAGGATTTGAAGCGGGTGCTAAACGGAATCAAGATGCACGAAGCTATAGCAGAATTGGTATAACAATTGCTGTTGGCATGGCCTTTGTGTGCGCAGGTCTTTTATTTACTCTTCGAGAATCTGTAGCATCTTTATATACAAAAGATGCAGAGGTACTCGCATTAACTTCTCAATTTTTGATTTATGCAATTTTCTTTCAGCTTTCTGATGCTCTTCAAGCTCCTATTCAAGGCGCTCTGCGAGGGTATAAGGATGTAAATGTTACCTTTTTAATGTCCTTGGTATCTTATTGGGTAATTGGTCTACCTTTAGGCATTGTTTTAGCAAAATACACCGATTTGCAGGCGTTTGGCTATTGGGTTGGACTAATTGCGGGGCTCGCTGCAGGAGCAACAGGACTTGCGTATCGTTTGATAAAAATACAAAAAAAGCAGCTGCTAGAGGAGGATAAATCTTCTCGAACGGCTTAATCAAAAAAAGAACGTTCTCAAAAGAACGTTCTTTTTTGGTTTAAAAATGGATTGATACTCTTCCTTATACTAAGACTTAAAACTTCTTATTTATTTAAGGTACGCTCTAACTCTTGTAAAAGCTGTTCCGCACCTTTTTTACTTAACACAACGTTTCCATTCCCAAAGGTTAAGTTTTCACGCGTAATTTCCCCAGTTACTAAGCAGGCACCGTACGGGCTATACTTTTGTAAAATAATAATATCTTCATCAACATATATTTCTACTGGATCACCTGTGTTGATATTTAAAATACGGCGCAATTCAATAGGAATTACTACGCGACCCAATTCATCTACTTTTCTTACAATTCCTGTAGACTTCATAAAATCCATTCCTTTCATAGTAAACAAATAATATCTTCTCGATACAAATCTAGTCAAATTCGTCAGAGTTGCTAAAACCAAAATGCTTCAATGATGGTCTGATAACGGTTTATAAGTTCTTAAAATATGGCAAATAACGCATTAAATAGATTTATATACACTTTGTATCATATCAATTCGTACACTATTTATGAATAGTGCATAATCTTTAAAATCGAATTCATCCATATATGTTAAAAGTGTGTATTTTATCCATAATATAACTATATATCCATCTTTTACACTACTTTGTACCCATTTTATAACTTTTATTCCGACATAAGACGACAAAATCAGCTATAGAAAAAACGTGTCTTTTCTAACTAAAGACACGTTCATTTGGACCCGAAGTTGTCACGAATAGCTTTTTGAATCATAGCTTCACACCGCTCCAGCTCTACTTTTAATTGTTTTTTATATAATTTAGCTTTCTCTTCTCCCTCATTCGTAAATGTATAATAAACCACTTCTTGAAGCTTCATTCCTTCTTTTTTACGCTTCACCTGTTTGAGGACACCATCTTCAATCAAGTCATGAAGAGCTTTGTATACTTCAGAATGATTAGGTTTGAACCCAAAAGGGCGAAATTCATCTCTCAACACATCTAACAACCGAAGGCCATACAGACGCTCTTGTTCTGTCATCGTAATCATATATAATTTTAAGAAAGCACGTTGTTTTAATAGAAAACCACTGGATGTACGCTTTTCTCTCATCTCAACTTCCTCCTTCACATACTTGCTTTCATTCAGAATAATAGAAAGCTCTATACGTAATTATACTTTTTTTATTCTACATAATCCTTCTTTTTCACTCAAAATCTCTTTTTTTCTCACATTTTTTCACTTATTTACGCGTTTTTCTCATTCTTTGTAAGCAGGCATTGAATTTTCTTTTTTTCATATATATAGAAGGAATTTACGTGAATATAAGGAGGGGTTCCTTTGAGTAAAAAATATGAAGAGATTGATTGGGGTTCGATTCAGCATAAGGTAGAAGATATGCTTGGAAATCACTTTTGGAGCGATTTAAATCACATCTTACCAAAGCGATTTCCAAACGTCGACTTATATGAAACCGATAAAGAAGGCATTATCGTTGTTGAGGTTCCTGGACTGCATTCAACTAACGACATTCAAATCAAGTTGGACGCAAATATATTAACAGTTGAAGGGAACGTTCCTTATGCTTATGAAGCATCTAAACAAAAGTTAAAGCTCAACGAACGCCATACAGGCGTATTTTCTCGCACGGTCAAACTTCCTTTTCACTACACAGACGAACCAGTTCGCGCTAAGTACAAAAATGGATTATTGGAAATTCGACTGAATAAGATAGAAAATGACCAAACCATTGCCATACAATTTGAAGATGATTAACTGCACGTAACAAAAACCCTTCTGTAGCAGAAGGGTTTTTGTTAGAGCGGTGAACTTAACACAATGTTTCCTTTTGGCGTCTTATTATTCGCGTTCGGTTCTAAAGTAATGGCCATAACACCCCACTTTTCAGTCTGTTCTTTTTGGCTCATCGTATAGACCACTGTCCCGTTTCCATTTTTATCTGTTACAAAAGCACCTGCCGGATGAGGCTTATCACCTTTTATGAGCCACACCTGATAAACTTCATTTCCCTTTACGTTTTTCAAGTTATTCGCTTGAATGACCACATTTAAATTTCCACCTTTTTTCGTAAGAGATGCTGTTGCTTCACCAGAAACGTTCGGCTCCGCCTGCAGCTTCATTGTTTTTTCAGATGTAAGAGGTTCGTTTTGAGGAGCAACCGAAACATTTGGTTCTTGTTTGCCTTTGTCTTCATCTTTCAACAGAAAGTAGCTGTTTCCTGCAAGAGATAAAAGAAGCGCCGCAACTAATCCAATAATGATGGATTTTTTATTTGATTTCTTAGACGCAGCATGTTGTTTTTGACTTTTTAAAGCTATTGGTTCTCTCTTTGTCTCATCTTGATCTTCTTCAAATACATTCGCAAGTATTCGCTGTTTCATTTCTGGCGGAGGAGATTGTTCTGGTGTCAAATATGTTAGATCTCCAAGAACTTCCTCCAGTTCTCGTAATTCTTCTTGACAGCTTTGACAGTTTTTCAAGTGCATTTCAAACTCTTTTTTCTCCTGGGAAGTCAACTGATCATTATAGTAATCAATGAGTCCTTATTATATAATCGAATTACCTTTGAATTTGGATCACTTTCACATCTTTTAAACGTACCTTTATTTTTCAAAAATGACAAATAATTATACTTTTTTTATGGAATAGGAGCGAAATCGTCCAATGAAACATTTAATTCTTTTTGATGGCATATGTAATTTATGTAATAGCAGTGTTCAATATATTATTAAACATGATGAACAAGCTTTGTTTTCTTTCGCTTCTCTTCAATCAGATTTCGGAAAGCAGCAGCTAGCCTCTCCCGGCTTACTTCCTGAGCAATTAGACAGCATTGTATATATTCATGGAAAACAAAGATATATAAAATCAACGGCTGCTTTAAAAATCGCCAAGCGCTTAGATGGACCCGTTAAATTTTTATATGCTTTCATTATCATTCCTGCACCTATTCGAGATATAGTATACAACTGGATCGCTCGCAACCGATATAAGTGGTTTGGCAAACAGCAGCACTGCATGCTCCCAACTTCTGATACGAAAAAGCGGTTTGTTGATGACTAAAAAAGCTTGGGACATAGAGAAAAAAACAGTTCCAAAGAGGAATATATTTATGTTAAGAAAGTCTATTCATTAAAAAATCCGAACTGATTCAACATTCTAATGAAAGAATGCTGAACTATAGTTCGGATTTTTCAGCTAACATATGGTTGTACGAGCTTTTTTAACTTCCACCCATTGCTTTTTTATTCGTTGCTTCAATTGCCTGCTTCATTATTAGAGAGAAGTCTTGTTCTTTCATAACTTTTAACCCTTCGGCAGTAGCTCCGCCTGGAGTTGTTACTTGCTCTCTTAAAGACGCAGGATCTTTGGTTTCATGCAGCATTTGTACAGAGCCATACATCATTTGAATAACTAAATCTTTGGCTGTTTTTTCGTCCACACCGTAAGCAGTAGTTGCATCAATTAACGATTCTGCAAAATAATATAAAAACGCCGGTGCACTGCCAGTTACAGCCGTTAGCTCATGTACTTCTTTCTCTGAACACTCATGCGCTTCACCAATTCCTTTTAAAATCATTTGAAGCACTTCTTTATGTTCTTTTGTGGCAGAAGTTCCAAGTGAATACAGTGACATCGATTGTCCAATCATAGCAGCTGTATTTGGCATAATCCAAGCGACAGGCGTATCCTGCGGAAGGTGATTTTCTAAGTAACTCGGACCAATTCCTGCCGCTAACGTTACGACAAATTGTTGATTTAGATGCGTCGAAAGTTCCTTGAGCACTGAAGGATGGGCCTCGGGAGGCATCGCTAAAATAATAACATCCGAATTGTCAACTTCTTGGCGCCAATTTTGCGTCGTTTGTACGCCGTACGTTTTTTCAACACGCTGTAACCGCTCAATATCTCCGTTGTTTGACATCACCACTGCCTCAATACTGTCAGCGCTGCTCGTAACCAAACCAGCCGCTACAGCTTCAGCCATTCGTCCTGCTCCAATAAATAAAATTCGCTGTTTTTTCATCTGTTACTCCCAGTTATATGTCCAGAATTCTTCTCTAGTTAATAAACGTTCCATTTGCGGATAGTCAGATAAGCGGTCGAAGTCAATTGCGTTCATCATTCCTTCTGTTTGAGAACGATGGGCTTTTAACGCTTCAATTTTTTTATCTTTCATCGCTGTTACATCAAAAATAACATCTGGTTCTCCAATATGTTCAATACGATCTTTTGAAAACGCATGACACCAAACAACCGGACGCTTTTCTTTTGGCATACGTTTTACCGCTTGAATCGTAGCTGCACCCGTAGCATTATGATCAGGGTGTACCGCAAAGCCAGGGTAATGCGTTAAAATGTGAGTCGGCTTTACATCGTTAATGATTTCTTCGATTTTATCTGCAAAAACATCAATATCAAGAAATTCCAGCGTTTTATCACGAAGCCCTAGCATACGCAAGTCTTGAATATCTAAAACGTTCGCTAAATCTAAAAGTTCTTTTTTCGGATTTGAGGTAAAGTTTCACGGTTAGCAAACAGCGGTCTACCCATATTTCGTCCCATTTCACCTAGCGTAACACAGGCATATGTAACGGGCGTTCCTTTTTGTCTAGCTTGCGTGATCATTCCTGCTGCTCCATATGCTTCATCGTCAGGATGCGGAAATACAATTAATAATCTTTCTTCCATGTTCTATTCTCCTCTCTTTTCTGTTATGAAAACGGATGTTCACTTAATTGAAGGGCAACTGCTAAACGACCTTCGAAGTCATGCCCAGCTAGAAGAAGTCGGCCTTCTTCATCAATTTCCCAATCTGTTAATCCCTCTGCATAAATCCATCCTAAATCAATTTGAAGACCTACACGATAAGGACCTTCTCCAGTTATCTTTCCGTTTGAAATAGTGACTTTACCATTGCGAATAAAAGCCCCAACTGTCATTACTTTTTCATTTACGTGTGAAGCATATGCACCGTTTGTCGTTTCAAGGTGTACATATACGTCTTTATTTAAAAATGTTTGTATTTTTTTTGGACTGTTTCTTTATGAATTGGTTGCACGCTTGTTACTCCTTTCTCATGTTCATAAATTGTATTGTACTAAAAATCATGAGCGAATCCTAATGTTTAGTTCTAGACTTTGAATTTCTTTATTCCATCGTTCATAATCATACATAAATGTTAATTCTCCCCAAGTCAACATACTGATTTCTTGAATGTCTATAATAATCTCAGCGAGTTCACGACTAAGCATACCTAGTTCTTTTCCTTCGACCAGCTTTTTTTTGTAACGATTAAAAGCTGGATCTAATTGTTCAATTTGTGCATAAATTTCATGGATAGAGCCATATTGTTGAATAAGAGGCAGTGCGGCTTTTTCTCCTACACCAGGAACGCCCGGAATATTGTCAGATTTGTCACCAAGCAATGCTTTTACGTCCACCCATTGACGAGGATGAATATTGTATTCTTCTTGAAAGTGCTTAAAGCCATAAACAAGATCGCCAACCTGCTTTTTGGCAATAATTTGCGAAATATGTTGATCTAGAAGCTGAAGCAAGTCTCGGTCATTGCTATAGATGTACCCTGGACTTTGCTTTTCCTTACTCCACTTGCTTGCAAGTGCTCCAATTAAATCATCTGCTTCATAAGAAGACAATGACATTTGATAAATGCCTACTGTGTCAAAAAATTGTTTTAACGTTTCGTACTGCTGAATCAGCGGCTCAGGCAGCTCTGCTCTTGTTTGCTTATATAGGGCGTATGTATCTTTACGTTTTGTATCCTCACGCTTAACATCCCAAGCGACGAAAATATGGCTTGGCTCATATTGGTGAATCAATGCATGCATTTTTTGAATCGTTACTCTCAGGGCATTCGTAAATTGGCCCTTACTGTTTCTTGTCAACGCTGCTTCATCTCTGCCATAAGAAGTAGCAAAATAACAGCGGCTTAATAAATTAAATCCATCAATTACTAATAGTGTTTCGTTCACATAGTCACGTCCTTTGAAAACTTTGCTCCTTTAGCTTTTAGAGCAAACATACTATAGCACTTGTTCTTTGCACACGTCAATGAAGCGCACAAAGCTCAAAACACGCCCATTTTTTTCTCTCAATGTAAATGTAGTATAAAGATGTTAAATTGTTGTTATGATTTATTCGTTTGACTTTTAGAACTTTTGACTATCCTATAAAATGAGGATGAAAGATCAATCCTACAAATGAAGGTGAAAAAAGTGAATAAAAACACGATGATTAAAACATTAAAAGTTATATCTGTTGTGTCGCTTCTCGCTTTGTTATTTATCATTGCTTATGATCGTTCCATGTCTACATCCATGATTATTTTGTTCAGTTCGCTCATTTTCTTTGTATTTGTACTTAGCGACTTTTTTTCGATCGCAAGCCGTGGGGATTAAAAGGCCTTCAATTATATATATCACTGATGTTATTCATCATTGCCATTTTTGAAATGCATCAAGTTGTCAGTTCACTTTGCGTTATTTCCATTATGGCTCTACCAAAAGTTATTGACGAATTAGCTTAAGTGTGAATGATAAATGATAAAATCCATGATCACAATGATCATGGATTTTATCACGTTTTGAGTAATTTTTCAGAGATGCGAAGAGCTTCTTCTATGCCAAATTTACGCACTAAACTGATGGCTTCCTTTATTTCTCGTTTTTTCAAATCATGGGTCGGATTTAAATTTAACAACACTTGAATAACAACTAAATCCCGCATCGTAAACATCATATTCTTTTTCATATCTCGCTGAAATGTATACTGCTCTTTTAAGAGCCGGTCACTTATTGCTAACACTTTCGACTCCGGAAGATGTAGCTGCGCTCCTGCTTCTTGACAAGACCACAATTTTTTCACTCGATCTTCAGCATTCATATTTGCGACTCGTGCATATGTAATATCGCTGTTTTCTTGACGAATCTCTATCTCTTTTAATGTTGGCTTTAGCACCGTTTTTCGCTTGGAGACTTTTTTCTTATCAACTCCTGTATCCCTGAGGACTCTGCCGTGAACGGTGTAAATGTCGTATTCATTTTCTCTTTTTACATCTTGTTTATTGTATTTTGGAAAATAACCATTTACAAGCATCGTTCTCAGCATATCTAATTCTTTTTTTAATCCATGAACTTCAATATATCCAACAGCATAAATTTCTTTATGGAATTTTTTTGTGTTGCTAACGCCTTTTCCTGCAACGTGAGCTCTTACTCTTTCTAATAGAGAGCCCGTCGTTGTTCCGATATACAAAAGCCTGCCGGGTTTATCAAAGAAAAAATAAATGCCGGGAGCAGAAGGCAATTGTCCTATTTCTGCTGTACTTAGCAGCTTCTGCAGTACCTGCATGACTGCTAAATCAATTTTCGCTGTCATTATTTTTGATAACCTTTTAACATTTCTTCATACACTTTTAGATGCGTATACACAGTTTGAAGAAGCGGTACGTGTATAGACGATTTTTCAGCTAATGTCAGCAAATATCCTTGAAGGTGGTCTCCTTCAATTTGAAAACTTTTTTCCATATCACGCTGCATCGATGACTTCATGTCATACGTCATTTTGTCCATCGTATTCATATGCTGTTCAATAATCCCTTCAGCTAATGGTGCATCGTATGCCATCATAATATTTTCAACTTCTTTAAAAAGCTCTTGTACAAATTGACGCCCTCCTTTTGTCGCTAGCACTGGGCCAACAGGTGCGCGCATAAGAGTGGTCATGCCTGACATAACCGTAATAAATAAATACTTATGCCACATATCCTGTTCAATATATGAACTTTTTACAAACGAAGCTTTTGTACCACTGAACGCTTGCTCAATCAGTTGTAATCTTTCTGTTTCCTTCTGCTTAAATTCACCGAATACAAGTCTGTGAGCAGGACTCGTCTGGACGACATCTCCATCTTTGTTTAAAGTTGTTTCAATAAAGCACAGTCCTCCAATGACTTTTTCTTCCCCAAAAGCTTCTTGTAAAGGAACGACGTGAGCCATACCGTTTAACAAAGGTACGACAACTGTCTGATTCCCTACAAAAGGACGCACATCCTCAATTGCTTGTTTAAGATGATAAGCCTTAGTTGTGAACAAAATAACATCATAAGGCTCTTTCATCTCAGATTTTGTAATAGCTTGTACAGGTGAAGTGAAGTCACCGTGTATGCTCTTGATAACAAGTCCATTTTGTTCCAGCTCTTTTTTTCTGCGTTCTCTGACAAGAAAAGTAACATCCTCTCCTTTTTCCACAAGCCTGCCTCCAAAGTAACCTCCAACGCCGCCTGCGCCTAAAACTAATATTCGCATAACTTTTGCTCCCCTTTTTCTTTTTCTTTTTCTTTTTCTTTTTCTTTTATTGTAGCACAGCTAGTTTGAAATTTTATAATATTCTTATTTCATTGTATTTTGAGTTTTTTACAAAAGATAGCCATAGCGCTTTTAAAGTTGTTATAATGAATACAAAAAAGCATAAAAATTTACGCATAGATTATTTATCCCCTCTTGGATATACTATTTACCAATCCGTAATCGGAAAAGTTTCGATTTAAACAATGTTATTTACATAGGAGAGACTGAAATGAAAACAGAAATCTACATTTTATCTGGATTTTTAGGCAGTGGAAAAACAACGTTACTTAAACAGCTGCTTCAGCAAGAAAAAGATCGTAATCGCAACATTGCTGTTGTGATGAATGAGCTTGGCCAAGTTTCGATTGACTCAAATGAAGTAGAAAAAGACACGCCGTTAAAAGAATTGCTAAACGGCTGCGTGTGCTGTACTATTCAAGGTCAATTTGAAACTCAGCTTCATTCACTTCTACAGGAGAACACATTGGATGCTATCTATATAGAAACAACCGGAGTTGCACATCCCATTGAAGTGTTGGATGCCTGTATGTCTCCTCTTTTTGCGCATCAAGTCACGATTAAAAGTATTATCACCACACTCGATGCAACAAGGTGGAAAGAACGTGGGTCCTTAAGCATTCAACTTCAAAAACTTCTTCAAGAACAAGTAAAACATGGGGATGTAATTTTATTAAATAAAACGGACATGCTGTCTGAGGCAGAAAAGTCTTCCCTGCTTTTTGAGGTTCAATCAATTAACGCTCGTGCAATAACATTATTAACGACATTTTCCCGCGTGAAGCTTGACGTGATTCAAAAAGCTCAGCTGTCTCAAAAACAGCCGCACCATAAGGCTCATGTTGAAGATCATCTTCATTTGAAAACATTTGTATATGAGTTTACAAAAAAAGTGGCTCTTGAATTATTTGAAAATTGGCTGCGCCAAATGCCAGATACCATCTATCGTATTAAAGGCTATATGCGCTTTACTCATTCGGATGATACGTATTCGTTTCAATATTCATACGGCATGCCTCTATACATGAAAGAAATGATGAAGCTGCCCACCACTCTTGTCTTTATAGGGGAAAACCTCGACCACGCTAAGATGAAACAAGAATTATTTAATCTTGAACAGCAGTCCAATTAAAAATCCCGCCTAGAGCGGGATTTTTTTTATTACTTATAAACAGGCATTTTGTACTCTGCGCAAAATTTCATATGCACGATTTCCAGCTAACTCTGTCAATTCTTCAAATTTTTCATCTCTTTTCAAATCAAGTTCAATAATTTCTTTTGCCAGCTCAATAATCTCTTCTTTTTTCAATTGTTGCACAGCCATTTAAAACGCCCTTCCCTTTTAGAATTTATGTATATTCTCACATTTATTTTCTATTCATCCTTTTGAAAGCAAGTGATTAACCACAAGGCTTTATCCTGTATGGTTAACCACTTGGGATCGAGTTAATCATTAGTTTATAGGACTCTTTTCCCTATTTCATTATTTATGTCACTTTTTCTCACATAGTAATTCAAAAATATAACATATATATGTTAGAATATATTACATGTTATAAATTTTTGTATTTTTTTCCTTTATAATAATAACATACTACTACGTACTCAGGGGTGAGGGAGAATGTCTACGAATGAAGCGTCATATCGAGATAAAAAAGTCATGTCTATTGGGATTGTAAAAGAATTAACCGGTTTATCAGAAAGGCAAATTCGCTACTACGAGAAAAGAAGCCTGCTCTTTCCGGACCGAACCAATACGGGTATCCGGAAATATTCGTTTTCAGACGTCGAACGATTAATGGATATTGCCGATCGAATAGAAGAAGGAGTTCAAACGAGTGAAATACGCACAGAACTGGCCAAAAAAGATGAAGCGAGGAAAATGAAAGAAGTAAAAAACCAAATGCTTCAAGGTCAGTTGAACGCTCATTTCAAGCGGAAGCTATAAAGTATACATACGGTGACTTTCCCGTCTCCGTTTTTATTTCTTTACGGCAGACAAAAAAGCGCATATCTAAAGATATCCGCTTTTTTGTCCGTTAAGCTGAGCGCCCTTTAAAGAATTTCGGCTGATGAGAACTCATGAACTTAGTTTTAGATAAAATGAACATAACCGATCCGCCCCAAATGAACAAAAAGGCAATCATCTCTACGCTAGAAAACGGTTCATGATACACGAATACCCCTAATAAAAGCGTCATGGTAGGAGCAATGTACTGTAAAAAACCGACCATCGATAGCGGAATAAGAGGGGCCCCTTTAGCGAAATATAATAGTGGCATAGCTGTAGCAACACCGCCTCCAATTAAAAGAGCACTCAGATCAAGCGACTGAAGGGAAAAACTTGAAGATCCTTTCACTAAAAGAAAAATAAAATAAATAACTGCAATAGGTGCAACCATCATCGTTTCAATCGTTAATCCTACTTTTGCTTCTAATTGAATAGTCTTTTTTACAAGACCGTACAAACCAAAGCTAAACGCTAAGCTTAATGATACCCATGGGATATGCCCGTATGTAACTGTCATAACGATAACACCTATAGCAGCTAATCCAACAGAAGCACCCTGCCAAAAATTAAGCTTCTCTTTTAAAACGACTATACCAAGTAAAATACTAACGAGCGGGTTGATGTAGTAACCTAAACTTGTTTCAATAATATGATTATGGTTAACCGCCCAAATGTAAACGAACCAGTTGATGCTGATCAGCACTGAAGCCACAAATAAAATGACCGCTTGTTTCGTATTACGAAATAATAAACCAAGCGTCTTCTTTAAAGCATTCATTTGCTTTGTCACAAGCAAAAGTAAAAGCATAAAAACAAATGACCATATGACACGGTGAGCGAGTATTTCATTCGCATTCACCTCGCCAAGAAGCTTCCAGTAAAGCGGAAAAAGCCCCCACATAATGTAAGCGCTGGCTGTATAAACAATACCTGCTCGTTTAGAATCTTGATTCATTTCTCAACCTCTTTTCTTTATCTCTCTGTCTCTTATCATTATAGATGCATTTACCTCTTTTTTATAGCTTTATTTTGCCTATCGAAATAGCTCATTAAAAAAACGATCGCTTTTAGCTCGACCGTTTTTTATACCTTATTTTTTAGGCTGTTTAAATACTTTGGCACTGCGAATATATTCTACATCTTGTACATTTTCTCGCGCGTTAGCGATTCGAGCCGCAGCAAAGAAATAATCGGATAAACGATTTAAATACTGAAGCACAGCCGCATTAATTTTATGCTCACGCTGCACGCCAACAACAAGCCGTTCTGCGCGGCGTGTAATCGTCCGACAAATATGAAGCGTTGTCGCTGCAGGTGTGCCTCCAGGCAGAATAAAACGCTCAATGGCTGGCGCTTCTGACATATAGACATCAATGCGCTTTTCAAGTACTGATATCATGTCGTTTGTTACTTTGTACGGATGATCATCTTTTGCAAATGCTAAATCACTTCCACAGTCAAAAAGCTCATGTTGAATCGTAATTAGCTCTTCTTTTACATCTTTTAATGTTGTTTCATCCAGCTGATAAATCGCTTGACCTACAAAGCCATTTAGCTCATCGATCGTACCGTATGCTTCCACTCGAATATCATCTTTATTTACTCGTCCTCCAATTAAGCTTGTCTGCCCTTTGTCCCCTGTTTTTGTGTAAATGTTCATTGTATTTCCTCCTTCAATCGATTAGCAATTCCGTACCAAATGTGATCTACTTTCCGGGCATGTGCCGCTAAATGCTGATACGCATACCCGCATTCATCTCTCCACTGCCGCTCTGTTGGATCTAAAGGAACAATCCCTTTGCCGACTTCAGTTCCAATCACTATTAACCTTTCCCATACATCGCTGTCTCTCCACTTCTGTATTAACTTTTTAACAACAAGGTGCGGAGACTCCAGCTCGCTATGTATTAATTCCTTAACATAGTGCTCAAATCCTTCTAGCACTATGTAACTTTCTTCGAACTCAAACGCCGGTAAAACAGGACCTTCATACAAACAATGCCATTTTACCGACTCACTGGCATAATGCTGCTTCACCCATTTTCTTTTGCCGGTAAATGCACCGCCGAATACGAAATGCATGCTCTTCTCTCCTTTGCCTGTTTGTATGTACACGTTACTGAAAAACCTTCTCCATAAGAAAAAGAAACATCCCAAAGCGACGCTGTCTGTTTAAAATGGGATGCAATTAAACGCAGTGGTCCGCCGTGTGAAACAATAGCAATGTGACGCAATTGCTGACTGGCCGCCAAATCGACCGCTTCTTCCCACGCTGCCCAAACTCGGTTTGAAAAGCTTGAGAAGCTTTCACCATTCGGAGGCGTATGTTCTGTCCAGTGATCAATCCAATTTCTATACGCCCATATGTTTTTTAAATCTTCATACGTCTTCTCTTCCCAATCTCCAAAATGCAGCTCACGCCAATTTTTACTTTTAACCACCTGAGATTTTGGAAAAACAACTGCACTTGTTTCTAGCGCTCTTTTTAAGTCACTGGAAATAACGAGCTGAGGTTCTAGAAAAAGCTCTTTCAATTCATTTTTCCCTTCTATACTTAAAGGCGGATCACTCCACCCTATATATTTTTTCTGTTGATTTTCAAGCGTCATGCCGTGACGAATACATGTGATAACCAAAGAATTATCCATAAAAACGTTTCTCCTCCTTCAATGGTTGCCCCTATAACATCTCCTGTTACGCCACCAAACTGCAAACGATAAAATCGTATCCAGAGCCATAAAAAACCGGCAAAGAAAAGAATAATGAATTTATTGTCCATAAAAATAACGAAAATAGCAACTAAGAATAGGCTCATGATGATAAATCCGTAAATAGACCGTTTGGTGACTCCTTTTTGAAAATATGCAGCCAGACCCGTCTCTTTAGCGGGCTTATCTCTCAACAACAAAAAGGCTGCTCCAATTCTTGGAAGCGTAAAGACAATTAAGCATGCCCAAATTGATAAAGAAGAAAGAGACACTAATTCATAGATCGCACTAAAACGCAGCAGCAGCAGAACCATAAGAGAAAGAATAGCAAAAGACCCAACGTGCGGATCACTTAAAATCTGCAGTTTTTTTTCCTTTGACTGATGAGAAAAATACGCATCGCTTACGTCCATCCAGCCGTCTAAATGAAGGCCACCCGTTAAAACAAGCGGTAAAAGCAAAACTAAAATACTATCAACAATCGTAGTGATAGGTGAAGATTGAAGCAGCTGTAAAAAGCTATAAAACATCAAGCCTAGTAACATACCAATCCACGGCAGCACAAAAAGTGAGCGTGCCGTTCTTTTTTCATTCCATTGAGCGGTTTTAGCCAGTGGCAAGATCGTAAAAAATTGGAGAGAAATTCGTAGTATGGCTATCCATTCTTTCATATATCTACACATTCCTTTCCTTTTTTAAAACGATAAATTCCCGCTTCTACACAAATAGCCACATTTGCTTTTTCTACAATATACTGATGTAATTTTCCTAACATCTTCATATAGCTATATGTAGGCTCCTCTAATACGCCCGCTTCAAACAGTTCATTAGATACTAGCACGACCGTCTGAGACTGCACAAACAGCTTATCGAGCGCTTTTATCATATGACGAAAAACCTCTTGTTCGCCTTCTTTTGTTTGCCACCTTTTTTCTGTTAAAAAAAGCTCATTGGCAAGCCAGTTCGTGACACAATCCAAAAGTATAGCATCATCACTTTGAAGATTTGGCAGAATTTGTTGTAAATCTACAGATTGCTCGATCGTTACCCAAGGCGTGTTCGCTGCTTGGCGTTCTTTTTGATGAAGCTGAATGCGTTTTTGCATTTCCTTATCTGTTTGCCTGCTTGTGGCAATATAAACAGCGCGCTTTGTACAAAAAGTTTGAACCATGTTCTCCGCTGCACGTGATTTTCCGCTTCGAACGCCTCCGCTAATAAAGATGATCATATTTCATCGAGTCCTTGTTTGATTACGTTAAGTAAATAGTCATTTTCTTCTTTCGTTTTCACAGCCAAACGGATATAGCGTCCATTTAAAAATGGGAAGTTTTCAGTATGACGAGCTACCACGCCATAGCTTGCTAAATAGACAAGCCATTCGCGCGTTTTAATAGAAGACGGAACGCTGCAAAGATAATAGTTTGTTTGAGAAGGAGAAACCAAAAGTCCCCATTCCTTTAGTTGACTCAAGATCCGTTCCCGTTCTTGTTTAATATAATGTACGGTTTTTTTCACAAAATCTTTTTCATCCACACATATCATTCCTACTTGCTGCGACAATCCATTTACACTCCAAGGAGGCTGCTTTTTAGACATCTTGCTAATGATTTTTTCATTTGCCAAAATATAGCCAAGACGAAGCCCGGCAATATTAAACATCTTTGTCATGGAACGCACAACAATGATATGCTCATAATCCAGAATAAGAGAATCAAATGAAGGCTGATGTTCGACAAAATCAATGAATGCCTCATCAATCATTAAGTATGTACCATGATGAGCAGCAGCTTTTACTACTTTCATCCATTCCTCATGACTATACATAACGCCCGTTGGATTATTTGGATGGCAAATCCACAGTACTTTTATGTCCGGAAGAATGCTCATAATCAACTCTATATCCCAGCTCCAGCCATTTTCTTCAGCTAAAGGAACGTATGTCACTTCACATCCATAAGCTTTACTTGCCTGTTCATATTCAACGAAGGTCGGCTGTACAATCCCTGCTTTCTCTCCTGAAAATAACGAAGCAATAAGGAAAAACGCTTCAGCGGCGCCATTTGTAGGCAGCACTTGAGCAGCTGAAACATGATGATGAGCTGCAAGTTTATTTTTCAGCTCTGTTACTTGAGGATCAGGATAACTAAACGCTGCATCCTTGAATTCGTTCCACTTTTCGTGAAGCACAAGGGGAGCCCCTAAAGGATTTGTATTCACGCTAAAGTCTTTTATATGCGATAAATTCTCGGCCCCTATTGCTTTTAAAAAGACATTAGGATTAGCTCCATGTGTAGGTAATAGCACTAATAACTCCTCCTAACAAAAGATATAATAACCACGTAGCATAGACCGTCCTTTTCATAATGAAAACAGCTTGTTCAATATGACCGGCTTGCAGGGGAATGAGTGGTTCACCCATTTTTGCACGATTAGATTCTATGCCTTTATATGTATTAAGCCCGCCGAGTTGAATACCTAAAAGAGCAGCCACTGCGCTTTCCCCGTATCCGCTATTTGGGCTTGGATGCTTTTTAGCATCGCGCTTAATCAAACTCGTTACATGCCCAAGAGAATACCGGCTTTTTGCTACATTAACAGCCGTCATCACTACTGCAGTTAACCGACTTGGAATATAGTTTAATACGTCATCGGTTTTTGCACTAAAATAGCCGAACAGAAAGTAGCGGTCATTTTTGTACCCAACCATTGAATCACATGTGTTAATAGCTCGGTAAAAAAAGGCTAGGGCTCCTCCTCCTATAAATGCATAAAAAAGCGGAGCTGTGATACCATCACTTGTATTTTCAGCCACGGTCTCTACCGTCGCTCTGGCAATTTCTCCTTCTGACAAACGATCTGTATCTCGTCCCACAATCATGCTTACTTCATATCTAGCTTTCTCCATATCTCCTAGCTGAAGAGGCTTTTGCACCTTATAAGCAGCTTCGCTTAAAGAACGAGTGGATATAGTAGTCGCAATCATTACGCCCTCTACTAAAACACCTGCTATAAAATGAACTCCGTACAAAGCATGGAGGAATAAGAAAGGAACAACTCCTGCGAGCACAACCATACTTATCACAAGAAGCAATCCTTTGAATCGTTTTCCTGCACCTTTATTTAATCTAGAATCCATCCAATAAATCCACTTGCCAAACCAGCGAACGGGATGCGGCCAATGTTCAGGGTCGCCTATGATTCGGTCAATTAGTAAAGCAATCGTCATGGCCGTCATGTGTGCAATTATCGCTTGTGTAATACTCATTTCTTCACCTCTTTCCTTTAAGTCCCTGCTCTAAGCTTATTTTCACCAGCTTGGCTACCGCTTGACCTAAAACGGTCATAGAGCCTGCATATTCATATAATGGTCCTTTCTGAGACGCTGCAACTGAGATGCTGTCCGTAGATGTTCCCGTAGCAATCGTCTTTGTAGCTGGATCTATGACACCCAGCTGGGACAGCGTTTTTGTTTTGGCTTCTGTGGCCGCGATAAAAAGCTGTAAAAATGCAGCATCCGTAAGCGTACCTTCCACGAAAAAAAACATATTAATTGTACCGGGAGAAGAATAGAACGGGACAGCTTCGTCAGCTGTAATATCTACTGCGTTTCCTACTCCAGCCGTTATTACGGAAGCTACTCTTACTCCGTAGCCTTTATAACAGTAAACCGCTCTTTCTTTTAACAAAACGGCTGTCATCAACCCTACGATTTGCTCTTGGCGCACATTTTCTTTCATCAAATATTGCTCATACTCCAAAGAAGGAGTATCTGAATAATAGTCTTTGTGAACAAATCGATTGTAAAAGGTGTCCGTTTCCGTAATGCCTGTTCCTAAAATCCCTGAGCTGTATGTTTTATAAGAAGTCTCGGTTTTCATGATTAAAAGCTCAGGCCGTTCTTCAATTTTAAGATGTGAAAAGGGACCAATCCCCTTTTCAATTCGAACTGGAATATGGTCCCTCTTTTTATTTATTGTACACCTCAGGGTATACTGCTTTTGCTAAGTCCTCTAAGCCATCTACAATACGAGGTCCTAAGCGGTTGATTTTGTTTTGATCAACCTTCTCGATGTTACCCTCTTTTACAGCAGTCACGCTGCTCCAAGCGGGACGCTTCATAATCTCATTTTTGTCTGCATCATACGTTGCGATAATAACGTCAGGGTTTAACTTAACAACTTGCTCTTCAGAAAACTTAACCCAACCCTTTTCACTAGCCGCTACGTTATCAGCACCGATCATAGTAAGCATTTCGTTCATGAACGTACCTTTTCCTGTTGTATAAATCTCAGGAGCTCCTGATACCTCTATCCATACTTTTTTACGATCTTCTTTTGAAATCGTTTTTGCTTTTTTCTCAATTGAAGCTACTTTTTCTTTCATGTCTTTAATTGTTTGATTAGCTTCTTTTGTTTTACCCGTTAATTTACCGATTTGCGTAATAGAATCATAAACCGTATCAAACGTTGTTGAATCTTTTACAACAAATACCGGAATACCCGCACTTTCAATTTGTTTAAATACTTCATCCGAAACGCCCATACTTGAAGCGTGTGCCAGCACTAAATCAGGATTTAAAGCAATTACTTTTTCTGCATTAACGTTCATATCTCCTACCTGCGCTTTTTTCTTTACGCTTTTAGGATAATCATCGTTGCTTGTGACACCAACTAATTCTTTTTCAAGGCCAAGGGCATATACAATCTCCGTATTACTTGGCATTAATGAAACAATTTTCTTAGGCTGTTTTTTCAACGTAATTTCTTTATCACGCGCGTCTTTTACCTTCACTGGAAATGCAGCTTGTGACGTTTGTGCCGTATCTTGCTTCGTTTTTTTATCACTGTTGCTTTGGCTGCCTGCACCGCATGCAGCAAGTACGATGACTAACAGTGCAATAATGGAATACGAAAGCCATTTTTTCATCTAAATACTCCCCCTATATATTGTTCATTGTGAATACGAAACCTCCACGTTAAAGAAAAAGCAAATGATCATGCAAAAAGCAGCGCTATCCCGTTTTTTCCGCTTTGACTATGTATACTGCTCGCCGGCAGCTTCAAAATAAAAAAGCTTTACTTTCAATTGAAAGCAAAGCAGGTAACGTCAAGATAAGCAGGAAAAGAATCCGTTTACTATACTTGATATGTATGTTCATTACCCTGCTTCACCCTTCCTCGAAGGTTTCACAGCTAACAATAAGGCAGGTCTCCTGACTTACGCACAAAGCGCTTACAGTGGCGGGACCGCGCTGGTTTTTCACCAGACTTCCCTTTTCACTCAATCTTTAAATTGAGACCTTATTGCTTTACGTTTATTCACTTGTCCTAGTATACCCCACTCATGGAAAAATGGAAATAGCCATTCTCACAAAAAAAGCTGCGAGAATGCTCTCGCAGCTTAAGGAATTAAAGAGTTGCTAAAAATTCACGGACCGCTTCAGGCGTTTTAGCATTTGCACTGTGCAAGTGCGCAATTTTTTCACCGTTTTTATATACAAGAAGAGAAGGAATACCCATTACATTGTTTTCAGCAGAAAGTTCTTCAAACTCATCCTTGTCAATTTTAAACCATGCTTTATCTGTATTTTCGTCAACGATTTCATCAATGAACATATCCAAACGTTTGCAATCAGGACACCACGTTGTCGTAAAAATCCCAACGCTTAGTGTTTCATTCTTAATTTGTTCGCGAAATTGTTTTTCTTCCGTAAATTGTTTCATTGTGTTACCTCCAGCATCTATTCGTTCCTTCTCACTATTCTATGGTAAGAAGTCTGACTTCATTATAAACGATTTTTTTATCATTGTGCTAATGTTTCAGCTTATTTAGACCATAACGGTTTTAGACGTAAAAAAATGCTAGCTTAAAAAAGCTAACATTTCGAAATCGTAGAATGTTGTGTCTATTATCAGCTAAACCATTTAGGCGGCATGTTTCGGTTCCAATAAATTTTCCCTAAATCATAATGTTTTTGAAAATTATCTGCAGCCGCATGATAGTGAAAATTAAACCAGTATCCATCTTTTGGAGGATTTTCACGCCGTACATGAAACCGTATTAAGTCCTGACCGGTCTCCCGGTCATATACATGGAAAATCTTTTCACCGTAGCCAGCAGCAGGATGCTCGCTTATCTCGAGATTCTGAATTGACTGTTCACGTTCAGTGCCAATGTCGGTCAGCACTTCTTCAATTTTAGGTAACACTGCTTGACGAAACTCATCTTCAATGACAGGCCCAATTTTTGTTCCGAATTTTTCCACTGACTGTTTTTCAGCTGATTCCATTGCATACGTAACAAATGATGAAACGTCTTCATATTTTGGTTCTTCATATGGCAAATGGATATCTTCTATAACAGCCGTGACAGGAGTTGTTTCTCTTACATACCCTGCTTTATGTTGCTTGTCCGCTTTTGCATCATCAACGTATAAATATTCTGGTGGAGTGACAAGCCCAAATGTAAATACTGTAATAAATACAACTAGCATTCTTTTTATCCATCTAGGCATTCGTATCTTTCCTTTCTCATCTTTTCCCATATGGTCTTTTCATATCGTAAAATTCATTGTTATAACTCACTAGGTATTGTAACATACTTATTAATTTTTTACCTATATTTGCTTATTCATTTATGCTGCCTACGGGCATTCGACGACTTTTTAGTTAGCACCTTCCTTCTTCTGTTGGAGGTTGTCACACCGAGCGGAAACCTATACAAGATATTCCTTTTTTGCTGGATGCTTAAACACAAAAGTATTTTTATGTTCAAAAATATATCATACTTTTATGAACTTTAGATGAAATTCATAAAAAAAACTTCCAAAACTTTTTAATTCCTAAAAGGTTTTGGAAGTCTTTTCAATGATCGTGATTCATTTTACTTTTTTGTTTATTTTTGTATATCAATTGTCCCGTAATGAAATTTTGATGTTTTTCGTTTTTGCACGGTAAATCCATGTTCTTCAAAACGAGTGCTTTTCCAATGATCTTTTAGCACGATCTTTTGTTTGGCTACTCTTTTTGCTTCTTGTATAGCCATTGGCGTCAGCGTAGTATACAGTGCTATTGCTTTAATACCGTTAATTCCATTCGATTCATCAATTTGCTCTTGAAACATAGGATCAAAGTAGACAACATCAAAAGAATTATCTTCACAACACGCCAAAAACGATTCAAAATTTTGATGAACCACGTTTATACGCTTCATTGCATCGTTCAACTCTTGTACGTCACTTTCCCAATTTAAAAGCCCTTGTTTGACTAAATAAGCTACATAGCGGTTGCCTTCTAGTCCGACAACTTTCCCGCTTTTCCCTACCGCTGCGCTCGCCATCATACTATCCGATGCAAGACCAAGTGTACAGTCAAGCACGCTCATTCCTTTTTCTAAACCTGCAGCTTCAATAAACGGATCACGTTCTCCGCGCAGCCATCTCTTCACTCTAAACATAGCGGAGTTTGGATGAAAAAAAATAGGTTCCTCTTCGTTTTGAACGTGCAACTCTACTCTATTCTTACCGACAACCAGCACATCTGCAGCTTGAAGATTCTGAAGATCTGCAACGGATTTCTTCTCTCTTACTACAAAAGGTATACTTAAACCAGCGGCTACTTGTTTGGCTTTCACAATCATCTGTTCATTTGTTCGACCAGCAGTCGTAACAATCACTTTCATAACTCCCCCTACAATGTTTGGCTATTTACATAAAGAAAAAGGATGCCGATAGACATCCTTTTTCTTATAAAGTATATGCGATTTTTCTCTAAAAATCTATATACTAGATGTGACAAAAGCAGGTCATTTTATGAACAGTGCTGCTTAAAGCCATTTAAAATGTTTTCAAAAATAACTTCTAACGGCTGACCTTCAATTTCATGTCGAGGAATAAAATGAACGACTTCTTTTCCTTTTAAAAGCGCCATAGACGGTGATGAAGGCTCAATATCCCCAAAATATTCACGCATTTTAGCTGTTGCTTCCTTATCTTGACCGGCAAAAACAGTTACCACTTGATCTGGTTTTTGCTCAGACTGTAAGTACGCTTGCGTTGCTGCAGGACGTGCTAAACCAGCAGCGCATCCACAAACTGAATTAACGACAACAAAAGTTGTTCCTTCTGCGTTTTCCATAAAATCAACTACGGCTTCCTCTGTTGTTAATTCTTCATAACCAGCTTGAGTTAATTCTTGACGCATTGGTTTAACTAACTGACGCATATATTCTTCATATGCCATTGACATATTAACATTCCTCCTAACAATCATTCACGCTAAAAGCATACTATAAAAACCAGGAAAAATCTAGCTACTCACTCTTCAAATCCTTATCGTTGTCCCATTCTCATTTTTCATTTGACAAAAAAAGATTAAAACCGGGTCATATCATCTAATTTTTTTCCATAAAAATGTCGATTTTTACTATTAATATTCCATTTTTTGTACTATAGTAGTAAATAGTAGTTTAGTAGAAAGGATTTTTAAATTGAACCAGCGATTTAAACCGAACAAACGATTTTATGCATTTTTGTCTTTAGTGTTAGTGATCGTCGCTTCTTTGTTTTTTATTACAGAAGCCAAAGGAAGTGAATCCGCTGCATCTCAGCAAGTCTTAGCATCTACTGCATTGCCGCTGAAAGAAGCTGCATCTTCAGCACAGCCTGAGAAGCTGCTTAATACACTTCACCATAATATGTATGTAGGAAATACGTTAAACGATCAAAATCAAGCTCTTACACAGCCTGTTTACCTTACGTTTGACGATGGCCCAACACCTGATACCCTTCACATTTTAGATGCTTTGCGTCAATATAACGTAAAAGCAACTTTCTTTATGTTAAAGCATCAAATTGACGCTCACCCTGAAATTGCTAAAAAAGTAGCACAGGAAGGACATGCTATCGGCTGTCACGGCGTCTCTCATGATATTCATGTCATGTATAGTGAAGATGGCGCAGCGTTAAAAGAAATGCAGGAGTGTCAAGCGACAGTTAAGAAAGTAACCGGTGTTGACAGTAAGTTAATCCGCGTTCCTTACGGCAGCGTTCCTTATTTAAAAGAGCCCCACCGTACAGAGTTGCTAAGCCACTTTAAATTATGGGACTGGAATGTAGACAGCGAAGACTGGGCACTTCGTTCTGCACCTAGAATTATTCAGGGCCTTGAACCTCATATTCAAGGGGTTAACTCCAATGGAAGAACACCAGTCATTTTATTTCATGATAAATCCTTTACGGCACAATCCCTTCCTGCTATTTTGACTTACTTAAAGCAGTCGGGCTATCAGCCTATTAAAATTGATAACACTATGCAGCCTATGCAGTTTCCAACTCCCGCTGCAAAACAGTCGTAAAAAAGATCATTCAAGTGAATGATCTTTTTTTATGCTTTTCTGCTTTCCGTCATTTGTTTCCAAACAGAACCTTTTGCTTCTTCTCCGCCTTCGATACGTTCAATTGCTAGCTTGATTTGTAAATCTACCTCAAATTCTTTATCATTCTCTGCTGCTTTTAATGCAGGAAGAGCCGTCTCGTCCCCTACCTCGTATAAATACATAGCTGCACGCCAGCGAACAAGCTTGTTTTTATCACCAAGAGCTTCACACATTGCCGGAATACCTTCTTCAAAACCTAAATCTGACATGCAGTCCCCAGCAGTACGGCGCACAGTGACTGATTTATCTTTTAATGCTTTGTATAAATAAGGCAGTACCGCTTTTGATTCAATCATTCCTAAGTAGACCGTAGCTAAGCGGCGAATAGATGCTTTTTCATCATCAAGCGCTTTATTTAAAACGTCTAAATCAGCTTCTGTTGGATCCATTTGTTCTAAATGGGCATAGCGCACTGACCAATCGTTGTCTTCTAGCATTTCTTCTGTAACTTTATAGGTTTTACGCGGCTGTACAACTTTTCCGCCTTCTTTTTCTTCTTGTGCATTAGACACAAGGCGAGTTAATCTTTCTTGCGGATATGCTGCTGCTAACTCTTCCACTACTTCGTCTCCGATAGCCGATAACTCTCCGTAACGAACGCCTTGTTCTTTCCATTTCCGTTCTAATACCACATTATCTGAAAAACGTTGAAGTTCTGCTACCGCTTTTGCGAATCGCTCGGGCAGACCAAAGCGCTTTTCTTCATTTCCGTCCGTTAGCTTGACCTGCATCGGTACATTTTTGAACATTTGAACTGACACATTGACCTCACCAAAATGCTCATTCATTTTGTGCTGTTCACTGTTGCTTTGCAAATCTTCACCAAACGCTGCACGAACTTGCGGCAAAATTTGCTTCCAGTCATATTTGGCATTTCGCTCTACTGCCAAGAAGTCCGCTACGTGGTAGACTCCTTTTACCCCTTCTACTTTCAAGATGTCTTGAACAACTTCAGGGGCTGCTTCAGCATTTTTTTCCGTATAGTTATTGCTTTTTCCGCCTGATAGCACTTCGTCTAAATTAATTTTCATTGTATTCGGACTTGGCGTTGGCTCAATTGATTTAATATTCATATCGTATCGTACTCCTCTCATTAAAATTGTAGCATGTGCCATACTCAGTCTAACGACTTGTTTACGCGTTTTCAATTTCTTCAATCAGCTCTGAAAGCTCTGCCCAGCGATCAAGCAGTGCACTTAATTCTTCATTTGCTTTCTCTTGTTCTAACGATAGGTTATGCGCTTTTGTATAATCGCTGCCCACCTGTTCAATTTCACTTGTTAAGCGTTCAATTTCTTCTTCTTTTGCTGCAATATTATCTTCGATTTCTTCCCATTCTTTTTGTTCTTTATACGTTAAGCGACGCTTTTTCGTTTTCTCCGACTGTTTTGGCTTTTCTTCTTTCACTTTAGCCTGCTGAACCATTGCCTGCTTCTTCTTCATCGCTTCTTCCAATTGATCTGTATAAGCGCCAAAATAAATCGAAATGTTTCCTTCTCCTTCAAAAACTAGTAAGTAATCTGCTACTTTATCCAAGAAATAGCGATCATGCGATACGGTGATCACAACACCTGGAAATTCTTCGAGATAGTCTTCAAGCACCGTCAGCGTTTGAGTATCCAAATCATTAGTCGGCTCATCTAGAAGCAAAACATTTGGCGATGTCATTAATAATTTCAACAAGTACAAACGACGGCGCTCTCCTCCGGACAACTTTTGAATCGGTGTTCCGTGCGTATGAGAAGGAAATAGAAATCTCTCAAGCATTTGCGAGGCAGAGATCATTTTCCCATCCGTCGTATGCACAACTTCTGCCGATTCTTTAATATAATCAAGCATGCGTTGATTCAAGTCCATATCATCGCTTTCTTGGGTATAGTAAGCAACTTTAACCGTTTGTCCTCTGTCAATTTCACCGCTGTCCGGCTCAATGCGTCCTGCAATCATATTCAACAGGGTAGACTTTCCGCTTCCATTTTTTCCGACAATTCCGATTCGATCTTGTTTTTTCACGATGTGCGTAAAGTCTGAAAGAATGATTTTATTTTCATACGTCTTAGAGACATCTTTTAATTCAAACACTTTTTTCCCCAGGCGACTGCCTGCTAAACTTAAATCCAGTGATTCTTTTTCAGAGGAATCGATTTTCCCTTCTAATTCATCAAATCGCTGAATACGCGCTTTTTGCTTAGTCGTACGCGCTTTTGCTCCTCTGCGAATCCAAGCCAATTCATTGCGGTATAAGTTGCTTAATTTTGCTTGAGTTGCTTTTTCCTGCTCTTCTCGAATCGCTTTTCCTTCTAGAAAAGCAGCATAGTTTCCTTTATAGCTATATAAATTTCCACCGTCTAATTCAAAAATTCGGTTTGTAACAGCATCCAAGAAATAGCGATCATGAGTAACAAGCAGCACGGCTCCTTGATATTTGGATAAATATTCTTCGAGCCATTTAACGGTCTCATAATCTAAGTGGTTAGTCGGCTCATCTAAGATCAATAAATCAGGTGTTTGAATTAGACTTTGCGCAATGGAGACGCGCTTTTTCTGTCCACCTGAAAGCTCACCGATTTTTGCACTCATATTTGAAATTCCAAGCTTCGTTAAAATCGACTGTGCGTTAGAATTGGCTTCCCACGCGTTCATCGCATCCATTTTCTGCTGCAAATCATACAATGTTTGCTGATTTTTTTCGTTTGCAGAGTCTTGCTCCAACGCATACAGAGCTAGCTCATAGTTTTTTAATAAGTTAAGAAGAGGCGTATCTCCGCTGAAAACTTGCTCCAAAACCGTTAAGTCTTCATCAAAATCCGGATGCTGCGGTAAATATGTCACGCTGTAGTCTTTAGCATGAACAATATCTCCTTCGTCTCCGAGCTCTAAACCTGCGATAATTTTAAGAAGCGTTGATTTCCCTGTTCCGTTTACACCGATTAAGCCGATTCGCTCATTTTCCGTAATGGTAAATGTTAGTTGATGAAACAGCTCTTTTTCTCCATACGTTTTTGTTAAGTTTTCAACAGTCAGCATTTTCATAATGATAATTCCACTCTTTCTTAAATTGAACTAAAAATTCTTTCATATATGTATGTCGCTCTTGCGCTAGATACCGTGCTGTTTGAGTATTCATTAACGCAGTGAGCTTTAATAACTTTTCATAAAAATGTGCAATAGCCGTTGATTTCCCGTGTCTGTATTCTTCTTCCGTGATCTCACTTCGTACAGCAATGTTCTCATCATACAAAGCCGTGCCTTTAGCACCTGCATACATAAACGTACGTGCGATACCAATTGCACCGATCGCATCTAAGCGATCTGCATCTTGAACAATTTGACCTTCAAGCGTAGCCATAGCCGAACGGTTTCCGCCTTTAAATGACATCGTTTGTAAAATGTGAACGATATGGTTGCAGTTCTCTTCTTCTACCTGCTGACTCTTCAGCCACTCCCACACTTCTTCGTACGCCTTTTCAACATCTTCCACTAGCTTATCATCTACAACATCGTGTAAAAGCGCGGCTAGTTCGATAACTTCCCGATTGCCGCCTTCTTTTTTATATAAAAGTACTGCATTTCGACGCACGCGATCGATATGCTGCCAGTCATGACCCGTTGTGTCATGCACATGCCTTGCTTGAACCCACTTTTCCGTTTCCGCTATTTTATTCATTTGCTCACCTCAATTATATCCACCATTATTTTAGCACAAAGTGAGGCGCTCGTCTCACTGACAGCTGATCACCGTTTGAAAACCCTTGCTGAAAAATAAAAAACAGATGGAGATCCACCTGCTTTTACAGCAATTCTTTTATATCTTTTTGAATATCTTTTGGTGCAGTTTGAGGTGCGTATCGTTTCACGACTTCACCTTGACGATTCACTAAAAACTTTGTGAAATTCCACTTTATCCCTTTGGAACCTAGTAGACCCGGTGCTTGTTCTGTTAAGTATGTAAATAACGGGTGTGCATGCTCCCCTTTTACATCTACTTTTGCAAACATCGGAAACGAAACGCCATAGTTTAACTCGCAAAATTGTTCAATATCATTTGAACTTCCTGGCTCTTGACCACCGAACTGGTTGCAAGGAAAACCTAGAACCGTTAGGCCGTTTTCTTTTTCTTCTTCGTACAGCGCCTGCAAATCTTTATATTGAGGGGTGAAGCCGCATTTGCTAGCTGTATTCACAATCAACAGCACGTCACCTTGATAGTTAGATAGCGATACGTCTTCGTCTTTAATTGTTTTTGCCGAGTATTCATACACACTCATCAAAACGCCTCCTTTTCCCTATTGTAATTCACTTTATTTCGGAAGTACAACTGAAACGCTCTTATGATTTGTCGTAAAGAACCTTTAGCTGATCAGTCGTTTGCAGCATGTAATCAATCATCTCGATTAAATCTCCTACTTGGTCTTCGTAAATAAATCGGTTAAAGGTTACCTCAATATTGTTTTCATATTCGCTTCCTCCGACTTCATGAGTAATACGCTGCTTAACAACTCTTGTTGTTCCCCAGATCCTCTCACACATTTCCTGTATGTTTTGAAACTCAGCTTCTTCAAACGGTTTTTGTTTTTTTAGCTGAAAATGAATATAAACTGTACAACCTGGTTTTTCTACACGGGAAGGCGTTAATTCGGCATGAATGTTGTCTAAGTCGGTTGATAAAGTTAGCGACGCGGTACAGCAAAAATGCTGTTGAAAAGAAATGCGGTACGTTCGAGTAAACTGAGCTAAGTCTACAAAATCTTCGCGATTCGTAACAGATACTTGCCCAGATAAGTCAAGATCATAGATCTCTCCTTCTACAACAACTTTTAAATTATCAAATACAATCGGATCAAACATTTCAACTACTTCCTTTTTTATAAAATACGAACAGTCAGCTCTTCTTCTTTCTTGCCAAATTAATTCATAACATACCTGTTATTTTATTTTATATTGCAAGAAAGAGATTGAGACACAACTAAGTCCACCCAATCTACATCTAGAAGCCACTACACCCATGAAACTTATTTTTACCATAACTATGAAAAAATCCGAACGAGTTTGATTCTTCATCAAGAATCTTGCTTCATCGTTCGGATTTTCCTTCAACTAAAATACTCTTACCCTAGCCTCTTCTCTTAAAAAATCCCTAGTGCATGTCCATTCTCGTCAATATCCATATTGAGCGCAGCAGGTTTTTTTGGAAGTCCAGGCATTGTCATAATTGAACCTGTTAGCGCCACGAGAAACCCAGCTCCGAGTGAAGGACGGAATTCCCTTACCGTAATCTTAAAATCAGTTGGTCGCCCAAGCTTCGTCTGATCATCACTTAACGAATACTGCGTTTTGGCCATACAGATCGGCAGATGATCCCAACCGTTTGCTTCAAATTGCTGTATTTGCTTTAACGCTTTTGGAGCAAAATCTACGCCTTGTGCTCCGTATACGGTTTTAGCAATAGCTTCTACTTTTTCTGGAATCGAAGCTGACACATCGTAAAGAGGAGAAAACTGACTTTCTGTCTCGTTCATGACTTCAAGAATTTTTTCAGCAAGCATGACGCCGCCTTCTCCACCTTTTTCCCATACTTCTGTTAAAGCAACGGGAACATTCTTTGAAGCACACCAATTCATAAGCGCTTCTACTTCACCTTTTGAGTCCGTCACAAAACGGTTCACGGCTACAACGTAAGGAACGCCGAATGCCTGAATGGTTTCAATATGCTTTTCCAGATTTTCAATTCCCGCTTCTAAAGCCTCAATGTTTTCTTCATTTAAACGCTCTTTAGGAACGCCCCCATGCATTTTCAAAGCGCGAATTGTCGCAACGATTACCACCGTTTCTGGTTTAATATCTGCCATACGAGCTTTAATATTCAGGAATTTTTCTGCACCCAAATCTGCCCCGAATCCCGCTTCTGTTACTACATAGTCACCTAGTTTTGCAGCCATTTTTGTGGCAATGACGCTATTGCAGCCGTGGGCAATATTAGCAAAAGGACCTCCGTGAATGAGGGCTGGAGTATGTTCCAACGTCTGTACAAGGTTTGGTTTAATCGCATCTTTTAAAAGAAGAGTAAGCGCTCCTTGTGCACCTAAGTCTGCAACCGTTACAGGCTCATTGTCCATGTTATAAGCTACCACAATAGACGCTAAGCGACGCTTCAAGTCTTGTAAATCTGACGCTAAGCAGAAAATAGCCATAATTTCTGATGCCACCGTAATATCAAATCCATCTTCTCGAGGAACACCCTGCATCGGACCACCTAATCCAATGACGACCTGACGCAACGCGCGGTCGTTTAAATCTACCACTCGTTTCCACGTGATTTTACGTGTATCAATACGCAATTCATTGCCTTGATGTATATGGTTATCTAAAATAGCTGCCAGCGCGTTGTTAGCTGTTGTGATGGCATGCAGGTCTCCAGTAAAGTGTAAGTTAATATCCTCCATTGGAAGCACTTGAGCATAACCGCCTCCAGCGGCACCTCCTTTAATCCCCATTACCGGACCAAGAGATGGTTCACGCATAGCGACAATCGCTTTTTTACCTAATCTATGTAATGCCTGAGCTAAGCCAACCGTCACTGTCGACTTCCCTTCTCCTGCTGGAGTTGGATTAATAGCTGTAACTAAAATCACTTTCCCATCTTGTTTTGTGTGTAAACGTTCCATAACGGACAAAGAAAGCTTGGCTTTATAATGTCCGTACGGCTCTAGCTCGTCCTCTAAAATATCCAGCTGTTCGGCAATCTCTTTAATCGGTTTAATCGTTGCCTCTTGTGCAATTTGCAAATCACTTTTTATTTGCTTCTTAGTTGTCATATAAAAACCCCTTTTCTGCTGAGAATTCTTTTTAAACACTTCATCAAAAAAGGATAAAATCCATTTTCTGGGGGAGATATGAAGTTTAATAAATACAGGAACGACTGCGCTATAAATTTTACTAAGTTGCAGTCAAGCTAAAAAAGCATAGCAACGCTCCAGTTTAACCTTATTGTACCATTTCATTTTAGCCATTACGCATATTAATGCTCTTTTTTTTCAAAATTCAATTGCTTAATATTCTGTATATTCCTATAATAGTATATTGTACATAAATGTTGAACCTCATCTTCACGTGAGAAAGAACATTTATACGCGTCATTACTTCGAAATCGAATAGGAGGAATTTTTATTGCCTATTAATATTCCACGTGATCTTCCGGCAAAAGAAATTTTAGAAAAAGAGAGAATTTTCATCATGGACGACGTGCGCGCGGTGAACCAGGAAATTCGCCCGCTTAATATTGTTATCCTAAACTTAATGCCGGAAAAAGAAAAAGCTGAAACTCAATTATTACGTTTACTCGGAAATTCACCGCTGCAAGTGCATATTACACTTCTTTACACGGCAAGCCATAAAGCAAAGACGACGAGTAGAAATCACCTAGATCAGTTTTATAAAACGTTTGAACAAATTAAAGAGCGAAAATATGACGGAATGATTATTACAGGAGCACCTGTAGAACATATACCATTTGAAGAAGTAAACTACTGGAAAGAACTTCAAGAAATTATGAATTGGTGTAAAACAAATGTGACTTCTACCCTTCATATCTGTTGGGGAGCTCAAGCCGGACTTTATCATCACTTTGGCATTGACAAGCGACCTCTTTCTGATAAATGCACGGGTGTATTTACACATGTTGTATCGAGTGAAGAACCGATTAAGCTGCTGCGAGGATTTGATGATGTCTTTTATTCTCCTCATTCCCGTCACACTGATGTCGACATGAATGAAGTAAAAAATCATCCTGACCTTGAGCTTCTTTCCTACTCTGAAGAAGCTGGTGTTTATATGGCGATGTCTAAAGATGAAAAGTTTATTTTCATTACAGGGCACCCAGAGTACGACGTTCAAACACTGCAAGAAGAATTTCTTCGAGATACAGAAAAAGGGCTAGAGCCGAAGCTTCCGGAACACTATTTCCCAAACAATGATCCCGACAAGAACCCCTTAAAAACATGGCGCTCTCATGCCAACCTGCTGTTTATGAATTGGTTGAACTATTATGTTTACCAAGAGACTCCATATCTGTGGGAATGAAAGAACCGAGCGGCCGTATTTCAAACATAAAAAACGACAAGTCCTTATATGGATTTGTCGTTTTTGCATTTATTGTATTTCTTTTTTCTAAAGTCTCCCTTTCTTTTTTAATTATTATTTAGAACATAGTTTTATCAAATAAATAAAACACAATCTTCTAAAAGATTGTGTTTTACAGTTCTTTAATATATTCAATGACCGAATCTGGAAATTCGTTTCGAATTCCGCAATTCCCACAATAAAATCCGCTATATTCGTCTGTCGCAACGTACTGTCTTAAAAGAAACAATGTTAACCTGTTTGGGAGACCGCATTCTGTGCAAAACGCCAGGTATTTGCTGCGCTGTCTGTTTGCTGACATACGTTTCATCCTTTCGATTAACTATAGAAAGCGTTTTCTTATTTATATGGAGCTTTCTTATTAGTTTATGACAGCAATTACGGTCTACCTCCAATTATTGTCGCGACGAGAAGGGCGGAATAAACGCAGAATTAAATTAATTATAAGCACAATAGCTAAAATATTAATTAACAACCCAAAAATCCCGCCCAGTGCACCCATATGACCAAGCAAACCGCCAAATAACATCCCTGCCAGGCCGCCATAAAGCAGTCCACGGGCGAATCCTCCTCGTTTTGAACGGGTAACGCCCCGATTTACAGTTCCATTTCTGCGGTTTGAAAAATTAGACCTCGGCTCATTTTGTCTAACGCTTGGCTGTCTATTAAAGGACCGCTTCCCCGAACGATACGACCTTGCACTTACGTTATAGTCATCATGATAGGAAATATATTCAGCTAAGGGAGATAAACTTAGCGAAAAAATCAATGCTACGGCAATCATTATTTTTTTCATCTGCTTTTTCCTTTCTTCACCTAATAGTAACTGTTTATTATAGTACGCTGTTTCATGCATATCATACGTTTTGACACAAAAGGGAAATTCAGTTTCATACAAAATTTTTAATCGGGTATCATAACGTTATACTTTGCCCTAGAAAGGAGCGTGCATGTACATGATACGAAGAATTAGCATACTGCTTTTTACACTGTGCTTCTTATTTAATGGAGCCCTTCCTGCACTATGTAAAGCGGAACAAGTAAAAAATGTAGAAGTGCGTGACCGTTTGCTTTATCAAGGTAATAACCAACTAAAGCAAACCGCCCTAACATTTGATGATGGACCGGATCCGCGCTTTACTCCACATGTATTGGATCAATTGAAAAAGCATGGTATTAAAGCAACCTTTTTTCTTATTGGGGCAAAAGCTCACGAACATCCTGAGCTGGTGAAAAGAATGGTAGCTGAAGGTCATGCTGTTGGGATTCATACCTATTGGCACCCCAATTTACTAAAGGAATCTACTGAAAAGTTTCACTGGGAAATTGCCAAAACTCAGGCTATTATTAAAAACATTACCGGTTTTGAAACACAGCTGTTTCGTCCTCCATATGGAAATTTAACGCAAGAAATGATCAACGAGCTGCCAAATGAAAATGTCTATGCGATTAACTGGTCTTCTGATTCATTGGACTGGAAGCAAATCCCAGAAACAGAAATCACCAAAAATGTATTTAAGAACATGCACGCCGGAACAATTGTTTTGATGCACGACGGCGGCCATTGGACCATGGACCTTTCTAACACCGCAAAGTCGCTGGATACCATCATTCCTAGACTTAAGCAAGAAGGATATGATTTTGTGACCGTCCCAGAACTTTTGCACATCCCTTATCCAAAAAATTAAGCTCCAAAGAGTTTCTGATTTAGAAACTCTTTGGAGCTTTACGATTTCCCTTGATAGAAAGTAAATATGCCTCTCCTACAAAAAGAGCGTGTCAAAAGATCTAATTCAAATCCATCTTAAAACTCAAAAATATGCCTTATTTCTTCAAAACGTTATCATACTAAAGATACAAAAAGAGGCATTCTTTTTTTGTTCCATCGCTCTACAATAGAGGGAATTTACGGATAACCTCTAAAATAGGTTTTAAGTTGCATGATTAGGAGTAAATATTACTATAACTACTCTCATATTTTTAGACAAGCTGCATATATATAAAATGAGAGAGTCGAACACATTCCACATATCCCTAAATTTCTTCTTCTCACAAAAAAATTGACAAACTTTTTTTGTCAACAGGTGCGTATAGATATGATAGAATTCCTATATAATGACCTGGATTCATTTCTAAACAAGGAGTTTTGACTATGATTAATGAACAAGAGACGTTGTTATTTATTAAAGAACTTGGCCGCTTGTTGAAAGACTATCAAAACTGTTCAAACGCCTCTGTAAAAAGTGAAATATATAAAGATATCGTGTTGTTGAGCAATGTTATCCAGTTAGATCACGTGAACGTTTCTTACGCTTAGAAAATCCTTTTTATTTCTTTATAAATTTCAGTTTTTCTACTATAACTACAGAAAAGGAAGAAGGGAGACGATTTCCATCCATCTCTTTTCTTCCTTTTCTCGTTATCGGTTTTTTATGGTTATTTAGAACATAGTTTTATTAAAATTATTGTAGAGTTTTTCGAGTGTCTTCGGTCCAACTATTCCATCTACCTGCAGATAAAGTGCTTGTTGAAAAGCTTTTACCGCTTTGAAAGTGGAAGACCCGAATATACCGTCTGCGCCTCCAAAAAGAGAATAACCTAAGTGAATAAGCATACGCTGAATTAACTGTACGTGATTTCCTCGATCTCCGTATTTAATTAACATGCTTGAAGCCTTTGGCGTCTGTTTTTTAGGTACTTTTCCACTTCGAAGCTCCGACAAAGATAAACCGAATGTATATTGAAAATGAGGGTAATCTTTTAAGCTTGTCCAATCTCCTCCCCATTCCAACCCAATCCTTTTTCCTATCTCTCCCGCTTTGTTCCATCTTCGATCAATGGTCCAGTCAACTTTTCCGTCGTTATCAAGCAGCGCAATGTCAAAAGCTAGTCCATAATTATGATAAGAATAGCCGCCTTTGGCATTAGTCACAATACTTCCTGGTGTTGTTCGGCCTTGTGAATATAGTTTGTGCTGATGCTCTATCGATCTAAATCCTTCAGTGATACTAACAAATATGCTTTCTTTATATGCTTGCCCAATGAGCTCGTACGCTTTTTCTTGCACTATTTCATGTACATCTTGTAACTTATTTTCTGCTTTTTGTAACAGCTTGTCTAATGATAAATCACTCATACTCCCCACTTCTTAACTAGATGGCTTCTCCTTATATATACGTATAAGACGAACTCTAAGGGAGGCATCCAGTATCAGTTTATACGGGAAGTAGTTAAGTTGTGCAACATGTAGAGCTGCTGTTATTTCAGCACCCAGTGGCTGATAGCCTTCGCTACTCCGTTATTGACATTTGTATCTGTCACCCAGTCCGCTGCTTCTTTTACAGCTTCCTGAGCATTTCCCATGGCGATTCCACACCCTGCCGCTTCAATCATAGCCATATCATTTAAGCTGTCTCCCATGGCAATGACTTCATCCATTGAAATGCCCAAACGTTCACATACAGTCATGATCCCTTTTGCTTTGTTAATACCAAGTGCATTAATTTCTAGATTCGTTAAACTAGAGTTGCTAATTTCAAAATCTGAAATGCCTGCTATTTGTTTCAGCACTTCTTCTCGTAAAGCATCATCTGGAATATCGTAGCCAAACTTCAGCCATTCCTGTGAGGCAATATCTTCTGGAAATTCGTCTCTCCATACTTTATCCGTAGTCACAGCCCAAAAGTTAAGCTTATGCTCTTGCGTTAAATTCCACATCTTCTCGATGTAAGAAGCATCAATTAATTTTCGTTCTACAAGCTCTCCAGATTCATCCCAAATTTCACTTCCGTTTACTGTAATAAGGTAAGAAGATAGCTGAAGAGACTGCGCATATTCACGGCATGTTAAAAGAGATCGCCCCGTGCTTAGCACCACATGAACACCCTGTTCTTGGGCTTTAGCAATGGCCTCACGATTTTCTTTAGAAATTTCTTGCTGATTGTTCAGCAGCGTTCCATCCATATCTAGTGCGATCAGTTTAAATTCTTTCTTTTCATTTGTTTGCATCTTTCTCTCTCCTTCTCTTCAATAGTAGGTATGACATTACGCTGAGCATTTGACTTACACTATGTAACTCTTATTATAACTGTAGCACAGGAGCATTTCGCTCTGCATCAGATAAGTGTTAAAATGGGCAATTATTCTACGGGGAATAATTGAAGGAAAACAAAATAGCTTTGCCGTAATTTACATATAACGCTTTTCATTTTTAGTTATTTCAACTAGAATTTTGGTAAAAGGATGTGAATGCTATGAATACTATTATTTCACCAGATGACTTACATACTGCATTACAGCAACCCCAACACTCCATTGTGTTGCTTGACTGCCGATTTACCCTTGGGAATTCTGAGGCAGGCGCAAACGCTTATCAAAATGAGCACCTCCCGAATGCTCATTATTTGGATTTAGAAAAAGATCTGTCTTCTGTGGCTACTTTGCACGGAGGAAGGCACCCGCTGCCTGACGTTCAAAAGCTAGCTCAAAAGCTCGGCAGCTTAGGAATTAATGCTGATTCAAAAGTCGTCGTTTATGATGAACAGAACGGAATGATGGCTTCAAGAGCATGGTGGCTACTGCGATATATAGGAATTGAAGACGTACAAATTTTAAATGGAGGTTTTAATAACTGGAAGCAATCGGGATATGAAATAACGAAGAACGTACCAGAAGGTTCTCCTCAAACGTTTGTACCTTTCGTTCAACAAGATTGGGGACTTGCAGAAGTTGAATACGTAAAAAAGAACCTTCATAACCCTAATGTTGTTCTTATCGACTCTCGTGAAAAAAGGAGATATCTCGGCTTAGAAGAATCCATTGATTTTGTAGCAGGACATATCCCAGGGGCCATTCATTCTTTCTGGCAAGATGTGTTAACTTCAGAAGGTTTATGGAAAACAGATAAAGAGTGGAAGGAAATGTTTTCAGCTATTGATTCTCACGCTGAAATCATTGTATACTGCGGATCGGGTGTATCTGCTTGCCCGAACGTTTTAGCTTTAAAATCAGCAGGTTTTCCAAATGTAAAATTATATACCGGCAGCTGGAGCGATTGGATTAGCTATCGTGACAATCCAATCGAGAAAAACAGATAGACAAAGAAGGCTCAGTCTCACCAAAAGTATAGAGGCTGAACCTTCTCTTTTTGTATTCTTCTTATTAGCCGCATGTTATTTACTGAGCCTTAACATAAAATCATGAAGCCGCTCTAAGGTAAGCAGATTTTGATTACATGCTTCGCTATCTTGACAAATATAATTTCCTCGTTGTGTAAATGTCCCTTGAACAGTTCCTTTGATTTCAGCAGTGAACATACCGACTTCCTCGTAGCTGTGGCAAAGCGTGCATATTCCTTTCTGATTGATAGGTTTAAACGTTCCTTGAATACCTTTTAACATCTGGGTATACGGCTCCTGCGCTACGATAAACTTTCTGTTTGAGCCTTTATCGATCCAGCTAACATAGGAAATGCTCGTTAGATCAATGCTATCAGCAGAAGGGACTTTTAACTTTTTCACTTTTGGAAACAACTTTTTCACGCCAGCTTCTGTAAAAGATTTAAATGGAATCACGTAAGGCTTTATCGTTTCTAAAAACACCTCTGCTTGCTCCTTATTTCTAACTTCAGCAACTGACAGCAGTAATTCTTCCTGTTCCTCGCTAAGAACATCAAACACATTTAATACTTTTTCTTTTGCAAGAGCTTTTAAAGCCTGCAGCACATCAGAATTGTTTACTGTTCCATGCCCATTGATAAGGATTTGCGTTTGGCTTTTGATAAAGTTATATTGATCATTTCTTATAAACGCTTCCACGTTCTTCACTCCTTCTTCATTTAATCAGCTACTTTTTACTTTACCGTACGGATTCCTTTTATGAAATGTAAAAAATAAATCAGAAATAAACTATACCTAAAAAAGCGCGGGCATTCAGTTGCCAGCGCTTGATTTCTATCGTTGCTTTTTATATACAATTTTTTTGATGGTTTCGGTTGACAAAAAGTATTCACGGGCTAGTTCCTCAATTGAAGTTCCTTTTTTAAACAAATTCTTAATCCGTTCGTTTCGCTCGTCAATCAACTTTCTTCCACCAGAGCAAGTTCCCCATTTTCTTTTTGCCTTCTGCGGCTTTGGAATATAAATGGTTTCTCCTTGAATGTATTTTTGAATTTCACTAATCAGCTCTTCAGGTAAAATATTTGTTGCTTTTACATACGTCATTTCTGCCAGCTCCTTATGTGGTTTTGCTTATACAATAAGGGGCAAAGCCGTATATATTAGAAATGAGATATGCGCGGTTAGGCGATGTCTATTACTAAACCGTCCATCCCATGCAAAGTATCGCCTTTCTAATATCAGGCTTTGCATGAGACGCTGCAGTATCCGGTAAACATCTTTTATTTACCATTTATTACACCTCCACTTTACATCGACTGTAAACCAAGCTTGTATAAAATTACAATTATTGGCTCAGATTTTATTATAAGCTATCTATAATCTTGCACACAACACCTTCTTACTTATAAAGATGACACCATAAATAAAACGAACGTGCAGGGAGCTCGCTGTTCCTCCTGCACGTTCGTTTTATTTTTGTTATGAACGCTTCTGCTTTTTGTTAGCTGAACTGCTTTGAACACCTTGTTCAGAAGTGGTCGTCCCTTGTCCTTCTACATTTGGTGAACCTAGTTCTGATTTTGAGCGGTCTTTTTTAATTTTACTCATGTCACTCACCTCCAGTTTGTAGTGTACCCTTTGTACAGCTACATATAAGGAGAGGTGTGCTGTTTTTATTGTTTCTTAAGCATAAATAACCATAGAAACGTTAAGGCTTGCTTTAATTCGTTTGGGAGCTGTCCAATCAGCTTACCTGTAACATTTCGCTTATATACACCTTCGCCATCGATTACTTCCCATCCATTTTCTTTTGCAAGCTGTTCAAATTCCCACGGCATCATCGTATTGCAAATAACGTCTTCACCGTATAATCGTCGAAAACTATTGGTACGAGGCTGAGCAGTTGGTCCAAGAATACCTACACATGCATATCCTCCTGGTTTTACAACTCGGTGCAATTCCTTCAGAGCTAATCGCGGGTGCTCCGTCCATTCTAGGGCGTTGATTACCATAACCCCTTCTACTGATTCAGAAGACAGCGGGAGCTTCATAATATCAGCTTGAGCGAACGACACATTTTCACTTTTATGCAGTTCAGATGCTTTTTGAACCATTTCTTCTGATAAATCAAGACCGATTGCTTTATATCCAGAAGCGGCTAGAAGAGACGTCCCAAACCCATCACCACAGCCGACGTCTGCTAGCAAAGCGCCTTTTTTAAGATGTTTTTGAATAAATGGAATAACTGTTTTCCGACTTCCGTTTTTCCACATTTCTTCACTTCGGCTATTCCAAAATGATACTTTTTGGTTCCACTCGTCTTGAGCTTGATCATGCCAATTAAATGTTGTCATTTTTTATCCCCTTTGCACTCTTTTCTTTACCTTATCACTTTTTGCAATGAATAAAAACGACTATTTCAGCAACCATATAGATGTAAAGGAAGGTGTTTATTTGTATGAAAGAACGTTTCGTTGCGGTACGTAAAAATGCAGACGGTGACCTGCTAGAATTTCAAACTGCTTCAGGAGCTGTTTTAACCTATGAAGAAGCGTTAAAGAAAGTAGAAGCGGGAGACGTTGAGCATGTGAGTACCTTTGTAGGGAAAGACGGCGGTACGTATATTCGCAGTATTCCTGACCATGACAAAACAAATAACTTAGATGCATTGCCATCATTTTAAAGGAGAATGAATATGACAAAAAAGAATAATAAAGGAAGCGCTAATCAAAGTAACCCAAAAACGCAGCACCATCTTGTTGAAATGGGTGAAGAGATTTCAAGCGGGGATAATTCAAAGGGAAACAAACGCAACAAAGATCAGTCAAGTAAAACACAATAAAAAAAGCCGTGCTAAGAAGCACGGCTTTTTTTATTAATGTTGGCTTGGAAGACCTAATGTTGAAAAATCTCCTGTTGCTACGCTTGTTCCAACTGAAGCAACACCTGCTACTAATGTAAACGCTAATGCCATACCGACTAATACTTTTTTCATAATTATTTCCTCCTCTTTCTTTGATTTGACTCTAGTGTATCACAGGATAAAAGTAGATGAATTCCTTTCTATCAGTATTTATCCCCTTAAAACCACGGATTTCCTCCATTTTGATAGAAATTTCTCAAAAATTATAATGATAGGAATATTTTAAACAAATAGAGCTTCAAGTTCTTTTTCTACTAGCTTGACGAATCGCTCATTTCGTTGCAGGGTGAAAATGGTCATAGACTTTTCCATATATTCTTTACCTTGTTCAATTTTACCTAATTTGATTAGGCTCTCTCCTGCTTGGTAATGAAGTTCTCCAAATAAATACATTGATTCATTACTAATGCACAAATCGATTCCTCGGTTGCTATATATTAATGATTCATCATAGTTACTCATATCTCCAAGCGTTTTGGCAAGTGCATTTAAAATTCTAATTTTTATATTTTCGTCTTTTGTTTGGGGCAGCTCATTTAAGCTTTTGAGTGCTGTTTGATATGTATCTAGAGCCTGTTCATACTCTTTCTCTTCATAAAGAATAATTCCAATGCTATTTAAAATTTCAATTTCTCTTTCTTTATAAAACGTTGCCGATTGCTTAGTAAGCTCGATCGCTTGGTACATTTTAGACAGCGCATCTTCTTTATTATGATGAATGTAATACACGCAAATACCTTCGTGCCACATTAAAAATTGCTTGTTCAGCGGATTTTGAAACAGAGGACTTTCTTTTTCTTTTACAATGATATTATGAATAGCATCATAATCTCTCTGACGAATATATTGACGAATTAACGATTGAACCGCATCTACGTAATCAAGTCGAGGTGATTCTACACTATCAAAAAAGTAGTTAACATCTACGCCAAGGCGCTTAGAAATTTTATAGAGGGTAATGCTTGATGGATATTCTTCACCGTTTTCAATTTTGCTGATTTGCGCTTGTGTACAAATGTCTCTTGATAATTCTTGTTGTGTCAACCCTGCCATTTTGCGAAGGTCTCTCATAACACTCCCAATTCTATACTCTCTCATCTCTTTTCTCACCCTTACTTTCACATAATATATTCTCTCTATAAACATATAGTGATTTTATTTAGATAGTCAACTGTAAACACGTTAAAAATTTATACAATGTTTCGAAATTGACCATTCCCTATAATAGCAAATTAATCTATAAGAGTAAAATAGTGTATGATTTCTCTTCTCTAAAAAATCCCACCAAAAAATGAGATTGAGACATAACGAAATCAATCCAATCTACAGACGAACAAATAGGATGAATAAGCTAATATAGATCACTTTGTTACACCGCTAAAAACACCTGCATACATGAAACCTATGTTCACCATAACAGCAAAAAATCCGAACGATAAATCGTTCGGATCTTCCTTCAACTAACATATTTTTGTTCCATCCTCATTCACATTTTTATTTATAAACAGGATATCCAACAAATTTAAAGTCTTTGCCGATTGACGTCACAGAAAGACGCTCCACGTCCACTGCGTCCCACATTTTCTCTACGCCTTTTCCTTCTAGGAAAGTAGGAGCTTCTTTTCCTCCTGAAAGCTTTGGAGCCATATACAGCACCAATTTATCAATTAAACGATTTTCCAGGAATGCGGCATTAACTTCGCCCCCTCCTTCAATTAAAAGAGACGACACAAATTTCTCACCTAGTATAGAAAGCATATCTTCAAGATTTACTTTGTCCTCACCGCTTGTAACAAATACTTCGACGCCTTGCTTTTCGAGCTGTTCTTTTTTTCTTTTGAATAGCCCTGACTTGTAAATACCCACGTTGGAGCTAAAGAATCCGTTGCTAGCTTAGATTCAAGCGGCATACGCAACTTTGAATCCATCACAATACGAATTGGGCTGCGGCCGCCTTCAATGCGAGTTGTCAGCTCGGGGTTGTCCTTAATGACCGTGTTCACCCCTACTAAGATACCCGCTGTTTCGTTACGCAGCTGATGTACATCCAAACGAGCTTCCTCAGAAGTAATCCACTTGCTGTGAGAAGAAGCAGTTGCTATTTTACCGTCTAACGTAATCGCTGACTTTAATGAAACAAACGGCTTCTTCGTTACAATATACTTATTGAAGACCTCATTCATTTGACGTGACTCTTCTTCACATACACCTGTTATGACCTCAATGCCTGCGGTTTCTAAAATTTTAACTCCATTACCTGCTACTAAAGGATTAGGGTCTAAAGTTGCTATCACCACTTTTTTTACACCGGATTCAACTAGCGCTTCAGCACAAGGACCTGTACGTCCGTGGTGTGAACAAGGCTCTAGCGTTACGTAAGCAGTCGCTCCTTTTGCTTGTTCGCCAGCCATTCGCAGCGCGTGAATTTCAGCGTGCGGTTCGCCAGCTTTTAAATGCGTACCAATTCCAACGATTCGATTATCGTTTACAATAACCGATCCTACAAGCGGATTTGGCTCTGTTTGTCCTTTTGTTGCTTTTGCGTTTTGTAAAGCTATATTCATATAAAATTCGTGATTGATCAAAGAAGAACCTCCTCTTTTAAATGTCCTGAACGTTTAACTTTAGTATCCAAATACTTTTCATTAAACTGCGATACATCTCCCCAAAGTGGAACGCGCCCTGATAAAAGTGCGCCGTTTTTCTCAAGCGCGATTAGCTTTTTGGGATTATTGGTAATCAGCGTAACCGGTTTTTGGCGCAGCACTTTTAACACGCTGATGGCATCACTATAGCTGCGAGTATCATCTTCAAATCCTAACCCTTCATTCGCTTCTACCGTATCAAATCCGTTTTCTTGAAGAACGTATGCCATTGCTTTGCTGAATAGGCCAATGCCGCGTCCTTCATGATTTGCTAAATAAAATAGCGCTCCGCTCCCATTTTCGACGATCATTTTCATTGATTGTTTTAATTGAAAACCGCAGTCGCAGCGTTTGCTTCCGAATATATCTCCCGTATGGCAGATACTGTGCATACGAATGAGTGCCTCATGCGATTCTTGAAAATCTCCGTACACAAGAACACTAGATTGCTGCATGTCAGCTAAATTAGCTCCTTGCATTTTTCCAATAAGCTCTTCCGTACTTAAAGATCCTTCTTTTACATTATCAGAACGCAACCATGAATACCAACTAAATACTTGTGTCTCACCATCCAGATTCACAGGAAGCGTAATAGGTCCTACTATATAAATAAAATGGTCTTCATTTTTTACTACGTTAATTTTATCTTTTAAAATTGAAACAACTTTTTGGTTAATCACAGTCATTTCCTCCTCTTACGTATCTTCTCACTTACCTACCATTTTCAAGTTTTGCTCAATTTCTCACATGAGCAACTGTTTTTTAGCACTTCACAACATTTATTTTTTTAAATTGGTTTACCAGCTTACTAAAAGTAAGTAGGTTTACTTGCATAAAGTATTATATGACGATACATTTATCTTGTAAAGCTTTTATGTTCCTTTTGTTACTTTTGGTAATTAACTTTTATAATTATATAAATTATATAATCAAAATATAAGTACGTAAAGTAATTTATAATATTTAAGTAATTAAATTACATAACACTAGATAAAATACTGACTTTGTTTTATAATATAGGAAGAGAATGGAGGTAATAACATGGACGGTTTAGCACTCTGCCCACGTTTTGAAAAGGCTGTTACTATACTAACGAAACGTTGGACGAGTTTGATCATTTTTCAGCTGCTTTCCGGCTCACAGCGGTTTTCTCAAATGCAAGAAGCACTTCCAGTAAGCGGAAGGCTCTTATCCGAGCGCTTAAAAGAATTAGAGCATGAAGGAATCGTCATTCGTACGGTTATTCCGGAAACTCCAGTTCGAATCGAGTATTCATTATCCGACAAAGGATTAGCACTAGCGCCGGTAATTCAGGAAATTCAGACATGGTCCAGTGAGTGGATTACAAAAGAAGAAGTGGAATAAAAGAAATCTCTAAAGAAATCAGGAGGGCTTCTATATCGATATGCTCACAGCCGTTTTCGTTTTCTTTAGAGCTCCATAAATAAAAAAGGCACGCTCCCCTTGAGCACGCCTTTTTTTATTTATGTTATTTTCCTAATGATTCATTTCGAGAAATAATACGCTGTTTCTGGCTTTTTCGGCCGTGCAATACAAGATATACTGCTATAGCTAAAAGAGCAATAATGGAACAGAATACATACATTCCTTTATATCCGGCTGCTGTGGATAAAATGCCTAATAAAAAGGACCCTAAGCCCATTCCAGAGTCAAAAAACACAAAAAACGTAGCCGTGGCGACACCTCGGCGATGAGGAGAAGCTTTTTTTACAGCAATGGATTGAAAACTTGATGTAATCGTTCCAAAGCCTAATCCAATCAATGCTCCAGCTAATAAAAACACCCAGCTTGTTGTCGCTTGGCTAAGCAAAAAGATACCGATAGCTAAAGATAAAATGGACGGATATACCACGCTGTTTTCTCCGTATTGATCAAACCATTTTCCTGTAAAAGGTCTAGAAGCCAACAGGCACACTGCATATACAACAAAGAAAAAGCTTGAAGCTTGCGTAAAGCCCATTTCTTTTGCATAAATAGACACAAACGAAATAACACTTGCATATGAAAAAGCTACCACAAGGCCTGCAACAGAAATAGGCAGCGAGCGGTATTCAAAAAACTCCGCAAGACCTTTGGCTGGCTGTATTTCATTTGTTGCAGAAGAAGCTGGTTGCACCTCAGGTACACGAAGTACTAGACTACATAATACTGCTAAAACAGAAGATACAACCGCAACGGTAAAGACCGCTGTATGACTCAAAGTATTTGTTAACGTTAAGCCTACAAACGGACCTACTACCATCGCTAAGTTCATGAACGTCGCATAGTACCCCATCCCTTCTCCTTTTCTCTGTTCTGGGATTACATTTGCAACGATTGCTCCTGTAGCAGTTGTGCTCATTCCAAAACCAATACCATGAAGCACACGCAGCAGCAGCAGCGCAGATAATGAGTGAATGTTCATATATAAAATAGAACCAATTAAAAAGATAAAGACACCTATTAATAGTACTTTCTTTTGTCCTAATGTTGTCATCCACTTACCGGCTAGCGGTCTGAACACAATACCGGACACTAAAAAAATTGTCACAATTAGCCCTAGGCTTTGTTTACTTGCATGAAGTTCATCCGTTGCAAACAGAGGCAATGTGACAGTTAACATATAAAAAATGACAAAAACAAAAAAGCTGGTCAGTGAGACCGCTAAAAAATCTTTTGTCCATAATTTCGATTTCTGCATGAGTTTCCTCCTTTTATTTGTTTATTCGTATCGATTTATTAACACAAACTAAAACACAGTCTAGTAATAATATGTATACGAATTATATCAACTCAAACTATTATAGGATCCATATATGTAAGTGTCAACATGTATTTATCGATTTTGATTTCCGTGCAAGACTTCGCTTTCCGCGGGCGAGCGCTGAGCCTCCTCGTCGCATACGCTCCTGTGGGGTCTCACCTGCTTCGCTTTTCACGCAGGAGTCTTCGCCTTGCCTCCAATCAACTGCTAGAAAGACCAACACACATGAAACCTACGTTTACCACAAAAAAAACCATGAATCAAACACTTTGATTCATGGTTCGTTTTTCACTTCGTCTAATATTTTTTTGTCCTAGCCTCTTTTAGAACCTTCACTTCTTTAAATGAGAAATAATTTGATCCGTTACTTCACTAGTAGTTGCGCTGCCTCCAACATCTGGTGTAATGATGCCCGATTCCGTCACTTGTTCAATAACCTCTAACAAATGACTGCCTAATTCTTGTTCACCAAAATGATCCAACATCATTTTTGCTGTCCAAATCTGTCCGATTGGGTTTGCAATTCCTTTTCCGACAATATCAGGAGCAGACCCGTGTACCGGTTCAAACATCGAAGGATATTTTCCGTTCACATTAATATTTGCAGCAGGAGCAACGCCAATACTTCCCATAACAGCAGCTCCGATATCTGTTAAAATATCTCCAAATAAATTGCTTGCCACAATTACATCAAAACGACTTGGATTTGTAACGAAAAAAGCCGCCAGCGCATCGATGTGCTGTGTGTCTGTTTCAATATGAGGATAACTCTTTGCAACATCTTGAAACACTTCGTCCCAAAACGGCATGGAATGAACAATTCCATTTGACTTCGTTGCGCTTGTAACTTTTGCTTTTCTTTTAGAAGCTAATTCAAAGGCGTAGCGCATTGCTCGTTCTGTTCCTTTTCGAGAAAAAACCGCATTTTGAATAGAAATTTGATCTTCTCCTTGATAAATTCGGCCTCCTACTTCACTGTATTCTCCTTCACTATTTTCACGAACAACAATTAAATCAAACTCTTTTGGGTTCGTTAGTGGAGATGCGATGCCTTTTAACCTCTTGGCTGGACGAATATTAATTACCTGCTGAAATTCTCGACGAATCTTAATGAGCAGACCCCATAGCGACACGTGATCTGGCACAAGATTTAAATTTCCTACAGCTCCTAAAAAAATTCCGTCAAAGTGTTGAAGCTGCTTTAGCCCATCTTCTGGCATCATCTGTCCGTACTTCAAATAATAATCACAGCTCCAAGGAAATTCTGTAAATTCAAATTTTAATCCCCCGTGAAGATCTGCAATCGTACGAAGGACTCTAACCGCCTCCGGCACAACTTCTTTTCCTACTCCATCTCCTGGTATGTTCGCTATTTTTAACGTTTTCATCAAAAATCCCCCTGCGTCTTTTATGTAAAAAACCTATCGGTCGACCGTCGACCGATATTATCTATTTGATTATACGTAAAAACAACACTTTCATCAAGAAAATTCTGAATATATTCATTCTCTTCAAAAATTCAAAATTATTATGACTCTTATGAACAAGCGTATTATAATTAGGAAATAAATGATTATAAATAAACGAGGTATATCAATGAACAATTTTGATTTACATAAGCCGTTACCATACTATCTTCAATTTTATGAAAAAATTAAGCAAATGATTGTGAACGGTGAATATAAACCGGGCCAGCGAATCAATGAAACCCAGCTAGCTAAAGCATTTGGGGTTAGCCGCTCTCCCATAAGAGAAGCAATGCGTTTATTAGAAAAAGACGGCCTTTTAGTTGCAGATCAAAAAACAGGCTTTATTGTTTATTCCCTGTCTCCTGAAGACGTAGAAGAAATTTATCAAATTCGTACGGCTTTAGAGTCTTTAGCCATTAAGCTGTGTATTACTCGCGCTTCTGATGAAGAGCTTCTTTTCATTGAGCAGCTGTTAGACAGAACCGCTGAGGAAATAAAACAAGGAGCCGAGGATTCTCGACTTATTGAGCTAAATGAACATTTTCATCAGCTGATTCTTCAATACAGTCATAATAAACATTTAAAAAAACAGCTCGATAGCGTAAATGTATTGATTTATTTTTGTCGAGTGCTTAATTTTAAAGGTAAAGGACGCGCTGCTGAGATTTTAGATGAGCATCAGCAAGTGTTCACCTTTATGAAAAAACGCAGTTTAAAAGCTGTTGAACATATGCAAAAACATTTACATCATGATCTTGTTCATTTACAAAAACGATTAAACACCAAAAGAGATTGAGACATAACTAAATTCATTCAATCCAAAGACGAACAAATGAGATACATAAAAAAATCCGAACGATGAATCGAGATTCTCCATCAAGAATCTCAGTTTATCGTTCGGATCTTTCTTCAACGAAAAAAATTTTGTCCTAGCCTCTTTTTTTAAATAGGCAAAAACACTCCAGGTGCTTCCCCATGCTCATCGTCATCGAGCCACCACTTAAAGCCTTCTTGTGCAACTAATTTCTGGGCTTCTTCAGGACCTTGTGAACCCGATGGATATTCATAAAGCGGCAGCATGTCAGCCTCAAATGCATCTAATACAGGCTGCACCCACTGCCAAGATAGCTCTACTTCTTTCCAATGAGCAAAAAATGTAGAGTCACCGATTAATGCGTCATAAATGATTCGTTCATATGCTTCCGGTACACTTTCTTCTTCTCTTGAAAACGTAATACGAACCGGCTCAATAACACCATTTTTTAATGGGTTTTTGCTGTTAAGCTGTAAAGCGACGTTTTCGCTTGGACTAATTTCAATAATAAATAAGTTTGGTGCTACTTTGTCATAAGGAGTTTCGTACAGACCTTTTAAAGAATCTTTAAATTCTACGACGATACGAGTTGATTTTTCTTTCATTCGTTTGCCCGTTCGAATATAAAAAGGAACGCCTTTCCAAAATGGATTATCAATCCATAAACGTGCTGCCACAAACGTATCATTTTTAGAGTCTGCTTCTACGCCAGGCTCTTCTTTGTATCCTCTAACAGATTTGTGATCGATTTCTCCGCTTCCGTATTGCCCTCGTACAACATCGCGAGCTACTTCTTTCGCTTGAATTTTCCTCAGTGACTCCATTACTTTTTGCTTTTCTTCTAAAATGTTTTCTGAGCAAATTCGTTTTGGAAGATGCATAGCTGTCATCATGAGAACCTGCAGCATATGATTTTGAATCATGTCGCGTATGGCCCCCGTATGATCATAATACCCTGCACGATTTTCAACACCGACTGTTTCACTTGCCGTAATTTGGACATTCGCAATGTGTTTGTTATTCCACAGCGATTGCAGCACGGGGTTCGTAAATTCAAGCGCTTCTAAATTTTGCACCATCGGTTTACCTAAATAATGATCAATTCGATAAATTTCTTCTTCTTTAAACGTACTGCTTAGCTTTTCATTAAGCTCTCTTGCTGAAACAAGATCATGTCCAAACGGCTTTTCAATCATAAGACGCTTCCAGCCGCTGTTTTGATCCAAGCCGCTTTTTTTATATGCAGAGCAATTACATCGAAGTATTCGGGTGCTACGGACAAATAAAACAAACGATTTCCTTTACTTCCATGAGTTGTTTCTTGCTCATTCACAAGTTTTAGCAGCTGTTCGTAATCTTCTGTTTTGCTTGCGTCTACTGCTTGATAATGAAAAAGGGACAAAAAATCTTCTTCGTTACTTTCCATTTTCCGTCTCGAAAAATCGTTTATAGATTGCTTTACACGCTCTTTAAAATCCTCATGAGACATCTGCTCGTACCCTGATCCAATAATAGAAATAGCATCAGGGAGCTTTTTGTCTGTAAATAAATTATAAAGAGCGGGAAAGATTTTTCTTTTTGCTAAATCACCCGTTGCGCCAAATAAAACAAAAGTTAAGGACTCCACTTTTTTTCCTCCCGTCAGGTTGTATGTATGATGGATTTTCTCTTCTCCTAGCTTACCTCTGTTTATTTGGGAATATCCTTGTTTCATCAAAAAGGACGCTCACAAGTGCGAGCGTCCTCAGTTATTTACATTAAAATGTTTGTCATTCCCCACAGCAGCAAAAAGCTCAGCAGAATCGTCATGTTTGAAACGGTGCCGACAAATTTTTGATCGTATTTGAATTCTACTGCATAAGGTAAAACTGACCCCGCTACTGGTAGAATGAAGCAAACTAAGATTGTATACCGGAACATATCTTCAAATGGAAGCAGGAAAAACAGCGCAATTCCTACGCCGAGTCCGATTACGTAGCGGATACTTAAAAACATAATAATTTTTTTCAAGTAGCTTTTTTGGAACGAAAAATTTAAATATACGCCTAAAAGCAAAAGAGAAAGCGGCATATTAGCTTTAGAGATAATGCCTGAAACGTCTAATACATATGATGGTAAATGAATGCCTATAATCGCAAGAAGACAAATGATTACGTAGGTAAGAAGCGGCATCGATTTTAATACTTTGTATAAAATCTTTTTAAATTCAATGTCAATATCATCTCCTGAGTAGTAGCTGCCAATCACATAGCATAAAACAAAAATAACAAAGGCATTTCCGACATCAAACATACCAAAATATTTAAGCCCTTCTTTTCCCCAAATGCCTTCTACTAACGGATAAGCAAACATTCCAATATTAAACCCTGGAATCATCATCGTCAGCATGCCTTTCACTTTTCTTTCATCTTTTCGAAAAACAAAAATTCCTACCGCAGCTAACAGCAAGCCATAGACAATTCCAATAACTAATAGTAAAATAAGCGATCCATCAATTTTAATACTGCTGAATGTGACAATAATTAAGCAAGGCATTGTAATATTAAAAATAATTCTTGCTAAAGCTTCCCCGTCTTTTTGCTGAAGGAGGTTTGTTCTTTTTAGTATGTATCCTAATAGAATGATTGTAACGGAATACAAAAACTGACTGTTAAAGCTGCTCATAGACCTACTCCCTTGCCCTCTAAGATAACGTTTTATAGAAACGTTCTTCATATCTTTTATACTTATTTAATCGATTGTTTTACCCTGTCTTTTTTAATCCTTTTTTCATTATAATATAAGCAGCTTAAAAAGAAACTAGAGAATTGGATGCAGTTTACCTGTTTGTTAGACAAAAACAGCTTAGAAACAAATGAAAAAACTTTCCTCCAAACTGATTTTAAAACAGGACATTTTTCTTTTTTATGGAATTTATTTAAAAGGTATGTAGTATTTTTATGAGGAGGAAGAAACGTGAAACGAAAAATGATAGCGCTTACTTTTTCTGCTGCTCTTTGTTTTTCAGCTTCAGGATCTCTTGCTGAAGCTTCTAACAAAACAGATGTAATTCCAAATGCTGATCAGTCGGCAGAAACCTATTTTGACGGAGCGAATGGGAATTGGCTCACCACTAAAAACCCCGCTCAATATCAGCAGGCTACGCTCTATGGCAATATTGGGCTTACTCCTTATAACTGGGGGAAACCTGAAGATGGATCGGGCTGGTATCGAATTAATCAGCCCGCTGAGGTCAAAGGAACGCAAGTAAATGGCATTTTTGAAGACGCTCAGTTCGTCATCCGTGTTCCTGATAACTGGAACGGAAAACTTGTGGTAGCCGGCATTCCTGCCACGCGCAACGAAACGTCCACCGATTTATTATTCAGCGATTACGTTCTTAAAAAAGGCTATGCATTTGCAGCCACCGATAAAGGAACGCAAGGAGAAAGTGACCCTAACGATCCTTTTGCTAAAGTAAAAAATGCACTCGCTAACGATGACGACAGCGTAGCAGAATGGAATATGCGCTATCGTCAACTGACAAAAGCTGCCCAGAAATACTTGACTACTCATTATTCAGACAAGCTAATCAACCCGTCCAATCGAAAAAATCCTGCAAGCGATTTGATTCGAAACGATCATAAAGTACCCACGTATGCAATTGGCATTTCAAACGGCGGATACGTAGTCAGATACGCACTTGAACACGATGATCCAAAGCAAACAAAAGAGCCTCGTTTATTTGATGGAGGCGTCGATTGGGAAGGTGTATTATGGAGTGCAAAAGCGCCCAATTTAATTAGCTCACTAACACCTGTTGTAAACAACGCAGAAGAAGCGCTGTACGGAAGCGGAAAAGAACAGAAAAAAGCTATTAAACAAATGTATAAAGCCGGTCTTCCAAAAGGATCAGAAAAATTGTGGAATTATCATGATCAAGTGTACTGGGCGGTCACTTTAAACATTTACCGTGACCACTTTGATCCAACTGCTCCTGGAAGAACAAACTGGCACAACTACTTAAACTTTACTTCATCAGGTCTACGCGACCGCTCATGGGACTACATCTTTGAAAATTATCGCTATCAAACCCGTCTAAAAAGCGTAAAAGAAAATGTAGCAAAAGTAGAAAATACAGGTGATATCGATGTACCTCTTATCAGTATGGCCGGCTCTCTCGATTCACTTATCTTCCCTTCTATTCACGCGGAGGGCTATGAAAAACTCGTTAAAAAAGCTGGCAAGGCAAATCTTCATCGTCTTTATACCGTTAAAAACGGAAATCACGTTGACAGCTTAGTATGGAATAAACAAACGGATCCAAGTCAAGAGCTTCAGCCCCTGCTTCCATATGCTCATCAATCTTTTGATTTGTTAGTAGACTGGGTAGAAAATAAAAAAGCTGCGCCTGCAAGTAAAGATATTAAAGCACCTCAAAATATCCTTAAAGTAATCGACATAAAATCCGGGCAAGAAGTAGATCCTCGCTGAGGTTGAGACATAACTAAATGAATCCAACCTAAAGACAAACAAATGAGATACATGAGCTGGACTGCTTATTACACCGCAGTTGATTTCCGTGCAAGGCTTCGCTTTCCGCGGGCGGCCGCTGAGCCTCCTCGTCGCTTACGCTCCTGCGGGGCCTCATCTGTTCCGCTTTTCCCGCAGGAGTCTTCGCCTTGCCCTCCAATCAACTGCTAGAAGGAACGAAATAGATAATACTATGTTCACAATCACAAAAAAACGAACCACTAATCAGACATGCTGATTAATGGTTCGTTTTTCACTTGGGCTAAAATACTTTTCTCTCAGCCTCAGTCTTCATAATAATCAAGATACAAATGACCTGCTGAGTCTGCTTGTCCTAAAAATACCTTGTCGACTGCGGCATCTTTCTTTTTTAGCTGTTCTTTGACCCACGCTACGCTATATCCCAGCTCATGAACGGCTTCTTTCATTATATTTCCGTCCATGATAATCGTTTGAGGTAATCGTGTCGCCTCTCCTTTTATTAATAAATCTTCTCTCGTAACGTTTTGCTTTTCTTTTTTTAACAGCACGCTTAATTCGCCGTTGGTTTCGAGCATGGCAAAAGCTACGTCTTCTACATAAAAGATGTCTTTTTTCCGAAGCTGCTCCATGAGCTCATCTACTGTATATTTTTCTTTTTTTACATTTTCCTCAAGAATTTTTCCTTCTTTAATGAGGATCGTTGTTGTCCCTTCCACCGCTTTTCGAAAGCTTATACTTTTTAACGATACGTTTGATACAAAAATAAGAAACGATGCCCACACTAAAATTGCGACTACCCCGTGACTTGCCTGTAAATCTACATCCATTGAAATTGTTCCTGCAATATCTCCAATTGTAATGCCAACGATATATTCAAAAAAAGAAAGTTTGGATAACTGTTTTTTCCCTAACAGCTTTGTGATAAAAAACAAGCCAAGTAAAATCAGCACTGAACGAAGTACCACTTCTATCCAATGATTCAACGCATGCACCTTCTTTACTAAAATTGATGTATCCTTTATCTTGTACTTATTTTTATGTATGAACACGTTTTTTCATCTTCCATTATTTAATTTACATACCTTTCACGACAGGTTAGAGTAGAAAGAAGTAGGAAGCAAATGGGGGTTTTATGATGAACGATGAAGTGTTAACTGTATTTAACGACCAACAGAAGCGCATAGGAACAGCGTCTCGCAAAGAAGTTCATGAAAAAGGCTATTGGCACGAAGCGTTTCACTGCTGGTTTGTCAGCCGTGAAAATGATACAGACTATATTTATTTTCAAATTCGAAGCGAACAAAAACAAGATTACCCCGGTGCGCTTGATATCACAGCTGCCGGACATTTGCTTCATACAGAGACCGTTCAAAATGGAGTAAGAGAAATTCAAGAAGAGCTCGGCGTCAACATTTCATTTAATGAATTGCTTTCTTTAGATGTATTTAAATATGAAGTATCTCAGCCGCACTATATTGACAAAGAATTCGCACATGTATTTTTATACTACAGCTCTCACCCTCTTAGTGCTTTTACTTTGCAGCAAGAAGAAGTATCAGGACTTGTAAAAGCGCCTTTTTCTCACTTTTGCGAACTGTGGCTTGGAAATCAAACAGAATTGAGCGTTGAAGGGATAACAAATAAAAAAGAGCCTATTCACCGTACAGCACATAAAAGTGAATTTGCTCCTCATCCCGAAGCTTACTATAAAACGATCATTGCATTCATTAGCCAGCAGCTGCATTCCGCAGAAAAAGCTTAGAATTCTAAATTTTTTCTGCGGAAAAAATCATATATGTTGCACTGCCAAGCGCAACAAGCTTGCCGCTGCTGTCTTCAATTTTCACTTCTCCAACAGCAAGCGTTTTGCCGCGGTGAGACAGTGTGGATTTAGCAACTAAATAATCGCCTATACCCGGCCTTGTGTAATTTACTTTTAATTCAACTGTACTGGCACTTTCAGCCTCAGAAAGAGAAGACCGCACAGCTGAACCAACCGCTGCGTCGATAAGCGTGGCAATAACGCCTCCATGAACCGTTCCTCTTCCTTGCAGAAGCTGCGGCTGAATCGTGATTTTTAACTCCGCATATCCTTTTTCAAGCAGCTTTTCTTCAATGCCAATATAATCCCAAAACGGAATCATCCCTTTACTCGTTCGTTTCATCAATCTCATCCTTTGCATAAATAAACTATGTAAGAACTTCTAGAAAAGCTGGAGAGATCCTGTTTCTTCACATGCAAAAAGCGCTTGCTCTTTAGCAAACGCTTTTTATTCCACTATTTTTCAAATAAAAACTGCACTTTGTTTTCTTTCCATTCTAACTTAGCATTAAAGGTTTTATCACCTTTTTTAAAACCTTCAATCAAATCTGTCTGTCCTTCGCTTAACAGCTTTTTTAAATTAGCCTGCGTAACTGTTTTACCTAAAATCTTTTTCGATACGGTAAACGTGCATTTTGTTTTTGCATAGTTTGAGCATCCGTAAAATGAGCCTTTATCCACTACTTTTCCATCGCAAAGCTTACACGAACCAAACGATTTGGAAGAAAAGCTTTTACCTTTGCCCTTGCCTTTTCGCTGAATGGATTCAGTGTCGTATCCGCTGAAGTTCCACTTACTTTCTGCTTCGACAGCGTCTTCGATAATTTTAGCTGACAGCTTTTTTGTTTGTTCCATAAAAGCAGCGGCCGATGCTGTTCCTTCTCCAATTTCAGCTAAACGCTGCTCCCACTTAGCCGTCATTTCTGGAGAAGCTAAAATTTTATCGCCAATCGCGTCAATCAATACCTTTCCTTTATCAGTCGCAAATACTTGGTTTTTTTTCACATCAATATATTTACGGTCTTTAAGCATTGTAATGATTCCCGCACGCGTAGCTTCAGTCCCTAACCCTTCCGATTTTGCTAAAATTTTCTCCAGCTCATCATTATCCAAATGCTTGCCTGCTGTCTTCATCAGTGTAATCAACTGACCTTCCGTGTAGCGTTTTGGAGGCTGTGTTTTACCTTCTTTTACGTCTACTTTAATAGCTTTTCCTTCTTCCCCTTCTTGGACATTCGGAAGAATAACGTCGTCATCTTTCTCATTTTGAAAAATTACTTTGCGCCAGCCTTCTTGGATTTGCTGCTTTCCTTTTGAAATAAAAGCTGCTCGCTTTTCCACTAGTGTCGTAATCGTTGTATAGTCGAAAATCGCTTTTTCATAGTGTGCCGCAATTAGACGTCTTACGACTAAGTCGTAAATTTTCTGTTCGTCTCCTGACAGTTTGCTCGGGTCCTTCACTTGTTTCGTTGGAATAATCGCATAGTGTTCTTGAAATCAAGAGTACTATTATAAAATGTTATATATATAAGAGGCTTAATCGTAAAATACATGTCTTAAAAGATAGTCAGGCATTTTACTCTATTTCATTTTCTAACTTAGATACCTCTAGCTAATTATCAAAATTCCAAAACGTATGTTCTTAATATATTTTATCATCAAAGTACCCTTAATAGTAAACCCCATGTACATTAGCATTAAAATATAATTGAATATGGAACATATGCGAAAAGCCCCACATCAATAAACCTTGATGTGGAGCTTTTTATAAACCGTCAAATATTTAAATAAATCACAAGGATCTTCAAAGATTTTAATGTTTTTCAAACTCCATCTTCTAACTAAAATTTTCAATTGTTATTGACAATTAGCTTCAACAAGAAAAAATATTATTAGGTAAATTCTAAAAAAACCCCTGTCCATGAACTATCTACACGTATTATTGAATACCAACATTTATCCGATTTATATCCAAAACATCGGTGATTCCTTTCTCATTCATTCTTTCAAGCAGATACTCATACCCTTTTTCCAATGCAAGCTTTCTTTCTTCTTCATAGATAGGAACAAGTGTATACATATTTATGTCTTTATCTCTAGTATGAACGTTAGCCAGTCCGGACTCTTGAGGACGACAGATCATTACGCATGATAACTTTGTATTTGATGCAAATGGCTGAGGAGGTTCTCCATTTGGAAGAATAACTCCTTCCTCAAGCCACCCATCATAAAGGTGTGGAATATGAGCCACTTTCCTTAACCATCCAAAGGGCCAATAATGATTTTGATCTTTCATATTATCCTTTTCGACTACCCAATTTGAAGGTAACTTTAGTAACAGCTCTGCATACTTAAATGTTCTTTCTTCATCTGAATAATCCATAGGTTCATCACTCATACCGGTCGTTACAAGCGTGACGAAATCTTTATTCATTGAGGGAGGGATTATGTGAATAGTGACTGATACTCTACTACCTGGAACAGTTTCACTTATAGTATTTTCAATAGGACCGAAGTGTTTCGTAATATGATTTAAAATCTCAACATGACGGTCCTGATCATTATGATTTGTTGTAGTTACACCCGTAGAGAGCTCTCCCTGACTTTCTAACAACTTAACAATTTCTTTTTGGCCTTGTTCCTTTGCAAAAGTCAATGCGTCTACCTCTCTCATAGATTCACCACTATATGTAACATTCGTATCTATACCACTTTCAATTAATAGTTCTGCAATAGTAGCATGGCCATTACTAATTGCACCAAACAATGGATTTCTTTCTGGATCGCTTACATCCATATCTGCTCCACAAGATAATAGATACCTGACTATATCAATATGACCTGCAGAAGCTGCTTCGTTCAATGCTCCGCCACCATACACTCCTCCAAGTACATTAACATTTGCACCGAGTTCTATTAGTTTCTTAACAATATCTAACTCTCCTCTAGAAGCTGCAAGATGAAGCCACGTTCCAAAAGGGGTCATCATATTTAAACGTTCAGCATCGGAGCCAATTAATTCAGCTACCTTTTCAATATCGCCTTTTTTTATAGCCGAACGAATTTCTTTTGCAATTTGTTTATTATCCATTCCTAATTACCTCCTCCTCTTGGCAATGTCACCAAGCTTTTCTACCATGTCTTCCCTATCTCCACCAGCATCTCTTACTTTTCTTAGCATCTTCTATGTGTATTATTGTAATTTTTACAATTATATCCCAACAGATTATTACTATCTACATAATGATACTTAAATGGGAACTATAGTTCATTTGAAATTTGACCCCCTCTTAAAATCTTGACCTACAAGCATTTCTAAACATATTATAAAACTCCAGAAAATTTCATTTTCCACGCTGACAGTGTTGTAAACTACATAAATTGGAGTGTTTTTATTTCTCGTTAATTTATTTAAAAACGCTATATCACGGACTATTTTTCTACATTTGAATATAATGAATTTATATTCTTGAAATGAATAGTTCGTCTTCCTAAGAGTGAATCTTCTTAACAATATCTACCTAAAAAAACCATTGGCTAAGGCTTAGCCAATGGTTTTTTTGTTGGGTTCTTTATTTTACCTATTATTTAAGCATTGTATTATTCTAAATCAATGTAATACTCATTATCATTAATAAATTTCTTTAAAAAATCCTCTAATGAGTCTGCTATCTGAGTGTCAAAATAAAAAACTGGATTATTGGGCAATTTTAAATCTAACGATATATATATCCCCTCATTCACTTCAAAGAAAATAAGTTTATCTTCTTCATCCAGTTCCTCTAAATCTGGATCGAATTCAAAAACTCCTTCTCGTAATTTGACATTTGCTACCGTTCCTGGTCCCATAATTCTATTGATTGCATTATTACTTGGCTCTTTAATGAACCCATATCCAACTTCTAAATATAACTGTCTTAAATCATCGGGAAAACGGATACCCATTCTGTCTTCCGCTTTTAAAATCTCCTCTTCAGATAAATTATAAATTTTATTTTCTCCATTATTAATAAACTTAAAATCCGCCATTATTATTACCTCCTAGGGAATAACATTCTTGATGGTGCTCCTTTTCCATGAATCCCCTGCTGATGCTCGTCAGGGTATTTAGCAGGATGAATATTCCACCATTCATGAGGACCAGAAAAATTGTTTTCTATAAGATGATGAGCATCGTATGGTTGACCAATATGTCTAGCAATTTCTCCACTTTGATCATATACTTCCTCTGTATATCGTGGCCACTTTTGATTGGTTTTTTCTTCCCATTCTTCAATTAACTTGTTTTTTAGGCTTGTAGTAAATCTACCTCTATGCTTAGCTGTTTCTTTAGGTGTTAATTTTTCAAATTTATTATTTCTTAAGGATTCTTTTAGAAATTCCACCTGTATTTTGTGAACCTTTAACCTTGTTTTGGATTCAACATCCTTTAAATATGCTTTTACTAAATCAGGATCAAACACTGACGTACCCTTCATTGAATCATTCTGCTTATTAACTGTAACTGATTCTACTACCGGTACTTCCAAAGCTTGAACGTTCCCGCTTCCAGCTTCGTGAACAAGATTTGGACCACGAGTAAACTGCCCTGTCTCTTTATTTCGATAACGTTTAGCGTCTTTATCATACCAAATTTCAATATCATTAATAAACTGCATGGTGTTTTTCGCTGTACTCTTCAAAACATCTCGTACAGTTTGCTTAGCAAATTCTGTACTCACACCAACTGGTACTTCCTGTGGCAAAAATCTTGGTACTTTTGTATCTAATACAGCATCATACATCTTTTTAGCTTTATCAATACCGACTGCTGGCATTTTTCGTATTGCAAGGTGATTGTCTTTTCCATATTGAGTCACTTTACTCGTACGAACAACGTTGCGCATATCATTGAACTTTTTGGTGACTGCCTGTGCACCTTTTTCAACAAGCTGAGTGGATACCTTAGAAGTAAGCACACCTCCTGCTGCAATTCCAAATGCTTGAAACAAACTAGTTTGCTGCTGCTCTTTTGTAAGTTTATTTCCTAATACGTCTTTTCCGGTTGTATATTCGTACATTCCATTCGTTAAGACAAGTCCATACAGCCCTTTTTCCGTTTGTTCAAGTGTCTTAAAAGCTTTCGGTGTTTGGTAAATGGCCATGGCACGATGCGCAGCACTCATTCCTTTTGCAGTTTTATAGACAACACTGCCACCTTTTATAGCTCGTCCTGCCCAGCCTACGAAAGGAATAAATCCAGCTGCCGCCATGGCTCCAGCTGTCACTCGTTGTGTAGCAGACAGTTTTTTGTGTGTAACCGGATCGACTCCTTCTGTGGCACGTTTAAAATCATAGTATCCCGTAATTTCTTCTGCAATGTCTAATCCTTTTTCATACCATGGTTTATTGGCTTGAATTTGTCGTTGCTTTTCAGCTTCAATACCTGCTTTTCTTTGTTTAACCTCTTGTTTTTGTTCAGCTTTTCCTTCTACATAACCTGAAGCTACTTTATCAATTTGCTGCTGTGTTTTGTATGCCTCGCTATTTTTGTAAGCTTTGGCATCAAAAGTGAGCTGATAAGCACTGCCGCCTTGAGAAGTTAGCTGTTCCAACCCAGTTACGCTGAATTGCACAGATTCATAGAGGTGATCTAACATTCCATATTCACTTGAAAGCTGATTATCTAGTTCTTGTACTGCGGTTATGGTATCTGTTCTTTTTTCTCAGCTGCACTTAAATCTTCCTCAAAACTATCTGTGGAAAACGGTGTAATATGTATAATATCTTCTATACTGTTTAAAATCGTTTCAAGCTCAGCGTGCTGCTGTTCAACCATTTGCTTAGAGCGATCATTAGCAACAGTTAGCTCCTGTTCTAAAAACGATACATCTACAACTGTATCTCCTTTTAATTTAGCTTGCTCTGCATAATCTGCAATACTATTAAAATAGGCTTGATGTGACGACACCAGGTTTCTCCAATGTGTGACAATATCCACTTGTAATGTATAAAATCCTTTGATACTATCGGCACCGTTCCCTTGAAATTCGTTATCTAGTGTAGCCGCAGCATGAAGAGCTTTTTTTAATTCATTTAGCTGCTCATCAAATGCTTTGTACGCCTGGACCCTGTCTTTTGCATAAGTTAAAAGCGTACTGGCTTCATATACTTTTCCCATTATATACCCTCTTTTATCTCATGATTAATGCATCTCTAATGCGAATTTTTCCTCTATTATCCATTATAAAATTACCAATAAACTATCTAAATAGGATAATAAGCCCTTTTAAGAGTTTGTTGATGCATTAAAAAGGATATAACTGCAAAATAAAAGAGGATAGTCATAGGTATAAATGTTTATCTTAAATTTATATCACGCATAAAAATATTATAAAAAAGACTTGGGGCGTAATCAGTATATTTTTTTAGCTTTATAACGATAGATGCGATGTCATTTACTCGCTTCTTAACCATTTTAAAACATCAATAAAATTCCTATTTAATACCTGTTATGAGCTTTTTCACTATTAGGTGGATAATTTCCTTAGTTAAATAGGTACAAAAATCCTGCATTAGGATTCGCTATATAGTTAAATAGAATCCTACCCAGTTATAAAAAATTTATTTTCTATTTTTCACGTAATCAATGGTATATAAAGGAGAAAAGAATCCTTTTAACTAAAGGATTCTTTTCTTCTTGAGCATACCTTACCATGGGGGATGGGATATAATTATTTATCAAATTCCATCTTCCAACTAAAATACTCATTATCAGCATTTTTTTCATATCTTAAGTTCGCATCAAATTTGTTTCCTTTTTTACTAGTCAAGCCTTTCACAGGAGCAATACCATTCTTCAATAATGTCTTTACCATAGTCTTAGTAGGCTTCTTTTTCATTGTTGCTAAGAACTTGTCATTCTTCCAAATAACAAACTTGCAGCCATTTTTCCAATTACTACAGCCAAATCCTTTTTGGCCCTCAATTACAGCATGACCGCAAACTGGACATTTGCCCATTATTTCGTTCGGTTTACGCTGAGAAGCTACTTCGTTAATTGTAACTTCTTTCTCATTTTTGATTGTTTCTACCGCCTTTGTAGTAAAATCAAAAATCAACTGTAAGAACTCATCTTTTGTAAAGCTTCTTTTCTCAATATCATTCAATGATTTTTCAAGACGACCTGTGAACTCAAGATTAAATAAATCTTTTATAGGGAATGTTTCTATCAACTTTCTTCCAAGCTCCGTACAAAGTAAATTCTTATTCTGCGTTGTTATATAACCAACATCTTTTAATTTTTTTATCGTTTCAGCTCTTGTTGCAGGTGTACCGATACTAAATCCACTTAAAATCGCATTTAGGCTTTCTTCATCCGTACCTTCTCCATCGTAGTTCTTTCCACATGTCTCCATAACTCGAAGCAGCGTTCTTTCTGTATGCTGCTTAGGTGGCTTTGTCACGTGTGTAGTGATTTCATGCTTCACTAAATCTACGTCATCATTAACTTGTACAAGAGGCAGAATCGTATCCTTAGATTGAACTTTCTCTACTTTCTTCCATCCTTCTACGAGCTGAACTTTTCCTTTAGAGATAAATAACCCTTTTAAATCCGCACCAGTAATTTTCGTCTCAATTCTTGTTTCCTCATACTCAGCTACAGGCATGAATTGCATAATGAATCTATTTTTAATGGCTTGATAAACTTGTTCTTCATCAGTTGATAGCTTTTTAGGTTTCAAATAAGTAGGTACAATTGCACTATGGCTCTCTACTTTAGAGTTATCAAAAATTCTTTTTGATTTAACAAACTTCACTTCGTCTTTGTATGGTAAATCTTCTGTTAGCGTTTCTAGAACCTTTGCGGTCTTACCTACCAGGCTTTCTTCTAGAGCTACACTAGCCGTACGTGGATATGTGATGAATTTTTTCTCGTACAGAGATTGCGCTACTTTTAACACTTTATCAGAAGTCCAACCCTTGTATTTATTCGTAATATAACCTTGTAAGTTAGATAAATTGAATAAAAATGGCGGATATTCCTTCTTTTTTTGTACCTGCTTATCGCTTACAATTCCTGATTTATCAATCAATTTTTGTTGAATCTCTTCTAAGGTTTCTTTACTTTTAAATTTTTCTTCTTTACCTTCAATATATGTTCCTTCATACTCTTGTTCATCTTTTGTCTTAAAGGTTACTTGGAGTTTATAATAGTTCTCTGGAACAAAATTTTCAATTTCTTTATCTCGATCATAAATGATTTTTAAAGTTGGCAATAAAACTCGACCAATGTTTAAGGCTTTCCCTTTACCTTTCTGGTATTTGAGAGTAGCAACTGATGTTAAGTTAATCCCAATAACCCAATCAGCCCATTGACGGCTAACACCAGCGTCCTGTAAAGGTCTTAATTCTGTATTTAGCTTAATATTTTCTAACCCATTCATAACCTCAGCCGGTGTCCATTCGTTTAATAAAAGTCTATAAACAGTTTTATCGGTCTTCAGATTATAGATAATACTATCTCCTATGACTTGACCTTCACGATCATAGTCACAAGCCGAGATAATTCCATCAACATCAGGTCTCCTCATCAAGCTTTGGATGATTTTCAGCTGTTTTTTAGCACCTGTATCAGGCTTTTCTCTATCACGAGGATTGCTTTTCACTTTATACTTAAAGACTTGCGGAATAAATGGGAAGTTTTCCATTTTCCATGTGGACATCTTATCGTCATAATCTTTTGCATCATATAATTGAAGTAAATGTCCAAATGCCCATGTAACAATGTAGCCATTTCCTTCGAAGTAACCGTCTTGTCGGCCTTTTATTTTTAGTGCATCTGCAATGTTTTTCGAAACAGATGGTTTTTCTGCAATAATTAACTTCATTTAATTAATCACCTTACGTTTAAAATTTCCAAAATAAACTTACTCAGTTTTATCATTTTATCATATAAAAGCTTATAGCAATATAAATGGGTAGAAAAGTACTCTAGGTGAGGTAGTTACACATCTAATTTGTAATTAAGTATTTTCATAAAATCAGCATCATTTTTATATTCGTCATTTGTGAAGTACTTCAATTCAGATTTTGTAAGTAAAAACCATTCTGTAGAATTAAAAAGTGGGTGGCGTTGTTGTTTGAATTTTCTTTTTAGATATGATTCCAAGTTAAGAGCATTTAAGCTCTCTATTACTTTTATTTCATTAAGCTTTTTCGTAGGAAAATGCTCATTATAACTTTCTGTAGCTTTTAGATATCTATTGGCTAAATTCTGTTTAGTGACCCCTACTTTAACCGTGTTATTTTCAGGGCTGCCATACACATATAAAAGATGATACATACCATGTGTCTTTATTAATTTAAAGTTATACTCTATCTGATTAAATGACCTAAGCATTGTATAAATTTCACCAGGAAAAATTCTATTGATAATAAATTTTTCGAAATTAATATAATTTTGTTTAGCCATTACTTTCATCTCATTATGAAATTTCCTAAATGAATAATTTCTTTGTATTTTCTTTTTATTTTTTAATATTTGATAAAGAGTCCCCACCTCTACAATTCTTTCGTTGTACTTTTCAAAACGCTTATATAAGCTAACATAGTGCAATTCCTGCAGAAGACCTTCAATATATCTCACATCTCCAACCTCAATGGCTCTTGCATTCCAGCTATACCCTTCATAAAAATTCTGCCATTTTTCAAGATACAAACCAATCTTTTCAAGAATTCTCCTTGCATCAAAATCTAATTTAAAATTGTTTTTATAGAAACAACTTTCGTACTCAGCTAACTTCTCTTTAATCTCATAAATGATCTTCACTCTTCTAACCTTTTGGTTTCCCATAACGAGTAATTTCTTAATCAGTAATAGTACCTTTTCCACAATGTTTATTATGTATTTTCTATGTTTATATTTAAAATCATTTTTACTTGAACTGTAATACTCAGTAAGAACCATTAACCTCGATAAATCTTTTCCTTGATTGTTAATTCTTTCAACATATGAACGATTTAAATTAATTAAACGATCATTTTGATATTTTAATCTATTTAATTGCTCTATAAAATTTTCATTTTCTACTTTATATATAGTTAAACTTTTGTTTACTTTTTCATATTCCTTCTCTATATTACTAACGTCTACTTTTAATTTTTCATTCTTTATTTCTACCTGACTAAGTTTATTTTTTGCAATGTTTAGCTCGTATCTAATTAAATCCTTGGCTGTTTTCTCAGTTAAAAACCTTTCCTGAAAATAATTAATGGCTTCTTTCATTTTTCTATAAAGATGCACTCTACTAACCCCCTTCTATTACATATATTTTATAAAAAAACGCTTATGTAGACTATAGTCTGTAGAACAAAACTTACTGCTCTTTAAGAATAGTTTTATAGACTTTTAGGAGCGTGGTTTCTTGGACATTGAGCAAGCATTTGGAATCGTAATAAAGAAATATCGTCTAGAACGTTCCATGAGTCAGGAAAAATTGGCTTTTGGATCAGATTTAGACCGTACTTTCATAAGTCTTTTAGAGAGAGGAAAAAGAAAGCCTACCATTAATACATTGTTTTCCATTTCAAATGTATTAGAAGTGAAACCATATAAAATAGTAAAAGATGTAGAGAATCTTTTGCAGAAAAAATAAAATTCAAACTGACGACTTATTAATAAAATAAAAAGAAGCAGCTACTGGAAGCTGCTTCTTTTTATTTTTTAAAACTTTAATGCAATTTATTTCACACTATTAGCTCTTCCTCTTCAAACTAAAGAGGCGTTGCTTTTTCAGAAAAACTACTATACTTGTTCACTTCGTCTAATTAAGTTGAAATAAAGATCTTCATATTGCTTTACGATGAGGTCGGCTCTAAATTTTTCATTTGCAACTTCAATAGATCGGTCTGAAAAACACTTATGTATATTGTCATTCGTTAAAATATAAATGGCTTTATCGGCAATGGTATTTATATCGCCTAGCTCACAAATAAACCCAGTTTCTCCATCAATAATAACCTCTGGTATTCCTCCAATATTGGTACCTATGCAAGGAACCCCACAAGCCATCGCTTCTAAAGCAACGAGTCCGAAACTTTCTTTTTGAGAAAGAAGTAGCATTAAATCACTCATAGAATATAGTTCTTCCACGTTACTTTGCTTACCAAGGAATAGAACCTTACCTCTTAAGTTTAGTTCACTAACGAGGTCACAAATAATCGTCACTTCTGGTCCGTCTCCAACAAGTAAAAGCTTAGCTGGTATGCTCTCTGCAATTTTTGCAAAGGTTTTTATAATATCAGTAACACGCTTTACTGCTCTAAAATTTGACACATGAATAATGACTTTCTCTTCTTGTGGGATACCATATTCTGCTTTCAAATAAGTTGAATCTATTTTTTGATAAACTCGTTCATCAATGAAATTATATATAGCTTCAATGGGCTTATCAGGCTTAATTAGATCATAAGTTTGGGAGATTAATGATTTAGAAACAGCTGTTACAGTATCCGATTTTTCAATTCCAAATCTAATAGCGTCTGTTAGAGATGGATCCTCTCCTAAAACAGTAATATCTGTGCCATGTAAAGTTGTCACAATTTTCACATTTCTCCCACTTATTTGCTTAGCTAATATAGCACAAACTGCATGAGGAACAGCATAATGAACATGTAAAATGTCTAATTCTTCTCTATTAATAACCTCAGCCATTTTATTGGCTAATGCAATATCATAAGGTGGGTATTGAAATACAGAATATTGACTGACTTCAACCTGATGATAATAAATATTACAATTTCTTTCCTTTAATCGAAAAGGGAGACTAGAAGAGATAAAATGAATTTTATGTCCTTTTTCAGCTAACATTTTTCCCAACTCGGTTGCGACTACTCCTGAGCCACCTACTGTTGGATAGCATGTAATTCCAATCTTTAGTTTCATATTCATTTTGCTCCTCCTATTTACTCTTTTATCAATTTATTTCATAAAAAGCTCTTTTGGCTTTAGGAAATCGATTTATATTTTATTTCATAATGAATTTTAGAGACATCATTAAATATATATATGAATGATGTTTATTTATATAACTCAGTTATGGATTAGTGAACATTCATTTTTTTCTTACACCTCTAGCTCATGCAGAACTAACTTGACCTTTTAATATGGAAGATTTATATGTATATCCCCTACGAATCTAGTTAACATAATGAGAATCATAGGAAGAGACCATGATGTTAATGAACTCCTTGGTTGCAGGTGTTACTTCATTAAAAGAGTGTGTAATTATACCAATATGGCGAGTTATTCTTGGACTAATTTCTTTTATGATTAAATTATGAGACACAGAGGAGAGTGTGAAATTTGAAATAATCCCTATGCCTAAATCATTTTTAACCATACTGATTAAAGTTTCAGCACTTTGAACCGTTAAGCTTTCTTTAAGCTTAATATTATTGTTTTGGAATACTTTTGAAATAGCAATCTCGTGTCCTCCTTTACAAAAGATGATATCAGCTTGATATTTTTTCAAATTAACCATTTTTTCTTGACTTAAGTTATGATTATCTGGAATTATTGCCACCATATAATCTTTGTTTAGTATTTTATATTCATATGGTTCAAAAGGAGATGCAACTATCCCCATATCAACAGTTCGATCTTCTACCCATTTTTTTATTTGATTGGAAGTCCCTTCAATTAATTCTATATTTACAAGTGGATATTTTGCCCTAAATAACGCAAGAGTCTTAGGTAAGATATTTGTAGATGCAGCAGGGAACGAGCCCACTTTAATTTTCCCACTAAGAAGTTTATTTTCTTGATTAGCGACTTGATATATTCTGTTCTCGATACCTTTCATTTGTCTAGCCAGTACCAAAATTTCTTTTCCTACTTCAGTAAGCATTAATCCATTTTTTTTATCCCTGATAAATAACTTTATATTTAAGTATGTTTCTAAGTTCTTTACTGCTTTACTTACGGCTGGTTGTGAAATAAATAGTTCTTTAGAAGCTTCTGTAACACTCATTTTTTCTGCGACTTTCATAAATAATTCTAGATTGTTCATGTTCATAACCATTTAGTTATCACCTTATTAAAAATAATGTATTAGAGTTATATTTGATTGTACCATATTATGTAATTACATATAAAAGAAAGGAGAGCATATAATGTTTAAAGTTTTTTTGGGAATAATCTCTGTTACTCTTATTTGGGGATATACATGGGTTACAATGAAAATAGCAATTAGCGATATCCCACCATTTTTATTTTCATCTTTACGTTTATTAATAGGGGCAATTCCCTTGTTTATCATTTTAATTATTCAAAGAAAAAGACTCTTTATAGATAAAGGGAATTTTAAGAACTACTTGATAATGAGTTTGTTAATGTCTTTAGGATACATGGCAATCCTGACTTATGGTATGCAATTTGTAGACTCGGGGAAAACGTCTGTTTTAGTCTATACAATGCCTATATTTGTCACAATTATTAGCCACTTTAAATTAGATGAAAAAATCAATATTTATAAGATGGTTGGATTGATATTTGGACTACTAGGTCTTTTATTTATTTTAGGGTTAGAAATTACTAATCCTGATTCAAAAGTGATATTCGGTGAATTATTAATTTTAATGTCAGCTCTTAGTTGGGGATTAGCAAATGTTTTTAGCAAAATTAGATTTAAAAACATAGACGTTATTCATATGAATGCTTGGCAACTTATTATAGGGGCATTATTTTTATTCGTTCTCTCTTTAATATTAGAACCAAACTATCCAGTCGAATGGTCTAATAAAGCATTATTATCATTATTATTTAATGGTTTGTTTTCAACAGCTTTTACTTTTGTAGTTTGGTTTTGGGTACTAAAAAAAATAAATGCTTCGAAAGCCTCAATGGCATTAATGTTTGTTCCCCTGTTAGGTATTATATTTGGATCGCTACAACTCGGGGAAAATATAACAATTAGTATTGTTGTTGGATCATTTTTAATATGCGCTGGTATCTTTATGAATACTTACAATTTTAAAAATACTAGAAAGATAAAGAAAACAAAACCGTTGAAAACTGAATCTTAATTAAGTAAAGTGTCTATTTTGAATAACACTCAATTATTTGAGCAAACTACTCAAGACGCCACGAGGCATCTTAAGATCCCTATTCTTTTAGCAGAAAAAACTACTGACTCCAGGGACTGACCCCTGATTTCGAGACAGGGATCAAAACATCTTTTAAACAGCCAGTTGTCGGTATTGTACCGGTGACTGGTTGTTTAGTTTCGTTTGAATACGGATATGGTTATAATAAGTAATGTAGCTTTCGACAGTTTGTTCTACGATGGCAGTCGTAGTACATGTTAACTCGTCGAGGTAAAACGTTTCAGACTTTAGGCTGGAATGAAACGATTCAATGGAGGCATTATCTGCAGGTGTCCCTTTGCGGGACATACTCATGATGATGCCTCTTTCTTTGACTTTTCGTTGATACGCATATGATGTGTAAACCGAACCTTGGTCGCTATGCAACGTACATCCCTGAGGTAAAGAAGGGAGTTGACTTAATGTATCTAAAACAAACTCTACGTTTTGACAATCACTCACTGAATACGCAATGATTTCGCCATTAAATAAATCTTGAATACTTGAAAGATACAACTGTTTAGGTCCAAAAGGCAAGTAGGTAATATCGGTAACCAGCTTTTGAAGAGGGCGCTCTGCTCGGAAATTACGGTTTAACACGTTTTCTGCAACCTGATAAGGTTGTCCTGTTTGTTTCCGTTTCTTCCTTTTAACTCGGCATTGCCAACCGTATTTCTGCATGACACGCTGCACTGTTTTATGGTTGATATGCATGGTTTGATTGAGTAACGCTGTAATTTTTCGATAGCCATATCGAAATTTATGTTTACGGCACTGTTCACCAACTTTTCCTTCTATCCATTTCTTTCTCTTTGTCTCTTCTCCTTGCTCATTTTTCCGCCAACGATAATAAGTTGATCGAGGAATACTCAGACACTGACAGATTTGAGAGATAGGCAGTTTCTCTTTTAATTCTTCTACTAAGTTCAATACAACTTCTGGTACCACTCCCTTTCCAACTCTTTGTACTTTTTTAAGACTTCAATCTGTTGTTTTAAATATCGATTTTCAGCTTCTAACTTTGATGGAGTATCTTGAGAATGAGCCCCTTTTCGAGGGGTGTATGTTTGCCCAACGGGCTGTGCCAGGCGATAGGATTCTCCATTTCTATGCCACCTCATCCATGTTTTGAGCTGTGTATAGTTGCGGATCTGTAAAGTTTCCATAACTTCTCTAATTGGTACTCCTGCCAATCTCATTTCAATTGCTTTTAATTTCACTTCTACTGGATAGCTAACTCTTCTTCCCATAGAAAAAACACCTCCAAGTTATTGTTAGGTACTACATACCCGTTTTTTACTTAAAGGTGTTTTTTTATTTGTCTCACTCTATGGGGTCAGTCCCTCCAAGCAGTAGTTTTTTCTCTTTTTAGGCTGTATATCATATACAAAGTTAGTTACCATAATGTGAATTCTAGGCACAAAGATAAGTAACACCTTACTATAAGGCGTTATTTATGGTAAGTGACAAAAAAGTCGTTTGAAAAATAATAAAGTTGTTAAAAAATGCGGATTATTCTCTTCAACAATCGGGTCATATAAAGAAATAAAGATTATTGAACTAACTGGCAGGGTAATAAAATGCTTTTGGAGAAATATGGTTTGGTAAAGTATTACTAAAAAGGAAGGATGATTCTACATGATAGGAATAGAGAGTAAAAAACAGGAGATTTTAAAAGCTTACCAGTTCAGACATGCTTGCAAGGAATTTGATACCAACAAAAAGATTTCGGATGAAGATTTTCGCTTTATTTTGGAGACAGGTAGATTGTCTCCAAGTTCAGTTGGTTTAGAGCCGTGGAAGTTTGTAGTGATCCAGGATGCAGCGCTTCGCGAAAAATTAAAACCTGTATCCGGCGGTGCCCAAGGACAACTTCCTACTGCCAGCCATTTTGTAGCTATATTGGCCAGAGGAAAAGAAGGCTTAAGACATGATTCCGTTCACGTAATCAAAATGATGAAAGACATTCATCACATGCCTGAAGAAGTTGTACAAAATCTTTCCGGTTTCTACAAATCCTTCGTCGAGACAGAACTCGAAGATAATGACCGTCTCATTTTTGAATGGGCAAGCAAACAAACGTATATAGCATTAGGAAACATGATGACAGCTGCAGCTCAGATCGGTATTGATTCCTGTCCAATAGAAGGTTTTGATAAAAAGCAGGTAACCACTATTTTGCAAAATGAGGGTATCATTGAAGGCAACGATTTCGGTGTAGCCTGTATGGTCGCTTTCGGATATCGGAAAGCGAATCCAAAACGTCCAAAAACAAGACAAAATCTTGATGAAATTGTTGAGTGGCGATAAAACTGTAGATGATACTTCTCAACATCAGGGGACATGTTCAGAAGGCATGTCTCTTTTAATGTCATTTTAAAATAAGTTGAAAAATATCCATAAAATGAAAAATGGAACGGAGAGCGAAAATATCCTACGCATTTTAAAGATACGCATCTAAATCGTGTTTAATAAATTGTTCCATATTGTATATATGCCTTAAAGGCTATAAGAGCAGGCTTAAGCCTGCTTTTTCTTTTATTCATGAAACAAAATGTTTCAAATTTTAAACATAAACGTTTCATAAGCTATGAAATATTAGAGAACACCATGTTCACTTCTACTTAACATAATTCATGTTACAGGAACCTTTACTGTAAACAAATCATAATAAGTCTTAAACCTCTATACTTATGAAAGATTTTCATTTAGGAAAGATAGTTCTCGATATACTTTTTTTCTCAATGCGTTATATTGTTGTAAATTTGTATCTGCAAAGGCTTCTTCTCGGCTAGAAAGAATATCATCATATTCAATTACTTCGGGAAATTGTTCTTCTGTAAAGTCATACCGTATACCCTTGAGTTTATTATAAAAATGCCAACCACCTATACAATTAGTTTTTACTATTTCTCCCCCCAATAAATCATTTACTACTAAAGCAGTTACACCGCATTGTCCATTTGCCGGGTTTTCTCTCGTCCACTTGGAGCTAGATTCAAGTGACCAAGACCTATGTAATGCAACTCTTATATTTTCAATACTCATCATGATTAAGGTATCTCCTTTAATAAAAATTTAACTAAAATTATATAACAAGAAACCCCTGTTTTAATCAACATAATGTACCTTATCGGAAACCAATAACAAAAAACCTTTAGATACTTATTTCTAAAGGCTTAAAGGTACATTTTTTATTTTTTTTACTTTACTACCATGTTATTTCTTCTTTATCTGTTAGTTTTACAAGAAACGGAAAAAAAACAACAAAGAGTATAGCAACTATTCCACTTAAGTAGCCTATTCCTATTAAAGGGCCAGCATCTTTAAAAGAAACAAATTGTCTTGTATTACATTTAGGACACTTCTTACCGTTTTTAGAAAAGCCCAGTAACCATATGCTCTTGGCATTCCATTTTTGTTTACAATGATTGCAACAAGCCATCTATATGTACCACCATTCTCTTAAAATCACATTCCTATGTACAAAGATCTTATCAGTTTTTATTAAAACGCTTATTTTGTTTTCTAACATTAATAGCTTTCCAAACAAACAAGCCTATAGAAACTAATAAAATTAACCAAAAAATTTGGAAAGATATATCTGCCCAATTAATACTCGATGTATTCATATTATCCCCTCCTGATAATATATACGAATGAGTTCCATAAAAGTTACATATTTACATTATTTATACAAATATATCTTTAAAAACCTATTGTATACTACATTATTGTTAACATAATCACTCTTCAAGGAAGCAAGAAAGCAAAAGAACCCTTGTGGCAGTAAGGGTTCTCGATGAGGATATTTTCTCGTTCATGCAGCTTTTTATACATCTTTGACATACTAACGCTTTAGTAGGAGACGAACGAGAAAAAAATGTATAAAAAGCGCATGTTTTATACATATGCTATTCCTTATAAAAATATAATACTATTTGTTTGCTAAAGTTTTTCATATTTAAAGAAAGTTTGAACCTTAATAAAAAGTTAGATCTTACTCTAGGACATTCTAAAATCCTCTATAGACTTTTTATAATTTTACCTTATTCAGTATTTCATTCAATAGATAACTTAACTGAAAGGGAAAATAATTGAGAACCTTTCGTTCCTCTAGCCAATCATCTCGCTTTTAGAATCTTTCTTTTTTGACGGCGACTACGCACTTTCCAGCCTACATATCCAGCAGTAATCATTACAAAGCCAATAAGAATTGGCGATTGATAGCCTGCAATTGTTTCAATTATGAGCTCAGGATCGCCACTATAAAAATGACCGATACTCAAAAACAGAAAGGTTGTCGGAGCAATTCCAATTATGGTTAATAACGTATATAAGCGAAGATTCATATTTGACATACCCGCTAAGAAAGGAACAACATTCCCTAAATGAAGGGGGCTTGAAATTGCTACACTCCAGATACCATATTTGCTAAAATTAGCTTTAACTTTTTCCAGTCCTGCTTTTTTCGCGGGACTTAACCTATTCTCCAAGGAATTTCCTAATTTAAATCTAATAAAATAAGGAATGTAACTACCTACAGCATATAGGAAGCTTCCTAATAGCGAAATTCCACCAATTTCAAACCAGGACAAATCTAAAATAAAACCTACTGTTACAATAAAAAATGTGCCAATAAAGGGAAATGCACTCCCTTCAATAAACATGGAAAGAAGCACACCACAGATACCCCAATCTTCTACAAGGCTCTATATTGTTTCCATCATACTTTTCACTCCAACTATTTTTGTATGTATTTAATTAATTATAGAGAAGCCTTAAATGTTCAAACAGCCACCTAAGAAGCAATTTTAGCTACTTCTTAGGCCGTAGAAGGAGGTACACAAAAACTTGAACCATGTACAGTTATAGGAATGCTCAAGATCTTTTTTGCTCAAATACACAAATAAGCTCTCTCAAATATCATGTATACCTGTTGTCTGTCTGCTGAAGACGAGGTGTTCATCTACAACAACTAGTTCATCTAACCAAGTTGCGCGCGTATTCTCCATATCGTCTTTTATATGTTATGAAGTTGAATTTTAGCGTGGATTTCGGATTCTATAACCTAATTCATGGACTATGACATAGTCTAAAAAGTTGTACCTTTTTAGATAAACAGTAAAAACAAGGTAATTACCCATTAGTTATCAATTGACTTATAGAATCGATTTACGTTACCATTGAACAAACATAATACTCTAAAGGGGAGTAGCTGTACAACAAAAGTCGTCATTACGAAACAGGATGTTTCCGGCTTTGTTGGCAATCTTAATTGTTAGCAAGACCTTTGCCTACGTTTTTAGTTAGGTGAAGGCTGTGTTTATACATCAAGCGCTTTTATCTACTGAAAAGATAAAAGCGCTTTTTGTTATTTATAGATTTAAAATGATTATGAGGAGTGATTAAATCATGTTCAAGAAACTATTTGATTCACTAATGAATAATAAACATAAGCGTTATAGTAGCAGTGATTACAAAAGAGGAAGATCAAAACCTTTTAAGAGTTATAGTAGTAGCGATGATTATAGAAAAAGCCGTGATCATCATGGAAGTTATGGACATCATCATTATAAAAGAAAAAGAAAGAGTGGAAGTTTCTTCAGTAGTTAAATAAGAGAAAGATACAACTGGGAGTATTATATAAAAAGAATAAAGACAAAAACCACATCTCCAAGAGATGTGGTTTTTGTTTCACTTTATAGCTCAATACATAAAGTAAGCAAATTGATAACCATTGAGTACATACTAGCATAATGAAAAAGCAGTGGCAAATCGTAGATGGCAGCTTTTTATTTTTAAAAATTTTTAGAAAGGCTTCCTTCTAGCCCTTCCTACTTATTTACATTAAACCAGCCTTTTTGTTTAAACCATAGAATCATACCGATTGTCATTAGAGTCATAATTCCTAAAACAATATAATATCCGTAGTGCCAGTGAAGTTCAGGCATATGATCAAAGTTCATCCCATATAACCCTACCACAAAGGTGAGAGGGATAAAAATAGAGGAGATAATTGTTAATGTCATCATAATGGAATTCATCCGATTGGCGTTAAGTGAAAGGTAATTATCTCTCATATCTGATGTCATATCTCGATTGGCTTCTACCATGCTTGTTAATTTTATCAAGTGGTCATAGATGTCATTGAAATAGGCTTTCTGCTCCGCAGGTATATATAAACGTTCAGAATTAATAATTCGATATAGCAAATCACGCATAGGGAGAATGGTTTTTCTGAGCTTTAATAAATCACTCCGGATATCAAAAACATCATTCATTAGTAAAGCAATTGATTTTTTAGCATCTCTGCTTTCAATTTCATTTAATTTATCCTCAATTTCATACACAATCGGGAAGTAATCATCCACTAATTGGTCTAGAACCGCATAAGCAATATAGGAAACTCCTTTATTAAATCCATTAGGATGTTGTAAAAGGCGTTGTCGTACTGTTTCAATACTGAGTACTGGTTTAAAGTGAAAGGTCACTAAATAATTTTCTCCAATAAATAAGTCTACTTCTTCAACATCTAACGTGTTGCTATTTAAATAATGAAGAACTAAAAAGCTGTAACCCTCATAATAATCAAGTTTAGGACGTTGTAATAAGTGAAGACAATCTTCGATAGCTAAAGGGTGAAAGTGGAAAAATGTCTCTAACACTTTTGCTTCCTCTTCAGCTGGAGAGGCAAGATCTACCCAAAACCACTTAATTGAAGGGTCAGATAATTGATTAAGGGGTACATCTTCTTTGACGTGTAAGTCTTGTGTAATAGCGATTGTTCGAATCATGCTGCTACCCTCCATGTGATTAATGAGACTATACTGTATATTATGTTACATAAAATAAACGATTAATCCCACTGCTAACAAGGTAATGAAATCTTTCTGATATTTTCTTTTCTTTTCTTCACTTGTATTTTTATTTTTTCCAAAATATTTATCTGTAAAAATAATAAAATAAAGGAGGAGGAAACTAAGGATGATATCCAGTATTAAGAAATGATTGAGGATTAAATAAAATTGTAAACAAAAGACACTGATTAAGAGCCAGTGTCTTTTGTTTATGTAAGGAGATTAAGTTTGTAGTATTGCTAAAAGAATTCAAAGGTCTATTAGAAATCCTCTTATGTACCATTCATATACTTTCCTAAAAATCTTTATTTAGAAGATAAAAATTATTCTCTTTAAAAAAACTGTAAGAGGATATAAACCATCCATAAAAAACAGGCCACAATAACTTGTTTTTCTATGCAAAGAATAATTGTCCATAGTATCACTAAAATTAAAATAGGAATAGATAACTTTCTTATCATCCACACCTTACCTTTCTTCACTATTCTCTTATCTATATTCATGAAAACGTAGTGAATTGCCTTTTTTGTGCAAAAAAAGGACGCCTATTATGGCGCCTATATCCAACGAAATAGTTTGGAAAAGGGTAAAGCTGTTAACTCTAAGAATTAACATGATCTTATTTGGTTTTTCCCCTTTTTATATGCCTTCCCTTATCATCAGAATAGCATGATTTAAATAGATCTATCCGACATTTCATGCACAATTGCGTAGGTTTTTCTCTTTCCACTTCATAAGTTCTTGCGAATTTGAGTAAACTACGTAAGACGCTGTGAAGCTTCTATTTGGAAATCCTCACTACTTCTTGAGTTCACAACATGCTTCATGAGAAAGCTACTGATCCCTGTTCAGTAGCTTTCTCTTTTAAGTTGAATATAATATACATCTTTAGTTAACATAATGGTGTTTTTTGGAATATATCAAATATCTATGCAAAAAAATATTGCAAATTTGCTATGCAAAGGTTGCATAGCTGCTGCAACCTTTGAGTAAACTACTCATGATGTCACAAAACATCGTCCAAACAATAAATGTAGCAGAAAAACTCCCTTCCAATCGAAGGGAGCTTTTCTGCTTTTTAAGCTGTTATTTTCTCTTTTGACATAAAGAATGCTCTTTTGTTCTCCATCCATTCCAGTACAACTTTTAAAGTTTTTTCAATAAGAGTATATACATTTATTATTTATCAAAAAATATAGAGAAAACTGGATTCCTTGTAGCTTAAGAGCTAGCTATATAGTTTTTATTCGAAGAAGAACCTTTTTGACAAATGGGGTGGAAATTTGAAATCAAAAATAATCTTAATTCTTAGTATATCTTTTATTGTATTTATGATTTTTTTACTCTTTTTTTATCTAATCAAAGGAGATTCTTCTCGTTGGCAGGTAGCATTAGGAGGCGTATTGGTAAGTGCATTACCAATTTTTTTGTTATTTACGAAGGTTAATCCTTTCCCAATTTCTCTTATAGTTGGATATTATATTTTTCTTTTTAGTTCACTATTTTTAGGATCAATTGAAGACTTTTATAATCGCTTTAAATGGTGGGATGCTGTTCTACACTTTTACAAAGGAATCTTCATGGGATTCGTAGGGATTTCTCTTTATAAGCTATTTATAGCTACACGGATACAAGCTAGAATTTCCAAATGGATTATCTTTTTATTTGTGCTTTCAATCTCAGTAAACGCTACAGTTTTATGGGAAGTTTACGAATTTTTGGGTGATTTAACTTTTACTCACACTATGCAATCCGGAGGAAATACAGATACTATGTATGACATCATTCTAGGTATGATATCAGGTCTTTTAACTGCTATTTATTCTATGAAACGAAGAGAAAAACTATAAATAATATAGGAGGTGTTGAAATGAAACGTAAGTTGGTTATATTATTTAGTTTGATTTACGTCATTTTCATGGGATGTTTAGCAGTATTTTACTCTTTGAGTGATGAATCCTTTAAGACCCTGGTTTCGATAGGTGGTTTTGCATGCGGATTAATCCCACTTTTATTAGCTTGTTTTACTAAGCTCAAGTTTAACTTGCCTATTATTATTTCCTACTTAGTTTTTTTATTTTGTTCACAGTACCTAGGTTCAATTTTAGGTTGGTATGGATTAGGATGGTGGGATACATTTTTACACTTAATAAGTGGAGCTATTCTTGCTTTTGCAGGAATTGCTTTATATGAACGACTAATATATCGAAGTGCAGGAGAGTATATATCAGCATGGTTTGTTTTTCTATTTACCTTTTCTTTTGCTGCACTTGGAGGCGTCATTTGGGAAATTTACGAATTTAGCTCAGATCAACTTTTCGGAATGACTTTACAAGGCGGTGGAAATAAAGATACGATGATTGATTTAATTGCAGATACTTTAGGAGGCCTTCTTATAGGAGCAGGGGCAGGATGGCACACAAAGATAAAAAGGTCTAATTAAAGTTAACTAAACGTCAAATATTCTATGCATATGGTAAAACTCCTTAAGGATTAAGGAGTTTTATTCGTATGGTCTCATGATGATTTCAAAATCTTTCTCTAACATACATTTTCGTTATAAGGATGGGAATATTAACAAACAAATATTTTGGATGAGTAGAATCGCCAAAAAGAATCAATACGCTTTAAAAATAATTCAATGGATGTGTAATGGATGTCAGTTGCTACAACAGGAAAGAGAAAAGAGAAAATTTATATCATTAGTGCACTTGTACTACTTTTTCTTTATTTTCTTCCTATGTATGTATTAGGAGAAAATGCTCACATACGTGTTCATGATAATTTAGATTCTAATATTGCCTGATATAAGGTGCTAGCTGAAAGTGGTCAGATACTTGGGGGCCTTCACTCTATAATCCCTCAGGTTATCAATGGATTACCGCGTGATGCGTTCGGGACGGCATTCAGTGGAATTGTTTGGCTTCATGCTCTCTTTCCTTCCATGACTGCTTACGCTTTAAGCCAAACGATTACTCGGTTAGTTGCTTTTTGTGGAATGTATTTACTATTGAAGAAGCACTTTATTAAACACGAAGATGCCCACTTTGTTCGTATTGGTGTTTCACTTGCATTTGCACTTACTCCATTTTGGCCTTCAGGCATGTTAAGTACATTAGGCTACCCTCTTGCTTTATGGGCATTTTTGAATATTCGTTTGGGAGATTTTTCATGGAAGGAATGGGTGGTTCTTTTCCTTTTACCCTTTTACTCAAGCTTTGTACTTGGCTTTTTCTTCTTTTTAGTAGCGATTTCTTTTTTATGGATTTATGACTTAATTAGAAAGAGAAAGTGGAATTGGCCATTTCTATTTAGCCTTATTTTTATGACATCCCTTTACCTTTTAATTGAGTATCGCCTTGTCTATTCAATGATTATCTCAGAACAGCCAAATCATAGGATGGAATTTATATCTTCTCGACATGATTTTTGGCACTCTATGCGCCTTTCCCTTAAAAACTTTCTTATAGGGCATACACATGTTATGACTGTTCATACGCATGTTATTCTCCCAATATTATTTTTGACCCTTATTTTATTAGCTTTTAAGAGGAAGATAAAACATAACAAAATATTTATTTTTTTATTTCTTTTAAATGTTGCTTTATCGATATGGTACGCTTTTTGGTTTAATAATTTATGGATCCCTCTCAAAGAAAAGATCAGCTTTTTAAATACATTTAACTTTGCGAGGTTTCATTTCTTACGAATTATTGTTATTTACCTTAGTTTCAGCTTAGCCTGTTACGTTCTATGGTCATTAGGAAAGTTTTGGAGGCAACTAGCTACTTTAGCAATTATAAGCCAAATCATAACACTTCTCCTGTTTAACGAAGAACTTCTTTATGGCCATTACTTTCACTCTCCTTCTTTTAGGGAGTTTTATGCTACAGAACAATTCAACGATATAAAAGAATATATAGGGGATCCTCAGGGTTCGTATCGCGTAGCAAGTATTGGAATTCATCCAGCTATTTCACAATACAATGGGTTTTATACCCTAGATACTTATAACAATGTATATCCCCTTGAATATAAGTATAAATTTCGAAAGATAATAGCCAAAGAGTTAGACAAAAATAAGCAGTTAAGAAAATATTACGATGAATGGGGAAGCCGTTGTTACCTCTTTGTTGATGAACTTGGTAAAACATACGAGTTCAGAAAAGATCAGAAAAAAGAAGTACGTCATCTGCAGTTAAACACCACTCAATTTAAAGAAATGGGTGGTCGTTATATCTTTTCATCGGTCCCTATTTTGAACGCGAAAGATAATAATCTTTCGCTCTTGAAGGAATTTAATCATAAAGAATCTGCATGGAAGATTTACTTGTATCAAGTAATATAGGAGGTATAAAAATTGAAGCCAACGCTGCCCTTAGTAACCATAGTGGTTCCATGTTATAACGAACAAGAAGTATTAAAAGATACTATTACGCAACTATCCTCTGTTTTAGATGATTTGAGGAAAGAAGAGTTAATTTCAGCTCATAGCAAGATATTATTTGTAGATGACGGTAGTAAAGATCGTACATGGTCATTAATTGCGATGGAGAGTACAATTAATAGCTATGTAACAGGACTAAAGCTATCATGCAATGTAGGAGGACATCAGAAGGCGCTTCTTGCCGGACTCGAAAAAGCTACAGCTAAATCGGACTGTGTCATTTCGATTGATGCCGACCTGCAAGATGACGTTTCTGTTATTCGAAGTTTCCTCTTAAAGTATCATGAGGGGGATGAAATTGTATATGGTGTACGCGATAGCAGGGAAACAGACACTTTTTTTAAACGAAATACCGCGTTATGCTTTTATCGCTTTATGCAAAAATTAAATATTAACCTTGTTTATAACCATGCAGATTATCGTCTAATGAGCAAGCGAGCTATTGAAGAACTTTCGCGTTATAAAGAAGCAGATTTATTTTTAAGAGGAATTGTTCCTTTGATTGGATTTAAATCCTCAAAAGTGACATATAATCGAAAAGAGCGTCTAGCCGGGGAAACCAAATATCCTTTGAAAAAGATGGTTTCATTCGCCTTTAATGGCCTCACCTCATTTAGTGTAGTTCCAATCCGAGCCTTTACTTTTTTAGGTTGCGTGTTATTTTTTATAAGTGTGATGACAGGTTGTTATGCGTTTATTCAAAAGTTATTAGGTAACACGAGTATAGGCTGGACCTCTCTAATTATCTCTATTTGGTTGTTAGGTGCTATACAGTTAATAAGTATTGGAGTAGTAGGAGAATATATTGGAAAGATATTTATGGAAGTAAAAAAGAGACGGGACCGTCAATAATTTTGTGTAAATACGAATTTCCTTTTCTTATAGACGTTACTCACTAGTTTGTTTTAAACATCATTTGTAGCTCTGCGCGAGCTTGATCAAAACCAATGTGACATCTTGTGGCAAAGCGCTGATTATACTGGTCAAATTGAGAAACGAGGAAGCGTTCAAGTGACTCTTCGTTTGGGAATTGTTCCTTACGCTTACTATATTTCTTGATTTGTTTATTAAAAGATTCAATGAGATTGGTCGAATAAATACTGCGCCAAATAGACTTAGGAAAGTGATAAAACGTGAACAAATAAGGGTTATTGAGCAATGGTTTTGTCACTTTTGGATACTTAGATTTCCACTTTTCAATAAACGAATGCAGGGCCTGTTGGCCCATTTCAAGGCTTTCTGCACGGTACACAGATTTAAAGTCTTCACAGATTTCAGCTCGATCGGATACACGAACTTTATGAGCAATCGTCCGTGAAAGATGGACGCAGCATGTTTGATAAGAAGAAGCTGGATAGATAGAAAAAACACTGTCTGAGATTCCTTTTAACCCGTCGGAAATAAACAACAGAATCTCCTCTACGCCACGAGATTTGATGTCTTCTAAAAGTTCTTTCCAGACAAAGGCGGATTCGTTAGGAGCGATTGTATAGCCAAGCACTTCTTTTGAACCGTCTTCGCGAATGCCAACGGCAATATAGACAGCTTCTTTAGACACTGTATCCCGTTTTAAAGCAATATATGTAGCGTCTAAATAAACGCACGCATAGCGTGCACACAACGTTCGATCTCGGAATGCTTCTACCTGTTCAGACATCACCTTTGTCATATTTGAAATGGTTTGAGGTGTGTAATGGTGACCATACATGCGCTCCATCAAATGGGCAATTTCAGCAGTCGTTACGCCCTTTTGGAACATATGAATAACAAACGCTTCAAGCGTATCATTGGCTCTTTTATAAGGAGCCACCGTCTGTTGCTTAAAGTCGCCATTCCGATCACGAGGAATAACGAGATGAAGTTCTCCAAACTCTGTGTGCAGTGTGCGTTCGTACGAACCATTTCGTGAATTCCCGGTATTAAATCCAATACGGTCATATTTTTCGTAGTCCAAAAAAGCTGTCAATTCGCTCGCTAAGAGCGTATTAACCGCATTTTCTAAGTGAGAACGGAAAATTTCCGTCACATCTTCTTTTTGGACTAGAGCTTGAACAAGATCTGTTGTAAACTGATTCATAGGAAGACCTTCTTTCTTTGAATTGGTTGTGGTGACTTAATTCTACAAGAAAAGGTCTTCCTTTTTGTATTTATTCATTTACACAAGATATTTTACGCTCTCAAAGAGACCTCCTTATGCGGTTGATATTGACTTATATACAGAAAGATTAGGAGTGTCAACGTTCGCAGAAGAAAGTTTATTAAATAAAGAAGAGTTCAACTAAATCAGCTTCTTTATAATAAAGTGTATAGATTATATATACCCATTCCACTTCTTTCTTTTTTATAACTATTTTTTGTGTTAATTTCTCTCTAATATGATATTTTTTATTTTTACGTCACAATTTGATACCATGGATTTTTAGTTTCATTCTAGGTTTTGTTTTAGCACTTATTAAATAATTTGTATTAATCTAAGACAAACAAGCACTTCTACAAAGATATGCTTGTTTAGTTATGCAATGAAGCTCCTATCTGTTTATAAAAAATTAAAGTATAGCTATTTTACTGTATCTTACATTTTTTCCTTTAGACTACGTTAATCACTTATTTTATCTTTTTAATGGTTTAAAAACCCAAAACCTAGTACCTATATAGTTTAATCCAACGCTTACAAGCGTTACTAAAATCTTGCTGTAAGGAAGTGGTATATTAAATTTAAGTGAAACAAAGTTAATAAGAAAGATGTAACAATTAAAGTAAAAGCATTCAGCAAAGTAAACTTGAGAAATTCATGCCTCTTTCTTTTCCCCTGTTGTTGAAACGTCCATGTTCTATTTAGAAGATAACTGTTTAGTACACCGCACCCATAAGATATGCATTGAGCTATTATATAATATACGCCTAAATAAGATAAGAAAGAAAAAACGAAAAAATCAATAGCTGTATTTAATCCCCCCACGATACAAAATTTTAAGTAATGAATGCTTTCTTTATTGGCAACTTTCAAATTAAAGAGACCTCCCTTACTTTAAATTTATATGGAACTTTAACCTTAACTTATTTCTATAGTGCATACTAACTCCAAAAAAAGCTTTAATTCAGTTTATAGAATTTAATTACCCTTCTTCTTTTGTGCAATAATTCCAATAAAAAAGTGCATTAAGCCTGTTTAGGTTAACGCACTCTATAGCCACATATGAACTACAAAAATCCACTTTTTTTATAGAGCGCGAACATGCTTTTAAATGCTAACACTTTAGCTCTTTTTGGTGTAAAAAAGATAATTGATGATATATGCTTCTCATAAGATGATGAAACATAATAATGCCTAATAGAAATCTGGTCTATGTCTGTACATTGTTCTTAATTATGTTCTAAGCTGAAGGTTTCTTTAATGACTTATTGCTTGGGGCAAACCAACCGAATAGAGCTATGCCAACTAATACTCCATAGAAGATTAGTGTCCAGATCGTACTATGTGGAAAATGAGGGTCTAGAACACCTATATCCTTATGTGCAAGAGTAATAACAGCAAGTTTGACACCTACCCAGGCGACAATGGCGTAAGCCGTAGTTTCTAATGCAGGACGCTTTTCAAGAAGTTTCACAAACCAGGTCGCTGCAAACTTGATTAAAATAAGACCTGCAATACCTCCAAGAACCACAACTGCAAACTGTCCTCCATCCATACCACCGATTTCACCAAACTGTGAATCTGGAAGACCAAGGGCTAGAGCGACCGCAGCTAAAATCGAATCAATTGCAAATGCGAGATCAGCTAACGCAATTTTTCCTACTGTAGGCCAGAACCCTTTTGCAGCAGCCTTCTTTTCATCATCATTATGAATATTCTCATTGGTTTTCCCAAACCGAGCCTTAATGATATGCTTTAAGCCTAAATATAGAAGATAAGCTGCTCCTACCGCCTGTATCCACCAGACGTGTGCGATAAATGAAATGGCAAAAAGAGCTGCAAATCGAAAGATAAAGGCCATAAGAATTCCGTAATTAATCGCTCTTTTTTTCTGATTGTCGGGTAAATGTTTGGCTATAACTGCTAGTACAAGAGCATTGTCGGCTGATAATAAGCCTTCTAAGCCGATTAGAATTAACAATGCCCAAGCGTATTCGAGCCATATAGATTCCATCCACCTTCCTCCTTTCTAAAACGCAACCTGTTATGCTAAAGGTTTTTTCTACAATAGAATGACCATATATGCCAGAGATAATCCTAAAGAATAGGACTTTCACTATTTTAACACTACTCCTCTGTAAACGAGTTATTAAAATCTCAACAAAAAACCAGGTTCTTGAATTTTTGTATATAGCTTTAGGAATTTATCATTTACGTATTAGAGCATAACACTTTTGGGTCTTTCGGTTCATTATTTTTAGAGAACCAAAAATTTTCTCAACGATAATACTTGTCAAGCTACCAACAAAGAGGCTTCGGATAATATCAGAAGGATAATGATGCCCTACCCAAATCCTTGAGAATCCTGTTAACAATGATACTACCCACATAACTGACCCAATGACACGTTCATGTAGAAAAATAGAAGTGGATACAGCAGTTGCAAGCAACGTATGTTTACTTAAGAATGCGGAGTTCATCTTTGAAGGAATAAGGATACCGACACGGTGCTTTATAAAAGGACGAGGCTTAAAATAAAAACATTTAATTAACATGTCAATCAACAACGTAAAGGCCGCAGATATTAAGGCATATCTGATCACTTTTCTTTGCGAATCGCCTCGAAACCACATCGACATTAACACAAAAGCGAATAGATAACGTACCTTATTTGAAACTAATATCATCAGCATATCTAGTACAGAATAGCGACCAGCCAGTTGATTAATTCTCCTGAATATTTTATAATCCATCCTGATTTTCTCCTTCAATTTTAGATAGACAGACTCTTCTCTCCTAATGAAGAATCCATTACATGATCAATGCTTTTATAACAGCAAAAAGGAACCAAAAAAATAACTATCAAGTTATTTATTACAATAGAGACAGAAGCATAGATGAAACCTCCTTAATCTATAAGGAGGCCTCTCTTTTTAAAACATAAAAAATTGCTTTTTTATATCTCATCATTTTTATTTAACGATTGTTAGGGAATACTCTTCGAACGGTTTCAGTAAAGTCTTCAAATAGACCATTTCTTGTTGCATCTTCATTAATTCGGTTTCCGTACCCTTCCATACGATTTACGAAATCAGGATCGGATGACACATACACATTTCGAATATCTCGATCTGTAGCTTTTACTTGATCTGAAATTTTCTTTTTTAAAGGGTCGGTTACTTCTCCGTTTGCTTCATTCTTTAAAACAACAGCCACGTATGCATTTCGGTTTGTAACAATCACATTCGCAGTGTCTACTTCATTTAATTTAGCAATACGATCTGCAGCTTTATCAGCTACCTCTAATCGTGATTGATTATTATTATCTACATTATTATTCTCATCACCGTCGGGTTGAAATCCCACGTCTCGTAGATCATTGTTGTCACGATTATTTTGAGATTTTTGTTCAGACGGTTCTTCAGTTGGATCAGGCTCAGCTTCATCTTTTTTATCATTACAACCAAAAAGAAATCCTACTGATAAAATAGCTGATAAGAGTCCCAGGACATATTTTTTTGTCTTCATTCTTTCTTCACTCCTTCTAATAGTAATATATGTATTAAGGTTTACATTGTTTTTTAAATAATTACAGGAAATACCTTGAAAATCCAAGGAGGAATAAACTTTTGTATATTGAGCAAACTACTCATGATAGTAAGGTTTCACTCTTGAAAGTTTTATACGTAACAGAAAAAACCACTAATTAGTGGTTTTTTCTGTTTTTTAATTAAATTCTTTTAGAGACGGTTATGTAGCTTTAAAAGGATAAGTAAAGCAAGAGTTTTACCAACTAAGGTAAGAGGCACATTGTGCATCACACATGTCACCTTGCATACCTAAAAAGCGTTTAGTTATTTTTCCTTTCCTTGTTATTTTAGAAGATAACCATTCGATGATTTCGTACAAGGAGGCGATCGCAAATGAAATACTTGTAGAGATGATATAAGAGAGAGTAGTGAGGCGAAATTTATTGTATGTTGCAAAGACAATCATTAATCCGATAACGGCAGGGCTAACTTTCAATATCCATATCAAATACCATGCAAGCTTGATAAATGATCAAATAAAAACTGCAGTGACAATCAATAGTAAAAATAGATGAAGTGTTCTATTTTTGTCTCTTCTCAATTTTTTCACTCCTACAGAGAGAGTTTTTACTTGCAGTATTTGAAAAAAATAATTCTATATACAGAGTACTTAGAGCTATTTTTCTTAGAGATGTAGAGACAGTACCTCTAATAATGAAATTACCACCTCTGACCATATGTTCATCTTTTACATTGCATTTAATTTTACCTGGTTGCAACTTAAAAGGATTTCCTCGCCTTCATTTTATAAGAGAGAAAATCCTTTTATATTGTATAATCCTTTATTTTACGTAAAAGGATAGAAACAAATACTGAAATTCAGTTATTGACCATTTGTTGTCGATTGAGAGCTTTGGCTCTTCATATCTTGACTACCCATACCAGAGAGAGGAACCATATTTTGAAGTTGTCCACCACGCCCTGTCATCATACTATAAGCAGCTGCACCGATTCCGATAGAAGCAATTATAGGCAATACTTGTATGTTATTTTTCACGATCTAATCACCTACTTTCATTAAATTAAACGTATGCGCATCTATAGGTTCTCTGCTTTTACCTTTTTTCACACTAGCAAATCATTCATGCTTTTGCACCAATTAGTAAATGCTCATCGATTTAGAAGGCCAGAAAATTCATTGAAAAAAGGACACAATGGTGGATTGGAGATATAATGTTGGTTTCTTACTAGAAAAGTTTCCAAATATAGATGTGGAACTTATAGAGAACAGAAAACATCATTTATTAAATGAAGAAGAGCTGATAAGAGATAAAGTGTTTTTTTTCTATCCATCGCTACTTAACAGATGATGTGTAAACGATGATTCCGAGAACAATGAATGTGCTATATATATATTATTGGAAAGAAAGGGTTTTTATTTTGTTATCGATAATAATTACTCTAACATCTTGTAATAGATTTAAATATCTCGTCCGTAAAAGTATACGTTTGCGGACTTTTCTTTCGGATAGAAAATCTATCATTATCATCGTTCATTTAAGTTTAAAATTAAATTACGAACGTCTACTAAAAATCACACACTTTTACGAACTTTTTAAATGGAATAATAGTGAGCGAAACACATACAGGAGGACTGATTTCAGTCCTCTTTTATTAGATTTCCATCTTTGCCCATCCAAGGCGGTATTTGCTGTTTTTAGGACTGTAAGTTAGTTCACTTAACAAATATTTCGGGTTCAAAAATAAGTAAAACCCCCTTTCAAAAAAATATTCTTTTGAAAGGAGGTTTTTATATAATTAGAAGATCGATCAATAAGCAAAGTATGGCTAAACTTATGTGTGTGTTTAAACACGTATATTATATATTTATTTATGGGACAAGAAATAAAATCTGTAGATTAAAGAACTCTACGGATCTTATTTTTTTAGGTGTTTAATAAAAATTCCCCATAGATTTATAATCTTTCTAACTGCTTCCACCAAGTATCAATAAGCCCATGCCAATTGTAAAAGAGAGTACTTCGTGGAGCCCTTGAAATCCGACCAAAATCAGGTTCATTAAAAACTTCACTACCTATTACATGAATGGCATCATGAAGGGATGAAGTTTGTAAAAAGCGTCCTAGCCCATCAGATGAATTGAAGGATGACAGGTTTCTAACAATTCGATTTTCAGCATCTTGAAGCTCTCTTGTCCATTCAGGATGTCGTTTTATTGCAGAAGGAATTGAACGCCAAGGTTCTACGAATCTTGGATTTAACCCTTCGTTACTATACCATTCTAAAGCCACTTTTATAAAATTCCGGTGAAATGAAAGAAATTCTACTCCATCACCTGAACGCAATTGTCCCATATTCATATGTTGCCTATGCCATCTAGCATGTGAATCGAGGAAAATTCGTGGAAAATTCTGTATGATAGTCATTGTTATCTCCTTTATTCAATAGTCTTCTATATAATATGTGATTATAATGTAAAGGTTTGTATCATTTAACTATTATTAAATAAAAACAACAGGATAAACTAGCTGGATGATAGGGTGTTACTATAGTCGTTTTATAAGTTATTGTTAACATTTTCCTACGTCCTAGATAACTTGCCTAAATTCTATTTTTTATTCATTAACAAGTGTATTTACCAAAGGAAGCTTTTAAGAAGTGGATGGCTCATTTATTGTGTTTGATATAAATAGTACATTGTTCAAAATAAAGGTTTTGAAATATTGTATTACCTCATAGATAGCTTTCACAAAACAATATACCCTACCATGGTTTAATAAATTAAACATTAGTCTATTGTAATAAAGAGAGAAATTTTAAAGGAGGAAGTTTAATATGTCACATGAAAATTACCAATCAGTTATTAAAACATTACATGAATGCATGACTGCATGTAATCATTGTTATGATGCATGTTTGAAAGAAGAGAATGTTAATATGATGGTGGATTGTATTCGTCTTGATCGTGAATGTGCAGATATTTGTGCATATTTAGAACAAGCCTTAGGAAGAGGAACCCCTTTTGTTTCTGAATTAGCTCAAGTGTGTGCTCAAATTTGTGAAGCATGTGGAAATGAGTGCAAAAAACATGATCATGAACACTGTCAAAAGTGTGCGGATTCTTGTTTAAAATGCGCAGAAGAATGTAGAAAATTAGCAGCATAGAGAATAGAGGAAATTAACGATAGTTGTTTCCCCTTTTATTTTAAATTAAAGATGTAAAGAGCAAAAAACTGCCCCTAAAAACCGTGTTTTTAGGGGCAGTTTTTATACCAGATATATCTTACATTTAATAACCTTTGAGTATATTTTATTTAGCTGAAAGTTCACTTTCTGTAACCCACTTGTGATTTGTTACTTTTTCTCCACCAGTTGTTGGTGTGTAATCGACCATATAGACAGTAGTTTTTTCAGCTGAATCGATAGTAGCCTTGGCACCTTTCATACCTTCCATGTGATCTGCTTCTAGAGTAACTTCATCTCCTTGTTTGAACGTTTTACCATCAGCATCTTTAATTTCCTCATGAATGACCCATTTATGGTTTGTGACTTTTTTTCCACCAGTTGTTGGTGTATAAGAAACTGTATAAACTGTGGTATCGTAAGCCCCAACAATTGTTGCTTTCGCTCCATTCATACCTTTCATATGGTCTGCTTTAATAACTGCTTGGCTTCCTACTTTATATTTTGGGTCCTTAGCTTCTTGTAATCCTTCAGGAACTTCACCTGAAGTAGAATGATTCATTTCTGAGTGATCCATTTCTGACTTATTCATGTTGGAATGGTCCATTTCAGATTGATGTGATTCCTTCTTAGAATCTGAATCACTACCATTGGAATTATTTCCACACCCACTTAGTCCTATAATTGTAGCTACACCAAGAATAAAAAGTTGCTTTTTCATTGTGATCCCTCTTTCTGAGCAACAGAATTTGCTCTTTAATAAAATAAAGATATACATTGGCAGATGTAAGACTAAAAGAAAAATATATAGATCTTTTAATAACTAATTTATCTTTTCTTACATCCCCCTACATTCATTAATCTATATCAAATATAATGAGCCGATTTTTATAAAAAGCTCATTTTTCACATTGTTTCTTTAGCATAAATAAATTTTGTGCAGTTTTTGTGCAGTTTTTATGAAATTTATAATAAAATTAATGACTTTTCCTTTTCTAAGATGTAAATAAAAAAAGAGTTTAGCTAGAGAAAAGCTAAACTCCTTTTGCTATTCTGTTTTCTTTTCAATAAATTGGTTGTCTTTATAATCTAAAAGGAGCTTTTCCTCTAGAGGAAGAGGATTATTTATCTCTTGAATGAGCTTTCTTCCAGACTCTTCATCCATTTCTTTATACCAGATACCATCTGGATACAAAATTGTAATAGCTCCATTTTTACACTGACCGTTACATAACGTTTTAGTAGTATGAATGGACTTAGTACAACCACTTTTTTTTATCTCGTCACGAATTGCGTCTGCAACTTGTTCTCCACCATTCTTGATACAACTTTTCCCATTACAGATTAGCACATGTTTCTGTACTCCTTGCATGTTCATTCCATCACACCCTGACGTCATCTTTTTTTTCAATCTGTATCGGGTGAGAAATCGATTGATGATTTTGATGTTCACCCATTGGTTCCTTATTGAAACTCGCCCAAATATTATAAGCAGCTATGACAACAAGAAGGTATAGGATGGCTGAAATAATCCATTTTTTCATTTGATTACACCCCTCGTATATTATATTTAAGCTCTATTTCAAGCTTAGACTTTCTCTACAATGAGAGCCATTTAAATAAAACGCTTGGACGTCTCAAGATATTTCTAGATAATGATCTTAGGATCATTTGGGACAATTCTTCTCGCCCCTGTGGATCTACCACATTATAAAGAGTGTTTCTCAGTGAACGCGCGGGACATCCTACTCGCAGGCTGAGCAACCTGACCCTCGAACCTAGATGATAGTGGCTCTAGGGCGGCTTTCGATTCAGGATAAGCTCTTATACACGAGGTTGTTGGTCGGCGTACACACTAGAGATATCTCGAGACGTCCAAGAAAATGATTCTAAATCGAAAGGAGGTCTCTTACGTGAGATTATTTGTTGGTCTAGATGTAAGTTCGTTTGATATGAAAGTTTGCTTTTTGAATGAAGAAGGAGACAAAATAGATGCTTTTTCGGTCAGTAATGACTTACCAGGAGCTACCACACTAAAAGAAAAATTATTACAGTGTGTCACTGGTAAAGAGGTAGAAATGCTTAAAATAGGCCTAGAATCAACATCTGTTTACAGCTTTCATCCTTCTATGTTTCTTCATCACGATACAGACTTACAGCGCTTTGGAGCAAAGGTATTTCTCCTAAACCCTAAGCAAATCGCAAACTTTAAGAAAAGCTATTCTGATATGGATAAAACAGATGAGCTTGATGCCTTTGTCATTGCCGATTATTTACGATTTGGACGTAATCAAATGTCAATCGTGAAAGAGAGCCAATACGTGGCGCTGCAGCAATTAACAAGAACTCGCTATCAACTCGTAAAGATGTTAACAAAAGAAAAGCAGCACTTTCTTCAATATCTAAGTTTTAAATGTAATACATTTTCACAAGAAGTAGATTCTTCTGTATTTGGCAACGCTATGATGGAACTATTTCTCGAGAAATTCAGTTTAGAGGAACTCGCCAATATGCCTTTAGAAGAACTCGCTGAGTTCCTACAGGAAAAAGGCAAAAATCGCTTTGGTGATCCAAGATGTATAGCATCGTCCATTCAAAGAGCTGTAAAAGCTTCTTATCGTTTGGATAAGGTAGTCGAAGATTCCATAGATGTCATTTTAGGTACATCAATCACAGTTATTCGTACGTTTCAACAGCAAATCAAGGAATTAGAAAAGTCTATTAAGAAAATTATGGCTGGATTAACACAAACACTTGAATCCATTCCTGGAGTGGGTCCTGTATTCGCTGCCGGTATCATCGCTGAAATTGGTCAAATCGAAAGATTTGAAGATGAAACCAAAATCGCTAAATACGCCGGAATATACTGGAGGAAACATCAATCTGGTCGTTTCACAGCTGAAGATACTTCATTATCTCGCACTGGTAATCACTACTTGCGTTATTACTTAGTTGAAGCCGCCAACTCAGTAAGAAGGCATGTATCAGACTATCAAGAATATTACATAAAAAAATATAATGAAGTACCAAAACATCAACACAAACGTGCACTCGTTCTAACCGCAAGAAAATTTGTGCGATTGGTGGATGCGCTACTACGCAGTCACCAACTCTTTACGCCAGAAAGGTGCGTGAAAATATGACATAAAACTTGTCATCGCTACCTTTCAAATTATTTCCAGTAAATTACATTAGTTACTGGTCTAGTTTCGTGATGCTTTTTTTAAGTAAAATGCCCTTTGATAACTTTAGATTCTTTTATTTTTCAATTGACATAATACCGCAGGTCTTTATAATTTCACTCTTTGTAATCTTAGTGCATTCAGAACGACAGAAACAGAACTAAAAGCCATTGCTGCGCCTGCTAACCAAGGAGCTAATAAACCAATCGCAGCAATCGGTATACCTAATGTGTTATAACCAAATGCCCAAAATAAATTTTGCTTAATGTTTTGGATTGTCTTTTTACTCATAAAGATCGCATCAGCAATGCTATTTAAATCTCCACGCATTAGCGTAATATCAGAAGCTTCCATTGCTACATCTGTACCTGTGCCAATAGCCATCCCTATATCTGCTAAAGCTAAAGCAGGGGCATCATTGATTCCATCTCCAACCATTGCTACTTTTTTACCTTGTTGTTGGAGTTTTTTCACTTCTTCTGCTTTGCCTTCAGGCAATACTTCAGCGATTACATGTTCAATACCTACTTGTTGAGCAATTGCTTGGGCCGTTTGCTTATTATCTCCTGTAATCATAATCACTTCTAAGCCCATCTCTTTTAATCGAATCACAGCTTCTTTTGAAGTTTCTTTGATGGTATCGGCTACAGCAATTAATCCTGCATATTGACCATTAATAGAAACCAACATAGCTGTTTTTCCTTTACGTTCTAACTCAATCATGTTTTCTAAATCATGATTAATTTGGATATTATTCTGGTTCATTAGTTTACGTGTCCCAACTAATAACTCTTTCTCATTTACGACAGCTTTGATTCCAAAACCGGGAATAGCTTCAAATGCTGAAGGATTAACGAGTTCAATTCCTTTCGCCTTTATTCCTTCAACAATTGCTTGAGCAAGAGGGTGCTCAGACTGTCTTTCAGCTGAACCTACTAACTCTAAAAATTCCTGTTCTTCAAATCCATCTGCTACAAATACATCGGTCAATTCAGGGGTACCGTTTGTGACTGTACCTGTTTTATCTAAGATAATGGTATTAATTCTATGAGTAGTTTCTAAGTGTTCTCCACCTTTAAACAAGATACCAAACTCTGCTGCACGACCTGATCCTGCCATAATAGAAGTTGGAGTTGCTAACCCTAATGCACATGGACAAGCAATTACTAATACTGCGATTAATTTTTCTAGTGCTGAAGCAAAATCACCTGGTTGAACCCAGATATACCAAATTAAAAAGGTTACAATTGCAATACCAACTACAATTGGAACAAATATGCCGGAAATTTGGTCAGCTAATCGTTGAATAGGTGCTTTTGAACCCTGAGCTTCTTCCACTACTTTAATAATTTGCGCTAAAGCTGTATCTCTTCCGACCTTTGTAGCTTTCACTTTTAAAAATCCATTTTTATTAATGGTTGCTCCAATAACTGTATCTCCAACCGTTTTGTCTACTGGAACACTTTCTCCTGTCAACATGGATTCGTCTAAAGCAGATTGACCTTCTACAATTTCTCCATCTACCGGTACCTTTTCACCCGGTTTTACATACACGATATCTCCTGATTGTACTTCTTCAATAGGAATTTCAACTTCTTCACCATCTCGTAAAACAGTTGCCGTTTTCGCCTGTAGGCCCATAAGTTTTTTGATGGCCTCAGAAGAACGGCCCTTAGCACTTGCTTCAAATAACTTACCTAATATAATAAGCGTGAGTAATACGGCACTTGTTTCATAATAAAGTTCAATCATTGGAGCGTTTGAACCTATTGATTTGATTGAAACATATAAACTATAGAAATACGCTGCACTCGTTCCTAAGGCGACGAGAACATCCATATTGGCACTTTTATTACGAAGCGCTTTGAAAGCCCCCACATAAAATTGTTTACCTACAATAAACTGCACTGGTGTTGCTAGAGCTAATTGAACCCAAGGGTTCATTAACATGGTTGGCAATGGAATAAACGAAGTAAACGAAAAGTGACTAACCATTGCCCATAACAAAGGGAAACTTAGAATAAGTGAAAACCAAAACTTCCCTTTTTGCTTTGCAATTTCCTTTTCTCGATGATTCAAACCCTCTTCTTTTTCTTCTGACTTTAATGTAGCACCATATCCAAGCTTCTCTACTCGCTGAATCATGTCTATTGTACTTACCTGGGAGGGGGTATATTCTACAGTAGCTGTCTCTAGGGCAAAGTTAACTGTTGCTTTTGAGACTCCCTCTAATTTATTTAATCCTTTTTCAATTCGGTTTGCACAAACTGCACAAGTCATACCTGTAATACTAAATTCATCTTTTTCATTTACAACGTCATAACCCAACTTTTGAATTCTTTGCTCAAAATCTTGAGTAGTTGCTTTTGATGGATCGTATATTATAGTTGATCTTTCTAACGCAAAATTTACGTTAGCATCTTGAACACCTTCAATTTTTTTAATCCTTTTTCGATACGATTTGCACAAGCTGCGCAGGTCATGCCACTAATTTGTAAAGTGGTTTCTTTTTGCTGTTCGCTCATTTTATAACCTCCTATTATACCCCTACTAGGTATATTCGATACCTAAAGGAAGCGTGCGTAAAAATTCGCACGCTATTTTAATTTAGGCTACTTCATAACCTTGGTCATCAATCGCTTCTTTAATTGACTTTAAAGATACTTTGTTTTGATCAAATTCAACAGTTACCTTTGCTTCGCTTAAATTTACTTCTACGTGTTGGACACCATTAAGTTCACCAACACTACCTTCAACAGATTTCACACAATGACCACAAGACATTCCTTTTACTGATAATGTTACTTTTTCCATTATTAACATCTCCTCTTTTATTTCATTAATCGTTTAATTGTAGTTAATAGTTCATCTATTACTTCTTGATCGCCCTCTTGAACGCGCTCGACTATACAGTGTTTAAGGTGTCCTTCAAGTAATATCTTACTTACACCATTTAAAGCAGATTGTACGGCTGCAATTTGAGTAATTACATCATCACAATAAGTATCTTTCTCAATCAATCCTTTGATACCTCGGATCTGTCCCTCGATACGATTTAGTCTACTTGCTAGGTTTTTCTTAACTTCTGGTGAGTGATGACTTTTACGTTCACTATTTATAGAGCAACAACTATCATTGTCAGTAATTTTCTCTAATTCATCCATTCAATCAACTCCTTCTTAATTATATTATACAGTACCCCCCTACCCTATGTGAAGGGGTAAACGCCCTTTTTTTAAAAAAATTTAAAAATACCCTGAAAGTGAGGTAAAAGATTTCCAGGGTAGGGCGTAATATTATTATAAAAAATATCTATATTATTGATTCGTAACAGCTTCTGCTTGCCAGTAATAATCTGCTATTACTTCTGCTAAAGCATCTGTTGTCCGATACATTTCTTCCATGGTATTATCAACTCCACCAACTTCTATAATAATGGAGTGGGTCGATAAATCCTGATTATATACGCCATTTCCTTGAGTTTTATTTTTTTCAAATATACCTCTGGATATCCCAGGATAATTCTTCTCTAAAAGAGTATTTAATCCTTTAGCAAACTGTAGGTTTTTTTCATAGTTCTTGTATTCCGTGCCAATAATAAAAAATAATCTCGCATAGTTTTTACCGTTAATTTCTTTTGTTGTTATTGATCTTCTTTGCGAATCCCGATGTAAGTCAAAAAAGAAAGTTAAATTTCTGTTTTGATTAGTGGATGTTTGTAAAATTTCTCGAGTCATTTTATATGAGCTACGATAATCCAACCCTTTTGATTCTAATTCTTTTACAACATCTGTTGTATTTACTTCCGTTCCAATCCCCTTTTGTTCTAACTGTTCACCTAATTTTTTGCCTACCAACATAATATTCACTTTAGAGTCATGAGCATTATCTGGGTTGTCTTCTCCTTTTAAATAAGGCAAAAAAGATTCGCGGCTATGTGTATGATAAATGAAGGCTACTTTCTTACCTTCTGTAGTCTTTAAAGGCTCTTTGTGTTTATAATCAGTACTTTTGTCCGTTTTTTCTATTTCTTGTAGATCTTCTTTAGATAATTCTCTCTCTTTTAATAATACATCCATAGGAGGAGAAGATTCGACGGGAAGGTTACTGTAGTTTGTTCCTTCACCCGCGACTATTATCTTTGTATCAAACGTTTTAAAGCCAGGTACTTCATGGGTTTAAAATTAATATTGCTATTAGAAATAAACAAATTGTAATAAAAGCAGCTACTGATCGCTTTGTGTACCGATCTGGTCGATCTAATGCTCTTCTTTTCCTACTGTTTTTCATGAACATCCTCCAGTACATTAGGATTGTTCTGTTAATCTAAGGAGCAATAATAATTTATCTAGTTGATTTTTTACACCTTACAACATAGAAAATTAAAATTAGTGCTAATGCTGCTAAAATTACTTTTCCTTCTAACGTTAGGTTTACTACTTGATATGTTGAATAGGATTCTAAGACTATGGCAGGGACCTTCCCCAATGTACTGGCTAAGAAGAATATTAAAAAGCTCATATTTCCAACAGCTGAAAGGAATGTAACCAATCCGGAAGGTATATAAGGTAATAAGCGCAGACTTATGACTAAATAAAAAGCTTCTTTCCCTGTAGTTAATAAGAGTTTATCTAGTTTATGGTGATTCTGCGTTTTGTTTCTTAACCAAAAACCAAATATTTTCAAGTTTGCAGCTGTTAGAAACACGCTAGGTATAACGTCTAAAACACTTATAACAATGTTTAGGGACAGGCTAATTAATATTGCTGTAAGTTCATTTGTAGATAACCACTCAACAACAACTTGCTCTAATTGCTGTCTACCCATTTATAGCCTAATCCCCACACAGTTTGAAGATGGTCATCTACAGGAAAGTTTGCTTTACGTAGTTTATCCCTTACATTTCGTACATGTGAATCGATTGTTCTTCCTTCAGTTTCAGCATCGTATCCCCATACTGAAGTTAATAAATCTTCACGACTAAACACTCTATTTGGGTATTGTAAAAGTAATCCTACTAATTTAAACTCCTTTGGAGTCACTTGTATTTCTTGATTTTCATATTTTAAAAAGTGATTTTCTCGACTCCATAACAACCCTTTATAGTTAATTTCTTCACTTTCTGTTGAAACTCTCCTTAATACTGCTCTAAGACGAGCGATTAGTTCTCCTTCACTAAAAGGTTTAACGATATAATCATCAGCTCCTGTATTTAAACCCTTTATTATATCAACGGTTTGATTACGTGCGGTTAGCATTATTACTGGAATTTTGGAACTACTTCTAACTTCCTGGCATATCTCCCATCCATCTTTATCGGGCATCATAATATCTAACAGCATTAAGTCAGCTTCATTTCCTTCTTCTAGATAGTTTAATGCTTCAATTCCAGAATCAAATTTAATACATGTAAAACCATTTGGAGTAAGATAAAGTTCAAGTAAATCTAACATCCTTGATTCGTCATCAACTAACAAAATAGTTGGCATTCTAAACATCCTCTCTTAACAAAATTTCAACCATAGTGCCTTTTCCTACTCCACTTTCTAATGTGACTGCGCCTCCATGAGCTTCCACAATTTCTTTTACAATAGATAATCCTAAACCATAACCTCCACTTTTCCTTGAGCGTGATTTTTCTACTCTATACAATTTATCAAAGACATAAGGAAGATCGGCCGAAGGAATTCCTATCCCTTGATCTTTAAAGGTAATCGTAACTTTCTTAGGTAGTTCTCGCACTATTACTAAAATTTCGGTTCCATTGTCAGAATACTTCAATGCATTATCTAACAAGTTAACAACAACTTGCTGGAATCTTTCAGGGTCAATATTTACCTCAATTTCTTGTGGGCAATTTAAATGCAGTTGAATATCCTTTTCTTTTAAGGCCAAATCAAAATGCTGAATTATATGATGTAAATAGGAGTATAATTTTACATTCTGTTTTTGAATTAAAAATGTATGTTGATCAAGTTGAGCAAGTTGAAATAGATCTTTAACTAGTTGAGATAACCTTTGTGCTTCCTCTTCAATGATATTAAGGTATTTATTTCTTTCCACTTCACTGTTTGATTGGCGTTTGGCTACATCGGCATACCCTTTTAAGTACATAAGGGGGGTTTGTAGTTCATGTGATATGCTACTTAAAAATTCGTTACGTTCTTCCTTTAAACGATGTAGTTCATTAGCAAGGGTTTGAATGGATGTTCCTAACTGGCCCAATTCATCCCTTGAATGTGCACCCAGCTTAACAGAAAAATCTCCTTGACTAAGCTTTTGGGTTGCCTGTTTCATTCTTATAAGAGGAAGTGTTATAAATTTAGACAACGCAAAAACAGTGATAATTGAAAATAACACTGAAATAACTCCGACTATATAAAAATGATGTTGAAGCCTAGCTATCATGTCCTGTATATCTTTAGTATTTTCGAACATGTACACAGTTCCGACATTTTTTTTATTTAGTCTAATCGGAGAGGCAGTTGCAATATAGGGTTTGTTTTTCCAATTTCCTTGCATAATTTCCCCTTTATACCTAAGCGAATAGCCTTGCCATTGTTCTACGGCTTCTCTAGCTCCTTTTACTAAAGGAGTAGAAGTCCGTATGATTTTTCCATCTTCATCTGTAATAATTACATCTGTCTCTGCTTCTGATTCCATCAAAGCGACATGGCTTAGGGTAGCAGAATCATGGTGTTTTTCTAATACTTCACGATGGCTGTTCCCTCGTAGTCTTAAACTTTCTAATTCCTCTGAAATTCTCGTGCCAGCCAGCCCAGTATATAGATAAAAAAATAACCCAACCTCAATCAATAGAATAAAGACTAGAAACAATAAGCCAAGTTTTATTGAGAGTCTATTCATGTTTTCACGTCCTTTAACTTAGCCTTCAATAAATTTTAGAGAAAATATGTGAAGAAAGTGTGCAGATTGGTTATTACTTCAAAATTATCTTTAGACAAATTTCGTAAGCCATTAATTATTTACAATATCTGCAAACATTCTGCACAATTATAAATTACATTATAGACATATTAAGTTATTATGGAGGTGCCGTAGTGAAAAAAATATGGCTGACTTTAATGTTTTCGGTATTAGTTGTAATTGGAGTGGCGTGTTCTAATAGTGAAGGCAGCATGAAAGAGCATGACATGTCTAATATGAATGAAGAAGACATGAGCAATCACGATATGTCCAATATGAATACGGGCAAGGGAGAAGAGAGTAAGAAAGAAAAACTTCCTTCTACTCAAGCAACACAGATAAAGACAGGAAAGGAATTTACACTAACAGCTAAAGAAGCTACACATGATTTTGGTAATGGAACGAAACTACCTGTTTGGACATACGATGGCTCCGTACCTGGATCTCAAATTCGGGTTAAACAAGGTGATAAAGTTAAAGTTAACTTAAAAAATGAATTATCTGAACCTGTAACCATCCACTGGCATGGGCTTCCTGTACCAAACAGTCAAGATGGTATTCCAGGGGTCACCATGAACGCTGTACAGCCTGGTAAAACATTCACTTATGAATTTACAGCTTTTATTCCGGGAATATATTGGTACCACTCTCATCAAGATAGTGTAAACCAGATAGATAAAGGCTTATACGGGACGTTGATTGTAGAAGGAAAAGATGAAGAAAAAGTGGATAAAGATTACACACTTGTATTAGATGAATGGATTTCATCAGGTGTGAGCAGTATGGAAGGTATGGATCATAGTTCCATGACAAGTGAGAAAGATACCAAAGGTACAGATGACTCAACTGAAAGCATGGATGGGATGAACATGAACATGGAAGATGACATGAGCATGTACGATCTTTATACCATTAATGGAAAAAGTGCAAAAAATATGGAAACCCTAAAAGTTACAGAGGGAGACACTGTGAAACTTCGTTTAGTAAATGCAGGATATATCTCTCATAAGATACATGTGCATGGATATGACTTTAAAATTGTCTCAACAGACGGGCAACCAATTAATGACCCTGCTATTATAAAAGATCAAACGGTGACAGTTGCTCCAGGTGAGCGATATGATTTAGTATTTAAAGCTAACAACCCTCGAACATCGTATATTGAATCTCATGATGATACTGATGCTGCTAAAAATATGGTTGCTAAAATTGTTTATAATAATTCAGAGAAGACAAACGATAAGCAAAATCCAAAAGAGTCTTTACCAAACATTGATATCACCAAATACGGCAAAACAGCAAAAGGTGATTTTTCTCTTGATAGCAAATATGACGTTGATTATACAATGAATCTTGGTACAGCGATGAAAGACAATAGCATGGTTTATACCATTAATAATAGAACCTATCCTAATACTGAACCACTAGATGTAAACGAAGGCGATTTAGTTAAAGTAACGTTGAAAAACACATCTAAATCAGCTGATCATCCAATGCATTTACATGGACATTTCTTTCAAGTGTTGAGTAAAAACGGAAAGCCAATAGAAGGTTCACCACTGATGAAAGATACGCTTAATGTTAAACCAGGTGAAGAATATGTTGTAGCATTCAAGGCTGACAATCCTGGAAACTGGATGTTTCACTGTCATGATTTACATCACGCTTCTGCCGGAATGGTCACAGAAGTAAAATATAAGGGCTATAAATCTTCTTTCATACCAGATTCAAATGCAAATAACAAACCCGAATAAAAGAATCCCCAGGCAGCAATATTGTCTGGGGATTCTTTTATGATAAATCATAATATTGTTTATTATAGAGGAACTCGAACTTAAATTTCAGGAGTAGGTGTCGGTTTTGCATATCCACTTTTATATTTTTCATCAATCGATTGACGAATTTGTTTAATTGATTTGCCGGATTCTAAATCAGAAACTGACTGCGCTGCAATCTCAAGACAAACCCCACATTTTGTTCCATGGTCATCCCATACTACCTTTCCATCTTTTTTATTCTCAAGTATGAAGCAATCATAGTTATTTTTATGTCCTGCCGATTCCCCACAGCCACAGTAGCATGGAATATTCTCTAGTAGCTCTTTATTTTGAGCAGCATTTGCATAAATGGTTTGCATCTCTTCTGGTTTATCCTTCAAAAATTTAGGTAAAACCTCATTACTTGCTGTTTCTTCCCTAATGTCACCACTAACGTGTTCGGAATGTTGTTGATGCTCTTTCTCTATAGCATTTGTTTTTTCCTTACTAGCCGTTTCTTCACTTGAACTTGAACAAGCTGTAGAAACTATGCTTACTATTAACATGATTAATACAACTAAAGACTTTTTATGCAATTAAGACACCCTTTCCTACTATTATATTAGTAACTAACTCTATAATAGTAAGGAAAAGTTCAACCTACAAGGTATATCCATCATTCTTGTCCTTTTTAAAACAACTCATAACAAAATCCCTTTAATGACCGTGAAACAGTGAAAGGGAATACTGATAAAAGTAAATAATTAATACTCCTAAACCTATAAGCATCCATACATGTAGACGTCTAAAATGAGTTATAGCCTTGCCTATTACTTCATGAAAGCTAACGAAGGACAATGTACCGATTGCTCCCCCAGTCGATAAAGCTTGTAATTTAAGTGAGGAAGCTTGTACGCTTTCTCCAATTAATAAACTACCACCTAAGGATAGAGATAAGAAGGCTACAATTAGTAAAAAGAATAATTGAGGTACTTTTGCTACAGAAAGAACAGTCATGATTGCCATGCCCTCTGGAATCTGGTGTAAAATGGTGGCTACAAACACAGAAGTTGTCTGAAACAGACGTTGTTTCTATTACGCTTTTTTCCTTCTCTCTTTTCTGAATACATTTCGTTTTAATATGCGGTGCTGTATCAGCTGTAACATTAGCATAATAGCAAGAAACAGTATCTGAAATTGTTTCGTCCTCAGTGTGCTCTAAATCGGTTACTACATACCTTTCATGATCCTGTATCGCTTCGATAATCCGTATATCATTAAATTCCTCAAAGCCTTTATCGCCTCCACGAACAATTAACAGGATATGATAACTTAGATCTGCTCTTTTAATAGCAACAGCTATATCTTCCGGTTCTGAGAGATTACAATTAAATACTGTGCAAAGCTCAAACTTTCATTTATAAGTAATCAAAAAATACTTAAAATTATATTTTTTTGTTTCCATTTTTTAAATTTATTAAACCTTTTATGGAAGCGAATTTAATTTTATTATGGATTGGAGGCTTACACTCTCTTCTGCTAAATTTTAAATTTATATTGGAATCTGATGAATAATGTACGCCTCTAACAATTATGTACATGAAGAAAACAGTAGATAACCTTTTATTTTTCAAGAGATTGGATAAAAATATTAATTATGTGCATCTATATTTATAGAGATAAGTCTGAATCTCCCGCATGTATAATTTCTGTGACCGTGGGCTTTTTAAGCAGCTTTTTTACCACTTGAAACTGCTTCGCTTTTGAGCGCGTCACTTCATATTGAAAACGGTCTGGAATCATCGGCAGCGTGTCAATTGACCACTTTTTCCACTCCGGCTTATAATCTTCCGGACTCACAAGCTGACATAAATGCCCGACTGCCCACGTTACATATGCTCCGTCTGTAAACACTTCATTCGGTGGAATCTCTAAATAGCCCTCGTGACGCTTCGGCTTAAACTGTGAAGCTAGCGTCGATCCTTGATCCGGCTTTTCTGCAATAATTAACTTCATGTATCTAATCACCTTACATTTCAAATTTCCATGTAAAACTTATTCACTTTTATTATTTTATCATAGAAAGAGCTGTTGGAGTATGAATGAGGAGAAAAGTAGTTTAGATGAGGGATACCTATCTCATTTTAAAAACGTGTCGCTATCCGTTATACCTTTTCAATAAAAAAGCTGTAGATCATTTTCTACAGCTTCGATACACATCTGAATTTTTCTGGCAACAGCCATTATCATATCGACTAAAACAAATCTCCTTTAGGACGTGCTATGAAATAATCAATAACCAAATATACAAACCAATAAGCGTAATAAACAATGTCGGAATCGTTAAGATAATACCTGTTTTAAGATACGTTCCCCATGAAATCTTCACGCCTTTTGTTGAAAGAACATGAAGCCATAAAAGCGTCGCTAAAGACCCAATCGGGGTAATTTTCGGACCTAAATCCGATCCAATGACGTTTGCATAAATCAATGCTTCCTTGATTGTTCCAGCTACGTGTGTTGCATCGATTGCTAGTGCATCAATCATAACGGTTGGCATATTGTTCATAATCGATGAAAGAATAGCCGCAGTGAATCCCATACCAATTGTTGCTGCAAACAGTCCATGACCAGCCGTTGCTCGGATCACGTCAGCCAGAATTTCTGTTAAACCAGCATTACGCAAGCCGTATACAACAACATACATGCCGATAGAGAAAAAGACAATCGCCCATGGAGCTCCCTGTAACACTTTTTTTGTATGAACCGCTTGGCTTTTTTTGGCCATCATCAAAAACAGAATAGCAATAATACCTGCAATAATCGAAACAGGGACGCTAAAGAATTCTCCAATTAAATAGCCTAGCACTAACAAAACCAAGACAATTCCAGATAACCGAAACATCTTTTCATCTTTGATGGCATCCACTGGCTTCTGCAAATCTGCTACATTGTACTTCTTAGGAATTCTTTTGCGGAAATACAGATATAAGACCATAATACTTGCAAACAGAGAAACCAAATCTGGAACAATCATGCGTGATGCAAATTCAGAAAAGCTAATACCAAAGAAGTCGGCTGATACGATATTTACTAAGTTACTAACAACTAGGGGCAGCGACGTTGTATCTGCAATAAATCCACTTGCGATAATAAACGGAAAAACCATTTTATCGTCGAACTTTAATGCCCGAACCATGGCTAGTACAATGGGTGTTAAAATCAACGCTGCTCCGTCATTAGCAAATAGCGCTGCTACAACGGCTCCAAGAAGAGACACGTAAACAAACATACGCACGCCGTTCCCTCCTGCAGCTCTAGCCATATGAAGCGCTGCCCATTCAAAGAAACCAATTTCATCTAAAATTAAAGAAATAATAATAATAGCAATAAACGTAAGAGTCGCATTCCACACAATGCTGGTTACCTCAAGAACGTCTTGAAAATCAACAACGCCTGCCAGTAAAGCAAGCATAGCCCCCCCGCAAGCCGACCAGCCGATTGATAAATTCTTCGGCTGCCAAATGACAAAAATTAATGTTACTAAAAAAATCAATGATGCTAGTACAACTGATGCCACTTTTTAAACCTCCAATTATTCACAACAACTAATACGCAGTCCTTGTTTTTCCAGCTCTTTTAAACGTTCATCCTGACTTGGTACAGATTTAAGTACGCCCAGAACAAACTCATAGTACTGGCTTTCTTTATTAAGAGAATAAAAAACCCATTGCCCTTTTCTTCTTTCCTTCACAAGTTCAGCATCTCTTAATTTTCGTAAATGCTGACTAATTGACGGTTGGCTAGCTTGATAGATATCTACGAACTCACACACACAGCATTCATTGTTCTCTATTAATTTCACCATCGAAAGCCTTGTTTTATCTCCCAATAATTTTAAGATTTGGGCTGCCTTTTCAATACTATCTATAGGTTTTGTGCTCATTAATGAATACCTCCTACTCCCTTTCAGTTGATAGATAATAATGTGCTTATGTATTAATGCTCATTACTATAATTGATTTCTAAATGTTTTACAATTTTTTAGTAAACTAAAAGTGATTTAGTAGTTGTCTAAGGATTTAAAGAATTTATTTTTTCCTACTAATCTAAACCAAATCTAGCACACAATACTATAAGTATATTTTCTCGTAAAAACGCTCCTAATGTCCTTGGACAAACATACATACTTATTTTGTCTATTAGCATAAAATATAAAGAAAAATAAGCAAGGATGATGATAAAAAAACATTATTCCTATTATAACCCGCAAGATGGTAAATATTATGTAGACAAGCCTTACTCTCTTAGAGACAATAAAGTATCTCCCTCTGCTTCCCCTAAAATCCCTTTGAAAAACACAGCCGACAGAGCTTTTAAAATCCCTGTATTCCTCAGCCACCCTTCTATGCTTAATGCTACCCAAACAAAATTTCTTAATCGTTTAATTGATGAAATTGAACGTGCTCTTCTTTTCCCTCGTACACTGCCTGATACAGAGCAATATCCTAATAAAACGATCACAAGCGTTCGCCGAATGATACTCTCTAGCTATGAGTTGATCGCGGTGAATATGCAGCAAGTCTTCGCCAATTATACCATGACGAATATTCCCGGCGGTACACCTCCGCCACCATCATGGGAAGGTGCCCCTTTTTTACAAATAGAGCCAAGCATGGGTTACCAACGAGGCCTGCCTTTACTTCTTATCAAAGAATCAGGTGTCAATAGTATAGGCGTCTGGAATCCATCAGTAGTTCCTTTCTTTATTATTGAATGGGATTCTGCAAAGCCGCTTGATGAGTTTTTTAACCGTGTTGAATGGAAAGAAATATTTCAAAACTGGGTGGCTCAAGTGCGAAATGGCTACTTTATTCAAACACAGCCTTCCTATCGATACGGCCCGGATGATCTATAGAAATCACTTCAAACGAAGAGCACTTTCGAAAGCTATTTCTATAAAACAAGTTGGAATGCGAGGTGAATATAATTGACTTTAATTAATAGTGGGACATGCGTAGGAGTTCTATATCGAGCTAATGCCGGTGCATCATGCAAAAACGGGTATTGTGTTCATAATGGAAGATTAGTAGGCGGCGTCATAAGCTCAAATGCTGGCACCTTAACGGTTACAAGAATCATCGATAACACAAAGTTACAGACCTATAATGATATTCTTCTGAGTCACCGAGCCGTAAACAAAACGACAGGGCAAGTCACGCAGCAATATTTGTATTTTAGAAGAAATCAATTGGAAAAGGTAGAAGTCACGCCTTATACGCAATATAGTGACCCTAGCTGTCAAAGAGAGAATCATTATAATATCCCTGATGTTATCTATCCTGGTGAATGTGTAGGAATCAGATATCGGATAGGAGATGAATGGCATATAGGAAATGGGCGATATCTATATTGGACAGGCCAAGTGAATCACTGTATATTTGATGAACGTCCGCAAAGTACAAATAGGCAATTTTTACGGCAGATTTGGTATGCACATTGGATACTCGATCCAAAAAATGAACGAAATATTATACACCAAAAAACTTCTCGAGGACCTGGATCTCCAAGAGCTGAACGTAGAATTTATGTGTTTAAAAATCTGCTTCCTGCAAACGGTGAGACCGTCCTTGTAAAAGCTGCTTCTCCTGTAAATTCTGCTTCCTGGCCTTTTCGTATTATCTATCAGTGAGAAAAATAGAGAATAATCCTTCGTTCAACTATAACTTCCAGCCTCCATCAAGTTTTTTTCAACATTCCACAAATATTGTGAATGCCCATCCAAATATTACTGACTACCAGTTGGATGGGCATTTTCTTATAATTTTTCTATTTTTTATTTGTACATATGGTTCGCTTTTCTCTTTTTTGTAAGAAAATAGAGGCACTAATCCACGAAGTAATTGGAATAATAATGGCTACACCAATGCCTCCGCTTAAGATAGAAATGACTTCTGCACAAAAGGTTTTTGAATTGATAATATCTCCAAACGAATACGACAATCTCTTAAACCATATAATTAAAGTTAAATATCCCCCTACAAATGCAAAATACAGTGTATTGGTTGTGGTGCCTAAAATATCTCTTCCGATTTTCAGTCCTGAATTGAAGAGATTTTTTTAGTTACGGACGGATCATGAACAAATAATTCATTCATAGAAGATGAAATAGATAGCGAAATATCAATGATCGCTCCTATGGCTCCCATAATAATTGTACAAATGGCTATTTTAGCAAAGTCAATTCCAACGTAAAGTGAAAAAGCGTTAATTTCTTCTTCTTGTTCTTCTCCAAACCCTTGAATCATGGCATGATGTTCAATGATAAAAATAAAGAGTACTAAAACGGCTAAGGTAATAATCGTTGAAACAAACGCAGCAATCGTTTTATGATTGAATTTATTAATATAAAATAAATTAATGCAGCTAATGATTGTACAAGCGATTAACGTAACAATAATCGTATTTTTTATAGACAGCATAAAGAGAATGGTTAGAAAAATAACGCCAAAATTCAAGAACAAAGCAAGGAAAGATCTAACCCCTTTTTTTCCGCCCACAATACTCATAAGAATAAATAAAATAAGAGCAAGCAATAGTAAAACGTTCACTTTCTGTTCCCCTTCCTAAAAATAAAAAGAATCGAAAGATAGAGTGTAATTGGAATCGTTAGCACAATGCCAATACTGCCAGTAAGAGCACGGATTAACTCTAACGAGAAATTCATCGAAAACGTGTATCCTAAAGGAGAGCCGTTTTTTAAATAAAGAAGAACCATTGGAATTGTTCCACTTATATATGAAAAAAATAAAATATTCGTCATGGCTCCCATGATGTCTCCGCCAATTTCCTTGCCCGATTTTAGTAAGTCTTTGTGCGCTATCTCTTTATTCTTTTCATATAGTTCATAGACAGAAGAAGTAATCGTAATAGCTACATCCATGACAGCTCCTAAAGATCCAATTAGTACCTCACTCATAAATATTTTTTGAGGAGGAATCGTCACAAACTCCATTCCTTCATAATGAAGACCATTAGAATCTGTTAGCTGCATGACGATGTATGCAATTAACAGAGAAACAAACGTACCTATTAAAGTTGAAATAATTGCTACATGCGTTTTTTCTTGATTACCGCTTACTAATAACAAAGAAATAACCGTAAAAAGAACGACAGCTACAATACATACAGCTAGCAAGCTCACATTCCCTAGTGCTAAATATACATTGAGGGCCCCGATTAAAAGGACAATATTAATAAATAAGCTAATGATTGAATAAAAACCTTGCTTCCTTCCAATAGCCAGCAAACTTAATATAAATAAACCCGCGACAGCGGTAACCTGCTTGTCCCGCTTTACTCCTTCAATCGTCCCATTTAGAGCATGCTGTGAATTCTTTTCTAAGGAGACAAAAAGATCTGTTCCGACAGTATACTTTTGATCATAAGCACCTGAGTATGAGTACGTGTTCTCTAAATGAATAAGCTTCCCTTTGTATTTTCCGTTCATGATTTTAGCAACAATTTTTTGAGAATATACGGTATCTTTGTTGTGATTTAAATCAGTAGATTTATTATGTTCTACAACATTCGTCTTCACTACCTCCGCTATCGGTTTTTTATAAAGCGAATAATTGTGGTTTGTTACTATTAGCGCTATACATAAACAGCAAATTCCTAGTATATAGAGAAAGATTTGTTTACGAGATAATTTATTAGACTTTTGCTTCGAAAAAAGATTCCTTATATGCTGGGAATACAGAGGTGACATCACATAATTCCTTTCTGGTTATTATTTGAACGCCGGGCTTTTGAACATGAAGAGACTGCAAAGAGATCTAAATTCTTTGCAGTCTTTTCATTCGTTTATCGTGAGCGCTATACAGCAAGACATACTGCAGGTACACAAGACGCTCAAACCTACTGTTTTTTCATTCTGTACTGTACCAGAGAAAAATGAAATTATAGTGAAAACATAGAACGATTTATCCAATTCACTAATTTTTTATGACGATCTTATATAATTATAGGAGTATACAAGCAAATAGAAATGGACCATTCCGGATTAAGTACTATAAGGAGTATCACATTCACAACATATGTATAAATGACGATTAAAAAATGCCTTCATAATCACTCTTTTGAGTGATTTACTACTTCTCTTACAGAATGCTAAAATTTAAAGGAATCATTCCGTAGGTATTTTACTTGAACAAGAACAGCTTTTTCTCCCCGCAGCTGTTCTTGTTATTTTTTAATAAAAATGAAAAAAGCAGCGTGCTGGACATTCCACACGCTGCTTTTTGCGATCACAGGACTACTCTGCGGGTCGAGGTCCTGCTTCTCGTCCTGAGTTCTCTACCGTTAATATTGGCCGAACGGTGATATCTTCATTTACACGAATTTGACATGATAAGCGCAAGTGATCTTCAATTGAACTTTCTGAGTATGCATTTTTCTCTACGTGTGTTAAATCACAATATTCACCTTCAAGCACTTCTACCCTGCAAGTCGTGCATTTAGCTTTCCCGCCGCATCGATGAAGAATATTTATACCGTTGTCTTCGAGTGCCAAGACAAGCTTTTTTCCTTTTGCCACTTCAAAACTTCCGTATCCTAAAACGGTTACTCTTGGCATGTATCTCCCTCTTTCCCTCTACTGTGTACAAGCGATTTAAATTACACTATATGCAGTTTCTTTTTATTGCATGCCTAAATCCAATTAAGAAGACCATCGTTTTGTAATATGGCAACTAAAACGACAATCCCAAGTATAATAACAGGTATCAGTGCTTTTAAAATTTGATACTTAGATAATTCTATACGTTGAGGCTCCTTTAACAAATGACTTTGATTTAACTCAGTATTGTTTTCACTTTCTTTATGATTCATGTTCCTCTGCCTTTCTATTTTTTATAGTGCGGTTCATATCTACTTCTGCTGACATCACAAAAATAGACACAGAATTTCTTCATAAAAACCATCTTAACCTTTTTAAGAACATGCTATACTAACAATTCTATTTTAAAACAAGTCCCTTCATATGTTTCAAACAAACAAATTCATCTTGTTTCTCCTTTTAATAGCGTCAGATCAGAAGATTAGACTTTTTCACATCACTAAGTGCATGAGCAAGGTCGTTATTTATAATCAAAAGTAAAATCCCATAACGAGTCATGGGATTTTACTTCGTACGTTGGTTTTTTGGAATTTTAATTTGTTTAATATCTCCCAGCACATAAATATAGAAAATTAAGCCTAGCAACAATACAATTCCTGCTACAATAAAGCTTAGATTAAAAGAACCAGTTTTATCTAATAGATATCCCGTTAAAGCTGTAGCTATAATTCCACCAAACAAATTATTAGCTAAATTAACAATAGAACTGAGAAGAGAAATAGAGCCTGCAGGCGCAATTTCAGCAGAAATTGACCAGCCGATTGGTGCCGTTGCAGATATACCTGCCAGCCCAATCGAGATACAAATCATCGCTACTACAACACTATTAGTTAAAATAGAGCCTAAAAAAACAAACCCTAAGCATAATCCTACAACAATGATCGTGCGATATACTTTTTGACTGTTATATCCTTTTTTTATGAGGTAATCAACAAGCCAACCGCCAACTAAAATGCCAGCAAATGTAGCAATTAGCCAAGGTACTGCCGTAAGCAGACCCGATGACATGATATCCATACCGTATTTTTCTTTTAAAAAAGTTGGCAGCCACGTTAACAGTAAATTAAACGTATATCCATAGCCTGTAAACCCAATCGTTAGCCCCCAAACTTTTCGATTCGTAAATAATACTTTTAAGGTATGTAAAAATTTTGATGTTTGTTCATCGTTCGCATTTAAATTATTTTCTTGAATATACTTCAACTCATCATCTGATATGCGTCTGTGCTTTTCTGGTTTTTCGTAATAAAACCAAAACAGCAGCGTAAACAGCACGTTTATAATTCCAATGGATAAAAATGCTGTGCGCCAATCAAATTTAGTGATGAGAAACGCTACAAGAGGCGCGCCAAGTACATTTGAAAATTTGGCCGCTGAATCAAACAAAGAATTTGGTAAGCTTCTTTCGTTTGGAGGAAACCATAGAGACGTAGCTTTTGACGCTGCTGGAAAAGCTGAAGCACTCATTATTCCTATTAAAAACCGGACGATATAGAGAAGAAGTTTTCCTTGCAAAAATGCCATCGACATCGTTAATAAACTCCAAATCACCATACCCACTCTTGTTACCCATGCTACTCCGAACCGATCAAGCAAGCTTCCGGCAGGTATTTGCATGATCGTATAAGAATACGTATAAATAGAAAAGACAATTCCGAGCTCTGTTCCCGTTAAGTGAAATGCATCTTGTATTGCAGGAGCGGCCACTGACACCGCTACACGATCAAAATAATTTAAAATAATCATACTGCTTAACAAAGATGAAATGAACCATCTTGTGCGTCCTGTTCGCTTTACTGTATGTTCACTCATAGCTAGCTCCTTTCATCAGTAGTTTGTTCGTTTTATTACCGTAGCATTCTACTTAATATCACAACTTCTTTTGAAAGAAACATGCGTTTTCTTCATCCATCATGTAAGAAATCCCTCATGATAAAACATAAAACAAGAAGTAAACAAAAAGAGATTGCGTCATAACTAAATCAATCCAAACTATAGACAAACAGATAGGGGAAAGAAGATCTTATGAACCACTGGTTATACCGCTAGAAGCCATCACCTACATGAAACCTGCGTTCACCATAACAATGAAAAAATCCGAACGAGTTGGATTCTCAATCAAGAATCTCGATTCATCGTTCGGATCTTCCTTTACCTAAAATACTTTTGTACCAGCCTCTTTTTTCGCTAACAGTCTATTTGGCTGAAAGTTCACTTTCGGTTACCCACTTGTGATTTTTTACTTTCTCTCCGCCTGTAGTCGGTGCGTAGTCTACCATGTATACCGTTGTTTTTTCGGCTGAATCAATCGTTGCTTTTGCCCCTTTCATACCTTTCATATGATCTGCTTCAAGCGTTACCTCGCTACCTGGCTTTAACTGCTCGTTACCCGCATCTTTTATTTCTTCTTGAATAACCCACTTATGATTTTTCACTTTTTTTCCGCCAGTCTTTGGCGTATACGAAACGGTATAGGCCGTGGTGTCGTAAGCACCAACAATCGTTGCTTCAGCCCCGTTCATGCCTTTCATATGATCTGCTTTTATAACGGCTTTATCTCCAACTTTATATGTTGGATTCTCAGTTTGCTTTAATCCTTTTGGAACCTCTCTTGAACTAGAGTGATTCATCTCTGAGTGATCGTGCATGGATTCGTTTTTGTTAGCTGAAGGCTTTTCATGACTAGAGTCGTTTCCGCATCCGCTTAGTCCAATAATGACAGATGCACCAAGAATAAATAGCTGTTTTTTCATAACAGTCCCTCTTTTCCACATAATAAATTTTAAAATAAAAATCATTTAATCACTAGAAACAACTTATCCTTGCCTGCTCTTCTTCTTTTCTTTATTGTAGCCAGACTTTGTGCAGATTTTGTGAAGATGAAGGTAATTGGGTACGAAAAATTCCTGTGCCTAAAAAAGGCCTTCGTATGAAACACTTACCACAAGGAAAAAGTATAAAAATAAAAGGAGGAAAGAAACATGCTAAAAATACGCTTTGCTCTATCCTCACTCTTACTTACGTTTAGCTTGGTGATGGGAGCCCCCTTTGCTTCCGCACACTCCACGCTCTCATCTAGCGTACAAAAGATAGAAGTAACGTCCATTAAAATGAAAACGCTCAAAACATTTATCGATGAACAAGATATGAATGCATTCACCAATAGTATAAAAAAGGCACAGCATATGAAAATTCTCTTAGATGAAGAATCTGCTGGGAGCATTGATTGCAAAATGACCATTACCTATGGAGATGGTTCTAGCCGTCATTATTTCATTTGGATTATGGATGATGGACGTGATGTATTAATTGCTCAGCAAAAGCATCCAGAAGACCTTCATCTTAAAGGGTATGAATTGAATCAAAAAAATTCCTTGCACCTAACAAAGCTGCTAAAGAATATTCTTTAGCAGCTTTGCTTTTAGATCACTTTCACCGAGAATGGCTCGATGACTCTAATATTTTTTAGTTTATATTGCCCACATAGCATATACTGCTATGACTGCGAGCACGTACAAAATAGCTGAGACGATCCACTTTTTCATATCTTATAGCCTCACTCTCTGCAATCGCAGTGCATTTAATACAACCGATACAGAACTAAAGGCCATCGCGGCTCCAGCGACCCAAGGGGCTAACAGCCCAACTGCTGCAATTGGAATACCAAGCGTGTTGTAACCCATTGCCCAGAATAAATTTTGCTTAATATTAGAAATCGTTTTTCTACTCATTTCAATCGCATCTGCAATGCTCATCAAGTCTCCTCGCATCAGCGTAATATCAGCGGCTTCCATCGCTACATCCGTTCCTGTTCCGATGGCCATTCCAATATCAGCTAACGCAAGTGCAGGCGCATCATTAATACCGTCTCCCACCATTGCGACTTTTTCACCTTGCTGCTGAAGCTTTTTCACTTCTTCTGCTTTGCCTTCTGGCAACACTTCTGCTATAACGTACTCAATACCCGCTTGCATCGCAATAGCCTGAGCTGTTTGACGATTATCACCTGTAATCATCATCACTTCTAAGCCCATTTCTTTTAACCTGGAAACTGCTTCTTTAGAAGTCGCTTTGATGGTATCTGCAACAGCAAGCATGCCGGCATATTTTCCGTCAAGAGCAACGAGCATAGCCGTTTTTCCTTCTCGTTCTAAATTTGTCATTTCTTCTAAGGCTGTATCAATATTCACTTTATGTTGGTTCATAAGCTTTCTTGTTCCCACTAACAGCTCTCGCTCTTGTACAGTTGCTTTTACTCCATACCCTGGAATAGCTTCAAAAGATAACGGATCTTGAATCTTTATACCTTTATTTTTTATACCTGCTACGAGTGCTTGAGCTAGAGGATGCTCCGACAAACGCTCAGCCGATGCAACTAACTGTAATAGATCATTTTCTTCGTAGCCTTGTGCAATACGTACATCGGTTAACTCGGGGGTTCCATTTGTAACAGTTCCCGTTTTATCTAAAAGAATCGTATCGATTTTATGCGTTGCTTCTAAATGCTCGCCGCCTTTGAATAAAATACCAAATTCTGCTGCGCGGCCCGACCCCGCCATAATGGAAGTTGGAGTAGCTAAGCCCAACGCGCATGGACATGCAATCACTAGTACGGCAATAAGCTTTTCTAAAGCCGGTGCAAATTCGCCAGGCGCAATCCAAATATACCAAACAAAGAAAGTAAGAAGAGCAATTCCAACTACAATTGGCACGAATATACCTGAAATATAGTCAGCTAATCGCTGAATAGGAGCTTTAGACCCCTGCGCTTCTTCTACTACTTTAATAATTTGCGCAAGCGCCGTCTCCCTGCCAACGTTTGTAGCTTTTATTTTTAGAAAACCATTTTTATTAAGTGTAGACCCAATTACTTTATCTCCAATGTTTTTATCTACCGGTACGCTTTCACCTGTCAGCATGGACTCATCTAAGGCCGATTGCCCTTCAATAATCTCTCCGTCTACAGGTACTTTTTCACCAGGTTTAATAAAAATAACTTCGCCTTTTTGCACTTCTTCCACTGGAATTTCAACTTCCGCTCCGTCTCTTATTACAACGGCCGTTTTAGCCTGTAAGCCCATCATCTTTTTAATTGCTTCTGAAGAACGGCCTTTGGCATTTGCTTCAAATAATTTTCCTAAAAGAATAAGCGTAATCAATATAGCACTCGTTTCATAGTAAAGTTGAGCTGTATGAGCAGGTGAGCCAAGCGATTTAAGAGAAGAGTATAGACTGTAGAAATAAGCTGCGCTTGTACCTAGTGCTACTAAAACATCCATATTGGCGCTTTTGTTACGCAGAGCTTTAAATGCGCCTACATAAAATTGCTTCCCTACCACGAATTGAACAGGCGTAGCTAAAGCGAGCTGAACCCATGGATTCATCAGCATATGAGGTAAAGGAATAAACGATGTAAACGTAAAATGGCTAACCATTGCCCATAATAACGGTACGCTTAAAATAAATGCAAACCAAAACTTTCCTTTTTGTTTACTGAGTTCTTTTTCTCGGTGGCTTTGCTCTTCTTCTCTTTCTTTCGACTTTAGCTTTGCTCCGTATCCAAGCTTTTCAACTCGCTGCGTTATATCTTGCGGAGCTATTTGAGAAGGGCTGTATTCGACAGAAGCCGTTTCTAAAGCAAGGTTAACACTTGCCTTTGTCACGCCTTCTAATTTGTTTAACCCTTTTTCAATACGAGTCGAACAAGCGGCGCACGTCATGCCCGTAATAGCAAACTCCGCTTTTTCACTTACAACTCCGTACCCAAGCTTTTTAATTTTTTCTTCAAAGGCCTGTGGACTTGTTTTAGACGGATCAAATATGACAGTAGATCTTTCTAAAGCCAAATTCACGTTTGCTTCTGTTACACCTTCTATTTTTTTTAATCCTTTTTCAATTCGGTTAGAACACGCTGCACATGTCATACCCGTAATTTGCAAGGTGGCTTCTTTTTGTTTATCACTCATCACGTTTCCCCTCCTGTTATATACCCATAAGGGGTATATATTTTTCCTAAATCAAGCGTGCGAAGGTATTCGCACGCGATGCTGTTTATGCTACGTCATAACCTTGGTCATCAATAGCTTCTTTAATATCTTCAATCGTTACTTGACTAGGATCAAATGCAACTGTTACTTTTGCGTCTTCTAAGCTTACTTCTACGCTTTTAACGCCATTAAGTTCGCCTACGCCACCTTCAACAGCTTTGACACAATGACCGCAAGACATTCCTTGTACTGATAATGTTACGTTTTCCATTTCTAGCATCTCCTTTATTTCATTAATCGTTTAATGGTTGTTAATAATTCATCTACTACTTCTTCATCACCATCTTGCACACGTTCTACAATGCAATGCTTCAAGTGACCTTCAAGCAAAATTTTACTTACACTATTTAAAGCAGACTGCGCAGCTGCGATTTGAGTAATCACGTCGTCACAATACGTATCTTTTTCAATTAATCCTTTAATTCCTCGAATTTGTCCTTCAATTCGATTTAATCGGCTTGTTAGATTTTTTTTCACTTCTGGAGAATGGTGACTTTTTCTTTCACTATTTATCGTACAACATTTTTCTTCACTATTCATGTGATTCGCTTCGACCATCTAACATCCTCCCTTCATGACTTCACCATACTATACCCCCTACCCTATGTAAAGAGAAAAGGTGGCTTACTTTATCTTTTCACCAATTTCGATAGCTATGCTCATATCATTTTCAACTAACATCAACCCACTTATAGCCTATTCCCCATACGGTTTGCAGGTATTCGTCTACAGAAAAACCCGCTTTTCTAAGCTTATCCCTAACATTTCGCACATGGGAGTCAATAGTACGATCTCCAATCTCCGCCTCATATCCCCACACTAACACAAGCAAGTCGTCCCGGCTGAACACACGATTTAAATGCTGAAGAAGTAACCCCACTAATTCAAACTCTTTAGGCGTCACTTGAATGTGCTGATTTTTATATTGTAATACGTGGTCTTCCTTGTTCCATACTAACCCTTTATAGGTGATTTCATTCTTTTCTTTTAAGGAACGTCTAAGAACCGCACTGATGCGTGCAACCAATTCTTCTTCGCTAAACGGTTTAGTAATATAGTCGTCTGCCCCTATATTTAATCCTTTTACTACATCTAACGTTTGGCTGCGGGCTGTGAGCATAATGACCGGTAGATCAGACATTTTCCTTATTTTTTGGCAAATCTCCCACCCATCTTCGCTTGGCATCATAATATCTAATAACATCAAATCTGCTTTGTTACCTTCATAAAGATAGCGCAGCGCTTCTGTGCCTTTTTCAAATTTTATACATGTAAATCCGTTTGGTAGCAGATAAAGTTCTAGTAAATCCAGCATCCTTGCTTCATCATCTACTAATAAAATAGTGGTCATCCTATCCATCCTCTCTTAATACAATCTCTACAGTCGTTCCTTTTCCCATCTCGCTTGTGATTGTTATTTCTCCTTCATGAGCTTCTACAATCTCCTTTACAATTGATAAGCCTAATCCGTAACCTCCGCTTTTTCTCGAGCGAGATTTTTCCACTCGATACAGCTTATCAAATACGTAAGGCAGATCTTTTTCTGGAATGCCTATTCCTTGGTCTTTAAGAGTTATTGTCAATGATTCAGCTGATTTTTTTACAATTAAATCAATTTTAGCCCCTTCTTTTGAATATTTCATTGCGTTATCAAGTAAATTGATAATCACTTGCTGAAATCTTTCAGGATCTAGTGAAAAGTAAAGGCCTTGAGGGCAGCTTATGTCCAGCTCCATCTCTTTTTCTTTTAAAGCTAAATTAAAATGCGCGCATATGGTGTGCAAATACGTAGCCAGTTCTACTTTTTGTTTTTGAATAAAAAATGTGTGCTGATCCAGCTGCGCCAGCTGAAACAAATCTTTGACTAACTGTGAAATTCTTTCCGCTTCTTCTTCCACAATGGCAAGATATTTATCACGTTCTTGCGGTGTATTAGAAGGCCTTCTCGCTACGTCTGTATAGCCCTTTAAATACATCAAAGGAGTTTGAAGTTCATGTGAAATGCTGCTTAAAAATTCATTTCTCTCTTTTCTTAACCGCTGCAGCTCATTCGCTAGCGACTGAATGGACATTCCTAATTGTCCAAGTTCATCTCTTGAATGAGCACCAAGCTTTACAGACAAATCTCCTTGACTCAGCTTCTCCGTTGCTTTTTTCATCTTGATTAAAGGAGCGGTTATAAATTTAGACAGAGCAAAAATGGTCACAATCGAAAATAAAACGGAAACAGCTCCCGCTACGTAAAAATGATGCTGTAGTCTCGCAATCATTTCGTGAATATCATTTGTGTTTTTGAACATATAAACCGTGCCGAACTGCTGACGGCCTTTTTCAATAGGTGATGCTGTGGCGATATAAGATTTGCTTTTCCAGTCGCCTTGCATAATTTCACCTTTGTATGTAAGAGACTTTTCTTTCCATTTCTCTACTGCTTTTCTTGCACCTTGAATTAAAGGCCTGGACGAACTGATAATTTTTCCTGTTTTATCTGTTATGACAACATCAGTTTCTGCTTCAGATTCCATCAGTGCAACATGGTTAAGCGTAGCCGAATCATGATGCTTCTCTAATACTTCCCGGTGACTGTTTCCTCTTAAACGCAAACTTTCTAATTCCTCCGAAATTCGTGTGTTGGCAAGACCGCTATATAAGTAAAAAAAGAGAGCCGCTTCAATTAGTAAAATGAACATTAAAAATAAGAGTCCGAGCTTAATAGAAATTCGATTCATTTATTCACATCCTTTGCTTTCATTATAGAAGTAATAATTGAAGAAACTGTGCAGAATAAAGCATACATGATTAAATAACCATTATTCTCTGACAGTTTACCACAGGTATCTGACAGCTTAGCGTATAAAATACGTTTATCATACCGTAAATTCCGAACTCGCTAAGCACGCAGCACTACATAATCCAAAAACAAAAAAAAGATGGAGACATAACAAAATCCCTCCAATCCAAAGCTAGAAGCATCTATATAGAGGAAACCTACGTTCACCATATCAATAAAATCAACAAAAAATCCGAACGAGTTGGATTCTCTATCAAGAATCTCGCTTCATCGTTCGGATTTTCCTTCAACTAAAATACTTTTGTCCCAGCCTCTTTTTATTTAACAATGATAACAGGACATTCTGCGGATTGAGCAACTTCGTGACTTACACTTCCTAAAAATGTCTCTTTAACAAAGCCCTTTCCTTGACTTCCTATTATAATGACGTCTTGTTGATTGCCATGTGCGTATTCGATAATTTTCTTTGAAGCGGTGCCTTCTAAACCGTATGCCTCATATGGAATACCTGATTGAGTTAAATGATTGTGAGCTTCAGATAAAATATCGCGGTTTTCTTCTTCTATCAGTGCGTCTAAGTCAACGCTAAAAACAGGCTGCTGCAAGTGAATTCTTTCCTTAATATGTACAATTGTCAGCTTATTAGCATTTACGCTTTTAGCTAGTTTACTTGCATGTTGAAGAGCACGAATAGAAGGTGCCGAACCGTCAAAGGCGACTAAGATTTTGTTATACATATAAAGAACCCTCTCTCTTTTTGTTCTTTCATGATGCGTTACCATCTAGATGCTGTAGATGATAAAGCAAAAAATAATAAAGTAAGAGACTTCTTGATTTTTGCTTTATCATCCATACTATACTTTTACCGCTTTCAGAAAAAACAAAACATTTATCCGTTTTTCCTCATATAAAAAGCCTTTGCTCACTAGAAGCAAAGGCTGATTGTTTATGTTAGTAGGTTATTTAACAAACTTCTTTTAACTCTTCAGTTAAACGTAAAAAAGTTTCTTTATCTCTTTTTTCTAAAGACTGATCAATTTGTAGTAAAAGCTGTGCTTTTTTAAAGTCACGAAGAGATTTGTTTAGCACTAGTTGAGCTGCTGTCGCGTCTGATACTTTTACTTCTTCTTGTGTCATTTTGCGGGACGTATAGTTTTCCATTACAAGTCAACTCCTCATCCTTTTCGCTATTATATAAGAAATCATATAATTATTCAAATATTTTTTCTTATTTTTCATTTTAAATTTGCCTCTCAAAATGAGGTTTGGACATACCCAAATCATTTTAATCCAAAGGCGAGCGAATTGGATTGAATTGATTTCCGTGCAAGGCTTCGCTTTCCGCGGGCGGCCGGTGAGGCTTTTCCCGCAGGAGTCTTCGCCTTGCCCTCCAATCAACAGCTAGAAGCAACAGAATATACAAAATCCACGTTCACCATCACCATGAAAAAATCCGAACGAGTTGGATCCTTTATCAAGAATCTCGATTCATCGTTCGGATTTTCCTTCAACTAAAATACTTTTGTCTCAGACTCTTGATATCACAACCACTCTGGACATGAAGAACCTCGAGGAACCAGAACTGTCTTATATTTCCCTGGAGTTTCCGACATTTCGATTTGTTCTGTAAGCCCTTGGTACAATCCTAAAGGTGTTTGGGCTGTAAAGAGATCCGGTGCAACGTACTCATGCTTCTCTGACGAACCAGCTGTTTGATGAGCGTACGCTTTCTCATAGATGCCCATTGATAAAATCCATAAAGATACGCGATCCAATGATACACGCACGCGGTAGCTGCCTCCTTCTTTTGCTCTTCTTTCTAGTGCCATTAAAGCACCGACTTCAAGCAGCCAAGAAACCGCATAATCATTTACCACTACAATAGGAGGCAGCTTAGGATTTTCTGGCGATCCTTCTAACGCCATGACTCCCGTTACGCTTCCCGCTGTTTGGTCAAACCCATTTCTTTTCGCCCAGTCTCCTTGCGTTCCATGCAGGTTAACGGTGCAGTGGATGATTCCAGGTTTTAATTCTGCACACTCTTCAGCTGTTAGACCGTATCTCTCTAGAAATCCGTATCGACGGTTCGCAAAAAAGATATCTGCTCCTTGTAGAAGTTCAACCATTTTTTCTTTTCCTTCTTTTTCACCGATATCGAGCGTTGAAGAGCGCATACCTACATTAGATGTAGCGTAAATCGTATCATGCTCCCAATCAGTTGGCTTCCAAATATTTAAGACGTCCGCACCGTGTAAAGCGAGAGCTCGACCAAATCCTGCTCCTGCAATAACATGACCAAGACCTAATGCTCGAATACCATCTAGCGGCGTTTTAGGATCTTTTGAAAATGGAATCGGCTCACTTTCTCCAATCTTTTCAATTTCAATTAAAGGAAGCTGTGCTACTTCATCATACCTAGGCTCTTTCATAAACTCTTCAATTGTTCGCACAACAGGCATGATAACTCCTCGCTCTGCTGCAGCTTTTTCTAACTCTTCTGCATTCCATCCGCGAATAGCTTTTGCAACTGCATCAGGGTCTTCTATACAATTTAACAGCTTTAACGTTTCATGTTTAGAGCGCGGATAGGGATTCAGCGGCATTACCCATTTGTCATCTTTTGTTTGATAAAAGCGAAAGCCTAATGGATTATAAGGATCATTTGCTTTACTCGGGGCATACCCGTTAAGTTTTTCCCATTTTTTATCGTAAAAAGGTGATAATCTTCGGATTGCTTTTCGCAGATCTATATGAATATCTTGACCTTTTCCTCCGCGTATTCTCCAAATTTTTGAGAGAGCTACTGATTTAGCAACTAGTGCAATAGCTGCTGCTGAGGCAAGGCGCAGCGTACTAGGAACAATCGGATCTTCTCCGTAAAACGTAATGTTTCCTCCGCTGTCTTTTGCTGATAAACCGACTCCTTGAAGCACATTTTCCAGCTCTTGATAGAGATCAAAATCCCTATTATCCGTTAAACGATTTTCATTTGCTTTCACAATAGATTTTGTTAGCTGATCTTTCGTAATGTTGCTCACGTATAGTCCCTTCTTTCCTAATATAATTACCTCATTATGTCCCTGCTTGCCGAAGTTATGCCCTCATCGAGTTAAATCAAAACACTCCAAACTTAACCTTTACGTTAACGTTAATATTATCTTAAAACGAATGTATCATATATCACCTATGCGAACAAATAATTTGTTTCATAGACAAACAAAAGCGCTTTATGTTTTTGTACATAAAACGCTTTTGTCCTACTTCAAATTTTCTTTTTTGAACTACTTTTCGATTGGTTTTTTTAATGCATGTAAATTTTCTTCTCCAGAAAGCATGACTTGGTTCATAATATCTTCTGCATCTTTAATTGCTTGGTTATAAAAGTGAGGGCCGATATGTTCTTTAATAAACTCTAATACATTTTCTGCTGCAAATTCACTGATTTCTTCATCTCGTTCGTTATAAAAAAACGTTTGAATTTCATTGAGCATTTTATCTTTATCTTCTTTTGAAAAATTAATAAACATAAACAAAACTCCTCTTTACATTGATATCTGTCTACCTGACATCATAGCAAGAGGAGCTGAGAAAATGCAGTCTTTTTTTCTTGTTGTTTTTGTGTACAATGCTTATGCTAATTTTTAATTAGCTAGACACTTTCATAGCCAGTTTTTCTTTTATGCGGCTTGAGCGCTTTTTCATATCCTGTAAAATTTCTAGATATCTCTTTTCCGTCAACTCATATTTTGCAAGTGGGACAAGTGATAACAAGCAAAGAATCCCGGGAATGATTGTAAAGATTAAAGCAATCCAAATAAGTGTGCTGTGTGACTGAATTTGATTTGGCACGTATCCTACCGCTGAAAGGATGTACCCGCCTACTGCTCCACCCACTGCTGAAGCAACCTTTGTTTTGAAAATATTTGTAGAAAAAACCATTCCTTCTGCTCGGTTCCCCGTTTTCCATTCGCCATATTCTACACAGTCAGCGAGCATAGATGTTTGAGCAATGTTGCTAACTCCACCGCCGAAAGAAGCTAAAAAGCTTAAAATCATCACCGGCATAACGTGAAAACCGGTTACAAACATTGTAAGAGTGGCTACAGCATTTAGCGCAATTCCCCCTATTGCTGCACGTTTCTTTCCAAATTTATTTGAAATAAAAGGAGACGCGATCGCCCCTACAATTTGTGCTGTAAAAAATAAGGTTAAGTAAAGAGACGCGATGTTCTCTGCATTTAAATTATATTTAAAATAATAAATAGAAAACGTGGTTCGAATTGTTAAAATCGTTTCAACTAAAAGCATTGAGAAAATCAAGTAGCGCAACGGTTTATTTTGAATAAATAAGTTCCAAACTGCTTTTGGCGTCTGCTTTTCCTGTCTTTTTACGGTATAGTTTTCTTTTACTCCTGAAAATGTGATGATCATTGTAATCATTAAGATACACGCATAAATAAGACTAAGCATAAACCAGTTTCCAAAATAATGAGCTAGTGGAAGAGTTAATAAACTAGCAAACAAGGACCCTACTGCTGCAATGGTTCTAGGAAAAGCTACTACTTTATTTCGTTCTTTTACATCTTGTGTAATCGTTGCTGAAAGCGACCAATAGGGAATATCCATGATAGCAAAACTTGTTCCCCACGCGATATAAGTGATATAAGCATAAATTAATTTTCCTGTATGAGAAAGATCAGGACTAATAAAACACGCGACTGTAGCAACAGATGCAAAAAATCCGCCTATTAACAGGTAAGGCCTAAACTTACCAAATCTCGTTTCTGTATTATCAACAATCATTCCGATAATAATGTCTGCAATTCCATCCCATATCCTAGCAATAAGAAATAAAGTTCCTACGGCTGCAGCATTTAATCCTACGCTATCTGTATAAAAAATCATTAAATATGTACTTGTTAATGCATAAATAATATTGTTTCCAAAACTCCCCATTCCGTATGATAATACGGTTTTTAGAGAAACTTTTGACTGTACCCCCATGCTCATATAACTTAACTCCCTTCTCCTATAAAACGCTTTCATATCATTGGTGACTAGAATCTCATTGCTTTATGAGATTCTAGTCTTCTATTACGGCTGTATATTTTCCACAATTCGACTTTCGTAAGGCTGCAGAACAATATCTTTAAATACTTTTACTTCGGGCGTATGGTTCATAAGGAAGTAATAACTCTTCTCTCCAAGCTTGCGAGGATATACTTCAATTCCATCTTCACTTTCTCTATGCTCAATATGCTGTTGTTTTACAATATCAAGCGCAATTTTTTCAAACGTTTGCTCCTCAATTCCACAGCCTACATAATAAACCGTTCCGCGACCAAACTGATTTTTTGTTACAGCCGCTTGATTATAAAATGGATCATCATACTCATACAGCACTTCAGCTGTTACAGGTGTGATAATGTCTCTCCACACGGAAGCTCTTGCTTGTTCTCCTTCATACAGTCCTACCCCTTTAATAGCTGCTTTTTGAGTAGAAGACAGTGCTTCCACTTCATGAATTTCAATCCCTGTTATTTCTTTTACATATCCGGGCAGTGTCTGCTTAAAGTGAATGTTATTTTGTTTATCTTTAATACCGGTTCTAAAAGTAAAAATAATCACGCCGCCGTTTTCAGTAAATTCAGTAAATCTCTTACCTAATTCTTCATCAATTATTTGCAAAGCCGGAACAACCAGTACTTTATAGCTTGAAAAATCTCTTGCAGCAGGAATAACATCAATAGGTGTATTCAGCTTATAAAACGGTGTATATCCTCTAAGAAGCTCTTGCGTAAAGTCAAATCCTTCACTTTGCTGCTGAAAGCGCCATGACCATATATTTTCATAGTCATACAAAACGGCAACATCGGATTTAATATCAGACTCAAGTACATGTTCGTAATGAACGATTTCACTAAATAACGACTGAACTTCTTTGTAGCGTCTTCCATAATGATTATCATGACCTACAACTCCATAGCAGTACTGCTCGGCTCCTCTTGTCATTCCGCGCCAACGGAAATACAGCATATTCGTACATCCATGAGCAAACGCTTGATAAGACCACATTTTTGCCTGATTAGGTCGCGGAAGATAACCGATGACATCATGACCTTGAGCGCCCATTAATTCCTCTACAATCCAGAAGTTTTTATGTAACAAACCTCTATTAAAATCATGCCCTAGTGCAATATGAGCCGGGGTAATCGGCTCAGTTTGACCGCCCCATACCGGATAATTATCATAAGATACAAAGTCCATTACTTGGAGGTTTTCTTCATGATCAAACCATTTATCAAAAAACCCTCCTGATACGTTCGTTGTCAACAGCTGGTGATCACCTTTATATTTCTTCACAATCGCTGTTTGTTCGTGAGCATATCTGTTTAATGAAAAAGAGCGAAAGCGCGCCCAGTCTAGCTTTAACGAAGGGCTGTGTGTCGTAATTGTTTTTACAGGCATGGGCACTTCAGTAAACTCGTTATATGTTTGTCCCCAGAAAATAGTGCCATACTTTTCATTTAGCTCATTAATATCTTTATATTTTCTTTCCAAAAACTGCTGAAACTCTTTATGACATTGTTCGCAGTAACACAAGTCACTGCCTTCATGGCCAAATTCATTGTCAACTTGCCATGCTACGATTGCTTCTTCTGAGCAGTAGTGCTTTACGAGTTGTTCTGTAATCTGGGCGCTATACTTCCGGTAAAGAGGCGAATTAAAACAATATTGACGTCTTCCTCCAAAGGCTCTGACCGCCCCGTTTTCATCTTTTGATAAAATAGAAGGATGCTGCTTCGCAAGCCAAGCCGGAAAAGTGGCAGTAGGCGTACCAAACATAACATCAATATTCTGTTTTTTAAGCTTATTGATAACGCTATCAAAAAAGGAAAAGTCATAGTGCCCTTCTTTAGGCTCCATAAGGTGCCAAGCGAACTCTCCTATTCTCACCATGTTTGATCCTAGCTCTTTAATACCTTGGATATCTTCTTCTATCATATTCTCTGGCCAATGTTCAGGATAATAATCGACACCGATGTACATTTTTCTCTACTCCTATCTATTTCTTTGTTTCATTAAATGAACGATTTGCTGTTAACTGTTAAGGTCTACTCGGAAACGGTGATCAAAAGCAAAAAAATCACATTTATTTTCTTCATAAATAAATCTCTGTTCAACTTTCAAGATACATACTTCCTAATCTTTTAAAACGCTTACAAGTTTATTTTATGAACTTTATTCAAAATATTCAATGGTAAAAATTTAGAGAAAAACATCCTTTTTTTGCTCTTTATTAAAATAAAGAATAAAACGCTTACAAAGACAAATGTTTTTATAATTCTTTTATATATCTTCCCTCACACTTCCCATATCCACATTTAGGTAATAAATTGCTTAGAAAACAATCGTCAAAAGTCATTTCTTTCATACATGTTATCTATCAATTAGTAAGAGTCATTTGACTTATCTATAAAATAGTAAAAATTACAGGGCAGGTTTTTACCATTATTAACACATTAAACCTACGTTCGCCATCACAACAAAAAAAGACCGCACAATTAATCAATAATCTCGATTAATTGTGCGGATACTTCTTCGGCTAAAATACTTTTGTTCCGCCTTTTACTTGCAGCTGATTATAAACACACATTTTACCGGTTTGTGTTCATGCAGCTTCCATTTATACAAAGCTCTTCAAACACAGGATCCTTTACATTTTCCATTAATAATGGTGTTGCAACATGCTGGAAATTAGAATGACGAATCGTTAGGTTTGTGACCGGAGAACGTTCATAGGCTCGAATCCATAAGCCGTATTTGCCTCCGTTGCTTTGCAAATTTTCTATGTTGATATTACGAACGACGGGCGTAAAATTCCCTGTGTCTCCTTCTTCATAGTACATGTCTATTTGAATCACTTCACTGCCTACGCTTTTGACCGTATTGTTGCTAAAGTGGATATCTTCAATCGTTCCGCCGCGAACTGAATTTGTTTTAATACGCAGCGCCCGGTCTAGATTGGGACTGTCCATAACATTGTGCTGAGCAAATACGTTCTGGACGCTTCCTGATATTTCGCTGCCGATCACAACGCCCCCGTGGCCATCTTTCATTTCGTTTCCTTCAATAATAATATTTTCACTTGGTACGTTGATTCTTCTTCCATCTGCATTACGCCCCGACTTAATCGCAATACAATCATCTCCATTGTCAAAATAAGAATCTTTAATAAGCACATTTTTACTCGATTCAGGGTCTACTCCATCATTATTAGGACCGAGACCTATAATTTTTACATCATCAATTAAAATGTGCTCGCTTAAGACGGGATTGATTTGCCACATTGGCGAATTTAAAATGGTTACACCTTTTATCATGATATTTTTACTGTGATAAGGCTGAATAAAACTAGGTCTCAAATAGTGCTCCTTACCAAATACGCGCTCTTTAACAGGAACTTTCTCTTCTGCCATTTTAAACAGCAAATCGCGATCTTGCTGTTGATTCGGCTCGCCTTCTTTCCATCCAAACTCCTTTTTTCCTTTCCAGGGCCACCAATGTTCGTTATCCCCCTGTCCATCTAACGTACCTTCTCCTGTAATCGCAATATTTTTTTCGTTGTAAGCATAGATAAGCGGTGAATAATTATATAGCTCCACGCCTTCCCATCTTGTTAAAACAGCAGGTAAGTATTTTTCAGGATTTTGACTAAACTTAATCGTAGCTTTTTTCATTATATGAAGATTTACATTGCTTTTTAAATAAATCGCACCGGTAACATAAGTTCCTGGTGGGACAACAACGCGCCCTCCTCCTGCTTTGTTAGCCGCTTCGATTGCCTTTTTAAAAGCAGCCGTTGAATCAGACTTTCCATTTCCTGCTGCTCCGTACCGCTTAACATTGAACGTACGGTTTGGAAATGAAGGAGGCTGAATTTGTTCTTTAACTGCTGTTATTTTTTCACTTGCTGAAAGAGCTTCCCCTTGGGCAGAAAAAGGTAAAGCAAGCATAAGAGTCATCACAAACAAAGAAAGCACATATTTTTTCACTAGCTCTTCTCCTTTCGTTTAACAATCTAATAACCAACTTATTTATAAAGTAACGCCTGTTTTAAAAATGGCCATTTCTCTAAAATCATTTTTTTCATTATTTACAAGCTCTCCGCTAGAAACTCCAATCATGTACTCAATAAAGTTTTCTAACGTAGCCTCTTCTGTTTCGCCTTCAACCAGCACTCCTCCATTAAAATCAATCCAGTGCGGCTTTTTGTTATAAAGAGCGGTGTTTGTGGAAATTTTCATAGTGGGCACAAACGTTCCAAACGGCGTTCCTCGTCCCGTTGTAAACAGTACAATATGACACCCTGAAGCGGCTAAAGCAGTTGAGGCAACTAAATCATTTCCAGGAGCACTTAGTAAATTTAAACCGTTAATTTGTAAACTGCCTCCGTACTTTAACACGTCTACGACTGGGGCCGTGCCTGCTTTTTGAGTGCAGCCAAGTGATTTATCTTCTAACGTCGTAATGCCGCCTGCTTTATTCCCGGGAGAAGGATTTTCATATACGGGCTGGTTATGATTGAGAAAATATGTTTTAAAGTCATTAACCAAATGAACAATTTTATTAAAAGTTTGTTCATCAACCGCTCTTTCCATGAGCAGGGTTTCCGCACCAAACATTTCAGGCACTTCTGTTAAAACTGTTGTGCCTCCTTGAGCAATAAGCCAGTCGGAGAATTTGCCGAGCAGCGGATTTGCTGTAATACCTGATAACCCATCTGAGCCACCGCATTTAAGACCTACTTTCAGCCTTGAAATATCAACGTCTTCTCTTTTATCGTCTTTAGCAGCAGCATAAATTTCTTTTAGCAAAGCGACTCCTGCCTCAACTTCATCTTCGACGTCTTGAGATTGTAAAAACTTCACTCTGCTTTCATCAATTGTACCTAGCGCTTGTTTAAATTCTGTTAAGCTATTATTCTCACATCCAAGTCCTAATACTAAAACTCCTCCAGCGTGTGGATGCTGTACCATTCTCGCAAGCATGGTTCTTGTATTAAGGTGATCGTCACCGAGCTGAGAACATCCGTAATTGTGTTTTAGAACGGTTACATGCTCAAAAGGCGAGAGATCCCCTATTTCTTTTTGAAACTGTTTAATCATTTGTTCGGCTATACCATTGACGCATCCTACCGTTGGAACAATCCAGAGCTCATTTCTAATTCCAACATCTCCGTTTTTGCGGCGATATCCTTTAAACGTTAGCGATTGTTTTTTTCTTTAGGAGTTGCTAACTTTTGATGAAATTCATATTCGTTAACATTATTTAAATTTGTTTTTGTGTTATGCGTATGCACCCATTCACCAGGTGAAATAGAGTGAGTCGCATGCCCGATTGGAAAGCCATATTTTATAATGTTGCCGCCCGCTGAAATTGACGTAAGAGCTATTTTATGGCCCCGTTTCACTTCTTCTTTTAGAGAAATTTCTTTTCCATCAACCATAAGGTTCTCTTGTGCTAAAAAATCTCGTAAAGCTACTGCTACATTATCTTCCTGATGAATACGAATTACTTCTTTCATATGCTTCACCTCTTACTGTTTAGTTGCGGTTACATGGAGAATTTCTTTCATTGCCTGTTTCATTCCAAAAGTTTCAATAGCTAAGACTCCATTTGTTACGGCTCCTGTTAAGCTAGGAATCATATTTAAATCCTCTCCCCAATGCTCTTTATATCCCAGCACTTCTTTTACAATGTAAGAAATGCTTTTTTCAGTACCGTCATACGTATTCCAAAGAGATTCATACATTTCTAGAACTGCAGGGTCATCTGATAGTTCAATTTTTTCTCCTTCTCTTTTCCCTTTATAAAAAGAAATGAGGGCACTGAGAGAAAATGTAAGCAAGACAGGCAGCTCTCCTTTCTTTTCAACGTACTCTTTAAGAGTTGGGATGTTTCGCGTTTTAAACTTTGTCATGCTGTTCAAAGAGATGCTCATTAATTCGTGATGAATAAACGGATTTTGAAAGCGTTCTAATGCAGATTTAGCAAATGACAAAGACTCTTCTTCCGAAACTGGTAAACTAGGAATAATTTCTTCATATAGACACTTTCGAATAAACGTTCCAATTTCTTCATCTTCGACTGCTTCTCTGACCGTATTTAGTTCCGCTAAATACGCAACAGGCATCATAGCAGTATGAATACCGTTTAAAATTCTGACTTTCTGCAGCGCATACGGTGCAATGTCGTTCACAAATTTCACATGTAAACCAGCTTCTTCCGCGGGAAACTCCTCTTTCACCCACTCTGGTCCCTCAATAACCCATAAGTAAAATGGCTCTGCAATCACAAAAAACTCATCTTCATAACTCAGTTCATTGAGCGTATTTTCATCATTTGGATAACCTGGCACAATTCGATCAACAAGCGTGCAGCAAAAAGCGTTTGCTTCGTGTATCCACTCGGTAAACTTCTTTTCTAAATTCCATTTGTCGGCATAGCGTAATACTATTTTCTTTAACAAATCCCCGTTTCGCTCCACTAATTCACAAGGAAGAATAATAAGCCCCTTTGTGGGGTCTCCTTGAAAAGCTTTAAACCGCTTATATAGAAATGCCGTGACTTTACCTGGAAAACTCTTTTGCGGTGCATGTTCCAAGCAGTCTTCTTCTAAAAATGCGATACCTGCTTCTGTTGTATTAGAAATAAGAAATCTTAGCTCTTCTTTCTCCGCTAATTGCATATACGCCTCATAATCTTCATATGGATTTAGACCGCGGCTAATAGATTCAATTACTTCGTGTTCTTTGACTGCTTTACCGTCTTGAATTCCTTGAAGAGAAGCCGTAAACAAACCGTCTTGCTTATTCAATTTACCTGCATTTCCCGTGATTCTTGGATTGACAGCTACTATACTGCCTTTAAATGCATTGCGTTTGTTCATTTGATGAATTTGCCAATCAGCAAACCCTCTTAGAAATACGCCTTCTCCAAACTGCAGAACTTTTTCTGGGTATATACGTGTGTTAGCTTGCACCTGACGGTTTAACTTCATGTTAGCATCTCCTTCTTTGCACGCATTAACATTGTTACTTTTATAGCTTTTTATATTATTTTAATTCTAAAAATGTTAACGTTAACATTTTTGGGCCGGTTATACTAAATAACCGGCTACATAGATGAGCGTGACTTTACAGACTGGCGAACCATTAATTCGGTATTAATTAAAACTTTATTTTGCAGCATATTTTTGTCATCTTTGTTCATTAATGATAAAACTGCTTCTGCTCCGGTCATGCTGATTTTCTCGATTGGTCTTTTAACGGTTGTAAGTGAAGGAGTAGTGTATTTGGCTAATTCAATATCATCAAATCCAATAATTGAAATATCATTGGGTACGTTTAGCCCAGACTCGAATGCGGCATTCATAGCACCGATTGCCATATCATCATTTGAACAAAAAACAGCAGTAGGCGGTTGCTTCAACCTTAACAGTGCTTTCATTCCTTCATATCCGCTTTGCATATCGTAATTTCCTTGAATCATATACTCTTGGCGAATGGAAACATTATGATCAATTAACGAGTTAAGAAATCCTTCTTTCCGCTGCTGAGTTGATTTGAAGCCTTCTATTCCTTCTATGATTGCAATATGTCTGTGACCTAATTCAACCAAATACTCGCCGGCTTTGTAGGCTCCTTCTTTGTCATTAGACAAAATATTAATAATTGATGAATCGTCAACTTGGCGGTTGAGCACAATCAACGGGATGCCTTTCTCTACTACGTTATATATAAAAGTGTTATCACGGTCGCTTTGACTCATTAAAATAATCGCATCAAAGCGTTTATTATTGATATACGTATAATCATCATAATCGTCAATACCTCTTACAAATAAATTATACTGAACATCAATTACTTTACTTACCCCTCTAATACTATCCACTAAAAAACTTGGTGACGTACCGTTTGCCATGCTCGTAAAAAACAGTCCAATTGTATGAGATTTTTGAAGTACTAAATTTTTAGCATGATAATCAGGAATATAGTTAAGCGTATTTGCAATATCCAAAATTTTCTTTTTTGTTTTTTCTTTAATAAGCGGACTATTGTTTAATGCACGTGAAACCGTTGTATGTGATACGTTTGCTAGTTTTGCAATATCCTTAATTGTAACACCCATTTCATTTACCTTCCTTTAATGAATCAGTATCGATTTTTATTATAAGGATATCACAACTTAGTAGGAATAATAAGCAAATGGTGAATGTTATGACAGTTTTGACTAAGACCTAGCATGAATATCTTGGACAATCTCCGCGTGTTTCTTATCCGTTAGCTTATACATAAAACCAATAATCACTGCAGCAATGGATAAAGCAATAGCAGGATATAGTAACAGCAAACTTTTAATCCCCACTAATGTACCTGCCTTTTGTGCCACGTTTGGGATATAGCCAACTAACCCTAAACCAATACCTGATAAGAAGCCGGATAGCGACTGAGCGAGCTTTCGAGAAAAGTTGAACAGTGAATACGTTGTGCCTTCTTTTCTTTCGCCTGTTTTCCATTCACCATAATCAATGATATCTGATACAAATGCCCATGTAATCCCGTTAGGAATGCTGATACCTATAAAAGCAATACTTGCTAAAATCGTAAAAATTACGACGTTAGAAGGCATAAAGAAATTTACTGTGTCCGCTGCAATACTGATTCCTAAGCCAATCATTGCCGCCTGCTTTTTTCCAAATCGGCTAACAAGCTTTGGCAGCATAATGACTCCTAGAAAGGATGAGCCAATAATAATAAAGTTCATGTAAGCCATCAGTTTAACATTTCCTAAATTATATTGTGCAAAGTAAATAAGCATAGCTGATTTAATATTGTAAGCTGAAATGGTAAATACCGTCATAAATACTAAAATTAAAAGAGGTTTGTTACTTACAAACGTTTTAAAAATAGACTTGGCTGATAATTTTTCTTTTGGACTCTCTTTTACGACAATGCGTTCTTTGCAATTGCGATAACATACATAAAAAGCGATGATTCCAATGACCGACATAATTCCCATGACAACGGGATAACCGATTTTTTCATTTGGAAATAACAGAATGAGCGGTACAACAGCAATACTGGTTACAAACAGTGCACCTAATGATCCTGTTTGACGAAAAGCAGCAAGAGACGTGCGATCAGAAGTATTTTGAGTCATGGATGCGCCTAGCGATCCGTATGGAATATTGACAAATGAATAGCCAATTCCCCAAATCATATAAGAAGCGTACGCATAAATTAATTTACCCGCCGGTGAAAGGTTTGGAGAAATAAAAGTCAGTATGGTTAAAATGGCCAACACCATACTTCCGAACAGTAAATACGGCCGGAATTTCCCTTTAGCACCTATGTTTTTTCGGTAATCAATGGACGAGCCAACAATTGGGTCACAAACTGCCGCAAATAACTTACTTACTAGAAAAATTCCTCCCGCAGCTGCGGCAGGGATGCCTGCCACATCTGTAAAGAACTTCAACAAATACAACTGCCCTAAATCAAACATGAAACCGTTACCAAAATCACCCATACCATAAGATATTTTTTCTTTTACACTAAGATTTTTCTCTTCTACTTTTATTTCAACCTTTCTTTCTGTTGCCACAACACTCATGGTAATCCCCCTTCTCCCCTTGCAATTCTTTAAACTGTTTTGCGTCTTTAATTTTGCAGCGTGTAGGCTGGGAAGCTAAAGTAGTCTTTAGCATTTTCATAACATATTCCTTTTACAATTTGCTCAAGCAACTGTTGGTCGTTAGGTACTTCCCCTTCTTCTACCCAGGTACCGATTAAGCTGCATACTAGTCTTCTGAAATATTCATGCCTTGTATATGAAAGAAAACTTCGGGAATCTGTCAACATACCGATAAATCGACTAAATAACCCAACGTTTGATAACGCTTTCATTTGTTCTAACATACCTTCTCTTTGATCATTAAACCACCAAGCTGTGCCGAGCTGCAGTTTGCCAGGGATGCCGTCTCCTTGAAAGCTGCCAATTATACTTGCTAATACATAATTATCTTTTGGATTTAACGAATATAAAATCGTCTTTGGCAAACTATTTTGTACGTCCATTTGATCAAGAAGTTTCACGAGAGGCTCTGCCATTTGTCCGTCATACATCGAGTCGTACCCTGTATCCGGCCCTAACTGGTGAAACATTTTTGTGTTATTGTTTCTAAGAGCATGAAGGTGAAATTGCATTGCCCAACCTAGCTCATTATACAGCTTCCCTAAAAAGATTAACGTATATGACTTGTATTTACTTTCTTCTTCAGTACTTACGCCTTCACCTTTTAAGGCTTTTAAGAAAATCTCCGAAACTTCTTCTTTCGAAGTCTTCGTATATACCATTTTGTTTAGTGCGTGATCAGATAAACGCCCTCCCATGGAATGGAAAAAACGAGCTCGACTTTCAAGAGCTTTTAACAAATCCTCATAGGTGTGAATGGAATGATGTGAACAATCTTGCAGCTTTGCAATCCAGTTCTTAAACCCTTCTTGATTGATTTCAAGCCCTTTATCCGGACGAAAGCTTGGAAGCACTTGGGTCTCAAACTCTTGCACATCTCTTAGTTTCATATGATACTCTAATGAATCTGTTGGGTCATCCGTTGTACAAATAACTTTTACGTTAGAACGTGTAATAAGATCTCTTGCACCAAACTTACCGCTGCGTAATTTCTCGTTTGCTTTTTCCCAAATAAACGGTGCCGTATGTTCATTTAATATTTCATCAATATCAAAAAAGCGCTTTAACTCTAGATACGTCCAATGATATAGCGGATTCCCAATTGTCATCGGAACTGTTTTAGCCCACGCGAGAAATTTTTCATAGTCACTCGCTGATCCTGTTATCTTTTCTTCTTCAATTCCGTTGGCTCTCATCAGTCTCCATTTATAGTGATCTCCATCTAGCCAAACGTTAGTTAACGTTTTAAACTGTTTATTCTCATAAATTTCCTGAGGATTCAAGTGGCAGTGATAATCAATAATCGGCATATCTTTTGCGTAAGTATTATACAAGTGTGCGGCTGTTTCATTTGTTAATAAAAAATTGTCATCCATAAATTTTTTCATTCTCATTCACTCCTTCACTTTTTGTTAACGTTAACAAAATTATATAAATTAATAAACATTCTTATTTATAGATAACTATATTAATAAGATATAATCTTCAATACCAAAAATGTTAACGTTAACATTTTATTTAATTCTATTACTTATTTCTAAATTTTACAACAATTCATCTTTATATTTTTCAATTTTTTTCTCTCTTTATTTTCATATACTGATTCTTCATTTAAAAAAACCAGGATTTATGACATGTTTCTATAAAAATTAAAGCAAGTTTTTTACATAGAGCTTATACAAGGTTAATAAGGCGAACGGCTGTCTTTAATGCTATAATTAATTTCGCATGCAAAATATCACTACTAGCATTTAAATCATACATAGCCGCTGCACCTTATTTTCGTATCATTTAAAATAAAGGAATTTTAAAGAGAAAAGTGAATAGTATAAACATGCACTTTATTTACTATCTCTTTTTAATTTTCATATATTCATTGCTTTTAAAGGAGAGGATATCATGCCAGGAGCAACAAGCATGGTCGTAATCGGGATTACTGCCTTAATTGTATTTGGACCGAGTAAATTGCCGGACATAGGACGAGCATTTGGACATTCCCTGCGAGAATTTAAAAATGCGGCGGAAGGAATTATACAGGATGACGACAAAAAAACTCCAGAGAATACCACTGAAGATAAAGAGGAAAAATCCTAATTTTTATGTAAATGAAAGTTATACAGACTAAAAAGCCCACTTTTCACGTGCAGTGGGTTTCTTTTTTGATGTATGATAGTAAAAAATAGTAAAGAAAGAGGGTAACTTTTTGTTTAAATCGAAACTGCATTTTTGGACATTAGAACTATTAATGATTGCTTTACTGATTTACATTTGTAAACATATTTCGTTTGTTTTCCTACCAATCGGTGTGTTTATCTCCACTTTGTTTTTCCCTATTCTCGTAGCGGGTTTTCTTTTCTTTTTATTCGAACCAATTGTGTCATTTCTCACAAGAAAAAAAGTGCCAAAAACACTGGCCATTTTATTATTATACGTTGTTTTTATCGGCGTAATTGCTTCTATTGTAGGCGGTGTGGGACCTACTTTATCTAAACAATTAACTGATTTGGCTAAGAATATTCCGTCTTATATTGTAGAAACGAGAGAGTACATAAATGATTTATCTAACTCAAGATGGTTTAACTGGCTCGTTGAACAAAAATATGTGTCGCTCGATCATATTGAAGAGTCACTTTTAAACTACGCGTCTACTTTACCTACGAATCTCACAAACAGTATTTCATCTGTTTTAAGCGTCGTAACAAATATTACACTTACGGTTGTAACCGTTCCTTTCATTCTTTTTTATATGCTTAAAGACAGCCATAAACTTCGTAAAAATACGCTGCGTATGGTTCCTGCTTCTTACCGAAAAGAAACGTTACGTACAATGAAAGAAACAACAAATACGCTAGCTACTTATATTCAAGGCCAAATGCTCGTTTGTTTGTTTGTCGGTATTAGTACATTCATTGGTTACCTCATCATCGGGTTGCCTTATGCATTAATACTCGCCCTAATAGGAGCCCTTACTAATATTATCCCGTACGTCGGCCCTTTTATTGGCGTAGCACCCGCTTTAATCGTAGGTTTATTATACTCTCCTACAAAAGCGATATTAGTAATTATCGTCGTCGTAATCGTTCAACAGCTAGATGGAAACATTATTTCTCCGCTGGTAATTGGAAAGAAATTAAACACTCATCCTTTAACGATTATTATTCTATTGCTTGTTGCGGGTAATATTGCAGGAATACTCGGAATGATCTTAGCGATTCCGGCTTATGCTGTAACAAAAACAATTGTGATAAATATTGTAAGAATGATTCAATTTAGAAACAAATCTGTCAAGCTGTAAAACGCAAAAGCAACCCAATAAAGAGGCTGGTATAAAAGTATTTTAGTTGAAGTTAAATCCGAACTATTAATCTGATTAATGGTTCGGATTTTTTGTTGTCATATTGAACATAAGTTTCGTGCAGCTGCTTCTAGCTGTTGATTGGAGGGCAAGGCCAAGACTTCTACGTGAAAAGCGGAAGGACGAGGAGGATCATCGGCTGCCCGCGGAAAGCGAAATCTTGCACGGAACTCAACAGCGGTGTCACAAGCGCTTCAACTCCTTTATCCCATTTGTTTGTCTTTAGATTGAGGTAATTTCGTTATGTCTTAATGTCTTTTATCTTCCCATGGATTCAGCACTGACACACCATCAGATGATTTCCATCCGGATCTTTAAATGTAAACCAATGATTGTGTTGAATTCCTGTCGTTAGCTCTACTTGTTTCTGTTTCATATATTCATAAGCTTCTTGGATATCGTTTGTATTCAAATGAAAAGCTGGCGTTTTAAAAAGCGTATTTTTTGAATACGTTTTGCTATCTAATACAATTCCTGTTCCATTCATAGGTATCACATATAAATGATCATATAAAATGTCTCCATCTGCTATCAAACCTAGTATGTCACAATACCAGTCTCGTGCTTTTTTTATGTCCTTTACAGGAATAAAAACTGTGCCTACTTCATTTAATATAGGGTTCATTTATGACCTCCGGTATGGGTTTAATAGTTTTACAACGTATTCTCTTTTAATCGCTGATATCCTTTTATTTTGAGATACTTTCTATACTCGGTAGCAGAATTAGCGGTCTTGCGGACACGGTTATCCTCCATACATAAGCTACACGGCAAATGTATATATTTCATGACCAAATGTAGATTACTAAAAAAGAAAATGAGAAAATCTCCCCCTTCCCCTGCTTTGCACGTGTATAATGAAAAATAGACTATAAATAGTAGCCTTCTTTTGTTTGTAGCATCGAACTTTCGTGCATTACAATAGATTTAAAGCCACTATCCAGCTAAGAATTAAAATGACTAACTTAAGGTTAAGGAGGTTAGATGTGTATGGATTATTCATCTTTACTCATACGCGAAGTCATTGATAGAGTATCTAAATTACGCCTCTTATCTGTTTATAATGAAAGTATAAAAGGTGATTTAGAAAGCACCATCCTCCCTCTTTATCAGCAGCACTTTGAAAATAAAGATGTAAACGAAGCGTTGAGGATTTTAAAAAAAGACTTTCTCAATCGTACGAAACGCAGATGGTTAGATGCTGCTATACGCGACTATGAGCAAAAAAACCTAAGAAGAATAAAGAGCTGATTGGAGAATACAAAGCGCTAACGGCTTATTATAAAACGAATGGAAAAGAACTCTTTTGCAAACAGTTTGAAAACGTATCATCTCCGGAAGAAGTCATTGATAAACGAATTGGTATCCTACGTGAATGGAGTCAAGAAGATAGCTTCTTCTTAACGGATTATCCTTATATTCATCAAAAAACTAAGACCCAGCGAGAAAAAGCAATCCATACGGATATATCTATTATTATTGGGCTGACTATACTGGACCCAAGCTTCCAAAACGGAAATCATAGTATTATTGAGAGCCCTTTTTCAACTGTAGAGAATCCTTTTTTCTCTAACTCAAGAGCAAAGCTTCTCGTCGAGCAACCCCTATTAGAGAAAGAAGGAAAAGAATATTTCTTAAGTACTTATAACTCTGAAGACGGGACAGATTACGAATTGTTAATAGAAAAAGAATACGCTGAAGAAAATGGAAATAAAATTAGTGATTTAGATCGGTTTGATTATAAAGTGTTTTTAGAGATCATGAGCCAACGCGACGAATTGTTCGCTACACAAAAAATTATTAACGTAAAAATTGGTGACCTTGTGAAAGCACTTTATAAAACAGATAGTAAGCGCAACTATCAGATGATAGAAGAAAGAATTACAAAAATGAAGCACTACAGCATGACAAAAATACAGCATAATAAGAAAATTGCCTATGGTATTTTTGACTTTGTGGATATTACTACGATGCCGAACGGAACGCGAATTGCTGAAATTCACGTCAATGAAGTGATATATAGAGACTATATTCAACGCCAAACGGTGCGTATTTATAAAAATAAAGTTGAAAAATTAAGTTTAGACGCCGCTTATCATTTGCTATTCGTTATGCAAAAAGAGCGTCTCATTTGCTATGAAACAAAATCTTCATACAATGTCACAAGAGATTATTTATATTTTTCGACAAGAGTCCGCTTTCGAAAAAGACGAAAAAAAGAAAACCTTGTCGAAATTGAAACAGCCTTAGATGAGCTAGTCGAACAAAAACTAGCTGTCCAATCTTATAAAAGAGTAGGCCAAGTGTTTCAGATTACCTTTATTCCTGTGGGAGAAAGTGAAGTAAAAGACTTATTAGCCGGTGATTACGAATATGCTCCCCTTTCTATTTATCAAAACGTAACAAGTTCTATAGGCTAAAAAAGAATGCCCTTATAATCTTTATAAGGGCATTCTTTTTATCTATCTACTATTAATCACTGCATTTTTTGCTCCACATTTCCGTGCAAAAGTGTTTTTTTGCTCCAATTCTCCATGTAAACATATTATTTCCCCTGCTAATATAGCTATTAAACTTCACCTTCCTTATCATTTTATGAACTTTTTATGTCTAAAAAAGCATTTATAATTGTTTTTTGCTCCAGATCCCCGTGCGAATGTGCTGTTTTTCTTTCTATACTGCATTTACTATAAGTTTGGCTCCAATCTTCCGTGCAAATATGTCACTTTTACATAAATTTTCTTGTGACAGCAACTTTTTCTCTTCATTTTCTCCAATTTTTGCTCCACATCTCCGTGCAAAAGTGTTTTTTGCTCCAGATTTCCGTGCAAACATGCCACTTTCTTAAAAAAACACTATTTTCGCTGCAAATGTTTGTTTATCTCCTCTGAAAATGTGAACTTTTTGTGTCTTAAAGAGGGCATTTTTCTTTTTTTTGTCCCTATTTTCCGTGTAAATGTGTCACTTCCTTGCCTGAATCATTACTTTTATCATTTTTGCTCCAATTCTCCGTGCAAATATGTCATTTTTACATCAAATTTTTTTTGAATTTGTCGTATTTTGTGTATTTCATCCGTCATAATACGACATTTAGCTTAAGAATGCTGTTTTATCAACGTTTATGAAATATAACGCTATTTTTGCTCCACATCTCCGTGCAAATATGTCACCTTGTAAATAGGTGTTTCATCCCTTGGTATCACTAGTCTTCTAAAAAAATGCACCATTTCCCCGTGCAAATATGTCATTTTACAGCCTATATGACTGTGTCTATACTGTAAAAGACGACGTATATAGTTTTGGAAAGGAGGTAACTACATGAGTGTACAAAAGCTGTCACTAAAACGGCACACCCTTATAGCAAACAAGCTGCTGATTGTCATGAGCGGCTTAAACAGAAACACTAAACGAGACAATAGCTATTACTATGAAAAACATTCATTTGGTCTTGCAAAAAACTTTGTAGATATAAAGTGGACAGGTTCTCTGATGAAGCAAATTTTAGCTTACGTAGCCAAATGTAACAGCCAGGGTCATATTTCAATTATTTCTGAGCAAGAACTGGCTAATACAATCCAATGTTCCGTTCGGACCGTTCAAAATAATAACAGGCTTTTAGAAGACTATGACATCATTCGCTGGGATCGTTTATGGGGAGACTATATTCAAGTTTCTTTAAACAACTATTTAGAGGATTTTTTAGATTTACATATAAAAGAAGCTGCTGATGTTCAAAACATATCATATAATCCTGAAATGCTTGATGAAGATCACAATACCTATACTTCAAAAGGTGGTTATACTTCTGTTTCGATGGAAGTGATTTATCAATTGCTGGCTATTAAAAATATCAACATGCTGCGTCTGGCTTTACGTGCGTTGTACGTATACGAATCTGATGTAAACGTAAAGAAAGATTCAGAAGCACTTTTATCTTACACCGAGGTAAAACACATTCTTCCAAAATACATTGGCTATAAAGCTGCTATTAAAGAAATGGCTAGTAAATTGAGTGCAATTTTCCGTATCGATGTGCTAGAAAAAGATGATTGTGTCAAAACATTATTAGAAGAAAAGCAGCCAAGAAAATCAATTATTGAAAAAGTCAAGGATGGTTTTATTTTAAGCTTTAATTTAACTGGTGCTCATGATAGTAAAAAACAAAAAGAAATCGAAAAAATCCGTGGAGAGCATGCATTTGCTCAGTTTAAGAATTTCTTTAAATCTTTTGGCCATTATTCAATTAAAAAGGAAGATATTCATTCCATTGTACATGAGTTTGGTTTAGATATAATCGAAAAATCATTAACGTCCGTTCAGCGTTACTTACAACAAACTTACATAGAAGAAAGTATGGATGCATTTCGCTCTCTTGTGCATGAAATGGAGTCAAACTTCTTTACGTATATCCGCAAAATTGCCAACGGGTATTATCAGGCAAAAATTTACGCTCTATAATACTCTTTTTTGTTATGCCTTTTTTTACTCATTTCTACTCTATTTTCCTTCCATTCTTTCTTTCTCTTTAACTTACTAAAACATAAATATCTCTCAGCTATAATAAATCCCTTTAAATGATAATGATTTTCGTTTTCATGAAAAAAATCAACTAAACGAACAAAAAATACAATAAATAAACGTTATTTTCCGAACTACTGCGTAGAAAATATGGCTGTTATAAAAAAATCCTATATTTTTTCGTGAAAATTCTTGTAGCTAAGTGCAGTTTTTTTGATTCCTTAATTCCCTTTAAACTCAATCAGCAAAAGGCTTTTACCAATATAAGTTTTAACAATGTTTTTAATGTTTTTAATGTCTTTTTAATCTCTTATAAATATATAGTAATTTCTATAAAACAATGGACAGCAAATAAACAGCATTTATATATCCGAATACATTAAATTAAAATATATAACTCACTGAAAAAAGCGCTCCCCTAAAATAGAAACGCTCTTTCTTACTTCATGTATCTGTATAACTTCATAAAAAAACACACAAAACAAATTCTTTACATCTGCTTTGTGTGTTTTTTTTATTTAGTAGGATTATATTGTTTAAGAACTTTATCACGTACATATTTAAGATGATGATACATTTTCTTGAATGCATCATCGGGGTCATGATTAGCTAACGCATTATAAATAGCGGTATGATGTTCTACAGTAAGTGCTGGTTCTCTAAAGGTAATTTCGCTATCTGTTTTTTCATGAGTGAAGAGCAGGGAATTAATCATACCTTCTACCACTGGATTATCCGCGCTAACAGCAATAATTCGATGGAATTCCTTATCCGCTGCACCGTAATTGTTATCTGTGCTCTTTTTTATTTCCTCGATCGTTTCTTTTAACTGTCTTAATTGATCATCGTTTATTTTTTCCGCCGCCATGGTTACTAGGCCCAGTTCTAGTGCCATGCGCGCCTCCACTACTGCAGGTAAATTATCGATTGATAACGCTAACATAACGGAAAAAGGATGTGCTCCTATTTTGTTATTAAAATACGTACCTCCACGAGTTTTTCGTGTAATTACACCAAGTACTTCTAATGCACTCAAGGCTTCTCTCAATACAGGGCGACTTACATTCAGTACGTCTAATAACTCCATTTCAGTTGGCAGCTTATCTCCTGGCTTTAATTGCCCGCTGACCAATAACTGAATAATACGGTCGACTACTTGTTTTGCCAGCGTATTACGATTAACGGATTCAAATGACACTTTTTTAGTCGAACCACTCATCTTCATCCACCCTTTTCTGAATATTGTTTATTTGTAAGACTAATTATATCATATAGAGTTTTTTTATGTATTACCAACCACTACTTCTTAACTATTCTTATTTCTTATCTACATAGGATTATGTATTAAACTGCTCGTTATTATAAAAAACAGAAGCTCGAACAAAGACGTAGAATTGTTCGAGCTAAAAGCACCCTGTAATTATTTTCGAAAAAATTTTTAACGTACCAGACAAGGACGTTTATTATCAAAGCTCCAATTTTTAATTAAATACTGCATAGCTTTTGAATCATCACGTGCTCCTAATTGCATTTTCTTATATAGCTGATGTGCTTGCTCGATTCGTTCTAAATCCACCTCTATGCCAAGTCCTGGTTTTTTAGGTACTGCTACTCTTCCTCCCTCAATTTTAAAAGGATCTTTTGTCAATCGCTGACCATCTTGCCAAATCCAATGCGTATCAATAGCCGTTATTTTTCCAGGAGCGGCAGCAGCCACATGAGTGAACATGGCCAGTGAAATATCAAAATGATTATTTGAATGTGATCCCCATGTAAGACCCCATTCATGACACATTTGAGCCACACGAACCGAGCCTTGCATCGTCCAAAAGTGGGGATCTGCTAGAGGGATATCCACAGCGTTTAACTGAATAGCGTGACCCATTTGACGCCAATCTGTAGCAATCATATTTGTAGCAGTTGGCAGTCCAGTTGCTCTGCGAAATTCCGCCATTGTTTCTCTTGCTGAATATCCATTTTCGCTACCGCAAGGGTCTTCTGCATAGGCCAATACATGATGTTTATTTTTACATAGTTGAATAGCTTCTTCCAAAGACCAAGCCCCGTTAGGATCTAAGGTAATTCGAGCTTCAGGGAAGTTTTCAGCTAATGCTGCTACCGCTTCTATTTCTTGCTCACCTTTAAGAACACCGCCTTTTAGTTTAAAATCGTTAAATCCATACTGCTGATGAGCTGCCTGTGCAAGTTTTACGATTGCTTCGGGAGTCAGAGCTTCTTCATGGCGAAGTCGAAACCACTCCACTTTTTCATTTTCACCACTTAGATAGTCCAAGTCAGTTTTTTTGCGATCTCCAATATAAAATAAATAACCTAGCATTTCAACATGTTCCCTTTGCTGGCCTTCTCCTAATAATGCTGCAACTGGTACATTAAGAAATTTCCCTACTAAATCTAATAAAGCTGCTTCCAGTGCAGTAACGGCATGAATGGTCGTCCGTAAATCGAATGTTTGAAGTCCTCGTCCTGACATATCTCGATCTCCAAATTTTTTACGTACTGTATTTAAGATGTTATTATAATTTCCGATTGATTGATCTACTACAAATGTCTTCGCATCTTCAAGCGTTTGACGAATGTTTTCACCTCCAGGTACCTCTCCTACCCCTGTGCTTCCAGTACTGTCTTTTAAAATAACAATATTTCGAGTGAAAAAGGGACTATGGGCACCGCTGAGATTAAGCAGCATACTATCATACCCAGCCACTGGTATAACCTGCATATCTATAATTTGAGGCGTAGTCGACTTTTTTTCGTTTTGAATTTCACTATTTGTAAGAACATAATTATTCATGCTTTTCACTCCTGATCTAAGTTTTTTGAATCCGCTTACATATTGAGCGTACTTTCATCCTTTGAGGAGATATTCTTCAGTTCTACTCGTTTAATTTCTCCTACTAAAAGAAGATAACAGAGAATAGCTATAAGAGCGTTAGCGCCCACAAAAACCAATGCTCCATTAAAAGAGCCTGTTGCATTGACAATGTATCCAATAATAATAGGCGTTGTAATAGAAGCAACGTTCCCAAATGTGTTAAAAAGCCCGCCGCTTAAACCGGCTATTTCTTTAGGGGAAGTGTCAGCAACAACAGCCCACCCTAATGCCCCAAAGCCTTTTCCAAAAAAAGCAAGTGACATAATTACTACAACAATCCATTCAGCATCTACATAATTGCAAGCAACCATGCTACAGGAAAGCAACATGCCAATAACGATAGGTGTCTTACGTGCAAAAGTTAATGAACGACCTCTTTTTAAAAAGAAATCAGATACAATTCCCCCTAACACCCCTCCTAAAAATCCGCATATGGCAGGTAGAGAAGCAATAAATCCAGCTTCCAAAATTGACATTCCGCGTGCTTGAACTAAATAAACAGGAAACCATGTTAAAAAGAAATACGTGAGCGTCGTAATACAATATTGTCCAATATAAACACCTAACAACATTCTGCTTTTAAGAAGTTGTTTAATTTGATTCCATCCTGGGCCAGTATTTTTCTTTGTTTCTACTTTTTTATCATCCATATCAATGAGCCCGCCGCCCTGCTGGATGTAATTTAATTCTTCTTTTGTAATGCGAGGATGTTTGCTTGGACTGTAGATCACTTTCATCCAAACAGCAGCTAAGATTACTCCTAAGACACCCATAATAATAAATACAAAATGCCAGCCGAACCTGTGAGTAAGCCATGCCATAATAGGCGAAAATAATACTAGTGCAAAATACTGAGCCGAATTAAAAATCGCAGAGGCTGTCCCACGTTCAGATTTTGGAAACCAGGCTGCTACAATACGGCTATTTCCCGGAAAAGAAGGGGCTTCAGCTAACCCAACCATAAAACGAAGCGTAAATAAGATAATTATAGCAGCACCGCCACTAAAAAAACCGATAAATCCTTGAAAAAAGGTAAAAATAGACCAAAAAAATACACTGCATGCAATGATTGTCTTTGATCCGAATTTGTCTAAGAACCAACCTCCAGGAAGCTGACCAATTACATAAGCCCATCCAAATGCTGAAAAAACATACCCCATTGAAACTGAATTTAAGCCTAATTCTTTTTGAACAGAGTCTCCTACAATGGACAGCGTCGCTCTATCTGCATAATTAATCGTTGTCAAAACAAAAAGCATAAATACGACAAACCAGCGTACATGGCTTTTCTTGCTGCTTCCCGCTTCCAATTTTGGTTTAGCTTGCATAATCACCTATTCCATCCCCCTCTTATTGTTTTGTTCTTTTCCTATGTTTATCTCTCTTAAAAAGGAGGAATTTTCCTCCTTTTTAAGAGAGTAAAAGGTTCATAATACAATAAAGGTATTTAACTTTTTATAAAAACAGTTTTAGTAGCTGTGAAAAATTCTTTAGCAGCCTCCCCTTGTTCTCTAGAGTGAGAACTTGATTGTTTCATGCCTCCAAAAGGTGCCTGAAGTTCAACGCCTGCGCTTTCCGAGTTAATTCGAATAAGCCCAGCATCCATTTCATTAATAAAAGAAAGCATATGAGAAATATTTGTAGTGAAAATAGAAGCACTTAGCCCATATTGAACATCGTTAGCTAGTGCTAATGCTTCCTCGATGGATTCTACTTTCATCAATGCTATTACGGGGCCAAAAATTTCTTCTTGTGATATCGTCATATGCGATTCTACGTTTTCAAAAATAGTAGGTTCTACGTAAAATCCATTTTCATATTCCCCGTCAGTCAACTGACGTCCTCCGTATAAAAGAGTTGCACCTTCACTTTTTCCTTTTTCAATATATGACAATACGGTCTGTAACTGATTTTCGCTTGCACATGGTCCCATCCACGTGTCTTCGTTTAACCCTTCTCCAACGGTAATTTCCTTCGTTTTTGCTAATAGTTTTTGTTTGAATTTTTCATATACCTCATGCTGAACAATTACCCGACTAGTCGCAGTACATTTTTGACCTGTGGAACGGAATGCACCGCTGATCGTACCTTCTACTGCTAAATCTAGATCTGCATCCGCCGCTACAATTACCGGGTTCTTCCCCCCATTTCTAACTGATATTTAGCTCCTCGAACGAAAGCCTGTTGACCAATTTGTTTGCCTACTCGATCGGATCCTGTAAATGTAATCGCATTAATTTCTGGATGTTCAGCAATAGCTTGACCAATGATTGATCCAGAGCCCGTAATCATATTTACTACACCCGCTGGAATTTCTGCTTCTTCAAAACATTCGATAATCTTAGCGCACGTAATAGCTGTTTCAGTAGCTGGCTTAATTATGACAGTATTTCCGTAAACAAGTGCCGGAGCTATTTTCCATATAGGAATAGCAATAGGAAAGTTCCATGGGGTGATAACTCCAACAACGCCTAACGGTACTCGAGATGTAAACATCAATGCTTCAGCATCGGTAGAAGGAATTACATCTCCCATTTTTCTCATACCTTCCCCTGCATAGTATCGAAGAATAGCTATTCCGCGAGCTGTTTCTCCTTTTGTTTCAGCCAAGGTTTTTCCCATTTCACGTGTAGCACATTCCGCAATTTCATCTAGTCTATTTTCCATAATATCCGCAGCTTTGTGAAGGTACTGTCCGCGAGCTGCGCCTGACAAGCGCTTCCATTTTTCTTGAGCTTGTTTAGCTGCTTTTATCGCTAGATTTAAATCTTCAAGAGTTGATTTTTGTACATATCCTACAGCCTCTTTCTTATTGGCTGGGTTTAGACTCTCCATCATCTCTTGAGACGATGATGGAACACCTTTTCCGTTAATAAAATTTAAGTATTGTTTGTCTTGAACACTAATTGTCATATGAACTCTCCTTTTTATAAAGCGTTTACATTTTATTAATTAAGATAAAACTTGTTTAGAGGATTTAGGATATTGATCAAATGCTTGTGTTAAAATCTTTTCAAGCTGTGCGTAATGTTCTTTATCTACTGAAACAATAGGAGGCCTTACTCTATCTGTAACAGGTAAACCTATAATTTCCATCCCTGCTTTAATCAATGAAACAGCATATCCTTTTTTTTGCTTGCGAATATCGTTAATTGGAAGGATTATATTTTGGTAGAGTTCACTTAGTAACTCTTGATCGTGACTTAATAAAGCGTTGTAAAACATTCTTGATATGTGCGGGACATAGTTAGAGATTGCTGAAGAATAAGAATTAAATCCAATTGGAGCGTATGCTGGCATCGTTACTTCAGCCATCGGCATTCCGTTTAGCCAGCCTAGTCGTTTTCTTAAAGACTGGGTTAATTCTATATTTAATTCCATATTTCCATATCCGTCTTTTAATCCTACTAGTTGGTTTAATTCTGTAAGTTTTTCTAAAGTTGGCAACTGTAAAATGGCATTGTCTCTTTGATAAACAATTGCGTTTAAATTTGTATGCTCAATGATTGCTTTTAGATAGTTGTAAAGGCCCTCTTGTTCTCCTTCAATTAAGTATGGAGGTAAAATTAAATAGCCGTCTGCCTGTTTTTCCTCTGAAATACGAGCCCATTCTAAAGCTGTAGAAAGATTACCGCCCACACCTGTGTAAACGGGAACTTTTCTGTTGACGACAGATATAGCTACTTCTAACATTGCTGTATATTCTTTTGTATTTAAGGATTGAAATTCTCCTGAACCGCAAGCGATGAAGATAGCCTCTAACCCTTCGTCTAATAAAAATTGAATATTTGCTTCTAAAGCTTTTTCATCTAATTTTCCTTGGTTATTAAGGGGAGCGACGGGAAAACCTAAAATTCCTGTAGGTGCTTTTCTATTCATATTCACATGCATATCCTCCTATAAATTTTCAGATAATTTTTACATTTTTATTGTAAGACAAATTAAATTGTTTGTCAATAAAATAAATAAGCTTAAATTATTAAATAAAAAATTTTAAAATAGAAACGAAAAACACCTCTAAGAAAGAGGTGTTTTTCGTTTCTATTTATACGCCTTTTTTATTTCAATTCCATAGTTTCTTAACTTACGGTAAAGTGTACTTCGATCAATTCCTAACAATTTAGCTGCTTGAGATATATTGGAATGAGTTTCTGTTAAAGCAAGTAAAATTTGCTCTTTTTCAGATTGAAGATGATTGGTGGTTTCTGCTTCTTCACCGATGTAATTTGTTTCAAAAGCATTTTCGTTTAGCTGCTCTTTCATATCCTGATCCGAAACTACATTATTTTTACTGATCACTACTAACCTTTCAATAAAATGCATCAATTCCCTTACATTTCCTTTCCATTTATAGGTAGTTAATTGTGAATAAGCTTTTTCTGTAATCTCTATATTTTTCTTTTGATAGAGATTCGTATAATAGACTAAAAAATGCTGAGCAAGGTAACGAATATCACTTTTTCTTTTACGGAGCGGTGGAATATTTATAGTTAAGACCTTAAGCCTGTAAAGTAAATCCTCTCGAAATTTGCCTTTTTCTACGACTTTTAATAAATTTTTGTTCGTTGCTGCAATAACTCTTACATCTACAGGAATATATTTATTATCACCTAAGCGCATAACCTGTTTTTCTTGTAAAACTCTAAGTAAGCGGGATTGTCCATATGTATCCATCTCCGAGATTTCATCCAGAAAAATCGTTCCTCGGTGCGCCATTTCAAACAAACCTTGCTTTCCTTTCCTTGTCGCTCCGGTAAAGGCCCCTTCTACATATCCAAATAACTCACTTTCCAGTAAATTAGGCGGAATAGCTGCACAATTAACAGCAACAAAAGGACCGTTTTTCCGCAAACTTTCTGCATGAATACTCTGAGCAAATAATTCTTTCCCGGTGCCGGACTCACCAAAAATTAAAACGGTTGCATCTACAGAAGACACTGTCTGCCCAATCCGTTTAGCTTCACAAATTTCCTTAGAATGCCCTAAAATATCAGAAAATGTGTAGCGTGTTTCAAACTTTCTTGACAGTACTTCCCCTCTAATTTTAGCTTCCATTTCTTGAATACTTGTAATATCCTGAAAAGTTATCATTGCTCCGATAATGTCTTTCTCCACTTTAATTGGAGCAATATTAAATATTAAACTTTTGTTTTTGATTTTTTTGATTATACCTAAATGCTCTTCTCCTCCAAAATAATTTTTAATAGGTAAAAAGGGCATAACAGCATCAATCTGCTTCCCTAGCACTTCTTGCCTTTTTAATTCTAGCAAGTGCTCAGCAGCATGATTAAATACTTCTACTTTTTTATTTCGATTAATACTAATAATTCCTTGTATAGAATAATCAATAAGGGCTTTAACTGTTTGGGAACGCTCTTTTTCAATTTTTCTTCCTAAAGAAATCTTTTTAGCTTCTAAAAGCGCTGTCCGAACGGCAGAATTTCCAGATTCAATAGAAATTGCCTTAAAGCCTTTTCTAAGTGATAAAGTTGTTGTTTTCATTCCTCCAATAACAATATCTGTTTCTCCTGAGGAAAGTTGCTCAATATAAGTCGGAATATCTTCAACTGAATCAAGAAGATAAATAGAAAGGTTGATACCCAAAATATCTGCTAAAATTTCCACATCATTTTTCATATTCTGAAATGCGAGCATGGCCACTTTAGGATTTTCTAAGTTTGTTACCTGCTTGCTTTTATAAAAGGCTTGAGCTAAATCTTGTCCTGTAATTGGAATTTCGACTAGAGGAATTCCAATTACAGAATCAGTAATTAACCTTGCAGTCCCTCCTCTGCAAACGATAACATCACAGCTGGATTCTAATTTATTGGCGAGTTTTACAGCGCGGCTTAACCTTGCAAGGTAGATTTCAACCTCTCCTTGCAACCCTAACTCTTGAATTACTCTTTTTCCTTGTAAAAACAGTTGTTTATCTGGGGCAATAAAAGCAATTTTTGACATATTCTTTTCCTCCTGATTAGTTAGAATATTCTAGTTATTATAACGTATTGGTACAACAATTGTTGCTTTATGTACAACAATTGTTGTATATTTCATCACTTTTCTTCGGTACAAAGGCTTTTTTACTCGTTAAAACACTTGGCATGCTTATTGCAATAAAAATGAACATGTTTAGAAAGAAACTAAAAACGATTAAGGAGAGATAAATCATGTCTTTGCAAATCAATCAAACAGAAAAACCCCTTTATATCAAAGTAAATGAAAACGATAATGTTGCTACGATTGTAAATTCAAAAGGATTATCGAAAGGAACTGTGTTTCCATCTGGGTTAGAGCTAAAAGAATATATCCCTCAAGGACATAAAGTTTCATTAAAAAACTTTGAGAAAGGTGACAAAATTATTCGCTATGGAGAAGTTATCGGAGCTGCTTCCTCAGCGATTTCTCAAGGAACTTGGGTAAAAGAATCATATGTTACCCTACCTGATCCCCCTATTTTAGAAAAGCTGCCTTTGGCAACTAAAGTTTCTGCCCCTTTATCTCCTTTAGAAGGATACACATTTGAAGGTTACAAAAATACAAATGGAAGTGTTGGCACAAAAAATATACTTGGGATTACGACAAGTGTTCAATGTGTAGTAGGAGTACTTGATTATGCGGTTAAAAAAATCAAAACAGAACTTCTTCCTTCTTATCCAAATGTAGATGATGTAGTAGCTTTAACTCATAATTATGGCTGCGGAGTTGCCATTAATGCACCGGACGCCATCATTCCGATTCGTACATTACAAAATCTTTCTATTCATCCAAATTTCGGCGGTGAAGTTCTAGTAGTTGGCTTAGGGTGTGAAAAGCTGCTTCCTGAACGTTTGAGTCCACAAGAGATTTCAGGAAATATAACACGCTTGCAGGACCAGGCGGGTTTTAAGCAAATGATTGCTACGATTATAGAGATGGCAGAAGAAAAATTAATTAAACTAAATAGCCGGACGCGTGTAACCTGCCCTGTGTCTGATTTAACGGTAGGTTTACAATGTGGAGGAAGCGATGCCTTTTCCGGTGTTACTGCCAATCCAGCAGTTGGATATGCGGCAGATTTACTAGTAAGAGCAGGCGCTACTGTTTTATTTTCTGAAGTTACTGAAGTTCGAGATGCTATTCATTTGTTAACGCCACGAACAATTAATAAAGAAGTTGGTCAATCCCTGATTAAAGAAATGAAGTGGTATGATCAATATTTAAAAAGAGGCGAAGCAGATAGAAGTGCAAATCCTTCACCTGGAAATAAAAAAGGCGGACTTGTAAACGTAGTAGAAAAAGCACTTGGCTCCATAGCTAAAGCGGGAACAACTCCAATTGTCGAAGTTTTATCGCCTGGAGAAAAACCGACTAAAAAAGGCTTAATCTATGCAGCAACTCCGGCGAGTGATTTTGTATGCGGAACATTACAGTTAGCTTCTGGAATGAACATGCATATTTTCACAACAGGGAGAGGAACTCCATATGGCCTGGCAATGGCACCTGTTCTTAAAGTATCTACTAGAAGTTCATTAACTGAGCAATGGCATGATTTAATAGATTTAGATGCGGGAAGAATAGCACAAGGAGAAGCAACCATTGAGGAGGTTGGTTGGGAGCTCTTTCACTTAATTATAGAAATTGCAAGCGGCCATAAGAAAACATGGAGTGATTATTGGGGGTTGCATAATGATTTATGTCTGTTTAACCCTGCTCCCTTAACTTAACAAGATAACGAGAACCTGGCTTGCGCTGTTTCTAAACAGGTTCTCGTTACTTTATGACAAGTTGTATAACTAATTGGAGTTTAAATGACCTCTGTCTACTGCTTCTGGCGGTGTTTCCATCCAGCCGTTTTCCATCATAATATCCACGGCCTCCTTTACAAACTTTGAGATGTTTGTCATTGATTTTCCGTATAAAAGCGCTAGATCATGCCTTCCATTTACGGCTACTGAATTTCCAAAAGCCCTCATTTTCATTGAGAACATATCCATTTTGTGAAACAGCATCAATTTATCCGAAAATGGTGAAAAAGTCGAAGTAGTAATTAAATGATCAAGAAAGGATGGCGCTGGTAAATTATCTAGATGAAGTTTTTCAATATAGCGTTCTACCGCTTTATTTGTCAGATCTTCACCTTTTACAAATAACGCACGGATTTTTTCACTTTTAACAACTTGACTAAATGCCAAAATTAAGGCTTTGCTTGTCACATTATTCTCGATGTTATCATACAGATGAGCAATTTCTAATGCATGCAAAGGTCGAACATCTCCTATAAACCCGCTTAAATAATGAGTATTAGCGATGTTCACTTTTTCTGGTGCGGGAATAATTGGCGGCTTAATAATAAATCCTTTGTCCATTAAGATTGCCTTTATTTGCTCCATCAGTTCCATTGTTGCTTTCATACAATACGTTAAAAACGTCTTTACATCTTCTCTATACATTAGGGGCAGTGCGATACTGTAAATGCTTAATCCCGCTTAAGCAGCATATTTTAAATAATGCACGTAAAATTCATCTTCAAACAGCTTTGGAGCGCCTAGGTTCACGTCTTCTTGCGTAAATCCATACGGAATTGGCACATTCTCTTTTGTGAAAATTTCTTTTACGTTACTTTGAAATTCTTCCGTTAAACCTTTTGCATGCTGTAACAGCTTTTTTATATCGGGATCTTCAACGTGTTCAAGAAAATAACTTAAAATATACGAAGACATGCTGTTGCCCATATAGGTTGCCCAAAGTTTGCCCATTTCGGGGGCTGTTAATTTCTCTTTCACGCTTGTTTTTTTGAACCTATTTTAATTGGTTTGATTGTTTCCATCTATAATCTCCTAATTCGATTTGTTCTTAGGTTGGTCTTTTCTATCTTATCTATTCCTCAACTTTTGCCCTTTGTTGGAAGAGTTAAGAATCTCAGGTGAGATATGCAGGCTTAAGCATTTTAATCTACAGTCAGACCTATTCACGGCAACCACTCCTTCTTTCCGGGAAATTTACTACTGGTAGCTTATCCTAAATTTCTCATAATATAATTGAGAATCATTATTCCAAAAATAAAAAAGAGCTGTTTTATACGTCGTATTTCTCACGTATAAAACAGCTCCGCCTGTTATTCACGTATTTTCATGAAGCCCTATTGTCTGCATATTATTCACTGTGTTCAATTACTAGTTAGCTGGACTTCTTTATTATCTTCATTTTCTTCTATTCCCGCTTCTTTTATATTCACAAAAGGTTGATCAGCAACGGTCACAAGCTCGCCGCCGCAAACATGGCGAACAACGGTTACTAGCTCTGGAAAAGCGGGGAATTTGCCGTATAACGTTTTTAAAGGAAGTGCGCCTTTACATATCTTACTGTTATGTGGTTCATACCCTTTGAGCGTATCAAGCAATAATTGTTCTCCGCTTTCAGTCAATTTGATGTAGGTGTTTCTTTTATCATTTTCTCTTTTGGACAAATGCAGATATCCTTGATTTTCTAATTTTTTCGAAAAATTAAACGCTGTAGAGATATGCATAGCTCCTAAATTAGCTAACTCTGACATAGAGATTTCTCCCGTGTTACTAGCTAAACATAAAATATGATGCTCATTTACGTTTAGTCCATAAGGTTTCACCCATTGCTCCCAGTCATCTTCCGCAGCTCTCCAGATGGCTTTACTTACCTGCATTAATTTTAATCCAAACAATGATGCATCTTTTATTGTGTATTCACTTTCTTGTTCTTGTTTCGACATACTATCATTCCTTATTTGTAGGCTGTTGTAAGTTAGTTTATTTTTAAAACGCGTAAAAACATTTTTATTTCATCTAATTTATCAGTATACCTACAAAATCAGACGAAAAAATACACGTACAGTTTAATTTATTAGCTTTAGTCCACAAAATTTCTACAATTCTGAAGAAGTGTCTACCAACTAAAAAGAGGTACTTACTTTATTTTTATTAAAAAAAGTAATACGCGTCTTTTTAATTACTAATAGATGATGCGGATTCTAAGTGAGCAAATGCTTGTTCTAAGTCTGCAATTAAATCTTCCGTATCTTCAATTCCTACAGATATGCGAACCAGTCCTTCAGATATTCCAAGGGCTTTACGTTCTTCAAGCGTACATTCTACGTGACTAGTCGTTCTTGCTGGTCCATAAATTGTTTCAACCGCTCCTAAATTACCGGCTTTATTTGCATACGTTAACTTTGGCAGCAAAATTTTAATAGCTTCCATTTCTCCTTTTAACACAAAGCTTAATATTCCGCCAAAGCCTTTCATTTGTTTTTTGGCAATATGATGATGAGGGTGTGTTTCCAATCCAGGATAATAGACTGCTTCAACAGCTTCTTTCTTTTGAAGAAATTTAGCAATTTCCAAAGCGCTTCGTTCTTGTTGACGTATACGTAATTTTAACGTTTTCATTCCTCTTAAAATAAGATACGCTGACATGGGATCCATGGTCGCGCCATTGATCTCACGGTAGTGATACACATGCTGCATTAATTCTTTAGAGCCGCATACTACCCCGCCTAAGGCATCCGCATGTCCGCTTAAAAATTTTGTAGCGCTATGGATGATAAGATCTACTCCTAATTGAAGAGGGTTTTGATTAATTGGTGTCGCAAACGTATTATCAATAATGACGACTGCCCCTGCAGATTTTCCTGCTTTTGCTATTCTTTCAATATCAATAATTTTCATCGTAGGATTTGTAGGTGACTCTAAATATAGCACTTTACATCCTTTATTTACTTCCGCTTCAATTTCTTCATGATTTCCCGTATTACATAAGGTTACTTCAACTCCGATGTTAGGAAGGAACTCAGTGAAGATTTTATTTGTTCCTCCATATGTATCTTTTACCGATACGACGCGGTCTCCAGGTTTTAAAAAAGTGTATAATGTGCTGCTAATAGCCGCCATGCCGGAGGAAAATGCGACCGCTTCTTCTGCTTCTTCAAGTATCCTTACTTTTTCTTCAAAAGCTTTAACCGTAGGATTACTCATGCGATTATACGTATAGCCTGGTTTGTTTCCTAACGCAACTTCTTGCCATTCGTCTACATCATCATAATTGTAAGCTACGCTGAAGACGACAGGAACTTGAGTGGCATTATAAGCAAGTGATTCTTTTTCTCCTGCCCATACCGCTTTTGTTCCGTCTTGTACATTTTTAAACTGTTTGTCTGTCATTTACTCATCACCTCTGATTTTATTAATTAGATAATGATTAGATTATATATTGTATACAATATACTGTATATAGTACAGAATAATCTGATAATAAAATAACCATACTTACCTTATTAAATTTAAAGAGGTTGAGACATAACGAAATGAATCTAATCTAAAGACGAACAAATAGGATACATGAGCTGAACCGCTTGTGACACCGCAGTTGATTTCCGTGCAAGACTTCGCTTTCCGCGGGCGGGCGCTGAGCCTCCTCGTCGCATACGCTCCTGTGGGTCTCACCTGTTCCGCTTTTCCCGCAGGAGTCTTCGTCTTGCCCTCCAATCAACTGCTAGAAGGACGTAAACAAATCGAACCTACGTTCACCCTAACAAAAAAAACGAACCACTAATCAAAAATTTTGATCAATGGTTCGTTTTTACTTCGTCTAAAATACCTTTGTCCCAGCCTCTTTTTTTATTCAGCTTTCACCAAAATTTTCACCTGTTCTTTTTCTTTTAACAATGTCTCAAAACCTTCTTCAATTACATTCTCTAGCTTGATACGTTTTGTCACCAGTTTATCAGCAGAAAAATAGCCTTTTGCCATTAAACTAATAACCGCTGGAAATACATCGCGGTAGCCAATAATACCTGTTACTGTACGCTCTTGTAAAACGATTGTTTGGGGATGAATGGACGCTTCTTTTTCAAATATGCTAACAATCATTGTCTCCCCACCACTTTTGGTAGAATTAATGGCTTGAGTTAAAACTAAGGGAACACCCGTCACTTCATAGGAAACATCCACACCTCCACCTGTGCGCTTATGTACTTCTGCTACGGGGTCGTATTCTTGCGGATTAATCACAATCGCCCCAAGTTCTTCAGCTTTCTGTCTGCGCTGTTCCGATAGTTCGATCGCATAAATTTCAGAGGCACCCGATGCTTTTAACGCTTCAATAACTAGCAAACCGATTGGCCCCGTCCCAAATACGGCGGCTTTATCTCCTACCTTTAGTTTGCTTTGACGCACAGCATGAAGAGCGACAGCTGAAGGCTCTACGAGAGCTCCTTGCTCGTAAGACACCACTTCCGGTATTTTATGAATCATTTCTACCGGTATGGAGGCATACTCAGAAAAACCTCCCCCACCTCCGGCAAGACCATAAAACCCCATTTTATTACAAAGATTATACTTTCCTTGTTTACAGTTTTCACACTCTCCGCATGCATAGATAGGTTCTACCACTACTCTGTCCCCGACTTTTACATTCGTAATACCTTCTCCGATTTCTACAACTTGTCCAGAAAATTCATGCCCCAGCACAACCGGCGCTTTATCTTTGCTTAATGGATGGGGTTCTTCTGTAGGAATAAAAATGGGTCCTGCCGTGTACTCATGCAAATCACTTCCGCAAATTCCACACCATTCTACTTTAATTTTAACTTTCCCTTGAGAGACAGTAGGTTCTGCAATATGTTCTAATCTTACATCTTTAACGCCATGCCATCTTAATGCTTTCATTCTACTCATCTCCTTTCCTTATTTAAAAATTTAAAACAGCTACGAACTCTCAGCTTACAAATTGAATTTTTTTAATCTGTTATAAAATGTACTTCTTGGTATATCTAACAGCTTAGCGGCAAGTGACACATTTCCCTGTGTTTTACGTAAAGCATCCATCATTAAGTCTTTTTGAACTTTTTCACGAAATGTGAGTGCGGGTAGGGACATAGAATCATTGTTTTCTATTTCTTGTGAAGTATCAGAGTGAGAGATGTTCTTCTGGCCACCAAGATTTAAAGAACTCAAATCATTCAATATCTTCTCTTTTTCTGCTTCTGTTTTAAGCGAGATCTTCAAGCGTTCAAGTACATTAAATAATTCTCGAATATTGCCGGGCCACTGATAATCTATTAATTTATCTACTAATTCCTTGGGAAAATTCATATTCCAAGCATTCTTTTGACAAAAGTATCGCATCAGATGTGGAATATCTTCTTTCCTTTCTCGCAAAGGCGGAACATGCACGGGATACACGTGAAGCCGGTAATATAAATCTTCTCGAAACTTCCCTTCACTGACAAGTTGACGAAGATCTCGATGAGTAGCGGTAATAATCCGGATGTCTACCGGAATTTCCTGATTGCTTCCAACAGGTGTTACCTTGCGCTCTTGCAATACTCTTAACAAAGAAACTTGCATAGAATGAGGAAGTTCACCTATTTCATCAAGAAAAATCGTACCGTGATTAGCCTGCTCAAACTTTCCTTGATATCCTTGACGCCGTGCTCCTGTAAATGCTCCTTCCACATAGCCAAATAATTCACTTTCCATAAGTTCTTTCGGAATGGCACCACAATTAAGAGCAATAAAAGGTCCGTTTTTACGTGAACTGTTTTCATGAATTGTTTGAGCTATTACTTCTTTTCCAGTACCTGTTTCCCCTAAAATATAGACCGTTGTATCCGTAGGAGCCGCATGCTTTATTTCTTCTAGTGTTTGCTGAAAGGAACGGCTTATGCCTGCTTCTCCTTTAAAAGAAAATGATTGAGCAGGGATCTGTGTAGTTGTTTGGTTATGGTGCGCTTCCTCTGATAGATAAATAATCTTTCCAATAGAATGACCGTGTCTTTTTGAAATGACAGGCACTTCCATCACTATACGAAATCCCTGTTGTACAATCGTATTTAACTGCAGGCCTGACCATTTTGGTATACATTCTCGCACGGTTTTGCTTGCTCCCACAATCACTTCTTTGTAATTGCAAAGCAGCAAGAGCTGTTTGCTATCAACAAAATTCATAGAAGCATGAACCAACTCAATTTCGTCTTTGTGCATTCGAATGCTTAACTCCCGCTCAATTGTATACGCAATGGACGTAACCATTCCAAGTGTATAAGGGTGAGCTCTGTTTACAGGACAAGAAATATTAATAATCCCAATTAAATTTCCGTCGTCATTTCGAACTGGTGCTGCTGAACAGCTCCATTGATGCGAAGCAATTGAATAATGTTCTGTACCCGTTATCATAATGGGCTCTTCCGTTTGTAGAGCCGTACCGATTGCATTTGTGCCTACTTCTTTTTCTGTCCAACAGGCACCTTCCACAAAATTAATTTTCCTTGCTTCATTCAGTGTAAGTCTATTTCCTGTAATAGATAAAATATAGCCTTCTGGGTCAATTAATAAAGCAACCATTCCTAAGTCCGCCGCTGATTGTCTGATTCTTTCTAAGTGCGGCAAAGCCGTCTCAAGAAATAAAGAGTTCATTTTTTTTCGAGAATGAAAGGCTTCATTTCTTAAAATCGATCTGCCTTTATCTAGGTAAGGATTAACATCTGCGCTTTTACAACGATGCCATGACTTTACAATAATGTCGTTTAACCTTGAAGATTCAAGTGCTCCTTCGTTTACAAAACGTTTCCATGTGTTTAAAGAAAGTGTGGATTCCATTTCTTACCTCTCCCCTATAAACTTAATTGAATATAGTAAATCAAGGCTTGTTACCATTATTATAAATCACAAAGAAAACGTTATCATTACCAAATGATAGATTTTTAAACTCACATTATGTAAAAATTAATAAAGAAACTAGACGAGGATGCAGGAAAACTCCTATACCGCTTCCGTGATTCCTTCATCCTCTAGTTATCTTTTTGAATCATTCATTTTTACTTTTCATCCTCAAAGAGTTTAATAACTTGGGCATCTGCGTAATCAGGAGTGAACGGCCTGACCCGCCGACTGCAAAAGAGCTTCGTGAATGGCTTCAGATAATGTAGGGTGGGCAGCGATAAAGTCTTCCATTATATCTGTGGTCAACTCTCCGTGGAGCATAATGGTTCCTTGTCCAATTAACTCTGTGGCATGTGAACCTACAATGGAAAGCCCAATAATTTCATTAAACTGCGGTTCTACGATTACTTTCACTTTTCCAACGGACTCATTGGCAATCATCGCTTTGCCGTTTGCTGTAAACGAGAATTCTCCGACGCGAATATCGCCGTATTCTTGTCGGGCCTGCTTTTCTGTCACACCGACACTTGCAATTTCAGGGTGAGTATAGATGCAGCGTGGTACAGCTCGGTAATTCACGCTCTTATCTTTTCCACATGCGTGCAAAGCAGCAACTGTGCCTTCATGAAAGGCTACATGAGCAAGCTGAATTCCGCCAACTACATCTCCACAAGCATAGATATTAGGTATATTCGTTTGCATATGCTCATTAACATTAATTCCTTGTTTGGAAAAATGTACGCCAACCTGTTCTAAACCCAAACCTAGCACTCTAGGTTTTCTTCCAATTGAAATTAATGCATAGTCAGCTTGCAGTTCATGCAGCTCCTCTTTATGTTTAAATAGAGCCGTTTTATCTTCTGGCTGCATTTCTGTTAACGAAGAGGATGTATAAATTGCTACGCCTTTTTTCTCTAATTCTTCCTGTAACGTAAATGCGATGTCGGCATCTTCACCAGGAAGCAGCTGATCTGCCGCTTCCACAATCGTTACTTTTGCGCCCATTTGACTGTAAATGCTTGCAAATTCACATCCAATTACACCCCCTCCTACTATTAGAAGAGTTGAAGGGATAGCAGGCAGCGACATTGCTTGTTTACTGTGAATGATCCACTTTCCATCAAAAGGAGCAAATGGCAGGCTAGCAGGTTCTGAACCCGCAGCAATAATAAACTGTTCAGCCTCTACCTCTTCTAAGTGATTTTCGTTTCGCACGGCTAGACGATGATTTGTCAAAAAAGAAGCTTCTCCTTTCATGACTTTAATACTGTTCTTTTTCATCAAATAGCCAATTCCCCTGACCAAGTTTTTAACAATAGCTGTTTTATGATGCTGAACACCATCCCAATTAATTTTCACTTGTTCTAAAGGAAGAGTGATGCCGAATTGCTCAGCTTTCTTAATTTTCTCATAGGTTTCCGCGCTTGCTAATAATGACTTCGTTGGCATACAGCCTTCATTTAAACATGTTCCACCTAAATCTTTTTGTTCGATCAACGTAACTTTTTTCCTTGCCGGGCGGCGGTAATTGCCGCCACATATCCTGCAGGACCGCCACCAATGACAACTAAAGTTTTCACGGGATGCACCATCTTTCTATAAGAGTAGTAAAATAGGCTGTTCTAAGTATTGTTTAATAGTTCCAAGGAAATTAGCTGCAGGTGATCCGTCCAGTACGCGATGATCAAACGTCAGGCTTAAAGGCAGCAGGTTTCTTCTTTGTAATTCGTCTCCTTGATACATCGGTACATCTTCTGTAGCTCCAACACCAAGAATTCCTGTTTCAGGCGGGTTTAATACAGGTGTAAAATACTCTACTCCGTAAGCACCGAGATTAGTAATAGTAAATGTGGAACCTTGCATTCTATCAGTACTCAGCTGGCCTTGCCGAGCATCCGCTGCTCGTGTTTTGATCTCTGCAGCTAATTCAACTAACGACATCTTTTCAGCATGTTGCATAACAGGAACAACTAACCCATTTTCTAAAGCTACGGCCATTCCAAGATGAACATGATTATAGAGATGAATTTCGTTATCGCTATAGGCACTGTTCATTTGTTTATGTTCTTGAAGTGAAAGAACAACAGCTCGAGCAATAAAATCAGTTAGAGATATCTTCACCCCATGGCGTTGCTGGGTCACATCTTTAATTTCTCGCTGAAGAGACAGCAAGTCCGTCACGTCAGCTTTCATATTAATCGTTAATTGAGCACTGTTTAATAAACTGTTATGCATTCGACTTGCAATGACTTTTCTCATGCCCGCTACTGGAAGCGTTTCTTTTTTTAGAGCTTTATCTATTTCTGCTGGTGGGTGACTCGCTTCTGAAGCTCTTTTCGCCAGCACATTCTCTACATCTGCTTTGGTGATTCTTCCTTTTGGTCCTGTGCCTTTAATCGTTTCAATATTAAGGTTTTCAGATTCTGCTATTTTCCGTGCAATTGGTGAAATGCGCACAGTTTCTTTATTCTTTTTTGATGTAGCTGCGTTTGCTGGTGGCTCTTCTAAAGAGATAGCAGCCGCTACCTCGTTTTTAGGCGCTTGCAGCTCATTTGCTGAACGGTTCTGCTCAGTGAGCTGCTCGTTTGGCTTTCCAACATAACAGATAATCGTTCCAGGAGGCACTCCTACATCTTCTTGTACAAGAATATCAAGAATCACACCGTCCTGCGGCGCTTCAATATCCATTTCGATTTTTTCAGAATTAATGCTTGCAATCATATCTCCTTTTGAAACGGAGTCTCCAACTTTTTTGTTCCACGTCGAAACGGTTCCTTCTTTCATTGCCATACCTAGTTTTGGCATTACAACCTCTGCAGCCATTTGCTTCCTCCTCCTTTTCTTTAATTACACGCTTAGAAGCGATTTATCTCCTAGTAACTCCGATACAACTTCAATTACTTTTTGTGGTGTCGGCAGATAAATATCTTCTAATGGAGGTGAAAACGGCACAGGTGTATGTGGTGCTGTAATTCGTTTAATAGGTGCATCAAGCATGTCAAATCCTTTATCAGCAACTAGCGCAGCAATATCTGTTGCTATGCTGCATCTTGGATTGGCTTCGTCAATAACAATTAATCGATTCGTTTTTTCGACAGAAGAAAGAATGGTCTCTTCATCAAAAGGTGATAGACTTCGCGGATCGACTACCTCTACGTCAATTCCCTTATGAGACAGTTGATCTGCTGCCGTAAGTGCAGTATTTACTTGTTTTCCAATCGCTACAATGGTTAAATCTGTTCCTTCGCGTTTCACGTCAGCTTTCCCTAATGGAATCGTATAGTAGCCTTCTGGAACCTCTCCTTTCATGTTGTACAATGTTTTGTCTTCAAAAAAGATAACCGGATCATTGTCTTCAATTACTGCTAACAATAATCCTTTTGCATCGTAAGGGTTAGAAGGCACCACTACTTTAATGCCAGGAATACTAGTGAACAAAGCATACAAGCTCTGAGAATGCTGAGCTGCAGCCCTAAATCCTGCTCCATGAGTCGTTCGAATCGTGACGGGCACGTCAGCTTTTCCTCCAAACATGTATCTAAATTTCGCGCCTTGATTCAGCACTTGATCCAGGCAGCAGCCAATAAAGTCATTAAACATTAATTCTGCAACCGGTCTTAATCCTGTAGCTGCCGCTCCCATTGCAGCTCCTATATAAGCTGCTTCTGAAATAGGCGTATCAAGAATTCTTTCACGTCCAAATTCTTGTACAAGTCCCTTTGTCACTCCAAGGACCCCGCCCCACGCCTCATCATCTTGCAGGTGGTCAATTTCCGCTCCGCCAGCTACATCTTCTCCCAAAAGAATTACATTCTCATCTTTTCGCATCGCCAGTTTCATTGCTTCATTGATAGCTTCAGACATACTTAATTTTCTAGTCATTTTCTTTTCCCCCTTTAATTAGTAAGATACATAAACATCCGTTAATAGTTCCGAAGCATCAGGATAATCGCTTGTTTCTGCTAGCTCAACTGCGCGTTTTACTGCTTTTTCTACATTACCTTCAATATCTCTGAGCTCTTTTTCTGTTACTACTTGTTCTGAAAGCAAGTAGTTTTCAAAAAGAGCAATAGCATCTTTTTCCTGGAGATGTTCTTTCTTTTCACCTCCTGATTTATACGTTTGAGCATCGCCTTCAAAATGTCCGTAATTTCGATACGTTACACATTCAATTAACGTTGGCCCTTCCCCTCTGCGTGCTCGTTGAATAGCTTCTGCAGCTGCTTCATAAACTGCCATCACGTCTTTTCCATCCACTCGTACCCCTGGAATGTTATAAGATGCGGCACGGTCTGCAATCGCGCTGCAGCTCGAAGCATAAGAAAATGGAGTTGCCTCTCCGTAGCCATTATTTTCAGCAACAAAAACAACCGGCAGTTTCCAAATCGCTGCTAAGTTAATTCCTTCATGAAACGTCCCCTCATTGCCCGCTCCGTCTCCAAAAAAGCAAACGCTTACATCTTTTGTCTTTTTATACTTAGCAGTTAAAGCAGAACCGCATGCAAGCGGAAAGCCTCCTCCTACAATTCCATTTGCCCCTAAAATTCCTTTATCTAAATCCGCGATATGCATGGATCCGCCTTTTCCTTTGCCTAACCCGGTTACCTTTCCAAAAAGCTCAGCCATCATTCCATCTAAATCGCCGCCTTTAGCAATACAATGACCGTGTCCGCGATGAGTACTCGTAATACTGTCACTGTCATTAAGGTGGGCGCACATTCCAACCGCTACCGCTTCTTCACCTGCATACAGATGAACAAAACCAGGCAGTACCCCTTTTGCGAAAATTTGATGTACTTCATCTTCAAACTTTCGAATTTCTACCATTTTCTGATACATCCAGCTGGCTTTTTCTTTCGTAAGCTTTTCTGTTTTGTTTTGAGCAGTTTTCATTATGGTAAGCCTCCTCATTTGATTATCAAACTTCACTTAACTACCATTGCAAGTATCGTGCCAATAGTAAAATCGCTTTATACTAGCGATCTATTGTTGTATTTGGCCTCATAAAGTTAGACAAAATTGTACACTGTTCCAATTTTGTCTAACTTTGTCCGATCTCAGGGGAACCAATTATGTAAACTGAATTTAAGGTGCATAATAAACGTGCAGGATGAAAATCGCATTGAATAATCAACAAGAAAGCTTTTATATAAATATGATATAATGCTGAAGGAATCGTCTTCATTTTGAAGAATACTAAAGCTCCTAAAGGAGGTTGGTTAAAGCAAAACGGGCTTTATAGAAGTTTTACCGTAAAGTTGGATGTAAATTAAACGATGAAAGATGAGGTGAAAACCTGGAAAACATCCAAAGTTTTTGTCATCTACACTTCGTGATGTCTAGATGATATATCGCCAGGTTACTGTTATGCACAATGCAATTCAACACATTACAAGTTTTCATGTATACGCAGCCATTATTATATTTATCATTACATATTTTTTGATTATGACCGAAAAGATCAACCGCGCTTCGGCAGCTCTTTTAGGTGCTATATTGATGATTTTGTTAGGTATTGTTGACTTTAATAAGGCCATTATGGAACACATTCAGTGGGAAACGATTGTCCTTCTTATGGGTATGATGATTTTAGTCGGCATCACAAACAAAACAGGCGTGTTTCAATACGCAGCCATTAAGTCTGCTAAAATCGCTAAAGGTGATCCTGTTCGCATTCTAGTTATTTTATCGATTTTAACAGGCGTCGGATCAGCTTTTTTAGACAACGTAACAACCGTGTTATTAATTGTGCCCGTTACATTTTCCATCACTACTATTTTGAATATTAATCCCTTTCCGTTTCTTATATCAGAAGTGCTGTTTTCAAATATTGGAGGAACGGCAACTTTAATAGGCGACCCGCCTAATATTATGATTGGGGCAGCGAACCCTCATCTTGATTTTAATGCTTTTTTATTAAATTTAACTCCTGCAGTACTGATTATCGGTGTTGTTACGCTGGGGATTCTTGTTCTTATCTATCGTAAAAAGTTAAAAGTAGAAGATAGTAAAAAACAGGAGCTAATGAGTTTAAATGAAAAAGATTATATTCAAGATTCTGTTTTAATGAAAAAATCGTTAACTGTATTAGTCTTAACGATTCTAGGTTTTACCCTGCATTCCGTTTTACATATCGATGCCGCCATGGTAGCCATTACGGGTGCAGCTGTATTATTGGTAATTGGATTAAGAACTCATGACGAAGTAGAAAGTGCGTTTGATTCTGTTGAGTGGACAACGATTATTTTCTTTGCTGGTTTATTTATTCTTGTCGGAGGGTTAATCGATGTAGGCATTATTAAAAAGCTGGCTGCTGGCGCTTTAAACGTTACAGACGGAAATATTGCACTGTCAGCCTATCTCATTTTATGGATTAGCGGAATTGCTTCAGCTGTTATTGACAATATTCCTTTTGTTGCTACAATGATTCCGCTTATTCAAGATATGGCTCACGGAATGGGAATGAGCCCTGATTCTGCTCAAATTAATGTACTATGGTGGTCACTAGCTCTAGGAGCATGCTTGGGAGGAAACGGTACGTTAATTGGAGCGTCTGCCAATGTAATTGTAGCTGGCATGGCGGTGAAAAAAGGACATAAATTTTCGTTTATGGACTTTTTGAAAATTGGAGCTCCAATCATGCTCGTATCCCTGTTGATTTCAACGGTATATATCTTCCTTCGCTACCTTTTATTTCTGTAAGGAAAGAGCAATTAAAATCTACACGAACAGCAAAAAAGACTTCTCAGTTGAGAAGTCTTTTTTGCTCTAGATATATCCACTCAAGACGCCCAAACGAAGTTGATAATAAAAGCGGCGCTAATAATGTACATAATCCAGTGAATTTCCTTGGCCTTGCCGGCTAGCAATTTAACGAATGTATAAGATAAAAACCCTAGCGCTAAGCCTTCGCCGATACTAAACGTTAACGGCATCAAAATAATGGTACAAAAAGCAGGTACAGCATCTGTTATCTCGTCTAAAGGAATGTTTTTAATTTCTGTTAACATCAGAGCTCCAACCATAATTAAAATAGGCGCTGTAGCAAAAGCAGGAATAATGCTAATTAATGGCGTAAATACAATACTTACTAAAAACAACATGGCAACAACCAGTGCTTTAAGACCCGTTTTGCCTCCTTCTGCAATTCCCGCAGCATTTTCTACATATGCGTTCATCGCAGTAGATCCCATAGCAGCACTGGCTACAGTCGCAAGAGAATCAGCCATAAGCGCTTTATCTAATCCTTTAATTTCTCCTTTTTCATCCATTAATCCAGCTTTTTTAGACAGTCCAATCATCGACCCTAAATTATCAAACAGCTCCACAAGTGTAAATGAAAAAATAATAGAGAAAAGACCATAATGGAGAGCTGATTTAATATCCATTTGTAAAAAAGTTTCCGACATGCTTGGCATTGAAAACGATACGACGCTGCTGATGTTTTTAGGAGCTTCTACTATGCCCAGCACCATGCCGGCAATTGATACTAGCAAAATGCTAATCAGAGCAGCTCCTTTGATTTTTCGAGCAGTTAATACCGTTACGGCGATAAAACCTACTAAAGCAAGGAATGGGCCCGGTTTTGTAAGCTGACCAAGGGCTACTAAATTTTCTTTGTTGCTGACAATAATTCCTGCTTGCTTAAAACCGATAAAAGCAATAAATAGACCGATTCCAACAGAAATAGCACTTTTTAAAATAGCGGGTATCCCTTCAATAATCTTCTTGCGTAAGCCTGTTATGGTTAAAATAAAAAACACAACTCCTGAAATAAATACGGCTCCTAAACCTGTTTGCCACGTTAACCCTTCACCCAATACCACTGTATACGTGAAAAAAGCGTTTAGCCCCATTCCTGGTGCTACTGCAATAGGCATGTTCGCCCACAGTGCAAACAAAAGAGTAGCAAACACAGTGGCAAAAATCGTCGCCGCAATTGCTGCTTCTTTTGGAATGCCTGCATCTGCTAAAATCGTCGGGTTAACAAAGATAATATAGCTCATCGTCACAAAAGTAGTAATTCCAGCAAGAATTTCTGTTTTTACATCTGTTTTGCGTTCGGTTAAGTGAAACAGCTTATCCAACCATGAAGGGTTAGGTGCTGATTTTTTTGTTAGTTCCATATGCTGAGCTTCAACTTTTTCATTTATCGCCACTTGCTTTTCACTCCTTTAAGTATCGATTTGATCTTCTTTTAACTAGTTTTTACAGACTGTTTATAAAATGGTTCAGAGGCTATCTTAATTCATTCTGTTGGACACCCCTCCTGTGCGTTTGCTAACTCTTCTTCTAACTCTTCCCTTATCGCGTCTGTACCTTTGTTATAATCAGCAAAAGCCTCTGCTAGCCCTTCTTCGTCATAGTTAAAAATTTCTGGAGCAGCTGCCCCGCAGGCTCCACAAGTAATGCATGTTTCCTTATCAACAAGTGTATATGTAGCCATTCCCCCTCTCTTTTTTATAAAAATATCTATAAAAAAAGCCGTGAAAACAGAAGGGAATCCTTCTATCTTCACGGCTCTTTGCTTCTGTAAACAGAAGATAAGCATCCGGCTTTTACGTGTTTTGCACAACAAACGATTTCATCGAACGTTTTGCAATTTATATAGAGAAGTTATTTAAAGCAAATAACCGTACAAGAATTCTCTGTAACAGGATCATAATCTCTAAATAAAGAAATGACCTGGATATCAAAGAAAAGCTCCACTTTTTCCTTTAGCATTTTTTTATATTTAGTCGACAAAGCGGCATCAAGAGACATCACTAATTCTCTATATTCTTCACTGAGGACTTCTAGTGCCGGCATTCTTTTTGATTGAGCTAGTATAAAAATTTTATTATCAATAATATCTATTTTTTGAGTATTCACGCCTACATTAAAAATTTCTTGGCGAATTTGAGTATACAAAGTAGCTATCTTCTTTTTAGAGATCGGCTCCATATGCTTCACCTTTTTCATTGTTAAAAATATGTTTTTGCTATATTGTTTTCACTTGATTATTGTCCTTTGACCAGCTGCCGACAAATTCAGGCTCATCATAGTCAAAGAAATTGGTTAAATTCTCATGGCGGTTATCAATAAAAAGCTGATTGGCGACTTCTGAGACGAGCTTTGGTATCGCATATTTTAGCCCTGAAAGAGCGGATGCAGAAATTCCACAGCTAATTAAAGCGGAATAATTAAAAGCAAAAAGGCCATATACCATTTTTTGACCTTCCCTATCGCGATTTAAAAAAGCAAAGCCGTTACTGAGGTAAGGATGGGCATCCAATACTGGGTTGGCAATTTCATGCGGTGCTTTGTAATGATCCTTCCAGCGGGCGATGTGTCTTTCAACAAGTCGCAATTCTGGACGCAGAGCAGGATCTGTTAGAAGCCCGGTGCTAATAATTAAATAGTCAAACATAAACGTTCCCTGAGGAGCGGTTACAACTGCTTTGTTGTGTTTTTCCTCGACATCGAGCCATGGGGCATGTACGTGCAGATGAAAACCTGGCCATGAGGAAGCGCGTCCAAATGTATCATTCGTAGGCGGCTGATTGTATTCGAAAAAATGAGCCATCACTTCATATTTTTCAGCATCTGATAGAGCATGGAAACGTTCAATCATTCCTGAAGCTTCCATTTGTCTGATTGGATTAATACGGGGAAGTTCTTTTCGTCGAACAAATACATGAGCTTCAGCAACCCCTTCGGAAAGCGCATAGTTGGCGTTATCAAACGCGGAAGCTCCTCCTCCTAAAACAGCTACTTTTTTGTTCTTCAACGTAGTAAAATCAATGGTTTGTGAAGTGTGAGAATAAAGATGAGGCGGCAATTTTTCAGAAATCATAGGCGGAACATGCCATTCTCCTCCTCCTTGAATTCCTGTAGCTAGTATAACTTTACGTGCCATCAGTGTAGGACACACGGCTCCATTCCCTTCAATATGCAAACGATGGATACCTGTTTCTGCAGGCTCAATTAACGTTAATTTTATTTCATTTGCCACAGGAAGGTTAAGAATGTTCCGGTACCAGCGCAAATAATTCATCCAGTCTCCTCTTGGGATTTTGTCAAGAGCTTCCCAGCCTTCTGAGCCGAATTGTGCTTCCCACCACGCTTGAAACGTAAGCGAAGGCATACCTAAATCGATAGACGTTAAGTTTTTGGGCGTTCTTAGCGTAATCATTCGCGCATACGTTTCCCACGGACCTTCTAAACCCGAACGGTTTTCATCAATAACAAGAATATTCGACACGCGTTCTCGCAGCAAGCCAAAGGCCGTTCCTAAACCGCTTTGACCTCCTCCAATAATGATTACATCGTATACGTGTCCGCTCTTAGGGATAATTGGCTGTACCTCTGTTGGTTTCCTGAAGGAAAGGTAAGAAAGATCGGTTTCTACTCTTTTATTTAAAGCTTCTAAGCTCATCGTTATCTCTCCTTTCAATAAAGTTTCTCCATGATAAAAAGTTTATTTTGTACCTAACACAAAATGATAGGTTTTATAACATAATTTGATTTATATTTATATTATCACTTTTGGAATATGATTGTATCTCCATTCTCTCTAAAGTTTTTTTTGCAAATTGTATAAAATCACTAATATATTTTTTTTATATCTTATGTATGGAACCATATTTACATCGTTTAAAAGGAAAAAACCATTACAAAGTTTAAGGAAGAAAGCTTTTCTGACATCAATTTTAAAGAGAGCGTGTGTAAGTTTGTGACAGTTATTTGTTAATTACGCTCTACTACTTGACTATCGTATTCATCAAATCTATAGTCATAATTAGTAACTCAGCAAAGGGAGTCAACGTATGAGAAATTTATTTAAAATAACAGCTATATTTACAACGATTGTCATGTTTATTTTGATGATTGCCGGCAGCCTTGTAACAACCACAGGATCTGGATTAGGATGCGGAAACGAGTGGCCACTGTGTAACGGGCAGTTAATACCGGAATACGCAGTAGCAACAATGATTGAATATACGCATCGTTTGATTACCGCATTTGCAGGTCTTCTTGTTTTAGCATTTTCTATTTGGGCTTGGATTCGTTACCGCAGAAACCGTGAAGTGAAAATTTTAGCGATTATGAGTATTGCATTTATCGTTATTGAGTCATTACTCGGGGCTTCTGCAGTTATTTGGCCTCAGTCAGCTGAAGCGCTAGCGCTTCATTTCGGTCTTTCGCTTATTGCGTTTACCGGCGTATTTTTACTTTCGATGTTTGTTATTCAAAAGGACCGTTCGGATCATTTTATTAAAGGAGCGGTTACAGGCAAATTTAAATGGCTCGCATGGTTTACCCTTATATTTACCTATTGCGATATTTATTTAGGTGCATATGTGCGTCACAAAGGTGCAAGCTTAGCATGTACAAGCTTTCCTGCTTGTTATGGCAATACGCTTATTCCAAAACTTTCAGGAACAACAGGTATTCATTTTGCCCACCGATTTGCTGCTCTTGTGCTGTTTGTTCTTATCATTTGGATTATGGTATCTGCCATCAAACAGTATAAAGAAACCCGCCGTGATATTTACTACGCGTCCATCATTGCGGTTTCTTTAACCATTGCTCAAATATTCAGCGGTATCTTTGTTGTCATGTCTCGTTTAAATGTCTTTGCTACGCTGTCTCACTCGGCATTTATTACAGCGTTATTCGCTACGCTTAGCTACATTTGTGTACAGACTTTAAAAGGTAAAAGACAATAAACTCAAAAAACACGTGCAGTTCATAACTGCACGTGTTTTTTTGAGTTAAGCTAGTTCTATTCCACCTGTAATCCCGTAAACTTGAGCTGTTACGTAGCTTGCATCCGTTGAAGCTAAAAATACGTATACATTTGCTAACTCTACCGGCTGACCAGCACGCTGCAACGGTGTATCTTGTCCAAAGCCTGGGATAGCGTCGCTTGGCTGCCCTCCAGAAATTTGCAGCGGCGTCCAGATAGGTCCTGGAGCAACGGAGTTGACGCGAATACCTTTTGGAGCTAATTGCTTGGCTAGTCCGCGAGTGAATCCGTTAATGGCAAACTTTGTAGCTGCATAGTCTAATAAATTAGGACTTGGGCTATAGCCTTGTACAGAACTTGTTGTAATAATAGAAGCACCTGCCGGTAAATAAGGCAGCGCTGCTTTTACGGTCCAATATAAAGAGAATACATTTACTTCAAAGGTTTTGCGCAGTTGGTCCGTTTCTAAATCAGCAAGATCTTCTACTGCCTGCTGTTTGCCAGCTACGAGCGCTAGAACGTCTAAACCATCTAATTCTTTATAAGCTTTTTCTACTAGCTCTTTGCAAAAAGATTCTTCGCCTACATCACCAGGTATGAGCACGGCTTTTCTTCCTTCTGCTTCAATAAGCTTTTGTACTTCTTCTGCATCTGCTTGCTCTTGTGGCAAGTAATTAAGCGCAACGTCTGCCCCTTCTCTTGCGTAAGCGATCGCTGCTGCCCGACCAATACCTGAATCTCCACCCGTCACAAGAGCTTTTCTGCCTTTTAATTTACCTGCACCTATGTAACTATTCTCCCCGCAGTCTGGAATGACATTCATTTCTTTTTGTACACCAGGCGGTTCTTGATACTGTTTTGGATAGTCTTCATGGAAATATTGAGTTAATGGATTGTTTAGTTTTGACATATTCGTCACTCCTTTATGAATGAATCCTTAACCAACTAAGGAAAAGTTTTCTATATACTTGTTCTTCCCGTCTGCTTCTTTAGTAAACATGTTTGATGTGCTCTATTATCCTCACTTTTCTTTCATTACCCTTCCCCTTCAATCAACAGCTAGAAACAACTGCATACATGAAACCTACGTTCACCATCACAATAAAAAAATCCGAACGAGTCGAATTCTCTATTAAGAATCTCGATTCCTCGTTCGGATCTTCTTTCAACTAAAATGCATTTATCCCCCCTCTTTAAATAAATGGTGAGAGCTTTGTATTTTGCTGTGAACAATAAGCTTTCTTTCTCTTCTGTCCTGCTACTCTGTTAGTTCCACTTGTAAAGGCTTTGATTCTTCTTCGGCTTCTTTAGGAGTGCGAACGATTAACACATCACATTTGGCATAGCGTAAAATATGCTGAGATACGCTTCCGATTAAAATGCGCTCTACGGCGTTTAACCCCGTCGCACCGCATACAATTAAATCAACGTGCTTATCGGGAGCAATTTTTTTAGATATTTTTGTTTTAGGAGAACCGTGTTCAATTAATGTCTCGACTTTCGTTACTCCAGCCTTAATAGCTAGGTTACTATAGTTGGTCAAAAGTTCTTCAGCAAATTTCTCTGCATCTTGAAAGCGTGTATCCGTATAGAATGCATAAGGTGATGGACTTAACGCCTGTATGTCGATAACGTGACAAACTATCAAATGAGCGTTATTTTTTTTCGCGCTGTTAACTGCTTTTTTGAATGCCCACTCTGCTTCTACAGAACCGTCTACTGCTACGAGGATGTTACGATAAGCCATATTCATCATAATCTCTCCTTTGTCTTTCGTTTATAAAGAACTTTCCTTGCTACACTTTTATTTTACTTCTTGCGCAAACGAAAGTATGTGATTTTTATCACAAGGTAGAGAAATTAATAAAAATGGAGCCGTGTGTAGTGCACGGCTCCATTTTTATTGAACTTGAGAGTTAAAAGTCATTATCCAAATCGATCCTGCTACAATCGTAATAACAAAAACGATTCCAAGTATTAAAGCCATCACATTATAACGTGGCTTCTCTCCGTCTTTAATATGCATGAAGAAAAACAGTTGAATGAAAAATTGAAGCACGGCCATTCCTAGAATACTAGCTAGTAATATATTTTGAGCAAATACATGGTTTAATACCAGCATCAGAGGAATAACGGTTAAAATAATCGAGAAAATAAATCCTATTGTATAAGCTTTTAACGACCCATGGTTCTCCATCTACATCACCCCCATTAAATACACAACTGTGTAAAGAAAGATCCAGACAGCATCAAGAAAATGCCAGTATAAGCTAATAATCGTCACTTTTCGCTTTGTTACAGAGGTAATTCCGTATCGTTTTAATTGGATTGTAATTGAAATCATCCAAATGATGCCGACAGAAACGTGCAGCCCGTGCGTACTAACTAGCGTATAGAAAGCTGTAAAAAATGCGCTGGTGGAAATGGTTGCTCCTCTATGAACCATTGTTTGAAATTCATGAATTTCAAGGCCAACAAAGCACATACCTAAAAGCAGAGTTACGATTAGCCAGCCAATTAAAAGCTTTATTTTTCCCTTATGCATGCTCAGCACAGCTAATCCGCTCGTAAAGCTGCTCGTTAATAAGATAAACGTTTCAGAAACAAATCCTGGAACTTCAAAAAATTCCTTTCCTGTAAGGCCTCCCGCAGTATGATTAACAAGAACGGCATACGTAGCAAATAATGCTCCAAATAAGATGCAGTCCGTTACGAGGAAAAGCCAAAAACCCATAACTTTGATTTCTTCATCATGTTCATCATGATGTTCTTCGTGGTGCGCTGTCGCATAGGCCATGTCAGCCAACCCTCCCTACTGAATCTTCTGTATGTCGAATTTCATCCACCGGAATATAATAGTCCGAGTTGTATTGAAAAGAACGAGCTAGTAAACAAGCTCCGACTCCTGTCAAACCGAATATCGCCATCCGCACCCAGTGGAACGTTAATCCAAAACCAGCAATGAACCAGAAAACCGACATGATAAATGGAATACCTGAATTCTTAGGCATATGAATTGGAGAAAAAGCAGCTGTTTCCTTCGCTTTTTCTTTTTTCTTTCTTCTTTTATTGTCCACCACGCATCTTGCCCCGTTACTGTTGGAATCACTGCAAAATTGTAGTGCGGCGGCGGTGAAGGGATGGACCATTCTAATGTACGTCCATTCCAAGGATCCCCTGTTACATCTCGTTCTCCATACTTAATGCCATGAAGAATCTGCCATGCTTGAAAGATAAACCCTATGCCCATAAAGAAAGCTCCGACTGTAGAGATAACGTTCAGCGGTCCCCATCCCATGTCAAAGTCGTACGTATAAATACGGCGCGTCATTCCCATAAATCCTAATGCGTATTGAGGCATGAAGCATACATAAAAACCAATATTCCATGTCCAAAACGCCCATTTACCAAGACGGTCATTTAGTTTAAAGCCAAACATTTTTGGCCACCAATAGTACAAACCTGCAAAAAAGCCGAATACAACGCCACCGATTAACACTTGGTGAAAGTGTGCAACTAAAAAGTAGCTATTATGATACTGATAGTCTGCGGGAGCTGCTGAAAGCATCACCCCCGTTGCTCCTCCCACAACAAAGCACGGGATAAAAGCAATTGTCCATAGCATTGGCTGCGTCATTTGAATACGGCCCCGGAACATCGTAAATAACCAGTTGAACACTTTAACACCCGTGGGAATTCCGATAGCCATCGTCGTAATAGCAAAAAACACATTCACATTAGCACCTGCACCCATCGTAAAGAAATGATGCACCCATGTGAAATACGATAGAACGCTAATAATCATCATTGAAAAAACCATAGACTTATAGCCAAATATCTTCTTTTGAGAAAACGTTGCAACGATTTCAGAAAAAATGCCGAATGCAGGAAGTACAACGATATACACTTCAGGATGTCCCCACATCCAAATTAAGTTAATGTACATCATCGGATTTCCTCCGCCGGTCATAGTAAATAAGTGTCCGTCAAAGAAGCGGTCAATAAACAATAAAGCAAGCGTCACGGTTAATACAGGAAACGCGAAAATGATAATAATACAGCTTGCTAGAACGGACCACGTGAATAACGGCATATGCATAAGTTTCATGCCCGGCGCACGCATTTTTAAAATAGTCATAATAAAATTAATTCCAGAAGCCAAGCTGCCAATACCTGATATTTGAATACCCCAAATATAAAAATCTTGACCTGGTCCAGGACTGAACTGCATGCCAGAAAGCGGCGGATAACTCAACCATCCTGCATCTGGCGAGCCGCCGATTACAAACGACAAATTGAAAAGCATGGCGCCAAAGAAAAATAGCCAAAAGCTTACCGCGTTTAAAAAGGGATAGGCGACATCTCTTGCTCCAATTTGAAGCGGCACAACAATGTTAAAGAACGCAAACATAAGCGGCATTGCCATAAATAGAATCATAATGGTTCCGTGCGTAGTGAAAATTTCGTTGTAATGATTAGAATCTAGAAAATGCCACTGAGGAAATGCTAGTTGAATACGCATTAATAATGCATCTACTCCGCCTCGAAACAGCATTAATAATGAAGAAAGCATATACATAATTCCAATTTTTTTATGATCTACCGTTGTGAGCCACTCACGCCATAGCCACTTCCATTTTTTAAGATACGTAAGAACAAAAATAATACCGGCTAGTGTTAACAAAATCGCGACATCGGCTCCGTAAATCATCGGCTCTCCTGTCACAAAAAAATGAGATAAAAATTCTTTTAATCTGTCTAACAACTTAGTTTCCTCCTTCCTAGTGCTCGTGCTGTGTATGGGCTTGTTCATCAGAAGCCACATTCATGGTCTTCATGTCTTCATTTTTCATATGGTGATGCTGACTATAATATTGACCACCGTTTTTAATGACAATTTCTTGGAATAAGCCTTTAGGAATAGTAGAATACGATTTTTCCAAGGAAAGACCTTGTTTGGCAAGGTTGCTATAATCAGCTTTTGTTAAAGCTGGTGCGGTTTCTTTCACTTGCTTTACCCAATGATTAAATTGTTTTGTCGATGTAGATTTAACTTTAAAGTTCATATGAGCGAACCCTTCACCCGTAAAATTAGCACCTGAACCAAAATATTCTCCCTTGTGATCAGCTTGCAGCCAAAGCCCCATTGCCATTCCCGGCATGGTATATAATTGTCCTCCCAACTCCGGTACCCAAAAAGAATTCATAGGTGCATCTGACGTTAGAACGAATTGAACGGGCACATTCTTTGGAATTTCGACATAGTTGACTGTCGCAATATCTTGATCCGGATATTGAAACAACCATTTCCAATCAAGGGACGTTACTTCAATCGTTAGCGGCTTTACATCTTTTTGCGGCGGATCTACTAAGTCATACGTTGTTCTGGCCGTAGCAAAACCTAAAATGCCGATAATAATGATGGGGATGCCCCACCAAATAAATTCAAGACGCTTACTATCGTCCCATTCTGGCCGATACGGAGCCTTGTTTCCAGGCTTATCACGGTAGCGTAAAACGATATATACAAGCAGACCTAAAACAGGAATAACGACAATTGCGCATAAAAATATCGAAAAAATAATTAAATGGTATTCTTTTTGAGCCACCGCCCCCTGTGGGTTTAAAATCAAATAACGACTATCACAGCCTGCTAACAAAATTGTAATGAAAACGGAGAGAATGATTAACTTGCCAATATGCATTGATTTTTGCTTTCTCACCTAAGCTCAGTCTCCCTTCCTCTAAATCTCTGTACATAATAATGATATATAAACGTTCATATTAGAGATGCATCTCAACAGATCAAAAGGCTAATAACCTCCTAACATATTGAAGTTTGTCATGACATATTGCTTACTCCTAAAAAATTATCATGTTGTGTTGTTAAAGGGTGTGATATTTATCACACTTGAAGCGATTTTTATGTAGTTTAAATGGCTTTACCATAATTTCGTCACATATTTGGGTAATTGTAGGGAATAAAAGGTGCCTTGTGACTAGCCTAATAAAAGAAAAAAACTCTTCCAGTTTTTATTAACTGAAAGAGTTTTTTATAAGTACTAGATGAAGTATTGAGCTTTAACACTTACTGATTTGCTTGTTTGACCTGCTGAAACAGCCAATCAATCATTTTCTGATTTTGATACGCGGGAACCCATGAAGCATGATCATACTTTAATTCTTTAGGATATTCCGTATATAGTGGGTGCCCCCCAGCTTTCTTTATAGCCTCTATTATATTCCTTGAATAGGTAACAGCAATAATAGAATCGTCTTCAGCATGAAATTCCCATATTGGTTTGTGGGTAAGAAGGTGCGCTTTAGCTGGATCGGCTCCTCCCGCTATTGGAACCATAGCAGCAAACAAATTAGGGTGTTCTATATTTAAGTTAAATGTGCCAAACCCTCCCTGAGATAGTCCTGTAGAATAAAGGCGATTACTATCTATATTGTAGGCTTTTCTTACACTTTGTAGAATTTCATAAGCCGTTTTCAAATCCTCTGATGTTTCGAATACTTTTGCTAAGTCGACTTTGTTGTTATCGTCTCTTGTAACGGTGAAGCCTCCGCTTGGTACATTACGAGCTTGAGGAGCTAAAACAAAAGCGGGGTGCTTTCGTTGATTTTCTGGTGAAGCCCAAATGATAGCTCCGTCGTTGCTAAGAAGCTGTTTTTTATTATCATTTCCTCGTTCACCACCTCCATGTAAAAATAGCACCAAGGGATATGATTTTGTAGAATCATAGTCTTTAGGCACATAAAGTCGGTAGGGCATTGCTTTATAAGTGAATGATAAAAATTGAGTAGCTATAGATTCTCTGCTTTCAAATGAATAAGTAAATATAGCTAGATCACTATGATTCTTATTTTTCGCGTTTCCTCTTATGGAAATTGCTTTAAGCACCGTATCATTATTAATAATAATTGGGTTTGTATACTGAGTGCTTTTAGTAGTCGGAGTGCTCCCGTCAAGTGTATAGTAAGTCTTTGCCCCTGGTGTGTTTGTCTTTAATTCAACCTTCTGCTCCAAATAATAAGTACCTGATAAAACTGAAGAGGTTGGTTTTTTTACGTTTCTATAATTATTTTCTTCTTTTGCCGCAACAATATTTAAAGGAAGGAAAGCTAGAATAAGAACTCCTACAGTAATAAAACTTAGAACTTTTTGTATTGACGTATTGTTCACTGATAAAGTCCCTCCTTTATACTATTATTCAAATGTCTACTTCCATTTCTAGAAGGGCATAACTTAAACTCTTTCCGTGCGTATCCATTCCTAAAGAAGTAGTGACTCCACCAAGTAACGCGCGGTGGCATACAAATTGAAATGCTGATATATTAGGAACTTCGTAGCGAACAATGTCTCCTTCTACAATATTTCTTAAGTGTTTTTTCACTTCCAAAGCAGTCACTTTTTCACATAGCAAGAAATAGTCTTTTTCGTCATATGGAATTAGTGATAGCATAAGCGTATTTCCTTTATCTCCAGCTCGACTGTGAGCAAGTTCATATAATTTCTTTTTCATTTGTTAAGCTCCCCTTTAATGTAAGGTGTGTTTCTATTTTGTTACGTGAAATCAACGTAGAAATAATTCCTACTACCTCATTAACATACTTTCTTGCTCCGCCTCCGCCTGCGGGTCCATTTGTATAAAGAGCTTCTACCTCTTCTCCGACTTTAGCAGCTTCCTTTGAAGTAAGACATTTCCCTGCTACTCTCAGCCTAATTTCATAAGGAGCTGATTCTTGAAAAGAGACTCTATGAACGGAAGAAATACCAATATAATCAATTCTTAAGTCGACTACTTTATTTTTTAAACGCTTATATAAAATTTCCCCAGCTAGCTTAGCTCTTTCTAGAGCATGGGATCCGGCGTAGGAAATTTCCCCTTCTCCAATAACACCTGCTTCGTAACCTACGCTGACTTTTAACGTTTCAGGCCTTGGTATACCTGTTCCACCAGACACTTGAATTTGGTTCAATTTAATTTCCTGTAAATGAACGGAAGTAAAATCTGCAATAACATCCGGTGTTATATATTGATGGGGGTTAGTTACTTCGTAGAGAAGCTGTTCTTTTACAGTAGCTAAGTTAATGACTCCTCCTGTCCCTTCTACTTTAGTAATGATGGCTGTCCCATCTTCTTTAACATCAGCAAATGGAAAACCTAATTCAGCAAGCTTTGGGACTTCTTTTTTTCCGGGATCAGCAAAATAACCACCAGCTACCTGCCCCCCACACTCCAATAAGTGTCCAATTACTGTTCCCTGAGCAATTTTATCTACGTCGTCTAAAGACCATCCAAAGTGGTGTACCATTGGAGCAACAAATAAAGACGGATCTGCTACTCTACCAGTAATAATAACTTGAGCCTCTGTCTCTAGAGCTGGCAATATTGTTTCTACCCCTAGGTAAGCGTTTGCGGATATGACGTTATCAAAATGAGATATCGGTTCATTTGTTTCTAGAGTCAATCCATTTCTATCTATCAACTTTAGTACATCATCTCCCGTTACGGCTGCTACCTTTATCTCAATGTTTAGTCGGTTAGCTATTTCAACAACTTTTTCAGCAGCACCTATTGGATTGGCTGCTCCCATATTTGTAATAATCCGCACTTTCTTTTTCTTAATAATAGGTAAAAGAATCTCTAGTCTTTCTTCTAACAAGGGATCGTAACCCATTAAAGAATTTTGACTTTTTCTTTTTTGAGCAAGTGCGATTGTTCTTTCAGCTAAACATTCTAATACTAAATAATCTAAATTTCCTTTTTCAGCCAATATAACAGCCGGTTCTAATCGATCTTCTGAAAAACCCGCGCCTGATCCAATTCTTATCATTTTCATCACCTCAAATAGTAATTGCTCCCGTTATTAATGCCACAATTGTCATAACAATGGTCGTTCCAAACGCCCACTTAAAGATAAAACGCTGATGATCGCCTAAATTTACACCGCTAACCCGACAAGAATAAAAGTTGAGGCGGTTAAAGGACTTAATGGAAACCCAGTTGTCATCTGTCCTAAAATAGCTGCTCTGCCAATTTCAATTGGATCGATACCAAAGTTAGAAGCCGTTTGGCTAATAATAGGTAATACTCCAAAATAGTAAGCATCCGGTGTAAACACTAAACTAAGAGGCATACTTGTAACCGCTACTAGTACAGGTAAGTAAGAAGCTAGTGATTCAGGGATAATACTAACCATTGCAGAAGCCATTCCATCTATCATCTTTGTTCCTGTTAGAATACCCGTAAAAATGCCTGCAGCAAAAATCATCGTAGAAACAATTAACACGTTGTTTGCGTGGCTTAGTAAGCGTTTTTGCTGCTCTTCTGGATTTGGATAATTCACTAAAAGAGCAATTACAAAAGCCACAATAAATAAAATCGGTAAAGGTAGCCATACTTTAATTAACGCGATAAGCAGCAAAATTGTTAAAGCAAGATTAAACCTAAAAAGCCGTGGTCCTTTTGCTTCTAGAGCAGCTGCATGTTCTGTAAACCCTTGTACATGTGCTTCCAGTTCAATGACTCCTAGCCTCTGCCTCTCCTTTTTCCCAAGCCAAAAAGCAGCTGCTAACACCCATACAATCCCAGCAATCATTGCGGGAATAACAGGGTTAAATAATTGAGAAGAATCTGCATTAAATGTAGTCATGGCTCTAGCAGTAGGGCCTCCCCAAGGAGCTAAGTTCATAACCCCTGCTCCTAAAGCAACCACTCCTGATAAAATAAGAGGGTTCATCTTTAATCTCTTATAAAGAGGTAGCAGCGCTGTAATTGTAATCATAAAAGTAGATGCACCGTCTCCGTCTAATGACACAAGCATTGTGACGATAGCTGTCCCTACGACTACTTTTAACGGATCTCCTTTAACTAGACGAAGCATTTTAGAAATCATAGGATTAAATAGGCCTGTATCAATCATTAAAACGAAGTACAAAACTGCAAAAACAATCATAATACCTGTAGGCGCTACTTTTATAATACCTTCTAACATCATGTCTCCCATTTCTAGCCCAAATCCGCCTATCAACGCAAAAACAGTTGGTACGAGAACTAAGGCAATCAATACAGATAAACGATTGGTCATAATTAAAAATAAAAATACGCCAATAATTAAAAATCCTAACAATGCTAACATGTAATCCCCCCTGCCCTAAATTCACAGATTCAAAAATCTTAGATGTGAAAACCTTCGGTACTTTTTGTTCTTGCAGGATTCATGCCAAGAATATATAAAAATGGAAACAAACCTTTATTAAACCCCTTCAACATGTATTGAAAAAAATTTACGACACAACAAAAAGAAAGCGTTAACAATTAAACTGCTTTCTTTTTTTGTTTTTGTAATCTAAATTCTACTATTTTAGAAATAATCATTGCCCAGTAAAAAAATAGGCTTCTTAATACATATTCTTCTGTATTTCTAAAAAACTAGACATCTTTCTAAAGTCTTAGAAATGAATATGATATTTTTTCATTTTATTGTATAAAGTAGCTAAAGAAATATCTAAAACCTCTGCTGTTTTCCTTTTTCCTTCAATATTATTTGGATATTTTCTTAATATTTCCTGAATAAATGCGCGCTCTTTATCTTGTGTAGCTTGTTGCAGTGTTTGACTGATTTTTTCTGTTTTACCTGCAACGCCTGAAAATCTTTTTTCATTTTTAATCATAAATTCTGGAAGGTGATGAAATAAAATATCTGTACCTTCCGTCATACATGTGGCGTAGTCAATTACATTTTTTAATTCTCTTACGTTGCCAGGCCAATGATAGGATTGAAGAAAGTCTAGTGTATATTCGTCAATTGTGTAGGAAGTATTTGTGATCGAGTGCTCAATAAAAGAATAGACAAGTTTACGTATATCTTCTCTCCTTTCTCTTAAAGGAGGTATTTCTAATTGAATGACATTAAGTCTATAAAATAAATCTTCTCGAAATTGTTTCTTATTCACAAGCTGCTGTAGGTTACGGTGCGTAGCAGCAATGATCCTTACGTCAACTGCACGTTCAGTAGCTTCTCCTACCCTTCTGATCTTTTTCTCTTGCAGAACTCTTAACAACTTAGCTTGAAGATCATAGGACATATCTCCAATTTCATCTAAAAATACAGTTCCGTTGTTTGCTATTTCGAATAGTCCAGCCTTCCCGCCTTTTTTAGCATTTGTAAGAGCACCGTCTCCATATCCAAAAAGTTCACTTTCTAACAGAGACGAAGGAATAGCCGCACAATTTACAGGTATAAAAGGACCATGCTTGCGCTCACTTTTATTATGTATAGCCTGTGAAAATAATTCTTTTCCCGTGCCGCTTTCTCCCGTCACAAGAATAGGAAATTGAGATTCTGCTACTTTTTCAGCTATATAAACAACGTGCCTTAACCCTCCTTCCCCACCGATTATTTGTTCAAATGTATATTTTGCTTCATAGATAGAATCCATTCGGTTTTCTAAATTCTTTAACTTTTCGGTTTGTCTTCTTAATTCCTTTGATAACTTGTCAACTTCATTGAGACTTTTACAAACCGATACGGCTCCTGCAACTTTACCTTCTATTATAATTGGAGCCATGTCAACCATATATTCCCGATTTTTTTCTTTTCGATATACGCCTACTCTGCATTGTTGATCTTTTAGGGTATTGGTTAACTGAGCACCCGGGCGATATTCTATTAGTGGTTTTCCGATAATATCACTTTTTACTCCTGTAATCTTTGTATACTCTGGGTTAATAAATCTAACAATCCCTTCTTTGTCGATAACTAGAATACCATCATTTATCGAATTTATAACTGCATGCCACCAGTTAAAGTTTTTAGAAGAGCAGTCGACCTCTATGGGCTCTTGGAATGTATTCTTCACAGTATTATAAGCTCCTTTCTATAATAACTTGAGAGTAGATTCTTGCTTTATTTATAATTATCAACTAATTTTCTCTTTTTTGAAACAGAGTCCGCTCAATTAATTTGAATAATCTGATTTATATAAGTGAATATAACCTCGCTTTCTCCATTATTAATGTGTAAATTCATTGCACCATTATTTATATTTAAGATGAAACACTCCTCATAAAGAAAACTATATTTCTATTTTCAAAGAGACTTATCACTATAGCAATATCTTTTAAAAAAGCTATCCACTTTCTTCATAAAGATTACATATTAAAAACACCTAAAGATAGTTTAGGTGTTTTTGAAAGTTTTATATTCATCTTTTCTCTAAGTAAAAGCTCAATGGTTATATGGCCTTCTTACTCTTTGAAGCCCCTTGTTTTTTTCTCCACATATTTTCCATTTGTTCGAGAGTTCTACCTTTTGTTTCAGGAACAAATTTCCAGACAAATAAAGCAGAAAGTACACTCATTAAACCGTAAAAACCATATGTTAATCCTCCGCTATATTCCATCATCACGGGATATGTAGAGGAAATAAAATAGTTAGCCGCCCACTGAGCAGCTACGGCAATAGCTACAGCACGACCTCTAATTTTATTAGGAAAAATCTCTGAAATGAGCACCCAACAAATTGGTCCCCATGACATCATAAAGGAAGCTGTATAAATAATGATAAATATAAGCGTCCCTATACCAATGATGTTTGAAAAAGCCATGCTTGCTACACCGAACATTCCAATGGCCATTCCGATAGACCCTGTTATTAATAAAGGTTTTCTTCCCAAACGATCAACTGTCAAAATTGCAATTACTGTAAAAATAACATTTACTAATCCCATAATAATGGTTTGCAGCATAGAAGAACCTTTAGCTGCTCCCATGCTTTCAAAAATACGCGGAGCATAATATAGAGCTACATTGATTCCTACAAACTGTTGAAATACAGAAAGCAGTATACCTACAACGATAACTAATTTTCCATATGCCAATAATTTTTCAGACGAAACATTGGTAGAAATTGTTTGTTTAATATCGTCTAAAATTGATTTCGCTTCTGAAGATCCATTAATTTTAGTTAGTATGGCTAAAGCTTTTTGATCTTGATTCTGTATAGCTAAGTAGCGAGGCGTTTCAGGAACTAAAAACAAGAGTGCTGCAAAGAGTAAAGCTGGAATAGCTCCTGAAGCAAACATGTATCTCCAACCTACATCATTAATCCATTCTAAGGTTTCCCCATTTGCAATACCCCAATTCACGAAGTAAACGACTAACATTCCAAAAATAATCATAAATTGATTGAATGATACCAATCTGCCGCGAATATCTGCCGGTGCAATTTCTCCTATATAGATGGGACAAATGGCTGATGCTAAGCCAACACCAATCCCACCTATAATGCGGTAGAAGTTAAAAGCTAGTAACAAAGAGAGTGTCGGTTCCCCTTTTGTGAAAAATAAAAACTCAGGATAAGAAGCGCCTAACGCTGAGACTATAAAAAGAATAGCTGCTAATATAAGTGATTGTTTGCGTCCTAGTTTCGTCGCAAAATAACCAGATACCAATCCTCCAATAATACATCCTATTAAAGCACTTGATACAGTAACACCGTGTGCTAAAGATCCTAACCCTAAGCTGTCAATAAGATACACCTTTAATGATTCTTCAGCTCCAGATATTACAGCTGTATCATATCCAAACAGTAACCCTCCGATAGCGGCAACTAAGGTAATAGAAAAAATATATAATGAGTTTCGATTTTGTTTCATGCGTTGTTAAAAGCAGTTAAAACAGTAGAAGTTCTATTTCTAACTGAGTTCACACTTATTTGAATGCGTTTTCAAATCCTTGGAACACAAAAGAAATTTTCTTCGTCCATTCGACTAACTGCTCTTATCCTCCCCTCTAATGTACGTATTTTTCTATTGAATCAAATCTTACTACAGCATTTTCTATACTTCCTTTTGTGTCAGGTATATCGATATACAACCATAATCAATTGATACAAGCTACTTTCATATAAAGCTCCTTTTTAAAGTAAGGTTGCATGTTTTGCAACCTATTACTTCTTTTTAAATTCGCCTAGCTTTTTACTTAAGTCGTTTGTTTGAAGGTAGACTTCTTTATATAATTCATAAAGCTGTTTATAGACTTGTACATGTTCTGCGTTAGGATAATATGTTTTTGAAGACGTAATAAATACGTTTGCGCACTCTTCCAATGAGTTATACCAGCCACAGCCATAAGCTGCTAGCATGGCTGCTCCTAACGCCGGGCCTTGTTCAGTAGACAACTTTACGATTTTTGCATTAAAAACGTCTGCTTGAATTTGAAGCCAATGATCATTTTTTGCTCCTCCGCCAATTGATACAATAGACGTAATTTCCTTTCCGCTTTCTCGAAAGATTTCAATTGATTCACATAATGAAAATGTAATACCTTCAATAACTGCTCGCGTAAAGTCTCTCTTTTTATGAGAGGCGTCCATTCCTATAAAACTTCCGCGAATCGTAGCATCTGCATGCGGTGTACGCTCCCCAACTAAGTAAGGGGTAAATAAAAGGCCGTTTGAGCCAATTGGTACATTTTTTAGGTCAGCCAACAATTCTTCAAACGTGTCGTTTTCTGCGAAATTTTCCTTAAACCAGCTTAAACTGTGACCCGCAGATAGCGTAACGCCCATCGTATAAAAGGCATTTTCTTTTCCATGATTAAAATAATGGACTTTTCCATTAAAGTCTCTATCGCTTCGTTCCTCATAAGAAAGAACAACACCCGATGTTCCAATGCTACATAGTGTTTCCCCTGGCGATAAAATGCCGGCGCCAATTGCTCCGCAAGCATTATCAGCTCCACCTGCAAATACTTTTGTTGAAGTAGCTAATCCCGTTTTTTGAGAGAACGATTCACTAATATTGCCTATGCATTCACTAGATTCGACTAGTGGCGGACAAAGGTTAATATTGACTCCTACTAATTGGAAAAGCTCACCATCCCATTTTTTCTTGCTAATGTTTAATAATAATGTACCGGCAGCGTCTGAATATTCACTATGAATAAAGCCAGTCATCTTAAAACGCAAATAGTCTTTGGGCAACATAAATACAGCTGTTTTTTCAAATATCTCCGGTTCATACTCTTTTACCCACAATAACTTAGGAAGAGTAAATCCTTCTAAAGCCTGGTTTTTTGTTATTTCTAAAAGACGTTTTTCTCCAATCACTTTATAGAGATGATGACATTGTTCTGTTGTTCTTGTGTCATTCCACAAAATGGCGTTACGTAATAGGTTATAGTTTTTATCCAGCAGCACAAGGCCATGCATCTGTCCAGAATAACTAATTCCTTCTATATCTTCGGGTTTTATATTAGCGTTAGCAATTAATTCATTTAAAGCACTAGCCGTCTGCTGAACCCATTCTTCTGGATTCTGTTCGCTATACCCTGTTTTTTCATGAAGGAGAGGATAATTTTTAGAAACTACAGCGCAAATCTCGCCTTTTGTATCAACTAAAACCGTTTTTACGGCGCTTGTTCCTAGATCAATTCCAATTACATATTTCATCTTGATACCTCCGCGTTTATAAACGAGAGTAGAAATTGTTTCTACTCTCGTTTGTCCTTTAAACTTCCAAAATATATTGATTTAAAATGGCCTTTAATCGTTCTTGTCTTCCTGATTTATTCACAATATTCGAATTTTTAAACGCATACTGCTCCAGTGTATGGAAGTTAGCTTTTCCTTCCACAATCTCAAGCCCAATTCCCTCTTTAAAGCTGCTGTAGCGCTCGTTGATAACATTTTCGAAAACACGATCTTCTACTAATTTATGTGCTACTTTCAATCCTCGAGCAAACGCATCCATTCCTGCTACATGAGCATAGAGTAAATCGTCTTGTTCAAAAGAACCTCTGCGTACTTTGGCATCAAAGTTTAATCCTCCGCTGCCCAGCCCTCCATTTTGCAGGATTTCATACATTGCTAGCGTTGTAGAATATAAATCCGTTGGGAATTCATCTGTATCCCAGCCTAAAAGAGGGTCACCTTGGTTTGCATCCACTGATCCTAAGAAGCCTTGTACTCTAGCTACTCGTAATTCGTGTTCAAATGTATGCCCAGCTAACGTTGCGTGGTTAGCTTCTAGATTAAGTTTGAAGTATTTATCTAATCCGTATTGTCTTAAAAATGAAATAGTTGTTGCTGCATCGGTATCATACTGATGTGTCGTAGGCTCTTTAGGTTTAGGTTCAATTAAAAACTGCCCCGTATATCCAATTTCGGTTGCGTAATCTACAGCCATATGCATAAATCTGGCTAAGTTATCTAACTCTAACTGTAAATTTGTGTTAAGCAGTGTTTCATATCCCTCACGGCCGCCCCAGAATACATAATTTTCTGCGCCTAGTTCTTTTGCTGTTTCAAGCCCCTTTTTTACTTGAGCCGCCGCATAAGCAAATACATCTGCATTACAAGAAGTAGCTGCACCATGAACGAACCGGGGATTTGTAAACATATTCGCTGTGTTCCATAATAACTTTACGTTACTTGTTTGCATGTATTCTTTGATCATAGTGACTATAACATCAAGATTTTTATTTGTTTCTTGCAACGTACTCCCCTCAGGAGCAATGTCTCGATCATGAAATGCAAAGAATGGAACATTTAATGTTTCAAAAAGTTGAAAAGCTGCTTCAACTCTCGCTTTTGCTAAATCCATTCCATCATATCTATCCCAGGATCTTTGCATAGTAGCTGCACCAAAAGGATCCGTACCATCTGCTGTAAACGTGTGCCAGTAAGCAACAGAAAAACGCAGCTGATCTTTCATCGTTTTACCGCCTACTACTTCTTCAGGGTTATAGTATTTAAAAGCTAAAGGATTTTTAGAATCTTTACCTTCGTATAAAACTTTGTTTACGCTTTCAAGAAAATTAATTTTATTAGTACTAGTTTGGACCATTTGTCATTTCCCCCTTCGATTTAAGTGAACAAGTTTATCCATTAACTATCTTAATTCGGTTAGTTTGTTTATCCAATAAACTAACTTTATTTCATCATATACAAAATAAATGTTTATTTCAATGTTTTTTTTAGAAAATTTAGTTATAATATTAGGTATGATACTTTCAATTATCTAATTCAAGCTTCATAAAAAACCAACTTAGTTCGATAGATAAACAAAGGAGTGGTTATTATTCAAATTGCAGATCAAGCTTTAGTAAAAAAAATGAATCAAAAATTAATATTAGATGAAATTTTAAAGAACTCCCCTATCTCCAGGGCAACTCTCTCTGAGATTACAGGATTAAACAAGTCTACTGTCTCCTCTCAAGTAAATACACTGCTTGAAAAAGATTTTATTTTTGAAATTGGGGCAGGGCAATCCAGAGGCGGCAGAAGACCTGTAATGCTTGTTTTTAATAAGAATGCAGGCTACTCGATCGGTATCGATATAGGAGTCGACTATCTTAACGGAATTCTAACCGACTTAGAAGGAAATATTATTCTCGAGAAGACTTCTGACTTATCTAGTTCTTCTGCTAGTGAAGTAAAAGAGATTTTATTTGGACTTATTCATGGTTTTGTAACCCATATGCCTGAGTCCCCTTATGGTCTAGTGGGAATAGGAATTTGTGTTCCAGGTCTTGTAGATCGTCATCACCAAATTATTTTTATGCCTAACTTAAATTGGAATATCAAAGATTTGCAGTTTTTAATTGAGAGTGAGTTTAATGTTCCGGTTTTTGTTGAAAATGAAGCTAATGCAGGAGCATACGGTGAAAAAGTATTTGGTATGACAAAAAACTACGAAAACATCGTTTACATCAGTATTAATGTCGGAATTGGAACTGGACTTGTTATTAACAACGAATTATATAAAGGTGTTCAGGGTTTTTCTGGGGAAATGGGTCATATGACGATAGATTTTAATGGACCCAAATGCAGCTGTGGAAATCGAGGCTGTTGGGAATTATATGCTTCTGAAAAAGCGTTACTGGTTTCGCTTTCTAAAGAAGAAAAGAATATTTCTCGAAAAGAGATTGTGGAACGCGCAAATAAAAATGATGTAGAAATGTTAAATGCACTTCAAAACTTTGGCTTTTATATCGGAATTGGATTAACCAATATTCTTAATACATTTGATGTAGAAGCTGTTATCTTGAGAAATCATATAATTGAATCTCATCCCATTGTTTTAAATACGATTAAAAACGAAGTTTCTTCTAGAGTCCATTCTCATTTAGACAATAAATGTGAACTATTGCCTTCTTCGTTAGGAAAAAATGCACCTGCTTTAGGAGCGGTTTCTATCGTTATTGATTCTTTTTTAAGTGTTGCCCCTATAAGTTAGTTAAGTGAACGCAAAAGTTAGCAAACTATATCACGTTTGATCTTAAGAATGAAACAGCTATTTTCGATTAATTGATTTTCTATCTAAGGGAAAGAATAACCCTCTTCTAATAAGAGTGTTATGTCTGTCTCCACCCTCACCTTTTTCATCCCATGCAGCCAGTCACCTATCATAACGGCAACTGGCTGTTTATATGTTATTGGCAACCTGCTCTTTTCTAAACTACGGAGAGTCTTGCCTTTTGGGTTAGTTTACCTGCTTTTCAAATTATGAAGCATGTCTTGTAAGAGTAGTTATGACTTCCTTATATTCCTCTAACTCTTTGGTCTGTGCGAGAGTATTGATTTTCTCTAGCGATAAAAGAGAGCTCTGAATAATAAATGTGCGAGGCTCCGTATCATTTTGCAGTAATTCATCAGATATAAACGTCACAAATTCCAGACTCTTCTTTTGTTCCTCTTCATTTGTTAGTTTATTTTCAATCACCCGTTTTAACTTCGCGGTTACGCGCATAAGCTCAGTCGAAAAATGACTTTCTGTTTTCTCATTAAATACCACAGAGTAAACGGAAGGATTAAATAACTGTTCTTTTTGTTCTGCTACTTCGATTACGATTTCCTCTGTACGCTTCATACAATAAGTGACAATTTGTTCGATAGGCAATGGATAGTTTAGTGCTTTATTCATTTTAAATATATTGTTAAGCATTCCTTCTAGCAGCACAGCTCCATCAAATAAATAAGGAGAAGTCTTAGACGGGAAAATCTGCTGCAAACGTTCATATATCCAGGTGAATGTTGCTGCTTTTAACTCCTCTATATATCGAAATGTTTTAACTTCATTTAAAACGAGTGTACTTTCAATAATTTCAGGAATTTTGTTTTGCTCTGCAAAGTTCAGCATAAAAATTATCTGTTCTTCAAATACCTTCTGATTATCTCCTTTATATTCAATGGCTACTTTTTCTCTTTGTAGAATAAGTGATTCTTGCAAAGACGAAAGTAATGAGAGAAGCAGTTCGCTTTTAGATGAAAAATATTTATAAAATGTTCCTTTTGAAATACCGCTTCTTTCTAATATATCTTGTACCGAAGTGTCTACGTATCCTTTTTCCATAAAAAGCTGGTGCGTATGCCCTAAAATATCGAGCTGTTTTTGATTCATTGCTGCTACTCCTCTGTTTACAATTTACTTTTTATTTAGTATAACTTATCTGCCTTTTCCTACGTGAATTTTATCCTTTTCCCTTGATAAACAGCTAAAAATAATTATATACTATTAGTACATTTTTATACAATTAGTATAAAAATGTACTAATAGTATACGTTAATTCAACAAAGTAATTATTTATCTAGCAAGTAACAACTACTAAGCGCTATGTAGCTAGTAGATTCCAAATTTATACCTATTCTGAAGGAGGAATAAGATCATATGAACAAAGAAGTCATTCCCGTTACAGAAATTCCAAAATTCCAATCACGTGCAGAAGAGTTTTTCCCTATCCAATGGTATAAAGAAATGCTGAACAACCACCCTGTTTATTTTCATGAAGAAACAAACACATGGAATGTATTCCAATACGACCATGTTAAACAAGTCTTGAGCAACTACGAATTTTTTTCAAGCGATGGACAAAGAACCACTATTTTTGTGGGAGATAATAGTAAGAAAAAAAGCACATCTCCAATTACCAATCTTACAAACTTAGATCCTCCTGACCACCGGAAAGCGCGATCTTTGCTTGCTGCAGCCTTTACCCCTCGCAGTTTAAAGAACTGGGAACCGCGAATCAAACAAATTGCAGCAGACCTTGTAGAAGCGATACAAAAGAATTCAACTATTAATATTGTTGACGATTTATCTTCTCCTTTTCCTAGTTTAGTTATAGCAGATCTATTCGGTGTACCGGTAAAAGACCGATATCAGTTCAAAAAATGGGTAGATATTCTGTTTCAGCCTTATGACCAAGAAAGATTAGAAGAGATTGAACAAGAAAAGCAACGTGCAGGAGCTGAATATTTTCAATACCTCTACCCGATTGTCATTGAAAAGCGCTACAACCTTTCTGATGATATTATCTCAGACTTAATTCAAGCCGAAGTTGATGGTGAAACATTCACAAATGAAGAAATTGTACACGCTACCATGCTGCTTTTAGGTGCAGGAGTTGAAACCACAAGTCACGCCATTGCAAATATGTTTTATTCTTTTTTATATGACGACGAGTCGTTATACAGCGAGCTGAGAAACAATAGAGAATTAGCTCCAAAAGCAGTAGAAGAAATGCTTCGATATCGGTTTCACATCTCCAGACGAGATCGGACAGTTAAACAAGATAACGATTTATTAGGCGTTAAGCTAAAAAAAGGAGATGTCGTTATTGCGTGGATGAGTGCATGTAATATGGATGAAAATATGTTTAAAAACCCTTTTTCTGTAGACATTCACCGTCCAACTAATAAAAAGCACTTAACATTCGGAAACGGACCTCATTTTTGTTTGGGCGCCCCTCTTGCTCGACTTGAAATGACAATCATATTAGAAGCATTTTTAGAGGCCTTTTCTCATATCGAACCATTTGAAGATTTTGAATTAGAATCGAATTTAACAGCTTCAGCTACCGGTCAATCTTTAACATATTTGCCAATGAAGGTGTACAGATAAAGGCTATGTACATGACAAAAAAGAGAGCCGTGAAAGAGGTTTATCATCTCCCTCACGTTTCTCTTTTTTGTTATTCCGTTATTTATCAGGATTTTATTATTTCATTTAAGTATTTATGTACCAAGTTTGAGAGGCCTTTTATATGATTTAAATCCTCATCCCAAAAATCTTTATTCCCTAGGATATTTTCAACAAGTTGCAAGAGAGACATCCGGTTTTTTTGATATTTCAACCACTGGTCTCTATAAAATTCTAAAACATATTCTTCATCTTTTAATATATATGGGGAGCCCTTAAAATCTTCTCCTGTCCAAGTGCTTTTAAGCTTTTCTATTTTATAAAAACGAATAAGCACCGCAAAGGCTTGAACGATTCCAAGTGGAAGTGCTCTGTTTAGGTCGACGTAGCTTTTTAAAGTAGGCAGTAGACGATGTTTAAATTTTGATAAGCTGTTTAATGAAATATCAGCAAGACGATGATGAATAAATGGATTGGTGAATCGTTCAAATACCTCTTCTGCGTATACTATATTTTCATTAAAATTACCTTGGATAGAAGGAATAACTTCTTTTTTTATTACTTCATGCAGAAAGTGTTTAAAATTGGAGTTGTCCATAAATTCTTTTACTGTTTCCACTCCTGACAAAATCCCATTTAGTACCATAAGTGTATGAGCCCCATTTAAGATACGGACTTTTCGTGTTTGGTAAGGACCTAAATCCTCTACCCAATGCACATTTAAACCGGATTTTTTAAAAGGAAGGCGATGATCTAATTCACTGTTTCCTTCTATAGCCCAAAAATGATAAGGTTCCGCTGTATTCAGTAAGGAATCCTTATATCCCCATTCTGTAAATAAAGAATCTGCTTCTGCCTTAGGAAAGCCTGTGACTATTCGATCTACCAACGAATTAAGGAATAAATTATGTTCTTTTATCCATTTTATAAATGCTTCAGGTAACTCCCACTCTTTACTATAACGGAGCACGCATTCTTTTAAGGTATCTCCATTTCTTTCAACAAGTTCACATGGAAGCATAGTCAACCCTTTTTCTGTATTTCCACTGAAATGCAAATAGCGATGGTACAAAAAGAGTGTTAATTTTCCTGGAAATGATTGAATTGGGACACCTTCTTCTAATAAAGTTGGCTGATAGTTAAGTCCCGCTTCTGTAGTATTAGAGATTACAAATTCCAATGTAGGGTTTTCTGCTAATTGTAGGAAGGTATTCCACTCTTCGTATGGGTTAATGACTTGGGAGAAAACAGAAATTACTTCACTAGACGTAACCGTATCTCCATTTTCCACTCCACGTGTAAGCAAGGTATAGAGGCCATCTTGCTCCTTCAATTTGTCTATTTTCTCTTTGCCCGCAGGTCGAGGCTGCGTAACAGCAATACTTCCTTGAAAATAACCTTTCTTGTTACATTGATGAATCATCCAGTCACAGAAGCCACGCAGAAAATTTCCTTCCCCAATCTGTAACACTCTTACAGGATATTCGAAGCCGGCAGAGTTATCTTGAATAGGAGTGATCTTTTTATTAAGTGGATTTAAGGTATTTTGTGAATTATTCAAGGTAGATTCCTCCTTTGTATGATTAAGTGCTTAGTTTTTTATAGTAATTGATTATATTTCTACAATAGCTTTAATCACATTTGATTCAGGATTTAACCAGTCTTCAAACTGTTCAATTAATTGATCAAACTGTGCTCGATGGGTAATATAACGATTTAAATCTACTTTCTTGCGTTTAAGAGTGTCTACTACATAATGAAAATCTTCTAACGTAGCATTCCTGCTTCCCATCAGCGTCAGCTCCTTTTTATGGAATTCTGGATCGTTAAATGAGATGTCTGCTTTCACTAGACCTACGTATATTAATTTTCCGCCATGAGCCGAATAGTTAAATGCCTCTGTCATTGATTTAGCATTACCCGTCGCATCAAATACTGTTGTTGGCATCTCTCCCTTTGTTAACTCTACTAATTTATCAAATGGATTATTAAGAACATTTAACGTATAATCCACTTTAGCCCATTCATTAGCAAACTCTAAGCGTTCGTTATTTACATCCATTGCTATGACCTTTGCTCCTCGGTCTTTAGCAAATGCCATCACCCCTAAACCAATAGGGCCAGCACCAATGACTAAGACAAACTCTCCTTGCTGAATCTCAGCGCGTCTAACTGCATGAGCTCCTATACTTAATGGTTCCACCATTGCAGCTTGATCAAGTGTTAGTCCCTTAGTTCTCACTAAATGCGTATAAGGAACCGTAATCCACTCACTCATTCCTCCTTCAATATGTACACCTAATACTTTCATATCTGTACAGCAATTTGTTTTTCCATTTCTACAAGCAATGCATTTTCCACATTCCATATAAGGGATAATAGAGACTTGGTCACCAGCTTTTAATCCCAACTCATTGTGAGGAATAAATTCAATGTATCCTGATAATTCATGACCGAGTACACGAGGGTAAGTGAAAAAGGGCTGGTTTCCTCCATAGGCATGAATGTCTGTACCGCATATCCCAATACGTTGAATACGAACTAATGCTTCTCCTGCTTGGGGGAAAGGCCTTTTACTTTCCACTTTTTTCAACTGGTTGGGCTGTTCACATACAATGCTTTTCATACTTTATCTCTCCATTTCAATTTGAAATTTTTTTATTCAATAAACACATATCAGAGAATAACGCCTTCTTTAAAAATACTAATTTCTCGAAAGCCTAAACGTTCATTATTTGTGTGAGTTTGACCTGAAGCAACATTCAAAATATATTGCAATAAATCATGCTTTAGCTCATCTATGGTTTGATTTTCAATTAGTCTCCCTGCATTGTAATCAATCCAATGTTTTTTACGATATGCTAACTCGGAGTTTGTAGATATCTTCACTGTAGGTACAGGACCTCCAAATGGTGTACCTCTCCCGGTTGTAAACAATACAATATGAGCACCCGCTGCAGCTAATGCTGTTACGGAAATCAAATCATTTCCAGGGGCATCTACTAGGTTCAATCCTGATTTGCTTACCCTCTCACCATATGGAACAACATCTTCAACTCTAGAATGCCCTCCTTTTTGTGTACAACCAAGAGATTTTTCCTCTAGAGTGCTAATTCCACCGTCTTTATTTCCTGGAGATGGATTTTCATAAATTTCTTGATTGTGCCGAATAAAATATTCTTTAAAATTATTAACTAGGTTTGTAATTTTATTAAACGTTTCTTCATTCTTAGCCCGGCTCATTAGAATCGTTTCCGCACCAAACATTTCTGGTACTTCTGTTAAAATAGCTGTTCCGCCACTAGCAACGACTATATCAGAAACTGCTCCAACTAACGGGTTCGCTGTAATGCCTGAGAAACCATCTGATCCTCCACACTTCAAACCTATTTTTAGTTTTGAAAGAGGAATAGGTTGGCGTTCATATTGATTAGCATGGGCTACTAACTCCGAAATAAGGGATATTCCTTTTTCTAATTCGTCTTCAACTTCTTGTGCTTTAAGGAATTTAATACGATCTGTCGCATATTCACCGATAACCTCTTTAAACGCTTCAATTTGATTATTTTCACAACCTAATCCAACGACTAGGATACCCGCAGCATTTGGATGCTGAGTTAAAGCAGCTAAAAGCTTTTGTGTATTTGTCAGATCATCTCCTAATTGCGAGCAGCCATATGGATGAGGAAAATGATAAATTCCATCCACTCTTTCATCTCTGAACTGTTCAGTCGCCATTTTAGCTAAAAATTCACATGTTTTATTAATGCACCCAACCGTATTAATAATCCAAATTTCATTACGAATTCCGACTTCGCCATTTTCACGAATATACCCTTGAAACGTATAATTCAAGGCTTTTGGAATATTTGGTTGAGTAATTGGCTGGTACTCGTAATGTAAAATACCACTTAATCCGGATTGTAAATTATGAGTATGAATCCACTCTCCTTCTTCTAAATCTTTTTTAGCTTTTCCGATTGAGTATCCATATTTAAAGATGTCCTCACCTTTTTTACAAGGCTTCACTAAAATTTTATGACCTCTAGGAATATCAGTACGAATAGGAATTTCAATGCTGTTTTGACCCTCGCCTTGTACGTTTATAACTTCACCTTTGACAATCTCATTTATAGAAATGACAACACTGTCTTTTGAATGTAATTGAATAACCTTACTCATTTTTCACCCTCCATTTTCCTCTTATTTAGATGCTTTTAAAAAAGATAACGTTTTCATTTTACGAATATATTTATATAGTATCATCAATATTTGGGATAAAAATTGCGATTTTTGCTGTATTTATACTGTTTTTTGATATAAATTAGTAAAAAGAGGAGAGGGATTTCATGAGTAACTTAAAAAATGAATTACACAGCAATTTTCCATTTTTATTTGTCTATAAGGATACGAAGAGTCCTCAAAAAGAATTATCTAACCATATGCATGATTATTATGAGATTGTGTACGTTTATGGAGGGAACGGAACTTTTTTTATAGGTGATATTTTTCATGAAATGAATCAAGGAGATGTTTTTTTAATTCCTAATAATACAATTCACCGAGCAATGCCAGATAAAGAAACCCCTGTAACGTCTACTGTTCTTTTTTTAGCCCTATGTTAATCTATAAAGATTTAATTAACGATTCTTTTTCTTATTTTAGTGTGTTTGATGTAGTAAAAAAGAGTAAAAACTATAAAATTTCGCTGCACCCCGAGGAAAAACAGCAAATTGAAAAATTTCTTATACAACTTTATGAGGAAGTAACTAACGAAGAACCGGGTTCTAAGCATTATGTCTTACTAATTATTCATCAAATAATGCTAGAGTTATATCGTACTCACACCAAAAGCAAGGAAAGAATAAAAGATAATACGTATAAGGTAGATTGGATTGCAGACATTTTGCTTTATATAAACGAACATCTACATGAACCTCTCTCATTGACAACTCTTGCAGATAAATGTTTAGTCAGTCCTTCTCACTTCAGCAGGGTTTTTAAAGAAACAACAGGGATAGGATTAACTGTCTATATCAACACAAAGCGAATTATTAAATCGAAAGACCTTTTACTAGAAACCGATTATACAATTTCTCACATCGCTGAAATGTGTGGATTTGAAAGTAATCCTCATTTTTATCGAATGTTTAAAAAATATATGAATACAACTCCAGCCTCCTATAGAAAGAAAAATGATATAAGCAACATATAAACAAAGTAATGTAAAAAAGAGTACAAGCAAATAAGTGACGATGTGCTTGTACTCTTTTACCTAATTCTATAGCCCTGTCTTAGAAGTTAAATTAACATCTTTTGGTACAAGTTGTGATGCTGGTTTTACAATTGGACGTACAAATCGAATAACCGCAAGTGAGGCAAATACTGCTAGTCCTCCCGCAAGTAAAAAGGCAGCAGTGTAAGTTCCTGATCTCTCAACAAGGAAACCGGTTAATGTAGGCCCAATGATTCCTGCTGTATTAGCCAAGAAGTGCATGAACCCTCCTACGGATCCAACGTTATTTTTGTCTACTACATCGTTAACGATTGCCCAGTAAATAGCTCCTGTTAAATACAGAAAGAACACGGAAAGGGCAACGAGTGTGACCGCACTGACTGTAGTTGTTACAAGGCCTGCTACACCTATGCAAACGGCTGATAAAAACAAACATGTGACAAGTACCAGTTTACGCGAAAACAGCACTCCTTTTTGAGCGAATTTTTTGGAGAAGAAATCTGATACGAAGCCTCCTAGAGCAAGGCCTATAAAACCGAGAATCCAAGGAATGACGGTAGTAATACTCATCTCTTTTACACTCAGGCCACGCGCATCTACTAAGTAACTTGGAAACCAAGTTAGGAAAAAGAACAAAATGTAGTTGTAAGCAAAAAATGCAAATGCTGTGAATAACACAGTTCTATGTTTTAAGTAAAAAGTTAGCTTCAATTTACTTTCTGTTGCTACAGGAAGTTCTTGCGTTTTTAGCTCTTCTGATGTATCCGAAGGTTTTTCTTTAACAAATTCCCACCAGCAAACAGCCCAAATAATCCCAATTAACATAATGGCAATAAAGGAAACTTTCCAGCCATATGCAATTGCAATAAAACCAACAATTGGACCAGAGATAGCGCCTCCAAGAGGTGTACCGCTGTTAGTCAAACCAATAACAGTCGCACGATTACTTGATGGAAACCAGTTATTTACCATTTTACTTATTGTAGCAGAGAGTGGACCTTCACCCATCCCAAATAAAACTCGAATAGCAATCATACTTGCAAAGCCTACAGCAATGACCAGAGCACCGCTAAATATTGACCACACAATCATAGCTACAAAAAGAGTCAACTTAGCACCGTATTTGTCAGAAGCCATTCCTCCAAGAAAATTGAAAATTGCATAGCCTACAGAGAAACTACTAAAAATAATTCCCATCTCAGTGGGCGTAAGAGATAAATCATCTTGAATAAAAGGAGCTGCAATTGATAATGCAGAACGATCTAAGTAATTAATAATTCCTGCTAAAAATAAAAATAAAATGACAATACCTTTCCCTTTTGAAAACATAAATACCCCCTTGTTTGTAAAGCCATTGCTTTCTATTGAAAGCGGTATCATTATGAAGCAAAGCTAAATAATTTCTTTCTTCAATCAAGATCATTTTGTAAAGTAAATCGATTTACTAAGAATCAAGCAAAAAAGTACTTCTTTTTTGCTTGATGGTTTCTAACAAGAAGTTCCAAGAAGCAGAATTGGTTTCAAACGATGGATGCTGGTATCGATTTTATCCGTTTTATTAATTTGATTAAAAAGAAGCTCTGCTGCTAAATTCGCCATCTGTACGGTAGGCTGTTTAATAGTTGTAATCGTTGGCGTATAAAGCTTTGCAAACGATACCTCGTCAATACCAATAACAGCTAGGTCTTGTGGTATTCTTAAATTTTCTTTTTTTATATATTGCAGAACTTCATTAAGAACAATATCGTTCCCTGCTAAAATTGCCTTAGGCGGCTGGGATAGAATGAATAGCTCAGAAAGCGCTTCTGAAATCTTTTCTATATCTGCTGTTTTAATATAATTTTCATTGGGACTTATTCCATGTGATAACAATGATGATTTATACCCTTCAATTCTCTCGACCCGCGGACTAATATTTCGAATGATGGAGGTAGTTACAATGGCAATATCTTTGTATCCTTTTTCAACAAAGTGATCAATTGCCAGCTTAGCCGCTAAGTGATTATCAAGCATGACCGTAGCAATTTCAGGTTCTGTAATGGTTCGATCCATAAACACAATAGGAAAATTTTCTTTTTTCATTTGCTTATATAAGTCTGGATTGCCCCCTGTAGGGAAAATAATAATACCATCTACTTGTTTTGCTTTTAACATTTGAATATAATTTTTTTCTTTATCAGGCTCATCGTCAGCGTTACAAACAATAATATGGAATCCATGGTTGTAAAAATAGTTCTCTATCGCACGAATGATTTGAGTTGAAAACGTATGGAGTATATTGGCGACAACAACTCCTACTGTAAACGTCGATTTTTGCTTTAAACTACGGGCTAAAATATTGGGTTCATAGTTTAAATCTTTAATTGCTTCTTCAATCTTTTTTCTGGTCTTTTCACTCATATGTTCGTATCGCTTGTTCAAATATTGAGAGATTGTACTTTTGGATACCTTAGCATGTTTAGCTACATCTGCAATAGTTACTTTGGCCATAACATTCATCCCTAACTTATAAAGAGTAGTTGATCCAAGATTCATGTAATCAAACAATATTTTATTGTATTAGGAATATATTTACAATTATTTGTTGATAGTTTTTATTTCTACGGCTCCATTTGATAAGGAATGTGATAGTCTAAACGCCCGCGTAAGCCATGAACCCTCCATCAACTGGTACTGTGATACCCGTAACGAAGCCGGAATACGTTTCATCTGCAAGCCAAAGTAGCGTTCCTAGTAAATCCTCTGGTTTTCCAAACCGCTTCATTGGTGTCGAAGTAATAATTTTGTTGGATCTTTCTGTTAAGCTTCCATCATTATTAAGCAATAAATTTCGATTCTGTTTTGTTAAAAAGAATCCTGGAGCGATAGCGTTTACTCGTAAACCAGCTTCAGCAAAATGAACAGCCATCCACATGGTAAAGTTATTAATAGAAGCTTTAGCAGCACTATACGCCGGTACTTTGGTCATCGGTGCATATGAACTCATAGAAGAAATGTTAATAATAACGGGAGACCTTGCTTCTAATAAAGCTTTTCCAAAAACTTGACTAGCTAAAAACGTTCCTATGAAATTACTAGAAAACACTTGTGAAAAACCATTTTCATCTAAATCAAAAAATGTTTTTTCCTCCACCTTTTCACTATACTTTTCTCCCTCTGTAATAGCATCAGGATGGTTCCCGCCGGCGCCGTTAATAAGTAAATCAATATGGCCAAATGTTTTAAGAATTTCCTCTCTTGCATGTAATAAAGAATCTCTATCTAATACATCGGCCTTAACAGAAATAGCTATTCCACCTAATTCCTTGATCTCATTAACTATTTCTCTTCCTTTATCGATAGTTCTGTTCAAGATAGCTACTTTCATACCTTGACTCGCTAACTCTTGTGCCATTTTAGAACAAAGAACACCGCTACCCCCAGTAATTACAGCAACTCTTCCAGTTAAATTTTCGTGAATTGAACCCATTCTTTCTCCCCTACCTTATGGACTTGATGCGCATCCCATAGACCAAGTAAGTACATGATTCCTAAAGCTCGATCATATAACCCGTAGCCAGGGCGACAAACTTCTCCCCAAATATGACGACCATGATCAGGTCTTACGTAACCGCTATAGTTTTGATTGCTTAATTCTTCTACAACACCTTGAATGTTGATGGATCCATCTTGTGTATAATGAGAAGTCTCTACAAAGTCGCCATTCTCATAGATTTTTACATTGCGAACATGGGCAAAAGGCGAACGGGAAGCATATTTTTTAGCAATCTCCACCATATTATTTTTAGGATTAGCGCCCATTGATCCTGTACATAAAGTGAATGTGTTAGATGGTGAATCGGATATAGCCATCAACTTTTCATAGCTTGTTTCGCCTGTAATAATACGCGGTAATCCAAAGATTGACCAAGGTGGATCATCCGGATGAATGGCTAATTTAATTCCACATTCCTCTGCTACAGGTAACACTTCTCTAAGGAAAAATTCTAAATTCGCCCATAATAAATCTTCATTTATCTTTTTGTACGCCTCAAATAACTCCGAAATGTGATCCAGTTTTTCAGGCTCCCACCCAGGTAACGTCAGATCTGAGGCTGCTGTTACAGTACGAATTAGCTCTTTAGGGTCAATATTTTCTACTTTTCCTTTTTCATAAAATAAGGCAGTAGATCCATCCGCTAAAGGATGAAACATTTCAGTACGAGTCCAATCAAAGATTGGCATAAAGTTATAACAAATGACTTTGACCCCAAATTCTGCGAGATTACGAATTGTTTGTTTATAGTTCTCAATATAAAATTCTCGCTCTGCATTCCCTAATTTAATAGATTCGTGAACGTTAACGCTTTCAACAACATCCGTATGAAAACCAAATGATCGAATATACTCGATTTCTTTTTGGATTTCTTCTATTTCCCATACATCCCCTACAGGCTTTTCATGCAATGCCCAAACAATTCCTTTTACACCGGGAATTTGTTTAACCTGTTCTAAAGTAACTGTATCATTTCCTTTTCCATACCATCTAAAAGTAATATTCATGATAACACCTCCGTTAGTGCGCTACACTTTTCTATATATTTCTCACTTAATTTAACAACAGCTTCATACCCCCGATTTTGATAGGCTTTGTTTAAATCACTCCCAATGCCAATAGCTACAGCACCTGCGTTTATCCATTCTTCCATGTTATCTAAGTTAATTCCGCCTGTAGGCATGATTTTCACGTTAGGTAGCGGACCATTTACAGCTTTAATAAAAGATGGATCAAAGTGGCCTGCAGGAAATAGTTTAAGACTGTCGCATCCTAGTTCAAGAGCACTAGCCATTTCTCGAATGCTCATACATCCGGGGATATAAGGAATACCGTATCGATTACAAAGTTTAGCCACATCTTCAACAAAGTGAGAACTTACAATAAATTTTGCACCATTTAAAATAGCATGACGAGCTGTTTCTGAATCTAGTACAGAACCTGCTCCTAAAAGCACATCTAGCCCTTTTAAGGATCTAAATGTATCTTCAATTTGAGGAGTAGTATACGTTAACTCGATTGCTTTAATGCCGCCTTCTACCGCCGCTTTAGACAATTCAGTTGCTTCACTCGCATCTTTCCCGCGAATGACAGCGACCACCTTTGTACTCGTTAATGCGTTAATAGTTGAATATTTATTCATTTTTTCCTCCTTAGTCAAATACGATAATGGCTTTACGAACTTGTTCTGGATGTGCTTCTACAAAATTAAACGCCTCTTGTACTTCATCTAATGCAAATTGATGCGTTATTAAACCGTTATGACAAAGCTTCTTTTCATTTAATAGTTGAACAATTTTAGGAAATTGATTTGTTTGCAATCGCGATCCTGTTACTGTTATTTCTTTTTTAGTAATAGGCAGCTGCGAGATAGCAGAAGGCCTTTCGTCAAATCCAAGCACGACTACACTTCCTGCAGCCGATACTACTTCAAAGGACAATTCAAATGTATTTGGTAAGCACACGGCATCAATTACTACGTTTGCTCCTTTTCCATTCGTCCATTCTTTAACTCGGTCTCGAACGTCTTCACGCCCAGCATGAACGGTAACATCAGCTCCATTTTCATTCGCAAACCCTAATCGCTCTTCACTTAAGTCTGTCATTATTACAGTTGCTCCTTGAAGTTTGGCTAATTTTAATATACAAATTCCAATAGGTCCTGCTCCCTGAATGAGTACCGTATCTCCTTTTTCTACCTCACCTCTCCAAACAGCTTGGGCACCTATAGTGTAAGGTTCTGCCAATACGATTTCTTCCCAGGGAAGAGTTGAGTCTACAACATGAAGCTGCTTCTCTGGAAGTACGAACCATTCCCTCATGCCTCCATCTTCATGAACACCGAATACAGATAGATTTTCACACACGTTCGGCCTCTTTTTTTGGCATGCGTAGCACTCCCCACAGTAATTAATGGGTTCTACAACTACATGATCACCGATTTGGATACCGGTAACTCTCTTACCAATCTCCATAACTTCTCCTGCTACTTCATGACCAACGACACGTGGTAAAGTAGCAAGAGGGTTTGTACCATGATAGATATGCATATCAGATCCGCAAATTCCTACTCGTTTTGTCTTAACTAAAACATCTGTAGGATTTAAAATTTTTGGCCTTTCAGTTTCTTGGATAACGAGTTTATGAGCTTGTTTAATTTGAACCACTTTCATTTTTTCACCTACTCCTTTAGAAATTCGTATACGCTTGAGGCGATCGTAATCCCTTGTTCTAGGTTTCTTTCTTCATGTAACTGTTCAATTTCCCCCGGCACATATACACGTTCAGTTGCTGGAGCGGGCGGTACTTGCTGTAGCTCTTCTATCATTTGATCCATTTGTTCTAAAAAGTGATTTTTATCTGTAAAGAAAGAAGGGTTTATTACACAAAAATAGTGACCAAGCTTTCTTTTTTTATCAAGGTCCCCGTACATTTTACTAATGTGAGGGCCAAATGCAGCTCCGGCTAGTAAGCCAGAAAATACATCTACAATCACAGATAAACCGTACCCTTTAGGCCCGCCGAATGTAGAAAGAGAAACGACCTTATTAGGATCTGTTACAGGAATGCCATTCTCATCTACTCCCCAACTTGCAGGAATTTCTTTTCCTTCTTTACGGGCTTGAAGAATTTTTCCGAAAGCTACATTGGAAGTAGCCATATCAAGAATAAATGGCTTTTTTGTTTTTGCAGGTATACCATAAGCAATTGGATTTGTTCCAAGAAAAGATGCTTTTCCTCCAAACGGTACAACAATCTTATCGGTGTGTGTCATGGCCATTCCAATTAATTCGGCTTCTGTTGCTTTTTGAACAAAATAACTTAATGCACCGCAGTGGCTGCTGTTTATAACAGTAATCATGCCAACTCCATTTTCACCGGCCATCTTAATCGCATGATCAACAGCAATGTTGCCAATTACATGACCAAACCCGTCATCTCCGTCAACAATTCCAGTTACAGGTCCCGTAGAACGAAAAGAAATGTTAGCATCAGGATTAATTCCACCCGCTCGCAAACGATTTATGTAGTGCTCTGTTCTTAATACACCATGTGAATTTACATTTCTCAAATCTGCGTGAGTCAATACGTCTGCGATTTGTTCTGCATACGCTTTGTTTACCTTTTCCTTAGTTAACTTTTTAATAACTAGCTGTTTAACTTCTTCCACTTGTACAGTTACTGTGGACATTTTTACCCCCTACATGATAAAAAAGTTTGATGAATTCAACTTATCATTTTAATAGTTAGAATAATTAGATTTTTATTCTGATAACTTCTATTAATCTACCTTTCAATAATCGCTTCTTTCTGCATAAAAGCTGAAACTTCTTCTAAGTAAGGCAGCCCTTCATTATCTCCTGATACAGTCGTAACTAGAGCTCCTACACTATTCCCAAGTTCTAATCTTTCATCTAAAGATAATCCATGTAAATATCCATAGACATACCCAGCATCAAAACCATCTCCTGCATCGACTGTGTCTATCGCTTTAACTTTAAAAGCATTCTTTCGATACCATTTTCCATTGCTGTATACCTTCGAACCATTCGCACCGTCTTTAATTACAAGTTGATAGATACTGTAATGTCTGGCTAGGCTTGCTAACTCACTTTCAGAATTACTTCCTGTGATCATATTTATTTCATCAAGTCCAGTTAGCAAAATATCAACATGTGGAAAAATTTCAAAATAAATGGATCGCGCCTCTTCAATTGTCCATAACTTCAGTCTTATATTAGGATCGAATGAAACAGGGATTCTTTTTTTTGCCGCAATTTCAATTATCCTTTTGACAATTTCAATATTTTTATAGTCTATAGCTAAGAACACACCTGTTATATGTATTAAATGAATGTTCTCAAACATCGTCTCCTGAATATCTTCTGGTTCTAATGTTAAAATGGGAGACTGATGTCAATAATAAAAAGTTTTTCCTGAACCATCTTCTCTAATTTCTTTAAAATTTAGAGATGTAGAAAAGCCATTTATAAACGAAACGTATTCCATATCTATTCCTTCACCACGTGCAAAGTTATAAATGAAACGCCCAAATTCATCTTTTCCTAAACGACTCAGCCATTTTGTACGTAACCCAAGTCGTGCGCAGCCAACAGCAAAATTAAGTTCAGCCCCTCCCACTTTTCGTTCAAAATTTGGAACAAATCGCAAAGGTCCTGTTATGGAAGGATTGAGAGTAATCATAGCATCACCTAAAGTGAAAACACCACATGTAGAGGACATTGAATCGCCTACCTTTCTGACTAGATATAACTTTCTTATATGATGTACTAGCTAATCTGGTTAAAGCCACATGGACAATTAAGTGTATCTGAAGTTAAACAAAGTTTTAAAGTAAATCGGTTTTGTAAACCGGTTTTGTAAATCGATTTATTAAAAGTATAATTGAAAGCACTTACATTTTCAATAACAAAAACAATTATTATTATAAAGATTCAGAAAAATAAATTTATTATTGTTTTATTCATTACATAAATGACTCTATTTTAGGATACGTATATTAAAAATAAATAAGTTTTCACCTCTTTGTTTGAAAATAGCAGATTTGTTTATTATCTTTGCTTTTGAAAATTTGTAAATTATTTTAGACATAAGAAATAGTCCATCATAAAATGGACCTCAAAAAGTTAATTTGTTTCCGTGTGCTTAATAAATCTTTGTTATTAAGCCTTGTACGGTAACATATAAGCTATTGCCTTCTCTGCCTTAATACATCTTCTATAAAATGCTGATACAAATAATTAATAAGAGCAGTCGCAATCGAGATAACAAAAAGTTGAAAACGCGTCATGTTGACCATTTTGTATACCTTCAGTTTTTCTGCCAGACTCGTCAAAGGATAAGCAAATAGATAATCAAATAGAACGTTAATCAGCAAATATTTTTTGAAATTTCCATAGGTCAGCTTGAATACCCAAAAATTAGCTACAAAAAATGGTCCAAAGATAAAAGATATATCGCTTGCAAGTTTAGGAAAAAGAGGTTTTCTCACTTTCCACCAAGTAAAGCTTTTAGATAACTCACTGATAAAAGCAATAACCAATGAACTAAACGTTAAAACAGGTAGGTATCTTTTAAAGACAAATTTATCAACTTTTACTATAGACAGCCAAGGCAATAAAAGTACTGCCAAAAGCGTTAACTTTCCTTTCATTATGTACCCGACTCCTGCCGTTACGAAAATGTAAGCTAGATCATATCCTCTTTAGTTTGTGTAATAGGCTCTTTTTTATGTGCTTATTACACTGCGTTAGTTCTTTTATTCGCCTTTTATTACAAGATTTTTTGCTTTCAGGAAATTATTGATTCTCATATTCTGCATGTGCATGGAGAAAATACGGAGGTGAATGTTTAAAAGGAGGAATTAAAAATGACTACAGTACGTGAAGTTATGACTAAAGATGTGAAAGCTTGTGCACCGCACGACCCAGTAACAGCAGCCGCAAAATTAATGCGTGATATTAATTGTGGTTCTGTGCCGGTGTGTCAAGAAAATCGAGTAATGGGAATGATCACAGACCGTGATATCGTGTTAAACTGCGTGGCAGATGGAAAAGATTGCAACACTGTGCATTGCCATGATTGTATGACTAAAGATGTAATTACGTGTTCTCCGGATACGGATATTCACGAGTGTGCACGTATGATGGCTGACCATCAAATTCGCCGCATTATTGTAGTGGAGAATAATAATATGGTTGGAATCTGTGCAATCGGCGACCTTGCGACAGTGAACGTATATGTTGATGAAGCCGGTGCAGCATTAAGCGAAATTTCTAATCAAGTTCATTAAAACTTTTCAGCATATAAATCCTTAATGCTTGCACAAAATAACCCTGTCTGCAAGGAGGTGCTAACATGCCAAATTTAAACGATAACAAATTTAAAAAGATTCAGTCTGAGAGTCAAAAGCAAGGAAAGTCTCAAGAGGAATATGCGGCTGAGCTTGACGCTAATCGTGCAAAAAGCCAAAAGAAAAAGTAACAATAAAAAAGGATTACAATCGGCAGAGGCTCGTTTGTAATCCTTTTTATCATCCCGTTTTGTTACAGGCTGCGATCAGTTATAAATGTGTAGTGAGTATATGCTTCATACTTCTCACCGGGCTTTAATACACAAGAAGGAAAATGCTTATGATGAATAGCGTCCGGTAAACCTTGTGTTTCTAGGCAAACACCGAGATATTTCTCTGAGTGAACGCCTCTGATTTCGAATTCTTCGTCTAGATGATTTCCAGTATAGAGAACAACTGAAGGCTGATCCGTTTTGACTTCTATTTTGCGGCCGCTTGCAGGATCAAATAATGACATCTGATTTTCAGCTTCTGCTTCTAAAAGAAATGGATGATCGTACCCTTTACCCACTAATATATTTTGCGGATGTGTAGAGTCCACACCTTCCTTGAGACTATGTCCTTCTCTAAAATCAAATGGGGTACATGTGACATTTAGCGTTTCCCCAGTAGGTAAAAGATCATCATTCAATTCTAAGAATTCGTTACTTTTCATCTTCAAAACATGATCCAAGACCGTTTCTTTTAGATTTCCGCTTAAATTGAAATACGTATGATTTGTTAAATTGATAAGAGTGTCTTGATCTGTTGTTCCTTCATAAGAAATATGGAACTCATTTTTATTCGTTAATGTATACGTAACTTTCACTTCAAGGCTGCCGGGATACCCTTCTTCTCCGTCTTTACTTACATATGTAAATTCAACACCTACATGATCACTTGCTTCAATTATTTCGGCATTCCATATTTTGTGGCTGAATCCTTCTTTTCCGCCATGCAAATGGTTGTTTCCTTCATTTTTCTCTAGACGATAGGTTTCATTATTAAGCTCAAACGATGCTCCACCTATACGCCCTGCTACGCGTCCGACCACAGCTCCGAAATAAGGCGAATATTTCTGATATTCTTCTATTGAATCAAATCCCAATACAACACTTTCACTCTTCCCTTCAGAATCCCGCATTTCAATATTTGATATCACACATCCATAGTCAAGGCAGGTAATTTTAAGCCCTTCATCATTTAGTAAGGTATAAGCATGTACAGCTTGATTGTTTAGTTCTCCAAATTTCTCTGAGTTTACTTTCACTTTTAATCAGTCCAATCCTCTTTTTATTCGTAAATTGCTTAACGGACCCTACATGTTATAAACATCGGATATGTTGTCATAGTTCCCTCCGCAATTCTTCCTGAATCTTCATTATTCTCATTTTATTGTAATCGTGTACATTTCTTAATTCAAGCTTGAATGATAAAGGCTGGCCACTGGGTGTCATTGCTATTTCTTTAGTATTCCTAAGTATTCTTCCCAAGGTCCTACATCTTCTCTATATCGTTCTGCCATTACTCGAACAATTTGCGCAATATGGGTTAAATCATGAGCAACCCAAGTCGAGAGCAACTCTCTGACTTTTACTTCCCCAAACTCAGGGTGTTCTCCTCTCATTTCAAGGTGCTTTTCATGCTTAACTAGCAGCTTTAGTTGATGTAAATTCTGTATTCTTACCTTTTTGAATTCAAGAAGCTTCTCTTCAATAGAATTAGCAGATTCCTTGTTTAAATGGGCATAGCGGTCAAACGGAGGAAAAGCTCCCTCTTTTCCTTTTTGAAGGATAAATTCTAGCCTTGGTATCCAATTGTTTTTTTCTGCTTCTATTAAATGTTCTATGACTTCGGAGGTATCCCACGTTCCTTCTCCTTCATTGCATTGCAGCCACCCTGCAGATAGACCAGACAAAAGTTTTTCAAGCGTTTGTGGCGTATGCTCAAGTATTTCAATCGCTTCTTTTAAATTAAAATTCATATCAATTCCCCTTTCTCAACGTAATGATGCTGAGCTGTCAGTTATGTAAATCCTTTAGAGATTATAGTCAATTTTACCATAATTCGCTTCTATTAAAGGAGCCAACTATTTTTCTAATTCCTTTTATGATGACTAAAACAAAATAGGAACACATGTTTGGTTTTTCTCTAAAAATATGATAAAATATATATAGGCTAAAACGCAGTGAGTATCAGTCTGAATAGGCACTGCTCATTCGTAAAATAGATTGCTAGCAACTTTTCATCTTGAGCTTTCCGTGTGAATTGGAGTGAGACAACAGTGAGTAAAAATCAAAAACGATGGACAAAAGAAGAAGATAGATTTCTTATCCAACACTATGGCGCTATGACGCTTCAAGAGATGGGTAAGTATTTACATAGAAGCAAGGAATCGGTTAATAAACGACTTACTCGATTAAACCTTCGTGCTTCGGATACAGCTTTACGTAAAAAATGGACGCTTGAGCAAGATGCTTTTTTGCAGGAGAACATTGATATCATGAATAACCGTGAAATAGCACACTCCTTAGGCAGAAGTCCTTCTTCTATTGCTACGCGCATAAAAGTTTTGGGACTAACACGAAAAACGGCGATGCGAAGATGGACGCTGCAAGAAGACGAATATTTGCTAAGGTATTACGGAGTAAAACCTCTTTCACACATATCAGCTAAATTAGAGCGAAGTGTGCAAGCGCTAGAATCGAGGTTGAACCGTTTAGAAGTGTATGGAGCCAAAGTACACGTAGGACATATTACAGCGTGTGAACTAGCAGCCTGCCTTGAAGTAGATGTTCATACAATTTACAAGTGGATTCATAAAGAGAATCTACCGTATAAAATGATCATCGCCAAGACCAGAACATTTATGGGAATTGACATTCAATCTTTTTGGAAGTGGGCTGAACAAAATAAATCGTGCCTTAACTTTTTTAAAATACCTAAAAATACGCTTATTCCAGAACCAGCGTGGGTAGATGCACAGAGAAAACTAGACTATGTAAAGCGCCCTAAATACGAGCATAAAAAGTGGACAGCAGAAGAAGATGCCAGATTGTGGCGCATGTTTTATCAGGAAAAGCGCAATCAGCGAGAAATTGGGCAGCTGCTCGGGCGCTCGAGAAATAGCGTGCAGCGACGCTTAGAGCGTTTACGTAAAAAGAAACTAGCTAGTTAAACGATAAAAAGCTTGGAATAAGCTATGCTTACCCCAAGCTTTTTTTATTGATATGACTTTTTGTTAAGCTTTAACTGCTTTTTCCCAATCTGCTGCAAATTTTTCCATTCCTTGGTCAGTTAACGGATGTTTTGCTAATTGCTCAATAACAGCGTATGGAATTGTGGCAATATGAGCTCCTGCAAGTGCTACACGCGTTACATGATCCGGGTGTCTTACAGATGCTGCAATAATTTGAGAGTCGATGTTTTGAACGCGGAATAACTCAGCAATTTTAGATACTAGCTGTACTCCGTCTTCTGAAATATCATCAAGACGTCCTAAAAATGGAGAAACATACGTCGCTCCAGCACGAGCTGCTAAAAGCGCTTGATTTACTGTAAAGATCAAGGTTACATTTGTCTTTACGCCTTTCTTTGCAAGGTAGCGCGTCGCTTCCAAGCCAGCTAATGTCATAGGCAGCTTAATCGTAATGTTTTTATCTCCGTCGTTAATTTTAATCAGTTCTTCAGCTTGAGCAATCATGTCTTCAGCAGAAAGTGCGTCAGGCGTTACCTCAGCGGAAACGGATTCAACTTCCGGTACCATTTGAAGAATTTCTTCGATGCGGTCTTCAAACCTTACGCCTTCTTTTGCTACTAAAGATGGATTGGTTGTCACACCAGCTAGAACACCTACTTTGTATGCTTTCTTAATATCCTCAAGGTTTGCTGTATCAATAAAAAATTTCATCTCACTATTCCTCCTTATTGTTGTACATCAATCTGCATTTCAACTTGCGCGAACTATAGCCTAGCCAATTTGCTGCAGGGCATATAGGTTTTCTATAGAAGCGTTTTCAATCTCTTTTGCAGTTAATACCTTTAATTTTTCTAAAAATTGTATGGCGTCCACTCGGTCTTCAATGTCTTCTTCTGTACGAATATTCTCCGTTTTAATCTGATGGATACATTCGTTGATGACTTCTTTGTACGCATTCGTTTGGATAAACCATTCTGCTAACAGCGTTTTTGTTGCTTCTCTTTCTTCTTCACTTTTAACTGCAAACAAACTCTCTGTTTCCGTTTCACTCAGCATAAGACTGCTAAAATCGTGATTCATACAAAGCCAAAAATAACCTTTTTGGCTATCGTAATACTTTCCTTCTCTTAAAAGAAAATACTTGATTCCAAATTTAATTTTATGAGATTGGTTCTCTGAACTCGGCATATGAATTTCTTTTATTTCTACGCTTTCTGGTACATCCAGATATGTTTCTAAACCGTACTTTGTATTCACTACTTTTGCATCCAATATGTCCATCCTCATTCTCCTTTTCTCAAATTCTATTTATTTTTATAAAAACAGAGGTCTGATTTTATGTAATAACGAATCCCGTTTTTATGGATGTTTTTCTTAACCAACCGACATGTTTTACTGTTTACGCTTTCATTATATATCAGATTATTCGAAAAATCATCAAAAACAACCAAATTCATTCAAAAAAAGTCATAAAACCATAAAAAGTAGTCAAAAAAGGTCATTATTCATTAAAAATAGATGAACTTTTATGTTGATTGCGTGCTTCAACGTTTCTTAAGGTAATTACCTTTTCCAAAAAAACGACTTTTATTACATACCCTTTCTGCAAAAATATACTCATTCGTTTCACCGTTTTTTCACTTTAACATGATATCCTGTAGTATACTTTTGTTTCACGTGCTAATTCTCATGAATTTTTGCTATTTAAGGTTATTCATTTTTATTAGTGGGAAAGTTACATAAATACAACACGTTATAGGGGACTTTAACATGGATAAGAGAATTGAAACATTAAAAGAAAAGCTGCCTGATAATCATAAGGAGGTTGCTGTTCTGACCTCTCATATTTTTGATGCGCTTGATAAATTAACAACTGAACATCGCAGATATGTTGATATTTCGGCAGCAGCCAAAATAAAGCCGAATCCGGATGAAGAGAAAGCTTTTTTTGATACCATTTATCAAGTGAAAACACTCATTATGTCAGAGCTTGAAAAAACCGTTGAGGATATCGAGCATAAAGGTGATAAAAACTGGCATAAGAACTATAAAGATGGAATCGAGTGATAGGTAAATAAAACGTTTAAAAGCCTGTGCTTTTTGGAGCACAGGCTTTTTCCCATGAGATTCTCTACACTCTACTGGCTTGATTTGGAGAGATCTTGGAATTCAATCATTGAAGATTTAATACCGTTACTTTTTCACGAGTCATAGATTCAATACTTTTACGAATGCCTTGAGCACCCATACCGGATCCTTTTACGCCGATAAAAGGAAAATGATCAGGACCGCGTTCTGTGCGGCCATTGATTTGAACGGAGCCGACTTCCATTTTATTTGCAATTGAGAAGGCTTTATTAATATCTTTTGTAAAAACACTTGCTTGTAAGCCAAATTCTGATTCGTTTGCTATATCAATAGCTTCTTGGTCAGAAGCGACGCGAATAATTGGTAACACAGGGCCAAATGGTTCTTCCCATGCTACGCGCATAGTATCATTTACGTCATCTAAAAGAGTAGGATAAATAAGGTTGCCTTCACGCTTGTTTCCAGTCACAACTGTTGCACCTTTTCCTAGTGCATCTGCAATTAAAATCTGAATAAAGTCCGCTGCTTTGCTATCAATTAATGGAACGATCGTACATCCATCTTCAGGAGAACCGACTGATAGTTTATGTACTTCTTCTTTTAAAATATTTACGAGCTCGTTTGCCACTTTTTCATGCACAAGTACTCGTTTAATAGCTGTACAGCGCTGGCCGGAATAAGAAAATGCTCCGCTTATAATATGTTTTGCTGCTTCTTGTAAATCTGCATCTTCACATACAATACCCGGGTCTTTTCCTCCAAGTTCTAATACAAGAGGAATCATGCCTGCCTTTTTAGCTAATTGAGTACCCGTATTTGTTCCTCCGGTAAATGAAATCATGTTAATGCCTTTATGTTCAACTAAATAATCCCCAATAACAGATCCGCGACCCGTTACGACGTTTACAAGACCTTGTGGAATACCTGCTTGATGAAGAGCTTCAATCATCTTAATACCGCTGATCGCTCCTTGCGTTGCGGGTTTGAAGATAACTGCATTTCCTGAAATAAGCGCAGGCGCCAGTTTAGCAGCTGCTAAATTTACCGGATAATTAAAAGGAGGAATTGCGAGTACAACCCCTAAAGGCACGCGTTCAACAATCGCAACTTTAGACTTAGAACCGCCAGGAAAACTATCTCCCTTCATGCTTTCTCCGTTCATATGAAGGGCTTCTTCAACTGTATAGCGAATGAAATCAGCTGTGCGCACTACTTCATTTCTTGCATCTTTTAAGCTTTTTCCAACTTCCTTCATGATAATTTCGGCAATTTCACTCTGCATTTTCACCAGCTCATCCGCCCATTTGTATAAATATTTTGCACGTTCTTGCAGAGAAATTTCTGCCCACCCTTTCTGAGCTTTCTGCGCGGCATGTACTGCTTCATCGACCTCTTCTTTTGTGATAGCCTGCACTTTTCCAATCACGTCATGACGGTATGGAGAAACAATGTCGATTGTCTGCCCTGATTTGCTTTCTTTCCACTCACCGTTAAGATAAAAAGAATAAGTTGATACATTTAATACCGTTGTTGTCATAAAAAGTCCCCCTTAATAAAAGTAAAAGTGAAATTTATTATCAAAATTTTCAGTCTTTTTACAAATGAAAACTCTGTGAATATCTGAGCAAAAAAGAATTCTAGCTGTATCCATTTCTATAACTTTTTAATATCGCTTGTAACTTCCTTAAACTTGTTGCCTTTAAAGCAGTAGCTTTTCTCTTTTCGACTCGAAACCAAAGCATCATATAATTTAATGAATATTTTGTATTTTTAATATATATAAATTTCTTTCATTCGTACAATACAAAAAAGTTATCTCAACGATTAATAATTTTAATGATTTATATCCCCCCTACGAAAAAAATTTATGACTTCCTACTTTTTCAGGGAAAATAGGAGTTTTAAGCTCCCTTGATTATATTTATTTTGAGGGAGATATCGAGGAGATGCACTACTCTTTTTGTTCTATGTGTTGAGAAAATAAAATAAGGGTATAAAATAAATATAGGAAAATGAAGATAAAAGTAGAATATATATCCTAAAGGGAGGGATTTATTGTGATTGTTACTTTAGGTTTTCTGGCATCAATTATTGCTTTGTTTATGCTTTTTACTAACCGGACGTCCAATATCCCGGAAGAAATAATCCATGAAACAACAAATGTCAATAAGGAAGAGCAGTATATGTATTATATATAAAGCGTCTTAACAGACGTTTTTTTGTTGCGCTTTTTACAAACTCTATAGCGGTTAGAAACGGCCCTCACCTATCATTTATCTTTATTTGTCAGTGCCTGATAGCCATAGATAGTTAAGCAGAAACTAATAAACGAAAAAAAGATATGTTTTGGCTTAAAGTTAACTAACGTAAATAAGTCCAATTTTTGATACAAGTAACTTAGCGGAAAAGCAAATAGTGAATCCATAAGTAAATTGACGAAAATAAATCTCTTAAAGCTGCCAAACGTAAAATGAAAGATCCACAGTGTCCCTACCAAAAAGGTCCAAAAATAAAACTGCTATCGTTTAAAATTTTCCTTTCCACCCTCCTTTTACACTCCACCACTTGTAAGGAATAGCTAATGAGCACATTCCAATTACTAAAGATGAGGCAAAAAGAGAAGCGGGAAAATAGGTTCTAATTGATTTTTTCGGCATAAAAACAAGGGAAATCCACAGAAGAAACAATTGAAGAATTCTGATGACATTGGGCATATTAGTAAATTCTCCTTTCTTATGTTAACATGCTTAAATGTAATTGGATTATGCCTATATCAAAAAAACAGGATAAGCTCTGTTGCTCTGTGAGTTATTTACAACCGGTGGAACAATCATAATTAAGACAGAGCACAGCTTCCAACAAAACGTTTAAGAGCTAATTCTTTTTAAATGAAAATATCTGAATTCAAAATACGACAGACTTCGACACTATCTATTTGTTACTATATTTTTTAGGTTCTATTTTTAGATTGGAACCATTTTTACATAAGTAATTCAACAATTTAAGCCTTTAAAATGACGTGGCAAGTGGAGGAAACTTAATGTGTTTCAAATGTAGACTACTGCTGATAAAGATAGAATTTATACGAAAAATGATGATGATGATTGCCCTAGAAGAAGGGTTTACAAGTAGTAATACGATTAAAATCAGTCAGGATCTAGATGTATTATTAAATCGGTTTGAAGCTACTTGTTAAAAAATGGTGGTGGATAACAGAAAAAGGATCTTTCGATAAGATCCTTTTTTGCTGTTGGTAGACAATTATTTGTTTCAAAAAAAATGAAGGCTGATGTTATTTAGTAGTACATCTTGATTGCTCGTTCATACTCTATTCAATCATTCTGTGCTTCAAAAAAGTCCCACATCATTTTTGAAGCATTAGGACCTTTTGAATCAGTATCTGATCCATTGTCATTTCCTCCTGACCATGCATGCCCCATATCCTCTACCATAATTTTTTTCATCCAGATTTTATTTTCTGCATCTATGTAGTCAGCCATTATGTAGCTATAATGATTTCCGTTGTCTTGTGACGTATAAAAAGCAGCATTTTCATGTAGGTTTATACCGAAATTCTTATATGTATAAATCCACTGCTGAATTAATTTAGACGCATTAATTGGATTGACTGTTGTATCTGATTGGCCATGAAACGTAATGATAGGAACAGGCCGTGCATAAGGTCCCATTTTTTTATAAGCTTCATCACCGTCAAGTTCAGGATTTAAAGAGCCATATAGCATGACTTCTCCAGCTGTGATGAGGTCTACAGCATACGCATTACTGCCTGCTGAATGAATGCCTACCGCTTTGAATACATCAGGATAAGCAATAGCCATCACATTTGCCATAAAGCCTCCAGCTGACATACCAGCAAGGTATATACTAGCAGGATCAACAGCATATTTAGCGGTTATGTGATCAATCATATCTTTTATTATGTCTGGCTCTCCATTACCGCGAAACTGGTTATACTCATAAAACCAATTCCAGCACCCGTTGGAATTAGCAAAATAATTCATTTGAGGATAGAGAACAATAAAGCCTTTTTCTTCCGCTAGCTTATTCATCTCCGTACCTGCAGCAAAATCATCTGCATCTTGTTGACATCCATGAAGCATAACGATTAATGGTACTTTACTTAACCCAGTATATGTACTTGGAACATACACCTTGTAGGTAAAATAATCATCATAATTATACTCTTTCCAAATAGGTTGAAAGAACACGCTCTGTAATTCTAGTAAAAACGTAGAAGCAGTTAAAACTGGGTTTGTAAAAAAGGAATATAAAGTATTCACGAAGTTTACCCTCTCTCTATTTCTGATGTATATACTCTTTATTTCGTTATACCACAAAATAATCCTTTTATTATGACGCTGATCTTTTTATATGCCTCTAATTATTTTTTTCTTCATTCTTTAGTCGTACAAATTCATACAATAAGTTACGCTTTGCGTTGGATAACAACTTTAGGTAATTTTATTAAACTTAGTATAACGAATACAAGCAAAAAATTTTAAAAGGGAGTGTTCAAAATGGCGAAAGTAAAGCCTGATTTTAAACATTACTTGAATGAGATCATTCAAGCCCTTATTACCACCAAATAATAGACAAAAATCCTACTACAGAAAAAAGTTGTACAGCACGGATAGCTTAGTAAGGCTAGCCCTTTACGATAGCGATAAAACAGTTGGTCTTATCGAAGAAGGCACGCGTGAATTTAGCTTGAAAGATCCTATCTTTCCATATTCTGAGCCGACTACAAAACAAATATTTTTTAAGAATATAAAAAAAGGACTGACTATAAAAAGCCAGTCCTTTTTTATGTTATCAAACGATTATTTCTTTAACTAAAATTAAAGACTGATGTTATTAGGGGGTACTTTGTCATCTGTCTTGAGCTCAGATTCTATGTATGAATCTTTAGAGGACTCTCCCATACGCCAATAAACAAGAAAGCTGATGGCAATACATCCTGCTACATAGAAAAAGAAAAGTGATTCATGGCCGATACTTTTTAACCATAGGGCAATAAATTCTGCAGTACCTCCAAATATGGCAACTGTAAGTCCGTATGGTAACCCTACACCAAGAGCTCGAATCTCTGTTGGAAAAAGCTCAGCTTTTACAATAGCGTTAATAGATGTATAACCTGTTACAATGATAAGTCCAACTGTCATTAATAAAAAGGCCATGACTGGGTTATGTGCTTGTTTCATAAAAAGAAACAGGGGTACAGTCAGCAATGTTCCCAAAATACCAAAGCTCATTAACAAAGGTCTGCGTCCAATTTTATCCGATAGCATACCTGCTATTGGCTGAATGACAACAAATACAAGCAGCGCACAGAAGTTAATCCAGCTTACGACTCCTTTATCTAGCCCTACACTGTTTACCATGAATTTTTGCAAATACGTCGTGTACGTATAAAAAGCGACCGTTCCTCCTAATGTTAAGCCAATAACGGTCAACACTGCTTTAGGATGCTTCATAAGTGCTTTAATAGTTCCGGCATTTTCACGACTTTCAGAGTCCATTTTAGAAAATTGCTCTGACTCATCCATTGTACGGCGCAGCCATAAAACGCTTAGCGCTCCGATGGCTCCAATGACAAAGGGAATACGCCAGCCCCATGAAATCATATCTGCTTCACTAAGAACGTTTTGCAGAATAATTTGAACACCTAATGCCACCAGCTGACCAGCAACAAGCGTCACATACTGAAAGCTTGAATAAAATCCTCTTCGCCCGCTGCTTGCCATTTCAGAAAGGTAAGTTGCAGACGTTCCGTATTCTCCTCCTAAGGAGATTCCTTGCAGCAAACGCGCTAGTACTAGAATAATAGGAGATAATAATCCTATGGTGCCATAGCTAGGAGTACAAGCAATAATAAAAGAACCGCTCGCCATAATTGTAATAGACAAGGTAAGTGCAGCCCGGCGACCATATCGATCCGCGTAGCGTCCCATTAATAAACTACCGATTGGACGCATCAAGAAACCGACGGCAAAGATTGCAGCTGTGTTAAGCAGCTGACTTGTTGAATCACCTTCCGGGAAGAATTGCGATGAAAAATAGACGGCAAAAGCAGAGTAAACGTACCAATCGTACCATTCAATTAAATTCCCAACAGATCCTTTGAAAATATTACTTGTAATACGCCTGTTGTTTGCAGCTTCACTGGTATGAGCCATGATTGATCCCTCTTTTCTTTGAGTGTTTAATGTTGGTTCTCCTGTAACATGAAGTAGTAAATAATTTACCAGCAAATCTTTTTAAACAGCTAGATTGTATTGCTTTCTATAAAACCTGTTCAACCAATTACTTATATAATGAGAGCGCTTAAAAAAGGTTGGATAATTCATTTCAATATCATCTATAGATAACAAAATAAGCGGTTTTAAAAGCGGTTGCTGTCTATTACATATGTAGTGTTAATCCTCCCTTCTATTTATATATTGTACTATCGATTTATTAGAAAATATAATATTTTCTAATTATTTATACAAAAATTTTACAAAGTTCGGCTTTCTAATTTATATGACAAACAGAAAAAAAGCCATGTTCTTTAAGTGAGAACATGGTTAAGAAAATACTCTTTTCAACTTGTGAGTGTAAGCTGCTTACATTTACATAATATGTAGAATAAACATAACTTGTACTAAGCTCTAACCTAAATTTAAGATAATTATCGAATTTTAATGTTATCCCCTATTATATATACAGCCATAGATGCTCTATAATTTTGTTGCATCGGCGACCTTAATTTGACTCATTTGATTTTAAATTCACACAAAAAGCGTTCTATCCCGAGATATTTTTCACCTAAGCTTGTTGTTTGGAAACCAAACTTAGAATAAAAGTTTACTGCCTCTTTATCTGTCTCAGCAAAAACCGAATGTATATCATGTTTCTTACAAAGAAAATTAATCATGCTGCTTCCTGTTCCTCTACCTCTTTCTCTTGGTAAAACAGCTATATGTTTTATAACAGCTTCTTTGGAGTTAAGAAATTCAACTCCTATACAACTAACGGTTTCTTCGTTTACTTCCATACTGTATAATTTCCGACTTTGCAAACAAACGTATTTTTCATATTCTTCATCAACCTTCTCTTCTAAAGTTGCATAAGATAACAGTTTTTTTATGGACGGACTTACCTCAGGTGAATTGATTTCTTTCATACTAGGGCCTCTTTCCCCCTATTACCTTATTAATAATTAGTTTGTTTCTTAGGGATCTTGCTGTTTGCCCTTATAAGAGAGAAAATAACTATATAAAATAATGAATGAGAAGAAATACCCCGAGAACTGGAGTCGCAGCTAACATAAGGTTTATAGAATTTGTAATTCTCCACTTCTTGTCCGTTTTTGATTCGGTGGCCAGATTGGCTCTCATCCGATCGCCACTTACAGCTTCTCCAGATATAATAATGGCTAGCCCTACTAGTATAATGAACACTGCCAAAAAGACTGTTTCTAAATTTACGTTAGCTATTGTACATGCCAATAAAAGAACAAAAGATAAAATGAACCCTCCAATAATTGATTTAATCATTTTTGTTTCCCTCCTAGTCTTTTCATAAAGTTCCCAAACATTAACTATATAATATCATTTTTCTATATTTTTACTTTTGGTTTTTGTTATTCTAACAGGTAAAAAGACAGCAATTAAGACAGCTAAAAAAGCGAAACGCTCATGTCTGAGTGCGTTTCGCTCAAGGGAACTGCATTTCAACTACCTTTTGTGATGTCTGCCGAACCTATGCGAATTACTTTTGATAAGTCACTTAATGTTAACTGTATCTGGTGACCTACACGTCCACCTGAAAAGTAAATCGTTTCACAGTTTTCTGCTGTAGAGTCAATGAAGGTTTCGAACTGCTTTTTCATTCCGATAGGAGAACACCCGCCGTGAACATATCCTGTAAGAGGTAACAGTTCTTTTTGAGGAATCATTTCCAAAGACTTTTCACCAGCTGCTTTTGCCGCTTTCTTTAAATCAAGCTCCTTTTCAACCGGTACCATGAAGACATAATGTTCTTTTGATTTCCCGACGGTCACCAGTGTCTTAAAGACTTTAGAAAGGTCCTCTCCGAGCGAAGTAGCTACCTGTACCCCACTCAGCTTTTTAGTGTCATAAGAATAATAGTTGTACTCAATTTTTTTCTGATCTAAAATTCGCATGACATTCGTTTTATCTGCTTTTTTACCCATAATTATCACCGATACCATCATAACACGTTTTGTTTTCGTATCTCCATATATTAGGATAGGTAGGTTAGTAAGGATTATTCATATCTTTTATTGTGATACAATCATTTGCGATAAGGCAATAAACTTTTTTAAATATCGTCCTTCCCTGTGTCGCAAAAATTTCTGTTCTAAAAGAAAGGCTTTATCCAAGGAATAGCTTGTGGAATAAATGCCATAATTACATAAATACAAAAAATAAGCCAAGAAGCAAGCTACACTTCTTGGCTTATTTATCATTTAGTATGCATCATTTAGTATGCATCATTAAGTAAATCAATAATTTCACCTGTTTTAGGATTCACTGAGTACCATCCATATGTGGCTTCGTGCGCTTCGCTGTAAGGTGTATTAGGGTCATCTTTTACATCTTCAAGATCGTGGATAACATAATTCCCATCCTCATCATCGTGGTCATAAACAACAATGTGTACCGGATCATTAATAGAATAACCTTGTTGTTTTCTAACTAACTCTTCCGCTTGTTCGTGAGTCAGTAATGTTTGCGTATCCTGGGCTGGTGCTTCTTCAGTAGCCGATTCTTCGCTACCTTGCGGATTTTCTTGTGACCCCTCTGTTGATGTAGTATCATCTGTTCTTTTTGCTTTTATCTGAGGTGTTTCCGACATACTTCCTTTTTGATATTTTCCATCATAGTAAACGCCTATTCCTCCACCAGAACTGGTACAGCTTGGCTGATAATCAACTTTTATATAACTTGTATAGTTAGTCATCGTAATCATACAACCACCGTCTATATCATCCGTTATTTGAGTAGCGACATTTCCTTTAATCTTTTCAGTTCCTTCCACATCCCCTGCGCTCACAATTCCCGTACTAACATCTTCTGGGTTGTCAAAATGATTTGCGTTTAATTTGAACTTAAACGTGTCGCCTTTTAAATTAGTAATATCTATTCCAGCGGGGTCTGTATCAATATTTCTGCTCCACGTGCTACCCCAGTCAACTTGACTAGGTGCTGATTCAGTTTTATCTGCTGCTTTCGTAGAATCTTCTTTCTGTTTATTCCCTGGTTTTGAGGAGTCTTTCTCTTTTTCTGTGACTTTATTTGGTTCTTTATCCGACTCTTCTGTAGCATTGTCTTTTGGCTCTTTTTTCTTGATTGCTTCGTTACTTTCTTCTTTTGCTTCTACGTTTTTCTTTGTTGCGTTCTCCTTGGTTTCTTGACTGCTTGTAGCGGCTTCCTTTTCACCTAAAAAACCACACCCGGTTAAGCTACCTACACATAACAGTAATGAAATTCCCAAAACAAAAGATTCCTTTTTCATCTAAAAACCCCTTTTTATGTATATTTATAGAACTATATTATCATTAAAATATTCGTTTTTTATATAAAAATGAATTTAATATGCTAAATAATAACTTTTCACCATCCTTAGACCCCGCTGTTTTCACAGAAAAAAAAGCCACTAGAGGCACTAGTGACTTTTTTATTTCTATTTATTCAATTGTGCTGGTGCATCCATACGTTTGTTTTCTATATCGCTACAGCTTTTCATCTTAACTATAAAGATGACATTTTACTTTATGCTTACTGTCAATCACTGTATCTTCAGGTGTTTCTTTCATGCAGCGGTCGAATGCGAACGGGCATCTTTTATGAAACGCACAGCCTGAAGGTGGATTAAGAGGAGAAGGAATTTCACCTTTAACCTCAATTTTTTCGCGTTTTTCATGTTCGTGAATTGCCGGGACAGAAGATAAAAGAAGTTTTGTATAAGGATGACGAGGATTTGAAAAAATCTCATCTGTTGGCCCTTCTTCTACTAATCTTCCTAAATACATCACGCCAACGCGATCTGCAATATGTCTTACGACGCTTAAATCGTGGGAGATAAAGAGATACGAAAGCTTCATTTCTCTTTGCAAACTGCGCAGCAAGTTTAAGATTTGTGCTTGAATAGATACGTCCAGCGCTGAAACCGGCTCATCACAAATGATAAGCTTTGGATTTAAAATTAATGAACGCGCAATCCCTATACGCTGGCGCTGACCGCCTGAAAATTCGTGCGGATAGCGGTTGTAATCTTCTTCGTTAAACCCAAGCTTTTTTAACAACTCAATGACAAGCTGCTTTCGTTCACTTTTTGCCCCTACATTATGAATCGTTAATGTTTCTTGAATGGAAGCACCAATTTTTTTCCTTGGATTAAGAGAAGTATGCGGATCTTGGAAAATCATTTGCAAATCTTTACGAATTGTTCGCAAGCGTGAGGCTTTAGATTCGAAAATACTTTCTCCATTAAACCGTGCTTCTCCGCCCGTTGGTTCTACTAATTTTAAAAGCGTGCGCCCCGCTGTACTTTTCCCGCAGCCAGATTCACCTACTAATCCATACGTTTCACCTTCATAAATATCAAAGGATAAATCTTGAACTGCTTTGATTTGGCCTTTTGCTTTCCCTAAAGCAGAACGAACCGGATAATATTTTTGCAGGTTGCGAACTTCAAGCAAGGGCTTGGCGCTTTGATGCTTTGCTTCACTAGACATACGCAACCTCTCCTTCTTGAATTTTTTCATAGTGCCAGCATCGAATGCGATGCGTATCATCGGCATGCTCTAAAACAGGTACTTCTTTATGGCATTTTTCCGTTGCAAATGGGCATCTTGGAGCAAAACGACAGCCGTCTGGCACGTTTGAAAGCGGCGGAACCGTTCCTGGAATGGATGAAAGCTCTTTTGTTCTATCTCCATCTAAGTGAGGAACCGACTTAATTAAGCCCATTGTATAAGGATGAAGTGGTTTTGAAAACAGCGTTTTAACGTCCGTTTCTTCCATCACTTGACCCAAATACATCACGGCTACTTTTGTACAAATATTAGCCACAACTCCTAAATCATGGGTGATGAAAAGCACGCCCATATTGAGCTTGTCTTTTAAGTCCATCATAAGATCAAGGATTTGCGCTTGAATGGTTACGTCTAAAGCCGTTGTTGGCTCATCGGCAATGAGAAGCTTTGGCTCACAGGCTAAAGCCATCGCAATCATAATGCGCTGCCTCATTCCGCCGGAAATTTCATGCGGATACTCTTTTGCTCGCTGTTCTGGAGACGGAATGCCGGTTAGTCTCAAAAGCTCTACGACTTTCTTTTGTGCTTCTTTTTTGGAGACTTTCTGATGCAGACGAATCACTTCAGCAATTTGTTTTCCAATTGGCATAACGGGATTTAATGACGACATTGGATCTTGGAAAATCATTGAGATTTCGTTTCCTCTTAGCTTTTGAATTTGCTTTGAAGTCATGTCTAATAAGTTTTTTCCTTCAAACAAAATCTTGCCGTCGTAGCTTGTTAAGTCTTCATCCAATAGCTGAAGAATAGATTCGGACGTTACGCTTTTTCCTGATCCAGATTCACCCACAATGCCTAATACTTCTCCTTTATTTAATTGAAGAGATACATTGTCAACAGCTGTTACTTCTCCGCTATACGTTGTAAAAGTTACTTGTAAGTCTTCTAATTTTAAAAGGGCGTTACTCAACGTTTTTTCCTCCTTTTCTTCAGCATTAAGTTTTTCGGATTTAGCCAGTCGCGCAGACCGTCACCAAATAAATTAAGGCCAAGTACAATTAAAATGATGAATACACCCGGAAACACGGTCATCCACCACGCGTTGTAAATCGCAAGCTTTCCGTCATACAGCATATTTCCTAAGCTCGGTGTCGGCGCAGGAATCCCGGCTCCTAAAAAGCTTAGCGAAGCCTCAGTTAAAATCGTTACGGCAAACACGTATGTTACTTGAACGATTAAAGGCGATAAGACGTTTGGTGCCATATGAAAACAAATGATTCGAAGTGAGCTTGCTCCTTGAGCTTTTAGCGCTTCAATAAACGTTTTTTCTTTTACAACAAGCGCAGCTGAACGAACAATTCTCGCAATCGAAGGAATAAATACAAGGCTCAGTGCGATAATAACGTTGCTTGTTTTAGGTCCTAAAGCAGACATGATGGCAATTGCTAGTAAAATAGATGGAAAAGCAAACAAGCCGTCACAAATTCTCATTAAGATATAATCAAGAATTTTATAATAAGAAGATAAAAGTCCAACGATTAAACCAAGTACAGTAGCAACAATCGTTACTGCAGCTCCAATCATTAATGATATTCTGACGCCGTACATTGTCCGGCTAAATACATCTCGTCCAAAGTTATCCGTTCCAAACCAGTGCGTGCTAGACGGCGGTGCTAATCGATTTGCAGGGTCGATTTGTAAGCTGCCAAAAGGAGAAATGAGCGGAGCAAAAACAGCAATCAAAATAGATAATAAAATAAGTATCGCTCCTCTTACTAGCAAACGATTTGAGAAAAAGCGCGCTGCTGCTGGGTTTCTTTTTTCTTTGCAGTTACTGAAATGGTCTCTGTATTTTGTTGTGCGTTCACATTCATCACCCTCCTTTAATCATGATAAGAATTGCGTACACGCGGATCGATCACGGCATACAGCAAATCAACAACTAAATTGATGACCACATAAGCAACCGTAATTAAAAGTACGGCTCCTTGAATAAGCGCGTAATCACGGCGTTCAATTGATGAAACAATCAGCTGACCTAACCCCGGGATGTTAAATAATGATTCTGTTACCGCCGCTCCGGTCACAAGCCCCGCAAATGATTCTCCGATAACTGTTAAAATCGGTAAAAAACTCACGCGCAGCGTATGCTTAAGCATAATTGTGCGTTCATTTAATCCTTTTGCTTTTGCCGTTTTAACAAAGTTCTCAGAAATGGTATCGAGTAAAGATGAACGCGTCATACGCGTAATTAATGCAGCTTGAATAGCTCCAAGCGTAATCGTTGGTAAAACTAAGTACTTTAAATACTCAAATAATCCAGCATTTAACGGAACGTATCCTGAAACAGGAAAAATTCGAAGCTGTACCGCAAAAAGCAAAATAAGGAATGAACCGAGAAGAAAGCTAGGAATGGAAATACCTAAAAGGCTGGCTCCCATAATGCTTTCATCACGAATCGTTCCTTTGTGTTTAGCTGCATATATACCAAATAGTAAAGCAAACGCCACGCCAAAAATTTGCGCGAGTATAGCTAGAGAAACCGTAGGACCTACGTTATCCCAAATTGCCCCGAGCACAGGTTTATTTAAAAAGTAGGAATAGCCAAAATCTCCGTGAAAAATGTTAGATAGCCAGATAAAGTATTGATTGACCACGGGCTCATCCAATCCCATTTCCTTGCTCAGCGCTGCAATTTGTTCTGGACTTGCGCCTTGTCCTAAAATGATCGCTGCAGGACTCCCAGGCGTTAAGCGCGTAATTAAAAACACAACAATAGATACAATGAATAAAACAGGAATTAGTGCAAAAAGTCTCTTAAGTGTATAAGCTCCCATCGTAAACTCCTTTCTAAAACAGAGAGCATAAGCTCTCTGTTTATTAGAATAATAAGATATTATTTTGTTAAACTCATATTGTAGAAAATTGGACCTAAATTATACTCATAGCCTTTTGCATTGTTAGAAACGGCATTGATGTTCACTTTATGACCAATAAGCGTAAACGGAAGCTCGTCCCATACGTATTGCTGAATTGCATCAATGTCACCGCGAGCTTCTTTAACAGAAGGAGCAGCTTTAATTTTGTTTAAGTAGTCCATTGATTTTTCAACTGATGTCCCTTTTGTAGTCCAGAATCCTTGGAAGATGGTAGAACGAGCATTCCAGTCAACAGGATAGATGTCCCATTGGCTTGTATCACTCATTTTATCGCTGAATGTCGCCCAGTCGTATACTTCGAGTTTTACATTCATACCAATGTCTTTTAACTCTTGTTGAACCACAACAGCTGTATTGTATTGATCTTGGTAATCACGAGACGCCATTAAACGAATTTCTTCCCCGTTATAACCAGATTTCTTCAAATATTCTTTTGCTTTTTTCTTGTCATGCTGGTTGTATTCTTCTTTTCCAGCTGTACTGTAGTAGTTTGGATACTCTTTGTTCACAATGGATGAAGAAAGCTTGTAATAATCTGAGCTTCCGTAAGAACTGTCTAAAATGTCTTTTGAGTTAAGAGCTGCGTTAACTGCTTTTCGTGCATTGATATCTTTGAAGACGCCTTTATCTGTGTTGTAGAAAAGTCCCATAAATCCGCCTGGTGATGTTTCTACTTTTGCATTTTGACTGCCTTCAACTTGTTTGGCATTATCGCTTGATACAGATAGCGCAACGTCAAATTGTCCGGTTGTAATACCAGAAATCCTAGTTGACTCATCGCTTACGAAACTAATCTTAATTTCATCGACGTGAGGAGTTTTCTTAACTTCGCGGCCTTTCGAAGAATAATCTTTAAATTTCTCTAATAAAAGATATTGATTTTTCTTCCATTCTTTTACTTTATATGGACCTGTTCCTATGTAGTCTTTGATCCCTTCATCAGATGCATTGTCAACCACTTCTTTTGGTAAAATAGCTGCTGCAGGGATTGGATCAGCTAATAAAGATAGCGTGTTTACATTTGGTGATGGTAAGTGAAGCTCCACCGTATAATCACCGGTTTTTGTCATTTCAGCACCAGAGAAGTTTGTTTTCCCAAGGGATGATAGCTTAATCCATCGGTTAATAGAAGCGACAACATCATCTGCAGTCATTTCTTCGCCGTTATGGAATTTAATCCCTTTTCTTAACTGGAACGTGTATGTTTTTTTATCATCGCTAATATCTACTTTAGACGCTAAGTCAGGCTTAGGATTTCCTTTGTCGTCTAAAATCATTAACCCTTCATAGATACTGCGCGTTGCATCTTTCACGTCGGAGTCCCCAGTGATTTGAGCATCCAGCGTTGCTGGCTCACTTTGAGACGCGACGTTTAGCATTCCGCCTTCTTTTCCTTCTTTTTCACTTGAAGAATTTTTACTTGCGTTACCACTGCACCCTGCTACCATGAGGACAATGGTTAAAAGAGAAATGAAAAGTAAATAAGTCCTTTTCACTAAAATCACTCCTATTTCCTTGTATAAAATTTTAATCCGACTATAATAAGAAGAATAGTAGGAATGTGAACAATTGTAGCACTACCTTCTACCTTTGGCAATTAGTATTTTTAACATACAGAGGCTATTATACCATTTTCTATTAAATAAATAGGGTATATATGTATAATAGTTGAACAAAAGAACCATTTATTTCTTATAAAGCAAGCGATTGAACACACTTTATCAACGCAGTAAAAAAGAAAGAACATCTCAAGAAATGGTAATTTAACAAAAAGGAGAAAACAACAGTGGGATTTTTAATTGGTATATCAGGAAGCATTATTGTGGATCAAGGAGGACGCTTTCCAGGCTATAAGCGAGCGTATGTGAATAACGACTATATCGAATCAACAGCGCTCAGCGGCGGAGTTCCTTTTATCTTGCCAGTGCTAAAAGACGAAGAAATGATTAAAGCGCAGGCAGAAAGTATAGACGGGTTGATTTTATCAGGTGGCCAAGACGTTAACCCCCTTTTATACGGAGAAGAACCGACAACCAAAACGGGTTCACCTTTTTTAGCACGAGATCAGTCTGAACAGCTATTGTTAAAGCATGTGATCGATCAAGGAAAGCCGGTATTAGCAATTTGCCGCGGCTTACAAATTTTAAACGTTGCTTACGGAGGCACTCTTCATCAAGACATGTCAGACATTAAAGAGTCATTTATCAAACATGATCAATACAACAATACAAGCGACCCTTCTCATTCCATCATGATTAAAGACGGAACACGCCTGCATGAACTTTACGGTAATCAAGCTCTTATTAATTCATTTCACCACCAAGCTATTAAAGACGTAGCGCCAGGTTTTGAAGTTTCCGCGTGGGCAAAAGATGGAGTCATTGAAGCCATTGAAAAACAAGGAGAACAATTTGTAGTCGGCGTCCAGTGGCATCCAGAAATGATGGCAAAAGAACATACTTCAATGCTAAACTTGTTTAAACTGTTTATGGAGCATGTGCAGCAGTCGGCTGTAAAAAAAGTCAGCATTTGACGTTTCAATCTACTGCGTCACCAATACAAAAAAGGCAGGCCGTTATAATGGCCTGCCTTTTTGTATTACCTGAAGATACGCATAGGAATTTAAACAAATTTTCATCTATTAATTAGGTAAAAAGAAGAAAAACAGCGCAAGCATCTTTAGCTTTTACAATATTTCAATATACCCATCTGTTCCATGTACGCGAATTCGCTGTCCGTCTTTTATCAGCCGAGTAGCATTCTCTACTCCGACAACCGCTGGCAATCCGTATTCACGTGCAATGACTGCTCCATGAGTCATCAGTCCGCCAACTTCCGTAACAAGCCCCTTTATTCCTACAAATAACGGGGTCCAGCTAGGGTCAGTAAAGGAAGTGACTAATATATCTCCATCTGATAGATTAGCATTTTCCATGTTTAAAATGACGCGCGCTCGCCCTTCAATCACTCCTGAAGAAACCGGTAAACCTACAATTGCTTGGGACGGAAGATTTTCTCGTTTGTACGCACCTGTAACAATTTCGCCATGAGATGTGATTACACGCGGAGATGTTAGCTTTGTGTATAATTGGTATTCTTCTTTTCGCTTGGTGATGATTTGATCATTCACTTTATGTGTGCGCACGACTTCTTGAAGTTCGTCAAACGTCAGATAGTATATATCTTCTGTTTCAGAAATAACACCGGCTTTTACAAGCTGAGCGGCTTCTTTCAGCAGAGCCTGCTTATAAACAAAATAGCGATTAATCATGCCGTATTTGGGATATTCACGATAACCGATAAAATTTCGGATGAGATTAATCTTTTCTTTTGTTTCTTTTGCTTTTTGTTCACCATCCGGCAATTGCTTCAAGCGGTTTAATAGCTCTTGCTCTTTTTTCAAGGCTTCCTGCAGGCCTTTTTCAAATTTTTGCTTGCTAGCGTTAGCCTCAAAGTTTTTAATATTACCAAGAATCACAGGGATAAGTGCAGACGGCTTTTCGCTCCAGCGAGTTTTCGTAATATCGATTTCGCCGGGGCATCGCATTCCGTATTTGCTGAGATAATCATAGATAGCGACTTGAGTTTCCTGTCCGCCTTCAAACTTAACCAGTTTCTCCAAAAAGTTATCATCTTTTACGTGCTGTAAATAATGGATGACTTCTGGATAAGGACGAATCACATCTGCGACATCCAATAGCGCCAGACCCATTTCTGAAGTAATATTGTTTGGTACAGATTGAGAAAGCGCATCTGCTGCGTTTTTTTCACCTAGCCACGTCTCCATTTTTTCATTGATCCATGATGAAGCATCCATAGCGGCCATAAACACAGCTGAACTTTGTGGGTCAAATAAAATCTTCTTTAATGTCCCGATATCTTCTGAAATAAAATCGACTAATTCCGACCCAGATTTCGTCTGGATGGTTTGTTTTAGCTCTTCTATTGATGCTTGATTCTTCTTGATCAAGTCAGAAACGATGGTCGAGTCGTTTTCCATTTGCGCCTTAGGCTTCGTAGAGGGAACGCTTTTATTGCTTTTACCAGAACTTTGATCATTTGGTAAAGGTTTTATAAAGTCTCCTCGCTCTATTATGCTTGTAAGTGCGTCTTTCATGAGCGGATCATGTTGTCCCATGGCGCCTAACATCATTTTTCTGCTGTCAGGTGAAGCCAGCATAGGGGTGACATCAACAAACAGCCTTCCACCGGCTGTACGCATCGGTGCATTAGTCGTTAACAGAAAAAAAGACAATCCCAGTGGTTTCATGGCATCGGTCATCATTTGTTGATGTCCCACAGATACATACACGCGATTTTCCTGATCATGTGCTTCAGGAATTGGATATAGAGTAGTAATTGGACGACTTTGGACAATATAAAATGTATCATCAGCCAAGCACCATTCAATATCTTGAGGACAATCAAAATAAGCTTCAAGCTGTCTTCCAACGCGTTCTAGCTGTAAAATTTGAGAGTCAGTGAGCGCTTGCGTTTTTTGCAGATCGAAATGAACTTCCTTCGTTTCTGTTCCGCCTTCTTTTAATCCGTAAATAGCTACCTTTTTAGCTGCTATTTTTTTATCGACGATTTCTCCTTCTTTTACTTTATAGCAATCGGCAGAGACCAAACCTGACACTAGCGCTTCTCCAAGTCCAAATCCCGCATCGATTGATAACAGCTTTCGGTTAGAAGTAATTGGGTCAGCGGTAAATAAAATACCTGAAGCCTGCGGAAAAACCATTCGTTGAACAATAACCGATACGTGCACTTGACTATGGTCAAATCCATTTTTAATACGGTAGGTTACCGCGCGATTTGTAAACAGGGAAGCCCAGCATTTGCTAATGTGCTGCAGAATGGCTTCTTTGCCTCTGATGTTTAAATAGGTGTCATGCTGACCAGCAAAAGAAGCATGTGGCAAATCTTCAGCAGTCGCACTTGAACGAACTGCATAAGCATGCTCTTCCCCAAACTGAGAGAGAGAATGAATAACTGCTTTTACAACGTCAGAAGGAATTTTTATTTCCAGAATGATTTGGCGAATTTTTTCGCTAATTTCACCAATTTGATCTCGGTCATCAGCTTTTAACATCGTCAGCTGGTTCAGTAACGCTTGAAACGTTTCATTTTGTTCAAGGGCTTTTTGATACCCGGCCGCTGTCACACAAAATCCGTCCGGTACTTGTATTCCTTGAATTTTTGATAACGCCCCTAAATTTAAGGCTTTTCCTCCAACAAGTGAAAGCTGTGTATCTTTTATTTCTTGAAAGCTAAGAACTAAAGAGTTCATTCAACATCTCTCCTAACCGGTAATGTTTTATTGATTTTACCAGCAGTAAATGAGAATAAACAGTCTATATCGACGTTTTTTTATGTGATATAATTAAAGTAGGAAGAGAAATACATACCTTTTTGTTTGCGGTTACATATTTAAAAGTTGTATAACTAACTTATCTAATTGATTCGTATCCTTTTTAAAGCAGGTAAGTACACGTTTGAAGTATTTGTTGATCTTCCTCATTTAGCACTTTCTTTTTATAGGATAAAATTTCAGCAACTCTCCTCATTTTAACCCTTCTTTCATTTGGTCACCTGAAGAGTCTAGCTCATTAGATGACTAACTCTCTTTTTTTGAACTATTCCGAAACCATAGTATTACGAATGTATCTCTTCGCTCGTTTTCTAGCAAGTGTATAAATAATTACCTGCAGCACAAGCGCCGCAAGGCTTATCAGTACTACTTGTTCGACAGAATTAAAGGGCGAAAAATATTTCTCCCATTTAGAATCAGGAAGCCTTAATGCGTTATAAAAATATGAAGTACTAAAAGAAATTATATTTCCTAAAATAAGTGATAAATCCGCTCTAATAAGCCCACTTAGATAAGACAGTGCTACTGTAACTATGGCCATGATTATATAGTTTACCTTTGAATCATCCTCAAAATCTTTTCGCATAGATAAATAAACGTATGGAATGCAATAAACGCTAAAAATTATAAAAGGAAGTATTCTTCTCATATAGTAATCTCTCCAATATTTAGGATTCGACATAGTTTTCTATTATTATAAATTACCAAAGGGAATTTTTTCTAGTTTTTTGTACGCAGAGAGTGTAGAAATACTTATATGTATCATGATCGTTTGTAGAATCATTCTTTAAGGCAAAGTAAAAAAGCACGCTTATGAGTGCTTTTTTACAGCATATTTATTTAAACAGGACGTGTGTTTTAATCGAACATTTTCTGTTTACTGGTAACAATTACTTCTTTATTTTTCTCCTAAAATGGCTACAGGGCTAAATACCTTGTAATGAATACGTTCGTTTGGTATATCCCATCTACGTAATGCTTTAAGAATAGCTTCCATAAACGGAATCGATCCACAGAAATAAAAGACAGCTTCTTTTGAAGGAACAACGGATTGTAACAATTCTAAATCAATATAACCTTCTTTATCAAAATCAGTACCAAGTCGATCCCCTTCATTAGGCGAACTATAAAAGATGAAGGAGGTAACATTTTCGTTATTTCTGTTTAGTTGAGCCACATGTTCTTTAAAAGCATGCGTTTTACCATTAATACTTGCATGAAGAAAGGTAACCTTACGTGTAGGTTGTTTTTCTACAATGGTATTCAGCATACTAAGCAAAGGCGTAATGCCTATACATCCACTGATTAGTACAACGGGAAGTTCACTGTGATCAAGTACAAAATCTCCAGCAGGAGCTGAGAACTTAAGAGTATCTCCTGTTTGAACTTGTTTATGTAAATAGTTTGACACGATTCCTGCTGGCGCACCGTCATGCGCATCTTCTCGTTTTACACTGATTCGATAATAATCCTTTCCAGGGGCTTCAGAAAGACTATAGTGACGAATATGCGTGTATTTCTCTCCTGGAACATTTGCTGCTAATGTAAGGTATTGTCCTGCTTTATAAGAGGCAATTTCTTTCTCATTTTTAGCTTTTAAATAAAAAGATGTTACGTTATCACTTTCTTATACCTTCTTATCTATATAAAAGCTTCGATACCCTCCCCAACCTCCAGATTGACTTTCTGTCTCTTCGTAAAGAGCTTCTTCTAGCTCAATAAAAGCATCGGCAATATATCCGTACGCTTTTCCCCATGCTTCAATAATCTCATCTGAAGCTGTATCTCCCAAAACATCCTTTACTGCTTGAAGTAAAGTTTCACCAACGACTGGATATTGTTCTGCCTTTACCCCTATCGCACGATGCTTTTGTGAAATTCGTTCAATTACAGGTTTAATGGCTTCTAAGTTTGTAATATGTTCCCCTGCAGCATACACGGCATAGCCTAATGCTTCCTGTTGAATTCCTCTTTTTTGATTTGTTTGATTGAACATATTATACAAATCTGGCGCTTTTTCAAATAACAATTCATAAAATCTCTTTCCTATTTGTTTACTATGTTCCTTCAAAACTGGCACTGTTGATTGGACAATTTCAATCGTTTTAGAATCAAGCATATAACATCGTTAAGTGAATCTATGAAAAATGGTTAACTACTCTTTAAGCTTATACTAATTATGTATGGGAATTTTATGTAAATAAACCTTTTTATTACGTGAAATGAACATCAATTAATTCACTTAATCTCATTTAAAAAATCTGTTATTTTAATGGTTTTTACCACTGCATCAATAATCATTTTTATGTTCTTTATTCCATTAAAGCGACAGATTTTTGAAGATTTTAAAATTACTATTTCTTATCGCACTAAAGGACCCTTTACTTTAAGTGCAATCTTTCACAATCTGCAGTGTTTCTTCATTTAATAAACTTAGTTTTCTCTTATTCGGCTTATATCTACTCTAGGTGGAAAACCAAACATTCGGGAATATTCTCGACTAAATTGCGATTGACTTTCGTATCCCACCCTGAATGCGGCCTCGGCTACATCTGTTAATTCTGTTAATAACAAGCGCCTTGCCTCCTGCAATCTCAGTTGTTTTTGAAACTGAATAGGGCTCATTGCCGTTACCTCTTTAAAATACCGGTGTAGCGATGAAACACTCATATTCGCTATTTCAGCAAGCTCTTCAATACGAAAAGACTCTCCATAGTTATTAATAATATGGTCTATAACCTCTCTTATTCTAGAGGCATGGCTACCTTCTAACGCCATTTGTTCAAGTGCTTCGCCGTGTGGACCATGTAGAATCCAATAGAGAATTTCTTTTTTTAATAAAGGGGCGAGAACAGGGATATGTTTTGGAGCGTCTAGCAAAGATGGTTCTATTTTGCTAACATACATACCTCGTTTTACGTTCTTTCCTTGCCCCGTTTTAATATCTGTACCATTTAAGATCTCTAAAACCTGGCTAGAGGTAAATTCAAGTTTCAAGGCTAAATATGGGGACTCGGCTGAGGCTTTGATGACTTGACCTGTAACTGGCAAGTCAACAGATGCCACAATATAATGACCAGAACCGTATAAAAAACGTTCTTCTCCCAATAATACCTCCTTCTCTCCTTGGAGGATAATGCAAAAGGATGGCTCGTTAACTCTAGAAATGGGTTCAGTAATAATGGATTCGCGGATGAGAAATAAAGATGGAATAGTAGTAGAGTGAACACCATCCTGCTTCGAAAAGCGTTCAATAAGTTTAGCAAGTTCATGTTGCTGTTTATAGGGGTTGTTAGACATAACTTATTCTCCTTTTATTTATTTTTGGTTTATTATAACGGATATTCATTGATTAAGTAAGAGGACCTAAGAGGATTAGGCAAAAACTTGATAGCAATGTGCTAATGGTTTCTTTATTATTTATGACATAATTAACCGTAAATAAGTCACGAGAAATGTGATAAATAACTAAGAGAGAGGAAGCAGTTAAATGGAATATGTAAAACTTGGTAATACAGGCTTAGATGTATCTCGACTTTGTCTTGGATGTATGGGTTTTGGGGACGCCAACAAATGGCTTCATCAATGGGTGCTTAATGAAGAGGACTCTCGCCTTGTTATAAAAAAAGCCCTGGACTTAGGGATTAATTTTTTTGATACAGCAAATGTATACTCACTGGGTACAAGTGAGGAATATCTTGGACGAGCTCTTAAGGATTATGCTAATCGTGATGAAGTTGTCATAGCAACTAAAGTACACGGACAAATGCATAAAGGTCCAAACGGCTCTGGTCTTTCCAGAAAAGCAATTATGGGTGAAATTGATAAAAGTCTTAAGAGGTTGGAAACTGATTATGTAGATCTTTATATCATCCATCGCTGGGATTACACTACCCCTCTTGAAGAAACGATAGAAGCATTACATGACGTGGTGAAGGCTGGCAAAGCAAGATATATTGGTGCTTCTGCCATGTACGCTTGGCAGTTTCAAAAGGCATTACATGTGGCTGAAAAAAATGGTTGGACTAAGTTTGTGTCCATGCAGAACCATTTAAATCTAATATACCGTGAAGAAGAACGAGAAATGTTGCCTCTTTGTAAGGAAGAGAAAATTGGTGTCACTCCATATAGCCCTCTTGCATCTGGGAGATTAACACGTGACTGGTCAGTAACAACACATCGTTCCGAGACAGATCAAATTCAAAAATCTAAATACGATGCGACTGTGGACGCAGATCGATTGGTTGTAGAGCGAGTAGCATTCATGGCAGAAAAACATGGTATACCTCGCACACACATCGCACTTGCCTGGTTACTACAGAAAGAATTGGTAGCAGCTCCTATAATTGGTGCTACGAAAATATCACATCTTGAAAATGCTGTAGGTGCTTTATCTGTTAAGCTAACAGATGAGGAAATTGCGTTTCTTGAAGAGCCATATGTACCACACTCAGTAGTTGGCCATAATTAATAATGACCGATTAACGTGTTTCTATCTCTATTGAACTTTCATTATGGGCTACCTCTCTATAGTAATTAGAGGTGGCTTTTTATTTTAATTTGATAATATGTTTATTTAAATTAGTTCTGTATATGATATAGAACTCTAGCCACTATAAAGGCCGAATGAGTAGGTAACGAAGTCGTAATTCTTTAGATACTATGTAGCTGTTTAAGTAAATAAAGAGTAGGTAGTGATGCAAGTTGTACCTGTCTTTTATATGCTTATCATTGTCTTCACATATCTCTTTATAAATTGGACGAGAAGTTATAATATTCCCTAACGATTAAAGCAGATCCTTATGAAAGATAAGAATGACGTGAATAACCATAAATAAAAAAGAAGTCACCCCTTGGTAACTTCTTTTTATTCTAATATGTGTGTGTAATCAATATTACAAGGAATAGCAGGGCCCAAAAACCATCTGAAACTTGTATAGTAGAAAGGAATTTATAGAAAAGCTGTTAGGGTTTATTCCCTTTAAATATAATCTTTCTTTTCTCCTGTTTAATCCGTTTTAAGCGCAGTTCTATCTTTTTATCTAACGCTCTATATAGTATTTCGCTAGTTGTGCATATACAAAATAAGATTATAGTAATGATTACAGCTTGTGGTACATCAAAATAGAAACACAGCATGACTATGAGTAGGGACATAGCGTAAATGGAGTTGATTACCCATCTTCTATTTCTATGAGCTTCAAGGTTTCTTTCAAGTAACTCTTTTTGTCCTTCTTCTTTTTTTGTATTCTCTAAATGGTTGTACGTATAATTCATTGTTGTTTCTCCCCTAAAAAACTAATTTTAGATTATGCACGCATTATATTTCCTATATGATCCAATTAAGAAAAAAATGGTTTTTCCTTTTTATTATAAATTAATGATTAGTAAAAGTTTAGACCTAATTTTTCACAAAAAATCTAATACGTAAATCTTCTGTTTGTTAAAAAAGAACACTTATAAATTTGATTTCTTCTCAACAAAGTAACAGCATAGTTGGGTACGCTCAAAGAGAAAGCTGGCTTCTTATAATCGTTTATATTTACTGTCTTCATGTATTTAACTTATACGAAGCGAACATCGATAAGTACGTTTAATCTCATTTTATTCTTTAACTTAAATACATCATCAATGAAGACAATTAGTTCCCCTAGGGAGTCAACAAACTGAATGAATCCTGTCTCCGTTATGCATTGACCTCTCTTATAATATGTAAGGTAGAATTGTTTATTTGTATGTAAGGCTTCAATTAAGGTGAAATTAATTTGTTCCATTTGATCTTCTGTTAAAGAAGGTTGAGGTATCTCTGATTGCTTTTTTATGATTTCCTGTAATCCTATGTATTGCTCTGGCATAGTGGCGAATGGTCTCCATTTTTTCATTCCTCTGTTTTGCATATCATCTTCCTCCTTTATGACCTCCTAAAAGGCCGTTTCGATAACGAGCTGTTGAATGCCCGAGATGGCTTGAAGCTCGCAAAACACTATTCTTCCCATAACGCATCCGTATTTCATCAATCGTTTTAGCAAGTGCATAGGCTCTTTCGCGCTGCTCAATATCTTCAAATAAACTCATTTGCTCCTCTTCTTGAATAAGGGTGTTCGATAATGAAATCCCAGTAGAACGAATTGGCATTCCGCTATCAAACGTATATAAAATCGTTAAACAATAAGGGAAAATATCTTGACTTAAACTCGAAGCTCGTCCCATTTTTTTTGCCTTGAGAAGCCCCCACCTGTTTGTTTGCTGTAGCCAATGGATAAATGAATAGTTTGTGCCACGACTTGATGCATACGTAAACGAAAGCACACATCGTCTAACAGCTCTAATAGCAGCAATTCCACTTCTTTTCGATTTGTATAGTCTCGAAACAGAATTTGACTCTTCCCGAATGATCGAGAGCTCGGAATATACACGTCAGAAATGCGACTAAAATCAATTCCATTTGCATGTTGGTGGATTTCTTCTCCTAAGACACCAAATTCTTTACGTAATATCTCTACAGAAGAAAGAGCGAGTTCCTTTATGGAGTGAATGCCCAAAAGATTTAAGCGTCTTTCCGTAGCGGATGAGATTCCCCAAAAATCCTTCATTGGGTGAATCGACCATAATTTAAAAGGAATATCTTCGTATCGCCAATAAGCTACCCCTGTTGGGCTATTCTTGGCCTCATGATCTAAGCTCACCTTAGCCAGTAAAAGATTCGGACCGATTCCTGCAGTGGCTGTAAGCCGTGTCTTACGATAAATCTCGTTGATGATTTTACGGGCTAATTCTTCTGGTGTGCGAGCGAATAAATGTAAAGAAGTTGTCGAATCAATAAACAACTCATCAACGCTATACGCATGGAAATCTTCAGGAGCCACATACTGTAACACTAAACTAGAAATATAGTTCGAAGCCTTGATATACCTCTCCATGGATGGATTTACGACATGGATATCTTTCCTTCTAGGAATGTCGAAAAGACGGCTGCCTGTTTTGATCCCTTCTTTCTTTAATAAGGGTGTGGCAGCTAACACAACTGATCCCGACGGCTTTGTATCTCCTACAACTGCCAACTTTGTTTTTAATGGATCTAGCCTACGTATCACGCATGAAACAGAAGCAAAGAATGCTTTCATATCAATACAAATAATGACTCTGTTTGGCAGGTGTTCATAATCCATTGGAATAACTCCTTAAATAAAAGAACTTTCGTTCTCTATATTGTACACGAACAAACGTTCTTTATTCAATAAAAATCTCAAATTTTTCCCGGTTTTTGTTACTATAATAAGAGAAAAGAACATCGCATATAAATCGGAAGAACGGAGGGGTGACCTATGAATAGAAAAATGCCTAATTATATCATCTTTTTATCATGGTTTTTGTTTTTAGTTCTTTTATGGATTCTTTTCTCATTTTTTAAAGGTGAAAATGGACAGTGGTGGTCTATGTATCGTTTAAATATAAAGAAATATGGTCCTTGGGCTTTAGAGGTTTCTTACATAAAGTTTAGTATTGCTGCTGTTATCTCCTTAGTAATAGCTTATATGGTGAGTTTTGGCTTCAAAAGAAAAAGATAAAGATAAGGTTAAATAAAGTGCTTTTAAGGTAATATATATCATTCAATTTAATCGTAATAAGCAATAAAGATAAAAAGACCTTAATTAATTTGTTAATAAGGTCTTTTAAGTATATACAAGATTTATTACGTATTTTAAAAGCAAAAAAAACGGTCATTGTTACTTATCCTCTAAATACTTAAGTTAAGTACCATAAGATAATGATTCAAAGAAAACAGAAATATTTGTGTTTCTACAAAGTAATTTTATATTAGAAAAGTATTTTGACTAAAGGTAAGCTGTTGATTGTCTAATAACTAATTCAGGAGATAGAAGTAAGCGCTCTTTATGGGGCTTAGATTCCTCCATTTCTTGAAGTAATAAATCGACTACTTTTGCCCCCATCTCTTTCATAGGTTGAGAAACCGTAGTAAGCATGGGAGAAGTGGTAGTAGACAGCACAGTATTATCAAACCCTACAATTGATAAATCTTCAGGAAGATTTAAATTTGCTTCTTTTGCAGCCTGTATGACGCCAGCTGCTAATAGGTCATTACAAGCAAAGATAGCAGTAGGTTTGTCGTCCAACGAAAGAAGCTGCTTAGCACTTTCATATCCTTTTTGAATAGTAGCTTCTGTTTTTATTATGTATTCATCTCTTATAGGAAGTTTTGCTTCTTGAATTATATCTTTGTATGCTGCTAAACGTGGTGTATTACTTCGCACATCTTCTGAAATAACCCCAATTTTCTTATGCCCTAAAGATAATAAATATGAAGTAGCTAAGTATCCACCTTTATAATCATCAACTGTTACGGTATTAATAGACAAACTGGGTATTTCTGAAGCTATTAAGACACTAGGTACTCCCTTATTTATCATTTCTTCAAGCAAATGCGTACTTCTAAAAGCTGAGGCTACCACTACGCCGTCTACTCGTTGGCTAGTCAATAAAGATAGGTATGTTTTTTCCTTTTTCACCTCATTGTCTGTGTTACACATCATAACGTTTAATCCTAATTCATGACTACGATCTTCAATACTTCTTGCAATTTCAGAGTAAAAAGGGTTAGATACATCCGGAACGAGCAAGCCGATCAATTTTGTTCGCTTCCCTCTTAGAGAAGCTGCAGCTGCATCAGGCTTATAATTAAGCTTCTCCATTGCTACTAGTACTTTCTTTTTTGTCTTTTCACTAATCTTTCCTGTATGATTAATGACTTTTGAAACCGTTGCTATGGAAACACCTGCTTCTTGAGCCACACTGCGAATAGTTATTTTCATAAGATCCCTCCCTATCACTCAGGTATTTAGTTTATAAATAAGTATGTATTGCGATAGATTAATTTTATTCATTATAGCATATAAACTATCCCATTTAATAAATAGACAGCTTTGCCTAAAGCAAAGCTGTCTACCATTATTCGTCCGCCATTTATAATTTTTGTACATATTAAAGAATGATTTTCAATAAATTACCTTGCCTGTTTGCTCTCTAATTCTTGGTCATCATAGGAACGGAAATAGTATTCCAGTTCTTCAAGTGATTTCCCTTTCGTTTCTGGTAAATACCTATTCACGAATCCGATTGCTACTAATCCTAGTACGCAAAATACAAAAAAAGTGGTAGATAAGCCTATAGTGTTAAGTAACACAGGGAACGACAAGCTGATTAAGAAATTAACAATCCACATCCAAAATACACTAAAGCCCATACCAAGACCGCGCATTCTTAATGGGAATATTTCCGCCAGTGTTAACCATGTTACAGGTCCTATAGCCCCCTGCATGAAAGCTAAAAACACAACCGTTAAAGAAAGAACGATGTAAGGAAGTGCCGCGGAACCATTGAGAATAAAAGAGAAAAAACCAATGAGAAAAAGAGACGTGGTAGTACCGCATAAACCGATAATCAACATTGGCCGTCTTCTCACCCTACCAAGCAACCAGATTCCAGCCAACATCGCCACTACCGAAATAACACCATTGGCAATGTTTCCAATTAACGCTGCTTTGGTTCCCCATCCTGTATTCTTAAGTATTTCTGTTCCATAATACATAATTGCGTTCACACCGTTAATTTGATTAACGATAGCAATCCCAATTCCTAAAAATAAAATGCGACGTACCCAAGGAATAGACAAATCTTTGAAACTAGACTTTTCTAATTTGGACTCTTTTTCAACTGATGATTTAATTTCTTTCAGTTCTATATTCGCCTGATTTTCCTCTCGGATTTGTTTAAGGACTCTTAAGGAATCACCTATTCTGCCTTTTGATGCAAGCCAACGAGGACTCTCTGGAACGATTAACATTCCAAACCATAATACAACAGCTGGTAGTGATGCAATCACTAGCATGAACCTCCAGACATGCCCTACATCTCCTAATACATTGCCCAAGATTGCATTGCATGTAAAAGCTAAAAACTGACCTGTAACAATCATTAATTCATTTTGTGTAACAATCTGTCCTCTTGTTTCAGCTGGTGACATTTCAGCTAGAAACGTTGGGACAGTTACAGATGCACCACCTACAGCAACTCCTAAAACGAACCGACAAATGACCATTAACGTAGTGTTTGGAGCAAAGGTGCATCCAAGGGTTGCTACAAAAAATAGTAATGCTAGATATAAGATGTTTTTACGACGCCCATTATAATCTGATAAACGTCCGCCAAATAATGCACCAAAAGCCGCACCTAATAAAAGGGAGCTAGCGACGAGTCCCTGTGTAAACGGATTTAAATCAAGCTGGTTTGCTTCTGACATATACGGTAATGCCCCGTTTATAACGCCAGTATCATATCCAAAGAGTAAACCACCGAATGTGGAAATAAAAGCAATTTTTCGTACCATTCTTTTAGGGTTCTGTTTCTTCTCTTTTGTCTCTATGTACATCCATTCTCCTCCTACTCATATTAAACATACAGAGTAATGTCTACGAGCTTATAACATTAGTAGAAAATCAAATTAGAGATAACGCTTACAATATCAAAGGAACCAATTTCCTATTATTCAGAGGGACTTCAGAAAACACATACTAGTAACTAGTACGTGCCCTTATAGGTAACAGCATGGCTATTCAATTATAAAGATGATGGCACAACTTTGTAAGGCGACTGTACTGAAACGAGTTCTCCTGTTTCAAATGATTCTTTGCAAGCGTAGCCTAAAGCGGTGGATAATACTCCATCTTCTACTGTGACGTTTGGTTGTCTACTTTCTCTAATACAAGAGATAAACTCTTCAACTTCACTTAAGTATGCCTGCTCAAATCGCTCTAAGAATCCATCTGAACATTCTTTTATCGCTCCATTTTCATCAAATACAGTTACCATATTCTTTTCTGGGGTTGTCCCAATTCTTAAAGTTCCTTTTGTCCCGATAATTTCAGTTTCAATATGATATCCGTGTGCACAGTTACGGCCCGCAACAAAAATACCCATTGTATCATTTTCAAATTTCACTAAGGCAGCACCTGTCTCTGCGTCATTTAATTCTTTAATTTCAGGATAACCGTAAGATCCGCCAATAGCCCACACTCGTTTAGCTTCTGAATTTAAGTACCATCTAGCTAAATCCAAATCATGGATAGCCATATCTAGGAATAGACCGCCACTATAGTTGTTCTTAGCAAATGTCATGAACCCATCAATTGCTTTTGTAGGATCAAGACCATAGCAACGAATCAAGACGGGATCTCCTATTTTTCCTTCTTCAATCTGTTTCTTCGCGTATGAATACGATTTATCATATCTTCGCATAAATCCAACCATAAAAACCTTATCCTTATGTTTGTTAACGGCTTCTTGTACTTGTAACGCTTCTTCTAGATACAAACCAAGAGGCTTTTCACTAAAAACATGTAGATTAGCATTTAAGGCTTTCTCAATTTGCACACAATGAAAACCCGATGGCGAAGCAATAAGAACTGCATCTACCTCTTTGTTCTGTATCATATCGTCATAATTAGTATAGGCATATTTAACTCCCCATTCTTCCTGTACCTGTTCAGCCTCTTCTTTGATCACACTGCAAACGGCTAGTAATTCACAATTTGGGATTCGGAACGCTAAATTTTCTGCATGTTTTCTTCCTAATCTCCCTAATCCGACGATGCCAACTTTAACTTTTCTCATTCTTAATCACTACCTTCCGAAAATTTAATTAGAATATTCAGAAATAAAACCACAAAAAATAAAAAGAAAACGTTTTCCTCGTGTTTTTATTATAATTAGCTTCTCATAACAAAGTCAACATTTTTCGAATTTAAATATAAAATCCTTATTTACCAGCAAATAAGCACTTATAATAGCTGTTTAGCCATCCGTAGGTTAGTTCACTTGTAAACTCAGGTTGATTTTTACAAGAAATGAAAATAACCGATTTTAAGGAAAACCTTTTCCTTAAATCGGTTATAAACCATTCAAAAAGATGGTTATTGAAAATAATTTTGAGTGTTATGTCGCCTAAACTGGCCTTATTATCTTGTACCTTTTAGATCTTATAAGATAGACGATAAAAGGAAATATTCTTTTTTAATTCGTTTTTATAGAAATTAAATATATAGATATTAGATAATTAATTTTATTTTTAGATGCTTAGCTCATATTAAAAAGTTTTATAAGTTTCGTAGTACTATATTTACAAACTTTCTTAACTTATTTGCATATCATTCAATCAAATTAATTAAAAGGATAATATACGCGTTTTGAATATGATTTATAATTTTCTTTAAAAATAATGCCTTTATTAACCTACTTAACGTACGCGTTTCGAATAAAGGTTTTGGTATTTTATATTATTTTTATTTTAATAATGGATAATGAATGGAAAATTGATAATTTTTTAAATTTTATCAAAAAAATTTATTTTTTATATTGAAATATGTAATTTGACTGTTTATAATACAAAAAAGATAAGTTATTTGCAATTTAAGTTGTCTGAAAATTTAATTTTTTATGAAGAATATTATTAATGGGGGTTTCACCGTGTCAAACAAAGTACCGTTTTCTTTTATAGTAATCATTGGTTTAATGTTATTCGCATTATTTTTTGGAGCTGGAAATTTAATATTCCCTGCCATGCTTGGTCAGTCAGCGGGAGCAAATATCTGGTCAGCAAATGCGGGTTTTTTAGTTACTGGAGTAGGCTTGCCTTTACTTGGTGTACTAGCTTTTGGATTCTCCGGAAAGGAAGATTTACAATCATTAGCAAGTCGCGTACATCCTATCTTTGGTTTAGTATTTACAACTGTTCTTTATCTAGCTATTGGACCTTTATTTGCTATCCCACGAACAGGTAACGTCTCTTTTGAAATCGGACTTAAACCTTTCATTTCTGAAGGCTCTAGTTCTATAGCTTTACTCGTATTTACTATTATATTTTTCAGTATTACATGCTTTTTTTCTCTCAATCCTGCGAAAATTGTCGATATTGTCGGAAAATTCTTAACACCGATTAAATTAACATTCATTGGAATTTTAGTGCTAGTTGCTTTTATTCATCCTATTGGAAAATTTCAAGCACCTACAGAAAAATATGTAACAAACTCTTTTTTTAATGGGTTCCAAGAAGGATACCTAACAATGGATACTCTTGCATCTTTCGTTTTCGGAATCATTATTATCAATGCAATTAAAGAGAAAGGCGCTAAAACAAAGAAGCAAATTATAACTGTTTGCCTAAAAGCTACAGGAATTGCTGCTATTATTCTTGCAACTATCTATTCTGCCCTTTCATATATGGGCGCCTCAAGTGTAGAAAAACTTGGGCATTTAGATAATGGTGGTACGGTGTTAGCGAAAGTCTCTGATTATTATTTTGGAGAATATGGAGGGTTACTATTAGGCTTAATGATCACAGTAGCTTGTCTGACAACTAGCGTAGGGCTTATTACTTCATGCTCTTCTTATTTTCATAAATTATTACCTTCTATTTCTTATAAGAAAATTGCGATTAGCTTATCTGTGTTTAGCGCAATCATCGCAAATGTTGGATTAAATCATTTAATTTCTTTTTCAGTACCTGTTTTAACAGTTCTCTATCCATTAGCAATAGTTCTAATCTTTTTGACTTTCCTTCATTCTTTATTTAAAGGATGCGCTGAGGTATACCAGGGTAGTCTATTCTTAACATTTGTTGTAAGCCTGGTAGATGGATTAAATGATTTTGGCTTACACATCCCTGGTATTGACCAATTATTTACTTACTATCTTCCTCTTTACCATATTGGATTAGGTTGGATATTCCCTGCAATTATTGGTGGGCTTGCAGGTTATGGAATTAACTTATTTAAAAACAAAGAGCAATTTACTTCTAAATCAACAAGGTTAAATAAATGATAATTTCACTTCACTCCTCTGGTTAAATTAAAGTATTTAGGTGAACACTTTGAAGCCTAATTTTATTGCTATTTGGCACTTAGTATAAAATGAAGCTTCAATTAACTTCTAAATAAGGGAGTATAACTATGGAGAAAACGTCACAAGATTATAGCTGTATGGATGCCTTAGTATTTGGATCAGATTAAAGAAAATTTAATCGAAGAAGATGAATTACTTAAAAATCCTCTTAAATAATAAAGCAAATGTAAAAAGAGTCCTTTACTTATACGAAGTAAAAGACTCTTTTTACGCGTTTCTTTTATTATATATGTTTTGTTAAAATATTATTAGATTTCTGCTTTTAGACATAAAAAAAGCTTCTATATCCCTTTTTTTGTAAAGATCAATCAAATCTCTTAAGGTCTTAGCTTTTTAAAATTAGTTATAAATTGATCTAAGAATAATTCAGTCATTTATTTAACGGCTCTTACTATATGTTTAGACAAGTTCTCTTACTACTTTTATACTTATTTTAAACTTATATCTATATCATTCTAAAAAAATTTTCATAAAAGTGTATACTTTTCAAAAGACGTTCGTAATTCGTTTTTTAACTTAAACGAACGATGGAAATGATAGATTTTCTATATAACAGAAAAGTCTGTAAAGGTATACTTTTACGGACGAGGCATTTGATTATGTTTCAAAATATTAAAGGAATACAGTCAAAAAGGTGCGCTCTAACTGAGCGCACCTTTTGTTTTACAAATTATATATTTCTCTGTTTAGACTCACAACATCCTTATGTGAGAATTCAACTTTCTTTTCTTCCGCAAATTTTTCTATCACTTTGTCGCGAAGTAATGGTGCTTTTTCTTTGTTTGCCTTTTTCAATGCTTTTGTGAGTTCGTCTTTTGTTAGCTCTGTGCAGTAAGCAGGGGTTCCTGGCTGTTGTCTCCAAGAATCATTTAAAGAACCACTATCTACTGCGTCGAAGCCTAGCTCGTTTACTACGTCCCTAACTATTTGTTTTTGTGCAGGGTCATCACCAGCAACTGCCATCGCAATTCGTCCACTAGAATCTTCGGATGTGCCTTCATTTTCTAAAGTATAGGCTAATAAGTTGTTGAAAGCTTTAATGACCGGTCTACCTAATTGATTTAAAACCCAAACACTTTCAACCATACCGTTCTCAATTTCTTCAATTTCATCGTCTCTAAAAGGATAATAATTTGAAGTATCTACAATGATTACTTCCTCCTCAACTTGATTGATAATGTCCCGAATGCTTGGTATCGCTTTTGTAGGAAGAGATATTATAAGGACTTCAATATTTTTAATTGCGTCCTCTACACGCACGGGCGTTCCAGCAAGCTCTTTTCCTTCTAAATGTTCCATTTCCCTTGCATCTGCAATTTTGACATCATGGTCATTCTCAACTAATTTTTTAGAAATAATTGATCCAATTGATCCGGCACCTATAATTCCAAATCTCATTATGATTCCTCCTCAAGAATTTGTATATAAAAGAATTATTCTGCTTAAGGTTGCACAATTATATGTCTATCAAACCTTAAGCATATATTCATTAGAAATTAAAAGCTTATTGAGTATTTTGGTTACATATACTAGAATAAAATCATTTCTCACTTTTTTAAAGTAGGCAATAAAAATTGCCGTAGTACATTTTTTTGTACCTAACAGTAGAAAGCAGGTGAAAAGGTGTCAAGAATATGCAAGGATGGATTCGACAAAGAGTGTATAAGAGACCAAAGAGAAGTATATGGTATTGCCTATACCCAAAATATACTTTCAGGACGTTGGAAGTATATTATCCTTTGGTTTTTAAAAACCAAAGAACGTCGTTATAGTGAAATTAAAGCTTTTTTATGGGATATTTCGCAAGGTTCTCTTACAAAACAGTTAAGAGAATTAGAAACAGATGGACTAATTAAGCGAGAAGTTTTTCCAGAGATGCCTCCACGTGTTGAATATTCCTTAACAACTAAAGGGCGTGAATTTATCCCAATACTTGATATGATGGAGAACTTCGGCAAAAAATTTGGGGAGAAACCTGAGTAAAATAATAAGCAGGAGTTCTAACTTATATAAAAAAGTGTTAAAACAAAGAGCGCAAACCCTTTGTCATTCATAGGGCTTACGCTCTTTGCTTTCGCTTAAATATTGTTTTAAGGAACACTACTTCTATTTGTGTAAGAATCCATTACTTTAATGTGAGCCAGTTCTAATTCAGATACTATTGAAAAGGAATTAACACTTCGAAACCTAGTTTGTTTTACATAAATTGCGAAAGTTTATTTTTTAGCAAACCCTTGTTTATTTAAATACTCAAGCATAAAGGGAAGTTTACTTCTTTCAAGATGATCCTCAATATGATCTTTCCATCCCTTGACTTTCTTTACTGTGAAAGGAGCTTTAACAGGGCGATCCTGATAATACTCACGCATCTGTTGGTCATACATTTCTAATTTTTCTTCATCCAGTGATTGATACTGATTGTCAAACATGACCATTGATTGAGGCAAACGTGGTTTTAGTCCAGGTTTCTCTCCTGCAGGATGGCCTATGCATAGACCTACTAGAGGAACCACATACTTTGGCAAATTTAATACCTCGGTTAATTCTGCAATATTAGCTCTTACTCCACCGATATAGACACCACCGAGTCCCATTGATTCAGCTGCCGTTAAGGCATTTTGAGCCATGAGCCCAGCATCAAATGAACCTATTAAAAGGTATTCAATATAGTCTAGGTCTACTGTGGAAGCTATTTGATGATTTCGGTTAAAATCTGCACAAAAAATCCAAAATTCTGCTGCTTCTTCAATATATGGTTGATTGACAGAGAGTTTCATCACTTGTTTTCGAAGATCTGGATTTGACACCCTAATGATAGAAACGGCCTGTAGAAGACTAAAAGATGAAGTTTGATTAGCAGCCTTAAAGATTGCATCTCGTTGTTCCTCTGTCAAAGGTTGATCTGTAAAAGAACGAATAGAGGTATGATTAGAAAGTAATTCAATTGTATTATTCATATTAACATTCTCCCTTTCTTTCCTAAATATTAAATTCGCATCTAATTTTTTCATGATTATCGATTTGAATTAGGACTATTTGCAAAGATAATAATAAAATCATTCCTCTTATTTATGAAGAGGGCAATTTTAATTGCCTTAGTACCATTTTTTGTACCTAACGGTAAGAAAAGGGTTTAAAGATGCCAAGAGTATGTAAAAATAATTTTTCAAGAGACTCCATAAGTGGGTGACATGATGTATGACAATACTCGCTAACTTCAAAAGAGCTTTATTTCTCTCTGTTACTGGAATAACGTAAGGAAATCTAGGTTTATAACGTTAAGAAATTCCCATCAAAAAAAGCTAAATCCCTCTGTATTAAATAGAGAGATTCAGCCTCTTTCATTACTTAATTAAAGTGATTTTTCATTGAAAAAGAAACATAAATTATTATTTATAAAGGGTATTCATTCATTCTGAGCAAGCCTTAATCTCTCTTATTACACCTTCAACTTCGGATAACTTATAGTACCATTGACTAAATCCCCATCCGAATAAATTAGGATTTATACAAATACATATTGTCAATATAAATAAAAAGCCACTCAGTATTTGCAGGACAGGTGGCTTTTTACTATAAAATGCATGTGCAGACATATAATAACACATTTTTTACCTTATGGACTATATTTTTCTGTAAGAACATATAAAAGATGCACTTTTTATACATCGTAGCTTCAATTACCTCAAGAGGAAAAGCTATCATATCAAGAATGTATAAAAAGCTGCATAATCGATAAAGAGAGAACTCAACAAACCTCTCGTGGCTCAAGGGTTTCCCTTCGTTGTGTTTTCCGGAAAGAGTTGTTATGTAAAGTAGAAATAGAGTTCATTTTTCTTCCTTATAAAACCGTTCTCCCGTATGATGACTGTAGTACACGCGCAGTTTTTTATTTGTTGTCGGGTCAACCATAACTTCATCTGTACGGATAAATCCATTCGGTATATTCTGGCCATGTCGGTTTCGAAAGCGTTTATCCCAAATAAGCCATGATAGTAGGGCTAAAACCAAGATACCAACACTCATCACTACATAATAAATAATGATTATATTCACCATTATTACATCTCTTCTACAATAACTGCGGTCCCGTATGCCACAATCTCACTCATGTTGTTTCCAATTTCGCCAGAATCAAAGCGCATCATAATTACTGCATTGGCACCCATCACTTGGGCGTTTTTCACCATACGGTCTAACGCATGCTTCCTTGCGTCCTCAAGCATTTCTGTATATTGACTAATTTCGCCACCAATGAGTCCCTTTAACCCAGCAAGAATATCATTTCCAATCCCTCTTGCTCGTACAGTTAATCCAAATACAGGGCCCTTTACTTCTACTGTTTTATAGTTTGGCACATTTTCTGTTGTAACAATAATCATTAACCATTTCTCCTTTTGTTTATGATATTAACAAGATATTTAAAATGAACTTTTAGCTCTCCTCAACTTACTGTTATAGAAACTGGTATCTCTACAGAGTTTTCACTTAATATATTCTTTATTTTATCTAGAATACTTTGTTCTCTATTCAAAAAAGGAAAAGCCACTGTCCCTAAAACCTGTTTAACAATTGGTTGCTCTTCCATTGCCATCATCCTCTGTTAGATTAATCAATATCATCTTTATGATAAATCAAAAGAACCCATAAAAAAAAGAAACACCTACGTACTAGATGTTTTCCACCTTTAAACATCATTGCTTACAGTAACTTTATTCTTTTATTCCGTGTTTGTCAGGATGATTCCTGTAAATAAAGGTATTTCATTCGATTCTTCATCTTTTTCTTAATTCGGCAAAGTGCATTATCTACTGTTTTGTGGGAAAGATCTAGTTTTTTAGAGATTTGCATATATGTTTGTCCATTTATGTATAGGGCAAACACGTTTTGTTCGATGGCTGATAACATTTCTTGCAAGATTTGTTCTCTCTCTCTTTTATTCTCACTTTCTACAGCCGCCTTTTCCGGACATACTGTGTGTGGATGAGGAAGTATCTCCATAAGGGTTATGTCATCTTCTGCTCGTTTTGAATTTCTAGATACGTTTAAAGAAAGAGCATTATTTAAAGGCGAGTGTTTTTGACGATTCCCTGCCTTTATAGCTGTAATAAGTTGACGTGTAATGCATAGCTCCGCAAAGCCTCTAAATGAACTCTTCCCTTCTATTCTAAAATCTCGCGCAGCTTTATATAATCCTAACTTTGCCTCCTGTAAGAGATCCTCTCGATCTCCTCCTAATAGGAAGTATACTTTTACTTTCGAACAGACTAAATACTCATATTTCTTTACTAATAAGTTGAAAGCAACCTCGTCACCCAGTTGAAACGCTTGAACACTCTCTTCATCACTTAAAATTGTCTTTTCTTCTCTTGATTTTACGTTGGCTAATATGTTCATTTGCGTTCCTCCTCTTGTCTTATGCTTTCTATGCACTTTATATTATAAAAAAGAGAAGGTATAAAAAATGTCGAAAAAGCAAAGAGTAAAAAGAATATTTAGATAGAAAGAAGAGAGAGAGATTACACAAAATTTCATATGTGTCTTTATTTTATATATACACTGATAGATGCCAAATTAGTTAACAGAATCAATGTAATTTATGTTATTTACAAGCTGTATTTACTCTACTGATCTGAGTTCCAATTACAACTGTAGCATCTAGTTCGACACAATGTGTTACTTTGGGAATTAGTCCATTTTGAGCAAGTATCTCAGCCGTTTGCAAAGCCTGTTTCTGGCTAGTCTCGACAAGTAAATAACCACCGGGCGCCAGCCATATTGGTGCTTCAGAAGCTACCCGTTTCTGGACATCTAGACCTTCCATCCCTCCATCGAGTGCTACCCGTTTCTCATATTCACGTGCCTCCTGAGGTAACAACTCGATTGAATCTGTAGGCACGTAGGGGGCGTTTGCAACCAAGATATCGACACGGTTATGTAATGCGGATGGAAGGGGATGGTAGAGGTCACCTTTATACACATTCCCCCCAAAGAAAGTAGTATTTTGACGTGCACACTTTACTGAAGTTAGGTCGATGTCGGTTGCATACAGCTCAATGTGGCCTATGACTTTGGCCAGCGCGGCTCCAACTGCACCAGTACCACAACACAAGTCAACTACGATGGATCCTGGAGTAGCAAGGGAAGCTGCCTGTTTAACAAGAAACTCGGTGCGCGGGCGTGGTATAAAGACTTCCTGTTCCACTTTTATTCGAATACCGCAGAAATCTGCCCAACCAATAATATGTTCGAGGGGAAGACCAGTTACTCGCTGTTCCACCATGTCGGTGAGTTTGTCTAATGTCTGAGCCTCTGAAATAAGTAACCGAGCCTCATCGTCTGCAAAAACACAACCGGCAGTTCTAAGCTTCTTTATTATAATTTCCTCTGTTTTCTTGTCTATATAATTATGAATCTGTTTCTCCATTCATTTCACCATTCCAAATATCTTATTGAAGTTATGTTCATTGATAACTAGTTCCTTGAAATTTAGAGGAATCCTTCTTCAAGTGTCCTTTAATTGCATAAGCAAGGTGTACATCATATAGTTAGTTAAGTTAGGTGGAAGGGTATTCTTAAGAGTACCCTCCTACCGTAACTAGTAAAGAGTATTGCGTATAATGGAAGCTGCCAAAACCTAAAAGCCCATATTCTCTTAATTATAAGCCATGAGACCCAGCAATAAAGTTCATTAACTTAAATCTTTGGCAATGTATGACTAAGTTCTTTACCAATAAGATTCGCTGAAACTGGCTTCTTTCCTATTTCCCTGGCCCATACCGATAATTGTCCAATATGGTGTATTTCATGAGCAATCATATGACGCATAACTTCCCCCCAAGTATCAGTTACTATGCTTCCGTCTGGTTGTGGGTCATAAAGAATGTTCCTTTCTTTTTCTGCATTCCAAGACCTAACAAACTCTCTTACTTCAAACTGAAAGTTTGTATCTAACTGGTGAACTTTTTCTAAGCTTTGATATTCCTCAAAACTCTCCTGAAAATCATCCTTTCCCTGAAGAATGCGAACCCAACTCCACTCTACATCAACAATGTGAAAGAGAGTGTGTAATATTCCTCCTACTCCCCCTGTTCGTTTCCGAAGCAGTTCCTCTAGTGGAATATTCTCACACCATTGATACCACTCTTCTCTAACCAACCAGTTATAATGAAACATAGTTTGCAAACTAATTCCTCCGTTTACTGTATTTTTCACTTTGTCTCTTTTTAAATGGGAGTATTAATTAGTTCGACAAATATTTTTAGATACCTATCTCATTGGAATAAGACAAGGTAATACTTAGAGTCGTATAGGCTATTCTGTTCCTAGAAAATTCATTATGTTAGTTAGACAAATTAGCATTAACCCTCAAAAATTTTAGAAATTTTCTCCGACCTACTTTTATATTTATTTTAATTTCATTTAACGTACCTTTATGAATAACACTGTGTTAAACTGTTTTGGGAATTATAAAATTAAATATGTGACTTTATGGTGATACCTATTTTAAATAAGATAGCTATCTTAAAAGGGAAGTTGGTGTAATTCCAACGCGGTCCCGCCACTGTAACAAGTAGTCTTATTCTTTTATCTACTCCACTGTCCTAATAGGATGGGAAGGAACAGAATAAGATGATGATCTGAAGCCAGGAGACCTGCCTTAAAGTTTAACACTATTTAACCTACGCGGATGGGGTGGTGTTTGAGCGAAACAGCTATGTAAATGAGATGAATTTATGAAAAAATCTGAATGCATTGTTATTGTTGAGTCAAGCACTTCTTTTTTAGAAGTGCTTTTTTAATGTGCTTACAATGTATCTAATAATTGGAGGAAATAATGTTTACAAAGAAATTAAAATTACTTTTCACTGTAGTTCTTTTATTTTTCACCCTTACTGCCTGCATCTCTAATAAAAGTAGTACAAGTAACGAGAATGAAAAACAATCTAAAACACATAAGAATCTAACATTTTTATTCAACTTCGCTTCTAACACGCTAGATCCAAATGTCGATGAGAATTATACAGCTATACGGGCTGGAGTAGGAGAAACACTCGTTAAAATTGGCGATGACTTAAAAATGCACCCGTGGCTGGCCAAGAAATGGAACACAACAGATAATGGACAGACGTGGATATTTACCATTAAAGAAAATATAACATTCCAAAATGGAAAAAAGCTAGATGCTAGTTCAGTGAAAGATTCTCTTAACAGAACCATTAAAGAAAGCCCTGCCATGCGAAATACATTAAAAATTAAAACAATGGAAGCGTCTGGACAAACATTAACCATTAAAACTGAAGAGCCTCTTCCAAAGTTTCCTTCGGAATTAGTTCATCCTAGTACAGTCATTGTTGACGTAGATGAGCCTAATATAAGTAAAAAGCCTATTGGAACAGGCCCATTTGTGATTACATCATTCGATCCAGGAAGCAAACTAGAATTAATGCGCTATAAGGATTATTGGGACGGAAAAGCAAAATTAAGCCGTGCAACGTTTGCATTTAATGAAGATGCAAATGCCCGAGTGTCGGCTTTACAATCAGGGAGTGCAGACATTATTTACCGTCCACCTTTCGAGAGTATAAGTACATTAAAAAACGATGATTCCATTGTCATTGATGGTGTACCAAGTGTACGTACACACTTACTCCTTTATAATTGGACTAACAAATCTCTAAAGGATGAAAACATAAGAAAAGCGATTAATGCTTTGATTGACCAAGAGAAGATCGTTAAAGATGTTATGAATAACCAGGCGACTATTGCAGAGGGTCCCTTTTTATCTAAATTCCCTTTTTCTCCAGCACCTTCTAAAGCAGAAAAGGGTATAACGGCTGCAAGGAAATACTTAGAACAAGCAGGATATGAAATAAAAGATGGAAAAGCTCTTAAGAACGGAAAGGCTCTATCTCTTTCACTTGTGACATACGATTCTTTACCTGAATTACCGTTAATTGCTCAAGTTATTCAATCGAAAGCCAAAGAAGTCGGAATTACTATTAACATTAAGCTCACAGACAATAGCGATCATTATTTGATGGAAAAGGATGATTGGGATTTAGCTGCTTATAGCCTAATTACAGCGCCACGAGGAGACGCTAGCTATTACTTGAGTACGGTTTATTTACCAGACGGAGCGTTAAATGCGAGTAGAATCAATGACAAGCAGTTGACTAATTTGATTCAAAAATTAAATGCGACAGTGGATGAAGGTACAAGAAATAAACTAGCTAAGGAAGCAACTGCAAAGATTAATAATGAAATGTTAACTTCATCAATTGTTCATCCTAAGAATGTAGTAGCTTATAAGAAATACGTACAAAATTGGGTAACAAGCCCGACTGAATATTATATGTTAACAAAAGACTTAGACGTGAATTTAAAGTAAAAAAGTATGTTGAGCTTACTACTTTTAAACTACCTGTACTTAAAGAGAATACTAGTGGTTTAAAAAAGATAGTATCAATGATTGAGGAAAACTATTTTTCTGTATGAGATGGATCTGGTTCAATACAATTTCAATACAATAGAGCAGCGCCTACAGAAGAGGTATACATCTTTAAATCTATCGCATTAAAAAAGACAATTTCAGGAGTGAAATAATGCTTAAAAAATCATGTTTGTTACTTGTTTGTCTCATAGTTTCTTTATTGACAGCCTGCTCAGAAGATACAAAAACAGGTGCTGATCAATCTGGAAAAAAGATAATATCAATTGGATGGCCACTTGATATAGGCCCACTAAATCCACATACCTATTTGCCTAACCAGATGACTACTCAGGCAATGGTTTATGAGTCACTTGTCGAATATAATGATGACGGTACCATTTCACCTAAACTCGCTGAAAAATGGAAGGTTTCAGATGACCAAACAACGTATACTTTCTACTTACGTGAAGGTGTAAAGTAATCTGATGGCTCCACCTTTAATGCAGACAATGTCATTCGCAACTTTAATGCCATTTTAGAAAACCGAAAAGCTCATTTATGGATGGGAATGGTTAAACATATTGAATATGTCAAAAAAATAGATGATTATACAGTTGCTTTAAAACTGGATGAACCCTATTATCCTGTTCTGAATGAACTAGCATTTGTTAGGCCATTTCGATTCCTAGGGGATGCAGGATTCCCTGAGAATGATGCAACCTCAAAAGGTATTAAGACAGCTGTTGGAACAGGTCCATGGGTTCTAAAAGAGTACAAAAAAGATAAATACGCTATTTTCAAACGCAACGATAAATATTGGGGTGAAAAACCAAAAGTTGATGAAGTAAAAATAAAAATTATTCCTGATTCAGAATCAATTGCTCTAGCGTTTGAAAATCAAGAGTTAGATTTAATCTATGGTCGAGGCATTGTTAGTTTAGATAATTACACGTATTTAAAAGATAGTGGTAATTACGAGACAGCTATTTCAGAACCGTTGTCCACAAAAGCGTTACTATTTAATACTCAATCAGGACCATTACAGCAATTAAAGGTACGTCAAGCCATTCATTATGCAATTAATAAGCAATCATTAATAAGTACCGTGACACATGGTACAGAAAAAGTAGCAGATACTTTGTTTTGGGATGCCATTCAAAAGCCAATGGCTGAAATGATCCAAGGTGAACTAGCAAAAGTAGGCATCAAATTAAATATTAAAGGAACAGATGTAATCGTGGGTTTACATCAGTTAATGAATGATGAAACCGACATTAACTTTTGGCGAACAAACGGACCACCAACTGATCCACATAATTTTATCAATGAATCAGCAACTCCAAACGCAAGTGGAGTTTATGAAGCAAAACTAGGATTAGCAGAGGCAAAAGATTTAGATGAAAAAATCCAGCAAGTACTTGTTAGTACAGACGAAGAAAAACGTTCACAATTATATAAAGAGATTTTAACAACTATGCATGATGAGGCGTTATTCTATCCGATTTCATATGAAACTAACAATGTAATTTATCAGAAGTCATTGCAGAAATTCGTACCACGCGCTGCTGAATATGATATTCCATATACTATTATGGACTTCAAGAAATAAATTGTAAAAAGACCGATGAAATCTGTTTCATCGGTTTCTTTTAGTCTAAATCGAGGTGTACATATATGAAAAAAACTTTATGGTTATTTTGTTTAAAACGGTTAGCATCTCTACCAATTATTCTTTTAGGTGTATCATTACTTACCTTCTTCTTAATGCGTATTGTACCTATAGAGCCGGCTGAAGTAATTTTACGATTATCCGGTGTCAAATGTCTCGGCTGCAATGCAAAGATAATAAGAAAGTCCAGTTTGTTGAGACTCAAGCATATTTCTATGAAAATCATCATTTAAAAAGGAGCGTGCTTGTAATGCAAAATCTTCTGCTCTGGTATTATGTCCCTGATTATTTAAGAAATCAATATGCTGTTTGATTAAATCTTGTACCTTCTCATCATTAAACTTTAATCCTTTCTTAAGCGAATTAGCTATACTATCCATAAAGTGTTTTGCCTCTAAAGCTTGCTCATTCATTGACTGAACATCAATTTGATTTTCTTTAAGTAAATCATAGTCATAATTCTCTTTTAGATATTTATTTTGATCCTTCATTGCTTCCACCCACTCTTTTTCTCTCTCAAATCCTTTGAACATTTCTGATTTATCCATAATTTCTCCTTTCATGGTGAAGTGAATCGATTCATCTAGTGTCTGAACTAAACGCTTTATTCTTTCCATTCGTGCAAGAAGTAATTTTCTTTGATCAGACAATATAGATAATCGTTCTGGCTCACCATCCAATAGTTGATGTATTTTTTTGAGGGGAAAGTCCAACTCTCGATAAAATAAGATTTGTTGTAAACGCTCCAGCTCTTTTGTTCCATAGAGACGATAACCTGCCTCACTTATTTTGCAAGGCAATAAAAGACCCATTTTATGGTAATGATATAGGGTTTTTATCGTCACATTTGTCAATTCTGAGATTTGTTTTACTGTATATAGCACACTTATCCACCTCGTCTGTCAGTCTAAAGGCTACTCTAAGGTAAGAGTCAATAACTAATTCTATAATTCAGATGAAAAATTTTTAAGAGAAAACCTCGCTCAAATTATGAAAAGAGTTACCATAATGTAAATGATCAGAATGAATCTAAAAGAGCTGCTGTTGATTTCAACAGCAGCTCTTTTAAGCTACGTGGCATTTTAACGTTCAAAAAATAATTAGAAACCCAGTTAAAACAATTACACTTTTCGTTAGGTATCAGGGTAAAAAATTTAAGACTGTTAACATAAAAAGTAAGATGATTCCTGGGAATTTATCTGAACCGGGAAGGTTCCCATCAGCGAATACTTTCTTGTGAACCTTCTTAGAATAAAAACATCCACCTACAATAACTACTAGCCCTATAAATAATAAAATAGTCATTCTCTTTACCTTCTTTTTCTTAACTCCATCCTAATGATATTAGCATAAAATACAGGAATGTCTGGAGAAAATACTTTGCATACGATAAAAAATCACGTATTTGTCTTGACTATGAGTAAGTGATAAAATTCTACTTTTAATAAAAGAGTTTATTCATCTACTTAATATAACGTAGGTTACGGCATAGATAAAAAAACACTGGCTTACGACTAGTGTTTTTTATTTACAATAGTCATTTATCCAAATGCTATCCAAAGAACGAAAAAACAACGTATAACACAACAGAAATACCTGCAGCTATCAGTGCTGGGACAAGTTTTGAACGAGCATATTTAACTACATCTATCCCCAAAACCGTACAGGTCGTCACGGTGTTATCGCTAAGAGGAGAAGCAAATGCTCCAAATGTTCCACTAGCAAAGACAGCACCAATTGCCATTAAGATGCTCGTATGTGATTAAGTTGCTAATGTTACGCCAAGGGGCATTAAAAGCCCCCAGGTTCCCCACGATGAACCAATAAAACAGGAGATAACTGCTCCTAGGATGAAAAGAGATGGCGCAATAAACATGTGAGGAATCCATGATGTTAGATGAGAAGTAATGTATTTGGAAAACCCTAGATCTTCTGAAACAGCTGTTACAGCCCAAATAAGTGCTAACATAATGATAACATTAACCAATTCGTTTCCACCCTTCACAAAATGGGTAACAAGGGTACTGACTGGAAATCGCTGAAAGATAAAAATAGCAAATGCTATGATAACTGCTATTAATAATGAAGTTAACATGACTCCAAGCATATCGCTCTTTATAAAAGCATTAAAAAAGCTATTTGCTTTAGAATGACCATCCCACCAGCTGAGGAACAGGGTTAACAATAAAAATAAAGATATAGGGACGATTAAATTCCATGGACGGATTGGCGTCTCCTTAATATAAGCACGGTGAGCCGCATCTAAATCCTCTTGCTGATCCGCATGATTCGGAGTGTTTCCATTCAGTCTATTTCTATCAAACATTCCCGTCCTTTCGCCATGAATATCCGGTTCACTAATAATTGTTCCTGTTTCCATATTAAATGAACCTTTTAAATTGGTACCTGCCCCATCTAAATCCGTTGTGTGTGGTGGGATGTGTTCCCCCTTCTTATTTTGGTTAAAAGATTTCATTTGATGATCTGTATGGACGTTTTCTAGGTGCTCACTCTCGTTCTCTTTTTTAAAGAAACTGTAATATATTCCGACTAAGATAATGACAATGGAGAAAAAATTAAAAGGTATGCTTTTTACATAAACCATGTAAGCTGATTGATGAATTCCAGACGTCTTGAGGGATTGGCCAATAATGGAGACCATGTACCCAACAAAAGCCGTTGCAATTGGAATTAAAGCAATAACTGGGTTTGCCGTAAATTCAATTGCATAGGCGATTCTCTTTTTAGACATGCCAAGACGTTTGCTTAATGCTTTCATAATTGGAGCAATTGTTACGATACGAAAGTCAGGCTCGCTAAACGTACCAAGTGTGGAGACCCATGCAAGGGCCATTGCGCTTTTTTTTGTTTTTACCTTTTTACTTATTAAATGAACAAATCCTTTAATTCCTCCGGTTAATTTTATAATTCCTACTAGGCCAGCGAATGCGTATAGAAAAACAATAATTCGAATATTATTTTTGACAACGATATTGCTGATTAAGTATTTAATCATGTGTTCAGCTCCACCAAGTATGTTCGGATACAGAAGGTAGCTCCCAACTAATAGACCAACGAATAGGCCAGACTGTACTTGTTTAGTCAATATCGAAATTGGAATTACAAGGATAAATGGAATTAGGCACGCCCAAGTTCCTGCCATAAAAACAACACCTCTTTCAAAAAACTTTTTTTATTCTTTTTGAAAAGAGGATATTTTATGCATTTAAGTATGAATAAAGCAATATTCTTTGAACAAACTAACTAGGGTGTCAAAGGGTATCATCGGATAAAGTCATGTAAGAAGAAAGGCACCTTAGAGAGAAGGTGCTTTTTTGGTTGAAAGGAATACATAAAAAGTGAAAAAACCACTCAAATATCTGGTTTTCTTGATTGTTGGAGTTATTTGTATTAGCCTCTTACTATTTTCCATTTACACGGATTTTGCTCACTTTAATGGATACAATCCTATTCCTGTTGAGAAGTAAAAAGCACGCATACATGCATATCTATATTATGAATCAGCGTATTTTTTGAATGGGATACTTTGCTATGAGCAAACTACTTCAGACGCCGAGAGGCATCTACCTAGAATCCCTATTCTATGAGCAAAAAAAACTACCTCCCTCTCCAAAAAGGTAGTTTCTTTTGTTTTTAAGTTCTATGTAAACTTTTTCTATGTACAATCTACACGTTTGTTATAAAAAAACGACTGATTACACATGTATTTTACGCATTGGAAAAAAACTACTTAAGATACCTGAAAGCATCAGGTCAGTATAACAATTACCGTATAGAAAAAGGAGACCTTATAAATTAAGGTCTCTTCAAATCGACAATTTTTCTATTAGCAATAAACTTCATAGATTTTATATGGTTATTTAGCAAAGATATATGTTAATTAAAAACCCTCCAAGACAACCTTCCCAATCATTTTGCCTGACTCTACTTTAGCATGAACCTGTCTCAAGTTATTAGCATTAATAGGAGAAATAGTTTCTGTTAAAGTAGAGCGGAGAATTCCTTGGTCAAAGAGTTTACTTGTTAGATTTAATAATTCATGTTGTTTAATCATATCTTCTGTTTGATACATAGAACGAGTATACATAAACTCCCATACAAAAGTGACACTCTTACTCTTTAAGAGATTTAAGTCTAGGTTTTCACTATTTTCAACAATTGAACAAATTTTCCCTTGCGGTAAAATAGATTCTGCCATGCTGTTCCAATGACCATCTGTATCATTTAAGCAGAAAATATAATGAACTCCGTTGAAGCCGATTTCTTGAAGTTGAGGTACAAATTCTTGTCGATGATTAATGATATAATCAGCTCCTAATTGCTTGCACCAGTCTACCGTTTCTTCTCTGGAAGCTGTAGCGATAACCGTTAGACCCAACCATTTAGCTAATTGGATAGCAATAGATCCTACCCCACCGGCACCACCGATAATAAGAATCGTTTTTCCCTGATCTCTTTCTTTTGAAATACCTAAACGCTCAGATAACCCTTCCCATGCTGTAATAGTAGTCAGTGGCATAGCTGCGGCCTCTGAAAATGAAAGATTTGAAGGCTTTTTACCTACAATACGTTCATCTACAAGTTGATATTCACTATAGGAACCGGGCCTTGTAATATCACCTGCATAAAATACTTCATCTCCTGGTTTAAACAGTGTACAACTCTCTCCAACAGCTTCTACTACGCCACTGGCGTCCCACCCTAAGATTTTGGGATGATCCTCTATATGATCTTTGGGCTGACGTACTTTGGTATCTACAGGATTCACTGAAATAGCTTTTATTTTAACTAATAAATCCTGCCCTTTAGGAATTGGCTTTTCCACCGAAAGATCAAGCAGGCTCTCTTCATTTTCGATAGGTAAGTAACGGTATAGTCCTACTGCTTTCATACTAAACATCCTCCTAATAAAATTTAATCATCATTTCACATATATGATGTGTAATTCATTATAATGAGAAAGAGGAATAGATAATAGTACGCACATTTAAGTGGTATAGTAACATTCTATATAATATGGAGGTTTTTTATGAGAAATCGTAAGACGGGATATGGTGATTGTCCAACAGGTTGCCCAGTCGAAACAACATTAGATATTATTGGTGGTAAGTGGAAAGGAGTTATTTTATATCATTTATTACAAGAAACAAAACGATTTAATGAATTACGTCGTTTAATCCCTAGCCTAACCCAAAGAATGCTCACACTACAGCTTCGTGAACTTGAAAGTGATGGTGTCGTTCATCGAGAAGTGTATCCTATCGTTCCACCAAAGGTAGAATACTCTCTAACCGAGTTCGGTTACACATTAAAACCTATCATTCTTCAAATGTATGAATGGGGAAAAGCATACGAATTAAACATAAAAATGAAAGAAAATAATGGATAGATAGTACTTTTACCTAAATAGCTATTATTGATGAAATCTATTTTATGAGGAAAAAACTGCTGATTGTCTGTGGGAGTTTTTTCTGTTTTTCAACTGCATATGATATAAAAATCTAGTTACCATAAATTCACAGTCAAACAAGCAGATCCTTAATAATCAAGGACCTGCGTGTTTTAGTTTACATAAAGTTTATTTCATCGTGTACTGTTTCTTAAAAGATACACACTGTAAATCAGTAGCAAAACTAATAAAAATAAAGCTATCCAATAAATGATCATTAGACTGTTTGGAAAATAAGTAATAGCTTCGTATAAAAGAAAAGCAGTTATTAGAAAAAAACTAACAAAGCGACCTACATAACATATTAAAAAACGAATGAACTCTGTCACTTGGTTTCTTCCTTAAAATAACACTCTCTCCATTTTACTAAAAAATGTTACAAGGGATTACGCATAATATGATTTTAGATTTACGTAATCACGATTCTAGGCACTAAGAAGAAGCGCCAATCTTTGCTTAGAATAACGCCCCCTATAGTTTAACAATCTAATCTACAATTAAAGCTTTAATTCTTCATATTTTCCTACATAGGAATAATTTTTGTTGCAACTGTTTGTTGAAATGCTTGATCATGCTCAACGATAACCATGGTGGGACTAAAGCTTTGAATGAGCTCTTCAATCTGCACACGCGAATAAATATCAATAAAATTTAATGGTTCATCCCAAATATATAAATGAGCTTTTTCACATAAACTTTTGGCTATGAGCAGCTTTTTCTTTTGTCCGCCAGAATAGTGAGATATGTCTTTCTCAAATTGAATTCGGTCGAAATCCATCTTACGTAGGATGGATTTAAATAACGTTTCATTAACCTCATATTCTTTAATAAAGTCCGATAATCTTCCTTTCAAATGAGAGGTATCTTGTTGGACATAAGAAATAATGAGGCCTGAACTTAAATTCATTGAGCCTGTATACTGTATTGGTTTGCCTAGAATTAGTTTTAGAATACTACTTTTTCCACTCCCATTCTTTCCATCAAGTACAATACGGTCACCTTGTTCAACTTTAAAGCTAATTGGCTTGTTTACTATTTGGTCATTATACTTAACAGATACATCAGTCAAATTAATCAATTCATTTGATTGACATTCTAATGGTTCTAATTTTAATGACTCTGTTATTTCCACATTTTTCAACAGCTTTGACTTTTCTTCAATAGCTTTTTGTTGCCTTAATTCAAGGTTCTTTGCTCTCTTCATCATCTTTGCTGCTTTATGTCCTACAAAACCTTTATCCAACTTAGAACCAGAATTTGTTGTCCCATTTTTGGAAGATTCCACTTGATTAGACCAACCTGTTGTACGCTTTGAAGACTGTTTTAATCTTCCAATGTCTTTTTGTAGACGTTGATTTTTTGCCTCTTCGTGCTCCTGCTGTCTATCAAAGTTTAATTTCCACGAAGAATAGTTCCCATTTTGAACTTCAATGTTTGCTCTATTGATAGATAAGATATGATCCACGCATCCGTCTAAAAACATTCTGTCATGTGAGATTAAAATAAACCCTTTTTTCTTTCTTAGATAATCAGAGACTATCTTTCGTGCATCAGTGTCTAGGTGATTGGTTGGTTCATCAATCAATAGAAATTGACCCTCATTCAAAAAAAGGCCAGCAAGCAACACCTTTGTTTGTTCCCCATTTGATAATGTTTTAAATGGCCGGTACATGACCTCCGCATCAACATTTAAATAGGATATTTCACGAAGAAATTCCCAATCTTCTACTTGCGGGCAGATTTCTTCTAAGATTTCATGAGTATACTTGTTTTTATCTGAAACTGGATAAGGAAAATAATTAAATTCTACCGAGGAAATGATTTTCCCACTATACTCATAATTCTCTAATAATAAATTAAAGAATGTTGTTTTACCTCGTCCATTTCTACCGATAAATCCAAGTTTCCAATCCGTATCTATTTGAAAGTTTACATCTTCAAAAATATTGTCAAAACTACTTGGATAAGAAAAAGTTAAATTTTGAACTTGTATCATTGACATAATAAATCCTCCTTTGTATATCAACACCTTTTACTTTTTATACAAAGTCGGCACATCCATCTATTCCAAATTACTCTGTATAAGTTTGATGGATATTAACGACTTATACAGAGTATTACATGCGTAACAATAGTGTCTGAATTACTCATTTCTCTCTCTCCTTTATTCATTAGGTTAAGTTGCAGAATTAAAAAATATTAAGCTTACCTATGAGAGCATAAAAAATCCTCCCAATTTGTAATTGGAAGGATTAGTCTTTCACTTATGTTAAATAAGTGCTTATTTGCCATCGGAATAATGACAAATGAAGTATAAACTGATTAATAAAAATGGATAGACTAACCCTATATTTTGTAGTTTGAAGTTATTCATTTCAAATGAAAATATAGATTAGTTAATCATTGTCCATTCATCAGTCCTCTCATAATCGTATCTTTATATTAACAATTTTTTTTATGTAATACAATGTTGCAATGTATTACATATCGTTTACGATTTCGATCTGTAATAAAAACCAAATTAAAAGTAAGCTTTTGTTTATAAATTTAATGTTAAATAGTCTTTCTGGTTTACATAAAACAATTTTACAGGAATAAATAAAGTCCCAAGAAGTGTTACGGGACTGCACCCTGTTTGTGAGACAGGAATCAAAGCACCTTTTATACATATTCTCTCCTCTCTAAAAATAGTATTTTTAGGAAAAATATGATATTGTTTACATGCGGTTATATTTTGGTACTTTATAATTGTGAATTCTGATAAAAAGCTATCTCATTTGCCAATGCTGGGGGAGCTTTTTATTTTTGCTGCAATTCTTAGAAAGGAGTATTTGATGTTATTGAAAACGATAGTTACAGCAATTATTGGAGGTATTCTTTTTCCTTTGTCAACAAAACTATTTATGTAAAAAAAGACCACTAACAAAGACATAAGTTATATTACAATGAGTTTTTCATTCGCTATCCTCTTCTTTATTATGCTTCTATTTACAAAAAACTTCACTTAAAAAGAGTAAGAGATCTAAATATTTTCAGTCGATTAAGGAGCTTTTCAAATGCGTAATCACGAAAAAACTAAGAATAAAAAAAATATAATTTTAGGTATTATATATGCTCTAATTTTAATATTTGTATATGCATTTAACTTACCTCTACAGATAGCTTTGTCTATACTTACTCTTGTCATAATCTTTGAACTTGTAACTTCAATAAAAGAAGATGACAAAGCTAAGAATGTTATAAACATTATTACTCTATGTTTATTTATACTTGGAATTGTTTTTCTCTAACTAATACTTACTAAAAAATAATAATAAAAACGGAACAAAGACTTCTTATAAATTAAGAAGTCTTTGTTCTTTTTGATCTTTCCAACTCTTGTTCCTTGCGTTTATCGTGATTTTGAATATCTCCAACGTGTTTTAATTTAAGATTGATATTGTCTGATATAGATAGTTCAAAAGGGTACACTCTTTTTGGATGCAAGAAAAACTAATGAGAAAACGTCTATTTGTCGTCATCTAGAGTAAATAGTAAAACTATATTTTTAAGGATAAAGTTTATATATTTACTCTTTCATATAAAATAAGTTTTTATTGTATTTTTGATTAAATTTATCTTATCAAAAACATATTAACATTAAATGATTATATACTTTTTGTTTATTTACCATAGTATGCTAGTCATGACCTGCTTCAGAATTAGATAAGGATTTGATTCCCCCTCTTTTGTACGCCATGCTACAAAACCGTCTGGTCTTATCAATACAGCTCCTTGAGAGGTGACACCGTACAATGCTTCCCAGCTATCCTCGTACTCAATCCCATCCCCTTGTGAACTGATATCATAAACTTCAATAGAGACACCTAAGTGGGAAGATATATTTCGGGCAGCAGTGCGCCACAGTCTATTATCTTCTCCCGTAAATAAGACGAAATTTTCGCCTATTAAATCTAAGGTAGATATACGCTTACCTTGGTACTTCAACCACATATGTGGAGCACGTGTACCTGGTCTTCCGTTTAGCTCTAATTGATCCATTCTATGTGTTGTATCGGAGTTTTCCTCACTAATGGCTGATGAGTTATATTTATACCCTACAGTAACTGCAAGATGATCCATATTATTGAGGGTGCTTACACCTTTCTTAATAACACTGAATAATAAATTACTTGCATATTCCGTTGTTACTTCTGCAGCATAGTGTCTTTCATCATTATAAGTTTGGAGCAATCGTGGATGAGCTTGTTTGTGTATCACTGCAGCCAACTTCCAAGCTAAATTATGAGCATCTTGAATACCTGTATTCGAACCAAATCCTCCGGCAGGTGGCATAAGATGCGCTGCGTCTCCAATTAGAAAGACTCGATTATCTTGAAAACGAGTAACTGTCTGTTCTACAGCTGCCCAAGGTAAAATACTGAAGATGACAATATCAAGATTTGAAACTCCTATAGCTTTTTTTAGAATCTCACAGCATCGCTCTTCAGAAAAATCTTTTGGACTTTCTCCATTTGAGGGATTATAGGCCACGTGGTAAATCCATTCATCACAATTGTTAACGGTGATGAGCGCACCAAATACTTCTGGATTTAGGATTTGAATCCAGCCAAACTGGCTAGCTTTTAGAAAGCGACTTAGATCAGCCTGAAAATAGATGTTAATATAATGTCCGCCGATGACTCCTCTTCCTGTACTTGGAATTTTTGTATGTTGACGAATTGTGCTTTTAGCGCCGTCTGCCGCAACTAAATAATCACTTCGAATCTTTTCTTTCGTTCCTGTCTCTCGATTTATTATAGTGGCTGTTACTCCTAAATCGTCTTGTTGATACTCTATAAGTTCAGTATTATAGCGTATATGCCCTTTTCCCTCTTTAGCAGCTTGAAGAAGGATAGGTTCTAGTTCCATTTGATAACAAGATGCTGGCTTTGAAGGGCTCACCTTTTCAAAATTTTCTATTCTCTCTTTCTCAAGAGCCTTTTGGGAGTTCTCCACCGTTTCTAATTTCTCAGGGTCTATGCTTTTTATTGTCTCTACAGCAATCCTTCCACGAATATTATCTAATGGTTTGCTAGCAGTACGAATAGCTGCCTCCAATCCAAGTTGTCGAAATATTTCCATCGTACGAAATGTAATCCCTCCGGCTTTTGGATGGCTAGCTGTACCAGTGTGTTTTTCAATGAGTAAATAATCAACGTTATGACGTGCCAAAAAGAGAGCAGAGGTAAGTCCACTAAGACCTCCACCTACTATTAAAACTGGAACATGTTTGTGTATCATAGAAATTTTCCTTTCAATTTTAAATGTACCCATGGGCCTTACTGAATTCAGTAATCAAACTATAATATAAAAAAAAATGAAATTGTAGACTGTTTTTAGGTTATGTTTTATAATTATAATAGAGTATGCCCCAAATAAGGGGCGTTTTTTTTCTATAACTTTTTAAAAGAATACTTATCAATGTTAATGGAAACAATAGACACTTCCTGACTTTATACATGTGTTTCATTCTGTATTATCTTACTGTCTGTGTCCTTATATTTTATACATGTTAAGTTCTCATAATGGATTTTATCGGTATGAAATAGAAAAGACACCTTTTAGTTTTAATACAAGGTAACCGTTTTCATTTTTTACTTTCTCAAAATGATTTGATAGGTTATAATAAATATCTACAAAAATATTAAATGATATGTAAGTAACAAGCAATTACACCCTTAATATTTAGCTGAAAGAAAAGCCCACCTCTGACAAATCAGGCGGGTTTTTCTTTTTTAGATGTATATGATACACACCCTTAGTTCACATAAAACATTTTATGTGAACTAGTGTCCCAGCAAAATTATTAAGATTTAACTCTTTATTTAATGGACGATAAAAATAATACATCGGGTCACAACGGACTCGGTGCGTTATTGATTAGTTATGACCCACTACTTGGTGAGGAATATAAGGTTCTTCCAAAAATGCAACTTCTTCAGGCGTTAACTTAACAGATAGAGCATCTACAGCATTTTCTAAATGGGATATTTTTGTTGCACCAATAATAGGAGCTGTTACTTGGTCTTTTTGCAACAACCATGCAAGTGCAACATGAACACGGGGAATATTATGTTTTTCTGCGATTGATGCGACTCTCCCTACTACTAATCGATCTGCTTCTATAGTTCCATCATATTTAGACTTTTGAACTTCATCTGTTTTAGAACGATAGGTTGCTTCTGCCCAATCACGTGTCAATCTTCCGGATGCAAGTGGGCTATATGGAGTTACTCCAATTTTTTCTTCTTTGCAAAGGGGTAACATCTCTCTTTCTTCTTCACGATATAGAAGATTTAAGTGGTTCTGCATGGATACAAATTTAGTCCACTTGTTTTTCTCTGCTACATGCAATGCTTTTTGGAACTGCCATGCGTACATGGCAGAAGCACCAATGTATCTTGCTTTTCCAGCCTTTACAATGTCATGTAATGCTTCCATTGTCTCTTCAATGGGTGTATTGTAATCCCAACGATGAATAATATAAAGATCTATATAATCTGTTCCAAGACGTTTCAGACTCTTATCGACTTCACTCATGATGGATTTTCGAGAAAGACCAGAGCCATTAGGTCCTTTATGCATGGGTTGGTGTACCTTAGTTGCAATCACAACTTCATCACGATTAGCATAATCCTTTAGGGCAGACCCCAGTATTTCTTCACTTACTCCATGCGAATACACATTTGCTGTATCAAAGAAGTTAATACCAAGATCAAGAGCTTTTTTAATAATAGGACGACTCTTTTCTTCATCAAGTACCCATGGGTGTACCCAATTAACAGCATCCCCAAAACCCATGCACCCAAGACAAAGACGAGATACATCTAATCCAGTATTTCCAAGCTTCACATATTCCATTGATAATTCATTCCTTTCCCATCAGCATCTTTTTATTGATTCTTATCTAGCAAATAGCCCTTCATATCTCATGTAATAATTGTTTTTCAGTCCTCTTAGCTTAATTCCTAAACAAATTTTTAATTTAATACGGTTCTTTGTTTATAAGCTCCTCCTATACTTTATAGTTACAGATCAAGTCATTCCTATTTGTCCCATTTATGCGTTTTACTTTTTATATTGACAAATTGAGTAACTCGATTGGATACAAGTCTATCACCTTCGAGCAACACGAAGTCAATACTTTTAATTGCGGTTAATATAAACATGAAATGAATTTTTTAAACAAAAAGACAGACTAATTTTATCTAGTCTGTCTTCCCTAATATGTCATTTACATTTGAATCAACACGTCGTTTAGAGGTATTAAATGATTTTATCCTTCATAAATTATTGTTTACTTCATCCCTTCTGTTGAAAGGTGCTTTTTGGAATCAAACATATATTTTCTTATTAAAATAGATACTAGACTCAATATCAGGAATAGCAATGCTCCTAATACAATGTATTGTGTCCCCATTCCTGATATAAATAAGCCACCCACTGCTGTACCAATGGTTATCCCTAAATTACTAACCGACAAAAATAATCCATTTGCGAAATCCGGAGCTTCGGGGGCCGCAGAAGTAATCCAATATTGACTAACGTTATTTCCTATAGCAAATAAGAATCCCCATACCAAAATCGTAAGCATCATAAATCCAGTGGATGTTCCGGTAAGTAAGGACAATAGATGAATGATCCCTAATATAATGGGAAAAGTTACGGCTGTTTTCATGGCATTTTTTGTAAGTAACCTACCACCTACAAGATTTCCAATTAGACTGGCTAACCCTAATATAAATAACGCCAAAGTTAAGATGTTCCCTGATATATTCGTAACGGTTTCAAGATATTCTGTAATAAAAGTATTAACACTCGAAGTTGCGGAACCTATAAAGATGACCGCTGCGATAGCTAACCAAGTAAGAGGTCTCTTTAATACACTCACTTGAGATCCGTAAGAAAGTCTTTCTTTAACCGGCATGGATGGAATAAATACCAATGTAGCTATGAACGCTATTGCATTGACGATAGCAAAAAATAACATAGCGCTTTCTAGGGAAGTTTCACTAGCAATATAATTCGTAATGGGTACACCAAGTATCATACCTGCAGTTACGCCCAAAATCACTTTAGAAACAGCCTTTGGAGCCTCTTCTCTGCTAACTGAAGTAGCAGCTACTGTCAAAGCCAATGAACAATAAATAGGGTGAAAAAATGCTGGAACTACACGAGCAATTAGTAATAGGGTAAAGTTTGATGCAAACATAGAGACAATGTTACCCAAGATAAAAATAGCAAGGACAAGCAACATGACCTTCTTGCGATTTATGCCTGAAAACAATAATGGCAGTATAGGACCAGAAATTGCAACTGCAAGGGCAAAGAGGCTCACTAGAAGCCCTGCTTGAGATACACTAATATGATAGTGATCAGCAATTAAAGGTAATATCCCAACAACACCCATTTCAGTTGTTAGGATGCCGAACACTCCTATTGTTAATATAAAGATAAGTAAATTATTTCGTTTAGACATAAAAATCTATCCCCTACTTTCATTAATTAATAATTATATTGATGTACACTTTGTGATTTACTTTGAACTATCCTAGAATCTTTCTTTTTACTGTGAATAGCTTACGCTTTTTATTACATAAATCACCTCTGCCTTTTTGTAAGATATTACTAAAGCGGTCACCAAATGGGCCGAAATCTTCTATATCCCTTGTATTGGAATGACAACTTCACCACCTTTATGCTACGATAAGCCTACTACCTTCGAGCAACACGAAGTCAAGGTTTTTTAAGCAACTTTAACATATTTTTTAAGGAGGACTTACTAATGTATACGGTAAAAGAAGTGGCGAAACTCCTTGATCTGACTGAACACACGGTTCGTTACTATACAGATAAAGGATTAGTTCCAAGTTTGCAGCGTGATAAAAATAATAATCGCCTTTTTGATCAGCAATCTATTAATTGGCTTAGAGGTGCAAAACATTTGAAACAGAGTGGTATGTCTGTCGAGGCCATCAAAACTTATGTAGATTTATGTCTGGAAGGTGAATCTACTATTCCACAACGTTATGAGATACTTTTAGAACAGAGAGACAAAACTCTGGCTCAGTTAGAAGAAGCGAAACAAAGAGCAGAATTTATGGTAAATAAAGTGGATCACTACCGTGATATTATGAATAAGGTAGTCCCAGATAACATGAATCCAGGGAACTGGTCAAAAAATGAAATACAGGATAAAGCGCCCTTAAGTTAATGAGTGCTGTGACCAAAAATATCGTTTTTTAGGACAGGTTAGAAGAACCTAATTAAAAGAGAAAAATACGTGACTTACTTATACCTTAATTTACTAACTGGCATCCTGTTTAAATTTATTAGATATTTTACTATAAAGAAAAAAGCACAAACTCGTTGTTACTAAACGGATTTGTGCTTTTTTCTTTATATATACTTTTACAAATATTTGATGATATTGAGTAGACTAGTCATTTCTTTTACTTTAAATGTGGTGAACCCTGTTTAAAAAATAATTAAAACCTATTGACTTCGTGTTACTTGAAGGTGATAGCCTATCTATAGCACAAGAGTGTTTAATGTATAAATCTCAACTTAAGAGGAGTAACTGGAAGCAAGTATAGGGAGGAATTGTATATGCAAAAAGTAATGTTAAACAATAGTGTAGAGATGCCAATATTGGGATTTGGGTTTATCAAATTGAAGATGCAAAGCAATGCGAACAGGCTGTCTACGATGCCCTTATCGCTGGTTATCGCCTAATTGATACAGCTGCTGCTTACATGAATGAAGAAGCAGTCGGAAAAGCAATTAAACGAAGTGGTATCCCAAGAAAAGAAATATTTATTACAACAAAACTTTGGATTCAGGATGCAGGTTATGAGGATGCAAAAAAAGCATTTGTAAAGTCGCTGGAGCGACTAAAAGTAGATTATATTGATTTATATTTAATTCATCAGCCATTTGGTGATGTATATGGCTCTTGGCGTGCTATGGAGTAGTTGTACCGAGAAGGTAAGATTAGAGCAATTGGAGTCAGCAGTTTTTATCCAGATCGCTTGGTGCAATTGTTATCCACACTAAGTCTCGTTATTCAACCTTTTCATCATTGTTTTTCCCCATTGATGCGTCACAAAATCTGGTGCAATCTTGCTCATGAAACGCATAATTTTGCTGAAACCTGGATTCAAACGAATTTTATTTTTTTCCATACCTTTTATACCAGCATCAACAAGCTTGTCCAATGGCAAATCAATGAATTTTGTTGACTTGTCACGTGACATTTTATCCTCTAAATTCGTTTCAGAAATGAGTGGCGGACAGAGCTCCATGACATGAATCCTCTCATTTCCGGCTCGAATTTGTTCACGTAGCGCATCTGTGTACATGTGTATTCCAGCTTTTGTTGCCGAATAAATTGGACTACTTGCCACCGAAATATTTGCTAGTACGGAGCTGACATTCACAATCATGGCTTCTTCTTGTTTAGCAAGAAGAGGAAGGAATGCTTTTGTCACATAGATCGTGCCGTTCAGGTTCGTATCAATTTCTGTGGTTAGTTGTCCACCTGTGACTTCTTCAGCGAATAGATCATAGTAGCGCATGATACCAGCTGAGTTAAATAGGACATCTAGTTTTGAATACTGTTGTTTGATTTGATGCACCAACTGGTCAACCGACTTTACTTGACTGACATCCGCAGCAATGCCAATTAAATTAGGGTTTTCTTTGATTGCTTGGTCAATGTTTTGTTTGGATCTACTAGTGACAATCACTGTGTTCCCCATTTCAACAAACCTTTTTGCGAAAGCCAAGCCTATACCAGATGTCCCACCTGTTACTAAAATAGTTCGATTCTCCAATTTCATATCGTTGTTTTCCCTTCCTGTATAGTCCTAAAAATTAATAATTACTTTCCCTCTTGGTCTTCCATTTGCCACAAGTTCTAGCGCTTCATTTATATTGTCTATGCTAAATAGTGCGGGATGAATTGGTGGAACAATGTTGTTCTCTTCAATGATTTTGGTAACCTTTTTGAGTTGTGCGCCGTCAGAACGAACAAACATAAAATGATATTCCACATTGTGTTTCTTGGCTTTGTGGTCATACTTTGCACCAGCAATGGAAAACAGCTTTTGTTTCCAAAATGGGAAATTCCCTTTTTTTCCGAAAAGCTTATTTGGACCTGTACGTAGAGAGAGCAATCTTCCGCCAGGTTTGATGATACTCAATTCGTTGTCAAATTCTTTAGGACCCAGCGTATCAATTACATAATCCACATCCGACAACACGTCAACATAGTTTTCTGTTTTGTAAATTAAATATTGGTCTGCCCCCATTTCCAACGTGCGTTCGCGTGCTTCTGAGTTGCCACTAACAATGACATTTAGACCCATTTCCTTTGCGAGTGGGACAGCCATTTGACCAAAGCTACCCGATCCACCTGGAATAAAAACAGATTTACCAGGCTGTGCCTCAAGTTCTTCGTGCAGACCTTGATAAGCAGTGAGTCCAGCCAGTGGTGCAGCAGCAGCTTCCACATAGGATAAGTTTTTTGGCATAGGTGCAATGGCGGTAGCATCGATTGCGGCATATTCTGCAAAAGCACCAATTCTTTTTAATGGGAGACGTGTGTAGATGTCCTCTCCTACTTGAAATTCTGTCACGCTTTTTCCAACCTTTTCTATAATTCCTGTCAGTTCATTACCAAGCGTTAGTGGGAATTCATAATCCTGAATCAGTTTTACGCTACCTGTGATGATCAACATTTCGAGTGGATTGACCGCGGCAGCTTTAACTTTTACTAAGACTTGGTTTTCATCGATTTCTGGGATTGGAATGTCATTGACTTGGATATGGATATCTTTTGAATATTTTGTTATTTGAGCTGCTTTCATAAGTGTTTTCATTCTTTTCATTAGCACCCTTCCATTGAGTTGCTTTTATTAAGTTTCTTTACCTTGTTTTTATTATTTTCACTGTCCATTTCATTTTCTATCTTTAGTATAATTTTTTTATAAAGCTCTTATATTATTCCAATTGTTTAGGTGGAGGGGACCTTATTTTAGGATCAATCCACCACCTAAACCTTAAATACTTACAAAATTACCTTTTTGTCTATTTGATACTAATGTTTTTTAGAACGTTCATTCTTAAATGATTAAATTTTTTAAAACGACTTTGTTGATGCATCAAACACCTAGTATTGGATAGATTTGATCTCTTAAATTGAAATTGTAGCTTTCATCTACGATACCTACGACTTTATCGTTATCATAAAGTTCCATCATAAAACCAGCCATTTGTTTAGCTGTGTGATACATAGGCATAAAGTTTTTGTAATCAAATTCTTCTACATCCTGTGCAGTTTTCTCAAATTCTGTTTCTGTCACTGCTGGTGCTAAAACTTTCGCCTTCATTTTTGCACTTTTAAGCTCTAGTTCTTTTGCAAGACCTTCTGTAAATGCACTAACAAAATATTTAGATGCAGAATAGGTGATACCACCAATATAAGTTGCATATCCAAGTGCGGAGGATACATTAATTAATTGAGTTCCCTCTACATAAGAATAATCTCGCACAAATAGTGTAGAAAGGATTGCCAATGACTCTATGTTAAGACGTAGCATGGATTCTACTTTTTCTAAATTCTGATCTGTCACAGAAGAAGATTCACCAAGACCGGCATTATTAATCCACGTCTCAATTTGATACTGTTTTAAACTGTTATACAGAGTGTAAGCCTGATCTGTTACCGATAGATCACTTGTATGAACAACAACATCTAAATCAGGATTTATATTATGAATGACTGATTTAAGCCCTTCTAATTTCTCTAATCTTCTAGCTACAATAATTAAGTTTTTGCCACGAGCAGCAAATTCTAATGCTGTTTCATATCCTATACCTGAACTTGCTCCTGTAATAACTGTGTACTTCATATTCTTTCTCTCCTTAAAAATATATTTAGATTGGTGTTAATTCATTTATTTAAACAACAAGATATAATTCATCCCAGTGCTGACAAATTCATATCAATAATGGTTTCTAATTCTTTTTTATCATTTGTTGTTTTTGCTAATACTCGTATTCCTACAAGGGAATTATGAATGAATTTAGAGAGCCCTTTGATATCATAGTGCTCAGGAATCTCTCCTTGTTCTTGACCATGTTTCAGTAAATCAAATAATAAGGTTTCGGTCTTTATAAACGTCTCTGTAATTTTTTCAGCTACTTCTTGATCAAGTAACGATAATTCAACTGCTGTGTTTACTGTTAAACACCCTTTTGGCTGTTTATCGGTTGGATAAATAACCATTTCAAATACTTTTCGTATTGCCTGCTTAACCGTTAATTCTGGTGTTATGTTACTTTTAAATCTTACATCCATTACTTCTACATAGTGACTTAGGGCTCGAATAAATAAAGTATGTTTATCACCGAACGTATCATAGATACTTCTACGATGAACGCCCATATAGTTCACCAAATCTTGCATGGATGTTTTTTCATACCCCTGTCGCCAGAAAAGCTCCATTGCTCTCCTTAATGCTTCTTTTTCATCAAATTCTTTGTTTCTAGCCATGTACTCACACCTTAGAACGTATTATCTCGTATGTCTGAGAAAGGATTTAGAATCATTTATACACTTAGAGTGCAACAATTTTATACTATTCATTTCCCCTCAATAAACTCTTTAGGTAATTTAAGAATAATCATTCTTATTTTGGTAATGAACAGTTAGATCTAACTTGTACTGAGTATATCAATTTAAGAACGTTCAGTAAAGAATTTTTAACCGAAAGTTAAAACCATTATTTTCCTAACTACTCAGAACTCTTTAGTAGAACAAGAAAAAGTAACGAAGTTTTGAAGCTAGCTCACCCTATAACATCGTCCATAACTGCTTCTTTAGGGGCAAACTTAAATCCAACTGTATATTTCTTTATAATTGTTTTAAAATATAAACACTAATAAGAACTCTCTATGCTAAAAAGAAGGGTAATCATTAAATGGTTAACCTTTTTTTGTGTTTATTAAAAATAATTGGGTGATTATAAGTATGGAAACTCATAAAGGTATTTTAAAAAGAGCTTTATCTTTGGAGATTGAAAAAGCGAGAAAGTCTTTAATTAAAGTAGGTTTAGAAGAAGGGTTTACTAATCCAAAAACTTTAAGAATTAGTCAATTCGTGGACGATCTGCTAGTTGAATTACATAAATTAAAATAGGTTATCGTCTTATTAAGAAACCTATGGAATTAAACACTCAAACACGTATTAATAATCGAGAAACAACTTAAAAGGGATAATTTGCTTCTTTCCTGCATTCTAATTTAAATTATATGCGATTATTGGTGAATTCAATATATCTAGACAGGCACGCCTATGTATAAAACATGCGCTTTTTATACATGTCTCTTACCTCCGTCTACTAGAGAAACCTTGTGAAATCAAGGATGTATAAAAAGCTGCATAACCCATATATTTTTCTGCTTAAGAACCCTTACTCCCACAAGGGTTCTCTTTTTGTATGTCTTCCGGAAAGCTGTATTATGTTGACTAAAGATATATAGAAGATATAGCTTAAAAACAGAAAAACTTCCCCAATGCGTTAAGGAAGTTTTTTGTGCAAAACTCGAATAAGAAAAGCACCAGGTGCCTCACGGCGTCTAGAGTAGTTTGCTCAAAAAAATATATAATACGTGTCCAGTTGAAGATATAGTATAATAAAATTAGAGCTAAGAACTCGTATAAAGGACATTTTCTTTTAAAAGAAAGTGTCCTTTATTTGTTAGTGCTGATAATCCTAGTTATGTTAAGTGAAATATGAATTATTCATAAAAATAATCAGTTTGACTATTTACTTCTAGTGATGACAATTGGATGAACGTCACCAAAAAGTCGGCTTACCTACCATAAACCAAAGCATAGTCATTAATAGAATAATGTAAATCCAAATAGATTGCTTTAGCTTAGTTGCCAGTTCTTTTTTATTTTGCCCTTCCTCCTTATACTTTCGAAGTGTTGGTGAAAACGCACGCGCCAGAAAGAACAAGGAGCAAAAGAGGAAAATCAGGGTCATTATAATCCATGGAGTAGTCCACGTCCATGGACCACACATAACAAGGAGTATCCCTGTTATAACAAGAACATGGCCTGTATGTTTTGCGAGCCTAACGACAGATTGAAATGTACTCAAATAGGCATTCGTTTCTTGTTCTCTTGCACTATGTAGTTTTTTTACGAGTGGCAAGAGAATAAAGAAAGGACCAATAGATAAAATGACACTAGAAACATGAATATATACTAATATACGGTACAACAAATCCATTTCTTTTACCTATCAATCATTAACTGATCTGAACTCATGCACCCATACCCTCATTTGCGGAAGCCAAGGCATCCCCGGATGATAAGATAAAATAGATTGCTTATATTCCTCTACTGTATCATAGCCTTCCTGGCGAGCATTTTCATCTGTTAATTCACCTAGTGATTGAGAATAAACTCGTTCCACTATGAATTTCTTATCCCCTAAGATCATTATCTCTCCTACATCAGCATATCTTCCATTTCGGCGAGTTGCTGTTTTGCTGCCATTGATTACTTTATTTACATCATCGGGCATCGTTACAAGTCGATCGATTGTACATGTTTTTGGTGGCAATTCACTTTGTGCTTTATGATTACTCATTAAAAAAACTCCTTTCATTTCTTGTCTCTTATACAATGTATCACACTTTCATTAACAATTATTATTTGAATTAATTAGGTTGAAATTTCCTCTTATAAATTCTGGTATGGTTTATCCCTTTTCTTATTCTATAGCCTACGTTCATGACGTAACGTATAAGAAAACTAATTATTTTTTATGCGTATAATAAGATTTATTTTATGGATTAAATAGACTATTTTCCATTAGCTTTCTTAACATCTAAATGGGTGTACCTACCTTTTTGTACTATATACATGGGACAGCCTTAATCCTAGGTTATGTATTGTATCCTCAATAAATCAATGTGACAACAACACTAAAATAAATATAATGTTACATATTTTTCTTCCACAATTTTTTTATCAAACTAACTGTGCAGGATAATCCAATAAATTTGTTGTATAGATACGTAGCAAGTGTTATGCAAAAAAGAACATGCGTTCTATTCTTTAGTTAGCTATGATTTATTGAAATCTAAATAAAATTTTAAAAGAGGTGTTTTTCATGGTCTTAGGAATTTATCCTTATTTAGTGATGAACGGTAATGGACAAGAAGCTGTTAAATTTTATGAGCAGGCATTGGATGCAAAAGTTATTGGAGTTCAAACTTTCGGAGAAATGCCCGGAAATCCAGAATTCCCTACTCCTATAGAAGCAATAGATCGTGTAATGAATGCGCATTTAAAAGTTGGTGATACGGATTTAATGCTTTCTGATACATTTCCAGGTCAACCATACCAAATTGGATCACAAGTGACGGTAGCCATCAGCATAGACAGTATAGAAAAATCGAAAGAAGTGTTCGAAAAACTCAAAGAAGATGGTCAAGTAGGAATGCCCCTTCAAGAAACTTTCTGGAGCCCATCATATGGACAAGTAACAGATAAATTCGGTGTTACCTGGCAAATTTCAACACAACTTGCTGATAATAAGTAATTGATGAAAAGTTAGTTTTTTAATTAAATTAAATACCTTATTGAACTAAAGGGGCAGCAGTTCGATAAGGTACATCTAAATATAATCAAACTTCATTTTAAAGTAGCCTGGATCCTAGTATAAATGCATGCTTTTTTCATTTTTACCCTCTGTAGAAAGATTTGTCGTCATATAGAGTGTAAAATAAAACTTATATTTTTATAACATAGTTTATATATTTACTTCTCATTGATAATAACGTTGATTACGTATTCTTAATAAACCTTATAGTGCTTTGGTCGTTTTGTTGTGAAAGAAACAAAAACTCGTTATACTGTATACAAATTAGGGAGGAGTTAGTATGGATAAAAGACAGCAGTTAATGAGTGAACTTATGGATTTGTGTAATGAGATAATCTGGCGTAATAAACCGGAAGTAGAATTGGCTTTAAAGGACTATAAATTGAGTGAAATAGAATTAATCGAAAATATTGCTCTAATCCCAAATGCAAATGTAACAAGACTTGCAGCTGCAAGCTACATGACTCGAGGTGCTATCAGCAAGCTTACCAAGAAGCTGATAGCTAAAAATATTATTGAGAGTTATCAAAGTGTTGAAAATAAAAAGGAAATATATTTTCGATTAACAACTAATGGACAAAAAATAAATGATATCCATCAAAAATTACACCAATCTTTTCTTGAACGTGATAAAGAAGTATTTAAGCACATGACCAATGAAGAATTTGACACTATTTTTCGTTTCATTGGTAGATATAGACATCATCTGAAAAATATCACTGAGTAAGTGGTGTTTTTTTATGTTGTTTTATTGTTGACTAGGAAACAATAAAGGGATAAACTTATATTTGTTTCCTGAGAAACAATAACTTTAAAGGAGAACTATCATGGATACTTCAATAAATAAACATGCCCTAACGTTTGGGCTTATCACTGTCTTCTTAACTGGTCTTGGATTAACTATAGTTAGCCCCGTTTTACCTTTTTTAGTAAAGACTTATACTAGTAATCCCAGCAGTCAGGCTACTGCAGTAACATTACTTACGTCTATATACGCTCTTTCTGTCTTTTTGGCTGCACCAGTCTTAGGTGCGTTAAGCGATAGATATGGTCGTCGTCCAGTATTAATTATTAGTCTAATCGGCTCTGCCCTTGGTTATTTTATCTTTGGACTTGGAGGTGCACTTTGGATTCTCTTCCTTGGTCGTATCATTGAAGGTTTGACAGGTGGCGAAATTTCAGCAATTTTTGCTTACTTTGCAGATATCACCCCTTCAAATGAACGCACTAAGTACTTTGGTTGGATTAGTGCTGTTGTTGGGGTTGGCACTGCTCTGGGCCCTATAATTGGAGGTGCACTTGGGACTTTCGGAAACAGTGTTCCTATGTATGCTGGTACGGTTATCACATTGTTTAATGCCATATATGGCTATTTTTTAATGCCTGAGAGTCTTAAGAAGTCTAAACGCTCTTGTAGTATCTCTGTTAGACATCTTAATCCATTTATACAATTATCCAAGGTTTTTTCCTTTAAATCTGTTAAATGGCTGCTAATTGCTGGGTTCCTAATTTGGATCCCTAACGGATCATTACAAGCTATCTTCTCTCAGTTTTCAATAGATACCTTTGCATGGCAACCTATATTTATTGGTCTGACATTTTCTATAATAGGTGTACTGGATATCTTTTCTCAAGCAATCATTATGCCACGGCTACTCAAATTTTTGACAGATAAAAAAATTGCTCTTTTAAGCATGATAAGTCAAATTATTGGTTTTATCCTTATTTTGATTTCAACCCTTACAGCTTTTTATTTAGTCTTTATTGTTGGGATGGTTTTCTTCGGATTGGGTGATTCAGTCTTTGGGCCATCATTTAATGGCATGCTTTCAAAATCTGTTAGTGACAGTGAGCAAGGTCATATACTAGGGGGAGCTCAAAGTATTCAATCTCTAGCCCGATTTAGTGGACCTATCATTGGTGGTCAGCTGTATTCAGTAGTTAGCCACGCTACTCCGGCCATCATGGGTGTGGTACTGATTGGTATCTCTGCTCTCGTTTTATCAAAAAAGCATCGTTATATTTAATAAAAAGCAACCATTAAACAAGAACAGAAGAACTGCCTCTTCATCGATGGCAGCTTTTTTCTGTTTTATAACTGTATACCTTATAAGCTTTTAGTTAACATAAAACGTATTATAGGTAATATAGCAAAACAACCCTAGAGTTATAACTCTAGGGTTATCTTAGTAATGATTACCGATAGATAATCCCCTTTATTTACTTTTTCAAATATAATTCTAATTTTCCAAACTTATCTATATGTTTATGTGTAGAGAAAACCTCTCTACTTATTCTTCCTACAATCGGTTCAGTTCTAAATACTCTTTTAAAGTTTGCTGTAACGTCCCTTTGGCTTCTGCCTTATCCTCAAAGGAGATTCCTGAGTGAATCATTGTCCTAACTAGGTCAGCACGTAAACCTGTAAGAATAGCTTCACATCCCATCATTGAAATTCCAGTTAGTACTTTCTGAAAATGATCAATAACATGCATCTCCATGTTGGCAACTCCAGACAGGTCTATAATTAATGTCTGAATTTTTATCTCTGAGATGCCCATTAACACTTTCTCTTCAATTGTTTGGATACGATTGATGTCAACCATTCCGATTAACGGTAGTACAGCTACAGATTGGCTAAGTGGTATAATGGGTACCGATAGATTTTCAACTAAGTCTCTTTGAGAGGCAATTAATTCATCTTTATACTTGGAATAACTAATGAGAAAAGTGTTAAGAAATTGATCGATCCTATCATTAATTCGTTTCTCTAAGGCATAAAATTCTTCACGACCATTAAAATGGTTATTTATTCGATCATATTGATAGAGAAAATGCCATAACGTTCGCCTAATAGCCTGTACCCATTCTAATTTGAAAGCAAGAGTTAAGGCATGCTCTGCCCAGGCTACCCCTTCTTGTTGAGCGAATGCAATGAGTTGTTCTTCTTTTTGTTCTACGACATAGAGAGATAACTTTTGAGCATTTTTCAAAAGATTAATATTTCCAGTTTCTAAAATGTCGTTAATCTTAGAAGCTACGTTAACTGCCTCTGATAAAAGTTTATCCTGAAAATTTTGTTTGTTATCTTTAATAAAATCTGTCATTTTCTCTCTCTGATTATAAGTAGTTTCCATTTTGAATACACCCTTTATTTTTTTTATTGGTTATCGTTATCCTTATCCTTAGTTAGTATACCTAAATGAATTATTATCAATTTTCATTTTCAGTCTTTGTATAAAACCGAAAGTCTTCCTTATACTCATGACATTAGATGCGTCTTTAGATAAAAACCAACGGAGATCTTATAGAGAATTTTTAAATCTGGATATATTCATGGTCGTACTTATTTTTTTCAACATGATAAAGGGTTAATTAAGATCATGTTTGCTAGCTGCTACTCATTTAGATAGTTCATCAAAACTGTTCTGAAATTGTTCTTTATTTAACGTGTTAACATTCTCCCATGCCCTAGTAATGTAAGTCTCTAGATAGTTTGGCTAGGAAATGGATTCAGTAATAAAAACTTTACAAAATAAGACTCCTTATATTTTTACCCTCAAAAAATGTATTTCAAATCCATCTTTTATATTAAATGTATCCATTTTCGAAATTGTTAAATTACTAAAGGTAATAACCTATAAGAATACCCTACATTAAAATAGATTAAAGTTTAATTGGTAACATTTCTTTATATAGTGAGAAGGCGAATCAGTGATAGATGACACTAATTAAAATTAAAAAGATGTTAGAAACTTTATTACAGTACGAAGATAGCGAAATTATTCATACCATTTGTAGTTTACATAATACTTCTCCCTTAGCTATTCTAAAGAACTTTAATTGAGAAATCTTGAAACGGATGAGATTGAACATGTTACAGATGCAGAGATTACATCTATAGCTTTGTATAACATAATAAATATGTGGGAAAAGAAGTTAAACTACTTTTAAAGTTTAGATAATGATTTTTTTAGAAAAAAGATCCTGCATCATTTAGAAATTTGCTCTTTTTGATTTGAGTATATAAATTCCTTTATTTCTACAATTGAAAGACCTAGTTGATAAGCTTCCTGTATAAGGCTAATCCATTCCTGGTCTTAGCACAGGCTTCCTCCCAACTTTCCTAATTTAGATTGATGAGATTTTAACATTCAACAATGATACATTAGAAATCGATACTATTTATTCAACATATTTCTTCAAATTTCCTGCAACATAAGTCTTTTTAGATAATTAAATAAGATTTAGTGTAGAAAAAAGGAAATTTAAGGAATCGTTATTGAAGCTCTGAGCAAGCTAACTAAGGTGCAATACAGCAACACCTAATGACTATTGTTAATTCCACTTACAGAAAAAAGACCATCTCTTTTGACTGGGAAGAGATGGTCTTTTTTTGTGTATAGTATGATCTCTTAATTACCATAATCACAACTCTCAGAATTAAAAAAAGAGCCGTTTGTTATAATACGGCTTCTTTTACTAATTTGTATACTTTTGATAGTTGCTGCTCCTATTAATAAGTTATTTATTATACGTCGTATCGGTATTTCTATAATTATCAGTGTTAAGAACATGTTTATCTAGATACTTATGAAAGAACCACTCACCGCTGGTTATAACAATTGCTGATACTATAAAGTCCTGAATAATAGTGCTGTTATTTTCAAAAAGGGATGCGCCCATTATCCAGATTACTAAAAAAATTAAAATAAGATCAAAAATTGTAGCGATAGTGTTTCGTTTTTTGTAGTCTGAATCATCATCAGCATTTCAATATACTAACAAATCGTCAAGAGCGTAAGCGATAACTGTGAGGACCAAACTAATCAGCATGCTGTTACTAAAATCATAATTATAAATGCCTGTTAGTATAATACCTAATACCAAAGCACTCATTACAAACTTTATAATAAGAGCCTTTAGATGTTTCATTTTATCTTCTCCCTTCCTTTAATTTGATTTTTAGGGTTATATACCTAGTTCCAAGAAGAATAACCTTTTTTACACTAAAGAAAGGATTGTCTATAATAAGCCTAATTTTCACCTGGCATAATATAATATCCTACGTCATCTCAATCAACATAGTGTTCCTTATTGTTGCATACAAAAAAGCCCTTTCAACAAGGGCTTTTTGAAGCATTCTTATGAATTTTTAAAGTGTTACATACCATTACCAACTAGAATTTTTTATTAATTGGATTACTCTCCTTTTAAAACCTTTCTATTTGGCGCTTGAGGTGGTTGTTCTAGCCATTGTCGGTTGACCATAATATTAAATCCCTTTTCGGCATAAATTAATATTTCTCCAATTACTTTACTATAATAAGTAGCTAAATCCAGCCTCATAGATAAAGATAAAGCATGTCCAATAAGTGTCACATCAATGGAATTCAAAAAATTAAAAAGCGCAAAGATAAGTTTGTCGGAAATGGGAGAAACGGTTGAATTCGTTACTTCCATACTAACAGGAACCGTGCCAAGAAGTTCTTCTTTTTCTAAAAGCTCATTAAAGAAATTAATTTGTTTTTCTGATATTTCCATTCCATCTTTTATATAATTTTTAATTTCTTTATCTTTAATCACTTGTAACAAGCCCATACAGAGTAACACCGAGAAATAGTTACGCTCTATATTGAAGAATATTTCAGTAAGTTCGACTGCATTTAAAGGTCTCTTTTTTCCCATGGCTGCTACTATATAAGATTGTTTTTTTACATATTCGACTTTCTCAGGATAGGTAATCATAGGTGGTCGATCGTAAATACCTTTAGATAACATTAAGGTTGTAGATTCTGCATAGAGTTCTGTAGCCTGATTTAAGGCTTTAGTGAAGAAATCAAGTACATCTGCCCGAGCAACAGTAGAAGTAGCAAACCCTAAGTTAACCATTGACATGCGATTCATTGAGTAGACAAAACTCAGAGCAAAAAGATCATAAAAAAGAGGGGGAGCCAATAAATTAATATCCTTTTCCATAAATCCATCGGGTAAAGGGATACTTTCCTCAGAAAAAATGTCCTTAATTTGGTTTAAATGTGTTTGAGAGACATGTAAAGATTTTTGCAAAATAGGCTTTATTTCTTCATCTTATAAGTGAGGAAGAAAATACTTTAACAAACAAGTAGACATTGTTTCTTGAATATAAACTCCCCATAACCCTCCAATTTCAGGACTTGACAACCTTATATTACGCTTAACCATTGATGCCTCCTAATTACATGTATTTATCTTAAGTATTGTATTTTTTTCTAAATTATTCTTTTCTTAATCTTCAGCAGGCTAAAGAACATCTTTACTTATAGTTACCATAATCATAATGGACTTGTAAGAAATGAATACGATATAGGGGGGTAATATACTTTAAGGGCTGATATAGAAGAAATTAAAAGTGAAATCATAAATAGATTGAAATAAATAACAATTAGTACAACTAATAATAAACTCTATTAAATAAGATTTTCTGTATAGAGCGTACTACTTGAGGAGCTAGTAGGTATGATGATGCTAATTCTCCAATTTCCTTAAGGGAATTGGAAAAGCTACTGTTTAGGGCAGTAGCTTTTTTTATTAACTAGATAAATTATCTTGGAAGAGATAGATAATTTATTTTATGGTTTCTTAGATCTTGATAACAAAATTTCCCTTGAATTAAGGTAATGATTCATAAAGACTAAGTTATTTCTCATAGTAGTATGCATGACAATTTTTATTAAATTAAGAGTTGTATTAACCAATTATTTATTCTCCCCTCTATATATGTTTATAGTTTTTTCAAAATACAACGGACCTCCATGCACCTGTGGGGTAAAATAATATCCTTGAGCAAGATTAAGTGAATTGCTTTTTCTTTTTTATATAATTTAGTACGACTTCACGCTCATCTTCAAATAATAGGTTTAAATGATTAATTTTAGATATAGGTTGCCAGAAATATGAGTCTACAATCGGGACTTTCTTTTCTCCAGCTAATATTTTAACTTCAAAATAGGTCATGTGAACATCAACATTATAGGTAGTAGACCTATTCTCGTGTATTTTTTTTACTATCTCTACTTGATAACCGGTTTGATGCCATACTTCTCGAATACAACAATCTTCGAGCCTTTCATATCCTTCGATAGCACCAGAAGGAACAGACCAACGCTTGGGCATGTTGGGTTTTTCTTGGGAGACCATTAATAATTCATCTTTATCATTTAAACAAATTATTGCAAAACCACTACACGTATTCACTAAGATCTCCCCTTTTAAAAACATTATAGGCGTACAGGTGCTTCTTATAAATAGAACTCAATCAAACTCGATGATATTCTTAAGCAAGTCCTCTAAAAAAGTTACAGCGTGAGCTTAAACACAGGATATTCCTTTATTTGGTAATTGTAACTTTAAATACCACTTCTGTGTCATCTGCTACTTCAGCTCCTTGATAAAATGTACTATGCGAAACACTATGAGCTATAAATCTTTCACTTGTTTCAGGAATTATGACAGTATAATGAGTATTCTCAAAAAAGGAATCGTATAATTGATAATCTTGTTTACCTAAAACAGAAAATGAAAACTTAATTTGATCTCTCCTCTTAGTCATTTTTCCATTATTAATAATTCTTTTTTCAAGTCCCACTTCTTCTTTGCTGACTGTAGACGTAGTAAGATATTTTACATCAAATACAACATCATTAATGACTAATTCTTTCACTATTAAGTCCTCCTTCTCTATTTGTTTCCTTTTCTTAATTCGCCAAAGATTAACAGGTCACCTCTTTTCTAATATTTATCATTCTATAACTCATCTTAAAAAAGAACTTTTTTCTCTGAACCCCAAATATTTTTGTAATGATTTTATTAAACATCTAACTAATTGACTAACTAAGTTGTTTTACCTGAGTATGCACAAAAGGTGAAAAAAGAAGGAATTCTAGGAACAAAAATACAGTATAAAGGACGTATAGACGAATTAGAGAATATTTTGGAAAATAGAAAAGGAAAGAGAATAAAATAACATTTGAAAGGTGAATTCTGTTGAAAGAACGAGAACTTCAAGAAGTAACTCAACATCTAGATAAATTGTTTGAAGATTTAATAAATGAGAATATCACAGAAGAGGAATTTAACTATTTGTCCGATGAGCTTTACAAAAGACAAACCAGACTTAGATATGGGATTGAGATTGAAAATGGGATATATTACAGGAATTATTTAAGATTTTAAAACTAGCTAACCAAAAAGGCAAGGTTAGCTTTGTTAGAAACGAGATAATCATATATTAAAATATATGTACATTTTTTATACATGGGGTTGGTTTAGTGGGCTACCTTTCGCATGAAGTGTACGAGAAATCTAAAGGTGCCCCAACATATAAAGTAGAATGTACTAAGGATCAGTGGGAGTCTAGTAAATCGTACCGATTTACCCCAATAAAATAAACTTAAAAAAAGAGAAGGGTTGAACCTTCTCTTTCTGCTACCACATCTATACTTGGGGATATCTTTTTATTCTTTATTCTCACCGTTCATAAAAAAATCGACCCTTTATGAAAATAGCTTATTATAAAAATGGATAGATTGCTTCTGCATAAGCGATGGCGCCTTTTTTATTGGGATGGCCAATTGAAGCTCGTTTGCAAATTTCAAAATCAACTCCTGTACATCTGGCTTTTGTGCAGGAGATCAGCCTTTCTGTTGCGATAAAATCTTGTGGTGACATATCTAAATTAATGCCAAATACGTATGGGTCATCAGTAAGTGCAGAATGTTCCGCAGCTATATTTGGATCAGCAAAGAAAAAGCGTTTTTCCCTAGTTAAGTTAGCATTTGTTTCATCTACAGCCTGTTGGAGAAACACTTTTGACTCATTGGCCAGCTGCATACTTCTTGCATGTATGATTTGAAGGTGATGATTGGTCAAAAAGCCAGCACCAATGCCACCAGGTATTCCTTAAACTACTATTCCCAAAGCAACTAATAAAATTTCTACAGCACTTAAATCACTATGTTCAGAAACAGGTGGGTAGTATCCGGTTACAATTACCTTAGCGTTAGGGAAGGTAGTTGCTACTTTCTCTAGTAGAGTTTTACTACCATCGAGAAAGTGCTTACGATGTAGCTCAGTTAAATCAATATCAGTAAAAGGATTTAGGACGTTTCTAAGGTTAACATCATTTATTCGGACAATTGTACTTTCTGAAAATCCACTACCTATTAAGTTTATTTTCTTTCCTGGGCTCACACGTGTAGTGATTTGGTTATCCTGCAGAGCAGAGTCGATTTTAGGTTTAATATATAGAGAAGCCTTGTTAGATAAAGTTCCATCTAGCTGTTTTACCTGAATTGTATGCTGGCCACCCTTTAAAGAAGGTACTGCAAACTGCAGAGCAGTGTCACTAAAAGCATTTGTTTGCACAGGAGAACCATCTATTAACACGGTATCTGATTTTGTAAAGCGTTTACCTTTTAAGGTTATGCTATCACCTGCAAAAGCATAAGCTGGCACTGCTTCAAAAATAGCTGGCTCTAATAGTTTAATACCAATATCATCTGGGTCGATAACGTACATACCGATTGGTTCTGCAAATTTTCCTCCACTGTATCCACTAGAACCTTGACCAGCATAAGAACCATCAGGTCCCTTTAATCCCGCAGTTCTCGATCCAGGACCACAAACTGCACCAAAGTTTGCCTTAACGGAATCTCCAACTGGACACCCAGCACCTCCTGTACCTGGATAGCCAGGCTGACCTCCACTTCCTCAGCGTCCTCCATCGACCGTAATATAAAAACTCTTAAGGTATTTGTTAATAACTGCTTGTGGAGCATAAATTGAAAGCTTTCCTCCATGCCCTCCGTTACCTCCAGCACCTGCTCCTGCCTTACAGAATCCTGACCAGTCCAATTGAGCAGGCTTTCCTTTCCCTCCTTGGCCACCATTTCCCCCATCTTGTCCGGCACCGCCAGTAGTCCCATCTTGACCTCTTAAATCAAAAGCAGGACGTCCAATCATATCAAGCACCCACACTTCCAACTCAGGTGCATTATTACCATCTGGGGCTTTACTACCTTTAATACCATGTGTACCATTTGTTCCTGTATAAGTTCAATTACATTAGTGAGAAAACCTTATGGTTACATAATTACATAGCTTTTAAATTCACAACTATTTTTAAGGTAAGTTGAATAAATGCTCAATAATCTATGACTATACTATGTATATACAATTCTAGGTCACTTATCTTTTTGATAAGATGGCTATCATTTATTGTAGGTAAATTAGCTAATTTTGTTATTAAAGAAGAATTCAAAAAACCAAGTCTTCAACTATTTGAATTTAATATGTATCAAATTATAGTAATAATTGTTCTGAGTGGAATTTTAGGAGTAGTAGCCTCATTTATTCCAGCATTTAGAGCATCAAAAATGAATCCAGTTGAGGTTCTTAAATACGAATGAATCTAAAATAAATGCTTAAACAGTATGAAAAAACCTGTATCTCCTTAGATACAGGTTTCTTTCTGAGTTTAGTTACCATAAGTTTGATTATGGGTACCGATTAAGACTTATGAAAACGTCGTTAATAATTTAATACAAATCAAAAGGATAGAATAGATCCTGATAATTAGGCCTATTTTCTTTTAGTCTCCAACTATAAAGTTAATTTTCCACCGTGATAACAATAATAAGTTTCTGCTTTAAGATTTTTAATCTTTCTTAAAGACTGTTCTGCTTCCTTAATATTTAAACAAAAGTATAGATTAGCGATAGCCAATTCATGATTCTCATTAACAGCTGCATCACCCGTAATTACACTCTTTAAACTTGGAAAATATAATGAAATATGTCCGGAAGTATGCCCTGGTGTTGCTACTACTCTACAATTGTTATCTAAAATCATATCGCCATCAAGTACCTTTTCATCAATAGAAACATGATTTAAAGTCTTTAATTGCTGTATAAACCATTTACCAAATTCAATTTTTTCATTTGACATAGTTTTGAGCATTTTTTCGGCTTGAATCAACCTTTCTGACTTCATTGCACCACTGATGTATTTTGATTCGATTTCACTAGCAATAATATTGATCCAAGGATACTTTTCTTTGAAGTCATATAAGGAACCTATATGGTCATCATCATAATGAGTAATAATTATATTCTTTAACTCCTTTATTTCATATCCTTTTTTTGAGATTTCTTTACTAATTAAAGTTAAAAAACCTGTATACCCTGTATCGACTAAGGTTAGTTCATTATTCAATATAATTAGGCTAGGATAAATGTGGTTTTTTTGTCCATTAAATTCAAATTCAATTGGTAGGTCTACTATTTTCACTTTTCTCCCTCCATACTACCCATTTGTGAACCGTTGGATAATCGAATATACTCTACATTTATTCTTCGTCTTTTTCTTTCTTTTCTAATTTTTATAAATTATATCACCGTTTTTTATGTTAATTTCACATATCAATTAGATATTGAAATCCCTTTTACTTTTTCCAACCATGATAGTCACTCTAAAATTCATCTTAAAATCACATTAAAAATAGATGAAAATAGTAGAAATTTATAAATTTAGTGGTATAGTAACAGCTACATAAGCTCTCTAAGAAAGAAACTTTATTATAAATTAGCTATATTAGATTAATAAAGACAGGAGTAATTGTAATGAAAAAATTGACCTTAATATTTGTATTAATATTTGCAATAGCTTTACCGAATGTTGCTCAGGCAAAAGGATTTAGTGGTCATAGTTCTTTCAGTCACAGTTCTTCGTTCAGTTCTCATTCAGGTAGGGGCACTTATTCAAGTGGCACTTATCATTCTGGATATAAGTCTCCGTCAAGCAACGTTACAAGAACACCATCATATGCTAGGTCTCACACGACATATAACCAGACCCCGCCTTCACGAGCAAAAAGTATACTGACTCATGCTGCAGCTTTTGGAACAGGTGCGTTTTTAGGGCATATGCTTCATCCATTTGGTGGGAATTATAACGGTGCATATGGAAATAATCCTTCAAATGGATTTTCTTTTTTAGGAATTCTTGTAGATATACTTGTGATTTTAGTCATCATTTGGGTAATTAAAAACATCTTTACAAGAAGAAGATATTAAGGAGAAATTTAGAATGGAAGTACTATTTAACGAACAAGATATTGTGGATAGCATTTGTATTTATATTGCTCTAGAAGAAAGAATTGAACCTGAACAGGTAGAAGTAGATTTGGAGCTTCATCCTTCCCTCGGGATTACTGCTTCTACCTTAGCATTAGAACGTACAGCGCGATTGCATGAACAAGACATCATTGATGCTGTTGCAGTATATTTACAGGACTATCACCAGTTCGTCGCAAATCATCTACAAGTTAATTTATCTTTTTCAGAAAAGAATGGATTTACTGCATCTATTCAAGTATTAAGTAATTAGTAATTAATTTTTGATATGAGACTTCCGAGCATTTTCCTACTGGAACCAATAAGTTCTCTCATTATAAGTTTAATTTATTATAAAAAGATATATATAAATGTGAAATAAAAAGAAGCCTCAGTCTTTAAAAAAGAAGGCTTCTTTTTAATGAATTTCTTCTATATTACATCGTTTTTATTAAGATAGGGATTTAAGTTCCTCTGTTAAACGTAAAAAAGCTTGTTTATCTTTATTCTTTAAAGACTGGTCTATTTCCTTAAGGATCTTACTTCTTTTGAAGTCGTTCATCGTTTGATCCAAAAACAATTCAGCCAGCATTTCATCACGTAAACTTGGATCAATTTCGTTAAGTACATTATTTTTCATTAAAAATCAACCCCTTTATCTTCTTTCCTTTTTAAATATTATTATCCTTTTTGACGTTGTTTATACGAGATTGATAGATAAAGTGAAATAATGAATATATTTACCCCATGTATTGATAATCCTCTTGTTATTCTGATTGTTATTTCCTACTTATAAACCCTAAAGTGAGCACAAAAACTGTTTTATTTATTTGTTGAAGGAGATCTACAAACTAACTTTTAAGAATATAGGTTTTGACAGTCATGTTTAACGACGGCAAACCACTAGCTTAATCTATTTTCCTATCAGAAACGTTCGTAAAAGTATATAGTTTTTAGAAGACGTTCGTAATTTATTTTCAAACTTAATCGAACGATGAAAATGACAGGTTTTCTATATAAGAGAAAATTTCGTAAACATATACCTTTACAGACAGTGTATTTGATTTTGTTTCAAAATGTCCAAATTTATGAAAACTAGTAATTCAAACCTTGATATTACTGTAAATTCAAACCTTTCCATATATAATAATTAACAAGGAGGTTTGGAACATGAAATCAATTCAAGTCACACAATTTGGTGGACCTGAGAAATTAGTATTTACGGACGTTAAAGATGTAGTAGCAGAAAAGGGCGAAGTATGTGTTCGTTTGTACGCTGCAGGCGTCAATCCAAGTGATACTTACACATTATCAGGTACATATGCGTTTAGTATACCTCAGTTGCCTTATACTCCAGGATTAGACGGTGCAGGGGTTGTGGAGGCGATTGGAGAAGAAGTTACAAATGTTCATGTCGGTGATCGTGTATTTATTGCGTCTTTAATGGGAAGTAAAAGTACAGGCACCTTTGCACAAAAAGTAGTATGTGATGCAACGTTGGTTCATCCATTACCATCCCATGTATCTTTTGAACAAGGTGCGGCATTAGGGGTACCTGCATTAACCGCCTATCGTGCGCTATTTCAACGTGCCTGCCTGAAGCCCGGTCAAACCGTGCTTATTCATGGAGCCAGTGGTGGAGTGGGATTACAGGTTGTACAAATGGCGAAATCTCATGGTGCTAAAGTGATTGGAACAGCAAGCAAGCCCGAGGGTAAAAAAATGGTTCAGCAAGCTGGTGCAGATTTTGTCACTGATCATGTGACTGAAACAACGATTGAAGATGTGTTAGCCTTAATGGATGGCAATGGACCTGATGTAATTATTGAGTTTTTAGCAAATAGGAATTTAGAAACAGATTTAAAGCTGATTGCACCATTCGGTAAAATTGTAATTGTTGGAAACCGTGGTTCAATAGACATAAACCCACGTCTTGCAATGCAAAAGGAATGTGATATTTTAGCAACAGCTCTTTGGAATGCACCAAAGGATGAATATGAACAAAGTATTCATGGTGTAATTGGCATGCTAACAAGTGGTGCACTTCGTCCGATCATTGGTACAACTTTGCCACTCCAGCAAGTATCGCAGGGCTTTGAACAACTAGAAAAAGGTATAGGAAATGGTAAACTTGTTTTGATAATTGACTAATTAATCTACATAATTTTAAGACATTCACTTAAATTAAATGCTGCATTAGTCTACTAAGTAAGTACTAGAAGGACCTTACAGGGTCCTTTTCTTAATTAAAAAGTGAAAATATAGGTGGATAGGTTAACAAAGTAAGCTAAATGGGTATGTACTATTAAGATGAAAGGAGTTTTTACAGTGTTAGCTTTAATTCTTAAACTTACTATCTCATTTTTTGCTGTTATGAATCCACTCGGAAACATACCTATTTTCATTACTCTTACGAATGATTATTCTATTCAAGAGAGACGTCATAGTGCAAGGAAGGCTGTCTTTATCTCTTTTATTATTCTTACCCTATTTTTACTTTTAGGAAGTTTTATCTTTTCCGCCTTTGGGATCACCATACACGCTTTTCGTGTAGCAGGAGGAATCTTAATCTTTGGCATCGCCTATAGCTTGCTTCATGCTAAACCTTCTAATGCACAAAGTCCTCATTCGCATGAACAAAAAGCTGCAGCTTCCCAAAATGATATTTCCATTACTCCTCTTGCCCTGCCGATTATGGCTGGACCTGGAACAATTGCGACAGTCATGTCTCACAGTTCTTATTTGATAGCAACTCTAGGGAGTGTACTCATTAGTTACACCCTTATATTAGGAGTTACTTTTATCCTTTTCTATTATTCTACATCTATTATCAACAAGCTCGGACAGAATGGTTTAAATGTTATCTCAAGGTTAATGGGATTAATACTGGCAGTGATGGCTATACAAATGATTGCAGAAGGTGTTCACGGGTTATTTCCTCATCTGTAATCATTCAAAAAGACTGTTTCTATAGGAACGAGCATATGAATAAAAGGTGCACTTTTATTCATCTATTTGTCACTCAGCCCGAGAGGAAACGTTGATAAATCAAGGATGTATAAAAAGCTGCATAATACAGAAACTTTACCCTCAAGGAACCCCCTCTACGCCAAGAGGGTTCCTTTTTCATGTCTTCCGGAAAGTCGTTTTATGTTAACTCATTCTGTATGTCAACTGTTTTTTCTTTCAAAAAGAGTAAGGACCAAATAAGATCATATTAATTCTTGGAGTTAACATCTTTCCCCTTTTCCAAACTATTTCGTTGGATATAGGCGCCATAATAGGCGTCTTTTTTTTGCACAAAAAAGGCAATTCACTACGTTTTCCTGAATGTAGATAGGAGAATAATGAAGAAAGGAAAGGTGTGAATGATAAGAAAGTTATCTATTCCTATTTTAACTTTAGTGATACTATGGACAATTATTCTTTGCATAGAAAAACAAGTTATGGTGGCCTGTTTTCTATGGATCGTTTATAGCGCCTTGCAATTTTTTCGAAGGGAATAATTTTTATCTTCTACCTAAAGATTTTTAGGAAAGTATATGAATTGTACATAAGTGGATTTCTAATAGATCTTTGTATTCCTTTAGCAATACTACAAACTTAACCTCCTTCCATAAACAAAAGACACTGGCTCTTAACCAGTGTCTTTTATTTTATGCTCAATAATTTTCATAGAAATGTCATTCATGTAAATCATTAGACACTTTTCAGTTCCCTTGGATCTGTTACTTTGTGTTTGTATTTCTTTTCAAATTTATTGAACATGGATATATTTGCTAGTACTCCTACAGCAAACATAAGCAATGTAAGAGAAGAACCACCATAACTTACAAAAGGTAACGTTACACCTGTGATAGGAAGAATTCCCGTTACTGCTCCTAGGTTAACAAATGCTTGAATGCCAATCATAACGGAAATACCGATAGCTAATAAAGCACCAAAAGGATCGTTGCATCTTTTAGCAATTTTTAAGCCTTGTAAAATAATTAAAAATAGCAACCCTAATACAAGCAGCACTCCCCAAAAACCTAATTCTTCAGCAATAACTGCCATAATAAAATCTGTATGAGACTCAGGTAGATAACCAGCCTTTTGAATGCCTTGTCCTAACCCTTCACCTGATAGTCCCCCAGTTCCTATAGCTAGGTAGGAGTTAACCAATTGGTACCCATCTCCTTGTTGATTTTCAAAAGGATGTAGATAACCAGTAAAACGAGCTAAACGAACAGGAGAAAACACGGTATCAATATGTCCTGTTAACAATAAAACAACTAACATAATAATAATGCCTACTACTCCTAATAAGGCAATCTTTAGCATTGATTTTATCGAAATACCTGAACATAAAACAATGGCTAAGACTGTGCCTAAAATAAGTAGGATTCCACCGTAATCCGGTTGTAAAGCAATTAAGAAACAAATAAACAAGACAATAAGAATAGGTGGAATAATAGCGCGCTTTAAATCGTTTATATACTCTTGTTTATTCGCAAAAACCGCCGATAGGTATACAATAATTGTTAGTTTCGTAAATTCTAGCGGTTGTATTCTAATCGGTCCCAGTATAAGCCAACTTTGTGCATTCCCGGCGGTATGTCCAAAAATAAGGACCAAAGCAAGAAGCGTAATTACTGTTACTAATAAGATTTTTAACACTTTTTTTCTCGATAAATTTTATAGGGAATAAAAGCAGAAATACAGAAAAAGAAGAAGCCTGCTATGAGGGCAAGTTTTTGCTTTTGATAAAAATAATCCCCTTCAACACCGTAACGACTAACAGCCGTTACCATACTAGCACTGTAAACCATGACTAAACCGATAAGGCTTAGAACAATTAAGGCTACAATAAATTTGTAATCATAACATTTTACTATTTTCTTAAACATAAAAACTCCTCGTTCCTTGCAAGTGTAAGATTCTTATTTTCATCATAAAAAAAGATTCTTAGTAAATTATATAGAGTAAAAAGAACACTCAATAGTATAATAACAGTTCCTCGCGCTTTGTGCTTTCCTACGATATAATCATTTACACCATGCAATATAAAGGATACTGAAACCATAAGAACAGCTATATTGTACCAATAATCGATATCAAAAAGCCAAGCTATACCCTCTTTCTTGGATCACACCATTTTATGTTTTTGATGTTGATGATAAATGTAATGGTCAAATATAAAGATGCTAGAATAATGAAGAATACATAACTTAATATAAACTCAAACGAAAATGAATTATAAATGTCCATATAAACAATAAAAGATATAATAACTGTACTTAATACACATAGTGTATATATGATAGATGTTATGATATTTTGTCTCAATTTATCTCCTCTTCCAGCTTTTAAACTTATCTTCTATTCACGAAGAAATGCTTTTACTGTAAACAAGCTTCGTTGCTCTTTTGAAAATATTTTATTTAATACGATAAAAACTTCGGGGAAATGAAATAAAGAAATGCTATATGTATAGTACTTGTTTCCTTTATAAAACGTACAAAATGAATTCAATAACATAAACTAAAAGACCAATCGTCCATTTTACTGTTCGGAACCATTTAAATTTATCTAATTTACTTGATAGATAAATAGCGATTATGCCGATAACAACGTAAGCCCCTGGTAACCTCCATGATTGAGGAGTCAGGGTAAAGAGTATCCAACATGTCCCTAATAAAAATGCAGCACTAAGCTGAGATGAGTACTCTTTAGTTTTATGTCCTTCACTTCTTGTCGGTAGCTGATTAGTGTTCATTCACTTCTTTCTCCTTCCTTATCGTTACATTTTATCGAAGAATTGGTATGATTTCAGTCGTTAATGAAAAATTTGTATAATAAGGGTGTATAAAGGAGGGAATTAAATGAATAAAAATATAGAAGAAATTGTTGTAAAAACCTTTTTTGAGAATAGAATTCAAGAAAGAGTCATGTTTGAACTTTTTTCTTCTAAAAAACGGGATAAAGCATTGTATCGCCTTAACCATGATTATAAAAGAAATCTACGTGAACAATATTTGATTGAAATTCCGGAGCCTAATTCATGTTCTAGCGAATTAGCTAATCTACTTCAAAAGCATGGTGCAGGAAAGCAGTGCTATGCCCTTTCTTTTAATGGAGATATTGATGGGAAAGAACTACCTTTACTTACTGCTTTAGAGCATGCAGTAGGCTATGGGTTTCCTTCTCTTATTGTATGTATTCCAAACAAACTTGCCTATTTTGAAGCTGAGCAAGTTTATGGCCCTCCACCACGTTACATTTTAAAGTGATAAATTAGAAATAAATACAATATCCAGGTTTACATAATGCGTGTTCTTAGTAATAATGTATAAAAGCCCTTTTAAAGGGCTTTTATACGGGATCCATTTATCTATTCATTTTTATTAGTAGCTTCTTGCCAATCCCAATATGACTGATATAGTTCATCATGCAAAAACTCTTCTTCCACTTCGTCTTCTTGTTTTTCCACCAACTTCAAACCAACCCAAGTACCATTATCATCTTCTAAGACAGGATCACTTACTCCATCAAGTAAACAAAAAGCACTGTGAAAAGTACCCATGATATTATCTCTTACAATCTTTTCAATTGCTCTAATACTTTCATCTTTTAACTTCTGAGATTCTAAAGCATCTATTTCATCTTGAGTTAAATTGAATTCTTCCCATAATAATTGCTCAGTAGGTTTTCTCAATTGCTCCCCTACCTCTGAATATTCTTTAATAACGGTATGTAGTTCCTTTAAAAATAACTGCTTAGAATCCATATTTCATTCTCCTATATGTAAGCATTTGTATGTTACCACTCTCTCCACTCTTCTGTGATATCCTCTTCAGTCTCTAAGCCAGCTGCATTTGCAGCTTTAATGATAAACTCGCAAAGTTCTTCTCTTTCTAATGTTTCAATGAAATAATCAAACTGTTCATTTAACTCGTTTAATCCTATAACTACCTCTTGTACATATTCTAAGATATCTTGTTCTGACATTTTATCTAAAGAACCTTCAAGTCTATTCATATAAGTATCAAGGATTTCATCAGTGGCTTTAATATTCTCTGCAGTGAAAATCTCATCATCTTCCATTCTTTGTTGCCAAGCTGCTGTCGGTTTGCTATTTTTTAGTTCTTCCATTGTATTATCACCTTAATCTTATTTGGATTTCCATTTAGCCATAAGCCTAATGCTTATATGATTATATATCAAACTTAACCTAGAAGGTTGTAGATATCTTTTTTATTTTTAGTTACTGTGAAACAGGTGATTATGGATATGAAAAATGTGTTAATTAGTGGATAAACCCTACTTTTTACCTAAATAAAAGGTCAATTTCTTCTCGATCATAATCCAAAATCCAATTATTATATTCTTCATAAAGAAAGCGTATAGATTCTTTACTGGAGGCTAAGACATCACATCCGCGATCATCATACAAATGAAAAATCATTTTTTTAGAGAGGTTAATAAAGTAAATATCATAACCACTTTGGGGATTATTCTTCAGAATAGTAGATGGATGAGCAAAATCTTCATAATTAATAGCCTTTAAAAGTTGCGCATATCTTAATTCTGTTTTCTTACAAGAAAGTACAAAGCGATGAGTCAAAGATTGATCATCGTCTTCGTCTTCATCCTGAAATACACTCGGCAAACAGTGATGGTTTAATTGATATAGCCGCTTTTTATCTTTTATGTATTTTAAATAAACGTTTAAAGGTCTTTTTTGAAGGAAAAGATCTTTGTTCGTAGTATGCACATCCGTAACAAAAAGAATCTCATCTCCCTCTCCAAATACCCTTTGAAATAATGTGATTGATCTATGGAAAGCTTGATTCAAACAATCTTTTTTGTGAGATGAAATTAATGGATCTGATATTTCAAAGCGAATGCTATATTTCCACGAATAAAACAGAGCTGGCCTTAAAGTTAATCCTTCACAGTATTCTTCTAAAAATGAAGATAGAGTGTTAGTGCTCATGTATTTTTCTCCATATTTTTTAGTTCTTATAGTTTATAAGTAACTTTTTTTACTTAAACATTAAGTAATTGTTTTAATTCTTTTTTTAAACTTTTATAATGCCAATTAATATGGTCAAGTTCTAACTCTATTTCAATTAATTGTTCTATAACTTTCTCTTTATCTAGTGAAGAGCTGAGAAGAGCTTTAATTAACCCCTCAATTTTATTACTACTCTCAGAAATGTCATTTAAATCTACTGCTAATTCAACATATTCTTTTTCAGATGATAACGGAGAAAGTTTCTTTATTAACTCATTCACAATTAGTTCATTCATTATATTCTCCCCTTGTTACTTCCTTATCAAATTTTGATTTGATAACTTAATTCCCAACAATTAAAACCTGAATGTGTATTCTATACAACCGTAGTTAGTACAAAAAATTTACATATCTTTAGTTTCAAGACAAGAATATAAAATTTTTAAACTATAGTGCTGCTTATTTCTTAAATCAGTCTATTTATTAAAATAAAAAGCACCTCAATTAATAGATGCCTAGTTTTTATTATTATTTTTCTTCTGTAATCATAAATTGTACCACGTTATTTAAATTGATGTGCACTAGCTCTTTTTCATTCGAAATGAATCTTTCATATTTTGTTATATGACTAATGACTTCTTTCTTTGATGTGGATTCGAATTTTAATTCCTTTGTCCTGCCATTTATAAATTCGAAAATAACTTTAAATTTAAGCATAGGTGTATCTCCTCATTATCTACTTATTATTCTTGTTTCATTAATTCTTCTTCAAAGAAAAAAATACTTGGATATTTAGTAACCGTATAAGAGTATCTTTTCATGTTTTTTACATAATGACTTTTTAAGATTGTTACTAACTCATTCGATACTCTTATAGTTACTGTTTTTCCATTACTAAATATTTTCACGCTTATATCCCTCATCTTCTCTCCTATTAAAAATAATAAGATTATCGTATTATTCTTATAATAGAGCTGAGAAAAGATTACATCAATCCGTATAGATTTTTTTATGACCTACTGTCACTTTTCTACCTCTCCTACGTTCTGCTCTTGCCTTTTTATTAGCAAACAGAGCCAAGGAATGTTCGCCATTAATGATGAGTGGGAAAAATGTGTCAGTCCCTAGTCATTCTTATTATCTTTGAGCTAACGTTTACATACGCATTAATGCGCCACTAGGCTTTGGTAACTCCTCAGCTGTTATCAGATTCATTTTACAAAAATGTTCAAAAAATTGTTGTGCCAGCTCTCTTTCCTTTGGATCACTTTTCAAATCAACTATATCAAGCAAAATTTGAGCCATCCATAAATTATCAAAATAACGGTATTTACCTGTATTCCATGTCATTTTTTGGGATGACCTTTCATTTACATAATATTCCCAGAAAAGCATCTGATCCGATTCCTGTTCTGTAAGTTGGAGTCTGTATTTTGAATGAGCAGGAATATATCCATCTTCACAAAGCTTACCGATAAAATCTTCATTTACCATATAGACGCCTAAGATACGTCTGTCTTTTTCAGGCATACTGGAATCTATTGCTGTTAACAAGACAGCGCTATTTTGGTGCAAACGGATGGGTTTGGTTGGCTTGCCCTTGTTATTACCACTTTTTATTACGCCTGAAAAAACCTTCCACTCTAAAAAAGAACTATTCTGTTCTTCTGTGTCACACCAAAAAACCATTTGTGATTCAGAATGAAGTTTATGATTTTTCATAAGTTTTTCAAGTCCCCAGCGAAGTTCTTGGTTTTTTCGTTGTAGTTTTTTTTCCTCTTCCTTCTTCCGTTCTTTCTCGTTGTGTTCCATTTCCTTTTTTTCTATAACTTTTTCGAGTAAATCAGCAACACTTTTATCATGCAGTTTTAGATGCTTTCCAAATACATCGGGGAAAACAAACTTTTTATTTTCCGATGCGAAATGTATTTCAATACTAGAATCATTATATTTAACTATACTGCCTATCCCAAAAAGCTTGTGTGTAACTTTCTTATTGATTAGATTCATTATTCTAGGCCTCCTTGTAGAATAAAAACTCGGTTACTATTAGATAGTAAATTAATAATTTTATTCAACTAACTTACCTTTAAAGCTCACACAACTGTTTGAGTTTTTTTCAGTTTAAAAAAGGGTATTGAAAAAATGTATCCATAATTCTATCTAAAAAAACACAGCGGAATTCGGAATACGATTGAAAAAACAATTGTAAAACTATTATAACATTTTTTGAAGATATTACAAATTTTTTCATTGACAATATATTTTAATTTGAGGTAAAATGGAGTTTTATTATTTATAATAACTTGAAATAAAAGTCTCCAACAAGTCGCGAAACTTCTGGAAAGTCCGTATCAATAACCACTTGATTACCGGTGATAAGCGAAGTGATTCCACCATTAAACTAATCTCTAAACTAATCCTCATTACGCTGGAGGCTTAGTTTAAGGATGTACTACTACAGTAAGTGTTACAAGTAAAAAGCAAAAGAAGAAGATATGAACGTTATTACCAAGTGTTTAGACATTCTCATATCAAAAATTCCGTGCATTATTCAATGAAAATAAAATGGTAATAAACACCAATTTATATAAATGATTATTACTCCTTTATAAGCTATAATATAGTATGAGGAGTAGTGATGTTAGTATGTATTATTACGGCAAAAGAAATCAAGAACCTTTAGTTCAAGAACAAACAGAGGTTTTGGAATGTACAGTAGAAGATTGTAAGGGCTGGATGAGAAAAGATTTCTCTTACGACAACCACCAAAAATGCCCTTTGTGTGGAAATCACATGGAAGCTGGAGAACGACTTATTAATAAAATCCCCCTTAATCCCCATCGAAGATAATTTGTACCAATGCTATCGCATAGATTAAAAATTACTACTATATTATTTAATTTAATTGAAAACATAGTTAATTTATTTGCATTTGCTTTCTATTTCTATTGTATGTTATAACTAGTTATACCTTGTATCGATCGTCTTGTCTAAAACCCAGGCTTTTTTAAAGCCTGGGTTTCCTATTGAATTATAGTAGATAAATCATGGTTTTCTAATTATAAGACCATAAAAAAAAGACTCCTTCACAAGGAGTCCTTTTTTTTATCACTTTTAATTATGCTTTGTGAACGTTAGCAGCTTGTGCTCCACGTTGACCTTGCTCGATATCAAAAGTAACTTTTTGACCTTCTTCTAATGATTTGAAACCTTCACCTTGAATAGCACTGAAATGAACGAATACATCGTCTCCGCCTTCGATTTCAATGAAACCGAAACCTTTGTCTGCATTAAACCATTTTACTGTACCTTGTGTCATAATGTTGCCTCCTGCTGTGGAATACTCCACAAATGTATTACCTCTCTTGCCCAATCATACTATTTCAAGATAAAAACTTCTGTTTAAGGTTTTTTCTTCTCTCAATCTTATACCGAACAAAAACAAGTTAAATATAGTGTAACACATAGGAATATTGATAGCAAATAATTGCTTTTTTTCATTTAACCGTTATAATCATACTTGTCTACGGACTAAACTAAACAGTGAGAAAGAAGTGCCATTATGAGAAAGTTAAAACCCTCTTTTCAAAACCTAGTCAATGAAAACAGACATAAAATACTAGAAGATAAAAAGGTCATGGAAAAGATTGAAGAAAAAAATTGAAGCTCGCCAGGAGCAGGCTATAAAGATGAAAACGAAATAAGAGTAGAATAAAAACATCCTATGTAAACTGTAAACGGATGTTTTTTTGTATTGTACTGCTATTGCATTTCTAGGTAAATGGCTTTTTACAGGATATTTCATCTGCTATGTCGAATCTAGAAAGTCACAAGAAAGGAGCTGTTAATATGAACTCAAAAGAGCAAAAGAGGTTGGCAACTTCTAGAGAACAAACGAGGAATACTAAAGAACAAACTGATTTATCTTCTGAGTTAGAACAAGACTTAGAGAATTTAGGATTACAACGACGAATGAAGCAATTAGAGTTAGAAAGCAAGTTCCTAAAAGACCAGAACGATGAACTTCTTTAATTCACAGCACCCGTTCAGGGGTGTTTTTTCAACATTTTAATACTTTTACCTCAGAACCCCCTATCTATGATCAATACCTTCTCCCAGAACAAACAAATATTAGCATTCCAAGTGGAAACGTTAGAACCCTATATTCTTGGACTTTTAATAATTCAGATAAGCCTTGCGTTAATACAAAAAAGCAAATGACTACTTTAAAAAACAAACTGATAAACCAAATAATAGCTATGACAACCTCAATATGATTAAAGAAGCTAAGTTGCAAAGTCTGCCCTAACATATAGCTTGGATAAAGCTGCATTCCCAAGTTCTTTTCCACAATAGTCTTTATAAACAAAAAATTTCTTTAGTATGGCTATGTCATCAGTTTTCTTTTGTAAACCAATAGAACCTACCACTTCTTTATCATTATTTAAAGCGATCCAAAAGTTTCCTCCTTCGTTAATATAATTTGATTGAATATCTAGTATATCCGGTTGTTCTTCGATACTAATCCCTACACCAGCTTCTACATTTTGTACATACAATATTAATTTAATGACTTCTTCTTTATATCTCTCATCATAAACAACAATCATTTATTAACCCCTCCTTCTTTTGATATTTCTTAACTTTAACTTGTAGTTCATTATTAGTGAAATTGAAGTTTTCGAAGTAATCTATTGATTTTTTTGATGTTATTGAATTAAGAATAATGGCCCTTTTTATAGAGAGGGTAATAGGCGTATTAACCTTTATGTTCCTTCTTAAAATAAGTTTTATGTAAACTAAAAAAGAAGAAGCCTATTTCTAAAGAAAAAAGCTACTCCCATACCCGGGGAAGTAGCTTTTCTTAAGAAAATCATATATGAAGAATAGTAGGAATTGGGGTTCCTATCCTCTTAGATTGCTCAAAAACTTTAATTTTATACTTTTATTTTGAGTAAAAAAGCAGTTCCCCAGTAAGAGACTGTCATCTTAATCCGCTTGATATAATGAAATTTCTCTATAATTTCTCCATAGAAACTCTTTTCATTAAGCGTTTTAACTTATTTTCCGTATCAGTTTCCTCTACTGGTGTGTAGATGCTACACCGCAAATCCATATCTCCTTGAACTTGGAGGGAAGTTAAATTAAATAACATTTTCCCTGCCTTTGCATGTCTAAATTCAATAACCATTTCGGGAGCTTTACTCACTTGGCTTTCATTCCATAGGGTTTGGAATTCTGGATGTAAATGACTCATCTGACTAATAAACTGGTTGTACCATTCATCACCTAAATAATGTCCATAATAGGTACGGAAAATAGCAAGAAAACCTTTCGCAAAATGCTCCCAATTGACAGCTAATGCTTTCAATTCTTTTCGGGCGAATACTAATTGAATTAGATTTCTTTGATCATTTGGGATTTGTTCAAAATCTAGAAAAACATGAGAAGCTGCGGAATTCCAGCCCACAATATGGCAATGTCGATCTGTAACTATAGTAGGACAATAGGTTAATTCAGCTATTATTCGTTTTAAAGAAGGGCTAAGCTCTGATTGATCTTTTTTAGGATGAACAATTTCTGACTTTGCTTCTAATGCCAAATCATATAAGTAGTCTCTTTCATCGTTATTTAGTTGTAGAGCTGTAGAAATACAGTCAAGCACAATAGAAGAAACTTTTATATCTCTTCCTTGCTCTAACCATGTGTACCACGTGGTGCTTACCCCTGCTAATTGTGCAACTTCTTCTCGGCGTAATCCGGGTGTCCTTCTTCGGATTCCAGTTGGCAACCCGATAGACTCTGGTTTAATTTGAGCTCGCTTAGCTTTTAAGAATGTAGACAAAGCTTTAAGCCTGGTTTTATCGTTCATTTTTAAAACTCCTCATCATACCAATTTACCCTAGTAGTAGCTATACTAGGATAAACAATCCCTTGTAATAGGATAAAAGGACTGTAAAATACAAGTATATTATTGATTTGGAGTGATGAAAAGTGGAAAAAGTTGTGATTACGGGTATGGGAGTAGTCTCGCCTATAGGCAATAACATCAGAACATTTTGGAACAACCTAATTAAAGGAGAGTCGGGTATCTCCTCTATAGATACATTTGATATTACTGACCATAAAGCAAAAATTGCAGGAATCGTTCGGGATTTTGATGCGGATAAAGTTTTAGGAAAAAAGGAAGCAAGGCGTTTAGATCGCTTTTCACAATTCGCTTTAGCTGCGGCTGAACAGGCTTGGACAGATTCTAAGTTAGATCTCAACCATATAGATCCAGAAAGGTTAGGCGTATACGTAGGTTCAGGTATAGGCGGCATTGAAACCTTAATTGAAAATATTGAGGCACTTAGACAGAAAGGGCCAAGGAGAGTCAGCCCAACTCTCGTACCAGGTATGATTTCTAATGCTGCTGCAGCACAAATCAGCATCAATTGGAATGCAATGGGCCCTTCTATGTCGCCTGTTTCTGCTTGTGCCATTGGAAATACTGCTATTGGCGAAGCCTTTAGACTCATTCGTTCTGGAGAAGTGGATGCTGTGTTTGCGGGTGGAACAGAGGCTGCTATAACAGACTTATCAGTAGCCAGTTTTGGAAATGCCACCGCATTATCAACAAGAAATGATGATCCTACTCAAGCTAGCCGTCCTTTTGATGAAGACCGGGATGGGTTTGTCATGTCAGAAGGAGCTGGAATTCTAATCTTAGAATCTCTATCTCATGCTTTACGTAGAGGAGCAAACATTCATGCAGAAGTCATTGGATACGGTGCAAGTTCAGACGCACACCATATAGTTGCTACACATCCAGAGGGTAAAGGTGCTTATCTTGCAATGAAAGCAGCTTTAAGAAACGCAAACATATCCCTTGAGGAAATTGATGTTATTAGCGCTCATGCAACAAGTACAAAAGTAGGTGACATCTCTGAAACCAAGGCTATTAAGGACCTATTTGGAAAACAAGCTTATCAGATTCCAATAACAGCTAATAAATCGATGGTTGGTCACATGTTAGGAGCAGCTGGTGGAGTTGAAGCAATTGCTTTGGCAATGAGCCTTAAGGAGGGCATCGTTCCTCCCACAATTAACTTAGAAAATCCCGATCCATTATGCGATTTAGATTACGTATCAGGTATTGCTCGTCAAGCAAAAATAAATGCAGGTTTATCTAATTCCTTTGGATTTGGAGGTCATAATGCCGCTATTATTTTAAAGAAATACGAGTGAATATGTTTTGAGTGTAATAAGAGGAGCAAACTCAGAAAAAATTCTGATTTCGCTCCTTTATCTTATGTCAGTTAAAAAAGAAGTCGGTATCTCCTTAGATAGAGGCCTCTTCCACTATTTAAGAATGCGTTCATTTCCGCATTACTGATATCACAACTTCAGATGGCAAAGAATTACTAATTAGGAAATAGATTTTAATTTACCAACTAAATAAATAACAAAATAACGAACTTAAATTTTTTTAGACGAAGTTGGTCTAAAGAGTCTTTTCAAAAGTTAGTAAGCCAGCAGAAACGGTGCCTAACTACTTACGAGGGCCCGACCCTAACTGAACTACAAGTAAATAACAAATAGCGCTCTGTAATTAGATCTCCCAGACATCTTGAGCAATTTGAATTACATGTTTAATTTTATTCCATTGCTCCTCTTCTGTTAATTCATTTCCTTCTTCGGTACTGGCAAAGCCACATTGAGGACTCAATGACAAATTTTCTAAAGGAATATATTCGCTTGCTTCTTTGATTCTTTGCTTAATAATCTCGGCTTCTTCTAATGTAGGAAACTTAGATGTTACTAATCCTAATACAACGGTTTGATTGTTACGTGTAAAGCTTTTTAACGGTCCAAAATCTCCTGAACGGTTATCATCATATTCAAGGAAAAGTCCATCTACATGTAAGTTAGCAAAGATGGCATCAGATATAGTATCATAGCCACCACTTGTGATGTACGTAGATCTGAAGTTTCCGCGACAAATGTGCATAGTAATAATCATATCTTCAGGCTTTTTAGAAATGGATTCATTTAAGCAGCTTACTCGCGTATCAATAATGTCTTTTACGTCCATATCAAGCTTCTCAACAACCGCATCGATGCGTTCTTCAGAAACAAAATCAATCCAAGAAGTATCATCTAATTGTAGGTAACGGCAGCCTGCATCATAAAAAGCTTGGATGGCTTTTTGATAGGCAGTTACAGTATCGTGATAAAACTGCTCTCTGTTTCCATTATAGTATGTATCTTCTTGAATTCGAGTGAATAACATGTTAGGGCTTGGAATGGAGAATTTAGCAACTTGGCTTCCATCACCATACTGTTCGACTGCTTCTTTTAAGAACGTGAAGTGTTCCAGCATATAATGCTGATTGAAATCTACTTTACCTACTACCTTAATCGCTTTATTTTTGGTTTTTGCGCCTTTGAATTGGCTGATATATTCTGTTTCAAACTCCTCTACACCTTCTAATCCTGATAAGAAATCCAAGTGCCACCATGAGCGTCTAAATTCACCATCAGTAATAGATTTAAGCCCTACCTCAATTTGTTTCTGGACAAGTTTCTCAATTTCTTTGTCCTCTACAGATTTTAAATCAGTTTTATTGATTATTCCCCTCGCGTATGCTTCTCTTGCTTCTTTAAGGGAAGTTGTTCGTAAGAAGCTGCCTACGTGATCAGCTTTAAATGGAGCCTTCACTAATGTCTTTGTCATGGTTTTGTTTCCTTCTTTCTTTTCAATATAAAAAACCTCTTCTTAACAAATAAGAAGAGGTTAATAATCGTTATGGATTCTCTTCTTATCTTCAAGCAAATTGCTACTGGAATTGGCACAGTACCTTAATAGTCTGTTGCCGAGGCTTCCTAGGGCCAGTCCCTCCACCTCTCGAGATAAGAATATTTAATTTAATTTAATTAACTAAGAAAAAGGTTACACTTGTTTTCTTAACTTGTCAATAAAAAGATTGAAAAATCAGAAACAAAACATCTTTTATCTCACAATTTACTCATTACCTAATGCAGGGGACCGTCAATAATTTTGTGTAAATACGAATTTCCTTTTCTTATAGACGTTACTCACTAGTTTGTTTTAAACATCATTTGTAGCTCTGCGCGAGCTTGATCAAAACCAATGTGACATCTTGTGGCAAAGCGCTGATTATACTGGTCAAATTGAGAAACGAGGAAGCGTTCAAGTGACTCTTCGTTTGGGAATTGTTCCTTACGCTTACTATATTTCTTGATTTGTTTATTAAAAGATTCAATGAGATTGGTCGAATAAATACTGCGCCAAATAGACTTAGGAAAGTGATAAAACGTGAACAAATAAGGGTTATTGAGCAATGGTTTTGTCACTTTTGGATACTTAGATTTCCACTTTTCAATAAACGAATGCAGGGCCTGTTGGCCCATTTCAAGGCTTTCTGCACGGTACACAGATTTAAAGTCTTCACAGATTTCAGCTCGATCGGATACACGAACTTTATGAGCAATCGTCCGTGAAAGATGGACGCAGCATGTTTGATAAGAAGAAGCTGGATAGATAGAAAAAACACTGTCTGAGATTCCTTTTAACCCGTCGGAAATAAACAACAGAATCTCCTCTACGCCACGAGATTTGATGTCTTCTAAAAGTTCTTTCCAGACAAAGGCGGATTCGTTAGGAGCGATTGTATAGCCAAGCACTTCTTTTGAACCGTCTTCGCGAATGCCAACGGCAATATAGACAGCTTCTTTAGACACTGTATCCCGTTTTAAAGCAATATATGTAGCGTCTAAATAAACGCACGCATAGCGTGCACACAACGTTCGATCTCGGAATGCTTCTACCTGTTCAGACATCACCTTTGTCATATTTGAAATGGTTTGAGGTGTGTAATGGTGACCATACATGCGCTCCATCAAATGGGCAATTTCAGCAGTCGTTACGCCCTTTTGGAACATATGAATAACAAACGCTTCAAGCGTATCATTGGCTCTTTTATAAGGAGCCACCGTCTGTTGCTTAAAGTCGCCATTCCGATCACGAGGAATAACGAGATGAAGTTCTCCAAACTCTGTGTGCAGTGTGCGTTCGTACGAACCATTTCGTGAATTCCCGGTATTAAATCCAATACGGTCATATTTTTCGTAGTCCAAAAAAGCTGTCAATTCGCTCGCTAAGAGCGTATTAACCGCATTTTCTAAGTGAGAACGGAAAATTTCCGTCACATCTTCTTTTTGGACTAGAGCTTGAACAAGATCTGTTGTAAACTGATTCATAGGAAGACCTTCTTTCTTTGAATTGGTTGTGGTGACTTAATTCTACAAGAAAAGGTCTTCCTTTTTGTATTTATTCATTTACACAAGATATTTTACGCTCTCTAATGCAGTAAGAGTTCTTCTTTATTTTTTGTTTGATAGGTAAGTTTACTGCAGTAGCTCCATCATAGTATCTAAAGAATTATGACTTGATTACTAATCAGTATCTATTTCAGTATCGTTGTCGTGTTAATACTCATTGTGGACATACAGTTTTAATTAGCCACTTTTCCTTTGTTAATCCGGATTACACTTTATCTTTCCATATCTCAATGCATCATAGATAGCCCGTCCATCACTTAAACTCGTTTCTGAATATTCAAAGGGTAAGAGTGAGAAAACAATATAATAAATAGAGAAATAAACAAATTGGTAAGAAAAGAGATTCTTTGAGAGAACGCCCAACACAATTAAACCATACACAAGAAGGATAGACGCTAAATTAGCTATGGTACCTCCAGCATAAACACAAACATGGGTAAACCGGTTGTCATACTTTAATTTTTCGCAAATACAAAAGGAGTGCAAAAAATAAATAGATTTTATTTTGATTTTTTTCCACCTAAAAATCGTTCTCCCTTGTCAAATGGTAAAATCGACCTTTCCTCCTAAAATAATTGCCATAAGTGAGTGCCCCAGTTGGTGAATAACAGACACAAGTGGAATGACAATTAAAAAAGAAAATAATAATTTCGGCATATCACTCCATCCAAACATACCTGTCTCCCCTTCATCCTAAAATAATCTTACATTTGATATTCCACATTTTCGTCTATCAAAACCGGTGATTTTATGAGGACTGTATAAGAGAATGGTGCTTTTCTATGCTCTGTGTTTATGATTTCCATTAGGTTAAGTAAATAATTAAACCGGACTTTTTTTACAATAAAAAGAGCTACCTCCAAATAGAAAAAGGTAGCTTGCTCTACTCAAGAAAAAAATTACATACGTTAATCGGGTTAAAACAATTTAAGCATTTTAACATGATAAAAATATGAATAAAACACTTTTATTTTTTGTTCTATTCACTTATTTCCTTTGTTACAACGAAATTATAGGGATTAGAGTAGAAAGGTGGATGGAAGATATGAGTACAAATCTATTGATAACTTTATTGGTTATATTTCTGACAACAGTAGCTATTACTATTTTAATTAAGATTCCGGAGGGAGATTAAACGACATTATAAAATAAAAAGCACCTCCTTCTATTGGCTTGGAGAGTGAGGTGACTTTTTTGATTTTGAGTTATACTTTACGAAAGTATAAGAAAGGTTAGGTCTACTAGTAATTATAACACATTAATTAAAAGGTTGTCATACAAATTTCGTTATAGAGCACCCTTTCATTCACATACATACAAGGGTGCTCCTTAACAGGGTTCATACGTAAACAATCTATGAGAGAACAAAAGTTCAACATGCCCCCCTATGAATGTAATCTTTTTCAGAAAAAACCTATATATAAGGCAGGGTTTTATACATCTTTCTTTCAATCATCTGAGAAGAAAAATTCGTTATATCAAGGATGTATAAAGAGCTGCATAAAAAAGAAATCCGTAGCCTTATCGAAAACTTTGCCTACCGAGGGTTCTTTTTGTTGGTGTGTTCGAGAAAGAGTGTTTATGTAAACTCGGAAAGAAGAAGCCTGGATCTCCTTAGATGCAGGCTTCTTCCCATACTGTTTAAGAAGTTGTTCATTTGCCCTTGTGAGGCCCTTTCGTTACGTATATCGGTTCATAACCAAAGTGCCTTGTGTGAGATACGAATATCTACTTTCAATTTGAGGCAATACGTTTGTTGAAGTCGCTGTTAATTCTTTCAAAACTAATCAGTCCCTTCATAAATTAAGTATTTACCTTCCCACAACAACCAACAATAATATTAGCGTTGTACTATATGTGTACCACATGTTTTAAAGTTAAAACGTTAATCCAACAGATTTTTTATGGTTTTCTCCTTCATATTAAACAGTTTGTTAATGTAAAAGAAGAGAGCAATTTAATTATTAAAGTATAAAAATTGCCCTCTCATTATTAGTTTTTGCCTAACAATGAAAGGGCAGTTCGAATGAATCAGCAGTTATTTTACTAATACTATTTAATTAAAGAATCAAACAGATGATGGCAGTGAATTTCATTTCATATTAAAACCTGTTTATTCTCTATCAAAAAGGGAGTTTCCAGCAATCCCTGGATTCGTCATTTCAAAAGGATTTAAAATTAGATCTAATTCTTCTTCTGTTAAAACATCATACCTTAAGCATAATTCACGTACAGATTCACCTTTTAGGATTGCCTCTCGTGCGATTCTAGCAGCCACTTCATATCCAATATGAGGATTAATAGCCGTAATAATACCTACACTTTTTTCTACGTATTCTTTTAAATGTTCTTCATTCGCTTCAATCCCCTGCAGGCAATAATCCGTGAATGTCTGAAAAGCATTATTCATAATGCTAATTGATTGAAGTAAATTAAAAACAAGAACTGGTTCCATAACATTAAGTTCAAGCTGACCTGCTTCAGAAGCTAAGCAAATTGTATGATCATTACCGATAACTTGAAAGGCAACCTGGTTAATCATCTCTGGCATGACAGGATTAACTTTTCCAGGCATAATAGAAGATCCTGGCTGACGAGCTGGCAAAGTGATTTCTGCTAGTCCTGCACGGGGACCAGACGCCATTAGACGTAAGTCATTCGCTATTTTCGACATATTTACCATACAAATCTTTAATGTTGCAGAAACTTCTGTATAAGCATCTGTATTTTGAGTCGCATCTACAAGGTGATCGGCATTTTTAAGTGGTAAACCACTGATATTTGCTAGATATCTTACAACATTTTCAATATAACGTGGATCGGCATTCAAACCCGTCCCAACTGCAGTTGCTCCCATATTCACCTCATATAAATGTCCATAGGATTGCTTAATACGTTTCATATCGCGCTCAAGAACACGACTATATGCTTCAAATTCTTGACCAAGACGGATTGGAACAGCATCTTGTAGGTGAGTACGCCCCATTTTTATAATAGAATCAAATTGTTCTGCCTTTTTATGAAATACACTGTGCATATAATGCATTGTTTTTAGTAACTTATTTAACAGATTAAGCGTTGCAATGTGGATAGCAGTTGGGAATACGTCATTTGTTGACTGTGACATGTTTACATGACTATTAGGGCTTAAATCGGAGTAAGAACCTTTTTTATAACCAAGTAACTCTAAAGCCCTGTTTGCGATAACCTCATTTGCATTCATATTCATGGAGGTCCCTGCACCACCCTGTATTGGGTCAACAATAAAATGATCGTTTCTTTTTCCTTCAATAACCTCGTCTGCTGCTTCAATAATTGCATTACCCAACCCATCATATAACCTTTTTGTTTTCATATTAGCAAGAGCAGCAGCTTTCTTAACAATTCCTAATGCTTTAATGAGTTCCGGATGAATCTGGTAACCTGTTATTGGGAAATTTTCAACTGCACGTAATGTTTGAATCCCATAATAAGCGCTGACAGGCACTTCTTTCGTTCCTAAGAAATCTTTTTCAATTCTTACATCTTGTTTTTCAAGTGTTCCTATATTTGTCATAATATTGATCTCCTTCTTTATAAACAAATAAATTATTTTAAGCTACATCTGATTTTTTAATAGAATCTGTATAATGCTTTGCTTTTTCTTTATCGAATCCGCCTTCCCACTTAGACATCACAATAGCAGCTAATGCGTTACCTACTACGTTGACAGATGTACGAAGCATATCTAAAATGCGATCAATGCCAGCAATGAATGCCATACCTTCTAAAGGTAATCCCATTGAGCCCAATGTTGTTAATACAACAACAAATGATGCTCCTGCAACTCCTGCCATTCCCTTAGAAGTCAACATCAACACAAGTAAAAGTGTAATTTGTTCTATGAAAGATAGATGAATGCCATACATTTGTGCAATAAAAAGGGCAGCAATGGCTTGGTAAATGGATGATCCATCAAGGTTAAAGGTATATCCTGTCGGAATAACAAATGATGTGACAGCTTTTGGACAACCAAAGTTCTCCATTTTAGTCATTAACCTTGGCAATACTGCTTCAGAGCTGGCGGTTGTAAATGCTAAAATCAACTCATCTTTTAAGATTTTTATAAGTACTAAAACATTAGTTCCAGCCATTTTCGCAATAATACCTAATACTACAAAAACAAAGAAAATCATGGTCAGATATATAACGAGTACTAACTTTCCTAAAGGGATTAATGAACCAATTCCAAACTTTGCTACATTCAAACCAATTAAAGCAAATACGCCAAACGGGGCAAATTTCATAACTAAGTTTGTCATCCAAAACATGGATTCTAGTACGCCTTCAAAAAAGTTTAAAACTGGTTTGCCTTTTTCTCCAATTGCTGCAACTCCTAGACCAAATAAGACTGAGAAAAAGATAATCGCTAATAAATTCCCTTCAGTCAACGATTGGAATATATTAGTTGGGATAATATGAACGATTTGAGCTGCTACACCTGCACTCTCAGTTGTTTTAGATGTTTCTTCATATTTGGATATATCACCTTTCTCGAGGTTCCCCATATCTATACCAGTACCTGGATGGAATAAATTTGCGGCTAATAAGCCCACTGCTAATGCAACTGTAGTAACAATTTCAAAATAAAGAATGGTTTTTCCACCTAGTCTTCCTAACTTTTTAATATCACCTACACCAGCTATAGATACGATTAGTGCAGATACAACGATAGGAATAACAATCATTTTAATTAGGTGAAGAAAAATATCCCCTAAAGGTTGAAGAATGGCCATCACTGTATTATTTCCATAAAAAATAGCACCTATAGCAATACCGAACGCAAGTCCAATAAATATTTGTGTAGCTAATCCAAATTTCTTCATAGTTGTAACCCCTTTCAATTTGCGGTTCATTAAAACACTTAAAGAGAGCCTATGCTTAGGCTAGCGTCTATAAAAAAGACAATAATTAAAAATAAGTCTAATGTGTGTATTATCTTTGAAGTAAATAGTAATCATATGAGTTGAAATTAGCCCCACCTTTCAGTAAAGCGTTTTCATAATCTTCATTGTAAAAATACACTTTTTCGGCTTACCTTATATACTTGAGCATATAAGGTCGTTTATAAAGAGATTTTCTATTATCCTTTTAACCTTTTTGGAATCCTGTTTTTTGTCTAACATTCATATAAATATACTAACAGTCACTTCTATATTTATATGAATGTTAGACAAAAATATCCTAATCTATTATTCCCTCATTTCATATAAAGAAATATCTTCTCTTTTATCTAGTGTCTAGAGATAAGGTAGCGATAACACTAGATATCTCTATAATTTATTAAAATAATTAAATTTCTTAAAATGTTTTTCTTTGAATGAAATGATATCGCTTTCAAAAATCTCGATCGCAGTAATTACATATATCTTCTCTGAAAGCAAAAGGAATTTAGGATTTATTCCATGTGTAACTTAATTAACGAAACTACAGCATTAAGTTGGGGTATCTTCTTCAATCTCTTCATACTGTAATCTCATTATAATAAACATCTGTTTCTTGTATAGAGGTAATGAATGGAATCAAAAAAATTATAACAACGAAAAGTGTATTTTTAATTTCACGTTCTCTTTTTGCGTACCTCAGTTATATTATATTTATATACAATAGATAAATCAAGAAAATTATTATTCATTTCGCGTACATTTTATTGTAGGTTTCATAGAAGTGAGTGTACTTTAATAATGATGAACTGTTATTTAAATATTAACAGTTTTTAGCGTGAAAGAGCCTATGCTCTCAAGAAATGCTATAAGCAAGGCCGATGCGATAACTGCAACTCAGCTTACTTCAAAAGTTTGGTAAAAGGTGGCGTTTTCTTGCGCGAATACTAGAATTGCGGCATGAAGAAAAGTATATAAGCATAGATGATTATATATGAAAAGGAGAAGGTTTTTAGCCTTCTCTTTCTTTAATTCAACCTTGTTTTTTCAAATAAGCATCCTTCTTTCGAGCATGCGTCTTTTACGCTGGTGAAGTTTTACACGTATCTCGGCTGAACTCCGTTAAATAACTAAAAAGCCACCGAGTGGTATCAGTGGCTTAGGGAAGTCCTCATTACTAATCATTCTTATTGCTATTCCGATTTAACCAAAATTTCAAGAATAAATAAGGCTGGTTAGAATCACCCTCTATAGAAGGTGACAGATGGAATAAGCTAAAGATGAGGTTAGAAAAAAACCAGATAAGCAATACGAAGCTCATATAAGCTTTCTCAAGGATAATTTAAAGCAGCTAATCAGGAAGAGACATAAGAAACAAGGAAAGAGCTTATGGTGGTAAATAAACTGAATGAAAGAAAGAGAATCATTGATTTCTTCATTTCAAATCAGTTAATGGTCGGTATTGTTCAGAGGTAATTAAATCACCTTCCATGAGAATATAAGGATGTGTTTCCATCAAAATAGTTTTGAGATACTCTGGCATCCTCTCTCCTTTGTATGCACAAATTAATGGGAATGAGCGTTTATTCACCGCACTATCGACTATTTTTTCAAAATCTTCGATTAGATATAAAGGATCTTCCATCTTACTTACTCCATTCTACATGTGCCCATGATCTGAAAGGAATTCTATTTTCTAAGTAGGGCTGAACGCTCTTATTAAAATAATTAGGAATGGCAGGAGGATGATAACTACCACTTGAATAATAGAAATCGAAGTTATTTATACGATGTATCATTTTCATTTGACCCGTGGTCAATAGTGTTTTCAAATAATTATGAATGAAGAGATAAAAACGGTCAATTTCAATAAGAAGAATGAAATCTCCAGCAAAAATCCCCTCTTGGATATAACTTACAACTTGTTGTATATAATTTTCTTGCTGGTCGTAGGAATAAAGTATATGAACACTCTTTTGTTCTGCAAACAACTGATTCATTTTACTTTTCAACACATAACCCCTTCTTTCTTCTCTTTCTCATTATACTGGGATTATCGTAGCTAACATTAATAAGTAAGCCTATTTATGTTAGAGTGTACATAGAAACATGTATGAGTTTGGAGGCAAGGTCATGAAACGTGCAATAGGGATATTTCTTATTGCTCAGGCTTTATTAACGTACTTAACTATTAAGATGATTTATACTCCGTTTATCGTTAGAACATTAGATAGAGATACTGGAGTTATGACAGTTTCATATAGTTTCCCTTTAATGTACTGGTTATTTTTTACAAATTCAGGCATTATGCTTATAGTGGGAACGTATTTAGTTTTTGCTAAAGAAAAAAAACAGATCTTTAACTAAAGGTCTGTTTTTTTATTTCTACCGATAATACGTTTTATGGTGCGACAAGAAGTCGCTTTTATATAGCGTGGCTCACGTACGGTTCTTAGGGGAGTTAGGGGCAGCGATGCCCCTCGCTTACCCGACATAACTAGATAACCATTGAAAAAAATAAATATACTCTGCTTTTCCATACTGATCACTTCCCTTTTTCAGAGTACTAATATCAGCATGTTTAAGTTTTAGAGATTGCTTACAAGTGAATTCAAGATTTCCCACCAGCACCTCATCAGTATCTTATTGTTAGTTCAATTGTGACTCTGGTTCTACAGATTCTATCTTAGATGCCTCTAGAAGAATAATATCGCGCCAACTTGAGGGTATTGAGATACGCTAAAGGATAGTGGTTATTGTACTTTCTTACCTATGCTTTCAACAGACTAGAGCTAGATATCTGTGCTCTGACTTCTTTATTCATACATTTCCACTAATCTCATATTAAGCCAGTTACAGCTTGTCCTTTTTAAACCATAAAAAATCCTCCTCCAAATATAATGCAACACCCACTTTTAAAGAGTGCTTTTCTTACACTATATTTGGAGAGGATCATACTAAAGTTTATTTATTTTCTTGCATTACTTGAGCTAATTCAGTGAAGATTACGCCCAAACCATGTGCACCCGCGTCTGGATAACCAAGACTTCTTTCTCCAACCGTACCGGCGCGCCCCATACGTGCAACAATCTGTTCGGTTGATTTTGCTCCTTCAACAGCAGCTTCTGCTGCTTTGACAAGAGCATATTTCAAACTTTCACCTTCAACAGCACTTGATGTTAACGCATCTGCATAAGGTACTAAGGCATCGATTAAAGTTTTATCTCCCACAACAGCTCCACGTCCAAAAGAACGTTCTCCTGTTGCTTGAATTCCTTTTACAGACGCTTGGACCATTTCAGCAAGTTCTGTTAAAGTCAGTTCGGTTTTAGATTCAGTGTTCTTTCCATCCGCACGAAATGCTGATCCCCAAATAGGCCCTGATGCTCCACCACAATGCTCCATGATAACGATGGAACAAGCCTCTAAGAAGTTGCCAATATCATTTGATTTATTTTCTAGAATTTCGTGCCATTCAGCTTTCAACTGTTTGAACCCTTTAGCAACACTCATACCAAAGTCTCCGTCACCAGCATGGGAATCTAATTCACAGAATGGTACTTCATTTCTAATAATACATTCACTCATTTGGTCAACCATAAAAATAATATTATTCAACGTCAATCGATTTTCCGTTACTACGGAATATTCTTTGTTGGTTTGCACCTCATAAGACACTTTCGGGGCCTCCGCGGTACCGATGATTTCATCATAAGTGACAGCTGGTACTTCACCTTTGATTTTTAGCGCAGGAGTATCGCACTCTTCAGATAAGAGACTCTTTAAGTTTTCATCTAATTTCATAACCGAAATAGAAGCACCCGCCATATCAATGGCTGTCATATAGTTTCCGACAAACGTTCTTGCAATCGTTACGTTTCTACGTGACAATTCACGAATGACAGAATGATTTAATAAATATAGTTCTTGAAGAGGTGTGCTTCCAAATCCATTAATTAGAACAGCCACTTCTCCATTTCCATCTTCTATCCCTACTTCTTTTAATAATGACGTTACCGTACGCTCTGCAAGTTCGTCTGCTGAAATAATTTTTTCACGACGGATACCAGGTTCTCCATGAATGCCAACGCCAAACTCCATCTCATCTTCTGCAATCTCGAAAGTAGGAGTTCCTTTAGCAGGAACTGTGCAGGAAGTTAGTCCAAAGCCAATGCTTTTGACATTCGCAATAGCGTTTTCTGCTGCCTCTTTCACTTTTGGTAGATCATATCCGCGTTCTGCTGCAGCACCTGCTATTTTATGAACAAGAACAGTACCAGCCACTCCCCGTCTTCCAACGGTATATAAACTGTCCTGTACAGCAATATCATCATCTACTTTTACATAATCCACTTGAATTCCGTCTTCTTCTGCTAGATAAGCAGCATTCTTGAAATTCATCATGTCACCACTGTAGTTCTTAATTACTAGTAAAGTTCCCTTATCGCTGGCTATTTCTTTAATGGCTTGATAAATCTGTATTTGAGAAGGTGAGGCAAATACATCACCACAAACTGCTGCATCTAACATACCCTTCCCAACATATCCAGCGTGGGCAGGTTCATGTCCACTGCCGCCCCCACTAATTATACTTACTTTATTTTTATTAATTTGCTCTTTTTTAATAACTTTATATTTTTCAATTAAATTCAATTCAGGATGTGCTAGAACCATTCCTTTACACATCTCAAGGACGACATCTTCTGGTTTATTAATAATTTTTTTCATCTTATATTAACCTCTTCTTATAATCATTTCCAATTTGATCTGCTGCAAGGATAGCTGCAGCTACTGACTCTGGAGTAACAGGGAATGGCATAGAATAGATAGATTCCTCTGGGATACAAGCTTTATTGGCTACTTCCATTAACTCTTCTTGTGTAATTTGTTCCACTCCAATATCAGCAAGACAAACTGGGAGTCCTACTGCTAAACAGAAATCTAGCACTTCTTCTATTTCCTCAGTTGGCGCATTTTCCAATACCAATTGTGCTAATGTACCAAAAGCTACTTTTTCACCATGGAAGTAGTGGTGTGCACTTTCTAAAAGAGTAAGTCCATCATGAATCGCATGTGCTCCAGCTAATCCGCCACTTTCAAATCCTAATCCTGATAATAAGATATTGGCTTCAATAATGTTTTCTAAGGATGGAGTAACAACATTATGATCGCTTGCAGCTTTTGCTTTAACTCCATCCTCTAATAGAGTGTTATAACAATGTTTTGCTAAAACTAATGCTGCATTTGTACCTTTTGCTGGTGAACATAAGTCCTCACGTACTCCACAAGGTAATCCAGCATTTACACTAGAGAAAGAACGTGCTGTTGCTCTTGCTTCGAAATAAGTGGATAACGCATCCCCCATACCAGATACTAAGAATCTAGTAGGTGCATTAGCAATTACTGTTGTATCAATTAATACAACACTTGGGCTTTGCTTAAAGTATGCGTAATCATCAAAAGCACCATCTGGTGTATATATAACTGCGGAATGACTTGTAGGTGCATCTGTAGCAGCGATTGTTGGGACGATAATTAATCCCTCTCCCTCTGCCACACATTTTGCTGTATCAATTGCCTTACCACCACCTAAACCAATTGTACAATCACAGTTGTTTTCTTTTGCTATTTCCTGCAATCTAGAAATTTCTGGTCTTGAACATTCGCCATTGAATCCGCCTTCAAAAAATGTAATACCATATTTTTCTGCTGTTGCATCTAATTTGTCTTGTACACGTTTAATATCTTCAGGATGTGCTATTAAAAGTGCAGAAGTACCAAATGTTTTCACGAAATAACCTAGGTTTAAAATCTCATTTTCACCTTGAATGTATTTTGAAGGACTAATAAATGCTTTCCTCATAAGTAAAACCTCCTAATTAACTTTGTAATCCCTTACAATTGGAATTTTACTATCTTTTGTCCAAGATTACATTAGTCTTAAATGACGAGTTTTTACAACCTTTTATCGTATTTTTTTGCTCTTTTCATTTAATATGGTATTATTATGACATTATTTCAGGTGAAAATCCTACCAAGTTCATGTTGAGCAGAGATTAACTTTATCGCTAAAAACTCTTTTATTTCATGAACTAAGGAATAAAGAAAAAGTATTCTCAAATAGTTGATTTAAACTACCACAAGGTAAGTAAGGGAGATAAAAACATCATTGAAAACTACTTACATGAATTTAGATAAAATACTAGATTTAAAAAAGTGGCGAAATCTTCAAGATTCGCTTGCGCTTGTTACAAAATTAGCGATTGTCACGGTTAACTATAAAGGAGTGCCAATTTCTCAACACAGTGGCGTACGTCCATTTTGTGAGGCTATGCGTAAAAATCCTGATACAGCAAAACTTTGTGAAAAGTGTGATGCGAGGGGAGGATTAGAGGCAGTCAGAACCAATGCCCCTTATATCTATTTATGCCACTGGAATATTATTGATATTGCCATTCCCATTATAATTGATGATAAATATGTAGGTGCCATCATGGCGGGAGAAGTGAAAATTAAGGATGGTGAAAAACATCCTCCCTTGGAACAAATGCTTACTGTTCCATCTAAGGGATTTGAACAGAATTTAAATAATGAGGAAATACAGCGTCTATATGATTCTATCCCTACTCTATCCTATACAGAAATTAATGACGCTGCTCAAATGTTATATAGGCTTTGTAACTACATTGTAGAGGAAGCTATGAATAAAAACTTAATTTTAGAAGTATATGAAAAGATGGCTCCAGTAAAAGAGGACCTCTCTACTGAAGATATTTCTTACGGTTATTCCCTAGATAATATTCAAAATATAAAAAAGGAATTAGCCAATACGGTTACTAATGCTTACGTAAAAACGTCTATTAACGATCATTTAGTTTGTAAAAACAAAGTATTACAGCCAGCCTTTGACTACATTTATAAACATAAAAGGGAAAAAATATCTCAACAAAAGATGGCTGATTTATGTCACATTAGTACAGGTTATTTCAGCCGTATATTTGTCAAAGAAACGGGTATGAATTTTTCTATTTTTATTTCGCTGAAAAAAATAGAATGGTCCAAACAATTATTAGAAAAAACGGATTTGTCTATCGCTCAGATTAGCGATGAATTGGGTTTTAACGATCCCGGGTATTACATCAAGACATTTAAAAAATATGAAAATATAACTCCTAACGTCTATCGGAAATATTATCAAGAAAAGCTGTAGAGTTTTCAGTACTGACGTAAGAAATATATAACTTTTCCATACTGATACTAGTACTCTAAAAAAGGATGTTCTCAGTATGGAAAAGCAAAATCTCTTTTATCGGTTTAGCTCCTAATCCCTTAACAGATTCACTTCTGATATTTTAATCAAAAAAATCGTTTTGGGGTTCAGTTCATCAGACACAGTGGCTTTTTTGTCTTTACGCTATAAATAACATATAAACCTCTATTCCGCACGCTTATAAACATCCGGTCTCAGGTTTTTAAATATTGGGATGTTTTTTTGTTGTTCTGTAACTTTCTGTAGATGGATCTCCGCTGTTATGATTTCTTCTTGGTCTCTCCCCTCTTCTACAATGTTTCCATTTGGATCAATGACCATTGAATGTCCCGCGTATGTGTTGCCTGCATGATTTTTATGATTCACCTTCCCCACGCTGTTGCATGCAATGACGTATACACCATTTTCTATAGCTCTTGCCTTCAACAGTGTTCTCCAATGGTCTATATTTTTGGTAGTCCATTGTGCAACGTAGAATATAACTTTTGCACCTTGAGACGCTGGATAGCGTGTAATTTCTGGAAAACGTAAGTCGTAACATATAATTTGACTAGCTTTAATACCGTTAATTTCAAATACTTCCGGTACTTCATCTCCGCCGGTTAAATAATGATGTTCATCTAACATCGGCACAAGATGTATCTTATCTTTTTGGTAGAGTAGCTCCCCTGTTTTTGATACCGCAAAGGCTGTATTATAGATGTTGTTATGCCTTTTATTCGAAACTGAACCTGCAATGATATTCACTTGATGTTTAGTTGCTAAACTTTGGATAAAAGGAAAAGTTCTCTTTAAATCAATGTCTGCTTTTTCTGCTACATTTTTTAAATCATAACCAGTATTCCACATTTCAGGTATCAGAACAATCTCCGTATCTATATCCAGCTTTTCTTCAAATAAGGAGTTAATACGGCTTTCATTTTGCTTAACTTCTCCTTCTATAATCTCCATTTGAAATAATTGTACTTTCATGTTTCTCCCTCTTATTCATATATAAATTTATAAATAGAATATAAATCATTATTGTATTTGACATCTTCACCATGTGAAGAAGAAATAATAGACGGTTTAATTCTGTCTATAATTCGTCCACTATTAATGTTTTCGTTCATATCGACTGTAAACTTTCGAATCGGTGGATGTAAGGATTCAGCATTAGAAAAGAATAAGTCTCCAGTTAGCAGCACATTGTCATTTTTATGGTGGTATATTACATGTCCGGGCGTATGACCAGGTGTTAAATATACATCTAAAGGTAACGTTTTAATGATGTTGTCACTTAGACTTTCAACTTGATGTGCCACGCCTGTTGTTTCTTTTTCTACCTTGTTTGGATAAGGCTTTTCACCATTGATAAACGGAGTTTCAATTTCGTGGGCATAAATAGGAATATTTAAATGGTCTTTTAAATACCTGGCACCATTAATGTGATCTAAATGACCATGTGTCAGTAAGATACTGTTAGGGATGCCTAAAGATTTTGCTGCATTCAACTGTGCATACGCATAGTCTTCCATTCCGGTATCCATGATATAAACATCCTCACCATTCACTACATACCATGTACTAATCTTAACTGGAATACCAACGACGGTTTCATAAGTGAGCTTATAAATATGTTGGGAAATTTGAACGAATTCCAATTCATCCACCTTCTTCTCATTTATTTGATATCATAAGTTTAATAAGAAAAAACAGGCGTAACAAGAAGGCACAAATTTGTTACTACCCATTGAGGTGAGAAAATGTCAGACTTTAAAAGTGATCAATACGGTGCTTGTACGTTAACTGTAAAGCAAGCCTGTCCAATTGAATTAGCGATGCATATTATGGGCGGTAAATGGAAAGGCATTATTTTATCTTTATTATCAAAATCACCTATGTACTATAATGCAATGCGGCGTGAAATACCGGGTGTTACTCAGCGCATCCTTACACTACAGCTTAGAGATATGGAAAAAAACGGATTAATAGAAAGAGAAGAAACAAATGATAACCCTAAAAGAGTTTTATATTATTTAACAGAGCTTGGAGAAAGTTTTATCCCAATACTTAAATCTTTAGAACAATGGGGCAATGCTTATATAAGCAAGCAGGAAGAAGGATTAAAAGAATCTCAATAATTAAGAAGAATCCCTCACTTTATTCCTTTAATATTTAACATGAAATCAAATCTATCGTTCATATGAGCATACATTTTTAGTTACCATAATAAAGTATTGGGATAGGAATAAGTTCTAACTCTAAGCAAGAAAATATATATCAATTGAATACTATAAAAGATTTACCAACTTATATTTAAATTTAAAAGGCAAATATCACAAACAGCCTTAGTTGTCATAATGTAATATAAATCAAAAATTTCTATATTTCGTAAAAGTAATTGGGTGGTTGCACAATTCCAATATGTGAACGTAAATTTGCTAATAGTACAGTAGTTATGCGTAGTGGACTAGTAAATATCAGCGAGAGGAAACCTGAAACAGTCTGTCTTCTAAATAAAGAAAATGATGATGCATGAGAGTGGATAATGCCTTGTAAAAGACGTTCTCTTCTTATGCATCCATTTTAAATATAATAATAAATAAACGTTAGAGGTCTCTGTTCAAGTTACTTAAAAAATCTGCCCCCCAGCGTTGGGGATTTTACTTTTTACCCGTTGAGCATGTTGTAATTTATTAGAAAGAGAAAGAAACGCTTCTTTATTCTGTGCATCAAGTGCTTCGTTTATTTTGAAGTTCAAGTAATTAATCTTTAGGTCCAAATCTGAAATAGAGCAAATACTGCCCTTAATATGTAATTCGTGAATATCGTCTACATAGATAAAGAACTGAAATTCGTTATTAATATCGATTAAACAATGCCATCCTAAGCAATCGACGTACTTGCGGTTGTTTGTAATTGTCCAAACATCTCCTTCACGGAAGTTAATCATATGTCGATGCTGCTGTTCTGGACAATAGCATCCTACTTCATGACAAAATGTTTATCCATAGCCGATTCTCCTCTATTTCCTTCTATTTTGTTAAATTTCCTTTTTATTATAAATACCAACACAATTATAATTGATATTGATAATCATTATCATTTTATATGATGTTTATGATCGATGTCAATTGTGTTTTGGTTACTCTTACCTGTTCTCGTACAAAAGTTTTATGACTTACAATTAATACATATAAATAGAGAATACTGTGCACCTTTTAAAATTCTGAAAAATCTTTATGAAAGTTGGCGTTGTTATTTTTGGTAACAGACCCTTTGGAATTTAGTCTATATATGACTATAAACTCCCAAATTTAGTTTTTTATAAATGATATCTATAATTGCTTTAATGAAGATTAAAAGATAGTGATAACGATACAAATACTAAAGTTTCTACCATTTTTTTTAGAATGGCATGATTTTTTCATTTTCCTTTAGAAAAGGCATATGTTAATAGAAGATACTTTTATTGTTGAAAGGAAAATTGTGCCTATGATTGCGTCAAAGGTTAAATTTGCTGCCTCGTTATATGCAATAATGTCTATTAGTTTTTGGGGAGTCTCCTTTGTCTCTACCAAAGCTGTCTTAGATAAGCTTGATCCATATACACTCCTTGTCCTTCGGTTTGGAATTGGGGCACTTTTTTTATTGGTATTATTAGTGCTAAAGCGATATCCATTAAACATTCCACTTAAGTATATTCCTCATCTGATTGTGTTAGGTATCCTTGGGGTGTTTGTTCACCAAGTGATTCAGGCAACAGCACTTCTCACAATAAATGCTTCTGCAGCAGGGTGGATCATTTCGTTTTCTCCCGTATTTACGGTCATTCTCTCAGTATTTTTTTTACATGAAAAGATGACCGTATTAAAAGCATCAGGGATGATTGTAGCCATCATTGGGGTTCTGCTGGTGACCACCGCTACCAATCAGCAGTCCTTTCAGCCCTCAATCAATGTTGGTTACTTGTTAATGATCTTAAGTACGTTAAATTGGGCAATCTATTCTGTCCTATTAAAAAGGTTACATATCCAGCTTCCCTCTCTTGTTGTTACGTTTTATATGTGTTTAATAGGATTTACTCTAACGACTCCCTTTCTCGTAAGGAATAAAGGATGGGAGATGATTCCTTTTTTAACAAGGGTTGAGTGGGCTCATTTATTATTTCTCGGTGTATTCGTTTCAGGTGTTGCCTATTGGTACTGGGCAAAGGCATTAGAGGTTTTAGAGGCGTCCCAGGTATCTGTGTTCCTTTATTTAGAACCAGTAGCGACATTGATAACAGCCATTCTACTGTTACAGGAAAAGATTATTCCCGTAAGCATATTAGGAGGCATCATAATTATAATGGGAGTCATTTTAGTTAATGGAAGATTACTAACTTTTCTAAGCTACTTGCCATGGAGAAACAAGAATTTGTAACTATATTGAAACTACCAAATTTGCTCTACTCATAAGGAGGTAATCTTTGTATGAGCTTAATTAAACAGGTAAAGAACATTTTAGATAACTTGAATTCCCCTACCAAATTGGAATTGAGAGAAGCTCTTTTGGCTTTAGATCTAAATTTTAATGAGTTAAAGCCACTATTGCAGTCGGCAGAAGACAAGCCATATTACAGAAAGCTTCTCTACCAAAATGATGAAGTAGAATTACTCGTTATGAATTGGTCGGGAATAGAGTGTGCTCCTCACGATCACGGTCATTCATATGGATGGATCCAAGTAGTGAATGGCACAGCTATAAATACCGTTTACGAAGTGAAAGAAAACCAAATGCCGGAAGAGCTGTTTTCCCAGTATCAGGGCGAAAGAAGAATTTTTTTTGCTCCTAAGAAAGGAGTACATAAGATGAATAGTGCAGAAGATACGAGTCTCGTTACTCTTCACCTCTACTCTCCACCGATTAAAGAGATGATGGTTTATGATTTAAAAACATGCGCTGCTTGCATTGTGTCGGATGATTGTGGAGCATGGTGGCCAGATCATCTTCGTCAAAGGGTAAGAGAGATTCAATTAAAGAAGAGAGAATGATGTTTATTGACCCTTATAATATTTCTCATGCAGAAGCAAACCAACTGTAAGTCCAGCCAAAGGAAGTGCATCATAAGATTTTCTCCCTTACAGCTGTTCAGCTACCTTAGTAAGAAAACTAAGAACAGAAATTGTTGATTTATCCGCACATCATCATGTAGAGTTTAACATAACCCACCTTGAAGATTTCGCTGAGAGATTGCACAATATTTTAGATGGTTACGAGAATAAGATATAGTAAGAAAATCTATAAAAGCCCAGCTAATATGATAACAATATTAACTGAGCTTTTGTTACCAATCATAATAATTTCAGTATAAACAAAGTATCTCGTTAAATTGATTAGGTTTATTATTTAAATAAATCGGCGAAAAATGGAGGTTTTAATCTCTTATCATATACCACGCTCTCTTCTGTTTACCTTTTAAAAAATTGTTTTATTTATTTCATCTAAACCTAAATTTTATAAGTATTTAGTATCAATGTATATTTAACAAGATACATTGATACTAAAACATGAAGCTAATTTCTCTTATATAAAGAAGTAAATAAACTTACTTATAAAAATTAAAGTTTCACTATTTACTCTAACTGACGACAAATACAACGTTTTTCTACACGATGTGTAATAGATTAAAATATTATAATTGTAACTAAAATAGGTTAAATATTATTTAAGACTTGAAAGGAATTTAGTTTATATAATAAGAGCCATAATACCTAAGAAAGCATATATAAACGTTAAAAATAATTTCGACTTGGCATCTAAATCTCTGAGGAAATTAACTCTAGTTTTACATATAAAACAAATCATTCGAAACAAATTTCAGTAATTTAGAAGTCCTTGTATTCTTGCTATTATTAATTTTCCCAGAAACCACTACCCAGTTAATATCATAGACTTTTATTTTTTAACCATTTATAAAACATAGGTATGATTATTCTTCCTTTGAATAGGCTAATTGTAAAAAACAATATAGCCGAAAGGAAGTAGCAATTATGCATATAGAAATGAATCTCTTATTTACTTTAGGTTCTTTACTGGGTTTATTAGTAGGAGGAGGACTTCTTAAATTAGTAAGTCATCTGGCTAGGGGAAGAATTCAATTTATGTACGCTATATGCGGAGGAATCTTACTAGGCTTATTGCTCTTTGATATCCTTCCGTCCACTTGGCATCTATATGATTTAAAAGGAGTTTTATTAGGAATTGTAGCCGGATATATCATCATGCTATGTATTGACCTCTTTTTGCATAAACAAAACAAAGAAATTCCACCTTTACAGGCACTTATCTTATTAACAGTTGCTATCTTTTTTCATAATGTCATCACGGGTATTACCTTTGGAATAACAGATATGCACCAATCAGCTTCTGTATTGGCAGCTACACTTTTACATCAGGTCCCAGAGGGGATGGCAATTATGACAGTCCTCTCTATAGCAAAAGTACCTAACCTCTTTTTTTTACTAATTATAGCCCTTCTATCTCTATCCTTAGGTGGCAGTTTATTAATTGGTGATAGTGTACAAGCTTCCTCGCTTAAACTACAAGCTTTATCGACTGGTGCAGCAATTGGTACATTGTCCTTTGTTATCTTTCATGAAATCATAGGCAAAACTATCACTCACTTTAGAAATCTGCATGTATGGCTATTAATTTCACTAGGCGTGCTAGTCATTTATGTTTATCAATATTCACTCTCATTGTTACACGGACATTAGAATGACTAAATTTAATTGTGTTAAAAAGACAACTGTAAATGTATGTACTTCACTCTGCTTCATTTATAAAATTAGAACATTTCCCTCTATAATTATTGATAATTTTCAAATCGCAGAATATAATAATAACAAGAGTTTACCACAGGAAACTTTTTAGCATACGGCAAATAAGCGTTTAATTATTTAAAAATGATTCCCTCATTACGAAATAAAAAGAGTGAGAGGTAGCCTGGAACTATCTCTCACTCTTTTTATTATTATTTTACTTGTAGCTCAGCAATCATATCTTCTAAACGCTCTTTCTGTGCTTGAAGCTCTTCCATAGAAGGTTGATAAGATGAAATAGCTTGTTGTCCACCATATGCCTGTTTAGGCTGGACTAGACGTTGTAGCTGACCACCATTTTGTTCATATAAACGGTAGCCTACTGCGCCTACCACTGTTCCTGATACAAATCCCATTAGAAAATCGCGGTTAATCATTATAAAACTCCCCCATAATCATAAGTTTTTTTATATCAATTCATACAAAGAGCATGAATGAATATCTTAAGTAATTGCAGATAACTTTTGTGATTGCACTTTCTGCTTTTCATGTAACAATTCCAACACATTTACAATCCATGTAATCATCGCTACATAGAGCATGTTTGATGGCCCTAGAGATAACATCGTAACAATGCCGGTTAAAATGTCTGGGTGCCTCATTTTATTACTCGTACCATGAGACAAGACCGTGTAACCTGTTGCGACTACTGCCCCATATACAAGTGCATCTGGTTTATAAAAAGATGATTTTCGAATACCTGCTAGTAGGAGTAATCCTCCGGAAAACAGTGTACGTAGCCAATCATTTCGTGTGGCAGGATCCATTTGAATCATAATATCATCTAGTGGATCTAAACGAGTTTGCTGAAAAAAAATAGATACATAACGAAAAATGGTATTGCGAGAAAGTTGTGAAACATCGTAGTGAATAAGCATTGTTTGAATGGTAGGTTCTATTCTCACACTCGTTATACCTTTTAAAGCAGAAAACATATGCTCAATTTCCACATGATTTTTCTTATCTCTCAATGCGGGGATATGAAATCGAATACGACCTGGTATATCATGCAGAACGTAGAATTTGGGATTCATTGCTTTCCCTCCCTAACCATAAAATTCTTGCACTATTTATTACTACACCAATAGTGGCGGCATTATGAATAGCTGCTCCCACAATTGGAGAGAAGATACCTAAAGCACCGAATAAAATTGCTATACCATTAATAGCAAATGTGGCAACAAAATTTTGTTTAATAATGTTCATTGTCTTTCTAGACAATCCAACTAACTCAGAAAGCATCTCTGGGTTATCAGACGTAATGATAACGTCGCTGGCTTCTGAAGCAATATCTGTTCGTTTAGCGCCCATCGTTACACCTACATGGGCATGAGCTAGAGCTGGAGCATCATTAATGCCATCACCTACCATCATGACAGCCCCTGTTCTCCCATACCTTTTTACATAAGAGGCTTTATCCTCTGGCAAAGCCTCTGCATGATACCAGTTCAATTTTAAACGACGCGCCATTTCTCTTGCGACCGTTCTCTTGTCTCCTGTGAGCATAATGATGTCGTTAATACCTTGATGACGGAGATTATGCACTGCGCGGTGCATACCAGAACGTATTTTGTCAAAAATACTAACTACTCCTACAAGTGTTTGATCATAAGCTACATAAATCACATTTTCGTCGTTTTGCATTTGTTGAAGTAAGGTAGTTGTTTTAATCTTTAATTCATTCATAAAACGTAAACTTCCAACAACAACTTTTTTGCCATTTAACCAAGTGGAGATTCCTTTTCCTACTGTTGTTTCTACCTGAGTATTATTGTCTCTAATAGGAATCAAAATGTTCCAATCTTTCGCTTGTTTTATAATTGCATCAGCAATAGGATGGGTAGAATTTTTCTCAGCTGCTGCAGCTAAACGAATGACATCTTCTTGATTAAAGCCTTCAGCAGCAATCACTTGCTGAACCACAGGCGCTCCTTCTGTAATAGTTCCGGTCTTATCAAGAATAACTGTATTTAGCTTAGACATCTTTTCAATATGATCACTGCCTTTAACAATAGCTCCTTCTTTAGCAGCACGTCCAATGGATGCGTATAAAGCTGTGGCCGTTGATAATTTAATCCCGCAAATAAAATCAATAACTAACATACTCATAGCCCTATTAAGATTTCGAGTGAAGAAAAATGTAAGTAGTGCTAACCCAAAAGAAACAGGCACCATTTTTTCAGCTACTGTATCGGCTATATTCTGAATAGGAGCGCGTTTATCTTGTGCTTCCTCTAACAGTTTTATAATTTTAGAAAGAGACGTATCCTCTCCTATTTTCTCCACTGTCACCGTAAGGTGCCCACTCTGCAAGACACTTCCAGCGTACACATTATCTCCGCCACTTACCTCTCGCGGCATATACTCCCCAGTAATGGAAGCTTCATCTGCTGTACCGTTCCCCTCTATTATAATGCCATCTACAGGAATTTTTTCTCCAGTAAACACAACAATCTGATCACCAACTTGAATATCCTCTACTAAAACCTTTTCTTCAACGCCCTTTTCCTTTACTCTCCAAGCATATGAGACGTCTAATTTTAGGACGGAGTGAATATAATGCTTGGTTTGTTCAGACGTATAGTCTGTTAATAGCTCACTAATAGTAGACATCAAAGTAATAATTAAAGCGGATCCTGGATTCTTCATATACAAAGAAGCAAATATAGAGGCAGCTGTTAATGTATTGGCATTCCCTCTTTGTTCCTTTAGGACATGAACAATGCCGTCTTTAATTACCTCATAAGAAGTACTGATAGCAGTAAGGGTGCTAAGCCAATAGGAAACTGCCTTTACTATGGCAGGATACGAAGAACGTTGCAGATACCAGTTAACTAAAAATATAGTCCCACAAGCTAGAATTGGTATAGCTTTCTTCCATGAATATGTTGCTTGCTTAAGTGTGTGTTTATATTTATAGATGAATGATTTTAGATTGTATAAAGAGAGAGTAATATGATGATAAATAAGTAGACTTCCGGTTACTTGATTATAGCTTGCAGAATATACCCCTGGAAAAGAGCGTAACCAAGTTTCAATATGACTTATTTCTAGCTGTTTAGGCATATAAAACCGGGTTCTTCCAGGAAGAGAATGAGCTACCTTTATCCCAAACACCATCACCTATTCTTTTCCCCCTTACCCTTAATGATGTTGTATGACCAATAAAGTAAGCTGGCAGAAAACGCAGGCGCACTTCCAAAGGTCTGAATTCCTTTTCCTAATAAAAACAGAACAAATAAACTATCAAAGTCGGCAAAGCCATTGGTTTGCTTTTTAATCCCTTTATCTATCAATCCAAGGGTGTTAGTCATACCATTCATTAAGGTAGCACCTTTGTTTAAAATGGCATTAGATGCTATTTGTACGATATAACTCATCAGTTCGTCTAGCTCTTCCTGGTTAATATGCGGTACAACAAATTGAAGCACTAAACTTCCCGTTAGTTCTGAAGCTTTTGATGTTAGAATAAGAGGATGTTTTTTTACTTCTTCTGTTAGAGCATGTGCAATGATACGGTGCTTCCAGCTGTCACATTGTATACGCAGCCGCCCTGGCATCGCATGTAATACTTTTATTTTTTGATCACGGAATTGAGACATAATTTTAGGAGCAATAAAAGAGGCACCTAAACCAATTACAGTAGGAAGCATGCTTATTCCTCCCTCTCCTTAAAATCTAGATTCTTCTTGATATATTTGCTCAATAAGTTGAAACCACTCTTCGATTTCTTTGCTAGTTGTCATATGAGAAGCATTATATGTAACAAGTAAACTTCCCGTATCTGGTGTAAATACTGCGTCATAGACAAGAGCTTGAGATTTTAAATTTAAAATAATTAATTCAACTAGTTTTTTATTTTCTTTCCAAACAGTTGATCGAAGTCTAATTCTTCCTGGAATGAAATGTACAAGATCGATTTGTAATTTATGTAATTTTCTTTCTGCATGCTTCATTAGTATCTTTTCTTTAATACTCATCAATTTCTAGATACCACCAATCTTTTTCCTTTATTTTACCAACTTATATATTTTATAACAATATAAGTATTAAAATACTGTAAATTTTATTACGTACAAGTAAGTAATAAAATTCTCTCCGTTTTAGGATAACAATAGATATATTCTTTATAGAAAGAATTAATTTATACAAAAAAGCATGAAAGGGATTATTTTTCATGCTTTTTCTTTATTGTAGATGTTTAAAGTCTCTTTATTTGATAGTTAAAGAACATTTTATTGATTTCTTTATAACACCTCTCTCTTTTTAATTAGTTTATAATGAAATTTCACCCCTCTACTTCATTTTAGAAATAACTACCCCTATGACCATAATGAAAATTCCTAGTAAGGTTTTCCATGTAGGGGCTTCTTTAAAGAAAAGGTAACCCATTAATACGGCAATTATTATTTCCATCCCTTTCGATGTCAGTAAAACAAATGTTAAGTTATGAACAGCTTTAAATCCAAATTTGATTCCATATCCAATTAACATATTAGCGATTAAAAATAATGGGAAAGCGTAAATTTGATATTTTAATGTAGTCCAAAAAGCTGGATCAATATGCTTATTTTGATATGAAAACAGAAGATTAATCAAAAATAGGCCAATAAACAAGAAGGTTCCACCGTACAAACAATTCATATATCCACTCTCACTATATCCATATTTAGTATTATAATGAACCAAATATTTTTCTTTATACCATAAATTTTTCCTTAAGGAAAAATGTTAACTCAAAAGCAATAAATATGGATGATAATAAAAATATTGTTATCCTAAAACTGATTATAAAGAGTAATATTTATAAGAAATTCTATATACTGTCTTAGTCAGTCATCTTCCTCTTAATTTAGTTTAGTGTCCAGTTTACCGTACTACTTTCAATTTCCTTTACGTTAACGGTAAGAATATTATGGAATCGACTGTCTCATTGGTTTCTTTACGAAAAGCTATCTATTTATTTGAGCCTAATCCTCCAAAAATATATTTCCATAATATTTTACAATGAAACTATAAGATTACAGAAAGCCAAATCCCCAATTAGTAACTATGTTATCGAAAAATTCACTATATTCTTATTACTAAATTTCAATTAAGAAATTGAAAAACTAAATGTGTTAATTTTTCTCAGTTCTTTAGCTTATACTTTTCACATAATATATAAAGTAAATCGTAAACACTACGTTTTATTGAAGGTGTAAAATTATTATTTTTGATTTTTTTTATCTTTTTCCAATAAAATTTTTTATATATTATATAGCGTATGTAAAATTGTACTTGTCTTGAGATTTTATATTAACTCTTTTTTATTAGCTGCACAATTTGTTCAAACTCTATCATATAGTTCTAGTAATTGGAGGTGGAACGATAGATTATGACAACTCTATCACAGTTAAGTAAAGACCTAATAGGTGTGCTGTTACTAGTGCTTTTTGGTTACTGCTTTTTCTTTGTGGATATAAATACAAATGATTTAGCTATTCCAGCATCTCTATTAAATGTAAATTCCATTTTTTTAAGTATTGTACTTGAAGCTATACCCTTCATTTTGCTCGGAGTATTTGCATCTGCTCTTATTCAAGTATTTGTTTCTGAAGAACTCATTCAACGTCTGATTCCAAAAAATCCATATATAGCTCTTTTACCAGCTGTTCTAGTAAGTGCTCTTTTACCTGTTTGCGAATGTGCCATTATTCCGGTTATACGGAGATTATTAAAAAAAGGATTGCCTCTTCACATTGGCGTTGTCATTCTAGTGGGGGCACCTATTTTAAACCCCATTGTCTTTGCTGCTACTTTTTATGCCTTTCAATCAAATACTTCCATAGTCTACAGTCGTATGGGCCTGGCTGTTGTGGCTTGTCTGTTAATTGGTTTATCCGTTTATTTCTTTTTTAAAAATTCGAATCAGCTACGGCATGTACACGTTCACGAACATGAAGAAGCAAACGTAGGCAACAAATTAAAACAAACGTTATATCATGCCGGTGATGAATTTTTCGACATGGGCAAATACTTATTATTTGGTGCACTCGTAGCAAGCCTGTTTCAAACCTTTTTAGATAGACACCTATTAACAAGCCTTGCAAGCAATGATTTTATGTCTTCTGCCGTTATGATGGGATTTGCTTATGTACTGTCACTTTGTTCAGAAGCAGATGCTTTTGTTGCTTCATCTTTTTCTCATACATTTTCACCTACAGCTCTTCTTGCCTTTCTACTATATGGGCCTATGATGGATTTTAAAAACACAATTATGCTATTGTCTTTTTTTAAAAAACGTTTCGCATTTAGCCTTATTTTTATCATCACTGTGATTGTGTATCTCGTCGTCATGACTTATGGAATAGTTAGTAGATAGGAGAAGTGGTATGAAAAAAATTGATCGGCAGTTTGTTCTCTATATAAGGGGGATATTACTAATTGGCTTTTCACTACTTATGTTTAAACTCATATTAACAGGTAAAATCGTTCAATTTATCGCGCCCAAAATGATGCCTTTTATATTATTTTCTTCTGGCACCTTTTTTTTGTTGGGCATTCTCCAAATTTGGCGAAGTAGCGTAAATAAGGATCTAACTTGTGAATGCGGTCATGATCATGCGGAAAAAGGCAAAATTCGAACAACGTTTATTTACTCTTTATTTCTATTACCTATTATGACGGGCTTTTTATTTTCTAATCACACACTTGATAGTTCCGTTGCAGTAAAAAGAGGATTAACTTTTTCAGTTACTGAACCTGATACTCAGAAACAAACCGGAAGTGATAAAAACATTGACGCCACTAATTCAGAACTAGAAAAAGATACGAATGATTTATTGTCTGGAAATTCAGAGGAAGCACCAAAGAATGTTCCCACAACACATCAAAATAGTATTGCTGCTAAAGTGGCTCCTAAAGGTTTCTATGAATTACTTGAAAAGAAGCTAGTCAAACAAACGAAGATTTCTATAAATGACACCGATTATATTCCAGTTATGAATATTATTGAAAACAACACAGAGCAGTTCATTGGGAAAAAAATCGAGGTCAATGGCTTTGTATATCGTGAAAAAGGATTTAAAGATAACCAATTTGTTGTTGCTCGCTTTGGTATATCTTGTTGTGCAGCAGATGCATCTGTATACGGTTTATTATCTAAATTGGAAAATGCGTCAACATTAAAAAACGATAGCTGGGTTCGTATAAAAGGGATAATACAAAAAACTACGTATAATGGAGAAGATGTCCCTTATGTTCAAGTTCAACAGATTGAGGACATTCCCCAACCGGATAACCCATACGTATACGAACTTTACCAAGGTGAACAACTGATAGGTCCTGGTAAATAAAAAGAATATATGACAGTTTTAAGGTAGGCCACTACGAGCTAGCTGCATACCATCCATCATTTACATACTCAAATTATTGTGCTAGAGTATTGTAAAATATATGTTTAGAATTAAGAACAAGAAATTGTTAAACGGCATTTCACCAACCTTTCATTTTTCTATGGTAAAGTAAAAAGAAATGTTCATGTAAATATTAAAGGATCTGGTTTTGATTATGTTCACTTTCCCAGAGACTACTCTTTATTTATGTTATTAAGATCATTTTTTATTAGGGCTATTGTATATATGCATTTAATTGTAAGCTTGTCCCCTTTAGGTAAATAGTGTAATATCACTGTTTATAAGTGATATTACTCTCTATTTAAAGGGGCTTTTTCTATGTTTAAAAACAAATAGAAAACAACATGATTATTTCTTAGTTGGAGTGAGTATAATGAGTTCATCTCTTTTACAAATGAACACCATTTTTATAAGTATCTTAATTGAAGCTTTACCTTTTATATTACTAGGTGTAATTATTTCTGGTATTATTCAAATTTTTGTAACGGATGAAATGATGGCAAAAGCTATCCCTAAAAATAAATTTGGTGCGATTGTTCTGGCAAGTGTAATTGGGGCTTTATTTCCAGCTTGTGAATGTGGGATTGTTCCTATTACAAGACGTTTAATGGCAAAAGGGGTTCCCTTATATGCTGCTATTCCGTTCATGTTAACAGGCCCTATTATTAATCCTGTTGTCCTATTCGGGACATTTGTGGCTTTCGGTAACGATTGGAAAATCATGATTGAACGTGGTGTTGTTGCCTTTCTTGTATCTTTAACAGTAGGTTTAATTTTAGCCTTTCAATTTAAAACGCCACAAGTTAAAAATGAAATCCATGCACACACTGCTTCCAAGAAGATGAGTGAAAAAATAGGAAATGCTCTGAAACATACTATTAATGAATTCTTTTCTGTTGGAAAATTTGTCATTATCGGTGGGTTAATCGCGGCCGGCATGCAAACTTATGTAAAGACCTCTACCCTCATGGCTCTCGGGCATGGAGCAGTATCTTCAAATGTAGTAATGATGGGCCTATCTTATATTTTATCGCTATGTTCTTCAGCTGATGCTTTTATTGCTTCATCGTTTCGAAGTACATTTAATGATAGTGCAGTTATTGCCTTTCTAGTATTTGGCCCTATGTTTGATATAAAAAATACATTAATGATGTTGAGTCAATTTAAGACAAAATTTGTTTTCTCGCTATTTGCATACGTGTTTATTCTCGTACTAGTCCTATCTCTACTCATTGTTCATTAATAAGGAGGGACATTTATGTTTAGGGTTTTGATTTTGTTAGGCTTTACTATGATTTTTATGCATCTTCATGCCACTGGAGATATTTCAAAATATATAAACATGAAATATTCATGGATTTCATATGGAACGATTTTTTTACTGTGGTTTTTAACTATTGCAGAACTAGTTTTTTATATGACAGGATCTGATGAGAAAGAGCAAGGTCATGACCATAATTGTGACTGCGGATGCGGTCATAGTCATGAATCACCGAACAAGTGGAAAAGACGGGCATGGTACCCTCTTTATTTCTTACCTGTTGTAACTGTCTTCTTTTTACCTGTAGCTACACTCGATTCAAATATTGTTGAAGCAAAAGGATTTCATTTTCCTATTTATGATAAAAAAGATCCTTACTCTTCGCATCAGTTTCTACAGCCCGATACGAGTTCTTTTTATGGAGAAGATGCATACGATAAAATGATTCATAAGGATTTAAAAAAGTTTTCAAAAGGAAAAACCATTAATTTAGAAGATGAAGAGTTTTTAAATGCAATGGAAACCATTTATCGATATCCTGGTGAGTTTACCGGAAAACAAATTAAGTTTAAGGGATTTATGTACCACACGAAAGAATTAAAAGACAATCAGTACTTTTTATTTCGTTTTGGTATCATTCATTGTATAGCTGATTCAGGTGTGTTTGGTATGTTAGTTCAATTTCCGGATGATGTATCATTTAAAAATGATGATTGGGTAACGGTAACGGGTGAAGTAAGTACGATGTATTATCAACCATTTAAAAAGACAATTCCTATTGTAAAAGTAACAAAAGTAAAACGTGAAGAAAAACCAGATGATCCTTATGTATATCGTAATAATCAATAAATAAGAATAGAAAACGCAGGTTAACAAATGTTAACCTGCGTTTTTAAATTGCTGTATAATCGAACTTTTAATAAAAAACAAAAGTTAACTCTAATCTTCAGACGAATTAGCTTACTTTTATTTTTATATCTTTTTTTAATAATTAGCTCCGCTTCTTTCTTCTTAAACTTAAAATTAATGAAACAATGCCTAATACTAACGCAATAATGGAAAGAGTAGTAGGAAGCGTAGCATTGGAGCCATTGCTAGTTGCTTCATTAGTAGCCGTGTTTTCGTTAGTAGCTGATATATGAGAATCTCCCTCTGCACCGTTTCCTTTTACTACCGTTGTAATAGAGGCAGGTGTATCTGCATCAGCTGGTCCTTCCCATGCTACTGTTGATCCATCTTTATATGTTTGATAAGCCTTCCAAACAATCTTCTTAGCATTATCCCCTACTTTTCCTTGCATATTGAATTCCCCAAACTCTGTAGGTGACAAACCTGCATTAGTAGCTGTCCATGTAACACTTGTAATCAAACCTGAAGAGTCTTTTTGAAGCTCATATTTCCATCCTTCTTTAGGCTCGAATCGAGATATTTCTACGTCTTTTGGAATATCGATTTTCACTTTTGTAGTTGGAATATCTTTTTCAGTTGGAACGCGTACAGTAAATTTTTCATAAGAGCCTTGTGTCGCTTCTTGAGGGTATACGACAACATGAGCACTCGCCGTTCCCGCAAATGCAATCGTTGAAAGAACTAATGTAGATAAAAGAGCTGTTATTTGTTTTTTCATTTCTTTTCCTTCTTTCTAAAATTATTATTTAACATCATAAACAACAATGTCTTTATAGATCACAACCTCATCTAAGTTGGATGTAACAAGCCGTACGGTAATTTGCCATCTTCCGGCATAAGGAATGACAAGGTTGTTTGTTTCATACATCTTATACTGTACTTGTTGTTTCTCCTGAATTTCGTCTTTATTTACTTTTAAGGGCACGCCAATTGGTGCAAGCTCTCCTTTATTTTTAGGAGAAAGTGCGACGTCTATCGATTGAATAGAAGATCCATCCTTTGGTAAAGATGCTTTTACCCAGAGAGAACCCTTACCAGGAGATAAGGTTGACGTTTTTATGAGAAACTCTATATCTTGCTTGCTTTCTTTCCATACCAAGGGTTCATTCTGTGGAATAGGATTTAAGTGCGTAATCATTCCTACAATCAGAACAATAATCAGCATAAAACTTACATCGGAAATTAAAAACTTTGCAAGGCTTGGTGAATCATTCTTTCGGAGATGTTCTCTAATGAGTATCCCTACACCAGCTACTAACATGACCATAAATATTTTAGCTAACAATAACAGTCCCCATGTGGTTTTAAAGAGTGCTGTTATGTCTGGAAGAAGCTTTAGTGTGTAAAGAACACCCGAAAGGATTAATAGCATAAGACTCCCAAAGGCTATACGCGAAAAAATCGGAAGAAAAGCTAGAGCTTGTTCTCTCTCCTTACGCCACATCATGAAAAGATAAACTAAACCAGCTGCCCATAAAGAGGCTGTAACCAAATGGATAAAGTCTAGAATGATTGTATAACCTGGTACATCTGATGCTACTGCGTGACCGTTTAACGTAGTAGCTACTAACAGCAAACCTGCCCATATAAAATCAATCCATTTATTCTTTAGTAGGAAGAGAAACCCTACACACGCAAGAAGAATACAAGTCATCCACGACCAACCAGTAGCAGAATGAATGATAAATGTTTTTATTTGGGGAAGGCTAGAACCCTTTAATAGCGCAGTAATTCGGACTCCTATACTAATCAGTAAAAAAATGATATATCCAGCTTGGAGGTACCTTACATTCGTTTTATAATCTTGTTTTTGTTGACCTGATTGATAAGGAACATACCATTTCCATAGTACAAAGCCAACTAACCATAATAAAGCCAGATAATAAAATGTCTGTACTACAGAAAAACCTATATTATAGAAAGCACTCGGCTTACCGTTTTCGCCTTGATTACTATTGTCATTCGTAATAGCTTGATCTATTTTTTCTCCTATAGAAAAGACGTACGTTCCTCGTACAGGGTGGCTATCCGCAGAAATAACTGAATAGCTAACGGTATAAATACCTTTTTTGGAAGGTGGCACATCCAGAGAAATCGTTTTGTGAGTTCGATTCATTGTTGCTTTCTTAGTGGTAATAAGCTCCCCTTTATCATTGCGTACTTGAAGATTAAAAACACCTTCTCCTAGTCGTTCATTAAACGTCAATGATACCTTGTCAGGCATTTGCTTTAGTTGACTTCCTTCTTTCGGTGATGCATCCAAAAGGACTGCGTGTGCTGATACATTAAGAGGAGCACCAAAAGCAAAAAAAGAGATGGATAAGAGTAAAGCTATCTTTTTTAACATACATTTTTCACCTATAGATTCTTGTTTTATAACACTCATTCTTAGTATAAGTTTAGCCTTAAACAAAGAAAATCACTCAGTAGAGTGATTTTTTTAAATAGCAGGCAAAAACATTAAACATTTTAGAACAAATGAGAAGCAACACAATGAAATAGAAATGTTTTTTTAGGTGTTAGGCTCCTAGAAAATCCATTATTTTAACTACAATTGTATAGAGTATACATCTTATAAATGTTTATTATCCTTTGGTTTAGTTGGTCGTTGATGTCCTATATTCTAACATGAGAACTAAGCTTAAATAATTGAGCTTAGTTGCAGATTTGAACTGATTATGTAGCATAAATAGGCTAAATTTTTGACATACTTATAGAAATAAACTATATTATCATAGCACGAACTTTCGTTAGTTGTTAATTATTGATTATTCGTTTTTAGAGGTGTATTTAATGGAAAATGTGTTTGATTACGAAGATATCCAGCTAATTCCTGCGAAATCAGTAGTGAACAGCAGGACTGAGTGTGATACGACTATAACATTTGGGGAGCGTAAATTTAAGCTACCTGTCGTGCCCGCCAATATGCAAACAATTATAGATGAAAAACTGTCAATTTACTTAGCAGAAAACGGCTATTTTTATGTAATGCATCGTTTTCAGCCAGAGAAGCGAATGTCTTTTGTTAAAGGTATGAAAGAACGTGGGTTATTTGCTTCTATTAGTGTAGGAGTTAAAGAAGAGGAATATAAATTTATCCAACAACTAGCAGAAGAAGAACTTTCACCTGAATACATTACGATTGATATCGCACATGGTCATTCAGATGCCGTTATACAGATGATTCAGCATATAAAAAAATACTTGCCTCATAGCTTTGTTATTGCAGGAAATGTGGGAACTCCAGAAGCAGTAAGAGATCTAGAGCGTGCTGGTGCTGATGCAACAAAAGTAGGAATTGGGCCAGGGAAAGTATGTATTACAAAGATTAAAACTGGATTTGGAACGGGTGGTTGGCAATTAGCAGCTTTGCGTTGGTGTGCAAAGGCAGCAAGCAAGCCTATCATTGCAGACGGTGGTATTCGTACTCATGGTGATATTGCGAAATCAATTAGATTTGGTGCGTCCATGATAATGATTGGATCACTATTTGCTGGACATGAAGAGTCTCCAGGTGAATCAGTTGAGAAAGACGGAATTCTATATAAAGAATACTTTGGTTCTGCCTCTGAATTCCAAAAAGGTGAAAAGAAAAATGTAGAAGGTAAAAAGATGTTGGTAAAACATAAAGGGTCTATGAAAAATACTCTTATAGAAATGGAGCAAGATCTTCAGTCTTCTATTTCTTATGCGGGAGGAAATAAGCTAGAAGCAATTCGTAATGTTGATTATGTTATTGTAAAGAATTCTATCTTTAACGGAGATAAGACATATTAAGAACCTTTTAAGTAGGGTAAGAACCAAATAAGATCATGTTAATTCTTAGAGTTAACATCTTTCCCTTTTTCCAAACTATTTCATTGGATATAGGCGCCATAATAGGCGTCTTTTTTTGCACAAGAAAGGCAATCCACTACGTTTTCATGAATGCATATGGGAGAATATAGTTAATTAAAAACAGCCCTAAAGAATGGGGCTGCTTTTTTAAGCCTTCCGACAATTATGAACATGTTGACCAAAGTATATATTTAAAGTAGATTTCTTAGCCAATAAGAATCTTTTCTTCTGCATACCGAATTTTTGATTGCTTATTTGAGCGAATTGCAAGCACAAAACCAATGGTAAGAGGCCCCACTCTGCCAATGAACATCATAATCGTAATGAGAATTCGTCCGATAGGACTTAAGTCGCCTGTAAAGTTAGCACTTAATCCAACTGTTCCGGAAGCAGAGAACGTTTCAAACAAAAGAGTAGACATATCTACACCTTCTTCTGTGATTGTGAGTAGAAAGAAAATAATAGAAACAAAAATAATTCCAGAAGTAGCAATAGAAAAAGCTCTATAAACAAGCGATTTAGGAATTCGGCGTCGAAAAACATTAATCTCTTCTTTATTTGTCAATACTGACCATAAAGCAAATAATATTAAGACAAACGTCGTTATTTTAATTCCACCGCCTGTTGATCCTGGGGCTGCTCCAATAAACATAAGCCCCATCATATACACTTTCGAAGGTAATGTTAGTGCCCCGATATCCAAGGTATTAAAACCAGCAGTACGGGGAACTACTCCTTGAAAGTAAGCTGCCCACCATTTATCGCCCATGCTCAATTGGCCTAAAGTATGAGGGTTATGATATTCTAAAGCAAAAATAATGAGTGTGCTTACGACATTTAGGAGGATAGTTGAAACTAATACGATTTTAGTGTGAAGAGAAAATCTCCTTATGTTTCGTTTTCGAAAAACATCTGCAATGACAAAGAATCCAGTCCCTCCTATTATGAAGAGTAACGTAATCATAATATTTACAGTTGGATCTCCTACCCATTTACTTAAATTGTCTGGTTCCAAACCAAATCCGGCATTGTTAAAAGCCGATATAGAATGGAATATCCCATAATAGATTGCTCTTCCCCAGCTCATTTCTTGTGACCAACGAATAGCTAGGATAAGCGCTCCAATACCTTCCACAGCCAATGTAATTAGCACAACACGTTGGACTAATGCAATAACGCCCTGCAGCGAAAAAGCATTTAGAGATTCTTTAAGTATTAACCTTTGTTGTAATCCAATTTTTTTACCTAGTACAATAAACATGAGTATACCAATAGTCATGAATCCCCATCCACCAACTTGGATGAGCACAAGCAGAATGAGCTGTCCAAATAAAGTAAATGTAGTTCCGGTATCTACCACAGCTAGACCTGTTACACATACAGCAGAAGTGGCTTCAAAGAGAGCATCAATAAAACTTAAATGATGTCTATCACTTGTAGCAGCCGGGATCATTAATAAGCCGGTTCCCAGCAATATTAATCCTAAAAAACCTACGAACAAGATACTTGCAGGTTCTAGGTGCTTCACTTTATGCTTTTTGCGTGACTTAGAAATTATCATATTACATTTCCCTTCAAAATATTTTGAGTAAAAGCTTATTATATATCATACCTATTTATTTGAAAATATGGTTATTTTTTATTGCACTCATAACTTCCAAGTACATGCTTTATGTTAACTAAGATTGCATATCATATATAGTCGAAAAATAGAAAAACCTACTGCTCCTCTACAGTAGGTTTCCCATGTTTAGAATAGGAAATTTGGTATGATGCCTCACGGAGTCTTGGGTAGTTTGCTCAAGAATCGCATTTATAATTCTTACTAATAAGAGTTGTATTTTAAGATGGAGAATTAACAGCAAGAATTATTTGCAGGTGATTTTTCAGTTGGTCCAACGTTATCCTCAGTCTTATGAACCTCGCTATTTGATTTTGTATAGAAGAATTCCCATTCGTTTCCGTCAGGATCTGTTATCCAGAATTTATCTTGTACAGCGTAGCAGCAAGTTTTATTCATTTCTTCACGAGCAAAGAATCCCTCATTTTCTAATCGTGATATATGAAAATTGATTTCTTCAAGAGTTTCTACTTGGAAGCCGAAATGGTTTACTTGATTACCTTTTACTTCTTCACGTACATTTAAGGTGAAATTTAATCCTGGTTCATCTAATAAGAATTTAGCATAATCTACTTTAAATCTGTTTTATGGTAACTAGGAATATGAGGAATACGTTATTAGTCTAATCAGATTGGTAGATTCATATACATACAAATTTAAAAATGGTTCTTATTTAATTTAACTTATGTAAAAGCATAAACTTACTTTTTATGAATATAAGATATTCTTTTAGCTAGTTTGTAGAAAAACTTTCGCCTTTACAATTAGATGCGTTTATTGTATGATTACATAACAAGAACATCTGTTCGATATTAAGGGTTTAGAGATGAATAAAGGAATAACAGAACAAACTAAGACGGTTAAACACAAAACTTTCTCGCACGGAGCAAAAACATTTGAGCCAACTCTTATTCTTTATCGAAATACCTTGGCGTTTATTGTAAACGTACTAACAACCGGAGGTTTCAAATTATGAATGATAAAAAAGCAGCACTAGATATGGCTCTAAAACAAATTGAAAAACAATTCGGCACAGGATCAATTATTAAGATGGGAGAAGGCACACATACAAAAGTTGAGGCATCTAGCTCCGGCTCATTAGCTTTAGATATAGCTCTTGGAATTAATGGTTATCCCAAAGGAAGAATTATGGAAGTTTACGGACCCGAAAGTTCAGGTAAAACAACCGTTTCCTTGCACGCAATTGCAGAAGTACAAAAAAATGGAGGGCGAGCTGCCTTTATTGATGCTGAACACGCACTTGATCCAGTTTACGCAAGAAAACTAGGTGTAGATATTGATGAGCTGCTGTTATCGCAACCAGATACCGGTGAACAGGCACTTGAAATTGCTGAAGCATTAGTTAGAAGTGGTGCTGTAGATATTATTGTGGTTGACTCAGTAGCAGCATTAGTTCCACAAAAAGAAATTGAAGGAGAAATGGGAGATTCTCACGTAGGTCTACAAGCTCGTTTGATGTCTCAAGCTCTTCGTAAATTATCTGGAGCAATCAATAAGTCTAAAACCATTGCTATCTTTATCAACCAAATTAGGGAGAAAGTAGGCGTTATGTTTGGAAATCCGGAAACAACGCCAGGCGGAAGAGCACTAAAGTTTTATTCTTCCGTTCGCCTTGAGGTTCGCCGCGCTGAACAACTTAAACTAGGAAATGACATAGTTGGAAATAAAACAAGAATTAAAGTAGTCAAAAATAAGATGGCACCTCCTTTCCGCATTGCTGAAGTAGATATTATGTATGGAGAAGGTATCTCAAAAGAAGGAGAAATCTTAGATATTGGTTCTGAAGTAGACATTGTTCAAAAGTCTGGATCTTGGTTTTCATATAATGGGGAGCGTTTAGGACAGGGACGAGAAAACGCTAAGATTTTCTTAAAAGAAAACCCTGAAATTAGAGAAGAAATTAGAAAAAGAATTATTGATTTCAAATATAGTGATAATAATAACAACAATAATGGTATTGATAACCATAGCGAAAACGAAAACCAATAAAAGTATAAAACGCCTTTCCCACGGCTTGAACTCCACTCCAATTGTTAGATAAAAAACTCTAATGATTGGAGTGTTTTTATTGTTGCAGCTAAATAAGCGCAAATTATATAGAGAAACAGCATAAATCTTCCTGCATCCATTTGAATAAATAGATACTCGAGGAACGCCTTCACACTTTCCCTCTGGTACCTTTTGTCTTCATATCGAAAACATAATTATCAATAATTCGAATGTCCTTTCCACTTCCCCCTGCTAAAATACCTCATGGTGTATTTTGTTCCTTAGAAGTAGAAAAATGACCTATATTAAAATCTTGAATTGTTATGTAGCTTTTATTCTCTATGCTAACTAAACTTCCATCTGTGGAAAGGCTCTTTATTTGTTCTCCACTAGTAAGTGGCTTTTTACTTTTATAGTTCCTGAAGATAATAGGCTCTTGTGTAGTACCTGAACGACTAATGATTAATTGCTCATAATAGATGCCACCCCCTGATATAAACCTTAGTTCCAGGTTGAGCTACTTTACTTGCCCTTCTTAGTGTTTTAAAAGGCTTGCTTTTAGTATCTAGGTTTTTATTACATCTCCTGTAGGAAAAACCTAGATTACATGATGTATTATAGGAACTGCTGAAGGTTGATTAGCTGTCTCACCCCTTTGGTTTATACAGCACAGTAAAATAAGAAGATACCAACTGCTTTTTTCATAAGATACTCCTTAAAGTTAATGAATTTCACTTACAAGATTTTTAAATTATACTATGGTTCTTTTAATAAAGATGTAAATAATCGCACTATATCTTATTATTTTTAAAGCTACAGCAATTTTTACATTTAAAACAGAAAGTGCTAAAGTAATGCTAGAATGTGGAGGTTTTAGAGATGAATAAGGAACTTAAGTTACGTCCTTTGGAAAGAGAAGATTTAAAATTTGTCCATGAACTCAATAATGATGCAAATATCATGTCTTATTGGTTTGAGGAGCCTTATGAAGCTTTTGTAGAGCTACAGGATTTATATGATAAACATATTCACGATCAAGGTGAGCGTCGTTTCATACTAGAAAAGGACGGGGATATGCTTGGATTAGTGGAATTGGTCGAAATTGATTATATTCATCGTAGAGCAGAGTTTCAAATTATCATTGATCCTACGTATCAAGGTCATGGTTACGCCATGGTTGCCACAAACCTAGCAATGAATTATGCCTTTTCGGTATTGAATATGCATAAACTTTACTTAATTGTAGACAAGGAAAATGAAAAAGCAATCCATATCTATAAGAAGGTCGGTTTTTCTATTGAAGGTGAGTTAAAAGATGAATTTTTTGTCGATGGAAGCTATCATAACGCTATAAGAATGTGTATGTTTCAAAAAGAATACTTACAAACCAAAAATAAAAACTAAGTTTGAATTATTATAAGCGTCCTGCCCAATAAAAAGAGACGCAAGAATGAAAAACAGGCTTTTATTAGGGAACAAAAAACAGTTTAATATAGAATTAGAATAGAGATCAATTAAAATAAAAAATAAAATCTATCTCATAGAATGAGATAGATTTTTCAGGAAGTGGTGATTAAGTCGGGCAGGAAGATACTCTCACGAGTGCCTCCCTACCCGACTTAACTATATATGTAGTTTGCAACCACATTGTAGCAATTAATGTATTTGCTTTAATTATTCAATCCTTAAGAAGAGAGTAGCTCCAATATGCCCAAATATAGATGATTCCCTTAATTTCTATGTCGAAGCGCTCTATTTAAGAAACTTTTAGTTCCTTAGGCTGTAATATTTTTTTATTTAACCTAGGGGTGTACATAATTAAAAAACCAGATCTTCCAATAGTATAGATAATAAAAGCCAGCCAAAGTCCATGGTTATGCCAGATAGGAGTTACTATGAGTTGGATAATTATATATAAAACTGTTGCGTAAATCATAGAGTTTCGAACCGGTGCAATTTCAGTTGCTCCTGTAAAAACACCATATAGGACAAGGCCAAAACAAGCAGCAAATGGATAGATGACAAGCCATGTTCCATACTTGACTGAAATTTCGATAACACTAGGTAGGTTTGTAAAAAGCCCAATAATAGGTTCTTGGAAAAATGCATATAAGCTAGATATAACAAAAGCTGTTATTATTGACCATTGCCTTGATAAAGAAAGCGTTTTTTTATATAATTCTTTGTCATTTGCTCCTACTGCTTTACCTACGAGAATACTGGAGGCATTAGCGAATCCATCAAAGAAATAAGCCATTATGTAGTGAATTTGAAACAATACAGCATTTGCAGCTAGAAATTCTGTGCCAAACGAAGCACCTTTTGCTGTAAACATATTAATAACAGCCAATAAACAAATAGTTCGAATAAACAAATCCTTATTAACATTAAACATCCTTTTCATAGAATCTGTATCCATAAGTGCCTGAATCGATGGCGTTTTCCATTTAAATGGAGATGCTTTCACAATAATGAATAAACCTAATACGAAGGCTGTAATCTCAGCAATCAAGGTTGCTGTAGCGACTCCTTGCACACCAAAAGAAAAAGCATGAACAAAGAGAATAGCTAAAACCATATTTAAAACATTTGTTAGTATCTGTAAACACAAAGATTCTTTAATCTTAGCCATTCCCATTAACCAACCGAGAATCACATAGTTCATCAATGTAAAAGGTGCTCCCCATATTCTAATTCTGAAATATTCTACTGCAAAACTACTTACATCAGCATCGGGAGAAATTACTAGGAGGGCCGCACGTTCAATCGGCCATTGTACATCCCTACTATTACAGCTAATAAAAATGGACGAGATAGAGCAAGTACCCCCTGATCTGGATCGCTTGCCCCATTTGCTTGTGCGGCAAAGGCGGATGTACTAACTCGTAAAAAGCCAAATACCCAATATAACGTATTAAAAATAAGAGTTCCCACCGCAACTCCTGCAATATAAGCTGGAGCTGGAAGTTGCCCAACAACAGCGGTATCCACCGCACCTAATAAGGGCGTAGTCATCGTTGAGATTGTCAGGGGAATCGCCAAAGTAAGATACGTACGATGATTCATCCAACTGGCCTCCTTCTATTATTTTGAACTAAACATAAAAGCAATAGCTTCGATTACGTGGAAGTCTCTTTCCTAAAATGTATGTTCTAATCTATTCGATTGAAAAAAGTTGAGGTAGCTCATTCAACATGATACCCAACTATTATTTAATGGATTTAGTTGCAATATAACAAGGCATATATTCAGTGATTTTTCCCTTGTGGTGATGATCTTCATAGAGATCTTGTAAGGTGAATCCAGCTTTTAGTTGTCCGCCGATTTGAGTTTCTAATGAATGGCTAAACTGTACACCGCCATTTTTTATAAGTTCTTCATCATTTTCCACCGTGTTTTTAGTTCCATCATAAGGTAATTTATTAACCACTTGTAATGCTTTCTCATCTTCTCCAAATAAATAAAGAGCAGGGTTTGCAAAGCCAGATAGCAGAACGCCACCTTTTTTAAGAACTCTAAAGCATTCTTGCCAAACATGTTCAACATCTTGAATATAGCAGTTTGATACAGGATTAAAAATCATATCGAACGTCTCATCTTCAAAAGGAAATGTCTCACTCATATCCCCTTTAACTAAATCAATAGAATAGCCTTCTCTAGTGGACACCATTTTTTCTAATTCTAATTGTTTATCAGAGTAGTCAAACACTGTAACTTCTGCATGTTGTGCTGCAAAAACTGGGCATTGCTGTCCTCCTCCGCTAGCAAGTCCTAATATTTTTGCTTTTTTAAATGGAATAAACCAGTTATGTGGAACAGGTTTACAAGGTGTTAAGTAGATATCAAAATTACCTTCAGTTGCCTTTACAAAATCTTGATGATTAATAGCCAATGACCATTCTCCCCCAGCTGAAGCCCATTCATCCCACATTTCGGAGTTAATTTTTGTATAACTAGCTTTTTGTGACATAGTTAATCCCCCCTTTACCTTTTTGAGTGTTTTATTTAATTTTATCATGTTACTAGAAGAATAATTTAGATGTACTAATTAATTTGTTCTGTTTCAGATAATTCATCTGTACTGGAGAAGTAATTAATAGATATTTTTTTAAATAAAAAACACCCTTTTGAAAAATCAAAAGGATGTTTGTATCTTAAATATAAAAGCTTGTATATAAACAAGGTACAAGTTTTATTTTTAATGGCTTGTCTCGAAGCTTTCAGCCATCATTAGGTCATTTTTGTAGGCAGCCATTGCGAGTTCATACCTCACCTTTTGGCTCGCTTCCACAAAATCAGCTTCCTTCACAAGCCCCGATAACGAATATTGGTGACCTTTAAAACCTACGTTCAATTCAGTAATTTGATTGAATCGAAAACTTTCTATAGGAATTCCATTCACATCTTTCAACAAATATTGACCATACTTCTCGTTACATGTTTGGGCTACTTGCTCCAATACTTTGAACGCCTCGTCCGGGTTTTGCCTATAGTTGAGAATAAGACTTTCATTTACCCTGCGTCTTCCTCGGGTTCCGTTCTGAAGTTCCGTAATGTTGCTATATGAAACTGTATAGAGGTAGCCATCATACTGGCGAATCTTCAAGTAGCGCATAGTAATTTCTTCTATTTTTCCTTGGCGGTTTCCGTTGAGAATAACATAATCTCCGTGATGGATCTGGCGTTCAAACAAGTAAGCCAGTCCCATTATGTAATCACGGATGATATGCTGAAGGATTATTGCCAGGGCACTGGCCAACACTACAGAACTAGTGAGAATCTTTCCGAAATCAAAGAAATGGCTAAGCACATAAATAAAGAAAAAAGCCAGCCCTACTACCCTTGTCACCTGATTAGAAAAATGCATCAGCGTCTCTTCTCGTTTTTCATCTAAAAAGCTCGTTTTGTCAAAGAAAAGCTTAATGAATTTACGAATAAAATAAACAATAAGTATAATCAGCAGAGCTACCGTTAAAACCTTTACGGGAAACTGCTGGAAGAATTCAGTAAAAACCAACCTATCCACTCCTTATTTCTAACACTATACCAAAAGAATGTACATAAAAACAAAAATCTTCTGTTCTTCACAAACCTTAATGATAATAGCACGGTTTCACCAAAATCGGTATATTGATGATAATCTCTCAATTAATTAAAATTAAAGGGGTAAGGCGAACTGTAATAGACTAATTTTCTTCATTTTTTTGTAGCCTATTCTTATATATCTCTTGACTTTTTCAGGCTTTTTAATAAAGACATTCCTATATGTTCATCATTATTTCTACCTAGTCTATAATTAGCTAAAACGACGGACGCAACTTTCTTTTCTTTATCAACCCCTAAAAATAAGCTGAAGCATCCTGTTCCACCACCATGTAACATTACGTTATTGTTTTTCTTTAAAAGCAACCATCCAAGACCCATATCGAACTTCTTAGTTCCATCGCTATGTTTTTCATGGCAAAAAGACAGATATGGTTTATCTTCGTCCATATTTATTTTTGCGTATTTAAGTAAATCCTCAGCGGTTGAGGATACTGCCCCCGCAGGTGATATAAAGTTTTCTTTGTCCCACTGCCAGTTGTCGCAATCATTATTTTTGCGGTCATAGCCATGTAAATTATTATTTGAGCTGCCTATACAAGTATCGTTTAGTCCAAGCTCATTATGAAGAAAGTCATCCATAGTGTCCCAATATCCTTTACCCGATACCATTCCCAACACATACCCAATAAGTGAGATGCCGAAATTGGAATATTTCCATGAATAATCTATTTCTTTCAGTCTATTTCTTTCGATTAGCATCTTCATTTTGTTAAAATCCATATGCAGCGGATTATTTTTGTTCAAATCGCGTCCGCCAAAAATCAAACCTAAAAGTATTTTAAAATATTCCCGTTTATTTAAAGGTAAGCTTCCTGAATATCGGGAAGAGTGAGTAGCAAGGCGGAGCAATGTAGGATAATACGTATCTTTCTTAAGCTCTTTTATGTATTTTTGTATAGAGTCGTTTAACGACACCTTGTTTTCAAATATGTATTTTGATAACAGCGATACAGTGAAAGTTTTAGTAATAGAACCAATTTCATAATGATATCTTTTTGACGAGTCAATTTCACCGCTTTCATTATAGACTTTTATAATAGATTGATTATCCGTTAAGTAGCCAACGGTTAGTTTCAAGTGCTTTTTTCCTTTACAGGTCTTGTTAATTAATCGTAATGTTTCATCACTGATTTCGATCATAATGATTGCTCTCCTTTATCCTTTATTTCAAAAATCGTTAAAAGGATTGAACAGTCTGCTTTAAGATAAAGTAGCCTATCGGATTTATTTTTATGTATTCTTTCCTATATTATTAATTGCTTCACCTCTTCGACTTTCAAGCTCCCTTATTACTCTCAACTGTAATTCATTGTGATCTTCATCCATTTCTACGTTACCTTCCTCTTCAAATCCATCGTGTTCTTCCCCATCAAAGCTATAAAGTTTCTTTAAAAGCTTCCACATTATTTCCAACTCTTCAGTTGAGAACTTGTTAAAAAGTTCTTCTAAAAAGAAGATTCCTTTTTCTGAAACAACAAGCAGTGCCTCTTTTCCCGCTTTTGTAATTTTTACGTTAACTGCACGCTTGTCTTTACTGCTAGGAACTATGTCGACATAACCCTTCTTTTCCACAATGGTAATTAACTGTTTGACGCTTTGTTTTGTGGTTCCTAATTTTCTAGCAATATTATTCAACGTTGTTTCACCTTCAGGTAAATGAGCAATTGCCACCATCGCCATATGCTGTCTTGATGTTAAAAGTTTAAGAGATTTATCACCCTTTACTTGAATTTTATTTGCCAGAGAAAATAAGGTAGCGTAAGTTTGCTGCATTAAGAAAAGCTCTTTATAAATATCCATATTCACCCTCCATTTTAGACAATATATTGTCTAAAATAAGAATGGTATATTTTGGTAATTAAGTCAATGTACTGTCTATTTTAATTTTGACTATTCTAAGGAGATTATTCTGTTACACTAAAGTAGGCAAAGAAATCATGATCGTTCGTAAGCAAAAGTTGTCCTTTCTTTATCTGATTAGATATACTAAAAAGGCACTCTAATTTAATGTTACTCTAAAAAAATGTAAGAAAACCGATATGAAGTAAAGGAGAAAAACATGAACCAACACACACAACCTTTAAACCCTATCGCCTTCCATCTTGGTCCACTTGAAGTCCATTGATATGGAATTATCATAGGAATAGGAGCTTTCTTAGGCTTCTTGTTAGCCTCGAAAGAAGGAAAGAAACGAGGTATCTCTTCAGAAACCATCTCTGATTTACTTCTGCTAGCACTACCCATTGCTATCATTACTGCTCGAATTTACTACGTACTTTTTGAATGGAGTTATTATAAAGACCACCCAGGCGAAATTATAGCAATTTGGCATGGAGGCATAGCTATTCACGGTGGAATTATTGGATCTGTATTAACAGCTATATGGTTTTGCAGAAAAAAGAATCTTTCTTTTTGGAAAATGGCTGATGTTTTAGCTCCTAGCTTATTATTAGGCCAAGCTATTGGCCGGTGGGGAAACTTCATGAATCAAGAAGCACATGGCGGACCTGTTACACGTCAGTTCTTAGAAGCTTTACATTTGCCTGATTTTATTATTAACCAAATGTATATAAATGGAACCTGCTATCATCCTACGTTTCTCTATGAATCACTTTGGAACATAATAGGTGTTCTTGTCCTAATCGTACTAAGAAAATCCTTGTTAAAAAGAGGCGAAGTCTTTCTTACTTACCTACTATGGTATTCGATAGGAAGATTTTTTATAGAGGGTTTGCGTACAGATAGCTTAATGTTAACCTCTCATATCAGAATAGCTCAGTTAGTTTCTTTCCTTTGCGTGTTAGGCAGTTTGATTCTGCTATGGTATAGACGCAAAAAAGGCTTAGCAACTAGTAAGGCTGTATCTCTCTCATAAGTACATACATTTTTGTATGGATCATTTTCTAAAGAATTAAAGGATAAAAACGTACAAAAGCAGCAAGTTTATTTTCAGTGACTCTGAAGATCAACTTGCTGCTTTTTTGTTTTATTTATTAATATTTTTAATCACAATAATGATTTATCTATATTTTACTAATAATGAACTGTCTTTTATAGTTAAAGTACATATTTCTTATGTGAAGCTTTACTTGATAAGAATCTATATTGGAGATGAAATGCATGATAAATATAAATAAAGCTCAAAAGCAAAATCTATTCTCACGAACAAATGCCCAGACGTCATCTAATGTTTCTTTATGGGCTGAAGGAGTTGCTTTTACTTTTCTTTTTGCTTTACTTGCTTATGGCTTAGCGAAAGTCCCGGGGTTTAATCATATCGGTCCACTAGCCTGTTCAATTATAATGGCAGTCACGTATCGTCAAATTTGGGGATACCCCGAAAAAATAAGATTTGGAATTGAATTTTCTTCTAAAAAGCTGTTACGATATGCGATTGTTTTATATGGACTAAAGCTTAATATTGATGTTGTTATTCATCAAGGGTTAGGATTGTTACTTCGGGATGTGGGAACGGCTGTATTTGCGATTGTTTTAACGGTTTTTCTAGCCAAATGGATGAAGGCTGATAGTGGTTTATCCCTTCTTTTAGGGATAGGAACAGGAATATGCGGTGCTGCAGCTATTGCAGCTGTTTCTCCGATTGTAAAAGCAAAAGAAGAAGATACAGCTATCGGAGCTGGTGTTATTGCTTTAGTGGGAACCCTATTTGCGATTGGATATACCATTTTAAGACCTTATATACATTTTACAAATATTCAATATGGAATTTGGTCAGGCGTAGGTCTCCATGAAATTGCCCATGTAGCTCTAGCTGCAGCACCGGCTGGGCGCGACGCCCTAGCTATTGGCCTGTTGGCTAAGTTAGGCAGAGTGCTCTTACTTGTGCCATTAAGCTTTATCTTAATGTACTGGATGAAGCGAACAGGAAAAATTGAAAAGGATACCAAGATTGAATTCCCTTGGTTTTTAATAGGTTTTATAATCATGAGTATTTTTGGGAGTTATGTCGTTGGTAAGCACCTTATAATACCTAAAACGATCATGAATGATATTTCAACTCTAACTACCTTTCTTTTAACAATGGCTATGGTCGGTTTAGGGTTAAATGTAAGTATGAAGGCTCTTCGAACAAAAGCATTAAAGCCGTTGATTGCGATGTTTATTACCTCTACACTCTTATCATTCCTTACATTTTTGGCGATGTAAAAACAAACGAATTATTACGAATAGCTATTAAACAGCCTCAGGTTCATTTTTCGATAGTGAACCTGAGGCTGTTATAGTATTCTTGAGAAATGACTTCCATCTAATGTTACAATAGAAAAAACAATGGCCATCAAAAAGGCTGATTACTCGGCAGCTCATATTTCCTATTCTTATATGCCGAATAGTCATTGTATGTAACGTGCAACCAACTCATAGCACCGCTCTTTTGTAAGGCTTGCTAAAGAAGCCGTATATTCTAAATTCTCTGCTGTACTATCCTTATATTTTAATGATGCCTCTTTGGACAATGATCGTGATGTAATATGCGCTCGGTTTGTATATACTAGGGGTTGTACTGTACTTGATTTTTCAAGAGCATGAGGAGAATGAAAAACCAAAGCATCTCTTCCCACCTAATATAATAAAGTAGAGGCACATTTAGAAAATACATTGACTCTTTTGAATCAGTCATGGTATAAACACAATAGGAGAATTTAGCGCTTAAAAGCATAAAAGCGATAAAGTTTAAAATAATATTCATATAAATAGGATACATAGGAGGAAATTGCCACCATGGAACATACTAGCAAAATTATAGACTGCACTATTCGTGACGGAGGTTTAATTAACAATTGGGATTTTAGCGTTGAATTTGTTCAAGACTTGTATAATAGCTTAAACGCAGCCGGCGTTGAATATATGGAGATTGGTTATAAAAATTCCCCTAAGCTTCTTCAAGCGACTGAGCCCAATCCATGGAGATTTCTTGACGATAACTTCCTCAAAGAAATTATCCCTGAGAAAAAGTTCACGAAGCTATCTGCCTTAGTAGATATTGGGCGTGTAGATCCGAATGACATCCTACCGCGTGAACAAAGTATGTTAGATATGATTCGAGTGGCATGCTATGTCCGCGAAGTAGATAAAGGCCTAGAGCTTATAAAGATGTTTCACGATTTGGGCTATGAGACCTCCCTTAATATTATGGCACTATCTAGCGTACCGGAAAATCAGCTCATTGAAGCATTTGAAATGGTAAAGAAAAGTCCGGTAGATGTTGTGTATATCGTTGACTCCTTCGGAAGCCTAGATCCTGCGGATATTGAGCATCAAGTGAAAAAGTTCCAAGCCATGATTCCTAGTAAACAGCTTGGAATCCATACACATAACAATATGCAGCTAGCTTTTGCTAATACATTAACTGCGATGCGCAATGGCGTTACATTCCTCGATTCGTCTGTTTATGGTATGGGACGTGCAGCTGGTAACTGTAACACAGAGCTGCTTGTTAGCTACATACCAAAACCAAGCTATGAGATGAAGCCGGTCCTTGGCGTAATTGAAAAGCATATGTTAGAAATGCGTCAAAAGTGGGAATGGGGCTATATCATTCCTTACATGATTTCTGGTGTGCTGAATGAACATCCACGTGTTGCTATGGCTTACCGTGATAGCGAAGATCGTGACAAATTCGTAGATTTTTATGACAAAGTAACGTCTCCAGAAGTTACTACGTCTCCAGCATCAAAATAAGTTAAAATGCTAAAAGTACCTCTGTTAACCGGGGTACTTTTTTGTTATTACATAAAAAACCCATGATTGTATAGCATATACTTAAACTTTGATACCCTGGATTTCGACAATTAACTACATGTAAAAAATCGTGCTCTTCTTAAACTATTATTTGTGTATATAAACCGGCGTTCCAATGGGAACTGCAGAGGAAAGTTCTAGAATATCTTCATTGTCCATTCTGACACATCCATGTGACATATCTCTGCCAATAGAAGCTGGATCATTAGTCCCGTGTATTCCATATGTAGGCTTTGACAGTCCCATCCATAGGGGGCCAAATACAGGTGGAGGGGTAGTATCTTTATTAATAATTTTAAATTTTCCAGTTGGAGTTGGAGTAATCATTTTCCCTACAGCAATAGGATATGTCTTTACTAATTTAGCCCCATCATATAGTTTTAATTGATGCTGCTTTATTGAGACATCTATCCTTTTTGCCATAGCAGTACCTCCAATCTCTTATAAGTTACTATAAATAGAATTTTTTTATTGTTAACCACGTATATCGAATAACTATTAACTGAAAAATATTTAAATTGATTCATAAAAATTAGTGCTATTTATACCGTTCTAATAGTGAAAAATTTCTTTAAAAGCCAAGGCCCTGGCGTAAATCCGAGTGTTAATTGCCAAGCTCCTATTGCTTGCAAACCAAATTTACGAACTAACACCATTTTTTCACTTATGCTTCTTACATCTTCAAACCATACTTCATGCATCTGTCCCGCTTGATCTCTATACTGAAAAAATGGGGATTTATACTCCTTAGAATATTGGATGGGCGACTGATATCTCATCGCTGTTTTAATCGCATTTTGATTGGATATAGCAGATGCTACTGTGCCAGGCTTATAAGGGATTGACCAGTTATATCCATACAAAGGAACTCCAATGATGAGTTTTCTTCGCGGAACACTTTTTATCGCAAATTCTATGGTTCTTTTTACTTCAGTAATGGGTGCAACGGGCCCTGGTTCGCTGCCTGCATGATGCCAATCATATGCCATAATGAACATATAGTTAACAACTGCACCTATCCCTCCGTAATCATAGCCTTTTAGCCAAGGAATATCTTCGCTTGTCTTGGCCGGAACCGCTATGGTCAGCACATAGTCTGCAGGTTTTAAACGTTCACCCAGCTGACGTAAAAATCCTGTAAAAAGATCCCTATCCTCGGCCTTTACACGTTCAAAATCAATATTCACCCCGCCGTATCCTTTTCTAGAGACTAAATAAAAGATATTATTAACAAGATTATTTCTTGCCTGAGGGTTATTTAAAACTTGATGAGCAAGATTAGAACTAAATCCTTCAGAAGTTAGATTAGTAATCGTAACTAACGGTGTAACTCGGTTTTTCCAAGTCGTTTCAATCGCTACTAAATCGTTTAAATTGTTCATGATATCTCCATTGCTGCCAATATGATATTCAAAGATAGAAATGGACGAGGAATAAGTTGCAAAATCAGTAATTAAACTGCGATCTAACTCTGGATTTCGAACAGCATAATATTGCAGTGTACCTGCAATGTAGTTTGATATGTTAGGAATTTTTATTTTCATTCCCACCTGCAAATAATTATAATGGACTGAAGAATTAACCCTTTTTAATTCTTCTAAGGATACATAAGCTTTTTTAGCAATGCTGCTCATTGTATCACCAGGTTGAACTGTGTATACATAAGAAGCTATAAGTAAGGCCTGACCTGGAACAATATTCGTTTCTTCTAACCCATTCACACTCCTAAGCTGAGCAATGGGGTAACCATATCTACTGCTTATTGAAGACAAGGTATCACCAGGTTGAACTATATGAACAAACATGTTTTCTCCTCCTATGTACTCTTTATCGAATTATGTTTTATTTCGTGACAAGTTTAAAGAAGCCAGTCAATAAATGTATATGAGTATTGTTTGTTTATATAACTGAGTTAAGTGAGGGGGGAACCTTTTTACACACTCCCCCTCTATTGCGCCCCTCATACGGGTAGAAATGTTCCAAAGATTACATCAAAATCTATATATCATAAACGTATGCTTTTAGCGTGCTTGAAAAAGGAAGATTATTTGTCAGGTAGGATTACGTTAAGAAATAAAACTATTTTAAACAATATAAACAACGCGGCGATTAATGTTAGTCTTAATGAATAATTAAAATCGAAAAACCTTCTCCTCTGTTAGGTAGAAGGTCATTCGTGTAATTGAAATGTCAATGTAGTCTCTGTAAAAAAGAATTCAATTCTTTAAACGGAAGTGGAAGAATACAAGTAAATTTGAGTAACATCATTTATTTGAGAGCCAGGCTTCCATACCACAGATAAATTAAAGTCCTTGACCTACTTTAGCTTTATTTTCCCCTGTACCTCTATAAGCCCATACGATAACCGGAATTAATACTAAAGATAGAATTCCTCCACTTAATGATAAAACGCCATAACTTGATTGAGCTACAACCATTCCTGATAAAGCCCCTCCTGAAGCTCCTGCTAAAGCAATTAAAACGTCTATAGTACCTTGTGTTTTCGCACGTGTTAATGGTTCTGTAGCATCCACTATTTGAGCTGTACCGCTAATTAACCCTAAGTTCCATCCTAATCCAAGTAACGATAGAGCAACCACTAGAAGAACCATTGAATCACTCGGTGCCATAGCTGCCATCAGCCCAGCTAAAAGAAGGGTAATTCCTGAAGCAATTGTCATCGCCGTTCGTCCAATTTTATCAATTAAGACCCCTGTAAATAATGAAGGAAGATACATGGAACCAATATGAAATCCAATTACAACCCCTACTTCAGTTAGCCCGTGGCCATGATGTCTCATGTGCACAGGCGTCATGGTCATGATAGCAACCATTACAATTTGAGTAAGGACCATAACTGTGGCTCCAACAGCCACTCCTTTTTTGTTCGTTGATCGCTCAGTATTTATTAAATTTTTTTGAGCATCACGTTCTTGTTTATTCGCTTCTATTGCTCTTGCAATCAGTAACGGATCCGGACGCAGCATAATATAAAATACAAGACCAGCTACTATATATGCAACTGCTGCTAAAATGAAAGGTCCCGCAAGTGCTGGGGCACCAATAGAAAGAGCAAAATCTCCCATTACATCAACTAAATTCGGACCTGCAACGGCTCCAAATGTAGTGAAAACCATGGCCATACTAACAGCGGTCCCCCGTTGTTTTGCTTTGGCTAAATCTGTTCCTGCATAACGCGCTTGTAGATTAGTAGCTGTTCCTGATCCATAAATGAGGAGCGAAAGAAAAAGAAGAAAAATACTATTAAGAATGGCAGAAAAAATAACACCAATCGCTCCAACTCCCCCTAGAATAAAACCCGTCGTAAGTCCTGCACGACGCCCTTTTTTTGAGAAAGCTTTCCTACTAACCAAGCAGCTCCTGCAGATCCTAAAGTAAATAGAGCCGTCGGTACTCCTGCATAGGCATCTGTACCAAGCATTTGCTGTGCAATAAGTGCACCGACAGTAACTCCTGCTGCCAATCCTGCACCGCCAAAGATTTGAGAAACACTTACAACAAATAAGGTTCGTTTATATAAAGCTTTTTGTTTCTCTGGTGAATTAACATATTCTTGTAAACAAATTGATTGGGTGTCTAAAGCTTTTACATGATCCTCGTTTACCATCATAACCTTCCTTTCAGAAAACTCATTCTATTTTTGAAAATATTCTCACTAGATTTGGATTATCATAACACGCATAAAAAAACCATACAATATTATAATTGTATGGCAAACAATATTATAAATAGTCGTTAAGTAAACGTTTAAGGATAATCAATCCTTGCTCAAGCTCTCCAATCGTTTTCGGTGCACAGACAGCGATCCTTACAGCTCTGTCTGGACAACTGTTTCCCACTACAAAGCGTTCTGCTGCATACACTTGTACGCCCTGCTGCGCAGCTAATGTTTCAAATTCAACACCTGTAATCTTTTCTGGTAATAGTAACCAACGAAATATACCAGTTTCCATACCTAAACACGTGTAATTTTCTAAATGTTGATTTGCAATTCGATTTCTGAGAATAGCTTGTTGACGATGATTCTCTACTAAGGGTTCAAATTGATTTGACACAATAATACGTGCTGTTAACTCTGCTAATAATGGTGAAACTGATATATTTAAATTATAAAGTGCCTTTGAAATAGGCTCTTTAAATCGACTAGGCGCTGCTACATATGCTAGTCGTAACCCTGGTGCTATTGATTTTGATAAACTAGCAATATAGATGACTTGTTCTGGTGCATATGATGCCACTGCTGGCATTGGTTGCTCATGATGGAGATGATACGTTGCATCTTCAATAATAAATTGGTTATATTTTTTTGCAATCACGGCAAGCCTTTCTCGGTTTTCAACAGACATACAGCAAGCAGTTGGATTATGGTAGTCTGGTATCAAGTAAATGCCTTTAATATTATCATTTTTACATGCATATTCAAAAGCAGTTGGACTCATTTCATAATTCTTTGATTTTATCGGTACTAATTGTACACTAAGCATAGCTGCAACCGTTTTTAAACCTGGATAAGTGTGATGATCAACCCCGATGCGATCTCCAGGCTGACAAAGACTCGCTAGTATTGCAGCAATTGCATTTTGTCCTCCATTTGCAAATAAAATGTGATCAACTGTTGTTTTGAATCCGCCTCTTCTCATCAGCTTTACAGCTGCATCTTTGTGCCAAAGACTTTCACCTTGCCTCCCATAACTAAACAACTTTTCGTAATCAGTCTCTTGTAGCATATCTTTTAGTTGAAGGAGAAGTGGCTCGTATGAATCATTGTCTGGCAGTGTCGCGCCCATTTCAATTAAGTGGCTAGGCTTTATATCTTCGAGTAAATACGCATTCGATAACGCATCATACGATACGAATGTACCGCTTCCAACAGTAGCACTTAATAAACCCTTTAGCTCGCACACTTTAAATGCTTTTGAAATCGTACTCAAATTTAAATCTAAATAATCGGCTAGCTCTCTCTGTGGAGGAAGTTTTGTTCCAGGTAATAAAACTCCCTTGATAATATCCTGTTCCAATTGTTCTGCAATGGCTTGGTAAATAGGCTTTCTTGTTTTATCAACAGATGGTTTCCAGCTCATCGGATAGTTTTCAAACGAATTAATCGGCATAGTATCCATCCTTTTTTCACACAATTATATACTTGTACTGTTTATATCACAATTATCATTATTAATATTAATAATTTCCAAGAATCTATGGTTTTTGAGACTTGATTATGATCAATTATTTTAACGATTAAATACAATTGCTCATAATTTTCTACACCTTTTTCTCATGTTTCTAAGCCTCTTGTGACTACTACGAAGAAAAATTTTTGTCCTACTGCTAAGAGTTAATAGAGGAGAAGCACATGCTGAAGGTACCAACTCACGCATGTGAAATATCTTAACCTTATCCTAGAGCAGGATCATCAGGGGATGATATTTTTAGAAGCTATCTCCTATTCAATAAAGGAGTCTTTTGTAAAGAGGAAGTCCGTTCTTTCTTAAACTTTTTAAAATTTCTTGACCTTAATAGTGCTTAATGAAAAATATATTTTTCAGTCTAACTACTGATAAATCTATACAAATCTTTACCTACTGTTGTAGATAAACGTTTACAGTTTAACTTATGTTCCTTTTACTTATTTCTTTTTTTCCATATTTTAATAGCAGTAAAAAAACAATAGGCCAAAAAGAAAGGCTATATAACCTTTCTTTTTGGCCTACATCTAGTTCAGTGCCTAGCTTATCAGTGCCGTTATGAAGTTGGGTTTAAAATCAGAAGAATTGTACTTTTATCTTTATGAAAGTCCCATGCTACTAGTATATCTGTTACCTTTGAATCTAAAATTACTTCTAATGATTGACTATGTTCATGAAGTAGCCTTTTTTCGAGATTTCTTTTAGCCAATGTAAGGTTTTCTTCAAATCCTAATTGAACTAATTCTTTCTCTATATTTACCATAATACCTTCCCTGATTATAAGAAGTTCTCTCTGATCTAATAAATAAGAAGAAACATCGTGAGGAAATTTTTCTGCTTTTTGAGTTACTTCCTCAACTTCTTTATGCAGCAATTTCTGATTTTTATAGGAATGATTAGCTATGTTTTCTTTATCAGAATGGATCATGGTAAACATCCCAGACTGCAGCTCTAAATTCCAATCATAATAAAATTCTTCAATATCTAAATGTATATTTAATTGTATATATCCTTTTATCTCTTCAATTAAAGTCTCCATTAACAAATCACGTGTTTTTTGAACATAGATAACTTGTCCCTTGTCTAACAAAGCCTTTTCTAAAGGTAATAAAAAGGCTTTAAAATAAACGGTTATAAAAGGAGGAGAAATGACGGTGAATACACCTCCAGGACCTCTTCCAAAGTTTTCACGAAGTAACCTTCCCATATAGCTACTTAATTCTTTTTCCAGTTTCGTTTTATCCATAGATGGTGCACCTAGTTTCTAGTTTCATAAGGTATACTATTCGTGATGTTTTATGAAAAATCCTTCTTCATCATAAGATCATTTTCGGTAATAAGAATTCACTTTTTACAAAGTGTAAACGAGGCATACTAGTATATCTTTAATAGATTGGTTTCTGTTTACCTTTGTATTTCCTGTGTTTCAAGATTCTTCTTTTATTTAAAATTCCAATTTTACTTCCATAGATAATGGTACTTAAAAGTATTATATCCTTGCTAATTTCTTCTTTGTATAATTCATTGTCATACTTTTGGTAATCCTGCAACAATCGACGAAGCTCTTTTATAAACAAGACAATCTCATGATTATCAGCCATCCCGACCAAATCCTTTCTGTTGGCACATCCTATTTTTAGGTGCTGTTTTAGGGAATTATTCCGTTACAAAAGGACTTACTCTTTTTAGACAACAAAAATAAGCCGAAAAAGAAAAGGTATGTCCTTTGCTTCCTCGGCTTATGTTTGGCACAGTGTGTCCAATTCATTACTGCCTCATTAATTTTTTGGTTTTAGGATAAGCGTAATAATACTATTATCCTTTTCAAAATCCCAATCTACAAAAATATCAAGAATGTCTGCATTTAATATCTCATCATAGTCATCGTTTTGTCGTAAGATTCCTTTTTCCAAAGGACGTTTAGAGATGCGTAAGGTGTCATCAAAACCCAACGAAATTAGCTGCTTTTCAATAGCCACCAGTATTCCCTCGCGTACGATAACCAATGTACGATCGCTTAATTTATATGAAGAAATTTTTTCAGGTCCTTTTTGGGCAATCTCACTCATCTTTATAATTCGATCATGAATTGCTTGTTTTCCTGGGTAAGGGTCACCCTCAGTCAAATCGGCTTTCAAATCGTCCAGACACACTCCCACAAAAATTCCGGAGTGGTGATCTAAATTCCAATCATAATATAAGTGCTGTAGGTCAAGGTCTGTAATCCCTTTAATTTGCCCAGTGATTTGGGGTTTAAGAGTCTTTACTAAAAGCTCTCTTGTAGTCATAACCTGAAGTTCTTCATTTTGGTTTAACAGTACTTGCTCCATAGGTGATACGAAGCCACTGACATAAATAACAACATAAGGTTCATAAATTGTAACATGAACAGCCTCGGGGCCTTTTCCAAAGTTATCTCGTAACAATTTCCCCAAATTATTCGCCAGCTTTGTTTGCTGAGCCTTAATATCCATATTTCTTCATCCTTTATTAAGAAAGAAGCATCATATCCTCTTTCCATCATTTTATTGTACCATTACGAACGAATAATTTAAATATGCAGAATAAATAAAAAATAATTGTTACAATATGTTTAACCTAATTATAGACGTTCAAAACCTCTTCTTTCTATTGCTTAGGAAGTATTTTGAATGTCACCGGAAAATACGAATCCATTAGATTCGTATTGCTGTTTTCAATAAAGAAATTTATTATACGATGATGAACAAAATTTTTTTATTTCTTAGTAGAAATCTATATATTTTTGAAGGAAAGACCAATTGTTTGTAAAAGAGAATTAAGCTTTGGAAACGTGCAAAAAAGCCAAAGCTTTCTTAAAAAGCATTTGGCTGCTTGCTTATTTCTTTCTTGCTTTACTTAAATAAAAATCTACTAATCATTTAACAGACCTTTATTAAGAAAGAAGACCGTCCTCCCTGACCGCTTTCTTTCTTAATAACCCCATCTATTTAAGAGAGTAGCAGCACCGGTAGTACATCGGCGTTTGATGGATTCCTCTATGATTGAACCGGAACTATTTTGTTATAATTTTTTCAGCCTTCTCCCTTTAGCTCTACCAATTTTTTATTTAATCGCGGAGTGTACATAACTAGGAACCCTGATCGCCCGATAGTATAGATGATGAAAGCCAGCCATAGGCCATGATTATGCCAGATAGGAGTTGCTGTAATCTGTATAATGATATAGACAACCATCGCGTAAATCATAGAATTTCGAACGGGAGCAATTTCAGTTGCTCCTGTAAAAACCCCATAAAGGACAAGGCCAAAACAAGCAACAAAGGGGTAGATGATAAGCCATACTCCATACGTAAGTGAAAGTTCAATCACATCAGGCAAATTTGTAAATAGCCCTATAACCTGCTTTTGAAAATGTGCATATAAACTAGCTATAATAACAGCTGTTATTATCGACCACTGTCTAGACAAAGTAAGTGTTTTTTTAAATAATTCTTTATCATTTGACCCTACTGCTTTGCCAACTAGGATACTAGAAGCATTAGAAAATCCATCAAAAAAATAAGCCATTATATAGTGAATTTGAAATAATACAGCATTTGCAGCTAGAAATTCTGTGCCAAATGAAGCACCTTTTGCTGTGAACATATTAATAACGACTAATAAACAAATAGTTCGAATAAACAAATCCTTGTTAACATTAAACATCCTCTTCGTAGAATTTGTATCTATAAGTGCCTGAATTGATGGCATTTTCCATTTAACTGGAGATGATTTCCAAATAATGAATAATCCTAATATGAAGGCTGTAACTTCAGCAATCAAGGTTGCTGTAGCAACTCCTTGTACGTCAAAAGAAAAAACATGGACAAAAAGAATAGCTAAAAGCATATTTAAAACATTTGTTAGTATCTGTAAACATAAAGATTCTCTGATCTTGGCCATTCCCATTAACCAACCAAGAATCACATAGTTCATCAGTGTAAAGGGTGCTCCCCATATTCTAATTCTAAAATATTCTACTGCAAACCTACTTACATCAGCATCGGGAGAAATCACTAGGAGAGCCGTATGTTCAATCGGCCATTGTAAAAGAATAAAAAGCACCCCTACTATTAAAGCTAATAAAAACGGGCGGGATAATGCAAGTACTCCCTGATCTGAATCGCTTGCCCCATTTGCTTGTGCAGCAAAGGCGGATGTACTAACTCTTAAAAAGCCAAATACCCAATATAACGTATTAAAAATAAGAGTTCCTACCGCAACTCCTGCAATATAAGCTGGAGCTGAAAGTTGCCCGACAACCGCGGTATCCACCGCACCTAATAAGGGCGTAGTCATCGTTGAGATTGTCAGGGGAATCGCCAAAGTAAGATACGTACGATGATTCATCCAACTGGCCTCCTTCTATCGTTTCGAGTTAAACATAACAGCAATAGCCTCGATTACGTGGATGAAATCGAGGCCTTAAAATGCATGAGTATAGTAATATCTTTAAATTAAATATAATTGCTCTTTGTTCTAATCGAGCGAAAACGTGGATGCTCGGCAAGTATAGAACCTCTCATCTCTTTTACCACAGGATTTTCTGAAGTAAAGAACTCATTTTTCGAATTATAATGTTCAATTAATTCTCCTTTTTCTAATACACCTAATGTATCGCTAATCATGCAAGCGGCTTTGATATCATGTGTAATAAAAAAATACGATAAGCCAAAGTCTTCTTTTAACTCCCTTAATAGTTCTAGAATAAGAGTTTGCGTAACCATGTCTAGACTGCTTACAGATTCGTCTAAGACAATGAGCTTCGGCTTAAGAGAGACTGCCCTTGCAATATTGATTCTTTGCAGCTGACCACCACTAAATTGATGTGGATATTTTTTTAAGTCCTTTTCACCGAGCCCTACTTTTTCTAATAATTCAATTACGGTTCGTTTTTGTTCAGCTAATGTTAATTTCTCATAGTTTTCTAACGGCTCTGCAATAATACGTTCAGCGGTCATTAGGGGATTAACTGCTGAGTATGAATCTTGAAAAACAACTTGAAGATCACGCCGAATTTTTTGGCGAGTGTACTTATCTACCGTATAGATATCATGTCCTTGAAAAAGAATCTGTCCATGCTTTGGCTTTTCCAAACCAAGGATTACTTTTCCTAACGTACTTTTACCGGCTCCACTCGTACCCAGCATTCCTAAACATGTCCCTTCTTCAATAGAGAAGGAGATATCAGAAAGTACTTTCTTAGAACGATTTTGCCATTTGAAAAAAGTTCGATTTCCGTAGCTATGAGTGACTTCATTTACTTGTAATAAACTCACTTGTTCACCTCTTATAAAATGCTTTCCACATATCAAATTAAGTTGGTCATAGGTTCTTCTAAATATAATGTTGGTCTTGCATTTAACAGCTTCTTTGTATACTCATGCTTGGGTGAATCAAACAGCTGAAATACACCTGCTTTTTCTACTATTTTCCCATGCTGTATAACGGCTACTTCATCTGCCATTTCAGAGACAACTCCTAGATCGTGTGATATTAATAAAATTGCTGAACCATATTCGGAACGAATTTTATCCAAATGACGTAGTACATTCTTCTGATTATTTACATCTAACGCGGTGGTCGGTTCATCAGCGATAATAACAGCTGGATGCAAGCTTGCTGCAATAGCAATCATTACTCGTTGAAGCATACCCCCACTTAGTTGAAAAGGATAGTATTTCAAAAGCTTGTCAGGGTCAGGTAAGTTTACTTGTTTCATTGACTCAATAGCAAGCTCTGTTGCCTGTTTTTTATTCAAGCTCGTATGAGAGCGAATAGTCTCAACAAATTGGTGCCCAATAGTAAAAACTGGTGTAAAAGCATTCATCGGGTTTTGCATAATAAACGCTATGTCCTTGCCACGAATCTTACGCATTTCTTTCTCAGCTAAACCGTTTAATTCTTGCCCTTTTAGCATTATGCTCCCTTCAATTGTTGTTTCCTTACGATTAAGGAGCTGAAGAATAGACATACTTGTGACGGTTTTACCACAACCGCTTTCACCAATAAGGCCAAGAATCTCCCCAGGCTTCAGTTCAAAATTGATATCTTGAACGAGAGTTGTAATACCGTTTTTTTCTTTTATTTGAACATGTAAATCTCTAACTTGTAATACTTTTGACTTGTCTGTTCCCAACTTTCTTCATTCCTTTTTAAAATCGACGTTTGACACCGTAACGCTCTGATAATGCTTCGCCTAATAGATTGAATGTAACAATAACAAGCATAATAGACAAACCTGGATAAAGCATCAGTTCCAGATTCGTCCGAATATATGATTTTCCTTCGTGAATCATTGCTCCCCATTCAGGTGTAGGAGACTGAACGCCTAATCCCAGAAAAGACATAGCAGATATATCCATGATTGCCCAGCCCATTTCCAATGTACCCATTACGACAAGCGGGGGTAACACATTGGGGATAATATGATTTTTAATGATCTTCCATTGAGAAGAACCACTGATCTTCGCAGCAGGGATAAAGTTCTGCTCTTTCAAACTAAGGGCCATTCCTCGGAACATTCTCGCGTAATAAACCCATTGTACAAGCATCAGCGCTAAGATTACTTGTGACAGTCCAGGACCAAATATACCAACCAATCCTAATACAAGAATAAGGCTTGGAAAAGCCATAACAGCATCGCAAAATCTCATTAAAACATGATCGACCCAGCCACCTTTATAACCTGAAAAAGTTCCAATAATTAAACCAATGGCTAATGATGAAATGAAAATAAGTATAGCAAAACCTAATGAGATGCGTGCTCCATATAAAATACGTGACAAGTTACATCTTCCTAAATGATCGGTTCCTAATGGAAAATTCCAGCTTGGAGGCTGCAATTTATAAGCTAAATTGACGGCAATGGGATCATTTGGTGTAATCCAAGGGGCCAAAATGGCGATGATAAAAAGAATACCTAATATCGTTGAACATATGGGAATTACTTTTTCATTTTTAAATATCGTACGTATACTTGTTATCATCGATGTTGCCCTTCTTTCCTGGAAATACGTGGGTCGATATACATTTGAACTATATCTACAATTAAGTTACTCAAAATAAATAAACTAGCCGCTATTAGTACATAGCATTGTATAACAGGTATATCACGATTAAAAATAGCTTCAATGAAATAACGTCCAAATCCAGGCCAAGAAAAAACCGATTCAACGATAATTGTGCCCGTAAGTAATTTCCCAAGATTCATTCCAAGCCCAGTTATCATTGGAGAAATAGCAATTCTCAGCACATGTTTTGTCATAATCGTTTTTTCTTTAAGTCCTCTAGTTCGAGCAAATAGCACATATGGTTGCTGCAAGTTTTCAAGAACACTGGCACGTAATAATCTTGTATACATCGCTATTAAAGGAAGAGCTAGCGTAATGGAAGGCAGTACAAGATGCTGCCATGTCCCAATCCCTTCAACTGGAAAAAGGTTAAGCTTAACAGAAAAGAAAAAGACCAATATATAGCCCAGCCAAAAACTTGGAATAGATGCACCAAAAAAGGAAAGTAAACGACTAAAATGATCAATAGCGCTACCCTTCTTTACTCCCGCCAGAAATCCAAGAGGGACGCTGACGAACACGGCTATTAATATACTTGCTATAGCTAGTTGGATGGTCGCTGGTATTCGATATATAACCTCATCCCAAACCGGCTTATTCGAAACATAAGATATGCCAAAATCAAGTTGGCATATCTTCATAATAGAGTTTGCATATTGAATAAAGAATGGTTGATCTAAACCAAACTCATGTCTTTTTTGAGCTAAAATCTCATCAGTCGGCTGGATATGGGCTGCTGTTAAATAAGCTTCAGCTGGATCCACCGATGAAAGGTGAACCATTCCAGTCGTGAGAAGTGTGGCCAAAAGAAAAACTGGAATGATGGACATAATTCGTTTCAGTATATAATTGCCCATGAAAACCTCCTGCTAGTTACTGTTTGATGCTAATTCCTGTGAATGGATTCTCGTCACGATTAGCAGGGAAATTAAAATTCGTTACATTCTTTTGATAAATGGCTGTTTTCTTCATATACGAAATAGGAATAATAGCTCCTTGGTCTTGTATTGACTTTAAAATAGACGAATAGAGCTGTTGGCGCTCTTTTTCATCTGTTGTTTGAGGAACCTTCGCCATTTGTTTAATTAATTCATCTTTATTTGGATATGCTGAAATAGCTTCATTAAACCCATATCCTTTTGATGAGACAATGTTTAAAAATGTATGAGGATCATAAGGAGCACCAAAATTACTATAGAAATTAATATCAAATTTATTATCTTTAAATCTTTGAACTTGGTCTGGTAGTTCAACTCCCTCAATGTTTAATTTCACACCAATTGCGGCCCATTCAGATTGAAGAGTTTCGGCCATTGCTTTTTGAATTGATTCTGCTGAATCATACATTAGGTCAATTTCAAGTAACTTTCCATCTTTTTCACGAACTGTTTTTCCTTTAGGGAGTTTCCATCCTGCTTTCTCTAATAGTGCCTTTGCTTTTTCTACATTATACTTTACCAACTTCACATCAACATCTTTCGTGTAAGGTAAATTTGTAGGTAAGATATGGTCTGCTTTTTCTTCTAAACCTGAAGTCACTCCTTTAACCAACGCTTCTTTATTAAAACCATAATGCAGGGCTTGTCTTACACGTTCATCTGAAAGCTGTTCTGTTTTTGTATTCATAACAAGCTGTCTTGTGGCAATTGGTTCAGAAACCCTAGTTTCATATTTTCCAGTAGACTTTAATTGCTTAAACGTGTCTAGACTGACAACTCCTTCTCCATAAATCATGTCCAAATCACCTTTTTCAAATGCGAGTACTCTCGTTTCCGCATCTGGAATAACTTTCACTTTGATTTTTTCTACTTTTGGAATCTCTCCCCAATAATTTTCATTTCGTTTATAAATAGCATATTCGTCTGCTTTATACTTTTCTAAAATCCATGGCCCTGTACCTACCGGTTTAACGATACCTTTTGAAGTATCACCATCTTTAGGAAAACCAGCTTCACCCAAGAAACGAACTGGTCGAACTACAGCTAGCTCTTGAATTGTTGGGTAATATGGTTCAGTCAATGTTAATTTAAAAGTATTTTTATCCACTACTTCTGTTTGAGCTATTTTTGTAATGAAACCCAACCAACTATGTAATTCTTTATTATTCAAAATAGTGTCAAAATTCTTTTTAACAATTTCCGCATTAAAATCTGTTCCATCGGAAAATTTTACACCTTCACGCAAATGAAACGTGTATACTTTACCATCCTCAGAGATTTCCCATGACTTAGCTAGATTTGGTTTTATCTTACCGCCGGCTTGATAGCTTACTAACGGTTCATATACCATAGATTGAGCAAATAATTGTGAAGGATTGTAGACATGTGGATTCATTTCTCCTACATCTCTCGGCCAAGCAATCGTAAGCATGTTATCATGATTGCCTTTCGATATTGATTCCTCATTATTAGCTTTTGAACAACCAACTAATAATGTCGACAAAATTAAAATAAACATAAAAGTTAACTTAATTTTCAGACTAATTTTACCCTTAGACATAACGGTGTCTCCTCCTACTTGATGTTGATAATCGTTTTCAATTGTAAGCAGGATTCGCATTCTTGTCAATGTAATATTAAAAACTTTATTTTCAATATTGTTATCCCATCTGTGAAAGTAACTTTCTAATAAAATAAGCTAATCCTTATTTATATGTATGATATAAACTTAATTATTGCTTAATATATAGAATTAATGCTATATCTTCTTTGTATAAATAGATATTTCCTACTTTTTTTGGAATTTACTGCTTTTTTATTTGCGTTTGTTTGTATAAAAAGGTGTAAATCTTTAAATTGTCTGCTTTAGATATTCTCAATTATGGCTTATGTATTATATCCTCTTTTAACATATTATATTGGGTTAAAATTCCTTTTATCACCCACTTTGTTTATACAGGTTTGTTGTTGAAAACCTTGTTTTGACAAATAATATATTTACTTTGACTTAAATGAGGAGAAAATATGAAGATTTTCGGAATAAATATATTGGTTCTTTTATTGACAACTGCAAACCTCCTATTAATGGATGTTTTGTTAGTTTAGAGGGTAGATTCATTTTTGAGGGAATGAGTTATAGCATGTAGTCAAATTATTGTTGGGGAAATATAGCTTTATCTTTTAATTGATGCATCGCAGGGACATACTAAAAAATGAGGTGATAATATGGAAATAAATCGAGCTAAGCAAATTCTTTCTTCACCCAAGGAAATTGATGTTCATTACCACGGAGTTCCTATTTGGATTAAAAGTGTAGATGAAACATCAAGTATGGCTACCGTTCATGCGAGAGGAACACATGATGAAGACCGTATGGTTCCAGTCCTTGATTTAGAAGAAAAATAAAAAGCCATAAAGGAAGAATGTGGAATTTTCACATTCTTTTCTTCCATCTCCAAATAGAACCGAATAACTGATACCATATTTCTCTAAGCTTTATTTATAAGAAAAAAGAGGTGCAGCATGAAAGAGAAAAAAGAACCACAATTCAGAAGTGGCGAGCTAGAAAATGCGGAACTAAAAGGCTATTATGGAATGGATCCTGAAACTAGCCTTCAATCTGTTAATTTTGCTACGACAGAGAACCTATACTTAAATGAACATTACCAGGAAGATTCTAAAGAAAATGAATAAAGAGGGAAGAAAATAACCGATCTTTATTTCTTTTCTTTAGTTATACATTTTTAATAAGTTGTCAATAAAAGGGGTTGCAGATACCATATTTCAATCTCCGCTTATTCTTACTTCTGCAAAGATATTACCTAACACATAACGAATATAAAGAGCCAATTGCTTTACGCAAGTGGCTCTTTGCTACGTTAATTGAATACACTTGAATCCCTAATAAATAATGGCAAATAGCAATCTATAAGTGATTTAGATTATTCTTTAACTAATTTAACAAGCATATGAGCAAGATGATGTTGTTCTTCCTCATTTCCAACTTTCCATAACTCATGTAACAAGTATTGCTCTTCATTTTGTGGCTCCTCATGCGTTGCGAGATAATCAGCTATTTTTTTAGCTGCTAGAGCTAATTGATTATCATTTAACCCTAGTTTCTCACCTTTTGTGACTTTATCTCCTAAGTAACTTTTAAATTTGTTAAAACTAGAAAGGATGTTGTCTTTCTTCTCTTGACTCATTTCATTTAGTTTATCCTCTACTTTATTTTCAACGGTTTCAGTATTATTGTTCATTTTTCATTCTCCTTCCAATTAAGTATTAATGTTCTTATATGGTAAATCCCCCATTTACAAGTATATAAATATTTCGTAGCCTACTCATATATTAAGTAGAATAGTTAACGGGCTTCAAAATAGTGCACACTTCTTTTTTGACGAGTTTGAATAGAAGATATTGGATATTAAAAAAGAAAAACTTCCCTAGTGCGTTAAGGGAGTTTTTCTTTTTTTAATATTAAGGGTGTAATTGCTTGTTACTTACATATCATTTAATATTTTTGTAGATATTTATTATAACCTATCAAATGATTTCGAGAAAGTAAAAAATGAAAGCGATTACTTTAAATTTAAAATAATAAATGAAACATAACTGTTTTTTATGAGATGTATTTTGGTTCTGAAAAAATACAGAGCTTAAGCTTAAGCTTAAGCTTAAGCTTAAGCTTAAGCGCTCTAAAGTTTCTCTTATATATTAATATATAAGAAACTTTTATTCTTTATCGTTTCGTGGCACAGCATTAGAAACCATAGAAGTGTCTCCAGTATAATATTTATGCAGATAAGGAGCAGAAGACTTAGCAGGCTTTGTTACAAACTCTTTCTCAAGATCATCTAATTTGGTTTCATCTGTATTGTTCTCTGATACCTGTTCTAAATTATTTGATTGATTATCGCCCATATAAAATTCCTCCTTTTAATTAAACAATGCTCATTGCTCATTAAGGATACATTTTTTAATAACCTGGATATAAATGCTGTTTTTATTCTATACTTTCCTGTGCTTTTTCTTCATTTAGTATATATTTGAAATAAATATTTATTACTTTTTTGAAATTGTGAACGATTTATTTATACCTTTAAAATCCATTATGTTAATTAAGAAAGTATGTTATATTCACTTCAAAAAGCAGAGACCGATTGGCCCTGCTTGTTATTTGACTATCACTTTCCCCACCATTCCACTATTAAAATGATACCTACATATCAGTTCATATGTACCAGGGTTTTGTGGTTTTACAGTAATGGTTTTTTCTTTTCCAGGCTGGACTTCAGCGTCAATTCCGAGCTTTTCTACTGTGAAGGTATGCTCTTTCTGACCTTCATTTTTTAATATCAATGTTGTCGTTTTTCCACTCGGGATAGTGATGGTTTCTGGATTAAAGTAATCATCGTTCAACTGAACCTCCATGGTTTTTTGTCTTACCATGTCGAATTCGGCCAAAACACCGAGTGATCCTGAAGTCATCACACTGATAACCATCGCAAACAAAACGACTAATCCCATTAACCAGTTTTTCATAGACATTTGCATTCACTCCTTTCATAAGCCATATTCTTTTCCAATTCATAAAATAATATCAATATTTTTTTGTGAATGAAGTATTATTTTTCCTTAATTTCAATTTCTGGAAAGTACAAATAGTTATAAACGTTGAGAGAATCGTGAGTGCTAAGAGAAGTAAATAGCAGGTGTAATCAAGGGTGGGTAGGTTTTATGAAAGAAGCTTCTCGATTAGGTCTCGCCATTAAATTGCCTAACTTTATAAAATAGTATTGATACTAATAGAACAGTTACAATCATATTCTTATAAGAGAAAACAATAAAAAGGAGTGTCAAGTTAGTTGATAAAAGCTAAGGTTAGTTTACGGCCTATTGTTAGTAAGATAAATTTACCTACCGTTTTGAAAACAGCTATACTTCCTGGTGACTCATTTGAAAGCTTATTTATTGCAACTCAAGTAGGAGAGATCTTTTACATAAGAGACGAAGCTATACAGACTTTTTTAGATATTCGCTCACGAATCATAAAATTAGGTACGTCTGAACCAGGTGTTTCTCGCGGAGGATATGATGAACGAGGATTGCTAGGGCTAGCGTTTCATCCAGAATTTTATTATAACGGTCTGTTTTATCTTCATTACTCAGTAGCTGGAACACAAGGCCCAGGTGCACTTTCCGAACATTATAGGCCTAACCCGTGTGATCCTAAAACTTCAAACTTAAGGTGGATAAATAGAGAAACTAAATATGATCATATTGATACAGTGGAAGAATGGGTTTTCCAACCAAATGCTCAGCCTCAAAAAAGACGGACGTTACTTAACTTAAGAAGACCATTTTTTAATCATAATGGTGTCAACAGCTTAAACTTTTCACCTGAAACTGGAAAACTTATCTTAACAATCGGAGATGGTGGATCAGGCTATGACCCCTTTAACTTAAGTCAGGATGATATGGAAATTTACGGGAAAATAATTGAAATTGATGTAGGTAAGAATATATTCATCCATAATCCACCCGCAGTCACACGTTTTAGTGAACTCCCCTCACCTATTCAGGAAACTCTTACGCTCATTGCCAAAGGAGTTCGCAATATAACGGGCATTTCATTTCAAAGATTTTATAATCAGTACATCAAATATGTAGGAAATGTTGGACAAGACGTGGTAGAGTCGATTTTTTCATTCGTTCATTATAAGCCAATACCTGTTTCTCAACTTGTTCAAGCTTCTTTAATGAGAGCTAAAACGAGCCAAAAAGGATTTATTAACCTTGGCTGGCGGGGATGGGAAGGAGATTTTCCAACTTCGTTTATAAAAAGATGTTCTGAAAATCCGGCCTTGGATGAGAAAATAATTGCTTATTACAATGAAGCGGTAAAAACTTCAGTGAAACGTCTTCAGCCTTTAACTAGTTATTTTCACAAAGATCCCCGACCCAATAAATTTGGAGGGACCTCCCTTACAGGAGTTCAGCCATATATGGGGAATAAAATCCCTAGCTTAACAGGAAGCGTTATGTTTACAGATATTGCACAGGTCAAAGAATCTCAATCCCCAGTTAGAGGAGTTTTAGCTTATACCAGAGCAGGTACAGATTGTAAGCTAAATGATTTTAGTGTTGTGGAAATTGATTATAATTTTGGTTCCCAATCAGCTTACTACGTTAGTTTGGGAACGAACCTGGATCAAACCAGGCTTTATTTAGGAGTTTATGGCTCTATGAAAGTGTCTGACTTTAATCAAGGTACTGTTTTTGAAATTGTTCCATGACTTATATTTATAAAATTCGACTGGGTATTGATTTTCTCCTAAAAATTATAGCTTAATTTTTTCACCAGCTATTTTATAGGAATGAACAAATGAACTTTCTAGAAAATAAAAAAGCCTTTAATCAATAAAGCCCATAAAAGATTCATTTTATGGGCTACAGTACATACCTTTAGAAAGATAAAGAAATTTATCTTAACGGATATGACCTATTCCTGTAAAAGTAAATGCGACTTATTAGTCCCCCCTCTTAATTTCTTTATATATTACATGTAAGAGTTGATATATCGGACAATGATCTAAATCTCTCTTTAACCCCTTATAATGTAAAAACAGTTAACGGAGGTGAAATTCATGTACTTTTTAAAGTCTCTTTCAAATGAAGTAAAATTTGCGCAACTTTTTTTTAATAGACTATCTAAAACTAAGCAGCTTGTATCAGGCGCTCTTTTCGCCAGCTTAGCAGCCTTTTTTCAATCAGCAGGAGGTTTCTTACCAGGAATAGGAATTTTTATTAGTCCATTATCTACTGCACCCATTCTTTTTTGTTTTACACTTTCGCTCCCTTTAGGATTTATTACCTATATACTAACGAATCTGCTTCTTCTCATTACCCAGCCAAGTGAACTTATTATTTTTCCTTTTACCACAGGAATATTGGGAATGGGCATAGGAGCCGCTTTTTACTTTTTTAAAAAGAGATTGTACATTATTATAAGTGGGGCCACCCTATTAACTGTTGGGATTATTACCCTATTGTACGGTTTCAAATTCCCAGTACTAGGTCCCGTGATTTCTAAAAATTTTTCTCTTTCTACTACTGGTTTAATTTTTGTATTTACTTTCCTTTATAGTTGGATTTGGGTTGAACTCAGCTTAGCTTATTTTAAAAAATTAAAAACCTTTATTTCCTAGTGAATCTACAAATTAATCCCTTAACAGAGATAACTCGTTAAAATAATGGAGAAATCCCAATCAGCTTTTTAGAAGAACGTCAATTAGGACAATCTCATCTAAACCTTGTAAGGCTCTTTTCATTATATTTTCAAATTCAACTAAACTATTTGCCTGTTCCCCTTTAATTCCAAAGCTTTTTGCCAGTTGAACAAAATCTGGGTTTGTAAAAGTTACTCCATAGCTCTTACCAAACTTTTTGTTCATCATTTCCTGCTCTATTTTTAATGTAGAGTCGTTTAAAACAATAATGATGAATGAAAGCCCTAAGCGCTTTGCCGTCTCTATTTCAGCAAAATTCATTAAAGCTCCTCCATCTCCAGTAATACAAATAGCTGGATCATTAGGGCAGGCTAGTTTAGCTCCAATTGAGCCTGGTAGAGCAATACCTATGGAAGCTAGACCATTTGATATAATGAGCCTGTTAGGGTTTTTAGGTTGATAAGTTCGGGCTATAGATACTTTATGAGCTCCCACATCTGAAATCACAATTGTTTTCTCTGAAGAGAGCTTGTCAATAATATGCAAGATATTCTCGATTGTCAAAGGCAGCAAATTGCTATCTATCTTTTTTTCTTCAATGTGATAAGATTGCTTAATTTGTTCCTGGAGATTATCAGAGGGAATCCATGGTTTAGAAGGAATATCAAGCTGATTGAATACTCGTAAAGTTTGCTTTATATCTCCAACCAATTCGACCTCTATAGGGTAATATTCATCTACTTCTGCGGGTAAAGTATCTATATGCAAAATTGGTGTTTTTTCCGTGTTCCATTCTTTGGGTAATCTTTCGACAAAATCAAACCCAATTACAATAAGTAGATCAGCTTCCTTTAAGCCTGCGAGCACTTCATCTTTTTCATTAAATCCAAACGTAAAGAAATTTTGTGGATGATCTTTAGACAATACACCTTTAGCCATATAACTATGGGTAACAGGTGATTGAAGGCGTTCAATAAATGGTTGAAGCTCATCCACGGCTCCCTGTCTAACAGCGCCGTTACCGATAATAACAAAAGGTTTCTTATACTGCTTAATAAGAGTATTGGCAGCATGAATGGACTCCAATATAGGTATGCTTACGGGTATAGATGTAGGTAAAATAGTTTTAATGGGAACAATTTGAGTTGCTAAGTCTTCTGGCAATTCTACTACTACGGGTCCTGGCTTTTCCATTTGTGCAATTTTAAATGCTTTTCGAATAATCTCAGGAAGCGTTTGTGCATCTTTTATCTGAACACCCCACTTCGTTGCCGGTTCCACCATTTTGATAATGTCCATATACTGATGCGAATCTTTATGCTGCCTTCCCAAAGCAGCCTGTCCTGTTAAAGCAACAACAGGGGAATGGTCTAGCTTTGCGCTAGATATACCTGTCAATAAATTAGTAGCTCCAGGGCCTAATGTTGATAAGCATACCCCTACTTTGTTTGTTAACCTTCCGTATACATCTGCCATAAAAGCAGCTCCTTGCTCATGCCTCACATTCACGAATTGAATCTGTTTAGAGTTGGATAAAGAATCAATAAAATCCAAGGTCTCTTTACCGGGTATTCCGAAAATATATTCAACTCCCTCATTTTCTAAACATTGAACAAGTGTATCCGTCACTTTCATATTGTTCGACCTCTCTCTAGATAGTATTCTGACAAGCTTATGTGAAAGGAATAGATCATTAATCTTTATCTCATTTTTTGAGTTTCAACTCGCAAAAACCCCAAATATATGCAAAAAGATCCTATTCACTAACTATTGTTTATAGTGTTGCCATTAGGTTCTTATGTTAAATACATTTTTTAGAGAATGTATAAATAATTGAATGGGTCAAAAAACTTGGAAGGAAATTAGACCTCAATGACTGTTTCTTTGTTAGTGAACAAAAAAGGCTTCATTTTTTCTGCTATAACCTTACAGAAAGGTATCCTCTCTAACCCTTCCTCTATGTTGGCTGATTGAAAGTGTGGAGATACCCTATAAAAAATTACTATTAGAAAGTAACATTTTGAGAAATGTAAAAAATCCCATATACAAATAATAAGACGCATACTCGTTTAAATTGGAAGGAGCCGTTTTTATGAAAAGATTATTATTGATGGGATTTATGTTGTTATTTTCGCTAAACATGCTGGTTGAACCAAGTAGTGCTCGTGCTGAAACACAAGAACATCGTGTTAGTCAATCTCAGGTAAAGTTTGAAAATGAATTCAGAAGACTTTGGATGGATCATGTACTGTGGACAAGCAATTATATTACAAGTGCAACAACAGCAGGGTCAGAAGACCAAAAACAGGTGTTGACAAGGTTATTAAAAAATCAAGAAGATATCGGGAATGCTGTGAAGCCGATATACTGAGAGGAAGCTGGGAATAGACTTACGGATTTGCTCAAGGAACATATTGTGATTGCTGGCAAGATTGTAGATGCGGCTAAAACGGGAAAGAAAGCCTTGGTGAATCAGTTAAACAAAGAATGATATAGAAATGCTGATGATATAGCAGCGTTCCTTAGCCAGGCCAACCCTTATTTAAAAAATGAAGATTTGAAAAAATTACTGTATATGCATCTAAAATTAGTGACAGATGATTTATCTGCAAGCTTAGAAAAAGATTGGGAGACAAGAATCGTTGCAATTGATGAAGGAGTCTCACGTATTATCTTAATGGCAGATACTATATCTGAGGGAGTTGTGAAGCAGTTTCCAAAGAAATTTAATAAATAATTTTAATAATATCCAGTATTATTTGAAATTTCTTCATAAAACACTGCATCTGTAAGGGCTCTTTTGCTGGATGACTCTAAGAAACCTTATGTTCACTAAAAAGGTACACGTAGATATTCTGCATAAAGCATCATAACCAAAGGTTTATTAAATTTAAACACTGGGTATTATCAAATCAAGACGATGTGTTAAGAGTACCGCCCGTGCATAGGGTGTGTCCTTCTCTATTCTATAAAAAATGGCGCCTAAAACGGCGTCATTTTTTATTTGGAAACAAGTTTACTGATTCTAGTGCGAAGGTTGTATTTATATGAAAAAGGTATATAGATTCCTATCTAATAGAATGTATTTTTACCCCACTATTCAAAAATTTTTTGAGTGAACTTCATTTTCTTTAGGAAAGACCGGTTCCATCGTGCTCTCTCATCTAATTTAGGCTCATATTTATGAATACAATGCCCTAAACGATTGTGTGAACAGTGGCTAATACTCGACTTCTATCATTTCCATGTTTAGAAGATCACTTATAAATATTTTGAAATTTTTACACGAGAACTCCATTATGAGGTATATAGTCATGCTCTTATTACCTTTTAATGGAATGAATGATGATAAAGAAAGTTAAAAAGATCAAATTAATTTAAGTTTAAGATGTCTCTATTGGGATAATATAATAAATAAGCTAGATTTAATGATAATCTGGTTTATTTTCTACATTTTAGGAGGCAACAAAAAATGGAACATGGTAAAGTGAAATGGTTTAATGCTGACAAAGGTTTTGGATTTATTGAGCGCGAAGGTGGAGAAGATGTATTTGTTCACTTCTCAGCTATTCAAGGTGAAGGCTTTAAATCCTTGGATGAAGGTCAAGAAGTGACTTTTGATATCGAACAGGGACAACGTGGACCACAAGCGACAAACGTAAATAAAGCATAAGAAACCATAATAAAAAACAGACTCTATTTTCAGAGTCTGTTTTTACTTAAAAAGATTTTTATATCAACACTTATTCATCAATAATTAGAGTTCATGTTTTTTTAACTCTTCTTCGAAGAAAAAGGTACTTGGGTATTTGTCGACTGTATAAGAGTATCTTTTCATGTTTTTTACATAATGACTTTTTAAGATTGTCACTAATTCATTCGATACTCTTATATTTACTACTTCTCCATTACTAAATATTTTCTCACTCATAGCCCTTATCCTTTCTCGCATCAAAAATAATCAGGGATTATTTTCTATATGTTTTTTTACGGCCTACTGTTTCTTTTCTCCCTCTATTTCTCTTACGTTCTGTTTTTGCCTTTTTATTACGAAGTGGTGCCACTTCAGTCAATTGGACAGAGGTCATATTTGATTCTTTTGTTAAGAGCTTTAAAGTGGCTGACAGTAAAGAAACAGAATCCACTTCTTCTAATAACTTTTCCGCCATTGGCTTATATTCCACAAACTCCCCTTTGTCGATAGCGGTCAAAACCTGGTGAATGATTGCTTCCTGATGCCCAGCCATTACCTCACTAGAAGTAGGAGGTGATTGTCTAGACATTTTGGTTTTCGTGACATCTTCGATCACTTTTAAGTGATTACGTTCTCTTGGAGTTATAAAGGTAACTGCCAATCCCTTAGTACCTGCCCGTCCTGTTCGGCCAATACGATGAACATAGCTTTCAGGGTCCTGAGGAATATCAAAATTATAGACATGGCTAACACCTGTAATATCAAGTCCTCTTGCTGCAACGTCGGTTGCAACCATAATCTCAATCGTATGATTCTTGAATTGACGAATTACATCGGCACGTTTGGATTGCGTAAGATCTCCATGAATGCCTTCTGCTGCATATCCACGCTTTTTTAGCCCTTCAGCAAGTTCATCCACACGTTTTTTTGTGCGTCCAAACACAATAGCAAGGTCTGGTGATTGAAGGTCTACGAGATTACAAAGAACATCAAATTTTCGATTCTCTGGAATTTCCATATATTGCTGTTCGATGTTCTTTACCGTTAACTCCTTCGCTTTTACTTTTACGAGTTCAGGTTCGTTCATAAATTTCCGGGCTAGACTTTGTACTTGCTTCGACATGGTTGCTGAAAATAGCAAGGTTTGATGAGGCGAAGAGATGCCACCAAGAATCGTTTGGATATCTTCAATAAAGCCCATATTTAACATCTCATCTGCTTCATCCAGAACAGCTGTACGAATATGATTTAAACGAATGGTTCTTCTTTTCATATGGTCCTTAAGGCGTCCTGGGGTTGCGGAGATAATATGCGGCCTGTTTTTAAGGGCTTTGATCTGACGGTTAATATCCTGGCCTCCATAGATGGGTAGCGTTTTAACTCCTTTTACCTGTCCAATTCGATTTAACTCCTCTGCTACTTGAATAGCCAGTTCACGTGTCGGTGCTAAGACTATTCCCTGAATCCCTTCTTCACCAAGCTCAACCCGCTCTATAAGAGGGATGCCAAAAGCTGTTGTCTTTCCAGTACCGGTTTGAGCTTGTCCAATTAGATCTTTACCCGTCATAGCTATCGGAATAGCTTCAGCCTGAATCGGCGTCGCCTCTTCAAAGCCTAAGTTATGAACTGCCTTTTCAATTTCCTTGCTTAAATTAAAATCAGAAAATTTTTTCATTTTTTCGTGCTCCTTCTCTTACTTAAATTCAGAAATGAGAAAAGTACTCTTTAACCAGAGGTGTTATTTATTCATTTCTGCGTATTGGAAATCAGTGTTATTATTCACGAACATCTTATTTTAGCGTATCTATACAAGGCGAATTTATGCCTTATTTTATCCGCACTTCCGCGTATTTATAAATTTTTATAGGATCTATAAAGTGTGGTTTAATTTAGAAAGATATGGTTCTTACTATTTCTTTTTTAAAAGGCATACTATTCAGGAGGAGGGATGATGTAGTTATGTATTATAACCATAGGAAGAAAAATCAAGAGCCCTTACCTAAAGAACAAATAGAGATTTGGGAATGTGAATCAGAAGAATGTAATGGTTGGATGAGAAAAAATTTCTCTTATCAAAATCATCAAAAGTGTCCTTTATGTGGCCATAAAATGAGAACAGGAGAACGGCTTTTAGATGCGTCTCCTAATCCCCATCAAAAATAATTTATGCCCGTCTGTTGTATAAATCTATAAAAAACTTACGGCACTTCTTTAACTGAAAGTAAACTTCTTACCAAACAAACATGCCATATTTGCTTTGTATTTCTAGTGTATGGTTAACTAGTTCATACCTTGTACCCTTCGTATGACCCAGAAACCAGACTTAAAACGCTGGTTTTTCTATTATAACGAGATTTTAAAATGAGATATAATATGTCTTTTGCTAGCTAGTGAAATCAAAAGTAAAAAAAAGACTCCTAGGTGGAGTCTTTTTTACTCATTTTAATTATGCTACTTTATGAACGTTAGCAGCTTGTGCTCCACGTTGGCCTTGTTCGATGTCAAACGTTACTTTTTGACCTTCTTCTAATGATTTAAAGCCTTCACCTTGAATAGAGCTGAAATGTACGAATACATCGTCTCCGCCTTCAATTTCGATAAAACCGAAGCCTTTGTCTGCATTAAACCATTTTACTGTACCTTGTTCCATAATAGTGCCTCCTGGTGTGGAATACTCCACACTTGTATTACTACCCTTGTCCAACCATACTATCTTAAGATGAAAATTTCTATGGAAGAGATTTCTCTTCTCTCAATTCTACACCGAACAAAAATAATTAACCTAAGCGTAACACACAGAACCGAAGATAGCAAATACAGAAAAATAGATAAAATTTTAAAATGGAAATATATGTATCATAATAAGAACTAATTTAAGGTTTACTAGCAGTACATAAATTCAATGGACTTTCACCATTTTTGCACCTCTGTAGATTATTTACAAAATAATAAGCGCATTAAGAAACCTGCTGTTTTTGTGTATATGAAATTTTTCATAAAATTGATATCTTGGGCATAATACAGGATAGACACTTGGTAGAGGGGGGATTGTGTGAGACTGAAGGATGGAAACTTTTATACAGATAGTAGAACCAATAAGGTATATAGATTAAATGAAGATAACAAAGGAAGTTGGTACCTGAGTACTCATGATGATGAAGATAATAATCAAATGTCAAGAACTTCAGGACGTAACATGATGAAAATGTTAAAGAGTTTTTATAACAAAGTGAACGACAGTTGAAAATTTTCAGCTCTGGAAAACAGCATAAAAAATATAAAGCTAGCTTAACACAGCTAGCTTTATTTCTAGTTTATAGAGCTAGTTATCATAATGTTTTTTAGGGATTAAGCAACAATACTAACAAAAAATTTTTAGCCTTGCCATTGGGAATCACCTATTATTTAATTTCGATTGCAGAAGCCTTGTTGCCCCAATCGGATGCCATAATACCATTTCTATATTGTTTTTTGAAAAATCATCTATAATTGATATTGTTTTAATCTCATATTGATATATATAATAAAACCAAGAACAAAAGAAAACGCTTTCTAAATTTAAATACATTGTTACTTCTCAAACTATAAGGAGGATTTAAAATGAGCCAAGTGGAAAGAAATTCTAAAGTGCAGAAATTAGTTGAGTATCAAAAATTCAATGAAGAAGAAGTTTCGAAGATGACAGATCCGCAGGTTGAATATTATCACTGGCTCTATTTTGATGATTCCGCTTATGATTATATGTAACTCAATTATAAAATAAGAAAAAAGCACAAAAACGTTTGGTACCAACGGGTTTGTGCTTTTTTCTTTTCTTTAATTATAAGATTACTCGTTTTTAATACCATTTCCTGTGACAACAAAGTGAGGGCTGTCTTCCTTCCGGTTGAAAAGTCTCCAGAACTCACTATATTCATCGTCTTCTGACGTATCCGGAAATACCTCTAATAAATAACCTTGAGATAAAAAGATCTTTAGCCCTCCTACTTCGTCCGAGTCAACTCTTTCTACAATCGTGTGTTCGTTTATATCTTTTATAATCGATTCAATTCGTTCGCTGATTTTCCCCTTCTCTTACTTCGCTGATTGTCTTTATAAATTCACGCTCAGTTACTCCTAGATAGGAGTCGGAGCGACGAACATACACAATCCTGAGGTTTCTGTAAGGTTCAGGTATTGAAAATAGTTGTACTAACCCTTCCCGCTCATATCTTTCCGCTAATGACCGGGCTATAAGTGTCACACCAAGACCAGAAACTACTGTCCCCATAATCGTTTCAAGTGTAGCAAATTCCATAATTTTTGGTGATACTATTTGTTCGTCTTTTAACCACTGCTGTAGTCTTTCTCTATATTGGCAGCCTTCATTAAATAAAATGAATGGTAAGTGCAGTAACTCTTTGGCAGACTGACTCTGCTTCTTACCTTTTTCATTTGCACTGCATACAAGTACAATTTCTTCATCAAAAGCCGGAATTTGATCAAGCGTTGACACATTTACTGGTTCTGCTACAAATGCCCCGTCTAACTGAAACTTAAGAACTTTCTCTATTAATTGTGTACTGACTCCTGATACAAGAGAAATATCTACATTTTTGTGCTTATTATGATAGGAAGAAATGATTTCAGGAAACCCTACTACCGTTTCAACTAATCCAATACATAATGATCCAACAAGGTTACGCTCATCTTGAAAAGCTTTCTGTATTTCATCCATCAGCCTCATCATTTGTTCTCCATACGTTAAAAGTTTTCGACCTTCTACATTTAATGTCATTCCGCGTCTGTGACGATGAAACAATGGGTGTCCAATTTTTCGTTCAAGAGACCGAATACGTGCTGTTACATTTGGTTGGACATAACCTAGCTTATCAGCGGCAAGGCTTACACTGCCGTATTCTGCTACAGCCATAAATATGCGTATATCTTCTACTTCCATAAACATCCTCCTTTCCACTTACATTCATTTAGGTATTAATAATAGTGATATCTATAATCATTTATCATTATTTTACAAGATATCAAGCTCTAGATAAAATAATGACATCCGAGTGCTACTGCAATTATTTAGTAGCAATTACGTAAAGTTCTTAAAATGAGGTGACTGAAAGGAGGAAATCTGATTGTTTTATTTACTATTGTTTCTTGCCATCATCTTGGAGGTAATTGCAGTATTTTTTCTTAATCTTACAAATGGATTCACAAACTTTGTTCCTACTGTTTTCGCCATACTATTTTATTGTTCTTCAATTGCTGCTTATATGCTACTCAACGCCAAAGGTGAAGTAGGAGTAGCAAGTGCTTTGTATGCAGGAGGAGCAACCGTACTTGTTGTTGTCACAGGTATTATCTTTTTTGATGAAACTATTTCTTTATCTAAAATTTTAGGAGTTTCTCTTATTATAATCGGTGCAGTTTCTCTTAACATTAAAGGGAGCTCTAAAGAAAGGTTGACAGCGTAATGGGATACGTATTTTTAACGATGGGCTTAGTTTTAGGCATTGCAGGGCAAATGTGTGTAAAACTATCTAAAGGCTTTAGACAAACTGTTCCCACAATAGGCGCATTTCTACTCTTCATTGCTTGTATTTATTTTATTTCTCTAACGACACACTATTTTGAAATGGGAATCGTTTTTGCTATATGGGCAGGGCTAACGATTGTTAGTACAACGCTGTTAGGAATTTATATATTTAAGGAATCAAAAAACAAGAGAAAAATTATCTCGGTTACTCTTATTATTACAGGTGTTATTATACTGAAAGCTTTCTAATAAAAATAAGATAAATATGGCCCTTACTTAACTTATAAGTAAGGGCACCAATGCAACTCGGTTCATCTCTTCTTCTAATTCATGTATTCGTTTTGATAATACACTTTTCAATTTCACAGCCTCTGCTAGAGAAATTTTAGACATAGATCAAAGCTCCTTTATTTATAAACTTAATTTTTACTATTTTATTGTTGTAATACCTTCTCATAATAAGGAGGTGTTGTGCCACTGCCGCCATACCCTGAGACACTGCTGCGATCTACTTTATAAGACATTACATAGTGTCCTTTTCGTTTCCCTTTGGTCCAGTTTTCTTCAAAGGTCACAAGGTATAACTCTTTATTTAATTTTTTAGCACGAGTGCTTCTTTGAACGTGATATCCCTCAAACGTTCCTTTCCATGTTCCAACTGTATCAGGAAATAAATCAATATCTGTTCCTTCACCACTTGTCGCAAACTCTATGGCATCTTTTTTAGTGAATGGCGGAAGACTAGGTGATATCACTTCCAATATACTCCAACTGAGAAGTAAAAGAACAAAAGGTATAATTAATAGTACTTTTGTTCTTTTTTCCCTGTCAATTCTTCTTTCTACCCACCAATCTATACATGCATATAACATAGCAGCTGCCATTCCGTAATAAGCCAAATATGTATCTTGAAAAAACAAACCGTTAATTAAACCTAACATGCCGTGAAAGAAGACAAATAGCCACCTCATGTTGGGAAAACATTTCTTTCGAATAGCGTCCAGTATAACTGAGACAAAATTCCCGTAAACAGCAATGATTGCACCTATATAAAAAAGATACACAAGGAACCATCCTGCCATGTCGTTTCCGATATGATACGACAGTTCTTCTTCATCAGTGAGCTGTAGAACTAGATCTGTTATTGCCAAGAGGTAAGCTAAAATAAAGCTTGTAGAAAGAGTTGTTATCGTTTTTCTCAAAATCACATAATCTTTTTCACTTTCCATAAAGGGTACCTTTTTCTACTTATTTCTATATATTTTATATTAAACCATATTTCGTCATTTAAAGGTGACTTACAAACAAAAAATTGTGATTGATACTATTTATTTTAGTGGCTTTGTTATTGTAAATCGTTAATCACAGAAGTACATATATTAAACTGATTTGTGTTAGACTGTTACAAGCTTAATACTTTGAAAAAGAAAGGCCGGAAAAAACATGACACAAACGAATACAGCATTTCGTGATGCGCTTATCAAATCACTGCGAGGTGAAAGAGGTCATCTTCCAACGATTAACGCAATAACCGATATTAATATGGAACTTGCTTCACATAAACCAGAGGAATTACCTTATTCTATTTATCAATTAGTAAAGCATATGAGCTATTGGCAAGACTTTTTACTTGCTCTTGCTAAAGGAGAAAACCCCGTAAGACCGAAAAGTGTGAGTGAAAGCTGGCCCGACCATCCAGCTCCGTCTGATGAGCAAGAATGGAAAAAGACGATCGAGCATTTTTGTGATGGAATTGACGAAGCTTGTCATTTAGCTGATACATTAGCAATCGAAGAACCTCTGGAGGCTTGGCCAAGTGAAACCCCAGGGGGATTACTGCGCAATATTGCTTCTCACAATAGCTATCATCTAGGTGAAATTGTCATTATGAGAAGGTTAAATGGAGCATGGCCGCCGCCAACAGGAGGCTTTCCTGCTTAATAAAAAACGATTGAGACACAATGATTGGCAGAAATAAAGCCCTAAGAAGCGTCGATTAGACACTTTTAGGGCTTTATTTTAGTTATGTGCTATTACCTTTTGTTTTATCTATAAATCAATCGATTACTGAATTCGATTTTCAGTACTCTAAAAATCTTTGTCTTCGTGCAATTAGTTACCTATAAGAATAATGTGTCGGACGAAACAAGTCTTCTTCTGCATTTCTGACAATTGAAAAGTGTACAACATTGTAATGACCATGTAAACTTTCACTATGATGCTTTATAATTTGTTCCGTACTTAAACCTGTTACGGCTCGCTGTTGAATGCCCACCCCATTGATCGTAGCTGTTTTGACTGCACTATCTATACAGTGTTGCGTTTAAATTTATGACAAGCTCAGTGAGCAACTTAACGAATGTTCTTTCCCCCTTGGTCTTTTAACTAGTTCTCCTCCACAGTTAGGACAAATATACATCGCGTTTTCACTACATTTATCACAAAATGTACATTCATGTGTACAGATATAAGCAACAGAGCTATTATGGAGTTTCTTATTGCACTTTTCGCATGTATTTCTCATTTCTAAAGCCATTAAATCCCTCCTTTTGATATAATTAAATTGTATTCTATAAATTTCTATTTTTACATATGTTTCTTATTGTATTACTAAGTAATAACTTTAATATTGACGGAAAACCTATTATTTTAATTTATAATTTAAAGCGGGGTATGTTTTATGGATGAAATTGATAAAAATATATTACTACATCTACAAGAGAATGCTCGTTTGTCCGTTACACAGTTGGGAAAGCTGGTTAGTTTATCTACCCCTGCTGTTAATGAAAGAGTAAAAAAACTTGAAGAAAAAAATATAATAGATGGATATAGAGCAATAATTAATCCTGAAAATTTTAACAAACCTGTAACTGCTTTTATTTTATACAGCAATACAAAATGCAAGCAATTTGTAGAATATTGCAAAGAACACCCTGAAGTTATCGAATGTCATCGTTTGGCAGGTCAATACAACTACTTAGTAAAAGTTTTAACTAATTCCGTTCAATCTCTTGAAACATTCATTGATGAATCTATGGCTTTTGGGCAGCCATCTACATTGATTAAACTTTCCTCACCAGTTGTTTATAAAGCAATAAAGTAGATTAATAATCTACTCTTTTTTATTACTAAATCTATTTAAGGTAATTCTATTATAAGAAGAACATGTTCTGTTGATAGTCACCTTTTTAACTGATCAGCTAGCAGGATTAGAAGTGCATAGAATTTACAATTGCAGTTACCATACTGTCTGTTCTCGGCAGGTATTTTTCTATACGTTCATATGTTACAATAGAGAAAGAACATAAATTAAAATTATATGGTCTCTTTGTACCCTTAGTTTCCTTATAATGGAAAGAGGTACTTTTATGAATATACTTGAAATAAAAAAAACGCTTTATACTCTTATTCAATATGAGGATAGTACTATTACTCATACCATTCCTCAAGTACTGGAACTGTCGTATTGTAAAACATCTAAGATTTTTCAAATCACTACACTTACGGATCAAAAAACCTTAAATTATAACGATTATGATATAGATAACGCTTCTGAAGCTTTATACAAGATCTTAAACTGAAGAAAGCGATTCAATGATTCTTCTATCTTTTATTTAACAAACGTGCGATTTCACAATATGTTATTTTAAACAAAAGAAACTCCTGGTATATGTTCAGGAGTTTCTTTTGTTTTTCTAATGTATACAAGATACAAATCTAATTTAAAAAAACCATTTAAAAATATTTAAAACAGAACGAAACCGTAAAGACGATGCCACTATTTCTTTAATTAGAAACTTCCTCTGAAAGGTTTAGCACCACCTAAAGATTCATATGATATGTATCTTTAAAAAGGTAAAAGTTGCTTTAGTTATTTTCATTTTACAGGTTATTTACTAGAAGTAATTCCTAAAAAATGAAGTGCATTTTTTACAGTAGCCATTATCAGGGTAGAATCTAAATTAATACCTAGCTGTACAGCAGAGCGAGATAATTCTGGCCTTAATCCTGTTAAGATACATTGCACTCCAAGTAGTGACATAACGCTATTAATTTTAAAAAGATGCTCCGTTACAATTGAATTCAATGTATAAATACCGGAAAAGTCTATAATTAAACAATTTATATTTTGCGTCTGCACTTTTACTGGAACAGCCATTAAAAGTTGGTTTGCTCTTTCCTCATCTATGGATCCTACTAAGGGAAGTACAGCGATTCCCTCTAAAAGAGGAACAAGGGTTGTAGACAGTTCATTTATTTGCTTTATTATTTCTTTTTGTCTTGTTTCACTCTCTTTTTTTACCGTAATATCTCTCACATAGGTTTGGATTACTTTTTTATCTCCCAGCAGCAAGGGATGACAATATAATTCAACATTAACAGTTGTCCCGTCCATTCTAAATATGGTTTCCTCAATAAGCTCTGCTGGACGTTCATAAGCAGATTGGATTCTTTTCCTTATTGCTGCTTTAGATGTTTCTTGAAATATATCTAAAGGACTTGCACCTATAATATCTTCCCTTTTTCCTCTAAAAAAATGTTCAGCTGCGTGGTTAACATATATAATCTTATGATTTGAATGAATAATGAGTGGATCTAACGCATATTCAATGACTTCCTGATAATCAATACCCGAAATGTTTTGATTCATAATTTTCACTCCTTAATATAAAGGTTAGACTACTATTTCAAATTTATCAAGGGTTCAATTGCTTGCTTAAAATCTTAAAAAACGACAATAAAGCTTCCTTTGAATTTATAAGTAAGAAATAGTAAGAAAATAGAAGATTAAAAGGTCGTCTGTCCTTTACAGAATAAAAATAAAAACAGCCCTTGGAAATGAATTCAAGGGCCCTCTTTGCATGTATTTAGATCATACCTTCTCACGGGTTAAATCATGGTGTAAGGCTGTATCGGGAACTGTAGGATTAGGATAATTTACTTTCACTTCAAACGGGAATTCTTTTTGATGACGAAATATATTAATTCTTCTTTTAGATTATTTACAGAGTTTTGTCTTTTCCTCTTTTCCCCTTTACCCTATTCTCATTTGACTGAATCGTTTGATCTCTATTTCTTTTTCTTCTACTAAGAAAATAGATAATAAAACCTACTAAAACTAATAAAGTAATTAGAAGGATACTTGTAGGAAAGTATAACGTCCCTATGTGGATACCAAAAAATTGAATCATTATCCTTTCACCTCCATATGAGATTAGTAAACGACTCTAGTAATATACTTTTCGTTCAGTATCTTTTCCGGTTCATAAACCCTTCGTACAGAAGAGCAAATATTATATATAAAGCAACATACTAGCAAGATTTACTAATTTTTCTCTATCACTTAGTTCTTTCAAAGGTTATTGTATAAGAAAACCATTACATATCTTTCTTTGCGATAATGATTATACGTTCTTGTTTCATTTCACCGACACATTGTTTAGCTTCTTCTTGGGTTAAACCTAACGAGGCCATTTTAGAATGAAGTTCATCTTCACGAGAAAATAACTTATTAACTGTAGATTCAAAAACTCCTTGTTCAGAAGCTCGATATTCTTTTGTATTTGTTGTATTTGTTAAATATTCCGAGCGCTCTTTATTATAGGTCAATAAATAAATTTCACTTTTACTAAACCCGTTGACAAAAAACTCTTCAATAAACTTATTTGCCTGACCGCTATTTTCTGCTACTTTAATTTCCTTCACTATTTTCTCCTCCTCTATCCCCATAGAATATGTCGTTCTACTAATAGGTGTATCCTTCAGCAGCCAATTAAAACCAATTTATTCGGATATGGGATAAAAGACTATAAAATATCATCTAAATATTGTATAAAATAGGGTAAATTATCTACTTCTAAGAGAATAGAATATAGACTTCTTTTCCTTTGTAGAAATATCGAAAGAGAACTTTTTATGTAACCCTTCAATGAACCTTAAATCGCAAGTCTTTCTTTCTAGACCTTTTTAATCGTTTAAAATTGGGTAATATATTTTGTGAAAATGTGTGATTTTATTAATTTTTTACGTATTACTATCAAGGCTGTTGTTCTCTCTTTTGCTGGTGTTATATTCAGAGTAATTTACGACCAAATAATTGGAGAAAAAAGTGTTCAAATAGAAAGTCTTATCGGTCTTTTCATTGGTTTTTTTATTGGAATTTTCTTAATTTCCTATTTTACTGATTATCGCAAAAGGAACAAAAATAATAAATAAAATAACCAAGTTCGTTTGCGCAACCATTTCAATTAAAAAGTGCGTTAATCCGGCTTGGATTAACGCACTTGATAGTTACACTTGAATCAACAAAACTCACTTTTTCTATAGGACCTAAACATGCTTTTGAATGTTAAAGATGAGGCTCCGCTTGGATGGAAAGAGTAAGAATAACTGATAATTTAGGGTGCGTATGGCCCTTGATTATCTTTTAGGCCGATGGATTTTCTGATGATTTATTACCCGGTGCAAACCAACCCAATAGCGCGATACCAACTAATACTCCATAGAAAATCAGGGTCCAAGTGGTGCTGTGAGGAAAATGAGGATCTAAGACACCAATATCTTTATGTGCAAAAGTAATAACAGCAAGTTTCACACCTACCCAGGCAACAATGGCATATGCTGTAGTTTCCAAGGCAGGTCGCTTTTCAAGGAGTTTTACAAACCAGGTCGCTGCAAACTTGATTAAGATAAGACCTGCAATCCCCCCAAGAACTACAACTGCAAACTGCCCTCCGTCCATACCACCGATTTCTCCAAACTGTGAATCCGGAAGTCCAAGTGCTATAGCAACCGCAGCTAAAATAGAATCAATGGCAAAAGCTAGGTCGGCTAACGCAATTTTGCCCACCGTCGGCCAGAACCCTTTTCCAGCAGACTCCTTTTCATCATCATTATGAATATTCTCATTGTGTTTCCCAAACCGTGCCTTAATGATATGCTTTAAACCTAAATACAGAAGGTAAGCTGCTCCTATCGCCTGTATCCACCAGACGTTGGCAATAAATGAAATGGCAAAAAGAGCTCCAAATCGAAAAATAAATGCCATGAGAATTCCGTAATTAATCGCTCTTTTTTCTGGTCATCGGGTAAATGTTTGGCTATAACTGCTAGTACAAGAGCATTATCAGCTGATAATAATCCTTCTAACCCGATTAGAATCAATAATGCCCATACGTATTCGAGCCAAATAGATTCCATCCATTTTTCTCCTTTCCAAAATGTAAGCTGTTATGCTAAAGGCCTTGTTTACAATAGAATAACCATATATGCTGCAGTAAACTCTAAAAGATAAGATTTTCATTTTTTTAACACTAATCAACGGTTGAACAACTTTTAGAATAAACCTAAATACGAATTCCAGTATGTGAGTAAATAGTTTATGTCAACATACTTACATAGGTTAGAAAGCCACCATATTATTGTTATGCCATTGGGCTTTTCTCAAGAAGTACCTGTGAACAATAAAAAAACGGCTGTAACATATTAACCAATATGTTACAGCCATTTTTTATAGTGGAATAAGAAAATTAATTAGGACTAATCCCCACCCAAAACAGGTCCACTAGAGCCTGAGCCGTTTTTTCAGGGCCTCCTAATTCTGTAATTAATTCTTTTTTATTCCGAATCATTGTTACCGTGGAAAATGTATGCGCAAGCAATCTGGGACTTGCTACGACGATTTCTCCGTTGTTTGCAGCTTGCTTGAATACGTCCTCTAATGCCTCATGTATCGCTCTCTCTGCCTCACGAATTTCATGAATATGATCTTCTGTAAGCGAAGAAGTCGCTTCCTGCAATAATGTTTCAAAATCAATATGCGGTCTTTTTAAATGATCTAATGTTACCTCATATAATCTGTGTTTCAGCCCATTGGAATTTTGTAATAATTTCTCCGTTTGTTTTGTAATGCGTTGAAACATGCTTGATACCGAAACTGTAAACAAAGTTGCCTTATTTTTAAAATAGTAGTAAACGCTGGCCTTGGTCACATCGCTTGCTTCAGCCACTTGGTCCATTGAAACTTTTTCGTATCCATATGCCATAAAGAGATGAGCAGCTGTTTTTAAAATTTGCTCTCTCGTTATATTATTTTCAGCTGTTATTTTAGGTCTGCCAGGCTTTTTTTTCGATGTCTGATTCGTATTCATAAGGGCCCTCCTTCTAGTTCAAGAAATTGGCAAATTTAAACTAGTTGATTAATTAACCTTCTGGTATATATAATTATTGAAGGTTCTATATATATTGTAATAGAAACAAACAGATTTGGAAATGAGGGAGCATTAATGAAAGAATCACCTTTAGCAACATTCAGCCAATTTATGACTGGAAAAGTGAGTCGTTGGGTTGTTATTGCCGTATGGATTCTGGCAACTGCAGTTCTAACAATTGCTTGGCCTGCCGTAAATAAAACGGAAGTGAACAATGCACCAAACTTAAGTGAGAATTCACCTTCCGTAGAGGCTGAAAATCTTATAAAGAAAGAATTTCCTAACTCATCAGGGGTTCCTGCCTTACTTACATGGCACAAAGAATCAGGTTTGAACAACGATGATCTAAAATCTATTCAGCAAGTGGCGGCAGATTTAGAAAAGAAACCATTAGAAGAACAAACGTCTACACCGCCTTTGCATAAGTTACCGCTATCAGCTCTACAAAAAATGATTTCGAAAGACGGTACAACGCTTGTACAGCCCATTTTCTTTAAAGAAAACGTTGAAACGGATGTACTAGAAAAAAATCTAGACACGATTAAAAAACAAGTAAAAGAACAAGTTTCATATGATTCTTTTGGTACAGATATTGATGCAAAAGATAAGCTAAGCACGCGTGTTACGGGGCCTGTAGGGATTCAAGTAGATGCAACCAGCTTATTTGAAGGAGCAGACGTTTCGTTACTAATTGCAACAGTTTTACTAGTCTTAATTTTACTTCTTGTAATTTATCGTTCCCCAATTTTAGCGATTATTCCTTTAATCGGTGTAGGTTTTGCCTATGGGGTGCTGAGTCCAATTCTCGGTATTTTAGCAGATAAAGGATGGATTACGGTCGACTCGCAGTCCATATCCATTATGACGGTCTTGTTGTTTGGAGCAGGAACAGACTATTGCTTATTTTTAATTTCCCATTATCGCGATGAGCTTCGCAAAGTAAAAGATAAGAGACAAGCACTTATCAACGCCTTTAAAGGTGCTTCAGGTGCTATAGCTATGAGTGGATTTACAGTTGTCATCTCTCTTCTGGCCTTGATTGTAGCAAAATACGGTGCTTACAATCGTTTTGCAATCCCTTTTAGCTTATCTATTCTAGTTATGGGAGTAGCAAGTTTAACACTTATTCCCGCCCTGCTTTCGGTTATGGGAAGAGGTTCTTTTTATCCTTTCGTCCCTCGTACTCCTGAAATGGAAGAGGAATTGGCGAAAAAGAAAGGAAAACCGGTGCGTGACCGAAAAGAGAAAAACCGTTTCGGGAATTGGATTGGTAATGTGGTTACGACTAAACCATGGACAATCATTGTAGCTTGTCTAGTCTTTTTTGGAGCTTTATCCCTTTACTCTAGTCAAATCAAGTACACATATGATTTATTGTCTTCTTTCCCTGAAGATATGCCTTCTCGTGAAGGATTTACGATTATTTCTGATGCTTACTCTCCTGGTGAACTAGCACCAGCACAAGTAGTCATTGATACGGAAGGAAAATCGGTTGACCTTGAAAAAGCATTAAAGAAAAATGACCTTATTAGTACTGTTTCTGCACCTCAAAGTGGTACAAATAATGAGGATTTAAAAGTATATGACGTTACGTTTAATGTGAATCCATATAGTATAGAAGCAATGAAAGCTATTCCAGACTTGAAAGATGCAGCTGAAAAGGCACTGTCACAGTCCGGAGTTTCCGCAGTGGAATCCAAAGTATGGATCGGCGGTCAAACAGCTACACAGTATGACACAATGACAACGAGTGATAAAGACGACAGTATTATTGTCCCATTAATTATTATTTTTATATCACTTCTGCTATTAGCTTACTTGCGTTCCATTGTAGCCATGCTTTACTTGGTTGGAACGGTTATCTTGTCCTACAGTGCAGCCTTAGGATTAGGCTGGCTCATTATTCACAACATCATGGGGGCAGATGCTATCCAAGGAGCGATTCCTTTATACGCATTTGTATTTTTAGTGGCGCTTGGTGAGGATTATAATATCTTTATGATCTCAAGCATTTGGCAGAAAAAGAAGCACATGCCATTAAAGCAAGCAATTAAAGAAGGCGTAAGCGAAACAAGCGGTGTTATCACATCAGCTGGAATCATTTTAGCTGCTACCTTCGCGGTTCTAGCAACACTGCCTATTCAAGTTCTGGTTCAGTTCGGAATTATCACGGCTTTAGGTGTTCTGTTAGATACATTTATTGTGCGACCATTCCTTGTACCTGCGATCACTACGGTTTTAGGAAGGTTTGCTTTTTGGCCAGGTAAAGTTGAAATGGTACCAGAAAAAGAGCAATAAATATTAAAGCCAAGAAAAAAGCAAAGAGAATATTCTCTTTGCTTTTTCAGCAAACCCAGGTAATAACATAGGGTGATACTCACTACTATTATTAATGAGAAATGCAAGGACAAGAAGAATAATTCCTCAGTAGAAACATGTGGCTTTCTACACTTCTTTTAATACCAAATTCATTTAAATTGTTAACCTTTACTTGCAATTCATAAAAGCAGCTATTCAGGATAAAGTATTACTTAAGACACGTATACTACTGGAGGTCGTAATTTGTTAATTGGTGAGATTATTCAAAAGTTAAATAATGGTAATACTTATGAGGAGATTGCTTCTTCCATGAAAATTAGTGAAGATATATTGAGAAATGATTTAAAAAATTTCGGATTTCAATATGATAATAAAGAAAAAAAGGTGGTATTTACAGGCTGCGAATCTGAGTATGAGAATACACTTCTCGTTTGTTATCCTGATATAAAAGGACTTTCTATTTAACATTTCTGGTTTAAATATATAATTTCCCATTCTAAAAGCGTGGACTGCATTCAGTCCACGCTTTTAACTATCTTCATTTTAGTTCTCTTTTTAATACTTTACCAAGCTGGTTTTTAGGAAGTTTATCAGTAAAATAAACTTCTGGAATTTTGTAGCTTGCTAGACGATCTTTACAATATTTTAAGATATCTTCTTTTGTTAAAGAAGAATGAGAATCTTTTACCACATACGCTCTAGGTTTTTCTCCATAAACTGGATCTTCTACTCCTATTACAGCGGCTTCAATGACCGTATCTATTTGCTCAATTATTTCTTCTACCTGATCAGGATAGATATTATCACCGCCATATACGATAACATCTTTATAGCGTCCCATAATATATAAAAAGCCGTCTTGATCTACCTTTCCAGCGTCCCCCATATAGAACCAACCATCTCTAAGGACTTTGTCAGTCGCCTCTTGATTATGCCAATAGCCTTTAAAACAATAGGGGCTTTTTATAATAATTTCTCCAATTTCTCCTGTTTTCACTTCTTGTCCTGACTCAGGATCAATAATTTTTACTTCTACACCAGAAAGAGGCTTACCTGCTGATTCAATTTTTTCATTTCCCATATTTGGTGTCCATACACTGACTGTCCATGCTTCTGTACTTCCATACCCTTGTATCATGCTAATGCCTAATTTTTCATATTCCTTAATAAGATAAGCAGGAACTTTTGCCCCTCCAGCAATAGCAACCTTTAGTGAAGATTTCTTTGACCCTGCATTTTTCACTGCTTCGAGCATTTGCATATACATAGAAGGAAACGCTAACATCATAGTGATCTTATGAGTTTCAATCGTTTCCCAAATGATTTCTGGTGTAGGATCTGACAACAAAAATAACCCCATCCCGTTGGAAACAGATTTCAAAATATTATTAATAGAACTCATATGATAAAAAGGATGCGAAGCAAGAAAACGACCATCCTCTTCATAATCGATTCGTTGGCTAGATGGTTGTATATAAGAATACACATGACCATGCTCAATCATACAGCCTTTTGCGTTGCCAGTTGTTCCAGAAGTAAAAAGAAGCATAGCTATGTCATCTTGAGAGACCTGTATATTTGGATTTAGTATAGAATACGTAGAAAAAATTTCATTATATTCTTCAACTGTCTCCACGCTATTTTTTCTTCCTACTTGTAAAGTAATCACGTCATTTAATATTTCAGAATCAAAAAGAATAACCTCATGAAATTTTTGGTCGTAGAAAATAATTTTAGGTTGTGCACTATCTAAAATATCGATAATTTCATACTTCGTAAGCTGCCAGCTAATAGGAACCGCTACGGCTCCTATTCTTAATGCGGCTAGCAGAATGGTAGGAAACGGATGATTGTTTTGACAGAGAATTGCAATTCGATCCCCTTTTTTAACGTTGTGGCTTAACAGGTAATGAGCGAGTTGATTGACACGTTCATTATATTCTTTAAATGTATGGAAAGATGTACTCCAAATTAAAGCCTCTTTTTCAGCAGATTGTGTAGCCCTTTGCTCTAATAGTTCTCCAAGTGTATACATAATAGCTCTCTCCTTTAATGATAATTACCAGTTTGAATCATATTTAAATGGTGCTTCATTCTAATTATTTTTAAATCTATAAACTACATTACCCATAATTAACGTTAACGAAAACGTCAATTATGGGCGTTTGGAAAATTCATATCTTTTTAGCATGTAAAAGATACATATTTGTTATTCAGAGCAGACTATTCAATATACTTTGAAGCTTATCTTGAGGAGTTCATAGCGCTTTATCTTGTACGATTCTTTTCTTTTTTAACTTTAGCCCCCTTTTGCACCAGCTATTAAGTATGTTCTCTTTCTATGCGTCGAGTTAATTGCTAGTTGCACTCTCCATGTGAATAACAAAAGTCTTAAGAGTTATATTAATAAAAACGCTAAGATAATATAGAGCATCTCTTCTTGCTATAGGATCTATAAATGACCATGGAGGAAAATATGAATAAAGTCTTTTTCATTTTTATGATTATTGGTGTACCTCTTTCAATTATTGGCAGCATTTTTAATTGGAATTATATTTTAATGTTCTTTATTTATTGTGTGACATTAATTAGTTTGGCTAATTACATCAGACGTTCTACTGAAAGCCTTAGCGCTGTAGTAGGTCCAACAGCAGGGGGATTACTTAATGCTACGTTTGGCAACGCTGCAGAAATTATTATTTCGTTTTTTGCATTAAGTAAAGGACTAAATACAATCGTCATTTCCTCCATTACTGGAGCAGTTCTCGTTAATCTACTTTTTGCGAGCGGAATATCAATGATTGTTGGAGGAATCCGATTTAAAAAGCAAAAATTTAGTGTGTTTAAAACACGACATAATACCTCCCTCTTAATGTTTGCTATTATCGTAACTTTTGTATTGCCATTTATCTTTGCAAAACGCTTGGATGATAAAGATATGCAGGTTTTATCAACTTCTTTTGCCATTGTGATGCTGACCATTTACCTGCTTGCTCTTCTTTTTAAACTTGTCACGCATAAGGGGATTTTCACTGGAAACGCAGAAGAAAATGGAGAGGAACCAGAATGGGGAAAAAAGAAAGCAATCGTTGTACTTGGACTGGCCACAATTGTACTAGCTTATATTAGTGAAAAACTTGTTGGCACCATTGAGCCAGTAGGTGCTGCCTTAGGGTGGAGTCACGTTTTTATTGGAATTATTGTTGTGGCCATAGTCGGAAGTGCTGCAGAGTACGTGTCAGCAATTGCAATGGCCTATAATAACAGAATGGACGTAATGGTGGAGATTTCCATTGGTTCAACCGTCCAAACGGCCATGTTTGTTGCTCCTATACTCGTTCTGTTCTCATACTTGTATGATTTCTTGCCTCTTGTATTTAATACAGCGGAAATGATTGCGATGATCCTTGCCGCTCTCATGACGGTGACCGTTGTGAACGACGGTGATTCCAACTGGTTCGAAGGTGTTTTACTTGTTGGTACCTACATTGCGATAGGTTTTAGTTTTTACCTTTTATAGAATCTTTTCAAGAAAAAGATAAAAATTTCAGCTTACATAAAGACAACGCTTGGTCATCTTTTTAAATCTTGATGAATAACATATACAAAAAATTTGCTTTTTTTTGCATGGTTTTCAACTTTAAACACGATTAAAATATTGCTGCATTGATAATATATAATGGTATATGAACGAGAAAAACGAGCTCTTATCTGCTAAGGGCTCGTTTTTCACATTTATTTCATCTGCCCTTATATAAACATTTAAAATAAACAAAAGACACAAGTAAACCTAAAACATATGTCCTAATTGAATATAGCAAAAAATGTTAAGAACCAAGATTTGTTTGCTGTTATAGTGAACGTAAGGTAGGTGAATGTAAATGAATTATGTAACTTGTATACAGAGATCGCTAGATTACATTGAGGAGAATTTGGAGACACAAATTACTTTAGAAAAGTTAGCAGAAATTGCTTGTTTTTCTCCTTTTCATTATCACCGTGTCTTCCAAGCCATGGTGGGAGAATCAGTGATGGATTATGTGAGGAAACGAAGACTTACACGCGCAGCAGAACGCTTATTTTTCACAGATGAAAAAGTGATTGATATTGCACTTGATGTTGGTTTCCAATACCAAGAATCATTTAACAGAGCCTTCAAAAAATTTTACGATGTTTCACCAAAACAATACCGTAACGCAAGGAGAATATCTGGACCGCTGCGGGGAAAAGCCTACCTAACTACCACACTTTTGTCAGGAGGAAATAAGATGGAACCAAAACTAGTCACTAAATCTGCTTTTTATATCATTGGATATGAGCTAAAAACGAAGAACGAGGGTGGCCAGAATAACAAAGACATTCCTGAATTTTGGCAACAGTACATGCAAAATGGATTAGGCTCTAAAATCCCCAAACCCCTAAACGAAAACGCGGAGCTTGGCATTTGCACTGATTTTAATCCTGAAACGGGTGAATTTGTTTATGTAATTGGCATGGAAGTAGAGGAAGGCACTCCCGCGCCTGAAGGAACAGTTTACAGAAGCTTCCCTGAACTAGAATATGCTGTATTTACTACACCAAAATCAAATGAAGAATCTTTTACTTCTTCCATTCAGTCCACATGGAATTATGTTTTTACAGAATGGTTCCCTGAATCGGGTTATGAGCACTACGGATCAATGGAGTTTGAATTGTATGACAAAAGATGCTATGGTTCAGAAAATAAAGAGATCGACATCTACATTCCTGTGAAAAAACAGATTGTTAAGGCATAACAGAGAACTCCCATTTGTTTAAGAGAAAAGTAGTGTAGAAATTCATTTATAATACTATGATATTTAAGTTTCTAATAAAATCTTTTATGTATTGGGTGAAAAGCACTACACCTTATGCTACCTTGCCTTTTTTATGTGTATAATAGTCAAAGATAGCAACCCCAAAGGAAACTCCAAAAGCGGTTGAAAATGCTGTTAAAAGATCAAAATTAGAGGTAAACAGAATATTAATCATTAAGTTTCCTCCAAAGAATATTAAAAAATATACCAAGAATTTCAAAATAACTTTTTTCAAGAACTACCCTACTTTCATAGATGTCGTTTAAATTGACTGCTGATTCAACACAGATTTTAAAAAACATGAAATTATAAATATAACCAATATATGATTATATTACCATATATTTTTACTGACCATAAAAAAGAACCTCTTTAAAATAGAGGTTCTTTTTTTATAACAGACAAGATATTTAGTTACGGTAATAACAAGAATTAAAATGTCATTCGCAAGCTTTAATAAAGATAGTCCTCTTACTACCTATAGCTTCTCTACCAATTCATCAACACGGACACAAGTGAATCCTTTTGTTTTCACTGTTTTTAATACATCTCTTAACGCATTAATTGTGTTTCTTGGAGCTTCAGATTCCGCCCCGAGCGTATCTCCGCAGTCGTGCAGCAAAATGACGTCCCCGCCTTTTATGTTGGCCAGGCGTTGTTTAATCTTTTCGCTTCCGCCAGAGGTTCGCCAATCTTCCGCCATGATTGACCATAGAATAATCTTATATTTACCTCTTCTCATAAAATCGAAAAGGGTGAGTATTCCCCAAGGCGGGCGATAATAAATAGGTGTGACTCCAGTGATAGATTTAATCACCTTGGCTGTATTCTTAAGTCCATTTCTAACTTTCCAAGGCGACATAAACCAGTTGGAGTGATGTACGTAGTTATGAATTCCGATTAAGTGGCCTTCACTATGCATGCGCTGAATCAGTTCAGGGTACTTTTCTGCTTTAGTACCGACCACAAAAAAGGTTGCCTTCACCTCATGTTTCTTCAATAAATCAAGAAGTATCGGCGTATAAATAGGGTTCGGACCATCATCAAACGTAAAAGCAATTTTAGATAAATCCCTTCCTCTTTTAACTACGTTCACTCCTAGACCACGTGATAGGAAATACGGAATAACGGTGTATAATAAAATGAAAAAAATAATAGCAGAAATCATGAACTCCATATTATATACTCACCTCTATCTCCTTTTTCTTTTGTATCGTTCTACTATCTGTTACGTTACGTAATGGACCGCGTCTTGCTGTTTCGACAATGACATGGAGAGCGTCTATGGATGATGTTTTGGTTTGATATTTTTTCATTCTTTGTTTCATCCATCTTAAAGGTGCTGAATCACGGACAAGATTTTCAATTTGCGCAATTAACTCTTTTTCTGACTGTGCAGACAGTGCGAATCCCGAACGACATAAATACTCTGCATTGTCTTCTTCTTGTCCTGGTAACGAATGATAAAGTAGTATTGGTAGATCCATCGCCATTGCCTCAGAGGTTGTTACTCCCCCCGGCTTGCTGATCATTAAATCTGAAATAGCCATTAATTCTTCAACCTTTTCACAGTATCCAAAAATTCTCACGTCATGCTTCGAGTCTTTTAATTCCCACTCTAATTGTGTTTTTAATTTCTTATTTTTACCACATACTATAAAAAGTTGAATCGGTGTGGAAATGGATTCTAATGCCTTAAAGGTTGAAATCCCTTTTCCAAAAAATCCGTCTCCCCCTCCCATGATGAGCAGGGTGAACATATTTGGATTGATCATATATTTATCTAGGAGAAGGTCTTTTGGAAGAACATCCATAAATCTTTTCCGTACAGGTATTCCAGTGTATTTAATTTTGTCTGCCTCTACCCCTAACGCAATTAATTGATCACGCAATCGAGCAGACCCTACCACATATTGGTCTGTAGAGGGATGAATCCAATAAGAATGATCCGTATAATCTGTGATGATGGTTACCGCTGGAATATCAATTAACCCTTGCTCTTTTAATTTCGATACTATCCCCGCAGCAAATGGATAGGTACTAACCACTACTTTCGGTTTTATTTCCTGTATGATTTTAAGCACGGTTTGCATACCCGACAAAAAGATCGAATTTAGCTTAATGGAAAACGAATTTTTCACACGAGTTTTTTTATACAAAAAGCTATACACTTGAGGAAACTTCTTAATGCTTTTTTTATAAATATAGTGGCTGATTGGATAGAGGGTGGGATGAATCCACTCCACGATATCCATGGTAATAGGCTCAGCATCAGCGGCGATCTCATTTACTGCCTCGCTTATCGCATTAGCCACTTGTTTATGTCCCTCTCCAAATGTAGCGGAAAGAATGAGGTATTTATTTTTCTCACGATTATTCATGACTTTTCCCTCCTTGTAGTTTGTATGCTTTTGCTATGTGGTAAAACCTAGGCTGTTTCCCGCACCTTTTTGTTCTCTTATTTATACGATTAAAGAATTACTCTACTTGGAAAAGAGTAAGCATTATAAAAAATTCATAACGGGTAGTTACCCTTTTCAATCAATTGGTAAGATTTATCTTTTCTTCTCTTCCGTTACATAGATTGTTTAGGAACTCCTTACACTATTTATTAGAAAAATAAACGGTCTTATGTTGAACTTTCAAATAGCACATTTTCAGTCTACGGTTTGTAATTAAAAATAGGCTAAAAATAACATTAAAAATCAATGAAAAAGAAAGTTTTTTTTATAAATAGTGCTACATTAAAAGAAAAGTAAAGGTGAAATTAACCTTTTCCCTTCTCTTATTTTCAATCAAATTCAAGCATATTTGAGTTATTCACTGTGCTTTAGGCAAATACATATTATGAAAGAAGGACAAACCATGGATTTTATCACATCTTATATAAATCAATACGGATATATCGTGCTGTTTCTAGCATTGATGCTGGAACTTCTTGCTCTTCCTCTTCCAGGGGAGCTGCTCATGGGCTACGCTGGGGTTCTTGCTTTTCAAGGACATTTAAGCTGGGTGGGAAGTATCTTGGTGGCTGGTATGGGGAGTATGGTTGGAATGACCGTAGCCTACGGGGTAGGTTATAAGTTAGGGACTCCTTTTTTTGATAAATACGGAAAAACATTTCATATGGGGCCAGAGCGAATTGAAATAATGTCAAAATGGTTTAGTGTACATGGAAACAAGCTGTTGATTATTGCTTATTTCCTCCCAGTTATTAGACATATTACAGGATATTTTTCAGGAATTACTCGGCTTCCCTTTCGGACGTATGCACTGTACGCCTATAGTGGATCGTTTCTTTGGGTCACCACATTTATTACTCTAGGAAAGTTATTAGGACCTCAGTGGGAACAGTTTCATAATTCTATTAAGAAGTATTTTGTCATTGGGATGATTGTAGCTGTAAGTTTGTTCGCAGCTATTTACATTTATAAAAAGTTCAAAGTAACGATTAAAAAGATAGCAATTAATTGCCTCAAGTGGATAGTAAATGTGTTTCATACGCGGAAACGGGCAGGTCTTGTTTTTATATTTACAGCATTAGTTACATTAGGGTTTATTCTGCTTATGATTGGAATGACGCAAGACTTTATCGCAAACGAGTTTGGAGATTTTAACAAAATAACAAGTCTATTAATAACAGCCCTTTTTAATAAAGATTGGAATGTACCAATGCGGATATTTTTCATGCTGGGATCCAGGCAAGTGCTGGTGGCATTAATTTTCTTTACACTTGTATGGATTTTATGGAAAGGCAGAGATAAAAAAATCGAATTATTATCTCTGGTAGTTGTTGCAGGCGGCGGGGAGCTATACGAAGAAAGCCTGAGACGAACTTTCCACCATTTCTCCCCTATTAGAAAATCGTTGATAGAACAGCTTTCATACACCTTTCCAAGCGAGCAGTCTTTGATGGCTTTTGTTATTTATGGGTTTGCTGTGTTTATGCTGGTTCGACACTCTAAAAGATTATGGGTTCCTACATTAGCACCAATAGCAGCCATTCTTATTTTATTGCTTATTGCGACTAGTCGTTTTTACCTGAGCATACAATATCCCAGCGATATTGCAGCAGGATATGTATTTGGAGGAGTATGGCTAGGGTTAAACGTTTTACTTCTTGAAACCTTCCGTCTTATGAAAGGTATTACTCTATAAGTGATACCTTAAAGAAAATTTATTTCTGATGTTTCCTATGAGAAAAAACACCTCCAAATGATTGCTCGGTACTCCATACCCAGTTATCAGCTTGAAGGTGTTTTTTTATTTATATAAAATCAGAGCCTGTACAAATTATTAGCAACTACGTTTTCTTAATCTGCGAACGCTGATACTGTCTAAACTAGTAGTATTTCTATTACCTGAATTATCTTCCCATACTAAAAATCCGCCTTCTGCTCGAATAAACGTACCATTTCCATCAAGTTGTCTTCCAGCAGAAAAAACTTGAATTTTATCTCCTCTTCGAAAATTGTCTACTATAGAGCGAGATTGAGATGTACGACGATCTCTACTACGACGTCCTGCCATAACTTCACCTCCCTATACATTTATAGTACATACTATAAAAAAAACGAAAACTGGAATAAGCAAAGCCCGTATAATCACAAAAAATATTTTACAAATTAAAAATTTGTCCATATCTGTCCATAGTATTTCTGTAATCTTTCTTACATTCATTCCCAGTCAACATAATGCCTCTTTCTAGAGCACATATAAAAATCTAGCCTTTAGTGCATAACGATCGTTTTTGTTGCTGCAGCTTAAAAACACATTGAATCTCTTTCATCTTGTAATGCTGTTGTTACATTGATTTATTGAGTATAAAATATATATATGATTAAGGTGTTTGATATATATATTTTAAAAAATTATATCCTTTAGACACACAAAAAAAATCCTCCACAAAAAGAGGATTCAAACAGGATAAGTAAGAAAAAGAAATATACATGCATGTTCCTGGGGGCACTACGCTTGTATAATCAACTTATACCCGATTTTCATCAATGCCTAAAAATTTTGGTGCATAACTAAAACCTTTGTTCTCTAAATGCTTTAATAGCTTATGAAATTTATGACTATCTGATTTTAATTCTCGTCGTACAGTATCTCCCGAGCGATAAACGTTAGAGACATTCCCTCCTGTTAGCACTTCTTCGTCCTCAAAGCTTGACATATAAACATTCCCCCTGAATATATCCTATTTGTCGTCAATAAGTGAAAATGATAAAGCATTCTTCATAAATGAAATATCTCATTTTACTACTGATTTAGAAAAGCCCGTACTTTTTCTTTTGTAGCCCATCAACAATCCTTTGGGACTGACTGATAAGTTGTAGAAACTCGGTTATCGTCATGTTACGTTACATTATAATAAAAAAAGAATCTTCATTCGAAGATCCTTTTAACTGCTTGTTTCATACAAAAATCCGCTAAAAAGTGGAAGACCGCTACTATGTTAAATCACCAAAAGCCTCCATCTGAGTGAATAATTTGTCCGGTAATCCATTCTGATTCTTCACTTGCTAAAAAGATAACTAATTTTGCGGCATCCCGGGGCTCACCAAGTCGACCCATTGGGAACTTTGGCAGTAACTCTTCCTTTAACTCACTGCTCATCCAGCCAGTGTTAGTTGGTCCAGGATCTACAGCATTAACAGTAATTTTAAGAGGTGCTAATTCAATAGCAACTGATTTAGTAAATGTAGAAACAGCCCCTTTTGTTGCAACATAAGCCAAATTCCCAGGCTCAGGTGACTTATCTTGACCTGATACCATATTAATAATTCGACCGCCATGCTTACCTTCGATTAGACGTGCAAACTCAACAGTCAAAAGGCACGTCCCTCTAACATTCACGTTATAATGAGCATCAAGCATATCAGCATCTATAGAACGAAAATCTACGTCCACAGAATGTGTTCCATTATTTACAAGGATTGATGGAGAACCTAGTTTGTTTTGAACTTCATCAAGCAGCTTTCTTGGTGCATTGGGTTGCGATAAATCCAATTCCATTGATTCACATCGCACTCCCAGACTGCGAATCTCTTCCATAAGACGTTTCGACCATTTAAAATCATCCTCATTGCAATAATCCATTAAACGATCATACTTTGACCAATGAGTGAAAAAAATATCTGCACCTTCTCTAGCTAATTCCCTGCATATTTCAGTACCAATACCTTTTGCCCGACTAGCACCAGTCACAATCGCAATTTTATTTATTAACCGCTTCATAAAGCATCTCCTCATGAGAACGCTGAATTCATATGCTCACCAATAGCACACGAATTCAGCAATCCTGTATATGTATATTAATCTATCAAGTTGTAATAAATGAAAAAATGTAATTAAAGTTTAAAAGGTATTTTCTCCATATTAATCATTCATTCTTATTTCACCTCACATAAGTATTTTTCCATACATGCATTCAACTTTCCTGCCTTATCAACATGTTACAGACAGCAAACGCTGAATCCCCATGCTCTCCAACAAGTTTAGGCTCTTCCCTTAGTTACATTTTATATTTTACTTTTTAGTAAAAAGGTAAAGAGATAGGCAGAATAATGGCTTTCCTAAATAAAATTCCAAAAGGAAATATCCTCATTTTAGAGAACTGAATAAAGGACTACTTTTCATTTCTCTAACACTTAAAAGGAGGTACACGAATGAATGAAGAAATAATAAAAATTGATAACGTTGAGATTTGTACAGAAAGTTTTGGAAACCCCAAAAACCCTGCTGTCCTTTTAATAATGGGAGCAATGTCCTCGTTAGATTGGTGGGATGAAGACTTCTGCCTTCGCCTCGCTGAACGGGAGAGATTTGTTATTCGTTACGACCATCGTGATTTAGGTCGGTCTACCACTTATCCACCCGGTACTTCTAACTATACAATAACGGATATGGCTGACGATGCAATTGGTGTTTTAGCTGCTTATTCTATAGACAAAGCTCATATTGTTGGAATGTCTTTGGGCGGGATGATAGGACAAATCCTTGCTCTTAGATATCCGGATCGCATAGACTCCCTTACCCTAATTGCATCAAGCGTATTTGGAAAAGAGGCGGAAAAATTGCCCCAAATGGATCAGCATATACTTGATTACCACACGAAGAGCACTTCCATAGACTGGTCAAATCAAGAGGCAACCGTTCCCTACCTTGCAGGTGGATGGGAAATTTTAAGTGGGACAAAGCCTTATGAAGAGAAAAGAATGCATAAGCTAGCAGAAAGAGAAGCTGCCCGCGCCAAACAGCTGCCGAGTAGATTTAACCATGCCTTGCTTCAAGGAGGAGGCCAATATTATGACAGGCTGAGTGAAATTAACATACCTACGCTGATCATTCATGGAACAAAAGACCCCGCACTTCCGTATGAACATGGGCTTGCTCTTGCAAAAGCTATTTCTCATGCTAAATTAATAGCTCTTGAAGGTACAGGACATGAAGTTCATAGTGAAGACTGGGAACAAATTATTGAATCAATTGTAGGAATTAGCTCTTAAAAGTAAAAAATGAGATATGAAGACTTCAAAGCGCTTTTTCAAAAAAGCTTTGGGGTCTTTTTATGTTTCAAATTTCCTTCTACTGACAGTAGACAAAACATCCCCCACAGCAGCGGGTGTTTTGTACAAAAGTACCTACACCTTTTCAAAACATCACATTTACGATACACTGATATTCTGTATAATATCCACATAAGGGTATTTAAGTAATAAAATGGATGTTTTTGTGAAGTATTTTAAGGTGTTTTTTTGTTTAATATTATTAATCCTTGTAAGCATAACAGGCTGTTCTCAAAAAGAAGAAGTCACAAGTGTTAACAATGTTGATGTAAAAAAACTTAAAGACCATAGTGAAACTTATGTTGGAGATAATTCCAACGTAGTAGCTATCATAGAGGCGTTGCCTGGAGGAGAAACATTTAAAGAAATTGATTTACATAATAAAACACCAAAAATAATGTATGGTACTAAAGAGGGCTCTTTATCAGAAGATGAAATGTTAAAGTATTGGTTTGATGGTAAGAATACATTAGAGAAGAATTTTCTTTACAATGCTATTTATTTAACAATATTAGTACCTAATGCTGAAGGGTACAGTTTTAAAATAGATGATCAGAAATTCTCAGTATCTAGAGAAGAAATGAAACAATTCATTTCCAAAAACATTCAAACTTTACCAGATAGCAATGAGTTATTTGATAAAGAAAAAGCACAGCAATTTATAGATCATAATAAAGAAAAGATAAATAAAACAGTTAAATCGGCAGCTATTCGAGAAAATTTTTTTAAGAATGTTCCTATAGTATAAGAATAAGAGGTTGAAACATAACGAAATGAATCCAATCTAAACACGAACAAATGGATACATGAGCTGAACCGCTTGTGACACCGCTGTTGATTTCCGTGCAAGACTTCGCTTTCCGCGGGCGGCCGATGAGCCTCCTCGTCGCATAAGCTCCTGCGGGGTCTCACCTGTTCCGCTGCTCCCGCAGGAGTCTTCGCCTTGCCCTCCAATCAACTGCTAGAAAGACCTACACACATGAAACCTACGTTTACTCCAACAAAAAAACCAAACTATAAATCAAATATGTTGATCAATAGTTCGGTTTTTACTTCGTCTAAAATAATTTTGTCCCAGCCTCTCTATTTGCCTTTGTGCCTAGCTTTCGCCTTTAGTTTCTTCATCAAATACTTTTTTTCCTTTAGTTCTTCATGGTATTGTTTAGCTTTCTTTTTTCTACTTTTTTCTTTTCTTCGTACTCTTGCTTCATGGCTTCTTGAGCTTTAGTCGAAATACTAATTTTATTTATTTCTTTTGCTACTTGGCGTTGTAAGCGTTTTGGATTTACCTTTTTATTAGATTTTCTTTTTACATCAAGACCTGCATGAACTGATTGATTGATCACCTCTAGCAATCTGTAATTAATAAAGTCTAATATCTCTGCATCTTTTGGTTCTGCTCCAAATACATAACGAAATGCTTTTAACTTACCGCCTTCTACAACTTCAATAATGCCTACCCAAAACTGACCATCATGGTAAATCGTTAGTGACATAACGATTCCCTCCTCTAAACATACTATGAAATGATGGACATCCCGAGGAGGGGAAGGTCACTGACATTAATATATTAATGCATCCGGACTACCAACCGAATTGTGTTTTCACATCCCATATACAAATTTTAACATAAAGCTATTTAATATCACTACCTTCTTTTATTTGTCGCCAAAATTCATTGAAAAAAATAAAAAGCCCGCCATAATAAATAGTGGAATTACTACAAAAGAGATTAAACTAAAATATTTCATTAGCCCTTTTTCTTGTTTTCCAAAAGCTATTATTCCAAATGAGAATCCTATTAAGTAAACAGTAATACATACAAAATTTTGGATCTATGTATGGGTGTGAAATATTGTCCAACACCAACAACCATTCCAAGCAACTATAACCACAGTGAATATTGACTAAAACGTTTTTCCAATTTGAGCCTCACTGAACTAGGTACATGTTTATATGGCCCATTTAGTTATCAGTTACTATAATGTACTTAATCATCGGTAGAAAAAGAGCTTGGATGAATCACTCCAAACTCTTTTTTCTATAAAGAAAGAAACCTATTACCGCTCCGAGTACAGCTATAACTACACTAAAACGAATTAAATGAATAATAAAATCACTAAGGTTTAAATAAGTTGTTTCTGTTGCACCATCACCGACTGATTCAACTTCTTTATATGGGATTACAAAGAAACCCATTGATCCTCCTAAAATAAGGCCATAGAAAAACCCTTTTTCTATAAATTTCAACAAGAAACTCTCCTCCTTTCAAAAATGCTCTTTTAATAGTTATAGCATTCCCTATAACTATTAAAAGGCATTTATTTATCTTCCATAAAAATTATTTAATTATTAATTTTATTACACATAATCCATATATTAACATATGTACAGATTAAAAGGGAGACTAACGTATAGTCTCCCTTTCTATAAAAGTTTAATAACTTTTAAAAATGCTATTTACTTAAACAGTCTTTCAAATTAAATAAAAGATCCAGAAAATCACGAAGCAAGGAAGCTTTTCACAGCAGTTAAAAAAGCGGATAAGTTTCCTGCATGCACCTCATGTCCAGCCCCTTCTATCGTTACTAATTTGCAATTTGGAATGCGCTTAGAAACTTCCTGCAATTTATCTTGAGGAATATGGCTGGATCCTCCTCCTATGATGAGAGTAGGTGCAATTATCTCTGTAAGACTTCCCCACCATTTAGGATTGGGGTTGTTTAACTGTTGAAGAATTGAAGGTACAACCTCCCAGTCAAACGGTAAAGAACCAGGCGGTTTGGCAGGAATTTCTCCTGTAAAAGGTGGAGGAGTGTCTTCAACAATCAATTGATCTACCCTTTCTGGAAATGTTTCAGAAAAAAGATAGGACACCGTACCACCCATAGAATGCCCAATCAACGTAAAGCTCTCCAAATTCATCGCATTTACAAACTGAAGCAAGTCATCGCACATAAGTTCAAACGTATAGGTGCCGGTTCTCTCACTTCCACCGTGTCCTCGCTGATCTAAAGCTAGAAACCGATATTCCTTCCCTAATACAGCTGCTACTTCATCCCAAGACTCTGCACTCATTCCCAAAGCGTGAAGTGCAATAATGGCGGGTGCCGAAGCTTCGCCCGCCTCTCGATATTGAAATGTTAAACCATTTAGTTCAATTTGATTTACTCCCATTTTCAAATTAGTTCAACTCCTAACTCAGATTTCACCAATTAAAATCTAGATTATTAAGGTTCATCTATATATTAGTGAAGTAATGAAAATTCCCTTCACCCCTTATCTTATTAAAAATAATGTGAGATTATTTTATATACCCTTTATAAGTCTTTAGTCAGTGTAATGTACCTAAAGATTCTTACTTTCAATCCCCTTATAATTTAACCCAAAGGTATTACAAGCTAATTGAATAAAAGACTGCAAAGGAAGAGACATAAATTTATCTTTATGCCAAAACATTTGTGTATAAAGAGGCGTATCAACTTTAGTACAAGCCAATTCTTTTAATATGCCTTTCTCAAGCTCTCCTTTTACTACTACTTCGGGCAATATGGCAATACCTAAATCTAACATTACACACTGCTTAATAGCTTCTACGCTTACAAATTCAAATTTAGTTGATGTACAAATACCCGCCTCACGAAACAAGTTTTCCAATACTACCCGATATGAACACCCCGACTCAGTATACAAAAGAGTCTCATTCTCAAGGTCTTCTAAGTAAATTTCCGCTTTATCAGCTAAAGGATGCTGAGGAGAAGCTATAATTTTCAAGTTTTCTGCAACAAGACATTGCGTATGTAGATTTGCATCATGATGCTGAATAGGCTCCATTGTAAAAGCAATATCAAGGGTTCCATCTAGTAGCTGCGCTCTTGTTTGTGCTTGAGAGTAAATGGGCTTAAAAATCATTTTAACCTTTGGAAATTGATCCTTAAACTCTTTTAATATTGGAGGTAATCTATAAGTGCACTGGCTTTCAGAAGATCCAATGATAAGCGTACCCGCAGGCTCCTCCACTCCACTTACAGCGTTTTTTGCTTCCTTAGTCAATTGAATCATTTTATCGGCGTACCTTTTGAATTCTCTACCTGCTTCTGTTAAAACCAAGCGCTTTCCGAGACGTTCAAATAAAGGAGTTTCAAGTTCATTCTCAAGAGCTTTTATTTGAGCGGTAACGCTTGATTGAGCAAAGTTCAAAATTTTAGCTGTATATGTAAAATTTAAATTTTCTGCAGCTGTTTTAAATGTAATCAGTTGTTTTATTTCGATTTTCCTCACCTCTTTATAATCGGATATTTCGATTGGTTCAATCGTAATGTTCATCTGTAATGATTGCTAATTTCATTATAAAATATGGTAAATCAAACCACAACATACTAAATATAAAGAGATAAGGGGAAATCATAATGTCTATAAAAAAAGAGAATACAAAGGAATCAACTGTTCTAATGCAAAAAAATACAAGTGACAAAAACTTCAAATACTATTGGAATGAAATTATTCGAGCGCTTATCGTAACCAAATAAGTAAGGCTAATCAATTTTATTTTTGGGAAAAGTAAATCCACATACAAGCATATAAATATAAAAACAATAGCTCGCTAACGCTGACGATATACAGAGTTAGCGAGCTATTAACCTATTTAAAATTATAATCATGTTTATTGGCTTGAATCTAACCTAAACTTTGCAATATCTTTGTCATCTTGGGAGATAATGAGTGTACCCTTTAACGCATTAGCTTGTAGCTTTTTTAGTTTTTCTTCAGTTGGCAAAAGAGGCAATTCATTATTTTTTTGTTTTGCTCCTAAGGTATAACTAAGAGTAAATTTACTTGTTCCTTTAGATGGAACTTCTCCTATACTCGTACCAATACCTAACTTATTGTTATCCATATTATAAATATTTGAACCAAGTGCTTCCTTTACAGCTGATACTAACTCCTTATCTGGTTCTATGCGAATGTTTGTTTTAGCAGAATCAGAGAGAGCCATAATATTATTAGACGTATTTTCCATCGTAAATGTATAGCGTAACTCCATTGGAACGATACGTTTACTTTTATTCTTTTTATCAGGGACTATCATTTCCCCAACGATTTTTTTATCATCTGTTAACATTACCTCTGCTTGTTGTAATTTTAAGTACTCAACATTGTTTACATATTCGGTTTTTGAACAAGCGGAAATGATAAACACTAAACAAATAACAAACAAACCAAGATAGAACTTTTTCATATTTCTCCTCCAAACATTTTTTATCCCACAACAATAAACATATGTTATCATATTTTCTATATTTTGCATTTTATAATTGTCATATGAGATATTATTAAACGTAAAAACACCAAGGTGCTTTATGCTTCCTTGGTGTCTTTTATTAGTTTTTAAGCGTTTAGTTAAAAAATTAGATTTGGAGAGGAGATTTAATTTGGAAATGGATGTTGAAGATGAACGTAATGGAGCTTATTATACATTTTTTGTAGGAGGAAAAGATGATACAAAATTTATTTGTTTTTGTATCTAGTAATTTTCTTCTACAAAACGTATCGCTTTGTTTAATTCTGAAGTTCTTAAAACGACTTCTTTATCATTAAAAATAATAAAGAAAGGGCTGCCTTCTACCTTTAAGTCTGGATATTGATTCTTTACTTCTTCCAACGAGGAAAAATATCGAACCTGATTTAAACCCATTATTTCCTCTGGATGATCGATGTCTTCCCCTACTGCCAAAATAGAATATTCTTCTCCACCTGACAATAACTCCCTAGGTGGAGAATCCACATATTGCTTCTCCCAAGTTAAACTTGAACATGCTGCACATAGAATGACCAAAGATAGAATAAAAGGTAAGTATAACCACTTTTTCATAACACAGCCCCTTCTTTATTTGAAATATATTTCAAAAGAAAAATGATGCAACATCTTTATTTACCATAATGGATTTTATAGACACTTTAGCACCTTTATTGACGAGCATATAAAAACCACATAGGCATCTCTGTGTTTTCAACTAGCAGCACTTGTTTATGCTTATGATCACCTTTAATAGCATAAACAAAATCCCCATTTTGTGTTTTACCAAAGGCTCTAAAATATTTCTTAGAGTCATACTTTGTTTGATCAGCCATCTCCGTGCACTCATAATTTCCATATGTATCACTTAAAGGCTTTGTGTTCAACACATTCTCGTCTTTCGTTACATAAAACTTATCGTAAGAAAAGAACAAAAAATATATACTTAACGCCCCTAGAATTGTTATACAACTAGCTAAACTGCATCGAATTTTTTTATTCACTTTCGACCTCTTAAAATTTTTTTTGTTTTACTATAATTAGATTTCCATATATGTAACACGCTCATATAGAACGTATTTTCTAAAATACAAAGTAGTCAAATTAGATAATACTCACCTTTTTTGAACTACCTTTTTCATTAACTGACTTTTATGATCTTTGTCTTTAACTATAATATAATATAATATAATATAATCCTCTGTTCCTTTTACTGAATAGATTTCTGAACCAACTGTAAAATAGTTTGATTGATTATTACCTGCGGGCATTTTAGTTGCTTTAGTTTTCTTTTCTATTGTCTCTATTTGGTCTCCTATTTCTTATGTTTGATCTAATTTATCTTCTGTTCCGTTTACAACAATGACAGCAGAAGAACTTTCTGTATTCGTTCCTGTACTTTCTTGATTACATGCAGTTAGAACGGTTAAATAAACTACTGACAGAAAACTAATTGTTCTCTTCATAATAGCCTCCACAAATCATTTTCCTTACCCTTTAATTAAAATTGACATTAGGCGATATACCAAGTTCAGTGACGTATCATAATGTAGTTGAAAATAAAAAATCCTAAAAGTTCTATTAAACAAACTTTCCAGGCTCCTCCACATAACCGCAGCTTGAACAAACATAAGGTATTAACTCACTGTAATTGTGATTGTTATTTAATACGCTGCTCGGTGTTTTATTTACACCTACTGTACCAGGTGATGATTGAATACGAGCTTTGATTAGAGTTGAATCACATTTAGAGCACTTTTTGCTTTGCATACATATCACCCCTCTATTCCATAACATCATTCCTATTTTCTATAGTACATGCTTACTAGCTTTAAAATTAACAATTAGCCATATAACCTGAATAATCAAAGGGAAAATAAATGCAATCAGCAACACTATAAACGCCAACAATTTTAGCGCCGGTGTTTGGATAACACCCGCTCCATCAACTTCTCTTGTCCAGACAACAACTGTGCCTACAGCGAAAAGTATGATCCAAATCATATTAGCTATCCACCAAGAAATCCATCGTCTTTTCACATCATAACTCCTTTCAATTTAAGCTGTATCTTCCTTTTTTAATTCCCAGATAAGAGCAATGGTGGAAATAGCTCCACCTACCGCAAAGAGGTAAGAAGAAAACGGTATTGTTTCATGTATGAATAAACCTCTTACTCCATAGAAACACAGGATAATAGTGCTGATTAAACCAATCATAAGCCGAATATTTTTATTGATCGTTTTCTCCTCCTTTAGGCTTCTCTTTGCACCTGGTCCTTTATCATAAGTCCAAATAAAGCGAAGAAGTTCAACACAACCAGCAATCCATAATAAAAGCCAATCCCTTCAAAAAGCAAAGAGAGAATAGGAAATATCATAGATTCAAAGCCAAACAACATAATAATAAGTCCAATTCCTTTAGCGAGCTGTTTTTCATCCTTAGGTGTAAATATCTTTCCATACCCAGCAATGAAATTAGTATTACCTTTTTTCCATACGCGTTTCCCAATATAAATAATGAAGCAGCTTACTAAACATATAAATAATACGTTCAACATCAGATATTACCCCTTCTTTACACACTATAATTTAACATATATAGTATATTTTATCATAAATGATTTACAAATATTATGTATTAAAGGTGGACTCATAAAATATAACACTATAAAATATATACATACTAATTTTGGAGGTTTTTGTTTGTTAAACTTATTTTTAGAGCTGGATGAGTAAGCTTCCTTGATGACTGTGTGCATAAAGGAAGTCCCATTTATGGAGTATAAAAAGCTGTAATTTACCAAAATGAACAGGAGACTATAAATGGATATCTTAATTAAACAAGAACTCACTGAAGAATATAATAAAACTGAAGAAGTTGTGAAAAGCGCTTTTTTAAATGAAGAATACAGCGATAAGAAAGAACATTTTGACGTGCCTGAAGAATTCTTTATGGCCTTAGAGTTAACAGAGGGATTATTAAAAAATATGCAAGGTGTTGTGCAGTACTCAAAAGCTTTTTCAGAGTAAGCACTAACTGATTAATTAGGTTTTACGTAAAGGCTGCCTAGAAAATAATTTTATAGTATTTTCTATGGACAGCCTCTTTTTTATTTACCTGATATTATTAAAGCGGTGGGTTTTCCACACCTAAATGAACCCAATCTTCTTTTGGAGGCCCATAAACTCCAGGGGGTTTTAGTCCTGCTTGACGCATAAGAACTGTGATTTGACCTCGGTGATGAACAATATGCTTGATTAGTCCTATTAAGATTGCCGCATTTGATTGGGTTCTTCCGAACGCTTCTTGCGTATGTTCTAAAGATTCATCTGTCCATTGCTGTTCGATAATTTTAGCAGCGTGAGAACTTACATTTTTGAAGGTTATGGCAATTTCCTGTGCTGAAGATGGAACGCTTACTGTACTTTCTATTCTGTCTATGCTTAATCCAAACTCAGTTAGGTAATCTGGAATATTTGTTGTAAAATGCCAAGCAATTCTTCCTAACGTACGTCCTTCAGGGTAAACTTGTTGTTTCAACGAATCATCTGTCAAGCTATCCAAAACTTTTTGAGTTAGCGTGGCTTCGTCGTTCCATTCTTTGATAAAATCTGAAATGGTGTTATACATGCAAAAGACCTCCCATTATAAATCTAATCTAAATTAACACTTAAATAATATCATAGAAAAAACCAGTTGGCTTATTTACTAAAGAAAGGAGATTCTATGTTATTTAAAGCTACTGCTCAAAAAACTATTATTTTTCCTTTATTACTTTTAAATAATTTATTACTCATTCAAGCAGTTCAATATAAAGCACTTGACTTTTTACTTCTTTTGGCTATCCTTTGTTCGTTTCTCTCCCTTTTCCTCAGATAGGAATTTCAGATAGACAGAGATACTTTAACCTATAGAACATATATATTATGGTTTAAAGTATATGCAAAAACAGTTAAACCAATGGACATTAAAAGAATTGTATTTAAACGGTTAAGTTGGAAAACAAAATTAGCAGTAGTAAAAGTAGAAAACGGGTGGAATATGCGAATAGCATTATTTAATCCACCCAATGTTTTTAAGGAATTAGAAAAATTTGCACATGAATATGATGTAGATATTCAAAAAACATCAGATTATAAAATTCTAGAGAAAACGTCTTGAATGTCACCGCGTTTAGAATACATTAACTTTACGTATGGGTGCATAATCAGCATCTATTTATTTCTAATTAAGACGCTTTTGGACCTCTTTACTCTTACAAAAAATTAGTAAAGAGGTCCTTCTATCCTTAACCTACTATAAGCATCTCTAAGTTTAAACACTTTGTCCTCCTTCCTCACATCAACCTCAAGCCCTACTTAAAAATAGGCTTCAAGACCATTCTATTTAACATTATTTGGATATACAATTCGTATATAACGCTTTTTAAGAGGTGATGATTCTGTATATATCACAAAAGGTTGGCATTTTAAGCTGGTTTGCTACTTGCTTGTATTTTTTAGTTGAACCTGTCTTTATTTTGACTTCAACTGCTCCCTACAGTTTTTTACATCACGCAATGAGTGATCTTGGCGTCACTTCTTGTGGAAACTACACCTATTCAATTGCACCTCATGAAATTTGCTCTCCTTACTATTTCTGGATGAACGTATTGTTTATTATAAACGGATTAACACTTTCAATTGGTGTTTTGCACATTTCACAAAGTCTAAAGAAAACAAGAAAAAGCCAGCTAGCAACAGCTTTTATTCTTATATTAGCTTTAGGCAATATTGTTTCTGGATTTATACCGGTTGATATAAATTTATTTTGGCATTCAATATTCGCTCAACTTGGCATGATTACTGTTTTAGCTGGTCTTTGGATATATGCGTCATCTTTAAAAAGCGGCAAGTATTGGACGTATGGCTGCTTAGTCTTCTTACTAGTCATCCTTATACTCATTATGCTTGTATTTTTTGTTCCTATGCCTACGGGTCTGCTGCAAAGGTTATTCTATCTAATAACCTTTATATGAGGCACCGTACTTTCCTTTATTTTAAGTAAATAATCCATCATCTCAGGATTATGTTGAACTACTACTGGTAATCTTAAAAAGTAAAAAGTCCATAGAGCCATCCCCTATGGACTTTTTTTGCAATTTTTTAGATAAATTCTCTTAATAATTCTTTCGATTTCTTTCCACTAAAACCAAAATAATTACCAATAAGCTTGACGTATTCTGTGTAGGTAACTTTTCTATTTAAAGCAGTTTCCCACCATCTCTTTGGATTATAATAACGACTTCCACTAGAACAATAGGTTAATTGTATTTGGGTATCCTTAAATTCTTTATTAAAGTTTTTTTCTACCCTTTTCATATGATAGTTGGAAGAAACAACGATAGCGGATTGAAAATGATACTTTATCATTAGCCTTTTTGTGAATTTAGCGTTTTCCGTAGTACTTGTAGCGTGATTTTCTAATATAATTGAATCCTCAGGTATCCCTGAGTCCTTGGCTTGATGATAAAAATTATTCTCTTGACCGTTCGAAAGGATTAAATGAGACGCATAGCCTTTTTTATATAATTCAATTCCTTTCTCCAGTCGATCATTATCACCACTTAACACAATAATCACGTCAGATTTTACAGGCTTTTCGTTTACCACAAGCTCTTTCCCGGCAAACAGAAAAAAAAATAATCCCTAATCCCAGCATAAATATACTAATTTTTATCCTTTTACCTTTAATTTTTTGCATATAGACCCTCATTTAAAAAGTTCACTTCATATCGTATCATAAAGCTCAATATTCATAAAAATAAAAAGGTAACCTTCAAAAAAATTTTAATTCTTAACCATGGTCTTAGTCTTTTCGTTCTTGCTAACTAGTACTTTGTAGTTTATTAGAAAATAGACTTACTTCCTAAATAACGAGGTGCCCAGTAAGAATTGCTTAACGATGCAATAGTTACACCAGTTGAACTTCCAGCATGAATAAACTGTCCGTTTCCAATATAAATTCCAGCATGTGAAGGACCTCCAGTAGTATCAAAGAACACAATATCTCCTACATTTGGAGTAGATGTACTTTTTCCTGACTGATACAAGGTAGCTACTGTTCGCGGTACAGTTACTCCACCTCCATTTTTAAATACATAATAAATGAAACCACTGCAATCGAAACCACTCGGTGACGTTCCTCCCCAAACATATGGTACGCCTATGAATTTTTTAGAATAAGCAACTATATCACTGGCTGTCGCTTGCGTTGAACTATTGACAGTTGAAGAACCAGTGGAGCTGCTAGATGCGTTATTTAAGACATTTAAAGTAGCCGGACCTACTATTCCATCCACAGCTAAGCCATGATCCCGTTGGAAATTCATAACCGCAGTTTGGGTAACTGTACCAAAATATCCTGTTGGTGTAGCATTAAAGTAACCTTTTTCCTTTAACAATTGCTGTACTTTTTCAACTTCATTACTAGTCATTCCGTATTTTAAAAGTGTACCGTTTGTAACCGTACTTGTTGAATTACCTATTAACGCTTGATATGTATTAGATCCTACAATTCCATCAGCGGTTAAACTATGAGAACGCTGAAAGCTTAGAACTGAATCTTTTGTAATTGAACCAAAGTAGCCAGTCGAAGTAGCTGAAAAGATCCCCTTCTGTCTTAAAACATCCTGTAATTCTTTTACGTCTGGAGCTGTCATACCTTCTTTTAATAGCTTGTCTCCTAAAGCTGCTTGGCTTATTGTTGGTAACACAATCAATGACGAGCATAGAGCTAATGAAGAAATTATCTTTTTCACTAAGTATATCCCCCGATGTTATATTTTTCTTATTCTTGACTATAAAATTTTAGCAGGGAGAAAGAGAAAAGAAACAGCCTATTTATGAATTTTTTGTGACATTTTCAAAAATCACTTGATTTATTAGGAGGTAATTATTTGTTTTGTAATATAAAGTATAAATATACTTATAATGGTTAAACCTGTTGTTCTTGAACCTCATTTTTCTTTTTACTTATATGACGCTAAATCTTGAATACAATAAAACACCTTTCTGTAATGGTGGTCACCAAAAGGAAAGATAGCATGCCAGCGCGAAGAGATAGGAGGAATAATGTGAGCAAATTAGTGTTTTTGAATCGCCGGTTTAAATACTTACTTATTAAACTATTAAGATTAAAAGATCATTCACATAAAGTTGCGCTAGGTTTTAGTCTAGGTTCTGTTGTGAACTTTGTTCCTACCTTTGGATTAGGCCTTATAATATCGGTAGGTTTAGCTAAATTATGTAAAGGAAACAGCATAGCAGGATTTATTGGTGGAATGTTTTTTATGTGGGCCTTTCCGTTGATGTTTTACTTGAATACATTAGTTGGAGGATATATATTCCCAATCGACCTTGATCAAACTTTGCTTCAGAATGCAGATGAAGATTTGGATAATCGACTAGAACTAGGAGCAAAATTAGGAAAGAATTTTTTAACAGGAATGGTTCTTAATAGCTTCTTATTTGGAAGTATACTTTATATTGTTAGTTACTATATTATAAATCAGTACAGAGGCTTCCTCTTACACTACATCTATAAGAAATGGACAGTAAAAAAACACAGTAAAAAAACGGATTATTAGCTCAATTTCAACATTTATTTTTAATTGTAAAGCGATATAACTGAACATTTTTTAAAAATGCATAGAGATAAATTAGCCCATAATTGATACCTAAGGTTATCAATTATGGGCTAAGGTACGTGTTTCTGTTTTAAGATGAAATAAAGGACTGTTCTCATTCCTTTGTTGAAGATAATACAGTCTGTTTCACCCATTTTTTTCGATTTCTTTGATCAATTATCCATCGGTACAAACTTTGTATACCTAGTATCAGAGAGATTATGACACCGCTAGCTGCTAGGATTAATGCAAAATATTCTACAGGATTGTATACAAGTATATTTCTCCATTTGATTCTTCCGATAAAATCATGTACTACAAGCCCCATTCCAAGCATTTGACCTACTACGGAATAAAGAGTCAAAATCAGCAATAACAGGCTGTCTTTTTTCGCATTAACGTTTTCCTGGTATCTAAATAAACTCTCTAGAGATTGTTTAGCCTCCTTATATAACAACTCAATATTGAAATTTTCCCTAAGAAGATAGAAAATATCACGGCTCCGGGACTGAGATACTATTTCAAGCGAAAAATAATTGGCGGTAAACGAATTAATGGAATAAATTAATTTTTCCATTTCTTTTACGTCTTTTTCAATATTTAGCTCTGTATAGGTATTAGCTAATTTTAATAAAACGATCTTGTGAAAAAGATTTAATACAAGCCCGTAGTAAAATTCTCCATAAAACTGATTAGCTAAATCAGGAGTTGTACGTTCATCTTGAATCGTTATACAAGTAAAAATATGTTCTTCTATCAGAAAATAAGTGCTAGGAGCCCAGCGCTGATAAGCATGTTTTTGTAAATAATCTTGAATGTAAGGAAGGTTATTAGCATGAACATATGGCTCCCCCTCTACAGTTAAGCCGCAAGGTTTCAAAATAAGAATTTTCCTTTGAATCACCTTCAAAAAAGCGGGAGAGCCCCTCAAAGAGGTTGTTAAATACAAATTCCCCTGCTCCCTTGTATATCTTGCCATCGCATTCAATTTTTGTACTGCTATCTTTTCGTGTTCGTGGTTCTAATACGCGAAAGCGATCCGCGAATTCTAAAGAATGAGATAATGACATAGACGTAAAGGGTTTCAACTCAGTTCGAATGGTTAAAAACCCAAGTTCATAAGGACATGTAGTTAAATCAACAGAGTGTATCTGAAAAGGAGTGCACTCTGTATCTGTAATTAACTTACCTCTTATATTTAACGGTTTTGAGTATCTATGAAGACCTTTTCTTTTTCTGAGTGGGGAAAGAGTATCTTATTAGTGAAAGATTAGTGAAAGACAAATAATACGCCTCCATATCACGATGAGAGACTTTAAAATTGCCGTAATATGCACATTCGTCTTCTAGTTGATTTAAATGAAATAGCTTAAATCCGCTCTTATTTTAAAAAAGGGAGATACTAGATTCAGTTCCTTGCTTTAAGGAAAAAGGGAAAACAAATTGAAAGAGAGCTCTGTCTATCTTTTTTTCTTGGATATCAATTTGCTGCATTTGTTCTAATGTACTCCTTTCAATTATATATATCATTTACCATTTTGTATCATAACGATCGATAGTAAACCTAATATATTTTTTCTTGATAAGAGTTCATTCATTTTAATAATTTAAAAACAGTAAAATAGCTCCACATAAAAATAAATAGCCATACTACGATAATAATTGAACCCGCAACCCAATTTTTAGGTCGTTCATTTTGAATGAGCTCTTCTGCTTTTATTGTGCAGTCCTCTATAACACTTATAGGTAGCATCTTCAAAGCAAGCATAATTCCTAAAGGAACAATGATTATATCGTCAATATAGCCTAAAACCGGTATAAAATCAGGAATTAAATCGATTGGACTGAAGGCATATGCAACAACACAAGCAGTAAATAATTTGATATACCAAGATACCCTTTCATCTTTATAAGCTAAATATAAGATAAATAGCTGCTTTTTTAACTTTTTAGCCCACAGCTTTAATTGATTAAGCATGTTTCCTATTCTCCTTTTAGTAGGGGTTTTAGATAAGTATATCAGGAGATAGATATTTTCATTTTGTAATTTAAGAAAACATTGCATTTATTTTGGTAATCATTTGACTTAGCAACACCATTTTTAACATCACTAATTTATTGAAAATGAATAAAAACGTTACTGTATATCTGGGCGGTTTGATGTAATATAAAATTACTTTTATTCTCTTTGATACCTACATATTTCTCTTATTAATAAATTTAGAACTATAAAAATAACTGATTAATGCAATCATCTTGATTTACAGCTAGTTTGGGAATAGCTTGAATAGGAGCCCAATAGTATGAAAAGATTAATCCTGCATCTTCCCCTTTAGAATTAACCTTATATTCCCACCGTTCTGCAGTTTTTTCTTTAACTTCTAAATGAAAAACATGTCGCTCATGATACTGGCTTTTACCTTCATGATGATAAACATATGTTTTTAATTTTGTTACCGATAAAAATTCCATTAATCCAGATTCTTCTTGGACCTCCCTATATAAAGCTTCTTCAATTGTTTCTCCCTGTTCTACAGTACCTGCTGGAACTTGAACTCCTGCTTCTGGATAATCTTTGTGTTTGTAAACTAATAACTCTTTATGATGACCATTAAACCTAGTTATGTAAGCCATAACTTTTGTTATCACCGTTTTATCCTGCATATTCGCTTCCTCCTATATATAGATACTAACCGTACAGATTTCTTCATCAGCAAACAAACTTCTTTAACTCCCAAGAATAAATCAGGCATATTTTATTACATCTATTTTAATTGCAAAAATAATTAGTCTCAGTGTTATCATAATAAGCTGCTTTTACGGAAGGCTAACTGGTATAGGAATTGGAATGGTTAGTTTTGCTATTCTGATAGGATCTATAATCATCATATCAGTAAGTGAAGTAATAGGAAAAGCAAGAATCAAATTGATTCTTGCTCTTTTTATCTTTATTTTCTTTCAAGAGAAGGTTTTGATACATTTTCGTATTCTGTAATTTTACAGATGCGATTTTCATGATGGCCCCCAACAAATGGGGTTGTTAACCAAGTCTTCACAATTTCGCGGGCTAAACCTGGCCCAATTACTCGTTCCCCCATGGCTAAAATGTTCGTATCGTTGTGTTCACGTGTCATTTTAGCTGAAAAAACGTCATGAACAAGCGCGCAACGAATTCCTTTTACTTTGTTAGCGGCAATACTCATGCCAATTCCCGTACCGCAGATTAAAATTCCAAAATCCGCTTCTTCATTTGCTACTCTTTGGGCAACTGGAATCGCATAGTCCGGATAATCGACTGAACTGCTGCATTCACAGCCTAGATCTTCATATATTATAGACATTTCATCTAATAGATTTATAATCTCTTTACGAATGTTTATCCCACCATGATCTGAAGCAATTATGACTTTCATAAGATTACTCTCCTTGTTCAGCTATAGTCTTAATTAAAATTCTAATGATTTTTGGAGTCTCTTTTTACCGATACATTATTTCCTAGAACAATCTTCCGAACACTTCCCGTACCATGTTTTAACCCCTTCAGAGTTGTCTACATTCTCAATAACTTTCCCACATACTTGACAAACGATAGTTCCCTGTTTTACATTAACCTGCTTATTCATTTCTATTTCCTCCTTTTTATTAGAAAAATTCGTTTGTATTCAAATACATTTCTTTAGAGACAAATTCGTTTTATCTCTATTTTGATAAATCATTGTATGTTAGAAAAGATATCCTTAAGCTAGAATGGTATCCAGTAAGCTGTATTTATCATCGTTACTAGATAACTTCGAATGAACTTTTTCAATATCTACATTAATTAAGTCATTTTCTTTGATTCCTACAGCTCTACCAGAATACCCTTTGAGTAATAATTCTACTGCTGTGATCCCCATTTTACTTGCTAATATACGATCAAATGCGGACGGTTGTCCTCCTCTTTGAATGAAACCCAATATACTTGTCCTTATGCTAATATCTAATCGATCCTCAACATATTTTTGTAGGTCTTGAATATCGTACATTTTTTCAGTAATCAGGATTAGGTTATCTTTTTTGCCGCTTTTCATTTTCTCGTTCAGTTTGGAACATATCTCTTCAAAACTTAATTTCCTCTCAGGTGTGGAGATAATTTCTCCTGCGCCTGCTAAAGCAGAGTACAGGGCTAAATCTCCGCAATATCTTCCCATAACTTCTACAATGGTAGTCTTTTCATGAGATAAATCTGTATCCTTAATTTTACCGAGGCATTCTAATATCGTATTTAATGTAGTATCAAATCCAATTGAATAATCTGTGTAAGATAAATCATTATCAATCGTTGCCGGTATACCAATGACATTTACACCTAATTGATGTAATTTTTGTGTTCCTTTAAAAGAGCCTTCACCGCCGATTACCACTAAATGATTAATTCCATAATCCTTTAATACACTTAAGGCTTTCATTCTGCCCGACTCTTTCATAAATTTTGCGCAACGGGAGGTTTTTAAAAATGTCCCGCCTTTATCCGCAATGTAGTCTACATCCGTAGAGGTTAATCTATGAAGTTTACCTTCTAGTAAACCTTGGTAACCACCCTCAATTCCCATTACCTCTATGTTATGATAGTTAGCTGTTTTTACTACTGCTCTAATAGCAGCATTCATTCCTGGAGCGTCTCCGCCACTTGTTAAAACTCCTAGCTTCATCATTGTCATACACCCCTGTTATTCTTATCCATGTAAGAAAGTTGGCCGACAGTCTCTAGAAACTAATTGTCGGCCCCTCCTAGTAGTACAAATTTCTTTCAAACAAGAATCAACTAGTTTTTTCTAATCGATCAACTGTATTTTTTTTAATAGCTCTTCCTGATTGTTTTAATAAAAAAGCTACGATAAAGGATGCTACGAACATGCTAATACCTAGAAATGTCATACTAGCATTAAAAGATCCGGTCATATCTTTAATATATCCCACGATGTACGGTCCGAAAAAACCACCTAGATTACCAATACTATTAATAAGGGCAATGGCACCTGCAGCAGCAGCTTCCGTTAAGAAAGACGGTGGAATTGCCCAAAACGGAGAATATGCCCCGAACGCTCCGCAAAGGCTGATCGTTAAGAATACAAATGATAAAACAATGTTCGTATTTGCAACGTAGCTACTAATAATTAATGCCACTCCACTTGTTACTAAACAAGCAACTACGTGAAAGCGTCTTTCATTTTTCTGATCAGAGTGGTTACTAACCAAAATCATGGTTACCATTGCACAAACATACATTAATCCTAAAATCCATCCCATAGCATGCGTACTAAGAGAAGTAGTTTTAGATAAGCCTTCTGAGATTGTCGGTAAAAACATGACGATGCCATAGTAGCCAACCATCCAGAAAAAGTATCCTAAAGATAAGGTTAATACGTCACGGTCTTTTAAGGCCTGAGCAAATGTATAGTGTTTGGCTTCCTGTTTTTCTAACTTCTCTTTTGTTGTAACGTCGATTAACCATTTCTTCTCCTCGTTAGTCAGCCATTTTACATCCTCAAGCTTATCGTCAAGATAGAAGAAACATATCACACCTAAGATCAAAGCTGGAATCGCTTCCAAAATGAAAAGCCATTGCCATCCAGCCATGTTTAACCAGTCAATACCTAATAAGTAAGTAGAAAGAGGAGATCCTATTGCATTAGCACCAGGGATCGCAATCATAAATCCAGCAATTGCTTTTGCATGATGTTTTGTTTGATAAAAACCACTTAGATAAAAGACCATACAAGGATAAAAGCTAGCTTCAGCAACTCCTAAAAGGAATCTTGCTGTATAAAACTGCCATGGTGTTTGGATAAAAGCCATTAAAATAGCAATTACTGCCCATGTAATCATGATTCTACTAATCCATCTTCTAGCTCCGACCTTCGTCATCATAGCACTGCCTGGTACTTCTAAAAGGAAATAGCCAATGAAGAAAATCCCTGCCCCTAATCCAAAAACAGCATTAGAAAAACCTAAATCTTCATTCATTTGTAATGCAGCAAACCCAATATTTACTCGATCAAGTATAGATATGGTAAAACATAAAAATAGAAATGGAATGAGTCTTAACGTTACTTTTTTAGTAGTTGAACGTTCTAAGTTAATTGGATCCAAAATAATTCCTCCCCTGGGTTATCATCTTTCTCCTCTTCATGTTCTTCGGTCTTTGACCCGAGTATTTACTCTAGGCTAATTGACAGAAAGAATTAAAAGTTTATATAGAAAGATGATTGATCTATTTCTAAGTCTAAGTAAATCTAGTACCTACTTCTGTAATCCCTTTCATATGAAAATATAAAAAACGAAAAAGCGAAGTATCCCCCTGTATTATTTATCATTTAAAAAAGTAAAAACTACTAGAAAATCTCATACAACAAAACCTTACTAGCGATATGAAAACACCATAAATCTACTTTCTAATTTCTATCCTAATAATCCAAAACATTTGTAACGCACGGTAACGATAAAAAACGCTTACATTTTTGAACCCCTCTGCTAATCTCTTCAAAAAATATCAAGCTGTAAAGAACAATGAATTGTAAGATTTACATTACCTCCGTTTTATAGATTTAGCTACTTGTATACTAAGTTACCTTATATAAACAGTGTACTTACATACCTATCAATTGTCAATATAATTATTAGATTAAATATTTTCTGAATTTTATTAAAAATAGAAAGAAATATACAGTTTGTTTGGAAAGAAAACACTGAATCTTGCTCATTTTATGCTGTCTTTTCAACAGCAAAAAGACAGCTACACTTTAGCTGCCTTTTACCTCTATATTTGGTATTATTCTAATGAAAAATTAGTTGGAATTAAGCTTTCCAATAACGATCATATAAATTTTGCATGTGAAAATTCATAATTCTCACAGCTTCTTCTTCATTATGCTGTACAATTGCATTAATAAGTAATTTATGCTCATTAAAATTAACTTCTCGGTAGTCAGGTCTCGTGACGGTTCGATCTCTTATAAACTTCCACATTTCCTGCTGTTTCATCGCATTGCTAATAGCTGCCATAATACTAATAAATAAATCATTATGAGAAGCCTTCGCTATACCATTATGTAGGGCTTCATCTGTTTCTGGTACATACACGCCTGCGTTCGTTTCTTCCTCCATCTTATCAATTGTTGCACGCAGGTCCTTAATATCTTCTTCTGTAGCTCTCAAAGCTGCAAAGCGTACAATAAGAGGCTCTATGTTCATTCTTGCTTCCACAATGTCTTGAGGGGAGGTAGATTCCGTTAAAAGTGTTGATTGAGAATTTTCAGCTTCTGTTTGAAACTCTTTAACATATACACCTTCTCCTTGACGAGAATAAATAAAACCGTTCAATTCTAGGGCGCTAAGGGCTTGTCTAACAGGCACTCGACTTACACCAAATTGTTCACACAACTCCCTTTCAGCAGGGAGTTTATCTCCTACTTGAAACGCTCCAGATTGAATTTCAGAAAGAATTTGATTATAAATTTGAATATATAATTTATTATTGGAAACTGGATTAAAACTAATGGAAATCACTTCTCTCTATAATTATTAGCTCATTTTATTCATAATTAAGTAGACATAATTATTATATACTGTTCTATTTTTAGGGGCAACAAGCCTAGCATCTTCTAGCAAAAAAATCCTTATTTATGTAGTCAGGTTCCCATTTTACTAATGATTTTATTAATAAACAGCTATACAGGCATACCATAATGGCATGCCTGTATAACGAACCTGAATATTAATCCATATGTGAGCCACCGTTTATATCAATTTCTTCTCCTGTAATATAAGAAGCTTCTTTTGAAGCTAAAAAGGCAATTGTAGCTGCGATTTCTTTCACTTCACCTGGTCTACCCATAGGAATACTATCAATCACAGACTTTGCATCTTCTTCAGGAAGGGACTTCCAAATTTCTGTATTAACGAGTCCAGGAGCTACACAGTTAACTGTAATGCCATCTAAGGCTACCTCACGCGCTAAGTTCTTTGAAAAACCTAGTACTGCTGCCTTAGATGCCGAGTAATGCGGTCCTCCAAAAACTCCTCCACCTCTTTTAGCCGAAACAGAAGACAAGCTTATAATCCGACCATACTTTTGATCTTTCATTGTTTCTAATACTGCTTGCGTACATAGAAACAATCCAAACATATTGACGTTAAACACTTTTGTAATGTCTTCGAGCGTCATATCTTGAACTGTAACTTTTTGAGAAATTCCTGCATTATTAATCAAAATATCAATTCTGCCGAATTCTTCAAGTGTTTTTCTAACCATCGCATCGCAAGAATCTTTACTTGTTACATTTAACTCTATTCCTAGGGCTTTGCCGCCCGCTTCTTTTATTTCATTTACGGTATCCTGCACGCCATCAAAATTGATATCTGCTATAACAACAGCTGCTCCTTGCTCTGCAAGTGTCAGGGCGATTGTACGTCCAATTCCTTTTTTGGAACCGCTACCAGTAATGATTGCTACTCTCTCTTTTAAATCAAACATATTATATTTCCCCCATCTTGTTAGCTTCTTCTATTTAATTTAGTTAGTCTTAAATCAATTCTTTAGCTGTTTTGATAATATTTTCTACAGTAATTCCATTTAACTCTAACAGTTTTTCATAAGGTGCAGATTGTCCAAATTGATCCTGTACACCAATTCTTCGAACCGTACCTTTTCCCTCTTCCGCAACTACTTCACATACGGCACTGCCAAGGCCATTTAGAATATTGTGATCTTCAACCGTAATCATTTTTCCGATATTTAAGCAATCAACCACTGCTTCTCGATCTAAAGGCTTAATAGTATGCATGTCTAGTAATTTCACAGATATGCCTTGTTTCTCTAATTCTTTCGTTGCCTCTAAAGCGAGTCGTACTGTATCGCCGTTGGCAATAATAGCGATGTCGCTTCCATCTTTAATTTTCTTCGCTTTTCCAATTGTAAACTCTTCATTTTCATCGTAAATCATTGGAACCGTATCGCGAGTAAAACGAAGATATACAGGTCCGTACACTTTAGCAGCTTGTTCTACTAGCTTTCTAGTAGAATAATAGTCAGCTCCCATAATGACGGTCATATTTGGAACCGATCTTAATACACCCATATCTTCTATAGCTTGATGACTTCCGCCATCATTAGCGGGCGTTAAACCGCCGTGTGAACAAGCAATCTTTACATTTAAGTTAGGATAGCAAACTTCTTGTCTAATTTGTTCAAGCATTCTTAATGAACCAAAAACCGCGTAAGTGCTTACAAAAGGAATTTTACCAGTCGTAGCAAGTCCAGCTGCTAACCCAGCTGCATTTTGCTCTGCAATCCCTACATTAATATGCTGGTCAGGTAATTGTTTGATAAAGTTTACTGTTTTACACGACTTTGCAATATCTACATCAATGACATAAATATTCTTATTTTCTTTCCCTAATTTTACGATTTCATCTCCAAAGGCTTCTCTCGTAGCTTTTTTTACTGTAAGATCTTTTTCTAGTATGCTCATCATCTTAAACCTCCTGCTACTTCTTCCATTGCTTGATGATATTGTTCTTCATTAGGAGCAACCCCGTGCCAATCAGCCGCATCCTCCATGAACGAAACGCCTTTACCTTTTACCGTGTCACAGATAATACATTTTGGTCTTCCATTCTTCGCTACTCTTACTTCATCCAATGTTTCTACAATCTCTTCCATGGAGTGTCCATTAATTCGCTTTGTTTCAAAACCAAATGCATCAAATTTTTTCTCCAAATCTTGCAATGGCATAATTTCATCACAAAATCCATCGATTTGAAGTCTGTTATTATCTACAAATACAACTAAATTATCTAATTGGTACTTAACTGCTGTTTGAGCAGCTTCCCAAATTTGTCCTTCTTGACATTCTCCGTCTCCTACTAAAGAAAAAACTCTATAGTCTTTAAAATCTCGTTTCCCTGCGATTGCCATACCTACGCCACACGAAAGTCCTTGTCCTAGTGAGCCTGTTGAAATATCGATACCATTACATTTTTTCATATCTGGATGCCCTTGAAACGGAGAACCGTATTCTCTTAACGTGTATATCGTTTCATAGGGAACGAATCCTCGTAAAGCTAAAGCGGAATATTGAATGGGACAAACGTGACCTTTAGAAAGTACAAATCTATCGCGACCTTCCCAGTTAGGGTTGTGCGGATCAACATTCATTTCTTTAAAATAAAGCGCTGCCATAATATCTGCTGCAGAAAGTGAACCTCCTGGATGGCCAGACTGTGCTCCATAAATCATTGTAAGAGCTGTTTTTCTTAATTGAATGGCTTTTTCTTTTAATTCTTCAATACTAATTTCTTTCATTTTAGTCACCTCATTAATTTATGACTTGCTGTTTTCTAAATGATATATTCATTAACATGTAATTTAGTATATTTAGGTAACTTGTATACTAAGTAGCTTTGTTACTTAAGTGTACATCTGAAATGCGAGTTCGTCAATAACAAGATTGAATTATTAGAATTTTTTTATTTAAAACAAGTCATTTTTGAAGGAACAGATGAATTCGTCTGCTATTTTCTCTAAGATTTTTAAGCAAAAAAATAAGTACTGCTCCTATTTTAGAAGCAGTACTTATTTTTTATTGATTGATTAGTAAATTGTGTATATAACCAAAAGCTTTATCAAAAAACAACTATGCTTTTGCACTGGAATTATTGCTGCTTATCATGTCTTGGCTACCAGATTTAATGTTTTTAGCTACTAGTATACCTACTATCCCCGATACTCCTAAAATAATAAAGATGTAGTTATAACTTGTAACGAGAGCAATAAGCGTGGACGAAATAATACTTCCGAAATAACGAAACGTTGAGTAAATGCCAGAGGCTGTACCAGATTGCTCTTTACTTACGGAGTCCAGCGAGGCAACCTGCATGCTTGTTAAACCTATTCCTGTAGAAAAACCTCCAATAATTAAAGCCACTATAAGAAAAAGAATAGATCCAACGTTCTCTAAAGATAAAAAAAGAATATTAGAGACGATAATCATAGCAAAGGAAAATCCAATCACTTTTTTAGAACTAAACTTATTGTTTAATAATCCTCCTATCCAGCCGCTTAAAGACATTGAAATCGAAAAAACTGATAAAACAAGCCCTGTTTGCGCTGTAGATAAATGAAATTGAGACTTCATTAACAGAGGCATAATTAACAAAATCACATACATAACAAAATTGCTAAGCATAATAGATAAATTAGCGCTTGTAAAGGTGGAATTTTTAAATAAAGAAAAATCGATAATCGGGTTTTCTGCTGTATTTTCTCTTTTGATAAACAAAATTGTAGATAGAATAAATATCATTCCCATTATTAAAGCCTTAGTAAATTCCATACCGTGTGTCAACAAGATCAATAAAGAAATACTGATTGCTAAATAGATGGAACCTTGAATGTCTAAAGTGCTTGTTTGCTTTTTAACATTAAATTTAGGAATCATAACTATTCCACTGATTAAAGCTAAGAAAAGAAAAGGAACGTTGACCCAGAATATAGCTTCCAAGTTGAAGTTTTCAAGCAGTACAGACCCTAATAATGGTCCAATTGCAGCACCCAAACCCATCCCCATTCCAAATATACCTAAAACTTTAGGGAGCCGTTCTTTTGGCACCACATATCTAATGATTGCTATAGTGTTTGGAGTAAGTAAAGCTCCCCCTACTGCCTGCAGTGATCGAAAGATAATAAGGGAAATGAGATTAGTTGAAAATATACAGCCTAAAGATGCTATCAGAAAGAACACTACGCCCCATAAATAGATATTTCTGTTTCCATATAGATCTCCTAGCTTTCCAGCGATAGGCTGAGTAACAGCCATTACAATTAAATAAATAGTTACTACCCAAGAAATACTTGCAAGTGGTTCATTAAAATGAGCTGATATGGTTGATAGAGCAACGGCAATCATTGTCGAATTAATTGGTACAAGAAATGTTCCAATTAGTAATGAAATAATCAAGATAAGCTCTTTATGTTTACCCAAACATTATTGCCTCCTTTTAGTGGAGAGAAATTCCTTTTATAAACGTGTTTATGCTGTTTTTTATCATATCTTGATAATCTGCATGTAAGGCTTTGTCTCCAAAATTCAGTTTATACATAAAATATCCCCAATACGTACTTAGGAAAATCTCTGCTTGTGTACAGCAATCTAATTCTTTGATATATCCTTTTCTTTGCATTTCTTCAAAGTATTCTTTTAGTATTTTTTTCGTATCATTAATTTTTTTTATAATTTCTTCGTGCGCCTGGGAGAAAATTAAAGGGTCTTTTAAAGCAATTGAAATCATGTCTCGGTTATTATCAAAGTCTTTTAGTAACAGGTAACCGAAATTCGTCAAATCTTTTTCAAGCTCCCATTCAATTGATTTATCAAAAATCTCAAGCGAAAAGCTTGTTGTTTTGACAATAGCTTGAATAATGCCTTCTTTATTGCCAAAGTGGCGAAAAACAGTTAATTCATTAACGCCAGATTGTTCTGCAATTTCTCTAGTGGTAGTACCTTTATAGCCTTTTTCTTTAAGCAGTTCTATTGTAGCTTTTGTTATCTTCTTTTTTGTTTCATCTTTTTTCATGTTAATCATCCTTTATGCTTCCTGAATGTAAGTATTTACTTTCCATTAGGCAGTATATAAAGGAAAAAGAGCTGTTGTCAAATGGAAGCGAAGAGGATTATTTATTCATTTAAAAGCGTGACAATTCCATTCGTACCATCGACCATAACCATATCGCCATCCTTTAGCTTATCCGTACTTATTTTCGTACCAACCACTGCAGGAATTTCATATTCACGTGCAATTATTGCCGAATGAGAAAGAATACCTCCAGCGTCAGTAATAACAGCCCCTGCAGTCTGAAATAAAGTAGTCCAAAGTGGAGTAGTGGTCTTACATACTAAAACATCACCTTTTTCCAGCTTGGAAAATTCCTTCGTATTTGAAATGACTTTTACTTTTCCAGTATATGTTCCAGAGGAAGAGGCTAACCCTTTAATAGAATGCTCGCTGTTAGCGTCATTTTCCTCAATAGCTCCCATATATTTCTCAGCTTCCTTCAGCTGAGCTGGTTCAGGGACGCCGAAGTATCTAGGCAAATTAGACATTTTCTCGTGTTCTGCGTGTTCTTTTTTACGTTTCTCAATTAATTCTGTCATGTCTACTGGATTTTCTAAAAGAGACTCTAGCTCATCAAGATATAAGAAGAAAATATCTTCTTTCACTAGAAAAACATGATAATGTACTAGTAAATTACCTAGCTTGAGTAGGAATAAACGGGCTTTTGCATCCAACATTGCATCGATATAAAAATGATGGTCATCTCTTATAACGGATGCATCTAATGCCCACTGATAATATTTTTTAAACTCTTCTTTGTGTTTGCTATCCGCTATCTGTTCCAGAAATTCATTATAGTTCTGTTCACGTTTCTTGACCGTCTGTTTGAAATTCTCATCAAAGTTGTAACCGTCATTAACATATCCTTGAATAATCGATAATGCGTGAAGAGGATTCTCTAGCCAAGTTTCTCCTACAAAATCGTGACTTACAACGCTTCGATATCCATACTGTTTTAGAAAAGCATCTACTTCAGCCATAAAGCTTTTTGCTGCTTTATTTTCCTCTAATTTCTTTAATAAAGTTTCTGTACATTCTTCTTCAAAGATCTTAGTAAGTTCCGCATTGCCTTTAACTGTTAAAGCAAGTCTAGAAAGCTGTTGATCCGTTTCCAACGATTTGTTCATTTTCCCGGTCAATAGCTCATAAACATCATGTCCGGATTTTTTATTTGTAAGGTTTTTATAGTATTCTTCAACTTTAGTATTTAAAGACATTTGAGGCATAACAATGTCAAAATGCAAGTCATATGCCGTTTTATAAAAATTAGTCAAACTTTGAAGAATCTCCTTTCCTCTCGGAAGATTGAGATTTTCTCCGGTAAAGCTATCTAACTTGTTATAGTAAGGCAGGAATTGTTCTTTAATCATTTGATTCATTCGTTTTGTTAGGATTGGATAAATACTTTCCATCAATTCTTTATTTGCTTGGAATCTTTTATTAGAATCTCCTTTAAAAGGCTCCGTTTTTGTATAGATATGTCCTTTATAAAGTTTTAAATTAAGTCTATTAAACATAAACTTTAACTTTTTAAAACTAGCAGCTGTTCCTTCAGAAAATGCCGGAATAATAAATGAAGCATACAAAGGACTAACAGCATGGGAAAAACTTGTGTCATTTAAAATCCAAAACTCTTTCATATCCTCCAAACTTAAAGATATATCTTGTTGGAAAGGAGTTAATTCTTTTGACTCTGTTAATGTGGTAATCGCTCTTGCCTGTAATAGATATACTTGATTGTCTTGAATACCAAACTCTATGTCTACGGGATGTTGGTAAAGAGCTTCTACTTCTTTTGTTATTTCGGCCAATTCAATGATTTTCTCGTCTGTTAAACAAAACCTTTGCTGCTCATCTTCCGTTGTTTCGATTTCTTCAACGCCTTCATCAAGTGGAATTATTTTTACTTCCTTTAGCCCTTTTTCTTTCTCTATCTCAAAGGTTTGTTTATTAATCAGGTAAACATCAGGTGTTACTAAGCCTGATACGATTGCTTCTCCTAGTCCATAGCTGGCATTAATCATCATTTCTTTTGTATTATGAGTAACGGGGTTTTGGCTGAATATGACTCCCGATGTTTCGGCCTCAATTAACCCTTGAACAACAACTGCCATTGAAATTCCATCAAAATTAGCATACATATTTTGAGTATATTGTTCGACTCTTTCAGTGAAAAATGAGGCCCAGCACGCTTTCACTTTACTCAAAAAATCCTCAGTGCTTTTCACATTAAGATAGGTTTCATACTGGCCAGCAAAAGATGCACCTTCTAAATCTTCAGCACTGGATGATGACCGAACGGCTACTGACATATAAGAGTTTTTTAGATTTCCAAATGCCTCTATGAGATCTGATTCAATTTCAATAGGAATTTCCCCGTGCAAAATTCTCTCCTGTATATTATCCGTGTGACGATCAATCCCATTCCATTCGATATATCGCTTTAAAGCTTCTGTTTGAATAACAAAGCCATCTGGAATCGGTAAATTTTCTTTTTTCATTTTTATAAGGTTTAAAGCTTTTGCTCCAACTTTTTCGTTCGCCTCGTCCACCTTTTGAAAACTTAAACTATACATTAAAAATATTCATCCTCCTACAAACTAGTTTTAAAATGTAAGTAACTACTTACTTTATGTTTATTTTAATTCTTTTAAATTTTTATGGTCAATAAAAAGTGGTAAAACATTTAAAAAATGCATATTTAGTTGTGCTTTATTTTAATTTCACTTAAATAATATTCCTCTTTTTTATTACATTTTTTAACTTTTATTAGTCTTTTTTATTATAAAGTCTAAATAGTTAACCAATTAAAAAGTTAATAAAAGAAATGCAAAAACCCCCATCTAAATTAAGATGGGAGTTTTACTTTTTTTATATTTGCATTAACCATTATCTCGGAGTGCTTACAAGCTTCCACTGGCTGAGTGTCAATTTTATCTTATATCCTCTAATATATAACTGAGCGCTATCAGATTTACGAATCATATGCGAAGTCATAATCAAAAATCTCCTTTCTCATAGAATTATTTTTAATATAAAACTATTTTGGAAATCTTAACCTAAGCATAGCTCAGTATTGTAAACCATTTATTAATGACAAGAAAAGATTATGTAAACATTTTAAATTACAGGGGAATTGTTAATTCTTCACTCTCTAAAACAAAAAAGAACCCTCTATACTTTGAAAGCATAGAGGGTTCTAGCGTTATATCTCATCTAATTTTTAGTTACCATATCAAAAATTATTAGTACTTAATTTTTATCATAACGCTTTATTCTTCTGAATTGGCCATTCGAATAAGATGAATCATTAAATAGAGAACCTCTTCATCTGTGATATCAAGATCTATCACATTCCTTACATAGCTACGGATAGATTCTGCACAGGTATATTCCTCATTATATGCATTTTTCGTTTGCGTATAGATGAATGAATCCTTTGTTTTAAGTTGTTTATCATCAAGCAATCGTTGAATAAAATATTGAAGATGTGTCACAAATCTTGTATAGCGTATGGAATTGCTGTCAATTCTAATCTTCAACTGATACTGAACAAGGTTTAAAATATCTTTCAATAATTTAATAGAGATCATTGTACTTTCCATATTCTGTTTATCAGACTGGGCATTTACTAAATGAAAGGCAATATTTCCGGCTTCTTCGTCAGGCATTTCGAGACCAAGAAACCCGTTCAATTCCTTGAGAATATGAAGTCCTATTTCGTATTCTTTTGGATAAAATTTTTGTACTTCCCATAAAAATTTGTTTTGTAATGTAATGCCTTTTTGAAAACGTTCAATAGCAAAGGCAATATGATCCATCAACATGATAAACGTCCGATCGTTTAAGTAGCCATCTAACTCATGCTTAACACTCGATAGTGCTTGGTTGATTGCATTTAAATGCTGCTTTGGCATGTTTTCAAGAATACGAATATACTCTTTTGTATCAACACTATTAATGGGAACAAATACTTTTTCCACGCTGGCAGGGTCGATTAATTCACTAGTTTTGCTTTTAAATCCAATTCCTTTGCCCATTACTATGATCTCATGCTGGTTTTCATCTTCTGATAAAATCAAGCTATTGTTAAGTATTTTAATGACTCTCATGTCTTCACCACTTTGCCTTTATAAAATTCTCTTTAATCAACTCATTCTTCCATTCGTTTCAATGACTTGCTTATACCAATGGAAACTCTTCTTTTTTATTCTCCGGAGATCTAATAAATCATCTTCACCACGGTTTACATAAATAAATCCATATCTTTTTCCATAGCCTTGATGCGTACTAACCACGTCAATAACGGCCCATGGACAATAGCCAATTACTTGAACACCGTCAGTAAGTGCCAATTGTACTTGCTTTAAATGATCCCTTATATAGTCAATACGATAGTCGTCTTCTACTGTTGCCTCGTCAGTCAATTCATCTGGAGCACCTATACCGTTCTCAGTTATCAGTATGGGTAAATTATAGCGTTCGAAAGCTTTTCTTAATGTTAAACGCAGACCTACGGGATCAATAACCCATCCGTATCTTGTTTTTCCAACGTGTGAGTTTTCCGCAGCACGGTATACACCTTCTTCGCCAAGCATAATTTGCTGGTCACCAGCTCTTGGACTGACATCACTTGCATCACCTTTGCTCTCGGCAATAGTTGCCGTCGAGTAGTAATTAATCGCAATAAAATCTGGAGCTCCAGATTTGATAGCAGCTAAATCTCCTTCTTCTATTATAGGCTCTATTTGTCGCTCGACAAGATAGTTCCAAAAAAGAGCATTGTAGCGTCCATGCACAGCAAGATCGAGGAAGCTCCAGCCGCGAATAGTCTCCCAATTATGGGCTGCGATAGCATCTTCTGGTTTACACGTCGCTTGATACATCGTCGTCAAATTAATTGCTGGCCCAATTTTCCCATTTGGACACATCTCGTGACAAAGCTGCATGACTCTTCCTTGAGCTATAAGCATATGGTGGTTTTGCTGGTAGAGTTCTTTTTTAGTTGGCAACTTTCCGCCTTTTGGTACCCCAATTGCTCCTGGATGCAGAATCATTGTATTTTGTTCATTGATTGTTAGCCAGTATCTTACCTTTTTACCAAAGTATTCGAATAACGTACGTCCATATTCAACAAAAGCATCTACAGTTGCTCTATTGTTCCATCCTCCATTCTCTTCAAGAGTATAGGGTAAGTCGAAATGGTACATTGTAACAATAGGTTCAATTCCATAGTTATTTAATTCCTCGATGATATTATTATAAAATTCCAAACCTGTCTTATTTATTTCTCCTGTTCCCTCTGGGAAAATCCGCGTCCAAGCAATAGAAAATCGATAAGCTTTTAATCCAAGTTCCGCAAACAATTGTATGTCTTCTTTATATCTATTGTAGTGATCACTCGCTACAGTAAAGCCAGCTGTTCCCTCCGGATGGTTCATCATATCGATGACAGAGGGACCTTTTCCATCTACATTCCATGCCCCCTCCACTTGATAAGCAGATGTTGATCCTCCCCATAAAAATTCTTCCGGAAATGGTTTGATATGATTATACTTCATTATTTGTTACCTCCTATATACTTAATAAACCTTATTTTAAAGATAGAATTAGGTCACCTCTGTGTGTACTGGCCGGCTCAACGAATGTAACTTCAGAAAATTGTTTATCATTGGTGACAATAACAGGAGTAACTAATTCGAAACCTTTTGCTTTAATGGCTTCCATATCAAATTCAAGCATTTTATCACCAGCCTCTACTCTATCTCCTTGGCTGACATATGATTCAAAATGTTGTCCTTTTAAAGTAACGGTATCAATACCTACATGAATTAACAGTTCAACCCCGTTGTCGCTTTTTAAACCAATTGCATGCTTTGATTCTAGCAATGTTATAATTTCACCAGAAAAGGGAGCAAATACTTCTCCTCTAGCAGGAACAATTGCAATGCCTTTTCCAAGCAATCCGCTAGAAAACACATCATCATTAACATCACTCAGTGGCACTAACTCTCCTTCGATAGGACTCATAACCTGAAGAGATCCAACTTCTATCTGGTTCTTAACTGTGACAGGCTTTATTTCTTCTCGAGGTTCTGGCGCTACTTTTTCAGATTCATCAATTGGATCATCAAAACCGATAATCCACGTTAAGATAAATGTAACGACAAAGGCAATGGCAATTGTAATGAGCGCATGAACAATATTCATCGGATTTTCGCCGATAAATGCTGGTAGGGCAGCTAGACCAGGGGATACGAATGCATAACGGACAAGACCTGAAAGTCCGGCATAAATTCCTGCACATCCCCCTCCGATCATCGCTGCAATAAGCGGCCTTTTCAATTTAAGAGTGACCCCATAGAGAGATGGCTCTGTAATTCCAACCAATGCAGTAAAACCAGCCGAACCAGCGAGTTGTTTAAGCTGTTTATTTTTTGTTTTTAATGCTACAGCCAATGTCGCAGCGCCTTGGGCGATATTGGAAGCAAGCATTCCAGGACCATTGATCATTTCTGCACCATGTCTTGTTAATTGTGAAGTAGCAATCGGCGTCATTGCCCATGCGGTTCCTGTTACAATTAAAAACGGCTGAAGCCCTCCCATTAATAACGGAATAAGCCAGCTTGCACGTTCATTGATTGATTCTGCTCCAACAGCTACTAAATCATTTAGATATGTGCCAAATGGACCGATGACTACTAAAGCAAGCGGTGCGGTAATTAATAGAACAAGCATCGGTTTTGTAAAAAATTTAATCATTGAAGGTGATACGCGTTCGGCAATACGTTCAATATAAGACATAATCCATACAGTAATAATGATTGGAAGCACTGAACCGGCATAATCAGTCAAACGTACAGGAACACCCATAAAATGGAGTGGGTCTCCAGCTTTTAGGACTGTACTCCAGTTCGGGTGCAAAAGTACTCCCGCAATTGTCATGGCCAGTATTGGACTGGTTTCAAATTTAATTGAAGCCCCGTATGCAAGTAATACCGGCATAAAGAAAAACGCAGCATCTGCTATCGTATTTAAAACGAAATATGTTTGGCTTTTTTCAGTAAGAAATCCTACTAACACTAATACTGATAAAATAGCTTTAATCATACCCGCACCGATAATAGCTGGAATCATGGGTGTGAACGTCGTTGAAATGACGCTAATAAAGCGCGAAACCCAGCTTTTCTTTTCGATGTTTTGTCCTTTTTTTGGTCCGCTACTCTCTGTTTTTTTACCTATAACACTGATAATAGCACGGTATGATTGTTGCACTTCATTCCCTACAACAACTTGAAACTGTCCTCCCTTGTTTACAACTGAAATAACGCCAGGCAATTTTTCAATTTCTTTTGCATTGACTTGAGATATATCATTAAACTCAAATCTAAGTCGGGTAGCACAATGTGTTAACATCACTACATTTTCTTTCCCTCCAGCTAAATCCAGAATATCCCTACCTAACTGTTTGTAATCCATACCCCTATCCCCTTTACGCGCATTACAAGCAAATAGTGCTAAATTAATAAGAACACAAAAAGACCAAAATAAAATGTACTTCTCTCATCCAAAAATGAGAAAAAACAAATTATCTTGGTCTTGCCTGCTTTACCAGTAACACGCCAATTTTATTTAATTGATACAATAAGAAACCGTTTACAATTAGTATAGTATCACAAATGATTTTAATTTACAAACTCTTATTTATTTTCTTAATAATCGGAACCTTAGCCAGCTACAATGGTTATACAGGAGGATCACTCTATTAGATTGACAAGCTACTATTTATGTTAGATACAATAGTTTTTAACTCCTTCAAATCATCTATTACCACATCAGCCTGCGCAAGTTCAGCTTCTTGAGCAAAATCAAAATTGCACCCCACTGCCATTAAACCATTATCCTTTGCAGCATTTATATCAGATAGGCGGTCTCCCACTACTGCAGCGTGCTTGATATCGTATTTCTTTATAATCGTTTTAACTAAATCGCCTTTATCGAGGGTTTGGATTTGTTGGATACTAAATGTCTCTGTCACCCAATTATTCAAATCGTAATGGTCTACAATTGCTTCTAAATATTCTTTTAAACCGTTACTTGCTATGTAAATGGAACAATTATTTTCTTTTAAATAGCTAAAGACCTCTTTTACATTAGGATATAAAGCACCTTTCCCTTTTCTTATATTCTCCACTAAGCTTGTCAAAAAATAGTCATCTGTATACTTTCTCATTTCATCTGAATGAATAGGTAATAAAGCTTCCCATACTTTTGGTAAAGGTACACCCATAATCTCACGATACTTATCAATAGGAGTGCCAGTATCCCATTGATTGAGTGCACGTAAATGGTTAAAGGTATCGTCAAGCGATAATTCTAAAATTTTATCTGTTTGAAACAGTGTTCCATCCATATCAAAAATCAGTGATTGTAACATTAAGTATCTCCCTCTTTCAACAGTACTGAATACGTATCTATATATAATACCATAAAAAGGAAAAAATTTTATTAAAAACAGTAATTACTGTTCTCAGCACAAAAGAGCACCTACTTATTTATAGGTGCTCTTTTTAACTTTACATACTTTGTTTGAAATAATAAATGAAAAGGTCGCTGCTATAATCGAACTTAAAAATGGATAATTAAAAGAAAAAATACTGACCGTTGAGCTACTCAAATGCTGTGAAGTCTCAGGTACATATGTAAGTGTAAGAAACAGCCCAGAAACAATTTGAAAAGCAAACAGTAACACTATAAAACTACCAATAAACACTGCATAATTTTTCAAAATGACTCCTCCAGTACTCTTAATTTATAAACCTCATATTATTTTAAAAATAGGGACACAACGATAAAACCTATAATCAGTACAGTAATAAGTATACCTAGCCCCTTCCATCCTAAGCTGCCTGCTAAACCAGATAGGTTTCCAGCTTCATTTCTGTTAAATGCATCGTTCATATTCCCTGTGGGGTTTCTCTTTACCTCTTCGTGTTTTAATCTCTCTCTTCTTCTTTTAGGTGTTTCTTTATCTTCGCTCATCGTCACACCACCATTTTTGAAATATTATAACATATTATGGTTAAAATATAAATTAATGGTTTTTGTTAGATACCTTTTCTTACACTAACTGTACACATTTCTTTTTTTAATAAGTACGAAACACTGCTTTGTAATGAAGAAGTATACAAAGCTAGTTATTATAATACCGTTTATCAGCAGTACGAACTCAAAAGAACCTCTTATTAGTAGGTCTTCTTTTGATTATCCGTTGTTTTTGATTTCTTATCTAAGATGAATTTTAAATGGCTACTAAAGATTAATAAACCGCAGATGACCATCAACCAGCGCGTAACCCCTTGATGTATAGGATCAAAAAGGTTTAATAAAATAATTCCTAATCCTGATAACATAGCTAGATAACGAAAAATCAAGCCCCATCCCCCATTTCAGAAATGAAGAGGAGATCCCCCCCTTCATACTTAAGTTAAAGCTTCTTACCACACCATGGACAAAATGAAATCCCAATGATGGATGAACCACCATCATGAATAATTAAACCATATTCCTTATTTGTTTTATCAAATAAGATAAGATTATCTGGACAATCAAACGGATTATTATGAATATCACACGTAAAGTTCGCATGATAATTCATATAATCGCAGCAATGCTTTTTCATTCGTTTTCTCCTTACTATATCGTCATTATTGCTTTTCTCGGTAAGCTGAACAGTGGTCATCTGAAATACGATAATTTTCCTTACCGGTTGGGCCGCTACCTCAACTAATTTATGTCCTAACCGGTCCCATACTGCTACTGTATGCAAAGATACCCATTTCAGATCTCCTCTAGCAAGACGAAAAGAATAGTACCAGTTTTCAGTCCTTACTAATAAACTTCTATAAGAAAGTTCCTTTGTCTTTAAATTTTTGATTTCTAGAATAAAATCTAACATATTTTCTTCCTTAGGCACTTGAATAATTCGCGCTATAAATGTTCCGTTAGGATTTTTTTCGTTTTATAAACTTTTTCCCTTTCTATTTCTAACTCTGGCCGCCCCCTCATATTCCTTCCCCCTGTGTATTAACAAATAATCTCAGTGCTAAGTAGAAATCTATAATTGGCTCAGTAATTCTTCTAACTTTTCTTCAATATCAGCTTCTAAATGATTTTTTGACAAATCATACAAAGTGCCTGTCCCTTTAAAATACCCACCAAAGTAATACCACAACTGGATGTAATGAACGTATGCATCTTCTTCATCTGTAAACCCATCAAAGTTTATTGCCACTTGGGAACGATATTCTTTTTCCAGACACTGCTCCGAACTTAGATTTGGTAGTTGGTCGCCATCAATATCTCGACACACCCATATTTTTAAGTTCTGCTTACCATCACGTTCAAATTTATTTCTATATTTGTGCTGGAGACTTTTGCAGTATGCCTCTCCTACTTCTTCCAACTTCACTATATCTCTTTTTAAATTCTCATTTATTTCACTCTCAGGTACTAAAATATATTTGTCATCTGTTTCCTGATCCTGTTTATCCATAAATAGCTTTTTTAATTTATTAAGCAAGCTTTTCCCACCTATCTAAAAAAATGATATAAGCATGTTAAATTCGACTAAAGAAATCTTATTTCCTTCTCTGAGCTCTAGTCGTCATAACTAATATGATATCAGCTACTTCCTTACAAGTAGATTCTTTTACTGGAGTGCTGATTTTCTGACATACTTGTAATTCAATATTTTTTACAGCGAACACATATGTTAAAGTGTAAAGTAGTGAAGCGAAAGGAGTAACGACAACATGGCTCAACGAATCGTCAATATGTTTTTATCTGTCTTAGCTGCTTATGGAACGTTAATTTTAACCAAAAACATGAGCATTGCAGATAATATCTTTGTGACACAGATTGTTCGTCTGATTATTTGTGTTGTAGCTGTTATCATTGTGACAGGAATTACTACATATATTTTCAGAAATAAATCTTCTAATAAATAAAAGGGCCGCTATTTAGATAGCTGCCCTTTTTATTTTCCTTAATTCCTATTTTATTTCACCCTAAAGAAAATAGGGATGTCTCAAACAATCATAAGACATCTCTATTAAGGTCATACATACGTTTACGCGTTTAAAGCACGCACAAATTCTTTCGCGAGGCTGATAGTAGACTGTGGATTTTGTCCTGTTAAAAGCTTTTCGTCTACTTCAATATGATCGCTCCAATTATCTTTTGCAATAAACTCAGCGCCTAGCTCACGAAGCTTTGTTTCAAGAAGAAACGGCATGTATTTATCTAACGTTGTATCTTTCTCTTCTGAATCAGTAAACGCTGTAATACGTTTACCCTTTACAATCGGTTCACCGTTTTTAAGCTTTCCGCCTACAAGAGCTGCCGGTCCGTGGCATACTGCTGCAATCAGCTTGTCGTCTTCAGCAAATTCTGTTAGCAAACGGTGTAAGTGCGTATCGTCTGGAAAATCAAACATTGTTCCGTGCCCTCCAGGTACAAACATGCCTGCAAAGTCTTGTGAACTTACGTCAGCTAATGATTTTGTATTCTCTAAAAGTTTTCCTGCTTCTTTGTCTTCGTCCGTCACATCATCTGTTAAGCTGTTAGGATCCACAGGTGATTTTCCGCCTTTTGGACTTGCTACAACTACTTCGTATCCTTCTTTCTTAAATTCTAAATATGCTTCAGAGAATTCTGTAAGCCAAATTCCAGCAAGTTCTCCGTTTTCCATTGTATGTCCATTTGTAACAACCATTAAAATTTTTGAATTTCCTGTCATGATTTACTCATTCTTTTTTCATTTATTATTTGCATACATGTATCTTTAATAATTCATTTATCTCCTTGAATATGTTCCCCGGTATTATTTAGTGAAAACATGGTAACTTTTTCTTAATAGTAAAAAGAACTGGTAAAAATAATGGTTAAATTATGCGGAGAAGCAGGCTCTTTTTTACACTTTAAAGATTAGACGGAACCGATTTTTTATATGCAGTGTGACAAGTGATCACTTTAAATATTTTCACTTTTTTGACATATACATCTAATTAAAGAAAGAAGGTAGTAGGCTATGCAATTAGATAAGTTGGTGAATTATCATAAAGCCGTTGGTGATCCTACCAGGATTAGAATTATTTCACTATTAAAAAAAGGACCTCTTCACGGGCAAGCAATCGCTTATAAGCTGGGGTTGCAGCCTTCAACTATTACTCATCACATTTCAAAACTAAGAAATGTAGGAATTATTTATCAAAGAAGACAAGGGAACATTATTTATTTTTATCTAGACCTTGAAAGACTTGAATATAACTCGAAGGCTATTTTGAGTATTGGAGAAGATTCGATGGAAAAGCAAGAAAACCATTTACAGGATAAAGACAAATTATCGATTGTTAAAAACTTTATAAATAGTGATGGAACTTTAAAGATCATTCCAAGTCAAAGAAAGAAAAAGAACGTAATATTAGCCTATTTAATACGCGATTTACAGCACGGAAAAACGTATCAAGAAAAAGAACTGAATGAACATATAAAAAAATATCATGAAGATTATGCGACGATTCGCAGAGAGTTAATTATGCAGCATTTTATGTATAGGCAAAATGGAGAATACGAGTTAAATCCGAAAGAGATGTGGCCTGTTATCTTTTAAAATGGACGTAAAAATGTTCATTTTTTAATCTTTCTAATTCGATATATATCTAATTAGTCTGTGTTATTTCAAATAGAATTAAAGTGAAAATGTAATTTCCAAAATGAAAAAAGCCAACGTTTTGGTAAGCATATGACATTAATTTCATTCTCCTATGTGCTGGCACAGCAGCCATATTAGTTTGCTTACTGCTTACCCTAAAAGCATAAAACCTCTGTATGCAATAAGGATTATCCTCTACCAGTTAAATTAGTGAATAATCCTTATTTTTTAAAACTATAAAAGTGTTTTAACCATAATGAAGTCTATTTGTTCTTCGTCTCCCATATAAAAAGAGTGAGATCCAGTTTGAACAAATCCCTGTTTCTTGTAAAAAGCAATCGCATTTTTATTTTTTTCCCATACACCTAACCAAATTTTCTTTTTATTAAGTGTCGTTGCTATCTCTACTGCTTTATTAAATAAATGTTTACCAAGCCCTTGTTTTTGAAAGCTGTTACCTATATAAATTCTTTCAATTTCAAGCGCTTCTTTCCCCATCTCTTCAGACTGAGCATCATCCGTATTAACCTTTAAATAACCTGCAATTTCATGATTAACATACATAAAAAAGAATTGCGAGGACGTATTTGATAGTTCTTTTTGTAACTGTTCTACTGTAAATGCTTTTTCTAAATAAGCTTTCATGTTTTCAGGTGAATTTTGATCTTTAAATGTTTCATTAAATGTTCTGCAGCTAATATCTTGAAGGTGATTTACATCTTTAAGAATACACTTTTTTATATCCATCTTCACTGACATACGCCTCTCCTTTATATCCTCAATAATTTCTCTTGTTTCCTTTTTTGACAAACTCCCAGTCTGTTTCTATATTTTTTCTTACTCTTTGAACCAGCTTAAGAATGGTATCTGCTTCTTCCTGAGTAAAACCTTCTAATGCCACTTTATCAGAATAATCATTTTCTCTTTTGATAAACGGATATACGTTCTTCCCTTTTTCAGTGGGAAAAAGGTTTTTATTTTTTTTATTGTGGAAATCGTCTTTCTTCTCAATAAAACCATTCATTTCAAGCTTTTTTATAGCCCGAGCCGCTGTTGTTCGATCTACTTTTATCATCTCAGCTAACTTTTCTTGAATGATTCCGGGATTTTCACATATTCGCACTAAATACAAATACTGCCCCTTAGTCAGGTCATACTCTTTAAATTCTATATTACTAATTGAATCCAATGCTCTTGCTATCATTCCAATTTCACGCAGAATTTCACTCATAAATATCTCCTTCGCACATATTTTTGTTGCAAATACAATAAAAATAATATAAGTTTAATGTACCTTAAAATAGTTGCATTTGCAACAAAAAATAGTGAATAAAGGAGCTGATTACAGTGAAATATGTTGTTTATGTAGGAGGAATTTTACTACTAACTCTGGGAATTGCTTTAACGATCCAATCCAACCTAGGAGCTTCACCTTTTGATGCACTTTTAGTTGGACTATCCCTAAACGTAGGTCTTAGCGTTGGAAGCTGGGAAATTATACTTGCATGTGTATTAATTTGTGGTAATGCCCTTTTAAGCAAACAAAAGCCCGAAGTACTGGGACTGTTAACAGCATTCATAACGGGTCTTGGTATTGATTTATGGCTTTTTTTATTACAGAATTGGGCTCCCTTTGAAATGTGGTACAGCAAATTATGTTGTTTTGGAATTGGTTTAATCATTATAGGTGTAGGAACCTCAGCCTATTTACATACAAATTTTGCACCCATTCCAATTGACCGCTTAACATTACTCATACAAAAACTAGCTAAAACAAACTTATTGCTTTCAAGAACACTTCTTTACCTCACATTCTTACTAGCTGCGATGCTTTTAAACGGACCAATTGGTGTTGGAACATTATTAACCGTGTTTTTAGGCGGCTTGCTGCTTAATTTCTTTATGCCCATTACTAAAAGAGCATTAGACTGCATATTACCAAAATCTCATACCTCACAAAATCATAAGCGTTCCATTACATAACTGAAACGACTTCTGTCTACATCATGAATTTTATGTATAGCCATCATTAATAAACAGAAAGCGCACCTCCAGTCAGAGATCCGCTTTCTGTGTTTAAGTACCCTATCTTTTTAACTCCGCTTTAATAATAAAACGATGTTGTCCTACGTCAAAAAAAACTTTAGACTGTATAATTCCATGTATGTTATGCAATCCTTCGATATGTGTTTCGATATCAAAATTAGGAACTTGCCAAGGAATTGCCTTTAAATAAAAGACGAACGCTCCGATATCATAAAATCTCTGTACAGGAAACTCTTCTTTGAAAGAGATGATGTTAAAAGAACTTTGTTTAAGCTCTTCTATTGCTTTCTTTAAATTCCAATTACAAAACTCTTTATTTATTGAAACCCCTATACATTCATTGATTCGTGAACAGTCTAACCCTCCCACTTGTTGCGTGAAAAACGTGCCTTCCTTTGACAAAATCCTTTTTACTTCTGAAGCACAAAAAGATTCGTGCTGGTTCAAAATCAAATCCAATGTATCATCTTTAAACGGTAAGTTTTCGTCTTCAGTTCGTTCAACAACTGTGATACCAAGCGGTTCTAAACGTTTTTTAGCGATTGGAACGTTAGGTTTGTATCCTTCTGTAGCGTACATAACGTGAGGAAAAGGCTGTAACAAAGATAAAAATTCTCCTCCTCCTGTTCCCATATCTAAAGCGGCATTAGAGTCTTGAATAAGACGAAAAGCTTCACTTCCGTATGACCACGAAAGCATGTCGCTATCTATACGACCAGTACGAGTAATAATAGAAAAATCCCATCCAGTAAAATCAACATTTGTATTGTTTACAGCGTTTAAAAAATGTTTGTCCGTTATCATATTAAACTCCTCCTTTTTATAGCTAGCATTAATCATCTATCCTAAACTAGTAAAAGGCGGACCACGGACATATAGACAGCATTGTTATGTTTCATGTGCTAACGTATTCACACTAACCGCTCCTTTATTAAAATTACGTATGCTTCATTTGTTTGTCCATTCATATGTAATATCGGGTAGTTTCTCTTCATTTTCACATCCTCTTTTTATAATACTGAAGCCGTTTTTTTCGTAAAACCTCTGGGCATTTTTATTTCGTTCAAATGTACGTAATATTAATTTTCCATTTGATTCTGTCTTGGCTCTTTCGAGTAAACGCTGTCCGATTCCTCCTCCTTGATAATCTACATGAACGTACAGTTGGCTAATTTCGTCAGCATGATAAGCAATCATTCCTACTATTTGTTCATCCATTAACGCTAATTCAATTTTATAGTGTGCTGACAATATATGATTTAAAAAATAGACATGACGGTCAAAACTGTGCATTTCCTTTTGTTTAATCGCTTTTTCTTTACTATCTCTCCACATTTTTACCGTTTGCTCAGCAAATTGAGGATGATAGTGAACAATATCAACATTAAAATGGGCCATACATTTTCCCCTTATCTGTCATTGTGCTATTCGTATTCTTAATAACGATGTCTAGATATTCCCTTCATGTGGTTGAAGCCTGTCAAAATCTTGTTTTAATAAAGAATACATATACAAATCATCAAATTTTCCACACGTAAATTCATAGCTTCTTAATAGGCCTTCTTTTATAAAGCCATGCTTTTTTATTAATTTTTGTGAAGCAGTATTAGCAGGCTCTATTAATGCTTCAATTCTCCGCAAATTAAAATGTGTAAAACCATATTTTATGACAGCGCCCAATGCCTCATTAGCAATCCCATTCCCCCAGTAATCTTTGCTTAGCTCATATCCAATTTCTGCACGGCAATGGTTATGAACTCTATTAAGAAACCCGCAGCTGCCAATAATGTCGTCCTGTTCCTTAAGAGTAATACCCCATCTTATTCCAGATTTTTCGTTTAAGATCCATTTATACCACGCAATCTCATTTAAAGCATCCTCAACCGTTGTAAAAGGCTCTAGGCCGTAGTGTTTCATTACTTCTTTATCGGATAGGTATTTTAAAATATTGCCTGCGTCTTCTGCTACAATTCCCCTTAGGATAAGCCTTTTTGTTTTAATTATGGGAAAATAATTTGACACCTGTACCTTCCCTCCTCTTATTCATTCCTTAACTAAACGGAACTTTTCTCATAGCTTTATCTAATTTAAATAAGCGTTAGTAAGGAATTTCTTTTATTATTACTGAACTCCTTTTTAATTCTAAATATTTGTCGAGAAATGAGTAAAAAAAGCACGCATAACTTCATTTTTAAATCAGCACTGTCATTTCTTTTATATTTGTTAGTTCTAAAAATTAAAGGAATGAAAGCTAGTAATGAAGAATTCTTTTCTAACTAGTCTAACTGAGAAAATAAGGAGAAAAAGATGAGGCTGTATGGCGATTTTGAAAAAAAAGATTGGCTAAACGTATTAAAGCTATCAGAAAAAGAGCTGCCTAATGCATTTATTATTCATGGTGAGTGGGAATTCCAAGATAATATCAATTTATGGAAGGAGATCTTATCCACTGATGTTCATACGCCTAAATGGAACACGGTAATAGGTAAGTTCAACAACAGAAATATAGGATTTGCGAATGTATACGGCAGTCCGATGGCGTCAAACATTGTACATCAATTTGCTGGCAGCGGAACCGACTTATTTGTTCAAACGGGATATTTTGGAGGTTTATCTTCTACTATACAATATGGAGATATTTTAATTGTATCTGCAGCAAAGATGCAAGATGGCGTATCACATTGGTATTTACCAGAACAAACGCTTGTAGAAGCTGACAAAGAGTTAGTGGAAGCCGCCTGTAGGTATTGTGAACAAAAAGGCTACAAATATATAAAAGGACATGTGGTTAGTATGGGCGCCATGCTTATCGAGACGCATGACATGGTAAAAGAATGGTCGCTTGCAGATTTTCTCGGCGTGGATATGGAGACAGCTTCCACTTTAACCGTCGCTCATAAATTCAACAAGCGCGCTGTCGGCTTATTAAATTTATCAGACCACCTTCTTCACGGCGACACTCTTTATTCGTATACAAAGGACAGAGAGTTAATAGAAAGTGCAACTGATAAAGCAATTCGCGATGTAGCTCTTTATTTAAGCAGTACATACTAGAATAGAACAAACAAAACAAGATAACTATGCAGTTATCTTGTTTTGTTTGTTTCGCAGTTTTTAACACCTGTATAGTTTGTGTATAAACAGGATTCTCTGTTATCAGCATTTAAATTTTTATTTGTTTATTGTTTAAACCAGCTTCCAACGTATCATACAGCGCAAGTTTATAATTAATTCGTTCTAGATGCAGATAGGTTTGCGACATGTCTGCTTCCACTTTCTTTTTATGCTGAAGCATCATGTTTCTGCGTTCGCTGATGTTACTTTCGCCTTTTTTATATGACTCTACATACTGCTTGATTTCAGCAAGAGGCATTCCAGTTGCACGTAAGGATTAAATAAACTTGACCCACTTGATATTCTGATCAGTGTATAAGCGCTGATCATGTTCATTTCGCTCGACAAACGGTAAAATGCCTTCCTTTTCGTAGTATCGCAGAGTAGGCGCAGACAGCCTCGTTTTTTCTTGCATGTCTCTCATTGTATAAGATATTAAGAAGCATTCAGCACCCTTTGCTCCTTTTTTCCCTTTTCTTTAATTAGTAAGACACCTAACAACCCCATCATTGAAAACAAAATGGGAATGATAAAAGCATAATGATAGCCCACGTGCAGCGAACGTTCAGGGAATAAATCAAGGACATTTCCGAAAATACTAGGTAATAATACGGCGCTTAAAAAGCCTCCCATATTGGCAAAACCTGATACAACCCCTACTTCTTTTACTGAGAAAGATTGACGTACTACGGCAAAAGTCAAAGCACTTGCGCCGTTTCCAAAGCCGATGATAAAAAGCAAAATAACGACTAGCATGAATGAAGGTTTTATACCGGATAATAATAATCCAGTCCAGCTAAGCACTACAATAAAATGAACAAGTGAATAGATTTTTTTGATGGAGTTTAACCTGCTTGTTATCCAGCTGATTAAAGGTCCGCCGATCATAGCGCCAAACAGACCATACATAATAAGCTGACTTGCATCAGCGCGAGATAAATGAAACACATTCATTCCATAAGGAACTCCCCAAGAACCAATAAAACCAATGTATGTACCCACTACACCAAAATGACAAAGAAATGTTGCCCATGCTTGACGAGTCGTCATTACCCTTCTTAGGATCGCCCATACGCTTTCCGGAGTCTTAACAGAGGCTTTATTTGCTTTAGCATCATCTACAAATAATCGTTTAGGTTTTACGACTAAAACGACATAAAGCAGATAAGATACCGCCATTAAAACCAGACCTATGCTAAGAAAAGGAACTCTCCAGCCTGAAAAGGAAATCCACATAGATAAAGGCACGGTAGCTGATAACGACCCTACACTTCCTACCAGCCCAATTAAACCTAATAGCTTTACAAACTCATTTCCCTTAAACCACTGACTTAAAATTAACACTAAATTGACAAAAATCATTGAGTCTCCCGTACCGACTAGTAAACGAGAGAAAATTAACACATATTCGTTAGGAGCCGTGCTGTAGATAAGACTTCCTATTCCAGTTAAAAGCGACCCTATAATCAAAAATCGATTGGGACCGTATCGGTCAGAAAGTAAACCAATAGGAATCTGAAGACCTGCATATGCTAAAAATTGTATACTAGTCATTAATCCTATAATAGACGCTGAAACGTGAAAATCTTTCATTAACTGTTCTGTAATAAGTCCAGGGGCTGTTCGTTGACTTACAATCAAATAATATGCTAATAAAGCGGTTCCAAAAACAACCCATCTGTAGCTGCTTTCCTGTTTGTTCATTTTGACAGATCCTCTCATGTATAATTTTTCTGCGTAGAAATGCTGGTGGAAAATGTTTAAGAGATGAAGATATTGATAGAATGAAGGTCTGTTTGATAAATAAGTCGCTATTGCGGACAGCTCTTCTTTTTATCCTTGTTTTTCCTTTCTATTATAATTTTAAGTTTTTAAAGGTTATTTTTCAATGAGGGATGTAATCTTGTAATATACCTTTTACAATTTTCTTTTCACTATTAGGCATCCAAGTTAGAGTCGTTCTCGCCATTTTTCGGGTGTAAGAAACCTTAATAATGACCCATAAATAACCTATATTACACATAGAGCTTTTAAAAAAACCCTTCTTTCACTGTTTTACCGGTGTTCAATAAGTTGGTATAAAACTTGCATGTTCATCTATGAACACTTATTAAAGGAGGAGAACTTTATGATTTTAAATGATAGTTAATTTTATCTCCAGGAGATAAGTAACTAACCTTTATGTTCTCTAATCCCGAACGAGCTTTCTGCTTAGATACAAGCTTAGCTTTGCTCATATCCAAGACAGCTACTCCGCTTCGTCCAACAACTTCAATCTTTTGATCTTTATTGTTAACGACCATAGCCGTATCTTCGTCCACACCGTATGCAAAGTTTTTTTCTTTGTCACGTTCAGAAGTATATGCAGCTACTGCAAGTCGCCCAAGTCGTGCTCGTTCATCCATGTGCTGATCAATTATGCCGTGTTGGAAAAACCCCAGCCCTTTTTGAACTGACAGAGGCTCGTACTCTTTTTTACTCTGTTGGTTTTCGCTCACATGTTTATTTTCCTTGTTTTCTATACTTTCTTTTAAAGCTCCTAGACTGTCTCCTCCTGTAATCATGACGTCACTCATAATTGCAGCTCCTGCACTTGTGCCTCCGATCACTGCTCCTTTACGATATATATCCCAAATAGCTTTTAACGCTTCAGAATCGCTTCCATTATTTTGACGAAGAGAATCCACAATTTTTGTTTGATCTCCTCCAACAAACCAAACTGCCGTTAGTCCTTTAATCGTACGGGATAACTTCTTATCATTTACTTGATTCTTCCAGGTTGATTCATCCTTTTGTGTGTCAGAAAAATCGTGATTTGAAACGGGAAGAATTTTAATAGAATCTGAATTTAGTCCGTATTTTACGATGTCTTCCTTAAACTTTTTGGAAGACTGCAGCGTTGTGCTAGCAGCTGGAATAATCCCTACTTTTGCTTTTTCTTTTCCTCCAGCAAGCGAGAGAAATTTTTCATAGATTTCGTGATTAGATGTTCCTACACCTCCGCCTGCAATAACAAGGCTGCCTTTAATGTCTCCAGTATTTTCTTGTGCTTTTGCAAGCAGGGGTGTACTCAAAGAAGAAAGTAATGTAAAGCTGATAAGACATGAAACAAGTTTCTTTTTCATTTGAAAGATCCTTTCCACGCGTATTTTAATACCTTTCTCTAATTAGCACGTATCTTTCCGCGATACTTTCGTTAAATGATGTCTAAAACCTGTTATTCAAACGTTCCTTTCACAACAGGGACACCGTCTTTTACCATTACTTTACCTTGAGCAAAAACCGTTTTAATTGTTAGCGTCTCTTTGTCTAAAAGGACTAAATCTGCATCTTTTCCAGGTTGAATATGCCCTTTATTGGACAGTTTTAATACTTTGGCAGGATTAGACGTAATGACTTGAAGAGCTGTTTCTAACGGCACTGATTCTTCTAGTACTGCATCTCGTACTTCTTGAAATAAAGAAGACACCTTTCCAACTTGAAGCCCTTTATAGTCTCCGTTATCATCAAAAAACGGCAGGCTCGCTTGTCCATCGGATGAGAACGTAATGCTCGAGATCGGAACTTCTTCTTCAAGCATGATGCGTAACCCTTTGCTGCACTTCACTTCGCCTTCTTCTAAAAAATGGGGAATGGTGCTGGTCGTAAAATCTACATATCCGCCTCGTTTTGCAAATTGAATTCCTTCTTTAAACAGTTCTTCATTTCGATTAATATGTGTAGGATGAAACTGACGAATTGGCAGGTCTGTTTCATCTGCGATTTGATTTAATAAAGATAATTTCCGTTCCCCGTCTCCTACATGAACTTCTAATATTCCGACTTTCCCTGATAAAATCCCTCCATTGCGGGCAGCAGAAGCCACCTTTACCAGTTCTTCAAATGTAGGTTCAGAAGAACGGTGGTCAGAAATGGCAATTTCACCTACTCCGATAATTTTATCAATTAAAATAAGGTCTTCTTCGATGCTGGTAGTTAACGTTTTTACTGGTATTTGATAAGAACCTGTGTGAATGAAGCAGCTAATTCCTTCTTCTTCTAATCCTCTTGCTTTAGCAAGAAGACTTTCCATTCTTCTTGTTGTACCGTCTGTTCCAAGGACACCTACAATAGTTGTAATCCCGGCAGTCGTTGCATCCGTTAACATTAGTTCAGGCGTGCGTGTTTTATATCCTCCTTCTCCTCCTCCGCCAATAATATGAACATGTGAATCAATAAAGCCAGGAGCTATAATATTATTAGCAGCGTCTACAACATGAATAGGAATGGACGTATTTACATGATCAATACACTCTTTTATCAGGATGATTTTGCTGTCTGCAAGCAATACGTCTTTTTTCCCTAAATACTCTGGTGCATATACTTCTGCGTTTTTGATTAAGGTTAACAACTTCTATTCCTCCTACTAGTAAGCTCAACTTACGAATAATATTTTTCTATATAATTTTAATGCTTAAAATGGTCCGTAATTGATAAAATAAGCAATCACAACGGCGATTAGACCAATCACATATTGAATAAGGACTAACGGCAACACCCATTTTGCCCACTTTGTCCATGAAATTCCCGCAATCGCTAAGCCAGCCATTAATGTTCCAGCCGTTGGGAAAATAATATTTCCGATGCCGTCTGCAAAAGAAAAAGATAATACTGCTGTTTGTCGCGTAATATTAAGCAAATCTGCAAGCGGCGTCATGATTGGCATTGTCAGCATTGCATGACCTGTTCCAGATGCTAAAATAAGGTGAATCAACGCTTGGAAATTATAAATTCCGATAACGCTTAAATATCCCGGAATATGCTGAATGGCTCCAGATACTTGATGAAGCATAGGATCTACAATATGACCTTCATTTAAAACAACAAGAACTGCGCGAGAAACTCCGATAACTAGCGCTCCTCCGACTAATGCTGCCGCCCCGTTTGTAAATGACTTAACTGTATTTTCAACAGAGAGCCTTCCAATAATCCCAATCACAACAGTCAAAATGACAAATAAAGAAGCAATTTCAGTAATGTACCATTTGTACTTAATAACGCCAAAAGCAAGAATTACGTAGTTAACAAGAAATGCTGCCATAATCCATTTATGCTTTCTAGTTAACTTCGCATCAGAGTTTAAAAGTTTATTTGCATTAGTTATGCTGTATTTTCCGTACGTACCAATAGAAGGGCTTTTTTTACTTTCATCGCATATCGGTAGACAAACCAAACCGATACGGCGTAAACCACTACAAATAAGATAAGGCGAAAGCCCATTCCAGAAAACATAGGAAGCTCTGCTACTCCTTATGCAACACCCACTGTAAATGGATTCATAACGGCCGTAGTAAAACCAGCAGATGCGCCAATTAAAACAATGGCAGTCCCCGTTAATGCATCGAATCCAAGAGCAAGTGCCAGCGGAATTAAAAGAGGAATATAAGCTAGCGTTTCTTCCGCCATCCCCATTAAAGAACCGCCTACCGCAAAAAATAGCATCATAACAGGAATTAATAACTTTTCCCGTGTAGCAAGCTTTTTAGCCATCGTTGTAATTAATACATCCACTGTCCCCGTAGCGCTTAGTACACCAAAGAAACCGCCGATAATTAATACAAAAAAGATAATATCGGCTCCTTCTACCATTCCTGTATGTATCGCTTTGACCATATCAAAGAATCCAACTGGTGTAGAATCAATCCATTTAAACGACTGAGGATCTACCGTTGTTCGTCCGTCTACTTCTATACGTGCGTATTCTCCTGCTGGCAAGATATACGTTAAAATAGTAGCGATCACAAGAAAGCCTAACAATAAAGCAAAAACGTTTATTTTCCTCTCTTTTTTCCGTACCTGATTTAATGGACTCATTTCCTTTTGCGGTTCACTCATTCTTCTTCTCCCCTTCATTGTGAAATAATAACTTTAAACAGACTTCTCGTTCTTTAAAAGCAGCTTCCTTATTTGTAGCTACATATTGCTCCTTTCTTTTGTATTCCTCATATATAGTACAAGCAATTTTCGTGCCAACGTAGAACCGTTTAATTTTCTGAATTATGATATAATTAAATCGTGTTTTAGGTGTTAATTGGGTGTTTTGTTTAATAGAATAACGCCAATTAAGAAGCTGATTGATAGAAAATCTAGAGCATAAGCGTTAGCTAGTTCTTTCTCTACAAAAGCAGCCAAAAGAACAATAAAAAAATTCAATCTATAAACATAAAAAAATACTATTTTATTATTGTTTTTTCTTTAAGTAGATTAATACTGTAAACCTTCAATCTATTTATAAAAGCATTGCGCATAATGAAAGGGTGTTCAAACCAATGACTGTTTATCGTATAGGGGTATTGGCGGGTGATGGCATCGGGCCGGAGATTATCGACGCCGCAGTTAAGGTAGTTAAAAATGTTTCTTGCAAAACAGGAGTTAAAATGGAATGGATTCATCTGCCGATGGGATGGGAAGGAATTAAACAATACAACAATCCTCTTCCACAAGTAACGATAGATGCTTTACAACATACGCATGGATGGATACTTGGCCCGCACGATTCTGCGGCTTACCCTCTTCAGCACAAAGAAAAGCGTAATCCTAGCGGAGAGCTTCGTCACAGTTTAGATCTTTACGCAAATATTCGTCCTGCTAAAACAATGCCAGGCATTAAAAGCGTCGTGAAAGCAGCTGATTTAGTGATTGTTCGAGAAAATACAGAAGGATTTTATGCCGACCGAAATATGTTTTCTGGACACGGTGAATGGCAAATTACAAAAGACGTCGTGGTAACATCAGGCGTATTTACGCGAAAAGCCGTAGAAAGAATTGCACATGAAGCTTTTGCATTGGCTATGCAGCGTCGTAAAAAAGTAACAATCGTACATAAAGCAAATGTTTTGAGATTAAGTACAGGATTATTTTTAGACGTTTGTCGAGAAGTAGCTGTGCAATATCCTGAAGTACAGGTGGACGACTACCATATCGATGCCATGGCTGCTCATCTCGTACGTCGTGCAGCCGATTTTGATGTCATTGTGACAGAAAACATGTACGGTGATATTCTTTCAGATTTAGCCGGCGAGCTTGTAGGGAGCTTAGGATTAGCCCCTTCTCTTAATGCAAATGAACATATCGCTATGGCACAAGCAGCTCATGGTTCTGCGCCAGATATCGCAGGTTTGAACATAGCAAACCCAACCGGTATTATCTCTTCAGCAGCCATGCTACTGAGATGGCTGGCTGAAAAACATACGGATCACAAACTTGCAGAAGTGGCAACTACAGTAGAATGCGCTCTTTATCAAACGATCCAAGATGAAGTGAAAACAAAAGATTTAGGCGGACATGCCTCTACGTCGGATTTTACAGAAGCTATTTTAGATAAAGTAAATGCCCTGCAAAAATAACATTAATTTATCCATTCTATAGAGGTGACAATAATGAAAAAAAGAAAGATTATTATGGACTGTGACCCAGGTCATGATGATGCTATTGCTATTATTTTGGCTGCCGCACGACCGGAATTAGATATTTTAGCGATTACAACTGTTTCAGGAAACGCAGAAATTGAAAAAACGACGATGAATGCTTTGAAGGTGTGTGATTTGGTATCGTTACATAACGTGATTGTTTCAAAAGGAGCAAGCGAACCAATGATGCGCAGACGCGAAAACGCGCCTAGTATACACGGTGACTCAGGTTTAGACGGTCCTGAGTTCCCGGCTCTGTCTCGGAGCTGGAGTGAAGAGCATGGAGTAGATACTATTATACGAATGGTAAAAGAGTCAGAAGATCCCGTTACGCTTATGCCTACCGGTCCTTTAACAAACATTGCCTTAGCTTTAATAAAAGCTCCAGAAATCAAAGAAAACATCGAAGAAATTATCCTTATGGGCGGTGGAACCTTCGGAAACTGGACGCCAACGGCTGAGTTTAATATTTGGGCAGATCCAGAAGCTGCTAAAAAAGTGTTTGATAGCGGCATCCCACTCGTAGTAATGGGGTTAGATATTACGCATCAAGCCGTTGCAACAGATAATGTTATTAACCAAGTGATGAACATTGATAATAACGTAGCAAAAAAAGTGGGTGAATTATTAGCATTTTTTAAATCTACCTATAAGGAAACGTTTGGCTTTGACGGCCCTCCCGTTCACGATGTATTGACCGTTGCTTATTGTATAGCACCAGAACTATTTACGCTCAAAGAAGTTAATATTTTAGTAGAAACACGCGGAGAATACACGTCTGGAACAACTTCAGTTGATTTGCTTGGAGTTACAGGAAGGAAAGCGAATGCGAAGTTTGGTTTAACCCTTGATGTGGATGGGTTTTGGGATCTGATGCTTGTAGCTCTTAAATCATATACAGCTTAGTAATGTTCATTTAGAAAATAAACTTTATAAACGAGAGGCAGCACCATAGCTGAATTGGTGACTTGCTGGTGCTGTCTTACGTTTATTCATACTATCTAGCTGTTCTTTTCGCTTTTTGATTGAGCATTACCGTAATGATTGAAGCGACAATAACACCTGTAATTAAACAGTTGGATATATCATTATAAATTACTCCCATTACTGTCCCGCCTATAACGCCTACACCAATGAGTGAAATTCGCTCTCTTTGATTCATGATTTATCCCTCCAACTTTTTTAATAAAACATTTAATTTATGAAGAGCGAAGTGCAGATCTAATTGCTCTTCTTCATTTAACTTCGCAAGATTTGTATGAAAGTTACTATAAATCTCTCTCCATTTTTCCTCTTGAATACTTTTTCCTTTAGACGTTAATGAGACTAAAACTGCACGCTTATCTCGCGGATCAGGCATTTTGATTAAGTATCCTCCACTTTCTAATTCACTGATAACATTCGTTAACTGTTGTTTGGCAATATTTAACCCTTTGCTAACCTCCTTAATATTCAAATCTCTTTTTTGCATATACATAAATTCAACTACATGATTTTGTAGATGTGTTAATTTCACTTCATTCTTGTTTAAGTTCTTAAAGTTTTCAAATAAAACTGGTATTAAAGCGATATATTCTTTAGCCAGATTTTCCTTCATGAGATACTCACCTTCTTAGTAAATATATTATTACTAAATTAGAATAAAAACAATATAAATTGTTTATTTTAGTAAAAATATATTTACTAAAATCCATACACACTTCTAAAGTTATTTTATCCCGCTCTCAACAATCGTTTATTAATCTTATAAAAATAGCCATAAAAAAAGTAAGGAAGCACACTTCCTTACTTTCTGTTTGCAACGCCCGTTAAAAAATTCAAAAACACGTGTACGCCTGCTTTCACGGTAATTTCTCCTACATCACGCAGCGGATCTAGACATACAATATCCATTGCTTGAACAAGCGGATGGCTTCCGGCGGTGTATACTGCTTCAAACAACTCATCTGTCCTCATTCCGCCTGTCGTTCCTGCTGGAACTCCCGGTGCATAAGCGATATCTAACACGTCCATATCAACTGTTAAATAGATCATGTCTACCTCTTTGCTCAGCTGTTTTAATGCTTCTTTCACGGTATGATTTATTCCTGCTTTTCTTGCTTGCAGTAACGTTACATAATGAATGCCTTTGCTATCTGCATATTCCTTTAACGATTTTGAATTATAAAACCCGTGAAGCCCGATATTCCATACATGAGCTGCATCAATAGTGTTACTTTCGATTAAATTTCGTATAGGGGTTCCGTTAGAAGGACCGTTGTCTTCTAAGCTGCGTAAGTCAAAGTGCGTATCAAACTGTAAAATTCCTATTTTCTGTTCGGGGTGTGACTCTTTCCACCCTTTTACTAACATAGCTGTAATAGAATGATCTCCTCCAAGCATAATAGGCAGCGCACGTGGATGACATTTCCGCATAGACATCATCGCTTCTTTTATATACTGATGAGACTTCCCTATATCCGTTACGTGCTGTTTGACGTCTCCTAAATCCAACACTGACAAGGAAGTCAAACCCGTATCATACTCAATATGATACGGGTTAAAGGATTTCCAGAGCTTCCTCATGGCCATTGGCGTCTCACTGGCTCCAGAAGCGCTAATGGAAGATCTTGAAAGAGGCACGCCCAAGACCGTAATATCTATCGATGTAAAGTCGACGTTGCTCCCATCTTCAACTGTCTGAATCCAGTCACTTACTTTAGGGTCAGAAGTACTTTGACGCTGCCAGCAAAAAGGCGGTCGATCAAGCTGTGGGTACGGATAGTTCATGTAAAACACCGCCTTCAACCACTACTTTTCCATCTTTTAATACCGTGTCTACAAGGTTTACCGCATAGTTATACTGCAGCGTTTGGTAATTAGGAGCGTCAAATAGCACTAAATCGGCTTTTTTACCTACTTCAATACTTCCGATTTGATCTCCTTTGCAAATGGCATGAGCCGCGTTGATCGTACAGGCCGTTAAAACTTCTGCTGGCGTCATCTTCATCGTTAAACAAGCTAAATTCATAATAAACGGCAGCGATTCCGTAGGAGAAGACCCTGGGTTTCGATCTGTAGACAAAGCAACCGGCACTCCTGCTTCGATCATTTTTCTAGCACGCGCCGGCTCTTCCATTAAAAAGAATGCAGTACCCGGCAATAGGACGGCTATAACTCCACTTTCAGCCATTTGCTTAATTCCTTGATCCGATGCTTTTAACAAATGGTCCGCTGACACGGCTCCCACTTTAGCCGCTAATTCTGCCCCGCCAAAAGACACAATTTCATCAGCGTGGATTTTAGGTTTTAGTCCGTATGCTTTTCCAGCTTGTAAAATACGATCTGACTGTTCAACTGTAAACACACCTTCTTCACAAAATACATCACAAAACTCCGCTAGCTCTTCTTTTGCAACAATTGGGATCATTTCTTCGATAACGAAACGAACAAACTCATCTTCATTTCCTTTGTACTCAACTGGCACCGCATGAGCTCCCATAAAGGTTGAAACAATATCTACTGGATGCTGTTCATTCAGTTTCTTCGCTACTTTTAATTGTTTGATTTCATCTTTAAGATTTAAACCGTACCCGCTTTTGGCTTCGACAGTTGTAACTCCGTACTGCAGAAATTTATTTAAACGTTTTGTAGATTGCTTGATTAGCTCCTCTTCCGTTGCTTGTCGTGTACTAACGGTTGTTTGTAAAATTCCTCCTCCCGCTTTTAAAATATCAATATACTTTGCCCCGTTTAAGCGCATTTCTAATTCTTTTTCACGACTACCGCCAAATACAAGGTGAGTGTGGGGATCAATCAACCCAGGCGTTACGATTTTTCCTTCGGCATCAATTATATTAATAGGTTTATGGATATGCTCAAGGTATTCTTGCGCTTTGACGTCAGGTCCAACAAATACAATTCTTCCATTTTTCACGAGTACGCTGCCATTTTCAATGATTCCTAGATCTGACATTTCCTCCACTCGTCTAGGCTGATTCCCTCCTTTAACCGTAATGACCTGTGCAGCACATTTGATATACGTAATAGACATACGTATCCCTCCTTTTTTTATTCATTTAACGCGGGAATTTGTATTCCTTTTTCTTTTGCAGTTTGAATGGCCTTATCATAGCCGGCGTCTACATGACGAACAACACCCATGCCTGGGTCTGTTGTTAAAACACGTTCTAGACGTTTAGAGGCTTCTTCCGTCCCGTCTGCTACTACAACCATTCCAGCGTGAAGAGAATACCCCATACCTACTCCTCCTCCGTGGTGAACGGATACCCAGCTTGCGCCTGCTGCCGTATTTACTAATGCATTTAAAATAGGCCAGTCTGCTACTGCATCACTGCCATCTTTCATTGCTTCAGTTTCACGGTTTGGCGACGCCACAGAACCGGCATCTAGATGATCTCTGCCAATAACGATAGGCGCTGACAGTTCTCCGTTTGCTACCATATCATTAATAATTTCTCCAAAGCGCGCTCTTTCTCCGTAGCCTAGCCAGCAAATACGCGCCGGCAATCCTTGAAACTCAATTTTTTCTCTCGCCATTTTAATCCAGTTGCAAAGGTGCGTATTATCCGAAAACTCACGTAAAATGACTTCATCTGTTTTATAAATATCTTCTGGGTTCCCTGACAAAGCAACCCATCGAAATGGTCCTTTTCCTTCACAGAACTGCGGACGGATGTACGCTGGGACAAATCCCGGGAAATCAAATGCATTCGTGACACCTTCATCGAACGCCACTTGGCGAATATTATTGCCATAGTCAAAAGCAACCGCGCCGTTTCTTTGCATCTCTAACATGGCTTGAACGTGAATAGCCATACTTGCTTTTGATTGTTTTATATATTCATTTGGATTTGTATTCCGCAATCTTTCTCCTTCTGCTAAGCTGACTCCAATCGGCAAATATCCGTTAAGCGGATCATGTGCCGATGTTTGATCCGTCACAATATCTGGGATAAATCCTCGTTCTATCATTTCAGGAAGAATCTCGGCTGCATTTCCAACTAATCCAATGGAAAGCGCTTTGCCCAATCTTTTTGCATCTTCAGCTAACGTGATCGCATCAGCTACGCTTTCGACTACCGTATCGCAATATTTTGTTTCGATACGTTTTCCAATACGCGTGCGATCAACATCAATTCCAATTACGACGCCGCCTGCCATCGTAACGGCTAGTGGCTGTGCACCTCCCATTCCTCCTAATCCAGCTGTTACCGTAATCGTTCCTTTCAAAGTTCCGTTAAAATGCTGGTTGGCACACTCAGCAAATGTTTCATACGTTCCTTGAACAATGCCTTGGCTTCCGATATAAATCCAGCTTCCTGCAGTCATTTGTCCGTACATCATTAACCCTTTTTTATCGAGCTCATGAAACGTCTCCCAATTTGCAAAAGCAGGAACAAGATTTGAATTCGCTAATAAAACACGCGGTGCATCACTGTGGGTTTTAAAAACCGCAACAGGCTTACCGGACTGTATGAGAAGCGTTTCATCTTCTTCTAACTCTTTTAACGCTGCGACAATACGATCGAACGCCTCCCAGTTACGGGCTGCTTTTCCAATTCCTCCGTATACGACTAACTTTTCCGGATGCTCCGCTACTTCGGAATCTAAATTGTTTAGAAGCATGCGAAGAGCAGCTTCTTGTACCCAGCCTTTTGTCGTTAGTTCCGTTCCACGAGGTGCTTTCATTCCACTTTGTTTTGTCTCCATTTTGTTTTTCCTCCTCTATAAAAATGAAAAACTGTTAAACTAACATTTTTATTACAGCGCTAGTTCATAATTAGTATCTTGCACAAAGGTTTTGAAATCAGCTGCTAACGCTTCAATATCACGTGAGAAAATTCGATCTTTAGTAATGGTTGGTACGGTTTTTCTAATTCTTGAATAAATTTTTCTTGTTTCCGAAGCAAGTTTATCCACTCCTTGAATATCGGCTGCTTGAGCCGCACAAATTGCTTCAATCGATAGAACTCTTCGTGTATTTTGGATAATCTGATAAGCATGACGTGCAGCAGTCGTTCCCATGCTGACATGATCTTCTTGATTCGCTGAAGATGGGATAGAATCGACACTTGATGGATGCGCTAATACTTTATTTTCGGAAACTAATGAAGCAGCAGCGTATTGAGTAATCATGAGCCCGGACTCTAAACCAGGATCTGCACTTAAAAATGCCGGCAGCCCGCTAAGCTGAGGGTTTACTATTCGTTCAATGCGCCGTTCAGAAATATTCCCAAGCTCCGCCATTGCAATTCCTAGAAAATCCATAGCAAACGCAATGGGCTGACCGTGAAAGTTCCCTCCAGAAATTACTTTGCCGCTGTCGGCAAAGATGAGCGGGTTATCGGTTGCTGAATTAATTTCAATTAACAGCTTTTCTTTTACATAATTTAAAACTTGATAAATAGCACCATGAACTTGAGGAATGCAGCGCAGTGAATAAGCATCTTGCACTCTTATTTGACCTTGAGAAGTAGTTAATTGACTGCCTTCTAAATACGAGAGAATTCGGGCAGCTACCTGCTGTTGTTCCGGATAAGGTCTTACCGCATGAGACTCGGGCATGAATGCATCTAAAATGCCTTGCAGACCTTCTAACGTCAGTGCTGCAATCCCGTCAGCAAGATCAGCTAGCTTTTGAGCTTCAAGGTACGAAACTACTCCTACAGCTGTCATTGCCTGAGTGCCGTTGATTAAAGCTAGCCCTTCTTTCGCTTGTAATTGGATAGGCTCAAGCCCCGCTAGCTTTAAAGCTTCTTCTCCTTGCATTCGCTGACCATTATATACAGCTTCTCCTTCTCCAACTAACAGCAGCGCTAGATGTGATAATGGAGCTAAGTCACCGCTAGCTCCAAGTGAACCTTGACTTGGGATAACCGGCACTACATTTTGGTTTAAGCAATCGATAAGCAGCTGCAAGGTTTCCAGCCGTATGCCTGAATACCCTTTAGCCAATGCATTCGCTCGTAACAGCAGCATCACTCTGCTTATCTCTAAAGAGAATGGTTCTCCTAGTCCGCAGGCATGACTGCGAATCAAGTTAATCTGCAGATCAGCTAAGTCCATTGTTGAAATAACCGTATCGCTAAACTTTCCGAATCCAGTATTTACTCCGTAAATTACGTTGTTGTTCGTAATACTCTCTTCAACTAACGTTCTGCTTTTTTGTATATGTTCAACTGCGTGATCGCTAATTTTTACGGAGTATCCTTGGTAAATAACTTTGTAGATTTGGTCGAACGTCAGTGAATTTCCGTCGATTTGAATAAACATCATACCCGCTCCCTTGTTAAACTGTAGACTACCTTTTTTTGAACACAAAAAGGGGCTATATCAAAGAGGAAACAAGCTCCTTTTGATATAGCCCCCTATAAACTAACCTACTTACACTATGGGCTTTTATTAATAATCGGCATTTCACCTTATACATACAAACAATCGCTAAATGACTAAATCACTATACACTTTAAGCTGTACAACTTAAAGCAACTAGGGTACCTACACTAAGTATTACGCTGAATTAATCATTTGTCAATTATTATTTAAGAAAATTTCAAATAATCTGAAATAAAATCGTTATCGGACGTTCATGTCACTTGGGTGCGGACCTTTGCGGCGATTGCTGTTTAACCCATTAATTTCCGCCATATCATCGGCAGTTAGTTCAAAATCAAACACGTTAAAGTTTTCTTCTATTCTAGACGGTGTAACTGATTTAGGGATGACAATTGTGTTGTTTTGTAAGTGCCAGCGCAATACAACTTGAGCCGGAGTTTTGCTATGTACTTCAGCAATTTTTTGAATGACTTCGTCTTGTAACACTTCTCCTCCTTGATCAAGGGGGCTCCATGCTTCCACAAAAATATTATGTTTGGCACAAAACTCTTTTAATTCATTTTGAGCTAGATACGGATGGCATTCAATTTGGTTTAAAACAGGTGTTACATCACATTCGTTTAACAAGCGCTCTAAATGCTCAATTTCAAAGTTACAGACGCCAATTGCTTTTACTTTTCCATCGTGATAAAGCTTTTCTAATGCTTTATACGTCTCCACATACTCATCATATTGAGGCGTAGGCCAGTGAATCAAATATAAATCGACATAATCAAGTCCTAATCGTTCTAAGCTTTCGTCAAATGCACGTAATGCATTTTCATAGCCTTGATCGCTGTTCCAAACTTTTGTTGTAATAAACAGCTGTTCTCGAGGAACAGAAGATTCTTTAATCGCTTGACCTACTCCTTCTTCATTTTTATAAATCATGGCTGTGTCAATAGAGGTATACCCAACTTCAATTGCTTTTGACACTGCAGATGCTGCTTGGTTATCTTCTACTTGCCATACGCCAAATCCAAGCTGAGGCATTTTTAAACCGTTGTTTAATGTAACAATATTCATTTTACACGTCTCCTTTTTTGTTAAAAAGTTCAAAGTTTTAATGATGGTGCCAGCCGATCAGCATAGCAACCTGTCCCATTATAATGCCGACTGGGATTCCTATAATCATGGCTCCAAATCGAAATTTAAAAGACCATGCGCGCGGCACAAGGGAAAACAAATAAATCATACTCATCGTTGCCATACATGTACTGCTAAAAAAACTGACGACAGTGTGTAAATTTGGCATTACTTCTCCTCATTTCACTAGAACGTTTGCGCCTTTTCAATTTCATCATTTATCTTTCGTTCTAATGCCTATGTTTTCGCAGCCGACATAGTTACATTCGTCAAAGGGTTCCGTAATCCTGCTTTAATCAGTTAAAAATACTTTACCTACGTAACTTTTTTAATTAAAACGAATATGTGCTTTTAGCTTCAAAGTTGTGTATAATTTCTGTATATTAAAATAATAAGATTTTTTCACTGTAAAGAACAACTGCACATTCTCTGTAAGGCAATTATACATATTTGCAAGAGTTAACGAAAGGAATGGATATAAAAAATGGCGATTGAAAAAGTAAAAGCATATTTTAAACAATATGGTATGGAGAATCGAATTATCGAAATGGATGAGTCCAGTGCTACTGTAGAACTAGCAGCGGAAGCTTTAAAATGCGAGCCGAAACGGATCGCAAAGAGTCTTTCTTTTAACGCAGAAGGAACTGTTCTATTGATTGTGGCAGCAGGAGATGCGAAAATTGATAACCGAAAATATAAAGAAGAGTTCGGAACCAAAGCAAAAATGCTTGGAGCAAGTGAAGTAGAAACGCTGATTGGTCATGTCGTAGGCGGAGTATGCCCGTTTGCCGTTAATGAAGGTGTTCACGTGTATCTAGATGAATCTCTGAAACGTTTTGTCACCGTTTTCCCTGCCTGTGGAAGTGGAAATAGTGCAATCGAATTAACAATACCTGAACTAGAAGAATTTTCGAAATGCTTAAAATGGGTTGATGTATGCAAAGGATGGAATGAATAATTTAGGTGAATTACGGTACAGCTATACATAAAATAAATAAATCAGCACGCCAACAGGCTGAAACAGTTTTTTGTTTCAGCTTGTTGGTGTATCTAAACGAATTTATGAAACAGCTTAACCCAACCTAGGTAAGAAACCCCTAAGAGAAATACAAAAAGAAATAGTAAAGGAATGTTCCTAGGGATAAAAAGCCAGCCGTCTAACGTATTCCACAGAAATTCACTTTTATTTGCTTTTCTCATCATTTTCACCTCAAGCAGATGTACTATTTTGTATTCAAAAATTCTTTTACATAGTTATATACAGTATCTTCAACTTATGACCTTTTTTCAAGAAAAACGTGCACGGAAAATTGATTGAATGTGAATCTTTTGAATTTATATCCGTTATGTACTCATTCATCATCTTAGTTTCAGCTGTAAAAAAGAAGAAGCCTACATTTTTAGATGCAAGCTTCCTCTCGTTGATTCAGTCTTTCCTTTGTTTGCCTAGTCAGGCCCTTTCGTTACGTATATCGGTTCATAACCAAAGTGCCTTGCGTGAGATACGAATATCTACTTTCAATTTGCGGTAATACATTTGCTGAAGTCGCTGTTAAGCCTTTCAAAACTAATCAGTCCCTTCATACGCTAAGTATTTAACCTTTCACAACAACCATTTGCATGATAGCTGCTGTACTATATGTGTACCCCGTATTTATATAGTAAAACCTTAAAAAACAATTTTTTATTATATAATTTTCTAGACTTCAAAGCAAAGAAAATTTAGATAGTATAGATGAAAGACACCCGTCACCTATTAGCGCTTCTACTGCTGGTACTCAAGCGTTCAAAGAAAAGCATCCTCAGTGAAATTCATCAATTTTATTTAATGTATGATTTCATCAATTTTTTGAAATGCATCTTCAAGTGAAGTATATCCATTTGTTTCTCCTTCGTTACCTTGAACGGTCCATTCTTGCTTTTCTACTGCTAGTTTCCCGTCTTTATCTTTTAGATAAGGTCTGTTAAGCATAAACACATGATCATTCTTTTTTACTGTGTAGCCAAGATAATAGTGATTACCTTCTCCTTCTTCTTCATATACGGAGACGCCTTGAAGGTTATATTTGTTTAAAATGTCATCCATATGATGAGTCAGTTCACTTATAGCTGTTTCTCTTTTTACATATTCCACATTTTATACCCCTTTTCATTTTGATTTATGTTTAGCATTCCCTTGAGCATATTCAATTACACTATCTTTCAAACGTTATCTGAACAAAGCAAATCAATATGATCATTATTCATTGCATAATAAATTAAAAAAGCCACCTCACTATAACACAATGAAAAAACATTGCTAAGTGAAGTAGCTTTTTATTAATTAATGGAATCTATAGAAATAAGAAGATGTGCGAAACTTGATTACAGTTCAGTTAAAATAATCGGTTCACCGTTTGTTACAACAATCGTATGTTCACACTGCGCTACAAGACTATTATCAGGTGTAACAAACGTCCAGCCGTCGTCTCCGCGTTCAATGATATGATCAGCTTTCATAGAGATAAACGGCTCTACAGCAATAACAAGGCCTTTTTTCAAAAGGGCTTTATCCATTGGATCATAATAGTTTAAAATATGGTTAGGAGCGTCATGCAGGCTGCGGCCCACACCGTGCCCCGTTAAGTTTTCAATAACAGCATATCCGTTTTGATGTGCAAAGTTAGAGACAGCACGACCAATTTGGTTTTGTTTTGAACCAGCTTTTACTTTTTTCATGGCTGCCCAAAATGCATCTACTGCAGCTTGGCAAAGCTTTTCTTTTTCTTCGTCTTGCCCAATAACAAATGAAATACCCGTATCTGAATAATAGCCGTCAAGTACGGCAGATACATCCACATTGACTAAATCGCCATCTTTTAATACTCGGTCTCCCGGAATACCGTGAGCAACTTCTTCGTTTACACTAATGCACGTTACACCTGGGAAATTATATTCTTTTTCAGGTGCAGAAGTAGCACCGTGTTCATCCAATATTTTTTTACCGATCATATCAAGCTCTTTTGTTGTCATGCCTGCTTTTGCTTGGTTTTTCATCTCTTCGCGCGCAAGTGCAACGATGCGTCCAATTTTGCGTAAACTTTCTAAATCTTGTTCGTTACCAATAATCATAAAAAACACTTTCCTTCCTCGAAATATATACCCTATCCGATTTTATCATATTTTTATGAGGATTTTTCAAAAGACCTTTTAAGAACTAAAATGTACGATTAATTAGACTAGTAAGATATTTATCATATGTCAAAATCCTCTTCATTAACCTATGAAATTCAAAAAAGCATGCTACTTCACCGCAGCATGCTTTTTTATGTTATATAAAAGATCCCTCAAATAAGCAGAAGCTTTCACAATCTCTTAATCGACTGTTTCAAACTTCACTTCATTAAACAAACTAGTAGAATTCCACACGTTCAAGCCCGCATAGCCTTCTGAAAAGGTATGGTCCACTGAATCAATCACAAGCTTATCATCGAGATAAACTTGAATGTGTTCTCCTTCAGCCGTTACTTTCAAGCGATAATCCGTATTTGTCTTTAAATCCAGCTTTCCTCCATCATCGTAAATAATGAGATCCTTGCCTATTCCGTCTCTAAACGCAATGAGTTTCACTTGATTATTAAGCACATCTACATTCGCAGCGTAAGCGTTATTTGCCTGTTCATCGGAACGGAATACTAGCGCTCCTGCTCCTGTAGAATTTGAAACAGGATCGTCTAAGACCTTTATCTTTGCCTCATATATAAAATTCTTTGCTTTTTCTGATGATAAAGCAAAGGAATCTTCTTTGCTTCGTCCTTGTTTTCCATTAATCGTATCGGCCCATAGTCCGCTAATGCTTTTCCACCCTGATAAGTTTGTCTCAACAGGACTTTTATTCCAAATAGATTTTAATGGATACATCTTCAGGGAATTCAATTTCACAGCTCCTCCTTTGCTATAAAGCCTTATTTTATTGCTTAAAAGCGTTGGAAAGAGCTGATCTGTTATTACTTCCGTGCCTTCATTACCAAATACTTCTACAGATGACTGGTCTACAAACATATGAAGCTTAACCTTTCCGTCTTTTGGAAGCATGGAAGCAGAGTGTTTGCCTTTCACATTTTCACCAAAATCAAAACTTCCAGAGTTTGTTCGGTCAACAAATAATCGCTGCTTGTTTACGTTATAGCTGACTTTTGTATTTTCACTGCCTTCTTTTTGAATTTGAAAACCAAATTCTTGTGCATCTGTATTTGAAACATCGAATTCTGCAATAATTTCATATTTGTTTTCCTGTATGCCTGAAAGAAGGTTTTTATTTTCAACGACCATCAGATTTTTTAACACCTTTTTTTCTTGCTTATTGCGAATTGAATCAATTGAAACAGGTATTTGTTTTAAACGAAGCCCTTTTGCTGTGTTGGTTAGTTCTATTTTTCTTGGAATTGACATAGAGCTTCTCCAAGTAGTAGTTGGGGTGTTGTTGGCATATTGCCAGTTACTCATCCAGCCTAGCCAATACTTTTCTCCGTTATCTCCTTCAACTCCGCTCCAATCTACAGCAGCATAAAAGTCGGCACCATAATCTGTCCAAAGCACTTCCTCTGGCGGGTTTTCATTTTTAAATGTTTTTCCGTCAAAATCACCAACAAAGTACTGCATACCTGAACCTCCAGCTGCCGCTCCATCATTGATGCTGACTTGCAGCACCCATTTTTTCTTTGTGCTGTCTCCATCAACCGGCAGTTCGAGTAAAGTAGGACACTCCCAGATCCCTCCGTTGCTTCCATGAGTTGATTTCACCCATTCTCCTGACACAGTATTCCAATCTAAAAGCTCTCCGCTTTCCCTTTGTTTAACTTCCTCCGGTTCTTTTGCTACATTGTCTACTTTCTCCGGCATTTTTTCTGTATTAAATACATTAACATCATCTAGATTAATATGCCCCCATCCGCCTACAGCTTGATCAACGGCTTTAATGTACAATACTTCTCCTATATACTTAGAAGCATCCCATACGTAGCGCTGATACTTTTCATCTGCAAACTTTGTATTTGCTTGACGAATCAATTCTTTATCGTCAGAGGCCCTGACTAAGGAGACATAGCGGTTTGAGGGGTCGTTTCCGCCTCCCATTAATAAATTGATTTCACCTGAGCCGCTCAATTTAAAATAAGATGAATGTAATTCTCCAGTGGCATTATCGCCATCTTGCTTATCGGAAAACCCCCATAAATGATACTTTCCTTTTTGTTCAAAGAGACCGCTCCAATTTGAGGTTGCATCCGTTACATGATCGTTTGTGAATGCATTTCCTTTTATCGTTTTCCAGCCGGTGAGATCGCCCGTTTCAAAACTTTTATTTTTAATTTCCTTTTCATCTGTATCAATAAACTTGGTCATGTTAACATCTTGAAACCGGACTGAAGATTGATGAACATGTAATCCAAACAATCCTTTTGAAAAAGTTTCATCTTTTGCAGTAAGGGTGAAGTTATCGTCTATATACAAATCAAGTTTATTTCCCGATGCAGTTACTTTTACTTGATGTGATTTGGTCGTATCAATTTTTTCGTTTGTTTCGGCAAGGACAGTTGAAATGCCATTTTGAAGCTTTACTAGTTTGATTGTATCCTTAGAAGCATCCACGCTAGCTATATATCCGTTTTTGGCTTCCGCGTCTGCTCGAAAGAGTAGTGCACCTGAACCATTTGCATCTAAAAATGTCATATTTGACTTGAAAATGAACTGGTCTCCCTGTTCTTCACTCATGATATATCCATCGCTGTCAGATTTACCGATTTTTCCATCAGCAGTATCATTCCACGTTCCCGTAACAGGTTTCCAGTTAGATAGATTGGTTATAAAATTAGATTGATTCGTAAATTTAACATGACGAAAGACAGCTGTGGAATTCCATGCTGTTAATCCAAACTGACCATTTTCAAAAGATGCATCACTGCCTTCTAGAACCTGTTTTCCATTTAGCAGTACCTTAAAGTAGTGACTGTTTGCTTCTACTTTTACATGATATGCTTGTGATGTATCAAGCCTCATCGACTTTGAAACAACGGTCGTTACGTTTCCTTTCTCTACTTTATTAAGTGTTAAGAGGTTCTTTTCTGCATCTAAATTGACGGTATATGCGTTTGTTGCGTCTTTATTAGAACGAAAAACAAGACCGCCTGCGCCTGCGCGTCCATTCTTTTCTACAAGCGTAATTTCTCCCTCTAGAGTAAAGGATTGACCTTTTTGTTCGGATAAAGTATATGAGTAGGCACCACTTTGACCGTTTGCTTGGATGCCTCCATCAGGTCCAAACTCACTTGCGTATTTCCAATTTTTCAAGTCAGGTGATGTATAAAACATAATTTTATCTTTAGCAGCTAAAGACATCACCCACTGCTTGGTTTGGTCATGCCAAAACACTTTTGGGTCGCGCCAGTCAGGAACTGGGGGATTCGGCATAACAGGATTTCCTTCATACTTGGTCCAAGTTCTTCCGCTGTCCTTGCTGTATGCTAGACTTTGCACTTGTCCTTTTCTGCCCGAGTGTGTAAAGATAGCTACCATTGCTTCTTTTCCAAACCCTGCGGTATTATTCCAATCGATAACGGCACTTCCTGAAAAAATCTCTCCGTTCTCGTCTGGAGAAAGAGCAATCGGCAGGTGTTTCCATTTCACTAAATCTGTACTAACTGCATGCCCCCAGTGCATAGGTCCCCAAGTGGTACCGTAAGGATAATACTGATAAAAAAGGTGATACTCTCCGTTATAATAGACCATTCCATTTGGATCGTTCATCCAGTTCGCTTCTGGAGAAAAATGAAATTGATTCCGGTATTTTTCTTGATAATACCCTGTATTATCAGCTAATACAGGGCATGCAGAAAACAAGCTTATGGAACAAGCGACTCCAATCATCAATAACTTTTTAACGGTTCTTTTCATCTTCCTTTCCTCCTTTATTTGCATACTGGTTATGTAAAACATTTTCACCAGCAGATGCTAGAAGAATAGATGACTCCTCTTATTTATCACCCTAAAAAGCCTATCCAATAACCCCCTATACCAATTAAGAAAATACCGAAAATAATAAGCAGCGGATTTGTACCTTTTCGAAGCATCCATGCTACTAATAAAGTTAGCGCTAAAGGAAGCAGCCCCGGTAGAATACTATCAAGTACGTCTTGCACGGTTTTTACCACAACTTTACCAGAATCATCTTTGATCCTAGAAACAACCACTGGTATATTAATAGTGGTCCATTTCGAAACCAACGCTCCCATTACGAAGAGTCCTAAAATGGATGCACCTTCCGTCAGTTTTTGAATTCGATTGCCTACTAAATCTTTTAAAATTTCTGTTCCTTTTAAGTAGCCATATTTTAATCCATAATATTTTGTACTTAATCGAATTGCATTAATTAAGATGAAAAACAGCAGTGGCCCGGCAATATTCCCGCCTAACGCAAGCGATGCGCCTAGGGCTGCGAGAACTGGTCGAAGCGTTCCCCAGAAAATAGGGTCTCCTACACCAGCAAGCGGGCCCATTAATCCAATTTTCATTCCGCTGATAGCTTTTTCATCAAAATCTTTTTTGTTTGCCATTTCTTCTTCCATTGCTGCCGTGACGCCGAATATAGGTGCGGAAATCCATGGGTGTGTATTGAACCATTCTAAATGACGCTTTAATGCTGCATTTCGCTGAGCTCCTGGTCCATATAAGCGTTTGATTGCTGGAATCATAACATAACAGTAGCCCATTGCTTGAACACGCTCAAAGTTAAATGAACCGAGTAAAAAATTCGAACGAATGAACATGCTAAAGATATCTTTTTTCGTTAATCTTTTTTCATTTTCCATCTCTATCCCTCCCTTAAGTTCGCCGTTTAGGCATCTAAATCATCGTCATCATCATATACTTGTTCGCTCCCTGTAGCTGCGGGAACGCCTGCCGGCTGCATTTGATTTCGCTGCTGCATTACTTGCTGATAAAGAAGTGCTAAACAAAGACCCAGCGCTCCAAATCCTACCAGGTTAAACCCTGTAAATGCCGCCAATAAGAACCCGATATAGAAAAAGGGCTTTAAATGAGGAATGTTCATCATATTGATAACCATGGCATATCCTACGACCACGATAATGCCTCCTCCAATTTGCAGGCCTTTTGTAATAACTTCCGGAATATTTCCGAGGAAAGTTTGCACGGCGCTTACGCTGATTAATGTAACAATTAAAGTTGGAATCATAACGCGGAGAGCCTGAAAACCCATAGCAGTAATATGCATAATTTCAATTCCTTTAAAGTTTCCTTCTTCCGCGTACTTATCAGCTCGGTGAATTAAAAATACTGTGATGGTACGAACAAAAATGGTGAGTACTTGCCCTGCAGCTGCTAAAGCTATGGCTACCGCAATGCCTTCACCAATCCCCTGACCAGCCGTGATAACTAAAATAGTTGAAATAACAGAAGCAATAGCCGTATCAGGTGCCATCGCCAATCCAACATTCATCCATCCAAGAGCCATTAATTCCAGTGTTCCACCTAAAATAATGCCGGTTTTTAAATCTCCAAGCACCAAGCCTACTAACGTGCAGGCAATGAGAGGACGATGGGATTGCCCTTCGTCCAACACGCTTGCGATGCCAGTTACTGCTGCAATGACTAATAATAAAATAATTTGTATGGAAGACATAAACTCATCTCCTTATTTGATTTTTGTTTCGTTTCTCAGTAGTTGAATAAAATTTTCACTAGAATCTGAAGGCAATTGGCGCAGCTCAAGCTTTACGCCTAGTTCCTGCAGTTTCTCAAAAGCATCGATATCTTTTTCGGTAACGCTTACAGATTTAGTGATTTGTTTTCGGTCATTAGCAAAACGCATGCCCCCTACGTTTACTGTCTCAATAGGTACGCCTGCTTGAACAAGAGCAACAATGTCTGCGGGGTTTTCAAACAGCAGCATGGCTGTTGTATCCTGGTAACGAGGGCTGTGAAATGCTTTTGTCATTTTAGAAATCGACACAGCGCTCGCTTTTACATTCGAAGGAGCCACAGAAAGAATAAGCGTTTTTCGCATTTCATCCGCTGCCACCTCATCTGAAACAATGATAATTCGATCTGCTGCATTTGTTTTGATCCATCTTGTTAATACCTGCCCGTGAATAAAGCGGTCATCAATTCTTGCTAAAACGATTTTCATAATAATCCATCCTCTCCTATTTGGTTTGCTTGCTGGATTTTCTCCAAATGTTCACTGCACACTTGAAAACTTTCTTCATTCACTTGCTTTAATCTTCCTAGCATCTCTTTTAATGTAACGTGTTCCCTCATGGCTAACACTTCTAATAGCATAGGCAAGTTAACTCCGGATACCATATCCGCTGTTTTATTTTTAAGGATATATGGAGTAGCCGCATTGTAGGGTGTACCTCCGAAAATATCGACTAGAAAAAGCACTTCATTTTCTAAGGGCATTTCCTCTAATACCTGCTTATACTTTTCTTCAAGGGTTTGGATACCCTCTCCTTTTAGAAAAGGTACGGCTACTACGTGATTCTCTTCACCAAATATCATTTTGGAAGACCCCTCTAACGCTGGCGCGAAATCACCATGTCCACTAATAATGACTGAAATCATGTACACTTGCTCCTCTCTTTTACGTTCTACACTTATTTATTGCAAGTATCGTGCCAACAAAGAGTATTAAGCGCTTTCATTTAATTTTCAATACCTTTTTCTGTGTTGTTGATACAGGTTCCTTAAAATAAACAAACCTGTATCAAAACGTCATGCGTTTTAATACAGGTTTTTCTGTTATTTAAAAAGCGGGATAAAAAAAGAAACTAGTGGCATATAAATCAAACTAGTTTCTCAGAATTATAATATGATTTTTACATTTCATCCGCAAAAATGGTGGCAATAAATAATTTTTCATCTCTTGTTAAGGTAAGTTTCAGCTTTTTTTCGACGGCTTGTAATGTTTTTTCCGTTTTTTGATAAATATTTTCTAACTGATGAGTAATTTCTTCATCCTCGGGAAAAGTAAGAGGTTCATTTTTTATTATTCTTTCTAAAGCAAAGGCTGTATGCATCACAATTCGAATCATAACAGTGTTGCTTAATTCCATTTCTAACTCATCTTGTACATGACTTAACCACTCTAACAGAATTTCACTTATGAGGTACGGATTAATAAATAGAAGGTACTTTCGCAAGTTTTCTTCGCAAAGTTCACGCACCACAATATTCGCTTCGGTTTTCTCGTCATCATAGCGTATCGTTTCTTTTGTAATTGCCTGTTGAAGTATTCGCTCTCCCTGCCCTTCAATGAGGACTTCTAATGATACATGAGGCGCATCAATCCTTGGATTTTTAGTACCTGCCGTTGCAACAATTTCATATTCTTTTTGAATTTCTCGAATATTTGCTGCTAATTTAATAGAAGAAACGGTTAGAATTTTAATAGGTTCTTGAGATACTTTGCGTGAAATAATCGTTAAGATTTTTTCTAATTGTTTTGCTGTACCGCTTCCTGTTGTACAAATAGAAACAAGTGCTTTCTTTTTTCCAAACACGTGCTGCTGCTTATCTATAAATTCCATAAAGTCTTTTTGCACCGAATCAAATATGGCATATAAATTTAAATCTAAATAATTTACTTTTCTAACGGTGTCTAACACCATAGACGTCGTCACATTGCTGATGGTTTTAATTTTAGTCCCTGTTTTTTGTTCCAACTTGCTTTCTAACATGGCAAGCGAACCCATGTCCACAAGCATTAATACGCCTTCTCCTTCATCTACTTTCTTAATTCCTTGGATTAACCTGTCTACAATTTCAACCGGAGATACCGTCAAAGGCACATCAATAGCTATAATAGGTGTGCTTCCTAAAAGCTCCGTAGCAACTTCAACCATAGAAGTTGCCGTGCTGTTTCCATGGGCAGCAACTACAATCCCTACTCGTTTATTTTCTTCTAACGTTCGAATTGATTGAATAACCATTGTGAGATAAATGACTTCTATTTCTGGCACGCTAATGTTAAACCACATTTCAATTCGATTTTTAAAAAGCAGTGCTACCGCATATTCTTTCGGATATGTTTCGCGAATTTCATCTGTCTCCTTTGTATTTAATACGTCTACTTGTTTTTTTCGCTTTAAGAAGGATTCCATATGCATACTTAAAAAATGAATAAACCTGCGATCAAATTTACAGTTCAATTCTTTTTCAGCCAACTGTTTTAATTCTTTTGTAAGCTGAATCACATCGTCTTCTACGAATTTCATTAAATTAGAGCTCTGGCCATTTTTTTGATTAAAAAAGCTTCGAACATTCAAATGAATGTCGGTAAGAATATACTGATTGATGTCTTCTTGAGATAAACCTTCTTTTGTTAAAACATCTACTTTTTCTTCTATTAACTGATATAAATTAAATGATACGTCTTCCTCCATTTTTATTTCTTGGCTCTCCATAGCCGGGGAGATAATCGTTTTAAGGTTTACATATTCAGAAATTTTTTTGCTGCGCTCTATATTTTTACTATTTGAAATCCAATCTCGTTTAATATCATCAGGCAGATCTCGCACTGTAAGTTCCACCATATGTTTACTATCAAGGTTATTTAAAAATCCGTGTGCGCAAACGAGCTGCACATTCGACTTTAACTGCCCTACATTCCCGAATTTTTCAGTGTGGATTAAAGCATTTAATACATCAATGTGGACACTTAGCTTTTTATTAATTCGTTTAGCCTCTTGTTCTAAAAGAAACGTGGTGAGGCGAATTTTTTCTTTTAAAGACCTCTCTTCTAATGAGGGAATATGGATAGTCATCGGAATTCTTCTTAAGAAAGTTTGCAGTAAGGCTGAACCGGGATTTTCAGTTGTAGCACAAATAATTAATACCTTAGACGTTCGCTTATGATCTGTTTCCCCTAGGCGATTGTACGTACCTTGATCAATGAGGTAAAAAAGCATTTCTTGGCCTTCGGGAGGAAGCCGGTGTACTTCATCCATAAAGAGAATCCCTTCATTTGCTTGTTCTACTAAACCTACTTTACTTTCAGTTGCTCCGGTGAAACTCCCTTGCTTATGACCAAATAACTGAGAAAGAAGTAATTGAGGATTATGGTAATAATCAGCGCAGTTAAAGGTAATGAACGGGGCATCTGTTTTTAGCCTCTCTGAATATAAGGCAAATTGATAGATTCGTTTTGCAAAAAGAGATTTTCCCGATCCCGTGGGACCTAATAGCAGCATATGTAATCCATTAGGGGGTAAAGAACAGCAGCTTTTGCTTGAGAAATCGATTTTTTCAAACTTCCTGTAGCTCCAATCATTAATTCAAAAGGATTAGCAGGAAGAGCTTCTTCTTTTCCCCCATTAGATAGCTGCTCTAGTTTTTCTACTTCCATCTTATTCGGATCCCACTTTTGACGACAAATGGTTTCAACAACCTCTAGCGGAACGTAGCGAACGGGGAACATTTTAATTTTGATTACTTTTTGCATGCGGACAAGCTTGTTAAGTTCAAGACTTACATTAGATCTCTCTAAATCTAACTGTTCAGCAATTTCAATCGCTGAGCTTCCTTGTTTATGTAAAAGTTCCATTTCTGTAAACTCTTGAAAATTACTCAACAGCTGATTGTATACCTTATCAATTCGTTTCATTAGAAGCACCTTCTTTATTTTCAGTTCACGATTAGGATTTTCTCTTTCAAAGAAATGATCATTCCCTACTACTACAAGCTATTTCATCTACAAGTACCCTCATGTCATACTAATCTATGAAAACGTTTCAAACCATTATATGTAAATATATTAAGTTAGTAGAACCTGCATGTCAACCGGTTTCATTCTTAAAGTTATAGTCTGTCTGAATGTTTCATTTTCTTTAAATAACTATTAATGTAGATACTGCTTTTTTATTTTAATCAGCACTGCGGTTACAGCACATTTTTGATTAAATAATAAAACGAAAGAAAACAGCAGCAGTTACCGCCATCTTCTTTCGTTTTTAAAAATTATTTATCCGTACTTAATTGCCCTTGTGGTAAAATACTGTTTTTCACAACAGCTGTTTTTGATCCTTTAATATTTAACAAGAAGCTAGGAGCAAAAGTAGAATGTTCCTCTGAATAGAAGCCTCTGTTTGTCATGTAACTTGTAATTACGACATTGTCTCCTTTCACTTGCGGAACTGCAAAATGTGAATACGTAAACGTTTTGTCATTAGGATCGAGGTCCATATGTAAAACAAGTCCTGTATCATTTAGCGGCTTGTATTTTCCTGTCAGCGTATTTGATACGTACCCTAGCATATATACGTCATCTTGGCCGATACCATCAATAGTCATTTTAGATCCGCGAGAATCTGTGAATAAGTACCATTTCCCATCTTTTTTAAATACATTTGCGCGTTCAATTTCATCTGTCACCGTGTTTGAAGTAATCAGTGGATCCATTACTTTTTTCAAGGTATAATCGTTATTTAGTTCAACAATGCCTAATGCACCGTTTGCTAAAGAGGCTTTCTTTTTATTAGAGCTCTGAAGTAATTTCTCTTTTTCTGATTGGAAAAATGGATTATTTCCACCGTAGTAAGCTCGATTGTAAAGGGAATCTTCACCTTGATAACCATCTTCAGTTCCTGTGTTTGCTTCAAACACAAGGTATTTATGCCCTTTATCCTCTACATAGTGAGGATCTCTCAACGTATGATTATCTCCTGAACCATATGCGCCTTCGTCAATAAACTGCTGAATATTTTGATACTTTTTACCATCACCATCAAAAATGGATTTATGATCTTCAACACCTTCAATTTTTAACGTATCTCCACTTGGCTGGGATACATTTACTTGAGCTGTTGTTAAGGTTTGTTTTCCATAGTTTGTACCTGAAAAGTTAGTATAGAATAAGCGTATTTTTCCGTCTGATGTTAAAGTAGCAGATCCTGACCATTCTTGTGTTTGCTTTTTCAAATAAGGATCATTCGGTACAAATTTGTCACTGTCTTTGAACACTCTTCCTGCATTTTTCCAACTGTCAATCGAATCTTCACCGATTTTTTGATAAAACACATAAATAGATGTATCATCAGCATCTTTCGGATCACCTGCTAGTGCAAATACAACTTGGTACCCATGATAGTTGGCTACTGTTCCGTCAGCATTTTGCAGAGGCCAGCTGTCCCATACGTCTAAATCAATTAAATTGCCCGATTTATCATACCCTTTTGCAGAGGCAATATTTTTGATTGTTGATTTATCAAAAGCTGGAACTTTAAACTGTTCGCTTTTTTGCTGCTGAGGAATTTTCAGCATGTTATCACGCGTAATATGGGAAACTCCATAATTATTGTTGGTATCTTTATGATTGCTTTCAGCAGCCCATGTTTGAGATCCAGCACCTACTAACAGAGCTGTAGCAAAAGATAAAGCTGTAGTTTGCTTTGCGATTTTCTTAATATTCATCTGTTTTTCTCCCTTTTGTATAATACCTTTTCTTGTGTCACTCACAAGCAATTCATTTTCTATGTATCGAGAAGTCATATCAATCTGGCGAAATAACAGAACCGGTTCCATTACCTTTCCAAGATTACTTGCATAATATTGAAAAGTCAAATAGGTAAAATGGAGTGATTATCTCATTTTTCTCCTCTTATATTTTTCATTTGGTTATAAAGTCTTAAACCTTCAACTTTTTGATTAAATGGGCAAATTCATCATCATATTTAACCTGCTATTTTTTATAAGCTCTTCTACAATTGTTAAAATAAGCCGTTTTCAAAAAAATATCGTTAATGTATTTTTTGTGAATTAGTGGAATAATTTATTATATAATAGTTCCTATTGGAAATAATTAGAGACAAAAGAATTAGATAATTGCTTTTCAATTTGATTCTTTTGTCCTGTTAAATTTTATGTAGCTGTTCACGAGAAATCGCTATCATTTTAATGAATCAATAATACATTTTTCAGAAAATCAAAAAGAGCTCTTTATAAAGAGCTCTTTTTGATATCATTTATGCTGTTTTTAAATAGCAGTTCTTATTTAAGAATCAAGTTCCGCAGTACGTTTGATAAGGCTGATTAGACGGAGCAGACGGTGTACAATACTCTGGCTGACCCGGAGATTCATATGGGCTAGAAAGCACTTCAAGTAGGGTTTCCATCACGCTGTAGTCTTCTTTTTGTGCTGCGTCTAACGCTTCTTCCACTCGGTGATTTCGAGGAATGACAGCCGGATTATTATTTTTCATAAGCTCTTGTGACTCCGCTTTAGATTGTTGTTGTCTACCTAGTCTTTTCTGCCATAGCTCATGCCACTGTGCAAACTCTTTGCTTTCAAACAAGTCACTATTTTCTAGCTTATCGAAAGTTAATGCACGAAACGTATTTGTATAGTCAGCTTCATAGGTTTTCATTATTGTAAGAAGCTCTTGGAATAATGCTTCATCTTCTTTTTCTTCGTTAAAAAGCCCAAGTTTAGCCTGCATACCTGCCAGCCAGTTTTCCCGATAGAATTTTGGAAATTCCGTCACGGCGCTTTGCGCTATTTCAACTGCTTTTTCTATATCTTGATCCAATAGCGGTAATAAAGCCTCAGCAAACCTCGCAAGATTCCACCCTGTAATGCCTGGTTGATTTTGATAAGCGTAGCGCCCTTGTACATCAATTGAACTAAATACAGTTTCTGGATCATAGGTATCCATAAATGCACATGGTCCATAATCAATTGTTTCTCCACTAATTGTCATATTATCCGTATTCATAACGCCGTGAATAAAACCAATAAGCTGCCATTTAGCAACTAGGGTAGCGTGACGCTTAATCACTTCTTGAAGCAATGATAAATATTTTTTTTCATTCTTTTCTATGTGGGAAAAGTGACGTTCTAATGCATAGTCAGCTAAAGCTTGAAGATTTTCGACTGTTCCCCATTTTGCAGCGAACTGAAATGTGCCAAAACGAAGGTGACTGGAAGCTACACGCGTCAAAATAGCCCCCGGCAGTTCTTTTTCACGAACAATGGATTCGCCTGTTGTTACGACTGCTAGGCTCCGAGTAGTTGGAATACCAAGAGCATGCATGGCTTCACTAATAATATACTCACGCAGCATAGGTCCTAGAGCTGCCCGGCCGTCTCCTCCGCGGGAATACGGAGTTCGGCCTGAGCCTTTAAGCTGAAGATCTACTTTCTCACCCGAAGGCGTAACTTGCTCCCCTATCAGCATAGCCCGGCCGTCTCCTAGCATGTTAAAGTGGCCAAATTGATGTCCCCCATAAGCTTGTGCAAGTGGGAAAGCACCTTTTGGGACACTGTTTCCAGCCAAAATGCTAACTCCTTCTTGGCTTTGCAGCTGTTCTTTTTGTAACCCTAGAGATGCGGCTAAAGAGTCGTTAAATTTAACTATTTTAGGTGAACTCACTGGATTAGGATCAAGAGGCGTAAAAAAGATGTTTGGTAACTCCGCATAGCTATTACGTAAATTCCATCCTGTTTCTTTTTGATTAGTCATCGTATCTCCTTTTCATTTTGTGTCTTAAAATATAATTCTTTTCTTTGTTCACGGTTGTTTTATAAGCTGAGTAGCCCTGCTCTATCCTGCTTTCTTCTTGGCATCTTCAAGCTCAATATTTTCTTTTTCATTTCATTATATCTTTTATTATTATATCGCATTTGCACATAATTTTAATCTAAAGTGCCTTATCCATTTATTTATCCCCATTGTGATAAAGGACTATTAAATACTCAAAAAAAGAGGTTGAAACATTCCTAAATTATTCCTATCTAAGGCCGAACAAACGGGAGTAATGCTCTAGTATGAATCGCCTGTTACATCGCGGTTGATTTCCGTGCAAGGCTCCGCTAAAAGCAGCTAAACAGATGAAACCTACGTTCACCATCCCAACAAAAAAAGAACCACGAATCAAACATTTTGATCAATAGTTCGTCATTCACGTTGGCTAAAATACTTTTGTTCCAGCCTCCTCTATGTTTTACTTCCAATTTTATATTGTAAAAAGATTGTACTAGGTGTAAAAGTGGGCTATGTGGTATGTTTATAGTGCTTAATAAAACGTTTACAATCCTTATATAGACTTTTATCATTCAAAATAAAACGTAAAGACTAGAAAGCTGCTTGCTTACTTGCATTTATGTTAAGGCTTTTACATGTCTAATATATACTATAAAAGTAAGGTGTTGGATAAATTAGGAGGAAACTAGATGAAAGCCAAAATTAATGATGTAGCAAAAATTGCAGGTGTTTCACCGACTACAGTTTCTCGTGTATTAAATAACCGTGGTTACATAAGCAAAGAAACGCGAGAAAATGTTTATAAAGCAATGAAAGAAATTAATTATTTCCCAAATGATATTGCGCGTTCATTATTTAATAAGCGAACAAATTTAATCGGTATGATTGTCCCGCAAACGAGCAACCCTTTTTTCGGAGAGTTAGCCTTTCACATTGAAAGTATATGTGCTTCCCTTAACTACAAAGTACTTCTTTGTAACAGTCTTAATCGAATTGATAAAGAAAAAAAATATGTAGAAATGCTCATCAGAAATCAGGTAGATGGTGTTATTGCCGTTACTTACAATAGAGGTATTTTTGATTCAGAAAGTCAAAGTCTTCCTGTAGTAGCAGTGGATCATTATTTATCAAAAGATATTCCTACCGTATCTTCTGATAACTATTCTGGAGGAAAACAAGCCACGGAATTGCTCATTTCAAAAGATTGTAAGTATATTATTCATATTAACGGCCCCCTTAAACTTGAAACTCCAGCTAACTTAAGAAGGAAAGCTTATGAAAACGTGATGAAAAAGTACGGAAAACAGCCTATCACGTATGAAATTTCAAATACCTTTGACCGCAACATTCAGCAAGAAACTATCTCGAGGGTTTTTGAAGAATATCCGGAAGTAGATGGTATTTTTGCAAGCGATGACTTACTTGCAGCTTTAGTAGTTGCGGAAGCACAAAAAAGAGGAAAAAGCATCCCAAAAGATTTAAAAATCGTGGGTTATGACGGAACGGAAACCAGTCAGACTTTGTTACCTGGTCTAACTACAATTCAACAGCCAATTGAATCGATTGCTCAAACAGCCATTGATATTTTACTAAAAGAAATTGAAGGAGAATTTAGCAATGTACCTCATGAAATCTGTCTTCCAGTTAAGCTTCTAGAAGGACAAACAACGTAAAAATACGTTTTTTACAAAATAAATATCAGTTTGTTGCATATTCTTCTTTCTTTATTCACACCTTAACGTTACAGAAAGGAGTTGAATACAATGGCAAACAACAAAAGCAGCAATAATAATGAATTATTAGTATACGGAGCTGAACAAGCAATCGATCAAATGAAATATGAAATCGCTAGCGAGTTCGGAGTAAACTTAGGAGCTGACACTACTGCACGTGCAAACGGATCAGTAGGCGGCGAAATCACAAAACGTCTTGTGCAATTAGCTGAGCAACAACTTGGCGGCGGACGTTTCTAAGACAATTCCATACACACCATGACTTAAGGAAGAATGGATATCCATTCTTCCTTTTCATATATTTACTTTCCATCTTTGTATAAAAATTATTATTGTTCATCCTCTTTACTGACTGATTTTGTTTTTCCTTTCTTTAGTAGGGCGCTGATTCCTAAGCAACAGACAGCTGCTATCCATCCGGAGATGAGAAAATAAACGGAAGTATTTGCAAAGAGTGTACCTATTAAAATAAACAGGCCTCCGAGAATAATAAAAAAGACGTGACCCTCACTATTTCTTTTCACCTTCATCACCTCTTTCTACATATACAAACTAATGTTCAGATACAAAAGAAACTTCTTGATAAACAAGAAGTTTTCTTACGTGCGTTCCTTTTTCAATAAAAAATAAAGGTGTTTTCTTTTTATTTATTCAACGAAACCACTCAATATTCTTCTCAATTACGTGCTATTCAATAATTTCTCCTGTTTTATACTCTTTCATAAATACATCAATAACATCTCCTGCATCCTCGTTCTCCTCCTGCATTTGAACGAGTATTTCGTTTTGTGCATTTACCGAAAGAATTCTGACATCCGACATTCGGTTTATGTCCAGCTGCAGTTCCAAATCTTTAGCAACTTCATCAGCTTTTAATGACCCTTTGATAATATATCTGTGGCTTCTCATAACATTCGCTCCTTTACGTTATATGAACGAATATAGTTTATCCAAACTATCAGCGCACAATGACATTTTTCTTGTATCTTTCATTTAAACAAAACAAAAAAACGGCTTTTCTCAGCCGTTTTTTTGTTTTGCCTTTCACTTATGAAAAAGCATATTTATTTCTTGATTTGACCGTTCTCTGTATCAGGTATCATACGCTTATTTATTCCGAATGCGTAAAAACTAATGACAACGAGAGCGAGGAAAATAATCCCTACAATAAGTGAAATACGCGTTTCATCATTAAACCACATGCCTACAAGCACCATTAGTAAAAAAGCAATGGTTACATAATTCGTTACAGGAGCAAAAGGCATTTTGAAAGGATGACTGTCCATTTCAGCACCTTTAGCTTTACGGAAACGAATTTGGCTGATAAGAATAATGAACCAAGGAATCATTCCCGGAAGCACGCTAGCGCTGTATACATAAACAAATACATTAGGTGGAGCGATGTAGTTTAAAATAACGCCAATTACTAATCCAATCATAACAGCGAGTGTACTGTAAATTGGAACACCGTTACGAGAAATTTTCGTAAAGAATTTAGGTGCTTGACCGTTTACACCAAGCGTATAAAGCATGCGTCCTGCACTGAAAATTCCGCTATTACAGCCTGACATCGCTGCTGTGATGACTACAAAGTTAATAATACCTGCAGCTGCCGTAACACCAACTTTAGCAAATGTAGATACAAATGGACTTCCTAAAGAATCTAACTCATTCCAAGGATATACCGTCACGATGACAAAAATAGCTCCAATATAAAAAATCAAAATACGCCAAATGATACTTTGAATTGCGCTTGTTAACGTTTTTTTAGGATCCTTTGCTTCACCAGCTGTAATACCAATTAGCTCGACTCCTTGATAAGCTGCAATAACAAGAGATAGTGCAAAGAAAAAGCCTGACCATCCGCCTGCAAAGAAGCCGCCGTGTGACCAAAGGTTTGATAAGCCAATTGCGTCTCCGCCATTTCCAAAGCCGAAGAAAATCAATCCGAGTCCTGCAATAATCATTAAAATAATCGTTACAATCTTAATCATCGCAAACCAAAATTCAAACTCTCCAAATGATTTTACCGAAATTAAGTTTGCTGCGCCTAAAATCAACATGGCGATAATACCAGGTACCCAAGCTGGTAAATGAGGGAACCAGTACTGCATATATGCTCCTACCGCTATAATTTCGGACATCCCTACGATTACCCATTGAAACCAGTTGCTCCATGCAGTCATATAACCTGCTAATGGATGAATATATTTGTGGCCAAATGTAGCGAATGAACCTGTGCTTGGTTCCATGTATAACATTTCGCCCATTGCACGCATAATAAAGAAAATAAACATTCCGCAGATTGCGTAAGCAAGCAATACCGATGGACCTGTCCATTGAATTGTGCTTGCTGATCCCATAAATAATCCAACGCCAATTGTTCCGCCTAGCGCGATCATTTGAATGTGACGGGATTCTAAGCCTCTTTTTAGCTCTTTGTCTGCCATTCCATTTCCTCCTCCTAAACTTGTTATAGCTCTGTTAGGAAAGATACTTTTTGTGTCTGATGGAACAGCTATCGTTTTTAAAACATTCCATTTTTACCTAGTACCTTTACAACTAAACTATTTTTTCTATTTTTAGCTATTCGACTGTATAATTACTTATTTTATAATAATAAATTTCCCTCAGGAATACAATTGTTTTTTTCAGAAAAACACTCAACAAAACCTTTCACCTTTGTTAAATCAATCATTTCAGTGAAATAGTTTTTTTATTTCAGTATAATTTAAATTTTATGAATATTAAAATAAATATAGGCGTAGGATGCTGGAACACTCTATTTCTTAAGGATAACGAAATGAAACCACTACTTAATCGAACAAATTCCTTTCTTCTACTTTTACGTTTTTTCTTTCTCTTCTTAGGGAAAGTATCCATAGAAAATAGAGATGAGGAGGGATTTTTCATGTGGCAAGCTGCGATGTGGGGCGGAATTTCAGGATCAGCTGTCCTTCTTGGTGCTTTGGCAGCAGTTTTTTTGCCTATCGGCAAAAAGATAATTGGTTATATTATGGCTTTTGGGACGGGTGTATTAATTGGAGCATCTACCTATGAGCTGCTTGGAGACTCGGTTCATAACGGCGGGTTAAAAGCTACTTCTCTTGGGTTCCTTGCCGGAGCTGTCGTTTTTACTTTTTTAGACTATCTGATTTCACGTCAAGGAGCGAATAAAAGAAAGAGGTCTACCAAACAAATGGCTGCGAATAGTTCTGGAATTGCTATATTTATAGGAACCGTAATGGATGCAATCCCAGAGTCAATTATGATCGGAGCTAGCTTAATTGAAAATGCAACCGTTAGCTGGCTTCTTGTTATCGCTATTTTTATAAGTAATATCCCTGAAGGACTGTCGAGTACGACCGGTCTAGTGAAAAGCGGATTTTCTAAAAAGAAAATTTTTTTACTATGGGCAGCTGTTTTGTTCATTTCAGCTTTTAGTTCATGGACAGGCTTTGTTTTTTTAGACCATGCATCTGAGACACTTATGGCTGCTATTGCTGCTTTTGCCGGCGGTGGTATTATTGCTATGGTAGGTTCTACAATGATGCCAGAGGCCTATGAAGAAGGAGGTTCTATTACAGGATTGATTGCTGCACTTGGATTACTTGCTTCACTGATACTGGATCATTTTTCTTAATCGTCTTCATACTACTTCTATCGTTTCCAAGTAGAAAACAGAAAGCTTTCTACTTGGAGATATTTATTTCAATCACATTATTATGAATGTGTCTTCTTAATAAGTAAAATCGTAGTTTTCTTTTATTTCCCGAGTAAAAGCTTTCCAATCCGTAGCTTCAAATTCTGCATTGCGTGCTTTTAACTCTTTTTCCATTCCTTGAATCTCTTGAACAGCTTCTATAGTTCTTTCACTTCCTGGCCCTACTCTCCAAATTAATTCTTTGTATTCTTGTATTTTCTGTAGCAGCGAAGCGTTATCCATTTCTACATATTTTGACATGTTTCTAAGCTCCTTTTTCTTATTTCTATTAACCATATCATATTTCATATAAATTTTTTTAAGATTAATTTTAACTTAATAAATACTACTATACAGGGCTTCGTGCTCTGATAATTTTTCTAAAAATCTAATTTTTAGAAAAATTATAAAATAACCAGTTTAATCCTTTTTTGACCGGGAAGACAGACTATGAATTCAAATTTATTAGGAGGGATGCAAGATGGCAACTAATAAAAAGAATGAAAAAATGAGTCGTGAAGAAGCGGGAAGAAAAGGTGGAAAAGCTACTTCCAAAAATCATGACAAAGAGTTTTATCAAGAAATTGGTGAAAAAGGCGGAGAAGCTACTTCCAAAAATCAAGGTAAAGAATTTTACGAGGAAATTGGAAAAAAAGGCGGCAGATCCAGCAGCAGCCAGCGTAATAATTAACTAGTATTTGAAGTATATAAACAACTCGAAGAAGAAAAGTTCCTTATAGTACAAGCTACAGGAACTTTTCTTCTTCTAACTAATCTTCTCCATCTCTTTATGGTAATGGGCTAACGATTCATCTTTTATAGATGCAAATAGCTCTGAATCAATAAAAGGAATCAATTTTTCTCCCATTTCCCAAGCATTACATTCAATTTGATACAAAAGCCACATATCTTCCGTTTGTTCAAACTTTGCACTCAAAGATAAAAGGTCTTCATCTAGCGCATGACCCAATTCGTGAGCTAAAATAATCCATCGATAAGATTCTAAACACTCATTTGAACCAAACAAGTGCTGACACTGTATTTTAATATCTTTTTCATATAAAAAAATAGAATGCGTGCTAGGAACGTACTTTCCGCCTACACACCGCGTTCCAGGAAACTCATCTTCAATAACTAGCTTTATTGTTGGATCTACTCCATGAACAAAATCATGTAAATTCATAAAATCCCTCACTTCTTTTCTCCATACTTCAACCTTTTCACCCAAATACATGTACAGGTTTACCATTATACATACGTTTATCTAAAATAACGTATGTATGATTTTTTTTTCAATATGTACACAGCCATACACACAAAAAAGCAAGCATAGATGCTTGCTTTTTTGTGTATTAAAACGGTGCTGCACCTTTTATATTGTGCCCACTTATCCTTACAGTTTTATATGTAAAACTTATTAACGATACCGACTCGAATATTCGAGAATGCTGCGCAGCATTTGACGTGTACTTTGTGATTCATTCGTACGTTCTTTATATTCAAGAGGACGACTAGGAGTAGATCTATTTTCTTCTTTATATTGAGAATTTTTGTTTTCTGACACGTTTTTTCACTTCCCTATCTCTATTTTATCCAGAGCAGCTCAAAGCTGCTCTTTTGTATGTCATTCTTTTATTTGTTATGACGGTTTACTTTTGCTTTTTGAAGCTCATCTGTATGAATATCGTTTGATAAAATATTTTTATTCACGTTATCGACAGTAGCAGCTGCACTGCTGCTGACTCCTTGGTTTGTGCTTTTATTCTGTTTACTCATTCCATCCACCTCCATGTGTAACGTCTATATTTTATGGAGTTATGAAAAGAAAATAAGAGGTAGTATCAGGAAAATAACCTATTTTTCTTCTTGCTTTTAACCTCATATTGAATAAAAAACAAATTCTCCATATTTAACAGAATGCACCAGGGATTAATGTTCATACTAAGAGTAGAAACCGTATATATCCATTTTGATAATATAGGAGGAAATAACTGTGAGTACAAATAGAAACACACTATCCATTTTTGCTTTAGGCGGCATCAACGAAATAGGAAAAAATATGTATGCAGTTCAATATGATGACGACATCATTGTTGTTGACTGCGGTTCTAAATTTCCTGACGAAAGTTTATTGGGAATTGATTTGATTATACCTGATATTACATACTTGCAAGAAAATAAAGAAAAGGTTCGTGGATTGGTTGTTACTCATGGTCATGAAGATCATATTGGAGGTATTCCTTATCTTTTAAAACAATTAAATCTCCCTATTTACGCAACAAGCCTTACGCTCGGATTAATCGATATTAAACTTCAGGAGCATCGATTATCTGCTGAGACGGAGCTCATCGAAATTAATGAAGACTCAGAAATTACATTAGGTGATATTCCACTATCCTTTTTTAAGACCAACCACAGCATTCCAGATTGTCTGGGTATTGTTTTTCATACCCCTGAAGGAGCAGTTGTGCATACGGGAGATTTCAAATTCGACTTAACTCCTGTTAACGACCAATATCCAGATCTTCATAAAATGGCGAAAATCGGCAGTGAAGGTGTACTAGCTTTAATATCAGAAAGCACAAATGCTGAGCGCCCTGGATTTACGCCGTCGGAAAAGCTAGTTGGCAAACATGTAGAAGAGGCTTTTCGTAAAGCTAAACGAAAAGTGATTATTTCTACTTTCGCCTCGAATGTTAACCGCGTACAGCAAATTGTAGATGCTGCGGTTAAAACGAACAGAAAACTTTCGCTGCTAGGAAGAAGTATGGTTAACGTCGTATCTGTCGCCTTAGAGAAAGGGTATTTAACCATTCCTGATGGGATGCTAATTGAGCCTTATGAAGTACATTCACTTGCCCCTGAGCAAGTCGCTATTCTCTGCACTGGAAGTCAAGGTGAGCCGATGGCCGCTTTATCTAGATTAGCCAGCGGAAATCATCGACAAGTAGAAATTCTTCCTGAAGACACGGTCATTTTATCAGCAGGGCCTATTCCGGGCAATGAACGTAATATCTCTCGTATTGTCGACAGTCTTTTCACACTCGGGGCTCATGTGATTTATGGTTCAGGAAGCGCAACAGGTATGCACGTATCAGGACATGGCTATCAAGAAGAACTAAAATTAATGGCTACATTGATGAAACCGAAGTATTTTATCCCAATTCACGGTGAGTTTCGAATGCTTCATCACCACAGCTTATTAGCAGAATCCGTAGGGGTGGAAAAAGAGAACATTTTCATTATAAATAACGGCGATATTGTTGACATCAAGGGCGGAACAGCTTTTCAAACAAGAAAAATCCCTGCAGGCAATGTATATGTAGATGGGTTTGGCATTGGAGATGTTGGCAACGCGATTTTACGCGACCGCAAACAGCTTTCCGAAGATGGCATGCTAGTTATTGTTATCACTCTAAATAAAGCGGAAGGAAGAATTGTGTCTGGTCCAGACACCATTTCACGAGGCTTTGTTTATGCAAGAGATTCAGAGCAGTTATTAAAAGATATTAATCAGCAAGTGACCAAGGTTGTAAATCAGTTACAAAAAGCTCACGTTCACCAATGGAATATTATGAAAAAAGAAATAAAGACAACACTCGGCCAATTTTTATATAATCAAACGAAAAGAAGACCTATGATTCTTCCTATCATCATTGAAGTTTGATTACTTAAACGAAAACTGCCTTAGTCCCCACTAAGGCAGTTTTTTTGATAAATCCGAAGCTTAACTCAAAGTAAGAAGTTGCCCTTTATAGTTTATGAATAGGCCCTCCTTTTATATGTATGGTTAAAAGTGTTAGGTGTATTTCTTCTTTTTTGCCCCATTCTATAAGAGAGATATTTCACCGTAAATATCTTATGAAAGTATCCTATCCTTGAGGTGATTATGATGAATGATAAAAATCAAGTAGATCAGCATTCAGAACTATTCCGCCACAACTGGACGAGACCGAAGCGTTCAAAGTCCCAAGTAAATGGACATACAGAGATGTCTCAAACGAACATCATCTTGCGAAGTAATGCAAAAGCTCATCGTTGGTAAGGATACACTTCAACAAAAAAAGACGCGTTCGCGTCTTTTTTTGTTATTGGCCGTCTGCCCCGCTTTGAGTTATCTTACGAATATGACCGTCTTCATAATTATTTTCTCGTAGCGCTTTTGCCTTGTCATTTACTACTTGTTTTTGATCTACTTGTGAAGAAGGAGTCTGCTTGTTTTTTGGCATGATTAAAACCACCTTTTATCTTTGTAATTGTATAACGTGCATAGTGTCCCTCATAAAGATTAAATATATGTTAGCTAGCCGCTTCTTCTTCTTTCCACTTATGGCGCAGTTTTAAAATAACAAGACTTATAACAATTAAAAAGCATAAACTTGCAAAGAAACCCGGTCTGCTTGCAGATTCTAACAGCGTACCGCTTACTGCTAATAGGATTAATAAGATGCCAATAGCTTGTTTTACTTTATCCCAAACGGTTTGTTTAATTAAGCGATGAAAAGAAATTAAAATAAAGAACCAGTTATAAATCAGCATCAGTCCAGCTGCTGTTGTAATGTACTCATAAATTTTCCCGGGCAATAGCAAGGAAAGAACAATAGAAACAATCAATCCCGCTGTTGTTAAAAGCAAAGCCGGTAAAGGAAATTGTAGCTTTTTCTTTTTTTGTTTTGAAAACAATGCCGGAGCATCTCCATCTTCTGAAAGAGTGACAATCATTGTTGTTACGGAAAAAAAAGACGCTGACATCGTTGAAAAACCGGCAACAATCATTGCTCCATTAAAAACATGAGGGAAAAATGGAAGATGATATGTTTCTAAAGCCGTTATGAACGGGCTTTGATTTCCATGAAAATCATGAAAAGGTACAATTGAAATAGCTAAGCTCAGTGAAGCAATGTAAATAATTCCAAGGAGAATAAGCATGCTTCTTCCTGCTTTTGGTGCATCTTCTTTGTTTTCTAAACGAACGGTCATCATCCCCATGACTTCGATGCCGCCGAAAGCATAAAAGGCATAAAGCAAAGCGCCCCATAAACCTAAAAATCCATGAGGAAATACTTCACTCATCGTTCGTGGCACCCCTTGTTTGGCACCTTCGTCAAGAAATCCAAATAAAGCGAGACTAGCTAATACAATAAACATTAAAATAGCAGCCACTTTTGTGACAGCAAATACATTTTCCATTCGTTCAAAACCTTTTGTTCCAATTAATACAACAGCAATGCCTAAAACAGCATAAATAGATGCAAACACCCATAGTGGAATACCTTCAAACCAAAAACGCGTAAAAAGAGATAAAGCCGTGAGCTGACTTCCCATGATCAGCATCTCTGAACTCCAGTACACCCATCCGCTGCTAAATCCTGCCCATCTTCCATAAGCTTTTTTAGCATAGGAGCGAAACGAACCTTTTTGAGGATCTTGAGCACTCATTTTAGCAAGTGCGTCAAATACAATAAATGTGCATAATGCTGCTAGTAAAAAAGCTATTAATACAGAGGGCCCCGTGGCTTTTATTGCAATACTTGACCCTAAAAAATAGCCTGTACCGATTATGCACCCTACTCCGATTAAAGACAGCTGCCACCATTTTAATTTCCCTTCAACTTGACTTCCGCAGCCCATTTTCTTTTTCATACTATCACTCCTTACACCTCGATGTAGTGTGTGATAGTTTGAAAAATTTATGCGTAAAGAGACACACCTTTTCTATCATTTTTTAATTTCCAAGCATACAAAAAATACTTTAAATTCAGCGCTGCTTTTTACCCTTTTAAATGATTACTTGCTGTACAGCTTGCCAGCCGAAATATATACCGAATCCTATTAAAGATAACCCCGATACAACGGACACGACAGTCAAAAACGTCGCGGCTAAGTACCTTCGAAAAGTGCTTGCTAAAGCTGCCATAGCAATGTCCCAGGCCAAAATCCCTGTAAAAATAGCACAGCTGTATAAGATGAGCTGTTCTGTTTCGTATGTATTAGCTGTTTTGGCTAAAACAGAGCCATAAATTCCAAGCCAAAAAAGAATGGTAAGCGGGTTTGTTAATGAAATTAAAAAGCCTGAAAAAAAACACTTTAATACCGAATCTCCTTTTGCGTTTCTATGCTGTGTAATTTTCCCTGCACTCATTAACCCTTCAATACCTGTATAAATTAATACGAAGCATCCAAACGAAAAAAGAAACGTTTTCATAAAGTCGCTGCTTAAAAAATGAACGGAGCCAAAATAAACCACAAACATATAAAGAGCGTCAACCGATGTTGCTCCTATTCCTAAGAACCAGGCATGCAAAAAACCATTTTTAATTCCTTTATCAAGCTGCGCTGCATTAATTGGGCCAATTGGCGCGGCTAACGAGAGTCCTAATAATACATAGCTAAAAAAAGCCCCCACATACATCCCTTCCTCCATTATTTCTGAGATTTCATAAATTTAATTATGATAAATGTATGCAGCCGACTTAGCTTGTACTACGTAATTTTTATTTTATTTCTAAATCCTTTTGTATAGCTACGAAAAACCAGCGCATGTTAACTGTAAATACTATACAGAAGGATGAGAAGCATGAATTCATACACTCATATTAAAGAAGCATTACAATTAGCTGAACAGGCTGTTTATCAAGGGCAGATGAATTTGGATGCAGCCAATTTTCAAAAAGCTCAAATGCATTTGAATATGGTTCAGCAACAAATTAATGAACAAAAAGAACAGGCGTCTGGTGATAAAGAATTAAAGCGAATGGAAGAACACTTAAGACATTTACGCGAAGCACAGCAGGCTATTCAACAAAATTTTTAATGAGGGTAATAACAACTGTTTTTTTACTTTTATACGAAAAAACTAAAAAAGCTCTAAGAACTCACTGAGTTCTTAGAGCTTTTGATCTTCACCCGCAGCTTTTAAGATCATGCGTAAAGATTAAAATCATTTCTTTATTCTTATATATTCTTATACATATTTTCCGTAATCGGGACGAGCAATTGTATCGAAGTTTTTAACAAGCTTTGATAAATTGGTTGAAAGCCATTCGCCAGAAACTGGTTTTCCATGTCCTGTCACCGCTACAGATGGATGCAGTGACTGAAGCAGTTCAACGGATTTTTTTGCAGACGCCCAGTCGGTAGTTAAATAACGAGGAGGACCGCTAATTTCCAATTCTTGCTCCAATACATCCAGCAAATATTCTTGCTTAGTGGTAACAAAAGCATCTCCCGCGATAAGCGCAAGGTCTTGCTTTCTAAAAAGAGAAATATGTCCTGGCGAATGACCAGGGGTATGAATCCATTCCCACTCTGGCATATGAGGTACAGAGCCGTCGGCTGGCAAAACTTGCACATGAGAGCCTAAATCAATGGCTTCCGTTGGAAATAGTGGAGAAAGCTTTGCTACAAGCCCGCCTTCCACTGTGCCATCTGGTGTGGGATAATTTTTTTTACCCGTCACATATGGAAGTTCAAGTGTATGTGCATATACCGGTATTTGCCACTTCTCCACTAGTTCAATAATAGCTCCAATATGATCAAAATGTGCATGTGTAAGAATAATGGCTTTTGGTTTTTTCCCTTCTCCAAACCTTTCCTCTGCCTCTTTGATAATCATAGAAGCCGAGTTAGGCATTCCTGCATCAACAAGGACAAAGCGATCGTCTTTGGCTGGGTTTCCTATAAAACATACGTTAACAATCTGTGTAGTATAGCTGTAGATATCCGGCGTCACTTCGACTCCTTTTCCATTGGCTATAGAGCTCATGGGAATAAAACTTTCTGTTGATGAACTTCCGTGCATATCCCTATTCACTTTATAATTCCCTCCTTTATCGTCTCACTTCATATGCGTGATACACGTTTATGCTATCCACCTTTGCTTTCGTTATTCTTTTTTTAAATGGCTCTATTTTATGGATCCATAAAAAAAGAAAGGAGAAAAACTCCTTTCTTTTTTTAACATCAATTATACTTTTGCTGGAACTTTGACGCCCATAATCGCTTTTGGCTCTAAATATTCTTCGATACCAAATGCTCCCCACTCGCGTCCAATACCAGATTGTTTGAATCCACCGAACGGTGCAGCTCTGTCTTGCTCGGCATCGTTGACGATGATTTGACCAGCTCTAATATTTTTAGCAACATAGTCAAGTGTTTCTTGGTCTTTTCCGACCGCATAGCCTGCAAGTCCATAAACCGTATCGTTTGCAATCTCAAGAGCTTGCTCTAGATCATCATACGTAATAATAGTTGTTACAGGTCCAAAGATTTCTTCTTGTGCAATAACCATATCATTTGAAACGTCAGTAAAGACTGTCGGTTTAACAAAGTATCCTGTCTCTAAGCCGTCTGGTTTGCCCGTTCCGCCAGTAAGAAGTTTTGCACCTTCGTCCATTCCTTTTTTAATATAATCCTGTACGCGATCCCACTGTTTTTCCGCTACAAGCGGTCCAGTTACGTTGTCTTTATTTAATGGATCACCAACTGGGAATGATGGTAGAACCTTCTTCACTGCTTCTTCAAATTTTTCTTTCATAGAGGCAGGAATGATAATGCGCGTTGCTGCCGTACATACTTGCCCTGTATTCATTGCAATGTGTGAAACTGCTATTTTAGCCGCTTCTTCTACATCCGCATCCTCTAATACAACTAGCGGTGATTTCCCGCCTAGCTCAAGCGCTACTTTTTTGATTGTTTTAGCCGCATTTTGCATAATTTTCTCGCCTACAGCACCTGATCCTGTAAATGATACAAAATCAATGTCCGGGTGAGAACTAATACCGTCACCGATTGTGCTTCCCGTTCCGTTTACAAGGTTAAAGGCACCTTTTGGTACACCAGCTTCATCAATAATCTCCGCTAATATCATCGCTGCATACGGTGTAAGTTCTGATGGTTTTAATACCATTGGACTTCCTGCTGCGATAGCTCCTGCAATTTTAGTAGACGTCTGATTTGTTGGGAAGTTCCATGGTGTAATAAGTCCGCTTACTCCAATAGACTCTTTCACGACCTTGTAGCTTCCATGATCTTTTTCAAATGTGTAATCTTCAAGTGCATTAGCTGCTTCTTTAAAGTGGCTAAGTCCCATTTCATAGTGAACTTCTTCCGAAATCTTTAAAGGAGCGCCAAGCTCTTCAGTCATAACTTCAATAAGCTCCTGTTTACGTTTTTCATACCCTTTTGCAATATTGCGAAGCATTTTAATTCGCTCTTCTTTTGTTGTTCTTGAAAATGTTGGAAGAGCTGCTTTAGCAGCTGCTACGGCTTTATCTAAATCTTCTTTTGTACCTAAGCTAATTTTACCGATTGATTTTTCAGTAGCAGGATTGATCACATCTGCCGTTTCATTTCCTGTTGATTCAACCCATTCTCCGTTAATAAAGTGTTTTAAATTTGTACGCATTGATTTGATCTCTCCTTTTAGTTTGTTAATTGCTGAACTATGTTATCTAGTTTTTGTCTACCCGCCTGTCTGCTTCTCAAACACCACTTATTTTATTTTTTGCTTCTTTCACTGCCTCTTATCTTTTTTTCAATCACTCTTTCATAGCTAAAACTATTTTTCCTCTGCAACTTTTTAACTCTGTATATAAAAAAACACCGTTCGTATACGAACGGTGTGTATGCATTAACGTACTTCTTGTAAACGATGTACCACTCTGCTTTCAATTAATGGTTCAGTTTGCTGTCTGTATTGCTTATAGTGAGGTGTTTCAAGATGAGCTTCAACATCTTCTTTGCTTTTCCATTTCTCATAAAAAACAAACGTGCCAGTTTTGTCCGTGTCTTGATGGAGAGTGTATTGAATACATCCATTTTCTCCTTTTGACGGTTCAACCACTTTTACTAACTCTGATCGAAGTTCTTCTTCTTTTCCTGGCTTGGCTTGCAAAATGGCGTTAATAATAATTTCTGACATCGTTTTTCCTCATTTCTTTAAAAAATATTTTCCATAAAAGAGTTTCCCTCTTTTTTTATTCATTACACTGACAATCATATTTTTTTATTATGATTGATTTCTCCAGTCCGATACAATAAAACATACGGGCTACCAAAAGCGGCTTTTCTTGATGCTGTTGATAAAAAGCCTGTAGGCTTATTAGCATACAGGCTTTTTTACATGTTAATTTAATAGTTGGTTAACGACTTCTTTTGCTACACTGATTGTTGACTGAGGGTTTTGACCTGTTATCAAGTTTCCACTCCTCTGTACATTATCCGTCCAGTTTGGAGCAGTTACTACATTTGCACCAAGTTCACGCAGACGTTTTTCCAAAAGGAACGGCATGAATTGGTCTAATGTTGTTTCACGCTCTTCATCATCTGTAAAAGCAGCGACATCTTTTCCTTCGACCAACGGCTTTCCATCTGATAATGTAACACTTACTAAGCCTGCAGGTCCATGACACACAGCTGCTACTACTTTGTCCCCTTCGTATACTTCACGGATTAAAGCTTGAAGCGTTTGATTATCTGGCAGGTCAAACATTGTGCCGTGACCGCTTGGTAAGAAAATCGCCTCGAATTTAGCACTTTCAGTAAGGGTATCAAGTTTTAGCGTATTCTCTAGGTGCTTAGCTGTATTTAAGATTTCTTGAGAAGTCTCTCCTTCAAGGCTGCGAGCATCCACCGGTGCTTTTCCTCCTAGAGGGCTTGCTACAGCAATAGCAAACCCAGCTTTTTCGAACTCTACGTACGCTTCACTAAATTCTGAAAGCCAAAGGCCTGTTAGATGATTTTCTTTCATTTTGTCAACCGTTGTTACGACCATTAATATATGTTTAGACATAATAACGTCCTCCTGTAAACAAAGATAGTATTTTCTGTTTCCGCCTTACACACCATATTGGAAGAGAGGAATCTTTATAATACAAATTAGAAAATATGTGCTTATCGATAAATATTTTTATAGATAGTGCAGATATTCTTTTATTACATGCAAAAAGGACCGATTTCTGCAACGAAGAGGAATTTCGAAGGAAACAAAGTCTTAAAAAAGAATACTATACTCTATATAATTCGATACGATACGTATCGTTTTTTAAATAAAGATAGGAGTTCAAGAATGAAAGAAAAAAAGTCTGCCAAGCAACCTAGAAATAAAGAGAAAATTTTAGAGTCAACTCTACAGGTGTTAGAAAATACAAGTTATCCTTCTCTTACAATTGAAGCCATCGCGGCCCACGCAGGAGCCGGCAAAACAACCATATACAGATGGTGGGATACAAAAGCACATTTAGTTCTTGATGCTTTTCTTATGTATACGGCTTCAAGCTTCCAATTTGACATAGAAGATTCCGTACGCTCAAATTTTCAGCGTCAGCTAACAAACCTTGCTTCTGTTTTCAGTTCCAAAATTGGGCGCTCGATGCTCGCTATCATTGTAGAAAACGAAGAAATTTCCAAATCTTTTCACACGTCCTTCCTTACACTTCGAAGAAGAGATGCAACCTTATTTTTAGAAGCAGCTATTAAAAGAAAAGAGATCAAACCGGATCTCAACACTGATATTATTTTAGATATGCTTCTTGGCCCTATTTATTTTCGCATTCTGATATACAACCAAGAACCAGACGAACGTTTTATTACACATTTAGTCGATCATATCATCACCAGTATTTTGTGCTCTAGTGATGAAAGAAGGTAGGAAAAGACATCATGGAAAAACTGAGTCATCATAAAAACTATGCATTTATTACACTTATTTTATTTTGGTGCGGATTAGCTATCCTATCGAGTATGTACGTTACGATTCCACTTACCGGAATGTTTACAACGTATTTTAATATCTCAACAAATCAAGCTACGTGGATTGGCAGCGCCTTTTCTCTATGCTATGCGCTGGGGTGCTTAATTTACGGTCCATTTTCTGATAAACACGGACGCAAGATTTTCCTTGTCTGTAGCATTAGTTTGCTAACCATCGTGACGCTTCTTATCAGCTTCGTTCCTAATTTTAGCGGATTAATCTTCCTTAGAGCTCTTCAAGGAATTATTGCAGCAGCCTTTGCTCCGATTTCGTTTGTATATGCCGCTGAGATGTTTCCTGCACATAAACGAGTAACAGCTCTTGGATTTATCAGCTCTGGCTTGCTAATGGCAAGCGTGGCAGGGCAAGTATTTAGCGGCGTTATCAACCGATTATTCGGATGGCATGCTATTTTTTCAATGCTTGGCGGGCTCTATCTTGTTTCTAGCGTATTGGTCATTCTATTTCTTCCAAAAGATAACCTTCCTCGGGCAAAGGAAAGCGTATGGCTGAAATTTAAACAAATGCAAAATCTCTTTAAGCAAAAACAGTTAAATTTTATTTTTTTTATTACATTTACACTCTTATTAACACTTGTTGGCATGTATACACTTCTAGGAAGCTATTTATCTTCTCCAGAGTGGGGCTTAACAGATCAACAAATTCTTCTTGTCCGTGCTGTAGGCATTGTTGGGATGCTTTTATCACCGTTTACAGGACGATTTGCTAGGAAAATGGGGACTGAATTTATTCTTCGAGGCGGGCTCGTGATTGCCATCATAGGACTGATTGGACTGGGACTGAGCCCAAGCGTAGTATTAATGGTGATCAGCAGCGTCATTTTTGTAGCAGGAATTGCTATTGTAACGCCTATTACGATTTCACTGATTAATCAATTGGGCGGTGCGTCTAGAGGAAGTGCCGTATCCTTTAATGCTTTTATTTTATTTTTAGGCACAAGCTCGGGTCCTGTTCTAGCCGTTTATTTAATTAGCACCGGACACTTCCGACTTGCCTTTGAATCATTAGCATTTGTGCTAGTAATCGGACTAGGTGCTTCGATGTTTATAAGAAGTAAAACGCCTGCAGCAACGTCAGTAGAAGTTAATGAAGCACCTGTAAAAGAAACAATCATATAATATCTCGTCTTATTTTTTATATAATCAAAAAACCGCCCTTTTGAGTAAGGGCGGTTTTTTGCAGAAAAACATAGAATCTATGTTTCATTTTAAAGAACAGATTAAGCTTTCATTTGTTTCGCTTTCTTTTCTTCCGTTTTTTTAAGACTCACCATAAAAACAAACGAAATACAGTACAGCCCTGCCAAGTACGTCATCGCTACCGTCATATCATAGCTTTGCAAAAGATATCCGACAAGAATTGGTGATAATCCACCCAACGCCCGCCCAAAGTTAAAAATGGTGTTCGTTGCAGTACTGCGAACCTCTACTGAATAGTGGCTGCTTATCAATGCTCCGTATCCTGCGAACATTCCGTTTGAAAAAAATCCGACCACAGCTCCTCCTATAAGTAGTCCTGCACTTCCTTCGGCATAAGAGTATAAAAATACCGCACAAGCTGAAGCGAGAAGAAAGATTCCAAAAGTACGTTTCGATCCAAAACGATCCATAAATTGACCAAATGTTAGCATGCCTACAATCATTCCAACGGCTGTACTGATTGTCCAAAGAGCTGAACTTGAAACAGAGAGGCCTTGTGATTGCTGAAGCATAGACGGAAGCCATATCATGAGTCCGTTATAGCCTGCAATTTGAACTGTAGCCATCACTGCCAGCGAAATAGTCGTCATCGCCGTCCTAGGCGTATCAAATAATTGACGAAGCTTGCCAGTATTTTTAACAACGGCTGTTTTCTCTTTTTGAGCTTTTAGCCACTCAGGAGATTCATTTAAATTTTTTCGTACGAGAAAAGCAAAAATGACGGGGATAATTCCGACAAAAAACAGCGCTCTCCATCCGAAAATCGGCAGGATCAGAGAACTTAAAAGCGCCGCAAGGATCACTCCAAATTGTGCGCCAATACTAACATAGGATGAAGCTCGTCCCTGCTTATGTTTCGGCCACGCTTCTGCTACAAGAGCCATACCGATCCCGTACTCTCCTCCAGCCCCAATTCCGGCAATAAATCGTGAAGCATACACTTGTTCAACATTTGCTGCAAAACCTGTCAATGCCGTTCCGACTGCAAATAGAAGAACCGTGTAGGTAAAAACCCGCACTCTTCCAAATTTATCTGCTAAAATTCCGAAGATGACTCCACCTATCAGCATTCCTATATTCGTAATAGAAGAAATAAGTCCACCTGTTGCTAAATCAATGTGAAATTCAGCAATAATCATTGACATAGCAAACGAGATAAACATGATGTCCATCCCTTCTAACGTCAAACCTGCTACTGATGCTACAACTGTCTTGTTACGATAATTCATGTTGTTCCACCCTCCAGTGTATTCTTTCTGTATCAACGCTCTTTCTTTTTTGAAGGAATGGATAAATAACATATCTCCATTCTCTTTTGAAGCCTCTCTGGACTTCGTTTAAAAGAGGTAAGTAACACATAAAAGCCCTTTTGTCGCAGAGGGCAAAAGGGCACAGATAGGCATAGAAGCAGTAAATAAGTGATCCGTCCTTTTCGGCCTCTCTGGACCGTCTTAAAGGCAGTTATTATATTAATCCTAATGTTAACACGCCGCACAGAACCTTTCAATAAGAAAAATATCTTCTTTAAAGCAGCTATGTAGATCTCTCACTTTTTACATTCATACTATTTTGTTCATTATTTTTTAAATATGGTTAAAACCAAAGCCTAATGTATCATGTTCAAAGCCTTTTTTAGGCGCACCTATCGTTCCATACACACAAACGCTAATCCATTCGTCGCTTGATCCTGAAAACTCAATTTTTCCGCGCACGATTGAAAATGTGAGTCCTACCGTCCGTAAAATATCACCCAGCTGCAGCGTTCCTCGACTAACTCCTTGAATCGCTTCAAGTATAGCATGATAAAGAGCATGAACTTCCCGATACGACTGGGCATTAATAATTTTATTTGTTTTGGCACTCGTTTCAATTGCCGCCACGACTTTAGACAGTTCCATTGCTCCTACTTTTCCTACTGTGTAGCTATATCCTCTTTCATTAATTTCCTTTTCAATACCTTCAACTAGTTCCGTATTATGTAAAAGAACGAGTAAAGATGTTAATCTCCCCATTGAAAAATCGTTAACTTGTTGAAATTTATTGCTCAACTGTCATTCCCTCCCTTCTATTCCCTTATTATTTTAACAGACGGTACCTAAAAGGGTGCTGATTATTCAACGAACGAGCGCTCACTTAAAGGGTAAGGAGATCTATGTGTACTGTCCACCACTGTTACGAAGTAGAATTTGCATAAACAAGTAACCTACCTTTTAGTAAGCGCTTACTTTAATTTCAAGGAAGAAATCATTTTCTCTACTTACGTTAAGACAAGCTGTGATTCAACTTTTAACTTTCCCAGCATCTCTCTCGTCATTTTTTCTAGGTTATATTCTGCTTTAAATCCCCACTCTTCTATCGCACAGCTGGAATCTATATGGTTAGGCCAGCTTTCAGCAATTGCTTGTCGAACAGGATCTACTTGGTAATCCAGAACAAATTCCGGAATCGTTTTTCTGATTTCAGTCGCCATTTGTTCTGGATCAAAGCTCATGGCAGAAACGTTAAATGAATTTCGGTGCTTCAGCTTAGAACCGTCTGCTTCCATTAGTTGGATAACAGCATTTAATGCATCAGGCATATACATCATATCCATATATGTTCCTTTGTCAATATAGGACGTATATCGCTTATGCTTAACGGCTTCATAATAAATTTCAACAGCGTAGTCCGTTGTTCCTCCACCTGGAGGCGTTACATATGAAATTAAGCCTGGAAAACGCAGCCCTCGTGTATCTACTCCGAATTTATGGTGGTAGTAATCGCAAAGTAATTCACCCGCTACTTTATTAACACCATACATCGTGGTAGGACGTTGAATGGTATCCTGCGGCGTCCAGTCTTTTGGAGTCGTTGGACCAAATGCGCCAATTGAACTTGGAGTAAAAAATTGACACTGAAGCTCGCGCGCTACTTCGAGCGAGTTTACTAATCCGCCCATATTTAGATTCCAAGCTAGAAGCGGTTTTTGCTCGGCCGTCGCTGATAACAGCGCAGCCAAGTGAATAATCGTATCAACTTTATGCTTTTTAGCGATCGTAAATAACGCAGCCTGATCTGTAACATCTAAAATCTCGAATGGACCTGAAGTCACGACATCGCTCGTCGTTTTGCGAATATCGGTGGCAATAATATTTTCTGAACCATACATCTCTCTCATTTTCGCCGTTAATTCAGAACCGATTTGTCCTAGAGAACCTGTTATTAATACTTTTTTCATCTCAATATCCTCCTCGTGTACTGCCTAGATCAAACATTTAGATTAATTTCATTTCCTTGCCTACTTTTTTGTAGATACGAAGTGCTTCATCTAACATTTCTTTTGTATGGGCAGCCGTCGGCATATTGCGAACGCGTCCTGTCCCTCTTGGAACTGTTGGGAAAACAATTGATTTAGCGTATACCCCTTCTTCTATTAATTTCTCACTAAAAATCTGCGTTTGGTTTTCATCTCCTATGATGCATGGAGTGATAGGCGTTTCACTTTCTCCAATGTTAAAGCCTAGTTCTTTTAATCCTTGCTTTAAATAATGACTGTTTTCCCACATTTGCTGCTGTAGCTCTGTACTTGTACTTAGGATTTCAATTGCTTTAATACAGGCAGCAGCCGTGCCTGGTGTAATAGCAGTCGAAAACAAAAACGGACGGCTTCTTACTTTTAACCAGTCGATTAAATCTTTTTTTCCGGCTACGTACCCACCTACAGCTCCAATCGCTTTTGACAATGTTCCAATCTGGAAGTCTACTTTTTCAGATAAGCCAAAATGTTTGACTGTGCCCATGCCGTTACCTAATACACCCGACCCGTGAGCATCATCTACGTATGTGATCAAGTCAAATTCCTCTGCGATTTCTACAATTTCCGGAAGCTTAGCAATGTCTCCATCCATTGAGAATACACCGTCGGTAATTACCATTATTTTATTATAGGCACCGGACTTTTGTGCTTCGCCTGCTTTTGCACGAAGATCTTCCATATCCGAATGCTTAAAAGGAATAATTTTTGCTTTTGATAGCCGGCATCCGTCAATAATTGAAGCGTGATTCAGCTCATCTGATAAAATCGCATCATGTTTATCCATAACCGCGGAGATGGCTGCCATATTGCAGTTAAAGCCAGACTGGTAAGCTATAGCTGCTTCTGTATGCTTAAACGCCGCAAGCTTTTCCTCTAGCTTAATATGAATATCTAGAGTTCCATTAATCGTTCGGACAGCTCCAGCTCCCACTCCATATTTTTCAGTGGCTTCGTTGCACGCGTTAATAAGCCTTTCGTCTGTAGCAAGCCCCAAATAGTTGTTCGAAGATAAATTAATTAATTGTTTTCCGTCAATTTGAATAACAGGTCCGTTTGGTCCCTCTACCGGATTAATAACGTTGTATAGCCCTTTATCTTTTAAATCTTCTAAATTATTATTCAAGAATTCTTTTAAACGTCTGCTTGTCATCTTCCATACCTCCTCATTATCGTTCAACGCTTCTTATAAACTTCTCTTTTCCCCATTAAAAGATTAATCTAAGCACTTATAGTATATGAGTTAAAAACCAAGTGTATTCCTGAGAAAGACAAATGTTTCTTTTGAAAGCGCTTAAAATTCCATACTTATAGAATTTATAATAATAAACAACCAGGTAAATGTCCATACTAAAAAAACAAAAAAAGACAAAAGTTTCAGTACGGATAAAAATTCTTCCTTCTGTTAACGAGCTTTCCGGAACGTTATTAGACAATATCTTTTTTCTTTTCTCTCTTTGATAATTCTTTTAAAAAAAGGACTTAGACATAATTAAATCATCCGAATCTAAAGACGAACAAATTGGATAAATAAGCTAGTATGGATCGCTTGTTCCACCGCTGTTGATTTCCGTGCAAGACTTCGCTTTCTGCGGGGTCTCGCCTATTCCGCTTTTCCCTCAGGAGTCTTCGCCTTTCCCTCCAATCAACAGCTAAAAGCAACTACATACATGAAACCTACATTCACCATACCAATGAAAAAATCCGAACGAGTTTGATTCTTAATCAAACTCGTTCGGATTGTCCTTCAACTAAAATACTTTTGTCCCAGCCTCTTCTGTTACTTTTGCATAGATATGTTCTTTATTTTTTTATGTCCGTTTTTTACTAATAAGCATGAGACAGCAAAGCTTAGTAAAGCAGCTAAAAATGTTCCACTGTAAATAATGTGAACACCTGATGCAAGAATTTCATGCAGCTTTGACAGTTCTTCTGCTGGTACCCCGCCTGTCTCAAACGAAGCATTCAAATTTTCTTGCCCTAATTTCTTTGCTTGCGACAGCGTTACTAAGTTGAAGATTGTACCAAACACTGCGGAACCTAGTGTTTGACTAAATGTATTTGTAAACGTATTAAGAGCCACCGCTACCCCTCTTTTGCTAGCTGGGACCGCTGATTGAATAACTAGCATAAAAATAGGCGTAATAATACCCATTCCTAACCCAAGGACCCCAACGGCTACATAAATTAAAAATACGGGTGAGTGGGTGGAAACTAAAAACAGCATAAAACAAGCCGTACTTACAATTGCCGTGCCCAGCGTAAGGATGGAGTGCGTTTTAAGACGCCCTACTAAATTCCCTGAAAGCAGTGAACCAATCGTCCAGCATACTGGCATAGGCATTAATACAAAACCAGCAGCGGTTGCACTTTTCCCCAGCACTCCTTGACTCCAAATTGGAAGGTAGACCGTAATACTAATAACTACTGATCCCACAAGAAGTGTTAATAAGTTTATAACAGATACACTTCGAATGGAAAATAGTTCAAGCGGGATAAGAGGTTCGGGAGATTTCTTTTCTATATAAATAAAGCCAATGAATGTTAGAACAGCTAGAACAAATAACCCTATAATGGTCGGATCTCCCCAGTTTTGATGCTGACTTCCAGTTAAAAGCGCATATAAAAACGCAATTGTTCCCACTGAAAACGTCACCGCTCCAATATAATCGATATAGCGTTTTTCTTTTACCACTTCTTCTTTATAGTTTACTAAAAGAACAAAAAAAGCCATTAGTCCAAACGGTATATTTAAAAAGAAAATATAGCGCCAAGACAGCGTATCCACTAAGAATCCCCCAAGAAGAGGACCGAGAACTCCCGCAACTCCCCAAACTGCGCTAATCCACCCTTGCGCTTTGGCTCTTTCTTTTGCTTCTTCATACAAGTCGCCAATAATAATCATTGTAAGCGGCATAACGACCCCGGCGCCCAGCCCTTGGATAGCTCTATAGACAATTAATTGCTGCATTGAAAAGCTAAGTCCGCAAAGTATCGATCCGATTAAGAAAATAATGATTCCAACAAGCATAACTTTTTTGCGGCCGAATAGATCCGCTAACTTTCCGTATATAGGTGTAGATACAGCAGTTGTCAGCATATAAATGGCATATACCCAGCTAACTAGCTCAATGCCCGACAAATCACTTGTAATTCTTGGAACAGCCGTACTGACAATGGTTCCTTCCATTGCAGCTAAAACAGTGACAAGCAGCAGCGCTGTCATGATTCGTTTCCTCATCTTTCTCTCTCCTTGCAACTGCGGGCATACCATGGTTTTTCTTATAGAAGATAAAAGCGGTTTCAATATACGGATACCCTTTTAGCCTTTATATGTATGTGATGCCCCGCATATAGTTGCTGCCATATGCAGCCAAATAATTATTTTACTATAAATTTTTTCAAAGCGATAGATAATTTCAAAAATATTACTTTCCTCTCATTGATAGAAACATGCGTACATGATGTTTTATTTCCTTTTTAAATTGCAAAAAAAGCACCCCGTAACACCTGGTACGGGATGCTTTTACGTATTTTGTATGATCAACTTAATCGGGGATCTTTTAATAAACGTTCCATTTCTTCCATATGATTTGTTTCATCTGCAATCATATCTTCAAGCTTTACAACAAGCTCTGTTAACCCTAACTCTTCTGCTTGTTTTTTACGCTCTTCGTAGCGCTGGATAGTTTCTTTTTCAGCCTTGCTCGCTTCTTTAAGCATTTCCGTCACGTTTGAAACGTGCTTCACCTCAGCCGGCTTTGTTGTTGGCTCACCGCCAAGGTTTTTGATTTTTTCTGATAGATAAAGGGCGTGTCCTTGCTCGTCAGGAATTTCTCCTTCAAAGAAAGGTTTTAAAATTTGATATTCTAGACCGGTTACTGTAGACGCATAGTAAGTGTACTGAATAACCGCCGAATATTCACCCGCTAAATCGGTATTAAGTCCCTCTATTAGTTGTCTCATTTTCTCTTCCATTTGAATAAACACCCTTTCATTTACTGTTAGTAGACATGTACCCTTTCTGCCTAGTCCTAAACCACAATAAGACGATATTCTACTCCTTCTTTTTAAAAGTAGGGAAATTACTGAATGGAACGAAAATGTTTGATTTCTATATTTTTAAACAGAGACCTTCCTCCTTGAGAGAAAAGCGTAATTCCTTGGTCGTTGTGACGCGGAAACACTTCGCTAGAATGAACGGTTTTTCCATCATCAACAAAGACTTCAATGCTTGTTTTATCTACCAATATCTTCAAATGAACATTTTTCTTGCCTGCATCAAAGTAATCACGGCTTTCCACATACTTTTTGCTGTGATCAGGCTGATTGCTATAGCTTCTGTTCACATATGAGACGTTATCTTTTGCAAAAATGCCCACATCAATGTGCCGCTTTTGATCTGCGGACTCTCGAAGTCGTAAGCCTACATTTTCTGCATCTGACCATGAAATATCTGTATCAAGCTGATAAGCTTCACCTTTTATCTTTAACTTTTTCTCTCCGTTTACTTCTACTTGTTCAAGAGAGTTTGTTGAATCAGTTAGCTGATTTAATTCTTCGACAGGCTTTGATAACAGGCTGTACTGATCGTCGTCTTGTTTTGAAAGCGTAATTTCACGGGTTACTGAATCGAAGCCGTTAAACTCTTCTTTCATCGTTGGCGTCTTATCTGGATAATCCCAGTTGTTCATCCATGCAAAAGCGTAGCGTTTTTCTAAGGAACCTTTATTTTTACCGTCTTTAAACGTGACTGCTCCGTACCAATCGAAGCCATGATCGAGCCATTGCGGCTCGATCATATCGGGAGTGAATGTTGTTCCATCGTAATTTCCTGTCCAATAAGCATAGGTGTTTGGCTTTCCGCTTTCTTTTCCATTTGCACTTGTCCCGAGAACCCACTTAACTGTCCCGTCATCTGCCTTCATTTGAAAAAGATCTGGACATTCGGTAATGCCAATATCTTTAGTTACAAATCCTCCCGTATACGTCCAATCCTTTAGATTAGAAGATTCATAAAATCCGATTTTTTCACCTTCTGACATGACGAGAGCCCACTTGTCATGTTCATTATCCCATATGACTTTGGGATCTCTAAAATCTTTGGTGCCTGGATTAGGCATGATAGGATTTTTGCTATATGATTTAAAGGTTTTTCCTCTATCGGTACTATACCATAGATACTGTTCTTGCTTTTGTCCATCGGCAGAAGGCTGGGTCATAATCGCTACAATTGCGTCTTTACCAAAGCCTGCTGTGTTATCTTTATCCTCTACAACGGATCCGGACCATATATCGCCATTTTTATTTGTATACTTTGGAATAGCTACTCCTTCATCTTTCCAATGAACCAAATCTTTAGACGTTGCATGTCGCCATTCCGTCCCGTTCCCTTTAGGATAATCATGATTGTATAAGTAATAGTAATGATATTTCCCGTCAAAATAAATGGGCTTTTGGGGATCATTTTTCCATTTATCAGGCGTACTAAAGTGATACACTGGACGATAAGTGAATTCACTTTTATTCTCTTTTTCTTTTCCTTGGTCTTTTGTATCCTCTTTTTTGGATACGGCTGCTATAATGAGTCCGGCTATTACAACTAAAAGAACGGCAAGCGTTATCCATTTATAAGCACCTTTTTTCTTCAAACAAACCCCACCTTTCTCTTTTTTGTCTACATCGAATAAAACAAAAGAAAATGGTGATTACAATCACCATTTTCTTTTGTTGCTATTGCAAAGTGCTCAGTCTTCATCTACTGTTAACTGACCTTGCTCAAGAACACTATCTTTTACAACAGATGTTTTTGAACCGTCAATATTTACTAAGAAGCTTGGTGCAAATGTAGAGTGGTTGTCTTCATAAAAGCCTCTATTTGTCATGTAGCTTGTAATAACGACATTATTACCTTTTGTTTGCGGTACAGCAAAGTGAGAATACGTAAATGTTTTATCATTAGGATCTAAATCCATATGAAGAACTAATCCTGTATCATTTAAAGGCTTATATTTTCCTGTTAACGTATTTGAAACATAGCCTAGCATATACACATCATCTTGTCCGATTCCATCAATCGTCATTTTAGATCCGCGAGAATCGGTGAACAAGTACCATTTTCCATCTTTTTTGAAAATGTTTGCACGTTCAATTTCGTCTGTAACTGTGTTTGATGTAATAAGCGGCTTCATTACTTTTTTGAGCGTATAGTCATCATTTAACTCAATAATGCCCAAAGCCCCGTTTGCTAAAGAAGCTTTTTCTTTATTAGATCCTTCAAGAAGCTTTTTCTTTTCAGATTGGAAGAAAGGATTATTCCCTCCGTAGTATGCTCTGTTATATAGAGAGTCTTCACCTTGGTAGCCATCTTCTGTTCCAGTGTTAGCTTCGAAAACAAGGTACTTATGTCCGTTGTCTTCTATGTAATGAGGATCTCTTAGCGTATGGTTATCCCCTGTGTCATAACCGCCTTCATCAATAAACTGCTGAACCGTTTGATAAATCTTTCCGTCACCGTCAAAGATTGACTTGTAATCTTCTACTCCGTCAACTTTTAACGTATTATCGTTTGGCTGAGACATGTTTACTTGAGCTGTCGTTAACGTTTGTTTTCCATATTGTTTACCTGAATAATCCGTGTAGAATAAACGAACTTTACCATCTGTTGTTAACGTGGCAGAACCAGACCATTCTTGCGTTTGATTTTTAAGATGCGGATCATTCGGAACGAATTTATCGCTGTCTTCAAACACTCTTCCAGCGTTTTTCCAGCTGTCAATAGATTTGTCTCCAGCTTTTTTATAGAAAAGATAAACAGACGTGTCATTCGAATCTTTTGGATCACCTGCTAGGGCAAACACAATTTGATATCCATGATAAGTCGCCACTGTTCCGTCAGCATTTTGTAATGGCCAGCTGTCCCATACATCTAAGTCAATTGTATTTCCTGATGCATCTTTTCCCTTAGCGGAAGCAATGTTTTTAATAGTTGATTCATCAAAAGCAGGAACTTTAAACTGATCACTGTTTTGCTGCTGCGGAATTTTCACCATATTATCGCGAGTAATATGCGAAATTCCATAGCTATTATTAAAGTCTTTGCTGTCATTTCCTTTAGCAAATGTTTGATATCCCCCGCCTACTAGTAGGGCTGCAGCCAATGTAGCAGCAGTTGTATGCTTAGCAACTCGTTTCATTTTCATATGTTTTCTCCTTTTGGGTTAGTAAAGAATATAAATTTATTAATTCAATTAGCTATCAAAAAATCGAAAACAGAACCGGTTCCGTTCAACCAAAAGATTACTTGGATAAATGACGAAAGTCAAACATGCCAAATGTAGCTATTTCTCATTTTCATCTTTTTTATTGAGCTGTAACTAGGACCAAAGTTTACGTACAAGGGGCTTTTTTATGTAACCGTTTTTCCAAAAAAAGTGTACGGTTTTCTTTACATTCCAAACCACGATTTCCAGCTGTTGCGTTTTATACTTTTTACACGATTAAATACTCTATCTTTCTGGCATTGAAAGCGCTATTCCTTTTTTTATACTTTCCGACCATTCTGTTTTCATCAATCTCTTGAAAAACCAGTACTCTTTTTTATTATTCGGACATGAAAACGTTCTATTCTTTTTTCTTTCTAGAGATTAGGATGATAATAATAAAGGTCTAAAGTATGTTTTAAGAAAAAAATATTCCTTCTTTTTACCTACTCATTTTTATCTTTTTTAATGCATTCTACGCTCTCCCGTTTTACAAAAGAGAGAGCGTAGAATGCATTTTTTAAATATTAAGAGTCTAAGCCGGTTGCTTTTCCTTCACGGCTGGAATCAGCTGCTCCAAATAAACGGCCGTTTTCTTTATCAATTTGAATACCTTGGACATTTCCGATTGGGAATGGCTCATCTCCAAAATTAAATCCCATGGCTTCTAGCTCTCCTTTGGCATTCATATCCACTCCGGCTTCCCAACCGATAAGTGATCCTGTACTATTAAAAATTCTTGGTTCTTCAATCGCTTCTTTTATATCCATTCCATAGTCTAAGACATTAATAAGCGTTTGAAACACAGAACCTACAATGGTTGGTCCACCTGGAGACCCTAAAGTGAGTACAGGTTCGTTGTCTTTAAAAACAATGGTTGGACTTTTACAGCTAACCGGACGCTTTCCTGCATCCGCTTGATTTAGCCCTCCAGGAATAGCATCAAAATCAGTAAGCTCGTTGTTGAGTAAAAATCCATGGTCTTTAACCATAATTCCTGTACCAAAAGGATGTTCCACAGTTGATGTACAAGCGACAATATTGCCCCAGCGGTCAACTACCGTGAAGTGAGTTGTTTCACTAAGCTCACGTTCAGGTTCACAAGGCTGACGCACAACGTTCACTTTTTGGCCTTTCTCATAATCCCACGGGTTGCCAAAATCAACTTTCTCATTTTTATGCTTCCAATTAATTAATTTTTGACGTTCCTTTATATATTCTTCATTTAAAAGCCCTTTTAATGGAATGTCACTGTAGGCTGGATCTCCAGAGAATGCAATTTTATCTGAAAATGCAATACGCATAGCTTCTGCAAACAAATAATATTTTTCCCAAGATTTTACGCCGTATTGAGCCACATCGAAGTCCTCTAATAGCTTTAAGATTTGCAGCACGGTAGTCCCTCCTGCACTAGGCATGTTAGAAGAAGCAATTCGATATCCTTTATAATCTCCCCACACGGGCTCATCGATCTTAATCTGGTATTCTTTCAAATCTGACAGTTCCATAAAACCGCCGTGCTCTTTTATCGTTGAAATAATGGCTTCTGCAATTTCACCTTCATAAAAAGACTCAACACCTTTTTTTGAAGAATACGAAATGTTTTAGCAAGATCTTTTTTATTAATCATATCTCCTTCTTGTATAGGCTTGCCGTTCGGAGAATATAGCTCTTTAGCATGTTCTCCTAGTCGATAGGCATATGTTTTTAAAATATCTCCAAGAACCCAGTTTGTTTCCACCCCTGCTTCTGCTGCCTTGGCAGCCGGTTCAATTAATTCAGCAAGAGGTTTTGTTCCATACTCTTTACGAGCTGCTTCCATTGCCTTTAAAATCCCTGGGATCCCGATTGCCGTCGCATGCGTAGAACGCTTTCTAAACGGAATAACTTCCTTATTTTTATCCAGAAACATTTCAGGATAAGCTGCTTTAGGAGCCTGAGAATGCCCATCAAAAATTTTAGTTGTTTTACTTTCATTGTGGTATACCATAAAAAAGCCGCTGCCCCCAATACCCGTCATCATCGGTTCTCCAACATTGAGGCCAAACTGAACGGCTATTGCCGCATCAATTGCATTGCCTCCGGCTCTTAGTACCTGTTCTCCGGCGTCAGTTGCAATTGGATGAGCGCTGGCTACCATTCCTGTTTTTCCAACGGCTGTTTCTCTTCTATATGAACTCTTTCCTGAACGAGATAAACTTTTTCCATTAATCATCTTTTACGACCTCCTAGTTACTTACTTTATCTGGGATATTGGTAAAATACCCTATTGTTTTTCAGATAAAACTGTTTAAATTTGTATTGATTACTTTAAGCCATCACATTCGTAGACCGATATCCCTAGAGTATGTTAAGCCTTTGAAAGCCATAAAATAGAAAAAGCGCTCAACCCTTTTTATTTAAATAAAGGGTTGAGCGCTTTTTGCATTTTCTAACATTTATACACTTTTACACTTGTACCGAAGCTACTTCATTATTTACGTTCAGCAGGTCGTAAAGCTCTTGAAGTCTTCCTATTTCATAGGTTGAATTCCAATTTGTATCATTCTTTTTTCCCTGAGGATTAAACCAGCACGTATCAATACCCGCCAGCTGCCCGCCTTGAATGTCTGCACTCAAAGAATCCCCAACAATCAATGTTTCATGCACGGACAGCTCTTTTATACGTGAAAAAACATAATCAAAATATTCCTTCATAGGTTTTTGAAAACCTGTATCTTCTGAAACAAATATTTCTTTAAAATAAGGATATAGACCTGAATCTTGAAGTCGCTTATATTGTGTAGCCGATACGCCATTTGTAACAACATATAACTCATAGTGACTGCTCAGGTTTTTAATTAACTCAATTGCTCCGTCAATTAGCTGATGGCCATTGTTCAAATACGTTCGATACTCTGCTTCAAGTAGCTTTCCATCCTTCTCTATTCCATATTCTTTACATAGAGTAGAAAAGCGAGTATTTACAACTTGCTCACGGCTTATTTTATTTTCTTCAAAAGCTGTCCATAACCCCTGGTTTATCAAACTATAACGTTTTTTGCTTTCCTCAGTCAGCGGAATATCGTGGTTAGCAAAAAGAAGCTGTAAAGCCTGCTCTTCGGCTGCGTTAAAATCTAAAAGCGTATTATCAATGTCAAATAGAAGCGTTCGGTATGTTTTCATTCTTCTCTCTCCCCTTCAACTAATCTATTACTTTTTCTACTCGTATATATTGTCGTTTGCTAGACAGCTCAGTTTTTCCTTATCTTTGAGAATAATGGAGCCTTTCTTTTTTTCAATAACTCCTTGCGCTACAAATTTCTGAAGAACACGATTTAAATGCCGGTAAGTCGTTCCGATTAAATTAGCTATATCTTTTAAGCTTTCTGTTTTTTGATTCATAACCAAATGCGATTCTTCACAAAAAATAGAGAGCAAGTAACTAGCCAGCCGCACTTCAACTGGGTACATTAAATTAAAGCTTAGCGAGTTCGATTTTGCGCAAAACTTTTTTGTGAGCATTTCCAGTAAAAACGTCAGCAGCTGTGGATCATTGCTCGCATGCTGTTTTAATCGTTTGTATGGTATACCGATAACAACTAAAGGTGAAACGGCTTCAACCGTATTCATAATCTCAACACCTTGTACATACTCAATATCGCCTATTACTTCAAGGGGCTGTTTAAAAGAAAGAACAAGCGTCTTGCCTTCGGGCGATATGGTATAAACTTTAACCTTGCCTTTCATCAATATGTACAAACAGTGAGACGCATCTCCTTGAGAACAAAGACGTTCCCCTGCCTCGACATCATACAGTGACAAATGCGGTAGTAACTCTTTCTTGAAAACCGACTCTAATTTATAAGTATTTATATACTCCATCAGCTGTTTCTCACTCGTAATTTCCCTCATGTTTTCCTCTCCATCATAACGGTTTCTTTTTATTAAACAATAACACTTCCTAAAATAAAAAGGACATATGTCTCAAATAAAGTTTTAATTTTTACGTTATGTTCATAGATCACTTTCAAGAGAAATATATACACAAAAAAGACTCTAGCTCGTTGGCTTAGAGTCTTTTTGTTAAGCGCTCTTGTTCTTTCTGGCGTATCCAGCGTAAATAAAGACGCCAATCAGCATCCAGCCGATTGAATACATCCACGTTTTTATTGATAAGTTGAACATGAGAAAGATACAGCAAAGAATAGCAATAATCGGAATGAATGGCACAAAAGGTACTTTGAAACCGCGTTTTAAATTAGGCTGACTTTTTCGCAGAGCCAAAATCGAAAATGAAACGGCAGCAAACGTGACAATCGCCAGCATATTCGCTAAATCCGCCAGCTGTTTTAAATCAACAAAACCAGCTACGATCGCACCTAACGCCCCGACAAGCCATGTGGATATGACAGGTTCGCTGTTTTTTCGGTTTACTTTCGCAAAAAGAGACGGCAATAATCCATCATGGCTCATTGACATCAGTATGCGAGGCACGACAAACAAATAAGCAAATACGACGGCCATAATACCAATAACCGCTCCTATAGATACAATGAGCGCTGCCCATTCTTGTCCTACACTATTGAGCGCATATGACAACGCATCGCCTACGTTTAGCTCTTTATAAGAAACCATTCCTGTTAATACTAATGCAATTACTACGTAAATGACTGCACAAACACTTAGTGCAATCAAAATGCCTAGCGGCAAGTTTCTTTGCGGATTTTTCACTTCTTCTGCCGAAGTAGAAATGGCATCAAATCCGTTATAAGCAAAAAAGACGGAAGCTGCGCCTGCAAAGATTCCTTTCACACCAAAAGGGGTAAATGGGTGCCAGTTATTTGTATGAATAAAAAAGACGCCGACGGCTACAAATAAAAGAACAATACCTACCTTTATTAAAACCATTAAGTTATTTATTTTTTTACTTTCTTTTACCCCTCTTGTTAATAAAAACGACATGCACAGTACAATAAATACTGCAGGAAGATTAATAATACCTCCATCGCTTGGTATGTCCGTGAACGATTCAGGAAGTCTAATACCAAATTCAGTAAGCACATTATTCACATAAGATGACCATCCGCCCGCTACAGAAGCTAAAGATACCGTATAGCATCCCACGATGGACCACCCTATCAAATGCGCTACAAATTTTCCTAGTGAAACATATATGTATGTATATGCGCCTCCTGAACTTGGAACAGCTGAACCAAATTCTGCATAACACAGCGCAACAAGAATACAGGCTACTGCAGAAATAACAAAGGAAATGGAGACCGAGGGCCCTGCATCCCTCGCGGCAACTAGCCCTGCTATAACCAGAACTCCTGTCCCAATAGTTGCTCCTACTCCCATCAAAATCACATCAAATAACCCTAGTGTCTTAGTTGATTCTTTTGCTGCATTTTCCTCTAACAGCTTGTTAACATCTTTTTTTGCAAACAGATTACTCATGATGACTAACCTCTCTTCATCTCATTACGAATGACTACTTTTTAGTGGTAGATCTTTCTATATATGTAACAGTGAATTATTTTACTACATTTAATTTTCTGTGTAAAATAATTTAGTTTTTGAACTTTTTAATGATTAAAATAAATTTACTAGTGATGTTTTTTATAACACCATTATGATGTACCCGAACAGACTAAAAATATGTGTTAACAACTTTCTCAAAATGAGCTTCATTCACGATTGCTTTTGTACTATACTAAAGAAAAACTTCATAGGAGCAACGTAAAAGATGAACTTACTTTATTTTCTAAAGGGGTTAGTGATCGGCTTTTCTGTTGCTGCACCCGTCGGTCCCATTGGTATTTTATGTATTAATCGCACGTTATCTAAAGGGCGATTACACGGATTTGTATCCGGGCTGGGAGCAGCTACAGCAGATGCTCTTTATGGATGCATCGCTGCGTTTGGCCTAACGTTCATTACAACCTTTTTACTATCCCAAAAGATTTGGCTTCAGCTGATTGGGGGATTATTTTTATGTTATTTAGGTGTACAAACCTTTCGTTCTCAACCTGCAGAGCACGCTGCCGCTGCTAAAGGAGGGGGTTTGCTTCGTTCTTATACATCCGTTCTTTTTTTAACGGTTACGAATCCAATGACGATCTTATTTTTTATTGGCGTATTTTCTGGTGTAAGCATTAGTAAATCAGCATTTGATGCTGCTTCTGCTTTGACAATGGTTGCAGGCGTATTTTTAGGATCGGCCTGCTGGTGGCTTTCGCTCAGTTTTGCTATTAGTCTTGCCCGGTCGAAGTTTACGAATAAAAGCTTGATCTGGGTAAATCGTATTTCAGGAGCGGTTGTACTGACTTTCGGGATATTTGCGTTATACAAGCTGCTATAAAAAGTAATTTATCTCCTTTTCTGGGGGCTAATTACTTTTTTTAACAGAAAAGAATAATCTTAAAAAATACCCTAAACGCTGTCTTTTCTGTATAATAGATAAATAGAAAAACAGAAAAAGTATAAAAATGCTTGAAAACTACATACTCAATCATTAGTCTTCAAACATAATAAGGGGAAATAAAGCATGACCATTCTTCTAGTAGATGACAATCAAGTCAATCTATTTGTGATTGAAAAAATTTTAAAAGGCGCTGGCTACGATAACTGTGTGTCTCTTACGTCTGCCCATGCCCTTTTCGACTATCTTAACCTGGACGATGAAAACTCAAAAACGAATTCGGTCGATTTGATCTTACTTGATATTATGATGCCCGAAATTGATGGAATCGAAGCCTGCAGGCGAATTCAACAGGTAGAACGCTTGAAACATATTCCAATTATCTTTGTCACAGCTCTAGAAGACAGCAGCAAATTAGTAGAAGCTCTAGACGCCGGCGGAACAGATTATGTCACAAAGCCGATCAATAAAGTGGAACTGCTGGCTCGTATGCGGGTAGCTTTACGCCTTAAAGCAGAAATTGACTGGCACACGGAACATGAAAAGAAAATTCAAACGGAGTTAGATTTAGCTACGCACGTACAGCAAAACTTACTCAGTCCCCCTTTACGAGAGAAAGATATTCAAATGGAAGTTTCATATTATCCTTCTTTTAAATTAGCGGGTGATATGTACTATTGGCACAAAATTGACGAGCATCGGTACGGAATTATTCTTTTTGATATGATGGGGCACGGCATCTCTGCCTCGCTTGTTTGTATGTTTATTTCGTCTGTGCTCAGAGAAGCTATCAAGTCTCTCATAGACCCTGAGCAAGTTATTACAGAGTTGAATCGCTACATGGAATTATTGCACAGCGAAAAAGATGAAATTCCTTACTATTTCACTGCTATTTATTTAGTGATTGATACGGAAGCTAAGACAGTAGAATACGTGAATGCCGGGCACCCAGAAGGTTATATGTTAGTGGATGAACATACGCTCGTTCCTCTTCAACGAGGAAGCTGCCCTGTAGGGTTTTTTGAAGAAATGGACGTTCAGAAATCAGTTGTCAGCTTTGAGAACGATGTGCAAATTTTGCTATTTACAGACGGAGCTCTTGAATCAATGGGCCCTTGCGAAAATGAATCTGCTCTTCGTCTTCAAAAGCTTACTGAACAAAAATGGACAAATCCGCAGGCATTTATGAATGAAATTTTTTCAGAAGAACAAAAATTAAATCAGCCTGATGACATGTGCGTGCTTATGATTCAAGCACAAGCACAATAAAAAGAGACCTCACAAATGAGGTCTTTTTTTATTGCTTTTGATAAATGCGCTCGTTCCCTGCAAACTCGATATAAGAAGCTGCTCCTTCAGCAAAGCGAAGCGTTTCTTTATCACCAAGCCCAAGAAATCCTTTTGCACACAGGCTTTCTGAAAATAAATTATACACTTGATTTTGCAGCTGAGCTGTAAAATAAATAAGGACGTTTCGGCAAATGATGACGTGAAATTCATTAAATGACTGATCCGTGACTAAATTATGCTGAGCAAAGATAATATTTTTTAACAGCGACGGATGAAAATATGCATAGTGATGGTCCGTCTGATAATATTCCGAGAAGGCGTTCTTTCCACCGGCTTGAATATAATTTTTTGTATATGACTTCATTTTACGTAAAGAAAAGGCACCTTGTTTTGCTTTTTCTAATACATCTTCGTTCATATCGGTTGCGTAAATGACCGTTTTATCCATTAACCCTTCTTCTTCTAAAAGAATCGCCATAGAAAATACCTCTTCGCCCGTTGCACAGCCAGCGTGCCAAATGCGAATTTCCGGATAATTTTTTAATACCGGAATCACTTTTGTGCGAAATGCTTTAAAAAAGCTTGGATCGCGAAACATCTCTGTTACATTTATCGAAAAATCATTTAATAGCTGATTCATAAATTCTTCTTCGTGAATCGCTTTTTCTAACAATCGAGACACGGTTGAAATACGTTCAATTTTCATTCGATTATACACTCGGCGACAGATAGAAGATTTAGCGTACTGTCTGAAATCGAATCCTGTTAATCGATAAATAGCCGTCAGCAGTAAATCAATCTCTAAATCTGTTTTTTTATTCATAACTAAGTCTTCACTTAAATCTAGGTGCTTCATATCCATTTATGTTTCATACCCCGCTTAATTTACTAGCCATACACGCATAACGGAGAACAGCTGATTTAAATCTAAAGGTTTGCTGATATAATCTGATGCTCCAGCTTCCAAGCATTTTTCACGATCATTTTTCATCGCTTTAGCGGTTAGTGCAATAATAGGCAAATCAACAAGCTTTAGCTCTCCTCTAATTTTCTGCATCGCTTCATATCCGTCCATTTGCGGCATCATAATATCCATTAAAATGAGATCAAATGGTTCAGTTGTCTCCATCATTTCAAGACACTCTATTCCATTATGAGCTGTCATAATGGTCATACCTTGTTTAGCTAGCGCAGTTTTTAAGGCAAAGATATTGCGCTGGTCATCATCTACGATGAGCACTCGCTTACCTTGAAACACATTTTCATCATCTTGCAATGAAGGTTCAACTGGCTGTACAGGATGATCAATTTCAGTTATTTCTGCTTCAGGTTCAGCTTCTTCTACAGATACTGCTACTTCTTCATATGCAAAATTCACTTTTTCATAGTCAACAAGACCGTTAGAGAGACTAGGAAGATAGAGTGTAAACGTACTTCCTTTTCCTACTCCACTGCTTAGGGAAATCCAGCCGCCCAATAATTTTGCAAACTCACTGCAAATAGATAAGCCAAGTCCCGTTCCTCCGTACTTACGAACCGTAGCTCCATCGGCCTGCTGAAACGCTTCAAAGATAAGCTGATGTTTTTCTTTTGGTATCCCAATCCCCGTATCAGCTACAGCTATTTCTAGCCAGCAATCCGTATCGACTGTACGCATAGCTGTTGTAAGACGATGGTCAGCTACTCGTTGAATGGATACTGTGACAGATCCAGATTCCGTAAATTTAAATGCATTTGATAAAAGATTTTTCACAATTTGCTGGAATCTCTTTTCATCTGTGTGAATGATGTCCGGTACATCTTGTGCTTTATTAATTTTCAATTGTATTTTTTTCTGTTCAGCAACGTGGCTGAAATTACGTTCAATTTGATCTGGGAGCTCACTCATATTCATCTCAGCAAGCAAGACATCTAGTTTTCCAGACTCTACTTTTGATAAATCCAAGATGTCGTTGATTAATGCCAACAAGTCTTTTCCTGAAGAATGGATAATACGAGCATATTCTTCTTCATCTTCAGATAGCGTTTTAGCCGCGTTTTCCTCAAGCATTTCAGACAGAATAAGAATGCTGTTAAGCGGTGTTCGAAGCTCGTGCGACATATTAGCAAGGAATTCAGATTTGTATTGAGAATTCAATTCCAGCTGATGCGCTTTTTCTTCTAAATCTTCTTTTGCAGCCTCTAATTCAAACGATTTTTCTTCTGCATCTTTTGTTCTTTCTTCTAGCTGTTCATTAATCATACGCAGCTCTTCAGACTGCATTTGCAGTTCTTCTGATTGTGTTTGAAGTTCTTCAGACTGAGCCTGGAGCTCTTCTGTCATCGCCTGAGATTCTTTTAATAGACGGGCAATTTCCATACGTCTTATTACACCATTGATAGTGAGACCAAACGTTTCAATCACTTGACTAATAAGTTCTTGCTCTAAAACTGTAAATTCGTGCAGCGATGCCAGCTCGATAACAGCAATTACTTCATCTTCAAACAAGACGGGTACAATAAAAATACTCTTAGGTTTTACGTCTCCTAATCCTGAAGCAATGAGCTGGTACGTGTCAGGTACATCGTTTATGACAAGGGTTCTTTTTTCTAAAGCAGCTTGTCCAATAAGCCCTTCGCCTATCAAAAAGCTTTCTCTTCCCGCGTCGCCTTTTCTATCTGCAAAAGCAGCTTGTTTGACGAATAGGTTTCCTTTATCATTTTCCTCTCGAACATAAAATGCTCCGAAAGAAGCTCCTGTCATTTCTGAAACCGTAAAGAGAAATTTTTCCGCAAGCTTGTCTACAGATGCTATGCCTTGGTACATCGTTACAGCATGAGCAATGTTCGTTTGAAGCCAGTTTCGCTCTTCAATATTTTCTAACAACGCGTTCGTGGCTAGCCCTAAATCTTTAATTTCATCCTTAGATCGAACTTTAATTCTTCCTTTTAACTCGCCTTTTGAAGCCGTAATTCGTTTGATCGTTTGCGTAACTTCTTTAATCGTATTCACAATGGAATTGGACAAAACAATAGCGATAGCAAGTGAAATAAGCGTAACAAATAACAGCAAACCGTAAAGTCCAATTTTAATTTTTTGATTTTTCTCGTCTAACTCTGTTGCTCTTGTTTCAGTCGATTTTTTCTCTACATTTCTAAAAGAAGTAAACTGGCTGCGTATATCGTCCATATACTGGCGCCCAGGATCTTTCTCAAAAAATTGCTGAAGCTCTTTTGTATTATTTTCTTTTTTTAATGCAATGGTCGGTTCACCAGCAGCTTCAATCCAGTCTTGAATACTTCCTTTAATCTTCTCCAGTTTCTCCTGCTGATTTGGATTATTATTTAGAAGCTGATACAGTGCATTATAATCTTTTTCCCAACTTGATGCTGCGCTGTTATAAGGTTCTAAGTAACTCGCTTCTCCTGTAATAATATAGCCTCTTTGTCCGGTTTCCATATCGAGCAGGTGTTTTTCAATTCGATTGGTCAGATCATGCACTTCAATATCATGATCAATGATAAAATTTCGTTCTTTTTGCAAAGATGAAATTTGACTGTTTAAAACAATAAATGCAATAAATAAACAGACAATAACAATTAAATATCCACTAATAATTTTGGATTTGATGCCAAACCTCATTTTCTTTTCCATAATGTTCCTACTTTCATTCTAGATATTCTTCTAGAAGCATTCGAAAAACATGTTTATTTTTGCCGCTGGACAATTTTACTTTCAGTACACACTCTCCACTCCATCTTCCTTTACTTGATAGGGCTTCTCTCTTTTTCCTATCAATTCAACATTCCTATTATACACTCTATTTTTGTACAGAAGAATATTTATTGTACAAGAGGGAAAGATTAATTTTCCAATTTGCAAATATCTATTTTCAAGCTGTTTATAAAAATAGGCCCATGCTGTTAACAGCATGAGCCTATCTTACAATATTTTTGTACACAATAAGGTAATGAAAAGTAATTTATGCTTTGGGGAATCACATAAATCATGACAACATAGGTATAAATAAATACTTACATATGAAACGTAAAGCATTCATTAATCAAATTGTACTTGGATAGTAGAAAACGGTGCCACTTTTTTTAATTTAAATATATTTTTTAAACTTACATATCTACTTGCTGTACTTTTTATCTCGAGCTCTTTAACATTGCGAAAATCTCTGAGAGACTCGCAACATTTTTATTTTGAAGCGTTTCAGCAAAATGCGATATTTTATAAAGTGCTTCTATACTTTCGATCGGATATTTTCCAGCAGCAGTTTCAGCAGAAAGCATCACTGCATTCGTGCCATCAAGTACTGCCTGAAACACATCTGTCACCTCAGCCCTTGTAGGAATTGCGCTGCTCACCATTGATTGAAGCATTTGTGTCGCTGTGATCACATACTTGTTTTGCATCCTGCATTCATGGATTAATGTTTTTTGGAGCAAAGGAATCCATTCATAAGGCAGCTCTACTCCTAAATCTCCTCGTGCAATCATAATTCCATCGCCTTCTTCACATATTTTCTTGAAATTTTCTATAGCTTCCATTGTTTCCACTTTCGCAATCAGCTTTGGTGTATTTAGATGTTTTAAATGGATAAAATCTTTAATGTCTTTTAAATGTTCAGGGGTTCTTACGAACGAACAAGCAAGAAAATCTACTTTTTCTTTCAATAAGAATACGATGTCTTTTTTATCTTTGTCAGTAATGGCTGTTAAACGGACGCGCGCACCTGGCAAATTTACTCGTTTATGAGACGAAATAGATCCGCCCTTTTTTACCTTTGTGACAAGTGTATCTTCTTCTACTCTTTCAACAACCAGTTCTACTTGACCGTCATTCACTAAGATTTTGCTTCCTGTTTGAACATCCTTCACGATATCCTTATAGTCAACGCTGGCTCCTTTTTCATTTCCTGACATCTGCTCTGTATATAAAATAAACGATGCGCCTTCTTTTAACACTACTTCTTTTGACTTTGTCACTCCAAGTCTAATTTTAGGACCTTGTAAATCTCCTAAAATTTGAATAGAGGAATTTAAAGACCTTAACGTATCTATAATTGTTTTATGACTTTCATGCGACCCATGAGATAAATTCAGCCGAGCAATTGTCATTCCTTTTTCCAACAGTCTCTCTAGTACATCTTTTTTATTACTAGCAGGTCCAATTGTACAGATTCTATCGATTGCCACTGCCTTTCACCATCCTTTTAATGTAGGATGCCCATTTCCATAAAAGAGATAAGCTTTATACAAAAATAGGTATATCACCACAAAAAAATGTCTCTTAGTCAATAACTTGCCTAAGAGACAGCCCTTTTATTACTTTACCCAGCTTTCCGTCACTTTTTTATTTTTAGAAATCCAGTTTTTCACACCTTTTGTTTCGTCTTTTGCACTGTTAATTTCTGATTCTAAAGATGCTAGTTGATCGGCACTAATAGAAAAATCTTTCAGCCACTTTGCTGCTTCTGGATAATCTTCTTTAAATGTCTTTTTGCTAATCGACTGTATTTTTTCAGGTCCAGTTGGATTCATCGTATTTTTGGGATCTTTTAAGTATCTGAGATTATACTTTTCAAAAGCCCAGTGCGGGCGCCATAACGTAACAACAATGGGTTCTTTATTAACAATGGCTTTATCTAATTCCGATAACATGGCGGCTGTGCTGCTTTCTACTAAATTCCAGTCTGTTAACCCATAGCTTGGCATCGCATGATCTTTAGTAAGACCGTTTATTCCAGATCCTGCTTCAATACTAATAATCTTTCCGTTAAACTCATCTTTCTTATTTTTTAAATCAGCTAGTGACTGCGCGTCTACGTAGTCGGGAACGGCCAGTCCGCTATCTGCTTGATCATACCAAGTACCGAGCACGTCAACTTGTTTTCCAAATCTTTTCATGTAAGAACTATGGGTGGTCGGCATCCATACATCCAAAAATAAATCAATGTTTCCTTGAGCAACTCCTGAGAAAAGCGGAGCTACGTCGCTTTGAACTGCTTTAACTTTATAACCTTTTTCCTCTAATAATTCCTTCCATAGAAACGTAACAGCTACGGCTTCGTCCCATGGTATGTATCCAATTGTAATTTCTTTTTTAGTCGTCGTGCTGCTTGCCGTATTGCTATTGCCACATGCGGAGACAAGCAGCATAATGACGATTGTTAGCATAATAAAAGAAATTTTTTTTGATTGTTTCATATACTCCCACCTTTATTCATTTTATTTACTTGATTGAATACCTTCTCTTTTTTGAGTAGAAAGGTGCGTCAGACGATCTAAAATAACGGCAATAATGACAACTGCAATCCCACCGATAAATCCTAAGCCTACATCCAACATACTGATGCTTCTTAATACCTCAGCACCCAAGCCCCCTGCACCGACCATTGAAGAAATAACAACCATCGAAAGAGATAGCATAATAACCTGGTTTACACCCGACATAATCATAGGCAAAGCGAGCGGCAGCTGGACTTTAATTAATTTTTGCCATTCCGTCGCTCCAAAAGCTTCTGCCGCTTCTAAAGTGGTTTGGGGAACTTGCTGAAGTCCAAGCAGCGTCAGACGAACGGCAGGCGGCATTGCGAAAATAAAAGTAGCAATAAGAGCTGTAACATTCCCTAATCCAAATAAAAGTACGGACGGAATTAAGTAAACAAAAGCAGGCATTGTTTGCATAATATCAAGAATGGGCTTTATCACTGCTCCAACTTTGTTAAAACGGTGTGATAATATGCCTAAAGGAACGCCAAATAGAAGTGAGATAATAGTAGAAGCTAAAACGAGAGATAAGGTCAGCATCGATGCTTCCCATAAATTCAAGCTAATAATAAGAAGTAAACCAAAACACGTAAATACAGCTATCTTCCAATCTGTTAACCATAGCGCTAATAGAGCAAAAACAACGACCGTTACTAGCGGAGGAGAAGCGGTCAATACCCATTCGAGACTGCTTATTAAGCTGGTCATTATCTGGTTGATTCCAGTAAATACACCTGAAAAACTATCAATCATGTAATCAACAAATGAGTTTGCCCATTTATCTAAAGGGATACGAGGAATCGTGGCGGAATTTACCATCATATTTATCGAACCTCCATTTGATATGACTTAACTTCTTGTTGCTCGGTCACTGCAGTACGTTCAGTGAGATTTGCAATAAGAGTGTTTGGAGAAATCATACCTTGTAGGCGATGATGATTATCAACAATGACTACAGGCGAATGACTGTCTGTAAATAAAGGAATCATTTCTTGTAAAGACATATTCGGATTAACACAATGCGGCTGTATCATTTTTTCTCCTTTTAAATCATGCTTATAAGCTTCTATCAGCTCCATCACCGTATAAATGCTCATTAAGCCCAATAAGCGGTCAGCACTATCAAGAACAAAAATAGTAGATAAATGATTGGTTCTCATTCTTCTTAATACGACTTGCGGTGATTCATACTCATAGGCAGCCGTTTCTACTGGAACCACCGCGTCTTTAGCAAGGCGAATTTTGCCGTAATTAACGTCTTGAACAAGCAGCTTTACATAATCAGTTGCCGGCTGTCTTAAAATATCTTCAGCGGTTCCAAGCTGTACAATTTCCCCGTCTTTCATCACGGCAGCCCGGTGGCCTAAAGTTAATGCTTCATCCAAATCATGCGTCACAAAAATAACTGTTTTTTGTACTTCTCCCTGAATATCAAGAAATAGCTTTTGCATATCTCTTCGAATAAGAGGATCTAAAGCTGAAAAAGGCTCATCCATCAGCAAAATCTCCTGTTCAGAAGCAAGAGCTCTCGCTAGTCCAACCCGCTGCTGCATACCTCCTGATAATTCATAAATTCTTTTATATGCTTGTCCATTTAAGCCCACCATTTCGAGCGCCTTTTTCCCTCGCTTTTCTCTTTCGTTTGCTGATACACCTTGTATCTCTAGACCGAATGTAATGTTGTCAATCACAGTGCGGTTTGGAAGGAGGCCCACATTTTGAAAGACCATCCCAATTTTATTTCTTCGGACTTCCTGAAGCTGTCTTTTTGGCATATGAGAAATATCTGTGTTTTCTAGATATACCGTCCCTTCTGTCGGTTCTATAAGCCCGTTCAAGCATCGAAGTAAAGTAGATTTCCCGCTTCCTGATAATCCAATTAACACAAAGGTTTCTCCCTTTTTCACTTCGAAATGAGCATTGTAAATAGCAACGGTTGTCTTAGTAGCTTGTTCGACTTCATATTTACTTTCTCCAGCTTCTCGTAGCTTAAGAGCCTGTTCTTTTTGGCGACCAAATACTTTTGAAACATCGGTAACGCGGATAATGGGTTCTGTTAGTTTAGAGCTTGTACTCAATTTATTTCCCCCTTATTTTAAAGTAGATTGTTAGAGGTGGTCTGACACCTCAAGGTAACGTGTCAGACCACTTCTACTTACTATTCGACCTTCATACCGATTGCTTCCAATACATAATTGTAAAAATGAGAAACGTGCTGTTCGATAGGTACTAAAATACCTCCTTCTTTATAAGATTTTGAGCTCATATTTTCTTGACACCACTCACACGCTTCAAAGTCTTGTAAATTTACGCGGTGAAACAGTTCCACCGCATCTTTTGGGTCAAAATCAGGCTTAGCCATTTCTTCTGGGTCGAATAACCATTCACAAATCACTTTAGACTTTTTCGCACTAATTGGAATAATACGATGAATAATAACGTGATCCGGTGTTAAATTGATAAATACAAGCGGCAGAACGGTAATGCCAAAATACGTGCGGTCATCTTCAGGAAGCAGCCCTTTTAACATAGGACGGCTTCCTTTCCCGCTGATTGAAAAAGCTTCTAATTCCTTGCCAAACTTAGCTCCGCCTCCCACTGAACTTTGAGTGCCGACTCCCGAACGAAACTCAGGCAGCGTTGCCGTAAGTTCAGGGTGAATAGAGGAACAGTGATAGCATTCTTGAAAATTTTCTACAATAAGCTTCCAGTTTGCCTCGACTTCATATTCTTCACGATGAGCGGATTTCAAGTTTTGAATTTCATATCTAGCAAACGTATAAAGTTCTCCAAAACGATCAAAAATTTGTGTGTCTAGCTGATATTCAACAGACATAGGATTGTCTGATAAATTAACCCAAACCATGCCGTGCCACACTTCAATGTGAACGGATGTTAGCCCGTAATTTTCGTTATGCACGAGTTCTTCTCGACAGTGGCTTGTGTTAGGAACACCTACCAAATCACCATCTAAGCTATAGCTCCACGAATGATATGGACAGCGAATGACACCTGCTTTACCGGATGCTTGGCTGCACAGCTTAGCTCCTCGATGCCGACATACGTTCAAGAATCCACGCAGCACGTGATCTTTTCCTCTAGTAATTAAAATATTTTCGCCTTCAACTCTCGTCGTAATATATTGTCCTGGTTCTGCTATTTCGTATTCAAAAGCAACTAAACTCCATGATTTAGAAAATATATGATCTTTTTCTAACTTAAAAATGTCCGAAGATGTATACAGCTCTCCTTTCAACGTGGGCTCAAGTCTCCCATTATCATTCTCTAAACCATGTTCCATAACCATCTACTATTCCTCCTTCGCTTCTTTAGAAACATTTAAATAGAACCATTCGTAAGAGCTGACGACGATTTATACTATTTTATTCGCCGCAAATCGCTGCGGAGTAAACAAATCAATTGGGTGGTTGGTTTTTCCCTCTATCACTAAATCTGCTAAAATCTCTCCTACTACACTTGCAAACTTAAAACCATGTCCAGAAAATCCCGCTGCAATCGCTACTTGAGGATATTCAGGATGCAGTGAAATGACAAAATGTTCGTCTGGTGTATTGGTATACATGCACGTTTTCCCTTGTAAAAATCGACCGTTAAGCTGCGGAATACCTTGAGCTAGATAGTGCCGCATCATGTTCACTTCGTCTTCATATATATTTCGATCAATCGTTTCCGGCGTACACGCTGTTCCTTTTCGGAAAAACGCCACTTTTGCTCCTTCAGCCTTTAATCCAAAAGAAGGGAAACCATACAACTGTACATAATCATCTGCTTCCCAAATATAAATCGGCTGTTTTCCCACTGAAAAAACATCTATTCCTTGTGTTGGTTCAAAAAACATTTGCACATGACGCTCTACTTGTAAACTAACACCTAAATCCCGTAATAAATCGGGTGCCCAAGCGCCTGCAGAAATAATGATTTTTCCAGCTTCATATATTCCATTAGCTGTTACAACGCGCACGCCTTCACCAGAAGGATGAGCTTCCCACGACACCACTTCCTCAAAAAAATGAAGCTCAGCTCCGTACTTTTCTGCTTGAAGAAGGTGAGTATATACGCTCGCTTCCGGCCTAACGAATCCAGCTCTTTCTTCATATAGAGCAACCGTAGCAGGTGAAGGTGTAAACGCCGGAAACCGTTTGTAAATATCCTTTGCTTCTAGAATCTCATACGCAAGATTCCACTGTTTAGAGCTTTCGATGCTTCCAGAAACCGTCAAGCTATCAGGAGGTCCCATCATAAGTCCACCGGTAACCGTAAGAATTTCTTGACCGCTTTCTCTTTCAATTTCATTCCATAATTCGTAAGCGCGAAGCAATAATGGAACGTAAGCAGGGTCTTCAAAATACGACTGTCGAATGATTCTAGAACCGCCGTGACTCGATCCTAGGTCATGAGCGGGACCGTATTGTTCTAACCCCAATACCCGCTGACCTTTTTTGGCGAGCTGATAAGCAGCCGTACTCCCCATAGCTCCTAATCCGATAATAATGACATCATAATGTGTTGACATCTGCATTCCTCCTGTCTTTCGATTGATCAATTAAACTACCGCTGGGGAGTGTGTCATCATTGTTGCTTTATAACGCTGACCAAAGTATTCAACTTCTAAAACCATTTCTTCATTTACAGCTTGAGATAATAAAGTGTGTACAATTCCTTTTCCTAAGCTGTATGAATATCCGGCACTTGTCACAAATCCGAGGACTGTTTCTCCGTAAAAGACCGGTTCATATCCCATTACTATCGCTGAAGGATCATCTAATATGAGCGTCGCTAATACTGTTTCAGAATCTTTTCGCTGACGATCAAGCAATGCTTCTTTTCCAATAAAAACTGGTTTTGTTAAATCAACCATTTCATGAAGGTTAACTTCATATGGATGATGCTCGCTCCAAAAGTCTTTCCCGCTTTTTAACGAAAAAGATTCAATTCGAAGGTTTTCAAGAGCTCGGTCTCCCGCAGCAATCAGCTGATAAGGCTGTCCTTGTTCAATTAATAAATCCCATAAATTCAGGCCTTGATCAGAAGTCGTAATCAACTCCCAGCTCTCCATCCCCCCGTAGGAATCACGCAGAGCAAGAACTGAACTATTTTCAATAAACAGGGTTTTCGCTTGCCCTTCAATCCAAGTGCTGCTAAGGTCTGAGCGTTGGACCACGGACTTCATTACTCCTGTAGCTTTAGGACCAATTAATGCTATACTGCATGTCCCTGACGTTACATCTTGAAAAACAACTTGACCGTTTTGAGGCACGTGTTTTTGAATCCAGCTTGCTTCTACAGCTCCCGTACAAACAATCAAGAAAGTGGATATATTTTTGCGAATAACCGTTATTTGATCTTTTATGCCGCCTCGCTCATGCAATATACACGTACGTATGCTTTGACCTACTGTAATGTCTATATTTCCTGTCGTTAGCTTCTGTAAAAACTCGAGAGCTCCTTTCCCTTTAATTTCCAACCTTTTCTTTGCTGCCGTTGTATCGTAAATCGCTGCGTACTGACGAGTATGCAACTGTTCAGCCTCGATAATCGGTGACCAATATTCAGCAGACCACCCCTTTCTTATTACCATTCTCTTTTCATATGTGGATATAAGCGGATAGTTAGCTTCATACCACTGCGGCTGCTCCCACCCTGCTTTTTCGTTAAAATACGCTTTTAGTTCTTGCTGACGCATATAAAATGGACTTACGCGCATGTTTCGCGATACTTTTCGCTGCATAAATGGATGGTGAATGCTATAAACCTCTTCATACTCTTCAATAGACCGCTGTTTGTAATAAACAGGGCTGCATGCATACGTATCGAAACGATTAATATCGCATAGCTCCAAATCCACAGTCGGTGCACCATTCATCATCCATTCAGCCATTTGCCTAGCGACACCTGCAGAGTGCGTTACCCATATGGCTTCGGCTACCCAAAATCCCCCTACTGCTTGTGATTCGCCAAGCAGCGGCATCCCATCAGGTGTGAAGGAAAAAATGCCGTTCATTCCTTTTTTTATTCCTGCTTGTTTTAATGCCGGAATTAATTCCAATGCATCTTCCCACGGTTTTTCAAAATCTTTTGGTGTAAAAGGTTTAACAGAAGGCATTTCTTTTGTTTCTCCGTATTTTGTAATGTCACTGAGTTCGACTGGAAACGGCTCATGCTGATATGATCCAATCCCAAGCCCTTTCTCTACCTGACGAAAATAAATTGCATTATCCTGATCTCGAATAAGAGGAGTCGCGGCTTCTTCCGTTTCTCCGTTTAATTCAAGTAAATCATTTGTAAACACATATTGATGAGCCATTGGCTGAAGAGGAATCGTTACACCGACCATTTCTCCTATGCGAGGTCCCCAAAACCCGGCACAGCACACGATTACATCTGCTTCAAATTTTCCAGCGCTCGTGTACACTGCTTTTACTTGACCATTTGTCACTTCGATATTCGTCACTTCTGTATGACCGTAAAATTCTACTCCGCACTCTTTAGAAAAACGAGTCATTTTATCAACGGCATGCAAAGGTTTGGCAATACCGTCTGACGGAACATAGAGACCTCCGCAAATACGATCAGGACAAATCAGCGAATTTTTTTCCGCGCATTCCTGCGGTGAAAGAAGAAAAGCTTCGATTCCCCATGAGCTGGCAACACCAGCCTTTCTCTTTAGGTCTTCTAATCGCTCGGATGTTCGGGCAACTTCTAAACTGCCGACCGGGTAAAAAGAGCGCTGTTCATCTGTACTCAACTCTTTAAAGATCTCAACTGTTTGAGAAGCTAGTGTTGTCAGGATTTTTGAAAAGCTAAGCTGAAATACAAGCCCCGGAGCGTGAGAAGTAGATCCTCCCGTTTCAAACAAAGGGCCTTGCTCAATCACTGTTATGTTTCTTCGCCCCATTTTACTTAAATAGTAGGCAATGCTGCACCCGACAATTCCAGCTCCTATCACTACTATCCTCTTATGTTCCATCACTTCATATCTCCCTCCTTTTTTGGTTTAAAGATGTTAAATATTGTCGATAGTTAATTATATTTTTAATATTAATAATTTTAAAAGTATTTTGTTAAAAAGTGTGACATAGATTTTTTTTGCACTTTCTTCCTCTAATGTTCGGGTAACGCTTTCTTAACTTTAAAATCCCAGAAAAACCGCCGTCTTTTTCTTTCAAATAACGAATTTTAAAGAAACTATCTATCTGTCAAAATGACTCTTATCAATGAATGGTTATACTAAAAATGACGGAAAGAAGATAGCTAAAATAACTTAGCTATCTTCTTTTTAAACCATTTACCGATTAATTGATTTTGAAGGCTTAAATACTTTTGCTTATTTTTAGACCAAAGTTGCTTGTTTGACTACTTTTTTCATTTCTTCTGCAACGTTTCTTTTGTCTTTTTCACTTGTAATGCCCCCGCCTACAATCACAAGATCAGGCTGTGACTGCACAACTTCAGGAAGTGTATTCAGTTTAATGCCTCCTGCCACCGCTGTTTTGGCATTTTTCACAACTCGTTTAATCGTTTGAAGCTGCTCGAACGGGGTTTCTCCTTCAGCTTGAAGATCATACCCTGTGTGTACACAAATATAGTCAACACCGAGTGCATCGACTTCTTTTGCACGTTGTTCAAGGTTTTTTACATTAATCATATCAACAAGAATTTGTGTTCCTTGTTTTTTGGCCTCTTCTACAGCGCCTTTTATAGTCGAATCATCAGTAGCGCCAAGAATGGTAATAATACTAGCCCCCGCTTCAGAAGCTTTCATTACTTCATAAGCACCTGCATCCATAATTTTCAAATCAGCTAATACCTTTAAAGACGGAAAGGCTTCCTTGATTTCTTTGACTGCTTTTAGCCCTTCGTTAATCACAACTGGAGTTCCAATTTCTACAATATCGATATACTCTTGAACCTCCTGCACTACTTCTTTTGCCTCTGAAATATTTACAAGATCCAATGCTAATTGAAGTTCCATACCTACTTCACTCCTTCATTAAATGGGGTTGTCTAGCATGAATTCATTGTAAAACCGTTACTTTCAAAAAAAAAGTAGGCACTTTTAAAACATATAGTCACTAAAAATATACTATGGACGCTTCAATGCAGCGTATCATTCGTATTTATTTTAGAAAATTCTGAATAATAAGGGTGGTTTTATCCTTTTCAACAAAAGATTTTAACCCATATGGCTGGAATTATTCATTTCAGGCTCTATAACGGTTTCCATATAATTTTTTCCCCACTCATCCATGCTCTCAAGGATGGGCATCAAGCTTCTCCCGTGTTCAGTCAAGGAATATTCAACTTTTGGAGGGACAACCGGATAGACTTTTCGGTGAACGATTTGATCTTCTTCTAATTCTCGCAGCTGACTTACTAACATTCGCTGAGTAATTCCCGGCATCATGGACTTTAACTCCCCAAATCGTTTCGTCCCTTCTTTTCCTAGGTGCCACATAATCAACATTTTCCACTTGCCTCCAATAATCGTTAACGTTAATTCCTTTTCACAGTTAAACGTTTTGCTAAAAAGTCTGCTCAATCCTTTTTCCTCCCTTTTTATGCGTAATAGTATAGTTTTAGACACTATATGAAAATAAAGTGTCTACTTATAAAGGAAAATTGTACCTGCTATACTGTAATCTGTAAAGGTGGTAAAAGACTATATTCACTGCAATAGACCGTTAAAATAAAGGAGGAGATTAATTGGGCAGTGTAGCTCGTTCACGTGATAATTGTCTCAAGTATCATTCACCACAAGCGTTAGAAGTGGATTCCATGACCTTTATCTTATTTGGAGCAACAGGAGATTTAGCTAAAAGAAAAATTTTTCCTGCGTTATATAATTTATTTTTAGATAAAAAGCTGCCTTCTTCCTTTTCTATTGTTGGTACGGGTAGAAGCAACTGGTCTGATGATGCCTTTCAAATATATGTAGAAGAATCAGTAAAGACTTTTTCAAGGCGCTTTAGCCAAGGTGAATCCAAGATAAAAGAATTTCTTAAGACAGTTCGCTATCATAAAATGGATGTTACCAATAGTAATGGATATGACCAGTTGCTGCATGCTATTCAAGAAGGCGAAGCAGAATTAAATATTCCTGAAAATCGTCTTTTCTATTTATCAGTGGCTCCTGAATTTGTAGACGTTATTGCTTCAAATATAAATAGCGGCGGATTGGGATCTACAAAAGGCTGGAAACGTCTTATTATCGAAAAGCCTTTCGGACACGATTTACAATCTGCTCAACTGTTAAATCAAAAGCTTACTGAAACGTTCAATGAAGAAGAGATTTATCGTATCGACCACTATCTGGGAAAACCAATGATTCAAAATTTGGGGGCTCTAGCATCTGCAAACCCTATTTTACAAGCACTATGGAATCATCACTACGTTGCAAATGTCCAAATTACAGCTAGTGAAACAGTTGGTGTAGAAGAAAGAGCGCATTACTATGATCAGTCCGGTGCAATTAGGGATATGTTCCAAAACCATATGCTTCAAATGCTTATGATGACTGCCATGCAACTCCCAAAGACACTTAACATCGCAAAAACTCGCCAACAAAAGATAAAAATTATGAAAAGCCTTCGCCCTCTACAAAAAGATTTTATCCATTCCAACGTCATAAGAGGTCAATACGAAGCGGGAAAAATCCAAAATCGTTCCGTTATAGGATATAAAGATGAGCCCGGCATCAATGCTGCTTCCGTTAATGACACATTTATAGCAGTCCGGGTATGGATTGATCATGAGCTTTGGAAAGGAGTGCCCTTCTATCTTCGCACAGGAAAAAGAATGAGTAAAAAATGCACGCGTATCGTCATTGAATTTAAACATCCTTTAAAGGATGTTTATACAGATGAAGAAGTTATTCCTAACCTTTTGGTTGTCGAAATCAGCCCAAATGAAGGTATCTCACTGCAATTAAACAGCAAAAACCCTTTGAATGACAATAAAATCGAACCTATTTTTATCAATTTCTCAACAAATCAAAAAGAAGTACCCGAAGCTTATGAACTGCTGTTATTTGATGCTTTACAGGGAGACTCCACATTTTTTGCTCATTGGGAAGAAGTTGAATTATCTTGGAAATGGGTGCAACCTATTTTAGAAGTTTTTAATGATGAACGCTTTCCTCTTCATTTTTATCCTGCGGGTACAATGGGACCAGCGGCTTCAAATCAATTGTTAGAAGACGACGGGTTTAAGTGGTGGTGATTACTTTTAATCTCGTTAAAAAGAGGCTGGAGTAAAAGCATTTTATTTGAAGTAAGATCCGAACGAAGAATGGAGATTCTTGATGGAGAATCCAACTCGTTCGGATTTTTTCATTGTGGTCGTAAACGTAGGTTTACTGTATGTAGTTGCTTCTAGTTGTTCGTCTCTTCTTTATTTAATATCAGCCATTTGATTTTTCGATCTCGCTCTTTTCTTTCTTGTTCACCAACCAAATCATATTTCTTCAGCAAATGAAACATCTCGTTTAATGTTGTTTGCGAAGGATTTCGTACGAGAAACTCATGAAATAACGAGCGAATATCTTCTGGCAGCCATTGTGACTGCGAGTTAAACTTCTGTTGTACATCTTCTACCGAGTGGTCTAAATTACATTTACCCATACCTTTTCCTCCCTTTTTATGTAACTGTTTTGCATTTTTTAGTCTTCTTTTCGTTTAAACGTACTTGGCATAACAACTGCCACAACTTCTCCGGTCGCAACAATGATGTCACTCGCGTATACTTCTGTTTTAACTCTCCATTTCTTCGGGTGAATTTCTTCAACCGTTCCTATCGCTTTTAGTACTTCACCCTGTGGCGTTGGTTTTTTAAAATCTACGTGGAGAGAACCGGTAACAAACCGCGGCGGCTCTGCTGAATCTCCTATTTCGTAGCCATTTTTACGGTATAGAGCAAGAGATGCAGAGCCTGTTCCATGGCAATCAATCAGTGATGCAAGAAGTCCGCCATAAACAAATCCTGGTATAGCTGTATGTTCAGGCTTAGGTGTATAAAGGGTAATGGTTTTTTCTCCTAGCCACCCTGTCCTAAAATGATAGCCTTCTTGATTTAATCGGCCGCAGCCGTAACACCATGCAAAATCATCCAGATACTCGTCTTGAATCGCTTTAATTACTTTTCCCATGATTCTCCACTCCTTTTTTCGGAATATTTTAACACATTTCCTTCTACAATCGTTAGAACTAAACGGACTATTTTCAGTCTTAAATAATGAAAAACCATAGAATAAAAGCCTCACTTAAAAAATAAGTGAGGCTTTATAATTAAAATTCTTCATAAGCAGCGGGGTCTTGATTATTAAGTCTTCCATCCTCGCGATTTAATTCTGAAATCATATTCATCTCAGTTTCATCTAAAGAAAACGAAAAAATGGATATGTTTTCAAGCTGCGCTTGCGAGATGACGATTTTGGAATTGAAATCGCCCCTAGCTGATAATGCCATCGCAAAATTACTTGTGAAACTGTTTTATTATGACGGTCGGCAATTTGTTTAATTGTTTCATTTTCTAAAACAGCACTTGCTCGCCCTAGTGGACTCCAGGATTCAATTTGAATGTTTTTCTCTTGATACCAATTTCGATATTGATGTTGATTAAAAAAAGGATGCAGTTCTATTTGATTGATACTTGGTAAAATGCCGGTCTCTTTTTCCAAGCGCTCAATATGCTGGGGAAGAAAATTACAAACACCAATTGAACGAATCAAGCCCCAGCGCTTCGCATCAATCAATGCTTGCCAAGCTTCTACATAATGATCTTGTTTAGGATTAGGCCAATGAATAAGATACAAATCGTAATAGTCTAAATTCGCGCGATATAAAGATTCTTGGATAGTAGGAAGTGCTTTGTCATACGTATGGTATCGCCCTGGGAGTTTAGACGTAACGAATAGTTCTTGTCTAGAAACCGGTGTTCTTCGAAGAGCTTGGCCCACGGTGCCTTCATTTTCGTAATTATAAGCCGTATCAATTAGACGATACCCTACATCAATCGCACTCGTTATAGCGTTGACTCCTTCATTTCCATTAAGTTTGTATGTACCAAAACCTATAGCAGGCAAGGTTACCCCGTCATGAAGGGTTATTTCAGGAATTACTTTACTCATTATTATCCACTCCTTTCGATCATGCCCTAAGGTTAGCATATATTATCCAATACTTGAATAAATTTGCACCACTCTTTTCTTAAAAAGAGTGGTGTTTTCAAACAATCAAAAAAGTGATTACGGAGAAACCTCCGTTTTTAATTCGTTAACGTCGCACTTTTCTATTTCCTTCTTATTTTTAGTTAGCGTAAAGAAAGCTACAAAACCTAAAAGCGCCGTACTAAATAAAATGGCAGCCATCGGAATCGCTGTGGTTTCGTTAATACCTACTAAAGGAGAAACAATTGACCCTAAAGTTAATGGAAGCATCCCTAATACGGCACTCGCACTTCCCGCTCTATGTCCTTGATTTTTCATTGCCAATGTCACCGAGCCTGTGATCGTCATTCCTATAGAGATCATGTAAATAAAAATGGGAATAACAATCGTAGCCAGCGGCCCTTTAAGCATGGTCATGATAAGAAGTACGCCAGTAGCACTTACAGCCGTAATCACGGCAATGCGAAGCAGACTTCTTTCATGAAGAATTCCGCTAAAGCGCCCAATAATAAAGCTTCCAGTCACAATGGCCAAGCCATTAATGCCAAACAAAATGCTAAAAACTTGCGGAGAAACATGGTATATCCCTTGATAGACAAATGGAGTGCCTGATACATAAGCAAAGCTTCCCCCGTGGACAAGCCCGACAATCAGGGCATACCCCATAAAAGAACGATCTTGTAATAAACTGCCCATCGTACGAACGGAATGAGCAATTGAGCTTGGCGTTCTATTTTCAATTGGCAAAGTTTCTTTTAAACGCATTGAGATTGTTAAGACAATTAAAAGACCTATTAAACTTAAAAACAAGAAAATAGTATGCCAGCTTGCAAAAGGAAGAAGTAAAATAGCACCTCCGGCCATTGGTGCTATCATTGGTGCAAAGGCATTTATAACCATTAACAAAGCAAAAAACTTTGTAAGCTCTCTTCCACTAAAAACATCTCTGACAATGGCGCGAGAAAGAACAACTCCTGCTGAAGCGGTAAAACCTTGTAAAAAGCGTGCGATGACTAAAGCTGTAATAGTAGGAGCCAAAGCACAGAGCAATGACGATATCATAAATAAAAAGATAGAAATGAGTAAAGGTCGTTTTCGTCCCTTGGCATCACTGATTGGACCGATCACGATTTGACCAATGGCAAGTCCTAGTAAACATGATGTTAAGCTAAGCTGTACAAGTGAAGCTCGCGCATCTAAATGATCAGCAATAGCAGGAAAACTTGGCAAATACATATCGATATTAAGCGGACCTAATATCGCAAGCATGCTGAGAAGAAACGCCAATCCTAGACGTTTTTTTCCAGTTGGATTATGAAGCATAATAGCAGAGCACCTTCCTTACCTAAATATTGTATTTTCACAGATAACCTTTAGTCTATTGAAAGGCATCTCTTATGTCTAGGACATTTGTCTAAAGATGCAGATAAAGTTCCCCGTGTAAAAGATGGATGTATGAGCGATGACATACGGCTGATATTCAAAAAAACAGCGCTTGAAATATCTTTAAGATATTTCAAGCGCTGTTTGAACATTTTTTATATACTGTCCAATGCCTGCTGTAAATCTCTCATAATATCTTCCCAAGCTTCCAGTCCAACTGATAAACGAAGGAGTTCGTTTGAAATTCCCATTTCTTTCCGAGCTTCTTCCGGCACAACTGCATGCGTCATAGAGGCAGGATGCTGAATAAGTGTTTCAGCGTCTCCAAGACTTACTGCAATGGAAATGAGCTTAAGCTGATTGACCACTTTTACGGTTTCTTCATAACCGCCTTCCACTTCAAAAGAGAGAAGCCCTCCTCCTTTTTTCATTTGCTTTTGCATGAGAGAATAAGCAGTGCTCTTCTTATCACCTGGATAATAAACGGCTTTCACCTTGGGATGGAGACTTAGTTGTTTTGCGATATGTTCAGCATTTTTACAGTGACGATCCATTCGAACGGCCAGCGTTTTTAAGCCTCGGAGTAACAGCCAAGCATCAAACGGTGAAAGAATGCCTCCGATATCTTTTTGCGTCGTTTTGCGCAGTACGGAAATAACCTCTTCGTTCCCTACTACAATTCCCGCGACAACATCTCCGTGTCCGCCAATAAATTTTGTTGCGCTATGAATGACTAAGTCGCATCCAAGCTTCAGCGGCTGTTGCAAATAAGGAGTTGAAAAGGTATTGTCCACTACCACGGGAATTCCTTTTTGTTTGGCGATAGAAGTAACTAACTCTAAATCTACTAAAGTCATAGTCGGGTTAATCGGTGTTTCAATATAAATACATGCTGTATCTTCTCTGATAGCAACAAGAATTTCTTCCTCAGTTTCCAAGTTGGAGAAAGAATGATGGATTTGATATTTTTCCTCAAGCATTTCTAAGAGACCAAACGTGCATCCATACACTCCTTTGGAACATAAAACATGATCGCCTGCTTTTGTAAGTCCAATCAATACAGCCGATACTGCAGCCATTCCCGATCCAAATGCCAAAGCGGCTTCTCCTTCTTCAAGCTGTGCCATACGCTCTTCTAAAATGGTGATCGTTGGATTAGATAACCGGGAATATACATAACCACCTTCTGCTCCGCTAAACCGGTTTGCACCTTGTTCTAGAGATGAAAATGTAAATGTAGACGTTTGATAAATCGGCGGAGCTAAACTATCAAAATGATGTTTTGATTCATACCCTGCGTGAATGGCTTTTGTTTCAAACTGATATTTCTCTTTTTCGTTCATACGGCTTCCCCCTTATGCAAACAAGCACTGTGTCATTTTAAAAAATGTAAGCGTTTTCTTTTATTATATTTCTCTTTTCTTTTTTCGTTCCCTGCCTCTCCATTTAGAAAATTCCACCGTAGAGAAAGAAGCGACATGCACACTGCACCTCGCTTTACTTCATCATATGTTTAATTAATGCTGAATTACGCTTCTTGAATACTTCATTATGAGAAGAAACCATGGCCGCCTTAGCAGCAGAGGGCTGAACGAATTGTTTTGCTTTATTTACGGCATTAGCAGCATCTTGAAAAGCACCTGTAATCAAATGGACTTTTCCTTCGTGCATGAGAATGTCTCCCGCTGCATATACGCCTTCTACAGATGTTTCGCTTGCTGCGTTACCTGCAATATAGCAGTCCTCAATGGTTTTAATATGTAATTCACTGTTTTTTAACAGCTCTGTGTCTCTTTCATAACCGTGATTAATAATAACTTCGTCAATCGGTAAATAAGAAATTTCACCGGTTTGATGATTAGTCAGCTCAACTTTTTCAATAAATTCATGCTTCGCATCAGCCACTAATTTTGTAATAGATGTGTTAAGCAGACACCGAGCTGAACTGTTTATTAATTGTCTCACTTGTGCTTCATGACCGTTTAGTTCACTGTTTCGGTACGTAATATATACTTTTTTAGCAACGGACTCTAGCTCATTTGCCCAATCAATGGCTGAATTGCCTCCTCCGGAAACAATCACCGTTTTATTTTTAAAATGCTGCAGAGATTTAACCGTATAGTTTAAGTTTGATATTTCAAATCGTTCTGCCCCTTCAATTTTGAGCTTTTGCGGATTTAAAATACCTCCTCCGACAGCAAGGATAATGGTTTTAGAGTAATGATGTTCACCTGAAGAACTCGTCAGCTGGAAAATACCATCTTCTAAGCGAGAAATCGATTCAATCTTCTCATTTAAAACAACAGTTGGATCAAACGTCAGCCCTTGTTCAACAAGCTGTTCAATAAGCTTCGCACCAGAAATAGGCGTTTGCCCTCCTATATCCCAAATCATTTTTTCAGGATAAACGTGAAGTTTTCCGCCTAATTTTGGCTGATATTCAATCAGCTTTGTTTTCATTTCTCTTAGTCCACTATAAAAGGCAGAATAAAGGCCAGCCGGTCCCCCGCCTATAATTGTCACGTCAAACAGTTCGTTATATGTCATGAACACCCACTCCTTGCAATTAATTGTTATTGATTATCATTCTCATTTGAATATACATCTTCTTCACCGTTTTGACAATAAAAATAACTATTGACATCCGGAAACGTTCGAATTATAGTATGTAAAGTAAACGATATTGATAATCATTATCAAGTATTTGTTGTATTAAACGTAAACGGAGGGTCAGATATGGTTCGCCTATATACAGAGAAATTACATATTAGTTATGGTGAACGTCTAATAGTAAAGAATTTAAGCGTTAACATTCCGGACAAAAAGATTACCACGATTATTGGTTCAAATGGATGCGGCAAATCAACGCTTTTAAAAGCCATCACCCGCATTATTTCTCATCAATCCGGTTCCGTCATTTTAGATGGCGAAAATATTTCAACAGAACATACAAAAGCACTCGCTAAAAAAATGGCCATTCTCCCTCAAACCCCTGAAAGTGCCAGCGGCTTAACTGTTGGAGAACTTGTATCTTATGGGCGATTTCCCTATCAAAAAGGGTTTGGGCGTCTGTCGAAACAAGACTATCAAACGATTGACTGGGCGCTTGAAGTAACCGGAACAAAAGATTACAAATTTCGTCTCGTTGACTCTCTTTCAGGCGGTCAGCGTCAGCGAGTGTGGATTGCAATGGCTTTAGCTCAAGAAACAGATATTATATTCCTCGATGAGCCGACTACCTACTTAGATATGGCTCATCAGTTAGAAGTGCTTGAGCTGCTTCAAAAGCTAAACAAAGAGCAAGAACGTACCGTCGTAATGGTGCTTCACGATTTAAATCAAGCCGCTCGCTTTGCAGATTATATTATCGCTTTAAAAGATGGAGGAATTGTTAAAGCCGGAACGTGTGACGAAGTCATTACGCATGACGTTCTAAAAAAAGTGTTTCATATCGACGCTGAAATCGGACGAGACCCGAGAACCAATAAACCAATGTGCATCACGTATAACTTATTAAGAGGAGATAACTAAATGAAAAAATTACTGATTCCATTCATGCTCATATTCGTACTACTTATTAGTGCCTGCAGCAGCGGTTCAACTGAAAGCAAAAGCGAAGGAAACAGCGGATCCAAGACAATCACATATCAATCTGAAGACGGCCCTGTAAAAGTTCCAGCTAATCCGAAACGTGTTGTAGTTTTAGGCTCCTACGCAGGTAACGTCATGTCATTAGGTGTCAATATTGTCGGAGTTGATTCATGGTCTAAAATGAATCCCCGCTTTGAAAAAGAAATTAAAAGGCGTTGAAGAAGTATCAGATGAAAATTTAGAAAAGATCATTAAATTAAAGCCTGACCTAATTATTGGCTTATCTACTACAAAAAACGTTGATAAATTGAAAAAAATTGCTCCTACCGTCACGTATACATACGATAAAGTAGACTACCTTACTCAGCATGTAGAAATCGGAAAACTATTAAATAAAGAAAAAGAAGCACAGTCATGGGTAAACGATTTTAAAAAGCGTGCGGCAAAAGCTGGTTCTGACATCAAAGCTAAAATTGGCGAAGATACCACGGTTTCAGTTATTGAGAACTTTGACAAGCAGCTTTATGTATTTGGCGATAACTGGGGACGCGGAACGGAGATTCTTTATCAAGAAATGAAATTAAAAATGCCAGAGAAAGTAAAAGACATGGCTTTGAAAGATGGTTACTATGCAATTTCACCAGAAGTTCTTCCTGAATATGCCGGAGATTATTTAATCTTCAGCAAAAACCAAGATGGAGATACATCATTTGAGAAAACAGATACGTACAAAAATATTCCTGCTGTAAAGAATAATCACGTATTTGAAGCAAATGCAAAAGAATTTTATTTTAATGATCCAATCACATTAGATTATCAACTAGATTTCTTTACTCAAAAATTTCTTGGCAAGTAATTCATTCAAGAGGAATTCTTTTTAGAATTCCTCTTGCTTTGTTTTACTAAATTTATTCTTACATGAAAAGATGGGTGTTTTATGAAAATAGACAATCAGCGTTTCATTCCTTTTTTATATAAATTAATAGGTGCCCTGCTCGTATTCATCATAATGTTTGTTTCTTCAATGGTTTTTGGCGCTGCTGATATATCGATAAAAGATGTGTGGCTAGCACTTTCATCAAGCAGTGTAAACGAACAGATTTCGATTATCCGGGATATTCGTTTACCTCGTGAAATCGCCGCTGTTTTTGTTGGCGCTGCTTTATCAGTATCAGGGGCGATTATGCAAGGTATGACAAGAAATCCTCTTGCAGATCCAGGACTTTTAGGCTTAACTTCTGGCGCAAATGCAGCTTTAGCTGTAACCATTGCCTTTATCCCTTCTGTAAATTATTTAGGTATTATGATTGCTTGCTTTATCGGAGCTGCGGTTGGCGCAATTTTGGTATTTGGAATTGCTGCTATAAAAAGAGGCGGTTTTTCTCCGCTTCGAATTGTACTAGCCGGGGCTGCTGTTTCAGCGTTTCTTTATGCGATGGGAGAAGGCGTCGGTATTTATTTTAAAATTTCAAAAGATGTATCGATGTGGACTGCTGGCGGAATTGTAGGCACTTCTTGGGAACAGCTTCAAATCATTGTTCCTTTTATTGTTGGAGGTATATTCATTGCCCTTCTGCTTTCTCGGCAGCTTACTATTTTGAGCTTAAATGAACAAGTCGCTGTAGGTTTAGGGCAGCAAACAACAAAAGTCAAAACCATTTTATTTATCGTCATGATTCTTCTTGCCGGCGCTTCTGTGGCGCTAGTCGGAAACATGGTGTTTATCGGCTTGATGATTCCTCATATTGTACGAGGAATCGTAGGCACGGACTATCGTTATATTATCCCTATGTCCGCTGTCACTGGCGGAGCGTTTATGCTGCTCGCTGATACGTTGGCCCGAACCGTAAGTGCACCTTATGAAACACCGATAGCAGCAGTTGTATCGATGATTGGTTTACCTTTCTTTTTAGTCATTGTTCGTAAAGGAGGAAAAGCATTCTCATGATTCACCCAGCGCTTATTAGAAAACAACGAATAATTATGATGCTGCTCACTGTTTTGATTCTTGGAACGATTGTGATAGGAATGGGGCTCGGTGATGCTTCCCCTCCTTATAATAAAGTGTTTCCTACTCTTTTTGGCCAAGGGAATTTTGCAGATGAGTTCGTTCTTTTTTCAATTCGACTTCCGCGAATTATCATTACTCTTTTAGCAGGAATGGCTCTAGCTTTATCAGGCGCTATCTTACAAGGTGTTACGCGCAACGATTTAGCGGAACCTGGAATTATAGGAATTAATTCGGGAGCAGGCGTCGCAATTGCCGTATTCTTTTTATTTTTTCCAATTGAAGCTGGCTCTTTCGTGTATGCTCTTCCGTTAGTAGGGTTCATCGGCGCCTTGTTTACAGCTGGTCTTATCTACCTTTGTGCATATAGTAAAAGCCAAGGGCTGCAGCCTGTGAAGCTTATTTTAACAGGCGTAGGTTTTTCGATGGCTCTTTCTGGAATGATGGTGGTGATTATGTCATCAGCTGATCGTGCCAAAGTTGATTTTATTGCTAAATGGATCGCAGGAAACATTTGGGGGTCAGACTGGCCTTTTATATTGGCACTTCTACCTTGGCTTCTTGTCTTGATTCCTTTTATATTGTACAAAGCAAATTCATTAAACATTTTTAATTTAAATGAAGCTGCAGCTATTGGAGTCGGTATCGCTATGGAGAAAGAGCGTATAACATTGCTTCTAGCCGCGGTTGCATTAGCGGCAGCCGCAGTTTCAGTTACAGGCGGCGTAGCCTTTATTGGGCTTCTTGCTCCTCATATTGCCAAAGGCTTAGTGGGACCGCGAAACCAGCTTTTTATTCCTGTTGCCATTTTACTTGGCGGCTGGCTCTTGCTGATTGCAGATACAATAGGACATAACATTGCCGATCCTAACGGCATACCAGCAGGAATTATTGCCGCCGTAATCGGTGCTCCTTACTTTGTTTATTTACTTTTGAAAAAATAATAAACGAGGCTGAGAAATAACAACATCAATCCAATCTAAAGACAAATCAATTGAATACATGAGCTAAACCGCTCGTTACACCATAACAAAAATAACGAACCGCTAATCAAACATTTTGATTAGTGGTTCGTTTTTCACTTGGGCTAAAATACTTTTATCTTAGCTTCAGTTTTGCTTTTTTTGTCTTTCATCTGCAGCGTTCGCTCTAGCCTGTGCTTCTAAGTCGTCTTGATCTGCTAATTCACGAGAAAACTCTTCATCTACTCCATCTGCTTTAGATGCAGGATAATCCGCTACCTTTTTTAATTGTTTTTTCAACTCTTTTTCATTCATTATGAACACTCCTTTATTCTAGACTGTTACTAGTATGCGTTTGTCGTTTCTGCACTATGTGGAGAAAGAAGGAATTTTACCAATAAGACCGAAAGCATACGTAATAAGAAAAAGAAAGGACGTTTTATAGGATCATCATTATTACGCTCTCTATTATCATTGTATTTGTTATTTTACTGCTGTGCGTAGTTACCACTTCGAAAGCTTATGATTACAAACATACAGTAGATCCGCTTACAAAAAAACAAGACGAAAAAAAGTAGGTGCGCTCGTTTCACACCTACTTTTTGTATTACCCTTGCAGTGTTTTTAAATCATGATCGTTCAATTGAAATGCTTGCTTAATTTTGTCTTCCAAATTTTTTGTTACTCTTCGCTTACCCACTTCAACCAGTGCAATTAAAGAAAAACTGCAGTTCACTGCTTGAGCGAAGTTTCGCTGATTCATATTGTAGTTTTTCCGAATGTTCTTTACCGTTTCTTTATTCATTTACACTCACTCCGCTTAACTCAATATACTTTTTTCTACTCAAGTTCAAGTCACATGTTCATCTAGCTGTCGACAGAGCGTGAGAAATTGCTGCTGTTCTTCTTCTTTATAGCAAGCAAAAAGTTTTTCAACCCCTTGCTGCATATCTTTCTCAGCAGCTTGAATCACTTGTTTCCCTTTGTTTGTAAGCTCGACCATAACTTTACGCCGATCTCTTTTTGAATGGTAGCGCTCCACAAGATTCAGTTCATACAAACGTGTAATCGATGCTGTAATAACGCTTGGGCTCGCCTTTATCTCGTCTGCCACTTTGGTGACAGGCATTGTACGTGCACGTTCAACAATCAGTAAAATATGATATTGAAAAGGGGTAATTCCGTAATGCTGTAAAAGGCTTTTTACATTTGTCATTACTTTTTTGTTTAACGATATTGAAATTCTTTGAATTTCTTTACCAAATATCAATGAATCCATCCACCTCACTGCCCCTTTCTCTCCAACATGTTTTATGATGAACTTTAGATTTCTATAGCTCCTTATGAATTTATACTTTTGGGAGCTGGAAGCATACGAATATCTTCCTCTTGAGCTTTTGATTTCTTTTCTTCGACTACTTTATCTTTACGTACGTCACGAAGGAAGAAACTTAAAATTAAACCAATAACAGAAATTGCTGTTGCCCAGTAAAAGGCATCGTTAATACCTTGGATCGTACCTTGCTGCGTCATTTTTCCAGATAAAATCGTCAGCGCCTGCTGCTGAGCCTGATCTTGTGATAAATGCAAAGTAGCAGCTACTTTTTGTACAAATAAATGAAAGCTATTCATAAAGAATGGGTCAGACGTATTCATGGAACTGCTGATTTCATTTACATGATACGTTGTACGGTTCGTAAAAATGGTGGTCATTAAACTAATACCAATTGAACCACTTACTTGACGAAGCGTATTAGACATTGACGTTCCGTGACTGCTTAGTCGCTGCGGAAGCTGATTCAAACCGGCTGTCATAATTGGCATCATTAAAAGTGACATACCAAACGAGCGGATAATATAAATCGCTAAAATATGATTAAACGGTGTATCCATTGTCAGCTTCGTAAATTCAAACGTTGAAATAGATGTAATGAGCATACCAACGATTGCTAGCGGACGAGGTCCCACTTTATCAAACAATGTACCTGAAATCGGCGACATAACCAGCATAACAAGTGCGCCAGGAAGCAACAGCAGTCCTGAATCAAAAGCAGAATATCCGCGGATATTTTGCAAGTAAATTGGAAGCAAAAACATACCTGCGTACATACTGATTGTAATCGCAATACTAATAATATTTGATAGTGAAAAAATATTATATTTAAACACACGCATATCCAATAGCGGCTTTTCAGATTTAATTTGTTGAAGAACAAATATAATTAAAAGAACTGCCCCGCCGATGATTGTAGAAAGAACAACTGAATCCGTCCAGCCGTCATTTCCAGCTTCACTGAATCCGTAAAGCAATAATCCCATACCTGCAAGTGATGTTACAACAGAAGGCATGTGAACTTTTACATCCTTTGGAGGCTGAATGTCTTTTAATTGAAAGAAAGCAATAATTAATACAATGGCACCTAATGGCACCATGCCGTTAAAAAGGGTGTGCCAATCATAGTTTTGAATAACCCATCCAGATAACGTTGGTCCAATAGCCGGTGCGAACATCATGGCTAAACCAAAAATCCCCATCCCTTTTCCTCGCATGTGAGGAGGGAAAATAAACACAATAATGGTCATAACAAGAGGCGATAAGACACCTCCGCCAATAGCTTGAATTAAACGGCCGGTAAGCATAATCGAAAACGTAGGTGCAATTCCGCAAATCAATGACCCTACTGTAAAACAAAACATTGCAAATAAGAACAAGCGACGCACACCAAATCGTTCAATTAAAAAAGCTGAAAGCGGAATTAACGCCCCGTTAACAAGCATATATCCAGTTAACAACCACTGAGCTGTATTTGCCGTTACGCCAAACTCAGTAATCAAATGCGGGATGGCTACGTTTAGTAACGTTTGGTTTAATATCGCAAGAAACAAACCAAGCATTAAAACAATCAATAGCGGAATATGCTTTTTGATGGATTCATCACTTGTGTTTTCTATACTGGCTGTCATCATATTTCCTCCCTTCTTGAACTGTTGTAGTAAGAATTAGTCTTTCGAAATTTTCACTTCAGCGTTCATACCTGGCAGTACATGCTCTGAATAATTAGAAATAGAAATTTTCACAGAAACCGTTTGAGACACTTTTGTGTAGTTTCCATCTGAGCTTGAGTTCGATGTTAAAGATGAAAGTGAATTGGTTGCATATCCAATTTCTTCGACTTTGCCGTCGATTTTTGCACTGCTGTCTCCGTCTACCGTTACATCTACATCGTCGCCTTCTTTAATATCCTTAAGCTGATCTTCTTTAATATTTGCTACGATAAATAGGTCTTTCATATCTACTTCCGTTGCAATTTGCTGTCCAGCTTGAACCATTTGATTTTCTTTTACATTTGTTTGAATAATTTTCCCATCTGCTGGTACTGTAGCAGCTACAGACCCTTTTTCAGCTTGAATTTTAGCAATTTCAGCATCTTTTGATACATCATTTCCTTCTTCTACTGTCCAGCTTGCTACTTTACCTGCTGCAGGTGCAACTACATTGTATACATCTCCGGATACTTTAGCGTTATCCGTTGTAATATAGTTCGATTTTTGAACGTAATAATATCCTCCTCCAATTAATAAAGCTAAAATAACGATGATTCCAATAAAATTTGTTACCATTAAGCGACTTCTAGACATTCATTACTCCTCCTTAATACTTCAACAATAAAATTACTTTCCGATATAGCTTTTTCATAAAGATACTATCTCCATCTATTATGAGATATGTTTCTTTATAATCATCTATTTGGTTAACCACCTAAATAACTTTATCATAAAGATATTTTTTCGTAAAGATATTAATTTAAAAATAATAATGGGGGTTAAAGATAATCATTGCCATCCTTTACAATTGTTTCATTTTATTTTAGAGTTAGTTTATATATGTCCGTAGTGTACAAGGAGATGGAAGCTAGCATGGATAACAATTTAGAGTCAAAAATTGAACACCTTTATCAAATTAACACATCTTTTTTTCAATATATGCGACATTTAGTCGAAGAAACATTAAAAACACAGCCTTATCACTTAACACCCACTAAATTTTATATCTTAAACTACATTGCCAGCGGCACAAAGTACATGGTAGCAGATATTTCAAATAAACTTCACTTAACATCGGGCGCTACAACGAGCTTATTAAATCAATTGGAAGAAGAATTTCTCATTAAGCGCGTGCGAGACGAAAAAGACCGGAGAGTCGTGTGGGTTTCATTGACCGATGAATCAAAGAAACTTGTTTCAATGATTACAGAGAAGCGAAATGGATTTTTAAAAGATATGCTGTCAGCTCTAACTGTAGAAGAACAGGAAGAATATTTTCGCTTATTAAATAAAATGGACGCCCTTTTAAGTGATAAATATGGATTTTCATATTAGATTATCCAAAAGAGCTCCGCTTCAATTCGAAGCGGAGCTCTTCGCTATTTTAAAAAGCAGAACTCATTAACGCACCTGCTTTGTCAGGAAAGTCGATAAAAGGATTTCGGTTGCCTTGCAACTCAAAGATTGCTGCATTGCGATGTTTTTCATAAAGTGAAACAGTAAATTCTTCATGCCATTTTAGTAAAAGAGGAAGATCTACTCGCGAAGAGTCAATTTTATTATGATAGCGAATTAAAAAATAAAGAGTTGATCGAGCCACAATTCCTTTTCCATATTCGGGTTCAAACTTACCTTTTTCTGCTTTGCCACATCCTTCTTTCACATCTGATTGTTTTACTTCCGGCGTATAATCCGGGAAGTCAATATAAGAAGAATTACCTCTTCGACTGTTACAAGAAGGTTCACACGCAAATAAATGATGCAAATCGCCTCTCATAGGCTCTTGTTTCCCAAACCAAGATTGCGGGACAACGTGCTCACAGTTTAGCAGTATATCATTGCTTGAAAGAGAGGAGTTACTAAGCGACTGAAGTTGATCAATATCTTGCTGTATAGTTTCTAACGGATCCATCCCTTTCCCTGAGTATAGACTTTTCAGCTCCCCATTCTCCTGTAGATCCACCCATGGATATACATATTTATGCGGCGAATAACTTAGCAAATGCTGATGCGTTTCTGTTAACAAAGTTTGCATGGCTTCTCTTTCAAAGAGCGTATCGTTATAATAAAGATTTTTATTTTCTTCATCCGTCTTTTCATCATAATAACTTCGATTGTTTACGTATTCTTGATAAAGAGCTTTTGCCTGCTGCTTTTCCATCATTAGCATATCTAAACTGCTTCTCATCCGATCACCTCTGAAGTCATTTGACGTTGAATTTCACGCAACAGCTTTTCAACAACGGTCAAGTGCACAAATCCGTTTCCTACTTCTCTTGGTGATTCATTTAATGGAAGTGTTCTTCTGATTAACTGTGCATAAAGCTCTGGTTCTGTAAGCTCTCTTCCAAACATTTCATTTGAAAGAACTTTTATCAATGCTAAGGCCCCTGCTACGTGAGGTGTCGCCATAGAGGTTCCGCTCAGTGCGGCATACTTTCCATTCAAGTAAGTTGATACGATCTTCTCTCCCGGAGCCACTACATCTACTTCGTTGTTTGAGTTGGAAAATACCGAAGATCGTTTCTCTAAATCAGCAGCTCCTACGCTAATCACTTCATTATATGACCCTGGGTACGCAAACTCATCTGTGGAGCCTTCTCCATCTCCTTCATTTCCCGCTGCGCAGACAACTAAAATATTCTGATCAACAGCAGCTTGAATCGCTTCATGTAGCTCAGGCACGTCTGCCGGACCTCCAAGCGACATCGAAATGATATCTACTTTTTGCTTAATGGCGTAGGTAATACCTTCAATAATCCACTCATATTGACCTGAACCATTTCCATCAAGTACTTTCAGAATAAGTAAATTCACTTCGGGAGCCACTCCTACAACACCCGTTCCATTATGAGCTGCTGCAATTGTGCCTGCTACGTGAGTACCGTGACCATTATAATCTTGAAAAATATCTGGATTTTGTTGATCATCTTGTGTAAAGTTTCTTCCTCCAATAATTCGTTCCTGCAAATCTGGATGTGTAACATCACAGCCGGTATCCAAAACCGCTATGGTTATTCCCCGTCCCTTTGTTTGCTTCCATACTTGCTCTGCTCCAATTAGAGCGACTCCTTCTGGGACTTCATTAAATTGATTCAATTGTTCAACTACTTGAAATGGGATAATGTGCACTTTGCTCTTCATTCAGATTCCCCCTGCAGGATTAAATGGAAGCTAGGTCATGGTGGGATCACTTTTAATCGCTTATTTTTGGAGCTTACTCATCGAGGTTTGTTGCTTCTAAACTTATTATAACACAAAAACAGAACGCATGTTTGTGTTTTGTGAATTTTTTTGGCAAATAAACAAAAAGCAGAAGCGAAATTTCCGCCTCTGCTCTTTATTTATTGTTGGTTTTTAGAGAAATCAGGAACGGCACATTGACCATCTGCACAAAAGGCATCATCTGCGCCTTCTGGAGAAAGACTCTTCAAAGCGGGAGTCGGATTTTCTTCTTCCCATACTTGTTGGAGAGCTCCTACAAATGTTTCGACTGGCTGTGCACCTGAAATCGCATATTTTTGATTAACAACAAAATATGGAACACCGCTAATGCCATATTGCTGAGCCGTTGCTTCATCACTGCGCACTTCATTTGCGTATGCGTTTGTATCCGCGAGAATTTGACGTGCTTCTTCTCGGTCAAGACCTGCATCTTCTGCAACAGCAACCAGCGTCTCTTCTTCACCTAGATGTTTTGATTCAGTAAAGTATGCATATAAGAGTTTTTCTGTAATGGCTGCTTCTTTTCCTTGAGCTTTTGCAAATTTAGCTAAGCGGTGAGCATCAAATGTATTAGTTGGCTTCATATCGTCAAAATTAAAGGATAAGCCCACACTAGCTGCCTGCTGTCCGATTCCTTCATTTGCTTGCTTCGCTTGTTCAATGGTCATTCCATATTTAGCAGCAAGAGCTTCATTAATCGTTTTACCAGTATTAACTGGGGCATTTGGATCTAGCTCGAAGCTTTTAAATTCAACCTGCACATCATCTTTGTGTGCAAATTGCTGAAGCGCTTGCTCTAATCGACGCTTTCCAATATAACAAAAAGGACAGACAAAATCTGACCAAACTTCTATTTTCATCGTGACACCTCTTCAATTCAAGATAATTCTTATCGTAGCATACCTTTGAAGAAACTCCATCATAACTTGCTCAAACAAAGCAAAAAACACAGTGTTGATTTACATACTAAGTGTATTAAATCAACACCGTGTTTTTATCTCACTTATTTTAAATTCATTGCTTTTAGAAGAGCATCATGTAAATACGTATTTTCATATACTCCGGTAAATCTTTCTGAGCCGGCACCCATTGCATTCAAAGGAACGTCTGATGACGTATGCTCTTCAGTTGTCCAATCCGCAACGAACTGCTCTTTTGAATGAGCGATTGCAAATGGCCCATCTTCTTTTGATGCTTCATCTCCACCGTTATCTTTATTGTCTACTTTTTCAAGTGCTAAACCTCCGGTTGCATGGTCAGCTGTTACTAATACGAGAGTGTCTGGGTGTGTTTTAGCATAAGCTTTAGCCATCTTCACCGTATCATCAAGCTGCTTACCTGCTTTAATCATGAGTTCGGCATTATTATTATGAGCCATTTCATCAATGGCTTCCTCTTCTACTACAAGAAAGAACCCTTTTTTATTTTGTGATAGCGTATTGATTGCTTTTTTTGTCATGTCTTTTAGAGATACTTGAGGGTTGTACACATCACCTTGGCCTTCAGTAGCTTGTTGAAACATTTCTTCATTAGCAAACAGACCAAGCAATTTTGTTCCTTTAGCATATTTTAATTCATTTTCGTTATTAACGTACGTATACCCAAGTTTTTGTGCTTTGTTTACTAAGTTCCCTTGCGTTCCTTTGCTTCCTTCAGTTTTATCTTCTGGCGGGGCATCTGAGTGTGCACCTTCATTTCCTTTTGGGTACCAATAATCTTCTCCGCCACCTAGAATCACATCTACTTTACTGTTTTCAAGATACTGCTTCGCGATGTCACTTTGAGCACTTCGATCTTTAACATGTGCGCCAAAAGCAGCTGGAGTCGCGTCTGTTACTTGACTTGTTGTCACAAGCCCCGTCGTTTTCCCAGCTAATTTTGCTTTTTCTAAAACTGTTTGAACTGGCTTTCCTTTCATATTTACGCCAATAGCGCCATTATAGCTTTTAACTCCTGAAGCCATGGCTGTAGCAGCTGCTGCGGAATCCGTAACAAATGAATTTCCTGAAGCTGTATGGACTCTCCCTACTGCCGGCATATCATCCATTGCTAACTTTCCATTTGCACCTACGGCGGCCAATCGGATCGCATCACGATGATCGGTACCCATACCGTCTCCAACAAAAAGAATAACATTTTTAGCTTTTTGGTTATTTACGCCTTTAGCTGCTTTAGCATCTGTTGGTGAATTTGTTCCAAATGCCAGCGCTGCTACAGTTACCGCTGATAATACTGCCGCTCCAATTGCACGTTTTTTCATTTTTTACACCCTTTACTGTTTATTATTGACATAACTTAACTGTACACGCAGTCTGTTAAATCAACTTAAATAAAAGGTTAAAGGTGTGTAAAGATATATAAACTTCCATTTACAATGCATGAAAGAGACTTTTCTTTTAGCTAATTAATGCTTGGCGGAACTTCAAGCCAGCCTTTTTTGATCATAATTTCTGTTGCTTCGCTTGCATATTGAAACGCATCTTCTCCTATCAGCATCATTTTAGCCACAATATCTCTTCGAAAACTAAATGCTGCTCCAAATGCCTGACTTCCAATACTAAAATTACTTAGTAAAATATCGCATGTCAGCATCAAACGATCCGAAAAAGCAGGCGTTTCAGAAGTCGTTATGCTTCCTGTTGAGGCAACAGAAGGTGAAATATCGTCTTGTATAATTATTTCTTCTAGACGCGTAATAATCTTTTTACTGAGCTCTTTTCCTTTCAAAAAATGCTTTTTGACTTCGGTATCTTTAGCTGTTTGAGAAAAAGCCTTCATTAATTTCATCCCGACAATGTTTGTTTCGACTCCATGATAAATCTGCGCTAGCTCCATCGTATTTAATACTCTTTTATCCGCAAATACATTTAAGCCGCTTAGATATTTTCTATCCGAAACAAACTCAACGGTAGTTGGCATTGGAATATAAGGTGGACGTGATAAAATTCCTTTTTTCAGTAAATACTGCGTACAAGAATCGTAACAATGTTGCGTAATCTTTGTTAAATCTTGATAAAATTTCACCACATCTTCTCTGTAGGCCTTGCCTAAACTTAATGTATACATCCCCATGCTAATTTCTTTGATGACACGAAGAAACATAATATCAAATCCGTTAGTAAATAGTTTTGGGGCTTGTACATTTACGTCTTGAGATGAAAGCCCCGTTGGCACTACGGCCCCTTCTTTTTCAAATATTGTTTTTATTTTTCGTATGTATATAATTAGCTGCTCACGCAAGTCTGTCATAATAGTTTTAGCATCTTCATCATCCGCATGTTCAATCATATAATCCAACAAGCAAATGATTAACGTTTTCTGCTGATATGTCATCCACAGCGTCCCAATTTCGCTTGAGGTAATACTAGGTTTGTCAGGCACTGTTACTTCCCTCCGCTTCTTCAGCTTTTTTGAGTACGTCTGCTTCTTTGAAAAGAGAGCATACTCATTGTACATTTACTTATCATTATGCTATCCAACATTCTTTTTTTTATTTAACCCTCTGACAAACAGCTTTTTGAGCAACAAAAAAACAGCTCTGATTACAGAACTGTTTTTTATGTTTAATTTGTATAGTTAAAATTCTATTTAATATGAAAAGACTCGTTTTTCATTAAATTGCTGCTACAATAAAAGTTAATTGACCAAAGAGTTTGTATTTTCCGGATTAGGTAGGGGTCAGTAAAAATTTCCTTGTTAATATTGTCCATTTTCTTTTAGCTGTTCCTCTAATGAAAGAAAGCTGTGTATCCTTATCTACTTCTCTCTCCAGCTTTTTAAATATGTCTTTATTACGGCTACGGTATACAGGTTCACTGTCAACAATTAAGCTATCCATATCAAAAATGAAAGCTAACTGATTCACTTTTACCTCTTTTTCCGTTTAAAGATTGTCACGAAAAACTTTTACTTTGTCCATAAATCTTTTTACACGGTCAACATCCACATGGTTTTCAAATTTACCGTCGTATTTAAATGTTGTACCTACAACTGCCCCATCAGCAATAGATAACTGTTCTTTGAAATTAGTGAAATTAACTCCTGTATTAGCAAGTAAAATTGTATTAGGAACAGCCTCCTTTACGCGCATTAATAACTGCACATCTGTCTTGGCCCCTGCTGTTAATCCAGATACACATAGCGCATCTGGTCGATTGTTAAATACCGTAGATGCAGCAATACTTTCAATTTCCCGCTCAGCCAAATACGCAGCAGATTCAGGAACAACATTATATAATAATTTAACGTTTTTGGCCCCAATTCGATGCTGATGTCTAATTGTTTCTCCAACGTTGGTATTCCAAGTACCAAAATCACTTGCATATACGCCTGTAAAAATTTCTCTAACAAATTTAGCACCAGTAGCAGCCGCTAAATCCAAAGATTTCTTAGCATCCCACAATACATTTACTCCAAAGGGCACTTTAATTTCCGACATCAATTCACCTATAATTCGGGCCATCGCAGCTACAGTTTCCGTTTTAACATCCGTTAAATACGGCATGCTAAATTCATTCGAAAACATAATAGCATCTACTTCGCCTTCTTGAAGAGCATGCAAATCCTTTCTTGCCATTTCTACTACATAATCCATACCTTTTTCACTATTAAAATATGGATCTCCAGGCAGCGGTAACAAGTGACACATAGCAATAATAGCTTTTTCTGTTCCAAGTATTTCTTTTAACCAGGTCATATACATTGCCTCCTTATTCTACAAATACTATATATCAAGTCAACTAGTAAACCTCCTTCTAAAATAATCAGAAGGAGGAAATTTTTAAATAAAAACATCAAATAATAGAACGCCTCCAAAAGCAATAAACGAAAGCAGTGTTTCTAGTACCGTCCATGTTTTAAACGTCTCTTTTACTGTTAGACCTAGATATTCTTTTACTAGCCAAAAGCCTGCGTCATTTACATGAGAGAACATTAGTGATCCTGCTCCTGTCGCAATAACCAGCAGTTCCAGATTGACTCCAGACATATGCACAATGATTGGTGAAACAATGCCGGCAGCTGTTGTTAATGCAACGGTTGCCGATCCGGTAGCAATACGAATTAATCCTGCTACCATAAATGCTAAGACAATAGGAGAAAGCGATAATTGCTCAGACATTTGAGCAATTGATGTACCTACACCGCTATCAATTAAAATTTGTTTAAATCCCCCTCCAGCTCCAATAATTAAAATAATAGATCCAACCGGAAGCAATGATTCTTCCACTAATCTTTTAATCATATCTTTCTTCATTCCCTGACGCATGCCCAAAAGATAAAATGCGGCAAAGCAAGAAATTAAAAGTGCGATGACAGGGCTGCCGATAAATACAAAAAATTTAGTTAAAAAGCTAGAAAGCGGTATATACGGAGCTATAACAGATAACACCATTAATAACACAGGTAATAAGATAATGAAAAATGAAATACCTGTGTTAGGTAATTTTTCAGATGAAGTGCTGACACGAATTAATTCAGGTTCCCCTTCAGGAATCACACGTTTATGCACCCATTTTGCGAATACAGGACCTGCTACTATTGCTGCTGGAAGAGCGATAACCAATGAATAGAGCAAAACTCTTCCTAAGTCTGCATTATATATTCCAATAGCTGTCATCGCTCCCGGGTGGGGGGGCACCAGACCGTGTACAATCGATAGTCCTGCAATTACAGGCAGTGCAATTAGTAGAATATTCTGTCTCGTTGTTTTATGAATAGAAATTACTAACGGCAGTAAAATAACAATTCCGACTTCAAAAAAAACCGGAATGCCTATTATAAAACCAGCAAAGAGCATCGCCCACGGCAACTTTTTAATTCCAAAAAACCTAATAAAAAACTCCGCGACCTGCATACCAGCACCTGAGTCTGACATCATTTTTCCTAAAATCGTGCCAAGCGCCAAGATTCCAACAAGGTGACCTAAAACACTGCCGACTCCTGTTTCATAAGCTCCCACAATTTTGTCCATTGAAAGCCCTGACATAATAGCCAGAAATAAACTGGCAACGGTTAAGCTGATAAAAGCGTGCCACTTCCACCAAGAGACTCCTAATACAACAATAACAATTGCTAGGCATGTCACAAGCAATAGATACATATCCATACTAAATTCCTCTTTTCCCCCATTTAGTAAACGCTCTCATTTTTCAGGCGAAAAGAATATGCATTCTTCTCGCACTTCTTAAATATCGTAATTCACAATGTATTGCTGCATCTCTGTATTATAATAGCCCTCACTGTATTCAATGATATTTCCTTCTTCATCATATGAATACCTTGATCTCTTTAATAGCGCTTCTCCGGCCTGCACATTCAGTCTTTCGCCTACATAAGAATCAGCTTTTGCAACAGCAAACTGATCTCGAAATTTCTCCAATGTAATATCTTGTTCTTCAATCAAATCGTATAACGACTGTGCATTTAAGTGTGTTAATTCTATCCCTTCCATATGTTGCATGGTTAAATAATGCGTGTAATGAATATAAGGTTCATTATCTAAATAATAAAGACGCTCTATTCGAATGCATTGCTTACCAAACAGCGTATATAAAGTTGTTTCTGGTGCATTTTCAATTGTCTCCGCCCCAAGCAACTTTTTCTGAATGATATGCCCTTTTTCCACCAACACTTCGGTAAAGCGTTTTCCTTTTGAGAGCCTTGAAATGGATGTATTTCGAATAACTTTTGTTCCTTTACCGCTTTTTGTTTCTAAATATCCATCTTTCACAAGTTCTTTGATAGCATTTCGAACCGTAATTTTACTTACCTGAAATTCCTCTTCCAGCTGCGGTTCAGAAGGAATATTTGTTTGAATGGGATACACGCCATGCAAAATTCGATCTTTTAAGATATTTTTTATTTGTAAATACAGTGGTCCTTTTTTTCGAGATACGTTCACTATTACATCCTCTACCTTTCTACATCGCCTACTGATTCTGTCATCGCTTTTTGTATATCGTACTGGGATGACATAGGAGTATCGCCTACGATTGTATGAGCAAGCATTCCCGCTGTTACAGCGAATGCCACAGTCTTTTCTGCTGAAAAGCTCTCTAACTCGCCATATAAAATGCCGCTTGTATAGGCATCTCCTGCGCCTATTCTATCATAGACAGAAAAAGTAATCGTATCAGAAAATGTAAATGTATGATTTTTATATATAAAACCGCATAAAGAGTGCTTATTGTTCTTATTAATAGATCGGTGCGTACCAGCTACGACAGAAAGACCGTACTTCTTTGCTACCTTTGGAATTAGTTTCATCAGCTGCTCTCTTCTGCTTATTTCTTCTGTTTCCATCTTAAGAATGTGCATAGCATCCTGTTCATTCATCATTACGATATCTGCAAGGTACAGCATATCTTCATAATGAGGTTTTGCGCTTTCATATCCTTCATCTCCCCATAGAGACGGACGGTAGTTACAGTCAAATACGACCATACCACCGCGTTCTTTTACCGCTTTGGCAAATGATTTCATATAGGATCGGACGGAATCATTCATTGCTAGAGAGATTCCACAAAAATGCACCACATCTACTTTCTCCGCAATATTCTCAAAATCATATATGCCTTCAGGAGCTCTGTTGAAGCTGCTTTCTGAACGGTTAGTATATGTAACTCGGCTAGATCGGGATCCAAATCCATTTTCTAAAAAATACATACCGACATATTTTCCGCTGCGTTTAATAAATGACTGCGAAATACCTAACTTTTTAAGATAAGATACAGCCGCATCTCCCACAGCGTTATCCGGTAAAGCAGTGATCAAATATCCCGTATATCCGAAGTTCGCCAATCCCGCCGCTACATTTACCCCCGTACCAGAAAACGAATAGCTTAATGTATGAGCTTGAGAAAGTAATTCATATCCTGGTACTTGTAAACGCATCATTACCTCTCCAAATGCTGCAAAATTCTTAGCCATGCTGATCAACTAACTTTTTCATCTTTTCGAGGAGCTCACGTACATCATTTACTTTTGTCTTTCCTGTTTTCTGATCAATGATTGACGAATAAACATGCGGAATAATTTTTGGGACGTCCGCTTCCAAAGCAATACGCAAAATTGTTTCAAAGTTTTCTTTATCAATTCCTCCAGTTGGCTCTAAAGCGAATCCTTCTTCCCCGCAAGCGTGTGCCACAGCTCGGAATTCCTCTTCATAGCTTAACCCTTTCATAGGAAAATACTTGAGCGCGTTTCCTCCCATGTCACGTACTAGGGCAATAGCTGTTTTGACCGGTACAATAGCTTGTTCATCATGCGCTGCACTAACTGGGCCAGTCGAAATATTTACGTAGCCGACTTTGCCGGTTGGGGATACTAAACTATTAATCCAGCTATCCTTTTCACCTAGATTAGCACGCGTTGCTCCAACAGCAGGAAATACTTGATTAATATGACTGTCAGCATAACTCTTTGAAATTTCTGCTACTACAGCTGCTTGACGATTGTCTCCAGCGCCTAAACCAATTGATACTGCTTCATCAATTTCCTTTCCGTATTCTTTCATTGCTTTTACTGCTTCTTCGACAGTAGAATAATCCTTGGATAACACGCCTACTAATACATGCCCTTCTGCAGCCTCAAATACTTCTTTGGCATTTTCGACACTGTTTGCTAATACGTTTAATGCTGCACGCTCTTTATAAAAACGTTTTGTAATGTTTGACATGTCAGTTTCCTCCTACAATTTCGCGTATTCTAGACTCAATTACATGTATATCATCGCCCTTTAAAGGTCTTGGGTCGATGTCAAAATATCCTTGTCTTATCCCGTAATCACGTGTATAAATAGCAATTTCACCTTCACCCAACTCTTTTACAACTTCTTCTGCAGTTATATTAGCCTGTTCTGGAATGATTTGAATTCTAGCACGGAATATAGCTCGGCCTGCCTCATCTTGAACAATTGTTACGTTAACGCCTTCTATGTCTTTTAATGACAGTAGCGCTTGTAAACTCTCTTTTTCTTTTGCACTTTTATCTTTCTTTTCTCCATACTCATCAAGTGCTTGAAGTAACCCAAATATTGTTTCCTTTCCTACTTTCATACTTCTTCCAATACAATGTAGTTGAACTTTCAGCCATTCGATATATTTACGTTTACCTCCAACAATTCCAGAAGTTGGTCCTTCAATTGCTTTTGAGCCACTGTAGATTGCAAGGTCTGAGTACTTTACATATTTTTGAAGGTTTTCTTCTGCGGCAGCATCCACAATTAACGGAACATTGTTTTTCTGTGCAATTTCCCACGTTTCTTCCACAGAGATCATATTTTTTTGAACTGTATGATGAGATTTCACATAAAGAATGGCGGCTGTGTTTTCAGAAATCGCTTCTTCAATATGAGTTGCTCTTCCTTCATTAGCGTAGCCAACTTCAATAAGCTTTCCTCCACCTAAATAAACCATTGTTTCAACTGGTGCCCCGTATTGTACGTTATGACCTTTCAGAATAATAATTTCTCTTTTGGGAATTTCTTCTTGATGAAGACGCTCGCTCTTGCGGCGATTTCCCTGTGTAACAAGAGCAGCTACAGAGAGAGCAATTCCACTTGAAGCTGAGTTAACAACCACACCTGCTTCTGCTCCTAAGATCTCAGCAATATAATCGCCTGCTTTATCAACTAAATCAGCGATTTCAACGTAATTTTGTCCTCCTTTTTTCATTGCATCCATTACTGTATCAGTCGGTGCTGATACACCTAAAATACTCATTCGACCGCTCGCGTTAATTACTCGTTTCAAGCCATATTTAGCATTCAATGAACGTTCCATTTACAACTACTCCTTTTGCTTTAATTATTTGCTTACCTTCTCTCTTCTCTCCTTCGGAATCAACAAACAGAACAGGCTTGTCTTCTATAGTAAAAAGAGTTAAATTGGCACGGTCTCCAACTTGTATCCTTCCTAGCTCGGGTCTATTAAGCCACTTTGCCGCATTAACAGTAACGCCATTTACTACTTCTTCAAGGCTGTATCCTAAATAAAGAAATTTAGATAATACATGAGCTAAGCTGTATACAGGCCCATTTAGTCGATTCTTCCGATAAATATCTGTGCTAATTGTATTGAATTTAACATTATGTTTTTTGGCAGCTTCTGCTACTTGAAACGAAAAGCTTGCATTTCCGTGCCCTACATCTAAATGAACACCTCGTTGGATGGCCTCCATTAGGAGTGGAAGCGGCTTTCCTTCATCATCAAATAGATTATTGGCTTTTCCATTCAAATAGTGAGTAATAATGTCTCCTTTTTCTAGAATCGAAACAACTTCCTCAATAGCAGGAGGACCAGACCCGATATGAACCATTAATGGAAGTGAAATTTTACTAGACATTTTTCGAGCAAAATATAAAGGCTCAATACCGCTTTTACCTACTACACTTTTGCTTATACGGGCTTTTAAACCTACAATATTGTTTCTATATGCCTTCATGGCTTCAAAAATCTTTTCCGCTTTTAGCCATTCCATATTTGAAAGCTCATCTGTGCGTTTTAAACCAATATGTGAAATGTTTAAAAACGCTAACAAATTAGTTTTTGCTGCATATTGGCTTTGAATTAAATCTGCTATTTGATCAGCACCGCAGCTTCCTGCATCCACTAGTGTTGTTACTCCTTGCTTCACTCCTATCTCGTCTATCTCATCTCCATATGGTTCGAAATCTGGAAACGCATGAACATGTAAATCAATCCATCCGCTGGATATGTAGGTTCCTGAGTAATCATAAACAAGCGGTGCTTTTCCTTCACCAGCTTTTGCTATCTCAGAGATTTTTCCATTTTCTATAACAATATCAAACTCTTTTTCAGTGACCGATTTGACATTCCTTAATAGAAACCGATTCTTCATTTCGTTCACTCCTCTTATGGTGGCGCTTACACTAATATTAATTATTTTTCTGCTTTTACAAATGTAGAATAACATAAAGAAATAAATAAGTAAATATAACGTTATAATGTTTTGGTTTAAAAAAGATAAAAAGCGACCAATAGCCGCTGGTTTTTATCTTTTCTTGAATATATATGTCACTTTTGTTAATTCTTCCGATATGCTCCATAGCCTTTCCGCTACGTCCGCTTTAAATAAAACATCTCCCATCCTATCTTTTACAGGATATCCTTTTTTAGCATCTTTTCCGTCTGGCCCAATATATGTACCGCCTTCTATTGATTCAGTGGCTGCATAAAGAGTAGGCAGCGCGCCCATTTCTGCAGATTGACTAAATAGCTTGACTAAAAATTTCAACAAGCCGTTTGGTTCTTTACCTGAACCCCGTGATAATAGGTTTGTATTTGAAATACCTGGATGTACAGCAGCACTAATTATCGTTGATCCGGCTGCTTCTAAGCGGTTTTGCAGTTCTTTAGCAAACAATAGGTTGGCGAGTTTACTTTGCCTATAGAACTTCATTGGACTGTAGCCTTTTTCCCCGTCTAGATTATCAAAATAGATTTCTCCAGAATTAGCAGCTATACTGCTTACCGTTACGACTCTTGAATGTGGAGTTGCCATTAGTAAAGGAAGCAGCAAACCCGTAAGCGCAAAATGCCCTAAATGATTACAGCCAAACTGCAGTTCAAATCCGTCTTTCGTTTTGCTGTGAGGCGGAACCATCACGCCTGCATTATTAATGAGAAGATCCAAAGACGAGTATTGTTGAAGAAATTGATTGGCAAAATGCCGAATAGAGCTCAAGTCACTGAGATCTAATGACATAATAGTCACTTTAGCATTTCCGTTATCCGCTTTAATTCTCTTCTTAGCTTCTTTCCCTTTTTCTTCATTACGCACAGCAAGAATGATTTCTGCTCCGCGAGCTGCTAGAGCCCTTGCTGCTTCAAACCCAATCCCGCTGTTTCCTCCCGTTATAAGGGCTGTTTTTCCCGTTACATCGGGCATTCGTTCAGCTGTCCATTTTGTTATCATATAAGTTCTCCCTTTCAGCTATAGCTGTTTTTCTAGAATTTACGCGTCTCAGTCACACTAAATTAACGTTTTTTAAAAATTAAGGTATGTATAAAGTATAATGTCTTCAAAACAAAAGGGACAAGCTTCTTCAAAGCTTGTCCCTTTTGTATGTTTATGTGGTTCGCGGGGAATCGTAGCGTCCAAACCAGTCGTATCGGTTTGTGGAGATCCATTTGTATAGCGGACTAAACGCTTTTTTCATCAATGGTAAATGCAGAAGCACACCTATTGGGAATGTAAGAGGCAAAACAGCTAAAAGCCGTCTGACCGTTTCAAATCCTGCTAGAACTTCCCCTTTTTTGGTCACCATATGAATTTGATCATATAAGTCTCTTCCCTCTTCTTTTAAATAACTATACTCCGTTCGTTCAATGTATTGAACTGGAATCCACTGGATTTGCTTCGTCCAGTCCAGCGCTTTAATTATTTTTTTACGTTGTAACATAAAGGACATTCCGCATCAAAAAATACTTTGTGCTTCATTGTTTCCACCTTTCTTTCTTTGTTTCTTTTTCCTTAGTTTATAAATACCCTTTTCTCCTTTTTAATAATCACCGTTAGGAGGCACTTCTTATGCAGCCTGGCTTTAAAGCAAACATTTTTTGTGGGGTTTCTTTTGTGAAGCCGCGAAAGAAGACAGGATTTTTTTATAAAATATCACTTTTTTGGTTTAAAGCGCTAAAAACATGTTAGAATAGATTTCATATTGATTTGAAGCACTAGGTGCACACATTTAGTCACATACTAAAAAAGACTAAATAAATTTAATGATAAAAGGTAAAGGTAATGTCTTCATAAACTTATCATGGAAGTAGATTTATAAATAACGAAGAAAAAAGGAGGAACGGGTGATTACTTTTATCCAGTTCATATAAGCTTTTTTACGTAAGGATGTGTAAATGATGAAAAATAAGTACATGCTGTCAGCTTCAGGTATGTATATTAACTACTTTCTACTTGGCATGGTCAATATCATGCTTGCATCAAATATGTCATTTTTGACAAAACAATTAAATACCGACGGTGCTGGAATCAGCTATATCATTTCTGCTATCGGAATTGGAAAATTGCTTTCATATTCTGTATCAGGCATCTTGTCTGATAAATTCGGACGAAAGAGCCTTTGATTATTGTTTCATCTCTGACGATGGCTATTTTTTTAATTGGCATTCCATTATCGCCAAATTATCAAACAGCCTTTATCTTTGCTATTATCGCTGGTATTGCAAACTCTGCTATGGATGCTGGAACGTATCCTGCTTTGATTGAGGTCTTTCCTAAATCTTCAGGTTCAGCCAGTGTTCTTGTAAAAGCATTTATTTCAGCAGGAGCAGCGCTTCTGCCGTTTATGATTGCCTTTTTTGCAGATCATGATTTTTTTTATGGGTATGCTTTTTTCTTCCTGCTCTTATTTATTTACTAAATATGATCTTTATGTTCAAACTGCCTTTTCCCAATCATAAACGCGAACAGAGTACAGTTCAACAGCAAAATACAGGAGAGAATAAATTTATCTCTGCTCCTAAAATGAAACAAGAAGGAATTGCTCTTATTGTGATTGGATTTACTTCTACAGCGCTTTTTACGGTGGCTCAAATTTGGCTCCCTACTTATGGTCAACAAGTATTAGGTATGGCTGAAAGCAGCTCCGTCCGCCTTTTAAGCTACTACAGCATCGGAGCTTTAATCTCTGTTTTAGTATTAGCTGTATTATTAAGCAAAGTGCTTCGTCCTGTAACGGTTATTCTCGTTTACCCGATGATTACCCTTATAGCCGTACTTACGCTTCTTTTTGTTAAAGTACCTGCTATTGCAATTGCAGCTGCTTTTTTCATGGGATTTTCTACGGCTGGGGTCTTTCAATTAGCGATTACTGTTATGACCGAGCTTTTCTGGAACAAAAAAGGAACGGTTACTGGAATTGTAGCGACAGCTGCTGGATTAGCTGCTATTTTATTGCCTTTAGCAACAGGGCTCATGTCTAAAACGGGACATATTTCAATTATCTTTATTTTTGATGCGATGCTTTCAGTAGTAGGTATGGCAGCGGCAGCTTTTGTTAATTACCGCTACCGCAAAATTTTAAATAAAAATCGCAGCGAACAAATTCAAGAAACAGCATCATAAAAAAAGAGGCTGGACATACCGAAATGAATCTCCCCCAAAGACGAACAATCTGGATACATGATCTGGACTGCTTGCTCGACCGCTGTTGCTTTCCGTGCAAGGCTTCACTTTCCGCGGGCGGCCGATGAGCCTCCTCGTCGCTTGCGCTCCTGCGGAGTCTCATCTGTTCCGCTGTTTCCGCAGGAGTCTTCGCCTTGCCCTCCAACCAACAGCTAAAAGCACCTGCGTTCATCATGATTAAAAAAAACACGAACTATTTATCCATTTTTGATAGATAGTTCGTGTTTTAATTTAATGAAACTACTTTTTTTTCACCCTCTTCTTAACTTTTCTTTTCAACTCATTTCCTCAGCTGATTTTTGCTTCATAAACAGGAACATCACACCTGAAATAACCGCGAAAACAGCTAAAATGTAAAAAGTAGAAGGCAGCGGAATCACGCTGACTAGCGACCCCATAGCTAAGCTGCTGACAACTGCTGAAGTTTGTATAGCCGTCATATATGCCGTTGTGGCTAGTCCAATTTGACGCGGAGCCAGTGACTGAGCATACACCATTCCCACTCCCATTGTAGCGGACAGAATAAAAGCATAAAATACTTGAAGCACAATTAACCCACTCAGCGGTAAATGAAGACTCGTTAAAATAAAATAAAGAACTTGGCAAGCTATTCCAATAACAAAGAATCGTTTAACTCCAATCTTATCAGAAAAATAGCCTCCTAATGGCATAAATACTAGCTCAAAAACAGATGTTACGGTAAAGAGAATACCTACAATTGAAACGGATTGCTTTAACGTATCTGTTACATACAGCGGCAAATACATAGAACGACCGGAATCCCCCGCAAAAATGAAAAGAGCTGCTACGAATACAGCTATTAATACAGAAGGTATACCAGCTGGCGCTTTTGAAGATGCATGAGCTGAAGTTTGAGGCATACTGTCTTCTTTAAGCGCAAAAAGAACCCACCCTAAAGTTGCTAGCGATAACAACCCTGATAATAAAAATAAAAGAGTATACCCTCCGTGGTCAATAATTAAAGCGCCAAGCATCGGTCCAAAAATATAGCCTTGTGAAAAAGCCATTCGCACGGTACCAGTAATCGTACCTGCCTGCGATTTGCTTTCTTGCTTTTTAACAATAAAATCATTCAGCAGGGCAAAGAAAAAAGAAAACGCATTAAACCCTCCTATAGCAAGTAAAATGAGTGCTATTGTATAAGAATGCGTAAACGCTAACGGCACTCTTGAAATGGTTCCAATCAGTAACGCCCAAATAATAAATGGCTTTCGTTTCCCCCATTTGTCTGATAACGAAGCTAAATAAAACGATACGATTAAACCAATAATGCTCATTGGCACAAATAAAAATCCTGCTTGAAAAGAAGTGGCATGCAATGTATTTGTTGCCCAAACCGTTAAATAAGGCATAAAGCCGCCAACAGATAATCCAATAATAAATAATGAAATAAAAATCGTTCGAAAATCCCGGTCTGTAAATACAATCTTTATGCCTGATACAAACGAATTTTCTGTTTTCGACATAAACTCATTTCAACCCTTTCTATCCAGCTGTCAAACGTTCAATTTCCGCAAAAAAATGCACCTTTCTTCAAGAAAAATTAGAAGAAAGGTGTGTAAATGAAGGTTATTTTCCAATTTGTACTGCAATTTTTTCTTTTTGTTCTTCTTTGCTGATAAATTCTTTGAATTTAGTTAAAAGAGGTGCTTTTAATTCTTCATCTTTTAATGCAAAAGCAAGAGTCGTAAAAATAAAATCTAATTTTTCCCCTGCATCATAACGTTCGCCTTCGAATTCGTAAGCGTAAATAGAACGGTCTATATTCATGCGCTGAATAGCATCCGTTAGCTGAATTTCCCCGCCTTTTCCAGCTTCCTGCGTTTCCAGATAATCAAAAATGTCAGGTGTAAATACATAGCGTCCAATAATCCCCAAATTAGACGGTGCTTCTTCAGCTGATGGCTTTTCTACAAAACCATTCACTTCGTATAACCGGTTTTTATTTACTTTTGGATCTATAATCCCGTAACGGTGAACGGATTCTTCCTCTACGCGCTGCACGCCGATAACTGATGATCCCGTTTGGTTATACTGGTCAACCAGCTGTTTTAAGCAAGGCTGGTCTGGATCTGTTAAGTCATCTCCAAGTAAAACTGCAAACGGTTCGTTTCCAATAAACTGTCGAGCACAGCCAATCGCATGGCCAAGGCCCTTCATTTCTTTTTGACGAACGTAATGAATATTCGCTAGTTCAGAGATATGCTCCATTTCTTCTAATAGTTCGGTCTTTCCTTTTTGATGAAGTAAGTGTTCCAGTTGAATATTATGGTCAAAATGATTTTCAATTGCTTGTTTCCCGTTTCCTGTAACAATTAAAATATCTTCAATTCCTGATTTTAAGGCTTCTTCTACAATGAATTGAATGACGGGCTTATTTACAATTGGAAGCATTTCTTTTGGGATAGATTTTGTAACAGGTAAAAAACGAGTACCTAACCCTGCTGCTGGTATAACTGCTTTTTTTATAGTCTGCATATTATTTACTCCTCTCTGTTAGTTATCTAGCTGCCTTATATCTATTACGCTTTAACAGGCACCATCTTGAAAATTTCTTTCACTCCTTGCTTGTATCCTCCCGCTGAGCGAAGTGATTCTCCAATTTGTTGTGCATGCTGTTTATATGTGTGAGTAGTTAAAACGTCGTTAACTGTATTTTTGATTAGCTCAGCAGATACATTATTTTTATCTAATTTTACACCTGCTCCTAACTTCTGCACACGATCGCCAACCATAAATTGATCCACTGCCATTGGAATAACGACAAGCGGCGTATCGTAATATAAACCTTCACTGCTGCTGTTCATTCCGCCGTGAGTAATAAATAAATCAGCACGTTTTAAAATTTCTAGCTGCGGTACGTATTGTTTCACAACGAAGTTTTCTGGAATGTGTGCTAATTCTTCAGTTTTTGTATTTTTACCAATAGATAAAATAACTTTACCCTCAAAATCTTTTAATGCTTCTACACATAAGTTATAGATTTCTAGCTGCTGATTAAAAATAGTTCCCATAGAAACAAAAATAATTTTTTCATTTTCATTCTGTAAGTAAGAAGGATCTTCAACATCTAGTCGTTTAACAATTGAAGGGCCAATAAACTTGTACTCACTCGTAAATTCAGATACGTTTGGCTGAAAGAATTCTGACGTAAATACTAACGTAATATCCCCTGGATTCGACATAATGTCCATGGAATCTTTTAACTCAGTATTATATTGGTTGTTAAACTTATTTAATGATTTTTCGAATTGAGGATAAAAGGAAGATTGGTCAGGTTCTGTTTGACCACTTGGCATCATACAAGTTGCTAACTCCTTATTTAACGCAAATGTCGTACAAAGAGAAACCTTTGGAAGCTGAAGAAGGTCAGCCACAGCGGACCCTGCTAAAAGGTGATAATCATAAAGTACATAATCATATGTTTCATGTTTCGTTTCACTCATAATTTTAGTAATAATATTTTCAGATTCATTTAAAAACAAATTCATTATTTCATAGCGGTCATAAGACTCCTCTTTGGTCATCCGGTTGCTCATATCAAGACTTGGACGAAAATCTTCGTATTCACGAAATTCCGCGCCTGATTTTCGAATTTTTTCAGCATAGTCTTCAATGCCGTAATAGACGACCTTTTCCCCTTGAGCCATCAATTCTTTTACAATTCCTAAAGAAGGGTTCACATGCCCTTCACCTGGAAAGCTTATTACTAATACATTTCCCATAACATTCATTCCTTTCACTTAGTTAATAATTAATTTACTTAATTGTTTATTTAGTAAATTTATTGTATAGAAACTGAATTTACTATAAATTATCTTTATCGTAAAGTCATTAAGCGTTTTCAACTAAAAAAAGGTTAAATAGGCTCATTTTGGCATATAGTTATAAATTAACTCAAGAAAAACAAATACTGTAAAATTTATCTCGTTTGTAAATAGATGTATGCGCTTCATTATGATACAAATCAAAAACACACCTCGCTAAAATCAAGCAAGAGGTGTGTTTTTGATTTAAAAGTTGTATAACTCCCATATATCTGAGGTTTCTGAACCAATATACCAGGCTGCCGCCCCACCTAAATGATAGTCATTAATTAATTTAACCCGGCGCTGCATAGATGCTTTGTCTTCGAGCCATATTTGATGCTTCGTACCATTTTCCGTGTATTCTACATAGTACTGTGAGGCTTGGCTATCCCATTTTTTAGTTAACTTTTTAGAAGAGATAACCGCTTCGGCTTCTTTCATCGTTAAGTCTTTTGTGACAACTTTTTTGGTCGATAGATCCGTTTTCCATTCTCGCGTATAAAAAGGAACTCCCAGCAGGATTTTGTGTGCAGGTACATCTTTCATAAGAAGTTGTGTGCCTTCTTTCACCCAAGGCAGTGAAGCAACAGATCCTGGAACTTGACTTCCTCCCCAGTGTTCTTCATATCCCATCATAATGACATAGTCTGCCACTTGACCAATCTGTTTCCTATCAAAGCTTCCCGACCAAAACGGATCCTTATTTTCTCTTGTTACGTCTACTGAAATTGTCATACCATGAGGTTTTAACGCTGCTTTTAATTCTTTAATAAATAAAACAAAATCTTGTTTGTTTTTGATATTAATATTTTCAAAGTCAACATTGATCCCATCGCTGTTTGTTTTTACTAGCGAACTTTCTATTGACGATACAAGCTTTTGCCGCTTTGCTTTGTTACTTAGCACATCGCTTGTAAGCACATCATCAAAATTGTTACCAATAAGCGGCCAGACTTTTTTGCCGTTTTTATGAGCCGTTTGAACATATGATTCATTTATAGAAGATGAAACAACTTTGTCATTCGACGTCAGCGTAAACCAACGAGGTGAAACAACGTCTAAATTCTTTTGCTTCATCGATTCTGTGTAGCCTGCTGTTTTTTCATTAAAGCTCCAACCCATAACTACAGGCTGATGCTTCTTTTGCGCTAAATCAGATTTTTTGATCCAGCCCTTTTTCCCTTCCAAAAGCTGTACTTGTACATAGTAATCAGGAATAATAAGCATTTGTCCAGGCTTAATATTTGTTGAGGATAGCTGATTTAACTTTGTTAATTCATTCGCTTTTACACCGTACTTTACGGAGATTTTCCAAAGCGTATCTCCTGATACTACTTTATGTAACAAGCCTTTTGGTGGTATTTTCAGCGTTTGCCCTGGAATCAGCTCCGTCTTTTTTAGCTGATTTTGTTTTATTAGATCACTGACTGTTACACCGTATTGGTTAGCTAGTAGCCATAGTGTATTTCCCGGCACTACCGTATGAGTAGTAACTTGAGCTGCATCTCCAGCTTCAGATGAAATGACAGGAAATTCTTCTCCTTTTTTCACTGTCTGCATAACAGAAGAATGTAAGGAAGGAGAACGATATACGTTTACGTTATCACCTTTGACAGTGCCCACTGAAGAAGCAGCGGCTCCTTTACTCATCGGGGCCAATCCTCCACTGAAAAGACAGAGAATAATCAGGCTCATATATATTTTCTTCATTTTATAATCTCGCCTCCCCACTTTTTGACATCACCTGTCTAGTTTACTACTCCTATAAGATAGAATCCTAGAGGTACATTGTGGTAAAGAAACGTCTGGGTATACGTAAAACTCAAATAAAAAAGCTTACCGTCCGATGACGATAAGCTTTCGTTTCTTATGCATTTCCCCCTACATTTTGATCCTTAATATCCATATCAATTGTATTAGCGGTACTGGCACTGCTTGTAATATTCATAAAATTCCCTGTGTTCCCGCTACCAGAACCGACTGTGGTAAAAGCTGTACTTTTTGGCTTAATAGCCAGACAATCACCAAACTCCACTGAAGATGAAACCAATACATTCGAGATATTTACGGCTCCTACTACCGATGGCATCTGCCTCTCCTCCTGTTCATTATCTGTCTGCTATATGATATGAGCAGAAGGCCAAAAAGTAGCTTTTTCATCTTTTTAATTTTATTAAGGATCAATTCGTTTATACCTTGATTCTGCAAACATATATACTCCGTATGCCATAAACCCGATTGATACGATAGCCAGCAGTACAGACCCAAAAGGACGCTGTGCTACTTCAGCAAGGGCTCCATCTAACCCTTTCGTTTCGTCTGGATCCGCTTGAAGAGCCGTGCGAATAAGAAAGAAACCAATAATGCCAAAGACGATACTTCGAGCAATAATACCTGCTTTTCCAATATGCCCGCTCCATCGCCACTCTTCTTTTGACATTTCGTTTTTCTTTAGTTTTTTCAGGAAGCGTCCTGAAAGAGCCCAATATACTTGTCCAATCCCAAAGATAATAACACCGATACCTGTAAGCGCAATGATGGTTTGTCCAAAGGGATAAGATAACAACTTGGCTGATACCGTTTGATAATGCTTACCTGACGTATGAACGTGAGCATGAAGCAAAATTTTTACCGAGCTCACACAAAGGCTAATATAAAACGTGGCTACAACTAAATAGCCTAAACGAGTAAAAACGCCTTTTACCCCATGCCTAACGTGGTGAGGATCAAAAATAGCAGAAATGATTTGCCAAAACGCATATCCACTTAAACCTACTGCCAAAACAATTAAAATTAAAAATCCAAACGGCTGCTTTGCAATTGTGTGTAGGGCTCCTTGAGAAGTAACTAAATCGCCTTTTAATCCGAAAGCTGCCTGAATCGCTAATATACCGATGATAAAATAGACCACACCTTGAGCCACATGACCAAACCGTGAAAAACGCACGACAAATGGCTTAGTACGTTCTTTTAAGCGATGTAACTTTCGACCAAACGTATCTTTTTTAACAAATGGAGATTCACCCATACGTTTCCTCCTGCTTTTTGAAAACAAACTTTATTTTATAAAACACCTGAAAATAAGCGTGCAAATGACTCTTTCGAACGTTCTACTAAGCTTCGCTTGTAAAATGCTACTGGTTTGATCAAATGACTGTCTTCAATATCTTCTTCGTAATTTTTGATGAGCGTTTGAATCGTCTCTCCCTCAATTAAAAATGCATTAACTTCAAAGTTCAGATGAAAACTTCTCATATCCATATTTGCAGTACCGACCGAAGCCATATCTCCGTCTATAATCACAATTTTTTGATGCAAAAACCCTTTTCTGTACGAATATACTTCAATTCCACATCGAAGAAGTTCAGCAAAATATGATCTCGTTCCATATTGAGTCAGAAAGCCATCATTAATTTCTGGTACCATAATTCGTACCTCTACACCTTTTCTAGCCGCAATACGAAGGGCGGTTCTTATGGCTTCATTTGGAACAAAATAAGGAGTTGAAATCCAGATTGATTTCGTCGCGCTTGTAATCATAGTATAGTAATAATCACTCATATTTTCCTGCGTATCCGGCCCTGTCGCCACCACTTGCACAAACCCTTCTCCTTTGACAGGATGAGGCTTTGTATATGCTTCATCGTTAATTAAGCATTCTCCAGAAACGTATTCCCAATCGAACATAAAGATCGAATGCAAGGTTTGAACAGATTCTCCTTTTAGCATCAGATGAGTATCTCTCCAAAAACCAATTTTTTTGTTTTTCCCTAGATACTCATCCCCAACATTTAATCCCCCTACAAAACCTACTTCCCCGTCAATTACGACTATTTTACGGTGGTTTCGAAAGTTGAATTTTTGATTGAAAAATCCATACTTAATAGGTAAGAAAGGATGCACTTTAATATTCGCTTTTTTCATTCGTTTAATATCTGAACCCGATAGTGTAAAACTTCCCATTGTATCGAATGTAAAGCGCACTTCTATACCTTCGCTTGCTTTTTTTATTAAAATATCAATGATTTCTTTTCCTAGAGAATCTGAGTGAAACATATAGTATTCCATATGAATAAAATGTTTTGCTGATTGCAAATGCTTTTTGATTTCATTAAACGTTTCTTGCCCGTTCTTAAGGACATAGGTTTTTGTATGAACATTCATCTTCGTCAAAGATACACATTGAAGATACTGAGCAAAGTAACGCTGATGCGATTGAAGCGGCGATAGATCAGGCGTCGTTTCTTTATCTGCCATCTTTCTAAGCATCTCTCGGTTATGCATACGCTTTTTTTTGAACATATGCCCCTTTAAATAGAGCTGTCCTGAATACAAATAAAAGAAAAAGCCTGCAACAGGAAAGAAAAAGAGGACATACATCCAAACCAACGTACTTTCAGGCGTTCGATTTTCAAGCATAAGTGAATACATACAAATGAAAATGATGACACCATACAATCCAACTAAGGCATACTTCCAATGAACATCAATAGAGGTAAAAAAGAAAGCATAAATGGAAAGTAAAATAATAAATAAAAAAATAAAGTCCAACCGGCGTTTTTTCATAAAAGCTCTCCTAAAAACAAACTGTATTGTATCACTTGTCTATCTTTCATATGAGGTAGTATATGGAATACACAGAATTCTTATCATGCATGCTACATAAAATGTACCTATATTTGCACAAAAAGCAGTTTAGCCGCTTAAGCAACTAAACTGAACTACCTCAGACAAGCATCATTCATATACCTATACCCTGGATGGTAAAACAAAAAACCTCCTTACGGGGAGGTTTTTTCACTGGTTTTTCACGCATGACGATGCCTTTTTACGAGTTGGTATAACCCGACTCTTTTTCTTTTTTAGGCCAAACGAAATTAGAAAGAGATAATAAGAAATCAATTCCTACAATAACCGTCCAAAATTCCACTACATTTTGCAGCATGTTGGTTTTTCCATTTGGTACTATATACATCATCGCCGCTAAAAGAGTTGCCCCAATAGCGTAAGCAACAAGATGCTGTATCCATGACTTAAAATAATGCTTTGCATATTCTTTTCCATAGCGCCTACGAGGTTTTTCTCCGCTTTTCATCACATAATATTGAAAGCGTTCGTCTGCCCATTGAATCATACTTTTTCCAAAAGCGATCGAAATTCCAATATACACGGCTGCAATAGCGTGAGCATAGGTCGCTGTAGCACCTCCGTAAAGGTCTACGTTCGTCACAATCAGAAGAACAAAATCAACAACAGGTGTTAGAGCTAAAATAAAAAAACTGAGCTTTTGTTTTTTAAACATATACCTTGTTGCTAATCCTAAAATGATGACTATCCAAAAAGTGATTTCACATGCAATAATCATCCAGGCTATTAAATTCAAATAATCCCCTCTCTTCCTCTCGTCTAACGAATAGACAATAGGTTTTAAATAAAAAATTTTATGCGCAAGTTTATTTTTATGTACATACATCCTGCTTCATAACCTTACGGCTTATTCCATCCTCAGCTGAGTTCTAAGATTCATTGAACCGCATTTTCTAGGCGAATCTTTTAAATCGATATCTATAATACTCCCAGCTCATTCCTGCCCCGACTCCAATCGAATAAGCTAGTATATCGCTCCATAAGAAGCCATACCCCAGAATGAGCCCTCCTAGCGCAGTCTTTCTTATGTCATCAATCCACCGAGCGTGATACAGCTGTGTAAATTCAATGAAGTAGCAAAACACTATAGCAAACATACCAATCATTTTTGTCTTCCATGCAGGAAACAAAAAACCCGCACTGACAAAAATCATTAAGGCCCATAACGAATCTCCCGCATATATATTTACGATGTGAGGAAGATACGCGGTAAGTTTTCTTGATAAAAGGCCTGCTCCCATGATAACAATAGCTAGAAGCAGATATCCCCATCTATTTCTTTTATTCATTTCAAACTCCTTTTTTCTTCTTAAATGCTCCGTAACAATAAGCCTTCACTGTATAATTTTATCAGAACCGCAGACTGTTAAATACCGCTTTTTTTCATTTTTTACAGCTTCCCCCTACGTATATATGACAACTGTCATAGTTTCTATATGACACGTATGTCTTAAATAGTCAGAAAAATCCCTTTATAATGAGGGTAATATACGGTGATGAAAGGAATTTCATATGACTATACAAAAACAAAAGAATTTACGAAAACAAGTTGCACCTTTTGAAAAAGCAGTAATGAAAGACAGTATAAGACAATTGATCAATACTTTTTTACCTTTTTTCACACTGTGGTTTCTCGCTTATGAGAGTCTTTCAATTTCTTATTTTTTAGCATTTCCGCTAACTGTTATCGCAGCAGGATTTTTAGTAAGAATATTCATTATTTTTCATGACTGTTGTCACTACTCTTTCTTTAAGAGTAGACAACACAATAAAATTCTCGGAACAATTACCGGTGTCTTAACGATGTTCCCTTACAGCCAATGGGGACATAGCCATGCAATTCACCATGCAACAAGCAGCAACTTAGATAAAAGAGGTACGGGTGACATTTGGGTATTAACCGTAACAGAATATAAAGAAGCTTCTATTTGGAAAAAAATCGCTTACCGTATCTATCGCAACCCGTTCATTATGTTCGGCGTGGGACCTATATATGTATTTTTGATTACAAACCGATTCAATCAAAAAAATGCGAAGAAAAAAGAAAGAATGAATACGTACCTTACAAACGTATTGATCGTTGCATTAGCAGCAGCGACCTGCTGGTTAGTAGGTTGGCAGGCGTTCCTATTAATTCAAGGACCGATTTTCTTCATTTCAGGTTCAATTGGAATTTGGCTGTTTTATGTACAGCATCAGTTTGAAGATTCTTATTTTGAAGAAGATGAGCACTGGGATTATGTAAAAGCAGCCGTTGAAGGAAGTTCATTTTACAAGCTTCCAAAACTATTGCAATGGCTAACAGGCAATATTGGGTTTCACCATGTACATCATTTAAGCCCAAGAGTGCCCAACTATAAGCTTGAAGCTGTTCATCAACACACACAGCCTCTTCAGAATGTACCAACCATTACACTCGCAACAAGTCTTCGCTCTCTTCGATTCCGTCTATGGGATGAAGAAAACAAAATGTTTGTGAGCTTTAAAGAAATAAAAACACGCTCAACTGCACCAAAAGCAAGCAGAATTTCATCTCAAACAAAAGCAGAACTTTAATAAAACAAAACAGTCAAGCTTTCAAAAGCTTGACTGTTTTATCTATCCGTCTAAACTTATTTCATTCTACTTTGTGGTAAACTAATAGTATATTTTAACAAGTAAACGAGGTTCTTTATGAAAAAATATACGTTTTTCCAAAAAATCACTGGGCTATCTCCTTACATATGGACGGTATTTGCCATTTTACCATTTTATTTTATCTTACAGTCTTCATCCATGAATCACATTATTGTTGGTTCGTTACTTACCATCTTATTTTTTATTTTCTATCGTTTTGCATTTGTTTCAACAGACAAGTCCGTTTACGTATGGACGGCTTTGTTAATCGTTATTTCCTTAGCCCTAACAACTATTTTTAATTATATTTACTTCGCCTTTTACTTTGCTTTCTTTATCGCTTATTTTATTGGAAATATCCAAAAACGGCTCGCTTTCTTTACTTTGTATGCTGTTCATTTAATTAGCACCGTTATTTCGGTAAACTTTAACGTTGTTATGCAAGAAGAGATCTTTTTAAAACAGCTGCCTTTCATTTTTGTAATTTCCATCAGTGTGATTGTACTGCCATTTAGCATTTATAATCGGAAGAAGCGAGACCGGCTGGAAGAACAGCTTGAAGATGCAAATAAACGTATTTCTGAGCTTGTAAAACAAGAAGAACGCCAGCGGATAGCTCGCGATCTGCACGATACGTTAGGACAAAAGCTGTCTCTTATCGGTCTAAAAAGTGATTTAGCAAGAAAACTTATTACAAAAGATCCTGAAAAAGCAAAATCAGAATTAAAAGATGTCCAGCAAACAGCGCGCACGGCTCTTAATGAAGTGAGAAACATGGTTTCTCAAATGCGTGGAATCCGCCTCAGTGAAGAACTAAAACGCGTTCAAGAGCTTTTAGAAGCTGCCGAAATTAAGTTTGTAGGAGAAGAGGCCATTTCATTAGAGAATGTGTCTTTGCTCATTGAAAATATTCTTAGCATGTGCTTAAAAGAAGCAGTAACCAATGTGGTCAAACATAGTCAAGCCACCGTTTGCACGATTACTTTACATCAGTCTGCAAAAGAAGTAGGCATAACGGTAGAAGACAATGGAGTTGGTATTAATACGAAAAAAACCTGCTGGAAAGGAAACGGTCTTTTAGGAATGAAAGAACGGCTGGAGTTTGTAAACGGTCATCTTGATATCTCCAGTCAAGGGGGGACGATTATTCATATTACAGTTCCAAACATCGTTAAACATATTAAGGAGGAACAATTATGATTCGAATTGTCATTGCCGAAGATCAGCAAATGATGTTAGGGGCTTTAGGCTCTTTGTTAAATTTAGAAGATGACATGGAAGTTGTCGGAAAAGCTTCAAATGGGGAACAAGCGGTATCACTTGCTAAGCAGCACCAGCCAGATATATGCGTAATGGATATCGAGATGCCTCTTAAAACTGGGCTTGAAGCTGCAGAGGAACTGAAAGATTTAAACTGCAAAGTCATCATTTTGACAACGTTCGCTCGCTCCGGCTATTTTCAAAGAGCTTTGAAAGCAGGCGTAAGCGGATATTTGCTAAAAGATAGTCCAAGTGAAGAACTCGCAAATTCCATTCGAAGCGTGATGGCAGGCAGACGCCTCTATGCTCCAGAATTAGTGGATGACTTATATAGTGAATCTACCAGTCCTCTTACAGCTAGAGAGAAAGAAGTATTAGCTCTAGTAGCTGATGGAAAAAACACAAAAGAAATTGCTGACGAACTATCTATTAAGACTGGAACGGTGCGCAATTATATTTCTACCATTCTGGACAAACTCGAAGTAAAGAACCGCATTGAAGCCATTACTCGCTTTAAGGAAAAAGGCTGGTTCAAATGAAAAAAGCATGCATCAAACCGAGATGCATGCTTTTTAATCATTTGGCAATTTATCGTACCCTAATTTGTCGATGATCACAACATGCTCGGGGAATTCATCAAGCAGCTGCTGTTTTGTGAATAATTCAAAGTCACGGAAATCAAAACCTGGTGCGACCATGCATCCAACGAGAGAAAACGTATTCTCATTTGTCACAGAGGAACCAAAAATCGTATCTCTTGGAACTAAAAATTGAGGAACTTCTCCATTTTCTAAGTTTGTACCTAGTTTTACTTCTTGATAGGTTCCGTCGCGGTAAATAATATGAATGGTTAAAGGGCTTCCCCCATGATAGTACCATAGTTCATCTGATTGCAGCCGGTGGAAATGCGATACATCTTGAGACCTTAATAAAAAGTAAATACTCGTGTATAAAAATCGTTTATCATCAAACTGCGATGACACTTCTTTATCAGAAATTTCATCATTGGAGCAATAGGTTTGTTTATAAAACCCTCCTTCTGGATGAGGCTGAAGCTCAAGCTTTGAAATCCAATATTCCCACTTATGTAGATCCATTACGTTCCTTCCCTTCCTTTTTCTTTTAGCATTAACTACATCATAGTAAACCATTCTTTCTAACACAACAAACGGCTTCATTATTCCATCAGGAAAAATGAAGCCGCTTACCACTGGTATCTTATCATTACATCCTACCCTTTCTATTAGCACGGCTATATTTATATCTGCTAGAATGGCAGCGATGAAATAAATATGTCATATACAAATCTAACTGAAATCGATCTCCCTCAATGAAACATTGAAACGGCTGTTCTCTGCCTTGATCATTTTTTGCAGATGAACGCTGCTTAAACGGGACAATATTCATCTCTTTTCCCCCTCAGACAGATGTACTTTTTAGTGTAAATGCTGATGACAAACGTAATATTTTTTGATAAAAGTGAGGGCTGCCTGTGCATCTTGAATGCCAAGCTTTTTACAAACACCAGCTAACATGAGCAGTTTGTACATAACCAGCTTTTGATTATTTGTTGCCAGTACGTAATAAACAATCGTATTAGCAACTGCCCGCGGTAATCTTATTTTTTTCAACTCATATAGCGCAGCAGACGAAGACATGCCTGCTTCAGTTAAAATCTGCTCAGTTGTGTACGTCTCCAAATAGCGAGCAAGCTTTCTTTCTTTATCGTTAAATATACCTTTAGAATCGTTCATTTTCTCTCCCTCTGTTATTTTAATAATCCATTAAATGCTGCATTAATTAGCCATAATGCGATAGCTCCCCCTGATAAATAAGTGCTGAGATAGAATAATAATTCCATATACCTCCCTCCCATTTCTATCTTACCCCTTCATTTCTCTAGCTGCAGTGATATTCATCACAGGTAAAAAGTGTATTGTTGAGCTACTGAATAGCTCCGCAAAAGAGCTCGTGAGAAAGATCTCACGAGCTGCTTAGTTAGCATTTTTATTTTCGGATAAAGCGTTTAAAAATCATAATAATTAATAATACAACTACAATAACAAGCAAAAATTTCAACATGAGTTGTCCATCCCTTCAAATCAGTAAATCATCTTTCATTAGTAAGTAGTTACCCTGTTTCGTTTTTTATAAACTGCTTGCCTACTTATTTCATGCCAAAAATTATATAATAGTAGAAAATCATCTAAAATAGCCCTACAAGTAAAACATAAATGGGAGTATAACCATGACTGACTATCTTCAAACATTTCTGCTTGAACATTTAGAAGCAGCTGGGTTTATCAGCATTCTCTTGAACATCCTTATTAGCATTACGGGCGTATTTCCAAGCGCACCCCTTACGTTCGTAAACGTAAAATTATTTGGTTTTTGGAACGGATTTTCACTTTCTTTTATTGGAGAAGTTTTAGGTGCAGCTCTCTCTTTTTGGCTGTATCGAAAAGGTTTCCATACGCTTGTTCATACAAAAACACCTTCTCACTCCAAGTGGCTAAAGCTGCTGCGCGTACAAGGGAAAGAGAGTTTTATATTGATTCTTTCTTTGCGTTTACTTCCCTTTATTCCATCAGGCCTCATTACATTCTTCAGCGCTGTAGGAAAAGGCTCCTTTGCGGTATTCATTTCTGCTAGCGCACTTGGGAAAATTCCAGCGCTTTTTATTGAAGTTTATTCGGTTTATCATATTTCACAAGGATCTATGCAAGGCAAAATCATTTTAATGATTTTATCCATCATTTTACTTTTTTGTATAAGTAAAAAATGGAAGAAAAAAAGCTTAACAGACTATAAAAAGGGAAGACTATCTAAAAATAAGCAAAAGCATTATCTTATGTAACTGTAATAAGATAACGTATTGGAGATGGTCCATTGATTTTTCTGTTGGTTTCTGGAAGTATTATTGTTCCTATTATCATGCTCTTTTTCTCACTCAAATGGAAAGGAGCAGAGCTAGTTTTTAATACGCTAGCCCTTCTTTCAGCGCTAGTATTTGGAAATATAGCTGCTGCTTCTATCTATCGTATCTTAAAAAACCATACTGTTTTTATGACGAGCATTCATGCAATCTTTTTAAATTCAGCTTTTTTATTAACCGGTGCATACCTTGGAATCTATATATTGTATAGACTGTTAGCTCTGACCTTAAATGTAAAACAGCGTACTATGTAAAAATAGTACACTGTTTTAAAATGCAGTTTATTTTATGATTCCAGTTGGTATGCATAATGGTGAACCATCAACCGGATTTTGAATAATAGTTGAAGATAAATTAAACACATCTCTTATCATTTCTTCTGTAAATACTTGAGCAGAAGAACCTTCTTTGTAAATCTGACCGTTTGAAATACTGATTAAATGGTCTGCATAGCGAGCTGCTTGGTTTAAATCGTGTAAGACCATCACAATTGTACACTTTCTCTTTTGGTTTAAGTAACGAAGAAGTTCAAGCACTTCAATCTGATGAGCTAAATCTAAATATGTAGTAGGCTCATCCAACAGCAGAAGCTCGGTACCCTGTGCCAATGCCATTGCAATCCAGGCTCTCTGACGCTGTCCTCCAGAGAGAGCATCCAGTGTACGATCACTTAAATTAGACAGTTTGGTTGCCTGTAAAGCCTCCTCTACAATTTGATGATCTTCAGCAGAATAGCGAGCAAATAAGCCCTTATGAGGGTGACGACCGTAATAGCACAGCTCTTTTACTGTTAAATCTTCCGGAGCTTCAGGAGCTTGAGGCAAAATAGCCAGTTTTTTTGCTACTTCTTTTGATGAATGACGATGAATATCTTTTCCATTTAAATATATACTTCCTTCTGTAGGCTTTAATAAGCGGGCCAATGAACGAAGGATTGTTGACTTTCCGCAGCCATTTGATCCAATGATTATGCTTACCTTTCCTTCTGGAATGTGAAGGTCAATATTACGAATAACTGAAGTTGAATCATATGATAGTGAAAGTTTTTTAGCAGTTAATTTTGTCATTACTGTTTCTCCTTTCCTCTATTTTTTCTGTTCACGGCGCAGTAAATATAGAAAATAAGGGGCTCCAATAATAGCTGTTACGATTCCAGCTGGAATCTCAACGGGCGGCATAACCCCTCTTCCTAAACTGTCAGCAATTAGCAAGAATAAAGCACCTGCTGCTGCTGAAACTGGTAACAAGAACTTCGAACGACTTCCTACTAACCTCCTACCAATATGAGGAGCAATTAAACCAATAAAACCAATTGACCCAACCACAGCTACAGATAACCCTGTCAATATCACAGCCATACTCAATAGTGTATAACGAACGTATTTCGTTCGCTCTCCTAAGCCAACTGCAATCTCATCTCCTAAGTTTAAAATGTCGAGCTTAGATGCAAATATAATAATAAAAGGCACGAGTACAACACAAGGAATTAACATCCAAAGCTCACTCCAGCCTCTTCCCCATAAACTTCCTGTGAGCCAAAGAAGAGTTGTATTCACGTCATCTGGAAACTTAATCATAAAATACTGAATTCCAGCCTGACAAATAGCTCCTAACGCTACGCCAACTAAAGCCAGCGTATGAGGTTTAGCTCCTTGAGAGTAGGAAAACACCATAAGTATAACGGCTATGGCTGCTGCTCCTAAAAAAGCTGAAAGTGGCAAAAGAAGCATAGAAGCAGTTGGAAATACAATTAAGGTAAAAACTGCGAATAGCCCTGCTCCTTTTGTTACACCGATAACATCGGGAGATGCCAGTGGGTTTTTTAATATTCCTTGCAAAATAGCTCCTGCTACCGCTAAAGCCGCACCTACAACAATAGCAATGAGGGTGCGTGGAATACGATAATTTGTTAAAATAAATGAACTTTCTTGAGAACTCCCGGTTATTTGTTGAAAGATTGCTGCTGGGGAAATATAAACGGCTCCTACCCCTAAGCTAATTACAACCGTGATTATTAAACATAATAATAAGATACTTAAGATTTGGTAAGGACGTTTTCTTTTCATTGCTTAATGTTCCTCCCTTTTCTAGCAAGGTATAAAAAGAAAGGCGCTCCAATAAGAGCTGTTACAATCCCTACTGGCGATTCAAAAGGATAGGCAATGAAACGAGACAGTACATCGGCATAAACAAGCAAGATGGCTCCTAATAGAGCTGAAAATGGCAGAATCCGCTGGTAGTCTCCCCCTACTAATTTTCTAGCTATGTGAGGTACAATGAGACCTACAAATCCAATTGGCCCCGCAACGGCAACAGATGCACCGGCAAGCATAATAACTAGTATACCTGCAAAAAAGCGAATCCATTTTACCTTTTCTCCTAACCCTGTTGCCATATTTTCTCCTAACACTAGGATCGATATAGAACGAGATGATCCAAAAGCTAGGAGAAGACCTAGAAACGACCAAGGTAAAAGAATTTTTACATGAGTCCAGTCTTTCCCGTTAATAGAACCTACAAGCCAATACAAAACGTCCGTAGCTTGTTCATTTAACACAATTACTCCTTGAGTAAGTGACGATAAAAATAAATGTACGGCCATTCCGGCAAGTGCTAGTTTCACATGAGTTGTCTTTCCGCCCGATGCGAACAAATAAACAGTTATTCCTCCTAAAGCTGCTCCTAAAAAAGCAATATACACAGTTAATTGAGAGGTAAGATCAGGAAATAAAATAAAAGCTATTACAATCGCTAATGAAGCTCCAGCATTTACCCCAAACACTTGGGGTGAAGCAAGTGAATTTCGTGTAATGGCTTGCATTAATGCTCCAGCAGCTGCCAAGCTGGCTCCAATAAGAGCTGCGAGCACAGCTCTTGGCAGTCTAAGCGTCTGTACGATTGTTGTCTGCTTAGAGTCATCAGGCGCAAAAATTGCCTTAATTACTTCTGTAAAGCTGACAGCAGAAGATCCCACAGCCACATGCAAAATCATTCCGATGATTAACAAACAAACGCTAGCTACCAACACAATGTATTTATTCATTTTTTGCTTTTGGACAAGATTTGTCATTTCCAACACACTTTCTACAGTTTTCTTTTCTAAACAAATAGAAGCAAGAATAGAATAACTATTCTCGCCTCTTTGTCAGACTCTGTTATGTTACTGCTGCTTATTGTTTAGTAACTTAACCGTATCTTTTCCAATTGCCTCAGCTGAAATCACTCCTCGGAATCTTGTCCATAAATCACGGTCCACTACAAAAACTTTATCATTTTTAACAGCTTTTAAATTTTTCCAAAGAGGATTTGTTCTCCATTCATCCGTTACAAGTTTACCTTCGTTATTTGCTAGGATTAAAATATCTGGATTAATGTCTGACAACTGTTCTAAATTCATCTCAGCATATGCTTCTTTGTTTTGCACAGCGTTCTTCAACCCTAGCTTTTCAAGGAACTCTCCATCATAAGAAGAAGACGTATGCGCTTGGAAAGAAGTATCTCTGACAACTGCTGGTAAGACTGTCTGACCACTTTCTTCTTTTAATTCATTTTTTAATTTTGAAATTGTTTCTTCATGCTCATTTAAGCGCTGTTGTGCTTTTTTTCTTTTCCTACTGCTTTCGCAATTGTTTTAAATGAGTCTATATTTTCTTCATATGTAGATTCACGGCTTTTCAATTCAATTGTAGGTGCAATTTTGTTTAATTCTTTATAGATTGCTTTATGACGCTGCACATCGGCAATAATTAAGTCCGGCTGCAGGGAACTAATTACTTCTAAATTTGGCTGTTGACGTGTTCCTACTGAAGTATAATTGATCTTCCCACCTACGAGTTTTTCAATCATATCTTTTTTGTTGTCGTCTGCAATTCCTACTGGCTTCATTCCTAAGCCTTGCAAAGCATCTACAAAGGATAGTTCAAGAACCACTACTTTTTTTGGATTTTTAGGAACTTTTGTTTTCCCAAGCTCATGCTGAACAGATACCTTTTGACTATTATCTGAATTTTCTTTTGATGAATTTTGAGTTGACCCGCATCCTGCTAGAACAAATAAAACAGAAACAATAGCAGCTATAGTGACAAGTCTAACCTTTTTAATTTGCTTCATTTTAACGCTTCCTCCTATGTATATACTCTTTTTGACGCTGATAATCATTATCACCAATGTTATCTGTTAATTAAAGGTGCGTCAATAGTTTTCTCTTAATATGGGACATTTTTTGAATAAATAACAGAAAAATCCTTTTAATCCCTTTCTTGAAAAAGCTTTATTCCCTTCCTTTTTTACGATACACTATCTTTAATTTGCCCACATTCTACTTTATTGCACTAATGCACCTTTAAATAATCTTAATATTGGAGTGAAGATAGTGAATTCGTCTCTATTACAAATGAATACTACATTTATTAGTATTCTCATCGAAGCCCTTCCTTTTGTATGACTGGGCAACTGTTACGGGTGAAGTCAGTACAATGTATTATCAGCCGTTCAAAAAAACCATTCCTGTTTTGAAAGTAACAAAAGTGAAGCGTGAACAGGCTCCAAATAACCCTTATGTATATCGAAATAACCAATAATAAAAAGCCGTTCTTTTAAATAAGAACGGCTTTTTACACTAATGAACAAATTCCATTTTTTCTTCGATTTTATGAAATTTCTTATAAAATTCCTCCGCTGAAATCGGTTTGGAGAAATAGTATCCCTGCACTTCATCACATTTTTCTTTATGAAGAAGCTCTACTTGTTCAACTTCTTCTACACCTTCTGCTACGACGGATAGCTGCAAACTTTTGGCTAGTGTAATAATGGCTCTGACAATCGATACTTCCGTTGTATTAGGATCTAAATCTTTAATAAAAGACCGGTCAATTTTCAGCGTATGAATAGGCAACTTTTGAATATAGCTGAACGAGGAATATCCTGAGCCAAAATCATCAATTGAAATAAATACTCCTGCATCTTTTAAGATTTGTAGCTTTTCGATTGTTTGCTCAACGTGCTTCATCGTTACACTTTCTGTAATTTCAAGTTCTAAATATCGTGATTCTAACTCTACTTCACACAAGACATCTAACACATAATCAACAAAATCAGTTGTACCAAAATCCACGCTTGAAATGTTCACACTCATTTTTAAGGGAGGAAGTCCTTGAAGCTGCCAATACTTATTTTGATGGCACGCTTTTTTTAATACCCATTTCGTCAATGTAACAATAACGCCTGTTTCTTCAGCAATCGGAATAAATTCTGTGGGAGAAATGACGCCCATCTCGGCATGAGTCCACCGGATTAAAGCCTCCACTCCAACAATATAGCCACTTTGAATATTGACTTTCGGCTGATAGTGAAGCTCCATTTCGCCCAGCTCAAAAGCCTTGCGTAAACCATCTTCAATTCTCATTCGTCGCGTAGTATGAACCTGCATTTCTTTTTGATAAAACAGATAATGATTACGCCCTTGTTTTTTGACTTCGTACATCGCTAAATCAGCATGGCGAACTAGCACTTCAAGCGACTTTCCATCTTTAGGAAATAAACTAACTCCGATGCTTACCCCTAAATAAACATCTCTCGATAGCACTACAAAAGGAGTGGATAAGCAGTCATTTAATGATTGACAGATTTTTTTCACTTCTTCATCCGTCCTATCATGCAGTAAAACTAAAAACTCATCTCCTCCAAAACGCGAAAGCACATCTTGGTTTCTTAGGCAGCTCTTCATTCGATCAACAACCTGAAGCATAAGCTGATCTCCAGCATGATGACCAAGCGTGTCATTTACCTGTTTGAAACGATCTAAGTCTAAAAATAAGAAATGAAGCTTTTTTCCTGAAGCTGCTGCTGAATCAATGGATTTCTCTGCAAAGTTTGAAAACATACTTCGATTGGGTAAATCTGTTAGCATATCGTGAAAAGCCATATATTGAAGCGATTCTTGAGCTTTTTTCTGCTCCGTTACATCTCTAGTTACTGTCTGAAAAAGCGTCTCTCCATTAATTTGAATGAGCGTAGATTTTACTTCTAAAAAGAGTTCCTTACCTAACGCATTAAACATTTTCAACTGAGCTAATGGAGGTCTTGGCTCATCTTTTCTATCCTTTACTGCCTTCAATCCTTTTTTAATATCAGGAACTTGTTCATATGAAAAGAAATCATATAACGATTTACCAACGAGCTGGTCTTCCGTTACTCCTAAAAGCTGAATCATAGCATCATTCACAGACACGACCTCTTCTTCTCGATGGACCATAATTGCCAATGGAGAGGAGTAAAACAAGTTTTCATAGCGATTTTTTGCTTCAATCAACGTTTTTTCCGCTTCGCGCTCTTGCGTCATATTGCGGATATACAGCATATACTCAACCGTCTCTTCAATTCCTACCGCCATCACCGTTATCTCAACCGTCACTTCTCTATTACTTATCAAAAGGGAGTGCTCAGTTCGTCCATCTTGTAGAGAAGAAAATTCATAGAAGGGCAGCAGCTTAACAACATTACTCCCGATTACATCTGATGCTTTAAGAGAGAAAAGCGTTTCCGCTGCATAATTGAGCGATAAAACATGTCTTTTTTCATCGATCACCAAAATAGCATCCAGGGCGGATTCAAAAAAAGCCCATTTTAAAACTTCTTGTTTTTGTACGCGTTGATCCATAAAAATGGTTAAAAACACAGCCGTAAATAGGCAGACAATAAAAAAAACAATAACGACGGATAAATATATTGGATTTAAGGCAAAACCGTTTGAGTGTTCAGACATTGACATTCCTGAAAAAGAAGCTGCCTCCATGCCCGTATAGTGCATACCTGCAATAGCAATGCCCATAATAGTAGAACAAATAACCTTAGTAAAAACGGTAAGCTTCCCTTCATTTAGCTTTGAGTAAAAACCAAGCCACAAAGCTGTATTACAAGCAGCAACAGCAATAAGAATAGAGAGAAAAACGATAAATGGATCATATGAAATCATAATTGGCTCCATAGCCATCATGCCCAAATAGTGCATAAAAACAATTCCAGCTCCCATAAAGCTCCCTGCAATGATAAGTGCTTTTATACTTTTCTTTTGTTTGTGAATGAGGTAGAGGCCTATATAACATCCCGTTATCGCTCCCAAGATTGAGAGAAGAACAAACCATAAATTATATGAAACATCTATGGGCAAGTGAAAAGCAAGCATGGCGATAAAATGCATTGACCAAATGCCTATTCCCAATGTAAATGCCCCGCTGATTAACCAAAACTGAATAAATTTTGCCCGGGAAATTTTCACACGATTAGCTAACCCAAAAGAAGCGTACGCCGCAGTAATAGCGATAAGGAAAGAGAGTGTAACGAGTAACTCATTGTACGTCCCTTCTAGTAAATGTGTATGATGATTCATTCATGACCTTCCTTCAATTCGTTCTTTTCTTTGTTATCGGTTAAGGCCTAAAAGTATTTACTATTTCAAAAGAACTTATGCTTGATTTACTTCTTACCTTTTGAACGTCCTGACAATATCGCGCTCACTTTTTCCTTGTTGACGGTGTATAAACAAGTACAATCATCTGACTCATACGCCTCTTCTAGTTGAAACGAGAATTTTTTTAAAAGAGTAATTGAATCTTTATTATTAGGATCGACTTTTGCTTCAATTTCTTGTATATGAAACTCTTCAAAAGCTTTTTCTAGCAAAAGGCAGAGCGCTTCTATCATGAGGCCTTTTTTCCAAAAAGGTCTGCCTAAATCATACCCTATCTCTGCTTGCTTTTTAACATAATCAATACGGTTTAGACCGCAGGTTCCAATGATCTCATCGGAAGTCTTTAATCGAATAGCATAGCGTGTTGCTTTCCCTTCTTTCGTCAAACTTTGGAGAAGTGCAATCATGCTTTCCGCCTGATAAAGCGTCGTAAAGGGCTCAATATTCATATATCTAGTAACCTCTTCATCCGACCAATATTCAAAAACTTTAGAAGCATCTTTTTTTTGAAGAGGAGATAAATATACCCTCATCCATGTTCTCCCTCCTTTTGATGAATGATGGAGCAAGACATTTTCATCTGCGCCTCTTTCACCTCTTAAAAAATCTCACATGGTGCACGGAACATGTGAGATTTGACATTTAACTATTTTTTGATTGTGCATCGCGCAGCTGCGTATATAAACGATTAATTGCTACAGTCATTGACTGTTCATAGGAATGATGATCATAATAAACCGCTATATTTTTTAACATTTCATACGTTTGATGATCGAGCTGCACCTCAAGCGTAATTTTTTCGTCAATTGTTGCTGTTTGCAAATGATGAGGCAAGTCCTCTTTTGTAGATACTTGCTCTGCAATATGAATTGCTTCTTCTACTGTTTCAATTCGGCCGTACTGATGCACCCATCTTCTGCCCATTTCAATCGTATCTTTTACAAACTGACGATTGGTAATGGTATCTTTAATATTAAATTGATGATCTGCCACATATACGGATTGATACAAGATTACACTGATCACTTCGTCTTTTAAATTTAATTTTCTCAGCTCATCAATTAAATCCGCTATATATTTAGGTAATGGACTAAATGTCCCTCGCACTTCCTTAATTAAATCCATGGCAATGGATTCAGTTGAATTGCGTTTAAATGCTTTTATAATATCTATCATTACATGTTCGTTTGCCATACATACACCACCATTTATGAATCGAATAATTTCATGCTCCTTGCTGCTTTGCATAGACATTCACTATTCGTTTAAAATATATACTATTATTCTATTATATAAAAAATATGAATAAGTTGGTATAGGATGAATGATTTATCATTATTTTTTCATAAAATTTTATGAAAAAGAACATGTTTATCTATTACTAGCACAAATCCAGCACAGCAAACAACGGTCTCGCCAAAATCTGAGAAGACAAGCATTTATTATTGGTAAATGTGAGTTTTTCTTTGATAGAAGACATTAAATAAAAGGGACCAAACCAATCCCGCTTATTGAAGTATATGGTCAAAAGATTTTTAGATGTTAGATGACAGAAGGTATCCAATATCAGCAATTAATCTCCTTCCCTGTTCATTGTCACTTAGTCCATCTATCAAAACAACGGCATAATACGTTTCGTTACCTCGCATGAGAATAGCACTATCATGTTCTGCTCCCTGTAGTTCTCCAGTCTTATTCGCAGCTTGAAACGCTGATCCTATACGTGCTGGAAGCTTATGCTGAAACTGCTGCATTTCTAACATTCTCATTATTTTTTCGCGACTAGATTTTCGCAAAAAGTTTCCTTCATGTATTTCCCTTAGACACTTTACTACGTCAGAGGCACACGTATAATTATCAATCCCTTTTCCAACAGCGATTTCGTCCATCATATAGCGGTTTAAAACGGTTTTCTTTAATCCTAGATCTTTAGCACATTCGTTAATTTTTTCAAATCCTACTAAAGAAATGAGCTCATTTGTAGCTGTGTTGTCAGAAACAATTATCATAAGGGTAAGCAGCTCTTCCACTTTAATATGTGTTAACCGCGGAAGAGCTCTAAGTACGCCTGCTCCGCCAACCGTGTTTTTTTCTGTTCTTTGAATGACAGATGTTAAAGCCAAGATACCCTCATCAATTTGACGAAACGCTTCTATTGCAAGCAGCAGCTTGATTGTACTTGCTGCTCGTTATTGGATAAAAGAATTAATCTGTATGGATTCTTTTCCTTCAATATGAATACGTATAAGTCCATTATTACTCCGCTTCCATGTAGTAACTGCATCTTCTATTTTCATCCTTGCTTTTTCCATTATTTTGTTGCAGCTGTTTCAATATAGTTGTTACTTATTATCTTTTGGTTGTATAAGTGACAGGCCACGAAATGATTTTCTTCAACTTCCTGCCACTCTGGCTTTTGAGTCTTACAGGCTGCTACTGTAAGAGGACAGCGCGCATTAAACACGCAGCCAGAGGGCGGGTTAATTGGACTCGGTAATTCTCCTTTAAGAACAATTCGCTTCCGATTATCCTCAACGTCAGGATCAGGGATAGGAATAGCTGACAGTAGAGCTTGAGTGTATGGGTGAAGCGGTTTTTGATACAGCTCCGAACTTGTTGTTAATTCTACTAGATGCCCTAAATACATAACTCCAATACGATTGCTTATATGCTTTACCATCGACAAGTCATGTGCAATAAATAAATAAGTTAACCCTTTTTCTTTTTGGAGTTTTTTTAATAAATTAACTACTTGAGCCTGTACAGACACATCTAAAGCAGAAATAGGTTCGTCTGCAATAATGCATTCTGGATTTAGTGCTAAAGCTCTCGCAATCCCTATACGCTGGCGCTGCCCGCCGCTGAATTCATGAGGATAGCGATTGGCATGATCACGATTTAGCCCGACATCTTCTAGCAACTCATACACGCGGTTCAGCATCTCTTTTTTATTCGAATAAAGTCCGTGAACCTCCATTGGTTCTGAGATAATCTCCTTCACGGTAGAACGAGGGTTTAGTGAAGCATATGGATCTTGAAAAATCATTTGCATATTACGATGAAAAGCAAATTTTTCTTTCTCTGATAGCTCATGCACGTTTTTCCCTTTATAAAGCACCTCTCCTGATGTACGGTTATACAACCCAATGATTGTTCGCCCGGCAGTTGATTTTCCGCAGCCGGATTCACCAACAAGTCCAAAGGTTTCTCCTTTTGAAATGTGAAAAGACATGCCGTCTACTGCTTTCAAAACCTGCTTATTCGTAATCGGAAAATATTTGCTCAGCTGCTTTACTTCCAACAAATGCTTCGTTGTCATAACTGCCACCTCCTAATAATAGCGCCGGGCTGCGCACAGCTCTTCTTCATAAAGCGTTCCTTTTAATTCAATCAGTTCAACGGTTTTACCTGTTTTAGGTGAATGAAGCATTTTTCCTTTACCATAATAAATACCAACATGGTGGATAGACCCTTCACCTTTTTCATGAGCGAAAAACAGCAAATCTCCAGGTTGAATAGAGGCTAACCCTACTTCTTTTCCTTGCCTTGCTTGATCGGTTGCATCTCTTGGAATAAGATATCCGTTTGCTTTATGAGTAGCATAGGCAAACCCGGAACAATCATATCCCCAGGCACTCATGCCACCCCATAAATATGGAAGATTCAAAAACTGTTCTCCTGCTGCAATAATCATATCCCCAGTTCCTTTTACTTTACGGTTTCTATCCTCTATTACAACAGTATCTTGACGTTTTATTCTCCCACTGCCAACCGGTGTTTGAACTTCTAGCCATTCTCTATCTTCTTTTAAAAGAGGCAGCTGCGTTTGATAACTAATTTGCAAGGCTTCTTCCGCTAGGTGCAGGGTCGCAATCGTTGCTGATACCACTGCCGTTGGTTTATTCAATGGAAAATATTCAGCTTGAGAAATCAGTTGGTGGAAAGGAACCCACCCGGGATATCCTCTTTCATCTTTAGAAGAAAACTGAGAAGGAATAACGATTTTTGCCCATTTACCTTTCATTTCCGTTACATATACTTCTTCTCCTAGTAACAGCTGCGTTTGAACTAAATTTTTCTCACAAAGCTCCAACCGGCGTGTATACGTTAATTGTTCTAGCCATTTATCCAGTTTTACTGGGAAACTTATTGCATTGTCATCTATTTCTCTGCTAGAGTCATAGGAAGTCCAAACAGTCGCCACAGCTACACAAACGTAATACGCTTTTTTATCCATCACTTATCTATCCTCCCCGCAGGTTTAACCTTCAGCGTTCGACTTTATCTTTTGGTAATGTAATACCGGATTCAAATTCCACCATTCGTTCATAAGTCGACATCGTGGCATAGCTTCCAATCGCCACAGCTGTTTGAGGAGAGCAATGCCCGATGCGAAACCCTCTCATAACAGGTTTTTTTAAAGAAGTCAGGTAACTTGTTAATGCCTCTTCTAATGAAAGCGACTCCGTACGTTTTTTAGGATAGCAGTTATGAAAATCTCCGATAATAATTCCCGCTGCATCCTGCAGTTTATTGGCCATATACAGCTGTGTCATCATGCGGTCAATTTCATAAGGCTCTTCATCAATATCTTCAATAAATAAAATTCGATTTTTTGTATCTAGTTCAAATGGTGTGCCAAGCGTGCTTACCAGCAAAGTAAGATTTCCTCCTATCAGCTGACCAGTTGCTTCTCCTTCACAAATAGTATCGAGCGGACTAATTTGATCCGTATAGCACAAAGAACGGTGAGAAAATAATTGATAAAAAGCTTGCTTCGTCTCTATATGAACATCTTCTTTTCCGAGATCCGACGAAAGCATTGGCCCGTGAAAGGTAACCAAACCTGTGCGCTGATGAATAGCCGTATGTAAAAACGTAATATCGCTATACCCCCAAAAAACCTTTGGGTTTCGCTTAATTAAATCGTAGTTTAATTGCGAGGCAAGCCTAGCAGTCCCGTACCCTCCGCATGCACAGATAATTGCCTTTACTTCCTTATTGGCAAACATCGCATGTATATCGGCTGCTCGCTGTTCATCAGTCCCTGCCAAGTACCCGTTTTTTTTATATAAATGCGCGCCTGTTACTACGTTTAATCCTATTTCCTTTAAATATTCTATTGCTTTTTTTAGATTGTGCTGATTAGGCGGACTAGCAGGTGCAATAACAGCTACTGTATCACCTTTTTGTAATGGTTTTGGTTTTATCATTTGTTACACTCCTTTTGTGTAAAGAAATGAAGAAAGTGAAACTTGGGTCAGAAGAGAATTGAAATCCCCTCTGACGAAAAGTTCCACTTTACTGTTTATCTGCCCACTTCAAATCTAAATAGCCAACAGGATGACGAACAATTCCAGATACGTTATCTTTGATTAAAAACACATAGTTGTAGAAATGGATAGGAATGATCGGCATTTCATCAAATAAAATACCTTCTGCTTTATACATAAGCTCAAAACGTTTTTTATTATCCGTTTCGTTCATAGCTTGTTTAATTAACTCATCATATTCTTTATTGCTCCAAGCTGTACGGTTCATTGAATGACCCGTCTGGAAGCTCTCTAAAAAGTTAATTGGATCTGCATAATCAGCTAAAAATGAACTTCGTGACAGCTGAAACTTTAACGCTTTTTGTTCTTCTTGGAAAACATTCCATTCCATATTGGTAAGCTTCACATCTACGCCTAGATTTTCTTTGAACATTTGCTGCAGTGCTTCTGCTATTTTTTTATGCGTATCGTCTGTACTGTATGTTAGCGTAATAGCTGGCAGCTTTTTATATCCTTCTTCTTTCATTCCTTTTTTCAGAAGTGCTTTTGCTTCTTTGCCATCTGTTTTTAATAAGTCGCCGCCCGTTTTACGGAAATCCTTTCCATCTGCAGCTTTAAATCCGTAAGATACGAAACCACGAGCTGGTTTTTCTTTATTCTTTGTAACAAAATTAACAATTTGATCTTGATCTACAGCCATTGCAAATGCTTTACGGATATTTTTGTTTTGAAAGGGCTCTTTATCTAAGTTAAAGCGATAGAAGTAAGTTCCTGCTTGGTCTTCGATATGAACATCTCCATCTTTCAGCAGCTTTTCACTTAAATCCGATGGAATTTCAGAAACATCTAGTTCTCCATTTTGATACATTTGATATTCTGTGTTTGTATTTTCAACAATTGCCCATTTTACCTTGTCGAGCTTTACATTTTCAGCATCCCAATACTGATCGTTTCTTTCCATGACTAGATTACTGTTATGCTTCCATTGAGTTAATTTGAAGGGACCATTAGCAACAAACGAATCTGCTTCTGCAAACCATTTCGGATTTTTTGTTGCTACTTTTTCATTAATTGGGAAGAACGCTGGATTGGAAACTACGCTTAAGAAATAGGCTTGAGGGCTTTTAAGCGTAACTTCAAAGGTTTTGTCATCTAGCGCTTTTACCCCTACTTGATCAGCACTACCTTTACCCGTATTAAATTCTTCTCCACCTTGGATGAAATAACCTAAAAATGCCGCTGGAGAACCCGTCTTAGGATCTAACAGCCTCTTCCAAGCAAATACGAAATCACTTGCTTTCACGTCATCTCCATTTGACCATTTAGCATCTATTCGTAAATGAAACGTATAGACCTTTTTGTCCTCAGAGATATCCCATTTCTCGGCCATCGCTCCTTCAGGCTCATCGCTTTTTCCTAAACGAGTCAGCCCTTCCATTAAGTTATTAAGCATATTCCATGAATATGAATCAAATCCAATAGGTGGATCAAAAGACGTAGGTTCTGCGCCATTATTCATATAAAGGACCTTACCGTCTTCTTTTGCTGTACTGCTTTTCTTTTCTGGCTCCGCGCCTGAATCTTTTGTGGCCGTACAGGCAGCAAGTGCAAATATAAGTACACACATCATTAGTAAAGACCCTATTTTTTTCATCATTTCCCCCTCTTTCATAAGTTCTCTATTCATCTATAAATCTAGCTTATAGTTGTTACAAATTTTTGGGCTCTCTCATCTTGAAGCCAGCAGTGCACTTGGTGACTTTCTTTCAGCTTTGTCGACGCAGGATACATGCGGTCACACACTTCCATTACGTAAGGACAGCGAGGTGCGAACGAACATCCGGATGGAGGTGCAAATAAATCGGGAGGTGATCCTGCAATAGGCACAAGTTCACTTTCGTATAAATCTAACCGAGGAACTGAACGCAGCAATCCTTTTGTATACGGATGCTGCGGCGTATAAAAGATGTCTCTTCTTGTTCCAATTTCTACAATCTTTCCTGCATACATTACGGCAACACGGTCAGCTACCTGAGCAACTACACCTAAATCATGGGTAATTAAAACAATAGAGACATCCGTTTTCTGCTGAATATCCTTAAACAATTCTAAAATCTGCGCTTGTATCGTGACGTCAAGAGCTGTGGTAGGTTCATCAGCAATTAGCACTTCGGGATTGCATACAAGAGCCATTGCAATGACAATACGCTGTCTCATTCCCCCGCTAAATTCATGAGGATATTGCTTTAGGCGTTCTTTAGGATTTGGAATTCCGACTAGCTCCAGCATTTCAAATGCTTTTTCTTTGGCTTTTTCTTTTGAAATGTTTTCATGTTGCATAATATTTTCTGCAATTTGCTCACCTACGCGAAGAGTTGGATTAAGCGCAGTCATAGGATCCTGAAAAATCATCGAAATATCAGCGCCTCGAATGTCTCGCATTTTCTTTTCTGATAGTTTCGTTAAATCCTGGCCTTTAAATAAAATAGATCCGCTTGTGATCCTGCCCGGAGGTGTCGGAATTAACCTCATAATACTTTGAGATGTTACGCTTTTTCCGCACCCTGACTCTCCCACAATCGCTAGTGTTTCTCCTTTATGTAAATCAAAACTAACGCCTCTTACAGCTTGAACTCGCCCTCCGTAAGTTGAAAACTGTACGTGTAAGTTTTTGATTTGGATCATTTTTTTCATTTGCTTACCTCCTTAATTTCGGATCAAGTGCATCTTGCAGTCCGTCTCCAAGGACATTAAAAGCAAACATGGTAAGAGAAATAAAAAAAGCGGGGAAAAACAAACGCCACCAATAGCCTGATAGAATCGTTGATAAACCATCGTTTGCCATTACTCCCCAGCTGGCATAAGGAGCCTGTACACCCAGCCCTAAAAAGCTTAAAAAAGCTTCAGCAAAAATGGCAGTTGGTACGGTTAGTGTCATTTGAACGATAATCGGTCCCATCGTATTTGGAAGGAGGTTTCGCTTAATGATACGACTAGTTTTTGTTCCAAACGTTTTGGATGCAAGCACGTATTCATAGTTTTTTATTTGCAATACTTGCCCCCGTACAATTCTCGCCATCCCGATCCAACCTGTAACGGAAAGTGCCACAATAATCGTAGAAAGCCCGGGGCCCATGACTACCATTAGTAAAATCACCACTAATAAATAAGGAAGACCGTATAAAATTTCAATTACGCGCATCATGACATTATCTGTTTTTCCGCCTTTGTAGCCTGAGAATCCCCCGTAAATGACACCGATGATAAAATCAATAAGCGCTGCCATCAGTCCTACAAATAAAGAGATTCTAGCTCCATACCATGTCCGAGTGTACATATCTCTGCCTAAGTCATCCGTTCCAAACCAATGACTAGCTGAAGGAGGAAGGTTTTGCTCTGTAAAAGAAGCTTTCGTTACACTGTAGGGTGAAAACATAGGACCGAATATAGCCATCACCACGAGAATGACTAAAAAAAGAGACCCAGCATGGCCAACTTGTTTTTTACAAGCCTGCGCCAAGCATCATGCCAATAAGAAAGACTCGGTCTTACAACTGCTTCAGCTTCAGATTTCTTTTTTTCTTTGGCACAAACCACTCATCAGGAATTTGCTTATACTCCTGTTTTTCCAGCACGTTATCCCTCCTTCTTATACAGTTTGATTCGTGGATCAAGTATTCCGTAAGCAATGTCTACTAAAAAAAGCATAATGATGAGAATCGAACTGTAAAAGACCGTCGTGCCCATAATTACCGGGTAGTCTCTCGTATTAATACTGTCCACAAAATATTTTCCCATGCCAGGAATAGCAAAGATTTGTTCAATAACAAATGTGCCGGTTAATACGCTGGCTGCAATCGTTCCAAGAACAGTTATAACGGGCATTAAAGCATTTCTAAGCGCATGCTTAAATACAATTTTTACTGGCGAAAGCCCTTTTGCACGCGCTGTTCGAATATAATCTTGAGTTAATACTTCTATCATGCTTGAGCGAGTCAAACGTGCAATAATAGCCATAGGACCTGTGGCAAGAGCTAGAGTCGGAAGAATCATATGTAAAGGGCTCGTCCACGTAGCGGCAGGTAAAATTTTCAAATTAACAGAAAGCTGTTGAATTAACAACGTGGCCATAACAAAATTTGGAACCGACAATCCGATAACTGCTATGCTCATCGCCATGTAATCAATTATTCCATTCCTTCTAAGAGCAGCGATAATGCCTAGTGTAAGACCGGAAATCACCGCAAGAATTAACGTCACCATTCCAAGTTCAAATGACACTGGAAACCCTCTTCCTAAAAGGTCGTTAACCGTTTGAGACGGCTGTTTAATGGAAGGACCAAAGTCAAAGGTAACAATGGATTTTAAATAAAGAATATATTGCACAGCTAGTGGCTCATCTAAGTGATAAAATGATTCCAGGTTTTTTTGAACTGCATCGCTTGTCGCTCGTTCTTCATTAAATGGAGATCCAGGAATCGAATGCATTAAAAAGAAGGTTAAGGTCACAATTACCCACAGTGTAACAAGTATGGATAAAAATCGTTTCAAAATATAACTTTTCACCTTTATCCCACCTTCTAACAGAATGTTGTGCGCGTAGCTAATTCAGTCATAACAAGCATGGCCTGATAAGCTTCTAAAATATCTTTTGCTTGAAACCGAACGGTCGTCGTTCCAGGCTCAATTTCTGTGCCCGGCATTAAATGCGCCCACTCTGCTTGACCGTAATTTGTAAATTCTATTCGTAAGGTTGGATGTTTAGGTGGAATTAAAGGTTTAACAAGGTGTTTGTGTTGAATAGCTGCGGCTGTTTTTTCTTGAAGTAATTGTTCTGCTTTCTTAGGGGTTAATGTTTTGGCTGCAGAACGTGAAATGGCCTGTTTGACGATAGCAGTCGTCACGTTTGGAATAAGCTGCTGTGCTTCCAGCGCCGTTTGGTCATCACCGGCTACCATTAAAACTGGAACGCCGTAATAGCCTGCGACGTATGCGTTGAATCCTAACTCTCCAATATTCGTATCGTCTATGTACATATTGCGCGCACCAAATATCATCGAATGAGACATGACACCAGGCATGGATGCTTTAGCATGATACCCTAGAAACATAGCACCATCAAAAGTCTGATCTAATCCCTGTACCATTGAATATGGTTTTACGCTTCCGGAAATAAGCTGAGTTTCTGGATGAAGCCGTTCAACAAGGAGATTATTCATACTCGAATGACTGTCATTTACCACAACTTCTGAGCACTGTTCTCTAAATCCTGCATAAATTACTGCATTTGCTTCATCCGTCATTATTTTGCGGCTTCTCTCATAATTTTCTTTCTGTCGCAGAACATTTGTGTGATCGACGAGTCCCGTAATTCCTTCCATATCAACCGACAGATATAGTTTCATTTGTCTTATTTCTCCTCCTTCCTTGACTGTTAGTCAGTTCATTATAAATTATTCTTATGTTTATAATTTATAATTGTAAGAAAATTATAAATTATCTTTCTTCTTTTTACAACAATATATTGAATTTTTTGACACTTTACCCCTCCTCCTTTTAACAAGATATCGCTTACAAATTGGAAATCCCATGGTAAAATAGTAGAGCAGCCTGTTGGTTCATTCAGCCGCTCGTCGGCATTAATTGAGGTGTTAAGAATGTTTCGAGTTTCCATTGCTTCACTACAATGGTTTTTATTTATGATTTCTAATAGTATGATTGTTCCTATTGTAATTGCTTCTCAGTTTCATTTAAACGCAGCGGATTCTATTCAATTTTTACAGCGAACGTTATTTATTTTGGCTTTATCCGGGCTCTTGCAGGTGTTTATAGGGCATAAATACCCCATCATGGAAGGGCCAGCTGGTGTTTGGTGGGGCGTCTTTTCTCTGTATGCTAGTCTTGGAACCGTTCTGTTTGGTTCTCACTCTGAAACGCTCCGCGTGCTGCAGTTCACCCTCCTTATAAGCGGGATAATTGCTATTTTGATGAGCCTGCTTGGTCTCATTGATAAACTAGCAAAATACTTTACCCCGACAGTTACCGGTACATATTTAATTTTATTAGTGACGCAGCTCAGCGGTTCCTTTTTAAAAGGAATGTTTGGCATTACAGAAACGAATTCAGCTATTAAACTTCCAATTGCGCTGGCTTCAGCTGCGATTTTGCTGCTGACTTTTTATTTATTATCGCACCGGACATTAAATAAGCTCAGCATTATTATTAGTATTGGTGTAGGCTGGGGAGTATTTGCAATGCTAGGGTTAGCTAAACCTATCGAATTTCAGGCGCAGTTATTTTACATACCTAAAGTGTTTGTATTTGGAGCTCCTCGCGTTGAATGGAATATGGTTGTTACTGCTTTTTTTGTGACGCTCATTTTAATTACGAACATGCTCGCTTCTATTCGTGTTGTTGAGTCTGTTTATAAACACAAAGGAGAAAAAATTGAAAAAGACAATATTAAGCGTTCGGGGATGGTTTCGGGTATAAGTCAGCTGCTTGGAGGATTGTTTTCAGGTGTCGGTGCCGTGCCTATTTCAGGTTCCGGTGGATTTATTTCAGCTACAAATCTTTATAGTCGAGTTCCTTTTATTGTAGCATCGTGTCTTTTGCTTTTTCTGAGTATCTTTACTCCTTTAACGTCCATTATGTCCGCTCTTCCTCCTGCCGTCGGATACGCGGCAATCTTTCCTGTTTTTACAGGTATGATGGCTCTTGGAATTGGAGAATTCAAGCATGCCAAACAGCCCGAAAAAGCGATGAAAAAAGCCGGTATTGCGTTGCTGTCGGGGATAGGGGTTATGTTTTTGCCTTCTCAAGCTTTTTCAACGCTGCCTCCTTTAGTTACTACGTTTTTAAGCAACGGATTAGTTCTTGGCACCATTATCATTCTTGTACTGGAAATTTCCGAATCCATTTCTTTGAAAAGACAAGGTGCAAAAGAGGGATAAAAAAAGAAGCTGAAACTCAGCTTCTTTTTTTACCTTCTTACCGTTAATCCTTTTAGTTCATCGTCTTCCATAGCCATTTCATAAAATCCTCCCGTTTCATCGTGCGCTAAAACATAATCCAACTCTTCCTGAGCAGAAGCAGTTTTTCCAAGAATAGCTAGATAGCATGCCAAGTTATAGCGAATAAAAAGATCTTCGTCTCCACTTTCTACTCTGGTTATCATAAGCGAAGCTGCTGCTTCCGTTTCACCTTCTAAATGATACGCAATACCTAAATCGGTATACATCCCTTCATACTCTTGACGCTGTTCAATCGCTTTTTGAAGAAGCTGAACAGTTTCATGATAACGTTCCGTTTTATTATACAGTTTTGCTAGTCCTGCATATATGTCAGGCTGATAAATTTCCTGTTGAAGTAATTCTTGAAAAGCTGCCTCCGATTTTTCTACCTCTTCAAGGTTACTCAAAATAAATGCTCGGTATATCTGCAAATCTATATGATATGGCTGCTGTTCAAGAAGTTTTTGAACTAAGTTTAATGCTTCATGTGCAACCTGCTCATTTTCATGGATATTCACAAGTATATTGGCTAAATGATAGGCAATATCAAAATCCCAACTGTGATGCAGCGATTTTTTCAGTACGGTGATGCTATCTTCAATCAATCCTTTCTCTTCGTAAAAAGCGGCAAATGCGTGCACAGCCTCTTTATTATCCCTATCCGTTTTTATAGCAAGTTCATACAGTTCAATCGTTAAGCCAAGCAGCGTAACCGTTTTTGCTTTTGCTTTGAACTTTGCTAAGCTTCGTTTGAAGATAGATCCTTGCTGCTCTTCTACGATCGAATCGGCATACTCATTTAAAGCCTCGGCTGCGTTTTTAAACAGCATGCTTTTGCTGTGTTTTTCCATTTTTATCTTTTTTAAATCTATCGTAAGCCCAGACAGTTTTTTTCCATTTGGAAAGCTGGATATGAACGTTTGAAATAAAGCGTAATCTTCCGGATCCTCACTAAGTAACTCTGTAAGAATTTTTCTAGCTTCTTCATACCTCTGCTCCATGATGAGCCATTTTGCCTGATGATGGCGAATAGCTGGATTCTGTGGATCTAGTTCAAGGGCCTTCTCTAGATACGTTTCAGCCTGTGAAATATCTCCTTTTAGGCGATACACATGAGCCTGGCTGTCAGCGAGCCATTGAGGCAGCACAATTTCCTCTATGCTCTTTAATACCTCTAACAGCTCTTCATACTCTTTCTCTGTTTCACAAAGTGAAGCAGCGTGCTCAACATTTACTTCCATAGGATTCAGCTGTATCCATTGAAGCAGGCAATTCCTTTCAGCCGTTCGATTTTGTTCTTCACAAGCCATTTCGGCAAGCTTCATACAAGCAGCTTCAAATGTTTTATCAAGAGTTAAACATTTTTGGAAGGCCTCTTTTGCTTCAGTGATGCGATTCATTGATTGATATATTTCACCTAACCGATAATATGGCAAAGCATCTTGCTTGATACGAAGCGCTTGATGATAAAGTTTCTCACTTTTTGTTAACTGCTTGGCTTGTTCGTATAATATGCCTAAATAGCACATATACAAAATCTCATTAGGGTGCTCTTGATGTTCTGCAGTTAAAAATTTAATTCCGCGAGTCAGTAAAGCCGTGTCTTCTAAATAACTCGTATATGCTTCTAACACTTCATCTAGCGCTGTTTGAGCAAAATGAATTCCTTCTTCATAAAGAGCAAATCCAAACTCTATCGTTTGGTTGTCTAGCTCTTTTTGTTTTGCTGCATCTAAAAGCATGCTGCCTGCATCCAACATGACGTCGCTGTTCGATGAAAACTTCTGCGCAATAAGCGTGAGCGTATCAACGGCCGTTAAATGTTCACCTGTTTCTAGATACGCATAAGATAAGCCCAAATACATAAGGGCATCTTCTTCTATTTTTAAGCCTTCTTTATACAGAGCAATAGCTTCTTCGTACCTTTGATTCGCGACGTATAAATCGCCGAGTCTTCCTCGAATTGTCATGTCGCTTGGGAGATGCTTCATGCCTGCTTTGAGATAGCTTTCAGCTTCGTCTGTTTTTTCTAGTTGGTATTGTAGCAAATCAGCTATCGAAAGATATGGATAAGGAACAGTCGGTAAAAGCTGGTTAGCTACTTGAAATCCCCGGTAAGCTTTACGAAACTTTTTTAAATGTTCATCACAACGGGCTCTTTCAAACCAGCTGTGCGCATCTTTTGGGTTTTCTTTTAATAGCGCGTCGAAAAGGTTTCTGGCTTCTGCGTATCTTTCTTTCTCCATTAAAATAAGTCCGTGATTGATTTGTGTATAAGATTCATCGCCATACATATTTAAGGAAATAGCCGAGCATTCAAAAGCCTTTTCGAGGTTTCCTTTGTACATATATGCAAGTGCTAAATAGCTCCAGTTCAAATGCTGCTCTACGTCTAATTGCAGCGAGCTGCGCAGTGCTTCAACAGCCTCATCATATTTCTCTTCATCCAGCGCAATTCTCCCTTTAAGATAGTGATAAAAAGAGCTATGTTTTTTGTTATCTATGTGGTGTAACAAGGAAGTTGCTCCCTTACTGTCGTCAAGTTTAAAAAAGGCATATGCGGCGTGAAGCTTAAGATAATCATGATTGCTATATTTCTCTAACACATGATTAATACACGTACGAATATAGGCTTCATGCTCTTTTCTGTACAAATGCTTCATACTGTAAATAGCGGCAAATGGAACATGCTCATTTGCTTTTAGTAAAGAAACGAGATCATTAATGTGTGACTCTTCATCCGCTTCAACTAGTTCGATTAAGTCATACAGCTGACGAATAAACACATCTTGCTCTTTAGAAAGTGAAGCGAGATCCGCTACCGCTTTAGAAGCAACAATTGATAAAAACCCCGAATTAGCGTAATGCTGATCAAAATTTTTATATTCTACATACGTTGGACTTAGAAAATTAGCATCCTGTACATGAAAAAGTTCAAGTTCATCATCATAGCCAAATACAACTTGAACGTGGGAAGCTTGTTCAAATTCCAGACTGACCAAAATAGGCAGCCCTTTGTCTAATAGTTCTTTAAACTGTTCAACTGTGCCTGTAAAAAACATCGCTGCAAAGCCAAGAGATTCAAAGTAGCTCACCGCAGTTGATAATTTGGATCCTAAGCCTCCGTAAATACGCGTTCCAATCTCATCCTGTGTTTTTTCGGTATGTAAAAGCCTTAACATCATACTCATACTGGCTGGCACGCAATAATTATCTTTTTGAACAATTGGTACAATAGGAAGCTTGATTGTACTCAATTTATCGTCTGTATGCTTTCCGATTAATTTTTGATAAGGTGAATCTTTTAAACATCGCTTAGTCGAGAGCAGATGCGTAAGCTGAGATTGCTGCTGCTGTTCAAAATAAATGTCCGCGCGCAGCAGCGTAAAAAAATCTTGATAATCGTGATAGGGTAACTTTGAGTCGATAAATTCAATCGTTTCAAGCAAGAGAGAATACTCTTTTAAATCTTTTAATCGCATCACTTTATCCATATATAAAGACGGAAGCTGTGGATAGCGGACAATAGCCTCGTTAATTGTTTCAAGCGATTGTTTATGCTTCCCTTCATACGCATATAAGTCTGCGAGCATTGCATAGCAAAAATCTCCATTCTCCTTGTATGCCGTTCCTTCTTTTAAGCAGGCTTCAGCTTTCATTCTGTCGTTGAGCTGCAAATAAAAATATCCCCATCTGTCAGCCATACCCTTTTGATTATGTGACGTTACTTGTTTCATCCACTTAGAAGCTTCATCCACTTGTTTCATTTCTAAAAGAATTCTTACCTTTAAAAAATAGATTTTCTCAAGCTGTTCCTCTTTAACTGATTCCGTATCCAGCTGAGAAATTAATAAAGAAAGTCTATCATCAGCGTCGAGTATCTTGCCTTCGCGCAGGAGATCATCGCAATAAAGAGTCACCATTCGAATCGAGCCAAATCGACGATAGCCATATGTCGTTAACATTCGGCTTAAACGATTTAATAAAGCTTCATCACAAAAGCGGATAAGCTCGTACAGCTCTTCTTCCGTTTGTAAGTTTGTTAACCATTCTTTCACAATCCCGGCAAGGCTCTTTGGTTGAAGGCTTTGTACTTCTTCTGTTATATATGCTACAAGATCAAATATTTGATAATGATCCACCATGCTTTTTAATTTCTGATAATTTATACTCAATTCAAAACCACCTTATTCAATAAAATAAGAACTATTGCATCTGCTGTCTATAAATTGAAGTATAAGAAATTTCAAGGATTTTTTCTAGACACAATATAAATTTAAGCATATTGACGGGTCTTTAAATAGCAAAGAGCTGTCTTTTATCATAAGACAGCTCCGTAAAATCATACTTCAGCTTTCTTCAGTTTTACGCCGCCTTCAGGTTTTGGTTTGATAGCTTTTAAAACTAAAATGGCACCTACCGCACTAACCCCTAGAGACGTTTGAAACACAGCCATGTCCGACCACTTCATAAGCAATGTATAAAGAGGAGGTCCAGCTGCTACTCCGACAAAGCGCATCGAACTGTAAAGAGACGTAACAGTTCCTCTCTCTTCCTTTTCAATTCCTTCTGTAATAAGCGCATCAAGACTGGGAAGAGCTGCTCCGATTCCAATTCCACCAAGCACTAAAGTGAGTAAAATACTAAAAAGAGACGTATTAAAAAATAAAATGATGAAAGAACATGTTAACAATAAAAAGCCAAAAAAAGCAGCCCATTTCATAACGATTTTATTGTTTCCTACTTTTTTCCCTGCCACAAAAGAAGAAATAGATAACGCTAGCAAAGGAATAGCCATAACTAAACCTTTTTTCGTATTCACAATATGATAACGCTCCTCTAATATGGTGGATAGGTAAAATAAAACACCGAATAATACAAGCATAATAATGGCGCCTAAAATAAAAATAGCCATGAGCCATCCCATATTTTCTTTGAGCGTCTTCTTCAAATCCTTCAAAAACTGCGTAATATTTTTCTTTTTTTGTTCAGATTCAGAAGAACTATCATTTTTAGGAACTTTTACTAAAAAGATAACCAAAAGAATTGAAATAAGGCAAAGAATAGGAATGAACCAAAAAGGAAGAAACCAAATCATAGCCGCTAAAAAAGCTCCTAGTATTGGGCTTAGTACTTTCCCAAACGTATTAGCTGTTTCAATTAAACCTAGCCCTTTTGTAATTTCTTGCTCGTCTTTGAACATATCTCCTACACAAGGCATCACAACAGGCATAGCTCCTGCTGAACCTATTCCTTGAATCGCGCGGCCAATTAAAATAACCCAGAAAGGATTAGCCATTTGCCATGAAGCCCAGCCTGTTAAAGCCCCTCCTACTGCAGCAAGCAGCAAACTGGGAATAATAATTTTCTTGCGGCCAAATCGATCTGATAAATAACCGGCAATCGGGATTAAAAAAATAGCGAAAATTGAGTAGACCGTGATAATCATGGATACTTGCAGCGAGCTTATCTGTAGACGTTTTTCAATTACCGGCAATACCGGAATTAACATTGAATTTCCGAGGGTCATGATAAGTGGCACAGAAGCAAGAGCAAGTAAATCCAATTTTTTTCTGCTTTCCATAGCGTCCTCCAAACCTTACTTCTAATTAACGTCACAATCACACGTTTTTCAATTTAAGCTTTATAAAACCTCTTGTGTTCATTGATTTTAAAGCTTAACTATTTCATTACATAAGATGATGTGTATCTATATTTTTTAGCTAAAAAGGTGATTGCTATTCATGGTTTCACTGTTCTTCTTTAATTTATTGAACTTTGTTATTTATCCCTGTTAATATTTGTAAAATAACATATTTTTAATTCTCTATATGAAGAAGCGTACGAGTATCTCCGTACGCTTCTTCATATAGAGGTGTCATCTTGTTACACTACTTCACCTCGATGACCATCTCCATCATACATAAACTGTTTATCAATGATATGTTCGATATATATGGTTGTCAAATCACTTTTTTTCACTTGAGCTACGATTAATCCTAACGGATCGCCAATGGTGAAGCTTGTTCCATTTTGAAACATTAGCAGCTGCTCATTTAAATGCAATACTCGCTTATAAATTTGCTCTTTCTCTAGGTTGCTGCGGCTCTTTGCTGCTTCGAGCGTTGAAAATAACAAAATGATTTCTTTTCCATTTACTTGTGTACGATACATACACGACCCACTCCTTATCACCGCTTTAAAATTATGCTGACTATACTTTTATTATAAACTAAATTTTCAGTTATTTTTCATCTCATAAGAAATTTTTTTAGTTATAATTGTACTACGTTCACGTTAAATAAAAATTTAATTTTCAGAAAAGTTAAATTTTAATGTTGAAATTTTATTTCTCCTTATTATATAATATAAACAATCATTTACCTCTATTGGAAATGATAATTCGAGTTTCAGCAGCATGAGGCTGCACAGTACTAGGGGGATTCAAGTTATGCAAAATGGTAAAGTAAAATGGTTCAACAATGAAAAAGGCTATGGCTTTATTGAAGTTGAAGGCGGCAGCGACGTATTTGTACATTTTTCTGCCATCCAAAGCGAAGGTTATAAATCCTTGGAAGAAGGACAAGAGGTATCTTTTGAAATTGTAGAAGGCAATAGAGGCCCGCAAGCCGCTAATGTCACTAAGCTATCATAAATAGATCTTTTTATTTTATAGTAAAAGAGACTCTTTTCCGAGTCTCTTTTTTGTTATACCTAGCGTTTGGCCTCAATAAGCTGCTGTTCACATGTTTGAATAGACTGCATGCACTGCTGAAGAAATTGCTCGTCTACTCCTGTGCCATGAGCTTTGGCAGATTGAAGCTGTGCTTTTGCATCATTAAGCGCATTCGTTGCCTCTTCAAGCTGCTGAGGACTCATACTCATCGTAGCTGTCCCAATCATCTTTTGAGCAGATTGAATAGACACTTCTACTTGCTTTAAATCATTATATCCTGTTGTTACTTCTTCGTTTGAAAACTTATCCATTGAAAGAACACCTCCATATGGATAGAATGAAGCTGCTGCCGGCAAATTATACACGCTTACTTTTTAGTCAGCAAATCTCCATACTGCTTAATTTTTTCTCCTACGGTACACTCTTTAATACAAAACGTCTGGGCGTATGTTTTGCCTTTTTCTTTATTAAACGTTTTTTTTACAAAACAATCACTACAGTAGTAATCCAATAACTCCGTTACTTCTTCTAATAATTGTTTACGTTCCACTCTCGTTCATCTCCATTTCGTTCTGTGTGTTACACTTGCTTCCTGCTAGCAATTGGTATCCCTTGAAGTGCTTGAGTAGCAAGTTGGTCAGCCTCTTCATTTTCCTTCCTTGAAATAGGCTCATATATCGGTCGGATACCAAGTTCCTGCATTTTATCTTCTATTCGATCTAAGTACCGATTAAACTCTTCTTCGAAACAGGGCCACTCCCCAGCCAGCTGATTTAATACAACCTGAGAGTCACCTCTAAACGTTACCGGTATATGATGAACACCAAGTTCCTCAAGCTCTTGTATTAAATAATAAAAAGCAGCATACTCTGCCTCATTATTTGATTCAATCTCCTGCAGCCTTGAATTGCGTCGTATTCGGTAAGAGTTGTTGTTCTGTTTAAAATAAATCACAACCCCAAGCCCCGCTAAGAGCGTATCATGCTCATAGCCTCCGTCAAAATATGCCACAATATCGTGAGGCTCTGTCTGTACTTCCTGTAAGAGCTTTTTCGCTTCTTTTACAGTCCATTTTTGCTGCTGCTCATCAAGTAGAAAAATTTCCTTCGTTCGACCTGTTTTTTCTAAATCACCCACAATCATTAGCGCCTCATTCGCATCTGTGAAATCGGATGTGAAAATTAACTGTTTATGTTTCGAGGATTTATAATGCCATTCAATTTGGAAATTCATAACGAGCATTCCTTTCATCAGCAATTTTGAATTCAACACTTTTTCTGCTTTTTTGTATTTTATCTTCTATTATGTCTTTTCATGACAGTTTTCTTACCTAATAAGCGGATTTTAGCGTTTATACGTGCTAATATAAAATAGCTGAAGTACTTATGATACAATACTATTGATGAAAAAACATGGTTTAAGCTTATATTGTTTTAACAAGGAGGCTGTATGATGATTGAAGTTTATATAGACGGAGCCACTGCTGGCAACCCTGGTCCTTCTGGAGCTGGTATTTTAATTAAAGGAAATGGTGAACATCATCGTTACGCTATTGCTCTTGGGACAATGACGAATCATGAAGCAGAGTACCATGCACTTCTTCATGCATTAAAAATTTGTTTAGAAAAAAAGTATATGAGCGTATCCTTTCGAACAGACTCTCAGCTAGTAGACCGCGCAATGAACCAAGAATACGTTAAAAATAAAGCGTTTGCTCCTTTACTGGAAGAAGCCCTCAAATTGTCCAGTCAATTTGAGTTATTTTTTATAAAGTGGATCCCTAGCTCTCAAAATGCAGGTGCTGATCAGCTGGCCAGACAAGCCATTAATCAAAAAGAAGCAGGAATGTAATCCTGCTTAAATCATACCTGATGACTTTAAATATTGAATGGCTTGTTTTTGATTGCTAATACGATTTGATGTCAAATTCTCGAGGAGCGATACAAAAAAACTGCCGTCAAATTCTTTTTGTACCTTTAGTGTCCATTCAATTGTAAATATGACCATCTCGTCAGCTGCACGCGTATACTGCTGACCAAATGAAATAAATCCACGTGCATCTTCTGCTAAATGAAAGCCTTTTTCTTCAAGATAAAGAAGATACTCTTCAACGGTTTGAGCTGTTTTTGTCACTTTTTCGTCCCATCCTTTTGCAAAGGTTCTTCTTTATCTTAGCTTACTTTTGGCTATTTGACTATGATTTCCCTTCTAAAAAATAGCCAATTGCTCCAAGTGCTACTCCTAAAATGGCTCCGCCAATCACTTCTTCGGGCTGATGCCCAAGCATTTCTTTCAAGCGCTGTTCCGTCAAATCGTGAAAGCCTCCGTCTGGAAGACCCGCAAGCTTTTCAATTTCTTCATCTAACGTATTCACTTTAATAGTAATTTCGCCAGTCTGCCTTCGAATTCCTTGTGCATCGTACATCACAATAATTCCAAAAACAGATGCTAACGCAAAGTCAATCGTAGAAACACCTCTTTTTAACGCTACATAGGTCGCTAAAGAAGATACGCCGGCTGAATGAGAGCTTGGCATTCCACCGGACCCAGCAATCATCCGCATATCCCATTTTCCTGTTTGATACTTTTTAATTGGGATTTTTAAGGCTTGGGCTAAAACGATTGATGAAAGAGCAATGACAATTCCTTTATTCATATTGCTTCACCTCATCTATAGTTTGCGATGGATTGACATCTCGTACCCAAGCAAATATTGCCCAACAAAAAACGCCGGGCTAATCTGCTGACAGAGCAGACTAATCCCGGCGCTTTTGGAAACAGTTCTGTTATTTTTTACGCTTTTTTTGTGCAGCATTATTCATTTTGGCAGATTCAACTTCAGCATAAGAGCCGAATTCTTGGCCATATTGATTATTTGCACTTTTATTAGCTTCTAACTTCTTGTTAACAGAATTGTTTTGGTTTTGTTGCACGTTGAACTCAGAAGCAAACTCCCCAGCATAAGTGTCATTTGCACTTTTTGCACGCTTTGCTTTTTGAGCCTGATTTGCTTTAAACTCAGAAGAGAACTCTTGGTTATAATTATGCTTTGCATTGTTATTCGCTTGCGCATTTTTATTACCTAATTTTTGACGACCCATCGCTATCTCCTCCTATTTGTACCTCGTTGGTACACTATTAGTATGGATCAAGCGGCACGTCATATCCTGTTCAAATTAAGGTAAAAACACCAGAGCTTGGCACGTTTATATTCTTGCTACGTACTCTTTAACCATTTCTTCTGTCACTACTTTACGGCCTGGAATGATGGTATATTTTTGAGACAGCTCATTAATTTCTGCTGTTACAGCGTTAATACCGTCTACAGAAAAGGGCTTCCCTTCTTTACACAAAAGCACAGCTGCTTCAATAGCTTGCTCGCGTCGAGCTTCTAAGCTGGCAAAAGTACGTACTAATTCGTGCTGTTTTTTAGAATGGGCTGAAATTTCTTTATGTACACTCATGTTCGTTCCTCCATTATATTATGCTGAGTTAGTAAAAATAAGTTAATGTCCTCATAACTGATGTGCTTTTCCGGTAATTCTTTTAAGCTTTTTTCTATCGCTGCAGCTTCTTTCTTAATGCTGTCCAAAAAGTTTTTCATCTTTTCATTAAAAGCAACTTTCCCGCTTATCTTGCACTGTACAAACTGCTCAATGGTGGATTGCTGCCTATTTTCAAGGTTTGCCTGCTTACATAAATCGGCAAATAAAATGACAGGGAAACTGCGCTGCTTTACTACTACTTTCAGTGATAAAAATGCACGAATCAGTTGGAGCATCACTTTTATATCCTCTATTGTAACAGAAGATGTCAGATTTCTTTTACTATTTATCGTTAAAATTTTAAAATAATGATACCCCAGTGCTTTTAAGGAATATGTTTGAGCCATCATTTGCCGAAGTGGCTCAGCAAACGATGGCTTCTGATAATAAACAAAAGGCGACCATAGCCACTCATAAAGCGAAGGGTTTGATTTTGTAAACAAATAAATGGTTTTGTACAAATCCCATCCTTGCATATCATAATTGCCTTCTGCTACATCAATGACCTCTGGAGGTCTATTGAGATGAAGATAGCGTGCTGCTTTATATTTGTATATAAAGCGGACGTCAAAATCACTTGCTGACGTGTCGAGTCCGTAAGCACGGCTGCCTGATTCACATGCAAACAAAATTTCCACATTATATTCTTTTTCAATTTCCTGTAAACGTTTATTTATGTGTGTAGACATAAAAATTAATGACCCTTTCTTTCCTCCAATACATGTTCTAGCACCGTCATTGTACTTACCAATTCTTGAATTGGAAATTCTTCAGACACGGCCGCTTGCAGCTGTTTGTAATAATCATACCATTCTTCAGATACAGACTGTTTATGCGCTAAAACGTACTGATTCACTAAATGGGTATAGTGTGAATGAAGAACGGCTTCTTCTTTCGCAATGTAGTGATTAACATCCGGCTTAATACGTTCTAGTAAAGCAGCGTGAAGCTTTGCTTTCTCATTTTTTTCAAAAAAGCTTTTATTGTTTTTATACAGTGAAAGCTCTTTTTGATACGATTCATTCTCATCAAATTGATGACTTGTCACAACTTCACTGCCATTTGGAGGCTCTAACGAGTTCAACGTTGGAGTAAACGTCGGTTCATAGCGCTGTAGCTTTGTAATGATCATTCGATGCCAGTCTTCGATTAATTTTACGATGTATTTTTCGATTCGCAAAGTGGTCGCACGCACTTCTTGCGTTGCGTCGAAGGAAATAGACGTTAACAACTCCTGCAAACACAGGCGCAGCTGCTTTTGCTTTTCACCTCGATCATCCCTTAAGTTTGCCGGACTGAAGGCTTCTTTAAAGAAGTCATCGTACCTCACAAACAGACGTTTTTTTACATAAAATAAAAGCTCTTCTAATTCTCGGTCAAACTGCTGTTGTTCATATTCAAAATGAATTTCATGCAGTTTTGCTGCTACCTGCTCATTTTTTATGTGAAGAGATTGAATGTATCGCTTTTTATCCACTTCTGATTTTGTTTGCACCTGTTTCATTTCATTGGCAACTGCTAAAATTTGTTCGAAATCTGCATAAACACTTTGGATAGCCAGCTCTGGTAATTCATAATTTATGAAGCGGTAAAACGCATTTTTGAATGGCAGAAACATTTTATCCTCGTCGTTTTGCAAAGCCTGTAAGCTTGATACCGGGTATAAGCGCGGAAAGCGTATACCATACTGTTCAAGCTGCTCTTTTACGTACGTCTGAACTAACTGCAGCTCTGTATCCGAACTGGCTAGGTCCGCTGCATTTACTAAGAAAAACATTTTATCAAGCGCAAATACATCTTTTACACGGCCAAGCTGAATAAGAAATTCGCGGTCAGCTTTTGAAAACGCATGATTATAATACGTTACAAATAAAATGGCATCTGCATTTTTGATATACTCAAACGCTACTCCCGTGTGTCTCGCATTGATTGAATCAGCTCCAGGTGTATCAACGAGCGTAATGCCTAAGCGAGTAAATTCACAGTCATAATACAGGTTAATAAATTGAACAAAACACGCTTTTTCTTCTTTGGCTACATAATCATGAAATCCTTCTGTATCCACTACTACTTCTGAACCGATATGCTGCTTGACTTCGCCGTAGCCTTTTTCTACTGCCTGTAAAAACGACAAATGCAGCTGCAGTTCTTCTGTTGCCTGCAGGGTTGGAATAATTGTTAGCGCTTCGTCAATTGATTCTACTTCATGATGAAACAGCTTAAGTGCACCATTTAAATCTTGGATCATCTGCTCGTTTGTTTTCATTTGCACAACAGCCGTTTTATGCGGCCGTTTTTCTGTTGGAGGCATAATTTTATTGATGGTTGCTGTTGTTGGGTTCGGAGATACTGGAAGTAATCTTTCTCCAATCAACGCATTAGCAAAAGATGACTTACCGGCACTGAATGCTCCGAATAAAGCTACGGTAAACGTTTGATTTGATAGCTTTTTACGCTTTTCTTGAAGCCTGTTAATAAAGCGGTCTAGCTTTCCAAATGAACGGAGCTGTTCGAGAACAGCTGATACATCTTGAAGAACCTTTTCTGTTCCTGTTTCATGCACAGCTTCCTCAGGCTGTGAAACTAACTGCTGCTCACTCACAGCTTCTTGCTTTTCTTCAGCTTTCATGATGCCCGTTTCATATTCTTCTTGTAACATATATGACAACTCGTTTGTATCTTCTGCCGTTAGGTCGTCATCAGTTTGCTGTAAAGATTGAAGCAAAGCTTTTGCACGTGCCAATTTTGCTTTCATTTCTTGAAGAGACGTATACGCTTCTTCAAATGCTTCACATTCCTGCAAGTGTTGATAAATTTTTTCACGCTTTACTTCATCTTGCTCGATTTTGCTCTGTTCGATTTGCGCATAAAGCTCGTATAATAATCGCGTCGCTTTTTTCTTAATATGATCGGCTACATCTTTTGCATACGTTAAAACATAATCACCATTAATCGTAGCTCCTGCCTTTACCGTTTCAATTAAATCATGCGGCTCTAACGGGATTTCAAACTGGTGAACCTGGCGTATAAGATCCGGGTCGGTAAGATTTTGATTTTTCACCAGCTCTTGCACATATTGCTGCAAGTGCCACTGCAGCTGAGAAGCTGCTCGTTCTTTCATATCATCAAAAAATAACGTCAGCCGCTCTTTTTTTACTTCCTCGGTCTTTTTCTTAGCAAATAAAAGTCCTACTTTAAAATCAGGCTTTGTCGTTTCTAAAAACAGCCTAGCTTTTTCTCTCATTTCATATGGTGTTAAATTGGCGTTGCTTAGTATCTTACCTGTTTCTTGTTGGTACGTTTCTGCTAGCTGCTTTTCAGCACGCCTTATTTCCGCTTCTTTTTCGAGAAGCTGCTCTTTTTGCTGCTTATTCATTTCATGGTTCTCAAGCGTCAGCTTATGGCGCAGCTCGTCATGAATCGTTAACTTTTCTTCTTCTTGGTCTTCAATAAAGGCAAGGTGATCGTCAATTAACATTTGCATCGCATGTTGAATATGCTGATGTCGGTTTTCTTTTTCCATCATCATAGCAAGTAATAGAGATTTTACGTACGAAAGGTCATTATGACGGTTGGTTGGCTCTTTTAACGACGTATAGAAGATTCCTTCTGGTCTCACATTCCACTTTAAAAATGACGTTTCTACAGATTCTTTAAATGCTTGAAATGTTAGCTGATCTTCTTGATGTTTATCGATTTGATTTACAATTAAATAAAGCGTTTTATTAGCTTCTTGCAGCTGTTTTGCAAATTGAAGATTTAATTCTGCCTGCACATGATTATAATCCATCACGTAGAAAATAACGTCCGCTAAGTGAAGAGCTGACTCGGTCGATACACGATGCGCATCATCTGTTGAATCAATTCCTGGTGTGTCCATCACCACAACATTTTTGGGAATAGCATCTGTATCTATCGATAAATGAATGGACTCTACTTCATCTCCATCCACAGCAAACTGCTTAATTTGCTCATACTCATAAGGTGCTTCATAACGCACCGGCGGCTGTTTACGGTAATAAACGGTTGCATGCTCATCCCCAGCTTTTACTGATACTAAGTTTGCGCTTGTTGGAATAGGACTTGCAGGCAAAATTGCTTGCCCCATTAATTCGTTAATCATGCTCGATTTTCCAGCCGAAAAATGTCCGCAAAATGCTACAACAAATTCGCCGTTCACCCACTTTTTTAACAGCTGTATTGCTTTTGCTGCCTGCTGTTCATCTCCAGCTGCTTGAAATTGCTTATGTAAATGAAAAAGAGATGCTTCCAATCGGAGATTTTCTTGATGTTTCACACTCACTTTACCCATTATTACTCTACCCCTTTTGCCTCATTCAAGACTGTATTTAAATGTTCTCTATCCAGCTTCATTTCTGCTTATTCTTTCTCTATTTTACTTGATTCGCATGCGTTTTCCCATAAAAAACTGAATTTTTAGTTACAAAAACAATAAAAAAAGCTGTCAATAATTTGACAGCTTTGCATCGTACTTTTTATTCATCGCATGTATGTTACGCCTTTTGGGCTTTTTCAATATTTTTCATTACATACGTTGTGACGCCAACATATGTAGCAAGTGCTCCGATCACAAAAAGACTAACCATTACGTCCACCACCGTTTCTACTTGATGAAATTGATAATCTTTATCATTTGTTTTATCTTATCATGAAAGATAATCATTTTCAATTAGTTTTAAGATTTTTTTACAGGAAAGAAACGTCCCCTGTTTTGCATCACTTCGCCGTAATTTGTTTCATTCGTTAACGCTTGCTCTTCTAAGGGAATTCTGACGGCTAATATACACAAATTGAAAACAGAAAAAATAGCTAACGTCCAGTATGCCTGAAACATAAGCGGAACTAACACCAATTCTGCCGCTACTACTGTATAGTTAGGGTGCTTCATAAAACGATAAGGACCTCTTAGCACAACCTTCGCATTAGGCAAAATGATAATTTTTGTATTCCAATACTTTCCTAACGAAGAAATAGCCCATATTCTTGCAAGTTGCACAAGCGCAAAAAAGCTAAACAACAAAAAAGAAAAGTGATACATTCCATCGTTTAATACATATACTTCCGTAAAAAGAGCAGCAAAAAAAGCGGCATGCATGCTTACCATCCATTTGTAGTGACTTTGACCAGCTTCGTGTGCTCCCTGCTTCTTCATCCAAGCTTCATTTCTTTTGGCAATAACCAATTCACACAGACGCTGTAAGATAATAAATACAAAAAAGCTATAAAAAAACAACCGCTTTACCTCCACTCTAATAGAAGCATTTCAGAACTAAATCCAGGGCCAAGAGCTGTTAATAAACCGTATTCTTTACTCGAAATTTCTTTCTTCATAAAGCGGTCTAGCACATACAAAACGGTTGCCGAAGACATGTTTCCATGGTTTTTAAGTACATCTAGGGAATCAGCAATCATATTTTCGTTTAGCGACAGCGTTGATACATATGCTTCAAGCACTTTTTTTCCTCCAGGGTGAGCAACAAAATGCTTCAAATCGCGACTGGTCAAATGCTGTGTTTGTAAAAATGACTCAACTTCCCCGCCTAACCACGAATCGATAATCGTGGGAATATCTTTTGAAAAGACAACAAATAGTCCATCATTTTTAATCTCCCACCCCATTACATCTTCTGAATTGGGCATGAGCGTCGATTGTGTATGTAAAATGTAAGGATAGCTTTTTGCAAGGGCAAAAGTGGTATCAGCTTCGTCACCTGCAACTAAAGCAGCCGCTACTCCATCTGCAAATAAAGATGTACCAATTAAGTTGCTTTTTGAACGATCATTTCGCTGAAAAGTTAAACTGCAAAGCTCAATGGATAAAACAAGGACTTTGGCACGCGGAAAGGCTTTGCAATACTCATAAGCTCTTGAAAGCCCAGACGCTCCTCCAGCACACCCTAATCCCCAAATAGGAATTCTTTTTGTATGGTCTGAGAACGCAAGCTTATTCATAATTCGCGCTTCAATGCTAGGCGTAGCTAAACCGCTTGTTGAAACATAAAAAATAGCCTCAATTTCTCCACACGGCAAAGGGGGACTTACATAGTTCTTATTTGTTAAGCAGTCTTCAATTGCTTTTGTACCTAATTCAACAGCAGATTCTATAAAAGCATCATTTTTTTCTTCAAATGTATGGTCTTCTTGAAACCAAGATAAGTCTTTGGCAAAATTACGTTTCTCAATTTGACCATTTTGAAAAACGGTTAGCAGACGATTAATATCTTTAAACGATTCAGAAAAAAGTTCTTTTGCAAATAGCAGCGTGTCTTGCTGAGTTAATTCATAAGGGGGAACTCCAAATCCAACTGAGATAATCTTTGGCATACACTTCACCTCTTTGATTGCGTTACATTTAACATTTGTAATAGCTGGGGATTTATTCAATTCTTTTTTAGTGGAATGGAGGCAAAACATAAAAAAACTTTCCTGTAACTCAGGAAAGTCTACGTTTTGAAGAAGTGTATGTTTGTTGTGCACTTTTATTATAGCGCAAATAATCTGAATGTACAGATACAATTTATGGATTGACGAAAATAAGTGCTTATTTTTTATGAAAAGAAAATGGACATATAGATTTCATCTACATATTCATTGTTGAAATAAGCTTGTTCTTTCATGACGCCTTCTTGCTCAAATCCTACCTTTTTATACAATTCGTATGCCACTTTATTCGAAGCAAACACAGTTAAAGAAAGTTTGTGAAGATTATTTTCTTTGCACCAGTTTAGCGTATAATTCATAAATTGTTTTCCTATTCCCATTCCCTGTGCTTTTGAAATAAGCCATGTACGGAAGAGCCCCGTGTGGCGCTTCATTTTAATTTCGCCTCTAAGAACACGTGCAATTCCAAGCACTTCACCTTCGACTTCAGCTACAACGTACATGTGATTGTTCTTTTCTACTGATGCAATAAAATCTTGCTCTTCTTGGACTGTGCGCGGCTCATCTTTTTGAATAAATTCCCCCGCCCCAATAATTTCTCTTACCGCTGTTGTAATATGCTCTGCATCGCTTGCCTGTGCAGGACGAATAGTGACTTCACGTCCGTCTTTTGCTTTAAATTTCACTATGTTTTTCTCTGCTGTAATCATCTATATCAACTCCTATATTTTTCACTATTCAGTACTACTATTTTGGTTCTAGCTTGCGTAATTTATCAGTGGTAAAGTTCTGCTTTTCATTTCATCTAACAAGCAATCATGTGCATTTGTTGTATTACCCACGCTTTAAACAAAGCTAAACCATTTTTGAAATATTTATTCTTGCACAGACATCCTAGAAATGCAATTAATTGCGTTAAAGAACTATTATTCCAAATTTTCTTTACAAAAGTGCATAAAAAAAGGCTGGAACACAACGAAACATATGAAAGCTACGTCCACCTTCACAACAAAAAAATACGAACTAGCAACCAATAATTTTGATTATTAGTTGCTAGTTCGTATTTCACTTCGAATAAAATATTGTTGTCCCAGCCTCTACTTTTTATTAAAGTCCCATTGAGATATATTTTACTTCTAAATAATCTTCAATGCCGTAATGACTTCCTTCACGTCCAAGACCACTTTCTTTAAAGCCACCGAATGGAGCTTGAGCTGCAGATGGAGAGCCGTCATTTACTCCCACGATGCCGTATTCTAACTCTTCAGATACAAATGTTGCTTCTTTAATGTTTTCTGTAAATACGTAAGCGGCTAAACCATAAGGGCTATTGTTTGCTCGTTCTACAGCTTCTTCTACTGTTTTGAATGTTGCTACAGGTGCCAATGGTCCAAACGTTTCTTCAAACATGCAATTCATGTCATCAGTTACATTTGTAATAATTGTCGGCTCCATAAAGAAACCGTTTTTAGTTGTTATAGCTTGTCCGCCAACCACAACTTTAGCTCCTTTACTTTTTGCATCCGCAATTTGTGCTTTTACTTTCTCAACCGCTTTGTCGTTAATTAACGGTCCAACTTGTGTACCTTCTTCTAATCCATTTCCTACTGTTAATTCCGCCGCTTTTGCTGCAAATTTTTCAACAAAAGCATCTGCAATGGATTCTTGTACATATACGCGGTTTGTGCAGATGCACGTTTGACCTGCGTTGACAAACTTAGAAGCAATTACGCCGTTTACAGCAGCGTCTAAATCTGCATTTTCTGTTACGATAAACGGTGCATGACCGCCTAATTCCAGCGATAATTTTTTCACAGTATCCGCAGCACCGCGCATTAAATGTTTACCAACCGCTGTTGAACCAGTAAATGTTAGTTTTCGGATGCGTCCGTCTTTTTGCCATGTGTCGCCAATAGCTGCTGCATCTCCAGTAACAACATTGATCACACCTTTTGGAACTCCCGCTTCTTCTGCGAGCTCTACTAAACGAAATGCTGTAAATGGTGTTTCTTCAGATGGTTTTAGAACAATTGTACATCCTGCTGCAAGAGCTGGGGCCACTTTGCGCGTAATCATTGCTGCAGGGAAGTTCCATGGTGTAATAGCTGCTACAACGCCGACAGGCTGTTTTTTAACCGTAATACGTTTATGGGTATGATGAGCTGGAATCGTTTCACCGTATACACGCTTTCCTTCTTCAGCAAACCAAGCAATATAATCATTGCCATACTGCACTTCACCTTTTGCTTCTGCAAATGGTTTGCCTTGTTCCGTTGTCATAATTTCTGCTAGTTCATCTTTATGATTTTCAATTAGTTGATGCCATCTCATTAAAATAGCACTGCGCTCTTGAGCGGTTCTTTTCGACCATGTTTTAAAAGCTGCAGCCGCTGCATCGGCTGCAGAAGCTGCTTCCTTTGCGCCTGCCTTTGGAATTTGTCCTATAACTTCTTTTGTTGCTGGATTAATCACATCAATTTTCTCTTCTGTCGTTGTCCATTCACCGTTAATATATAGTTTGTTTGGATACATCATTCATCCTCCTAGTTGTGTGAATTTCTTTGTGCTGTGTTAACTACACTATATACACTAGCATCTTCATTGATTTATGAGAACTTCCCTTCTATACTATGGGTATAACAAAAGGTTATAGGTGATAAATATGAAAACAGAATGGCTTGAGTCTTTTATTGAAACAGCCAAAACAAAAAGCTTAAGCAAAGCAAGCGAACAGCTGCATATGACGCAGCCCGCGCTCAGTAAGCAAATGAGAAAACTAGAAGAAGATTTAGGAGTAACATTATTTATTCGCTCCGCTACAGGAGTAGAATTAACCTCAGCAGGTGAAATTCTTTTACAAGAAGGTGAATCCATACTATCAAGCGTTCATGCTCTTCAAAAAAAATTAGTGTCTACGCAAGAAGCTTGTGATTTAACTATCGGAACGTGGCAGAGTATGGCTGCTTTTTACTTACCTTATCAACTGGCTTCTGCTAAAGACCACAATCGCCATATTGATATAAAAACCTCGCATCACTATTATGATTTGTTAGAGCAGTTAGAAAGCAATCAAATTGACGGGGCTTTATTTGATGATCGAGAGGTTCAACATACTTACTGGTCAAAACTATTGTTCAAAGAAGACTTTTATTTATTTGTGAATGATCAGCACCCGTTAGCCGAAAAAGAAAGCGTATCATTTGAAGATTTCAAAGAAGAACCCATTGTAGTTCTCCCCCAGGGTGCGATGTTCGGACACTAGTAGAAAAAGCATACAAGCGTCATAACTTAAAAATTTCCATTGCCAATGAAATTGAATTTGCACAAAGTATTCTCGGATTTATTTCAGCTAATTTAGGTATTTCAATTCTCCCTGAAATTTTCATGCGCCATTTACAAAGCTCCAATATTAAAGCGTTACCCATTACAGACTTCAAATTCAAAAGAAAAATTTCATTAGTGGCAAAAAACCCTGACGTGGGAAAAATGCTTTATACACTGTTTTTCAAAACACGGTCTTAATAGGAAAGACGAACAAATTGGATGAATGATCTACTATGGATCGCTTGTTGCACCATGACAATGAAAAGATCCGAACGATTAATCGTCCGGATCTTCTCAACTAAAATACTTTTGTTCTAGCCTCTTTTTATTTCGATACTACTTCATTTGTTAGCTTTGTTTCTGCAACTTGCGTACGTGGTGATTTCATCATATTAAAGACAATATTTAAAAAGATTGCTGTAAAACTCCCCATTACAATACCGCTTCCAGTAAGAACTTGAAGACTCTCTGGTAAGTTTTTGAAGAGTTCAGGTACAACCGTCACCCCTAGACCCATGCCAACCGAACATGCAATCACAAGAAGGTTTTCTTGTTTTGCTAAATCAACTTGACTAAGGATTTTAATACCTGAAGAGATTACCATTCCAAACATAGCTACCATTGCTCCACCAAGTACAGAGCTCGGGATAACTGTCGTCACGGCTGCGATTTTAGGTAGAAAACCCAAAACGATTAAAATTCCACTCGCTGCAAATACAACATTTCTTGTGCGAACACCTGACAACTGTAAAAGCCCTACATTTTGTGAATACGCTGTATAAGGAAATGCGTTAAAAAATCCGCCTAATAAAATCGCCAATCCTTCTGCACGATAGCCTTTAGATAAATCTTTTTCATCCACTTCTTTTTTACAAATATCACTAACGGCAAAATAAACGCCTGTTGACTCGACAATGCCAACAAGTAAAACAAGGAACATTGTCAGAATGGCCATAATATTAAAAGTTGGCATCCCAAAGTACAGCACATGTGGCATATGAACCCACGCTTCTTCTTTTACGCCGGAAAAATCGACTTTTCCCATAAAAGACGCTGCAATTGTTCCAACAACTAATCCTAATAACACAGAGACGGAGCGCATAAATCCTTTTGTAAATCGATACAGAACAATAATTAATAGCAAAACGCCAAAACCTAAACCTAAATTGCTCAAGCTGCCAAAATCTTTACTTCCTTCTCCTCCGGCTAAATCTTTAATCGCTACGGGAATTAACGTAATTCCAATAATCGTTACAACCGAACCTGTAACTAAAGGAGGGAAAAACTTAACCAATTTACCTAAAAAAGCAGAAAGAAGGACGATGAGTAAACCAGCCACGATAATAGAACCATATATGGAGGATACGCCGTAAGAACCTCCAATTGAAATCATAGGTCCTACGGCAGTAAACGTACACCCTAATACAACTGGAAGACCAATTCCAAAAAAACGATTTTTCCATACTTGCAGTAGCGTTGCCACACCGCACATAAATAAGTCAATCGCCACTAAATACGTAAGCTGCTGCTGAGTCAAGCCAATGGCTCCTCCAACAATAAGCGGAACAACAATCGCACCTCCGTACATAGCTAAAACATGCTGTAAACCAAGTGAAAAGACTTTTCCTTTATTCATATTAAACCTCCACTGTTGGTTTATCTTCAACAAATGTCACTTTACCATTTGATAAAGACTGAATGCGTGCTAATGATTCTACTTTAACGCCTGATTGACGAATTTGTTTTCCTCCATCTTGGAACGCTTTTTCAATAACAATACCAATGCCGCCTACTTTAGCACCTGCTTTTTGCACGATATCCATCAAGCCGAATGCAGCTTGGCCGTTTGCTAAAAAGTCATCAATAATTAAAATCACGTCATCTTCTTGAATAAATTTATCAGCAACTGAAATTTCATTTTCTTCTTTTTTTGTAAATGAATATACTTTTGATGTAATGAGTCCGTCTTGAAGTGTTAAAGATTTTCTTTTTCTAGCAAACACCATCTCAACGTTTAGCTTCAATGCGGTCATAATCGCTGGAGCAATTCCTGATGATTCAATCGTTAAAATCTTCGTAATTCCTGCATCTTCAAAACGCGAAGCGAATTCTTCTCCAATTTCTTTCATTAATACAGGATCCATTTGGTGGTTTAAAAATGTGTCTACTTTTAAAACCGTGTCCGATAATACGATACCATCTGTTAAAATTTTGTTTTGCAAAGCTTTCATAGTTCGTTCCTCCAACGTTTGTATTAAAAAAGCTCAAAAACATAGCTGCACTCGTATATGAGTAGAGCAATGTTTTTGAGCTTTTACGCACAAAAGTGAAAAACAAACTTCATCGCTCACCCATAGTCAAACTATTTACGGTAGTTTGGTAGATACTTACGAGCCTTATTCTCGTCATTATATGAGTGCGTTATTGAGTTAATTGTATTATATCAGCAAATCTTTTATTTGAAAATATCTAAAAACTATATTTTCGAACATTTACTTGTGATACAAAACATAATATTCGGTTATAGCGCTTTTTATACGTGATAAATTTCTCCATATTTCTTTTCTAGATACTGAATTAAATAATCTACATTTAAGCCTTCTCCCGTTACATCGTTTAAAATTTCAAGAGGCTTTTTCATTTTTCCGTACTGATGAATATGTTCTGTTAGCCAATTTGTAATTGGCGAAATTTCTCCTTTTTCGAGGAGTTCATCATAATTGGGCAAGTCTTTTAACATGGTATGCTTAAACTGCGCTGCGTACATATAGCCAAGAGCGTAGGAAGGGAAGTACCCAAAGCTTCCTCCGGCCCAGTGTACATCCTGAAGCACGCCTTCTCCATCGTGACTTGGACGAACTCCTAAATATTCTTCGTATTTCTCATTCCAAATTTCCGGTAAATCTGCAACTTTATATTCTCCGTTTATTAATCCTTTTTCAATCTCATAGCGAATCATAATATGAAGAGGATACGTTAACTCATCTGCTTCAATACGAATAAGCGACGGTTTCGCCTCATTTACTCCTCGGTAAAAATCTTCTAAATCTACATCGTCAAATTGTCCCAGCGCATGCTTTTTTAGGACGTCGTAATGATGCTGCCAAAATGCTTTATTTTTCCCGACAAACTGCTCAAAAAACAGCGACTGTGATTCATGAATTCCCATTGAAGTACCTTCACATAGAACCGTACCGACAAGATCCTTTGAAATATTCTGCTCATATAAAGCATGGCCGCATTCGTGAATCGTTCCAAAAATAGCCGTTCGGAAATCGTTTTCAGCATACTTAGTCGTGATGCGCACATCTCCCGGGTTTAAGCCAGTAGCAAAAGGATGGACTGTTTCATCAAGTCGCCCCGCTTCAAAATCATAGCCAAGCGTTTTTAACACGTCTAGACTAAATTGCTTTTGCGCTTCTTTTGGGAAAGTACGGAATAAAAATTCCGTATTTGGCTTTGTATTCGACCCCGCGATCCGCTGAACAAGAGGCACAATATTCTCCCGTAGCTTTCCAAATACCTCGTCTAAGATTTCAACCGTCATCCCCGGTTCAAAAAGGTCTAATAAACGGTTATATTTGTTTCCTTCATACCCCCAATACTCCACAAACTTCTGATTGAACGCTACAATTTTTTCGAGGTACGGTTGAAATAAAGCAAAATCTGCTTTTTCTTTTGCGTCTTCCCAAACCGACTCAGCTTTTGAAGTTAATGTAACGTATTCTTTATATTCATGCGGAGGAATCTTTTTATTTAAGTCATATTCTTTTTTACATTCTTCCACTGCTTTTTTCGTAATATCGTTTATGTAAGGCTGTAACTCAGGGTTTGTTAATTTCTCAATAAAACCTGCCATTTCATCAGAAACAGAAAGATTGAACGCTTCTGATGACATCATGCCAATAACTTCAGAACGCTGATCCGCCCCTTTTTTTGGAGCACCCGTCCTCAAATCCCAGTACATCACTCCGATTGCCTCGTGATAACTTTTGATTTTATTCATGTATTCATAAAACTGTTTCTCAATTTTCTGTATGTCTTCTCTCATTGTTTTTCCTCCTTACTTTCCTTATTTCACCATAAATTATTTTATCATAATAGTAACGGCGTGTATATAACTGAATATTCAATCTATTAAGTATATAAAAAAGCGCGGCTACAACCGCGCTTTTTTATACGTTTTCTATTTTCGTTGGGACATTTTGTTCAATGATTGAACGTACTTTTGAATCTGTGCTTTTTGGCATAAAGATCGTGATTAGACCCTTATCGTTATGAGAGCGAATCAGTCTTCCAACTCCTTGCTTTAAGCGAAGAAGCATATACGGCATATCTGCATCCCAAAATGGATCGACTACTTGATTGCGCTTTGCTTCAAAGACCGGATCATTTGGCGGATACGGCAGAGACCAAATAATTACATTAGATAGCGAAGGTCCAGGAATATCCAATCCTTCCCACAAATGAACAGCGCATAAAACCGTTTCTTCTTCCCTTTGGAACTGAGATACTAATTTACTGATCTCTTGATCGCCTTCAAATAAAAATGTGTACTGATTTAACTCTTTGGAAACTTCTTTGAACATCTCTAGTTCTTCTTTGCTGTTAAACAATAGAAGTGCTCGTCCGTTTGTTTTTTCGAGCTGAGCAACAGCAAAGGCGAATTTTTCAGCAAACGCTTCTTCTTGATCATCCGAAACATTTTTTACCGCAATTTTCATTTGCTCATCATAATCAAATGGCGATTCAACGGAAAAAGAAAGCGGCTTTGCAATCCCTAAGCTATATGCTAAATAATCGAACGATTGGTTATCTGAAAGAGTGGCAGAAGTGAAAATATATGGTATTCTCTTCGCAAATACTCGTTCTTTTAAGACGTCTTTTACTGCTTGCGGCATAATAACCAACGTCAGCTGCCAGTTGTTTTCTTCCACCCAGTAGATGGCATTTTCGTTGTCCATAAATAAACGCAGCGAATAATCAATTTGATCTAGGTACTCATCTACAATTCGCAGCGTATATTCGTCTACTGTATATGTCTCACTCTCAAACACAAGCTCGTTTCCGATATGCTCAAGCAGCGATAAAAGTTCTTTTCCTACACTTTGTAATCCGTTTGTGCGGGCTACTTCTTTACGGCTAGAACCAACGATTTCTGTGCTTGCTTCACTTAAACGGTCAAAGAACATTGCATACACATCGATAGCGTGCTCGATCTTCACAGCAAATTCTTCTCGCACGTCATTTTCTAATAGACGCGTCAACAAGTTTTCTAACGTATCTTCTTGAATGCGATATGTTAAAGCCTTTTGTGCAGCAAATTCCAGCAGGTGACCTTCATCAAATACAACACAGCTGCTTTCAGGAAGAAGCGGAAGCTGTCCTTCACGCTTGCGGGCTTCATATGTCCAAATGTGCTCCATGTAAAAATCGTGAGAGCAAATAATTATGTCATGTGCTTTTCTATAGTGCTCACGTGAAAGCGTTAAGCCGCATCTATGACGCTGCTCACAGGAAGAGCAGTCTTGAAACGTATCCCAGTTAATTTGATTCCATTCCTCATCCGTTAAATGAGGATATTCTTTACGGTCTCCGTAGTGATAGAACGACTGCATACCGCTATGATCATGAACAAAATCAGGAAGCGTATCGTAAATTTCTTCAATGTTTTCATTATCTGTTCGTGCTGTCACAGCATCTAATTTCTTTAAACACAGATACTGATCTTGAGATTTTGCTAGGCGAACATCCATGTTAATATCTAAAATACCAGAGAGCTTTGCAATGTCTCCTTCGGCTTTTACTAACTGTTCAATTAATGTTTCATCCGCACAGGCAATAATAGCTGGCTTGCCAATATACCTTGCATAACAAATAGCGTACAGTAAATACACAATGGTTTTCCCTGTTCCTACACCTGCTTCTGCAAAGATTACATTTTTTTCTTTAAAAGCTCGTTCGATTTGAAAAGCCATAAAAATTTGTTCATCCCGAAGTTCTAACCCAGCGTCTGGAAGATGATCATAAAAAACATCACCTATCCATTCATTTAATTTGTCAAAAAAGTTTTCATCCCGCTCAATTGTAAAAGGCAACCGCTCTCTCATCATCGATACTGACTCCTTTATTTATGTAAATATCTATCAATAAAAATTAGCTTCACTTCTTTTTATCTAGTAAATTTCTCATGTAAGCAAAACTTAATTATTGACTACTTTATCTAAAATGTCAATAAAAAGAGCTGAACATAAAAAAGTTCTGCCTGTAAGGACAGAACCTTTTTGTATAAAAGCTGAGTGTATAGAACGCAAACGGAATAAGTGCTATTAAAAATTAATTACAGCGGAATTTTGAGTCCGTGGACTGAGACAATAAAAAGGCCGCTTCATACTCGGCTTTTGCTTGTTCCAGCTGAGTAAGCGTCTCTCCGCTTACTTCTATTCCCTGCTGCATTAAATGATAGCTGTTTTCCAACGCTTGACGAATCATAGTGAACTGCGTGTTTCTATCCATTTATAAACATCCTCTCTCTGTAGTGCTTACTATAAAAGTGAATACTATCATTCTATACACCAGCTGTTTATTTTATTCTCAAAACCAGCATCTCTGGCTTAATAAATGGCTTCTTTCATTGATCTCTACTATCTGGAGAAGGTATCGATGTATTTGCTAGTTTTCCAGGAAGTCAATTTGAAACGATTCGCAAAGCAAACGGTTTTGCAAAGCTGGACGACCAAAACTTACTCAGCAAATTTGACGAAAAGCTAATCCAAGCGGGTAAAGCGGATAATACGCAATATGCTCTTCCTTATCAGCTAGTCTATAACATCCCTGTCTATAACAAAGGCATTTTTGAAAAACTAAATTTGGATGTTCCTAAAGATTGGAATAGCTTTTTAAAAACATCTGAAACATTAAAGAAAAATGGATACACGCCGATTTTATTTTCAGGAGACGTAAGTCCTTCTCAATTTATTAATCCAATGATTATGAATAACGAACCCACAAACAACGCCCTTCACGAAGTAGAAACGGGCAAGCGCAAGCTAACTGATGAATGGTTTATCAAAACCCTATCTCAAATTAAAGAATTAAATGACAAAGGTTACTTCCAAAAAGATGCTCTTGGTACGAAAAAAGAAAGTGCTGCAGCACTTTTTGCTCAGGAAAAAGGCGCAATGCTTGCTCAAGGTTCTTATATGATGGCTACAGTCAAACAGCAAAATCCGAAGATTGATCAAGGTTTGCTTGCACCGATTACAGTGGATCAAGATAAAGCAAAATACGAAGGTGTTCATACCACGACATTCTTATTAGGTGTTGCTGAAAAATCAAAACACAAAGAAGCTGCAAAGAAATTTTTAACTTTCCTTGCAGATCCAAAAATTTCTTCTGAGTATGCGAATGCTACGGGCCAGTTATTAACGGTCAAAGACGTGAAATATGATTCACCTGAACTCAAAGAAAGCGCAAAATGGAAAGACACAAAAACGGTCTTCCAACCTCGATTTACAATTTTAAATGAGCGCGTATCAAAAGCTGTTGAAACATCTGTACAGGACGTACTATCCGGTATGTCAGCGAAAAAAGCTGCTGAAAAAGCACAAGGAGAGGTAGAACGTGTCGCTAAAAACTAATACGTCTATTCAAGAAGAAGAAAAGAGAACCCCTTCGTTCTCTTTTCCTCTCTTTTCATTTAAAAGTATCTCTAAAAGCAGACATCTATGGTTGTTTTTACTTCCCGGTTTTATCATATATACTGTTTTCTTTGCATTGCCAACGCTTTCTGCTTTATTTTTAAGCACAACTGATTGGAATGGATTGTCTTCTCAGTTCTCATTTGTAGGGTTTCAAAACTTCAAAGAGATTTTAACAAACGATGCTATTTTTACACAGTCTCTTACAAACAACTTAAAGTTCACAATTGGCGTGCTGATCTTTCAAACGTTATTGAGCTTAGGCTTTGCACTTTTACTTTATAAAAATTCTGCATGGAATACATTTTATCGCTCACTCTTTTTTGTACCGACGATTATTTCGTCCGTGTCGATTGCCTTCACGTGGAACTTTATGTATGACCCCAACATTGGAGGAGTTAACCTATTTTTAAGTAAAATAGGCCTTGAGCATTGGACCCAGTCTTGGATTGGAAATGGGCATATCGCAATTTACAGCTTGGCTTTTGTACAATTTTGGGCACATACTGGTCAAATGCTTATTATTTTTGTAGCTGGAATTCAAGCTATTCCCAGTGAGTTATATGAAGCTGCTAGTATTGATGGAGCAACAAGATGGCAAAAATTCAAGCGCATTACGTGGCCTCTTTTAGCTCCAGCTACGACAATGGTTGTGGCTTATACGACCATACAAAGTTTTAAAGCATTTGATTTAATCATTGCAATGACAAATGGAGGTCCCTCCAACTCAACTGAAATTCTTTCGACACTGCTTTATCACGAAGCTTTTATTAATTTTCGTTTCGGCTATGCCTCTGCCATTTCAGTTGTATTTATGATTGTGATTGCTCTTTTAACGTTTCTTCAATTTCGCGTACTTCGCTTGACCAAAATGTAAAAGGAGATTCTTTTATGAAACAAAACCCATTCAGACAACTGATTTTAGGGATATACGGTTTAATCATTCTGTTTCCCTTAAGCTTGGTTTTATTAACAACCTTTAAAACAACGCCTGAACTTTACAGCAACCCAATCGGATTACCAGCAGGCTGGAATATTGAAAATTATAAACAGCTGCTCGTCAATGAACCCATATTTGGCTATATTAAAAACAGCGTGATTGTTACCGTCTTTAGCACGTTTTTTATTCTATGGTTTTCAAGCATGATTGCTTATGCTATTATTCAGCTACCTCAAAAGCTTGGATGGATTGTATACGGCTTTTTTGTTTGCGGAATGATTGTCCCTACTCAAGTCAATATGATTCCTGTCTTTTTGCTGATGAATAAGCTTGGGCTCGTCAATACGCTAACAGGCGTCATTATCGTCTCCATAAGTTTTTTGCTTCCCATCGGTGTGTTTATTATCACGGGGTTTATGAAAACTTTGCCAAGGGAACTATTCGAAGCTGCTCGCATGGACGGAGCGTCAGAGTGGAAAATATATTCAAAAATCGCTCTTCGACTCTCAATACCATCAATGGCTACAGTGGGAATTTTTTCGTTTGTGATTGTGTGGAATGATCTGTTATTCCCTTTGCTATTGTTAAAATCTAAAGAAGTAAAAACGCTGCCTATTGCACTATTGGACTTTCAAGGGGAATTTCTGACTAATTACCCTATGCTATTTTCAGCAGTCGTTCTTTCTTCTATCCCATTATTGATTGCGTACGTGTTTTTGCAAAAGCAGTTCATTTCAGGAATGACATCTGGGGCATTAAAATAGCAGGCAAGAAAATCACGCTTCCATACCTGCCCCTTTATTCTATAGCATTATTTTTTAAAGCACGCTGAGGTTTCGGTTTCTCTACTACTAGATGTTGGTAAACGTATATTAAAGCAGCTTCACCTGTTAGATATGGATGAGGAGGATTAGGGAATATCCACCACTTCTTTTTTTCAGCAATATAGCTTTCAACCATAATTAAAAAGGAAATAAACATAGTAGATGATAAATAGCGCTTAATATGCTGTCGTCCTATAAAAGGGATGGTTAACCATGAAAGAAGCATCATCCCCCCAAAAATCCGTGCTGATCGATTTTTTCTTATTTTATCACCTCTTAGGTTTTAGTATGAGATTTCCCTTTCGTAAATATGTTAGAAATAAGCTAATCATTTCTCGTTTTAAGCCTGCTATTGAAAAGAAATTAATACATATATTGCCCTGCTACTCGCCCATACTATAAAAAAACATAATGGGGTGAGTATATGCATGATTATTATGACGGACTATATAAATACCTGCTTAATGCTACATTTTGGTTTATTTTATTAATTGTCGTGCTCGGGATAGGCATGTTTGGAATGCTAGCTTATCGGGGTTTGAAAAAGAAATAACGTACAAAAGCCAAGCTGGTTTTTACACCGCTTGGCTTTTGTATTTATTGATCGTTGCGTGGAGGACGAGGTCCCCAGTATTGATAGTAGTCTGTTTTAATAAACCCGTTAAACAATTTGCGTTTTTTCGTTGCTTTTTTACCGTAGTATTGTTCAAATTGTTCATGAGATGTAAGCATATAAATGGACCACGTATCAAGCTTAGAAAACGCTTCGCCCATTTCAGCGTACATTTTTTCGACAGAAGGACGATCGCTTAAACGTTCGCCGTACGGAGGGTTACCAATAATGATTCCATATTCTTTCGGCGTCGTAAAGTCGCGCACTTGCATTTGCTTAAATTGAATTAAATCTCCAAGTCCAGCTTCAAATGCATTTTGCTCCGCTACTTTTACCATACGATGGTCAATATCATGACCAGCAATATCTAGCACTTGGTCGTAGTTCGCTAAGTCTTCTGCTTCTTCGCGAGCTTTGTCCCAAATACTTGCTGACATCCATGGCCACTCTTCTGATAAGAAGTCACGGTTAAATCCTGGTGCAATATTTTGACCGATAAGCGCTGCTTCGATAGCAATTGTACCAGAACCACAAAAAACATCGACAAACGGACGATCCGCATTCCACGGCGTTAGCATAATTAGAGCCGCTGCCAGCGTTTCTTTTAAAGGAGCTTCCCCTTGCCCAACGCGGTAACCGCGCTTATGAAGTCCTGCACCGCTTGCGTCAATTGTTAATGTAGCAACATCTTTTAATAGCGCTACTTCAATTTTAAACGTTGACCCTGTTTCTTCGAGCCAGCCTGTTGTTTTGTTATAATGTTTTTTCATGCTGTCAACAATTGCTTTTTTCACAATGCTTTGACAATCTGATACGCTGAACAATTTAGATTTAACTGATTTTCCCGATACAGGAAACTGTGCATCTACGGGCAAATAATCGCCCCAATTTAATGCTTTTGTTTGTTCAAAAAGCTCATCAAACGTACGAGCTTTGAACTGTCCAACCTGCACTTTAATTCGATCTGCTGTACGAAGCCATAAATTGCAGCGAGCAATTGCGAGCTCGTCTCCTTCAAAGATAACCTTGCCATTATCTACTTCACAGTCATATCCTAAAGCACGCACTTCTTTAGCGACCAGTGCTTCAATTCCCATTGCTGCTGTTGCAATAATTTTATATTTCGCCATTTTTCAACCTCATTTTGTTTCTAATTATCTACACTAAGTGTAAAAGTACCATATACATGCGCCGTAGTCAAAGCTTTCTCCGTCTTTTTATTAAAATGCAAAAACTGCTGGCTCTTGATAGAGCCAGCAGTTTCTTCACCTATGTCGCATATAAATGTGTTTTTGAAAGCTTTTCACTTTAAAATTGCGCAAACGGTTGCTCAACTTGTTTATGAAAGTAAGTATACACGTGTTTCATATGGGTACAGCGTACATTTTTCAAGCGTTTCGTTTTTATCCAACGGATAATTATGAATCAGCACTTCTCTGTTTGCAAATGAGCTCTCTGAAGGAAACTCGAAGGTTTGATTATTCGGTGACATATTACAAATAACAACAGCGGTTTTACCTTCTAATGTTCGCGTATACGCATAAATAGCGGAATCTTCTTTTGCCAACAGCTTATAAGTTCCATACACCAGCACATCATACTGTTTTCTAATTTTAATGAGCTGTTTGTAAAAATTCAGTACCGAATTCTTATCACTTTTCTGCTCTTCTACGTTAATATCTACGTAATTTGGATTCACCTTCATCCAAGGGTTCCCAGTAGAAAATCCTGCATTTCTTTCTGTATTCCACTGCATTGGCGTTCTTGAATTATCGCGCCCTGTTTCCCAAATCACTTTCATAATCTCGTCATGTGAATCGCCTTTTTCACGCTGAATACGATAGTAGTTAATCATACCAACATCATCATAATCGGCAATAGAATCGAACTTAACATTGGTCATTCCAAGTTCTTGTCCTTGATAAATAAACGGTGTTCCTTTCATTAAAAAGTATAGTGCAGCTAAGCACTTTGCACTTTCCACTCTGTAAGCTATGCTGCCGAATTTATTTACAGAACGAATTTGGTCATGATTTTCTAAATACAAAGCGTTCCAGCCGTTGATTTTTTCTAAACCATTTTGCCAATTAGTTAAAATCGTTTTTAACTCGATTAAATCAAGCGGTTTTTCTTCTCCTTTATCCCACAGTCCCATATGCTCGAACTGAAAAATCATATTGAAGTTTCCGCCATCTTCAGCTACCCAATCATCTGCGCTGTCCGATGTTACACCATTTGCCTCTCCAACCGTCATAATATCGTATTTGGCAAACGTATTTTCTTTTAGCTCTTTTAAATGTTCTTGAATTCCCGGTCGATTCATATGCCCTTCAAACGACGGCACATAATCTAGCTTTTCAGGGTTCGGTAGATCTGGGAAGCCGGCCACTTTCTTAATATGTGAAATAGCATCTACACGAAAGCCGTCAATTCCTTTATCTAACCACCAGTTAACCATTTCATAAAGCTCATGACGTACTTTTTCGTTTTCCCAGTTTAAATCGGGCTGTTTTTTAGAAAATACGTGCATGTAATATTCTTTTGTCTTTTCATCGAACTCCCAAGCTGATCCGCTAAAAATAGATTCCCAATTGTTGGGCTCTTTTCCATCTTTACCTTCGTGCCAAATATAATAATCACGATATGGATTCTCTTTAGAAGACCTAGATTCTACAAACCAAGGGTGTTCATCTGAAGTATGATTAATAACTAAATCCATAATCAGCTTCATTCCGCGATGGTGAATTTCATCTAGCAGCTCATCAAAGTCTTCCATTGTTCCGAAATCTTTCATAATATCTTTATAATCACTGATATCGTAGCCATTATCGTCGTTAGGAGACTGATAAATCGGACAAATCCAAATGACATCAATTCCAAGATCAGATAAATAGTCTAATTTTGAAATAACCCCTTGAATGTCACCAATTCCGTCGCCGTTTGAATCCATGAAGCTTCGCGGGTAGATTTGATACGCAACAGCTTCTTTCCACCATTTCTTTTCCATGTGCTCAACCCCTCAAAATAGTGCTTTTACGTAAGCGTTCGCATTTACGCATATCGCTATTTTATAATGAATACATGCAAAAAAATAGGTTTTTCATAAAAAAAATCGTTATTCTCTTTTGAATAACGATTTTCACTGCGCCAATTTGTGTTTAAAAGCATAGATGACTGCTTGAGTGCGGTCCTGTACATCCAGCTTACTTAATAAATTGCTCACATGTGTTTTTACCGTCTTTAGCGCAATAAATAATTCGTCTGCAATCTCTTGATTTGTTTTGCCTTGTGTCATTAGCAGTAAAATTTCCATTTCACGAGCTGTCAGTTCTTCATGAGGTAAAGACGGTTTTCTCATTTTAGACATCATTTTACCGGTTACTTCGGGCTCTAATACAGATTGCCCCTCATATGTACGGCGAATAGCAGCTGCAATTTCTCCTGCTTTAGACGTTTTTAATAAGTAGCTTGTTGCCCCTGCCTCTAGAGCGGGATATACTTTTTCATCATCTAGAAAGCTAGTGACAATGATCACTTTCGCTTCTGGCCACTGCTTAATCAGTTGTTTTGTTGCTTCGATCCCGTCCATTTCTTCCATGACTAAATCCATTAAAATAATATCCGGGCGCAGCTGAAGCCCTAATTCAACGGCCTGTTGGCCATTTGCTGCTTCAGCTATCACATGAATGTCTGCTTGAGCCGACAAATACGCTCCTACGCCAATACGAACCATTTCATGATCATCCACTAACAGTACATTAATCATTTTGCTTCTCCTCTCTTTCTACTAACGGTACTTTCACTTCTAGCTTTGTTCCTTTGTCGGGCAAACTAATAATTTTTAATAGGCCTCCAATTTCAACTGCGCGTTCGTACATATTTTGCAGGCCGTACGATCCGACTTTTTCCTTTTCTACATCAAAACCAACTCCGTTATCAACAATACGTAAAATAATGGAAAAGTCACGTTTAATCAGCAGCACATCTAAAGCTGTTGCATTGGCATGACGCAGCGTATTTGATACGGATTCTTGCAAAATTCTAAACAAGTGGTCTTCAATGCCTTTATCAAGTTCAAATCCTTCTATTTTCCAATTTAATTCAAGCGGTACTTTTTGAGCAAGCTCATTCATCAGTTCTTTCATTCCAGCCTGTAGCGATTTTCCTTTTAATGCTGCAGGACGAAGATGAAGAAGCAAAGCCCTCATTTCAAGCTGTGATTGATTAATCATTTTTTCAACCATCTTTAATTGCTTAGCTTCAGAGTCTTGTAGCGTAAGATTAGATTCCGTAATAGCAGACATAAGCATCGAAGCGGCAAATAGCTGCTGACTAACGGAGTCATGCAGTTCTCTAGCAAGCCGATTTCGTTCCTGAGAAACAATTTCTTGCACTTGTTTTTGCTGATTTTCCACTTTTTCCGTTGCCATCTTTTGAGATTGCTGTGCTTGAAGAATCATTTTATGATCTACTTTATTTAAACGGCTTATAATTCGAGACGTTTCTTGGATAAGCGGTTCATTTGCCGACATATGCCGGTGGCCATTTTCTATTTTATATAATCGGTTTTCAACATATGTCCACTGCTGTCTCCACATAAACCCCATGATTCCTCCAATCACGCTTCCAATCGTAAGGCTTAAACTAAAGGAAAACAGCACAAAAGGCATGCCAAATACGCTTGTTTTCCATAAGTCGCTAAGTTGAAAAACAGGATATGCAAAAAACACGGTAAGGAGCACCGATACAAATACAAAAAAACTTAAGAAAATCCCCCATAATAACTGCCGCTGAAGAATACTCATATCCTTTGCACCTCTAAATCTCCAATCACAACAGTTGTAACAATCTTCACTCTATGAGCAGATTGATCAAATTCCTCTGTTTTAATAGACAAATTTTCATTGAACGAAAAGCCGCGCTGATGTCCAAAAACCGTTACGTTTCCTGCTAGTTTAGAATGATTCACAGATACTTCCGTTTCGTAAGGAATGAGCACTTTAATATTTCCAAACACTTGACGAATAAAAATAACCGCATCGCCTTTTGGCAGAACAGTATTGCTTAAATCAACCACAATGTCTCCCCATACGCTTTGAATATTAATATCATCCCATTCGTATACGGAGTCTTCGGTTCTTTGACTACCAAGAAGTTTATTCGTCAAAACCGGCCAGACCTGCACCAAATTTTGATTTGGCTGCTGTGTAAATTCGTCAGTTGGTCTGAATTCAACCGGATGCTTTCTTGATTGAATAAATCTAAGTAAAAAATACAGAAAAAGAGCAATAACTAAAAACTTAAAGGCAACCGTATTAAATATATTCAACACAAGCCCAATAACGCCAATCCAAAATAAAATGCGCCCTAGTTTTCTTCTCATTTTTTTTCGCCCAATATACATGAACGCACCGGCAATTAATACAGAAAAGATCAAGCCGCTGTGAAAAAACATAATTTCAATAAACAGGACAAATAAGCTGCAAATAAAAATGAACATAAGAGATTCTGTTTTGTTTACGCTTTGCACAGCTCTCTCTCCTTTCTCCTCGTAGATGACATAGCGTGCTTTGGATGCTGCAGGTATCTATTCTCTCACCTTAAAAAGACGCAGAAACCTACGCCTTTTTTAGAATACCATGTTTTATGCAGAAACACTGATTTTTTACGATGATTTTACTCTTTTTTCTAATTCAGCAATCTTGCTGTCTACCGTTTGTCTATAGTAATTTGTATTAATTTGATTTTCAAGCTGGTCAATATAGGTTTCCATTTCGTCAAACTGGCTGTAGGACGTATAAGATGCTTCTGTTTTCATTACTGAATTCATACGATGATGCGCACGAGCAATATTTTCGCGCCCCATTAGTTCCATACGGCGGATATGCATATCTTTTACCTTATGCTTCATTTCTTCATACTTTTGTTCAAGCTCCTCTAACTGCTTGGATGCATCTTCATAAGATTCTTTTACGCGCTTTGCTCTCTCTTCATAGTGAGCATGTTCTTTTAAAATAAATTCATGTAATTCCGCTTCTTCAGCTGCTTGTGCTACTTGTGCTTGCTCATGGCGTTTTTTCATCATGTCAAGGGCCAGATGATATTCGCGATTAAACTGTTCTTTTAACGTGTGCTGTCGCTCAACAAGCTGCCTTACCTTTTCGGTCTCCTGCTCGCATTGACGCAAATAGTGGTTTAGTGCAGCAATTGGATTTTTTTGTTCTTTGTGATCAAGCAATTGATGAAGGTCTGCAGAAATCGTTTCTTTCATTCGAGTAAATAAGTTTCTCATTTTGTTCCTCTCCTTAGATAATAAAGTAAACTTTTATTATTTTTGATTTAAGTCAGCCCACTGACGTTCAAAATGCTTAAATGGATCTTCTTTTTCCATTTTTATAGGGCTGCTGCTGTTCCACTTTTTATATACAATGTAAAGTACGACTGCTGCAATGATACCAGCAAGGGCCGGGAGGTTTGAAACAGTTGTTAAGAGTACGACAACACCAATAAACCCCCAGAGCCATTTTTTAAAGGGGGTCTCTGCTTTAACAAACCCTTTAAATGCTACGTATAAAATAACCAAGCCAAGTGCAAGCCCTACCATCGGACCAGCATTTGCAAGAAGAACGATAGCAGCTACCGCTCCAATCAAAAACAAACCAACTTTTTTCATTTTGTCTCCTCCTTTCGCTTATCTATATACTTAGTTTAAGGATTATGACATTTTTTCAAAACGAGCTAGAGCTTTATTTTCTCCTAAGACCTGAGGCTGACAACAAGCTCAGTCTGATTGTACAAAAAAAATGACAGCTTATGATAAGCTGTCATTTTGACATAAAAAAAGCTCTTCCGTTATACGAAGAGCTGTGTTGGATTAAAATATAGTGTATAACAACAAGTGTCGATTGCTTTTCAATAACGTTCTGTAAGCCATGTTTTGTACCATTGTACTGCAAGCGGCTAGCTACCTCGTACTCCGGTGGCAATTATCTATCTACAAAATGTAACCATTTTGTCCTTCCTTCCGTTCAGTTCCTTCCAGAAAGTTCCCCTACCATTATTTGGGTTTCTCGCTCGAGGGGTTTACCTCGTTCCACTCTTACCATTTCTGATAAGACTTCGTCACTGTGGCACTTTCAGAGTAGTCAAGCCATATCTTAAAAAGACTTAGGCTTTTTCCCCGCCGTTAGCTTTTAACAGCTACCCTAGCTTATGACTTCGCTAGGCACGAACACTACAGACATCGCAGTCTGTGCGAGCATGGACTTTCCTCTACATCCTCATATGTGATGCAGCAATTACCCGAACGTTATTGATAACGACTTTCCTTAGTATAATAAAAATAGGAGTTGAATGCAACTCCTATTTTTAGGTTATTCGTATAATTTACTTCCAAACACATGTTTTTCTAAGTTCGACAAACGTTTTAAAATATCAAAGTTTGTCGTACCCGCTTGCTGCTGCTGTTGAGCCGGCGGCGGGGTAAACGAAGGTTGTTGCGGCTTTTTAGATAACTCTTCTACTTGCTTTTTTAAGCGTAAATTTTCAGTTTGTAATGCTTCAATTTCTTCATGAAATGCTTCATAATCTTTAATAACAGAATCTAGATACTTATCTACTTCTTCTTGATTATAGCCTCTCATGCCTGTTTTAAATTCTTTTTCTAAAATTTCTTTGGCCGTTAAACGGATTTTATCAGCTAACATCTCTATCACCTCGAATACGATAAACCTTATCTTTATTATAATTCATTTTTTCAAAAATAGCTTCAAATGTCAATTTATCTTTTAAAATGTTTCGCCAAGTGGCGTTAAAAAGACGAAAATTTTTCTTCATCCACGATATCCTGTAAGTCGTGAGACGTCACCATTATAATAGGGTATTCTTCTCGTTCAGCACGTTTTTTAGCCGTTTCTAACATATATTTAGGACTTCCTTCGTGCTCTTCGTCGTAAACTAAACAAATACCTTCACTTTTTTCTACTAAAAATTGATTTTTTAACCGAAACTGTGCTGGACTTTCATATTTCTTTTTTGTAATGCTATCTACATAATCTGCTTGACTTAAGACGAATTCATACAATTCTTTATTGACGTCATTCCATTTTTCTTCTTGCTCCAAAAACGGTGTTAAAACAGCTAACTGAAGCTCGGGATAATCGAGCTGAAGATCAAATACCACTTCTGCTGCCCAAATTTCTACTCCTAGCTGGCCACTAATCAATACCCATTCTAATCCATCTTCTACTAATTCCTGTAATTTTTTATAGAGCGCTTTTTTTATGTATGTAATGCCTTGATGTTTTTCATTAAAAATCCCAAGTTCGAATGGCTTATAACCAGTAACCGTTAGCACCTTCATTATATAACTCCTTTGTAACAAAATAGAATAGGAACTGATGTAATCAGCTCCTATTAACGTACATTATCTAAAATACCCTGAATTAGGTCCTTGATGCGCGCCTTTTGTATGACAGCTTCCTTGGCCGCAACCTTTGTGTCCCGGATAACTAGCACCTGCTACTTGACCTGGGTAGCCTCCTTGACCTGGATAACCAGCACCTGCTACCTGACCTGGGTAACCTCCTTGACCTGGGTAACCAGCACCTGCTACTTGACCTGGGTAGCCTCCCATTTGACCTGGATAGCCTGCTCCCCCTACTTGAGTTGGATATTGTTGCGCACCGCCAAAAAACTGTTGATTTGAAGTTTCATTTACAACAGATTGCGTTTGCGGGAAGTAATGCACGTGCTTCACATTTGTATGATTCACCAATGTATTATGACTTGGATGAATGTGAGGTACAACTACCTCCTGAGAAGTAAACTGCGTGCAGCATTTTGTTGGATGCACAATTGGTGGCATACATTTTGTTGGTCTTGGATACATATCCTTTTTCCCCTTTCACTGTTTAGTTATTACACTATTACAATATGTGAAGGGTAGTGTACATGTACTAAGACAAACACCTATTTTTGGCCTACATAAAGGAGTTATACGAATTTTTCAAACTGCTTAAGACAATTACTGTTAAACAAATTAATGCGAAAAATGATACTAAAATCACATTTTTCATGAGGCCTCTCTCCATCTCACCAAAGTTCTGTTTTTAAGCTGTAAGAATAAGTCTTACATTGACTAATTTTATCAATGACTGAAAAATAGAACAATATAAAACATCCACAAAAACAAAAGAATAATAATTCTGAATATTTTAAAACAAATCAGCTGAAGTCTATGCTTTAGCTGATTTATTTTTTAGTCTAAGAAGTCTTTTTTCAAGCGCTTCCTTTGACGTTTTTTTAGTCATTTCTCTGAGTTGATTCCACTTTTCCAAGGCCAGCTCAGTATATAGAAGTGCTTGATGAACATCTTTGAGACGATGCTCATAAATTTTAGCTAGCTCAACCAATGCTTCTATAGCGACGTCACCTTCACATGTTTGAACCAAGGGTTCAAACATATCCACTGCCTCTTTCCAACTCTTCTCTTTTTTATAATGATAACCCATCGCTAGCTGAGCTTTTTCATGCTCTTCTTTTTCTTTTTCCGCTACGCCCTGATAAAGAGAGAAAGCGTGCTTATTCTCCCCTAACTGCTCATACCACCTTGCTACTTCATATGTTTCTTTTTCTGTAAACTCCTCACTAGTAAGGAGATGTTTTGATAAATGAATGTATAAGGTGATAAGTGATAAAATATCATGTTCATTATGTTTCATAATGTCGAATAAGCCTCTTGGATTTTTCGTTTCAATAAAATCAAAATAAATCATGGGAGCTAAGAAACCTGGAATATCATCAACTCGTTCAATTCCAAGTATTTCTTTTTCGACATTTGCAAGCTTAACCGAATTCATTTTGTGTTTCCACAGCCTTCTTGATGCATGCAGTAAATCAAAGTGACCGAACTTAGGCAGCTTGGGCAAATGATCTCTTAATAGCGTATGACGAGTCTTCACATGAGGCCAATCGAAAGATTTCCCATTATAAGTCACAAGCGTCGTATAGTCTACTTCTTTTAAAAAACTTTCGTAAAATGCTACTTCTCCACTTGGCTCTGTTAATATATGCTGACGAAAAACGACGGAATCTTTTAGCACCCTTGCATATCCTAGCAAAAAGATAGTCGTTCCCGTACCTGTACTAAGCCCCGTCGTTTCCGTATCAAAGAAAAATAAATCTGAATATGTGCGGCCTTTTGATGAAAGCGGATGAGCAACTGTAGAGCCATTCCATACTTCCACTACTTTTTTCAGCTCATTAAATTCATAATGGCCATGCTTGTAGTGGAGCGGGTAAACCACTTCTCTGATCATACAGTAGCTGTCTTCCGCAAAGTAAGGCACAGCATAATTTCCCTTCCATTCCTGCTCATAGGGAATAGACGCGCTTTTAGGTCGCTGCGGGTTACTTTCAACCGGCGGCTTTGCTTCTGTATCTGTAACATGAAGATGCTTTTTCATACGGTTTAATTTATCTTTAAAAGACACGAGTTCACCTACTTTTCAGTTGTTGTAGCAGCACCAGCGCATCGCTTTTTGCGTGTTCTCCCTGTGCTTCCATACCAATACAAGAAGGACAGCCGCTTTCGCAAGAACAATTTACAATTAATTGATTGGTTTGACTTAGCACATCATTCATTTGTTCGTATACTTTGTCACTTAGCCCAATGCCTCCTGGGTATCGATCATATAAGAAGATAGTCGGCTGTTCGTTGTGCACCGCTTTTATCTGAGGCACTACATGTAAATCAGACGGATCGCACATCACCATAAGCGGCGCAATTGACTGAATAGCATTTGCCACGGAAATGAGCGCTTGTTCCAATCGTTCTTCAGATTCGTGAAACTGTTCTTTTTCAAAGCTTAGCCACACGGCATTTGTATGAAGCTCTTCTTCCGGAAGTGAAATGGGGCCTGACCCTATGTTTTCATGCGTCTCAAACTTTATTTTTTTAAATATTGTAGCCATGGCGCTGACCATTACATCACCATAACCGATTGAATACGTTCTCTCCATCCGTTCTTTATCAGCTTCTAGAACCTTTAAGTTAACCGCTAAGTTTGCATCGGTGAAATAGTCTACATCGACTTCACGAACATACGCTTTTTTCTCATCCCAGTCCAAGTATTCTACTTGATACTGAATGCCTTGATGCAAGTAAATCGCCTCATCATGAAGAAGCGTCATGGCACTAAAGCGATCCATTTCTCCAATTACTTTCACATTTGCAACGTCCGATTGATCAATGATGACAACATTTTCTTGGGATGCAGAGCGCAGACTAATGTTATGAGCTGGGAACGAATCACTCATCCAGTACCATTTGTCTCTGCTAAAATGAATAACTCGCTCTTCTTGCAAAAACTCCAGCACGTCTTCAATTTCTACCCCATCAAATGTTTCTCCCTGCTTAAACGGCAGCTCATAGGACGCACATTTTAAATGATCGACTAAAATAACAAGATTATCGGGATTAATTCGAGCTGTTTCTGGATTTCGGCTAAAAAAGTAATCCGGATGCTGAATCATATACTGATCAAGCGGACTTGAACTTGCGACCATCACAATGACGGCTTCTCCGTGACGTCTCCCTGCTCGTCCTGCTTGCTGCCAAGCGCTTGCAACCGTGCCTGGATAACCTGTCATCACACACACCTGCAGCTGCCCGATATCCACTCCCAGCTCTAAAGCATTCGTACTGACTACCCCGTAAATACTTCCCTCTCGAAGTCCTCTTTCTATTTCGCGGCGCTGCTTCGGCAAATATCCTCCGCGGTACCCTTGAATAGACTTATTTTGAAGCTGGTTTTTTACGAGCTCCTGCAGATACGTTAAAATAATTTCCACTCGTACTCGGCTTCGTGCAAATACAATCGTTTGAATTTTATTTTTCAAAAACTCTCCCGCAATATTTCGCACTTCAAGCGTAGCACTTCTTCTAATGTTTAAAGGTTTATTAACAATAGGCGGGTTATAAAAAATAAAATGCTTGCGGCCGCTAGGTGCTCCGTTGTTATCTACTAACATAACATGAGCTCCCGTTAAATGTTCAGCGAGTTCTTTTGGGTTAGCGATGGTCGCTGATGTACAAATAAAGATAGGATTGCTTCCATAGTAGCGGCAAATCCGTTTTAACCGGCGTATAACGTTGGCTACGTGGCTTCCAAAAACACCGCGGTACGTATGAAGTTCATCAATCACAATGTACTTCAGGTTTTCAAACAGTGATACCCATTTAGTATGATGAGGTAAAATAGCTGAATGAAGCATATCTGGATTCGTAATAACAATATGACCTGCTTTTCTCACCTTTTGACGGATATTTGCCGGAGTATCTCCATCATACGTATAGCTATTGATGGGTACTTCCATTTCTTCAATGATTTCATTTAATTCACTTTTTTGATCTTGGGCAAGCGCTTTTGTTGGAAACAAATAAAGGGCTCTAGCCTGATCATTCTCCATAATACTTTGTAGTACCGGCAAGTTGTAGCACAATGTTTTCCCAGATGCTGTCGGCGTCACAGCCACAACATTCTTCTTAGCTGTCGCCAAATCAAACGCTGTTTTTTGATGCGTATAAAGCGAACCAATTCCTCGGTTTTCAAGTGCTTGCCGCAGTTTCGTATGCAAAGAAGCTGGAAATGGCGCAGTTTTAGCTTCTTTCTCTTCGATTGTATGCCAATGAACAATATTTTGCTGATACGATGGATTCGTTTGCAAGATATCCATTACTTCTTGTAAGTTTTTTCGTATTCTCATTTTCATCACCTGCTTCTATTTTAACGAATGAACGTTCGATAGAAAACCATAAGTTTTTGTATGTTTTTAGTGGATTCGGACATGGTATTAATACAGTAAATTTTTCAAGGAGATGTTAAAAATGGGAAGCCCTTATCTTTGCCCTAGCTGCAAAACAAACCGAACGCGTTTTAATATCATTGAACAAAATGCAAAACCTGTAAAAATGGATCCAAGAAGCGGAGACGTAGTAGAAGAATACACAAACGATACGCTCGATGCCTTTCACGCTGCTTATAACGGACCGCAAAAACGCATTCAGTGCGGAGCTTGCGGATTAGTAGAAGATGAAACCATGTTTGTACGACATGCTGAATCGAATAAACTTCAATAAAAAAGGTGAGGCTCTTTGGCCTCACCTTTAATCATATAAATCTTTATGCTTTTTCTTAATCAAAAAGCAAACATTTTCATCTAAAAAATTCATGTCCTTTCTTATACAAACATGCTAAAATACCTAAAAAAGATATGGAGATGATGGTCATGTCATTTCTTCTTTCGCTTTTACCTTTCTCCTTTTTGAAGAAATTTCGTTTTCCTTCAGGAAGAGAAGTTAATGAAGATAAAATGTTCGATAAAACGAATGTAGAGATGCTTCAACAGAGAGTCAAGCTAGTTTCACTTGCTCTTGTAGTTTCCTATCCTATTTATATTTATATAGGGTTTTCTTTACTTCAACATGCGGGGACATCTCAGTTTAGACATACACTAATTGGTATTCATTTCACTAGTTTTGCTCTCTCCTCTCTTTATTTATTTTTCTATTATGTTAGTAAGAGAAAAGAACGGTTTGCTAACTACTTAAGCACCATGATATATGGCTATATATTTTATTACGTATTTGCTGCAGCACTTTCTACTATTAACAGTCAGCTTTTCACAGGTCGCGTAGACGTATATATGATGCTTTTGATTTCCACAGCTGTTTTATGTCCTATGAAATTAAAACATCTGTGCATCATTTTTATTCCTAACCACCTTTTTTTACTATACGGCTTATCACGATATGTACCGGATTCTTTTTCTCTTATTTCAAAGCAGATCAATACAACTGCAGCAGTTGCTATCGCTTTACTTATTTCATACATTCTTTATACATACCATCACAAAGAATATATGAATCGTTTACAGCTAAAAGAAAGCGAACGTAATTTTTTTACGCTGTTCAAAATTAATCCCTATCCTTTACTATTAACGAGATTATCTGACCACAAAGTGCTGCTCATTAACAATAAAGCTATTCATTTTTACAATCTTGCTTCTCAAGATCTTGATCAAATAGACGGATTTATAATCTATCCTACCGATGAAGATCGAGAGGAGATTTTAAAACGTCTTCAACAAGAGAAATATGTAAAAAACTACGTCCTAGAAGCACGTGAATATGGAGATTCTAAGTGGGTTATGATCAATTATGAATTACTAGAGTATCAAAGCGAAAGCTGCATACTCGCAGGTATTACCGATATAACCGATTTAAAAGCGGTTAAGCATGAATTGAGCTTGCACGCTTCAACTGATATGCTAACCGGAATTTTACATCGAAGAAGCGGAATGGAAAAACTGCAGCTGGAACTGCTGAGAGCTAAAACCAATCATACATCTTTTCTATTATGTTTTATCGATATTAATTCTTTAAAACTAGTAAATGATCAATACGGTCATAGAGAAGGCGACTGGCTTATTAAAATAATAGCAGAATCAATTAACGGTTATATTAGCAAAGATGATACGCTCTTTCGCTACGGAGGCGATGAGTTTTTATTAATTGCTCCTGAACAAACGGAAGAATACGTACAAGAGCTGTGGCAAAATATTAATGAACAGCTAGAAGATAAAAAGAAAGAATTTAATAAGCCATATGCACTGTCTGCGAGTTACGGATTTATTATATGTGCGCCTTCACACGACACCAATCTAGATACATTAATTCAAAAAGCAGATGCTGTCATGTATAAGCAAAAACATACGCGCGTTTCTTCCGCCTTTAAGTAAATCATCGAAGTCCTTGCGCCATCGATTCGCTAAATAGAATGATCAAGGAATAAATCCGTGCATGAATTACGCATGCACTTTCTTTCTTTGCAAAGAAAAACTATAATAGATGATGCAAGTATTTTACTGATATATGGAAAGGACGTACATATGTTTACAATTAAAGAATATACGGCTGAACAGCTGCAGGATCCATTTGGTCTCCTTCTAGGTGAACGCTATGAATTTCATTTATACATTGAGGTAGAAGAAGGTGATGAATTATATACGGGCAACGACCTAGCACTACGCGTAGTATATATTAAAGGCGAAGATAACACTTCTATTGCCCAAACTCATTTCTACGAAGTTTCAACAAATAAAGTATTAGACTTCGATCTTGAAGAAGAGGAAGAAGAAGCTGTAAAAGAGTTTTGCGGGAAGCATTTGCCTTCAGAGGAAGGTACAAATAACGAGGAATAATTAAAAGAGGCTGGGACAAACGTATTTTAGTTGAAGGAAAATTCGAACGATGAATCGAGATTCTTGGTGGAGAATCAAACTCGTTCGGATTTTTTCATTGGTAGAGTGAACATAGGTTTTATATAGGTAGCTTGCTTCTAGCTGTTGATTGGAGGGCAAGGCGAAGACTCCTGCGGGCTCACCGGCCCCCCACGGAAAGCGAAGCCTTGCACGGAAATCAACAGCTGTTGTGTAACAAGCGATCCCTACTAGCTCATTTGTCCGTCTGTAGATTGAATTGATTCAGTTATGTCCCAGCCTCATTTTTGATTTCGTTTTTCCATTAGCTTTTTAACTACTTCTTTTGGTTCCCAGCATGTAAACTGATAAGAAGGACGGGTTTCATAGCCTAGTCTTTTGCATCGATACTTCATTCCCTTATCCAATTTAATGCTTTGAAAATGTTGACATGTAGCACAGCAATGAAATGAACTCATGCCTTCCCTTCCCTTCCCCCTACTTTAATCTATTTTCTTAATCATACAAATAAAACAAATTTCCACAAAAAAAGCTGCCTATCGGCAGCTTTCATATGTAGCGTTGAATTATAATTTTACAACATTCTCCGCTTGAGGTCCACGTTGGCCTTCAACGATTTCAAATTCAACTTTTTGGCCTTCTTCTAATGTTTTGAAGCCTTCAGATTGGATAGCTGAAAAATGGACAAATACGTCATTTTCGCCTGGTACTTCGATAAAACCGAAGCCCTTTTCACTGTTAAACCATTTTACTGTACCTGTAGTAGCCATGTAAAAAACCTCCAAAAAATGTAAAAATTTTAATATGTTACTCTATATTTACATTTATACCGTAAATAAAAAATTCACATATTATAAAAGAGACCTACGCGAAGTAGATCTCCTTTATAACAAGTGAATTTTCACTAAATCTAATTCGAGTGTATGGTCAAACGTAGTATTCATTACATTTATTAAATTTGGTTGCGTTTACATTATACTATACCTATATGTAGAATGCAAATATTGGGCCATTCTTAACATATGGCTCATCCGTTTTGCAAAATATTTATCTTCTTACGTCAACATGTTATCAATATGGGCGTCGATAATTTCTTTTCGTTTATTTTGCAGGGTCTCAAATAATAGTTTAGCTTCTTCTGAAGTTAATGCAAACGTTGTTGTTTCTTCATGGTTTTCTTCTTTTGTATGAAGCACAAATATGCTTTGTTGGATTCCACTCATACATATTCCTCCTTTTTCGATAGTATAGGCTTTTTTGTATTTTTCATGTATGCTTCACACGTTTTTAACAAATTATAAGAAAGGTTAAAATTTATAAGGAGTGATACTATTATGAAGAAATCGTTTTTGTTTGTTATAGGCTGCATGACGACCCTTACTTTATTCGGCTGTAGCACAGCAGATCAAGGTAAAGATGGCGTCATTGATGATGATACAGTCCGCAACGTCACATATGAAAATGGGAACAATAAAACGAAAATGAATGACGTAAACGATACGCAAGACGTACAGCGTAACGAAAAAGAACAGTATAATCAGTCCGGCGGAATGAGAGTAGCCGATGTAGCGGCTGATCGTATCGTAGCGTTAAAAAACGTAAAAGATGCTAATGTAATCGTAACTGATCATACAGCTTATGTAGCAGCTGTATTAGACGATAACAAAGAAGGTAATCTCACAAAAGATATGGAGCGTAAAATCGCGCATGAAGTGAGAAAAGCCGACGGCAGTGTTCATCGAGTATTTGTATCAACAAACCCTGACTTTGTAAACCGTATGAACGGATATGTAGACAAGCTTCAAACGGGTAAACCAGTTTCTGGACTGTTTGACGAGTTTTCAGAAGTTGTTCGACGCGTGTTCCCGAATTCACGCTAATCTAATATACATGAATGTCAAAAGAGCATTTTATAAAATGCTCTTTTCATTTTACTTATTGCATAAAATATTGCATAAAAAATGCGTTTATAAGTTTCTGAATATTTTTATTTTACTTTATTTTGAAATCGTTTTCATTTCTTTAATATAAAGGTTTAGAGGATTTTAGACTTAGGTAATTTACGGTTTTGTGGGTTGATAGTAAGGGGAAAGTTTGTTAATTTTAGAAACCATAAGATGTTTGCATGGCGAGCAGTGCTTGTTTCATGCATAAAAAATGCATAAAGGGGAGATTTGGTGGATATTGGCGTTTATATTTCACTGGGCATTTATTTTGTAGGAATGCTTGGAATAGGATGGTATGCTTACACAAAAACAACTCAAGACGTATCGGGTTACATGCTAGGCGGACGCGGACTAGGTCCGGCTGTTACTGCGCTCTCAGCAGGTGCTTCAGATATGAGTGGATGGATGTTAATGGGTCTTCCAGGATCCATGTATGTGACAGGTCTTTCAAGTTTATGGCTTGCAGTAGGTTTATCTATTGGTGCTTATTTAAATTATTTAATCCTCGCTCCGCGTCTTCGCACTTATACGGAAGTAGCGAATGACTCCATTACAATTCCGGACTTTTTTGAAAATCGCTTTGGCGACCATGCCAAGGTTCTTCGAACAGTATCAGCGATTGTTATCTTTATTTTCTTCACTCTTTACACTTCAGCTGGTATGGTATCAGGCGGACGATTGTTCGAATCGGCATTTGGTGTAAATTATCAAATTGGCTTATTTGTAACAGCATCTGTTGTTATTGCCTACACTCTTTTGGGTGGATTTTTAGCCGTTAGTTTAACAGATTTTGTTCAAGGTGTTATTATGTTTCTTGCCTTAGTTTTAGTACCCATTGTAGCTTTCACCGATGTTGGAGGCGTTAACACAACAATAGATATTGTACAGGACATTAATCCAGCATACCTTGACATTTTTAAAGGTACGACCGTTTTAGGTATTATATCTTTCTTAGCCTGGGGACTTGGCTATTTCGGACAGCCTCATATTATCGTTCGCTTTATGGCTATCTCTTCTGTTAAGGAGTTAAAACCCGCACGTCGTATTGGAATGAGCTGGATGATTATTTCTATTATTGGTGCTATGCTGACAGGACTTGTTGGGATTGCATATGTAGAAAAAACAGGTATGAAACTAGCAGATCCTGAAACTATTTTTATTAAATTTGCGGATATACTCTTCAATCCGTTAATTACTGGATTTTTATATGCAGCTTTACTAGCCGCAATTATGAGTACCATTTCTTCTCAGCTGCTTGTAACGGCAAGCTCTGTTACAGAAGACTTTTATAAAACATTTTTCCGACGCAAGGCCTCTGACAAAGAGCTTGTGACGGTTGGAAGAGCTGCGGTTTTAGGTGTTGCAATTATTGGCATTTTGCTTTCTTTAAAACCTAGTGATACGATTTTAGGGCTGGTTGGATATGCTTGGGCTGGATTTGGTTCAGCTTTTGGTCCTGCTATTTTACTAAGTCTTTACTGGAAGCGTATGACTCGATGGGGAGCACTTGCAGGGATGATTGTAGGTGCTGCTACAGTATTAATTTGGGTAAATACTCCATTGAAGGATGCCCTTTACGAAATGATTCCTGGGTTCTTTTTAAGCTTATTAGCTGTTATTATTGTAAGTTTACTAACAAAGAAACCGTCAAACGATGTTCAAAATCAATTCATTGAAATGAAAGAAATCTTAATAAAAGAATCGAAATAAACAAAAAGAAGCTGAAGAAAAGTATGTTAGTTGAAGGAAGATCCGAACGATGAATCGAGATTCTTGATGAAGAATCAAATTCGTTCGGATTTTTTTATTGGTATGGTGAATGTAGGTTTCATGTATGTAGGTGCTTCTAGCGGTTGATTTAGTTATGTCTCAATCTCTTTTTGTTTTTAATCTCCTTTTCTTATCATATATATACTAAAGATCAATAAAGGAGGTTTTTGGTATGCAACATTCTTATTTCCCTTATGAACCTACACAGCAACTGCGCGTAGATACACAAAATAGAGAAATTAAAGTAATTGGTGAAGGAAGTGTTTCAGCAGTTCCAAATGAAATTTCCATGACGATTGGAACGCGCACGGAAAACCGAGACGTTCAAGAAGCCTTAAAAGAAAATTCAGCTGTTTCAAATACTCTGCTGCAAGAGATAAAAAAACTTGGAATCAATGACCAGCAAATTGAAACAGCTTCGTTCACCATAAATCCTAAATATGATTACAGTGATGGAAAATCGACTCTTACAGGATACGAAGTACAGCACTTATTTAGAGTAAGAGTACAAGATGTAAAACAAGCTGGCGATGTCTATAACGCTACTTTTTCAAGCGGAGCCAACATAGCGCAAGATCTTCAATTCCACGTTACAAATGATGATAAATATGAACAAGAAGCGATAAGTAAAGCTTTGCTTAACGCTAAAGAAAAGGCTTTTACCATTGCCAACACGCTGCAGCTTCCTATTAACCAAATCCCCATTTTAATTGAAGAAGGCCCCGTCTATCAGTCATCTGGCTCCTCGCCTAAGTTATTAGCAGCCTCTCCCCCTATTCAAGCTCAGTCCTTGACTGTATCTGCTTCTGTAAAAGTTACGTACACGTATTAATACTTATGGTAAACTATAGATTATTATAATGAAGAAACTAATCTAAAGGAGCTCTTTGCACAATGACTTCTGAACATTTACTAGCAGCTTATCAAACCCTATGGTTGAACCGTTCGTTCGCTTCTAAACAAGCCATGACAAGTGAAGATCAGCTTCACGAAGCCATTCTGAAAGATTTAAAAGATGAAATGACTCATCCACGCGTCCGGCAAACACCGTATGTAAAATATCATCTTGGCATAAAAAGAATTCTAAACAGCAGTCTTTCCTCTGATGAAAAAGTTGCGCTTACGTCCCTATACACAAACCTTTTAGATAGCTGTATATAACGGATATCAATCCAGTGTAAAGACGAACAAATGGGATAAAGGAGCTGAACCGCTTGTGACACCGCGGTTGATTTCCGTGCAAGGCTTCGCCTTGCCCTCCAATCAACCGCTAGAAGCAACGAAATAGATGAAACCTACGTTCACCGTGACAACAAAAAACAAGAACTATTAATCAGTAATTTTGATTAATAGTTCTTGTTTAACTTTAACTAGAATACTTTTGTCCCAGTCTCTTTTCTTTATTTAATTAACGCTTTTTCTTCTAAGCTTTGAAAAACAGCGTTAAAGTCTTGCTTCAAATCATCGAATTCCTCTAACCCTACTGAAAGGCGAAGAAGTGAATCAGTAATTCCTTTTTCTTCACGCACTTCTTTTGGGATACTTGCATGAGACATTGTTGCAGGATGCGTTAGAATGGATTCAACTGCACCTAGACTAACGCCAATTGAAGCCAATTTGACTCCTTGTAAAATATGTCGTGCTACTTTTTCATCCTGTACTTGGAAAGAAATCATAGCTCCATATCCATTTGCTTGTTCTGAAATCAGTTTGTGGTCTGGGTGACTTTTTAAGCCTGGGTAGTATACACGGCTCACTAGAGATTGTTCTTCAAGCCACTTTGCAAACTGCAGCGCTGTTTTTAACTGCTGATCTAAACGAACTTTTAATGTCTTAATTCCTCGAAGCAGTAAAAAACAATCCTGCGGTCCTAAGATAGCACCAAAAGCATTTTGTACAAACTTTACTTCTTCTGCTAGCTTTTCATCGCTTACCACAACTAGACCGCCAATGACGTCACTGTGACCGCTGATATATTTTGTAGCACTATGAATCACAATATTTACACCAAGGTCAATCGGCTGCTGTAGATAAGGTGTTAAAAACGTGTTATCCACAATTGTAAGGAGATTGCGCTCCTTCGCCAAACTTGCTACTGCTTTAATATCCGTTACCTGTAAAAATGGATTTGAAGGGCTTTCGATATAAATAGCCTTCGTATCTTTTGTGATAGCTACTTCTACTTTCTCAACCTTCGTTGTATCAACAAAAGTTGTTTTGATACCAAACTTTGAAAATAATCGTGTTAATACGCGATATGTCCCGCCGTACGTATCATGTGAAACTAAAATTTCATCCCCTGATTCAAAAATAGATAACACCGATGAGATAGCAGCCATGCCTGATGAAAAAGCAAAACCAGCGTATCCATTTTCTAGCTGAGCAATGGTGTTTTCTAAAGCCTCACGAGTTGGATTTCCTGAACGAGAATAGTCATAGCGGCCGTTGTTCGTCTCATCTTCTTGGTTAAATGTAGATACCTGATAAATAGGTACGTTAACTGCTCCAAAATGACCGTCAATTCCTGTATTTGCATGAATTAAGTTCGTACCAAATCTATGTTTATTATTGTTGGTATGCATCAAATGCCTCCTTCAAATCTTTAATTAAATCATCTGCGTGCTCAATTCCAACTGATAATCGCAGTAAACAGTTTGTTACTCCGACACGATTTCGAATTTCCTCCGGAATATCAGCGTGTGTTTGACGAGCTGGGAATGTCATTAAACTTTCCACGCCTCCTAAGCTTTCTGCAAATGTAATAACTTTGACATTTTCTAAAAGTACTGACACGATGTCAGGGTGTGAGACAGCAAAAGAAATCATGCCTCCAAATCCAGTCGCTTGTTTCTTCATGATTTCATAGCCTGGATGTGTTTCAAGGCCAGGGTAATATACTTTTTCCACAAGATCATGAGCAGTAAGCCAATTTGCAATTTTCAGTGCGTTTTCGTTATGCTTTTCCATACGAAGCGCTAGCGTCTTAACACCGCGTAATAACAACCAGCTATCTTGTGGACCTAAGATTGCCCCAGCTGCATTTTGATAAAAACGAATTTTCTCTCCTAAGCTACTACATCGAGCCACTACAAGACCAGCAACTACATCATTATGACCCCCAATGTATTTGCTCGCACTATGTATCACAATATCTGCGCCAAGCTCTAAAGGACGCTGATAGTAAGGGGACATGAATGTATTGTCAACGATAGTAAGCAAATCATGCTGTTTAGCTAATGCAATTGCTTCTGGCAAATCAGTCACGTGCATCATTGGATTTGTAGGTGTTTCAATAAATAATGCTTTCGTATTAGGACGAAGCACATCTTTTACTTGATCAAGATGAGCTGTGTTGACATATGAAACAGTAATTCCTTGCTCTGAAAAGATTTCATTTAGTACTCGGTACGTTCCTCCATATAAATCCTCAGATACAATTAAATGATCTCCGTTTTTAAATAGTGCTAAAACTGCCATTACACCCGCCATTCCTGAAGCGAATGCTACTCCCACTTCTCCTTTTTCTAAAGCAGCAATTGCTTCTTCCAATGCTGTACGAGTAGGGTTTGCCGTACGTGCATAGTCAAATCCTGTACTTTGCCCTAAAGCAGGATGAGCAAATGTTGATGCTTGGTAAATGGGTGTTGTAATGGAACCTGTTGAAGGGTCACGGCCTACTCCTGAACGAACTAATAAAGTTTCAATTTTCATCTATTTCTCCCCTTAACTCAAAATAAAAAACACTCTTCACAGATGGAAGAGTGTTCGTTTATACACGATTTCTCTCATCTGTTAGAACAATACTGATGTTCCACAGGAATTAGCACCGTTCAAATGAATATTTCATTTGATGGTTGCCGGGCATCGCAGGGCCAGTCCCTCCGCCACTCTTGATAAGAGTTCTATATAATTGTTGTTGGTTAACGTTTGTTGTTAATAACTTTAATAAAGATTTTCTTTATTGTCAACATAATTTTCTAAAAAATTTAAATCATCTCATTTGTTTATTCAATATACTTGTCCTGATACACACATAAAAAAAAGAGACGACAGTGAGGTCTCTTTTTCTAAGGCAAGTGCACGGATTTTACGTGAGCTAACTTCCAATACATACTTTCTCCATTTGCCGTAATTAGTTCAACAATATTATTAGAAACTTCTTTAAGTACGCCAATTTTTTCTGATTGATCCCCTAAATCTAATACGACCAGTTGATTTTCATATTTTTTAAGCTGCTCTTCAAAGTTTCTGACAAAAGGTGCAGAAGCAGGCCTTACTGGGAGCTCTTTGTCACTTAAAGAATAAGGGGTTAACTCATTACTGTAAGGGGTAAGCCATTTCAAATGATGCAGAGAAACAAAGACATTTTTATACACGGGAGAATAAAACACAAGATAGTCATTGAGCACGCTTGTAATATACCCATGCAATGATTTTCCTCCTGTTACATAAATTTCAATAAATTTCCCTTTTGCCTGCTGTAAAATATTACGATAGGAAATCCGCTGACTTTCTTCTATTAAGTTCTCTTCTATTTCACGTAAAACCGTATAGTCTTCTTCTGATACTTCTCGCAAACGATGCATGTGTAAAAGAGGAATATACAAATAATCATGTCCATTATACAAAATCATGACATCTAACCCTAGGTCAACAAGTCTGCCAATAAACTTAGTTTTTCCCGAAATATCTACTTCTACAATCTTATTAATATAATGATTTATACTCATTCTCCTCCCTCTTTCCTATATGACAGAAAAGGTGCTTTATAAGCACCTTTTTTGTTCTTATTCATTATGCTTTCCAACGATAATTCTTTGTTTGGATGACTTGCTCTCTTGACGCTGACGATTGTGAATCTGTGCGGCGGCTTTTTCCTGACGAGTACGAACCAGTGCTGCGGTTTCTTCCTGTACGACCTTCTGGCACCCCTTCTGTTGACCCTCCGTCTTCAGTATTTGTATTTTCCTCTTTCTGTTCATCATCTTGATTATTATTTTGTTTAAAAGATCCTTTTGCTCCTACACAAATGGTTTTAACATGTCTTGGTTGTAAGCGTAATACTTGATTGTCCTGAACAAGGGTAAAAGTGCCATTCCGACTTTGCACCAATACACCTTCTACAGCTTCTGGACCGCCGCCATTGATCGATACCCATTTGTGTGATAGATGAGTAAATAAATTATTAAAGTTTTTTGATTTCATATAAGTCGGTTCCTGATTTGCAGCAAATTGATTATTCATTTGATTATTCATTTGATTTTTATTATTGTTATTATTGTCATTATCATTTTGATATTCACTTATACTTTTTACATGTTCAACATTGATATAGACAACACCATCATCTTCCGATAGTAATACGAGGTAAGCAGACTCTGAAGAACCTAATACGTCAAGTAGCTGGCCTGCTTTTTTCTCAGGACCGCCTTGATTTATTTGAACATATTTACTTTTCAGTAATGATAAAGTACTAGCAAATGTCTTACCTCTATACAACTCTAAAGTACCCTCATTATCAAACCCGGTAAACGTCTGTGCTGAATTTGACATAGCATCTTCCGTAATACTCTTAACATGGGATAAATGATAATATACAACAGTATATTCTTGTTGATTATTTTGGTTATTTTGGTTGTTTTGATTATTTTGGTTGTTTTGATTATTTTGGTTGCTATTTCCCTCATTATTATTTTCATCATTGTTATTATTGTTATCGTTTTCTACTGCTAATATTAAATAATCAGACTGAACATCAAGTAAATAACCTGTTTTTGATTCAGGACCTCCTCGATAAACAGTCACCATTCTTCCTTTTAAAGGTTTAAACTGCGAAGAATAGCCTTTATCAGGTCGATTTGCATTTTTGCTTTGGCTGCGTTTTCGGTTTGGATTTGAATTTTGACCTTGATTTTGCCCATAATAATAATAATAGTTTTCCATTCTTTTTCCTCCTTGTTAGTCATCCATATTGGTCATTCATACTGTATATATACGTATCATGTACAGCTATTGATTTCGTACATTTGCCTATTATTAACAAATTCCACTTCTGCCTACATCCTATGGTATCTAAAAAGCAAGAAGATTATTTTTAATATATGCTGTGCGGTCTTTTATAAAGGATAAAATAAATGCCGGCTCCTCATAAAATTGTGCTATATTGTTTTTTACATAAGGATCTTTCAAAATATAAGGCTTAAGCTCTTCGTGCATTTGATAGACGATGGGCTGCATATATTCCACTGTAAATTGATTATTTAGAACATTGTTCATCTTTTTAATATAACGCTTTTTAATTCCATCTACTGCCAACAAACGAGCTGTAAGCGTGTTGAATCCTTGTGCACGGACGTAATCTCCTTCCATTACTTTTCCATTTACATCCCTTCCCCAAGTCGCATCATAATCCCATGGAATCAGTTCAAAGCGTCCACTGTCATGGTTTCGATAGAGAGCATAGTTATGGACAAAACCGTCATAATTTTGCATACAAATAATACCCACTAACCAAGACAAGTAGCGGTCGACGTTTAGGTACTTCTCAATATTCTGTTCGAATTCTGTATTTGTCCATGTATTAAGATTAAATATAAACTGTTCTAATTTTTCCTCATCCCCTTGCTTCACTACTTTATCTTCATAACCTGATAACAAGGAAGTTTTCGGCTTTTTATCCAAATCACTCATTAAAGAAAAATTAGCATCCCCATCCACTGCATAAAAGATGGAGCCATCTGACAAATTTCTTTTTTTCAAGAATAGTTCGTCGACAGATTCAAGCTGAAGATATACCCCTTCGTTTTTCCCATTAATCGTAAGGGTAACAAACTGAGATTGAGGAGACAAAACATCCAAGTTAGAGAAAAAATCAAGGGACAATTTGTTGCGCATAAGGGATGGATCTCTGTATTCAGCGTTCAAATGTATTTCTTTAGAATGCTGAAAGATTTTTGGGGAATAAAATTCAATATAATATGACTTTTTCTTCATCTTCCGAATATGTGAGCCTCTTAGCAACAAATCAATATCGTAGCGCTTTTTGTTAAATTTCATCGTTGCCTGAACGACTTCTTCTGACCAAATGTCTCTGTGCATTTCTTTTAAATCTTTTACATTTACAAACAAAGCGTATTGAGGAATTTCTTTTTGCTTCATTACTTGACCACCTTTCTTCAATTAATAAATTATATGAACCTCAAATTCGCCATGACACCTCATCCTATCAACTATTTATGTAAATTCCACTTTTGCCTTATATCAAAATTCAGTACTGCAGCGTATCCTATTAAGACAATACCTAGTCCAATATATAGGAGGTTTTTTAATTGCATATTACAGCTCAAAAAATTAAAGAGGCTGCAGAAGCCCTAGAGTGTACAGAATTAAAATCTTTCATGTTTCAAGAGCCGACTGCCGGCCCTTTGACAAGACGTCGGCGTTCTTCTCGCAGTACCCGCCGTTCTTCTCGTGAAACTCGCCGCTCTTCCCGCAGTACCCGCCGTTCTTCTCGCCGTTCTTCCCGCAGTACTCACCGTTCTTCTCGCCGTTCTTCTCGCCGTTCTTCCCGCAGTACTCACCGTTCTTCTCGCCGTTCTTCCCGCAGTACTCGCCGCTCTTCTCACCGTTCTTCCCGCAGTACTCGCCGTTCTTCTCGTCGCTCTCGCCGTTCTTCCCGCAGTACTCGCCGTTCTTCTCGTCGCTCTCGCCGTTCTTCCCGCAGTACCCGCCGTTCTTCTCGTCGCTCTCGCCGTTCTTCCCGCAGTACCCGCCGCTCTTCTCGTCGCTCTCGCCGTTCTTCCCGCAGTACTCGCCGTTCTTCTCGTCGCTCTCGCCGTTCTTCCCGCAGTACCCGCCGTTCTTCTCGTCGCTCTCGCCGTTCTTCCCGCAGTACCCGCCGTTCTTCTCGTCGCTCTCGCCGTTCTTAATTTCTCTAACCACTCATCTTTATTGCAAAAAAAAGCCGAAGAACCATGAGTGTCTTCGGCGTTTTTTTCCACTTATAGAAGGGGCACATTTGGAAATATACTAAGATGGGATGTTATTCATTTTACATAGGGAAGGAGAGGTTTTATGAAAAAAAGCAAGCATCAAATTTCAACTTCATCAACAACAGATGTCGAAGAAGTCAAACGTTTAAATGCTCAGTCTGGATTAACTTACAATGAAGTATTTACACTTCTTGGAGAAACCTATTTGAAAAATCAAAAGAAAAAATAATAAGCAGGGACTAGAAAACACCTTCTAGTCCTTATACTTTGAAAATCCCGGAAAACCCTTTTACTAGGGATGTTAATTGGTTCATGGCTCCCATCATCTGCCCTGCAGTATTCATCATCTTGTTCATATCGTAATTGCCATCACTCGATTTAAACTGAGACATTAATGACTGAAATTGAGAAGGCTGAGGCTTTTGTTGCTGAGCTTTTGGGTATGGATTAAAAGGCGCACCTGCATTATTGTACAGGGGCTGCTGGTACATTCCGTTCATATAGGGAATTTGCTGAGGACCAAAAGGCATTTGTTGCTGAGCGTACGGATGTTGCGGCATATAAGCTTCCGTCCATGGCTGCTGATGATACTGCGGAAATGGATGTACCTGACTTAAATCAAAACGTTCTGGTTGATGTTGCTCATAATACGGATAATGCTTACTTGTATACATGCAAAATCAATACCTCCTTTTTAATATTACATAATATATAGTATGTATGCAGAAATAAGAGGTGACGTTCGTCTACTTGTACTTTTGGAAAACACATTCAAAAATATGTAGGTTTCTGTCGAAAGTTTAAATTTTTCAAAAAAACGAGATTATTTAAATATATGGTACGATAAGAACAAGTGATACTACGATACGTAGTGGCACAAATGGGGATTAGGAGGGAATTTACATGTATGTGAACGAACTTCAAGAAGCTTTTATTGCGGTGAAACAGTATGAGCCGCAGTCAAGTAATGAATTACTCGATTTTGCTCAGCAGCAGTATTTAAAAGGTTTTTTAACTCCTATGAATTACAAAGCCGCTGTACGTGAACTCGAACAAATTGGAGCTACTAAGCCCGATTTTAGTGCACAAGATGATTAATTTTTTTACTACCACCGAGAAATCGGTGGTTTCTTTGTTTCCTGTAAAGTGGACACATACTTCTTTTTTGACTTGTTTATACTATAAAAGCTTTAACGTAGTATTCAATAAAGGAGGTCTATCTCATGAGTCGCGGAAAACATTTTGATCATAAAAAGCAAGGACAAAGCGCAGTAACTAAAACAAATAACGCCGTTGCTTCTAAACATACTGAAAAAGTTGATTATCATATCGATACAGTAGCTTCACAAGATCACCCAGCTGTTTCTATCCAATCTCAAAAAGATTTTGATTAACTTTTTATTGATAATGATAAAATGCCTAAAGAGTTTTCTCTTTAGGCATACATAGAAAATCCCCACCTTGTAGATCTTAACGGAAGGCCGGGATTAATTATTCAATATCGACTCGAGCACATACTTATTTGAGTGATACATCTTTTTAAATCGCTTTTCTCGCGTCTCGGGATAAAATGACTGTAGTACAACGTTTTGTAAATTTTCTTTTAACGTCTCTACCTGATTCACATGAATATATTTTGGTCGCTCTTTCTTCAGCCATTCCGTTACGAGACTAGCCCATTCATCAAGTTTTTTGAAGAAAATATCTCCATAAGGTTTTACTTCTTCAAAGAATTTCACTTCATAATTTTCTTCCTGTTGAATAGACGCTAATCGTTCTACCGCTACTTCATTATATTGAAACATGATCTCCGTACTTTTTTTCACATCTTCATTCATCGTTATTCGTCACCTCTACGATGACTATTGTAACATAAACAATCTTTATACTGTATGAAGAACCATTTCTCTTCGGGTTCTACTCCATTCTGTTTCGGAAGGCATGCTTTCGTACACAGCTACTTCAATTTCTTGCAGTGATTGGTCAATGCGATGAACTTGTTCCATATATGTTTCTTCACAATGTGTAAATGCTTCATTTATAGATGTAGACATCGTTTTATCCACTAAATCTACTTGCTCTAGTAAGCTATCTAATAAAGTCATCATTTCGCTTGTTTTAACCATACTTTGTTTCATCGCCATCCCTCCAAATTTTCCTTTGCATAACGTATTCTCTCTTTTCTTCATTGTCCCTTCACACATGACAAAACTAGTTTCTATTCGTCAAAGAAAGATGTTTTCGACATTTTCATTTATGGTGAATCGAAAGTGAGCATATTGAAAACACTAGTATAGACATTTCAGCTAAGCAGATACATTCCGCTGCTGAACGTTTATTACAACATGATAGGAGGTGCCTAGATATGGCCAACAAACAGCAAAAATCACAGCCTAAAAATAAGCCTGAAACAAAAACCTACGGTGATCCTAAAAAGTTAAACGGTCCTAACCAGCCTTCTACTTAAGAACAAAACGGTCACTTGTGACCGTTTTTATTTACATTAAATACTTGCGCTACTTTCATTAACATATACAGCTGCTTTTGCTTTTGAAGATACCACTTTGTAAAATGAACTTTTTTTGGAAAAGGCGGCTTTTTCATAAGCTTTCGTTCCTCTTTTTTCGTTAAAAACCACTTTTCTCTCTTCTTTTCATGATGTCTAATAGCCGGATACACCATTCGCAGAGCAGGTGTACGGCAACTGGTTTCATTCACAAAATACTGCTCATAATCGTATCTCGAACCCGTATGCTTTGTTTTTAAAGAAAATTCATAAAACAAGGGATAATACTTTTCATGAAATAATAAAGCCGCTAATTTCTTCCCCAAATCAATCCGATTATTTACTTTTGTAAAATCATGAACGGAACAACCGTATAGCTCCCCTTTTGTAGTAGGAAAAAGGACGGAACTAAAGTGGAATATATCTTGAAAAAAAAAACAGCGTACTTTTAAACACTCTATCTTGATAAAAAGGCTGTTCAATAACGGGCTGTTGAATAACATGCTGCTCATTCACAATTAACGCATGAATAAGCTGCAGTTCACAAGGTTTCCGCATAAATTGCCTCCACTTCTCTTCGATAAAAGACGAAACATTTAAATAGGGAAGTAAATGAATATAAGAGACATGTTTTTTACGCGAAACAGCATACAATAGTAATTGCGGGAAGGCATCTTTAAAAATAAGCCAATTTGCTCTTTCATACGTCAAAAATAATAAATCGCGTGTTTGCTTTGATAACGCTTTTTTCATGTTTTCCCCTTGCAAATCACACATATTCCACCCTGCGTTTCGTGATACCATACTTGCGAGAAATGCCCACCTTACTTCAGGATATCTATGATAAAAAGTTGCATAAGCCTGGGTTCTTGATATATTATCAATATTCAGCTTGTCTGTTGTTTTTTTAATCGCTGTCAACAGCGCTTGTTCCGAACAATTGAGTGACATCTCTTCATCTTCTTTCATCTATTTTTATTTGTAGGATTTGGTATAATAGAATTTGTTTGTTTAATAGATTTACACTAAAGGAGTGATGGTTATGATTCGCTATCCTAACGGAAAGGCCTATAAGCCATTGAATACCAGCAGTCCTTCCCCTAAAAAGCTAGAAGCTAGCTATAGCAATCGTGGTATGACGCTGGAGGACGATTTAAACGAAACAAACGAATACTATGTTTCAAAAGGAATAGCCATTGTTCACAAAAAACCAACCCCTGTTCAAATTGTAAAAGTAGACTATCCGAAGAGAAGTGCCGCTGTTATCAAAGAAGCTTATTTTAAACAGGCTTCTACTACAGACTATAATGGAGTCTATAAAGGAAAACACCTTGACTTTGAAGCAAAAGAAACAAGAAATAAAACCTCATTTCCGCTGCGTAATTTTCATGAACATCAAATTGAACATATGAAGCAAATTGTGAAACAAAACGGGGTTTGTTTCGTTATATTAATGTTCTCTACTTTACAAGAAATATACTTGTTCGAAGCACAGTTCCTTTTTCCTTATTGGGATGCCATGAAAAAAAATGGACGAAAATCAATCCCTAAGGCAGATATTGAAAAAAAAGGACATTTCATCGAACTTGATTACCATCCGAGAATCGATTACATAAAAACTATAGATAAATTATACTTTTAAGAGTATGATATATATGTTTACGGAAATCATTCTCTTACAATGCGTTGAAAGGTAGGAGTTTTTATGTCAGATAATTATCGCTCTCGTGAAGAACGACGAAGAGCTATGAATGACAACAAACCAGAAGGTAAATCTCAAGGAAAACCGAAAAAGAAGAAAAAAGGAGGCCTATTTCGTAAAATTGTTGCCGCAGTTTTACTGATAGGAATCATCGGGCTCATTGCCGGAGTGGGAACTTTTTTTGCTATGATAAGCGATGCTCCAAAAGTTGATGACTCGGTATTAAAAAACTCTTTTTCATCTAAAGTATATGCAAACGATGGAAAGACAGTTGTAAAAGAAATTGGAGCTCAAAAACGTACATATGTGCAATACGATGAAATCCCTCAAGTCGTCAAAAACGCATTTATCGCTACGGAAGACGTTCGTTTTTATAAACATCACGGCGTCGACTTTTACCGAATTGGCGGAGCATTAATGGCGAACTTTAAAAACGGCTTCGGCGCTGAGGGCGGTAGTACGATTACTCAGCAAGTGGTAAAGAATTCGTTCTTATCACCAAAGAAGACGGTTAAACGTAAAGTACAAGAAATGTGGTTAGCTTACCAGCTTGAGCGTAAATATTCCAAGCAACAAATTCTTGAAATGTATTTAAACAAAATATATTTCGCATCAGGTGAAGTATACGGTATTGAACGAGCAGCTGAGAAATTTTACGGAGTTAAAAGCGTAAAAGATTTAACTCTTGATGAAGCTGCTATGTTGGCAGGCTTACCAAAAGCGCCAACTACTTATAACCCAGTTACAAACCCAGAGAATGCTACTAAACGCCGTAACACAGTATTAAACTTAATGGCTAAAAACGGCTTCATTACACAAGCCGAGGCCGACAAAGCAAAACAAGTAGATGTACAGGCTCACTTAGCTAAACAAACTGAATCAACATCTAAGTACGATGTATTTATTGACCAAGTAATCGAAGAAGTAAAAAAGAAAACAGACGCAGATCCATTTTCTGCGGGCTTAGAAATTTATACAACGCTTGACACTAATGCTCAGGACTATGTGGATGATGTGATGAATAACAAAGTAGTCAACTTCCCGAACGATAAATTCCAAGCAGGTCTTGTCGTTGTAGATAATGAAACAGGCGGTATTCAAGCAATTGGAGGCGGACGTAATCGTGTGTCAGGCGGCTTAAACTTTGCAACAAATATGAGACGCCAGCCCGGCTCAACAATTAAGCCGATCTTAGATTACGGCCCAGCGATTGAGAACTTAAAGTGGTCCACTGGACAACCGATAAAAGATGAAGAATATCATTATTCAAACGGCACGCCAATCCGAAATTTTGGACGCAATTATAAAGGGTGGGTTTCAGCGCGTGAAGCTTTAGGACGCTCACTGAACATCCCTGCTTTAAAAGCGTTTCAAGCAACCGGGGCAGACAAAGCAAAAGAGTTTGCTACGGGCCTTGGGCTAAAATTAGACGAAGAAGACGGCGAAGCTTATTCTGAATCTTATTCTATCGGAGGCTTCCGTACAGGTGTTACACCGCTACAAATGGCTGGAGCCTATAGTGCGTTTGCAAATGAAGGTATGTACAACGCACCGCATACAGTGACAAAGGTAAAATTCCCTGATGGAACAGAAATTGATTTAACCCCAAAACCAAAACGCGCAATGCAAGATTACACGGCATTTATGATGACGGACATGATGAAATCTGTTGTAAACGAATCATATGGTACAGCTCGTGCTGTTCGTACACCAGGATTAGAAATTGCGGGTAAAACAGGAACTTCGAACTTTAGTGCTGCAGAAAAGCAACGATACAATATTCCAGACGCTGGTGAAAAAGACGTTTGGTTTAATGGGTTTACGCCAAACTATACGATTTCCGTATGGACAGGCTATGAAACTGCTAAAGACGGCTATATTTTAAGTGCTAATGAAACAGGCATGGCAAAAAATATCTTTAAGCATGTTATTACTCATATTTCTGAAGGCAAACCTAAAGGAAGTTTCAAGCAGCCGGACAGCGTAGTTGAACGTTCCGTGGAAAAACCAACGGGCAAAGACTTAAAACGCCCAAGCGGCTCTACTCCTTCGAGCTTAATTACTAAAGAATACTTTGTGCGCGGTACTGCACCGACAAAAGTATCTCAAACGTTTGTGAAGAAAGAAAAAGAAGAAAAGAAAGAAGATAAAAAAGAGGACAAAAAAGAGGACAAAAAAGAGAAAAAAGACAATAAAGATGTGAAGCCAAAAATTACTGCTTCGTATAGCGGAGGAGCAATTTCAGTTAACTGGTCAGCGTCAAACGCAGCCAGTGATACGACCTTTACAGTCACAATGTCATCTCCTAATGGTTCTGAACAACTCGCATCTGGCGCAGGAGCCGGTGGAAAAACAATTTCCAGCCCAGCACCAGGCGCAACGTATAGTTTTACCGTAACAACAAATACGGGCGAAAGCGCTAGTTCTTCTGTAAAGGTCCCTGATTCATCAGATCAAGCTACCGAAGATGATTCTACTAAGCCTGAAGATGACGGAACAACGAACGATAATCAAAATGAAGACAATAGCAACACTGATCAAAACAACGGCTCTGATCAAGGTGACGATTCATCTACTCAGCCGGATGATAACCAAAACAGCAATAATGGCAGCAATAACGGTGGTAACAATAGCGGCAATACCGATAATAACAATAATGATAGCGGCAATGCTAACGATGGTAATAGCGGCAACAATAGTAATAACGGAGGCACAACAACTCCTCCAGCAGACAACGGTGGAAGTGACTCAGGAAGTCAAACACCACAAACCCCTGCTACACCATCGACGCCGGCAACACCTGCTACACCGCAGCAAGAGCCAACAACTGAAAATTAACGTAGCAGAAAAAAGCCCCTACACTTGTAGGGGCTTTATTTCTTGTGAAGAATAAGCATTTTTGCATACTGCTTACGCAGCTCATTAAATAATTCTGTCAGCTGAATATACGCTTGATAAGAAGAAACTCGCTGCAGTAAAAACATAAGTCTCTCAGCACAGTTAATAGGCTTATAGGTTAGGTCCGCTATGTCTTCTTGCAGCCGATTTAAACGCCGAACGGGCTGTCCATTAATCCAAAACAGTAAACTAATATACATAGCAGCAGCTTGTTTCATACAAGGGGCTGCTTCTTTTGCTTTTCGCTGAGAAAAAAGCATGTACAGTTCTTCCCTTTGTGTTTCCCACTTTTCAAAAAATGGCCGTATGTTCTTTTGAACATCCCTCCAAGGTGTTTTCGTTTCTTTATGTACATCGTATAAAATATCATAAGCAAAATAATTTCTCCCATTTTTTTCATCTACTTCAAGAACCCGATTTTCTTTTGAATAGAATGGTTCGCATATGAAATGTGACGGCACTTCAATCGGTAACATCTGTCTTATTCTCTTTTCCTTTCATTCGTTTCTTTCCTTCTCGGCAAAGATCCAGAAGCGGGCAGACATGACATTGAGGAGACTGTGCTTTACAGTGATAGCGTCCAAAAAAGATAAGTCGATGATGCGTAACTGACCATTCATCTTTTGGAACTTTTCTCATTAGCGTTTTTTCTACTTCCAAAACGGAATCTTTCCACCTGCAAATCCCAAGGCGTTTACTTACACGTTCTACATGCGTATCTACTGCTATTGACGGTACTCCAAAAGCTACGGATACAACAACATTAGCCGTCTTACGCCCTACTCCTGGAAGATTGGTCAGCTCATCACGATCTGTTGGAACTTCTCCTCCGTATTCATCAATGAGCATACGGCAGAGCTTTTGAATATTTTTAGCTTTGTTTCTATATAAGCCGATTGATCTAATATCTTGCTGCAGCTCTTCTAACGAAACGGCTAAATAGTCTTCAGGTGTTTGATATTTCTTGAATAAATCCGCTGTTACGCGGTTGACTAGAGCATCTGTGCACTGAGCAGATAGCGCCACAGCAATGACTAAATCAAAGGGATTCCGATGATTTAACTCACAGTGGGCGTCAGGAAACATTTCCGCCATAGCATCTAGGCACTGTCTGATTTGTTTTAACGTTAACATACTAGTTCTCCTTCTTCTTACAGGTAGTTCCCTCCTATTTTACAATAGGGTTCCTGTCAAATGCTACTTTTGTCCATATTCTTTTAAAAAAGCTGCTTCAAGATTCAATTACATGGATCTTGAAGCAGCTTTTTATCCTGTCATTGCTCTAGCCAGTTAAAAAAAGGAATGGCTGATGTAGACTGAGAAGGGTTAACAGAAGATAGTTTTTTGGGCTGTTGATTTTGACGAAATTTTTGGCTATGCTTGCGGGCTTGATCAATGGTCTGAATACCATTTTTCTTCCATTCAAATAAAATACGATCAATATACCGGAAGTTTAATTTTCCAGACATCACCGACTCTCTTAGTGCCGCTTTAATAATAATGGGATCATGATGATCTTGATCAATCCACATCGCTAGCGTTTCGCATTCAAACGGAGACAATGCTCTGCCGAACTCTTTTTCAAACATTGTATATAAATTAAGCTCTTCTTGTTCTTCTTCACTTTTTTCTACTTCTTTTGTTTCTTGCATCATATGATGAATAAGCTTTTCCCAAAGCGGTTTTAATGAATAACGTTCACAAATAAGGGCGTTTTGCTGTTGATCTTGCTCAATAGATAAAAAGCCGCGCTGAATTAATGCTCGCAGCGTATCCATACAGACAGCACTTGAAATACTCATTTTTGCCGCCAATTCGTTAGGTGTCGGGAAACCTTCACCGCCTTCAATGGAAACATAAATATGCATTAACGTCATGAATTCCGTTTCGTTCATTCCCAAATCGCTATAGTGATTAAACAGCAGCTTCGGAATTGAAACTGTGCCTTGTTCAAACCATTCAATTAACGTTTCTTTTTTCATATCCGAACACCTCAGTAGTTAGTATATCATGAAGTTTATAGTCAAAGTAATAATTATTCGAAGCTAAAAAAGCTTCTATGTAAAACTTTCCGCTGAAACCGTACCATTGCTCTGCACATATAAAATATATACGAACGATGACTTCCTTCCAAGAATATTACACTAACTTATTTTTTCGAGAATTGCAACTCCCTTTTAAGTTAGACTCTTTTCTATGTTTGCCTTTGTTTCCTTATGATATAAGTAAAAGCCTCGTTTTTCTTTTCTTTTTATGATTCATAAAAAAAGCTAAAAAAAGTATCCTGACTACAAGAGTCAGAATACTTTTTTCACTTCCTTACGGGTATAGACGGTTTAATAAGCGTGGGAATGGAATCGTTTCACGAACGTGTTCTACGCCGCTAATCCATGCTACCGTACGCTCAAGGCCTAAACCAAATCCTGAATGTGGAACTGAGCCATACTTACGAAGCTCTAAATACCACTTATACGTTTCAGTATCTAATTTGTGCTCTTCTACACGCTGAGCTAAAAGCTCTTGATCATGAATACGTTCAGAGCCTCCAATGATTTCTCCGTAGCCTTCTGGTGCGATTAAGTCTGCGCATAATACTACGTCTTCATTTGTTGGATCTGGCTGCATATAAAATGGTTTTAATGACGTTGGATAGTGTGTAATGAATACCGGCTTGTCATAGCTTTCTGCGATAGCCGTTTCATGCGGTGCTCCAAAGTCATCTCCCCACTGAATGTCTGTAAATCCTTTTTCATGTAAGAATTTAAGAGCCTCATCGTACGAAATACGAGGGAATGGCGCTTTAATTTGTTCTAACTTAGATGTATCACGGCCTAGTACATTTAACTCTAACTTACAGTTTGTTAAAACAGACTGTACGACATGAGACACATACTCTTCCTGTACTTTCAAGTTATCTTCGAATTGGTAGAAAGCCATCTCTGGTTCAATCATCCAAAACTCAATTAAATGACGGCGTGTTTTAGATTTTTCAGCGCGGAACGTTGGACCAAATGAAAATACTTTTCCAAGCGCCATTGCCGCTGCTTCCATATAAAGCTGTCCACTTTGAGAAAGGTATGCATCTTCGTCAAAATATTTCGTGTGGAATAATTCTGTTGTTCCTTCAGGAGCACTTCCTGTTAGGATTGGAGGATCTACTTTTGTAAACCCGTTTTCGTTAAAGAATTCGTACGTTGCACGAATAATTTCGTTACGAACCTTCATAACAGCATGTTGACGTTTAGAACGGAGCCATAAATGACGGTTATCCATTAAGAACTCTGTTCCATGTTCTTTTGGCGTAATTGGATAATCAACAGCTTCATGAATAACTTCAAGGCTTGTAACTGTTAACTCATAGCCAAACGGTGAGCGCTCATCTTCACGTACCACACCTGTTACATATAGTGATGATTCTTGCGTCATAGATTTAGCTAATTTAAAAGTTTCTTCTTCTACTTCAGCTTTTACAACTACCCCTTGCATGAATCCTGATCCATCGCGCAGCTGTAAAAAGGCAATTTTACCACTTGAACGTTTATTCGCTAACCAAGCACCAATTGTTACTTCTTTTCCTACATGCTTGCTTGCTTCTGAAATCGTAATTTTCACGATTAATATCCCTCCAAAAAACTTACATTTCGTAATTATGTATGCCATCCTATTATACATTTCGACAAACATAATAACAAGTAACAAACAAAAAGAGCCTTCTAACACGTGTGATTTGTGCTAAAAGGCTCCTTTGTTTTTAAATATAATCTTTTTTATTTCATATGACGAGTCATAAATGAATGGATGCGTTCCACTGCTTTTTCTAGCAGATCTAGTGATGTAGCATAAGAAAGACGTACATTTTCAGGTGAACCGAATCCTGAACCAGGCACTAGCGCTACCTTCTCTTCTTCTAAAATAGCTTCTACCCATGCATCAACTGTATCAAAACCAGTTAACTTTGCAGCTTCAATTGCATTAGGGAATAAGTAGAAAGCACCCTGTGGTTTTAAGCATGAGAACCCTGGAATGTTAATCAGCTTTTCATGAATTACGTTTAGACGCTCTTCAAAAGCTTGTCGCATCATTTCCACTGGCTCCTGAGTGCCGTTATAAGCAGCGATTGTTGCATATTGAGCAATAGATGTTGGATTTGACGTGCTGTGACTCGCTAGGTTTGTCATCGCTTTAATAACTGTAGCATCACCAGCTGCATATCCAATGCGCCAGCCCGTCATGGAATGTGACTTAGAAACACCGTTAATGATAATTGTTTTTTCTTTTAACGCTGGTGAAAGCTGCGCAATCGATACATGTTCATTTTGACCATACACAAGCTTTTCATAAATTTCATCTGATACGATAAAAATATCGTGCTTCAAGCAAACTTCTCCTAAAGCTTGTAGCTCTTCTCTTGTGTAAATCATACCTGTTGGGTTGCTTGGTGAATTGATAATAACAGCTTTGGTTTTAGCAGTAATAGCCGCTTCTAATTGTTCAGGTGTGATTTTAAATTCGTTATTTTCAGAACCTTCAACGAATACTGGTGTACCTTCTGCTAACTTTACTTGCTCAGGATAACTTACCCAGTAAGGAGTTGGGATAATCACTTCGTCACCTTCGTCTAACAGAACTTGAAATAACGTATACAGTGCGTGCTTAGCACCTGTACAAACAATAATTTCAGAAGGTGAATACGTCAGGCCTTGGTCGCGTTTGAATTTTTCAATTACCGCTTCTTTTAATGGTGCAAGGCCGCCTGCAGGCGTATATTTTGTCTGACCATCATTCATTGCTGTGACAGCCGCTTCTAAAATATGCTGCGGCGTATTAAAATCAGGTTCCCCTGCTCCAAGTCCAATCACATCATGACCAGCCGCTTTCAATTCTTTCGCTTTTGCTGTAATCGCTAATGTTGATGATGGCGTTAATGCTGATACACGTTTTGCTAACTTCACTAAAATCTCCCCCTATGAACTAAAGCTATAATCAGCCCGCGGGCTGATTATAGATAAAAAATTGGCTTCATTTTCATAAAGCGCTGAAATCTTATATTATGACACATATGGTATTTCATATGGTATAAACGATTTATGATTGAGATAAGCTGTATCGTTTTATAAATTCACCGCTAGAGAAATCAAGATAATAGTATGTTAAATGTTTCTTATCTTTATCCACATATGTTACTTCCCACAGCGGCTTTTTATTTTCAATGCCTAGGCGCACCGACTTAATTTCCTGCGGGTTTTTATCATTTTTCACAATGGAAATGGCTTTCTCTTTTGTGATCCCGCTGCTTGCTTTCTTTAAAACAGCTGTTTGTTTTTTGCTTTTAGGCATCCAAGCAATTACCTTTTGATTGCTTCGGTTTGTACCTTCTACTACATAAAATGCATGATTGCCGAAATATGGCTGGGTGCTTGTGACAGATTTCAAATTAAATTCTTTTTTTGCTTGGGATGCTGCTTTTTCCTCAGCAGACTGCACATCCTTCACGGACGAGTGATAAATGCTAAAAGAAATGCCCCCGATAATTAAAAGCACAGCAGCTACCGCTACAATAATTAACTTTTTCATAAAATCCCTACTTATGTACGATAAATTGTAAATACAGCTTTGCTTCGATCTTCTTCATCTAACGCTAATCCGAACATCAAATCTTGCTTTTTCAACGTGCGATTCAAACTATCAACAATTTTATATAAATCCGAGGAATTTTCCACGCGGACAGTTGATAATACTTCAATCCTACTTTCCATTGTAAACCTCCTAGCTCGTCTATCACGACGCAAAAATGACGATATTCGTATTATAACAGGTATCAAAAACCATCGTCATCTTTTTCACTCATCAATCCAATCTGTACGTTTTGCGTAAAAACCGAATAAATAAGTAAACATATATAATATTATAAGGAATTTACCTCTTTTTGCAAAAGGAAATTTGTTTATTTTGCAGAAAATTTCATCACATCATAGGATTTTAGCGACATTTTAATAGAGTAAGCGCTCCCCTCCCTTACGTCATATAATTCAATCCATTCAGCTGTTAAATTTGAAAGCAGTCGAGGGGAATAGGAACGGCCTGGTTTCGTAAACGCAACCGCAAGCTGTGTATCTAATTGCTTCAAAAATGCATTCGAAAAAAACGTTCCCTCTCCAAAATTAGGAATTTTCAATACATCTACATGGGTAAGAGGAATGCGTAAAAACTTTTCTTCTACTTCATCTGAGCTGCTCATTGCATATAGAATCCGATGTTCTCCGATCGTAAACAATAGATCCATAGCCGCTGTTTTTTGCTTCGATGCATGCAAGACATCAACGTGTATATTATTTGTTAACTGAAATAAATCACTTTCTTTCCACTTCTCTGTTTGAAATTCCGCCTGGTACTGAGCAGGGACAATAATACGCTCTATATGATAATCATTCATAGCTCGCTGAACATTTGAATCATAGTACTTTTGCTGTTTCGTAATCACTAATTGGTTGATTTTTTTTACTTTATATCGCTTCAACCACTTCTTTAGCTCGGGATAGGAAGATGCATTCCCGGTATTTATCAAAATAATCTCACCGCTTCCGTCTTGAATCAGACTCGCTTCTCCAGCTGAAAGAGGTAGAAAGGTGATCACTACTTCATCAGCTTGTAAACCAAAATCTACGTTTTTAATGACGGCTGCTGAAACCGAACAGTTCATAAAACTAAAAAACAGTACAGCACTTATTAATATTTTAATCATACACTGTCCTCATTTGCTTATCATAGTATATTACTATCGTCTCTCAACTGAAGAAACAGTATGCATAAAAAAAGACTTAAGCGTATGCTCAAGTCTTTTCATTCCACCATTCTTTGTAGTCCAGTAAGATATTCGAAAACGTTTTTTGAACAACCTGGACTTTTGGAAGTGAATGAAGGAAATGGTACCCATATGCTGTTCGCGTAATACGATTATCAAAAATAAATATAGCTCCTCGGTCACTTTTTGAACGAATCAACCGTCCAAATCCTTGTTTAAAACGGATAACGGCCTGAGGAAGTGAATAATTCATAAAAGGACTTTTCCCTTCTTTTTTCATCTGCTCAAATTTAGCTGTCAGCAGAGGTTGATTTGGAGATGAAAAAGGAAGTCTGACAATTACGAGACATGATAATAAATTTCCTGGCAGATCAATTCCTTCCCACAGGCTGTTTGTACCTAATAGAATGGAATGCTCAAACTGGCTGAAGTCTTTTAATAGTCTATTACGATTTCTAGTTGTGACTCCTTGACCGAGCAGTACAAATTCTTCAAGGTCGTTTAACTCTTTTAAATAACCATACGTAGCTTTCAACATGTCATATGAAGTAAAAAGCACCAGCATACGACCATTTGTTACTTTAGCTACGTCAAGAATACTTTCTGCCATCATAGCGCTATACTCATATAATGATACTTCGTTAACAGCAGGCATATCTTGAGGAATATAGACTCTAGCTTGCTTCTCATAATCAAACTCGGAAGGGAGAATGAGTTGAGCAGGCTGAAAGTCATATAACCCTAGCTCTTGAATTAAATAATCAAATGTTCCATTCACCGTCAATGTAGCCGATGTTAAAATAACGCTTTGTTTCTTAGCGAAAAATTCATCAGCCAGCGTATCGGCAATGGAGGTAGGCTGACTATAGATATACGTAGCATTCGCTGCTCCTTTTGGTTCAATCTCAAACCACGTTACGTGATGACTCTGCTGTTTGAACAAAAGCTTTTCTATTTGCTGAGATATGTGTTCAAATCCTTTAACAGCCGTTTGAAATTCATGAAGAGACGACTGTTCATTTTTTGTGACTTTGTCATATAGTTCGTCAAAGGAATGTCTTGCCCCATCATTCCATGTAAAAAGATCGTGAATTAAAAAACGAATGCGCGACGCTGCTTCTTGAATAGCCGTCCAGTAATGTCCATGCTCTTTTTCCACTTTATATCGATAGCTGCTTCTTCCAATCTCGCCCTGCTGATTGCCAATTCTTTTTTGGACAAAAGAATGAATCAAACGAAATAAGTCATCGCACTCAGAATGAAGCTGCACAAACAGGTTTTGAAGAAGTTCAGTGTTAAGCTCGATGCTATATTTCACAAACGTATGATGAACTTTTTTTAACAGCCCTTTGTCTTGAATGGTTCCGATTCGGTTTAATAGCGCATGAACCGCAAAATAATCTAAGCGCTCCCCCAGCTCTTCTCCAGCAATGTCTTCTAAGTGATGAGCCTCGTCAATAATAATCTGTTCATACTCAGGCAGCAGCTCATGATTACTCATCACATCCATCAACAGCAAGCGATGATTTGTCACTACTATATGGGCATTTTGCGCTCTGTTCTGCGCTCGTTCATAAAAAGAATAAAGTTTCCAAGGATGCTTAAAGTCACTTGGAGACGGATTGCTTTCATTTAGCTGTTCCCAAAAAAGTTTGCCGCCAGAAGGCAGGTTTATTTCATCGCTATCGCCCGTTTCCGTTTCCGTCAGCCAAATAAGCAGCTTCGCTTTTGTGAGGATCGCATCGTAATTATTATTGCGCTCTTTTAAGAGCTGAATAAATTTTCTTATACTAATGTAGTGTTCTCTTCCTTTTAAAACAGCTGCCGTCACAGGAAACGGAACAATCTTTTCTAGAATGGGCACATCTTTTTCGATGATTTGCTGCTGAAGCGTTACCGTATTAGTTGAGATAATGACTGGGTGATGATGAACAGAAGCATAAAACACGGCAGGAACTAAATAAGCGTAGGTTTTACCAATACCGGTCCCGGCTTCAATTAAAGCATGCTCATTACCTGCAAAGCACTCTTGTACAAAGTTCATCATCTCCCACTGCCCTTTTCGTTCTTCAAACAATGGCAGAGCCTGATGGAACAGCTTTTGCTTTTCAGTTTCAAATATCTCGTAAGTATGAGAGTGCTGCTTTTCATTAGCTGAATGCGGCTGATATTTGTTTAGCGCAATCCCATGTATAAATTCATAAGAATCATCCTCGGCATAACTTTTATCATCTATAACTTGTTGAATCAGTTCTCCAATTTCACTTTTAAAGTGCAAGCTTAGCGCATACAGCTGCTTTAAGGTTGTTAGAGGTAGCTTCTTTAATTTCTCAATTAGTAACAGTAAAATACGTGCCGTTACTTCTGCATCACTATCTGCTTGATGAGGGTTTTCATGTTCAATATGTAAATACTCAGCTAATTGGCTAAGTTTGTACCCATCAACTGTAGGCAGCAGAATCCGGGCCAGTTCGACGGTGTCTACGGTTGAATTATAAAGCGTCTCCCTTCCGCACTGATAGAGTTCTTCTTGTAAAAAAGTTAAATCAAAAGCCACATTATGTGCAACAAAATAAGCATCATCTAGCAATTCTATAATTTTAGGTGAAATTTCTTCAAATAAAGGCGCATCTTTCACCATATCATTTTGAATGTTAGTTAGTTGTGTAATAAAAGGCGGAATATCCATACCAGGATTTAAAAAACTAGAAAAACGTTCAACAATTTTGCCGTCTTCTACTATGACAGCAGCAAATTGAATCATTTTATCTCCTTGTTTTGGAGAATGTCCCGTCGTTTCAAGATCTACCACAACAAAGCGTTTATTCACGGTCAACACCTCGCAAGTCTGTCTTTTTATAGTATAAAGTGAAAGCCTGCTCTATATGCTTTAAAAGCGCAACTCCTTCTCGTGAAAAACAGAGAGGCTTTCATACATCGAAGTTTTACTTTAGTGTGTATAGAGGTTTATACCGTTCACTTACTAGCGTATGTATTCAAATAAAAATCCCCCTCATAAAGGGGGACTGTTCTTATAGAATTGTACCAGCTGGTTCTTGTTTAAGCAATTGTTGGATTTTATTCTGCTCATTCATAATCGCTACGGTTGGACGATGGTGAGCTACTTCTTCATTGGCTACGAGCGCATAAGAGATAATGATGATAATATCTCCAGGCTGCACGAGTCTTGCAGCAGCTCCATTTAAACAAACTACGCCGCTCCCGCGTTCGCCGGGAATCACGTACGTTTCCAAGCGAGCTCCGTTATTATTGTTTACAATTTGAACTTTTTCGTTTGCAGTGATTCCTACTGCGTCGATGATATCTTCATCAATAGTGATGCTCCCAACATAATTTAAGTTGGCTTCAGTTACATGAGCTCTGTGTATTTTAGCGTTCATCATCGTGCGAAACATTTAGTTATCCCCCTGTACGTCTACAATTACATTATCAATCAAACGGGCTTTAGAGAATTGAACAGCTAAAGCAATAATAATTTTTCCAGCGGCTTGCTCAATCGTTTTTAGCTCTGGATACGTATAAACATCGATATAATCCACTTTACCGCTCGTATGTTGCTCAATTTCTTTTCGAATGATCTGTTTAAGGATTTCTACTTGCTTCTCTCCGCTTTCAAGAAGCTGCAGAGCGCTTTGTAAACTCTTAAATAAAACAGGTGCCTCTTCTCTTTCTTTATCCGTTAAATATACGTTACGAGAACTTTTAGCTAATCCATCTGCTTCTCTCACCGTGTCTACTGCTCTAAGCTCCACTGGGAAATTAAAGTCTTCAATTAAGCCATCTACCACAGCAACTTGCTGTGCATCTTTTTTACCAAAGTATGCACGATCTGGTGTTACAATATGAAAAAGCTTTGTTAGTACCGTGGCTACTCCGTCAAAATGGCCGGGGCGCTTCTGTCCACACAATACGTCTACACGATCTGTCACGGTTATAGCAACTGAACGGCTTGACTTATACATTTCCTCTACTGAAGGATAAAATAAATAGTCGACGTTAGCTTCTTTTGCCACGCGCTCATCGCGTTCAAAATCTCTTGGATACGTATCAAAATCTTCATTTGGTCCAAATTGAGTCGGGTTCACAAAAATACTTAGCACCACTACTTCATTTTCTGTGCGAGCCGCTCCAAGCAAAGTAGCGTGGCCTTCATGCAAATAGCCCATCGTCGGGACAAATCCAATTGAACGTCCAAGCTGCTTTTCTTTTTTCATCTCCTGCTGCATGTCTTTAATTGTTGTAATGACTTTCATCTTATTTCCCTCCGTACAGTGCCGTTAACTGCTCTTCTTTCATTGAAAAAGTATGTGCTTCTTTCGGAAACTCTCTTTTTTTCACTTCACTTACATACTGTGAAAGCCCCTGTAAAATAGGCTCATTTATTTTCGCAAATGACTGAACAAATTTTGGCACACGCTCTACGCCGTACGTTAATACATCGTGGTATACAAGTACTTGACCATCCGTGTCAGCTCCTGCTCCAATTCCGATTGTGGGAATGCTTAAGCGTTCACCTACTTGTTTTGCTACTTGTTTAGGAACACATTCTAATACAACAGCAATAGCTCCCGCCTGCTCACACTTGATCGCATCTTGGATTAGCTGTTTGGCTTCTTTCGCTTCTTTTCCCTGCACTTTATAACCGCCCAGGACACCGACAGACTGAGGAGTTAACCCGAGATGTGCAACAACCGGAATACCAGCTTGCGTCAATTCTGAAATTGTATAAAGAACATCCTTTGCACCTTCTACTTTTAAAGCATGAGCTCCGCTTTCCTGCATAATACGAGCAGCATTTTTCATCGTGTCTTCTTTCGACACGTGATAGGACATAAATGGCATGTCGGTGACGATAAATGTATCAGCAGCTCCTCTTTTAACCGCTTTTGTATGATGAATCATATCATCTACCGTTACAGGAATGGTAGAGTCATATCCTAAAACGACCATTCCTAGAGAATCGCCTACTAAAATCATGTCTACACCTGCTTCCTCAGCGTACTTAGCTGACGGATAATCGTACGCAGTCAGCATCACAATTGGTTCATTGTTTTGTTTCATACGTAAAAAATCTAATTTTGTTTTCACTAACTTTCTCCTCCTTCTCAGAGGAGATGAGCGCACGTCTGCACACAAAAAGTCCTTCTACCTATAAAAGGAAGAAGGACTTTGACAGACTTTATCTATAAAAAGCACACTTTACCTAATGTGCTTACCTACGCGTCATCCCTCTGTCCTAGTCCTTAATGGATCAAGGCAGATTTATTGTCGTATTAAAAATAAACAAACGAGTATCAAGTGAAGTTCTTGCGATACTACCTTGATACTCGTATTATAATAAAAATTTCTTTATTTTTCTACTATTTTTTAGCAGAGAGCTCAATATCTGCAGAATGAATTCGGTGTATAACTCCTTCATCATCTTCAATCAATAAAACGCCTTCATCCGTTATACCTTTTGCAAAGCCTTCAATGTTGGCTGTCATCGTGCGTGCTATAATTCGCTTGCCAATACTGATCGCATACGTTTCCCAAAGAACTTTAATTAAACCAAAGCCATTTTTTAAGTATTCTTCGTAAAGGGTTTCTAACTTTAAGAAAAACGCTTGCATCAAAGCCGCACGATTAATTTCTTCACCTTTTTCAATACGTAAAGATGTGGCAATGTGTTTGATTTGTTCATTAAAATCCGTTTCCTGCTGATTCACATTGATGCCAATTCCAATGATGACCGAATGAATCCGGTCAAAATCAGCCTGCATTTCTGTTAAAATCCCAACTAGCTTCTTCCCATTTAATAAAACATCATTAGGCCATTTAATGTCTGGAGAAAGGTTCGTCACTTCTTGAATGGCCTGTACAACAGCCACTGCTGATAGTAGAGTCAGCTGCGGAGCCTGCTGCGGAGGGATAGAAGGACGCAATATAATACTCATCCAGGCACCAGTATATTTTGGGGAATACCACGCTCTATCAAGTCTTCCTCTCCCTGCTGTTTGCTCTTCAGCAACTACAACCGTTCCTTCTTTTGCTCCTTCTTGAGCAATTCGATGAGCAATTTTCTGAGTAGAATGCACGCTTTCCTCATAATGAATATACTGACCGATTTTTGTTGTTTGGAGCCCTAATAAAAGCTCGTTGCTGCTTACTTTGTTCGGCTTCCCAACAATGCGATAGCCTTTTTTACGAACAGCTTCAAGTTCATAGCCGTCTTTTCGCAGCTCTTCGATATGCTTCCATACAGCTGTTCTTGAACAGCCTAATAAATCGCTGATCTTTTGGCCGGACACATAGTCCCCATCTGCGTTCGTAAACATTTCAAGCAGCGTTCTTCTTATATCTGACTGCAAGACTGCACCCACTTTCTTATTGAAGATTTCGTGTTCATTAACTCATTGTATAGAACTTTCTCCTCAATTTCTTTTAACAGTTGAGACACCCATGGACCACCCTTTTTACCTGTCCACACTAAAAGATCTTGACCATTTATATCTAAATCTTTTAAAGAATGAATAGGCAGCTCGCTATAGATGTAAAGAAGCTCATGTTCATTCATATACTCATTGCTTCGAAGAAGTTGTAAAATACGATTCACGCTTACGCTGGCCTGCTCTCCAATTGTATACATGATGCGTTTTGACCATCCATTTTCCAAAACGTCTCGAAGACCAATAGACTGAAGCTGAATATCTTTAATTTGCTTATTAGATAATTTCCAGCTTTTAAAAAATGCCTGCTTGTCTTGAATGTCGAGTAGATGTACCAGAAGTGTCCATGACTCCGATACTCGCTGAAGCATCATCCAATCGTGTGCACAAACAGATCGGAATTTTTGCGGATCTACATTCAATTGGGGCAAGTAGCGATACAGCTCCGTATCTGCTACAAGTGCTAATGCTAAAGACGGACGCTTTCCGCTCAGCATTTTTTCGAATTCAACTGTAATCCGTTCAATAGAAACATGCCTCAGCAGTTCACCGTATTGCTGAATGGCTCTTTTAGTTTGATCAGACAGCGAAAACGCCAGCTGACTGACAAAGCGAACGGCTCTCATCATACGAAGAGCATCTTCATGAAAGCGTTCTTTAGCATTTCCGACAGTGCGAATTAACTGGTTTCGCAAATCTTCTCTTCCATTAAATGGATCAATGATTTCTCCTTTTGCATTCATAGCCATTGCATTGATTGTAAAATCGCGACGCTGCAAATCTTCTATCAGAGACGAAATAAACGTAACGGACGAGGGACGACGAAAATCATCATATTCTCCCTCAGAGCGAAAAGTGGTTACCTCATAGGTCTCGTTCTCATGGACAACGACAACTGTACCATGCTCGATTCCTACATGAATCGTCTTAGGAAAGAGTTCCATCACTTGTTCTGGCCTAGCTGACGTAGCGATATCAATATCTCCAATCGTCCGATTTAAAATGAGATCCCGGACCGCTCCTCCAACAAAATACGCTTCGTAACCGGCTGTCTCCAGTTTTTCAATAATATAAAGCGGATGAATGAACGGTTCTTTCATAACTTCCTCCATTCTTCAACCCTGTACCAATTTATAATAAAGTTTTTCATATTGACTCACAATCTCTGTTGAATGAAATTTATGATTAACTGCGCTTAGAGACGCTTCCCTCATTTGGTGATGCAGCTGTTCATTTTCAAGTAGCTGAATTGCTTTGCTCGCTGCTTCTTCGACGTCTCCCACTTCGCAAATATATCCTGTTTTTTCGTGTTCAATTACTTCGGGTATTCCGCCTATATTTGTTCCGATGCATGGAACACCACAAGCCATAGCTTCTAAAAGTACAAGCCCAAAGCTTTCTTTTTCAGATAATAACAGTTTTAAATCGCTAATCGAATATAGTTCTGCTACATTTTCTTGTTTCCCAAGAAATAACACAGAATCTTGAAGATTTAGCTCTCTTACTAATTGAGACACAACCGTCATTTCAGGGCCGTCTCCTACAAGCAGCAGCTTAGACTGAAGCTTTTTATTAATAATAGCAAATGTTTTGACTATATCTGTAACTCGTTTGACTTGGCGAAAGTTTGAAATATGAATAACGACTTTTTCATTTTCTAATATGCCATATTCCGCTTTTAAATACTGAACTTCTTTTTTATGATAAACTCGTTCATCAATAAAATTATACATCGTTTCAATTTCTTTATCTGGACTAATTAAATGATGAGTTTGATCAACAAGTGACTGAGATACAGCCGTCACTGCATCTGATTTCTCAATTCCAAATTTAATTAAATCTTTTAAAGATGGATCCTCTCCTAGAACCGTAATATCTGTCCCATGAAGAGTCGTCACAATTTTCACTTCATGCTCAACCATTTGTTTAGCTAAAATCCCGCAAACGGCATGGGGGATTGCATAGTGCGTATGAATAATGTCAAGCTTTTCTCTTTTAGCCACTTCAGCCATTTTACTGGATAAAGCAAGATCATACGGAGGGTATTTAAAGACGGAGTACTGATTTACATCTACTTCGTGAAAATAAATATTTGGATATACTTTCGTCAATCTAAAAGGCATGCTAGAGGAAATAAAATGAATTTCGTGCCCTTTTTCAGCCAGCAGCTTCCCTAGCTCCGTTGCTACCACTCCTGAACCTCCAACGGAAGCATAACATGTAATACCAATTTTTAACTTCATTTATTTTCCACCTACTAAATCGTCGTACATCAAAATCGGTTTTTTAGATAAAAAACCTTCACCGTATGCTACCCCGACTTCTTTGCCAAATAATCGCTCTCTGCTCTCTACCGTTTCAATATATCCGTTTACCAGCGGCGTATCAAACGTATCTGCTGTTTTTGTAAATTGACTTTCATAAGCCTCTAGACTAGCTACTTTCTTTTGAAACGTGCTTGATACATCTACGACAAAATCTGGCTTATGAAATCCATTTATCATATAGAAATAAAGAGACTCCGCACGATGAGCTTTTTGCTTCTTATAATCGATATAATTTTTAACGCCAGCCGAAAACATGGCCTCTTCTACAAGCTTTGCACAATTTCCATGATCAGGATGACGATCTTCAAAGTAAGGAGCAAATATAATCCTTGGTTGATACGTGCGAATGACTGATGCAATTTCAGCTATATACTCTGCCTTTAAAACCAAACCTCTGTCTGGCAAATCCAGATGAATTCGCTCATGAACACCTAAGACATTAGCAGCTTTGGACGCTTCTTGTTTTCGAATTTTAACCGTTCCATTTGAAGAAAGTTCAGCTTGCGTCAAATCGCAAATAACTACCTTCAAACCTTGTTCACTCATTCTTGCAATGGTTCCACCCATGCCGATTTCTACATCATCGGCATGAGCACCAAAGGCAAGGATATCTATTGTTTCTTTCATTATCTTCACCCTATTTTTTTATAATTGAACGCCAATGCAAATCGCCTCGTTCAAGTCCATGAATTAAAATCTCTGCTGTTCCCATATTCGTTGCAAGAGGAACCGCATAGACGTCACATAGGCGCATCAGAGCTGAAATATCAGGTTCATGAGGCTGAGCTGTTAACGGATCGCGGAAAAAAATAACCATATCCATTTCATTTTGAGCAATTAAAGCTCCTATCTCCTGATCTCCTCCAAGCGGTCCTGATTGAAAGCGGTGAACCTTCAAACCTGTTGCTTCTGAAATACGCGTTCCTGTTGTTCCTGTTGCGAACAGCGAATGTTCCTGTAAAATCGCTTGATAGGCTGTTGTGAATTGTACCATATCATTTTTCTTTTTATCATGTGCAATTAAGGCGATTTTCATTTTTCTCGCTCCTTAGTCAATAATATTTTCTAATCCATATACAAGTGTGTCTACGTTCATAACTGTATCAACAGCTAGCTTCACACCTGACATAAAAGAAGCACGGTTGTATGAGTCATGACGGATTTTTAATGTTTGTCCAAATCCTCCGAACATCACTTCTTGGTGAGCAATCAGTCCTGGCAGGCGTACGCTATGTAGGCGGATTCCTTCATAATCTGCACCGCGCGCCCCTTCTAGCAATTCTTTTTCCTCAGGATGACCCTGTTTTTTTGCTTTACGAACTTCACTGATAAGCTCCGCTGTTTTTAAGCCTGTTCCTGATGGTGCATCTAACTTTTGATCGTGGTGCATTTCAATAATTTCAACATCATCAAAGTATTTAGCTGCCATTTGTGAAAACTTCATCATTAAAATAGCGCCAATTGCAAAATTAGGTGCAATGATACAGCCAAGTTCCTTCTCTTCAGCAAGCTGCTTTAATTCTTTTAAATCTTCTTCTGAAAAGCCAGTTGTTCCTACAACAGGTCTTACTCCATATGTTAGGGCTGTTTTAGTATGAACGCGCCCAATTTCAGGTGTTGTCAAGTCAACTAAAACATCTGCCTTAACGTCTTGAAAACATTTTTCAATATCCGTGTAGATTGGCGCTTGTACATTTGGCATTCCTTCAATATCACTTATGTATTTTCCTTCATTGATACGATCTACCGCTGCTACTAATTCAAAATGCTCTGTTTCTTCTATTAATAATACAGCTTCTTTTCCCATACGACCTCTTGGTCCTGCAAGTACAATTCGAATTTTGTCCATTCTTTTTCTCTCCTTAGTCTTCTTTTTTCGTCCAGCGATCTTTGTCACGCGTATTAAATTTATTCATAACGCGATCATGCGCTTCTTGTAAATCAATATTTAATGAATTTGCAAAGCAAATTAATACAAATAAAATGTCGCCCATTTCTTCTTCGACCGTACGTTCTGCTTCAGTCGTTTTCTTCGGCTTTTCACCATAGTAGTGGTTAATTTCGCGCGATAATTCGCCCACTTCTTCCGACATTCGCGCAAGCATAGCAAGAGGACTAAAATATCCTTCTTTAAATTGGCTAATATATGCATCAACTTCTTGCTGCATTTGCTCCATCGTTTTTTTTGACATCTTTTTATTTCACCTCTTTTAGAAGTACACTCAGCTTACTATTATAACATCTTTACTTCAAATTATTTAGTGTAATTACTTCTTCTTACCAAGCCTTTGTCAGATGCTCTTTCACAATATTCCTCACGTTTCCCTTAATTCTCAAAAATCTGTCTATATTTTACGAATTGAGGATACTACTAATACATAGCACTAGAAGAAACATCATCACTTTTTACTATTTTCAAAAATCTTTTCGATAGTTATTTACGAAATGAAATATATTCCTTTATGATAAGGTAGTGCAAAAACGGTCATAGGAGGTTTGTAAGTATGAAAGGTCTCAGATTTAAAAATATTATTTTTATACTGCTTGGTGCTGCCATATTTGCGTTTGGACTTGTTAATTTTAACATGCAAAACAATTTAGCTGAAGGTGGATTCACAGGCATTACCCTGCTTTTATTTTTCTTATTTAACATTGATCCCTCTTATTCTAACTTAGTGTTAAATATTCCTTTGTTTTTTGTAGGGTGGAAACTATTAGGGAGAACAGCATTTATTTATACCATGCTCGGAGTCGTTAGCTTATCGCTATTTTTATGGATATTCCAGCGCTTCCCGGTGAATATGCCCCTGCGTCATGATATGACTCTAGCAGCTCTTTTTGCCGGTGTTTTTATTGGAGTGGGCCTTGGCATTATTTTCAGGTTTGGAGGAACAACAGGAGGAGTGGATATCATCGCACGTGTTGTTCAAAAATATATCGGGTGGAATATGGGGAAAACGATGTTTCTTTTTGACTTTATTGTGATTAGTGCGTCTCTCATTTATTTATCCTACCGAGAAGCTATGTACACACTTGTTGCAGTCTTTGTCGCTGCACGGGTTATTGACTTTATGCAAGACGGCGCGTATGCCGCCAAAGGGGCAACGATCATTTCAAATCATAACGAAGCCATATCGGATAAAATTATGAAAGAAATGGATCGAGGCGTGACGATTTTAAAAGGACAAGGTTCTTTTTCTAAGCAAGATACCAATGTGTTATACTGTGTGGTTAGTAAAAATGAAATTTTCCGTTTAAAGCAAGTTATTACTTCTGTAGATCCACACGCATTCGTTGCAGTTACGGATGTTCATGATGTCTTAGGCGAAGGATTTACCCTTGATGAAAATAAAAAACCGCTTGAAAGATAAAAAAAATACCGCATTAGCGGTATTTTTTTATTAGTCGTCGTTATTCATTCCTGTATAAATCATGATTAAGCGAACCAACTCAAGAACTGCTACTGCTGCGGCTGCTACGTATGTTAAAGCCGCTGCGTTAAGCACTTTGCGCGTTTCGCGCTCTTCGTCATTTCGAATCGCTCCGACTGAGACGATTTGCGTCATCGCTCGGCTTGAAGCGTTAAATTCAACAGGCAGTGTTACAACTTGGAATACGACCGCTGCTGCCATGAAGATAATACCTAACAATAGCAACGGCTTAATCGACGCGATAATTCCAATCATAATTAAAATCCAAGAAGCGTTTGATCCAAGGCTTGCCACCGGCACAAGCGAGTGGCGAAGACGTAAAAACGAATAGTTTTCTTTGTCTTGAATCGCGTGTCCCACTTCGTGAGCCGCAACGGCAGCGCCTGCGACAGACGTTCCGTAATAGTTGTCTTCTGACAAACGAATGACTTTTGAACGAGGATCGTAGTGATCCGATAAAAATCCGCCTACAGGCTCTACGTGAACGTTGTACAACCCGTTTTCATCTAAAATTTTTCTTGCTACTTCTGCGCCTGTCATTCCTGATGAGTTGCTTACTTGTGAATATTTTTTGTAAGCACTTCTCACCTTAAACTGTGCCCAAATTGGCACAAGAATAATAATGAGAAAATAAATCAAAAAGCTCATTTACCCACACCTTTCATTATGTGTTTGACTACTCTTTTATTTTAGACAATTCTGCGCTTTTACGTCAATCATTACGCCCTCTGGCTGACTTTCTTTTCTGGTCAGCGAAATATTTTCGCGCTCCTACATAAAAAAGTGTAGCAATAATAATACTTCCGGTGGTAATTGTAACCCAAATAAAAGACGGGTCTGTACGATTTTCTTTTACTTGTTCAAAAAAATCTTTCAAGTTTTGTTCCATTTGGTTAAACTGCTCATCGTTAATCTCACTTAGCGTTCCTTCAGTCTGTAAAAAGTGAACGTCCGCGCTCACACGCTGTACGTAGGGAGACGACACGTCTACCTGCGCGCTCGGTAAGATCATATCATACTCCTTCAAAAATTGCTTAAGCTGCGCTTCATAAGCTGCTTGTTCTCCTTTTACCGCTTCATTTCGCATCTCTTTAAATGTTGCGAGCATACTGCCTTCGAGCTCAGTCCACATAGGCTGATGCTTGCTGTGCAGCGCATCGACTAATAATCGAAATTGAGTAGCTTTTTGAAGACGTTCTTCATCACTGGAATCAGAAGATAAAAGAGACCTTTCTACCTGTTCATAACAAAGAGTTAAAATACGTATATCTTCGGCCGATACGCCCAAAGAAGCTGTATTGAGACTGGTAAATTCATTCGAAAAGTTTCTGAATAAATGTTGGGCTGCTTTATACTCCTTTTGCTCTACAAGCGATAGCGTTTGATCAGATAAGTTATCAAGCTTCTCCCACTGCCCTTCAGCTGCATGTACAGTAGTCGTATATGCAAAGAAAAGTACGAGCAATATTCCTACTATTCTTCCTTTCATTCTCGTCCCTCCTCTAACCTCTACTAAAACTTATGAGAAAGAGGACAAGAGTAGACCTATTTTCAAAAGGAAGTTTTAATCTTACTATTCATTCATCGGAGTGATAAAGTTTTGCGTATAATATTTCTCATATACACCTACACCAAGACGCGTAAACTCTTTATTGAGTAAAGCCTTACGATGTCCCTCACTATTAAGCCACCCTTCAACCGCAGCGATTCCATCCTGATAATTCGAGGCAATATTTTCGCCCGCGATACGGTATACTACATCACCTTTTTGCAGACGGTTGCCTAAATCACCTTGTGCTGGTGAAACGTGAGAGAAATAGTTTAAGTCGCTCATTTCTTTGCTGTGTAAATAAGCTACTCCGGCAGTGGCTTCATCCCAAGCTAAAGGTGACAGCTGAAACCGGTCTCGAATTACATTTGTAATATCGATAATTTGCTGCTCTTCTCCTTCTTGGACACTTTTCCACTCCTCCGATGTCAATGACGGAGCTGTTGGAAGCTCGCCGCGATAAACAATTTCGTACGGACGCTGTTTTAATAGCGTGTCCATGTCCATAATTCGAATACTTGAGATTGTATTAAGGAACTGATCAAAATATAGTTGGACGTATACATCTCCATATTTAATAATTGGACGCATTTTCATATCCTCTTCACTCAGACGAAATCGGTATTCATTTCCGTCTTTTTGAAGCGTGAGTTCGGATGAAAGTGAAACTCTTTTTTCTACTTCCTCTCGCTTCTCACCAATCTCAAAAGGATCTGTATTTGTTTTTGAGCCAATGACGTATACAGATACGACTTGATTATTTTCTACTCCTACCTGCGCATACGTTTGACGATTCTTTTTGTAAATCCACCAGTCATAGCCATATGCAGAAGAATCAATACGATCCGGCTCTCCAAGCATTCCAATTAACTGTTCTGAATGATCTCCAATGAGCCTCATCATATTTTCACTTTGTTTTTCATAAGAAGCCACTTCTTGTGTGGGCTGACTTTTGGAATCCGTTTGGTTTTGCTCAATATTTTGACCCGTTAGATATTTTTCTAGCTGAGGTAAATAATCCTCCGCGTATACAAATGCCACTATTAATACGAGAATAAAAATAACTTTTTTCAGCTTTTCTTCCTCTCCTTACACCTGTTTTCTTTACCTGTTTAACTTATTTTTATCTCTATTATACATGCATTCAAAAAAAAATAGCTATCGGTATGAAGGAAACAAAAGAAAAAGCCAACTATTTACGAATATACTGCAAACAGTTGGCTTTCGCTTTTTAATGCGTTTGTTGTGAAATGTCTGAGAGAGCTTCTCCTGCACGTTCATTTGCATAGCGAAACGTTGATAAATCACCTAGCGATACAATCCCTACTAGCTTTTGATTTTCCACAACAGGAAGACGACGGATTTGATGTTGAGCCATAAGCTTAGAAGCTTCTTCTACAGAGGCTTCCGCTGTAATAGTTATAAGCTCTTCACTCATAACATCCGTTACTTTACTTGAATTTGGCTTCTTTTCTGCAATGCCTTTTATAACTAAGTCTCGATCTGTAATCATTCCTACTAGCTGATCTCTATCGACAATTGGAATTGCTCCTACATTCCATTCCTTCATTTTCACTGCCACTTCATATACGTTATCAAGCGTGGTGCATGTTTCCGTATCAGCTGTCATTACCTCTTGTACAGTTTTCATTGTTTTATCCTCCTTTACATCGTGTGTTCGTTTTATAGTGTGACCAACTTTTTAGTAAACTTTCGTATTTAAAACGTTTAAATAAAAATAGATAACGTTTACATTTTTCCTTATTAGATATTGCAAGTTTTATCCATTCGGCTTATGATTTAATTGGGGTATATCTGTTTTGGGAGGGAGTTCATATGAAATTTGAATATGCAAAATTTGATTCATTAAAGGTTGATTTAGATTTATTAGATGAGATTATGCATCAATTTGGTCTGGTCCGCGCCGGACAATGGGATTATGAACGCGTCACGTACGATCGAAAATTCGAGTTTCAGCGAGATACCTTCTATTTGCGAGTCCAAGGACATGCTATTTCAGGCGATGTAGGGGGCAGGCATGCTGTTATTCATCTTATGACACCTCTACTAGGCAAACATTATTATCCTCATGGTGTAGAATATGGAGACGGCGAATACTTTCCGCCATCCCTTGTAGAACAGTGTGAAAAGATATTAACACAAATCAAATCACAGCTTGAAACCGTTCAGCTATAGAAATAAAAGAGGCTGAGACAAAAGTATGTTAGTTGAAGTTAAATGCGAACTACTAATCAAAATTATTGATTGGTAGTTCGTTTTTTGTTGCCATATTGAACCTAGTTTTCGTGTAGCTGCTTCTAGCTGTTGATCGGAGAGCAAGGCAAAGACTCCTGCGGGAAAAGCGGCACATATGAGAACCGGCGGGAGCAAAAGCGACGAGGAGGCTCAGCGCCCGCCCGCGGAAAGGGAAGCCTTGCATGAAAATCAACTGCGGTGTTACAAGCGGTTCAGCTCCTTTATCCCATTTGTTTGTCTTTAGATTGAATTAATGTAGTTATGTCGCAATCTGTTTTTAATTCAAAGGAGGAGTAGATGGAATCTCCTTTGCTTTTATATCTTGACGTTCACTAAAATCAGGCATGTACGTATCTTTCTCTCGCTCTTTTCGAGCCCACTGAAAAAAAATAAAGCCTAAAACCGTTCCATACACAATTTCTTGAATGATTTTCATAATAACGCCGCCTAGCTGCTGATCTTCCACGGGCGGCAGCGTATTAAACATCTCGGGAGCAAGCTGCCCTAAACTGGCAATCATAGAAGGCGGTACACAAAGGGAAAGAGCTTGTACCCAAGCGCTTGAGTCTGTATACGTCGCATATAAAGAATGATTTGCAAAAATAATCAGCGCGCACGCTGGAGTAAGGAGTACGCCATCTGCAAAAATGTATCCAAGCTTTTTTAAAGAACTTAGCGTTTGTTCTTCTTCTAGCTGATTAACGAGTGGCCACCACATGCAAAATGCAGCGATAAATAATACAACACTCACGATTCCGTGGAGCATCATATCCGTTTTAATAAAATCAAAAAGCAGCGGAATATGATACAAAGAAAATAACCCATTGAATAATAGTAGCGCAATTAAGGGCTTTGTAAAGAATTTAAAAACAGGTTTAACCCCTCTTATATAAATAACAGAACGAGCTAACCACGGCGGAATTCCTAAAATAAAAAGCGGAGGAATCACCAAGTAAACGATTGCCATTTGCGTCATATGAGCACTAAACATAAAGTGCCCTAGTAAATCTACAGGTCCTCCTTTACATATATATAAAAGAACCATGCTAATAACAAAATACGCTTTTGTTTTTCTGCTTACGGCCTCCGCTCCTATAAAATTCCCTCTCCATCTACCAACGATGAAAAAATATAAGACGGTCACCAGACAAATGGTTAAAAAATAGTAAGGACTCCAAAGTGCTTCAAACCCAAACATCTGCAAATTGTTAATCAACTTCTATTCCTCCTTCTACAGATGATGAAAAGGACTGGCGCATGCCAGCCCTTCTCTTTACCACCAAATAATGGTTACAAAAGCTAAAATGGTTAAAAGAGCTACCAATACGCCTGAATACAAGAAAAATGCTGGTATGGTATGTCCTTTGTGGTTCATATGCATGAAATAATAAAGTTGAAAGATGACTTGAACAACGGCCAAGAGCACAATCACCGGCATAATGTACCATCCGCTAAACTCTTGATAAACCGCAAAAAAAGCAATTAGTGTTAGAAACAACATCATCGCAAAAGAGATAACTTGCATCTTCATATCTTCTGCGTTTCTTTTTTTACGATAATCTAAATTGAGCCTTGGGTTATCTGAGTTTGATTGATTTGTCGTCATCAGCTTATCCCACCATTCCCATTAAATATACAACCGTGAAAATAAAGACCCACACAACATCGATAAAGTGCCAGTATAAACTTGCGACATAATATTTAGGAGCGTTATATAAGTTTAACCCCCGCTTCGCATTTCGAATCATCAAAGAACCAATCCAAAGCAATCCGAACGTTACGTGAGCTCCATGGGTCCCAACCAGCGCGTAGAAAGAAGAACCGAATGCGCTGCTTGTAAACGTATGCCCTTCATGAACATAATGCCTGAACTCATAAATTTCTAGCCCTAAAAACGCTAAACCTAAAAGCCACGTAACGCCTAACCATAGCTGCATCTTTTTAAATTCAAAATTTTTCATATGATACATAGCATATACGCTTGTTAATGAACTTGTTAATAAAATCATGGTGGCTGCAAAAACAAGTTTAATATCAAACAATTCTTCTGGCTTAGGTCCTGACATCGTTGAATTACGTAAAGCTAAATAAGTAGCAAAAAGTGAAGCAAACAAAACCGTCTCTCCGCCTAAAAAGAGCCAGAAGCCAGTAAATTTATTTTTCCCTTCAAGCGTTGCTTTTTCAGGCGAAGCAGGGAAAGTTTCAGCAGTTAGCTTTTGTTCAGTCTCCATTACATCTTCGCCTCCTTGTCATCATCAACTAAGTCTTCTTTGTGAATATGAAAGCCGTGATCATCAATCCATGAACGGAAGAACATCGATAAAAACATGACGACCATTCCGATAATCCCTACAATATCGCCCCACGCATGATCATTTCGATACAAAAAGCCAATCCCTGCAATAAACATTCCAAGCGATATCATAAATGGAATAAACGACGAGTTTGGCATATGAATATCACCAAGAGGTTCGGCTGGCGTCATTTCTTTATTTCCTGCCATTTTTTCAATCCAATATGCATCTAACCCGCGTACAAGCGGCGTTTGTTTAAAGTTATACTCTGGAGGCGGAGATGAAATAGCCCATTCTAATGTACGTCCGTCTCCCCAAGGGTCTCCTCCTACCTTTTGTCCTTTGGCAGTTGTTTTTATAATATTAACAAGTAAAATGAGCGTAGCAACTGCCATGAAAGCAGCTCCTGATGAACTGATTGCATTCCCAAGGTCGAGACCTTGATTAGGCAAGAACGTCCATACACGGCGAGGCATCCCCATTAGGCCTAAGAAATGCTGAATAAAGAACGTTAAGTGGAAACCAATCAAAAAGAGCCAAAACGTTGCTTTGCTTAACTTTTCATCTAACATCTTCCCAAACATTTTTGGCCACCAGTATGTGACACCTGCTAATATAGCGTATACGACACCGCCTACGATAACGTAATGGAAGTGAGCAACGATAAAATAAGAATCTTGAAATTGATAATCTGCAGGTGCTACAGCTGCCATAACTCCTGTTACTCCCCCGATAACAAATGATGGAATAAAGGCGACAGCATACAGCATTGGAGACGTAAACTCAATACTTCCTCCCCAAAGCGTAAACAGCCAGTTGAAAATTTTAATTCCAGTTGGAACGGCGATAGCCATCGTAGCGACAGCAAAAATGGCATTTGCAATCGGACCAAGTCCGGTTGTAAACATGTGGTGAGCCCACACCATGAACCCTAAAAATCCGATTAATACGGTAGCAAAAACCATCGACGAGTACCCGAATAATCTCTTTCTTGAAAAAGTAGGTAAAATTTCAGAGAAAACACCAAACGCTGGAAGAATTAAAATATATACTTCCGGATGACCGAATATCCAGAAAAGATGTTCCCAGATAATGGTGTTTCCACCCATTGTGGCGTCAAAAAAGTTTCCACCGAATAAGCGGTCAAAAATCATTAAAAACAATCCAACCGTTAGTGCTGGAAACGCAAACAAAATAAGAGCTGATGCAACAAACGTCGTCCACGTAAACAGCGGCATACGCATATAAGTCATACCTGGCGCCCTCATGTTAATGATTGTCACGAGAAAGTTGATACCTGAAATCAATGTCCCGGCTCCGGAAATCTGCAAACCTATCGCATAAAAATCAATTCCGTGACCAGGTGATGCAATAGACAGCGAAGCATATGATGTCCACCCTGCATCAGGTGCTCCTCCTAAAAACCAGCTTAGATTTAAAAAGAGTCCCCCAAAGGCAAACAACCAAAAACCTAACAAATTTAAAAATGGAAATGCTACATCTCGAGCTCCAATTTGCAGCGGAACAACTGCATTCATCATCGCAAAAAGAAGCGGCATTGCGGCTAAGAAAATCATCGTTGTTCCATGCATTGTTAAAATTTCATTATACGTTCCTGCACTAACAAAGTCATTGCTTGGTATAGCCAGCTGAATACGTATAAATAGCGCTTCCACTCCTCCGACTAGAAAAAAGATACCGCCGGCAATTAAATAAAGAATGGCGATTTTCTTATGGTCAACGGTTGTCATAAAGTCCCAAATTGTTCCACCTACACCCTTCTTTTGACTGAGTGTACTCATCGCTAAACCTCCCCTTTTAAAAACGACTGGACGTTTATTTTTCTTTTAAACTCATTAAATAGTCTGCTAGCTCATTCACTTGTTCATCTGTTAAGTCAGGATATGTACCACTCATCTTATTACCCGGCTTAACTTTTTCAGGGTCTTTTAACCATTTTTTGATATTTTCCTTGTTGTGAGGAAGCACTCCAGCTACACGCTCACGTTCAGAAAAACCGGCTAAGTTTGGTGCTTGACGAGCTTGCTCTGGACGATTGTCTTTGACGTCAACAGCATGACATCCGATACAGCTTTCATTAAAGACCTCTTGACCAGCTTTTGCGGATGCTGTTTCTACATCAGGCTTTGCCTTTTTCAAATCTTTTGCCCACGTATCAAATTCATCGCTTGATACAGCCCGTACTTTAAAGTCCATAAGAGAATGAGATGGGCCGCAAAGCTCAGCACATTTTCCGTAGAAAACCCCGTTAGCTTCCTTCGATTTTTTAGAATCAAACACTAGCCAGAATTTATTATCATTTTCTGTGTTAGCATCGAGCTTTCCTCCAACTGAAGGAATCCAGAATGAGTGCTTGACGTCAGAAGCTTTAATGTTAAAGTAGACTTTTTTATCCGTTGGCACAACTAGATCTTGCGATGTAATAATTTTTTGATTAGGATACTCAAATTCCCACCAGTACAAGTTAGCGCGCACATTTACTACGACAGCATCTTTGTCCTTCATTCCTTTTACATCCGCTAACTTAAATGTTGAGATGACCGTTGGAACAGTCAAAATAATCAGCAGCAAGATAGGGATCACTGTCCATATAATTTCTAACTTTCTGCTTCCCTCTACTTGCTTTGGAATCACATTTTCTTCGCCTTTGCGACGACGAAAGCGCAGAATAACAAATATAAAGATAATGGTGACAACAATAATAACTAAAACCATGATGGCTGTACTAAGCAGCATAAGCGAATATTGTTCTTCAGCTACCTCACCTGCAGGCTTAAGTGTTGACAAAAACGGTTTTCCACAGGCCGATAACACGAATGCAAGCAGCGTAAATAACGACAAAACACGAAAGTTCAATCGCCATTTTTTCATACCATTCCCCAACCTCTCTTTCATTGACGTGATTTCATCTATGCCCTCTTGAGCATAAAACTTATTCCTTCTATAATGAATTCTACATGTAGAAGAAATCCCCCTTGTGCAGTGTCGCATTCAGTGAAAGATTTTATCTAGGCAAAAAGCGTTGCGACAATCATTGAGACAAATAAAATAGTTAAATAGTTTAGTGAGTAGACAAACATCATGCTAGCCCACTTTGTGTCTTCTTGTTTATTGTATTGAGCAAATCCTAAAAATAGCCATCCTATGTTTAAAACAGTGGCCAAAATTAGAAATGGAGTGCCTAATTCGTATAAATAAAGAGGTAATGGCAACAAACAAGCAATCCAAATGAGAATCTGTCGTTTTGTAAGCTCAAAACCGTGTACAACAGGCAACATAGGGATTCCCGCTGCCCGGTATTCTTCACATCTTCGCATAGCAAGAGCTAGAAAATGAGGCGGCTGCCAAATAAACATGATTAGAAATAACACCCAAGCCACTACATGTAAATTGGGATCGATAGCGGCCCATCCAATTAAAGGCGGGACAGCGCCTGATATACTTCCGATTACTGTATTAATTGTGTATAGTCTTTTGGACCACATGGTGTAAAGAACTACATATGTAAGTATTCCTGCTAATCCGATAAGAGCAGCTACGGAAGAAACAACTAGTAGCATAAGCAAGCCGGTTAACGTAAAAACGATTCCAATCCCAAGGACCGTCAAAGGTGTAAAACTTCCTGTCACTGTAGGTCGTCCCTTTGTTCGTTCCATTAGAGGGTCAATGTCACGATCTATGTAATTGTTCAAACTGCATGAACCGGCGATGATAAGTGAAGAACCTATTAAAGTAAAAAATGCTTTATCCAGGTTTTCTAAGAAGTGTTGTTCGTTGAAGAAAAGAGCTAGCCAAAAACCAGTAAAGGTGGTGATGAAATTTGAGTTGACTATTCCAATTTTAATCGTAGCTAAAAAGTCTGACCAAACGGAACTATTTTCGCTTACATGAGCTGTGTTAGGCGATGCAGAAAGCGTTGAATCTTCCACCATTTTTGAATCTTCCATGGCGCTTCCTCCTTTACTCATCCACAGACTTTTATCTAGTAAATAAAGAGTCTATAAATGAAGGCGTTTTCAACATATTTTTACAAAAATCTCCTCTTTGTTCACAAAGAAGTCATATTCCTCTCACCAAAGCTACTTAAAAGCTTCACATGTAAACGATAAAATAGTAGAGAAATATCTATTTCTCATGTTTATTAAACCATATTTTGCTGTTACTTTGTGAAGAATTCATGAAAAAAATATGGATTTTTTTTGTCATGAGCTAAATGCATGTCCCTGTCACTTGTTAAAAGATATTTGTGCAAGTAAAATAGTTTTCTGTACGATACCTTTTACATATCTGCAGAGTCAAACTCATGAACAAACCTTACACTTTCTACCATTATAACAAATTCAATCAAGTTTATGGAGAATAAATGAAATTTATGTTTAATATACAAAAAGATTAGGATAAATTGTTTAGCTCGTTATATTACTTACTTTGCTTTTAGGATGGTGATTATTGTGCGACTTGGATTAAAGTTTTTATCCGTTGTGACGAGCATGGCCATGTTACTTATTCTACTTGGCGGTGCCCTTGTCACGAAAACTGGTTCAGCAGACGGGTGCGGAGATTCTTGGCCTCTGTGTAATGGACAGCTCATTCCTGACCCTTTAACATTTGAAACCGTTGTTGAACTAAGCCACCGTTTAGTTTCTGGCGTGTCGGGCTTTCTTGTGCTCGCTTTATGCGTATGGGCATGGATTTCACTAGGACATATAAAAGAAGTTAGACCTTTAGCGTTTATCTCTTTTTTCTTCCTAGTACTGCAAGCATTAATTGGGGCTGCTGCCGTTATGTGGGGGCAATCAGATGCAGTGCTTGCTCTTCATTTTGGTATTTCCCTTATTTCGTTTGCTTCGGTGCTGCTGCTAACACTTATTATCTTTGAAGTGGATCAAAAGCTCGACGCAACTAATATACAGCTAGGCTCTAAAATGAAAAAACACATTTACGGGGTTATCTTGTACACATATGCTGTTGTGTACACGGGCGCGCTTGTTCGCCATAAAGAAGCTAGCTTGGCTTGTCCAGACGTTCCATTTTGTTCAAACGGAAACGGTTGGCTACCTGTTGATTTGAATCAGTGGATTCAAATGGGACATCGATTCGCTGCTGTTTTAACGTTTGTATGGATTTTAGCTGCCTTTATCCATGCAGTTAAATATTATCGCCATCAAAAAAATATTTTTTACGGATGGTTAGCTGCTCTCATTCTAGTTATTTTTCAGGCGGTTTCCGGTATGCTTGTTGTTGTCACACGTCTGCAGCTAGAGCTCGCGCTTGCTCATTCTTTAATTATCTCTTTCCTATTCGTTGTATTAAGCTACTTAACCTTACTTGCAACGCGTCATACACATAATTGATCAAAAAAGGTACGAGCTCAGAGCTCGTACCTTTTTTAATTAGCTTTCTAATTCAATTAATAGATCTCCCGGCTGGATGCCATCTCCATTCGACACGTGTACTTGTTTAATCACGCCGTCAAATGGTGCTTGCACGGTTGTTTCCATTTTCATTGCTTCTGTGATCATTAAGTGATCACCTTTTGAGACTTTATCGCCTTTTTCTACTACTACTCGAATAACGGTTCCAGGCATTGAAGCGCCGATGTGGGCCGGATTTCCTTGGTCGGCTTTTTGTTTTGCCGTAACGGTTGTTTTGACACTTTCGTCTTTAATCACGACTTCACGAGGCTGACCGTTCAATTCAAAGTATACTGTTCGCGTACCGTCTGCCTGCGGTTCTCCAATGGATACAAGGCGGACAATTAAGGTTTTTCCTTTTTCAATCTCAATTTCAACCTCTTCTCCTAAACGCATGCCGTATAGGAAAGTCGGTGTATCAAGAACAGAAATGTCCCCGTATTGTTCGACTGCTTTGTGATAATCCATAAATACTTTTGGATACAGCGCATAAGCAATGGCATCAAAACTCGTTACTTGACGATTTAAGTCTTTAAACAGCTTTTCTTTCACTGCATCGAAGTCCACATCTTCTAACAGTTCTCCAGGACGAACTGTAATAGGTTTTCTGCCTTTTAGAATGATGCGCTGAAGCTCTTTAGGGAATCCCCCGTGAGGCTGCCCTAAATACCCTTCAAACAATTCAATAACTGAATCCGGGAAGTCAAGCGTTTCACCGCGCTCAAACAGCGTTTCTTCTGTCAAGTTGTTTTGAACCATAAACAATGCCATATCTCCAACTACTTTTGATGATGGCGTAACTTTTACAATATCACCAAATAACAAATTCACGCGTGAATACATATCTTTTACTTCATCCCAGCGGTTTCCTAAACCAACTGCTTTTGCTTGTTGCTGTAAGTTGCTATATTGACCGCCTGGCATTTCATGCTCGTACACTTCCGTATGAGGAGCGTTCATGCCGCTTTCGAAGTCTTGGTAATATTTTCGCACGTCTTCCCAATAGTAAGAAAGCTCTTCTAGATTTTTAATATCCAGATTTGGTCTGCGGTCCGCACCTTCTAATGCGTAATAAAGAGAGTTAGCACTTGGCTGAGACGTTAAGCCTGCCATTGAGCTTACGGCTACGTCTACAATGTCTACACCTGCTTCAATTGCTTTTGCATACGTGTATACACCGTTTCCGCTTGTATCATGCGTATGAAGGTGGATTGGAATATCAACCGTTTCTTTTAGAGCCGATACTAAATCATAAGCTGCCTGTGGTTTTAAAAGACCCGCCATATCTTTAATGCCCAGGATATGTGCTCCAGACTGCTCAAGCTCTTTTGCTAAGTTCTTGTAGTAATCCAAATCATACTTACGGCGCGTCGGATCTAAAATATCACCTGTATAACACATCGCTGCTTCTGCAATCTTTCCTGTTTGACGAACAGAGTCAATTGCAAGAGTCATTCCTTGCACCCAGTTTAAGCTGTCAAAGATTCGGAAAACATCAATACCTGCATAAGCTGATTTTTCAACAAATTCCTTAATTACATTATCAGGATAGTTTTTATATCCAACCGCATTTGACGCGCGAAGAAGCATTTGGAAAAGAACGTTTGGCGCTTGTTGACGTAAAGTAAGCAAGCGATCCCACGGATCTTCTTTTAAGAATCGATAAGCGACATCAAACGTTGCTCCCCCCACATTTCCATAGAAAATAAATCTGGAAGCAAGCGTGCAGTTGGGTTAGCTACTTGTTTTAAGTCGTTTGTACGAATACGCGTTGCTAAAAGAGACTGATGGCCATCACGGAAGGTTGTATCAGTTAATAGCACTTCCTTGCGTTCTTTCACCCAATTTACTAAACCTTCAGCGCCTTTTTCATCTAAAATCTGCTTTGTTCCGTTTTGAATTGGTTTGCTTATATCCACACCAGGAACGCGCGGTTTCGTAAAGATCGGCTTTTTCTTTTCCGATACACCTGGGAATCCGTTTACCGTAACATTCCCAATGTATGTAAGCATTTTAGTTCCGCGGTCTTTTCGCTTCGGAAAAACAAAAAGTTCAGGCGTTGTATCAATAAATGATGTATCATAAGCACCTGTTAAGAACTTATCATGCTTCACTACATTTTCAAGAAACGGAATATTGGTTTTAATTCCACGAATACGAAATTCTTTTAAGTTCCGCACCATTTTTGATGCGGCTTGATCGAAGGTTAATGCCCATGTTGTTACTTTTACTAATAGTGAATCATAATAAGGCGTAATTACAGCACCTTGGAAGCTGTTTCCCGTATCTAAGCGTACGCCAAAACCGCCACCAGAACGATAAGCCATAATCTTACCCGTATCCGGCATAAAATTGTTTAACGGATCTTCTGTCGTTACACGAGATTGAATCGCATATCCATGTACGTGAATTTGATCTTGTGCAGGAATGGACACTTCCTTGCTGTGAAGCGCGTAGCCGTCTGCAATTAAAATTTGCGATTGAACGATATCAATACCTGTAATCATTTCAGTAATTGTGTGTTCTACTTGAACACGTGGATTTACTTCAATAAAATAAAAATCGTTTCCTGATACTAAAAATTCTACTGTACCAGCATTTATGTACTGCACTTTTTCCATCAGTTGCACAGCTGCTTCACAAATGCGGAGACGTAAGTCTTCATCTATAGAAACACTTGGTGCTACTTCTACTACTTTTTGGTGTCGACGCTGCACCGAACAGTCGCGTTCATAAAGATGCACAACATTTCCTTGTTCATCACCTAAAATTTGCACTTCAATATGTTTTGGATTTTCAACTAATTTCTCGACATACACTTCATCATTACCAAAAGCCGCTTTTGCTTCTGATTTGGCACGGTCATAAGATTCATTCAGGCTGTCTGCATCGCGAACGATACGCATGCCTCGACCGCCTCCGCCTAAAGCCGCTTTGATCATTAGAGGATATCCATGCTGATTAGCAAATTCTTTTGCTTCGTCAATTGAATCAATAGGACCATCCGTACCAGGAATAACGGGAATATCTGCTTGAATAGCCTGATGACGTGCTTTTACTTTATCGCCAAACATATCAAGATGCTTGGATTTTGGGCCAATAAAAATAATGCCTTCTTCTTCACAACGTTTCGCAAATTGGATATTTTCTGACAAAAAACCATAGCCAGGGTGAATAGCATCTACATCATGAGACTTAGCAATATCGATGATGCCTTCTATATCCAAATAAGCATCAATCGGTTTTTTCTCCGCTCCTACTAAATAGGCTTCATCCGCTTTGTAACGGTGATAAGAGCCTGCGTCTTCCTTAGAATAAATTGCAACAGTCCGAATATTCAGTTCAGTACATGCTCGAAATACACGAATTGCAATTTCTCCTCGGTTTGCTACTAATACTTTTTTGATTTTTTTAGTTACAAAACTCATGTTGCTAATCTCCTCTCAATTTCGTATAAACTTCAATATATAGCAAAATTAGATAAAAGAAAAGCAAAAATCAATGGAAAATGATAAAATTCCAATAAATTTTTGCTTTTTTTACACAATTTTTTCACGAAAATCAATCGCTTGTTGTTGATGTATTGTTCGGATGCAGCACAATATTTTCCGTATTTTTCTGTTTTTTATTTTGATAATTTACGAAAAACGAAATATTTACAATAATTCCCATAGATACCATCAGCGTTAGCAGCGAAGACCCTCCGTAACTGATAAACGGAAGCGTGACGCCGGTAATCGGAATGAGTCCCGTAAGCCCTCCAAGGTTAATGCCTGTCTGAATACCTATCATACTGGCTACTCCAATACAAATCATGCTAGCAAACGGATCCTGAGATTTTTTAGCCAGCATTAAAATCCTGAAAATTAAGAAGCCTAAAAGGCCCAGCACGAGCATAACTCCAAAGAACCCTAATTCTTCTGCAATAATAGCCATAATGAAATCGGTATGGGGCTCCGGAAGATAACCATACTTTTGTACACTTTCTCCTAAACCAAGGCCTTTTAAGCCTCCTGTACCTATTGCTAAATATGAATTAACCAGCTGATAACCGGTTCCTTGAGCATTGGCAAACGGATCTGATGCACCGGTAAAACGGCCAATTCGATTGGCCGTAAACTGACCTGTAAAAAAACCAATCGTAATAATTACCGTAAGCAAAATGATACCTAGTGCTAGCATGCGGAAAAAGGTTTTTTTAGAGATTCCCGAACATAGCATAATGGTAACGGCAATAGCAAAAATAATTGATCCCGTTCCAAGGTCAGGCTGAATAGCTACAAAACCTAATATTAGAAATACAAGACCCATAGGTCCAAAAAAAGCTTTTTTGATGTTGTCAATATACTCTTGCCTTTTAGACAAAACATACGATAAATATAAAATGACAACAAGCTTGGCATACTCAGCCGGCTGCATGTTTGCCCCGCCAAGCTGCAGCCAACTTTGCGCATTGTTACTCGTATGACCCATTACAAACACAAGCAAAAGCAGTACAAAAATGCCCAGAATCGCATAAGGCAGTATTTTAGGATACAGCTTGTAAGGAGTTAGCATTGTTAAAATGAACAATACAAGCGTAAAAGCAAGCCACATTTTTTGTCTGTTGTAAAAGAAATCACTTGACGTATGATATCTTGTAATACTTACAATCATACTTGAACTGTAAACCATAACTAGTCCAACCGCACAAAGAAGCAGCACTGGAATTACAATTGAATAGTCAAAATGCCTAAATATTTTTTTTACCATAACCCTCTTCCTTTAAAAATGACGTGTTTCTGTTTCGTTTCATCTTTTATGTACAAATTTGAGTAAATTAGGAAATTTCAACCACCTGTAATAAAAAACTCAAACTACGTTTGTATATAGTTTGAGTTTCGATCGCGCGATTTTTATTTTTTTGTAAACGCTTCATGCAGTGCAGAAAGTTCACGCTCGAGGCGGTCTAGCAATGTTTTTCCAACACGTTCATCAATTAAACCAAGACGAACTGCAAAATCAATTTCTCTTGATAAACCAAACATTTGTGTATCTAAAACCTCTTCATAAAGAGGACATTGTGGCATTGTTAAGTTATCCATTTGAACTTGAATTAATTGCAAAATCTTATCTGCATCAGCTTTTAACAACGCATACGCTTTTTCACGATGATCTATCATTGTCTCAGGCGTCAAACTCAATCCCTCCGTTCGCGAGCGATTACCTAATCTATCTCTCAATTTTAAAGGCTATGCTCCAAAAAAGCAAGGATAAACATGTCCGTGAGGCTGGCCGTCTTTTTTATACTGTTACTTTCTCAAAACAGTTACCATAGATGTAGGAAATTTCGCACTTTCGTTGACCTTTACATTATATCATACGAGAATCACTCTCAACTAAATTTTTTCATCAAAGTGACAAATAAGTAGAAAGCGCTTATACTTTTAGCAAGGGGGCATTTATGATGAATTCAATTATTATGTTAAAAGGAAAAGTAAAATATACGCTGACACTCGACCCAAGCGTGTGGATTTTCGATGACCGCAAGCTCGATATGGACGTTTTCTTTGAACATCCACCGGAGCAAAAAGACGAGACAGAAGCGTACACAAAGGCTGTTTCGAAGCATTGGGACCGTGAAATTCAAGAGGGAGCCGTCTTTCCTCCTACGTTAAAAACCGAAAAGAAATTTAAAAAACAGGAGCTAGTAAATGGAACATTTGGCATTTTATTTGCACCTTTTCTAGCAAACGCTTCACCTACTGAAGAAGCTACCAACGTTTCATTTAAAACAAAAGACGCGCTGATTTCTTTTTCATTAGAAGAAGCGCAAAAACTAATCTTTGGTTTCAGCCAAGATGGAAAGCCTCTTAGAGAAGATGGGCCTATCTATGTCTATTTACCTGACGGATCTAACCGAAATAACCCTATTAAATATGTGGAAGAAATCATCGTTACATAATAAAAGAAGTGGGGTTCCTTTTGGAACCCCACTTCTTTTAAAGAATATCAGCTGCTAATTGTGCTAGTCCGGAGCGCTCTCCTTTGATTAACCGAACGTGGCCCGATACTTTTTGCTCTTTAAACTTTTCAACTACGTACGTTAATCCGTTGTTATATTCATCTAAATAAGGATGATCAATTTGAGCCGGATCTCCCATAAGGACAATTTTACTCTTTTCTCCTACCCTTGTTAAAATTGTTTTAATTTCATGCTTCGTTAAATTTTGCGCTTCATCAATAATAATGAACTGCTCTGGAATGCTTCGGCCTCTTATATACGTCAAGGCCTCCACTTCTATTGAACTGAGCCCCGCTAGAATCGCATCCAGTTCTCCAGGCTTTTTAGTGTTGAATAAGTACTCTAGGTTATCATAAATTGGTTGCATCCATGGACGAAGCTTCTCCTGCTTTTCTCCTGGCAAGAATCCAATATCTTTCCCTAAAGGAACAATTGGACGAGCTACAAGTAGCTTTTTAAAGCACCCTAGATCTTCCGTCTGCATAAGTCCTGAAGCTAAAGCAAGCAACGTTTTACCCGTACCTGCCTTTCCAATTAACGTGACCAGTTGAACGTCGTCTCTAAGAAGAAGTTCTAAAGCCATAATTTGCTGAACATTTCGAGGTTTGATTCCCCAGATATGATCATATTCAAATAAAAGCTTTTTTACTTTCGTTGTTGTTTGATCGACAATGCCGATGGCTGATCCGGATCCCCCAAATGCATCTTTCATCACTAAGAATTGATTAGCAAAAAAGGAGTGCTTCGCAATTTGAGACGTTAGCAACTCTCCTTTTTCGTAAAATTGACTCAGCAGTTCTTTTGCAATATAGACTTCAGAAAAGCCTGTATAAATACTATTGAATTCTACTACTCGATCACTTAAAAAATCTTCTGCTCTTAAGCCGATTGCGTCAGCCTTCACACGTACCAACACATCTTTACTCACTAGTATCACTTCACGTCCATCTTCTTTTGTTTCCTCTTCAAGAGATAGATTTTTAGCAACAGCTAAAATTCGATTATCATTTGTTTTTTCCACAAAGATTTCTTGAAGCTGTTGAAAAGAGCGATGATTGAGTTCAATTCGCAAATGGCCCCCATTTTCTAAAGGGATTTTCTCATATAACTTTCCATGTTGTCTCAAGTTATCAATGAGTTTGGATACCTGCCTTGCATTTCGTCCGACTTCATCCATATTTCTTTTTTTCGAATCAACTTCTTCTAGTACAACGGCCGGAATCACTACTTCGTTATCATCAAATGAAAAAATTGAATGCGGATCTTGTAATAAAACATTCGTATCTAATACATAAATTTTTCCCAATAATTCAGCCTCCTACTCCGATTGTTTTTCCTGTAAGGAGTGAAACAAGGCACCCATCCATTTATATACTATGTAACGCACATGTGTGAAGTGACCTTAAATGGACGGACCATTTTCTTTAAATATATGAACACGTGTATAAAGATAGAAGAACTATTAGAAACTAAATACAAATTACTACAAAAAATGAGTCATTCATAAGGAGGAGTCTCCCACATGAACAAATTTTTTCTATCCATTAGCTTATGTTTTATTACACTAACCGGCTGCAACAATAACCAAGCAGACGTTGAAGAAGGGCAAAAAACAGATCGAATTGTACAGGTCAAAAATTCATCTCCTGAACGTTCTCACAAGCGTACTGCTAATGAAATATCAGCTCATTTAGTTGAACTGGCTTCAAGCGTTCCGAATGTAAACGATGCTACTGCCATTGTGCTTGGCAAGTACGCAATCGTAGGCATTGACGTCGGCAAAAATATTGATCGTTCAGAAGTAAGTTCAATCAAATATACTGTTGCTGAAGGTTTGAAAGCTGATCCTTATGGTGCTAATTCCGTTGTTATTGCAGATCCTGATACGGTCGCTCGGCTAAAACAAATTGGAAATGAAATTCGCAAAGGTCGGCCGGTTACAGGGTTTTTAGATGAATTAGCAGCCATTGTAAACCGAGTGATGCCTGAATTTGCAGAAGAAATCCGCCGAAATCCTAGTTCAACAGATACAAACAATCAAAAATTAAATAATAAACAAGAGCAAAATTTAAAGAATGAGCAGGAAAAACAATCTAATAATCATCTTCAAAAAAATGAATAAGAAAGTCGCTTAGCGGCAGGCTGCTGCTAAGCTTTTTTTATCGCTTCAATTACTTGCTTATCGAGTTTAGCGGCTGCTACTGGATCATAGGTCTTTTCATATGAAGGGTTTACTGAAATCTTAGAACCATAGAACATGACATCTCTTACTTCATTAATATCTAGTTCAATTAGCGTCAGCTTTAAAGCTACTCCTTCTAACTTTTCTTGCACTACCTCAGCTATTCCGCTGATTGAGTAGCATGATTCATTAGCAAGAATATTTACTACTGCTTTATTCGTATGTTTAATGTTTTCTACAATCCTCGATTTAACATCTACGGCAAATCGAATTTTTTGTTTAGTCGGAGCTACTAACCACGAAATGGCACTAACATTTGGAGCGTTTGTTTCAAAATCAATAGTTGAAATGGTTGCAAATCTCTCTGTCTGTAGCTCATCGTATAATGCATCTACTAATTGAGTCTCGACTTCGTTGGCCATTTTCATCCCTCCTACTGTTTATGTACTTACTAGTTACTATCTTCGAGCTAACAAGCAAAATTACCTGCTTCTTTAGGAATGTTTTCCTATCGTTCCTTTTCTACTGAGAGATAGCACCGCAAAAAAACTTTATAAAACAAGCATTTTCGGCTAGAATGATGTATAGAGAAGTTGAGGTGATAGAAATGAGAGTACAATGTGTCATGTGCGATAAAATTGAAACAATTGAGGATGAAACGCTCGTGGCAAAACGACTGCGCAACCGTCCTATCCATACATATATGTGCAATGAATGTTCTGAACGGATTGAAAAACGAACAAAAGAACGCATAGCTACTGGTAATTTTAAACTATATGAGTCGAAAAAGACAGAGGAGGATTGGTAAGGTGCTCCGATTAGGAATAAGTATTGGCATGTTAAGCGGGGTTATCCTTGGGTTATGTTTAAAATGGATAGAATGGCTAACCGGCAAACAAGTTTATACCCTTTTATTAAATGTTGATTTTATTCCTATCATTGGCCCTATTCAATGGCCTGAATGGGTAGAGTTTGTTTTTCATTTACTCATTGCCGCTGCAATTGGGATCGTTTTTGTTTACATAGTAGATAAATTAAATAATATGTCTATTCGAAAAATCGTATTGTGTTCCTTTTTGTTAACACTTCCAACCATTCCTTTGTATTTTCCGTTGACGCTGCTTGCGCTCAAGCCTACGCCTGCGGTGGATGATGCACTAGCGATTTTTTATTGAACAGCGGGCCATTTAATTTTCGCAGCCGCTCTTGTCTTGGGCTATATCATACTAAAAAAGACGCTTGTAGCTACAAGCGTCTTTTTATGTAGTCTTTTATGAACCCAACGTGGAGTTTTGCTTTTTAGCCTGATACAGCCGTATTTTATAAATGATTAATACAAGCGCTGCAACCACAAGCCCTTCAGCTACAGGTAAAAAAATGCCTAAAAACGTTAAGATCGTACATCCAAAAGCTAAAAACAGATAAATAACCACAGATTTTAAAAGCGGCAGCTTCTTTGCAAACCCGAGTTTGTACACGAGAACAGATAGCCCTAAAATGGTAAAGTATAACAGCCACATTCCTATTTTTGCATGTTCATCAACTTGATACAAAGCAGCAAAAAATGAAAGGTGTTCTTTTACATCCATAATTCTTCCCCCTATTCCTTACTTTACATTATTCGATATAAGCCACCTTTTTCCTCTCCAAATCCCTTCTTTATAAAACGCTTTCAAAAAATAGAAAATTCTGATATAATAGATAAAAAACAAGCCGCTAGCAGATAGAGCTAACGACTTACTTTTTTTATTATTTCGTGTCAGCGTATTTTTTCTTTTTTGCTGCTTTTTCACGTTCATTTTTATCAAGAATTTTTTTACGTAGACGAATAGATTCTGGTGTGATTTCACAATATTCATCTTCGTTTAAATATTCAAGTGATTGCTCTAAAGACATAATACGAGGTTTTTTCATACCTGTTGTTTGATCTTTATTAGCAGAACGCATATTCGTCATTTGCTTCATTTTACAGATGTTAACAACGATATCATTTTCACGAGTGTGTTCTCCTACGATCATACCTTCGTATACTTCTGTACCTGGCTCAACGAAAATTGTACCGCGGTCTTCTACGCCTTGGATTCCATAAGTAGATGATTTACCGCTTTCCATAGAAACAAGCACACCTTGACGGCGACCTCCAACTTGACCTTGCTGCATTGGCTGGTAGCTATCAAATGAATGGTTAATGATACCGAATCCGCGAGTTAACGATAAGAACTCAGTTGTATAACCGATTAAACCACGTGCAGGAACCATAAAGATCAAACGAACTTGACCGCTGCCGTTATTAATCATATCAACCATTTCACCTTTACGAGCACCCATCGATTCCATAATAGAACCCGTATGTTCTTCAGGTACGTCGATTTGCACACGTTCAACTGGCTCACAGCGAACGCCATCAATTTCACGAACGATTACTTCAGGTTTTGATACTTGAATCTCATATCCTTCACGACGCATGTTTTCAATTAAAATAGATAAATGAAGTTCTCCACGTCCTGAAACAACCCATACATCCGGTGAATCAGTATTTTCCACGCGTAAACTTACATCCGTCTCAAGTTCAGACATTAAGCGCTCTTCAATTTTACGAGATGTAACAAATTTACCTTCACGACCAGCAAACGGTGAATTGTTTACTAAGAACGTCATTTGTAAAGTAGGTTCATCAATACGTAAAATTGGCAGTGCATCTTGGTGGTCAAATGGACATACAGTTTCACCTACGTTGATGTCTTCCATTCCTGATACAGCGATCAGGTCTCCTGCTTTTGCTTCTTCGATTTCAACACGCTTTAAGCCTAGGAAACCGAATAATTTTGTTACACGGAATTGTTTTACCGTACCGTCAAGCTTCATTAATGCAACTTGCTGGCCTACTTTCATTGTTCCGCGGAATACGCGACCTACACCGATACGACCAAGATAGTCATTGTAGTCAAGCATTGCCACTTGGAATTGAAGTGGTTCGTCGCTGTTGTCTACTGGTGCTGGAATGTGCTCGATGATTGAGTCAAATAGAGATGACATGTTCTCATCTTGCTTTTCAGGGTTCGTGCTAGCCGTTCCGTTGATTGCTGAAGCATAAACAACAGGGAACTCAATTTGTTCCTCGCTTGCACCTAATTCAATAAATAAGTCAATTACTTCATCAACTACTTCAGTTGGACGAGCAAAGTCACGGTCAATTTTGTTAACAACAACAATCGGCGTTAAGTTTTGCTCTAATGCTTTTTTCAATACAAAGCGAGTTTGAGGCATACATCCTTCATATGCGTCTACTACAAGTAGAACACCGTCTACCATTTTCATAATACGCTCAACTTCTCCACCGAAGTCAGCATGTCCTGGCGTATCCATAATGTTGATACGCGTATCTTTATAATTAATAGCTGTGTTTTTCGCTAAAATTGTAATTCCACGCTCACGCTCAAGGTCATTTGAATCCATCGCACGTTCTTCAACATGCTCATTAGTACGGAATGTTCCGGACTGATGTAATAATTTATCTACTAACGTTGTTTTCCCATGGTCTACATGGGCAATAATGGCAATATTACGTAAATCTTTACGAATGTTCACGCATTTCACTCCTATGCTTGTAATAACTAAGCTATTATATCACACTAACTCTAGAATTGCAGAATGATTTTGTTGTACACTATAAATATCCGTTATAAATGGGAGGAATCAACATGAGAAACATTAAGTGGGTATTTGTTTTATATGCATTTATCGCAACTGCGGCAATTATGTCAATCGGCATATTTATCGGAGAAGGAAGCGCTCTCGGGGTCATTTTAGCTATCGCAGCTTTAATTGTTGTAATGGGCCTTGGCTTTACGACTAAGAAAAAAATGCGAGAAAAAGGGCAGCTGTAATTTTTTTTGCGATGATTGAAAGCGTCATGGCCATTTGCAACATCAAAATGGTTCATGACGTTTTTTCATCACAAAATCCTTTGACTACACGTAAGTCTTCACTTCTATTTTATTTATTCCACTTTCCTTCAAGGTACGTACGAAAGATTTCGTCATGTAATGTTGGTTTGCTTACAAATACACTGCTTTTTTCAAGAATTTCTAACGGCTTTCCTTCTAAATCTGTCATAACTCCTCCAACTTCTTCAATCAATACTTTACCAGCAGCAAAGTCCCATGGAGCCAAACGTAAAGTAATGTATCCATCCAAGCGTCCAGCCGCTACGTAAGCAAGCTCAATAGCTGCGGATCCATATGAACGGGTCCCTCTTACTTTACGCACAAGCGGACTTAATACGGAAGGATCAATACGGCGGTTCTCCGTCACCCATGTTGCATTTAGGCTAATAATAGCTTGTTCAACTGGTACAGGTTCAAGTTTCGGCAATTGGATGTCATTCATAAACGCGCCCTGTCCTTTTAAAGCATGATATAGCTCATTATGAATAACATCATAAATATAACCTGCTTGTCCTACACCATTTTCAAATATACCGATGGAAATAGCAAAATTTCGCTGCTGATGAACAAAATTCATCGTACCGTCGATTGGATCGATAATCCAAATCGTTCCTTCTTCTGATTCAAGCTCTTCTCCATATCCTTCTTCTCCGAGAATATGATGTTGCGGAAAGGTTTCATTGATTTTTGAGATAAAAAACTGTTCAATTTCTTTATCCATATTTGTTACTAAATCATTTGGATTCGATTTCGTTTGAATGAGAAGTTCTTTACTAAACGACTGTTGAATTTTTTGTCCAGCTTCTTTTAGCCACTCTTTAACGTATGTATCAATTTCTTTCCAGCGTTTTGTCATCTCAATTCCCCCTCAAAAATACGTCTCTTATTTAAGCTTAAAAAAACCTCTGCAAGATGTCAATTAACAGAGCACGTGGGAGAAGAACTGCCGCTTCTTCTCCCACGTGCTCTGTTACCACTTATGAATCTGCTCATTCAGTTTAATCCTTTTTTACAGTTTACCCTTATTTGTTCTATTTTATTCCCGTATCTGCTACTGAAGAGATATCATTTCTTCACGAAGTTTCTCAAGCTTTCGCTTACATTTTTGTTTTTGTTCCTCATTATTCTCCATCATGGCTTCATATAACGTCGCTAACTCGTAATCTAACTCCAAACGAATTACACCTAATCTTTTTTGTCCATCATTCTTCTTATACATATTCACCACTTGTTTCATGCTTCAAACACCCCTCTCAAATTATTGAACCCGCTTATAGAAAACTAAATTTTCAGATATTTTGATTGATATAGTCTATGTCGAAACCTAATCTCATGTAACTAAATTGTGTGATTACCTATAAAAAAATGATAGACACGTTTTGACAAGCATATGCGAATTAATTGGTGTTTATGCTTTTCATGTGGTAGAATCTTCGCATAAATCATACTTACTTGCATAGATGCACAGCAGCTATACATATTCACTAAAAAACGGAGGTTTCACATGGCATTCTCAGGATTTTCACAAGATGACTTTAACGTATTCCGTATCGAGGGACTTGATGCACGTATGGAAGCCCTCAAGACAACGATACGCCCAAAATTCGAACAATTGAGCAATCATTTTGCTCCTACTCTTTCTTCACTTTGTGGAGATGAAATGTTCGTACACATTGCCAAACATGCACGAAGAACAGTTAACCCGCCAGCAGATACGTGGGTAGCCTTTGCTAACAGTAAACGCGGGTATAAAAAGCTCCCTCATTTTCAAATTGGCCTTTGGGAAACACATGTCTTTGTGTGGTTCGCCGTCATTTACGAATCACCTATTAAAGAACAATTTGGAAAGCTGCTAAAACAAAACATTGAGGAGATTCGTCAAAATATCCCAGCCTCGTTTGTTTGGTCGAAAGATCATACAAAACCTGATAGTGACAAAATGGGCGACTTATCTTCTGAAGACTTAGAGAGTTTGTTTGAACGTCTAGAGACGGTTAAAAAAGCTGAGATCCTATGCGGCATTACAATTCCAAAAGAAGAAGCAATTGCAATGAACGGCGAAGAATGGATAGCTCGTATTGAACAAACATTTCATACGGTAACTCCATTATATGAACTAACTAAAAAAGCATATGCATAATTTTAACGAATTGATATAAAAAAAATGGAGCCAAGCTTGGCTCCATTTTTTACATTTTTATAATGTCTCCAGAAGAAGCAGCCTTTGCTTTTTGAATCGTTCGATAAGAAGAGTATTTGCTTTGGTCTTCAAAATCGTTACAGATTGTTTTTTCTTCTGCCTTACTTGGCACAATTTCTTTAAATCGGCGATAGACTGCCATTAGGTTATCACGCTCAATACCTTTTTCATAAGCTCGTTCAATGCTTTCAAAAAACTTCACTACATCAATAATTTCTTCTGTACTCCAATCAAGGGAGATAGGGTATTGATATTCCACTTCTCATCACTCCATTTATTTCTTCAATCTATGTATATCTATATTCTTAACTCTATCACAATCTATAATGTACACAAAATTTATTCTCTTTTCACACAAAAGAATTTCTCCTTTTTTTTCTTTTTATTTTCTCTTTAAAATATCTTTGCAAATGGGTTAATAAGTGCTATAATTCTTTTGTTTTATGGGGATTTTCAAAACATAAAGAACTATAAAATAATAAGTAATAAGCAGTTTACAATTACTTGTATTTTTTTAACTAAAAATTGTATTTATATTATCAAACAGTAGTAAACATACACGTTTCATTCATTTATATAATGGTTAAAATCAAGAAAACTGCCGAGTAGAATTTCTGTTGAATTTCTTTTATAGAAAAAAGATCTGATATTTTAATATGTAGAATTCAACAGCCACTAGTTTTTGGTATATAAAATTGAATGCTGTAATTTGATAAAAAACAATCAAAGTCCCTCTAAGCTTTGCTTAGAGGGACTGACAATTTATGATAAAAGAGGTGTATAGCAAAGTTGTCTTCTCAATTTTCAACTCCATTATTTACTGGATTGGTTAATCACGCTAAGAAAAACCCAACACAATTCCATATCCCTGGACATAAAAAAGGAAATGGAATGGATCCTGAATTCCGCTCATTTATTGGCGATGATGCTTTATCCATTGATTTAATTAATATCGGTCCTCTTGATGACCTTCACCAGCCAAAAGGCATTATCAAACAAGCGCAGGATTTAGCTGCAGAAGCATTTGGTGCTGACCATACTTTTTTCTCTGTTCAAGGAACGAGCGGAGCAATTATGGCAATGGTCATGGCGACATGTGGGCCTGGAGATAAAATTATCGTTCCTAGAAACGTGCATAAATCTGTTATGAGTGCGATTGTTTTTTCAGGAGCTACGCCTATTTTTATTCACCCTGAAATTGACGAAAATCTTGGCATTTCTCACGGTATTACATCGGACTCTGTAGAAAAAGCCTTAAAGCAGCACCCTGAAGCAAAAGCAGTGCTTGTTATCAATCCAACTTATTTTGGAATTTCCGGAGACCTTCGTAAAATCGTAGAAATTGCCCACTCGTATCAAGTGCCTGTACTTGTTGATGAAGCTCATGGCGTTCATATTCACTTCCATGATGATTTGCCTCTGTCTGCTATGCAGGCCGGTGCAGATATGGCAGCAACAAGCGTGCATAAATTAGGCGGTTCTATGACGCAAAGTTCAATTCTAAACATACGCGAAGGCTTAATTTCTCCAAAACGTGTACAGTCTATTTTAAGCATGCTGACAACAACATCAACATCTTATCTGCTGCTGGCTTCTTTAGATGTTGCACGAAAACGTTTAGCTACAGAAGGGAAAGAGCTGGCTGAACGTGCAATTTCTCTTGCTGAAAAAGCACGAAAAGAAATTAATACAATTGAGCATATCCGATGTATAGGCAGAGAAATTTTAGGCACAAAAGCTACGTATGATTTAGACCCTACTAAATTAATTATTTCTGTTTCAGATTTAGGAATTACGGGCTATGACGTAGAAAAATGGATGCGTGAAGCTCATAATATCGAAGTTGAAATGTCTGACCTTTATAATATTCTATGTATTATCACGCCTGGAGATACAGAAGAAGATCTTTCACGTCTGATCACGGCTCTGCGTGAGTTATCCGCAAAATTCCATAATCTTTCTGAGACAACGGCAAAACCGGCTATTTTATTGCCTGATATTCCTGTATTGGCTTTAACACCTCGCGATGCTTTTTACGCTGAAACAGAAGTCGTACCTTTTCATGAGTCGGCAGGTCGTATTATTGCAGAATTTGTGATGGTCTATCCTCCTGGTATTCCTATTTTTATTCCTGGGGAAATCATCACTGAGGAAAATTTAACCTACATTGAAACAAACTTAGAGGCAGGTTTACCAGTGCAGGGTCCGGAAGATTTTGAATTAAAAACATTTCGTGTCATTAAAGAACATAAAGCAATTCAATAAAAAAAAGGTGCGAATTTCCGCACCTTTTTTTATTGAATTAATCTAAATCTTCATCTGCTTTTTGACATTCTCCGCTTTTACATGTTGAGTATAATCGCGTCACTTTCTCATCTTCGAAATGATCAATTGTGCAGTTACATGTTTGACATACGATTGTTCCCATTTTGTAAACTCCCCTTTAACCGTCTTTTTTTGTAAGCGTTTTACAACTCTTGATATTATATTATTATGTCACATTAAATATGTCAACAACTAATTAGTATGTCACATTAAAAATATTTTTCTCATAAATGTTATATTTGTTTTCAAAAAGCTGAACGCTTAGCATCATCTCTATTTATATGAAAAAACAATGTCTAATTTCACATCTATTTCAGCACTTTAAAACAATTACGAAAAATAAGAATTTGGGCTCTTGTCGTTTTTTCTTACTAATAGGGTAGACATTTCATACAAACTTTACTAGAATGTATAACCATATGGTTTCATGTATAGCTAAAAAGGTTATATGAGAAACTATGTTATGTAAAATAGAATAGGAAAGGAGTGATAATCGATGAAAAAACTGACTCCTGTTTTTATCATTTCGGTTATTATTGCTGCAGTATTTATCGTATGGGGTGTTATTCCGGAATCTGTGCTAGGAAGCGCAGCGCTTACACCTGTCACATCGGCAATACATAGTTTTATCATCGAGAAATTTGGCTGGTATTACTTATTAGCAGCTACATTATTCTTAGTTTTTACGCTGTACTTAATTTTTTCAAAGTACGGAAATATTAAACTAGGTAAACCTGACGAAAAACCTCAGTATGGTTATGTCTCGTGGTTTGCCATGTTATTTAGTGCTGGTATGGGGATTGGACTTGTATTCTGGGGTGTTTCAGAACCAATCAATCATTTTCATACTCCACCTTCTGGTGAAGGCGGTACAGCAGAATCAGCTCGCGCAGCTCTACGTTATTCGTTTTTCCACTGGGGTTTACATCCTTGGGCTATTTATTCCGTTCTTGCACTGGCCCTTGCATATTTTCAATTTAGAAAAGGTTACCCGTTCATCATCAGTAATATTTTACGTCCACTATTAGGAAAACGTGTTGATGGACCTCTTGGAACGATCATAAACGTCATCGCCGTATTTGCAACTGTTTTTGGGGTGGCAACATCTCTAGGACTGGGCGCTATTCAAATTACCGGCGGAGCCTCTTACTTGTCGCCAAGTATTGATAATAATTTCACGACTCAATTAATTGTTATTATTATCGTGACGTTCTTGTTCATGCTGTCAGCACAGACGGGTCTGAACAAAGGTATTAAGTATTTGAGTAACATTAATATTGTTTTAGCTATTCTGTTAATGCTATTCTTGTTATTTGCAGGTCCAACCAACTTTATTATGGACTTATTCGTTACAACCATTGGCAGCTACATTCAAAACTTGCCATCAATGAGTTTTCGATTGAGCCCGTTTGATAACAGCACCTGGGTTCAAGATTGGACAATTTTCTACTGGGCATGGTGGATCGCTTGGGCACCGTTCGTTGGTACGTTCATTGCTCGCATTTCACGAGGCAGAACCATTCGAGAATTTTTAATTGGTGTACTAGCTGTTCCGACCGTATTTGGGGGATTATGGTTTGCTGTATTCGGAGGTTCCGGGGTCTACTTAGACTTTTTTAAGGATCTTCCTGTTATGGATGTTATCAACAATAAAGGAACAGAAGTTGCTTTATTCTATGTACTTGAACAGTTTCCATTTGGTACGTTCATGTCCATTGTCGCTATTTGCTTAATCGCTACATTCTTCATTACATCAGCTGACTCAGCTACATTTGTTTTAGGAATGCAGACAACAAATGGTAATCTAAATCCTTCAGGCTCTATTAAACTTACGTGGGGCTTAATTCAATCGTTAACAGCAATCATTCTGCTTTGGACGGGTGGTTTGGACGCGCTCCAAACAGCTGCGATTATAGCAGCACTTCCATTCTCAATTGTGCTAGTGCTAACGGTCTTCTCATTAATGAAAGCATTTAAAGAAGAAGGCGCATTGAAAAGAGAAAAGAAATCTGTGTAAGACAAAAAAAGCGTTAGCTTATATAAGCTAACGCTTTTTTTATGCAATCTTACGCCGTGCAAAATAAAATTAGTTGATAACATGTCAAGCAGACAGCTGAAGTTGTACCCGTCATCATAAGCGCCAGTCTTTTAGATTTAACGTTCATTTCTGCTATGCCGTAAGCTAAATAAGCAAATACTAAAAATAAAATAATTTTAGATGTCAACTGATCACGTTTTGATAGCAATTCAACCAGTGAATAACCCATCCAAATAACAATGTGTAAGCTCCAAACGAAATACGTCTTCATAGCTCCTTCTCCGCCTTTTCATTCGTTATCCAAAAGAGCAATTTTTTATCTACCTATAAGGAAAGCACGTCCCACTTCATATGTATGCATCTAGAGCTCATTTAAGACTGCCTCAGCGCTTTTTACACGTTTCTTCTAAAAGAGTACTCATCAGCAACAAAAACTGTCTGACAAGCATCTGATGCTTTATGAAAACCGTTTTCTTCAAAAAAAAAAACTGATGCGTATGCATCAGCTTTTTTAAAACATTATTTTACAATGTGAATTGGGCTTCCAATAGCTACTTCAGCAGCTTCCATTGTGATTTCACCTAATGTTGGGTGAGCGTGAATTGTTAATGCGATATCTTCAGCTGTTACGCCAGCTTCGATAGCAAGACCAAGCTCAGCGATCATGTCAGATGCGCTAGGTCCAGCGATTTGAGCACCAACAACTACTCCGTCTTCTTTACGAGTGATAAGCTTCAAGAAGCCTTCTGCAGCGTTAAGTGCAAGCGCACGTCCGTTAGCAGCAAATGGGAATTTAGAAGCTTTAACAGCTAATCCTTCTTCTTTCGCTTGTGCTTCAGTATAACCTACAGATGCAAGCTCAGGCTCAGAGAATACAACTGCTGGAATTCCTAAGTAGTCAATTTCAGCAGGTTCGCCAGCGATTACTTCAGCTGCGATTTTACCTTCGTAAGAAGCTTTGTGTGCAAGTGGTGGTCCAGTTACGATATCACCAATTGCAAAGATGTTGCTTACAGATGTACGAGTTTGGTTATCGATTTCGATAAGACCACGGTCAGTCATTTTAACGCCAACTTGCTCAAGACCAAGCTCGTCAGTGTTAGGACGACGACCTACAGTAACTAATACGTAGTCAGCATCGATTACTTTTGACTCTCCGCCTACTTCAAACGTAACTTGTACGCCGTCAGCAGTTTCTTCAACACCTTTAGCCATTGCTTTTGTATAGATTTCAACGTTTCCTTTTTTCTTAAGGTTACGTTTAACAAGTGAACTCATTTGTTTTTCAAAACCAGCTAAGATTTCATCAGCAGCTTCTACAAATGTAACTTCTGTACCGAAGTTTGCAAAAGCAGTACCAAGCTCAGTACCGATGTAACCTCCACCGATTACAACTAATTTTTTAGGAACTTCTTTAAGCGCTAATGCACCTGTAGAGTTGATTACGCGCTCAGAGAATTTAAATCCAGGGATCTCGATTGGACGAGAACCAGTTGCAAGGATAGCATTTTTGAATTTATACGTTTGTGCAGAATTTTCATCCATTACACGTACAGTTTCGCTGTCAACGAAGTAAGCTTCACCTTTTACGATGTCAACTTTGTTACCTTTAAGAAGGCCTTCAACACCGCCAGTAAGTTTGTTTACAACGCCGTTTTTGAATTCTTGAACTTTAGAGAAATCAACTGTTACATTCTCAGCGATAATCCCCATGTCTTCAGAATGTTTAGCGTGTTCAAAACGGTGACCTGCAGCGATTAATGCTTTTGAAGGAATACAACCAACGTTTAAGCATACGCCTCCAAGGTTACCTTTTTCTACGATTGTAACTTTTTGACCTAATTGAGCTGCACGAATTGCTGCAACGTAGCCACCAGGGCCAGCACCAATGACAAGAGTATCAGTTTCGATTGGGAAATCTCCTACTACCATTTATTACGCCTCCATTAATAATAATTCTGGATCATTTAATAAACGCTTGATTTGGTTAAGAGCGTTTTGAGCTGTTGCGCCATCGATAATACGGTGGTCAAAGCTTAGTGATAATGCTAATACTGGAGCAATTACAATTTCACCGTCGCGTACAACTGGTTTTTCAGCGATACGTCCGATACCTAGAATTGCAACTTCTGGGTGGTTGATAACAGGAGTAAACCATTGTCCACCAGCAGAACCGATATTTGTGATTGTACAAGAAGCGCCTTTCATTTCAGCAGGAGCTAATTTACCATCGCGTGCTTTTCCAGCAAGATCGTTAATTTGATCAGAAATTTCGAACACAGATTTACGATCAGCATTTTTCACAACTGGTACTAAAAGACCTTTTTCAGTGTCAGCAGCGATACCGATGTTGTAGTAATGTTTTTGAATTACTTCATCTGTAGAGTCATCGATTGAAGTGTTAAGAGCTGGGAACTTCTTAAGTGCTGAAGTTAACGCTTTTACCACGTAAGGTAAGAATGTTAATTTAATACCTTGATCTGCTGCAACTGTTTTGAATTTTTTACGATGAGCAACAAGAGCTGTTACATCGATTTCATCCATTAATGTTACGTGTGGAGCAGTGTGTTTAGAGTTAACCATAGCTTTTGCGATTGCACGACGGATACCGCTCATTTTCTCGCGAGTTTCTGGTAGGTCGCCTTCAGGAATAGCTTGTGCTGCTGCTGCTTTTGGTTCAGCTGAAGCAGTTTCCTCTTTAGCTGGAGCTTCAGCAGTTGCTGTAGCTGTAGAACCACCAGATAAGAAGCTATCGATGTCATCTTTAACAATACGTCCGTTTTTACCTGAACCAGGAACAGCTTTAATGTCTACACCTTTTTCACGAGCATATTTGCGCACTGAAGGCATAGCAATTACTTTACGGTTAGGATCAACATCAGCTTGTGCTGCAGGAGCTGTTGCTTCTTCAGTCACTTCTTCAGTTGAAGCTTCTTCTTTAGCTTCTTCTGCTGGTGCATCATCATGATCGTCACCTTTGAATTTTAAGTCTTCGTATCCAGGAGCATCAAAAGTAACGATAACTTGTCCTACAGTAGCTACTGTACCTTCGTCAACTTTTACTTCTAATACTTTACCTTTTACAGGAGATGGGATTTCAACAACAGCTTTGTCATTTTGTACTTCTGCTAGTACATCATCCTCATCAATTTCATCTCCAGCTTTTACGAACCATTTTACAATTTCACCTTCGTGGATACCTTCACCGATATCCGGCAGTTTAAATTCAAATGCCACGTGTCTTCACCCTCCTAGTTAGTTGCGTTCAATTTGTTAGTGTTTATTTTATCTAAGACAGAAATCAGCACAAAGCTGATTTCTATCACAGTAAAATGCTAATTAAAATTCAAGTACTTTCTTAGCTGTTTCAACGATATCTTTGTGGTCTGGTAACCATACGCCCTCAGCTTGAGAGAATGGGAACACAGTATCCGGTGCTGTTACACGTAATACTGGTGCTTCTAAGCTTAAGATTGCACGATCGTTAATTTCAGCTACAACGTTAGCTGCGATACCAGCTTGTTTTTGAGCTTCTTGAACTACTACTACGCGACCAGTTTTTTCAACTGATGCAAGAATTGTATCGATATCTAAAGGTTGAACTGTACGTAAATCCACTACTTCAGCAGAGATACCTTCTTTTTCTAGTTCTTCAGCTGCTTTTAATGATGAGTGTACCATTGCACCGTAAGCGATAAGCGTTACGTCTGTACCTTCACGTTTCACATCAGCTGTACCTAAATCAATTGTGTATGATTCTTCAGGTACTTCTTGACGGAATGAACGGTAAAGCTTCATGTGCTCTAAGTATACAACCGGATCGTTATCACGAATTGATGAAATTAAAAGACCTTTTGCATCGTATGGAGTTGAAGGAATTACAACTTTTAAACCAGGTTGAGATGCTACGATACCTTCTAAGCTATCAGCGTGAAGTTCTGGTGTATGAACGCCTCCACCAAATGGTGAACGGAATGTGATTGGTGCATTCCAGCGACCGCCAGAACGGTAGCGCATACGTGCAGCTTGACCTGATACAGAATCAAGTACTTCGTATACGAAACCAAAGAATTGAATTTCAGGAACCGGACGGAAACCTTGAGTCGATAGACCCACAGCAAGACCACCGATACCAGATTCAGCTAATGGCGTATCGAATACGCGATCTTCGCCGAATTCTTGTTGAAGACCTTCAGTCGCACGGAATACTCCACCGTTTACGCCAACGTCTTCACCAAAAACTAATACGTTTTCGTCGTTTTTCATTTCTGTGCGTAACGCATCAGTAATCGCTTGAATCATTGTCATTTGCGCCATGGCTTACTTCGACTCCTTCTCTTTGTAGATTTCATATTGCTCTTGTAAGTTTGAAGGCATAGTTTCGTACATGATTTCCATTAAATCTGTAACTTTTTGTTTTGGATAATCGTCAGCCTTCTTAATAGCTTGTTTGATATCTTCTTTAGCTTGCTCGATTACTTTGTTTTCTTCTTCTTCATTCCAGATGCCTTTAGCTTCTAAGAATTTACGGAAGCGAACAAGTGGATCTTTCTTTTCCCACTCAGTGTCAAGCTCAGCTGTACGATAACGAGTTGGATCGTCACCAGCCATTGTATGTGGACCATAACGGTAAGTTAATGTTTCAATTAAAGTTGGACCTTCACCGTTTACTGCACGCTCACGAGCTTCGCTTACTGCAACGTATACTGCTAGTGCATCCATACCGTCTACTTGAACGCCTGGGATACCAACAGCCGCAGCTTTTTGAGCGATTGTACGTGCTGCAGATTGCTTTTCAACTGGTGTTGAAATTGCAAAGCGGTTGTTTTGTACAACAAAGATTGCTGGAGCTTTGAATGCACCTGCGAAGTTCATACCTTCGTAGAAGTCACCTTGTGAAGCTCCGCCGTCACCTGTATAAGTGATTGCTACTGCTTTTTTACCGCGCTTTTTAAGACCTAGTGCCACACCAGCAGTTTGCACGATTTGTGCACCGATGATGATTTGTGGAGAAAGTACATCTACACCTTCTGGCGCTTGGTTACCGTGGAAATGACCACGAGAGAATAAGAACGCTTGATATAGTGGAAGACCATGCCAAATTAACTGAGGCACATCACGGTACCCAGGTAAAATGAAGTCTTCTTTTTCTAATGCGAAATGTGAAGCGATTTGAGAAGCTTCTTGCCCAGCAGTTGGTGCATAGAAACCTAAACGACCTTGACGGTTCAATGAAATTGAACGTTGATCAAGAATACGAGTGTATACCATGCGAGTCATTAACTCTTTTAATTTTTCGTCAGATAAATCTGGCAACGCTGATTTATTTACTACTTCGCCCTCTTCATTAAGAATTTGGAACGTTTGGTACTGCTCAGCGATTTTATCAAGTTGCTTTGATACATCAATAATAGCCTTTTTAGTTTTAGCAGCCATCTAAGTCACCTCTTCCTTTCATTTAAGCCGTATAAATTCATTTTACTAATCAAACAAACATACACGCTTTTAGAATGTCCCAAATGGACAAGTAAAAGTCATATTTTGTCGAGTAGCTTTTTGAATTCGCTAATCCTTAACATCTCTATGTATTCCCCAGCGAATTCTGTGCAAACATTTACGTAAAAGGAAAGTTTAAGCGAAACGAGCGTTTCGTTAAACTGTATTAATTATTTTGCAAAAATGATTAATACAACACTTACTACGCTACCTAGTTTACAATACACTAAAACAGTTCGTCAATGCATTTACATCAAGAAATTACGCTTTTTTAGTTTGTGAAATAAAACACATAAAAAAGACATGCTGTACTATTACACAGATACAAACTGTATTATATGTTTTATAATAACCTTCTCTTTTTTTACGTCTACACATCTCCTATCTTGCCACAAATAAACGATTTTTTAAAACAATAACCTTTTGTAATTTTTACTTGAATCATGTCGAAACTCTCTCTTTATTTCAGAAAACCTTCCTTTTCAGCCAAAAAAAAGACCTGTAAACTTCACAGGCCTTCTTATTTATCCTCGCTATTTTTCACCTTTAACTTCGTTTTGTTATAAAAATCCTCTTTGGCTTTGTTATAGTCAGCTGTTAATGTGTTAAACGTTTCTTTTTTCTTTTCAACTTCTTTATAAGTAGCATTGATCGAAGCGATTTGTGTTTCAAGATTCTCTAATTTCACATTGTCTTTTTCAAAGAGCGTATATAGCTGACGATCTAATTCAATGGAATGAAGATAGGCATCATGTAAGGACTGGTAGGCCTTATAACGCTTCTTCATTAACGAAGATAGTTCAAGCGCCTCTTCTTTTGCTTTGCCATCCTCTAGCTTTTGGATCTTTGGCTCTGTCGCTTCAAACTGTTTTTGCGAAGCGCTGATGCTTTTTTCTTCTTTTTGTAATTTACTTTCACGCTCATCTAATAGCTGCTGCGCTTTTTGTGCTTTATTTTTTATTTTCTTTTTATCTTTGATCCCTAGCTCAATAATTTGGTCGTATATCGCATTTTCTTGCTGTTCTAAATCAGCTAACGGTTTTTGCTGATCAGCAAATTGCTTTTCTTGTGCTACCACTTTTTCTAATCCATTATATACTTCAAGCTCAGGCGATGAGCCTTCTGCACATCCTGCTAGTGACATAGCAGCAATGCCGATAACTATATATCTTCCGACGCATTTCATATCTGGTAAATCCTCCCTTATCCATGGGTCATTATACAATTTTTGTAGGAAATTAGCAATTTATCTACACCCTTTTTCCACCTTTTAATATATTATACTAACCCAATCGTGAAAAAAAGGGAGTTTATTACTTTTTACCTTGGGATTGATAACTACGGGAGGTTACATTATGTTGGGTTATGGTGGATATGGCCGCGGCAGTTCTAATAAAGGTTTTGTGTTATTAATCGTACTGTTCATTTTATTAGTTATTATCGGCTGCAGCTGTGGCGGCTGGTAATTATACAATAAAAGCGGCTAACGGTCGCTTTTATTTTTTCTTATGCATGTTTTTCCATATGCTTGATACATATAATTAGTAGAAACATTTATGTGGTCAAGGTCGAGGTAATGACTTTTTTATACGGATTTGGTACACTTTATACCTATAAAATAGCCTAGGGAGATGTGAAAGTTGATTACAATGAACGATATTATTCAAGACGGACACCCAACGCTGCGAGAAGTAGCAAAAGAAGTACCGTTACCTGCTTCTGAAGAAGACAAAAAGATTTTACATAGCTTATTAGAATATGTAAAAAACAGCCAAGATCCTGAAATTGCTGCTAAATATGGACTGCGATCTGGTATCGGGCTTGCCGCTCCTCAAATTAATGTATCAAAACGAATGATTGGGGTACACGTTACGGATGAAAAAGGCAAGCTATACAGCTATGCATTATTTAACCCTAAGATCATTAGCCACTCAGTTGAAAAGACATACCTTACAGGCGGTGAAGGCTGCTTGTCTGTCGATCAAGATATCCCAGGATTTGTTCCTCGATATGCACGTATCACAGTAAAAGGCACAACGCTTGAAGGCGAAGAAGTGAAAATCCGTTTGAAAGGCCTTCCTGCTGTTGTATTTCAGCACGAAATTGATCATTTAGACGGAATTATGTTTTATGATTACATTAATAAAGAAAATCCATTTCAAGAACCTGAAAATGCTTTTCCATATGAACGCTAAAAAACGCGAGCTAGAGCTCGCGTTTTTCTTACTTTAATAATCCTACTAGCTCTAATCCGTGGAGAATACCATCTTCTGCTACATCTTTTGTAACAAGATTAGCAACTTCTTTCACGACTTCTTCCGCATTTCCCATCGCTACGCCATTTCCGACAAATTCCAGCATTTCGATATCGTTTAAGCCGTCTCCGAATGCATATACATCTTTTTTGTCAAAGCCAAGCTTTTCAATCATGGTCTTAATTCCTCGCGCTTTTGATCCACCTTTTGGCAGAACATCAGTTGAAAATTCATGCCAGCGAATAAAGTCAAATTTCTTAAATTTTTCTTCATAAGGAGCTTCTTCTCCCGCTGTACAGAATAAGAGGGATTGATAAATTTCACGCCCTTCGAAATAAGTAGGATCGTGGTGAGGGTGGGTAAATCCAATTTTCAGCGTGCTGATGCTGGATTCGATATAGTCATGAAACTCAATGTTTGATTTCATATCTTCATGATCCATGTATACGACAGGGTGGTCATGCTCAACAGCAAAAGCCGTTAAATCTTGAAGCTCTTCTTTATTTAACGGGTTTTTGTAAAGAACTTCTCCATTTAAAACAATGTACTGACCATTAAAGCTAATATATGTTTGAATATCCAACTCTTCACGCAGATCTTTGAACATAAAAGGAGCCCTTCCAGTTGCAATTGCCACTTCATGCCCCTGCTCTTTTAACAGCTGGACAGCTTTTTTTGTAGAAGCAGGCAGTTTTTTATCATGATCCAATAACGTTCCATCAATATCAAAAAAAATAATCTTTCGTTCCACGTTTATCACCTTATTTTTTATAATTTTTTATCTCTTTGTTAAGCCTTTCCAATTATATCAAACAAGCGCTGGTTTCTCTATAAATGGACGGTCCTATTTACATTTTCTCCATATTTAACCACGAGAAACCTCTCCCTTTTCATCATATAATAAAAGTACAGAGAGAGACAGGCAGGTATCGCAAAAAAACAAAGGAGCTGAAAAATCATGTTAAAAGATTTTCGAAAAAGGCTGCTAAAACGCTGGAATGAATTATTGCGTAAAAAAACGATGGCATAATCGATTTTTTCAGGGCTTTCTGTTGTAAAATTTGCAGAGTGTGTGTCTGCATCGTACAATGGAATAGCCCTTATTTTTTATACGCCCGGAAAATATAGTCTTGTATCCGTTTCCTATTAATATTATTCTATAATTAATTGACTTGTTATATTTAGATGACTAAAATGTAGTGAAAGCAAGTTTCTTTAGAAAATACATGAAATACATACACATTTTATAATATAATAAAATAAGTTATTTGAATTTCGGAATTAAGGAGAGATTTTTGTTATGATTTTTAAAGTTTATTTTCAAGAAAAAATGAGTGAAGTAGCTGTACGTGAAAATACAAAAACAGTGTATGTGAACGCAGATTCTGAGCGTGACGTTCGTAAAAAGTTAAAAGCGCGTTCAATTAATATTGAGTTTGTTCAAGCAGTGACTGGAGACTATCTAGAATATGAACAACAGCATGAAGATTTTAAAGTATTGGAGATATGATGAAAATGAAATTTGTAAAAAATAATCAAACGGCAGTTTTCGCCCTGGGTGGACTAGGCGAAATCGGTAAAAATACGTATGCCGTACAGTTTCAAGATGAAATTATTCTTATTGATGCAGGAATTAAATTCCCTGAAGATGAGCTTTTAGGAATTGACTACGTTATTCCTGACTACAGTTATTTAGTAAAAAATGCAGATAAAATCCGTGGCCTTTTCGTTACACATGGTCATGAAGATCACATCGGCGGAATTCCTTACTTATTAAGAGAATTAAACATTCCTATTTATGCAGGGAAATTAGCCCTTGGGCTTCTTCGCAACAAATTAGACGAGCATGGGTTGCTTCGTACAGCTCAGCTTCATGAAATTACTGAAGATGACGTAATTAAATTCCGTAAAACATCGGTAACGTTCTTCCGCACAACTCACAGTATTCCTGATTCTTACGGAATTGTGGTAAAAACACCAAACGGACAAATCGTACATACAGGAGATTTCAAGTTTGATTTTACACCAGTGGGCGAACCGGCTAACTTAACAAAAATGGCTGAAATCGGTAAAGAAGGCGTTCTATGCTTGCTTTCAGACAGTACAAACAGTGAAATTCCTAACTTTACGATGTCTGAGCGCCGCGTAGGTGACAGCATTCATGACATTTTCCGTAAAGTAGACGGCCGTATTATTTTTGCAACGTTTGCTTCAAATATTCACCGCTTACAGCAAGTAGTGGAAGCAGCCGTATTGCATAACCGTAAAGTTGCTGTATTCGGACGCAGTATGGAAGCAGCTATTGAGATTGGCCAACAGCTTGGATATATTTCATGTCCAAAAGATACGTTCATTGAGCCTTCTCAAATTAACCGAATTCCAGCTAACCGCGTGACTATTTTATGTACAGGCAGCCAAGGTGAACCGATGGCAGCGCTATCTAGAATTGCAAACGGTACTCATCGCCAAATTCAAATTATCCCTGGAGATACGGTTGTATTCTCATCTTCACCTATTCCAGGAAATACAGTAAGTGTTAGTAAAACAATTGATATGCTATTCCGTGCAGGAGCAGAGGTTATTCACGGTGCGCTAAACGATATCCATACTTCTGGACACGGCGGACAGGAAGAGCAAAAATTAATGCTTCGTTTGATGAAACCAAAATACTTTATGCCAATTCACGGTGAGTATCGCATGCAGAAAATGCACATCAAACTTGCAACAGACTGTGGAGTTCCTGAAGAAAACTGCTTCATTATGGATAATGGAGAGGTGCTAGCCTTAAGTGACAGCGAAGCTTCAGTAGCCGGCAAAATCCCTTCAGGCTCTGTATATATTGACGGAAGCGGAATTGGTGACATTGGAAATATCGTACTTCGTGACCGCCGCATTTTATCTGAAGAAGGTCTTGTTATTGTGGTTGTAAGCATCAATATGAAAGACTTCAAGATCGCTGCTGGTCCAGACATTATCTCTCGTGGTTTTGTTTATATGCGCGAATCTGGCGACTTAATTAATGATGCACAGTCCCTCATTACAAAACACTTGAACAAAGTGATGGAACGTCGTACGTCACAATGGTCTGAGATTAAAAATGAAATCACAGACACATTGGCTCCATTCCTTTACGAAAAAACAAAGCGCCGTCCAATGATTTTACCAATCATTATGGAAGTTTAATAAAAGAAAAAGAGCGGATGCAATTGCATCTGCTCTTTTTTTATTAAGCACTGGCAAATTTATTTTCGAAGCGGTTGATATCTGCATCTGCTCCAATAACAATCAACACGTCCCCTTCTTGAATCGTTTCGGACGCCTGAGGAGAAACGATGATATCTCGATCACGCTTAATGGCTACAATGTTAATGCCATATTTCGCACGAATGTCTAACTCAATCAGCGTATTGCCAGCCATTCTTTTGCTCGCTACTAATTCGACAATGCTGTGCTCTTCAGATAGCTCTAAATAATCTAGCACGCTGTTTGAAATCATGTTATTGGCAATCCTTCGTCCCATATCTCGTTCGGGATGCACGATAAAATTGGCGCCAATTTTTGATAATACTTTGGCATGATAATCATTTTGCGCTTTTACCGTTATTTTTTCAACGCCCAGCTCTTTTAAAATAAGGGTCGTCAAAATACTTGCCTGAATATTGTCACCAATAGCTACGATAACATGATCAAAATTACGAATTCCTAAACTTTTTAGAACCCCTTCATCCATTGAATCGCCTACTACTGCATGCGAAGCAACGTTAGCATACTCATTTACCTTTTCTTCATCAATATCAATCGCCAGAACTTCCATTCCTTGATCGCTTAATGTTTTACAAATACTTCCTCCAAATCTACCTAATCCGATGACTGCAAATTCTTTTTTCATTTGAATTCCTCCATTATGTACAGGAAAAAATCTGAACTAAGGTTATTTTACCACAATTCTTTTGCATCAACCTCATTTTCCCGTTAACACTTATATCTCTTTACTATTTCTCACTCTCATAGAAAAACAGAAGGATTAGCTCCCTCTGTTTTTTAAGCTGTAGCATGGGTTTGAACAAGGTAATAATATACGCCTTTTTGCTGCATTAGTTCCCCGTGATTCCCTGTTTCAATAATGCTTCCGTGATCTAATACAATGATGTTATCTGCCTCTCGTATAGTAGATAACCGATGAGCAATCATGATGGCAGTTCTGTTTTTTAACAGCGTTTTAAGCGCCTGTTGAATCTTCACTTCTGTTTCTGTATCGATGCTTGCTGTCGCTTCATCTAAAATGATAATACGAGGATCAGCCAACAGCGTTCGAGCAAATGAAATCAGTTGACGCTCTCCCACGGATAAGACGTTTCCTCGTTCTTCTACTTCCGTATCATAACCTTTTTTCAGACGCTTTATAAAATCTGCAGCCCCTACCGCTTCTGCGGCCTTAATCACTTCATCATCGGTAGCATCCGGTTTTCCAAACCGAATGTTTTCCATAATGGTTCCTGAAAAGATAAAGGTTTCTTGCAGCACAATACTAATTTGCGCTCTTAAACTCGCTAACGTAATATCTTGAATAGGCATATTATCAATTAAAATCTGCCCTTCGTTCACATCATAAAAACGGGTGATTAAATTAGCAATGGACGTTTTTCCAGATCCAGTATGCCCCACTAAAGCAACCGTCTGGCCTTCTTTTATTTCAATTGATACGTTGTTGAGAGCTTTCCGCTTCCCATCATAAGAAAATGAGACGTGCTTGAACTCGACTTTTCCCTTCATATCCTCTAAAGACGTAGCGGTTTCCAAATCTGCGACGAGAGGTTTTTCATCTAGAAATTCAAAAATACGCTCGGATGAAGCCATTCCCATTAATAATTGATTATACACTTGCCCTAAACGAGAAATCGGTTCCCAAAACATTCCAAGATAAAAAGCAAATGATACAAAAATACCAATTGTTAGCCGTTCATCTTGAATAAGTACGGCCCCGAACCAAATTAAAATAGCCGTTCCGACAGCATTTGTGAGTTCTACAAACGGTCGAAACATGGCATTTTTTCGAGTAGCTTGCCTCCAGCTCTCGTAATTTTCACTGTTTATGCGCTCAAAAAACAGCATATTTTCTTGTTCTTGAGCAAATGATTGAGTGACGCGGATGCCTTGAATACTCTCATTTAAATGTGAATTTAATACTGACTGCTTCATACGAACAACTTGCCACGACCGACGAATTCTTCTTCTCAGCTTTGTGGAAATCAAGAACATAATCGGTAAAATGACTAAAACAGCACATGTCAAAGCAGGACTGAGAGAAAATAATATAACTACAATCCCAACTAACAATAAGAGGTCCATAAACAGGTTAACTACCCCGTTGGTAAATAGATCTTGAAGAGAGTTAATATCATTCATAATCCTTACAAGAATAGAGCCTCCTGAACGCGTATCAAAAAACCGGTGCGACAGCCCTTGAACATGCGTAAATAAATGTTTTCTTAAATCATATATAACATGCTGTCCGAGTTGGTTCATCCATTTAATTCGAAAGACATTCGAAATATAAGATAGGACATACAAGCTAAAGATTATGAAAACTAACTGCATGAGCAGCGTGCTATTCTTATCTTTTACAGCGTGATCAAGCGTGTAGACACCTATCAAAATAGGAATAGCGAGTCTAATGACCGTCGTGATAATGACCATAAGAAACGAGAAAGGAAGCAAGTTTTTTCGATATGGATGAAGATAATGAAACAAGCGGGCCATTTGCTTCCAGTTAAACATCTTATCAATGATTTGATCTGTTTGATAATAAAAGCGCTCTCGCACAACTTTATTTTTTTCGGCTTCCATTCTATTCCTCCCTTGTTATACGTTCATCACCGACGTATTGCTTTCATATTGAATGTCATAAATATTTTTATAAATCCCTTGCTTTTGAATGAGCGTTTTATGGCTTCCTCGCTCTTTTATTTGACCTTCATGTAAGACCAAAATTTCATCGGCGTGTCGCAAAGAAGAAAGACGGTGTGCGATAATAAACGTAGTACGATTTTTCATCACTTCTTTTAAAGCCAATTGAATTTCTCTTTCTGTTTTCATATCAACGGCACTCGTCGCATCATCTAATACTAAGATGCTAGGGTTTAAGATAAGCGCTCGTGCAATCGCAATGCGCTGCTTTTGTCCGCCTGATAACCCCAGTCCTCTCTCTCCCAGCATCGTGTCATATCCATCTGGAAGCTCCATAATAAAGTCATGTGCCTGCGCTCGTTTTGCAGCATCAACAATATCTTCTCTAGAAATCCCCGGTACGCCATAGGAGATATTGGTCCCTATGCTGCTTGAGAACAAAAATGTTTCTTGAAGTACAAAGCCAATCTCTTTCCGAAGAACAGAGATTGGATACTCTTTAATCGGACGATGGTTAACTAAGATTTGTCCTGAAGTGGGTTCGTAAAACCTCGTAAGCAGCTGTGTTAAGCTTGTTTTGCCTGCTCCAGTTGCTCCGATTAAACCTACTACTTTTCCTTTAGAAGCAGAAAATGATATGTTCTCAAGCGACTTTTTTCTTCGTTTGGATAGGATAAGCTAACATGTTGAAACTCGACCGTTCCATTAATAGAGAAACTTCCGGCATGCTCATGGACTTTTTCTTCTTCTTCTAAAATTTCTAGCAGCCTTTCACCTGAAGCTTTAGACTGTGAAAACATATTGATAACAAACCCTAGATTCATGATAGGCCACATTAAATAAGAGGTTAAGCTAAAGAAAGCAACAAGCTCACCCGGACGTACGCTTCCGTTCATAACAAGCGCTCCTCCGTACGCAAGGAGACCAACAATAGATAAGTTTCCTATAAACTCCATTAAAGGGAAATAAGTTGCCCAAACATTCGCGGTTTCAATGTTTCGATTTTTATAAACTCCATTGGAGTCGTTAAATTTAGAGGTTTGAAATTTCTCTCTTGATAATGACTTGACCGTTTGTATGCCGCTTATATTTTCTTGAACATTTGTATTAAGTTCCCCAAACGATTGGCGAATTAAGCGAAACGCTGGATGAACGCGTTTATCAAAACGATAAACAGCTACCCCCAAAAAAGGCAGCAGGCAGATTGTGACAAGAGTGAGTGAAATAGAGTAATAGAACATAACGGAAAAGCTGGCAGTAAGTAAAATAACGAAGCGAATTAATTCTGAGAAGCCAAAAGATAGAAAAAAACGAAATCCTTCTACATCAGCTGTCAGCCTGGACATCAAGTCCCCTGTTTTAGCATTGTCATAGTAAGAAAACGGTAAATACTGAAGTTTGCGGTAAAGTTTATTGCGAAGAGTATACACGGACTTAATTCCAAATAAGTCGCCGTAATATTGCTGAATATATGTAAAGATTCCTTTGACAATCATCAGCCCAATAAAAATAAATGCTACATTATCGACAAGCTGATATTGTTTTCCTAACACAATATGGTCAATCGTATATTGCAACACAATAGGGTAAATCACAGTGATGGAGGTTACAAACAACAAGCAAATAGCAGAATAAAAAAAGTACATTCGGTACGGCAGATAAAAATCTTTTAGTTTTTTAAACGTTTCCATATACCCCGTCCTTCCTTTAGCTAAAATGCGGCACACATATTTAAATATATCGGTTCCCGAAATAAATTACCATAATTTTTAGATATTTTTTCAAAAAAAGGTAAATAGTCATAAACAAGAGGCTGGGATATAACTAAATGAATCCCATCTAAAGACGAACAAATGGAATACATTAGTTGAACTGCTAGAAAGATCTACACAGACGAAACTATTCACCATAACAAAAAAAAGAACCACTAATCAAACATGGGACTGACCCTATAGAGTGAGACAAATAAAAAACACCTTTAAGTTAAAAAACGGGTATATACTACCTAACAATCACTTGGAGGTGTTTTTTCTATGGGGACAAGAGTTAGTTATCCAGCAGAGGTAAAGATAAAAGCTATTGAGATGAGATTAGCTGGTGTACCTGTCAAAGAAGTGCTTTCCCAATTAAATATTCGCAGTTACACCCAATTAAAAAGGTGGATGAGATGGTATAAAAATGGAGAAATGCATCGATTTGAACAGCCTGTAGGCAAGCAATACTCATATGGAAAGGGACCTGGCTTTAAAGACGAAATATCCAAATTGAAAGCAGAAAACCGGTATTTAACACAACAGATTGAGGTCTTAAAAAAGTACAAGGAATTGGAGAGGAAGTGGTCCCAGAAATCGTAGTGAACGTAGTGGAAGAGTTAAAAGATAAGATACCAGTCTATCAAATCTGTCAGTACCTTGATATCCCTCGATCGACTTATTATCGCTGGAGGCAACAGGAACAATCAGAACGGACAAAGAAAAAGAAATGGATGGAACAACAGATTGGTAAGCAGTGTCGTAAACACAAGTTCCGATATGGCTATCGAAAAATTACAGCATTACTCAATCGAACGATGAAGATTAACCATAAATTTGTACAACGTGTCATGCAGAAATACGGTTGGCAATGTCGCGTAAAACGAAAAAAACGAAAGCAAACAGGGCAACCTTATCAGGTTGCAGAGAATGTATTAAATCGTGAGTTTCAAGCTGATCGTCCTCTTCAGAAATTAGTAACTGATATAACCTACTTGCCTTTTGGACCTAAACAGTTGTATCTTTCAAGTATTCAAGATTTATTTAATGGGGAAATCATTGCGTATTCGATTGGTGATTATCAAAACGTAGAATTTGTCTTAGATACGTTAAGCCAACTTCCTTCTTTACCTAAAGGATGTACGTTGCATAGTGACCAAGGCTCTGTGTACACATCGCATCTCTATCAACAAAAAATCAAAGAAAGAGGCATTACTATGAGTATGTCCCGTAAAGGGACACCCGCAGATAATGCCTCCATTGAATCGTTTCATTCCTCGCTAAAGTCTGAAACGTTCTACCTCGACGAGTTAACATATACGACGACCACCATCGTCGAACAAATCGTCGAAAACTATATTACCTATTACAACAATGCCCGTATTCAAACGAAACTAAACAACCAGTCACCAGTACAATACCGGCAAATGGTTGTTTAAAAGGTGCTTTGATTCCTGTCTCACAAACAGGGTGCAGTCCCCATGTTGATCAATGGTTCTTTTTTCAATTCGTCTAAAATACGTTTGTTCCAGCCTCTTTTTTTATTGTTTTTCTACTGCATGTCCGCCGAACTCATTGCGAAGAGCGGCAACTACTTTACCTGTAAACGTATCGTCTTCAAGTGAGCGGTAGCGCATCATTAACGATAGAGCAATAACTGGCGTTGGCACTTGTAAATCTAAAGCTGATTCAACCGTCCATTTTCCTTCACCGGAAGAATGCATAACTCCTTTAATACTGTCAAGTTTTGCATCTTTTGAAAATGCACGTTCCATTAATTCGATTAACCATGAGCGAATAACAGAGCCATTATTCCATACGCGGGCTACAGCTTCATAGTCATAGTCAAATTCACTTTTCTCTAACACATCAAAACCTTCAGCAATTGCTTGCATCATACCGTACTCAATTCCGTTATGAACCATTTTCAAGAAGTGGCCGCTTCCTGCTACACCTGAATAGAGATAGCCGTTTTCTACGTTAATGTCGCGGAAAATAGGTTCGATTGTAGCAAATGCTTCTTTATCTCCCCCGATCATCATACAAGCGCCGTTTCGGGCACCTTCCATTCCGCCGCTTGTTCCGACATCAAAGTAGTGAATTCCTTTTTCAGCAGAAGCTGCAGCACGTCGTACAGAATCTTTATACTTGGAATTACCGCCTTCAATAATCATATCTCCTTCTTCAAGTAGTTCTTGGAGCTCAGAAATTACTTTTTCTGTGAGCTCCCCAGCCGGAACCATTACCCAAGCAATGCGTGGTTTTTCTAATTTGCTCACTAATTCTTTAATGGAAGAAGCTCCTTCTGCTCCCTTTTCTGATACTTTCTGTACGGCTTCGTTGTTCACATCGAATGCTACCACAGAATGATTATGATCTAGTAAATTCAATACTAAGTTTGCTCCCATTTTCCCTAAGCCAATCATGCCTAATTTCATATGTAAATTACCTCCTATAGTAAGTTTCGTATCATGTTGTTAGTGTTAGTATGGTGTAAACTCACAAGAAAAAATCCACATTTTTATATTTCCTTTATCAGTTACTTCCTACACACAAAAAAGAAAAACATTCGATGCAAGTTCTACTAAGCATCGAATGCTTTTCACCTGTTACAACTGCCTGTATTTAGTCGTTCTCGCCTAATACACGATTCACGCGCTTTTCAAGCATTTTCATACCGCTTCCACCAGCTTGGAAGTGGCGTAGCTGACCTGTTTTGTCAAATACATAATATGCCGGTACATATTGATTTTCAAATGCATCCGTTAATTTATGCTCACTGTCTACAAAAATTGGCTGCGTAATATCATGTTCTGCTGCTACTTCTTTAATTTTTGATAAGTCTAAATCATCTTCAGAGCGTGGCATGTGAACTGCTACTACGTTTAATTGATCTTTGTACTGGTCGCGAAATTCATTTACTTGAGGCATTGCTTCTTTACATAAATGACAGCTCACTGACCAAAAATGAATAAGCGTTGGCTTTTCGCCGATTAGCTGCTCTTTTGTAACCTCTCCGTTTAACCATTCTGTAGCGCCCGTTAACTCAGGCATTGGCTGACGTAATTTCATGAATAAAAGCCTCCCTTATTTTCACTATTATTGACTATATGTTCTTTATTATCCGATGAAAAAAAGGCCTAACGTGGACGTTAGACCTTTTAAACGTTGTGCTTACGCGTTTAAAGTAGCTTGACCTGGTTTCCAGTTAGCTGGGCAAAGTCCGCCAGTTTGTAACGCTTGAAGAACACGTAAAGTTTCATCAACGTCACGGCCAATATTGTTGTGGTTTACAACTGAATATTGTAATTCGCCTTCTGGGCTGATGATGAATAAACCGCGAAGTGCTACACCTTCTTCTTCAATTAAAACGCCGTACTCACGAGAAACAACGTGATTTGTATCAGCTGCTAATGGATATTTAAGATCACCTAAACCATTATCTTTACGATCAGTGTTGATCCAAGCTAAGTGTGTATGGATTGTGTCTGTAGAAACACCGATTACTTCTGCGTCAAGATCTTCAAACTCATCATAACGGTCAGAAAGTGCAGTGATTTCTGTTGGACATACAAATGTAAAGTCCATTGGATAGAAGAATAATACTGTCCATTTGTCATTTTTAATATTTTCTTCTAAGCTAACTTTACCGAATTCTTTGTTTGATAATACAGCTTCCATTTCAAAGCGTGGAGCTTGTTTACCTACCATACGTTCTGGCATACATGATCCCTCCAAATAATTATTAAATGAGAAAATGTATAAAACATTCTCACTTATGTACTGTTATAACGGTTTTCATTATAATGGATATTGTTTTTTTAGTCAATATTAATTAAGAATGAATTTAAACAACATCTTATAATGGTAACATAGTTGTTATGCCCGCCTTTAGGGCAAATTAAACTCTGACTTCAGCAAAAAAATGCTATAAAAGGGTTGCATTTATTTACCTTCTCAGTTTAGCATGTCTAATATCGGGAATAAACAAATGTGCTCATACTCTTACAAAATCTTTTCCGCAGAATAAATTCCCACTTATTAATATTGAAACAGAACATAGGAAGGATGAACAACTAATGTTTAAGATGCAAGACATCAACTGGGAACAGCTTCTTACCAATGCTGGAGTTATTGTGTTAAAACTCATTGCCATTACCATTGTATTTTTACTTGTACGAGCAATTGGTAAAAAAGTTATTGAACGTTCCTTTGAAAAAATGAGTGAGCGCGAAAATGCTACGCGCGGACGTATGCTCACACTCAAAAGTTTAACCGTTAATGTGTTTTCATATGTACTTATTTTTATTTTTGTCGTTATGCTGCTTGAAGCAGTAAATATCCATGCCACAGCTCTATTAGCTGGTGCCGGAGTTGTGGGTCTAGCAATCGGGTTCGGTGCTCAAGGACTGGTTAGCGACGTTGTAACAGGTTTCTTTTTACTTCTTGAAAAACAGCTTGATGTTGACGACTATGTAACAACCGGAAGTTTTTCAGGAATTGTCGAATCAGTAGGTCTTCGTACTACTCAAATTCGCGGATTTGATGGAACTCTGCACTATGTGCCTAACCGTGAAATTACAAGCTTAAGCAATCATTCCCGAGGCAATATGCGCGCGTTAATTGATATTGGCATTTCGTATGATGATGATATTGACAAAGCTATTTCCGTACTAGAAAAAGTATGCGAGCGCGTTGCTGCAACAAATGAAAACATTGTAGAAGGACCAAACGTGATAGGAGTTCAAGGTCTAGGCGCATCAGACGTTGTGCTTCGTGTAGTTGGCAAAGCTAAAAACGGTGAACAGTGGGGGATTGAACGTCAGCTTCGCAAAGAGTTTAAAGAAGCGTTTGACGCAAACGGTATTGATATTCCGTTCCCTCATCAAGTAAATATTGATAAAAAGCAGCCTGAAGATGCCAAGCAGCCTCAGCATGCATAAAAAATAGCCGAAGGATTTATTCCTTCGGCTTTCTTTTATCCCTGTACCTTGTTGCCTACTTGCTGACAAATTTCTTCTGCCGTTAATCCGCTAGCTGTAATAACTGAGCCTTGCGTTACTGCATCAGAAATCCCCATTACGTTTGAATCCTGTCCTGTTACAACACAGCAATCGCACCCTTGTGCATCACTTTCGTTGCGTAATTGTACCACTTCATGTCCGAGCTGCTGAAGTGCAGCCTGTACATCTGTTAAACCGTATTCTACACCAATTCGTGCCATCGTTGCCCACCTCCTCATGGTATTAATTTAGCCATAAGGAAAAATGATTATACGATTTATTGATTGCCTTTATGTTCAAAATATTTTGTAATAAGTGAAATCGCAATATCTATTGCGCCTTCGTTAGGCTGCAGCTTGGCATGATGAAGCCCATATTCAGACTGAACGCCAAGCCAAAACATAAATCCAGGAATATCTTTTAGCATATAGCCAAAATCTTCTCCTGTCATTGCTTCTTTGCACTCAATGACATCCACGTCCGTTTGCGCTTTGGCAAATTCCATGAACTCTCGCGTGACTTTATGGTGATTATATACTTGATGATACATACAACCATAATCAATGGCTGTTTCACACTGATATCCTACTTCTACTCCTTTAACAATCGCTTCAATTCGTTCTTTAACACGCGTCATTGATTCAGGAGATAGCGTGCGAATGGTTCCTTCTATGCGAGCTCGCTCCGCAATAATATTTTGAACCGTCCCGCCTTGAATTTTCCCTACTGTAATTACAGCGCTGTCTAGCGGATCAACGTTGCGAGCAACAATAGTTTGAAGCTGTGAAACGAGCTGACATGCAGCAACTACCATATCATTTGTTGTATGTGGATAAGCAGCATGCCCGCCTTTTCCTTTTAAATCGATAAATAGCTCAGACGTGTTAGCAAATAGTAACCCTTCCTTCAGCGCAATCGACCCAACCGGATATTCAGGCGCTACGTGAAGGGCGAAGATGAAATCTGGAAGCCATTCTTTCATGATGTCGCTTTGGAGCATTGGCTGTGCTCCTCCTGGACCTTCTTCTGCAGGTTGAAAGATGAACAGTACATTATCTTTGATTTCATGCTGAGCAAAGTAAGTCAGTACGCCTAACCCAATGGCCATATGCATATCATGTCCACAGGCATGCATGAGTCCTTCATGCTGTGATTGAAAAGAATAATTCGTTTCTTCCGTGATAGGAAGACCGTCAATATCTGCTCGGTAGCCTATTGTTTTAGTTGGATTTGTACCATGTACTTTGACAAAGATTCCTGTTTTCCACGTCTTTACTTCTAAGCGCTCTTGCGGAAGAGTGTTAATATAATCAAGCAAAAAACGCTGTGTTTTCACCTCTTGAAACCCTAATTCAGGAATTTTATGTAGCTCTCTTCTTATTTTCACAAATTCATTTTCAGCCATGTGTATGTCCTCCTCACGAAATAAAGAAGAAAGCGTGGTTGCCCACGCTTCCAACTTGTCCATATGATACGTTTAAGGATTCAGTATCCCAATCGCTAAAACCTATTAATTCAGCAAAGAAAAAGCGCAAACTGATCGTTTTTCTTATTCTTCGTTTAATTGACGCAATTCTTGCTTGATTTCTGTTTTAGACTTTGTTTTTTCGTCAATTTCTTTAATAACGCGAGCCGGCGTACCTGCTACTACTGTGTAAGGAGCTACATCTTCTACCACAATTGCACCTGCAGCAACTACGGCACCTTTACCTACTGTTACACCTTCAAGAACAACAGCATTAGCACCGATTACTACATCATCTTCTACTACAACTGGTTTTGCAGAAGGTGGCTCAATAACACCAGCTAATACAGAACCTGCGCCGATGTGACAGTTTTTACCTACTGTTGCACGACCACCAAGTACTACGTTCATGTCGATCATTGTTCCTTCACCGATCACAGAGCCGATGTTAATAGATGCACCCATCATAATAACAGCGTTGTCGCCGATTTCAACTTGATCGCGAATAATAGCGCCTGGCTCAATACGAGCTTTAATTCCTTTCATATCTAATAAAGGAATCGCAGAGTTGCGGCGATCGTTTTCAATTACGTAGTCTTCAATTTTTCCTTCGTTTGCTTCAATAGCAGCTTTGATTTCTTTCCATTCACCAAATACTACACCTGTGTTGCCCGTTACGAATGTTTTAGAAGATGAACCAAAGTCAATTCCTTCTACTTCACCTTTTACGTAAACTTTTACCGGTGTTGATTTTGTGCTGTTTTGAATAAATGAGATAATCTCATTAGCATCCATCATTTTCATTATGTATTCCTCCTAAGTAAGCAATGTCTCATTTAATGTAACAAAATGCTTTCACAATGACAAGCATCATTATCGTTTTAATAAAAAGATAACGATTGCAAATAAAAAAAGCGAGCATCTGAGCTCGCTTTAGACCGTTTCTCTTACATATTCACGTACAATATCAACGAATGCTCGAACTTGCTTCAGTTTAAACGCTGATTCATATCCAACTAAAGAAGTGTCTCGCGTAATTGGCTCTCCATTTGCTTTCAGAAGCGGCGTCCGGTGAATATGGCTTCCAGCTTCTTTAATAGCAATCGATGGTAAAATAGCGAAGCCAAGACCATTTAAAGCCATTTGCTTACACGTCTCAATCTGATCCACTACAATCGTACGCTTCGGTGTAGTATGAAACTCTCGATGCCACCATTCTAAAATTTCTTGATAATACGTTGAGTCACTTTTAAATTGAATAAATGGTCGATGAGTATTTACTACTTCCGCTGCCCTTTCAATTTCTGAATCAACTAGGTAAAGAGGATCTGTAAACAAATGTTCTTTGACACCTTTCCAATCCGGATTTCCGCGTATGATTCCAATATGTACCTCATCTTCGTACAGATAGCGAAGCATTTCACTGCTCCAGCCGGTTACAAGAGAGATTTTAGCATGTGGGTAACGATCCATATAGCGTTTTAACACCGCCGGCAGCCAGTGCTGTCCAATAATCGAAGCCACCGCTAATTTGAGTGTACCATATACTTCATTATCTAAATGATGCAAGTCCTCACGAACCCGATCTTCTTTTTCTACCACTTCTTTTGCAAATTGAACAATCTTTTCTCCAGCAGGCGTTAATGACAGTCCTTTTTGCGAACGAATGAAGATTTGTGTATCCCATGCTTTTTCAATGGTTTGCAGCCTCTGTGATAAAGCTGGTTGCGATACAAATAATCTCTCTGCAGCTTTTCTCATATTTAATTCTTGAGCTAATACAACGAGCATTCGACATTCTATTAATTGCATTCAGTTATTCCTTTCAAGCCTCTTTTTACTTTCATTTTACCTTTATCATATAAGAAAAAAACGGAGAAAGATAGGCTGAAACACGATTTCTTAAAAAAATTATTGAAATGACTCCTTCGGGAGAATGATGGACTGCCTTCTTAATGACTTTAACAAATTTCTTCGTGTTAAAATCCCTTCAAAAATGCCATCTTCATTCTCTACGCACAAAAAAGGATGGTTAATCATGGCATTTATGACTTTTAATACGGATTTTTTCATGGAGACACGAGGAACATTTTGATTCATAACTTCTTCTACTTTCATGGTTTCTAATCGTTCGAATTCAATGCGTTTTAATCCTAAAATCGAATCTAAAATAAGCGTCATGCTCACGAACCCCTGTAGCTGAAACCTTGGATTTAATACGGGAATGGACGTATAGCCAGTCTTTGTTAACACAAGCAAAGCATGTTCTAAATTATTTCCCACTTGAACATGAGCAACTTTATCAGAAGTGACAAGCAAATCTCGAAGTTCAATTTGATTTAACTGATTGTGATCAATATCAATCATTTATACATTCTCCTTCCATTTCTCATAACTTCCACGTGTGTAAAGAGAAAAAGAACAAGCTACAAAATGAAAATAGCTTGCTTACGTAAATGCGAACCTTTAAGAGGGAATAGAAGCAGACACACTCGATGTTCTCCCTTATATGTTAAGTCTAGATTTTTTTAAAACAAGTGTCAACGAAAGTTCATAATTATCTGAATTTTTTATTTTATTTTTTTTACAGCATTCGACCCGTTCCTTCTATTTATCAGAAAATCCTCTATCACTTTGTCGATATTTCTCGAGAAAATAGGGCAGAAGCCACCGCAAAAACTCCATACGCAGTAACAAAAAAATGCCGCAAAGTATAAAATCCTTTGCGGCATTCGTTTTGCTTTATCCCTTAATGAATAAGTTCAAAAATTTCAATTGCAATCATATCAACGTTATCAAATTGATAAACGGCTGGCTTTTCACCATCTTGATATACTTCAAGTTCGTATGTTTCAGTTTTTGCATGATATTTCACGCTGCAAATTCTTTTTCCCTCTACTTCGAAGAAGCGTTGTGGCGCTTCACTTCCACTTGCTTGCTCACGGAGATTCACAAGACGAGTTAAAATACCTTGTAATTGTGACATATAATCTCTCCTTTCACCTATTACATCATTACGCATTCGACTTTTCTACAATATCAATTCAAATAAATACTTTATCTAAACTAATACTTAAAAGACACCATTTCACTATATGCCACATACTAAAAAAACACAAGTACTTTACGTGATTTTTCATAAGAAAATGCCTTATTATAGCGATATATGTCGTTTTTTATTATAATAACATAGCGATATACTATGTATCATACAAAACTTCATTCTACTTTAACACCATTCATTTTAATATAGGGAGGTGCTTTCATTGAGATCTATAGAGTTGTACACACAACCAGCTTGCCCACCTTGCGAAATTGTTAAACAGTTTTTACAGCACCATCACGTTTCCTATAAAGAATTTGACGTATCTAAAGATGCTTCTGCTCGAAAGCGAATGACTACTGAGTTAGAGTCTTATTCCACGCCGACCATTCGTGTTGACCAGGAAATTATCAGAGGATTTGACCTTCAAGCGCTTGAGAAGCTTCTTAACATCGGGTAACAGAAACACTCAAAATAAGCTTTCCTCGGCTATTTTGAGTGTTACTTACTATATATAAACTTTTGCACTTTCCATTTCCCCTGTTTTTTTACTAACGTGATTATTTCGTAATGATCTTGGTATCTTACCCGTTCATTATGCACAGCCGGAAAAAATTGATAGACATAAGCTTTGTTTTGGTCGGAATGAAGAGCTACCTTCGTGTGTTCATCGAAAGAAAAGAAAGGGATGTAATGTGTTAAATATTCAGGTCCCTCTCCGACATACCCTTGAGCTTTTTGTAAGAGAGCCTCATTAAAAAACACAGATGCATACTCATCATCTAAAAACAATTTCAGCTCACGAACAGCGTCTTGATTAGTATGGGCAGACGCAGCTCTTAGCTGAGCCTGATAAGCGTCCTGCAAATTTATAAAGATTTCATGCCTAATCTCTCCTGATACTTCTGCATGAACAGATTTTCCTGAGTACAAGACAATCAGCAAAAAGACAAGTAAGCATATTTTCTTCAAATTAAATCAGCTCCTTAACTTCTTTTTTATTAGAATTCCGAAATTTTCTCTGCCTATGCATATCTCTATAACCGACTGTCGTTCTCCTCTAAAAAAACATAAAAAACCGGCAACCGCTTTTGCTGGTTGCCGGTTTAACTTCAACTTATTTATTCTCTACAAAACGTCTCTTTCGTATAAAAAAGAATATGAAATATCAAGGAATATATAGTGCATATTATCAATCGGATATGAAAAAGTTCGGATATTCTCACCTGTTTCAATATCATTATACAAATCTGATAATATGCCTTTTTTTTCATAGCTCATTCGAATAATATTCTCAAGAAAATATGGGCGCCAGCTCCAATTTTTCTTTACATATTCAGGTTCAAGAATCCAATCCTCGTTTTTCTTTACATAGTTAGAAGACTTTTGAAATCCATTTTCATCGCAGATGTAAAGGCGAAAACACACGTTGGATAGTTCTTCTGCAATAACAGGCAGCATATCGTCATACGTTTCTAGCTTTCTGCACTTTGTCATTACCTGCTGCATTTTATCTTGAAAGCGTTCTGTCAGCTGGTAAACAGCAAGCAGCTTTTTCTTTTCGTGAGCGATATACATTTCAAAACGTTCCTTTAGTTTATCCTTTAAGATGTTCGGATCGACAAGTTCAGCAGCCGGCTTATGTAAATAATAACCTTGAAAATACCTGCCTCCGTTTCTCCATGCATATTGCAGCTGATAGGAGGCTTCTATATCTTCGTATAGAAGCGTAGCACCCATTTTTCTTGCTAACAGAGATAAAGAATACAATACGTCTTGATACGACTGCGCCATGTCCGTTTGTCTTAGAATATGTAAATCTACTTTTAAGATATCTGGTGAAAGCAACCCAATCCTGTCTAGATTACTACTTTCTTTTCCTATATTATCAATTGCAATCTTAATACCATATGTTTGATAATACTTTAGTAAGTGTTGAAGTGATTCCAAATCTCCACTAAAATTGTGTTCGGTAATTTCGAGAACAATTCGATCAAGAGATAATCCTTTATTTTCGAAAAGTTGCAATAATTCTAGCAAAGATTCTCCATGATCGTTCATTAATAAATTAGGGTTCTGATTAATAAAAATTAAAAATTGTTCTTCCTGGGTCAACATATGCTCGAGCGCTTGTGTTAAAACAGCATAATCAACTTCTATGCGATATTCATCCGGAATCGCATCATCATGAAAGAATGGGCCGAGACTTTCAATTTCCCCTTCATTTTGAAACCTCGCCAACACTTCATAGCCAATTACTCTATGTCCATCTGCACTAAAAATTGCTTGATAATACGGAAGAGTTTTCTCTATGTTTGTTAATACATCTAACGGGTCCACTCAACTCTCCCCTCTCCTTGTTCACTTTACGTTAGTATAATACGAATAGCATAATTTTGCTAGCCCTTCTCGGTTTGCTTTGTACTTTTTAGTGCGTATCCAAACTTAAAAAGGATGCTGATTTAGCCACTGTCCCCCGTCCATTGTGATGCATTCCCCATTGATATAAGACGCTTCATCGGAGAATAAGAAACTGGCTAATCCTGCTATTTCCTCAGGAGTTCCAAGGCGTCCTAATGGTACAGAATTCAATGTACACGCTTTCATTTTTTCTGACTCAAATAATTTATCGGCTCCTCCTGTTCGCTCGATTGGCCCCGGTGCAATCGCATTTACCCGTATACCATATTTCTTCCCCCACTCTACTGCGAGCGTGCGCGTCATGGTTAAAACTCCTGACTTGGCACAAGCTGAATGAATAACACCTGCTCCTGCGTTCCAGGCATATGTAGCCACAATGTTTGTAATGGCCCCTTTTGTACCTTTATCGATCCAATATTTCCCTACTGCAGAACTGCAATAAAATGTACCATTTAATACGATATTAATTACGCTGTTCCATCCGTTAATGGATAAGTCTTCAGCTGCACATATAAAATTGCCTGCAGCGTTATTAACTAAAAAATCAATTTGTCCAAATGCCTTGTCCGTTTCTTGAACCATTCGTTCCACATCTTCTGGGTTGCGTACATCCATTACCACTGAAAGTACCTGTCCATCAAACGTTTTAATTTCATTTTCTGTCTCTTGTAATCGATCGGCTGATCTACCTGTGATTACCACATGAGCACCTTGTTCTGCAAATCGCTTCGCCATATATTTTCCCATTCCACTTGAACCGCCAGTAACAATTACGACCTTGTTCTTCAATTTATCTTCCTCCCCAAAACATAAGTGTTTTACACCTATCATTTTACTATTTTTTCTGAATAAAGTGAAACTTTTATCTATTTAACTTAAAAGCAGACTTCTCGTTGTGATGATAAAAAAAACAATGCTATAATGAAAACTTGAAAACTATAAGGAATAGGTTGATTTTGCATGAAAAAGACGTATACAAGACGATCTTTTTTGAAAGGACTAGCGTCTATTTCGTTAGGGTCTTTGCTCACCACGTCTTTTGGGTATACATATGCCAAATATATTGAGCCTAGACGTCTGCAAATTGTTCGTCATACAATTACTTCTAAAAATATTCCGAAAAGCTTTAACGGAATAAAAATTTTACAATTTAGTGATATTCACCTTGGACTCTCTTACGATTTATTACAACTAGAACAGCTTATGGTGACCATAAATAACTTGAAGCCCAATATCATATTATTTACCGGAGATTTAATGGATGTACCTAATGAATACCCGCATCCAGAAAGAATTCCTCCAATTTTACAGAGGCTTCAGGCTCCTCTTGGAAAATATGCCATATATGGTAATCATGATCATGGAGGATATGGAACAAATATCTATAAACAAGCCATTGAAGACGCAGGATTTAGACTTCTAGTAAATGAAGTTGACACAGTGTCCATGCCTGATAAAAGCTACATTCATATTTGTGGACTCGATGATATTATGCTTGGGAATCCACAATATGAAGGAACGCTAGGACAATTACAGCCGGATATTTTTTCTATTGCTATGATTCATGAACCTGACGTTGCTGTCAAAGCAGCTCCTTTTCCAGTGGATCTTCAGCTCTCCGGCCATAGTCATGGAGGCCAAATTCAAATTCCTTTTTACGGTCCTTTGATTACACCGCCCTTTGGGACGGTATATCCAGAAGGAATGTACGAAGTTGGAGATTCTAAAATGAAGCTTTATGTGAATAGAGGCTTAGGAACCACTCGCATTCCTTTTCGTTTTTTAGCTACGCCTGAAATTACGCTTTTCACCTTGCAATCAACATAAAAACGCCCTTACAGGGCGTTTTTATGTTGATTGTCTTTTTTTAGCTGATCATGACCGCCTAATTCTAGTCTTAAAGAAATAAACCAGGCTCAAAAGCTTCCGTTCAGCCATACACTACAAAGACAACTGACAAGGAGGTTAAATTATGTACTATCAATATCCCTATACAGGATATCGTAATATTCCAAATGGTGACGAGCGCTTTTTTGGATTTCCTTTTGTTGCTGGCTTAGCTGGTGGGCTGCTTGGCGGACTAGCTGTTGGCGGTTTTGGAGGCAGACCTGGGTGCTGTCCACCACCTTATCCTTATTCAGTTCCGTTTTACGGCGGTGGATTTCCTGGAGGAGGCTACCCTGGTGCCGGCTATGGAGGCGGTGCTCCTGTTTATAACACATACTACGGACCTGGATACGGTCCTGTTGGTCCCATTCCTAGATAATAACATGACTAAAAAGCCGAGCACTCGGCTTTTTTTATGTTATTCTTGATCGTCGCAAAGAGCATATTGACAAAAGATCTCTTGACTATTAATAGAGAGCTCATGTTCTTTTTTTATGACGTAATGATAATTCCCTTCTTGATCTTGTTCTCGTGCTTTTACATTATCAGCAAGCATAACTTCAAGCCACTTCCACACTTTTTTTTTCAAATGTGTATCCAAGATAGGAAATAAAATTTCTACTCGTTTCACCATATTTCTTGTCATCATATCTGCAGATGAAAAGAAAAACTTTTCCTGTTTATTATGATGAAAATAATAGATTCGGCTATGCTCTAAAAATCGTCCGACAATGCTTCTTACTCTTATATTCTCGCTAACGCCTTGAATTTGAGGGCGCAAGCAGCACGCTCCTCTAACAATGAGTTCGATTGTCACACCAGCTATAGAAGCTTCATATAGCTTCATAATTAAAATTTTATCCGTCAATGAGTTCATTTTCCCAATGATTCTTCCATTGCCATACCGTCTGTGATAATGGATTTCCTGATCAATGAGATGCAAAAAATCATTTCTTATATCAAATGGTGCAACGGATAAATGATGATATACTGGTTTTTGCGTATAGCCACTTAAGTAATTAAAAAAATTGGCCGCATCTATCCCGATGTTTCGGTTGACAGTAAAAAGACTTATATCCGTATAGATCTTTGCCGTCGCATCGTTGTAATTCCCAGTACCAAGATGAACAAACCGTTTAATATGCTCTCCTTCTCTTCTCACCACGAGCGTAATTTTACCATGCGTTTTTAAATGAGTCATTCCATATATCACGTGGCACCCTGCCCGCTCTAGCTCTTTAGCCCATTGCACATTATTCTCTTCATCAAACCTCGCTTTTAGTTCAACTAGTACCGTCACTTGTTTACCTTTTGCAGCCGCTCGCTTTAATGCTTTAATAACGGGAGAATCTCCGCTTACCCTGTATACCGTTTGCTTAATAGCAAGCACATTTTCATCGTCTGCTGCACCGTTAACAAAATCAAGTACCGGCTTAAACGATTCATAAGGATGGTGAAGCAAAATATCTCTTTGAATCATTTGGTCGAAAACATTTTGATCCGGGTGTAACTCTGTTGTAAGCTTAGGAATAAAGGCTTTTTCAGCCAACTCTTCATGCGTAGATTTAAGTAATTTATAAAACGAAAATAAACTGGTTAAATCCAGCTGTCCTTCGATCTCATACACATCTTCATCGTCAATTTCAAGTACTGACTTTAAATGCGCTAGTACACCCTGATCATATGGACTCTTAATCTCAAGCCGAACAGCCGCTCCCCATTTTCGCTTCTGTAACTCTTCTTCAATTTCTTTTAGTAAATCTTGAGCGTCTTCTTCGTGAATAGTCATATCTGCGTTGCGGGTAATTCGAAATTGAGAAACGGAAGAAACGCGGTATCCCTTAAACAACTTTTTAATAAAATAGGCAATTACATCCTCTAGCAATACAAATAGACGGGTAGAATCTGACGTGGCTATTTCAATGTAGCGCGTTAGCATCGAAGGTACTTGAACGATAGCTAGCCTTTCTTTTATCTCGGCAATTTGCTGCTCGTCATTTAAATTTTCTGAAAGGACGACTGCTAAGTTCAAGCTTTTATTCATCAACATAGGAAACGGCCGGTAGGTATCAATAGCCATAGGAGTTAATACGGGAAAGATTTGCTCGTCAAAATACTGTTCAAGCTTATCTAGATTTGATTTCTCCAGCTTTTCAACCGTAATGATTTCCACGCCGTATTTCTGTAATTCGGGAAGAAGTGTATGAATATACGTATCATACTGCTGCTTGACTAGATCGTGGTTTTGTTTGGAGATAGAAAATAGCTGCTGTTTAGGAGTTAAGCCTGCTTTGTTTTCAGGTTTGCTAAATCCAGCTTTCACTTGATCTTTTAATCCGGCTACCCGAATCATAAAAAACTCATCCAGATTTGAACTGAAAATTCCTAGAAATTCAAACCGCTCAAGCAAAGGGTTTTTCGTATCTACTGCTTCTTCCAGCACCCGCTTGTTAAAAGCCAGCCAGCTCAATTCACGATTATTGTAATAAGCTGAATCAGCCACTTGTATGGTTTGCTTATAAGTGCGATTACTTTCTAACATTAGCCTCACCTTCCAGGATAATGGATTTAATCTAGTTAGCTATACTGAATATTCTAACCGATCCAGCGTTATTCTAAAGCTTAGTAAATTCAAGAACAATATTTTTTTTCACTACTTTTTCTAGATGCTTTTTCTGTTTTTCAGCCTGATATTGTTCAGGACGAAAGGTTTTTGTACATAATAGTTTAATCGTAACTGTGTTTTCATCGCTTTTCATGTCAATATGTTGAACAACATTTCGCTTTGTTGCATGTAAACCGTCAGCTATTTTTAAAACTGCACCGAGCAGCTGGACTTTTTTTGTTCTTCTTTTGTTAACCACTTTTTAAAAGGAGCAACATATTGCCTAAAAGAAGACTTCCCTTTATATGAAGAAACAAGTGCCAGCTTTAAACGTTCTCTATGTGAAATTCCATCGATTGTACGATTAGCAAGCACATAAAACGTATGCTGGCTGCTTGATTCCGCATTAATATACTTTCCTATATCATACACTTGCGCAGCTTTTATAAGAAGCGCTAAGTCATCCTCTTTTAAATCAACCGGTCCCTGCTCCCTAAGGTGCTGAAACATCATAATAGCTGTGCGCGTAAGCTGTTTGACATAATCTTTACTTACTTCAAACTCTTCCATTATTTCTTGAAAACTTTGCTGTATGACATCGGGGTACATTGGCTGGATATTAGCATCAGAAGCCTCCTTAAATAACACCCCTTCTCTTAAGCCTTTGCGACTTAAGATGAAACGAGTCGCGTTGACTGTTTCATATAATGATTGAAATACTTCAATCGCTGGCAAAATTGTATCCACACGATCCTTTGACAAGCGGTCTAGCTTTTGAAGATTGTGATAAGACAATGAGCCTATAGCAGATTTCACATGCAATATATCAGCTAAATTCATTTCATATTGATGCAGCCCGGCGAGAGGATAGTGGATAAAACCTTGATGCACTTGCACCATACTTCTTGCACTTCCTCCAATTGCTACAATCGGAACTTGGCGATTTAAAAGCCACGGGACAGTATGGAAATGCCGGATCACGAAATCGCGGATTTTTACTTTTTCTTCTGCAGTGGGAATATTGCCTTTGACGAACTTCAGACGCAGAGATAAGGCACCGAACGGAAAGCTGTGGTACTGCACTAACTCTCGATTGCGAAAATACGTAACTTCCGTACTTCCCCCACCAATGTCAATTGTAATGGCTTCTTCGATCGAAGTGGAATGAATAACGGCAACAAAGCCGTAATACGCTTCTTCATATTCAGACAATAGTTGAATAGAAAAGCCCGTTTCTTTTTTTACAAGCGCTAGAACTTCTTTTGCATTAGCCGCTTGACGGATGGTAGCTGTGGCCACACAGGTAACGTGCGGCAGCTGCTGATGCTTGGTAATAACTCCAAACGTTTTAAGCGTATCAAGCAAGGTATATATTCCTTTAGCCGTTAACACTCCTTCTTTACTTAAATAATTTCGAAGCCGTGCAGCTACTTTCACGTTTTCAATTTGCTTAAACCCTCTGCCTTTTTTGTATTCATAAATAACAAGGCGTATCGTATTTGAACCTATATCAATCAGTCCATGCTTATAAGTCAATGTAATTTCAACACCTTTTTCAAAATAACTTTATGCTCACAAAAGTCACTTTTACTTTTTTCAATCGTATACTGTTACAACATAGTCATATATCAAAGGAGCGAAGTTAATGAGATATATAGTAAAGCACGGTGAAACCTGGCAAAGCGTTTCAGGTGACTACCGGGTTCCGGTTGAAGACCTGTGGATGGCTAATCCTTTTGTAAGCCATAGTACGCTGAAGCCTGGGCAAGTAATCATCATTCCAAACCTCCCTGATAAAGAGCTCATTCCTTACACGATCCACGTGTTTATTGCTGAAAAGCAGCTTGAATTACGAAGAAATAATATCATACAAAAAGTCTATCCCATTGCAGCAGGAAAAATGCTGAGCGCAACCCCTACTGGAGACTTTGTTATCGTTAACCGGGAGCCAAACCCCGGGGGGCCTTTTGGTACAATGTGGCTAAGCTTGTCTAAAAAGTCATACGGCATTCACGGAACAAATGATCCAAGTTCTATTGGAAAAGCCGTATCCAAAGGATGCATTCGCATGTATAATGCCCAAGTAAATGAGCTAGCTCAAATTGTGCCAAATGGGACTGGTGTTTATATTCGACCTTCTCGACGAATGGCTCAATAGTTCGGGATTTACTAATCAATGATTGTTTAACTGTGCGAGCAGCATTTTTTTTAAAATAGAAAGTATGGCGTGCTGTTCCACTTTACTTGTATAAGGAAGCGTAACAAAACAAACCCTATACATAGGAAATTTCATTAATTACCAAAATACTTCTTCGTGTAATTATTTTCAAATGGGACAAGACACGCTATAATGAACGTATCAGCTTTCACCTTATGGGTTGAACAGCTGATATGATAGAAAGGGAGTGAACGTATGTCTCAAGCAAATGGACAAGGCTCTTTGACCCCGTCTGTATCTGAGATTGCACAAGCTATTTTCACTGTAAATCGTCACGCAAAAGCTGCTCCTGATCCTAAGCAGTTATATACGTTAAAGAAAATTGCATTAGATCAACTAATTTTAGAAGGAAAAGCCAAAAAAGAAGGACTTCACTTTTCGCCAAACCCTGGTAAAAGTCAACAAAAATCAGATGTACTTGTATCAGTTGGAGACTACTTTTTCCATATGCCTCCAAAGAAAGAAGACTTCAAAGAGTTATCACACCTCGGCCATTTAAACCATCAGTATCGAAATCCCAAAACGACTATGTCATTATCTTATGCGAAGCGCTTATTATCTAAATATACGGGTCATCTCGTACAGCCGGCTAAAAGCCCTGTTTCGACTCCAAGAAAACGGCAAGCACCTGTGTTTAAACCGCTGGGTAAAAGTTATTTTTAAAAAAGTGCCTGAAGTGGAGCAATCTGCTTTCAGGCACTTTTTTGTGATCCTACAAAATATAGAGATCGATTAACTCAACAAGCTCTCCGATTTCCGGCTTACTTACTTGTCCTTCCGCTCCTACCATCTTTCCCTTGTGACGTAAATCTTCTGTGATAAGAGAAGAGAAGATAATGACTGGAAGTATAGAAAGCTGAGGATTTTCTTTCACTTTTTTAGTTAAATGATGCCCATCCATTTGCGGCATTTCTATATCTGTAATAAGCAGCTGGACTTGATCACTGATTTCCACACCTTCATCGATCACCGAGCTTAGATAGTTCCACGCTTCCTCACCGTTCTCAAAAAATTCCGTGTTCTCATAACCTGCTTGTGCAAGAGTATCTTCAATCATTCGGCGCAGCAGCGGCGAGTCTTCAGCCACGACAATCTTTTTATTAGAGCGTTCCCTAGCCCCTAGCTTTTTTATTTTTGACTGATTAATACCCGCATCAGGGTTCACGTCAGAAATCAACTTTTCAAAGTCTAACAGCAGAATCATTTGACCGTTTAATTTTACCACTCCAGTAATCTGCGTTTCCAAACCTTGATACAAATCTGAAGGCTTCTCAATTTCTTTCCAAGAAATACGGTGAATTTGCGTCACTGCATGGGTATGAAAGACAATTTTTTGCTGATTGAACTCTGTAACAATTAACTTATCTTTTTCCGGCGTATTTGAAGGTTCCATTTTTAACGCTTTTGCTATGTCAACAACAGGAAGTACTTCCCCTCTTAGCTCTATAATACCTTCTATGTAAGAATGCGCATTTGGAACAGGTGTAATAGATACGGGATTAATAATCTCTCTAACTTTTACTACATTGATGCCAAACCAAACATTTCCTATCTCAAATTCGACAATTTCCAGTTCGTTTGTACCACTTTCCAACAAAATTCCTTTATCTCGATTCATATACTTACTCCTCTCATCTCACCTGCTTATCTAATAGTCCATATTTCCCATTATAGTGGCCGCCTCTTATATCCGTAAAGAAAAATTTTCTTATTTTGTTATCCTTTTTCCCTAAAATATATACATAAAATATTGTTTTACGAATTGACAGAATATTATATACTATATAAAAACATGAGCGTCGATCCCTTTCGTCTCATCCTCTGCTCAGTTTTTTACTTGCTCTACTCTACTTCTCTATACTAGCTTATGAACTTGAGTCAAACGACTACTCCTATTAAAACGAGGTGTAATTTATGAACAGAGGATTACAAAAAGAAGAAACAAAAAAACGCATCCAAAAAGCCGCTATCTCTTTATTCCAACAGCAGGGATATCAAAAAACGACTGTGTCTCAAATTACCCATGAAGCGGGTGTAGCAAAGGGTACATTTTTTAATTACTTCAAAACAAAAGAAGAAGTTCTTCACTACCTTGGAATTAATTTTACAAACCGTATCTCCTATAAATTAGAACAGCTCCTTCAAACAGAAGAATCAACTGCTTCTATTGTTAAACAACTGTTTTTATTACTAGCACAATCAAACGAAGAAGCGAACCCTCACCTAATCCGTTCTTGGTTTCATATTGCTATTACCAACAGTTCCTTTCAACAATCTGAAATTCTTCAAATTGAAAAAATGCGTGCTCATTTTACAAAAGTTTTTCAAACAGGACAAGACAGTGGTGAACTTATAGTCGATATCCCTGCCGAAGAAATGGCTTCTATTGCTATACTTAATTTTTTTGGCACACTTCTCTACTGGTGTACCAACCAACCCGACTCTGCTACCCTTCAAGAAAGAATAGACAAGTCGGTTACTCTTTTATTTAGAGGGTTTCTTATTCATTCCTAAAAGCCTGTTCACAAATTTTTTACAAGAAATCGAAGATAGCTGTGGACTCTACAGCCAAAACGGTTTATACTACACAAAGTGAATGAATAATCTTAAAAGAAGGTGTTCGTAATATGAAAGGCTCCGTCATTCTTTTTAATGACGATAATGAAATGACCATTATTGAAAACGTAGAAGAAGCTGTATATCAAGATATTAAAGAACAAGAAGGCTCTGATCACTGCGTTGTAACATTGGACGATCATGAAGTTGATTTTGGCTACGTTTCCCCCGTTTATTGGCGTGAAGGCCAAATACACACTGACTAATATACAAGACCTGCATATATATGCAGGTCTTTTTATGCGCTTATTATTTTGAATCTAGAATTGAACGTGAAGCGAGGAACCTCTGATTTCCTAACACATACCTTAGCACATTCGCAGCTAAAAAACAGGGTTAACAACTATATAGAAAGGGTACATTTCAAGTAATAGAAGCTGCGTTTTATTTTTAAAAAGGAGGTTTATGTTATGAGTTCTTATCGAAAAAATATGAATCACTATCCTCACTCATCTCAGTACACACCTTACCAACACTATTACGCGAAAGAAGCTGATCGTATTTTAACGACGATGAGTACAAACTTTAATAAACAGCATTTGAAATCTCTTATCGACGATGTGTTAGATAACAGAGATGAAGAACAATTTTATGAACTAACAACTGCTTATAATAAGCTGTATAATACCTAACTTAAAACCACTATTTGCAAAATGCGCAAATAGTGGTTTTTTACCTATTTTCATTGTGATAAAATGAGTTGAAAATACGCGGAAGGATTTGAAACTATGGAGCACTTAATCAATAAACGTGTCAAAGAAATTGAATTATCAGGAATACGTACATTTTATAATATGGTCTCACAATATCAAGATGTTTTATCCCTCACAATTGGACAACCTGACTTCTTAACACCACAGCATGTAAAAGAAGCGGCAAAATCTGCAATTGATGATAACCAAACTTCTTATACCCACAATGCTGGAACGATAGAACTGCGCGAGGCAGCAGCTCAATTTGTCAAAGAAAAATATGACTTGCACTATAACCCAGCTGATGAAGTGATTGTGACCATTGGAGCTAGTCAAGCAATTGATATTGCTCTTCGCACCATTTTAGAAGAAGACTCCGAAGTTATTTTACCTGGACCTGTTTACCCAGGATACGAACCGCTTATCCGATTAAACGGCGCTAAACCTGTACATATTGATACAACCGAAACAGGATTTCGACTAACAGCGGATTTAATCCAACAACATTTGACGTCTAAAACAAGATGCGTCATCTTACCTTATCCGTCTAATCCTACAGGCGTGACGTTGTCACAGCAAGAATTAGAAGAAATTGCTGCTCTTTTAAGCGATAAAAATATTTTTGTACTATCTGATGAAATATACAGCGAGCTCGTTTTTGATAAAAAACATCAGTCCATTGCCTCCATTTCATCTATGAGAGAGAAAACAATTGTTATTAACGGAGTATCAAAGTCTCATTCCATGACAGGCTGGCGAATTGGCCTTTTATTTGCTCCTTCTTATTTAGCCAAACATATTTTAAAAGTTCATCAATACAACGTGAGCTGTGCTTCTTCTGTCTCTCAAGCAGCTGCACTCGAGGCACTGACAGCAGGCAAAAATGATGCGGTAGATATGAAAAAAGAATACGAACAAAGACTGAATTATGTTTATGACCGACTAGTAAACATGGGATTTGACGTAGAAAAGCCGACGGGTGCTTTTTATATTTTCCCTTCTATTCAGAACTTCCACAGTAATTCATTTGATTTTGCCCTGGAGTTAGTAAAAGAAGCGGGTGTTGCACTAGTACCCGGCAGCGCTTTTTCTTCCCACGGTGAAGGATATGTACGCCTGTCGTATGCGTATTCCATGAACACGCTGCGTGAAGCCTGTGATCGAATTGAAGCTTATCTTACCTCTCGTCAATCACGTTAAGCCGATGAGAAGAAGTGTATGCATTTTTTTGTGAGTGACAGCACATAAGAGCGGGTATACTAGAAGCATATAAATTGACTTCAATAGTGTATCATTATAAAATGTGCATCGATTCACTAAAGAAATACATACTTTTAACGGAGGTTTTTATTATGACAAAAGATTTTTTTGACGTGGTAAATGAACGTACATCGATTCGAGAATATGACTCTTCAGCTAAATTAACCAAAGAAGAATTAACGGAACTTTTAGAAGCAACAGTGAAGTCACCATCAGCTTGGAACTTACAGCACTGGCATTTCGTTGTTATTACAGACCAAGATGCGAAAGAACGTCTACTTCCAATTGCTTATAACCAAAAACAAATTACAGAAGCAGGCGCTGTAGTAGCTGTCTTAGGTGATTTAGAAGCCAATAAAAATGTAGATGACGTGTACAATCCACTAGTCGAAGCAGGTCACATGACAGAAGACGTAAAAAATATTTTGTCAGGACAAATTAACGGCGCTTATAAAAACGGTGCTTTTGCCCGCGATGCAGCGTTTACGAATGCTTCTCTTGCGTCTATGACATTCATGCTTGCAGCAAAAGCAAAAGGATTAGACACTTGCTCAATGGGCGGATTTAACGCTCAAAAATTTGTAGAAGAATTTAAAATTGAGGATCGATACATTCCAGTTATGCTTATCTCAGTTGGAAAATCGGCTAAAGAAGCACACGCTAGCGATCGTTTACCATTGGATCAAGTTACAACTTGGATTTAACAAAAAACCCTGCGGCTGCAGGGTTTTTCTATGTAACTAAATGGATTTCACCATGCCTCCGTCGATTAGAAATGACTGGCCTGTCATATATGAATTCGCTCCCGAGACAAAGAAAGCAACGGCTTTAGCAAACTCTTCAGGCTGACCGTAGCGTTTAAGAGGAATTTGGTTTCTCATCTCTTCTTCAATTTCTGAAACGTCTACTCCCAGTTTTTCAGCACGAATGGTATCTAGCTCTTTCACTCGGTCTGTTGCAATTCTTCCTGGCGCAACCGTGTTAATTAAGATACCGTCCTCTGCTAGTTCTGAAGCAAGTGTTTTGGTAAGCCCCACGATTCCTGCACGGAAGGTGTTTGACAGAATAAGTCCAGCAATTGGCTCTTTAATGGAAGAAGAAGCAATATTCACAATACGTCCTCCGCTCTTTTTCATAACGGGCACTACCTCACGAATGATACGAATATAGCTGAGGAGATTTAACTCAAATGCATGCTTCCAATCATCATCTGTTAACGAAAGGAAGTTCCCTGCTTTAGGACCTCCTGTATTATTAATTAAAATATCAATGGTTCCAAACGTATCTACTGTATATTGAATAACATCTTGAATGTCTTGAGTTTTCGTGACATCTGCCGTTTTATGTAACACTTGTCCGCTTCCAAGATATGAAATCTCTTCCGCTACTTGGATTAGTTTCTCTTCTGAACGACTTGCAATCATAACGTTTGCGCCTTCTTCTGCGAGCCTGGCAGCAATCGCTTTGCCAAGCCCTTGGCTGGCAGCAAATACAAGCGCTGTTTTTCCTTTTAATTCAACATCCATTTCTTTCACCTCGTCTAATAGTTCGAATCTTTTTAACTTTATCACGTTCTCGTCAAATTCTTCAATAAATATGAAATAATTTCTTTTTTCCATATGGTATACTTAATTATCTGAAAATTTTTTCTTAAAGGAGGCAAAAAAGCAGTGTATAAAAAGCAATGCTTTGTCTTTCATCAAAATAAGCCTGTCACATGTACGGTACGATCATATACATCAAATGACTTCGATGAGTTGATTCGGATTCAAGAAGAAAGTTTTCCCCCTCCTTTCCCTTCTGAATTATTATGGAGCAAAGATCAGTTAAATAACCATGTTTCCCTTTTTACGGATGGAGCGCTATGCGTGGAGATAGACGGGACAATATGCGGGTCTATCACAAGCTCGATTGTTTCAGTGGAAGGAAATGAGGCTCATACATGGGATGAAGTAACAGGAAGCGGATATATTCATACGCACGACCCTTCTGGTAATACGCTTTATGTAGTGGACGTATGCGTTACTCCTTCGCATCGATCGATGGGGCTTGGGAAGCTGCTTTTGCAGTCTTTATATGAAGTTGTGATTCATTACAAGTTAGAAAGGCTGCTCGGCGGGTGCCGCATCCCTGGATACGCATCAGTGTCTTCCTTGTACACGCCCGTTGAATACATGAACCTTGTATCTGCCGGAACTCTCTACGACCCGGTTATGACCTTTTTAATGCGCTGTGGCAGAACGCCTATTGGTCTCGCAGCAAACTATATTGAAGATGAAGATTCACACAACTACGCCGTACTAATGGAATGGAAAAATCCATTTTATACGGCTATTCAAAAAGAGGCTGGGACAAAAATATTTTAGCCCAAGTGAAAAACGAACCATTAATCAACATGTCTGATTAGTGGTTCGTTTTTTTGTGATGGTGAATATAGTTTTATCTGTTTCGTTCCTTCTAGCAGTTGATTGGAGGGCAAGGCGAAGACTCCTGCGGGAAAAGCGGAAGGGATGAGACCCCGCAGGCGCGAAAGCGACGAGGCTCAGCGGCCGCCCGCGGAAAGCGAAGCCTTGCACGGAAATCAACTGCGGTGTAATAAGCAGTCCAGCTCATGTATCTCATGTGTTCGTCTTTAGGTTGGGTTCATTTAGTTATGTCTCAACCTCTTTTTAGACTATTGAACTTCTTCAATGCTCCACTCTAGCTCTTTATGAGTGAGAACAAGATGCGCCTGCAATTTACTCATCTCTTTGTGCTCAAACCGATCATTATACATTTCATTCATGTCGTCAAAGTCACCGATTGTATACAAAGGAATTTTAATATCTCTACGGGATTGCACCATGTGTTCAAAATCAATAAACAAACCGTCATTCGTTAAAGTAAGAAGCGTATTTGCTAACACGAGCGGCAATATTGGATATTCTAACTTCTTCCTTCTAAATACAAATCTTTTTTGCTTAATTTCTGACATTTTCAACGGAATGATTCGGCTTAAAATATGCTTCATATCATACACGTCTCGAAAATAGATTTTGTTGTAAAATCCATCATCATGAGCTAAATAAACAAATTGATTACCGAGTTTATTATTAAATGGCGAATTGAGCGGTTTTTTTAAATGACCTAAATACAGCAGCGCTGCAATATCTTGAGGTTCTAACAAATCTAACGAAGATACATCCTCAAAATCAATCCAACAAAAATCACCATAATTATAAACATCATCCTCTGCTAAAAGATGAATTTGTTCTTCTTCTACGTAGTCCATATGGGTTTGGTAATGGTAATCACTGTCTTCAAAACCGTGCTTTAACAATAATATATTTGCAAGCGGCGTAGGAAGGGAATGATAAAACTCTTTAAATTCAATTCCATATGTAATAAAGCATTTTTTATTTACATGGCCATTAATATAAACGATATCTCTTATTTCATCTGCTTTACTCAACCGTTCTAACCACCTTATTGATTGATTCTGTGATCGATATGTAACCGTTCTACTGATTTATATATTATACTTCTAAAATAAACAATGTGTAAATATATATTGTTGGCAATTTCTTTCGTATTCACTACCTCTTCTACTGATCATTTTATTTGATAGGAAAGAAAGGTATAGAGCTGATTGTGAATGTGGTAGAATGTGTGTATCTTATTAATTAGCATGTATGAACACGGAGGTATACAAAATGGATGTTCGCCATTTGCATTACTTAACAGAAGTGGCTAAACATAAAAATTTCACAAGAGCTTCTGAAGCGCTGCATATTTCTCAACCTTCTCTCAGTAAAATGGTTAAATCATTAGAAGAAGAGCTCGGCACACCTTTGTTTGATCGCGCTGGCAAACAAGTTCAGCTTACCGATGCAGGAATAATTGTGTACGAGCAAGCAGAAAGCATTTTATCTTCTCTCCGAGATTTATCGGATTCCCTCTATGATTTAATGCATTTAAAAAGAGGAACCATCAAAATAGGCATTCCCCCTATTATTGGTACATTGTTTTTTCCTACTATTATTAAAGCATTTCGAGAGCAATACCCTGAGATTCATATTCAATTAGTGGAATATGGCGCTAAAAGAATGCAAAAATTTGTGGAACAAGGCGAAGTGGATGTGGGCGTAGTTTTACTTCCAGTTGATGAAAACATGTTTTTTACGACTCCTTTAGCCCGAGAAACACTGCAGCTTGTTGTTCATAAATCTCATCCGTTGGCTCAGCATTCTACGATTTCATTAAAAGAGTTAAAAGACGAAACGCTTATTTCCTTTCATGAAGACTTCACCATGCATGAAATGGTCTATAACGAATGTTTAAAAAATGGATTTACCCCTAATATTGCTTTTAAAAGCTCTCAGTGGGACTTCATTGGAGAGTTGGTAGCTGCTAATCTCGGCATTGCTCTTTTCCCTTATTCATTATGTGAAAAACTTGATTTGGAGCATGTGAAAGTAATTAATCTCGAGAATGCTATTCCATGGGAAATTGCTTTAATCGTTAAAAAAGATCGCTATATCTCTTACGCTACACAGGCTTTTATTGATTATATTAAAAGTACAGTTTAACAAAGCTGAGACAAAAGTAGTTTAATTAAAAATCCAAATGAGTTTGATTCTTAATAGAAAATCAAACTCGTTCGGATTTTTTTATGGTGGTGAACGTAGGTTTCATATATGTAGCGGCTTTTAGCTGTTGATGGGAGAGCAAGGCGAAGACTCCTGCGGGAAAAGCGGAAGCGACGAGGAGGCTCAGGGCTGCCCGCGGAAAACGAAGTCTTGCACGGAAATCAACAACGGTGTAACAAGTCATTCATACTAAATCATTTATCCCCTTGGTTCGTCTTTAGATTGAATTGATTTAAGCATGTCTCCATCTCTTTTTTTAATTGCCTTTTATTAAATAATTAGATCTTGTATTTCACAAACTCTTTTTTGAAAAGGTTACCAACGCATTTGTAAAGAGATTTCTTTCAACTATAACTAAAAAGAATAGTTATCATAGTTATTATATATTTCATATTATAGTCGTTTTTTTGTAAGATAAGTGTGTAGCATTCATTTACTCAAGTTGTATCCCCATTTGCAAAATCCAAATAGTTTCTCTTTTCCCATGATGGAGTCGTCTTTTCAGCATAGACGACTCCATTATTGTCTCAACAAACTAGGAATGAATGAATAAGAACATAAATAAAGGAGGCTAATCATGAAACTGATTATGGTGATTTTACAGATTTTATTACTAACGGCTCTGTTTTTAATAGGAGAAAGTATTTCACAGTGGTTTGACCTCCCAGTGCCAGGTAGTATCATCGGATTTTTCTTACTGTTTTTCTTACTGTACTTTAAAGTAATTAAATTAAGCTGGGTTGAACAAGGTGGAACACTGTTAGTGGGAGAACTATTACTATTTTTCATACCAGCCGTCGTTGGACTCATCAATTATGGAGATGTATTGATGCATTTTGGAATCCAGATTGTGATTATTATCACAATCAGTACGATTATTGTGATGTCTATAACGGGAATCATTGCAGAACATATTTCAAGAAGAAAGGAAGGTACGCTAAAATGACATTACTCACATGGATTGCTCTTCCGCTTACACTGCTCGTTTATGTCGGCACAAAAGTGCTCTATAAAAAATATAAGTCTATGCTAGTTTCCCCTATTTTACTAGCCCCCATTCTTTTAATTGGTATCTTATTAGTAACGAATGGCTCTTATGATCATTATAAGCAAGGTGCCAGTGCTATTAGCTTTATGCTTGGACCAGCAACCGTTGCTTTTGCTGTTCCTATGTTTAAGTATTTTGATTTACTCAAAAAACATCGTGTTGAAATCAGCTTAAGCGTAGGGCTCGGCACGTTTGCTGCCATGATATCTTCCATGCTGTTAGCATTAGTGTTTCATTTACAATCAACGCTGGTTCATAGCTTGATTCCAAGATCGGTTACGATTCCTATTGCAGTTAATGTATCTCAGACGCTAGGAGGAGATCCAAATATCACCATTATGTTTGTGATTATAACAGGTGTAGTAGGATGTATGGTCGCTCCAAAACTGATTAAGCTCCTCGCACTGCACTCTTCTCTAGCAAGAGGTCTTCTTTTAGGAGTAGCTTCTCATGGGACAGGTACAGCAAGAGCTTTTGAATTTGGAAAAATTGAAGGTACTTTTTCTAGCCTTGGCATGATCGTAGCAGCACTTCTTACAATGCTGTTTGCGAATATGCTTCTGCCTACTATTTTCGCTTAAAAGATAAAAAAGGTGTGATCATATATGATCACACCTTTTTTATTATCCAATATGAAAAGTTGATTTTACGAACTCAATAACTTCTTCCGTAGAAGACATTGATAGAATTGTATCTAAATGCGGTTCGATATCAGCTTTTGATAATTGACGGATTTGAGAACGAGCTTTCAGAATAGATGTTGCACTCATTGAGAATTCATCTAAGCCTAAACCTAAAAGAATTGGAATTGCAATCTCATCTCCTGCCATCTCTCCGCACATGCCTACCCACTTACCTTCTTTGTGAGCCGCTTTGATTACCATATTCACCAAGCGAAGAATCGCTGGGTTATACGGTTGATATAAATAAGAAACGCGCTCATTCATGCGGTCAGCAGCAAGCGTGTATTGAATTAAATCGTTTGTTCCGATAGAGAAGAAATCTACTTCTTTAGCAAATAAATCTGCGATTACCGCTGAGGAAGGAATCTCTACCATCATCCCTACTTCGATGTCTTCCGAAACTTGTACGCCTTCTTGTTGAAGTTTAGCTTTTTCTTCTAAAAGAATAGCTTTTGCTTGACGGAACTCATCAACAGTAGCAATCATAGGAAACATAATTTTCAGATTACCGTATACGCTTGCACGTAGAAGCGCACGAAGCTGGGTACGGAACATGTCTTGCATCTCTAGACATAAGCGAATGGCACGGAATCCTAAGAATGGGTTCATTTCTTTTGGTAGATTTAAATAAGGAAGCTCTTTGTCTCCACCAATGTCAAGAGTACGAACAACCACTGGTTTGCCTTCCATACGTTCAAGAACTGTTTTATAAGAAGTAAACTGCTCCTCTTCCGTCGGAAGCTCTTCGCGGCCCATATATAAGAATTCTGTACGATAAAGGCCAACGCCTTCGCCGCCGTTTTCTAATACGCCTTTTACATCTTCTGGTGTACCAATATTAGCTGCAAGTTCAACGTGATAATCATCAGCTGAAACCGTTTTTTCATTTACAAGCTTAGCCCACTCAGCTTTTTGTTCTGCATATTCAGCGGCTTTTTTCTCGTAAGCTTTTACTGTTTCTTCGCTTGGATCAACGATAACTTCGCCATCTAAACCATCAACAATTACTAATACGCCGTTTTGAATGTCTTCCATAACTGTTTTTGTACCTACAACAGCTGGGATCTCCATTGAACGCGCCATAATTGCTGAGTGAGAAGTACGTCCGCCAATATCTGTTGTAAATCCTTTTACGAACTTACGATTTAACTGTGCTGTGTCAGAAGGCGTTAAATCTTCTGCGATAATGACAACTTCTTCTGAGATTAAGCTTGGATTTGAAACGTTTACACCTAAAAGATGAGCTAATACACGTTTTGTTACGTCACGGATATCAGCAGCACGTTCTTTCATATATTCATTGTCCATTGACTCAAACATATTAATAAACATTGCCGCTACTTCATCGAGTGCATGTTCAGCGTTTACATTTTCATTTGTAATTTTATCTTTAATTGGATTAATAAGTTCAGGATCGCTTAGAACTAATAAGTGAGCTTCAAAGATTTCTGCTTTGTCATCTCCAAGTTCTTTACGAGCGTGCTCTCTAATAATTTCAAGTTCTGATTTTGACTTTTCTAGCGCAGCTTCTAGACGTGCTACTTCTGCTTCAACTTCAGTTACTGATTTTTTTTCAACGGTTAATTCTGGATTTTCTAGACGAAATGCTTTGGCAATAGCAATGCCGCTAGAAGCGGCAATGCCTTGAATTTCCTTTGTCATTATTCGCCTAATCCTTCTTTGCTCATTGTATCTTCAAGAGCAGCAAGTGCATCTGCTTCGTCAGAACCTTCTGCAGAGATAGTGATTGTAGCGCCCTTTTGAATACCTAAAGACATAACGCCCATGATTGATTTCAAGTTTACAGTTTTACCGTTGAATTCTAAGTTGATATCAGAATCAAATTTGCTTGCTGCTTGTACTAAAGTTGTTGCTGGACGTGCGTGAATTCCTGAGTCTGCTGTTACTGTAAATGTTTTTTGTGCCATGTTAAATCAATCTCCTTTTTACTTTGAAATGTTAATAATATTTGCTTCTTGTTGAGAAACTTGGCCCTGCTTTAAGATATCAATTTTTTCATCAGCTTGTAAATTCGTGAAAATGATCGGCGTAATCGTCGATGGCGCATTTTCTTTTACAAAGTCTAAATCAATTTTCAATAGAGGCTGTCCTTTTTTCACTTCATCGCCTTGGGCAACTAAAGCTTCAAAACCTTCGCCTTTTAAATTAACTGTATCAATACCAACGTGAATTAAAATTTCACGTCCAGTCGTTGATTCAATACCTAAAGCATGTTTCGTCGGGAATAAGTTTACTATTTTTCCGTCCACTGGTGCAACTACTGTGCCTGTTTTCGGAATAATTGCAAAACCGTCACCCATTAATTTTTGTGAAAATACCTGATCTGGTACTTCCGATAAAGGTACCAATTCTCCCTCAATCGGTGAAACAATATCATTACCATTATCGCTTCCTACTTCAGATGTTGCAACAGGTTTTTCAATTGTTTTTGTCTCTTCTTTTGTGACAACCGGTGTTTTGCCATTCATAATGTCTTGAATTTGACCTTTTAACGTGTCAGATTTCGGACCGAAAATAGCTTGAATATTGTTACCAACTTCCAGAACACCAGCTGCTCCAAGTTTTTTCAAGCGGTTTTTATCAACATTACCTACATCATCTACTGATACACGCAAACGCGTAATACAAGCATCTAAATGTGTAATGTTTTCTTTACCGCCAAGTGCAGCTAAAACATTTGTTGGAAGCTCTGTTGCTTCTACTTTTACATCTTCTTCTCCTTCTTCTTTATCTTCACGACCCGGTGTTTTTAAGTTAAATTTACGGATTGCAAAGCGGAAACCGAAGTAGTAAATAACTGCTAGAACTAAACCTACTGGAATAACTAGCCACCATGCTGTACGGTTTTGCATAACTCCAAATAGAACGTAATCGATAACCCCACCTGAGAATGTCATACCGATTTTAACATTTAATAATTGCATAACCATAAATGATAAACCAGCAAATACTGCATGAATTGCAAATAGTACGGGTGCTACGAATAAGAATGAGAACTCAAGCGGCTCTGTAATACCCGTTAAGAAAGATGTTAAAGCAGCTGAACCCATGATACCAGCTACATATTTTTTGTTTTCAGGACGAGCTTCGTGATAAATCGCAAGAGCTGCTGCTGGCAATCCGAACATCATGAACGGGAATTTACCAACTTGGAATGTTCCTGCTGTTAAAGGCACGCCATCTGCTAATTGAGCAAAGAAAATCTTTTGGTCACCGTGAATATGTTGACCTGCTTTATTAACGTAATCACCAAACTCAAACCAGAACGGAGAGTAGAATATGTGATGAAGTCCAAATGGAATTAATGAACGTTCAATCAATCCAAATACAAAAGCTGATAAAGTTGGGTTTGCATCGATCATGTTAGTAGAGAAAGCATTTAATCCGCTTTGAATTGGCGGCCAAATGAAAATCATAATAACACCTAAAACAATTGAAAATACCCCCGTAATGATTGGTACAAATCGTTTTCCTGCAAAGAACCCTAAATAAGATGGTAATTCAATATTGAAATAACGATTATACATGGATGAAGCTAAAATACCTACTATGATACCCCCGAATACACCTGTAGCTAACGTAGGAATTCCTAAGATGCTAGTGTAAGCTGGATTGGCACCCATTTTGTCAGGATCTAGTTGTCCTGTAGCAACTAAGATTGTGCTCATCGTTTTGTTCATAATTAAGTAGCCTACGATTGCAGCAATACCTGCTACACCGTCACCACCAGCTAAACCAACGGCAACACCAACGGCAAACAATAGCGATAAGTTGTCAAATACAATTTGACCCGCTTGCGACAAAACATTTGAAACCAATTGAACCCAGTCTGCACCAAGGGCCGGTACTGCATCCAACAATGTAGGGTTTTGAAGCGCTGTCCCTACTCCAAGTAAAATCCCTGCTGCCGGTAAAATCGCAACCGGTAACATAAGCGCTTTTCCGACTTTTTGTAATACTCCAAAAAGTTTTTTAAACATGGCGCTTACCTCCTTTTATATATTTAGTGTGCAACAAGCTATTTATTTGATACGTAAATCATTAACACGCTTTCATAAAACGCTTTCTTTAACTAGAAAACTCATTACATCTCCTGGTGTCCTGAAGCCTAGACTTTAAATGATTGCGCTTTCTTGTAACAAAAAAGGCATGAGGAAAAAGAAACGATAAATGGATACACTCATCCAATTACACATCGCTTCATTTCTCACTCATGCCTGATCGTATCAGTAACACGTATTGAAATGATTTTATAAATCCGTTTTTGTTATAAGTCGCTGCAGATGCATCGTTAAGTAAACTGCTTCTGCTTCATACACAGGTAAATGTAACGCTTGCTGCATTACTTTTATCACTTTCCAAGACACATTGTAACACAGGGGATATTCTTCTTTCAATAGCAAAGCAATTTTTTTTGGCTCTTCTATTTTTTCTCCTGTTTTTACTCGATCAATAGCAAAATGCAAATGACGAATTAATCTCATATAGTGCACAGATTCTTTGTCTACCTGCAGATGAAGCGATTCTTCAATTACATTAATAATCGTTTGAATAAGCTGCGAGTCTTGATTCACTTCCAGCAGGTTTTTTTCAGTCAACGCACTGTGGATATGAAGCGCAATAAAACCAATCTCTCCTACTGGAAGGTGCACGCCTATTTTGCGACTAATAATTTCTACCACTTCAGATGCGATCGTATATTCCTCTGGATATAAAGCTTTTGTTTCAAGTAAAAATGGATTTTTAAGCCCCATTCCCTGCTGAAAACGTTTTATCGCAAACGCGATATGATCCGTCAATGAAATGTGTATATGCTCATTCAAAGGAATGTCAACACGCTTTTGAATGTGCGTTACAATATCATTCATCATTTCAATCACGTCTTCATCCACCTGCGCTAAAAGCTGCTTGTACTGTTCTTGCTCTTCTTCACTCTTTAACAAAAACATTTTCTCCACGGCTTTTGCATCGATTTCATCGCCTTTTTTCTTATTGAACCCTATTCCTTTCCCAATTAGCACAACTTCATCATAGGTAAGGTGTTTAGCAATTAATACATTATTATTAAGTACCTTTTCTACAAAAAAGGACTCTTTCACGAATCCTTCACTCCCCTGTTTCGGCTTTCTATTATTTGCTTTCCTATCTTACAAATAATACGCATAACCGTCAATTCATTTTTCTTTGTTTCAAATATTATTGAACTAAACTATTTGAGTTACGTATTATCTTAGTAGTTCTTCGCTGGAAACGCAACGTCTTTTTTGCTCGTCCCATAACAATTTTTCATAATAAAGTTTTGAAGCATAACGCTCAGAATGAATGCACCCGCTTGTAGAAGCGTAAAAAGAACAAGTGAAGTGGTAATAGATACCAGCAAAACCCCATAGTGAATCAGTAAAATATCTACTATACGCAGCCCCGCTATAATCATTCCAGCTCCAACAAAAAATTCTTTGGCTACACTCCAAACGAGGAGAATCGTAACAATACAAACGTAAATCATCGTGGCATTTACGGAATCATGAGTAGCCGACGCAAACCATCCCGTATAAAACCAATTATTATGAAAATATGCTAACAGCATAAACATAATAGTAGAAGTAATGGCGAGCATCCCGAGAACAAATGTAGTGTAATGCACAAATGTCATATACCGTTCTGTTAGCCATACATACCAAATCTTTGAAATGCTAAAGCCTATAGTCATTAAAACGCCTGTATAAACTGTTTTCCACCAGTGATGTGTATAAATATCCCAGTGTAAAAATAATTCTTCAATCCCCATAAACATAGTTGAAATGAATAAAATATAGTGGAATTTTAATTGATAAGCAGCTACCACCATAGCCATGATTGGAAAAGCAAACGCTTGAGAAGTTAAGGAACCAAACAAATTATCAAAATATTCATTGGTCATAAAATCAGGATCGTAATCGTAACTTTCAAACAACACAAATACAACATACTCTAGTACATAAGCCATTCCAATGATAAAAAAAGCAAAACGACTAGCTTTTTATCTTTTTTACGTATGAATACTGTAAGCAAAACGGCTGTGCTGATAATAATCAATGCAAAAAAAGCAGTATAATGAGGCATAGACGTCTCCCTTTTCCGACCTAATTATTACTTAGAGTAAGACGTTTTAGCCAAATTATACATAGCTAGCTTCTATTCAAAAGAGCTTGAGACATAGCTACATCAATCCAATCTAAAGGCGAACAAACGGGATACATGAGATAGTATAGATCGCTTTCTACACCGCTGTTGATTTCCGTGCAAGACTTCGCTTTCCGCGGGCGGCCGCTGAGCCTCCTCGTCGCCTACGCTTCTGCGGAGTCACAGTTCTTCCGCTTTTCTCGCAGAAGCCTTTGCCTTACCCTTTAATCTACAGCTAGAAGCCACTACATACCTGAAACCTACATTCACCATGCCAATGAAAAAATCCGAACGATTCATCGTTCGGACCTTCCTTCAACTAACATACTTTTGTTTCAGCCTCTTTCGACTCTTCAACTTACAAAAACTGGAATGGCGTCTATTATCCTTCAATCATTTTTGAAAGGTTAGCCATTTCGATAGCTGATGCTGCAGCTTCCCATCCTTTATTTCCTGCTTTTGTTCCTGCACGTTCAATTGCTTGCTCAATTGTTTCAGTTGTTAATACACCAAAGATAATTGGCACGCCTGTTTGTAAGCTTTGAGATGCAACGCCTTTTGCTACTTCATTACATACAAAATCAAAGTGTGGAGTAGCTCCTCGAATAACGGTTCCTAGCGTAATCACTGCATCATATTTTTTAGATTCAGCTAATTTTTTGGCGATTAATGGGATTTCATAAGCGCCCGGCACCCAAGCCACGTCTACGTCTTCATCAGCTACGCCGTGACGTTTGAGCGCATCTTCTGCTCCACTAAGTAAACGGCCTGTAATAAATTCATTAAAACGCCCTACCACGATTCCGATTTTTAATCCTGTGCCTACTAAATTTCCTTCATATAAATGATTCATCTTTTGTTCCTCCTGCTAGTATTAATATATAGTTATTTACATTTCTTTTCATGAATTAGCTTCATTTGTTATAACGAAAAAAAGTGTAAAATTATAAATGTAATAAATGACCTAATTTTTTAGCTTTTGTATCTAAGTATTTTTTATTGGCATCCACTGCCGGCATTTGAAGAGGCACTCGCTCGATCACTTCAAGGTCGTAGCCTTTTAGCCCAGTAATTTTACGAGGGTTATTCGTTAAAAGCTTCATTTGTTTGACTCCAAGGTCTTTTAAGATTTGAGCACCAATTCCATACTCTCGTAAATCTGCAGCAAACCCGAGTTTTTCATTCGCTTCTACGGTATCGTATCCTTCTTCCTGCAGCTTATATGCTCTTAGCTTATTTAGTAAGCCAATACCTCTGCCCTCTTGACGCATATACAGCAGAATGCCGCGTCCTTCTTGTTCAATTTGCGTAAGAGCTGCGTGAAGCTGAGGACCGCAGTCGCAGCGTTCAGAACCAAACACATCTCCAGTCAAACACTCAGAGTGAACGCGAACGAGAACGGGGCTATTGTGATCAATATCACCTTTGATAAGAGCCACATGTTCTTTATTATCAAGTTTATTTGTATATCCTACAGCTTTAAACTCACCAAATGCCGTAGGTAAGCTTACTTCTACTTCACGGCTAATAAGCTGGTCATGTTTGCGGCGGTAGGCAATCAAATCTTTTATTGTAATCATTTTTAAATCAAATTGCTCTGCAATTTTTGTTAAATCCGGTACGCGTGCCATTGTTCCATCTTCATTCATAATTTCACAAATAACACCCGCAGGCTTTCCCCCTGCTAATACTGCTAAATCAACAGCAGCCTCTGTATGACCTGCACGCTGCAGAACGCCCCCATCTTTTGCAATCAATGGGAAAATATGTCCTGGGCGTTGAAAATCACTTGCTACCGTCGCTTCATTTACAAGAGCCATAACGGTAGCAGAGCGTTCGTATGCACTGATACCTGTTGTACTTGAAATATGATCAATACTTACTGTAAATGCTGTTCCATGTACATCCGTATTGTTCGCTACCATCGGGTGAAGATTCAATTTATGCGCAATTTCTTCATTAACAGGTGTACAAATTAATCCTCTTCCATGAGTAGCCATAAAGTTAATAACCTCAGGCGTCGTTTTTTCGGCTAATGCAATAAAATCTCCTTCGTTTTCTCGATCTTCGTCATCGCATACAATAACCACTTTTCCCTTTTTTAACTCTTCAATGGCTTCTTCTACTTTATGAAACATCTCTTTCACCTCACTGTTAATTTGTAAAACCATGCTGCTGTAATAAATCCTTCATGTTACCTGAACGATTCGAGGCGCCAGGAGTTGACTTATTTGTCATCATCTGATGCATATATTTAGCTAACATATCGCATTCAATATTCACCTTGTCTCCTCGCTGTTTGTCTCCAACGACTGTGTGAAGCACCGTATGAGGAATAAGAGAAATAGTAAATGATTGGTTGCTGACATCAAAAATAGTAAGACTTGTTCCGTCTACGGAAACAGATCCTTTTAACATCATAAATTCACGAAGTTCAGGATCGACTTGAATTTCATAATAAAAGGCATTTCCTTTACGTGTTTTGCTTACAATGGTTCCAATTCCATCAACGTGTCCGCTAACGAAATGCCCTCCAAACCGGCCATTTGCAGCCATCGCCCGCTCTAAGTTAACACGTGATCCAACGGTTAGAAGCTGAAGGGTACTTGCTTTAATCGTCTCCGGCATGACATCGACCGTAAATTCATTTTGAGAGTAAGCCGTTACGGTTAAACAAACGCCATTAACTGAAATACTGTCCCCTAAGTTCACATCTTCTAACACGGTCTTCGCATCAATCGTAAGAACAATTGCTTCTGTGGCCTTTTGAATACGTTTTATTTTTCCAATTTCTTCAATGATACCTGTGAACATTTTCTTCACCTGCTTTGGCGCTATTCCAACTTCTTATACCGTTTTGAAATAGCAGCTGCTTTTTTTTCATATTTATCTTTCCCCCAACCACTGAAAATAAAAAAGCCCCTTGAACAAATGTCCAAGGGGTCGGCTGAGCTGAATCAGTTTTATCTATGCAAAATTCCGCTAATTGTATACGAAATAAACAGTTATATTTTGTGTACAAAAACAAGGGTAGCTTTAAAAAAGGCAAGCGTGTCCCTTATTAATTCAACACAAAAAAACAACTGTGCTTCCTGATCCTTCTCCCATCCAGACTTTTACTGTCGGCTCTAGATTTTAACTAGATCCACCGCTAACATACATCGTATGAAAACGGGTCACGGGCTTAAAAGCATACGCTTTATCACCGCCGGTTGGGACTTACACCCGACCCCGAAGGATAATATATTCGACTGCTATAGTCTTATTTGTTTTACATTATAGCAAAGTAAAATCGACTTGTCACATCATTTAACTTCGTTTTTTCACATCTATTCTTTAAAATCCAGCTTTTAGCTTATTTTTTCTTTTTTAATACATAGCATCCATACAAAAGCTAGTCCAATATAGCCAAATATCGGATACAAAAACTCAAGAAGCTGGGCATATCCGAATTGCCCAATAATAAAGCAAGCCAAGATAATAAACGCAAAAGCTTGTTTGTCATTCAGGGGAAGAAATGACTGAAGCTGCTTAGCGATTCCAAATACATTTCCAATCAATGTAGTAAAAATCTCGCCTAACACAACTACCGTAAATAAAACATTCACCCACGCTGAGATATTTTTAACAACGGCACTCATCGGAATATCAAGTTGAAATGAATAAGGCAAATTGGAAAGGGCAAGATGAGTAGAAACAAGCATAAACGTAAGTACACATCCTCCTATTACGGCCCCTTTTTTAATCACGCTCCTATCTTTCACGGAGCTTCCTAATGGAACCAAAACGGCCTGAGCCAAAGCTAGATTTAGGGAAATATATAAAAAGGGACTAACCGCCCACTTCCACTGCGTGACGAGCGTTAAATCCGGCTTCGTTTGAATCAGTGAGAAATAGCTGATATTTGGCACAAAGATGATAAAAGCAAATGAAAGCATCATCGGCACAACAAGAGAATTAACCATTAAAATACCGTTAATTCCTTTTGCGATAAATATATAAGTTAAAACAATTGTAAAAATCATCCCAACAGGAGGCCACAGCCCGAACTGTTCTTTTCCTATTGCCCCCGTACTCGCTAGCATGACTGAAGTTACTCCAAATAAAATGACAATCATTACACCGTTTACCGCTTTTCCAAGCACATCACCAAATAAATATGTATTAAGCTGCTGATAAGAAGAAGCCCCAATTGCGTGCGAAAGCAGCATCATTTTCGAACCTAGCCAAATAAAAAACAAGCCGCTGACCAAAATTCCGACCATTCCAAGTTCCCCGTACTGTGTAAAAAATTGAACGATTTCCTTGCCTGTTGCAAAACCGGCTCCTACAACGGTGCCTACATACGTAGCAGCAACCTGCAGCGTGAGTTTCCACCTTTTCATGCCCATCACCCTTCTACCCTTCATAGTTCACTATATGTAGAAACGATTAAAAAAAGACGAGCCTTTTTACGTGTACATCTACGCATCTCCCAGCGCTTGTGCCTTTCGTTTATTTTTTATTTTTCATTTTCTTTTTGTATTTCTCACAAAAAACTCCTTAACCCCTAACATAACAGTCATTTCCAAACAAAATATACGGATATTTTCCCTTTAGCTTTTAAATTTCCCTCAATATTTGCTGGAAATTCACAATTTACTGTTGTATAATTTCTAAAAATCAGATAAATTATTAAATAAGTATTCTTTCTATTTAAAAAAATATGTTTCAATTATATAAAATTGATTCTTATCATGAGAGGTGGAGGGACTGGCCCTTTGAAACCTCAGCAACCAGTCGTTAGAGACATGGTGCTAAATCCAGCAAGCAATTTATTGCTTGGAAGATAAGAAGGCGAAAAAAGTCTTCTTCTTAAGAAGACTTTTTCTATTTTATCGGCATATTGCATAAAACGAATCACTCGTGAAATAGAAGCGGAACAATTTAAGGAGGTTTTGACATGGGGTTACTTGAAGATTTAAAGTCTAAAATTTTAATTGGGGATGGTGCCACTGGTACCCTCCTTTACTCACACGGTATTGACAGCTGTTTTGAAGAACTAAACATCACCAAACCAGAAGAGGTTTCTCGTATTCACAGAGCCTATGTAGAAGCTGGTGCAAACGTTATTCAAACAAATACGTACGCTGCTAATTATCAAAAACTTGCCCGTTATGGATTAGAAGATTCAGTCAAAGACATCAATGTTGCTGGTGTAAAATTAGCAAAACAAGCTGCAAAAGATCAGGCTTACGTGGTTGGTACACTCGGCGGAATTCGTTCCTTCCAAAAAAACGCTATTAGTTTAGAAGAGGTTAAGCGAAGCATTCGTGAACAAATGTTTTGGCTTTTAAATGAAGGCGTAGATGGCCTTTTGTTTGAAACATACTATGATTTCGAAGAATTAAAAACCGTTCTTACACTGGCAAGAAAAGAAACAGATAAGCCTATTATTACCCACGTTTCCCTGCATGATATTGGCGTACTGCAAGATGGCCGTCCTTTAGCAGATGCATTAAAAGAATTAGAAGCGTTGGGAGCAGATGTTGTCGGGCTAAACTGCCGTTTAGGTCCTTATCATATGATTCAGTCTCTTGAAGAAGTACCGCTTCCTGATCGTGCTTTCTTATCTGCTTACCCTAATGCCAGCCTTCCAGCGTATGTGGAAGGAAAACTGGAATATGAAACGAATGAAGACTACTTTGTAGAAAGCGCGCGTTTATTCCGCGAACAAGGGGTTCGCTTAATTGGAGGATGCTGCGGTACAACACCAGCTCACGTACGCGCAATGTCATCTGCCTTAAAAGACCTGCCTCCGATTACAAGCAAAGTCGTTAAAATGAGACCAGCCGTTACGGTTCAAGAGCGTGAGCAGCAGGATAAACCTCATATGCATGAAATTGTGAAGAAGCGCCGCTCGGTTATCGTCGAGCTAGATCCGCCTAAACAGCTTGGTCCGACGAAATTTTTAGAAGGCGCAAAAGCACTTGATAAAGTCGGCGTAGATGCTATTACATTAGCTGATAATTCTCTTGCCTCACCTCGCATCAGCAACTTGGCAATGGCAACACTGATGCAGCAAGAAACAAAAGCACGACCGCTTATTCATATTACCTGTCGCGACCGAAATTTAATTGGACTTCAATCTCATTTAATGGGACTTCATACGCTAGGAATGAATCAAGTACTTGCAATTACCGGTGATCCGTCAAAAGTTGGCGATTTCCCTGGCGCCACTTCGGTCTACGATTTATCTTCATTTGACTTGATTAGTTTAATCGCTCAGTTTAATGAAGGACTATCTTATTCCGGCAAACCGCTTGGTCAAAAAACCAATTTTTCCATCGCAGCTGCCTTTAACCCAAACGTGCGTCACTTAGACCGAGCCGTTCAGCGTTTGGAAAAGAAAATCGACTGCGGGGCTCATTATTTCATTACTCAGCCTCTCTATTCAACTAAGCAAATTGAAGAGGTATACGAAGCAACCAAACATTTAACAACACCGGTATACATCGGTATCATGCCGTTAACAAGCGCAAGAAATGCTCGATTTATTCACCATGAAGTACCTGGAATTAAATTATCCGAAGATATTCTAGAACGCATGGATGCAACGGGAAATGACCGAATTCGCAGTGAAGTCGAAGGTCTTGCGATTGCAAAAAACTTAATTGATACAGCATATGAGTTATTTGACGGTATTTACTTAATTACGCCGTTTATGCGCTATGAAATGACCGAAATTCTAACACGCTATATTCATGACAAGCAACTTGTTACATCAGAAAGGAAGATATAAATGAGCTCACTTATCGAACAACAACTAAAGAAGCGAATACTCGTCATCGATGGAGCAATGGGAACGATGATTCAAGATGCTGATTTAACCGCTGAAGATTTCGGCGGCGAAGAATATGAAGGCTGCAACGAATATTTGACTCGAACAGCGCCTCATGTGATTCAGCGCATTCATGAAGAGTACTTTGCAGCAGGTGCAGACATCATTGAAACCAATACGTTTGGCTCAACATCTACCGTACTTGATGAATACGATTTAGGTCACTTGGCGTATGAATTGAATATCGAAGCTGTGAAGCTTGCTTGTGCAGCCCGCGATAAATATTCAACTCCCGAATGGCCTAGGTTCGTAGCTGGAGCTATCGGTCCTACCACTAAAACTCTCTCTGTTACCGGAGGCATTACATTCCCTGAGTTAGTAGAATCGTACGAAGAGCAAGCTCGGGGCTTGTTAGACGGCGGCGTTGACTTACTTTTAGTCGAAACCTGTCAAGACATGCTAAACGTAAAAGCCGCGTTTCTAGGCATTACAGCGGCGTTTGAAAAACTAAAAACCGAAGTTCCTATTATGATTTCAGGAACAATTGAGCCTATGGGAACAACTCTCGCTGGTCAAGATATCGAATCTTTTTACTTATCACTGGAACACATGAAGCCTCTTTCAGTCGGACTTAACTGCGCGACAGGCCCTGAATTTATGACGGATCATATTCGCTCACTTTCAGACCTAGCCACTTCAGCAGTTAGCTGTTATCCAAATGCTGGACTTCCGGATGAAGAAGGCAATTACCATGAATCCCCTGAGCTGCTTGCTCAAAAAATTAAAGGGTTTGCTGATAAAGGCTGGCTGAACTTTGTAGGCGGATGCTGTGGTACAACGCCTGCTCATATTAAAGCACTGGCTGAAGCGGTAAAAGAGGTTGCGCCTCGTTCGCTTGATCGCTCCGAGCATAACCATGCTGTAACCGGTATTGAACCACTTGTATATGACGATTCTATGCGCCCTCTTTTTGTCGGAGAACGTACGAATGTAATCGGTTCTCGCAAGTTCAAGCGTCTGATTGCGGAAGGAAAAATTGAAGAAGCATCTGAAATTGCGCGTGCTCAAGTTAAAAACGGTGCTCACGTTATTGATATTTGCTTAGCAGATCCAGACCGTGAAGAAATGGAAGACATGGAGGAATTTATTCAAGAAGTTGTAAAAAAAGTGAAGGTTCCTCTTGTAATCGATTCAACGGACGAGAAAGTTATTGAAAAAGCTTTAACGTACTCACAAGGTAAGGTCATTATTAACTCCATTAACTTAGAAGATGGTGAAGAGCGTTTTGATGCAATCTTACCGCTAGTAAAAAAATTCGGTGCAGCTCTGGTTGTCGGTACAATCGATGAAACAGGCATGGCCGTTACTGCAGAACGAAAAGTAGAGATTGCTAAACGCTCACATGATTTGCTTGTTGAAAAACATGGCTTTAATCCAAAAGATATTATTTTTGACCCTCTTGTGTTTCCTGTAGGGACTGGTGATGAACAATATATTGGTTCTGCTGAAGAAACAGTTAAGGGAATTAAAATGATTAAAGAAGCCCTGCCTGATTGCCTGACCATTCTTGGCGTAAGTAACGTGTCATTCGGTCTTCCTCCAGTCGGACGTGAAGTACTAAATGCCGTTTACCTTTATCACTGTACGCAGGCTGGACTCGATTATGCCATTGTTAATACCGAAAAATTAGAGCGCTATGCTTCTATTCCAGAAGCTGAAATTGAGCTTGCTAATGCGTTATTATTTAACACAACTGATGAAACGTTAAGCACGTTTACCGACTTTTATCGTGATAAAAAGAAAGAAGCAAAAGTAGAAATTTCTACGTTAACACTCGAAGAACGATTGGCAATGTATATTGTCGAAGGTACAAAAGAAGGATTACTTCCTGATTTAGAACAGGCTTTAGCTCAATATGATGATCCGTTAGATATTATTAACGGACCGCTTATGAAGGGGATGGCGGAAGTTGGACGTTTGTTTAATGACAACCAGCTGATTGTAGCAGAAGTGCTTCAAAGTGCGGAAGTTATGAAAGCATCCGTTGCCTTTTTAGAACCTCATATGGAAGCAACTGAAAATGATTCTGGAAAAGGCAAAGTAATTCTTGCAACGGTTAAAGGCGACGTACACGATATCGGTAAAAACTTAGTAGACATCATTTTGAGCAACAATGGTTTTAAAGTAATTGATTTAGGAATTAAAGTAACGCCGCAGCAGCTGATTGAAGCAGTAAAAGACGAAAAGCCAGACATCATTGGCCTGTCAGGTCTTCTAGTAAAATCAGCTCAGCAAATGGTTTTAACTGCACAAGATTTAACACAATCAAGCATTGATGTTCCAATTATGGTAGGAGGCGCTGCCCTTTCCCGTAAATTTACTGACTTTAAAATTGCCCCGGAATATGAAGGTGCGGTCCTCTACGCCAAAGATGCGATGGACGGATTAGCGTTAGCAAATAAGCTGCAGAACAAAGAAGAAGTTATTCAGCTTTTAGCAGATTTAAAAACGCGGCAAGAAAAGAAAGTAACGGTTCGAGAACGCCAGCCTCAAACCGCTCAAGCAGCTACGGCTGTTTTAGAAAGATCCTCTATTTCAACGGACGCTCCTGTTTTTGTACCGGCTGATTTAAAGCGGCACGTTGTCAAACACTACGATTTGGCACAGGTTCTTCCGTATATTAACTGGCAGATGCTTTTAGGCCATCACTTAGGACTAAAAGGAAAAGTGAATAAGCTGCTTGCTGAAAAAGACGAGCGTGCTGTTCAATTAAAGGAAACCGTTGATGACCTGCTCGAACTGGCACTAAAAGAAAACTTAATTAAGCCAGCGGTTATTTATCAGTTCTTCCCTGCTCAAGCAGACGGAAATGATTTAATTATTTATGATCCTGCTGATGAAAAAACAGAAATTGAACGCTTTACCTTCCCTCGACAAGTAAAAGGACAGTTTCTGTGCTTATCTGATTTTGCAAAGCCTAAAGAAAAAGAGATGGACTATGTATGTTTCTTCTCTGTAACAGCAGGAACAGGCATTCGCGAACGCGCGGCGAAATTTAAAGAAAACGGCGAATTTTTAAAGAGTCACGTGTTCCAAGCTCTTGCGCTTGAACTAGCTGAAGGTTTAGCAGAACGTGTTCATCAGCAAATTCGTGACCGCTGGGGATTCCCCGATTCGCCTGACTTTACAATGGCGGAGCGTTTTTCAGCCAAATACCAAGGTCAGCGTTTTTCATTCGGATATCCTGCATGTCCAGACCTTGAGGACCAAGCAAAACTGTTTAAATTACTTAAACCTGAAGACATCGGCATTCAGTTAACAGACGGTTTCATGATGGAACCAGAAGCTTCTGTTACAGCCCTTGTTTTTGCACATCCTGAAGCGAAATATTTTAACGTATTATAAAATATGGCCGCGGTCTTTTAGACCGCGGCTGTTTTTTCACAGTGAACAAACCTGAAAAAAAGGCTGCGACAAATGTATTTTAGTTGAAGAAAGATCCGAACGGTGAATCCAGATTCTTGACTGAGAATCAACTCCATTCGGATTTTTTCATTGTGATGGTGAACTAGGTTTCATGTAGCTGTTTCTAGCTGTTGATTGAAGGGCAAGGCGAAGACTCCTGCGGGAAAAATTGATGTAGTTATGGCTCAATCTCTTTGAATCCACCGCCGGTTTGAGCTTTTTTTATGAGTTTCTTGGGAAACACTGATAGAATAAGGAATGTAATAAATTTGTAACGTTCTTATCTCGGAAAATTTTTCAAGGATAGGAATTTTCAAGAAATGATTAAATTATTTGTAAGCGACTTAGATGGCACTCTTTTACACGAAGAAAAATACGTAGAACAGCATAATGCAGACGCACTTAGTGAACTTCAGCGCCAAGGGGTAGAGGTTTGTCTTGCTTCTGGACGAATGGATACGGAAATTTTAAAAATTTCTACTGATATTAATAATACATTTCATCGCATAAGCCAAAACGGAGGATTTGTGTGGACCAAAGAAAATCAAGAACTTCATAGAAAAGTGTTTGAAAATGATTTAGCGGTTCAACTTTATAAAAAAACGATAGATCCTAACCGTATTACGCTTGTCTGTTCAAACGACACCAATTATGTAGAGCAGCGAAATGAAATTATTGAAGCAATTGAAACTCACATGTTTTTCCCTATCGAAGAACAAATTGAAATGACAGATTCATTTGGTCACACTCTTTCTCCATCTAAAATCACGGTTCTTGGAGATCATGATGAAATGGTAGCTCTGCAAAAAGAAGTGAACGAAGAGTTTGGTGATTATATTGATACATATATTTCTGCCAAGCAGTGTTTGGATATTATGCCTAAACATATCAGCAAAGGAAATGCCATTGAAATTTTATTAAATCATCTTCAGCAAAAACCAGAGGAAATTGCATGTATGGGGGATTCATTTAATGATATTCCTATGTTTCAATTAACGCCGAACAGTTTCGCTATGGCTACAGCTCCTGAAGCTGTTCAGCGCCACGCCTCTGCTGTTGTGTCATCAGTTAGTGAAGCAGCGCGTATTGTTTTAGAAAAAAATAAGCAAACAACCTAAAAAAAGCGGTCAACGTTTAAATTGACCGCTTTTATCTATTTAATAAGAAAACGGTAGTTATTTTTTTCGTAAAGAACGAAAAAATTCACCTAAGCTTTTTTGCTTCCCATCTGCATGCTCTCCGTGATTAACCAAGCTGCTGATTCTTTCTCGTCGAACAACAACCATAATAAGAGTGGCAAAAAAGATAATGGAAACGGCAATGACAACCAGTGCAAGAACGGATGCTACAATAGCTTCAGAAGTCGTTAGTGACGATAGCATCTGCCTCGTACACCTCCATTTCGTTTGTGGCGAAAAGGAGCCTAGCAATTAGAAATGCAAATAATCTTTTTTCTCAGCTTGATGCATGTTATTATACACCATTTTCATTTTAGAAGCTGTAGCTTTTAAAGACGTAGACGAATCCACATCTTCGGCTAACATAATGTTTACTAAGTCAACCACAGAACGAGACAACAACTCTACATTATTTTGCAACTCTAATTCGTCATAAGTCGTACGGTCTTGAAGACGAAGTCGAATAATTTCATTTGCTAGCTCCCTAACACGCACTAATTGTTGATGTTCTCCCATAGTATCTCCGCCGCAAGAAACTTATAATCAGCCCTTTTATTGGCTTTTATAAGAGCTAGAAATCCGTGCAGCTTACCCCTCCTTATAAAGATGCCTAGCACACCTTTATGTAAATCACACTTTCACCTTGTTTACATGTATATTCGCTATAGCTGGTTCTTTTTCCTTTTGAAATTAGCAGCCATCGTCAACGACCTTCTTCGTTTATCGTTCAGATTTCAAATTTTTAAGGATGTGATATACAAAAATTAAAACGCCAATAGCTGTAAGTGTTGCTCCTGCTGCCACTACGGGTGTAAAAGCTTGGTTTTCTAGTACGATCATGAAAAATAAACCAATCATCATGACCGGTAATCCTATATTATGCAACCATACGTGCAGTTTGGCTAATTTACTTTCGCTAAACGCAGGAAACAAATAATAAATAAGTCCCGCTAACGTAAGCTACGTCCATCCTAATAAATTGATGTGCACGTGAACAGGTGTCAAAGCGTAGCTGTGAACAATTGACATATAATACCCCAACATGATGCCAATTCCAAAATAAACGGCTGATATTTTAATTAATTTAATTCCCATCGTTTTCTCCCCCTTATATCCCCCTCCGACTTCTGTACTACTTTACGCAGGAAACGTCATTTTAGAAGCGGCAGATTAGCCAAAGGACACGAAATACGGAGTATGATATCTAAAAAGAGGATTCTTTACCGCAAACACAAAAAACAGCTGAGCAAAAGTACTCAGCTGTCTATTTTAAGCAATATAATGCAGCACAAAATTCAAGAAAAACAACAGCGCGCTTACATACATAAACACCGATACTTCACGCATTTTACCAAGGAATAATTTAAGCAGTGGATAAGCAATGAACCCAAATGCAATTCCATCAGCAATGCTGTACGTAAGAGGAATAAGCGCAATAATTAAAAATGCAGGGAAACCTTCTGTTAAGTCCTGTAAATTGATGTTTTTGATATTTTGAATCATCAATGCTCCAATAACAATGAGAATAGGTGCAATAGCACTATCTGGAACCAGCTTGATAAATGGAATAAACAGAAGTGAACTTAAAAATAAAACTCCTGTAATCAGCGATGTTAAACCCGTTCGCCCTCCAGCTGCAATACCAGATGCTCCTTCTACAGAAGACACCGTTGGACTTGTTCCAAACACGCCGCTTAGCAAAGCTGAGGCGGCTGTTGCTTGAAAGGCTCGCGGAAATTTGCTATCTTGATTCATCATACCTAGCTGACCATGCAGCAAACCGATATTTTCAAAAATTAATACCATTGTTAATGAAAAGACAGCTGCCCAAAACGCAACGTCTCCAATAGCTCCAAAAGACAATGTGCCAAAGCTGCTAAAGAAGTCGTTCACGCTCCCAGCGGACTGTCCTTTTTCTGCACCGCTTCTTACACCAAGTAAGAAGGCAAGGACTGATCCAGCAATCATGCTTAACAAAAAGTTACCTTTCACATTTCGGATAAACAGTACGATTGTGATAATTAACGTCAACAGCGTACTGATCACAAACGGATCTGACAAGTCTCCAAGTGCTACAAAAGTGTTTTCGCTTGGAACTACAAGCTTCCCTTTTTGCAAACCGATAAATGTTAAAAATAAGCCAACACCGACTGTTATCGCTTCTTTTAGCGAATGCGGAATCGAAGAGACAATTTTGGCAGACAGTCGTGAAAAAGCTAATGCTATAAAAAGAAAGCCGGATATCACTACTGCTAATAGCCCTTCTTGCCAAGATAACCCCATTGATTGAACCATCGTATACGTAAACAATGCATTAATCCCCATACCTGGCACCAGAATAAGAGGCGCATTTGCCCAAAAAGCCATAATAACACAGCCTACAAAAGCCGAAGCTACTGTTGCGAATATTCCTGCTTCAAGCGGAATACCGGCATCAGACAAAATGGTTGAATTAACAGCAATAATATACACGATGGAAAGAAATGAAATGACCCCAGCTAAGCTTTCTTTTCCAACAGTTGTTTGGTGGTCGTTTAAACGAAACAACTTTTCAAATAATGCGTTCAATCTAATTTCCTTCTTTTCATCTATCCCTCGCCCACCCAGTGACCAAAAATGCCACCGAAGTTATTATAGCAAAATCAACAATTGTTGCAAGGAAAACTTGTCTCCTTTAGCTTAAGCGTTCATTCCTTATTTAAAACTGTTATCATTTTCTAAACGTAACGTCTTGCATTCATTCTATATATACCTTGGATTGGACATAATAAAAGAGCGCTTTATCAGCGCTCATTGTTTTAATAATAATAAGGATAATATGGTGGGTACGGCGGATAATATGGTGCTGGATAACCGTAATAACCTGGACCTCCTAGTGCACTTCCAAGAACTAACCCTCCAAGAAATGGCGCTCCAAAGCCCCAACCCCAAGGGCGACCAAAGCCAAAGCCGAACCCCGGACGGCCGAAGCCAAAACCAGGACGACCGAAACCAAAACCTGGGCGACCGAAACCGAATCCTGGACGACCAAAGCCTCCAAAACCACCGAATGGTCTTCTTATGTCATTAATATCAAATTCTTGCATGATACATACCTCCTCAAATTATATTTCATTCTCTTTATTACATATGTTATTCACCTACTTCTTGCATAGGCGATCGCCTCTTTTTTTGTGATTTCTTAAAAAATATTCCTTTTCTACCACCTCGTTAGGATTAAACAAGCGTATAGACATATATTTTTTAAGGCTTTGAAACATACTGCATGTAACTTATGTAAAATAAGAGAGATGAAACGAGGAATGCACCTTTACAATTTTCATCAGTTGCTGCAATGAGGAATAAACATAATATGAACGCATAAAAAGAACGCTCAACAAAAATGTTGACCGTTCTTCTTATGAAAATACATAGCGATTTTTTATTAATTTATCTGACCCTTTGCTTGACCGTATATGCCCTAAAGCTATATAATCCCCTTTTTATACAATGCGCTTTGAACATAAAATCATAGGAGCGTCTCCCCAAACGCTGCTATGTATGTATATCTGTAATCGCTTACAAACCTTTAATAAAAAACCGATATGATTTTCTATCTATTTACATTAAACAATATTTTAGGCTAAATTTCAACACATTTTTTGTTTTTCTTTGTACTCAGCAAAAAAACAGGTGATATAGCACAGTGATTTTCCTTTTTTCCTGTCCCTTTTACTTATAGCCATAATCGTTTATAGTTTATAATGAAAGGAAGTGACGCAATGTCTGATCAACTAGAAGAATACTTAGAACGAGGAATGTACGGAGCAAAGGAAACAAAAAGAGACGAAAGAAGATATTTCTTAACTGCGCTACGTGAGAATATTGAAATTGCGCTAAAAAAAGGGCAAGTCATGAAAAAGGATACAGCAAAAATAAAGCCTCTTTTAAAAAAAGTGAAAGACGGTCATTTGTTTTTAAATGGCTCCTTGTCTTATTCATACCTCTCCCCCTACATTCAAGCGGCTAACCAACATAAAGTGCCTTTTACCATCGTTCAGAACTTAGAAGCTGATACCGATATTGGTCTGGTTTTAACGGGTTCTGAAGGCAGTTTGGAACGAAATATCTTTTTAGACTAAAAAAAGAGCCCGAACGGCTCTTTTTTATTTAGCAAATACATGATGATCAATTGTTTTAATGACAGCACGTGAACGGATCCAGTTATCGGTAGCTGTTTTTGGATTATAAAAGTAAATGGAATCGTCTAAACGATCTTTTCTAGTCAATGCTTGCTCTACTGCTTTTTTCGAATCTTCTGAAGCAGGTTTGTTAATTGATCCGTTTTGGACCGGTGAAAAAGCGTATGCTTTTCCGACAACTTGTTTAATAACTCCTGTTACCGTATCTGGAAACTTCGGAGAATCTACACGGTTTAACACCACCGTTGCTACCCCTACTTTTCCTTCATACGATTCGCCTTTTGCTTCAGCTTCTACTAAGCGAGCTAATAAATCTTTTTCACTTGCGGAAATCGAAACTGCAGGTGTTTCCTGCTCTGCGGGTTTGGCTTCTGGTTTTGGTTCCGGCTTAGCCGTATTAGCCGGTGCTGCCGTTGAAGGTTCCGTTGTTTCAGCAGCCAGCACTTTTGTCTTACTCGGAATAGCTAATGTTTCACCAATATAAATCATATCTCCTTGACGATTGTTTAATTTTTTAATATCGTCAATTGTTACACTATATCTTTCACCTAACTTCCAAAGACTATCGCCTTTGACTACTTTATAATTAGTTGCAGCCGTAGCTGTTGCATTAAAACCTATAAATGAAAGAGTAGCTAAACAAGCTACTACCATTGATTTCATATAACTATGTTTCATAGGTAATACCTCCTGAAATTTCGTATGGTATTACTCTATCATAGCTATATAGGGGTTTCACCGAACGATTCAATTACATTTCTTTAAGTTTGATGAACAAAATTACGTTCGGAACACAATTATGACATTGTACCTTGTTTTTTTGTCATAATCACGGTAATTTTTCTAAAATGCAGGTATATTTTCCCGCTTTATTTCAGTTTAATCAGAAATTTCTTCATTCGTTTTTCCCCTATAATTCTTATGATAAACATTTAAATTCATCTACTTTTACACAAAAAAGCTGAATGTTGTAATCAACATTCAGCTCTTTTTAATCTTCAATCTCAATTTCTACAACGTCATAGAAATCAATCACTAGTTTAGCACCCATATCATCCATAAACGTAAAGACGTCTTGATCATCTGCTAAATGTATCACGTATCCGGTCAACTGCTGTTCACTGTTATCGTAAACAGTAGTAATTAGAATTTTTTTATGATCTACATATGCTTCTTCTAATAACGAATGGAGGTCATAGTCCCCGTCATCTTCGGGCCGGTTCGTTAACAGCATCCCATAAGTCGTCATTCCATTTTTATCTTTCCATATATGATCTGCAAAATAAAAAGGTGCTGTACTTTTTCGAAACTCATCCATAATATCCCTCCTATAGCTGCACACATTTATTCGCTCTTACCGTACGTTATTAAATAAACGCACAAGCACTTGTAACAGTATATTCTCTACTGTACAGGCTCATACATCCATTATATAAGGCATAATCAAATAATGCCATCATTTCGTTTAACTCCTAGGAATTTCTAGATACGTATAGGTAAAATCGCCTCCGCGTCCGGCTATTCCTCGGAAATGTTTGAAATCAGGCCGGTTTACTAAAAAAGGTCGAAAAACAAGAAAGTCCTCTTTTTTGACTTTAATTTCGGTTACTTTTCCTTCACTTAACTCATTCAACATGTTTATTACTGTTTGTTCATCCATTCAGTTTCACCTCGCTTTTAACTGTTCAGCCAATTTTGCAGAGATGCAAATTGAGCTTCAGCTTCTTTATACCCTTGGTTGTAAAGAGCGTCGAGACGCTCACGATTCTTCTCAATTCGCCCTACTACAAGAGGGGTTTGCGGACGAATCACAAAGATATTCCCCTGTCTTTCCTGCTCTTCAATATATGACAATGTTTCATTATACAATTTATAGCGGTTCTCAAGCGCACGAGTCAGCCCATCATAATGACGATATTTGCGTTTCAATAACCAAAGCATATTTGATTTCTTTTTTCGATATCCTTCGTTTCGCGTTAGCACAACAATATTTTTTCTATATCCATCCTGCACTGCTTTTTTGATTGGAATCGGATCACTGATTCCTCCGTCTAACAGCTCTTTTCCTTTATATGTAACGACAGGTGCTAAAAATGGAAGGGAACTAGAAGCGCGAACCGCTGTCAAAATGTCCCGGTCATACTCATCAAAATAAACGGGTTCTCCCGTCACGCAGTCCGTTGCTCCTACTACAAGCTTCTCTGTACGCTCAGCAAATGCCTCAAAGTCAAATGGAAGAAGCTGATTAGGAATTTCATCAAAAACGAAATCCATTCCAAATATCTCTTTTGTTTTAAAATAATTTTTCCACGACAAGTAGCGAGGATTCTCTAAAAAATCTAAATTAGCTTTGCGACTTCTTCCTATTTGTCTAGATAAATAAGAAGTGGCATGACAAGCGCCGGCTGAAACGCCAATTACATACGGAAGGTACAGATTTCTTTCCATAAAGTAATCTAAAACTCCAGTTGTATAAAGGCCTCTCATACCGCCTCCTTCGAGCACGAGTCCAGTATCTTTCAATTTCTACACCTTCTAATTCTTATAATTTATGACAAGATTATACCTCGTTTATTATAACGAAAGATGAACAAAGATGGAACTGTCCTGCTTCTCTCTTTCGTTAAAGCTACCAATTCCTTTTATTTCTCAGCACATTTTACTTATTTTTCAATTTTATTTTATATTTTTTCAAAAAACCCTTTACTAATTCCCAGTTTTAAGGCAAAATTGTAAAAAAGAAAACGCTAACTAGTTTTACTATTTTTAAAATTAAAATTATTGAAAAAATTTATAATGAACTAATTTAAAACAAAGGAGCGATGAATCATGAAAATAGCAGAGGTAGGAAACTTGATAGAATTTAAAAATGGCCTACAGGGTATTGTCGAAAAAGTAAATGAAAATTCCGTGATTGTGGATTTGACTTACATGACAAACTACCGCGATTTAGACTTAGAACAGCGAACTGTTGTGAACCACAAAAATTACACCATCATTAATCCAGCTATGTAAAGGAAAAAAGCAGCCGGAAAGCAAAAGCGGTTGCTTTTTTATTGATTTTGAAAGAATTGATTCTTTTGTTCTTCTGTAATAATCCCCAGCTTATACATGAGGTAAATATACTGTTGCACCTTAACATCCTTCGAACTTTTTTTCACTGTACTCCCTCTTTTCTAAAATGTTTCTTTATACAATAATATATGGCTGAGACAAAAAAAGTTTCCTTAAAGAAACAAAAACAGGCCCCATTTTTTCTTGAAAGGGGCTTATTTTCGTGTGACAATAAGAACAAGCTACTACTATCTTCTTACCGAAAGGAATTACTAGCATGTTTGATACTGTATTGTTTATCGTTGCTCTTATTGTCATTCTTTTTTTCATCGTGCAGTTCGTTTTTAAACGCAAACAAACTTCAAATAAAAAAACATCCGTTGAACCCATGAATTATGCCGAAGAAGATTCTAACTCCTACACAAGCTGGAGTGAATCTGCTTCTAACCACGATCATGATGGCGATGGAGATAGTGGTGGAGATGGAGATGCGGATGGTGACGGAAGATAGAAAAAAAGCCCCTTCTTATGAAGAGGCTTTTCTTTATTTTGATAATACTCGCTTGCCGTTGGTAAACGAATAATAGCATTCACCTGTATAAATGTCTTGGCTTTCATGTACATGAACCCCACATTTATCTTCAAGAGCAGCTTTCATCATCGATTTGGCTACGTTATACGCTTTAATTGGACGATACTTTCTCCACTTTCCTACAAGGCAAAATGAACACGACTTTAACGTGTATCCCCCAATCTTTTCAAATAGGCGAAACTCTTGGCGCTTGCCTAATAATAACGATGGGCGGAAAAAGTGAGTAGAACGGATATACAAGCTTGCGATATCTTCTTCTACTTGCCCCTTTACTTTACTGTAAAAGAATGGCGAACGAAGATCAGCACCAATTGCTGTAATCGTTAAAAAGTTTTTGCAGCGATATTTTTCTGCACATTTAGCTGCTTTTAAAGGAAATTCGTAGTCCACTTTAATGAATTTCGCTTTTGTTTTTGCTTTTTTCATTGTCGTGCCTAAACAGCAATATACATCATCAACTGCAAAGCATTCTTCGTGCTTATCAAGCTCTGAAAAATCAATTTCAAGCTGACGTAGCTTTGTGTGTTCGATTGGTAGCTTTTTTCGAACAAACACTGTCACATGGCTATATAAGCTGTTGCTTAATAACATTTTTAAAAGTTCTTGACCAACAAGTCCGCTTGCACCTAATACTAATGCTGATCTCTGTGACATTCTTTCACCTTCTCACCTGTTGTTTTTGCAATGGAAAACAGGTTGCATACACAACCTGTTTGTTCAAATTAACGATTATCAATTGTTTCTGGGTATAAATCATGATTCATCAGGCGATAATTAGCCATTTCTTCATACTTCGTACCGGGACGGCCATAGTTTGTATATGGATCAATTGAAATTCCGCCGCGTGGTGTGAATTTTCCCCATACTTCAATATATCTTGGATTCATCAGTTTAATTAAGTCATTCATAATAATGTTCATACAGTCTTCATGGAAATCTCCATGGTTACGGAAGCTGAACAAATAAAGCTTTAACGACTTGCTTTCCACCATTTTTTCATCTGGAATGTAGCTAATATAAATGGTTGCGAAATCCGGCTGACCTGTTTTTGGGCATAAGCTCGTAAATTCCGGACAGTTGAATTTCACAAAATAATCACGATTTGGATGTTTGTTATCAAATGCTTCTAGAATCTCTGGTGAATATTCAAACAAATAGTTTGTACCTTGATTTCCAAGGAGAGATACACCTTCTAATTCTTCATCTTTTCGACCGCTCATTTGCATTTCCTCTCTTTCTACGATTGTCATTCTAACAGCGTTTTTTTATTTTGTATACATCTGTTTTTATTTTTCTTTGTAAATTTTTTGCTATGCGCTTACACGCCTCGTTTATTTCCCCAAACAAGGGCGTGAACCTGCGGCAGAACTCTTACATCGTTCATGTTTTTAGCTGCCACTGCCTTATCGATTAACCACTCATACTTTTTAAGCAATTCTTGTGTTAACGACGCATTATCGATTGTCGTTAAGTCCTCGTTGCCTACTTGAACAAAAAATGGAACCTCAGGATAACGTTCATGAACAGCCCCTGCATACTCAAAGTCCTCATCATTAAATACAACGACTTTTATGCTTATATGCGCCATGCGTTTTTCCTTTATTAATGTCTCTATAATATCGTCTAATACGGAGAAATTTGTTTTCATTAATGAACTTGGAGGCTTAGGAGAAATCGTTAAATCATCGATCTTTAGGAACCAATCCTGATAACGGCTTCCCTGTGTTTCGAGAGCTGCTTTTACCCCATGACTGTGCAAAAGCTCTACAAGTGAACCAATTGCCTTGATAAGCGCAGGGTTTCCTCCAGAAATGGTGACGTGATCAAAGCACTCTCCTCCAATTTCTTTTAGCTCCGTCCAAATTTGTTCTGCTGTTAGCTGACGAATATCGTTTTTAGCTGATCCATCCCATGTAAAAGCTGAATCACACCAGCTGCAGGAATAATCACAGCCTGCGGTACGAACAAACATCGTCTTACGTCCTACAACCATTCCTTCCCCTTGAATCGTTGGTCCGAATATTTCAAGTACTGGAATTGTATTAGCCACGTTTTTTCACCTTCTTTGGGCGGTAAACTACGTAACTTGTCGGCGTTTCCCGCACGAATACTTGTACGCAAGAAGGCTTATTTGGTAGTGTGTCTAGATATTCTTGAACCAACTCATAAATTTTACGGGCAACAACTTCAGTTGTAGGAAAATCATTTGGATTTTCTTCGTTAAAGATAGAATGATCGTTCAATAATGTATGATCAAATTGACCAGAAACAATTTTTTTCAATAGCGCAAAGTTTACTAAAAAGCCCGCTTCGTCTAATTTATCTCCGGCAACAGTTAGATTTACAAAATACGTATGTCCATGGACTTGACGGCATTTTCCTGCTTCTGTGTGAGGAACAAAATGTGCCGCAGCAAACTGCATATCTTTGTTCAGTTCATATTCATAGTCATGAAATACTTGAGGATACATTTGTTGCAGCATTATTTCTCTCCTCCTTCTTTTGTTTGCATGTATTGATCTAACCCGCGTTTTCGCAATTGACATGCGGGACATTCGCCGCACCCGTCAGCAACAATACCGTTGTAGCACGTTAATGTTTTTTCACGCACATATTCAAGCGCTCCTAGCTCATCCGCTAACGCCCACGTTTCTGCTTTATCAATCCACATAAGCGGCGTATGAATCACAAACTCGAAGTCCATTGATAAATTAAGCGTGACGTTTAACGATTTCACAAATACGTCTCGACAGTCTGGATATCCTGAAAAATCAGTTTCACAAACGCCTGTTACGATATGACGGCCTCCGCTGTTTTTAGCCAATACGGCTGCAAATGATAAAAATAACAGATTGCGGCCATCTACAAACGTTGTAGGCAACTCTCCTTCTTTTTGCTCGATCTCAATATCATCTCGCGTTAAGGCATTTGGTGCTAATTGATTTAAAAGTGACATATCTAGTACGGTATGCTTCACACCTAAATCAGCTGCGATAGCTTTTGCCACCTCTATCTCTTGACTATGACGCTGACCGTATTGAAAAGTAACCGTTTCTACTTCTTTAAAGTTTTTCAAAGCCCAAAATAGACATGTTGTACTATCTTGACCTCCGCTAAATACAACAATAGCTTTTTCATTTTTCATCATTATTGTTCGTCTCCTTTTTGATTGAAATCAAAAGAAGAAGAAACTTTATTGAACCGTTCGTTCCCTTTGTGACTAATTTTATAACACAAAAAAGAGACTGCTCTTTTCCAGCAATCTCCCTAAAAAGCAACTAAGATACACGTCCTCGCCAGCATACACGTCAAAAAGACGCGTTGATAGAAAAGCACGTGAAAGAAGACACGCTAAAACCGTGTCTTTTGTCATCAACGATGATCTTAGTTTTTTATAGAGGGAGTTTTCGAACCTCTCCCGTACATATACAAACGTGCACGGCGTTTCTTCTTGAATTGTCATCGTATTATACCACATGCGTATAAATAATGCTATGTTTGTTGGCTTCTATCGCCTTTAGCTGCCTTATTTTTCTTTATATAAGAAAGAGCAATAAATAACAACGGAAAACAGACGCTTAGTACAAATAAATAAAACGGCCAGTAATATTTTTCAAAATAATTGAAGTACGCTGTATTGGGAATAATGTAATACGCCACGCCTGTAATAATTAGACCTAAAGGAAAGCTTAAAAAATTGCGCACCCGTAAATTACACAATTGGACGGTACTTAACTGAATAGCATAGAACACAATGACAACTTTAAAAAAGATAGATAACATCCAAATAATAGCTACTAATACTTCAACATGCTGAATCGTTGCACCTAACGAAATCATTTTCCCTAATAAATAAACTGGGTAGCTGTGCATCGATGCAATATTCGCGCCAAGAGCTAATATACAAGCCGCAACTGCAATTGTAATCGTCAAGCCCGATGCGACAGTGCCGATAACAAACATTCTTTTTACCTTTTTTCCATCTTTTATATGAGGCGTAATCATTAGAATAAAAACCAATTCCATAAACGGGTTTCCTAAAAAATAAGTGGTCCCTAATACTAAATCACCCATGCTAAATTCAAAAAAAGGATAAAGACGATCAATTTTCATCTGAGGAATATTTAAAACAATTAACAATAAAAAGGGGACCACAATCCACGGCAAAAAGATTTCCGCGGTTCTCGCTACCACTTCAATACCTAGATACCCTCCGTATATAACAGCTAAAAGAACAAGAGCATGAATCCACGTAGGGAGCGTTTCAGGGACAATTTGAGTCGTCATAAATGTACTGATGTCTCGAAGCGAAAACGTAGACTGAATGAACATAAAGAAAATGTAAATAAGAGAAATACACGTTCCGGCATAAGGACCTAGCGCCTTTTTAGCTATTTGAATGAATGTTTGATGAGGGTAACGCTGAATCAGCCATAAAAGCACCGCAACGATTAAAAGTGCAAAGTCAATAGCAAGCACACCGCAAAACCACGCATTTTGTCTATTCGTCTCTAATAATGTAGCCGGAACTGCCAAGATGGCGCTTCCGATACAAAAAACATAAATTAGAAAAAGAAATTGTTTCGGACTAATAAATTCTTTTATTTGCATCATACACACCTCCTCTCCTACATGCTTGCTCACGTGAATAACAAATGATGAACGGTTCTAGTAAGAGGCCTAATTAGTGCTTCTAAAAAGTACAGAGGCGTAGGAACTTCTTTACGGAGTGTAATCGCTCCCCAAAAGAATAGACCCAAACCTATAAGACAAAGGTAGACGACTATCTCACGATAATACTTTTCCTTTCGGAAGTTGATCATTATTTTTTTAGTCAAATAAGCAAGCAGTACAAGTAAGGCGATAAATCCCTCCATTTTCTTTCTCCTTAATGCTTCATTTGCTTCATATATGAGTTATTTAACGTGCCTAAGCGACGGATTTGAACTTTTGCATCTAAATCGACGGTTAAATCCTCTGCGTAAATTCTGTTCCAGTCTCTTTTCATTTTGTACCATCTCTTTACATCTTGTCTGTAAAACGCTTCGCCAAAACCAAAGATATCGCTTTTATAGGTTTTTTGAGCTTTTTCTACTGCATCATTCATTTTTTCTTTTACGTCGGCTGCTGTTTTTCGTTCGAGCATATTGATTACAGCTGGGTCCTGTAAATTCACTTGACACTCTACATCAGCCACGTTCGCTTCTCCTTTTAAATCAACGTGAATATGAGGTTTATGATTTTTCATAGTAGCTGTCACCTTAACATTCGTTCGAAGCATTTCTACTCCGATGATATCATGCTTTTTTTCTTTTTTTCGCATGGAATAACAATTAACGTACTTTTTACATTTCCTGTAATATAGTTATATCCTTTACTTTCGTCTTCATTGAACCAGCCGATAAGCTTATCATTTTGAAAGACACCTAATCCTTTGAAATTGAGCAGTGTGGAAAGATTAGTGCGAGAAATGCTTGACATATCTCCTGCATTTTTCACATTGCCTTTCACCAATACCCCTGATAATACCGCCTGCTTTCCCTCGCTGGTTAAGTTACTGATCAGTTCATTTAACTTTACTCCTCTAGTAGGTGCCCAAATACGCTGTGACACGTCTAATGAAGCAAACATATGGTTAGCTGGTATTTTTTCGATTGTTGTTAATACGTTCAGAACGCTCGATGCTTTCGTGTTTTTAGCAACAACAACAAAATAATCGGTACGCACTTCATGATCCCGAGCAAAGAAATCAAGCACTTCAGCAATACCGTCTTCCGCCATGCTTTCGCTAATGACTAGCATTCGTAAATGAGAAAGATAAATTTTCCGCGGGGATTTTGTCGTTATTTTTCTTAACCCTTCCATTACAGACGAAGCCTTAATAGAAAATGTGGTAACAGAAGGCCCGTTTGTAGGGGTTTTGGCCTGAATATCACCAGGGTTAATCAGCTGAACTGTAACAATGATGCCATCTTCTGCTTTATCAATTCCGACAGCAACCGTAATGGCTAGCTCATTCAACTCTCGACTGCTCCAGCAGCCGCTTAATAGCAATGAACAGATACATAACATTAGAAATGCTTTCATAGTAAACGGCTACCTTTACACAGTTTAGTTTTTTTGCGTCTTTTGACGTGAAATATTCTTCTCGTTAATAAGCTTTGGCCTTGTTTTCATTTTTTTGATCGAACGTCTAATCAGAACATCCTTTTGATCACGCTTCACAAATGGAGCCATAGGTGTCATATAAGGGACTCCAAATGACCTTAAGCTGCATAAATGTAGAATCATTAAAATTAGCCCCAGGATAATACCGAACAAGCCAAAAGTAGCTGCTAAAACCATTAAAATAAAGCGCAGCATCCTTACTGCAATAGCCATATCATACACAGGTGACACAAAGTTACTAATAGCAGTGATAGATACAACGATAACCATTGCAGGTGAAACTAATCCCGCTTGTACGGCGGCTTCTCCTAAAACGAGTGCTCCCACAATCGAAATAGCTGAACCTACTGCTCGAGGCAATCGGACTCCCGCTTCTCGCAAAATTTCAAACGTGATTTCCATAATAAACGCTTCAATAATAGCAGGAAAAGGAACACCTTCCCTTTGAGCTGCAATACTAATTAACAAAGCAAAAGGAAGCATCTCTTGATGAAAAGTAGTTAAAGCAATATAAGCAGAAGGTGTTAAAAGGGCTAAGAAAAATGCCATGTAGCGCATTAAGCGAATCAATGTACTAATATCTGCGCGCTGGTAATAATCTTCGGCCGCTTGAAAAAATTGAATAAATAGGGCAGGAACCATTAATACAAAAGGTGTACCGTCTACTAAAATGGCTATTCGCCCCTCTAAAAGACCTGCTGCCACGGAGTCTGGACGCTCCGTATTATGCATAGTAGGAAAAGGTGTATAATCTTCATCTTGAATCAACTCTTCGATATATCCGCTCTCCAAAATACCGTCTATATCAATTTTAGAAAGACGCTCCTTTACCTCTTGAATGACCTGTTCATCCGCAATGCCGTCTATATAAACGAGCGCAATATCCGTTTTTGTAAACTCTCCTATTTGCTGAGATTCAATCCAAAGTTTTGGAGATTTTATTCGGCGCCGAATCAATGCGGTATTCGTTCGCAGTGTTTCTGTGAAACTGTCTCGAGGCCCTCTTACAACGGTCTGAGATTGTGGTTCAGAAACAGCCCTGTCTCTCCATCCTCTTGTACTTGCCACAATACACGTTTGATACCCTTCTAAAAACAGTACGGTATCTCCTGATAAAACATGAAGAAGAGCATCATCCAATGTCTTTGCTTCCATGATTTCACCCGCTGCCAAACTATAGCTTTTAATCAATTCGTACATATTAACGATGCCATCATCATGTGTTAAATGTTCATCGTGATAGTGCATAATGGAGTCCAGCGCATAGTGTTCAACTTCGTCTTTATTTACTAATCCGTCGATGTAAGCAACACCTAAAGTGAATTTTTCTTCAATCGAAATTCGAAACTCTCGCACAACTAAGTCCGTGCTCTGTCCCAGTGCTTTTTTCATGCGGGATAAATTATCTCCCACCCTCTCCTATAATTTCTGCTCTTCCTGTGTAGAAGAAGCACTAGTTTTCTTAGAGTCCTTCGATTCATCAGCTTTTTCTTTCCGCTGTTTGGATTTATTCGTTAACTCAGATAGTTTTTTTATACGCATTGTTCATCCTCCACTACATTGAACGAAAAGAAACGGAATTTCTTCTTTTTAGTCTCTATAGTTTTTGTATGAAAAGGAAATTTATACTTGAAGCCATTTTAATAATCTTTATTTTTGACATCATTTGTGCATTTCTATAGGATAGTAATGGATAATTCTTTGTTATTATGAAGAATGTTTATGCGGAACATTGAAAGGAGTCTATACATGGCACAATCACTTAAAGGCAAAGTAGCTCTTATTACAGGAGCAGGAAAAGGCATCGGTCGTTCAACTGCGATTGAATTAGCAAAAGAAGGCGTAAATATCGGTTTAATTGCTCGTACAGAGACAGATTTAAAGGCTGTTGCTTCTGAACTAGAAGCATTTGATGTACAAGTTGCTTATGCAACAGCAGATGTTTCTTCTATGGAAGAAGTAAACGCAGCAGTTGAGCATCTACATACAAAATTAGGGGCAACGGATATCTTAATCAACAATGCGGGAATCGGTAAATTCGGAAGCTTTTTAGAGCTAGACCCAGCTGAGTGGAAACAAATCATTGATGTGAATTTAATGGGCGTTTACTACGTAACGCGCGCCGTTCTACCTCAATTAATCGAAAAAAATGGTGGAGACATCATCAATATTTCATCCACTGCTGGTCAAAAAGGCGCTCCCGTTACAAGTGCTTACAGCGCTTCAAAATTTGGCGTGCTCGGCTTAACTGAATCTCTAGCGTTAGAAGTGCGCAAACACAATATTCGTGTAACAGCTCTAACACCAAGTACAGTAGCAACGGAATTAGCGTATAAAGAAAACTTAACGGATGGCAATCCTGATAAAGTGATGCAGCCTGAAGACCTAGCAGAAATTATGGTAGCACAATTAAAACTGCATCCGCGTATTTTTATCAAATCTGCGGGCATGTGGTCCACAAATCCATAAAAACATAGAAAAAGGAGAGCTTCAGCTCTCCTTTTTTGTGTCTTCCTTTATATGACGGTTACCTTATTTACGTTTAGGCGTGATTTCTTCTGATAGTTCTTCAAAAGATTTTACTTTTCCATGCGATGGGTTTTGTGATTGTTTTCGCACATTCCACTGACGCTCTTTTTGACTTTTAGACTGAGTCATTTTGCTTCATCCCCTTTTTATATGCTTACATGTAGTAGGATAAAACAAGCTGCTCTTTTCCATTCATCAAAACTGCTTCCAATTTCTTTACTGCTTAGCTAAATGTATTTTAAACCATTTATCAATTTCCGCGTTATATTGATCATAATAAGCAGTTAGCGGATGGTCTCCGTTTTTGTACAGTACATATTTGTATTCTTTTCCCTGCTCATCTAGTTGTTTCACAAGCTTTTCAGCCTGCGTGTGGTGAACTTTACGATCATGATCACCCTGTAAAATCAAAAGAGGTGAATTTACTTTGTCGCTCCAATAGACAACAGAACGACTTTTATACCTCTCTGGATACTTGGCAGGATCTCCTACAATTGTCCGCAGCACTTGTTTCATTTCAGGCCCTCTTTGATCATAGAATTGAAACATGTCTGTAATACCTGATTGTACGACAACTGCATCAAATTTAACGCCGTTTTTCATCGTTAAATACGTCATCATGCCGCCGCGTGAATATCCTAGCGCTACCTTTTGCTGGTGATTTACATAAGGAAGCTGTTCTCCCCACTTAATAAGATTTAACACATCGTCAATATCTTTACCGCCGTATGTCTCTGTCCCTTCACTTCCGCCATTTCCCCTGTATTGAGTCGCAACCACGACGTAGCCTTTACTTGCCCAATATGATAAATACTGAAGTGTTTTTGCGCGAATCATTCCATGTTCGCGATTTCCTCCGCGATTATATACTAAAAGCGGATAATGTTTGTCTGCAATGTCTTTAGGCTGTACTAAAAACCCTTTTATTTTTAAATTATCACTAGGATACGTAATGCTATATACATCTACTTTATTTGAATAAGGCGATAATAAATTCAATTTTTCTTTATTTACATCATCACTTTCAGCTCGGTTGAAAACCGCTGTCACACCGAGCACAGCTACAGTGATTAATGCAATGATGCCCCATTTTTTCAACAGAAACCCTCTCCTCAATAAATATCTTTTCTCTTTTATAATGAGTGTTTTCATTTGGCTTTACCCTTCTTAAATGTTTGCTAAAAAGGGCATTCATCCCATCGCCAATACAGCTTATTTATCATACCGCAAAACCCAAATTTCTTCATCTGTAAAGAAATAAGAATTCATACAAATACATTAACAAGAAAGACGCATAGTAAATTGTATTATTAAATTATAGATTTGAAAAGTGGAATGATACTTTTTTTGTCGTTTTTTACCTGTCCTTTTTCAAAAAGAAAAAAGCCCAGTTAAGACTGAGCTTTTTTCTTGGCAATGCCAATGCCTGTATATGCTAAAATAACTGAAAAGATCGGACATAAAATGCTAAAGAATGTAAATGGAATATAGTCAGCCGCGGGAATATTTAATGCAGTTGAAATAAAAGCGCCGCTGACACCCCACGGAATAATAGCATTAATAACCGTTCCGCCGTCTTCAAGCGTTCGTGATAAGTTCTTTGGGTCTAAGTTCCACTTTTCATACAGCGGCTTAAACGTCTGCCCAGGCAGAAGAATCGATAAATACTGTTCGCCTGTAATAACGTTCACTCCAATTGAAGATAGAAGCGTAGCAAAAATAACGTCGCCGCTGCGGCGGATTTGTTTTGCTAATCCTTCTAATAAAGCATCAATAATTCCAACCGCTCTCATCAAGCCACCTAGCGACAAGGCAATCATGATAAGGGAAATAGAAAACATCATGGACTGCAGTCCGCCTTTGTTTACAATCGCATCGACTACTTTATTTCCTGACTCTACTGCCGGGCCGCTTTGAAGAACGCCTAGCAATTGACTCAGCGTAAATTCATGCTGTGTGATCATTCCTGTAATAATGGCCGTTACAATCCCTAAAACTAACGTTGGCAATACATCGACTCTTCTCATCGAAAAAATAAGAACTAAAAGTGGAGAAAGCAACGTTAATACGTGTAAATTAAACGTATGCTTTAATGCTTCTTGAATTCCTTGAATTTCTCCGTAATTGACGCTTTCATGATTTCCGTTCATCCCAATGACCAATGCAATGATTGCTGTAATAACAATACTTGGAACCGTCGTCCACGTAATGTGCTGAATATGTTTAGGAAGCGGCACTTCAACGATACCAGAAGCAAAATTTGTTGTATCAGACAATGGAGACATCTTATCTCCAAACACAGCTCCTGAAACAATCATCCCCGCTGCTAGCCCTGGATGTACACCAATAGCAGTTCCTACGCCAAATAAAGCGACCCCTACCGTACTGACGGTTGTTAATGAACTTCCCGTGAATGTTGAAACTAATACGGTAATAACCAGAGCACTAATTAAAAAGTACTGCGGTGAAATCCAGTGAAAGCCGTAGGATAAAATCGTCGGTATCGTTCCTCCTACCATCCAAATCGCAATAAGCATCCCGATCAGCATTAAAATAAGGATAGGCTTAATGCCCAGTCTGACACCGTCTAAAATCCCTTTCTCCATTTCTGTCCACTTATATTTCAACAAAAAGCCAATTACACTAATAAATGCTACACCAAATATCAGCGGAATATGAGGCTGCAGCTTTAACGTAAATAATGAAACAAAAATAATAGCTAATAGCACCAAAACCACCGCTATTGATTGTATAAATGAAATTTCTTTTTTCATGAGGTATTCCCTTTCTATCTTTCTTTTTCACTTAAACGCTTTTATGCTTTTACGCAGTTAAGTGCAAACCTTCTTGAGTATAATTTTTATCCTTCTTGCTGTCAATAACTTATTTTATCCAACGGTAAGCTCTGCACTCATTTTTCCACTTTTCTTCTTATTAATATTAATTCCCTCTCCAAGCAGATCATTGTACAAAATGCCTCTTATGTTTTTACATGTATAGAACGGGTACACATAAAACACATCTTTTTTTAATGTACTACCTTTTTTACATAAGCGAGGAACTTCCCTCAAAAATTTTTTAAGCAAAAGACTTGAAAGTCAAAAAAGGTCAAAGTATAATAAAATTACGAAAGGTCAATAAAGGTCAAACACCTGCTGATCTTCGATTAAAATCATTTAGGGAGGCTAATTAAATGATTTGTCAAAACTGTAATAAACGTGAAGCATCTATTCAATTAAATGTACAAACAAATAACCAAAAATCTCAATATCGTTTATGTCATACATGTTATCAAGCACTTATGAAAGAACATAAAATCCCATCAGGTTTTGGAGGTGGCGGCTTTATGAACATCGATGATTTATTCAAGCAAATGTCACAAGAACAAGCTGCACCGGAACAGCCACAGCAAGGAAATGGCGGCGGCTTTTTAGACCAGTTCGGGCGAAACTTAACTCAAATTGCGAAAACAGGATTAATTGACCCTGTTATTGGCCGCGAAGAAGAAGTAGAGCGCGTCATTGAAATTTTAAATAGACGAAACAAAAACAACCCTGTACTAATCGGAGAACCCGGTGTTGGTAAAACAGCTGTTGTTGAAGGGTTAGCTTTAAAAATCGCGGAAGGAAAAGTTCCTGCCAAGCTGTTAAATAAAGATGTATATCTGTTAGATGTAGCATCTCTCGTAGCTAATACCGGCGTGCGTGGTCAATTTGAAGAGCGCATGAAGCAGTTAATTTCTGAGCTTCAACAGCGAAAAAACGTGATTTTATTTATCGATGAAATTCACCTTCTTGTAGGAGCTGGTTCAGCGGAAGGTTCAATGGACGCAAGCAATATTTTAAAACCTGCTCTTGCACGAGGCGAACTTCAAGTAGTCGGAGCTACAACTTTAAAAGAGTACCGTTCCATTGAAAAAGATGCGGCTCTTGAACGACGCTTCCAGCCCGTTATGGTTCACGAACCGTCTGTAGAAGAAGCCATTGAAATTCTAAAAGGAATTCAAAGTAAATATGAAGATTATCACGGCGTTAGCTATACAGATGAAGCGATCCGCGCTTGTGTAAATTTATCACACCGCTACATTCAAGATCGCTTCTTGCCTGATAAAGCAATTGACTTGCTAGACGAAGCAGGCTCAAAAATGAATTTACAGGCAGGCATTACAAATAAAGATGACGCGGCCGCTCGCTTAAAAGAAATTACAAAAGAAAAAGAGCAGGCGTTAAAGAATGAAAAGTATGAAGTAGCGGCAAAACTGCGCGATGAAGAAGCTGCTCTTGAAAAACAATTGAATGAAGAACAGCAAAAAATGAATGTGGATATTGCTGACATTCAAGCAATTATTGAAAAGAAAACGGGTATCCCTGTTGGTAAACTTCAAGAAAATGAATCAGCAAAAATGAAGCATTTAGCGGAGCACTTAGCTCAAAAAGTAATCGGACAGCAGGAAGCTGTAGAAAAAGTAGTAAAAGCGATTCGACGTTCTCGCGCTGGATTAAAAGCGAAGCATCGCCCAATTGGTTCATTCTTATTTGTCGGTCCAACAGGTGTCGGTAAAACAGAGTTAACCAAAACATTAGCTGAAGAACTATTCGGCTCAAAAGATGCAATGGTTCGTCTAGATATGAGTGAATACATGGAAAAACACGCGGTGTCTAAATTGATTGGTTCACCTCCTGGCTACGTAGGTCACGAAGAGGCAGGACAATTAACAGAGAAAGTACGCCGTAATCCTTATTCCATCATCTTACTAGATGAAATTGAAAAAGCTCATCCAGACGTTCAGCATATGTTTTTGCAAATTCTAGAAGACGGACGTCTAACAGACAGTCAAGGTCGCACAGTAAGCTTTAAAGACACGGTTATCATTATGACAAGTAACGCTGGTGTAGGTGAAAAGAAAATTACGGTTGGGTTTGATGCAGAAAACGACGCACTTAAGCAGGCATCCGTTTTAGATTCACTTTCATCTTATTTCAAACCAGAGTTTTTAAACCGATTTGATACAATCATTGAATTTAATCACCTTGAAAAAGATAACTTGATTAAAATCGTTGACCTTATGCTTGCTGAATTGAAAGAAACATTACAAGAACAAAACATCACGCTGAGCGTAGCAGATGAAGTAAAAGAAAAACTGGCTGAACTTGGCTATCACCCTGCATTCGGTGCTAGACCGCTCCGCCGAGCAATTCAAGAACAGCTTGAAGATCGAATTACAGATTTACTTTTAGATGACGCAGACGTATCTACAGTGAACGTAACGTTAAATGAAGCAAGCGAAATCACCGTGCAAAACTAATAGAAAAAGCGACTCTACTTGAGTCGCTTTTTCTATAGAAATACTTACGTTTATTTGCTTTCGTCGCCTGTTTTTTCATCAGCACTGTCTGCTGGTTCTTCTTGATCATCCGCCGCTTCATCCCCGGATGACTCTTCTGCTTGGTCTTGCTTCATTGTTTCCCGTGAATCATCTGTAGTTGTATCCTCCGCTTGAGTATCATCCGACTGTTCTGTTTGCTGTTCTGTGGCATCTTTTTCATCCGTTTGTGAGTTGCATGCTGTGATTAACATAATTGCTAGAAGTGATCCAAATAACTTGACTAATAAACTTTTGTTCATTTTACCGTCTCCTTTCGAATCATCTGAGCCTCTATGTAGTCACCATTCATATGGCTCTACTGGCAGTATAGCCTATCCAATTAGAAAAAAGTTCACTTTTACAAGGTTATCACAAAAGCTTTACATCCCCTTCATTTCGTTCATATTCCGGTCATATTTCCTTAATAGTTTATTGACCGGCTGCATTCTAGATCTATCTTCCTTGGTCTAAGTGCTCAATTCGGCTATTCACAAAGTTGTAACTATGCTAATATGAGTGATATATCACTATATCGTGCGACTAGATGACTATAAAGTTATTCTCCTATAAAATTATTCACCATTTAAGAAAGGGATTTTTTATGGAATCACACAACCTCATAAAAAAACGGAATTTTATTCTTTTACTTATTTTTTGGCTGCTATATTTTGTCCACATTGTGTTATACCACTTCATTGCAGCTGATCCTCATATAATTGTTTTTATAAGCGGAGGGATTTTATTACTGTTAGTGACGGCTATGTATTACTTTCGTTTTCACCCTGCCATCATTATGTATTCTTTTTTCATATGCTATTATGCCTATATTGCGTACATGACATCTATTGAACCTGCTGTTATTAATTATTTGTTTTTGTTTCTTGGAATAATTGTTAGCTTTATTTATTATAGCTATATCGCTATTGTAATTTCTACATTAATGTCCATAATAATTGTTTTGTACTTTTATGTAAGCAACACTCTTTTTACATCTGTGACTTTCGTGAAATTAGATATCGTTTATTTCATTCTATTTACGCTGATCACAATGATTATTTTGTTGTACTGTGCTCATTTCTCTAAAAAGTTGATTGCCATCACGACGGTCAAAATGAACAAAACCGAAGATGAACTGTACTCAGCTCAAGAGTATTTACAATCTTTTTTTACATACAACCGCGACGCCATTGCCGTGTTCAGTTTAGACGGTAAAGTGATTAAAGTAAACGATGCTTTTGAGCAAATATACGGATGGAAAGCGGAAGAAATTGTCGGAAAAGCCATTCCATCTATTCCTGTTGGCTTAAAAGGCGACGCTGAAAGCCGATTAGAAAGGGGTAAAAAAGGAGAAACACTGGTTGCCTTTGAAACCCAAGACAAGCGAAAAGACGGCAAAGTAATTGATGTAGAAATCACTGTTTCACCTATTTTTAATCGTGATAAACAGGTCGTTGCGCTTTTTGGTATTTCACGCGACCTTACCGAAGAAAAGGAAACAGAAAAATTTCTGCGCCAAACCGATAAGTTATCTTTAGCCGGCGAAATGGCAGCGGGAATTGCTCATGAAATTCGAAATCCGCTTACTTCTCTGAATGGGTTTATTCAGCTTATTCATGAAGACAGCAGCCGCTATCATTCTTATACAACCATCATGCTGAGCGAACTTAATCGTATTAACTCAATCGTTGGAGAATTTTTATTGCTCGCTAAACCTCATGATACGGTTATGAAAAAGCATGCATTCTCTACTATTTTAAATGACGTTATTCTTCTGTATGAATCAGAATGTATATTAAAAAATATCGTAGTTAAAACGCAGGTGGAAGCCCCGCATACATACATCTGCTGTGATGCAAATCAAATTAAGCAAGTACTCATTAATTTATTAAAAAATGCGCTCGAAGCTATGCCTAGCGGAGGAGAAATTCATTTAAACGTTACTCAGCATACTAAAGATCTTACTATTTTCATTAAAGATACAGGAGTCGGCATTCCTTCAAATTTGCTTACGCACATTCAAAAGCCTTTTTTTACCACGAAGCCCTCAGGTACCGGTCTTGGACTTGTTGTGATTAAAAACATTTTGTATCAGCATAAAGGAATATTTGAGATTAAAAGCACTGTTGGAGAAGGAACCAGCGTTACCCTTACGATTCCTCTATGGAAAGAAGGAACATGTCAATAAAAAAAGCCGCAAACGCGGCTTTTTTTATAGCTTTTTATCATCAATACTATTTAAATAGTTTTCAATTTCATCTACTACAGACTGCACGCAGCCCTCTTCGAATGGAGAGATCAAATTCGCTTCCTCTACTAATTCTAAAAACGGCTTACTTCCGCCAAGCTTACACAAATGAACGTAATCTTGCCATGCTTGTTCATCATTTTCTCGATCTTTTTTCCAAAATTGAAATGCACAAATTTGAGCGAGCGTGTAATCAATATAATAAAACGGAGACGTGTAAATATGAAGCTGGCGCTGCCAGAAGCCCCCGCTTTCTAGATAGTGATGGCCGTCATAGTTTTTAGAAGGCATATATTTCTTTTCGATTTCTCGCCACGTTTGTTTTCGTTCCGAAGGCGTCATCTCAGGGCGTTCGTATACAGCATGCTGAAATTCATCTACCGCTACCCCGTAGGGCAAGAAAGTTAAGCCTGAGCTTAAATGAGAAAACTGGTATTTATCTTTGTCTTCTTTAAAGAACAATTCCATCCAAGGCCATGTAAAATACTCCATGCTCATCGAATGAATTTCAGCTCCTTCATGCGTAGGCCAGTGATACTCATTGGTTTCCATATCTCGGCTGGAATACACTTGAAAAGCATGCCCTGCTTCATGCGTTAACACATCAATATCGCCTGATGTTCCATTAAAATTTGAAAAAATAAACGGCGCTTTGTATTCTTCAATAAACGTACAGTAGCCTCCGCCTGCTTTGCCCTTTTTAGCGACTAAATCCATCAAATTATTTTCAAGCATAAATGAAAAAAATTCGTCCGTCTCTTTAGAAAGCTCCTTATACATAACCCGTCCATTTTCAATAATCCACTTTTCATCACCTTTTGGCACTGCGTTTCCTGTTTCAAACTGAAATGGTTCATCATAATAAGTTAAGCTCTCTACTTGAATTCTTTCCTGCTGACGCTTTTTTAGTTTTTCAGTAAGGGGAACAATATACTCTTTTACTTGTTTGCGAAAAGCGGCAACCATTTCAGCATCGTAGCCTATTCTAGACATACGAGCATAGCCCACTTCTACGAAATTTTTATAGCCTAATTTTTCAGCAAGCTTGGTCCGCACTTTTACAAGCTTGTCATAAATATCATCAAATTCCTCTTCATGATCGCTAAAAAATTGAAATTTCGCTTCTGCTGCTTTTTTCTCATTTCTCGATCAGGTGACTCCATAAACGGATCGAGCTGAGCTAACGTTCTTTCTTCTCCTTCAAATACAATTTTAGCTGACGCCACTAGTTTCGTATATTGAGACGATAGCTTGTTTTCTTCCTGGAGCTCTTTTACTATTTCCGGAGAGAACGTTTTTAACTGCATTTCAGCAAGAGAGAACAGCTGCTTGCCCCACTTTTCTTCTAGTTGCTGTTTAAAAGGCGAAGAGATTAATGCTTTGTAAAATTTCTCTACATATCCTTCTAAAAGCGGCTGTGTTTCATCAAAATAATCTTGTTCTTCTTTATAAAATTCATTCGCTGTGTCGATAGAATGACGAATATAGCAGATGTTCCCCATTGTGCTGTACTGGGAATACGCATCATTTGCTAGACGAATTGCCTCGTTTTGCTGACTGACTGACGCTGCTTCCGTAAAATGTGTAATGGCCTTTTCAAACTGCTTTTCAATTTCATTCATATCAGGTCGCGTATATGTATAATCTTCAAATTTCATCATTTGTTCCCCTTCCTCTATTGTCTGTATGTAACCTAATTCGTTTTTATCCAGTTGTATTCCTGTTAATTTCAATTTTTTGTCACTTTTTATTTTTATGTCGATTGGTCATGAAAGAAGTCATAGAAAAAAACTCGTTTGTTCAACAGAAACAAACGAGCTTTCCTTAATTAATTAGTCGATTCCGGCAAAAATTCATCTGCATAGTGCCCTAGTTTCTTAAGCATCGAAATGGCAACTTCCTTTTCTTCGCTAGACAGAACGGATAAAATATCATGAATTCTTTTTTCATGACTCGGAAACATGCTTTCAATCATTTCCTTGCCCTGCTTGGTGATAGCTGCATAGGTTACACGGCGATCGTTCGGACAAGCAACGCGCTCTAAGAAACCTTTTTTCTCAAGCTTGTCTACTACATACGTAATACTGCCGCTTGCGAGTAGAATTTTTCCGCCAATTTGCTGAAGAGGCTGCTGGCCTTTGTGGTACAATAACTCTAGGACAGCAAATTCGGTTGGATTCATTCCATGCTGTTGAATAAATTTATGCACATGATCATTAATTGAACGATTGGCACGAGATAGTACAATAAATAATTTAAGAGATTGGTCTAACTCTTCTCTAGTTACATCATTCGTCATTTTAATCAGTTCCTTTAATATTATCTTGATATCAAGATAATACTAAAATTTCCCTTCAAAGTCAATCAAAGCAGGCTTATTTCATCGGTTATTCTCTCCGCTTGTACAATTTTTTTGATAAAAAATGTATATAAGTGGATTTATACATATGCTTTTAATACAATAAACATATGACCATTACATAAAAAGGTGAATGATTATGAAACCAACCCATTTATTATTTAATTCCGCAATTGGTTCACAAAAGCCTGAAACAATCGTTAACCGGCAAAACCCCTGTCCCTTTTGCGACGTAGAATCTCTTACAGGCATCATTGAAAAACAAGGACCTATCATTTGGCTGAAAAATAAGTTTCCCGTTCTGCAAGATGCTTATCAGACGGTTATTATTGAGACCGATGAATGTACTTCAGAACTATCTATTTATCCAAAGGAACATCTATACAACTTGCTGAGCTTCGCTACTGAACGATGGATATCTATGATGAACAGCGGAGAATATGCTTCTGTTCTTTTCTTTAAAAACCATGGTCCCATGTCCGGAGGATCATTACGACATCCTCATATGCAAATTATTGGTTTAAATGAGATGGATGTAAATGAAAATGTGAAACTAGAGCAGTTTGAAGGAGTCACAATTGCCCAAAATGAACACGTCACATTTAATTTATCTGTAAAACCTAGAATGGGCTTTTTTGAATTTAACGTGATAACGGATCAGCTTGCCAAAGAACTGCACGCGTTTGCAGATTATCTTCAAACGGCTGCTCACTATTTATTAAACCATTTTCATCGTAGCTGCACGAGCTACAACTTATTTTTTTATAATCTTAAAAACGGCAAAATTGCGGCGAAAATCATTCCTCGCTTTGCCACATCTCCTTTGTATGTAGGATATGGCATTCCTCAAGTTTCCAATAAGCTTGAGCACATTGCTAACCAAGTTCAGGAGTTGTACTTTACCTAAAAAGTTGAACCTTCACTGGTTCAACTTTTTTTGTAAGGTTATTGCATAAAGCTATTCACTTTTAAAATAGTCATGCTCATAGAAACCAAAAAAACATAAACTAAAAGAACGATGTGAATTGAGGATAAAAAGAAGAATATGTAAAAGGAGACGGTTTATGACTGAAGTACTAATTGGAAGCATTCTTTCTTCGCTATCGACTGGAGTAGGCGCTTTGCCTATTCTGTTTTTGAATCAAGAACTCACTCATCGCTGGAAAGATATACTTCTTGCGCTCACTGCAGGTATTATGACAGCAGCTTCTACTATGAGCTTGATTCCAGAATCTCTTCAAAGCGGCGGTTTTTTTCCCTTAGCCATTGGCTTACTGCTTGGAGTTGTAACATTAACACTCTTGGAGCAGAATATTCCTCACATTGATCTTGAGCATTCTAAAACCGGCATTCAGTTTGATGAAAAAGCACTTTTAATTGTTTCCGCTATTACTTTGCATAACCTTCCTGAAGGACTGTCTGTTGGTGTTAGCTACGCTTCAAATGTTGAAAATACAGGGAACTTAATCGCCCTTGCAATCGGCCTTCAAAATGCACCTGAAGGACTGTTGGTCGCGCTATTTTTAGCTCAGCAACATATCAGTAAAATAAAAGCATTTTTAATTGCTACCCTTACAGGCTCCGTTGAGATTGCAACGTCTTTACTCGGGTTTTATTTAACTAATTTTGTTGACTCTCTCGTTTCATATGGATTAGCTTTTGCTGCTGGAGCCATGCTTTTTATTATTTATAAAGAGTTGATTCCGGAAAGTCACGGCGATGGAAATGAAAGATTTGCTACCTATTCGTTTATTTTTGGTATTTTGTTTATGATCTTTTTAATTAACATTTTTTAAAGGTGAAGAGAGGCCACGGGCAGCATAATTGTTTTACTGCCCGATCCCGAATGCTTGTCCTGCATTACAGCTTTGAAAAAGATAAAAAGCGGCTAATCAGTGTGGCAAACGATGTCTTTTCTTCCTCTTCTTTTAAAAGCTGCTTTTGATAAACGAGTAAGAGCTGATCAAGCTCTTGACTACAGGTAACGGTTTCTTCATTAGTCAAACCTTTTTCTTCTCCGATCTGCACCATCTTTTGTCTTTTTTGGACGATTTCTACTAATAATCTCTCTGATTTCGTTCTATTTCTCACTCCAAACACAAAATCCTCTCCTATGACAAAGAAATTAGCTTATAACGCATTATTACAAATTCTACTAAATATGTAAATAGAGTCGCAATAATAGACATTTTTTTTGCAAAAAAAATTATTTTGTCGGAATTTACAAACGCTTACATTACTATAGGAATACCATTTATCTTTTTTTTACAACTTGTTTTTCGACAAAAGATGCTGCTTGTCGAATAGAAAAAGAGGTTGAGACATAACGAAATCAATACAATCTAAAAACGAACAAATGGGATACATGAGCTGAACCGCTTGTCCCGCAGGAGTTTTCGCCTTGCCCTCCAATCAACAGCTAGAAGCAGCTAAATATATGAAGCCTGCGTTCACCCTCACCATAAAAAAATCCGAACGAAGTTGATTCTTAATCAAGAATCACTTCGTTCGGATCTTCCTTCAGCTAACATACTTTTGTCCCTGTATCTTTTTCTATTGAGCTTTCTGAGCAGCAATTTGTACAGCATCCCATACCGTAGCAAAAGGAGGGGCATACGAAAGATCTAACATTGTTATTTCATCTGTTGTGAGGCGGCAAGTAATAGCTGTGGCAAATACATCGATTCGTTTTGCTACTCCTTCTTTACCAATCATTTGAACCCCCAAAATCTCTTTTGTTTCAGGATGATAAACAAGTTTTATCACAATCTTTTCAGCTCCTGGATAGTAAGAAGCATGACTCGGAGCCTCTGCTGTAATGGCTTTGTATAAAAGAGAATTTTCTCTTGCTTCTCTTTCTGAAATGCCGGTTTTTCCAATTTCATAGTCCATCACTTTGACAATGCTTGTACCTACAACACCCGGAAATTCTCTATTTTCTCCCCCTAATCGGTAACCTAGAACTCTTCCTTGCTTATTAGCAATGGTTCCAAGAGCAATATGAACATCTTTTTTTAATACGCGGTGATAGCTCGTTGCACAATCTCCTGCTGCGTAGATATGAGGCACGTTGGTTTCCAACTTCTCGTTTACTAAAATAGCTCCATTTTCAAGCATCCTTAGTCCGTTTCTTTCTAAAAATTGCGTATTCGGACGAACTCCTACATTTACAATCACTAAATCTGTTTGATATGTTTGACGGTTTGTTTGAACGTGAGTGACGGAACCATCTGAATGCAGCAATGCTTCGACTTCTTCTTCGAAATGAAATAAAATGTCGTCATCTAGCTGTTTTTGCAAATGCTCTGCCATTTCTTGATCTAAAATAGATAGAATCTGCTTTCCCTGTTCAATGATGCGTACTTCTTTTCCCAAAGCCTTCATTGCTTCAGCTACTTCCATTCCGACATATCCTCCGCCGATAATGGTGACTTTCTCTACGGAGTGAGCCTGCAGATATGTATAGATTCTTTCGCTGTCTTCTAATGACTTTAATGTGCATACATTCGGCATGTTGTTGCTCATAAAATTAGGTTTAACAGCCGATGTTCCAGTTGCAATGATGAGTTCATCGTATGTTACCTCTTTTTCAGCGTGCGTTTTTAGATCCTGTGCTACTATGTATTTTTTTGTATGATTTACTTCTTTTACTTCGTGAAAAAGATGGACGGAGATGTTTCGCTCCTCAAACTCTTGTTTCGTCCGAGCAATCAAATCGTCTTTTTCTTTTACAACACCTGACAGATAGTAAGGCATACCACATGCGCTGTAAGAGATATCTCCACCTTTTTCAAACACAAAGATTTCCACTTCTTCTTTTTCTTTCATCCGGCGAAGCTGTGAAGCTGCGCTCATTCCGGCGGCTACTCCTCCTATAATGACGACACGTTTCATCTATACTCCCTCTTTCTACATAAATAATAGGCTATACTATTGTTTTTCCTTATTCTTCCCGATTTCAAACGAAAAAAAACGGCTGTTTACACAGCCGTGGATGTTTGTTTTGAGCGGTAATACGTTAAAGCCAAGGCTCCTGCTAATACAGCCCCTTTAATAATGTCTTGCATATAATACGGAACATTTAGCATCGTTAATCCGTTTAACAGCACACCAATTAAAATAGAGCCAATCAGCGTCCCGAATACATTCGGTTTCCCTGCTCCAAATACGGAAAAGCCAATGTATGTAGCAGCTACGGCATCCATTAAAAATGGTGAGCCGGCGTTCACTTCTCCTACTCCAATACGGGCAGCTAAAACGACTCCTCCAATTCCAGCAAGCAAACCTGAAAACATATAGGCATACATGCGATAACGGTTAACCGGTACACCCGAAAGTCTTGCTGCTTCTATGTTCCCTCCTGTTACGTAGAAAAAACGCCCAAACTTCGTATAGGAAAAAACGATATGAACAAGCAGCACAGTCAGCAGCATAATGATAACAGGGACAGGAATACCTAGTAAATGACCTTGCCCCAGTGCAAGGAAAGATGGAATGAAAATTCCCGGAGCTCTGTCTCCGCTTGATAAAGGCATATTGGTATAAATAGCTGAGCCTTTTGTATACGTTAATAAAATTCCTTGTACGATGAACATCATTGAAAGAGTGGCTAAAATATCAGGAATCTTTACTTTCACTACTAAAAAAGCATTTACTAACCCGATAAGAAGCGATGCAATAATCGGAACAATGATAGCGACTGCAATTTCTTGTCTGTGTAAAACAAGCATAGAAGCTGATAAAATAGTGGCTAACCCAGCCGTAGACCCTACAGATAAATCGAGTCCGTTGACGGTTAACGATATCGTTACACCAAGCGCGATTAAGGTAACAATGGAAATAGAGCGCAGGATATCACTAATGTTTTCTCCTGTTAAAAAGTTAGGTGTGGCAATGAAAAAAATAATCATAATAACAAAAATCATTAAGACTGTCCCATATTTATAAAAAAAGTCGAAAACGCTTATTTTTCTCTTTGGTTTCGCTACAGGTTCTGTTACATACTCCGCACTCATGCTTTTACTCCTCCTGCTGTATAATAAAATAATTTTTCACTAGTTGCTTCTTCTTTGGATAATTCTTTTACGATTTTTCCGTTGTACATAACATAAATTCGATCCGCTACCCCTAGCAGCTCCTCGAATTCACAGGTTGCATAAACAACGCCTTTTTGCTGTGACACAAGATTTGTAATTAAGTCGAATATTTCTCGTTTAGAGCCCACATCGACCCCTTTAGTTGGCTCATCGAACAATAGTACGTCAGAATCCGTAACAAGCCATTTTCCGATTGCTACTTTCTGCTGATTTCCACCGCTTAACGTTCCAACTGACTGCTCGATAGAATGAGACTTTACGCCAACTTGCCCAGTCGTTTTCTGCGCTTTTTCTTTGATCTTTCCTCGCCTTAGAAACGAATAATTTGTAAAGCGGGACAGACTTGGCAAAACTAAGTTATCGGCAATCGATTCATGAACAAAAATTCCTTCTTTTCTTCGTTCTTCAGGAACAAGAGAAAGGCCTTGTGAAATATAATAATACGGCTGCTTATTCAACTTTAATTTCTTGTCTTTTAACCGAACGCTGCCGCTCACATATTGCTCTAAACCAAATAGACTTCGGCAAAGCTCCGTTTTCCCCGCTCCTACAAGCCCTGCAATACCGACTACTTCTCCTTCTTTTACATGAAAAGAGATATTAGAAAGGTGCCCTGGAAGAGATAATGCTTCTACATGTAAAAGTACGTTTCCAATTTCTACTGACTTTTTGACCCACTGCTTTACAGAAGAAGTTCCTAACATGAGCGTAATCACGTCTTCAATTGATGTATGTGAAGTTTCTTTTGTAGCTACATAGCGTCCGTCCTTTAAAACCGTTAAGCGGTCGCAAATATCAACCACTTCTTGAAGGCGATGTGAAATGTAAATAATGCCTACTCCGCTTTTCTTCAGCTCTCTCATCACAGAAAACAATTGTTTCGTCTCTTCCACACTAAGAGGTGCGGTTGGTTCATCCAAAATTAAATAATCAACATTCTGTACAATTGCACGTGCAATAAGCACCTGCTGTTTTTCTGATAGAGTTAAATCAACAACATTTTTTCTGACGGATAGAGAAGAACCAAGTAAAGAAAGAGCTTCTTCCGCCTTCTTATAAATAGATTTCCAGTTTACAAATGTCTTACTTTCATTAGAAGCCTGCACGTCTAACACAATGTTTTCAGCTACTGACAGCGAAGGAATCAGCGCTACATCTACTTCTTGATGTACAATGCCGATGCCGTGGCGCTTAGCTTCTTTAGGAGAAGAAATGGAGATTTCTCCTCCGTTTTTGAAGATTTTTCCTTTGTACTCATCGTAAGCTCCGCACAATATTTTCATCAGCGTACTTTTACCGGCACCATTGGCTCCCAATAAAGCATGGATTTCCCCTTTTTGAACAGTAAAATCAACTTTGTTCAGCGCTTGAAAAGAACCAAAGTTTTTTGTTATGTTCTTCATTGAAAGCTCATTCGTCATATCTGTCCCTCCACTTCTATTCTTTTTTACCCCATTCTTCTACGTACTGACTAAGCTGATCCATATTAATCGTTTGATTAGGCAAGTCTGTTTGTTTGACTAAAACCGGATCAAAGGAATAATAACGAGGGATCTCTTGACCGGAAATCTTTTTAAGAAGCAGATCAACTTGCTTTTCTCCTACTGAAGCTGGATTTACGGCAGCTGACGCTTTCCACGGGCTGTTTTTTTCCTGCATCATTTGCAGATCTTCATCAGATAAGTCTACTCCGTACACTTTAATCTCGTCTCGTCCTGCTTCTTTAATCGCTCTTGTTACTCCTTTTGCAAATTCGTCCCAAGGTGCCCAAACAGCCGCAATGTCTCCTTTATTTGGATACTGCTTCAACACAGCTGCCATTTTATTTTGTGTGTCTAATGAGGTGTTGTCCGTTGCGCTTCCAAACGTAGCAATTTGTTTTACATCTGGATAGCGATTCATCATAATTTTATAAATGCTGTCGCGCTTTTCCATCGGCGCAAAGCCTCCAACAAACGCATATACAATGTTTCCTTTTCCATTAATGTCCTGCATCATTTGTTTCAGTCCCTGGAGCGCAAGCATATAATCGTCTTGATCGATGATTGTAACGCCTTCTACTTTTAATTCTACGTCTGTTGCAATAACGGGAATTCCTTTTGCGATCGCGCGCTTCACGCCAGGTTCAAGGGTTTCAGCTCGGCCGTGGTCAATCATAATACCGTCAACATTTTGGTTAATAGCCGTGTCTAAATAAGCAGCCATTTTAGATTGATCATTGTTTGAATCAGAAACGGATAGCTGTACTCCTGCTTTTTTAGCCGCTTTTGTCACACCTGTTATGTACTGAGCAGCGTGAGTGCCTGACGTAAATTCAGAAATAAGCGCAATTTTTGTATCTTTCGTAACCCTTTTTCCTTCTTGCTGTACAGGCTTAGCAGAAGCCGCTTGCTGCGCTGGAGCTGCCTGTGCTTTCTCGTTTAGACTTGGCTGTTCTTTCGTACAGGCAGCCAGTGCAAAGACTAGAAGCACGAGCATAGTAAGTGGCCACAGCATTTTTTTACCTTTTTTCATGGTGTTCCTCCTATTAAACTTATTATTCACATAAAAATAGTTAGTTTTATATTAATCCAAAGAATACCCCGCTTTTAGATGTAAAAGCGGGGTGATGATGACCTATGCTTTACAAGTAATTGTTATGCGTAAATAGGTACCCATCCTTCAGTTGTCACGAAAATTCGGAGAGCGACTACTTTACGATCTTCCATTAGTGTAAAGTAATGAAGAATGTTTTCTGGTACTGAAATTAAATCGCCCGGCTCTAATTCCACATCAAAAAATTCGCCGTCTTTTCCTTGAATAACAAAGATTCCATGACCGCTTACAATAAAGCGAACTTCGTCATCTGTATGAATATGCTTGCGCTGAAAGTTTTTTAACAATTCATCAATATTTGGTGTAGATTCCGATAACGAGATAACATCTTGAGCTTTATAGCCGCGGCGTTCAGAAATATCTTTAATATCCTCACCAAAAGCGTTTAAAATTTCTGTTTTTTCTTCATCAGTTAAATCATATTTTTCACGAAGATTTTCTGGAAGTTTTGTAATGTCCCAGTTTTCATAAATAACTTCATTGTTTGCCAGAAAAGCTGATACTTCCTCTTGGGTTTCAATCCTTTTATTGTTTGCATGTAAGCGAATTTGCGCCATTGTTGTTTCCTCCTTTTATAAATGCACCTTTGGCTTAATGCCTTTAAGTGACAGTAATTTGACATGGTAGCTAAATAGAAATTCATAGGCTTCTAGCGCTTTTTTTGTTTCAAATGCATTTCTCCCCCATACCGTAATCCCGTGGTTACGAATCAAAATCGCGCCTTGATCGCCTTTTATATGATAAGAAAACTCTTCTGCTAGTGTCGGAATATCTGCGTAATTCGGAATAATCGGAACAGTAATTTCCGCATTTTCTTCCCAAATACCTAGCGCCTTAATAATTTCTTGACCTTTGAATGAAATAACGCCTTCATCTCCGTACAGTTCAGAGATTACGTTGTTGTCGATTGTATGTACATGAAGACTGCACCCAGCATTCGTTAAATCGTAAATCTTAACGTGTAAAAGCGTTTCAGCAGAAGGCTTTAAATGCGTTTCTTCTGCAGGCTTTCCGTATTGATCAACTAATAAAAAATCTTCATTTGTACGTTTTCTTTTGTCTTTTCCACTTGCTGATACAAAGAAAGTTGTCGGATTTTGGTCCACTTTAATTGCTAAGTTTCCGCTTGTACCGAAGAACCAATCGCGCTCTGCCAACTCGTCTTTTATATCCGCAAGCTCATGCAACCTTTGCTGAGCCATGATACTCATGCTTTCACCTCTTCTGTTAATTCTTGTAAATGATGAATTACATCATAAAAAGTAGAAAAAGGACGATACGGTAGAGATAGCTCTTCGCATTTTTTAATTAAAAAGTCACGTGCAATGACCGTATCAGCTAATTTGGCAGCCTGTAAATCCGTAATTGAATCGCCAATAACAACCGTATGATCTCTTTCATCTGCAAGATGGCGAATAATCGTTGGCTTACAGCAGCCGCAGTCATTTGTACACTGTTTATCACATGTATGAGGCCACGTAATGGAAATATGCTCACCGGAAAAGTCAGATCCGTTGCAGTAGAGCATTTCCTCCGCAACTCGATTTCCCAAAAGTGGTTTTACAAAAAAGTCAATTCCTCCGCTTACAATATAAAGCGGAATATGGTGCTCTTTTGTATAGGCAATAAAATCATCAAATCCATCTCGAATAGCAGACGTCTCTAAAATATAAGAAATAATATCTTCCTTTAATTCCACGGGGAGCAAGGCAAACATTTGCCCTACTCCTTCTTGAATGGAGACGCGCTGTGCCAACACGTCGTCTTTAATACTTTCCCACTCCGGAGGAGCAAATTGTTTCATAATAGCAATAATGTTATCGCTATTTGTGATTGTTCCATCAAAGTCACAAAAGATTTTTAACGATGTCATGCTTTCACCTCTACTGTTCCCCATAGTTGCAAAGCTTTTTGCAACTCTTTTGATTCTTCAGCTTTTTCGGCTAGTGTTTGATGAGAGAGTACTGCATCTATCGCCGCACGGAATGCTTTTCCTCCTCCGATAGCTCCGTCTGGATGACCGTGAACTCCGCCTCCTGCATTAATGATACTGTCGATTCCAAAGTCCTTCACAAGCTGTGGTACCATTCCAGGATGAATTCCTGCAGAAGGAACTGGGAAAGACTGCTTATATTTGTATACAGGACGCGTTAATTCGTAGGCAATGCCTGTCGTATCTTCAAGAGAAAGCGCTACGCTTCCGTATGGTGATGGAAACAGTGAGAAATCTGCTCCGGCTAAACGCAATAGCTTTCCAAGCAGTAATGAATTTGAAAAACCGTAAAATTCTGATGGCGTAAGCGCTCCGCTAACAGCTGGGTGTGCCATAATCGGCAAGTTAATTTCATCATCTTCTCGAAGTGCCTGCAGTACGTCTAACCCGTAAGCAAATACGTTGAATAAAAGAGCCTCGGCTCCTAGCTCAGCTGCTTTTCTCGCTTTTTCTTTTAATTCAAACGTTCGTCCCGTTAAATTAATCGCATACAGCGTGCGGTGTCCCGTTTTTTCGTATACTTCATGCAGTACTTTTTTTCCTTCTGTAACACGAGCTTCAAAAGGTGTTCGTTCACTATCAAACAAAATCTCGTCGTCTTTAACCAAATCCACTCCGCCAAGCGCTTGCTCACGCAGCTGAGTTGTTAAGTACGTCATGTCTCTTCCAATCACGCCTTTAAAAATACTCATCACAAGCGGACGGTCATAAACGCCTAGTTTCTCTCGGATACCTTCTATTCCAAAGCGCGGTCCTGGGAATTCAGCTAATAATTCATCAGGAAAATCCAAGTCTAATAATTTCACTTTTCCATCAAGTGATAGTTTTCCGAAAACCGTAACTAAAATAGCCGGTAAATCGCTTGAAAAGTTGGCAGTTGGATAAGCAATTTTGACAATAGCCTGCTTAATTTCTCCGCCTAAATATCCGTTTACACGTTCGCAATCTTGAAGCTCAGTTACGGACACGACACGCCCTTTATGCTTTTGAAGCTGCTGTTGATCTAAAAGCGGCAGATCTGTCCATGAGCCGACGGTTAGTCCTAAAGCGATTCCTTCCGCTTTTTTATGAAAATTCCCTTTATTATCATGTAGTAAGTAGCTTGCAACGATTTCGCTCATTATGCTAAAAACTCCCTTGCTGTTTAATATCGTTAATAAAAAAACCTCTTCTGTAATTAAGAAGAGGCTTTCGTTGCTCTTCTTATCTCTCAGCTGCTGCTGCAAGAATTAGCACCGTGCTTAACATGCGTTAAGTCGGTTGCCGGGCTTCATCGGGCTAGTCCCTCCACCTACTCTTAATAAGAAAGTTGCTATTTATTTAAATTGAATTCGTAGATTATATACTAAATAAAAAATACCGCTAGGATTTATCGGTTATTAATCTCGTTAACTTCTTACATATTAAGCCAACTCAAAAAGGATTGTCAATGCGTTTTTAAAATAAATTTAATTTTTTTATTCGAGATACAGCTTCTCTCATGCGCTCTTCATCTGTCAGCAGTCCTACGCGCACATAGCCTTCACCATATGTTCCAAAGCCTACACCAGGCGCAACTACAACGTGGGCTTTTTCAAGAAGTAAATCTGAAAACTGTTCGGAAGTATATCCTTTAGGAACTTTTAGCCATGCAAAAAAGGAGCCTGCTGGAGATGTAACATCCCAACCAATTTCTCGAAGCCCTTGAATAAAGGTATTGCGTCTAGATTCATAGCGCTTAACTAAATCATTCACACATTGTTGAGATTCCAACAGAGCTGCGGCTGCTGCCTCTTGAACCGCCCCAAAGAGACTGACATACATATGATCTTGAAGAAGATTAATAGCTTCTACTACACTTTCATTTCCTACAGCAAATCCAACTCGCCATCCCGCCATGTTATACGTTTTAGAAAGAGTATAAATTTCAATTCCCGTCTCTTTTGCACCAGGAGTCTGTAAAAAGCTGATTGGCTTTTTACCATCAAATCCAATTGCTCCGTAGGCAAAGTCGTGTACCACACAAATATCGTGTTTGGCAGCAAACGCCACGGTGTCTTCAAAAAATTCTGCCGTTGCCACTGCACCAGTAGGATTATTCGGATAGTTTAAAAACATGAGCTTTGCCTGTTCTTTAGCACGTTCACTTATCTCTTCGTATACGGGTAGAAAATGATTTTCAGCCGTGAGCGGCATCACTTCCATCTTTGCTTTTGCAAGCTCTACTCCAGACCAGTAATCAGGATATCCAGGATCCGGAACCAGCACCGTATCTCCAGGGTTTAATAAGCACTGCGGGATTTCAACAAGTCCACCCTTTCCGCCAAATAAAATAGCTACTTCTTTTTCAGGATCCACATCAACGCCATATTCTCGCTTATAAAAAGTCGCAACAGCCTCTTTTAAAAACTTATGCCCCCGAAATGGAGAATATTTATGATGCATAGGATTAGCACTTGCTTTTTGCAGTGTTTCTACAATATGTGAAGGAGTAGGCTGATCAGGATTTCCCTGCCCTAAGTTAATAACATCGTGCCCTTGGGCCATTACTTTTCCTACCTTGCCTACAAGTGATGCAAAAAATTGTTTTGGTAAACTTTTTAATAGTTCCGATTGCTCAAATTGTTTCATCGTCGCACACCTTCTCAAAAAATTCTTGAAATTCTAGTCACAAATAATATATTGTAATACTCAACTTGTAAAGTCATTTTTTTCAACTACTAAAAAAAGGACGGATGATAAAGTGAGTGTAAAAATTACGTGTTTGCAGCTTGATATTGCGTTTGGAAACCCAACTAAAAACCGAAAATATATCGAACAAAAAATGACGGAAGCCCTGAAAGAAAACCCTGATATCCTTGTGCTTCCTGAGCTATGGGATACAGCTTATGATTTGACGCGGCTAGATGAAATTGCAGATGATGAAGGACAGCAAGCCAAGCAATTAATCTCTCAGTTTGCTAAAACGAACGAAGTAAATATTGTGGCAGGTTCGATCGCGAAAAAAACAGAGCAAGGCGTCACGAATACGATGTATATTTTTGACCGAAAAGGTCGTGAAGTATCACAATACAGTAAACTGCACTTATTTAAATTAATGGATGAACACCTGTATTTAGAAGCAGGAACAGCAAAAAATCTTTTTACACTTGAACACTCACTGTGCGCAGGCGTTATTTGTTACGATATTCGTTTTCCAGAATGGATTCGGGTTCATACTAGCAGCGGAGCAGAAGTCTTGTTTGTTGTCGCTCAGTGGCCGGCTCCAAGACTTGCCCACTGGAAAGCACTGCTCATTAGCCGTGCAATCGAGAATCAATGCTATGTAATCGCATGTAATCGTGTAGGCCAAGATCCTAATAACACATTTGCCGGACATTCCTTAGTCATCGATCCGTGGGGAGAAATAATCGCTGAAGCTGGCGATAGCGAAGAACTTTTAAGTGCTGACGTTAACCTGGAACTTGTAAAAGAAATTCGTAAACAAATTCCTGTCTTTACAGATCGCCGCACAGAATTTTATTAATTATGTATTGACAGCCTTTTTTTTGCATGATACGATTTTCACCAGATATCATAAAATATTCAAACAAATCAAAATTGAATAAGTAATCGTACTCTTATCAAGAGTTGGCTGAGGGATTTGGCCCTGTGAAGCCCAGCAACCGACCGTCATTCCATCCTAAGGTGGATCACACCCGTAAAACATGTTTTACAAAGGCACGGTGCTAATTCCAACAGAAAGTAATTCTTTCTGGCAGATAAGAGGTTTGAACACTACAATCAAGCCTCTTTCCAACGAAAGAGGCTTTTATATTTTCTAAAATTATAAAAGCCTCCATATATTCTTAAACCTATTAACTTAGTAAACAAATCAGTTTAATAAACTATGGAGGGATTCCGATGTCAACAACAAAAACAGAGAAGTATCAGCCTTTAACAGAAATTTCAGCAATCAAACTTGTGAAAAAGCTAGGTCTTTTTGATGCCACAGAAGCACTGACTGCCCGTGAAATCGGTGACGGCAACTTAAATCTCGTCTTTCACATCATAAATGATCAAACGAATAAATCCATTATTGTCAAACAAGCGCTTCCCTATGCAAAAGTTGTAGGCGAAAGCTGGCCTCTATCCTTGAACCGTGCCACAATTGAAAGCAATGCGCTCAAGCAATTCGGTGCATTTACGCCAGAACTTGTACCCGCTGTTTATTACCACGATGAAACGCTTGCTGTTACGGTCATGGAAGATCTGTCTCATTTAACAATTTCTCGCGCCGGACTTATTCAAGGTGAAAGTTATCCTCTGCTCTCACAGCATATCGGTTCTTTTTTAGGACATATTGCGTTCAAAACGTCTGATTTCGCCTTAAAACCTCAGGATAAAAAAGAAGAAGTTGTTAAGTACAGCAACCCGGACTTATGCAATATTACGGAAGATTTAGTTTTTACAGATCCTTTTTTTGATATTGATACAAATGAATTTGAAAAAGCGCTGCGTCCTGATGTAGAAGAATTGTGGAATGATAGTGATGTAAAGCTACAAGCAGCAAAATTAAAATATAAATTTTTAACAAATGCACAAACGTTAATCCACGGTGATTTACATACAGGCAGCATCTTTGCTAGCAGTCAAGAAACGAAAGTGATTGATCCAGAGTTTGCTTTTTACGGTCCGTTTGGATTTGATTTAGGGCAATTTGTTGCGAATTTATTTTTAAATGCTCTTTCTCGAGAAACAAATCGCGAACCGTTATTTGCACACATTACGAACACATGGAACGTATTCAAAGATACCTTTACTGCGCTTTGGCATTCTGAAAACACTGAACCTTTCGCTAAAGATGAGCGCTTATTACATGAAATTTTAACACAAACGTGGCAAGATGCTGTTGGATATGCAGGATGTGAAATCATTCGACGTACGATTGGCTTAGCTCACGTAGCGGACTTAGACGAAATTTCTTCAGAGGAAAGAAAAATTAACGCTAAACGTACTGCGTTAAAAATTGGACGCTATTTGCTTCTGCACCAACAAGACGTTTCACCAAATGAATTTGAACATTTACTTCGATAACGAATAATGTACACAATGAAAGGATCGGTATCAGCATGACAAATACACTATCACTTCCGCGCTCAGTGGAATGGAATGAATCATATATTACTTTATTAGATCAGCAGCAGCTTCCTGGCAAAGTTGAATATATTAAGCTGCAAACCATTAAAGACGTATGGGATGCTATCACTACCTTGAAAGTACGCGGAGCCCCTGCAATTGGCATTACGGCGGCTTTTGGCCTTGCTCTTTCTGCGCTTAGCTATGACACAGATTCAGTCAAGGAATTTAACAAAAAGCTAGCTCTTGATCAACAGTATTTAGCTAGTTCACGCCCTACTGCCGTCAATTTATTTTGGGCATTGGAGCGCGTAGCGAAAAGCGCTGAATCCGCTTCGTCCGTTAATGAAGCTAAAACAAAAGTTGTTCATGAAGCTATTCAAATTCAAGTAGAAGATGAAGAAACGTGCTACCGAATTGGAGATCATGCTCTTTCTTTATTTAAAAAGAAAGATAAAATCATGACAATATGTAATGCTGGTTCAATTGCTACAGCTTATTATGGAACAGCCTTAGCACCTTTTCACTTGTCTAAGCAGCGTGATATTCCGCTTGAAGTATTTGCCTGTGAAACAAGACCCGTTCTTCAAGGTTCTCGCTTAACAGCCTGGGAACTTCAGCAGTCGGGAGTGGACGTTACGCTGATTACGGATAATATGGCCGCCCATACCATTAAAACAAAAGGAATTAATGGGATTATTGTAGGTGCTGACCGCATTGCAGCAAATGGCGATACGGCTAACAAAATTGGAACATATGGACTTGCTCTTTTAGCCAAAGCATTCAGTATTCCATTTTACGTAGCAGCGCCACAGTCCACATTTGATTTATCTATTCAAGACGGAAGCAGCATCCCTATTGAAGAACGTTCACCTAAAGAAGTAACGCACATTGGAGATACACAAATTGCTCCAGACGGAATCTCTGTGTACAATCCAGCTTTTGATGTGACGCCAAGCGAACTGATTACGGCCATTATTACAGAGCATGGAATTATCCATTCCCCGTCTTTTGAATCCATTCAAAAAGTTTTGCTGCAATCCGCCCAATAAAAAAAGCCGCTGCTATGCGGCTTTTTTTGTTGAGCACTGGTTTTCAACTGCATTTGTAACATAATTGTAACAGTACTCTCTTCTTTTTCTACATATATTATAGGGATTCTTTTTAAATAAGGGGGAGTAAATATGAGTTCAGAGCAAAAAACGGATAAAAACAAAGCGCTGAATCGTAAGCAGCACTATCAGCTATTCGATTTATCCAAAGATGAAGAACTAAATTCCCTCCCTTCTCCTCAGCAAATTGACGGTGTTTTTGTGCAGGGAGAAGGCTGGAAATTAGACGGTGAATAGTTATTTTAACTACAGAGCGCCTTTTGCTACATTTCTTTCAAGCATTAATAGTTTCTCTTTTATATGAGTTTGGGAGCCTGCATAACCTGTTAAAGCTCCATTTTTTCCAATCACACGGTGACAAGGTAAAATAATAGGCAGTGGATTTCGACGATTCGCTTGTCCCACAGCCCTTACGGCTTTAGAGCGGTTAACAGACTCCGCTACATCACTATAAGACCACGTTTGTCCATAAGGTATACCTTTAAGCGTTAACCACACTTCTTTTTGGAAGTCTGTTCCTTTTATATCCAAAGGCAAATCAAATGTTAGCGTGCGCCCTTCAGCATAATCCTGCAGCTGTCGCTTCGCTTCTTTCACATGGTGATAATTCTCGTCATGAACAAGTTTTTTAAGCTGCTCATTATGATCATCGCTATCAAACCAAATATGTTGAACCCCTTTTTCCGAGGCTACAATATAAATTTTCAAATCAGAAAATAAATTCATTTCTCCGTAGTACATATTTTTTATCCTTTCTAATTAAGCTGGAAGAATAACATGAAAAGCTGTTCCTTCTCCTATTTTGCTTTCCACTTCGATTCTCCCTTTATGTTCTTCTATAATTTTATATGATACCATCAAACCGAGTCCTGTTCCTTTTTCTTTTGTCGTATAAAATGGTTCGCCTAAGCGCTTGATGCGCTCTTCTGGCATACCGTCTCCTTGATCTCGAATGGAAACCGTTACGTAGCGCGGCTCTGTAAAGTAGACTTCAACAAAAATTCTTCCCCCGTTTGACGTGACTTCAATTGCATTTTTAATTACATTTATTAGTACTTGTTTAATTTGGTTCGGCTCGCAGTACACCATTGGCAGCTGAGGGGAAACAGTCAGTTCAAACTGAATATTTTCCAAAAGCGCTTGAGCATTTAATAAATCAATCGTTTCTTTAACAACCTCAGCTAGGTTTTTCTTTTCAAACTTTACGGCCTGTGGCTTAGCAAGTACTAGAAACTCTGTAATAATGGTTTCAATTCTCTTTAATTCGGATTTAATAATATCAAAATAAAGAGAATGGTCTTCTTGAATGCTGCTTTCTAACAGCTGAACAAACCCTTTTAAAGCCGTCATCGGGTTGCGGATTTCATGCGCAATCCCAGCTGCTAACTGTCCGACTACTTGAAGCGTATCCGATTTCCGAATCTGCTCCTGCATTTGATTTCGTTCCGTTACGTCTCTTAAAAGCGTCATATATAGACCTGGCAAGATATCTTTTTTCGTAGAGAATTCGATATTTTTAACTTTTTCGTTCTCCGTAACGTACGTAATCTCTCCTTCTGCTTCCCCTTTTTGCTCAATCGTTTCTTTATGCTCAATGACCGCATCTAAATTCGCTGAAGAAATAAAATCCTCCATGGAGTGCGCACAAATCTCCTCTTTGCTGAGTTCTAGAATATCACAAAGAGAAGAATTCACATCAATAATATTTCGCTTGCCGTCCCATAAAACTAACCCATCGATCGAACCATTAAAAATCTGTCTGAATTTCTCTTCGTTATTCCGAAGCTCCTGTTCGATTTTTGTACGTTCACTGATGTTTCGAAAAATCGTTAAATGGTCTCCTTCTATAATGCCTTTTTTCCCTGTGAATTCCAACTGTTTGATTTCTCCATTTGGCATGTAAAAAGGAAGCTGATTGCGAATTTCTCCTTTTGTTTGAAACGTTTGGAGCATCTTTAACGCACTAAAGCTTTTTGTATCGATAAACGTATACAAATTGCTTCCAATTAGTTTGTTTAACGGCAGCTCAAATGTACGCGAAGAAGCAAGATTAGCGTTCAAGATTTCACCATCGTCTCTCCAAATCAAGATCGCTTCAATCGCATTTTCAAAAATAGCCCTGAAATTTTTTTCGCTTCTCAACAGTTGCTGCTCCATCAGCCGTTTTTCCGTCACGTCTCTCATAATGGACATATAGTATTGACTGTATATATTAGCCGTTGTGGTAAATTCAAAGAAAGTCACGTCTCCATTTTCGAGCCTGATAGGCAGCTCTCCGCTTGTCTTTCCTTCTTGATGCAGAGTTCTCCATAATTTTTTCACCTTATAATGATAAGTAGGTTCTACAAGCTCTTCTAATGTTTTGGTTAGAAGCTGTGCTCTTGTATAATTTAATCGTTCGCAAAATGAAGGGTTCGCGTCGATAAGCTGACCAGTTCGATCAAAAATGACAATTCCATCTACCGCTTCGTTAAATACATCCATAAACATATGATGACTAATAAACCGTTCATTTTCCATCATCTTGTGCTGCGTAATATCTCGAAATGTACACACAATAATGCCCGACATGTGACTATATTTGTGTGAAGTAAATTCAACATGTTTCATCATGCCGCTTCGAAGCGTCATCGCGCCTTCATATTTGAAATAGCTTTCTTCTAAAAGTGCTGGATAATACGCTTCAATCATGTCATACGGAAAATACATCAGAAAATCTTTCATTTGATACGTTAATAGCTCATCCTTTGTTTTTTCAAACAGCCCGCAGGCTGATTCGTTTGCATTTATAACTTGAAAATACTCATCGAATACGACAATGGCATCTAATACGTCATTAAAAATAGCTCGTAGCTGCTGTAATTCACCTCGCTGATTTTGCTCAGCTTCAGATGTTAATTCTCTTTGTGGTGACATGCTCATTGCTCCTTTCTTTTGCACTTCCCATTTCCCCACCTTTTATCTATAGACTTAATATTCTACAAGATTTGCTTTTTACCTTTTTAAAATTAGTCACGTTTATTCAAAATGCGACATTTCTTCACATTATCCCGCTATTTAGAAAGAATGCATGAATAAAAAGAGATTGAGACATAACTACATCAATCCAATTTAAAGACGAACAAATTGGATAAGCGCCCTAGTATGGATCAATTTTTACACCGCCGTTGATTTCCGTGCAAGGCTTTGCTTTCCGCAGGAGTCTTCGCCTTGCCCTCCAATCAACTGCTAGAAGGAACGAAACAGATAAAACCTACGCTCACCCTAACAAAGAAAACGAACCATTAATCCAACACGTTGATTAATGGTTCGTTTTTCACTTGAGCTAATATACTTTTGTCCCAGCCTCATCGATCATTCACTACAATATAAGTTGCTTGAATAGGTCCATGCACACCAACTACTAAATTCATTTCAATATCAGCTGAATTGCTCGGTCCCGTAATAAAGTTAATGCAAGAAGCAATCGTTTCTCCTCGCTCTACTTTTTCATGAATCATTTCAGCGGCTTGTGTCATGCGAGGGACAATTGAGCTTTGAGGTATGATTGCAATATAAGTGGCGGGCAGCAAGCTTACCGCTCGTCCCTTTGCAGCACTGCTGAACAAAACAACTGTTCCAGATTCCGCTAGCGTCAAATCACTGAACGTGATGCCGACGTTTGCTTGTTCAGCTAGTTTAACATTCTCATCGCCTTTTACTGAATTCCATACGTGAAGGTTACGGTTTGTTTCCCATTTCTCCATCAGCGGATTCAATCCATATTCGGAAAACCTAGGATCATTCCACGTGCAGACAAGACCATTTCCATAGTTCGCTACGGCTTCCTCAAGGGCAGCTGGTAAGTGTTGTGATGAGGTTTCTACATAGCGAGTATGAATACGTTCGCAATGGTTTTCAAGCTCTTTCTTTAATTGATCCGGCGAATAGTTGCGGTAGACCTCATGCTGAGGAGCATGCTTCCATTGTGGCTTTACTACACCGCCTGTTCGCCTGCTTCGCTTAAGATTAGCAGCAATATTGTCTAAAAAACTGTCTCTATTTTGAATGCTTCCGTTCATCACCATCACTCCTTTTATCAAACCAATCTCGTAAGCGCTCTTTTGTAGGCGCTGGAAACTCTCTGCTTTCCGTCCACGCTTTTAACGGACCGGGCCCTTTAGAAATACTGCTTCCTGACATAAAAGGAGTAAGCGCTGACGGTGCTACTTTAGCGCCCACTGTATATAGAGAAGAAGAAGCTGCTCCCAAGCCAAATGCTTTCATCGCGAGCTTTTCCGAAATAGGTGCTTTTCCTTCTTTTTCGACAATTCGCTGACGGTGCTTGTGTAATAACTCATGCAGCGGAATTTTGACTGGACAGGCATCTGTACAGGCTGCGCATAGCGTTGAGGCATATGGAAGCTCTTTGTAGTCTTCATAACCTCCAAGCAAAGGAGATAATACAGCTCCAATCGGACCTGAATAAATAGATCCATATGAATGTCCTCCAATATGGCGATACACGGGACATACATTCACACATGCCGCACAGCGAATACACTGTAAAACAGATTGAAACTCAGTTCCTAAAATCGCAGATCGTCCGTTATCTACAATCACTAGGTGAAATTCTTCCGGTCCGTCTACTTCTCCTGGAAGTCTAGGTCCCGTAAGTGCCGTTACGTAGCTTGTAAGCCGCTGACCTACTGCACTTCTAGTTAACAGACTTACCAACACTTCAAACTCTTCAAATGTTGGCACAATTCGTTCCATTCCCATAACCGTAATTTGCGTTTTAGGCAGGGCGGTCGTTAGCCTTGCATTTCCTTCATTGGTAACAAGTGAAATAGATCCAGATTCTGCAATCGCAAAATTACATCCTGTGATGCCAATATCTGCTGATAAAAATTCTTTTCTCAGCATTTCCCGGGCATGAAGAGCTAGTTCTTCAGGTTTTTCTGTTTTTTTATAAGAAAGCTTTTCCTGAAATACATCTCTAATTTGTTCTTTATTTTTATGAAGCGCAGGAGCTACGATATGAGAAGGCGGATCGTGATCATCTACTTGCAGGATATATTCTCCTAAGTCGGTTTCAATAACTTCACAGCCTAGTTCTTCTAAAGCAGCATTCATATGAATTTCTTCTGTAACCATTGACTTGGATTTAACCACTTTCTTTGCCTGTTTTTTCCTCGCTACATCTTTTATGTACTCATTCGCTTCTTCAGCTGTTTGAGCGAAAAAAACGTGGCCTCCGCGTTTAGCTACATTATCGGTGAGCTGCTCTAAATAGTAATCTAGATTTTCAAGCGTATGCTGACGAATTTCTTCGCCAAGCGCTCTCCATTCTTCCCAGTTTCCTAACTCTTCTGCTGCATCTAATCTACGGCTTCTTAAGCGCTCTTGAGCACTTGAAACCGCAAAGCGCATAAACGCATTATTGACTCCATCATCGACGCGTTTTTTAAAATGATCTTTTCCTATTTTCATAGACATTCGGCATTCTCCTTTCTTTACATCCTGCTATTTAATACTTCAGCAATATGCATCACTTTTACAGGCTGTCCTTTTCGTTCAATTCTTCCTCCAATATTCATAAGACAGCCACAATCAGCTCCAATTAAATACTCCGCGTTTGTCTTAGCTATACAGCCTACTTTTTCATCTACCATTTGTTCAGAAATCTGTCCCATCTTAACCGAAAACGTCCCGCCAAATCCGCAGCAGTTATGACTGTTTTCAAGGTTCTCCATTTCAAGACCCTTTACATTGTTTAATAGTGTAAAAGGTTCTTGCTTTACGTTTAGCAAACGCGTCATATGACAGGAAGAGTGATAAGTGGCTTTTCCGTTTAAGCTGGCTCCCACGTCCTCAACTTTTAAAACGTTTACAATAAAGTCCGTTAGCTCATACGTTTTATTAGCAAGCTTCGCGGCAGGTTCATACCATGCAGCATCATCTTTAAAAAGATGGGGATACTCTTTGAACATTGTTACACATGAGCCAGACGGAGATACAACGTACTCTGCATGCTCAAACGCTTTTATCATGTTTTTCATCGCTTCTTTTGATTCTTTTACGTAACCGCTGTTATACGCAGGCTGCCCGCAGCAAACTTGACTCTTTGGAAAATCCACTTCGCATCCTAATCGTTCTAACAATTCTACCGTCGCTTTTCCTACATTTGTTTGAAACATATCAATCAAACATGTGGCAAATAAAGATACTTTCATCATTTGCTCCCTCCAAGCTGATCATTTACTTCTTTTAGTTAACAGGTCATCAGATGACTTAATGCTATTATACTCCTATGTTTTTCTAATTTCACTAGTTTTTCAAAAATACCTTTCTTTGTTTGCTATCTTTTTTTCATAAAAAATAGGAAATTGAGACATAACTAAATCATTTCAATCTAAAAACGAACAAATTGGATAAATGACTTAATGTGGATTACTTGTTACACCGGGGTTGATTTCCATGCAAGACTTCGCTTTCCGCGGGCGGCCGATGAGCCTCCTCGTCGCTTCTGCTTCTGCGGGGTCTCATCTATTCCGCTTTTCCCGCAGGAGTCTTCGCCTTGCCCTCCAATCAACTGCTAGAAGAAACGAAACACGTGAAACCTACGTTTGCCATAACATTAAAAAGATCCGAACGGTGAAGATTCTCTATCAAGAATCTTCACCGTTCGGATCTTCCTTTAACTAAACTACTTTTGTCTTAGCTTCTTACTTATTTATTTCCAAAAATCATCAAATACTGTGATTGGCAATTGGCGTTTATGCTGCGTTTTTAAGAAGTGACCTTCAATGACGTTACTTGCATATTCACCTACATCTTTGCCTTCTAAATAATCGTCGATTTGCTCATACGTTACGCCGAGCGCTTCTTCATCCGGAAGCTGTGGACGATCTTCTTCCAAATCAGCCGTTGGTTTTTTCATATATAAATGCTCGGGACAGCCTAATTCTTTTAGCATTTGTTTTCCTTGTCGCTTGTTCAGACGGAAGATAGGTACTAAGTCAGCTCCTCCGTCACCGAATTTTGTATAAAATCCTGTAACAGCTTCAGCAGAGTGATCCGTTCCGAGTACGACTCCACTGTACATGCCCGCTACCGTATATTGCGCAATCATTCGTTCACGTGCTTTTACATTTCCTTTGTTGAAGTCGGAAACTTTATCATCTGCCGCTTCTTCAACAGCAGAAAGCATCGCGTCTACTGCTGGTTTTACGTTAATAGAAATAGATTTTGTTGGTTGAATAAAAGCAAGTGCATCTTGACAGTCTGCTTCATCTGCCTGTACACCGTAAGGAAGACGAACAGCAATAAATTGATAGCGTTCTTCTCCAGCCTCTTCATTTAACTCATTAACCGCTAGCTGTGCCAGCTTTCCAGTTAAAGTTGAATCTTGTCCGCCGGAAATACCTAGTACAAACGAACGTAAAAAAGGATATTTGTTCATGTAGGATTTCAGAAAATCAACGCTGCGGCGAATTTCTTCCACGGGATTAATTTCTTTTTGTACGTTCATTTCTTCAATAATTTGCTTTTGTAGCTCTTTCATAAAAAAATCTCCTCTCATTGCTAGCTGATGGGATCTACACAAGCACCGTATCAGATAGTAGCTTGCTTCTAGTCTCTTCGATATTTTGCATTTTGTTATCCCAGCAGTTTGTGCTCAAGTCTACAGGATACTCTGTAGGACGGAATACATCTTCATTCGATTTTGTAATGACTTTGTAGTCATCCCATAGATGCTTCAAGTTTTGTAAGCAGTAGGCTCTCATTTCTTCAATTGTAGGCTGCTCATACACAAGCTTTCCCTGTGCAAAGATTGGCTGGTGAATTTTACGTGCGTTAAAGTTCGTTACAAACTTGCTGACGTGCGTATGAATAGGATGAAACATTTTTAAATGCTGCTCTTCGTTCGGCACTTCGTCTTGCATCGTAATATAATCGCCTTCCCATTTGTGGTTCACTTGATTTACAATTCGATATACTTCTTTTAGACCAGGAGTTGAAATTTTCTCTGGATTTTCTGACAGCTTAATCGTATCCACCATGTTTCCATGATCATCTTCAATAGAAACCAGCTTGTACACAGCTCCTAGCGCAGGCTGATCAAAAGAGGTCATGAGCTTTGTTCCAACTCCCCATCCATCAATTTTGGCACCTTGCGCTTTCAAATCTAGAATGCTGTACTCATCAAGGTCATTCGAAGCGAAAATTTTCACATCATGATAGCCAGCTTCATCAAGCATCTTTCTTGCTTCTTGAGAAAGATATGGAAGTCTTCCGCTGTCTAATCGAATACCGATAAAATTAATGCGTTCTCCCATTTCTTTTGCTACTTTAATAGCATTTGGAATACCTGATTTTAACGTATTATATGTGTCTACTAAAAAGATACAGTTACGGTGTGATTCCGCATACTTTTTAAACGCACTATATTCGTCACGATAGACTTGAACAAGCGCATGAGCGTGAGTACCAGACACGGGAATTCCAAATACTTTTCCCGCTCTTACATTACTGGTCGCGTCAAAGCCTCCGATATAAGCAGCTCTTGCCCCGTAGAAAGCAGCGTCCAGCTCATGTGCTCTTCTTGAGCCAAATTCCATAAGCTGATTTGTACCCGTATGCTCGTATAAATTATCTTCTCCCGCCGCCAAGCGAATACGCGAGGCTTTTGTCGCAATCAGCGGATGGAAATTTAAAATATTTAAAAGCGGCGTTTCAATAAGCTGCGCTTCTGCTAAAGGAGCGTCAATTTGCAGAATTGGTTCGTTAGCAAAAATCATTTCGCCTTCTACGACCGAACGAATATTACCGCTAAATCGAACTTGTTTTAAATAGTCGATAAACTCCGCTTCATAATGCAATTCTTCATATAAATAATCTAAATCTGTTTCGCTAAACCTAAAATTAGCAATAAAATCAATTACTCTTTCCAGCCCAGCAAACACCGCATAACCGCTTTCAAACGGCATCCGACGAAAGTAAGCTTCAAATACAGAACGACGGTTATGAATGTGGTCTTTAAAATACGTATGCGCCATATTCAGTTCGTATAGATCTGTATGCAAAGCTAAACTATCATCTCTATATTGCTTTTTCATACTTTGTAACCCTCCATTTGACAATCCTAGTTTCTATTATGTAAATCTTTTCACAATAGAGCAAGCATAAATTATCAGAAGGCGCTTGAATTTTAGTTTTTCTGTTGTTTAGGGCGCACTTTTCTACCTGAAATGGCGTTATTTTTCTTCCGGTATGTATTTCATTAATACGTGTTCAACATTGTCAAGATGACTCATCATAAAATGCTGAGCATCTTCTGCATGCTGAGAGAGAATAGCCTCATAAATTTGCTGATGCTCTTTATAAATCCGTTCAGCCGTTTTTTCTTCTGCATAAAGCCAGATGCGTCTTGTCTCTTTCATCGTTTCAATCATCATTTCTGATACGTTATTCATCAGCTTCACTAAAAGAGGGTTTTGCGAGGCTTTGGCAATGGTTAAATGAAAAGCAAAATCTGCTTTCTCTCCCAGTTCCTCATTGCCAAACGCTCCTTTCATTTGTTCCAAACTATCGGACAGCTGTTCAAGATCCGCATCTGTTCTCTTTTGAGCTGCCGCTCGAACAGCTCCAATTTCTAATACTTTTCTCACTTCAAGCAAATGTTCAATATCATTTTTATTCATTAATACAGCGCTAGTTACAGGCAAAGACAGCATATCTGAGTTGAATTCCCGTACAAATGTGCCTTCTCCTTGCTTCATCTCCAGCAGCCCCATCGCTCGCAAAGCACTAAGAGCTTCACGAATAGCTGAGCGCCCTACCTGAAAGTTTTCCGCCAGCTGCTGCACTGAATCCAAACGGTCTCCAGGCTTCAAGCTGCCTTCTTTTATATTGTCAAGAAGCGTTTCGGCTACTTCTTCGTATATTTTTTTTGGCTTAATTCGCTTATATTCCACGTTTTCCACCTCATTTTTTTCGTTCACCAAGGTTCACATTAACAGAGACTCTTTCTTCTTTTACGTTTCTGTTACATTTTACCGAAATCTTTTCCCCTCCACAACAAAAGTGCAAAGGTATTTATACTTTATTTCTCAAATGTGCTAAAATAGTAAATTGATTTCATATTACGAGTTAAAAGGAGCTTTTTGAATGAACATTGTTGTCAGTACATTGAATGCGAAGTATATTCACACTTCTTTAGCCCTTCGATGTTTAAAAGCCTATGCCGAGCCTGACTATAAAGTGGATATGGCCGAATATACGATTAAAGATCCTGCTATGAACATTGTCACTGATTTATATAAACGCAACCCAGATATTATTGGTTTCAGCTGTTACATTTGGAATATTGAAGAAACGATTAAAGTCGCACAAATGCTTAAAAAGATCAATCCCGAGCTCATCATTATATTCGGTGGACCAGAAGTAACCTATGATGTAACTCACTGGCTAGAGCGTATTCCTGAAGCTGACTTTATCGCTATTGGTGAAGGAGAAGAAACATTTAAGCAGCTGTTGGACGAACTTCACGGAGAGCGTCAGTTTGAAAACGTAAGCGGCGTGGCTTTCCGAAAAGAAGGAAAGCCAGTTGTTAATCCACAGCGCAATAAAATTGATCTGCGCGAAATGCCTTCTCCTTTCCGTTTTGAAGAAGACCGCCAAGAACTTTCAAAACGCGTTGTGTATATTGAAACAAGCCGCGGCTGTCCGTTTAGCTGTCAGTTCTGTCTCTCTTCTATTGAAGTAGGCGTTCGTTATTTCGATAGAGAAAAGGTAAAAGAAGATATTCGCTATTTGATGGATAACGGAGCGCGCACGATTAAGTTCGTAGACCGCACGTTCAACATCAGCCGCAGCTACGCCATGGAAATGTTCCAATTTTTAATTGATGAACATCGTGAAGGTACCGTATTTCAATTTGAAATTACTGCCGATATTATGCGTCCAGAAGTTATTCAGTTCTTAAATGAAAATGCTCCAAAAGGATTATTCCGCTTTGAAATTGGTGTTCAATCTACAAATGATGCTGTCAATGAACTAGTCAAACGCAAACAAAACTTTAAAAAATTAACGCGTACCGTAACAATGGTAAAAGAAGGCGGAAAGATAGACCAGCATTTAGATTTAATCGCGGGACTGCCAGACGAAGATTATAACTCATTTAAAAATACGTTTAATGATGTATTTGCACTTCGCCCTGAAGAGCTTCAGCTAGGCTTTTTAAAAATGCTTCGCGGCACCGGCTTACGCTTAAGTGCGCCTCGCTATAATTATCAATACATGGATCAATCGCCTTATGAAATTTTAAGCAATAACGTCTTGCCGTTTTCAGATGTCGTGCGTATCAAACATGTAGAAGATATTTTAGAAAAGTTTTGGAATGACCATCGAATGGATGAAACAATAGAATTTTTAGTAGAGCACTGCTATGATACACCTTTTGATTTCTTCCAAAACTTCGGTACGTATTGGGATGAAATGGGCTGGGTTCGAATCGGCCATCAGCTTGAAGATTTATTCAGACGCCTTAAACAGTATATTGAAACAGAGAGTTTTTCAAATGAAGAAATGATTGAAGGGTTTATGAAAATTGATTATTTACAAAACCAAAAGCATAAGCCTCGTAAACCTTGGTGGGACGATAAAGTAGAAAAACAAGTCCGCTCTCATTACTATCAGCAAATGCTTGCTAATCCTTCTATCATGGGACAGGCTTTTGAAGCTGAACAGCTTGCTGAAAAAGAATTATACAAGCACACTGTTTTAGAGATTCTTCCATTTGACTATATGTATTATAAACAAACGGGAAAAATAAATGAACAACCATCTGTTCTTGTTGCTTATTATGATCAAAAAGCAAATGATACAAAACTTTATTCAGCACCTGTAGAAGCATTTGGCCTTCCAGTTGTAAGCTAAAACCTCGGATATCCGAGGTTTTTTTCTTTAACATTCTTTTTTCTTTTCATGTTCTTTATCAGACTTTGTCTTTCCTAGGGATTCATATATTTTAGCTGCGTTGGGATCGCCCATTTCCGCTCCGAACTCTTCTTGCAGTAATTGCTTTTGCTTTGCTTCGGTGCTTGCGATGTGCTTATTTTGTTGTTTATGTTTGCTCATCGTTACTTACCTTGCTTTCCTTTTTTTGAATTGCGATTCGCGCCTTTAGCCGGCTCTTCGCCGCCAGCATATTCAGCAGCAAATTCTGCATCTGAAAGGCTCTCTTTTGGTGTATTATTGTTAGTCAGTGCTGATTTATACCCTACTTTACGCTTTGCCATCATATATCCCTCCTATGCTTGGAAGTCCATTGAACTTCCTTTTCTTAGAATGCACTTTTTGCTAAGCAATATAAGCAGAAAAAGCTGTAAAAAAGCGGTTGAAACATAACGAAATCACTTTACCCTAAATACGAACAAATGAGATAAATAAGTTGAACCGCTTGTGACACCGCGGTTGATTTCCGTGCAAAGCTTCGCTTTCCGCGGGCGGTCGATGAGCCTCCTCGCCGCTTACGCCCGGGTCTCATCTGTTCTGCTTTCCCCGCAGGAGTCTTCGCCTTGCCCTCCAATCAACAGCTGGAAGCAGCTGCATGAAACCTGTGTTCACTATAATAATAAAAAATCCGAACGAGTTTGATTCTTAATCAAGAAACAAACTCTTTCAGATCTTCCTTCAACTAACATATTTTTGTCCAGTTTCTTTTATCCAATAATAATACGTTCTTTCGGATAGTGATAATCTGGTCCAGACGTTGGACGGCGAAGCATTAAAATAAATGAAAACATGCCGATTCGGCCAATGAACATTAAAATCATAATAACGCATTTACCGATATCAGAAAGCCCTCCTGTAATTCCCATTGATAAACCTGTTGTTCCAAAAGCTGAACACACTTCAAAAATAAGCTCAATGAGAGAAAAATGTTCTGTAACACTTAAAATAAGAAGCGAAATCGAGCAAATGATTACAGCTAACATCGATACAGCTACTGACTTAATAATGTCATCTTCATGAATTTCGCGGCGAAAGATTTTAATTGTCTTATTTCCTCTTACGTAATAGAACAGGAAAAGAATATTTAATGCAAACGTCGTCGTACGAATTCCTCCCCCTACTGAACTCGGTGAAGCACCGATAAACATCATCGCGCTCATCATAATTAACGTAGGAAGTGAAAACTCATTAATATTCATGGTCGCCACTCCTCCGCTCCTTGTGGCAGCGGATTGGAAAAACGCATAAAAAAACGATTCATCCCAAGACTTATCTGCTAGAAATCCTGAATGCTCTAGCACAAGAATCAAGATTGTTCCCCCTGCTAACAGCAGAAAAAACATAATGGTCGTTAGCTTTGTAAATAGCGAAAATTGAAATTTACGCTTATCTTTAAATGTTAAAAAATAGTGCTTGATTTCAATTAATACAGGGAATCCAATCGCTCCAAGCGTAATTAAAATAACGGTTACCACTTGTACGAAATAATCATGGGCATACGGAATAAATGAAGATCCTGTAATATCGAAGCCAGCATTTGTTGTAGCGCTGACAGAAGCAAAGAAACCATGCAGAAACGCATCTGTCCAGCTCGAATAATAACGGAGAAAATGTAATCCTAAAATAATGGCACCAACTAGTTCAATGGCAAAAATAATAAATAAAATATTTCTCATCAAGTCAACTAATCCTGATAAGCGGGATTGGTTATGGTCTGTCATAATGAGCTGACGTTCCTTTAAACCTATTTTTTTACCCAAAATCATCCAAATAAATGTACTGAGTGTCATTACACCAATACCACCGATTTGAAAGATAAAAGCGAGCAAAAAATAGCCCGTCGTACTAAATGTATCCGGAGTAGAGACAGGTGTCAGCCCTGTTACACTTACCGCACTAACGGCAATAAATAAGCGATCAATAAATGCTAACTTTACTCCTGGCCTTAAAGCTTCTGGAATACTAAGTAATAGAAAACCAAGCGTAACAGCCACTATGTAAAATGTAACAATAATTTGAGCTGAAGACATCTGCCTCACTCGTCGTTTCCATGGTTGTGGCATAATCTGACATTCCTTTTTCATTATAATACTAATAGTTTTCTTCTTTCTTCTCAAAGCATACTCATTGTTACGTGAATAGCTATATCCATGTAAAAAATCCCATGTTTAAGAAGGTGACTACATTAGTATAAAAGAAGTCACCTCACTTGTCATTAGATATCATAAATCCCATCAGTCCAGATAAAGAATCATCACTCGCTATTGTCTGTTTATACAAAAAAACAAGGTTGAGACATAATTAAATGAATCCAATCTAAAGACAAACAAATGGGATACATGAGCTGAACCGCTTGTGACACCGCTGTTGATTTCCGTGCAAGCCTTTGCTTTCCGCGGGCGGCCGGTGAGCCTCCTCATCGCTTACGTGCCTGCGGGTCTCACCTGTTCCGCTTTTCCCCCAGGAGTCTTCGCCTTGCCCTCCAATCAACAGCTAGAAGCAACTACATACTTGAAACCTACGTTCACCATAACAAAAAAACGAACCACTGATATTAGTGGTTCGTTTTTCACTTCGGCTAAAATACTTTTGTCTCAGCCTCGTCTTTATTTTATTTAGAGCGTTTTTCTAGCCAATCGCCGATTGAAGGATATGTTTCCTTCACTGCTTTTGGACCAAATACAACAGATACGTGACCTGTTTGCAACAATTTATACTCTTTATCTTCACTTGAAACAGCGTCCATTAAAGCTGCCACTTGATGCGGCATCGCAATATGATCACGGCTAGCAGCAATGTTTAAAATATTAGCTTTAATATTTTTTAAATCTACTTTGCGTCCGCGAACTTCAAGTTCACCATTGATTAGTTTGTTTTGTTGATAGAAGTCACGAATCCACTGACGATAAGCTTCGCCAGCAAATGGGATTCCGTCAGCAACCCACTTTTGCATTAGCTTCCAGCTTTCAACAAACCGCTGATTTTCCGAACGGTCCACCAACGTTACATACGGGCCGTAGAAATTCGTGATTGGCTTTAACATCTTGTTTCCAAAGTCAATCATCTCTGGAGGGATGTTTCCGAATGTATCTACTGCTTTATCTAAATTAAAGTAGCGATCATCTAGGAATGCTCCGTATAAACCTGTATCCGAAAAATCAAATGGACTTGTCATAAAAATTAAGTTTTTAATCGGCAAGTCTTCATTTAATGCAGCAAAAATAGATGTCATAGTTCCGCCCATGCAGTAACCAAGAACAGACAAATCAGGAGATTTAGAAGTGCGCAGCACCTTTTTCGCCGCTTTTGGAATATAATCTACAATATAATCATCTAGCTTCATATTGCTGTCTTCAAGCCCAGGAGTTCCCCAGTCAAGCAAATACACGTCAAAACCGCGGTTTAATAAGTATTCAACAAGGCTGTTTCCAGGTGTTAAATCCAAAATATACGGTTTATTGATCAATGCATATACGAGTAAGATTGGTGTTTTATGCAGGTTATCTTTTACTGGCGTATAGCGATATAATTTCGCTTTGTTCTTTTTCCAAATAACCTCTTTTGGTGTTAATCCAACTTCCGGTTCCGCTTCTGTTGTCATAATTTCATATGCACGCTTAAAACGTCTTGCAGAACTTTTATATTCACTTGGCATTGATTTGATTAATTTTTCCCACTCTTGCACGTAAGGAATTGCCACGAATATACACACCCTTTCATTCCATTAGTAGTTAGTTAACAAGCACAGCCCCGACAAAAGTCAGGGCCAGCATTTATTACATGTATAAGCCGCCGTTAATGTTTAACTGTTGTCCTGTAATGTACGCGCCGTCTTTTGCTAAGTAAACAACTCCACGTGCAATTTCTTCAGCGTGGCCTAAGCGACGAGTTGGAATTTTCGCAACAATTTTTGCACGAACATCTTCAGGAATTGCCATCACCATTTCCGTTTCAATAAATCCTGGGCAAATTGCATTAACCGTTACGCCTGTCTTAGCTAGTTCAAGAGCTAATGATTTAGTGAATCCTAGCATACCTGCTTTAGCAGCTGAGTAGTTTGTTTGACCAAATCCGCCCGCTTGACCAATAATTGATGAAATATTGATAACACGACCACCTTCAGATTCTAAAAGGTGCGTTAGCGCAGCTGATGTTGTGTTGTATACGCTATGTAAGTTTACATCAATTACTTTTTTCCAATCTTCTTCACCTAACTTCTTGAATGAACGGTCGCGCGTAATTCCAGCATTGTTTACTAGAATGTCTAATTGACCAAACGCAGCTTTTGTTTCTTCGATTAGGTGTTTTGCTTGATCTACATAAGACACGTCAGCTTGAACCGCAATAGCTTCTCCGCCGTTGTCTTTAATTTCTTTTACAATTGCTTCTGCAGATTCTTTACTGCTGTTATAGTTTACTGCTACTTTTACTCCATTAGAAGCAAGCTCACGTGTAATTGCTGCCCCGATACCTTTAGATCCGCCTGTTACGATTGCTACTTTACCTTGTAATGTTGTCATGAAAAATTTCCCCCTTGCTTCTTCAGCTATGATTTTTACTGTAAATACAGCAGTTTATGTTGTTATAAAATCCCCGATACCTTACTTGCGAGCCGGCTGCTCAGTTTTTTGAGCGTTTGATGGTTTTGCTTCAGATTTAGCTTCTGCCTTTGGCTTTTCAGCTAATTTTTCTTGTTTTTCTAACAGCTGAGCCTGAAGCTGCTCACCTTGAGTTTTAATTTGTTGTTGAATCGTTTCTTTTAACTCGTCTTGTGTTTTTTGCTGCCCTTCAAGAAGAGACAAAACTTTGTCGAGTTTTTTGTCTAACGATTTGACATCAGATTTCAGCTTAGTTACATCTTTTTTCAAAGCAGATGCACTTTCTTGCTGTGCTTCTAATTCATCAAAACGAGCGTCAAATTGTTCTTCTAATAATTCTACTTTTTCTTCCACATTGATGACTAATGACGCAACGTTTGCTACATCTTCTTTTGTTGGTACATTTACTTGGTGCAGATAGCGCCCCGTTACTTCATTTACTGCTTGTTGATATTGAAGGTTCATATTTAGCACATTTCCCATGAGCTGGGAAAATTCTTCACGATTCATATTGTCCCCAATAACTTTACCCCAGTAAGATTCGGTTTTGTCATATACGTCTTTCCATGCTTGAAACGGATCAAATACTTTTTGCTGTTCCAAAACTCCATCTCCTTTCTTGTGTACGTTAAAAGTGATGGCTTTCAATATGGACACTTAATGTGACAAGCGACATATTAGAAGCTCTAAGTAAACGCAACCAATTTTGCGTTTATTTATTGGATAATGTAAATCTTTTCACAATTCACTTACCAACAAATTATAAATGTTATAAAAATTACCTACATGTACTATTATAAATTCGTTTTCCAAAATAAACAATTCTAAATCTTTGTTTATTTTGGAATTTTTTTGACGCTTTTTGTCGAAATCCAAAAAATCGTTCTTTTTTCCTGTATTTGAAAGACCTGTTTTAAAGTGTTGACAATTTTTTCATCTAGGTGTAAATTACACATATAGAAAACAAATTCTCTTTTTTCGAAGGGGTGATTACCTTGGGATCAAGTGAAAAAGATAACACCTCTAATTCAAACAACTTAGAAAAATCGATTAGCGGTGCACCAAAAAACTTGATGGTTCCTTTTCTTCTTTTAAGTTTAAGAGGTTGGAATCTACATGGTTACAAGCTCATTCAGCAACTAATGAGCTTTGGATTCACATCAGTTGATCAAGGAAACGTCTACCGCACGCTGAGACAGCTTGAAAAAGACAACTTGATTACATCGCAATGGGATACGTCAGCTGAAGGACCTGCACGCCGGATTTATTCATTAACAGATGCCGGTGAACAATATTTAAGCATGTGGGCTAATTCACTTGAACAGTATCAAAACATGTTAGATTCATTTTTTCACATGTATACCGACATGTTGTTCCCTTTTAGCTCTTCTTCTTCTAAAAAGTCAAAAGAATCAAAAGAGGAAGAAAACGATTAAAGGGATTCACGCAGTACATCTGCGTTTCCTAATATAATGTTAAATTTCACGGTCAGCCAGCGAGCGCGGAATGTTAGGTTTATTACACAACTACGAATTTCTTCTTTAACGTTTTGTTCATTACGATAACTGTTCGCCAGACCAAATTATTCAAGGAGGAATTTGATTATGTCAACAGTAAAGTATGATACAGTAATTGATGCAATGTGGGAACAATGGACAAAGGGGTTACAAAACATTGCAGACGGAAACAAACAAATTGAGCAATGGACGTTAAAAGCACTTGAGCAACAGCAAGAATTTGTAACAAAAGCAGTTGAACAACTTCAAGCAACAGACAAACAATGGAAAGCTGAATTAGAAGATCTTCAACAAAAAACAGTTGAAAACTTACGTAAAACAGCTGGAAACGCTGTTGCCGATTCTTATGAAGAATGGACAAACCGCACGCATGAAGCATTAAATAAATTACAAGAGCTTTCTCTTAACCAAAGCAAATCAAGCTATTCTTTAGTAAAGCAAGCTCAAGAACAATATCATCAAGTAGTAACACAATTAGTAGAAGAGCAAAAGAAAACGCGCCAAGAATTCCAACACGTATCTGATGCATACGTAGAACAAGTAAAATCTCTTCAAAAGTCATTTGCTCAGTCTCTTGAGCAATATGCAGTTGTAAAATAATATATAAAAAAGCCCAGCTTCTTTGAAAGCTGGGCTTTTTTATACTTTCTTGCAAACCATTACCAGTATGCAAAATAGGAAACAACAAATAATACAGGTACAGCAGTGAACTGCTGTACCACTAAAAAAGGAGATGACTAATCATGGCTAGAACAAATAAACTATTAACACCAGGAGTAGAACAATTTTTAGATCAATATAAATATGAAATCGCTCAAGAATTTGGGGTAACTCTAGGTTCTGACACTGCTGCACGCAGCAACGGTTCAGTAGGCGGAGAAATCACAAAACGCTTGGTGCAACAAGCTCAAGCTCACTTAAGCGGCAGCACACAAAAATAAAACATAACTTCATAACATGGCTAAAAAAAGGCACCTGCGTGTGCCTTTTTCTTACATAATATAGTCTTTTAAATACACGTAGTCCCCCGCTAATATAATAACCATCGCGATAATATATTTACGGTTTCTTTCAATTGTTTTCCGGCTCACTTTGACATGTTTTTCAATCAAGCGAATAGGAAGCTGCCGCTTTAAAAACAGCTTATCTTTTAGTTCTTTTTCATTGACGATAAAAGATGCAACTTCCACTGCATTTCCCCTTGCATCCTTATGTTTAGGAGACGTGTTAATAATGTCTTCAAGAGTTAATTTAAACAATTTTAACGTCTGACAAAAATAAGTCATTTCCTCTTGAATATATGAAGTTTCACTTTGCCTTTTATAGTTAGAAAGCGATATATCCCTTTCTACCTTACCTTGAATAAAACCTTCATTTTCAATTCGGTTATAGAGCAGCGTTTGATTTCTCTTTTCTTTTCGAATATAGTCGATTACTCTTCTTTTAATAATAAGTTCCGCAAATGCAAGAAGAGATCGTCCTTTTTGGATTGTGTAATTTTCAATGGCTTCATTAAATGCAATCAGACCAATGCTAAATTCATCGTCAGCTTCACTTATATAACGTTTACATACAGCTGAAACAACTTTAGCAATAAACGGTTTATATTGTTGAATCATTTCATTATGTAATTGTTTATCCCCTTGCTGAATCGTCAGTACAAGCGTTTCAAGCGATGGAGGCGTTTGAACTTTTGTGAGCATTGGCTTCACCTCTTTTACTATACTCAGTTGCTTTATACCATGTTAATATCCATTCTTTTGATGACGAACAGGGTTGAGAAGCGCTCTGCTCCTTTTAATTTCCCTTTATTATAACCCATAATAGCTCAATTTTACCAATTAACATACATTTGAAATATATGTTTATAAACTGAAATAAACTTCATTGAACTGAATTACTCACGGCTCTGTTCTCTACAGAATATGAACAAAAAAGCAAAACATTCGGATATACAGTAATTAAACAGCAATTAGTTCTTTCACCCTTTATTTAAACAATCTAAACTAGGTATTTTATCCCTATATAAAAAACGCGCCTTCAATTAACATTGAAGAAGCGTTTTTTTGTATTATTGATTTTCAATTTTTTTTAACGATTCTTTTTCTTTCTCTGAGCCTTCAAAATCAGTTTGTTCTTTATTTTTAGATAGAAACCAGCCTGAAGCAGCTATGCCAAGTAACACAATCCAAAACGTAATTTTCCACACTTTTGATTCAGGGAAATGTTCATTAATAATACCTAACTCCGGATGAGCAAGGGTATAGACCGCTAACTTAACCCCTACCCAGCCTACAATAGCAAAAGCCGCCGTTTCTAGGCCTGGACGCGTATTTAATAGCTTGACGAACCAAGTTGCAGCAAAACGCATAATAATTAGTCCCATAATTCCTCCGGCGAAGATCACCAAGAATTGTCCGCCGTCGAGTCCGCCAATTTGAGGAAGATTTGTTGTTGGCAACGTAACGGCGAGAGCCACAGCGGCCAAAATTGAATCAACGGCAAAAGCAATGTCTGCTATTTCTACTTTTAAAACCGTCATCCAGAAACTTGAGCCCTTTTTCTCGTCTGCTTCTTTCACTTTTTCATGATCGTCTTTTTTCACATATCGCTTCACAATATGATTAATGGAAATGAATAATAAGTAAATGGCTCCTATAGCTTGAAGCTGCCATACGTCGACTAAAAATGAAATCAAGAACAACGAACCAAATCTAAAAATAAAGGCACCGGCTAATCCGTAAAATAATGCCTTCTTGCGCTTTTCTTCCGGTAAATGTTTGACCATAATAGCCATCACAAGAGCATTATCCGCCGCCAAAATTCCTTCTAATGCAACCAGCACTAGCAGTACCCATCCATACTCTAACAAAAGTGATGCATCCATAAAAATCCCCTCTCGTTTCTTTGTATAAGTTTATTTATCCTCATTACCGGAATAAAACACAAAAAGACCTTTGCCAAATATGGCAAAGGTCTTGCTAAGCATAATCATTATGCCAACAAAGCCGATGGAATACTCCATGTAATGACGACTTTGTTTCAGGTTTCCCTGACGCTACTCCCCTTTACTCCGTAAGAAGTAAATGTATTAAGTTGTTTTTATTTTATAAAAGGTTCATTAATAAGTCAATTAAAAGCCCTCTAACCTTTTGTTAAGCTTTTGTTAAGCGTTTTAATACGTTCAAAAACGTTACAATATGAATAGGCTTTGTTACGTATTCACTAAAGCCAACTAAAAAAGCTTGATCAATATCGCTTTGCATCGCGCTTGCACTCAGGGCGACTCGCGGAATATGCTTCAACTCTTTTTCCAGCTGAAGCTGTGTGCATACCTCAAAACCATTCATATCAGGCAGATCAATATCAATTAAGATCATATCCGGTGAAATGGACCTGATTAGCCCGATGCCGTTTTCTCCTGTTTTGGCAACTAAAAGCTTAACGTTTTTATATGGAGAAAGAATCGATTGCATAAGCTCAATATTTGTATCGTTATCCTCAATATATACAAGTGATGTCGGCATGGAAAACCCTAAAAACGGCTCGGCTTCTCCTTCATCGCATAATTGTTTAGGAACAGGTGGATGTACTAAGGGAAAACGAACCCAAAATGTACTGCCCTTTCCTTCTTCACTTTGCACTCCGCACGTTCCATTCATTAATACAACAAGCTGTTTTACAAGCGCCAACCCAATTCCTGTTCCGTCTTTTTCTAGTCTATTCACACGGTAGAAAGGCTCAAAAATCCGATTTGATTCTGAAGCTGGAATTCCAAAGCCCTTATCTTCAATCGATATAGTTACGTGATGCTGAGTGATGTCAGTATAGATAGTGATATCGCGATAAGCGGGCGAATATTTAATGGCATTGGTAAGCAGATTTAATAAGATCTGCTGAAACCGAAGTTCATCTACTTCAACAAAGACTTCTTGGTATGCATGAAAGTGAGTATAAAGTATACTATGCTTATCTTTTGCTAATGGTTTCATAATTTTAAGCGCGTCTTCAATCGCCTCTTTTACCGACACCGGTTCAAGATTAATGGCTAAGTGACCTGATTCAATTTTCGATAAATCAAGCGTTTCATTTATCAAATAAAGAAGATGATTACCTGCTTTTAAAATTTTTCGTATACGATTCAATTGTTTTTCTGTTAAATCTTTTTCCCCTTGCTCTTCCAATATCTGTGCATAACCTAAAATACTGTTTAAAGGCGTACGAAGCTCATGGCTTACTTTTGATAAAAATTCAGACTTGGCTTGATTTGCCTTTTCGGCTTCTTCTTTTGCTATAATCATTTGCTGATTGGAATGAAGCAAATCTTGTTCTTGTTCCTGCTGTTTTGTAATATCATAAAATGTGACAACTACGCCTTTATAATATTTGCTTTCTTGAAGAGGTTCAGCATTCACTGAAAGCCAAGTCAACTTTTTCTCATTTAAATAAATGCCCATAACCGTGTTTCGTACGGGCTCTTTTGTATGAAGACAGCGGACAGATGGAATGTCTTCCAGTGCAAAAGCTGTGCCATCAGGATGAATAATTTCCCAGTCTAAACCAAACGGGTTAACCGATAACATTTGGTCGTAAGGCACGTTTAGAATTTTAGCAGCGTAGGCATTGGCAGCAATTAGATTTCCTTCAAGGTCATGAAACACCACACCTTCTGACATTGTAGAAAGAACGGAGCGATACATGCTTTCACTTTTAGCGAGCTTTTCTCTTGCTTCGTGAAGATCGGTAATATCTACTATAGAACCAATAACTTCTTTTACTTCTCCTTTGTAAATATGAGGTATTAACTTCGTATAGTAAGCAAAATCGTTCAAAAGTACTTCATAAGACACCTTCTCTCCCGCCCATGCTTTCTCATAGTACCTTTTATTTTCTTCGGCGTAGGATTCAGGCAAAAATTCTTCAAGTGTTTTACCGACAACATCTATTTCCTCATATCCCATTTCACGAACCATTTTGCCTTCGCACATGGTATGAATATACCCTTTATCGTTTTTCACAAATTTAAAAAGAGCCCCATCCTGCTGTGAAAGCGTGCGTTTTAAATCTTCTTGTAAATCCAGAAGCTGCTGTTGAGCCTTTTTTCGGTCTGTCACATCTTTGGCAATAACGTAACTGCCTTTAATTTGACCATGAACAATAATAGGCATTTGCGTTACTTCAACATATACAGGCTGATCATCTTTGCGAATGAGCGTTGCCTCATAATAAACAGAGTCTCCGCTCAGGGATTTCCACATATATTCTTCAGCTTTCTCAGCTTCTCTAAACATATAAGGAAACGGAATTTTCTCCATTTGATGCAACGTGTATCCTGTTAGTTCTGTTCCTTTTGGATTAATCGTTTGAATATTGCCGTACAAATCAACCGCACACACAATATTGGGATTGTAGTTAAAAAGAGATTGATAATACTCTTCTTTTAATTGACTTTCTCTCACTTCTTCCTGACGCTTAAAAGCTGCAACGAGCAGGAAGACAATGAGCAGCGTAATTGTGATACTTGCAATAATATTGGAAAATGGCGCTTGATATGGCAGCCACTGGCCCCATTTTCTAGCAACGGAGTGTGCAATATGCAGCTTCATTCCATACATACTGATGAAATGCATAACTGAAATTCCAATGCCTAATAAAATAGAGCTAACAAGTTTAAGAAACGGATTAGCTTTCACACTTTTCGAACGAAAAAACAAGTGCATCGCATAAAATGCAACGATCAGGGCGATGATGATGGAAAGCAAAACAGATAGCACGGCATAATGAATGCGTGCTTCTGTTTCGATTGCTGCCATTGCAGTATAATGCGTACCCAGAATACTGCTTCCTAAAATAAGCCCTGACCATACCGACGTGCGCCATTTCCAGAATGTCCAAAACGCACCTAGTGACCCGCTAATCGCTATTATTAAAGCAAGGACAGAAAGTATAACTTCAAAATGAAAGCTAACAGGAACGTAATAAGCAAGCATAGCAATATAATGCATCGCCCCCACTCCAAGCCCCATTGAAGCCGCTGACAGTGTAAGCCACAAATAATTGTTCCGGTGTTTTTTCATCATTTTGCTCATAATATCAAGTGCTGTATAAGAGGCAAGAATCCCTACAATGACAGCAAGAAATACGGTAAATTCATTATAGTGACCAGTAATTGAAATCATTTTCTTTCCTTTCAATTCAACGTTACTTCTTCTATCTAACTCTCCTCATAAGAACTATATTACTATCATTTGTTCCGAAAGCAGACACATGAAATAGACGAAACTTACATAAGCTTCGTCCTTTCATCAACATAACTATTTTAGAAGCAGCAGCATTTCTTAATTCGTCATTAACTGATGCAGCTGTTTTTGAACGTCTTGGATTTTTAATTTTGAGATATGAGCATATTCATCAATTTCTAAGAAATAAACAAGATATGTTTCGTTTTTTGGTGTGATGTGCGAAACTTTCTGTAAATTTACGATATAAGACCGGTGTGTTTGACTAAATACAGAAGGATTCAAATACATATAGATATCACTAATATTTTCATATGTCTCATAGACACGTGATTGAGTGTAGATTAAGCATTTTTTCCCCGATTTTTCGATAAAAATAATTTGATCAATTGGAATGTAATAAGTAGACCCATTAAATTTTACAGGCAGTCTCTTTAATTGATTACTTGGCTTTTTTGACTGATCTTTATCCATTCCGATGGAGTTTTTTGCCCGCTCTAACGCCATATAAAGTCTGGTTTTCTCAATCGGTTTTACAATGTAATCCAGTGCTGACAACTCAAATGCCTTCACAGCAAATTCATCATAACCGGTGATAAAAATGAAGTTTAAATTCGGCTTAATGCGCAGGCACTTTTTTATTGCATCTACACCGTTAATCGTAGGCATATTAATGTCTACGAGCAAAAGGTCTGGACTCTTAGCCATCACTTCCTGTACAAGCTGCTCTCCGTCTTTGCAGATGCTAATCACTTCAAATTCCGGAAGCTGCTCTATAAAATAATCTAAAATTTCAACCGAATCTTCGTTATCATCGGCAATAATTAAGTTAATTTTGTTCATCCTGACTCCCCTAGGATACAATGTTAAAGTATAATACGAACTATTGCCCATTCTGTTTTATGCATGTCTACACATCGTTATAGTGTTTTTATGTTGAGATGAATGATCTACACGGACGCTAATCGTTAATGGAACGCACAACGATTGTTCATGGGGAATATTGCAATAATTGTAGGTTTTCTAGAAGAAGACTTAAAAACCGTTTATCTATTATCATTTATTTTCCTAACAATGATTTAATACCCTTTTTATAATCTGTAAATCAGCATGCCAAAATCTTTATTTAACATTTTCAATAAAGGTGGCACGCTCCTTTCAATCATATTATTTTCTCTTACTATTAAAACATGTTCTATGCTCTTTCACCCATACTTTTATTAATTTTTTTACTTTTTATTCAAGGTAATTACTTACATATTATCCTTAATAATCATGACTTTGTGATTTCATCCAAAAGAATTTATGTATTTTTTATTCATTTTATTATAAAAATTCTAGCATACAAAGTTATGAACTTACATATGTATTCCGAACTAGTTCCTTTTAAAACTATGATTATTATACCATTTCATAGTATAAATCACATATAGTTAAACGTGAAGACTTTCCATTCCTTTAAGTGTTCAAAACTATTTATTTGTAAAATAAATCAATTCATCCCTCTATAAAGGCTACATACACCTAATTAACCAGCTATTATTTGTAAAAAAACAGGCCTTAAGTTATAACCAGGCCTGTTTTGCATTCATTTCTTATTTTTCATTTGTTACAATTTGCTGTGCTTGTTTCGGTACAAAGAAGCGATTCTTTTTATCCTGTACCACCACGCTGTCCATTTGAATTTCTCTTCCATTTACAATAGCAATATTTTTATTTACTGGGAAACGTACCGTTCGCTTATTGTTTGTAACAACCAGCACAGGGTTGTTTTTGTCTTTTGAGTCAACCGCTACCTTTGAGCCTTTAAAAGCTTTATTTGCTTCAATAAATAATTCGTTTGTTAACTTATTTAAGTTAATATTCATTGATTTAGCCATATGTTTGGCAATCTCCGTATTATCAAAGTGCCCCGTTGGTCGATTTAAGCCGTACGAATACAGAAATACATCCTCACCCGTATGACCGCCCGTTGTGAATCCAAGGTTTGCTCGGTTGGCTAATAACTTCGATAGTGTAGCACTGATTTCTTTTTTATCTCTTGCTTTAGTCAGCTGCGCTTTTTCCTCTGAAGTTAGATTTGACAAACCATACAACGCAGCTACTTCTTCTTTATTTGATAAATTCTTCTTTTAATTTAGACGTAGCACCTTCTAACGTCATTTTTGCTTTTTTTAATGGATCAATATAAGCAGAAACAGGTGTGGTATCGTATCCTTTTGTTGTATTTGCATTACCGATTGAAAGACCGCTGTTTCCGTGATCGGCAATCGCAATAACCATCGTATTTCCATCTTTTTTAGCGAACTCTACTGCTTTGCCCACTGCCTCATCAAACGCTAATACATCGCTAATCATTCCTACTGGATCATTCGCATGAGCTGCCCAATCCGTTTTGCTTCCTTCAACAAATAAGAAAAAACCGTCCTTATCTTTGGATAGTGTTGTTATTGCTTTATTTGTCATCTGGGACAACTTTGGCTGTTCTGCTTTTGTCTGCGGTCGGTCCATATCATACGCTAAGTCTCGGTCGGCGAAGCTCCCCCAGATTTTTTTGGCGCGTGACTGCTCTAATTCCTTTTTATTTTCTACAAAGTCATATCCTCTTTTATTCAATACATTGACTAAGTTTTCACCGTCTTTCCGGCTTTTTTCTTCTTTTCCCGGAAGAAGAGATTGCTTACCTCCTCCAAGCACTACATCAATGTTTTGATACACTTGCTGCTCCGCTAGCGTTTGAAAATCATCACGGCTATAGTTGTGGGCTGAAAAACCAGCTGGTGTGGCGTGCTGGATTTCAGAAGTAGCCACAATTCCTGTCGCGCGCCCTGAAAGCTTTGCTCCTTCTAGAACGTTTGCTACGGGACGAAATTGATCTTCTTTTTTTACGGATTTAACCCCAGGTGTATTCACTACTGAAGGGAGCACACCTACATAACCTGAATTTGATTTATTTCCTGTTGCTAAAGCAGTAGCTGCCGGAGCGGAATCTGTAATAGCAGATTCTGCCGAATACGCACGTACTCCCCCGGCCATCAGCTGATCCATATGTAACGGTTTTCCCTTGTACCATCTTGCGAGTGTAGTAGCATTTGAACTCGTCCCGTCCATTACCATCATAATGACATTTTGAGGTTTCTTAGCTGACTTATGCTCCACTTTTGCTTCCGTTTGAATAAGTGAGTTTCCTACACCAAACGAGGCCAATGCTACTGCTCCTGCCAGTGTAATACCTGCTAATTTTTTCTTCATATAAATGTACCCGCTCCTTTATGTAATTTTCTTTGACCTATCTAAAGTTATCATTCAAACGTAAATCCACTGTTTACCCACTGTAAAAGAGTGTAAAGTTTGTCTTTATATTCTTCCTTTCTTCTTAAGAAAAAATAGTCGAATAAAAAGGGAGTACATGAACAAACTACCAGTAATAGAAAGTCATGCGAGGGGCACGGTTATGTTTAAAAATTTATTTAAAAGAAAAAATGCAGATGATCAGCCCAAAAAATCATTGGATGAACTGATTAACCAATTTAAAAAATCAAGTGATTTTACAACATTAGCCATTGGCTCGCAGCATCGAAAATACATCATTACTTATTTTAAGCAGCTGGTCAACATGCAAAGTGTTGAAGATAAAATACTTGAACCTTTTCAAAAATTAGACTTCACGTTAAGCAGTATATATGAAGTTGAAAATGTTCTGCCGATTGAAGATATTTCCGTTACAAAAGATACAAAAGAAATTTTAGAAAAGATGCTGCGCGGCTATGTGATGTTTCAATTGCATAAAGACGATAAGCTAGTAGCTCTTATTAAAGTTCAAAGCTTTGATACAGGGTTTCGAAAAGAAAATGAAACAGAAAATGAGTTCAGCGTCGTCGGTCCTAAAATTGGTTTTGTGGAGGATTTAGATGTCAATCTCTATTTAATGAGAAAAACGGTCATTTCCGAAAATCTTATTTTTAAAGAGCTCACCGTAGGAAACAAATCAAAAACACGCGTCGTTCTTGTTTATTTAGAAGGCGTAACGAACCCTCAGCACGTAGACACCATGACGCAGCGCCTTGAAGATATAGATTTTGACGTCATTTTTGATAGTACAATGCTTGATCAATTAATTTCCGATAATTCTTCTACGGCGTTTCCGCTCTTTTTAACAACAGAGCGCATTGATCGTGTCCTGTTTAGTCTGTTGAATGGGCAAGCTGCCTTCTTTTCGAGCGGTTCCCCATACGCAGTTACGGGACCGTCAACGTTGCTTGACTTCTTCATTTCACCTGAAGATTATTATTTACCGTGGGTTCTAGGTTCATTTTTCCGAGTTATTCGTATTTTAGGCGTCTTTTTCTCTATTTTTGCTACGCCTCTTTATGTAGCCATTGTTACATATCATTATGAGATGCTTCCAAAAGATCTTCTGGGGCCTATTATCTTTTCAAGGACAAACGTTCCTTTTCCACCGGTCATCGAAGTACTTTTTTTAGAAATCACTATTGAACTGCTTCGAGAAGCCGGAGCCAGGCTTCCCACAAAAGTAGGGCAAACGCTGGGAATCGTAGGCGGGATTGTTATTGGGCAAGCAACAGTCGAAGCTGCGCTAACAAGCAATATTTTGCTTATTATTGTTTCACTGACAGCTTTAGCTTCTTTTACAACGCCTATTTTTAAAATGTCTAACACGATCCGACTGCTACGTTTTCCGTTTATTTTGTTTGCCACTGCGTTCGGTTTAGTCGGCATCACATTTGGCTTTTGTTTCTTGCTGGTTCATTTGCTTCGCTTAAAATCTTTGGGCATGCCTTATCTTGTTCCGCTTTTTCCGTTTCGTCCAACAGAGTATAGAGATACCTTTCTGCGCTTGCCCTATAGTCATACGTCCAAGCGCCCAAGCTACTTGCGCCCTTTAGAGCGCTTCCGCTATAACCCAAATAAAGCAAATAAGATGAAACGAAAAAGTAATTTAGACAATGAGTAAAGCGGGGAAACATCATGAAAAGAATACTTATTTTATGCACTTGCCTTACTTTCTTAACGAGCTGTGCAGACCGTGAAACGATTGACGAAATTCAAGTAGTCAACTCCATAGGATATGATTATATCCCTCAAAGCAATAAAGTCAGAGGAACTATTTTATATCCTATCTATAAATACGGGCCAACGGAAGAACCAAGTATTATTGCGGCTACTGCTAATTCATCATTTGATATTCCACTTCGTTTAAACAATAAATCCTCTCTTCCGGTCGCTTTTGGGCAGCTGAGGAGCATCGTCATGGGAAAAGAATTCGCAACACATGGAGTAGATGAATTAGTAAATACGATTGCTAGAAACCCAGACCTTGGACGTAATATTAAATTAAGCATTGTAGACGGAAACGCACATGAATTATTGAGCTCCGTTACAAAAAAGAAGATTAAGGACTATCAGTTTATTTCTAATTTGGTTGAACAAAATATCAAAACAGAAAATCTTCCTAACACCAATTTACAAATCTTTTTATTCAGCTTTTTTAGCGACGATCGCGACCCGTATCTTCCTGTTTTAGCTCAAGAAAAAGATGCTATTAAATTAAAGGGGCTGGCACTTTTCAAAGATCAAAAAGTTGTTACCACCATCGGAATGAAAGAAACGTTTTTATTTAAGCTGCTAACAAGCGGAACAAAGCACGGCCGCTACTCAGTAAAAATTAAAGATAACGACCGTAAAGGCGAAATTATACTGCAGAACTTGCGTGCCAAAACAAAGTATGAAATTAAAGGAAATCATCAACATCCAAATATCGTTGCCCACTTAACGATCGATGGCCTTGTAAAAGAGTTTCCCGGATGGATAGACTTGACAGACCCCGCTAGTATTAAAATGGTTGAAAAAACGCTTCAAAAAGATATTGAAAAAGATGGGAATGCCTTTATTAAGAAACTTCAGCAGCATAAAATCGACCCCATTTGTTTTACAGATTATGTTCGAAGTAAAACACGCGGGTTTAACAGCGAAAAATTCAAAGCGCAATATCCGGATATGAATATTGAAGTAAAAGCTCGCGTTCACCTTATTCAAACCGGGATTAGCAACTAGGAGGAAGAAAAGATGCATAATACAATTAAAGAAGAAAATCAAGTATCCCCTTCTTTTCTTTTTTTCTTAGTGCATTCTACGCAAATCGGCGTTGGTATACTAGGGTTTCAGCGTTATATTATTAAAGGAGCTGGATACGAGGCTTGGATATCCATCTTTCTTGCTGCAATTAGCGTCTGTATTTTACTAGCCATGATTTTTAATATTTTGACCCGTGAAAACAGCGATATTGTTGATATTCACCGGTTATATTTCGGGAAATACCTCGGAGGAGCTTTCACTCTTGCCGCTTCCATCTATTATTTTATCTTTGCACTAACGATTTACCGAACATACGTAGAGATTTTACAAATATGGATGTTTCCACAGTTAGAAACATGGATCGTATCACTTGTATACTTGCCTATTATTTACTATACAGTTTCTGGTGGGTTTCGCGTGATCACTGGAATTGCTTTTTTGGGGGTTATGCTTCCCTTGCCTCTCGTATTTGCATTGATTTATCCATTAAAATATGGGCACCTTAATAATTTATTTCCTTTGTTTGATCACACAATATGGGAATTTTTAATTTCAACTAAGATGATGACCTTTGATAATTTAGGATTTGAATCCGTGCTTTTTTTCTATCCTTTTATAAAAAATGGCGCTACTAGCCAAAAGTGGGGGCAATATGGCGTCTTGTTCAGCACTTTTTTATACTTGTGCACAGCATTAGTGTCATTTGCTTACTTTAGTCAAGGACAGTTAGCTCATACCATCTGGCCAACTTTAACGATGGCTAAAATTATTGAAATCCCATTTTTACAGCGTTTTGAATATATTTTAATTTCTCTGTGGCTTTTAGTCGTTCTTCCTACTATTGCTGTCAGCGTATGGTGTACAATTCGTGGATTTAGTAAAACATTTAATAAGCCGCCTACGATTTTTCTCATATTAGTTCTTATTGCCCTTCTTGGTTTTTCTATTTTCTTTGATGATCGGGAAACCATCGATCAGCTTAATACACGATTATCCATGACCGGCTTTTACTTTATTTATGGCTACATTCCTTTCCTTTTTCTCTATAGCCTCATTCGAGCCAAAATAAAACAAAAGAAAGCACAAAAAGAAGAGCGTGAGCCAACTTTAAGTTGAATCACGCTCTTTTTTTCATATTATTTTATTTGTTAAATAAAACAGCGTATTCCCCGTATCCTTCTTTTTCTAAATCTTCCTTCGGAACAAAGCGAAGAGCTGCTGAGTTGATGCAGTAACGCAAGCCGCCTGCATCTTGCGGACCATCATCAAATAAATGACCTAAATGAGAGTTAGCCGTTTTGCTTCGTACTTCTGTACGAACCATATTATGACTAACGTCCATGTTTTCTTTTACTTCATCTTTATTAATCGCTTTTGTGAAAGACGGCCATCCGCATCCGGCATCATATTTATCAGTTGAACTAAACAACGGCTCTCCTGATACGATATCTACATAAATACCATCTTCTGTATGATCCCAAAATTCATTGCGAAACGGAGGTTCCGTTGCGTCATTTTGAGTAACTTCATATTGAATAGGCGTTAATGTCGTTTTCAGCTGCTCGTCGCGTCCAAAGTCTTTCCAGTTTTCTTTAATAAAACGATCACGTCCAGACCCGCGTCGATACATAGCATAGCGGAATTTATTTTTCTTATAGTAACCTTGATGATATTCTTCCGCTTCATAAAACGGTTTTGCCGGTAGAATTTGTGTAGCAATCGGCTCAGAAAAACGGCCGCTTGCTTCTAATTGTTGCTTAGATTCTTCAGCTAGTGTCTTTTGGTATTCATTGTGATAAAAGATAGCTGTTCGATACGAGTCGCCTCGATCGGCAAATTGTCCGCCTGCATCCGTTGGATCAATTTGAGGCCAGTATAGTTCCAAAAGCTTCTCATATGGAAAAACTTCTGGGTCAAATGTAATTTGGACCGCTTCATAATGGCCCGTTGTTTCTGAGCATACTTCTTTGTACGTCGGGTTCTCTTTGTGACCGCCTGTATAGCCAGATACAACTTTTATAATGCCTGGCTGTTCGTCAAATGGCTTCACCATACACCAAAAACAGCCTCCGGCAAAAGTTGCTACTTCATATTGTTCTGTCAAAAAGATGACCTCCTTCATGTGTTCTTTCTATTATTATACGCTGATTTTATGTTCTCACCAACTAACTTGCCTTTTATACTCTTTGCGTTTTAAAACAAAAAAAATAATCAGTGAAGCTCATACTCACTGATTATTCTTCCGTATTTAAAGCGCTTTATTTTTGATCGCCTTTAATTTTGTGAAACAGTTTATTCACCGTTTCAATTTCTTTATCTGTAAAGTGCTCAAAACGCTCAAGGAAATAGGCTCGTTTCTTCTCTTGAATAGCATTAAAAATATCCTGTCCTTCCTTGGTCAGTTCAATATCAATAATACGCCGGTCGTTTTCAGACCGTTTGCGTGCAATGTAGCCTTTTGATAAAAGCAAGTCGGTTACCGCCGTAATGTGGCTTGCTGACACTTGAAGATACTTTGATAAATCAGTTGATCGCTGCCTGCCGGAGTCAACCAGCATACGAAGCACCATAAATTCATTTGTTGATAGCTCTGAATTGTATACTTCATTAATTTCTTGGCGAAGCTGTCTGAACACAAAGCGAAACAGCGTCTCCATTTCTTGAACGAGCTCTTCTCTTTTTTTCACTTGTCACTCTCCTTATCGCTATCACATGATAACGAATATGTATTTACGAAAGTATTTCACTTTCTTAACTTAATTAGTTTTATCAAATTACTAAGCGTTTCGTCAACTATTATTGAGATTTTTTTCCACAAATCTGTACGAATTGATGTATTTTTCATAAAATTCCATAAAAAAAGCAATTTACCGTTATGGTAAATCGCCGCTAGTAGCTAAAAATACCGGTTAAAAAGCTTCTCCATCTCGGAACAGGCTTTTTGGCTTTTAAGCTATCTTCACTTTTTAACTGACTTTCAAGTTCCACTACTCGATTTTCTAATTTCGTAATAACTTTATTTAATCGATCGATTTCTGAACGATGCTCTAAAATTTGAAAGGTCACTACTTCTCCCGCTTTTTCTTCTGTACGCTTTTCATTTTCAATCAGCCTTAAAAAAAGCTGATCAAGCTGCTTTTGCATGTCTTGCGCACGTTCATCAGATATAACGACTTCCTCTTTTTCTACTACTTTTTCTACCACTTTGACGACGGCTTGACGATTGCGGTTTTTTTGAAAGTTTCTAAGTGCTTCAATATTTTCTTCTGTAAACTCACAGTGTCCCGATTCATTTCTCTCTAGCTCGATATCCGCCATTTTGACCCACTTTAATACCGTACTTGGATGTATTCCCAGCGCCTTTGCCACATCTACCGTTTTCATCGTCATATTCCATCCCTCCATTTTTTTCATTTACTAGCCATTTCGAGAGAAATTTTTAAATCCCTTCATACGTGACAAAACTAGTATGAATTCGTCAAAGAAAGCGGACGTTCAACAAATGAAGAAAATGATGTCACTATTCCTTAAAAAAACTCGTATAAACCTTCTGCAAAATAACAAAATTCGTTCTGTGAAATCTGCTTGCCATATCCCTTAAAAAAAGATGCGCGCTCTTTACCTGTAAAGATTCCGTCTTCAAAGCGCACAGCAAGAGCCATATCATAACGAGCATCTCCGCAGGCTCCTCCGCTCCAGTCAATAACAGCTGCTATCTGACCGTCATGTACAAGCACATTATCAATCGAGTAATCTCCATGAATCAGCACCTCTTTCCTGCATATCATGTGTTGGTCCTGTAATTGTTTTAACAGCTGTTGGTTTCCGTCTACCTTATAATGGGTTAAATTGTACTGTGCCTCTTGCAGCATTCGATGGATCCATGGCTGCTTACTCACTAGCGGTTCTGGACACTCAGCATCGTGAATACGAGCAAGCAGACGCCCCATTTCGCAGACAACGTACTCGCGCTTTTTTTCATTACCTTCTTTCTCTAAATACTCTCTTACAGTCTTTCCTTCAAAAAACTCTAGCAGCAGCCAGCTCTGCTCTGCTGTTTGAACGAATTTATAAGCTCTCGGACTTTGAAAGCCTTCCAGTTCCTGTATATGATCCAATACATAATATTCCTTATATAACCATTTTCTGTACTTTTCCCTTTTTGCCCGCTTTAAAACATATCTCCCTTTAGCGGTATGAAGAATACCAACATCCGATGTACACCCTTGCTTTGGAAACGTCAATTTTTCGATTTTCCCGCAGGAGTCTCCGTCTTTCCCTCCAATCAACAGCTAGAAGCAGCTAACTACATACGTAAAACCTACGCTCACCATACCATTGAAAAAATCCGAACGATTACTCGTTCGGATCTTCCTTCAACTAAAATACTTTTGTCCCAACCTCTTACCCTTTACCAAGTACCCAACGGCTTTTGCTAAACATCGTATAACCAATCGTAAATAAAACAACTGTACAAACCGACAAGCTTCCTATTGTATAGGCAAGACTCTGCATGTCATAGACACCGTAGAGAAGCTGTTTCATAAGTGCAAATACGTTATAAATAGGAATTAAAAATCCGCTTGGCTGCAGTTCGTGTACGGATTTTCCCATCAGTAAAAAGTATGGAAGTATCGCTACCATCATAATTTGGGATGTGTAGCTTTGCGCTTCTTTAACCGAACTTGCTAAAAGGCTAAGAATACATAATACCATAGCTCCTAGAAGCGCTAGCAGGGTAAGGGTGACTAAAAACGAGAAGATAAAGGTTGTAAAATGACCGTTGAGCTGCAGTGCATCATTTAATACGGTTGTTAAATAACGTACAGACAAAACAAATGTAAATGTGGACAAAAGACCGCTCAATATACCAAATGTAGAGATAGTAAGCCATTTCCCAATCAATAATTGCGTTCGTTTTACAGGAGACATCAATAAAGCTTCCATTGTTTTCCGTTCTTTTTCACCTGCAAAAATATCATTGGCAGAAGGAAGAATGCCACCTAAAACGCCCATAATGATAATCATTGGCGCAAACATCGCAACCATTGTTAAAGAGCCGTCATCTTCCTTAGATACTCCTTTTTCAATCACATTAAACGGAGCCATCGTTTGACTATTTACATTTAGTTGGTCTAAGCGTTCACTAACTATAGCTTCTCGATGTTTATTCAGTATATTTTGTATATACTCTGCGGTAGCGCCTGAGTTCATACTGGATGAATCCGTATAAACAGTAACTTCTGGCGATTTCATCTCACGCACTTCTGAAGAAAAATCGTCTGGTACCTTTAACGCCGCTAATGCTTTCCCTTGTTCTACAGCACTGAGTGGATTTCTGCTTTCAATTACTTTAATATTGTCATCGTTTTTTAACCAGTCGATCACACTGGCATCAGAATTCTTTGTAACAGCTACAGACATGGAGTCTGTTTGATCACTAGCCATCATTTTGTCTGCAAAAAAGATAATCCCTACATTTAACAAAATCGGAATCAATACGCTAAAGATAATCGTTTTGCGATCTCGCAAACAATCAATTAACTCTTTTTTATAAATGTGCCAAATCATATTAAGCCCCCTCACGATACGCGACATAAAGATGTAATTTAAGTCTGTACTTTCCTCTTCTTTATACAATTGTTCATTTGTTCCTTGATAAATCATTTGTCCTTTATGGATCATGATGATAGACTGACACAGCATCTCCACTTCTTCCATAATGTGACTGGAAAAAATAATCGTTTTTCCTTCTCTTTGCAGACTTTTAATAAGTTCGCGAAACATGTTTGCGGATGTAATGTCTAATCCTGTAGTCGGCTCATCAAATAGGATAACGTCCGGGTTATGAAGAATAGTGCGTGCAATGGCTACTTTTTGACGCATTCCTTTTGAAAAGCCTCCGACGTGGCGATCCAAGTAGTCTTTCATTCCAAAACGTTTGGCCAGTTCCTCAATCCTTATCTTTGTTTCATGTTTGCTCATGCCATAAAACTTTGCAAAATAAGCTAAGTTTTCACGAGCTGTCAAACGGTCGTATAAACCTGTTTCACCGCCAAAAAGCACGCCAATTCTTTGTTTTATTTTATCGGGCTGTTTATGAATGTTAATTCCGTTCACAAATATATCTCCTTCTGACGGTTCTAGCACAGTCGACAACATACGTAAAAGGGTTGTTTTCCCCGCTCCATTTTCACCCAATAGCCCTACAATTTCTCCTTGTGCGATGGTTACATGAATATCTTGAACAGCTGCAATTGTTTGCTTTTTCTCTTTAAAATATTTCGTCACACCTTTGATTTCAATCATATCCGCTCTCCCCTTTTACTGTGATTGACTATATCTTAGCTTATTTTTCATACAGCATCTTCCATCTTGTCATAAAGAGGGTTTTTTATGTCGCGAAACGTCCTTTCCATCTTGTAAATCATGGTAAAATAGTGTGGTAATATCCAATAGAATGAAACAAAGAGGGTTTTTATTTATGAAGGTAGGATTAGTGGACGATCATTCATATGATTTAGAGAAATTGAGGATTTCTTTAGAAAGAGAAGATGATATAGACATACTTTTTTCGACTAGCAGCGCGGAGGAAGCTTATAACGAAATTAAAAAAAATGAAATTGATTTATTAATTACAGATATTGAAATGCCAAAGCTATCAGGTTATGAGCTTGCAGACTTTATCAATGCTTACGCACTTGATATTCAAGTCATCTTTGTCACTGGGCACAGCGGCTTTGCCGTTCATGCATTTGAACTCAATGTTTTAGACTACATTATGAAGCCTTATTCTAAAGAGCGTCTGTTAAAAGGCATTCAGCGTTTTCATCAAAAAAAACAATCAACTGACACAAGAGATAAGCTTATTTTAAAACAAAAAACCGAAATGCAAGTGCTGAACAAACAAGATATTATATTTGCAGAACGAACAGGTCGCTCTACCACAATCATAACGACACATGGAGAATTTAGTACCTATCAATCATTAAACGAAATTGAAAAAGAATTAACAGCGAGTCATTTTCTAAGGTCTCATCGAGCTTTTATTATCAACATTTCCTATATTCAAAATTTCTCCCTGTATACTAAGCACTCCTACTCAGTGATGTTTCAAAGCACCGAAAAAACAGCTTTAATCACGAAAACAAATTTAGACATCTTGCAAAAAGAATACTTTTAAAGGAGGGACTATCTCAAATGAAACTATTTTACACACTAGTTTTACTAACTGTTTTCGTGCTCCTCTTTTTTAAAGACCTGCCTGTTAGTTTACATCTCCTACTTAGTTCTTTTATAATTAGTTCATTTTTTATATGGAGAAAGAAATATCAAACAGCTCCTTTAATAAATATAAAAAAAGCAATCGTAATGACGTCTTTTTTCCTGCTTTTATTTAGCCTATCTTCACCTTTTAGTATTGGCCTAACCGTTATCGCAATGATTGGTTACATGACCGACATGTTTTCGTCTTATCAACAATACATATTTGTAACCAACCGGGAAAGCAGTGCTTCACGTGAAATTCAAAAAAACAATGAGCTTTTTCAAGCGTTAAGGGCTGAAAGACATGATTTTATTAAGCATGTCAGTGCCGTATCCTATCTTCTAGAAACAAATCAAAGACAGCAGGCACAAGAGTATATTCAAGATTACGTTGAAGCTTTGAATGATACCCATTCATATATTCAAGGTGAACATTCTCACGTTGCTTCTGTTGTACATCAAAGCAAGAATCAAGCACATACGTGGGGAATACATATGAATGTTCAATTAGATTCACCGTTATCACAGCTGCCTTTAAAGCACCTTGACCAAATGAATCTCATCATGAATTTACTGCATAATGCTTTAGAAGCCGCCCATTCTTCTGAGAAAAAAGAGATAACCGTTTCGAGTATGATTCGAAGTGGCATTTACATTTTAGAAGTCAGCAATTCTACCGCTCCTTTATCACGAGAGCGTCAAGATCACTTGTTTACTTCTTTTCATGTTACAGAAAAGAAAGAACGCCACGAAGGCCTTGGCACGTGGATCATTTCTGAACTTGTTTCCAACTACCACGGACGCTTGGAATATACGTATCACGATTTAACTCTTTCCATTAAAATAAAATTTCCAATAGTCGTTGCCTCAAAACAAGCAACATAGCCGCTGCAGCCCAAGCGGCTTTTTCTCGTATGAGCCTCTTCTATACGCACACACTATAAAAAGCACCGAAAAAAAGAAATATTTCACACTTGTTTTAGCTCTTTTATCGTCACTTTTTTAGTTTTTGTTTTTTTATATGCAAATCTATTGCATTTCAAGTAAAAAACGAATATTATATATCATGTTGCTTTTAATGTTCGTTATTTTTGGAGGTTACTCATGTTTAAGTTAAAAGAATATAACACGGATGCTAAAACGGAGATTTCAGCTGGTATTACAACGTTTTTAACCATGATTTATATCGTCATTGTGAACCCAGTTATTTTGTCCAGCGCCGGCGTTCCTTTTGATCAAGTATTTACAGCTACTATTATTTCAGCAGTCGTAGCTACGCTATGGATGGCTCTTGCAGCTAACTATCCAATCGCTATTGCTCCCGGTATGGGAATGAATGCATACTTTGCTGCTTTAGTTGTTGGTTCAAATGGAAGTATCGACTATGCTACTGCTTTTTCAGCTGTATTCGTAGCGGGTATTATCTTTATCATCCTATCGTTAACATCGTTTCGTGAAAAATTAATTGAAGCTATTCCAAACAATTTAAAGCACGCGATTAGTGCTGGTATCGGTTTATTTATTGCTTTTATCGGGCTTCGTTCAGCCGGTATTATTGTTGCAAATAAATCAAATTTAATTGGACTTGGTGATTTGCAGTCTGAAAAAGTAGTTTTAACACTGATTGGACTTGCGATTACAATCATTTTATATACGCTAAATGTAAACGGCGCTTTATTCTTCGGTATGATTATTACGGGATTAATTGCTTTCTTTAGAGGACAGCTTTCATTTGATAAAGGTTTGTTTGCTTCTCCTCACCTTCCAGACGGCTTAATGATTTCAAATCCTTTTGCTGCTTTTGGAGATGTTATTCATCATGATTTGTACACAGTTGTTTTTTCTTTCTTACTTGTTACAATTTTTGATACAACAGGTACAATGGTAGGAGTAGCTCAACAGGCCGGTCTTATGAAAGGTAATAAGATGCCTCGCGTACGTCAAGCATTGCTTGCTGACTCATTTGGTACAACGATTGGAGCTTTATTTGGTACAAGCCCAACAACGGCTTACGTTGAATCTTCATCTGGCGTAGCAGCAGGCGGACGTACAGGTCTAACAGGTGTGACGGTAGCCATTTTATTTATTGTTGCAGCGTTCTTTAGTCCGGTTGTAAGCTCGGTTTCTGGCGTAGCAGCTATTACTTCACCTGCATTAATTATTGTCGGAAGCTTGATGATGGGTGCTGTAGCTAAAATTAATTGGAATGACTTTAATGAAGCGTTCCCTGCCTTTTTAGTTGTTCTAGCGATGCCTCTTACATCAAGTATTGCAACAGGAATTGCGCTTGGCTTCATTTCTTATCCGTTAATGAAGCTGGTAAAAGGAAAAGGCAAACAAGTCCATCCGCTTGTGTATGTCTTTGCTGTTTTATTTCTCTATCAGCTCATCTTTTTACCGCATTAAAAAAGCTTGGAGATTCGTCTCCAAGCTTTTTTATTGAAAGTGATTGTTATTTTCTTTTGTTTGATAAAGATAATTTTCCACATAGATTTGTTCTGCATCAGAAGCATTCTTTATTCCTTCTTCTGGATCTAACTCGATACTTCTCTTTTTAGCTATATAATCCACTAGCGCCCCAAACCCTAAAAGACCGCCTATGATCCCAGCAAATACAATCCATATTGGCAATCGCTTCACGTCCCTTTTCTTTTAATTGTATCACCCTCAGCAAAACAGGTAAATATTAACATAGTTATCCATTTGTAAATAAAACGCTTTTTACCCAATATACGTAAAAAACTTCTTTGTATTTGGTATACTAAACTCACGGCATGTTCTACAGAGAAAGGGGCTTAATTGCATATGAACAAACAGCTTGGAACGTTAATGTTTGTTATTTTTATGGTATTTGTCGGCTTTGGAGTGATCATCCCCATCGTACCTGAAGTTATTCGTGCCACGGGTGCAAGCACGGTCAATTTAGGAGTACTAATGGCTAGCTATTCGATCGCATCTTTTATTACTGCACCTTTTTGGGGAAGGCTTTCAGATGTAAAAGGCCGGCGTCCCATCTTGCTTTGGGGCTTACTTGGATTTAGCGCAAGCTTTTTTCTTTTTTCGGTGGCAGAAAACTCTCTGACTTTAATGTATACGTCGCGCATCATCGGAGGTTTGTTCGCAGGAGCTGTTATTCCTTGTGCTTTTGCATATGCTTCTGATAGTACAGATGAAGAAAACCGCACGAAAGCAATGGGACTGTTAGGAATGTCGATTGGCTTAGGCTTTATTTTTGGGCCGGCATTAGGCGGGGTCCTTTCATCTTTCGGCTTGTTTGTTCCCTTCGTTATCTCTGGTATCTTGTCACTGATTATGACAGCGTTCTCATTCTTTACGTTAAAAGAATCTTTACGAAAAGACTCTGCTGATAAAGTACAGACATCGAGATGGCATGACTTTACGTCAGATTTTCAAGGAGCTATGAAGTATTTATATGTTCTTTCATTTTTAGCGACTTTTACGCTCGCTGGTTTAGAAGCTACTTTTCAATTTTTTCAAATAGCAAAAATTAATGCTACTCCTACGACAATCGGATGGATGTTTATGGCGAGCGGTTTAACTCAAGCGCTGATTCAAGGCGGTGTGCTGCAGCGATTTAAAAAAGGAAACGAAAAAAAGCTGATGGCCATTGGTTTATTGGTTTCAGCAATAGGATTTACGTCTATTTTGTTATCTTCTAGTGCGGCTAATGCTACTTTATTTTTGTGCATATTTACAGCAGGAAATGCCCTTATCCGTCCTTGTGTCCTCTCATTAATTACGATGAGAACCAAAGTAGGATATGGCTCTGCTTCGGGGCTAACTGCTTCAATGGATAGCTTAGGGCGTATTTTTGGCCCTCTGCTTGGTGCATTTGCTTTTAAACTAAATATGACGCTGCCTTTTATTATTGGAGCGGTTGTCACTTTAGCTGCTTTACTGCTGATTCAGCGTCATACAGCTCTAGATTATTCTGAGCAAACACTATCCTCATAGAGGCTGAGACAGAAGTAGTGTAGTTGAAAGAAGATCCGAACGATGAATCGTTCGGATCTTTTTCATGGTGATAGTGAACGTAGGTTTCATGTATATAGGTACTTCTAGTGGTTGATTGGAGAGCAAGGCGGAGACTCCTGCGGGATAAGCGGAATCGACGAGGAGGCTCAGCGCCCGCGGAAAGCGAAGTCTTGCACAGAAATCACCAGCCAATTCCTCCTAGCTTATGTCATTAATTTGTTGGTCTTTGGATTAATTTAGCTATGTCTCAATCTCTTTTCATCGTTACTAACACAAGATTATCAGCAGCTGCAGTGTGTTTTATAATTGAAAACTGATGCGCTTTGTACAGCTTAATCGCAGGTGTATTTTTTTCGGCTGTAGACACCATACATTCACATTCAGAATATCTTTGAAGTACATGTGTTAAAAGACGGCTTCCGATTCCCTTTCGAAAGTACCGAGGACGCACAACAAGGCGGCAAATCGTTAATCGCTCATTTTCTTTTTCAAACGACAGCACTCCTGCTAGCTTACCTTCAATCATTTCTCCGATAAACACTTCCTTGCTTTTCATAATATCTTCTTTGCTTTCTGTAAGCTGAGGAATATCTGAAAAACCAATGAGCCTTGCTTCTTCTTGATAAGCTTCTACTTGCACAGCTACTATTTGAAAAGCAATGTCCACTCTTTGATGTTCTAGGGTTTGAAGCATTAAACCCACTCCATTTCATTCATAAATTTAGACAAATTCCATGTTTTCACTATATCCAAACATCTCCCTTGTACATATTGTATTATGTACTACTGAATTAGCCAGGAGGTGTTTATATGCATATCACTGCTCAAAAAATTAGAGAAGCAGCAGAATCTCTCTCTTGTACGGAGCTTGAAACATTTATGTATCAAGAGCCAACTTCTCGACGTAAAAGTTCTAGAAGACGCTCTACCCGACGTTCTACTTATCGCTCTACTCGCCGTTCTAACCGTCGTTCTACTTATCGCTCTACTCGCCGTTCTAGCCGTCGTTCTACTTACCGCTCTACTCGCCGTTCTAACCGTCGTTCTACTTACCGCTCTACTCGCCGTTCTACTCGTCGCTCTAGCCGTCATCACCACTGTCAATGCGGTTCGCCTTGCTGCTCATATCCATGGTTTAATAAATCATTGGGCTGCTGCTTTAAAGGACATGGTTGCCGCCGCTAAATAACTCAAAAGCAAGTCGAGTCTCAAACGTACACGGCTTGCTTTTTTTAAACTCTCTATTTTACATCTTACATAATCATTCGTTTTGCTCTTCTTGAAAGAGAAAATCAAGTATAATAATGGAAAGCATTTCTCTTAAAAGGAGGCCTATTCATGCACTTATCTTTTGATCACCTTGTTCATTTTTCACCTGATCCTATTAGCGCTCAGAAAGAACTAAACGAATACGGAATAAATGTCATTAAAGGCGGTATCCATGAAAAATGGGGGACTTTTAATACATTGGCTTATTTTAACCTGAGCTATATCGAGTGGCTCGGGCTCCGAGATCTCGCATTAGCTCAAACCATTACAGATAATGATCTTATTCAACAGCTTGTTAACGAACATACACCGTTTGGTCATTTTGGTCGATTTGCACTTCGTACAGATGATATGGACTTGCTAATAAACGAGCTGCAGCGCAAGAACTATACTATAAAAGGTCCTGTAGAAGGCTCTCGCCAAACCAATGATGGAGAACAGCTTCAATGGAAAATGTGTTTTATTGAAGATGACCTCGATTCCCTGCCTCTTCCTTTCTTTATTGAGTGGGGTGAACCGGTAGAAAAGCGCAAGCCAAATCTAGCGGCTCTTTCTTCCCACCAAGCCGGTCAGCTGCAGCTAAAAAACATTTACTGTGCTGTACATAACCTTGAAGAATCCATCAACAGGTGGACGAAACTACTAGACGCTCAGCCTGGAGAAAGCTATAGAGACTCTTCCCTTAATGCATGTTGTCAAAAGCTACATATCAATGGGGGAAACCTTATCTTTTGCAGCGGAACTCAAGGAATTGTCCATGATACATTAAAAAAAGTTGGAGAGCGTCCATTTTTAGTTGAATTGGATCACGCTCTAACACCGCAACAATTTACCATACAAGGAGCCTTTTTTAAATTTAACGAATAAACATCCGCGGGCGGATGTTTATTTCTGTGCTTCTTTTACGGCTTGATAAATGAAATGAGGCAAAATTTCAAAGGAATACTGAACGTCTAATCTTTCGGTCCATTGATGCGCATCTCTTCCCAGCGGTCCAATGTTCAGTACCGGCATCTTCAGCTCCTCTAGCTCTTCTAGCGGGATATGATACCCTTTATTCCATAGCGGCATATTTGCTACTAACGTGTTAAATGTATGAAGCGGATGCTGCAGGCTGGCATAGCTTAAATCCGAAATTCCGCCAAAATAACTTTGTTCAACTAGCTCCACTTGGAATTGCTTTTTGGCAATTGCCTGTACGTTTGACAAAATCTCTTGTACAAACGGATCATCATGTGAACAAACGGCCGGATAAAAAGGCGGCGTAAAAAATAAGACCATCATCGGAGCTGCTTCTTTACATAAACCAGCTAAAGAGTTTACTAATTTAATGGTTTTATTTCTGTCATCATCCTCTTGTGCCAAAAGTGCTGCTTCCATTTCTTTCACATATTTTTCACCGTGCTGTTTGACTGCATGAGTATAAAGTTCTTCATACGTCCATACGTTCACGTCAAGAGATGAACCCTCCATTCCCGCAGCGTACTGCCTAGCGGCTTTATTATAGTGTTTTTTCACATTCAAAGCCGATTTGTCAGCCGATTTCAACAGCAGATCTGTTACTTCTTTAAGAGAGCGGTTTAACATAAATAAATTAAATAATACAACAGCAGAGTGCGGAACTTGAACTGAATACTCTTCTTTTAAATCTTTTTGTATCAGCACCGTAGGAGGTGGACTCGTTTCTTCTCTTACTTTTTCGCAAAAATCAACGTTTAATTCTATTTCTTTTGTTAAATAAGAAGCTAGTAAATTAGCATTTAAACCAGCTAGCGGTTCCCCTACATGAGTTTCTTTTCCATAACACAAAAAGCTTGGCATGATTTTCCCAATCGATCCTGAGTACACATAGTTCGTTTGATCTCCAGGATAGCGGCTGAACACTGGTTCTGCATTTAGCATGAGAGAAAAATCCAGCTGATGTTTGCGGGCAAGTTCTAAAAGAACAGGCACTGCTTTTCTCATCCCAAGCGAATTTACTTCTTCATCCGGTACCGACAGCAGCAGGATGTTTCCGTCAAACTCTCCGTTGCATGCTCGTTCAACCATACTGATATGCAGGGCAATGCCTGCTTTCATGTCCATCGTTCCTCGGCCAAAAAGCCAGTCTCCTTTTATCATATCTTTTTGTACGTGCGCCGGAACTTGTTCCATATGGTTATAAAAAGTACTCGTTAATGTATCAGCGTGAAAAGCATCCTTTTTCCACTGTCCATAATCTTGTACATCCACTACATCGTAATGACTTACTAGTACAACTGTTTTATTCGTATTTTTCCCTTGAACAAAAGCTGTGACAATCGATCGCCCGTCTCCTGTTGAATGAAGCTCGACTTGCTCGTTTCTTTGAAAGTAAGGCAGCTTCAATAAATAAGACGCTATCGATTCAGCCATTTCCACTTCTGCCATCGTTCCTGTCACGCTAGGTATAGAAACCAATTCGCTTACAAGCTTTTTTAATTGTTCTTTTGTTTGATACAAAGATGTTTTGTTCGACATACCCTTCATCTCTTTCCTTTTTCTAAATTTTCTATCAAACAAAACCATTCGTCAATCCCTTTGACAGAGACCCTTTCATTCTATCCCTATGTATCATAGTATGGCGCTGCCTTTACGCACATGATAAAAAAAGAGTGCGCGGCTAGGGATAGCACCGCACACTCTTTTTTTACTTTTCGTCATCTTCTAAAAAGTCTAGGATACGATCAATAAGCTGTTCGCTTCCTGCATCGTTTCCATGTTCAAGAGACATTTCCATTTCAATGCTCCTTTCATAAAATATTCTTGTTTTATAACATACCACAATTCATTTCGAATGTAACCTTTAATTTGTGTAAAAATTTCGACAATTTATGATTAATTTTAAAAGCTAGTGAGTATTGATTATACCCACCAGATTCTTTGCTTGTCAAAAACCATGCTTTCTATTTAAAAACACTTAAATAATAGAGGCGCGAGCAGACTTCTTCTATAAAAGACAGCCTACTCGCTCAAGCTTGGAACAGCATGATGAATAAATTTCTAGTTCATTTGCTTTTTGTACATCTTTAATATCTATGCCTACAGCATATGTACGAACATGGTTTTCGACCACAATTTCATAAAATGTTTCTAATTCACGATAAGCTACTTGATAATGCTTTCCTAATAATTTCACTGCTTCCTTTAATGCTTTCTCTCCTGTATGTGCTGCAACTGCTGTATGACTCATAAAACCCTCTCCTTTTAGAAAAATAAAAAAACTCATTTTGCTTTGATGCAAAATGAGTTTTTCACCCGTTTTATCACCCAAAGCACATGCTTTGCTGGTAGGAGCACCTTACATTCGTAGGTTGCTGTGGAGTCAAAGAGCCAGATCTCTCGTCCACTCGTGATAACTTTTTTAATTTAAAATTTATTCTATCAAACAATTTCATCCGCGTAAATAGAAAAATAAAAATATTTTAATTTTTTGGGTAATGGAATGAATTCAAAAAATGAAAGCTTAGATTAGCAAAATAAGAAGCTGCTACAAGTAATGCCTCTTCATTTAATGAAAAAGAAGGATGGTGCCATTCATATTCTCCAGCTGTACCCATCCATACAAAAAATCCTGGTACATGCTTCTGATATACGGCAAAATCTTCTCCTCCAGGCGATTGTTCAGCTTCTACGACTTGATAACTAAGACCCTCTGCCGCTTTAATAGCCAGTTTTTCCAGCGTATCATCATTGTCTACTACAGGAAGATATGGGTACCATTTAACGTCTACTGAAGCCCCGAAAGCTGCACCAATCCCTTCAGCAGTTCGTTTCATAAGAGCCGGTATTTTTTCTCTTGCTTCTTCTTGAAAAGTACGCACCGTTCCTTCAAGCGTTACTTTGTCAGGAATGACGTTCCACGAGCTTCCCCGTGGATTTGAGTTATGCTGACAACAACATTTTGAAATGGGCTGAGATTACGGCTGACAATGGTTTGTAAACTAGTGACAATTTGACCAGCAGCAGCAATCGAATCTATTGTTTTTTCAGGAATACCCGCGTGACCTCCTACTCCTTTGACCTCAATTTCAAAACGATCAACACTTGCCATTAAAGGTCCCGGTTTGATACCAATGGTTCCTACAGGAAGATCCGGTTTGTTATGCATCCCAAATATCGCTTCCACTCCTTCAAGCACACCTTTTTCAACTAGCATTTTTGCCCCAGAAGCCGTTTCTTCGGCTGGCTGAAAGATAAATCGAACCGTGCCGCAAAGCTCCTGCTGACGCTCTTTAAGAAGAATGGCTGCTCCGATTATAGAAGCCGTATGAAAATCATGGCCGCATGCGTGCATAACACCGTTCACTTCAGAAGCAAATGGCAGATTTGTTTTTTCTTCAATTGGCAGCGCATCAATATCAGCTCGAATAGCGATAGTAGGTCCCGGCTTTCCTCCCACAATTTCTGCTACTGCTCCTACGTCTAAATGGAATGTATCCGCTATAGAAATATCATAGTGCTTTAACCACTTTTTAATACGTTTAGTTGTTTCATATTCTTTCATTGAAAGCTCTGGAAACCGGTGCAGCTCACGGCGTATGTCTATTAGCTTGTTTAGTAGTAATTGATCTGTCATATTTATCACTCTTTCACATTTCTTAATTTGGAGCACTTCTCTATCTTTTACGACAAAGAGTGTATCTCATTGAGTTTTTTATAAAGAAATACGGTCGTATAACCTTCTGCAAGGTGCTTTTCTTTAGCTTGAACATATCCTTTTCGTTCATACATCTCAACTAACCAAGGATGTTCTTTTGCTGTTCCTAAAGACACACCTGGTGATTTAAACGTATTTTTTATTACCTCTTCCTCTACTAGATGCAGCAGCTTAGATCCAACGCCTTTCCTGGCAAACGACGGGTCTACTGCAAACCACCAAAGATGCGGTACAGCAAACGGACCTGGATGTTCTCCCCAAGGCATTCGTATGGAGACAGTTGCAGCGATTCTTTTATCTTCTTCATATACATAGCAAAGGTTTTGAGAAATATTTTTCTTGACAAGGGCAAGATCAGCAGTAGCTGCTAAGAAAGGAATGCCTAGCTCTCGAATAGGCTTATATGCTTGTAGAGTTAAGTTCAATAAGTTATCTGCATCGTCATTTGTTGCCAAACGGAATTCATTTTTCATCTCTTCGTCTCCTTATGCAGTGCTTAAATATTTTATTTAACTTATATGTTTACTAAGAATTAAAAAAGACAGACTGCCGCCTTGCGTACTCACTATACAACTGCTTTTATAACGTGTCAATTTTCATTATCTCTTTCTATGAAAGCTATCATAAAAACCAATACTTACAGTTTATTATACTGAACAAATATCAATAAATCCCCCTTACGAAACCCCTTTCATTACTTTCGTTAAATTTTCAACCGCAATTATAGAGCGACGTATGATAAAATAGAACACGGTAGTTGTGAGAAAAGCAAACAGAAATGTAATCACTAGCATAATCGAGGCTGCTTGCTCTTGTTTCATAATAAGATAATAATTTGTCACTTCAATTACAGTAAGTGTTATAACCATCATATATAGCATTTCACATGTAAACTTTGAAACGCTTTTTTTATTTTTCATTCCCTATACCATCTAAAGACATAGAATGTCTAATCTATATTAGTAGTATCGGCATATTTTTATATGTTTTTGTAAAAACTAAAGAAGAATTGAAGCAATTATTATTGGCGCTTTTCCACTAAATATTGGAATACATATCATTCTGCAAGGCGCTGCAACAGCAGTTGATAACTGTCTGATTATTCTTTCATTTGACCAAACTCTACCTTTGCTTATAAAATGAAGATTTGTAGAAAGGAGTACGAAAAATTTTATGTATACGTATCAAACAGGCAATCAAACAATTGACTACAAAATTGAAGTCGTTCCAAATAGAACCGATATCACGGTGCAAATTTGTGACAAAGAAGGGGTAAAAGTTATTATCCCAAGAGGTCTTAATGAAAACAATGTGCGTTCAATCATCGCACGCAAAGCAACATGGATTTTAAAACAACTAAACGGTTCACAACCAGCTGAGGAAAAGCCAGCTGCTCCAAAGAAAGAAGCAGTAAAAAAAGAAACAGCTAAAAAAGAGGCTCCTAAAGCAGCAGCTTCTGCAGCTAAAACTGGTTCTTTTGAAGAGGGAGACAAATTCCCTTACCTAGGACGTCAATACCGCTTAAACATCGTTCGTGGAGATGTAGCAAAGGCTGAAATGACATTCCGTGCAAAATTCATTGCTACAGTACCTGAAAGCTGGAACGAGCAGCAAACAAATGAAGGTATTGGACAACTATTAACAGAATGGTACCAAGGCCGCGCAGGTGAAAAATTCCAAGAAGCTTTAAAATCTGTTAAAAAAGCAGCAGACAATGCTCCTGAATCTGTTAAGTGGGGCGAGTTAGGTGAAGAATACGCTACGACTCAAGATAATACAATCGTATTAAACTGGCGTTTGCTAACAGCTCCTCTTGCAACAATTGAATATGTCATTGCTTCTCAATTTACAAATGCAGATGAGTTATTCGAAGATGCAGCTGAACGAAAACAGTGGTTAAGCGATAACACCCTAAACGCATTTTAAATTTATACATAAAAAAAGCACGCGGCGAACGCGTGCTTTTTTTATTTGGATAGAAGTACTCGAATAATCTCACTGCTCAAAAATCAGTTAACCTGATAGGTTCATTCAAGTGCAGTTTATAAACCAATATATAATATATATGTTTAAAGTTTTATTAATCTAATTTTAAAAGCAGTAATTAAGAATAAACTGATTCTATAAAAAACTGCTTTCTATCCTTTTAATACTCTAAACGCTTCTCTTACTTTTCGTGCAAAATCTAACGGTGGCTCTACGGATTCAAAATGCATATACATTGCTCTCGGCTCTTCAAATAGCCAATGGTTGTGAACGGCCGTAACCTTAATATCCCTTTTTCTAAGCTCCGTTAATAATGGATTTACCTCTTCTTGCAAAAGCACGGTTTCACCTAGATTTAGCGCTCTTCCTTTGCTATCTAAATCTTCAAAAGTGAAAAATTGAGGAGTAACTAATGGAGAGCGTGTTGGACGTCCTAAAATTTTAAAACGAATCGTCCGAAACTTTTGTACCAAACAAACGCCATTTTCATCTAAACTGCCTTGTCCACCTAGAATTCTCGCAAACTCCTGACATAGACTCTTTTTATTTTCCCAACTCATTATGCTGACTTCCTCTCTTATAATAACTTGTCCTTCCTTAATAAATGTATGTGAAAGTTATCAAGTAGAAACGGCAAACACACAGGAAAACTGCCCATTTTATAAATCCTGATTATCAAAAGTCATATTTATTTTTCTTTATTCATATCAATAGCATGTATTTTTGAATTTAACTAAAAAGAGAAATTCAGATGCTCATTTAAAGAATTGATTTAAACAGTTTTTTTAAATTGAATTTGTAGGGGGAAGTAAAATGAAAAAAATAGGCAAAGATGATTTTATTTCAGGGTTTGTTCCTCATCATAATCATGGCTCAGTGGACTACACTTCTGTTGCGTCAGGACATGTCCATCAGTGCCTCGATGTAACGTCTCCTCCAATTCAAAGCGAGGAGGGAAGCCATATTCACTATACAGAAGGCTATGTTGTTTTTGAAGACGGACATACACATCATTACAAAGCCTACTCTGGTCCCGCTATTCCCATTGGCAACGGTATGCATGTTCACTATTATGATTTTTATACCAGTGAAGACAACCAGCATCGGCATCATGTCAAAGGTGTAGACCACCCTGCTCCGGGCGATAGATAATGAAATAATTTAATGCAATTAAGCCAAAGTCTCAGCTTCTGTACTGATTTATATCTTGCGTTTATATACCCCTTTATTAAAAGTGAGACCTTTAATAGATAAAGGTCTCTTTGTACATATATGATTTAAATGAAAGTCTCTCCCCCTGCTTAATCTGCTTAAGCAAAAAAGGATACGCGAGCTCTTTATTCCAAAAATTCGATATACCAGGTCTTTGGACATGTCAAAGTTTCTACACCAATCGATATATTCTGTTTTAAAAGAAAGATATATATAATCAAGAAAATGTTTGATTTTGTTTAAATGTGGATACGTATACCTATAAGCAAGATAGCAAACACTTAAGATGAGTGGTTACGCTGTAAAAGTTGTAATGACCATGTAAAGAAAGGAAGTGCAGCTTATGAAAGGACAGAGCTTTTTTATTTTAGGACTTATATTTGCTCTTATCATTGCTGTTTTAGCTGTAATTAACAACGATCCTGTACAATTTAACTATGTATTTGGTTCACAAAAATGGCCTCTTATTTTAATTATCTTAACAACGGCCGTGTTTGGAGGAGTTGTTGCTGCTTCATTAAGTTTTGTAAAAATTGTTCAATTAAGAGGACAAGTGAAGCAGAAAAACAAGCGAATTGCTGAACTTGAAGAAGAAATCAAGCAGCATAAGCCTGTTGAGCCTGTTGTGGAAGAAGAACCAAATCAACCAGCTACTCGAACTGAGCGCGCTCAGTTATAATAAAGAAGAGCCGTTATTCTCTCGAATAACGGCTCTTTTCATTTTTTGTTCCGCCAAGCATATTTTTGGCATACACGCATAAACAGATAGATATGGAAAACTTTAGTTCTGAATGGTACAATCAACACTGTTATATCTCTATGAAAAACTTAAATTGACAGTCTTACCGTTAAGAAGGTGTTCATCCATTATGGTCAATAAAAAAATAAAGCGTGAAATTCTTACATACACAAGCGTCATCCTCGGCACCGTTTTGCTTTCTGTTGTCGTTCAGCACTATTGGTTTCAGCCCTACACTGTAAAAGGCGATTCTATGAAGCCTATTTTGCACGAAGGCAATCGAATTATTATTAACAAACACAGCAAGCTAGAGCGCTTTGACATTGTTGTTTTGCAAGCTCCCTACAGCAGTGATTTTCTAGTAAAGCGTATTGTGGGCTTACCAGGAGAAACGATTGAATACAAAGATGATGTTCTGTATATAAATAACAAAGTCAAAAAAGAACCGCATCTTCATAAATATTTATCCAAAGTGCCCGCTTACGAGCGATTTACTGAAAATTTTTCCACGTCCGAACTGTCTCCAGACGGCACGATACCCGATGGATACGTATTAGTGCTAGGTGACAACAGACGCATTAGCCGAGACGGCAGACATTTTGGCCTCACTCCGATTTCTTCAATCATGGGAGAAGTCAATATGAAATACTGGCCTTTAAAGGAAATAACTTTTATGCATTAACACATAAAAAAGAAAGCTCAAAAGTGAGCTTTCTTTTTATTTTGGATTTTCTCTGTTTTCTACATGCTGTTCTTCTGCAAATTCTGTGTCATACGCTAGTTTTCGCTTAAAAGCCGGACGCGTTCTCGCTGTATGTCTGGTTTCAATATGGTTGAATAAGTAGCGGTGAACAAAAACCTCGGCAAATGTAATAATAGCTGCAGAAATAATACTTCCCCAAGCAATTTGAACGTAGCTGTCTAATAACAATGTTCCAAAAATCCATACGCTCATATAGGTTAGAACAAATTCAACAATAATGGCATCACGGTTGCCCACTCGAGGCAGTACAATTCGATCCACTACTAAATATGTCACAACTGTCGTTAGCAAGCTAAAGGAGATAATGTCTCCGATGGTTGCATCAAAAAACAAATCAAGGCCTATACCAAACGCAATAAGTGCCGCTGCAAATTTAATGAGCAATAATGTTGCATGATTCATATTTGAACCCTCCTTTTTCTATTTAATTTGAACAAAAATAGGGAAATTAATACCTTTTTTGCCAAGAAGGGTATAATATAAGCAAAGCCAGTACGTTTGAGACTGCTCTAGCGTACAAGAATGATTTGGGAGATGTTGTAATGATTGTACTAGAAAACAACGAAATGAAAGTCAGCATTCAAGAAAAAGGAGCGGAAGTTGTAGAAGTATTTCATAAAGAAAAAGACCTGCAGTTTATGTGGAGCGGCGACCCCGCTTATTGGGGAAGAGTATCGCCCGTATTGTTTCCGATTGTAGGCCGATTAAAAAATGATCAGTATACCGTTGATCAGCGCGTATACTCTTTGCCTCAGCACGGTTTTTTACGTGATTCTGCTTTCAGCGTGATCGAACAAACAAACGAAACAGCACGGCTGCAATTTGCTACAAACGGCCGTTTTAAAGACATATATCCGTTTGAATGTGCAGTTGAAATCAGCTATCGTCTGGAAAACAATCGATTAACGTTTCAGTGGAAAGTAGTGAATGAAGATAAAGACGATATGTATTTTTCAATTGGAGCCCACCCTGCTTTTCGTATTCCGTTACGTGAAAACGAGCAGATTTCTGATTACTTTTTAGAAATAGAGCCTTCTGAAACTACGCCGAAGGAATTTGTATTAAAAGACGCTCTTATTCATGAAAAAGGGGCTGCAGAAAATTTGCACCAGCTGCCGCTAAGCGCAGATTTATTTGCAAATGATGCGTTAATTTTTAGTCATATTGACGAAATTACGATTAAATCGGCGGTTAATGAAAATCAAATTAACGTTCAGTTTAATGATTTCCCGTATGTCGGTATTTGGTCAAAGTATGATGCAGAAAATCATACAATCGCTCCTTTTCTTTGCATCGAACCTTGGTTTGGAATTGCAGATACGCATGATCACAACGGAAATTTCAAAGAAAAATTAGGCATCAACCGTTTATCAAAAGACGGTGTATTTCAAACAGAATTCTCTGTTTCCTTTAACTAATTCAACACATAACAAAATCGATCCAATCTTGAGACGAACAAATGGGGTCAATGATCTGGACTGCTTGTTACACCGCTGTTGATTTCCGTGCAAGACTTCGCTTTCCGCGGGCGGCTGGTGAGCCTCCTCGTCGCTTAGCTCCTGCGGGGTCTCACCTATTCCGCTTTTCCCGCAGGAGTCTTCGCCTTGCCCTCCAATCAACAGCTAGAAGCAGTTAAATAGATTAAGCCTGCGTTCACCATAACAATGAAAAGCTCCGAACGATTACTCGTTCGGAGCTTTCTTCAACTAAACTGCTTTTGTCCCTGCTTCTTTTTATATTAGTTATTTACAACATCACTATTTTTTAGCGCATGGACTTGCTCTATTAGCTTCTGAACGTATTCTTCACTGAGTACACCTGTTGCTCCTCGAATAATTTCAGTCGAATAGTGATCCGGAGGTGCGACTTCTCTTTCTTTATTTAACACAAAAAAAGTAAGAACATGATCTACCATCTTACCTTCATGCTCGACAGAAATAATAGCAGGACGATAGCCGTTATTATCTACTCCTTCTCTGCCATACAGGTACGTAATTGCTTCAGGCGGCACGCGGTATAGTTTGCCTTCAACGACTCCGCCTTCTTCAACCATGTCTGCACGTCCTCCGTCATGAATAACGTGGTTATATCGAAGCGTATAGCCTTTAAAAACAGCTCTGCCGAGACAGTCTTGGAAATGCTGATCTACCCCGTGCTTAATAAAACGATCGTTATCCATACATGAACCATAAGCAAAATACAGCATACCTTCTAATAAATCTTCTTTCCACACGCGCCAGTTTCCGCTCGGGATAAATTCGTGCAGCAGCGAACGATCGCTTGCCACATAAACAACGGCTTCAAATTCACCTTGGTCCGTTTCAACCGTTTGCACAACTTTATCATATTCATTGTCTTTATGACCTTCATGAATGTATCCTTCTAATTCATCAAGAGCCTTCCACATAAGCTGATCGGTCACTTCATATACTTCTCCGTACACAATGTGTTCACTGTCGATATCAAGCATAGGATAGCCTTGCTTTGTGTCATATAATTTCCCTTTCGTTTTTGCCTGCTTAGCAATAGGGCGCGCATGATGCAGCAATCCGTGATTACCTTCTCCTTCAAGAAGCGTTCCGTATACAAATAAATAATTGCACATACTCCTTATTCCCCCTCTTTCTCTTCATAAAGCTCTAGCGGTAACCCGTCCGGATCAGCAAAAAAAGTGAATTTTTTTCCCGTTAGTTCATCTACCCTAATAGGTTCCACATCAATCCCTTGCTGCTCTAGTTCACGCTTGGAATCCTCTACGCTTTCAACCGCAAAAGCTAAATGGCGTAAGCCGCACGCTTCAGGTCTTGAAGGACGTTGTGGCGGATTGGGAAACGAGAACAACTCAATTTGAAAGCCAGGAGCTACTTCTAAATCTAGCTTATATGAATCTCTTTCTTTTCTATATGTTTCTTCTATAATCTTGCATCCTAACACATTTACATAAAAAGTTTTTGAACGTTCATAATTACTTCCTATAATGGCTACGTGGTGCATTCGTTTTAAATTCATTTCATTCTCCCATAAAAACCCTTTTCTAATCATCCTACACAAAATGCCGGCAAACATCAAATAATTACGTTATCACCTTTGACTAGAGTGATAAAAGTCACGGACATAGCGCCTCATAACAAGTAACATAACAACGAGGTGAATAACATGATTTCGTTAACATTTAAAGCAAGAATTGACCGAACTCAAAATTTAGATTCGTTAAAAGAAGAAGCTGCTATTATGCACCGTATTGCTGATCAGCTATCTCCAATGAGCCCTGAGTTCATAGAATATACTGAACGTATTCAATATGTGTATGAACGCATGCACATTATCGTACGTCATCCTACTAAAAAACTCGCTTAATATAAGCGAGTTTTTTTATAAAATCTTTGTCAAACTACCTTATTTTGAGATATACTGAATGCTAATAAAAAAATGAAACTTTTTGATCTTACGCGCGTATACTTAATTACGATAGGATAAAAGATAAATAGTTACGTAGATAAAAACCATCACGTGATGGTTGACATAGTTAAAGGAGGTGGTATTCTGATGGGGTTGCGACATACAAAATTGGCGAACTTGCAGAGATGGCACATGTAACGAAACGCACGGTTGACTATTATACCAACATTGGGTTGTTAAAAGCAGAACGCTCTGCTTCTAACTATCGCTTTTATAACGAAGAAGCGCTAAAACGTCTTTACTTAATTGAAAAATTAAAAAGCGAAGGCCGTTCTCTTGAAGAGATTTCTTCTCTATTTTCTATAGAGCAATCCGAGAATAGCCACTCCAAAGACGAATTAGCATCCAAATTTTACGTACTAAACGACAGTTTAAAAGAAGTTGCACCGCTTATGGAAAAGCTTAATGAAGAAGATCGAAAAGTAATGATGAATCGGCTTTCACCAGAAAGCGTCACTCTTTTGCACTCTTTACTGCTGCTGCTGTCGTAAATTTATTATTTACAGGAGGTGTTTACTTACTTTATAGCATTATAAAGTAAGTATATTCATTGATAACCATTAACTTAATTATTTTTGCGATTTTAATTGTACTCACTGCTTTTTTCGTTGCTTCAGAGTTTGCAATTGTGAAGCTTCGTAGTTCACGGGTAGATCAACTTGTTGCTGAAGGAAAAAAAGGAGCGAATGCGGTTAAAACCGTGACGACACACTTAGATGAGTATTTATCTGCGTGTCAGCTTGGTATTACGATTACTGCTTTAGGACTCGGTTGGTTAGGAGAACCGACTGTTGCGAAGATTTTAGAACCCCTGTTTGAAAAAATGAGTGTTGCTGCATCTTTAACACATATTCTTTCATTCATTATCGCATTTGCGCTTGTAACGTTTGTTCACGTAGTCGTTGGTGAATTAGCGCCAAAAACATTTGCGATTCAAAAAGCTGAAACAGTTACGTTATTGTTTGCTCGTCCGTTAATTTTATTCTATAAAATTATGTTCCCCTTCATTTGGTTACTAAATGGTTCTGCCCGTTTATTAACTGGAATGTTTGGATTAAAGCCAGCTTCAGAGCATGAACTTGCGCACAGTGAAGAAGAGCTGCGCATTATTTTATCAGAAAGTTTTAAAGGCGGGGAAATTAACCAGTCTGAATATAAGTACGTGAACAACATTTTCGAATTCGATAACCGTGTTGCTCGCGAAATCATGGTACCAAGAACAGAAATTTCAGCTGTTTCTGAAGACGACAGCATTGAAGATTTCTTAAAGCTTGCTGTAGAAGATCGCTACACTCGTTACCCTGTTACCGTTGACGGAGACAAAGATAACATTATCGGCTTAGTCAACGTCAAAGAGATTCTAAACGATGTCGTAATTAACGATGCGTTAAAAAAGCAAAGTGTGAAGCTTTATATGAATCCTATTATTCAAGTAATTGAAACCGTAGCGATTCAAGACCTATTGCGCTCGATGCAAAAGAAACGTACGCATATGGCTGTGTTGATTGACGAATACGGCGGTACGGCTGGTATCGTTACCGTTGAAGATATTTTAGAAGAAATCGTTGGAGAAATTCGAGATGAGTTTGATACAGATGAAAAGCCGCTTGTTCAAAAAATCAGCGATCAGCATTTTGTCTTTAACTCAAAAGTACTGCTTGAAGAAGTCAACGAAGTGCTTCATATCGAAATTGAAAACGACGATATCGATACAATTGGCGGCTGGATGCTAATGCAAAATATCGATATCCAGGAAAGCGAATCGTTCAAACTTTTTGGATACGAGTTTATTGCAAAAGAAATGGACGGTCACCAAATGAAAGAAGTAGAAGTACGTGCCCTTCCTGAAGAAGAACGCGTGCAGCCTGAAAGTCATTCACCAGAACAAGAAGTTACACAAGCATAATAGAAAGAGCCGCTTCTTCATGAAGCGGCTCTTTTTTCATTATTGCTTTACTTTAATTATGCAGCAGCTTATACACAACGTTCTCTTCTGCCTCTTCCCCAGTCTTTTCCTTCGCTTGGTCCATCGTGCCGACAAATTCCAGCTTTCCTTCCTTTAAGACCGCAAACCGATGACACACGTCTAAGATTTCATTCAAATCGTGGGTAATATAGATAATCGTCTTTCCTTTTGCCGCCAGCTGTTTAATATAACGAATGATTTCAAGCTTGGACTGTAAATCAATTCCGACTGTCGGCTCGTCCATTAACAATACGGACGGTTCATGAATAAGTGAAACGGCTATGTTGAGCTTTCGCTTCATGCCTCCTGATAAATTTTTCACTTTTTCCTTCCATCTTCTTTCGAGCTGTACAGCTGAGCAAAGAGACTGAAGCTGTTCATTCGACAGAGAGCGTGAAGTCATTTTGCTCCACATTTTCATGTTTTCTTTTACGCTAAGCTCTTCCCACAGCGCTATGTCCTGTGGAACGTAGCCAATGACTTCTCGAATCGCTTTTTGATTTTTCTTAAGCGATAAGCCTCCAATCGTGACATCCCCGCTTGAAGGAGCCGTAATGGTAGACAAAATAGACAGAAGCGTCGACTTACCAGCGCCGTTTGGTCCTAAAAGACCAATGACTTCTCCACTTTCTACGGTCAGCGTAACATTTGCTAACGACCGTTTTTTTCCGTATGTTTTGCTAACATTGTTAATTTCAATCATTTGATGCTCCTCACATTCCACACTATTTTAAACGCGCACAAACATATACATGCAATGGAAACAGCTATCTCTTTCCAAATGAACGTAAGCGGCAGTGCATGCTGATACAGAAGCAGATGCTGCGGAAGCCACTGACTTATTCTTTCAATCGTTGCAGAAAGCTCTCCTACCGGGAAAAAGCTCCCTCCTATTATACTGATTCCTGTGACCATGACAACGCTGATCATATAATAAGATCCAACTCGCTGACTTTCACTTGCAAGCCACGTGCTAAAAGCAACGCACACAATCACATAGATACACATATACAGCAGCACACCGTAAGACTCTATTCCATAAAGCCATTTAAATAGAGCAAAGCTTATGAGAGCTTGAAACACGTATAGCACAGCATAAGCAGCGCTGACGCTTCGAATATAACCGTAAAGTCCTTTTTGCACCGTTTTCATTCGTTTGAAAAGGTGCCTCCGCTCTTTAATCATCCAATCTGATGTGAGGCAGCAAAGTAAAAGCGTAAAGAATCCCCATAGCGGCACGTATCCGGTCATTTGAACGTTCCCTTGCTTCGTATGCTTCGTTCCTTGCGCCTCGTAATCAATTGTCATCAGCGGCTTTGGCTTCCACTGGTTATCGGTATAACGATACGCTTCTTTCCATAAATCCGGTCCTGCATGAATGTTATAGACTTTATATAAAAAACGCACTTCATTTGCCGCTTTAACATTTGTCGTTAACCTTGTCACTTCACTCGCCACGACTTCTCGAACCGCTTCTGTGGCAACTGAAGAAGGCAGCGTGAGCAAATCAATGACTCCTTGATAATTCCCCGCTTCTACTTCTTGTTGAAATCCGTTAGGAAACATAAAAATGCTGTCAATTTTATTTTTGGCCAGCTGCTTTCTCGCTTGTTCTTCGTTCAGAGAAAGAAACTGAATTTCTGTTGTTTTCTTTAGTCGATTGATCACTTGTTTAGACATTTTGCTATGATCTTGATCGACAAGAGCAACAGGTATTTTTGAATCACTTTGTACTTTTGCTAAAAACGAGTTGCTAATAATCGTTCCTATTAAAGGTAAAAAGAAAAGCATGATAACAAGCATAGGGCGCTTCAGCAGCTGCTTTATTTTTTCACTGATTATTTTCTCCACCGCCTTTGCAAAGTCATCACGTAGCCAACAGCAAGAACAAAACTTCCTGCTGCCGTAATGAGAATAGGCTTAAGGTAAAGAAAAGCTTCGTTTGTGTTATATCCATCAAATTCATAAAATAACAGCTCTAAAACGTGGGTATTGAGTGACCCTTTCTGAAAACCACTCGCCCAGTCTGGTAAATAGACGACTGGCACGACATGTCCACTTAAAATCGCACTCAGCAAAATAAACAGCAAACCGGTTATTTGATAAGCTTTTTGTGATAAAAAAAGAACCCGAAGCAGTAAAAACAAACATAAAAAAGCAAACAAAATTCCGCTTACCCCTAAAAAAAGCTCTCCGTACGTACCGGTTACAGGCAGTTTTAGTCCTTTAATGAGGCTTCCAAACAAAACGACAGATACCGGTAGCAAAAGAACATACAGAGCCGTCAGCTGCGCTAAATAAATGTGGACAAACGATACACCTCTTGTTTTCATTCGAGCCAGCACGGGAGAAGTCTGCGTTTCACTAGCAAGCAGCCATCCGCCGTAGCTCCAAATCATAAGCAGCAAAGCAGCAAAAGACAGGACATAATATTGCTTCATATCCTGCTGAAAGAAACTCGTTTCTATTTGTTCATTAAATAAACTTCCTCGATCTAATACATGAAGACCAAACGTCACTAAGCTCTTTTTAAACTCTGTTCGTCGATTTTCATCAGAAACGTTTCCTTTTTCTAAAAAGGCGTCAATCGTATTAATACCGCTTTGAGCGGCTGACGTATAGTCCGCTGCACTTTCCATCACGTAGCGAAACAGCTGTGACTGAAGCGGCTTATTGCTATTTCCAATGACGCTTAAAGGCTGATTTTTCCCATGAGCAATATCATGACTAAAACCTTTTGGGAGCGTCACAATGGCTGCCACTTTATTTTGCTGCAGCAGCTGTTTTGCTTTCTGTTCATTCGTGTAAAGAGGTTTCATGATCTTACGGAGCTTGCCTTCAGTGAGCTGTTCGATGACATACTTCGTTTGTGCAGTATCATCTTTATCCACAATTGCCACGGGAAAACGATTGACTTTCTCCTCATCTTGCATGGCCTGACTAATAATGATCCCTGCTCCGAGTAAAAACAGAGCAGGGATCATTATTAGCAGTATGAGAGATTTTATATTTTTCAATAGAGCTTTACATGTAAAAAGAGTCAAAGAGAAATATATCTTCATCTGCTATGCACCTTTTAGTAACCAGCGGTTCCCATATTCATCATGAGACCTTGAACATTTTTAGCAAAATTTTCTTGAATCGACAGCATGTCTTCAGGCGTTACATCTTTTACGTTTGTTGCATTAGATGCGTCAAGCTCTGGAATAGCTGCTGATTTTTTTAATTGAGAAGCAGAGTCAATTTTTAACGTAACGTTTGCCGGATCTGCTTTTGGTCCTATCTTTGTACGAATATCAAACGAATAATCTGCTTTTCCTTTTGAAGCACTTATTGCTTGATTTTGCTTTACTTCTCCTTTAAATACTAAATCTTCTTGATTGCCTAAGTCTAAAGAGAACGTACGGTCAGCCGTTTGCTTCGCATCGGTTTTACCGTTGATCACGGAATCCATTTTAAACGTCATATTCGTATCTTCATCTTTCGAACCTTTTGTTAACAAATGAATAGACATATTTTCTTTTCGTTTTTCACTTTCCGTTGTTACGTTATTTTTCATATCAAACGTAAACGCATCATCGGTAGTGCTATCCGCTAGAACTGCTTTAAACTGCTTAGCCGTTTTGTTGTCTTCATACGGAATATTTTTAGTCACTACGTTAAGTTTCCCTTTATCGTTAGAAGCATTTTTTACGCCCATGTTCATATCGCGAGCTACCACAACATCATTTTGAACGTACACAGTTGATTTAACACCGCCAGGGTAAGTCGTATCTTTTGCTTCTTTTTGGAAGTCTTGAAGGCTTTCTTTTACTGATTTTTTCAATTCTTTTGGATCTGCCATATCTTTTAATTCTGGATTTGTTGCTGCCGAAGATTTAAACAGCTTAGATACGTGATTTGCATAGATGGTATGAAGCTTGTCATCTTTTGCTACCTTCGCAATAAGCTTATCCATAAATTGTTTTGTTTCTTTATCAGACATGTTGAGCGTCACGCTTGTTAACTGAAGCGTTTTGCCATTTGTTTTATAATCCACATTTTTTTCTTTTGTAAAGTAATCGCTGTCTAACTCATCATAAATGAACGTTCCGTACTCTTTTGCAATGTAGGTCTTTTCTTTTTCCGTTAACTTTAAGTCTTCTAAACTCACGTTGCTTGTGTTAATATCAAGCGTTTCAGGACCAGAATAAGAAGGATCGAACTTACGCGCTACCTGTCCGTATTCGTCTAAGTTTAAATAGAAATATTCATTTGCTAGAATCGGAGCTTTAAAGCCTATTCTTTCTTTCGTTTGAAAACCTTCTAGGTCAAGCGCTTTTGAACCGCCGATATTAAGAGCCAGTGAACCGTATCCTTCACTTTTTTCGGATCTTGTTCCGCTTTAATTTTAATTTCAGCTTTACTGATAAGATCTTGAATCATTTTAAAGCTTGGATCATACGAAAGTGAATCCATGTTAAAGCCGCCTTTGATAGTAGCATTTGTGGTAGAAGGCTGCTTCATTGCTTTTTCCTGATAAGCCATCGTTTCACTGTACTTCGTTTCTAATTCATCAGCTGTTTTTTGATACGTATTCACTTCAGAAATTAAGTATAATTGCTTAGGAGATTTTTTAAATACCGTAGCAAATGTAATTGCTCCTCCAATAATTACAATTAAAGCTGCTAAAATGATAATCCATTTAGCCGGCGCTTTTTTGGGAGCGGGCGCTGTTTCTAGCGAAGCCGCTGTTTCGTCTGTTGTTCTGTTTTGATCTTTCTCACTCATCTACACCAGAACCTCCTATGTATTTTGTTAGTCACTTCGTACATGATAAGGAAAGGTTTCCATAAATTCTACTACTTCGACAAAATAAGACAATAATTAGTCCGATAAACCGATGTCTTTCGGTGCAATATCGTGTGCAAAGTACTCTACTTAAGTACCCAATATATTGAAAATAAAACCAATTATTCAAAACTATCTCAATAACTATTAAAATAGGTAAATGACTTAACTTCTTATTTTTTTACAATATGTTCCTATTTTTAAGCATTTACACCTAAGAATTACGAAGCGGCGTTTTTCTATAGTTGATCTCTTTTTCCTTTAATCATATACAGGTGATATCTATGTACGCCTTTATGAAAAGATGATAAAAAAGCAGCGTTTTGTTCCGGTTCGAAAGGGAAATAATATAAGAAAGCTTTTTTCTTGCCGATGATATAAAAATCGAGTAAAGTATTTCTAAATATATTTTACACAATTTAATTTGAGGATAGAAAAAGGAGGATATCATTATGAATATACGCGTCACTCCTTCTGCAAAAGAAGCTTTGCGGAACGTAGAACAAAATCAAATGATTCAGCTTTCTTTTGATCGAGGAAGCTGCGATATTGTTAATACAATTTATGAAATGAAGATCATCTCAAAGCGCAGCCTTCAGCCCTATGAAAAAATTGTAACGGTTGAAGGCTTAGAATTTATTGTTGATGATGAAATGGAAGAAGTGTACGACAATGAGCTGGTGATTGATCACGCAGCAGGCGCTTTTGTCTTCAAAAATCATAACCAAATTTTTAATAACCGCGTAGGATTGCGCTATATCAATTCATAGAAAAAAAGCAGGGAACTCCCTGCTTTTTTCCTTGCATATGTTAGGAAAATCGCTTCTATCGATTGACCTTTAACCGCTCTTGGATAAATAACAACACGTTCACAAGGCTATTTTCTTCATATACATTCACTTGCTGACGCTTAAATTCTCCTTGTTCATGGTAGTAAATAATATCTCCCGTTCCTTTGTCTTCATTCATATGTAAATGAAAACTAAGGGGCGTTGCCAAAATAGATCCGTCTTCATCTCGCTGAAGAATTTGACAAAGCGTTTGATTCCCTTGTTTTTCAGATAAAAAGTCATAGCCGAATTGACGTGCTAACTTCTCCACTTGTGCGGTAATAAGAGCTGTAATCTGTTGATTGTCTTTCATATCTCTAGTTTCTCCTTACTTATTTTCTTTTTTTATATTCCATGCTTCATAGCCGGAACGAGTTTTTGATAGTTTTTCCATAATATCGAACCACGCTTGTTCATGACCTTCACCAGCTTCAGAAAAAATAGCCGATAACTGCTCACGCTGTCGATTACTTAATTCTTTTTCTAATTCCCGTCCTTCATCCGTCAAAAACAGCTGCTTTACTCGACGATCATGCGCTGCTTCTTCACTAATCATTAATTCTTTTTCAACCAATTTTTTCATTGGACCGTGCAGCGCTTGTTTTGTGACTTCTAGCAATGCCAACAGCTCGTTTACACTAAGGCCCGGAAACCTCGCAATGAAAAATAAAATACGATGATGAACGCGCTGAATTCCATACTTTTGAATAATTTGATTCGGCTCCTCTGTAAACGTTTTATAGGCAAAATAAAATAAAGCCAGCACATCATTCATTTGCTGCTTCTTATTTTCGTCCATTTATGTCACCTGCTTTCTCTACGCTCTGAGTATCTTCTTATCAGTATACTATATTCTGGACTTATAGCACTAAAGGTCAATACACTTGACTAAAAACACTTATTCTTCTACACTGTATTTAAGTCAACCACGTTGACATATTATTTCGAGGTGATGAAGTATGAGTAGCAACTATACGATCGGACATTATTTATTAGATCGTTTAGCCGAATTAGGTGTTCACCATATGTTTGGTGTACCTGGCGATTATAATTTATCTTTTTTAGATGAAGTCATTGATCATAAAGAAATAGAATGGATTGGAAATTGTAATGAGTTAAATGCAGCTTATGCTGCTGATGGCTATGCAAGAGTTAATGGAATGGCCGCGCTCATTACAACATTTGGCGTTGGTGAATTAAGTGCTGTTAACGGTATTGCAGGATCTTACGCTGAACGTGTACCCGTCGTTAAAATTACGGGAACTCCTACAACAAATGTAATGGATAATGGTTTGTACGTTCACCATACGCTTGGAAACGGAAAGTTCGATCATTTTTCAACTATGTATAAAGAAGTAACTGTAGCTCAAACGTTCCTTACACAGGAAAATGCGGCTCAAGAAATTGACCGCGTACTTCTTACATGCTGGACTGACAAAAGGCCTGTTCACATTAATTTAGCAACCGACGTATATGATAAGCCTATTAGCAAACCCTACAACTCATTATTAGACAGTGCCATTTTAAGTAACGAAGAAACATTGAAACAAATGATAGTAGACGTCCCCGAAAGAATCAATTCAGCCAAAAGGCCTGTTATACTGGCAGACTTTGAAGTAATTCGATACGGAGCACAGAAAGCTTTGCTGCAATTCGCTGAGAAAACCGGCTTTCCTGTTGCAACATTAAGTATGGGAAAGAGTGCTTTTAATGAAGCACACCCTCAGTTTATCGGTGTTTACAACGGAGATTTAAGTTCTTCTTATGTACAAAAACGTATAGATCAATCAGATTGCATCATCAGCGTTGGAGTAAAATTAACGGATTCAATAACAGGCGGATTTTCTCACCAATTTTCAAAGGACAATGTTATTCATATTCACCCATTTTCCGTTCAGTTTAACAACACAAAATATGCACCCGCTACAATGATTGATTCTTTACACGCATTAAGCAGTGCAATTGCAAAAAGAAAAGCGGAAGATTTAGATATTCTTTCTCTCACTTCACAGATGGCTGCTAAATCATATACTGCAGCTGAAACCGAGATAACGCAAGAAAGGTTCTTTGAACGAATTGCTGCTTTCCTTCATGAAAATGATGTACTGTTGGCGGAACAAGGAACATCTTTTTTCGGAGCAGCAACCATGCCGCTGCCAAAAGACACAACATTTATCGGCCAGCCGCTTTGGGGATCTATCGGCTACACACTCCCTGCTCTTTTAGGATCACAGCTTGCCGACAAAAACCGACGCAACGTATTGCTTATCGGCGACGGTTCATTTCAATTGACAGCACAAGAGCTGTCAACTATGCTGCGTCAACATATTAAACCGGTAATTTTTCTAATTAATAATGACGGCTATACGGTAGAACGTGCGATTCACGGCGAAAATCAAGTATATAATGATATTCAAATGTGGAATTATCAAGAGCTTCCCGCTGTGTTAGGCCCTAAAGACCGGAGTATAACTTTTAAAGTTCGTACAGAAATAGAGCTGGAGGAAGCTTTAATATTGGCCGAACAGAATTATCAACATCTCGTATTTATTGAAGTTATGATGCACCGAGACGATAAACCTGCTCTGCTTGCCGAACTTTCAAAACGATTTGCAAATCAAAACGTATAAGCTAATAACTGTAACACAAAAAGCTTGTGAGTCATGCTCACAAGCTTTTTCCTCATAAAAAATATGTATGCTGCACAACTACAATCACAACCGCAATTAAAATTGAAGGCAATAAATTAGCTACTTTAATTTTAATAATTTCTAATAAATTAATCCCTATTGCTAAAATTAACACCCCGCCTACTCCTGTGACTTCGGCAATGATACTATTCATTAAATCTTGCGGCACGACCGCATTAATTTGCGTGGCAAATAACGCAATGATGCCTTCGTATAGAAACACGGGCACTGCTGAGAAAATGACGCCTATTCCAAGCGTAGTGGTTAATAATAATGAGATAAACCCATCCATCACCGCTTTTGTAAACAATACGCTGTGATCGCCGCGTATTCCGCTGTCTAATGCCCCGACAATCGCCATCGCTCCAATGACAAAGATTAACGTTCCTGTTACAAAGCCCTGTGAAATACTGAATGTTTGCTTGTCATTTTGCTGAGATTGAAATTTTCGTTCAATCATATTGCCTAAAAGGTTTAGCTTTTCATCTAAATCAATGAACTCACCAATAACCGCTCCAATGGCTAAGCTCAAAATCACAATTAAAAACTGATGACTTTTAAAGCCCATTTGCAAGCCAAGCGTGATAACGGATAAACCCATCACTTGCATCACCGTCACGCTTACTTTTTCAGGAATGCGGTGAGCAAGCTTGCCCATTAATGTTCCTACAACAATCGCTAATCCATTGACTAATGCTCCTATAATAAACATGCCGTCACCTTTACCATGAATAATGCCGTTTCTGTTTTCATTTGTTCTACTCCCTCTCTGCTCCGCACTAGCTGTATCAAACACACTAAATTTTAACACAAAATTCTTTCAATTATGAAGAAAAGAAAAAAGATCCGAACGATGAATCATTCGGATCTTTAACTAAAACACGTTTGTTCCAGCCTCTTTTGATTAAAATGTAATAACGTCTTTTGTGCCTTGCTTTTGATAGCCTGTTTTTAACAGCTTCACTTCTTTATCCGCTGGCAAGTTGGTAAATACAACTGGCGTCACAATAGACGGTGCATGCTTTTTAACATACTCTATATCCACTTGTAAAAGAGGTGTTCCTTGTTGAACACTGTCACCTTCTTGAACAAGAGCTTCGAATCCTTCTCCTTTTAAATTCACCGTATCTAACCCAACGTGAATCAAGATTTCAATTCCTTCTACTGTTTTTAAGCCAATTGCATGTTTTGTTGGGAATACGGTCATGACTTCACCGTTAATCGGTGATACGAGCGTTCCTTCAATCGGTTCAATCGCAAAGCCGTCACCCATCATTTTTTGTGAAAATACTTGATCTTCCACTTCACTAAGCGGCTTTACCACGCCTTCAAACGGTAACACAAACTCCGTGTGTGCATCTGCTTGAACAGCCTGTTGTTGTTCACCAGGTGCAGCTGTTGATGCTGTGCCGTATTTAACTAACTGATTCATTGCGTCTGCAACAAACTCTACTTCTGTTCCAACAATGACTTGAACATTTGTTTTGCTGAGCTTCATGATTCCTCTCGCTCCGTGACGCTTTAAGGCAGCTTCGTTAATGTTGCCGGCATCAGCTACTTGTAAACGAAGACGAGTCGCACAGTTATCAATTACGGTTAAGTTTTCTTTTCCGCCTAAATCTTCAATAAAGTAAGACGCCATATCAACATATTTATCGCCTGTTGCCACAACCGTTTCGTTTGACGTATCTACTTCTTCATCATCTTCACGTCCCGGTGTTTTTAAATTTAAAGCTTTGATCAGCGTGTAGAAAACGACAAAGTAAATGACTGCGTACACAATTCCAATTCCCGCTAACAGCAGCGGTTTTTGTGAAATTCCATAGTTTAAGAAGAAATCAATGGCCCCTGCTGAAAATCCAAATCCAGCGTGAATACCCAGAGCAACGGCTAAAGCCATCGAAATTCCCGTTAAAACGGCATGAATAACGTATAATAACGGTGCTACGAACATAAATAGAAATTCAATTGGTTCTGTAATTCCCGTTAAAAAAGAGGTAACAGCAAGTCCGATTAACATACCGCTGACTTGTTTGCGTTTTTCTTTTTTAGCTGCTGCAACCATCGCAAGCGCAGCTGCCGGTAGACCAAACATCATAACCGGGAAGAATCCAGACATGAATGTTCCTGCGGTTGGATCGCCTTTAAAGAAGCGGTTCAAGTCTCCCGTTACGCCGTGATAGTCTCCGAATACAAACCATACTAAGCTGTTTAACACGTGATGCAGGCCAATTGGAATCAATAGACGGTTTAAAAATCCGTATATACCTGCGCCAAGTGCTCCTGCTCCTGTAATCCACGTTCCTAAGTTGTTAATTTGATCTTGAATCGGCGGCCAGATAACTCCAAAGATTCCTGCAAGCGCGAGCATAACGACTGAAGTAATAATCGGTACAAACCGCTTTCCTGCAAAGAAGCCGAGCCACTCCGGCAGCTTAATCGCTGAGAAACGATTGTATAATAGACCAGCCGTTACCCCTGAGACGATTCCGCCGAGTACACCCATGTTAATATCTTTATCAATAGCTACAGTTCCTTTTGTTAGAACAAAATAACCGACCACTCCGGCAAGTGCTGCTGCGCCGCTTCCATCTTTTGAAAGTCCTACAGCAATTCCGAGGGCAAACAGTAGTGCTAAATTCGCAAAAATCGCATCTCCGGCTTGAGCCATAAATGGAATATCCAATAAGTCTTTTTGGCCCAAACGAAGAAGCAATGCCGCAGCAGGTAATACTGCGATTGGCAGCATAAGCGATTTACCAATACGTTGTAAAAAATTCAGCATGTTTCTATCCCCTTTGTATAACGTATTTAACCCGATGTTACGAGCAAGGATTTTCGTAACAATATTTATCGGATGACAAGTTACCGCATTCATCCCGGCCTATGATTACATCATCAGCTGAAATGACGGCGGTTTCACTGCATGGACTCATACTAGCACATAAAATATATAGTTGTCTATACCAATTTTATTTTTACAAACCTTTCTATATCAATGTTAAAAGCCCTTACAAACTTTTCTATTTTTATAAAATCACTAAACTGGTCTAGACAACTATTCCAAAAAGCGTTACACTTATATTACTACAACGAGCAAAGGAGTGTATGTATGGATACACATTCATCCATCATTATTTATAATGTAACCGTTTATAGTGAAAATCAGACATTAAAAAATGGGTATATTAAACTAACGGATAAAAAAATCACTGAAATTGGAGATATAAATCAATACGTACGTCAGCCAAAAGACCATGTCATTGAGCTTTCTCCTTCCTATAAAGTTATTCCGGGTGCCATTGATGTGCATATTCATGGCGTTAACAATGCGGATGCAATGGACGGTACGGCAGAAGCATTAAAAACAATGGCGCGCACGCTCCCAAAAGAAGGTACAACAAGCTTTTTAGCAACCACTATGACGCAGTCGAATGAAGCGGTTGAAAAAGCGCTTCGCAACGCGGGCGCTTATATCGAAGAGCAAACAAATGCGGATGCTGAAGTAGTAGGTATTCACTTAGAAGGTCCTTTTATTTCACCAAAACGTGCGGGTGCACAGCCCCCTACTCATATTCAAGATCCGAATGTGGCACTGTTTCAAGAATGGCAAAAAGCAGCCGGAGGACATATTAAACTTGTTACATTAGCTCCGGAGCAGCCAAACGGCTTAGCGCTTACTTCTTATTTAAAAGAAACAAACGTCGTCGCTTCTATTGGCCATTCTGACAGCACATATGATCAAGTTGGTGAAGCCATCGAAGCAGGAGCTTCTCATATTACGCATTTATATAACGGCATGCGCGGTCTTCACCATAGAGAGCCGGGTGTATTAGGCGCCGCTTATTTGAGAGATGAATTATTTGTAGAGCTGATTACAGACGGCATCCACTGCCGACCTGAAATGGTCAAGCTTGCGTACGATCAAATCACAAGTGAACGCATGATTCTTATCACGGATTCTCTTCGTGCCAAATGGCTAAAAAACGGTACGTATGATTTAGGAGGACAGCCTGTTCACGTAAACGACACAACGGCTACCCTTGCAGACGGAACGTTAGCAGGAAGCATCTTAAAGATGAACGATGCGATTAAAAACACGATGAGCTTTACGAACTGTTCATTAGAAGACATCGTAAAAATGACCGCCGAAAACCCAGCAAAACAGCTTAATCTGTTCGATACAAAAGGAAGCATCAAAATTGGAAAAGATGCGGATATCGTGGTGTTAAATGAAAACTTAGATGTTGAAATGACATTTTGCCGAGGCACATTGAGCTTTAAAAAGGAGGACTAACAATGAATATCATCCAAGTGAAAAATTACAGTGAAATGAGCGCAAAAGCAGCTGATATGCTGATTAGCAAACTTCATGAAAAGCCAAATATGAATCTGGGACTTGCAACGGGAGGCACGCCGAAAGGATTGTATGATCGTTTAATTCAAGATCATAAGGAGCACGGCACGTCTTATAAACACGTTACTTCCTTTAACTTAGATGAATATGTCGGAATGAAGATGCAAGATCCAAACAGCTATCACTACTATATGGCAGATGCGTTATTTAATCACATTGATATTGACGTAAGCAGCACGCACGTTCCTAACGGCCTAGCTGATACGCCTGAAGAAGAATGCCGCCGCTACGATGAAATGATTCAAAATCACGGAGGCATTGACCTTCAGATTCTTGGAATCGGCCAAAACGGACATATTGGCTTTAACGAACCTGGTACGTCATTCAATTCTCCTACTCATATTGTGACGTTAGAAGAGTCAACGCGAAAAGCGAATGCGCGCTACTTTAATTCTCTTGACGAAGTGCCTACTCAGGCTATTACAATGGGAATTGAATCGATTATGAAAAGTAAAGAAATTTTACTGCTTATCTCCGGGGAAGCCAAAGCAGAAGCGATGTATCAGCTGCTTAACGGAGAAATCACAGAGAACTTTCCTGCTTCTATTTTAAAGAAGCATCACTGTGTTACAATTATTGCGGACCAAGAAGCTTTAGCTAAAGTGAACCTTTGAAAGAATAGTCAAGTAGCCTGCCCCGGCTATAATCAATCCGTCTTTATGAAAGAAAGATATCTGACTATTAGTTAGAGCATATATAGATAATATACCTCCTCGTCTTTTTTAGATGAGGAGGTTTACATAAAGGAGAGAACTTAAGTGATTGATAAAAGCTCACCTCTTCCGATTTATTATCAAATTGAAGAACAGTTGAAAAAACAAATTGAAAACGGAGAGTTAAAACCAAATGATTCGCTTCCTTCTGAACGAGAGTTTGCAGAACGATTTGAAATCAGCAGAATGACTGTTCGCCAAGCGATTAACAATTTAGTAAACGACGGTTATTTATACCGTCAAAAAGGCCGCGGCACCTTTGTATCTGAAAAGAAACTGGAGCAGCAGCTCGTTGGATTAACGAGTTTTACAGAAGATATGAAAGCGCGCGGAATGGTGCCAAGCAGTAAGCTGCTGAGCTTTGAAATTATTGCGGCTTCAGAAAAAATTGCCGAGCAGCTGCACATTTCTCTTCATGCACCTGTTTATGAAATCAAACGTATTCGTTTAGCTGACGACGTGCCAATGGCGCTTGAAAGCGTCTATGTATCCGCTAACTTAGTCAAAGGATTAACAGAATCTATTGTTAACAACTCTCTCTATCGCTATATTGAAGAAGAGCTCGGGCTGAAAATTGGTGAAGCCAATCAAACGTTAGAATCCATCTTAGCTTCTGAAACCGAAGTGAAGCATCTTGGAATCAGCTCATATTCACCCGTTCTATTGATTCAAAGAAATACGTATTTGCAAGACGGCACGCCGCTTGAAGTGGTGAAATCTTCGTATCGAGCAGACCGCTATAAGTTTACGATTAACATGACACGATCTTAACTAAGGAGTTTTTTTATGTCTAGTTTATATCTACAGGAACTAACAAAACTGCTTGCTAAAGTGGAGGCGCATGAACAGCAGACAATGGAATCCGCAGCCGAGAAAATCTCACAGCAATTAGCTTCTCATCACCTCATTCATTTATTTGGGTGCGGTCATTCTCATATTTTAACGGAAGAAGTGTTTTACCGTTCCGGAGGGCTTGCGCCGATTCACCCTATTTTTGTAGAAGAACTGATGCTTCATAAAGGAGCTTCGCGCTCTTCACAGCTGGAGCGTAAAAACGACTATGCCTCTACCTTTATGGAAAAAGAAGATATCGTACCAGGCGATATCATGATTGTGATTTCTACGTCGGGCGTAAATCCCGTTCCGATTGATGTGGCCTTAATTGCAAAAGAAAAAGGCGCCTTTGTTATCGGGCTTACCTCTCCTTCTTATGCCACGAGCCGGGCTTCGCGACATAAAAGCGGAAAATACCTTCATGATGTCGTGGATCTTGTTATCAATAATCATATTCCAAAAGGAGACGTTCTTCTTCATCAGCAAGACATTTCTTTCGCTTCTGGTTCTACTGTAATTGGAGGCGCTATCCTAAATGATGTCCTATCTAAAGCCATCCAAAAACTGCTCAGCCGCGGCATCACGCCTCCTGTCTTTTTAAGCGGAAACATGGAAGGTTCAGATGAACATAACCAGCGGTTGATTGATGCTTACAAGGGAAGAATTACTGCCCTATAACAGCCCCCTGCGGCTGTTTTTTTGCGTAAAAAAAGATGCTTGAAAGCATCTCATCAAAGTCGGACTGTACGATTTGGACTAGATCTCCTCTTTATTAGTAGAAGTCTTGTTCACAGCACAATAACCTACTTATCCGACATAATTACTATGTTTAACATTAGTATACTCTTTTATACTTTAGGTGTCAAATAAGTTATAAGAAATTTCGTAGTGCATTCATTTGAAGATTTTTTTACGGTAATGTTCCAGCTGACTTTTAGCTTCTTTCATAATTGTTGTATGTATGATTTCATCCGTGATGTTAAAATAATTGTCTCCGTACTGATAGTCATCTATCATATCACTAATTTCAAGCCAACCTACTAACTTCGTCGGACAGTCGAGTTCAATGAACATGGTGTATAAGTGATTGGCTTCTGTTAGCGCCCTCTCTTCATGCTGCACAATTGTTTGAAGCCGCGTATAGATCAGGTAATCTGTACATTCCTGTTCACTCGGTTTCAATAAGGAAAGCTCTTTTAAAGTACGCTGAAAATAATCTTCTACTTCAAAGAGATTATAAGATGGGCGGAGAGAAGCTAAAATCGAAAGAGATAAAGAATTCTGTTCATGTTCCAGCATAGAAAGTGCCCATGGTAAATAATGTTTTTCCGCTGTGACACTCTTTTGATAAATGTAATAAAAGAGCTCGCGTGTATCCATAGAACTCCTCCTTCCTTTTTCATGCCGATACAATTTCAAATAGTTTACCATATCTATAAATCTTATCTATAAATTTCTGCTAAAGTTTTGTATAAGATTTCCTGCCGTATCTCACAAAAAAGAACCTACATCAAAACTGATGCAGGTTCTTTCCTTCATATCATGCTAATTATTTCATGTTCATTTGCCCTTGTGAGGCCCTTTCGCTACGTATATCGGTTCATAACGAGAGTGCCAATTGTCAGATCAGAATATCTGCTTTTCATGTGAGGTAATACGTTTGTTGAAGTTGCTGTTAAGTATTCCAAAACTAAACCAGTCCCTTCATAAAGCTAAGTATTTACCTTTCACAGTAGCCTTAGAAAAATTTCTATCGGCTCTGTACTATTTATATACCACGTTTCAATTGAACTAAACGAAAAAATTCATTTTAATCAAAAAATTCTTACCACAGGGATACAACCATTAACAGCGAATTACAAATGGAGCTTTAATCCTTCATGAGAAGCTGTGAACCCAAGCTTTTGATAAAAACGCAAAGCCTCTGACCTTTCCTTGTCCGTTGTTAATTGTACCAACTGACAATTACGTTCTTTCGCTCGTTCAATCGCCCATGTAATCAGCTGATATCCAACCCCTTTCCCGCGCTCTGACGAAGCGGTTCGAACTCCTTCAATCGTTGCTCTCCATCCGCCTTGTCGTACAATGTGGGGCGTAAATGTTATTTGTTGAACACCTATTACTTTACTATCTTTACATGCGACAATCAGTTCATTGTTTGGATCCCCATCAATTGCCTGAAATGCTTGAACATAAAAGTCTGGAAGCGGTAATTCGTAGCGCTCTCGTTTGCTTCCGAGCATATCATCAGCGAGCATTCCAACAATTTGATCTAAATCTTCCCGCACTGCTTCTCTAAAGGTTATTTCTCCCATTTCACACAGCACCTTTCCCTCTTCTATTTATAATGTTAAAAAGGACGCTGACGAACAAGCTCAGAATCGACGCCACAAACAAAGCAGCTGCTACGGCTCCAACTCCCATTCCTTCAAAGCCTCCTATTCTGAATATACTATATAAAAATAAAAAGATGCTTGCTAACATACCTACCAATGAAATCACATACTGAACAGGCGAGTTCTTTCTATAGAAGACATAAGACGCACTAAAAAGCAAAACAAAGAAAGCACCCATTAATCCAAATAGAGAAATCATTTATACCCTCCTCCCCCTTCAAGAAAAGGAATTTATATCCATTATATACTATCATTTTTATTTATTCTATCTAGCCCTTCAGCCACAACTAAATAGACATGACCAAAATGGCCATGTCTATTTTTCTACTATATTAAAAAGAAAGTTCTTTGAACCAAAAAGAATAAGGTGCTAAGCAAGCTTCATCAATTTCATTCATACGTTTTCTGCATCGCTGCAGCACCTCAGCAGGAATGTGTCTTTCTAAGTATGCAGATTCTCCGTTAGCTTGAATCGTTTCTTCTACTAGCTCTTCAAACACATCTAAGCATGCTAAAAACTGCGGAAAAGTTGTATTCACGAAGCGCTCGCAGTCATCGTTGGACGTATCGAGCAGCACAACTGAACCGTTTTTTTGATGAAGACAAATTGGATCTCCAGCGCCTGTTGTTCCTAAAAACCAATAGTGCTGGTAGCGAGATGATAACTCAAATGTTTCGCATAGCGTTGTTAGCTTTCCTTTGGATGAAACGAACTCTAGAAATGGTGAAGCTTCTTTGGGCAATCCTTTTTCTGTTAGCAACTTCTTTGTCTCTTTATCAATATCAAGGGGTGCAAGCTGTTCGGCATCAAACTTCATTCGTTTTTCCTGTCGTTGCATCACATTTGACAACTTCTTTCACTCCTTTTCACCATTTGCTCTTTCTTTGCTTTTGTTTATTATAAAAGAAATCCAGCTCGTATTATATGCTACAAATGAACTTAATTAGACTGAAAATTTTTCCAATCTTTATTTATATAGCCCGATTTCCTCTTTATAAACACAGGTAAAAAGAAACCGATCAGATTTTCTCCAGTGAATTCTGCTTTGAAAAATAATTCTCATTCCCTTCTTCCCTATTCAGCGTACTCTCGCCTCTTATAAACAGGCTCAACCTTTATTATTCCAATTTTTTCTACTTTTTGCAACTAGGACTTATCTCACCATTTATCCTATGAGATTAATAACTTGACAAAATACCAAAATAAGCAACAGTAATTATTTACAAATTTTTAAACTTTATGGTTTAATAGGTATGTAATTCCTGTTTTTTACTATATTTTTTGGAGGTTTAACATGAAAAAAGGGTCAATTTATCGTTTTATTGCTTTTGCTTTAATGTTCACCTTGTGTTTTAGCCAATTAGGCTTATTGAAAACACAAGCGGCAGGCAATCCTCCTGCTAATGAAAAAACATTAAGCATTGGTAAAGCAGCAAAAGGAACATTTACAGAACCAGAACAAGCACAGTGGTACAAAATTAATCCTTCTAAGCAAGAAGTAGCAAAGTTTTCACACTACCGAATTAAGCTTCAAAGTGATGATGAAGTAAACATCACGGTTTACTCTAGTCTTGAAAATGCCAAAAACAACGTGGCATTTGACCGTTATATGGGATACTCTTACAAAGATGAGCCTGCTCAGCTTGATTTTCCAATCGCTTGGACTGGCCCTTATTATGTGAAAGTTGAGTATTATGGAAGCGAAGACGGCATGATTGAAGAAGATGCGGAAGATGGTTCGACTTCTCCAGAACTACAGCCGGAAGAAAAAACAGAAGTTCCTTACACAATCAGCTATGAAGGCGCTTCACTTCCCCCTTCTCAAATGGAGGCCGAAGAATGCCCGGCTGAATTAAGTACAAGCCAAAAAGAAAACGGAAAAGGTATTTTAAAAGATTTGCGTACGATTCGCGACGCTGTGCTTTCAAAAACAGCAAGCGGAAAAGACCTTTCTTCTCTTTACTACAAAGCCGCTCCGTTTATCAGCTCTAAAATGATTATCGATAAATCGATGCGCGAACAAGTATACAAAGATTTAGTTCAGCTAAAGGGTCTATTTACAGATGTGGCGAAAAACGGTGCATCAAGCACATATATGATTACAAGTGCTGACCAAAAAGCAATCAATGATTTATACAGCATCGCTTATAAATCCGTTCCAGCTGCTTTAAAGAAAGACTTAGAAAAAGTAGCAGCACAGACAAAATTAAAAGACGTAACGGACTTAAACGTATCGTCTGTATTAGTAAGAGCTAAATTAGTCAGCGCAAACAGCGTTTCAACAAAAGCTGAAACTCGCTATATCGTTAAATTAAAAGATGGTGCAAATGCTAAATCATTCAAAACAAAAGCACAGTCAAAATCAGCAAGCATTGAATCTATTAATCCATTAAAACAATCAGCTGCTTCTTTTGATAATATGTTTGTTATTCAATTAGATGACAGCAATGCAAAAAGCTTCAGCACGTCATCTGCTCAAGGTAAAATGACGGCAAAACAAATTCAGGCACTTCCTGAAACTGAATTTATCGAGCCAGTTCAAGAGTATCACGCTCTTTCGATGGATTCACAATATCCGTATCAATGGTCATTAAACAATACGGGTAAAAATGATGGTACTCAACATGCCGATATTCAATATGAATCGCTTGAAAAATTACTAAACGGTCAAAAATTAAAAGATACAGTTATTGCCGTTGCCGATACGGGCGTCGATTCATCACTAGCTGATTTAAAAGGCGTCGTGGATACAAAAACAGGCTATAATTACGTTGATCGTTCGTCAAATGCAACTGATGACAACGGACACGGAACTCACGTAGCAGGTATTATCGCAGCCTCTGCAAACAATAACTATTCAATGGCCGGCATCAATTCTCACGCTAAAATTTTACCGGTTAAAATTCTAGACGCATCTGGAAGCGGAGATACAGAACAAATTGCGTACGGTATTAAATACGCGGTTGATCACGGTGCAAAAGTCATTAACTTAAGCCTTGGCGGATCTTACAGCCGCGTGCTTGAATATTCGTTAAAATACGCATACGATCATAACGTAACGGTTGTAGCTGCAAGTGGAAATGACGGTATGGAAGAGCTCTCTTACCCTGCTTCATCTGCCTATGCGATATCAGTAGGCGCATCAAACCGTTTAGATATCGTATCTGACTACTCAAACTATGGAAAAGGATTAGATATTACAGCTCCTGGCTCTGATATTCCAAGTCTTGTTCCAGACGGGAACGTCACTTATTTAAGCGGAACATCAATGGCAACACCTCACGTGGCAGCCGTTGCGGGATTATTGCTATCACGAAACCCAGGCTTAAAGCCAAAAGACGTTGAAAAACGCCTAACGGATACAGCTAAAGATATTAAATTTGATGAAAAAGATGCTCCTGTATACGATGATGAAGAAAGTCCAGCAGAACCCCCTGCTCCAGGCTATGATTACGTATCAGGATGGGGACGTTTAAATGCGTACAGCGCGGTAAGTGCACAGCAGCTGCAAGCGCAGGTAAATACATTTGTCAGCACGCAAAAAATTGTTACAGGTAAAGCTCAAAGCGGTTCAACTGTTAAAGTAATGAACGGCTCAAAAACACTTGGCACAGCCAAAGCCGATGCAAAAAATACGTTCTCTGTGAACATTCCAGCTCAAAAAGCTGATACCGTTTTACAAGTGGTTGTCACAAACGGAAAAGCAAGTACGAGCATTCGTGCAGTTGTTCAAAAAGCACCTGCCAAACCAGCGGTAAAAGCCGTAACGAATAAAGATGAGTATGTAACAGGAACGTCTAAAGCGAATTTTACGGTAAATGTTAAAAACAGCGCCAAGAAAGTGATTGCTTCAGCAAAAGCTGATGCAAAAGGCGCGTTCAAAGTGAAAATTCCAAAACAAAAAGAAAATACAGTTTTGTATATCACGGCTACAAACAGCCAACAACAAGAAAGTGAAGAAGCAAAAGTAACGGTTCGTGACGTTATTGCTCCAAATGCACCTAAAGTAAATCCAGTCAGCGACGCGGATACGGCTATTAAAGGAACAACAGAAGCAAATGCATCTGTTGTAGCGAAAGTGAACAACAAAGAAATCGGCAAAGCAAAAGCCAATGCAAAAGGTCAGTACAGCATAACAATTAAAAAACAAAAAGCAGGTACAGCAATCAGCGTAACAGCAGCAGACGCAGCCAACAACACAAGTAAAGCTACGACTGTAAAAGTGAGCGATAAAACTCCCCCTGCTGCACCAAGCGTAAATGCTGTCACAACAAAAAGCACGGCTGTAACGGGTAAAGCAGAATCAAATGCTACCGTAACGGTAACAGTAAACAAAAAAAGCATTGGCTCTGCTGCTGCTAACAGCAAAGGGCAATACTCCGTAAAAATTAAAAAGCAAAAAGAAAAAACAGTCTTAAGCGTAACTGCAAAAGACAAAGCGAACAATACGAGTAAAGCAACAGCAAAAACGGTGACAAAATAACAAAAAGGCGCTTGGCTTATGGCCAAGTGCCTTTTTTGTTATAAAAGCTGTTTGTTTTTAAAGTATTTCCACATTCCCCACGTTAACACAATTAACATAACAATAATAACAGCAGTAGCCCAGTGGGAATTTTGATATGGAATCGGTACGTTCATCCCAAAAAATCCGGTTACGAACGTCAGCGGAAGCATAATCGTTGAAATCAGCGTTAAGACGTTCAGCTTTTCAGATGAAGTTGCATTGGTAATAGAATAATACGTATCAAGTGCACTGTTTACGAGGTCTCTAAATGTTTCAGCAGAGTCTACAATACGCTCTAAGTGGTCAAGCAAGTCAATGTAGAAAGGAACATTTTCTTCTCGTATGTCGAATTTCCACTTTCCATTCACCGTTAAGAAAATTCGGCGCTGAGGCAGAATAACGCGCCGGATTAAGATAATCGTTCTTTTTAACGCCAAGAACTCTTCCGTCACTCCGCGCACTTCTTTGTTGTAGATTTCATCTTCTAATTCATCAATACGCATGTCAATTCGGTCTAAAATCGGAAAATATTCGTCCGTGATGCCATCAATCAAAGCGTACAGTAAAAAGTCGGCGCCGCGGTTCATAAACTTTGGATAGCGTGAGCACACAGCATCCATTTTGCGAAGCCAGCCCATTTTATGTTTATGAATCGTCACTACGTAATTTGATCCGACAAAGGCATTTAACTCAAGCGTCGTAATCTCGTCATCACTTTCTTCGTTATAGCGAAGCGCGTGAAAAACGAAAAATTTATAGTCTTCGTAATCATCCATTTTAGCGCGAGGACTGTCGTGTAAGCAGTCTTCAATCGCCAATGGGTGAAAATCGAATAATTTAGCAATTTGAGCAAGCTCTTGTCCGTGGACATCATACAGATCAATCCACAGCAAATTATCAGGATTGCGCAATTTTTCATGCACGTCTCCTAAATCAAGATTCGTTACCATTTCTTTTGTTTCATCATCATATAAGTATGTTTTAATCATTGATTTTTCACCTCACATCATTGAGGCATTAAGGAGTATTTTCCTTCGTTGAAATGAGAGGAACATATACACCTTTGTTGCCCCTATCTTGTTTTGCAGTAACCTTCATCGAAATGGGGTCATCAGTGCCCATTCATCTCACCTCCTAATTAGTTGAAGGAACGCTGATTTGTAATACAGCTACTTCACAAAGTTTAATTTTAACATACAATCCAACTCTAGCGTAGCGCTTTTTTCAAAACCTTTCCCTCACCATTTAAAGTTTCAAACAAAACTTCCAATACTATAAAAGCAGTTATAATCGGCAATCGATAACTAAGACCTCTTGAATCCTCCCACAAAGGTTCACCTAATCGTAGGCGATCAACCCCGCAAGGGGGATCGCCTACGATTAGGTCTAGAATATCTACCATGGCCGGTCTTTGGTCATGATAGATATTCTACATCGATAAACATTATATGGGTGATGGTGAAAAACGTGTAGGAATTTTTAGACTTTCATCGAATACTTACTTAACAAACTTAGATTACGAAAAGGACTGATGATACATGCATTTCAAACGTGAAGAACCGTTTCGCTTTTTATTTGAGACTCCCATTGTTGGAACGTTTTCCATTGCTAAATACGACAACAAAGAAATCGATTCTAAGCCAGGTCCTTTGTCTGTTATCGACCTTTCACCGAAAGGAATCAAAATAATTACGCCGCTTGATTTACCTATTTTCAACCATCAAATTCAGCTAAAAATCAGCTTTTATTTAAATGAAAAACCCATCCATATTACCGGACTTTGCGTATGGAAAGAAAAACGGCACACCGAATATCTTTATGGCATTGAAGCGTTTAACGATGTGGAAGAGCAAGCGATCTTAATTACAGAACTCAAAACCTATGCCAAGAAAAAGCAAGATAAGCAATAAAAATAGCGCTCATTTGTTTTACTCCCCTTTTAAGATGGCAATACTACGAACGACTTCGATAGAAAAAGGTGAGACGATGAGCAGCAAAGCAAAAAAAGAGTGGATTGGCGGTCTCGTACTATTTTTACTCGTCAGTTTTGTCAGCATCACATTTGCAGGCTATCATACGGTGAAAGCTGCCGTTGATCAAACGTATGTACCGCTTGAGCATGGTAACAAAACACACGTCAATTTAAAAAAAGGGCAACCGTTTTCCCTGCTTTTAATTCAAGAGAACCATCAAAATACGTCATTTGTATATATGACTGTTAATAAGCAGCATGAATCAATAAAAATGACCCACTTGCCAGGGTCAACTCAGCTCGGCAATGAAACACTGCGAACGATTTATCACCAAGGAAATATGAATGCTGTCGTAAAGAACGTCGAAACGTATGCAAAGCTTCCTGTTGATTATTATGTCAAAATGGATCAGCAGTCAGTCGTCGATGCTGTAAATAAATTAGGCGGCATTATCGTCACAAACAAACGTGCTTTTGAACATAGCAACATTGTTTTTCCAAAAGGATCGATTCGCCTGAACGGAAAAGAAGCGCTTGTTTTTTTAAAGGAGCGTAATGAGCAAGACATCTTTACTGCGCATGAAAGACAGCTATCCGTCGCGAAAGCTATTTTCAGCCAAGCAGCTACGATTCCCAATGTTGCAAAGCTGCACTCTCTTGTATTTACGCTCGCTGACCACATTGAAACCAACGCAACCTTTAATGATATCAAACGGATTCAAAAAACCTACAAACCGGCCGTTTCTCACGTAGACAAGCAGCAGTTTCCCCAAAACGAATGGAACCAAAGACAAGTCACAACGCGGCTGTACAAGCACTTAGAACGTAACGAGCTGTTTTTATAAAAAACGCCTCACGAAAAAAACCATTGACCGCAGGCTCAATGGTTTTTTATGCTACTTATCTTCAGCACGCACAACTTTCTCATTTATTTTAATAACAACTTTTTCATCACGTTCATAGCCCTTCTTATAAGAAGAATGATCATTAGGCGGCCCAATCACAACCGTATCCGTAATCGGAGCAATGGCTTCTGCTACTTCACTTCCGCTTACGCCGTATGCTTTTTGAAACACGATCGGAGGCGTTAAGCGCAGCACGTCGGATCCTTCTGTAGACTCAAATTGATCATTGTTAAAAAAGAGATGAAGATGCGCTTCTTCCGATAGGGGCTCAATCCAATGCCACCAGCCCATCGGTATAAAAACAACTTCGCCTTCTTTTATCCGGTAATTGTGCATGCTGCTTGTATCAGGGTCCAAGACAGACACCTGCACTTCACCTGAAACGACAACATCTAATTCCCACGCGTTTGGATGCCAGTGCGGTTCTCTCATATGCCCTTTCGTCATATATAAATCAACAAAAGCACCTCCGAGCATAGCAGGCAGCTGAGTTGAGGTTAGTTGATACGCTATATTTTGGTCGTTTCGTTTGAACAGGATATTTTGCTTATAATTCACTGACAGATTAGGCGTTCCTGAGCTTTTTTTAATATTTGAATTATCCGGCACAAATCCAGATTTACTCATAGTGTCATACCCTCTTTTCATCAAAAAGTTATATGCACTATCCTATTAAAACTCTTAGCTAAGGGTGTTTTAATTAGGAAAAGTAAAAAACGAGCGTTTCCGCTCGTTTTTTATCCGACAAGACGTTCAATTTTCTTTTTCTTCCATACAAATTGATAATAGCTGTACTGCAGGATTAAGCTGACCACAAACGCCGCTGGATATCCAATCCAAATTCCTTTAATCGCAAGAGATGTAAACTGCGATAACACGTAGGCTACGGGCACTTCTACACACCAAATAGCCATAATGCTAAATACCGTAGGCCAAAGCACCGTACCGCTTGCTCGCATCGTGGCGGTAATAATTTGCGCATGACCGAAAATCAAATAGCTCCAAAGTGTTATCACTAACAGCTCTTCGGCAATATGGAGCGTGTGCTGACTTGTTAAAAACAGAGCTAAAATTTGATTGGAAAAGAGATAAATAAGTAAAATCAATACGCTGCCAATAACATAATTCAGCATAATTCCAGAGCGAATAACTTCTTTTAAACGCTCAAATTTATTGGCGCCAATCGACTGCGCCGCAAAAATAGAAACCGCAATTCCTAAGCTGATTGCCGGCATTTGTACATAGCTTGCCACTTGGTTCACCGCTCCGTACGCTGCTGTAGCGTCTGAGCCAAATCCGTTTACAAACGTAATAACCGCAATTTCAGAAAGAGAAACTAAAATCATATTGATACTAGCTGGAATCCCTAAACGCATAAGCAGCTTTAAAAGCGTTCCGTCCATTTTTAATGAAATAGATGAGTCAAACTTTAACGGATGATTTTTCTTGCGCAAATAAACAATCATAATAATGAACGTTAATACGGTTGAAAACACTGTTGCGTACGCAGCGCCGTACACTCCAAGCTTTGGCACTCCGATCCATCCAAAAATTAAAATTGGAAGGAAAATGATGTTTAAGACCGTACTCACAACTAAAAAATAAAAAGGCGTTTTAGAGTCTCCGGTTCCGCGCATAAACGTCGTATAAACAAAGTATAAAAACAAAACAGGAATCGCCACAAACAAAATGCGCGCATAGTGAACCGTTACGTCAATAATATTAGCCGGCGTTCCCATGATCCGAAGAATATCCGGAGCAAATATGCTTCCCAAAACAGCAAGCACAATCCCTACTAAAAACGTAAACGTGAGCGTGGTACCGATAATTTCTTTGACTCGCTTTTCATTTTGTGCCCCGTACGCTTGCCCGATTAAAATGGAACTTCCTGAACCAATTCCAATCGAAAACGACACGAGCAGAAAAAACAGAGGAAAAAAAGCGGAAATAGCGGCTAACGCATCAACTCCAAGCGCTCTTCCGACAATAATACTCCCCGCCAGCTGCCCAACTGACTGCATAGCATTACTTAACATGAGCGGAATCAAAAACACAAGCATCAGCTTACTGACGGATTCTTCTGATTCCACTACTTCACTTTTCACATCTTGATTCTTCACACCTATTTCTCCTTTGTATCAGCTTTCAGCGAATGATAGCCTTTTTCGCCGTAAGGCTGCAGCTTCTCTAACCATTTCGCTTCCAGTTTCAGCAAATCCTTTTTTGAAAGTGCTTTTTCTTCTTCTCTTTTAATCGTTTCCAGCATCTCAATTGAAAAAGCATCCGCCCCGTACGTATTCCACTCGTTTTGAAGCTCTTTATTTTGATGAGTGTTCGTCTTTAACGTGAACTTTACGCCGTTTAACGTTTTGATGTTAGGCGTAGAGCCAATGTAAATCTTATCGTTGTGAAGGTTTTTAATTTGATACACGCCGCCTTCTGTTTTTACTTCTTTCGCTAGCTGCTTCATTTGTTTTTTATAGTCTTTTGAGTCCATACTCATCCCTGTCTCTCCTTTTCTCCAGTAGCTGCTTCCGTCTGCGCTGCGCTCTAAAAAACCGTACTCAATTAAATAGCGTCGCAGCACGGCGTAGTCGTCATAAAAAGGTGTTAACCTATCATTTACTTCTTTTTCGGTATACGTGCTACCAAAATCAAAATGCCTGCTTAATTCTTCAAGAACAACAAGACGGTGTTTTTCTTGCAAGTGAAAAGTACGAAGAGGTCCGTTTAAACCTTGCGGAAAATTCTTCGCTAAAATTTTTTCACGTTCTTCATCGCTGGCGCTGTAGCGCTGACTTCTTCTAGGCGCCGTATTTGTTACGGGTACCGTCTTCTCTTCTTCCCCGTCGTTTAACAGTTCCATCAGCGTTAAAAACACTTTTGCCTGACGCTCTTTTTTCTTTAACGTAAAGCGGTGGTTCCGAATGGTGGATGAACTGCCAATTCCCATTTCTTTTTGAATATCACTATCGCTTTTTCCTTCCTTAAAAAACTTCACTAAATTTTTTTGATGATCAGACAGACCCGTTACATCTTTATCTAGCTCTATTAAATGATGGAATACAGATCCGTGCTCCTGTTCAACATGAAGCTTCATATAACGTTTTGCTTCATAAAAAACACCTTCTACTGGATAAATAATGCCTTTTTCAATGCTTTCACCGCACAGTAAGCAGTGGTAGTGATCTTCGCTTTCCCCGTATCCTTTCTTCATATCTTTAAAAGATGATTCCCAAAACAAATCATTCAACATATAAATAGACACCTTTCTGTTTTGTTTATTAATTTATAAACAAATATATTATATGTTTATTGTTATGTCAATCATACGTTTATGATACATAAAAAAACAGCAGTGCTCACTGCTGTTTTTTGTTCCATTCACTTAAATATGGAAAATCCTTAGATACAACGGGCTCATCATCCAAAAGCGTAATTAATTCCAAGCGGTTGCCGTCAGGGTCATTAAAATACACGCAAGCTGCCGGCATCCACGTATGAACAATCGGCTCTGTCTGCGGCTTTCCAAACGACGTTTCTTCGGGTTCAATGCCTTTTGAACGCAGCCACGTTAACGCTTCATGAATATCCGCTGCTTCAATTCCAAAAGCAAAATGACTCCTTTTCAACTCTTTTTCGTCTGTTTCCCAAAGCCCAAGCATCTGCTTTTGTTCACCAACAAAGAAAAAAGCACAGCGCCTCTCTTCAATTCGATGAACAAACGTCAGCCCAAGACGTTTATAAAACTCAATCGAATCCTCCAAACTCCGCACCTGTACATGCGTCTCATAAATACTCTTAATCATAGCCTTCCCTCCATCCTTTTCTACTACTATAAGCCATTTCACACAAAACAGCTTCCTAACAAAGAATGAAAAACATTCAGCCTTAAGAATGAGAAACCCTCAACAGGAACATACAGCTTTGAAATTCAGAAGAGCACTAAGGTTTTGATCTTGACTTTGACTAAGGTTTTGAGGCCACCCCGCAAGGGGTGCCTCAAAACCTTAGGTCTAGAAAAACCCCATGGCTGCACTTTAGCCATGGGGTTTTTCTACATCGATAAATTAAGCGTGTGCTTTTGCGAGGCCGATACAGATACCGCCTGAAATAATCAGTACACTCGCAAGAGATACATAGAATAATTGACGCTTTGTTTTCTTTTCTCCCAAGAAGACAATACCGCCAAAAATTGAAATAACGATACCCATTTGCGATAATGAAAAGCTTGTTGCTACGCCTAGTCTTGATTGAGATAAGAATAAGAACATGTTTCCAGATGCCCAGATTAGACCTGGTAAGATATTACGAATCGTATATTTGTTAAATGGCTTATGTTTGTATGTAATGATTAAACCGCCAATTAACATACCGATTGCTTGCGGGAATAAAGCTGCCCATGCGTCTACGTTGAAGATACGTGCGATAACTACGTAAACTAAGAATCCAAGACTTGAAATGATAAGAGTGATAACTCCTTTTTTCGTTTGTCCTGGAGCCCCTTGTGCCCCTTCTTTTTTACCATCTAATGAAGAAAGCACAACGCCTGCTAGTATTAAAAGAATCGCAATAGATCCAAGTACAATCGTTTGAAGCGTTGACCATTCTTTAAATACAATAACACCAAAAAGAGCTGTTGATACTAATTGCATACCCGTTGAAATCGGCATTGACTTTGAAACCCCAAGGTATGGAACACTTTTAAACTGATTGCTTTGACCTACTGACCAGAACAAACCTGAAATAATTCCGACAATAACGAGCGTTGGCGTTAACACCGGCTGCACAATCATAAACTGAACAAATGAAAGAATCAAAGCTCCAATAATTGTTCCCAGCGTTTGACTGTAAGGTCCACCGCCCATCTTCATACTAACTAAAATCATGCTTCCCCACGCAACGGAAGGAAGAACACCTAGCAAAATATCCATCTTTCTCTTAACCTACTTTCCTATTTCTAATCTATGTACGTAGTACGTAATAACTTACTGCTTTTCTTTCACCAAGGGCTACGCGCTCGCTTATTCCCCCTTGAATATTCCCCCAAAGGTTCACCTAAGCGGTTGCTGCCTACCCCGCAAGGGGGCAGCAACCGCTTAGGTCTAGAAAATTTAATAGGATTGCTCTTTTATCCTATTAAATTTTCTACATCGATAAATATATAACGTTTTCATAAATGGTGGTAAAACTGCTATTTCTTACTGCTCGTATTATACTAACACGAACATTTATTATTTAGCTATAAATTTTTTTGATTATTTTTTAAAAACAGAAAAAAATTTTTTCTTCTTGCTCCGCAGCTCGCTTCCCCCTCTTATGTGATCTGCAATCAGCAGAAACTAGCGCCTCTGCTGATTGAAAATAAGAAGAGATAAAGCCTTTTCATTTTAGTTAGCTACAGGCTTACAAAATTGCTCTACTACTTCTTTGGCTGGAATTGAACTGATCGCACCTTTTCCAGTTGTCGTTAAGGCACCGCTTGCATTTGCAAAGCGCAAAATAGCATCATGGTCGCGGTCAAGAATAGCCGTCAAGTTTTCTTGTGACACATCGCGGCTTAATAGCTGATAAAGGAATCCGCCAATAAACGCATCTCCTGCACCTGTTGTATCAACAACCGCTACTTTGTAACCGTTTGATTCATAGACAGCTTGTTTTGTATAAAGCATTGCGCCTTCTGCACCTTTTGTGAACACAACTACTTGAACGTCACCTGTAAATAGAGACTGAATCGCTTGCTGTTCATCTTCAATGCCTGTGATAAACGATAGCTCGTCGTCTGAAATTTTGACAATGTGCGCTTGTGGAATAAATTCTAAAATCGTTTGACGGCATAGCTCATGGTCTTTCCACAGCGGAAGACGTACATTTGGATCAAAGCTGATAACTCCGCCTTTTTCTTTCATGCTTTTAATCGCTTTCATATGAGCGTATTTCATAGGGCTTTCAACTAAATCAACCGAACAGAAGTGAAGAACATCGTTGCTTGCAAACCAATCAGGGTTAATTTCGTCTTCTGTTAGTAATAAATCTGCTGAAGGATTACGATAGAAGCTGAAATCTCTTTCTCCGTCTTCACGCAGGGAAACAAAAGCTAAAGCTGTGTTTGCTTCTTCTGTACGATAGACCATATCAGTCCCTACTCCTACTTCACGAAGCGTATCTACTAGAAAGTCTCCAAACGCATCTTCTCCAACTTTTGTAATAAGTGATGACTCATTACCGTATGTAGCAACAACTGCCGCAACGTTTGCCGGCGCTCCGCCTGGCACACGCGTAAACGATTCCACTTCTTTTAATTGAAGACCTTTTTGAGCTGGAATCATATCAATTAATACTTCACCGATACTAAATAACTTACCCATTCTATTCACCTTACTTTTCTTTTTTGTCATATTGTCATACTATGTTCCAAAAAATCCTTAAATCAAATTATACGTCCCAACCATCTTTTTCGTAAAGAGAAATTTCCAATTTATTTTTAAAAAATCGCAAATTATAGTTTTTTTCTGACAATCTTTTATAGGTCAACCCCCTTCCATCCCTTGTCAAACCTAGGAATGAGATGACCTTCTTACACAAAGATCACAGAATAAAAAAAGCTAATTTCCAGTTTAAACTGTTTTTCTATTCACTTTTCGTTCGACATCTCTTTCCTTATTCCCTGTTTATTCGCCGTAAATATGCAAATAATGATAAAAATTCGTGTTTTTACCCCTATTCAAGAAGGAATAGCTTAAAATGTGTCGAATAGACTTAGGTAGGTATATGACATTATGTATGTTACACTAAATACAAGGCAAAGAAGGGAGAATCAGTCATGAAAATCAATGTTTTTCTAGACGACTATCGCAAATGCCCTGACGGTCATGTTTTGGCCGAAACGATTGATGAATGTATTGATCTGCTAAAATCATTCGACGTTGAACATTTGTCACTCGATCACGATTTACTGAGCAAGACACGGAATGGATTAATGCTCGTGCGTTTTATGGTAAAGCATCATTTATATGCCGATCGAATTACGATTCACTCCGCTAATCATTCAGGCAGCAAAGCAATGTACAACTGCTTTAAGGAAGCTCAAAAAGAGCATAAAATGCCAAACAACATTAAAATTCTAAGATGCCCTCTGCCTCTTCGATGATACCTGCACCCTCACACATTCATTTCAACAGAATCTGTCCGATTCAACTTTCACAGACTTCCTGTTTTTATAAAATGAAGAACGATACTGCTTGTTCGATACGTATAGATGTGAATACGCTTTAAGCAGTTTATATTATATATAGAAGAAACCGCTCTAAAATACCGGGATGATAGCTTTAAAAAGCAGACTATATGGTATAAAGAGCGGTTTTTTTGCTATTTAGACAGTTTAGCAGAATCCAAGTCAGCTGAGAGAGCAGCCGGCTGTTTTGCGTTTTCTTTCAGCTGCCTAGCGTTCACGAACCAGTAAATGCTTCCTACAAACAATCCTCCCCCTACGATGTTTCCGAGCGTAACAGGAATCAAATTATGAAATAGTCCAGCGGCCGAAATCGCATCAGGATGCGGAAGTAATAAAGCTAGCCCAAGAAACGTCATATTTGCCACGCTGTGCTCGTATCCTGATGCAACAAATGCAAAAAGCATCCAAAAAATTAGCATGATCTTTGCCGCATCGCTTTTAGTGCGCGCAGCCGTCCAAATTGCCAGGCAAACAAGCCAGTTGCAAAGAATGCCGCGAAAAAACAATTCACTGACCGGCAAATTCATTTTTTTAGTTGCCAGCATCATAAGTAAATGGTTCGGTTCAATTCCTTTAAACAAACCGGTGCCGGTAATTAACAAACAAAGCCCAAATGCACCTATCGCATTTCCGATAAAACACCACGTCCAGTTTTTAAACGTATCTTTCCATGTGGTGACTCCTGATAGCGTACTGACTGTATAAATCATATGATTCCCCGTAAACAATTCAGCTCCTGCAAATACGACAAGCAGGAGAGCAACAGCAAAAGATAACCCCATCACAAGAGAAACGACCGGTAAAGAAGCAGAAGCTAAAGGCGCTCCTACCGATAGAGCTAATATAACACCAAGTCCTACGTAAGCACCCGCTAGCACAGCTAACAGCAAATAACTCGGCAAATGCTCATTCACAAGCTTCGTTTTTTCGCGGGCTAACTCATTCATTGACTGCAATGAATTCTTAAGCAAAAGTGTTTCCTCCTTTTATTCAGCTTAGACGCATACTTTTTCTTCTGTTTTTTCCAAAAACCAAGAAAGGGCAGAAGCTTGCTTCACCACTTCACCAATCACAATCATCGCGGGATTACTCACTTGCTGTTCAGCAGCCGTTTCTACAATAGTGCCAAGCGTGCCTGTAACCGTGCGCTGATAAACCGACGTGCCTTGTTCAATAAGAGCGACCGGCGTATCCGCGCTTTTTCCGGCGTCTAAAAGCTGTCGGCAAATATACGGTAAGTTTTTAACGCCCATATAAATCGCAAGCGTATCAACTCCTTTTGCTAAATGCTCCCAGCGAATACTTTCCGGCTTGCCGCTCAAACAGTGTCCCGTCACAACGGCAAACGAACGGCTCAGCTCACGATGCGTCACAGGAATTCCAGCATAAGCAGGTGCCGCAATTCCCGCTGTAATACCCGGAACGATTTCAAATGGAATTCTATGCTGAGCGAGCACTTCTGCTTCTTCACCGCCTCTTCCGAAAATAAACGGATCTCCTCCTTTTAACCGGACGACGGTGTTTCCTTTTCTTGCGTAGAATACAAGCAAATCATGAATATCCTCTTGAGAAACGCAGTGATCACCAGGCTTTTTCCCGCAGTAGACGAGTTCGGCTCCTTCTTTTGCATACTGAAGAAGAACAGGGTTCACTAATCGGTCATATAAAATAACATCTGCTTTTTCTAAACATTTGGCTGCTTTTATCGTTAGTAAATCTGGATCTCCTGGTCCGGCTCCTACAATGTACACTTTTCCTGTTCTCATTTTTGCTTCGCTCCTTTTAATGTGTCCCCTTGAATTTTTGTGGCGCGTTGAAAATCAACGCGCCACGGTACTTATTCTTCAATTAAAAGATACAGTAAATCTCCTTCAACAGACGCTTCGTACGTGTCTACACATCCGCTGTCAGGCTCTTGCACGTTGCCGTCATGCAAGCAAATTTTCCAGTCGTGCATCGGACAGAACACCGAGTCGCCGCTCACGATTCCTTCACTTAACACCCCGCCTTTATGCGGACAGCGATTTTCAATTGCTCGTATTTTTCCGCTTGATAGCTTAAACACCGCAATTTCTTTTCCGTTTACTTTCACTGTTTTACCTAGGCTTACCGGAAAATCATGAATCGACCCTATGCATACTTTTGTAATGTTTTTATTCACCATCTTTATTTCCCCCCAGCTTTATGATGTGACAACTGTTTCGAACAGCTCTTTTTTCGTCTTTTTGCTTTCGACGATTTCTTTCCAAGGATCACGGTACGTAGATAACGCTTCGTCCATACGCATATTCAGCTCTCTTCTCGTCTCAGCGTCATCAAGCACGGACTGAATGTGCGAAAGTCCCATGCGCTCAATCCATGCAGACGTACGCTCTAAGTAATTAGCCGTTTCTCGGTAATACTGCAAATAAGCTCCTGTGATGTCCATCAATTCTTCGTCTGTTTTTACTTTATACAATAAATCTCCGCCGCGAAGATGGGTACCTCCATTTCCGCCCACGTAAATTTCCCAGCCGCCGTCAATTCCAATAAAGCCAATATCTTTAATACCTGACTCAGCACAGCTTCTCGGACAAGCAGATACAGCCATTTTCACTTTATGAGGCGTCCATAATCCTTCAAATTTTTTCTCAAGCGCAATTCCAACGCCCATTGAATCCTGCGTGCCAAAACGGCAAAACTGTTCGCCGACGCATGTTTTCACCGTCCGCAGCGACTTGCCGTACGCATAGCCAGAAGGCATATCTAACTCTTCCCATACGCTAGGCAAATCTTCTTTTTTAACACCAAACAAATCAAGACGCTGACCACCCGTCACTTTTACGAGCGGAATCTCATATTTATCAACAACATCTGCAATTTTTCGTAAATCTTCTGCATTTGTGACGCCTCCGTACATGCGAGGAACAACAGAATACGTGCCGTCTTTTTGAATATTTGCGTGCATGCGTTCATTCACAAATCGTGATTCGCGTTCATCAACGTATCCGGTTGGATTCACCATACCTAAATAATAATTTAGCGCCGGACGGCATTTCGAACAGCCTTCTTCATTATTCCAGCCAAGTACATTCATAACTTCACGCGTATGCGAAAGGCCTTTTGCTTTAATTTCTTCGACAACTTCATCTCGTGACAGAGTCGTACAGCCGCAAATCGCTTCTTTTTGAACCGCCGCGTCAAAGTCAGCGCCAAGAGTATGCTGAAGCACTTCCGCTACAAGCGGTTTACATCCTCCGCAGGAGCGAGAGGCACTTGTACAAGCTTTGATTTCATCAACCGATGAGCATCCTTGTTTTTGGATAGCTTCGACAATCGTACCTTTTGTTACGCCGTTACAGCCGCAAATAATATCATCGGCGCTCATACTTGCTACTAAGCTTTCACCCGCGTTACCGCCAGATGGCTGTAAAATCGACACTTTTGCGACATCGGATACATCTTCTTGCTTTTGAATCATTGAAAACAGTCGATTTCCGTCGCTGCTGTCTCCAAAAAGAACGGCTCCTACGATTTGATTCCCTCTCAGAACAAGCTTTTTATAAATGCCGTCTTGTTCATCGAACACTTTGATCGCTTTTTTCTCTTCATCTTCCATGAAGTCTCCTGCGGAGAACACTTCAACACCTGATACCTTTAGCTGTGTTGATAAAACCGATCCTTCATAAGGCACTTTTTCTGCCCCGCAAATCGCTTTTGCTAATGCTTTTCCTTGTTCATACAGAGGTGCCACCAGTCCGTATACCATTCCTCTATGCTCTGCACATTCTCCAACCGCGTAGATGTTTGGAATATCCGTTTGCATATAGTCATTTACAACAATTCCTCGATTTACGTTAAGTCCCGCTTCTTTTGCAAGCTGAACATTTGGCTTAATTCCAACTGCCATCACGACTAAATCAGCTTCTAAAAACGTCCCGTCTTTAAAAGATAATCCTTCAACTCGCTCATCCCCGACGATTTCCGCCGTTTGTTTTTCAAGCAAAAACTTCATGCCTTGTTTTTCTAATTCGTTTTGAAGCAATTTGCCGGCTGTCGGATCAAGCTGACGTTCCATTAAATACGGAGCTAAATGAATCACAGATACGTCCATTCCCAAATTTAATAGTCCGCGCGCTGCTTCTAATCCAAGCAGTCCGCCTCCAATAACCGCTGCTTTTTTATACTGCTGAGATGCCTGCACCATTTCATCCGTGTCTTTTATATCTCGAAAAGCCGTAACTCCTTTTTTATCTGATCCCGGAATCGGAAGAATAAAAGGAAGAGAGCCCGTTGCTAAAATTAATTCATCATACGATTCCACTCTGCCGCTGTCTGTAGCTACTTCTTTTTTTATCGAATCGATACTAGTAACCGTTTCGCCCGTATATAATGTAATATTGTTTTCTTGATACCAGTTCCAATCGTTTAACGTAATGTCTTCAACATTCGTATCTCCTTGCAGCACTTTTGATAGTAAAATACGATTATAGTTCGGATGCGGCTCGCTTCCGAAAATCGTAATCTCAAACGCTTCGTTTGAAACCTTCAATACTTCTTCAACCGCTCGAACTCCAGCCATTCCATTTCCAATCAATACGAGTTTCTTTTTTTGCACGTTCCATTCCTCCCCTGACGTCTATACCTGCTTGTTTCAAAGATATATTTTCTATGCATCTTTAAAGATATACTTAAGATATACGAATTTTCTGAATCGTTCAACTTATGTGTCAGGTTATCTAACACGCTTATGGTATGTATGCGATTCCATTGCTTTAGCAGCAAGCAAAAAAAATAAGTGGTCTAATTATGTTTTAATTTATCATCCTTTGCATTTTATTTTGTGATGTTTTTCACAACATTAATGTAGCAAAAAGAAATAACCTGGGCTATGATAAAAATCACTCCTATTAAAAATGATCACTGATTTCATAGTTTTGTTCTAAAAGCTATAAAAAGACAAGCCCTATTCCGCATTTAATAGGGCTTGTCTTTTTATTCTCCTGTAAACCAATTCACAACATACTCTCCCCACACTTCATTTCCTTTTTTCGTTAAACTGCCGCTGTCTTTATTTATATACTCCCCTAAATGAAACGGCCAAATGAGCGAGTGATTCATATAATATACCCAGTTTGCTTCAGAGACTCCCCTGATCGCTTCTACCCCTTCTTCATAGGACTCGGTTTGTGAAATATATGGCTGTGACGGCTGAATCATAAGGGTTTTTTTCAAGTCTTTGAGCTGATGAATGAGCTTGTCTGTATTTTCAAGCGTCTCATCTAGCGTAAGATGCTGATAATCATTTTTAAGAGGTGCTTCAAACAGAATAATGTTTGGCTGAAGTTGATCAATTTGATCGGCAATATGTGAAGATAAAAGCTCATCAGTTGTCCTGTTACCGTATGAAAGTGTTTTAACCGTAAATACATCACTTCCATATGTAGCTGCTAGCTCTTTTTTTAACTGCTGAGGCCACCCTGTTTCCTTTGCGGATGTGGCAATTACAAGAGTCAGAGGTTTTTTATTTGCGATAGATGACTCAATTTGCTTTGTGATAAAGTCTGGAAGATTTTTTGTGTAAGCAGATACATCAGAAAACTGTCTTTCTTTATGTACAACAGCAGTTTTTACTTCACTTGCCTGCGCTTCCGTTTGCTCCTGCCAGTGCTGCGTCCCCGCATACATCACCGCCCCGCACAAAACAGCCGCCGCCACATTTACCCCAACCATCGCCTTCATTCAATCTCCCCTTTACCCGTTTTAAAAAACCAACTATATTCTCTCCACCAAACTTACATTCAATAGAATAAACAAATGGATAATAAGAAAATACTTCACTGAATGTACCCTAGAAGGTTCACATCGATATAAAGATAATTATAGATTAGTAGAATTTGGAATGGGGGACCTTTCGTACGTAAAATCTCTACAAATACACGTATACTTCGCATATTTCCTAGCGAAACGTGAAGTTTCCGGGGAAATTACGTCACGTTTCTTAAAAAGAAAACATAATGTACGTTCATTCGCACATGTGATCTTCCCCTTGTACAGTAGAGGTACCGGCGGAATACAGCAAAAACGCGTTTTTGAAAAAGGAATGCTGCATGCAAAAAAGCTCGTTTGATCAAATCGCTTCATCTTTTCATCCATTAATTGTGTCGATGATTAAAAAATTTCATATTTACAAAGACTACGACGAATATTATCAAATTGCGTTGATTGGTTTATGGAGAGCGTATCAAAAATTTGACGAAAGCAAAGGATCTTTTTCTGCTTATGCTTACACAACCGTGCGCGGTACCATTCTTTCACATTTAAAAGGAACTATTTTATACGAGGAACGCGAAACACCCGCTGAGCAGAACCTGCTTTCACTAAACGAAGATCCTGCTCTTCCCGTCCCGCTAGAAGCTGAAATCATCGAGCAGCATATCGAACATTTAACAGGAAGAGAAAAAATCTATGTACTCGAACATTTGCTAGAAGGCTACTCCTATAAAGATATCGCCTACAAATACCAAGTATCCACGGGAGCCGTTAAAAACTGGGGAAAGACAGCTCGCAGGAAGCTAAAGGCCTCGCTCCTTAAAGAGTAAGAAAAGGAGGAAGCTTATCATAAGCTTCCTCCTTCAGTACATATAAGAAGTCCTGTGCAAGCGATTGTACATATGTAGGACAAGTTCGTTTAATAAATCGAACGCATTACACTAAAAAAAGCGGACTTTCTAAACAATAATTGCGAATAACAGCCGCTCTGGCCAGCTTTTTTTCTAGACTATAATAAGAAAGCTTCACTGGGATGAACGTTCCGTCTTTGAAGTGAATCAGCATAGAGGCTGGATTAACTGTAGCAAGCGTATGTGAAGTATGAACATGAGAGGCAAAAATCCAGGCGCAGCTATAGTCGTTGGGCGAAGATGTCGGAAATGCAATGATGGCTTGTGAACGACTAATGACAAGAGGCGTAAGCTGTTTGTATGGAAACATTTTTCGAACGGCGGCAATGGAGCCGTTAAACGTACTTAATTCTCGAATGCACGCTTCTTCTAATAATTGCTTACATGTCTTGCTTAGCATGTATTCTCCTGCTTCATCTAGCACCTTTGTGCGGTGAATAGGATCGTTCACTGGAATCAGTGCTTTTGTCGTCAAACCAATTTGATAATTTTTATCATTTGTCATACATCTACCCCCTTTTGCTACTTTATAACCATTCTATACTATCGAAACGGGGAAAATCTAGTCTTTTTTTCTCATTATTTGAAATATTTTGAATTTATTTTATGTCGAAAGAAAAAAGCGCTCAAACCAGCGCTTTTTCCCTTAGATGAAAATATCTAAAATAAGAACCATCGCAAATGCTAACACGATCGCTAAAGCCAGCCATCTATCTCTAAAAACGAAACTTTACGTCCCAAGAACTCACAAATTATAGTATGATTTGGGTATATGCGTACAAAATTATCAAAAATAAAGAGAGAAAGAGAGAAAGAGACGAGATTTCCTCGTGTCGAATGCTAGAGGTGAAGCAGATTATGTTAAGAAATCAAGGGTCTCGTTCGTCTCATCACCCTTCTTATGAGATGATTCGAGATAAAATTTTAAATGGTGAGCTTGAAGGCGGTACAAAAATCGTCGAAGAAAAATTAGCAAGCGAGCTTGGATTCAGCCGAACGCCGATTCGTGATTCCATCAGACGCTTAGAATATGAAGGGCTGATTGTTCGAAAAAAAGTGGTGTCCCCTACGGAAAAAGACCTGCGTAACTTGTTTGAAGTGCGAATGCTGCTAGAAGGCTCTGCTTCTAAAGCTGCGGCAACTTTTCTGTCTGACGGAGAATTAGAAGAATTAAAGGAATGCGTAGACATCGGAAGAAACGGCTCGTTTGAAGAAATTATGAGCGCGAATGAACGTTTCCACGCCCTTATTGTGAACGCAAGCAACAATGACGTGATGATTAATATCATCGACCGGATGCAGTCAATCATTTACTTATTCCGTCATACCGTGGTGTTTTACAACCGCCCGTTTTTAATTGACGAACATGAAGACATTTATAACGCCATAAAAGAACGCAATGCTGAAAAAGCACAAGCGTTAATGCAGGAACATCTTCAAAAAGACTTAGAGTTTTGCCTGCATTTGCTTCAGCGAAGAAAATAAAAAAGCTGCCAACCGGCAGCTTTTTTTATACGTACATCTTTTCTTTTACAGAAATATCAGCTAATTGTCCGCTGCTGTTTTTGAACACTACGTGTTTTTTTGAAAACTTCGTCGGGGAATCAATACCGGCTGCTGCTGCTAAATTAAACAATCCTTCACGAAGCGACAGCACGTAGTTGCACACACGGTACGATTTTTCTTCAATAATAAGCGCTTTTTGCAGCTTTGGATCTGTTGTGGCTACACCGACTGGGCACCTATTGTTGTGGCAAACCTCCGCTTGAATACAGCCAACAGAAAACATAAAGCCTCTGGCAATATTGACGCAGTCAGCACCCAGCGATAAAGCCGTTGCAACTTTGTCAGCCGTTAACAGCTTGCCCGATGCAAACAGCTTCACTTCATCACGAACGCCATATTTTCTAAGCAGTTCATCCACAAAAGGCAGTCCTGAAAACAAAGGTACGCCGGCTCCGTCCGCTAATTCTTGAAACGATGCACCTGTTCCGCCTTCTGCTCCGTCGATTGTAATAAAATCAGGTCCACTTCCCGTCTCTTTCATATACGCTGCCATTTCTTCAAGATCATTTGTGTTTCCGACGACCATTTTAATGCCTACTGGCTTGCCGCCTATATCTCGAAGCTTTTCGATAAACTTAAACATTTCAGGATATGACGCAAACTCTTTAAAACGGTTTGGACTGTCTACCGATTCTCCTGGCTTCAAGTTGCGGATTTCGGCGATTTCTTCCGTTACTTTTGAACCGTCCACGTGACCGCCTCGCGTTTTAGCTCCTTGAGCGAGCTTAATTTCAAACGCTTTGATTTGCTTCATTTCACTTTTCTTTTTAAATTCTTCCCATGAAAATTCGCCTTCTTTTGTCCGAACGCCAAAAAGCCCTGGACCAATTTGAAAAATAATATCGACGTTTCCTTTTAAATGATACGGTGACATTCCGCCTTCTCCCGTGTTCATCCACGTGCCGCCTGCTCGTCCTAATCCTAGTGATAAAGCCGTAATCGCGTGGTCACCAAGCGCTCCAAAGCTCATTCCGGATTGACCAATTAATCCTTTTACAACAAACGGCTTTTTGCATGAAGGACCTATAACAACCGCATCTTCATCCCGCAAATAAAACGGATCCGCTTCTTTTTCTTCTCGGTGCTCTCTTCGGCTGAATAAGTTATCGGCGTCCATTTTATATACTTTTGTTTTAATTTTTTGCGTATTATCCGCTTTCATTTCATCGCGCTGCTTTGGAAACACCGCGTTTCGAATGTAATAGCCCGGTTCGCTAAAATCACGCTCTGAGCCAAACCCCATCATTCGGTTCAAGTAATTACCTGACTTAACGGTTTGTTCATATTGATTTCTAGAAAACGGCTTGCCTTCGTTATTATTTAAAAATAAATACTGACGCAGTTCAGGCCCCATTTTCTCGAAAATATAGCGCATTTTCCCAAGCAGCGGATAATTTCTAAGTACCGAATGCTCTTCTTGTTTTTCATCTTTCAGCCAAAGAATGATAGCGATGATAACCGGCACTACAATCACAAGCATCATTACCGCGCCAAAAATAAGTAAAATGATTTCAAACACTCCCATGATATCCCTCCTAAAAAGACTCTCCTGTAAGGAGAGTCACTGCTTAAAGCATTCTGCTTAGTCCTTTACGAAGCGGCGGCATTTCGAGCTCATGTTCTTTGAAGAACTTTTTCATAATATGCTTCGAATAATTGGCTGCTTGTCCGAATGAAATTTTGCCTGGAAGCGGCGGTTCATCCGCGACAACGACGTCGATTACAACAGGGATATTCGCAAGCGCTGCTTTTTCAAAAGCTGTTTCCAGCTCTTCATACTTTTCAACTCGGTAACCAATCCCTCCGCACGATTCAGCAAACTTCGCAAAGTTCATTTCACCAAGCTGCGTTTGATAATCCAAGTGACCTTGAAGCGCTTGTTCATATTTAATCATCCCGATTTCACTGTTGTTCAGCACCACTACAACAATCGGCAGCTTATACTTCACAGCCGTTACAAAATCTTGCATGACCATCGTAAAGCCTCCGTCACCGCACACGGCTACCGATTGTTTTTCAGGATGGGCAAGCTTTCCTGCAATGGCTGCCGGAAGTCCGCAGCCCATCGTTGCCAGCCAGCTGGAGACTACAAATTTTTGATTCGTCATGCGGAAATGTCTCGCCATCCATACCGTCACGTTCCCTACATCAACAGATACAATCGCGTCATCATCAACGATTTTTTGAAGCTTAGGAATGACTTGCTGAGGCTTGATTGGCGTGCTCACTTCATTTTCTTCTTTTTCTACGTGTTTCCACCAGTTTTCCATATTAACTTGACACTCTTCTAAAAAACGGCGGTTTTCTTGATAATCTAAATTATGCGTAAGCTGTGACAGCGTGGTTTTAGAGTCTCCGACTAAGCCGATTGATACAGGATAGCGCCTGCCAATTTGTGTGGCATCCGAGTCCAGTTGTATTGCTTCGACTCCATCTGGTAAAAACTCACGGTATGGATACGAAGTCCCAATCATAATTAACAAATCGGTTTCTTCCATTGCTTCATACGCAGGCTTCGTCCCAAGCTGCCCGAGCTGCCCTAGGTTATAAGGATGATGATCAGGCAGTATTCCTTTAGCGGGAAGCGTAAAAATAACCGGAGCCGCAATTTTCTCCGCAAACTGGGCTAATTCAAGCTTTGCGTGCTTTGCACCTGTTCCTGCTAAAATAACCGGTTTTTTTGCATATTTAATCGCCAACAGCGCTTTAGCTACATCTTCTGGGTCGCTGTGAGAAATCGATTTTGATACATTGGCAATTGGCGTTTTTTCATCAATTTTAATCGTTGAAGACGGAATATCATCGGGAATGACTAATACGGCGACGCCTTTTTTCGCGTAAGCCGTTCGAATCGCTTGCTGCAGCAGATGCGGAAACGATTCAGGCGAGTCCACTCGGTGATTAAATACCGATACATCGTCAAAAACACGTTCTAAGTTCACTTCTTGAAACGATTCGTTGCCAAGCTTTGCACGAGGCACCTGTCCGGCTAGCACTAACACCGGTGCTCCGTCTGCTTTGGCATCATACAAACCATTTAACAAATGAATCGCACCCGGCCCCCCAATTGACAGACATACGCCGATTTTGCCTGTAATTTTAGCGTAAGAAGATGCCGCAAGTGCACCTACTTCCTCGTGACGGACTTGAATAAATTCAATTTCGTCTTTTTCACTGCGCAAGTTGTCCATAAAATGATTGATTGAATCTCCCGGCATACCGAAAATGTGATCGATATTCCATTCTTTTAACACGGACATAGCTGCTTTTCCAGCTGTAGTTTTTATCATATTCAGCCTTCCTTTCTTTAACTTTGTTTCTATTCCATACCACAATGAGAGAAAGATAAAACAAGGGACTTTCCCGTTTTTATGGAAAAGTCCCTTGTTTTTAGCTAAATAATTTAAATAAACTAAACTTTTTCATCGGCTCAGGCTCTAACTGGTGGACCGGACGACCGTCGATAATGGCCTCTGCATTTTCAATAAAAAAATAAAGTTCTGACGCACCGTACATATCGGAAATGTAATCATACGCTTTTGAAAGTGAATAGTCGTGGTAATTGCGGGCATGAACGCCAGAGGCAATCACGTGGGCTAAGCGGTATTTAATCAACGTAAACGCTGCTTTTCTTTCTTTTTTTCCGTTTAAACCGAGAATACTAGCGGCGCTTAGCTGGACGAGTACGCCTTTTTTAACAAGCTCATACAAACGCTCAGGGTGATCTCGGAACATCGGATGACATTCTGGTGAACGCAGAATAGGCACAACGCCTTTTGTAAGAAGATCATACAGTATCTTTTCAAAATAAGGTGAGACATCAGATTCAGGCAGTGAAAGAAACAAATATTTATCGGTGTGATTAAGCGTAAGAAGCTGATTTCGCTCATAGTTTCGCAGAAGCTGAGGCGATAAAGGGACAAGCTGACCTGGTAATACTTGAAGAGGAATATATGAATTCGTGAGCAATTCATTGGCTGCATTTACGTAGAGAAATAAATGGTGTTTCATAAACTCTTGATCGCTATCATAAAGCGGTGTGGCGACCACGGACTGAACGCCTTGATCTGCTAAGGAGCGTGCCATCTTCAAAAAGCCGTCTACTTCCTCAGGTCCGCTATCGATATTAGGCAATATGTACGTATGAATATCAATCACTTTATTTCCCTCCCTGCGTTTTGTATAGCTCTATTCTACGACGATTTTAAATGTGAAACTATGTATTCTTCTCGACATTTACCACCACGAACCCCGTAAAACCGCGTACTTTCCTGTTACCTACTTAACTAACAATATTTTACTATCACCCTCTATAAAAACGCAAACAAATTTTGTAAAATAAATCCAAATAATAATGAAAAAAGAAGGACCTGAAATAGATCTTTATATGCAAATATCCTGTTTATTGTGCAAGAGGTTAGCAATGAACATTCTTAAAAAATTAGATTTTCCAAATGTAGTAGCGACAGCAATAACGATGTGGCCACTTTCTGTATCATGGATAACGGCACCGTTACGGCTTTCTCCTACATAGATTCTCCACCCGTTTGTTTGCTCAAATAGCTCAACATTAAAACTGAAGCAATCAATAAGATTTTGCTCGTAGACCTTTATACGAATGGCACCATCAAAAGACATCATGACTTCTTTACGTATTTTCTTCTTTTTGGAGAGGAGCGTTTTACTTTGCTGTATAAGATCCTTATTAATCCGAATTTGCTTAATACCATCAAAACTAATCCAGAACCTCTTTTTTATTACTTAAACCATCTTGAAGAATGTGAGCCTTATCTTAAAAATCTTGAAAGGACATTCCAAGAGGGATTTTATAAACGTACTCGGTATAATCCTTGTGTCGCTTTTTACGCTGGATAATAATCTCTTGCTTCTTTCCATTCGATTTATTAAACAACCCACAGTTGGAACAGATTTGTTTAATTTTTTCATGATCATTTGTGCGAACTGGGTCATTCTTTTTTAGAGTTGTAAAAATTAAAACTCCACCCATTGCTACTGAAGAAACTATTTCAAACATCAACACACCCTTTTCCTTAATATCCTTTAGGATATTTCACCGAAAACAGCAGGTTATTTTGATAGAGTTAACTTTGATATAACGCCGTTTTTCAATTCTTTGAATATAAAATATAGGGAAATGAAATGGGTGCTTAGAAGGGAAGATAAAGAGAATGAACTATACTTGTTTTTAGGAAATTTCTAATGAGTATAGTAAAGGGTATTAAGTACAGAATGTCTGATATGCCTGAATTCGCGAAAAAAATTTACTGCTAGTTGTAAAGGTTTTGCATACGAGCAGTGAAAAGTGGGCATGACTACGGGTATAAAGTTAGCAGAAAGGAATGAAAGTTATGCCCAAGCATCGTAGCAAGTTGGGAAAATGGATCGATAAAGAGGGAAGATCACAGGAGTGGTTAATTGAGCATTCTAAGGTGTCCAGAAATACCATTAGTGAAATTTGTGCTGGAAAAAGAAACCCTTCATTCCCCACTATACAAAAAATTATGAAGACAATTAAGAAAGTTGATAAGAAAGCTAAAACAGAAGATTTTTTCGATATATAAACAACTCTCCAGACGTGAGGAGTTGTTTATATATCAAAAATGAAATTCCCCCCAGAATTTTGGGCCTTTACTACATTTTTTACTTATAATTTATAATATAGGGATAAAAAATATAAGCCCCCTTTATTTTTAAGATTTACAAACTGTAAAAGGGACTTATACTATGGCTTCTCTCTTATCAAATACTCAACAAAAGAATATATAGAAAAAGGGGAAACAAACGTGAAAAAAAAGAAAGATTTAGAGGCTTTAATTATAACTATTGGTGAAAGTAACTATCCGAACGAGGAGCTAATAAAGGGTATTAAGAGCCTTAAACCTGTTAAATTAAAGCAGGTTATAGAACATGTTAGTACTGTAGGTTATCTGACTGAAGATCAAGAACAAGTACTTCACAATGTCTTTCAATAAAAAAATATAACAAGCCTTCTAACTTATAAAGCTAGAAGGCTTGTTATATTTCTTTATAATTTTTTGTTTTTTTCCCCTAAATAATTCGATGGTATAACACCTAATGAAATAATCATAAATCAGCCAGAGATAGAGATATAGTTTTTTTCCAAGGGAGGGCACCTACTAAAGCCAATTGAAGAGATCTTAAAGATAAAATCTATAGTTCACCTAAATAAACATCGTCAATGTAGAATGTATTACCTGCTGTAAGTTCGGATAAATTAAAATCTAGAATTATGTGTGTGGCCCATGACGGTTTACGGACTTTAGGAGAGCTTCGGACATTTACCCAATTATTAACATTGGACAAATCTAATACTGAGGATGAAAGTGGAGAAGAAGAGTATTTTATGAAAGGAACACCATCTTTATTATTTTCAACAATAGCCCACTTCATATCTACATATACCTTCCCAGCCCCAATGTTCGCATTAGCTTTTTTATAATAAAATGAACTTGAGTATCTGACATCATTGTTTGAAGTAGGCACAGCTAAACCTATTTTAGCTATTTGACCACCAAAAGTAAGTTTTTTTACTTCCAAGGATTGCGTAGAACTTTGAGAATCTTCAGCACTAATACCCAGAGACAAATTGGTAGCTTTATTTCTGTTTACAATTGGGGAACTATCAGCGGAAATAAACCAGTTATCTACTAAAGAACCATTATTAAATGAGCCGTCTGCTAACAAGTTATTTTGCAAAGACAAAAAAGCAAAATTTTCGGAATTATCATAACTAAACCAGTTTTTCATTGTAATGTATCCATTTCCACTGGCAAATATGCCTGTAGTAGGCTTTATGTTAAACATAAATACTCCATCAAATAAAGCTCCTCCACCTATACTACGATCTGATTGAGCTTGAATATTAATTACATTTGGATAGGATGGTGTGTTCCCTAATAACATTAGCTTTCCCCCACGCATGACAAGGGTTGTTCCATTTCCTTCTAATGTAAATAGTGGGGTTGTAAATGAATTTCCATCCCCCTCTATATGACAATCTGTTAAAAACACTTGAATACCAGAAATTTCGAAGAATTTAATAGAAGGATAGTCAAATGAGCACTGTGAAAAATGAAAAGCACCTTGTGGGTTTTCTCCTTTAACTAACACATCAGAATTAGAAAATTCACAACAAGAGAAACTAATTCGTTCTCCTGTATTCCTTACATACGCTGGGGCATGGATAGCACATGAAGCTTTAGAAAAAGATGATCCCAAAAAACTAATAAGATATGCATTATTTGAAAACACCACGTCTCGTTCAAAATGAGTTATATTTACACAAATAAACTTACATTCAGATGGACCAACGCTACCTACTCCATCAAATTCAATACCAATTGTACCGCTCAGGCCGCGAGGACTCTTTGTATCTCCTTGCAAAGAAAATGAAGAAAAGTATGCACAGGATTGGTCCACAGTAGGGAGACTATTTTGAGATTTTGTACCTACAACACGCAATGCTGGACCACCCACAATATTTGAAGCATTAAGAATGGCTCCTCCTCCTGATACTTGCACATATGAAACGTCTAATTGCACCAAAGAATTTATTCTAGCCTTCATTCCATTTAATTTAATTGTTCCCCGTTTACCTGTTGCTACAATTTTATTATTAGCCGCTTGTAATGCAGCAGATATATCCCAATTAGACATACTATCTGTTTTATTTGGGATTAAATCTTGGAATTCCATAATACTAACTTCTCCAGTAGATGCAAGAACTAGTTTATCCAAAAGAATTTTTTGCTCTGCAATATCTAAACCTACATTTTTAATAGTTTTATTTAAACTGTCAATAAAATTCTGACCATATGGAGTGTTCCTATCAAATGATGGGTACGGAAAGTTTGACAATTAGCCCACTTCCTTCTCTTAATAAAAGTTTTATTATTATATGTTGTGGATCTATGTCGCGCTTGGACATTTCTATAAATAATTAAATACATAGAGTATGTCATATAAAACAAAGAACCCCCTATCTATTCGAGTAGGAGATTTTTAAATATTTTTTCACAACACACTTTGTACATTCACTTAGAGATTTGTTGCTCTAGTAATCGCAAAGGCCAACTATGAAAAAAATTACTAGTATTTCTAAAATTTTACGGAATATGTGGTGCGATTCAAGTTATTAATAAAATTGGAAGTTTATATGAAAAAGAAATTAGTAAATGAAATTTTTTGGTTAAGGGCTCTCGCATGTTTAGCAGTAGTAACTATTCATTCTATTCAAAAAGGGATTGATTACTACTTTACAGGTAAAAATACACCTATGGTCTATTTTCTGCATTTGTTTTATGCGGCTTCATTATTTGGAACACCGTCATTTGTTTTCATCTCAGAATTTTTACTAGCTAAAGCATATCCTTATAGTCTACCTCAGAGCTTCTTTAAGAAGAGAGTAAAGTTTTTACTGACACCTTTTGTTTTCATGGGAATTGTTTATGCTTTCTTTGAACTCGGCACATCTATTACATTAAAATCTTTTTTAGTTGAGGCATTAAAAAATACCTTAATTGGTGATTATGTAGCCTGGTTTATTTTATTGATTTTGCAATTCTATTTGCTTCATACGTTTGCGCCAAAGTACTTAAGCAAAATGTCTCCAAAAGTGGTACTACCTATTTCATTAGTTACAAATGTTCTTTATTTATCCTTCTTTAAGTTTGTAAACCCTATTCAAGCTATACCTTTTCATAACTATATATGGGATAGAGGTTACTGGTTATTATTTATTGGATGGATCTTTTATTTTGCTCTAGGTTATTATGTTGGTAAAGATTTTGAATCATTTAAATTATGGTTACAAAAGAACGGAAAGTTAATTTTACTTTTTGCTGCAATTGCTTACTGTATGGTCGTAGGACTAAAATTAACTGGCATACTTCCAGACTCAACTTCAAAAAGACCAGATATACCAATTTATACAACTGCAATCATCTGTCTAATTTTTCATTTATCTGGAAAGCTTAACTCTACTCCGAGATTAATTATATTAATAAGTAATTACTCTTTTAACATTTACTTATTGCATATGATATTCTTGTACACTATTAAACCATTACCACATATGAATATGATTACATACACTCTATTTCTATTTGTATTAAGTATCACATGCTCAATGGTCTTAGCAACTGTAATTAATAAATTATCATTTGGTAAGTACCTTGTAGGAAATATATTAACTATAGGGAAAAAGCAAAAAGATAATGTCACTATTAAACCTGAAAAAGCAGTATAAATCCAATAAAAAAGCTATCCTTTCATGGAAAGGTTAGCCTTTTTATTGGAGGGTTTCTTTTTATTATGAATTACTTGTTTCATACCACCAGTTGTTTTTCATTAAAAGTTGTTTGACTTTTACAAGATTAAGTCCTGCTGCTGTAATTTCAGCTGTGGGATTGCCCTGGGCATATAAATTTAATTCAGCATTAATTCCTTCTGTTTTTAGAAAAGAACGGAAGTTAGTCTCCATTTCTTTATTTAACCCACCTGTAACAAGTTTAACAGGTAGAGGTTCAACATCTTTCATTTGGAGAAATCCTCCTGGAACAGCCCATGTTGCATACGTATATCCATAAACGGAAAATACCGTGCCATTTTTAATTGCACGAAAATTTTTAGATATATTAGCATACTTGTACACACCAATGTCTTTTTTGGCTTTTACTTGTACAGCGTAACGATCACCTAAGCTTGTTACCTTCGGTAAATCTTCTGCTCTTGATTTCTCAAGGTCTTCAATTAGCCCATCTACTTTTCCAAGTGTAGATTCACCTGCAATCCCATCTACACCAAGTCCATTTTTCTTTTGAAAAGCTTTTACTGCAGAAAATGTTTCATCTCCATAGTTGCCGTCATCCTTATATTTAGGAAGCTCATATCCTATTTTCATTAACTTTTGCTGTAGCTCTTTTACTCCCAGGCCGCTATCTCCTTTATGGTAGGAAGCAGGGGGATTTGCATCATCAGTTAAAACTACACCAGAATCAATACTTTTAAAAAATGTTATGTCCATTTCATTCACATCTACGTTACCACGAATACCATTAATTCTACCCTCATCTGTAAACTGAAACATTGCCCATTGATTCCAAACTTTTGATTCATCAGGATTATCAAATCCCATTGGCCGCTTAGATCCTGCTGCATAGCGGGCTACCCCTAACGGATATTTAGCTATCGCACTTGTAAAGTTACTTCAAAAACCATAACCATTGTAAAGAATAGGGCAATTGCAGTTTTCTTTTGAATATATCCTAACCAAGCTAGCGCAAATGCTTTAACCTTTGTTTTCCTCTAAATCTAAACAGTGGGGAAGATCCGCTTTCATTTTCCCTAGTTGACTTAGAAAAAAAGCAACCTCTTTTTTATAGTCATTTGTACAATGAGAATAGCATTAAAATCCTACACGTAAACCTACACTTTTAGTACCCAGATAGTTTTTATATGCACCTGCATCTACATAGCTTTTTCCTTCAGTTAGCTTAATATATACTCCTTTAACTCCTGAAGCAGCTATCTTCTTCCAATCTTGAATTAAATTGTGGTGAGATACATCAATCGCCTTAATATTTTCTTTGCTTCGATTTTGCATCTTACTTCATCCTCTCAATAATTAAATTTGTATATATAAAAAACCCACTAAAGATTAGTGGCTTAAATCAGCTTTGTTTTTTTCTGTTTTATTGTTGATTTGTAATGATGTTATAGGTTCACTTGTAGGAGCTATAGGAGGGATAGAATCTAAAGGATTTAATTCTATTTCTCCTCCTTTAATAGCTTCTCTTCGTCCTTCTGAACGTGTAATTTTCGCATTAATTTCAGAACCTACCTGTTTTAACATTTTACTTGGTATCCATTTTTCATATCTAGTTCGCACAAAATTGGCTATCATACTCATCCAGCTGTGATAAATAAAATCCACTTATCTCTACACCTGCTACTACAATAGGAATGCCTGAGATTACATCAATTAGGCGACCAATTAACGGTAACACAAACATAATGGTTGCCCTAAAAATGCCACTTATGCCATAGTCACTAGAATAAGAACTATCTTTTAATGCAACACCAATAGCCCTGAACCAATCTAAAGCCACAACAGCAAGTAGTAATAACGCTACATACATATTTACTTTTTCACTATATAGAATACTCATTACTCCGCTTATAGCTCCTCCTACAACCCCGGCCATACCTAAAGCAGGATTTGCGAGGTTTTTCAATTCATATATTTCTGGTGCAAATCTCATTTTGTTTTTCACTCCTTTAATGTATAATAAAAACCTTTTTATAAAAGTTTACATTTATATTTTCAGTTATGGACTAGCATAAAAATCACATCCTTTCCAATAAAAAAAGAGAACTGGTATCAGTTCTCTCTAATGTAAAATGTATATGTTATGTTGGTTTGTAAACTTTTTCAAGCCATCTAAATAAGCTATAGCCTATCCCTGTTCCAAGAGTATTTAAAATTACATCGTCAATATCTGTCCATCGGTTAGGCATCCACAACTGGATAATCTCAATGACAATAGAAAAAGCCATTCCAACAAAAACGCTCTTTGCCATTCGATTTACATTCTTAAATTTAATTGGCAATAAAAAACCAAAAGGAATAAATAAAATTATGTTACCAATATTGTTTACTATAAATTTACCTAGGGAATGATTAGATAATAAATCTTTTATAGTATGAAAGGGAATAACATTAATCCCTCCTGATCCTATTCCAATATCTAGTGAAGCATCCGGTAACATAGTCAAATCAGCAATAAATAAGATTGATCCTAAAAATAGGATATTAATTAGTGTTGTTTTAAACATTTATGTATCTCCTATATCTTATTTACCCATTATTGTTAGCAATTACTTAATAACAAGATAAGTAGGACTAGTAAGGAGATTTATTCCTTTTTTATTTTCCCATTTAACTTTACGCTCTGCTCCTAGCATCGAAATAATTTTCCCTTCACCACTTTTTAGAGGTACTTCAATGTAATGGCTGGTATCCGTAGTCCAGCAGACAATAACCTTCTTCATATCGTTATTTACAAATTCTAAAATATAATCATTACGGTTTTTAGTATTAATTCTCCTCGAGAATTTATAACCTTCTAAAGTTGTAGTTAGTGTTTGTATAGATAAATAAGGCAATTTAGGAGTTGAATGGTAAGAATTAATACCAAAATTGTGCTCACGGTTATTTAAGTCTTGTCCATCATTTTTCCAATCATACCATATGCTAATAGGGATCTTTTGAGAATTATTTATTAAAAGCATTCTTGCTATATACTCAGCTTGTTGCATTTCTGTAATGGGCTTTTGTTTATCAGTATTGGCTAATGAATATCCCCACTCTCCTGATATAATAGGGATATCTTTTTTGCTATATGTTTTAAGCATTTGTTTCAATCTTGAATATCGCTTAATAACAGTTTCTGGATTGTCATATTGATAGGGGTGTACAGAAACAGCGTCAATATAAGGTAAGACATTTTGACCTAGAACTTTTTCCAACCATATCAAAGCCTCTTCACTTACTCCTGCAAGTGCAGGAGCTACAGTGATAGAACTTTTATCTTTATCTTTAATAATTGGTGCTACCTTTTTCACTAAGCGAGCGTAGTCTCGTTCACTAGGCTGCTCGTTCCAAAAGGTTTGAGTATTTGGTTCATTCCATATTTCCCAAATTCCATTTTGATTACCATATCGTTCTACTGTAGCTTCTACGTATTTAGCAAAAGCCTCTCTTCCTTCATTTGTAGTAATCGACCTGTTTTTTTGATAAATAGGATTTTCATAATCTAGAATATAATAAGGCCTAATACCCTTTTTTTTAAGGGCTGAATTTAATTTATCGTAACCAGAACTTTCAAAATCGTATTTCCCTTTTACTTTTTCTACATCTGACCAAAAAATATCTATTCTGGCCCATCGAAATCCAGCATCTGCAACGGCTTGTATATCAGAATCTTTTATACCTTTGTGGATACTGACACCAAATCCATCAGGAATTTCATTATACTGCTCATTAATATCTACTGGATAATCCTTCTTATTATTAAGATAAATTACAAGAAGGACAATTAGTATTAATCCTAAAATCAATATCGATTTTCTCAACTTTATTATTTTGAACATTTCATGAAACTTTCTGCATACTTATTCTTTGTTTTCGTTCTTTTGCATAATTAATCCTCGCTATCTTTTGTTGTTTCACGTAATAATAGGATATTCCCAAAAATAGCCAAGTCGATAAATAACTAAACTCAGGAACAGATATCATCATCGCTATGTACAAAACAATTAGAGAATATTTTAGTCCAACCTCTTTGTCTGTTTTTCCTAACTTAAATACTGGATAGAAAAAAAGTAAAGTGAATAACGTTATCCCTATGAGACCCGTATTTACTAATAAAGTGCTAAAGAAATCGGTTGACCTAACATATCCAAAACCTAATCCAAACAGTTTATTAAAAAAAGGCATATTCATAAAGTAATCAATGTGTTGTTGCATAAACTCTGTTCGTGCCCCTCCAGAAACATCTTGTCCTGATAACTTTTCAACTACGTTTGTCTGAAAGATAGTTGATATCTTTTCAAAACCTATAATTAAACTACCTATAAACATAGAAGAAAATACTAAATACATTTTTATAGGACTTTTCAAGATTTTACTCCCTATTAGAAGAAAGTATATTGCAATTCCAAGAAAGGCTGTAGTTGAATTAGAAAGTATCAAGAGTGTGAAGAAAAGCAATGATAAAAACTTTTTCTTTAAACGGGCAGCATATATCCAAAAAGGAAGAATAGTTAGAGCAAACATAGAGGGCTCTCCTGTTAAACTCTTTACCCTTTGTAACGTCATTCCTGCTACAGTATATGTTTGGAATAAACTACCTTTAAATGAACCATCTCCAAACGTTCGATTACTAATAAAATCTCCGTTATCTTTAAAAATGAAGAAGTACATAAATTCATAAAGTCCATATATAGATATGAGAATAGCACCTCTAAAGATGTATTTATCCCATTTTTCGTTATAAAAGTTTTTAACAAACACGAATAAAATAAAACAGGCCACTAGATAAATAGATTGTGTAATCATAGATGAACGCATCATTATAGGTTGTAAATTTTCATCAACTAAACGTAGGCCCTCTAAGGAGACATTCTGGCGGAATCCTAAGACCATTTGTGCTGACATAGTTATAAAAATAAAAACTACCATAATTCGCATGAAATCAAAATAAAATTCACCTCGTTTATTTTTGTACAAAAGAACAAACACAGGGAGTAGGAATGTTAGCAAATACCCAAATGTTGTACCTTGTACCGACGGAATTAGTAAATAAGAAGAGATAGGTAAAAAGAATGCTAAAATAATATAGTAACGATCGAATGCTTGTAATTTACGGTTCATTTGAACCACCTCTTTTGTCTATTATGATGATTAATTTTACCACTTATCACACAATAAACAACTATGTTTTTTACAAGTTATTAAAGAAGGAACGTAGTTTCCCTTTAATATCAACATTTGTATTACTCTGTATTAAATTAGACATAAAAAATAACTAATTCGTCCTCGCTTTGAGTAAATGATAAAACTATAAATATTTACTAAATACTTTAATATTTACACAAATATATATTTTTTTGCTAAGCTGATAATCTTGTCTCCACCCATTCTTCACAAGTAAGCTTAGCTAACTCTTCATGTGTCTTAATCTCTGCTGCTTCCTCAATCCATAATAAAGCAATAGGATACTTACTCACTTTAATGGATTTCATTTTAGCGGAATCATCTGCTCCACAGAATATGATACTTGTTTCCTCTATAGTAGGAAGATAAATGTTATTAGCATCCTTATCAATATCATGGGAAAGTTCGATCTTTTCTTTCTTCAGCTCTCTTGTTAAGATTATCCTGATCTTTAATGCTTTTTAAAGGGTATTGGATCGCAAACACGAGTCTATAGCCCAAAGACGCTCCAAGCTGGGGTATTTTACTCATGAGAGCCTGGCATTTTTCCCCTAGTTCCTTTTCTGCCTTACCAACCACCATTTCAGGAGATAGCTGTGCTGCCTCATCGACAATAATGAAATGCCACTCAGGATCTTTAGCCTCTCTGATATTCTCAAACCCTTGTTCCAAATAACGTGCCTGCTTCTCCTTCATCTCATGCACAATCCCCTCAAGTACCACTAAGGAACTCTCTAAGTCTAGAGCCAACGTTGAGCATTGTTTAAGAGCATAATAACGGGCAAATGATAGACCACCTTTTAAATCGATAAGAGTAAGCTTTGTATCATCTGGTTTGTTATATAAAAGATTAGCGATAAACATTTTTAGAAAGTTAGATTTACCAAATGTAGTAGCGCCAGCAATGACGATATGGCCGGTTTCCGTATCATGAATAATAGCACCATTACGACTTTCCCCTACGTAGATTTTCCAACCAGTTGTTTGTTCAAAAAGTTCAACATCAAATCCGAAAAAATCAATTAGGTTCTGTCCATACACCTTAATGCGTAACGCACCATCAAAGGACATCATGACTTCTTTACGTATTTTTTTCTTTTTAGAGAGGAGTATCTTAATTTGGTGTATGAGGTCCTTATTAAGTCGAATTTGCTTAATATCAGTAAAGTTAATATCTAGAACTTCCTTCTTGTTATTTAAGCCATCTTGGATAACATGGGCTTTATCTTGGAAATCTTGGAAATCTTAGAATGACATCCCTAGCGGGATTTTATAGACATACTCTGTATGATCTTTGTGCCGCTTTTTACGCTGAATAACAATTTCTTGTCTCTTCCCATTGGCTTTGTTGTATAATCCGCAATTAGAACAAATTTGCTTAATCTTTTCATGATCATTTGTAGAAGTTAAGCTACCTTTTTTTAGACTAGTGAAAAGTAAAACACCACCCATTGCTACTGAAGAAACTATTTCAAACATCAACACACCCCTTTTCCTTAATATCCTTTAGGATAGTTCACCGAAAACAGCATGGTATTTTCATAGATTTATTCTTGATGTGCCGCTGTTTTTCAATTCCTTGAATATAAAACCATAGGGAAATGAAAAGGGCGCTTAAACGAGAATATAAAGAGGATGAGCTATACTTGTTTTTCAGGAATTTTTAATGAGTATAGTAAAGGGTATTAAGCACGGAATGTCCCTTATAACCAACTATTTAAAATATTTTCGTTTTCTTCTAAAAAAGTTTCCTGGAAAGGGATGTCTATGTGTATAAAACTGTGAAAGTTAGTCAAGCCTATGGGATAGAAAGGAAGGTGTCCCGCATGTGGGGATTTGGCAAAAAACGATCTAAGGTAGGTAGATTTATTGACCGAAAAGGATATACACAAGAGGACTTAATGGCAGCTTCCAAGGTTGGACGTAACACGATTAGCAAAGTCTGCAATGATCCTAGCTATACTCCATCTGTAGCAACTATCAAAAAGATCATGAAAGCTTTACGTCAATTAGATCCTAATTTGAAAACTGATGATTTTTTTGATATATAAAAAACTCTCTATAAATGGGAGTTTTTATTTTTTTTGCAAAAAATGAAAATGTTCCCTCGATTTTGGGTTTTTGAGGTATAAACTGTTTATAATTTATAAGATATAAACTGTTTATGATTTATACTGTCGAGAAAAATATGAAAAAAATTTGATTTTTTTCATTTTACAGTGAAAATTGGGCCTTAAAATATGGGACGCTTACGTAGTTTATAGTGAGCAGACAAATATACCACTAAAAAGGGGAAACAAATGTGAAAACAGAGAGAGAATTACATCTATTAGGTCACATCATTGAAAAAAGTAATTATCCAGCGGAGAAACTACAGAAAGGAATTGATTTAAAGTTTATCCTAGAACATGCTTGTACTGTAAATTGTATAACTGGGGATGAAAAATTAAAACTACAAGCTGTATTTCAATAAAAGAAAAGCCTTCTAGCTGTGTAAACTAGAAGGCTTTTCTTAAATATACAATCTTATTCGGGTGTAAATACAACATATCTTGGACTATTAATAATCTCTAAAAATATTTGCGATCCTTCACTGACATCGCCTATTTTTTCTCCAAACGTTGATAATACCCTTCCTCCTGTAGAGTTAAAAGGAATAGTGATTTGGTGAGTATCTTTAGATGTCCAGAAAACGATAACACTGTTATTGTTCTCATTAGTAAAATGAAGAACGTAATCATTTGGGTCTACAACATTAATTCTCTCCTTTAATTCATAACCATTTAGATTATAATTTAAAGCATTAGCAGCAAGATATGCTTTTTTACTTACTTTCACATCGTTCTGTACTAGCCCGTAATTTTGATCTCTATTGCTGAGGTCTGTTCCATCGTTTTTCCAACCGTACCAAATACTAATTGGTACATTAGAAAGTAAGTTAATTAGAAACATCCTAACTAGGTAATTAGCTTGTGTATATTCGTTAAAGTTAGTAGTGCCAGCACCCTGAGCGGTTGAATAACCCCACTCTCCTGAAATAATAGTAATATCTTTATTAGAATACTTACTTAGCAGAGTTCTCAATTTTGTATAGTCACCTATAACTGTTTCTGGAGTTTGAGTTCTATAAGGATGTACAGATACACCATCTATATAATCTAAGACTCCTGTTTTTAAAATTTCCTCCAACCATACTAAAGAATCATCGCTTAGTCCTGCTAATGCAGGAGCTACAACGGTTCCACTAGGATCGTTATTTCTAATCATTTCAGATGCCTCTTTGACTAAAGTAGAATAGTCAGAGTAATTGGGTTTAGGTAGCCAATACTGTCCATTGGGCTCATTCCATATTTCCCATATAATTCCGTTCCCCTTATATCTAGATGTTATGTTGTCTACATAATTAATAAAAGCTTCTCGTCCTTCTGGTGTCACAATAGACTGATTACTTTCATACAATTGATTACTATAAGCTAATATATAATATGGTCGTATTTCATTTTCTATTAAGGAGTTTGTGAGGCCATCATAACCTGTCGCACTATAATCATAAACTCCCTTTACTTGTTCAATTTGACTCCAGAAAATATCCTTTCTGACAATTTTAAAACCTGCATCTTTTATTAAATCAGTATCTATTCTGTCATCAGGATAGTGTATACTAACACCAAAACCGTTAGGAATAGTTTTCGAAAAGACATTTTCTTTCTTTAGATGTTCCGCTTCATAAATTTCTATGAAGATTGAGCTTATTATAGATAACCCTGTGAACCATGCAATATTTTCTTTTTCACTAATTTCCATGTACATCCCACTTTCTGAAGCTTTAGTAGTATCATATATACTATATGCGAGTTGTACATGTTTGGCGCATCATATGTATTTTAGTCCCCTGCTTTAGAAGCAGGGGACTTTTACTGTTATTTCGTTTTATACCACCAATTGTTCTCACTTAAATACTGCTTAACTTTTACAAGAACAAGTCCTAATGCCGTAATTTCAGCATCTGGATTACTTATTGCATGTAGGTTTAATTCTGCATTAATTCCGGCTGACTTTAAGAAAGAGCAGAAGTTACCCTTCATCACATCTACGTTACCACGAATACCATTAATTTCACCTTCATCTTTAAACTGGAACATTGCCCATCGGTTCCATACTTTTGAATCCCCAGGGTTGGAAAATCCAAAATGGTGGAAAATGTTCCCTCGATTACCGTGATATTTTTCCGTTCCGCTTTTTGTTAAATTTAGAGATTATAAACAATAAAATGAAGAAAATGTCTTTTTTTGGTGATGGATTAGTTTATAATAAACAGTGCAAAAGAATTATATTACATTTAAAGGAGTGTATTACCTGTTGGCTATAAAACGAATACCATCTAAGCTGCTTCTCCTCTTTATAGCACTGTCAATGTTAACTGGAGTTATAGCAAGGATATCTACTGTGATAAATAATCCCATTTTGAAATTATGGAAAGAGTTCTTTATTATCGGAATTTTAGGTCTTGCGATATTAGTTATATTACCAAGAATAAGAATACGTACACTATATTTATTTTGTATTACAGCACTTATAACGATTGCATTTCTGACTATGAACCTAAACATCAATATGACAATTTTATTTTATCAACTAAAATTAGACTTAGTATTATTTTTATTCATTATTGCTGCGTATGATAGTTTAATAATTTTAAAAAAGGACGAGCTTGAGAGCTACATAAAAAAGATTTATAAAATATTTATGGTATTTGCTGTAATTAATGCTATTTTGATTATAGTTGAACACTATTTCCCAGCTCAATTCATGGCATTTCTTGGTTTCCAAGATGAACAATGGGGTGCTGACACTGGAATAAAGATTGTAGCAACAGGTGGCGTCATTAGATCTCCTGGACTATTAACTTATTTTGTACCCGCTGGAACCTTAATGCTTCTAGCGTTTATTGTTACTATTGAAACGAGAAAAGCTTTTAAAATGCGTCGTAGGTTACGTTTGATATTATTAACTTTATTTGTAATATCAATCTTTTTCACAACATATAAAACTGCTATTATAGGACTTATCTTTTACTTAATTATTAAAACAATTGAGTTTTTATTCAGACAGTTACGACTGATACTTACTACTCTTTTAACATTGATTTTTTTCACAACATTCTTTATTTCAACACATTTTATGAACATTTACTACTTTGTTAATAAATATAGCCCGGACATAGCTTACAATTCTATCCTAATTCGTATTCAGCAGCATCTTGCAATTTTAGAAACTATGAAAACGACTAAACAAATGTTTTTTGGTGTAGGGATGGGACTTAACGGTAAATTCGGTTTGGATAAAACCGTTTTTAATGTTGATGCTCTACCTACAGATAGCACATATATTTATGTAGCAAGTAACTATGGATTTGTAGGTGTCTTTGCTTTCTTAGCTATTTTTATCTATGTAGCAGTCAGATTATTTAATAATCGTCCTTTTGATGTTTTCGGGATTAGATATATCGTCATCTACACAATTGCTATAGAATTCTTTTACAACAATTTCATCTCGTCATTCCCTACTAACATTCTTATTATTGCAATGATCCTGGTTCCTTTTGCAAGAAGCTATCATGTAAAAATTGCTGTTAAAAAAGAAAAGAAACTAAAAAGAGAACTAATTTATTCTAAAGCAGTATAAAAGAGCCTTTTTAAGGGCTCTTTTATACTGCTTTTTATTTTGTAAGTATTTTAATTTTAATTCAACGGACTTTTACAATTGTTGACGCTCTGAATAGAATAAAAGTGGTAAAAGTTGTTACATTCTTAGGACTATATGACATTGGCTTAGCAAGAACAAGGCTTCCCGTTTTTATTGCACCGTCGAACGTAGGAAATAGTCCTCCTTTTTGTAAATTCGTTTTATCAAATAGAGTCGGAGAAATAGAGTTTCCTATCTCGACATGAGCCTAATCGACGTGGTGGAGTCCGTCCAATGACATAACACTGGAAATTGGTTTTCCCGTTCCGTCCATCCCGTCAATCGTTCCACCCTAGTCACTTTGCGTATTTGTCTTGTTGATTTTCCATATTTGCTAGCTTACATTCTTACATTATAAACAAATAAAAAAGCCCCTACTTAAGCAAGTAGGGGTCTTTTAATGACAATTCTTTATTTAACTGAAGTTTTTCCTAGAACTCTGACTCTTCGTGAAGGATGATACAACTTTTTCTTCAATAAATCATGGACATAAGTTACAACTAGAGCACAGACAAATATGAATGCAAATCGCGTTACAAAATTATTATTAAACATTGAAAGCTCGTCTCCGAAGAACTTGAGCAAATAGATAAATATAATATGCCAAAAATACAACCATATGGAATTTTGAGCTATGAACATAATAAACTTGTTATTAAATAAAGATTGTATTCTTGTAATGTTTAAGGCTATATAGAGAAACAGACTTACAAACATTCCATAAGATATGTAGTACAATTGTGGTGGATATTTATAGTGTTGTGTAGAATTGAAATGATAGTGCCAACTAAAGAACAGGAACATCATAAGAAAGGCAATTGTCCATGTATATAGCTCTTTCTTTGATAATAGCTTCAATCTCATTCCAAACGCTGCTACTAGTCCATAACCAATACCATACAAAATAAAATTCTCAAAAAATACTTGGAATGATCCTGTTAAAATTGGATTTAATAACTGTAATAGCGCATAACCTACATAGCTACTGATTAATATAAGAAAATATTTTGTGTTTGATTCAAATTTTTGATTTAACTTTAGTAAGAAAGGACTTACTAGAGCAATTAAAAAGAATACTTTCATAATCCATACGTACCCAATGCCTTTGCTTTCATCAAACATTGAATATGACATAAATACATCGTTAAAGTTAAAATAGTACTTAGATCCTTCTATGAGTGAAATAATGTAGAATAAGACAAAAAATACAGTTAGGAAAATCCACGTAGGAACAATTAATCTTTTAAACCTCTTACCTAAATAAACTGGATAACTTACAGTTTGTTTCTTTTTTGTGTTACTTAAATAAAATGAAGTACCTAATAATAAGACCATTAATATTACATCAAAATTCCTCAATTGAAATATCAATCCGCTTGGTTCACTGTGGGCCAAGATAATCGCAACAATGGCGATGCAACGTAAGATATCAATTCTCAAATCTCTTTTTACTACTTTCTCCATCTTCTTCCTCCTTAAAATTTATAACAACTTCAAATATAAGACTATTGGAAACAGATGTAAATAAAAAAAGAATAATATAGCAATAAAAAAAAACCTTAGCTCCTACTCCGAAGAGCAAGGGCTAAGGGATTTAATTAATATCCTTTAGATTTCAAGACAGCTTGTAGTTTATCTTTCGTATTAGGCCCATATGTTCCGTCAACTTCATACGGTAAGTAAACCTTTTGAAAACGTGTCACAGCACCCTTTGTCTTAGCTCCATAAATGCCATCAGGTGTACCACATTTAAAGTTAACTGCATTTAAAGCATTTTGAAGTTGTTCAATTGCTGGTTTATCTGTTGAACCTGTTCTAAGCACCCCAGAAGGTAAAGGATACTTGTATGCTGACTGCTCTTTTTTAGGCGCTTCAGGCGTTGGTGTATACGTGTTTTTTGCGGTACCAAACTTAATTGTTTGACCTACTTTCAACTGTGATGGTTTTACATCTGGATTAGCTGCGATTAAATCATTAACGGTAATACCTTCTTTTCCGTCTTTTAAAGCAATGGACCAGAATGTATCTCCTTCTTGAACTGTGTATAGGCCTGGAACTGCTGCTGGCTTTTGCCCTTTCACAGGAAGGGTGATAATTGCTGTATCTTTAAATGCTTTTTTGTAATCATACACACAGCAAGCTTTCCAGCTGTACCCTGGCATTTCGTTGTGTGCTTTGTCATATTTACCAATGCCATCTTTGATTAAGGATGCATGCAAGTCTTGAATAGATTTAATCGTAGAAGCATCTAGTTGATCAGTGCGATAATCGCCAATAACACAAATACCTAAACCAATAGTGTTACTGTTACCAACATGATAGCTACAGAAATATCTATGCAATAATAAATAGCTGCTTTCCCATCAATTTTATGCTTTGGATCAATAATTAAAGCATAAGCAATTTCTGGCCAACCGTTTGTGTTAACATGAAAATCAGCAAAAGATTCAATTCTAGATCCACCAGCTAACAATTTGGTTAAAGAATGATGCCAACAACGAGTTGCAATAGAATCTACACCATTTTTTCGTTTTGCGTACTCACCCTTATGAACTAATTTACCTCGTTTATCAACTAACTGTGGCAACTTTTGAAATGCATACATTCTCATCTTCCTCTCAATTTTTTTATATAAAAAAGCCACCCATAAAGAGTCGCTGAGTTTTACTTATTTTGTTTTTTAGCGTCTCTTTTTCTTAGCCAAGCTTTAAGTCCTTGGGTAAAGTGTGTATTCTTCCACACTGCATATGCATTGACTGCAAGAGCTGCAAATGCTGACACAAGAATTACAAATGCATTGATACTTTCTGTGGTAAACCAATCAAATGATACACCGATTGTTCCAAAGAAAAACAAAAGAGCTGTTAAGAACCCTCCTAACAGCGTGAATACATCCTTTTTCATTTTCAACTACCTCCTAATTTTGTAGAACGGTATAAAAAATAGCGATTGCACCGCCAATTACTCCGGTACAAATCGCTGTAATAATCCCACCCGTGATAGTTCGCTTAATCCATGTAGTATTATCCTCAATTTTGCTTAATTTTTCATTTAACATAAAGATTTGTTGATCTTGTAAGTCTGATTTCCTTTCAACCGCATAAAGCCTAACACTTATTGATTCAATTTTCGCTTTCAATTCGGTTACGATATTTTGTGGTGCTTCCATTGTTTGTCCCTCCACGGTTTGTGACATCTCCCTCACCCCTCGTATATTATATTTAAGCTCTATTTCAAGCTTAGACTTTCTCTACAATGAGAGCCATTTAAATAAAACGCTTGGACGTCTCAAGATATTTCTAGATAATGATCTTAGGATCATTTGGGACAATTCTTCTCGCCCCTGTGGATCTACCACATTATAAAGAGTGTTTCTCAGTGAACGCGCGGGACATCCTACTCGCAGGCTGAGCAACCTGACCCTCGAACCTAGATGATAGTGGCTCTAGGGCGGCTTTCGATTCAGGATAAGCTCTTATACACGAGGTTGTTGGTCGGCGTACACACTAGAGATATCTCGAGACGTCCAAGAAAATGATTCTAAATCGAAAGGAGGTCTCTTACGTGAGATTATTTGTTGGTCTAGATGTAAGTTCGTTTGATATGAAAGTTTGCTTTTTGAATGAAGAAGGAGACAAAATAGATGCTTTTTCGGTCAGTAATGACTTACCAGGAGCTACCACACTAAAAGAAAAATTATTACAGTGTGTCACTGGTAAAGAGGTAGAAATGCTTAAAATAGGCCTAGAATCAACATCTGTTTACAGCTTTCATCCTTCTATGTTTCTTCATCACGATACAGACTTACAGCGCTTTGGAGCAAAGGTATTTCTCCTAAACCCTAAGCAAATCGCAAACTTTAAGAAAAGCTATTCTGATATGGATAAAACAAATGAGCTTGATGCCTTTGTCATTGCCGATTATTTACGATTTGGACGTAATCAAATGTCAATCGTGAAAGAGAGCCAATACGTGGCGCTGCAGCAATTAACAAGAACTCGCTATCAACTCGTAAAGATGTTAACAAAAGAAAAGCAGCACTTTCTTCAACATCTAAGTTTTAAATGTAATACATTTTCACAAGAAGTAGATTCTTCTGTATTTGGCAACGCTATGATGGAACTATTTCTCGAGAAATTCAGTTTAGAGGAACTCGCCAATATGCCTTTAGAAGAACTCGCTGAGTTCCTATAGGAAAAAGGCAAAAATCGCTTTGGTGATCCAAGATGTATAGCATCGTCCATTCAAAGAGCTGTAAAAGCTTCTTATCGTTTGGATAAGGTAGTCGAAGATTCCATAGATGTCATTTTAGGTACATCAATCACAGTTATTCGTACGTTTCAACAGCAAATCAAGGAATTAGAAAAGTCTATTAAGAAAATTATGGCTGGATTAACACAAACACTTGAATCCATTCCTGGAGTGGGTCCTGTATTCGCTGCCGGTATCATCGCTGAAATTGGTCAAATCGAAAGATTTGAAGATGAAACCAAAATCGCTAAATACGCCGGAATATACTGGAGGAAACATCAATCTGGTCGTTTTACAGCTGAAGATACTTCATTATCTCGCACTGGTAATCACTACTTGCGTTATTACTTAGTTGAAGCCGCCAACTCAGTAAGAAGGCATGTATCAGACTATCAAGAATATTACATAAAAAAATATAATGAAGTACCAAAACATCAACACAAACGTGCACTCGTTCTAACCGCAAGAAAATTTGTGCGATTGGTGGATGCGCTACTACGCAGTCACCAACTCTTTACGCCAGAAAGGTGCGTGAAAATATGACATAAAACTTGTCATCGCTACCTTTCAAATTATTTCCAGTAAATTACATTAGTTACTGGTCTAGTTTCGTGATGCTTTTTTTAAGTAAAATGCCCTTTGATAACTTTAGATTCTTTTATTTTTCAATTGACATAATACCGCAGGTCTTTTATAAAATTAAAAGAGGGCTAATTTCAGCCCTTTTACATACGTTTCTATCTATTAAAGTTATATTTCATACTATTTCAAAAAAATAAGTCGTCAATATTAATAGATGTCTAATTGATACTTCCGAGTTTTTATCCAACCTATTTCCTTAATTCTTTGTTATATAAACATCATCTACCCACGCACTACAATCGGTATTCCATAGACCTGTACTAAGTCGTAACTGAAACTTTTCAGTTCCAGGAGGTGCTGGTTTGTTGCCCTGAAAGATACACAATCTCCAATCTATATCCTCAGAAAAAATTTTGGTCATATCTAATAGAACATTTCCATTTGCGTCTAAATAAAGTCTTTGTATATAAAAGTTTTTTGCATTAATCGCTAAGTTTTCTGTTTTCACAAAGAGTGTAGTTGTTACCAGTTCATTAGGAGAACAAGCAAATTCTTTATTTATCACTATACCTTTAGTATCTGGGGATACAAACTTCAAAGAACTTTGTCCACTGTTATAAACTGTAGTGTCAATAATAGGAACGCCTCTTACTATATTCCAATCAAGTAAAGCATCATTATTTTTAAACTCCCCATCCCTTAAACGGTTAGATCCCTTTGAAATGGCAAACCTAAGGCATTTGCTACATTGCGAATACCCTCAATTACATCATTCTTTGCTTTAATAACCTTAATGCGATTCTTTTTCAACAAAGCAATAAAGGAGGCAGCAGGTGGATCCACTATAGCGCCTTTAAACCCTTTTATATCTCCAATAAACTCTCTCAAGTCCTCTAAGTATTCCTGATCTGTCTTTTGCTTATTGTTTTTCCGGCCGTCATAGTGATATTCCTTTACTTTGTACCAAACACCAGCACAAAGACCCCACAAACCAAATGTTGTCGGGTTTTGGGTACCATAATCGCATGATACATAATACTGTGTATAGGCTCTTTCTAGCGGTTTAACGGTATGCTTGTCTTTATCAAACATATCGTATACAACACCTTCAGCAAGCACCCTTAAACCTAAGATATACCGTTTATAGAATACGCCGCTATACATGTTGTAATAACGTTTCTTGATAGCTTCTGAAAGAGATAGGTTATCATTCATTGTAAAATGAACATGCAGCAAGTTCTTCTCTTTTTTTCTATCAATCCAGTTTGTTTTAAACCAATGATAAGGACCAGCAGGGTTACAGTTAAACTAATACTTTGAACCATCTACAGAACAACGACCTGTTGCTTGGTTAACAAAGCTCTCAGGCATTAAAGCTACCTCATCAAAGAACATACCCGCTAAGGTGATATCCTGAATAAGATCCTGTGATGCTTCATCTTTACCACCGAATATATAGAAAAAGTTAGTTACACCGTTTTTAGTAACAGATAGCATATTATCTGAGCGGTGGTCACGTACCTTGTACTTACGTGATTTAAGCATTTTCTTTAGCGGTGTAATAATATTACGTCTTAAAGAACCAATGGTTTTACCAGCACGAATAGAGCCATCGCATATAATGCCGTCACTATCCTTCACTGGCGAATCCTTACGCCACCAAGTTAATACTTTAATTTGCTTATTAGAAAATGGCTTAAATGTAAAGGGAGCGGGTTTAAGCTTCTTAGGCCTAGACATCAAAATAGTTTGAAATGACTTCTGATCAACTGTCTTTGTTTTCATCGTCATCATTCCACACCTCAGCAGTCTTACCATTTAATGCAGCAATAAAGCCGTCATCTTCATATTCTTTCTCATCACCAATAATACGAAGTTTATCAAGCTCAAGCTTCTGCTTAGAAATATCCAGCATATCCTTCTCAACAACAAGGCTCTGCTGCATCTTCTCCAATTCTAAGCGGCGCTTATCGTCTTGACCGCTAATTTGAAGAAAGTTTTTAATTAGATTACTCAGTGTACCCATTGACCTTGCTTGAGCATTCATAAAGCTGGCTTGTTTATCCCATGCAAATTGGATCTCATACTCTACCTCACTACGAGTAGGAAGAGAGACAACATTCCCATCCTTATCAATATCATTTTCAAACTCGCCTTTTTCTTTACGAATCTCCTTAGTCATATCATCCTGATCAGTGACATACATAATCCGCTGAGCACGAAGAATAGAAGCATATAACATTTTGATTTGATCCCATATCATATCAGCGGGAGAACGCAAGTCTATTTCTTCCATGATCTCCATAGTCTCTGCAGGAAGGAATTTAGAAAATAATCCATGTGTAACAGCATTCTGATTACCTTTTGGAGCTCCACCTTGATTATTAAGAGCGTTCTTGTTCCCTAATGGAGCACCGCTCTTTTTAGAAGAAGACTTTTTCTTTGGCTTACTAGCTTCAGTATCCTCTTCCCATTTATCTTGGGACTTCCATTTACGAATAGTATTACTTGTCTCACCTAACTGATTAGCTAAGTCTTTAAGCTTAATATCCTTGTCATTTAGCCATATCTCTTTTGCCTTATCACGATTAGGGTTTCTAGGTCTAGCCATATCACATTTGCACCTACCTCCTATAACTATTTACGAGTTAAATTATTCTCTCTCGACTTGAAACCAGTGTTCTCTAAACGCACTAAAAAGGATGAATAGTGCCTAACTGTTATCACGTAGACAAAGAACAAAAAACCACTCATCCTAATGGATGAGCGGTTATCATTTATTGCTTATATATTGTTACTTTATATAGCATTCAATTACATACAAACATAATATCATTTGCTTACAGTCTTTGTACTTTTACTTTCATTGCCTGCATTATCTTTAGCTATAATCGTTACTTTTGTTCCTGCCTTCTGCTTTGATATTTTAATACTAAAGGCACCTTTTGAATTAGCTTTTCCGCTCCCGATGGTTTTAGTACCGACCTTCACCGATACACTTGCATTAGCTTCTGTTGTACCTGTTACCGTTGTAGATCGAACAGAAATGTTATTTACTTTTGGAGGAACTGGTGCAGTTTTATCCTGTACCGTTACCACGGTTGGTTTGCTTTCGTTCTCCGCATTATCTTTCGCTGATACAGCGACCTTTACGCCAGCCTTTTGTTTAGAGATTTTCACGCTGTATTTCCCATTTTTATCTACTTTCCCACTCCCAATAACTTTTGTTCCTACTTTGACCGATACACTAGCATTAGCTTCTGCCGTGCCCGTTACTGTTTTGGATTGATCACTGACAGTATTTACTTTCGGGGAAGCGGGAGCTGTCTTGTCTTGTACAGTTACCACGGTTGATTTGCTTTCGTTTCCTGCATTATCTTTCGCTGAAACGGATACATTGGTTCCTGCCTTCTGTTTTGATATTTTAATACTAAAAGAACCTTTCGAGTTAGCTTTTCCACTTCCAATAGTTTTAGTGCCAACTTTCACTGATACACTGGCATTAGCTTCTGTCGTACCCGTTACGGTGATAGATTGATCACTGATAGTACCTACTTTCGGAGAAGCTGGAGCCGTCTTGTCCTGCACTGTTACCACGGTTGGCTTGCTTTCGTTTCCTTCATTATCTTTCGCCGAAACCGCTATAGGGGTTCCTGCCTTCTGTTTAGAGATCTTTACATTGTATTTCCCGTTTTCATCCGCATTTCCACTTCCAATGACCTTTGTTCCTACCTTCACTGATATATTCGCATTAGCTTCTGTTGTACCCGTTACTGTTGAAGATTGATCACTGACAGTATCTACTTTCGGAGAAACTGGAGCTGTCTTATCCTGTACTGTTACTACGGTTGGTTTGCTTTCGTTCCCTGCATTATCTTTCGCCGTTACTTCTAACAAGTTTCCTGCCTTTTGAGGTTCAATTGAAATAACAAATGTTCCGCCTGTTTGGGTATTCCCATTGTACGTCTTACTTTCTGTTTTTACTGAAACTATCGAATCAGATTCTGCTAACCCCGTTACCATCGTGTCTTGATCATTCACCATATTAACTTTCGGTGCATCTGGAGCAGTTTTATCTTCTTGGATTGATACTTTAACTTCTTGGCTTTCATTTCCATCCTTATCTGTCGTCTTAACTATTAGTACCGCTCCTATTTCTTGTGGAGCAATTTGCACTTTGAAATTCCCTTCATTATCCGTTAATGACTTACCTAGCAACTTCCCATCTAAACTTACAGTTACATCATTGTTTGGCTCTCCCTTCCCAGTAACTACTTTATCGCTATTGCTTACTGGGTTTACATTGGGAGATAATGGCCTCACTACCTTATAAGTTGTAGGTGGCACTTTAATTAATTTACCTTCTGATATAAATCCAATATTATAATCACCTGGCGCCACGTCTGGAATAATTAATCCTGTATAAAATGATCCATCTTTTTCAGAAGTTAAATTCACCTTTGTTTCATCTTCATCTAATGAACCATTGTTATTACTATCGAAATAAAGCGTTCCTACTTCATAAGGAAAGAAATTCTTTCCGGTGATAAAAACTGTATTACCAATACTTCCGGAGCCCGAAGAAGCAATTAAGGTCCGCCCTATCACCTTAAACTTCATAACCTTCTCAATTACAGGATTGGAACTCGATACATACCGAATACTATATTCACCTGGTTCAATATTAGGGATTTTCACTTGGGCAGAGAATTTCCCCTGACTATCCGAGGAAACAACTTGTTTCACTTCGTCTTCATCTAATCTCCCGTTATTGTTGTTATCAAAATAGACTGTTCCAGAAGTATAAGGTGCTGAATATGCTCCTGTTACTGCTACTGTCTTACCTGCTGCACCCTCAGACGAACTACTATTAATCGAAGGGGCCATAATACGATGCGTTAAGCTATTAATTTCAATTGTTCCAAAGGAAGACTCATATCTAATATTGTAGGTTCCCGGTTCAACATTGGGTGTTTTTAGACTAGTAGCTACATTACCTATACTGTCCGTCTTTATACTTTGGCTCGGCTCCCCATTATCTAATTCATTGTTGTTATTACTATCAAAATAGATTACACCTTCATCACTACCCGGTAAGTTCTTCCCTATAATATTTATACTAGTGTTAACTCCACTGGGATTACTATAATTCTGCAAAGACGCAGCTATTACATCGTATTGAACTGGATCCATATAGATCTTTCTAGACGAAGATATATACCTAATATTATATTTTCCTGGTTTCACATTAGCTGATTTCAACTTAACTTCAGCAGAACCTGTATCGCCTACTTGTAGACTTTGTGACGATTCACCTTCATCCAACTGATTATTATTATTACTGTCGAAATAGACCGTCCCCTGCTCTCCTACAGGAAGATATTTAGCCGTAATGTTTATCTCCTCATTAATTCCTCCTTCTTTAAAAGAAGAGACTAAAACAGGATCTAAAACTCTATATTGAGCTGGTGTAGCATCTATATTTCCTGATGAGGATACATATAGAACATTATATGTTCCTACTTGGACATCAGGTACTTTTAGTGTAGCCGTAACACATGGATTCTCTGCCCATCTCCCACAATAGGAGGCTGCTTGCATAATTTGACTAGGTTCATCACTATCCAATTGCCCATTACCATTTATATCAAAAAAAACTTTTCCTTCATCTTCGGTAGCAGACCATTCCCCCTTTACAGTTAAATCCCTATTACCCCCACCAAATGTAGGAGAAATTGACATATAACCCGCTGCAAACACAACCCCCGTATTATTTAGGAATAATACGGAACAGAAAGTTAAAACACATACCATGGAAATTAAACTCTTCTTTAACAACGTTCTCCTCAACTATAATTCCCCCTTAATATATGACTAATGTTACCTAGAAGGTTAGGATTACTGAGCACCTTCTTCTTTTGTAAACGAAGGCAACATTTTCCTGAAACTATTATACCAATTTTATGTAATTTACTACTAGATTTTCTTTCTTAAGAAGGAGGACTTATTGGTAAGAATATAATTCTTTTAACCTTTTAATAATAAATAAAATTTAAATTTGTAAAAAATAAGTATGTTCTATTAATTCTATGAGGGAACAGTGTTCAATAAAGTATACTTTTACGAACACACACAAAAGCGACGCATTTTTATTTTATTGACGTTCACAAACATATATCAAACATATATAATGATTTTACAAACGTTCTTTTTTCGAGACACACTTTATCGAACGTTTTTTATTCAAAAGGTTAATTTATAAATAGATTTCCTATAATGAAAAAAATTTACATGTAATTCTGTTTTCTAAAAATTAGAGCATGCGTATAGAAAAAATATTAAGCAAGTAAATACCTCTTTTTACACAATAAAAAAGATACACTATTAGCTATCTAGCAATGTATCCTTTCGTGCTTTATTTTAAATTTAATAAGCTCCCTTTTTTTCAATACACTTATAAAAGTTTTTCCTATTATGGAAATGTCAAAAAGAATATTTTTTCGCTCAATATAATATAATTCTAAATTAACACGTTCTGGATATCCTATATTACTACGACCACTAACTTGCCAATATCCAGTTATACCAGGTTTAACAGACAAAAATATTTCTCTCTTATTTCCGTATTCTTTTAACTCATCCAATAAAACAGGACGAGGTCCTACAATAGACATGTCACCTATTAAAACATTTAAAAATTGAGGAATTTCATCTAAGCTAGTCTTTCTTAAAAACTCCCCCAATTTTGTAATTCTAGGATCTTCTGAAGGATCTAACTTATAACTGTTTTCTATGTACTTTCTATATAAAACAGGATTTTCTTTCAATTTCTGTTCAGAATTAATTATCATAGTTCTAAATTTTAAAATTAGAAAGGCCTCTCCATCCTTTCCTATTCTTTGCTGTTTAAATAACACTGGTCCTCTTGAATCCAATTTAATTAATAAAAAAATAATTAGCATTATAGGTAACAAAATAATAATGAATGTTATTGCTAAGATAATGTCAATTAATCTACTTGCTCCTCGTTCAAACTTCAATATAAAGCCCCCTCATTTATTATTGGTATAAGAGGTAATAAATTCTACAAAAATAGACTAAATACCTTTTTTTTAGTATTTAAAGGATAAAAAAACAAGTCTGCTGATCTAATTATGAAAAATAAATTAATTTTTTGTAATATTTATCACAATGAACTATCTGCTCTTCAACTGACAAACTTAGAAATAAAAATTTCTTAGCGTGGGAAAAAGCCGTTATTGATGTTTGTACACCATTGGTTTCAACGAAAAAAATTTTTTCATATTTATTTTGCTGTTAAATAAACTATTTTTCTCACATTTATGTAAATATTATGAATAAAAAAGACTATAACAACCACATATAACAAGAAAATCAGTTTAATTTAGCATAATTTATCATAAATTAACAGAACTTCCTACCTATTAACCATTTAATATTAAAAATGTAATATTATACAATAAAATATTTGATGGAGGAATTGTATGCCTATTGCTTATTCAGTACGTAAAGTATATAAACCGTTGACCCTTATAAATGTTCATTTATACAGATCTCTCACTAGCAGTAAATACTACTATAAGAAAAGAGATGCTGCAGTATTGAGAAAACTAAACACAGATAATGTAAATTTAATGCTTCGACAATTACTTTTGAATAAGGGCTAATTATATAATTACGCTAGTTATGTTGCTTATTATATTATGGGAATCTTTGTCTGGGCTTATTCCAACAAATAACAAAGCGCTTCACTACAAATAGCGAAGCGCTTTGTTTAACCTTGTCTGTTGAGGGAATCAGTTATTGAAAAACTAGTTTATATATATAGGTGATTTTGGGGTTACAAAATGTATACGAAATGAAACATTTTAAGCTTAAAAATCCTCACTTTTTAAATTTTTCCTGTTTTTTTCAGATCTGTCCAATATGCTCTTAATTGTTCCGCTTGCCATCTTTGTATACTCCGCGATTTCTTCTACACTATAGCCGTATCCATTCGCCATCATACATACCGTTTTTTCTATTTTAGTCAAAAACCAAAGCAAGTCTAATACCTTGTCTTCAAGAATTTGAATCTCTTTATCAGTCCCACTTTCAACTTCTATACTTTGCATATGTAAAAAGCAGTTTGGATCTATGCTAATTTCGTGTTGATAAGCAACAAGATTTTCTGCACCTCTCATAGATCCCCATCCAATCAATTTCAAAAAACATATCTGTTATCATGCTACTGTATAAACTTCGCTCTGATTTAATAGCTGGTATATCATCAATAAGAGTGGCTAACTGCTCAACATTACTAATGTGACGTTTTTTAACTTCTTATCCTTCTTACGTAAATCCGCTAAAGCATACCAATATTGAATAACTAAGTCTTTCACAACTGATCCCTCTCCTAATTAAACGAATGTTAATCAGGGTATAAAAGGAAAGTTTAAAAGATTCCTAGGAATTTTGTTTTTTTGATGTGTTCAGGCTCTTGTTTATAGACAGCCTTCCCGCTTGCAATGGCTTCAGCATTTTCCATGAAATGATAAAGCTTGCTGTTGCCGTATTTTTTAGAAACTGCTGAATAAGCTTTTTGCAGCCCGTACTGCTGATAGTTTTCACGATTTACACCTGATGCAATAACATGTGCTAGTCCGTGATAAATGAATTGATAGGCTGCTCTTTTAGCTTTACTGCCGTTGCCTCCTAACATACTTTGTGAAGATAGCTGAACGACTGCCCCATTTTTTACAAGCGTGTATAAATTCGCCGGATTACCTATAAATAACGAATGGCATTCAGGTTCATTTAAAACAGGCACAACTCCCTTTAACTGCAGCTCATATGAAATATTTTCCATAACTTTATTTTCCATATACTGTGGAGTTTCCAAAAAAATATATTTTTCATTTACATTTATAGTCATCCTATAGAAATTCTGATGAAACAAAGTCATATGATTGGAGGCAGTTACTTTTTGCCCTGGTAAGATGGTTAATGAAAGTGAGGCTTTTCGTAGATACTTATTTGCAAGGTCTACCGCTGATGTACAGCTTGAAGCAAGTTCTTTATATTTAGGCGTCGCAATAACTTTTGTTATTCCGTGCTTCACCAATGTATCTGCCATCTGCAAAAGTTCACCTTGACTCTTAGGTCCATTTTCCATCTCCGGCAAAATGTATGTAAGTCAATCATTTGTTTGTCTCCTCTTTCTATGTCTCAATTTGTGGGTAATATTCCATAAATTATATTATAGCATATACGCCGAATGAGCTTTTCCACATACAGAAAAACACCTTCTTATGTACATGTTTAGAGTATTAAAAACTATATTTCCGTCTTAAGATGCACAATATCATCATTTTTAGTTCATTATATCTATAAAAATCCAAACAGATTAGCCGAAGAGGTAACCTGCTTGTTCTTATAACTCTGATGATGAATTAGTAAAATACGTTTCCAAATAGTTTGCCCATAGTTTTTCTCCATCGGCATTAGGCTGACCAGGAGTTTTCGCTAAAAATGTTAAAATATCTTTAGAACGGTAGTCAGGCCATGCATTCCAATGATCAAGATACTCGTATCCATTTTCTTTAGAAAATTTCTCTAATGCCTTTACATCATTTGGATAATTTTCTGCTTTATATACAGGTGCTGATGGCTGTAGAATCGTAACGAGTTCACTATTATGCTTTTTTAAACGGCTCATAATTACAGTAATATTTTCTAGCGTATTATTAATTCCTACTACTCCGTTATCATTTAACAGAAACGGCTCAAACAACAAAACGTCCGGTTTTTCATTTAAGATTTGTTTGTAAGCTTCATTTTTTACAAATTCCAGCGTTGTCATATCTGTATACTCATATATTTGTGTAGTTATCAAATCTTCACCGTATGTACTTTGTAAGTTTTCCTTCAGCAAAGCTCCCCAGGTCTTATCTACCTTCTCTTTAGGAGCAGAGCCTACAATTACTAGCTTGATAGGTTTTTGTGCTTTTTCAGCTTGCTCTATTTTTTCTGTTACCGATTTAGGAAGGTTTTGCGCATATTGCTTCCACGAAACGTCTTGACCTTCTGTGTAACGTGAATCTTCTATTTTCGTTGGTCTTAATGCTGACTGTTCGGAAGCCTGATGATTCCAATACATTTTTCCTGCTACTAAAGATGCTATAAGCAAAAGTAACGCTAGAATATTGACCCCTATTTTCATAAATTGTCTCCTCTACTATATCTTTCTTTTTTGCTTTTATTATAATATAATTTGAGAATAAGTGGATAAAAATAAGTCAATATGTCATATTTTTGTAGACTTGCTGTTATGTATAAAAAACAGATAAGAATTAATGAAGTACATAAGTAGTTCATTTGTTTTATCAATATATTAAGCAAAGGAAGAGAAACTGATTATGACAGAGCCTCAAACTCGACGACGTAAAAGAAGAAAACCGAAGAAAAGACGCGCTTTAAAAATTACAATGGCCATTATTTTAGTACTAATTCTTGGAGTAGGAGCTTATGCCTACAGCATTTGGCATTCGGTTGAAAAGACTTTTACACAAACGCACGAGCCGTTAAACCGTGATGTTTCAGAAAAACGCTCGGAAAAAGTCTCATTTAGTAACCGAGATCCCATCTCTATTCTGCTTCTAGGAGTAGATCAGCGCGCTGGAGATCGCGGCCGTTCAGATTCGTTAATCTTAATGACGGTGAATCCAAAAGATCAATCGATGAAAATGGTTAGTATTCCTCGTGATACGCGTACAGAAATTGTAGGAAAAGGAACTACCGATAAAATTAACCACGCCTATGCATTTGGAGGCGTAGATATGGCTGTTAATACGGTAGAAAAATTCTTAGACGTGCCTGTAGATTATTACGTCCAGGTTAATATGGAAAGCTTTAAAGACATCGTAGATGCGGTTGGAGGAGTTACGGTTAACAACGACCTGAACTTTAATTATGACGGATACAGCTTTAAAAAAGGAAACCTTACGCTTAATGGAAAAGAAGCTCTTGCTTACTCACGTATGCGTAAACAAGATCCTCGAGGAGACTTTGGACGTCAAATGCGTCAGCGTCAAATTATTGAAGGAGTTATTGAAGAAGGAGCAAGTGTTCAATCTCTTGCTAATTATGGTACAATCTTAGACACAATTGGAACAAATGTTAGAACAAACCTTACATTTGATGATATGAAACAAATTCAATCTAATTACAAGGATGCACGTCATAATGTAGAGCAGCTGCAAGTAGATGGTAAAGGTGAAAAAATCAATGGCATTTACTACTATACCGTATCAGATGCTACGCGCGAAGCGCTCTCAAGCAAGTTAAAACAGCATTTGAATATTAACTAATAAAAAAAGTGATGAAGGAAACTTCATCACTTTTTTTATTGAAAATGAGTGTTATACACGCACTTTTTCTTGCTTCAGCAACTCTTCCATAAATACAAGAAGATTTTCACGTAGATCTTCGTGCTGAAGAGCAAATTCTAAAGATGTTTGAATAAAGCCTAACTTTTCCCCTACGTCATAACGTTTTCCTTCAAAATCGTAGGCAAATACGCGTTGAATTTCATTTAGCTTTTGAATCGCATCTGTTAATTGAATTTCACCGCCCGCTCCTACTTCCTGCTCTTCTAAGAACTTAAAGATTTCCGATGTAAACACATAGCGGCCCATAATTGCTAGATTAGAAGGAGCAGTCCCTGGCGCTGGCTTTTCAACAAACGAATTAACCTGGTAACGGCGGCCCTTACTTGAAGTTGGATCAATAATACCATAGCGATGCGTTTCATTATCAGCAACAGTTTGAACACCAATAACAGATGATAACGTTTGTTCATACTCATCCATCAACTGACGTAATCCTGGCGTCTCTGCTTGTACAATATCATCTCCTAGTAATACAGCAAAAGGCTCGTTGCCAATAAAGTTACGCGCACACCAAACTGCATGTCCTAATCCTTTTGGATCTTTTTGGCGAATGTAGTGAATTTCTACGTTTGAAGATTGACGAACTTTCTCTAGCAGCTCAAATTTTCCTTTTTCAGCTAAGTTTTGCTCTAGCTCAGGTGCATTGTCAAAATGATCTTCAATCGCACGCTTGCCTTTACCCGTTACAATAATAATATCTTCAATTCCTGATTCAATTGCCTCTTCGATAATATATTGAATCGTTGGTTTATCCACGATTGGAAGCATTTCTTTTGGCATAGCTTTTGTTGCTGGTAAAAAACGAGTTCCTAATCCTGCTGCTGGAATAATGGCCTTTTTAACTTTTTGCATGTTCATTTCTCCTTTTTAATACGTAGTTTAGTATAAATAAAGCACTTTAAAAAATGCCTAAAAACTTTTTCTTTTTCACCATCTCTGGGGGCTCTTTGTAGCACATTTGCCCCTGTATCACATACTGAGCATTTTCTAGAAACGAATATACTGTATCCTGTCCATGCTCCCTTTGTATGACTTCTAAAGCTTCTCTCATATAAAACGAGCGGCCTTCAAGATTATGGGCATCAGAGGATACAAAGTGCACGAGATTTGCTTGGATTAACTGATGAGAAAACTTTTTAATTTTTTTCCCAAAACGCCCCGTCACGCTTCCAGCTGTTACTTGAGCAAGCGCTCCGTTCGTTATAAATTTATACAGCAGATCGGGCTCCTCGAGCAAACGGCTATTTCTTTCAGGATGCACAATAATTGGAATCAGCCCTTTTGATTGAACTTCAAACAACAATTGCTCTGCATAATGCGGCACCTGACTCGATGGAAATTCTATAAATAAATATTTCCCTGTATCATTTAACGTCAAAATTTTCCCTTCTTGATAATCATCAAGAAGCTCACCGTAAAGCCGTATTTCCTGTCCAGGTAAAATTGTTAGTGGAAGCTTTTCCTGCTTCAATAGCTCATTTAATTTCTGTACGTATTGTACGATATCTTTCTTCTCATTAAGGTAGCGCCCATTCTGATGATGAGGTGTAGCTACGATTGTATGAATACCTTCTGAAACGGCTTTTTGGGCCATTTTCAAACTAATTTCTTCGTTTAAGGCGCCATCATCTATACCCGGTAGAATGTGACAATGTAAATCAATCATCTATTATCCTCCTTTCCAACACCCTATCTTAAGACCTAATTAAAGTAGTGTTATAGTTGCGTATTTTTTTCTTTATTTCTATGTGTTTTTTGTTAAATTTTTCATATTCTAAAAATTTCATTTGCTAGATTCATATATAAACAAAACCTCGAAACTATTAAAGTTTCGAGGTCTTGTTACATATAAGCAAAATCTAAAGCATAACAGAATAATTAATTACTTCCATAATAATAATAGTAGTAGCTTCCACTGTCTACCTTACGATTGTTGAAAACTGCACCAAGCAGCTTTGACTTTGCATGAACTAACAATTCTTTTGCTTTTACAGCCGCTTCTTTTTCTGTTTTTCCACTGCTTACCACTAAAATAGAAGCATCTACTTGATTGGCTAAAATTTGAGCGTCCGCAACTGCTAAAATAGGCGGCGTATCAAAAATAATCATATCAAACTGCTGCTTCATTTCTTTCAACAGCTCTTTCATTTGAGAAGAGGCAAGAAGCTCAGACGGATTTGGTGGAACGGGCCCACTTGTTAACACATAAAGGTTACTAACTTCCGTCTCTTGGACCGCTTGTCCCAAACTAGACTGTCTTGTTAGAACGTTTGTAAGACCACTGTGGTTTTCTAGACGAAATGTGTAATGAGCAGTTGGCTTGCGTAAATCCGCATCTACTAATAATACCTTTAAGCTCTGCTGAGCATAAACAGCTGCTAAATTTGAAGCCGTTGTTGATTTGCCTTCAGCTGTTCCACTTGAAGTTAGAAGCAATGATTTAATATCCTGATCCACACCTGAAAATTGAATATTTGTACGAATTGTACGATACTGTTCAGCAATCGGATCTTTCGGGCTGTTATGCGCCAGAAGCCTTCGCTTTAATGTCAGCATTTTATCATTTTTATTTTCTTTTCCTTTACGAGCCAAATGTCTCACCTCTTTGCGGTACGCGCGCTTTCACATCAGGACGCTGTACGTTTGTTGCCTTAGGTACATCCTTAATATTTGTAATGACGCCCATTACTGGAAGCTCTAGAATATTTTCAATATCTTGCTCTGTTTTAACCGTATTATCTAAGTATTCCAATAAGAACGATAATCCGATACCTACCACTAAACCTACCACCAACGCAATTGCAATATTTAAGACAGGCTGGGGTTTAACAGGATTTTTACTCGCTGCAAGATCTGCCTTGGATAGAATACTCACATTATCAATGTTCATATTCATAATCTTAGGAACTTTTTGTTGAAAAACAGATGCTGTTGTATTAGCAATTTCCGTTGCACGCTTTGCATTTGTATCTTGAACGGTAATTAGAGCAACCTGCGAATTTTCAGCGCTAGTTACTTGAATTTGCCCACTTAAAGATTTAGCTGAGCTATCTAATTTTAGTTTTTCAATAACTGTATCTAAAATAGCAGGACTCTTAATAATATCATTGTACGTATTAATTAATTGTACATTCGTTTGCACGGCTCCTACCTCGTACAATTGCTGCTCTGACTTAGCCTGATTCACAAGGATTTGTGTGCTTGTTTGATATACGGGTGTTAATACAAAAAAGCTAATAACTGCACTAATGGTTGCTGCGATAATTGCTATTAATGCAATAAGCCATAAACGCTTACGCAATACTTGAAACAAATCTCGCAAACTAATTGTTTCTTCCATGATTGACCTCCGAACGTAATAGCTTGTAGTAACATAGACATACCTTTCATTATACTTGACAAAATATACAATTACTATATGCTTTCGTCAATATAGTCATTATTTTACTACTTGTTTCTTTTATATCGGTGTCGATAAAAGATTGTTTACACTTTCCATTACTTTTTCTTCTAATATTTTTAGAGCTTTTTCACTTTCTTTTAAAGAATCTTTCTTTACACCGAAATAGAACTTTGCTTTTGGCTCCGTCCCAGAAGGGCGAATGGTAAACCAAGAGCCATCTTCCAAATGGTATTTAAGTACATTTGACTTTGGCAGCTGAATGGCTTCAGCAGCTTGATTTACCATGTTTGTTCTTTTACTAATAAGATAATCCTCAACAGTAATTACTTTTAAATTAGCAACTTGTGTTGGAGGGTTAAGACGAAACTCAGTTAAAATACTAGCAATCTGTTCTGAACCATCTTTTCCTTTTAATGTTAAAGACTGCAGGGATTCTTTATAAAATCCATATGTCTCAAAGATTTCTACTAAACCTTCATACAATGATTTTCCTTGTGCTTTATAATATGCTGCAACTTCAGCTGCAAAAACTGCTGACTGGACAGCATCTTTATCACGGACAAAGTCCCCGATTAAATATCCATAGCTTTCTTCGTAGCCAAATTGGAATTGATACTCTTTTGTCTGTTCAAATTCATTAATTTTTTCACCAATAAATTTAAAACCTGTTAATGTATCAATTGTTTCTAATTCAAAGCTAGTAGCAATAGCACGGCCAATTTCAGATGTTACAATGGTTTTGACCACCACTCCATTTGCTGGAAGAATGTTTTGTTTTTGCTTTTGTGTTAACAAATAGTGAAGCATTAAAGCACCCATTTGGTTTCCTGTAAGTACTACATATTCACCATTTTCATTCTTTACTGCCACACCTAAGCGATCAGCATCTGGATCTGTTCCCATTAGAATATCAGCATCAATTTCTTTGCCATATTGAATAGCTAATTCGAAAGCTGCATGCTCTTCAGGGTTAGGCGATTTAACGGTTGAGAAGTTAGGGTCCGGAAGCTCTTGTTCCTTTACAACCGTAACATTTGTAAAACCAAATGCTTTTAATCCGTCACGAACAGGCTTATTGGCAGTACCATGTAGAGGTGTAAAAACAATTTTCAAATCTTTTCCCGCTTGCTCTACAACTTCACGATTCAACTGAATTGTTTTCAATTGTTCCGTATAAGCTGCATCAACTTCGTCGCCAATATACGTCAATAATTCACTAGCAAGAAGTTCTTGTTCTGCTTTTACTGGTATCAATAACTCGTTTTCCACTGCATTTACATAAGAAATAATAGTATCTGCAGCAGCAGGCGGAAGCTGTCCTCCATCTTCTCCGTACACTTTATATCCGTTATATTCTGGAGGGTTATGACTGGCTGTAATCACGATGCCTGCAAATGCATTTAGATAACGAACGGCAAAAGACAGCTCAGGCGTAGGACGCAACTCTTCAAAAATATACGTTTTAATTCCATGGTGCCCTAATACTTTTGCTACTTCTAATGCAAATTCAGGTGATTTGTGACGAGAGTCGTAAGCTACTACAACTCCTCGTGTCTTTGCACTATCTCCATTTTCCTCAATATAAGAAGCCAGGCCTTTGGTAGCTTTACGAACCATATAAATGTTTAAACGATTTGTACCAGGTCCAAGCTCTCCTCTCATTCCGCCTGTGCCAAATTCTAGGTTTTTATAAAATGCATCTTCTGCTGTTTTTTCATTTTTTTCCATTAAAAGTAACTCTTTTTTTAATTCTTCATTCAAATCATCAAACATTAGCCATTTGTCTAGCTGTACTTGCCATCTCACGTTGATGACCTCCTTTACTATTTGGTTGTGAAGCAATTAATTGTACCTGTCCTTCAATTGTAAATGAATGCATTTCATGTGGAATAATAAAGTGATCACCATATTTAATTGAGTATTCTTTATCTTCTGAAATTATTTTACCTTCACCATTAATCACACTTACTAGTGTAAAGTAGCGTTCCTGAGTCAGTGATAAGGAGTTAGTAATGTCCCATTTATATAGAGTGAAATAATCTTCTTCCACGAATGTTGTAATGCTTCCCCCAGCTGTTTTAGCGATAGCCGGCTCAATTTTAGCTGCAGTATGAGGAACAGTAGTAACATCAATTGCTTTATCTAAATGAAGCTCTCGAAGCTTACCATCTTGTCCTCGGCGATCATAGTCGTACACGCGATATGTAGTGTCTGAACTTTGCTGAGTTTCTAGTACAAGCGTTCCTTTACACAAAGCGTGAATCGTACCGCTTGGAACGTAGAAAAAATCACCTGGCTTAATTTTGACTCGTTGCAGAAGACCTTCCCAATTACCATCTTCCACCAACTGAACAAATTCTTCTTTGGACTGCGCATGATGTCCAAAAATCATATCTGCATCTTCATCGCAGTCAACAATATACCAGCATTCTGTCTTGCCCAGTTCACCATTTTCAAACTTATTGGCATACTCATCATCCGGATGAACTTGAACAGATAAATCATCATTTGCATCTAGAATTTTAGTTAACAAAGGAAAACGATCGCTTTCAAAATTACCAAATAAATCTGGATGTTCTTCCCATAGTTCTCCTAAGCTTTTTTCAGCAAACTTCCCAGATGCTACAACACTTTGACCATGTGGGTGAGCAGAAATTGCCCAGCACTCTCCCGTTCTCGAGGATGGAATGGTATATCCGTACTTTTTATTTAGCTGATTTCCACCCCAGATCCTCTCTTGAAATGATGGTCGTAAAAAAATAGGTTGTTTCAATGATTGTACATCTCCTCTATTATTACTTATATAACGTTTTTAGCTGCAAAAATACCAAACAAAAAAGAGTAGATGAAGCTACTCCTTTTTGCTTTTGCTCCTACACTTCTTTTACACTTAATACATGCTCCTGAATAGCGTCCCATTCCATATATAGTCGAACAATGTCTTCTTCGATTAATTGAGAACCAGTTTGCACTTCAATGAATTCCATATCCGAGATTGCTTTAATTGCATGCTTCTCTCCTGCTGCTATTTTTATTACATCCCCCGGCTTTACCATTTGCAAGCGGTCATTTAAAACTAGTTCCCCTTCCCCTTTAATGATTGTCCATACTTCGTCCCTATAATCATGCAGCTGATAGCTTAAATTCTTGCCTGCTGCTACGCCAATTCTTTTTGTTAAAACTTCTTTTTCTTCCTCAAGCTTTGTATAGTCTAATACGCGATACCATCCCCATCGACGTTCTTCGTACATAGGGCGATTGTCAAACTCACCTACTAACTCTTTAATACGAGGACTGGATTCTTTATCCGATACAAGAATGCCGTCAGGACTTACAGCTACTACCAGGTTAGAAGCTCCAAGTACTGTGACAGGGATATCTAGCTCGTTAATTAAATGAACTCCTTCGCTGTCTTCACTGATAACACCTTTACCAATTTTGACTGTGCCCATTTCTTCCGTTAATGTATTCCAAGTTCCTAAGTCTTTCCAATAGCCGTCATATGGAAGAACCACAATGTCTTTTGTTTTTTCTACTACTTCGTAATCAAAGCTAATCTTAGGAAGAGTACTATATTGTTTCAGCAACTTTTCATAATCAGTTGGCCAGCCCTTAGCCTCAAGAATAGAGATCACATATTCTAGTTTGAAAGCAAATACTCCGCAATTCCACAAAGCGTTATGCTTAATTAAATCAGCGGCTGCCGCTTCACTCGGCTTTTCTGTAAATCGGTTAACTGAAAGGTAATCCGCTTTACTTTCTTCCTTTTCTTCTGCAGGAACAATATATCCATATTTAGATGAAGGATATGTAGGGGTAACACCAATAAGGGCCAGCTGTGCTTCACTCTCTTGCACAACTCTTTCTAATTCTTTTACTCTATTAAAAAAAGCATCATCTACATACGGATCTACTGGGAGAATAGCTACTACTTCGTCTAATGAAGCTTTTTTAACGCTGTATATATAAGAAGCAGCAAGAGCAATAGCCGGAAATGTATCTCGGCGCATAGGTTCTACAATCAGGTCAGCTTCATTCGATAACTGACTGTGAATCATATCAACCTGAGATTTGCTTGTCGCAATGACTGAGGATTCAGCGAGTCCAACATTCTTCAGCTGATTCCATACTCTTTGAACCATTGATTCAAGCAACTGATTTTTATCTTCTAATACTTTTAGAAATTGCTTTGAACGCGCATCATTTGACAGCGGCCATAGGCGCTTACCAGACCCACCTGATAAAAGTACTAAATTCAAATTTATGCCCACCTTATTAAATTATTTGTTTGTATACATCAATAATTTTTTTATTCATTATTTCGCTAGTAAAGTTGTCTATAAAATAGTCATAACCATTTAGACCTTTACGTCGCAACTCAGCTTTATTAAGTGAGTTCAAGATTTGTTCCAATGTACTTAACTGATTAAGCGAAAAAATATAACCATTATCATTTCCAACTAAATCAGGTAACGCTCCTCGATCACTTACTATGATTGGCTTTGCGTTTTTCATTGCTTCCACGGCAACTAATCCAAAACCTTCCCATCTGGAAGGAATAATCACCGCATCAAATAACTCATAATATGAATCTAGTTGATTATTATCTACCCAGCCAACGCTTATCACATTTTCAGGGATTTCAATTGCACTATTTTTCAGCACACTATCACCAATAATATATAGCTGGATATCTTTATTTTTATAGCCTGTAAAAAACTCAATTAAGATATCCAGTCCCTTTTGTCGGTCAAATCTCCCTACAAACAAGAGGTTTATTTTTTCCTTATCGATTTTGAGGTTTGGATTTCCATCACGTACAGTTGTATTGATCCCATTGTTAATGAGCGCTAATTTATTATCAGTAAACCCTAATTCAAGAGATTTCTTTTGTTCGTTTTGCGAAATATTGATGATTTTATCTGTCTTTGTAGACAGTACCTTTTCAACAAACGTAAATACCTTTTTCTTTAAGGAAGATAACTCCATCAAGAAAGCCCACCCATGTGAACAATAAACAACTTTATATTTCTTTCTTCTAAAAAATAAAGGAAACCTTACAAACACTCCTGCAAACGTACTGTGAACATGTACGACATCAGGCTGTACTTGATCGATTACTTTTTCTATTTGTTTAACCGCACTTGCAACACTCTTCAAATTACGTTCATATTTATAAAAAAACAGGTGTTCAGAGGGAAGATCAAAATCTTTATCAGAATTTGTGTCACTTGCAACAAGATAGATTTCTTCAATATCTTCGCAGTGTTTCTGGTAATCAATAACTTCCTTTACATAAGTGGCTACTCCGCCTTTTACGTATTCACCTACATGCATTACTTTCATAGGGGATAAATCTCCTTTCATAAAAAGACCTTTGCCTTTTTATGCATCCAGCGACTTTGTATATCCAATCAGCTGATTAGCTGCTGTTTGCCAAGAAAATTTTTCAGCTTGTTTTAAACCTTTTACTTTTAGCTCTTGCTTTACATCATCACTATTCATGACATATCTAATTTTATCTGCAAGTTCTTGTGAATCGTTCGGATTAAAGTAAATAGCAGCTTCACCAGATACTTCAGGCATCGGGCCGACATTGGACACAAGTACAGGACATCCTGTAGACATTGCTTCCAAAGGAGGTAATCCAAATCCTTCATAAACGGACGGAAATACAAAACAGCCTGCATTCATATACAGACCTTTTAAATCTTCGTCTGTTACATATCCAACTTGCTTAATATTTTCATTTTCAATGTCAATTTTATTAAAAACTTTTAAATCCGTTCCGCCAGCTATAACAATCTGAAAATCTTCGTCTTGCAGATACTCGGTAGCATCGACTAGCGCTTTGAAATTTTTGTTTGGATTCATACTGCTCACAGCCAGAATGTATTTCTGGGGCTTCAAATCAAATTTCTTAAGGATTGAATGATCTTCTTTAATAGAATCAAAATGTTCTTTGCCCTCAGAAATTAACTCTAATTTCTTTGAGCTAATTTTTAGATATTTTATTAATTCCTCTTTTGAAAATTGAGAAATAGTTAATACTTTTTTCGACCTAAGCTTGAAGAACGTGAACATTGTTTTGTACCATACTCTAAAAGCTTTTGAAAAGCCTTGCGGTGAAGCATAGACAGCCGTGTCATGAATCACAACAATTTGATTTTTTTTCAAAATAGGACCCGTATTACAAAAATTAATTAAAGGCTTTGCTTTTACATAAACCGGTAGCTCTAACTGCTCCCATTTATGTCCTGTAGATTGACCAATTGATTTGATTTTAATGTTTTGAAGCGAATGCTCCCCCTCATAATTAGGGGGAACTAAAATCGTGAACTGAACGTCTTTTTGTTTGTCTAAGCGCTGGATGATTTCCCACGCAAACCGTTGCACACCTGTTACGCGCTGAGTCAAAAAGCGTCCATTTATATATACATCCATAATATTCTCCTTATATTCATTAAAATTTATTCCTAATAGGAAAGGGAAGCTTTGAAAAAGAGAGAAGGCAATTAACCTTCTTACCTCTTAGGAATTAATTAATGACTTAGAAGTGTAAATAGATTTTCGACCAACAGAATGATATTCAATACCTGCTTCTGTTACGGCTTTTTCATCAAAACAATTACGTCCGTCAAAAACAACTGCTTCGTTCATGACTGTATGCAAGTCTTTTAAGTTCATATTTTTAAATTCATCCCACTCTGTTACAATTACTGCTGCATCGGCATTTTGTAGAACACCTGAGACTGATTCTTCGTAAGTAACTGCTTCTGGAAGAAGTGATTTTGCATTTGCCATAGCAATTGGATCGTATGCTTTCACTTTAGCTCCTTGAGCAATTAATTCTTTTGCTAAAACGATAGAAGCTGCTTCACGCATATCATCAGTATTTGGCTTAAATGCCAGACCTAATAATGAAATAACTTTTCCTTCTAAACTGCCAAATTTAGAAACAATCTTATCTACCATTAGACGCTGCTGATTGTTATTTACTTGAATAACAGATCTAAGCAACTCAAAATCATGCTCCACTCCGCCCGCGATTTGTACTAATGCATGTGTATCTTTTGGGAAACATGACCCTCCGTAACCAATTCCCGCATTTAAGAAGTTTCGTCCAATGCGCTGATCATAGCCCATACCATTTGCTACATCTTCTACATTGGCCCCTAGCTTTTCACAAATGTTAGAAATTTCGTTAATAAAGCTAATTTTCGTTGCTAAAAATGCATTCGATGCGTATTTAATCATTTCAGAACTTGAAATGTCTGTTTTAAATACTGGAATCTTTAACGGCTTGTACATCTCTTCAAGAATAGCCGCTGTTTCAGCGTCATCTGTTCCAACAACAATTCGATCCCCATTAAATGTATCTTGAACCGCTGAACCTTCACGTAAAAACTCAGGGTTTGAAGCAATGCTGATTTTTACGTCATTTTTAAGATTTTCACGGATAATTTTCTCTACTCGATAATTTGTTCCTACTGGTACCGTACTTTTTGTTACAACAACCACATCACTTGTTACCTCTTGAGCAATCTGCTCTGCCACAGCTTCAATATATTGCAAATTAGCAGAACCGTCCGGAAGCTGAGGTGTTCCTACTGCGATGAACACGACTTCTGAATTTTCGAAGCCTTCTTTATGGACATTTGTAAAATGCAAGCGACCTTCGTTAATATTTTTAACCATTAGCTCAGCTAAGCCTGGTTCGTAGATGGGCGATTGCCCTTGTCTCATTTTGTTAATTTTGTTGATGTCTGTATCAATACACGTAACATCATGGCCAATTTCCGATAGGCATACCCCTGTTACAAGCCCTACATATCCAGTTCCTACCACACTAATTTTCATGTTATACTCCTCCTACATGCGTGCCTTTATAACACTTATTACATTACTTTCTCATACACGCGTTTATAATCTACAAGATTGTCTCTGAATTTAACTGAATTTTGGTAACTATCAGAAACTAACTTTTCATATGATTTGCGCGACATTTTTTGGATAAAGATTAATTTTTCTTTTAACTCTTCTATATTTTCTCTTTCAAACAACATATCTTTTTCAGGAATTAACTCGGGAATTCCACCTACAGCTGTGGCAAGAACAGGAGTGCCCTGCTGATAAGATTCAATAATCACCCGTCCAAAAGGCTCAGCCCATTTTGACGGTACGACGGTTACATCTACACTGGCCATCTGCTGATATACTTCTTCTTGAGAAACTTTTCCTTTTACTACAATTCTGCTATCTGTCTTAGCAATTTCTTTTATTTCGTCAAGTTGATCTCCTGTACCGCAAATGACCAACTTATTCACAATCGAAGAATCTAGCTCTCGAATTGTATTTACCAGCATCATGATACCCTTGTTAGATGCCACTTGCCCGAAGTACCCTACCGTTAGAGGCTCACCCTCTACTCTTGGATTACGATCAAAACGTTCAGCATTTACTACATTGCCAATAACGTCTGCGTCGGAGCGTTGAAACAATCGATGATCTTGATGATACTTTAAAATGTAATTTGAAATACCAACCACTTTTTTTACGTTCAAGCTTCTTTTTACGTTGACCTTGTGAATGAAGCGATTAACCACACCACTATTAACGGGCTCAATAAGAGCATAGTCACGCGTTGTGTGAACAATTGGAATAGATAGCCGGCTGCAGATATTCCATAGATAAGTCCCAATCCCCATTAAATTCTGAGAATGAATGAGGTCAGGTTTAATTTCTTTTAACACTTTAGTCAGTAACTTCGCCTGAGCCGGCTGATACATGTTAATAAAATGCCAGGTTAACTTTTTCAAAGTTCCTTTATCTTTTCGATCTAAAGGCGAATAGATATTTAATGAAGGCAAACGGTGCACCGTAACTCCGTTAATAACCTCTGTAAAAACTTTCTTTTTTTGTTCACCCGTTGTTAATACATGCACTTCGTAATCCGCTGACAACCCCTCTGCAAGCAATTGAGTTGAAATTTCAGCTCCTCCTACGATGGTAGGAAAATAGAAGCTATTGACAATCAATATCTTTTTTTCATGCTCTCCCTCTTTTTAACGACAAAAGTTTATGCTGCTTGTTTCTTTTTAACGTAGTTAAGAATCCATTTAGACTGGGATTTATTAAAGATAAACGAACCGGCAATATAAGCAGCCGCACCAATTGCAATTTTAAGTACAAATAGAATCAATACGTTTATTTCAATCTCTAACAAATTCATTCCATATAGTACAATAATCATGAGCACTAACGATTGCACAGTAGGCAGCAATTGCTTACATACAGCTCGTACAGATACACCTAAATGCTTTCTGATGAGCCATAATCTTGTTGTCTCTACAAGAACAACGCGGCAGCATTCTGCTATAGCAACTGCTAGAAGGCCATGCTTTACTCCAATAAGAACTAACGCCGTAAAAGAAACAAAAGAAAATACACTAAGCTTCATTTCTAAATCAGGTCGCCCGATACCTCGCAGCACCGGTCCTCCTACTACACTGATAGAAGATATTCCCCCTGCTATGAGCAGCAACTGAAGAACAGGCACAACGTCCATCCACTTCTCTCCATACAGGACATAAATAAACTCATGTGCCACAAGGGCTAAACCGAAGCAAATTGGAAGTGTAATAAAGGCTAATTTTGAAACGACGTTTAAATACATATCTTTTAGTTTGCTAGGATCGTCTTGCTGTCTGGATACTTCTGGAAAGACAACCCTCATCACAGCTCCTGAAAGATAATATCTAGCTAGTGCTCCCCACTGAAAAGCTAGTGTATAAATTCCTAAGATTTTATCTCCTAAAAAACGCCCTACTAAAAAGAAATCTACGTTGTTATTCATATACATAAATAATTGAGAACCCAGTACATTTGCGCTATACAAGAACAAGTCCTTCAACTCATCCATGTAGATAGCAAATTGAATACGGTATTTAGAGTATTTAAAGACAACTAAAGATTGAATGAACGGTCTAAATACATATTTCGCTGATACTGCCAATAACCCGTTGATATAGAGTGCTAGGATAATAGCAGCGATACTTGATACTACCTCAGCTAAGATATCGACCTTTGTCACATCTTTAAATTGATTATTTTTCATTAACAGCGCTCGATGGGTACTTCCAATCGAACCTACTAAAATCCCTATACAAATAAAATGTAAAATGATAATTACGTGTGTATCGCGATAGAAATCAGCGATAGCCCCTGAACTAAAGTACAGAGCTCCTGCGATGACAATAGAAAAAATGATATTCAACCAAAAAGTAGTAGAGACAACTTTTTGAATATCACCTTTTTTAAAGATTAAATATGAGTTTAAGCCAGCCTCTTGCACCACAAATGCAAATCCAGCGAATACAATAGCCATCCCTAAAATCCCAAATGTTTCTGGACTCAGGATTCTGGCTAATGCTACATTGGTCATAATATTAATGAACTGAACGCCGACAATACTCAAAAACGACCATATAGTATTACGAGACATTGAAGAAGACATAATTTCACCTATTTATTTCTGAATTTAATCGTTCGTTTAATATGCATCTTTTGATCCAAATAAAACGCCGACTGTTTTTAAAATGATATTGATGTCGTATCCAATCGTACGTTTTTGGATGTACTGCAAATCAAGCTCCACCATTTCTTCAAAGCCGATATTGCTTCTGCCGCTTACTTGCCAAAGACCTGTACAACCTGGTGTTACAAGAAGTCTTTGTTTATCGTATTCAGAATATTGGTTCACTTCTCGTTCTAAAGGAGGCCTTGGACCTACTAGGCTCATCTCCCCTTTTAATACATTCCAAAGCTGAGGCAGTTCATCTAAACTGGTTTTTCGAATAAAACGTCCAATCTTTGTGATACGAGGATCATGCTTCATTTTGAACATGATGCTTCCTGTTTCATTTTGCTCTAGCAAATCTTTTAGTCGTTCTTCAGCGTCAGAAACCATGGAACGAAACTTAAACATATGAAACTCTTTCTCATTTTTCCCAATTCGCTTTTGACGAAAAAAGACAGGCCCTTTAGGGTCTTCTACTTTTATAGCAATTGCAATGATAAGAAATACCCACGATAACAAAATAATTCCAATTAATGCACCTGAAATATCGATCATCCGTTTTCCCATGTAGTAAGAAACAGATTGTTGTTGAACAACCGCTTCTATGTTCTGAGTTGGGTACGAAACCGATGATTTACTTTGTGCTACTTTTGATGCGCTCAAAAACAAACCCTCCCATTCGCCCTTATTGTTTTACAGTATTTAATTGAGCAAGCTCATCGATTAAATTGCGCACATCATCACGCAGTTCTTCGTGATTTAATGCGAATTCAAGCGTTGTACGGATAAAGCCTAATTTTTCACCCACATCATAACGTTTGCCCTCAAAGTCGTAAGCAAATACGCGTTGGATTTCATTTAGCTTTTGAATCGCATCCGTTAATTGAATTTCCCCGCCTGCACCAATTTCCTGCTCTCCTAAAAATTTAAAAATTTCTGGTGTGAATACATAGCGTCCCATAATAGCAAGATTTGAAGGTGCTGTTCCTTTTGCTGGCTTCTCCACAAATGTATTTACTTGATGACGACGGCCTTCATTTGAAATAGGATCAACAATTCCATAACGGTGAGTTTGATCGTCTGCAACTGTTTGAACACCGATTACAGATGATAATGTTGTTTCGTATTCATCCATTAATTGACGCAAGCAAGGTGTATCAGCTTGAACAATATCGTCCCCTAACAATACAGCAAAGGGCTCGTCCCCAATAAAATTACGTGCACACCAAACCGCATGTCCAAGGCCTTTTGGCTCTTTTTGACGGATATAGTGAATATCTACGTTAGAAGACTGGCGAACTTTTTCCAGCAAATCAAACTTCTCTTTTTCTATTAAATTGTTTTCTAGTTCTGGTGCATAATCAAAATGATCTTCAATTGCACGCTTTCCTTTTCCCGTTACAATAATGATATCTTCAATACCTGACTCTACTGCTTCTTCAATTATGTATTGGATTGTTGGCTTATCGACAATAGGCAGCATCTCTTTTGGCATTGCTTTTGTAGCCGGTAAAAACCTTGTTCCCAGCCCTGCAGCTGGAATAATAGCTTTTCTTACTTTTTTCATAATAGAATATTTCCTCCTCTGTAAATAGATAAAAAGGTAATTATTAATAAAAGTGGGCATTTAACCCCCCTCACACCATACTTTTGACGACATGCGTCTAAGGTTATTCAAGCACCCACAGTATAATCGAGTACCTCCATTGATAAAGGTTGGGAGATATCACCTAGATTACTAAAAACATTATATATTTTGTTAAATAATACTATATATTTTTTATAAAGTAATAAACTTGTAAGGGTATCTTACAAAATGAAAAATTCCGATTTTTCCGACCGATTGTTAGAAGAATTTTCAATTATTAAAATTAATATACCTATCTTTTAATTACCCGGTCTCAGACACTTACCAAATTAATTTAAGTATATTCAACTATAAAGGAAATAAAATATATTAATTTAACTAAGAAAATATCGTTACCTGATCCAAAAGTCCCAAAAATACACTTTATGTTAGCATAAGAAAAATATAGTTTCAATATCTTATTTTGTCGAAACATTCTTCATGCCCTTTTATTGCCTTATTATGTTCTCTTTAACTCCTTAAATAGAGTTGATAACTACCATAAATACTCTTCTATTAATTGTATAATATTAAAATCAATATAATTTATCCGAGGGAATAAATTATATTTTTTCATATTTATTCCTTTAATGAAATATTACCAATAAACAGTCTTACTTTCTTGGGTCTAGAGGCTTGTTTCTAAATTTTTTTATCCTATAAGAAAATATTCGGCAAAGTATAATGTTAGCGTTATCATACCTTACTCCTATAAAGTTACTGTTTTTGTCATATTCGACTTCAAACGAATAACTATGTTTTTAGAACTAATACCAAAGACCTAATATAAATTGAGTCAACATAGTGAAATTTTATAATGTTACTGTAATCAGAAAGTTATTTAAATTGCTAAGAACAAAAAAGCCACTGTTTTAACACTTTTCAATGACTTAGCTTATTTATAATAATACAGGCAAACTAATGCAAGTTTCTAACAGCCTTTCCGTCCCTTCTACTAAATCAACTCACGTTCTTAATATTAAAAAACAAGTGTTACAACTAAAATTTTAATCTTCTGTTTAATTCTTTTTAACATTACTTAATTCTATAATTTTTTCACTATCTAAATAATAACTTCTATCACACTCAACTCAGAAGGCTTCTCAAGCATGTCTCTAATTGTTCTAAGACAAAATGTTTATCTCATTTTCCACAATCGTTTCTAATATCTGAGGAGGTAATTTAATAACTTTGAAAATGACAAACCGGCCTATTTTTTGATCTTAAATTTAAATTAGAACATTTCTTTCTAAATTAATTCTTCTACTTCTACTACACAAGATAAAGGGATGTAAGACCAAACAGGTTATCATTAATAAAATGTAACCTGCCAATTATTATTTGATCCTTTGCAGATTGAATTAATCTCATAATTAAATCTATTCACCTATTTAAATATGGAAGCAGAATAGCCAAGCATAGCTATCGTCATATCATTGGCTAAGACTTTAAAGTTTTATCTAAATTTTACGTTTGAGATTCCACTATAATTTAGTAATTTTTCTTTATACTAAATTAGTGTCAAAAATTAAGATATCTAAATTTTGTAATAAAATTGAATAATTTTTAATTTTTTTCTCCTTGATCAGTTACTAACATTCTCTAAAAGATATATAGTTATATATAAAAAGGTTATTTTATAACTTAAATATAAAAGGTTAGAACTATCACTAAAAAGCGGATAAAACCCTAAATTGTTCTTTAAGAAGAACATAACCTTGAATTAAATGTTATTTTTTCAATAATTTCATATTGAAAACGCAAAAAAACCCTTTATAATGAACAACAGACGCTACATATAAAGGAGAGGTTTTCACGTGATCGGTGATCGCATTAAAGAAATGAGACTGCAAAAACGTTATTCTATTACTAGGCTAGCGGAGAAAGCACAAATATCAAAATCCTACCTTTCACAAATTGAAAAAGGTTCAAACTCAAACCCTTCCTTACAAATGCTTCATAAAATTGCTGCTTCTTTGGGCACAAGTGTTGACTATTTAATTGATGAAACAAATGAACATATCGAAGCTAATCCCTATATTACGGAAGAATGGATGGAGTTATTAAGCAAAGCTATAGGCCAGGGCATGACAAAAGAGGATTTTATTGAATTCTACCAGTACCTGTCCTTCAAAAAAAATCTACAGGCAGTGAAGGATTCTAAGCATTAAGTAAAAACACTGCGTGACAATACTCTGATTAACTTCTTTTCACCTATTCTTATTGACGTATAAATAATCCTTTATAACTATATTCTGCATAATATTTGCAAAGTAAAATTGATTGTTTGTATAATTGTTAATAAAAGTAAGTAAGGCTAGTATCGAGAGCTTCTTCAACCACGACAGCTTTACTCCTTAAGGTCTGGGGAGGAATAATCATGACTGACAAATTAAAAGAAAAAGTAGATTTAGAGAAAGAGTGGATTTTACTCATGAAAGAAGCCTATGAGATGGGTTTATCGATTGATGAGGTAAAGAATTTTGTTCAAGAAAGTAAACAAAATTAGCTGAATTTTGTTTCTTTTATATTAGATTATTTAAAAATTTGTTATCAGCCCTTAAATTTCTTGCTTTTTTCTCTTTTTTTTCTTAAGCTAATACAATCAAGTAAAATAAAGGAAATGTCATCATGATAAAAAAAATCGCTGTTATATTAATGATGCTTGGCATCGCCCATTTTTCCCACACACCTCATTTACAGGTCACAGCTCCAAGCAGCTGGAGTAACTCCTCTGTTTGGGACCATAATGCTACGCTCTGGTCTATTTTAAAACCTGGCAGTGAGTTTTACACTTCCTACAGCTACGGATTTAATCTAGAATTTATCCTTCGTAAAATTGCTCATATTTCCTTCTTTGGTGTATTAGCTGTTTTAATTTACTGGAACTTAAAAGAAAAGCCTGGGCGTTATGTAAAAGCAGGACTATTGCTTGCTTCCTTTGCTTTTTTGGATGAGGTTCACCAAGCTTTTATTATTGGTCGAGACGGCCGGATTGTAGATGTACTCATTGATTCATTTGGAGGCGCTTTGTTTTTGTTTCTTCTATATAAAAATAAAACAAAGCATAGAAAAGCAAAGCGAAATGAATATAGTTCTTCTATTATAAAAAAATGAGCCCTTTAAATCAGGGTTCATTTTTTTATGTTTTTATTTACACCTACTCTCTTAAATACCTCTTGTTGAAGCTCTTTTATTCTTCCTTTACTTTCTGTCATGCTGCTGCCTGCTACTACGAAATAAAACTTAATTTTCGGCTACGTTCCCAAAGGACGAACAGCTACCCATGAACTATCTTGCAAATAGTATTTCAGTACATTTGATTTTGGTAAATCAATCGTTTCATACGTCTCTTCTACTGTATATATGCGCTCTTTGCTTTGATAATCTTCTATCTTTGTAACAGGTACGGTTCCAAACTCTAAAGGCGGATTATCTCGTAAATCCGTTAAGATATCGTTAATTTGCTCGATACCTTTTTGTCCTTTTATGGTTATAGAAGAAAGAGCTTCTTCGTAATAGTCATATGTTTCAAAGAGTACCATCAAACGTTCATAAAGAGAGCTTTCAATAGATTTATAGTAAGCTGCTGCTTCTGTAATTATCGCCGCTGCCTGTACGGCATCTTTGTCTCTCACAAAGCCTCCGATTAAATAGCCATAGCTTTCTTCATATCCAAATTGAAATGTATATATCTCTTTTTTACTATACTCCTCAATTTTTTCCGCAATATATTTAAATCCCGTTAATGTATCAACGGTCTTCACCTCAAAGTCTTCGGCAATTACTCTCCCTAGCTCTGATGTTACAATGGTTTTCAGTATAACGCTGTTACCATCGAGATCGCCTTTTTTCTGCTTTTGTGTTAATAAGTAATCAAGCAGCAAAGCACCAACTTGGTTGCCAGTCAGAAGCCTATACCCTCCCATAGGATCTTTTACGGCTATTCCTAAACGGTTGGCGTCAGGGTCCGTTGCCAGCAACAGTTCAGCTCCTGTTCTTTTTCCATACTGAATGGCCATCTGAAAAGCTTCTGAATCCTCAGGGTTAGGTGATGCTATAGTTGAAAAGTCAGGATCAGATGATGCTTGCTCTGTGACCAATGTAATGTTTGTAAACCCAAATGCACGGAGGGCTTTGGGAACAACTTTGCTTCCCGTACCGTGCAACGGCGTATACACTATCTGCAGCTTCTCTTTTTCTAGTAGCTCTGCTTGTTGCTGTAGACCTTTGACGTAATCCACATACACATGATCCAAATTTTCTCCAATGTAGCTTAATACGTTTTCTTTCAGCATCACGTGTTCATCTTGTACGGGAATATGGAGTTCATTTTCAACTTTATTCATATAAGAAATTATCTCATCTACGGCTGTTGGCGGAAGCTGTGCACCGTCTTGTCCATATACCTTATATCCGTTATAAACGGCGGGATTATGACTTGCGGTAATCATAATCCCTGCATAAGCATACAGATAGCGCACGGCAAAAGACAATTCAGGTGTTGGGCGCATCTCTTCAAATACGTACGTCTGAATATCATGTACACCCAGTGTTTTAGCTGCTTCTAGCGCAAACTCTTGTGACTGATGACGGGAATCATAAGAAATGACGACACCTCTTCTTTTAGCATCGGTTCCTTGCTTTTCAATATATTTCGCCAGCCCTTTGGTTACTTTTCGAACTGTATAGATATTCATGCGATTGGGGCCGGGTCCTAACTCTCCTCTCATGCCTCCTGTTCCAAATGCCAATTGTGTGTAAAAAGCATCTTTCAGCTGCCATTTTGTCATTTGCTGCAACTCTTCTTTTAATTCCGGCTGCAAGTCTCTAAAGTTTCTCCATACCTTATATGTATTCACCCAGTTCATATTCATCTCTCCCTGTCCTATGTTTTCTTTATTTTATTGTGAACCTTATTTATGAACTGTTTATGAATAACAAAATGCGAATTAGAAAAAAACATCACTTTCAAGTTCAATCATTTTACTATTCATTGAAGTTAGGATATAAAGATGGATATAAAATGTTTTTTAGAAACTCGCCCTATTTCGACACTATTTCTAATTGCTTTCTACTAAAATAATAATAGTTATTTAAAAAATTTATTCAGATAAAGGCAAAGCTGCTGAAAAGCAGTGACGCAAAGCTTCAGGTCTAAGGCTATGTTTAAAACATGCTACGATAGCTGAGTTCCCTGACAAGGGTGGATGAATAGTGATGAACACAAATGAAAAATTAGCAGTAGATCAAGAATGGATTGATCTATTAAAAGCGGCTCATGAACTCGGATTAAAAATAGAAGAAGTCCGAGAATTCTTATTAACGAATAAGAACAACCAATAGTAAAAGCACGCTTCTTCTATGTTGAAGCGTGCTTTTACTATTATTTATATTTTAATCCCTTTTGCCTCACGTTGATCAAATGTATAAATCTCCGTAAATCCGCACTGTTTCGCCATTTCAACCGCTTCTTTCATATGAGCTCCTACGGTTTCGGCAAAGTGTGAATCAGATCCAATCGTTAAGATTTCTCCGCCTAAATCACGGTACAGCTGAACGACTTCAAGTGCCGGCAGCGCTTCGCCCAGCTTCCCTCTTATGCCTGATGTATTAATTTCAATACCGATATTTCGGTCAATCGCTTTTTTCAAAATATCAGCAAGAATATCTTTGAATTGATGAAATTCGTAAATGCCGTATTGCTCAAACGCATAGCGCTTCATTAAATCTAAATGAGCCAAAACATCAATATCCGCTTCGCTTACTAGCTTATACATTTCATTAAAATAAGCTCGGTAAATCGCTTCTTTGTCATTCAGCTCCAAATGCTTGCGAAGCTTGATGTTATTAATATTGTGAACCGACCCTAAAATAAAATCAAAGTTCTCCTGCTTCACTGTTTTTTGATACTTCTCTTTCAAATAGTGCGGCTCACAAATCTCAATACCTTTTTTAATCACTAGCTGATCTTGAAACTGATCTCTGCATTCCGCTAGTTCTCGTTCATATTTATTAAAATCCATATGACCATACGTTGGCACTAATGGATTTAATGAAAAGTGCTCGGTAAAACAAATTTCGTTTACGCCGTTTTTTATAGCCTGCTCGCAAACTTCTTTCATGACTGCCTGTGAGTCAAATGAATTGTTCGTATGATGATGATAGTCTACTAGATACATAATTTAGTCACCTCTAGGTTTATTATACATTTCTCTTGCCTTCCCTGCACATAGAGACCCTTTTCCCCTCCTATCCCGCCTTTGTTCGGTCATAAAAAGTATTTCCAATAAAAAAAGACGTTTTTCCTCTTCCAGTAATCCTTTTTTTCTTATAAACTAACTTAATATAGCAGATGTTCTGACATACAACTTGACAAACAACTTTTACTTACAAAAGAGAAAGGAAATAAGAAATGGAAATTGAAAAGAGTTTTTCTCAAAGCAAAAGCCCCTTTCTGTCTTACTTAAGCTCTTATACGAAAAAGATGAAAGGAGAACTAAAAGAAGAACCGAAAATTAATTACAGAGATGCAGTCGTTTCTTCTTTAGGAGGCTTAATTGCGATTATCATCAGCAGCTCGATTGCACTCGCACTTGGGTATCCAATGGCGCTTGCTCCGATTGGCGCAAGCTGCGTGCTTGTCTTCGGTGCTCATAAAGGCCCTTTATCACAGCCTCGTCACGTGCTTGGAGGGCACTTGCTCGCAACGGTTTCAGCACTTATCATTTGGAGTTTATTTCATCGAAGTCTTATCACGATTGCGATTGTGCTTGCGTTTGTTCTTATTTTAATGATTCTTACCAAAACCGTTCATCCTCCCGCGGCGGCTAGTGCGATTGTAGCCATTAACACAGGAGCCGGCTGGGGATTTTTAGGGGTTATTATACTTTGTGCATGTGTGGTTGTACTGATTTCTACGGTGTATAATAATTTATTTCAAGATCGGCAGTATCCCAGGTATTGGGTTTAATACATAAAAAAGACGTCTCCTCATAGAAGACGTCTTTTTTATTTGTTTTTCCTTACAATATATTTTTTGCTGTTTCAGGGTCCATTTAGTAGCTTTTACTTTACTTCAGTTGAACTAATAAGCTGGTAAACCCCTAGACTTCCATCAGGTAACTCTTTTACTTTATGAATACTATTGAATTTTTTATATTTAACAGATCCGTCTCCGTACGAAATATCATACTCTTCTGTTGTATACACTTTATACATAGTATCATCAAGTTTTGTTACTCTATTTACATTAAAGCTTAATAAATCTTCTGTTATTCCTTTTTTGATTAGGTAAGCTGTATACTCTTTTTGTTCCTTGTATTTTGGTCCGTTAGAATCGATATACGGCTCTGCAATAGAGAAGTCTCCACTGTTGATTGATGAAATTGTAGCATACATATATTGTTCAATAAAACTCGAAACCTCGCTAGTAGATATTCCAGAATCAGCTTTTGAATCTTGGTCACCCGACTGTTCTTCCTTAGAAGGAGCTGATGCTTCTGCCGTATTTTCTTCGTCAAAATTAAGCGCAATATCTTCCATTCCTTTTTTGATTGACACTTCTTCCGTTTTCTTTTCTCCAGAATCAAATTTGCGTTCTGCATATACTTTTACAGAACCATCCATTGGCAGTGGACCTAGATAATCAATATCGCCAATTTCTGTTTTTGTGTCTTTACCATTAACGAACAGCGTCGCGTCATCATAATCTGAAGAAACGTATACTGCATGATCTGACCAATCAAACTCAACGTTCACATCTTCTCCGTTGGTACCGTCAATCTCTTGTTCGTTTTCAACTTTTCCATAATCATTTTGAACTTCACCTTTTATGGCATGTGTCCCAGGTAAGAACGGCCCAATCTTTTTAGAAGAGTCACTGCTTACCGTTCCAGCTTTTTTACCGTCAATATATACCGCTGTCGCATCTTCTGTAGACTGAACTTTTGCATATACAGGGTTTACTTGTACCGTGTAATGATCAAAGATTCCCCATTTCTTTCCGTCTTGTTCTAGCTTAGCATATGAAGAGTGATCTTCGCTTGGGACTCCTGCTTCAAGCGCTCTGCTATCTGCCGCTAACCCTTCAGAGATTGATTTCATTACATCCGGATTTTCATGCAAATATGTAATAAATGATTTTGTTTGCTCATCGTTGGCTTCTAGTTGAATTTGACCATCATTTACATATTGTTTTACTTTATCAACATCATTGCCCTTTACTGAAGCAATAAATTGTTCTGATACTGCTTTAGGCACCATCATTGTTTTATCTATTCCGTAATAAGCGCCGCCAAGTATAGCAGCTGCTGCTATAACTGAAATCGCAACAACCTTTGTTTTTTTATTTGGAGGTTTTATCGATTCTCTCCCTTCCTTTACTGAAGGTGATGCAGATTCTACGTAACGCTTTGATTCTGCTCCTTCACTAGAAGCCGCTTTCCTTTCGACGGGATGTCCACACTCTGGACAAAATTCATGCTCATTTGTTAACTGATGTCCACACTCTCTACAATATCCCAATTTCTACACTCCTTTTTCATAATGGTATGAAAAAGCACCGCTGTACACGATGCTTTCTGTCGACTTAAAATAGATCATTCAATTCAGTGCTGTCTCCCATTCTTGTAATAATGGTTCTGGCTTCTTCTCCTAAACCATTCGCAATGAACGTCAGCACAATCGTAATTACTACGTACACAGTAAGAGTGCTATAGATACGATCAAGCCCATTTGTTCCGCTTTGCTTAAAGCTAGCAATCGTAAATGGAACCACAAGGAAAATACTCAATAAACCAAAATTCATAAAATAAGAAAAGTATTCAACATGGAGAAATGCAAGCACAAGCCCAATTAAAAGAAGTGCTGTTGGAATAATCAAAAACGTGCCAAAGCGTGAGAAAAATTCTTTAAAGGAAACGTCTACTTTTCCAAACTTTGCTGCAATGTATGTGGCTCCAATAATAACCGCGAGTCCAATAAAAATGAGAATCCCTTGCTTAAAGACAAAGTCCGTAAAATTAAAATGAATAATACTATTGATGTCTGTCGCTTTTATAAAATTAATGCCCATATTAAATTCCTCTATATCAGATGGGTCCATCTCTGCACTTATAACAGGCAGTTTGAACATGCTTCGAACAAATTGAATCAACAATAGCTTCCAGCCTGCATACAGCATAATAGGTATACTAAGAGCATAAAGAATGACTGTGATAAGAGCATTAACGAATTGGCTTTCACCTGCTGCTTGTGCTGTAGCTGTTGGGTTTTTAATCCCTTCTGCAAAATAACTAAAAAATGATTTTGACACCTTTTTCGCCTGACGAACACGCTGATTAGGTTGTTGAGGCACATACGCTGTTTGCGGCTGGTGTTGAGGCTGGTATTCAGATGCTGCTGCCGCCTGGCTTACAGCTGCCTCTTCTTGTAATTTATAACCGCATTTCACGCAAAACTTCCCGCCATCATTAAAATGACCGCAATTTGAACAATTCAAATACTTCTTCCTCCTTCAATAAATTGTTTAAAATATAGTCATATAGATTTACCTATATGTAATCTATATAATTCTATATTCATACCTTTTAGCATTATACACCATTTTTGGTATTTCAGGAGAGGTGTTTTCAGCAGATCAGCTTAAAAAGTTTCTACCCAAACTTCTTCGCAGAATTCTTTCTTTTATTTCTACATGCATGTTGCATATAAACCTTCCTTTTATGCTTTTGGTTCACCAATAAAACTATTTTATGCCTTAACTATCTTGTTTTAATTTTCAGAATTGTTTATACTCAAGACATCTTTGTTTTTTTAGAAAAGCATTGGAGGTGAATTCACAGCACGATTTATACATACTCAAGGGGGATTTTTTATGTTGAAATTAATTGGGGTTTTGCTAGTGGCAGTGGGATTTTTATTTCGTCTAAATACACTGCTTGTGGTGACTGTCGCAGGCATCGTGACAGGTCTTGTATCAGGCTTATCGCTCCATGAAGTGATTACGATGTTCGGCCAGTTCTTTGTAGATAATCGCTATATGTCTATGGCTATTTTACTTACTCTTCCTATATTCGGCGTGTTGGAAAAATACGGGCTGAAAGAACAAGCGGAAGTGCTGATAAAAAAAGCAAAAAACGCTTCTTCTGGAAATGTTTTACTTATATATCTTTTTATACGTGAAATCTCAGCCGCAGTCGGCTTAAATATAGGAGGACATGCTCAATCCGTGCGTCCGTTAGTTGCACCTATGTCTGAAGGCGCAGCTCGTGCCAAATACGGAGAGCTTCCTCCTAAAGTAAAAGAAGATATTCGCGCTCACGCAGCGGCAGCTGAAAATACAGGCTGGTTTTTCGGAGAAGATATCTTTATCGCAACGGGTGGAATTCTCTTAATGAAAGGTTTCTTTGACTCAGTAGGCATTCACGTAGACGTCTGGGATATGGCGCTTTGGGGTATTCCCACTGCAATATCAGCTTTAGTAATCAGCGCTATTCGTTTCCGTCAATTAGACCGACGTATTCACAAAAAAATGACGAAGCACAAACCAACATCATCTTCAAAGACGGAGGCGAGCTAAATGAAAAGCATCCTGACACTTGATACGATTTACTACTTACTCGGTATTATTGTCGCTTTTATCGCGATTCGAATTGCACGTGACCCTAACCATCCTAACCGTTTAGGATCTTCCCTATTCTGGGCGCTGTTTTCTATTACGTTTTTATTTGGCAACGTGATTCCGTCTTTTTATGTAGGGTGCTTAGTTATTATCATGGTGCTGCTTGCTTCGTTTAATCGCGTGACCAAATCTAATGAAGCGCAAACACCTGCTGAAGAACGAGTGGCGCACGCGCAAAGATTAAAAAACAAAATCTTTTTACCAGCTTTATTTATTCCTATTTTTACGATTATCGGTACTCTTCTTTTTGGCAAAATTAAATTTGGAAACTGGGCGTTAATTGACCCAGAAAAGGTCACGTTAATTTCACTAGCAATCGCAGCTGTCATTGCCTTTATCGCTTCACTTGGTGTTACTAAGGCGAAAATGGACGTGCCTGTTAAAGAAGGAAGCCGTTTGCTTCAAGCAGTCGGCTGGGCGGTGATTTTACCGCAAATGCTCGCAGCGCTTGGCGGCATCTTTTCAAAATCAGGCGTTGGAACAGTAGTCTCGGATATTGTAAGTGACGTACTGCCGACTAACTACGCGTTTGTTGCTGTGCTTGCTTACTGCCTCGGGATGCTGCTATTTACGATTGTAATGGGAAATGCGTTTGCGGCGTTTGCTGTGATTACCGGAGGCATTGGACTTCCACTGATTGTACATATGCACGGAGGGAACCCTGCTATTATGGCCGCGTTAGGGATGTTTGCGGGTTACTGCGGAACGCTTTTAACACCGATGGCAGCGAACTTTAATGTCGTGCCTGCCATGCTGCTTGAATTGAAAGACAAAAACGCAGTCATTAAAGCACAAGTGCCAATTGCTCTTTCAGTTTTTGTGATTAATACGTTGCTGATGTACTACCTTGTATATCACTTTTAAAGGAGATTAATAGAATGACGACTGTATTATTAACCGGGTTTGAACCATTTGAAGGCGAAAGCATTAACCCGTCCTTAGAAGCTGTAAAAACTTTAGACGGTGTTGCTGTTGAAGACTACCGAATTATTGCTAAGCCTCTCCCTACTGTTTTTGGTGAATCACTCTCAAAGCTTCATACTTATATAGAAGAAATAAGTCCCTCCATCGTCATTTGCGTTGGACAAGCAGGCGGCCGAGAAGGTTTAACGGTAGAACGCGTAGCCATTAATGTAGACGATGCACGCATTCCTGATAACATCGGCCAGCAGCCTATTGATCGTCCTATTATCGAAAACGGCCCTGCTGCATACTTTTCGACACTGCCCATCAAAGCAGCTGTCGAAAGTCTGCGCCAAGCAGGCATTCCAAGCAGCGTCTCACAAACCGCTGGAACGTTTGTGTGTAACCATGTATTTTACGGACTCATGAACATGATTCAAAACTGTTCGATTAAAGGCGGATTTGTGCATATTCCATACCTTCCTGAACAAGCTGTCCATCACCCAGGGAAAGCGAGTATGTCGCTGGATTTGATTGTGCAGGGGCTGCTTAGCGTGGTGAAGACGACAATTTTGGTTAAAGAGGATATCTTAGTTTCAGGCGGAGCTACTCACTGAAGATGTAAACCAGTTCTTATCTAAAGAACTGGTTTTTTTTGTGACAATGACATTTCTATAAATAAATTCAAACAAACTATAAACACCTTCTCTTATAAACCGATATATAGTATGAACATATTCTATTAAAAAATTGATGTTCGACTATTATCATCCCTGTCCAGGTCGGGGCACTTCTTGTATACAAGGATGTAATCAAGAAGTAAAACCATTATACGGAGGTAAGGAAAATGAGAATTAATCACAACATTACAGCTTTAAACACGTACCGTCAGTACAACACAGCTAACAATGCACAAGACGGCGTATCAATGATCCAAACTGGTGAAGGTGCATTAAACGAAACACACTCTATTTTACAACGTGTTCGTGAGTTAGCTGTCCAATCAAGTAGTGATACTAATACAGCAGATGACAGAGCGGAAATTCAAAAAGAAGTAAATGATTTAGTAAGCGAAGTAGATAGAATTTCTGGTGATACAGAATTTAACACTCAAAAACTGTTAAATGGTGAGGGCGGAACCAGCGGAACTTTTACGTTTCAAATTGGTGCAAACAAAGATCAAACCATCGATGTGACATTTGCTAGTATGAAAGCCAGTGACTTAGGGATTGACGGCCTTGACTTAGGAACAGATGCAAGTACTTCTTCTACTGCAATCGAAACAATCGATGGAGCAATCAAAAAAGTATCTGATGAACGCGCTCAGCTTGGCGCTAAACAAAATCGTTTGGAGCATACTATTAACAACTTAAATGCTTCATCTGAAAACCTAACAGCATCTGAATCACGTATTCGTGATGTAGATATGGCGAGAGAAATGATGGAACAAACAAAGAATTCAATTCTATCTCAAGCTTCTCAAGCTATGCTATCTCAAGCTAACCAGCAGCCACAAAACGTACTTCAATTATTACGTTAACACAAAAAAGAGCTTTCCTAGGAAAGCTCTTTTTTGTGTTAACTATTTCTACATAAATATTTATAGGCTATTACTAGTAGATTCAGCTGTATCTCCTGCATTCTTACTCGGATTTACCAACGCATCCCACGTCTGAGGCCCTACGACGCCATCTGCTGTGTAACCGTTTTTCACTTGGAATTCTTTTACTGCTTGTTCCGTTTTCAGGCCAAAGAAACCATCTGGGTTAAGCCCTAGGGATTTTTGAACTGCTTTAACTTCTTCTCCCGCCGATCCTTTGCCAAGAGCAGCTACACTGCTAAGCGATAGAATTTGAGTTTTGTCTTCTTCTTTTGCCTTTGCTTGCTGCATTAAGCTAGCATATTCTTTTATCCTTTTTTCTTCTGCTAGACTCAATGTTTGCGTGTATTTGAAATTAGACATGATAAAAAAGAATCCTGCGACGATAATAATTGGAACTATTATTTTAATAAGATTTCTTACGACAGTCATTATACTCTCCTTTAAAATAAGTGTTTATTTGACTTTCCATGTTCCTTGTCTTCTAGGGTCAGCCCCTCCATAGATAACATTGTCTTTTTGATCAATAACGATAGCTTGTACGCCTCCATAATAGATAGAAGAGCTCTTCTCTTCTACGTCATAGCCCATTCTCTCTAATTCCTCTCTTACACTTGTAGGGTATTGGAACTCGGTATAAAGATGATTGTTTTCTATCGAGAATCTAGGTGCATCAATCGCGTCCTGTAAAGATTCCTTAAATAAAAGATGGCGCACTAAAACTTCCGTAAGCATCATCGGTATTCTGCTTCCTCCTGGTGTACCTATTCCAATAACCTCGTTATCTTTTCGAAGAATAGTAGGTGCTGTAAACGTTCGTGAACGTTTTCCAGGCTCATAATAGTTAAGAGAACTCTTTATGTTATTGAAATTATTTAGATTATTATTAAGGAAAAATCCTTCTACATTTTCTCCCGAGCCAAAAAAGTTGCTTAATGTATTTGTAACGGATACAACCATTCCGTCTTTGTCTGTTACAACAAAGTGAGTTGTACTAATATGCTCTTCTTCAAGATCGTTTCCTTTAAGCTGATACTTTTCAGACAGCTTATTCAGGGAAACATCTTGTGCTAGCTCTCTAGAATATTCTTTGTCCGTTAACTCTTTCTCATCTATTTCAGAGAAAGCAGGATCTCCAATATGCTTAACGCGATCACTATTTGCCCGGTTCGTTATTTCAGAAGTTACATGCGTAAAAAGTGCTGTATCTTCTTCTGTCTTTTCAATGTGTAATATTTCAGCCATTTGCAGAGATTGTATTAACGTAATTCCTGCAAACGGAGGAGGTGCAGAAATAACATCGTATCCAGCAAACTCTCCTTGAACGGGTTCTCTTTCTTCAACAGAATACTTTTCTAAATCTGATTTCTGTATTCCTGGAACTTCATCCGCTATTTCTTCTGCAAGTTTTCCATTGTAAAACACGTCTGGACCTTTTTCTTTAATTAGCTCAAGCGTCTCTCCAAGCTCAGGTTGTTTGAGTTTTTCACCTTCCTCAATAGGTTGGTTCCCTGGAAAGAAGTTAGGAATTTCATCTTCCGATAGACGATATTGTGCTCCTTTTAGACGCTCTGCAAGCTGCTGTCCGACTGGAAAACCATCATTAGCTAATTTAATAGCTGGCTCTATTAACTGATCCATCTTTTTACTTCCGTATTTTTCGTGGACCGTTTCCATCCCTTTTACAAATCCAGGCACACCTATCCCTTCTTCGGAATCTCCCCCTGAAGTAGGACTGGTTTCTCTGTAATCAAAAAAAGCCGGCTTGTCTGATTGGTTGCCAGGAAGGATAAGCATCCCTCCTCCTCCGCCAATACCAGACCCATAAGGTTCTACGACCCCTAAAGCATAAGAAACGGCAATAGCAGCATCTACGGCATTTCCGCCTTCTTCTAACACATCCATTCCGACTTCAACAGCTATCGGATTTGAAGAGCTTACACCGTATCCTCCGGAAGAATGATTAATCTCCTTGCTAGACTCAAATTTATTAATTTTTTTATAGAGCTTGTTATCTGTTTCACTATTAAACTGCTGTACAATTGCGTAACCGCCGACTAGCAGAACTGCAAGAAAGATCAGCGAGTACATCCATTTTCTTTTCATTTCTTCAGTTAACCCCTTTTTTTACTACCCGAGAGTGGTCGACTGTAAATACCAACTTATTATTTTCTTCTTTGATTGCAAGTGATTTTGAAGAACTTTTAGTCAGACGTTTGAAGATTTTTTCTTTATAGTACGTATCCCACTTTCCTAACGGAGTCGGCGTAGCTTCTTTTATAAGTACAGGTGTAATTTCAAAACGAGCTGTTCCGTCTTTCTTTAACTTATACTGAACAAGTGCGCTCTCCCTTGATGCTGACCATCCTTGGTCGAAGACAAAATTCCCTAAGCTGTAAAAGATAACGGTATTTTTATAGACATCCACAGATTGCAAAACATGAGGATGGTGGCCAAGAATGATATCGGCCCCTGAATCTGCCATTGCTTTGGCTAATCCTTCTTGTCTAGGAGAAGGAGTCGTGTCATACTCTTGCCCCCAGTGCGCATGCACCACAACTAAATCAGCATTCTCTTTTGCTTCTTCAATTAGTGGAATAAAAATTTCCGGTTTAGCAGGAAGTATGCCTGGATTATTTTGATTAGCTGCTGAATCAGCAACATATGCATCCGTGAAACCAAGTGTAGCTATCTTAACTCCGTTAACTGTTTGATAGTTAATTTTACTAGCGTCTTTAATATTTTTTCCAATTCCCACAAAGTCCAAGTCTGACTTATTAAACGTCTTTATTGTATCGTTTAATCCGTTTTCCAAATAATCCATCGAGTGATTATTTGCTACATTCAAAACAGACAGATTAAGATTCTTCAGAGTTTTCACGGATTGTGCGTCGGTTTGCAAGTGAATATACTTTTCCTGCTCTGCGTACTTTTTGCTAAGCGTAACTGGATGTTCAAAATTCCCTGTTGAATAGTCCGCTTTTTCAAAATAAGGCTTCACGTATCGAAATAAATTATCTTGTCCATAACGGTTAGCCACTTTTTCTACATTACGTCCAAACATGATATCTCCAACCATTGTTGCATTAAGCAATGTATCATCTGTTGTGTTATTTTCAATCGCTTCACTTGGTTTGCTTAGCAAAATGGTTCCGTACATAAAAATCACAAGGATAAATAAAGTAATCCATACATGTTTATCCGTTTTCTTCTTCGTTACTTTTATAAATTTCAATAACTTTTCTTTAAAATCCAATTTTCTATCCATCAAATCACCCTAAATAAAAAAGTTATATACAAACATTAAGCTGAATGTAGCACCGCTTATTAATAGCGTGCTTCCCATCGTCATTGCCAGCCCCTGCTTTTGAATCGTGTTCGCAATTAACCCAGGGACAATGACGCCAATTCCGCGAAACTCGTAAATTTCAAAAGGCATAACGGGATAAAAATAGTCAAATATTAGCTTCAGCGAAATTCCCACCACTAACATCGCAGCGAATTTACGACGGCCATATAAAATCACAAATCTTCCAATACCATGTTTTACGATAACGTAGGTTAATAGACTAATAATTAATACCATGACTAAGAAAACCGGCTGATCGAAAATCAAACCAATATAACCTGGAACAACCAACCCTGCTGGAATAATTCCTGTTTTTTCTGTAAAAATTAAACTTAAAATAACTCCTAAAACTAATGCTACGTATAAATCTGAGCCAAACATTCAATTTCCTCCTAGACAACTTCCTCGATATGTTCATATTCCTTCATTACTTCAATTAGTGGTTCAGCAGCACCATGTATATTTCCTACTCCGTAAATCATTCGATTATGTAATTCAGGTCTTAACTTATTAAATATCTCTTCTGTACTATGACCTTCTAAATCCCAAATTTCTTTTACTGGAATCTTTCCTTCATTGTAGGCATCCATGATAGGGCTTGTTGTTTCTCCAATCAATACTAAAATATCAGTTTTAATATATGGTAAAACATCTCTCGCGAATTGCTCTGTACGATCTACACGATCAGGACGGCAATTCATAATAACGATAGGTGAATCTACTGAATAACCAATCTCCCCTACCCTCTCCCAAATACGCAATGTGGAAGCGGCATCATTTGCAGCAAATCCGTTTACTAGGAATGCAGGTGCCTTAGGGTTACCAAACTTGGTAATTCTCATTGCACCAGGATCTGGATGAGCATTTAACATTCCTCTAAAAGCAATTTCTTCAGGAATATCTAATGCTTCCGCTACGGCTAAAGCAAGGGATGCGTTATCTGGGAATACCATATAATCGAATTTTCTTAAGAACTCATCTGTAATCCTTGAATTATCAGCTACAATCACTTTCGTTCTTCTCTTTGCAGCAACTGTTTTAAAATATTCAAGGTAAGGACCATCGACTGTAATTAAATGTCCTTTGTAAGGAATCGTTGCTAGAAATGCTTCAGCTACCTCGTCTAATGTCGGACCCATAACATCCATATGATCCTCTAATACATTTACAATGACACCGATATTAGCTTGAATCATTTTTTCTTGGAAAGTAATTTGATAGTCTGGATTTACAGCCATACATTCACTTACCAATGCCTCAGCTTCTAACCTTGCAGCTTCTTTTACTACGCGCCTTTGCTCCCCGATATTTGGTCCTTCAGGTCTTCTGACAATTGGCTTTTCTTCATCTGTAAACCAATAAATCATTCTGGCTGACGTTCCTGTAGTTTTCCCTACAGTTTTATATCCAGCCTCCGTTACAATACCGGTTATTAATCTAGTAACCGTTGATTTCCCGCGAATTCCATTAATGTTAATCCTTACAGGAATAGAATCAATATTTTTTTGATGTTTAATCTGCTCCCATGCTCCATAAGCAAGGACTAGAAACAAACAGATTAAAATAACACTGAGCACCATTAAACCGTTTCCTCCTTATTTACGCCGACTTTTGTCGGTATAAGTATGTTAGACCATTAAAAAATAATTATAATTACGCCCTATTTTTCAATTTTTTTACTCAACTTTTATAGTTAATCATACCTAGATAAGTTTATCAACAGGAGAATTAAATGTAATTTATGTTATTTAATAGAAATTGAAGCACTTTAAATGTAACTAACTTTATGGATCTTACTATTAGATAAGAAATAATCTCCTAGTGGATTGCCAATGTACTTATTTTCTACTTTCCCATAGGTAAGAGCTCTTCTTTTGTCCAAAATAATATTCGGTAACATTAGCCGTACAACTCAACCTAATTTAACCAAGCCATAAACTTTCGAATCAAATATAGAAATGCACCTCCTTTATGCCTTATTAATTGGTAAAATAAAACATACACTTACCTACGTAAAGGAGGAACTCAATGAATCCCCAAAGAAAAAACCTTTATCTATTTTCTAGAGGCTCTTTTCAGATACTGACTATTTTACTTTTTTCTCACCGCTTTTTACACGGATGTTCCGAGAGAATGTATTGCTTTATGTCATGTTTTCTTTGATTATTCTCTTCGTTGATTTCATTATTGAATATATTCTCATCAAAAAACGAGGATCCCACCCCAAAAGCTACATGGCTTTTTTTCAAACCATTTGTATGCCGGTGAACGTGTTTCTCTTATGTTTATTTTACTGTGCAAGCTAAAAAGCATCTATCACTAAAGATAGATGCTTTTTATTTTTATATCCAACACTTTGTAAGATATATCTAACAAAACGTTAGATATTTAACATGCTCGATAACTGTTTAGCAACAATCGCTCCTTGACCGGCTGAAGAGCTGATACTAGAAAACAAGGGAGTCGTGCACGCGTCCCCAATTGCATAAATGGCTGGATTGCTGCTTTGATGCACTTCATTAATGACGATGAGCCCGCTTTGTGTAGTAGTGACTTTTTCTTTAATGAGTTCAACATTGGGCGCTATGCCCAGTCTAATCAGCACTGCGTCTACTGATAAGTTCTCGCATTCACTGTTTTTACTTTTTAAATCGATCGATGTGACATGATGCTTTCCGTGGATAGCCGTCACTTCGGTATCTGTTATCACCTTAATACCAGGATCGGAAAGAACTTTTTCAACGTATTGCTCTCTTGCTTTGAAATGCGTAGAACGATGAATCAGATATACTTCTTTTGCTTTTGATGCTAAAAGATGTGCTCCTTCAAAAGCCCGGTCTCCTCCGCCAATGAGAGCAACCATTTTACCTTTTAACCGTTCGCCGTCTGCTGAAGCAGAGTATACTTCTCCTCGGTCAATCATCTGCTGCTCACCGGGTACTCCCAGCTTTCGCTGACTAGAACCCGTGGCTAAAATGAGATACGTATAGCAGATTTCCTGTTCTTTAGCTTGCTTCTTAACTTTCACAGTTTTGGAACGTTCATCAATGAAAAGTACTTTTGTATTTACTTCATATAGGCAGTCCATCTCAACAAAGTGCTTCACCATTTCACGCTGCATTTCTATTCCGTTCTTTGTACGCATTCCAGGGTAGTCAATAATTTCATTAAAGATGTTAAACAGCTGACCTCCTAATTGTGACTGTTCTTCAAGAAGCAAACAGTCAATCCCCAGCCTCTTGCACCATATAGCAGCTGAAATGCCGGCCGGTCCTCCACCAATAATTAGTACATCAACGTGTCGCATACAACTTACCTCGCTTCTACTTCTCAGCTTCTATCACTACATTTGTCTCTGTAAAAGAGATAAAAATTCTCCTCGAACCTCTGGCTTTTCCATAAATGTTCCTCGAACGGATGAAGTTGCTGTAGAAGCTGAAGATTTTTTGATTCCTCTTCCGCACATGCACATATGCTTCGCTTCAATAATCACCATAACTCCTTTCGGCTCTAACACCTCTTCGATTGCATCTGCAATTTCATTTGTTAGACGTTCTTGAACTTGAAATCTCTTTGCATATCCTTCTACCGTACGAGCGATTTTAGATAGACCTGTAATTTTTTTATCCGGTATATATCCAACGTGGGCAACACCAAAGAACGGCGCAAAGTGATGTTCACACATTGAGTGAAATTCAATGTCTCGTATCAATACCAGTTCATTGTGATTTACATCGAATGTTTTTTCCAAATGAGCTTTTGGATCTTCTCGGTAGCCTTCCGTGTATTCTAAAAATGCCTTTAATACTCGGTACGGCGTCTCTTCAAGGCCATCTCTTTCAGGGTTATCTCCGCATAAATCGATCAGTTCTTTCACCGCATTCATAAATGTGTCAGCTTGACCTATTTTTTTATCTATTTCAGTTGAATTCGTGCCTAATGTTTCTAAAAATTTTTGAGCAATTAAATTTTGTGTACTAAGTGTCATATTTCTATTTCCTCTTCCCTTTTCAGTTACTTTTTCATCTTAGTCGATACTTTGGCCATCGCTACTACAAAAAAGCGATTCAAAGCCTATTGCGCATAGCGGTCGACTAAATAAGTATCCTTGCATATGCACACAGCCATTTTCAAGCAGAAAATCTTTTTGATATTCTAGCTCGACGCCTTCTGCAATTACGTTTAAATTTAAGCTTTGAGATAAGCTGATAATTGCTTGTATAATTTTACGGTTGCTGTCATCTTCGTTCATATCCATAATAAAGGATCGATCGATTTTTAAACAATCTATAGGTAAATTTTTCAAATAACTTAACGAAGAATAACCTGTACCAAAATCATCGATAGAAATTGATATACCATATTCTTTTAGTTCATGTAAAGCTTTAATTGTTTCTTGTGTATTAATAAGCAGTGTACTTTCAGTGATTTCCATTTCAAAACTTCCTGGGTTAAGTTTATACGAAGAGAGAGCAGCTTTGACCTCGTGAACTAATAAAGATGAGTCTTGAAATTGGCGTGGTGAAAAATTCATAGCCAATGTTAATTCTTGATTGAACATTTTATTCCACTTGCTGATTTGACAGCAGGCTATATTCATCACACTTTCCCATAACGAATGAATCAAACCCGCCTCTTCTGCTATACAAATAAATACCTCAGGCGAAACAAAACCAAGCTCTTCATCGTGCCAGCGCACAAGAGCTTCTACTCCCGTTATAATATTGTGTCTAGCATCCACTTTGGGCTGATAGTATACCTCAATAGTCTCTTTTTGAATAGCTTTGCGCAAACGTTTTTCAATCTGCATTTTTTCAGTTTGCTTTTCATTTAATAACTCATGGTAAATCATGACTTTGTTGCCTCCCTGCCTTTTAGAAGCATACATTGCCATGTCAGCATACGTAATGAGTGTATCCAGATTTGTAGAATGCTCCGGATAAAAACTTAATCCGCTGCTTATACTTACAACTATTTCATCACTTTCGATATAGCAAGGCTGCTGAACATCTAAAATAATTTTCCGAGCAAGCTTTTCAACCTCTACAGGTGGAAAATCACTGAATAAAACTACAAATTCATCTCCCCCTGCCTTGTCAGAAAGCTATTGTATGGAGGCAGGCAAGCTTTAATTCTATTAGCTACAAGCAGTATCAGCTGGTCACCTTTTGAATGTCCCAATGTATCATTAATGTCTTTAAACCGGTCTATATCCATAAACAGTACGGCTACATGTTTAATTGATTTTTGCTCAGATTCCATTAAACGCTTATTGAGTTCTTCTTTGAAATACCTTCTATTAGGCAGTCCTGTTAAAAAATCGTGATACGCATGAAATTCACTTTCTTCTTTGCTGCTTTTCAAATCATCTAAATAGGTTTTCAAGAAATGTGATAAATGATTAATATTTTCGATAAGCCCCCCAGTTCATCCCTTCTTCTTACAGTCGATATTTCACCGAAATTCCCTTTCGCAATATAATTCACGTGCTCTACCAAATTTTTAATAGGGCGTGTAATAGACGTAGAAAAGATGATGCTGACGATCAGTACAAGGATGATAAAAGGGAGAGACAGAAGCAGATGCTTTACTAATTCATCATGAAGCTCTGTTTCAATCAAATCATAATCATAGACGACCCCTATTACATAGGAAGCAGATTTTTCTTCCTTAATTGGTACAAATGTTTTCAGTACTTTTTTCTTGTTGATTTCTGAAATATAGCTTTTTGACATTCCTGTTTTCAAGACATTTTTAATGAATGCTTTATCACGATTCGTATTTTGATATGTATATGTTCCATACCAAATTGGCTGATCTTTCATTTTTACATATCTATTTCCATTTAAATAGACGCTTTGATTTTGTTTTCCAAAATTATTGGGATTAAACACTGTTAATTCAAGAACACCATCTAAACTCTTCGTAAAGCGATTCATAACATTAGTAGGACCAAATTTTTTTTCGATATCTATTACATTCTTATCACGAAAATAAGGATTAATAATATAGTTAGTGGAACCATCATAATAATATCCCCATTTATCAATATGCTTTGGGTTACTAGAAGCTACTTCAATTGGACCGCTCCAAAAGTTAAGCAGGACTACACCTTTTTTTGTAGTGACCGGTCTATTATCCAGAAGCTCCTGAAAAGACGTATACCAATACCCCCATTCTTTAGTAGATATATTGATTTCTTTTGAATCCGAGGACCTCACACCAATAATGTCATCTCCTCTAGGAGCTAATAATGTAATATGAGATACTCTAAGCTGCTTTGCTAGCTCTGTAAGCCGCTCGTTACTTACATCCTGATATTTAGAAGGAAGAGAACGTTGTATAGCAATTGAAGCTGTTCTTAACTCTTGTGCCATTCTATCTTCCATATACAAAGCGCTGTTTTTAGAATTTTCTACTTCATATGCAATTTCTTCCGTTACAAGAGTAATTTCTTTTTGATTAAAATCGATTAATCTATTTTTAGATCTAATGTAATGTAGTGTGTTATTTGCTAGTAAAATACACAATACCAGCAAAGTAAAAAACAGAGATATTTTTTTCTTTATAGACACAAGTGCTGGCCTCCCATTGGTACCAAAACGCTCTTATATTTTTAAATATAATAAATTTCTTTGTGTATCGGTATATTTATTCTAATTTTCACAAAATAATCACCTTATGCAAAAAACCAACCGTATCGGTTGGTTACTCTCAAAAAACAATATGTAAAATAATTCAATATAAAAACTTTTATTTACACAGATAGAATAATTTTATATTCTTATAATATTCTATCTGTTTTCTCAAAAATATCAATGTATAAAATTTGTCTTTTTCGTAAAATTAACTTTTTTTAAAGATGCGAAGGTACCATGAAACTATCCTCTTTTCAACACATTTATATTAAATTTCCTAAGTCACTTAAAGGGACTTTTTCTCTTTTCCAGACGACGATATCAATGGAATCCCTTAGTTCTTTAAGCTGTAAGCTGTCTAAAGTACTGATATGCCTTTTTATACAGCTGAAAGAATCCTCTATGCTCTCAGAACCCAGCTCTTTTATTTCCCAACTTAAAAGAACAGCGGGGTGCACCTTAAGGGCTTTAGCCAGCTTTTCGACTACATCAATTGTTGGATTAATACAAATATCACGTTCGATATTGCTTAAGTAAGATTTAGCAATTTCCGCACGTTCTGCAAGCTGTGAAAGCGACAGCTTTTTCTGCATCCTTATTTCTTTCACACGACAACCAATCATTATTATTAAGCACTCTCCTTATTAAAATGTAGATTTAGCTTAAAGAACACTGTTAATAGTTGTAAGTGAAACTTGTAATAATATTGCGCCTTTATTTTATTGTGAGTTAAAAATCAAATAGATTATGCTGATGAATGAAGATGGCTTACCTTTATTGAACAGTTTGAAATTGACCTTCTAATAATTTATGAAACGCACCTTCTTCTTCATAAGCAAGTTGATCAAAGCTTCCTTTTTGAATCACTTTTCCTTCTTCTAACACAAGAACCTGATCCGCAGCTTGTATAGTAGACAGCCTGTGAGCTACAACAACAATCGTTACTTTCCCTTTTAGCCGGTCGATTGACTCTTTAATCTTATTCTCATTATTAGTATCTAAGGCGCTTGTGGCCTCATCTAAAATCAGGAGAGCTGGTTTTTTTAGGATTGCTCTTGCCAAAACAAGCCTCTGGCGTTCTCCGCCGGATATCTTCATTCCTCTATCTCCAATAACAGTATCTAGACCCTGAGGCAAATTCTCTACAAATTGAGCTGCCATCGCAAATTCTAATGCTTCCCATAATTCTCTTTCACTAGCCTGTGCATTGACCGTCAGCAAATTCTCTCTCACGCTAGTGTTAAATAAGAAGGAGTCTTGGGGTACATAGCTGATGGCTTGTCTTAAAGACAGTAGAAGTTCATCTTTAAGCGGCTGACCATTTACAAGCACCTCTCCCCGTTCAGGAGAGTTTAGTCCCATTAATAAGTCAATAAGCGTACTTTTTCCTGCTCCAGAAGGACCTACGATAGCTGTCATTTGATTATGAGGAATAGTCAAGTTAATATCTTTTAAAACATAATTATGACTGTCTTTTTTGTAGCGAAAATAAACGCCTTTACACTCTATTTGTGGCTTTGTAACTAGTGAAAGTGCATCTGCTTGCTTAAATTCTTGTTCTTTAGAGCAGTCCTCTATGAGCTTCGTAACAGCCTGGCAAGCAGGAAGAGTCGCTGCTATTTGTTCAAAGTTTGACTGAATAGTAATAAACCTTGGCCATAGTCGAGAAAAGATAAGAATAATTAACAAAAGCTGCTCGCCTTGAGCGTGAAAAGCTTTTACGGATATAAATATAAATACTGTAATCAAAATAGCCGCACTCACTTTATATATTAGCTGAGAGCTTGACTTAAGCCTTACATATTCAATTTGTTCTGCATTCATTCTAGAAGTTAAAGAACGCAGCCAATCAATATAGCTATATTCCAATTTATTACTTTTAATATCTTTAATACCATTAAGCTGGTCTGTTATTCCAGCCATATAGTCTTCTCCTAATTGCGATGTTCTGCGTCCTAAGTTTCTAGATCTTTGTACGAACTTTCTTGAAAGATATCCTAGTATTAAGCCGAACAGCACGATAAAAAGAGTCATTTTAACAGACAGCCAGAGTGCAATAGCTAGTTGTATAACCATAAAAATAGTATTAGACAATAGCTGAAGGAAAAAATTAATTCCTCCTATAACCCGTGCTAACTCTGCAGTTAATAAATTGATAAGAGTTGATTTTCGTTTTCTTAAAAATAATGCCCACTTCGAATGCAGAAGCAAGCTGTAAATTTCAATTCTCAAGTCCCTGCTAAATTTTTCTCTAGCTTTGACATCTCGAATAGCTAAGCTTCTCTGAAGAAGGTTTTGCCCAACAATAATCACCACATAGATACATAAGATTAACGGTAAATACAGAGGCGGCGGCAATACGGTAAGAAAGTTGAACAGCTGACTAAGCTTGCTTGATCCAGCATTTGTCTCTATCACTCCTCCAATACTTAACAGTGGGATAATCAATAAGATGCCAAATCCCTCCATTAAACTAACGATTGCCATTCCTAAAACATTAAAATATATAATTTTCCCTGTGGAAGAATGCAATTTCTTTATATAATATAATAACGGTTCCAATATACGTTCTCCTGCCTCCTATCGGTTTGACCTATGGCTTATTCACCCCACCCGCGCGTAGTTCTTATATGCTAACCATTTGGCAAGAAAAGTTTAAAACAACACTGGCTTCTTTAGTTTTCTCCACGACCACAAAAATGGTCTTAGTAAGAAATATAAAAAATATAAACTTTTCGGTAGCCTAAAGGTTCGTTCGTCTAGAGGGTTGGGATAAAATGAAATAATGAAAAATTTACATTTTTGTCGTTTAGTTTTTATCGAGAATAAATAGTTTTTATAGGACTTTTCTAGATTTTTTGGCTGAGGATGAACATGTAATTGAACCATTTCCTTTATATAAGGGATTGCTTTTTTCGCTAATCGATTAACTCTCCTTGTATTTACAATATCCTGAAGCTCTTCATGTACCGGAGTTTGAAAAAGCAGAGTAGCTAGTTGAAACGCCTGCCCTACTAAGTGCTTTTGCTGATGCTTGATTGCCAGTGCCTTAAAACGTACATAGTTGATATCTTTGTTCCTTACCATTTGATCGATATCTTTTAACCAACGCAGACGAAACCAGCCGTGACGAGCCCCATGAGAAATTAAATACAGCAGCAAATCCTCTGTACCCATAAAAGATATAGGATGCTTGGTTAATTGACTTTCTCTTTTTCCGTTCCACAGTTCTTCAAACCTTGTTCTTTTCATTGAACGAGGGTGCAGTCGCCAATGAACTTCAACCTGAATCTTTTTTTCTGGATGATAATAGGCAATGTGGTGATGGCGCCATTTTATCTCATTTAACACAGTTGGTATTTCTTCCTTTTCATAGCCTAGACTGAGAAGAATATTTTCTGCTTTTTCGAGTTCTTCCTCTCTCACTAGAATATCTAAATCTTTAGACATCCTAAGAGAAATATTTTTAAACAGGTCGTAAGCGACTGGTGGCCCTTTTAAAAACAAAGTTTCAATATTATTTTCATTGAAGACCTTATCTAGTGCTTCCATTTCTCCACTCAACTGAAGCATCTTAAAGGTATTTTTTTTATATTCTTGAAGCAGTACTTCTATAACGTGCGATGGGACAGCATCAGGCGTATCTTTTAACCTTATATAAATTAAAGGACAAACTCGATGATGTTTTACTAGCTCAAGAAAATGATTCCAATCAAGCTCTTTTAAGGGTATGATTTCTTCAGATGTGTTCTCTTCTCTTAACAGCGTTAATAAAAAATGAAGCTCTTTGGACTGACTTATATCAATTATGGGTTGTTTGTCTATCATCGTTTTTCCTTTCGCTTTCCTTTATTATTTAAGGTTTTAGAGAAGTTCCCTACGACTGTAAACCTTTCCATTCCCTCTGATCCTGTTACGTATGTTGAGCCGCTTCGCAGCCAGGCATGTGCAATAAAATTCCCGTTTTCATCTTTTCCTGTACCCAAATACAGCGTACTTTCAATACGGCGCCTTTCTAGCATCTTCATACCTGCGAAGGCTTTTACGAGACATTGACTTTCCCAAAAAGTATATCTGCTCATTTGATAGATAGCTTTTGAAATATGCCTTAACGTTTTTGTTTCATAGCTATTTTCATCCATGCTGCTCTCTTTCATACGCTCGCCTAACATAGGTGTAACCTTTGAAAATGGCAATGCTTTAAGGATTCTTCCGTAAGCAAGATAATAAAAGGCTTCTATTAACAAAAGCTTTTGACTGGTATCTAAGCATAAAAATTTTTTAGCTTTTTTTATCAATTTCATTACAGCTACTCCAATATTATTCATATAAAATACACATAAAAATTTAGTCTTCCACAACCAGCTTAATCAAATTTTCTTGATACATGTTCTCTAAAAATGAAATAACTTCTTCTTCACATTTATCCGTTTGAACATCGTACTTTTTTACGATATGATTCACTAATTCGTTTACTTGTGTCGGTTTACTAATACTTTCCCAGATGTCTCCTCCAATTTCACCTAGGTTGTAGTACTTACCGTTTTCAATATTTAGCATAACTTTCTCATTTCCCATATCGCTTACGATATTTCCCTCACTCTGTGTCACAATATGCTTAGGTAGAATCTGGTCTGATTTAATCAATTAAATTCCCTTCTTTCACTATATTTAGTATTTTGGATACCGACTCATACGGCGTAAAGTTAGAAGAAGATCGCGTTACTTGAAACGTATTTACGCTTTTAAGAATCTCCGAAGAATAAATAAAATGCCACTCCTTTAATCCTAGTCTTTGCAGGAGTGAACCTCGAAACGTATGGTGAAGTAAAATCCGAAAGCCCTCTAATCCATTTGTTTGGCGGATTTCCACAGACTCACCACTCCCTTTTACGAGTTCAAAGATGCCTGCTAAAGGAATTGGTTGATTATAAAAGCTGTTTTTTACTGGCACTGAATATTTTGTTTCTCTTTCAAATAAAGGCTGATACTTTTTGGCATCAACACCGAATTCGTTTAGGCTTTCTTCCCATAGCTTTTGCTGAGGATATGTTGGTTGAACCATCGGAATACGGTCATTCGAAAATGTGACAGGAATTACGTCATCGCTTATGAGCTTATATCCTTTCTGGATAAAAGCTGACGCCAAGGTAGACTTTCCGGCTCCGGAATTGCCAATGATAGCATAAGCCCTTCCATTTATAGCTATTGCACTGCCGTGGAGAGGCAAAGTTTGCTGCTGCATTAAAATGACTCCCATACAAGTTCCCAGTATATATAGCCTCGCCTTAGCTTCATCAAAGTCATTAAGGGGTGCTACTACAATTTCTTTTCCGTTCTTTATAGAAAAAATGGCTAGACTGGGAACTTCAAAGGCTACGTAATGACTTCGGACCGTAAAGCCGTTTTTTTGATCTAATTCAATTTTGTCTAGTGATAAGTCTGAAAGTTTAATAGAAACGTCTATATGATCACCTGGAAAAACTGGACGATTTAATTCTGGCAAAGGCAGCTCACTCAAAATATTTAGCCCAAAAGCATCGTAAGTATATTTTTTTTTGATACTAATCATTGATTTCACTCCAGATGTTATTAATTTTTTGAAAAGCCCTCATACAACTTAATGTGTATAAGGGCAATTGTTGTCTATAATCATTTATTCAAATTAGCTGTAGTGAACTGTTTCGTCTGGATCTGGCTGTACCGCATCAGGAATACTAGTTCCTGGACCGGCCATAGTCATATTTACATCAAGTACTTCTAGTACTGGCTTCTTCCACTCTTTTTTCATAGTTTCACCCCCTTTCAAAGAAACTTATTTATAAATCTATACACTATTAAGCTTCGCATCAAAATTTTAAAGTCAGTGCTGAATACAGATTGTGGCTGAGGATTATCTCTTAAGCTTTCCACAGCGGCTTGTATTAAGTTAATATCAAAATATTCAGCTATAAAATCAGACTTCTTCACTTTTTCCATTTCATTCATAAAAAGGTTCCAGTGTGGTATCATACGCTGAATGCCATCGGCTCCTTGCAAGCCTCTTGTCCTTTGGTTAAGCCTTATATCATCTGGAAGAAGATTCTTAGTCGCTCTTCTGATCAAAGACCTGTCTTGGCCATTTTGTACAAATTGCGTTTCAGGAACCGACAAGCAAAAGCGAATAACTCTTAAATCGTTTGTCGGATCACGATCCCACAAAGAATGATGTAAAGAAAGCTTTGTTGTATATGTACCGTTAATACTCCAATAATACGGCTGTAAAAATTGAGTTTTCTTTATTTCATAAGCACTTTTAGTAAGTAATCCGTTCGTATTTATGTCATGTTCTTTTAATCTGGCATATACATCAAATCTCTGTGCAAAATCAGGATTAATGATAGGAGGATAAGGTGTACCCTGCCTTGATGAGATGAGCGAATGCAACCTTGGAAAAGCTTTTTTCGCTACTACAGGAAGAACACGAGATCTTCCTACTCCTAAATTCCTGCTATACAAACGCAGCTCTCGAAAGAATTTAGCTAGATTTCCCTTCTTTAAAAGCTGTGCCTGATAATCTAGCGCAGGCCCCCAGGAGATTGTCCAATTTCCCCTCTGCCCATTTAGTAAAACTCCTACTCCTTTTTTAGAGGCTTGTTCATAAATACCTTTAAGCCAAAAGCTGTTTTCAAAGAATTTGTAAGGTGTTTCTAATATTTCGAGCCATTCATCAATTTCGGAAAAAGGACTTTTTTCTTCAAAATCAAAGTAATTATCTTCTATATTACCTATGTAATTGACAGTTGATTCGATAAAGGGCTTTTCATTTGCCACTCTGCTTTTAGGCGACCAATCCTCAAACTCATTTATTGGGATATAGCTAAATGTATGTAATTTTTTGTTTTCTTTATAAAGAGATTTAGAAGCAAAACCAGCTACTGATCCTGAGTCCAATCCTCCGCTTAAGTGAGCGCCGACCTGTAATCGCGTTCTTAGCTTAGAATCCACGGCTTGCTGAAACACTTCGCGAAATGCTTCTTCGTACTCTTCGTTTGACTTTAGCTTCAGCTTTTTCTCTTCTTGCACTATACAATACCTTTTCACTTCAAGCCGCTTATGACAAACGGTTATTGTATGGGAAGGCGGTATTTGTTGAATTTCCTTATAAACAGTTGAAGCAGCATCCGTTGACTCAAATGTTATTGGAATGGCTAAAAATTCTGCAAGCCACTCTTCATTTAAAGATTTTTTTATATAAGGTAATGAAAATAACGGATTAATAGCGGTGCAAAAAGCCATGCTTGTAGCATTTTTGAAAAAATATAGAGTACGGTTTCCTGAAAAATCCCTTGCTCCAAATAACTTTTGCTTTTTCTCATCCCAAATTACAAAAGCAAAGTCTCCCACTAGAAATTTGGGGGCTTCCTCTCCCCATTTATGATAAGCAAGCAAAATCAATTCACTATCTGTAATTTTCGTTTTATAGATATCCTTGATTTGCAACTGATCTACCAATTCTTCACGATTATCAATAATCGCATCTGCGGTAATAGCTAATTGCTTCTCATAGTCATAATAAGGTAATTTTTCTCCAACAGATTCTGACGTAATCCATTGAGTATGGCTCAAAAGTGCAACACTTCCTTTTTTCCATACCTGTATGTCATCAGCTGGATATTTGGATAAAGCTTGAAGAACGTTAGCTACCTCTTCATGAGATACGGGATTGTTATTGAAATGGTAAATTCCAGCTATTGCACTCATATTTTCTCCTCTCACGACTTCTTTGTTCTTTATTAAGAACGAAGATAACCACTACACCCTGTTATTTGTCATATATATCTAATCAAACTTTGTTTTTAATTCTTTTTTACTAAATAATCACCAAGTAATGACTATTATAGAGAACTAATACCAAAAAGTAAACCTCAATAAAGAACATTTTCCGATAAATATCCACTAATTAGTGCAAATGTCGTGTTAAGTCAGATGTTGATCTTAATTAAGAACAAAGCTTTCTTATACTCTTACATTATTTAGAGAAACCGTTTAACTACTTAACAATCAGCGAGCACCTTTATTACTTCTTCATTGATAAGCTTTTTGTATATGGAATAATTTAACACGACCTTGTCCACACTATACTTATCTGTTTTTCGTAGATACGTACCATTTTTGTAGATAGGAGGAAGGCCTATTGAACGCAGAAAGCTGATGACGTTTCACGCAGGAGCGATGTTTAAAGTAGCCATTACCTATTACGCAACGGCGATGACCACCAGCATGAGGCTTGATATTGTCGGGTACTGTGAAGCGTGCATTTTAAGAGACTTAAAAGTAGCGGGGCGCTGCAGCGAAGTAATGATTAAAAACGGCTGGATTGAAAAGCCTCCTGAAGCAAGCGACTGCAAACAAATGTAAATTTTTCATGGTAATCCTTGACCTGAAACGCGTTTCATACTTTATGCTTTGTTTATCCCCATCAGCCGGCGTGACACAAACGGTGGCGTTACGGCTGGTATTTTATCCATAAAAAAATCCGGTATGTTCACCGGATTTTTTTGATGTATTCCTACATATTCATTTCTTTTTTATACGCCACGTACGAATACAGATAAGGAACCGCTACGCAAAGAACGATACTAACCCACATGATAACTGACTTGTATCCCTCAGGTAAAAAAGCGCTAATAAGAATTAGCAGTCCGCCAATAAAAAAGAGCTTTCCAGATAAACGATGCGTCTTTTTCCATACGGTTTCATTGCTTAGCGTCCATGGTGTACGAATCCCCATAAAATAGTTCGAGCGCACGCGCTGCAAATAGTTTCCGATAATGATAAAAACGAGTCCAGCCATAATTGGAGCAATGTACGACATCGGCACGTTATAGCCAAGCCCCTGTAAAATGGTACTCATATTTATAAAAAAGAATAATAGCAGTACGGCGTTTAACACGATGTTATACGTTTTTGAAAAGTACTTATAATTTTCTTTACGCGGGTCAATTCGTGGAACAAATGCGATGATAAAATAAATAAGTACCATGATTCCTACTGTTAAGATCATTGCATTTATCTTCGTTGCAAATCCGTCTGCTTCTCCATTTGCTCCCCAGTGGATGGGCATCGTAGCTGGAAGGTGCGGCAGTGCAAACAGCCATACCGCCAGTGTTAAAAGGGTAATACCTAAAGGAAATACATGCTTTTTCATTTAATTATCTCCTTTCTGAAAGCTGAAAAACCAGCCGATTAAATCTTGAAAAACGGTTGTATTTAATGAATAAATCACAAACTGCCCTCTTTTTTCATCTTGAACGAGGTCCGCTTGCTTCAAGATTTTTAAATGATTTGAGATGCTTGGTTTGGTCATATTAAAATACTCGGAAATTTCTCCTGCGGTTAAATCCCGCTCTTTCAGCAGCTCTAAAATCTTTCTGCGAGTGGGATCCGCTAAAGCTTTAAACGTTTCATTCAATTGAAGTTCATCTCCATCATATTTAAGTATTTAGATAATTATCTAAATATTAAACTATAAAATATAATATGTCAATATTTTGAAAAGAGAACGCATTTGACTCATTTTTTTGTTGCTTCAAAGCAGTCCATGCATACAAACTGCGCTTCTTGATGTAGGAAAGCTTTAATTTCGGTCATGCCTCTTTTACTTGGATACTTCATCCGCATCCATACTTCTTCATTCGGCTGAATTTCTTTTTGACAAACATAACATCGCTCTTTTATTCCAAACATCGTATCCCTCCGTCCCTTTTTATATCTATACGTTTTACTAACCAAAAGGTTTCATAAAAAAGAGCCTGAGACATAACCAAATCAACCCCATCTAAAGAAAAACAAATGAGAGGAATGAGCTGAACCGCTTGTGACACCGCTGGTAATTTCCATGCAAGACTTCGCTTTCCGCGGGCGGCCGGTGAGCCTCCTCGTCGTTTGCGCTCCTGCGGGGTCTCACCTGTTCCGCTTTTCCCGCAGGAGTCTTCGTCTTGCCCTCCAATCACCAGCTAGAAGCAACTACGGACATGAAGCCTGCGTTTACTCTACCAATAAAAAAATCCGAACGAGTCGGATTCTCTCTCAAGAATCTCAATTCATCGTTCGGATCTTCCTTCAACTAAAATACTTATGTCCTAGCCCCTTTTAAACATTATAGCGGCGTTACGTCTTCCTGCTGTTTTTGCTGTATTCTTTGCTTTTTCGATTTTCTGAAATGAAGCAGTTCATACACAACCGGAATGACTACAAGGGTAAGAAGAGTCGCAACGGCTAATCCTCCAATTACAACGACTGCTAGACTTTGAGAAACAAGGCTTCCGCTTTCGCTTTGTTTGAATAAAAGCGGCAGCATCGCACAAATCGTAGCAGCAGAAGTCATGACAATTGGACGCATACGCGTAGCGGAAGCTTCAACAATGGCATCGCGCATAATCATTTTCTTTTCATTTTGCTTCACGCGGTCTAATAGTACAATTGCATTGGTTACAACGATACCAATCAGCATCAATGCTCCTAATAAAGCCGTTACATCTACTGTAATGCGGCTGACTAATAACCCTAAAACGGCACCGATTGCAGCAAGCGGAAGTGAAAATAAAATCGCAAACGGCGTGCGGATCGTTTTAAACGTAATCACCATAATTAAAAATACAATACCAATCGACACAAGCATTGTAATGAACAAGTCAGAGAAATCTTCTCCTTGCTGCGTGCTTGCTCCGCCGATTACAACGTCAACATCTTTTGAAATCGACAGTCCTTTATTCTTACCGTCTCCAAAAATTGTTGTTTGAATGTCTTTATTAATCTCTGAAAGCTTTTCTGGATTGACATCCGCTGTTACTTGTATATACGGGTCTCCATTTTTATGAAACTGATTTGTCGGCTTTTCAGCTTGCGTTAGTGAAGCCACTTTTGAAACAGGCGACGGTCCTGTCTCTGTCATAATAGAAATATCTTTTAACTCTTGAGACGATGTTGGATTTAGGACAGATTCAAGAAATACGTTTGCTTGTTTTCCTTCTACATCCACTGTTCCAATCGGCGTTTTGTTCAGCATAACGCCAAGCTGCTGCGCTACTTGCTGCGTATTCGCTTTTGTTGGATCTACATCTAAAGAGTAAATGGTTTTCTTTTCATCTTGGTTGGTAGAAACTTTGTCTACTCCTTTTATATCGCTAATTTCTTTCTTGATGCTGCTTGCCGTCTTTTCTAATTTGTTCATGTCGTTTCCAATTACATCAACGGTAATGGAAGTAGTGGAAGCTCCCATTAGTGAAGCAGCACTGACGCTAAGGTCCCCTCCGTCATAGAGTTTCTTTTGATTTTGGATTCGGTTCATCAGCGAATCAATGTTTTCACTGTCTTTTACTATAATCGTATACGTAGCTTCAGTAGGCGAGCCAACGTCTCCCCACTTTGCTCCTTCGTCTGTATTACCAAGCTGCATATATACATCTTTCACTTCTTTTTGAGCTAAAATATAGCGTTCAAGCTGCAGTGATTTTTCTTCTACGGTTTTAATTGGCGTATTATTTGGATAGCTTAACGTCGTGCCTACAAAGTCAGATGAAGAGTTATCCACCGCTCCTTTAGGCATCATCGTGTACGCGCCAATGGATCCGACAAATAAAAGCAGCGAAAGCAGCAGCACAACCCATTTATGATTAAGCGACCACGTAATGACCTTTGTAAAACGAACGGGCTGTTTGTGCTTGCGAAGTTTTTCATTTTTTAATAGTCCCGCACTCATTAACGGTACAACGGTAAGTGCCACGATTAATGAAGACAGCAGCGAATACGTCAGCGTTAAGGCGAACGGAAGCATAAAGTCTTGAAGACCTCCGTTTACAAGACCGATTGGTAAAAAGACGGCCACTGTCGTTAACGTAGAAGCAGTAATAGCAGAGCCTACTTCTTTTGTCGCATCAATAATCAAGCCAAGCGAAAACTTTTCTTTTTGCATTTTCCGAAAGATATTTTCAATAACAACGATGCTATCATCTACCAGTCTTCCAATCGCTACCGCTACTCCTCCAAGCGTTAAAATATTGAGCGTGACGCCTGATTTGGATAATAAAAAAAGCGTAAAGCAAAGCGATAGCGGAATGGATACAATTGTGATAAACGTAGAGCGAACGCTGCGTAAAAACAGCATGATTACAACGGTCGCAAAGAGTGCGCCTAGCAACACTTCTTTCATCATTGAATGAACAGAGTTTTGTACGCTGTCCCCTGTTGCAAAAAATACAGAAGCATTCACATTATTATAGTCTTTGTTAATTTGCTGAGACAATTGTTTTACTTCTTTTGTAATGCTCACGGCGTTTGAGTGACTGTCTTTTGTAACAATAAGTAAAAGTGCATCTTTTCCGTTAATATGCGTCACGACGCCTTCAGGCTTTTTCACTTCTACTTTTGCAAGGTCGCCCAGTATTACATTTGGTGCAACCGGCAGCTTTTTCACTTTGTACAAGCTGTCAATTTTACCTGTTACGTTGATGTTGCTCGACTTGTTATTAATGACTTTTTCTCCAACTGCAAGCGACGTGTTTTTTCCTTCTAACACGCTGATGACTTTATCAATAGTCACGTTCTTTTGTGACAATTTTTTATTATCAACTTTAATAGACACGTAGGAATCCGCTGTTCCATACGTTTGAACACTTGCAATGCCTTTAACGTCTTTATATTTAGGGATCAGTTTTTTCTCTGCAAGATCCAGATTGTCTCTTGTTAATCCTTCTTTAAATGTGAGTGAAATATCTGCGATGGGAATCATAGAGGTATTTAATTGAATAACATTAGGCTTTGATACGCTGGCTGGAAGCTGCACCGAAGACAGCGCTTCTTGGACGTTTGTTTTTGCTTCTTTCATATCCGTTTTAGATTCAAATGAAATATCGATTTTGGAATAGCCGTCTCCCGTCGTCGAATACACGTTGCTTTTTCCTTTAACACCGGCTACCGCTTCTTCAATCGGTGACGTAACTTGTTTTTCCATGGATTCTGCATCCGTTCCTTGCCCCATAACCACTACTGACACCTGAGGCTGATCAGCGGTCGGCAGGAATTCCATCGGAAGTGTAAAATAACTAATGACTCCTAAAGCTAAAATTAAAATAGACATAATGGTGATAGCCGCTTTGTTTTTAAACGACCATTTGGTAAGCCATGACATGAAATTTCCCCTTTCACTTTTTCGTACGAACTCAGTCAAACATTTCTAAAATATGCTAAATAACTACTAAATTATACCTAATGTCTCTTACCATTTAAAGACTTATTTTTGTAAAAAGTCCCATTATTTGAATAAAATCGTTTATGTATATGCTTTTGGTTATATAATCAGTCTCTTTACAGCACAAAAAAAAGACGCCGATACCCGGCGTCCCACATGTAGTAAGTGAAAGAAGAAGAAGAATATGCCTACGATTTCTCAGGCAATTCTATGACCTTATTTGGTTTCTTCCCGTTTTTTTATGAAATAAACATATTTAGCATAAATTCCCTCAACTAGCAGCTCGGCTGTGCTTTGATTCCGTATCATTTTGAATTTTTAAGGAAGTTAATAAAGCCACGATGCTTCCTGCAAAGCCAAATAAAAACAAGTGATGAATGCCTGCCATGAAGCTTCCGCCTGAAGTCAGCAACGCACCCATAATGGTAACGCCGATTGCTGTTCCCATGTTTCTGCAAAACATAAAAAATGACGTTGAAATACCTCTTTCATGTCCTCCTACTAATTGCTGTACACCAATGACTCCAACCGTAGAAAGCAGACCAAACGATAGTCCTTGTACAATCATGACGCAAAACACATAAAAGAAACCGTGACTTTCATTTAGCATAAGCAGAAGCGTTCCCGAGCCAACCAGCAGCACATTCCCGATTAACAACAGCTTTCTGTAGCCGTGTTTTAAAATCCATTTACCTGCAGGCACGGATACAGACATCCATCCGACCGCTGTTCCTAACAGCGCTACTCCGCTCATAAACAGTGACAGATGCGCTACTCGCTGTAAAAATAACGGAATGTAGCTTGACGTACCGAATAAAGCCACCGTTCCAATAAACGCATTGATATTAATCCATGACAGCGTTTTGTTTTGGAACATGGATAGCGGTACAATCGGAGAAGCATGTTTTCGTTCATGGAGATAAAAAATCACTAATAAAATAAGTCCTGCTGCTGTATATACGACTCGGTTTTGTTCCACTACCGTAACGAGCAGCAGTGACGTAACGCCCGCTCCAAACAATATAGCACCGATGTAATCGACTTTTGCTCTTTTCGGCTCATAGCTTTCTTGATATGGCATTAACGTCAGAAATGAAACAATACATACGGGTAAATTAATAAAGAAAATCCATCTCCACGTTAAATAATCCACAAAAAAAGCGCCTAAAAGCGGAGCTAATACAGCTGATAATCCCCACATCGTTGTAAACAGTGCCTGAATTTTCCCTCGTTTCTCGACGGGAAATAAGTCTCCGGCAATAATAGCGGGAAACGCCACCATAAACCCGGCACCTATTCCTTGAACCGCACGGAAAAGAACAAGCTGAATCATCGTATTCGCCACGCCGCAAAGCATCGAACCAATTAAAAAAGCGATAATTCCAAACCCAAATACTTTTTTGCGGCCAAATAAATCCGATAATCTTCCCGCTACCGGAGATAAAATCGTACTTGCAATCATGTACGAAGCAAACGACCACGCGTACAAATCAAATCTTCCAAGCTCTTTTGCAATAACGGGCATCGTCGTATTCATAATCGTTGAATCAAGCGAAGCCACTAGCATTGCTAGCACAATACTACCCATTACAGACGTTCTGCTTTTCATGTAACAATCTCCTTATCCCTATAATCTGAGCGTCTAGTGTACTCCCCCTTGCCGGTTGTTGTCTATACTTATGCATACAAAATGCTAAAAAGCTTCTCACTTTACTATGAGAAGCTTTTTAGCTGCTTATTCACATATCTTCTTGAACCTTTTCTTGATCAGATAGTTCTTTGTTTCGAGCCATAACCGCAAATCCAGCCATTATAATAATGCTGCTTGAAATTCCGTATAGGATTGGCGTGGTAGAAGAAAGTCCTTCAATCAATAGACCTCCAAGTACTACTAGCGTACTGACAACAATCGCTGAAACTCCGGCTTTTGGATGAATGTCTTTCCAAAACAGCGACACAACAAACGGAACAAAAATCGCTCCTGATAAAATGGCATACGCAACGTCTAAAGCAACAAGCACGTCTTGAATCCAAAGAGCAAAGACAATAGCAAGGACGCCGACAATAAGCGTATTAACGCGGGTTAAAATTAAATAATTTTTCTCTGAAATATTTTTAAGCCACACTTTTTTAATAATATCGTTGCTAATCAGCGTAGAAGATGCAAGCAGCGTTCCTGAAGCAGTTGACATCAGCGCCGAACAAACCCCTGCTAGTACTAATCCTAATAAGCCTTGAGGCAGGATTTGAATTGCAAGCGCCGCAAAAATGCTTTGACTGCTTTCTGCGTTTGGCAGCAGCAAATATGCACACATTCCAATTACACTTCCTGCAATGGCATAGGCAATGCTGTACACCCCTGCAAAAATGGAGCCGTTTCGCGCAATTTTTTCTGTTCGCGCCGTGAATACTCGCTGCCAAATATCTTGAGACACTGCCATACCAAGCGTATATAGAAGGAAATACTGAAAAATTTGACTGTATCCAATCGATGAAAAATCAAAATAAGATGATGGCAAATCTCCGGCAAGGATTTTGAAACCTCCTGCTTCTGATACGCTCATTGGAAGCATAAATCCAAAAATCGCCACCGTCATCACAACAAACTGAATAATATCAGTGACCGTTACGCTCCACATTCCGCCTAAAATCGTATAGAACAGAACAATCGAACCTCCAATTAACATCGATGCCGTCATGTTCCATCCAAGCAAAGCATGAATGATCGTTCCCATTCCAATCACTTGAGTGACCGATACCATTAGTGTATAAATAGCGGCAACAACGGCGCTGATAATTTGCGCTTGAGCGTTATATCTTTTTCCTAGCAGTTCGCTGATAGTAGTTACTTTCAAAGACGAAATCCGCTTGATAAAAATCGTGCCAAGCGTAATGATTCCAAGTCCTATCATCGTCACAAACCAAATGCCAGACAGCCCGTGCTCATAGCCAAGCTGCGCCGTTCCAATCGTCGACGCTCCGCCTAAAATAACGGCAGACAAACACCCTAAATACATGAACATCCCTAAGTTTCGTCCGGCTAAAATAAAATCTTCTGATGACTTTGCTTTTAACGAGCCAATAATACCAGCTACAACCAATACGCCAAAATAGACAAACATAACCGCCATATCCAGTCCGTTCATAACAGATTCCTCCTTAGTATGGGTCAATCTATCTTTCACTGAAGCAAAGAGCTGTCCTGATTTTAATTAAATCACGTGAAGACTTGTGATTTCTGTCAATGCTTCGTCTAACACGCGAAGCCCGGCATCAATTTCTTCTTTTGTAATCGTTAAAGGAGGAATCATTCGAATCACTTCTCCGCTATTTCCGCAAAGGTAAAACAGCACCCTTTTTCCAAACATTTGTCTAAAATCTCAAGAAGAAGATTTCCGTCACCTTGCTTTGTTTTCAGATTAATAATTTCAATTCCAATCATTAGCCCCACTGAACGAATGCTTCCAATAACTTCATGCTTCGCTTTCAAATGCTGAAGCTGATCCGCTGCATATTTCCCCATTGCTTTTGAGTTTTCAATCAGCTTTTCTTCTTTTAATACGTCCAGCGTCGCAAGTGCTGCTGAACAAGCAATGGGATTGCCTCCAAAAGTTGTTCCGTGTGTACCAATCGGCCACTTTTCCATTAGCTGTTTGGAAGCTACGGTAGCACTTAACGGAAGTCCGGACGCTATACCTTTTGCGATGGCCATAATGTCAGGCGTCACGTCAAACGTTTGAGCTGCAAACCATTCGCCCGTGCGTCCAAAGCCGGTTTGCACTTCGTCAAAAATAAGCAGAATGCCGTGTCTGTCACACACTTCTCTTATTTTTTGCAGCCACGCTTTCGGAGGGATCACGTAGCCGCCTTCTCCAAGAACCGGCTCTACAATCATGCACGCTACTTCTTCCGGCGTGACTTGATGCTTAAACAAAGTGTCAAAATCTCTTTCCAGCTTTTCCACGCAGTAGATTTCCGGATCTTCTCCTTTTGGACACTGAGTCACGTCTGCATAAGGCACTTGATACGTTAAGCCCGATGGCTGAAGAAATTTCCGGTATTTGCTTTTTGATGTCGTCACACTAAGCGCTCCGAGAGAACGGCCGTGAAAGCAGCCTGTAAACGAAACCGTATAAGGTCTTTGCGTAACGTACTTTGCCAGTTTTAACGCTCCTTCAATTGCTTCGGTTCCGCTGTTGGCAAAGAAAAAGCAGTCCAATCCTCTTGGCAATACTGTTTTTAATTCTTCGGCAAGCTGTAAAATAGATTCGTACATAATCACACCTGACGGGCCGTGCATAAGATGGTCAACGCTATTCTTAATCGCTTGTACAACTTTAGGGTGACGATGACCCGTATTCGCTGTTGCAATACCTGATGTAAAATCTAAATACGTTTTTCCGTCAGCTCCGTAGTAGTAGCAGCCTTCTGCTTTTACCACGGGTAAATTAGGGTGATCTTTTGCCATGCTTGGTGCTAGTAAATCCGGTAGACTGTTCATTAACTGTGTAAGTGATGCCTGCGTCATCTGACTTCCTCCTCGCAATCTATCAAGTAATGTGTTTGTACTTGTTTTACATGCAAAGAGCGTGCCAAAGACGTTAAAAAACGGAATGTTTTTTTAATTTTCTTACAACTGAAGGCTGACTGATTCCAAGTGCTTCACCTATTTCTGTTGTCGTTTTATACTGTTTTTTTGCTTTTACTAATATCTCTTTTTCCAGCTCATTTAACGCATCGTTAAGCTTCATTTCCCCATGTTCTTCAACGTGTTGAATCCGTTTTTTTCTATGCAGAGAATGCGGCAAATGCTCCATTGTAATCAGCGTTTGTGAAGACACAACCACGGCGTGTTCAATCACATTGATTAACTCTCGTACGTTTCCTTTCCACTCGTGGGCAAGCAGTGCGTGAATAACCGCATTATCAAACGTTCTTTTTCGGTTATATTTCTTTTCAAACTGCTCGGCAAAATGTGTGAGCAGCGGAAAAATATCTTCAGAGCGCTCGTTCAAAGATGGAATTGTAATCGGTACGACGCTTAAACGAAAATATAAATCTTCTCGAAATTCTTTTTCAGCTACGGCTTTTTCTAAATCTTTATTCGTTGCTGCAATTAAGCGAAAATCCACGGTTTTAGGCTTTCTTCCTCCAACGGAATAAAACTGTTTTTCTTGAATGAGCTTTAAGATTTTTACTTGATGCGCCGGTGACAGTTCTCCGACTTCATCCAAAAAAAGCGTACCTCCATCTGCTAATTCGACCAGTCCCACTTTCCCATTTTTAGATGCACCGGTGAAAGCACCCGCTTCGTAGCCAAACAGTTCAGCCTCAAATAAATGATCTGGAATCGCCCCGCAGTTCACTTCAATAAACGGCCCTTTGCTTCTTGTACTTTTGTTATGTATCAGCTTGGCTAAGTGCGTTTTTCCTACTCCTGACTGCCCTAAAAGTAAAATATTTACGTCTACATTCGAAACGTGAACAGCCGTACGAAGAACGTGCTGCATCTTTTCGCTGTTGCATACAATTCCTTCTGTTGATAGATTTTGGTTCCGCAGCAGCATAAGCTCGCTCTTTACGCGCTGCATTTCGCCTTCCATCGCATCAAGATATGTTTTCATTTCCATAAGCTCCGTCACATCATGAGAATAGCTGACGATTCTTTTAATCTCTCCTTTTTCATCTTTGACAGGAATGCCTGTAACGAGCACTTGCTTGCCTTGTTTAGTTGTTTGTACAAGTGTAATTTTCTTCTTTGTTTCAAGCACAATTGGCGTGACGATTGGCGTAAACAACCCTTGTTTTTCAAGCTCATAAACAGACTTTCCCAGCAGTTTTTCAGCTTTTACATCGTAAATGTTTCCCGTTCCTTCATGTATTCGGACAATGATGCCTTTTTCATCCGTGACAAGCAAATCATCTTTTAATGAATGAAGGATCCACTGATTTTCATTCCATTCTGAATTCATGTATGCTCCCCGCTTTCTATTCATTTTTGAATAAAATACAATTCGTTTTTGAATAACGGCATTTATTTTTGAATAATCAATTTATTATATCACGAGGACTTCTTTTTATTTTGAAACAGCAATTGAAATGAAGTTAAAAATGCATTAATATATTTTTATGAAGTTATAACTTCTCTTTTTCTAGGAGGCTATATGAATCAATCATTTCAAGAATTAATTAAACATAAATTCTCTGACCTTTCTCGCGGTCAAAAAAAAGTGGCGGAGTTTCTCGTCAATTTTATGGAAAAAGGCTCGCTGTACACAGCTGGGCAAATTGGCAAAGAAGCAGGTGTCAGTGAAACAACTGTTATTCGTCTAGCTTACGCACTTGGGTTAAATGGTTTTTCCGATTTGCAGGAGCTAATGCGAAAAGAATGGCTTTCTTCTGCCGAATCAAAAGAAGCAGCTAGCAAGCCTGCAGCTGATTCTGCAGCGGAAGAAAAGAAACCTTTTAGTGAATGGCTTTCCCCCGTTGACGAAAAGGAATTATCTCAAGCAGTAGATGCGCTTATCAAAAGTGATCAAGTGTATATTGCGGGTTTCCGCGAATCTCATACGGCAGCTTACTGGCTGTATTATAAAATGAATCAGCTTCGCAATCATGTTCTTTTATCTTTTCCAACAGGATTTTTGTTTGAAACGCTATGCAATCTTACTAGTGAATCTGCTGTTGTTGTATTTTCACTGCCGCGGTATACAAAAGAAGCACTTGAAGTAGCTCAGCAGGCTAAAAAACAAGGAGCGAAAGTAATTGCTATTACAGACCGCCGTTTGTCTCCGGTAGGTCAAATCGCTGATATCACGCTTTTAGCCGGAACAACCGAACATATTTTATCGCTTCTTGCCCTATCTCAAATTGTAATTAGCAGCATGCAAAAAAGAGAGGAAAAAACGGCTGGAAAACGACAAGAACACTTGGAAAAGCTCTATGCTGAGCAAGGCATCTTTTTAGAATAGATAATAGAAAGGAAGTAAACAAATGACTGAAGCCTTAACGATTCGTTCACTTACAACAACCACTGAACTAGAAGACGTACGTGCATTAGAAAGCCGCGTCTGGGGAGAAGAAGAAGCAACGCCCGTTCATCAAACCTTAACCGCTGTTAAAAACGGAGGTCTTGTGCTCGGGGCGTTTTTAGAAGAAAAGCTGATTGGCTTTCAATATAGTTTTCCAGGGTTTGACGGAACGTGCGTCTACTTATGTTCTCATATATTAGCAGTTGACCCTGCCTATCGCAGCATGGGTATCGGTGCTAAGCTCAAGCATGCGCAGCGCCAGGAAAGTAAAAAAAAGGGCTATTCATATATCAGCTGGACGTATGATCCTCTAGAAAGCGCCAATGGGTATTTAAATATTGGAAAGCTTGGAGCCGTTTGTTCTACATATATTGAAAACTGCTATGGAGACATGAACGACCCGTTAAATGCCAACTTGCCTTCGGATCGATTTGTTGTAGAATGGGCATCCGCAGAGGATACAAAACGAGCTCAGCCTCTTTATACGCCAGATCAAATAATGGACGCATCGCTTACTCAATGGACGTTAACGGATAAAGGATTTCCTTCTGTTACAGATATTGATGAAAAATTGTTGGATCATAACGTCGTGTCTGTAGCTATTCCTTCTGCTTTTCAGCAAATGAAAGAAGTCTCTCCTTCTCTTGCATTGGACTGGCGGATACGTACAAGACACGTATTTCAAACGTGTTTTGCAAAAGGATTTGAAGTAACAGGCTTCATGAAGTATCCAGAAAGCAGCGCACCCGTTCATTTTTATATTTTAATGAAAAAAGAGGTGCAAAAATGAACATAAAACACGTCATTTTAAGGCATTTAAAAATGGATTTACTTCATCCGTTTACCACAAGTCTCGGAAAAGAAGTGGATCGAGATTTTATTTTAGTAGAAATTCAAGACGAAGACGGACGTTCCGGCTGGGCTGAATCCGTAGCGTGCGCGGATCCTTTTTATAAAGAAGAAACGCTCAAAACAAACTGGCACATTATGGAGGATTTTTTAATTCCCTTGCTTCAACAGAAAGAAATTCAGCATCCTGACGAAGTATCTCAACGCTTTGCTCATATTCGAGGCAATTACATGGCAAAAGCGGCGTTAGAAGGCGCAGTTTGGGATTTGTATGCGCGCAGGCAAAACCTCTCTCTATCTAAAGCGCTAGGAGGCAGTAAAAGTCAAATTGAAGTCGGTCTCAGCGTTGGCATTCAGCCTACGTTTGACGAAACGCTTCGAAAAATTGAAGCCGGCTTGAATGAAGGATATAAGCGGATCAAAATTAAAATTAAGCCGGGCTGGGATCTTAACTTGACGCGCGCGGTTCGAAACGGGTTCCCTTCTATTCCGCTGATGGTTGATGCGAACTCTGCTTATACGCTTGCAGATGCTGATCACCTTGCTCAGCTTGATGAGTTTGATTTAATGATGATTGAACAGCCGTTGGCTCATGATGATTTAATTGATCACGCTGAACTGCAGGCCCGCATGCGCACGCCCATTTGCTTAGATGAAAGCATTCATTCAGCTGAAGACGTTCGAAAAGCTATTAAACTTGGAAGCACACAAGTTGTTAACATTAAAATTGGACGAGTAGGCGGACTAACAGAAGCCAAAAAAATTCATGACCTTTGTCAAACTCACGGTGTGCCCGTATGGTGCGGCGGCATGCTGGAATCAGGTATCGGACGAGCACATAATATTGCCATTACCACACTTGCTAATTTTAAGCTTCCCGGAGATACGGCCGGATCATCTAAATACTGGCCGCGTGATATCGTTCATCCGGAAATCACGGTCGACAACGGTATTATTTCCGTTCCTGATACACCAGGCATCGGCTATGAACCTGATCACGATCAGATACAAGCGCTAACTTTACACGAAAAAGTCTATACTTGCTAATCTTAAACAGGCTGGAACAAAAGTATGTTAGCTGAAGGAAAATCCGAACGATGAATGGTTCGGATTTTTTTATTGATATGGTGAGCGTAGGTTTCATGTATATAGTGTATCTGTGGATTGGCGGGCAAGACGAAGACTCCTGCGGGACAAGCGGAAAGCAAAGTCTGGCATGGAAATCAACAGCGTTTTAAAAAGCAATGCCGACTAGCTCCTTTATCCAATTGATTTCTCTTTAGATTGGATGGGTTTAGTTATGTCCCAGCCTCTTTTTCATAGGCTCCTCTCCCGAGATGATACGTGCCTTGGCAAGATAAACAAACATATTAGCAAAAATGGTCTTATGCACAATCCTTCTAGTAATAAATGAATATAAATAGAGTGTAAGGGACATGCAAGGGTATATTCATTACAAATTTTAGAAGAAAGGAGCATACTGATGAATATTGAAATTGGAATTGCCATTTTCGTGTTTACAATGACAATGCTCGTCATTTTTTGGAGGCCAAACGGCATCAACGAAGCATGGCCGGCATCCATAGGAGCAGCCATTATCCTGCTTACAGGCATTGTATCTAAATCAGACATTGTTGATATTTTCGGAAAGATAAGCGGCGCTTCTATCACCATTATTGCCACCATTGTCATGGCCGTCATATTAGAAAGTTTCGGATTCTTCCACTGGGCAGCTGCACGGCTAGTGAGTTTATCCAAAGGCTCAGGGTACCGATTATATTGGTACATTCAACTGCTTTGCTTTTTAATGACTTTACTATTTAATAATGACGGCAGTATTTTAATTACCACTCCAATTTTAATTCTACTTTTGAAAAACCTTCAGCTAAAACCCCACCAGCAGATCCCCTACCTTTTAAGTGGAGCGCTTATTGCTACCGCTTCCAGCGCGCCTATAGGTGTAAGTAATATTGTCAATTTGATTGCCTTAAAAATTGTTCATATGTCGCTTTATATGCACACGGCGATGATGTTTGTACCGGCGACACTTGGTTTATTATTTATGTCTTGGCTCATGTATACGGTCTTAAAACGCCATTTGCCAAAAAAACTGCCGCATGCTTCAAAAGATATAGAAGAAAGTTTCTTTACGAAACAGTTTCACCCCTTAAAAGGAAGCATTTCTGTTGAAACAAAGCGTAAACGCACACAATTTATGCTGAAAGTTTTATTATTTGTGTTTGTTATGCGCTGTCTCCTATTTGTCGCCTCTTATTTCGGCATACCAATCGAATTGGTTGCTGTACTGGGCTCACTGATCCTACTTATTTGGAGATGGTATCACTTACGTACAAACCCGATTGATATTTTAAAGAAAACGCCATGGCACATTTTCGTTTTTGCATTTTCAATGTACGTTATTATTTACGGATTGCATAACGTAGGATTGACAGAGCTACTTGTAAAAATTTGCGAACCAATTGTGAATCGAGGGCTTTTTGAAGCAAGCTTTATCATGGGAGGACTTGTTTCCATTCTCTCTAACTTGTTTAACAATCACCCCGCCCTAATGGTTGGAACCATTACCTTGACTGAAATGGGGCTCGATCCCATTACTCTTAAAACCATTTATCTTGCTAATATTATTGGAAGTGATATGGGCTCGCTTTTATTGCCGATTGGAACACTGGCTTCTCTTATTTGGATGCATATTTTAAAAGAAAATCATATCAAGGTAAAATGGAAAGATTATTTAAAAGTATCACTTATCGTTATCCCGCTTACCACCATCGTTACGCTTTTCCTCCTATTCTACTGGGTTCAGCTCATTTTTTCTTAATACTGATTTACAGGACGGATTGTACTCTTTTGAAGCTTACAGTCCGTCAGAAATAAACAAATGTCTCTCATAAAAACCCACTATATTTTTCTATTGTTTTTTCATAGATACACATTCACCTAATAAAAACATTTTTTTACATTCACTAATTATTTAGAACAATTTAAAAAGAAAATCAATAAATATATTGAATCGAATTTCCTTCATGTGATAAGATATGGTTATATTGTTACTTTAACAATACATAGAGCGAATGAATTAGAAAATATGCAGTTGCATAGAACTTTCTAAACCCCACACGCAACATTTAGAGAGTGACATTCATTTTCTCAGTAACACCCATACCTTTCTGAAAAGAGTGAGTACATTAGACTTGCTCTTTTTGTCTTTATTACTAGCAAGGTGCACTTCTTATGTAAGGCTTTGTTTTGCAATAAGACAACAAAAAAACAGGTAACTAAGCATGCCGCTTCTTACCTGTTTTTATATGCTAAAATGATAAAATCAAATTCTATCGCGCGAACGCCCTTCACGAAATCGATTTTAATTCTTCAATTAATTGAAAAAATTTCTCTTTGTTTCTTTCTTCTAATGTTTGATCGACTTCACGTAAAATTTGATCTCTTCTAAAATCTCGGATAGCCTTATTTAATACCATTTTAGCAAATATAGAATCGAGGATATCCATACGGATGGGCTGCGAGTCTGTCGGGTGCTTTTCGATATAAATCAACTCCTATCCTTTCCTCTATTATAACAAATTCTAGCAATGTATCAAAATTTCATCGGGATATGTGCTGTTGTAAAATAGCTTCGTATTCTGTTTCTAGCTCTTGAAGCGTAAGCTCATATAGCTGCTTGTTTCCTTTTTTATAAACCCCTGCATCCAGCAATAAATCAATCATTGATGTTTTTTTACATTGTATGTGAGAGTAAGCTTGTTTTGTCATCGTTACACCGCCTATTTTACACTTAAAAATGAAATGATTTCTCTATCTTTCACGACCTTTCTTTATCATACGGCCCGTCCTTTAGCTTACTGTGAAGAAAATGTTAAATTTATGTAATAATGCATAAAAAGAGGCCGGGACATAACTAAATGAATCCAACCTAAAGACGAACAAATGAGATACATGAGCTGAACCGCTTATAACACTGCAGTTGATTTCCGTGCAAAGCTTCGCTTTCCGCGGGAGTCTTCGCCTTGCCCTTCAATCAACTGCTAGAAGGGACGAAACAGATGAAGCTGTATTCACCATAACAAAAAAAACAAACCACTCATCAAACTTGTTGATCAATGGTTCGTTTTTCCCCTGGGCTAAAATACTTTTCTCCCAGCCTCTTAGTTCTTCTATTAAAAATCAAAATTATCCGGATCTGGACCTACTCGGTGATTTTGGTTTAATTCATTAATTTTACTTACGTCTTCAGCATCCAATTCAAAATCAAATAAGGATGAATTTTCAACAATACGATGTTCTTTTGTCGATTTTGGAATCGTTACAACTCCGTTTTGCAGATCCCATCGCAGAATAATTTGAGCAACTGATTTACCGTGTTTTTCAGCAATTCCTTTTAACACATCGTTATCTAGCAATTCTCCTTGCATAAGAGGAGACCATGCTTCTAGCTGAATATCGTGCTTTTGACAAAAAGCATGCAGCTCTTTTTGCGTCAAACGAGGATGATACTCCACTTGGTTAATAACAGGCTTAACATCTCCATCTTTCATTAAGTCTTCTAAATGATGAATTTGAAAATTACTTACGCCCACAGCTCTTACTTTTTCTTCTTTATAAAGCGTTTCTAATGCTTTCCACGCTGCTTTATACTTACCTTCTACCGGCCAGTGAATTAAGTATAGATCTAAATATTCTAAGCCAAGCTTTTGTAAGCTTGTTTCGTAAGCAGCCAGCGTCTCTTCATAGCCTAAATCTGCGTTCCAAACTTTTGATGTAACAAAAATGTCTTTGCGTGAAAGACCTGCTTCTTTCAGACCTTGGCGAATTCCTTCTCCTACACCTTCTTCATTTCCATAAATAGCTGCCGTATCAATGCTGCGATAGCCTTTGACAATAGCTGTTTTCACCGCATTCACTAATTCAGGCCCTTCTTCTACTTTAAATACACCTAGTCCAAGCCAAGGCATTTTGACTCCGTTGTGAAGTGTTACTGTATCTTGCAAATGATTACTCATTATAAAAAACCCCCTACTAATTTCTTTACATTTGTTATTATGAAACAGAAAAAAAGAAAAAGATAGAACCCACTTTAAAGTAAGTTAGGCACTTCAAAGTTCTAAGGTAACTTTTTAGTAACCTTCTATCCCACTTAAAAATCACTAAAAAAAGAATCCTCCGCAGAGAATTCTTTTTTGTTTTTATTTAACGTTTATATTGACTGCTGAACTTGTATTTCCAGCGGCATCTTTTGCCGTCACAGCCAGCTTTACGCCTGCTTTTTGTTTTGGAATAGCGACTTTAAACTGCCCTTTGCCATCTACTTTGCCTGATGCGATCAGCCTTGTACCGCTTTTAATCGTAATCACGGCATTTGCTTCTGTTTTTCCAGAGATAAAGGTGGACAAAGACGTAACGGCATTCACTGCCGGAGGTGCCGGCGGCGTTGTGTCTTGTACTTTTACAATTTTATACGGACTGTATCCTACTTTATTTTGCAGAACTGCCGTCACTTCTGTTCCTGCTTTTTGGGCAGGAATTTTTACGCTGAACTTGCCGTTTCCATCAATTTTTCCACTTGCTATAATCTTTCCGCCTACTTTAATATAAATAGATGCATTTTTTTCTCCTGTTCCCGTTACGGCTGTACTTTTTTCAGTAAGCATATTAACGATTGGAAGCGCTGGTTTTGTCTGCGCGGCACTGACCGTTACAAACGCGTTGGAGCTGTAGTTATTGGCTGCATCTTTTGCAATAACCCCTAATTTTGTAGAAGCAGGCTGCTTTGGAATGGTGATGCTGAACGTTCCATCCGATTTTGTATTTCCTTTGCCAATTACTTTTTTGTCAATTTTCACATGCACTTCTGCGCCCGCTTCTGTGCTTCCCGTTACTACTGTATCTTGATTGCTTACAGCGTTTACTTTTGGTGTAGGGGGTGCTGTTTTATCCTGCACGGTTACAGTTATAACTGGACTTACGCCCGCTGTGTTTCCAGCCGTTACAGACAGTTTGCTTCCTGCTTTTTGTTTTGCAATCGAGATGCTGTATGTTCCTTTGGCATCCGCTTTACCAGCTGCAAGCTGAAGACTTCCGTTTTTAATGATAACCGTCGCATTTGCTTCTGCTGTACCCGTAACGGCTGTACTTCGATCACTCACTTCATTAACTGTCGGTTTTACCGGAGCTTTTTGCTTTGCTGTAACGATTACAGTCGATGCAGAGCTGTTATTTCCTGCTGCATCTTTTGCTTGTACGCTTAGCTTTGTATTCGCTTTTTGCAGAGAAATGGCAACAGAAAACGCTCCGTTTGCACCTGCTTTAGCCGTTCCCACAGTTGTTGTTCCCACTTTTACAGTAACCGTCGCATTTGCTTCTGCTGTACCTGTAACTTTTGTATCTTGATCACTTACTGCGTTTACTTTTGGCGCAGCTGGTGCCGTTTTATCCTGTACGGTTACCGCAGTGGCTGAACTTGTTCCACCTGCATTTTGAGCTGTTACAGACAGCGTGCTTCCTGCTTTTTGTTTCGCAATTGAGATGCTGTAATTTCCTTTAGCATCTGCATTGCCTGCTGCAAGCTGAAGACTTCCGTTTTTAACGATGACCGTCGCATTTGCTTCAGCCGTTCCTTTAAGCATTGCGTCTTGATCACTTACTGCATTTACTTTTGGTGCAAGCGGTGCTTTTAACGTAGATTTAACCGCAAAAGAAGGAGCTTGACTTTCGTTTCCTGCTTTATCTTTTGCACTTACCGCTATTGTTGTTCCACCTATTTGTACTGGAATTGAAACAGTAAATGTACCGTTACCATCCGCTACTGCAGAGAACGTTGCATCGCCCGCTTTTACCGTCACGGCGGCGTTTGCTTCTGTTACGCCTGTTACGGTCGTATCTTGGTCACTTACTTCATTTACAATTGGAACAGAAGGCGGCGTTTGATCCGTTACGGTCACCACTGTGGCCGTGCTTTCATTTTCAGCTGCATCTTTAGACGTTACCGATACTTTTGTATCTGCTGGCTGCTTGGCAATCGTAATTGCAAATTTTCCAGCTTCGTCAGCAAGACCCGTTCCAATTACTTCATTTTCCACTTTTGCAATAACAGAAGCATTTGGTTCTGTCACGCCCGTAAGCGATGTTTGGTTGTCTCCTAGTGTACTAACTGAAGGTGCATCAGGCGCAACCGTATCTTTCGGTGCTTCTTGCTCCTGCTCTCTTCGCGGATATTTAGTTGTATAAAAACTTAAAAGAGTAGTTGTTGGATAATAAAAATCTAAAATTTCACGATAGTCTTTTCCTACGCTTGCCATTTTTTGAGCACCGTATTGACTCATCCCAACACCGTGTCCATTTCCTTTACCATTAAAAGTTGTTGATGTGCTTGTTTCATTTGTTTCCGTTACAAGCAGACTAAGCATTGCACGGCTGTTTAACATCGATTTTAGCTTCGTCGATGTTAAACCTGTTAATTCCAAATGATGAACCACTAGTTTTTGCGAACTGTCTACATCTCCTTTAACGAGATAGTCCACTGTAATCGCACCTTTAGTCACACGGCCTCCTGATGAAGTAGCATAAAAACTCACCTTTGGAATAGACGTAATTTTAATCGTTTTACCAGGATGCTTATTGGCTACTAACCATGACTTCAAATTATCCGTAACGGTTTTATCTTTTTCAGAAACCGTATTCCACCAAGCGCTATAGTTAGCTAAATCTTTTCCTGTTAAATCAATTTGCGTTTTTTGAATAGCTAACGTCCACGGTGTCTGCTTGTCGTATGGATCTTCTTTCACCGGAAAATAAGAAAGCTGAGTTCCTCCCCAGGCATTGCTGTTTGATTCGGTTCTTCCGCCGTTGCTTGATGAGAAAACGGCGTTGATTAATTTATTGTTGTACGTTACTACTTGTCCGAATGTCTCATCTACTGCTTTGTTTGTGCTGTCATACCACGTATAGCCGCCGTATACTTGATAGCTTACCGTGTCATTGATTACTTTTCCTGCATAGCTCATTGCGTATGTTCTCGCTGCTACTGCCTGAGTTTTTAAGGCTTGCAGATTCCAAGATGTATAGACTTCATTTGGCACAACACCTTTTAAATAGTCTTCAATCGGCAGCGTATTAACAGGTCTGACGTAAGTTCCCTTTTCATTTGTAAACGCAACGTCCCCTAAGTACTGTCTGCCGTTAATAGATACGGGATTTTTATAAAGAGACGGTGTAATTTCAAAGCTTGTAAAATCACCTAAGACAGTGCTTCCTTGTTTTAGAGTGACACCTTGAGTTGTGGCGGTTACCGTATACTCTGTATTTGCATTTAAGACCAAATCCGAGTTTTTAATAGTGTATAAATAAGACGGCTTAATTGTAATTGCATGCTGATCTCCTAAATAGTTTACTAATTTTACAGACACAACTGGTTCTACCGTTTCAGCTTTCACGCTAGCAAGCGGCGTGAATTGAAACAGCAGTACGCTTAGTACTAAAGCTAATGCCGTTAACTTTCTCATCTTGTTCCCCCATTTTCATGTACTGTCTAACGCATTTTAATATCACTCGTTATATCGACACAGTTTTATAAAAATTAAAGCATTTTACCCAGTTTTCTTCTTTGCTCGTCCATTTTTTTGTCGAAAAAATGCTTTTTTATATCATATGAACGACAAAAAAAAACGTGTGACATAAATCAATTGATTTAGTCACACATTTTTATAGGTCTTTTCACCTTTTAATTTGTCATTTCTTCATATGCCGCTATACCATCTGCAATATGATTCATCAGCTTTGTAAGATAAGCCTGATCAGACAGGTTCCGGTCTTCTTCTGGATTCGTCATATACCCGAGCTCTACTAGCGTTACGGGTACAGTCGACCAGTTAAACCCCGAAAGATCACTGCGATAACGAATGCCGTCTACTTCGACAAACTGATCTTTTTTCACCTCTGTCAAAATAGCTTGAGATGCCTGCAGACTGTTTTGATAAATAGACTTCGTATAGGAATTATCTTTTGCAGGAGTGAGCACAGAAAATCCTTTTACAGAAGCATTTTCAGAACCATCTGCATGGATACGTACGTGCAGATCAGCTTTTGAATTATTCGCAAGCTCCGCTCGTTCCCGGTTGCTGATATCTACATTATCAGAACTCCGAGTAAGCTTTACGGTTATGCCTTTTTCTTCGAGCAGCTGTTTTAATATCATAGAGGCTTCCAACGTCAGCTTGTATTCCGGCTTCTTGGTCACTACGCCTGATGTGCCTCCGGAAACCTTTAATTTTGTTTCTGCTGATCCCGGTCCGATTGGCTCTTTCTCTAGGTTAGCCTGAGATTGATGACCAGGGTCAATGTAGACTAAAAAAGAAGGAGGATCCGCTTTTTCAGGCATGTTGTTTTTTACATTTTTCACTTCATTACCTGCTTCATGAGGCTGTACTGCCCGGAACTGTGAGATGGACTGCTTCACTCTTTCTCCCTGCGCATGAGCTTTTGGTACATTTCCGCTAACGACGGCTTTCTCTGTTTGACCTTTCATCATAAAGAAAAATGAGAGTACTGCTACTATTGCAACAATACCTATTCCATAACTCCATACTAAGCGCTTCATCTTCGCTCACCAAACTTTCGAATAGAGTGGGATATTCCTTATGTTAAAGTACAAAATGTGTTAACGTTATTATCTCATAGAATATGGATTTTTTTGTATAAAACGTTAAAAAATAATATCGGCAATATGTTATGTATATGCAAACAAAAACAACACTACATAATGTAGTGTTGTTTTCCAAAAAAATGACGGATGGTTAAATCCGTTTTGCACCAATATAACGTGCTTTCCAGTAGCTGTTGCTAAGAGATGTAATCGTCACGCCTTTAGACGTAGAAGCTTGAAGAAACTGATTATTTCCTAAGTACACGCCTACATGTGAAGGACCTTTTTTATACGTTTGAAAGAAAACTAAATCTCCTTTTTGAAGCTTTGCTTTTGAAATGCTTGTCCCTACTCGATACATTTGTTCCGTTGTGCGCGGAAGTGTTTTTCCAGCCTTTTTGAAAATGTATTGAATAAATCCAGAGCAGTCAAAACCTTTTGTTGTTGTGCCTCCCCATTTATAAGGAACACCCATTAATTTTTTACCAGTAGCAATAGCCGTGTCTTTGTATGAATATGACGCTGCTTCTACTGTTTGAGCAGGTGCAATAAACGGACTGCCTCCGCTAAATAAGACTGTCGCTGCCGTTATAGACCCAATGATGGCTTTTTTCATTTTTTTCCTCCATTATGTAACCGAACGTTACGTTTCTATGAACTTATTTTTCAATATGTTCGGTTTAATTATAATGAAAAAAGCCTCAAAAACTATTACGCTATGATTAAATAATGTTACAAAATGGTTACTGAGGTATTTTTATCTTCCGATGTATATAGAAGAGATTGAGACATACCGAAATCAACTCAACTAAAAACAAACAAATGAGATAAATGATCGGGTATAAATTACTTGTTACACCGCTGTTAATTTCCGTGCAAGACTTCACTTTCCGCGGGAGTCTTCGTATTGCCCTCCAATCAACCGCTAAAAGCAACTACATACCCGAAACCTACGTTTACCATCATCGTAAAAAAATCCGAACGAGTTAGAGTCTCCATTCATCGTTCGGATTTCCCTTCGATTAAAACATTTTTGTCCAACCTCTTTTTCTTTTACTTTTCTTTTTGCTGTTTCAAAATTAAGTCCTGTTTCGCTTTAGCATCATGATGCTGCGCTAACTCACGTGAAAATTCTTCATTTGCTTGATCAGGAGCAATTTTTAACTCTTTTGGTGTTTGAGGCAGTGACCCTTTGTTGTTATGTGATGATTTGTGATTATTTGCTCTTCCCATGTTGTGACCTCCTTGTATCAATCATTTGTTTTTCATCTTTAGTTACTATTCCCAATTTTTTAAAGCAAATTCAAACGAAAAAAGATTGAGACATAACTAAATAAATCTCATCTAAAGCCGAATAAATTGGATGAATGAGCTGGTATGGATCACTTGTTACACGGCCGTTGATTTCCATACAAAATTTCGCTTTCCGCGGGAGTCTTCGCCTTGTTCTCCAATCAACAACTAGAAGCAACTGCACAGATAAAATCTGCATCGACATGAAAAAAATCCGAACGATTATTCGTTCGGATCTTTCTTCAACTAAAATGCTTTTGTCCTAGACTCTTTGTTGTTACGATACTTTTTTTGTTACTTCGTTAATATAAGCTTTCTTATGTTCGTCGTTAAATTGTCCTTCCCACTTCGAGATCACAATCGCGCCAAGTGAGTTTCCAATTACGTTTACCGCTGTACGTCCCATATCTAACAAACGGTCGATTCCAGCGATAAATGCAAGCCCTTCTACCGGAAGTCCTACAGAGCCAAGCGTTGCAAGCAGTACAACAAACGACACGCCCGGAACTCCTGCAATTCCTTTAGATGTAACCATTAAAATTAATATCAGTGAAATTTGCTGTGTGATGCTCATATCAATACCGTACATTTGCGCGATAAAGATCGCAGCAAGCGCTTGATAAAGAGTAGATCCGTCTAAGTTAAACGAATATCCCGTCGGAATAACAAAAGATGTAATCGCTTTAGGACATCCGAACTTTTCCATTTTCGCAATAATACGCGGCAATACTGTTTCTGAACTTGCAGTTGAAAATGCTAATAGCAATTCATCTTTTAGCACTTTTAATAAGTGGAAGATGTTAACGCCAGCCCATTTAGCTACAAGTCCTAGTACAACTAATACAAAGAAAATCATTGTGCCGTAAGCAACAATTACAAGCTTACTAAGCGGAATCAGAGACGCTAGTCCAAATTTTGATACGGTTACACCGATTAATGCAAATACGCCAAACGGTGCAAACTTCATAACTAAATTCGTCACCCAAAACATCGCTTCTGCCGTGCCTTCAAAGAATCTTAAAACCGGCTTGCCTTTTTCACCGATTGATGCAATTCCAAGTCCAAATAGGACTGAGAAGAAAATAATTGGCAGCATGTCGCCTGCAGCAATTGACTCAAATACATTCGTTGGAACGATGTGAACAAATGTTTCTACAAATCCTTTTTGCTCTGTAGCTTCTGCCGTTGATGTGTAGCTGCTGATATCTGATTTTTCAAGACCGCTGCGGTCCACACCAGTACCAGGGTGAAGCAAGTTAGCTGCTAATAAGCCTACAACAATGGCAACCGTTGTAATGATTTCAAAGTAAAGAATTGTTTTTCCGCCTAATTTACCAAGCTTCTTAATATCACCAACACCCGCAACGCCCACAATGATACTAGATATAACAATCGGCACCACGATCATTTTAATTAAATGAATGAATACGTCTCCGATTGGCTGGAGCACCTCAACTGCTTTAGGATTTCCGTAAAAAATAGCCCCTACAATAATACCTGCAATCAAACCAATTAGAATTTGTCCTGCTAATCCAAGCTTTTTGAACATATCTTTGCACCTTCCTTCTTTTTTCTAACAGCTCGAAGCTGTTTATTTGCACTTAATGTATTCAAGAGATACAATTCCATTAAGAACTGTTTATTAAGTAGTTCTTTTATTCATAAGATTACATTATCACAGGCATCACAAAATCTAACAAAAACCTACTGAAACTAACAAAAAGTTTTTAGAAAATTGCAAAATGAAAACGCTATAGTTTTTTTACTACAGCGTTTGTTTGACTTCATAATAGAGCATTTGGATAAATTTTTTTACGTTTATACGACTCGGAGTACTGCTTTTTCCCGTGCCTTTTTCTATATCTCTCATGCGCTGATGCACCATTGAAAAATCGAAAAACTTAGAAGCGTAATTTTCAAATTTAGGATTAAAGAAGTCAACCATGCCAAGAGAGGTCAAATGATTTAAAGACTGATAAATGGCTCTTCTTACTCGCTGCTCGGCTGCTTTCATTTCTTTTTGCAGCACGTCTTCTGAAAAAGATGAACCAAGCTTTCTCACGGTAATTTTCTCAAATATTTCTTTGAGAGAAGGAAAATGCTGTTCATACATCGTGCTTTTTTCCGTTTGATGCAAGTAATTGATGATTTCAATCAAATCTTTACTTCCGCTTTCTCCTAAAATCCCAAGTTCTCTTAAAAGAAACCTGCAGGCTTCTGCCGGATCGCTTTCTTTTTTACCAAAAGAAGGCGTTTTTTGCTGGTTTCCTACATTAAGTACGGTATTTAACGATTCTTGAATTTTCTCCATTGATTGTTGAACATGAATTCGTTCAATTACTTTTTGAATGACCATGAGCACTTCCATACGATTAAGCGGCTTCGTGATATAGTATTCAATGCCAAGCGAGTAGGCTTTTCCAATCAAATCTTTCGTTTCTACTTGTGACATCATAATAATTTTCCCTTTAAAACTATCCTTTATTTTGCGCACGGTTTCGATTCCGTCTTGAATTGGCATTAATAAATCAATAAATAAAATATCGATCTGCTGCACTAAAGAAAATTGATCATTTAACACAATCCCGTCTTCTGCTTCTCCTATAACCTCTCCTAGATCATTATCTTCAATAATTTCGGCTAACATTGAACGAAAGACTTCGTCATCATCTATGATATAAAATCGCATATTAGTCCTTATCCCCCATTAACGTAGAAATAGGTAAATCTATAGCAAATTGAACACCGGGGCTTGGAGACAGATTAACAAATTGAATATTCCCTCCCAGCTGCTCGGTCATTTGCTTAACGTAGACAAGCCCAAGACCCGTAGAAGGCGTCCCGTCCTTTGCATACTTGGATGTAAATCCCGCTTTAAAAATGAGACGTTCATGCCTTTTTTTCACTCCGGGACCGCTGTCTCTTACATACAATAAAATACGGTCTTCTTCTCGACATACGTCGATAATAATCGCGCCTTCTTTTTCAATCGCTTCGACCGCATTCGTTACTAGGTTATTAATTAATGATAAAAACAAGTACACATGATAGCGAGGATGCTCTCCTAAAATCGAATATGAAAAATGAATATCTTTTGTTAACAGCGCCGCATATTTTTCATTGCTGCGCATGACGATTTGAAGCAGACTTTCGATTTCCATATACTCAGAAAATTCTTCTTTTGTAATGACCTTGGACAGTCCTGCTGATATCCGCTGGTTGTCTTTTTTAATATCATGTACTTCTCCTGCAATTTGTAATGCTTTTTGGCTAAATTCGTGCAGCGAAGTAAGCTGGTGAATATCCGCTTCGTGTAGTTCTTCATATAAATCATACGACTTTTTCGTAATCCGCTCAGCGTCCTGCAGCGTTTTTTTCAAATGAATGGATTCCTCATATAAATTTGAAAGCACAACAAGCAGCTGATCATTTTTTTGAGAGATTTGTCGTTCTCTCAGCTGACCTTCGTAAAGTTTGATCATGCTAAACAGGCATAAAACAAAGAAACTTCGAAAGACGCCTACAATAAAAATTTGCATGAACGCCGGAAACACAATATGATGATGAACCATTACATACATAAAAAACAATTCCATTCCGCCTGAAACCGTTTCGATGATGATGCTCCATATGCCAATAATCCACGGCTTTGAATGAAAATCGTTAATCTTAAACCAAGAAAAAGCAATTGCATAAACAAGATAATAAATCCCTGCTGAGCACCGGATCTGCAAAGAATGCAGAAAATCAAATGATTCATAGTTATACCAGTCAAGGTACATTCGAAAGCCCACTATAGCACTCGCAACTAAAATACCTGGTATTACAGGAGAAACTCTTCTTAAAAGCAGCAGTGAAAAGAAAAAAATGGGCACTGCAAAGCTAACTCTATACGTATCATGAAAAGGATAATATTTAAGCTCTCCTGCTAGCGGCACAACGACTATCATCACCAGAATGAGTAAAACATCTTTTTTTACTACCGTATCAACTTTCATCGTTCACTTCCTGCACTTTTTGAACATAAGTATATAGTTTAGCAATCTAAAAGACAATCGCTCTTCTCTTTATTTTTTTACATTCCTACTTCCATTTATAAATATAGCCCATATATAAACAGTTATTTATTCTCTTTCATTATTCTCTGTAGTTTTTTAGATTTTCTTGTTTTATTTTGTAATTTTTGTTGTATAGTAGAAGTACCTTTTAAAATGTGAGGCTGTATCACAACTATTCAATTATTATTACATCACCTGATAGCTACATTAAAAAGGAAAACTATTATTTTATAAGGGGAGCTTATTTTACAATGTGGATCATTACCGTTTACTCGAAAAACCAAAGTCCGACTATGTTTGAATTTGAATCAGAGGTAGAGGCGAAAAAGACATTTCAGGAGATTAAAGGGTGTAAGATCCTATCGGAAGTTATTTACTATAACGACCGAGTTCCCGCTTTAGCGTAAATCAGTTGATGTAGGAAATTTTACAAATTATTGGTTAAAAGCCACATGAAGAGCCAAAGGATGATCCTGTTCCTTTGGCTCTTTGCTGTTTGATCAGAAAAAAACAGCGCTTCTTATACAGAAACGCTATTTTTTTTCGTGAGCATACTGACTGCCCACATTACTATAAAGTTGACAAGCAGCGCAATAAATCCGACATTGATATCCTTCATTTGCTGAGGCAGTGACGGAAATAACGTCCCAATAGTAGACCCGCTGATTGTAATATAGGCTACTACAATAATTCCAGCAACAATCCCCCATGCTGCTCCTTGTTTCGTTACAAAGTTATTTTTCTTCAAACTGAAAAGCAGAGATGGAAACAGCTGTGTCATTAGACTATAGCCCATTAAAATAATGGTTGACAGCGTCGTTCCTCCATTTAGCGTAAAGTAAACAGAAATAAGGGCCACAATCGGTACAAAGCTTTTCGCTAAAAGAGCAATACGCGCTTCGCTTGCTTGAGGAGCAAACGGTTTGTATATGTTTTTAGCCAGCAGCGTTGACGCACTCATTAACAGCATCGACCCCGGCACAAGCGCTGTCAGCAAACCCGCTCCTCCTATAATTCCAATAAACCAAGGATCAAAGGTTTGGATTGAGATCCGTAATAGCGCAAGATCTACGTCTCCTCCGCTTAAACCAGGAACTTTTAGAATAGCTGCAAATCCAACAAAAAATACAAAGAGCAGCATGAGCGTATAAAGAGGACTAATGATAGCATTTTTACGAAATACCTTTGCATTTTTTGCTGTATAGCTTGAACTAAACACCTGCGGCCACATATAAAACCCAAGTACTAGTAAAATAACCGTCGAAATGAACCATGAGACGCTTAAGCCTTGCTCAGGAAATTTTAAAAACCCTGGCTTCGCCGTATTCACAGCCTCAAACATCGGACCGTATCCTCCGTAATAATGGAAAGGTAAATAAATACCTAAAAACCCAATGACAGCAAGCATCATAATATCTTTAATAACGGCCGTCCATGCAGAACCGTGAATACCCGATATCATCACATACAGCGTTAAGCTGATGGCTCCCATCCAAATGGCTGCCGGCATCGAAATAGCGCCGTATGATGCTTGTGATACAATAATCCCCAATCCTTTTAACTGCACAACAATAACAGGAATGACGGCAATCACTCCTACAGCAGCTACAAGCACACCAAGATAAGGGCTTTTATATTTGCTTACAAAAAAATCAGGCTGCGAAACGAGCTTATGATCTCTTGCATACTTCCAAATAACAGGAAGAAGCCAGTATGATAAGACATATGATAAGCTAATATAAATTAAGACATAAAGTGCAGGAGCTCCTTTTCCATAAGCCCATCCGCTTCCGCCTAGAAACGAAAACGTTGTATAGATTTCTCCGGCCATCAGCACAAACACTAAAACAGCCCCGAAACCGCGTCCGCCTACCGTCCACTGCTCCAAGTTCATATCCTTGCCTTTGGTTGATCGTATGCCAAGAAAAATAGCTGCCACTAAAAATAATAAAATAATAATAAGTGCACTATTCATTCTTCTTCCCCTTCCCGATTTCTGGGATCAAGCTTGTACATAACCCCTAAAATAATGGACGTAAGCACCACCCATATCACCATCCAAAACATATTGAACGGCATACCGAGAACAAACGGAGTCACTCGATTAACAAAAGGGAGAAAACCTAATATGCCTACGAACGGAAGGACCGACAAAATATAAATAAATTTCATGACTAAACTCCTCCGACTTTCTAAAACTAACTTCTTTATATTACCACATATTCTGTGTATTCAATGAAGGAATGCTTGCATTTAAGCTGAAATAATCTCCAAAAAATAAAATATTCTGTACCGTTTTACAAAAATACTGTTTTCATTTTTCTGAATAAATAGTATAATTTCTTCTTATAGTTCGCAGGAGGTATCGTACAGATGAAAACAATAGAGAAAATCAGTACATTTGCAGGAAAAACATTTACGCTTTGGGTTATTTTAATTTCCGTTATTGCCTACTCATTCCCAGAGCACTTTGTATGGATTGGTAAGTACATTGTTCCACTTTTAGGAATTGTCATGTTTGGAATGGGATTAACGCTGTCAGCGTCTGATTTCAGTGAGGTATTTCGAAGACCGAAAGAAGTAGCACTAGGCGTGGTGGGACATTTTATCATTATGCCGCTTCTTGCATTCGGTTTGGCGATTGGCTTAGATTTACCAAAAGAAATAGCAGTGGGCGTTATTTTAGTAGGCTGCTGTCCAAGTGGCACATCATCAAACGTAATGGTCTTTTTGGCTCGAGGAAACGTTGCGCTCGCAGTTGCTATCGCTTCTGTTTCAACCATTTTAGCACCGATTGTTACACCGCTTCTCATTTTATTATTTGCAAGCAAGTGGGTCGATATTGATATCATGTCTCTTATTGTTTCCATTATACAAGTTGTCATCATTCCGCTTGCCCTTGGATTTACAATCAAAAAGTTTTTTGGAAAAGCTGCAGAAGCAAGTTCCAAAGCTCTTCCCCTTGTTTCAGTAGTCGCGATTGTCTTGATCGTATCTGCCGTTGTGGCAGGAAGCCAAGCACAGCTTGCTAAAACAGGCGGTATCATTTTTGCCGTAGTTGTTCTTCACAACATTCTTGGTTTCACAATCGGCTTTTTCTTTGCCCGCTTATGCGGAATGGATCTAGCCAAACAAAAAGCAGTGGCAATGGAAGTTGGCATGCAAAACTCAGGGCTCGGCGTAACTATTGCTTCCACTCACTTTTCGCCGCTAGCCGCTGTCCCAAGCGCCATCTTCAGCGTCTGGCACAACATCTCAGGCTCAGTGCTAGCCTTTATCTTCAGCAAACTAAAAGACAAAAACCAGCCCTCTTCTAACAAAAAAATGGCTGGCTAATACAATAAAACTTATAAGGGAGCCATAAAAAACTCCCTGGACTCTTCTCCCAAAGGTCTTAAAAAGATCTTAAAAGCTTTTACCTAGGCGAATGCCACCAACCCCGAAAGGGGGGTGTCATTCGCCTAGGTATAGAAAAAAAGAGACATGGCGCTTTTTGCCATGTCTCTTTTTTCTACATCGATTAAAAACTATTAGCCTCTTCCTGCTTGGAAAGAAGGGTATTTCGTCATACCGCCATCTGCAAATAATGTAATACCTGTTACATAGCTTGCTTGTGATGAAGCTAAGAATGCTGCAACTGCTGCTACTTCTTCTGGTTTACCGATGTAACCCATTGGAATCATGCTTTCTACGTCTGCACGTTGTTCTGGATCTGCAAATTTCTCTGCGTTAATTGGTGTGTTCATCGCACCTGGTCCAATATTATTTACGCGGATACCTTTTGGCGCATATTCAAGAGCCAATGTTTCCGTCATTAGTTTCATACCGCCTTTACTTGCTGCGTAGTGAACAAATAATGGCCAAGGAATCATTTCGTGAACGCTAGACATGTTGATAACATTTCCTTTAATGTCGTTTTCAACGAAGTATTTAATTGCTTCACGGCTTCCTAAGAATGCACCTGTTAAGTTTGTATCAATAACTTTGTTCCAGTTATCTAGAGATAGCTCATGAGAAGGAACTGGGTTTTCAACACCAGCGTTGTTAATCATTACGTCTAATGTACCAAATTCTTTAATAGCTGTTTGAACAAGATTTACAACGTCTTCTTCTTTTGTTACATCGCCTTGAACGATGATTGCTTGGCCGCCTGCTTCTTCTACTTCTTTTTTCGCATCTAAAGCTTCTTCTTCATTGTTGTAATAGTTAATAACAACTTTTGCTTCTTCTTGACCGAAACGAACAGCCATTGCACGTCCTAAACCTGTTGATCCACCTGTAATTACAACTACTTTATCTTTTAAATCTGTATACATAATAAAATCCTCCTAGTGTTTTCATTTATTCATACATACTATCATTAACTTTTACGTAAACGTTAACTTTTAACCATTCCGAGGAATACGCCACCTAAAATGATGAGCACAATACCAATCGTAATCGAAATAAGCTGACGCTTCGTTTTCTTTTCTCCTAATAAGAAGATACCGCCAAGCGTTGAAATAACAATTCCCATTTGTGATAATGAGAAGCTTGTTGCAACCCCTACTTTAGGTTGAGAAATAAATAAGAACATATTACCAGCTGCCCAAATCAGCCCTGGAATAATGTTGCGAATTGCGTATTTATTAAACGGTTTGTGTTTATAAGTAAGTATAAGTCCCCCAATTAACATACCAATAGCTTGTGGGAATAGCGCCGACCATCCGTCTACATTAAATAAACGAGCGACAACTACATACACTAAGTATCCAATTGTTGAAATAATAAGGGTAATAATCCCTTTTTTGAATTGTCCAGATTGCTCTGCATTTTTTTCGCTTTCTAGTGATGTTAACACAATACCGATAACAATAAAGATAAGAGCTAACACGCCTAAAATAACGGTTGTGGTTGTTGACCACTCGTGAAATACGATAACACCAAACAATGATGTCGTCACAAGTTGCATACCAGTTGAAATTGGCATGGTTTTTGAAACACCAATATAATCAATCGTTTTCAACTGATTACTTTGCCCAACTGCCCAAAATAATCCTGAAACGATTCCGACAATAAAAATAAGCGGCGTCAATACGGGATGAACTACGAAGTAAATAACGGCTGAAAAGATCAGCGCACCAATTGTAGTCCCAAGCGTTTGACTGTAAGGACCTCCGCCCAATTTAACGTTGAACAGGACAATACTTCCCCAAAAAATCGCAGGAAGAATAGCCAAAAGGATATCCATTTGATACTAACCTTCTTTCTCAAACTCTTGATGTAATTGTAAATTTAAAGTACCTTTTATTTAACTAGGTAACTTTATGTAACCAATCTTAGACCTTTTTTCTTGATACGTCAATAATAATATGTCGATTTTGTGACTTTTTTTAAAAACTTTACAATACAGCGTTTCCAAGCTACTGAAAGTTTTGAAAATAAAAAAAGATAGCCTTTTCATTATCCAAATGCTAGTATATAATAACATTACAGTGGTTACTTTTAATATCCTATATACAATAAAGCAGGTGACATCAATGAATGATTTTGATGATTTATGTCCAAAAGTTTGGAAAACATTCGATATAATAGGAAAAAGATGGAATGGGTTGATTATTTATGTCCTTATGAGCGGACCTAAACGATTTAGTGAAATTCACAGCAGCATTCCTTCTTTAAGTAAACGAATGTTAACCGAACGAATGAAAGAGCTGGAAGAAGAAGGAATTGTGATCCGGCACGTTATTCCTGAACGTCCCGTTCGCATTGAATATATCTTAACCAAGAAAGGATCAGAGCTTGGTATGATCTTAGGGCCCGTCAGTAAGTGGGCAAAAACATGGATAAAATAAAAAAGCCTCCAGTGAGGCTTTTTTTACGTTTGATAGAGGATATAATTATTTTTCCCTTCTCTTTTCCCTTTGTATAACGCATCATCTGCATTTTTTAATAATAAAGCAGCCGATGCCCCGTCCTCTGGATAAATAGACACGCCGATGGTAGTTGTGGTACGCAAACAATAGCCCCGTACATTCCAGCTTTGCTGAAGAGATACATGAATCCGCCTAGCAATTCGTTCAATTTCCAGTCCATTTGTTACGTTTAAAATAATGATAAACTCGTCTCCGCCCAAACGATAAATGCGATCGCCTTTCCGTACACAACTTTTTAATCTCTTCGTGTATGCTTTTAGAAATTCGTCGCCTATATGATGGCCATATTCATCGTTAATCTGCTTAAAATTATCACAGTCGAGAAACAAAAGCGCAAAAAACTCATCGCTTTTTCGCTGCCCTTTTTCAATTACTTTGTTTAACTCTTTTAATAACATCGCCCGGTTGGGAAGACCTGTTAAACTATCGTGAGTTGCTTCAAAATGAAGTTTATTTTCTAGCGCTTTTTGTTCAGTAATATCATTATGAATGGATACATAATGAGTAATATTTCCGTCTATATCTTTTAACGGCACAATGGTTTTTGATACCCAGTATGACCGATGATGCTTCGTTCCCATCTCAAGCTGTCCTCGCCATACTTTTCCGCTTTTTATTGTTTCAAGCAGCTCAGCATGATCATGATGAAGCCCTGCATCTCGATAATACTTCCCTAATAAATCTTCTTTTTTATAACCTGAATACTGTACATACATATCATTTACATAGGTAATAGTTCCACTTGCATTTATAATCATAACGCTAGCTGATTCATCAAGCGCATATTTTATATTTTCAAGTTCTTTCAGCGTATAAGCCAGCTGTTCTTCTGCTTCTTTTTGAGGGGTAATATCGTGTAAGATGGCATAGGCGCCAACCGTTTGATTATTTACTTTAACAGGAATGGTGGTAATATACACGTGCTGTGTGGAATCTTGATTTCTATGGAACGTTAACTCGGTGCTATGGCTGATTTCTTCATATACATTCCAGCGTTTGTAATTACAGGCTCCCAGTCTTTTAGCAATATCTCGGTAATTTTGATGCAGCACATCGCTTGCAGAAAGCTGCAGCGTTTCTAAGAATGCGCTGTTGATATTTAAAATCGTACCGTCCAAATTCAGCATACAAACCGCGTGGTGGTAGTTTGTAAATAACGATTTGTACCACTGTCTGCTTTTTATGAGCTCCAATTCTAATCTTTTAATAGCTGTGATATCTCGGTAAATCACTGAATAAGCGACCAGTTGATTTTGATAGTCATAAATCGGCGAACAGCTGACAGATACACACACGCTTTCGCCGCTTTTTGTGTACCTGACTGTTTCATAAGGAGGCAGCGTCTTACCATTTTTTAATTCTTCTATCAATTTAAGGTTTTCTTTTTCTTCTTTCTTTGACACGATGTTCATCTCTTGACAGCTTTTTCCTATAACTTCTTCTTTTCTCCACTGAAATAACTTTTCAAATGCACCATTGACTGTTAAGACCTTCTCATCACAATCAGCAATTAGAATGGCGCCTACCGTGTTTTCTAGAAACGCATCCAGTAAACGTGTGCTCTCTTCTTGTGTTTTTTTATAATGAATTTCTTGAGCCATGACAAGGACATGTGAAGGGGTTGTCGCTTGATTAAAAAGAGGGGTAAATGTTACTTCATATGCATGCCGGTCGGGCTGAAAAAGCTGTATGTATTGATATTGAATCGGTTCTTTCGTGGCAATAGCTTTTTCACAAAGTGTGTAAAAAAGCAGATTTTCTTCTTTATTGATTATCTTGTCTTCCATTTTGTCAAAGAATTGCTGAGCTGCTTTGTTACATTCTTTATAATATAGCTGATGTCTTTCTTGCTGGATTAAAATAACAGGCTGCGGCATATTCATAAAATAAAATTGGAATACCCCTTCACTATACATACTAAATATCCTCCATCTGCCTTTGGAATTTCACTAAACGTCTTGTTTTCATATGTAACTCACTATCCCAAACAAGCACGTTCCCTTCATTACTTGAAATATTTAACAACGGCATAAAATCACATAATTTTATAAAAATTCAAGACGTCTATATTGTGTATAGATATAACTACCTACTTTTATACTGCGATAGATCACTTATTTAGTGAAATGAATGGTTTAAGAGTGCAGCAGCCTTTCTCGCCTGAATAAACTACGGTACTTATTATAAGTTAAGTAGGAAGAGATTGACTGCGGCATGCCCAGCAAATAGCCCTGAGCAGCATGTAGGTTTAACGAAATCGCTGCGGCTAAATCTTTATCTCGTTCCACGCCTTCTAAAATGAGATTCGTATGCGGATAATAGTTAACAAGCAAATCAATCAGATCTTTCTTTTGCTTGCAGTCGGCTAGCCCTTCAGCATAGCTTCGATCCAGCTTCATATAGTGAGGTTCGTACATGCTCACTTGTCTCATCGCTGCGGTTCCTGCTCCAAAATCATCAATCGCAATTTTGAATCCTGCCTCTTTCAAACTCATTACTCGGGCAAAAAGAGCAGGCGATTCCCATAAAATCTTTTCATGAGGCGTTTCATTTAACTCCCATACAATGCGATGCTTCGCATTTTTATAGGTGTTCAACAGATACGTTAAAAACAGTTGAAAATGCGGATGGAGAAGAGTAGATGGAAACACATTGATAAATACATCCTCTGATTTCAACACATCAAACGGAAAGTGCTTGATCGCTCCTTCAATTGCCATCGTATCAAGCTTGTACAAATAATTATGGCGTCTTGCCAGTGAAAATAACTCTTCAATTTGCCCTTTTGCGAAAGCCGTGCGCAGCAAAGCCTCAAAACCTAGCGTCTCCCACGAATTCAACGCATAAATGGGCTGATATACAAACTGAAAGTCTTCATACGTCAGTTCCTTTAAAACATGAGCATCCATTCTTTCGTTTAATCACCTTTCGTTTTCAATATACTATTTCTTCCATAACCTAAACTTATAAAAATATATCCTAAAAACAGATAATTGTCCATTAAAAGTAAGATATTCCATTAGGTGATTTAGGTGTTTTGAGACTTGCTGGGGGCTTATGATAGCAACAAAGAAGTGTTTTAGAGACTTTTATGCTTTTGATAGATAGGCTGTAAAGGATTTTCAAAAAAAGAGCAAAATCAATCCCATCTAAAGACGAAAAAATTGGATAAAGGAACTAGTATAGATTGCTTGTGACACCGCGGTTGATTTCCGTGCATGGCTTCGCTTTCCGCGGGCGGCCGCTGAGCCTCCTCGTCGCTTACGCTCCTGCGGTGCGGGGTCTCACCCCTTCCGCTTTTCCCGCAGGAGTCTTCGCCTTGCCCTCCAATCAACCGCTAGAAGCACCTATATACATAAAATCTACGTTTATTTTTACTATCAGTTACCCTTTCTATTAACGAAACAATCACTTCTTTTTTTATCATTGTTACTTTTATTAATCGTTTCTCCAAATAAAGAAAACCCCACTTTCAAAAAAGTGAGGTTGATTACATAATATAGGCCACTTATTGAATGTTTCTCTCTTCTTGTGCTAGCACATCCATTTCAGCGTCAATCTTCACGCTGTGGGTTTTTCCATCAAGTCCAAGAATCACAATTTCGTATTGTTTGTTAGCAAGAACAACCGATTCGATAATGCCTTTATGCTGTCTTAACGCGTATGCTTTTGCACGGCTTTTAGTTAAAGGAATCGTTTTTTCTTTCAAAATATTGCCGGTTTGGGCGTTAATTTTTACTTTGTGCTCTTCTCCGTTTAACGTAAGGATGTCTACTATATAAATAGGAAGAGTGAGTATTTTACTCAGCGATATGGATTTGACAATGCCTTTATATTCTTTTAATGCGAGAAGCTTTGCTTGTTCTTTCAACAAAAGAGATCGTTTTTCAGAAATCATTTGACGCCATCCTTTCTAGTTTATAAAACGGACTGCTGTTTCAATTTCTTAACGTACCATATCCTATGTATACGTCTACTAACTAGTATAGCGGGCTTGTCTTAAATTTCTCTTAATATTACATGAAAGATAGCTGAAGAAAGCTGTTATTCACTGAAAAAACTAGACCTGATTAGATCTAGCTTCTTATTGGTGAATGTGAATTCTACATCTTTTTCGTTTCGAATCGTTCTACGGCTCTCATTTGTTTGATTGACGGGGATTTGTGCCCGCACATGCCCAGATGAACTTTTTGAAGCAAATAGGGATCAATGTAAAAACCATTTTGAAAGATGTTTTCTTTTTCCTGTTCGTCATGAAATTTGGAGCATCTTACACAGTAATACATATCATAACCTCCTTGCGGACTATTTTATAAACGGGGATAGTTGTGAATGGTATATTTACCTACATCATATGGAAAAGAACAAAAGTCGTGCTTGTTTAGGGAAAATGTCCGAAAAGGAGAAGGCTTGTCCATGGGCTAAACCGCTGGCTTTTCAAAATGATTATTTAGAACATAAATCAGTTTAATCGTAACAAAAAAGCCTCTTTCAAAGAAAAAAGAGGCTTTTTTATTAATTTGTTACTTTTGCGCTGTTTTGATGCCAGTTCCAAGCTGATGCGATGATTTTTTCTAATGAAATTTGCGCTTTCCAGCCTAATTCTGCGTGAATTTTATCAGAAGATGCAACTAGGCGTGCCGGATCTCCAGCGCGACGGTCTGCCATAACGCCATTCGCTTTTTTACCCGTTACTTTTTCACACGTTTCGATCACTTCTTTTACAGAGTAGCCAAGGCCGTTTCCAAGATTGTACGTTGCTGTTTTCTTCGTGCCGTCTAACAGGGCTTGAAGCGCTGAAATATGAGCATTTGCTAAGTCCGTTACGTGAATGTAGTCACGGATGCACGTTCCGTCTGCAGTATCGTAGTCTGAGCCGAATACAGAAATGTTTTCACGTTCACCAAGCAGGTGCTGAAGAATGATTGGAATTAAGTGCGTTTCAGGATCATGACACTCGCCAATTTCTGCTGTTTCGTAAGCACCCGCTGCGTTGAAGTAACGAAGCACCACATATTCCATATCGTAAGCACTTGCAAAGTCAGCTAAAATCTGTTCAATCATTAACTTTGAACGTCCGTACGGATTAATTGGGTTTGTTGTCGTATCTTCTGTAATGATATCTACAGAAGGAATCCCATATGTAGCAGCAGTAGATGAAAAAATAAACTTTTTCACATTGTGCTTCATCATCGTTTGTAAAAGGGTTAACGTCGCAGCTACGTTGTTTTGATAATATTTAAGAGGATCTGTTACTGACTCCCCTACTAAACTATTAGCAGCAAAATGCATGACAGCATCAATTTTATGATTCGTGAATACGCTTTCTAAATCTTTCTCATTACCTAGATTTCCTTCTACGAATACCGCTTTCTCATCGATTGCCCAGCGATGACCCGTTGATAGATTATCAAGTACCACAACTTCATTTGTTTTCACTAATTCTTTTACTAGGTGGCTTCCGATATAGCCTGCTCCTCCGATGACTAAAATCATACTGTCAGTCAGCTCCTTTTTATTAAGTGTCGCTACAGATATCGTACCCGTTTCTTTTCTATTTGTAAATATTTCATTTTTCAGTATATGATAACGCAAATGCTGTCTTTTAATTAGTATATCTACTAATTATGAACTGAGTGTGAGGATATTCATTTCCGTTAAAAAGCAATTAAGACATAACTAAATCAACCGCTAGAAGCAACTAAGCAGTTGAAATCTCCTTTCACCATGACAGTGAAAAAATCCAAACTATTAATTAATAATTTGGATTAACAGTTTGGATATTACTGCAAATAACATACTTTTGTCACAGCCTCTTTTTTTATATTTGCTGAGGCACTTTCTTCATATCTTTTACTTTATTTTTTAATGGAAGCATCCCTTCAATATGACATTCAATACAGTCTCCGTCTTCAATAACAGCCGGTCCCGGCGTTCCGGTGAGGATGATATCACCTGGATGCAGCGTCATGACTTTTGAGAAAAATGAAACACAGTATGCGATGTCGTAAATCATATTAGACACTGTATTTTCATGCTGTACGTTTCCGTTTAGCAATGTGCGCACTTGAAGTGATTTCACGTTTGATATACTTTCTTTTGTGATAAATTCTGAGCCTATACTGCAAAATGTATCAAAGCTTTTCGCTCGCATTAAGTAGCGATGATTCGCCGCATGAATATCAGCTGCGGTTACGTCAATTGCTGACGTATAACCGGCAATTACGTTTATGGCTTCATCTGGCTCTATATCCTTACACGTTTCGCCGATTACCACCGCTAGTTCCGCTTCAGCCGTTGTTTTGTAGGACTGCTTTGGAATACGAATGCTGTCGTCTGGTCCAATAATGGCGGTTGCGGGTTTTAAAAAACTAACTGGATCAATGGCACGGTCGTAGTCTTTTAGTTTTTCTTCAGAAGCCGCATAATTAAACCCAATGCCTAATAATTTCGACGGATTACTAATGATAGGAGCTGTTTTTCTGCCCTGCAAGTGCAGTACGGGAAAAGAGCTGTTCATACCAAATTTATTATGGGCGTACCATGTTTCAAGGTGGCGAAGTTCTTTATATTGAATAAGATCCCAAATTGTTGTAGACCAGTTTGTTAAATATTTAGTATTGATATCTTCTATAAGCAGAATGCTGTCATTGTCTAAAATAGCTGCTTGTTCTTTCCCTTGCTCTATTATATTTACTAACTTCATGATACGCTCCTTACCGATGCTCGAATGATACGACCGCTGTTTTCTTTTACCCAATTTAATAATTTTTCATCTTGGTTGTATCCTGCAATAAAAGATAAACCGACTGGCAAACCGTCTAGTTCTCCTGCAGGTATCGTAACTTGGGGAAGACCGCTTAGGCCGGCAATACACGTCATTTGAAGTGTTCGCAATCTTCTGTTTTCTAACTCCGGTCCTTTTGCATCTTTTACAGGCGCGGGTCCTGGAGCTGTAGGAAGTACTAATATTCCTTCTTCTCCAAGCTGTGAGTACATAAAATAGCGAAGTTCACGACGCTTTTCTTCTATATAATTCATATTTAATAATGTAAGAGTGCTGGCCCATTGAAAGCGGATTCCGATGTCTTCTCCAAACGTTGGATTTTCTTTTTGAATCCACTCTCCGTGCGTTTGCCAGATTTCTTTTCCTTGCAGCAAACGGAAGGTTTCCATATATGTAGAAAAACCCTGAGGAGCAATCGCTATCTCTTCTATAGTAGAAAAAGACTCCATTACGTGGTTGATAGACGGCGCAAGAGCTCGCATGCTTTGTTCATCCACAAGTTCCATCACATCTGTTGGTACATACAGCCGTGTAAATCCACTAGCACGCGACGTTGAATTCAACAAAACTGCTCCTGCTTTTTGCAGAGTATGGCCGTCTCTAGCCATTACACCAACTGTATCAAAGCTTGGAGCAAGTGGAATCAGACCGTTTGTAGAAATGCGTCCGTGAGAAGGACGATACCCGAAAATACCGCAGTAGCTTGAAGGAATTCGAACCGATCCTCCCGTATCTGTTCCAATCGCAAAATCAGTTATTCCCGCTGCGACAGCAACCGCTGATCCGCTTGAAGAACCTCCCGGAATTCGATCTGCGCTTTTTGGATTTACCGGTGTTCCGTAATGCGCGTTTTCTCCATTAAGTCCGTACATAAGCTCGTCGGTATGGGTTACTCCCTTTAGTGCAGCTCCTTCTTTTAAAAGAGCAGTTACTACGTCTGCATGTTCACTTGCAGGCTGATGCGTGGCGAGCCAATCTGGATTTCCTGCACTTGATATATGTCCTTGTACATCAAATACGTCTTTTAACGCAAAACTCAAGTTATTTAACATTCCCGTCCCCGTTGGAGCTACGTAAAGGTCACTGTCTACAAATGCGTTCCACGTATCTTTCATTCAACCATCTCCTCATTTCTTATATCTGTTTAGAATATAAAATTTGGAATAAGCTGGTCAATGAATGTGTCAGGTCTGTTAACATTAATATTATGTAAATCTTCCAGCTTCTCTTTTCCCAGAAAAACTAGCCTTTTCATTTCCCTTTTAGCACGTTTGGGAGTAAAGTAGAAACATATCATTTTACGAAAAGGACTATCGCGATGGAACAATCTACTACGCTTTTCTTATTTATTTTATTAGCTTTTGTGCTAACAAGAGGCATTCCCTTTATAGGTTCATTTGCTCCTAGCATTAATCAGCTGCTTCGGCATATTGGACGCTATTTTTCAAATTTAAATACGATGTTTCATGAAGATGGCCACGCGTTAATGGGGCTTATTGTCGGAAAAGGCGTCAATCGCATTGAGCTTTATACCAATAATGAAGGCGTAGCTGTAACTGCCACCTACGCGGGATCCCGTGGATGGCTGCCGCGCGTCATTATTGCTTTAGCCGGCTACCCGTTCAGCTCAGCAATGGCTTATTTGTTTTTCTACCTGCTCGTTCACCATCACTACGACTGGCTTTTTTACGGGTTAGGAAGTGTTGTTGTTATTAATTTATTGCTTTGGGTACGTAACGGATACGGAATTGTGTGGCTTTTTTCTATCGGTTTGATCCTCGGAGGTATTTATTATTTACAAGATCCACAGCTTACGCGCTACAGCATGATGTTTGTTGGTGCACTCTTACTTGTAGAATCTCTATTTTCTGCCTTTATTATTTTTGTGTTAAGCATCAAATATCCACACGATGCAGGTGACGCTACGAGTTTAAAGCAGCTTACCCATCTTTCAGCACGCTTTTGGGGTTTTTTATTTTTCTTACAGGCCGTGTATGTGGCTTATTTAATTTTTCAACTGATTTATTAAAGACAAAATTCTATAATTTCCCAAGAGATTTTTGGGAATTTTATAATTTAAAGGAATAATTTACTTTCATGCACTAAATAATGGTTTACGAGTTCCCTTAATGAGGTATATATTGGGTACTATGAAGTCGTAAAGAGGTGTGGGATACTTGTCATTATTTTTAAAGTGGAAGCAGAAGAAGCAGGAAAAAGAAGTAGAGCGTGTTCTTGAGGAATCAATCTCAAAAAGAAAAGACTACTGGAACACAATTGGACATGTAGACGGAGACGTATTAACTCATTTGTTAAATCCCATGTTTTTTGGCGGGCCTGCTTGGCCATCTGGACGTCAAACATTTATTCGTGTTCAAAAAACAGAGACGGTTATTCTCGCCAGCGACGGCTTGTCCGATCCGTTTCAATCCCCCGAAGAAAAGAGCCGAAAGCAAGGAAAAGGATTAGAATTCTATATCGAATGCGATGATGAATCTCTGCGCGGCCCTTTATCGGATATCCAGGATCACTGGGCATTTGACCTTCTTTATCAAATGAGTCAAAATGCTGCCGCTCATCCTAATATGCTAGAACTATTCATGAAGCACGATATTCTTTCAATTGAATTTACTGATTTGGACGTACCGTCTCATTTTGTAAATAAAAATGGAGAAATTGGTGTATTGCTAGGCGTTCAGTCTCCTTCTGTTTCAGCTAGCCTCTCTTTACCTTACGAATCTATTAAACTGATTAGCATGAAGCTTCTTACACCAAACGAATTAGAGTATGTACGCGAACAAGGAGCGCAAGGACGCAGGCAGCTTGCTGAAACATTTCAGCTGTCAAAAAGTTATCATATTACCATGACTAAAAGAGAATCTCTTATTTAAAAGAGGTTCTTTTTTTATTTCTGCTATTGAAATAGAGCCCTGTAGAATATACTCCTTATTTAGATGTAACTCAAGTTCACATACTTTTTTAAAGTTGCTTTTCATATGAGCGTACTATTTTTGATTCATGGTATATTTTGCTATAGTAAAAAAGAAGATATAAAAAAGGAGATGGACGTTAGACATGGCAGAAAAAGTACAGATTGGAAAATCCGAATTATATGTTAATCCTATTGGACTTGGAACAAACGCTGTAGGAGGACATAACTTATATCCTAACCTAAACGAAGAAGTCGGCAAAGACCTTGTTCATAAGGCGCTAGATAATGGCATAAACCTCCTTGACACAGCGTTCATTTATGGCCCAAAACGTTCTGAAGAACTAATTGGTGAAGTGCTAAAAGAACGTGGAAATCGTGAAGAAGCGGTTATTGCCACAAAAGGAGCACATAAAATTGTTGGAGATGAGGTACTGCTAGACAATTCTCCTGCGTTTTTAAAACAGTCGGTTGAAGATAGCTTAAAACGCCTTCAAACAGATTATATCGATTTATATTATATTCACTTTCCAGATAAAAACACACCAAAAGACGAAGCCGTCGGTGCGTTAAAAGAATTAAAAGATGAAGGTAAGATCCGTTCTATTGGCGTATCAAACTTCACATTAGATCAGTTAAAAGAAGCAAATAAAGATGGTTATGTAGACGTGGTACAAGGGCAATATAACTTAATTCAGCGAGAAGCAGAAAACGATATTTTACCTTATACGGCTGCAAACCGCATTTCATTTATTCCGTACTTCCCGCTAGCTGCTGGTTTACTTGCTGGGAAATACGATAAAAATACAAAGTTTAATGACTTGCGCGAAGATATGCCTCATTTTATCGGGGAAGCATTTCAGCAAAATCTAGAAAAAGTAGAGCGTCTTCGTCAAATCTCTAGCGCAAAAGGCGTAGAAGTAGCTCATCTTGTTCTGGCTTGGTACTTAACGCGCGATTCAATTGATGTATTAATTCCAGGGGCAAAACGCGCTGATCAAGTACTTGATAACTTAAAAACATTAGATGTTCAGCTCACTTCTTCGGAAATTAAAGACATTGATCATATTTTTAAATAATATAAAAAGAGGCTCGGACAAAATAGCTGAAGGGAAATCCGAACAATCAATCGAAACGATTGATTGTTCGGTTTTTTTATTGTTATGGTGAACGTAGGCTTCATATGTTTAGCTGCTTCTAGCAGTTGATTGGAGGGCAAGACGAAGACTCCTGCGGGAAAGCGGAATAGGTGAGACCCCACAGGAGCGTAAGCGACGAGGAGGCTCACCAGCCGCCCGCGGAAAGCAAAGTCTTGCACGGAAATCAACTGCAGTGTCACAAGCGTTTCAGCTCAGGTATCCAATTTGTTCGTTTTTAGATTGGATTAATGTAGTTATGTCTCACCTCTTTTTCCTATACAGTTCCGCTGGCTAATAGAACAAAAGCCGTAAAGAAGAATCCCATCTGTACAAAGCTTGTTACGTATTCTTTTGTTTCTTGTTTATATTTCCATTCATCTATACTTTTCAACAAAATATTCATGACTAAGAATAGGAAAGATACGATATAAGGTTCGACAAACATAAAGATCATATCGAGTACCAGAAAAAGAACAAAGGCTATCGTCACATATTTATCCCATCGTCCTAAAGCTAGACTTTCATACTCATATTTGCCCCAAAATTTGCTGCGAGGTATATCAAGCACTTTTCTTAAAATAAAATCTACTAAGACTGCTGCTACTACTAGCATGATCAATATATACATCGTCATCTCCCCTTCCTTTTTATGGTATCATTTCAGCTCGTTTCTGTTAAGGTCTCAGCTACAAAGTGCTTAAACTGCTTTATTTCTTCTGTTTCACCTTTTGTTACGATATACGTATGTGAAGAAGGCCGGATAATTTTTTGCTGTGAAATTACGCTTAACGTTTGATTTTCAACTTCCTTTTTCACCATAGAAAATGGCAAATAAGATACGCCTAAACCTTCTTCAATAAAGCGCTTTGTAATTTCTACTTGCGTCACAGGAAGCAGCTGAATGTGAGGATAACAAGCCTTGATTTGAAGGAGTAAATCTTCCCAATAAACAGGATGATTATTCGTAAGCAGCCGGTAGGAAGATAACAGCTCCTGTTCCGTACGTGCCCCTGCAGAAAACGGGGCGACTAAGACTGCTTTTTCTTTATGAATTAACTCATAAAAAACATCTGCCTGACCCGGAAGCATCCTTGTTAATCCAATATCTGATTTTCTGTCGCTGATGTCTTTTCCCACTTGAAACGAATTTGTGATATTAACCGTGACTTCAATATGGCGATATTTCTCTACAAATTGTTTGATTAAACTAGGCAAAACAGATGCTGCTATTTGAGGAGCAGCGGATATAGTCAGTTTTCGGTTATATCCTTGCTTCCATAATTTAAAATTCCCTACTCCTTCCTCATATGCCCTCACCATTTTTTGAGCATGAGGCAAAAAAAAAGCGTCCTGCCTCAGTCAGCGCGATGTATTTACCTTTTTTTTCAAAAAGCTCATCTCCTAATTCTTGCTGCAGTCGCTGAATATGCTTGGATACAGCAGGCTGCGTTAAAAATAAATCTTCAGAAGCTTGTCTGAAATTTTCATAAGAAGCCGCTATGATGAATGTTTTTAACCATTTGATCTCCATTTTCTTCTCTCCCTCTCTTTCTATTCATAACAAACTGGAATCAATACTGCTTATTTTTGTTTATTTTCTTTTCTATCAAACTTCTATACGATATATGTATCTCAATATTACCAAATAAAGGAGCTGTAAAAATGAAAAATAACGTTAAAGAAAAATTTAATGCTCATGCTTCTCAGTATGATGAGCAGCGCCGCAAACTCATTCCTTGCTTTTTTGATTTTTATTCTATTCCCGTTTCGCTTCTTCACTTTTCAAAAAAGCCGATTCGCATACTTGATATTGGAGCAGGTACAGGCTTGTTTTCTTCTTTTGTTAAAGAAAAGTACCCAGATGCGCATTTCACGTTGATTGACGTCTCAGATCAAATGCTTGAAAAAGCAAAGGAGCGCTTTAAAAATGAACAGCATATAGAATTTATCGTATCAGATATAACAAGCTACAAATTTGAGCACTCATTTGACATTGTGATTTCTTCACTTGCTATCCATCATTTAGAAGACGAACAAAAACAAAAGCTGTATGAACAAATTTATGATTTGCTGCATACAGGAGGAATATTTATTAATGCTGATCAAGTATTAGGCCATTCTTCTATTATTGAAGAGTTATATAAAAAAGACTGGAGCGAAAGAATTGCCGCAAGCGGATTAACTCATGAGCAAATTGAGGCTGCTCATGAACGTACGAAGTTAGATAAAATGGCAACTTTGCACGATCAGTTAAATTGGTTAACAGCAAGCGGGTTCAGCACGGTGGATTGCATCTATAAATTTTTTAATTTTGTTGTGATGTATGCTCAAAAATAACGGTTTAAAAACTACTTGCTCTTTGCAAGTAGTTTTTTTACTCTTTCCCTCCCTATATTCGAATAAGAATATTTATCTATTTCCACAAAACTACGCATACTTCTTTTCCAGTTTCGTATATCTAATAATAGCTTCGTTCTCTAAACTTTTGAATTTTTTGTACATAAAACCCATATAAAGTATTTTTATACTATTTTATGTCTTTTTATGGTACAAAAAATACAAATATGTTACAATATGATTACAAAACAATCTGTATAACGCTTTCATTTCTTTACACGAAAATGAAGAACTGGAAAGGATGTGGTGCTTATGTAAATGTGAATCCGCTAGATTAGTAAACTTATATTCCGAAAGTTGTACAAAGCATCAAGAAAAGCTTAGTTATTCTTATTATTATAAATTCCCGCTAGTAAAGTCTTTCTACTTAATGATTTCCTTATTAAGCTCATACATACAGGTATAGAAAATGCAGCTATTCGTCTTTTATTTTATTAGTGAAGAATTTATAGCATCGCCCGAAGCATCATACGTTTTTCATTAATGCAGCCTAAGGAGGCGCAGCACATGGCAAATAGAATATCAAGAACAGCAATCGTACTCATAGCGGCTATTTTAGCTCTAGCCTGCTTGTTTGTAGGAGTTCCAAAAACAGAAGCTGCTTCAACACCATCTCATTTAATTATCATTAACAAAGCGACGAATAAACTCGCTTATTACCAAAATGGTTCACTTGTCCGAACGTTTTCAGTAGCAACAGGACGCACGCAGTCTCTTACACCAGAAGGCCATTTCAAAGTAGTGAATAAAATTGTCAATCGCCCTTATTACTCAGGGAACATTCCTGGTGGAGATCCTAGAAATCCCCTTGGCAATCGCTGGCTAGGTCTAAATGCGAGAGGTACATACGGCACGACGTATGCTATTCATGGAAATAATAATCCTGCTTCCATCGGCAAATATGTAAGCAGCGGATGCGTTCGTATGTACGATGAAGAAGTAGCATGGTTATTTAGTAAAGTGACCGTCGGTACGCCAGTTGTGATTACAACTTCTTCTAAATCATTTAATGACATTGCAGCAGCAAACGGGTACAACGTTTCTGGAAACTCAGGTTCTACTCCAGCTCCTTCTACAGGAACTGTTTTAAAGAAAGGCAGTAAAGGAAATGCAGTTAAAGAACTTCAGCAGAAACTAACTTCACTTGGCTATAATACAAAAGGTACGGACGGTGTGTTCGGTGCCAATACAGATTCAGCTGTTCGTAAGTTCCAAAAAGACCACGGCTTAACAGCTGACGGCATTGTTGGCCCATCAACATATAAAGCTTTAGGAAGTTTAGGAACGAACCCGAACCCGATGACACCAACAAACCCAACAAATCCAAAGCCAACAAATCCACCAGCAGATACAACAATTAACACAAAACAAACGCTTAAAAAGGGAAGCAAAGGCAGCAATGTTCAAGCTCTTCAAAAGAAATTAACAGCGATTGGCTATAATACAAAAGGTACGGACGGTATCTTCGGTGCCAATACAGAAGCTGCTGTACGTAATTTTCAAAAAGACAATAAGCTAGCAGTTGACGGCATTGCCGGACCTAATACTTTAACTGCTATTTCCAAACGCTAATAGAGCCTGATTTCAGGCTCTGTTTTTTTTATTGATAAACCTCTTTTTTTACATCGCGCCTTGACCCCTTAATGAACCATTACGCCGTCTTTCTTTTCTACGACATACTTAATCAGCTGATAAACCGTTCTCATAAGAATTTGCTGCTGATAGATATCATTTTTGGCAGGAATTACGTTTTCTATCAGTCTGCTATATTTGTAGGCTTGATCGTCTTCTTTTTGTTTATAAAGAGCTAGCCAGTCATTCCGGGATTTTTCAAGCAACTGTTCGTTGAAATAGGAATAAACGACGGTTGCAAACTCACCTGCCAATTCTTGAATAACCTGCTGTCGGTCGGTGACCGAATGATAGGTACTTGACCACCCAGACGGCTGGCTTAGAAAATGCTCGTAGACAGATGAAATAAAAGCGGACGCAATGACTGGCACCGGCCCCTCATGCTCTCCTAAGGAAATGTTCAAACATGTTTCTCCATCCATATAAGGAATGTTCAGCGACTCCATCGCTTCATAAAAAGCCTGAGAGACAGTCAAGTTTAAATAAATAGGATGCAGCTCTTGCTGCTTTTTTCTCGTTTCTGATACTAAAGCTGCCTTTAAGTCTTTATACAGAAGATGACTCTCTTTGAATTCCTCGTGTACACATTCTAAAATAGACGTATTCCCTACTGTTAAATAGTAGTGAAGCTGCTTTTTCATAAGAGGTGAAACGCTTTTAAGCGCATAATCTATCATTTTAGCCATGGCATGTTTTTTAGCATAATTCGTACGGCAACTTGGAGAGGTAAGCAAATCTCCGTGTGTAACACAAACGTTTACCTTAGCACCGTGACCATGTACGATGAGCTGTTGAAGAAATTGAATATCTAATTCTTTAAGCCCATGATGTACGTATAAAATAGAAGCTGCTTTTTTAAAAGAATCGTGAATGGTACTCGTATATTCAAAACACGGATGCTCGCAAATCGCTACCCCTTTTTTAAAAGAAAAAGGGCCGCAAACTTCAATTCTACGAAACAATGGATAAATAAGACGTCCGTTATTTTCTTCTTCTTCATTTGTTAGAGAACCAAAGGAAGACAGCTCTTTTGCTGTATGACGGCAGGATATTGGCCAGTCGTCTTCTCCTATTTCCCATGTTCCTTCCTTGTATTCTTTCAATCGGGATTCAATTGCCAGAAGCATTTGCTCAGTGATTTCCCTACATTCAAGCCGCTTGTGCCATACCTCTGCAAAATCTCTTCCTTCTTGATCAACAGCGTCTTTTACTATTTCACTTTCTCGTTTAATTGCATCTACAAATTGTTTGAATGAACTATTTTCGTCGCTCATTCTTAAAGGAACATCGTCATTAAAATAACGGGCTTTGTATGGGATATCTCCCAAAAGAGCGCGCAGATTAAAAGAGGAATCTCCGTGTAACAACTCAAAGACCAAGTCATAATCCGTGCCTCCTTCAGCATACACTTCAGCGCTTCTTAGTAGGATATTCTCCAATTTCCTTTGCACTTCACTTCGCGTAAAAAAAGAGACAGCAGCTTCATAGTGTTGGGAATCCTTTACCTTATACGTAGCAGAATAAGCGCCTTTACTGCCTATTCCTAGAAAGCCACATTCCTTTTTTATACCAAGAAGCTGGCGGATTAAGGATGTTTTGCCGCTTCCTTGTTCTCCGATTACATGAACGTACTCATACTCGCTGTCAATTTGTTCGCTCGTCCTTTTTTCAATATCGTTATAAAAAGCATTCACTACTCGTTCATCATATCTTGCTTTTGCTCTTCCTTTTGCAGTACTTGTCCAAAAATCCTGCACTCTCAGCAGTTCATTCATCTCTTCAACCAGAATGTCAATTTCATCGTGTTGCTCTGTATACATAAACCGCTTAACAAACGGGTGCGATCTTCCTCTTTCATCTTTTTTAAACGGATGCTGAAACATAATTGACCAGCCTTTTCGCATAGGAGATTGACAGGCTTTTGCACGAAAAACTTTCATTCAGTTCCCCTTCTTTCTCTAACATTGTCCTATTTGAAATGTATGGCTTTTAAAGGGGGGATATGTCTATGATTTTCCTCTTTTTAGAAGGATTTTTCCTTCATTTATCGAAGTAATTAATTGAGGTGATGGGAGAATGTTGACAAAAATTGTGAAATGCAGCATACCGACTGATAAAAAAGCATCTTTTTCATATACGCAACAGCATTGGGCTGCTCTTGCACACGTGAATGGTTTCATTGGCCAATTAGGGGGTTGGAACGTGGAAGATGAAACAGATGCTTGTATTCTAGCTCTGTGGGAAGATGGAACAACTTATCAAGAATTCATGAAGCATACTCATGATTCTATTTTTTATAAAAGCAAGCAGGATCAAACATATACGAATTTGGACGTTTCAACATCAGATCCGTCCTACTTCATAGGAGCACGCTACAATTATTATCGAAGCAGCGCCATTGAAAGCCGTTATTTAGTAAAGACGGAAATTGAAGTCGATTTTTACGACAAAGAAGATATCCATGAGATGGTAAAAAGCTTGATAAATCCTTCTTATCGCTGTTTATCTCACGTTGTATCACCAATCGAGCATAGCAAGCTTGTCATTTTTTCATTATACGGATCTGCTTGTCCGCAAAAAACAATTGATACTTTCGTTCATCCAAATGTACTGAACGCGTCTCAATACATATATCAATTAGAGAAAAATTGGAACGTTCTTTCCAATTAAAAAATAGAAGCCTAGGCCCGACGCCAAAGCTTCTATTTTTTTATGATATGAACATCTTGGTTTTGTACGGTAATGACTTCCTCCGTCATTCCTACAAACAAACCGCTTTCTACTACGCCCGGGATCCTTATTAGCTGTTTTTCCAACTCAGCAGGATTTTCAATTTCTGAAAAATGGCAGTCTAGAATGTAATTTCCGTTATCGGTGATAAACGGCGTATGATCATCTAAAAGTCTAAGCTGCGGTACACAACCTGCACTGCGAATGTGCTTCGCCGTCATTTCCCAGCCAAAACGTATAACTTCAACAGGAAGAGGAAAAGCTCCTAGCGTCTTCACTATTTTCTTAGAATCCGCAATCACGATAAACCGCTTCGCTGCGTACGCAATCATTTTTTCTCGAAGCAGCGCGCCTCCTCCTCCTTTAATTAAAGAAAGTTCGCTATCCACTTCATCTGCTCCGTCAATTGCTATATCAATATATTCAACATCCGCTAAGGTAACAATGGGAATACCTAGTTTCCTTGCCAGCTCTTCTGTTTTTTGAGAAGTAGGAACCGCTTTGATGTTTAATCCATTTTTTACTCGTTCACCTAGTTTTACAATTGTATAATAAGCTGTTGAACCTGTCCCTAGCCCTACAATCATTCCATCTTCCACAAATTGTGCTGCTTTTTCACCAACTGCTTGTTTTTCAATCATACAAAGGCCTCCTTACTCATATTGTACCCGTTTACATAAAAAAGCAAAAGCATTATGAACCCTTTCAAAAAAACTCAGCTGACTATTCAGCTGAGTTTTTTTGAAACTGTGTATTTAGAAGAATTTTTTCTACCCAATACTGCTGTTTTGTACTGTTTGTCTGTTCGCTGCTTTTTAGTTCAAACGTATAGTAAATATACTTGTCTGAATAATCATCATTCACATAAGCATGATAAATGCTATGCTTTCCATTTCTTGTTTGTTTTTTCACATAAATCGTTGCATTTTTACCTTTTAACATGTAATCAGGCTGAAACGCATCCATTTTATTTTGAGCTGCTTTGCTTTTTTCTTAGAAAATAAAGCCGTTATTTTCCCAGCATTGTATGAATCATTTTCCTTCGTTGATGCTGTCCATACTTCACTTTCATCTTCACTGCTTTTATAAGAAGATTTATGAATAACATACTGAAGCGGAAACCACATCCTATATTGATTGGTATCCGAAGTAAATAATTCAAATCCATTGTCTGTTTGTTCATGATCGACCAAAAATGTACTCGTAAACTTATCTGCCTGCGCTTCACTTTTAAATTTCCCGCTTTGAAACAGCCAAATTCCTACGGCAATGACCAATGCTCCAGCTACTGATGCGGCTTTTTTTCGATCCATTGTTTCCACACACCTTTTAATACCCCTTTAACTTTTGATAATACCATATTGACGTTTATATCGTCATAAGGAGAAATAACCAAAGGGTTATAAGAGCGCACATGCTAATTTAACTAGAGAAAATAAACTTTTTTACAATAGTAAATTTGATAACAGACGCTGAGCTAACAGCCGGTTAGCCTCACCGGGCTCTATCGTATACGTTAGTAGTTCTTGCTTTTCTGCTTTCGCTTTTATCAAACATTCACCCCTTGGAGAAAGAAGAGAAGTCGTGCTTTTTTGGTTCTCTAGGGCATAATTCACGCTTGCAAAGTAAATACCATTCTCCGTACTTCTTGCAACCATTGCATAATCATAAAACTTCGGATCTGGTACTTCACCAGTAAACTGTGGATGAAACACAATGCTTGCTCCTCTTACAGCAGCCCATCGGACAGTTTCAGGATAGCGCCATCCCTCATGGCAAATAACAATACCTAATTTCACACCGTTTATTTCAAACAACTGGCGGCCATTTCCAGGCTTATAACCAAATTTATCTTCTGCTGGATCAATTTGATTTTTAGTTTGATACCCTAATTCTTTTCCATTTTCATCAATTACAAAAGCAGTTAAATGCATACCAAGTTCGTCACGCCACTCCAGTGGTAAAATTACGTTGAGCTTTAACTGTTTGGCAAGCAACTTAACTTTATAAAGCGTATTCTGTTGAATTTCGTGATTGTATGTCTCAACTTCAAAACCAACTCCTCTAAGTCCCGGCACAATTGATTCTGGAAAACATACAAGGTTACACCCTTCTTCTGCTGCTTGTTTCATAAAATTTTCTACCGTTTCTACACCCTCTGCGGCTGACTTTGGAAATCTCACTTGCGCTAACCCAGTTTTCATTCATTGCTCCTCCACTTCCAATATCATAAAAAACTCATGCTACTAGCGTAACATGAGTTTTTTATCTTTACGTAAATAATTTAATTAGCATGCTAAGAAGAATACCTACCGCACTAAAGTCCGAATCTCCAAATGTTGTGCCTTTAAAACCTAACGATGCGAGAACAGGCAGTAAAATAGCCGGTAAAAAACTAATTAAGATTCCATTGGCAAATGACCCGACCACTGCTCCTCTTCTTCCCCCCGTCGCATTTCCAAATACTCCGGCAGCTGCTCCCGTAAAAAAGTGCGGAACGAGGCCTGGCACGATAATACTTAGACCAAATAGAGGCAAAAAGAACATTGAAATGAGACCTGCGATAAAGCTTGAAAAGAATCCAATGACCACTGCGTTAGGAGCAAACGGAAACACAGTTGGACAATCTAGAGCTGGAATGGCATTTGGTACCGCTTTGTCAGCAATTCCTTTAAATGCTGGTACAATTTCTGCTAAAAGCATACGAACACCCGCCAGCACGACATATACTCCTGCTGCAAAGGTGATTGCTTGAATCAGCGAGTACACAATAAAGTTTTGACCCCCGCTTAATTTTGTTTCGATAAATGCAGGACCTGCAAAAAGTGCAACAACAATAAATAAAACGGTCATGGTCAGTGAGACAGAAACGGATGTATCCCGGAGAAATCCTAAGGATTGAGGAACTTTAATTTCTTCTGTTGTTTTTTCGCGATTTCCTACTCGCTTGCCGATAAACCCTGCTACTAAATAGCCTAAGGAACCAAAATGACCAACGGCAATATCGTTTGACCCTGTAATTTCACGCACATACGGCTGAAGCAGTGCAGGAAATAAAACCATTAAAATACCTAATAATAGTGCACCGATCAAAACCAAAGGTGCTCCCGTTAACCCGCCTGTAGATAAAATTGCTGCAATCAAACAAGCCATAAACATGGTGTGATGCCCAGTTAAAAAGATATACTTAAATTTCGTGATGCGCGCAATAATGATATTTACAATCATACCTAAAAGCATAATCATCGCTGTTTCTGTACCAAACGTTTGTTGAGCTACAGCTACAATTGCTTCATTATTAGGAATGATGCCTTCAACGGAAAACGCTTTATTAAACATTTTCCCAAACGCTTCAAGTGAAGCAATTAATATGTTAGCTCCTGCTCCTAATATAAGAAAACCCATAATTGTTTTTAAGGTGCCTGATACAATATCTGCACTTTTTTTCTTTTGAAGCAACAAACCAATTAGTGCAAACAACCCTACTAGAATAGCGGGTGTTCCTAATATATCTTTCATAATTAAATCAAACATGGCTTACGCCTCCACGAAGTATTTTTGCAGTGCTCCTTTAATTTCCGCTTGATTTAAAATGTTTTGCAGTGCCACGACCGTGCGAGTGCCATCATCCAATTGATTTACAATATCTGCAGATCCTAAATAGATATCTGCCTGCTCCGTTTTACTAGTTGTTAAATCCGTATGAGATACCTGTGCTTCAACACCAAGCTCTACTAAAATTTTCTTTACATTCATTTCTACAATAAAACTGCTTCCTAAACCGTTTCCGCATACAACTAAAATCTTTTTCATTTTTTATCTCTCCTTTTAAGTTGAGTAAGCTTCAATTAATGCAAGCATTTCTTGTTTTGTATTCATAGCAATAAGCTTGTCAATATTATCATTTTCAGATAGCATCATTGAAAGCTGTGACAGTGCTTTTAAGTGGGTTTCATTATCAGTAGCAGCAAGTACGATAATAAGCTGCGCTCCGTGCTGTTTTTCAGTAGAAAAATAGACCGGCTCCTTTAAACGAAGCATGCTCATACCCACACGATTTACACCTTGTTCCGGCCTTGCGTGAGGGAGCGCAACTTTTGGCGCAATAACAATATAAGGGCCTAACTGTTCTACACTTTTGATCATTGCTTCTACATAAGAAGGTTCAATATATTCATAGTTCAACAAAGGCTTGGCAGCCAGCCTAACAGCTGATTTCCAATCATCTGCTGAATCTGTAAGCTGCAAGAATGGCTCTTGCAATACTTCATGCAACATTGGCTTTTTATCCTCTCTTACCATTTTTTTAGATTGTTGTATCACTAGTTTTAAATTAGCTAACAGAGCTGGTTCATCCTGAATATTTGCATGCTGCTTAATAATACCCATGATGGCTTGAGTGGTTAGCTGAGAAGAAGCTGGTTCAACTAAGTCGATTAACCGCTGCTTTTCATCATCCGTTAAAATAGGATTCACAAGCATCACATTCATTCGCTTTTTTAATGGCGTAGTTGTAATAACTAAATCATAGGTTTCTTTAAACTGCTCATAATCTCTTACCGTCATTGGCCCTATCAATTCAGCATCTGTTAACAGTTGTTCAAGCTGATACTGAAGCATACGGGACGTTCCAATTCCATTGGCACAAACAATAACAATACGCTTTTGTTTTTGCCTTCCCTCTTGTTTTTTCATCCATCCTCCGAAATGAAGAGCAAAATAAGAAATTTCGTCTTCATTAATACGTGTTTGAAGGCTGTTTTCCAAAGGAAGCAACGCTTTTTTTGTCAGTTCCACTATATCCTGATACTTTGTTTGAATAGCCGAAAGCATAGGGTTAGGGAGGTGAATATTATAGAGAAGCCTGTAATAAGCTGTCTTCAAATGAATATATAAATTTTGTTCAAGACGATTTCGATCTTCAAATACCACACAAGCATATGCTTGAAACCGTGATACCATTTCTTTTACAATGCTTCTCATCCAATCATCACTATCTGCTTGATTTACTACATTTACTTTTGCACTTAGTAAAACCGTGGCCAGATAATGTTTTTCATGACGTGGAAAATCAAATCCTAAAACGCTTTCAATTTCTTGCAGCGCTTTGTACTGCCTGGTTTTTTCTAATTCGTCTTTTCTAGTAATCAAGGCGTCTACATAGCGCTTGCCTCCAATACGCTGAATACAGCACGTGAGCATATAGGCTAATTGCGTCAGCATCTTGTCTGTAAACGCCATTCCCAGTTTATCTTCACACTCTACAAGCCAGTTATAAATCATTGAATATTCGTAATCTGCTTTCATAACCCTTTTCAACAACTCTTCCTGATGTTGACTTAATAATTCTGTGATGTGTATATAAAGCAAATTTCGAATGTCGCTTTCAGATCCTTTTACTTCGTACCCATCTTTATAGCTGTATGTCAAAGATATGCCTTTCTTTGCCCACTTGTTTTTTAAGTCTTTAATATCTTGTAAGACAGTGTTGCGACTAACTTCTGTTTCATCCATGAGCTGCTGAGTTCCGATTTTCCCGCCTCGAAGTATACACATCAAAGCAACGTATATTTGCCGGTCCTCAACTGATAAGTAAGCAGATGGCATAACATAAGAAAATTGTTTAGCAACTTGGTCCTTTGCTTGATCGTTTAGAAAAAAGCCTTTTCCATATGTGTACTGAACAAACTCTAATTCTTGCTGACACAGCCAATCGTTAATTTTCTCAATATCATAATAGATAGTACGTCTTGACACTTGAAACTGCTTCATTAACTCTTGTACTGATATAAATGTTGCGGCTTGAAGCAAAACTTGCAATACGGCCGTACTGCGTTTGTCTAACAAATGAATCACCTTCAGTCCAATTCGTGCACAAATTGAAATACTTACTATGCTTTATGTTTCTACTATACTACGGGTCTTGCAAAATGATTAGACCGAATTCACCCACATACATTGTGCAAAAAATGTACTCAACAAAAAAAGAAGTGCTGTATGCACTTCTTTTAAGGGTTAATCTTTAATCTGCTGTTCCATTGCTTCTCCAATGGCTTTTTTTAAATGTCCGTCATGTTTATCAAGCAGCCGATGCACCTTATCACCTTCTATAGAAGTAAGAAGCGCAAGAATGGCGGCTTTTGGCGTTTTGTATGTTTGTAAACTTTCCGCTGCCTCCTCTGGTGAGACGCCTGTTAGTTCCGCAATAATATTTTTAGCACGCTGTACGAGTTTATCATTAGTCGGCTGTACGTCTACCATTAGATTGCTGTAGACTTTACCAATTTGAATCATAGAAGCGGTCGTCAGCATATTAAGAACAAGCTTTTGAGCAGTTCCAGCTTTCATTCTTGTTGAACCTGTTACAACTTCCGGCCCTGATTCTGCTACTATTGCATATTTTGCTTCTTGTTCCATAGGTGATTGAGGAGAATTTACAACGCAGCCCGTTACTGTCCCCAGGCTGTTTGCATACGCAAGCGCTGAGAGTGTATACGGAGTTCTTCCACTTGCAGCTATACCTACAAGAATATCTTTATTTGATAAATTAATCGCTTTCAAATCTTCTATCGCTTGTTTCTTATTATCTTCTGCCCCTTCTAACGCATGACGGAGCGCTTTGTCTCCCCCGGCTATGATCCCAATTACTTGTTCGGCAGGTGTACCGAATGTCGGTAGACATTCAGATGCATCTAACACACCTAGCCGCCCGCTTGTACCTGCTCCGATATAAATAAGACGTCCGCCTTGTTTAAAAGTACTGACAATTTCATCTACTAACAGAGCAATAACAGGCAGCACTTTATTGATTGCCTGAGGCACTTGATGATCTTCTTCATTAATTTTTTTTACAATTTCCAGACTTGATAATTCATCAATGTTTAAGGTTTGCGGATTGCGTTTTTCTGTTAAGATATGATTTAAGTTCACTGTGATCCCCTACCTTTTCCACCATCATTTTTTCTCTATTTATACTCTTTCATGAACAGCTGATAAGCTCCTTTAGCAGATGATACTCGCTGTGTTGCCCACTGGATATGCTTTATTTCTTTTTCACATGTTTTTTTATAAACATCAAACACTTCTGGAACTTCCGTTAAAATGCTGCCTTTGCATGCCAGCAAGCAGCTCCCTTCAAACCGCTGTTTCGTATATAAATGAAGAGTCATGTTTGCAAGGTTCTTTCCAGCTTGTTGAAGAATGTCACTTGCTTCTTGTTTATGATTTCTCGCTTGATTTACAACAAGCGGAGTGAGTGAAGCAACTTCTGATTTAGGAGATGAATAGACAAACTTTTTTATATCGTGTATGGTATCTGCTTTTACATGTTGCAAGATTGTCTGACTAAGGCTGCTGTAAGCCCGGCTTTGATCATGCTCTTTCGTCAGCAATATAAGTGCTTGAAGACCAATCCAATATCCGCTTCCTTCATCTCCAAGAAGGTGTCCCCACCCTCCTCCGTATTCGTACACCCCGTCTTTTTTCCCAATGCTGACGGCTCCAGTTCCTGCAATGGTTAAAATCCCGTCTTTTCCATGCAGTAGTGCTTCATGTGCAATCATGGCGTCATCATATAAACCTACTTCTACCTGATAACGATCATAAAAATATCTTTTTATTTCTTCTTCAGATAATGCTTTACTTCCAGCAAGCCCTAGTGAAATGCCTTTACATGTATGACCAGCAAGCGCAGTTTTGCACGCCGTAATACATTCATCAATATGAGTAATAGCCGTATTGTAATTAATGAGCAAATTTCCATAGCCGCTTTTTGAAGCAGCGAGCTTTTGACCGTCTAAGCTGTACGCAACGGCTTCTGTTTTTGTTCCGCCCCCGTCGATACCAATAATATAGTCCATTTTATCACCGTTCACAAAAAGCAAATTTATCCCATGGCTGCAGTTCATTTAGTAAGAATATTTCCTCTTCTGCAATGCGTCCTACTACGTTTGTTTTACCTGAGTTTTCCATGTCTAACAGCGCAATTTGCAGCTCTCCTTTGTACTGACCATAAAGTTCATTTTCTATTAAAATATCGCCTCTTCGAATGGAAGGAGTATGCGTAGGCTTGAATTCTTCTTTTTTATATTTTACTCGGCTTTGCGTAGAGCGAATTAAATAATCGGATACGTCTCCGCGGTAAAAATGAAACTCTTCCAGCACAATTTTTTTCTCAAGTTTAGTAACCGTATCATACAGCGTCACATTAAAAGTAAAGCGCTCTTGCTGAATAACATCACGCAGCGACTTCATTTCTTCTTCTGATGCATAAGCATTCGCAATAATGGCACAATCAATTAATCCTGTTTTAAAAAGATGCTTAGCCTGCACGTCAATGGGAAGCGTGCGATGCATTTCAAGCGTACAAAGTCCTTCAGTAACAGGCCACGGTCCAAAAGTAGCGCTTGGTGAATTAATAAAGGCTGCTGTTTCAAGGTTATGTTCTTTAAACAATGCTGAACACTTCATAAAGTGATCATACGACAATCCCGCGTATCGATGAGGATAGAAGTTGTGCGACCCGAGCAGCTGCTTTCGATTTGGTCGGTAACTTAAAATATTATCCACATATTTCGTTGCATTGCTCATATTAATTTCAATTTTTAAGCCGTATGGATTAAAGGTCATAATGGACTCTTCATTTCCCGTATAGCCTAGATCAAGGCGAATAGCATATGCCCCTAATTCGTGAAAAAAAGATAAGTCATCATAAGAAATGCCAAGTGCTCCAAATACGCGAGGAGCGATGTCCACTACTACTTCCATCTCTAGCTCATTGGCAAATTCAATAATTTCTTTAAAATTTTCCATTACTTTTTTCTGATCGCCTTCACCAGAAAGCAAGCATGTAAAAATGCGGGTAAATCCGTACTGATGCGCAAGTGCTATATACGCTTTATCTTTTTCGACAGTCGAATGTTCCGGGTAAATCGCAATACCTAGCTTTTTCATTGATTTTCGCCTTCTTTTTTAAATTTTTTAATAAGCTTAATCATATGCTCAATTAATTTTTGCTCTGAAATAGCCGTCATTAAATGATCTTGTGCGTGAATTAAAAGCAGCGACTTTTCAATTGTTTTTCCGTTCAATTCACGTTGAATAAGCGTAGTTTGCGTTTTATGAGCATGACTAAGCTCTTCTCGAGACTGCTTTAAAAGTTCGTCAGCTTTATTAAAATCATAGTTTTCAGCTGCTTCTAACGCTTCATATGCAAGTGACCTAGCATTTCCTCCGTATGCAATAAGTTCAAAAATTTCATTTTCCATATTTGCTGCTTCTGTCATTTCTTCCATCCCCTTTTTTATAGTGGTACAGGCGTAATGTTTCCTAATATTACAGGAGACAAGGCGCCGGTTGCGCTTGGTACATTGCTTGGATAACCTGAAAGTGTTTCATTTGCGAGCACCGCAAAAGCTACGGCTTCTTTTGCTTCTGAAGACATTCCAATTTCTTCTTGTGTGTACACGCTGCAGCGCTTTCCGAGCTGCGCTTTAATCATATTCATCAGCGTATTGTTATAACTTCCGCCTCCTCCAATAATCACTTCGTCAATAGAATAGGCAGGAAAAATAAATGTTTCATAGTGATGTACAATGGATGATGCCGTGAACATAGTAATCGTAGCTAGCAGATCTTCTTTTTTATGTTTGCTATATTTCTCTAGCAGTCTCTTTGTGTACTGTGTACCGAACAACTCTCTTCCCGTCGATTTAGGAGGAGAAAGCTTCATATAATCATGATTCATACAGTCTTCTAAAAGCTCTGAGATAATAGTTCCTTCAGCTGCTAAACGCCCATTTTCATCAAATGAAACATTAAAAAGCTGCTGACACGCTTCATCTATCATCATGTTTCCCGGCCCCGTATCAAAAGCTACTACCGGTATAGGAGATTTTTTTGGCGGAATTAACGTTACATTTCCAATACCTCCAATGTTTTGAAGCAGCCTTACATGGTCATCGTGGCTGTACAAAATCCGTTCCGTGTGAGGAACTAACGGAGCACCTTGCCCGCCCGCTGCCATGTCCATCACCCTGAAGTTTGCTACTACCTTCGTTTTGGTTTCATAGGCAATAACAGCCGGCTCTCCAATTTGCAGGGTAGACATCGCTGTAATTCCCGAAGCATAAGGCTGATGGTAAATGGTTTGCCCATGCGATCCAATAAAATCTATTTGTTCAAGAGAAAAGCCGGCTTCTTGGCACACTTTTTTCACTGCATCTGCAAATGCATAGCCAAGTTTAAAATTTAAGCTGCAGATCAGCTGTACATTTGAATGTTCAAAAGAAAGCGCCTGCTCAATTTCCTTTTTTAACTGCGGTGAAAACGGCATGGTAATGAAATGAAGAAGCTTAACTTTACTTTCATAGCCGCTTCCTTCAATTTGAACAAGAGCTGCATCAATTCCGTCGAGTGACGTTCCTGACATAAGTCCAACAGCATACATACTACGCGTTCACTTCCTTAAAAAAAGCAGGTAAATACTTGCGATGAGCTTGAAGCAGTTCATCTAAGACCGACTTAGCCAGCTCATCACTTGGAACAAGCGGATTAATGCTCAGCGCAACCAGTGCTTTTTCATAAGATCCTGTAACCGCAGCTTCTGCCCCTACTCGTTCAAACGATTTAATTTGCTGCACAAGTCCGTTCACTTCTACAGGAAGTTCACCCACAGCGAGCGGTACCGGTCCTTGTTTTGTTATGATACAGTTTACTTCAACCGCTGATTCATTTGGCAGTGAAGAAATTGAGCCGTTGTTTCTTACATTTACTGTTTGAATATCACCTTTATCGTTATAAATGGATGAAATTAAATTACATGCGGCATCGCTGTAATAAGCGCCTCCTCTTTTTTCCAGCTGCGGAGGCTTCATTTCTAGATTTGGATTTTTGTAGAGTTCAAAAAGCTCGCCTTCCAGTACTTTGACCACTTCAGCCCGCGTAGTACCTGATTGAAAGGCCAAAAGCTCTTCTTCTAATATTTCTTTTGTTTTGTAGTAGTAGCGATGATACGGACATAAAATCACGCCGAGAGCTTCCAAAAAGTCCGGTTGCCACGGAATAGGAGCTATGTTTTTCATTGTTACTTGGGACTTTGGATCACTTAAACGCTGAATTACTTCTTTTGTTACTTCCTTTCCTTTTGCATACACATGCAGTCCATATACCAAGTGATTTAACCCCGCAAATTCAATATAAACATTTTCTTTTTCTATTTGAAGCAAGCTGGCGATCGAGTTTGTCATATGGACAGGCAGGTTACAGACCCCTACCACTTTAGAATGCTTTCCGTAGCGAAGCAGCGCTTCGGTTACCATACCAGCAGGATTTGTAAAATTAATAAGCCAGGCGTTTGGACAAATTTCGTGTATTTCCTCGGCAATTTTCAACAAAACCGGGATCGTTCGCAAGCCCTTAAATAACCCTCCCGCCCCGTTTGTCTCTTGACCAATCATTCCGTACTTAAGAGGAATACGTTCATCATGAGTACGTGCATCAAGCTGCCCTACTCTAAGCTGTGTCGTTACAAAATCGGCATTCACCAACGCTTTTTTTCGATCAAGCGTTAAATAAATTTTTATATCAACACCTGCTTTTTTGACCATTCTTCTCGCAAGTGCTCCTACAATCTCAAGCTTCTCTTTTCCTTCTTCAACATCTACAAGCCATAGCTCTCGAATTGGAAGCTCATTATATCGTTTGATAAACCCTTCGACCAATTCAGGTGTATAGCTGGATCCTCCCCCTATTGTCACTACCTTCATTCCTTGTCCCTCCTTGTTAAAAAACAGCTAAATATGTAACGGCTGTACACCCTGCTCCAAGTAAAGCGAAGCGTATACAAACGGCAGTTTTAGATAAAGCTGCGGTTGAAAGCCGGATAGAAATAAATGTTGTAAGCAAAGCTGCTGATAGACTTGTAACGGTAAACAAACTATGCTGCGCCGATAAACCAGCGTACTGCAGCAAAGGTGTAAAAATAACGTTACAAAGCACCATGGTTAACAGAAATAAAAACACCGTTTTATATCGAAACCGAACAAACATTGATCTCAACTCCTATTAAAGAGATAGAAGCCAAACAAGTTGGCTTCTCTTTTTTTACATTTGAACTGAATTATCGGATGGTGCAACCGTTGCTTCATCGCTTTTTTCCATTTCGACCATCTTTCGGTCGTACATTTTAAAGAACGGAAGATAAATGACAACAGAAATAGCAATATTAATAACGACTAGCACAACCGCCCGCCAGTCTCCTCCGGTTGATAGATAAGCTCCGATCGGTGCCGGGAGCGTCCAAGGAACCATTACGTAGGTTGGCGTAATAAGACCTGTTGCCGTTGCTGCGTATGAAATGATCGTTGTAATAATCGGGATAATGATAAATGGAATAATTAAAATAGGATTTAACACAATTGGCAGACCGAAAATAATTGGTTCGTTAATATTAAAAACCGCTGGAATAAAAGATGTCCTAGAAAGCGCTTTCGAATATTTAGATTTTGAGAAAAACAGCATCGCTAAGGCAAGGCCCAGCGTCGCTCCAGATCCTCCGATCCAAACAAACCACTGAAAGAACGTTTCAGGTGCAATATAAGGAAGTGTGGAAGCTCCGTCTGCTACCGCTTCAGCATTTTTGGCTAAATACACTTCCCATACAGGCCTTGCCACTGTCCCAACAACAGAGACGCCGTGGATTCCAAATGACCAGAAAAACGTAATTAAGAAAACCGGTATTAACACTCCTGCTAAACTATCTCCAGCTTCCACAAGCGGAGCAACTAGTTTATCAACTAAATGGTGAAGATCGATACCTAAAACAATAGTAATAATCGTCATAAGTACAACAACAATCGCAACCGGTATTAGTGCTTCAAAAGATCTCGATACCGAAGGCGGCACTTGTTCCGGCATTTTTATGGTGGCATTTTTTGCTTTACAAAACCTGAGAATTTCGACCGATAAAATCGATACAATCATCGTTACAAATAAACCGTGACCTCCAAGGTTTGTCATTGGAAGCATAAACCCTTCTTCTTCAATCAGCTTTGGAGTCAGCGTAAGAAGTAGTGCAGCTACCGCAATTTGCGCTCCTGACAGCGGATCGAGATTATAGCTTTTAGACAAGTTGTATCCTATCCCAAAGGCTATATATAAAGACATAATAAACATCGTTACTCGATACGGTATTAAAATGTTGGCGCTGTTATCAGCGGCCCATTTCGCAATTGTGCTATCTTGCGGCACAGGCGGAAATGCTAGAATCAAGAAAAAACTTCCGATAATGATAAACGGCAAAGCGGAAATAACACCATCGCGAATGGCTTGAAGATGCCGCTGTTCTGATAACCTGGCCATAGGTCCCGATAAATTGTTCTCTAAAAAAGACACAAATTTGCTCATATACCCTTTCCCCCTCTATATTCTCCCCTTGTGTAAATAAAACCCCTTATCTATTTAAAAAGCAGGAATACACCTGCTTTTCTTAGCTAACGAGCTGTTGAACCGTTTTAAAAAGCGTCGGACCTCCAAGCGGCGTATAAGCCTGCGGCGGAATGGGCCCGCATGGAACAGAAGCTTTATCTGCTTCCGCTTTCACTGCGTTAAACCGGTGACGAATCTGCGGTGCAACCATTACAACGTCCCAGCCCTTTTTAATTTCCTCTGCCACTTCATTCGTTCCAATTGCCAGCACTTCCATATCCGTTCCGTGCTTTTGTGCTTCCGTTTTTAATGCTTTTACCACAATCGCACTTGACATTCCTCCAGAACATACAAACAATACCTTCATTTTTTCGTTTCCCCCTACCTCTTTATTTTTTGAATTACATTATGTGTATCGATTATGCGTTCAAACACTTGATTGCCTTTTTGAATACATAACCGTATAAACATCGCATCTACAATGGCTAATTGAGCAATACGAGCGCTCATCGTTCCAATTCGAATATGCTGTTCTTCTACCGAAATAGTCAGCAGAATATCAGCTAACCTAGAAGCTGGCGATGATCCGTGCTGCGTTAGCAAAATGGCGGCTGCTCCTTTGTCTTTGGCTATTTGCATCAGCTCTATTACTTCTTTTGTTTGACCGGAAGTGGATACCACAAACAGCACATCATCTTTTGTCATATTCGTAGCCATCACCATTTGAACATGACTATCTAATGAAAACAGAGCCGAAATATCAATTCGAAGCAGTTTATACTGAGCATCTAGTGCAACTACAGATGATCCTCCTGCTCCGTATAAAAACACTCGTTTCGCTCCATGAATGGCTTCCGCAGCTGCATCAATTGCAGAAGTGCTCACTAATCGACTTGTATTCATCAGTGCGCTCATACTTTTGCTTATGACTTTTTCAAGCACAGCATCGGTCTCATCTTCAAAATTAACTGGAAGATTCGGCAGCTGTTCGGTATTCACCTTATGAGCATCTTTTGCTAATTCAATCTTTAATTCTTTAAAACTATTAATGCCTACACGCTGACAAAAGCGAATAATCGTAGCTTCGCTGCACTGACACTGCTTAGCTAGCTGTTTGGTCGTTAAGTTCAACGTGGTCGTGGGATTTTCTAGCACGTAATCAGCTACTCTTCCTTCAGCGGGACTGTAATGATTCATTTGTGCATCGATTAAAGTAAGTACGGAAAATTGGCGCATGAATTCCTCCATCTTTAAGTAACGTATTTCTAAAATATTCTTTAAATTACCATTATTATATTTTTTCTGAAGTTTAATTTCAATATTTTTCTGATATTTTTAAAACTTTATTTTATTTTTCAGAATATTTCATTAAAACCTATTGTGAATATAACGACCGCATGCTATATTATGAAAGAAATTTTATCTCAACCAAAAAAGAAGGAGGAACGAACATGCATATTAAAAAATGGGTTGGAGGCATCTTGTTTTTGCTGCTGTTTTGTTCGAGCACATTATCTGCTAAAGCAGACGTACCTACTACGTATCAAAAGCGGGAGCTTCGAGCCGCTTGGATTGCAAGCGTATACAACATTGACTGGCCTTCTCAGCCCGGTCTTCCGGTTGAACAGCAGAAAAAAGAGTTTACCTATTTGCTAGATGAAGTAAAAAAGATGGGAATGAATGCTGTTGTTGTTCAGATTAAACCGACCGCTGATTCCTTTTATCCGTCAAAATATGGCCCGTGGTCAGAATATTTAACCGGTACACAAGGAAAAGATCCCGGCTATGATCCTCTGGCCTTTATGGTAGACGAAGCACACAAGCGCAACTTAGAATTCCACGCATGGTTTAACCCTTACCGCATTACAATGAATCATACTGATTTAAACAAACTAGCCGATAATCACCCTGCCAAACAACATCCTGATTGGGTCGTCTCCTACGGAAAACAACTCTACTATAACCCAGGTATTCCAGAAGTAAAAAACTTTATTATTGAAGAAGTGCTCGAAGTCGTAAGAAACTATGATATTGATGCTGTTCATATGGACGACTATTTTTATCCTTACAAAATTGCAGGTCAAACGTTCCCAGATCAAAAAACATATGAAACCTACGGTGCTCAAACGTTTTCAAATGTTGAAGACTGGCGGCGTGACAATGTTAATCAGCTTGTTCGAGATTTAAATAAGTCTATTAAAAAAACAAAATCATACGTGAAGTTTGGCATCAGTCCGTTCGGCGTATGGCGAAACATCGCTAATGATCCAACCGGCTCTGAGACGACTGCCGGACAAACAAACTACGATGATTTGTATGCCGATACGCGTACGTGGATTCAAAATGGATACATTGATTACATCACTCCGCAAATTTATTGGAATATCGGATTTGAACCCGCTGCTTACGATACGCTGCTCAACTGGTGGAGAGATGAAGTGCGCGGAAAACCAGTCCACCTTTATATTGGACAAGCTGCTTACAAAATTAATAACAACGCGGTGGAAGCTTGGTCTGATCCTGATGAGTATCCAAGGCAAATTGCTCTGAATCACCAGTTTCCAGAAGTACAAGGGAGCATGCATTTTAGCCTGAAAGATTTGAACCGAAACCCGCTAGGAATAAAAGACAAGCTGCAAAACGATATTTATAAACACCCTGCGCTTATTCCAGCAATGCCTTGGCTTGATAATACGGCCCCAAAAGCACCAAAATTAAAAAATGCGCGCCCTCATACAAAAGAAGCAGCATTTGAAATTCGAGATCACCAGCAGAATGATTCCGCTTATTATGCCATTTATCGCTTTCAAGGCAATAAAAAAGGCGACATTAACAACGCAGAAAACTTGCTGACAACCGTTCGAAAAACAGGAGAAAAACAATTGTTTGTAGATCAAAATGCACTCAAAAATCAAACATACACATATGTTGTAACCTCTGTTGACCGTTTGCATAACGAAAGTGCCGTTTCCCGCACGCTTACTCTAAAACCATCTCATTAAAAAAGGTTCTATAGCAAAATGTATGGTAGGATAAAGAAATCAAACTATGCTTTATCAAGCCATTCTGTTATAGAAAGTAGTGAAAAAAAGATGGAACCAAACTATGATCGCGCTTTTGGCGTATATGGAATTTGTATGCGAGATAACCAGCTGCTTGTTATTCGAAAAAATAGAGGTCCGTATATTCATCGTTTTGATTTGCCAGGCGGACAGCTAGAGCACGGTGAAACATTAATGGAAGCGATGAAAAGAGAATTTGTGGAAGAAACGGGCTTTGAGATTAACATTGTTTCTCAAGCGGGTACAACAGATTTTCAGTATCCTTGTAAGTGGAAAGAATTTACTCACGTGCATCACATTGCTGTTTTTTATTACGTAAACATTGCCGGCGGTAAGCTTCTTTCCCACCCCGTACAGTTTGAAGGACAGGATTCTTTGGAAGCATTGTGGATTGCACCGCAGGATCTCAACATCGATAATGCTTCGCCTCTTGTTCTAAAAGCAGTGGAATCTTTAAGCTTATTATCATGGCCTTACGAATCTCAGATTTATGATGATTGGGAGCTTAAAACCGCCGAACAATAATAATAGTGCCTAAACATTACTTCTGAATATCGTACGCTTAGCTTCTGTTTAAGTTGAAATCAGAAAATATGTTTAATTTCTTTCTAATGGTGGAACAGACAAGTAACACTACTTAATTACTAATAGAAAGGAAGATTAAAATGAGTAAAGGTTTAGGAGATAAAGTTAAAGGAAATGTATCAAAAGCTAAAGGTGAAGTAAAAGATCAAGTAGGAAATGCAACGAATAACTGCGACCTTCAGCGTGAAGGAAAAGCTGAGAAAACAAAAGGAAATGCTCAAAAAGCAGTAGGCGAAACAAAAGATACATTTAGCAATAAATAAAAAAGGACGAGCTTAATGCTCGTTCTTTTTTTATTTAATAAGCTGATTTAAGCTTGTAATGATTACGTTTGGCTGCAATTCTTTATGTTCAGCTACATTTCCTTTTCGGTTGACCCAAGCCGTTGCGAACCCATAGTTTTTAGCACCGGCAATATCCCATGTATTCGATGACAAAAATAATACTTCTTCTCTTTTTGCGTTCATTTTGTTTTTTGCATAGTGATAGCTTGCCATCGTAGGTTTGTACTGTTTGATTTCGTCTACGGAAATAACGTCTTCAAATAAATGATTCATATTGTGATAAGAAACAAGCGGATCAATCATGTGCTTAGGACCATTCGTAAAAATAGCCAGACGATATCCTTTTTCTTTTAAATAGGCGAGCACCTCTTTGACCTCATCGTAGACATTGAGCTTCATGTAAGCACTCAGCAGCATTTTTTCTTCGTGTTCCGTTAAATCAATATCATTTGCTTCTGCTGCATATTTCAGGGATTGATTTGTTAATGTATAAAAGTCAACGTATCGTCCCATCAGCTGATATTGCATTGCATATTCAATTTGCTTCAAACGCCATAAATGGCTAATACTTTCTCCTCGTTCCGGATACAGCTTATCACACGTTTCAATAACGGTATGTACATCAAACAGTGTTCCATATGCATCAAATAAAATCGTTTTAAATTTCATCGGTGTTCGCCTCCTTCTTTCATTTTACCCACTCGCAAAAAAACATAACGTTTTTTCTGTTAAAAAAGATGCCTATTAACAGCTGAGGTATGCTCATTTCTTATGAAGATAAAAAAACAGCAGGCTCTCCTACTGTTTATAATCCCACACGACTTTCCATTCTCCTTTTTCACGAACAGCATACACTTTCTGCACCAAATCAAAGTTTCCATATTTCCCTTTATACGTTTGGATCACGATCATTTCGTAAACAACAGGAAACGCTTTACGATCATTTTCCATCTTCCAGCTCTTTCTTTTTTCAACATCTTCAATGGAATAAGTAAAGGTGTCTACCCCAAAATGATTGAGAAATACGTGTGCTCGATCTTGTATGTATGCACCTTTTGTCCACTTCTTTTTCATGGATGAATGAAAAAGGTCCCATGATTCCGAAAAGTTCCCTTCCTGTTCCAGCGTATAAAATTCTTTTACGGCAGATTTAGCTTGATGACTCGGAGAAAAGAATGTAAATTGAAACATCCAAATTCCCAGCGCAATAACAGAAAGAAACACAGCTACTCCTAAACTTCGCTTCAAAAGCAGTGTTTTTTTTCGATACAAGTAAAAAGCCCCTTTATCAAAAATGCAGTATACAACAGCTTATTCGATATCCAAGCTTTTTAGTATTGCCGGACTAAACTTATCCGGCATATCTTCAAAAAAGAGGTTGGGACATAACGAAATCAATGGGATAAATGAAATCTACGTTCACCCTAACCATAAAAGATCCGAACGATTCATCGTTCGGATCTTCCTTCAACTAAACTACGTTTGTCCCAGCCCCTTTCGTCGCTATACAATGTGAAAAGCCATTTGCATGGCTGCTAAAAAGCCCACGAACACAAGGCCCGTCACGAGACCCTCTTTCCAATCTGGCCGGTCCCCTCGAACAAATTTAGCAATATCATACGATAGCATCGCTGCTAAAAAAATCGATAAAACAATATACAGCGGCTCCATCTTTTATCACCCACTATTTCTTTTCTTCAGTGTAACAACTTTTTCATAAGTATGCATGTAAGAAAAACAGCTTAAAATTCTTGACGAATGTGTGAAATTTCTCTTTTTTATGCATAAACTACTTAAAAGCGTGAAAGGAAGATGCCGTTTGTCTGCTTTTAATCCTCAGCAATTTAGCGTCACATACCGGCAAGGAAGCACACCCACCTTTCCTTTTATTGGGCGACGCTATACGCTCACACATTCTGAACAAACAGACGATTTATTTCTTTGGATCGACGAAAAGTTTGCTGTTGATCAATTAAATGAGCAGCGAAATGAGCTTTTTGCCGAATGGCTCCACAAAGACGGTGTTGATACGCTGTATGTATACGTATTTATTGGAAATGAACAAACGGAAAAATCCGTTCAAGCCATACGATATACTATTTTCAAACAGGAAATGCCTTACTTGCTAAAAGCTTTGCGCTACGGTGATGCCACGTTTTTCAACGCTCACCCTGCTTTAGATCGTTCCCCCATTTACGTACATTTTCATTCCAGCGACAAAGATTTTCATTCCATTCGATATTTTCAAACGCCTTCTCACTATGCCTAAGCATATGAGAAGGGATCTTTACTTCGTTAGTCTCCTGTTTTCCAAACTCCATTCCTTCTAGGGTCTCCCGCTCCTTCCATTTGTTTATCTTGAAAATTAATGGTTAACGCTTGGATACCTCCATAAAAGACGTCGCTTTTCTTTTTTCTATTCGAAACGCAGAAGGAATATTTTTTGTATTTAAATCGGGCTCTACATAAATAGTCGAATCGTCAAAAATAAATCGCGGTTCGTTTACAGCCTCTTGAAGCGGTTCATTTCCTTCAAGGTTTTTAGAAAGTACCTGAGTTAAAATTTGGGGAATCCGCGTTCCGCCCGGAGAACCTATTCCCATCGCCCACTCACCTTTTTCTCTTATAATAGTTGGAGCCGTAAAGGTTCTTGCCCTTTTTCCTGGCTCGCGATTATTCGGCTCTTTGCTTCCAAAGGTATCAGCGTTGTTATTAAGAAAAAAGCCGTCAACTTGTTCGCCTGTACCAAAGAAGTTACTCAACGTATTGGTTGTAGATACGACGGTTCCTTCTGAATCAATAACTACAAAATGTGTTGTACTTTCGTGTTCTTCATCGCCTTCACCTAAAGAACGTGTCGGGTGATTGACCAAGTTTGTTATATAATCATCACTAACTAATTCACTTGAGTTTTGATTATGAAAATCTGGATCTCCGATTTGTTTTAACCGGTCGGAGTAAGCTGCTTTTTTAATTCTGTTCATCGTTTCGTAATATTCTTTGTCAGGCATTGTTTCAAGATTTTCTTTTTCTGCCATTTTTAACATTTGAATCAGTGTAATTCCGGAAAAAGGCGGAGGCGCTGAAATCACTTCCGTTCCATTGTAAGTTGAAACGACAGGCTTGGTTTCTGTCACTTGATAGGAAGATAAGTCTTTTTTAGAAATAGGCGTTGCATCAGCAAGATCTTGTGCCACATCTCCTTTATAAAATGCAGATGCACCTTCTCGCTGAATCTTGATTAGCGTTTTAGCTAACACGGGCTGCGACAGCGTTTCTCCTTCTTCGATTGCTTCTCCCTTCGGATAAAAAGCGGATAGTTTGTCTACATCCATCCTTCCTCTAGAGTAATATAATCGAGAAGATAAAAGAGAGTCTACTTCAAACCCTTTTTCAGCGTATTCAACAGCCGGCTGAATTAAATCATTCATTGATTTTGTACCATACTTCTGCTGAATATATTCCATACCAGCGACAAATCCCGGCACGCCGTTTTTACCGTTCATAGAAGTTGGAGCGGTTTCCCGGTAATCGATAAAGGTAGCAGGCTGATCCTTTTTGGCAATCAGCATACCTCCACCTCCGCCAATTCCAGATCCAAAAGGTTCGACTACGTTGAGGGCATACGAAATAGCAATGGCCGCATCTACTGCATTCCCGCCTTCTTTTAATACGTCCATCCCTACATTTGCTGCCAGAGAATTAGAAGAACTCACACCATAAGAATGATCATTATTTTTTTTAAGCAGCTTTTCAGGACTAAGGTCTGTACTCGATTGAGTCATAAAGAAAGCGGCTATAACGCAAATTAATAATAAAAAAGCAATAATATTAAACAACAGTAATTTTTTATTCACATATTACCCTCCATTTTTACTCATCTGTATATTTTGTGAAGCGCTTTCATTTTTATCCATACATTACATTGAACACAAAAAAGACATCGTCTTGGACGATGCCTTTTTGTTACTACATAAGACTTATTTTCCAGCAGCTGCCGCAGCATCATTTACTGCATCTGTAGCAGCTGATTTTGTTTGCTCAATCATTTTTACATTATTTTCAATTTTTTGCTGTTCATCCGTTGAAAGAGTAGCCGGATGTTTTAAAGCACCAAGTCCTGCTACTACTCCTGCTACAATAGCAATTGGTCCTACAATCCCTACGATTCGTTTTGCGATCATTTTCTATTCCTCCAATTAAGTTAGTCTGTACTTTTTTCCCATAAACCGTGGCGGCGCGGATCAGCGTCACCTTGAATTTTGTTTTTCTTTAAGTCTTTCACAAGTGCTTGAACGCCTCCGTAAAACATCGCGTTATCATTGTTTTTTAAGTCATAGCCGTACGTTTTTAAACCATCTTTAGTTGACTGTTTAAGCTTAGCTTCTGAATAAAACTTATGAGAATCAAAAATGACACGCTTGTTTTCTACTGCGTTTTTAATGGAATCTTTGTCTTCAAAATAATCCCCAATTACTTGCGTTAACACTTGAGGAATGCGATTTCCTCCCGGTGTGCCAATGGACATTACCCATTCATCACCTTCACGAATAATGGTAGGGGCTGTAAATGTTCTTGGACGCTTACCAGGTTGACGCTTATTAATTCCTTCCCCAAACGTATTGAGCGTATTATTTAAAAAGAATCCATCTACATATTCACCGCTGCCGAAGAAATTACTCAGCGTATTTGTTGTTGATACAACGGTTCCTTCACCGTCCATGACAACAAAATGAGTGGTACTTTCATGTTCTTCGACGTCGCTTACTTTGGTATGATCTGTTTCAGTATTATTTAATTTATTACGAAGTAAATGCACGTAATGATCGTCGATCCAATCATTTGGCGTTTCTTTTATAAAAGCCGGATCAGCGATTTTTTTCAAGCGGTCTTGATAAGCTACTTTTGAAATTTGACCAAGAAAATGATAATAAAGACTAGGATGCGATTCCTTCAGCTTCCAAATATCTTCTTGATCCGTCATTTTTAACATTTGAATAAGCGTAGCACCAGCAAAAGGCGGAGGTGCTGAAATAATTTGATGACCTTTATAATTGGTCGATAGAGGTTTGCGTTCAACAGGCGCATACTTTCGCAAGTCTTTGTGACTTACTTTTGTTTCTTCTGTAATATCGTCTGCAATTTTCCCTCTATAAAAAGCATTTGGCCCTTCTTCCTTAATCTTTTGCAGCGTGTTCGCTAATTCATGCTGTTTGACAATTTCACCTGTGTTAATGGGGTCTTTATCTGGATAAAAGCTAGGAATTTCATCTTCATTCACATTACTTTTGTATGAAACCAGCCTATCGTGCAAATCTTTGTCCACTTTGTACCCATTCTCGGCATAGTTAATGGCCGGGTCGATTAGTTTGCTCATCGACATAGATCCGTAGTGATGCTGAATATAATCCATACCAGCAACGAACCCTGGTACGCCAATCTCATCTTCTTTATCATTCTTAGGTGCAATTTCTCGGTAGTCAATAAATGTTGGAGAGGCATCTGCTGGATCAATCAGCATTCCGCCGCCTCCCCCAAGTCCTGATCCGTACGGTTCCACAACACCAAGCGTGTAGGAAATGGCAATAGCTGCATCAACTGCTGTACCGCCTTGTTTAAGAATTTCCATACCTACTTTTGTGGCGCGAGGATCTGAAGTACTTACTGCATATTCTTGTTTTGGAAACATAAATTGATAAACACATACACCTACTATGAGTGAAAAGATGACAATGGAAACAATAATCGTATTACGTTTATTTATCATCTTTTACCTCCTCTGTGTATGACGGGCTATTAGTTAGCTTGCGCTTCGTTCTTTTTGCGCTCCTCTGCATGTTTTATAATGCGAGAATGATCTAAGTTTAATTCAAACTTGTTTCGTTCTTTTTCTAACAGTTCAGGGTTTGAAGAAAACTTGTTTAAATCGTTATAAATACGCTTCATGCGCCAAGGGTTATCTGTTGGAGTTGGTGTACCTGCTTTAATAACCATTGGAATAACATCAATTTTAGCTTGGCCCTGCTTGTTTAAATGATACTGAACCATCGCTGTATTTTTTGTACTTGACCACCCTTGGTCAAAAATAAAGTTTCCTAAGCTATAGAAAATAACCGAACCTTTATATACGTCATATGACTGTAGAACGTGCGGATGGTGACCAATGATAATGTCCGCACCAGCGTCTACCATCGCTTTTGCTAGTCCTTCTTGACGAGGACTTGGCTGTGCATCGTATTCTTCACCCCAGTGGGCATTTACTACAACTAAATCAGCATTTGCTTTCGCTTGCTGAATCGTGCTGAAAATAAGATCCGGATCTGCTTTTAAAATACCTGGGTTGTTTTTTCCAGCCGACATTCCGTCTGAATATACATCCGTAAACCCTACGGTTGCAATGCGAATACCGTCAGCATCTTTATACGAAATATGCTTTGCTTCTTCAGAGTTATGGCCAGCACCAACAAAATCTAATTTGTTTGCTTCAAAAGTAGAGATCGTATCTTCTAACCCTTTTGCACTGTAGTCCATTGAATGGTTGTTCGCTAAGTTTAATACGTCGAAACCTGCATTTTTAACAGTCGCTAGATCAGCAGGCTTACTATATAAATGAATACCTTTATCCATTGCTTTATATGAATCTACGTCATTTGTTAAAATCGGCGTTTCGTAGTTCCCACTTACGTAATCCGAATTTTTAAAGAACGGCTCCACGTTGCGGAATACAAAATCTTCTCCGTAGCGTTCAGTTACTTCTCTTACATGGCGACCCATCATAATGTCTCCGACCATAGTCATCGTTAAATCATTATTGGCCTCTGGATTAGCCGTCTCAGGGTTTTCAAGAGCATCCGAACGCTCCATCCATCCTGAAAGAGCTAAAATTACGATTAAAATTGGCGTTAAGATAAGAGCTTGCTTGCCCGTTGTAGGCTTTGTTTTCTTTATAAACATCAATACTTTTTCTTGAAAATTTAATTTTTTCTCTTTCAACGCTTTCACCTTCCTTTACCAGCTGCGGTTTGTCTGTGTATTAAAATAAATAATAAACTTGCATAATTCCAAATGTTACACCACTTAATAAAACCGTTGTTCCAACTGTTAAAGGAAGACCTTGCTTTTGCATTGTATTTGCAATTAAGCCCGGTACAATGATACCAATTCCGCGTAATTCAAACACTTCAAACGGCAAGATCGGGAAGAAATAATCAAATGCAACTTTAATCACAATACCCGTAATTAACATCGCTGTAAATTTGCGACGTCCATATAAAATAACTACTTTTGAGATTCCGTACACGACGATAACATACGTTAAAATACTAATTAAGAAAATCATTAAAATAGTAATTGGCTGATCAAATACAAGAGCTAAATATCCCGGTACGATAAGACCGGCTGGCAATACGCCCGTTTTTTCTGTAAAAATTAAGCTTAGTGTAACCCCTAACACAAGGGCAATATATAAATCTGATCCGAACATGAAATGGCCTCCTAGATTAAACTGCTTTTCTCATCTTTTTCATTTCAATAATAGCTTCAACAAGCGGCTCGGCTGAACCGTGGATATTTCCGACACCGTATACGATACGATCTTTTAAATAAGGCTTCATGCGCTCTAAAATTTCTTCTGTAGAAGCGCCTTCCATATCCCAGAATTCTTTTGTCGGCAATTCGCCTCTTTGATATGCTGCAGCGATTGGTGAGGTCGTCTGACCAATTGCAATCATTACGTCCGCTTCAATGTATGGCATTACATCTTCAGCAAATTGCTCCGTGCGATCTACACGGTCCGGACGGCAGTTCATAATGACAATAGGAAGTTTTTCACTATAGTTCATTGAATCTACACGTTCCCAAATACGAAGCGTGGAAGAAGCATCGTTGGCAGCAAATCCATTCACTAAAAATGCTGGACTTTTTTCATCGCCAAACGTTGTAATTCTCATTGCTCCTGGGTCAGGCTGGGCATTTAACATTCCTCTCATCGCTGTTTCAGCATCGATACCAAGTGCTTCTGCTACTGCTAAACCGATGGAAGCATTATCAGGGAAAACCATATAATCAAATTCACGTAAATACGCTTCAGATACTTTATCATTGTCAGCTACAATAACTTTTGTGTTGCGCTCTGCGGCTATTTTTTTATAGTATTCCAAATATGGACCTTCAATTGTAACAAGGTGGCCATTATAAGGAATAGTAGCAGTGAACGCTTGAGCAACTTCATCTAGAGTTGGACCCATTACATCCATGTGATCTTCTAGTACGTTTACAATAACGCCTACCTTGGCTTGAATCAGCTGATTTTGGAATGTGATTTGATAATCGGGCTGTACAGCCATACATTCACAAATAAGAGCTTCCGCGCCAATATCGGCAACTTCATTTACTACTCGTCGCTGTTCTCCAATGTTCGGACCTTCTTTACGACGAATAATTGGTTCTTCTTCACTTGTATGCCAGTAGATCATACGCGCTTGTGTTCCTGTCGTTTTCCCTACTGTTTTGTAACCTGCTTCTTTTACAATACCTGTAATCAATCGTGTAACGGTGGATTTTCCGCGAATACCATTAACATTCACTCGTACAGGAATTGAATGCAGCTTGCGTAAATGTCTGCGATACTCCCAAACGCCATACCCTACTAAAAATAGGCAGCATAGGATAATTAAGATCATGTTTCATTCTTCTCCTTCCAAACTTCTCCTGTTGGATACGTTATGAATGCTTTTGATTCATAATGATAGATATACGATTTCATAGTTTCACTCCCTTTATATATGTATGGGAGCTAAATCAATTAACAGCGCTAGCATGCTGCTAAAACACCTGCTTTGAAAAATGGACTCGAGTACCAATTTCAACAGCTCTAAAACTATCATCTGCGCTCATTAGTGGTCAATAGCTCAAATGTTATATATTCTTACAATTCCGATTGTCTATTTACAGAATTAAAAACTCATTGTTTTATTTAAAATTTACAGAATAGGTCTAAAGTTTATTTACCTAGAAAAATCCCATTAATACCTTTTTTTACCATAACAACAGGAATATTTTATACATCACTCTTACAATTAACACACGGAAATATTACGTAATTAAAAATTTCTTAACTTTAGAAAACGTTTTGTAATATAAAGGCGGGATAAAAAATATTTTATTCCATTAATACCTTTTTATGGATATACCAATTTAATTTGTCTAACAACCGTACTTGTAAGGATGATAGATAGATATAAAAGTTAAAAAAATACATTTACTTATCATTTTCTGCTTACATTTAACTTACTTAAATAGAAAGGACATTAAATATTTTTTTCTAATTATATAAGTATTTAGGCTTCATACGCGTCTAGTTCTTTTGTTGTTATTTTATAGATTTCCTTTATTTAATAATCAATTCAGTAAATCTAAATCTCTTGACTATGGCCTCTTTTCCTATTTTTATTTCAATATTTTCTGAATCTTTCTACCGATGAAGGCAGCTTTCGTCCGATAAGATTGCCTAGAAAAATGCATGATTTCTCACTTTTTTGGCATATGATGTTATCATAAAAAGAAGAAGTATCATCAAAAGGAGGAAAACAATGGTTGATACAATCCTTTATTTTCTATTTTCCTTTTGCTATATTGTCCTGTTTTTCTTTAGCATATATGTAGTAAGAAAAAACACTTCGCCGTTTTACATGCTTTTTCTTCCTTTAGTAATAGCTGGACTAATTTACGATAATATAATGATTGGGATTGGTTCATTTATCGGTGAAGGCGATACTTTACGTTCACTCAGCATGCTTCGCTTTTGGTTTCACGCTTTATTTACCCCTACTTTGGTGCTCTTTGCGTATGGCGTAGCGAAATATTCGACAATTACATGGGCTAAAAAACCTGTTGCCGGCATTCTTTTTTTGCTAACCACGTTTGCCTTAATTAGCTATGAAACAATCGCGACGATTAGTCAGCGCATGGAAGTTGTACGTGAATATGGCATTGTTCGCTATACATTAGTGGGATCATCCGGTCCCCCTCTTATGGTTCTCATTGTGGCGATTATTTTGCTTTTTGTTGGAATTTCCTTATTTCGCAAGACGCAATGGAGCAGCATGATTATTGGAGTAGCCGTGATGATTGTAGGAAGTGCCGTGTCAATTCCTATACCAAGCACAGCTGTAACAAATACGTTTGAGCTTATTTTTATCTTCTCTTTATTTTTAACTCAGCGTCATTTAGTGAAAATACATTAAAAAGAAGCGATTCCCTTGCTTCTTTTTTTATATTTGATATCTTTTACCTAACGACCGTTAGTTAGATTGAGGAGGAGCATTTCTTGAGCGAATTATCAACTGTAGAAAAAATTAGAGCTGCAGCAATGGAGCTCTTTGGAGAAAAAAGGCTATACAGAAACATCGCTTGCTGATATCTCATCAAAAGTAGGCATAAAAAAACCTTCCCTGTATGCTCATTTTAAGAACAAAGACGACTTATTTTTACTAACCGTGCATGATTTAATGAATTTATTCCTAACAAAGTTACCTGTTATATACGAACAGCATAAAACAAAGTCTGCTAAAGAACAGCTTCACTGCTTTGTTGTAGATTTCTGCACGATGATTGAAAAAGATTCTTTTGGCCAGATGTACCGTCGTCTTATTTTGTTTCCACCTGAACATTTGCAGTCGGAAGTAAAAGCTATTTTCTTAAGAAGCGAACGATTGTCTGATCAAATTCTGCATGCTATTTTTACACAGGGAATGGCTGAAGGCGAAATAATTGAACGTCCAATTGATTTGTATATCAATAGCTTTTATTGTTTAACCGACGGACTGTTCATTCAGCGCTTTTATTATGAACCAGAGTATTATGACCAGAAAATCCACGATGCTTGGACGATATTTTGGGAAGGCATACGTGCTAAATAGGCCCTGTAAAAAGGGCTTATTATTATGCAAGGAGGAATTAACATGGCTTGGATTTACCTTATTATCGCTGGTTTGCTCGAGATTGTATGGGCAATCGGCTTAAAATATTCACACGGATTTACTGAAGTAACTCCAACAATTATTACGATCATCACAATTGTCATCAGCTTTTATTTCTTTTCAAATGCCTTAAAAAAAATTGCTGTCGGAACAGCTTATGCAGTATTCACTGGTATAGGAGCTGCTGGCACAGCGATACTTGGAATGACCGTTTTAGACGAAGGAACAAATATTGGAAAGATTTTATTTTTAGGATTAATGATCTTTGGAATCGTTGGTTTAAAGTTAATTTCTACTGAAGAAACAGAAGGAGAGGAATCTTAACATGGCTTGGATTGCATTAATAGCTGCCGGTTTTTGTGAAGTGGGATTTGTGATTTTTTTAAAACTTTCAGATGGGTTTAAGCGGCTGTTTCCTTCGATTGGATTTATCCTTTTCGGTGCAGGAAGTTTTTATCTTCTCTCCTTAGCATTAAAGGAGATACCTATTGGAACAGCTTACGGCATATGGACGGGAGTAGGAGCTGCCGGAAGCGTACTTCTTGGCATGCTTTTCTTTCATGAAGCAAAAGATATGCGTCGAATTTTATTTATTTTTTGTATTGTAGCAGGTGTAATCGGCCTTAAAATCACTGGATAATGCTGTACTACTTCCTTTCTTTTCATGCTATACTAAACTTGTAAACACTTTCAAAAAATAGGAGACGATGACAATGAACCTTGGGTTTGGAGAAATTGCCTTAATTGTATTTGTCGCTCTATTGCTTTTTGGCCCAAAGAAACTTCCGGAATTAGGGAAAGCTGCCGGAAAAACGTTAAAAGAGTTTAAAAACGCTACAAAAGGAATTATGGAAGAAGACGAAAAAGAAAAAGCTCCTCCTAAATAAGGGGCTTATATCTCTTTTAAAAGCTGACTCAAACGTTTGAGTCAGCTTCTTTGTGGTGAGAATATACTAAAATTCGATTTCGACCCGTACGCTTTGCTTCATATTAAAGCCTGATCTGCTTGATGGACAATTGAAATCGGCGGTATGTTTTCGGATGGAACAACTGTCATTATTCCAACACTGATTGTGATACACTTAAACACGTCAGAAGCTTGATGGATAATGCCACGCTGCTCCACTTGCTGTCTAATAGCTTCTGCCATTTTTATCGCTTCATATTGATTAGCTCGAGGAAGCAATATACCAAACTCTTCTCCTCCGTATCTTGCGACAAAAGCCGATTCGCCAAAGACAACGCTTTTAGCAATATTCGCTACTTCTTTTAAGCATTCGTCTCCTTGAATATGGCCATAGGTATCGTTATACGCTTTAAAATAATCAATATCAAATAAAAGAAAAGAAAGCGGCTCTTTTTCTTTCCGTGCGTATTCCCACTCGATTTCCAGCTGTTTATCAAGAGATCGGCGGTTGTTCAGACCCGTTAACCCATCTTTCATGGACAGCATTTCAAGCTTTTTATTGGCTTTGCGAAGATTACACTCAGCCTTCTTTTTCTCCGTAATATCTCGATATTCCCAATAGTGGCCAATATACACATGACCTTCATAGATTGGAATGTAGTCACGCGCATAAATTTTACCGTTAATAAACGTAATTTCTTCATCTACTATTGACTCTTTTGAATAAACGGTGCTTTCTACCGTTTTTAAAAACCTAGCAGGATCTTTCAACATAGGAGCGTGAGATAAAAACAGCTGATTACTTTTCAATCCAACGTATTGATTAGGAGGTCCGGGTATATCAAACATGTCACAAAAAGTTTGATTACTAACGGCTACTTCGCGCTCTGGCGTTTCAATCATGGTACCTGTCTTTGCATTTTAAACCATAACCGAAAACATTTTAGACAGCTTTTTATGCTGACTTGTCGTTACTCGAGATACATATATATATCTACCTACCAAATACACTAGACACCCACCTATAAAAGAAGCAGGCAGTAAATAGATGATAATTGTAGCAGCGCGCTCGATATCTTTAAAAAGAAAGGACAATGAGAAAAATACGCAAAGCAAGCTGATAGAATTCATTAATTGAAAACGAATAAATGGACGATAAGGTAAGCGAACCGTCCACCCAGACAGTAAAGCCATTACGATAATTGTAGAAGCGCCTACTATTCCGCTTGCCGTAATTCCAAACAAAAGCAGACGCATTACCCCTATAATACAAGCCGCAATGATAGCCGGTACCATTCCTGCATAAAGACAAACAATTGTCACCGCTAAAAAGCGAAGGTCAAGAATAATAGTAGAATCTATTTTAATTGTATATATCATTAAAATGCTGCCTAATAGTCCGTAAGAACATCCGTAATAAATTAAGCGATACATTTTGTACCGTTTTATTCCTTCTACTCTATAAATGATTTGCTCTCGAACTATACTCGCAGCAAACATGAAAGAAATAATTAACGTGATATTAAAGAGAAGTTGACTCACTTTATTCTTAACCTCTTTCCAAAAAGCTAAAACAAAAAACAATAGGCTTCTTAGCTTACATATTGTTTACTGCCGCTTTTTTATAAATAGTGCTGTTTTATTTATCGAACAGCACTATTTTTTCCTTCATTAAATAAAACTCTTCTATCCTCTATTCATTGCCGATAATCCTCTCTATATAAAGAGTGACTATCTTCCTTTTATACAAGAAATTCTACTTGTTAGTATACTACTAAACTCTATTTGTACACATCACCTTTTACCTTTTTTTTAATATTTATCCATTTCTATTTTTTGTATTTTTCACTGTAAGGTAAGTAGTGGAACTTCAGCAAAAATAAAAAAAGAGCGTCGATACAACGAGCGCTCTTTTTTATTTATGGCGTAAAAATTCCCAAAGTCCTGGCGTTTTGGAAAAATCAAACGTCTTAACAGCGGAAAGAATTTTAATCTTTAAATCTTGCTTTATGTCTTCTCTCTCATGCAGTGAAAAGCTTTGGACAGCTTTATTTAGTTTTGGTTCCAGCTTTTTTAATAAACGCCTTGACGCCTCTTCATCCCCAGCTTTCACTTTATTTACAAGCTCATATAAAGTTTCCATTTCTTCACTTCTTTCTTAAGTCAGTTGTTAATTCTTCCACTTTTTCTTCAAGTCGCTTTATATTGTTTTCTACACGCAGTAATAAATAAAAAGAAAGGACAGCGGGAAATCCTACGTTTCCAACAAGTTGAAGCCACTGAGGATCAAACATATCTATCACTCACCTTCATAATTTTTTTCAACTTGCTTAGCGCACGTTGATAATGATTAGAAACCGCTTGCTGAGAAATAGAAAAATAAGCAGCGATTTCTTTATGAGTCCAGCGTTCGACAATAATCAAGTGCAGCATACACTGCTGCTTGGCCGTTAATTGGCGAAAAGCATGATGAAGAATACGATTTTCAAGTTGATTTCCTAAAAATTCATGCTCCCATACAGCCCCGTCCTGTACTCCTAGCATATCTTCAACTGTTCGATTTCCATCTAGCGCAGCCGGCTGCTGCAGGCGAAGAGGAATATAAGAACGCTCTTTTTCTTTGACACGCATAACATCTCTGGAATAATGTCTGCAAAGCTTGTTAATATAATGAAGCAATCTAACTTCGCTATAAAACTGATGAAATTCTTTGTTTAGAAGTCTTTGTTCTTTTGTATCATTTTTAACAACCGCTTTTTGTAATCGCTCATAGCGTTCTGGTGTCAAAAATGTATTCATTATATGAGTCTGAAGAGTTGCGCTGTGGTTTGTAAGAAATGTATGAAAGGTACATTCTTTGTCGTGCCGCTTTTCTTGCTGCGAATAGAGCTGAGTCATTGTGCAAATCTCCTCCTTTTTTTCTTATACTTATTAAAAAGGGAGAAAAGAGTAAAATAACAACACCGAAAACGAACATTTGTTCTTATATAAATTTAACTATATTAGGTTTTTTATGTCAATATGATGAAAGGCTCATTAATAATAGAAAAGAATCAGTAAAAAACAAAAGAGGTTGAGACATACCTAAATGAATCCAATCTAAAGACGAACAAATAAGATACATGAGCTGAATCTCTTGTTATACCGCAGTTGATTTCCGTGCAAGGCTTCGCTTTCCGCAGGCGGCCGCTGAGCCTCCTCGTCGCTTGCGCTCCTGCGGGGTCTCACCTATTCCGCTTTTCCCGCAGGGGTCTTCGCCTTGCCCTCCAATCAACTGCTAGAAGGAACGAAACAGATGAAATCTACGTTCAGCATAACAAAAAAAACGAACTACTAATCAAACATTTTGATCAGTGGTTCGTTTTTCACTTCGGCTAAAATATTTTTATCCCGGCTCTTTTTATTTCTTCTTCATGTAGAGATTATTCTTCGCCTAAGACGCGGTTAATACGTTTGCGAAGCATCGGCATTCCATTTCCACCCGCTTGGAAATGACGAAGCTGACCTTCTTTATCAAATACATAATATGCTGGTACATATTTATTTTCAAAAGCGTCTGTTAACTTATGCTCACTGTCTACGTAAATTGGCTGAGTAATATCGTGTCCCATGGCCATTGCCTCAATAACACCCATATCTAAGTCATCTTCCGAACGAGGCATATGAACCGCTACAACATTCAATTGATCATCATACTCATCACGAAGATCATTAACTTCAGGCATTGCTTCTTTACATAAATGGCAGCTTACTGACCAAAAGTGGATAAGCGTTGCTTTATCGCCTACTAAATCTTCCTTTGTTAATTCGTCGTTAATCCAAGATGTTGCTCCAGTTAATTCAGGCATTTGTTCACGTAATTTCATTTTAAAATCCTCCTTGTTAACAAAACTGAATATTCTGTATTTTTTAATTAGAAAACTATCTTTTCTATTTTAATGGCAGCAGTAGAGGAATTTCTCCTCTACTCTACCGCTGTTTATTAAAGTGTTTTTTGACCTGGTTTCCAGTTAGCTGGGCAAAGTCCGCCAGTTTGAAGTGCTTGAAGTACACGTAATGTTTCTTCTACGCTGCGGCCGATGTTGTTATGGTTTACAACTGCGTATTGCAATTCACCTTCTGGATTAATAATAAACAATCCGCGAAGCGCTACGCCTTCTTCTTCAATTAACACGCCGTAATCACGTGCTACTGCATGAGTTGGATCTGCAGCCAATGGATAATTCAAATCTCCAAGTCCATTATCTTTACGATCTGTGTTAATCCAAGCTAAGTGAGTATGAATTGTATCTGTAGAAACACCTACAACTTCAGCATCTAGATCTTCAAACTCTTCGTAGTGATCTGATAGAGCTGTAATTTCTGTTGGACATACGAATGTAAAGTCCATTGGATAGAAAAACAATACTGTCCATTTACCGTTTTTCATATTTTCTTCTAAACTTACTTTTCCAAATTCCTTATTTGCAAGTACAGCTTCCATTTCGAAGCGTGGTGCTTGTTTTCCTACCATACGTTCTGCCATGTCAAAACCTCTCCTTGTACAATGTATTTCACAAGCTTATGCTTGTATGTATTATTTTTAATGCAATCAATGACACCTTCTATTTGATAACGATTATTAGTATCATTATAAACTAGTAATGACTATTGATTACATTCTTTATTATACACGAGCTATTATTATAGTCAATACTTTTTTATAATCATTTTAATCTAGGATTAATTATCGAATATTTTCCACTCTTTTTATTCTGTTCTTTGATTAATCCTATGTATGCAGGGATGAATAAAGATAGAAGATACTAAAAAACTTCCCTTGTTTCAACATATTTGCTTTTAAAATGTGCTGCAGCAAGATTTCGAATCTCAATTATGTTCTTTATAACCACAATAAAAGAGAATGAGACATAACTATCTCAATCCGATTTAGAGACGAACAAATTGGAAAATGATCTAGTATGGATGACTGGTTATACCGCTGTTGATTCCCGTGCAAGACTTCGTTTTCCGCGGCCGGCCGATGAGCCTCCTCGTCGCTTGCGCTTTTTCCGCAGGAATCTTCACCTTGCCCTCCAATCACCAGCTAGAAGCAGCTTCATACATGAAACCTACGTTCACCCTATCAATGAAAAAATCCGAACGAGCTTGATTCTCCATCAAGAATCAAACTCGTTCGGATCTTTCTTCAACTAAACTACTTTTGCCCAGCCTCTGTTATTTATTTATTTATTATCATTTGGATATACAAGACCGATTTGCTCTCGCACTTTATCCATCACGTGCATTGTTAAATATGAATTCTCATAAGAATTTGTGTTCGATTCCATCTTTCCTTGCTTTAACAGCTCTACGAATTCATTTATTTCATAGTACATAGCAGGATAAGGCTGATCGACCGTTAACTCTTCTACCCGTCCGTCATTGTATCGAATTTCTACTTTTTCAGCGGTATGTATTTTGTCAATAACCATACTGCCTTTTTCTCCTTGAATTTCACTTGGCAAATGCGAATTTGTAATTTTAGAATACATGATGACCGCGTCTCGATCTTCGTACTCTAAAGCAACTGACCCTTCTCCATCTACTCCAGATTCTAGCATAAACGCAGTTGCCTTTATTTTATGAGGTCCTCCAAACAACGTAATCAGAGGATAAAGACAATATACACCTAAATCCATCAGTGAACCATTAGCAAGCTCTGGCTTAAAAGCATTAAGCACGATACCTTCTTTGTATTTATCATAACGAGAAGAATACTGACAGTAAGACGCCACGTATTTTCGAATTGGACCAATTTTATGTAAGTTCTCTTGAATCACTTTGAAGTTAGGAAGAAGAGTTGATTTCATTGCTTCCATTAGTAACACCTTGTGATTTTTGGCTGCTTGAATCATGCGAGTTACTTCTGTTGCATTGGCTGCGAGCGGTTTTTCACACAGTACATGCTTGTTATTTTTCAAAAATAAGATAGCTTGTTCCGCATGATAAGCATTTGGAGTAGCAATATACACTGCGTCAATTTCAGAACTCGCTGCCATTTCTTCTAAATCAGTAAATATATGAGGAATATCATATTTACCTGCAAATTCTTCTGCTTTTTCAATGGTTCGAGAATAAACAGCTGCAAGCTGAAAGTCGTCTACATACTGAGCTGATTCTAACAGTCGATCTGTTATCCAGTTCGTTCCTATTACGCCAAAACGAATCATCTTTTCATCTCCTTTTTATCATCTATGTTGTATTGTATCGTTTTTAAAAAGAAAAACGAAGAAATAATAAAAAATCTATACCTTTTTCCATTGCTTTATATCTATTTTGTTCCATAAAAAAACAGCTTACATCAAATGCAAGCTGTTTTTCAATATGACTCAAACCTAAGCTTATGCTTTCTCACCCACTACAGCAAAACGTTCATTCACATGGTTTTTATTCTCTAACTCATCTATTAAAGCAATCGCATAATCAGCATAGCTAATATAGCTTTCATTTTGACTATTTGTGATCACATGATCTTTTCCTAATTGATAGGCTCCCGTGCGAGCACCTTCTGCATCAAAAAAGGCTGCTGGGCTTAAATAAGTCCAATTTATAGTCGACTTTTCAAGTTCTTTTAAACCTTTACCCATGTTTGAAGCCGTTGGATAATAAGCCGCTGGAAAACCTTCTGTGCTCATTAAAGGCGTTGTTTTTTCTGCATCTACAAATAAACTTCCCGCTCCGCCCACTACTGCGAGTCGCGTTTGAACACCTTGAAATACTTTAATAAGTGATTGTATAGACTCAACGTGGAGCTGTTCGCTTCCAGGAGGTGCATTAAATGCATCTACCACAGCATCGAACTGTTCAATGTCTTTTGAAGTAATGGCAAAAATATCTTTTTCAATTACGTTTGTTTGATTTTTTAGTTTAGAAGCTTTTCGAACAACGGCTGTTACTTCATGTCCTCTCTGTTTTGCTTCTTCCATAATTAATTGACCTGCTTTTCCTGTTGCTCCAATAACACCAATTTTCATTTTTATTCTCTCCTTTTATTTTTGTTGTAACCATTACAGTTACATATAACACAAAAAAATTTGAGCTTTTTATAGCACTGCTAATTCTTCTCAGCTCGTTGTAACCATTATAGTTACACATCACTCAATTTGTCAACCTCGCTATTCATTTTTTTTTACGAGATAAAAGATTTTAATGATTGCTAAAAATTCACAAAACAATAGCTCATTTACTATTTCAAAATATATCCATATTTTCAACTTATTTTTATCTCAGAGTACTTTTTTATGAAAAAAGGTTTCTTTTTTATAAAAAAGTGTTATAATAGGTTTATTATTTCTTGTTCGGTGTTAACAAATAGAAAGACTTTCTTTAAAGTGATTCTTATTGAAATTGAGCAGAGATAGTAATATATTCGTGGATTTTCCACACAGGAGGTACTACAATGGTACAAGGTAAAGTAAAATGGTTTAATGCAGAAAAAGGTTTTGGATTCATCGAAGTAGAAGGACAAGACGACGTATTCGTACACTTCTCAGCTATCCAAGGCGAAGGTTTCAAATCACTTGAAGAAGGTCAAGAAGTTACATTTGAAATCGAAGATGGAGCTCGTGGACCACAAGCTGCTAACGTTCAAAAGTAATTGATTAAGAAGCTGTCACATTAGTGACAGCTTCTTTTTATGTCTATTTAACCAATTAAAATTTGATTTTCCTGCCAAAGGTTAGTCAAGTTCGTATCAGCGAGCCGCTGATGCGTCTCTTTTACGCTAAGCCAGCGATGCTTGTTGAAAACAAAGCGAGTTTCGGGAAGTTCAGTCCATATTTCCTGTACAGACTGGACATTTAATAGAACAAAGTTTGCTTCGTTTCCTTCCTCCACTCCATACTTTTCTTTTCCAATCAGCCGGGCTGGTATACTTGTAATCATTCGGAGCAACTGCCGCTGATCATCCGGACTTCCCATATGTGCAGCATAGGCAGTTAGTAACCCTACTTGCAGCAAGTCTGCTTTTCCAAACGGATGAAAGGGGTCGTTCACGTTATCAGATGCAGTAGCAATTGGAATCGCTGCTTTTTGTATGTCGCGAATACGCGTTACGCCTCGTCTTACAATTCCTTTATCTTCTCTTCCCTGTAAATATAAATTAGAAGCAGGTAATGTGACAACTCCAATTTTCGCCTGTTTCAAAAGGTTTAAGATTTCTTTCACTTTTGCATCAGTCATTCCTGCAAGCGAGCAAAGATGCCCCACTACCACTTTTCCTTCCATATTTAATTCAATTGTTCTATGAGCAATATTAATTATTGTATCAACAGACGGATCATCGCTTTCATCCACATGTAAGTCAAGAGGTTTATTATAGGCTTGAGCCAGCGAAAATAGAGCATCAATCTCTTTTTCTGGATTTCTAGCAAAATGAGGACAGCCTCCAATCGCATCAATTTCAAGGTCGAATGCTCGTTCAATTTTATTCATCTTCTGCATATCATCAATGTCTAGGTTAGAGAATAGCGGAACAACCTGCACGTCCATATACGGGCTTAATTCATCTCTCACTTCGACAGCCGCTTGTAAACTTCGAAATAAACTATCTTCTTCCATGCTGCAGTCAAAATCAATATGCGTTCGAATCGTAGTCGTACCGTTAGCTAATGCCTGCAAAGCAGTTTTTAACATTCGCTGCTTAATTTCTTCTTCTGGAAAAGCCGGTAGGCTGCTGCTGTAATTTTTAATGGCTTCCTGAAGAGTTCCAGATATATTGGGCACTTGAGGAAGCGAATGAGCTTTGTCTAAATGCATATGCATATCTACAAATCCTGGTAATAGCACACGCCCCTGTGCATCAAGTGACGTTTCTTTTCCTAACACGGCCGCGTGTAGCGGAAAAAACTCGTCACCTTCAAGATAACCGTTTTGTAAAACGATAGAAGTATACATTCCATTTGAAATTTTCACTTCAAAAAGAGCGTGATCGTGCATAATTGGCAAACGAACATTAATTAAGTGAAGCAACATAATTCCCTCCTCAATTTTTCAACTTCTTCATTTTTCATAGACCGCTTTATCTTCTCTATCATTTATTGTTTAAAGCATTAATTCGCCAAATTTCGCAAATCACCTTCTCTTTAGAGACCTTTATTTACAGAGAAAAAAGCGAGCGCAAAAAAAAGAGCAGCGTCCCCACGCTGCTCATCAAAGAAAAAATGCTAGAAAATAGATAGAATGTACTTCCCATGGTTAAATGAGGGCTTACAGATAAAGCTTCAGTGAGTGATTTCATGCTTTGCATCGCTATTCTCCCCAGAAAGCAATGCAGATACAAACAAGAAATTTCCATCACTCGCTCATACTGTAAATAGACACATAAGAAAAAGCCCAAACAAAGGCAGGTCTCTCAAATACAATGAGCAAAAACCTACCCGCCTGGGCTTTTATCCCTTCGGTGTCATATCCACTTCTTTTCAAAAATGAATATGTGAATCGCTTGGACCAAACTTTCTACTAACGTAAAAATGGGAACCTAGATTCACTTTTTACTCATAGTCCTATCATTTACGGTGATAAGGTAGAAACGTCTGAGCCATATTCTCAAACATATATGAGTGAACCGTATTTAGCTTTTTCTTGTCTACAAATATACTATAGGTCTTTCTGTAAGTCAACTATAAACGAATAATCTTTTTAATAAAATTATATATAGTTCGCCTTTTACAAAAGTTTACTTTTTTAAAAAGTTTGTTAAACTATTTAACATCAGTTAGACCTAAAAGGGTATACAAGAACCTATCGTGTAGAATGAAAACGCAGCTGATCTTGTCCCACAGCGTCATGAGAAACATACTTCTTGCGCGGATGCTTATCTAAGTATTGTTTAGCAGTTTGTAAACACTGGCGCGCAAACTCTTCATATCCTAGTTCGTTGGCACGTTTTACATTTGGCAACTCTATGGAATAAGGAACCTGCGGGATACGATTAATAATACTTGCAACATCAATACCTTCTTCATTTAAATACAATCGTTCTTCTCTAAGAACTCGAGTCATCTCCTCCTTTGAACTCGGAATTTCCGCAGAAGCATTGCAAAGATGAAGATAGCGAAACCACTCACGAGGCACGTCGTCCAAATCTTCCACCTTATCTCCTGATCGATGAAAATGGTGGATATCAATCATAAGACCTGCATTTTCACGATTAGCCGTATGAAGAACATCCATTGCGCCTTTAAGGTTGTATACGCTCGCAATAGGAACAAATTCTAATTCAATGGATAACCCAAAAGGCTTAGCTAGATCACAGAGTTCAGCAAAGCATTCGATACCAAAATTGCGATCGTCCGTCCAAATGCTGCTAAGGACGTGACGTCCTCCAAGTTCAGCAGCTGCTTCCATTGCAGGCAAGTAACGTTTTGGATCAACTCCTTCATAGATACGTGCTAACTCTATATCAAGAAGCTTCACTCCTGTATCTGACATAGCAGATTTTGTTTCTCGCATCAGCTGCTTATTTTCAGCTAACGCATAGTTAGGCTCTCCAGGCAACCCCATGTAAATAGGCCTTAAACTAACAAAATCATATCCTGCCTTCGCAGCCATATACGTCATTTCAGGCGGCGAACATCCAAGAACAGTAAGATACGCAAGGGAAAATTGATTAGGCATTTTATAAATTCCTCCTTTATTCAAATGAATTAGATCGATCTAATTAAAATGACGATATATACTTATAAACGTCCTACATATTGATTTGATTTTAATTCTCTGTAGGCAGTCTGAATACAATCATCTTCGTTTCAGTCATTTCTTCAACGGCGTAACGTGGACCTTCTCTGCCAATACCGCTGTTTTTCACTCCGCCATATGGCCAATGATCTAATCTAAAGTTAGATGTTCCATTAATAACTACACCGCCCATTTCAAGAGAATGAGCTACTTTATAAGCCAAATCCATTTTGTTCGTAAAAATCCCTGCTTGCAGACCAAAAGCAGAATCATTTGTCTCTTGAATAGCCTCTTCAATCGAATCGTACGGCACAATACTAATAATAGGGCCAAATACTTCTTCACAAATAACTTTACTTTCTTTAGAAGGGTTTAGTAGAACGGTAGGTTCCACCGTAGCTTCGCGGCGCTTTCCTCCGCATATCACTTGTGCCCCCGACTGTACGGCCTCATCAATCCAGCCCGTCACTCGCTCAGCTGCATAGACATCTACTACGCACCCTACATCCGTATCAGGCAATAAGGGATCTCCGATTTTAAGTTTCAGCACCTCTTCTTTTAAAAGATTGGTAAACTCAGAGACCACAGATTGATGTACATAAATTCTCTGAACAGAGATACAGCTCTGCCCAGAATTGCTAAATCCGGTTTTAGCACACATAGCCGCAGCACGGTTTAAATCTGCGTCGTTATGGACGATCGTTGCAGCATTTCCTCCTAGCTCTAGCAATACTTTTTTCATTCCAGCTAGCTCACAAATGTTTTTACTAGCTACCGTTCCACCTGTAAATGAAATAATGTTCACACGATCATCTTTTACAATTTGCTGTGCAACCTGTCTTCGACCAAGCACCATATTTACAGCATCTTTAGGAAATCCCGCCCGCAGCAGCAGCTTTAAGAGCTCTGTTGCAATTAAAGTTGTTTGCGAAGATGGCTTTAAAATCACGCTATTCCCAGCAGCAATAGCCGGCCCAATTTTATGGCATACAAGATTTAAAGGGGCGTTAAACGGTGTGATAGCCGCTACAACACCAACGGGCACTCGGAAAGTAGATGCAATAGCTTGTGCGCCTCGTTCTGAAACGTCACCCGGCAATGTTTCACCAATCAATCTTTTTGCTTCTTCCCCTGACAGTTCCAATGTTTCGATTGAACGGGCCACTTCGTCCAGCGTATTTTTCAAAGGCTTTCCTAATTCTAAAGAAATAAGTCGAGCGAATTTTTCTTTCTCTTGTTCTAGTAATAGAGCCGCTTTCTTTAAAATTTTAGAACGCTGGTAAGAAGAAAGGGCGGCGACATGTTTTTTTGCTTCATAGGCTGATGCTAATGCTTTTTCAACATCTTCTTCATTCGCTAATAGCTGCTCACCTATGACTTCTCCAGAATAGGGGTTTTTTATTAAAGTAACTTCTCGATCTTCAATAATCCATCCACCGTTAATATAAGGCTGTGATTTTTTTTTAATAGTTTCTATCATGTTTAGCACCAACTTTTCATTTTTATTAAACAAACTTTTATATAAAACAAGGCCTGAACGTTTTTACATGAGAAGAAAATAGATCGATCTAATTTATTTTAATTTAAATGCTCCCATCACCTCCTAAAAGGCTATCATGTTCGCGGCTTAGTTATACTAATTTCTCTTGAACCTTCGGCTTGGCATGAAGTTCTGAGCAAGGACCTGCTTGCAGCATATAGCTTCCACCGTCATGACCAATTACTTGCTTCACCTCTTTTGCTGCTTCAATAAGCTTGTTAAGATCAATGCCCGTATGAATTCCCATTTCACTTAATCCATGAACCAGATCTTCTGTAGCTATATTTCCAGTGGCGCCTGGAGCGTAGGGACACCCTCCTAAACCGATAATAGAACTATCAAAATGAATAACCCCCTGCTGCAAAGCAGCCACTACATTAGAAAATGCCATTCCTCTCGTATTGTGCAAATGCATGGAGAAAATAATGCCGGGATAATTTTGTTTAAGAAACCCTAGCATACGATACACTTGCTGAGGATTTGCCATCCCCGTTGTATCCGCTAAAGAAATTTCTTCGACACCCATCATTCTGTATCGTTCTACAATAGAAGAAATGCGTTCTATAGCAACTTTTCCTTCATAAGGACATCCAAACGCTACCGAAATTGAACCTCCCACTTTAACATTATGCTTTTCCGCTAATTCGATAATAGGATAAAAACCTTTTTGGGCTTCTTCTACAGAACAATTTGCGTTAGATAAGCTGTGAGAATCGGTAGCTGAAAGCATCAGCTTTAACTTTTTCACTCCGGCGTCAATGGCTCTCTGTGCACCTTTTACATTCGGCACTAACGCGCGAAATTTGATATTTGTTAAATCTTGAACACTTTCTACGACCTGCTCGGCATCCTTTAACTGAGGAATCGCTCTCGGGTGTACAAAAGATGTAATTTCCATTGATTGAATGCCTGTCTTGGCTAGCTGACGGATAATAGATATTTTTTCTTCTGTAGGAATCCACTCATGTTCAGCTTGAAACCCATCCCTTGGGGCTACTTCACAGATTATGACTTTTTTCGGTAATTCTATTTTTTGAATAGTATTCATTAAATAACCCCCTTTTCTTTTAACATCGCTAAGTCTTCACTTGATAACCCCAGTTTTCCGCCTAGAATTTCTTCATTATGTTCTCCCAATTCAGGGGCACGATGACGAATTGCTCCCGGTGTATGTGAAAACTTTGGTACTACTCCCGGAACCTTAATTTTTCCTAGGCGGGGGTGCTCTACTTCTACAATGTTTTCTCGTTCTCTATACTGAGGATCATTAAATATATCTTCAATGCTGTAGATAGGACTAACTGGCACACCAAATGAATCTAACTTTGCCTGCAGCTCGTCTTGAGTGAAGGACTTAATCCAATTTGACACAATTTCCTGAACTTCATGATCATGCTTTAGACGCTCTACGTTTGTATAGTATCGCGGATCCTTTAACATATCTTTTCTTTCCATTGCCTCTGCAAGACGATCAAAGGTAGAATCTGTACTGCATACTAATACAACAAACTTTCCGTCTTTTGTTTCATATGTGCCTGCAGGGCTTGAGTGACCTGCAAGTCCAGGGCTTCTCTCTCTTACTTTTCCGTTTTGATCATATTCAGCGATTAAAAACTCCATCATTCGAAAAATAGATTCATATAATCCCATTTCTACTACTTGACCTTCCGGCTGTTCGTGTACATCTCTATGATAGATAGCGCTTACACAAGCGAACGCAGTATATATGCCCGTTACATAATCTAGTAAAGAGTAAGAAGGACTGACGGGCGGACGATCTGAATATCCTTGTAAATAAGTATGTCCGCTAAATGCTGTCCCAGGTGTACCGAATCCAGCTTTTTCTCGATAAGGACCTGTTTGTCCATAACCTGATACGCGCACCATTACTAGCTTAGGGTTAACTTTTTTAAGCTCTTCATATCCTAAGTTCCATTTTTCCAGTGTACCGGGACGAAAATTTTCAATTAAAATGTCTACTCCACTAATTAGCTTTTTGAAAATTTCTGCTCCTTCTTCTGATCGAATGTCCAGCGTAACGGACTTTTTATTGCGAGCAAGTCCCGGCCACCTTAAGGGTTCAGTCCCTTTCCAAGGCCCTACAGTCCGAAGCGTATCTCCTTTTCCCGGAAGTTCAATTTTGGTTACTTCCGCCCCCAAGTCCGCTAGTAAAGTAGCTCCAAAGGGAGCAGCAATCATAGTAGAAATATCTAGTATTTGAACTCCTGTTAAAGGTCCATAATTTTTGGTTAACACGTTGAATCCCCTCCGGTAATAACTGTTTGTATGCTTAACTAATATAATTAATTAGTAGATTTCCTTTGATATGTTAAAAACGAATACCATTAGTCGAAATATTAAGATTATTTATTTTTCTAAAGTTAACTCTTTTTCTTCTAATAGGATAGACTCTTTGCTTTCAATCGGGTCTAAATCTGTTAATAAGAACGTATAGCTTAAAATTCCAATCACTAAAAAAGCAGCTGCTAAAAGGAAAGCATACATAAATGAACCCGTGGCCTGAACAATGAACCCAGTCGTAATAGGTGCAACAATAGCCATCGAGTTATTCCCGAATGTTAAAAGTCCCGTTAATGTTCCTACCGTTCCTTTTGGTGCAATAAATGTAGGAATGCTGTAGGCAACAGCAGATGTGACAACAAGACCTCCAAGTGCTGTTGAAATCCAAAATACAGCTACGTTCGCACTGTGAGTAAACGCTGCCCCAATAATTGACAAACCAAATACCATACCTATTACTAGAAAAAACTTGCTGACACGCGTCCGGTTATACCCTTTGTTAATAAGACGATCAACAAGCCAGCCCCCGATTACTATTTCAGTAATGGTACCTACAATCCAAGGTATGGCCGAGTACCAGCCTGATTTTAAAATAGACATGTTCATTTCTGTTGCTAAATATCCAGGAAGCCAAGTCAAGAACAAAAACCATGAGTAGCCGTATGCCGCAAACCCAATGAACACTGCCCAGACTTTTCTTTTAGTTAGCAAATATCGAATGTTCTCCATTGCACTGCCTTTAACTTCTTCTGAACTTTGAGAACCGCCTTGAACAATGTAGTCATATTCTTCTTTCGTCAAACGCTCATCTTCATGAGGTTCACGATACCAGATCCAATAAACAATAGCATATATGAAACTAAGGATAGCAGTTGCTAAGAAACCGCCTCGCCAGCCCCACTCTGTTACAATTAGTGCTAATATAGGCGCCCCGATGGCGTTGGAAAGTTTGGATTGAGAATCATAAGCTGCGATAGCTTTTCCGCGTTCCTGACGCGGAACCCAATGGCTAACTGCTTTAGCAGCAGATGGAAAGAATGGTGCTTCTCCAACTCCTAACAGCACCCGAGATAAAATAATTAACCCCCATCCATTTGCTACTGCAGTTAAAAGACAAGCTACTGTCCATATCACGGTCGCTACACGCGTTACCCATTTTACGCCTATTTTATCTAGCAAAGGCCCTATAGGAAGTTGAAGTAAAGCGTAAGACCATGCAAATGCTGATAGGAAAATCCCCATCTGACCTGCTGTCAAGTTAAATTCTTTTTGTAACAATGGCATAGCAATGGACATATTAATTCGATCAAAATAGTTTACAACTACACCAACCGCAATCAAGAATACAATCGACCAACGATGTTTTTTCATTCTTTTCCCTCACTCATAAGATTTTAAGTATGCGCTTTCATTTTTGTGAAATATTTCTTTGCTCAGATCCCATTTATAATTGCTTGCTTACATAAAGTCTGTCTGAACTAAAGTTGAAAGATGGCAATGCTGAAAACCTAATCCTCTAGCTATTTACTTATTCTTTTATCTTTTCGTAAAAACATTTTATTACTGGAATTAAAAAAATTAATACAAAGTTCTAATTAGAACGATCTAATTTTTTATTAGAACGATCTAATTGCAGCGGGAATCTCTTCACATATTGCGGAATGGTGCTGTATATTTTATGATCTACTCAAATATCCGAACGTGATGATCAATGTCTGCTTTTTTAATTTCTCATTGTAACACCTGACTTTTTTCGCTAAGCGTCGTCTTTTGACACAGCCTAATATAAAATCAATTCAAACTTGAGTTTTAGTATACTGAATTACATTTGCCTGCGCAATATATATTTTTAATTTTTAGAAAATTAAAATAAACACTTTTTTAATATAATAAATTCAAAAAAATAACTGTATTAATTTTACAAACACTTCTCTTATTGCGTTAAAGAAATAGAAAATACAGACACTTCATTCGTACAATTTTCTAGTAAGGTTTGAAGATACGAGTTTTCAATATTGTAAGCTTGGTTCAAACATTTGTTCCTTAATGTAATCCACAGGCATCTCTTTTCCTGTCCACAATTCAAACGCCATGGCCCCTTGCCAGATCATCATTCCTATTCCATTAATGGTGTGACATCCAATTGATTCAGCTTGTTCTAACAGTTTTGATCTCATAGGCATATACACGACATCTGTTACAATTAAATCACGGCGCAGCATTGATATATCTTCAATAATGCTGAATTCTTCTAACGGTTTCATTCCCACTCCTGTTCCATTTGTCAAAATATCGCTCGTTTTAATTTCTTCTCTTAACCTGTCTGTATCCTCAAGAGAATACAGCTTCGCTTTACATGAAACATGTTTCATCTCTTCATTAATAATTTTTACGTTTTCGACAGCTTTTGAATAAAATTCATCGTGACGAGCAAAAATTGTTAATTCTTCAAGTCCTTCTAAAGCCGCTTGAATAGCAATAGGCGTCGCTGCTCCACCCGAACCGATCAACGTCATTTTTTTCCCTGTGATATCCACGCCGTGCTCTTTTAAATTTCGAATGTAACCCATACCGTCTGTGCTGTGCCCAACTAGTACGCCATTATCGTTTACGACCGTATTGACAGCTCCTGAAAATTTGGCGCTGTCTGCTAATTCATCAAGAAACGGGAGAATTTTTGTCTTATTGGGCATGGATACATTAAAACCTTTAACATTTAACGCTCTCAGCCCTTTAATCGCATCTTCTAACGAGTCATTTCCTACCTCAAAAGCTAAATAAGCATAATTTAATCCCAGTTTCTTAAAGGCCATATTATGCATAGATGGTGATAATGAATGTCCAATTGGAGTTGCTAAAAGGCCGATGAGCTGAGTTTTGCCATTAATACGCCCTACGCTTTTCATGATTTTACCTCCTGTTTTATTAAAATTTCAGAAATACTTGTGGTACCTAACCTGTACTTTTTAAGCTTATTTTCAGTTACGATCAAACACATTTCACATTCATGTAATACGGGTAATTAGATCGATCTAATTTTAAGATATACTCACTATTCAACCAACCTGTAACAAGCTGCATTCAAAACCAAAGCTGCTCTACTCACATGTAAAAAGAAAGAAATCGCTTACAAATTTACGGTTTTAATAACATACGTTTAACACGTACTGTACGTCTTACCTCCCTTCACAAGGCAGCATTTCTCAACATTACTAGAAACAAAGCTTTCACCTATACCTGGCTTCTTTTATTAAATGACTGCAGTAAACACTCGGTGAACCAAGACAACTCTTAGCGACCTTATATATCATAGTATCACATTTTTTTAAAAGGAAAAATGTTTTTTTGTTACTTTTCAGAAAAATCTTTTTATTTAAAGAATTTCTTTATATTAAAATAAAGCTATAACCATAATTATAGCTTTATTCTTGAGCGTGGCTTTCTCTTCTCTTTTTCATCCACCAGCCTGCGCCAGCTATCACTCCGATTATAAGAATAACAAATATTAAACGATCAACATCATGCAAATATTTTTGGATTTTTTCAATATCTCCAAGTCCTCCTACATAGAGCAAAAAAACAAACCACGGAAAAATGCCTAGGGTACTGTATAAAACAAAGTCCCTAGATTTGATTTTACTAAGGCCTGCCAAATAGGTTATATAGTTTGCGATACTGATGGGACGAGAAATCGTAATACTCCATTTTCCATATTTATGAAACCATTTTTGGGCACGCTTTATATTTTTTTCACCAAACCAGCGCTTGGTAATAGATTCAAACCTGTATCCCATAACGAACGGAATATAGTTGAATGCGATATAAATAACGGTATTGACAGCTGAAACAATAAGGATTTTCCATATTGAGAGCTGCAGCACCGAGCCAATAAGCAAAATCGATAACGTACACGGAAAAGGAATTGCCGCAGCTTCGATTGCTGTAGCAATAAAGATGCCCACTATGCCTAAATTTTGTACAAAATCAATAAACCCTTGCACCTTTTTTCTCCTTTCAATCATACAAATTTCACGTTCTTTCATCATAACTCAAACTATTCAAAATTTCACGATTTCAAAGCAATTTTACTAGTAAAAAAAGCTCATACGCACCCGTTTGCTCTATTTGATTATCTTCTATCATATGCAGTTCATAAGTGAAGTAACGCAAAAAAAGAAAATAGCAGAAAAAACCTCTTTTATTAGTTGTAATAAAAGAGTCTTTTCTGTCCTGCTATTATTTAACTTTAGCAATAATTTTCCCTTTCATGTGGCGTTTTGAAAGCTCTTCTAATGCACTTGGCACTTCTTTTAACGAGATGATGCGCTCAATCATCGGAGCTACTTTCTTCTCTGCTACTAATGCTAAAAGCTCACCGCCCATTTTTGCTAAATCCGCTTGCGCAATCATGTCATCAATGTGGTGTGCAGCATTTAAAGCTACTTCATGATAAGAAATCACCTTTGTAAAAGGCTTTACTTTTGTATAATCAGGTGCACCAGCAATATGTGCTAAATGTCCTCTATAGGCAATCATATCTAAAGAATCCGTTGCGTTCTTTGCGCTCACCGTGTCAAGCACAGCATCTACGCCGCGGCCATTTGTCAGCTCCAATACTTTTTCCACGACATTTTCCTCGCGATAATCAATTACATAATCAGCTCCTAACGACTTCACATACTCATGATTATGTGCTGAAGCTGTTGAGAAAACGGTTTTTCCAGCGTTTTTAGCAAGCTGCACGCCAAAGCCCCCTACGCCTCCAGCTCCTCCGTGAATTAAGATGGTTTGAATATGGTTCATTGGAAGTTTACGAAATAGTGCTTCATACGCCGTGTAACCTGCAGTAGGCAAAGCAGCAGCTTCTTCAAATGTAACAGCATCAGGAATGCGCGAAATTGAATGAGCAGTTGTAACCGCATATTCAGCATATCCGCCTTTTTTCATAAAGTCGCCGTGATAGACAACGCGGTCTCCTTTTTTCCAGCCGGCTACTCCTTCACCAATTTCATCAATTGTCCCAGCTACATCTAAACCTAGAATGTGAGGATATGTCCAATGAGGGTTGCCGTTAGTAGCCGTTTTATAATCTACGGGATTAAGTCCCACTGCGTGAACTTCAACTACTACTTCCCCTTTATTTGGAAGAGGTTTTTCTATTTCTTCTACTTTCATTTCTGTCCATTTATTTTTATCTTGCAATAATAATGCTTTCACAGTCTAACTCTCCTTTTTAAATCATTTGCCTAGCGTTGCTTTTATTATTTTATCTAAAAATGATTTGCTTACTATTTTTATTTTAAAGAGAGCTTGTCTATAATACAAATTAGAAAATAAATAGATATCCATAAATAAATTTATAAGAAAGGATGACATAAATGATTGATTTTGAATGGTATCGTAGCTTTATTAGCATTTACAAATATCGATCCGTTTCTGAAGCAGCCAGAGCGAGGATCTTAACGCAGCCGGCCATGAGTCAGCACTTAGCTGCTTTAGAAGCTGAAATAGGCGAAGGTTTATTTATCCGTGCACCGAGAAAGATGATTCCAACAGAAAAAGGTAAAGAACTGTACACGCGTATTGTCCCGTTAATTGAAAGTCTAGAAGCTGCTTCAATTGAATTAAAAATGACCGCTTCATCTCCCGACGCGCTGCCGGTCGTAAAAATTGGTTCTCCCGTAGAGTATTTTACCGAACAAGCTTTAGAAAGAATAAAGGATGCAGGCATCCGCTGCTACAGCCAGTTTGGTATTGCTTCTGTTTTGCTTGAAAAGATACAGAGCGACGAAATTGATATTGCGATTACAACCCAAAGATTGCAAATACCTGGAATTGAATATACGGTCATTGAAGAAGAAGAGTTTGTCTTAACCGTCCCTCCTTCTTTTGAAATGACAGCTAGTAAAGACGTAGAAGATTTTTTATATAATCAGCGGTGGATTAGCTATGGTCTTGAACTTCCTATTATCAGGAGATTTTGGCGGCAACATTTTAAAAAACGACCTGAAATTCAGCCTCATCATGTGATTCCAAATCTTCAAACGGTGTTAAAAGCCATTCAGCATCACATGGGGATCAGCCTGCTTCCCCGCTATTTAATTCAAGAAGCGCTTCGAGAAAAAAAAGTGAAAATCGAACTTGAACATTTAGCAGTAAAAAATCAGATCTTTCTTGCTTATAAACTTAAGCATCGCGATCATCCTACTATTCAAAAAACGATACGCTCGCTAAAAAAAGAAGAGGTTGAGAAATAACGACATGAATCCATTCTAAGGACGAACAAACAGGATATATGAGATATATGAGCTGAGCCGCTTGTGACACCGCAGTTGATTTCCATGCAAGACTTCGCTTTCCGCGGGCGGCCGATGAGCCCGCAGGAGTCTTCGCTTTGCCCTCCAATCAACTGCTAGAAGGAACGAAACAGATGAAACCTACGTTCACCATAACAAAAAAAACGAACCACGAATCAAACATCTTGATTAATGGTTCGTTTTTCACCTCGTCTAAAATCATTTTGTCCCAGTCTCTTCTTTTTTTGACAGTTGCTGTGCTGAATCTACTCCTACTAAATCTAAAAAGAAAATAAAAATAGGAATACCAAGAATCAGCCCCCATATGCCCAAGAAGTGTTCACCAAACACTAAAATGATAAACGTAATGAACGTTGGCAAGTTTGTTTTAGATGACATGAGCTTTGGATTTAATACATAGCTTTCAAGTGCGTGAAGTACTACCACCATAATTAACACAGATAGTACTTTTACACCGCCTCCTAAACTGTAAGCGATTGTACAAAGTGGAATGAGTGAAACAAATACCCCAAGAACCGGCACTAGCCCTAGTAGAAAGACCATAACGCCAAGTGCAAGCAAATTAGGAAATCCTAACACCCACAGCGCAATAACGGATAAAATGCTGTTCACAAAAGCGATAATAAACTGAACTTCTATTACCTTGCCGAAGGAATTAACAAATTTTCTCCCCAAGTAGCCCGCTTCTTTGAAAAACCAGCCCAGCCTAGATTGTTCCAGTTGGACAAATAATCGGTGAATCCGCGACTTTTCAAGTAAAAAGAATAGGCTTAACAAGAGTGCTAAGAAAACTTGTGCACTTACTTTTCCAATATTAGATAAATAGCTGTATACTAAATCAATATTCTGCTGAATATTCTCTGGTGATTTGAATCTCTTTAGATTATCGATAATATAGGTGACGAATGTATTATCAGGGGGTGCTTGTAAAAATACATCAGCTTCTGTACAAGCTCAGTAACTTGCGTCATAATAACCGGGATATATACATATCCTACAATACCGAGGGCCCCAATCAGTGCGATATAGATGACGATGAGTATAAGCGTTGAATTAAGCGTAAGCTTTCTTCTTAACGTTTGTTGAAGACGACCAATTAAAAAGGTAAAAATAAACGTAAATAACAGCAGCTGAAGCATACTTCTAATGCTGACAAGTAAAACTGTAATGACAATAAGCGTAATGATGCGAACAGTAAGTTTGTTGTGAAGCCAACTTCTTGCAATATTCATGAAACCTTCAATTCTCCTATCTCTCTTTTTCCCAAGTCATTTGTATACATATAAATAAAACGGATACGCTAGACGCTCATATCCGCTTTCGCTATATATAGTGTATCATTTAATATTCAAATTTTACTATATTTCGGCACTTTTTAGTATGTCTTTATTTTCTCTCCGCTATTCTTTTTCATTTTCCCATACATTATGATAAATTAGCTTGTCTAAATCCCTTCTTTTTTCCCAGTTAGCTTGTTCTAAGATTGGTTTCTCAGGATATTTATCTGTATAGCCAATTGACATGAGCGCTACAGGATCAATATGAGGAGGAATATGTAAAATGTCACGTACATCATTTTTCTTGTAAAAACTTACCCACCCCATTGCCAGTCCTTCTGCATATGAAGCAAGCCACATATTTTGAATCGCACACGCAGTTGACATCATATCGGTTTCTGGAATTGAGTTTCTTCCGAGAACATGAGAGCCCCCTCTTGTTGGATCACACGTTACGCAAATAGTTAATGGCGCTTCTTTTAATCCTTGAATCTTTAGCTCTAAAAAATCTTCTTTCTTTTCACCTTCATAATGAATAGCCAGTGCTCTTCTCTCTTTATCTGCTGCCCAGGCAAGTTTATTTTTCACTTCTGTATCAGATACTAATATAAAATTCCAAGGCTGCATAAACCCGACGGAAGGTCCGCTGTGAGCAGCCTGCAGAATGTTATAAACCGTTTCATTCGGAATCTCATCAGACAAAAATGTTCGTACATCTCTTCTTCCGTAAATCGCTTTGTATACCGCTTGCTTTTCGTCGTTTGTAAACGAATTCATCTTCTTCAACCTCCATTAAATTCTCTCTTCAACTATTTTTCTAAAAAAACATTAAAAAAATGTGATCCAAACTTTATGTTTTCTCGTATTACTATATGAATCTATCATAAAGGAGGTTGCAAACATGTTCAACGACGTTTTAATGAACTTATTTAACGCGGTAAGCAGCATCATTAACACAATTGGATAATTTGATTGTACATATTCAGTAAGAGAGGAGGCATATTACATGCTAAACGAGGTACTTATGAACTTTTTTAACGCAGTAAGCAGTATCATCAACACAATCGGATAAAAAAAGCACAAAGAAAAGGGTAACTGCCATTACCACCGTCTTTATGCTTTACTAGTTCAAAATCATATATTTTACAATAAAAAGAACTCTTTGATTAGGAGTTCTTTTTACTTATCCTAACATGTTCCCTTTTATTTGTATATATGCCTTGCCATTTCAACAGATTCACTTATATGTTGCAAGCATACACATAGGTCTGCAGCTCGTAGTGCAGTTCTTTTAAGTCTTCAGCTGCTTGAGTCAATAACTTCTTTCGCTGAGCTGTATACACATCTAGAATAGCTCTTTCTACTTTTACCTTTTCTTCATATAAAATATCTAACTTATCTTCATTTCCTTCAAGGGAAATAGGCTTTAACATAGCAAATTGATAAATGGGTTGTCCATAATCCAATTTTGTTAAAATAGAACCTACTAATACATCCTGCGAGCATTCATATACGAAGTTTAACAGCGTACTTAATTCTTCTAGACGAGAAATATCCAGCTCTGCATTTTCGTTGATCACAGCCCCTATATATTGAAAGCAATCTTCTTCTAACTCATTATAAATAGTTGTGATGCGGTGCAATACTTCATTCAATTTCATAAAGTTCCCCCTTCACACACGCTTCTTGATACAACCATATGACAAAACTTGGTGTTTTATACTAACGAAAAAGCGAGGAATATAAACCTCGCTTCTTCTTTTTACCGATACATACTGGCAATGTCTTCAATAAACATAAGCGGTTCTTCTTCTGTTAGTTGTTTAATTGGAGAATAATCCTCTCCACCAAAACTTTGATCTATGTCTTCAATAAACGAAGAAACTTCTTCCGACTCTTCACGATTAGCCGGCATTTCGTATTTTTGTAATTCTGTGCGGTGCACGACGGATAAAATATGGCGAGGAAATTGCTGCTTCGTTTTTCCAAAACAGTATACCGGCTTGTGTTTCAAAAAGCGTTCTACTTCCTCTTGCCGGTTATAAATGCTTCCATGATCACCCCAAGCTACCACAACCAGTTCAGCATCTTCCACTGCTTTTTGAATATATTCACCTGTTCTTGTTCCAACAGCTTCTTCTTTTGAAAGCATGCGTAAAAACGAAACATGATCGGTTTGATAGCTGAATAAATAAACGATTTCTAAGACTCCAAATCCCCACTTTTGCGCCAGTTCTATGCATTTGGATACAGCTGTATCGTCGCTGTATTCATACGTATTTTCTGGAAATGACAAGATAAACGTAAGTTTACGTTCGTTTACTTCACTCCATTTGCATAATAGAGAGTATTTGTATGTGCCTGTTTCATCAAAAATAACTTCTTTTTTCACTGCTTCCATCCCCCTGCCTTCTTACAATCTTGTTACTTATCTATTGCAAATGAGCTAAGCAGTAATCGTAACCTTGACTGTTAAAAGTTTTATTTTATATGTATTTCAAAATCATGCCTTCATGACAACTTTTCTTCCATTTTTTCAAAAAGTAATTTTTTCTTCTATACATGCTTTTTACAGCTAGTGAACATTCACATATACATCTTTCCTCTTTTCGGACCTCCAGTCAAAATAGATAAAATCAAAAGAATGGTCTATAATAAAGAAATAACCAATGACTTTTTCACTCATGTTTTTGACAGTTACGGATTTTTCTCAGCAGGTATGTTCAAAACTGATCCTCTGAGAAAATAGAAAATAAATTTGTGTAAAGAAAGGATTTTGTAAATGGCTACTACACACACATTTACAAGAGGAGAAGAAATTGCAAATGCGATTACACACGGCGTTGGAGCCGTACTCAGCATTGTTGGATTAACGCTTTTAATCGTACTTTCTTCGTTAGAAGGAACGCCTTGGCATGTTATCAGTTTTACTATTTACGGAGTAACCATGCTGCTTCTCTATGTCTCCTCTACGCTTGTCCATAGCTTTCCGGAAGGTAAGGTAAAAGATCTTTTTGAGATATTTGACCACTCTTCTATTTATTTGTTTATTGCCGGTACGTACACTCCATTTTTATTTATCGCAGTAAAAGGAACCACCGGCTGGACACTTTTTGGAATTGTATGGGGCATCGCTCTTGCAGGAATTGTATTCAAAGTTTTTTTGTAAAGAAATTCCTTTTTATTTCCACCATTCTTTACGTATTTATGGGATGGATGATTGTGTTTGCTTGGGATTCGTTAACTCAAAACATTGCCCATCAAGGAATTGTCCTTCTCGTAGTTGGAGGCGTATTGTATACAATCGGGGCCGTTTTTTACGTATGGCGAGGATTTCGTTTTCATCATATGATTTGGCATATGTTTGTTCTTGGCGGAACCGTACTCCACTTTTTAGCAATCATTTTATATGTATTGCCTATAACCAATTAAAAAAGGGCCTTCTGGCCCTTTTTTAATTGGTTATAGAATTCCTTACCACAGTTTTGCCATTTGAGTCAAAAGCGTATAGACTCCTAGCACAGCCATAATAACAACCACAAAACCGCCAAAAACGGTCAGCCAAGCCGGATGCTTGTAATCGCCTACTATCTTCTTTTTATACGCCGCTATCAGCATTGTTCCGAGTGTAATAGGTAAGATTAACCCATTTAATGCTCCAGCTAAAATAAGCAGAGTGACCGGCTGACCAATCGTTAAGAAAACCAGGGTTGAAATCGTAATAAATGCAATGATAATCCAGTTTTCATATTTCTCAATCCTTTTGCTGAAGGATTTAATAAAGGAAACCGATGTATATGCCGAACCAATAACTGAAGTGATAGCCGCCGCTGCCATGACGACACCGAATAATTTATAGCCAATATCCCCTGCGGCTAACTGAAAAACAGAGGCAGGTGGATTATCAGGATTCAGTTTTAATCCTTGGCTCAACACACCTAATGTCGCTAAAAATAGAAAAATTCGAATGATCGAAGCAATCGTAATACCGGATACTGCTCCTCTTGTTACTTCAGGAATCGCGGCTTTTCCTTTGATTCCTGCATCTAATAAACGGTGACCTCCTGCAAATGTAATATATCCTCCTACTGTTCCTCCTACAAGAGTAACAATCGACATTACGTCAATGTGATCCGGCCAAAATGTTTTAGAGACTGCTTCTCCTAATGGCGGAGCGGAAGAAACTGCAACATACACCATTAAAACAATTAATATTCCGCCCATTAATTGAGCAAAACGATCCATTAATTTTCCGACTTCTTTGACTAAAAAGATTGCGATAGAAATGATGGCTGTAATGACTGCACCCGCTTTAGGAGAAATACCAAATAGCGCATTGAAGCCAAGACCTGCTCCTCCTACGTTTCCAATATTAAATGCTAAGCCTCCGATTACAATTAAAATAGCAATAAATAAGCCGAGACCTGGCAAAACATTGTTAGCGATATCCTGTGCTCTTTTTTCTGAAACGGCAATAATACGCCATACGTTTAGCTGAACGCCAATGTCTAATAAAATCGACAGTAAAATGACAAAACCAAAACTTGCGGCGAGAGCTTGTGTAAAGACCGTTGTTTGAGTTAAAAAACCTGGACCCACTGCTGAAGTAGCCATTAAAAATGCTGCTCCGAGCAGCACACTCCAGTTGCGTTCTTTTTTCATGATGTCACCTCATTGTGGTTGAATAATGATTTGTTCTTCTTTTAGCTTGTCACAAATAGCTTTGGCAAATTCAACAGCATGTGCACCGTCTCCATGAATACAAACGGTATCTGCTTGAATGGGAATCTCTTCGTTTTGCACAGTGAATACTTTCTTTTCTTTGACCATTTTAATTACTTGAGAAATAGCCGCTTCTTCATCTTGAATCACGGCGTTTTCAATGTTTCTCGGCGTCAGCATGCCGTTCTGTTGATAGGTTCGATCTGCAAATACTTCCTGAGACGTACGCAAGCCTATTTCGTTTCCGGCTTTAATCAATTCACTTCCAGCCAAACCATATAGAATAGCTTCCTCACTAACATTATAAACAGCTTCAGCAATAGCTTTAGCTATGTCTCGATCCCCTGCAGCCATATTATATAAAGCGCCATGAGGTTTCACGTGATGAAGGGTCTCTCCTTCTGCACGTATAAAAGCTGAAAGAGCCCCCATTTGATACACCATTAAATCATAAGCTTCTCGAGGCGTAATTTTCATATATCTACGTCCAAATCCAGCTAAATCTTGCAATCCGGGGTGCGCGCCAATCGCCACATTTTCACTCAAAGCCAGCTTAACTGTTTCTCTCATAACTGAAGGATCTCCGGCATGAAAGCCACAAGCAATGTTTGCTGACGTTACATAGCGTAAAATTTCTTTATCATTTCCTAATCTATAGTTCCCAAAACTCTCCCCTAAGTCACAGTTCAAATCAACGGTAGCCATCTTCTTCCCCCTTATATTTTCATTCGAAGTGCTCTTTTAATATGATTTATTTTCTTTTCCTGCTCCATATATAAATGCTGCGCTTCATCCAGTGAAATTGCTTGAAAAGAAACCTTTTTCCCTGGAGAAATTTGCGCCAGCGCTGAAAAATCTGCAGTTGCTACCTGTCCGATTCTAGGATATCCTCCTGTCGTTTGATGATCTGCTAATAAAACAATGGGCTGTCCTTCTTTTGGTACTTGAATCGTACCGAACGTCACAGCGCTAGAGAGCAGCTCTTTTTCTTGACCAAGGACTAATTTCTTCCCTTTTAGCCTATAGCCCATGCGGTCAGATTGAGGGGTAACATCAAATTCTTGATTAAAGAAATGTTGTTGACTTTCTTTTGTAAACCAATCAAATTCCGCACCTTTCATCGTGCGGATAATAGGCGTCTCGTATGAAGGAAGAAGTTTAGGGTGAATCGTCCAAAAAGCCTGCTGAAAAGAGCGGTCCGTTTGCTTTTTCACCAGTTTCTTTATAATTGCTTTCCCTGTTTCTGTAGGAGGGTGGCTTAATACTTCGTCCCCTGACTGTAATGCTTTACCGTGCAGCCCCCCTATCCGAGCGCGAAGTGAAGTAGATGTACTTCCCATAACTGCAGGAACATTAAAAGCACCGGAAACCGATAAATAAGAACGGCACCCTAAAGTCGGAACACCAAACTGTAGCACGCTCCCTTTTTTCACATATAAAGGCCGCCACATCTTTACGGCTTCATCATTAATAGTTGGCGATAAATCCCCTCCTGTCAGGGCAATCAAAACATCTTGCTGAAATTCAATTTTTGGTCCCATTAACGTAATTTCAACAACCGGCTGGTTTTCTTGATTTCCTACTAATAAGTTGGCAATCCTTAGAGCAACTTTGTCCATTGCCCCGCTGACAATCATGCCGTCCTTTTGATATCCATGTCTGCCGATATCTTGAATCGTTGTTAATAAACCGGGACGTATCACTTTAATACTCATCTTCATCCACCTCCTTTTGGGCTTCATATTCCGTTTCAGAAATGGAAACAAATCGGATACGATCACCTGCTTGAAGCAAGCTTGGCGAATCTTTTTTTGGGTTAAATAGTGTAAGAGGAGTACGCCCGATTAACTGCCATCCTCCAGGTGTCTCAATTGGGTACACGCCGGTTTGCATTCCTGCGATGCCAACTGATCCTTTTGGGATGCTGTTTCTCGGTGATTCTTTTCTTGGGGTCGCAATTTCTTTGCTCATCCCTCCCAAGTAAGGAAAACCAGGAGCAAAGCCTATCATATACACCAAATATTCTCCATTTGTATGAATGGAGATAACTTCATCAGGCGTTAATGAATGAAAAGCGGCTACCCTCTCTAAGTCCGGGCCGTACTTTCCTCCGTAACACACCGGAATTTCAATTTGTCTAGCGATCGCTTCAGATTTTTCTTCCTGGAGGAAAAGCAGTTCTTCAATATATGTAGATATTGCTGTGTAAGGATTTCTTCTTCCTTTTTCACTCATTATCCAAGGATCATAATAGATTGTAACTGTTGTAAAAGCCGGCACATATTCAATCATTCCCTTACATAATGATTGCTCTAGCACCTCAGTAAATTGCTGAATACGTTTATGTATGCCGAAATTAATTTCGTCTCCAAATGAAACGACAATGCCGCTGTCACCAAGAGGATAAAGTTGATAATCGTGACTCATTCCGTCTCCTCCTTTTTACTTAGTATTGTTTGAGCAGCTCCCTTTAATGCTGTAGTTAGATACATTCATTAGAATTACTAATGGAATTGTTGTTTTCAAATAACATTTTCTTATATATCTAATAAAAAAAAGAACAATAAATCTCTATCCTGTATGGATAACATTATACAAATATAAAATAATCTTATGTTCTACTAAAACAAACTCCAAAGAAAAATTCAACCTTTTTAAAGTTTTATCGTCAAAAGGATCACGTTTTTTCAATTTTCCCCATAAAAAAACTGCTTTGTTTTTTATACCAAAGCAGTTTTTTGTAAACATGTACAAAAAGGAAAAACTCATGGGCAGTAAAACATTATATACCTCTGCGAGCAAAATCTACAAAACGAAACTTATCAAGACGATGACGTGATTCCGTATATTGAAAAAGGCTTGCGTCTTCTAAATACACATAGTTTCTTACTACCACAATATGTTCATAGTCTTTTAAATCTAAGTACCACTTATCTTCGTCCGTCAGCTCGTCAACGGAAATTTCTTTTTTGGCAAAGCTTATTTTCAGCCCAAGATCTTTTTCTAAGTATTCATAAATAGAGCCTTTGCATATGTCTTTTGTGAGGTGAGGAACATACTTTTTATGAAAAAAATCTTTATCTAAAATAATTTTCTCTCCATCGATTTCACGAGCTCGAACCACTTTCCATATGAGATCTTTTTTCGTCACCCCAAGCTGTGTGCACAGATCTTGATCGGCCTTAACTAATTCAAATTCTTTTACAATAGTAGTCGATGTATGTCCTAACTTTTCCGCCACTTCTTTGAAGCTAACAAGTCCTGATACTGGAAAATCAAAGCGTGATACGTCCAATACAAATGAGCCTTTTCCTTTCATTTTTTGAATGTACCCATTTTGTGAAAGTAAATTTAACGCTTTCCGTATCGTTTCACGAGACGTTTGATACTGTTCAACAAGCTCATTTTCAGAAGGAAGTTTTGTATTGGGGCGCCAGTCACCACGTTTAATTTTATCGACTAACTGTTCGTAGATGCTGATAAATTTATTTTCTTTCAATTGCCATCACCTATTTTACTTTCTATATATACCCAATTGTATAAAAAGAACGATAGATTGTCACCCATCGTTCTTTTTACTTTTTTCTCTATTTTTTTAAATGATACACGATTGATTCATACGGCCGAAGTAAGACTCGCTTGAATTCCTTTGATGAATCTTCGTAGTTAGACAACAATATTTCACTATGATATCCTTCAAAAGTTATATCTTCTGGCAGTTCAAAGGCTGTTTCGCTGCCGTAGAAATTATTTATCACCAACAGCTTTTCATCTGCTCCATTTCGGATATAAGCGAAAATCTGCTCGTCTTCTCCAAGAATTAATTCATAGTTTCCATAGTTGATAATCTCGTACTGCTTTCGCAGTGCAATAAGCTTTTGATAAAAATAAAAAATTGAATCTTCATCATCTAGCGCTTTTTCTACATTAATTTCACGGTAGTTATCGGCCGGATTAATCCATGGCTTTCCTTTTGTAAAACCTGCATTTGGCTCATCGCTCCATTGCACCGGTGTACGGGAATTATCTCTTGATTTATGTTTTAAAATCTCCAAAATTTCATTTTCGTCCATTCCTTGTGCACGTTTTATTTCATACACATTTAATGACTCCACATCTCTATATTCATCAATAGAGGAAAACTTCGGGTTTGTCATCCCTATTTCTTCCCCTTGATAAATATAAGGTGTTCCCTGCATCAGATGAATCGTTGCAGCGAGCATTTTGGCAGATTTATTATGATAGAGTTCATCGTTTCCATAGCGGGAAACAACGCGAGGCTGATCATGGTTGCACCAAAATAGTGCATTCCATCCCCCTCCTTTATTCATCTCCGTTTGCCAAGTTGATAGAATCTCTTTTAATTTAATGAAATCAAAATCTGCTAGCGCCCACTTTTCTCCGTTTGGGTAATCGACTTTCAAATGATGAAAATTAAACGTCATGCTAAGCTCGCCCCGGTCCGGATGAGAATATTGAATACAGTGGTCAACAGTTGTCGACGACATTTCCCCAACAGTCATGCTATCGTATTTTGAAAAAACTTCTTGATTCATTTCTCGCATATATTCGTGAACGCGAGGACCGTCGGTATAAAATTTCCGTCCATCTCCTGGCGCGATAGAACCATCATCATCTAAAAAGCGCTGATCTTTTGAAATTAAGTTAATAACGTCCAGACGAAATCCATCTACTCCTTTTTCAAACCAAAACGTCATCATATCGTACACGCTCCGGCGCACACGCTCATTTTCCCAGTTCAAATCCGCTTGCGTGACATCAAACAAATGCAGATAGGATTGTTCTGTCAGCTTATCATGCTCCCACGCCGAACCTCCAAATTTTGAAACCCAATTCGTCGGAGCACTTCCATCTTCTTTTTGATCTTTCCAAATATAAAAATCTCTGTACGGGTTATCTTTCGATTTTTTAGCTTCTTGAAACCATTCATGTTCAGTTGACGTATGATTAACAACAATATCCATGATGATTTTAAGATCCCGCTTATGCGCTTCTGTTATTAAACGGTCGAAGTCCTCCATTGTTCCGTATTCTTCTTGAATAACAAAATAATCACTTATATCATATCCATTATCCCGCTGCGGCGATTTATAAATTGGCGTTAGCCACACAACGTCTACGCCAAGCTTTTTCAAATAATCTAGCTTTTCAATAATACCAGCTATATCACCCACGCCGTTGCCAGTCGTATCGTAAAAGCTTTTAGGATAAATTTGATAGACAACCGATTTTTTCCACCAAGGTTCTTGCATTTTTAACACCACCATTTAATTCTTTGGATTATGTTGAAACGATTCTGTATCCGCGACAGTTGATGTAACGGTTGATTTTTTCTGAAGCTTTCCAAGCGTTAACGTTAAAAGAAACGGCACCACAATTACGATTACCATTCCACTAATAAAAGCTGACCAGCTCTGTGGAACAATCGATAACGGAGCTGGGATACCACCAATTCCCACCGATGCTGCTTTCACTCCTGCCACGGATATGACGACACCTGCAATAGCTGAACCAATCACTGCAGAAATAAAAGCGAATCTAAAGCGTAAATTCACACCAAACATTGCAGGTTCCGTAATGCCAAGCCACGCTGAAATCCCTGACGTTAAAGACAGTCCTTTTAATTTCTCATCGTCTTTTGAAAGAACCATTATCGCGAAAGCCGCAGAGCCTTGTGCAATATTAGATAATGCTACCATTGGCCATAAGAACGTACTTCCTACGCTTCCAATCAGCTGTAAATCTACGGCCAAAAATGTATGATGCATGCCTGTAATAACAAGGGGAGCATATAAGCCTCCGTATACAAGCCCTCCAATAAATGGAGCCGTTTTAAACAGCCATACAACTGCACCTGTAATCACATTTCCTATTGCAAATGTAATCGGACCAATCACAATGAAAGCGAGAAACCCTGTTACTAAAAGAGCTACAGGCGCTACAACTAAAAGCTGAAAACCATCTGGTATTCGTTTTCTTAGAAATAATTCGATTTTTGCCAGTACAAACGAAGCAGCTAACACAGGTAAAACCTGCCCTTGATAGCCAACCTTTTCAACATGCAGGCCAAATAAATTCCACGTATCAATACTTCCTTTTTTTAATGCTTCTCCATAAGACCAGGCATTCAGCAAATCAGGATGGACCAGCATGAGCCCAAGGACAATTCCAAATAAAGGACTTCCTCCAAAACGCGTAACAGCTGACCATCCAATCAGAGCCGGCAAAAAGGCAAAAGCCGTATTGGCAATTAAATTAATCATGCTCGCGAAGTCTTTCCACTGTGTATGAACATCTACGATTGATTTATCATCGTAAAAAATTCCGGCTCCTGTTAATACATTATTGATTCCCATTAATAAACCTGCAGTTACGATTGCCGGTAAAATGGGAATAAAAATGTCAGCTAATGTTTTTATTGCGCGCTGCAGAGGATTTAAGTTTTTAGCCGCTTCGTTTTTCAATTCCTCTTTTGAGAGTTCCCCTATCCCTGTAAGCGTCACCATTTCTTTGTATACTTTATCGACCGTGCCTTGACCAATAACAACTTGAAACTGGCCGTTTGTAGAAAAAGATCCTTTTACCAATTCGTGCTCATCTAGCATACGTTGATTTACTTTACCTTCATCTTTTAAAACAAGTCGAAGGCGCGTTACACAATGCGTTGCAGCAGAGATATTTTCTTTTCCGCCAACGGCTTCTACAATGCGTTCAACAGATTCTCGATTCATGTCTTTTCCCCCTTGTTTCCGTTTTCATTTTACTCCTGTATTTCCTATCCCCCATATAAATTTCACCGCAAACTTGTATATACAAGTTTTATATTTTTATTCTAACCTGTATATACATGTTCGTCAACAAAAATAAAATTACTTCTTTTTCATTTCATGATATAGTCAAAAAGCAAAGTATATAGAAGGAGACGTTACAATGCTGCAAGTAAGATTAATGGAAAAACAAGAAGAAATTAATGAAGCGATCAAACAGTTTGAACAGAACTACCATATAGAACATCAGTCAAAAGAATATACGCGAAGCGCTAATCCAAAGTATGAGCGCAAAAAAGATACGCGCGTGTATCTTTCAATGCATTTAAAGGAGAAATAAAAAAGAGGCTGGGACATAACAAAATGAATTCAATCTAAAGGCGAACAAATGAGATACATGAGCTGAACCGCTTGTGACACCGCAGTTGATCTCCGTGCAAGACTTCGCTTTCCGCGGGCGGACGCTGAGCCTCCTCGTCGCTTACGCTCCTGCGGGGTCTCACCTGTTCCGCTTTTCCCGCAGGAGTCTTTGCCTTGCCCTCCAATCAACTGCTAGAAGGAACGAAACCGATGAAACCTACGTTCACCACAACAAAAAAACGAACTATTAATCAAACATCTTGATTAATAGTTCGTTTTTCATTTTAGCTAAAATACTTTTGTCTCAATCTTTTTTTATTCTATATCGAACCAATTTGATGGAAATGATAGCTCTCAGGATCCGTAACTTTTTTTGTTAACTGAATTATTTTTCGTAATTCATCAATTGGAACTTGCCCAGGAGCTGAGCTGCTTTTCCCTACAGCGAAAGTAACAGAAGAGCCGTACATCCACCCGACGATTCGACTAATAGCTCCTAACCCTCCCATCGACATGGTAATGAGAGGAATGCTGAGCTCTTTTTCAGCCTCTCTTGTAGCTTCTAATAAAGTTAAAACATCTTGATTGTTCTGAGGCATGACAGCTGCTTTCGCTGCATCTGCTCCGTAAAATTCGGCTAAAAATAAGCTTTTAAAAATTTCCGCTTTAGGAGGCGTAAAAGAAAAATTATGATAAGAAAGCACAAGTTTCTTATTATTTTCCTTGGAAATTTTGCGCAAATAGCGGATATGCTCTGGCTGATTTGATACTTCAAAATCAATAATTGCTACATACGGGTGTTTACATACCTCTGCAAGTACGGCTACTACTTCCTTTTCTGATAAGGAAATAGGCTGCCCCCTTCTTTTTGAGAACGTACAGTAAGCAAAATAGGAGTGCGCTCACTATTTTCATATATATCTTTAGCTGCAGAAAGGACGCTGTTTATATCTTGAATTTCTTCGTAAAAATCTAAGCGCCATTCAATTATATCCGGTTTTTTTAATAGAATTTCCGCTAGCTCTGTTAAAAGCTCTTTGCGATCTTTGCCCACTAAAGGCGTACAAATAGATGGAGAATGAGTTCCTTCTCCTCGTTCTAACATAGGAACAGCTCCTTTTTATCAAAGTTAAATGTTTCCGTTTTCATTTCAGCATTTGTTCCATACTTGTTAAACAGATACATGGTGTACTTTCTTATCCGGTGAGTAAATATCCATGATGTTCCAATGTCCTGACGTTGGTACAGGATTGTTTAACATCGCTACATCAATTACAACTGGTTTATTAGAAGCAATAGCTCTTTGAAGTGCCGGTTTAAACTCTTCGGCTGACTGAATTTTTATACCTTCTACTCCATAAGCTTTAGCGATACTTGCAAAGTCAGGAGAATATACCTCTCCATCTTTTTCAAATACCGTGCCTAGAGTGGTTCCAAAATGTGCTTTTTGCAGCCCAGCGATCGTACCAAACGCAAAGTTATTCATAATGATCCAAACCACAGGAATATTCTCTTCGGCTGCCGTAGCAAGCACAGCTGGATTTTGGCCGAATCCCCCGTCTCCTACTAGAGAAACAACTACTTTATCAGGCTGAGCTACCTTTGCTCCTAAAGCTGCCGGCGCTCCAAATCCCATTGTGGCAAAACCTCCTGGAGTTAATATACTTCCAGCTTCATAGATTGGAAACTGCTGTCCTACCCCATTCTTATTCCAGCCTACATCAGTAGTAATATAGGCATCTTTCGGCAGGACTTCACGAACTTCATTTAAAATTCGCTGCGGCTGCATTGGGAATGAATTGTCGTGAATATACTCTTCATTGCTAGCTTTAAACTCTTCACGATAAGAAGCAATCTCTTTGATTAATGCTTCGTTTTTTACTCCTTCCGGAATAAGCTGTTTAGCCACGCGATTTAAGACTTTAAGGGCTTGTTTTAAATCAGCCACTGCACCAATTTCGGCAGGATAATTACGCCCTATCTCGCTAGGATCAATATCAATATGAATCAATTTTGTTTGTGAAAAATCAAACGTATATTCCGGCTCCCAGGAGCTAGAATCTGCTTCTGCAAATCGTGTTCCTAATGCTAAAATATAATCGGCAGTCCGACACTTTTCATTAATAAACTTCGTGCCCCAAAAACCAGTCATCCCTAGAGTCAAGTCATGATCATCTGGAAGTGCTCCTTTGCCCATTAAGGAGTGGGCTACCGGAATGTTCAAGTGATCCACAAGCTCTTTTAATTCATTTGCTGCATCTGCTAATAGGATGCCTCCGCCTACATATAACACTGGATTTTTGGCATTAATTAATTTTTGTACAATACTCTTTGCCGTTTCATCATCGATAGAAGGTTTTTGCAAAGATTTCGTTTGGCGATGCAATCGATCAAATAAAGAAACATCGATCTTTTTTGAAAAGATATCCATAGGTACAGATACTAATACGGGGCCTGGATTCCCACTTTCTGCTAGTAAAAATGCTTTCTCTAATATTTCGGGAAATAAATCTGGACGGTCCACTCTCCATGCACGTTTAACGAATGGACGATAAATTTCATATTGCGAAGCATCAGCATGTAAATTTACCTCTTGATGCGGATGCTTTCCATAATAATGAGTAGGAACATCACCAGCGATGACAACCATTGGAATTGAATCTAACGCTGCATTGGCTACGCCTGTAGCAGCATTTGTTAAGCCAGGACCTAAGTGACTTAATACTACTGCTGCTTTTTTCGTCACACGCGCATAGCCATCAGCTGCATGCGCGGCAATTTGTTCGTGTCGAACGTTTATAAATTTAATTTTGCTTTCTTCTAAGGCTGTTAGTACCGCTATGTTTGTATGACCACACAAACCAAAAATATGCTCGATGCCTCGTTCCTCAAGATAATTTACTAATTGATGTGATATTAATTTTTCCATTGTATATCCCCCTTTAAATTCACTATATATTTTTTCAGGTAATAAACTCAGCTACGATAGCTGCAGGACAATCATTTTTGTTTCTGTCATATCTTCAATCGCAAATCGAGGTCCTTCTCTACCAACGCCGCTGTCTTTTATCCCACCGTACGGCCAATGGTCGAGTCGAAAATTAGAGGTCCCATTAATCACAACTCCTCCTACTTCTAAAGATTCAGCAACACGGTAAGCTAAATCCATTTGATTTGTAAACAGCCCTGCTTGCAAACCGAATGATGAATCATTTGTTTCCCGAATAGCTTCTTCAATATCTTGATAAGGAATAATGCTCACCACAGGTCCAAACACTTCTTGACACACTACTTTGCTTTGTTTAGGAGGATTTAATAGAACAGTAGGTTCTATAGAAGCCCCTGTCTTTTTGCCTCCGCATATCAGCTTTGCACCTAGAGCGACTGCTTCTTCAACCCAAGCCAAAACTCGGTTTGCAGCTTTTTCATCTACTAAACACCCAACATCCGTCTGAGGCAGCAGAGGATCACCAACTTTTAAAGACGTTACCTCATTCTTCAGAAGCTCTGTAAATTCAGAAACAACTGAGTCATGTACATAAATACGCTGAACTGAAATACAGCTTTGACCAGAGTTGCTAAACCCTGTTCTCCCACACATTTCAGCAGCTTTTTTAATGTCGGCATCTTCATGAACGATTGTTGAAGCATTTCCTCCTAATTCTAGAAGCACTTTTTTCATTCCAGCCAGCTCACATATATTTCTGCTTGCTACTGTTCCACCGGTAAAAGAAATGACATTTACCCGGTCATCTTTTACGATTTGCTGTCCTGTTTCTACTCCCCCTAAAACCATATTAATAGCGCATTCAGGGATTCCAGCTTCTAATAATAGAGCTATAAATTCTGAAGCAACTAAGGTTGTTTGCGGAGCTGGTTTTAAAATGACACTGTTGCCAGCAGCAAAAGCTGGTCCAATTTTGTGGCATACTAAATTCAAAGGTGCATTAAAAGGAGTAATAGCGGCAACAACTCCGACAGGCACACGGAATGTGGAAGCTATCGCTTTTCCCCCTCGTTCGGAAGCATCTCCTGGTATCGTTTCACCGATAAGCCTTTTTGCTTCTTCCGCAGATTGCTCTAATGTTTCTACAGATCGAGATACTTCATCCAACGTATTCTTCAGCGGTTTTCCTAATTCATTTGAGATGAGAAAAGCAAATTTTTCTTTTTGCTTTTCCAAAAGCCGTGCTGCTTCTTTTAAAATTTTGGCCCTTTCATAAGAAGACAGACTCGCAATTGTTTTTTTAGCTTCATAGGCGGCTGATAGCGCTCGTTCAACATCTTCTGGCGTTGCTATAATTTGCTCACCAATTACTTCCTGCGAGTACGGACTTTTAATACTTACTGCTGATCGATTACCTTCAAGCCATTCTTTATTTACATAAGGCCTTGCTCGTCTAAAGCTCATTGTTATCTCTCCTTTTAACAATTGACCTGACTGCTATTTTTAGATCGATCTAATATTATATTTAGATCGATCTAAAATTTGATGCAGTTTTCTATAAATCCTATTGATTTAAAGTAATAACTCGTTTTGTAAACGTTATCATAATCCTACAACAGAAATTTTAATCTAGCAATAGAAAATTAAAGAATTTTCTAAAAATATTTATTGATACTTAGTCCAGTTTGCTTATACTCTCTTACGTAGTTTCACATTCACTTCCTTTTTTTTTCTTACATACACTGTAGGAGTATATAAGATAGCAGCACTATCAATATGACAAAGATTTATGATTATGATCGAGCTTAACTATTGCTTATTTGTTTTGGTTACAGCGTATCACCATCTGTTGACTAACAAAAATTTTATAAACGTGAGCTGATACTTGTTGCTTAGGACATAATATACCTTTCACTGTTTTTACAAACAGTAAAATTTGTATTATAATTCTAATAACTAAAATACAAAATAATAAGTTTTTTATTGTTAAAAACAGAAAGAGGCTTTGAAAAATGACTTACAGCGAGATGTCTCTTAGAGAAAAAAGCATTGTATTTATTGGCTTTATGGGCGTAGGTAAAACAACAATCGGCGAACTAGTCGCTAAGAAATTATACAGAGATTTTGTCGATATAGACCAAGAAATCGAAAAAATGTTTCAAATGCCTACATCACAAATCTTTAAAGAGTTTGGTGAAGAGTTTTTCCGAAATAAAGAAAAAGAAGTAATTAGCCAGTTATCTCAGCAGCGTTTAAAAATTATATCCGTTGGCGGAGGCGCATTTCTTCAAGAAGAAATTCAAAAAATATGCTTATCAAATTGTATTGTATTCTTTTTAGACCTTTCATGGGATTCATGGAAAGAGCGCATCAGCCTCATTATTGACAGTCGCCCTGTTTTACAAGGAAGAAGCCTAGAGGATATTGAAGAATTATTTTATACGCGACAAGCAATTTATTCCAACCACCACTCCAAAGTAGAAACTGACAATTTGGATATTGAAGAAGTAGCAAATTATATTGTTGATTCCTTGAAAATGGCTTGGGATATTTACGAACCGTCTAAATAATTCACAAGGAAAAGAAGCAGTTCATTAACTGCTTCTTTTTTTGATGACGATTCTCGAACAACTAACTGAGGCGTTAAAATAATGCGATGATGATGTTCTTTTTTATCAACAATTTGGTTATGAAGACACCGTGCAGCATCTTTTCCTATTTGTCTTGCAAAAGAAGAGACGGTTGTTAGAGTAGGGTGACATACGGATGATTCCATGACATTATCAAATCCCACTACCGCTATATCTTCTCCCGGAACAATCCCTTTCTCTTTTAAACCTTGCATAACACCAAATGCAACTAAGTCGCTAAAACAAAAAACTGCTGTTGGAGGCTCAGAAATGTCCAACACTTGACGTGCAGCTTCTACACCGCCGCTTCTTGTCGGACCGCTCGGAATAACAAGCTCTTCATCGATAGAAATTCCTGCGTTCTTTAGCGCCGAACGGTAACCTTCCATTCTTTCTTTCCACGTTGTAGAACCGGTTGTTCCTCCTAAAAATGCGATTCTTTTGTGTCCCTGTTCAAGTAAGTGTTGAACCGCTTTTTGAACGCCTAATCTATAATCTACCCCTACATAATCTGACTCCACCTCAGGCAATTCCCTTACTGCTAGTACTGAAGGAACATCTAAATGCTGAATTTTTCTTATCGTATCTTCCGATGTACCCGCAACAGGACATAAAATAATGCCTCCTACCCGATGCTCTAGCATCGTAGAAAGCAGCTGATCCTGTCGATTATCCGAATCAAACGTCGTACCTAAAAACACCGTATATCCGTCTTTCTCGAGCTCCTCGTGTACTCCAATTAACAATTCTGTAAAAAACGTATTAGATATATCCGTAATAATAACTCCGATTGTTGATGAAGTTTGAGATCTTAAATTTGCTGCAATACGGTCATATACGTATCCTAACTCTTTCATCGAAGCTAGAACTTTTTTCCTTGTTTTTTCAGAAACACTTGGACTATTTCGCACAATAAGCGAAGCGGTAGCTCGAGATACTCCCGCGTGTTCTGCCACTTGTTGTAAGGTTACACGTTTGCGTTTACTTTGTTTCAATTTATTCCACCAACCCTTTATAACGCACCTTTTATGATTATTTTACAATTATCTAAAATAAAAGAAAAGCTTCATCCTTTCACGATGTTCTCTGACAAGGACTCAGTAACAAAAAAAGACGTAGTGTGGGGCTACGTCTTTTTTTCCTAATGCGAACTCATATAAAAATTGACAAAAAAGGCAATGGTAATCACATACATCATCCAATGAATTTCGCGATGGCGTCCTGTAAACAGTTTAATCGCTGTGTATGAAATGAAGCCGAATGCTAAACCTTCTGCAATGCTGTAGGTTAACGGCATCATGACAATTGTTAAGAAAGCGGGAACAACTTCAGTAAAATCGTCGAAGTTAACGTTTTTAATGTCACTTAGCATAAGCGAACCAATAATAATGAGTGCTGGAGCAGTAGCAACGCTTGGAATAAATTGAATAAGCGGTGCGAAAAACAAGGTAAATATAAATAAGATGGCAACCGTTAATGCCTTTAAGCCGGTACGCCCTCCTTCTGCAATACCTGTTGCATTTTCAATATACGTATTTAACGCAGTACTTCCAAAAATAGCACTCGCCATTGTACCGATTGAATCCGCTGCAAGCGCGCGATTTAAACCTGGAATTTTACCGTTTTTATCTACTAAGTTTGCTTTTTTAGATAGTCCAATCAATGTCGCTAGCGTATCAAATAATTCTACGATGGTGAAAGAAAATACAACTGAAAAAATGCCGTAGGCAACTGCGCCCTTTAAATCCATTTGAAAAAATGTTTCTCCGACGCTTGGCGGCGTAGCTGAAAAGACGTCTTTCAGGGAATGAGGAACTGCTTGTACTCCTACAATCATCGCTAATATTGTCGTAGCAAAAATACTTATAATGAGAGCGCCTTTTACATTTTTAGCCATCAGTACAGCTGCTAATATCAGCCCAAAAATAGCCAGTAAGGGACCTTTATCCATGACATTTCCAAGCCCTACAAAAGTAGACTCGTTTGCCACAACTAATCCAGCGTTTTTCAAACCGATAAACGCAACAAAAAGACCAATTCCAACTGCTATGGAAGACTTTAGTACGTTCGGAATGGCATCAATAATCTTTCCGCGTATTCCTGTTACCGTTAAAACAAAAAATAAGACCCCGGATATAAAAACTGCTCCAAGTGCCGTTTGCCATGACAATCCTTGCCCTAATACTACTGAATACGTAAAAAACGCATTTAAACCCATCCCTGGACCGGTTACAATCGGGAAATTTGCCCATAGAGCCATCAATAACGTACTAAATACAATGGCGTAAATGGTAGCTGCAAGAGCCGCTTCACGGGGGATACCCGCGTCAGACATGATAATGGGGTTGACGATTACCATATAACTGACCGTCATAAAAGTTGTAAGTCCTGCTAGTATTTCTTGTTTTGGTGTTGTGTTGCGCTCTGATAGTTTAAACAAGCGCTCTAATATTCCGTTACGCTCCAACACGCGCGCCTCCCTACTTCTAAAAAAAATAAAAAATCCTACCTATTCAAATGTCCTAAAAAGGACACGATTTAGGAGGATTTTACGTTGCAAAGTAAAATCTTTTGTCCTATTATAGTCTTAATTTGTAGATATGCAAAGGTAGAAAACGCTATCATTATAAAAATTTTTATCTTCCGTTAGTTTGGAATTTTGAAAATTTATTCCTTCTATCCCTTTAGTCTGTGGCAAGAGTGCTCTTTTTAATCATTTATACAAAAAAGAGATTAAACCCACGTTCATCATGACAACAAAAAACTCGAATTATTAACCAATAATTCGAGTTTTACTTCAACTAAAATACTTTTATCCCAGCCTTTTCTTTGTTTTACATCCATGATTATGAAATTAAAAGCGGGATTCTTTTTAAAAGACGATCAATCGAATGATTTGCTTCTTTCAATACAATTCCTTGGTCAATTGTTTTTAATACGCGATTTTCCATCACAATTTCTCCATCAACCATCGTTAGTTCTACATCTCCTCGCGTTGCTGAATACACAATTCTAGAAATAGGGTCTACGCCGTAAGATGGAAAGGTATGAAGCTGATTTAAATTTAAAATAGCAAGATCCGCTTTTTTCCCGACCTCTAAACTTCCAATTTCTTTTTCAAGCCCAACTGCTTTCGCTCCGCCGATTGTAGCCATTTCTAGCACGTGCTTTGCATTCATGGCCGTTGGTCCGTACGAGGGTTTATGAATCGTAGCGGCCAGCCTCATTTCGTTGAACATATCCAAATTATTATTACAAGGAGCACCGTCAGCGCCAAGACTTAAAAATACACCTTGCTCTAATAAACCGGGCACATCTGCGATTCCCGATGCAAGTTTTAAGTTTGAGCCTGGGCAATGACTAACTTTTACTCCTTGATTCTTAATAATTTGCTTTTCTTGATCATTTAGCCACACACAGTGCGCTAAAATAAGGCGCTCATTGGCTAACCCTAAATGATCTAAGTACATGATATTTCTCATACCCGTTTCAGCTTCTACGATGCGAATTTCTTCTTGATTCTCAGAAGCATGAGTATGTACATGGACATTATATGCAGCTGATAAATGGCTCACTTCACGCAGCAAATCTTCCGTACACGACAGCACAAATCTTGGGGAGAATGCGTATCGAATACGACCGTTATTTGAATTATGCCATTTTTCAAGCATCTCTACACTTTCTTTGATCGAGTCAGCCGTTGTCTCCTGCAGAGCTTTTGGCAGATCATCGCCTTTTTTATCCATCATTACTTTTCCTGCAAGAGCTCGGATTCCACTTTGAGATATAGCTTGAAAAGCAGAGTCCGTATGATGAACAGTTTCCATATCTACAATTGTTGTAGTCCCGCTTTGAATGAGTTCGCCGATCCCTAACAGCGCTGAATAATAGATAGATTCTTCATCATGTGAAGCTTCAAGCGGCCATATTTTCTTCTTTAGCCAGTCTAGCAGCTCTAAATCATCTGCTTGCCCTCTAAAAAGCGTTTGACATAAATGAATATGAGTATGTATAAAGCCCGGCACAATCGTTTTATTTGCTGCGTCAATGACTTTATCTACCTTTTCCGGATGCAGGTTTTTCCCGATGGCTGCAATACGATTTCCAACAATATAAAGGTCACCGTAAATAATATCATTCTTCTCATTCATCGTAATAATCTCTGCATTTTTAATTAATGTGTGCGTCATACCTTCTTTCCCCTCTTTCGTAACATCTATCTATTTCTAGCTCAAGCCGAACACTAACATCTTCAAGCAATCTTTCTTACACTGGTCTTAAATATATATGGTGCATGCTCTGAGTTGAATAAGTGTAGGGAACCTCATGCGCGATAGAGAGTTTGGGTAAAAAAAATTCCTAGCTGATTATACAGCTAGGAGGTTGGATTTATGATAAAATCCCAAGTCCCTTTTTCAAGAGGTTATACGAAATCGCAGGAGAATAATGTGATCTTGTATTTATAATATGGTGTTTTCAGTCTATATACCAGTTTTTTGTCAGAAGTTCTAACATTGTTTTTTTATTCTTTTTTATTATGTGACTTTTCTTAACACCCTTATTTTTCATGTTATGCAATTTATTTTCGTTTCTTCTATGTAATATTTCCTAAAAATAAAGAATCTATCTTCTGTTTCTATACAAAACAGAAAAGTTATTTTATGATTTGTATGATTAAAAAACTACAAATCTATATTTTAGGGGTGATTAACTTGGAAAAAATAAATGTTGGCTGCCGTTTTACGCTTTCCGTTATGAGTGATAACTTTATCGATATTATTTTAGGCGCACTAAACGAAGTGGATATGTCTAAAGTTCAGCGAAAAACGGACCGTGTTAGTACGTTTATTGAAGGAACTGCCAAAGACGTATTTGAAGTTGTGCAAGCCGTTTATAAAAGTGCTGGAAAATCAGGAAAGCATATTGTGCTGAATGCCACGTTTTCAACAGGGCAGCACGAAGAATATTTCGAAGAAAGAAAAATAAAATCAAAAGAAAACATGTCTTCAAACCAACAGCTTTGTGCTTCGTTCCCTGTATCCACTCAATTTTCTTTGTATCCATTAGATACGCCGCATTATGTAGACATCATCAAAAGCGGAATTGGCGCAGTTAAACAACAGGGAGTATTTGCCGAAACCGTGCCTTTTGCAACAGCTTTAGAAGGAGATGTAGACAAAGTATTCGCTTCTCTATACGAATGTTTTATGAAATCTGTACAGCAAGCTCGTGTCGTGATGACAGTTAATATGTCAGCACACAGTCCTTCTTCAAAACGATAAATTACTTCTTATCTATTTATAAAGATAGAATACTAGAAAGGATTTATATAAATATGGCTACAAAAAGAACTTTTTTTTCTTTTTTCCTGATAAGTGCGTTATTATGTCTATTAGTCGTACCAAACTCTGTTATGGCTAGTGAAAAACCTGCACATTTAACGGTTGCTTCTTACACGCAGTTCTTGAAAGCGCAAAGTGATAAAAGTTCACTGTATGAATTTTCAAAACTGTCGCGTCAACAAAAACAAAAAGTTGTACAATCACTAAAGGATCCATCTCTGTTAAAAATGGATATTGAAGAGACTAGCGGCACGGTCGAAGCTGCAAGTACAGCAGCATACGGAGCAAGAACGGCTTCACCTTTATTCAAAACAGCAGCTTATACGGCTTCTTATAAAGCGGCTGGATTTACAACAACAAAACTAACGGTGTATGTAGACTATTACACGAAAAACTCATCGGTGACTTCAGTCAAAAGTGTACGAGGCGTCGTCACGAAAAATGTAAACCCCCTTGTGTCTATTTCAAAAAAGAGCTCAAAATCTTGGGTGCAAAATAATCGAGCCTACGGGCGAATTGACTGGCAGTGGAAAATTGCAGCTAAAAATGCTGGAATCAAAAGACAAACTGCTTACGGTACAGCTTCCGGCGCTTCAGGCGGATCAACAGCTACAGTTAATTAATAAAGAGGAATAAATAATGAAAAAAATGATGTGGTGGATTGTTGATATTACGATTGGAGTACTTTTACTAGGAATTCTGGTAGGTTATTTATCATTTTACAGCATATAAAAACAGCAGGTAATTTCGCCTGCTGTTTTTTATCTAAATGTCATATTCTTGTCATAAAATTAAAACCTCCACTTACAGTGTCTAAGTGCCTGTAAGAAGAGGTTGGGATCACAATTGTTAGTAAGCCTGGTCTCTTCTTATCTTTCAAGCACTGCTTGTGGGAGTTGGCACGGTTCTATAAAGTCCGTTGCCGAGGTTTCACAGGGCCTATCCCTCCACCTCTCTTGATAAGAAGTTTGTCGAATTTTGTTGATAATTGTTGATAAGATAAATATTATGTTACATGCTGCACAAACAGATGTCAACTACTTTTCAGAAAATTGTTTTCCCTCTAAAACTATGATATCGCTACCATTACTATGACAACTAGGTTACAAATATATAATTTTTTTATCACGCTTTTACAGCTGACTTTTTCTCAAAAGAAGTGAGAGCCTCATCTAGCATGCGAATGCCGTCATCTATCTGTTCTTTTGTTACAGTAAGCGGAGGTACCATGCGAATAACTTCACTTGCATTTCCGCAAAAATAAAATAACACGCCTTTTTCTAAAGCTAAGTCCAAAATCTCGAATAAGGCGTCTCCATCGCCTTCTCCCGTATCCGGATTAACAATTTCAATTCCAATCATAAGTCCTAAACCACGGATATCCCCAATAATTGAATGTTTGCCCTTTAAAAGATGCAGCTTTTCTAACGCATAAGCGCCCATTTTTTTCGTGTTATCCAGCAGTTGTTCTTCTTTCATCACTTCAAGAGTTGCAAGGGCTGCTGAACATCCAATAGGATTTCCTCCAAATGTTGTACTATGTGTGCCAAGGGGCCACTGCTTCATTAATTCTTGAGAGGCTACCGTTGCACTAAGCGGAATTCCAGAAGCAATTCCTTTTGCTATAGCCATAATATCTGGCACGACATCAAACGTTTGTCCAGCAAACCATTCGCCGGTACGGCCAAACCCTGTTTGCACTTCATCGAAAATAAGTAATATTCCGTGACGATCACAAATCTCTCTTAACTTCTTCATCCAACTTTTCGGAGGAATAATATAGCCGCCTTCTCCTAATACTGGTTCCAAAATAACAGCAGCCACTTCTTCAGGCGTGACTTGGTGCTTAAAGAGTATTTCAAAATCTTTTTCAAGCTTTTCAGTAAAGTACACATCGCTGTCTAGCTCCGCAGGGCACTCTTTTGGATTGGCATATGGAATTTGATACGTCAGTCCCGAAGGCTGCTGAAATTGTCTATATTTGCTTTTCGAGGTTGTAACACTTAAAGCTCCCATCGAGCGGCCATGAAAACCCCCTAAAAAAGAAATAACATACGGACGCTTTGTGACATGTCTCGCTAATTTCAAGGCTCCTTCAATTGCTTCGGTGCCACTATTTCCAAAGAAAAAGCAGTCTAAATTGCCCGGCGTTACTTTTCCTAACTCATCGGCTAACTTTAATATCGATTCGTACATAATAACACCTGAAGGACCGTGCAATAATTGATCTGCTCCGTCTTTGATTGCTTTTACTACTTTCGGATGTCTGTGTCCTACATTTGTCGTAGCGATTCCGGAAGTAAAATCGAGATATTCTTTACCATCCAATCCATAATAATAGCATCCTTCTTCTTTCAAAACGGGCAAATTCGGATGGTCTTTAGCCATCGTCGGTGCTAGCAATTCAGGCATTCTTTCAAATAAGTGACTCCAATCTTTTGACATACTACATCCTCCTTGAAATTATACAAATCAATTAATCTTATTCCGAAATATGGTTACTTATTAAACAATATTAGGAAATTCAGTTATACTAAACACTTTAATAGAATAGTAATAAAACTTATTTTACTATGTATTTTTATTAAAATCAATTGTATAAATATTTATATATAAAATTAATATGCGGGGTCTCATCCCTTCCGCTTTTCCCTCAGGAGTCTTCACCTTGCCCTCCAATCAACAGCTAGAAGTACTTACATATATGAAACCCAGGTTCACCATCACCATAAAAAAATCCGAACGATTAATCGTTCGGATCTTCCCTCAACTAAAATACTACTGTCACAGCCTCTTTAAGTATATTTATTCAAGATGTTTGGCATCATTGATCGTTTCAAGGCGCCATTTTCCACTTTCATAAGCAAAAGTTGTAATCGATGTATTTTGTAAAATAGTAGCCCCTGTTCCTTGTTCTCCGCTTGTTACATGATGAATGAATGTATTAATTGCCGCCCCGTGACTAACAACTGCTACTTTCTTTCCGATAGACTTCTTCATAATTTCCGTTAACCGCCGAACCATCCGTTCTTGAGCGGCTTCGAGTGTTTCGATATTATATAAAGGTTCTTCTCCCCAATTTGTTGCATAGTTTGGCACAAGCTCATGCAGAACTTCTACGTTCTTTGATTCTAGTTCTCCAAAAGAGCGCTCACGTAGCTGCTCACAAACCTCGACTTTCTCTACTTTAGCAGCTGCTGCAATTTCCCTAGCCGTCTCCTGCGCACGAAGCAAATCGCTTGTATAGATTATATCAATATGGATATCTCGAAAACGTTCCGCTACGCGTTTAGCTTGTTGCTTTCCCGCTTCGTTGAGCGGAATATCAGCATGCCCTTGAATAAGTTTGTTTTTATTCCAATCTGTTTGGCCGTGTCTAATTAAGTAAAGCATCGTAATCCCCCTTTAATCCCGTTTTAAAAATTGATAGACAGCTTTATCAACCTCTGAGCTTTCATGTAAATCCGAATGTGCTTCATGAAACGTTTGGAGATGAATGTGTTCGGTAAACTCTTGCAGTCCGTAAGCACTTTCTACTGTTACCACTCCATCTGTCTTATCTCCCACGTCTCCTGCTCCTGAAAAAACGTCGATTTCTTTTGAGAAATCTTGACGACTTTCGTACAGCTTGTTTAACGCTATAGAGTGAAAAGCTAAATCACGAGCACCCATAGATTCAATATGATTGCGTGCATGAGGGTACATCTCCATTAATTCCTGATAATCTAATCCTTGAATTGGCGATCCTAACGTAACTAACTTTTGAATATATTGAGGGTTAGACAAACTAACAGCTGCTGCTGTTACTCCTCCCATACTATGTCCAACTAAATCAACAGAAGATGCTTTATATGTATCACGTACATCTTGCATAATAGCTTCAATCCATTTTTGCTGCTGAGCAATACTGGCATCTGGCTTTTTAAAGACGATATGAATAAGCGGAAGTTTTCCCTCTTTTGCTTTCATAATATGCTTCCACTGAATAGCTCCATCTTTTTGAACAACGCAGTAAGCTACTTTAGTTCCCCATCCGTTTTGTTCAAATCGTTTAATCATTTTCCCTAAGCTTTTTTGACTGCCTAAATAGCCATGAATAAATAAAACCGGCACATTTTTCGATTGGGCACCTCGTTTTATTTGTGGAGCAAAAATATAAAAACAAAGCGAAATAAATAGTATGATACTAATCAATAAAATTAACAGCCGCAAGTTCTCACCCTCCGATCGTCTTGTCCATTACACTCATTAATAAAAAAATTTGGAGTAAATTTTATTCTGATACGTCCTGTAAGCTGCAGAACTTGTCATCTTTTTCTTGTCAACGAGCTGCTCAAAGCGCAAACGCTTTTCCGTAAGCATCTCGGTTAGCCTTTGTTCTTCATTAGCATCCGTGCATATAGAAATCAATTCTTCTATTGTAGCCATATCTCGTTTCAGCTCTTGTTCATCCGTTATCATGTTTGCATTTTTTAATATCCTATACGCTTGGCGCATTTCTTCAGGTATATGTGATAAATCCTCTAACTTTAATGGTTTGCCTTCCCCAGGCAGCTTATCAAAGTCACCGTCTTTTATTGCTTGTCTGATTCTTTCTTCAGCAATTATATACGCAATATCCAAGGAAAGACCTCCTTTAAGAAAATATAAAATTCAATCTTACCTTCTATATAAAAGATGTATAACAAACACAGCTTTTATAACCGTATTTTTTATTATACTATGATTATAAAAATTGAACTACCTTCACTTCTTGGGTAGACTATCCTCCCTTTGTGAAATAATCTCCAGAGCTTCACGCCTTTCACTATCAAACTTTCTTGAGCAGTTTCTTAACTAGCTGAAATTCAATGAACGATTCTGCATCAGGTTTTGTTATCTTATCTTACTATATTTATACAAAAAAAGCCTCCTTACGCATGTAAGGAGGTGGAAAAAGGTAATTCTAAGGTCATCATGTTATGCCTACTTTCTATAAAACCACATTTTGATAGCGTTTTCAACTTTTTTTATATTACTTTGCTAATTTTCTTTTCGTTTAATGAGGCTCCGTAAATATAACGAAGCCTCACCAAATTTCTACTCTTCCTTATCTGATGGAATCATAATTTCTCCTTCATGCTCTTGTTTTTTCAAGAGCAGCTGGAGAATCGTTTTGGATAATTTACTAGGCTGATAAGGTTTAATCAGAAACTCACACACTCCAAGCTCTAACCCTTTGCTTCTTTCGTCTAAAGCAGATGAGATTAAGATAGGAATTTTTTCTGTCTCTGTATTTTCTTTGAGATGTCTTAAAACATCCCAGCCGTCTAACTTATTTTCTCCTAACATAATATCTAGAACAACCACTTCAGGCTTTTGCTGATGAATAGAGTTTAATGCGTCTTCTCCGTTGTTAAAATACCGAACGTGAAAACCGCTTTCTTTTAATTCTACCTGTAAAAGCGTCGCTAAACTTTTATCATCTTCTACAATCACTACGCTTTTACGGTTATCATTTGTATTTATCATCTCTTCATCGTACTGAACTTCATATAGAAGAGGCAGAACAACCGTGAATGTTGTTCCTTTTTTCCATTCCGATTGTACAGTAATGTCTCCGCCATGAGCTTTTACAATTTCTTTTACAATTGCTAATCCTAGACCCGTTCCGCCAATTTTGCGCATATCGGAGTTATCTACTCTGTAGAATTTGGTAAACAATTGACCTAGCGCTTCACTTGGTATACCAATTCCTTCATCTTGAATATCAATATAAACAGCGTGTTCCCTTTGATACACTTTAACTGTAACGTTCCCTCCATCGGGCGAATATTTCACTGCATTGCTAATTACATTATTAAACAATTGCAGCAGCTTATCTTTATCTCCCATTACTGTAAAATGCTCTTGATCAGAAATCATATCAAATTCATGCTTATTTGTTTGTATTTTCTGGACCTCAATCACCTGCTTAATAAGCGGCAGAATGTCTTGATACTTTTTATCGTAGGTTTGTTTCCCCGCTTCCATTCTTTGGACGTCCAGAAAATCGTTGATTAAAGACGTTAACCGCTGTGCTTCCTGATAAATAGTAGTTAAATACTTCTTCTGTCTTTCTTCTTTTAATGTTTTGTTTAGCATAAGCTCAGTGAACCCTAATACGCTTGCTAAAGGTGTGCGCAGCTCGTGACTCACAGTGCTTACAAATTCCGACTTCATCTGATCAACTTCAAATTCTTTCGTAATATCACGATGAACGAACAATACGCCAAACATCTGACGGTTTCGATACACGTATTCGCTATAAACTTTTATAACTTTTCGCTTACCATCCGTGTGCAGGTAATAAACAAAAGACTTTTCTACTTGCTCTCCCTTACAAATGGCTTCAACGTATTGTCTCAGCTGCTGTATATTTTCGACTTTTTGAGAGAGAGCATCTATCCATTGATCGCGAGAGAGCTGAAGAAGCCCGCTTTGATGCTCATATTGAAACAATTCGCTAATCTTCGTATTCACTTGTAGAATCGTACCGCTTGTATCTACAAGCTGCATTCCTTCTTGAATCGAATTTAAAATATCTTGAGATAGCAATCGGTCATGCTCAGACTCTTCATAAATATAAATTTTTTCAAGAGCAATCGTGATTTGTTTGGCCAGTATTTCAAATGTCTGTAATTCATGGTCTGTGTATTCATCCGCGTAGCGGCTGTAAAACATATAGGCTAGCATATCTCCCTGTGAAGACAGCACCGGTACGATAACATCATACAAATAAAACGTTTGCTGATGATATAGGCGCTCATGTTCTATACACTCTCTTTTTACTACCATACATTTTTTCGTCTTTTGCACATGATCAACGTAATTATTATGAAGATTTGCCACCATCTGTTGAACACTTGATGAAGATAGACCAAATGAAGCATGTGTCTTTTCATCGGCTAGCATAATAAACCCGTGATCAGCTTTCATCACCCGGCTCATGTTTGTGACAGCACTCGTGAGAACTTCTTGCTTGTGAAGAGAATTTGTTAGTCCATGCACAAATAAATTGCGCAATTCTAACTCCCCTTCTCGTTCCTTTGTCAATTCTAATGCGTGCTGAAGTTCATCTTGCTGACTGTGCAATTCATCTTGCTGTGCAATCAGCTCCTCATTTTGAGCCGTTAACTCCTGTTCATTATTTTGCAAAGTCGATACCATTCTGTAAAAGGCTTGAGATAGCATGCCAATTTCATCTCTTCTATGTTCATCAAATGTCATAGGCATTTCTTTTCCCGCAGCAATTTCGCTTGCCGTATATGCGAGCTGACTCAGTGGCTTTACAAACTTATTTAGCAGTACCCGTGTAAGCAATAATAAAATGACTACTGTAAACGCTAAAAATAAAATAAAGAACGTTTGACTTTTCTGCATGTCACTCGACGTATCATCGTACTGTGTATTTAAGTCTTTAGTTAATTCATTTTGGTAGTCATCAAGTTCTTTTTGCATTTGTTCTATTGATTTAGAAGCAGCCTTCCGCTCAGGACTAGAGCGGACTCCTTCAATACCTTTTTTGTCGTAAATATCTTTAAAATAAGGAAGCGTTTGATTAAAATACGTGTTTAGCATCACCGTCGCTTCATTTACAAACGTACGCTCACGTCTATCTGCGGCTAGACCTGAAAGTCGGTCAAGATTTTCTTCGATAATTTTTTGCTGACTTGCAGCCTCGTTATACATATCCTCTGAATCAAACGCAATAAACCCACGAGCCTGCAAAAAAGCCTTGTTCATTGATTTATCAATTGTAGATAGCAGCTGTGCCTTTTCTCGTACTTGTGCCCTGTACTGGGCATAATCAGCTGTAATTTCTTTTTGCCGTACAACAAGTACAGTTGAACCCGCCGCAAAAGCAAGTAAAAGGATACTTGCTAAGAGGATGAACTGGGTTGAGATACTTTTTCGTTTTAGTTTATTGTTCATCTAAAATTCCCTCGACACGTTCGGCTAGTAATAGGGGACTAAATGGCTTAGACATAAAATACGCAGCCCCTGCTTCTAACACTCGGCTTTGATCAGCAGCTTGACTCTTAGCTGAAAGCATCAATACTTTTGTATGGCGCTTATCTTTCATTTCTTTCAGCTGCTGAATGACTTCAAGCCCAGTGAACACGGGCATCATATAATCCAAAATAATTAAGTCAAAATCACGTTCTTTAATAAATTCCAAAGCTTCTTCGCCATTTTCTGCTTCCGTCACTTCATGTCCTTCATCTTCAAGCGTATCTACCACTAACATACGAAGCACTTCTTCATCTTCCGCTAATAAAATTTTCGCCATTGTTATTCCTCCGCTTGTAGTCGTCCATACGTTTTTTGCAATATGAAGTAGGACGGCTTTATTCGTTCGTGAAAAGTTGGATACTCCCAATTTTTCCAATTGTATAAGTAAAAATCTTTTAATAAAAGTTCTCCTTTTTTCTGAGTCGGAAACGTATCTTCCACGTCATTGCTCTTCTTATTAACAGCTACGACTCCTACTTGAATTCCTTTTATTTTCTTGCTGTATTCTAATCCTTTTTTGGACCAAATATCTCCCATTATTTCTTTTTGACTCGGGTCTTTTACGTTTAAAAGCGCCCAAGGAATGCGAAGTTCAGCAATTCCATTTAATTCATTCACTTTAAAATCAGCAAGCGAATCAAATGAAGAAGAGTTAGGATCGCTGTTTCCTTCTTGGAGCTTCCCAGTTTCATAGGCGTCAAAAGGAATGGTTCTCTTGTTTTTCCCCTCTCCAATCGCTAACTCTTTGTTAAGGGCGAGCCTGATTGGATTAAACATGCCGTTGTCTTTTGTATCGGTTCCTTTTACCGCGGGGATCATTTGAAGCTGATGAGCATATGAAAAATAATACGTATCGTAATAGCTGTCTGTCCATAAATGACTGTCTTCTTTCCCGTTTAATTCTGCTACAAAATCAATTCCTTTTGTTTTTAAGGAAGGAATTTGAGGAATCTTTGACTGTCCCTGATTGTTAATCGTGTTAAACAAGAGATAAAGCTTTTGATCTTCCAGTTCTTTTGCACTCACGTGTAGATATAGATAACCTTCATCACTTGTAATGTTCAATGCTTTTAACTTCTTAGACGGCTTATATACCGACTTGCTGTTCAGCTTTTTCCAATCATCTGATTTACCGTCTACTTTGACTTTTAGCTTCGTTCCTGGATCAAAACTCAGCAGTCCAAAATGGCCTGCGGTTCGGATTGTCGTACTCCATCGTATTCCACGTTCGCTTGAACCATTCATCTTGCCATGTAAAGACCATACCGCCAGCCATTTTTTCATCAACAATGTCTTCGTATAAGCGTGAAAGAATCTTTCCTTGTTCTTGTTCCGTATGAAAGCCTTGATCCCACCCGTATACGTTTCTATGGGTCAATCCTCGTGAAGCAGGGATACCGAATTCTGCAATAAGAACGGGCATATGATGAACTTCTTTCATATTTTGCAAATAGCCTGCATAGTTATTTTTCTCTCCTCGATGATCTTGATAAGCGAGATAACGAGGTTCATAGCTTAAGAAATCAGGATAGTACGGATAAATATGATAAGAGGCAAATAATCCCGGCTCAAATTTTTTAGTTGTGTGAATTAAATTAGGATTAACAGACACTTTATCTTCGTCTTCAGAAGGCTCATATGGATGATTCAGCAAATCCGTCGTGACCCAGTTCGTAAAGCTCATAGGCCGCTGCCAATCATATTTATCCTGCTCATAGGAAATTGTTTTTTCCATAAGCTGAGCAAGCCATATTTCAAAGGGGTTGCCTTTTTCGGTATAGATATACTGCCCTTTAAAATCTTTCATTCCTTTATGTTTTTCATTTGTCGAAAGAGCTACCGTGGGATCCCATTCAACTCCTATAATCCAGCCCAAAACGTAAGGAGAAACGTCTGCTGTATACGTTCCGCTAGCATGTCCCGTCCGTTTTGGCAGTGTTGCATTTCCGTGAATAACGTTTACAATCCTTTTCATTTCAGCTTCAAATTCTTTTGTATTTTCCTTTGCAAAAGCATCTTGTGAATCATAGAAAACTTCTTCATTCACCCATACCCCATGAAAAAGATAAATGGGTTCTTCGGCTTTTTGATTATACTCAGCAAGCGCTTCATAAAAGGCGGGAGGATGAATGGTGTATACGCGGATTGAGTTTGCATTCATCTTTCCAATTTCTTTAAACCAGCGCAAATATTCTTCTTTCGAAATAGCAGTCTCACTAAGGAAATGTCCTGGCTTACTAATGCCCATATTTACTCCTTTAATCAGCAAATCTTGCCACTTGCCATTTTGATAAACTTGCAAATAATCTTTTCCTACTTTCCCTGCTACTTTACGGTCAGCATCTTCATAGATTTCCATATTTTCATTAAAAGTAACAGAAGCAGGCTGAGATTCATTTTGCTGTTGATCTATGATCTTATTCATAAGAGGCAGGTAAACAGTCCAGTAAAAAGAAGCCTCATCTTCTTTTCCGATTTTCTCTGTCCATTTCTTCCACACCGGGTAAAAAGAGGTTTGATAAATGGAAGGTACTTCTCCTTGATCTGCAAAATCTCCTGCAAAGTAATAGGTATCATATCGCTCTTTATTATGATGAACGACTGCTGGTATGGACAAAGGAATACCATTTTCCTTTAGCTTGTTTTTTCCTTCAGAATCCAAGTGAAAGACAAACTGAGCCTGCACATCACTTTTTTGCTGGGGTGTAATTACGTCAAACCAATATTGATAAGCAGATTCATCCTGTAAATTCAATGTTTTCTTTCCTTGTTTTGTATATTGAAACCATACTGGATTTTCTTTTAATTCTTTTTCCGTTATAATAACGAGCTTATTGGATTCATTAAAGAATAATAAGCCTTTTCCTGTAAGGCTCCACTCCTTGTTGTACTGCTTTTTGTAAGCACTTTTCACCCAAGCAGGAACTTCTTCACTGCCGAATTCCTCAAAATAGCGACCAATCCAGCCGGACCACGTAACATTGTACAATTCATACAGTTCTTTGCGAATGTCTAAAGAAGTAGGGCTTCCAAATGTATTAAACTCTCCAATCAGCGTTTTTGTACGTCCATTCAGCGCTTTCTTAACGTAGCTCACGTCTTCAGAAGTCATGCCTCCATACACCAATTGAGAGCGATCTCCTCTTTTAGCTTTTACGCCTAAATCTTCTTTGTATACGCCATACGTGTCCGTGATATAAATCATATCTGCAGAGTTTGTTGTTGGCAGAGATTTAATGCTGTATGTTTTATCTCCTTTTGGGTAAAACCCTGCATAATCTTTTGAGATTTTATAAGGCTTCCCCTCTTTACGTACTTTCGCTTGATTCAGCATCCACATTAAACCTTGATGCTCTCGAAACGTTTGATCCGGCACTGTTTTATCAATGACAAGCATATTCGAATCAGTTGGTTTCTTTAGCTGCCAAATAAGAAATGGAGAAGCCGTTACTGCCATAACCAAAATAATGCCGCCAATTAACAACCATTTTTTCATTGTGAAACTCCTTTTCGCTGCATGTCTCCCCAGCCTTTTTTATTGCGAATAACATCCAACAATCCATGACAGCGCCATATAACAGTTAGAGGGCGATACCAAAAGGATTCAGTCAGGGAAAAGACAAATAGCTTAGCAATATCGGATACTCTTGGATATTTGCGAAGGCTCCACTCTTCTAGCAAAACGGCCGCCATCGAATAAAGAGAACCATATACAACCATCAAGAGAAAAAGCAAATAAGCAAATTCTACATAAATCCCGCCTACAACTAGAGAAATAACAATAAACAAATAGCCTAACATTTCCATGACCGGCCCGATTAGTTCAATAAACACAAAATAAGGCATAGAAATCATTCCGATACTTCCGTATTTCGGATTAAACAGCATCTCTTTATGCTTCCAAAGACTATCAAATAAACCGCGGTGCCAGCGGTTCCGCTGTCTTCGCAAATATTTGATTTCATCGGGTGCCTCTGTCCAGCATACGGGATCTGGAATATAAACAATTTGATTGTTGGTTTTTTTCTGTTTAATCAGTCGGTGCAGGCGAACAACAAGCTCCATGTCTTCGCCGACTGTATGAGAATAACCCCCAGCTTCAATCACCCAGCGTTTAGAAAATACGCCAAATGCTCCTGACACAATAAGTAATAAATTATGGCGACTGAGACCAATGCGCCCCATAAGAAAGGCACGTAAATATTCAATAATCTGCATCACAACAAGCGGCTGCGTATCAAGACCAATTGATACAACGGCGCCGTTTTCGATTTTACATCCGTTTGCAATTCGAATACTTCCCCCTGAAGCAATTACTTCTCCGTCTGAATCAATAATTGGCTTCATAACTTTTAAAAAAGCGTCTCTTTCTAACACTGAATCGCCATCGATCGAACAAAAATAAGGATAGTTGGATAAATTAATTCCTGCATTTAATGCATCTGACTTTCCCCCATTTTGTTTATCGACTACATATAAATAATCGTATAATTTAGAACGATATACAGCTTTTACTTCTTTCGTCTCTACTTGCTTTCTCACAACTCGATTCATTTTCACAAGAGAAAACTCCTCGATTAGCTTTTCTAACGTATCATCCGAAGATCCGTCGTTTACTACAATGACTTCATATTCCGGATATTCAATTCCAAGCAGCGAACGCACGCTTCCAATAATCCCGACAGATTCGTTATAAGCTGGAACTAATATAGATAACGGTGTTGTATAGCTAACCGTAAGCAAATCTTCATAAGGTTCTTCATCATTTAATTGATATTGCTTTCGCAGTTGAAAAGCAGAGATGATAAACATCATAAAATAAAAACAAAGCACAAAAATCATATAAGCAAATACAGCCCATCCGCAAATGGACAATAAAAGATGCCAAATACTATTCCACAACCGTAACTCCTCCTTTTTCAAGCCATTCTGCTGCCATATCTTTTGAAAACTTGTCATCAGTCGTTTTGTATACATGAACTAAGTATTCTTTACCTGTTGGGATTTTCATCATTGACTGAGCAGCATTCGAACGCACAAGAAAATGAGATTCTTTTAGCGACTGCTCAAGAAGTGACAATCCCTTCTCATCTCTCGTTTTGCCTACTAGTTTCGTAGCCATCATTCTTTCTTGCCAAATAGCTGACTGAAGGTGTTTCGTGAGCTCTTCTATTTTTAACGGATAAGATAACGCATTAAGTGATTTCAACGAACGAATTCGCAGTTCTTCTGATGAACTTTTCATGTGCATTTTTAAGAAATCTATATACTCTAACTTATGATTGATACCGATCATATCGATAAGAGGCAGCTGAATTTCTTCTTGTAGGTCTTCAAATTTATTAATAAATTGCTGAAACTGCTCACTGTTCATGGTTCCAAACAAAGAGCGGTACATAAATTCAGACAACGGTTTAGAAGAGTTCGTCATGTATACAACAAACTCAGGACGGTTCAGCTTAACTAAAATCTTTAAAATTTGATTTTTTTCAGCCGCTGTACTGTTTTTTTTCTTATACATTTCTACTAATTGGTCCGTTAGCGTAGTTAGACCAAAGTCTTCAATAGCATAAAGGGCATTCATTCTGACACTCCACCTAGAATGATGCAGCTCTTTTTTATATTTGGGTGTAAAAATCTTCTCCGCATAGAGCGTGATGTTATTTAGAATTTCATCGCCTTGCACAGCTGCAGCAAAACCGCTCAATAGTTCTTCTACACCCGCCAGCTCTATTTTATTTTTAGGCTCTACCCGATGTTCTTCATCTTTTCTGTATAAATAAATAAAAAGAGATTCTTTCATACTATCTTTATAGAATTCTACTTTTGCTCGAAAAGCGTTTAAACGCGCTTTTTGAATAAGTAAATAAATCAGAAAACAGACTAAAAGCAATAGCAATGCGCCAAATAAGACATATACTACTTGAATTGACATCGCCATTTATTTCACCTTCTTCATTAAATGACGTACGCGCGCTTCAAGCTCCATTAACTTAAATGGCTTTGTCATGTAATCGTCTGCCCCAAGTTCTAATGCTCTTTGAATATCTTGTTCGCTGTTTCTTGATGTAAGCATAATAACCGTATACTGATCGAGACGTTTATGCTGTCTTAATTTTTGTAGCACTTCTAAGCCATCCATTTTAGGCATCATTCCGTCTAAAATAACAAAGTACTGATCACTAGAATGAATCCATTGGGACTCAAAAAATTCGATGCCATCTTTAAACACTTCTATTTTCACTTCATAGCGATCTCCTACATCAATCTTACTTAAAAGCTCTTTCAGCATCGTTCGAATGATAGAATCATCATCAATAATAGCCATACGAAGCGTTCGCTTTTTAACCAGCTTGCTTTGAGAAGAAGCTACAATTTTTTGACGTCCTGATTCCTTCGCTATATATAATGCTTCATCAGCTTGATGAAGAGCTTTGTCGAGCGGCCATTCAGTGTTATGAACTTCTACAACTCCGCCGGAAAAGCTGCAATAAAACGAATTGCTTTGATGCGTGAACACTTTTTTCACAAACAAATCCAACAGTCTATTTAATACTGTTTCTGCCTCTTTTATATTGGTTTTTGGAAGTAAAAGAATAAATTCTTCGCCTCCATATCTAAAGATGTAATCTGTTGGACGAATTTCATACTTCATATACTCTACAAATGCTTGCAGCACGCGGTCTCCCATAAGGTGCCCATACTGATCATTTATTCTTTTAAAGAAATCTAAATCTAAAATCGCTAAACAAAAAGGCTCTTTTAAGCGGTCGTAGCTGGATAGCTGCTGACTGTAGATTTCTTTTAAATACGTTCGGTTATAGGCTCCTGTTAATTCATCAAACATTAAATAGGAGTTAAACATCTGCTTTCGTTCAATATGGTGACCAATTCGAAGTAGACTTTCTTCCATATCAAAAGGTTTAACAAAAAAATCATCGGCCCCTAATTTAAAAGCCTTCAAACGCGTCTCTCTTTGATTATCATCGCTCATCATGACAATCGGGACGAACATTTGCTTTGTTTTATCACGCAAAAATGACAGAATGTCAAAGCCTGTACCGTCTTTCATATGTACATCAACAACAAAGCAATCCGGCTTTAATTCGTAAAAAGCCGTAATGGCTTTTTCTTTAGATGCAGTTGCTAATACGTACCAGCCTTGTTTTTCAAATTGTTCTTTTAAATACATCAGCATTGAAAGATCGTCGTCTACAAGTAAAATATTAGCTGTTTGTTCACTGATTTCTATCGGTTTATTTATATCTTCTGCAGATTGAATTTCATCTTGATAAGAAATTTTAATAATATCTAATAAAAAAGTATTCAACTCCGCATAATTCCAGTTTTTTTTCTGTTTTTTTCAACAGCTTCCATTAATTCGCGCGAACGATCTCCTAAATAATGCAGCCCAATGGTCGCAGACGTTCCAGAAATTGAATGCAAAAAGCGATAGACCTCTTCATGAGGTATTTCTTCATTTTGATCGGTCCACTCTTGCAGCTGCTTGCGGACATTAGCTAACAATGCAATTTGATATTTATTCATTTTATACACCCTTTGTTCGATATAGTTAACACTTACCCTATATTACTCCATCCATTTTTCTGTAATATTTTGTAAGTAAATGAAATATTTTCTCACTTTTTTTAAGTATGTTTTTTCCAAATGAAAAGTAATTACTCTTTAACCATACTTTTCCTCCAATGATTTCACTTTAAAACGATTCTTTTTTCACCCATTATTTTTTCTCCTCAATAAGTAAAATGACCTGTTATTTTCTTTATAAATAGACCCACAAACTCATTGACAAAATTAATGAGTCTTTGTTACCCTTATACACGTTGTGAAAAATTTAAAAGTGAATGTTAAGGAAAGCAGCCGTTTTGATGAATAATCAATCAAATCAGGTTCTTTCCTTTTTATATTTTTACTAAGGTAGATACTTTGCTAAATAAAGTTTCGCTTTATACACCGTGTCCTCTTTGTCATAGGCGCACTTAGACCGAAAACAGACGGAAAGGAGTATAAAATGTTTACTCAGCTTACAGAAAAAAAAACAGAATGCAGAAGAGCTAAAAGAAACACTTGATGATCTTGAGTTTCAGCTATTTCGCATGCAGGATAATTTAAAAGAAATTGCTAAAAAGTATGAAGTTATTGGTGTCGACCAGCCTGAAGATAATCAGTTAGTTATTGTATCGGCACAAAATGACGGAAGCGCATGTAAAATTATGCTAAACGAATGCACAAAAGCTTATAGAGGGGCTTGGGATTTTGCTATCGACGGCGTATATGAAGATAATCACACGATTTTTATCGGTGACATTAAAGGGCCTGCTAACAAAGGATATGGCTCTGTATGTATGAATTATTTAAAAGAAGTAGCGGTTGATCAAAATGTTCATGTCATTAAAGGGGATATCGCTGAGCGCGACTGGGATCATCTCGAAAGATTGATTCATTTTTATGAAAAACATAACTTTGAGGTAAATATTGATTATACGAATAAGTGCGGAGAAATTGAATGGACTCCAGCTTATCAATAAAAAACGAACAGACAGCATCTGTTCGTTTTTTTTATTTGATATATGCTAAGCTTTTTTTTATGCTGCTAAGAGGATTTTCTTTGCATTGGTCTTGTTCAACAATCCACCATTTTACTCCTGCTCTATGTCCTTCTTGCATTACAGCCTTTACATCTACTCCTCCGGTACCAAGAGGAGCAAAAAATTGCTCGCCGTCTGTTGTCATATCTTTCAAATGGATAAAAGGCGTACGATTTCGATAGTGCTTCATCCACTCAACTGGATCTTCGCCTGCTTTAGTGAGCCAATAAATGTCCAGCTCTACGTTCATCCCGGTTTCTTCTAGGATGGTTTGGAGAGCTGACTTTCCAGTTGACAATTTTTTCAGTTCAAAATCATGATGATGATAGCTAAACGACATGCCTTCTTTTTTACAATAAGTATCCATGTAATTTAAAGAATCAATAAGTTCGAAATATCCTTTTTCAGTTTGTCGTTCAGGCATTAAATAAGGACAAACAATATGTGAATTTCCAACTTGCTGTTCAAAGTGAATCACTTGCTCTAAATTAGATTCTAATTGTTCAAGCGGTACATGGCTAGAAGCTGGCTTCAGCTGCAAATCCGTTAACCATGCTCTTACTTCTTGCGCTGTATATCCTTCATACCCTGCAAACTCTACCCCTTGATATCCTAATGCAGCTACTTTTTGAAGAGTTCCTTTGAAGTCTTTTTTCATTTCTTCGCGCAGCGTATAAAGCTGAACTCCTACAGGTATTTCTCCCATCTTCTCTCCTCCTGTTCATTGAGAAAGCTCCTATAGTAGGAGCTTCTGCTTTTATTTTACTGCACTTCCAAGCATTCCTGAAATAAAATGACGCTGAAGTGCCAGGAAGAAGACAATGATTGGAATGGTTGCAATCGTTACTCCCATCATTACTTGACCGTAATCAATAATCGACAAGCCAATTAAGCTTGAAAGAGCAACTGGCAATGTAGCCATTTCGTTAGATGTAGTTGCAACTAGAGGCCACATAAAGTTATTCCACTGTGTCATAAATAAGAAAATAGCTGCTGCAGCCATAGCAGGCTTCATAGAAGGAAGCACAATAGTTAAAAAGATTCTCATCTCTCCAGCTCCGTCCAAACGAGCTGCTTCAATAAGTTCCGTTGGAAAAGCTAAAAAGTTCTGACGTAATAAAAAGATAGCAAACGGAAAGCACAGCTGCGGAACAATAAGTGCAAAATACGTATCAAGCAAATTAAAATTCGACATCAGCTGAAAAAGCGGAATGAGCGTTGCTTGATATGGAATCATCATAGACAATAAAAGCGTAGTGAAAATTGCGTTTCGGCCTTTGAATTCAAATTTAGATAGCGCGTATGCAGCTGTGGAGCAGACCATTAAAGCTACAATCACATACACGACTGAAACAAATACTGAGTTAAAAAAGACGCGCCCTAAATCAATTGAAGCATTTAAATTTTGTAGATTTGTCATAAATTGATCGCCAGGCTTCAGCGTGGGAGGGTTTGTAAACATTTTTCCTGATTCATTCGTAGCGCCGATAATCATCCAGTAAAAAGGAAAAATAGAAATAATCGTGAACAACCCAAGCATGCTGTATAATCCTATTTTGCGCATGATGTTACTTTTCTTTTTAACCTTAGGCACGGTAGCTACTGCGGTTGCTTCTACTCTCTCTAATACACTCATGATTTATCACCCGTAAATTTAAATTGGAAGAACGTTAAAATACCAACTAATAATACAACAACGTACGCAATGGCTGAAGCATATCCAAAATCAAAGTATTTAAAGCCATTTTGATAAATATATAAGCCTAGCGTCATCGTGGAATCAGCAGGGCCGCCTTTTGTTAAGTTAAAAGGTTCGTCAAACAATTGAAGCGTGCCAATTGTCGATAAAATAGTAGCGAACAAGATAACGGGTTTTAATTGTGGAACCGTTACGTGGAAAAACTTTTGAATACGATTTGCTCCGTCTAAATCAGCTGCTTCGTAAACTTCATGAGATAAACTTTGAAGAGCTGCTAGAAAAATAACCATGTTATAACCTGTCCATCTCCAAGTCATCGCAACGATGATTGAGACTTTAGCCCAAAATGGATCTCCCAACCACTGAATGGCATCAATACCGAAAAATCCTAAAATAGTATTCATAATTCCTTCATCTTGAAGAATGATTGAAAACAAAATAGAGTAGGCAACTAGTGACGTTACCGCCGGCAAGAAAAACGAAACTCGGAAAAAACCTTTTAGTCTTAAAAGCTGACTGTTTAAAGCGTTAGCTAGTACAAGCGCTAATAAAATCATAACGGGTACTTGAACGATTAAAATAATACCCGTATTTCCAAGCGCTTTCCAGAAAATATCATCTCCGAGCAAACGTGTATAGTTTGATAACCCGGTAAATACATACTTTCCGCCTTCCATACTCTGAAAGCTTAGAACAAACGATGAAAAAATAGGGTAGATTGTAAACAGCGCGAACAGCAAAAGTGCTGGAGCAATAAATAAGTAAGGCAACGATTTATTTGTCTTCATGATGACCTCCTAGTACCGCAAGAAGAAGAGATAGAAGGCAATTTTCTAGAAATCACCTTCTATGCTTCTTGATTATTTTTGAATTCGGTTTTCTAAGCGTTTTTGAGCTGCTTCAAGCGAGCCTGTAACGCCCTTACCATTTGTTACTTCTGACACAGCTTTGACTGCTTCACTGTTTGCAACTGAGTAATTGCCCGTAAAATTAACCGGTTTAATATCTTTCATTTCATCTGCGAATGTTTTCCAAATCGTCTGATTGTTAAAGTACTCATCTTGTGCAGTGAATAATTTTGAAGAGTATACGGTATTTAATGATGGGAATAATCCGCCCTTCATCGCTTCTTCTTGAACTTTATCCGTTGTTGAGAAATACTCCATAAATTTGTACGCTTCATCTGCTTTTTGACTAGTTGCTGAAATCACATAGTTGCTTCCGCCTAAGTTAGAAGCACGGTTGCCTCCTTCTTCAAACGAAGGTAATAAAAACACTCCCCATTTTCCTTTTAAATCCGGAGCCTGCTGCGTAATAGAACCGGATAGCCAAGCACCAGATGGTGAACTTGCTACTTTACCTTCTGCTAAAGCACTGATTGAAGCATCCCAGCCCACTGTATTTTTAACAATGCCTGCTTCTTTTAACTTCTTATTTAACTCCATTGCTTTTTTCGCTTCTTTAGAAGTTAAATTCAACTTTCCTTTGTTATTAAAATAGAACGTACCTTGCTGCGTCAGCGCCATTCGGAATAAGCCATCGTCATTATTAAAATCTAAACCTAGTAAATCAACGCCAACTTTTTCTTTAATTTTCTTACCAGCTGCAATATAATCATCCCATGTTTTGATACTGTTTGGATCTACGCCTGCTTTTTCAAAGTAATCTGTGCGATAGAATACCCCTGTTGGACCTGCATCAAACGGGAAGCCGTACATATCTCCATCCTTTGATAAAAGAGTTTTCTTAAACTCTGGAAATTTATCTTCTTGCTTATCAAATCCTTTTTTAGATAGGTTTAAAAATGCTTTTGGAAATGCATCTAAATATCCTTGGAAACGATCGTCTTCTACTAATACAATATCAGGAAGGCCTTTTCCGCCAGCTTGCAATCCTGTTGTTAATTTTGAATAAACGTCTTCACGTCCCATATCCACTACCTTTAATTTAAACCCTGGATTCTCTTTTTGGTATTCTGCTGCTGCTTTCTTTAATACCGGTACGTTAATATTCCAAGCCCATGCAACAACTTCTTTTCCACCGCTACCGCTTGTTTCATTAGCGGACTTTCCTCCGCATCCTGCAAGTACTAGGGTTAAAATGAGTGCAAAACTGATTAAACTAAACCAACGTTTCAATGAATACCCCTCCTATAATCTCGTCTCCTAGTGTGGCAAGTTTTTTTGTAAACGCTCATGATTCTTTCTCGAGAGAATTATTGAAAAATAATTCCGTATATTGAAAGCGCATACAATTTACTTAATCTAAATTATATGAATGAATACCCTTTTCCTCAATGGTAAATATAAAAGGCAAAAACCTTACATTTTTGCCTTTTTCTAAATTGATTTTGTTATTATGGTTTCTATTAACTTTTTCGTTCATGAAAAAAAGCGAATGTACTGTCGTTGTTGAAACAGAACACAATCGCTTATTTAAAAAAATCCAATGTATACTATTTTTTTGCTACATAAGTAACACTTTCTTGCTTATTTGGGACGTTCTAAGGAAAATAATTGCCCCAATTTACTATAGTTAGAACCCGCAAGTCGGCTGACTGGCTTCACACGTTCTGCAGAAACGCGATCGTTTTCTATCACTTTTTCACTAATATGAAACATCACAACTTCACCGATAAACAAATCTGAGCTGTATGCCTCATCCGTTCCTAATGGAACAATTTGGTGAAGCTTACACTCCATCCGAATGCTGGCTTCTTGAATTCCAGGAACCTGCACTTTTTTGCTGGGTGCTAGTGTTAACCCTGTTTCTTCGACTTCACTGACGGAAGAAGGATAAGAAGATGCCGCTTGATTCACCTGTTCCACTAAGTTTTCGTCTACAAGATGAACTACAAATTCTGTAGATGCACTAATATTTTTAGCCGTATCTTTCGTCATTTGACCTTCACTTCTCGAAACCGAAACAGCAATCAGCGGAGGCTCTGCCGCAACTACATTAAAGAAACTAAACGGCGCGGCATTCACTACACCGTCATCGTTTTGACTTGTAACAAACGCAATCGGCCGGGGAATGACGACACCTGTTAACAAATGATAATTGTCTTTTGCACTTTGTACCGCTGGATCGACTATCTTCATTTTACCCACTCCTTTTCTTCCATTTACTTTATTGTATGGTAACGAAAAGAGTATAGATTAGCTAGCAACTTGCTCACCAAACATGCAAAAAAGTGATTGAGACATAACTACATCCACCTAATCCGAAGACAAACAAATGGAAGTAATGAGCTGGTATAGATCACTTGTGACACCACTGTTGATTTCCATGCAAGGCTTCGCTTTCCGCGGGCGACCGATGAGCATCCTCGTCGCGTACACTCCTTCGGGGTCTCATCACTTCCTCTTTTCCCTCAGGAGTCTTCACCTTCCCCTCCAATCAACAGCTAGAAGCAACTAACTAGATGAAACCTACGTTCACTACAACAATGAAAAAATCCGAACGATTCATCGTTCGGATTTTCCTGCAACTAAAATATTTTTGTTCCAGTCTATTTCTTTAATTTAACACCGTAATTTTCACTGTACGACGTCCAAATGCTTTTGCAGCTGACTCAGAAGGTACTAATACGTCAATTCGATATCCTTTAATCGCACCGCCCGTATCACCTGCTGTTGCCACTCCGTATCCTTCTACGTATACTTTTGAACCTAATGGAATAACGGATGGATCTACCGCAATAATTTTATGAGTGCCTGAACTCACATTTTGTCCAGTGGCTGTTACGCCGCTACACCCTGCACAATTAGCTGTATAAGCTGTTGCTTCTACATACATTTCTTTTCCAGAATGCTTTTGTGTGCTTTCTTCTTTTTTCGTTTCTTTTGCTTCTGAAGAAACGGCTGCTTTCTTCTCTGTAGCTGTTTTTACTTCTTGTTTTGGCTCTGTTTTTACTTCTTTTTTAGCTGTTGCTAGTTCAGCTTGACGCTTTGCTTCTGCATCAGCCTCAGCCTTTTCAGCTGCCTGCTGTTTTGCCACTTGCTCAGCTTGCTTTTGAGCTGCTTCTTTTTCTTTTGCAATCTTATCTTGAATGCCTGTTAATTCAGACTGAAGGTTTGCTTTTTCTGAAGAAGCTGCATCAATTTCATTTACGACCGTGCTGTACTTTTCTTGCATAGTTGTTAACGTTGCTGTTTGTTTGGCAACGTTTTTATCTAATTCAGCTTGTTTAGCCGCTAAGCTACCTTTTGCTGCTTCTAATACTTTTTCTTGCTTATCAATTTCTTTTTTATCTTTTTCAATTTGATCTAAATCATTTTGATGCTGCTTTAAAATATCATTATCTGCTGACAATAAAGTTGTGACAGCACCCATACGTGCAACAAAATCTCCAAAATTATCAGCATTCATTAATGTATCAATAACAACGCTTGTTTTATCGTCTTGCTGTAAAGCAACTAATCGATTTTCAATAATATCTTTACGACTTAACACTTTTTCCTGAAGCAAAACGATTTCTTTTTTCTTTTTCTCAATCATTTTGTTCGCTTCTGAAATCTGCTTTTCAGTCGATGCTAACTCTTTTTTATTGCTAGAGATTACTGTATGTAATGAATTTAATTGTGATTGAATGTTTTGAACATCTGAATTGATAGACTGTTTCTCTTTCTCTTTTTGTTGAACAGCCTTTTCTGTTTCTTTAATTTTATTTTCAGTACTCTGGAGCGCTTCTTCATTCGATTGGGCGTGAGTCTCTGTGATGCCGGTCATGAAGAAAATTCCTGTGACTGCTGCAAGAGTCATACGCTTAAAAATTTTCATAAAGTAATAGTCCCCTTTCCTCATAGACATAGTTATACCATAAAAAACTATCTGTTTATGTTACAATACAGTTAAAAGTTTCCCATAATCTGTATAACCAAGAATCTCTTTCTGGGAATTCATCACCAAAATCCCTTGATAGAGAGGTTTACTGTTTATTAAAAAAGATATATTTTTGTCATAAACAGGGCAAAATTGCTCTTTGAAAATAGAAATAAACGCTTATTATTACAGGTATATTACAAATTTTTCACAGAAAATTATGTGTTTTACCGTCTTTTTTCGGTGTTTTTTACTTTTTATTACATAAATTCCACCTACATAATTCCTACACTATTTATAAAGTTGTGACTTTTTCACTTCTTTTTTACACTTTATATACATAAAAAGACGCCCATAAATCAAATGAGCGTCTTTTTTCTACACACGTATAAAACCATTATTTGTCAGAGGTTACTAGTTTTAAAGGCACTGGAATTTGCTTATCTACCTTTTTGCCTTGAAGAACATTTTTAGCAGACCTTACGGCAAGTTTACCAATTAAAACAGGCTGCTGGGCTACAGTTGCTCCTAGCTTCCCTTCTTTTACCGCTTTAATTGCATCGTCGTTTCCATCAAACCCTACTACTAGCACATCTTTTCCTGAGCTGTTAATCGCTTGAATAGCTCCTAATGCCATTTCATCATTATGAGCAAATACGGCTTTGATACCAGGATTTCCTTGAAGAACATTCTCCATAACGTTTAAGCCTTTTGTACGGTCAAAATCAGCCGACTGTTTAGCCATAATATCTAGCTTTTGATCCGCAACGTTGTGGAACCCTTTTCCTCGTTCACGAGTTGCTGAAGCTCCCGGCACGCCTTCAAGTTCTGCTACTTGAGCTTTTTCCCCTACTTTTTTCACAATGTAATCAGCAGCCATTTGACCACCTTTTACATTATCTGAAGCTACCAGGGTTTCTACTTTTCCTTTTTCTGCTGAACGATCTAGCGTAATAACTGGAATACCTACATTATTAGCCGATTGTACAGCTGTTGAAATAGCAGCTGAATCCGTTGGGTTAATAAGCAGAATGTTAACACCTTGCTGCATTAAATCTTCTACATCGTTAATTTGTTTTGCTGAATCATTTTGAGCATCTACTACAACTACTTCCATGCCCAGTTTTTTTGCTTCTTTTTGTACCCCTTCTTTTAGCGAAACAAAGAACGGATTGTTTAATGTAGAAACGGATAAACCAATTTTAATATCTTTTAAATTTTTACTTTCAGATGGTTTCGCCCACTCAGGAGGCTGAAGTGAACAAGCCCCTAACAGTAATAATGAAAATGATAATAGAACGAGCCAAATTTTCTTCATGTTTTTCCCTCCTAAGCTGACTTTTTGCGATCAATTAATACCGCGATTAAAATAACAATTCCTTTTACGACCATTTGGTAAAATGACGAAACGCCGAGTAAGTTCAAACCGTTGTTTAACGTTCCGATAATCAGGGCACCAATTAACGTTCCAACAATGCGTCCACGTCCTCCAGAAAGGCTTGTTCCACCCAGTACTACTGCAGCGATAGCATCTAACTCGTAAGACGTACCTGCCGTTGGCTGAGCAGAGTTCAAACGAGAAGTCAAAATTGCTCCTGATAGCGCTGCCAATAATCCTGCTAGTGAGTAGATCATAACCTTAACTTTTGGTACTTTAATTCCTGAAATAAATGCTGCTTTTTCATTTCCTCCGATTGCATATGTCCTACGGCCAAACGGCGTTTTATGCAAAATCACCCATAGGACAGCAAACGCTAGTACCATCGTAATTGCCGGAACAGGAATACCTAGAAAATAGCCGCGGCCAAATAACTGGAAGTAATAGTTTTCGCCTAAGCCCGTAATCGGATTTCCATCTGTATAAACAAGCGTTAATCCTCTAAAAATTGTCATCGTCGCTAGCGTTGCAATAAACGGCGCCATTTTTCCTTTTGTAATAAGCAAGCCGTTAATCATACCCATTACAGCTCCTAACACACATCCTATTAAAATAGCTAAAATAGGATCTACACCTGACACAATCATACCTGCCATTAACGCACTTGATAAAGCAAGTATAGAGCCAACCGATAAATCAATTCCGCCTGTTAAAATGACAAATGTCATACCGAATGCAATTAAGGCATTAATGGCTACTTGACGCAGCAAGTTTAAAATATTTAAAGGTTCTAAAAAGCTTGGATTTAAAATCGATACAATGACAATAAGAATAAATAGACCTAGTAACGGACCTAGCTTTTGCATCACGTTATCAACGCGATTTTCTTTTATCGCTGTGTTTGCTTTCATTTTACTGACCTCCTGTTGCAAATGTCATAATTTTTTCTTGAGTTGCTTCTTCACTTGTCAGTTCGCCTGTTATTTTCCCTTCATGCACAACCAAAATGCGATCGCTCATGCCGAGTACTTCCGGAAGCTCTGAAGACACCATGATAATGGCCACGCCTCTGTCTGTCAGTTCATTCATAAGCTGATAAATTTCACGCTTTGCCCCGACGTCAACTCCTCGAGTTGGTTCATCCAAAATCAGCACTTTTGGTCCAATGCCAATCCACTTGGCAATAACTACTTTTTGCTGATTTCCTCCCGATAAGTTACTCGCACTCGTCTCAGACGACTCGGTTTTGATCGTTAAACGTTTAATAAGTAAATCTACGAATTGCTGCTCGCTTTTTTGTTCAATAAAGCCTTTTGGCGAAAAGCTGAATAGACTTGGAAGCGCAATATTTTCTCGAATAGAAAAATCCAGGACGAGCCCTTCTGTTTTACGATCTTCTGTAATGAACCCGAGACCTAATTTAATGGCTTGGTCGGGCTTTGTGATACTGACCCGTTTGCCATTTAATATAATTTCGCCTTTTTCTAACGGATCAAGCCCGAAGATAGCGCGCATAATTTCGGTTCGGCCAGCTCCCATTAGCCCCGCAACACCGACAATTTCTCCTGATCGCACTGAAAAATGAACGTTTTGAAATACACCTTTTCTCTCCAAGCCTTTTGCTTCAAATACAACGTCTCCCTTAGGAGATGTCCTAGCAGGAAATCGATCCGTTAGCTCTCTTCCTACCATTTTGCGAACAACATCATCGAAGCTGGTTTCTGGAATCGGCTTTTTGTCTACCGTCTGTCCGTCACGCATGACCGTAATGGAATCACAAATAGCGAAAATCTCTTCCATACGATGTGAAATATAGACAATCGATACACCTTGTTTTCGCAGCGCATTAATTACGTCAAATAACTTTTGAATTTCTCTTTCAGTAAGCGCTGCAGTTGGCTCATCCATGATAATGACTTTTGCATTCGTCATCAGCGCTTTGGCTATCTCAATCATTTGCTGCTGTCCGACAGAACAAAGTCCCGCTTCTTGATCAAGAGGAATGGTCACAGCTAATTTTTCAAACTGCTTCTTTGCTAACGCTTTCATTTCTTTTGTTTTTAAAAAACCTAAAGGCGTTTTTAATTCTTTGCCGATAAATAAATTTTCAAGCACCGTCATTTCAGGCCAAACGTTCAGCTCTTGATGAATAAAGGTAATTCCGTTTTGTTCTGCTTCTTTTGGATTTTGAAAATACGTCTCTTTACCATCAATCAGAATCTGCCCTTCATCTTTTTTATGAAGGCCGGTTAAAATATTCATCAGCGTAGATTTACCCGCTCCATTTTCCCCCATTAGTGCGTGAACTTCACCTTCATGTAATTCAAAATCCACGCCTCTTAGTACACGGTTTGCTCCAAAGGCTTTATGAATCCCTCTCATTGCAATATGCATGCTGTTCACCTCTTTTAAAAAATAACTCCCGCTTGTAAAATGCAGTTTGCATAAGGAGTTGCTTCTCCTGTACGAATCACAACTTTCGCTTTGCTTGTCAGCATTTTTAATTGTTCATGCGATACTTCTTCTACTAAGATGTTTTGTTTCTCCATCAACTCGTAAGCCTTTTGATTTCTTTCTTTCATTTCAGAAGCAATCACTATTTTTTCTGTAGCCATATCTTCTAACACAGCTACTACTACATCTTCAAAGCTAGGCACTCCTAGCTTTAAAGATAAATCAATTTTAGGCACGTCACTAGGAACAGGTAACCCTGCATCTGCAATGACAATAGTGTCTGTATGACCTAGATCTGTTAGTATTTTCGTAATATGACTGTTAATCATTCCGTGACGTTTCATTTACAGACTCTCCTCCACTTCTTTTCGAGTCGGCATACCGCCTTGCGCACCAAATTTAGTGACGGATAGCGAAGCTGCGCGATTAGCAAACTGAATTCCTTTTTCAAAACCCATTCCTTCGGCAAGTGCCACGGCAAGTGCTGCGTTAAATGTATCTCCTGCTCCTGTTGTATCAATCGTTTCTACTTGATAAGAAGGAACCAATACTTCTTTCTCGCCGTTAAAATAGCGTACACCTTGTTTTCCTTCTGTAATAAACAATTTATTTGGATATTGTTTTAATACTTCTTCTTTTTCTTTTCCTTCAAATAAAAGCTCTGCTTCATGTTCATTTGGAGTGATGTAAGAAACTTGTTCAATCACTTCTGCTTTTAATGGTCTTGCAGGCGCTGGATTTAACAAAAGCGGTACTTTAAGTTCCTGACAAAGCTGAGCAACATATTCAACCGTTTCTTCTGGAATCTCTTGCTGAATAAGTACGATATCCGCTTCTTTAATTTTTTCTTTTGCTTTTTCTACGTAGTCTGGAGTAATATAATCGTTTGCTCCTTTGACAACTACAATGCTGTTGTCTCCTTCAGCCAGTATAATGTGAGCTGTTCCACTATCTGAACCTGTAACCGGTTTCATATTTTCCACAGATACACCGTTTGATTTGAAATTCTCCAAAATTGCTTTTCCGTAATGATCTTCGCCCACACACCCAATCATACTCACATCAGCTCCAAGACGGGCTGCTGCAACAGCTTGGTTCGCTCCTTTTCCTCCCGGAACGGTTTTGAATGATTCTCCTAACACTGTTTCTCCAGCTCCAGGACGAATATTTGATGTTACTACTAAATCCATTGATGAACTTCCAATCACAGTTACTTTAGCCATGTTCCTCAACCTTTCGTGTCGTATTTCGTTCAATAAACGTAACGGGTAGTTGTACTTGCTTTTGAATTAAAGGTTCTTTCTTAATGCATTTCATTAACAGACATGCTGCTTGCTTGCCCATTTCATAAGCAGGCTGACGAATTGTAGACAGCGCTGGAAACGAAAAGCGGCTTTGCGGAATATCATCAAAACCAATTACTTGTAGATCATCAGGCACGCTTTTTTCTAATCGAAACGCCTCGTGTAAAACGGCTGTGGCTACAATGTCATTACTTGCAATAATCCCGTCCGTTTCCGGGTACTTTTGAAAGATTTCCTTTGCCCATTTCTGCGCATCGTCAAACGCTAGAGAATTTGTATTTAATACGTAAAAGTCTGCATCAGACTGACTCAAAACAGACAGAGAACCTTGAAAACGTTCCTGGGCAGGCTTTACATTTACTGGACCTTTGATAAGTGTAATTCTTTTACTTCCTCTTTTGATTATTTCTTCTGCAGCAAGTTTTCCACCTTCAAACCCATCAGCATAAACGGATGGATACTGATCAGAACTTCTATCTAAAAACACGACGGGAAATGTAAGACCTTCATATAGTTTCTGAGCTAGACTTGTTGTTGCCGTGATCATCCCTACTACATGGTTTTGCGTAAACGTTTGGAGATAGGTTAATTCTTTCTCTAACTGTTCATCACTATTGCCAAGAATTAAACGAAATCCATGGCTATGTACTTCATCTTCTATTCCTCGTGCAAGCTGAGGGAAAAAAGGGTTTGTAATGTCTGGAAGCAAGAGACCAATCAAACGCGATTCACGTGTATAAAGTGAACGGGCTACCTCGTTAGGGCTGTAGTTTAATTTTTTAATTGTATTCATTACTCGCACACGCGTGTCTTCTTTTACATATCCTGTACTGTTTAAAACGCGCGAAACGGTCGCAACGGATACGCCTGCTTCTTTTGCTACATCGCGAATTGTTACCACTTTATTTCCCTCCCTTCATATATGTAACCGTTTACACAAATGATAACATGGAAAAGTGAAGTTGACAATCTTTTTATGAAAAAAAATCACTTCATTAAGAAGTGATTTTTCTTTCATTAGATATTAGCGTCTAGTTTTTTAAATAATTTCAAAAATTGCTCTTGATCTTTCGGTTCATAGCAAGAAAAGAAATGAGCAATCATCTTTTGTACAATGTCATTTGCTTCTTCAATCACTTGTTCACCTTTAGCTGTTAACTCAATGTTTACCTTACGACGATCCTCTTTAGAGTGATGGCGTGAAACTAACTCTAAGTCTATTAAACGATTAATAACAGGAGTAATCGCACTAGGCTTGACGCGCATCTCTTCTGCCAGCTTGGTTACCCCAATGTGACTGCACTTACCGATAATTAATAAGATATGATATTGAAAAGGTGTAATCCCTTGTGAAAGTAACCTTTCTTTTATCTCTGTCATTACCTTTTTGTTAAGGGATATCGAAATTCTCTGGACCTCTTCAATAAATGTGAGCTGTTCCATGTTTTGACGTCCCCTTTCTTATAATCAGGGAGTCGATGTTAACATGTCAGCCCCCTGCTGCACTCCAAGCGAAACCTAACCTGGGGAGAGCGGCTGGTTTCGTGGAATGCTTATACCCTATTTTCTATCTACTTTATTCCGTACTATTATAATAGAAGAAACTCATTCACTATCGTTTTTCTTAAACGATCTTAAAGCTTTACGAAAAGCGTCATCATTCATAACGTCACGTTCTTCTTTTGTAAAAACCGTGTCGTCTTTTTCGCCTTCTCTAAACTTTTGCAGCACTTGACGATACATATCATCGTTCATGACATCTTTTTCTCTCTTATGTCTAGATGTTCTTGTTTCCGTCTTCGCCTGCGGCTCTTTTGGCTCTTCTTTTGGTGCTGCAGGTTTTTCTTCTGCTACTTTTTTCTCTTCTACTTTTGGCTCTTTAGGAGCATTTGAAGCAGCCGCTTCTTTTTTAGGTGGAACTGGACGCTGGCGCTTAGAAGATGATGCTTTGGCATTCATTGTAATAATTAGTATAACCAGAATCACAGCTACAACGATCAGTAAAATACCTAACATACCGTCACCTACTGTCCTTGTGTCATTCGTTTAGTCACTTGAACAACACGTTCTCCTAATGCTTTACCTAGCGCTTGGTCGTTCTCTGTTAATAATTCGTCACCTTCGATTGGACAAGTAATTCCAACACCGTAATAAGTACCGTAAAGCGCATTTTCTGGGATGTTACCTGGTAATCCAGCGATAATCATACCTTGATGAAGCATAGGTGTAATTAAATTTAAAAGCGTCGCTTCTAAGCCACCGTGCGTTGTAGCTGTTGTACAGAACACCGCACCTACTTTATTAATTAATTTACCTTCTGCCCACAGATAACCTAATTTATCGATCCACGTTTTTAACCCTGAACTAATTGTTCCAAAATGCCCTGGGCAGCCCCAAATAATAGCATCCATTTCAGGCAGTTCACGTACATCTGCATCTTCGACATGCTTTACATATACGGTTGCTTCTCCAGACAGCTCGGCGCCAGAAGCAATCGCTTTTGCTAATGCCTCTGTATGTCCGCCTTCACTATCATATACGATACAAATTTTCATCCTTTATCCCTCCGTTGCTTATGAGTTCATATCTTTTGGTGCCGGTAACATACGAATATCGTCTGTTGCTTCTTTTTCTGTTTCTTCTACTTCTACTACTGCATCTTTACGAACATCACGTAGGAAGAAACTTAAAATCAATCCAATAATGGCAATAATAACTGTCCAGTAAAATGCGTCGTTAATTCCTTGTACAGTTGCTTGCGCTTGAACTTTTCCAGCTAAAGTTGTTAAAGCTTGTTTTTGCGCCTCAGTTTGAGAAAGGTGAAGCGTTTGAGCAATCTTTTGAACAAATACCTGGAAGTTATTCATAAAGAATGGATCAGAAGTATTCATTGAACTGCTCATTTCATTTACATGATATGTTGTGCGATTTGTAAAGATTGTAGTCATTAAACTGATACCGATTGAACCACTAACCTGACGAAGCGTGTTCGCCATTGATGTACCGTGGCTGCTTAATTTTGCCGGCAGCTGATTTAAACCAGCTGTCATAATTGGCATCATTAATAATGACATACCGAATGCACGGATCATATAAATAATAACAATATGGCTAAACGGTGTTTCTAGCGTTAATTTTGTAAATTCAAATGTTGTCACAACCGTAATCAACATCCCGACAATTCCTAGTGGGCGCGGTCCTAATTTATCAAACAGCGTACCAGAAATTGGTGACATAACTAACATAACAAGTGCACCAGGCAAGATTAATAAACCTGAATCAAATGCTGAATAGCCACGAATATTTTGCAAGTAAATTGGCAATAAGAACATACCAGCATACATGCTAATTGTGATGGCAATACTAATGATATTAGATAATGAGAAAATACTGTATTTAAATACTCTCACATCAAGTAATGGACTTTTAAGTCGAAGCTGCTGCACGACAAAGATGATTAATAAGACAATACCGCCAATCATCGTTGACAATACAACTGAATCCGTCCAGCCATCGTTTCCAGCCTCACTGAATCCGTATAGAAGTAAAGCCATACCTGCAAGAGATGTAAACACAGAAATTAGATCTACTTTTACATTTTGAGGTGGTTTAATATCTTTTAATTTAAAAGCTGCAATAATAAGTACGATCGCACCTAGTGGCACCATTCCCGTAAATAAAATGTGCCAGTCATAGTTCTGAATAACCCATCCTGAAAGCGTCGGTCCAATTGCCGGAGCGAACATCATGGCTAAACCAAAGATACCCATTCCTTTTCCGCGCATATGAGGAGGGAAAATAAATACGATAATGGTCATAACTAGAGGTGCTAGCACTCCGCCTCCGACTGCTTGAACCAGACGTCCGATTAGCATAATCGAGAAAGTAGGCGCAATTCCGCAGACAAGTGCCCCTATTGTAAAGCAGGCCATTGCAAATAAGAATAAGCGGCGAACTCCAAAACGTTCAATTAAATAGGCTGATAATGGAATAAGTGCACCATTTACAAGCATATATCCTGTAAGCAACCACTGTGCCGTATTAGCCGTAACACCAAACTCTGTAATCAGATGCGGAATCGCAACATTTAGCAGCGTTTGGTTTAAAATTGCTAAGAACAATCCAAGCATAAGTACGACTAGCAGCGGAAGATGCTTTTTAACTGAGCTTTCCTCTGGTTGTATCGTGTTTGCTGACATCAGTTCCTTCCTCCTTTCTTCTCTTCTTAATCATGTACGTTCTTAATTTTTAGAGATTTTAACTTCTGCGTTCATACCTGGTAGTACGTTTTCAGAGTAGTTAGAAATAGAGATTTTAACAGGAACTGTTTGTGATACTTTCGTATAGTTGCCGTCTGAATTAGAACTTGGCATTAATGAGAAAATTGAGTTTGTTGCATAACCGATTTCTTCTACTTTTCCATCGATTGTTGTTTTAGTATCTCCGTCAACTGTTACATCAACGTCATCGCCAGCTTCAATATCTTTTAATTTGTCTTCTTTAATGTTTGCAATGATGAATAAGTTATTCATATCTACTTCGCTAGCAATTTGTTGACCAGCTTGAACCATTTGATTTTCTTTTACCTGTGTTTTGATGATTTTACCGTCTTCTGGTACTGTAACTGTTTTTTCTCCATCTTCTGATTGGATTTTAACTACCTCATCGTCTTTTGAAACATCTTTACCTTCTTCAACGTTCCAGCTTGCTACTTTACCTGCCGCTGGCGCTACTACTGTATAAAGGTCGCCGGACACTTTTGCATTGTCTGTGGATACATAATTAGATTTTTGAATATAATAGTATCCCCCACCAATAATTAAAGCTAATACTACAATAATTCCGATAAAGTTCATTAAAATTAAACGCCCTCTTGACATTTATTTTACCTCCTTAATATTTCATTCAGTTAAGTATTACGCTAGATAACTTTATCACAAAGATATTTAGTTGTAAATAAATTTGATTTTAATTTATTTTTAAAACTAAACATTTATGTTTCATAAAGTTTTCCCGACTGAATACTTTACTACATCTTTAACTGAAATACAACTTAAAAGTTTTGGTTTCTTTACAAGTACTTTACTTTACTTTAAAGTTAGATATATAAGCATAGGGTTATACACAAAAACAGCTCCTTTTTTCGGAACAAACTCCCTATATACATAAACCACAATAGGTAACTAGCAGCAATTGTTTAACACCTATAATGATAAAGAAAAGGTGATTATAATGGATCAGCAGTTAATAGATAAACTAGAAAAACTTGACCAAGTTAAAACCTCATTATTTGAACTCAAGCGAAAGCTCTTGGAAGATAAAATCAGTGAGCAGCCCTATAATTTGACCATTACGAAATTTTTAATTCTAAAATTCATTGGAGTCAGCTCTAAACGTATGGTAGCCGAAATTTCTTCAAATCTAAAGCTAACCTCCGGGGCTACTACCATTTTATTAAATCAATTAGAAGATGATGCACTCATTAAGCGCGTACGTGACCAAAAAGACCGCCGAATTGTATGGATATCCTTAACAGAGGCTGGCGAAACATTAGTGAACTATGTAATTGAGCAGCGAAATTTATTTTGGCAAGACATGCTTTTTGCTCTAACTCCTGAAGAACAGGATGAGTACCTCCGCATGCTTGAAAAAATGGAAAAACGAATTAGACAAACTGTGGATCGTTAATGCTAAAAAGCGTGTGTTCATTTATTTTATGGACACACGCTTTTTATGACCCGCTACTACTGACGAGTTTAGGAAGCTTTTGGTTTGCTGCCTTTAAAATTCAGGATTATTTTTCAAAAATCCATTCCAAGCCTGTGCTGTAGCTTTCTCAATTTCTTCTTTGGAAGCTTGAAGCCTCTTAGCGCTATCTCCATAGCCAATTTCGATTTTACCTTTTTTCAATTCTTCAAATATCGAATCAGCAAAGTCATCAAGCGGTGCTCCAAATGTATGAAGTCCCGGTCCTCCTAAATCCGTGTTCACGGCTGGAGGAAGAATTTCTATCACTTCAGTATTTGTTTCTTCTAATTGATGCCTTAAACTAATCGTAAACGACCTTAACGCCGCTTTTGTTGCGCTGTAGATTGGCACCCATGCTCCAGGTGTTAAAGATAGCCCGGACGTTACGTTAATAACCGCAGCACGTTCTTGTTGAACGAAATGAGGAACCAATAACGACGTTAAATGAATAGGAGCACTTACATTACTCATTAGTTCTTTTTCGTAATACTGCCACTCTTCGTGCATGTGTAAAAGGTTTACGCGCTGCTGAATACCTGCATTATTTACAATAACATTTAATTTTGGGAACGTTTCAGTCGCCCATTTTACTGACTCTACTCTGCTTTCTTCTATTGATACGTCGCACACTTTTGTATGTAACGAAGGGAATCTTTCTTTTGCTTCTTGCAGCTTTGATTCCCTTCTTCCACAAATAATGACTTCATTTCCTTCATTTAAAAAACGTTCTGCAAGCGCCAGCCCAATTCCGGACGCTCCGCCCGTAATTAAAATAGTGTTTCCTGACATTTTCATTACTTTTCCTCCTCGTTCAACCATCACATTTACTTTTTAATAAACAAAACGCTACTGCATGAATGACAATAGCGCTTTGTTTATTATTTATCTTACAAGACGTTTTAGTCTTGCTTTAAAAGTCAAAGTTATCCGGATCTGGACCTACGCGATGATTTTGATTTAATGCGTTAATTTTTTCAATTTCTTCTGCATTTAATTCAAAATCAAATACGTCTGCATTTTGGATAATACGATGTTCTTTTGTTGACTTAGGAATAGTTACTACTTCGTTTTGTAAGTCCCAACGTAAGATAACTTGAGCTGTTGATTTTCCGTGCTTTTCAGCAATTTGAGTTAACACTTCGTTATCAAGCAGCTCACCTTGTGCAAGCGGTGACCATGCTTCTACTTGGATTCCTTGTTTTTTGCAATATTCACGCACTTCTGTTTGTGTTAAAAGTGGATGAAATTCGATTTGGTTTACCATCGGCTTAACTTCTGCCTCTGCAATTAAGTCTTCTAAATGATGAACTTGGAAATTCGATACGCCGATTGCACGAATTTTCCCGTCTTTATAAAGCTTTTCAAGTGCTTTTCACGTATCTTTATACTTACCTTCAACTGGCCAGTGAATTAAGTATAAATCTAAATATTCAAGACCTAGCTTGTTTAAGCTTGTTTCAAACGCTTGAAGAGTTGTGTCATATCCTTGATCTGCATTCCACACTTTTGATGTAACAAATAGTTCTTCGCGAGAAACACCTGATTCTTTGATCGCTTGTCCCACGCCTTCTTCATTTTCATAAATTTTAGCCGTATCAATGCTTTTATATCCAGCTTTGATTGCATATTTAACTGAATCTACAACTTCTTGACCATCTTCTACTTTATAAACACCTAAACCTAACCAAGGCATTTTAACGCCGTTTGCTAAGGTCGTCGTTGACTGTAAGTTTTCCATGTTGCTGTTCATCCTCTTTTTTACTGTTGAATTATTCGTAAAGAGTAATTGCTTGTGAAATTTGTTCTGCGCACTGTTTAACAAGTGCAGCATGTTCTTCGTCTTTCTCTTGTGAAATACGAAGGGATGGACCTGATAAAGCAATAGCCGCCATTATTTTTCCTTTTCTGAAAATAGGGGCTGCAATACAGCGAACGCCGGGCTCCCGTTCTTCATCATCGACAGCATATCCTCTTTCCTTACTTAAAGCCAATTCAGCTTCAAGCTCGTCCAGCTCGGTGATCGTTCGATCTGTATAAGCTTCAAGCGAAAGTTCATGAAGAATAGATTTTTGCACGCTGTCCTCTTGATAAGCAAGAATACACTTTCCAATAGCATTTGCATGAAGCGGCTTTTTATTTCCTACTTCGGAATGCGTACGAGTGCTATATTGCCCGTTGACCACCTGAGTTGTAACCATTTGTTTATGATGGAGAATTCCCGCGTAAATGGTCTCTTTGGTCTCTTCACTCAGCTTCTGCATAGCAGGAACTGAGAGCCAATTCATTTCATAGTTCGTATGCATCGTATTTTGCACGAGTGCCAGCACCAGTTGTGGTGAAACCGTATAGCGGTTAGACGGGTTTCTTACAATAAATCCATTTTGTTCAAGCGTGCTTACAAGACGATACATCGTACTCTTATTAAAACCGAGCGCTTCCATCATTTCTGGAATAGTCATATTCGGACGGTTTAAAAGCAAAGAGAAGATATCTAATCCTTTTTTTAAAGTTCCAACCTCGGACATGCCCTTCTTCCTCCTTTTATCCGAACAACAATTTTATTATAAAACAAAGCTCTTTATCGTATCAAATAAGGAAACTCACCTAAGTTATTTTCCTTATATGAGAGAATACATAACGTAATTGTTCTTCTTAATCTATTCCACTGTTTTTTCTATTTAAACATAAAAAAAGCCTTAACAATAGAATTTTTTTACAGTTTTTGAAATTAGTTTTGCTTTTCACTCGTTAACTTCTTCAAATCGCTTCAGCTGCTCCAGCTGATTTTCCTTTTTCATAATTTCTTTCTGACGCTCGCCTAGTAAATCGAAATGAGGATAGCCGGATCGATTATCAATATACTTAGCGGGAATACCATACTTTTTTCCCCACTTAATCAGCTTATTTAAGTCACTACAACCTACTTTTGTTACGGTAGTTGCATTTGGAAAACGCTCATCAAGCCAATAATGAGTTAAAAATGCGATCTCTCCTCGCTTAACAGCTGCTTTCCATGCGTTTAGTTCCGGGCGTTTAATTCCAAATGCCATTATTTCACCTTTTCTCTTTTATATAAGTAGTCACATGATTTGTTTGCTATAAAGAAAAAATATCATTCATATAGAAATCTTTCATAATATCTTGTCTATTTATAACCATCTCTAAATAATAGCGTACTTTCTCAACCTGTTTCCTATCTAAGCATTATTGTGTGCTTATGATTTTATCATCATCTTCTTTTATTTTTCAAAAGATCAAACAAAAAAATAACGTTTAAATAATAAAGAAAAGCCTTATATGTAAAAGAAACTAAGGATTAATTTCAACATTTCTTTTGCGAATGATTTTTCCTTTGTATTGAATGGTGTTCTTTTTTTATTATGGCAGTATGCATTTATTGTGAACCTTCAGTATATTAAAAATTTACACAGTTACCATTCTCACAAAAAGACAGAATTTACTTTTTATTCAGAAAATAATATAATTCAAGTGATATGAAGCTTTTCGCTTCATCTATTTATTATCAAAGGGGGAATTCAGCTTGGCGATGAATGAAAATTCTTTAAAGAAGGTAAACAATGCTTCTTCCTCTCCTGATTACACAGAAATTGTACAGTCTGCTTCATTTCAAAAGCTTTTGAAACAAAAACGCAATTTTATTTTACCGCTCTCTCTGTTTTTTCTTGCTTTTTATTTTACCTTGCCTATCTTAACGGCTTACACAACCGTCCTAAACAAACCAGCTTTTGCTTCTATGACCTGGGCGTGGGTATTTGCTTTTGCACAGTTTGTGATGACCTGGACCCTATGCATTCTATACACAAAAAGAGCCTCGAAATTTGATGAACTTGTTGACACGATTAAAAAAGAAGCTGCCAATTAAATAGGGGGGTAAATGAATGAACGTACTAGCTTTTTCACTTTTTTTAGCCATTGTAGGTCTTACGCTAATCATTACGTATGCGGCATCCAAGCGGACAAAAACGACCAGTGACTTTTATACAGCAGATGGAAGTTTAACCGGCTGGCAAAATGGTATGGCGATTGCCGGAGATTATATGTCTGCTGCATCATTTTTAGGCATAGCCGGAATGGTAGCGCTTTCTGGATTTGACGGTTTTTTTTACAGCATCGGCTTTTTAGTTGCCTACCTCGTTGTGTTATACATTGTAGCTGAACCACTTCGCAACTTAGGAAAGTACACGATGGCAGATATGATAGCAGCTCGTTTTAACGAAAAGAAAGTGCGGGGAGTTGCTGCGTTAAACACGATCACCATTTCCATTTTTTATATGATTGCGCAGCTTGTTGGAGCAGGAGCATTAATTCATTTATTACTTGGTCTAGATTACATGTACTCTGTCTTGATTGTCGGCGTCTTGATGACGGTTTACGTTGTATTTGGAGGAATGACAGCGACTAGCTGGGTGCAGATTGTCAAAGCCTTGCTTCTGATGATTGGTACGTTCATTATTTCCATTATCGTATTTTCAAAATTTGATTTTAGCTTAGCTAAAATGTTTTCCGAGATGAAAACTGCAACCCCTCTTGGTGACGGCTTTTTAAATCCAGGAAATAAATTCAAAAATCCGCTGGACATGATTTCGTTGAATTTAGCTCTTGTTCTTGGTACAGCAGGCCTGCCTCATATCCTTATTCGTTTCTTCACAGTAAAAGATGCCATCACCGCAAGAAAGTCTGTTATTTATGCAACGTGGATCATTGGCGCTTTTTACATTATGACAATCTTTTTAGGATTCGGTGCTGCTGCATTTGTAGGATACGATGATATTATAAAAGCAAATGCAGCAGGAAATATGGCAGCTCCCCTGCTCGCTCAAGTTCTTGGTGGAGACTTTCTTTTTGCGTTCGTCTCAGCTGTAGCTTTTGCTACAATTTTAGCTGTTGTAGCTGGACTGGTGCTATCAGCAGCTTCAGCATTCGCGCACGACTTCTATAGTCATATTCTGCGTAAAGGAGCTGCTACTGAAAAAGAACAGGTAGTAGCTGCACGATGGGCTTCTATTGGGGTATCTATTCTATCTATTATTCTTGCATTATTTGCTCAAAACATGAACGTGGCATTTTTAGTGGCGCTTGCCTTTGCCGTAGCAGCGAGCGCTAACTTGCCAATTATTCTTCTCACTATCTTTTGGAAACGTTTCAATACAGCAGGAGCAGTCACTGGCATGCTGGTTGGACTATTCAGCTCACTGTTTTTAGTTGCCATTAGTCCAAACGTATGGGCACCTGAGCCGGGAGCTGCTATCTTTGTAGGTGAACCGCTCATCACACTAACAAACCCTGGTATTATCTCTATTCCTCTAGGTTTCTTAGCTGCTTTTATAGGAACACTTCTTTCGTCTAAAAAGGCAGACGAAAAGAAATTTGATGAGATTTTAGTAAAAGCAAATACAGGTATGGGAATCGAAGAGCCTGTCAAACATTAATTTCAAAAAGCCTTGAAGCAGTTTGCTTCAAGGCTTTTTACTAGAATAAATCTTCTTGTAAACCAATAGCGGCAATTTGTTCATTTCTAAACTTTACAGCTAACATATGCTCTTCTTCCCATGTACATTCAAAAAACAAACCAAGTTCTCTTGTATCATGAGGTGCTTCAGGGACAAAGATTTGAATACACTCAACTAAAAAACCGATGTCTTTTCGCTTTTTTACATTCGGAACTAATAAGTCTACCACGTCTTTTTCAACTTGAGTTCTGTATTCATCTCGCACCTGCTGATAATAATCAAAAAGAGCTTTTTCCGTCCTCTTTAACAATAATTCACCTTGAAGCCAAAACGCTTGAAAGGCCTCTTCTTGTCGTTTTTGAAATGGCTTCTCTTTATCTCCATCAATTGTCAGCAACACGTGTTGTTTTTGTCCAAAGAAAGTGACCTGTTTTTCTCCAACCCAGGCCGAGTCATATAACAAAGATCCAAAAAGCGGATGATGTACTCGTAATGTTTGATTCATTGCATACCTGACCCTCTCAAAAAGTGGATTTCTGCTTGCATTGGCGTATAATAAATGGTGCTTAAAACAAACTTCTAAACTTATTCTATGTTACCATATTTTTTACAGAAAGGAGTGCCACAATGTGTGAATACAATTAAATCTTTGTACCCTTACTTAAAACCTTACAAATGGCTCGCGCTGTTTGCCCCGCTATTGATGGTAATTGAAGTGTTAGCTGACCTTCTTCAGCCTACTATTATGCAGCATATCATTGATTATGGCATTGCAAACAATAATCAAACATATGTTATCACCCGAAGTATCCTTATGCTCATGTTAGCACTCATTGGCTTAGCTGCCGGTATCGTCTGCGCCATCCTTAGCACAGAAGCGGCAGTGAATTTTTCTACCGATATTCGGAAATCGCTTTTTGAAAAGATTGAAAACCTCTCAAACAGCAACAGAGACAAACTAGGGACTGGTCACTTAATTACCGTCATGACAAATGATGTAACGAGTGTTCAAAACGCATTGAATATGACGCTAAAAGTATTAGTTAGAGGTCCTTTACTTTTTGCAGGAAGTATTGTGATCGTGTTATTAACCGCTCGTTCTTTGTTTCCTATTATCGTCGTGGTCGTCCCTATTTTATTTTTATGCATTTGGTTTGTGATCACGAAAGCTGGAAAACTTTTTAAAAAAGTTCAGCAAAGCGTTGATCGTGTAAATACAAAAGTCCAAGAAAATTTATCAGGGATGCGTGTAGTAAAAGCGTATGTAAGAGAATCGTATGAAATCAATCAGTTTAAAGAAGCAAACAGTTCCTTGACGCGAGCTAATATGAGTGCTGTTCAGCTTATTTCGCTTTTAATGCCCGTTATTTTATTTGTCGTAAATATTGGAATGATAGCTACTCTATGGCTGGGAGGATTTCAAGTCGAAGCAGGAAAAATTGAAGCAGGTGTCATTCTAGCTTTTATTAATTACTTAACGATTATTTTAAACGGACTTATGTCAAGCAGCATGGTGCTTATGCAAATTACACGCGCATTCCCTTCAGCTGAACGAATCGATTCTGTTTTAAAAACAAAAATAGACATCCCTCCAGCAAACTCTGCTGCTCAAATCAACAGACTTAAAGGTGATCTATCGTTTCAAAACGTTACATACAGCTATAGTAAAAATGGCGAAAACGTATTAAAAGATATTTCGTTTACTGCTAAACACGGGGAAACCATTGGCATTATCGGCTCTACTGGAAGCGGAAAGTCGACGCTTGCAAAACTTATTTCCCGCTTATATGATCCTGATGACGGCGAAATCTTCGTAGATGAAAAAAATCTTACGGACTATGACGTAAAAGTGCTTCGCTCATCCATTGGGTTTATTCCTCAAAAAGCTACGCTGTTTACCGGCACGATTGATATGAATATTCGAATGGGAAAAGATCATGCTTCTTCCTCAGAAATTGAAGATGCTGCGGATTTTGCATGCGCAACGGAGTTTATTGAAAAACTCCCAGAAAGATATGAGTATCCTTTAACGCGAGGAGCAACCAATTTATCAGGAGGGCAAAAGCAGCGTCTTTCAATCGCGCGTGCATTTGTTAGAAAGCCCGCTATCCTGGTCATCGATGATGCAACTTCGGCATTAGACGCTGTCTCAGAAGCGCAGGTACTAAAACATTTAAAAGAAGAGTTTGCTGATGCGACCGTTATCATTATTGCTTCTAAAATTTCGTCTCTTCTCCACGCTGACCATATTATCGTCATGGATGAAGGCAAAATTGCTGAACAAGGAACTCATGAAGAATTGCTTCGTTATCGCTCTCTTTATTACGACATTTATCTTGCACAAGGCGGAAAAGAGGTGTTGCCTAGTGAATAACCAAGGTAAAAATCAAATGAGCTCTATTCGCGGCCCTAGAGGAATGATGAAAGGCCCTGTAGTTAAGCCAAAAAATGCGAAAAAAACACTGTACAGAATCTGGTCATATATGGGGAAACGAAAACCTCCGCTTGCGGCTGCGATAATCTTAGTTATTGTGACTTCCCTGCTTAATTTATTAGGCCCTTATTTAATTGGGGTTATTATTGATGAGCATATTATTCCCAAAGATACCAGCGGAACGATACGAATGTCACTTATTCTTGCAGGAATTTATATTACGACATCTTTGTTAACATGGCTGCAAACCTATTTAATGGTGAACGTTTCGTTTACGACTATTGGCATGCTTCGACAAGATTTATTTGCAAAGCTTCAGACTCTCTCCCTTCGCTTTTTTGACAAACGAGCTCACGGAGAGTTAATGAGCAGAGTCACAAATGATATTGATAATCTAAACAGCGCTCTGAGTCAAAGCGTTATTCAGGCTCTGTCCTCTATTTTGTCTTTAGTCGGCATTACCATTGCGATGTTCTCGCTCAACTGGATTCTTGCCATTATCACGCTGATTGTTATTCCCTTGATGGTTATAATCGTTCGACAAATATTAAAACGAAGCAGTGAAAATTTTGTCAAACGCCAAAAAGACTTAGGTGAGCTAAACGGCTTTGTAGAAGAAGCAATCTCTGGAGGAGAAGTTGTTACGCTTTTTAGTAAGGAAAAAGACTTTTTAACTGTTTTTAATGAACGAAATGAACAGCTGAGAAGTTCAGCAACAAAAGCGGAAACATTTTCAGGCTTTTTAGGTCCTGTTACAAACTTTATTAACAACTTAGGCTTAGCACTAGTGATTGGAGCGGGAGCATTTATGGCTGTTCAAGGTAGCGTTACAGTTGGGATGATCGCTTCATTTGTTAACTACTCACGTCAGTTCTCTCGCCCAATCAGTCAAATGGCAAACTTAGTAAACACCATTCTTTCGGCTATTGCCGGCGCAGAGCGAGTGTTTGCCATTATGGATGAGCAGCCGGACGTCACAAACAAGCCAAACGCTCTTTCTGTTACAAAATTTGCAGGAGACGTTGCTTTTGAGAACGTATCATTTGGCTATACTGAGGAAAAAATGATTTTAAAAAATGTTACACTGACAGCAAAAAAAGGTGAAATGGTTGCTTTGGTCGGTCCAACAGGTTCTGGTAAAACAACAATCATTAACTTGCTCACACGATTTTATGACATCTCAAACGGAGACATTAAAATTGACGGACGTTCCATCAGTGACTATAACATCCATGATTTACGAAACCGAATCGGCATTGTTCTTCAAGATACCTATTTATTTTCCGGTACGATTGCGGATAACATTCGATTTGGCCGGTTAGATGCCAGCAACGAAGAAGTGAAAAGTGCCGCAAAGATGGCAAATGCTCATTCGTTTATCAAGCATCTGCCGCAGCAATACAATACCGTGATTTCAGCTGGCGGAGGAAATTTAAGTGAAGGTCAAAAGCAGCTTTTATCGATTGCTCGAGCCATGCTTTCTGACTGTGATATTTTAATTTTAGACGAAGCTACTTCCAATATTGATACAAAAACAGAAATTGATATTCAACGAGGAATGAGTAATCTATTAAAAGGAAAAACAAGCTTTGTGATTGCCCACCGCCTTAAAACGATTGAAAATGCAGATCAAATCCTTGTCTTAAAAGACGGACAAATTATTGAAGAAGGAAATCATCGCGAGCTGTTAGAAAAACAAGGGTTTTATCACAAGCTCTATACGCAGCAGTTTACGATTTAAAAGAGGTAAAATAAAAAGTATGTTAGTTTAAAGAAGGTCCGAACGAGTAATCGTTCGGACCTTTTCATTGTGCTGGTAAACGTAGGGTTCAGGGCAGTAGCTTTAATTTTAACTAAAATTTTACCTTTAGCTGGATGCGGCTTTTGGATATTTCCGACTTTCATCTCACTTACTTTCCCTTTGCCTTCTAGCAGTAAAGCTTTCATCAAGATCTCCCCTTTTACATTTCTTCCTTCAATTAAAAGTTCTTTTTCAGTATAATAAATACATGTTGTTTACAAAAGACGGCACTTTCATGTAACCAGGTACCTTCCCGGTAACCTAGGTCTATGGATATTAAATTATTATATCCATATTTCATATCTGTTTATGAATGGAGGATTAACGGTGAAAGCACCCCACTATAATGTACCTGTTGAAGCAACGCTTGAAGTAATCGGCGGGAAATGGAAAGTCGTTATTTTATGCCTATTAAAAGAAGGTGAAAAACGTTTTAGTGAACTTCAGCGAGCTATGCCTGCTATTACCAAAAAAATGCTGTCTCAACAGCTAAAAGAATTAGAAAAAGACGGTGTGGTTAATAGAAAAGTATACAATGAAGTTCCTCCTAAAGTAGAGTACTCACTCAGTGAAGAAGGCGAAACCTTACGAGAAATTTTAAATATGATGTGCGCATGGGGAGATAGAAGAATGGGAAACACCCCAAATTGCAGCTAAGTTCTCCTAGCGGCTCTGTTAAAACAAACGAATAGCTATTGCCAGGAGCTATTCGTTTTTGTTTTATCTATTCTCCTACTCTTTCTTGCGATTCGCCCCTGTGTAAGAACATCTGACAACACTATAGAATTCTTTCGCATTTTCAGCTATGATGATGTCGAACGATGCAGCCAGAATTGTCGAAATAAAACTCAAGAATGATAGGTGATTCAATGATGCAATTAGGTTTAGATTTATCCCAAAAACAACTATTAAAATTGGCCATGACACCTGAATTACGTCAGTCTATCAACATTTTAAATTATTCTACGGCCGATTTAGTTCATTATCTTCATCAGCAAGTCAATGAAAATCCTGTAATTAAACTGTCTGCTGGCGACTCTCAGCAAAAAGATTCATTTGATACTCGAGAACAGCGTTCATATTCAAAAGGTTATACCGATGACGAGTATAATCCGTTTAATTATATATCTGATGAAACTGTGACATTAGAAAGTCATTTATTAGAGCAGCTGTCTATGCTAAATCATTTACACACACACCAAAAACACATCGTTCAATTTCTAATTGGAAACTTAAATAAAAACGGCTTTTTAGCAATTGAGCCAAAATTGGCAGCCGAACTGCTGAATGTTTCAATTAACGAAGTCGACGATATGATTCACGTTTTACAAAGCTTTGATCCGATTGGCGTGGGCGCTCAAAATTTTGTCGATTCACTGCTTATTCAAATTAAGGCCAAAAAGTCAAAGCCTCCTCTTTTATACGACGTGGTAAAACACGATATTGAAGATATTGCTAACAAAAAATATCGGAACATTTCAAAAAAATACTCTATTTCGATGCGTGAAGTACAAGAAATTGTTGACTGCTTGCGGACATTAAATCCTCGTCCAGCAGGAGATTTCCACGTCCCGCTTACGAAGTACATCTCGCCTGATGTAACGGTACAAAAAGTTGACGGCCGCTATCATGTTATTCTTCATAGCGAGCTGCTTCCGCCCATCGAAATTAACGGTACCTACCAAAAGCTGGTTCATCGCGCTGCATGCGTAACAACCGATCGATACGTACAGGAAAAAATTCATGAAGCTACTTGGCTAATCAATAGTATTGAGCAGCGTAATGCGACGATTTACAACGTATCCAAAGCCATTGTGGAACATCAGCAAGATTTTTTTAAAATGGGTATTTCGGGGCTAAAGCCGCTTACCTTAAAAGATATTGCTCAAAAAGTTGACTGTCACGAATCAACGGTAAGCCGTGCGACTAACGGAAAGTATATTCAAACGCCACGCGGGCTGTTTGAGTTAAAATACTTTTTCACCAATTCTTTAGAGCGAACTGATGGCGAACAAAGTAATTCTACTGCCTTTATAAAAGAAAAAATCAAAACATTAATTGCCGAAGAAGATAAACTAAAACCTCTTTCAGATCAAAAGCTCATGTCTCTTCTTTCCAGCGAAGGAATTCAAATTTCAAGAAGAACAGTAGCTAAATACCGTGAAGAAGCAGGAATTGAAAGTTCTTCTAAGCGGCGACGATTTTAATATTGCTTATTCTAAATTACAGCTTTATCACTACTAAAAAAGAACCCGTTGATTTTACTCAACGGGTTCTTTTTATCGGTTTCCAATAAATAAAAGCCATATGATATTGATATGTATATTCATATCTGCCATTTATTTTCTTTACATGCTGTAAAATAATCTTCTCAGTTTCTAACTTGTCAATATCTTTAGAAAGCACCTTTGTCGAGTTCTTCTTGATGAGATCTTCGTACGTCTCATAGGTTACCGTTTTGGTTATAGGAACCAGCTTACAATCTGCGTAAATACCCAGTTCATATAAAATATTTAGTAAGTCAATATATTCCTTACGGCGCCATTTAATCTCGTACCCAAGTTTTCTATGTAACTCTACGTAATGAGGCTTTTCTGGACCCGTTGACATGCCGATAACCGCCAAACAATTAGCCGAATCATTCATATTTAAGAGACCATCGACAATATTATGCATACGGTAAAAACAGTTTATTCCTACTACGGCATCATAGTTATCTGTTAGACGCTCATACTCCCATTTACCTTCTATGAACTTTAGATTAGAGCGGGCATCTGATTGCGTTTGTAAGTAGCGAATAATGCTTGGCGAACAATCCATACACGTAAGTTCTTTTACATAATCAGCAATCGAAAACGTATAATTTCCCCAGCCAGGGCCAATTTCCATAACAGAGTCATTTGGATTCAAAAAAGCAAGAAGTTCTTGTTGAAGCTGTTTTACTACAGGATCATTTTCTGAATCAAAAGACATTTTTTCTACATACCGCTGCCAAAATTCATCTTCAGCTCGGTCATTTATCATTCGCTCCGATATTGAACCGTCCCATTCTTTCAACCCTTCCTGCCACTTTTTCACACGATCACTTTCATATACCGAAAATTTTGTAAGCTGCATGCATTCACGTTCCCCTCTTTTATACGTAAACCTATACTATCATAAAGAAAAAGAGAGTTCCTTTTTAAACTGGAACTCTCTTTTTATGTTAATTAAATTATGCTGCTGCCTCTTCCTCTGTGTGATGCTTCTCTTTTCTGGCATTGATATAAAACATTATCAATGAAAGAGTGATGAAGATTGCTGCAAAGATTCCAAGTACGCCAGCCTGATGCCATACATAGCCGAAATCATCACCAATTGAAATGATTTCACGGAAACCGCGAATTGCATAGGTCATAGGCAAGTACGGATTAATTGCCTGGAAGAATTCCGGCACAAGTGCTTTAGGGAATGTACCTGCACTGCCGCCAATTTGAAGCAGCAGAATAATGAAGGCTAAATACTGCCCTACTTTTCCTAACCCTGTTGTTAAGAACAAGATAAGTGTAAAGAACGTCACACCTGTAATCATGGTAAAGATATAGAAGTGCCAAATGCTTGTTACGTTTAAATGCAAGCCCCATAGAAGAGCTGTAACAGCAATCGCTGCCTGCAGCATACCTACAATAGTGATGACACTAAACTTACTTAAGAACCACGAAATGCCTGATGTCGGTCGAATTGATGGCTCTTTCATTGGATATACTGCTGAAAACATTAGCGTTCCCGCAAACAAGCCAATACATAAGATGTATGGAGCTAATCCGACACCGTACTTATCTACGTTGTTTTGTTTATCTGATTTTAAATCCGTTGGATTTGAAAACATGCTATATGTTTTATCATCCGCTTTAACATCTTTTGCATCTTTTGCACCATCTGCTAAAGATGAATGAAGCTCGCTTGTTCCATCTGATAATTTAGATGAGCCATCATATAGTTTGGACGAACCATTTGTTAACTCTTTAGAACCATTTGCTAATTTGGTTGCCCCGTTTTCTAGCTGTGTTAAACCATTTGCTAGCGCTGCGCTTCCTTGTTCAGACTTCTTAAGTCCATCCACAATTTGCTGCTGCCCGTCAGCAAGCTTTCCAGCTCCTGTATGAGCGTCAGCAATACCGCTGTTTAATTCTGCAAATTTGCTGTTGAACTGCTTTTCTCCGTCTGCTAGTTTAACAGCACCGTTGTATAATTGAGTTTGGGCATTATATAATTTTGTTTGGCCATTGTACAGCTGACTTTGTCCATCAGCAATTTTATTAATAGCGCTTTGAATATCTTCTCCGCCTTTAGACAGCTTTTGAAGAGCCGCAGATAACTCTTGCACTTTATCTACTTTTGCTTTTAACTGCTCTGCTTTTTGCTGCTGTTCATCCATAAACTGCTGAGACGTGAGTTTTTTAATTCCTGCAATCAGCGTTTGTTTTTGCTCATCAGGAATGGACTCGTTGCTGTTAATGCTGTCAATGAGAGCTTGCTGCTGCTGTTCAAACTCTGCTTTTTTTGAATCGACCTGCTGTTTAATCTGCGTAATTTCCTGTTCCGCTTGATTAATTTGCTGCGTAACGCTGCTCACTTCAGCGTCCACTTGATTTAAGCCGCTTGTAAACTGCGGTAATTTCCCTTGAAGTGTCTTTGTTCCTTCATTGAGCTGTTGTGTCGCACCTTGCAGTTTTGCAGTTCCGTCTTGTAGTTGTCCTAACCCATTGCTAAGCTTTCCTGCACCTGTTTCAAGTTCTTTAGAAGCCGCATAAAGCTGTCCGCTCCCACTTTCTAACTTTCCTAAACCGCTGTTTAGGCTGCCTAAATTTTCATTAATTGTGTCCGCACCGTTTAGGAGCTTAGCTGCACCTGCATTTAAATCTGTTGCTCCTTTTCGTGCATCCGTTAATCCGTTTGCCAATTTAGCTGTACCGTCTTCGAATGTAACCGTGCTGTCTGCTAATTTCTTCATGTTATCTCGCAGCGTTTTTGAGCCGTTTTCGAGCTCTCCTGCACCGTCACTTGCTTTTTGAAGACCGTCCGCTACTTGCTTAAAGCTGTCAAATACCGTTTCAGCATACTGCTTTGTGACTGCTTCTTTAATCTGATCATTGATTTTAGCCACTGCATTTGAGCTAATTTGAGCGCCTGAATAGTTCTTTCCGGCATTTGTATGATAGATAAATTTCATTTTTTTAGGATCTTTATCCATTAATGTTGTTGCATTTTTGGAGAAATTCTTTGGAATTTCTAAAACTAAATAGTAGTCCTCATTTTTTAAGCCATCTAACGCTTTTTCTTTGTTCGTAAATTCCCAGTCAAATTTATCGTTTTTCTTTAAATCATCAACAAAATCACGACCGACATTCAATTTCTTTCCATCTAACGTAGCACCTTTATCTTCATTTACCACTGCAACTGGAATTTGATCTGTTTTTCCATATGGATCCCAGTAAGCAGATAAAAAGATGACATTATAAAGTAATGGAACAAATAACAATCCGCAAATCACAACAATAGTCATTGGTTTGGAAAAGATTTTTTTCCATTCTCCTTTAATCATATTCATGTTTTTTAGCCTCCAATAATCCTTACTTCCGTCTGACTGTTTGACCGAAAAACACTTTCGGTCATTAAGTTCTGATTAATGTTACCATATTCACAAGAATAAGGTCAATCGTTATTCTGTAATTAAAAGCTGATTTTAGCAGAAAGTTTAAAATCAGCTTTTTTAAGGTAACGTTCATGCTATAGGCTTAAATCATTAACTTCATCCGCATCGTTTTTAACAAATGCCCTTCAAATTCATCATCAAATTCATCCACGAGCTGGAAACCTTTTGATTGATAAAAAGCACGGCCTATTCCGTTTTCCCTTTCTACGTTAATGTAAACGATTTTTAATTCCTTCGAGCGCTTCATTCCTTTTTCTAACAATTGCGAACCGATTCCTTTTCCTTGATAAGCAGGCAGTATATAGATAGATCCTAGTTCTATTTCCCCTCTGTTTTGTAGTCGGAAAAAGTTAGCGTACCCTACGATTTTCTCATCAATAGTTGCTACATAAATGAACGAATTGCGCAAGCGCCACAGCAGCCTTTTATTGGAGTATGCTTCTGAAAGAAACCGATTCTGAACGCTTCTAGGAATAATTCCTTCATATGTATCATACCAGCTCATCTTTGCGACGTATTGAACAGACGTAATATCTTCTTTTCTCATTTTGCGAATGATTACCTCCACTCACATCCCTCCTGACAATTTGCTGCTAAAATCGTACATAATTTCACCTGAAAAATATAGTTATAAATATATATTTTTAATTGTAACGCTCTAGAAGCATTGATTGATTTTAGAACCTTATGTATAATCGAGATAGATACAAATTGAAAATGATTATCATTAACAGGAGTGCTGAATGATGAATTTAACTACCGTGAGTATTGGCGACAAAGTAAAAGTTAAAAACATTGAATTTTTAGATAGATCATTAGAACGCCGCCTTCTTTCTTTTGGAGTAAAAAAAGGCTGCGAACTATGCATGAAGCAAAAAACCATCTTAGGGGGACCTTGTATTATTGAATGTCAAGGTCAAATGATTAGCATCCGAAAACGCGATGCGGCTAAAATTGAGGTTGAGACAGCATGAGTACAATTGCACTTTTAGGAAATCCAAACACAGGAAAAACTTCTTTATTCAATATATTAACAGATTCCTATGAATACGTAGGAAACTGGAGCGGTGTAACCGTTGAAAAGAAAGTTGGGTCTATTAAAAAGCAAAACAGCCAGCTGGTTGATTTGCCGGGTGTGTATGATTTTACTCCTCTTTCTTCAGATGAAGCAGTAGTAACTAACTTTTTGTTAACCGGAGAATTTAACAGTATGCTGAATATTGTAGACGCTTCTCAGTTTGAAAGAAGCATGCATCTCACTATTCAAGCATTGGAATATGGAAAGCCATTAGTAATCGGCTTAAATATGATTGATGTAGCGGAAAAACGCGGATTGACTTTTCATTTGGAGAAGCTTAGCAAATCATTACATATTCCAGTTTCTGCAATTATTGCCCGCAATGGAAAAGGAATTAATGAGCTTCTCTCCACTTTGAAGCAAGATTTAAAAGCCCCGTTATTTCAATTAAATTACGGGGAAACCGCTGAACAAGCAATTCATATGATTCAAACAAAAGCGGCTGTCAGCAGATGGATTGCCATTCAATTTTTAGCGGAAAATAGCGTAATCGAATCAACGTTAAAAGAAAAAACGAGTTACTCAGAGCTGCTTGAGCTTCGAAAAGCGGCTGTACAAAAATTAACCAAGCCGCTTAGCGAGCATTTCTTCGACGTGCGTACAGCATTTATCGAGCGCATTTCCAGCGAGTGTATTGTAAAGGGCAGCGAAACACCTCTAACCTTCACAGATCGAATCGATCGAATTGTGACGCATAAGTGGCTCGGTCTCCCTATTTTTCTTGGCTTAATGTATTTGATTTTTAATATTACGTTTACTTGGATTGGCGTTCCTCTTTCTGATAAACTGGACGGTTTTTTTGGCGGAACGCTTAGTAAAGGCGCTGATTCTCTTCTAAATGCAGCTGGTGCCGCTCCATTTATTCATGATTTAATTGTGGACGGCATCATCGCAGGCGTAGGCGGCGTACTAGTATTTGTACCACAAATCTTTGTCCTGTTCTTTTTCATTTCACTGCTTGAAGATTCAGGATACATGGCTCGAATTGCTGTAGTAATGGATCGTATCATGGAATTTTTCGGTTTGAACGGAAAAGCATTTATTCCGATGATTATTAGCTTTGGATGTAACGTACCGGGGATCATGGCCGCGCGTACAATTGAACAGCGAAAAGAGCGCCTTATGACCATTTTAGTAAATCCATTTATGAGCTGCTCAGCACGCCTTCCTGTATACGCTTTATTTGTAGGTGCGTTTTTTGTGCAAAACGGAGCAGCTGTGGTGTTTTCTATGTACTTGCTTGGCATTATTTTAGCACTTGTTGTAACGAAAATTTTATCAGTAACGCTTCTTAAAGACGAACAATCAACTTTTATTGTTGAACTTCCTCCTTACCGCGTACCTCAAGCCAAGACTCTTTGGAGAAGCACGTGGGAAAAAGGCCGAAATTTCGTTCGAAAAGCAGGTACGGTTATTTTAGCTGGCTCTGTATTTATCTGGCTATCATCTTATGCTGGCCCTGGCGGTTTTGGAGTAGATATGGAAAATAGCTTTATGGCTATTATTGGAGGTGCTATCGCTCCGCTATTTATCCCTTTAGGTTTTGCGACATGGCAAGCTGTAGCATCACTGATTACAGGCTTCCTAGCAAAAGAAGTGGTTGTTTCGACTATGAGCATCATTTATAAAGTACAAGAAGGACAGCTTGGCGACACAATGAAGACATTCTTTACACCGCTAACAGCCTATACGTTTATGGTGTTTGTTCTTCTTTATGTTCCGTGTCTAGCAACCGTCGCTGTTATTCGACGAGAAACCGGCTCATTGAAATGGACAGCATTTGCTGTGGCCTACCCTTTGGTTGTCGCTTATCTCGTAGCTTTGCTTGTACACACTATTGGAAAAGTACTTGATTTTTCTTAAAAGGAGTGAATAACATTGATTATTAACATTTTAATTGGGGTTTTGATATTTGGATATGCCCTTTATCATATGGCAAAATTCTTCCGCAAGAGTACTCAGGGAAAATGTGCAAGCTGCGCACAGCAATCTTCTTGTGCAACGGATGATTGCGGTATTGAGTGGGATAAAACGATTCAAGAGGCTCAAAATCAATCATCTTAATACATTAAAAAAGCATCCTGATAGATGGGATGCTTTTTTAATGTTACGCAACTAGTTTTAAAATGAGATGAGAAAGGACTTCCTTTTCCTCTTCACTGCTGACTTTCCATAACTCATGAAGGACTTTTTCTTCTCGGTTTCGAGGTTCCTCATTTTTGGCTAAATAGCTAGCCACTTTTTTTGTAGCGGCCGTTAATTGTTCCTCACTTAACCCGAGCTTTTTACCGACATGAACTTTTTAACTTAAATAATCAGTAAACGTATCAAAGTTCTGCAAAATTGCTTCTTTTTTCTCCGTCCCTAAATTATCTGCCGTTTCTTCAATTTTATTCATGTCTTTTGTAGTTCCTTCATTCATTTGACTCACAGTTAACATCTCCTTTTTAGTGAATAGACTGGTATGTTCTTTCACGCTCAGCTTCTGGTTTTTCGTCTGGCGTCATCTTTTCCTTACTTATTTCAGAAGTTGCATCTTTCACTTTTTCACCAATTTGCTGTAAATCACTTTTAGCATCTTCTACCGTCGATTTTGCATCATGCGTAACGCTTTTCACATCTTCTGCTTGCTTAAAGAAATCTTCATTTACACGCTCGTACAAATGTTTAGCATCATTAATTGCATCTTTTAAAAGATTCGATGCGTTTTTCATTTGTTGCACCATTTTTTCTTTTGTTTCTTGAGGGTTCTCTTTTACTTGATTAATCATGTTTGCGGAAGAGTCCTTTAATGTAACGGCTCTTCTTTTAACAGATGAGCGAGTTTTATTATCAAGCAATGTTATACATCCACCCACAACTGCCCCGACAACAACACCTTTTACTAGCTTGCTGCTGCAGCTTTTTCCAGTGCTAACAGCAGTAGTGCTATTAGCTGTCTGTGGATTGTTATTGATTCCTACGTCGTTATTAATGCCTGCGCTGTTGCTTAAAGCAGGGTTTTGTAATTCAGATCGGCTTCTTTCCATTTTTACTGCCTCCTTTAGCATTGTTATTGAGTGATTTCCCATCTTTTTTTATATTTAAACAATTGAATTCCTTAAAAATAAAAAACATGACTAAAGGCCACCTTTTACACCTCACTAGTCAAGAATAACTATATAGTAAGAAAAGTTGAGCTTTTTAACGGAAAGATACAAGCCGGATTTTTGTAAAAGGATTGTCAGCACCGGTATAATAAGAAGTACTTTAAAATAAATTTTATACTATTGGTCATAGGGGTGAAGCAATTGAGCCAGCTTAATAAGGAATTTAACTGTGAAAAAGAATTAACGCTTGCTATTATCGGTGGAAAATGGAAGATGCTGATACTATGGCACTTAGGACGTGAAGGAACAAAACGGTTCGGGGAACTAAAATCGCTTATTCCTGATATTACGCCGCGCATGCTGGTTAACCAGCTGCGGGAACTGGAAGAAGATCTAATTGTTAATCGTAAAGTTTATCCTGTCGTACCACCTAAAGTCGAATACTCACTTACAAAAGAAGGAGAAAGTTTAATGCCCATTTTGACAGCCATGTATGATTGGGGTAAAAATTACCGTGATACAGTGCTGATCAATCAAGAACAAAAGGCGGAAACGTTAATTAAATGATGGAAACTACTCCTTCTATTCCATAGTTTTTATTTTTTTATGCGGATGATGTTACTCAACATCATCCGCATTTTTAATGAAAATTAAGCGGTTACAAGACTGATATGTCCATTAGTATACTTGTGTATACTATCATTCCCCACACTATTTGTGAGAAAAGTGCGTACTTTTAAGAACCTCAAACTGCGGGTACAATAACTACACCAGCTGCTTTATATGTAAAAAAGCACAAAAGGTATTTATACATTTCTGTAAGGAGTGGAGTAGAATGGAATTACAATTAGCATTAGATCTTGTTAATATCTCTCAAGCAAAAGAGGTAGTAAAAGAAGTTGAAGAACATATTGATATCGTGGAAATCGGTACGCCCGTTGTAATCAATGAAGGGCTTCGCGCCGTTAAAGAAATTAAAGAAGCATTTCCTAATTTAAAAGTATTAGCTGACCTAAAAATTATGGATGCAGCTGGCTATGAAGTACAGCAAGCTTCTCAAGCTGGAGCAGACATCATTACCATCTTAGGTGTTGCTGAAGATATGTCAATCAAAGGTGCAGTTGAAGAAGCCAAAAAACAAGGTAAAAAAATTCTTGTCGATATGATTGGTGTAAAAGATATTAAAGGACGCGCAAAAGAGCTAGACGAATTTGGCGTTGACTATATCTGTGTACACACAGGATACGATCTTCAAGCAGTTGGCCAAAACTCTTTTGAAGATTTAGTAACAATCAAAAGCGTTGTAAAAAATGCAAAAACAGCCGTTGCTGGCGGAATTAAATTAGAATCTTTACCTGAAGTAGTAAAAGCACAGCCTGATCTTGTTATCGTTGGCGGAGGAATCACGAGCCAAGACGATAAAAAATCAGTTGCTTCTCAAATGAAAGAGCTTATTACAAATTAAGGAGCTTTCTATGCAGACGAGCGAACATTTAAAAACAGTTATGAATGAGCTTTTACAAACAACAGCTCTAATCGCTGATGATGAAGCTGAGCAGCTTGTAAATGGCATCATCTCATCTAAAAAAGTGTTTGTCACTGGAGCAGGCCGTTCAGGCCTTATGGGCAAGTCGTTTGCTATGCGTATGATGCATATGGGCATTGATGCTTATGTCATTGGAGAAACCGTGACGTCCACTTTCACGCAGGATGATTTATTAATCATCGGATCAGGTTCTGGCGAGACGAAGAGCTTGATTCCTATCGCTCAAAAAGCAAAAGAACTTGGAGGAAAAGTTGGAGTAGTCACAATTTCTCCCGATTCCACGCTTGGCAAGCTGGCTGACTTTATCGTGAAGCTGCCCGGTGCTCCGAAGGATCAAGAACAAAGCAGTTATCAAACAGTGCAGCCTATGGCGTCACTGTTTGAACAAACGCTTCTTCTCTTTTACGATGCGCTGATTCTTCGCTTCATGGAGAAGAAAGAACTTGATACCCATACAATGTACGGAAAGCATGCAAATTTAGAATAAAAAAAGGTCTTGCTCTAGGCAAGACCTTTTTCGTTTTGAAACTTTCTATCTCACCAAATATTTATTTATCGCATAACTAAATGTACTTTATCATTAACTTTGTTTTTTCAAAAACCCTATTCGAATTTTGTTGCATCTCCATAAAACGGCTGCTCTGCGACTTTAATGGATTCTGTTAGGCATCCTTCATACGCTTCCATCATCTCATCTTGCTGATGTTCAGGAACTTCTTTTGTTCATTCGTTGTTATCTAACGCGGCATAAGCAAGACCTTCTGAATCATAATCATAAAGATCTGGTGCGCTCCCTCCACATGCTCCGCAAGCAATACATGTTTCCTTATCTATTATCGTAAAAGCCATAAAAAAACCTCCTTTACCTTTTCACTTTCTCGTTCAGAAAGTTACGTTCAGTATAAGAAGGTTTTTTAAAATTTGTCTTAAATTATTTACTTGGATTCTCCAATATTCTCAAACATTTCATCTACATTTGGTTTTTTCTTAATTAATCCTGACTCTTTTAGCCAGTCCACATTTGACTGCCATGATTCTTTCGTTTGACTGCCAAATCCGTGTTCAGACTTCATTTTCGGAAGTAAAATATTTAAACTTTTTGTTTCCACGTCTTTTTCAAGAGGGAAGTTTGATTTATCTTGGTTATCTAATAGAATTTGAAGTGATTCTTTTGGATGTTTCTCTGTGTACTCATACCCTTTTGTCGCGGCACGCCAAAACGCTTTAATCGTATCAGAATCTTTTGCCCACGTTTGATCCCCTGTAACTGCCACTAGCTCATAGTAAGATGGTACGCCGTAATCCGAAGGATCAATGTCAACCGTTTTGTATCCTTTTTTGTGAAGCAATGGTACTTCGTGATTAATATATGCCCCTATTACGGCATCTACTTTTTTACTAATCAGCGATGAATTTAACTCAAATCCTACGTCTACTAGTTTTACCTTATTCGGATCTCCTCCATCGCTTTTTACCATTTTCTTTAGAACAGATTCACTTAATGGTGTTCCGCTGTAGCCTACTACTTTTCCTTCTAAATCTTTAGGACGCTTAATACCGCTATCTTTGAGCGCCACAACTCGGTTTAACGGAGATCTTACAATCGCTCCTACCGACTTTACCGGCACATCTTCATTTGCTCGTGCCATTGCTACATCAGGCTGATAATAAAGGCCGAGCGTAACTTTCCCCGCAGCTGCTAAATTAAGCGAGTCTGTTGGATTAGCAGGAAACTGTACTTTTACATTCAGCCCTTCTTTTTTGAAATATCCTTTTTCTTGTGCAGCGTAAATGAAGCTGTGCACTGCATTTGGATACCAATCAAGCATAATTGTAACGTCTTTTAATTTTTTACTGTCACCAGCTTTATTTTCCTTGTTCTGACCGCAAGCAGCGAGCATCAAAACAAGCATCAGGCTTAAGCCAATTACAAACCATTTTTTCATTCTGTTTTCCTCCACTTTAATGAACGTTTTTCGAAACCTACTACAATAATAAAGAATAAAATACCAAGCGCGGATAAAATCACAATTGGTGCAAATACACCAGCTGCATCAAACTGTGTCATCATGCGACGACTGAAATATCCTAAGCCTGCTTGTGCACCTAACCATTCCCCAATGGCAGCACCTATTATACTAAAGGTAACCGCTACTTTGAGCCCTGAATAAAAATGAGGCAGTGCAGAAGGAATGTTCAACTTAAAGAAAATATCTTTTTTTGTTGCTCCCATCGTTAACATGAGTTCTTTTAACTCTTTGTTTGTGGAACGAAGCCCGTCAAACGTGCTAACGGTAATTGGAAAAAACGTAATTAATACGGTCACAATCACTTTGCTCCAAATGGAGTAGCCAAACCAGAGAACAAATACAGGAGCTATGGCAATAGTCGGGATCATTTGCGACGCAATAATAAGCGGATAGAAAGCACGCTCAATAAGCGGACTCCAATTCATCCACACGGCCAGCAGAACCCCTAGCACAACGGATATAACCAGCCCAATTACGACAATAGATAACGTAGCTGGTAAATGCTTAAACAATAAATCCATTCGCAAATCCCAAAGCTTCGTTAAAATACCGGTGGGCGTTGGTAAAATAAACGGATAGTTTACAATGCGTGCTCCAATTTCCCAAGCAGCCAGTAAAATGACTACTAATATCACTGAAGCTCCGTACTTTTTCATGTGTTCACCTTCGATCTAAGCTGTTCAATTAAATAATCTTTCACGTCAAGCACACGCTGTTGATTCAAATCTTTTTGCGTTCGAGGTCTGCTAAGCGGCACTTGAATCTCTTCAAGATGACTTACCGGCTTGTCTGAAAAGATAAAAATACGATCTGATAAAAAAAGCGCTTCGTTTACGTCATGAGTGATAAATAAGATGGTGTGCTTACGCTTTTGCCATTGTTCAAGCAGCCATTCTTGCATCGACAAACGCGTAATGGCATCAAGCGCACTGAAAGGCTCATCTAAAAGCAGCACGTTAGAACCGCTTAATACCGTTCGCAGAAAAGAAACACGCTGCTTCATCCCTCCGGATAAATCACTTGGAAAACGGTTTTCATACCCTTTTAACCCAAACTCTTCGAGCAGCTGAGATACTTGCCTATGAGCACTTGCTTTTGACACATTGTGAAGCTCAAGCGGCAGCGCTGCATTGTCTAAAATCGTGCGCCACGGAAGAAGCAAATCTTGCTGCGGCATGTAGCCTACTTTTCCAAGCCGCTTTTCATAAGACTGTCCGTTAATCACGATATCGCCTTCACTCTGCTGTTCAAGACCTGTAATGAGACGAAACAACGTACTTTTCCCAGAACCGCTCGCTCCAACGATACTGACAAACTCGCCTTCTTTCACGTCTAAGTTTAATGATGTTAAAATCGGTTGATCACCGTTTTTGTACGTAAAACTGACGTTTTGAAAAGATAACACAGACTTACTCATGAATTGGCCACATCGCTTCGTTATAAGCCATATCCCAAAACATATACTCAAAACGCGTTGTATTTAAGAAAATTTCTTCGAGCTTTTCTAACTCCGCTTCTGATTTGTCTTCAGTAAGTGAGTCGAATAAGTTGATACACCACGTCGCTAGTTCTCCAAATTCTTCTGAGCTGTACATTTCAATCCACTCACGATAAAACTCATTGTTAGCTCCAGGCTTTTCACTGAGTTCTTTTCCTATTTCCCAGTAGCTCCACATACAAGGCAAAAGAGCCGCCACTAATTCAGCCAATGTTCCGCTTTGACCAACGTGCAGCATATAGTGTGTGTATGCAAGCGTTGTAGGAGATGGCTGCGCTTTTTCTAATTCTTTTTCGCTGATTTCAAATTTCTTGGCATACTCACGGTGCAGGCTCATTTCTTCGTTTAATGTAGAATCTAAAAGTGCAGCAAATTTCCCCATCGTTTGAACATCGGTAGCTTTCATGGCTCCAATCGCAAATAATTTAGCATAATCAATTAGGTAGAGATAATCTTGAATCATATAAAAGCGAAACTTCTCCTTTTCAAGCGTTCCGTCTCCCATTCCCTCTACAAAGGGATGATTATGATTTTGGCGCCAAATCGGCTGCAGCTTTTCATATAATCGTTCACTAAATTTCATGATGATCACTCCTTATGCGTATGCAGCCACGTATAAATGAACTGCACCATCACTTTTGTATATTGAATAAGCTGATTGATATCTAATTGTTCGTTCACAGCATGTGCATTTGCTAAATTCCCCGGACCGTAAATAGCTGCTGGGATACCCGCATCAGCTAGCCAACCGCCATCTGTTACGCTAGTTGACACATCGATTAGAGGCTTTTTCCCTTCAATTTGTTCATGAGTATTTGCAAGCAGCTGTACTCCAGCATGATTTTCATCAATTTCTAATGACGGGAAGATTTCTCCTCTGTCTTCAATCATTGATGTGCCTCCCCATTCAAAGGTTGGCAGATTATCTTTTAACCATGGATCTGCTTTTGCAATAGCTAAAATGTATTCTTCCACTTCTTTTGATACTTGGTCGTATGATTCATTGGGATAATAGTGAACGGTGATCCACAGCCTGCATTCATCTGCAATAAACGCAGCATGCCTTCCGCCTTCGATTACTGCTGGGTTAATCGTATTTGTCCCCGGCAAAAATCCTGGATAGCTTTTTGTAACAGCCCAGTGGCGCTCTAATTCTTGCAGCCCTCCGATCACTTTTGCCATCTTCTCAATAGCACTCGCAGCTAACAGCCCTCCTCCAGCATGAATCATACTTCGGCGTGTACCGTCATGATAGGTTTTGCTGCTTTTTATCGTAATCCATCCCGTGATCACTCCGCCTTGACCTTGAATATGTAAATCACTCGTATCGGCAACGAGCGCAAAGTCAGCAGTATATCCTTTCTGACAGCATTGCAGCGTACCTGCTTCTCCCACTTCTTCTCCTACAACGGATTCAAAAATCAAGTCTCCCGGCAGTTCAATTCCTGCTTCCGTTAAAAGCTTCACTGCAAATAATGCTCCTGCCAAGCCGCCTTTCATATCAGCAACTCCGCGTCCGATTATCATATTGTCTTTTACCACAGCTTCAAACGGATTTGTCTCCCACTTTTCATTTTCTTGTACCTCAGCAACATCCATATGCCCGTTAATAATCAAGCTTTGATAGTCAGCTGATTTTTGTCCTTTTAACGTACCCACTACGATGGGATCGTTGGAATATAAGTCCCACATATCGATGGAAAAACCGCAGTTTTTAAGGAAATCCGCTACGTACAGCTGCGCTTCATGAGAATTTCGTGCAGGAGGCGCGGGCGTTTTATATGAAACAAGCGTTGTTAATAACTGGATTAGCTCCCCTTTGCGCTCCTCTACCTGTTTGACAAGCAAATCAATTGTTTCTTCCATGTATGACACCTTCCTTTACGCATAAAAAAACACTTCTTTCGCAGGAAAGAAGTGTTTTTGTTTATATACACAAAATTATTATAACGAGTTCGTAAGGAAATCCCATACAAAACATCCATTACAATACCTCTTTCCTACGCTAGTATTACCTAGTTCAGGTTATAAGGGTTAAGACTTCTCGTCTCTCTCAGCTTCGAAAGCACCCCTAGTGGTGTTGTATCTCTATGAAATTAAACTATTATCATATGTTTACCTTTAATAGTTTTATCATAGTAAAGCGTTTTATTCAATAGAAAGGTTCATGATTCAGCAATGAAAATAGTTTCCTTTTTAGTAAAATAAAAAGCACACACCTTTTTTAAGCAGTGTGTGCTCTTTACTTTTATAAGCTTACTAGTTAGCTATCGGCTTCTTTAAAAATACGCGGTTTTTCCATTTAGACAGTGACAAGCTCAAGTTTTTGCCCCGGCCTCACTAACGAAATCAGCTCATGATCTTCCTCTATCACATACCCAATCACGTTAACGTTAGCATTGGCAGGCAAATTCGTTTTAGCTATTTGAACCTCTCCTCTGTAACGTCCGTAGCCATCATTGTCCATTGTAATTGCTCCGATTCTGCGTTCTACTGTATGACATGGCGGCACTGGTTTTACAGATCGAGTATCAACTAAACGCAGAACGTCTCTTGATACATCCGGACGCACGCTGTACGTTCCCTCTATATGAGGTGAACGAATGCGCAGCGGAATAATGCGGCTTTCTTGATATTGAACTAAACGCTTTAATAAACTCGAACCCGGGTATGGATCTCCAATATAAACCTCCGATACTCCGCATCTGTATAAATCTACTGCAGAGGTAAAAGGACATCTATTACGGTCTTTTTCTCTAGTAGGAAGACCTTGATAAATAGGGCCTCTTTTTTCGCCTTCTCCAGGAATATAAGCGCAGACTGGAATACGAAGTTCATTAAATAAATCTGTCTGCTGTTGAAAAAACGTTTCTTCAAGTCCTGTTTCAGGCCGCGGATAAAAATTATGCCATGCAAGCAGCTGATGATGATGAAGCCCTGCAGATAAGAGTGCTTCAATTTCTTGTTTGGATAACGTACTTGCATTAACAGCAATATAAAATTCATTCGCAAGCGAAAGAGTTTCTTCTACGCTAAAGCCACCGTCTAGTCTAATACCAGATACGCCAAGTGAAGATAGCGACATAAGGCTTTCAATACCTAAATGAACTGGCGTATACTTGGATACGTCTGCATACACGCTTATTCCACAATCTCTAGCCACATGAAGCAATTCTTTTGCCCGTTCAGCCAAATCTCCTGTTTCCTCTGGAATGTGAAGCGAAGTGAATGCACGTGTGACGCCGCACTCACTTGCTTCTATTAATCTTTTTTTAGCATTTTTATCATTTAAATAAAACGAAATGCCAATCATTCAAACTCCCTCGCCATTTCATCGTTGAATCCAAAGAAATACGTACAGACAAAGCCTGCTGCGTAAGCAATAACTAATCCGAGTAAATAAAGAAGAATTTGATGCGCATGAACTAAAAACGTAAGCGGTAAACCTGATACCCCCACTGCTACAGTTGCAATATGAAAGTGCGCCTGAAATGCTCCGCCGATTCCAGCTCCGAGACAAGCGGTTAAGAATGGACGCCCTAAAGGAAGTGTGACTCCAAAAATAAGCGGCTCTCCGATTCCAAGCAGCCCTGAAGGAAGAGCGCCTCCAATTGCTCGCTTTAAACGTTTTTTCTTTGTTTTGATATAAATAGCAAAAGCGGCACCTACCTGACCAGCTCCGCCCATTGCCAGTATAGGAAGAAGCGGATCATCTCCAATTGAATTGATAAGCTCTAAATGAACAGGAGTAAGACCTTGATGCAGTCCTGTAATGACGAGCGGCAAGAACGTTGCTCCTAAAACAAAGCCTGCTACAACTCCTCCAACCTCTAAAACTCCTAAAAGGCCTTTTGTGATTCCGTCTGAAATCAAGCCGCTGATTGGCATGAACACTACATACGTAATAATGCCTGTAATTAGCACCGTAACGGTCGGTGTAATAATAATATCCAGTGACTGAGGGACAAATTTACGCACTCGTTTTTCCACTACGGCCATAAAGATTGCTGCAAGCAAGACGCCTATTAAGCCGCCCCGCCCCGGCAAAAGTGCTTCACCGAAAAGTTTAATATCAGCTACGGCAGGATTAATGACTAAAATACCGGCTAAGCCTCCTAGAGCGGGCGAACCACCAAATTCTTTTGCAGCATTAATGCCTACTAAAATACCAAGATAAGCAAATAAGCCGCTTCCGATAACGGTTAAAAGAATAGCAATCTGTGAATCTGCCGGAAGCCACTTCGCTTGAACAGCTGCTTTTGTCACTCCGGTGATAAGTCCAGATGCTACAAGAGCAGGTATTAACGGAATAAAAATACTCGCAATTCGTCGAAGCAAGAGCTTAAACGGAGTTGCGTTTTTTTCTTTCAGCTCCGATTTCCGCTGAGCCGCACGATTTTCTAAATTAATACCGCCAGATTCATCAATTAACTTTCCAAATTCCTCTGTTACTTTGTTTACTTTTCCAGGACCAATAATGATTTGCAGCGTTTCTTCTTCAACTAATCCGAGTACGCCTTCAAGCTTTCGTATATCTGCCTTTTTTACAATTGAATCATCTTTTACAGTCACGCGCAGCCGAGTCATACAATGCGTATACGCTTCAATATTCGATGCTCCCCCAAGCATCTCCAAAATAACCTTTGCTAATTGATGATTATCTAAAGACATGTTAATCCCCCTTTGTATTTTCCTCTTAGATGGATACGGTACTGAGGAAACAGACCACAAAATCCCCTTTTTGTAACCGCTTTCTTTTTTTATTTCTTAGTTTTCAAAAACTGAATGGCATCCCTTGTTTTATCAATATATTCAATCGTCTGGTCATACTGCTGCGCTGCAATACTTAAAAATAACACATCAATCACATAAAGCTGGGCCAAACGAGACGATGTAGCTGCGCTTCGAAACGGCGCTTCTTGAGAATAAGACGTATACAAACAAATATCAGCTAAAGACGAAACGGTAGACTGTCCGTACTTGGTTAAGCTAATCGTCTTTACTCCGCGATTTTTAGCTAAAGATAAGACGTTGCTTACTTCAGGAGTCTCCCCTGAAAAAGAGATGCCCACAACTACATCGTCTTTACTTGCATTTGCGATGAGTGTAGCTGCTAGATGGCTATCTGCAAAAGCCGTCGCATTTTTATTAATTCGAAGAAATTTTTGCTGCGCATCCATAGCAATAATATGTGAAGCACCGATTCCAAAAAAATGAATGTTTTTGGCTTCAATCAGCGCCAAAACAGCCCGCTCTGCTTCTTTGTAATTCACAAGCTCGGCCGTATCACTTAGACTTTGAATGCTGTTGCTTGCCGTTTTTTTGACAATAGATTGAATCGTTTCATTTGTTTCAATATCCCGGTATCCTTGCTCCGTATCTCTAGCTAAATCACCGGCTACTCTTACCTTTAATTCTTGAAACCCGCTAACCCCGATAGATTTACACAAACGAATAACAGCAGCACTGCTAGCATTCGCTAGTCTACCTAATTCTCCAGCCGTACTGTTTACCACAGTATGCGGATTATTTAAAATATATTCAGCAATTTTCCTCTCCGAATCAGGAAGCTTAGCCACCGTGTTTTTAATCATTGTTAATCCGCCTGTTGACATCGTTTCTCTCCTTTATACGTAATGTTCAATCGCTTTTCTCACATAACCGCCCGCATTATTCAGTAACATCTTCGCGGTGTCGTAATTTTCATTTGTTTTGATCATAACCACTGCTGTTTTTACCTCATTATTTGCTTCTTCAAGCGTTTGACTTGCTTGTTCATAAGAAACACCTGTAATTTTACAAATAATACCTATTGCTCGTTCTTTAAGCTTTTCGTTACTCACATGAACATCTATCATTAAGTTTTCATACGCTTTTCCTACTTTGATCATAGCCGCGGTAGAAATCATGTTAAGAATCATTTTATGAGCGCTTGCTGCTTTTAACCTTGTGGAACCTGTTAGCACTTCCGGACCTACTACCACCTCAATACTATGGTCCGCTTCTTTTCCAATAAGAGAATTATCATTGCAAGACAGCGCCACCGTTTTAGCTTTTACAGATTTTGCATATCTTAATGCACCAATCACATAAGGAGTGCGTCCGCTTGCAGCAATTCCAATGACTGTGTCTCGTTCATTCAAATGAATTTTTTGTAAATCTGCTGCTCCCAATTCTTCTTTATCTTCAGCACCTTCAACTGCTTTAACAAATGCTTTTTCTCCTCCAGCCATCAATCCCTGTACCTGATCGGGATTGGTACTGAAAGTAGGCGGGCATTCAACAGCATCCAATACTCCCAGCCTTCCGCTTGTTCCTGCTCCGACATAAATAAGCCGACTTTCCTTTTGAAACGATTCACTTACAAATTCAACTGCCACCTCTACGTCTGGAAGTACTTTTTGTACAGCCAGCGCCACTTTTTGATCTTCTTTATTCATTATGTTTAAAATTTCTTTTGTACTAGCTGTATCTATCTTCATTGTGTGTTCGTTTTGGGACTCTGTTGTTAATAACGTAAGCTGTTCATTCATCTTTTGGGCTCCTTTTTCATCATGTAGTGAAGTTATGGTTATTATAATTTGTTTGAAATATAATTTCAATAATTTATCTTATTTTTTAAAATTATATTTTAAAAAACATAAAAAAACTTCAGGCATATAGCTGAAATCTTTTTTTATGTCTATTTATGATTGTTGAGCAAATGTTAACAGATACTCATCTTGCGTTAAAACTTCGTAATCTTTTTCACCATTTCTTACGACGTGTACAGGGACTGTTTTTGCCGGAAGTAATTCAACTGGCTCACGATAGCGTTTTGCTACTCCGTTAATAAGTTCGTTTACTAACTGCTCGTTACTCAGCTCACCCGCCTGATATTTTTCTGCAAGTGGTGTCATGACTTCCGCTAATACACTTGCATCGTTAAATCCTTGAATTTCGACTTGTACGACGTACGCATCATCTTCAGCACTATACGCTGCATCTTTAATTTTATATTTTGTAGATGAAAGAGCTTTTAGAAAAGCGCTGCTTACTTCGTTTAACTGCTCATCGGTTATATTTGAGCTCAATGATGATAAAGCACCTTCAAAATTCGTTTCAAAAAACTCTACAAACGAACTCTTTTGGAACTCCCCTTTTTCTTTCACCTGTTTCTTATCTTCCTGATTCGGATGTTTAGCAACAAATTGATCTGTATTTTGATAAACAGTTCCTTGAATTAAAGCATCCACGTATTGTCCCGCTTCCTTGGCATAGGCAGCTTGCTTTTCTTTACTTGGCGTTTCGGTGCTGCTATCTTTAGAAGCAGTAGCGGCTTTTGCTTCCACTTTCGGTTTTGTTACATCGTCTAATTGGTTATATGTATACGTATACGTATACGTTTGCTTAGACTTTGAGTTTTCTGTTTTTCCGTCTACTTTAACTGAATACGACTGATTTTTTACTACTTTCTTTACTTGCTTCGTTTCTTTATCAATTGTCACAACAAGCGAAAAATCTTTTCCTTTAATTTGGTCAAGGTCTACAGCGGTATCTCTGCCTTGATTTGTTATTTTATAATAAGCTTTAGCATCATCTGCTACAATTTTTTGCTTTTTGTCTTTGTCTCCGTTAAATGTTAATACATACTCTTTGTCTTTTTCGGTGACGTCAAATTCGTTTGGAAGATTTTTATCATATTTTTGATAGTAGCGTATTGGATTTTGTTGAAGCTCCATGGCGTTATTAATTAAAGCCGCAACGTACTTTTTTCTTCTCCCTGTACTTTTGTGCTTTCTTCTCCAGCCACAGCTAACGTTTCATCACCGTCATGATACATCTTCAATTCTTCGCCGTTCATTTTTGTGTTAATGTAACCTGCTTTACTTTTAAAATCAAACTCTTGTACTCCGTTTACTTGGTAATCAGAGGATCCTTCTTCTTTTCCAGTGACCTTCACTTGAACATTTTTCACCTTTTCTTGTGCTTCTTTCACGTCACCCGTTAATTCCTCTGAAGACGGCATCCCACATGCCGAAAGCAATAGAGCGAATGATAGTGCTAAGCCTGTATTCATTATTTTTTTCATATAAGAAACTCCTTTTTAAATATTTTTCCAAAAATAAGAATTTATGTACTTAGTAAATACACATTTTTACCATTTACGAAACTCAACTTCACTAAATTACCATATTTACATTTAAATGGTAATCAATAAAAGAAGGAAATTGCACAATAAAAAAGTCACGAATCCGTGACTTTTCTAACAACATTCATAACTTATTTTTTGTTGGCGTTTTCATTTTAATCTCTAATAATTCCATTACTTGTCCCTATCAGTACTTCTTTACCTTGTTGATTTCGATACACTGATTTAATTTTCACTTTTTGAAAACCATCTGCTTTTTCTACTTTAGTTAATATGCATTCACAAGTAACTGTATCTCCTGCAAAAACTGGACGAAGAAATTCACTCACCATTTCTCTTGCAATGTAGTTTAAGTCTCCCCCTATTTTTGTCCCAATACTAGCAGTCATAAGTCCATGCACCATTAGCCGCCCTTTTTCGTCACGTTCTATATGATGTTTGCCCCGGTCTCCGGTCATCTCCGCAAACTGCATAATTTCTTCCTCTTGAAACGTTCTTTGCCACGTAAATGTATCTCCTGCTTTACATTCCATCTTATCCCTCCCCTTAAGATTATGACTTTACTTTTAACTATATCACAAAATGAACGATCATTCATTTCCACATCAAAAAAATAGCAGAATAAATATATCCTGCTATTTTTGACAAGTAGGACAGTAATAAAGCCTTCTAGAAGCAGCTTGCACTTTTAAGATAGGCGTGCCGTCAATTCGGCAAGCTTCTCCTTCACGGTTAAAAACCCAGTGGCGGTATTCAGAGCGCTTTTGGCCTTTCTTTTTTAACGTTTCAGCAAGCTTTACATCATTTGTAATGCCACCTGTTTCATAGGACTGTTTTACAAGAGAAATGGTTGCTTCAGCTGCCTTTTTAAGCTGTTCTTCTGTGCAGTCTACGGGACGAGCTACAGGATTAATTCCCGCTACAAATAGGATTTCACTGCGCAAATAATTTCCAATCCCCGCTATAAAGCTTTGGTCTAGCAGCAGCGACGCCCATTTTCTGCGGTAAAATGGCTTAGAATAAAAGCGATCTAAAAGCTCATCTGCCGTTACTTCTTCACTTAAAATATCAGGGCCAACTCTTGATACAAAAGGATGAGCAGAAACTTCTTCATCACGCAATACTTCAATATCAGAAGCGCTATAGAGCAGCGCTGATTTCTTTTCATTATGAATAGCAAGACGCAGCTGTCTGTTTGTAGATGGGTAATTGTAAGACGAACGAACATACCATTTTCCATAAAGCTGATTATGTGAATAAATGGTATAGCCGTTGTCAAAACGAATAAGCATAGCCTTTCCTTTTGTATCTACTCTTTTAATACAAGCTCCTGTTAATACTTCTTTATAGTGCTGCAAAGATGGAAAAGCAAACCATATCTCGCTAACGGGAAGACCGATAATCGCTTTTTCCACTTCGTCGGCTGATCGTCTAATTTCTGGACCTTCTGGCATATAATGAAACTCCTTTCTTGTCTGACTTTCTTCATTTATTATTTCGGTTTTATTTCTGCTTTGCAAGAAAGAAGCGGTTGCGCCCTTCTTTTCCTAAAAGAACCTTTAAATTATGCATGACGTTTACTCTTATAGCAAAATGTTGATACCTTTTTACTTTCTATAGTGTTTATCTTACTTCCTTTGGCTTATACTAGTTGATAACCCTTTAGAAACTTGTTAATTACTTAGGCATGAGAAGTTTATTATGAATAATCAATCATTTTCTCCATTATCAGAAAAACTAATGATGTTCCACCTAGCTGCGATGATTACTGAAAATGCACGTGGTTACGGGCTTGCTATGTCAACAAGCCCGCGTTTAGATCTCGCTTTAAAATTATACAGCATTCACGACTGAAATTTTGGAATACGCCAAAGAAGTATCAAGAATAAGTATTGAACAAGGATGGCTGGAAGAGCCTCCGCATAATCCATGTCCAAAAATTCATTTGGAATAAAAATAAGCTCGCGCTAAAGCGCGAGCTTATTTTTTAGATTCTCTCCACAATAAATAAAGAAAGTACGGAGCACCGATAATGCCGATGATTAATCCGGCCGGAATTTCAACCGGAGGAGCAATTCCTCGCCCAATTAAATCTGCTGCTAGTACAAACAAAGCGCCAAGTAAAGCGGCTGTAGGAATTAGTTGTTTATGTCTCGGTCCCACTAACCGTTTGGCCACATGAGGAATAATAAGCCCTACAAAGCCAATGGTGCCAACAACCGATACAACGGCAGCCGTCATTGCCACTGCGCTTGCTAGTAATACTAGACGAATTAATTCTACTCTAGCCCCTAGCCCTCGAGCCACTTCATCACCTAAATGAATTAAATCTAGCCGGGCAGCTAACAGCCAAATCAGCGGTAATAATATAACCATCCAGGGAAGTAAACCAATCAATTGATCCCATGTCCTTCCCCATAAGCTGCCGCTCAGCCAAATGAGTGCCGCGTTTACGTTTGGATTTGCTTTTGAAATTAACAAGTGAATACCGGATGAACAAAAAGCGCTGACTGCTACACCTATTAATGCAAATCGAATAGGTTCTACTCCTTTTTTATAAGCAAGCAAATAGACGATGACAAAAACAAGCGAGCCTCCTGCAAACGCAGCGGCGGATAAAACAGACGGGCTTGCTAAAGGCAGTAAAATAGTGACTGCAACAGCAGCTAACCCTGATCCGCTTGAAAGACCTAATGTATCTGGACTAGCGAGCGGATTTCTCATAATAGACTGTACGACGACTCCAGACACAGCTAGGCCGATTCCCGTTAAAATAGCTAGCAAAATACGAGGCAGACGAAATTCTACCAAAATAGACGTCAAGTCAGGATCGCCAATACCAATAAAAGACGTAATAATGTCTAGAGGAGGTATGTTAATGTCTCCTAAGCTAAGGCTTATTACGCTCAGCGCTATAATTAAGACAGAAAGAGTGATAAACAGGCCGACAGACTTGAATCGAGATGGCTGCTTTTTTGTTTTATTGACAGTCTGCATATATACTCATGCCTTCCTTTCTGTTTTTTTGCGTCTCGCTAAGTAAATAAAGTACGGCGTTCCAAGTAATGCTGTTACTGCACCCACAGGAGTCTCATACGGGTATGTAATAAATCGCGACAATACGTCTGCTAACAGCAATAAAGATGCACCAAGCAGCGCGCTCATTGGCAAAACGACCCGGTAATCTACGCCTATTAAATAGCGTACCATATGAGGAACAACAAGCCCTACAAATCCAATAGGACCCGCAATAGCCACTGAAACACCAGCTAATACAATCACAACAACTGCCGTGAACGCTCTAATGGCAAAGACCCGCTGCCCGAGTCCTCTAGCTACGTCATCTCCTAAAGACAACAAAGAAGATGCTCTTCCCAAACCAAAGGCAATAATCAGACCTACGATGCTAAAAGGAAGCAATACATGAACATGTCCCCAATCTCGTCCAATAACTGAACCGGTGAGCCAGAACATAACGCCTTCTGTTTTGCTTTCATTAAAAATCAGCAGTGTTTGCGTGAGAGACATAAGCATACCTTGTATAGCAACACCTGTTAAAGCAAGCTTTACATCACTGTCGCCGCCTTTAATCCACGAACTCATCACGTAAACAATAACAGCAGCAACAGCCCCTCCTAAAAATGCACCAAATACCCCGCCAATCATACTTACACCCGGCACTAAAACCGTTAAAAATACCATTGCCGCTGAGGCCCCGGCATTAATACCAAAAATACCAGGAGAAGCTAATGGATTTCTAGTTAATGCTTGCATCAACGCTCCGGCGACAGCCAAGTTAGCGCCAACAAATGCCGTTACCAGTAGGCGAGGCAGACGGACAGTTTGAATAATAGACTGTTCTTTTGATCCGTCAAAATTTAGTATAGCTTGCTTAATCGTTCCAAAAGAAATATGTATAGAACCGATGGAAATAGATAAAAACATTGAAATCAGTAAAAGAATAATAACCGCAAGAAAAATAGCTATTATACGAAGCGGAGATTTGTTTCTTTTGGATAAGCCGTGAACAGCTTTCATAGTAGACTGCGCCTCCTTTCATTCGAAAGTTCATTAAAAAGAAAAAAACAATCCCGCTGGATTGTTCTTTTCTTCGTTATTATTTGCCTTCAAATAATAACTTCTCTGCTTCATCTGCAATACCATTTGCACCTTGTACACTTCGGCGAAGAGACCATTTAAATACATCAACTTCATACACTTGATTATTTTTAACCGCTTTTAGCTCTTTCCATAATGGCTGTTTTGCTAAAGGCGTATGACCTTTTTCATTTCGCATAACAATGAGTTTGTCCGGATCTGCTTTTACAAGCTGTTCCATTGTCATTTTTACACTGTACTCTTTTGTAGGATCTGTTAATGCATTTTTGAAGCCTAATTGCTCAAGAACACCCGTTGTAAAGAAATTTGAAGTTCTAGCATTAATATTACCATTTGCATCAGCGATAACAAGTACATTGCCCGGATTTTTTGGTGCTTTTGCTTTTAAATCCTTCATTTTTTGCTTATGCTCTTCTACCACTTTTTCAACTTTTGCTTTCTTGCCAACCGCTTCTCCTACTTTTAACTCTGTATTTAGTAAATCATCGTAATTAGCATTTAAGTTTTTCAACTCAATCGTTGGCGCAATTTTTGATAATTCTTTGTATACATTTTTATGACGTTCTGAATCCGCGATAATCAAATCTGGCTTCAACAGTTTAATCGACTCTAAGCTTGGCTGTGCTCGCGTGCCAACTGATTTGTATCCTTTGATTTCTTTTAGTACATCTTTATCAATAAGCTGTTCTGCTTTATCATCATCAGCTACTCCTACAGGTTTGATACCAGCATCTAACAATGCATCAATAAAACCTAACTCTAATACGACTACTCGCTTTGGATTTTCTTTTACCTTTGTCTCTCCAAGCTCATGTTTGACCACTCTTGTTTTTTCATTTTTTTCATCGGCTGAATTTTCCTTATTCGTGCTGCTGCAGCCGATAAGCATTCCGATTGCCAGCATTGTAATAAAAGCCAGCAGTCCTATTTTTTTCTTATTCAAATGTCATTCCTCCTGCTTGTATCTTTATGTAGATAATCGACTCTTGAAACTGATAATCGTTATCATTATATCAGTTTTATCTATTTAAACAAGCTGATTCGTGATTTTTTAATTAAAAAAATTATATCTATTCTACAAAAAAAGAGATTGAGACATAACTACATCATTCCAATCTAAAGACGAATAAATGGGATAAACGAGCTAGCAGGGATCACTTGTTCCACCGCTGTTGATTTCCGTACAAGACTTCGCTTTCCGCAGGCGGCCGATGAGCCTCCTCGTCGCTTATGCTCCTGCGGGGTCTCACCGATTCCGCTTTTTTCCCGCAGGAGTCTTCGTCTTGCCTTCCAATCAACAGCTAGAAGCAACTCAATATATGAAACCTACGTTCACCCTCACCATGAAAAAATCCGAACGATTCATCGTTCGGATCTTCCTTCAACTAAACTACTTTTCTCCCAGCCACTTTTTAGACTTTCTATGAATATGGTGTAATAGGGAGCAGTTCACCGCTAAGACACCATTTACCTATGTCACGCAGCTTATAAGCAATAGGATCGTGTAAGCTAATTGTCCGGGCGTTGCGCCAGTATCGGTCAAATTTATACTGATCAGACGTGGCTCTCGCTCCCATCCCATCAAATATAGTAGAAGTAATATGTAAGACCGTTTTGACAGTAAATGTTTTGGCCATCGCAATGGCGACTCCGCACTTACCCCGCTGCTGTTTCGTTAGCGCATCTTCTTTTTTCCATGCATGATCAAATTCTGCAACAGCTTTTTCTATAAGTGCTGAACAAGCATGAAGGTTTAAACTCATTTCACCATATTGCTGAATAATGTAAGGATCTTGCTCCGCTGCTTCAACACCCGAACTTATCCACGGCTTTGTATGAGCCTTCACATAAGCTTTTGATTCCTCCAAAGCTCCTTGAGCAATACCGTACAATAAGTGAGTGAGCATAAGCTGAGCCAAATGCGTTCGCACCGTAGGAAAAACCTTTTGCTCTTCGGCTGCTTTATACAATATTTCTTCTTCATAAACGATAACATCTTCAAACTTTACACTTCCGCTATCCGTTTGACGCTGTCCAAATCCGTCCCAATTATCTTTAGTAACGATTCCGGCTCTATGAGTAGGAAGTACACATAGCAATGCCTCGCCGCTTCCTTCTTCTTGAGCCGATACTAACAAACGGTCTGAATCGGTTGCCCCGGAACAAAAACTCTTGCTTCCGCTAAGCATTAATCGTCCATTTTCTCGAACTGCTTTTAGTCCTGAATCTCTAGGATTAAAGGCATTGCCCCAAAATAGCTGGTGAGCTGCTGTTTCTTTGTAAAAAGTTTTGTACTGCTCAGTACTTCCAAACAGAAACGTCGAACAAACCGTCAAATAATGATACCCCAACAAGTGTGCAAGTGAACTATCTGCTTTCGCAATGATATTCACGACTTTAAAAACAATCGGCCAGCCGGCTCCATAACCTCCGTATTCCTTAGGAATTGGGAGAGCTAAAAGACCGCTTTTTCTAAGCAGATTACGCTCATGTAGAGGCGTTCCACCTTCTCTATCTCTTTTTACAGCAGTTTTGGAAAACTCTTGAGCCAACTGGTTAGCCAATTCAAGGATCTTTTCTTGAGACGCTGCAATCGTTTGGGTGTTGTTCACGATTTCCCTCCTTTCTCACCTTTTAGCGGGTGTTTTACCATTCACTTTCACTTCACCAAATGGACTGATAAATGTGCGCTCGTTCTCATCGTGCTTACGCTTAACTGGAAGCCTTGGAAACAAAAGCTCTGCTGTTCGATATGCTTCTTCTAAATGGGGATATCCAGATAAAATAAATGTTTCGATACCTAACTCTGCATATTCTTTGATTCGTTGTGCCACCGTATCAGCATCTCCTACTAAAGCAGTCCCTGCTCCTCCTCGAACTAACCCTACACCAGCCCATAGATTAGGGCTTACCTCTAAGTTTGAACGATCGCCTTGATGCAAGGCGATCATACGTTTTTGACCTTCTGAATCCATTCGAGAAAATACTTTTTGGGCTGATTTAACTGCTTCTTCATCTACATGTTGAATCAGTTCATCTGCAGCTTTCCAGGCTTCTTCTTCAGTTTCACGAACAATGACATGAAGCCTGATGCCAAATCGAATTTCTCTTCCTGTCTGCTTTGCTTTTTCTTTCATTCGTTTAATTTTTTCTTTGACTTGTGCAGGAGGCTCTCCCCAAGTCAAATAGACGTCTATATGCCTTGAGGCAACGTCCATCGCTACAGGAGAAGAACCTCCAAAATAAAGGGGAGGATACGGTTTTTGGATTGGCGGATAAAGCACGTCTCCACCCTTAACACTCAAGTAGTCTCCTTCGAAGTGAACATCGGATTCATTTAATACCCTTCTCCATATCGTTAAAAATTCATCTGTCAGCTCATAGCGATCGTGATGGTTTAAAAACACTCCGTCTCCTTCTAACTCAACGGGATCTCCTCCTGCTACGACATTAATGAGAAGCCTTCCTTTCGAAAAGCGGTCAAATGTCGCAGCCATTCTTGCGGCTTGTGTAGGCGACATTAAACCCGGGCGTACCGCTACTAAAAACTTCAGATTTTCAGTGACTGGCACTAAAGTAGATGCAGCAATCCACACATCTTCACATGATTTTCCCGTCGGAAGCAAAACCCCGCTATAGCCTAGCTCATCCGCAGCTTGTGCAACTTGTTTGCAATAAGAATAGCTTGCAGCCCTGGCTCCTTCATGGCTTCCTAAATAACGTCCATCTCCATACGTTGGAATAAACCAAAATAACTCCACTTGTATTCGCCCCTTTTGAAAGCTACATAAAAAAACTCCGTTATTACAAATAAACTGCAATAAGGAGCCTCAGTTGTCTGATAGCTTCATTTTTTACTATTTTTAAATCAAGCATACGGATTAGGTGTAGGGTACTGCTGATTCAACACCCAGTTCCCAACCGTTCGAAGCTTGTATTCAGCTGGATTATGAAGAGTATGAGTTCTTACATTACGCCAGAATCGGTCGTATCCGTATTCAGCATGAACCGAACGCGCTCCCATAACTTCAAATATCTTACTTGTGATATCCAGTGCAGTATTACCAGCAAAAACATTGGCAGCCGCTACGTGAACTGCTAGGTTTCCACGTTCTTCTTCCGTTAATTTTCTGCCTTTTTCCCACGCTCCATCCAATATGAGAGCTGCTTCATCTGCAAGTGCACTGGCTGCTTTCGCTTGAATCCAGAGTTCACCGTATTTTCGCAGTATACCTGGATCATCCGAAGCTTTTTCTACTCCTGATGTTAACCAAGGCCTTGTTTTAGAAGCCGTGTAGTTTTGTGCTTCTTCAATTGCTCCAAAAGCGCTTCCTATAAAGACATTCGTTAAAATAATTTGCGACAGCGAGGCTCCAATAGTTGAAAAAGGAGTAGGATTTTCAACAAAATCTCGAATCACTTCATATTCTTCTATTCGTACATTTTTAAAGTCTACATTTCCACTTCCCGTCTGTCTTTGTCCCATCGCATTCCAATCATCTTTGACGGTAATGCCTGTTCTGTCAGTAGGCACGACGCCGTTTAAATATTGTCCCGTTTCTCTGTCATTAAATGATAGCCATAAGTACTGAGAATCAGGCGAACCAGAACCGAACGCTTTCGTTCCATTTAACAGATAACCTTGTGATTGCTTATCGCCTTTTAGGCTTTCTACTAAAGGATTAGAGGCATTTCCCCAAAAAGCTTGCTGCTGAACAGATAAAGGATAAAAATAGGCCTGCTGTTCTTCTGTGCCTTTGATTCGAATATCTGAGACAAACAAGGAGTGATAGCCATATAAGTGACCTAATGCTGCATCGCCTTTCGCCAACTCTTGAACAATAGCCAAAGCCGTTGACCATTTCCCGCCTTCTCCGCCATATTTTTGAGGAATTAATAAATTTAACAGCCCGCTTTGGCGAATAGCATCTTTTTGCTGTTTAGGTGTTCCCCCTTCTTTATCTCTTTGTGCCGCATCCTTTGCAAAAGAAACGGACAGCTTTTTTGCTTGATCAAGATAAATTTCTTCCTTTACAGTTGTTGCAGTCATGTTAAACTCTCCTTTTGGCTCGTCTTTCGATACTGAGCGCCATAGTGTTCATCAGGCAAGAAATGTGATTTTTTAAATAGCTTTTCTCTATAAGTTCCTTCACTGTAATCTGTTTTGAATAAATCTCTTTCCTGCAAAACAGGAATCACTAAATCAATAAAATCAGCAAACGTTCCCGGCGTGGTCACATAAGCCATATTAAATCCATCCACGCCTGTATCGTCTATCCACTCTTCCATAAAATCAGCTACTTGTTCCGGACTTCCCACAGTAACCGGTCCCATTCCTCCGATACTGACAAATTTCACTACTTCTTCTACCGTCCACTTTCTATCGGGATCGCTTATTGTAAATTTCTCTAAAGCGGAACGAACTGAATTCGTCGCAATAAATTCAATAGGCTGTTCTGGTTCATAGGCAGAAACATCGATTCCCGTCCAGCCGCTAAACAGCGTAGCTGCTCCTTCGAAATTGACATAGCTCTCAAACTGAGCAAGCTTCTCCTCAGCCTCTTTTTCAGTTCGTCCAACAATTGGTGTAAATAAATTAAAAATTAATACGCTCTGTGGGTCTCTGCCTTCTGCAGCGATTTGAGCGCGCATTTTTTTCACATAATCTGCGGCTACTTTTTTAGTAGGAAAACTTGTAAAGATACACTCAGCATGTTTGGCGGCAAATTCTCTTCCTGGGGCAGAAGCTCCTGCTTGGAATAAAACTGGAGTTCGCTGCGGGGAAGGTTCTGATAAATGTACACCCGGAACACTAAACCACTTCCCTTTATGATTAATCGGATGAACCCGGTCTGGAAGTGTAAAGATCCCTTTTTCTTTATCTTTTACAACAGATCCTTCCTCCCAACTTCCTTCCCATAATTTATAGCAAACTTCTAAAAATTCATCGGCAATATCATAGCGGGTTTCATGCGTAAAATGTTCTTCTAATCCTAGATTAATTGACCCGCTTTCAAGATATGAAGTCACAATATTCCATGCAATACGTCCATTTGTTAAATGGTCCAACGTCGAAAATTTTCGCGCAAACGCATAAGGCTTCTCATAAGTAGTAGACACCGTTACCCCAAACCCTAAATGCTTTGTGGCATATGCCATAGCGGAAATAAGCGCAGTTGGTTCATTCACCGGAAGCTGAGCAGCTTGTTTAAGAGCTCCTTCGTTACTTTTCCTGTAAACGTCATAAATGCCTAATACATCGGCTAAAAACAAACCGTCAAACTTTCCTTTTTCCAATAGCTTAGCTAACTTCACCCAGTAATCTAACGTTTTATATTCGGCCGCCTGATCACTTGGGTACGTCCACAAACCAGGTGTCTGATGTACAACACAATTCATATCAAACGCATTTAAATAAATATGTTTCCCCATAGAAACCTCCAAAACTAATTAAATACATAAATTAACTAAGAATTAAATCTGTTTGGAAGTAATCTTAAAACATATTCTTCCAGAGTGTCAATAAAACTTCTCTCTTTATAATGAAATATAAATGAAGCTATTACTAATGCTGAATTAGGATTTCTTTAAAGGTTATTGACTTATTATTGCAACAACTAAAAAAACACTACGACGGCGTCTATACCCCTGTAGATAATCATTTTTATTTGACTGAAGAAGCAGTAAAACAATAAAAAAAGCGCCACATTTTCTTTTGAAAAATGTGGCGCTTTTAGCGTTAGTCTTCAATACAAAGATATTGAATCACTTCTTTTAAACTTTTCTCTTTCATCGATTCGATGTGTAAGTGATATCTTTCGAATGACAGATGTTTAGTTAATGGATTTGGTACAATCACACAGCGCAAGCCTGCTGCCATAGCAGCTTTTGCTCCATTAGAAGAATCTTCAAATGCTAAAGCTTCAGAGGGCTCTACTCCTAGCTTTTCAATTGCATTTCGGTAAAGAGCCGGATCTGGCTTCACTTTTTCTACATCATCGCGCGTTTGAATGACTTCAAAATAGTGCAGCAAATCTAGCTCTTTTAAAAATGTTGTTACCCATTCGCGATATGAGCTGCTTGCTAAACCAATTTTTAATCCAAGTTCTTTTGCTTCTGCCAAGTACTCCGCTACACCTTCTCGGGCTACTAATGATTTCATTTTTTCTTGATGACGTCTTAACGATTCTTGAGCTAGTTCCTCTTTTGTGAACTCATTGTTAAACTGCTGAAGCAAGTAATCGTAAAGTGCCGTAGCATCCGTTCCTACATAAGAAGCAAACGTTGCAATCGGTAGATCTACTCCCCTGTCTTCTAACATTTCGCGGTACACCTCGTACCACACAGATTCTGTATCAATAATTAATCCATCAAAATCAAACACAACTGCTTTAATCATAATTTACCTACCTTTTTCTATCTTATCGTTCTTACATAGTAACACGTTCAAAATACGTAATCCATAAATGTGGCTTCCTTAATAAGATAGGCTTAAACAGGTAGTTTCTATCCTTACTTTTCTCCGACTTTCATCAAAGGTGACATTTCTTCTGTTTCCTTAAACTCAATGGAAGACAGCTGCCTTCTAAAACCTTTCGTTGCATACACTAAATAAACTAAACCGGCAATCGCCCAGCCAATACCAAGTAAAAATGAATTGCGCTCCAAGTTAAGCCATAAAACGCCAATCGCCGCTGCTCCTAATAGTGGCATAATAATGTATGACCAAAAACCCTTAGCCGACCGGTGCTGCTTTTGATGAACAGCATAGTGCGCAATAACCGAAATATTAACAAAAGAAAACGCAATGAGTGCTCCAAAATTAATAAATGACGTAGCCGTTGCCAGACTGAAGAAAATGGCAGTTGCTGATACAACTCCGACTAATACAATATTTCGAGAGGGAGTGCGCAGCTTAGGATGAACATAACCAAAAAATGACTGAGGTAAAATTCGATCGCGTCCCATTACGTATAATAAACGCGAAACGCTTGCATGCGATGACATGCCTGATGATAATGTTCCTGCAATTCCTCCAGCTAAAAAGACAATTTGAAACAGCGTACCGCTCACATACATAGCAATTTCAGGAGCCGCAGCGTCTGGATGCTTGAATCCTTCTAACGTTGGAAAAACCGCTTGAATAAAATAAGATGTCACGGTAAACATGACTCCTCCGATTAACGCAACTAAAAAAATAGCTTGCGGAATCGTTTTTTTAGGATTAGGCGTTTCTTCTGATAACATAGCCACTGCATCAAACCCTAAATAGGAAAAACACATAAGTGTGGCTCCCGCTATTAGTCCTGATGACGTCATGTTCTGATTAAAGAAAGGCTTCATGGAAAAAAGAGTACCTTCCCCCATTCCGCCTAACAAGGCTTTGATTGAAACAGCAACAAACAATACTAAAATCGTCATTTGAAATACAACAAGAAACGTATTGAAATTGGCGGTGAAATTAACGCTTCGTAAATTTAGCAGCGTAACGATAATGACGAAGCTGACAACCCAAATCCACGATGGTACCGAAGGAAAAATAGATGATAAATAAATTTGGAAAATAAGTGCGTTAACCATCGGTAAAAAGAGATAATCCATTAGTGCAGACCAGCCAACTAAGAACCCTAAATGTGGATTGATTGTCTTTTGCGTATATGTATAAGCTGACCCTGCATTTGGAAACACTTGAATCATCTTTTTGTAGCTTACTGCCGTGAGAAGCATCCCGACAAGGGCTATGATATAAGACGTGGGAACGTGTCCATTCGTCATATCAGACGCAATCCCAAACGTATCAAACACTACCATCGGAGTCATATATCCGATCCCCATTAATACAATCTGCCATAATTTCAACGACCTTTTTAATGTTACCGTTTCATGTTTCATTTATCTTCCCCCTTCTATTTATTAAGAACATTCTGACAATTAAATCCATAAATGCCTGTATTTAATTTCTTTATATAAAAATGAATGACTTTCATTCATTTTTATATAAAGAGTAGTTACATTTACTATAGCAAATATATGATTTATTTCTTTAAGTTGGTAAGGGTTGCTAACAAACTATCTTTTTCTTTTATCATAATATGAAAGCGCTTTATTTTAAATAGCTATATGTTCCTAATCTCCTGCTATATCAACGCAGAAACACCCTCTGAATAAGAGGGATTTCTGCTTACAAGCCGTTATTCAATCATCGTATCCAATGACTTTCTTTTCGTTTTCACTGCAACTAAACTAGCAAAATCATGAATGATTGTAGCTGCAAGCAACGAGGTTATCTGAGTTGGATCATAAGAAGGCAGCACTTCCACCAGGTCAAATCCAACATAGTTAAATTCCGTCAGAGAACGGATCATCTGCAGCGTTTCTCTGCTGCTGAATCCGCCTACTTCAAGCGTTCCTGTTCCTGGTGCACAAGAAGGATCAACAAAATCAATATCAAACGTTAAAAAGCACGGCGTATCTCCAATAGCTGTCTTCATTTGCTCTAAAATCACTGAAAATCCTTGATGTTCAAGCTCCCCTGCCGTTACTACATGATAACCGAGGTCTTTGCTTTCTTGAACATCTCCCGGATGATTTAATGTTCCTCTGATGCCAATTTGAAAGACCTTCTTTGGATCTACTAGCCCTTCTTCATATGCGCGTATGAAAGGAGATCCGTGCCAATATTTTTCATCGTAATACGTATCCCACGTGTCTGTATGGGAATCAAAATGAATCATAGCCACTGGACCATATCTTTTAGCAGCAGCACGAAGGCTTGCCAAAGTAATTGAATGATCTCCTCCAATTCCAATTGGAACAATTCCTCTATCCATAAGAGTACCTACCGCTTCTTCCATTAATTCATAGCTTCTGTGAATATTATGCGGAATAACGGGCACATCACCAATATCGATAGCATTTGTATCATCGAATGGATATACGTCGTGTACCGGGTGATAAGGAAACAGCGTCATGGAAGCTTGCCGAATTGCCTGAGGTGCAAAGCGCGCACCTACTCTGAAAGATGCTGCCGTATCAAACGGCATCCCTACTAGCCCTACTTTTGCATTTTCTCTTTCCGCTGGCAGCCTCATAAATGAGCCCGTTGTACAAAATTCTGGTTTGACATCTGGGGACAATGGATATTTCATAATTTACTCCTCCGTTTCAATGATTTCAGTTAGTCGCTAGGCATTTCCACTACTAAAATCATTGAAAGCAATACGGGAATAAGAAACGTTTGCCGACTCATATTCATTGCTCCTTGTTACATTTATTGGTGGTTCAGCTCATTTAATACTTTTTCAAATGTAGAAATGACTTGATCTACTTCTTCCGCTGAAATAGTCAACGGCGGCTCAATACGAATTGTTTTAGAGTTTACAAGCGTCCCAGCTACTAGAATCCCTTCGTCAAACATACCTTTAGAAAGCGCGTAGCCAATTTCATCTTGGTGAAACTCAATTCCAATCATTAAACCTTGCCCTCTGATTTCAAGTACTTTATCTCCATGTTTTTCAGCTGCTTTCTTTAAACCAGCAAGGAAATATTCTCCCAGCTCTTTTGCACGGTTTGGCAGCTGCTCTTCAATCAACACGTTAATGGTTGCAATAGCGGCTGCGCAGGCAAGCGGGTTGCCTCCAAACGTTGTTGTGTGCATAAACGGATTATCAAAGAAGCTTGAAAACACTTTTTCTTTGGCTACAACCGCGCCAGCAGGCATAACTCCTCCTCCAAACGCTTTAGCAAGACATAAAATATCTGGTACAACATCGTATAGTTCTGATGCAAACATTTCACCGGTACGTCCCATACCTGTTTGAACTTCATCAAAAATTAAGATAGCGTCGTACTCATCACATAGTGCACGCACTTCTTTTAAATAATTTTCAGGAGGAAGAATAATGCCGCCTTCTCCTTGAATTGGTTCTAATAAAACAGCTGCCACATCTTCCCCTACAAGCGCGCACGTTTCAAATGTTTTGCGCATCATGTCAATATCACCAAACGGTACGTGACGGAAGCCTGGAATTAACGGCAGAAATGGTTTACGGAACATTCCTTTTGCCGTACCTGATAAAGAACCTAGACTTTTTCCATGAAAAGAACGTGTTGTGGAAATAAACGTTGTTCGATCACTATACATTTTCGCTAATTTTAAAGCGGCTTCTACACTTTCTGTTCCGCTGTTTGTGAAAAAGGAATACTTCAAATCCCCCGGTGTAATATCTGCTAAAATTTTAGCAAGCATCGCACGAAGTGGATCTAATAAGTCTTGGCTATGAAGCGCTTGGCGCTGAAGCTGATCTTGAACAGCTTTGACTACTTTAGGATGACGGTGCCCCACGTTATAAATTCCAAATCCGCCCAAACAATCAATGTATTTTTTACCGTTTACATCCGTAAAACAAGAACCTTCATCTGACCATTCAACAGCTGCAAACTGCGTATCCACCGTTACTGTTTTACGATATTCTAAAAAGCCTGGGTTGACATGTTCACGAAATCCCTCTACTGTTTCTTTCGTAATCCACTGTGCTTCTTCAGCTGACACTTCGCTTTTTTCAATAAGTCCTAGCACTTTGTTGATATATTCGTTTACTTCACCATATGCTTTGTTTACCTCTTGATTTTTCGTCACTGTATTCATTTCAATATCGCTCCTTCTCTACTTTTTAATTTTTAAACCAGCCGATTGGCTCTACTTGTAAGTTAATGTTAATTTGTTTTACTTCTTGAAATTCTTCCAAACCAAACGTGCCTAGTCCTCGGCCAATTCCGCTCTGCTTATATCCGCCCCAAGGCGCTTCATTAAACGTAAAATGATACGTGTTTACCCAAGTGATGCCCGCACGCAGCTTTTTAATCACCCGAAGAGCTTTTGCACCGTCGTTTGTAAACACACTGCCTGCCAAACCATATTCCGTATCATTTGCAAGCTTAATAGCTTCTTTTTCGTTCTTAAACGTTTGAATAACGACAACGGGCCCAAAGATTTCATCTTGCACAATTTTCATATTTGACGTAACGTTACTAAAAACCGTGGGTTCTACAAAAAAACCTTTTTCCAATCCAGTGCTGGTGATTCGATTGCCTCCGCATACAAGACGGGCGCCTTCTTGCTTTCCAATTTCGATGTACTTTAATACTTTTTTCATATGTTCCTCACTTACAAGAGGACCCATTTCAATCTCTTGATCTATTCCATTGCCTACTTTAATTTTTTGAGCACGCTCTGCAAAACGTTCGATAAATTTCTCAGCAATGCTTTCTTCTACTAAAATACGAGAGCCTGCAGCGCAAATTTGGCCGCTTCCTGCAAAAATTCCAAATAACGCATAATCTACGGCTGTTTCAAAGTCAGCGTCAGCAAATATAATGTTCGGGGACTTTCCTCCAAGTTCTAAAGAGACTTTTGTTACATTTTCTGCTGCTTGACGCATAATGTGTTTTCCAGTTACCGTTCCGCCTGTAAAGGAAATTTTGTCAACACGCTTATCTTGAATAAGCGTATTTCCCACAGTATCTCCGGCTCCCATAACAAGGTTTGCGACACCTTTTGGCAATCCTACGCTTTCTAAAATCTCAAAAAGTTTTGTAGGAGTAACCGGTGTTACTTCAGAAGGTTTAAATACAATCGTATTTCCTGCAGCTAAAGCAGGTGCAATTTTCCACACGCTCATCAACAGCGGATAATTCCAAGGTACAATCAATCCGCACACCCCGATTGGTTCTTTTATAACCATTGCTTGCATAGGTGCAGGAACACTGTAGGTTTGACCGTCTGGCTTTGTAATTAATCCAGCGTAATATCTAAAACAAGCAGCTGCATCTTCCACATCGGCCTCAGCTTCGCGATATGGCTTTCCATTATCCATTGTTTCTAGTGCTGCTAATTCTTCTTTCGCTTCCTCAAGCTTATCGGCAATTTTGAACAAGATGGCGGCTCTTTCAGATGCAGAAGTCTCAGACCAAATTCCGCTGTCAAAAGCTTCTCGTGCTGCTCCAATCGCTGTTTTCATATCTTCTATGCTGCCTTCTGCAGCATATCCAATCACTTCACCTGTAGCTGGATTAACAGTAAGACGCTGCTTCTCTGCTTTTTTCCACTCTCCGTTTATGTACATATTCAAAGTTAAAGTTTTAACGGCTGTACGATCCATAAGATACCTCCTCATTAAATAACGACTGATTGTCAGTCATTTTAAACTCTTAAAAACTTACAATTCTGATAATTATTTGTATAGTTTGAATGAATGTCAGTCATTTTAATAGGTGTAATATTAGCATTGCTAATATTACACGGACGGCACAAGAGAACGCTTTAAGAATTGAAAAAGTTCTTCCTTTGATTGCTCAAGTGTGACATCTTGCTCTCGCCCGATGTAAAAAAGTTCAGCAGCATTTTCAATCAAGTTAATCATTGTCTTAGCTGTCCATTTAACGTTAAGCTGCTTGATGACTTCTTCCTTTCTAACAGCCTCATTTAATACCTCTTCAAACCAGTTGTAATAAGGTAAGTAAATAGCTTCCCATGTTTCTAATGAATAGTCAAAAGCGAGCCCTGAATAGCATAAAACAAGAACATCTCTATACTCATCTGTTGTTTTATACGTTTCGTCAATCATTACCTCTAATGTACTTAAAAAATCCGTTGCTGTTTTAGCTCGTTCTTTGATTTTTTCAAGCGACAAAGAAAGTAAGTTTTCTGCAATAGCAGGAACAAGGGCATTTTTGGACCTGAAATAAAGATAAAAAGTTCCTTGAGCTACGCCTGCACGCTTTACAATGTCTGAAATTGACGTTTTATCAAGCCCCTTTTCAGATATAACTTCAATCGCTGCCTGTAAGATTTTATCGTATTTTTCACTTGTGCTTGTAACCAACTCTTTCCCTCCACCTATAAAATGAATGACTTTCATTCATTTTACTATAAGCAACCATAATTACGCAAGATTAAATTTTCCGAATCTTTAAATTTAATTAAAAAATCGTCCGTATACCGGCTTCAAAAATATTTTTTTATTTGATCAATTTACCCTCGTTCTTTTTATATGTTTCACTGTTATTTCCCTTCCTTTCATAATCCAAAGTAAAAGCTGATACAACGCACTTTAAGCACCAAATCTTCTGAAATGATAACTTTATTAGAAAGATACTTTTCTGCGTTTATTTATACAGCTTGATCGCTTAATTACTCTTGACTTGAAGTTGACGGAGTAAAAAAAAGAGTGGTAACATGTAAAACTGATTCGACAGTCACTTATTACATCCATTTATTTCCCATAATTTCTCTTAACTACGATGTACATTTTTAGTTAAAAATAACTTTACATCATCTAAAATCATCCACTATGTTTATTTCACATTTTTAATTTTCTAGGTTTATCATTTAAAAAAGCGGGTATACATCTCGTTGTGTTTAGTATCCATTTTACATATTAATCAGTTGAGTTAAAACTTTATAAAGGAGTTATATTTCATGAAGAAACTATTGTTAATCAGCATGACTTGCTTTCTTCTAGTTATTGCTTCCGCTTGCGGCAACGGTAATGGCGCATTTAAAGATAAAAAAACTATTACCATTGGCATGAATAACTATACTGAAAACATTGCCTACACGTACGTGTGGAAACACGTTTTGGAAGATCGAGGCTACAAAGTCAGAACCGTTTTCTTAGAGAAAGCTGGTGTTTGGGTAGGAACAGCTAATGACGACATTGACATTTCGTTTGCACCATGGCTTCCTACAACAGATGCGCCTTTTTACAAAAAGTATAAAGATCAAGTGAACATCGAAGACCCTTGGCTTGAAAACGCACGCTTAGGATTTGCAGTTCCCAGCTACATGAAGGATGTGAACACAACGGAAGACCTTGCTAAGGTTGCTTCTGATGTCGATAACAAAGTAATTGGAATTGACCCAGGCTCCAGTATTAATGGATTAGCGGAACAAGCGTTAAAAGATTATAACCTTAAAAGCTATACGCTTGTAAAATCGTCTGAAGCAGCTATGCTCAGTGAACTGCGCAAAGCCTATGATGCCAAAAAACCAATTGTTGTTACTATGTGGAATCCTCACTGGGCTTTTGCAGACTTTGATATCAAATACTTAAAAGATCCTAAAAATTCGTTTGGAGACCCTGACAACATTTACACAATGACAAGCAAGGAATTTAAAAAGACAAATCCTCAAGTCATAAAATGGATGAATAATGCACAGATGAATGATAAATTAATCAGTCCTCTTCTGTCACAAGTTGAAAAATCTTCGAATCCTGAAGAAGCAGCGCAAGAATGGGTAAAAAAGCATAAAAAGCTAGTCGACAGTTGGACAAAAGATTAATGGACGTAAAAGAAAACAACAATTGAGGTGGACATATGGAACACGTAAAATTAAAAGTACAAAATATAACCAAAGTGTTTGGTAAGAATCCGTCAAAAGCGATTGATTTACTTCAAAAAGGAAAAACAAAAAAAGAAATTCTAGAAGAAACAGGAATGACAATCGGGGTTAATCAAGCAAACTTCGAAATCAAATCCGGTGAAATCTTCGTTATTATGGGCCTGTCTGGAAGTGGTAAATCCACTTTAGTTCGTATGTTTAATCGCCTTGTTGAACCAACATCTGGATCCCTTATTTTAGACGGTAACGATGTAGTAAAAATGAACAAAGATGAACTCCGCGACATGCGCCGAAAAAAAATGAGCATGGTTTTTCAAAACTTTGCCCTATTCCCTCACCGTACGGTTCTTGATAACACAGAATACGGATTAGAAGTTCAAGGTACGCCAAAAGCCGAACGTGAAAAGAAAGCAAAAGAAGCGCTTGAATTAGTAGGTTTGAAAGGGTACGAAAATCAATACCCTGGTGAACTGAGCGGCGGTATGCAGCAGCGCGTCGGACTGGCCCGAGCACTTGCCAATGACCCTGACATTTTATTAATGGATGAAGCATTCAGTGCACTAGATCCGCTTATTCGTAAAGACATGCAAGATTTCTTACTGGAGCTTCAAGAAAAAATGGAGCGTACAATCATTTTTATTACCCATGATCTTGATGAAGCTCTTCGAATCGGAGATCGCATCGTTTTAATGAAAGACGGGAGTGTTGTGCAAGTAGGAACACCCGAAGAAATTATGACAAACCCTGCCAATGATTATGTCGAGCGCTTTGTCGAAGACGTTAATGTAGCTAAAGTATACACAGCTGAAAGCGTGATGAACCGTGCCGAATCTATTACCGTAGACCGAGGTCCGCGCGTGGCTCTTAAAATTATGCAAGAAGCTGGTTATTCAAGCATCTACGTCGTAGACAAGAAAAAAACTCTTCTAGGAGTTGTAACTGCAGATGATATTAGCCGTGCTATTAAACAAGATAAACTGACAGCAGACGTATTAGATACGGATATTCCAACTGTTACAACAGATACGCTACTAGAAAACTTGTACGACAAAATGGTTATCAGCCGCTTTCCGCTACCGGTTGTAGATGAAAACCATCGTCTGCGCGGCATCATTAAAAAAGAACGAGTGATTGAAGCACTCGCCGGTACTGATAGTAATGAGGTGAACGTAAATGAATAGTATTCCTAAAATTCCCGTTGGCAATTGGATTGACCATTTTGTCACGTTTTTAAATGATAATATCAAAGGATTTTTTGATGTTATTTCAGCTATTGTCGATGGTATTGTAAGTTTTATTGTACTAGTGCTAACCTTTCCACCAGCATTAATTTTAATCTTAATTGTCGGAATCATTGCTTGGTTTTCAAGTAAAAAATGGTCATTTACTATTTTATCGATGATTGGCCTGTTATTTATTCTTAATCTTGGCTACTGGCAAGAAACCATGGACACACTAGCCCTCGTTTTAACAAGCGTACTGATTTCGATTATAGTAGGAATTCCGCTTGGCATTTGGGCATCTCAAAGCGAAAAGACGGCTCGGATTATTACGCCAATCTTAGACTTTATGCAAACAATGCCCGCATTTGTTTATTTAATTCCAGCACTTTTCTTCTTTGGAATTGGTGTCGTACCAGGTGTTATCTCATCTGTTATCTTTGCAATGCCTCCGACGATTCGCTTAACGAACCTAGGTATTCGCGAAGTACCCGCTGACTTAGTAGAAGCAGCAAATGCCTACGGTTCAACAACAAAACAAAAATTATTTAAAGTACAGCTTCCATTAGCTACAAAAACAATCATGGCCGGAATTAACCAAAGCATCATGCTATCTCTTTCAATGGTTGTTATTGCCTCTCTTGTAGGTGCTCCGGGACTTGGTGCGGAAGTATATCGTGCAGTTTCTCGACTTGAAGTCGGCACGGGCTTTGAAGCTGGAATTTCAATCGTTATTTTAGCGATTATTTTAGACCGTATTACGCAATATTTTGGAAATCGTTCAAACCAACGAGCATAAGTAAAAAAAGAAGCCAACTCCGGTGAGTTGGCTTCTTTTTTATTTATTTTTGTAACACGCTACAAAGATTGCTTCTCCTTGAAACGATTCAATTCTTTGTTGATTCGTTTTGATGTCGAAAAACTGCTTAAATCCGCTTGGTATATTCAGCATATATTGAGTAAGCTCACGCTTTGTCTCTTCCGAAACATTCATCATCCCGCACCAGTCATCAAATAAAAAGCGCTTTGGGAAAGTTGTCAGCACTTCTGTACGGAATCCTTGCATTTCAAGCATAGAAAGCCACTCTGTTTTTTTATAAGCACGATAATGGCTTGGATCTCTTGTCTTTTCAACTCGATTATAAAACTCGTCATAAGCATTCACTTCCGGTGCTACATTATCAATGAGCAAGAACTGTCCGCCTGGCTTTAACACTCGGTATACCTCTTTGATGAACTGTTTAATATTAGGAAAATGGTGCGGTGCAATTCTGCACGTTACCGTATCAAACTCTTCATCTTGAAATGGCATATCTTCGGCATCTCCTTGAACAAACGATACATTTTCATGACCATTTTCTTTAATGAAGCCTTCAGCACTTTGCAACATTTGAGGAGTTAAGTCAAAAGCCGTTACTTCTTGAAAAACAGGTGCTAGCTTATTTGCCACGTGTCCTCCTCCTGTTGCTACATCAAGCAGCTTTCCCCCTCTGTTTTCTTCAGCAATTTCCGCTAAAACAGCTAAATCTTTGCCTTTCGCATGACCTTTACTTTTGACGTACTTTCCAGCATTCCCCCCGAACTGACTGACCACCATTTCTTTATTACTCATCTATTCTCCCCCCATTTCCCTCTTTAAAACTCTCTATTACTTTGCCTAGTGCATTCACATATTTATTATGAAACGTGTGAATGTATTCTTTTTCTTTCTCCCCATTGATGAAACACGCGAAACAGCGGAGGAAGAAGCAGCCAAATGGTTAAAATGCGAAGCACTTGGACCGCTACTACCAACGTCGAATCGGCTTGCAGTACAATTGATGTTGTTGCCATTTCTGCAATGCCTCCAGGAGCAAACGCTAAAATAGACGTAATAAGCCCGATTCCAGTTATTTTGGAGACTGCTAGTGCACAAACAAACATAGCAGCAATTAAGCCGATTGTATTAATAAGCGCAACAACTATAATTTTTTTTACACCAATAAACATTTCTTTATGAAAGCGAGAACCAATGCTTGACGCGATAAAAATTTGCGATAAAATCATCACAGAATGAGGCCAGTATGCTTGAAGATTATAGCCCGCGTACGATGAAGCAGCTGTTTGAACAATCGCAACAGTAAGCATTCCCCCTACTAACCAAGGAGCAGGAAATTTTAGTTTTTTTCCTATATAATAGCCTACTACTGCTGTAACGATTAAAACGCCTGTCCATAGCAGTGATTCCCACCCAAAAATACTTGGAGTAGCTGACACTGCATGCCGACCTGTATTACTTCCCCAATAGACCACAAATAAAGGAACAGCAAGCACAACTAAAAACACGCGCATCGTTTGAATGATGCTTACAACTGCCGTATTGGCCCCTACCTCTTCAGCCATGCCTGGCATTGCGCTCATTCCTCCAGGAGTCGTGCCGAAAAAGCTTGTTAATAAGTCTGTGGAACTGAACTTCCATAGCAAATAACCGGATAAAAGAGAAAAAACAACGGACAGCAAAAGCATGATCGTAATGGTGGACCAGTGAGATTGAAACGTAGTTAATACAGACAAGTTAATCTTTTGACCTAATTCAATTCCTAAAATACACTGTCCTGCGTACAGCCAATATTTTGGAATACCTTTTTTGCTTGTTTGAGATAAAAAACGCGGCTTTCGGAAAGCTAGAATAGCAGCTAAAATGAGGGTCCCAAGCATCCAGCCAATGGATAAGCCCGTTAACGATAAAAGAAATCCTCCCACGCATGTTAGTAAAATAAAAAATATAGATTGTAAAAAAATAATTCTTGCGTTCATATCTACTTCCTTCCTTCTACAAGGCTTTTCTTTCTTACACCGAACATTCCTCTTCTTAACTATAGTATAATTTTAGAGATAATTAAAATATCGAAATTTTATTATAAACCATTCATTTTTTTTATTCCTGGAGGGGTAGTATGGACGATCGAGATTGGCTTATTCTACAAGTGTTGTATCGAGAAAAAAACATTACAAAAGCAGCCAAGGAGCTGTTTATCTCTCAGCCTGCGCTTACGCATAGACTGCAGCAGATGGAGAAGGAATTTCATGTTCAGATTGTGAACAGAGGACGCCGCGGCGTTCAATTTACACCGCAGGGAGAATATTTAGTGAAGTGCGCAGAAGAAATGCTGCTCACGCTTCAAAAAATAAAAGAAAATGTGTTAAACATGGATGATCAATTAACCGGTACTTTACGTCTAGGAGTGTCTAACTTTTTCACTGACTACAAGCTCCCTGGACTATTACGGTTATTTAAAGAGCGATTTCCTGACGTTGAATTCAAAGTCACGACCGGATGGAGCAGCGACATGGCCCACTTACTTTATAAGCACGATGTTCATATTGCGTTTGTAAAAGGTGATTATAACTGGCAGGATCAGAAAGAGCTGCTTTTTAAAGAAACGATTTGCATTGCGTCTGCACAGCCTGTTGACATAAACAACCTTCCCAATATACCTCGAATTGACTATCACCAAGATCGTTTTTTAAAAACATCTGTTGATAACTGGTGGGCTGAAAATTACTCTCAGCCTCCCCTTGTCAGTATTGAAGTGGATAAAGCAGAAACATGCAAAAAGATGGTTGTAAACGGACTCGGTTATGCGATTTTGCCGAGTATGCTGCTTGATGACGCAGCAGAGATTTACAGATACACGCTAAAAACAAAAGACCAGCAGCCTTTAACGCGCAGTACATGGATGTTTTATCATGAGGATTCATTAAAAATTAACATCGTAAAAGCTTTTATTGAGTTCATTCAAAACTTGGATTTAAAAGATGTACACTGATAGAAAGAGATTGAAACAAAAGTAGTTTAGCTGAAATGAAAAAACGAACCATTAATCAAAATGTTTGATTAGTGGTTCATTTTTTGTTGTAGTGAACATAGGTTTCATCTGTTTCGTTCCTTCTAGCAGTTGATTGTAGGGCAAGACGAAGACTCCTGCGGGAAAAGCGGGACAGGTGAGACCCCGCAGGAGCGTAAGCGACGAGGAGGCTCATCGCCCGCCCGCGGAAAGCGAAGTCTTGCACGGAAATCAACTGCGGTGTCTCAAGCAGTTCAGCTCATATATCCCATTTGTTCATCTTTAGATTAGATTCATTTCGTCATGTCTCACCCTTTTCTTTATCATGTCTACTCGTCATTTGTTCCGCCCATTAAGTCAGAATACAGCTTGCTTTGCTGTTCAAGAAAAACTTTAGCACCGCTGCTATTTTTATAAAAAGAGGTTAAATCGTTATCTTTAAGCAGCTGTCCCCATTCTTTTGTATGAACCATTTCATACACTGTCTTATTCCAATATGCTACCTGCTCTTTGGTCATATTAGGCGGTCCCATTAGACCTCTCCAATGGCTAAATGTTACGTCAATTCCCGCTTCTTTCCACGTTGGGATCTCTTTTAACTCTTCTAGCCTGCTGGGAGAAGAAACGGCGAGTATTCTTACCTGCCCTTGTTCATACTGCTTTTTTACTTCTGATAATGACATAGGTGCTACATCTAGCTGATGATGAACGAGCGCATCGATCACTTTATGACTGCTGTTGTAAACGAAGAACTCAAGCTTGGAAGAGTCTACTCCTGCTTTTTTATTCAGCTGCATGAACGATAAATGATCGTCGTTTCCTAAGCGAGGTGATATTCCCACTTTCATGCTGGATTCACTTTGGTTTAACGTGCGTATGAGCTGTTTTAAATTATATATAGGAGAGTTAGCAGGGACTACGATGACCTCCCATTCAGATGTTAAAATAGCGAGCGGAGTAAAGTCTTTATAGGTTAATTGACTTTGCCCTAGCAAATTATTTGTAATCAGTAAGCTGGAATTTCCGGAAACAATATTCCCTTCTTTTCTCTGTTTAATATATTTCCATCCTTCTTCACCTTGCCCACCTATTTTATTACTAACAGAAACGGGTACCTTCACAATCTTCTTTTCCGTTAGCACTTGTTGAATGGCTCTTACTGTTGCATCTGCTCCTCCGCCTTTTGCACCGGCTGCCACGATTTCAATTTCTCCCATATCAATACGGTCTTTTTTAGAGGGAGAAGAACAGCTAACAAGCAATACACTTATAAACACTATCATGAGCTTTTTGATCATATATACCATCCTTCAAGGCTAATGCTACGCTAAATAGTACTTGCGCTCCGGCCGTCCAATAATCCCATAATCATATTCAACGTGACATTCACCAGTTGATACTAGATACTCTAAATATCGTCTAGCTGTCGTTCTAGATACTCCCATGTGTTGTCCCATCTCTTCGATCGTAATTCCTTTGATGCTTTTTAAAATGTCTTTTGACTTTTGTAATGTGATACCATCAATACCTGAAGGAAGAGATTTATCCGCTTTTGGCTTTGTTCTGACATGTCCAAAGTACGCATCAATAAATGATTGATCAACTTCTTCATGCGTACTAAACAGTTCCTTTTTCTCTTGATACTGTTTAATAGCATTAATGAAGGATTCCATCATAACCGGCTTAATCAAATAATTAACGACGCCGTTTCTCAAACAGATTTCTACAATGTTTTTTTCGGTTGCAGCCGTTACAACGATAACGTCAACTTGTGGAAACTGCGCTCTGATTTTCGGCAGTAAATCTGTTCCCATTTCATCTGGCATATAGATGTCTAAAAGAAGTAAATCAACTTTCTTCTCCTTTAGCATTTCAAGCGTCTCTTTTGCATTCAACGCTTTGCCTACAACTTCCACACCATCTACTTCTAATAAAAATCGCTCTTGAACTTGAGCAATTCGAAAATCGTCTTCTGCAATTGCGACTCGTAACATTTCGACTCTCCCCTTACTTCTCATGATTCAGTTTTTTGGAAGGTAAACTGAAAAAATGGCTCCTCCTTCCGGCTGATTATACACTTCAATAGATCCTCCAAGCTCATCTACCATTTTCTTTATATTTGCCAGTCCGTATCCTCTGTCTGTACCTTTGGTTGAAAAACCTTTTGTGAAAATTTGATTTAGTACTTCTTCTGATATACCTGGTCCGTTATCCATCACTTCAATAATTAAATCATGACCAATATCGGTAATAAAAAACGACACTTCTTTTTTAGACTGCTGACTCACCGCTTCAAATGCATTATCAATTAAGTTCCCAATAATGATAATGAGATGAGAAATTTCAATATGTTCTGGGAGCGTATCGAGTGTACTCTCCGAATCAACCGAAAAATAAATTTTCTTTTCAGATGCTTTTCCAATCTTCCCAAGCAATATTGCTTGGACTTTAGAATCTAATATCTGATCAAATAGAATACGATTTTGTGTTTGGTGTACGGCTGATTCTTTTTGAATAAACTCAAATGCATCTTTGTACTGCCCTAACTGCAGCAAACCCGACAAAACATACAGCTTATTCGTAAACTCATGCGTTTGAGCTCGTAAATCCTCTGAATACTTTCGTACTTCTGAAATCGTATTGATCAAGCTTTTTAATTCTGTTTTATCACGAAAACTAGCGACCACTCCTACAATTCGTTGATGTTCAATAATAGGTGTTAAGTTTAAGATAAACGTTTTTTCATTTAGAAAAATCTCTTGGTCGCTTCGGGCTATTCCCGTATCTAGCACTTCAATCATATTCGTATAAGGAAATACTTCAATGATATGATGATGTAAATATTCCGTCTGTAGTCCTAGCATATTTTTAGCTGATGTATTCATCATCGTAATAAAGCCTCGATGATCAATAGCAATAATTCCTTCTTTTATCGAAAGTAAAATCGCATTTCGTTCACGGTATAAAGAAGCGATTTCATGGGGCTCAAGACCGAGAGTATCTTTTTTAATACTTTTAGCTAAAAAAATACCCCCGATCATACCAAGCAATAACACAGCTAGTGAAAATAGGATAATTTGCTGAATACGCGTAATGAGCTGAGCATGAACATGAGACTTTAAAAACTCAACCGTCACCACTCCCACGACCTCCGTATACTTTCCGTGACTGATGACAATAGGCGCTTTCCCCATAATTGCAGGACCTGTGGTTCCCTCTCCGTCAAGCGTATAATATCCGCCAAACAGCAGTGCTCTATCGTTAACCGCCTCTTTGTTTTTCTTTCCTATCCATTTTTGATTAGAATGAGAATAGATGATTTGCTCACGGTTTTGAACCACAATACTTGCTGCTCCGATTTGTTCCCTCACTTGCTCGGCAAGCGGCTGAATATAGCGACTCGGCTGTTTTTTTTGAAAAGCAGCTTTGACTTCCGGCATAAATGATATTGATTTGGCTGCTTGAAGAGCCAGCTGCTCGGCTTGCCTTTTAGATTCTACAAACTGCATGTAAGAGAAAATACTCGCTAAAAGAACAATAACAGTTATGATTAATGCTGCGGATAAACCTACGATTTTTGTTTGCAGCGATACTTGAAACCATTTTTTCATTTCATCGCACCTTTAGCCTTTACCTTATAGTTCTATTCCTCTTTTATTTTATCAAAATTTTTTGTATATCCGCTCCTTATTCCAAAAGCTTTTTAGACAAAAAAACTTATCAATCCCAAAAGCGGAATTGATAAGTTTTTAGGTTCATGATTTTTACAGCGTAATAACTCCTGTAATAATAGCTACTAAAAGCATCACCATCGCTGTTCCAATCGTCCACTTTAAAGTAAAGCGCTGGAATTCACCAAGCTCGACTTTTGCCATACCGACCAATAGATACGTAGAAGCAACTAAAGGACTTAGTAAGTGAACAGGTTGACCAATCAATGAAGCACGGCCAATTTCTGCAGCATCAATACCGTATGCTGAAGCTGCTTGAGCAATAATTGGTAAAATCCCATAGTAGTAAGCATCATTTGACATAAAGAACGTAAACGGCATACTTGTGATAGCTGTAATCACAGACATGTAAGGCCCTAACGCATCTGGAATTAATCCTACTAAACTATTACCCATTGCATCTACCATTTTTGTACCTGATAAAATGCCTGTGAATACGCCTGCTGCGAATACAAGAGATACAACAGCAAGTACATTGCCAGCATGTGCTGTGATACGCTCTTTTTGAACTTCTAAATTTGGATAGTTAATCATGATAGCGATTGCAAATCCAATCATAAACAGAATTTGAAGCGGCATAACTGCTGTGATAAGTCCTACTAATAAGAGAGCTGTTAAAGCAAAGTTTACCCACAAAAGCTTCGGACGCTTGTACTCGATTCCTTCAGCAGCGGCTGCTTCTGCAAAAGCTACTTGAGCATTTGTGACGTCTTGAATATCAATAACACCTAAGCGCTGGCGCTCTTTTTTCCGAAATAGTAAGCCGTGAATAATAACCAAACAGCTCCACCAATCATGGCTGGAATAAGTGGTGTAAACACCTGTGAAGCATCTAACTTCAATGCGCTCATCACACGAGCAGTAGGTCCGCCCCAAGGCGTTAAGTTCATAACTCCACTACCCATAATAGCGATACAGGCTAAAATCATCGGCTTCATGTTTAGCTTTTTATAAAGCGGAAGCATCGCTGAGAGCGTAATCATATATGTTGTTGTTCCGTCTCCGTCTAATGAGATAATAAGAACTAAAATAGCTGTACCAATTGTGATTTTTAGTGGATCACCTTTTACGATTTTTAAAATTCTTCCTACAACTGGATCAAACAAACCAGCATCAATCATAATCCCAAAATATAAAATAGCGAACATTAACATAACGCCTGTAGGTGCTAATTCTTTTACACCATTTAAAGCCATTTCTCCAATATCAGTTGTGAATCCCCCTATGATTGCAAACAATACTGGAATAACCATTAAAGCAATAAGCGGCGTTAATCGTTTTGTCATAATTAGAAACATAAATGTACAAACCATCAAAAACCCAAGAATAGCTAACATTATTACCCCTCCTATTTTTGAATCCGCTTTCATAACAGTGGAAGCGATTCGTTTGTATGTATGACCCGCATATGTATGCCAGTTCGTCTATACGATTACAACATCGCTTGTTCACTATTAAGTTGTACCTTAAAACTTTAAAATTTTCTGTTTTTTCTTAAAATAATCATAATTTACAGGAGGGTATAGTGTAAATAATTCGTACTATAAAAACTTTTAAAACTTTATGGGTAATTAAATCCTTTTTGTTCATTTGAAGGATAAAAAAAAGGAAGAGGAAAAAGATAGGAAAATAAAAAACGGAGAGAGAGGAACTATTCTCGTGAATTATTCAATTTGAACTCTAAGAGAACAAGCTCCAGGATGAGGAGTTTTATTCCATTGAGTAAGAGACTCCTCTAAAAATGGAATGTTTTTCAACTTTTTTGTTTGGAACTTTTCTATTTTTGAATATTTCTCTAAAGCATACGTATTAGCAAACATTTCTTGCGTTCTATTTCCTTCTTTTAAAAGCGTTCCATTTGTCATACGATCCACATGATGGCCTAATTCATGCAGAATGATAAAAGCAAATTGATGAGGCTTTTTATTTTTTGTTGTATCGATAAAGACAATAGGACATTCCGTTACTGTATATTTAATATAGTCAATTTCAAACTGAAGTTTGCGCTTCTCTTTTGGAAGGTTATCATTAAATTGGCCATAGTACACACCTAGCACATCTTTTCCTTGCACCTTTACACTGCCTAAGCAATACACACCTTTTAGCCCATCCCAGTCTTTTTCGTCTGTTACATTAGCAATTTCCTGCAGGGCGGCTTTTTGCTTCGCACTCATGACTCCATGAAACGTTACGCCATGAATTTTGATTTTTTCACTACGCTTAAACATCTTCTTGCCTCCTTTGCTAAATTCCTTCTACAACATATTATTTAGCAATAAGTATATTGATTCACAATACATGGTTAAAAACATGAAGTTAATGTCAAGATTCCCATTTTGATGTTTTTTAACCCTGCTTATATGCTGCTTCGTTTATTTTCTATTTTCACTATATTACATATGTAGCCATTAATAAAATATCATTTTTTTATGATTTATCATTACTTTTTTTTATTTCTATTTTTGTTTATCGATAATCTGAAGCCTGCGTATCATTTTTAAATTTAAAACCATTGCTATATAAAGAAAAGGATAGCAAAAAAACGAGTATATCGTCTTCCATTCGTTATAATAAAACACTTCTGTTTGGGCAGAAATATATTCAAACAGTGTTGTAAGAATTACCCACACTGTAATATATAAAGCTTTTTTAGCTAAACTCTTGCTCTGTGGATAAAAATTCAAAAATACACTATTCGTCGCAGGATAAATAAAAATAAAAATTAAAAGATATTCAAAATATACTCCTTTTGTAAAGAATCCATAAAGATCATATTTAACATCAAGATATACATCTGCTACCGATCCTAAAAACATAACAAACAAAGAAGTTGTGTACATTTCTATCCAGCTGATACGTTTTGGCATAACTAGTACACTCAGAATAGAAATCACCGTTGCAAGGATTAAGAGCACCATGCTGAGGACCTCGTTTTCTATAGGAGATAGAAACAGCTTTCCCATTGGATATTAAATTCATTCTGAAGGCTAAAAAATTAAGACTTCGCAAAAAAAGAGATTGAGGCATAACGAAATCAAGCCAATCTAAATACGAACAAATGAGATAAATGATTTGGACTGCTTGGTACGCCGCTGTTGATTTCCGTGCAAAACTTCACTTACCCTTCTGCGGGGGCTCAGCCACTCCACTTTCCCCCGGAGTCTTCGCCCTGCCCTCTAATCAACAGCTAGCAGCAAATATATATAATCTACGTTCACCATCACAATAAAAAATCCGAACGAGTTGGATTCTTTATCAAGAATCCAACTCGTTCGGATCTTCCTTCAACTAAACTACTTTTGTTTCAGCTTCTTTTTGTTAACGAAAGGAAATGATGCAAGAACCAAGCTCTTGCTGTCCCCATTTAAGTGAAAGATGATCGTGATGTGAAAGCGGACCTACTCCCTCAGGGGTACCTGTAAAAATAAGATCTCCTTTATCAAGACCAAAATGTTTTCCTGTAAAATCAATAATCGTTTGTAAGTCAAAAATCAAATCTTTAATATTCCCCAGCTGCACGCGTTCATTGTTTTCACTAGCGAAAAGTCTTTCTTCTTAGATGCTTCTACTCCTTCAAATGGAATAAAGTTTCCCACAACCGCAGAATGTTTGAATCCTTTTGCAAGCAGCCAAGGGTGCTTTTTTTGTTTTAATTCGCTCTGCACGTCTCGAAGCGTCAAGTCTAATCCAATCGTCATCTCATCAACAAGTTCATCCACTGTTATGCCTTCTTTGTAAGATTGTCCAATATGAAGAATCAGTTCAGTTTCAAAGTGCACCTCTCCTTGGTCGCTAGGAAGAGTGATTGATTGTCCAGCTGCTTCAACGAGAGCGTGAGTAGGTTTGGAAAATAAAAAAGGTGATGTTGGAATATCATTATGTAATTCTTTTGCATGCAGTGCGTAGTTCCGGCCTACACAATAAATATTTTTAATATCTTTCACTTTCATCATCCCTTCTTTCGTTCAAATAAAGATTTTTTAACTTGTATTCTTTTATTTTACAAGAAAAAAAGGTTGGGACATAATAAAATGAATCCAATCTAAAGACGGAAAATGGGAATAAATGAGCTGAACTGCTTGTGACACCGCTGTTGATTTCCGTGCAAGGCTCCGCTTTCCGCGGGAGTTTTCGCCTTGCCCTCCAACCAACAGCTAGAAGGACCTGCGCACACGAAACCTACGTTCACCATGACCATAAAAAAACACGAACTATCTATTTTTGATAGATAGTTCGTGTTTAACGTTAGCGAAACACTTTTCTCACATTCTCTTTCTTTCAATCCGTTATTTTCTAGCCCATTTTGTAATGCCTTTGATATCATCTGGAGTCGTACGACAGCACCCTCCGATTAACTGAGCACCTGCTTCATACCAGCTGTGAGCGCTGCAGCCATACGTTTCGCCCGCAGATGTTCCGTTCCATGTTTTAGATTCAGCATCATAATGCTCCCCTGAATTTGGATACACAATGACCGGCTTATCCGTTTGAGATTTAATTTCTTTAATAAGTGAAGAAATATATTGAGGCGGCGTACAGTTAACTCCAAGAGCCGCTACTTGCTCATAGGAATCCAGATAGCGTGCACACTCCGAGATTAATGTTCCGCTGCTAATGTGCAGGTCATCTTTTGCGCTGAACGTAATCCATGCGTACGCTCCTGCAAATTCTTCTAGCAGCCTCGCAATGGCTCTTGCTTCCATTACATTAGGAATGGTTTCACAAGCTAATACGTCCGCTCCTGCTTCAATTAATGCTTTCATACGAGGACGATGAAATTCCATTAACTCTTCTTCTGTTACGTCATACTGTCCAGTATATTCCGATCCGTTTGCTAAAAATGCTCCGTAAGGCCCTACCGAAGCGGCGACAATTGGTTTTGGACGATTATGACGATTCTCTTCTTGCTGCCAAAATTCATCTCTTGCTTCCGCCGCAATTTTTACAGATGCTTGAATTAACTCGCGAGCCTCTGCTTCACTCAAACCACGTTTAGCAAAACCTTCAAATGTGCTTTGATAGCTTGCTGTAATTGCACAGTCAGCTCCCGCTGCAAAGTAGTCTTGGTGCACTCTCTTAATCAGTTCCGGCTGCTCCATCAGCACTTTTGCAGACCATAAGCTGTCGTTTAAATCACAGCCATATCTCTCCAGTTCAGTTGCCATTGCACCATCTAGTACAATCACAGGAAATATATGTAAAATTTGTTGGATAGGATTCATTGTTTAATCTAGGGTTGTCCACTAGCAATTAGTTTCGATTACCCTATCCTCCTTTCAGATAATTTAAAATATATGCAAAAAAGTCTAAAGGACTAGGCAACTTTTGTCAAGAAACCGAAAAAACGAGCATGGATTTATAACCAAGCTTTTTTTAATCGTTTTATTCCTTCTTCTATTTCTTCTCTCCCCAAACTTCCAAAACCTAATAATAGATGAGTCATTTGTTGAGGTGATTCCGTAAGGCAATAACGAGAAGTGCCATAGACAGAGACATCTTGCTTTCGAGCTGCGTTAATTAATTGCTGTTCGTTCATATCGTTGTGCACGCGTACAAGTATATGCAAACCTGCAGATTCACCTGATATCGTAATGTTTTTGTTAAACTCCTTCTGTAAAGCTGCTAAAAGAGTACTATGTTTCAGTTGATAAGCAGTTCTCACTCTTCTTAAATGCTTACTCCACTCTCCATTTTTCATCATCAGCCCGAGCGTCCGCTGATGGAGAGTTGGAACAGCTTGCTCGTATAAAGAGAAACGTTCATGATATTCCTTTAGAAGAACTTCAGGTAATACAAGGTAGCTGATTCTTAAAGAAGGCATAAAAGATTTTGAAAATGTGCCTGTATAAATGACGCGCCCCTTAGTGTCTAAGCTTTGCAATGAAGGGATGGGAGAGCCTTTATAACGAAATTCTCCGTCATAATCATCCTCAATAACAAATCCATTGCAGTCATTCGCCCATTTAAGAAGCTCTATTCTTCTTGAAACAGGCATGATCATTCCATATGGAAACTGATGAGATGGTGTAACATAAACAGCTCGTGCTTGGCTATCATAAAGCTCTTGAATGTTTATGCCTTTGTTATTAAGCGACACGGGTTTTAAGGAAAATCCATGCTGCTTAAATACAAAGCTAGCCCCGTCATAACAAGGATTTTCAAAGGCAATATCTCTGATGCTTTGCTTTAACATCTGCGCTAATAAACTGAGTGATTGCTGCGTACCTGCTCCAATAATAATTTGATGTTTTGAACAAACCACTCCTCTTGACTGATAAAGGTACGTCGCAATTTCTTCACGCAGTGATTCTTCTCCTTGACTTTCTTGGTACGTGAACAGCGCTTCTCTATAGGTTTGAAGACTTTCATTGTATCGTTTTTTCCACTCATTCAAGGGAAACAAACGGCTATCAACTTTTCCATACTGAAAATCATAGGTACACGACTTTGTTTCTGAGTGAGGGTGTAAAAATACAGTCGGCTTTTTATCTGTTTGCAGTAAATCAAACTGTGTATTCGTTACGTACAGTCCACTTTTGGGCCTGCTTTCTACATATCCTTCAGCTAAAAGCTGCTGATAGGCCATATCTACAGTATTTCGACTTACGTTTAAGTAATCAGCAAGAGACCGGATAGAAGGCAGTTTGTCATTCACTTCCACCCTGCTAGATACAATTTCTTTTTTTATACATTCATATAGCTGGTGATACAAAGGCATATCATCCTTGCGGTTTAATAAAGGTGTGAACTTCACGCTAGCTCCTTTCATCTGTCCCTATTTTATTTTTCAAATCTGGCTCTTTTAGAGGGGATATATTTCTTTTACTATAAGTGTAGATCATCTGATTAAAAAGGAGAAGATTTAATGACTACTATTATAATTCGTCAAGCTAATGCTGCTGACATGGAAGCACTTATTTCATTAATGAACGAGTACATTGTTGATTTTTACAAGCGCCCTCAGCCTACCAAAAAGCAGCTGAGAAATTTAATTAATCACTTGTTTCACCATCCCGATGCTGGCGTTCAGTTTATCGCGACTCAAAATGACGAGGCAGTAGGTTTTTCGACACTTTATTTTACATTTAGCACCACGCGTATAAAGCCTGTAGCGATTTTAAATGACTTGTACGTTACTGAAAAAGCAAGAGGACAAAAAATTGGAGAAAAGTTATTTTCGACTAGTCACCAGTATACAAAAAAACATCAGTATGCAGCTATGTCTTGGGAAACGGCTTATGATAATACAAGAGCCCAAACGCTTTACAGAAAAATGGGAGGAAATGTAACGAACGATGAATGGATTCACTACGACATTTCAAACAATATTTTATAATATTCTTCCATCCATAAAGTTTTAACACGTTCTTAACACTCCTTTCATAAATTTATTTTATGATGAATACGACAAATAAATCAGTTTCTGTATGTATTTGTCACATTCTCTGTTAAAGTTTTCACAAAGTGTTCAAACTTTAAGTGAAAACGCTTTCTATTTTTGTGTATAATAAAAATATGCAAATGAAAATGAATGTTACAGCTAGTTAATCATACACATTTTAAATATGGAAGGAGTTTTGAAAATGATTTTAAAAGCATTAAGAAAAAACGGGGCCGTTACAATTAACTATTATAAAAACGGTTTGCTTCAAACGTTTAAAGGAAAAGTACAGCGCCTAGATTTAACAGACCAAACGCTTTCATTAAAAGATGAACAGCAAAATACTTTCTCTATTCGCTTATCGGGAATTAAAGAAATTTATTGATGAATAGTTTACAGTAAAAAAGAACATGATGTTCATTCTGCTTTGCAGAAGTCATCATGTTCTTTTGATTTTAGCTTTATTTAGCTGGTGTTTCTGTTTCTTCTTTCCCGTACATATATTTCGAAGGGTCGACTGTTTGGAAATCCTTCAGCTTGTGGAAGCGAAGTAAGTCTCCATAAAGCACTTGATCAGATAACTCCAGTTCTTTCGCTACCTTCTGTTTATAAGCTTTCATTTGATTATTTTCTTTAAGCGCTTGGCCCGTCTTAGAATCATAATACGTTCCATCCACTAATGTATACTTCGGAGATACGTAGTTGCCATTACGGAATGCCACTACATCATCATGATTTTTAGAAAATAAATCCGTACCAAATTGGATAAATTCTTTGCTGTCAATCCCTACTAAATGAAGAAGAGTTGGCACAACGTCAATTTCTCCACCGTACGTATGATTAACTCCGCCTTTTACTCCAGGAACGTGAATGAATAGAGGTACACGCTGCAGCTGAGCATTTTCATAAGGCGTAATTTCTTTTCCCATTACTTTTTCCATTGCCGCATTATGATTTTCAGAAATACCGTAGTGATCTCCATAAATCATAATCACAGAATTATCATAAAGCCCAGAAGCTTTCAATTCTTGGAAGAAAGATTGCAATGATTCGTCTAAATAACGAGCCGTTTGGAAATAACGGTCAACTGTTGCATCGCCCGTGTTAGCCGGCTGTATGCTTGCCTCATTGTTCCCAAGTAAAAATGGAAAATGATTTGTTAACGTAATTAAATGCGCATAGAACGGCTGTGGTAAAGACTGCAGCATTGGAACAGATTCTTTAAAGAACGGTTTGTCTTTTAAGCCATAATTAATTTTATTTTCACCCGTCATATTGTAATAACTTGCATCAAAGAACTTATCCACACCGAACTGCTTGTAAATTTCGTTGCGGTTCCAAAACGTCTTATAGTCTCCGTGCAGCACAGCGCTCGTATAGCCAGCTTTTTGATCTAAAATAGCTGGTGCTGCCTGATACGTATTGCTTCCTTTCAGTACAAAGGCAGAACCTTGAGGAAGGCCGTATAGAGAGTTGTCCATCATCAGCTCAGCATCTGATGTTTTTCCTTGTCCTGTTTGATGAAAGAAGTTATCAAAATACGTAAAGTCATTTCCATGGGCCAACGAATTTAAGAAAGGTGTCACTTCCTGACCATTTAATTTGTAATCAATTAAAAAAGACTGAAATGATTCCAAATGAATTTTAATAATATTTTTCCCTTTAGCTTTTCCAAAATAAACGGAATTAGGCTCCGCATAATGACTGTTTTTAAAATTAACGACGTTTGTTAAATCATTGCTGCTTGCAAAAGCTCGCTGTTTAGAGTTTTGAGCAGTCTGAACACCGTCATACATCGTATAATTATAGGCGCCTAAATACTTTACTAGATAATTGCGGTCAAAAGTTCGAGATAGAAGCTGCGGGCGATCAATTTCTGCTAATGTTAAATTGACAGAAAAGACCATGAATCCTAAAGAAAGAATGGTTACAGCATTCTTAACCGATACCTTTTCATTATGCCAGTCAATTTTTTTACTGAAAAAGAAGAAAAGATAAATAATAAAATCAACAAAATAAAAAACATCATGTGCTTTTAATAAATTCATAATGCTTCCGCCCATACTTCCTGCATTACTTGTCTGCAATAGTGTAGGAAGCGTTACAAAATCGTTAAAAAAACGATAATAGAGAACGTTGCTGTATAACAGCAGCGTCATAATGAAACTGCCTGCAAGAATCCAAGCTCCTGCTCTCTTTCCTTTAAAAAATAAGCCGATTCCTAAAAAAATCAGCACTGAACTCACAGGATTTATGAACAGCAGCATTTGCTGCATTACGCCGCTTACGCCTAAGTTAAATTCAGTTTTATAAGCCACGTACGACTTTATCCACATTAAAACAGCGGCTAATATGAAATAGTGCAGCGGCTTAGAAACGATTCGCTTCATTTTGATTTTCCTTTCTCGATTATTTTATGAGTAGATTCACAAAGAACATATAGAAAACCTTTATCATTATACTCATAGAAAATGAAAATTAAATGAAATCCTAGCCTTCACAACTATAGATAGATTCTTTAAATTCATCTACTAGTTTACCTAATACCCATAAATAAATAAACTAAAATCACCTTTTTTATCATAAAACCCCTTCTCTCCTCATATACTGTATTCTGTTGCAACACCCGTACTGCAAACTTGTGCATTTTTTCACAATTTATCTACAAACTATTCTCATCTTGCTGTATAATAATAATTCTGCCTTGAGCATTCTCCAAATTTTTATGCTTAAGCCACAGCTTTCTTTTCATAACAGGTGCACACATGAAAGGAGATGAATAAATGATTTTAAAAGCGTTAAAGAAAAACAAACATGTAACCGTGAATTATTACGAAAATGGCCTGCTTCAAACCTTCAAAGGAAAAATCCAAAATTTAAACCTAACCGACCAAACCCTCTCCCTACGAGATGAAAAACAAAACATTTTTTCCATTCGTTTGTCTGGCATTAAAGAAATTTATTAACAAAAAAGATCCTGAAGAATTCTTCTAGGATCTTTTTGTATTTTTTATCCATTAATTATTGAAAAATAATCCAATTAATGTTAAATTAACTTTACATAATGTTAAATCAACTTAACAAATTTATTAAAAAGGCAGCGGGTGATCATATTGACTCTTATTAATCACGTAAAAGAGCTTAGAGCTAAACATGGATATACGCAAGGAGATTTAGCTGAAAAAGTTGGAGCCACTCGCCAAACCATTGCAGCTATTGAAAAGGGAAATTACGTTCCTTCTCTACTACTTGGTTTAACAATTTGTGATGTCTTTCAATTAAAAATGGAAGATGTTTTTACACTTCAAAAGGAGGAGAAAAATGTTGAGTAATGTTATTAAATCTTATTTGTTGAATGTAGTGTCTCTGTTATGCGTAGGTTGGTTTTTATATGATTTTTTAAGCCTAAATATTCAATTTAGTGAAATTATGACCCACCCTGAACCCCCGTGGGAAATTACTATGTCTATAGGCTTGCTTCTTTAATTGTTCTTTTAATTGTCTCATTTTTTTACTACCGCGCGCGTAAAAAGACGAAGAACGTGTCGCCTTTATTATTTCCTTTTGAATTTGCAGAAGAAGATGAACGTGAAAAGATGATAACAGCAGAAGCTTGTAAAAAAGCCTTTGTTTTCCTCCTGTTTTCTATTCCTATAGGTGCTATATTAATAGCTTTTTATCCGCTGTTACCTAATTCTTTTAGCTTCTATCCCATTGCCGTTCTTTTGCTTCTTTCTCTTGTGCAGTTAACGGTTTATTACGTATCAATTAGTAAGATTTATCGCTGATTAAAAAAGGGTTGTTCTAAAAAGAACAACCCTTTTTTAATCTAATAATTCACTGAATTCCCTAAAAAAATAATCCAACCTACATCTATTTCACTATTTTTTCATTTTCTCTGTCTATATTGAACTATAACAATTGAACGATGTATGTTACCTTCCACTGCAGTTTTTCTTCAGTGTTCAGTTGCAAAATATGAAAGATAAAAGGAGCATATCAATGGCAGCTAATAAGTGGACAAAATGGATGGTTGGTTTATCGAGCGTTGCTGCATTTACCACTTTTATAGGACTTTCTCAAAAATATGATCAAACAAATTCAACAGCTACAGCACTAAATAACGATACATCAGCCGATAATTCATCTCAACCTCAAACGGAAGATGAGACGGACCTATTTCCAGATTCAGGATCCTCCTCCAATACGGACAATGGAACTAACGGACAAGATCAATGGTCAAATGACGATTCCACAAATGGCCAGGATAACGGAGGCAATAATAATGATTCTTCTATCCAATCAAGACCTTCTTAAGGATGTGATGTAATGAGCTACTCATTTAAAGCAATGAATACCGAATTTAATGTATACCAGCTTGAAGCACCTGTCAGCAAAAAAGTGGAGAGCTGGTGTTATCGTGTAGAAGAAACCCTAAGCCGCTTTCTTCCAACAAGCGAGCTTTCACAGCTGAATTCGCTGAACGGAAGATTATTTTTACCGTCAAAAATGTTGTATGAAGCTGTAAAAATAGCCTCTTTCTATTACAATGAAACAAACGGAATTTTCAACCCATTTCTGTATCATTCCATTCAAACTCTAGGATATGACCAAAGCTTTGAACAACTGCCTAACAATCAGCTTCCTCAAGAAGTAGCATCTTTTGATGCTGTTAACCCTATTATGATTCATAAAGGAATGAGAAGTATTCAGCTTGCTTCTAATGTCGGTCTGGATTTAGGCGGAATCGCAAAAGGTTGGAGCATTCAGCAAATGGCGAATCAATTAAAGAAAAAAGGAACTTCACTTGGGGCAATCGATGGAGGCGGTGATATTGTAACGTGGGGGCCTGCTAGCAAGCACTGGTCTATTGCGCTCTCTCATCCATTTGATTTATCAAAAAATCTCATGAGTATTAAAGTAAAGAGCAACAGTGGCATTGCCACAAGCAGTGTGGGCAAGCGATTGTGGAAAGTAAACGGACACACTCACCATCATATTATTGACGGCAGAATCAGCAAGCCTAGTTCATCAGAGCTTCTGCAAGTAACGGTTATTTCAGAAGACTTGACCGTTTCTGAAGTCTATGCAAAATGCATGCTTATTCTCGGATGGGACGCTGGATTAAGATTAGCTAAAATGCATCACCCTTCTTTAGAGGTAATTGCGGTTACAAAAGAAGGCAAGGTGTTAATCGAAAAAAATGTGAAAGGTCAGGTATACCATTATGGCTACTCTCCTCGCGCAATTTAGTGCCCACTTTCCCGTTTGGAATACCCTTCGGGCAGCCGGCTTAACCTCTTATTTACTAATGTTTATATCGGTTGCCGCTGGCATTTCTCACAGCTTTTCATTTTTTAAACCAAAACGAAAAAAACAGCTTTTGCTGGTTCATCAATCATCGGGGTGGTTCGGGTTATTATTTGGCATGATTCACGGACTTGTTTTATCATTTGATCAATCTATTCATTTTTCGCTTTCTGACATTTTAATTCCGTTCACTTCCGATTACAAACCAATTAGCACAGGTCTTGGTACTATTTCACTCTACATTTTATTCGTACTAATTATTACATCCGATTTTATAAAACAGCTTGGGAGAAAAACATGGAAAGCCATTCATTTTCTTGCTTTTCCAGGCTATTTGCTAGCGCTGTATCACGGCATTACTTCTGGAACCGATACACAGCAGCCGCTTATTCTTGGGATGTACAGCATCACTGGCTGCATCATTTTAATTTTGCTTTTTTTACGAATTCAACACCAGTCAGCTCCTAAGAACCAAAAAAAAGCTCAGGAAAACTAAAAAACGCACTCTATCATAGAGTGCGTTTTTTTCTTATCCGCGTCCTGCTTGGAATGATGGGTACTGTGTCATACCGCCGTCAGCAAAGAGCGTAATCCCTGTTACATAACTTGCCTCTGAAGAAGCTAGCCATGCAGCAACCGCTGCAATTTCTTCCGGCTCTCCGATGTATCCCATTGGAATCATGCTTTCTACATCTGCACGCTGCTCAGGATCAGCAAATTTCTCAGCGTTAATCGGTGTATTAATCGCTCCCGGTCCAATGTTATTTACACGAATACCTTTTGGAGCGTATTCTAATGCAAGTGTTTCAGTCATGAGCTTCATACCGCCTTTACTTGCTGCGTAATGAACAAATAACGGCCAAGGAATTTTCTCGTGAACACTCGACATGTTAATAACTGTTCCCTTAATATCATTTTCCACAAAATATTTAATCGCTTCACGGCTGCCTAAAAATGCTCCCGTTAAGTTCGTATCAATGACTTTATTCCAATCGCTTAAAGACATTTCATGAGACGAAACCGGATTTTCCATTCCTGCGTTATTAATCATAACGTCTAACTTTCCAAATTCTTTAATAGCAGATTGAACTAAATTGATCACGTCAGACTCAACTGTTACGTCACCTTTAACGGCAATTGCCTCTCCGCCAACTTTTTTAATTTCTTCTAAAACGCTGGTAGCTTCTTCTTCTTTAGAACGATAATTCACAACTACTTTGGCTTTTTCTGTCGCAAAACGAATCGCCATTGCTTTTCCTAAACCGGTAGATGAACCTGTTATGACAACTACTTTTCCTTCTAAATCTTTATACATTGTTAATACCCTCCTAGTTAGCTTTTGGCGAGCCCTAACATGACTCCTGCTATGATGATCAGTATAATTCCAATAATAATCCCAACTAACTGACGCTTCGTTTTCTTCTCACCTAAAATAATGATCCCGCCTAATGTTGAAATGACGATTCCCATTTGGGAAAGCGAAAAGCTTGTCGCTACGCCTACTTTAGGTTGTGAGATGAATAAAAACATATTACCAGCGGCCCAGATAAGACCTGGGATAATGTTGCGAATTGCATATTTATTAAATGGCTTATGCTTAAACGTCAGCAATACTCCTCCAATAACCATACCAATTGCTTGAGGTAATAAAGCCGACCATCCGTCTACATTAAATAGACGTGCTACTACAACATAAACTAAATAACCAACGGTTGAAATTAATAAAATAACAATTCCTTTTTTGAAGTTTCCTTTTCCTTCTTCAGCCTCTTTCTCTTCTTTGCTTTGAAGTGATGCTAAAACAATCCCTACAATAATAAAGATAAGAGCGAGCACACCAAGAATAATTGAAGTTTTTGTAGACCACTCGTGAAACACAATTACTCCAAATAATGAAGTGGAAACTAACTGAAGCCCAGTTGAAATAGGCATCGTTTTAGAAACTCCAATTAAATCAATACTTTTCAGCTGATTACTTTGTCCAACTGCCCAAAATAGTCCTGATACAACTCCAACGCCAAAGATTAAAGGCGTAAGCGTAGGGTGTACAAAAATATAAATACCAATGGAGAAAATCAAAGCTCCCAATGTGGTTCCAAGCGTTTGACTATAAGGTCCTCCGCCTAGTTTCACATTGAAAAGCACAATGCTTCCCCAAAATATGGCTGGTAAGACGGCTAAAAATATGTCCATGTTTCAAAACCTTCCTGTGCTAAAATTAAATGTCAAAATGCATATTCCCCAATTTTTCCGCCATTAATCCTTTTTCAGGGACATTTTATGAATTAATGACCGCACGAAATATTCTTTAGATAGCGAAAACTGTATACCTTAATTTGTTCTAGGAGAGAAAAAGATATACTTTCTAACGCAAAAAAACAGCTTTTTCAAATAAAAGCTGTTCTGTATGATTTAATTTATTTTTAACATATAGCGATTAATAGGTCTCCCCACTCTGCCGTATTCAACTGATAATTTCAGCTCGTTTTCCTGTTCTAAAAACTCTAAATACCTTCTTGCCGTAACACGCGCAATTCCTACGCCGTCCGCTACTTCTTCAGCAGAAATTGGATGATTTTGTTCGGAAAGATATTGTTGTATTCTCCTTAACGTAACCGCATTTAGCCCTTTTGGAAGCAAATCGGCTTTTTCTTCGAATTGCTGAAACAGCATAGAATCTAATTCAGACTGAGTAATATGTTCTTTTTGACTTATTTTAATTTGAAACGAACGATACTGCTCAAGCGCTTGCTTCATTCGTTCAAACTTGAACGGTTTCATAATATAATCCACCGCGCCGTATTGAAGAACTTTCCGTACCGTTTCAATATCACTTGCAGCCGTAACTGCTATCACGTCTGTTTTATAGCCATTTGCTCGAATTTGCTGTAAGGTGGTTAAGCCATCTTGACTAGGCATATACATATCAATAATCGTTAAATCAGGCTGATGCTGTTTAATGAGCTGTATACCCTCTAAACCATTCGAAGCTGCAGCGATAACGATGAACCCTTCAACTTGTTCAATAAATTGGCGGTTCACTTCTTGTACCATAGGATCGTCTTCTATGAGAAGCACCGTCCATTCTTTTTTATTCATTTTCCACTCCCCCTATAAAAAGAATGTAATGATAAAAGTCGTTCCAACATCTATTTCTGACTCTACTTCGATCTGACCGTTTCCTTTTTCAACAATTTGTTTTACTAAATGCAAACCAATTCCTCTATTTTCCTTTGCTTTAGTTGAAAAACCTTCATCAAAGATTCTCTCTACTTGATCCTCATTCATGCCACACCCGTTATCTTCAACTAATATAGAAAGAATGCCGTCATTTTGTTCCATACTTATATAGATCTTCCGTTCATGACGCTCCATATGTTGATACGAATCAAAAGCGTTCTCAATTAAGTTACCGATAACAATCACAAAATCATGATGATCTAAGTAAGGAGGAAATGAGTGAAGCTCGCTGTGGCGATCGATAGCTAACTCAATTCCAAGTTCTTTGGCACGGCTGACTTTGCTCAACAGCAATCCCGATATACTTTCATCTTTAATATGCTTATGAAGAAATTGGGTGAGCTCTTCTTGCTGTTCAGACACTTGAAAAACGTACTGAAGAGCCTTGTCTTTATTTCCAAGTTGGATAAGCCCTGCAATCGTATGAAGTTTATTCATGTATTCATGGTTTTGAACTCTAAGAGCGCTTACAAATGATTTAACTCCTGTTAACTCTTCAGCTAATTTTTTAACTTCCGTTCTGTCTTGAAAAATAGCGACCGCACCGACTGTGTGATTATTAACCTTAATCGGCACACGATTGCTTAAAATATTCAAATTTCGAACTTGAAGCTCTCGATTATAAACAGGCTGATTAAGCTGCAGAATTTCTGGAAGCCTTGTATCTGGAATCACATCATAGATCTTTTTTCCAATTACCTCATCGGGTACATCCATCATAATTTTCGCTTTATGATTAAAAATAGTGATGTTCTCCTCTTTATCAATGGCAATGACTCCTTCATGCATGGCATTAAAGGTCTCCGTTCGTTCTACGAACAAACGAGAAATTTCATGAGGTTCAAGCTCAAACATCTCTTTTTTGATACGAGATGCAAGCGCCCACGCTCCCCATCCTCCAAAAAAAAGAGCAAGACCTGAGATAAGAAAGATTTCTTTTTTTAAACTTAAAATGACCTCTGTAAATTTCGGAAGAAGATAGCCTGAGACAACCACCCCTACTTGTTCATGGTGATCGTTTACAACGGGCACAAAAGAGCGAATGACCATTCCGCCTTCTCCTTTTGCTTTATCCGTATAGGTATGTTCTGCAAACGCCTGTCCCTCATCATCTCCTTTAGAGATTTTTCCAATCATGCTTTGCAAAGGGTGAGACAAACGTTCATGATTCATATTCATAACCACTACATAATAAGCACCGTGAATAATGCGAATCGGTTCTACAATTTGATTAATGTTCTTACTATCTTTTTCAATTTTTTCTCGAATTTCAGGCATTTCAGCAACTGTTCTCGAAGTGATTAAAGCTCTTTGCTCTAAATCATTTTCTTTTGACTGTACAAAATTATTAATCACTACGATACTTGCTAAAAACAACGAAAAGGCCACGATAAAAAAGATTAACCCCGTCATTTTCGTTTGCATCGATAAGCGCATCATAGCGGAACACCTACTGCTGATTGAAGTTTATTTTAATTTTACCACGTTGAGAAATTGCGTGTTAGAATATTTGTAGAGAAAAATTATTGAATCGCGGGGTTGGACATTTTGAAGATGTTTATAGGGGCAAGTATAATTGTCAGCGTTTTCTTGATGATCTATGTTTTTTTGCAGTATACGGTTATAAATCAGGATGATGTGTATCATGACGATGAGCAAAAAGGATTAAATAAGCAAATTGTGATTAATTTTAGCCATGTTGTAGCTGAAAACACTCCAAAAGGCTTAGCCGCTCAAAAATTTGCTGAAATCGTTAATCAAAAATCGGATGGTAAAGTTAAAATTGAAGTATATTCAAACGGTGTATTATATTCAGACGACGAAGAACTTGCCGCCCTTCGCCGAAATGATGTACAAATGATTGCACCTTCCATTTCAAAGCTAAGCGACCTCTCCCCTACGTGGCAACTTTTTGATCTTCCCTTCATTTTCGACGATTACAGCGAGGCAAAACAAGTGTTTACCGGTAAAATCGGACAGAATTTGTTGAGTACGCTGCAAGAGAAAAACATTAAAGGGCTTGCTTTATGGAGCAACGGCTTTAAACAAATGACTAGCAATACGAAACCTTTGCTCCATCCAGCAGATTTTCAAGGTCAAACGTTTCGCATTATGCCAAGTGAAGTAATCAAAAAGCAATTCGAACTTCTTGGCGCCAAGCCTCAGGCTGTCTCGTTTAATAAAGTATATCAATCCCTTGAACGACAGGAATTTGATGGACAGGAAAATACCATTTCTAATATTTATTCAAAACGTTTGTACGAGTTGCAAAAATATATGACCATCAGCAACCATGGATACTTGGGCTACGCCGTTTTAATGGATGAAAAGTATTGGGACAGCCTCCCTGAAGATGTAAAACAACTATTAAGTGATGCAATGGTAGAAACAACTAACTGGATTTGGACTCAATCAAAAATAATGAACGATGAACAGCTGCAGCAAATAAAAAATAAATCTGGCATGCGCGTTTATTACTTAAATGATTTACAAAAAGCCGAATGGAAAAAACAGTTTAACTCTCTTTATCAATCGTTTGAAAACAATGCAACAAAACAAACGCTTAATATCATTCAACAAATAAAAAATATCGAAAGCAAAAAGTGATGACTATATGTTCATCACTTTTTTGACCAAAATGACCAAAAAGAACATTATCACCAGAAATATAAATAGTTAAAATTATCAGTTAATATAAGGACAGGAATAATGTAAGCGTTAACAAAAACATTCTCGAAAGGAGCATTACGTATGAAATTAAGTTTTAAAAATCTAACTGTTCAAGTTGTTATCGGTATCCTTCTTGGTATTGCAATCGGCTTCATATTTCCTGAATTTGGAGCTAAATTAAAAGTATTGGCTGATATCTTCATTAAATTAATTAAGATGGTGATTGCCCCAATTATTTTCTTAACAGTGGTCATTGGTATCGGAAGCATGGGAGATTTAAAGAAAGTGGGACGAATTGGAGGTAAAGCTCTTTTATACTTTGAGATTGTCACTACTTTTGCCTTAGCAATTGGAATTATCGTTGTAAACTTTATCAAACCTGGGGCTGGCTTTAATATCAATGGCGCAAGCGGAGCTGATGTTACTCAATATACGCAGCAAGCAGCTGAAGCGGAGCATGGCTTTATGGAGTTTATCATGGAAATTATTCCAGACAGCGTATTTGGGGCAATGGCAAATGGTGAATTATTGCCAATCTTATTCTTTGCCGTACTATTTGGAATGGCTACAGCTACACTCGGCGAAAAAGCGGCTCCTGTCATTACATTCTTTGAACGCTGTACAGATATTTTCTTTGGCATTGTTAATATGATTATGAAACTTTCACCTATTGCGGCGTTTGGAGCGATGGCTTATACGATCGGTAACTTTGGAATAGGCTCTCTTCAAAAACTCGGTTTCTTAATGGGATCTGTTTACATTACTATGTTCTTATTTATTGTATTCGTACTTGGAACCATTGCTAAGATTTATGGATTTAATATTTTTAAATTCATTGCTTTTATTAAAGAAGAAATTCTACTTGTATTAGGTACGTCTTCTTCGGAATCTGCACTGCCAAAAATGATGGACAAAATGGAGAAGTACGGATGTTCAAAATCTGTGGTAGGACTTGTCATTCCAACTGGTTACTCATTTAACCTAGATGGAACAGCCATCTACTTATCCATGGCTGCTATCTTTATCGCTCAAGCCTATGGAGTCGACCTGTCGTTAATGCAAGAGATTACGCTACTTGGTATTTTAATGCTAACGTCTAAAGGAGCTGCCGGAGTTACTGGCTCTGGATTTATTACACTAGCAGCTACGCTTGCTGCATTCCCGATGATTCCAGTTGAAGGAATCGCGCTGTTAATTGGGGTAGACCGCTTCATGTCGGAAGCTCGTGCCATTACAAACTTAATTGGAAATGGTGTAGCGACTGTAGTTGTATCAAAAATGGAAAATGAATTTCATCCTCCTGTAGAGACGATACAGGACGTTAATTCCGCACCTCCATTAGCTAAGTAATAAAAAAAGAGGTTGAGACATAGCGAAATGAATCCAATCTAAAGACGAATAAATGGGATACATGAGCTGAACCGCTTATGACACCGCAGTTGATTTCCGTACAAGACTTCGCTTTGCGCGGGCGGCCGATGAGCCTCCTCGTCGCGTACGCTCCTGCGGGGTCTCATCTGTTCCGCTTTTCCCGCAGGAGTCTTCGCCTTGTCCTCCAATCAACTGCTAGAAGGATCTAAACAAATGAAGCCTACGTTCACCACAACAAAAAAACGAACTACTAATCAAAATGTTTGATTAGTGGTTCGTTTTTCACTTCATCTTAAATACTTTTGTCCCAACCTCTTTTTTAGGATTAATGCGTTTCTTTTTTAGAACGTCCGCTAAGTTTTCCAACAACAACAACTAAAATAGCTAACAAAATAGGAATAATCGTATGCAAATGCGGATTCAACCCTTCTAATACGTGTCCCACCGCTTTGTCTTTAAAGATCATTTCACCAGCAGTATAGCCAAGAAGCGCTGCTCCGGCAATGATGATAATCGGGAATTTTTCCATAATTTTCATTAAAAGCTGACTTCCCCAAATGATTAACGGAATGCTGATAACAAGACCAAGGATAATGAGTAGAATATTGCCGTTAGCCGCACCCGCAACCGCTACTACGTTATCTAAACTCATAACAAGATCCGCTATAATAATTGTTTTAATAGCACCTGCTAGAGTTGAATTCGCTTTAATATCTCCGTCATCTTCACCTTTTAAAAGACTAATCGCAATCCATAGAAGAAGCAGGCCTCCGATGAAATTCAAAAATGGGATTGTTAATAAATATACAGCGACAAACGTTAGCCCTACACGTAGTACAACCGCTCCTAATGTACCGAAAACAACCGCTTTGTTTCGATGCTCGTCTGGAAGATTCCGACAAGCTAAAGCAATCACGACTGCGTTATCGCCACTCAGTACAATGTTAATCAGTAAAATTTCTAAAAGATTTAAAATAAAACTCTGATCCATAAAAAAACTCCTTGATTGATTTTTATTAGTCTATTTCTCTATCTCTTATTTCATTACTAGAAACAGAGAACTAAAACTCTATTAATATAACCCATTCTTACCCTTTAATGAAGAGAAGTAGTTATTTCACTAACAGTATTTTATCACTAAAAAGAAATTTGAAATAGGTATTTGTAAAGGAAAAGTCAGTTCATTACAATAAATCAAACCTCGTCCTTTATCTTTCATCTGTTTTTCACCATTACCCTCTACTATTAGTAGCAGGAGAGCATTTATAAAAAATAGAGTAATTTTTATAAATAATACAAGCCTCCAATGCTTCTTCGTTATTTTGTAGTTTTTCGTCAGCTACGATATAAGAAAGGAGAAAATAGGTATGATTTTAAAAGCGCTAAAAACAAATAAATTATTAACTATTAACTATCAAAACAACGGTTTTGTTCAAACGGTAAAAGGTTATATTCAAAACTTAAACTTGCTTGAACAAACGCTTCTATTAAAAGATGAAAATCAGCATGTACGATCACTTCGCCTATCAAGTATTAAAAATATTTATTGATAAAAAAAGAAGAGATTTAGACATAACTACACCAACCCCATCTAAAGACGTACAAATTGGACAAATGATCTGGACTGCTTGTTAAACAGCGGTTGATTTCCGTACAAGGCTTCGCTTTCCGCGGGCGGCCGTTGAGCCTCCTCCCGCTTTTCCTGCAGGAGTCTTTGTCTTGCCTTCCAATCAACTGCTAGAAGCAGCTAAATAGAGTAAACTCATGTTACCATAACCATAAAAAGATCCGAACGATGAATCGTTCGGATCTTTTTTCAATTAAATAAAATATTTTTGTCTTACCCTCTTTTTATTTAACTCACTGTATAGCGTGCAATTACTTCTTTAATTGATTTATATACAATTTCTACCATTGTTTTTAATTCTTCGTCTGTCATTGAAAGAATAGGCATCATCGTAATCACAGGACCTAGCTCTCTAATAATTAAACCTTTTTGGCGAGCCGCTAAAATAATGTCTCCCATCACTTTTTTATCTTCAAAAATAGACTTTGTTTGACGATCTTTCACAACTTCGATTCCTGCCATTAATCCTCTTTGTCTAATGTCCCCCACGTTAGGCAGTTCATAAAGCTTTAATAGATAACGTTTAAAAACTTTTTCCTTTTCTTTTACACTACGGATTAACTCCCTTTCTTCTATCAGTTCAATATTTCTAAGCGCTACTGTACAGGCTAATTGATTTCCCGTATACGTATGTCCATGAAAGAACGTTTTATTTTCATCTGGATGAGCTAAAAAAGCATTAAATATCTTTTCGCTTGTTAACGTAGCAGCAAGCGGCATATACCCTCCTGTTATCCCTTTTCCTACACACATAATATCCGGTACAACATCTTCTTGCTCACATGCAAACAGCGTTCCTGTTCGTCCAAATCCAACGGCTACTTCGTCACAAATCAGCAATACCCCGTACGCTTTGCACAGACGCTCTACTTGTTTTAAAAAACCGGGAGGATGTGTAATAATACCCGCTGCTCCTTGCACAAGCGGTTCAATAATCAAGCCGGCTACTTCTTCTCCTTTGTTCTGCAAGAGCTTCTCTAGCTGATGAATACAGTAAGCTGAAGCTTGCTCTTCCGTTTCTAACCCGTCCATACGGTAAGTATAAGGAGAAGGTGCGGGAATTCGTTCAAACAGCAAAGGCTTAAAGAGGCGATGAAATAAATCCATGCCTCCCACACTGACTGCCCCAATTGTGTCTCCATGATATGCCTCATTCAATGAGATAAATTTACTTTTGTTTTTGTACTTTACAGAGTCGAGATTTTGCCAATATTGATAGGCAATTTTCAACGCAATTTCGACAGCGGCGGAGCCTGTATCAGAGTAGAAGACTTTCGATAAGCTGCCAGGAGTAATTTCCGCTAGCTTTTTGGCTAACAAAATGGATGGAACGTTTGCCGATCCAAGCAGCGTAGAATGCGCTAATTTTTCCACTTGTATATGTAAAGCTGTATTTAATTCCGGATCATTATGTCCATGCACGTTCACCCATAGAGAAGCGTATCCGTCTAAATATTTGTTTCCCTCTACATCATATAAATAGCTTCCTTCTCCTCTTTCAATAATAAGAGGATTCGATTGACGGTAAGCTTTCATTTGTGTAAACGGATGCCACACATATTCTTTATCCCATTTCTCCAGCTCAGCTTTTTGATACGGCACAGTCAAACACCTCCTGAATATGTTGCATAACACTTTTTTGCCTCATCATTTTCTCAATATATGCATCTAACTCTTCATCGATATGTGTGAATACTGGAACGGTCATTAAAGATGATATTTGAAGCAGCTTTTCAATCGTTCGAACATTATCGTTATGAATGATACTGCTGTGATTAAAACAATTAAAAATGAGTCCGTTGATTTTAAGGTGATGCTCACTTGCATATGAAAAGGTAGAAAGCGCGTCGTGAATAGCTCCTAACCCCGTTGTTCCAACAGCAATAACCGGCATTTGTGCATCTATGATCAAATCTTTTGTCATATAGAATGTTGTTTCCTCCTCAATTAAAGGTACGGCAAGACCTCCCGCTCCTTCCACGAGCACTACATCAAATTTCTTTTTTAATTCATTAATGCGTTTTAAGACGATTGAAGGCTCTACTTGCTTGTTGCTCAATGCAATAGCCAAATGAGGAGACGTCTCCGGCTTTAACTGATAAATACCCGTATCTGCTACTCCGAGTCTTGTTTCAAACCAGTGAATATCCGGATAACCTCCAATTTTATCTTGGTAGCCGGTTTGAAATGGTTTGCAAATTGTCGTTTTTATTCCTAGACGACCAAGTACTTTATACAAAATACTTGTAACCAGGGTTTTTCCAATATCCGTTCCAGTTCCCGTAATAAAATACGCTTTACCCATTTTCTTTTCTCTCCTTTTTTTCTATGTCTTAGTTACCCCGCTTTAACCCGCTTTGATGACAAACGACTAAATTGAGGCTGCATTCGGTGAATCAGCACTGAACATAAAATGCACAATAAAAGATCTCCAGGCATTGGCAAAACAGCTCCAAAAAGAAGTGTATCACTCAGTGAAAGAGGCTTTTCAATTATCCATTTCATTGCTCCGTAAAGCCAGAAGCAGCCGACTGCGTACACAATAGCTAACGTAGATAAGTTAGCTAAAAAGATAGAAAAAGGTTTCTTTAAGTCATATTTTTGAATAAGGTAGCCGTTCATAAATGCCCCTGCAGCATAGCCAATTAAATAGCCAAACGTTGGTTTGAAGATATACCCTAAACCTCCTCCTTCTGCAAAAACCGGAGCACCGATTAACCCAATACCTATGTAGCATAGCTGACTATACAAACCTAAACGCGGACCTAACAGCGCACCGGCTAAATAAACAGGAACAATTTGAAGAGTAAACGGTATGTAGGGAATAGGAATTTTTATAAATGCACCAATCGCCGTTAAAGCTGCAAATAAGGAAACATACGCCATTGTTTTCGGTTTCATATTCACCCTCCTTTCTCTTTTCGCTGCTTTAATTTTGCAATAATTTCTTTTTATTTGTCAACTTAATTTTATTTTAAGTTTACAAATAAACAATAAAAAAAAGACGCAAAAAACTGGGCTTTTGCGTCTTTTTGATTTTTATAAAATTACTTTTTTGTCGTCTTTAAGCTGCACTTCTTGACGGCTGATAGATAAATCAACTTTCTTTTTTACACGTGCATGATAATAAGCATAAAACAGCAGCGCTAGTGGAATACCGACATACAGTGCCATTCGCTGTTCTGCATCAAATGCCATGCTTCCCAATACGATTGTATTTAATACTAATGCTATTAAAGGTAATACCGGGTAAAGAGGGACTTTAAATTTTAAATCCTCGATTTGCCCTCCTTGATTTATATATCTTTTTCTAAATGCAAGCAGTGATGCAGCAATCGTAATCCAGCCGATTTGTGCACCTAAACCCGCTGCAGAAATGAGCCATACAAATACTGTTTCTTGAGCAAAGAATCCTGAAAGTAAAGATAAAAGCGCAATGCCTAATGTTAAAAACAGGGCATTCATCGGCACACCGCGTTTATTTACTTTCATGAAAGCTGAACTTGCCATGTTATCTTTTGACAATGAATACAGCATACGCGTTGCTGCATAAAGACCTGAGTTAGCTACAGATAACAGCGCCGTTAGGATAACAAAGTTCATAATATCTGCTGCATATGGAATACCAATTTGGTCAAATACAACAACAAATGGACTCTCAACTACGCCTGCTTTTTCAAGCGGAATCATACCCGCTAAGACAGCTACAGCTAGTACAAAAAATACAAGCGTTCTCCATACCGTTTGTTTAATTGCTCTTGGTACAGTCTTGTCTGGGTTTTCACTTTCCCCAGCCGCTACACCAATAAGCTCCGTGCCTTGGAATGAAAAGTTAACTGTAATCATGGTAATCAACACGGCACTAATTCCGTGAGGAAACACGCCGTGAGCCGTATAATTAGAGAAAAGCGGTGCGCTGTCTCCATTACTTAATGGAAGAAAACCAAACATAGCAGCTCCACCAAGCACGATAAATAAAATAATAGCTAACACCTTAATGCTGGCAAACCAAAACTCCGCTTCACCAAACGCTTTAGCTGACAGTGCATTTAATGAGAATAATAAAAGCGCAAATATAGCACACCAGATCCATACAGGAGAATCAGGAAACCATCTTTGCATAAGCTGACCTGCTGATAAAAATTCTAATGCAACCGTTACAGCCCAGCCCAACCAATATAACCATCCAAAAGCGAAACCAACGCCAGGGCCAATAAATTTTGTTGTGTATGTCTGAAACGAACCGGAAACTGGCATTGCTACTGCAAGTTCCCCTAAGCAAAGCATTGTTAAGTACATAATGAAGCCACCTACGATAAACGAAAGGATAGCTCCAATCGCTCCTGCTTGGCTAATTGTGTATCCTGTTCCTAAAAAGAAACCTGTACCGATAACCCCGCCGAGCGAAATCATAAACAAATGTCTGCTTTTCATCGTCTTTTTTAATTCATTTGTTTGCTGTTGTCCTTCTATCATATTAACGACATTTCCTTTCAACCTATTTATTACGAGATATTACCTAGAAAAAAATTAATAAACCTTTGTTTTCTATGCATATTTACTTACATATTTATGCGGTGTTCTCAATTTAAATGAAACAGCCTTTTGTAATCTTAACATAATGCTCACTAGATTTAAAATGTTTTTCTGCAAAAGTAAAATGAATTTTTCTTGAATAGTGTGATTTTCTTTTACTGTTGATATTCATAACCGTTTTTCTGCAAATGAATAGATGATGCAACAAGAAAAAAGCTGTGCTTTCGAAGACGAAAGCACAGCTTTTTTTAACTTTTTACCAAACAAACAATCCAACAATCATAGCACTTAATAACGAAACAGCGATACCGCTCACAAGCAGTTTCCATACGTTTTTTCCAATAATCGTTGATTTACCTTCTGATAACGTAGAATTATACGTTCCATAAATCATACCCACCGTACTGAAGTTAGCAAAAGATGTTAAGAATGTTGTAGCAACTGCAATCGTATGCGGTGGAAGTGTATCTAGATTTTTCTTCAAATCCATCATCGCGACGAATTCATTTGTTGCTAGCTTGATACCCATCAGCTGAGCTACGTACATTGCATCATGCCCCGTTAGCCCTAGTAAGAATGCGAATGGACTAAAGATATAAGAGAAAATCTTTTGTACAGTCAAGCCGTCTACGATAACGCCTAAAATACCGTTAAGCGCAGATGTAAGAGCTACATATCCAATAACCATCGCTAAAATAACAATAACCATGTTCATTCCGACTAACATACTGTTTGAAATGGTAGAGAAAAAGTCTTTTTTCTCCGACTTTGGCGGTACGTAAATCATATCTTCTTCTTTTGTAACATGAACTGGATTCAATAAGCTCACTAAAATAAGCGCGTTTAAACAGTTCAGTGGAATTGCTGTAAACACGTACGTAGCGGGAACCATCGTTAAATAAGCACCGATAATAGATCCGCTAATACTGCTCATACTCATAATTCCAAACGTAAGCAAACGGTTGTCTTTTAACACAGAAAGTTGATTACGAATAACCGCTAATGCTTCCGTATTTCCTAAAAACATCATTTGAATAGCGAAAAAGCTTTCTAATTTAGGCAAACGAGAAACTTTCGAAATGACCCAGCCTACTTTATCAATAATCCACGTTAAAATACCAAAGTAAGATAAAATATCAAAAAATGTCACGACAAAGATGATAGGCAGTAATGCACTGAAGAAAAAGTCAACCGTTTCATTTCCCATTACGGATGGGAACGCAAAAGCAATTCCATCGTTAGCACAGGAAATTAGCCAAGTAAAGAACGAAGCAATTTTATTAATGATCCATGTTCCGATTGAAGTTCCTAACATAAACCAAGTAATGAGGACTTCAACGACCAACAGTGAAGCAATAGGACGCCACTTTATTTCTTTCTTTTTAGGAGAACATAAGAAGATGACACCCATTACTACAAAAACGCCTAATAAATTTAATAAAAAGTACATGCAAGCCACTCCCAGGTGTGTATTTGAAAACCAAAAAAAGCTCTTACTTTTCATAAATTCTGACAATAACAGAAAGTATGAAAAGTAAGAGCTTTGAAAGAAGGCTGTATCTATGATAATACGCCCTTCTTTTTGCTGCTTATATCCAAACTTTCTTGTAGTCTAGTTTTTTACGGTTACTAGGTAGAGACTATCAGACCATATTACTGATAATATACAAGATCGTAATCTTAGTTGTATTCAATTGATATGAACAAATTCTACCCTTTATTTTTTTAATAATCAACACTTTAAAAGTTTTTCGGAATAATAAAATTGGTATGAAAATTCTATTTATTTATCACTTCTTTTGAACTACTCATAGGAAAATCACACAAAAAAAGTGAATTTAATCGTTCTTTTAACTCAATTATTTTCCTATTTTTGAAGAAAAGAAATTGATTCTTTGATGAGTATGTTTAAATATCTACTTCGCTTTTCATTTAATTCCTCAAAAAAATGTTTCATTTTTACGACTTGAGACGTAGAAAAAAATAATCCTGCTGTTCGTTGAAATTAACCGCTTTTCATTTTACACTTTATGGTAGAAGAAAACAAATTTAATTTAGGTAGAAAGCGGGTTATAACGTGAAAAAAATATTGGCTTTTATTTTAGTGATAGGTGGTACGGCAGTCCTCTTTTCTACTGCGTTTGCACCTTCCTCTTGGTCGTTAAGTTCATTCAAGACGTCCAAGTCTGAAGCGGCGTTATCAAGTGATATTCAGCATATTCAAATTGACTCTCCAAGTATTAGTACAACTGTCGTGCCGCAAGATCGTCAAGATATTAAAACAAAAGTAGAAGGTAAAGGAAAAGTAGATGTAAAGCAAAATGGAGACACCCTAGTCGTCACTTATCAAAAAAGTCCTTTTCAATGGCTTTCTATTTTTTCAAACATAAAAGTAACAATCTACATTCCTACAGATTATCACCACAACCTTGCGCTTACGGTAGGTTCTGGGGACCTTCAAGTTGCTGCACAGCCTGAGCAAGCGCTTCAGCTGAAAGATGTTTCGATTAAAGTAGGTTCTGGAAATGCAAGTATTTCAAACTTGAGGAGCACTTCTCTTCGTACGGATGTCAATTCTGGAGATTTACAGCTGAGTAATGTTGAAAGCCAAACGGCTAAATTTGCTGTAGGCTCTGGGGAAATTAAAGGAACAAACTATAAAGGAAAACTTCAAGCGCGCATTGGATCTGGTGATCTCTATATGGATTTTAAAAAGCTAGAAGAGGCCGTTTCTGTAGATGTAGGATCTGGAGATGCCGTGCTGGTTCTTCCGAAAAGCGCTGGTTTTAAAGTGAATGGAAAAGTAAGCAGCGGTGATATAAACAATGACTTTAAGTTAAGCAATGCAACCGTAACAAAAAATGTATTAAAAGGAAAGCATGGAAATGGAAAATATCCTATTGATGTAGCTGTTTCAAGCGGAGAATTAACGTTAAAATCAAAATAAAACGAACACGGAAGTGTTCGTTTTATTTATGGTCTCACTGCAATATACCACGCTACTCCTACGATTGATCCTATGAATACGACTCCGTAAATAATAGATAAATTCACTATACTTTTCTTTTTAGATTTTCCGTAATCTTCATCTACTTTCTTTGCAGCACTGATTGTACCTGCAAGAGCAGCAACGCCGATAATAATGACAAGAAGCAATGCTAGTTTCATTCATTCTCTCCTCCATATTTCGGTGATTGAATAAGTCTGAATACCATGATGTTATTTATTTCATTTTAAGCAGCACGATTTAATCAGAATATGAAAGCATTATATCTTCTCTTTCTATCATAAAGCTAAATTATGTAAAATCAACCATCCAATCGTGCATTATTTTCCTCCCCCACTTTACATACATAAAAAATTCCCGAGCTTCACTGCTCAGGAATCTTCACCTAATAGAAATGGCCTTTTAAGGCTTTAAAATAACTTTAATGCAGTTATCTTGATGATCATTAAAGATTTTGTAGGCATCAGCTGCGTCTTCTAAAGCGACTTTATGAGTAATAATTTCTTTTGGATCGAATTCTCCTTTTACAATTTGATCATATAATTTCGGCATAATGGGAATGACAGGAGCTTGCCCCATTTTGAGAGTTACATTTCGAGCAAAAAAAGCTCCTAACGGAAAACTGTTATAGTTGCTTCCGTATACCCCGGTGATTTGGACGGTTCCACATTTACGAACGGCTTTTGTCGCAATTTGAATAGGTCCGAGCGTTCCACCTTGAAGTTTTAATTTTTGTTCAATGTATTCAAGAGGCGACTTTTTGCCATCCATACCTACACAGTCAATCACCACATCAGCTCCGCCTTTTGTGATTTCTTTTAAATGCTCCCCCATATCTGGGTATTGTGTAAAATCAAAGGTTTCTACGGCATTCATTTTCTTTGCATGCTGCATTCGGTATGGAACATGATCTATTGCAATAACCCGTTTGGCACCTTTCATCCAAGCAAACTTTTGAGCCATTAATCCCACTGGTCCGCAGCCGAGTACGATAACGGTATCTCCTTTTTTAACATCCGCATGCTCTACACTCCAATAAGCAGTTGGAAGCACATCTGATAAAAAAAGAAGCGATTCATCTTCTAATTCGCACGATTCCGGAATGACAAATGGTGTAAAATTTCCAAACGGTACTTTTAAATATTCAGCTTGACCTCCTGGATGATTTCCAAACTTTTCAGTATAACCGAAATAACCGCCAGAATCATAATGTGGATTAGAATTATCACATTGGCTCGTTAAATCATCCTTACAGTACGCACACTGTCCGCACGCTACGTTAAACGGAATAATAACGCGATCTCCTTTTTTTACTTTTGTAACATCCGGTCCTACTTCTTCCACAATTCCCATTGGTTCATGACCAATAATATAACCGTGAGGCAATGGCATGCTTCCTTGATATAAATGCAGATCAGAACCACATATAGCCGTTGACGTTATTTTAATGACAATGTCATCTTTCTTCTCTAACTTCGCATCTTCTACTTCTGCTACTTTTACCTGATTAGGCCCTTGATACGTTACCGCTCTCATTTTCACCCTCCATTTTTACAACCTTCATATTACTTAAATTTATCTAAAGGCATGTATTCTATCCGGAGAAATCAAGGAAAATAAAAAAGCAGCGCTTACGCGTCTGCTTAAATGATTATTAAAACTGAAATATATGTTTTCCTACCAGTACATCTGCCATCTTTACAAAGCGCTTGATTTCTAATACGTCATGAACTCGAACCATTTGAACACCTTGTGCAATCCCTGCGTATACAGTAGCTGCAGTTCCTTCCATTCTTTCCGTAGGAGGAGCACCGACTATTTGTCCAATAAATCCTTTACGAGAAGTAGCAAGCAGCACAGGATAGCCCATCTTTGTCAGCTGATCTAGATGCTGAATCGCTTCTACATTATGCGCAGCCGTTTTTCCAAAACCAACGCCTGGATCTAAAATAATTTGATCATCTCGAACCCCTGCAGCTTTTGCAATTGATATGCTTTCTTCCAAATCACTTATCATATCTGTAATCAGATTTGTATAATTGGGCTCATGGCGGTTATGCATTAAAATAATAGGAACATTATAGTCAGCTGCAACTTGAGCCATTTTGGGATCAGCCTTTGCGCCCCATATATCGTTAATAATATGTGCTCCTGCTTCTAGCGCATGCTTGGCCACTTCCGACTTGTATGTATCTACTGAAATCGGCACCTCTACGCGCTTAGCCACTTCAGAAATAACGGGCACAATCCGTTTAATCTCTTCTTCATCGCTAATTCTTGTATAACCAGGACGAGTTGATTCTCCTCCGATATCAATGATGTCTGCTCCTTGCTTCACCATTTCCTCAGCATGAGCAACTGCTTTATCTACATCGTAGTATTTTCCGCCATCTGAAAATGAATCCGGGTTTACGTTTAAAATCCCCATAATAAGCGTACGTTCCGCATAATTCAGTTCATACTTTCCGCATTTGATGACGGATTGAGACGTTAAAGTTGACACTACCCTCAGCCCCTTCGTAATTTGCAAATTGATGTATATTTATAAATATCATGTATTTTGAGAATGTCATACCGTTCGTAATTATATCAAAAGTCACCAGTCCTATGTGATTTTTCTTAGAGTTTCTTTCTTCTATAGTGTGAGATAAACATTAAAAGTGAATACACAGATAACATTAAAAATCTCTATCGGGCTTTTCTTCAGGGTCTTTTTTCCTCTTTTCACATCTTTTGTGAGTCTTTTTATTCAAAAAGAAAGGATTCGCATAAAAAGCGTTTAATTTATAGCAATAGTTGGGAATTTATAATTAAACAGCTTCCATTTTTTATGGAATTCATTTTAAGGAGGATGACTATGACTCAACAACCGTTACAAGTCAAATTAATTCCTTATACAATTGAGTCGATTATCGACTCAACAAATGAAACGCCTAAAGGAGTAAGCTTAATTCAAGCGCCTGCTATTTGGGAACAAAGCAATCAAGGAGAAGGCATTGTAATTGCAGTTATCGACACTGGTGTTGACACAAATCATCCTGACTTAAAAGATTGTATTATCGGAGGAAGAAACTTCACTTCGGATTATGACGGAGATTCTTCTGTATTTGAAGATAATAATGGGCACGGCACTCATGTGTCTGGTACCATTGCCGCTGCGCTCAATAATGAAGGGGTAGTAGGAGTGGCACCCAAAGCAAAAATTCTAAGCTTAAAAGTACTTACCGGTGAAGGATCGGGAAATTACGAATGGATTATTGACGCTATTAACTACGCCGTCGAATGGCGCGGTCCTAACAATGAACGAGCACGAGTTATTTCCATGTCACTCGGGGGACCACAAGACGTTCCAGAACTGCACGAAGCTGTACGAGATGCTGTGAATAAAGATGTTTCTGTCGTTGTTGCGGCTGGAAACGAAGGTGATGATCGCGAAGAAACACTTGAATATTCGTACCCAGGAAGTTACAACGAAGTTATTCAAGTAGGAGCTGTAGACAGCAACTTAAATCTTGCCCCTTTTACTAATGCAAATGAGGAAGTGGACTTAGTCGCACCGGGAGTTAACATTATCTCTACTTTTTTAGAAGGTAAATATGCGGCTCTTTCAGGAACTTCAATGGCAACTCCCCACGTCGCCGGAGCTTTAGCTCTATTAATTAACTTATGTGAGAAAGAATTTGGCCGTTCTTTAATCGAAGCCGAAATCTATGCTCAACTTGTAAGAAGAACCCTTCCTCTTGGATATCGGAAAAGCTCTGAAGGAAACGGATTTCTCATGCTCGATTTGGTAGAGAAAATACATGATATTATTAACGTAGCCCGTATCAACCCTAGTAAGTAATAAATAAGAAAAACGAAAAACCTTCTTGGTTCTCGTTAAATTGAAATAAAGACATGCGAACGCATGTCTTTATTCATATCTTAATGCTTCGATTGGATCTAGCTTCGCCGCTTTGTTTGCAGGAAGCATGCCGAATACAATACCAATCGTCATGGAGAATAACACTCCTCCAAGTACTACTTGCCACGAAATTAATGACGGCCAGCCAGCAAATAACGAAACAAGAGCTGCCCCGCCCGCGCCGAGGCCAATTCCAAGCAAACCACCAATTAACGTGAGGGTAATGGATTCAATCAAAAACTGAGTTAGAATTTGTCTTTTAGATGCGCCCAACGCTTTACGAATACCAATTTCTCTTGTACGTTCCGTTACAGAAACCAGCATAATGTTCATAACGCCAATCCCGCCAACAAGCAGGGAAATGCCTGCAATCGATCCAATAATCGTTGTCATAATTCGCGTTACATTTCCAATGCTATCTGCTATTTCTTCTAAGTTCTGCACTTGGTAAGCATCTTCCGCATCATGCAAATTATTTAACAAATCCGTTGCGTCATTGCCTACTTTTTTTAGTTGATCAGAGCTTTTTGCTTGAACACTAAGGTTTGTGTAATCAAGCTTACCGAAGCTTGATTTATACGTATTATTCGGAATATAAATGGTCGGTATTTCAAACGCTAAAAAGCCCGTTGCCTTTTTTGTCACACCAATAATTTTGATAGGCTGTCCTTGAACCCATACTACTTGCCCAAGGGCTTCTTTCTTATCAAATAGCTCTTTTTTCATATCGCTTGTTATAACACCTACTCGATTACCTGATAAAAAGTCAGAGCTGTCTAACATTCTTCCTTTTGAAACTTCCAGCTGATTAACTTCAATATACCCTTCGTTAATAGCATTAACAGTCGTATCAGATTCCTTGTCTCTATATCTTATTCCCATTCCCATTGAGCTAGAAGCCACCACATTCTTCACTCCGGGAATAGTCGAAAGAGCTTTAATATCGTCCTCTGTAAAGATGGGCTCACCCGTCATTGAAAGGTCATCAGCTTGCATCTCGTCTTCAGGAGGCTGATAGTATACATCAACTGTATTGCTTGCTCCTGTTATTTCCGACTTAATCATTTGTTCTCCGCCTTGACCAATGGCTACAACGATAATAACAGCCGCTACGCCAATGATAATACCAAGCATCGTCAAAATAGAGCGCATTTTATGAGCAAGAACCGAAGAGAGAGCCATGCGAATGTTTTCTATCAAACTCATAAGCTATCGTTCTCCTTATCGCTATGACTTAGCACTTTACCGTCACGAACGATAACTGTACGCGATGTGTATTCTGCCACTTCAGGTTCATGGGTAATGACTACAACCGTTGTGCCATCTGCATTAAGCTGAGAAAATTGTTCCATAATATCAGCACTTGTTTTTGTATCTAGAGCTCCTGTTGGTTCATCTGCTAAAATAAGCGTCGGATTGTTAACAATAGAACGAGCAATAGCAACGCGCTGCTTTTGCCCTCCTGATAGCTCGCTCTGTAAATGTTTCATCCGCTCACTCAACCCTACTTTTTCAAGCGCAGCTTCTGCTCTGGCTCGTCTTTCCTTACGCGTTACGCCGGCGTATACCATTGGAAGCTCTACGTTTTCTACCGCTGTTAAACGCGGCAACAGCTGAAATTGCTGAAAAACAAAACCGATATGAATATTTCTTACTTTTGCAAGCTGCTCATCACTATAAGTGGAGATTTCTTGTTCATTTAATAAATAGGATCCTGAAGACGCACGGTCTAAACATCCGATAATGTTCATTAGCGTTGATTTACCAGAGCCAGAAGGTCCCATAATCGCAACAAATTCACCGTCATAAATCTTCAAATTAATATCTTTTAAAATTGGCACTTCCTCTTTGCCAAGATGATAACTTTTATGAATATTCACAAGTTCAATCATTGAACAGTCACTTCCGCACCGTCAGTTAAGTTCTTTGTAAGATTTGTAATGACTTTGTCTTTAGAAGATACGCCGCTTTTGATTTCAATAAATTTATTTGTTGTTTCTCCAATCTTTACTTCCTTACGAACCGCCTTTTTATCTTTCACCACATATACATATTTTTCTCCGTCTTCATTTACAACTGCTTTTATCGGCAAAGATGAAGCTTTTTTACTGCTTGTTTCAATTTCAAGCAGCAGCTTAAATCCCGGCTTAATCATCGTGATATCCTGGTCATCTACTTTTACTTCAATTGGATATTGATTAGCCCCATCATTGCGCGCTTCTGCTGATGCCTGCTGCTGAGGTAGATAGTCAATTTGTTTAACGCTCCCTGCCCATTCTTTATCAGGCAGCACATCTGATGTGATTTTAACAGGTTGACCGGTTTTAATTTTTAATGCATCATACTCAGACAGCACACCAGTAGCTAAGTATTCATCGGTATTACCAATATGTATAAGTGGTTTTTGAACGTCACTTGTGTTATTAACCGCTTCTTTATCTACTTCTAGCACCGTCCCATTAATATCACTCGCTACATCTAAATTACGTTCTTTTTTAGCAATTGATTTGGCTTCTAGTTTGTTTCGTTCTAAATCAATTTTAGCCGTTTCTAAATCGAGATTGAGCTGCGTACGCTCCGTGTCGATTTGATCTCTCGCTTCTTGCTTACTCATTTCTTTTTCCAATTCTTTTTGTTTTTTATTTAAATTAGAAAGCTGTTTGCTTAATGAGTCAATTTGGAGCTGACTGGATTTTTTTCTAACTTGTTTTGTTCTTGCTCTAAATCAAGCGCATCGCTTTCGTACGTTACAAGAGAGGTTCCCTGCTGTATACGAGATCCTTCTGTTACATGAAAACGTTCAACCTCGCCTTTTTCAGCATCAAAATAGACATATTGCTCATCAGCAAGCTTTAACGTACCCGGAACCATAACTGTATTTCTTAACTTTTTTTCCTTTATATTTGCTACTTGAACATTGACTGCTTTCCCACTTACACTTTGTGCACGATATACGTTAATCCCAATAACCGCAACAATAACAACTGCTACAGCTGTAATAATTATTCCTTTTTTCATTTACAACCCTGCTCCTTTAAGCGCTTCTGAAGCAGCTCCTCCAACTCCTGAAATAGCCGCTCCTAAGATGAATAAAATAATCACTGTAATAATAGAAGCAGCTTTTGATACATTTGCCACTTTTTGCAGTCCTACTGCTGTCAGAGTGAGTCCCCAAATAGAAAAGATTTCAATGGAAGTAAATACTCCTCCCATAGCACCTTTAGCACCAACCATTCCATTTAACGAAGTGACATTAGCTGAAGTATGTGCTAGTGCAGCTACTCCCGTATTAATTAGCTGACCGATTGCTGTGATGAACGTAACAAACAAATTCAAACTAAACATTTGGCGGTAAGTTGTTTTTCCAGTCCCTAACTTTGCAATTAAAAACAGAATCAAACTTGTGAATGCCAGTGTAGCAACTACTGCAATAACTCCTCCAATCATACTAAATGTTGAATTCACTTCAATGCCAGCTTCTTTTTGCTGTTGCAGCGCTTCTTTTGCCTGAGGGGTATAGACGGCTAGAATCGTTGTTGCAGCTGTTAAGATGAGGATAAGTAAAAGAGGTCCCCAAATGACCGGGCTGCTTTTCATTTTCTCAAACTGTACAACCGGACTCGTAATAAAACCAAAAATAGAAGGCTTTCCTTTCTCTTGGACTTCCGAAGATACATTGACTTCTGTGCTCATAATCAAACTCCTTTTATTTTGTTTCGTTATTAGCTCTTAAGACCCATCTTTTACTATTTTTTAAAGTCTTCTAGCAAAATCGGCTCTCTCTAAGAAACTCTCAAACACCTAATATTCTAACATAATTATACAAATTAATTTACATTTTTCTTACATTTTATATTTTTTATGGTATTTTTAGAAATTAAAGAGATGTCTTAATGCTGAATGACAGTATTAATTTTATTTATATTTTCTAAATATTCTAATTATCATTTGACATCATTCAATAGAATTCGTATATTATGATTAAAGTTTATTATTCCTATGTTTTTTATAAGTTTTATATTTAAGGAGGAGTTTCAATGTCTGCTAAGAAACCATTTCGTCCTGAAACACAAGCCATCCATTCTGGGCAACAGCTTGACCCGGCTACTTTTTCGCGTGCGGTACCTATTTATCAAACAAGCTCATTTGGATTTAAAGATACGGAGCATGCTGCGTCTTTGTTTAATTTAAGTGAACAAGGCTATATCTACACTCGAATTGTAAACCCTACTACGGACGTTTTTGAACAGCGAATTGCTGAGTTAGAAGGCGGAGTAGGTGCTCTAGGAGTAGCTTCGGGTCAGTCAGCTACTACTTTTTCCATTTTGAATATCGCTTCCGCAGGAGATGAAATTGTATCAGCAAGCAGTTTATATGGGGGAACATATAACCTCTTTTCGTCTACGCTTCCTAAACTGGGCATTACCGTTAAATTTGTAAATGCCGATAATCCAGAAAATTTTAGAAGTGCAATCACTTCCAAAACAAAGGCAATTTATGCTGAATCCGTTGGAAACCCGCAGGGAAATGTGCTAGACATCGAGGCAGTTGCAGACATTGCCCATGAGCATGGAATTCCTCTTATTATTGATAATACGGTTCCAAGCCCTTACCTTCTTCGTCCCATCGATTTCGGAGCAGATGTTGTCGTTCATTCTGCTACTAAGTTTCTTGGAGGACATGGAACAGCAATTGGGGGCGTTATCGTAGACAGTGGAAAATTTGATTGGGAAGCGAGCGGGAAATTTCCAGACTTAACAACTCCAGATCAAAGTTATCAGGGCCTCGTATACACAGAAGCTGCCGGTGAAGCTGCTTATATTACAAAAGCGCGCGTTCAGCTTTTACGAGATATTGGAGCTGCTTTATCACCTTTTAATTCCTTTTTACTCCTTCAAGGGGTAGAAACACTCCATCTGCGATTAGAGCGTCATAGCGAAAACGCATTAAAGGTGGCAAAATTTTTAGAGCAGCATGAATTAGTAGAATGGGTGCATTATGCGGGGCTTCCTTCTCACCCTTCCTATTCATTGGCACAAAAATACTTGCCTAAAGGGCAAGGAGCAATTTTAACCTTTGGTGTAAGGGGAGGAAAAAACGCTGCGGCTAAGTTAATTGATTCGGTTCAGTTATTTTCTCATTTAGCCAATATCGGCGACTCTAAATCACTCATTATTCACCCGGCAAGCACCACTCATCAACAGCTATCTGAAGACGAACAAAAAGCTTCAGGTGTGACGCCAGAACTCATTCGTCTATCGGTTGGAACAGAAGCAATCGAGGACCTTCTTGAAGATTTAGATTATGCCTTAAAAGCCAGCCAAAAAGTGAATACAACTGTTTAAAAGCTGTGATTTTTCACAGCTTTTTTTATATCACCCAATACCTTTTTATACTTTCGCTTATGCTACAATAAACAAAAAGAATGAAAAAGGAGTTACTATGAACACGTTCAATTCAATACCTGCTATCACATTTACAGACGTTCATAAAACATTTAAGGATAAAGAACATAGTGTTCTAAAAGGCATATCGGGTACAGTGATGCAAGGCTCGCTCGTCATGATGGTAGGACCATCAGGATCCGGAAAAAGCACCCTTCTTTCCATGTGCAATTTACTTTCTGCACCTGATGAAGGAAGTATTGAAGTATATGGAAAAGACATTAGCAAATGGAATATTTCTGATTTACGAAAAAAAGTGGGCATTGCTTTTCAATCAGCCCCTGTTATTGATGGAACAGTGCGAGATAATATGATGCTTGTTCAAAAACTGCATGGCAAACAGGATATTATGCCTGAAGAACTCTGCGCATTAACCGGTCTTTCCCCTGACTTGTTAGAGCAGGATGCAAGAGATTTATCCGGTGGTCAAAGACAAAGGTTATCATTAGCCCGCACGCTGTCGAACGAATCTGACCTTTTACTTTTAGACGAAATCACTTCCGCTTTGGATGCCACTTCTGCTCATGAAATTGAACAGCTTATTTCTCATTTACATAAAGAGCAGAAGAAAACGATTATTTGGGTTACCCATAATTTAGATCAAGCCAAACGTTTAGGAGAGGAAGTCTGGCTTTTAATGAACGGAGTGATTGTAGAAAAAGCGAAGACCGAGACTTTTTTTAATGCTCCTGTAAAAGATGAAACAAAACAATTTATTGAAGGAGCCTTTCTATGAGTTCACTTTCACTGATTTTTACCATTGTTTTTGTTTTTATTGCTCTTTTTTTATCAAAATCGTTTCGTATAGGACTCGAAAAAGATATTATCATTGCCAGTATTCGAGCAGCCGTTCAGCTGTTGGTGATAGGATATGTTTTATCTTTTATTTTTGACGCGAATCATCCTGCTTTTATGATTCTCATTTTATTCCTTATGCTGACGGTCGCTTCCCAAAATGTTGTAAAGAAAAAAAAGCAGGGATTTAAAGCTTTCTTTCGTGTATTTGTCACTCTTTTTATTGTAGAAACCCTGACCCAAAGTGTTATGCTTGGCCTACATATTATCCCTGCTACTCCGCGATATATCATTCCTGTCAGCGGTATGATTATTGGAAATTCGATGATTTTGGCCAATTTATTTTTAAATCGGTTAGATGCTGAAGTAAATAGAAGACGAGACGAAATTCAATTGATTCTGGCGCTTGGCGGCACTCCTAAACAAGCTATTCATAGTATTTTAAATGCCGCAATCAAAGCTAGCATGATTCCTACTGTAGAAAGTCAAAAAACAATTGGACTCGTTCAGCTTCCGGGTATGATGACAGGCCAGATTATTGGAGGGGCAGATCCGATACAAGCTGTCAAATTCCAGTTGCTTATCGTTTTTACTATTCTAGCTTCTGCTACGCTTTCCTGCGTCATTTTAAGCCGATTAACATACCCTACCCTTTTTAATAGCTATCAGCAGCTTATCCGTGAGCATACATAAAAAAAGAAGAAAGGAGTCTCCTTTCTTCTTTTTTTATTGAGCAGCTTTTTTTAATCTTGATCCTATGTCACTTCCAAAGGTTACTCCTAAATCGCCGAGCCATCTTCTATAAGCAATACTCAGTCGGTCCGGGTTCAAATGAAGCTCTGCTTGTAAGTCAAGCGGCAGCTCTTCTGGTTTTTGACTTTCCACAATACTGGTATCTTGTTCAATAATAAGCTGCTGAAAATCGCGAAAATATTGATCAGGTGCATCAAACGAATAGTTTCTAGAAACCAGCGCAAACACGGTGGACTTTCTTTCCTCTTCAGGTAAAACCGCAAACAGCATTGAAAAGATTTCACCCGTTTCGTAGTTCACTTTTTTCAACCTTGCGACGGTAGGACGAAGAATTTCAAAGGTATAATAAATAGTCGCAAAGTTACCCGTACCATCTGCATCTGCGTACACAGCGATTTCATCAGAAACGTATCGGTTATCTTTCCAATGCACCTTATAATCAGGAATTTCGGCGTAGTCAGAGTGTCCAAGGCTTCCTTCGTGGACAAAAGCCAAATGGCTTACATCTAGAAAGTTTTCTACGACACGAGGAGCTGCTGCCTGTAGAATATGAGGGTTGGCGCAAACCGTTTTGAATCCGGAGTTAAGATGTTCGTCATACAGGGGAAGAGGAGTATCACCTGCCTCGCTGTTCATCTTCACCCATATAATCCCGTACTTTTCAACGCAGTCATACACCTGTGCTTTTGCTTTTGAAGGAATAGCTCTTCCCGGCGGCTGTTGAGGAATTTTCACACAAGCCCCGGCATCATCGTATTTCCATCCGTGATAAGGGCATACAATGCAATCATCTACCACTTTTCCAAGAGATAACGCTGCACCGCGATGGATGCACAAATCTTTAAATGCTTTAATGGCATTAGATGTGCGAAAAAGCACAACTCGCTCTTCTAAAATCGTTACTTGCAAGGGCTGATCCGTTAAATCATGTGAATAAGCTGCAGGCAGCCATTCCTTAGCTAGTACTAAATCTTTAATCATCTGCATCGCCTCCGTACGATAAGTAAATTTATTTCTTGTTTATAAAAAAAACCGCAGAAATAGAAGGGGTGCTTCTAATTCCGCAGCTTTTTCGTTCCGTAAAACAGACTATAAGCGCGCGAAGATTCTACATGATTGCAGATAGAGCGACCTTAGCACTTCATCTACAATGACAATACGTATTCATCGCTATTTTTTTAATCTTAAAACCTAACCCTTATATATTGAATAAAGAGCGGCCAGCCGCTAAAAGCTTTTCTGTCCACTGATTTCTCTTATTTTTACTTTATCAATTTCCCACTGAAAAATCCCTTGCTTTGTAAGCATCTCTAACATAATTTTTTCAGTTAAACGAATAAAAGCTGCGGTTTTAAAAACCGCAGCTTGCTTTATTATGAGCTCATATAACTGGCCGTATATTTTTTCGTCTGTTTTTGTATTTCTTGATTTAAATGTTTGAAAAATGAGAGTGTTTCTTCATAATCGGTCGCTTTTTCATGAAACTTCAATGTAAGATTTTCTTCAAACAACGTTTCTCCTTGATGACCGACCGCTTTCAGCTGAACATCTGTAACAATACCTTGCGAAATCGAACATAATAAATAATTAAAGCAATGAACCGGAACGATATGCATCAGATGAAAATCGTCGATAGTTCTATCACTTTTTGTTTTCTTAAATTCCACAGTGAGTTCTTCTGGATGAATAAACACATTTATATGCTGTTTGGACAAACAAGTAGGAGTCATTTTTTGTGTATACTCACAAAATTCCAGTCCAATAAATATAGAATTCTCGGAGTCAGCTTCAATGAAGATTTGCGAATTTTTTACCATTATCCTCGTCCTCCATATTCAATCTAGTTACCCCACCACTCGCATTTTTTTATATAATATTACCATTTCCTCTCTATTTTATCATTGATTTTTCTCAGTGCCTATTTAACAGACGGAAGTTCTCTTTAAAGAGAGGGAACTGACAGGCAGTTCTTTATGTGAGAAAAATAAACAAAAGACACCTCTTTTGTTTTCTTGAGGTGTCTTTTGGTATCATCAGCCTGTGTTACGCAACCCTGCTGCAATGCCGTTAATCGTTAATAACGCTTCTTTTAAAAGTTCTTCATTTAACGTTTCAGCCTCATCTTCACGCAGCTTGGAAATGACCTTAACTTGTAAGAAGGTTAGAGGGTCCACATACGGATTTCGTAATTTAATAGATTCTTTAATCGTAGGAAGATGATCCATTAATTCTTTTTGACCCGTGATTCGAAGAATCATTTCTTTCGTAACATTATACTCTTTTTTAATAGCGGTAAAAATTCGCTCTGAAATAACCGGGTCTTGTACCATCTCCGTATATTCTTTTGCTGCCATTAAATCTGCTTTTGTTAAGGCCATTTGCAGATTATCGACGGTCGAGCGGAAGAATGGCCATTCCTTATACATTTGCTGAAGAAGCTGTATATCTCCGGATTTCTCTACTAAATGCTGTAAGCCTGTACCTGCAGCGTACCAGGCTGGAAGCAGCTGTCTGCTTTGCGTCCATGCAAATACCCACGGAATTGCTCGCAAGTCTTCAAAGCGATCACTTCCTTTTCGACTCATTGGACGTGACCCAATATTTAAAGCCCCCAGCTCAGGAAGAGGTGTAGCTTGTTTAAAGTACGTTAAAAAGTCTGGATCTTTGAAAACAAGCTCTTGATACTTACGTAAAGAAGCAATTGAAATCTCGTCCATTGTTTCTTCCCATTCATGTGTACGAATATCACATTGTTCAGCTTCTTGAGAAACATTTGCTGCCGCTGTAAGAAGAGCTGAGACCGCTTGTTCAAGGCTTCGGTAAGCAATGTCATATAAAGAGTATCTAGAAGAAAGAACTTCTCCTTGCTCTGTAATTTTGACGCCGTCTCCTAGCGTCTCAACAGGCTGAGATAAAATGCTTCGGTTTAACGGCCCACCTCCTCGGCCTAGTGAGCCGCCTCGGCCATGGAAAAACTTCAGACGAACTTGATACTTCCTCGCCATATCGTGAATTTCCTGCTGCGCTTTATAGAGCTTCCAATTAGCAGTAAGCGTTCCTCCGTCTTTACTTCCATCTGAGTAGCCAAGCATAATTTCCTGCAAATCCTGCTGTTTCCTTAGGTGCTCTCGATAAAAATCTAATTGAAATAGCTGTTCCATGATTTTAGGACCTGCTGTGAGATCATCAATCGTTTCAAGCAGCGGAGCTATATTTAACTTACTTTCAATGCGGCCATCTGCATGAAGGCGGTAAATACCCGCTTCTTTGGCGAGTACCATGACTTCTAACAAATCACTTGCAGACTGCGTCATACTGATTAAGTAGACTTCAATAGATCTTTCTCCAAATTCTTTATGTGCTCGATGTATCATATTAAATACTTCAATTACTTGCTGCGTTTCTTTAGAGTAATTCTCTACAAATGATATCACAGGTCTTGGGTCTTGAAGAACCTTCCCTAGCAGCTCAACTTTTTTCTCTTCTGTTAACGCTGAATAATCTTCAGCTAAAGAAACAGCATGGAAAATTTCTTTGATTGCCGCTTCATGTTCCCCGCTGTGATTACGGATATCAAGCGTTGCTAAATGAAAACCAAACAGCTCAACTTGGCGAATTAATTTACATAAGCTTTTTAACTGATAATCCTGAGGCTGGTGCTTTTGCAAGCTATCTTTGATTAGAAATAAATCATCTAGAAGTTCTTCCGACCTTTGATAGCCTGCTTCCGATTCTCCAACTAAATTTAATTTATGAAGCATAATCGTAAGCTTGCAGCGATATACTTCGTGTTTGATTCTCCATCGCTTTTTCTCAGGCAGCAACGATATTTCTTGATTAATAGAATCAAGAAGATTATCTGAAACTGCGACTCTTTTTGTAGACTGACTTAACCTTTGTCTCAATTGAGTAAGCGACTCTTTATATTTACGAATAGCTAACTTCCTTTGTTTGACAAGCGTTTGCCACGTTACTTTAGGAGTTACGTTTGGATTTCCATCTCGGTCTCCGCCAATCCATGAACCAAATCGAAGAATATTAGGCACCTTCCAATTTTCTTCAGGGTAATTCTCCTGCAATGAATTTTCTAACTCCTGATGAAGTTGAGGAAGCACTTCAAATAACGTTTCATCAAAATAATATAATCCATTGGATACTTCATCCATCACGGTCGGCTTGCGATCTCGCAGTTCATTTGTTTGCCATAAAATTAATACTTCGCTAAACAGTCTTTCTTCAATTTCCGTACGTTCACGTTTTGTTAACGTTGGATTATCCAAGTTTTTCAGAAGCTCAGCCATTCGTTTATGAATATCAAGGACACTTCGTCTAGTGGCTTCTGTTGGATGAGCAGTGATGATGAGCTCTAGAGATAGAGTTTGAAGCAAGTTAGCAATTACGTCTGGCGCCACGCCATTATTTTTAAGCGAAACAACGGCACTTTCCAATGAGCCCGGCTGCATAATAGAATCTTCTTGCTGCTGATATTCGCGTCTGCGACGAATTCGATGATTTTGCTCTGCAATATTAACTAAATGAAAATAAACTGCAAACGCCCGAATAACCTGCTCGCGCATCGGCTGTTCAAGAGTAACGATTTCATTTTTTATTTCTTTATAGATAACTTCATCTTTGTTTTCTCTAAGTGATTTTGCTACTTCGCGTATTTTTTCTACTTTGCTAAGCAGTTCTTCTCCACCTTGGTGAACCAGAACTTTTCCTAACAATTGACCGAGAAACTTTACATCACGGCGCAGGGCAGTGCTGCTGTTTTGTCTTTCTGCTGCTTCTACTGTTACCATTAGACACGACACCTTTCTTCATAAATGTTGTACTTTTTAAACTTTTTAGAAAATTATATTAAATCCATATTACCATGAACGAAAATAAATTTCATATAATTTTATTTCCTCCTCTCGTTCAGGAGAGGAGATTAATCAAATATAAAAAAGAGGTTAAGACATAACTAAATGAATCCAATCTAAAGACGAACAAATGGGATACATAAGCTGAACCGCTTGTGACACCGCAGTTGATTTCTGTGCAAGACTTTGCTTTCCGCAGGTGGCTGCTGAGCCTCCTCGTCGCTTCCGCTTTTCCCCCGGGAGTCTTCGTCTTGCCCTCCAATCAACTGCTAGAAAGAACGAAACAGACGAAACCTACGTTTGCCATAACAAAAAAAACGAACCACTAATCAAACATTTTGATCACTGGTTCGTTTTTCATTTGAGCTAAAATACTTTTGTCTCGGCCTCTCTTTTATGCTACCAAGGTTGTCCTAAATCCAATACCGAGGCTAGTTCATTGCTTTTTTTACGCACTTGTTTACGCGTGGCAGCGCGATCTGCCCCCGTTTGAAACAGGTATTTTTCTTCTTCTGTTTCTGGAATAAGCTCCGGTACTGCACGGGGCTTTCCATCATCATCCATTGCCACAAAAGTTAAAAATGATGTGGCTGCAATTTGACGCTCCCCGGTTTTTAAATTTTCTTTAATCACTTTCACAAACACTTCCATAGATGAACGACCTGTCCATGATACGTATGACTCCAAACATACAGAATCCTGAGGCGTAATAGGGTGCAGAAAATGAATAGAGTCTGCTGAAGCTGTCACACACTCAGTACGACTGTGACGATAAGCTGAAATAGACGCAATCATATCAATATCACTCATTAACTTTCCGCCAAATAACGTATTGTGATTATTAATATCATTAGGAAAAATGCGGCTCGTTCGAACGGCCTTTGTATCTTTACAATAATTTGCTTTCATTAGTAAGAACCTCCATTGATGCCTATCATAATAAGAATAAAAGAATGAATGAACCTATACTAGCATATTTTGATAAATTTAGCTTTACAAAAAACTCGTTGATTTATTTACAATATCTTTGAATTTAGAAGCCGCAAACTCTTCAGAGTGTTCTGTATCGTAATCTTTCGTTTCATCTGTATACGCTCGCTTAAGCTGCGATACGTACGAATATAAGTCTGATAAATTAAGAGTAGTGTACTCCACTTCTACTACGGCTTTATTATTTGCATTCGCAATCACATTTGTTTTCACACTTGCTTTTTCTTTTAAAACATCTTTATACATGTTAAAAAAATCTTTTTTTGCTTTGTCGGTTAAACTGTTAGAAAACGCACCTTTTAATTCCTCATTAAACGCTTTTTTCTGTTCTTCTATGACAGCTGTTTTGTCTGCTGTTACATATTTATCATAGTCTACGTTTTCTTTGTTTAAGTAAAGGACTTCTGTATAAGCTTGCAGAGCTTTTTCTGGGTCTTGCAGCTTATTATAGCTTTTCGCGTATTTTTTCGTATCCAGTGTTAATGTCACTTCGTCAATTTCTTCATCATAATCAGATGATTTTGGCTGAAGCCCAATTTTGTACTTTTTATCTTTTTTGACTTCAAAGACAAACGTTTAATTTTTTTGCTTTCCAGCGCCAATCTTGTCAGATGCACTGCTTTCTAGTCCAAGCTCACGACTGTTCACTCCCGTTTTTGGAGACAGCTGTTCATCTCCTTCGTATAAATACACACCGTCATAATCCGATAAAGATATACTGTTTTTGGATACATTTTTCACTTTTAAATCAACTTTTAACAGCCCTTTTTCTTCACTTGTAGCTCCTTCATCACTATCTACTAAAATATAAGATGCGCTGTCAATGGATGCTTCAATCGCCTTATTTTTAGCCGAAGTGGATCCTCCCGTTTCCTTAGAACTGCTGCAAGCCGCTAATACTAGCATAAGTACAAAAGCCAAAGCCAAAACATTCATTTTTTTCACAGCTGCCTAATCTCCTTTATTTTGTTTTTTTAGAACTTTATCCCAAATAAAGGTTCCCGCTGTATAAACACTTAATAAAATCTATATTTTTTACAATATTTTGATAAAAACTAAGTCTAAATTCTCCGTTCACCTAAATAAAAAAACACGAGCACGGGCTCGTGTTTTTTTATTTAGATTTAAAATTTTCTTGATTGATTTGTTCAGCTTCTTTCATATATCGGTTAGATTTGCCACTTTTAATTCCCCAGTAATAAAAAGCTAATGATACGCAAGCAATCACTAGCATATCCCATCCGAAAGGCAAAATATTTTTGCCTCCGAATTTTTCGCTTCCTATGTAGGAAATAAAAATCATGCACGCTAAATAGATAAGCATCCAAGCCCCGGTTAAAAACTCTTTTTTAAAGCCCACCCATTTATTTTTCGCTTGGTAATAAAAATAAACAGGCAAGCCAATTGCCATAATAAAGATCACTTCACCTGTAAGTGGCCACCTTGCCCAGTAAAGCGTCAAGGAAGCAAAAACGAAGCCGCATGGTGCAATAACTGATGCCCCTTTTAAATAAAATGGACGGTAAAAGTGTGAAGCCGTTTTTCTTAATGTTATAAGTGCTACAGGACCCATAATATAAGAGATAAGCGTCGCTACTGAGATCACTTCTGCTAAGACACCCCATCCTCTAAATAAAAAGAGAAACAAGAAGCAAGCTGCTAAATTTAGCCACATGGCTGGGCGCGGGACATTGTAAAGTGGATGAAGAGTACCAAATATCTTTGGCAAGTATCCATTTTGCTGCATCCCGTATAACATTCTAGAAGTAGTTGCCGTATATGTAGCACCTGTGCCGGAAGGAGAAACAAATGCGTCTGCGTATAACACAATTGTTAGCCAGTTAATTCCAAGCGCAATCGCTAAATCAGCAAAAGGAGAATTAAAATTCAAATGATTCCATCCATCAGCAATTGATGACGGACTTACTGCTCCGATAAAGACAATTTGCAATATAATGTATACAATTCCTGCAATAAAAATTGAACCAATTACAGCTATCGGAATCGATTTATTAGGTGATTTTGCTTCTCCTGCCATATTTACAGGACTTTGAAACCCATTAAATGCAAACACAATACCTGATGTTGCCACTGCCGTTAAAACACTGGCCCATCCGTAAGGTGCTACCCCATGCTCACTTGAAAAGTTTCCACTATGAAAACCAGCAAAAAATAAAGCTCCTGCCGTTAAACCAGGAATTATTAATTTAATAATCGTAATAAATGAGTTTGCTTTAGCAAAGAGATTTACCGTCCAATAGTTCACAAAAAAGTAAACGAATAATAACAAAGACGCAACTGCCAACCCCTTGGACGTTAAAATGCCATTGTCTACTAATTCATGAGTCCAGCGAGCCCATTTCCACGGCCAAGTACTCATATATTGCACAGATGCAATAGCCTCCACTGTTATCGTTGAAGCGATTGAAATCCAGTTAGCCCAAGCAGCCAAAAAACCAATAAATGATCCGTGTGAATACTGAGGATATTTGACCATCCCCCCTGCTTGTGGAAACATCGCGCCCAGTTCAGCATATGATAGAGCAATGGTCAAAATAACCACCATTCCAATAACCCATGAAAAAATAGCCGCGGGTCCCGCAATTTGAGCTGCTTTCCATGCTCCAAACAACCATCCCGAACCGATAATCGAACCTATGCCTGTCATGGTCAAAGCAAATGTTCCCATCTTCCTTTGCATATTGCTCATCCAAATCTACTCCTCTTCCCTAGGAAAATAAAAAAAACACTTGCGAAATTTTCTCAAGTGTTTGCCCAGGCGCGCGGCTTATACGCTATATGCTCCCCCATGGTCATCCATGTTGCGCCAGTCACATATAGGAATATATTTTTTATCAGTATATAACATTCATTACTATTACTCAATACACAAAAATGTTTACATTACTTTTCTAAAAATAATAAATTATTCGTAAAATTCCGAATTTTTCTTCTGAAAATCTCTTTTTAATCATAAAAATAACTAAAATCCTAACTTCTTCTATTATTTGATTCTTTTACTCCACGAGCAGATTACCTTCTAAAAATTATATTAATATACATTATTCATTTACAAAGTAAGAATTAACAGCTATATATCCATAGAATTCTTGCACTAGACCCTTTACTTATATACAATATGAAGAAAAGATACTAAAGTGAACTGCCCACCACTTAGCTACGCTTGAAGTGGGAGACTTCTTTTAGGAAAACGTTAAAACCTACATATCATGCACTTCGCAACAAATGAAGTACTTCGAGCAAACTTCTCTGTTTACGCAAGCAAAAAACAGGGAAAATTACGAAAAAAGATTGTTAGAGGGATGCTTATGAATTATGCAAATGTAAAAGTTCTTTATTTTGATGACGACGGAACCATTCCAAATCACCCTCGTCTTCCAGTTTTGTTGTATGAACACGTATTTATTAGTAAGAAAGAGAAAGTGGAGAGCATTTTTAATTCTCACAACTGGAAAAATAGCTGGGTAGGCGGCATATATGATTTTCACCATTACCACAGCAATTCTCATGAAGCACTAGGTGTAATTAGCGGATCTGCACGTTTAAAACTAGGTGGACATATGGGGGAAAATATCGTAGTGCATGCTGGCGATGTGCTCGTACTTCCTGCAGGAACAGGGCATATGCGTCTGCAGTCAACTGCTGATTTTAAAGTGGTTGGAGCTTATCCAGAGGGCATGGATTACAATTTACGAACAGGAAAACAAACTGATCGCCCTCACGTATTTGATGAAATTGCACAAGTACCTATTCCTACAACAGATCCTGTTTATGGCGACAAAGGACCATTGACAGAGTGGTGGAACTAGACAAGCACTTATTGTCTAGTTTTTTTATTTGCTCCGTTTTATTCTTTCCATGAATCTCTATTTGAACATACAAATTCTTTTCTTATAATGCAATAGCAATATACTTTATCTCAGCGAAATAACAAAAACTTCCCGGTCAGAACTAAATTTCTTCTTTTCCATTCTCTTTTTGCTTCAAGAGCAACTTCGCTTAGATTATTCCCCTTTTTTCTTTCATAATCATTTCAAATATACTCTCATCATAAGCTCTTTTTTGTTTTTCTAAAAAAATTTCCATGGATTATAACGAAATTTTCAAAAAACTTATTGCTTTACCATGTCAGACTTGCTATCATAGTGAACATTGTTAGATAAATTTTTAGTAGGAGGAGTAAAATTGAACAGAAAATTCATAATTTTTATTCTATTCATCATTCCATTTATTGCTCAATTCGCTTTTTTACCTTTTGTAAATAACATTCATCCAATTATTTTTGGATTACCTCTTTTGCATTTATGGTTATTTTTATGGGTCTTCTTAACGCCTGTGTGTACATTTATCATTTATCGTTTACAAAAATCTTGGGGGGACATTGAATAATGCAAGGAAATTTAACCGCACTTTTAATCACATCAGCAATTGTTCTTGTCGTTATCGCAATTGGCTTTATAGCGGGACGTGACAAATCATCTAGAAGCTCAGTTGAAGAGTGGGCTGTAGGTGGAAGACGTTTTGGAAGCCTGCTCGTCTGGCTTTTAGTAGGAGCAGATTTATATACTGCTTATACATTCCTAGGTCTTACAAGTACAGCTTATCAGGGAGGAAGCATCGCATTTTTTGCCATTCCTTACTCTGTTTTAGCCTTTTTAATTTCATACTTTTTTCTTCCAAAGCTTTGGACTGTTGCTAAAAAGCACAAACTTACTACGCTTGCTGATTATGCCAGAGAACGTTTTAGCAGTAAATTTCTCTCCTCTTTAATTGCTATAGTAGGTGTATTGATGCTCATTCCATATATTGATCTTCAGCTTAGCGGTATTCAAGATACTCTTCGCGTTGCAGGAACTGGCTACATTAACGTAAAAGCTGTCGTTATTCTTTCATTCTTTCTTGTGGCTCTTTATACCTTTTTCAGCGGAATTAAAGGTCCCACATATACGGCAATTATTAAAGATATTTTAGTATGGGCGATTATGTTATTTATGGTTGTTTCTCTGCCAATTATGCATTTTGGAAGCTGGGGCAACATGATCGACAATGTTGCAAAGGATGCACCTCAGCTATTAACGATCCCAACACAAGGACCTAAAGGCATTCCATGGTTTATTACAGCATCACTCGTATCTGCTTTAGCTTTATTCATGTGGGCCCACGCTGCTACAGGTGTTTTCACTGCTAAAAGTGCAGATTCGCTTCGTAAAAATGCTATTTTCTTACCGCTTTACAATATTGTTTTAATTCTAGTCATCTTCTTAGGATTTATTGCTTATCAAGTATTACCTCAAGATACGACGGATCCTAGATTAGCATTATTAACCTTAATTCAATATTCATATGGCGGCATTGGCCAAGGGTTAGCTTATGCAACGATTGCTCTTGCTTCATTAATTCCATGTTCTATCATGGCTATCGGAGCGTCTAACTTATTTGCAAATAATATATTCAGAGATTTAATTAATCCAAATGTACAGGGTAAAACATTAACAATGGTTACTCGTTCTATGGTTTTCATTGTTATTGGACTGGCACTTTTATTCGGTTTATTATTCCCTCAAGCACTTGTTTCCCTACAGTTACTAGGGGTATCCGGTATGGTACAAATCTTCCCGGCTATCGTTATCAGCCTGTTTTGGAGAAATCAATCGAAAGAAAGTACGATTGCTGGATTAGTAGTAGGGCTGGTTGTAACGTTTACCGTTCATGCCACAGGAAATTCATTTGGTCTTTATGAAGGGTTCTGGGGATTATTATCTAACTTACTCGTAGTTGTTATTTTAAATCCAATCTTTGCGGCAAAAACGAAAGCAGCAACTAACGGTGTGAAAGAAACATTATTTTCTAAAGACACTGCGCAATCTGAATTAAAGAAAAACGCATAAAAAAAGTTCAGCCAATTGGCTGAACTTTTTTTAGATAATATTCTCTTTTTCAGAAGAGGATGGAGTAGATTCTCTTTCCCAACATTCAATATTTTGATTGTTTTCTAGCGCATCTCTATAAAAGACTGGATTTTTCCCTTCCTTTTTCTGCTGAGTATAGTCATGCAAGGCAGAAAATGCCACTTTCGATAATAGAAAAATAGCAATCAAGTTCACGACTACCATCATCCCCATAAATAAGTCTGCCAAATTCCATACAAGCTGAAGCTGAGCGACCGATCCAAAAATAACCATCGCTAAAACACCTACACGATAAGACCAAAGCCACACCTTATTTGAATTTAAAAATTCAATATTCGTTTCTCCATAATAATAATTCCCAATTAACGTACTAAAAGCAAATAGAAATACCATGATAGCTAAAAACCCTGATGCCCAAGAGCCTATATGGGTACTAAGAGAAGCCTGCGTTAATTCAATGCCGCTTAGTCCCTGCTTATAGGCGGGGGATAAGAGAACGATAAATGCTGTGCTTGTACAAATCACGAGTGTATCCGTCAAGACACCAAATGCTTGGATAAGACCTTGTTTAACTGGATGACTCGTCACTGCAGTTGCCGCGGCGTTGGGAGCACTTCCCATTCCTGCTTCATTGGAAAACAGTCCGCGCTTTACTCCGTTGATTAACGTTGCACCAATTGATCCCCCAAGCGCTTGTTCAAACCCAAATGCATTTTTCACAATTAGAGATAGAACCGCAGGCATTTGATCAATATTTTTAAAGATAATGAACAGAGCCATTCCGATGTATAAAACGGCTAATACGACCACGATGTATTCCGATATCTTGGCGATGCGTTTGATTCCGCCAAAAATAATTATCGCAAATATAAATGTCATAATGATCCCAATCAACAAGCGGCTTGTTCCAAAAGAGTTCTCAAATGCTAGCGTAATCGTATTAGACTGCACAGCGTTAAACACCAGGCCAAATGATAGTGTAATGAGTACAGCAAATAGCCCGCCCATCCACCTTTTATTTAACCCTTTTTCCATATAATAAGCGGGTCCTCCTCGAAACCCGTTTGATCCTTTTACTTTATAAATTTGAGCGAGTGTACTTTCTACAAAACTTGATACTGAACCGATAATGGCAATAATCCACATCCACAATACAGCACCCGGGCCACCAAGTGCAATAGCAATCGCTATCCCTGTAATATTTCCCGTTCCTACTCGAGCTGCCATGCTTATGCAAAAAGCTTGAAACGGGGAGACTCCTCCACCTTTAGCCGCTCGTCCTTCTTTCAAAACAAGTACCATTTCTTTCAACATGCGAAACTGCAAAAAACGAGAGCGAATCGTAAAATAAATACCAATGGATACAAGTAAAATAATTAATAAATTCGACCAAAAAAAATCATTGATGACGCTAATCACACTTTCGACTGCTTGTTGCATGCCTATCACCTCATTAAAAAATTTGGTAGAACAAATGCAAAACATGAAAGTTTTTTCTCTTGGTGTTTATATTATTGAAGCGAATGAAGAGTACGTAAATAGACTAAAAAATACTCAAATCCCATTCTTTTGCGATTTTTTTTAGCAGCGTAACGCCTTTTACGCTATTCCCGTACTCATCAATAGCTGGACTGTATATTCCGATACCGCATCCATCTGGAAATGGAGACTGCTTTTTCGTATTAGGTGGCACCAATGACATGATTCCTCCCGATACACCGCTTTTAGCTGGCATACCAACAAATGCCGCAAACTTTCCTGAAGCATTATACATACCGCATGTAAGCATGAGCGCTTTTGTTAATTTAGCTACTTCTTTTGGAATTACTTGTTTGTGAAACACTGGATGATATCCGTCTAATGACAGAATTAATCCAATCAGTGCAATATCTTCAGTCGTTACTTCAATTGAGCACTGCTTTAAGTAAACCTCTAGAACCTCTTCTACTTCTCCTTGTAAGTAGTTCGTTTCTTTTAAATAGTAGGCAAGCGCACGATTTCGATGAGACGTTTGCCATTCTGATTTAAAGACCGTTTCATTAATGAGTGGTGTTTTCCCGGTAAGCATTGTTATCACATCAAACAAATAGCTTAATTTTTCTTTTGCCGTCTCCCCAGATAAAAGAGATGAAACTGTTAAAGCACCGGCGTTAATCATAGGATTGAACGGCTTTCCTGGTTTATGCATTTCCAGTCTTATAATAGAATTAAATGCATCTCCAGTTGGCTCTACATCCACTCTCTCTAGCACATAAGGAATGCCGCAGCATAAGCAAGCTGCTATAAAGCTAATGACTTTAGAGATACTTTGAAGAGTAAATACCGATTCATAATCTCCAGACTGAATAACAGTACCGTCAGCACCAATCAAACAAATACCTAATTGAGACGAGTCCATATCTTTCAGAGCTGGAATGTAATCAGCCGTTTTTCCTTCTGAAGAAAATTCTTTTATTTGCTCTACCCACTCATGTAACTGCTCTTTTGCAGTGACCTGTAAGTAAGACATTTCCTGTTCAATTTCTCTTTTCATTAAAATCACCTCATCACTTAATTACCTTTTTATTTTAAAGCGCTTTCATAAAGCGAGATTTCATTTTCGTTTTTAATGTACAATGCAACCTACGAGAGCATACAAAAACCTACAAAACTTTTTGGAATTATATTTTTATCTTTGGCACTCTTCTCCATTGTGCTGGACGCTGTCACAATGTATACTAATTCACGAATCACTTCAGGAGGTGAAATTATCTGAATTTTAAATCTTTCATTCGAAAAGATCCGTACATTTTATTGCTCATGCTCATTACTGTCCCGCTGGCGGGAGAGTTAAAATTTTATCCGTTAAATGAAACATTTCGAATTACATTTGGAGCTCCTACATTTTTCTTTTTCCTGTTGCTTTTAAAACGGAAAACCGTTTTAGCCGGGGGCTTGTTAACCGCTTTAAGCGTCGTTCTCTTTCGCATCATGCTCGATTATATCATGCTCGATCATTTTCAATTTTCGGCTTCTGCACATACGCATTACCCTACGTTTTTCTTCTACTTTACGTATGCACTTTTATTTTTTGTTTTTAAGGTAAGCCGCATGAACTATAGTGCTATTGTAATTGGATTGATTGGACTCATCATTGAAATTGCTGCTGATATAGTGGAACTAACTGCGCAGTATATAGTTTTGCACACAACAATCCATGTCGATTCATTATCTGACATGGCCGTTATTGCTTTTGCTCACAGCTTCATTGTACTTAGTTTTTTTAATATGATGACGATTTATGAATCACAGTCACGAGAACGTCAAATTCGCAAACAAAATGAGCACATGCTAATGCTCATCACAAGCCTTTATGAAGAAACCGTTCATTTAAAGAAGACCCTTCATAATACAGAAGCGATTACAAAAGCTTCGTACGATTTATACCGTGTATTAAATCAGCAGGAAAAAGATCATTCTGTGCTAAACCAAACGCTCAGTAAAAAAGCGCTTCGGATTGCGGGAGATATTCACGAAGTAAAAAAAGACAACCAGCGTATTTTTGCGGGCTTATCTAAAACAATTTCAAATGAAAGTTTCCAAAATTATATGAAAGCAGAGGAATTAATCGAGCTGATCGTACGCATCAACAAAAAATATGCCGATTCTCTTCACAAACAAATTACCTTTTTTTCTTCTGTAAACGGGGAACATTTCAGCTACCACGTTTACACCATTTTATCGATCATTAATAACTTGGTAGCCAACGCAGTGGAAGCGATTAAAGATGAAGGAAGGATTGTTTTATCGGTACATAGACAAGCTGAACATGTAGAATTTCATGTACAAGACAACGGTCCTGGCGTGCCTTTGAAGTACGAAAAAGCTATTTTTGAACCTGGTTTCACCTCAAAATACGATCAATTTGGAAACCCCTCTACTGGCATTGGTCTTTCTTATGTAAAAGATATTGTTCAAGAACTTGAAGGTACGATTAAAGCTACACAAGAAGACAGAGGAATGACGTTTATCATTCAAATCCCCCTTCGTAATCTAATTCAGAAAGGATGAGTTTATGCGATTTTGTATTACAGATGACGATTCAGCTATTCGTTCAACACTCAGTCAGCTGATTGAAGATGAGGATTTAGGAGAAGTTGTAGAAGAAGTCGTCGACGGAAGCTTTTTAGATGCTTCTATGTTAAATTTAAAACAAATTGATATTTTATTTATCGATTTACTTATGCCAGGACGGGACGGAATCGAGACGATCCGTCATTTAAAAGATTCATTTAACGGAAAAATGATTATGATTTCACAGGTAGAATCCAAAGAATTGATAGGAGAGGCCTATTCATTAGGAATTGAATACTATATTACAAAACCAATTAATCGAATTGAAATTTTAACGGTTATTCGAAAAGTAATGGAACGAATCTCCCTTGAAAAATCAATCGATGATATTAAGACCTCATTGAATAGTTTAGCGACAGCTCATCACGCTCCCCCTTCAAGCCAGCCGATAACGAAACAAGCCCATCTATACGATGTAGGAAAATTCTTATTAGCCGAGTTAGGTATTGTAGGAGAAAATGGTGCAAAAGATTTACTGGATATTTTACAGTTTCTGTACACTTATGATCAAAGAGAAAGTGTCGAAAAACATTTCCCTTCTCTAAAAAATATTTTTGTGAATGTTGCGGAGAAAAAATTGGGAGCTCACGCGTCTTCCATTGAAATTAACCGCGAAACCAAAGCTTGTGAACAGCGAATAAGACGAGCAGTTACTCACTCACTAAACCACTTTGCTTCTATTGGATTAACAGATTTTTCAAATCCAAAGTTTGAAAATTATGCTTCTAAGTTTTTTGACTTTACAGCCGTTCGTAAAAAAATGAAAGAATTGCAGGGAGATTCTAAAATTTTGCCGATTCGCATTAACACTAAAAAGTTCATTCAAATATTCTTTTTTGAAGCAAAGCGCTTGTTAAGCAAGGAAAAAAGCTGGTATTAATTGAAAAGACGGAAAAGGTGCAAATACCTCTTCCGTCTTTTATACTAATTGATTCAGTTTTACTAAGGAAGGTCCATATACAGTACGCAGAAGCAGGGTCTTTTCTCCCCTTGCATATTCCACCAGAGAAAATGCTCCTTTTTCTGTTTCTACCTGTACATCTACAGAAACTGGACACTCTTTTAACTGATTAACTATCAGTTGCGCTTGTTCCACCGACAAATAAGAAGAAAGTCGAATAAGTATATCCAGATCACTAGTTGTTGTAACAACTTCGGCACCACTTGCAAATTCGAATCCCACACTGCCAGTTGGTCCCCACGCAAAATCTTTTAAAATAATAGCGACTTCTTTTAAAGCACCTGTGGCTGGCATGTTTCTAAAGTGGCCGTTTTGAAAAATAGAAACGAGATCTTCCGGCCTAATTCTTTGTTTAACGGCCTGCTTAGATACAAATGCTCCAAAACGCTGATTTCTTCTTTCTCCTCTTACTCCAACAGGTATCAGGCTATCTCGGTAAACAGCCCGCCTTACAACTACAAACGGAGCCTTCGCTAAAGAATGCTCCACCCAATCGGGGATAGGTGTATAACTGATAAGCTTTGCTTCCTCTGTTAACTGAAGCAAATCATGAGCTATATATTCCATTGTTTTTCCAACTCACCTCTTACTACTAAAGAAGCTTTTCGCCCTTCCTTCCTTGCTTGCTCACTGTATAGCCGGGTGCTTAAATCGTACACACCTTCACGGCGTACATCTTCTACTGCTCCAGTCAAAATATCTTGAATCGTTTGAACGTCGCGCTCTGTGGGCTGTTCTGCTTGAATACCGCTAACCAGCTCATATAAAGCGCCAAGTGAGGCAAATGATTCAATATCATAAGCCATGGACGGGACTTTCTTTGAAGCTTCTTCAAGTTCTTTTATACTTCTTTTAGTAATGCGCGCTGCCGACTGTTTGGACATGGCGTGAACATTCACTCCTTCGTCTTTTAAAGCCACAATTCGATTTGATTGGTATCCATGAGCCAAAAATGCTCCTGAAATTGCTTTTCCGACAATTAACGTAATAACCGGATGACCTGCTAAGCGCGCTGCTGTATAAGCATCAGCCGCAGCACCGCAAGCATAGTGAATACCTAGAAGTTCTTCATGATAGCCATACGCTTGACTCGGTACGTCCACAATGGCAATTATAGGGCGCGGAGATTGATTTCGATCTTCTTTTATTACTTCACGAACGTGCTTGGCAATTGCCCATCCTTCATCTAGTCCTACTTCCCCTTTTCGTGCACGTAAGAAACGATTATAAGGATTAGGTACAACCGATATATATCGGACCTTTTCTCTTCCTAGCAATGCGTCTTTATAAAGAACGGAAGGGATTTCAAAATCTGCTTCTTCATCATTTATTAAGGCGTTGATCCACACGCGACCGCGGCTGTTGGGCATGTTGCCTGGAACTTCATTCAACGAGTAAGAGACTGTTGAAGGGATAGGTTCATTTTTTGTTGCTTTATACAATTCTTGAAACTGATCAGGAGCCAGTTTTTCTGAAGGATCAACCTTACTAAGCAAATGTCTGTAAAAATCTACTTGTTCTGTTTTACTAGTTACTTTTCCTTTCTTCTGAAACGTCTCTTGAACCGCTCGTTGAATAGCAGTGACATCATCCTGTGCTAAGGCATCTGCAAACCCGGTTTCATAGCGTTGAATACCGCCAATCGTTTTCCAGATTAAGCTTCGGTCTCTTGCATCAAACTCTTCAACCCCTGCTTCTTGTTCGATCACTTCAGGGCCGTTAAGGCCAAACCTTGCTTCTTTTGTCATAATGAGATAACTAAAGAGTGAAGCAGTGATGGACATTCCTCCAAAGCAGCCTACATTTCCTGAAATAACTCCGACAACAGGTGTATGCTCACGCAAAGCAACCACAGCTGAGCCAATTTCAGATATCGACAAAAGTCCATAATTCGCTTCTTGGAGCCTTACCCCTCCTGTATCGAATAGAAAAACAGGTCTAACAGGAACACCTTTTTTGTGATTATTAAGGGCTAGTTCTAAAGCTCCTGCAATTTTAGCTCCCGATACTTCACCAATGCCACCCCCTTGAAATCGTCCTTCTATTGAAATGACAACGACTGGCTCTCCTGCTATCAGCCCACCTGCTATAATGACACCATCATCGCTTTGAGGAACAATATTTTGCTTAGGTAAATGAGGCGATTCGATTCCGTCAAAAGGGCCAAGCAGCTCACAGAATGTTCCTTGATCTAAGATTGCCTGCGCTCGTTCTCTTCCATTTAACTCAATAAAGCTTTGATTATTCACTCCCATTTTCACTCACCTCCAAAGCTTGTGCAAGACGCAAGGCGACTACACCAGGCGTAGCACCGAAATCATTAATTACAATTTTCGCTTGAATGGTATGAACACTAAAGAACCGGTCTAATACGGATTTCCAGATTTCGCTAAATCCTTCACTTCCTGTTCGTACTGATACGTGAGCATGTTCTTCATCAGAAGGAACCATTAAAATTTCTAAATCCCCTGAACCAACAACGCCTACATGCGCGCGCTGAGTTAACTTTCGATCGGCTTTGTATTTAAACACTAACGTTTCCATTAGCCACTCCTCCCTGCAGACGTTTACGATTCTTTAAAAAGAGATATTCGATCTAAAAATAATACAGCAGCCAGCAAATCTGCACTTCCGCCTGGAGAAGCGTTAGATGATAGAAGTATATGATCTAACGCTTCTAGCCGCTGTTTTCCCATTGATGTAGATACCCCTCCAGCTTCTAACACATTGGATGCCGCCATTTTAACCTCCTCTAACACAACCGGACCAGCACGATGCAAAATACACGTATCATCAAGATTGGCTATTAGTGTTACTAAAGTATCAATCCTTGCTGATGTTTCATGTATGCCTAGCTTGCGAGCTTTATGTAAAGCAGGCAAGCCTATATGAATTACGTGAGGAAATCCTTGTTTCGCCTCTCCAGCCGCTCCTTTTGCGCCATACTGTTTTTTCACACGACGTCCATTAGATGAATGCAGAGGACAAAAACGATCTGCATAACGAGCAATTTGTCCTGCAGCTTCTGTGATGGATGCAGGTGATGCTTGAATGCCGCAAACCGCTGTTGCAGACGCAAGTAGACCTAATGCCCAAATGGCTCCTTTGTGTGTATTAACACCATCTGTAGCCGCGTACATAATTTGTTCACCCTCGCGTCCAATTCGAGCAATTTCTTCCCTTAGCATCTGACTTGGCTGCTTTCCTTGACTATATAATGCAATCTGTAAAAAGGTCGGTTGTAAAGCATAAGCAGAAGTTAACAGCGTCTCAATATTCATATCTTGATGAGATCCAGTTGTTGCTGCATCTACAAGCCCAGGCTTAGGTGTAAGCACCGCTTCATCAATCAGAGTGGTAACTGCCATTTTAGCTATTAAATATGAGTAAAACACAGCTGGTCTTGGCTCTTCTTGAATACTCTGAATACGCATATTCCTTACCAGCTCCTAAATTTAGCAGGCGGATTATACAAGCCATCCGACCATTCTACTAAATCTTCGACACTTCTTGCTGCCAATAATGAACGCTTTGCTTCTGTACGGCGAATCTGTAAATCTTCGGGAAAAGCCACTAGGCCATCTCTGCGCATCTTTTCCACTTTATTTTGGTTATGTCGCAGGCCTATAGGTGTTACCCCTGCTACTGCTTCAAGCGCTGCTTTTCTTTCGTCCAAGCTTTGTGCTTTATATAAATAAGCAATTCCTTCTTCCGTTACAACATGCGTCACATCATCCCCGTAAATCATGACAGGAGCAGTAGCTAAGCTTGCTTGTTTCGCTACCTTTATCGCATCCAAAGACTCCACAAAAACAGGCTCGTTTCCTGATTGAAAGGTTTCAACCATTTGAACAACTAGCTTTCTGCCTCTCGCTAGTTCGTGCTGCTCGTTTATCATATCCAACCAAGCAGGCGTAGAATGTCGGCGGCCTCTAGGGTCATGCCCCATATTAGGCGCTCCGCCAAACCCTGACAAACGTCCAGATGTGACGGTAGAAGAATTTCCTTCTCCATCTATTTGCAAAGTTGATCCTACAAAAGCATCTACCGCATATTGACCAGCCACTTGACACATCGCACGGTTTGAGCGCAGGCTGCCGTCGCGTCCTGTAAAAAACACATCTGGACGCGCTGCTGTGTATTGTTCCATTCCTACTTCTCCGCCAAAGCAGTGCACGCTCTCAATCCATCCGCTTTCAATAGCCGGAATTAACGTAGGGTGGGGATTCAGAGCCCAGTGCTTGCATATTTTACCTTTCAGTCCTAACTTTTCTCCATAAGTAGGCAGCAAAAGCTCAATTGCAGCGGTATTAAAGCCAATGCCATGATTTAATGATTGTACGCTGTGGCGCTCATAGATACCTCGAATCGTCATCATAGCCATTAAAATTTGGAGTTCTGTAATATGACGAGGATCTCGCGTAAATAAAGCTTCCAATTGATAAGGCTGATCCGCCACGACGATACAATCAACCCAAGAAGCCGGAATATCAACTCTCGGAAGTTCTTCAACAAGTTCATTTACCTGCACAATAACAATTCCATCCTTAAACGCGGTTGCTTCGATAATGGTTGGTGTTTCTTCCGTATTTGCTCCTGTATATAAATTACCTTGTGCATCCGCTTTGTCAGCAGCCACTAAGGCAATGTTCGGAATTAAATCAATGAAAAGGCGTCCGTAAAGCTCTAGATATGTATGAATTTCTCCCATTTTCAACGTCTCATCTTCAATCATTTGAGACACGCGAAGGCTTTGAGCACCGGCGTACGAAAAATCAATTTTTTCAGCAATTCCTTTTTCAAATATGTCGAGATGTTCCGGACGTGAAATACTAGACATAATCATATGAAGGCCGTTTATTTTATCAGCGCTTACTTCATTCAGCGCCTTTGATAAAAAAGATGCTTGCTTTTGATTGTCTCCTTCAAGCACTACTTTATCTCCGGGTGATATAAGCAATTCTAACGCTTCAATAATGTGTTCATTACCCAATAACTTTCCTTTAAGAAGATGGTCTATTTTCGCAAGGCGCGCTGCTTTGTGATCTCGGCGAGTTGTCCATGATTTTGAAGTTTTTTTTATGCTATTCATGTTCTAGCTCCTTTCTGACACTTCTAAATTAATACGCTTACATTTTTTCTTTTTCCATTAAAATTAGCAAAGTTTTCATCGTAGATTCGGCTGCCGAAATAGCCCTTGCTTCAGGGAAGCTCTTAGCAGCCAAATCCGTTAGCACTCTTCCTGGAGCCACTTCAATATACAATCTTGTGCCCATTTCATACATAACTTCCGTCGTATCATGCCAACGGACGGGCAGGGCAACACTCGCTGCCAAATCTTCCTTAATATCAGCAGCTTTCCATAATTTCCGAGCTTTACAATTACCTATCATAGGAACGGCCGGGTCCTTTCCTTTCACTTCCGCTATGGTTTTTCGTAATTCACTCGAAACTCCTTCCATAAGAGGACAGTGAGAAGGCACCGTTACATGAAGCATTTTAGTTTTTCTAGCCCCTTTTTTAGATGCTTTTTCAAGAACTTTCTCAATTGCTTTTAAGGTGCCAGAAATCGTTATTTGATCAGGAGAATTTAGATTCGCTACGTACACAGGAGCTGCATCAGTTGATAGTTCATGTACAATAGAGAGAAGCTGATGTTCACGCAGTCCCATCACAACCCCCATACCATAACCATCAGGATAAGCATTTTCCATCAGTTCCCCTCTTTTTTTCACAAGAAGAAGAGCTTCTTTAAAAGATAACACTTCAGATGTAACTGCTGCTCCAAACGCCCCTATTGAATGCCCTCCTACCACGTCTGGCGAGTATCCTTTGTTTTTAAACGACCTAGCCGTAGCCACTCCTGCAATAAAAAGACATATCTGAACATTTTTATTATATTTCAATTTTTCTGACGAATCTAATGATAATACGTCTTGATTTAAAACCTCACTTGCTTCTTCAAACGTAGGCGCTAATCCCCATTTATTTTTTATATCATGAAGCATACCAGCATATTGTGCGCCTTGTCCTGGAAATAGAAATGCAACACTCATCGTGTTTCTCCTTTCGACTTTATATCATCCAAGGAGATAATGGATAATTTTATTATAAAGAACATAGGATCAATAACTCTAATACATATTTCTTATATATCCTATAACTTGAAATCTATATAAAAAGAGATTGAGACATAACGAAATCAATGGAATCTAAAGACGAACTAATTGGATAAAGGAGCTCATATGGCTCGCTTGTTCCATCGCGGTTGATTTCCGTGCAAGACTTCCCTTTCCGCGGGCGGCCGGTGAGCCCCCAGGAGTCTTCGTCTTGTCCTCCAATCAACCGCTAGAAGGATCTAAACAAGTGAAACCTACGTTCACCAACACAATGAAAAAATCCGAACGATGAATCGTTCGGATTTTCCTTTAACTAAACTGCTTGTGTCCCAGCCTCTTTTTGCTACATATGAGACGGAAAATGCGGAAGCACTTCTTCACCAAGCTCATGTATGACTTCTTCAGCCGGACGCTTACTATCAAAAAGAGCAAAAAACAGGTGATTAACTCCTATTTCTTTATAAATAGAAAGAAGCTCAACTAATGCATTGCGCCCTGCTCGAAATCCTAAACGAATCGGCGTTGGCATTTCATTTGGATCTTCTGCCAAATCTAGATGCATAGGTTGTGTAAAAGGTTTAAAAACGCCTGGATGATAGATGTCAACCAGTTTCCTCCATTGTTTAATAGCTTCTGCTTGAAAATGGGGATGACGAGGATAATACATCCAGCCGTCTCCATACTGTGCAAACCACTCCATATTTTGCTGACTGTATCCCGTGATCATCGTTGGAATACGTTTCGTTGGCTTAGGAACAACATTTGCTCCTTGAATAGATCCCAAAGCAGACTGGATAGATGGAAATTCTTTATTTAACGCTTCTTCTAAATAATGAAAAGCCTCTGCAAATCGCTTTCCTCTTTCTTCATGAGGAATACCTAGTCCTCGAAAATCTGCTTGACGGTCTCCAGAAGATACGCCCATAATCAAACGCTCAGGAAAAAGCTGATCAATGGTTGCCATTTCTTTAGCTACGCGAAGCGGATGGCGCAAAGGCAGCACAATAGCAGATGTACTAAGAGCAATTTCTTTTGTTTGACTGGCCAGATACGTCAAATAAATAAGCATATCATAAATTTGACCCGTTGCTGGATCGCCAAATGATGGATCTTGAAGAAGAACATCACGGAACCATAAGCTTGTAAATCCATATTGTTCTGCAAGCTGCGTGAGCTCTACTTGTTTCTCCATCGTAGGCGTGGCATATTGATAATTTTCAAGCGGCATATGCAAACCTAACGTTAACTCATTCTCCTTGTACATACGACGATATGCCTTATGATGTTGAAATGTAGTCATTTACTTGCTCTCCTTTTATAGCTAAGAGATCATCGCAAAAAGCGATGATCTCTTGTTTTATTTTGCTTTTGCTTCTATCGAGCGGCTCCATGCTGTTAATAAGACCGCTCCTAAAACCATAACTCCTCCAATCCAAGGAGTATGAACAAGACCAATCGAATCAACAATCAGGCCGCCTACAAAAGAACCAATAGCAATTCCAACGTTAAATGCAGCAATATTAAGCGCAGAGGCTACGTTCACTGCTGAAGGAACATACTTTTCAGCTAAGTTCACGACCAGCACTTGCAGTCCAGGTACGTTCATAAATGCCAATAAGCCCATGGCAAAAATCGTAATCGTTCCCGCTACTTTAAACGATGCAGTAAACGATAAAATAACTAAGATAACTGCTTGAATTAGAAACATCCAAAATAATGCTTTTAACGGGTTTTTATTCGCAGCTTTTCCTCCGATTGTATTTCCGATGGCTACCGCTACACCGTATACCAGCAGCAGGATACTAACTGCGCTTGGTGCATATCCTGTTAGTTTTTCAAGAATAGGTGCTAAATACGTATAAGCTACAAACGTTCCGCCATATCCTAAGGCAGTAATAGCAAACGATAGTAAAAGCGGGCCGTTTTTCAAAATTTTCAATTGATCACTAAACTTTGCCGGCGGCGCTTCTTTTAAGTTTTTAGGCACTAAAAGAGCACTTGCAATAATGGCAATAACCCCAAGTAACGCTACTCCCCAAAATGTTGCTCTCCAGCCGAAAGCTTGTCCGATAAATGTACCAAGCGGAACACCTGTAACAGTTGCAACTGTTAAACCTGTAAACATTAAAGCAATGGCACTTGCTCGCTTATCTTCCGGCACTAAATCAGCAGCGATAGTCGCACCGATGGAAAAGAAAATTCCGTGTGAAAATGCAGTAATAATTCGTGCTATAAGCAGCAGCCCAAAGCTTGTTGATAAAGCTGCTACTGAGTTTCCTACGATAAAAATAACCATCAATAGCATCAACAGTGATTTTCTGCTCATTTTACTTGTTAAAGCTGTTAATACCGGAGCTCCAAATGCAACTCCCATTGCGTATCCTGAAATTAATAACCCTGCTAGCGTAATGGAAATATTTAAATCATCTGCAAGCGATGATAATAAACCTACTGGAACAAACTCTGTAGTCCCGATTCCAAAGGCGCTAATAGCTAGCGCTAATAGCGGCAAAGCACCGCTTTTTTTACTTTGTTGTGTTTGTGAAAGTGTGTTCACTTCTTAACGCCTCCTGTTCGTTATGATAACTTCTTTATAATACCTTCTCTTACGGCTAATTAGCTTAGGTACCTTTCATATATTCGCTAACTCGCCATCAACAATTGTTATTATGAGCGATGTAAAACCAAAGAAAAAGTACGCACTTTCAAGTGATATAGGCACCTAGAGGTTACAATAAGCGTAAATACTAAAGTCATGAACTATTGGGTATTCTAAAAAAATGCTTACACCTAGAAAATTTTGCTCTATAGTGATATGATAAACATCAGAAAAAATGCGAAAACATGCATTTGACCGTTATCTCTAGAACAAGGAGAGTTGTTAACGTGAAAAAATATAATATTCCAGTGGAAGCGGCACTAGAAGTCATTGGAGGCAAGTGGAAAGTCGTTATTCTTTGCCACTTAATTAAAGGGACAAAGCGCCCGGGAGAATTAAAAGAATTATGCCGCGCGTTACGCAAAAAGTATTAACGCAGCAGCTTCGCGAACTTGAAGCAGACGGCATCATTGTTAGAAAAATGTACAATGAAATGCCGCCTCGAGTAGAATACTCTTTAACAGATTACGGATGGTCTTTAAAAAGCATTCTTGATTCATTATGCTCTTGGGGAGAACATCATATTGAAAAAACGTATCCTGATAAAGAAGCTGTACTTATGCAGCCTGTAGAAGAAGTCACTGTTTCTAATTAAAAAAAGCTGACTAGATAGTCAGCTTTTTCATTCCCTTACTTTCTTTGTTTTTTCAGATGATGTATATATTCAGGAGGAACCCATATGACAGAACAACTTAAAAAGAAAATTAGTCTTCAAGATGCTATCAAACAGCAGCTTGCTAATAAGAAAAATCAATCTTCAAGTAAAGCTCAAAATAGCAGCACCAATCAAGCAACCAAAAAGCTGACGAGTCAACAAACAAAAAAAACGAATAATCAGCGAAAGAGAACAGGTGTATAATGAACGGACAAAATAGAAAAGACGTAACTCCTGGAATTGAAGTCGACATTGTTTTAAAAGCGGATCAGCGTTCTGGAAAACTTACACACGGAACGGTCAAAGACATTCTGACCAATTCAAGCTTTCACCCACATGGCATCAAAGTCCGTTTAACAGATGGACAAGTCGGACGCATAAAAGAAATTTATCCAAATTAAAAAAGCATGTATTCTACATGCTTTTTTAATTTACACTTCAAATAAGTCTACTTATCATTTCCTACTTTTGTTAAAATAAAGAAGCACTGTCGTCCCCTTTCTTTCCCTTGGGAATTCACGCAAGGAAGAAAAAGGTGGTGGATAGTCTGAGACGAATCCTCAAGTCATTTTTCCTAGATGCTGAGAATGTTCAGCTCCTAACGGCTTACGTAGAGCTTTTAGGAGCCATAGTCGCTCTTATTTTGCTATTTTTCCAGTAGTAAAATAAGTAATCACCGATAAGTATCGTCTAAAAGGTTCTTCATCCATAAGGCTCGTGTGCTGATTGTCTTTAGGGAATCGTGTTTGGCGGCACTTCCCTATAGTAAAAAGACAGCTTCCTTGCAGAAATGGACAAGGTGTAATCAACTACAGCTGATTATGGGTGCGGGACCTTTTTCTTTATTAGTCTATGTCTTTTTTTAAATTTCCATACACAAAAATAAAAAAACCTCCGAGTTGGCGGTCTCGAAGGTTTTTTCTAGTGAATCGCTTTCGACAAATCCTCATCCGGGCTAACAAGGTTCAGATCTAATAAGATTATGTGATGAATTTCTTCACCTTACAAGCTAAACTTGTCAAAGCTAAGAATTCATTCGCTTGTTAAGAATAACTGAACGTGCGCTCCAGATTGTCATTTTTCCTAGCCTCAGTATATCATACTTATTGAAAACAGGTAAAAAAAAGTGTTCGACAAAGCTTGTCAGCAGCTCTTCACTTATGTCATATTTTTCAAAACAAAAAACATTTTACAAATATGAAGGAATTTCATACTATTAGATAAAAGATAGAAGTATTCTGACTTGGAGAGGATTTCAATGAAGCAACCTCAGTTAGAAAAAGAAATTCGAGCCTTACAATCAGATATTTACCAATTAGCTAAAAAAACAAGCAGCTATTCTCACGGTGAGATTTTAAAATTAAGTCAAAAGCTAGATCAAAAAATTGTTAGTTACCAAAAGCTTTTTAACCATACCAAATAAGAGCCGCGTAAGACTTTCACTTGCTATCCCTCAAGTACCATAAACCTACAAATAAAACAGATATGTTTTATTCGCAATAGGTACATCTCTGCTTCCCTAATTAATAGGGAAGTTTTTTATTTAGAAAATTAAAACCTTCTCCTTTTTTTGGTTAGTTGTCATACAAATTGGGTATTCAATCAGTAGGCCTTAAAACCTATCTAAGAAACATAAAGGAGAGAATGCATGATGAGTAATGCTGATACTACCGAAACAAAAAAAGGCGCCGACTTACTAGTAGAAAGTTTGGCAAGTCAGAATGTGCCTTATATTTTTGGCATTCCAGGAGCCAAAATTGATGGCGTATTTGATGTTTTGAAAGAAAAAGGACCAGAAGTAATTGTTTGCCGCCATGAACAAAATGCTGCGTTTATGGCAGCTGCTATGGGAAGACTGACAGGTACGCCGGGCGTTTGCCTTGTCACATCAGGTCCAGGTGCCGCTAACTTAGCCACTGGCCTTGTCACTGCTACTTCTGAAGGTGATCCAGTGGTAGCCCTAGCAGGAGCCGTTCCAAGAGCAGATCGATTAAAAAAGACGCATCAATCAATGGATAATGAAGGACTATTTAAATCTATCGCCAAATTCAGCGTTGAGGTAGAAGACGTTGCAAACATTCCAGAAGTGATAACAGACGCTTTTCGCGAAGCTGTTTCTTCTCCTTCAGGAGCATCTTTTGTCAGCTTGCCGCAGGATGTAATGGATAGCGAAACATCTGCTTCCACTCTATCCGTTTTAAAAACTCCTACGATTGGCGCTGCCAATTTAGACGCTGTTGCCCAAGCTATACACACTATTCGCACAGCAAAACTACCTGTTTTACTTTTAGGTATGAGAGCAAGTAAATCTAAAGCAGTGGAATCAATCCGTCAGCTTATAGCAGAACATGACCTTCCTGTGGTGGAAACGTTCCAAGGTGCGGGAGCTGTTTCACGAGAGCTTGAAACTCACTTTTTTGGGCGAGTAGGTCTCTTTCGCAATCAGCCTGGAGACGTGTTATTGAAGCATGCTGACGTCGTCCTAACAATCGGATATGACCCAGTTGAATACCCTCCTTCTCTTTGGAACTCAGAAAGTCAAAGAAGCATTATTCATTTAGATGATTTACAAGCACAAGCTGACCACCATTATCAGCCGGAAATTGAGTTAGTAGGGGATATTCCAAGTACCATTAACATATTAGCAGACAAACTCCCACATTTAATACGTTCAAAAGAAAGTGCTTCTTTTTTAAAAACGCTAAAAAGCAAACTTGAACAACCTGACGATCAGTACGAGTTTTCTAATGACACTCACCTTCATCCCCTACAATTAATTGAAGCTCTGCAGAACTTTGTTGAAGATGATACTACCATCACATGTGACGTTGGTTCGCATTACATATGGATGGCTCGTTATTTTCGTTCCTATGAACCTCAGCATTTACTATTCAGCAACGGCATGCAGACACTAGGTGTTGCTTTGCCTTGGGCTATTTCAGCTGCACTCGTTCACCCCCATAAAAAAGTTCTGTCCATGTCTGGAGACGGCGGGTTTTTATTTTCAGCTATGGAGCTCGAGACAGCCGTTCGGTTAAACTTACCAATTGTTCACATTATCTGGAACGATCAAACCTACGATATGGTTGGCTTTCAACAGCAGATTAAATATGGGCGAAAATCTGCAGTAGAGTTTGGCAGTGTAGACTTTGTTACGCTTGCTGAAAGTTTTGGTGCCAAAGGATTTAGAGTTAACTCACCAGAAGAATTTTCGGACACTCTAGCAAGCGCTTTTCGTGAACAAGGCCCCGTTATCATCGATGTTCCTGTAGATTATAAAGATAATGAAAAATTAAATACACAGCTACTGCCAGATCAAATTAACTGAAAGGACTGAGTAAAGAATGAGCAATAAAGAAAAATTAACAATTCACCAAACTTCCACTATGATCGCTTTATTAGACGGAGTATTTGACGGTGTTGTCACATACAAGGATTTAGCTCAGAAAGGGGATTTCGGCATCGGTACGTTTAATCAATTGGATGGTGAAATGATTGCCTTTGACGGAGAATTTTATCATATTGCTGATGGGAAAGCCGCGCCTATTAGCGAAGATGCAAAAACACCTTTTGCCATTATGACAACCTTTTATGAAGATATCTCTTATCGTGTAGAAAAGGAAATGAATCGTGAACAACTAGAAACCTTAATGAACGAGCTTATTCCTAGCCCGAATTTATTCTATGCAGTTCGCATTGACGGGAAGTTTAAAGAAGTAAAAACTCGCACGGTTGCAAAGCAAGAAAAGCCCTATCCTTCTATGGTAGATGCGGCTGCTGATCAGCCTACATTTACATCTTCAGATGTAAATGGAACACTAGCAGGTTTTTACACGCCAGAATATTCTTCAGGCATCGGTGTTCCCGGCTACCACCTGCACTTTATTGATGAATATAAAAAAGAAGGGGGACATGTTTTAGATGTCTCTGTTCAGAATGTTACAATTCAAATCTGCAAAAAAACGAAATTAAATCTCAATTTATCGGAAACAAGTGAATTTTTAAGTGCTAATTTAGAAGACCATGATGTAGAAGAAGAAATTGCCACGGCTGAATAAACAACCATACTTTTACTGATAAAAAAACGCTCATCGTCACGCATGACGATGAGCATTTTTATTTAATCGCGTTCAGGCTTCATTTCTAGCACAACACAGAAACCTTCCGCCTATACGTAAAAGGAGCCCGTGTCTTTTAAAACATAGAAAAATGGTATTTCAGTCTCTTTTAGACATCTAGCCATTCGATCCTTAAAGTTATCTAATTTAATTATATTTTTTGCTTCTTCTAACGTAAAATATCCCACATCCTGCGTTTCATTGGAGACAGAAATTTTTCCGCTAATCGCTTTTCCCTTTAATAAAATAACAGTAGTAGATCGTTTAACATCTTGTTCTACTCCTAGAAAGTTGGTCACTTCAATAACAATTCCAGATTCTTCTTTAACTTCTCGTATCCCCGCATCTTTTATTGATTCACCTTCTTCAACAAAACCGCCTGGAAATTCCCATCCCCGTCTATGGTTCTTGACTAGAAGCACGTGATGATCTTGATTTACCACCATAACTGCTACAGCTAATTTTTGATTCAACTTTTTCTCACTCTCCTTTTAAAGCTTTAAGATATTGTTCAAGAAGGTGAAGAAATCTTTCTATATCTCTATATGTGATATCACCAATATTTGCTATTCGAAACGTTTCTAATTTATCAATTTTACCAGGATAAATGGTGAATCCTTGTTTATAAAAAAAATCATGCATAATATCAAAATTATACTTTTTATCGGAAGGCTCGATGATAGAGGTAATAATTTTAGAATGATGTGTTTCAGGAACCAAATAGGTTAACCCAAGCCGAGTAATTCCATCCGTTAAAGTAGTCCATGATTTTGAGTAGCGTTCATATCGTTTCTCAATTCCTTCCCACTGAGTTTCTATAATTGCCTGCTTTAAGGCGTACATAGTCTGAACAGGAGGAGTAAAACGCATTTGTTTATTCATTTGGAAATATCGATACTGATCATATAAATGAAGATAAAGGTTACGAGGCTTTATTTGCTCCGTTTTTTCTAACCGGTCTTTATTTGCTATAACAAACGACACGCCTGCCATTCCTTGAAGGTTCTTATTTGCACTTGCGGCCAGATAGCTTATATTCATTTTTTGCATGTCAATTGGAACAGCTGCATACGAACTCATTGCATCCACAATCATTTCGATATTTTTCACTGCACAAAATTCCCCAATTTGTTCAATATCATTAAGAAGCCCCGTGGAAGTTTCACAGTGAACAAGCGCCAGATAAGAAACGTTCGTTGAAATCTTTTTTATAAAAATTTCTAAGTCGTTCATATCAATAGCCTGCTCGGCGGAGCTTTTATATTCTAAATAATTCAGTCCATAAATTTCAGCGATTTTACACATTCTTTCACCGTATGGACCATTATTGATAATAACAACCGTACCGTTATCAATTACTGAACTTAAAATCGATTCCACTGCCGCCGTTCCAGATCCGCCGAATAATACCGTAGTATACTTCTCTGGATTCCCAACAAATTTTGTTAGTTCAGCAGAGATAAATTCCATTGTCTCTCCAAATTCTTTTTCTCTCGGGCAAATGTCCTCGACTATTTGAGCGTATTTGACGGTATCTGTTGTAGTTGCCGGTCCGGGGTTTAGGAGTATATTTCTCTTAACTGTATGTGAAATACCTTCTCGAGCTTTAATAATCGGATAAACAATAGTAGTTGCTCTTGCCCAGTGATCTTCATCATCCACTTCACACCATGCCAAATTATTCAGTTTATGAACATACACATTTGCTTTTTCGGAAATTTTAACGAGGCCATATTCATAATCGATCGTTTGATTAAACTGAAACAGCATATTTGCTTCATCACAAAGTCTCTGAAATGTAGCATAAGAGAGTTTGGTTAAACCAACTAGTTCTGCATAGATACTATTCAACTCTTCTTTTTGTTTTGACATATTCTTAAGGTTATTATTTTCATCAGCTTCAATATAAACTTCATCGCCAGCACCGTTCAATTTACTCGCTAGTATGACATTTGATCTCGAATGGTTTACTAATGTTTCCAACGCATTCTTTTCATAAATTACATCTGATTCCAATAGTAAAAAATCTTCTTTAATATAATTTTTTAATTGATACAGCGTAAACAGACTTCCCGTTGTTTCGTATCTAGAATTATAAACACATTTTATTTGAGGATATCTAACCATTAGCTTTTCATATTCTTCTTTCATATAACCTGTTCCAATAAAAATTTTCTTAACTCCTGCTTCTATTAACTTCGAAATGGAATGTTCAATAATTGATTTTTCATCAATCATCAAAAAACCTTTAGGGCGGTTTCCAGCTCTTTTACGAATCCTGCTCCCCATCCCTGCAGCTAGAATAACAGCTGTTTTAATCATCTAAAAACACCTGCAGTCTTTCTCTGACTTCATAAGGCTTCATTTCAGGACGCCCCAGGTTCTTTTTAGATCCTTTCGCTATTTTAAGATATAAAAACGTTAATTTTTTATCACTTTTCCACTGTTTGATATACGTCTCTAACTCATTTAAGTTATGAACATGAATGGAATTTTGATACCCACAGGAAGAAGCAATATCTACAAAATTAATGTTATGAGAGACCGTATGTTGCCCCCCTGTAGAATCATGAGTTTGATTGTCTAAAAGAATGTGTAATAAATTTGCTGGACAGTAGTATCCGTTGGTTGCTAGATTTCCCATGCGCATAAGCAACGCTCCGTCTCCATCAATTGTAATGATGTTCTTTTCATTTCTGCTCAAAGCTAAGCCTAAACCAATGGAACTAACGCATCCCATAGATCCAACCATATAAAAATTATTTCTTGCGTCTTCTATTTCGTAAAGCTCTCTTCCTGTTTTTCCTGTAGCGGCCAATTGAATAGTATTGTTGTCTTTTAATGAATTAACTACTTGTAATGCCTCATACCTTGAAGGTAATTCGTCGGTTGTTATCTGTTCACTTTTCATTTTAGGAGTAACGTTTTTTATTGATTTTTCTAAAAGCTTGACTGGCTCAAACGTTCCTTTTTTTACAATAAAGAAGTAGCTTTCATTATTTTCAACAGCTTGATTAGCCCGCTGTAATTGTTTTTTAACTTCGGCAAAATCAAAAGATAAATATTCCCATTTTATTTTCATCGTATTTAGCAGGGCAGAAGTAATTTCTCCCATTAATTCATGCTGCGGTTCATCTAGACATCCAGGTTCTCCACGAAAACTGACAAATCCAAGGACAGGAATTTTAAACGGATGAATAAGAGAGGTTAAAGGGGAAACAGCATTTGCTAATCCGGAGTTCTGCATTAAAACAACCGCTTTGTTGCCAGCAATTGATGCCCCAGCAGCAATCGCTACCGCTTCTCCTTCGTTTGCTGCTGCAACATATTCACATTCGTTGATAGCGTAGTTAATAAGATGTTTAAGATAGGAACAAGGAACTCCGCTATAAAATTGAAAACCTAGTTTTTTTAATTGAGTTCCAAATACGGACATACTAATCATTTTTCACACCATCTTTTTGAATCTTTGTATATGTTTCGGTATCTATCCATGACCCCATCGTATATTTAACAGCAACCGGATGAATTAGATTAATATAATTAAAGAAATCAGAGAACGTGAGCTGAGCAAAATCTTTTCTTTGTGCCAGTTCTTCTAAAGCTCTTTTTACAACCTCAGTGCCTTTTCCTGAAACTTTCCAAAGACCAATGAATTCACCATGAATGTTTTTAGAGTTTGGATTGCACGACATTTGAATCAAGTCTACTGTTTTGGAATACAGCTGTTTGGAATAGGGAAGTTTAGTGGTTACATAAGATGCTTGCTTCCCTTTTAACTCGTAATCAGCTCCTGCTACGATAGTGATATCGCCACTTTCATGAATTAACTCCTCAAAAATATGTGTTTTATACACGATGTTACTATCACTTATTAAAGTAGCCGGTCCTAGCTTATCCCTCGCAGCATAAAGATGATATAATTCTCCTTTATTAGGAAACGTCTTGTCTTCCATAGCTTTGTTGGAATCTACTTTTATACTATTTGTCACGCCGACTTTTTTTAACTGATTTATCTGCTCAGTTATTAAAGTGTCATTTGCTGATTCTTTTACCAGAATCATAGCGTTCGTGCTATGATTGGCAGAGCTTAAATAAAGCTTTTCTGCCATATCGAGCTCTTCAGCTTTTTGAAGACGGAAAACTTCCTCAAGCGGAGAGACATTGTTTTCTACGTTAATCAAACTTTTATCGTAATAAATCTGAGCGGACGTTTTCTGCATAGCTGTAATAGAAGATCTTAAGTTATGGTTGGCCCAAATGCTTAAGCTAATTCCTAAATCACTAAATTTATCAGTTGGAACCGAATAATATTTGGTTGGAACAATAATAACTGGAAGCCTGTTTCCCCACTCTTTCATAAAAGCTTCAATCTCTGTCATATCTGACCTTTTACTATGAATCAAAACGGCGTCAGTTCCCGCTTGACGATAAGCTTCTGCACGTTTTAAAGCTTCCTTCAGTCCCCACCCTGCAATAAAAGCTTCTATACGCGATACCACTACAAAATCTTCGTCATTTTGGCTATCTTTCATTGCTTTAATTTTGCCGCAAAATTCATTAATATCTGCAAGCGGCTGTGCTTCACCTTTAATAAATGAGTTTGTTTTTGGAAACAATTTATCTTCAATACATACGCCTGGAATGTCTCGCTGCTCCAATTTCTTAACTAATCTTCTTGCATTATTAAAGTTCCCATAGCCTGTATCACCATCAAGAAGAATTGGAACGGACGTTGCGTCACTCATAAACTCTAAGATGTCTAATACCTGTGTCCATGAAGCCTCGTTATTATCTCTTACACCCAGTGCCGCGGATAAAGACAGGCCACTGGCCCATATCCCTTTGAACCCTGCTTCTTCTACAATCTTTGCAGATAGCGCACTGTGAGCCTCCATAATAAACTCTAGCTGTTTACTTTCTATCAACTCTCTTAGCTGTTTAGTCTTCTTCATGTCTATCCTCCTTTTACTCTTCGTTGTCTGGAATAAGTTTATTTCTTAATTCTTTAAAAGTAGGTTTTTTCATAACGCGATGCGTTACTTTTAATAAAATTATTGTATTTTCATTTAAATATGGAGCTAGCACATTGTATACTTCATCACCAGTGTTACAAAAATACACTTTGTTAGAATCCATTCCACATTTTAAAGCTCCTGTCCCAATAGCTTTTGCTTCTTCTCCTACTACCACTAAAATATCAATCTTTGATTCCGCTGCTTTTTTTCCCATATCTTCATATTGTTTAATTGCATAAGGTCCTTCTCCTAGCTGAGGCATGTAACCTAATAAAGCGATAGACTGTTTCTCTTTTGACATATCACTAAGAACTCCGAGAGCTGTAGCCATCGATAAAGGTGAAGAGTTCCATGTGTCGTTAATTACCGTACATTCATTCATTCCTCTTTTAAATTCCAAATGTTCTTCTACTTGTTCAAATAAGCTAAGTCTTTGTATGGCAACGGGAATATCAACGCCAACATAAAATACAGCAGCAATGGCAGCCAGTGCATTATACACATTATGTTCACCATATCCAGGGATAAAAGCATCGTACTCTTTGTTTTGGTACTTTAAAGTAAAAGCCATTCCTCCATTAGCATATTTAATATCTTTTGCTTGAAATTGGGAATCATCACCTTTACCTATATATACAACACCTTGAAGATGACTAACATCAAGCACTCTCTTAATATTTTCATCATCTGCGTTTAAAATCAAAATGCCGCTATTTGGATCTAAGCCTTCTACAATTTCGGCTTTTGCTTTCATATATTCTTCAGGTGTTTCACAATCAGCGAGATGGTGCACGCCTATATTTAATAGAATTCGTATTTGTGGCTGAAAGTAGCGACACGCAACTTTTAAATATCCCGGATAAGCGACCGGCATTTCAAAAACAGCTACTTCTGTTGTATCATCAATACCTGTTAAATAACGTAGATTTACAGACATAGAATTCATACTCATCCACGTAGCTTTCACTTTATAATCTTCAATTAATATTTGTCGGATCATCTCTTTCGTGGTCGTTTTTCCACAAGTTCCTGTAACACCAATAACAGGAAGATCAAAAAGCCCTCGGTAGTATTCGATAAATTTCCAATAAGCCTCTTCTAATTGATCTGTTTTAACAAGAATAATATTTCCCTCTAAGTTCGTGCACAGCTCAGGGTGATCTGTTATAACGACAATTGAATGATTTTCTTTCCAATAATTCCCTCTAATCAGTTCTCTATCTAAATGAAAGATGAGTGTATGATCCTCTATATCCTTTTTAGCGTAGTTTATAGCATGTTTAATAACAGGATTTCCTGATCCATAACAAAGGTCTCCCCCGTTTGTTTAAGGATTTCATTTAATGTGAAGTGCTTCATGTTAAATCCTCCTTTTCTTCTTCGTAACCAGCCAGTGAAGACGCATAATTGAGCAGACGAATCCCCGCCAAAGTACGCAGCTTGTAGGCTCTAATTTGTGAGAATAGACTATCTGGTTTTGCATTTATTTCAAGTAACTTTATGGAACCGTACTGATCTATACATAAATCTACCGCCAGCTCCCCAAAAGGACCCACTTTCTCCTCTACTGTTGCAACAATATTTTTAGATATTTTAGCTAATTGGTTTATAATGAGCCTTCTGTCTGTTGGATCAGGATATAAACTGTTTAATATTTTACTGAGGCGCATATTCGTTTCAGAATCTTCCGTTAGCACATCTTCACCGGTGAGACGCGCAACCATACCCGTTCGAAGCCAAATTTGCTTTTCATTTTTTTGCATATAAACCCGTATTTCTAAATTTTTATCTTTATGCTGTTTTCTGCGAATTCCTTCTTGAACAAGATAAGGATTGTTTTTCATCAAAGGAGAGAGCAAAGTAAATAATTCTTCCATATTACTGAATTGATGCAGCTCTTTTTTATTAAGATCAAACCAAAAGATGCCTGTTGGTCGGCGAACGATACGCATGACTCCTTTACTTAAGGCCCCGCCAAGCGGTTTTAAATAGACTTCTCCGTAGCTATCAAGCATTTCTGCAATGTCAGCAGAATTTTGTACGAGACGTGACTCTGGAAGAAATTCTTCATATTCTTTCATAAGAAGTTCATATGTTGCCCACTTATCTCCCGTGAGCTGAAACAAATTTGAAGAATTAACAAAAGGAATTTTATAAATCGCCTGAAGTTTTGCCCTTACTTCTTCTATTAAAATATTTTTTCTACCATCTATGAAATAACGGTCATAAATAACAGCAGGAAAAGGAAAAAGCCCTTCACCGTTAATGGTTGTTCCTTTAACTAATTTTTTCTCCCAATCAATATCTTCCGGTTCAAACACATATACAAGCATTCGCTTTTCATTTGCTAAGCGACATAGATGATGGAAATAGGTTGTTTGTCTTTCAAAAGGACGGTTAGCAAGAATGCCAATGATAGGACCTAAAGTTATGATGCCTTCTGAAGCTGATAGCTTGGGGCACCAATCTTTCGGGAGAGATAGTTTATCACGGAGAGATTTAGAGAGTTGAACCATATTTGGATGGCGAAATGAAAAAGGATAAGAATGAACAGTTGCAGTTGATATTGCCTTTCCTGCACTAACAACCGTAGACTGCCCCTCTTTGAGGCCGTATTTTAAACGGAGCTTTTTGGGGATTTGGATAATATGTCCGCGGTCATAGATTTCTTTAGAAATCTTTACATTCCAATTCCGGCGAATATCATTTGATTCATCACAAGGAATTTCTTTTTCTATCATTTCAAATAGAAAAGATAGTTCATTTTGATAGTGTGGATAGCTGGATGTTTTCATAAGATTGGCCTTGATATCTTTCCACATTCGTTTAAGAAAGATTTTATTCCCTTGATAGTAGGCACGCTGCGTAAGTGGATGAAATAAAAATTCGCTTTTTAATTCATGATGATGGGTAGCAACTAGCTGAGCAAGAGCTAAAGTGGAGAGGGTAATTCTAGGGTCGATAATCCAAGAGCTTAAAGTTAAATACTCAAATCCATACGATTTCTCACGATAGCGTCCAAGACCTCCATGGTTCGTTTTCCGTCTGAGTTTAGCGGTCTTAGATTCTTCTATCAGCGCTACTGGAATAGCAAGGTAGTGGTCAAGAGCTCTTAATAAGGATAAAGAAAGCGGAATACCAAAATGAATATGTCCTCCACATTGATACCCTGAAAACGGCATGCTGCCTGCCCGAAAATGAATATTTTCATATGGTACCTGTGCAGATGCTTTTTCTATTAACTTTTGGATATTCTCAAATAGTTCTGTTGATGAATTCGCTTTTTCAGGCCTAACTTCTACTAATGCATACTCACCGCTATCTTGCTCTATTTGTCTTTCATCACAGCCTACCGGACCTTCAACAGAAAAAAAAGTAGAAGCTGGTAGAAGCTCTCCATCACAACTTAACATAAACTCAACGTCAGCACCCATGCTAAAAGGAACACTAGGCTTTAATGGATTTTCTATCCATTCACTTTCTGATGAGTTAATATCTGTGACGATACACTCTCCATTTTCTAATACTCCCATTTTGACAAAGCCGCTTTTAGCTCCCGTTACGTAAAGTGCTCGAATGGCTATGTTCATCAGCATTTCCGGTACATCCATGCCGTTTACCTGTTCTAATTTCCAGCCGAAGGCTTGCGTTCGGATGGGTATTTCATTAAATACAACATGTTCACTGGTCACTACTTGTACTGTTTTTACGCTCAGTCCTTCTACTTCTAGACAATATTCTTTGTCTATTGCATATATTTTCGTAAAATAATCATATCCTTCATATATTGCTTGGTCCTTTGTATTTACGATAACAATATCTCTTCCGCTATGGTGACCATATTTCCTCCCTATCACTGGATACGAACAGGTTTTGGGGTCAACTAATTCAACAGACGGTATATTATTCAGATTAAGAGTTTGCAACGTCATTTCTTTATCAGATAATATCCCTAACTCTTCTCTCATTGGATCCATTTTAAAGCCTCCTAATTAGAACTTTCTATCGTATTTTGCTACTTTAATGCCCTATAACAATAATCAGCTACTCATATAGTATGTAACTATACAAAATAATCCTGTACATTTATCTATTTATTTCCACCATCTCTAAAAACTTTTTATGTATGTATTTAACACGTGTAATAATTCACCGATTTTATTTTTACTGCATTTATTATAGAAAGGATAGATTTCAAACGATATAAAAGGAGAAATAGTCAATGACATTAAAATTCATTCATGGAAACTACTTAAAATACAACAAAGGAACTGGTTTTATAAGCTGTCATGTGGATGCACTTCATGCAGAGCCACCTGCTGCTGATTTATTTACGGATAAAGTTGTAGAAAATTTAGTCAAGAAAACAGGATGTGCAGGAATCGTTAGTACGGTTTCCAGAACTATAGCAGATTTAAATAGAAATCTAAATGAAACAAACCATGAGGGGATATATGAATATAGAAGAACAATCCAAGAAATTGTTAAATATTTGAAAATAGTAGATAGTAATAATCGCCTTCTAACGCCCTATTTGCATTTATCTTTTCATGGAATGAAGAATACACATTACGGACCTTATGCAATTGAAGTGGGGACTTTATATGGACAATCTTGCTCAAAGGAAGTTAAAGATTGGTTTCAACAGGCGCTGACTAAAAAATTTGAAGATTCGTTCCCAAAAATCCATGTAATATTTGATAATAAATTTGTTGGAGACGAATCAATTGCCTTTCACAGACAAGGTGACAATAGCGGCTATCTAGGTTACAGTCATAATTTTAATACATTTCAAATTGAATTATCTCAGACCCTGCGCAGCAAACACAGAACTACTATAACAAATATATTTTCCGAGATTATTGATGACTTTCAACAAACATTCGTCGCTACTTAGTTTTTAGGAATCTTTTCCGTCTACTATTTCTTTTATATATTTAGGTAAAACAAATGATGCACGGAAAATTTCAGGATCAATATATTGAGTATCTGTATGCTGTAGCTTCGTCAAATCGGCCTGAAGAGGATCCATTTTTTTAGAAGCAATCGTAAAACTCCAAATGCCGCAAGGGAAAAGAGGTATAGTCACTAAATATGTGCGGACAATTGGAAATAGCTCCTTTAGATTTTTAATTGTGCCTTGTAATGTAGAAGTATTGTAGTAAGGAGATCCTGATTGAAAAACAACCACGCCATCATCCTTAAGGCTGTTGTAGACATATTGATAAAAATCAGGTTGAAATAGTTTTTTTCCCGGTCCAACAGGGTCAGGCCGGTCAATTATGAGAACATCATAAACTCCCTTTTGTTCTTGAATCCAATCTATTCCATCGCGATGTATCATATTGAGCCTGGTTTCACCATCATAACAAGAAGCCGGAGTTAGCCATGTGCGGCAGATTTCTGTAACTTTTGGATCGATTTCGACTACATCAATTTGTTGAATTCCGTCATACTTCATGGCCTCCCGTGCAGGACCGCAGTCTCCTCCGCCAATCATCGCAACTTTTTTGGGATTTGAATGCGTTATAATTGGCACATGGCTAATCATTTCATTATAAATAAACCCTTCTCCTGTTGAAATTTGTGGAGTACCATCTAGCACCAACATTTTCCCATACCATTTTGTATCCACAATACTGATTTGTTGATAGGAAGATTGCTCATAGTGAAGCAGACTTTTTACTTTATACCCCATTTTCACTCTAGCCTGTCCAACGTAACTCCATATCCAGAGAACTCCGTTATCATCCTTTTTATAACCTGAAAGAGGATGCTTTTCTGTCACTTTTTCCACCTTCTATTTCAAAAATTTGTGTTCTATATAAAATATGAATTATTTTTTATTTCGCTATAATTCGATAGCACAAATTTATAGATGCTTACTCTATTAACCTCTTCTAATTTCAATTTTCCTTCCATTCTTTCGGCAATATTTCTACTTACTGTTCTTTCAAAGCTTTTTAACCGTTTCTTCATCAGCAATTAGATAGAGTGTAAGTTATCTCTCCACCTTTATCTGCATCCGTTCCTCAGCAAAAGTACGGAAGAAAACCTAACATAGAATGATACATAAGAAAGAAAACGTAGTATCATAATTACCATATTGCAACAGCTTTACGCTGCATATAAAAAAGGAGGTTTTTAAGCAATGTTTTCTAAACGGCCCTTATCTGTACTTCTTATCTCGACTTTATCTATGATTATTGCTTTTTCAGTATGGTCGGTCTTCGCGCCTATCGCTGCAGATATTCAAGTGATGTATTCATTAACCAATGCTGAAAAAAGTATCTTAATTGCCACTCCCGTCTTATTAGGTTCCCTCATGCGAATTCCGATGGGGATTTTAACAGATCGCTTCGGGGGAAGAAAAGTCTATTCTTTGACTATGCTGGCTCTTTTACTCCCTACCATTTGTGCAGGCTTTACTCATTCTTATTCCATGCTGCTCTTTTGGGCATTTTTTATCGGCATGGCTGGAACAACATTTGCTATTTCCATTACATATGTCTCTAAATGGTATTCACCTCAAAAGCAAGGTTTTATTTTAGGAATTGCCGGGATGGGCAACTTAGGATCGGCGGTAGCAAGCTTTAGTATTCCACTTATCTTTTCTTCTTTTGGCTTGCCTTGGGTATTTTGGAGTTTAGCAATTGCGGTAGCCTTAATGGCTCTTTTATTATGGGTAGGAACTTCAGACCACCCTTCTGCTGCTTCCCCCAAAACGCTGCAGGAATCTTTATCGGTATTAAAATTTAAAGAAACGTGGTTTTTATCCATTTTCTATTTTTTAACATTTGGTGGATTTGTAACGTTCAGCATCTATCTCCCTACCATTTTGCATGATCAATTTAATGCTTCAACTGTAGACAGTGGGCTGAAAACAGCTGGATTTGTCGTACTAGCAACGTTTGTACGGCCTCTTGGAGGATATTTATCGGATGTCTTCGGAGCAAAAAAAGTACTCACCTTCGTCTTTACCGGAATGCTACTAATAGGGTTATTTATTGCATTTACCATCACTGCCTTCTCCTTATTTAGCGTAGGTTGTTTACTTGCAGCCATTACTCTTGGTATCGGAAATGGAGCTGTTTTTAAAATGGTTCCATCTGTTTCAACAGGAAATATTGGAGCTGTTACCGGGATCGTAGGTGCATTCGGAGGAGTAGGCGGATTCTTTCCCCCTATTGTGCTAGGCTTTATAAAAGATACAAGCGGAGATTACGTTATCGGTTTTTCCTTACTAGCGCTTTTTGCCCTATTCTGTCTCTTACTGAATTATTCTGGATTCAAAAAACAAGATGTACGTATTAACCAAAAGCACCTTGCCTAATTCCATGTAAAAAGCCTCTTTTTTCAAGAGGCTTTTTGCATCAGCATTTTTAATAGCTACTTCTTTTTACAAAAGGGCTAATATTCACAGCACTTACTTTAAACCCTGGCATCTTACAGGCAGGATCTAATTTCTCAGAGACAAGGTTATTAACATTTTGAGAATCCGCCCAGTGAAAAGGAACAAATACGGTATCTGGCCGAATGCCCTCTGAAAATTTGCTTCTTACCACAATCCTTCCATATGAAGATTCAATTTGTACTAATTCTTGATTCGAAATTTCATATTTTTTCGCTGTTGAAGGGTGAATTTCCATAAAAGATTCGAAATTTCTAGCAGATAAAGACGCACTTTTTCGCGTTTGTACACCCGTTAAATAGTGCGACATCACTCTCCCCGTTGTTAAATAGAGAGGATATTTTTCGGTTATTTTTGCTTTAGGAACAATAGCTTGATTCGAGACAGGGACCATCATCGCTTTCCCATCACTATGAGCAAAACGCGTCTCAAACAGGCGCTCGGTTCCTTTATCTGTTAAGCTTCTGCATGGCCATAAAATTCCTTTTTCCTCTCGTAATCGTTCGTACGTAATACCGGAGTAATCGGCGATCCCTCCTTTACTTGCTATTCGCAGTTCATTAAATATTTCTTCAGCTGATGAAAACGAAAAATGTTCCTCTTTCCCTAAAGCTTTAGCAATTTCACATAGTATTTCCCAGTCGTGTTTGATTTCGCCACGGCATGGAAAGCTAGCCTCGCGTAATGTAACTCTTCCCTCTATATTTGTCATGGTTCCTTCATCTTCCAAGTAGGAAGATGCTGGTAAGATCAAGTTTGCTAATTTTGCTGTTTCTGATTCAAACATATCTGCTACTACTAGAAATTCAAGCTTTTCAAAAGCCTTCTTAACAAAATTAGCGTTTGGATTTGAAACTGTTGGATTTGAACACATCAAAAACAACCCTTTAATTTCACCGTCATGAATTTTTTCAATCATCTCATATGCAGAAACACCTTTTCTAGGAAGATCTTTCTCCTCTATGTTCCACACATCCGCTATATACATCCGGTGCTCGCGGTTTTCGATTGAACGGTAGCCTGGAAGCTGATCCGCTTTTTGACCATGCTCTCGGGCTCCTTGCCCATTTCCTTGACCGGTAATGGCCCCATATCCGCAGCGAGGTTTACCAATTTTCCCAACAGAAAGTAGAATATTCAAAAAATTTCGCACCGCAGCACTTCCGTCTGTTTGCTGCTCTACCCCTCTAGCAGTAAAAATCATTCCCGTTTTTCTTTGGCCAAACATACGGGCAGCTTGGTACATCTCTTCAAGTGGCACTCCCGTTATTTCTTCAATGATATTAAATTCTAGAGACGCCACATATTGAATTACTTCTTCAAATCCATTGACACGTTCTTGTAGAAATCGTTCATCTAGATAATTTTCTTCGATAAGGACCTTCAAGATTCCATTGGCTAATGCCGCGTCGCTCCCCGGCTTAAGTTTCAAGTGTAAATCAGCTATTTTAGTTGTAGCTGTTTCTCTTGGATCAATTGCAATAATAAAAGCTCCATTTTCTTTTGCTTTCTCAAAATAAGGCATAATCGTTGGCTGACATTCCGCAATATTTGTTCCAGCTAACATAATACATTCAGTAAACGGAATCTCTTGCAAGCTATTCGTAAATCCTCTGTCCATGCCAAATGTTTTACTAGCAGCAGAAGCAGCAGCCGACATACATAAGCGTCCATTGTAATCAATATACTTTGTTTTTAACGCAACTCGAGCAAATTTCCCTAATAAATAAGCTTCTTCATTTGTAATAGAGGCACTTCCATAAACACCTAGCGCATCTGCTCCATTCTTCTCTTGAATTTCTGTAACGTTTTCTTTAATATAGCGAAAAGCTTCTTTCCAAGAAATCTTTACAAACTCTCCGTTTACTTTTAATAAAGGATATTGAATCCGATCTTTATGCAAAGGATGCTGATGCGCATTCATTCCTTTGATACACAACCTTCCTTGAGAAGTAGGGTTGTCTGTTCCAATTGTTTTATACGTTTTCCTTTTCACATGTGTTTGTTCAACTAACTGCATTTTGCACTGCATGCTGCAGTAAGGACACTGAGTATTATAGATACGCTCGGTTTCAACTTGCTTTTGCTGCTCACGAAAATATTTCAATAGCATCTCAGTCATCGTAGGTCACCCTTCTTTCCTATAATAAATATGTGATTGCACGAGAGCGCTCTGAACTGAGCTGCTTCATTAAATACTCTCGATTGTCTATCTCAAACAAAACTTCTCTGACATGAACAATTCCTACTCGCTCGATCCAGCTCCCGACGGTTTCTAAATAGTTCCCCGTTTCCCGGTAATATTGAATCAAAGAACAGCTGATTTCTACTGCTTCTTCGTTCGTTTCGGCCACATAAAACAGCTCCCCGCTTCTGGCTTCTGCGCTGCTTCCGCCAGCATATATTTCCCATCCCCTGTCTATTCTTCTTAATCCTATATCACTTGTTGTTACACTCTCTGCAATGTGAGAACACGAAGCAATACTGATTTTGATATCACATGGGGTCTTTACATATTCAAGCTGTTTATCTAATTCATTTGATAAAGCAAGAGCAGGTTCATACTGACAAATACACTTTCCTTTTCCTATATAAACAGATACATTTTTAACTGTACGTTCATATAGCTGCTGAAGTCCTCTATCTATTTCCTCACTTATCAACGGAAGATATTCTTTTTTCACTCCAATAAGTTGAATGCGCTGATCACTTGTTAAACGAATATTAGAGATGTTGTACCTTTCAGCTACATTTGCTATGTTCCTTAATTCCTGTACATTTGTCAGACCACCGTGAATTTGCGGTACCACTGCATATGTCCCATCGTGAAGCAAAACAGCCTGTTCATTCTCCGTAGTAAATAAAGAATGTCGATTGTTTTCATAATGAGGATTCATCATATCTAAATAGTAATGAAGACCGCCTTCACATAACGAACAGCCTTTCATGTCTTTAAACTTTAATATTTTCCTTACTTGCTGAACCGTCTCAAATTGATATTGCTGCATTTCTCTTACCAGCTCATCTTCTGATAAATGTGTACATGTACAAAAGGTTTTTTGTTCAATGATTTCATCAAACTCATCGCTTTGAATATATGTTAAAAGATCTGTTACAAGGGGTTTGCATCCTCCGCATGAACCAGAAGCTTTCGTGCAATTTTTTATTTCATCTACTGTCGTTAAATCATTTTTCTGTACTGCTTCAATAATGGTTCCCTTTGTTACACCGTTACAGTTGCATACGATATTTGTAAGTGGCATAGAAGTTACTGCACTTTCTTTTTCATGTTGAGAAGGAAATAATTGTACTTTTTCCGCTTGCGACAAATCCTTTTTTTCATTAATCATTTGTGATAGCTTTATAGCCTCACTGGTATCTCCAAAAAGAACAGCTCCCACTATTTTGCCTTCGCGAAAAACTACTTTTTTGTATATACCATCTAACATATTCGAAATCGTAATGGCTTTTGCACCTTGGTTTTCCTTGAATTCTCCGACTGAGTAAACGTCTATTCCTGATATTTTTAATTGAGTGGAAATAACGGACCCGCGATAACCGTCGTTTTTTATTTGGCAAAGATGTCGCGCTAAGACTTTTCCTTGTTCGTAAAGAGGAGCAACAAGGCCGTATGTCGTCCCTCGATGTTCCGCGCATTCACCTACTGCATAGATATCCGGGATGCTCGTTTCTAAATAATCATTTACGATGATTGCTCTATTTGTTTCTATTCCGCTTTTTTTAGCTAGATTAACATTTGGCCTCACTCCTGTAGCCATTACAACTAAATCAGCTGCAATTTTACTGCTATCATTAAATCGGACGCCTTCTGCTCGATTTTCCCCTATAATCTCATCCGTATGTTTGTTTAATAGAAAACTCATGCCTTGCTTTTCTAATTCTTCTCTTAACATAGCAGATGCTGCTCTGTCTAACTGTCGCTCCATCAAGAAACTCGAATGATGAATGACTTGAACATCCATTCCCAAATTTAATAGTCCCCTAGCAGCTTCCAGCCCTAACAGACCTCCTCCAATAACCGCTGCTTTTTTATACTGTTTAGAAATTTTAATCATTTCCTGACAGTCTTCGATGGTACGAAAACCGAGGACACCTTCTTTGTCAGACCCTTTAACGGGGAGCATATACGGGCTCGAGCCAGTAGCAAGAATAAGCTTGTCGTACATCGTCTCTCTGTTTTTATCTGTTTTTATTATTTTTCTCTTGGTGTCTATGTGCGTAACGCTTTCTCCTTTAAATAAAGTGATATTATTTTCCTTATACCATGCCAAAGAATGAATATTGATATCTTCAAGCTTTGTACTGCCTTGTAAAACGGTTGATAATAAAATTCGGTTATAGTTAACGTGAGGCTCACTTCCAAAAACAGTAATATCAAAACAACTTGGAGAATGAATAAGAATTTCTTCAATACAGCGCATTCCTGCCATTCCATTTCCGATTAATATCAGCTTTTGTTTTGTCATATAAAAACCTCCAACACATAGATTCAGACCGTAAAATATACAGCTTTTATTATTTCATAAACTTCTCTAAAAAAATGAACCTTGTTATAACTTCTAACATTAAAATCTGTTTAAAGCGTATGAATATGCCGGTACCATTCGTTGAAAGCAAGCTTTTATATAGAAGATTAATATACTTTAAAAAGGGGTAGAAAAAAGGATGCTATGCTTATATCACCTTTCCCTACGCCTTATAAGTAATCTATATAAAATTTTGTTATCTTCTTTTTGCCTACTATTTATTTATTTTGAAATCAATTATGATAAAAGAAAGAGTCTGAATTGGAGGTTTAAAACATGTCAATAACCGTTCACGCCACTCAGTGGATTCATTTTCAAATTAAATTGTATAACCTTCATTCCAAAACGAGATCGCTTAAAGATCAAAAACTAGAATTACCTCTGCCAGAATTCCATCAAAACCTAATCATATTTACATCAGCAGCTCATCATGGCCTTACGTTTGGATATCAAGCCATTCAATGGGATACACCCTATACTTCCTGTCCGATTTACATAGAGCATCAGTCTATTCCATGGTCCACTTTAGAACGACGTTCCCATAAGCACATAACGGAACATATTACAGCTATTTTCTTAGAGACAATGTTTTATAGACAAAGTCAATTCAAACAATGTCAATTTTGTTTTGAATTTATCATTCCTGAGAGTCTTTTTGACCATACAACCTGTCAAAACTGCGCATCACGACATTTTGGAGTGGTGTATTAATTAACAAACAAAAGCCTGAAGGAGTCAGAAAATCTCTGACTCCTTCAGGCTTTTGTTACATGACTAGCTGAACAAAAAGTGGAATAACGGCAACTGTGACGACGCCTACAATAACAACTGCAATACTTGCCATGGCTGCCTCTACTTCTCCCATTTCAATCCCTACGGCTACTCCTAGCGCATGCCCAGAAGTTCCAAGAGCTAATCCTTTCGAAATTGGATTCTTCACCTTGAATACTTTTAAAAATAAAGCGCCCAGCGCATATACGATGACTGCATTAAAAATAACAGCAAAGGAAGTAATAGCAGGAATCCCTCCAATATCTTGAGACAATGGCAGCGCAATCGCTGTTGTAGCTGCTTGTGGAAGCATTGATTTCATCACAACTTCATCCATATGAATACCTTTAGCAATCGCAAAAATAATCGCTACCGAACAAACTGACCCTACCGCAATAGAAGAAAGAATTTGCCACCAGTACTTTTTTAATTTATCGGCTTGCTTATATAAAGGGATGGCGAAAGCAATTGTTGCCGGTTCTAAAAAGAAGCTGATAATTTTCCCGCCGCTGCTATATTCCTCATAAGAAAAATGGCCAATTTTCAAAAAAGCAATTCCGAGTACCATTGCCACAAATAAAGGAGTAAATAAGAAAAAACCTTTTGACTTTTTAAATAAATACGTTCCAATGCCGTACGCAGCTAAAGAAACCACGATTCCAAAATACGGATTCATCTTTCCAACCACCTTGTCTCTTTATAATTGATGTTAAGCAATACCTTGTTTTTTTGTTTTTTCACCCATATCTACATCTTTTATTTCTTCTTTTGCTTTATTATCTTTTGTCATGCCAAGTATAAGCTGTGAAAATAAGCCTGTAACGCCTAACAAAATAATCGTTGCCACGATGATAACTAAACAAATTTGAATGCCGTACTGCTGCATAACACCTAATGAATTCATAACAGAAATACCTGCTGGTACAAATAAAAATCCGATCAAAGAAGTTAAAGCCGTTCCCAGTGATTCAACTTGCTCTAGTTTAATAATCTTCAAGCAGAGTGCAAGAAATAACAGCACAAGTCCAATGACTGAAGCAGGCATTGGAAAAGGCAAATGCTCTGCAATAAAATCTGAAATCAACATAATTACGGAAAAAATAAATGCTTGTGTTAAAAAGCCATACACTTTTTTAGCACTCATTTCTTTCACCTCTCTCTGTTTGTTGACTTCATTATATAAAATGAAAATCAATAAGAAAGCGTTTTCAAATTAAAGAGTCAAATATTTGTGCTCACTTACAAAAATCGAGCCTTGAAATGCAAAAAAACAGCTTGCCAAAATGCATACGCAAGCTGCTTTTTCCTTAAATTCCTAAACGTTTCTTTAATTCTTTAGCATATGTACGGCTGACAGGAACTCGCTCATCGTTTTTCATTACTAAATTATACGTAGAATTAAACCAAGGCTGTACTTCGGAAATATGATTTACGTTGACGATATACCCCCTGTGCACACGACTAAACGACTGAGAAGGGAGCTTTTTTTCTAGCATAGCAAGCGTATCAGCAGTATGGTAGGATTCTGTTATGGTCTGAATGGTGACTTCTCCTTCTATTAATCCTACAAACAAGATGTCCTTTATATTCACCAACACAATCGAATCATCTACAGAAATCGCTAACTTTCCAGTTTGAGAAGAAGACTCTCCTATCGATTCTTCTTCTTTCACAGCGAGATGAGGAACACGCATTTTTTTATATTTATGAATGGCCTGCACCACTCTTTCTTCATCAAAAGGCTTCAAAATGTAATCAATTGCATCTACCTCAAAGGCTTGTAAAGCGTACTGATCGTACGCGGTTGCAAATATAATAGCTGGAGGATTTTTCATTTTTTTGAGCCTTTTAGCAATATCAAAACCGCTGTCATCCGACAATTGTATATCTAAAAATAATAAATCCGGCTTTTCATCCATCATTTTATCCAACGCCTCTTCGATACTTTCAGCTTCTTCAATGAAGTCTACTTCTTTCGTTCGATGTAATAAATATTTTAATTCATCTCGCGCTAACATTTCATCATCTACTATTAGTACTCGCAGCATATTACATACCCTCGCTTTTTAATTCAATTGGTATAACAAACGAAACCGCTGTTCCTTCTGTTACGTCAAACTCCAGTGTTGTTTCTTTTCCAAACAATCCATGCAAACGTTGTTTAATATTGTAAAGAGCCGTCCCCGTTCCTTTTTCTGAAAAAACGGGCTGATTACCAAGCATTTGCAATCGTTTTGTGTCTATACCTTGTCCATTGTCTTTTACCTTTACGTATACATATTTATCTTTTGTCTCAATATAAACTTCTACGCGACAGTGCTTTTGTTTACGCGGAAACGCGTGCCGAATGGCATTTTCCACAAGCACTTGAAGAATAAATGGCGGAAGCAAGACATCATCTAGCTCTTCTTCAATATACATGTCAATTTCGTATTTATTAGGGAACCTGGCTTGTTCAAGCGATAAGTACGCGTGGACATGATCAAGCTCTTTTGATAACGGAATCAACAGCTGCCTTGCACCTTGCAAATTGGAACGAAAATAAATGCTTAACTGCAAAAGCAGCTTTCTGGCTTTTTCTACGTCCTGTCTGCACAGCGCCGATATCGTATTAATAGCATTAAATAAAAAGTGAGGATTCACCTGTGCCTGTAAAGCTTTAATCTCCGCATCTTTTAGCAATTTACTTCGAAGCTCTGCTTCGCCGAGCTCTAGCTGAGTTGAAAAAAGTTTAGCCAATCCTTCTGCCAGCTCTTCCTCCACCCGGCTTAACCCGCTCGCATCTTTAAAGTACATTTTTAGTGTTCCAATGGTAGTACCGTGAGAAGTAAGCGGCATCACAATAGCGGCATGAAGCGGGCAATCTTTATGCTGACAATCAATTTGTTCTCTCGATTTTGCTTTCATAATTTTTCCTGTCTTCAGCACTTCGTGAGACAGCCCGGTAATTAAACTATGCGAAGGAACGTGATGATCAATTCCTTCCCCTACATGAGCTAAAATTTTGTGCGTATCAGTTAGCGAAACAGCATCCGTACCTGTGAAGCGATGAATAATATTTGCAACATTTTCACATGATTCACTAGTAAGACCCTGACGAAAATGTGGAAGAGTTTGATCCGCGATTAATAATACTTTGTGTGTCTGAAGCGCTCTCATTTGTTCCTCTTGCCGTAAAATGGACTGAATAATAGATAAGAAAATATAGCTTCCCGTGCCATTTACAATAATCATTGGAATAGCAATAATACTCACTAGCGTCCATGCCGAATCAAACGGTTTAGCAAATAATAAAATAATCAGCATCTGGAGCGTTTCCATCGCTATGCCTACAAGTGCAGCAAAGCGCGGTGTAATCGTTCGATGTTTTTTCCGGTAGGCATAGCCGATATATCCAGTTAACACCCCTGCTAAAACGGATGAAACTGCACAGCTAAACGCAGTACTCCCTCCTAATATAAAGCGATGAACGCCAGCAAGTAGTCCTACTCCTAAACCAACAAAAGGACCGCCAAGCAGACCGCCCATTTCCACACCCATAATTCGTGTATTTGCAATCGAGCTTGATGGATCTACTTTTAATAATAAGTCTTCATTTCGAATAATTGTTCCTTGAATTTCAATTCCCGTGTAGTTACTAATAATGCTAAAAAGAGAAAAAATAAAAATAAGTACGGCTTTTCCTTTATAACCTTGCTGTTTGCGGAGAAATTGCCGAAAAACTTTTGTATGTGCCAGCAAAAAACCTAAGATGACAATAACTCCGACTCGTTCTACCATCATAATTAATAAATGAATCATTTCTAGCCACCCTTTGTTGTCCGTTTCTATTTTATATTGTTACATTGATGGTGGCAGAAATCTAGCTTTACAAATAGAAAAAAGCTATTCGAATACGTACTGTATTCGAATAGCTTGACTTTAAGCTTGAACAGTTTTAAAAAATTGAGGCAAGTAATCCTTATGAGCTTCTAACATCTCATCGACAATTTGCTTAGCTAGTTTATCAGAAGCCACAAGAGGATTAATGGTTAATGCTAAAATAGCTTTGTCATAATCTCCTGTCACTGCTGCTTCAGCTGCAATCCGCTCAAATGACTTAATTGTTTGAACAAGACCGCGGACAGGTACAGGAAGGTCACCGACTGAAATTGGCTTTGGACCATCTTTTGTAATAATACAGCTTACTTCTACGGCGGAATCAGCAGGAATGCTTGCTATGGCACCATTATTGATAGTATTCACAGGCTGAATATCGCCTTTATCCGTATAAATGGATGTAATCAATCGAACGGCTGCATCACTATAATAGGCTCCGCCGCGCTGTTCTAATTGAGGCGGTTTAATGTCTAGATTAGGATCTTTATACAGTTCGAACAGCTCTTTTTCCAACTGTTTTACGACTTCTGCTCTCGTTTCACCTTTTTCATAATTAACAAGCTCTTTTTCTACCATTTCACGCGTTTTATAATAGTACATGTGATATGGACACGTTAACGCATTTAGGGCTTTTGTAAATTCTGGCTCCCATCCAAGTCCCGCTACATTTTTCACAAAGCTGCTGTTAGTTGGATCACTCAATAAATCAATAACTTGATCTTTAACGCTTACACCATCTACATATACATCTAATCCGTAGACCATGTGATTTAAACCAGCAAAATCAATTCGAATGCGAGAGTGATCTACATCAAGCAGCTTAGCAATCCCCATTTCCATTCCAATTGGCACATTACAAAGTCCTACAATCTTTTTAATGTTACTATAGCGGAGCACAGCTTCTGTTACCATGCCTGCAGGATTTGTGAAGTTAATCAGCCAAGCTTCTGGACATAACTCTTCAATGTCACGGCAGATATCTAAAATAACGGGAATCGTGCGAAGCCCTTTAAATAATCCGCCCGGTCCATTTGTTTCTTGACCAAGCACCCCGTATTTAAGCGGTATTCTTTCATCTTTCGCTCGTGCATCTAACAAACCAACGCGAAATTGAGTCGTTACAAAATCCGCATCTTTTAGTGCTTCTCTTCGATCTAACGTTAAATGAACATTAATTGGCAAACCTGATTTTTTCACCATTCGTTTCGCCAAATTACCAACAATCTCTAGCTTTTCTTTTCCTTCTTCAACGTCTACTAGCCACAGTTCTCGAACTTGAAGTTCATCGTATCGTTTAATAAATCCTTCTATTAGTTCAGGCGTATAGCTTGAACCTCCGCCAATCGTTACAATCTTAATACCTTTTTTCATAGTGTAATCCCCCCAGAAATTTTGATTGCTTCATATAAATCTACAAATTCAGTAGCCATTTCTTTTACCGTCATCGCATTCATTAAATGATCTTGAGCATGAATCATGAGCAGAGAAATTTCTGTGCTTTCCCCTCTAATTTCACCTTGAATTAACGACGTTTGGATATGATGAGCAGCATTTAATTCTTCTGCAGCTTGTGTAAGCTTTTCACGTGCTTCTGAAAAATTTCCGCTTTTGGCAGCTGCTATCGCTTCCATTGCTGAACTTCTGCCGTTTCCACCGTGTAAGATTAATTTAAAAATATATTCTTGAATGCTTTCCATCCTTTATCCCTCCTCACACAATATCTTTCTTTGTATCACTTGGTACCCCTTCAGCTGCAGGCTGTATACCATTTTCTTCAGTGAATTTTTGTTTATCCCACATTCTAAAGAAAGGATAATAAATGCAAACAGAGATTCCGATATTAATAGCTTGCATAACTGCACCCGATAATTTTCCTCCTGTTGCCAAATAGCCAGAAATAATCGGAGGCATGGTCCAAGGAACCGCAATACCTGCTGGTTTTGCTACCAGTCCTGTCGACATGGCAATATAGGTTGCTACTACCGTCACAAGAGGGGTAATAATAAACGGAATAAGCATCATTGGATTCATCACCATAGGAAGTCCAAAGATGATTGGCTCATTGATATTAAAAAGAGCTGGTCCTATCCCTAACTTACCAAGCTGCTTCATTTGTTGACTGCGTGCTTTTAAAATCATAGCTACAACTAGAGCTAACGTTGCTCCGCTACCTCCGATATTGATCCAAATATCAAAGAACTGCTGTGTGAAAATATTTGGTAATGCTTCATGATTAGCAAATGCAATTCGATTTTCATCCATAGCTCCATACCAAATGGGAGCCATAATTCCACCGACAATATTCGCTCCATGAAGTCCACAAGACCACATGAGCATAATAACAAGTTCGGCAACTAGCGTACCGCCTAAACTGCCGCCTAGCACACCTAAAGGCTTTCCAAGCAATTCTCCAACAATATTGTGAAGACTTCAAAATGCGTTTGTTCTACTAACAAACGTAAAATCCAAATAAATGCTATTACCGTAAACCCAGGAATAAGAGCAGCAAACGATTTTCCAACAGCAGGAGGAACTCCATCAGGCATCTTAATGATAATGTCTTTTTGAATAAACCATCTGTAGATCTCGGTAGAGAGAATCGCAACAATCATCGCTACAAAAAGCCCTTTACTTCCCATTAAAGCGGTTGGAATTCCGCCGTCTACTAAAATTGCTTCTTTGGCTCCACTTGGGAGAAAGGACACTTTATACGGAGTAGCAAGTAAAAAAGCAGCAAGTGAAATAGCCCCTGCGGACAAAGCATCTACTCCGTATTTTTCAGCTAACCGATAGGCTATTCCGAAACAAGCAAGCAGCGCCATAATATCGAATGTAGCTCCCACTGGATAGGCCATTTTCGTTGCCCATTCTTTTCCGAAAATCCCTGCCATAAAGTCGTTGTAACCTGGTATCGGTAAATTTGACAGTATTAAAAATACTGAACCGATAATAATGAGCGGCATTGTCAGAACAATACCGTCTCGAAGTGCTTGTAAATGGCGTTGGCCCGCCATTTTTCCCGCAATAGGCATTACTTTGCTTTCAAGCATACTATTAAATTTGCTCATGTAGTCCACACTCCTATTTTGAAACTAGTTGAACTGCAAATTTTAACACTTGTTCTCCATTACACGTTCCGTAGTGAACAGGATTTATAACGTCAACTGGCACTCCTTTTTCTTCACCTATCTTCTTAAGCTGCGGCAATAAGTAGCGCACTTGAGGTCCTAATAAAAGTACATCCGCTTGATCAATATGGTTGCGAACAGAATCACCAGGAACCGCCCAAATTTTATACTCCGTGCTTTGCTCCTGAGCGCTTTTTTCCATTTTTGTTACTAGTAAACTTGTAGACATTCCAGCTGCACAACATAATAGAATATTCATTTGCCATTCCCCCGTTTTTTATTTTGCTATCTGTTTTGTTGATAGTTTTATCATAAGATAAAAGCGCTTACATTTATACACAACCTTTTTCCGCTACTAACGGAAAAAGGTTGTTTGAACATTCAGATAAAAAAAGAAGCCCCCCTCTCTTAGACTTCTTTTTTTATCTAATATTTTTCATAAACACCTCTATAAATTCCTCATAATCCTTGCACTTTACTAAGCGCTGCACGACCTGCTTATCATCCACAACGCGGACTAACAAACTGTACATCTTTTGCAAATCGCCTTGATTATTCGCTTTTACACTTAAAAGGCAAATAAATTGTACGAGGTTTCCTTCCCACATAATCGGTTTTTTTAACGTACAAATGGCCCAAAACGTCGTATCCGTTTGAGGAACCATAGGATGAGGAATCGCAACGAGATTGCCAAAACTTGTTGGTGATGCAGCTTCTCTTTCAAAAACAGATTCTATAAATTGAGAAGGAACTAGTCCTAGATGAGTTAATTTCTCTCCTAAAAAATGAAGCACTTCTTCTCTCGTTTGAAATTCTTGCTGTAAATATACTAATTCTTTTTTTGTGTATTCTAAGGAAGGCTGCGGTTTGTTCTTCATTAAACAATCAATTTTTTTAAAATCACTGTTTCCTAGAATCGTACTTACTTGTACTACAGGAACAGGAAGATGATCTGGAATTGGAATGGTACTAACAATAAAATCTAAAGAGTGCAGCGACATTTGGTGAAGTTTATAATACTGCGTTGTTCCTAAAATAGTCAGATTTAATCCAAAAGTAGCCTGCAGCTTATATGATAATAGCTTGGCACTCCCTACTCCCGATGCGCATACAATCAAACAGCGCTTAGGCTGATTGATAATTTTTCGACGTTCAATGGCCCCTCCAATATGTAAAGCTAAATAGCCAATTTCCGTTTCATGCATGTCGATTTCAAGGCGATTTTTCAAAACCTTCCCAGCTATAATCCCAGCTTCAAAAGCCAGAGGGTAATGACTCTTAATTCCTTCAAGCATCGGGTTTCGCAGATTCATTCCATATTTATAGCGATTGATAGCCGGTTTCAAATGCAAGCTCATGCCAAGGATCAGCTCTGAATCTTCACTAATTCCTAAATGAAGCTCTTTTTCAATTGCTTCTAATATAGCTGCTGTTAATTCATAGATATTTGTGTCAATAAACTGCTTCACTTCTTTTTCTTCATGATTGCTATTGTTGAGCATTTTTGTACCTAACAAATGAATGGCGATATATGCCGTTTCTGACTTCGGAAAACGAATCTTGAATGCATTTTCAATCTCTCGCACAATTTCAGCTGCCACTTCATATTCTTTATGCTCCATAATCTCAAGCAGATCTTCTGAATACAAAGAGATAAAATTTTCTTCTTGTATTCGCTTACAAGCTATAGCTAAATGAATGATTAAATTGTTTAATCCAATGTCTGAAACCATAATATTGTATCGTTTTATTTGATTTAAAATGTGGGCTTTAATCGTTAAGATTGATTCTTGGGGCAGGATAGATATTTTATTGTATACCATATCTATTTCTTTATCTTTTCGGTTGAATATGTACTCAGACATACAGAATCTCATTTTCATTTCGTCCCCTTTAGCTTTCAAGCCATAGTTAGGACGTTTTTCTAAAAGAATATCATACTTACACAGCTGTTTTTTAACATCTCTTAAATCGTTTTGAACCGTTGACTTGCTAATATACAACTCGTCTGCTAAATCTTCGAGCTTCAAATATTCGTCTGCTAGCAGCAATCTTTTGATTAAATAATGCACGCGGTCATCAGGAACGGTTGGAATAGAAGTTGCATCAAATAATTGATTAGCCGAAAGTTCTTTTAAGAGGTGATGGAACTGTTTTTCATCTAAAACACTAAGTTCATATCCTGTCCCACGAGCTGATTTAATTTTAGCTCCGTACTGAGACAAAATGTCATCTAGCTGTTTTATATCCGTTCGAATAGTTCGAGAAGATACTTGATTTACTGTTGCTAAATATTCACTCGTAACGGTTGATAATGTAGACTGTACGGACATTAGTTCTCTTAATATGACGATCATTCTTGAATTAAGCATGTTTGCTTCTCTCCATTCTCAGAAGATTTCTCCCTTATAAAACAAATGAAAAGGGCTGGTTATTTTAAACAAAAACAAAAAATACCTAAACAGCAACAAACAGAAACTACCTTTTTCTGTCCTTGCAGCTTAGGTTTTGCCTGCTTCATCAGTAACAACCCTAAAACAATAGGAATAAATGTCTTTATTTGTAATCTATCATTCTTTCTCTTTTTTTTCAATTTCAACTAAAGCATTAGGCTTAGTGGCATTAATAAAATTTATGTGGTCTGTTTATATCGATGTAGCCCCAATGCAAACGTACGGATTAAAAAGTCTAGAGTCTCATCAGTGCTTAACGACATTTCAAATCCCCCTTTATGCTCCAAAGAAGAAAACCCATGTAAAATGCTGCGAAGACTTCTAACAGCATGAAGAGCTTCATTTTCCGGAAGCTGATACAGCTTCAACACATCTAGCACTAAAAACACAATGTTATCAGATGCTTTTTGTACTTCTTCATCCTTTATCCTTGGTGCTACCGTTGCCGTTGCTTCGTATATTCCCGGAGACTTTCTTACAAATGAAACGTACGCTTTACTTAGCTGATAAACAGCGTCTTCTGCAGAAGCATGTTCAACAGCACTTTTTAAAAGATGATATAGCTGCTGCAGTCCACTTAAAGCCAGTTCTTTGCGCAGCTCTTCTAACCCTTTTATATGGTTATATAAAGACGGTGGACGAACATTTAATTCTTTGGCTAATGAAGCAATTGTAACAGCATAAAATCCTTCACGATTGGCCAAATTTTCACTTGTTTGAATCACCTTTTTGAAATCTAGTCCTTGTCGTGGCGACATCCCTTCACCTCCTTTTTTCTATTTTTACTTTTGCTTGTTGTATTGCTTTTTCCATCAATTTTAGCGGCTGAGAAAGAATTCTTCCGTGTCCAACAGCAAGAAGTGACGGGTTTAGTTCATGTAGCTTTTCTGCACTTTTAAGCGCTATCTCTTTGCTCCACGTTCCAAAGGCAGGAAACGGAAACAGCGGTTTTAACTGACCTGATACCGCAATTCCCCCTCGCACTTGGAAAGAATCTCCGGCAATTAATGCGTTCGTTCTCTGGTCTAAAAAAGACATAGACCCAGGTGTATGTCCAGGTGTAAAAATAGGAGCAAGTGAGCCTATATAAGACTCTTCTTCGATGAAATGATCAATTTTAGTTGAAACCTTTCCTAGGCTTGGTATTCCCCCATGGATGGGGTTTTGAGGTTCTTCAGAATCGAGTGTGAAATCTCCTGAAAATAATCGATAATCTCTTTGCGACATATAAACAGAAGCATTCGGCAAACTTTTCTTCAAATTATCAATCGCTCCGATGTGATCTTCATGAGTATGTGTAAAAACAATTCGAGTAATCGGTTTTCCAATTTGATCTGCAGCTTTCAAAATACCTGACGCACTGTAAGGAAGAGCTGCATCAATTAATGTAAGACTGTCTTTTTCTTCGACTAAATAACAATTCACTGGAAAAAAGCGAGGCAAAAACGTCAGTTGATATAACATTTGCTCACGAACTATTCTCATTCCCTCATCCCCTATTATCAAAATAAAAACTAATGGCATTAGTTTTTATTTTAACTAATACCATTAGTTTTATCAATCATATATTGGAAAAAACAAAAAAGTGTGAGACATAACGAAATCAATTGAATCTAAAGATGAACAAATGGGATAAAGGAGCTCGTATAGATCACTTGTTACACAGTCCCCACAAAAAATCCGAACGCGTTTGATTCTCCATCAAGAATCAAACGCGTTCGGATCTTCCTTTAACTAAACTACTTTTGCCCTAGCCTCTATTAAAATTAAACGTCTTTTCTTTCTCCTGTAGCAGCTACTACAATCGCACTGCCTTTCTTTAACTCTTCTTCATATTTTTTTGTTTCGTCTTTTGATAAGCCTAGTGAAGCCATTTTTGTTCGAAGCTCATCTTCTCTTGTTAAAAATAAACTCGCTGCTGAATGCAAAGGACCTTCTTCAGACAGTCGAATAATATTTGTGTCCGTTACTTCTGTTAAATTTTTAGAATTTTCCTTGTCATACGTAAACACGTATACTTCATCTTTCTCAAAACCTTTGTCTGCAAATTGATTAACTGCTTCTTTAATGTTTGCTCCTTTTTCTACTACTTCAACATGTTTCATTATTTATAACCTCCTGTTTCTATCGCACATCTTTCTTTTATACTTAACAAAAGAATAAACTTCTTACTACTATATATACCCGTTTTCAGAAAGGAAAACCCGCATTTAGAGCTTTGCAGAGAGTTTGAAAATCATTCCGCATCACCCTTTACTTAGATGCATACCTCTTTTAAATAACATATAATGATATTCAGCTAATTTTCAGCTAACCTCCATAAGAAGTCCATCTGCATTGCTTATCATAATAAAGAAAAGAGACACTAATCAGGTACTTTATACGCATAATGAATGTCTGTGTCAGAGTAAGCCCGGTATGAATGCAACCATTCATATCCGGTTTTTTACATGAAAGAACTTCTAACAATATCCTGTCCTTGCCCCTTATAACATACTATAATTCTTTATATTAACTAAAAATTCAGGTTATATAGGAGGTCACAAATGAACAGCCATCCACAGCCACAGTTAAAAAAAGAGTTAAAGATTAGGCACATCACCATGATTTCTCTTGGAGGAATTATCGGGGCAGGATTGTTTATCGGAAGCGGATCACTTATTAACACCGCTGGACCCGGATCTATTTTTTCGTACGCATTTGCTGGTTTGCTCGTTATTTTAGTCATGCGAATGCTTGGCGAAATGTCTACTGCAAATCCTTCCAGCGGTTCTTTTTCCACTTATGCAAAAGAGGCATTAGGCCCTTGGGCCGGCTACACGATTGGCTGGCTCTATTGGTTTTTCTGGGTTATCGTTATTGCTGTTGAAGCCATTGCAGGTGCAAATATTATTCAATACTGGTTCCCGTCTTTGCCGTCTTGGGGAGTAAGCCTGGCTCTTACTTTTTTATTAACAATGACCAATCTGTACTCTGTTAAATCTTTCGGAGAATTTGAATATTGGTTTTCCCTCATTAAAGTGGTCAGTATCGTTCTTTTTTTACTTTTAGGTATAGCTATTATTTGTGGATTCATTCCAGGAATTGATTCTCCCGGCACTTCCAACCTTTTGCACAAAGGCGGCTTTTTACCGAATGGAATTAGCTCTATATTTTTAGGAATTGCCCTTGTCATGTTCTCCTTTATGGGAACAGAAATTGTCGCAACCGCAGCAGGTGAATCGTCTCAGCCTGAAAAAGCCATTACCATCGCGACCAATACCGTTATTTATCGCATTTTGTTTTTCTATTTAGGCTCTATTTTTATTTTAGTAACGGTTCTTCCGTGGAATTCGTCAAGCCTAATGAAAAGCCCATTTGTATCTATTCTTGAATTAGTGAATGTACCGGCCGCAGCTCAAATTATGAACTTTATTATTTTAACAGCCGTTCTTTCCTGTCTGAATTCTGGTCTGTATACAAGTTCTCGCATGCTGTTTTCCATGTCTCAAAACGGCGATGCGCCAAAAAGTTTTTCAAAATTAAATAAAAAAGGCGTGCCGGTTAGCGCGATATTAGCATGTACAGTTATCTCGTACATTAGCGTTATCTTTAACTACATTTCACCGGACAAAATCTTTTTGTTTTTAGTGAATGCATCAGGCGGCGTAGCGCTTCTTGTATATCTTGTTATTGCATTTTCACAGATTAAAATGAGAAAAAAATATGAAAAAGAAAATCCCGAAGCATTAAAAATTAAAATGTGGTTATTTCCTTACTTAACTTACGCTACAATCCTTGCCATCACTAGTATTTTTATTGCCATGGCATTTATTGATTCATTACGTTCTCAGTTCTTCTTAACTCTTTTAATTGCTGTACTCGTCGTAGGTTCTTTTTTCTTTCAACGTACCAAAATGACGAGCGGCTTAGCAGCAAAAGGAAATACATCAAAATAAAAGAGGTTGAGACATAACTAAATGAATCCAACCTAAAGATGAACAAATAAGATAGATGAGCTTGACTGCTTATTACACCGCAGTTGATTTCCGTGCAAGGCTTCGCTTTCCGCGGGCGGCCGCTGAGCCCGCAGGAGTCTTCGCCTTGCCCTCCAATCACCTGCTAGAAGGAACGAAACAGATGAAACTATATTCACCATCAAAAAAACGAACCACGAATCAAACATATTGATTAATGGTTCGTTTTTCACTTGGACTAAAATGCTTTTGTCCCAGCCTCTTTTTATTTAACGAGATAAATCTCCTACAATTTTTGTTCCGTGTAATTCAGCTGCTTTTGTTTCTTTCATAACCCTCTCTGCGTTGCCTTCATGAATTCCTCCGCCGGGCAAAATAATAATACGGTCATTAGCATATGTGATCAATTCTCGGATCATATGCAGATTTTGCAAAGAAGATCCTTTCCCTCCTTTTGTCAAAATACGGTCTGCTCCCAATTCACTAAGTATATCGATGGCTTTGTATTTATCTTTAATCTCATCAAATGCCATATGAAACGTAACGCTTAAAGGATGAGCTTCTGCTATTAACTCTTTAGTGCGTCCGTAATCGATTTCAGCTTCTTCTGTTAAAATGCCAAATACTACTCCGTTTACTCTAAGGTCTTTACATGCTTTAACGTCTTTTTTCATAATTTGAAATTCTGCTTCGGAATATACAAAATCACCGCTTCTTGGACGAATAATCACGTTAATATCTGTATCAAGATGTTCGCTTGCATATTGAATGGTGCCGTAACTTGGCGTAGTGCCTCCTTGACTGAGATTGTCACATAATTCAATGCGGTCTGCTCCTAGCTTTTCCGCTTTTTTTGCCTGCTCATACCCTTCTACACACGCTTCTTTTATGTACTTCATACTCTCAACTCCTTTATTGGCTGTATAAGTAAAGCCCATCTTTAAAAGATGGACTTCCTTCTGCTATTTAATTGCTTTATGAACTTTTAATTTCTTTCCTTTAATTGTCTTGTTCTTCATTGCTTGTAACACTTTGGTACCTTTTCCATTCAGAATCTCCACATAAGAGACGTTTTCTTGAATTGTAATAATTCCAATATCGTCCGCGGTTACTCCGTCTAATTTCGCAATTGTTCCTACAAAATCGACCGCTCGAATTTTCTTTTTCTTTCCTCCGTTAAAATACAGCTTCATAATGTCTTTATTTAATGACTCGCTTTTATCTTTTTTAACTTCTGGACGCTCATTAATTTTTTCAGTAAAAGCGGATGCTGCCTGTTGCACTTCTTCTTTAGAAGGAGGAGTAGATGTTGGAATTGAAAAGCCGATATATTCTTCAATTTCCGATAGCATTCTCTCTTCATAAGGCGTTACAAATGTGATAGCCTTCCCTTTTTTACCGGCACGTCCCGTTCTTCCTGTCCGGTGAACGTAGCTTTCTTTTTCTAACGGAAGATCGTAGTTAATAACGTGTGTGATATTATCAATATCAATTCCTCTCGCAGCTACATCTGTCGCCACTAAATAGCGGAATTTACCTTTTTTGAAATCATTCATAACCTCAAAACGGTCTTCTTGCACCATTGCCCCGTGAATTTTATCACAAGGATACCCAAGATCATCTAAATCATCTAACAGCGTATTTACCTGCTCTTGTGTGCGGCAAAAAATGATGCAGCTGTCTGGGTTTTCTACTGTGGTTACGTCTTTCAGCAGTGCAAATTTACGTTCATTTTCTACTGTTATAACAGAATGGTCAATCGTACTTGTTGTTAATCCGTTCGCTTTGATTTCAACATCAACCGGCTTCTTCATATATTTGCGAGACAGCTCTTCAATATCTTCAGGAAGCGTAGCGGAGAAAAGCATCGTTACACGCTCACTAGGAAGACGTTGAATAATTGCTTCTACTTGGTCAATAAAACCCATATTCAGCATTTCATCGGCTTCATCGATAACCAAATAACGAATTTTCTCTAATGCAAGCGTTTCTTTTTCTATATGATCAAGCACTCGTCCAGGCGTACCTACAACAATATGTGTTTTTTGCTTTAACTCTACTTTTTGCTTAGCAAATGGTGATTTTCCGTAGACAGCAGCTGCTTTAATTCGCTTAAAACGGCCGATATTGGTAATGTCTTCTTTTACCTGTGCAGCCAGCTCTCGTGTAGGTGTTAACACTAACGCCTGGGGTTTATTTTCTTCCCAGTTAACTAATTCACACAGTGGAATACCAAAGGAAGCCGTTTTTCCACTCCCTGTTTGAGATTTCACGACCACATCTCTTTCTTCTAGCGCGATGGGAAGAACCTTGCTTTGTACTTCCGTAGGATGATTGTATTGCAGGCTAGAAAGTGCCTTAGCTATCTTATCGCTAAGACCATATTGACTAAAACTTCTTTGATTCATTTTGTACCCTCATTTATTTTAAATTAGTGATTATCTTTATCATGACCTGATGCACTATGTTTCATTATACTTTAATTCTTCTATACGCGCTCAAGATTTAAAATCACATCAGTGGCTTTTGGATATACACTGATTTTGAAAGTCAAACTTACTTTCAGTTCATATACCTGCAATATGAAAAGTCAGTAAACTATCTAAGAAATAATAAGATAATAGCGGGCACTATGAATGGTTTGTTTTGGATATGTAGCATAACACGTGTAATCTATCCACTTGTATCTATCTAATTTCCTTTCTAACTTTTCACTGATTTCATCTTCAATTTCGTGCATGAAAGCAACAGTTTCGTAAATGGTCATTCCAAATCGATTAGCTGCTTGGTGATGAGGAGAGTGTTCTTTGAGAAGTGTCAAAAACTGCGCTTTTGTTTCGGCCTGCTGTGCTAAACGATCTTCGACTCCTTCAATGAATTGATATAACATTCGTTTATTACTAGGAAGAGAAGCAATAATATCTCTTGCAAAAATCTCCATCATCTTTTCATTCATGGTCACTCCACCCTTCATCTTTACCACAAATCATCGTTTTATTTAGTTTAAACGTAATGATTACGATTTTCAACATATTTTTTTCTTTTCATTTTGTACGCCGACGAAAGAAAGAGAAAAGCCGCTCTCTTATTAATAAGAAAACGGCTTTGGTATGAGCGATGAGGGATTCGAACCCCCGACCCCATCCCTGTCAAGGATGTATTCTCCCACTGAACTAATCGCTCGTGATATGTATTGACTATATTATAGAAAGAGTTATCCAATTTTGTCAACTATTTTTCCATAGTTCCCAAGTTGGAAGAATTGTCTTTACTTTTGATAAAATAAAAACATGCCATAAAGGAGCGTGACGGGATGAAAGCGCATATTGAATTTTATTTTGATTTTGTCTGTCCACTATGTTTTCTAGCCACTAAGCCTTTAAGAGAAGTCATTAAAGAACAAAAAGCTGAGATTGAATGGAAACCTTTTGAACTTTGTCCTGAGCCAACCCAGCAGATGGAGCAAATAGAAGATTCTTTAGAGAAATCTTGGGACCAATTCATAGTACCTTTAGCACAGCAGATGCACGTAGAAATGAAGATGCCGGCTTTGTCTCCAGTCCCGCGCACTCGTTTAGCACATGAAGGCTTTCATTTTGCTAAAAAACATGGTCAAGAAAGTGCCTATATAGATGCTGTTTTTAAAGCTTATTGGGAAGAGGAAAAAGATATTAATCAGATTGAAGTCTTAGCAGAAATCGCTGATTCTTTGCATTTAGATAAAGAAATATTTACACGTATCTTAAAAGACCGGACGTTCGAACAAGTTCATAAAGATAGCTTAGTTCATGCATATGAAGATGCTCATGTAACGAAAGTACCAACTTTAAAAATTGGCAGCCGTGTACTTCAAGGATTCGCTTCCAAAGAGACAATCGAAAAAGCGCTGTTCCATGAACATTCTGCTAAAGACAGAGAGAAATGATTTACTAAGAGGTGCATTTGATGAATATTAATTATTATTTTAGTCGGTTTTTAGCTAAGAAACCAGATAGCCCAACGTATGAAAGCTTAGCTGCTTTACAGAACAAACACATGCTTCATGTTCCTTTTGAGAACTTAGATGTTCTGTCTCAAACCCCTATTATAATTGATTTAGAACGAATTTTTCAAAAAGTAATTGTAAATTTGCGTGGAGGATTTTGCTACGAATTAAATGGTCTATTTGGCTGGCTGTTAAAAGAAAGCGGATATGAAGTCTCTTACGTTTCAGCTACCGTCAAAAAACCCGACGGCACGTGGACCATTGAAGGAAGTCACGCTACAAACCTTGTGACGGTTGAAAATCAGTCTTACATCGTAGACGTTGGATTTGGAGATTCTGTGCGCAAACCAATGCCTCTAAATGGCGAAGTAGTAAGAGATGTAAGCGGCTCTTATCGTATGACAAACGTTGCTGAGCATATGTATGATTTGCAGCGATGGGAAGATGATGTATGGAAAACGCTGTACCGTGTGTCTACGCTTCCTAAGAAACTGACTGACTTTACTCCCATGTGTGAGTTCAATCAAACGTCAGCCGATTCTCCGTTTGTACACAAACGTCTTGTTACTATCGCAACCCCTACAGGGCGCATTACCCTCTCTGGTGAAACGCTAACTGTAACAGATGGCGGAAAAAAGACGAAAAGGAACGTTTCAGAAGAAGAAATACCTGATATTTTACAAAATCATTTTTATATTATTAAAGGATTTTATTAATATCTCCTTACACGAAAAACCGGCCTCTTATGGGGCCGGTTTTTGTACAGGAGTAATCATCCTGTTTTCTACAGGCGACTTTAAAATAATTGAGGTATTCACATTTCCATAAGGAATCAGTTCATCCACTAGCATTCTAAGTCCATCCATTCCAGACACGGCTGCTTTGATAAAGTAAGAAACCGGCCCAGTTACTCGATGACATTCAAGCACGTCTTCATTTTGCTCAATAAAGCCTTCAAATTCCTCCGGTTTTCTTTTTAATTCGCTTACTTGAATAAACAGCTGTGTATCTCTTCCTAAAGCTTTCGGAGACACCGTAGCGCTGAAACGCTGGATCACTCCTCGTTCCTGAAGACGCTGAAGTCTTTCTGATACGCTTGGACGGCTAAGAGCCAGCTTTTTTGATAAATCGCTAATCGTCATACGTCCGTCCCTTTGCAAAATAGACAATAGTTGTGCATCGATTTGATCCATACAAACCTTTCCTTTCAAAATGAATATAATAAATAAAATCTTTATTCAAGTTGATAATAGAACAAGTATTATTTCCTTCATTTATACATGTGTTTTCTTTATTTAATATCCTATCATTAAAGTAGATGATTGAAAATGAAAATTCCGAAAAAACAAACAAAGGGGTTTATTTATGAAAAAAGTTTTATGGATTATTCTTGGATGTACGATTGCAAGTATTGGTGTTCTTATCTTGCGGCACTCTCACGTAGTGACGGGGGGAACAGCTGGTCTGTCTCTTAGCTTGTCATATGCCCTTCCCTTATCGTTTGCGGTGATCTTTTTTCTCATTAATATTCCTTTTTATCTCTTTTCCTTCTTTCAAATGGGATGGAAATTTACCGCCACAACTATAGGATCAGTGTCTTTGCTATCGCTTCTCACTTCACTCGATCACTTGCTTCCTTCTTTTACACTTCCTAGCCTGATGGGTGCTGTTACGGGCGGACTAATTGCCGGCCTTGGCTTATCCATTTTATTTATGAACGGAGCTTCTCTCGGCGGTGCTAATATTCTAGCGCTATTCGCGCAGCGAAAATTCGGCTGGGATCCTGGAAAAGTGAATTTTTCATTTGATTTCCTTGTCGTGCTGTCAAGCATGTATTCAATTGGACTTTCAAAAGGAATTTTCTCTGTTATATCCATTGCGATTACAGGTTTTGTCATCAGCTACTTCAAGCAAAAAATTGCTTTACCCAATCAACCGACATCCGCTTCTGCCACACAGCCTTTAGATAATGCGCTTTCTAAATAAAAAACACGATTTAGCTGTGGCTAAATCGTGGTTTTTATTTACATTTTTTCTACTTTTATAAAATCAAATTGGGCTTCATATCCTTCTCCTTGAGGACTACAAGCATAAATACCAACTTGAACAGGTTCTTTGGTTGAGTTCAATAAGTGAGCGAGTCGGAGCTGAGTCCAAGAATCTCCATCACTTGAATAACAAACGGTGTAATCATCGTTTTTGCGCTGAATTTTAAAATAAAGCGCTGATTTGTTTTGAGTAAAATTTTGACTGGACCAATCTGAGAAGCCTTGGTTGGTTACGACTGCTCCTAATTGGTTAGGACCATCGGGATTGTATTCAACTGACGTTTTGATCCACGTATCTTTTGATACACGAATCATGAGACCTGCTTGATCGTAGCGATTAACTGGATATGTATGCACCTTTGTCATGATTTCAAAGTCGCCTTCTACTTCACGGTAAAGAAAGTGTCCATTGTCCGCTTCAAAGCCATAATGAGTACGCTGCCAAAAATCCGTTTTAGCGTCTGTTTTAATCACTAATCGATTCGTGTCTGTATCAATTTGAAATTGAGCTGGTGGACAATACCAAGAAACGTCTGAATCTAATTTTCCTTCTGAAAAGTTTGTGAAAAATACTAGTTGATTACTCACTCTCTGTCATTCCCTTCTTAGAAGCTATTATTCTTCTATTTCTATTTTGCCATAATTTAACGAATAAATGAAATATTTTGATTACTTTTCTTGTAAATTCTTTTCTTTCATAAAAAAATAAGACTCTTTTACATAGAGTAAAAGAGTCTTATTTTTAAATTAATGCATTTAGAATAAGTGCTCCTGCAAAAGCAATAAAGGATAGAAGCGTTTCCAGAACGGTCCAGGTTTTGAACGTTTCTTTTACTGTTAATCCTAAATACTCCTTCACCATCCAGAAGCCAGCATCATTAACGTGAGAGAACATTAGTGAACCCGCACCCGTAACGATAACAAGCAGTTCTAAGTTAACACCGGACATATGCTCAATGATTGGTGAGACAATACCAGCCGCTGTTGTTAATGCAACTGTTGCTGAACCTGTAGCAATACGAATTAATCCAGCAATTAAAAATGCAAGTACAAGTGGCGATAGAGATAGATGTTCAGACATTTGACCAATCGTTGTACCTACTCCGCTATCGATTAATACTTGTTTGAAACCACCGCCTGCGCCAATAATTAAGACAATGGATCCTACAGGAAGCAAACATTCTTCCGTTAACTTTTTAATCACATCTTTGGTCATGCCTTGACGTTTTCCAAGCAGGTAAAACGCTGCAAAACAAGCAATTAAAAGTGCAATTAAGGGGCTTCCTATTAATTCTACAAACTTCACTACACCGCTTGGCAATCCATTAATAACAGGTGCTATAGCTGCTAAGACCATTAATAGCACGGGCAGTAAAATGACAAAGAATGAAACGCCTGTACCAGGAAGATCTTTTGATGTTGTCGTAATACGAATTAGATCAGGTTCTCCTTCTGGAATCACTCGTTTGTGAACCCATTTTGCAAAAACTGGTCCAGCGATAACTGCAGCTGGAATTGAAATCATTAATGCATATAAAAGCACTTTCCCCGTATTTGCTCCGTAAATACTAATCGCTGCCATCGCTCCTGGATGGGGAGGAACGAGACCGTGAACAATTGATAATCCTGCAATAACCGGCAGAGCAATCAATAATATATTTTGTTTTGTTGTTTTATGAATGGAAATAACTAAAGGCAGTAGAATTAAAATTCCTACTTCAAAGAAAACAGGAATACCAATAATGAAACCTGCTACTAGCATCGCCCATGGCAGTCTTTTCACACCGAATATTCTTACGAAATAATCCGCTACCTGCATGCCGGCACCTGAATCGGCCATCAGCTTACCTAAAATTGTTCCCAGCGCTAAAATTCCTACTAAGTGGCCTAAAACACCGCCCACTCCCGTTTCGTAAGCGCCAACAATTTTATCCATTGATAACCCAGAAGCAATTGCCAAAAACAAACTCGCAACCGTCAAACTAATAAACGCATGCCATTTAAAAACTGAAACACCTACAATAACAATAACAATTGCGCCAACTGTAATAGCTAATAAGTATGCATCCATCTTGCTTTCCACCTTCCCTTTAAGTAAACGCTTTCTCTATGTAGCAAAAAAGCTCTACACCTGTGAATTTTTTAGAAAATAAGTTCCAACTATCGAAATCGTTTACATAAATTAATTTAGAAAACGATTTCATTTTTTTATTACTTAAATTATATGAAAAAAAAATTCTTAAATCAATAAAAAAACTCAAAAAAATTTTATCAATTTTCTTCCATACAGTTTTAACACACAAAAAAATCCAATCGTGTTAATGATTGGATTCATCTTATTTATTTAGGGATGGTTGAATCAGCCGTTTGACTGTCGATAATCGGTTTTTCGCTTGTTTTAAACGTTATTTCTTCATATTCTCCCGGCGCTAATACACTTTTATCCCCTCTCATGAGATACGTGTAAGCGATGATAGAAATGAATAGACCAAATGTCCAAGCATTATCCCATAAAAAGCGCAGTCCAGGAATCAGTAAGCCTAAAACAGGTATGGCCACGCCAATTACTAATGCATAAATACCGTTTTTATTAAAACCTGTTGAATAACTGTAGCGACCGTTTACCTCATATAAATCCTTTAATGCCATCTGTCTCCTTCTTACAAGCCAGTAGTCAGCAATGGCGATGCCGTCTATAGGGCCAAGCAGCGCTCCGTATGTTCCAAGCCAGCCGAAAATATAGTTCCCGAAATTAGACATGATGTACCATGGCTGAAGTAAAATAGCAAAAATACCGGTCACTAGCGCCCCCATCGCAAACGTGATTTTCTTTGGATTCAGATTCTCAATTGCACGGGCTGGCGCAACAATATTTGCTCCCACATTAATCGTTAAAGAAGAAAGCACGATAACGATTGTTCCTAAGAAAATGATGAACGGAGGGAATTTAGCTACTAACGCCACTGGATCCCAAATAGCTTCTCCAAATATAACGATTGTTGCTGAGGTAACAGCAATTCCAATAAATGAAAAAATACTCATCGTCAACGGCAAAGAGAAGGTTTGCGCAACCATTTGAGATTTCTGACTTCTAGCATATCGACAGAAATCCGGAATGTTCAAAGCGAGCGTCGCCCAAAATGCAATAACTCCCGTTAAAGCTGGGAAAAATACGGCTAGAAATTCTCCAGTTGATGTAAATTTAGAAGGCGTAGATAAAATGGGCCCCCACCCTCCCGAGTTTGTATAAGCCCATATAAAAAGAATAATAGCTGAAATACCAATAACCGGAGCAGCAATCGCTCCTAATACTTTAATCGCTTGCGGTCCTTTATATGCCACTCCTACGTTTAAAAGCCAAAAAAGAGCAAATACAATGGCTGTATGACCAGCTAAACCATTCCAAGACGAAAACGAAGCGCTTAGGAGTGTATCAATTGCTTCCGTTCCAATCCATGTATTAATTCCAAACCACCCAGCAGCCACAATGGCCCTAGCCAGTGCTGGGATATGTGCTCCTTTATCTCCAAACCACAGGCGGGCAAATACTGGATAAGGAATGCCAAACTTGGTTCCAGCGTGAGAATTAAGCAAAATAGGAATAAGAACAATTACATTGCCTAAAAAGATTGTACCAATTGCTTGCCACCAGTTCATTCCAAGCGTCATCATTCCGCTCGCCATCGTGTAAGCTGGAATACACAGACACATCCCAATCCAAAGCGTGGCAAAGTTAACGCCTTTCCAAGAATGCTCTTTCATCGTAGTCGGACGTAAATCCTCATTCCAAAGGTCACTGCCGCTCAGCTGGTTGTGCGTCTCATCCGTGAGCGTCACAATTCCATCTTGCTCAATTTGTGTTTTCATCCATAAAACCCCTTTTCATAAAATAAGTTCATTCCAAAAAACAAATTTTGTTTGAATTTTCTGAAATATAAAGGCGTTTGTGACGATTCCTTCTAGTATGTGATAAATACTAACGTTATCCCTTATTATATTTAATGCGAAACGGGGATACACTGGACAAATTGTAACATTATTTGAGGGAACTTTTATATATTGTGTAGTGTCAACTCTTTTGATTGTTAGATAACCTAACACACAAAAAATCATCCCTTGAAAGCTTCAAGCGATGATTTTGGATATTGATGATTTTGGATATTAATGTACGTATTTTTTTTGAAAAGCCGTAATGCTTTCGTATTCTTCTTTAAATAAGCGAGCCAAACGAATATAGATAGCCGTTAACTCTTTATATACTTCACTGTTTTCTTTGATTGGATAATGATGATTAGTCGCTCCAACCATATCAGAAACAACGTTTAATGAGTCAACTTCGCCAAGGCTATATAAGCCAAGAATAACTGCTCCTAGACATGAACTTTCAAAACTTTCCGGCACGGATACTTCTTGGTTAAAAATATCTGCCATCATTTGACGCCAAAGTGCGGAACGTGCAAATCCGCCTGTTGCCTGAATTTTTGTAGGCTCTCCAATTAACTCTTCAAGTGCCAATAATACCGTATACAAGTTAAAAATAACGCCTTCTAATACAGCACGAATCATATGTTCTTTTTTATGATGCAAACCTAGGCCAAAGAATGAACCTTTAGCATTTGCATCCCAAAGCGGCGCACGCTCTCCTGAAAGGTATGGGTGAAACAATAAGCCGTCTGCTCCCGGTTTCACTAAAGCCGCAATATCCGTTAATACTTCATACGGATCTTTTCCAAGACGTTTAGCTGTTTCTACTTCCGACGCTCCAAACTGATCGCGAGCCCATCTGAAAATCATACCTCCGTTATTTACGGGGCCGCCAATTACCCAGTGGTCTTCTGTCAACGCATAACAGAAAATACGACCTTTGGGATCAACTACTGGCTTGTCAGTCACTGCTCGAATAGCTCCGCTTGTCCCGATTGTCACAGCAACAACGCCTGGTTCAATTGCATTTACGCCTAAATTTGATAATACACCGTCACTTGCACCTACAATAAAGGGCGTATCTGGAAGTAAGTGCATGTCAACTGCAAGCGCTGGGTTTAACCCTTTTAACTGATGCATTGTTGAAACAGGAGTGGATAACTGATCGGTTGTAACACCTGCTACTTTAAGTGCTTCTTCATCCCACGCAAGATTTTTCAGATTAAACAAACCTGTTGCTGATGCAATCGAATAGTCGATAACATATTCGTTAAACAACTTGAAGAATACATATTCTTTAATCGAAATAAACTTATGTGTTCCCTTCACTAATTCAGGCTGTTCATTAGAAAGCCATGTTAGCTTGGAAAGCGGCGACATCGGATGAATAGGCGTACCCGTACGCAAATAAATCTCATGACCATTGTATTCATTTTTAATTTTTTCCGTCCATTCTGCACTTCTATTATCCGCCCACGTGATACATTTTGTCAGCGGTTTTCCCTGCTGATCAACGGCAATAACACTGTGCATAGCTGAGCTGAATGAAACGCATAAAATATCCTCAGGTTTTACATCGCTCGTTTTTACAACCGTTTGAATTGTACGTACAACTGCTTGGAAAATTTCTTCAGGATCTTGCTCAGCCATCGCGGGCGTCGGCGAGTATAATGGATACTCAATCCCATGATTTGCAATGACTGTACCGTCTACTGAAAACAATACAGACTTTGTACTCGTTGTTCCGATATCTACACCTATTGCATATTTTTTGCTCATGCTGCTGTCCCCCTACTTTACTACTTTACTTATTTACAACACCGTGGCCGCCGAATTCATTTCGAAGTGCTGCTACAACTTTTCCTGTAAATGTATCTTCCTCTAATGAACGATAGCGCATCATTAGCGATAAAGCAATAACAGGAGTTGCCGTTTGAAGATCAAGAGCAGTCTCTACGGTCCATTTCCCTTCGCCAGAAGACTGCATCACTCCTTTAATACTATCTAGTTTAGGATCTTTTGAAAACGCATTTTCCGTTAGTTCCATCAACCAAGAACGAACAACAGATCCGTTATTCCAAACGCGCGCTACGGCTTCATAGTCGAAATCAAACTGACTTTTTTCCAGAACTTCAAATCCTTCAGCAATGGATTGCATCATTCCATATTCTACACCATTGTGAACCATTTTTAAAAAGTGACCGCTTCCGCTTTTACCTGCGTACATAAATCCATTTTCTACGCAAATATCATTAAAAACCGGTTCAATTGTACGGAATACTTCCGCATCTCCGCCGATCATTGTACACGCTCCGTTTCTTGCGCCTTCCATTCCGCCGCTTGTCCCTACGTCAAAGAAGTAAATACCTTTTTCCTGAAGATCCTGAGCACGTCGAACAGATTCTTTATAATTAGAGTTTCCTCCATCTATTATAATATCTCCTTCTGACAGAAGTTCTTTTAGTTCTGTAATAACATTTTCCGTTACTTCTCCAGCCGGAACCATAATCCATACAACTTTAGGTGAAGGAGGAAGTTCATTAACTAACTCTTCAACAGTAAAGGCACCAGTTGCTCCTTCGTTTGAAAGTTTTTCTACCGTTTCTTTATTTACATCATAAGCTACTACTTCATGATGGTTGTCCATTAAATTTAATGATAAATTATATCCCATTTTTCCTAAACCGATTAATCCAATTTTCATTTTACAAACTCCCTTTGAAAAAAAATTTCACATTACCTCCATTATACGAATTATTTTTCATTTTGCAATCGTTTACAAGAAAATTTTTTTCACTCGTATTTTTGTGCTATACTCTTTTTACTACTAAATTCGTGGAAAGGAACATCAGTTATGACGCAAAATTGCTTAGGAAAAATTCGTTCTCATTATGCTAGATTCAGTGAAAAAGAGAAAAAAATAGCAAATTATATTTTAGAACAGCCGGAACAAATTATTCACAGTACCATTAACGAAGTGGCAGACGATTTAAATGTAGCTGATGCAACAGTCTTTCGCTTTTGTAAACGAATTGGCTTCAAGGGCTATCAAGCGATGAAAATAGCGCTGGCTGCTGAAATTATGACGCCTATTCAGCAGATTCACGAGGAAATTGCTGAAACGGATAATGAAAAAACGATTGCTGAAAAAATCTTTCGCTCCAATGTGCGAACGCTCGAAAATACATTACAAATACTAGAAAGCAACGCTATTGAAAAAGCCGTCAAACTTCTTATGAAGGCGGATAAAGTTCAGTTTTATGGCACGGGCGGCTCTTCAGTAGTGGCTATGGATGCTTTTCATAAATTTGTTCGAACAGGAATTAAAACGTTTGCATTTATTGATTCCCATTTCCAGCTCATGTCCGCTTCTCAATTAACGAAACAGGATGTAGCGGTAGTGATTTCTCATTCTGGAACAAATAAAGACACGATGAATATTTTAAATACAGCAAAAGCAAACGGTGCCAAAACGATCGGTATTACGGGTTTTCCAAAATCTCCATTAAGCCAAAATGTCGATGTTTCTCTTTATACGAGTTCAGAAGAAACAGAATATCGATCTGAAGCTCTTGCTTCGAGGATTGGACAGCTAAGCCTCATTGATGCTTTGTACGTTAATGTAATGATTGCGAATAAAGATGCCTCTAAACACTCGCTTGAAAAAGTACGCGATGCCATTGCTGAAACTAGAATTTAATGTTTCGCCCTTATATGTTCTTCAACTATAACATCAAACAGAGCATAGAATATATGCTCTGTTTAGTGCAGTTCTTCGCTTAAAATTTTCAAGTTTTAATTCTCATTTAACATTTTCTAAGTTGCTACATATGATAAAGCACAACTTTTAAAAAGTAGGTGAAGTGTGTATGGAGATTATCTATCGCACTGCAAAACTAGATGATTATACAGAAGTAAATAAAATATTAGGGGAATCACTAGAACTCCACGCAAATGCGCTTCCTTCTATGTTTGATAATCAGATGGCTGTTTTATCTCCGGAACAATATCAAGCTACTCTTTATTATGCAACTATTGATATTCTTGTAGCTCAATATCGAAATCAAATTATCGGGGTGTCTGTTGTTGAATTAAAATATAACCCTCCCACCACATTAGCTCCTCTTTCCTACACAGCGTACATCCAATATTTTGGCGTTAAGAAAGGCTTTCAAAATTATGGCGTAGGAAAAAGTCTTTTTTCTGCTACGAAGCAGTGGGCTGTACAAAAAGGAGCAAATGACCTCCAGCTTACCGTATGGGCATTTAACGAGAAAGCACGTGCTTTTTATGAAAGTCTTGGGCTGAAAAACTTAAGCTACCTTATGACTACTTCACTACAGCCATAAATCGTTCCATTAACGGAGACTAGACACGTAGGTGATACGTGCCTAGTCTCCGTTATTCAAATAAGAGACTAAATCATTTCGACGTGTTAATTTACGCAGCTTATATACATACTAATACTAAAAGAAGTTTATTACGTAGCCGGATTGCCTTCTTGCAGCTGTTCTTGTTCATCACGCTGACGGTGAGCTAAACGACTTGCCGCACTAGAAGCTACGCTCGCTACTAAATCATCTAAAAAGGTATTAACTCCTTTTTCTTTTTTACAGTCCAGCTTTTCAATAATGCCTACTTTTACTTTATCTAAATAACCAAAGGTCGTAACAGCGATACTGCCATAGGTTAAAACGGCACCTAAAGCAATCGTTTCGTCAACACCAAACAACCCTTCGTCTTGTTCTACAATACTTTGAAGAGGTTCTGATAATTTATTTTGCTCAGCTAACTTATCAAGTTCGATTCCAACTAGAAGCGCATGCTGAATTTCTCTCTTTTGCAGTACTCTTTCTACGCTCTCAGCGCATTCCTGAATGGTTAGAGTTGGATGATAAGGAAGCTGTAAATCATACACGATTTCAGCAATATCTAAAACTGTTACGCCACGCTCTTCTAGCAAATCAAATGTTGCCTTTGCTACTTCTTTGCTCGTTGGGGTTTTTTTTGCTGTCATGTCTCTCTCTCCTTTTCAAGTTGTTGTCTCTCTTTATATTAAATTCGATGAGAGGCGCTAAAAACCTTTTTTGTTTCATTCACCTGAATTCATAAACTCGTCACATATCTCTTTAGGCGCTCATTACATTTACTTGCTATAATGAAATTATCTAATCAGGAGGTTTGTCTACTGTGGAAGAAAAACAAAGTAAATTTAGCAGAGGCTTATTATTATTTTTTATTGGCGCAACAGCCCTTTTCTTTATCGTCTTAATCGTTCTGTTTCTCATGTCTACTTTTGGAAAAAGCGAAAAAGAAGCCGTAGCTCTTCTAGCAGGGAATCACTACGCTATCGTTAAGGAAGAGAATTCATATACTCTTTATGATCAAAAAGAAAACAAGCCTATTTTAGAAGATGTAAACGGCTATTTCGGGGCTCGCAATATCCGAAGTTATGTAAAAAATGACACAGAATTAGTTTCGATTGATGAAAAAGAAGAAGAATATACGAAGAAGCCGCTAGAAAAAGCCAGCCAAGCAGAAAAAGCTATGTTTAAAAAAATGAAAAAATTAGATTAACTAAAAGCGCTTCAGCCGATTCTGAAGCACTTTTTTAATGACGCATGCCTCTTTCTCGTCATTCGCTAAAAAATTCGTTACAATAAAATAAAGAACGGTTATTAGAAAATGTGTTACAATAAAGGTAACGCTTTCATTCAAATGCATAGGAGTCGATTATTCATGTCAGAAAGTAAGCGGAAGTTAGAAGAAATTTCTTTTTATAGTGACGCACTGCAAGAAGATGTCACGTTACTAGTCTATTTGCCGTCAAACTATTCTACGCTCTATAAGTATTCCTTACTTATTGCCCAAGACGGAAAAGATTATGTTATGTACGGACGGACACCTCGTTTAATTGATGATTTAATGAACGAGTCGGAAATCGATCGTACTATTTTTGTTGGAATTCCATATAAAAGCGTGGAAGACAGACGCGATAAGTATCATCCAGAAGGAAATCAAGTAGATGCTTACATTCGCTTTTTAGCACATGAACTTGTGCCATTTTTGGATAAAACATATCCTACATATCAAATGGGAAAATCACGTGTTCTAATTGGTGATTCGCTTGCTGCTACAGTTTCACTGCTGACGGCCATTGCGTATCCTCACACGTTCGGGAAAGTAATTATGCATTCTCCTTTCGTGAACGATGCTGTATTACAAACGGTCAACTCATTTGCTTCTCCTTCACTTCTGGATTTGTATCATGTTATTGGAACTGAAGAAACGGCTGTCAAAACAACACAAGATGGTATATTGAATTTTATTGAGCCTAACCGCCTGTTGCATGAACAAATGAAGCTGCATGGATATTCTGTTTTCTACGAAGAATTTAATGGAAATCATACGTGGAAATACTGGCAAAAAGACGTAAAGCGGTCGCTTCAATATATGTTGAAGTAGAAAGATATCATATTTTTTGAAAATTTGTTATAATAAGCTCGCTTTATACATATTTTATGATCTTACTTTGGAGGGATTTTTTATGAAATTTGGCGTTGTACTTTTTCCATCTAAAAAACTGCAAGATGTAGCGAATTCTTATCGAAAACGCTATGATTCTCACTATTCATTAATTCCGCCTCATCTTACATTAAAAGAAGTCTTTGAAGCTACAGAGGACCAAATTGATGAAATTGCGGCTAACTTGCGTAAAATTGCCGAAGAAACAAATCCATTTACATTAAATGTAACGAAAGTAAGCTCATTTTCACCAGCCAATAATGTTATTTACTTAAAAGTGGAACAAAAGCCAGAACTGACGTCACTTTACAATAAACTTCATGAAGGCAATCTTGAACAGCCAACTGACTATTCATTTATTCCACATATTACAATTGGTCAACGCCTTTCAGATGATGAGCACTTAGATGTGTATAGCCAGTTGAAACTTGTGGATGTCGCTCATGAAGAAACAGTGGATCGCTTTCATTTAATGTACCAGCTTGAAAATGAAACATGGACTGTGTTTGAAACATTTCGTCTTGGAAAGGGATAAGATACGTGAACATCAAAGTACTAACGAACAAACAAGATCATTCTGATGCTTACTTCGTACGTCAAAAAGTATTTGTAGAAGAACAGCAGGTTGATGTAGAGCAAGAAATCGATGAATACGATTCCGAAGCCCTTCATTTAGTTGTATACAAAGGAACTGCACCAATTGGGGCAGGACGCTTCCGTATGGTAGAGGACTATGGCAAAGCCGAACGAATTTGCGTTCTTTCTTCTTATCGAAAAGACGGTGTAGGAAAGCTTTTGATGGATAAGCTAGAAGAGCTCGCATCAAAGCATGAGATTGAAAAGATTAAGCTGCATGCTCAAACACATGCGGAAGGATTTTATAAAAAGCTAGGCTACGTAACGGTTTCAGGTGAATTTATGGATGCTGGAATTCCACATGTAGAGATGGTAAAGAAACTAAGTAAAAAACACTAGGAATTGAACCTGGTGTTTTTGCTTTTTTAAAGGATAAGAACCTTTGCTTTGCTTATACTAATACCTAATCATGTGAATTAGGTGAAAATATGGATGAACTTATCGGAATTGCGTTAGAACTCTTTATCGGATTTATCTGCTTGTTTATTTTAACTAAATTTTTAGGCAGAGCGACGATCACTCAGCTTACCACTTTTGATTTTATCTCTGCTCTTGTATTAGGAGAGTTAGTAGGAAATGCGCTATATGACTCAGAAGTAGGAATAGGCAAAATTTTATTTGCTGTTATCTTTTGGGGAGCGCTTATTTATGTCACCGAAGTTATTACTCAAAAAAATATTCGCCTGCGTTTGTTTTTAGAAGGACGGCCATCTATTATTATTCGAAAAGGGAAAATTTCGTACAAAGAACTTAGCAAAAATCGATTAGATATCGATCAGCTTCTTCATATGCTTCGTTCAAAAGACATATTTTCCATTCGTGAAGTTGAATATGCGATTTTAGAAACAGATGGATCACTAAGTGTATTGCCAAAATCTGGTTATGCTAAGCCGACAAGAAGCGATCTACAGCTGCCTCCTTCTGAACCTGTTTTATCTATCGTCTTCGTCAGTGATGGACGTTTGCTTTTGAAAAACTTGATTCAGTCAGGCTTTGATGAAGACTGGTTAAAGACACAGTTGAAAAAACAGGGATTTACCGATTATAAACAGGTGCTTTATGCTGAATGGCAGCAGGGTAGTACTCTTTTTATTGAATCTTACTAAGATGTTTTTTACTTGTTCATTACTTTGTTAAAAAATCGTGAGCGCATTCATTCTGCTGCGCTCACGATTTTTTCTATTAGACACGTGTATTAATCACTAGGCCCTTATTTGTTAGCCTGCTGTATACACGCTCTGCTGCTTGAAGCTTTTTTCGCTTTTGTACTGAACTTGGCGTCAATTCCATTGAGTGAGAACGCGATTCAAACTCTTCGTCAAAGCTTTTTTTCTCAATAGGCCAAATACGATTTGAAAAAGAAGCACTATTTTTTTGAAGGCGATTTGCATATTGAATAGATTGATAAGGCGTGACGGGCAGTATATATCCCATATGAACCCTCCTCTTTTTCAAGATACCTTCTACTCCCAGACCTCAGTATTTTTCTCAAGAAGTATCGACATTGAAACAGCTCACTTAGATCCTCTACTTTAGACTTGTTCAAAACAGATGACACCTTGTATCTATACCGCCTTTTTTGAACATATGTGATGTCTTATTCAATATATACTCTTTTTTACATCCTATCCCTCCAAAAATATCCGTGCTCTTTTTAAAAAAAGGTGATTTTGATATGATAGACTTTGACTATAAAACAAAAACTGTGCGTATACACACATCTATATCGATGTAGAACGAGAGCGGCTTCTTGCGTTAACTCCCTCTTATTTACTATTGATTATTCATGTTTTAAAAAGGAGGCCATGTTTTTTGCAACGTGCACTTTATCAAAATCAGATACTTAATCTTGCTATAACGGCTAGAGACCGATTTCAATATTTATATGAAGCTAGTCTCCGAGGAGAAATAACGTGTGCTCACTGCGGAGAACCAGTTAAATTATATCTGGGAATTGAGCATTCTCCTTACTTTTATCATGCTCAAGTTCCCCATGAAAGAGAAGAGTGTTCAGACATACTATCAGAAACAACAGCTGTGCAACAAATAAAAGAAAATCCAGCTGAATACAGAGAAACCAATGGATTTCGTATGCCTAAAGGACGAGCTATTGGTGAGAAAAGTTCAACTGTAAAAGAGAAAGCGACATGGAGGTCTTCCGCACCTTTTTCAAGTGTTCCTGCTTTTCACTTAAAACCAGCTGTTCCTAAACACTCTGACTCTCCTTATTTAAATGAATTTAAAGAGAGCGGTATTGAATTAGATTCGAACCAATGGAAAGCTGTTACACATTCAGAAGGACCGCTCCTTATTCTAGCCGGTGCAGGCAGCGGAAAAACGCGTGTATTAACAGCTCGCACCGCATATATGATACAAGAAAAACAAATTGATCCAAAATCCATTATGCTGGTGACTTTCACGGCTAAATCAGCTAAAGAAATGAAAGATCGATTGGCTACATACCCAAAGATGTCTGGCTTACATCTTCGTCAAATGCTAGTTGGAACTTTTCACAGCATTTTCTTACGTATGATTGTTCATCATAATCCTCAAGCGTGGCAAATGGACCGCCTGCTAAAATGGGATTGGCAAAAAGAACAGATTGTGAAAGAAGCAGCAAGAGAGCTCGACGTGGATGAAAAAGATTTTCCGTTTGATCAGGCACTTCAGCAAATCGGCTATTGGAAAAACACGCTTGTTGGTGTGAAAGATGTTCGCCCAAAGGACAAATGGGAACAAGATGTGCACTTTTTATATCGTCGCTATGAAGAAGTCAAAAAGCAAAAACAGCTATTCGATTTTGATGACATGCTGTATGGATGTTATGAAATGCTAAAACAAAATCCCGATTTACTAACTCGTTATCAAAAAAGGTTTCGCTATTTTTTAATTGACGAATTTCAAGATATCAATAAAGTTCAATATAAAATTATGAAAATGCTAAGTGAAGACTCTAAAAACTTGTGTGTCGTAGGAGATGATGATCAATCAATTTACGCTTTCCGTGGAAGCGACCCTTCGTTCATTTTAAACTTTGAAAAAGATTTTTCTAATACAACTGTTATTACGTTAAACCAAAATTATCGTTCAGCTCACGCCATCGTTTCTTCTGCTAATAAAGTCATTGCACGAAATACAGCGCGCCGACAAAAAGAAATGGCTGCCCAGTTTGATAATGAGTTGCGACCTACATTCTTCTTTCCATACGACGAAGAAGAAGAAGCAACAATGATTGTAACGGATATGAAAGAAAAGATTAAGCAAGGGGCTTCTCCAACTGAATTCGCGGTCTTGTACCGAACTCACGCTTCTTCACGCGCCATCTTTGAACGTTTATCGCAGTCAAACCTGCCATTTTCAATCGAACAAGATGCGGATTCGTTTTATAAAAGACGAATGGTTCGAAGTTTACTTTCATTTCTACGCTTGAGCGTGAATCCAAATGACGCAAGTTCGCTACAAGATTTAGTAAACGCACTCTTTTTAAAGAAAACAGCCGTCAATGACTTAAAAGCAGCAAGTATTCTTCATGATGGTACATTTATTGATGCACTTGAATATCTTCAAGATTTAAAACCGTTTCAGCAAAAACGGCTCAAGAAAGTAATTCCTTTATTCAAGTCGCTAAAATCAATGTCTCCTTCTTTGGCACTTGAGACGATTTCTAAAGATATGGGATTCGATGATTTTGTCAAAAAACGCGGAAATGAAGGAAATATGATGGAAAAAGGTTCGGATGACGTGCGGGATTTAAAAGTTGTAGCACGTAAATTCAAAACCGTCCCTGAACTGTTAGAGCATGTGGATCATATGATTGCCATGAACACAGAGATGAAAGCTTTAAGCAAGCAATTTAATGAAAGTATTCAGCTAACCACAATTCACCGGGCAAAGGGTCTTGAATATAAGCATGTATACGTACTGAGCAGCGTAGATGGCGGATTGCCTCATGATTATGCACTCGAAGCTTATCGAGGCGGAGATGATGTGCCGCTTCAAGAAGAACGCCGCCTTTTATATGTAGCAATGACGCGTGCACAGAATTCACTTTACTTATCTGTTCCGCAAACTAGAAGAGGTAAAACCGCTTATCCTTCAAGATTCCTGAAGTCGTTTATAAAAAAAGTATAAAGAAAAAAGAGGCTGAGACAAAAGTATGTTAGTTGAAGGAAGATCCGAACGAGTTGGATTCTTAATCAAAAATCCGACTCGTTCGGATTTTTTTATGGTCAAGGTGAACGTAGGTTTCATGTACGTATGCGCTTCTAGCTGGTGATTGGAGGGCAAAGCGAAGACTTCTGCGGGAAAAGCGGAATAGGTGCGACCCGCAGGAGTAGATGCGTTACACTACGTTATGTACTGTACTACTATATTTTAGGGGGTTCCGTTATTGAACGCAAAGCCTATTCATGAAACTGAAAAGATTTTTTTATTCTATGTACGTTTATCAGTTTATCAACCTATTAATTTCCATTTATTCCTCTATATATTATTATATAACTTGTAATCAGTCCTTTAATTACATATGTACTCCACGGTTTCTCTATTGCTCAAATTCGCAATGATGGAATTAAACTGTCAGAGAAGCAGTTCCCGCACACTTATCATCAGGCAAAAAATTTATCTTCAGAGCTGGACTTAGAGCTGCCTGATATTTATATTGTTCAATCAGGCGGCTTGTTAAACGCATTTGCTACACGTTTCTTTGGACGCCACTTTGCCGTTTTATACTCTGACGTTGTTGAAATGATTGAAGATAATCAAGAAAAAGAACTTTTTTTACTATTGCTCACGAATTGGTTCATATTAAAAGTAAGCATACACTCTACCACTCACTTATTCTACCTGCTCTTTGGGTTCCTTTTTTAGGAAAAGCGTACTCTAGGGCCTGCGAATATACGTGTGATCGCATAGCTTCCGTTGCGATTGGTGATGCAAAAGCTGCCACTCAAGCATTCACCATACTTACGGTGGGTAATTGTTTAAATAAAAAAGTAAATCAGGTTGAACTTGTTCGTACGGACTCACAAGAAAAAGGTTTTTTATGTGGTTGAATCAAGCTACCTCAACTCCCCCTCCTATCGCTCATCATATTAAAGAAATTAATTACTTAGCACACATCCGGAGCTATTTGATCTCGATTCTAACACATTTCAAACAAATGAAATTGCATAAATGGAAAAAAGCCCTGACGTTTCAGGGCTTTTTATAAAAATATCAAATTATTTTTTCTCATTTAGCATTTTAGCGATGGTTGCAAAATCAATGGATTGATTATTGTTTGCAATCGCTTTAACAATTTGTTCTTCTTTTTGTTTTGAAATTGGCTTATTTGCAATTTGCGCTACTCGTTTCACAATATTACGCACCGTTTGCTCATCTTTAAAATTAGCATTTTGTACAGAATTCGCAAGTTCAAAAATATCCTTCATATTAACGCCTGTTTTCTTTTCTATATTTTTAAACATATTATTATCCATTTTGCATGACCTCCTTTATTTATACTTCATCGTATGCACTATGTGCCTAGATGGTGCCCTTTACATCTAATAAAAATTAAAGTGCGAGTGAAACTTCACCCGCACTTTTCGGTGCCTTATTCATAGAAGGGATTAATTATAAAAACAAACACAACCAACAATAATTAATAGAATGAATAATACAACGATTAACGCAAAACCACCGCCGTAGCCACCACCGTAACCACAACCACCGTAGCCAAATCCGCAGCCCATATTATTACACCCCCTCTGTTTTACTCTCTATACTGTATGTTCACTCAAATGATTTTGTATGGGCTTTTCAACTGTGTGCATTAAATTTCATTGTCCAAATGGATCTTCAGCATCTTTGTTATTAAGTCTTTTTACATTTTGCTGCAGTTTCTTCTCTTGCTCTTCCATCTGCTTTTCTGCTTTTTCTACTTCTTTCATTCTTTTTCGATGTTCTCCCATCATATGTTGTTCAAAAAAACGTTCAAATTCATCGAAAAAATCCGGCATATCTACACCTCTCTTTACTCCATGTAAAAAAGCATTGTCCGAGGAACAATGCTTCTATTGCTTATCGCTTTGGTAACTTTGAACCACAGCCGCAACCACCTTGTTTTGGAGAAGGGTACTGGACTGGCTTAGGAGTAGACTGACCTTCCTTCACTGATTGTTTTGTAATGGGTTGTGGATGATAAGGCAGTGGCTGAGGATATTGATTAGGATTATAATGATAATACATCATGTTTCCCTCCTTTTCACAGCATCCTATCTATAACATTATATTCAGGACTAAAGAAAGACGTTCTCTCTTATTTGTCCATTTTACGCTGCATGGACAAAAATAAATCGGTGCTGCTTTTGGGTTTCCTTGCTCTTGGTGCTTCCACCCTTTCTTGCTCTGTTACTTCTCCCAGCCTGCTCTGTAGCTCCTGAATCGTTTCTGATGCATGATCATCATACTGTACAATTGACTGTTCATTTTTTGATTTTTGTTCATTGACACATGCCTTAAGCCAATCTATTTTTTCTTGCAGCTTTCTTTTTTCTTGTTCATGCTTTTCCTTTAATTCAGCTAACTCTTCTTTCATATCTTCATATTCAAATTCTTGATGCTTGAACTTTTGATATTCTTCCTTATAAAAAGCCAGTTCTGACTTTAATGAAGAGATATTTTGTTTCACTTTTTCCTCACTCATACTGCTCACTCCTTCATTATAAACAATGCACAAACCTCTGAAAATCAATTAAAGATGAATAACACTTTTTACTAACATGAATATGCTGTAATTGAGTTTATTATTTCCTTCATTTTTTATGCTCGCTTCATCCAGAAATTATTGCTATAAATTCCGCTTTTACTAAGGAACATAAAAGCAAGTCATTCATACACTATAGTAGTCCGATACCTAGTAACGAACAGCGTAAAGGAAGGACAATTACAATTAGGAGGTTTAAAAATGGGAGAACATTTTGAAGCATTGTGTATCCGCGTACCTAAAGTGTACGATTGGGTCAGACGTCAAGTGGTTTTGCCACAAATCTTTACAAATGACGCTTCACTATTTGATGAAGAGGCGCTTGAAGATTTAGGCCATGATGTAGAAGTAGAAGTTATTTTAACTGATAGTAAAGGACACCCCGTAGACGTTTCAGATGAAGAGGCGCTCGATCATGTAATTGAGCTTGTACCACAAGGTGGTCGCAAACCTAAGAAGGTCATTTTACCAGACGGAGAAATTGTTATTCTTCATGAAGTAAAATTATCAATTAGCGGTTTTTATAAAATTAGGTTAATTAATTTAGGTGGACATCATAAATACAGCGATGTCGAATCTAGTGTTATTCCTTGGAAAATACATCAAACATTCTATCTTTGCGCACCTGAAGGAACAGAACCTGTTGTACACCTTGATTCTTTTGAAGGAACTGATGGTTCTATTAGATTATCAGACATTCACTTACAGCAGCTAAGCTTCGATCTTGTGTTAGGCCTAAGTGTGCAAATTGAAAAAGATGTTAAGATTGAAGTAGAAGGAAGCTTCTGTTATCCTCGCCCCGAAGTTATTTCTACAAGCGGTTTCTCACCGATTGAATATCCACCTCAGTGTGAAGCTATCTTCCCTGGAAGACCTTATCGTGATTCTGCTGAAAGTGACTTCGAAAGTGACTTTGAAAGTGACTTTGATTAACTGGATAACCTCAGAGGAGAATATTTCTCCTCTTTTTTCATCGTTTACAAGCTTTGTGCATACATATAAATAAAACTGCTGTGAGCAGCTCTGTTTTACAAGGCTGGTTCATAGCTCAGCAGGAAAGGAGACTAGTACATGAGTCGTAACTCCCCTTCTCCTAAAGATGATTTAACTCAACTAAAACAAAAGCTCATTCACTATAAATCGGAAATTCGGCACATACAGAACCAATTAAAAAGCTATGAACGAGCTTTAGAGAGAGAAAAAGAAAATACATCATTTTGGAAGAAAAAACACGCTGAGACGCTTTCTACATCTGAAAAAGAAGTAGAAATTGAAGGGCTAGAAAGAGAGCTGGATTTACTGAGAAACGAGCTTTCCGAACAAAAAATTATTGCCGAAGCATTTCGAGAGAAAGCATCGAGAAAACAGCACGCTATTGAAGAAAAGATTGTGGAAAAAGTGATCGAAAAAATTGTAGAAAAACCCGTGGAAAGGTTTGAAAAGAGTGATATCCTCTGTTTCTTTCAACATTCTATACTGCTGCCAGAACAACATGAAAGGGAGCTGATGATATTCGGCAATGTAATTATTCAAAATCAAACGAGCAGTACTTTACACTCTCCCGTGCTTTGCTTAAAAATGAAGCCTGCCGCTTCGTCTACATTAAGCGGGAAGATCGTTGATGAAAAAAGCATTGAAGCTTCTAGTATTCCATCTTCTTCTTTACAATGGCGTTACGCTCATCCAAAATGGAACGAAAAAATTCAACATGAGGGTGAGTATTGGATTAAACCTATTAAGCAGACAGTATTAAAGCCAAAAGACAAATTACTATTTGACTCTTTTCAAGTAGTTGTTCCTCTTTCCTCTGATATGCCCTCATTTATTTTAGAAGGCTTTTTCTATAGTGAAGAATGGCAAGAAGGCATTCCTTTGTTAAATAAAGTTGTGCTAAATTTTCCTTAATGACTAAAAGACATATTGATGTTCAATATGTCTTTTAACTCGTCCATTTATTTCATAAAAGATTCTACAATTCCAGCACATCCTGCAATAGCTAAGATTGTAATGATAGGAATAGCAATGTGGGGGACCGCTACATAACTAAAATAAATCCCTACCGCACACCATATGCCCGTGCACCAATAACAGCTGAGCAGCTCTCCAATCCATCTTTGCAGCCCTTTTCCTTTTATTTCTAAGTATGTTATCCTATTTCCTTCTTCATCTTGATCTTCTACAATTTTGTGAAACGGTTTACGAATAAAAGTCGTAATTTTATCAAAAACGATTAGGCGAGTGAGCCGAAACGTCGCAAAGACAAATAACGTTAGGTAAATCCATGTCATCTTCATTCCTCCGTACATTCACAAGCTTATGAAAATAAAAGCTAACATGCTTTTTCACTGTTAGCTTTTAGGGTTACTTAAATTTTAATGATGGATATGGTCTGAATATCATTAAATGTTAATACTTTCTTCTCTTTATTAGGAGGGATGCTTACGTATAAACTTCCTTCTTTGAGTTCTAAAATTGTTCCTATATATTTTTGGTTTTGACATACGATTTCACAAATAGGTTGAGACATATGAGCCGGAAAGCTGCATAGAAATTCAATTTTTTCTTTGATCGTCATAGACTGAAACATTTTATTTGGCATTTTAGTCTCTGATTGCGGTATATTCACAGGAATAATTGAATGTTCTACAACTTTTTCCTGCTTAATTTCTTGCCTAATTTCTACATCTTTTTCTTGCTTAATTTCTTGCCTAATTCCTACATCTTTTTCCCGCTTAATTTCTTGCTTAATTCCTACATCTTTTTCCTGCTTAATTTCTTCTACTTTTTCTACCTCAGGCTCGTTAACTTCTTGAATAGAAGAAAAGCTGGGCTCTTCTTTTAACACATACTCTTTCTTTATTTCTTTATTGTCTTGCTGTTTTGAACTGAAATAATATTGCATAGAACGCTGGTTTTGCGTAGCGCTTGGCTGGACAATGTACATTAGCGGCTCGTTTTCTTCTGACTTAGATTTTGAGTTAGTCATGAAGCATACCTCCAATTGCTTGTTATCGTTCTTTTAAAAATGTATGCTTGCACACGGAAAAACTTGTTTATTTTTTTGCGGCAGCATTTTTGACAACAAAAGCAGCGCTATACTTTTGTCTTCAGCATTTGAAAAAACACAATAAAAGAGGTTGAGATACAACTAAATTAATTCAATCTAAAGATGCACAAATAGGATACATGGGCTCGTATGGATCGCTTGTTACACCGTAGCTGATTTCCGTGCAAGACTTCGCTGTCCGCGGGCAGCCGATGAGCCTCCTCGTCGCTTGCGCTCCTGCGGGGTCTCATCTGTTCCGCTTTTCCCGCAGGAGTCTTCGCCTTGCCCTCCAATCAACTGTTAGAAGGAACTAAACAGATGAAACCTATGTTCACCATAACAAAAAAAACGAACCACTAATCAAAAATTTTGATCAATGGTTCATTTTTCACTTCAGCTAAAATACTTTTGTCCCAGCCTCTTCCTCTCATTCAATAAGGTAGAAAACTAAATCCACCTAAATACCTTTATCTAATTTTATATTCAAGAAGCATACGCAATTCATTCACATACGAACGAGATCCCGTTACAATCAAACGATCATCAAATTCAAGCTCCGTATCGCCATGAGGTACAATGGAATCTTTGCCTCTAAAGATTCGAACAAAAATCACATCTCCTGTAAATGGGAACTTACGAAGCTCTACCCCCTCGTATTTAGGGTTACGCATATTAATTTGATAAAGTGCTGTTTCTTGATTCGTTAAGATATTTAAAATATTTGGCGATTCGATTAAAGCTTTTAGCAATGCAGTCGTAGATAACAGCACAGAAAAAACTTCAATGTTATTTTCTTTCATCTTTTCATCTAATACAGGACTTTCTACGCGGGCAATAACCCGTTCTGTACCATACTCTTTTGCAAATAGAGCAATGTCGCTATTTCTCTCTTCTTCACCTGTTGTTACAACTAATACATCCGCATCTAAAATCCCCATACGCATTAAAGTTTCCTTACTATATCCATCGATGTCGACGATATTAAAAATGGAATCCGACGTACGGTTTTCAATTTTGTCCTGAGTAGGATGATAAATGGTAACATCATATAAATCAAGATCCATTTCTCGAATAACCGGGAGTGTAAATTGATTTGCACCGAGCATATTAACCTTCAGCTTTCTGTCACTGATTTCTAGCTTTGGAAACAGCTTTCTAAAGATAATAGGTGTAATAATACATGTAATAATCGCCACCAAAATCAGCGCACCGGACATTTGTGAATCAATAACACCAATATTTTCACCAACCGTTGCTGCCGCAATAACGAGTGATAAAGTCGATGTTAAAAGAAAACCCGATGCCAAAACGGTTTTCATATCATACCATTTTCTTAAGATTAACGCTGGGACTAGCTTGGATATTAATAATGCAATGAATAATAAAGGCATTAAAATCAGCACTTTTTTATCACTGAACAATGACCAAACATCAAGCTTCACTCCTACCATCACAAAAAAGATAGGAATTAAAAATCCATAGCCAAACGAATCTAATTTATGAACTAAGTTTTTGTTAGGCGCAAGTAGAGAAACGAGTGATCCTGCTAAAAAAGCGCCTAAAATGTTTTCAACACCAATTGACTCCGAAAGGCCCACTAGAATGATAATGAGTGCAAATACGGCGCGCGTGTCGATTTGAATTGTACCTTTAGACATTGTCTCAAGAAACGATCGGTTTTTAAACTGCTTCCCTATGAAGTATAAAATCACTCCTACTCCAAATAAAATTAAAATCAACCATGTATTGCTATTTCCTGATTTATCATAGACGGAAGCAAATACGGCTAGTAAAATCATCGTGACTAAGTCTGCAATAACCGCAATCAATAAAATGGTTTGTCCAATCGGCTTTTTCATAATCTGTGCATCTTTTAATGTCGGCACTACTACTCCTAGTGAAATGGTAGAAATAATAAGCGTCATCAAAAAGGCATTATCAATAAAACCTGTCCATACAAAAACATAGGACAAAAATAGTGAAACCGCAAAGATAGCTGCAAACACTAGTATAGAAATGGAAAAAGCATTTGGCACCTTCGCTCCTGATGCCTTTTTGTCTTTTGAATTTCCTCCAGCAAAAGCAGAAAAATCAATTTCTAAACCACTTAAAAACATTAAAAAGATAAAGCCTAGAGTGGAAAGTGTTTCAAGCCACATATCCTGCTCCACAAGGTCAAAACCACTTTTCCCTATAATTAATCCCATAATAATTTCAGCTACGACTACAGGTATAATGTTGAGTTTAAACCGATGCAACAGTATAGGCGTTAAAAAGGCCAAACTAATGACGATAACAAGTGATGTAAAGGACGCGTGCTGTTCCATTAGATTCCCCTCCTTTTACCTTCGCTATTTATAAAACGAAGACGTTAGTATTCAAAATTAAAGGTTAATCATAAAAGCTTGAAGGTTCTCTGTCAACTATATGAACTGATAATGAAAATCCGACATGATTACTCATGTCGAATTCTAAAGTCCTTTCATTATTTTAAATAACTCATAAATGTTGTCGCTAGACCGAAGTAAATTAAAATACTGATAAGGTCATTGATCGTTGTAATAAATGGTCCTGATGCGACTGCAGGGTCAATTTTGAACCTGTGCATGAGAAGCGGGATAAACGCTCCTGCTAATGTAGCCACAATCAATGTTGAAAATACAGAGACGCCTACCAAAGCGCCTAAAATAAGATCTCCTTGCCAAATATAAACAATTAATACAACTAAAAGTCCACATGATGCGCCCGTAATCATTCCGGTAGCTGCTTCTCGGATTAACAGCTTAAATTTGCTTTCTTCTTCGATCTCTCCCGTCGCTAGTCCGCGAACCGCAACGGCTAGTGCCTGTGTTCCTGTATTACCAGCCATACCGCCAATCAAAGGTATAAATACAGCTAAAATAGCTACTTGATTCAACGTATCTTCAAAACGTCCAATTAAACTCGCTGTCATCATTCCTAAAAACAGCAAAATAATAAGCCAAGGCAGCCTCTTTTTGGCCGCTACTAAAGGATTGTGGTCAATCGTATCATCTACATCACTAATACCGGCTAATTTAGAATAGTCATCCGATGCCTCTTCATCAAGAACATCCATCACATCATCAACCGTAATAATCCCGAGAAGATGCTGCTGAAAATCAACAACTGGAAGCGCAAGAAAGTTGTAATCGCGCATAATACGCGCAACTTCTTCTTGGTCTTCTGCTACTGACACGGATACGACTCGTTCACTCATAACTTCGCTTATCATCGTATCTTCATCTGCTATAATTAAATCACGAAGAGAAATAACACCTGCTAGATGCTTTTGTTCATCAATAACAAATACATAATAAATCGTTTCCGCTTCTGGAGCCTCCCTGCGTAGAATGTGCATGGCTGAATGTACGGTTTGATTTTCACGAATGGCCACAAATTCAGTCGTCATAATACTTCCAGCGGTATATTCCTCGTAATGAAGCAACTCTTTAATTTCATCGGCTGCTTCTTCATCCATAATCGTTAAATAGCTCGCCACTTGTTCTTTATCCAATTCATTTAATACGTCAACGGCATCATCCGCCGACATTTCCGACAGCATGTCTGCTGCAAAATTGGGATGCATCTCTGAGAGAATTTCTTGATAATCTTCTTCTCGTATCTCTACATTTTCAAAGATATCCGCCATTTCTTCCGGAGATAACATCTCGTACAGCGCAAATCTAGAAGGCTCATCTAATTCTTCAAAAAATTGAGCTTGGTCATACGTATGCATATGTAAAAATTCTTCACGAAATGCATCGATTTCATTTTTTTCTAAAAGTGATAATAAATGTTCGGCGAACCATGCCTTTTCTTCTTTTTCAATTGAATCTGTCATGTCTTCAACCTCCCTGTCGCACAAAACTCATTTAACTTTATGATGAATTTTGTTTTTTTTCAACTCACAGCTCTTTACTCTTTTCCCAATAATATATAAGTTCTACACATAGTTTGCTCCATATAAGGGTAATTTTATATCGTCAAAGGAAAAACCTTTTAAGGATGTGGATAAAAGATGAAAATAGATATAATAGGCGATATCCATGGGTGCTATGATGAATTAAAAGCGTTAACAGAAAAACTTGGGTATGAGTGGCAAGACGGGATTCCTGTCCACTCTGACGGACGGCGCCTTGGATTTGTAGGTGATTTAACAGACCGAGGACCTCATTCACTAAAAGTGATTGAGCTCGTATGGTCACTTGTAATAAAGCATCAGCAAGCTTACTACTGTCCAGGCAATCACTGCAATAAGCTATATCGCTTCTTTTGCGGTAACAAAGTGCAAATTACTCATGGGTTAGAAACGACCGTTGCCGAGTACGAAGCTTTACCTTCAAGAGAACAGAAATTCATTAAAAAAAAGTTCATTGAGCTTTATGAACAATCACCTCTATATGTGCAGCTTGATCAAAACCAATTAATTATTGCTCACGCCGGTCTTAAAGCTGAATACATCGGCAGAACGGATAAAAAAGTAAAAACCTTTGTGCTATACGGAGACATTACGGGTGAAAAACATCTAAACGGCATGCCTGTCCGACGAGATTGGGCCAAACATTATAACGGAAAACCTTTTATCGTGTATGGGCATACACCCGTAGTAAAAGCCAGAGAAATCCATAATACCATTAATATTGATACAGGCGCAGTTTTTGGAGGGGCTTTAACGGCGTTTCAGTATCCTGAAAGGAATATTATATCGGTGCCTTCATCTATGCCTTATGTAGAGGAAAAATTTAATCACTTCGTGTAAAAAGAAAGTCGCTTTTCATTAAAAAAAGCGACTTTCTTTTACGATTTGAAGTTTCTGCATATCTGGCGGCAAAGGTGCTGTAAAAGACAAAGTTTTTTGTAAAAAAGGATGAAAAAAAGTGAGCTCATAGCTGTGAAGAGCTTGACGAGAAATAAGATGATTCGTTCCGCCATATAAGGTATCTCCAAGCAGTGGATATCCTTTATAAGCCATATGAACACGAATTTGGTGAGTTCTCCCCGTCTCAAGCGAAAGAGCAACTTCTGTAAAAGAAGAATACTGACGAAGCGCCGTATAGTGTGTAATAGCAAACTGCCCATCTTCTCTTACTTCCCGTTCGATGATACTTGACTCTTTTCGGCCAATCGGTGCCTCTATCGTTTCTTTGCCAACAAGCTTACCATGAACAAAAGCTCGGTACACGCGTTTAATTTCATGTTCTTTTTGTGCTTTAGAGAATAAGTAATGAACGTGCCTATGTTTAGCGACAATAAGCAGCCCAGATGTGTCTCGATCCAACCTATTTACAAGATGAACAGTCGAGTTAATGTTATTTTTCTCATAATAATAGAGCACAGCATTACTTAGTGACCACGTTAGATGTTCTCGAGAAGGTATACTTGGCATGTTTGGCTGCTTATTCAAAACTAATATATACTCATCTTCGTATACAATATCCAAAGGTATAGCTTTAGGAAGAAGACTTTCACTTGCTTTTTCTGGTGGAAACGCCACCTTGATTTCGTCACCTTTTTGCAGAATATATCGAACCGTTGCATGCTTTCCATTTACTTCAATTGCTCCTCCTCTGAACTTAATGTCCGTCAGAGAAGCTTTGGAAATATCATGTTCTTTTAAAAATTCACGAACCGCTACACCCTCGAAAGAATTATCTACGGTCCAACTCAACGTAAAAACTTGTTTCATTCTCTTCCCTGCCTTTAATCATCACATACAAAAGAGTCTCTGACACGCTGCCAGAAAGGAAACGCACGAAAGCGAGCAAATCGAATTTTTTCGCTTGCTACCCGAAATTGAATCGACTTTACATCTTTATGTAAAAGAGTTAAATGATCAATGGTAATTTGAAAGTCTGCGTCGTTGACAGGCTTTAACAGCGCTGTATGATGTCCAGGAAGAACCAATGGAGAACCTATCGTACGGAACACTCGATTGTTAATAGAAGCCATTTCAGCAATTTGAATAGCATGAAGCGAAGGATGTAAAATCGCGCCTCCAAGGGATTTGTTGTAAGCTGTACTTCCCGAGGGAGTGGATACGCAAAGGCCGTCTCCTCGGAATGTCTCAAATCGCTGCCCTTTAATTTCCACATCCATTACTAAAGAACCTTCTACACTTTTTACCGTACATTCATTCAGAGCTAAGTATCGAGCTTCACGTCCACCGTTTGTGTAGCGAATAATCACTTCGAGCAGTGGATACTCTACAGTCTGATAGGGTGTCTTTGCAATAGCAATCACCAGCTTCTCAATCTCATCAGGTGTCCAATCTGCGTAAAAGCCTAAATGGCCGGTATGAACCCCAATAAAAGCCGTCTTGTCAAGTCGGTTTCGATAGCGGTGAAACGCGTAGAGAAGCGTTCCATCCCCTCCTACTGACACTACAATATCAGGCTGGTTTTCATCATATTCTAAATGAAAATCTAATAAATACGTTTTCATTTTTTGCATAAGCGTATTTGATATTTGGTTGCCTTTTGATGTAATAGCAAATTTTATTTTCTCCACCTAATTCTCTCCCCCTATCCATCCAATGTACAAAGCTGTTGCTGAGTCATACCTAAGATTCTTCCGCCGATTCTTTTTTTCGTGAGAAAATAGCCTGAGCTTCTTGAATCTCACCTCGTATTTGAGACATTTCTTCATCGAGCTGAGTAGCCGCTTCAGAAGCACGCTGAAGTCGCTTTTTGATATTCTCAGGAAATTTCCCGCTGTACTTATAATTTAAAGAATGCTCAATTGTAGCCCAAAAATTCATAGCCAGTGTACGAATTTGAATTTCCACTAAAATTTTCTTTTCACCTTTAATTGTTTGAACAGGATAACATACGACCACATGATATGAACGATAGCCGCTTTCTTTTTTATGAAGAATATAATCTCTTTCTTCAATCAATTCAAAGTCTGTTCGCTGACGAAGGAGCTCTACGACCGCTTTAATATCGTCCGTAAATTGACACATCATACGGAGTCCCGCAATGTCCTGCATCTCTTCCTCTAAGCGATCGAGAGAAATTCCTTTTCGAGTCGCTTTATCCAAAATACTGGCGATAGGCTTTACTCGTCCCGTCACGAATTCAATAGGTGAATGCGTAGACTTCATATCATACTGTGAACGAATTCCCTTTAATTTCACCTTAAGTTCTTCAACGGCTTGTTTATACGGTGCTAAAAATAAATCCCAATGCCTGATCATTAATAACACCCCCTTTTTTCTCTCTATTACTTATTTTCTTTATCTAAAAAAACTTCTTCTACTCGTGCTACCATCTCGTCTCCATAATTCACATTTCCTTCGATGTTACTGATGAGATAAGATAGCTCTTCTTTAACGGCTGATAGCTCAATTACTTTCTTATTAATTTCTAAAAATACTTTCATATCTTTATGTAAGACGTGCTTTAAATTTGCCCAAATATTATCACTAAGGCCAACATACATAAATTGATCATTAATATCTACAACATATACAAATGACATGTTATCTGAGTCAACAAGCATTTGTTTTGTATCTTCCAATTGTTCAATTTTCGTCTCAATAGGGTCTGCTTTTAAATGTAATTCATTTGATTTCATCACACAGGTAGTGATGTCAATTCGATTGTGCATAAATAAACTCCTTCCAACTATACAATTCGTTACTATTTTAACACATTCCAGGAACGTTTAATAAAGGTAAAACCTAAACAATCCGTATTTCTTCATTTTCCAAGTTCCCCATATGGATATTCCTGTTAGGAAATGTAGTTTGACTGTCTCAAAAAGTGTGATAAATTAAGATGGAAAGTGCCTTACCAAAAGACCTAAATTAAAAGGATGATTTCATTGAAACAAGAAATTGAAATTGAATTTAAAAATATAGTAACGAAAGAAGAGTTTGATCGTCTCCGCTCACACTTTCAACTAACTGAAGATCAGTTTGTTTCTCAAGAAAACCACTATTTTGATACACCTGCTTTCTCATTAAAAGACTGCGGGGCTGCCCTGCGAATTCGAAGCAAAAAAGATAAGTCCGTTCTCACGCTCAAACAGCCTCATCAAGAGGGTCTTTTAGAAACACATGAAGCATTAACAAATGAACAAGCTAAAGAATTGCGAGATGGCAGCGCCAAGATTCCGTCAACAATTCAACAGCTTATTACTGATTTACAAGTCGATAGCCATGCGCTAACTTATTTTGGCACTTTGCGTACAAGTCGAGCAGAAATTCCATATAAAAACGGGTTACTTGTACTCGATCATAGCTTTTATCTAGGTGCTGAGGATTATGAACTTGAATACGAAGTAACCGATGCCAATGAAGGAGCAAAATATTTTGAGCAATTGCTTACGGAGCTTGATATTAAAAAGAAACCAACGGAAAACAAAATTCGACGGTTTTACAAGCGAAAGTATACGTTAATGGATGGAGAATAAATTCATGAGCATGAATATTAACAATTACATGTCTTCCGTTCAATTTCCTGGAACTTAGCCATTTTCAGTTAACAACCAGATGCCAACAGCTAACGTGATGCTTGGTACAACTTTACTCTCTGTATTTGCTCAGCTTTTTCAAGACTACGTCAATCAAGAGCCTCAAATGAGTACCAATCTTTACTTGAAGGCAGCGCAGATGTTTCCATTTACGGCGGTTCAAATGCAGTCCGAGCCATCTGTTTCTTCCTCAAGTAAGGCAGCGGCTTCAAATGCTGCCTTACCTGCACAAAAAAATGAAACGGCAAAGACCAGTTCTCAGGATGTACAAACGATAATTACAGAAGCAGCTGCACGCTACCAGCTGGATTCTAAACTTATTTGTTCTGTTATTAAACAAGAATCAAACTTTAATCCATCTGCCAAAAGTTCTGTAGGAGCGGCTGGGCTTATGCAGCTAATGCCAGCAACCGCTAAAGCTCTTGGTGTAGAAGATCCGTACGACTCCAAGCAAAATGTATTTGGAGGAGCCAAATATCTTCGACAAATGTTAGATAAATACAACGGAAATGTGAAATTAGCGTTGGCGGCCTATAATGCTGGACCAGGTAATGTCGATAAATACGGCGGAGTACCCCCTTTTCAAGAAACGCAAAAATATGTAAATAAAATTATGTCTTCTTATCTTGTGTAAATGAACAAAATCATTCGCCACTCGAACATGGAATGGCTGTAGTTTGTCGAGGTTACACTATATAAATAGAAGGAAATGTTTGTGAAAGTATTCCTTTGTTTCTCATAATTAGTGATTCGCCACAGCATCATAGACTTTTCTTATGTAGAATTCCACTTTATCTCTTTTCCAGTAGAAGAAGTAAGCGGATAGTTTGAGTTAACGAAATGACACTGCTAAAATTAAGGAAAGTAAAAAACACCAAAGAGTTAAGACGTATATTTCTTATAACAAAGGAGTTATCAACATGAGAGAAAAAATCCACTCCCCTTACGAATTATTAGGCGGTGAACATACGATTTCAAAACTTGTTGATGCTTTTTATACACGCGTTGGACAACATCCTGAGCTCGCGCCAATTTTTCCTGATGATTTAACAGAAACAGCACGAAAGCAAAAGCAATTTCTGACACAATATTTAGGAGGGCCTTCGTTATACACTGAAGAGCATGGTCACCCTATGCTGAGAGCTAGGCATCTTCCTTTTGAAATTACACCGTCAAGAGCCAAAGCCTGGCTGACGTGTATGCATGAAGCAATGGACGAAATTAATTTAGAAGGCCCTGAGAGAGATGAACTTTATCATCGTCTTATTTTAACTGCCCAACACATGATTAATTCACCGGAACAGACAGATGAGAAAGGATTTTCACATTGAGTAATCTAAATAGCCAATACCCATCCTTGCATCAGCTTTGTCAAGGTTCAAATAAAAAACCGCTTGAAATCTATGTATTTGTTGACCCTCTTTGCCCGGAATGCTGGGCACTCGAGCCTATTCTAAAGAAGTTACAAATAGAATATGGTCAGCTGTTATCCCTCAAGCATGTGCTTGGCGGAAACTTACAGCAATTAAATATTGGAGCACAGCAGAAATTTGAACATATTGCAAAATCGTGGGAGAAAACTGGAAGCCGCTCCGGTATGTCATGTGACGGCAATCTGTGGCTTGAAAACCCAATCGATACTCCTTACGCTGCATCAATTGCGATTAAAGCGGCCGGTCTGCAAGGAAAGAAACAGGGCATTCGCTTTTTGAGAAGACTTCAAGAAGTAGTATTTTTAGAAAAACAAAATGTTACGGAAGAATCTGTCTTAATACAATGTGCAAAACATGTGGGGCTAGATGTTAATGAATTTGTAAAAGATTTGCATTCAGATTACGCTGCGAAGGCCTTTCAATGTGATTTAAAAATCACGTCGGAAATGGATGTCGATGAGATTCCAACTCTTGTGTTCTTCAACGAAAAAGTTGAAGAAGAAGGCATTAAGATATCAGGATACTATTCGTACGAAACATATGTACACATCATTAAAGAGATGTTAGAAATTGACCCAGATCCAGCTTGTCTTCCGCCTCTTCGTTCATTTTTAAGCTATTTTCAATTTGTTGCTTCAAAAGAAGTTGCAGTTGTGTATGGTTTATCATTAGAAGAGGCTGAAAAAGAATTGAAAAAACTTCAGCTTCAGCAAGTGGTTGAGAGAGTTCCTGTCAAATACGGCACCTTTTGGAGAAGTACTGAAAAGAGCTGTTAATCATTAAATGTTGATGCTTATCCTAAGCATCAACTAAACAAAAAAGACTTGGCTTTCGCCAAGTCTTTTCGTTTGTCTTAAGACAACAAGGGGATGGGAGAAATTTTTCACGGTCAAACAAAGGGGTATATGTTTGTTTTGTGATAAACTTCACGATTAATACTATAGCAAATTATGTCGACTTTTGGCAACCCCTTTTTTCAATTTTATTCACTTTTTTATAAAAAAACTTCATAAACAGCCAGATTCACTCATATAGTACAACCAATTATGCTTTTAATAGAGGTGTTAACTATGAAAATTGCTGGAATTACTCTAGGGGTTGTTATTCTTTTGGTTTCTTTTTTATTCTATATTTTATCTCTTATGCAGCTTGTTCCTCTCATTATCGCAGGCCCTCTCTTATTTTTAGCTATCCTTATTATTTTTACATTGCTTAACAATCACAACAAATTTCGAGGATTTAAAAAATGAAGCAGGATACAGCTCCTGCTTCATTTTAATTTTATTGATTTAATAAACGTTCCATTTCCGTTAATTTCTCTTCAAATACGGCTAGCGCTTCTTCAATAGGCTGAGATGTTGTCATGTCTACTCCTGCTTTTTTCAACACTTCAATTGGATAATCAGAGCTTCCTGACTTTAAGAAACCTACATATCGCTCAACAGCTGCATCTCCTTCTTCAAGGATTTGCTTGCTTAATGCCGCTGCTGCACTGAACCCTGTAGCATATTGATAAACGTAGTAATTGTAGTAGAAATGCGGAATACGAGCCCATTCTAATCCAATCTCTTCGTCAATTACTAAGTTGTCTCCAAAATACTTTTTATTTAAGTCGTAATATAATTTTGTTAATAATTCAGGTGTAAGCGGCTCTCCGTTTTGAGCACGCACGTGCACATCGTGCTCAAATTCAGCAAACATCGTTTGACGGAATACCGTACCGCGGAATCCTTCCAGATAATGGTTAAGTAAGTACAAGCGCTGCTTTTCATCATCAATCGTTTTTAGTAAATAATCGTTTAGAAGCGCTTCATTACACGTTGAAGCTACTTCTGCCACAAAGATTGAATAATCTCCGTAAGGATATGGCTGCGTTTTTCTTGTGTAATAACTGTGTACAGAATGGCCAAATTCATGGGCTAGTGTAAACAAGTTATTTACATTATCCTGCCAGTTCATTAAGATATAAGGATTGGTGCCGTACGTTCCTGAAGAATAAGCACCGCTTCGCTTGCCTTTGTTCTCATGAACGTCTACCCAACGGTTTTCAAATCCTTCTTTTAACACGTTAAGGTAGTCTTCACCTAGTGGTTTCAGGCCTTTTAAAATATAATCTTTTGCTTCTTCATAGGTTACTTCCATTTTTACGTCTTTTACTAAAGGCGTATAGAGATCATACATATGAAGCTCTTCAATTCCCAATACTTTCTTACGTAAATCAATATATCGATGCAATAAATGCAAATTATCGTTCACTGTTTTAACTAAGTTATCGTATACTTCTTCTGGAATGTTATTTGTGCTAAGAGCTGAGTGACGAGCTGAATTATAGTGACGAACGCGGGCGCTAAAATTATCTTTCTTCACCGTGCCGCTTAACGTACTTGCAAACGTATTTTTAAATTTACCGTACGTTTCGTACACCGCTTTAAACGCTTCTTCTCGTACGCGGCGATCGCTGCTTTCTAGGAAACGAATATAGCGGCCGTGCGTAATTTCTACTTCTTCTCCATTTTCATCTTTAATGGAAGGAAATTCTAAATCTGCATTGTTTAACATTCCAAACGTGTTGCTTGAAGATCCTAGCACTTCAGAAGCCTGAGCAAGAAGCGCTTCTTCGCTTTCTGATAAAATGTGCGGACGCTCGCGAGTAATTTCATCTAATGCATGAGCATATAACTTTAGCTCTTTATGTTCCGCCATGTATTGTTTAATTTTTGATTCTTCAATAGACAAAATTTCTGGTGTTACATACGATAATGCACTTGCAATTTGGGTATAAAGTGTTTTGATACGATCATTTAACCCTTGATAAAAAGAGTTAGTGGTATCTTGATCGTAGCGCATATGAGCATATGTATAAAGTTTACTAACGCGCATTGTGAGCTCGTCTTGCTCTTGAAGAGCGTCGTATAAAGTTTGAGCGGACTCTCCAAGTTTCCCTTTGAATTTTTCCATTTGCGGAATAAGAGCTTTTACTTCTTCAAATTCTTTTTCCCATGCGTCATCTGAAGCAAAAATATCCTCTAGTTTCCACGTATCTTCTACTTTTATCTCGCTTCTACTTGGTAACTTTTTTACTTTTGATTGTTCACTCATGGTCATCCCTCCATCTTTTTCTACTTGTCTATAACTTTTCGCTTTTTCTAAGGCGAATCCTTTTTATTTCTTTCGTTATTGTATGTTGTTTTAAAAGAATTAATCAAAAGTCAGTACGCTTTTGAAAAAAGGATTCTTTCTTAAGCGTACTGATTTTCAGTGATTATGTCACTTCTTTTGCTTGATTTAACCACCTTTTCATCATTTGTCCATCTTCTAAAAAAGCATCAGATGTTTGCTTTGGAATCGTGTAGGGCCTTCTGATTTTGTATACCCCAGAAGTTATATACGTTAGCATCCCTAGCCGGCATAATACCTCTATATACTCAAACAGGGGCTGTTCCACAGCAACAGGGGCCATGGGCAAAGACCGAAATACAATATGCCTTTTATGAATTCTGTAGAGCCATAGCCGGCATAACTCTTTTTCTGTAACTAAATCCCCTACTTGCTTCTGCTGCATTAAATCAAGAAGCAGCCACGTTTGCCATATAGTAGCAGACGTTTCAACCATGTATAAAGAAGGCAGCGGCATGCCTGCTTCTGCTGGAATATGAGAGGGAGGAATATTATTTTCATAAAGAGCGTGTAAAAAAGGCTGAAGCTTCTGATTAGGATAGAGGATATAATGCGTTCTCCATGCCTTCTTTTTCTTTATCCATGAAGAGAAAAATTGAGGTTGTGTATGTGTAGAAAAAAGATCATGAAAGGTATGCTCGTGAGGAGAGAGCACGACAAGCTGTGCATAACAAATCTGAGATGAAAAAGGAATAAGATGTTCAAGTTTCAACAGTTGATTAGTAGAAGGTGAAAAATAAAGAAGTGTGGGCGTATAATCGGAAAGAGTAAGAAACTGCCACTCTTGAAAAGAAAGTTGATACATATAAGTGGATAAGCGCTTCATTCTTTTTGCCCCCATAATCCAAAGGGGCATATAATTTCCTTTCTCATAATGAATAGAACGTTTGGTTAGCACTGAGGAAGATAAGGAAGCACATTGAAATTCGATTGCATATTTTTGCGAGGGCGTATCTACAAGAAGATCTGGACGCTGCATGATGTCAGGAAGATAACTTTCTAACTCGACTTCAAGATGAGAACTAAACCAGTGAAACAGCTTTCGTTTTCCGTCGAGATGATAATCTGTTTCACCTTCATGCTGAGCGACGCACGTTTTTTTCAGGTGAGCAAAATGAGGGATTTTTTTTGTACCTACCTTTAACTGTACAGGGGATTGACAAGAGGGACAGTAGAACTGCTTTTCTTTTTTCCACAGCTTAAGCTGTTCAAGCGAAAAGCGCTGAGCTAGTGAAATGAGGCCTTCTTCTGTTTGGGCAACTAACAATCGTACATTTCTCCTTCCTATAGTAGCAAGCTATATCCTTGTATTCGACACCTTTCTACTAAACCCTTTTCTTTCAGAAAAAAACCACATTACAGCATACGCAATGTGGTTTACAGCGATTATAATAGCGGTGAAAGCAAACGGGCTGTTGATTCAAATAGCCGCTGTATAAATGGCCGCTTTTCAAAGTCTTTAAAGTGAAGCTCACTCGTTTCTTCTAAATCTTGCATATATTCATATACGAGCTTTTGAGTACTAGCTGTGCGATATAAAAAAGCATTTACTTCAAAATTCAAATGAAAGCTTCTCATGTCCATGTTAGCTGTTCCAATAGAGGCAATTTCTCTATCAACAATCACAATCTTGCTATGCATAAATCCTTTTTTATACTCGTAAATTTTCACACCTGCTTCTAGCAGCTCCGGAAAATAAGAGCGTGATGCATGAAAAACAATTTTTTTATCGGGCTTCTGAGGTACAAGAAGCCTTACATCTATACCGCTTAGAGCAGCTACTTTGAGGGAAGTAAAAATATCTTCATCAGGTATGAAGTAAGGAGAAGCAATCCAAATGGACTCTTTCGCAGACGTAATCATCGAAAAAAATAAGTGTTTGATAATTTCCCACTCACGGTCTGGTCCGCCAGCAATCATTTGAACACCGCCGCACTTTTCCATATCAATGTCAATTAAATCCGGCGATAGATACGTTTGAGTAAGCATCGTCTGACCTGTCATATAATACCAGTCTTGCAAGAAAATAAGCTGCAATGAACGGACTGCCTCACCCTTCACCATCAAATGGGTATCTCTCCAAAAGCCAAAATGCCGACTTTTCCCGAGATATTCATCACCAATGTTCAAACCTCCTACAAATCCAATTGTTCCATCAATGACTACAATTTTACGATGATTACGGAAGTTGATTTTATTATTGAGAAATGGAAGTCTGACCGGCAAGAACGGAATCATTTCTACGCCCGCGTTTCTTAACTCGTGAATATAATGTGGTGAAAGCTGAAAACTGCCCACGGCATCATACAAGAAACGTACATAAACTCCTTCTTGTACCTTCTGAATTAAAATATCTTTAATTTGTTCTCCTAAGTGATCATGTCGTACGATGTAATACTCTAAGTGGATATGATGCCTTGCATGCTTTAATGATTCCATAATTTCGTGAAACGTCTCTTTTCCATTCGTCAATGCGCGCGTATCTGATGAAAAAGAAATTGGACTCTTGCCAAGCCTGACGGCTAGCTTCAGCATTTGCTTTCTACTGGTGCCCAACTGTTCAAAGTGATTTTCTAATATACCCGAATCTCTTTCCATCTTTAAAAGCACCTGTTCATCCAGCTTTGCTTTTTTAGCAAATAAACGCCGTTTTCGCGTATTGCGCCCAAATAACAAATAAAAAAAGAACCCTATTACCGGGAAACCGCCTAATACTACGAGCCACGTTAGCGTTTGAGTTGGATGACGGTTTTCTAATGAAATAACAAGACCGATGAAAACAACACTAATCGTAATTAAGATACTTAGCACGCCAATAAATTTACCGTCCCAATACCCTTTTGTAAAATAAAGCAAAGCAATAATACCAATAACAAAAATTAAAAGCTGTAATCTATTTTTCAACTTGTTTTCACCTATCCTAAAACCAATCTTTCATCATTAATAACAGGTCTCTATACCGTTATTATTCTCAAACTTGTTATTTTAACACTACACTTTCCCGTGTAGGAAGCAGCCGCCTGCTTTTTCCACCTATATTGTTCGATATGAGCGGAGGGCATTTCCAAAAAAGAGGGCAAAACAAAGACCGATTTCATATACATGAAATCGGCTGCTATTATCGTAAAGGAAAATACTGCTTTACTTGTTCAAGTGCATTTTCACTGATTAATTCTTTTCCATATTCCATTAAACGATGAACTGTTACATTTGATTCATTTGCATATTCTAAAATGATACTTAAAATGTTATCAATTTCAGCTACAAAGTCTTCATCATCTGTAAACTCAACGTATAAATAATATTTTCCTTCAAACACGTACATGCTGTTGATGATATCATCTAACTCTAAATGGTGACTTAAGGAAATTAAATGTTCTAAGTCTTGAAAGCGTGCGACGAACTGTAGCCCTTCGTCTTCTATAATTTCTTCTTCAAAATCAGCTTTTTTATTTTGATTCGCTTGATGATCAAGCAACGCTTCAATTTTTCCATCTACAGGGATATCGATTTTATCATTTTCACCAACAGGTACTTCGAACTTTTGACCGTCTTTTGAAACTTGTGCTCTTGTTACAATAACCTCTAGCCCTTTCTCAAGCGCATGTACTTGAATCCAAAGAGGACCTTCTGCTACAAACTCTTCTTCTTGATGAATTTCGTCCATCATCTCCCAGAATAGCTCTTCACTGCGCTCTCGGCTAAACCAAATTTCATTGCGATCAAATCCACGTTCTTCAATATCTACGTAAGTGACAAAGAATTTTACTGTGTTTTCATTAATGCGTTCGATTTCCATTATCATCTCTCCCTTCGGAAAAATCAGTGAAGGTAATCCGGCCATTTCGAACATTACCCCTAAACGATGAAGGGACTATTTTACCCCCGTGTTAAAGCAATATTACATGTACTTTCTCACTTTGTAAAGCATTCTAACTTGGGATATACAAGCATACACTATTTGAGTGAACCTTGTATATCTATTTTATGACAAAATGCGTAAGAAAGGAAATAAAAAATACTCTGACAACTCATAGCCACCTTACACCTTACTTTGTTATATACATAATCTCTTTACCCTATGAACGCTTTTTGTTAAAAATGAACACAGATAAAGCAATATGAGCTACTTATCCTTACATATTGGGAGGGAAGACTATTGGATTTAGAATTAATAACCTCCATTCTTCTTATTATCGGTATCGATATTGTATTAGGTGGAGACAACGCTATTGTTATTGCCTTAGCAAGCCGTAACTTACCTGAATATCAGCGAAGTAAAGCTATTTTTTTAGGGACTGGCTTAGCTGTGATAGTTCGCATTGTACTTACTATTTTAGCTGTTTATTTACTAACTATTCCTTACTTGCAGCTCATCGGCGGTTTTTTATTAGTGATCATTTCCTTTAAGCTTCTTGTATCAGAAGGTGATGATGCATCTTCAATCCGTGCAGGTGTGACATTAGGCGCCGCTGTAAGAACGATTGTATTTGCTGATATTGTAATGGGACTAGATAATGTAATAGCTGTAGCAGGCGCAGCTCATGGAAATATTATCTTGGTTGTCACTGGGTTACTCGTATCCGTCCCCATTATTGTTTGGGGAAGCAAGCTCATTTTGTATTTGATGGAACGATTTCCCCTGCTCGTTTATGGGGGAGCAGCTATTTTAGCTTATACTGCTGGAAATATGATTGGACATGAAAAGAACTTACATTCATTCTTTGCAGACCATACATCTCTAGTAACATTTATTCCGTTTATAACAATTGCTGTTGTGCTGATAAGCGGCATGGTTGTTAATAGCTTTCGTTCAACTAAATGATAAAGAAAAGGCCATACTAAACATTTTTATTTAGTATGGCCTTTTCTTTAGTTTAATGAGCACAGCAGTCTTTTATTCATAAAACACTTTGTACACTTAAAAAATAATCTCTGTGAGTAAAAAAAGAATAGATGGTACGAGTAAGCAACCAAGACCTGTATAAAATGTAGCTGTCATGGCTCCGTAAGGTACAAGTTTTACATCTGTCGCGGCTAAACCAGCTGCTACACCGCTCGTCGTCCCCATAACTCCTCCATAGATCATTGCTGTACGAGGGTTGTTTAATTTGATTTTCTTAGCAAATATCGGTGTCAAAATCATAACTGAAATGGATTTAATTAATCCTACAGCTATACTTAACGCGATAATATCAGAAGAGGCTCCAATCGCAGTTCCAGAAACCGGCCCCACAATATAGGTCACGGCTCCTCCTCCGATTGTGGTCAAAGCAACGGGATCTCTATATCCAAAACAAAGAGCAATAATTACACCTATTACAAAGGAATAGAAAACCCCAAAAAACAAGGCCGTAATCCCGCTGATTCCCGTTTTTTTGACTTCGCTAAAATTCGCGCCGAACGCAGTAGCAATAATGGCAAAATCTCGCAGCATCCCTCCGCCCATTAAACCAATTCCTGAAAATAACTGTATATCAGAAATTCCTTTCTCTCCTCCTGTGTTCACTCCACCGATATAAGCAAGGATTAGTCCAAACATAATAGCAATAGCAGATCCGTGAACTCTTCCTTTTGTTAATTTATCTGATAAAAAATAAGCAATATACATGACAATCCCAATAATAGCAAATGCCGTAATCAGCCCATTATTTTCTAATCCTTCTTTGATCATATTCATCATTTTATCTGCTCCTTAGGTAAAATAGAAAGCTCTATTTCTTGTTCTTTCACCTTCGCTTTCTCTCCTATTCTGCTGATAAATGGTATGGATAAAAAGCCTAATACGACTACTACCACCCCTGCAAGAAGCGCCATACCTCCTCCATCAAGAGCAGCTACAACATTTTGCTGTGCAGACATTGCTACCACGATAGGAATATAAATACCTCCCCAAAAAGCAATACCTTCTTCGGATTTTACTTGGAGCTTATTTTTCTTCTTTAAATAATCCACCGCTAGTACAAGAAGAAGCATGGATACCCCTACTCCCCCAACGTTGGCTTCTACTCCCATCAGCCCTCCTAATGCGTCCCCTACAATTACCCCTATCAACATGCAAATAGATAGCAGCGCTACACCGAAGATTATCATATTACTTCCTCCCCACTCCGTTATTGAAAGCGTTTGCTTTACAGTTTAAAAATAGTGTAAAGGAAAAAAGTTGAATAACCTATGCATTTTTAGTTATATACTTATATCAAAAATGACATAATGCAGTTTTTCTCTACTGTTTACTTTAGATTTATTCGAAAAAGAAATAAAAATCATGACATTTAGTCATGATTTTTATATGTATTCATGAGACATACCGGAGGGTAAATGTTTAAAATAATCGATCACAAACTGCCTGAAGATTTGTTGTAAATCCGTCACGTAGCCTCCATTGTTCCAAGCTAAAAAGATAGTACGTTCAAATGTTTCCTCTTCAATTTTCAGCAGTTTTACATCTTTTCCTGTAGAACCTCCCCAAGTTACTTCAGGAATAAAACCTATTCCTTGCTTCGCTCTAATCAAACCTCTCACTGTGGCTGGATCATCGCTTTCAAACGTAATTTGAGGTACAAAATTCTGTTCCTTACAAATTACATCCGTTATTTTCCTTAGCTCTTTCCCTTTCTTTAGCACAATGAATTTCTCATTTTTAAGTTCATTTAACTTTACACGTGATTTCTTGGCTAAAGGATGATCAAGAGGCACTGCAAGCAAAATCGATTCACGAAGCAAAGTAGTATGTTCGATCTGACGGGTTGTTAATGGAAAAGCTGAAATACATAAATCAAAATCAGGCTGTGAATAGCTATTAGTCAAGTGCTGCATCAGTCGAAAACGCACCTGAGGATATTGCTCACGAAACCTGCTTAATAGCTCTGGAAGTAAATGTGAACTAGCTAATACAACAAGGCGAATTTCTTCACATGGATCGTTCGACATATCCTTTAGCTCGTGCTTTGCGTCTTCCAATGTTTTTAAAGCAAGTTCTACTTTGGCACAGAATGCTTTACCATACCGATTTAATTTAATGTATTTACCGTTTCGATCAAACAAACGAATGCCTAGCTCTTTTTCTAACTGTGAAATCGTTTTGCTGAGCGCAGGCTGAGATACATATAGCTCTTCGGCCGCTTTACTGATATGTTCTAGTCTAGCAACTACTTGGAAATATTTTAGCTGTAAAAGCTCCAATCCGTTCACCACCACTTTTATATGTTTAGATACTCTCTTTCTTTACTAATTACATATATACTTCATTTTCCCTGCTATTTCGACAAAAAATAAGCAGCAGAGGCCATTTGGCTCCCTGCTGCTTATTTTTTATATACCAACTTCAAGCAAACGTTACTTGGTTGGTTTCTTATTTAAATCTTAAACAGACAAATATAAAAATTAACCATTCACAAGTCTTTGAGCTTCGCGAAGTTGGAAAGTACGCACTTTACGTGGTAAGAAACGACGGATCTCGTCTTCATTGTAACCAACTTGTAGACGTTTTTCATCAATGATAATCGGACGGCGCAATAAGCCGGGATTTTGCTGAATTAATTCATACAAATCTTGCAAAGGCATAGCGTCTACCTGAACGTCTAGTTTTTGGAAAGTTTTCGAACGTGTTGAAATGATTTCATCTGTTCCATCTTCTGTCATACGTAAAATTTCTTTAATCTCGTCGATTGATAACGGCTCTGAAAAGATATTACGCTCTGTATATCCAATATCATTTTCCTCTAACCAAGCTTTCGCTTTACGACAAGATGTACAACTTGGTGATGTATATAATGTAACCATTTACTCCTTCACTCCTTCTATCATAATCGGTCATAACATTTAAAACATGAACTGTAAATCATGTTGTTTTATACAAACTTCAACGAGTGTAAATATTTAATGACTGATAATGAAAATCGATACTACTTTATAATTACTTTTAAAAAATAATATCTATTTGCATTATACTATAAACTTCATCGGAATGATATACTTTTTAAAGTGAACTAGTACATTAGTTCGTTCCTTCACTGTCATTATTTTCATTGCCGATTTTCTTCATTATTTATTTACCACACTACTATTACGAATAAACCTGTAGATTAGTTTCATTTTTTTATTATTTTTTTCTTTCACAAATTCCTCAAATTTTTCAGTCACTAAAAAAGCCTTGCAGAAGAACGGACTTTTCTGCAAAGCTTTTGAGATAACCTCTTATTTATTTAATAGCTGATGTGCTGCTTTTTCCTCGTCTCATTAAGATAGGATACAGTAACAGCCCGATTACAAATAAGCCAATACCTAAGAAAAATGTTTTTAAATCAGCTGTCCCTGTCTTAATCACCCAAAGTGAATAAATAAGTGCTAACGAGGCAATAATTCCGTCTTTTACGCGCGATCCTTTAATGATATCGTACGTCTCACCCGTCACAATAAGCTTTAATTGATAAACTGTCGTCACGAAATAAGGAACTAAATAAGCGAGAGTAGCTACAACGATAGCGAAATTATAGGCTTGTGAAACTGTACCTGAAATAGTCGCAAACAAAAACAACTGTGTTAAGCCATTTGTTAATGTTAGTGAGCGGGCTGGACTATTGTTCTGATTCGTTTTAGCAAACCACTGTGGAAACAACCCTGATTTTGCTGCTTGATAAGGAACTTCTGCACTAACCACAATCCATCCAACAGTAGAACCTAATAAAGAAATAAGTGCTAAAATGGCCATTACGTAAGCACCTTTATGTCCAATCACCATTTCTAACGTATCTACCAAAGGTTTTTGAGACTGCTGAAGCTGAGCTGTTGAAAGAATACCCATAGCTAGAAGCGTAATCCCCACATAGATAACCATCGAGATCAATAATCCAAGCAGCGTTGCTTTCTTCACTACTTTTTGTGATTTTGCACGGTTAGATAACAGTACAGCCGATTCAATTCCGATAAACGCCCAAAGCGTAGCGATGGCTGCCCCATTGACCTGACTTCCCAATCCTACATTTATACCCTTTGAATTAACAAATTCTGTACTGACGAGGTTGGATGCGCTAAATAGCGATAGCGCCACAACAATAAATAAACCGAATCCAATAATTTTAGCTGCCGTTGTGATAAAGTTAATATTACCGGCGCTATTGATATCTCGCTGCAAAATAGCTTGAATTCCCCATAGGACAATAGAGCATACTAAAAACGTAATGAATTTTCCAGCTTCTAATTGAAAATCTCCGACGGAAAATAAAATATCCTTACTCTCCATTACTGGAAAGAACGTTGTTAAATATCCCGCAAACGATATGATGACAGATGCTGTTGCAGCCCAGTTGGCTGCCCAGTAGCCCCAAGCCATGCTATACCCTGCTACTTTACCTGCTTTAGGCGATGAAAAAAGATTCGCTGCATAACTTTGAGGCCCTCCTTTTAATTCAGGCTTTCTCATCACTAAGTTCCCGAATACAAGAGCAATCATGAACACGCCAAGACCTGTTGCAATCCAAGCAAGTGTTGAACCGATTGGACTTGATACGTTTGCTAAATTAGAAGGAAGCATAAATACTCCGCCGCCTACCATATTACCAACTACAAAGGCTGTTAAAAACCAAAGTCCCCATTTTTTATCTTTCATTTGCTGTGTCTCCTTTTTCTTTCTAAAAGCTTAAACTTTTGAGATAGAAAGCTCGATGCTAATCTATTAACACGTAAAAATTATTTGTTTCTTCATTTGTTTAACAATATAATATATTAGCACACTAAAGCAAAAAGTGAAATAATAAATCCTTCATTTTCTTTTGGAAAAAAATGCGGCTGGGACATAACTACATCAATCTAAAGATGAACAAATGGGATATATGAGCTCGTATGGATCGCGCTTGTTACACCGCTATTGATTTCCGTGCAAGACTTCGCTTTCCGCGGGCGGGCGGTGAGCCTCCTCGTTGCTTCCGCTCCCGCAGGGTCTCGCTTTTCCCCAGGAGTCTTCGCCTTTCCCTCCAATCAATAGCTAAAAGCCCTACATACAGTAAACTTATGTTCACCATCACCATAAAAAAATCCGAACGAGTTGGATTCTTAATCAAGAATTCAACTCGTTCGGATTTTCCTTCAATGAAACTACTTTTGTCCGAGCCTCATTTTTTATCTTTTATGAAAACCTTTTGAATAGTAGACAACAACCAATAAAACAAACCATATCGGACCTACAATAAGGGCTATTCTTGTATCAGAGGAAAAACCCATCACCACTACTACTCCCGCTAAGAAAGCAAGAGCGAGATACGACGTATACGGAAAAAACGGAAGCTTATATTTTAAATCACGTACTTGCTGATCGCTTAATCCTCTGCGGAAGCGAATTTGAGAAAGTAAAATAATTCCCCATGTCCAAATCGCTCCAATAGTAGCAATACTTGTCACCCAGGTGAACACTTTATCAGGAACAACATAGTTTAAGCCAACTCCCAGTAGCAGTACAACAGCTGAAGCAATAACTGCTGCACCAGGCACGCCGCCTTTTGTTAAGTTGGCATAGCGTTTTGGTGCTTCCCCGTGCTGAGCTAAATTAAATAACATACGGCCTGTACTAAAAATTCCACTGTTACAAGAAGATAAAGCCGCTGTTAACACTACAAAGTTTATAATCCCTGCTGCAGCGGGAATTCCAGCTTTATCAAATGTTAAAACAAATGGGCTTCCTTGTGTTCCGATCTCTGGCCAAGGATAAATAGACATAATAACAAACAAAGCTCCGATGTAAAAAATCAAAATTCTCCACAGTACATTATCAATTGCTTTTGTTAGTGTTTTTTCCGGATTTTTCACCTCTCCTGCTGTTACCCCAATCATTTCAATACCAAGGTAAGCAAACATAACCATTTGAAGTGATAAAAGAACACCCTTCATGCCATTCGGGAAAAAACCTCCGTGACTCCATAAATTACTGATTCCTGTTGCAATACCGCCATTTCCAATTCCAAAGATAATCATGCCTAGTCCCAGCACAATCATAAGGATAATCGTTACTACTTTAATAAGAGAAAACCAAAACTCTAGTTCGCCATATGCTTTTACAGCTAAAAAGTTAACCCCTGTCATGATAACGAGTGCTGCAAGTGCCCATATCCACTGAGGTACACCTGGGAACCAAAACTCCATATATACTCCAACAGCTGTAATTTCAGCCATACATGTAATAATCCACATAAACCAGTAGTTCCAGCCTGTTAAATAACCGGCAAGTGGCCCTAAATAATCGTTAGCATACTTACTAAAAGAACCGGCTACTGGATTTTGTACTGCCATTTCACCTAACGCTCTCATAATAAAAAACATAATAAGACCACTGATTCCATACATGATAAGAATACCAGGACCCGCTAACCGAATAGCGGATGCAGAACCTAAAAACAATCCAACTCCGATAGCTGCACCTAAAGACATTAAGCTAATATGTCTTTCCTCAAGTCCACGGCTTAATTCTTTTTCTTGCGTGTTCCCTTGCATAATTCTCTCTCCTAACATATCCATTTCATTTAATAGCGATAGCGGCTACCTGTATAGTATTAACTTATTTTTCAGCCAAATAATTCTAGGCAGTATATGTACTAAAAATCTGATATTGCAAGTTTCACACCTGCACTTTTACCGCTATCTCATCTATAAAATACAATATTAAAAAAACTTCACTTTGTTCATTTTATCAAAAATCACAAAAAATGCGATAGTTTTTTGTGATTTCCACAAATAAACTTACGCTCGAAATATAATAAAAACCATTTTTTACATTATATGTTCTTACCACGCTATAATTTTCTAACTATTAAGAATAATCGTTCGTTTATTCTTCCATATTTTCAATTATAGATGCTTACTTTTCCCTAAAAAGGGTAAAGATAAGATAGCTGTTTAAACACTATTATGAATATCATCATGAAAAGATCAGTAGGAGGGTGCTATGAATTGGTATGAAAAACTAAGTCAATATTTTCCCATTGAAGAAATGAAATCAAAGAAGCATATCGAAACGCTTTTACAAGAACGCAGCGATATTTATCATAAAAATGAAGGACCTCACCACGTATTAATGTACGTGGAAACAGACCAATTTATCTTTATTGATTACCTCTTTGTTTCAAAAGACGCTCGAGGTCAAGGGCTTGGCGGTAAATTAATTGATGAGTTAAAACAGCATAACAAACCAATTATTTTAGAAGTAGAGCCTGTAGACTATAAAGATTCAGACTCAGCAAAACGACTGCATTTTTATAAACGTGCAGACTTTAGGCATGCTCAAACAATTGGCTATAACCGCCGGTCATTAGCTACAAATGAAATTAACCAGATGGAAATTCTATATTGGTCTCCTACCTCTGAAACAGAGGAAAGCATTTTAAATAAAATGAAAAACACGTACGAGTTAATTCATACGTACAAAGACAAAGAAATATATGGTGCGTCTTATCAGCCGGCAGATCAAGTATTAAAAATTGACAAAAATCGTAAAGACGGCGATATCTTAGCAGATTTATAAAAAGAAGGTAGACATGTTTCTACCTTCTTTTTGTTTTTTTGAATTATTATTCAACACAAAACATTATTAATCACTTATATTCCTTTAGTTATAAGGTTTATACATAGATATTTTGTCTTAAATATAAAATTCTGAAAATTTTCAATAGTATTTTTCAATCCTTTACTGTATAATACCTGTAAAGCGCTAATGTTACTTGTTCTTACATGTTTTTTGCAACTTGAAGCTTAGTGTTCTTTGATAACTACATAAAAAACGACCTCGTTGTGAGATCGTTTTTGTTATGTTGTATATGTGGCAAACTCTGCTTGAGAACAAGACACGTAGTGACCTGGAGATACTTCTCTAAGCTCCGGTTCTTCACCGTTATAGTTATGGATACTTTGATCATAAATTTTGCGCTGACGTGTTTTTTCACTGTCAGGATCGGGAAGCGGAATAGCTGAAAGCAACGCTTTTGTATATGGATGAACAGGGTTTCGATAAAGTTCATCACTTGGTGCAAGCTCTACAATCTTACCTCTGTACATAACGCCGATGCGGTCACTGATGTATTTTACCATTGACAAATCATGGGCAATAAATAAATATGTTAGTCCACGTTCACGCTGTAACTTCTTCATTAAGTTAACAACTTGAGCTTGTATAGATACGTCCAAAGCTGAGATTGGTTCATCTGCGATGATAAAATCAGGTTCTACTGCCAGTGCTCTTGCGATACCGATACGCTGACGCTGCCCGCCACTAAACTCATGTGGATAGCGATTTGCATGTTCTTTGTTAAGCCCCACTGTTTCAAGAAGCTCGTGAACCTTTGCCATACGATCCTTTTTCGTCTTAGCTAAACCGTGAATGTCAATGCCCTCTGCGATGATATCTGCTACGGTCATACGAGGGTTAAGCGACGCATATGGATCTTGGAAAATCATTTGCATTTTACGATTGAATTTTTTAAGCTCTGAGCGAGATTTGCGACCATGTACATTTTCGCCATTAAATAGCACCTCACCGCTAGTAGCGTCGTATAAACGAATAATTGTTCTGCCTGTCGTTGACTTGCCGCAACCGGATTCACCTACAAGCCCTAATGTTTCTCCGCGGAAGATGTCAAACGTCAGACCATCAACTGCTTTAATTGTTCCTTTACTTGTGAAAAAATGTTGTTTTAAGCCTTTAATCTCTAATAATTTATCTGTCATGTTATTCACCATCCTTCGCTGCGAGTACAGGTGCACTGTATACATTATCAACTTTACGCATGCGGCGCTGAACTGAAGCAGGCGGCTCTACTTTTGGTGCATCGGGATGTAACAGCCATGTTTTCGCATAGTGCGTATCAGATATTTTGAACATTGGAGGCTCTTGCTCAAAATCAATTTTCATTGCGTATGGATTTCGCGCTGCAAATGCATCTCCCTTTGGAGGATTCGTTAAATCTGGCGGCGTTCCAGGAATAGCAGCCAGCTCTTCTTCTGCCTCGTTATCTAAGCTTGGCATAGAAGCTAGCAGCCCCCACGTATACGGATGTTTCGGATCATAAAACACTTCATCCACAGTGCCCATTTCAACAATTTGACCAGCATACATAACCGCTACTCGATCAGCTACATTGGCTACTACACCAAGATCATGGGTAATGAAAATAACAGATGTATCCGTTTTTTTCTGAATGTCTTTCATTAACTCTAAAATTTGAGCTTGAATGGTTACATCAAGCGCCGTTGTCGGTTCATCAGCGATCAGAAGTTTCGGATTAGAAGCAAGAGCCATCGCAATGACAACACGCTGTCTCATCCCGCCGCTGAATTCATGCGGATATTGGTTTACACGCTGTTCTGGAAAAGGAATACCTACAAGCGTTAATAACTCGACTGCACGTTTTTTCGCTTCTGCTTTAGACACTTTGGAGTGCTTGATTACGACTTCACCAATTTGAGCTCCAACTTTCATCGTTGGATTTAAAGAAGTCATTGGATCTTGGAAAATCATACCGATATCTTTACCGCGGATGGCTTCCATTTCTTTATCCGTTTTCTTAGCTAAATCAATGCCGTCAAACAGCATTTCACCGCTTTTAATTCGGCCTGGAGGCATCGGAATAAGGCGCATGATCGTTTGTGAAGTTACACTTTTACCAGATCCTGACTCACCAACAATTGCTAAAGTTTCACCTTTATTTAAGTGGAAGTTAACGCCGCGAATGGCTTGTACTTCACCGCCATATGTTTTAAATGATACAGCTAAATTCTTTATTTCTAATAAACGTGACATATAAGTTCACTTCCTTACTTACGTAGTTTTGGATCTAATGCGTCTCGTAATCCATCACCTACTACATTAAATGCTAATATAGTCAAGCAAATAAACGTAGCTGGGAAGAATAATCTCCATGGATAGTACTCTAGAGCTGGTAAAGCATCGGAAGCCATTGTTCCCCAGCTTGCAAGCGGTGCCGGAACGCCTAGCCCCAAGTAGCTTAAAAATGCTTCTGTAAAGATTGCTGAAGGGATTGTTAATGTCATTGTAACTAAAATTTGACCCATAGAGTTAGGAATCAAATGCTTGAATAAAATTCTGTTAGTATTTGCACCTAATGTTTGTGAAGCCATTACGTACTCCTGGTTTTTCAACTGCATTACTTGACCACGAACAATACGAGCCATATTAATCCACCCAGTTAGAGTCATAGCTATAATCATAGTTCCTAAACCTTGATCAAATACAACCATTAATAGAATAACAAGCAATAAATATGGAACTCCGTATAGGATGTCTGCAAATCGCATCATTACTTCATCCGTGCGTCCGCCACGGTAACCGGAAATGCTGCCCCATACTACACCGATAAATAAATCAATTAATGCTGCAGATAAACCAATGAATAGGGAAATGCGAGCTCCTTCCCATGTTCTTGTAAATACATCTCTACCTAAATCATCTGTTCCAAACCAATGCTCTGATGAAGGTGGTTTGTTAGCATTAACTAAGTCGTTAGTTGCATAATCGTATTTAGTCATCATGGGTCCAAATATAGCCATGAAAACAATTAATATCAGGAGGATTACTCCAAACATAGCCAGTTTATTTTCTCTGAATCTCAAACGCACATCTTTCCAAAAAGATAAACTTGGTCTAGAAATCTTTTCTGCTTCACTTAAATCTACGGATGCTGGTTCAAACATGTCTTTAGGAATCTGTTGCATAATTTAATTAAGCCCCTTTCTTTCCACCACTTAACTTAATGCGTGGATCAATCAGACCATACAGAATATCTACGAGTAATACTGAAGCTAGAAGCAAAATACTATAAAATACTGTAACTCCCATAATTACTGTGTAGTCCCGGTTGGTGATACTAGTAACAAAATGTAATCCTAATCCAGGAATTCCGAAAATCTTTTCAATAATGAAACTACCTGTTAAAATCCCTGCAGTTAAAGGGCCTAAATAAGAGACTACCGGTAACATAGCATTTCTTATTGCATGCCTTATTATGATAGCACCTCTACTTAAACCTTTTGCTTTAGCCGTTCTCATATAGTCATTGCTCAATACTTCAAGCATACTTGAACGAGTAAGTCGTGCAATAAATGCCATAGGCGTAGCAGCCAATGCTAATGCGGGTAAAACAGTGTGAGCCCACGATTCCCAACGTGCCACTGGAAACAGGTCTAACTTCATTGCTAATGTGTATTGAAGAAGAGTTGCCATAATAAAACTTGGTACAGAAATGCCTAGAACGGCAATAACCATTGCAGCATAATCTTGCCATTTATTGTGCTTCATCGCTGAGAAGACACCTAGAACAACTCCAATAGCTAGTGCTATTAAAATAGCTTCCATTCCCAACATAAATGAAACCGGAAATCCACTGCTTATTAAATCGTTAACTGTTTGACCTTTATATTTAAAAGAAGGTCCAAAATCCCAAGTACTTACAGATTTCAAATAATCTACATATTGGATATACCAGGGTTGATCTAAACCATAAAATTTGTTTAGATTTGCAATAATCTCTGGCGGAAGCTTTTTCTCTCCAGAAAATGGCCCTCCTGGCGCCGCTCTCATTAAGAGAAACGTAGCTGAGACAATTAAAAATAATGATAGTAACATATAGATTACTCTTTTCCCTATATATTTGACCATCATATACACCTCCATAATTTAACATTCACTACTTATTCAAGCAGAAAAGTATATGGGATTTCTCCCATATACTTTCTCTTAAAAGTTCGCTATTTTCACTTAAAGTGAGCCCATTTAAACTGAATATCTCCAGTTGAAGACATAACTACATCTTTCAAGTTTTCATCCTGCACCCAAGCATCTGTGTAATAGTAAATTGGTGCTGCAGGCATGTCAGTCATAAGGATTTTCTCTGCTTGCTTTAAGATGTCATAACGCTTTTTAGAATCCTGCTCTTTACGAGATTGATCAAGTAACTGTTGGTATTTAGGGTTTTCCCAGAACGTGTTATTATTTCCACCGTTTTTATCTTCGAACATTTCTAAGAATGTAATTGGATCATTGAAATCTGCTATCCAACCCATACGGCCAATTTGGAAATTCCCTTTATTTAATTCATCAATATAAACGTTCCACTCTTGGTTATTAAGTTGGACGTCTACACCCAGATTTTTCTTCCACATATCTTGAACGGCTTGTGCTACTTTTTGATGCCCTTCGTCTGTGTTATAAGAAATTTTAATTGGAGGAAGTTTAGACAATCCCATCTCTTTCAAACCTTTGTTTAAAAGTTCTTTCGCTTTTTTTACATCATTATCTTTAAATAAATTATTTTTCTTCTCACCATATGCTTGTGCAGGCACCATAGCAGTTGCTGGAACTTGTTCAGCTTTAGTTACATTTTCCGCAATTGCTTTACGGTTAATTGCATAAGCTAAAGCTTTTCGAACGTTAGCATTACTTAATGCTTTATCTTCAGTGTTAAACTTGTACATGTATGTTCCTGTTTTTACGTTAACATGAAGATTTCCTTTATCTTTTAATTGTGGAATTGCATCCTGAGGAAGTTGTCCTGCAGGGTTACCAGCCCAATCTAGTTCACCTTTTTCAAACATAGAAAGCTCAGTAGCATTATCGTTAATCATATACATTTCAATATTTTTTAATTTTACAGCATCTTTGTCCCAATAATTTTCGCTAGGTTTTAAAACAATTTTGTCGTTATGCTTCCACTGAGTCATTTTAAAAGGACCATTTGTTACGTAATTATCTCCAGCATTTGTATACCATTTAGGATTTTTTTCTACAACTTTACTATCAACCGGATAGTACGTATAGAAAGCTGTTAACTCTAAAAAGTAAGTTGTCGGATGTTCTAAAGTTACTTGTAAAGTTTTATCATCTACTACTTTAATACCAACATCATCCATACTTCCCGTACCTTTATTAGCAGCTTCTCCACCTTTGATGTAATAAAGCTGTTCAGCATATTGTGATTCATTTTTAGCATCTAAAGCCCATTTCCAAGCATATTCAAAGTCTTTTGCTATTACAGGGTCACCGTTTGACCACTTAGCATCTCTTAATTTAAATGTGTAAACTAACCCATCATCACTTACATCAATTTTTTTCGCCATTGCTTCTTCAGGCTTACCATCTTTACCTAGACGAGTTAAACCTTCAAAAGTTTGTCTTAAAACTGCACCAGATACACTATCATTTGCTAAACCTGGGTTTAGAGAAAACGGTTCTGTTTTGATATTTACACGCAGATCTTGGCTTTTAGCTTTTCCGCTATCATCGCCTCCGCTACTACTGCCACCAGATTCTTTGTTAAATCCGCATGCAGCTAAAAACAAGCTCATGACAAGCAGCAAACTGAAAAGAATCGACAACCTTTTCTTCATTGCGTATTACCCCCTATTAAATTTTGTTTGTGTGGCAACCATATTTTTTTGATATGCACTAATTTCTTAATCATCTTTCAATACACAATAATCAGTTATTTTTTCACATAGTAGAGCATTAAAGACCTCACTGCAAAATTATTCTTCTACTCTATGAAACTGTCATCAATTGTTTACATGCTGTAAATCCAATGTATGCGCTTAATATGTAGAAGACTCATTCATTACAAAATTCGCTAATTGAAACAAAACATTGTCTATTTTGTGTTTTCTGAAAAATTAAGAAATTGTAATACCTTTGTAAAAAATATGTTTGTTACGCCTATTATAAATATTTTAAAAATTTATTGCAATACTATTATTTAATGGTATTTTTCTGTCACGAAGGAAAAAACCTTATCCTATAAGGATTGTGCCTACTTGTCAGACGTCTAAAATCTTTTTTGTAGTATAGGTATTACAATGGTATTACAATAGTATTACAAAGTCATTAGAAACACTAAATAAAAGGTTTTTACCAAATCCTACACCAAATTTTCATCAAGAAATGCTTTAATTAAAAGGTTCTTGTCTTTTTTTGTCGCTGAAAAATTCCAGTAAATTGTCTTATAAAACTTTTTAGCGATAAGATGTTTAAATTCCTGCTTTTTCGCGTTATAATAACGAATAACTATATAATTAAAGCTGTGAAAAAGAGTAGTATGCAGAATTTTCATTTTTAGAGAGTTTGTGGCTGGTGAAAACAAACATTGAAACCTGCAGAATGGACTTTGGAGCTTTCAAGTGCAAAGCTTGAACGTTGACCTCAACGTTATATGAATAAAGATAGTTCACAATTATGTGTGCTAATTAGGGTGGCAACGCGGTCCATTCGCCCCTAGCTTATGCTAGGAGCGGATGGGCCTTTTTATGTTGTATTCGTAAATTAGCATCATATATGTGCAGATGAAAGGAAGATTTGATGAAAACAATTTTTTCAGGTATTCAACCAAGCGGTACAATCACTTTAGGTAACTACATTGGAGCGATGAAGCAATTTGTTGAACTTCAACATGACTATAACTGTCATTTTTGTATTGTAGATCAGCATGCGATTACAACGCCTCAAGATCGTTTAGCACTTCGTAAAAACATTCGCAGCCTTGCTGCTCTGTATGTAGCGGTAGGAATTGATCCAGCAAAATCGACTTTATTTATTCAATCGGAAGTGCCTGCCCACACAGAAGCGGGATGGATGTTACAGTGCGTAGCGTATATCGGTGAACTTGAACGTATGACTCAGTTTAAAGATAAATCCGCTGGAAAAGAAGCAGTATCAGCAGGATTACTAACTTATCCTCCATTAATGGCAGCTGATATTCTTTTATACAACACCGATTTGGTTCCAGTTGGTGAAGATCAAAAACAGCATTTAGAATTAACGCGTGACTTAGCTGAGCGCTTCAACAAAAAATACAATGATATCTTCACTATTCCTGAAGTACGTATTCCAAAAGTGGGCGCACGCGTCATGTCTCTTCAAGATCCTACGAAAAAAATGAGCAAGTCCGATCCAAACCAAAAAGCTTTCATTACGCTTTTGGATGACGCTAAAACAATTGAAAAGAAAATCAAAAGTGCCGTAACGGATTCAGAAGGTATTGTTCGCTACGATAAAGAAAATAAGCCAGGTATTTCAAACTTACTAAGTATTTATTCAATCCTAGCCAATAAATCGATCGAAGACATTGAAGCAATGTACGAAGGCAAAGGTTATGGTGACTTTAAAGCTGACACAGCTAAAGTAGTAGCTGAAGCATTCGCTCCAATTCAAGAAAGATATTATGAATTAGTTGATTCTAGCGAGCTAGATGATATTTTAGATCAAGGTGCCGATAAAGCAAATGCAACGGCTAATAAAATGCTTCGTAAAATGCGAAACGCAATGGGAATTGGCCGTAAACGTTAAAAAAAACGACTGCTATGCAGTCGTTTTTTTTTAATTAACTTTTGGTTCTTGTTCAATTTCCCAAAGTTTTTCAAAGAAAGGTTGTCCTTTTACTAAGCGCTCGCATAATAATTTATGTTTCGGTGACCACCCTGACTTCGTTTCATCGTATAGCTGACTCCATACGTCTTGAAACGACATCTCTTGAATGTCTTCGTACTTCGTTGGATTCCACTCTGTGTACCAGTAGCGGATTTGAGCTGTATTTTTTGTGGTATGTAGCTGATCAAGTGCCATAAATAACAGCTGTTTTAGCTGACGTTCTTTACGTGTTAGTCCTCTCATCGTTTCAGGAGACGGTGAAAGAATATGATGCTCTTTTTTATTTAGCTCGTCTTCACTGAACTTATATTCTAGCTCTTCTTGATCCGCAATCATCTCATAGACTAACTGCTCTTGTCTTGGAATTAAGCGGCTTTTTCGAATCGGAATATGATATCCCATCGTATCAATTGCTAAAATATTCGTTCCATCTGTAACGATAAAACAATATTCAACCTGCGTGCGTTCATGATTTTTCCGAATGTATGCTTTCTGATAGACATCTTGTAGTAGTTGTTGAGGTAGCTCGGAAAGATCATTTTCAATGTAATGAAATAAAAGCGGATTTACTTTTAATAATGGTGCTTGATCGAGCAGTTCTACACAATCGTCTTTTCTCCACTCATGGAAATGACACACATTATAACCGTTTTCTTCGCCTTCAAACCAATTAACCCATACATCATGAAGATATAGCATAATTTACCCCTCACTTACTATCTGTTTGTTATCCATCAGTATAGGCAGAGAAAAGAATTTTTATTCCAAATGATGTTATTTTTCTAAAAATTAATTGTAAAATACCTTCGTTTTTGGCTTTTATTCAAATGTACTTCTTTCGAAGCTCAGACATAACGCCAGTGCTAATGATTGCTAAAGGCTTTATGTGCTATATCCACCTCTATAAGCAGAAAAAAATCCGAGTTTCTTCTATAGTAATAGGTTTGTCAGGAGGTCTGACAAACCTAAAAAAATCTATCACACTTTTGTAATAGATTTTTAACGAAGAGATTTTGGATTTAAAGCATCTTTTAATCCTTCACCAATGAAATTGATAGCTAGGATCGTAAATGTAATAGCTAAACCTGGCGGAACCCACATCCAAGGCTTATTCTGCAGCACATCTGATTCCCTTGCTTCTGTCAGCATATTCCCCCAGCTTGGCGTATCAGCCGGCACGCCAAAACCGATGAAGCTAATTGCTGACTCAAACACAATAAGGATGGCCATCTGCAAACTGGCTTGAACCACAATCGTTGAAAACACATTTGGCAGCAAATGTTTAAAGATGATTTTAAACGGGCTGCACCCAATGGAAACAGCTGAAAGCACATATTCATTTTCTTTTTCAGCCAAGACTTTGCTTCGAACCAGCCGGGCCGTACTTCCCCAGCTTAAGAAACTAACAACTAGGATGAGCGTCCAAACGCCTGAGATCTTTCCAATTAGGATTGTATTTAACACTACAACGAAAACAATTAGTGGAAAGTTTAATACAAAGTCTGTAAAACGCATTAAGAATTGATCCACTTTGCCTCCGTAATAACCCGCAATCGAACCAATAAGAGTTCCTATTAAGATAACGAGTGTTGTACAAGCAACTCCAATCAGTAACGAAGTTCTTCCTCCATACAATGTACGTGCAAATACGTCTCGCCCATTTGTATCCGTTCCAAACCAATGCTCACTAGAAGGCGCTGCATTCATCGCCATATAGTCGATACGTGTAATATCTGCTTTTGTAAGCAGCGGTGCAAAAATGGCAAGAAGCGTAATCACAATCATGAAAGCTAAACTTATCATGGCTAGTTTATTTTTAACAAACTTCTTTCGCGCAATCGCCCATGGAGAAAGGTTTTTAGGAACTTTCATATTCACTTCTGGCTGTACATCTTTTTTCGTTACAATTTCCATACTTTCTCCTCCTAATCCAAACGAATACGCGGATCCGCTACGCCATATAACAAATCAGCAACTAGATTCCCAACCAGTGTTAAAATTGAAAACAACATTGTAAGCGACATCATAACTGAGTAGTCACGAGTTGCTACAGAGTCAACAAACAACTTTCCGATTCCTGGATACGTAAAGATCGTCTCTGTAATGATAGAACCGCTAATGATTGTTACAAGATCAAACCCTAAAAAAGTGATAAGGGGAATCATTGAGTTGCGTAAGATATGAACATTATAAATTTTAGATTCTTTTGTCCCTTTTGCTCTAGCTGTGCGTACAAAATCTTTGCGACTGTTTTCAATAATGTCATTGCGCAAAAATTGGGTATACTGCGCGGTCGACATCAAGCCAAGAATCAGCGCGGGTAATATAACGTGATGAATTCTACTTTGAATAAATTCCCATGACCCCTCTTTCAATCCTACTTCAACAGAACCGCTAAATGGAAACCAACCTAACTGAAAGGAAAATAAATAAATGCCTACGATCCCTGCGATAAACGATGGAACCGCTAATGCAAAGTAATTATATCCTGCAATAAAGTTATCTGCTAAGGTATACGGTTTTCTTCCTGCATACATACCTAAAATAAATGCAAACACATACGTAATCAAAAGCGAAGTCAAAGCTAAAAAGATAGTATTAGGCATACGCTCTAAAATAATATCTAATGTCGGTAACTTATGAGTTGTTGACTTTCCTAAATCTCCTTGTGCCACGCCCTTTACCCAGTTCCAATATTGAACGTAGATAGGATCGTTATATCCTAGCTTATCACGCATTTCCTCAATGTATTTTGGATCTGTATTACTAGGGTTGATTTCTCCCCCAAAGGGTCCCCTGGCATCATTTTTGCCAGGGAAAACACAACAAAGGAGATCAGAATCAACATTGGAATCATCCCTAAAATACGTCTTAGTGAGTATTGCAGCATCGTTGACTCTCCTTTACATGTAAAATACTTATTCCGTTACAGACCATTTCTCCGGATCTACAACTACCGTTGATGGATCTAGAGTTACGTTTTTCACACGCTTATTCACAGCATAAATATTGATATTTTCCCATAAAGGAAGTGCTGGCAGCTGCTCATTAAAGAATTTTTGCCATTTTACATATACATCTTTACGGTATTTATCATCAAATGATTTTTCACTCAAACCGTCTTTAAGCATTTCATCAGATTCCTTATTTACCCAACGGCCATAATTCCATTCAGCATTAGAGCTCCATAATCCTGTAGGATCTGGATCTGAACCAGTGTCCCAAGAACCAAAGAACGCTTCTAACGCCTTATCGTCGTTATCTTTCATTTCATTGTACAAGTTAAATTCAACAAGTGAACCCGTTGCTAATTTTGTTTTAATACCAATATCATTCCATGCTTGCATAATAGCTTTCGCACGGCCCTCGAAGTTGGCTGGACCAGCATAGTGACCAAATGAGATGGTAAATGGTTTTCCGTTTGGATCTTCTACAAAACCGTCATTATTCTTATCTTTATAACCAGCTTCAGCTAATAACTTTTTAGCTTTTTCTGGACTATACTTGTACTTTGCTAAATCTTTTTGGTCAGCAGCAATCCAGAATACAGACGGAATAACTGTGTTAGAAACTACCGCTTTGTCGTTCATAAATGCTTTTACCATTGCTTTTCTATCTATTGCATAAAGCAATGCTTGACGAAGTTTTAGATCTTTGAACTTTTCATAATCATCTACGTTTTTACCAGCCTTTTGATCACGATGTCCAAATCGTAGACCAATATACGAATAACTAGTTGATTTCCCTTCCAAAAAGTCTAAGTTTTCTGCTTTTTCAACTTGCCCTAAATCAGCTGGACGAACATCCATAATGTCGACATCGCCTTTTTTCAATGCTCCGGCGGAAACAGATGGATCCAGTACTTTTACAACAACACCATCAAGATGAGGTTTACCTTTCCAATAATCATCATTACGCTCCATTTGGACATATTCACTTGCTACCACTTTTTTCACTTTAAACGGTCCAACACCAATAGGCTCTTTACGAACTTGTTTGGACTCTGCAAGATCTTTTACAGCAATTCCTTCATAGTACTTTTTCGGCATTGGATACGGCCATAGATTGTCTAAGTTATTTACACGAACTTCTTTAAATGTTACTTTAAATGTTTGCGGATCTACTACTTCAACTCCGGAAATAGAATCCGCTTTGCCGTCGTGATATTCTTGAGCGCCTTTAATGTGCTCAACGTTTACATAGCGTGGACCTGTATAGTCTTTATCGGCAATCGTTTCATACGTATATTTAAAATCATCTGCAGTTAATGGATCTCCATTATGCCACTTAATCCCCTTTTTTAATTTAAACGTGTAAGTTAGTTTATCACCACTCACCTCCCAAGTAGCTAAGTCAGATTTAATCTTTAATTTCTTATCATAAGTAAAGAGACCTTCATTGATAAATTCTAAGATTTGGCTATCGTATGCACTGCCATACAATGCGTACTCAAAAAGCCCTTCCGGCGCTCCGTCAATCCCATACGTAATCGTTCCGCCATCTTTTGGCTTGTCTGTTTTTGCACCTTCAGTTTTTGTTTCTCCGCCTTCTTTATTACTAGAAGATGAAGAACTGCTTCCACCGCTGCATGCCGCTAGAAAAAGCGATAGCACAAGCAAAATGGAAACAAGTGATAAAAACGATTTCTTTTTCATCATGACGTTCCCCCTATTTAACTAATAATCTGTTCGTATGTAGCTTTTACGAGTTATATAAATGGCAAGCTACTTGATGGCCAGGTCTCACCTCCTTTAAGGCAGGTTTCGTTTGGCTGCACTCTGCCATGGCATCTATACAGCGAGGATGAAACGCACAGCCTTTTGGCGGATCAATTGGACTTGGCACATCTCCCTGTAAAATAATACGCTGTTTTTTCTTTCGTGGATCTGGTTCAGGTATAGCCGATACAAGCGCTTGCGTATAAGGGTGCAATGGCTCTGCGTATAGGCTTTTCTTATCAGCAATTTCCACTAAACCGCCTAGGTACATAACACCGATACGGTCACTCATATGTTTAACAACACTCAAATCATGGGCAATAAATAAAAAGGTTAGGTCGAATTCTTGTTGAAGTTCTTTAAGAAGGTTTAAAACTTGTGATTGGACAGAAACGTCCAGTGCCGATACCGGCTCATCAGCAATAATAAGTTTTGGACGAAGTGCAAGTGCACGTGCAATTCCAATCCGCTGACGCTGTCCACCGGAAAATTCGTGAGGATATTTATAGTATGCATCTTCCGGTAACCCTACTTTTGTAAGTAGATTCATAACTTCTGATTTTAATTGATTGGTTGATTTCCCTGTAAAATTCCGAATTGGTTCAGAAATAACATCTCCAACCATTTGCATTGGATTGAGGGAAGCATAGGGATCTTGAAAAACCATTTGAAAATCTTGTCTAATTTTACGGAGAGAAGTTCCTTTTACTTCTGTGATATCTTTACCATCGAAAATAATTTTTCCGCTAGTTGGTTCCAACAGTCTTAGAATCGTCCTTCCTGCCGTGGATTTTCCACAGCCAGATTCTCCTACTAGACCGAGCGTTTCTCCTTTTCGAATAGCAAAAGAAATACCGTCAACTGCTTTTACATCACCAATTTTCTTTCGAAAAAATCCGCCGTGAATAGGATAGTAGGTTTTTAAATGCTGAACTTCTAGCAATACATCTTTCACCGCTTTAGTCATTAGCTTGTCTTCACTCCTTTTGACGGATAGCTATTTTTATACAGCAGACATGCGACACCATGCCCCTGTGAATCTTGGCGAAGAACAGGCGTAACGGAACTGCAGTCTTCCATTGCATGAGGACATCGGTTAACGAAACGACAGCCTGTCCGCGGCATGTTTACAAGAGAAGGCACAATTCCTTTGATCGTATTTAATACTTCTACATCATCTTCCATGCGTGGAATTGAGTGAAGAAGCGCTTTCGTGTACGGATGTTTCGGGGCATAAAATAACGTATCAACATCTGTATGCTCAACAATTTTCCCGCCATACATGACAATCACTTCGTCACACATCTCAGCAACTACTCCTAAATCATGTGTGATCATAATAATAGACATATCATTGCTTTCTTGAATTTCTTTTAGCAACTCTAAAATTTGAGCTTGAACCGTAACATCTAGGGCCGTTGTCGGCTCATCAGCAATTAAAAGTTTAGGCTGACAAGCTACCGCCATGGCAATCATGACACGCTGCCTCATTCCTCCTGACAGCTGATGCGGATATTCATCGATGAGCTTTTCGGATCTCGAAATACCAACGCTTTTTAAAAGCGCAATGCTTTTTTCACGCGCTTCCGCTTTCGATATATTCATATGGTTAAACAATACTTCCTGCAGCTGATACCCAATGGTTAACACAGGATTAAGGGATGTCATCGGTTCTTGGAAAATCATTGAGATGTCTTTCCCCCGAACATCATTCATCTCATCTTCTGATAAGCGCGTAAGATTCTTTCCTTTAAATAAAACGCTTCCGCTTCTAATTTGACTATTCACTTTAGGTAATAACCCAATAACGGATAAAGACAATACGCTTTTTCCACAGCCGGATTCTCCGACAACTCCTACAATTCGCTTTCGTCCGACTTGAAACGACACGTCGTCCACAGCATTATGCCAGGAATCATTAATGGAAAAAGCAGTTTGTAAATTTTTCACTTCTAGTAAAGGTGTTGATTCGACGGTTTTTTTATCCATTTATAGTGCACACCTCATTTTTCTAAAAATTGTTATATTTGAATAAGATATTATTACAATTTCATTACAAAATCAATATATTTTGAAAATTAATTATATTTTTTATTTTCAAAATAATCATTTCTGAATACCTCTTCAGTACTTTAACGCATAAATCTCCTAATTTTTCGTTGAAAATAGGATAAAATTTACTATTTTTAACTTTAGGTATATAGAACTTTTTTTTTACAGTTGGAACGCAGATTTTTTTAAGATAGTATTGGTGCTAAGAGGAAGCAGCTGGGTAGTAGTTAAAGTGTGAGGCTTCATACATGAAGTAACAAGATGATAACCAATATTGTAGCCCATCATTTCTGGATACCAATTTTGTCCAAATAACAGTTGATCATATTTTTTTTCGTCAGCGCGCAGATTGTAATAAGGTTTAACATGCTTTTCCCACATTTTTTTAGCTTCTTCAATGGTATAATAATTTGTCCAAGGAGCTAAATATTTTTTACCACAATACTCCTCTACAGCTCTTTCAGCTAACCCTTCCATCATCATAGCGTCTAACAAAGTAATCGTTTCATCAGATTTATTAATGGCTTTTAGCCTGCAGACGTGATGGTATTCATGGGTAAGTACCGCTAACATTTCTTCATCGGATGTATGACTTGTCATAAACACAAATAATTTATCGGTAAAAGCGACACCTGCTCTTCCGTTAAATTCACGCTGCATTTTTCGATTTCTAGGATTGCTTGGAAGCACTAGCACCGCTACATCGGGCCCATTCCATGCTTTTTTAAGCTTCTCATAATGTGCTTTAACTTTCTTCCAAACCTGCCTTTTCTTCATTTCTTCTAATTCTTTTATAAACATTAAAGAAGGCGGACACATTCCATAGTTAAAAAGTAATTCCATATATTCTTTTTCTTTTAATTTCTTAAAATAGCGCGCAAGATAACGGCTTATTTCTTTCGGCTCCGTCCAAGTAGAAGTTGAAACAATCGGCATGTTTTCCCCTCACTTTCTTCATCCTTTTGTTTCATGATATGTTCACAGCTACTCTTTTGGTTATTAAAAATAAAAAAAATTCTAGGCATCAGCCTAGAATTTTTCATTATGCTTCGTATTTTTTAAAGATGATAGTTGCATTATGACCGCCAAATCCAAGTGAGTTGCTTAGCACCGCTTTTACTTCTTGCTTACGCGCTTTGTTTGGAATGTAGTCTAAATCGCACTCTTCATCAGGTGTTTGATAGTTAATTGTTGGAGGAAGAATACCATCTTGAATTGCTTTCACACTAAAGATAGCTTCTACTCCGCCAGCAGCTCCTAACAAGTGGCCAGTCATTGACTTTGTTGAACTAATTGCTACTTTTTGAGCGTGGTCACCAAATACTTCTTTAATAGCCATTGTTTCAAATTTATCATTGTATCCTGTACTTGTACCGTGAGCATTGATGTAATCAATATCACTTGGCTGTAGGCCCGCATCTTCAATCGCATGACGCATCGCACGAACGCCGCCTTCTCCTCCTGGAGCTGGCGCTGTGATATGATGAGCATCTCCAGTTGAACCATAGCCCACAATTTCAGCATAAATACGTGCGCCGCGCGCTAGTGCATGTTCAAGCTCTTCAAGCACAATAACACCCGCACCTTCTCCCATAACGAAGCCGTCGCGGTCTTTATCAAACGGACGAGATGCTGTTGCAGGATCTGGATTTGTAGAAAGTGCTTTATTCGCACAGAAACCAGCAATAGATAAACGCGTGATTGGCGCTTCCGTACCGCCCGTCACCATCACGTCTGCATCTCCGCGTTGAATTACTTTAAACGCATCACCAATAGAGTTTGTACCTGTTGCACATGCCGTTACCGTACAAGAGTTCACGCCTTTCGCCCCTAAAGCAATAGAAACTTGTCCTGTTGCCATATCAGGAATCATCATCGGAATGAAGAATGGACTTACACGGCGGGCACCTTTTTCTAATAACGTTGAATATTGATTTTCAAACGTTTCCATACCGCCAATTCCAGAACCAATCCAAACGCCGACGTTTGGAGCAATTTCTTCTGTAATAGTCAAATCCGCATCTTTAACAGCCGCCAATGCAGCTACCATTGCATATTGAGTAAAGCGATCCATCTTACGAGCTTCTTTACGGTCAATAAAATCTTCCACGTTAAAATCTTTTACTTCAGCCGCTACTTTAGCCGGGAATTCATCTGCATCTAGTCTTGTTAAAGGACCAACGCCAGACACGCCTGCTACTGCGTTTTTCCAAGCTGTTTCCACGTCATTTCCAATTGGTGTAAGCCCACCAAGTCCTGTTACAACTACACGTTTTTTATTCATCGTACATTCATCTCCTTCAGTTGCTTTAAAAATGTAGTGTTATTTTCCCCATCTAATAGCAATAGCTCCCCATGTTAAGCCGCCTCCGAAGCCAACCATTACAATTAAATCATCATCTTGAATTTTCCCTGCTTCAAGCTCATGAACAATTGAAATTGGAATCGATGCTGCTGATGTATTGCCGTAGTATTGGATTGTTTTAGACATTTTTTCTTCAGGTAAGTCTAATCGCTGTCTTGCAGCTTCCATGATACGAATATTCGCTTGATGAGGTACAAGAAAATCAACATCCTCTTTTGTTAAACCTGCTTTTTCAATTACATTAACAGCAGATTCCCCCATTTGTCGAACAGCAAACTTAAATACTTCACGTCCGTTCATAACAATATGATCAAGCTCGTTTTGATACAAGTGCTTGCCTCCCGTACCGTCGGACCCTAGTTCAAAGGATAAAATACCTCGTCCTTCTGATACAGGTCCCATTACAACTGCACCTGCTCCGTCTCCGAATAAAACAGCCGTGTTACGGTCGTCCCAATCTGTAATCTTAGAAAGCTTTTCTACACCGACCACTAATATATGCTTGTAAGCATTGGTTTCAATAAATTGCTTAGCTGTAATCATGCCGTACATAAACCCTGCACATGCGGCACTCACATCGTAAGAAGCTGCTTTTTTTGCTCCCAATTTTTCTTGTAGCATACATGATACTGTAGGAAACGGTTGATCTGGCGTTACCGTAGCAACAATGATCATGTCAATATCTTCTGCCTCGACGTTAGCTTTATGTAAAGCTTCAACTGCTGCTTTATAAGCTAAATCAGATGTGTCCTCGTTATCGGCTGCAATTCGGCGCTCTTGAATACCTGTGCGCGTACGAATCCACTCATCTGATGTATCCATTACTTTTTCAAGATCTAAATTTGTTACAACTTTCTCTGGTACATAACGTCCAATTCCTAGAACACCAGCGTTCATATCAACCTCTCCTTTAAATAAAAGGCTTATATTCCTATAAAACCTATATCCGTCATTTCATTTATCGATTATATAATCAATTATTATGAGTTGGTACTAATTTTACTTCATTTTTTATTTTTTGTCTATATAGGTGTTCGTCCTACTCAGGTATCTATCATGCTACATATAGTAATCATACGGGACCCTCTTACTCTAGTATGGGACATTAGGTAAGAACTTACCCACCATTAAAATAGTGAAAGGAATGAGTATCATGGCAAGAAGACAAAGAAATGAAGCTTTTTCTGATTTTCTGTTTGGAGCTGGGCGCAGAAAATCAAGAGAAGAAAGAGAGCGAGAGGAGTGGGAAAGATTATTTAAACAAATCGATGAAATTGTACTCGCCGTCGAAGAACTAGCTCCTCTGCTTAAACAGTTTGCCCCTTTAGTCGATTTATTTTCCAAACAAAAATAACAGCTCGGATTCTACCGAGCTGTTTTCTTTAGTTGTTTTCATTTTCAGCTAATGCATCTTGCTTGCCAAGCTCATAGGCATCGTTCATTACTTTTGTTAGTAATGTCAATACCGGCTGCACGTGTTCCATCGATAACTCAACGCCTGTTTCATCTAAGATCTGCTTTGCTTCTGGCAAGTACTTCATTGCAATTTGCATGAATTGCATATTTTGCTCATCCATAGTGAAATCTCCTTTATTAAAAACATTTATTCCTCCTTATATTAGCGAATCTATTCTATAAGTACAACTTTCTCCTTTTAATGAAGAGGTAAAAGGAATGTTCTCATATGTTTTTTTTGCAGATAAATGCCTTCTTTAGCCGTTACTCTTGAAGAAAAATGCAGCAGTTCTTTCGCTTTCCTGCTGATTTCATATTTTTCTTGAGCCGCTTCTTCCTTCACCTCCATATGAGTAATGTTTGCTCCTGCGCTCCAAGACTGTAACTTTTCTTCAACTAAATGAACCACTTCATATGAATATGCAGCAGTTTTACAGCGTCTAAGTGCACTGATGGCATCTTCAATATAAATAATAAAATCCGTGCCTTCCATAATGTTAAAAGCTTCTTCGTACCCGGCAATATTTTTAGAATAGCACATTGACAAAGGCTGCCAAGGTCCGTAAAGAGTCGGCGTTCTGACAATTATAATGGGCCATTCATCATCTTTATACTTCTCTATCATTCGCTCAAAATGAACGTATAGCCTTCCTTCACTACTGTCCGGTTCTGGAATCGTTGTTTCTTCAATCTTTCGCTGCTGGTCTCCAAATACGCGCATGGTAGAAACAAACACAAATCGAATGTTGAATTGACGGCATTTGTTAAGCGCTTGAATGAGCACTTGCTGCGCTTTTTGCATTTCTTGTCTTAAAAAATCAGGATGATAAAAATCTCCTCCATCGAAATACGTGAAGTAGACAATATCCGTTTCTGAGGTAATCATATCTAATGACTCTCCTACTTCAGTCGATGCATAATTAGCGTTTCGCCCTAAGAAAAATTTCATCTCTTCCTGCAAATCATCTTCTTCTTTATGAGCAGAATGTGTATATCCTTTTACTTCTGTACCTTCGTCTAAAAAAGCCATACATAAATGAAAACCAATAAAGCGGTTTGCCCCTATTACTACTACATTTCCCATATCGCTTCCTCCAATTCTTCATTCATCATTTATTCAACAAAAAGCTTAAAGCCCTATAGCTATAGAGAGTACTCATTCCTTATTTCAAAGAAGTTTATCTGTAAAAGCATCATGAACTCTTTTTTTCCTTTTATCTCTTATACAAAAAGCCCCTATGATATGTATAATCATAGAAGCTTTGCTTATAACACTTTTTCATGCTGTTTATAAAATTGGAGAAGGGACCGTTCAAACAAATAGTTTTTTTCCGGCAAATAAAGTGAAAGCATAATCGGAGAGTGAAGTTCTTCACGATGTAGTTCATATTTTTTACTGTGTGCAATTGGATAATGAGTAGAGGCATTAGGCGCGGTCCATATCTTCACGGGCAGCGTTGATTTTAATTCTGTAACAGAAGGGTACTCCTTAATTAGCTTTGATACTTGCTTGCGCTCCACTTTATAAGCTTGAGTCAAGTCCTTCGTGAATTGTTTATAAAAGAATTTATTGTTTTTTTCATGTTCTGCATGCGTATGAAGATCAATACATGGATTTAGTAAACCAGCTGATCGAATGAACGTATTCCCGTCATTTTCCATTAGCTGCAGCGCTAACAGAGCCCCCATTCCTTCAGCTAAAATATGAATTCGTTTATTTAAAATTTCTTGTTTCATTACTAAATGATAAAGTTGTTTTGCAAGGTGATATGCTTCAGGAGACCCCCAATGCCGGCCATATAAATTGGAATAAAATACTGTGTATCCTTCATCTTGTAAACATTGCAACAGCTGTGACCTTCCGCCGTGCTGAATCCATAAGCTAGTTGAACTTTCAACAAAATGATCTTTATCACCCAATACTAACACACCGAAACCATTCGGTCGTTCAGGGACATGTACGACATTCCATTGCGTATCTAAGCTAAAAAAGCGTCGATGTATCATAGCTCTTCCTCCGTAACTTACTAGTTGTTCCATACAGTGTATGATAGAACCATCAAAAAGCGCACTAGAATAATGCCTATTTCTGACTTATTGCTCTTTTGTTTCTATATGGGAACACGCCCCTTATTTATTCATAAAAAATTCAATTTCTTATTTGACTGCTATATGCTAAAATGAAATCAAACTGTACTATAAACGAGGTGAATAGAATGCGTGTCGTAATGGCTTTTGTTTGGGGCTTTTTACTAATGAATATGGCAGTGTACGTAATCTCTGCAATGACGGGTGGTACTTACAGTTTCGCAACCGCTTCCATCCTTGGAGTAGTTTTCACGCTAGTTGTAATTTTGATTGGAGAACTGGGTGTACCGAATAAACCAGCAAATAATCACCACTAAAAAGTGTTGGCTGTAAAGCCAGCGCTTTTTTTATCTTTTGGCATAAGCACTTCTCAGCAATTTCTTTCGTTAACTCGTATTCAAAACGAATGATTGAAGCTACTTTTTTACATTTATATACATTCATAATCATTGATTATGCCAGACTTTAACTGTATAATTTTAGAATAATCAAACTATTAATTGTAGGAGTGAATACTGCTGTGACTAAAGAAAAAATTGGTTTTATCGGAACAGGCGTTATGGGTCAAAGCATGGCCGGGCATTTAATTGACGCAGGATATGAAGTCCTTGTTTATACACGAACAAAAACCCGTGCTCAAGCACTACTTGAAAGAGGGGCCAAATGGAAAGAAACCGTTCAAGAAGTGGCCGAACAATCTGATGTTATTATCACCATGGTAGGCTACCCTCACGATGTAAAAGAGATTTATTTAGGAAAAGACGGCATTATACATAATGCAAAGAAAGGCTGCTATACAATTGATATGACGACATCGAGCCCTATACTTGCTCGTGAGATACATCAAGCAGCAAAAGAGAAGCACATTCATGCGCTTGACGCTCCTGTTTCAGGAGGCGATATTGGAGCTCAGAAAGCAACATTAGCGATTATGGTAGGAGGCGATTCTGAAGCATTCTCTGCCGTTACGCCTATACTTGAAAAAATGGGGACAAATATCGTTCTTCAAGGAAGCGCTGGTGCTGGTCAACATACCAAAATGTGCAATCAAATTGCTATTGCCTCTAATATGATGGGTGTATGCGAAGCTATACTTTATGCTGAAAAAGCCGGATTAGATCCGAATACCGTTCTAAAAAGTATTGAAACAGGCGCAGCGGGAAGCTGGTCGTTAAGTAATTTAGCTCCTCGCATGATTAAAGGAGACTTCGAACCAGGTTTTTATATTAAACACTTCATTAAAGATATGAAGATTGCCATTGAATCAGCTGAAGAAATGGAGCTGTATACACCAGGGCTAAAATTAGCAAAATCGCTTTATGAACAGCTCGAAAAACAAGGCGATGATAATAAAGGAACACAGGCTCTGTATATCCTTTTAAAACAGCATGCCCTAACTGTATAAAAACAGGCAGCTCATTACGAGCTGCCTGTTTTTATTAATGATTTACGCTTCATTTAACGAATTCATAAAACGACTGAATGCGAGCTGCCCTTCAGTATTTTGTTTAAACACACCTGCATGTTCTAAAATAGTCGCAAAGACCAAACCGAGCTCTTGTTGGAGAATGCTTTGGACATTTTCCGCTTCAATATGTGGATATTTTTTCTTGATTTGTTCGGCCCACTTCACGTGTTTTTTCACTTGATCATGTCTGCTGGCTAACTCGCTCAGATTATTCTGAACTAACCCTTTGGCCACTAGACTCATTTCGTCTTTCAAACGACCGGGTAAAACCGCAAGCCCCATTACTTCAATTAAACCTATGTTCTCTTTTTTAATATGATGAACTTCTGCATGCGGATGATAAATGCCATCTGGATGTTTGCCGTTTGTTCGATTGTTTCGCAGTACTAAATCTAATTCGTACAAATCTCCTCTTTTCCGAGCAATAGGCGTCACCGTGTTGTGAGGAGTTTGATCTGTAAAAGCTAAAATACCAGCACTTTGATCACTATATGATTTCCATTTCTTCAAAATGAAATCCGCTGCTTCCACTAATGGTGCAAGGTGCGAACTTTGAAGACGAACGACCGACATCGGCCAATGAACAATTCCAGCTTTCACGTCTGGATATGCTTTAAGAGAGAACAATGTATTTATTTTTGCTTTAGCCATAGGAAAATCATGATAGCCGCCTTGAAAGTGGTCATGAGTTAAAATAGATCCTCCTACGATGGGTAAATCTGCATTTGACCCTAAAAAATAATGTGGAAATTGTTCAACGAAGGCAAGCAGCCGCTTAAACGTTTGCTTTGAAATATGCATGGGTGTATGTTCACTCGCAAAAACAATGGCATGTTCATTATAATAAACATAAGGTGAAAACTGCATGTACCACAGCTCTTCCTGCACTTCCACAGGAATAATCCGGTGATTTTGACGAGCTGGGTGGTTAATACGACCTGCATAACCAGCATTTTCTTTACAGAGAAGACACAGCGGATAGTTGCTTTCCTTCAATGATTTGCTTGCTGCAATTGCTTTTGGATCTTTTTCCGGCTTTGATAAGTTGATAGTAATTTCAAGTTCTCCAAAGTCAGTGTTTGTTACCCATCTTTCGTTTTTAGCAATTCGATCTCTTCGAATATAGTGAATGTCTTTTGACAGTTTATAATAATAGCTTGTGGCTTTTTGAGGGCTTTGCTGATAGTGATCATAAAATGTCCGATTAACCTCTGAAGGCATGCTTGCAAAGCATCCCATTATTTTGGTATCGAATAAATCTCTATACGTGATAGAATTCTCGGCGATTCGATTGTTTTCTGCAGCCCAATCAAGCATGTTGTCTAAAATAGCAGCTGGATGTTCCAGACGTTCTTCTTTGACTTCTACTATAATACATTCATCGATCCTTAACACTTCCAGCAGTTTATTTCTCACCACATCTATATCCCATTTTGTTAATAGATTCTTTTGTAAACCATATTGAATAAGTCGGGTGATTTCTTCATGAATGTTGACTGACATACACTCGTTCCTTTCTCTATCTGTTTTCTCTTATACTGCTTCTAGTGTGAGTTCACGCGCTCCTTCTCCAACCGTAACCACATAAAATTCAGCTTCTAAACTTGTTTTCTCATAATAGGTATTCCTTACTTTTTCAACAAACCTATCAACCTGTGCTTTTTGTACGATGCTAATTGTACAGCCGCCAAAGCCTGCCCCTGTCATGCGTGATCCAATCACACCTTCTTGCAACCAAGCTGCTTCTACAAGAGCATCTAGTTCTTTCCCACTTACTTCATAGTCATCTCGCAGTGAGCAGTGCGATTCATTCATCAATTGACCAAACCCTTTTAAATCACCGTTTTGCAATTTAGCAACCGCTTCTTTTGTGCGTTCATTTTCATATACCGCATGTTTAGCGCGCTTACAATCTACGTCGTTTTGTATCAAAGATTTATGCTTTTCAAATTGTTCTTTGGTTAACTCACCAAGCGAATTAATGGAAAGTGACGTTTGTAAATCTGACAGCGCTCTTTCACACTCCATGCGGCGCTCATTATATTTTGAATCTGCCAGCCCTCTTCGCTTATTTGTGTTAGAAATAACGAGCACAGCATCTGTTAACTGCAGCGGGCTATATTGGTATTCAAGAGTTTGACAGTTTAACAATACGGCTTGATTTTCTTTTCCCATTCCAATTGCAAACTGGTCCATAATCCCGCAGCTTACGCCGATAAATTCATTTTCAGCTTGCTGCGCCATTTTTACAAGGTTCATCATATCAATATTCAATTCAAGAATTTTATTTAAAAATACGCATGTGACTAACTCAATTGATGCTGACGATGAAAGCCCTGCTCCGTTAGGAATGTTGCCGAAAAACAAAATATCAAAACCAAAAGGAAGATCATATCCGTGCTTTTTAAAGGTGTCCATTACTCCTTTTGGATAATTAGCCCAATCATCTTCGGTTTTGTACGTTAATTGCTCTAAAGAGGATTCAATAACGCCTGCTTCAGAGAAGTTTTTAGAGTACATACGTATTTTTCGATCATGACGTTTTTGTACTACCGCATACGTTCCTATACTCAATGAACAAGGAAAAACATGCCCTCCATTATAATCAGTATGTTCTCCAATTAAATTGACACGTCCTGGCGCAAAAAAGCAGCGAATAGCTTCTGACGAATGAAATATTTGTTTGAACTCTTCGATTAATTTTCCCAGCATTTATTATCACCTATTTTAAGTAGTTTTTTGGAAACGGATTCATATGTACATTGTAAAGTCCAATTTTCCTTGCCTCAATGGTAAAATTACTATCGATAATCGGTACTTTTTTGCTTATCCCTTTAAAAATGATTCTTTTGAACTGACGATGAACTACTCTTGCGCCAAAAAGATGTTATCTTTATGTGAGCCTTGACTTGCAAATTATAAGAAAATAATAGATTTAGAGACATTCCCTAAAAATAATCACGATATTTTCAAAAAAATATAGAAAAATGAAAGCGATTACGTTAAAGTAAGAATTAAGTACTACTTTATTTCAAAAAGAAGGTGAAAATTTGCTCTCACATTTCCAAGCTCAAGAATATTCAACGTACGCATACAGGTTTTTAGAATCCCGCACAAATGAAGTTGCGCAGCTATGGTCTGTTGGGTGGGATGAAGTTTTCTCTCCCCTTTATAACTGGAGCGGAAATCAGCGAAAAGACGTAGGGAAATATATTTTTCAATACACGGTTTCTGGGTACGGAATGATTGAAATAGATGGACAAGAATATAAAGTGGATGCTGGGAAAGCATTCATCGTCAATATACCTGGAAATTATCGCTATTACTTACCAAAGGAAAGTGAAAACTGGGAGTTTATTTTTCTTACATTATACGGAGATGAAGTACAGAAATGCTGGGATTATATTCAGTCAACCCACTCCCCTGTAATTAGGTTTCATCCTGAATCAGCACCTGTTCAGCTGCTTGCTCAAATATATAAGCGGGCAAGTGAAAAACATATAGCAGATCCATTTCATGCCTCAAGCTTATCTTACCGCTTTGTAATGGAGCTGTACCAATATATTAAAAGCATGGACAGTTTTACAGAAGATTGGCCTGAAAGTATCATTAGCTCTATTTTATTTGCCCGTAATCATTATCATGAAGAAATCGGTCCGGATGAAATGGCAGATGCAGCTCATTTATCTCGCTATCATTTTAGCCGGTTATTCAAACAAACAACTGGGATTACGCCGATTCAATATTTAACGAAGCTTCGCATTCAAAAAGCGGCCGAGCTATTGCATCAAACCAAATATTCAATCGAAGAAATTGCTGAAAACGTCGGCTATGCAAATGCCAATTATTTAACAAAAGTATTTCGCAAAACAACCAATATGACACCCGGGCAGTATCGAAAAAGTGATGCATCCATTGATGAGCACTTTGCATTGCCAAAATAAAAACGACTTCCATAAAAGGAAGTCGTTTTTATTTTTTATCGGGAATTTCTACTACCACAGAACCCTTTTCGTAAATAAAAGTCAATTTTTTACCCGGGATAATCATATTTTCTAAAATATCTCGTGCAGCTTGAAGTGCAAACTCTGTCCGTTCTGCCTTTTCCTGCACTTCTTCATTTTCAGCTTGAAGATCATTTTTATCCAGTGCTCTTATTTTAGTTAATGCCTGATCTATAAAATCGTATGCTTCGTCATATATAAGCTCTATACGGTCCTTCATGTGCTCATTCATGCTCCTTTGCCCATTTTGTATTATCATAAATGAATTAGATATATTCTACAACCTAAAACTGAATAAGTTTTTATGCTTAGCTCTCACGTATTTTCTTTCATTTCTTTTTATTTATTTTAAAAGAAGAGCTGCTTTTGATAGCAAAAAAAGACCATTCAATTTATCATGAATGGTCTTTTTAGAAAACTTATACGCTGACAACAAACTCATCATCTTTTACATCAACTGTCACTTGACTATAATCTTCAATTTGCCCTGCAATTAATTCTCTGGCAATTTTTGTTTCAATATATTTTTGAATAAACCTTTTTAAAGGGCGAGCTCCGTATACCGGATCAAATCCGGAGGCTGCAATATAATTTTTTGCTTCTTCTGTTAATGTTAACGAAATATGACGATCGGATAAACGCTTTTCAAGCTGAAGCAATAGCTTATCAATAATTCCTTTTACTTCATGAACAGTTAGCGGTTTGAATAAAATCGTGTCGTCTACTCGATTTAAAAATTCTGGACGAAAATGCTGTCTTAATTGAGCCATCACTTGCTCTCTGGCTTTTTCAGTAATCTCGCCTTCACTTGTTAAACCGTCTAATAAAAATTGAGAACCGATATTCGACGTCATAATAATGACTGTATTTTTAAAATCAATGACTTTTCCTTTTGAATCTGTTGCTCTTCCATCATCTAGTATTTGAAGGAGCACATTAAATACTTCGGGATGTGCTTTTTCAATTTCATCCAACAAAACGACTGAATAAGGCTTGCGTCTCACCGCTTCCGTTAGCTGGCCGCCTTCTTCGTATCCTACATAGCCAGGAGGCGCTCCTATAAGCCTAGAGACCGCGTGCTTTTCCATGTACTCAGACATATCAATACGAACCATTTGTTCTTCACTGTCAAATAAAGAATGTGCCAACGTTTTGGCTAGCTCCGTTTTTCCTACTCCGGTAGGTCCTAGGAAAATAAATGATCCAATCGGACGGTTTGGATCTTTAATCCCTGCCCGTGCGCGAATCACAGCATCCGTCACTAAGGATACGGCTTCGTCTTGTCCAATCACACGCTGCTGTAAAATTGACTCAAGCTTCAACAGCTTTTCTCTTTCCCCTTCAACTAGTTTTGATACCGGAATTCCCGTCCATCTTCCTACAATTTCAGCAATTTCTTCTTCTGTTACTTCTTCTCTTAACAAACGGTTTTCTTGTGCTTTTTCAGCAGCTGTTTCTTCCAGCTGTTTTAGTTCTTTTTCAAGAGCTGGAATGCGTCCGTGGCGAAGTTCAGCTGCTTTATTTAAATCATATTTCCCTTCAGCTTCTTCTAGGTCTCGCTTCGCTTTTTCAAGCTGCTCCCGGACATCTTGCACCGTTTGAATCGACTGCTTTTCTTTTTTCCACTGCAGCTTCATTGTATCTGCACGTTCTCTTAAATCAGAGACTTCTTTTCGAATTGCCTCTAACCTTGTGATGCTTGCTTGATCTGTTTCTTTACTTAATGCCGCTTCTTCAATTTCAAGCTGCATGACACGTCGTGTAACTTCATCTAATTCTGATGGCATCGAATCAATTTCTGTTCGAATAGTTGCGCATGCTTCATCAATTAAATCAATTGCTTTATCAGGTAAAAAGCGATCTGAGATATAACGATCAGACATAACCGCTGCTGAAACAATCGCTCGGTCATGAATGTTTACACCGTGATGAATTTCAAATCGTTCTTTTAAACCACGTAAAATAGAGATTGTATCTTCTACTGAAGGTTCTTCAACCAGCACCTGTTGAAAGCGTCTTTCAAGCGCTGGATCTTTTTCAATATACTGACGGTACTCATCAAGAGTTGTAGCTCCTATACAGTGAAGTTCTCCTCTAGCAAGCATTGGTTTTAAAATATTCCCTGCATCCATCGCTCCATCCGTACGGCCTGCGCCAACGATTGTATGAAGCTCATCAATGAATAAAAGAATTTGCCCGTTGCTTTTCTTAACTTCTTGAAGAACAGCTTTTAAACGTTCTTCAAATTCTCCCCTGAATTTCGCTCCTGCTACTAAAGCTCCCATATCTAATGAAAAGATGGTTTTATCTTTTAATCCTTCAGGCACATCTCGGCGAACAATACGCTGTGCTAGACCTTCAACAATCGCTGTTTTACCAACGCCAGGTTCTCCGATCAAAACTGGATTGTTTTTTGTTTTTCGCGATAAAATGCGGATAACGCGGCGAATTTCTCCATCTCGTCCAATGACTGGATCAATGTTCCCTGCTCGTACTTCTGCTACTAAGTCTCTTCCATATTTAGCCAACGCTTCATATGTGACTTCCGGATTTTGACTTGTAATTCGCTGATTTCCTCGAAGGCTGGTAAGCACATCTTGCAGAGCTTTTTTTGTTATACCGTGACTTGAAAATAACTTGCCATATTCACTAGAAGACGGTTCCTGTGCTAATGCTAAAAAGATGTGCTCAACTGAAACATAATCATCTTGCAGACGAGATGCTTCTTCTTGAGCTTTAACAAACAGCTGCTGAAGTTTATTCGTAATATAAACCTTCCCTGCTTCAGCACCACTTCCTGTAACGGCTGGTTTTTTCGCAAGCAATTGATTTACCTGCTGCTGAAAAGATTGATGATCTATATGTAAATGATCTAATATGCGAGGAGCAATACCATCTTGCTGATGAATGAGCGTATAAAGCAAATGAGCAATATCCACTTCCTGCTGATTTCGTTTAATAGCTTCGGACTGCGCTTCCATCACGCCTTCTTGCAATTTTTGGGTCATTTTATTTATATCCATTGAACATCCTCCTTCGATACATTTGACCTTTATTGACCTTTATTTCATTATACCCAGCAATAGGAAAACAAGTAAAGCCATTCAATTTAGAATGGCTTCTTTATTTTTTACTATTTAAGGCTTGCGCATGTACGTCCAGTGGCGATCATCGTTGGCCGTCTCTGGAAAACGCTCTCCTGCTTTTAATTTAACCTTTTGAGGATTATTTACGTTGCTTCCTGTTTCACCAATTTCAATATACACTCCGTTATTAGGAGCTTTTTGACCCGGTGTGAAATGACGATTTTGTCCCATTGTCCTGCCTCCTCATTCCTGAAATGAAATGTTCTCCTATACTATTCCCTTAAGATTTCTGTTTCATAATGGAGATGTTTTCATATTAGGCAGAGAAAAAGAGCAGACCTTTAGATCCGCCCTCTTATATTAATGAGTAAATTTAATAGCTTGTTCGATTTTAGTTTCTCCAGCTAGCATTTCAAACGTTTTTCCTATCGTAGCTTCTTCGTTTAGACATTCTACAAGCACTGCTGCTACATCTGCTCGGGGAATCGTCTGAGATTTATCTTCAATATCATTGTTGATATCAATTTTGCCAGTAGCTTGATCATTCGATAAAGTTCCTGGTCGTACAATTGTATACTGTAGATTAGACTGCTTTAGGTATTCATCCGCTATCGCTTTCGCACGGAGGTAAAGCTGTAAGCCTTCTGGTCCTTGTTCAGGTGCGTCTGTTCCCATTGAACTTAACATAATAAAGCGCTTTACACCTTGATTTTTTGCTTCATCAATGATATTTTTAGCACCGTTTTGATCTACAGCGATTGTCTTTTCGTCGCCGGTATGTCCTCCAGAACCTGCTGCAAATATGACAGCGTCCATACCTCTTAAAGCATCTGAAACATCTTGCTCCAAGTCAGCAAGCACAACGTTGGCACCTAGCTTCTTTAACGCGTCTGCTTGCTTTTCGTCGCGAATCATCGCATAAGCTTCGTACTGCTTGCTGTTTGCAACTTTTTCTACCACTTGTTTTCCCGTTGTTCCGTTTGCTCCAACAACTAATACTTTCATCATAAATCACCTTTCGTTCTGTTTAGTATACAAGTGGTGTTCCCTCAATTAATTCCCTTTAAACAAAAAACCCCTTCTGATATTCTCAGAAAGGGTTTTTCTCTTAAGCTAAAATGGCTTGCAGCAAAGCTTTTTGTACATGCATACGATTTCCAGCCTGCTGAAAGACAACAGAATTTGGGCCGTCAATAATGCTTGCTGTTACTTCTTCTTCACGATGCGCAGGCAAGCAGTGTAAAAATAAATAGTCTGACTTAGCATAGGCAGCTAGTTCTTCATTTACTTGATAAGGAGCAAATATTTTCAAGCGCTGCTGTGCTTCTTCTTCCTGTCCCATACTTGTCCATACGTCTGCATAAATAGCATCGGCATTTTTCACAGCCTCTACAGGATCTTTTGTAATCATAACCTTGGCACCTGTTGTAGCAGCTATTTCATTAACATAAGCTGTTACAAAGTCTTTTGGCTCATAACCATCAGGGCATCCAATTGAAATATCTATCCCCATTTTTGCACATGCAATCATTAACGAATGCGCTACATTATTTCCGTCTCCAACATAAGCTACTTTTAGCCCTTCGAACGATTTCTTGTGCTCGTAAATCGTTAATAAATCAGCTAGAGCCTGACAAGGATGATAATCATCTGTCAAACCATTAATAACGGGAATGGATGCGTAATCTGCAAGCTCTTCGATCTTGCTGTGTTCAAACGTACGAATCATTATAGCATCGATGAATTCAGATAGTACGCGTGCTGTATCAGCAATCGTTTCTCCGCGTCCAATTTGTAAATCTTGGCTGCTTAAAAAGAGGGCGTTTCCTCCAAGCTGCATCATTCCTGCTTCAAATGAGACTCTTGTTCTTGTTGAAGATTTTTCAAAAATGAGCCCCAACGTTTTTCCTTTTAACGATGTTACGATTTCACCATTTTTATGCTTTTCTTTCAGCTCGATGGCGCTCTCCAAAAGTGACATAATATCGTCTGATGATAAATCTTTAAGCGTAAGTAAATCTTTTCCTTTTAAATTGGTATTTACCGATACTGTACTCATGATACTGTCACTTCCTTTTTAGTTTTTTGAAACCATTCTTGTAGTGATGAAACCTGATATTCATCGACTTGGAACGATTGGAAAAATAGCGAAGCCGTTTCTGCCTCCGTCATGACCATCAAACCGTGTTTTAACGCTGACATACGGCTTTCTTTATCTTCAGGCTGTAAGCTTACGTATAATAAAGCTTCTTTCGTTTTCACCCATTCACTAACTTCTTTACCTTTAACAAGAGTTAAGCCCGCGCTTTGCACAAGTGCTTCAAGACCTTGCGCTTCTCCGTTGATATACACTTCCGCAGCGCCTTTTTTACTTAACACATACTGATGGAATACTTTTTTTGCTGCTTCTTCAATCGTTGAAGAAATCGCAATTCCTTCACCAGTTGACTTCATTTCCGGTCCCACAAGAGGATCGACTCCTGATAATTTACTTGTCGAAAATACTGGAAACTTAATGGTTGTGTAAGCTGGATCTGGCAATAAACCTAGCTTTTCACTAATTTCCGACAATGATTTCCCAAGCAATATTTGAGTTGATAGCGAAACAAGCGGCGTGTTGCACACTTTACTTACTACTGGTACTGTACGGCTGGCACGCGGATTAACTTCCAGCATGTAGACTTCATCGTTGTAAATAACATACTGGATATTCATAATCCCTTTATATTGAAGTTTGTTTACAATTTTTTGAGCGTAGCTCACCATTTTTTCTTTATGTGCTGCTTCTACTGTTTTTGCTGGTAAAAGCGCGTAGCTGTCTCCTGAATGAACGCCGGCTTTTTCAATATGTTCAACGATTGTCGGAATCAACACATCTTTTCCATCTGCTACAACATCAACTTCTGCTTCTTTTCCAGGGAAGTAAGCATCAATAAGCATTGGGAAATGAGACGCTTTAATAGCCGGTAAACAAGCCTGAAGCTCTGTTTCGTTTTGAATGGTTAGCATCCCTTTTCCGCCAATTACGTAAGAAGGACGAATGAGTAATGGGAATCCCATATCTTTTGCTTTTTGGACAAGCTCTTTAGCGTCTTTCGCCATTTCACCTGGGATATGAGGGATATCACACTCATCTAAAAGCTTGTAAAACAGGTCACGATCTTCAAGTGCATCAATGACATCATTTGTAATCCCTAGTAAATTGACGCCAGCTTCTTCTAGCCCTTTAACAAGCGAAATAGCTGTTTGACCTCCATATTGAACAATTACATCCTTCACATTTTCAGCATCAAGAACATTTAATACGTCTTCTACTGTTACAGGTTCGAAATATAAGCGATCTGCTACTTCAAAATCCGTACTTACCGTTTCTGGATTATTGTTAATTAAAATCGTTTCGTATCCTTCTTTTTCAAGAGCTAGCACACCGTGTACAGAGCTGTAGTCGAACTCTACTCCTTGCCCGATACGAATTGGTCCAGAACCGATAATAGCAACTTTTTTATTCGTTGATGGTTCAATCTCACTTTCGCCGTAGTAACTAGAGTAGAAATAAGCCGTTGAAGATTCAAACTCCGCTGCACATGTATCCACCATTTTATAGCTTGGCGTAATATGTAGTGCTTTACGTTTCGCTCTTACGTCAAGTTCTGGCACATTCCATACGTTTGCTAGATACGCATCTGTAAAACCATGCTCCTTCACTTGTTTAAAGTGTTCAGCTGTAATGGAATCAAAACGTACTTCTTTTAAAGAGGCTTCCATTTTAATCAGCTGTGCAAAGTGTGTTAAATAGAAATAATCAATTTGTGTTACTTCATGGATATACTCAGGCGTTGTGCCGCGGCGTAAAAGCTCAAGGATAACAAAAATACGCTCATCGCTTTGTTCGCCTAGCTTGCTTTTTAATTCATCCGTTGAAAGTTCTTGCAGTTCTTCTACTTCTAATCCTTGTAAGTCAATTTCTAAAGAAGATAATGCCTTTTGGAAGCTACGTGTAAAGTTACGGTCAATAGCCATTACTTCTCCAGTTGCTTTCATTTGTGTACCAAGCGTTCTTTCAGCGTAGAAAAACTTGTCAAACGGCCATCTTGGAAATTTCACTACTACATAGTCAAGAGCAGGTTCAAAGCTTGCATACGTGTCTCCTGTCACAGGATTTAATAACTCATGAAGCGTGTAGCCTACCGATAGCTTTGCAGCAATTTTAGCAATCGGATAGCCCGTTGCTTTTGATGCAAGAGCAGACGAACGGCTCACACGCGGATTTACTTCAATTAGATAGTACTGCTTGCTTTTTGGATCAAGCGCAAACTGAATGTTGCAACCTCCAATAATGCCAAGCGATGAAATAATTTTAACTGAAGCAGAGCGAAGCATTTGATATTCCACGTCTGTTAACGTTTGAGAAGGAGCAACGACTACCGAATCTCCAGTATGGATGCCTACGGGATCGATGTTTTCCATATTACAAATTGTAATGCACGTATTGTTCACGTCACGCATAACCTCGTACTCAACTTCTTTAAATCCAGCGATGCTTTTTTCAATTAAGCACTGAGTAATAGCACTTTCACGCAAACCTGACGCCGAAAGCTTTTCAAGCTCTTCCATAGAATGAGCAATTCCTCCGCCCGTTCCGCCTAACGTATAAGCAGGACGTACAATAACAGGAAAACCAATTTTCTCGGCAAAAGCTAACGCTTCTTCTACTTTTGTGACAACTTCACTTTCCGGCACCGGTTCATTCAGTTCATTCATCAATGCACGGAACTCTTCGCGGCTTTCACCTTTTTTGATTGATTCAATCGGTGTTCCTAAAAGTTTCACATCGTATTTCGGCAAAATGTTCTGTTCGTGAAGCTCAAGGGCTAAGTTTAAACCCGTCTGTCCACCTAATGTGGCTAACAAACCATCCGGCTTTTCTTTTGCAATAATTTTCTCTACGCAGTCTACTGTTAATGGTTCAAAATAGATTCGATCTGCTACGTGAGTGTCCGTCATAATTGTAGCTGGATTATTATTGATTAAGATAACTTCATAACCTTCTTCTTTTAATGACAAGCATGCCTGAGTTCCTGAATAATCAAATTCTGCTGCTTGCCCGATTACGATTGGTCCTGATCCGATTACTAAAATCTTTTTTAACGTTTGGTCTTTAGGCATATACTTTTCCGCTCCCTACTTGCTGTACTTTCGTCATAAATTCATCAAAGATATACGTGCTGTCACTTGGTCCAGGATGTGCTTCTGGATGGTATTGAACCGACATAACAGGAAGGTCTTTATGCATTAAACCTTCAACCGATCCGTCATTCACATTTTTAAATCGAACGTTTAATGGCGTAGACGTAATCGTCTGTTCGTCTACGACATAGCTGTGGTTTTGAGACGTCATACACACTTTGTTATTTGTTAAATCAATTACAGGCTGATTAGCTCCTCGGTGACCGAACGCCAGCTTTTTGGTTTGTGCCCCAAAAGCGAGCCCAATCAACTGATGTCCAAAGCAAATTCCCAAAGTTGGATACGATGAAATAATTTCTTTTAATTCATCCAGCTGACTGCTCACTTGAGTTGGATCTCCAGGTCCGTTTGATAAGACAATGCCATCCGGCTGCAGCTCTTTTACTTTTGAAGAGCTTGTAGAATAAGGAACAACTGTTACTTTGCACTCTCGATTTAACAGCTCTTGTAAAATTGATTTTTTATAGCCAAAGTCCATTAATACAACGTGTTTTTCACCGTTTCCGTAAGTAACTGGCTCTTTTGTTGATACTTCTTTTACTACATATCCATCGCATTCAGTAGTAAATGCTGGCGGCTCAGCAGATGTCGAAAAGACAGATTGCATCGTACCTTCTTTTCGAATTCGTTTTACGACCGCTCTCGTATCCACATGTGTAATAAGCGGAATGTTCCATTTCTTTAAATATTGTTTAAAGCTGTACATCGCTTCGTAATGGAACCCTTCATCTGAACATTCGTATACGACAACGCCTGCTACGTGAGGCTTTTTGCTTTCATAATCTTTTTCATTGATACCATAGTTCCCAATTAACGGGTACGTAAAGACGATAATTTGATCTTTGTAAGATGGATCAGTCACAACTTCTTGATAACCAGTCATTCCAGTAAAGAAAACAATTTCTCCTTCTGCCTGGTGCGTTGCTGTATGTTCAATGTGTCCGGCGAACGAATCGCCGTTTGCTAAGTGTAAATATCCGTTCATTGTGCATCCCTCTTCGAATAATTATTTATAAAACAGAATTTTTATACAAACATATTCAAAAAAATTTGTATTATGAAGTAATTTTTGTTTGGCTAAACGCTTCTTCAATGATATGAATCGCTTGGTCCAACTCTTCTTTTGTTACAGTTAAAGGCGGCAGCAATCGTACTACGTGCGGTCCTGCTCCCAGTGCTAGCAATCCTTTTTCACGCATAGCTGCAAGCAATGCTGACTGATGTTCTCCGCATTCAATTCCAATCATAAAACCTTTTCCGCGAACATCGGTTACAAATGAATAATCTGCTACACTATTTTTCAAAGCATTGGTAAAATAAAGGCTTTTTTCTGTAACCTCTGCCAAAAATGCTTCATTAAAAATAATGTTTAAGGTTGCTTTGGCTGAAGCTAATGCAATTGGGTTTCCTCCAAAGGTTGTTCCGTGAGTACCAGGTCCAAACGCTTCTTTGAGATAGCCTTTTCCAATCATCGCACCAACCGGCATTCCGCTTCCTAACCCTTTGGCTGCTGTAATAATATCTGGTGAAACGTTAAAATGCTGATAAGCAAATGGTTTTCCAGTTCTGCCAATTCCAGTTTGCACTTCATCGACTATAAACAGTGCTTCGTGCTTTTTACACAGCTCTTGAATGGTTAATAAAAATGCTTCGGTTCCTGGAACCACTCCGCCTTCCCCTTGAATGACTTCAACCATAATTGCTGCTACGCTATCGTCCATTTCTTGTTTTAATGCTTCTTCATCATTGTATGGCACGTAAACAAACTCATTAACAAGAGGACCGAAGCCATCATGAATTTTTGCCTGCCCTGTAGCTGTCATTGTAGCAAATGTACGTCCATGAAATGATTTTGTAAATGTAATAATTTTGTGTTTTTGTGTGTACTTGCGCGCTAATTTAATCGCCGCTTCGTTGGCTTCTGCACCGCTGTTACAGAAAAATACCGCATCACCGTTTGAGTGTTCCACAAGCCTACCTGCTACCTCTTCTTGAATCGATTGATGAAATAAATTTGACACATGCCACACTTTATTTAACTGCTCTTCGACCGCTTTTTGAACATCAGGATGACGATGACCTACGTTACAAACAGCGATACCTGAAATAAAATCTAAATACTCATTTCCTTTGTTATCTATTAATTTTGTTCCTTGCGCCTCTTCCACATGGATATCAAACCGTTGATATGTTGGAAACAATGAACTCATCGCTATCTTCTCCACCTTTTCCACTATATTTAATTGCTGTACCAATCAGCTTTCCTTCCTTATCTAAAAATCCATCAGTTCCGCTAATAATATGAACTTCTTCAAGCAAAGGAGATAACGCATTTACCGCTGATGTTACTTTCGGAATCATTCCGCCGTAAATTACTTTTTCTTCAATAAGTGCATCAATCTCTGACTTTGTAAGTTCAGGAAGCAATGCTCCATCCTTTAGCACTCCTTTTACATCCGTTACAAACATCAGCTTTTCAGCTTTTACTGCTTGTGCAACGGCTCCGGCCGCCACGTCAGCATTAATGTTATAGCTATTGCCTTCTTCATCGGCTCCAATGGAAGAAATAACTGGAATATACTGACTGTCAGTTAGTTGTTTTAATAATGTATCGTTTACGCCTTTTACTTCCCCAACGTAACCTAGACGTTCCACATCAATTGCCTCTGCTTTAAGCAATAATCCATCAATTCCTGATAGTCCTACTGCTTTTAAGTTCGCTTTTTGTAGTTCTTTTACAAGCTGTTTATTAACCTTGCCTGCTAATACCATCGTCACAACTTCTAATGCTTCTTTGGACGTTTTTCGAAGCCCATCTACAAATTCCGTTTCAATGTGAAGTTTGGTAAGCGTATCTTGAATATCAGGCCCGCCTCCGTGCACAACAATGATCTGATATCCACTCGCTTTTAACTGCTGAATACTTTCAAAAAAAGCGCTTGTTAACTGATTGACAATGCTGCCTCCGCATTTTACAACGACGATTTTTTCACTGCTCATTTCACTCTCTCCTTACGTTCGATAACTGGCGTTGATTTTGACATAATCGTAAGTCAAATCGCAGCCCCACGCCTTGCCAATTCCATTTCCCTGCTGCAAGTCAACATAGACTTCGACCGTATCATTTTCTAGATAAGCCTTTGCTTCTTCTTCACTAAATGAAACAGGCTGACTGTTTTCTAACATCTGGATATTACCTAACGAAACATTCACTGTTTCTGGATTAAGCGCTACTCCGCTGTACCCAACTGAACAAATAATTCGTCCCCAATTAGCATCGGCTCCATACATGGCCGTTTTCACTAGGTTCGAGCCCACAATTTGTTTAGCAATCACATTTGCTTCTTCGTTTGTATGAGCACCAGATACGTTTACTTCAATTAGTTTTGTTGCTCCTTCACCGTCGCGTGCAATTTGTTTGGCTAAATCTTCACACGTCAAGCGCAGTGCTTCATAAAATGAATTCCATTCAGGATGATCTGGTGTAAGCGATTTGTGATCAGCTTTTCCATTTGCTAAAACAACAACCATATCGTTGGTTGACGTATCACCATCCACTGTAATTTGATTAAAGCTTTTATTTGTAATAGAACCTAGCGCATCTTGTAGCACTGAAGCTTCAACCTTAGCATCCGTTGTGATAAAGCTAAGCATCGTAGCCATATTTGGGTGAATCATACCTGATCCTTTCGCTGTGCCTCCAATGATAACTACTTTGCCGTCAATTTTTGTTTCATAGCAAGCTGACTTCATCACTGTATCTGTTGTTAAAATAGCCGTTTGAAATTCTTCTGCTTTTTCTTTGTTCGACGAAGGGCTTAATAACCCAATACCTTTAACAATTTTTTTCATATCTAGAAGCTCTCCAATTACGCCTGTAGAAGCTACCGCTACATGATGAGGTAGGATATTAAGCTTTTCTGCACATGTATTTCGCATTTGGTATGCATCTTTTAATCCTTGTTCTCCAGTACATGCATTTGCACATGCGCTGTTCACAACGATCGCTTGCAGCTTCTGCTCCACCGCTACACTTTCTTTTGTAACAGCTAAAGGCGCTGCTTGAAAGGCATTAAGCGTGTAAACAGCTGCGCAATTAGCTGGTACGTCGCTTACAATAACTCCCAAATCTTTTTTAGCATAACGTAAACCAGCGTGAACGCCATCTGCTGAAAAACCTAGCGGCGTTACAATTGTACCGTTCTCTATTTTCTTTATCTTTTCTTTCGTTTGTTTAACCGTAATCACTATACGTTCCCTCCTGCTTTTATCGTGATTAGTGATGCTTTGCCTTTATGGGAAGACAGGCAGTAGCCCGATACCCGCCTGCTGTTCAAATCCCATCATGATATTGGCATTTTGAATGGCCTGACCGGCTGCCCCTTTAACTAAGTTATCAATGACAGAAACAATCGTGACACGCTTTGTTCGTTCGTCAAATGCAACACCGATATCGCAATAATTTGATGCACTTACTTCTTTAGTAGACGGAAATTCACCAGCTTTTCGAACGCGAACGAACGGGGAGTTTTGATATGTATCTACATATAGCTGATGAAGCTCTTGTTCTGAGCTTTCTTCAGAAAGTTCAGCGTATATTGTACTCATAATCCCTCGCGTCATTGGAACTAAGTGCGTACTGAACGTAACGTGGCCAATTTCCTCATCCCACTTTTCTAAAATAGATTCGATTTCTGGGATATGCTGATGTTGATTAACTTTGTATATTTTCATATTTTCATTGATTTCAGCATAATGAGCCATTTGCGAAAGACCACGTCCTGCTCCTGAGATTCCGGACTTTGCATCAATGATAATAGAGTTTGATTTCACCATTTGTTTACTAACGAGGGGAGCTAGCCCAAGCAGTGTAGCTGTTGGATAACAACCCGGGTTCGCAACGAACGTACTGCTTTCGACTTTATCTGCAAACCATTCTGATAATCCATACACAGACTGTTGTAAAAACGCTTCGGCTGCAGCAGGCTTTTTGTACCATTTTTCATAAAGCGCTTCTGTTTTTAATCTAAAATCTCCAGATAGATCTACCACTTTTATTCCTTCTTCTATTAATTGAGGTACAAGTTTGCTAGAAACACCGGACGGAGTTGCTGTAAACACTAAATCTAATTCTTCAGCCATATTCTTAGGGTTTATATCTTGCAGTGTATATACAGTATTAGAAAGGTGAGGATAAACTTCTGCTAGTTCCGTCCCATCCTGAGAGGATGAATAAACTGCATAAACATGAAAATGTGGGTGATTCGCTAACAAACGAATCAGTTCTACTCCTCCATACCCTGTTGCTCCAACAATTCCTACCTTGTATTCTTTCATTTTAAAACTCCTTTTTCCACGTATCTATTTGAATTATTTATCATTATAATACCGTATAAAAATAAAATCAAATGAATATTTAAAAAATCCAACACTTTATTCTATATTTTTAAACATTTTTATTTATTCATAAGTTTTTATTTTTATAACTACCTTTCTATTTTTGTTTAGAAATTGTTCATAGATAGTTTTGGAAAACACTGGTTGTTTTTGTGTATAATAAGAATATCGATAAAAATCATCCGTATGATATTTTTTTATACGGCTAGTGGACATACAGCATATACAGACTGTTCTAACTTAATAGATTAATAAGTAGCAGTCGCAAAATTTTAATTAAAAGGTGATAACATGATGAACATCACAACGGATTCTTTTTCAAATGAGCTGCAGCAATTTTTTATGAACTTTGATCATAAAATTTCGTTTAAAAAAGGTGACTTTCTCTTTCAAGAAGGTTCGACTTCAACTCATTTATTTTTTATTACGTCAGGGGCCGTGCAAGTAGGTAAAGTGACACCAGAAGGACGCGAGCTGACGCTTCAGCTGGCGAGTTCAGGAGACTTAGTCGGGGAAGTCATGCTGTTTTGCGGATCTACTCCCCATATGCTTCAAGCAAAAGCTATTGAACATTGTACGGCAATCAGTATTCAAAAACGGGTGTTAGAAAACGAACTAGCACAATACCCTGCTCTTTCTATGGAGTACATGAAGTGGATGGGACTACAAATTAAGCGAATGCAGACAAAATTTAGAGACTTAATTCTAAACGGAAAAAAAGGTGCCCTCTATTCTACTCTGATCCGCATGTCTAATAGCTTTGGAGTAATGAAGCCAAATGGTATTTTATTAAACGTAACGTTGACAAATCAAGAAATCGCCAATCTATGCGGGACATCTCGAGAAGTGGTCAATCGCATGCTCGCTGAGTTGCGAAAAAACGAAGTGATTTCAATGGCAGATGGAAAAATTATCATTCATAAGCTTTCTTTTTTAAAGAAAGAAATAGACTGTGAGGACTGCCCTGTGGAATTGTGCAGAATTGAATAAGAAAAAAAGCCATCGTTGATGGCTTTTTTCTTATTGAACACCTAATGCAATTTTAGCGTAGCGCGTCATGCGATCTTTATCCCATGGCGGATTAAATGTGATATTCACTTCTACATTTTCTACTTCTTCAAGAGAAATTAATTGTTTTTTCACCTGTTCACCAATCACACCAGCCAGCGGGCAGCCGATAGAAGTTAACGTCATCGTCACGATGACCGTGTTGTTTTCTTCCATTTCTACACCGTAAACTAAGCCTAAATTTACGATATCAACGCCAAGCTCTGGATCAATTACTTCTTCTAGTGATTCCATGATTTTGTCTTCTAACTGTTTATCCATATTCATTCTCCTTTCTTTTACTTCCGTAATTATCTTCACGTATTAAATATACCCTGAAACAATTTATCGTAAGCAATCAATAACTATGTCTTACACCGTAACAAGACAGCTTTTGCATGTCAATCGTTCTGCTTTTCTCATAAGGAAAAGTTGTGTAAAATATGGGAATACAAGCATGAATATTAGTAGAATTCAATATAATCGTATAACTACTTCAATTTAAAAGGAGCCCTATATGAGAAACGATCAACACTTAATCGCCTTAGATCTGGATGGAACATTGTTAACGAATGAAAAAACCATTTCACCTACAACAAAACGGGTATTAGAAAAAGCCAAACAAGAAGGACATATTGTAATGATTGCAACTGGAAGACCTTATCGTTCCAGTGCTATGTATTACAGCGAATTAGATTTATCCACGCCTATCGTAAACTTTAACGGAGCGCTTGTCCATCATCCCCTTCAGCCTGATTTCGGCACGCATCACGAACCTTTAAACCGCCGCACTGTCCATGACATTGTGACAGCTATGCAAGACTATCGCATCAACAATATCATGGCGGAAGTACAAGATGATGTGTATCTTCATTTTGAAGATCGAAAATTAATGGATGTACTTAGCCTAGGGGATCCCAAATTACAAACGGGTGATTTGCGTCATACGCTGCAGCACGATCCAACGTCTATTTTAATTCACGCAGATGAAGAACATGTACAAGATATACGTTCTCACCTTTCAGATGTTCATGCAGAAGTACTAGAGCACAGACGCTGGGGAGCACCTTGGCATGTTGTTGAAATTGTAAAAAAAGGACTTAATAAAGCGGTAGGTCTTGAGCGCGTAGCTAATCATTATCAAATTCCACGCGAACGAATTATTGCGTTTGGAGATGAAGACAATGATTTTGAAATGATTAAATTTGCAGGACACGGAATCGCCATGGAAAATGGTATTAGCGAATTAAAACAGCTAGCGCGTGAAGTAACAAAATCGAATGAAAATGATGGTATTGCTTATTATTTGGAAAAAACGTTAAATTTATAACTTAGCTATTTTTGAAAAGCAAGGTAAATTTTTATCGCTATCATTTTTTTTATTTAGCACACACTATAACCGACACTTCTTAAGGTGTCGGTTTTATTTATATTACGAGGAGGAATTTATGATGGGCAGAGGCAATCGATCAAAACGTTTTGTGAAACAAGGTGCAGACGCAGTTCAAAAACATGATGAACGAATTCCTTATCATATGACTATGGCAGAGGCAGAAGCATTTCAAGCTCAGCAGCGCCAAACTCCTCATGGAGGACAGTAACTTATGAAAAATTCACTTTTTGGCCAAGTAAAAGATGCGATTCGAAATGCAGTATCCGGCCATTCAGAAGATCAGCCTCACCGTCAAAAGAATGGCAACGGTGAACTTGATATTTCAGAAGGCGTATTAAATAGCATTGCTTCTAACGCTTCTCCTGAGGAGCAAGAGCAGCTGAAGCAATTCCAAAACTCATTGCATCAAGCGTATCATACAGATGGAGAATCGCATTCACAAGAGAAAAGCGCAGACATTACGTCTGATACGCTGTCTCATATCGTTCAGAATGCTTCTCCTGAAGAGAAGGCACAGCTTGAACAGCTTCAAAACACTTTAGAAGGCGGTCAGTCTCACGCTTACGGTAAAGCTCACACGTCCAGTGAAAGCGTGGCAGCTGATATATTATCTCATGCACAGCAAAATGCTTCTCCTGAAGAAAAGAGCCAGCTTGAACAGCTTCAAAGCACTTTAGAAGGCGGTCAGTCTCATGCTCACGGTGAAGCTCACACGTCTAGTGAAAACGTAGCAGCTGATATGCTGTCTCATGCACAGCAAAGCGCTTCTCCTGAAGAACAAACTCAGCTTCAGCAGCTTCAGAATACATTGGGAGCTGCTGATCAAAATCAGCAAACGTCTCAGGCTCATACGTCTGCAGCTTCTGATGAAAACATTGCAGCTGATATGCTGTCTCATGCGCAGCAAAATGCTTCTCCTGAAGAACAAGCTCAGCTTCAAGAGCTTTCTAATGACTTAAAAGGTACACATTAATACAAAGGGTCCAGGTAATTAATTACCTGGACCTTTTTTAATCCTTGCGAAACAAACCAAAGATTCCCGTTGTCTGAACAATATTGGTAAATGCCTTAGGATCTACCTCTTTAATCACTCGTTCCAAGTCAAATAATTCATATCTAGTCAAAACAATCATTAGCATTTCTTTATCTTCATTTGTAAAGCCGCCTTTAGCCGGTACCGCCGTAATCCCTCGCACGAGTTTGGCATGAATCGCCTTTCTTAGCTCCACTCCTTTTTTCGTTACGATCATTGCTGTAAGTTTGACATGACGCGTATGAATAACATCAATGACGCGAGTAGTTGTATAAAGCGTCACAAGCGTATAGAGTGACTTCTCAGCACCATATAAAAGACCTGCTAGCACGATAATAATTGCGTTTAATATGAACATATAAGTGCCAATTGGTCGGTCTTTTACTCGAGACAAAATCAGGGCAATAATATCGAGCCCACCAGTTGAAGCTCCAAATTTTAACGTAATTCCTACCCCTACCGCTAAAATAACGCCTCCAAAAACTGCGTTAAGGATGATGTCTTTAGAAAGTGCTTGAATAGGAATAATTCCAAGAAACAAAGTTGTTGCAGCAACGCTGATAAAGCTGTAAACAGTAAATGACTTCCCAACTTTTTTCCACCCTAAAATAGTTACAGGAATATTTAACAACAACAGCAGCACTCCAGTGGAAATAGTAAAAGGGGTGTAATCTGTCACGATACTCGAAACAAGCTGCGCTACTCCTGTAAAGCCGCTCGAATATACATTAGCAGGTATCAAAAACAAGTTGAGCGCAAGCGCATTCAATAATGCTCCTACCAAGACGACTATCGCTTTTTTTGTTTCAAGCCACATATTCAAATGACCGACCTCCGCTTTTTTAAAACTTCTTACTCTCCTATACCCATTTATAAAATGAATAAAGTCAGCATCTTTAAAATAGTTAGTACATATAGTATGTACGATTTGGCAGAATTAAAAAAACTTATTCAAAAATTGTATTTTCCTCAAAGTGCTTATACACTAATACTATGTCGTATACAACGCTTCTCAATGTTTATACATCAAACTCATTTAATACTTTATAAATGCAATTAGGAAGGTGACATTTATGTCAATTAAACTTTTAACCGATAGTGCAAGCGATTTGCCTTTATCCTTTTTTCAAGAAAATAACGTTGGTTTTTTACCGCTTCGCGTAAGCCTAGATAATCAAGAATTTTTAGATCTCCAAACGATTGAGCCAGCTTCTGTCTACGAAGCCATCCGTAAAGGCAAGATGCCAAAAACATCTCAAGCGGCTCCAACTACTATGTATGAAGTCTTTGAGGACATAGCTAAATCAGGTGATTCGTGCGTTTATTTAGCTTTTTCTTCAGAATTATCCGGTACATATCAAACAGCAATGATGATTCGAGAAGAACTCCTAGAAAAGTATCCCGATTTCCAATTAGAGATAATCGATACGAAATGTGCATCTCTTGGCCAGGGAGTAGTTACTTATTATGCAGCACAATTACTACAACAAAAGCTCTCACTAGTAGAGATGACAGAAAAAATAAAACAATACGCGCTGCATATGGAACATATTTTCACGGTCGATGACTTAGATTTTCTTGCTCAAGGAGGCCGCGTGAGCAAAGCTTCTGCTTTTGTAGGAGGTCTGCTTAATATTAAGCCGCTACTTCATGTGGAAGATGGAAAATTGATTCCAATCGAAAAAATCCGCGGCCGTAAAAAAGTATTTAAGCGCATGCTTGATGTAATGGAAGAGCGAGGAAAAAACCTCTCTTCTCAAACCATTGGAATTAGCCATGGAGATGATGTAGAAACAGCTCTTCAGCTGAAAGAGATGATTCAAGAACGTTTTGGAACCAAACATTTTATTATTAATATTATTGGTGCAGCCATAGGTTCTCACTCTGGCCCAGGGACGATTGCAGTCTTCTTTTTAAACGAAACCATCGAATAATTTAAAGAGGTCAGGGCATTCTAAAGGTACGATCAAAAAGGGGTGTATCACAATGCCAAAAACGAGCGATAACGATAAAAAAGCAAAAGATAATAACGCAAAGCTTCACGAAAAGAATCTGCAAGCTAAGCATAACCGTGAGCTTGGAAAACATTCATTTTCTAAAAAAACTGATCACTTATAAAAAAGAAGCCGCTGAATTTTCAGCGGCTTCTCCTTTTAGTTTTCTTCTTTTTTAAAATATGTCCATCCTTCTTCTTGATAAACTTTTCCTTCTTTCATCAGTTTACCAAGCGCACGTTTGAACGCAGCTTTACTCATATTAAAGCGCTCACGAATATCTTCCGGATAGCTTTTATCCCAAAATGGCATAACGCCACCGCGGCTTTCCATGTAATCGTATAGTACTTGTGCATCTTCATCCATGCTTTCTTGCTTGCGCGGAAGAAGCGATACGTTTAGCGTTCCGTCTTCTTTTACATTAATTACGCGGCCTGTTACATACGTACCAAGCTTTGGTTCTTTGCGTCTCTCGCTTTCATGAATAAATCCAACGTATCCTTCATCTGTCATAATAAATGAACCTACGCGCAGTACGCGATAGATGTATCCGCTCACTTCACGATTAAAAAGTTCGGGCGGAGCATCTAATGCCATTGCTTTCATCACATCGTCTGTAGCAATTTTTCCGTACATCTTACCGCGCTTTGAAATCTTCATTGTACAGTAAACCTTGTTTCCGACTTCTGGCCACAGATCTTCTAGCGCAGGTAAGTCTGTTGAACCAATTAACATATCTTTGTTCATGCCGATATTTACAAACACGCCCAAACCTGGATTAACATCTACGACCTCGACCCACTCATAAACACCTTCTTCAACAAGAGGTAAGTGCATCGTTGCCGTTAAACGGTCATGCTGATCAAGGTATAGAAAAACTTCTACTTCTTCTCCTTCAGCAAGTTCTCTTGTTGTTTCATTTTTATGTAGCAAAATTTCTTCTTCACCTTCTGCTAACATATAACCAATCGGCGTTTCCCGGTTTACTGTTAAATACGCTTTCATCCCAGCTTCTACATTCATCGTTCTATCCATCCTTTATATAAATTAGTAGTGACTATTCCGTCACCACATACCTTCTCACTTTGCATCGAACAGCATTTTAAATTTCAAATCAACTTAAATGTATGCATTGTTTAAAAAAGCTGCTTCTATAGCTTACAACAAAAAGCATAACTTGTATTGTATCAATTACCGGCTCTCTATTCAATATCAGTTGTATACAGTTTGTGTTTTATTTATAATAAAAGAACAAACTCTTTACATATGGAGGTTATTATGGCTAAAGATAGTTCATTTGACATTGTGTCACAAGTCGATTTATCAGAGGTAACAAACGGCATTACCATGGCAACAAAAGAAATTAAAACCCGCTACGATTTTAAAGGCAGTAAAAGCGAAATCTCGCTTGAAAACGAAGAGCTTGTTCTTATTTCTGATGATGAATTTAAGCTTGAACAGTTAAAAGACGTACTGATCTCTAAGCTTATTAAACGCGGCGTACCTACACGCAATATCTCATATGGAAAAATTGAGAACGCCTCTGGAGGAACGGTTAGACAACGCGCCAAGCTAATTCAAGGTATCGACAAAGACAACGCTAAAAAGCTAAATACAATTATTAAAAATACTGGTTTAAAAGTAAAAAGCCAGATCCAAGATGATCAGCTTCGCGTAAGCGGTAAAAATCGTGATGACCTGCAGCAAATTATTTCAGCTATTCGCAGCGCTGATTTACCTATTGACGTACAATTTATTAATTACCGCTAAAAAAATGGATGCCCCGGCATTCATTTTTTCTTTTAAAGCCTTTTTTTATTCGTTCAGGCTTATTCCTATGCATAGATACACTTTCTTAACAAATACTAGTATACGCTTACATACTCATATTAATTAAGGAGTGTATACCAATGAATCAAAATCAAAAACAAAACTTCCCTCCTCAGCATCAGCAAACTCAGCCAGGTATTGAGAAAGATATGCATCCAATCCCTACCTCTATCGCTCCAGACTATAAGGCAAGCGGAAAATTACAGAACAAAGTAGCCATTATCACCGGAGGAGACAGCGGCATTGGACGTTCCGTCGCTTATCATTACGCTAAAGAAGGCGCAAATGTTGTCATAACCTATCTTAATGAACATGATGATGCAAATGAAACCAAAAAACAAGTTGAACGAATGGAAGCTTCTTGTTTATTGCTTGCTGGTGATATAGGAGATGAGCATTTTTGTCAAGAAGTCGTCTCAAAGGCCATTCAGACTTTCGGAAAAATAGACATCTTAGTCAATAATGCAGCTGAACAGCATCCTCAAAAAAGTATTACGGATATTACGACTGAACAGCTTACTCGTACGTTTCAAACGAATATTTTTTCAATTTTTCATCTGACCAAAGCTGCATTTCCTCATTTAAAACAAGGAAGCGCTATTATTAATACAACGTCTGTGACAGCTTACCATGGGCATGATCAGCTGATTGATTACTCTTCAACCAAAGGTGCTATCGTTGCTTTTACACGTTCTTTATCAGCTTCGCTCGCAACAAAAGGCATTCGCGTAAACGGCGTAGCTCCGGGACCCATTTGGACACCTCTTATTCCGTCTACGTTCGACGAACAGCAAGTTGCAACATTTGGGTCTAATACACCTATGAAACGGGCAGGACAGCCTTCTGAGCTCGGACCGGCCTATGTATACTTGGCAAGCTCTGATTCTTCTTATATGTCCGGGCAAGTTCTGCACATTAATGGGGGATCCATTGTAAACGGATAACATTTCTCTTCGGTCATTCATTTATTTTTATGTGGAAACACTATCAGAATTCAGCTATTTTTGTTTAAATAGAGATATGAACACCGCTAAAGGAGAGTATTTGAATGACCGATACATTAAGCACTCTTAAACATATATATGAAACCATTTTAAATAAAGTCGATGCCGGTATCCATGCGGTCGATGAAACAGGAAAAACTATTATTTATAATGAAAAGATGACAAAGATGGAGCTGATGGATGAACAAGACGTTTTACATAAAAACTTGTTAGATGTGTTTATGTTCAAAGAAAATCAGCAAAGCACGCTTGTACAGGCGCTGCAAAAAGGAAAAGAAACGGTTAACGTCAAGCAAACGTATTTCAACAATCAAGGACAAGAAATCACGACGATTAATAATACCTTCCCTATTTTAAAAGACGGGGTCATTCAAGGAGCGGTTGAAATTGCTCAGGACGTGACGAAACTAGAGCGTCTAATCCGGCAAAACATTAGGCAAAAAGGAAATACACGCTTTACGTTTGATAGCATCATCGGAAACAGTCAAGCAGTTCACGATGTGATTGAAGACGCCAAGCGAGCTACTAGAACTCCTTCTTATGTCTTAATTATTGGAGAAACAGGCACGGGAAAAGAACTGTTTGCTCAAAGCATACATAATGGCAGCAGCCGCTCTTCTGCTCCTTTTATTTCACAAAACTGTGCTGCGCTACCGGATAATTTAATTGAAAGCCTTTTGTTCGGTACGAAACGCGGAGCTTTTACAGGTGCAATGGATAATCCTGGTCTTTTCGAACAAGCGCAAGGAGGCACATTACTGCTAGATGAAATCAACTCGTTAAACCCAAATCTTCAGGCTAAGCTTCTTCGAGTGCTGCAGGAAAAAACCGTACGAAGAATTGGGGATACAGTGGACAAACCGGTTAACGTTCGAGTGATCGCGAACATGAATGAAGATCCAATCGATGCAATTGCAGAAAACCGATTACGCAAAGACTTATATTATCGACTTGGCGTCGTGACGCTTTTTATTCCTCCTCTTCGTGAACGAAAAGAAGATATTATTGAATTAACAAAGTTTTTCATCAAAAAATACAATGATTTGTTTCAGATGAATGTAAAAACCGTAGATCACCAAGTCATGTCTTCTTTTCTCTCTTATGACTGGCCAGGGAACGTACGGGAATTAGAACACATTATTGAAGGTGCAATGAACTTGGTAATGGACGAAGATGTTATTCATTATTCTCACCTTCCTTTCCAATACAGAACGAAGTTCCAGCTAAAGCAGCATGAACATTTTGAAAATAAAGCAAGCAGTGACGCACCTTCTTATCCAAGCGCTTTTCACCCTTCTCTTCCTTTAAAGGAACAGCTGTTAGCGTTCGAAGCAGAATGTATTAAACAAACGCTTGAACAACACAGCCACAACATCTCAAAAAGTGCTAAGATACTAGGGCTGACCAGACAAAGCTTGCAGTATCGTATGAAACGATTAAACATCCGCTCTAAATAAAAAAGAAGTGCACAGTGCACTTCTTTTTTATTTTGCTTTATAAACCGATGAATCCGATTGTTTTTGATCAATATTTTTCTTGATTCCTACGTGATAATACACGTAGAGTACAATGATTAAAGGGACACCACAGTAAAGACCAATTCGTTGATCCGGAATAAAAATTAAGCTGATTAATACAAGTCCATACAAACAAAAACCTAGAATAGGAACGAATGGATAAAGCGGCGTTTTAAATTTCAATTCCTTTATGTCTCCTCCTTCCGCTAAAAAACGACGGCGGAACATAAATTGAGAGGCACAAATGGACATCCAAACAATAATGGTCACCATTCCTGAAATCGAAATAAACCAAAGATATACGGTTTCAGCAGCCACGACGCTTGTAATCAACGAGCACCCTGAAATAATCATTGTCACAATTAATGCGTTAATTGGAACACCTTTTGAAGATAATTTCTTCAAAGGTTTTGGCCCCATATTGCTGTTTGACAGTGACCAAAGCATACGAGAAGCAGCATAAACGCCGGAGTTCGCCACTGATAGAACGGCTGTTAAAATGACAAAGTTCATGATATCCGCTGCGTATGGAATGCCAATTTGATCTAATACGGCAACAAACGGACTTTCAATGACGCCTGCTGTTTTGTATGGCAGAATAGAGACTAAAACAAACATAGCTAACACAAAGAAAAACAGCGTTCTCCAAATGACGTTTCGAATAGATCTCGGCAACGTTTTCTCAGGACTTTCACTTTCTCCTGCTGCAATGCCGACAAGCTCCGTTCCTTGAAACGAAAAGTTAACCGTTACTAAAGTCAATAAAACTGCCAGTATTCCATTTGGAAAAAGACCTGCGCCTTGGGTGAAATGTGAAAGAAACGGTGCGGGTTCTCCTCCCTTGAAATCGATAAAACCAAAAACAGCAGCTCCTCCAATTAAAATAAATAGAATAATAGCCGTAACTTTAATACTCGAAAACCAAAACTCAGTTTCAGCATAGCTTCGAGCAGAAAGAGCGTTAATTAAAAATGTAATGACGCCAAAAATCAAGCACCATGACCATATAGGTACATCAGGAAACCACCTCTGCATTAAAATTCCTGCTGACGTAAATTCAAGCCCTGTCGTATTTGCCCAGCTGAACCAGTACAGCCATCCAATCATAAAGCCTGTAGAAGGTCCTAAAAACCTTGTAGCGTATTCTTGAAAGGAACCTGAAACCGGCATTGCTACCGCTAGCTCTCCTAAACAAAGCATAACTAAGTACATGAGGAAGCCGCCTATTATATATGCAAGAATGGCTCCTCCCGGCCCTGCCTGGCTAATAGTAAAACCCGAACCTAAAAATAGGCCTGTTCCAATCACGCCTCCTAACGCAATCATAAATAAATGTCTGCTTTTCATTGTTCTCTGTAATTGGTTTTGTTCTGTATGTCTATTCATCGGTACCTCCGTTCTTCATTTTCTTATATGTGGTTTGTACAAGCATGCCTACTTTTTAGCATCTGAACAGTTGTTTCTTGAATCAACTTAGGAAGAACTCCGAACGAATAAGGCTTATACACTCGCTCTGTCCACTTATGTCCGTCTTTCCCATATACTCCTATATTGATGGACGGAATATTTAACTCTCGAATTTCACGGAAAGGAATCGCCCCTGCAATCCCCCACCCCGGAAAGTTACGTGTAAAAGCATCGATTTCCTCATCTGTCTCATGAAGAGATAAAAAGCTGCCATCCGCTAGGTAGGGAAAAAATTTTTAAAACTGAAACGTCTCTCCCGTCTGTTTTCCAACCTTCTCCATAGCTGCTTGCAAGGGATAAAGAAGCTGCTGATCTCTGCTTTCGTCTTTCTTCAAGTGATTATGAGGCAAGTAAGGCGGTGCAAAAAAGACAATTACGCGCGGACTTTGATGCGGATCTAACTTTTGAAGTTCTTCAATTACTTTGAAGCACCTTGTTCTAAGTTCTAAATGCGCATACTGTTCGAAAGCTCGTTCAATACAAGCCTGAGCATTTATCTCTTTTTGATCCAATTCTTCCAGGTAATCTTCCAAACTCACAACATCCACTTTCCAAGACAAGTTTCGCTTTGGTAAATTCGTTCTCTGAACAAAAAGTTCGTAATAATCAGAAAGTTTTTTCTCCACTTTTTCACATGCTTCGATTGATAATCCAATTAATTGACTCATCACTTCTTTTGCCGTTCGTTCATAGATGAAATAGTTAAAATACAAATGACTGCTTACAGCGGTTTGCACATTATAAGCCTCTTTATTATCTCGTTGATACAGACAGGAAGGTGGCAGTACCAGCTCTCCTTCAATATTTTCAGCTAGATTAATATTGTTATGGATACTTCCCGTAATCTCAGATGCAATCAAATTAGGATCTATACCAGCAAGCGTATCTCCTACGTGTACCTCCCTTCCGTAAATATAAAAACATGGAAGCAGTTTCCCAGCGGCTCCTGTATAAATATAGCGCGTGGAATCTCCATCGTAAAGAGGTGTAATAAAGTCGGTATTAATCGCTGCTACATATGAAAGATTTTTTTCTTTTTCAAACGGTTCAGTTCAGAAACAGCAGAAATAATTCCAGCATGCTGACTTTCCTCATCTGGGTTGACCATAAAAAGGACGTTTCCTTCTAATTTATTTGGATGCTTAGTAAAATGCAGCACATTGGCTAAATGTACAGCAATTCCACTTTGCATATCAACGGCTCCTCTTCCAAACATCCATTCACCTGAGCGAGCATCTCGCTGTACATCTTCATTAATGTTATGCATAGAGAAATAGCGATGAAGTTCTTCTGGATCTAATGCTATGTCTTTTAATGGACCAAAATCTTCAATGCCAACCGTATCTAAGTGAGCGTGATAAATCATTGTTTGAGCATTTTTTTTGCTGCCTTGAATAAAAGCAAATACATTTTTTCTACCTAGCGTATCGCCATTAATTTTCTGTTCCCAAACGTAAAGGGGATTTTCTTTGAAATAAGGAAAACTTTGAAGCGTGTTTTTAATGAAATCAGCAATCTTTACTTCGCCGCTTGTCCCATTGATACTTTTGATTTTCACTAACGCTTTTGTTAAACATTCAACTTGCTCTTCCATGCTTAGCTGTGAGAGTTGGATATACACTTCTATTCCTCCTGCCTATCAAATAAAAACGTTATTTAGCTGCATATGAATAAAAATAGTACGATATATACATATCGTACTATTTTTATTTATTTTAAACCGATTACTCAGCAAATACTTTTTCAATTCGTTCAATTGCCCAGTCTAACTCTTCTTTTGAAATCGTTAGCGGCGGAGCAAAACGAATAACCGTACTGTGCGTTTCTTTACAAAGCAAACCTTGGTCTTTTAATTTTTCACAATAAGGACGAGCTTCTTCGTGTAATTCTACCCCGATGAATAGACCTCGGCCGCGCACTTCTTTAATAACTGGATTGCTTAAGCTTTGGAGCTTCTGCTTGAAATAAGAACCTAATTCTAATGAACGCGCTGGAAGTTCTTCATCTTCAATTACTTCCAAAGCAGCTAATGATACGGCACAAGCAAGCGGGTTTCCTCCAAATGTTGAACCATGAGAGCCAGGGTTAAAGACACTTAAAATGTCTTCGTTAGCGACTACGCAAGAAATAGGGAAAACTCCTCCTCCAAGCGCTTTACCTAAAATCAGCATATCTGGTTCTACGCCTTCCCAATCACAAGCAAACATTTTGCCTGTACGCGCTAAGCCAACTTGGATTTCATCAGCAATAAATAGCACATTATGTTCTTTACATAAATCAGCTGCAGCTTTTAAGAAGCCTTCTGGAGGTAAAACGATACCTGCTTCACCTTGAATTGGCTCAATTAAAAATGCGGCTGTATTTGGTGTAATAGCAGCTTTTAACGCTTCTAAATCACCATAAGGAATGGTTTGAAGCCCTGGAAGCATCGGTCCAAAACCACGTTGATATTCTGCTTCAGACGATAAGGAAACAGCTGTCATTGTACGACCATGGAAGTTGCCCACACATGCGATGATTTGTGCTTGATTTTCAGCAACGCCTTTCACATCGTAAGCCCAGCGGCGTGCAGCTTTAATGGCTGTTTCCACCGCTTCTGCTCCCGTATTCATTGGAAGAGCCATATTTTTATTTGTTAATTTACAAATCTTTTCATACCATGGACCAAGCTGATCATTATGAAACGCTCGTGACGTTAACGTTACTTTATCAGCTTGACGTTTTAATGCTTCAATAATTTTTGGATGACGATGTCCTTGGTTAACAGCAGAATAAGCACTTAGCATATCCATATATTTATTATTTTCTGGATCGTGTACCCATACGCCTTCTGCCTTTTCAATTACAATCGGCAACGGATGATAGTTGTGTGCCCCAAATTTTTCTGTTTGCTCAATGATTTTCACCGTTTTTTGTGTTTCAGTTGTCATATTTACTCCTCCTTATTTTCTAATTAGAATGTTTCAGATGTTGTTTTTGCTTGCATGTGAAGAACAAGATAATCCGGTCCGCCTGCTTTTGAATCCGTTCCTGACATATTAAATCCGCCAAAAGGCTGGTAACCAACAATCGCTCCTGTACATCCTCTGTTAAAATACAGATTTCCAACATGGAACTCTTCACGAGCGCGCTCAATATGCTCACGGTTGTTTGATAATAAAGCGCCTGTTAATGCATATTCTGTATTGTTTGCAATCTCCATCATATGATCAAAATCTCGCGCTTTAGAGAATGCTACTACCGGACCAAAAATTTCTTCTTGCATGAGACGAGCTTTTTCATCTACATCCGCAAAAATAGTTGGCTGAATAAAGTATCCAGTTGAATTGTCTGCTTCTCCTCCCGCAACAAGCCGTCCTTCTTCTTTTCCAATTTCAATATACGATAATACTTTGTTATACGACGCCTCGTGAATAACAGGTCCCATATAAGTTGAAACTTCTTCCGGGTTTCCAATGGTTAATGTTTTTGTTAGCGCAACTGCTTTTTCAAGCACTTCATCATACACATCTTGATGCACAACAGCACGAGAACCAGCGGAGCACTTTTGCCCTGCAAAACCAAATGCAGAGTATACGATTGAAGAAGCAGCTAAATCAAGATCCGCATCTTTGTCTACAACCACCGTATCTTTTCCGCCCATTTCAGCAATAACGCGTTTTAGCCATTTTTGGCCCGGCTGTACTTTTGCTGCTCTTTCGTAAATGCGGCAACCTACTGCGCGCGAGCCGGTAAATGAAACAAAGCGTGTTTTTGGATGTTCAACTAAGTAGTCACCGATTTCAGGTGTAGCACCAGGAATAAAGTTTAATACGCCTTTCGGTAAACCTGCTTCTTCCATTACTTCTACAAATTTCGCTGCTACTACAGGAGTGGCATCAGCTGGCTTTAATAAAATCGTGTTGCCTGTTACGATAGCTGCTACTGCTGTTCCAGCCATGATAGCTAACGGGAAGTTAAATGGTGAAATGATAATACCTACGCCCAGCGGAATATAATTGTACTGATTATACTCACCGTCTCGACTCTGTACTGGAGAACCATCTTTTAACGTCAGGACTTGACGTGCATAGTACTCTAAAAAATCAATTGCTTCTGCTGTATCAGCATCTGCTTCGTTCCAAGGCTTTCCTGCTTCTTTTACAAGATAACTAGAAAATTCATGCTTTCTGCGACGGATGATGGCCGCTGCACGGAAAAGAATATCTGCTCGATGTTCTACTTTCCATTTTTTCCACGTTTCAAAAGCTTTTAAAGCTGACTGCATCGCTTGCTCTGCTAGATCTTTATTTACTGTAGAGACATATCCAATCACTTCTTTTATATTCGCTGGGTTAACAGACGTAATTTTCTCCTCAGTTTCCACTTTTTCACCGTCGATCACAAGCGGGTACGTTTTGCCAAGCTGTGTATTTACATATGTTAATGCTTCTTGAAATGCCTTTTTATTGTTTTCGTCCTTAAAATTTGTAAATGGTTCATGAGAATAAGAAACTACCATGATATATACCTCCTAGTATGCAAATCTTTGTTTACTTTATAGTTATGCAAATAGCGTGCCAACTTTTAATAAAACTTTACAGCCTATTTGTCACCAAGGTTTTCACCACTTATATCTTTCTTTCTTTTTGATAAAGGAAAAAATAATTGGCATATGTATATTTTTTTTGCACTTTAAAACGCCAATATCTTTGGCATAAAGAATATATTGAGACATACCTAAATCAACCCAATCACCAGCTAAGAAGCAGCTACCTACGTTTACCCTCCCAACGAAAAAATCCGAACAAGTTTGATTCTCCATCAAGAATCAAACTCGTTCGGATCTTCCTTCAACTACAATACTTTTGTTCCAGCCTCTTTTCTATTTGTATATAAAGTTATCTCTTCGTCATTTGAATGGTTTTACAGGACTGTCTTTTAATCATTTTGTGAGGAACGCGCACTTGTTCTGCAACAGCATATGGCGTTTCAATCTGCTTAATCAAGCAGCGTACAGCCTGATAACCAAGTTCAAAAATATTAATATCAATAGATGTGAGAGCAGGTCTAGCCATTTCGGCGATCAGAACATTATTAAAACTGACAATCGAAATGTCTTCAGGAACTGAAATCCCCATTTCATCCAATGTATTTAAAACGCCTAATGCCATTAGATCGTCTGCTACTACCAGAGCCGTTGGACGTTCTTTTAGAGATAAAAGTTCGCAAACAGCTTCTTTTCCTCCCTTCTGTAGAAATTCTTCATGAATCACATACTCGTCCCGGTAAGGAATGTTTGCTTTTTGAATCGCTTTATCATAGCCTGTTAAACGGTCAATGGTAACGACTAATTCAAGACTTCCGCCAATAAAAGCAATACGCTCATGCCCAGATTCAATTAAATATTCCGTCGCTTCTTTTCCAGCTTTAAAATTATCATTATCAACAAACGTGATGCTTTCACTATGTTTAAACGGCTTTCCAATAACTACAAACGGCACGCTCTGTTCTTGCAAATAAGAAAGTACTTGATCATCAACTTTGGAGTACAGCAAAATTAATCCATCCACTCGTCTCCCCTGTACCATTTGAACAACTTCTGCAAAAATCTCTTCTTCCGTTTCTCCAGTGGACATATAAATCGCTCTTTTGTTTTCGTGAGCTCCGGTGCTGATTCCTCTTAGCACTTCGGGAAAGAATGGATTTTGAAACACCTTGTCTGCTGAGCTCGGCATCACTAGGCCGACTGCCTCTGTCGTTTGATTTGCTAGACTTCGCGCAATAATATTTGGGTGATAACCAAGTTCTTTCATAGCCGATCGCACGCGCTGTTTTGTTTTTTCACTAATTCTTGAGCTATCTGCAATGACGCGAGATACCGTCGAAGGGGCTACATTTGCTAAATTTGCCACATCTTTTATTGTTACACCCATAATTCCACCTCTTAATTATGTTTTCTTCATTAATACTTATCCAATATAATTTGACAACTACGACGCGCTGTCCTTTTTACGAGATTGAGAAATTTTCTTTTCTTTTCTTCTTTTTGAAGATGCTTTGTACAAAAAGATGCCAAATCCCGTATAAACAGCAGCAACCGCTGCGATATATCCAATATTAAACCCTGACTTTTTCACTACTTTATATACATTTGTGGTCTCAGGCTCCAATGAAATGTTGTATACATCGTCAACGGGTCGTATAATTCCTTCCGTTATTAACCCTCTTAGTTCATTTTCTTTTCCAACTTTTTTAAGCGGGACATTAATGGCCGACGTTTCCTTTGTATTATTAATCACAACAAACGTCGTTTCGTCCTTATACCTTCTCTTGTATACAGCCACACCTTTTTGCTCAGACACAAGGGTAAAGCTTCCTTTTCGAAGAGAAGGCGACTTTGCTCTAAGTTCAGCCAGTTTTTTCAAATGATCTATAATATCGGGATTAGCTAAAAAATTCATCATGCCATAATTTTCTGCTCCCTTTCCCCCATTCAGCGCAATTTCCGTTCCATAAAAAACGATTGGTACACTCGGCGAAGTATAAAGATAGGAAAGCCCTTGCTTTGTTCGGGCTCCAGGATGATTTTCACTCTTTAATGCTTGTGCTGTAAAACGTGTGCTATGAACATCATCTAAAAAATTGGCTAAAGGCTGATTACTTCCTTTTCCCCACTTGTCATACAACATTTTCTGCGGACGATTAGTACCGCTAAACGTAGCAGCAGTGGCTTCGGCTAGCGTTCTATCTACAAGCAAATCTACTCCTAACGAATCAGCCTGCTCATTTTTTTTAATGGTTGCCCGTTTATTTCTCCTATTAATAGAAAAGAAGGATCCATGCTTTTTAGCGTCTTAGAAAAGGATGAAATAAATGCAGAAGGAGCTTGATCGATATCTTTAACGTAATATCCGTCAATATCTGCTTGTTTGCTCCACCAAGCAGCATTTTTAATAAGGTATTTCTGCACAGCGCTTTCTTTTAAATTAAGGTGAGGCAATGCTTTAATTACTTCGTTATCTGTACCGGATTCATTACTTATCCATGTTTGTTTTCCTTTATCTGCTACCCAGGTATGATTGTTACTGATTGTCAAAGGAAATTCGACCATAATTTTTATATTGCGCTCATGTGCTTTCTTCACAAGATTTTGTAAGTCTTTTAACGTTCCAAAATGATCGTCTATTTTATAATGGTTGGTCACCGCATATCCATGATAGCCTGTCTCATCATTTTCCATAAAAGGAGTTAATAAAACAGCGGTAAATCCCATCTCTTGAATATAGTCTAACTTTTGTGCTATTCCCTGTAAATCGCCTCCATAATAGGCATCTGAGCTTTCATAGTTAACATTTCGATCATTCTGTTCACTTCCGTTATAAAAACGGTTAATCATCAATGAGTATATTACCTCATCACGTATATCTTTATGATCTTGCGCTGAGGCACTGCTTCCAAAAAGCAATAATAGTATAAGTAGCATACTTGTCCTTTTCCATTTCATCTATTCCCCTCCTATAGACGAACTGTTTCAAACTCACTTTTGTTTCCATTATAACGTTAACGCTTACATTATTGTTAAATAAGTTGATAAAAACAAAAAAAGTGATTAAAAGTTTTTACTTTTAATCACTTTTTTCCATCTATATACTGCTATACCGTCTCATTTACGTTCGATATATGAGGTTTATCCGATACTTTACCAACTTTATTTAGTCGATCAATCAATCCAACACCAAATTCAGGATGAAGGTTACCATCTCCTGTCGCTACGAAACTTTCACGAAATTCGTATGCGGATGAACCGTGTTCAGCAAAATCTAAACCAGCAATTTCTTCTTCGCTTGATACTCGAATAGAAGAAAAACGCGTGAGAACAAATAGGAATAACCCCACCGTTCCAATTGTCCAGCCCATCACAGCTATAATTCCAAGAGCTTGAATACCTAATAGCTGTACGCCGCCGCCATAAAATAAACCATTAGCTGTATCAAACAGCCCCACTGCTAACGTCCCCCAAATACCGCAAATTCCATGAACAGTAATAGCACCAACTGGATCATCTAACTTCATTTTGCTATTGATAAAATGCACAGCTTCTACTAGAATAATTCCTGCAATTAGCCCAATGACGATCGCACCTGGAATCGATACGTTTGCTGTTCCAGCTGTAATCCCTACAAGTCCAGCTAAGGCACCGTTTAATGTTAAGCTAGCGTCAATACGTTTGTAGCGAAACTTTGTATATAAAGCAGAAGACAGGACTCCGCATGACCCAGACATTAATGTAGTTGCGATGATTCCTGGTACAAGGGCAGGATCCGCTGCTAATGTACTTCCTCCATTAAATCCAAACCATCCAAACCAGAGGATAAATACACCTAATGCGCCAAGTGGAATATTATGTCCTTGAATAGCATTGACTTTTCCATCGCTTCCATACTTTCCAAGACGTGCTCCTAGAAAAGTAACTGCTACAGCCGCACCAAGAGCTCCAGTCAAATGAACAACTGTCGACCCTGCAAAATCTACGAAGCCTAGTTTAGACAACCATCCTCCTCCCCACACCCAGTGACCTGCAACTGGATAAATAACAGCTACCATAGCAATTGTGAGCATCATATAGCTCGATAATTTCATACGTTCTGCTAACGCTCCTGAAATAATCGTAGCGCATGTTGCTGCGAAAACAATTTGAAAGACAAAAAAGCTCATTTGATCGCTTTCTCCATTTAAAAAGAAACCGCTCGAACCGATAAATCCTCCTTTAGAACTTCCAAACATAAGCGCAAAACCAACCACAAAATACAAGACGGAAGACACAGCTACCGTTAGCATATTTTTCATTAAGATATTAAGCGAATTTTTCGAACGAGTGAAGCCTGTTTCAACCATCGCAAACCCTGCGTGCATTAAAAACACAAGTACTGCCCCGAACATTACCCACATCATGTCAATTGATGCGCTGACTGATTCAACAGTTGGGTCAGCCGCATTAACGCGTGTTGCCGCCAACAAACTAATAAGCAAAGCCGCACTAATTTTCTTTTTCAACGCTTAACTCCCCCTCTATTAAAATAACACTCTCTTTTTATAAAATAGCCTCTACACCTGCTTCTCCTGTTCTAATTCGTACAGCATCCTCTACCGGATATACAAAAACCTTTCCGTCGCCTATTTGATTCGTAGAACAAATTGAATGAGACTTTTTTCTTATTTACATAATAGTTAACGCTTTCATATCTTTTCAAAAAAAAGTAACGCAAAGGAAAATTAATTCCTTTGCGTTACCCCGTAGAAATAGATGTCATAATTTTCTTTTTCACTTGACTTGTGACAAAGTGCTTTTCTGTAAATACGTCATAATTTTCTTTTCGAATTTTATCAAGAATCGCTCGGTATAAATGCGCCGCTCCTGTAAGAGGTAAACGAGAAGCCACCGGATATTTATGAATCGACTGAAGTCCTTTTATATAATACATTTCCGCTTCTTTGACTAGGTGCTCCCACATCTCTATAAATTCAGAAGTGACCCACCGGTTCTCTAATAGCATGCGCGTATATCCGTAAGAATTCATAAGGTCTTTCGGTAAATAAATGCGCCCTCGCTCTAAGTCTTCCCCAACGTCTCTTAAAATGTTGGTCAGCTGCATCGCAATACCTAATGCAACTGCTTCTTCTTCTAATTCTTTATGAGTAGTTGAAGCTAAAATCGGTAAAAGCATTAACCCTACCGTACTCGCTACGTGATAAGAGTATGTTTTCACTTCATCAAGCGTATCGTATTCTTTTTTTACTAAATCCATTCTCTGGCCGGTAATCATATCATCAAACGCTTGAATATTCATCTCATATTGTTCAAATACATTGCGCAGAGCTACCCACATGGCGCTTTCGTTTAATAGTTCTCCATTTTTAAATCGGGAAAATTCTGATTCGAATTGCTGCAGCTCTATTTCAGGGTTGCATCCTTCATCTACAATATCATCGACTTGACGGCAAAATGCATATACTGCCCATACTGCCTTTCTTTGTTTTGACGGCAGCATGGAAAAAGCTTTGTAAAACGTTTTTGAGTTTTCTTTAATAATTTCTTCACACTGATTGTACGCTTTGTCTAACGAAATGTTCATCATATAGGACCCCTTTCTCTATTAAAGGATAAACCATCATTTCCTTATGGCTTACAAGATCTTAAGAAAGCTTTGCAACCGTTTGAACAGATGATTGTTCAATAAGATGATCAGCTAGCATTTTTGCTCCTTGCATAACAATTGGCACGCCTCCGCCTGGATGAATAGATGCTCCGACGGCAAAAACATTTTTATATTCGTACGGCTGGTACTGGGGTCTGAATACGCCTGATTGAAACAGCTCAGGAGCAATACCAAAGCTTCCTCCTTCGTAAAGTCCAAATGCTTGAGCATCATTTGGCGTGCGTACTTTTACCCACTCTATTTCTTTACGAAGCTCTTCAAACCCTTTTTCTTCTAAAGTTCGAATGATTCCATCAACAAAATCTTGCTGATTGCTCCAATCAATGTGGCCACCTGATGGAACCGGTACAAGTGCATATAGCACACTTTTCCCTTCAGGGGCTAACGATGGATCAATAACAGAGGGATTAAATGTATAAATAGCGGGATCTTCAGGAATCGTTTTATGCTTAAACACTGCTTCCATATGTTTAGCCAAATCATTGCCCATAAAGTATTGATGCACATTGTGATGATCATATTTTCTCTTCAAACCAAGATAAAGTAGCAGACAGCTGGACGAAGGCACATACTTCTTTTCTTTTTTTCGAGCAATTTTCGCCATATTAGGAAAGTCGCCATTTAAAACAACTTGATCAAATGGATAAAGTTTTTCGTCAACAATAACTCCTTCCGTCTTGTCTCCTGATATAGAAAGCTCTTGAACCGCCTTATTCAAATGAATGTTTACACCTTGCTCTATCAGCGCCTTTTCAAGAAGTGGCACAAGACTTGCGTATCCGCCTTTTACGTAATAGATGCCATGAGCATGCTCACTGTAAGGAACAAGGGAATAAATAGCTGGCGCCGAATAAGGATTTCCTCCAATATAGAGAGATTGCAGGGAATAGGCATCTACTAGACGTTCATCATGGAAATACGTTGAAATAAATTTTCTCATTGATTTATTTGCATTCATTTTTTTTAATGCCTTGATGTTTTGCCATGTCCAAAAATCTCGTTTATTTACAAATGTTTTTTCCAAAAATGCCTTACTTCCTAATTCAAATCTCTTTTTTAATTCTGTCATAAAACGCCGGTAGTTTTGCTCTTCGCCTGGAAACAAACGGCTAATCTCCTCTAACTGATCTTTTTCAGTCGCTTTTTTTGTATAGGTCGTACCGTCTGGAAAATGAATATCATAAAGTGGATCACAGCGTATTAGTTCATATTGAGAAGCAGAAATGCCTGCTTCATCTAAAATACGTTCAAGTATTAAAGGCAGTAAGACAATCGTGGGACCTTCATCAATTTTATAACCTTCTTTTTCTACAAACGCCAACCGGCCGCCAAGCTTGTTTTCTTTTTCGAAAATATCAACAGAAAATCCTCGTTTGCTTAATAACAAAGCGGTAATTAAACCGCCTATGCCGCCTCCAACAATTGCTGTTCTCATAATGCACTCTCCATTTCCTTCATGGTTTTAAACGGCTCATTCAGTAATTGTCCGTCTCTTTTTAAGATGAGCTTTGTCGTAATGCGAGATGATTCCAGAATAGTTGGTAGACCGCTTCCTGGATGAGTTCCTCCTCCAACTAGCCAGCAGTTTTCTAATTCTTCAAATTTATTATGCGGACGCAGCACCATCATTTGAGTGAGCTGATGTCCAAGGTTAAATGTCGCTCCTTTATAGACCAGCACGTCTTCTTCCCACTGCTTTGGTGAAATGATTTTTTCAACTTCAATATGACTCTCTAAATCCTTGAAACCTGTTTTCTTTTCTACAATTTTTAATACTGCATCCCGAAAATCTTTTTGTTTTTCATCCCAGTTTACACCGCTGAAATTATTTGGAACCGGCGCTAAAATATAAAGAGCAGACTTTCCTTCTGGTGCTAAAGTTGGGTCTGTTACACCTGGGTTTTGGATGTAGATAGAAGGGTCCTCTGAAAGAGCTAGCGTTTTTGTGATCTCTTCTACATTTTTTTTATAATCTTCAGCGAACACAATCGTGTGATGAGGCAGATCTTTGTACTGTTTGTCTATGCCTAGATAAATCATGAAAGTAGAACAAGAGTATTTTTTCTTTTCAAGTTTTTTAACTGCATATTTTTTAAGGGTACCTTCATCTATTAAATTCGTCATGGCATGAGCAAAATCTCCATTGATAATGACGTCGTCTGCCCCTATTCGCTCTCCATTTTCTAGAATAATTCCTTTTACTCTCTTATTTTCAATCCATAGTTTTTGGACACCTTGGTTTAAGTGGATGTGCCCTTGATGTTCTTCCACTACTTTTGCCATTGCTTGAGATAGTTGGTTTACTCCTCCTATTGGATGGAAGATACCGTAAGCGTGTTCCATAAACGATAAAATAGAAAAGGCTCCTGGACATTTCCAAGGGGACATTCCCAAGTACTTCGATTGAAAAGTAAAAGCTAATTTCAATTTCTCATCAGTGAAATACTTGCCAAGTACATCATAGAGCGTTTTACCTAAGGATAAATGCGGCAATGCTCGAATTGCTTCAGGCTTTAAATAGTGATGAAAACGATCCATCTCGCCCTGCAATAAAGGCAGCAAAGCCGCCATCTTTGCTTCGGTGTCTTACATAAAGCGCTCATAGCCTTCTCCGTTTCCTGGGTATAAACGTTCGATTTCTTCTTTCATCTTTTTATGGTTATCCGTCATCTGAATCTGCGCATCATCGAAAATAAGCTCATACATGAGATTTAGACGTTTTAAGTCCATATAATCATGCGCATTGCGATTAGCAGTTTGAAATAATTCTTCAAAAATCTGTGGCATGCTCAAAAATGTAGGACCCATATCAAACGTATAACCTGACATTTTAATCGCTGAATTTCGCCCGCCCACGTATCCTTGCTTTTCATATACATCTACTTTATAGCCATGACTCGCTAACAGCATCGCTGCCGCTAGTCCTCCTGGACCTGCTCCAATCACGATTACGTTTTTTTGCATACATACACTCCTAATCTTATACAATAGTTATACAAACATTATACAAAGCTTTATTATTAAACACAACGATAAACTGCTTGTCTTTATTCGAATCATAAAATTACCAATAACTAAACCATTAAAATATGACGTTTGTACCATTTTTCCAGGGTTTCGGTACACTTTCCCTTTATTCGGTGCTTTCAAGCTTTTATTTTATATCTATGTAAAGTTATACAAAAATAGACTGCGGTCTTCTTCTCTAGTTAAACGTACAAAAAAGAGAAACAGATGACTTATTTCATAAAAAAAAACCCTCTGTACTGAGAGGGTCCTGTCATTCAACAATTTGAATATTATTGTGAGTAAACCAGACGTGAATTTGAGCTAGATGAGCTAGCAGCTGAGGTCCTGTCATTAATTGACCAAACCACGGTGCTTTAAATCCTTCTCCGCCTGTATCAATAATATGCTTTAACTGTTGCTTATCAAAAAATTCATGAAGAGGTGACTGTTTATCTTGTAAAAGAGATTGAAGCCATACAGTTACAGCTTTTGTATAAGCTGGGTTATGCGTTTTAGGATAAGGGCTTTTCTTGCGATAAAGAACATCATGAGGCAAAATTCCTTCAAGCGCTTTTCGTAAAATCCCCTTCTCTTTATTGCCCGTCATTTTCATCTCCCACGGAATATTCCATGCATATTCCACAAGGCGATGATCTGCAAAAGGTACGCGTACTTCTAAGCTCGCGCCCATGCTCATACGATCTTTACGATCTAATAAAGTTGTCATAAACCAAATCTGATTTAAATAAAAAAGCTTTCTCCGCTGCGCATCTTCTAACGATTCACCTTCTAATTCAGGCACTTCCTTTAATGTTTCTTCATATCTTGCACGCACATAATCTTCTAACTGTAATTTCTTTCTCCATGAACTTTGCAGCAAATCAATTCGAGCATCTAATGAACGCATCCATGGGAAGGTATCCGAAGACAAATCATGTTTTCGGTGAAACCACGGATATCCTCCAAAAATTTCATCCGCACATTCTCCTGATAAGCTCACAACAAAATCTTGTTTGATTTCACGGCAAAACCAAAGCAGCGATGAATCTACATCAGCCATTCCAGGAAGGTCTCTCACCTCTACAGCCTCTGTTAAATGCTGCACAAGGTCCTCCGTTGAAATAATGCAGCGATGATGATTTGTTTGAAACGTATCCGACATGAGCTTGATATAAGTTCCATCAGAATTTGGCTGAAACTCATTTGCTTTAAAAAATTTATCATTGTCTTCATAATCGATAGAATACGTATGAAGAGAGCCCTTGCCGCTTTCTTTGAACGCATTTGCAGCAATTGCTGTAATGGCGCTTGAATCTACTCCACCTGATAAAAATGTACAAACCGGGACATCCGACACTAGCTGTCTTACAATCGCGTCTTGCACTAAAAATTTAACTTTTTCTGTAGTTTCACCTAAATCATCTGTATGCTGCTCACTTTTTACGTTCCAGTATCGCCAAATTTTCAACCCGTTACGCGTAAGCGTGAGCGCGTGAGCCGGGCGCAATTCATTTATTTCTTTAAATACGCCGTGGCCGGGGGAACGAGAAGGTCCTAAGCCAAACACTTCTACTAATCCATCTAATCCTACTTCCGCTTTCACCTCAGGATGAGCTAATATCGCTTTTAATTCCGATGCAAATTGAATTCCGCCTTCATAAGATCGATAGAATAAGGGCTTCACTCCCATTCTGTCGCGTGCTATAAATAACTTTTCATTGGCTTCATCCCAGATTGAAAAAGCAAAGATACCGTTAAAATGATCTACGCATGATTCTTTCCATTCTATATAAGATGTTAGAAGTACTTCCGTATCTGAATGTCCCTGAAATTGATAACCTCTTTTTAGTAATTCTTTCCGAATATCTTCCGTGTTGTAAAGCTCTCCATTATAGCAAAGCGTATAGAGCTGTTCATTTTTTTCTCTTGTCATGGGCTGTCTTCCGCCTTGAGGATCTACTACAACTAAGCGTTTGTGCCCAAAAGCAACATGCTGCTGTGTCCATACGTTGGTGTCATCAGGACCTCTTTTCGATAAAGTGTCAGCCATTTTTGTTATTGTTGCTGTTTCATTTAAAAGCGATCGCTTTAAGTCGACCCAACCCGTTATACCACACATCGTTTATCATCCTTTCTTTCACGCTCTTGTTTATGAATGAAATAATGCCATTGTATGCACGCAATAGTTACAGTTGAATTGTCCTTATATTTTATTTTCACTTTCGAGTTATAAAGAGAGCTTTTTTAGGCAATAAAAAAATATGGATAAATTTCACACGGAGGTTTGATTATGAATCATTATTCTAAACAACAAGCTCTGAACAATCAGCCGCGTTCCTTCGTGATTGGTACGGTTGAATGTGTTGATTCACAGTGGATTTTCTTTGAAGATGAAAGTGACGAAGCTTCCATGCTCCATGAAGTAATGGATGATACATTAGAACTTCTTATTGATACACGCTGGGAAAAAGCCATTATGGTTGATGACCGTCAAATAAAGCTTCACGATGGAACGTATTTATTGCGAAATGGGGATAAGCTAAGACTGACTAAAAAGCTACCTTATGCATACGAACAGCTTCTTCAATCACTACCGAAAGAGACCTTTTTATCATTCACTCAGCACTTAAATTCATTAAAATTCTCTCTTTATGATTGTATTTACTGTCACAACACATTATGTTTTTTACCGACAGACGGTGATACAAAAGGTGCTAATTTTATCATTTATGACAATGAGGAAAAAATTTGTGCCGTTCAGCATTTATTCGAACGAGGCACGCATCACCTAGATCGATTTGAATATACCGTTAATGATGGAGAACGTTCAATGAATCTTTTTTTAGATTAAAACAAAAGAAAAAAGCTATCTTATCCAAGATAGCTTTTTTCTTATCCTAGTACGACATATCCGTAATAGAATACTAAGATAAGCGCAATTGCAAGAACTGCCCAAGCAACGCCTGTACGCTTTCTTTTTTCAGTACGAACAAGGACCATTTCCATTCCCACAAGCACTAACACTCCGGCAATCCCTTTAATGAGCGCTGCGCCTTGAAAATGATACCAAGCTGCTAACATATGCAGACCTGATACTAATACTAATAAGTATAGGAGTCTAGCCACCATATGTAGGATTTTTTGACCTTTAGCTTTACCTGCTCGATGTAAAATCAACGAAACCACAAACGAGATAATCAATAATGTCCAAAGCGTTACATGAATATGTAGTGGAGCCATTCATCTCACGTCCTTTCTGAAAATATCATATCATGAAAACCTTTCCTTCACCAATAATATAAGGAAGGAAAAGGATTTTTAGCGGCTGCGTCCATAAGTAGCATACCGAATGAGTTTTTCAAGCGGCCCATCTGAAAATAGGCTCATCCATATCCAGCTTCCCAGCAGTTGAATAAAAATGATAATCCCCGCAATAGCCAAACCTTCTACAATTGAAATATGTCCGTAGTATCCTAACCCATATGAGTAAAAAAGAAATGTACATACAATGGACTGGACAATATAATTAGTTAAAATCATTCTCCCCAAAAGGGCAAATGGCTGCATGACTTTTTGAATAGATACACTTCGCATAGCTAATGTGACCAACGTTACAATAAAAATTGCTCCTGCCGTTCCTCCGATTGTATCGTGAATATAAGATGTCGCTACATTGTGATCTAAAACATACGGCAATACAGATGATGCTGCATACACGATGAATGAAATAAGACAAAGCCACTTTGTCTCCACTATGTATTCTTCTATTTCTTCGAACCACTCGCTTTTTGCCATAAAACCGCCTAATAAAAACAGTGGAAATAACGATAAAAACAGAAAAGGAACCGTATTTAAATTATACGCGTAGTACCAATCAAGCAAGCGCTGATGAAAGATTGACGCAAAACTTCCGTGTCCATATGCTTGAAGCGCTTGGTCAATAATAGGCTGGTGAATTCCCGCTGCTGTATCTCCTTCATTAACAAAAGCCGCTACTGTTAAAATAACAATCATAATCACAGCATAAATGCTAAATATTCCAATTCCCCACGCTAATAACACTTCTTTCTTTGCTTCTTGAAAAAATAGCATGATCAAAGCAAAGAAGCTGTACATCACAATCATATCACCGTGCCAAATAAATAAAGCATGAATAGCCCCAACGAGAAGCAGAGCCGTGATTCTTCGTACATAAAAAGGAGTAAAGCTTACTTGCCTTTCGTATGTACGCTGGAACATTTTCATAAAACCAAATCCAAACAAAATAGCGAGCAGCGCGTAGCCTGTCTGCCCTACAACTACATCAACTAATCCATTAGCAACATAATTCATTCTTGAACCGTCGAACAAATTATGGTCGTAATAGGAAGCAGGTGAATAAAAATCCGGCATGTTCATGAGCAAAATACCAATAAGCGCCATTCCTTTTAATACATCCGCTGCCTCAATGCGCTGTTCTTTATCAGCTGCGTTCATTTTGAAACATTTCATTCTTTCACACCTTACATTATTTCATTATTGCTTTCACATTATATCGAACGCAAAAGTTTTTCTTCAATGTTTACTATTTCCATTCCTATCTTTAATGTTTTGCTTACTCTCGGCATATAGATAAAGAAAAAGCATTAATCACCTTTTTGTCTAGGCTTCATATGCTGTTACTAGACTAAATTAAAAGGGTGTTTGCCTATGCCTGCCATTGTTGGTGTTGTTAATCTTAACAGTGTTGGTTCAGCCAGCGTCTTTCATATTGGAGATGTTTATACAATAGCCCCTATTTCCACTGCTAAAACATTTGCCGGCGCAGGTTCGTTTAATACAGGTGACGGATTATATGTTGTGAATCAACAGAGCTCAACCAATACGTCAGACAATGACGTAAATGATCAAAATGTCGCTGGAAATCTATAATAGAAATGAAGCTCATACAGGAGGATGCTTATGAACTTTTATGTGAATCAAAGTATCTGTATTCAAAGTATGAAAATCAGTGCTGTAAGTAACTCTTCGGTACTTCAAATTGGAAGCGTCGGTGTCATTAAACCAAACTCAAATCTCTTTAATACAGGAGGATTTACAGGCGCCGCACCTACTGAAACAAAAAAAGGCATTCTTGGATCTGTTTCTCCTTCTACCTTTACTCCCGGAACCGGCGCGGGCACTGCCCCAGCTCCTTTTTCACAGTCGTTAACTCCTCCAGCTCGAGACAACGACTGACATGTTACAACCTTCATCGCCATATGTATATATATAACTATTTTCTTTATCAGAAGATAAGGGAATTGAGGTGATTGAAGGTGGATAACATGAACTATATTCAGCAAGTACATCAGTATGTTCAGCAAATGTCTTCGTATATTCAGCAGCAAGAAGGACGCATTGCACAGCTTGAAAAAAACGTACAAGAACTTCAGCAAAAAATAAAAGAATTAGGTGAACAGCCACCTATTAAAATTGATAAAATTGAATATAAATTTGAACAGTTAAAAATTGATTCATTAGATGGAACATTAAATATTGGATTAAATCCTCTTACGCCTGATAATTTAGAAGATATCATTATCAATGAGAAACCAGAAGTAACGTTTTCGCAAGGAGCTCAGCCGCAGGGGCAGCCGCCTCAAGGTGAGCAGCCGGGACAACCCGGAGGTCCTGGACCGCAAAATCCTAGCTTAAAACCATTGGACCGTCAGCTAGAAAAACAGTGGGTCTCTGATATCCACGAAACGATTTTAGCTGAACTTAATCAATATGGATTTTCTATGGTTCAACATGTGCTTGATGAGCGCTCGATGATGATTGATGAATCGTACTACGAGTTTATTTTAGAAGATATTAAAAAGCAGCTGCAGCAGCGGATTACTTTTTATATACAGCAAGTTCAGCCGGAAGAAATGGAACGAAATTTTGAACAAATCAAACCTCAAATTATCGGTAAACTTTATGAAGATATGAAAAAAGGAATTGACGCATTTTTAACGTATTTACCTGAATCTTTAAAGAAAGGTGGACCCCCTTCATGAACTTTAATGTTGTAAACCGCGAATTGCTTGTTGGAGACGTTAGTATTACAGGTGTATCTTCTTCTTCTCTTTTTTTAATTGGTGATGCCAATTACATCTCTCTATCCTCAACATTTGATACGCCGGCTGAATCTTTGATTATCGGCCCTTATGTTCCACTATCGTTATCATAAAGGAGCTTACCTATGCTTTCACGCACATCTTCTGTTAATTATATAGAAATTAATTCCTTGTCGGCGAGCTCCTTTTGCCAAATTGGAGATTCAACAGAAATTCATCTACTTAATAAAGCTTTAGCTGATCGGAGACAGTATCCGTTTTTCTACGGTCGAGAAGGAAACTTTGATGATTACGCTATCTTTAATGAGCCTATTCCTCATGGCGATTACGAACCTATTCCCGTTCAAACATGGAATGAAATACCTTTGATCCGCGTTAACAGAATTGATATAAAGGGATGCTCATTCTCATCAGTTATTCATGTTGGCTCAACGTGCAATGTTTATGCAGAAGCTCGCATTAAGCATATTCGTGAACTGATCAATGATGAACCTTCAAAAGAAGCTGAAGCAGGAACATCAAGTAGTGCTTCTTCACAAGCTAGCAGCAGTTAGTGAACCTTTTAAAAAGCTGCTCATATACTAAATTAATATCACGAAAAAAGGGTGTGAATCTCATGCCAGCAATAATTGGGCCCGTTAGTATCACGAGCGTCGGAGGCGGTGTCGTAACGTTTGGAGATACGTTTTATGTTTCTCCAAAAAGCGCTGCTAAAACAGCGTCAGGCTCTGGTTCTTTAAATACAGGTAACTTTGTTAATACAAATAACGGCATTTCCGGAACAAATACGTTAGATCCAGATTTATTCGATCAAAATATAGCAGCAAATGCTTAAAAAAACCCCTTATCTTTGCTATTAAAGCAGATAAGGGGTTTTTTATTCACTTGGATTTTCGGATGTTTGATTTCTTTGTTTTAGGTAATTTAGAAGAAGGCTGTTTACGAATCCATTTAATAAAAGAGCTAATTTTAGAATCAGCTTGTAATAAAGAAATCGTATTAAGACGAATGGCTAATTCATCATTTTTATATAATGCATGAATTTGTTTATGACACGGAATACATAAGTTTGCCGTTGGTTCAAACGCTCCGCCCATTTCCTTTGGCGTTAAATGATGTACGGTCGTCAAGACATCCTGCCTTCCGCATAATTCGCATGTTCCTATCCGCCTGTCTTTTTTCTTCATATAGATTTCCTTCCCTATAAAGTTTCTACTCTTACACTAGTTCCTTTGCCAGATGGCTCGGATGGCTCAACAATCAAACGTTTTGGCAGACGAGCGCGAAGTTCTTGAACGTGACTGATTACTCCAATTGATAAATTATTTGATTGAAGCTTTTCAAGCGCTGTAACAACGGTATCAAGAAGCTCTCCATCAAGTGTTCCAAATCCTTCATCTAAAAAGAAAAACTGCAGTGGATATTCTCCTCTTAGCTGAATTTGTGCAGATAATGAAAGGGCTAAAGCCAGCGAAGTTAAAAACGTCTCTCCACCAGATAAAGTTGAAACCGGACGTTTTACGCCTCCATTTGCATCATCTCTCATAATAAAGCCGCCTTGGGAATCAACTTCAATCGCATAGCGCTGACGTGTTAATATACCCAGACGCTCTGAAGCATCTCGGCTAACGGACATCAGCTGTTCTTCAGCAATATATTCCACGAAAGCATTTCCTTTAAATACTGTTTGAAGCTTTTGATACTGTTCAAATAACGCTTGTTTTTCTTCACGGTCTTGTTCAAGCACTAAAAATCGCTCATGTCGTTCTTTGACGCTTTTTAACGTTTGCTCAGCTGCTCCCTTGAGCTGAACGGCTTCTTTCACAGCCGCTTTTATATCATGAAGCAGCTGCTGAGTTTCTTCAAATTGCTGCTCTTCTATGGACTGGTGATTCAGCTGGATATTTAACTGTTCAATTGATGACTTCATCTGTTTTATGTTGTCCCAATAAGCCTGAACAGTTTCATCCAACAATTTCATCTCCTCATGTGATAACAAAGCTTGCTGAACTTCTTTTCCTTCGCTGAATAAAGAATTCCCTATAGCTTCTTCCCATTTTTCAGCTGCTTTTTTATACTGCATATGAGCTGTTTCTAGAGATTCGCTCGCTGCTTTTTCATCCATTTGCAGCGTTTGATACGCTTTTTGAACAGTCTGCCAATGTTGATATGCCTGCTGTTCATTCGTCTCTAACTCCGCAAGTAAAAGAACTGTTTTTTGCAGCGCCTGTTCAATATCTTCTTGATCTGTAAGCGTACGCAAGCGTTCAATTTGCGAGTGAACAAGAGATTGTTTATGAGACAGCATTGCTTTTAATTCTGTAAATTCTTTTTCGCCCGCATATTTCTCTTCTTTTAGACGTTCGATTTTCTTTTGCTGATTTTCAAAAAATACGCTGCTTTTTTCAATTCGAGCTTTTATTGTCTGCTCTTCTTTTTCTCTTTCAGTCAGCCTTTCATTAATTTTTTCCATCTCTTCAAATACAAAGGAAGGATAGTCTTGTTGAAAAGCTTCTTTTCCTGCTTGTAGCGCCTGTTTTTGCTGATTTACTTTTCCTTCTAATTCAGCTTGTTCTTTTTGATAATGAGCAAGCTCTAATTCAATCTTTTCAAGACTTTGCTGGACCTTTTGTATCTGCCCGAGAATTGCCTGCTGTTTTTCACTTACCTGCAAATAATCCTGCTCAAGAGATTTGATTTCAACTTCTATTTTCTTAGCATAATGGCCAAAGGCATCTGTATCCATTTCTCCTAAAGCAGGAACTTCGCCAGCTTCGTTCATAAACTCAGCTAACTCAGGTATTTTTTCAACAAGAGGTTTAGCTAGCTGTTCAAGCAGCATTTTGAGCGACGAATAGCTAAATCGCTGTTCACGCAATTGATTGACTTGATCTTCGAACTGATCAGCTGATTCAGTTGTGACGTCATCTTCTTGTTGGTGTAACACGAGGTTAGGGTGATGCTCAGAGCCACAAACTGGACAAGGCTCTCCTTGGGTCAGCTGCTCAGCTAATTGATGAGCCAGACGGCGTGACCATTCTTTTTCTTTGCGTCTTTTTAGATCGCTCATTAAACCATCTGCTTGTTGAAAAAGCTGCTGAAACTCTTTTTCCCGCTCACATACAGTGTGATACAAGCCTTGAATATCTGAAAATAACCCTTTACTTTGTTCTATTGTTTGCTGATATCTCTCTTGGTGTGTTTGTTTTTGTGTGTGCAAATGCTTAAGCTGTTCGGCTTTTTCTTTATACGTTTTTTGACCTTCATCTAGGTTTTTTTATCGTTATTCCATACTTGATAACGGTAGAATGCTTGCTGAACAGCCTGCCGATAATCAGGTTGAATCTCCACTTTTGTTAATGCTTCTTTTAACTCTTTTTGAAGAGTTAAGCCTTGCTGATACCGCTTATCTGCTTCCATTAATTCATCATTTTTCGCTTGAAGTGCCTGCTGCTTTTGCTGAAGAGAAACTTCCGCTTCTTTTATTTCTTGCTGTCCTTCTTTAATTTGTTTTTGAAGATCAGAAGCTTGTTGAAGCTGTTCTTTTTGAACAACTAATTTGGGCTGCTGTTCATTTTTTTGTAAGCGAGCCTGCTCATATAAACTATTCGATCGCTTATATTCCTCATTTTTTTGAACAATTTGTGCTTTTAATTTTTCCACTTTATCTTCGTAAAGCTTCTGCTGTTTTTCAGCTTGTTCAAATGTTTCTAAATAAGGAAAAAGACGCTCTGCCTGCTGAGCTTTCGTCAGCACATCTTGCTTTTGTCTAATCTCCTCTTCCTGCTTAGAAGCATGCACTAGTTTTTCTTCTAGCAGTATTTTTTCCTGCTGCGCTTTCCAAAGAGACGCCTGCTGATCGTATCTTTCCTGCAAATCAGACGCTTCTTTTTCTCGTTTTTCCAAAAGTACAATGCTATCACTTACAAGCTGCTCGGCTTCCGTTACTTTCTCTGTTGAAGCTTCACCTAACCCTGTTTGTTCTGCCGTGATTTTATCTAGGTCTGTCTTTAGCTGCTGAACTTGATAGCGTATTTTCTTACTAAGCTGATCTCCGTACTGCTCGAGATTAAAAAGACGCTGAAGCATTTGACGACGCTCGGTCCCTTTTAACGATAAAAACTCCGCAAATTTTCCTTGCGGTAATACAACAGCTCTTGTAAAATCATCAATTGTTAAACCAAGAAGCTCCTGTACCTGCTGGTTTACATCATTTGTTTTATCTGCTAATACGTACGTTTCATCTTCGATTTCAATCAATCGACTTGAAGCTGATTTTACACGAAGCTCATCCGTCCGTTTAAAGCTTCGTTCAACAGTATAGCGTTTTTTATGACTAGCGTTTTCCAGCTCGAACGTAAACGATACTTTCAGTTCATTTTCCCCGTGATTTAAAATTCCTTGTGTATTATTGGCTGCACGCTCTACTTTTCCGTATAAAGCTAGTGTAATGGCATCCAAAATGGAGGATTTCCCGCTTCCTGTAGGACCAAATATTCCAAACACACCGCCTGAACACAGCGCTTCAAAATCGACAGTTTGTTTTTCTCTAAAACTGTGAAGCCCCGAAACGGTCAAGTTAATAGGTTTCATTTTTCATCCTCCTTTCCCGATACTTCTTCATCGTTAATCAAGGTTAAAAACAGTTTGACTAATTCAGTATCTGGTGCCCCTCCGCCGGTTTGCCTGCTGTAGAACTTTGCAAACAGTTCTTCGATCGGCACTTCGCGCTGTGAACGTGTTTCAATTGCTAGTTCTTCTGCTTTGAATACCGGACGGATATGAATAAAGCCTGGATGAAGCTTGCGAAGGCGATGGATTTCTTCTAGTGAAAGTGCATCTTCTACGTGAACTTCTAAATCAACCCATGCTTGCGTATCTTTTTGCTCATCAAGCCATGTATATACTTCTGACAATCCGTTTTTCGCTTTCCAACGTGTCAAAGGCTTTCCGCTAGATAATGGAATTTCAGTCATTTCAATCTCTTTTCCTGGCTTAGCATCTAAAATGGTAACGGACTTTGCATATCCTGTCTCTGAAAAACTATAAGCAAGAGGTGAACCGGAATATCTTGCAAGGGTGTTGGCGCGATTGATCATTTGCGGGCGATGCAAATGTCCTAATGCTACATATTGAGCATTAGCAGGTAAACTAGTTGCCGCCACCGTATAAGCTCCTCCTACTTCAATTGGACGTTCTGAGTCCGTTGAACTTCCACCTGCTACGTAAATATGACTCATGGCAATATTAACGGTATCTGTTGTGAACTGCTCACTCATTTTATCGAAAATACCTTTTACTCTGGCATCATATGAGTTTCGAAGAGCCAGCTCATCATTTTCTTCTGCTAAAAGTTCCTTTAACCTTGATTCAGATGGGTAAGGAAGAGCCGCAACCTTTAACATTTCATCTGATGTAGGAATGTGAATGCTTTCTACATCGGTAGTAGGCAAACCAAGAAGCGTAATATTTTGATAAACAGCTAATGGAGAAGCCGCCGACAGCCGATCTGGGTTATCATGATTACCTGCAATAACAATAATCGGTCGTTTTCCATTGTTGCTCAACCTAGACATACTTTCGTAAAAAAGCTGCTCTGCCGCTGCTGGAGGGTTAACCGTATCAAAGGCATCTCCCGCCATGAGAATCGCATCTATCTTTTCTTCTTCCACAATGTCTGCCAGTTCATCTAAAAACTGTGCTTGCTCAGCCAGACGGCTTCGACCCTCTAACGTTCGCCCCAAATGCCAATCCGCTGTATGTAATAAACGCATGTTACTCTCTCCTTATTGTCGAAAAAAGAAGAAGACTAGCGTCTTCTTCTTTTCTTATATTTCAACAGCATGTCCACCATCTAAAAAGTACAGATAGCGATGCTGCACAGGTTGTTTTACAATCCGCTCAATGGCCTTTGCGTAAAGCTCTAACTGAATGCGGTATCTGTCAATTAGAAATGGTTTTGCTCGTTCAAAATCTCCTTGAAAACGATCCGAAATATTATCCGTTTTAAAATCAAGTAAAATGAGGCCTTCTTCCGTTTCATACAAACAATCAATAATACCTTGCACTAAAATTGTTTCGTTTTCCTGCTCCCAGTGATCATAGATTTCTTTAGCGGAGACACCTAAACTAAAAGGCATCTCCCTATAAACCGTGCGAGCCGTTCGAATACCTTGTGCAATGTCACTGTCTAAAAAGTCTGCTACATCATTTGCATCAACAGCATCCGCTTGTTCTTGCGTCAATAATTCTTTGGTAACCATTGATTGAATAAAGTCTTGAACCATTTCAAGGGTATAAGCTTTATTTAATGGAAGCTGCTGCATAACGGCATGTGTAGCTGTTCCTCTTTCAGCTCCTGTGAGAGATTTCTCTTGAAGAAACAGAGGACGATTTTCAAGAGGTGCTTTAGATCCCCGAACGAGATCGTCGCTTCCACCTGCATCCGTCAGCTGCTGCTGCCTTTTTAGTTCAGAAACAGATTGCTTCGAACGATGAACGGAAGCTACACGATAATCATAAGACCAATTTAAGCGTCTATACACTTCGTCTTTATAATCGCTCGATTCTGAAACTGGCTCATGCTTTTGAAGAGCGTTTAAAAGCTCTTCATGATGCTGCTGCTCTTCAAGAGGCTGTTCGGCTAAATCACCTGCTAATAACGTTGAAAGTTTCCAGCTTGAAGCATGCTGATGAATCATCTCAGCCGGCTGGACCTCTCCTTCAACCATATGACTAACATCTTGGTGACGAATTAAAGAAGGTCCAATCCAGTCTAAATAACATTTTGCATCTCTTCTCACGTGAGCTGGAAGCGTCCAATCTTCATGTGCCATAACGGAGCTCCATTGTCTGAGCTTTTCTGATGCATCTTTTACTGTTCCAACTAAAATAAGTTTTTCTTTCGCACGCGTCAAAGCTACGTATAATACCCGCATTTCCTCTGCCATGCTTTCTTTTTTCATTTTTTTCTTCATGGTCTGCTGAAGAAGAGTAGGGTACGTAATACGCAGTTTTGGATCAATATATTTAGATCCAAAACCTAGTTCTTTATCAAGTAAATATGCTTTATTCAAGTCCATTAAGTTAAACTGACGAGCAAGACCAGCTACAAAAACAACAGGAAACTCAAGACCTTTACTGCTGTGGATCGTCATCAAACGCACCACATCTTCTTGTTCTCCCAGTGCTCGAGCAGCTCCTAAATCGTTCCCTCGGTCCTGCATGCGTTCAATAAAGCGTAAAAATCGAAATAGACCTCTAAATGAAGTTGCCTCGTACTGGCGAGCGCGATCGTAAAGAGCACGTAAATTGGCTTGACGCTGTTTCCCGCCAGGAAGTCCGCCAACAAATTCAAAGAAACCCGTATCGCGGTAAATTTGCCATACTAGTTCTGACAAAGAGCTTTGTCTAGCTTGTGTTCTCCATGCTTTTAACTGCTCATAGAAATACTTTACTTTATCGCGAAGTTCTTCATCATCTGAAACCGCTAAGTACGTTTTTAACGCATCGTAATACGTTCCTTTCTTTTGCTCTGCTCTCAGTGTAGCTAACTCTTCATCTGAAAGCCCTACTACCGGCGAGCGAAGAACAGAAGCTAACGGAATGTCTTGATGCGGGTTATCTACTACTTTTAATAAAGACATCATAATCATCACTTCAGTAGCATCAAAATAGCCTGTTGATAAATCGGCATAAATCGGCACGCCTTCTTGCTTAAATTCATCCATAATCTGCGCAGCCCAAGGCATGGAACGAAGCAAAATAACAAAGTCACGATACGTCACGTTTCTCATGATATCGAGCTTGCGATCATATATTTGAAAACGGTTTTGAACGAGCTCTTTGATTTTGCGCGCCATTGCTCTTGCTTCTAACTGAGCCGTTTCAAGCTCTGCTTCTGAAAAAGCGACGAGAGAAGAATCCGATTCTTCTTCCGCTCCTTCTTCTGCATTTTCTTTTGCAATTAGCAGAAGCTCCGTTTCCATTCCTTCCACTTTTGGATACGATGCTCCTAATTTTAAAGAAGCATCATCGTCATATGCAATTTCTCCTACTTCTTCATCCATCAGCTGGTTAAAAATAAAGTTTGTAGCATCAAGCACTTGAGAACGACTGCGGAAGTTTTTATTCAAATCGATACGTTTTCCGAACTGGCGACCATCTTGTGTAAAGCGCTTGTACTTTGTTAAAAACAAAAATGGCTCCGCTAAACGAAAGCGGTAAATGGATTGTTTTACATCTCCAACCATAAATAAATTCCCTTGTTCTTCACTATCTCTCGTCACTAATTTAATCAGTGTTTCTTGAACCATATTTGTATCTTGATATTCGTCAACAAGCACCTCTTCAAACTGAGTGCGATATTTTTGGGCAATGGACGAAGGCTTAAGCACTCCATCTTCTTTTACACTCAAGATTTGCAGGCAATAATGTTCTAAATCAGAAAAGTCCACTAACCCTTTCTCTTTTTTCATATGTTCATATCGTTCACCGAAGCGCTGAACTAAAAAGATTAGCGTTTCAATAACGGGCTTCATTTTCTCAAAATCAGCCATGTAGCCGTGCAAAGGCCTAGAAAACAAATCACCATGAAGTTTTTCAAGACTTGTTTTAGCTTTTTTGCGAAGCTCTCCGAAATCCTCTAAAAGCTGCGGGTCGTATGCTTCTCCTTTACATGGCTTTAAACGAGTAAAATTCAAATTCTGCATTTCCTCATGCAAATCAGCAAAAGAATGCTTAGAAGCGCTGAGCAGCCGATGAATTTGAGCCAGGTCTTCCTCTGCATTAACGGCGCGAGGAGCAGGCCCTCCTGGCAGCTTTGTTAACTCTAAGCCCTGTTTTAAAATCGACTCAATGCCCATCAGCTGCGTTGTTACTTCTTGTAAAAGAAAAGATAGAAACGGAAGTGAATCAATAGAAGAGTCTTCTGTCACATCATATTGACTCACGATCATTTCAAGCCAGCCGTTTGGGTCAGGGTTAGATCTTGCAAAGTCATACAGCTTTCTTACCATAAGCTGAATATCTAAGTCATTTCTGTCACTTGTATAACGATCAATTAAATCAAAGAATCGCTCGTTCTGTTCAATACTGTACTGTTCTTCAAACAATTCTTCTAATACTTCTTCACGCAGAAGATCCGCTTCCGTATCATCTGCAATCCGAAAACCAGGGTCTACATCGATCAAATAATAATACGTTCGAATGACTTCTAAACAAAAAGAATGGAGCGTAGAAATCGACGCACGGTTTAATAAATTAAGCTGTCTGCGCAGGTGCAAAGAAGATGGATTCTTTTTTAACTCTTTTTCCAATGCTTCTCCAATTCGATTTCTCATTTCGGCTGCAGAAGCATTTGTAAACGTAGCAACGAGTAATCTATCAACATCGGTTGGCTCATCACCCATCGTAATCTTTTTAATAATACGTTCAACTAAAACCGCTGTTTTTCCTGAGCCAGCCGCCGCGGCTACTAATATATCTTGACCGGATGAAACAATGGCGTTCCACTGATCATCCGTCCACTGGGAGTCGGCCGGTTTTACGTGTATATCTTCACTCATCTCGTTTGGCCTCCTCTCGAATTTTATCTAAAATAACACTTTGACTCTCTGTACTAAGCTGACGATATTCGTTGTTTTCCATTGATTCATCGAACTGACAAATTGAGCGGTATTCACAAAATGCACATGGTGTTTTATCTTTTAGTTTATAAGGCGAAATATCAATTTTCCCATTTGTAATCTCTGTACCTGCCTCCACGAATTTACCTCGCACATACTGACGGAGATGTGTAAAATCTTCTTCGCTCGCAACCGAAGAATTGGAATAAAAGCCCCCTGTCTTTTTAATGCCAGCTGATATAACCTGTGAGTGCCCTGATTCTAACGTTTCGTCCATTAACCTTACTGCTTCCTCGTCTCCTAAAAGCAGTCCTTTCATTTTAAACTTCTTGAAGATTTCAGCTTCAATTTGATCAGGCTGTAATGCTTTAGCACTGTTGATCATTGGATTATGAACGTGGAAATAAAGAACACCAGCAGGCAATGCTCCTCTATTATCATGAAGAAGCTGTTCAGCATACGTCACGACTATGTCTAAATAAGCTAAAATTTGAAGAGATAAACCGTAGTACACTTCCACTAAGTTTAATGCTTTATCGCTTGATTTATAGTCGACAATACGCAGTAAAAGTCCTTTTGAGCTTTCCGCTTTATCTACCCTGTCAATTCGGCCAACGAGTTCCATCGTATGGCCATTCGGCAGTGTGAACTGCATAGAAGGCAGCTCTGCACTAGGTCCAAATCCAAGCTCCAATCCAACAGGAACAAAGCCGCTCATCTTAGCGTGCTCACTTAACACAAGCGACGCACGTTCAATAATTTGCTGCAGCTTATGTGTTAAATAGTGGTGGCGATTCGAGCTCAATAAAATCTCATTTTGCAAGCGCGGAGCAAGTTCATGCACCGCAGCCGTAGAAAGCTGCTGACAGTCTTTTCTCGTTAAGTTCTTCCATTCTTTTTGACCGCCGCGAAGTTCGTCTGAAATCATTTTCAACGCCGCGTGAAATAACTCGCCTATGTCAGGAGCTGCTAATTTGAAAACTTTTCGTTCTTTAAGCTTGAGCCCGTGAGAAGCAAAATGCGCATATGGACAGGCTTCAAATTTTTCCATTCTCGATACGCTTGCTTGAATATGCTTTCCATACAGACGCTGACTCGTTTTCTTTGTTAACCGTTTTGCTTCATTTTGATAAAATAAGCTGCTTAGTACTTTCTCACTGTATGAGTTCCAATCTGAATTTTTCACATAAAAATTATATACATCCCACCAAGCGGAACTCATCGGATAATGGCGTTTCCATCCTTGCAGCTGGCTGGCTAAATGCGCGATGCTCGTTAAAGGATTTGTTATATAATCAACTTGCTTTTCTTCTTCTAAATCTGTAGGTTCCGTCATTAACAGCTTTTCCTGCAGGAGCGGAAATAGCTCTTTTACTCGATTAATAACGAGTGAAGGCAGCAGGGTCTTCCCTTCCTCATTGGCAAGAGGATACGAAACATAAAGTTTTTCCGAAGAGCTGGAAAGTGCTAAATAAATGAGAAATTGTTCGTCAAACAGCTTTTGTCTTCCAGTTGGCGCAAGTAATAAACCTGATTCAAGCAGCTGCTCTCTCTCCTTCTCAGATAACAGGCCATCGCTTTTTGGTTTAGCTGGAATCACACCGTCATTTACACCTAATACAAAGCTTGCTTTGATATCGGATAAACGCGAACGCTCAAAACTTGCCACAACCACTTGATCCAGTGCAGGCGGAACAAGTGCAAACTGCATGCTGTCAAGCCCTGTCTCAAATAGATCTGCGAACAAAGAAATCGATACTTTCTCTTCTCCCATCATTTCAACAAACTGATCAAATAAGTGAAGAATTGCTTTCCACACCTGCTCGTGCTCTCTTGCTTCTTGAAGCTTTCCTTCTTCTTCACATCGATTGCGCAGCGCTTCTATCTTTTGTGGAATATCTAGATTCGTTAAAAAACGATAGAGCGCTTCTGCTTTTTCTTTTCCTATTTTCGCTTGTTTTAATTTTTGCTGAAGCGAGTAAATAGGAGGGACAATCATATTTTTTAATTCATTTATTTTTTGTTCAAAAGCAAGCTCTTCGTCTGTTTTTCCAAGATTCATGTCTTCAAGCGAACGATATTTTCTGTAGGTAAATGGTTCCTTGCTCGTCCACTTAGATCCTTGAATACCGTAAGCAAGTACGTAGTTTTCTAATTCATCCATCTCTTCGCGAAGCTGGTGCACATCAGATGGCAAAGGAAATAAAAGATCTGTTTTCACTGCTCGAAAGATGGTTTCATATCGCCATGACCCGCTTACCACCTCTAAGACTGAGCGAATAAATTCAACGAGTGGATGGTGAAACATCGCTCGCTTTTGGTCAATAAAGTACGGAATTTCATAATCTCGAAAAATGGTTTGAAGCAAGTCATGATAATCCTCTGCATTTCTAACAATCAAGGCAATATCACGATAGCGATAGCCGTGATCGCGCACAAGTAACAGAACTTCTCTTGCAATCCCTTCAACTTCTGCTCTTCGGCTAACAGCCGGCAGCAGCTGAATGTGCTCGGGCTCTGACTGAAATTCCGGCGTTGGCCGTTCATCATAATATCGTTCTAAATAGGCAAGCTCTGGACTGTTTTGATGCCTTTTTTGTTCGTTAAATACGATTGGCTCTTGAATCTCTATCCCGTTTTCAGCCGCCAGGCCCATTATTTCTTGGTACGTTTCGCTCGTTAATCGAAACAAGTGCAAGTCATTTGGAATAAAATCTTGATATGAATAATCAGAAGTCACCGCTATTTTTACTTCTCTACAAACTTTCATCAGCTCTACTAATACGGTTAATTCTTGAGGAGTATAGTGATGAAATCCATCTACATAAATCGTTGCTTGAGCAAGGTAGGCAGAAGACGCTACTTTTTCACTCAGCAGCTTCAAATAATCTTCTCCATCTACATATTTCGTCATCAGCTGTTTTTCTAATTCTCCGTAAATGAGATGTAAATCATGTAATTTATCAGCAAGGACTTTCTCATCTTCTGCTTGAAGCTTTTTCTTCATCTCTTCGAGAGACGGGGCATCTACTGTGTACTGTTTAAATTCTTTAACCATTTTTTCTAGTTCTTCAATAAACCCTGCTTGTTCTGAAGAATTCGCAAACAGTCGAAGCGCTTCTTTTTGATGTTCGATAATTTTTTTAAGCATCATATGAATACCTGTTTGATCCACATGATAGCGGCTAATACCTCCCACTTCTTGCAGGATACGCCATGCAAGACGTGTAAAACTATAAACTTGAGCACGCATCATGCCTTCTAACCCAGGTGTTTGAACAAGCGCATACTCCGACTGAAATGTCATCTGTTCAGGTACAATATAAATAAGTGGATGCCCAAGCGGAGCATTTAACAGCTCTTGGCGCATGCTATTTAAAAGATATTCCGTTTTCCCGCTTCCTGAACGTCCTAATAAAAACTGTAGCCCCACGTTTTCACCCCTTCATTTTTTTCTCTATGTTTTCATTTGTTTAAGTACAAAATGGATAAACGCCACGTAAACACGTGACGCAGTCGTCAAAATTTTATAGTGATAATCATCTAAATCTCTCTATCTCTCTCCTTATTATTTTACTGAACTTGCAGACAAAATTCCACTTTGCCGATATGTGAAATGCTGGATGCAACAAAAAAACTTTTCAGTAGTCAAAAGACCACTGAAAAGTTTTAGAAAAGTGAATTATTTTCTACTTTTACATCATGATTCCACCATCTACATGAAGTGTTGTACCGTTAATATAGTTGGACTCATCAGATGCCAAATACAGATAAGCATAACCAATGTCAGAAGGCTGACCTAATCTTTGTAAAGGAATAGTGGATTTCATTTGATCAATGATTTTGTCTGGCATCGCCTTCACCATATCCGTCTCAATAAACCCGGGAGCTACAGCGTTTACATTAATTCCTTTTCGTCCCAGCTCTTTAGCCCATGTTTTTGTCATTCCTACTACGCCTGCCTTTGTCGCCGCATAGTTTGTTTGACCAACATTTCCATATACGCCAGATACCGAAGATGTGCTAATAATTTTCCCTTTACCTTGAGCAATCATATGCGGTACCACTGCTTGTGTACAGTGAAAAACGCCTGTAAGGTTTACGTTGATTACTGCTTGAAAATTTTCAACTGATAATTTGGTTAGCATTCCATCTCTGGTGATACCTGCATTGTTAATTAAAATATCTATTTTAGAGTAGCGTTTCACTACTTCTTCTACCATTGCATCTACACTGTCTCGATCCGCTACGTTCACTTGAAAAAATGCTACATCTCCGCCTTCTTCTTTTAGCTGAGCTGCTCGTTCTTCTCCCGTTTTTGCATCGTAGTCAACCATAGCGACCTTTGCACCCTCTTGTGCGAAAATTCGAGAAGCTTCGAACCCTAATCCATTTGCTGCACCCGTAATAATTGCCACTTTATCTTTTAATCTCATGTCACCCGCGCTATAAGACGCTTACTAACAACGATTAATCAGCAAGTCGCTTGAATCTTAGTAGCGCATTCCCCTCCTCAAAACGACGCCAAGCACGTCTTAATGATCATTCGGTGCTTTTCTAGTAATGATCCCTCTACTTACATCTTAGTAGTCAAGCTCAAAAATCATTCATATAATTTTTAAGAAAACGTTTTGAAATACATGAGGTGATAATACATGTTGAGAAAAAACATGTATATCTCTAGAAAACAAAGGGTTCATTACTTAGGTGCAACTAGGAATAGACGTCTAAGTTATTCCCAGTTTTTTCTTTTATTTTAGCATATTTTTCATAATTGATAAACAAAAAACTTGTTCATTGCTGGACAGATACTTTGTATGTGCATTGTTCTGCCAACCGAATAAACAGACAAATAACTTCTTTAAGAAAAATTTTAAGGTCCTTTCAAAAATGCTGTTGTATCCCTATAAGAAAAGGCTTTTCTATAGTTTATAGTACCCCTTTTGGCTGTATGTATAACAAAAGACTGCCTATTAAAAAGCAGTCTTTCATCACTATTTGTTATATATAAACAAACTATTTGTCATACTGTTTCACTTTAGATTTTTCATTTAATCTTCGTTCAATTTGTTTTCCAACAAGCCATAAGACAAAGATGATGACTAAAACAAGTACTGCCTTTAAGGGCTGTTTCACAAATGAAACAAAATCGGCTCCAATAAAACTCATCATAAATATCATCACCATTTTACCAGCTAATACAGCAAGCATAAACTGAGCCATACTGACACGGGATAGCCCTGCTACTACGTTAATTGCCGAAGAGGGGGTAAAAGGGAAACAAAGCATAATAAACAGCGGTCCGAAACCGTGTCTTTCTACCCAAATCATAATTTTTCGAATTTGTGCATGCCGGCTGATAAAATGCAAAAACCTGGCCTGTCCATATTTTCTAAAAATCAAAAAGACGAGGAGTGATCCAACGCAGCTGCCCACCCATGAAATTAAAAAACCTAACCATAAACCAAAAGCGGCAGCATTGGCCATTACAAACGCAAAAAGCGGCAAGATGGGGATAAACGCTTCTAAAATAGGCAACAGCAGCCCTGGAATGATTCCAAATGATTGATATTGTTTTAATAACTCGAGGACGCCGTCTAATGTCAAATAATGCTTTAATGTTTCAAAATCCATCGAATGTTCTCCTTATTTAAACAACTGTGCTACTTTTCACTTATTGTACTACTTTCCTTTACCAAACAAAAGTTTTACAGCGCTTTACCTTTCCTGTCCTTTTACGTTTGCTATACAGCCTTTATTTACACACACATATTTGGCTGAACAGCCATGCACTTTTTACTGAGACTGTTTTAAATAACGTTTAAACCAGCTTGTTAAATATTTTAGTCTCGCCGTTCGTAAATTAGGCTTACCGCTTCTAGAAAGTTCATGATTAGACTGAGGAAAACGAATAAATTCTACTTCTTTATCTTTTCTTTTCAGTGCTACATAAAGCTGTTCAGCTTGTTCAATTGGACATCTATAATCCTGTTCGCTATGCAAGATTAACAGCGGTGTTTTAACGTTCTCCGCTAAACGAAGCGGCGAGTGGTTCCAAAGTTTTTCCGGATTTTCATAAATATCAGCTTTTAATTCCCATTCGGTAAAATAATAGCCAATATCACTAACGCCGTAAAAACTTGTCCAATTTGAAATAGACCGTTGCGTCACCGCTGCTTTAAACCGATTTGTACTTCCTACAATCCAGTTTGTCATAAACCCTCCGTAGCTTCCTCCTGTTACGCCAAGCTTATCTTCATTAATATAAGAGTAGCGCTTAACTGCTTCGTCGGTTACTGCCATCAAGTCCGTATAATCCATGCCTCCGTAATCCCCTCGAACCGCATCTGTAAATGCTTGACCATATCCTCTGCCGCCTCTTGGATTAGAAAAGAGGATATTGAACCCTTTTGATGCAAGTACTTGGAATTCAAGCATAAATGTATGACCATACATAAGATGCGGACCTCCATGGATTTCTAAAATGGTTGGAGATACATCATTGGCAGCAGCAGCTTTTACTACCCAACTGTGGATATGTATACCGTCCGTAGAAGTGGCGTAAAAAGATTCTGCTTCTGTGAGCTGCACATGCTTTAAAAATGAGTCATTAACGTTTGTCAGCTTCACTAATTCCTCTGTTTTTAAATTTAGAGAATAAAGATCTCCGGGATGTGTAAATGTACTGATTGCCACGATAGCTTCCTCACAATTGGGAAGAACAGATACTCCATATACGTGAGCATTATCCATAAGTACAGGGTCTAACTTTCCATTCATATTTCCTTTATATATGCCTACAGAACCCTTTTCACTTACGACAAAATAAAATTCTTCATTACTGCCCCACATAATTCTCGCTGCGGTTCTGCCAAAGTGAAAATCTCCTGCTACCATATCTCCTACTTCTAAGTCTATGCCAGCAGTGATACAAGCTGTTTTTTGATTAGAGATCTGATAAATGTATATGTCATTCATTGAAGCTGATCCGTATGTACGTTCATTTCCAATGTATGCTATGTATGACCCATCCGGTGACCACGAAACTTGATGAAAATATCCTGTTTCTCCTGTAATAGATGTTACTTTTTTAGTATCACGATGCAAAATAAACACGTCCATAGTTAACGATAAATCCGGATTCTCTCCTCGGCTGCTGCAAAATACAATTGAGTTTGCATCAGGGGCCCAGCATCCTACAGAGTGATGATAAGGTCCACCCGTTACAAACGTCACTTCTTTATTTTTAAGTTTAACGACAGCAACGTGAGTATATTCACCTTTTAAATAACCGCTAACATCGGATTTATACAATAAACGTTCCACTTCATATGGCTGGGGATGTTCATGATTTTGTTCAACTCTTACAGTTTTTTCTTCTACTTTTGTGGAAAACATAATTTCGTCACTATAAGGAGACCACACCGGATTACTAACGCCTTTTTCAAGATCTGTGAGTGCTTCTGCTTCCCCGCCTGTCGCTGCTAATAAGTGGAGCTGAACGGCTTGACTGCGATCGGATAAAAAAGCAATCCACTTGCCGTCAGGGGACCAGGCGGGAGAATGATTATTTCCTTTATAATACGTTAATTGCTTTGTTTTTTTCGTTTCAAGATCTAACATAAACAGCTGCGTTTCATACGCGTTCTCTATTTTCTTCGTTTCTCGGACCGTATAAACTACACTTTTTCCATCTGGAGAAATCTGAGGATTATAAACAGACTTCAATTCATACAAATCCTCTATCGTTACCGTACGCTTTTTTAAATGATTCAATTTCTTCGCCCCCAAGCATTCATTTTTAAATCAAATAGTCAATCGATAAAAACGAAAGTAGCGTTTCCCTCTTACTTTATCATTTCTAAAAATAAAAATCTAAAAATTTAGAAAATTGGTTGTTTTTTCTTCTTTTAATCTATATAATAATAAAAAGGGTGCAGAGGTGATGAGGTATGAACAATGAAAAATCGTACACGGAAATGATGAAGTCCCTCGCTCGCAAGAAAAAAGTAATTGATACTGTGAGTATGTTGGATGTTTATATCGAAATGGTAATTGATGAATCGCTTTTTAAGCGTCAAAAAGAACTGTTAGAAACAAACATTAACACGGCATTAGATCTACGTGATGAAATTGCTTTTTATGAGCTATCAGCACAGTACCAATCCCTACTTCAAACATCTACTTAATATTTTAAGACCTTAATTCATGTTAATGATTTATATGTACGTTTAACAGGCAGATACTTTCTTCTCAGGAAGAACAGCTGTCTGTTAAATCGTGTTTACTACATAAAAAAAGATTCTTACATCTGTAAGAATCTTTTTTTGTTAGGATTTTTCCTATGAGTGGAAGTAACCAACCGTTCCACTCATAGATTTTTTGTTATTTATGTGCCTGAAACTGCTCTTCTTCCGTTGAACCTTTTAAAGCTGTTGTAGAGGAAGTTCCACCAGAAACTACTTGCGCCACTTCATCAAAATAACCCGTTCCTACTTCACGCTGATGTCTAGTAGCAGTATATCCATTTATTTCACTAGCAAACTCTCTTTCTTGTAACTCTGAATAAGCTGCCATTCCTCTTGTTTTATATCCTCGTGCCAGCTCAAACATGCTGTGATTTAAAGCGTGGAAGCCAGCAAGCGTGACGAATTGGAATTTGTAGCCCATTTTTGCGATTTCTCTTTGGAATTTTTCAATCGTTTTCTTATCTAATTTTTTCTTCCAGTTGAAAGATGGTGAACAGTTATAAGCAAGCATTTTACCTGGGAATTTTTCATGAATAGCATCTGCAAATTTTTGTGCTTGTTCCAAGTTTGGTTCAGACGTCTCACACCATACTAGATCAGCATATGGCGCATATGCTAAGCCACGAGCAATAGCTTGATCGATTCCGGCTCTCGTGCGATAAAAACCTTCAGCGGTGCGTTCACCTGTAATAAACTGGCGATCTACAGGATCAACATCACTTGTAATTAAATCAGCAGCATCAGCATCGGTACGAGCAATCAGAAGTGTCGGAACACCCATTACATCAGCAGCTAAACGAGCAGCAATCAAATTTTTCACAGCGGTTTGAGTTGGAAGCAATACCTTGCCGCCGAGATGACCACACTTTTTCTCAGAGGATAATTGATCTTCAAAGTGTACGGCAGATGCTCCCGACTCAATCATTCCTTTCATGAGTTCAAATACGTTTAACTGTCCTCCAAACCCTGCTTCTGCATCTGCTACAATTGGAGCAAAGTAATCGATATCCCCTTCTTCTTCTAAATGCTGAATTTGATCGGCACGCTGCAGCGCTTGATTGATTCGTTTCACAACATGCGGCACGCTGTTTGCCGGGTATAAACTTTGATCAGGATACATGTTTCCTGAAAGATTTGCATCTGCAGCTACTTGCCATCCGCTTAAGTAAATTGCTTTTAACCCTGCTTTTACCTGTTGTACTGCTTGATTCCCTGTTAAAGCTCCTAAGGCATGAACGTATGGCTCTGTTTTTAATAAGTTCCAGAACTTTTCGGCTCCTCTTCTAGCAAGCGTATGTTCAATATCAATGGACCCTCTTAGCCCAATGACTTTTTCTGCAGAATATGGACGTTCAATTCCTTTCCAACGCTCATCGCTTTTCCAATTCTCTTCAAGGTTTTTTACACGAATGTCTTTCATTCTTTATACCCCCTAATGAATTTAAAATTCTATATTCATAAAAATATAAAACGCAGCAGTTAGAATATGTCTGTTTCATGATGAAGTAAATTAGCAGTTTGCCATGATATTAGCAAGAACGTAGATGAAATAAGTAAGTAGTTGAAAGACATGTAGTAAGACTTAGCTGAGGTGAATGTACGCTGAGAATTTAGACTGCTATCTTTTCAATCACAAATAACTATTCCTCCCTGTTGTTATAAAACAGTTTTTATTTCACATACGTTATTATATAACAGTACTTTCGAAAATGAAACCTCCTTTTAGAATTTTTTTCCTACTCGCAAGGAGGCTTTTCTATTAATACCTACGTATAAAAGGCTTCATATATCCTTTACTTTTTCTTATATCACTTATTCATTTCTTTCATACTTCTCAACAAATGAAATTCTTTCCAGTATTGTTGGGTGACCATATCGGAAAATCTTCACTAAATACGGCGGATTTACCTGAGACAGTCCTGATTTCGTTAAGTCCTGAAACGTTTTAATAGCAGCTTGCTTATCTCCTGTTAGGTCCATAGCGTACGTGTCAGATTGAAGTTCATGATGACGCGACTGCATATTTGTTAACGGACTCACAGCAAATGTAAGAACAGAAAAAATAAGTAGAATAAGCGGTAAAGAATTTAAATCACTAAGAGAAGTAATTTTTAATGCTTTTCCCCATCTCTTAATCACAAAGCGAGCTAAGTGCTTCGTTAGCCATAAGCCTACGATCGATAAAACTAATGCTGAAGCAATCCCCACATAAATATGTTTCTTTACATAATGACCCATTTCATGCGCCATGATAAACAAAATTTCACGTTCTGTTAATTTATTAAGAGTAGTATCCCATAACACAATTCTTGAATTAGAACCTATTCCCGTCACATATGCATTGAGAGAGTTCGTTTTTTCAGACATGTTTACTTCATATACATGCTTAGCAGGTATATGAGCTTCGTCTGCTAAATGTAAAATTTTCGTCTCCAGCTCTTTATTCTTTAATGGATAAAAATCGTTATATAACGGATCGATAACCACTGGTTGAATAAACGTCAAAAATAGCGTAAATGGAATAGATAACAGCCACGCATACAGCCACCATCTTTTTGAAAACTTACGAATGAATGCATACAACACAGCAATCACTAAAAACATGGTGGCATAGTTCACCCAAAAATCTGTAAAAAGATCCTTCATCCATCCTTGGAAAGGTTGTGTCGTAATATGGTAAGCCTTTGAAAGCTTATAGCTAATCCAGTCCATAGGAAAAGAATAGATCAGCAGCAGAACAGATAACCAAAATACATAAATAGCAGTTTGGAGAAGACTGAAACGGCTGACATCTTTAGACCACTTATTAACTTTCTTAGACACACCTAACACTAAAATTAAAATAAACCCTAGCCATTCATATGGAATTCGGATAAAAAAGAGTGCATCTCTAATTTTTGAATATTTTTCGGTCAACATAAGTTCTCGGGCATTCATAAACGTAGCCGGGTCTACGCTGGTGCCTTTTAATGATTGTGGAATAGAGGTATCGCTTATATAGAATAAATACACCCAAATACACGCTCCATACACAAGAAAAACTCCGATGGACCACCAAACAATTTTTTTCACGCATTCCCCTCCTTTTGTACAAACAGTATGCCGTTATTACTATTGTAGGTTTTTTTTCGAAATTTAGAACAAGCGTTTATAGATCTGCTATAAGAAATGCAATTTGGGGAGAGGAAATCATAGAAAAACGAAAAATAGAGTTTAGACAAAAGAATAAACTCTGTTTACAAACAAAAAAAGCAGTTTGCATATGCAAACTGCTTTTAAGATGACCCGTACGGGATTCGAACCCGTGTTACCGCCGTGAAAGGGCGGTGTCTTAACCGCTTGACCAACGGGCCAGTATGGCTCCACAGGTAGGACTCGAACCTACGACCGATCGGTTAACAGCCGATAGCTCTACCACTGAGCTACTGTGGAATATGGTGGGCCTAAGTGGACTCGAACCACCGACCTCACGCTTATCAGGCGTGCGCTCTAACCAGCTGAGCTATAGGCCCTTCATTTGGAGCGGGTGATGAGAATCGAACTCACGACATCAGCTTGGAAGGCTGAGGTTTTACCACTAAACTACACCCGCGTTACTTAAGATGGGGCGACTGATGGGAATCGAACCCACGAATGCCGGAACCACAATCCGGTGCGTTAACCACTTCGCCACAATCGCCGTCTTAAAATGGTGGCTCGGGACGGAATCGAACCGCCGACACAAGGATTTTCAGTCCTTTGCTCTACCAACTGAGCTACCGAGCCTTATTAAATTTAAAATGGCGGTCCCGACGGGAATCGAACCCGCGATCTCCTGCGTGACAGGCAGGCATGTTAACCGCTACACCACGGGACCACTTTGGTTGCGGGGACAGGATTTGAACCTGCGACCTTCGGGTTATGAGCCCGACGAGCTACCGAACTGCTCCACCCCGCGATGATATGAATATGATATAAATAAATGGCGGAGGAAGAGGGATTCGAACCCCCGCGGGCTTTAACACCCCTGTCGGTTTTCAAGACCGATCCCTTCAGCCGGACTTGGGTATTCCTCCGTATATTTATAACAAATGTAAATTATATGGTAGCGGCGGAGGGAGTCGAACCCACGACCTCACGGGTATGAACCGTACGCTCTAGCCAGCTGAGCTACACCGCCATATTATTCGTTACAATTATTCAGTTTAATTGGTGGAGCCTAGCGGGATCGAACCGCTGACCTCCTGCGTGCAAGGCAGGCGCTCTCCCAGCTGAGCTAAGGCCCCATAAATGGTCGGGAAGACAGGATTCGAACCTGCGACCCCTTGGTCCCAAACCAAGTGCTCTACCAAGCTGAGCTACTTCCCGTTTATGGCGCGCCCGAGAGGAGTCGAACCCCTAACCTTTTGATCCGTAGTCAAACGCTCTATCCAATTGAGCTACGGGCGCTTTATATGGAGCGGAAGACGAGGTTCGAACTCGCGACCCCCACCTTGGCAAGGTGGTGTTCTACCACTGAACTACTTCCGCTTATTAAAATGAGCCATGAAGGACTCGAACCTTCGACCCTCTGATTAAAAGTCAGATGCTCTACCAACTGAGCTAATGGCTCTCTATGGCTGGGCTAGCTGGATTCGAACCAACGCATGACGGAATCAAAATCCGTTGCCTTACCGCTTGGCGATAGCCCAATAAAAATGGTGGAGGGGGGCAGATTCGAACTGCCGAACCCGAAGGAGCGGATTTACAGTCCGCCGCGTTTAGCCACTTCGCTACCCCTCCGATATAAATGGTGCCGGCAAGAGGACTTGAACCCCCAACCTACTGATTACAAGTCAGTTGCTCTACCAGTTGAGCTACACCGGCACGGTGGTGGAGGATGACGGGATCGAACCGCCGACCCCCTGCTTGTAAGGCAGGTGCTCTCCCAGCTGAGCTAATCCTCCATGTATCATACACAATATTCATTGTATATAAGATTTTTATAAATGAGCCAAATAAAAAACCCCTAGACTCTTTTATAAGAGCATAAAAAGGGGTCTTATTCATTGCCTGGCAACGTCCTACTCTCACAGGGACAAAGTCCCAACTACCATTGGCGCTAAAGAGCTTAACTTCCGTGTTCGGTATGGGAACGGGTGTGACCTCTTCGCTATCGCCACCAGACAAGAGATTGCTCTCTCAAAACTAGATAACAGTTCGCTGAGTAAAGCTTACGCTTTTAAAAGTTTGGTTAAGTCCTCGATCGATTAGTATCAGTCAGCTACACATGTCGCCACGCTTCCACCTCTGACCTATCAACCTGATCATCTTTCAGGGATCTTACTAGCTTGCGCTATGGGAAATCTCATCTTGAGGGGGGCTTCATGCTTAGATGCTTTCAGCACTTATCCCGTCCACACATAGCTACCCAGCGATGCCTTTGGCAAGACAACTGGTACACCAGCGGTGTGTCCATCCCGGTCCTCTCGTACTAAGGACAGCTCCTCTCAAATTTCCTACGCCCACGACGGATAGGGACCGAACTGTCTCACGACGTTCTGAACCCAGCTCGCGTACCGCTTTAATGGGCGAACAGCCCAACCCTTGGGACCGACTACAGCCCCAGGATGCGATGAGCCGACATCGAGGTGCCAAACCTCCCCGTCGATGTGGACTCTTGGGGGAGATAAGCCTGTTATCCCCGGGGTAGCTTTTATCCGTTGAGCGATGGCCCTTCCATGCGGAACCACCGGATCACTAAGCCCGACTTTCGTCCCTGCTCGACTTGTAGGTCTCGCAGTCAAGCTCCCTTGTGCCTTTACACTCTACGAATGATTTCCAACCATTCTGAGGGAACCTTTGGGCGCCTCCGTTACATTTTAGGAGGCGACCGCCCCAGTCAAACTGCCCACCTGACACTGTCTCCCGGCCCGATTAGGGCCGCGGGTTAGAATTTCAATACAGCCAGGGTAGTATCCCACCGACGCCTCCACCGAAGCTAGCGCTCCGGCTTCTCAGGCTCCTACCTATCCTGTACAAGCTGTACCAAAATTCAATATCAGGCTACAGTAAAGCTCCACGGGGTCTTTCCGTCCTGTCGCGGGTAACCTGCATCTTCACAGGTACTATAATTTCACCGAGTCTCTCGTTGAGACAGTGCCCAGATCGTTACGCCTTTCGTGCGGGTCGGAACTTACCCGACAAGGAATTTCGCTACCTTAGGACCGTTATAGTTACGGCCGCCGTTTACTGGGGCTTCGATTCAGAGCTTCTCCCAAAGGATAACCCCTCCTCTTAACCTTCCAGCACCGGGCAGGCGTCAGCCCCTATACTTCGCCTTGCGGCTTCGCAGAGACCTGTGTTTTTGCTAAACAGTCGCCTGGGCCTATTCACTGCGGCTCTCTCGGGCTATACACCCTACCAGAGCACCCCTTCTCCCGAAGTTACGGGGTCATTTTGCCGAGTTCCTTAACGAGAGTTCTCTCGATCACCTTAGGATTCTCTCCTCGCCTACCTGTGTCGGTTTGCGGTACGGGCACCTCCCGCCTCGCTAGAGGCTTTTCTTGGCAGTGTGGAATCAGGAACTTCGGTACTATAATTCCCTCGTCATCACAGCTCAGCCTTTATGATGAGCGGATTTGCCTACTCATCAGCCTAACTGCTTGAACGCGCATATCCAGCAGCGCGCTTACCCTATCCTACTGCGTCCCCCCATTACTCAAACGGCGGGGAGGTGGTACAGGAATATCAACCTGTTGGCCATCGCCTACGCTTTTCAGCCTCGGCTTAGGTCCCGACTAACCCTGAGCGGACGAGCCTTCCTCAGGAAACCTTAGGCATTCGGTGGACAAGATTCTCACTTGTCTTTCGCTACTCATACCGGCATTCTCACTTCTAAGCGCTCCACCAGTCCTTACGGTCTGACTTCGCTGCACTTAGAACGCTCTCCTACCACTGACATCTAAGATGTCAATCCACAGCTTCGGTGATACGTTTAGCCCCGGTACATTTTCGGCGCAGAGTCACTCGACCAGTGAGCTATTACGCACTCTTTAAATGGTGGCTGCTTCTAAGCCAACATCCTGGTTGTCTAAGCAACTCCACATCCTTTTCCACTTAACGTATACTTGGGGACCTTAGCTGGTGGTCTGGGCTGTTTCCCTTTTGACTACGGATCTTATCACTCGCAGTCTGACTCCCATGGATAAGTCTTTGGCATTCGGAGTTTGACTGAATTCGGTAACCCGTTGGGGGCCCCTAGTCCAATCAGTGCTCTACCTCCAAGACTCTTACAACATGAGGCTAGCCCTAAAGCTATTTCGGAGAGAACCAGCTATCTCCAGGTTCGATTGGAATTTCTCCGCTACCCACACCTCATCCCCGCACTTTTCAACGTGCGTGGGTTCGGGCCTCCATTCAGTGTTACCTGAACTTCACCCTGGACATGGGTAGATCACCTGGTTTCGGGTCTACAACCACATACTAAACGCCCTATTCAGACTCGCTTTCGCTGCGGCTCCGCCTTATCAGCTTAACCTTGCATGGGATCGTAACTCGCCGGTTCATTCTACAAAAGGCACGCCATCACCCGTTAACGGGCTCTGACTACTTGTAGGCACACGGTTTCAGGATCTCTTTCACTCCCCTTCCGGGGTGCTTTTCACCTTTCCCTCACGGTACTGGTTCACTATCGGTCACTAGGTAGTATTTAGCCTTGGGAGATGGTCCTCCCAGCTTCCGACGGAATTTCACGTGTTCCGCCGTACTCAGGATCCACTCAAGAGGGAACGAAGTTTCAACTACAGGGTTGTTACCTTCTTCGACGGACCTTTCCAGGTCGCTTCATTTACTTCGTTCCTTTGTAACTCCGTATAGAGTGTCCTACAACCCCAAGAGGCAAGCCTCTTGGTTTGGGCTAATTCCGTTTCGCTCGCCGCTACTCAGGAAATCGCATTTGCTTTCTCTTCCTCCGGGTACTTAGATGTTTCAGTTCCCCGGGTCTGCCTTCAATATCCTATGTATTCAGATAAAGATACTGCTCCATTACGAACAGTGGGTTTCCCCATTCGGAAATCTCCGGATCAAAGCTCACTTACAGCTCCCCGAAGCATATCGGTGTTAGTCCCGTCCTTCATCGGCTCCTAGTGCCAAGGCATTCACCGTGCGCCCTTTCTAACTTAACCATTAGCGAATAAATGGTACAACATAATGTTGTGTTATTTATTGGTTTGATTAAAGAAAAGTTTCACTTTTCCTCAGCAATTACTGTTATCTAGTTTTCAAAGAACAAAACAACTGACTTCAATCACATCATGATAAACATCACTGTGATATCTACGTGCAGTTTTGCGCCGAGTAATCGCAGGCGCAATTATTAATGAGAGATTGAACTCTCAAAACTGAACAAAGTGTCAAATCGTACGTCATGTAAAAATCCTTAGAAAGGAGGTGATCCAGCCGCACCTTCCGATACGGCTACCTTGTTACGACTTCACCCCAATCATCTGTCCCACCTTAGGCGGCTAGCTCCTTACGGTTACTCCACCGACTTCGGGTGTTACAAACTCTCGTGGTGTGACGGGCGGTGTGTACAAGGCCCGGGAACGTATTCACCGCGGCATGCTGATCCGCGATTACTAGCGATTCCAGCTTCATGTAGGCGAGTTGCAGCCTACAATCCGAACTGAGAATGGTTTTATGGGATTGGCTTGACCTCGCGGTCTTGCAGCCCTTTGTACCATCCATTGTAGCACGTGTGTAGCCCAGGTCATAAGGGGCATGATGATTTGACGTCATCCCCACCTTCCTCCGGTTTGTCACCGGCAGTCACCTTAGAGTGCCCAACTAAATGCTGGCAACTAAGATCAAGGGTTGCGCTCGTTGCGGGACTTAACCCAACATCTCACGACACGAGCTGACGACAACCATGCACCACCTGTCACTCTGTCCCCCGAAGGGGAACGCTCTATCTCTAGAGTTGTCAGAGGATGTCAAGACCTGGTAAGGTTCTTCGCGTTGCTTCGAATTAAACCACATGCTCCACCGCTTGTGCGGGCCCCCGTCAATTCCTTTGAGTTTCAGTCTTGCGACCGTACTCCCCAGGCGGAGTGCTTAATGCGTTAGCTGCAGCACTAAAGGGCGGAAACCCTCTAACACTTAGCACTCATCGTTTACGGCGTGGACTACCAGGGTATCTAATCCTGTTTGCTCCCCACGCTTTCGCGCCTCAGCGTCAGTTACAGACCAAAAAGCCGCCTTCGCCACTGGTGTTCCTCCACATCTCTACGCATTTCACCGCTACACGTGGAATTCCGCTTTTCTCTTCTGCACTCAAGTTCCCCAGTTTCCAATGACCCTCCACGGTTGAGCCGTGGGCTTTCACATCAGACTTAAGAAACCGCCTGCGCGCGCTTTACGCCCAATAATTCCGGATAACGCTTGCCACCTACGTATTACCGCGGCTGCTGGCACGTAGTTAGCCGTGGCTTTCTGGTTAGGTACCGTCAAGGTACGAGCAGTTACTCTCGTACTTGTTCTTCCCTAACAACAGAGTTTTACGACCCGAAAGCCTTCATCACTCACGCGGCGTTGCTCCGTCAGACTTTCGTCCATTGCGGAAGATTCCCTACTGCTGCCTCCCGTAGGAGTCTGGGCCGTGTCTCAGTCCCAGTGTGGCCGATCACCCTCTCAGGTCGGCTATGCATCGTTGCCTTGGTGAGCCGTTACCTCACCAACTAGCTAATGCACCGCGGGCCCATCTGTAAGTGATAGCCGAAACCATCTTTCAATCATCTCCCATGAAGGAGAAGATCCTATCCGGTATTAGCTTCGGTTTCCCGAAGTTATCCCAGTCTTACAGGCAGGTTGCCCACGTGTTACTCACCCGTCCGCCGCTAACGTCATAGAAGCAAGCTTCTAATCAGTTCGCTCGACTTGCATGTATTAGGCACGCCGCCAGCGTTCATCCTGAGCCAGGATCAAACTCTCCGAAGAAATGTTTGACTTGCTCATTTAAAAAATAAAAATTAACGTTGACGTTTGTCGCTTTGTTCAGTTTTCAAAGTTCAACCGCCGCTCTTAAGCGACTTTATTATCTTATCAAGTTATCAACGTAATGTCAACAACTTTTTAAAATTATTTTTTTAACTTCGTTGTTAACGGTATGTCTCAACGACGCTTTATAATAATAAAATATATTTTAACTAAAGTCAACGGTTTTTAAAGAAAAAATTAAAAACTATTATTTATAGATTTGAACAATGATTACTGCACCGTATTATAGTAAATATTATAGGCAAAAGCCAGCTGTAACTTTGCCTTCTTTGTTTCTGCGCTTTTACATATTCTTTTTTATTATTCTTATAGAATAGAAGAAACTAAAAAAAGAGCTGTCCATTAGACAGCCCTTTCTTATTTCCCTTTAAAACTAGGTCTTCTCTTCTCAGCAAATGCTTGAAGCGCCTCTAGACGATCTTCTGTCGGAATCGTTAACTCATATGCTTTTCGTTCAATTTGCAAACCAGTCTGCAAATCGGCCTTCATTCCTTCTTTGATAGCAAATTTTGCTTGCTGAAGTGCAATTGGCCCATTTTTCAATAAAAGAGAGATAAAAATATCTATTGTTTCTTCTATTTCGTATCCAGGAGCCACCTTCGTTACTAGACCACATTCTTTCGCTTCTGATGCCGAGAGACGCTGAGCTGTTAAAATTAGTTCCATTGCTTTTGCTTCCCCAACTAACCGAGGGAGACGCTGTGTTCCTCCTGCGCCTGGTATAATCGCTAAGCTTGTTTCCGTTAAACCCATAAGCGCTTCGGTTGAAGCAATCCGGAAATCACATGCTAAAGCCAGCTCCATTCCTCCTCCAAATGCATATCCATTGATGATTGCTATCGTTGGCTGCGGAAGCTGCTCTATCTTCGAAAACACTTCTCCTATTTTGTAAATATTGCGCTTTACCTCTTGATCAGAGAGGGTTTTACGTTCTTTTAAATCGGCCCCTACACTAAAAGACTTTTCACCTGCCCCTTTAAACGTCACAACTCGAATATCTTTTTGAATACGAATTCCTTCAATTACTTCTTCCAATTCTTTAAGCATATCGTAATTAAAAGCATTCATCGCTTCCGGACGGTTCAGTATCACATGGGCGACGTGTCCCTTCATTTCATAAGAAATAGATGACATCCTTTTACCACCTCCAAATTGGAATCGCTTTCATTTCATCGTTCCTGAGATACTTGTTGCTTCAGTGCACGCCGTAAAATTTTTCCCGTTGTATTTTTAGGAAGTTCTTTTAAAAATTCAATTTCACTTGGCACTTTATATTTAGCAAGGTGCTCTTTGCAGTAGGCAATAAGCTTCTCTTCCGTTATTTCTTGATTATTGCAAACCACGTAACACTTAACACATTCACCTAAGGAAGGATCAGGGACTCCGATAACAGCCACTTCTACAATATCTGGATGCGCATATAACACTTCTTCTACTTCGCGAGGATAAACATTATATCCTCCTACAATAATTAAATCTTTTTTACGGTCAACGATATAAAAATAACCTTCCTTATCCATTCTTGCTAAGTCACCTGTATACAGCCAACCATCTCGGAGAGCATATTCCGTGTCTTCAGGAAGCTTGTAATACCCTTTCATCACGTTAGGGCCTTTGACGATAAGTTCGCCAACTTGTCCTACTTCTACTTCTTCTCCTAGTTCGTTTACCACTTTATTTTCAACATTCATAATAGAGGTGCCTATAGAACCGGCTTTTCTCTCTCGGTCAATCGGATTGAAACACGTCACAGGAGAAGCCTCAGATAATCCATACCCTTCTGCTACCATTACCCCAAACTTACCTTCAAAATTGGTTAGAAGTGCCACCGGCATTGATGCCCCGCCTGATATACAAAGCCTTACCGTGTGAAAGTGCTCTTTTTTTCCTTTGTCATGCTGAAGTAAGAAATTATACATTGTGGGAACGCCTGCAAAAATAGTCGCTTGTCGATTTTGAATTAATTCAAATATAGAAGATGGACTGAATTTTGGTTCAATTAATATCGTTCCTCCATTCATTAAAGGCGCATTCAATGAAACAGTTAGACAAAATACGTGAAACATCGGCAAAGCAGCTACGACTCGGTCATTCCCATTTATACTTAAATAATCTGCTACGTCTTGAGCATTTGAATAAATATTCTTATGTGTAAGCATAGCTCCTTTTGGTTTTCCAGTCGTTCCTGACGTATACAGAATGATGGCCACATCTTCTTCTTTTAACTCCAGAAAATCATATGTAGCTTCCCCTCTGTTTACAACTTGCGAAAACGTGTGAAAATAAGAAGGTATATTTCCGACTGTATCTGTCGTTTCACATAAGATAACATGTTCCAAAAATGGAGTGTGTCCAATGATTTTCTTTAAAATAGGGAGAAGTAAATCAACCGCAATAACTGCTTTTACATCTCCATCCTGAAGCATGTAGCTAATTTCATCCGCTGTGTAAATAGGATTAATGGGTATAACAGTAGCTCCTACTCGAAGAGCACCGTACAATCCAATAACAAAATGAGGCGAGTTGCCGACAATCAAAGCGATATGATCTCCTTTTTTTACACCTAATTGCTTCAGACCATTAGCAAACTTAGATACCGATGCATCAAGATTTGCATAAGATGTTTCCTGGTCCATAAAAACATATGCCGATTTTTGTGGAAATTGCTCAGCTGTTTTATGAAGCTGTGCTGACAAATTCATCTCATAACTTCCTCCTTTTAATAACGAATGAATGAACACCCATTCATTATTAAGTCATAATAATGTAAAAATTCTTACTTCTTCTATTCTATTATAATGTTACTGCTGTTCTATTGACAAGACTCATCTGTTTAAAAAGAAAAAAAGCCTGATGTAGCAGACTTTTTTCTTAATAGATTAATTCAACAAACTCTTCTTTTGTAATATTACCAAAATAATGTGGAATATCGATGTCTTCTAAGGCTTGTTCAATAGAAGCTTTTTCATAACGAACACCTGTTAATTTTTCCTGTACTTCCTGGACATCCCCCACTCCAAAGAAATCTCCGTAAATGGTGCAAGCATCGATTTTTCCTTTATTCACTTCTAAACGAACGTCAATTTGTCCCACAGGAAAGCGGTGAGAGTGCTGTAAGTTAAATTTAGGTGATTTTCCATAGTTCCAATCCCATGACTGATAGCGCTCTTTAGAAATTTGATGAATCGTTTCCCAATCTTTTTCCGTTAGTTTATATTCTGTTATATTTTCTTCTCCGTCAAAGATATACCGAAGCAGCATTTCTCTAAATTCTTCCACCGTTACTTTCTGTTCTAAAAATTCGCTGATATTTGCTACTCTATTTCGAATAGACTTAATGCCTTTGGATTCAATTTTATCTTTTTTTACTTTTAGCGCTGATACGACGTTTTCAATCTCTGAATCAAAAAGAAGAGTTCCATGGCTGAACATTCTCCCTTTCGTTGAAAACTGAGCATTTCCAGAAATTTTCCGTCCTTCGGCCATTAAATCATTTCGTCCGCTTAGCTCAGCATTAACTCCTAATTTCTTTAACGCTTCCACGACAGGCTCGGTAAACTTTTTAAAATTATGAAAGCTATTTCCATCGTCTTTCGTAATAAAGCTGAAGTTTAAATTTCCTTTATCATGATAAACGGCACCGCCTCCAGACAGACGTCTCACTACATGAATTTGCTGATTTTCAACATATTTTGTATTAATCTCCTCAATGGTGTTCTGGTTTTTCCCAATAATAATAGAAGGTTCATTAATATAAAACAGCAGATATGTCTCATTGATGTCTAGATGCTTGAGCGCATACTCTTCAATTGCTAAGTTAATTCGGGGATCATAATTTTTTTGATTATCAATAAATAACATTCATTTTCCTCCTTGTTATTCCCATACATATCCTGATTCAGCTAACGTAAGCGTACCTCTATAATGAGCAGCGGCTTCCTCTACTAGCTGTTGATGTTCTCCATAGTGCGGAAGGTGAGTAAGCATGAGGTGTTTGACACTTGCTTTTGAAGCAAGTGTACCGGCTTCTGTACTTGTCATGTGTCCAGCGCCTCTTCCATCTTGATTGGCATAAAAATTACATTCACAAATAAGAAGATCTACTTCTTCTGAGAAGGAAACAAACTCTTCTAAATAACTAGAGTCCGCTGTGTACACGACAGTTTGATTGCCGGCGCTTATTCTCATGGCATAACAAACGACTGGATGTTTCGTTTTCATAAATTCAATGGTAAAAGGCCCAACTTCAAGTTTTTGACTCGGATCATACTCTACCCCTTTAGTAATTCCTTTATGAGTAAGTTTGTTGAAGCTTTCCTGATCATATGTATGTCCATAAATAGAAAGTTCCTTAGCAGCGTTTCCTAGATGAGTCTGAATGAGGCGAGCATATTGAAATACTCCGACATCAGCCACATGATCATGATGATAATGAGATAAAATCATAGCATCTATTTCTTCTGGCTTTGCATATTTTTGCAGCTGAGCCAATGCACCGCTTCCACAATCAACGAGCAGCTGAAATCCATCGTGCTCCACTAAATAGCTAGAAGTAGCTTCTGAAACCGCAGGATATCCTCCCCAAAAACCAATAACAGTTACTTTCATTTCAATCACCCTTTCGTACTATTTTTATTACGTTCAGTATACCCTACTTTTTTTTGAAAACTAACTGAAAGGCACTCGTTTCGGCCATTTTATCGAAATAACTCATTGTTATATAACAAATAACCACTTAGAATAGCAAAATAGGCTAAATTGTTATAAAACATAATTGACATTTTACCATCTGTTATAATACAATGTTAGTAACAAAAACAACGGAGGGGATTTAAAATGCTAGAAAAAATGACTGAATTTTTCAAAAGATTACCCAATAAAAAGTGCGTAGAATGCGGAAACGACATCGAGGAACAGCATGAATGCTACGGAAACAAATGTGATCACTGTCTAGATATCATGAAATAAAAAAAACTGAAACTGTTATAAAACAGTTTCAGCTTTTTTTATACGGTCAAACTGCGATACTCGTTTGGCGTAATGCCTTCTACTTTTTTAAACACTTTTCGAAAGTATTTATCATCATGATATCCAATCATATTCGCAATTTCATAGATTTTTAGTTCTTCATTTAGTAAAAGTGATTTGGCTTTATTCATTCTGACTTTCACCATATAATCTGAAATGTTTTCTTGAAATTCTTGCTTAAACTTTCTCGAAATGTATTCACGGCTTAGATAGAAACGTTCCGATATTTCTTGAAGCTTCACATCTCGATGAAAATTTTGCTGCAAATATTGTTCGATTTCATAAATAACGTCGCGATTGTTTTGCTTGCTATACCTTTTTACTACTTTTAAAAAGCGCTTTACTTCACGCTTCTTTCTCTCTACATACTTTGCTAGCTGAAACTGCCCATCTTGGTTATAGAAAAAAGAAAGAACATATTCAGGACCGTTATTTATCGTATAAGGAATGTGATATCTTTTTAACCAATGTTGGCTTAACAGCTGATATTCCTGCTCAAAATGCAGAATTTGCTTTAATGAGAGATAATTTTGCGCTTCAAAAGCTGTGATAATTTCGTTGAATACCGGCAAAAAGGCTTCAAACTTCCCGACTTGCAGCGCTTCTTCAATTTTACTGTTATAGTCCATCATATTTATTAATAAAGCACTTGCTAAAACGTCTTCCTCGCCGTAGACCTTCACTTTATTTTGATCAAGAACATTGCTTAATAAAAGCGAATTTTTCGCATCTTCATAGGATTTCATTAGCTGATCAATAGAAGAGACTTTGCACCCTCTTGCAATCCGACAGCTCACGTCTAACGTACGGCGAATTGCTGTATGTAAAGTCGTCAGCAAAGAGGTTATACGTTCAAAATCATTCCAAAATATAATGATAATTTCCCACTTATTTGATAAATAACGGAAGGCTACCCCATTTTCTTCTGCCATCAGCATTTCATTGATTACATTTAAAATTGAAAAATAGGCTAAATCCCGGTCACCGCCAAAAGAACGAATAATGGATTCATCTACACGTACAATCCCCACTTCATATTCTCTAGTCAGATGGAAACCAAACTCTTCATAGATTGATTGATTTAGCAAATAATTGTTCATTAACTGCGTAAGTTTTCGATCTCGATAAATCGGCTTCATTTCATTGATTAAACGGTATCTGCTATTATGGACTTTTCTAGACTCTTCTTCTTTCTTCCATTGAGTTACAGCTCGTATAAGCGTATCGTTTAAAATCGAAGGATCCACTGGCTTTAGAATATAATCCGTACTTCCAAAATGAATAGCTTTACGCATATAGTGGTAGTCATCATACCCTGTTACCACAATTGTTTTGCTAGAAGGTGAATTCTCTTTAATCCACTCCAACAAAGCAATTCCATCGATATTAGGCATCTTCATATCAGTAAAAATGATTTCCGGTCCGTGATCCTCGATAAGCGCAATCGCTTGCTCACCGCTATCAGCTTCTATCACATCTGTAATTTCATGCTCTTCCCACTGTCCAAGCAGCTTTATTCCTTCTCTTACATGCTCTTCATCATCCACGATTAATACTTTCATCACTATCCCTCTTTTCTTCAATTGTTGTTAGCTTTATGACAACGGTAAAATCGTGATTTTCTTGACTGCTAATTTGCATTGAAGCATGATCTCCATAGTAGATGCGAAGTCGTTCATAAATGTTTTGCAATCCAATATGCTCATCTGTTTGATTATACGATTGCTGAAGTCTCGTTTTTAATTGATTCAACTCTTGTTGCCCTATCCCTTTTCCGTTATCAGAAACAGTTAGAATCAGTTCTTCGCCGTTCAAATCCGCTGAAATAAACAGCTTTCCGCTCCCTGTGCGGGTTTCGAATCCATGCTTAAAAGAATTCTCAACAAGAGGCTGCAAAATCATTTTCGGTATTCGCATAAGCTCTGCCTCTTTTTCAATATTTAACTCATACTCAAACTTTGAACCAAACCGCTGCTTTTGCAGACTTAAAAAAGCTTTTACGTGATCGACTTCTTGCTTTAAGCTAACGATATCCTCTTTCATATTCATGCTGTAACGCATAATGTGCGAAAGTGAGGTTAATAAAGAATATACTTCAACTGCTTTATGCTTAAGAGCAAGAGTTCCAATCGATTGAAATGCGTTGTATAAAAAATGCGGATTAATTTGTGACTGCAGCACTTTTAGCTGCGTTGATTTATTTTCTAATTCCAATCGAAATTTACGTTCAATCAAGTCATTAATTGTTTCTACCATAGAGGTAAAATGCCTTCCTAAAACACCAAATTCATCGTTTCCAAGCGATTTAAACCGCACCTCAAATGATCCTTTTTCCACTTCTTTCATATTGCGAATCAATACGTTAATCGGCTGTGTAAAACGTACTGATATAAAAAGCGTAGCGATAACGAGCATACACAGAAATGGCAGGCCAATTAATACATTCATAAGTGCTGTCTTTCTTGCATCCTCATATAAAACACTGTAAGGAATTCGTTTCACAATGTACAAGTCCTCAAAGGGCTGTTTAAGCTTTTCATACATTAATACGCCTGAGAAGCTTTTATCTTCCCATTCCATGCTATGGTCTTTTTGAGAAGTGAGCGCCTTCACCCACGCGTAATTTTCATTATTTCCAATAACCTTTGAATCAGAGGAATACAAAACCTTCCCTTTATTGTTCATTAAATAAAAATCTTCTGACTCTTCATTATATAGACGCTGCGATATAGATTGAATTTGTGTCATATTAATGTCTAAAGATAGATAAGCTAACAACTTGTCTGATGGAATCTCATCAATCCGCTGATGAAAGCTAATAACTTGATTCGGCAGTGAATCAATTAACGTTGATAAATTATTGTAGCTATAAATTTCATGGGTAGGCTCAATCACAAGAAATTTATGATTTTTATTTAAATAAGAATAGTAAGGCTGAGTGTAAATATCATCGTACTTCCCTCTGCTGCTCACTTTCGAATTATAAGCTGTATATGAGTCATGCCCGTTTTCAATGTAAAGATGGATTTGTTCAATCTCTGGACGAGTATTATATAAATAAAGAAGAGTTCGTGATATCTCCAGTTGATTGGCTCCTAAGTCACTTGATACACCTTCATCTAACACTTTGATAAATGGGTGGTAGCCGTACAGCCTTTTTGTAATATTAGCAATTTCATTTAAGTAATCGCTCAAATCATTGCTTCCGTTTTTAATAACTTGATAGTTGGTAGAAATAAATCGGTTCTTAACCGTTTCTTTTGTGTATTGATACGTAAAAATCGTCGAAATTAAAAATGGAATAACCGTTGCGAATAAGAAAAACAAAATTAATTTCTTGCGTATGCTCCAGCCTTTCACAAATAACCTCCTTTGACTAATGTCATACATTATGACTATTATTATACATTAAAAGCGCTTTCAATTAACTATTATTTTTTCATAGCTATGAATCTAACCAGCTATTTTTTCACACCAAAAAAGTCCGCGTTTTCCACGCGGACTTCTTGTTTATTTTTTCATTTTTGCCCAAATTGTATCTAATTTCTTCATAAACTCTTCTTCCGTCATTTGCTTGCCTGCGTAAGACTGCATTGCTGCGCCGACTTCTTGAACCGTTCCTTCCGGATACTTAAACCAGTTCCAAGATAATGTTTTACCTTCTTCAGAGTATTTTAAGATATCATCAGATAAAGAATCGATTCCTTTTCCATCGATGTTTTTGAACGCTGGAATGAACTTGAACTTTTCAACTAAGAATTTTTGACCCTCTTTAGAAGAAACCATCCAATTTAAGAATTCCTTCGCTGCTTTTTTATCTGCATCTGGCGCATTTTTGTTCACTACCCAGTTATTTGGAACTCCGATTGCTAGTTTATCATTTTTCTTTGTATCGTTGCTGATTGGCATTGGAATAAAGCCCATTTTCATATCCGGATTAATTTTCGTAATCATATTTACCGTCCAGTTACCTTGTTGCATCATTGCTGTTTCACCAGAAGCAAATTGAGTAACTTGTGTATTGTAGTCTGTCGTTAGTGGATTTTTATTTCCATACTTTAACGTTAAATCGAACAGATTCATAAATTGCTTAAACGTTTCATTGCCTTCAAATTTTGCTTTCCCTTCGTTTAGACCTTTAATAAACGCATCTGGATCGTCTTGCTGTGCCATTGGAATATTAAATAAATGGTTACCTAGCACCCACCACTCGCCGTATCCATTAGAAAATGGCGTAATGCCTTTTGCTTTAAGCTTTTTAGAAGCTGCTTCTAATTCTGACAGCGTTTTAGGTAATTCTTTAATGCCTGCTTTTTCAAATAAATCTTTATTATAAATAAAACCATAACCTTCTAAGTTTAGCGGCTGACCATAAATTTTCCCGTCCATTGTCATCGGTTCTTTGGCGATATCATACAGATTATCTACCCACGGCTGATCAGATAAATCTTCTAATTTATCCTTCCACGTTTGCGCTTCTTGGAACCCTCCATTGTTAAAGATATCAGGTTCATTTCCAGAGGCAAACTGTGCTTTTAATGCTGCACCATAGTCCGCGCCTCCGCCGACTGTTTGGATGTTAAACTTTACGTTTGGATGTTCTTTTGTATATTCATCCGTTAATTCTTTCAGCTGATCTGCAATTTCCACTTTGAACTGGAACATATCAATAACAACTTGATCACCTGAGCCTGTTGATTTACTTGCTTTTGAATCCGTACCTGAGTTTGAACATGCTGTCGCAAATAAAAGTGATGTTGCTAACACGCCAGACATTATTGAAAGCCTTTTCATTTTCATTCGTTTTGCCCCCCTTGATATCTATCTCTCTTTATTTTACCGATTCTAGGACATTTGAACAGGTAACAATATTGAACAACCGAGTGGAAAATATTGAACACCCCCTTCAGCACCCTTCGACAGGTCTCTCTTCTTTCGCAAAAATCCCTATAAATTTTTTGCCTGTTTTATTCCACCTAATAACATTTATAGACAAAATTATGTTAATATGTAGAGTGATAGATTCATAAGAAAATTTATGAATTTTTTTAACTTGTATAAACAAAGTGAAGGGGTTTACATGAAAACTAAAAAGCGCAAAAAAACACATGTCTCATTTCGAATTAACTGGCTGTTTATTGTGGTTTTCCTGCTTTTTTCTGCACTCATTTTACGATTAGGCTTCGTACAGATTGTGTACGGAGAGAACTATAAACGAGAAGTTGAAAAAACAGAAGATGAAACGGTAGATTCACCGGTTCCTCGCGGAAAGATGCTAGACCGCTATGACCGCGTTATCGTGGATAATAAACCGTTGAACGCTGTCACGTACACGCGTTTGAAAGGCGTCACTCAAGAAGACAAGCTAAAAGTAGCTAAAAAGCTTGCCACTCTTATTGATGTTCCTGTTACAACAGACGTGTTTGGCAAATCGGATAAAAAGAAAGATAAAAATACGATTAAGCTAACAGAACGCGACTTAAAAGATTATTGGATTGCAACTCATCCAAAAGCAGCTGCGAAAAAAATTACCGCAGCGGATAAGCAAAAAGTAAAAGAAGGTCAACTTTCTGAAGATGATTTGTATCCTCTTCAGCTAAAGCGCATCACAAAAAATGAACTTTTATCGGTGAAAGATGACCTTGAAGTGATTGCTATTAAAAGTAAGATGGAAGGCGGCTACGCGTTAACTGCTCAAATTATTAAAAGCGGATTAACCGATAAAGAGCTTGCCGTCATTAGTGAGCAGCTGGGTGAATTACCAGGCGTTGATACGACAACTTACTGGGACCGTATGTATACATACGACGACTTACTTAGTACCCTGCTTGGTAAAATCACATCAGCTGATGAAGGATTGCCGAGCGAAAACTTACAGTACTACTTGTCCCACGGCTACAGCCGTAACGACCGAGTAGGAAAAAGTTATTTAGAAAAGCAGTATGAAGACGTTCTTCGCGGTCAAAAAGCTCGCGTGCAAAACGTAACGGACCGCTCTGGCAACTTAGTTAGTCAGGAGACCGTTACTGAAGGTCAGCGCGGCAGTGACTTAATTTTAACGATTGATATGGAACTTCAAAAGCAAGTTGAGGATATTTTAACAAAAGCTGTGACATCCGGTGCTGCTGGTTCACGATTAATGGATCGCGCGTTTGCTATTATGATGGACCCTCACACGGGAGACATTTTAGCGATGGGCGGAAAACAGCTTGTTACTGATAAGCAAACCGGAGCACGTAAAGTACAAGACTTTGCTCTTGGTAACATGACCACTTCTTATGAAGTAGGTTCCGCGGTTAAAGGAGCGACCGTTCTAGCAGGACTTGATTCAGGAGCTATTCAGCCTGGTACGGTTTTTTACGATGCGCCGCTGAAGTTTGCTGGCGGAACAATTAAAAAGTCGTCTCACCCAATTGGAGCAACTGGGATCCAAAATGCTTTGGAACAATCGTCAAACGTGTTTATGTACCGTACGGTTATGAGCATGGCTGGTGAAACGTACCGCCCTGGTGGTAAACTGAACATTCCACCGTCTATCTTTAATAAGCTGCGCTCATACTATAGCCAGTTTGGTCTTGGAATTTCAACGGGCATCGAATTAGAAAACGAATCAACGGGTATTCGCAATACCGTAACAAACGAACCAGGTAAAGCACTGGATTTTGGTATTGGACAGTATGATACGTACACACCGCTTCAGCTTGTTCAGTATATCTCAACGATTGCTAACGGTGGATATCGTATGAAGCCGCACTTAGTAAAAGAAATCCGCGAACCTGAGCTTGATAGCGAACTAAAAGGAAGTATTCAAAGTTCTGTTGAACCAGAAGTGTTAAACCGTATTACGATGGGCCAATCAGAAATTAACCTTGTCAAACAAGGATTTCGCCAAGTAGTTACAGGGTCACATGGTACAGGACGTTTACTTAATACAGGAAAATACCGTCAGTATAATATTGCTGGTAAGTCTGGTACCGCGGAAACCTTTAATAAAGGCGTAAGCGTTCGTAACTCTACATTCGTTTCATACGCACCTTATGATAATCCGGAAGTAGCAGTAGCGGTTGTTATTCCTTCTGCTTATGTAGCCGGTACATCTAACACGTTAAGTAAAACTGTTACCGGTGACGTGATAAAAGCTTACTTCGATCTTAAAAAAGAAGGCGAAAAAGAAGTAGAGCAAAAAGAAGAAGATGCAAAAACAGGAAATACAGAATTAAACGGTGTAAAAAAAGATGATAATGAACAATAAAAAAGGTCTCGTCATGAGACCCTTTTTGTTTTTTCTATAAAAAAAGCCCATCTCACTGAGACAGACCGCGTAAAAAGTATAGTTCAATTAATTCAGCAATTTTTTCTTCTGAAAGCGGCTCATGCCGTTTTTCCCAATCATAGACGAGTGCAATGTACATTTTAAATAGTAAAAAAGCTGTGAGCTCCGGGTTGCACGGTTTGATTTCTTTTTTAGAAATCGCAATTTCGATTTTGTTTTTTATATAAGTCAAAATCTCTTCTTCTACTCGCACCAGCACTTCTTGCACTGCTGTAGTGCCTAACTGCTGTTCCTGTACCAGCTTCAGCATGAGCTGATGCTCAGTGCGGAATTCTAAGATTCGAAAAATAGCTGCTTGGGCATTTTCAAAAAAAGGACGGTTGCTATCAATGACAGTTTCAGCTGCATCTGTCATTTCTCGAATCATTCGTGTAACAATTTCATCGAATAACTCTTCTTTGTTTTTAAAAAAAGTATAAATCGTTCCTTTTCCGACATTTGCAAGCTTCGCCACTTGCTCCATAGTCGTTGCTTTATACCCAAACAGCGCAAATGATTTTGACGCTGCATCAACAACTGATTGCTTTCGGTCTATAGCCACGTTATCCCCTTCTTTCTGACCAAATGAATATTTCAGTCAACAAGTACGGTTTTACTATAGCATAATTTTCTTTTGCTTTTCAACCACAATCTCTTCTCTTAGTATAACCTTTCTCTACAGGTAGTAGACAAAAAAGCGGAGCATTGATTCACCGCTCCACTTCTACAGTTGCTGCACATATTTAACCGCTTTTTTAGCCACATCTTCTCCTTGCTCTACACATTCTGGTATACCCAGACCTTCGTATGAGCTTCCCGCTACATAAAGACCGGCCAGCTCTTTTTCAAGCTGTTCGTTCATTGTATCTAGCATATTGTGATGTCCGACCGTATACTGAGGCATTGACTGCTTCCATCTCGTTACCGCGTAAAATTCAGGCTCAGCAGAAATTGTGATGAGCTTCTTCAAATCCTCCAGGACAATTTTGAAAATTTCATCGTCAGGCTGATCCACCACAGCTTCATCCCCGGTTCGTCCAACTAAACATCTCAGCAGCACTTTTCCTTCCGGAACCGCATGCGGCCACTTTTTATTTAGCCACGTGCACGCCGTAATCGTGTAATCGCTATTTCTTGAAACGGCGATGTTCATTGCATCTAGATTGTCTTGCAGCGCTTCTTGTGCAAAGGCTATCACAACAGTAGCTACTGAAGTGGAAGGCATATGCTTCAACGGTTCGAATATTTTATATTCCGAAAGCATAGACTGAGCAGCTGCATGAGGAGAAGTTACAATAACGCTGTCTGCTTTTATGACTTTCCCGCTATTTAACGATAATTCATATGTGGTATCTTCTTTATAAATTTTCTCTACTTTTATTCCTTTTGTAATAATATCAGGATCTATTGCTTTTTCTACCCCATCTACTAGCGATTGAAGACCTTCTTTTAATGTTAAAAAGACGCTATTTTTTTTAAACTCCGAATCATCACCGTGCTGTGGGTGAATTTCTTTTAGCTTTTTCATTCCAACAATTAAGCTTCTGTACTTATGTTCAGCATGCAAAAACTGTGGAAATGTTGATCTTAAACTCAAACGATCAACGTCTCCTGCGTAAATTCCTGATAATAGAGGTTCGATTAAATTTTCAACAACTTCATCACCAAACCGTCTTCTAAAAAATACGCCTAGCGAACGGTCATCCTGATTTTTTGTCTTCGGTATAAAAAAATCAGCTGCTGCGCGCAGCTTGCCAACAGGTGAAAATAACCCTGTTGTGATAAAAGGAGATAACTTGGTTGGTATCCCCATTACAGCACCATCAGGCAGCGCATGCGGTGTATCTTTTACTAGAATATAGGATTTTCCCTTTTCATTTCCGACTAGCTCCCTACCTAGCCCCACTTCTTTTGCCAGTTTTGTAGCAGCTAGCTTACGCGCTAAAAATGAATCCGGACCTTTTTCAAATAAATACCCGTCTCGTTTAACCGTTTGAATTTTTCCACCAAGCCGATGCGTCGCTTCTATTAGTTGAAGATCAATTGGCAGCTGATGATCCTTTATTTTTTTTTGCAAATAATAGGCAGCTGAAAGACCTGTTATTCCTCCACCGATGATGACAACCTTTTTTCGTCTATCCGTCATGTTATCATCGCCTTTTCTGTAAAATTCAATATAAAGAGAAGCGATTATGGAAATCCATAGCTCGCTTCTTACTTTTCTTTATATTGATTATAAGTTACTTTTCGTCCCTGTTCAACGTACAAAGAATCTATATTAACTCAACGGGCAATTCGTTTTAACACAACTGTAGCTAACCCATCGATAAATTCAGGCTGTGCATTGGGCATTTCAGGGCGGTAATAACCAGCCCCAATTTCATCCGTCACCACTTTACATTCATAGTCGTTATCATAAAGAACTTCTAAGTGGTCTGCGATAAATCCAACCGGAGTATAGACGAACGACGTATAGCCTTTTTCTTCATGCAATTCTCTTGTTAAATCTTGGACATCAGGACCTATCCATGGCTCAGGCGTATTTCCAGCACTTTGCCAGCCAATTTCGTAATGTTCAATACCAGCTGCTTGTGCAATTAAATCCGCTGTTTCTTGAAGCTGATTTGGATATGGATCTCCTGCTGCAATAATTTTTTCTGGCAAGCTATGCGCAGAAACAATCAACACGGCTTTTTGGCGTTTCTCTTCGTCTATTAAATCAAACGTTTGTTTAACACGTGTAGCCCAGTACTGAATGAACTTTGGCTCACTGTACCAGCTTTCTACTGAATGAATGATTGGTCCTCCTAATTTTTCAGCCGTTTCTTTGGCGCGCCCATTATAGGATTTTACGCTAAACGTTGAAAAGTGAGGTGCAAGCACAATGCTGACCGCTTCTTTAATTCCGTCTTTATGCATGGCTTCTACTGCATCTTCAACAAACGGTTCAATATGTTTTAAGCCAAGATACGCTTTAAATTCAATTTCATCCTGCACTTCATTCAAGCGCTTTTCCAGACTTTCCATTTGCTGTTGCGTAATTTTTGCAAGAGGTGAAATGCCTCCGATTGCTTCGTAGCGGTTTTGTAAATCTTCTAAGGCTTCCGGTGAAGGTTTACGTCCGCGGCGGATATGTGTATAGTAACGTTCAATATCTTCTTCTTTATATGGCGTTCCATATGCCATTACAAGTAATCCCATTACTTTTTTACTCATGTGTTCGACACCTCTTTGTTAGATTCAATACTTGTCTTCATTTTGCCATGAATAAAAAGAAAAATTCAAAGTTTAGCGCTCCAAATTATTTGACAATTTATTGTCTATTTGCAGAATATTCATGAATAAAGGTTGTTAAACGCTTCAGCGTTTCCGGCTGAACCTGTGGAAAAACGCCGTGCCCCAAGTTAAAGATGTAACCAGGACTGGCCATCCCTTTATCTAATATTTCTGTTACACGTTCTTCAATAACTTCCCATGGAGCTAACAAAATAGCAGGATCTAAGTTTCCTTGCAGTGTTTTTGTTAAGCCTAATGCACGTGCTTCATCCAGCTGCGTTCGCCAATCTAATCCCACTACATCCAGTGGCAGATCATGCCATTCTTTTGCCAAATGACTTGCCCCTACTCCAAACATAATGAGCGGTACATTTTTTTCACGTAAAGAGGTGAAAATTCGCTCCATAACAGGTTTTATAAAGTAACGATAATCCGCTACATTTAAAGCACCTACCCATGAATCAAAGATTTGAATGGCTTTTGCCCCAGCGTCAATTTGCGCTTTTACATATGTAATCGTCATATCTGCTAACTTATCCATTAGTGCAAACCATGCTTTAGGTTCCGTATACATAAATGCTTTTGTTTTATTGTAATTTTTTGAAGGTCCTCCTTCAATCATATAGCTTGCCACTGTAAAAGGAGCACCCGCAAAGCCAATTAGAGGTACGTTTAACTGTTCTGTTGTTAACAGCTTAATCGTATCTAATACATACGGAACATCTTCTTCCGGCGTAATTTCTCCTAGTTTTTCTACATCGCTTAAAGATTGAATTGGATTAGAAATTACGGGACCAATTCCTGACTTGATTTCAACATCCACTCCAATTGAAGGAAGCGGTGACATTATATCTTTATATAAAATAGCTGCATCCACTCCGTACTGTTCAACGGGCAGGCGTGTTACGTATGCCCCAAGCTCCGGCTGATGAGTGATTTCAAATAAAGAGTACTTCTCTTTTAGCTTTCGGTATTCCGGCTGTGAACGCCCTGCTTGGCGCATATACCAAACCGGAACATGATCTGTTTTTTCCCCTCTACAGGCTTTTAAAAAAGTATCGTTAAACGTTCCTTGACTCATAATTTCCACCTTTCTCGATTGTCTTCCATCCGTATTTTCTTCGATTAGACAGACAATAATCAGCAAAGGAACATACCGGTTCCTCTACTGATTAAAGTTTCACGTTATATTCTCTACTTGTCACTATACCCATTTCTTTGCGACTTGTATAGCCACCTGCTAAAAATGTCAAAAATTCGCCCTACTCTTCCTTTTTTTATTGAAAAAGAGCAGGTGTTACTTCGTTGGATTTTTTTCCTTTTTGTTTTGTTTGGGAATTGTAAGGAACTACATAATAAGTAGGACTGTCGAGCAGATTCACACGCTCTTTTTCAAATGCTCCTTTTCCCTTCACTTTTCCAATTACTTCGGCTTTATCTCCTTTTTTCTCATAAACATAATAAACAGCTCTTTTATCAGGTGAAGGTGTCCACGATAAATTTACCGTTAACAAACCAAATGGATGAAATGTTAATTCTTGTTTTAAGTCTTTAACTTGCTCTAAGCGTATTGGTTTTGGCAAATCTTTAACGCCTGCTGGCTTTTGAAATGCAGCTTCGTCGTAACCAGCTCTTGTGAGAATGTCTTTAAATAATAGAGTCGGATAAGAACTTCCTTTTGTTAAATAATGCTGGTCATTTGTAGAATCATATCCCATCCACACGCTTCCTACAACGTCTGGCGTATATCCAACGAACCAAGCATCCCTTGTGGCTCCTTTAACATTCGTATACGAAGTAGACCCTGTTTTTCCTGCTAACTCTCCTTTAAACTCTCCATTTTTTGCCGTTCCTTCTTTAACAACTCCTTGAAGCATCTTTGTCATATACCAAGCCGTTTGTTTTGAAAATGCTTTTTGAGTGTCGGGAACAGCTTTTGCAATTACTTTTCCGTCTTGATCTTTTATTTCTTGAATAAAGTACGGTTGGATGTTTTCTCCATTTTCAGCAAATACCCGGTACGCTCCTGCTAATTGAAGCGGTGTAATTCCTTCCTTTAATCCTCCAAGAGCAATCGCAAGCCCTTTATCTTCTAAAGGAATTCCTAGCTTTGTGAGATACTGCTTACTTGTTTCAACTCCTAGCTGATTCAATGTCCAGACAGCAGCTGCGTTTTTAGAATCTTTTAGGGCATCGTACATCGTTACCTTTTTAGCATATTGGCCGTCTACATTTTTAGGTGTGTATCCCCCGTAGCTTCTAAGCTTGTCTTGCAGCAAGGAATAAGGCTTGAATTGACCTTCTTCTAACGCAGGGCCATATACTGCAATAGGTTTCATCGTAGAACCTGGCTGTCTTTTGACATTTACGCGATTGAGCGATTTTTGTACATAATCTCGTCCTCCCATAACAGATAAAACTCCTCCGCTTTTGTTATCTACTAATACAAAAGCACCTTGGGCACTGTTATCTGTACCTGGAAAATAACGATTTTCTTTCATCAGCTCGTAGGCGGCTTCTTGTACTTTTGTACTCATAGGTACTTTGACCGTATAACCGCCGCGCAGAAGCTCATTGCTAGAAATGCTGTATTTCTTCTCTGCTTCTTGAATAACCATATCGATATAGGTTAAATACGCTGGGTTTTTAGCCTGTTCCTTTACGTTCAACCCCAGCGTTCTTCCTTGCAAACGGACATTTTTTTCAGCTGATAAATAACCTGCTTTTTGCATGGCATTTAAGACAACATTTCTACGTTCTATACTTTTTTCTGGATGTAAAATAGGAGAATAAGAATTCGGTGCTTTTGGCAGTGCAGCGAGCAGTGCACCTTCTTCTACCGTTAATTCGGAGACATCTTTATTGAAGTAAAGCTTGGATGCAGCTTGGATTCCATAGGCTCCGTGTCCAAAGTATATTTGGTTCAAATACATTTCAAGCAGTTTTTGCTTACTGTAACGCTGCTCCAAGTTAATGGCCACCACTACTTCTTTTGTTTTTCTAAGCAGCGTTTTATCATTAGATAAAAACACATTTTTAGCCAGCTGCTGTGTTAAAGTACTTCCTCCTTCAACACTTCCTCCAGCCAATATATCTCGGTATAATGCTCGACCAATAGATTTAAAATCGATTCCGTGGTGTTCATAAAAACGAACGTCTTCAATTGAAATAAATGCTTGTTGCACATGCTTTGGAATCTTATCAATTGAAACCAAGTCCCGATTTTTCACATAGAGCTTTGTTAATTCGTCTCCATTTTCGTCCACTAACCTCGTAGCCGAGTCCATGACGATCTTTTTCTCATCAATTACATAGTTTCCAAGAAACAAGATGATAATATATCCAATCAATCCTAATAGAAAAATTCCAACTAAGGCAGCAATTGCGTATAAGCCTTTTTTGTACATCGTGCCACCCCTTTTCTTTCGCTAAACTTTTGATAATATGGAAAACAACTTCATCAATGTTTTACTTTACCATCTTCATTAGAAGTTCACAATTTTTGAATTTTTGTGTGTAAAAATTTATAATTTTAGTATGATTTACAATTGTAAATTGTATGCAATTCCCAATTAGAAAGGAAGTATAATCCATGAAGATCTTTATTACTTACGGAACAGGCCCTTACCTTCAGAAGTTGATCGACGAACATCCCAGTGAACGTTTGTTACTGCTTCACAAAGATGACGATCAATTTGCACTAGTTCACGAAACAGATGGAGATACAATTTTTAAAGAAGGACATGCTTATGAAGTATTAGATGCTTCTGGGGATCTTGCAGATAGCGGATTTGCTGTACTAAATAATATTTCAGTTACAGATGAAGGCCGTCCTTTGTTTGAACAGCGATTTAGCCAACGAGCTCGTTTAATTGAAAATGAAGCAGGCTTCTCAGCTATTCGTGTGCTTCGTCCACTGCAAAATGACACATACATTATCTTTACAGGGTGGAAAGATGAAAGTTCATTTAGCGATTGGCAGTCTTCAAAAGCCTATAATGAAGCACACAAAAAACGCGGTACGTCAGAAGGCGTGGATCAGCAGCCGTCGATTTTCTCTCGCCCTTCTTATGTGACCTCATACCACGTAGTTAAATAAGTAAACATCCTCCTAGTAGGCGAGTATCACAATAGGCATAAACGTCATATTGTATACTACATCACCTATTGGGAGGAATTTTTATGGGCATAGAGCTTGGAGCTCTTCATTGGATGTATGTCCTTTTTATCGCCTTCATTATCGGCTTTATGATTATGCGGCGAGATACGAGTATCCTTTGTATACTCGGGATTTTTTTGCTTTCCTTAACGGCTACCTCTTCGTTAAGCCACTCCGTCAGCGCTGTTTTTTCCAGCTTCATTTATGCCATTACAGAACTGCTTCCTACCATTTTAATTATTTCAATTATTGTATCTATGAGTAAAGTCTTAATGGCTACAGGAATAAATGAATCGATGATTTCACCTTTTGCTCGCCTCATTAAAACGCCTGCTCTTGCCTATTGGGTTATTGGATTAGTTATGATGACCATCTCCTATTTTTTCTGGCCTTCTCCAGCCGTTGCTTTACTTGGAGCCGTGCTTTTACCAGTGGCCATCCGCGTAGGGCTTCCAGCTATAGGCGTAGCTGTAGCGATGAATTTGTTCGGCCACGGCGTTGCGCTTTCAGGAGACTTTGTTATTCAAGCTGCTCCTAAGATAACAGCTGACGCAGCAGGTCTTCCAGTTCACGAGGTGGTTCAAGCAAGTGTCCCTCTGGTCATTGTGATGGGAGTTGTGACGACACTCTCTGCTTTTTACTTTTTAAAACAAGATATGAAGCACAATAGAATTCACGCTCAACCGACAATTTTAACAAGCAGTTCTTCTGTCCAATCCACCCCTCTTTCTTCTTCAGTACGCCGGGCTTTAGCCATTATAGTTCCCCTTCTCTTTGCTATAGACGTATGGGCAATGTTCGCGCTTCATTTACAGGGAGGAGATGCGACTGCTCTCGTTGGCGGCACAGCCCTATTTATTTTAGTGGTGGTTTCACTTATTGCTCACAAAGGAAAAGGCCTCGAACAAACAACTTCCTACTTGATTGAAGGCTTGCAGTTTGGTTTTAAAGTATTCGGTCCCGTTATTCCCATTGCAGCTTTTTTCTATTTAGGAGATGCTGGATTCACAACAATCATTGGTGACTTTCTTCCGAAAGGATCACATGGACTTGTAAATGATCTAGGCGTTGCGCTTGCTTCCACTGTGCCTTTAACCGCACAGGTCGCTACTGTAACGATAACTGCGCTAGGAGCTATTACCGGATTAGATGGTTCAGGCTTTTCAGGCATTTCGCTTGTAGGCTCTGTCTCTCATTTATTTGCATCTGCTTTAGGATCGGGAGCTGCCACCCTAACTGCTTTAGGGCAAATTGCTGCGATTTGGGTTGGGGGAGGCACGTTGATTCCATGGGCATTGATTCCAGCTGCTGCGATTTGCGGAGTCAGTCCGTTTGAACTCGCCAGACGTAATTTAAAACCTGTAGCGATTGGATTAGTCGTTACAACAATTGTCGCGATGTTCTTAGTTTAAACAAAAGAGGCTGGGACATAACGAAATGAATTCCATCCAAAGACGAACAATCTGGATATATAATATGGACAGCTTGCTCGACCGCAGTTGATTTCCGTTCAAGGCTTCGCTTTCCGCGGGCGGCCGGTGAGTCTCCTCGTCGCTTACGCTCCTGCGGGGTCTCACCTGTTCCGCTTTTTCCGCAGGAGTCTTCGCCTTGCCCTCCAATCAACTGCTAGAATCAACGAAACAGATAAAACCTATGTTCACTGTAACAAAAAAAACGAACCACTAATCGAACAGTTTGATCAGTGGTTCGTTTTTCACTTCGGCTATACTATTTTTTCCAGACTCCATATGTATATATTTTTTACATGCCTTTTGGAAACTCTTTTTCCGCTGAAGGCTTTACATACGCATAAACAAGCGTATAGAAGAAAATGCCTACAATAAGCCACATAAGCCCTAAGCTGTAGCCAGCTAAGACATCTGTTAAAAAATGTTCTCTTAATAGAATACGGCTCACACCTATTAATAAAACGATCAAAGTAGTTGCAAGCTGATACCACTTGGCTACCTTTTGACTGTTCATATGCTTTGTGAGAAAAAAGATAATCAGACCGTAGATAAGAATTCCCATCATCGCATGGCCGCTTGGAAAACTGTAGCCTTCGATGCCTTCAAGAGGACGTCCTCGTTCTACCGCATCCTTAATTGCTTTATTAATAATATCACCGCTTAAAATAAGTAAAAATGCCGATATCATACCAATATAGTCCTTTTTAAAAAATAAAAAAACAATAAGTACAGCTAAAAGAACCATAATCATTACTTTTGAAGCTAAAAAAGACAAGCCATGAAAAATAGATGATGCTGACTGAAGAATAGTGCTACCATCTATAGATGAAACAAGCCAGTGGTCTCCTTGAAAAGAATCTGTCAACACAACAAACAACACTCCTAAAAAAACGAGCCCCGCAACCCCGAACATCCACATTAATTTTTTGTACAGGGATACAGTCTGTGAATCCACCATATCGTTACCTCCTATTATCTCATGAGAAAATTGGTAAAAAACTCATTCTTTATCCCTATTCCTCATCTTATGTATCTATTATGTATATAAAATATTTCATGATTCAATTACTTTTTTCAATAACAACGCTTACATTCTTTTCTTTTTTATAGATAATGATATAATGATTAAAATGTCAAAAAATTCAAAACTTTATTCAACTTATACAGAAAGGGTATGGTTATGTGAATTCCAAGCTACATACTTTACTTGAAGAAAAATTTGATGAAATGGTTCAAATCCGCCGATATCTGCATCAGTATCCAGAACCGTCTTTTAAAGAATTTCAAACCGCTGCCTACATTCGATCTTTTTATGACAAAATCGGTATTTCTTACCGAGCAAATGTAGGAGGAAACGGCATTGTAGCAAGCATTCAAGGAGGAAAACCTGGTCCTACTGTAGCTTTGAGAGCCGACTTTGATGCCCTTCCTATTCAAGATGAAAAAGATGTACTATATCAATCCACTGTTCCGGGTGTGATGCATGCATGTGGCCACGATGGTCATACCGCTACTCTTTTAGTCCTTGCTAAAGCGCTTTTTGAAATAAGAGATTCTCTCCCTGGTAAAATCGTCTTCATTCATCAGCACGCCGAAGAGTACGCTCCGGGAGGCGCCAAGTCCATGATTGAAGACGGATGCTTAGACGGTGTAGACGCGATATTCGGAACGCATTTATGGTCATTAACTCCAACTGGTGTGGTTCAATATCGAACGGGCCCTATTATGGCTGCTGCTGATCGCTTTGAAATTACGATCAAAGGAGCAGGCGGCCACGGTGCACAGCCTCACAAAACAAAAGATTCAATCGTCATCGCCTCTCAGCTTGTTGTTAATTTACAGCAAATTGTAAGCAGACGTGTAAACCCAATTGATTCAGCGGTTGTGAGCATAGGTTCTTTTGTAGCGGAAAATGCATTTAATATTATTGCTGATTCTGCTCGACTAATTGGCACGGTAAGAACATTTAATGAAGATGTACGAAATGATGTCGAAAAAGAAATCGAACGAATTGTCCAAGGTACATGTTTAACAGCTGACGCTTCTTATGAACTTAGTTATACGCGCGGCTATCCTTCCGTCGTAAACCACCCGGAAGAAACAGCCTTTCTTGCCTCTGCTGCTTCTCAAATCGATGAAGTTCATACAGTCGAAGAAACGGAGCCTCACATGACTGGGGAAGATTTCTCTTATTATTTGCAGCATATTAAAGGAACGTTCTTTTTTACAGGAGCTCAGCCAGAAGGTGTAGATGCTCCGTATCCTCATCATCATCCTAAATTTGATTTTAACGAAAAAGCAATGCTTATCGCAGCTAAAACGCTGGGTACGGCTGCTGTTGAGTATTTAAGAGAACAAGCTCCTTCTAAAAACGTAATAAAAGCGAATTAATCATTCAGCAAGCATTCGTACGGATAAGCAGACGAGTGCTTGTTGTTTTATTTTAGGAACCTTTTTCTCACTTAGAACGTAGTATTTATATCGACTGAAATGAGGTGATTTTTTTGAATACGTATGAAGAAAAAGTGTTACAAGAAGCTGAACATTGGAAATTCAGCATGTTGAAACGACCTTCTAAATTTCAACGGACCGCAAAATCTTTACAGCTTAAAATAAATGAAAAAATCCCTGCTAAAGTCCATAAGATTATGACTGAAAGCATAAAAAAAATGGTTGAAACCACACTTGTTGGGTCCGATTTCACCACTAAAAAAAGAGATGTTAGCGGTCTTTCGTTTGAAGAAAAAGAGAAAAGAATTTTGGAACTCATACCTAAGTACAAAAAAACAGCTGCTGTAGAAGGAGCTGGTACTGGTGCAGGCGGTATCCTTTTAGGTGCAGCAGATTTCCCGCTTCTTCTTTCCATAAAAATGAAGTGCTTATTTGACATTGCCGCTACGTATGGTTTTGATGTAAAAGAAAAAGAAGAACGCATTTATATGCTGTATATTTTTCATCTTGCCTTTTGCAGCGACGACCATAGAACGAAGCTGCTCGAAGTAGTAGAAAACTGGGAAGAAAAGAAAGAGGAACTTCTTGAGCTTGATTGGAAAGCTTTTCAACAAGAATACCGCGATTACATTGATGTCGTGAAAATGTTTCAGCTTATGCCGGGAATTGGAGCTGTTATAGGTGCATATGCTAATTATCAGCTTCTTGACCATCTCACAAAAGTAGCAATGAACGTCTATCGCTTCCGTATATTATCTTCGTCTCCAAAGTAGTCTAAAAACGTAAAAAAGCTCCATTCGGAGCTTTTTTTACGTTAATTTTTTATTTACATATGCATTTACAAATAAGTGAATAAATATAGCACCCGCTGCCACGGAAAGCAGTGCAGCAACTATATTAGAAAAAGCCACCACTATGGCGAGCACAAGAATTTGTACATACAGCGCTTTTTTCCATACGTCCAAAAATGCCTTTTTCCGTTCTTTAGCTTCAACCGGATAAAGAGAAAGCCATAAAATCTGTTGGTGCTGCTTCCAAAGCGGGAGTAATTGAAAACCCGTCATGTATACAACAAATAAAACAACCACTATATTGCCGTATTGAAACGGCGCAGCTACAATTAAAAATCCGCCAATGACAGTTAAGCGAACGAGCAAACTTAAATAATCTCCTGATCGCAAAAATGTTCTGGTGTACAAGTAATGGTAAGTGGCACTTTGACGAAATGGAATACGTGCTAATAGCCAATCTAAATATCTACGGCGTTTGATTCGCTCTTTTACCTGAGGAACGTCTGTAAATAAATTAGCTAATCGATAAAAATAGCCTATGCGCTTTTCTTCTAAGTCAATTAGCTTTTCCCATTTAATCGGCTTCCTTTTTGTAAGTGAGCGATAATAAATAGCTAGCGCAATCATAATCACCGCTACGACTCCTGTAAAGAATACGTATGCATGCGAAAATAAGAAGTACGTAAAAACCGCGTTCAAGAAAAACCTGACGATATAATCTGTCCATTTCGCCCACTTTTCTTCAAACCATACGGCCCACCAAGACATGCCTAAGTTTACAACTTTCAAGATGAGTAATAGCAGAAAAAACACAAAAACGTTTGAGTAAGAATCATGCATTACCTTTACGTGAAGAGGTGCTGCTGCACCAGTTGCAAATAATAAAATATAAAGCTGAATCGTAAAGGTAAACCAAAAAGATTTTTTAAAATAAGGCTGCAGCTTCGTCTCCAAAGGAAGTAAAAAGACTAAATCAGGTCGTTTTAAAAACGTTTGAATTTGACCCATGGTTAAAATCAATCCCATAAGTATCGCAATTACTACAGCCGAAGGAAACGCAGGTGTTAATGTACTCAACCACTGTTGATAATAGTAGGCCAAACCGCCAATCGCAAAAATTAACACTAATTTAATGTGGTCATTTAAGATATATTTTGTATATCTTCTTACATCCACTAAATACTGCTGAAACCGTTGCTTCCATAATGCATCAATCTTACTCATAGCCTTCTTCCTTTGTTAATTCAATATAAATTTCATCAAGAGTAGCATTGCGCATCTGAAATTCTTCTTGAAGGTCTTTAAGCGTTCCTTGCGCTCTTACTTCTCCGTTATGTAAAATAACAAATTTATCGCAGTAGCGTTCCGCAGTCGCCAGAATGTGTGTGGACATTAAAATGCCTGCACCTTGCTTTTTCATATCCGTCATCAAATCAAGTAAAGATTGTATACCAAGCGGATCTAAACCTAAAAAAGGTTCATCAATAATATAAAGAGACGGCTGAACCAAAAAAGCGCACATAATCATAACCTTCTGCTTCATTCCTTTTGAAAAATGCGCAGGGAACCATTTTAACTTCCGATCTAAACGAAATTCTTTTAAAAGCGGCTGCAGACGGGCTTCATATGTTTGAGGCTCAAGTCCATAAGCCATAGCTGTCATATCTAAATGTTCTTTTAATGTTAATTCATCGTATAGCACAGGAGTTTCTGGAATAAACGTAAACTGACTTCGATAACCTGTTGGGTCTTGTTGAAAGGTTTTATTATTAATGGATACACTTCCTTTTTTTGCTTCCATTAGCCCAATGATATGTTTAATCGTTGTACTTTTGCCGGCTCCGTTTAACCCGATTAACCCAACTAATTCACCTGCATTTACATCAAACGATACATCTTTTAAGACGGGAGTTTTTGTATATCCCCCTATAATATTGTTAATTTGCAATAAAGAACCCATCACGATCTCCTTTTATTTGTTCTTTTTTGTCCCCAAGCGCAAGCGCTATTTGCTCTATTGTACCAAATCTTTTTCTTCCTCACATCGTTTTCATTTTTTTCGGTTAATTTTTCCAGAATATAATCGAAATATCGGGACATTCTATATAGGGAAGAAGGAAAACGAGTTATTGATTACAACTAATCATTACAAAGCTTCTTACATTTGGGATGAGGTGTCTACAGCAGGCATATTTCAGAAAACCTTATTGTAAATCGATGTATGTTTGATTCATAAGGGGATGGTAGTCATGAACGTAGTAAGAATCTATATAATGGGTAGACAATAATGTTCATTTATTACTGTGTAAATGAGGTGTTTGTCAAAGACCAAGAACGATTTCGTTCACATTGTATATTTTTTAGCTCAATGCTTAAATGAGGTGTTTGTTAAAGAGAATATACTTTTTCAAGTTACTGTTTCATTAGGCAATGCAATTACGTAAATGAGGTGTTCCTTAAAGATCATATGCTGCATTAAAAGCTATTTTTTCCTTCTTCACATGACGGGATGCATAATCGTTTGCATCCCGTTTTTGTGTATAAAATGCCAGTAGCTATTTCTTGCCTGCTGATTGCATTTCTACTTTGTGGTAAAATAAACGTACATGTATACCCATACATTTATATTGGTAACGGAAGGTGAATATAATGAGCACACATGATGAAAACTGTATTTTCTGCAAAATTATTCGCGGTGAAATCCCAGGTGCAAAAGTATTTGAAAATGAACATGTATTAGCTTTTTTAGACATTAGTCAAGTAACAAAAGGTCATACACTGGTGATTCCAAAAGTACATAAAAAAGACATTCACGAACTAACGCCGGAAATTGCGCGCAATTTGTTTGAAGTGGTTCCTCAAATCGCAAATGCAATTAAAGAAACATACAGCCCAATCGGCTTAAACATCTTAAATAATAATGGTGAAAAAGCTGGTCAATCCGTGTTTCATTATCATATGCACATTATTCCTCGCTATGGGGAAGGCGATGGATTCGGTGCTGTATGGAAAGAGCATACAAGCGAATACACGCCTGAAAAACTTCAAGAAATTGCTGGCAATATTTCTTCTCGCCTTTCTTGAAACAAAAAAAGCTTACACATGTAAGCTTTTTTTGTTTTATCTATTCATTTGACACATGTTTAATCAGTTTGTGATATAAAACATAGTACGGCTTTTCACTTATTATGAACGACTTTCCGCCTTAACTTCTAAATTCATACGCTCTTCAATCAATTTTGTTAATGCTCTTGATCCTTCAGGTACCAAGTGGACACCATCTGATGTAAAGTATTCAGGGTGCTTAGAAGCCTCTGAGTACCAATCTACGAGCGTGACGTGATCAAATTTTTCAGAAGCAGCTTTCAAGTTCTTGTTCACGGTGCTTTCCCACGAACGAGGAACGCGCGTATTCACTAAGTAAACGTCCGCGTGTGAAAAAGCTTTTAACAGTTGTTCAAGTTCTTCATTTGTAAAATAGCCGTTTGTTCCTAACTCAATAATCACTGCGCTGTTCGGATTATTAAATGCTTGATAGCTAGGAGTTAGCTGCAGTGCTTCATTGAGCTGCCTTCCTACTTTTCCGTCAATCGTAATACTAAGCGGCATCTCTTTAAGATTAGGAGCAATATCCAGCATGACCGAGTCTCCAATCGCAAGAACATCTCTGTAAGAATTCGGCTGCCGTTTTTCTTTGGCATCAGATTTTTCTTCCCCGGAACTCTTTTCCGCGTTCTCTGCTTTTTTATCATCCGCTTTGTTCTTGTCTTTGAGAGAAGTTGAAGCATTTTCTTTATGATTCGTTTGAATTTTAACCTCTGTCTCTTTTGCTGTCGTTTCATCCTTTTGTTGCGTACTAATAGCAAAGCTTGTCATATCCGCTGTAAACAGCGCCAAAAAGAAAATGAGACTGCCCAAAACCGCTTGTCTCGAACGAGAGAGATTACGCCATTTAAAAAGCTCTCTCGGATGGTAGTGCCGGAAATAATAGCGAAAGCCGCGTGTGCGGATAGGCACTTCGATGTAACGGTAAGAAAGTTCAGCAATGATAAATGTAAGGCCTACTTGTAACAGCGCATGCCAATAGACCGGGCGGCCAATCTCAGATACAGGTGTTGTAAGAACAATAACCGGATAATGCCACAAATAGATACCGTATGATCTAGTACCAAGCCAGCGAAGCGGTTTAAACGACAGAGCTTTTCCTAAAAAACTACTAGGATGACTAATCGTTGCAACCAGTACAGCAGCGTTTAAACAAATCAGCAGCATTCCACCTTGATAAAGAAAAGATGCATGAGTATACTCATCAACGCTCCATACGCAGAGAATAAATACAAAGAAACTCACCATACTTACCGCGTTTAATACTTGCTTGCCTACGGCTGGAAGATTTTTTGATGACAAACGATACATCGGCCAGACAAATGCAAGTAAACAGCCGATTAAAAGGGCAAACAGCCGAGTATCGGTTCCATAATAAATGCGGCTAGGATCTCCTCCTGGCTCATATAAAAAAGACATTAGAATAGCTGAGGCCATTACTCCAGCTAAAATGAATAGAGAAAGAATTCCTCTCTTTTTAATAAATTTTAAACCCAACAATAAAACAAGTGGCCACACAATATAAAACTGCTCTTCAATAGCAAGTGACCATAAGTTCTTTAATGGTGACGGTGACCCAAAACTATCAAAATATGAAACTTTATGAAAAATAAACCACCAGTTACTCATATAAAAAATAGACGATAATGCATCGCCTCGTAGCGTTGTTAACAATGGCCGGTTAAATAAAATAACCCACGCTGCAGTTAATATTACCATCACATACACAGCTGGAAGAAGTCTTCTCGTTCGGCTGATCCAAAAATGCTTCAAATTCCCCAAAGGATTTTCCCAAGATTGCACCAGTAAAATCGAGGTAATTAAATACCCTGATAATACAAAGAAAACGTCAACTCCTAGAAATCCTCCAGATGCCCATCCAAATCCTAAGTGATATGCAATGACAGACATAACAGCGAAAGCTCGAAGTCCATCCAAACTATATATATACCTATTTTTCTTTTCCTTTGCACTCATAAAAATGCCTCCAAGCAATATGTACAACAAATTTCTTTCCTAATCAATATTAAGAATATTACGCAATTGTTACATTTTTGTTACAAAAATCATTATATACAATATTATTACTTTCTTCAATATATCACTTACTTAAAATCAAAGAATAAGCAAAAAGAAACAAATTCATTATCTATCTTATTCATAAATTACTAATTTAGTAGTAGTCATATCGATTCTATCTGCGCAGTACTAAAGCCTAACATCTTTCTTTCACCTTACCCGTTTCAGAAATAGAAAAACTTCACACAATTGGTGAAGTTTCTAAGGTGTCTTTAGCATATCTACGTGGGGAAGCCCTTCATCTGAATAAATATCGGAAATAGGTCTAAAACCAAACGATTCATAAAATGTTTGAAGTCTGCTTTGAGCTTGAATTTTAATTGTCTTCTCGTGCAACTCATTCTCTAAAAAATCAATTCCTCTTGCTACCAGTTCTCTTCCGAGACCTGTACCGCGCTGTGCTTGTTTTACAATAATGCGCCCAAGAGAAGCTTCCCGATAGCTAATTCCTTTTAGTAAAACTCTAAGGTATGCGATAATTTTCTCATTCTCTTTTTTGAACAAGTGATAAGCAAGTTTGTCTTTTCCATCTACTTCTAAGTAAGCACACTTCTGTTCGACAACAAAAATAGCGGTGCGAACCTGTAGAATTTCATAAAGCTCATCGTTTGTCAGCTCTTGAAATGATTTTATGCACCAAGTCATGATCCGCTCACCTTTTCTTATTGTTCTTTTTCAATTAAATTCAGCGTACGTTCTAGCCAATTGATATAGCTTGTCTCCCGGTCTTGAGCGCGAGATAGCACCAAATAATGACCAAATTGAGGAGACGAAACGGTAATGTGATGATTAACTTGTTCCAAAAGGTCATTCATTCGTTTCTTTAAAAAAGTTAGCTTCACTTTCCTGCTTGATAGTTGATTATCTATTTGTTGCTTTAACTCTTCTATTGACATGGATGAAGCAAAATAGGCTTTTAACATAAATTCATCTTTAGTTGTTTCAGGAATAGGATCAATTGTAGTGAGCCACTTGTTTAACTCGGCTCTTCCTTCTTCCGTTATCGAATACATCTTTTTTTCTAATTTCTTGCCTTGAATCACGGTTTCATAGCGAATAAATCCCTCTTCTGTTAATCGCTTTAACTCGGGATAAATCTGGCTGTGCTTAGCACTCCAAAAATTACCGACCTCTTCTTTAAAAAGTCTGGTAATGTCATACCCGCTGAGCTCCTTCTGATCTAAGAGCCCTAATATTGCATATTTTAATACTCTCATTCTGTTCCTCCACATTATTTCTTCCATCAGTATAGCATATAAACATTTCATTTACATGTTTGCCAAAACATGTTTGCGTATACTTTTTATTTATCTTTTTTCTATTATTTTCTCTTTACAGATTAATTTAAATTTTTGAAAAGTTACCTCCACAATCAATGGTTTTCATGATAGTATAATGATATTCTTTCTGACATCAGTCATTAGCCATTTTGTATGATGAGTGTTCGAACTAATTTGAGGAGGAATTAATGTGATTACGTTAAACAGAGCTTACAATTTTAATGCAGGTCCGTCTGCGCTTCCCCTACCTGTCTTACAACTTGCTCAAGAGGAGCTAGTTAATTTTAAAAATACAGGTATGTCTGTGATGGAATTATCACATCGCAGCAAAGAGTTTGAAGATGTATTAACACATGCTAAAGAAACACTCACGGAATTGCTTAACATTCCAGATACACATGAAATTTTATTCCTGCAGGGCGGAGCAAGCCTGCAATTCTCTATGATTCCAATGAACTTTTTAGCTCCCGATCAAGTCGGTGCATATGTACTAACCGGATCATGGTCGGAAAAAGCATTAAAAGAAGCGAAGAAACTTGGAAAAACAACAGTGGTTGCTTCTACTAAAGAAGAGAACTACCGCTCTATTCCAGCTTTAGATGATGTAAAGCTTCCAAAAGAAGAGATTGGGTACTTGCATATCACGTCCAACAATACCATTTTTGGTACACAATGGGCTGACTATCCTTCTATCGAAGGAATAGACTTAATTGCCGACATGTCAAGCGACATTCTTTGCCGTCAAATTGATGTATCTAAGTTCTCACTCATTTATGCTGGTGCTCAGAAAAACCTCGGACCATCTGGTGTCACGGTTGTCATTTTGAAGAAAGAATTGCTTAAACGTATTCCTGAAGGTTTACCAACAATGCTGAATTATGAGACACACGTAAAGAGCAACTCTCTTTACAACACTCCTCCAACGTTTGGCATTTATATGCTTTCACTTGTTTTAGATTGGATTAAAGAACAAGGTGGCGTTAAAGCAATTGAAGCCCAAAATCATAAAAAAGCTAAGCTACTCTACACAAGCATGGAACGTTCAAATGGTTTCTATACCCCTCACGCTACAGAGGAAAGCCGATCAATTATGAACGTAACGTTTACTTTACCGACCGATGAGTTAACGGCTGCGTTTTTACAGCAAGCAAAAGAAAAAGGCTTCGTAGGATTAGCTGGACACCGTTCAATCGGCGGATGCCGCGCTTCTATTTACAATGCTGTACCGCTTGAAGCGTGTAAAGCTCTTGCCGCCTTTATGGATGAATTTGCACAGGCAAACGCATAATTGGCAGAATTAACTGATTCTTTTTTCACATAAATATGTTATAATCAGTATGTAAATATATGCAATGGGCATAGACGCACTATTGGTATATTTCGAGCTTAGCTTAGAATAGGAGAGATGAGAAATGAATACAAAGGTTTTAGTTTCTTTAGCGTTATTAGTCGGAATTGGAGCGGTTCTCCACACGGTGGTACCTCCTATTTTATTTGGAATGAAGCCAGATATGATGTTAACAATGATGTTTTTAGCAATCCTGTTGTTTCCTAGCGTAAAAAATGTAGTACTAGTAAGCTTCACAACAGCTTTTATTTCTGCTTTAACGTCTAGTTTCCCAGGAGGACATATTGCAAACTTGATTGATAAACCAATTACAGCATTTGTTTTCTTTGCATTATTTATGCTTGTGAAAAAAGCAACAGGCATTAAAACACCAGTTGCCGCTGCTTTAACGGCTGTTGGCACACTCGTATCAGGAACCGTATTCTTGTCTGCTGCCGCGCTAATCGTCGGCTTACCGGGCGGAAACAGCGTCATGGCGCTTGTTGCTGCGGTTGTATTACCTGCAACAGTAGTGAATACAATCGTTATGGTCGTTATTTATCCAATTGTTCAATCCGTTCTAAAACGCACAAGCATCAAAGCAAAATTATCGTAACGTCAAGAGCCTGATTTAATTAAGAATCAGGCTCTTTTTTTACACCAAAAGCTAAGGCCCGCCAAAGCGTGGCGGACCTTTAGATAAAACGGTTCATTTATAGTACGTTGCTGATCTTTTAGAGACAGCCTACAGTTCGACTCTTAACTTTTTGTTTAAAAAGAAATGGTACAGAATGCTTTTCACTTAAATTTCATTTGCAGCTCATACAATAGGTATGAAGACTTACTATGTAATAAAGGTTTAAGTTCTCCATCCTAGGTTACATAATAAAGTATAAGCGCCAATAAAAAACTCGCAAAAGCCACTGTCGCACATGTAAGAGACTTTTGTTTCAGCACATGTTTAGGTGGATATGATGCCGTTCTAGTCGTAAGGCTAAACCATTTAAAGGCAGCCAGAAAAAAACTCAGGCTAATTATCAAAAGAATGAATAAAGCTACCCCATGTTGATAACCTCCTTCTTTTGTATAAATCTATGCTATTTTTTTATGATTATGTCAGAAGGAAGTGTTAGCAATTACTTTACTACATAGGAGGAAATAAATCATGAGCAGAATGAAAAAACTAGCAGCTGGAGCAGCAATCGGAAGCACCGTAGCCGCTATTACAACGCTTCTTGTTACTCCATATTCAGGACGAGAACTTAAACAGCGTGTCAGCTCTCGAAAAGACCGAGTTAACGCTTCACAACAAGAGCTCTCAACAAAAATAAAAGCTGTTTCTCAACAAGTACAAATGACCGCCAGAGAAGGAAATACTATAGTGAAAAATATCGCAAGTGACCTTTCTACTACCCTTGGTCAGTTTAAAGAAGAAATTGTCCCTCATAAGGAATCCCTTCAGCATCATTTGAAAGAAATCCAAAATTCTTTGTCAAACCTAGAGGAACATGTACAGACAACTAAAAATCCCAATGAAAAAATTGACAAAAAAGAAGGTTAAGACGCCTTCTTTTTTAATTTTTTAAAATTTTGTAAATTTACATCTTTATAATTTTTTATTTTATTGGCATAATAGAAGATAAATAAAAAAAGAGACTAAGTAGGTGGGAGAAGATGAAAAAGACTAGTGATCAAGATTACAGTTTGAAAGAAGCACTTCTATTTAGCCAACGCATTGCCCAATTAAGTAAAGCCCTTTGGAAAACCGTAGAGAAGGATTGGCAGCAATGGATTAAGCCTTATGACCTTAATATTAACGAGCATCATATTTTATGGATTTCATATCATTTAAACGGGGCTTCCATTTCTGAAATTGCAAAGTTTGGAGTTATGCACGTTTCTACTGCATTTAACTTCTCCAAAAAACTAGAAGAACGAGGTTTACTTGAATTTTCTAAAAAAGAAAGCGACAAGCGAAATACGTACATTCAGCTGACAGATAAAGGCGAGGCCATTTTATTAGATTTAATGGAACATTACGAACCTTCTAATAATTCAGTGTTCAGCGGCGCACTTCCGTTGCGCGACTTGTACGGCAAATTCCCAGAGTTTATGGAACTAATGACCGTCATTCGCAAAATTTACGGTGAAGATTTTATGGATATCTTCGAGCGATCTTTCCATCATATCGAAGAAGAATTCACTGAAGAAGATGGCAAGCTTGTCAAGAAAGATAAAGAGAACCACCAGGAGACTATTTCAAACTCTTAATGGTTAGTCCCTTATCCATTGAATAATTTCAAAAAATTCATTCATCACATCTTGATAAGAAGGTTGATAACGAAGCGATTCGACCGTCTCTCTGGGATTTAATTTATAATTCAGCATGCCAACAAATTGTGTAAGAAGCGGAACAAAGTCTGTTAGACCTTCCGCTTTTTGCTCAATATATTCGTTTTTTGTATCTTCACACAGAATTAAAATTTCCTCTACTTCCTTCTTTGTAAGCTGATTTCTTACCACTAAATCAATAAATGGTTTAGCTTCTTGTTCAGATGTCCCAGATAACAGTTTTATGTAATATTCTAAACGTGATACTCGAGATTCTAAAGTTTCCATCCGCTTCCCCTACTCCTTCAACGTTCATATACCTCTACTCCATATTGTACATGATTCATTCATGTTCTTCCAAATAATTCTTTCTTCGTCATTCACATTTCCTGTTTAAGTAGCACCGTATAAAGATTTTCATATACTGATTATGTACTCACTGCATATATTAATATAAATCCCTCTGTCCTTTTTAACAATCCTTTTGCACAATGACTAATTGTTACTCATTTCTTATCCATTCACTTTGCTATTTCGTTTAAAACCTATTTCTCAACTTCTTAACTACCCTTTATAAAATAAAAACCGCATTTCTGTGTAAATACCTTTTGAAATTCTTTGCTCAACTGTATATATAACTATCTATTTTACCGCTTTTTTGGTAATGTTAATATAGATATTTGTAAATTCATACAAAGCTGTACTATATAAATGACTATAAGACTTTCTGTCTTCGTCACACTGATTTTGTTAGGGGGATTTTTATGTACATATTCTTTATTGTATTTGCACTATTCATTTTATTCTACATCAATGCACTAACAAATACATTGTGTATTCAAAAAGAAATTCCAGCTGAAAAACAGCCTAAAGTTTTTCGTACGATTAATGTATTAATTACCATTTTATTAGTTTCATCTTATATTGAAGTATCATTTACATAAAAAACGGTGAGATGTCTCACCGCTTTTTTATAGGCTTAGCAAAAACAGCTAGCTCCGATGATAACTAATAAGATGAATAATACGACTAATAGTGCAAATCCACTGCCGTATCCGCATCCGTAAGAACCCATATCTATCGCCCCTTTCCCTTTATATTCATCTGTTTCCTAGTGGTAACATGCACAACCAACAATGACTAATAAGATAAACAGTACAACTAATAGTGCAAAACCGCCTCCATGTCCGCATCCGCTCATTTGAGCACCCCCTTTGTTTACTAATACTGCATCTTATGCATCAGCTCAAAAAACGTCTAGGCTTTTAGCCCAAACTCCATAATTTATTTCTCTTCCTTCTCGTTTGGAGATTACTCTGTGAGTTTGTCCACCATTTTGAAAACGCTTTATAAAAAAGCTGTCATAAGCGTATAATCACTCCATACTTAGTGGAAAATAAATGTAAATTTACGTGGTTTTAGCTTCATTTGCTAACATCAGGAAATGTGATATAGTAAATCTTGAGTCAAGCTACATAAGTAAAAATGATGAGTAGGAGTGTTTACGTATGAAAAAAAGCTTAGTTGCACTAACAACGGCAGCCAGTCTCGTTGCTTTATCAGCATGCAGTGGGGGAAATGATGCTTCAAATGCAAACGATTCTTCAAAAGTAATTGTAGAAACAAAAGCAGGCAATATCACTCAAGGTGATTTGTATAAGCAAATGAAAGATACAATCGGACAAGACCAATTTAATACACTCGTACGAAGCGTTACCGAAGAAAAAGTATTGAGTAAAAAATATAAAGTAACGAATAAAGAGCTTGATCAGCAGTTGAACATTCTAAGAGAACAATACGGTGATCAGGTGGATTCAGTTATTAAGCAAAAAGGCGAAAAAGAAGTCAAAGATATGCTAAAAGTTGATATTCTCCGTGAAAAAGCTGCTACAGCAGGCATTAAGGTATCGGACAAAGAACTGAAAAAAGCTTATGATGAATATAAAGCTCAAAAACCTCAAATTCGCGCAAGCCATATTTTAGTAAAAGACGAAAAAACAGCAAACGAAGTAGAAGCGAAAATCAAAAAAGGCGAGGACTTTGCTAGTCTGGCAAAAGAATATTCAACCGATCAGCAGTCTGCAGCTAACGGCGGCGATTTAGGCTACTTCGGTGAAGGCCAAATGGTTAAAGAATTTGAAGAAGCGGCTTACAAGCTGAAAAAAGGTGAAGTAAGTAAACCAATCAAAACAGAGTACGGCTACCATATCATTAAACTAGTCGATAAAAAGAAAGTAGAATCGTTTGAGAAAAAGAAACCCGAACTTGAGCAGCAAATCAAACGTTCAAAAGTAGATCAAGCAGAAGCGAACAAGAAGATTCAAAAAGAGCTTGATAAAGCAAAAGTGGAAGTCAAAGATAAAAATGTAAAACCAATTTTCGAAGAAGGTGCGACAGATAGTCAATCTGGCGTAGAAACTCCTCAGCAGTAATGCTAAGAGCCCGTCACTCATGTGACAGGCTCTTTTATATAATCAGATGGAATCGCTGTTGCGTCTTTCTTTTTCCACTTGCATTCTTTCGATGAAGACTTGTCCCTCTTTTTCAATAAACGAATCATCCACTTGCTTATCATGTTGTGCAGCACGAATCGCCATAAATCCACTAAAGAAAATGCCTGCTACAACTAAATAAATCCAAATTGGTAGTGTCACCATATATTGATCCCCCATCACAGTTATTTACAACCACTATATGCGAAGGAAGAAAGACTTATACCTTTTTAATCAATCGTTGGTTTATAAAATGAGCGATTATCAAGTGCAAAAATACGCTCTGTAAACTCACCGGGCTTCACTTTTGTTAATGCTCGGTCCAGCATATTCATTTTAGCGTCTACATTGTCAATCAAATGAAGCATCTCAGCCTCTTTAATTAACGGCTTTTTCGGACTTCCCCACTCTTCCTTACCGTGATGCGATAATACAAGGTGCTGAAGAAGCATAACCTCTTCTCCTTCAATCGCTAATTCTTCTGCCGCTTTTCCAATTTCATTCACCATAATCGAAATATGGCCAAGCAGGTTCCCTTCGACTGTGTATATCGTCGAAACAGGACCTGAAAGTTCAAATACTTTGCCAAGGTCATGAAGAATAACTCCAGCGTACAGCAAGTCGCGGTTTAAGCTTGGATAAAGGGTTGAAAATGACTCAGCCAGCTTCAGCATAGACACCACATGGTAGGCAAGTCCCGATACAAACTCATGGTGATTTTTAGTTGCTGCCGGATATTCTAGAAATTCCGTTTGATATTTTTTAAACAAATGGCGAGTAATGCGCTGGACATTCGAATTTTTCATTTCGAATATACTCTTTGTAATATGTTCGACCATTTCTTCTTGAGATAAAGGCGCCACTTCTAAAAAGTCAGATGTGCGCACTCCGTCTTGGGGCTGTGCAGGACGAATGTTGCGTATTTTCAGCTGGTTGCGCCCGCGGTAATTCATTACTTCTCCAGCAGCTCGCACAATCTTTTGAGCAGCATAATTTTCCTCGTCATCTGGGGAAGCATCCCACAGCTTGGCTTCAATATCACCTGTTTTATCCTGTAGGATTACCGTTAAAAATGGCTTTCCATTGCTTGCAATTCCTCTCGTTGAGGATTTAATTAAAAAATAAAGATCAACTTGCTCTCCTACTTCGTATTGAGCAATTCCTTTTGTCATGATCTTTTCCTCCTTACTAGTTCATTCTATGTATTTAATAGCAAAGCTCTTATCGCTTCGTCCGCTTATTTACAGCTCTTTACATTTCATTTTACCATCGCTTGGCACCGAATGCACGGGTAGACGCTTTTTCATAAAAGATGAGATTGCGACATAACAAAATCAATGCAATCTAAAGACCAACAAATGGCATAAAGGAGCTGAACTGCTTGAGACACCGCTGTTGATTTCCCCGCAAGACTTCGCTTTCCGCGGGAGGGCGCTGAGCCTCCTCGTCCCTTCCGCTCCTGTGGGGCCTCACCTATTCCGCTTTTCCCGCAGGAGTCTTCGTCTTGCTCTCCAATACACAGCTAGAAGCAGCCACATATATGAAAACTATGGTCACCATAGCAATAAAAAAATCCGAACGAGTTGGATTCTCCATCAAGAATCTAGGTTGTTCGTTCGGATCTTCCTTCAACTAAACTACTTTTGTCTCAGCCTCTCACTTCTTTATGTTTCTTTTTTCGTTAGCTGCAGCGCTTTTTTAATATCTTTAAAAGAGGTAGATTGCCCATACATAAGGACTCCTCCTTTATACACACGGGCACCAAATATAGCTAAAGCAGTAATCGTCACAACTAAAATCCCTATCGATACACTCACTTCCCACACAGGAACATTTAACATACCTACACGCAAAAACATAATCATCGGAGCAAAAAACGGGATAAAAGATGTGACCGTAATGATTGTGGTTTCAGGATCACCAAGTCCAAACATAGCAATTAAAAAAGCGGCCACAATCACAAGGGTCATAGGCGTAATCATTTGCTGTACATCTTCAATACGGCTCACAAGAGAACCTAAAAAAGCCGCGAGCGTAGCAAAAAGGAAGTACCCCAATATGAAAAAGACAAATGCATACACGAATGTAGTCAGCGGAACATCATTAAATCCGAGATAAGAAAAGATACCGTTATGATTTGTTTCCACACTGGCTTTTAACGATGTGTAGCCCACGCTCAGTATCACTGCAAGCTGTGTTAAGCTGAGCAGTGCAATTCCAATGATTTTAGCAAACATTTGTGTAATAGGTGATACGCTCGATACAAGGATCTCCATAACGCGGGATGATTTTTCAGTAGCTACTTCCATCGCAATCATGCTCCCATACATGATAACGGCAAAATAAATAACAAACAGCAGCACATACACAAGACCTCTTGCTTGATTTAGCTCTTGTTCTGTTTTGGCATTTTCAACTAACGCTTTCTTTTTAAATGAAACAGGGCTGTAAAGCTGATCAATTTGCTTTTCTTCTAACCCGATTTTTACTGTAGCCATAGCCACTTTTGTTTGCTGTACCGCCTGTTCTAAGGTAGAAGAAAGGTTTGATTCGGCCAAGGAGTTAGCTTTGTACACAGCTTGAGGCAGCTGCTTATCGTTTAAAGATAAAAGTAAATAGCTATCGAGCTCCCCGTTTTTTACCGCTTGTTTTGCCTTAGACTCAGACGTAAATTCTTTTAAATGAATGTCTTTATCCATGACATTTACATTTTGTTTGAACAAAGTATATACGCTTTCCACTTCATAGATGACACCCACATTTGTTCCATTATCGTCTGAATTAAAAACGTCGATAATTTTCTCCATATTTGTAAGAGCAACTAGAATAAGAGCAGTAATAACCGTCGTAATAATAAAAGATTTTGTTTTTAATTTATTAAGATATGTATGAAAGACAATGACCCAAAATTTATTCATAGGAAGCACCTACCTTTTCAATGAAAATATCATTTAATGAAGGCTCTTCCACTGCGAATTTAGATACAAATGAAAAGTGTTTAAGTTCTTGAAAAATGAGTTGTGATACGGATTCATGTTGAATTTGAACAATCATGCCTTCAACCGTTTTTTTCACCTTTACAACGCCTTCAAGCTCTGTAATTCTCTCAAACGGACCTTTTCCGTGTACAATGACGTTTTTCTTTCCAAATGAACGTTTGATCTCTGGGAGCCTTCCATACACTACAGGCGTGCCATGATGCATAATACATAAATATTCACAAAGTTCTTCCACATGTTCCATTCGATGACTTGAAAAAACAATCGTCGTTCCCCGTTTTTTCAAATCAAGCACCGCTTCTTTTAATACCTCTACGTTTACAGGATCCAAGCCGCTAAAAGGTTCGTCTAAAATAAGCAGCTCCGGTCGATGAATAACGGAGGCAATAAATTGAATTTTTTGCTGATTTCCTTTGGATAGCTCTTCTACTTTTTTGGAAGCATATTGAGGAATATTAAATCGAGACAACCAGTGCTCCATTTCTTGCAACACGTTCGCTTTTTTCATTCCGCGCAACCGTCCAAGGTATACAAGCTGATCTTTGACTTTTAATTTCGGATACAGTCCCCTTTCTTCTGGAAGGTAGCCAACTAGATGACTTCTACTGTAAGTTAAAGATTTATCATTCCATTGGATGTGACCTGAGGTTGGTTCAATGAGCCCTAAAATCATTCGAAACGTCGTCGTTTTGCCAGCACCGTTTGCACCTAAAAAACCAAACACTTCGCCTTTTGGAATTTGCAAGGATAGCTCGTTTACAGCTGTAAATTCACCGTACCTTTTTGAAACTTCACGGATAGAAAGAGACATTTAATTCCTCCTTTGTAAATAAACCTATGTTTATTGTATGGAAAAAAATGATATCTGTAAACCTTAGCAGGATTTAGAGGAATAGGACGAGAAATATGTTGAATGCGCTTACAATTATATTATAAGAGGAGAGTAGATTTTATGAGTACTTACACATTAACTGCTTTTGAAAAGACTGGAGAAAAATTAATAGATGAAAGTTTTGAAGCAGTTTCTGAGACAGAAGCAAAGACTATCGGCACCAAGAAGTTAGAAGAGCTTTCCTATTTAGAAAAAACGCATCGATGCGTTAGCTCTAGCGGAAAACTTGTATTGTTTCATCGTTAATACAAAACGCCGGAAAGTTTTAGCTTTCCGGCGTTTTATATTACTTTACAGCTTCTTTTAGTTCTTTACCAGCTTTAAATGCCGGTACTTTTGATGCTGGAATTTGCATTTCTTCACCCGTTTGAGGGTTACGGCCTGTACGAGCAGCACGCTCGCGTACTTCAAATGTACCGAAGCCGATTAACTGAATTTTTTCACCTTCACCTAGCGTTGATGAAATTGTTTCTAGTAATGCGTCAACTGCTTTAGATGCATCTGCTTTTGTTAACTCTGATTTTGTTGCCACTGCGTTTACTAAATCTGTTTTGTTCATTTCCAATCACCTCATTAGTTTCTACATTATCTTGTGTTACCACTGTTTTGCAACTTTTAAACATGCTCTATCAATATGATAGACAAAAATATTGGCTTTTAAACTAGTTCACTTAATTTTCGGAAATATCTTTTTCACTTTGATTAAAAACAGGCGCTCGCTTTTCCAGAAACGCACGTACACCTTCCTTATGATCCGAACTTTGGCTCATAGCAAACTGACTTCTTTTCTCAAGCGCAAGCACTTGCTTTAATTGTGAAATAGATGTCTCCACATAAATTCGCTTTGTTTCCTTCAAAGCACGTGAAGGTTTTTTTAGCCAATATGAGAGATAATCTTCTACATGCTTCGCCAAATCTCCTTCTTTTATTTCATCAATTATGCCAAATTGATGAGCTTCCTCTGCTTTTAATGTCTTTCCTTCCCAAATTAGCTGTTTTGCACGATGAGCACCGATGCGCTTTTCTAGTAAAAAGTGACCGCCTCCGTCTGGAATTAGAGCAATGCCGATAAAGTTCATGGCAATTTTTGTGTGTCTTTCTGCAATAATATAATCAGAAGCAAGCGCGATGCTCAGCCCTAGCCCTGCTGCCGCACCGTGCAGTACACTTATCGTCATTTGAGAGAGGCTGTATAAAGTCAGCACGGCTTCATTAATCAAATCCATTACCTGCTCAAAACGTTCTGATTGTGAAGGTGACATCATCATATTAATATCTCCGCCTGCTGAAAATACTTTTCCGTTTCCTTTTACTATTAAAAAATCTGCTTCGCTTTCTTCGACAACTTTTAAACATTGAATAAACTGCTCTAGCACTTCTTCGTTTAATGCATTTAACGCATCCGGCCTGTTAAACGAAATTGTGGCGATACGCTCTTGCAAAACTAGTTCTACTACTTTTAATTCGACGGTCATCTTACTCACCCTTTCTGATAATAATTGAGGACTTGTTCACGAAGCGTACGTTTTAAGAACTTTCCTACCGTTGTCTTCGGGATCTCATCCATAAATAAAATGTCATCTGGAAGCCACCATTTCGCGAACTGCGGCGCTAAAAATTCCAGCAGCTCTTCTGACGAAACGATGCCTTTGTATGCATCTTTTAACACGACACAAGCAACTGGACGCTCTTGCCACATCTCATGAGGGACTGCTATGACACAGGCTTCGAAAACAGCTTCATGGGCAATAAGCGCGTTTTCTAGATCAACCGATGAAATCCATTCTCCTCCGCTTTTAATTAAATCTTTTGTTCGGTCTACGATTTTGATCGTTCCCTCTTCGTCAACCGTCACAATATCTCCGGTATACAGCCAGCCGTCTTTAAACGTATCTTCTGTTCTTTTATCCTTGTAATATTCAGAAGCTACCCATGGGCCCTTTAGTAATAGCTCACCCATTTCCACTCCATCCCAAGCAATTTCGCCATTTTGACCTATTACTTTCATTTCAACGCCAGGAACTAAGAAACCTTGCTTCGCTTTTACGTTGAGCTGATACTCAAAGTCTTCGCTGTACTGATAGCTTTTTAAGCGGGAGACGGTCACTACAGGGCTTGTTTCCGTCATTCCGTATGCATGCATAAATTCAATTTGATATTTTTCCTGAAATTCTCGAATGACGCTTTTTGGGGCCGCTGATCCGCCACATAAAATAGCTCGCAAACTATCGACTGCGTAAGGCCTTTTTTCTATCTCTTGTAAAAAGTTTAACCAAACGGTAGGTACTGCTGCAGCCAGAGTTACTTTCTCTTCTTCAATCAGAGAAGCAATCGTCTCTGAAGTACAAAAAGCACCCGGCAGCACGAGCTTTGTTCCAAACCAAACGGCAGCAAAAGGAATTCCCCATGCGTTCACGTGAAACATTGGAACGATAGGCATAGCGGTATCAGCTTCTGATAATCCAGCACTATCAGCAAGCCCTAGCGCCATACAGTGCAGATAAATAGCGCGATGAGAATATACAACGCCCTTTGGCTCTCCTGTAGTAGCAGAGGTATAACAAAGACCTGCTGGTTCTTCTTCGTTTAAATCTTGAACAAAAGAATGCGATGCATCCCCTTGCTTAATCCAATTTTCGTAATGATAAACTGGCAAGTCTGTTTCTGGCAGCTTATTTTCATCTGACATAATGATATAGGCTTCAACATGTGGAAGCTTTTGATGAATGCTTTCAAATAAAGGTAAAAAGCATTCATCAAATAAAATGACTTTATCGTGTGCATGGTTAATGATGTATACAATTTGCTCAGGATCTAACCGGATATTGATGGTGTGAAGAACAGCGCCTATTCCGGGCACGGCGAAATAAGCTTCTAGATGTCTATGATGATTCCATGCAAACGTCCCGACTCTTTCTCCTCGCTTCACTCCAATTCGTTCTAGCATACTAGAGAGCTGCTGAGTCCGTTTTATTAACTGATTATAAGTTAAACGCTGAATTCCTTTTGAAGATTTAGAAACCACTTCTTTTTTACTAAACAGTTTTTCAGCTCTTTCCATCATAGATGGTACGGTTAACTGTACATTCATCATTAAGCGGCACCTCGCATCGTCATAATAAGAAAACGCTTACAACTCTTTATATATTCAACAAATTCCGACATTTCCCTGCCGAAAATAAAAAAAGATCACTAAAAAGTGACCTTTTTATTTCCTAAATAATTCATCTAAAATCTTGAGTTTCTCTTGTGTGTAGTGCTCGAATCCATCGTTGTACGATTTTGGGTCTTTTGGATTCGCAAACCTTGTAATAATGCCTGTTTCTGGATGCACGAACTTACTAGATGCCCCGCATCCAAGACCAATAATCGTCTGCTTTTCTTCCATGATCATAATATTGTACAGGCTCTCTTGACCAGGGAATGAATATCCAACGTTCTCTAAATTACCTAAAATATTTTTTTGGCGATATAAATAATAAGGTTCATATCCTTGTTCTTGAGTCCACTCAGTCGCTAAATCCATCATTTTACCAATTTCATAGCGATCTGCCACTTTGTATTTCCGTTTATTTTGAGTCATTTCAGACGCGCGTTTAAACGATAGCGTATGAACAGTTAAAGATTCAGGAAGCAATTTTTTAGATTCGTCTAGCGTATGCTGAAATTCTTCTACACCTTCATTCGGAAGCCCAATAATTAAGTCCATGTTAATGTTATTCATCCCCATTTTTCGAGAAAGATGAAATTTATCAATAGTTTCTTCAACTGTATGATGACGTCCAATAGCTTTTAAGGTTTCTTGAATATAAGACTGCGGATTTACACTAATCCGGTCAATATTCCATTTGTTCAAAACAGCTAGCTTTTCTTCCGTAATCGTATCGGGTCTTCCTGCTTCTACCGTAATTTCACGGATATTTTGTACATCTGGGAACGATTCATACATCTCTTCATACAGCATGTCCATTTCTTCAGCGGTAATGCTCGTTGGTGTGCCTCCACCATAATAGACGGTTGTAATCTTTACGTTATTGTCTTTTAGCCATTTTCCTACTTCACGCATCTCATAATGCAAGCCGCCTAAAAATGACGTAACGGATCCTTGACGTCCGTTAATCGCATAGGCTGGGAATGTACAGTATGCACACTTCGTCGGACAAAACGGAATGCCTATATAAATGCTTACCTCGTTCTTTAACTCATGTAAATCGGGGATAGCTGCTAGTTGACGATCCACAATATGCTGCATTAAATTAATTTTGTCATCGGTGATTAAATATTCTTCCTTTAGCTCACGATGCGCTTGTTCTTTACTTGTGCCTGACTGCAGTTTCATATGAAGCAGCTTCGTCGGACGTATACCAGTTAAAATACCCCATTTTTGAACAATGCTTGTATACTCCTGTAGTACAGATAAGTAGACGCGAAGCACCACATTTTTTATTTGCTTAAATTTTTCTTTTTCTGTTTCATACGGCGTAAACGATTTAGCAAGCTCTTCTGTAAACACCTTGTCCGTTTCAGCGTCATGCAGCACTGCTTTCGCATAAATTTCTTCATGAACTTTTAGCTCTACTTCGACTTTCAGCTGAGCTTCGTTATCATCCTCAAAGGAGACGTTGCTTTCTTCAAAAAACAAATCTGAAATTCGGTGAAGCGGACGTAAAAAACGCTCATCTTCTATACCTTTTATATAAATGTTCAATATAATCACCTTTCAAATCAATTCTATCTAAGTAATCAGTTTACAAAACCTACGTATGTCCGGTCAAGGTGCTCAGCTCAACAGCTAGAAGCACCTACATATATGAAACCTACGTTCACCCTACCAATAAAAAAATCCGAACGAATTGGATTCTCTATCAAGAATCTCGATTCATCGTTCGGATCTTCCTTCGGCTAAACTACTTTTGTTCTAGACTCTTTTTTCCTTTATTTATTTTAAACGAAAGCTGTCAATTTGATGAAGATAACCAAGGCGCTGCTGCTTTCTAAATAATTCTTTCACCATATAGGCTACACCATTTTCATTATTAGAACGAGTAACCCAATCCGCAAGCATTTTTAATTCTGTTGGTGAATTGCCCATGGCCACACCCATTCCCGCATGTTCAATCGTTTCTAAATCATCATAGCAATTTCCAATTGCTACTACGTCTTCCATTGGTATCCCTAGACGATTTGCTACATAACGAACGCCGGCAGCTTTTGTGGCTCCTTTTGGCGTAATATAACACCTATTTTCATTTGGATACGAAAACCATTCAATATCCGGAACTGCACTAGCAATTGTTTGCTCGGCGTATTCTTTTTCTCTACGATCTGCAAAATACACTTCTATTTTTGGCGTAGAAACAGGTTCATCACGAAGCGTATCTCCTAATGAATCTACGAACTGCACGGGATAAAAGAGCGGTTCTCCCGTTTTTAACACGCTTTTAGCTACAATATTATTAGGAAGCTTTACACGATTTCCAATTGAAAACCTTTCATGTAAAATGCGGACATGACAATTAAAATTCTCAAAAAGCTGAATGAGATTAAATGTTTTTTCCTCGCTGATTCTCTTATCTAGTATCGGTTTGTCTATCGATGTTCCGATAAAGGCACCGCTATGAGTAATTAGCATTGCTGGATGAACTTTAAGTGACCGAGCAATTTTTTTGCAGACGGGAAATGCCTGTTTGTTACTAACGTAACGTAAACACCTTTATTTTTCACAAATTGAATAGCGTCTTTCGTTTCTTTTGTAACGCGCCCTTGGCTATTTAAAATGGTTCCATCAATATTCAACGCTAGCAATCGATAAGCCATATGAGAACCCCTTCTTTCATAGATGTCTAATCCGTTAGGATACGGTTATAAATGACCTTTTCATGATAGTCGGCATGTGTAGCCTTGTTACTAAGCTTATGAGCAAAACTGCACAATTAGAAGGAATTTCCGCATAAAAAAAGAGGAAAAGATTTCTCTTTTCCTCTTTCCTCTATCTCTTATTCAGCCGCACCGTAAAGTTCTTCAAGTGGCTTCATGATAATTTTGTTTAATTCACCAATTACCATGCTCATACGTTGCTCAGCTTCCATTAGCTTCGCGATATTTTGATCTTGTTGAACGATTGCAACTGTTTGTTGAGCTTGCTGAACTTCTTCTTCAGTGATTTCTTGGCCCATCATCTGCTTTTGTTGCAGCTCCATTTGCATTGTACGGAAACGCTCAAATAATTGTTGTGAACCTTGATCAGCGTTTACTGCTGCATATAAGTTTTTTAAGTTTGTGTAATCGTCGCTTTGACGAATTGCTTTTTCTAAATCATTTGCTACATCATGTAAGTTTACAGACACGTTAAGTTCCTCCTAATTAAGTTCTATAATTTCTTGACTTCCCTAACTATAACAAATTATTATATAAAATTCAGCTTAAGACCTTTATTTTCTCAGAAAACGATAAATTCTCTTCACAGATTGGGCTAATTCCTCATAGTATATATCAGCATTCGTCTACTAAAGGAAAGAAAAAGAGGATTCGTTTATGAATACTTTTACCATTTCTCTAAAACCACTAGAGAACCATATGAGCAGCGACATTTATATTAGTTCTGCTCTGTTCTCCCGTGTGAAGTGCAAGCACGAGTTTACGTTAACAGTAGGCTCTATCACGAAAGAAGTCGAAGCCACCGTGTTTCAGCATCGAGAATGCTGTTTCATGATGTCAGAAGCTCTATTTACAGACTTTCGCTTTCCGTATGAAACGCATCAGCTGAGAGGCATTTATGAAGAGAACACGTTTAGGTTGGGACCCGTAATTAGCATCGTAACAGAAGTTCGAGAAGATGAAGAACTCTTTGGCTCCATTTCTGTATTTTGTAAGGAATTTGTTCAAGCTTGCAAGGAGTTAGGGTGTTTTTGCTATGTGAGCAAATTAAGCGACGTGAAGTCATTATCCCCTAAAGGATATGTTTATCGCGCTGATCAATGGGTTTATTCAGACGTTCCCTTTCCTGGAATCGTACACAATCGGATTCATGCCAGGAAAACGGAACAAACCGCTGATTTTCAAACCTTTAAAACATTTTTAAAAGAACATGACGTTCCTTTCTTTAACGCACGCTACTTAAATAAATGGACGGTTTTTCAACAGCTTAAAGATGTCGTACACTTGCTTCCATATTTGCCAAAAACGTATCAGCTTCGTTCACGTCAAGATCTTCTTGACGCTTTGGAACTTCATGACGATGTTTTTTTGAAGCCTGTTCATGGTAGCCAAGGAAAAAACATTTTTAAAATTTCAAAAAAAGAGAATTATATTTTAGACTATACAACGTTTACGCAGACGTATGAAAAAGAATATGAATCTCTTTATGACTTATTTAAAACGCTTTATAGTCAATTAAAAAGGCAAGGATTCCTCATCCAAGAAGGAATTTCACTGCAGACATACAAACAGTGCCCTTTTGATTTCCGCATTCTCTGTCATAAAAAAGACGACTTGACGTGGAAAATCACGTCCATTGTCACACGTGTATCAAAACCCGGCAATTTCGTCTCAAATCTTGCCCGCGGAGGAGATATTCATCCTCCTCAGCAAGTGTTAACTCAGCTCTATGATTCAAAAACCACGCGCCATATCCTTTCACTTTTAAAAGAGATTGCGATTGAAATTTGCACGCAGCTTTCTCATCCGTCTGAACTTTATGCAGAATTCGGTATTGATTTAGCGATTGATCAAGAAGGAAAGCCTTGGATTATTGAAGTAAATGTCAAACCTTCCAAACAATCTGATTCAAGCGCTTTCTCCATTCGTCCATCAACAAAAGCACTGCTTGATTATTGTCTGCATGCAACGAATTTTCAATTTCCCAAGGAGGATTTACGATGATTTCATTAGGCTTTTTAACGATTCACCCACAGCAAGAAGTGGAGTACGTGACCGAAATTGCTAAACATGCTTCTGAGTTTTCGATTGAAATATACCGTTTTACTCCTTTTAACATTCATCCTAACACCGAAAATATTGAAGGCTTGCGCTACGATTTACAACAAAAGAAATGGATAGAAGATTCCTTCTTACTTCCTTCGTTTATTTACGATCGCTGCTTTTATCGAAAAGACTCGCTGTCTAAAAAGGCTCGCCCTATTGTAAACTGGCTTAAGCAGCGGGAAGATGTTACATTTTTAGGCCATGGATTGCCCAATAAGATAGAGGTCTATGAAGTAATTAAAAAAGATAGCTATTTATCTTCATATATTCCTCCTACCACTCCAATCGAAAGTGTAGAGCAGCTTGTTCAGCTGCTTCGAACAAACGATAGCCTAATGATTAAACCTGCCAACGGCTCACAAGGTAAAGGGATTGTGAAATTAAAACAGCGCGGACGTGAAATTGAAGCTTCTTATCAACAAAATGACATTGTAAACACCATTCTATTTTCCTCTTTTCAGGAGTTTAAGAACTGGTTTACGAAAACGACCCGTGATGTATTGTATATTGCTCAGCCCCATATTTCATTTTTTCCTTATGAACGCACTCCTTTTGATATAAGACTGCTATTACAAAAAGGAAACGATGGTGCTTGGAAAGAAGCTGGAAGAGGAATTAGACAAGGTGAACGGGACTCCATCGTAACAAATGTAAGTTCAGGAGCATCTATTGTACCTTTTGAGAACTTGCTGCCTCGCATCCCTCGCGTTCATCGTCAATATGTAATGGATGAAATCAACACCATTTGTAAAACGATTCCGTCCGTGCTGGAAAATCAATTTCCTTCTCTTTTTGAATTAGGTATTGATTTATGTATCTCGAGAGACTTCAGCATCTGGATTCTAGATTTAAATTCGAAACCGGGAAGAAAAATAGTAATGGAGACAGCACCTGAACAAAAAGAAGTCATGTATAAAAATGTCCTGTCTTACTGCGTCTATTTAGCTAACACACTATCGTATCGTAAGGAGTAATGCTATGAAAAAAACTCTTAATCGCCTTGTTGTAGTAGAGCAGCTAGGCTGCGATCTTTCTGTTCCTGCATCTCTTTACAAAGACTCCTTGAAACAAGCAGCTTTTGGAACAATGACAGCTCCATGCCTTATACGATCTTCAGAGCGTGAAGAAATTCAGATTTCAGCTGAGCTAATGACAAAACTGCAAATTCCTTTCGCCCATATGATGCACCCTATTATTGTGAATGAGACCATTCACTTAGGACCTTTAATTGGTGTTTTATCAGCTGGTTTTACTGGTTCTCTGCTGCGGCCAATTGGAAAGCGTTCCCTTCACTTAGCTAAACTTCTTTCTACTGCAAGTATAACAGGGGGATTGCCTTTTATTTTTGGGACTCATCATATCAACTGGGAAACCGGGACGATAAACGGCTATTTTTATAAAGAAAGCGGCTGGACACAGCATGAAATCCCGCTTCCTAACGTTGTATATAATCGTTTGCCAAATCGAAAAACAGAGGGGTTAGCTCCTTTTAAGTTCATTAAAGAAAAGATGATGACTGATTACGGCATTCCATTTTTTAATCCTGATTTTTTCAACAAGTGGGAAATCCATGAGCTTTTAAGACTGAACGAGCAGACAGCTTATTTGTTACCTTACACGGTTGAAAGTCCTTCGCGTGAACAAATAAAAAAACTTTTGCTTCTTCATCAAACCGTTTATTTAAAACCGAAAAACGGAAGCTTAGGCCGCGGCATTTATGCCTTATCTTTTAAGGATTCCATGTACACGCTGACTTACAAAGGAGAAAAAGGTCTTCATGTTCAAGAAAAAGAAACCTTAGAGGATCTATTATCAGAATTTGCATATTTACTTACTAACCCTTCCTACATTGCTCAGCAAGGCATTTCATTAATCAAAAAAGAAAAGCGCTGTGTAGACTTTCGCGTGCATACGAATAAAGACGGGAATAACCAATGGGTGCTTACTGCTCTAGCTGCTAAAGTAGCCGGCCCCAACAGCATCACTACACATCTTGATTACGGCGGAGAAATTGAAGCTACAGCCAAAATATTCACCAACCCTTCTTACAAAAAAGAAATTGAAAATAAGCTAAAAGATGCCGCTATCTCAATTAGTCATGTGCTTGAACAGGAGTTAAACGGATTAATTGGAGAGCTTGGATTCGATTTTGGAGTGGATTACCAAGGAAACGTATGGCTGTTTGAAGCTAACTCTAAGCCTGGTCGCTCTATTTTTTCACATCCTTCCTTACGAAAAGCGGATCAACAAACTAGAAAACTTTCTCTAGAATATGCGATTTACTTATCTGGATACTATCTAAATACACCTGAAGGCATCAGCATATGATTACAATTTACTATCATAAAGAAAAGCAGCAGTGGTTTCATAATAACCCTTCAGCATCTTACACATGGGGAGTTCAAGAAATTGAACTTCCCTTTACTCAAAACATTTCTTCTACCCAAGCTTTTCTTCGTTTAAAAGGAGAAAAAGTCGGTCCTATTGTGGGAGTTTTAACGAACAAAGCTGTTTTGGAAAAACTGAATGTAAAACAGCGCCCTTTATTAGAACTCTTACATCATACCCTGCAAGAAAAAGGCGGGCTTCTTGCTTTATTCGCTGAAGAAACAATGTCTCATCACTTCTTTGAAGGATATTGCTTTGACGGTGCAAAAAAGCAGTGGATCAGAACAACTTTGCCGCTGCCAAACGTTATATATAATCGTTATCCAGAAAGAAAATCAGAAACCAAGAAGCTGACATCTTTACATCAGAAAATTAAAGGCAAGCACATCCCACTTTTTAATTCCGCTTTTTTTTCAAAATGGAAAGTATATCAATTATTTTCAAAGGATCCACTACTATCTTCTCACCTTCCTAAAACCTACCGTTTAACACCAGAAATTGATATTGCTAAGCTTCTGCAAAAACACTCTTCCCTTTATTTTAAGCCTATTAACAGCAGTAAAGGTGCTGGAATTTTCCGATTATCTTCCCATAAGCATACGATTATTTACCAAGATCATAAGCGCAAAGAAGAATTTTCTTCTTTACAAGCAATTGACCTTCCCAGGTCTGCTTATCTCATTCAAGAAGCGATTGAGACGCAACCATTCAAAGACAGGCGCTATGACTTACGTATTTTAGCGCATCACAAAGATAGCGGATATGTTATTAGCGGCGTCGGTATTCGACATAGTCCCTATCAATCCATTACAACACATACTTTAAACGGCGGCAGCATTTCACCTTTTCAAGATCTTGAAGATGAAGTAGATACTTCCTTTCTTTCGTCCTTTGTAAATACGTGCGGGCAAGTCCTTCAAAAGTCCTTTCCTCTAGTTGAAGAATTTTCTCTTGATATGGCAAAGTCAGCCCAAGGGCAGTATTATTTGTTTGAAGTGAATGCAAAACCGATGATTTTTGATGAAACAGATATTCAAACGCAAGGTGCTAAACACATATGCAACATATTTTACAAATTAACAAAATTTTTAGATTAAATGTTTTTTCATCTCCTTTTCTCATGGTAAGCTTATAATAACTAATTGAGAAAGGAGATTTTCTTTATGGTTTCACATTTTCAGGTTAAACCACTGTATCAAAATAATCGAATGCCGGGCTGGCACATCTCGTTTTATATGAATCGGGTTTATTATGAGGCTGATTATTTAAAAGATGGACAAATTGTATGGAAAACTGCGCTTTCGAATCAAATAGATGAAACACAATTAATTGATTATATTCATGAGCTTATGCTTTTTCACGTTTATGAATAGTAAGCTTTCACCGAAGGGAACGAGCACAGATGAAACAGCTGCACACACTATTTGGGGATAAAATGATTAAGGCTAAAATCCCTTCTCAATTTGAACGTTACAAATGGTTTTCATGTGATGAAGGCTTCATTGGAATTGAACACTTGGCTTTATCTCAAAAAGAGCAGGCGTTACTTTCTGCTTTTTTAACCCCTTATGATGAGAAAGTTTCTTTACTGACGCCAGAGCAATTGTATTGGTCAAACCTGTTATTTGAAACGCCTAAAAAAGTCATTCACTCTCATCATACGCACCATTCTTTTCGCTTCACCCAGTTTTTAATTAAACGTTTGTTTGAACAAAAAATAGAGTTTGAAAATGCACTTCACGCCTTGTATTCTACCTCCATTACTGTGTTGTGGATTGATAAACAATCAGGTATCGTTATCGAAACCTTTGATGATCCTAATGACTTAACTGAAAATTTATCAGATTCTATCGAGGTGCTATGTCATGATTTTGAAACTTCGATTCAGTTCTTTGAAGGACAAATTCACTTTTTTCCGTCTTCACCGCGATTAATTTTTGAGCGTGAAAAGAAATGGTTTTATCAAATTAAGCATACAGTCGAACAAAAACATGTTATCCATTTTACCGACGTTTTACCCTATTTGGTTCTGCAAGAGTCTTCAGAGGCAATCCAAAATCATATGATACATTTACTTGACTTAGTAAAAGATGATGGAGATCTGTTAGAAACGATTAAAGTTTATTTAGAATGTAATTTAAACGTATCTCTTGCTGCTAAGAAATTGTACATGCATCGCAACAGCTTGCAGTATAGAATTGAGAAATTTATTGATCGCACACACCTTGATATCAAACACTTCACAGGAGCTGTGTCTGCTTACTTAGCCATTCTTGCTTTAAAAAATTCGCAAGATAGAAAATAAAAAGAAAGGGTTTTCGTAAATAGTGCACGAAAACTCTTTCTTTTTTTTGTGCATGTTTGCCATTTACCGTTTCATTTTAAAAAATTACACTAGAGTTAAGAAAACGGTTTCACAGAGTACATACAAGGGGGAAATGGAAATGGCTGAATTACGTTTAGAACATATTTATAAAATGTATGATAAAGATGTGACGGCGGTAAAAGATTTTAATCTTCATATTCAAGATAAAGAATTTATTGTATTTGTTGGGCCTTCAGGCTGCGGGAAATCGACAACGCTTCGTATGGTTGCAGGGCTAGAGGAAATTTCCAAAGGTGATTTTTATATTGACAGCAAGCGTGTAAATGACGTTGCTCCAAAAGATCGCGACATTGCAATGGTATTCCAAAACTACGCATTGTATCCGCATATGAGCGTATATGACAACATGGCTTTTGGCTTAAAACTTCGTAAATTACCAAAAGATGAAATCGAACGCCGCGTAAAAGATGCCGCTCGTATTTTAGGACTTGAGCAATACTTAGAGCGCAAGCCAAAAGCATTATCCGGCGGGCAGCGTCAGCGTGTAGCTCTAGGTCGTGCAATCGTTCGTGATGCTAAGGTCTTCTTAATGGACGAACCTTTATCAAACTTAGACGCGAAATTACGTGTGCAAATGCGTTCTGAAATTGCGAAGCTTCACCAGCGTTTGGGTACAACGACAATTTACGTAACACATGACCAAACCGAAGCAATGACAATGGCTTCTCGTCTGGTTGTTATGAAAGATGGGATTATCCAGCAGGTTGGTACACCAAAAGAAGTATATGAAAAACCTGAAAATGTATTTGTAGGCGGGTTTATTGGTTCTCCTGCTATGAACTTCTTAACCGGAACGTTAAAAGACGGAAAGGTTCAAGTAGGCGATTCTCTTCTTGCAGTTCCGGAAGGTAAAATGAAAATACTTCGCGAGCAAGGATATTTAAACAAACAAATTATTTTAGGCATCCGTCCTGAAGATTTCCATGATGAGCCTGTATTTATTGAATCTTCACCTGGCACAAAAGTTACAATCAAAGTCGATGTATCCGAGTTAATGGGAGCTGAAACCATGCTTTATTCTAAACTTGGCGGACAAGATTTTGTAGCACGCGTAGATTCAAGAACAGATATTAAACCGCTTCAGTCTCTGGACTTAGCATTAGATATGAACAAAGCGCATTTCTTTGATGCAGAATCTGAACAGCGCATCCGTGCTGAACACGAATAAAAAAGACCCCCAGGGGTCTTTTTTTATTCCTGTATTTGCTTCAATTCTTCACTGTGACAAGTAGAGCAGTAAAAGAGATGAATACATTGGTGATTTGCTAAGTCACTAGGATACCCATTTTCTACTTTTAACTGATCGATTTCCATGTAAGCACTGTAATCATCAAAATAATCGCTGACTTTTCCCATATCCCCCAGCACTCCTCCACATGTTTTGCACGTCATTTGTACATCACTAAACCCATTACATAAGGAACAAATCGACATCCGCACACCTCGCTTTACCTGATCAATATGTACCTATAATATGCACGGAATAAAACTCTCTTACTCTTTATCAAACTCCACACAAAAATTTCTATAAATTACCAATAAATTTCTATGTATATGTTTTTTCCCTTTCGCCATAATACTAGTAACAACCGAGCACAACAGCTCGCAAGCATTGAGTTACGCCGCGGTAGGCAAGCAGATCTAATCGATGCATCTGCTCGGCTGGTTCAACTCCAGCTAACTCAACCATTACAATCTATTTTATCTAACGAGGAGATGAATACACATGGCAAATTATCAAAACGCATCAAACAGAAATTCATCAAACAAGTTAGTAGCGCCTGGTGCTCAAGCTGCTATCGATCAAATGAAGTTCGAAATCGCTAGTGAGTTTGGTGTAAACTTAGGACCAGATGCAACAGCTCGTGCGAACGGATCTGTTGGTGGCGAAATCACAAAACGTTTAGTACAATTAGCTGAGCAAAACCTAGGCGGCAAGTACTAATATTAACTAATTTCATATTATGGCTTTAGCGCTCCAAGATTTCTTGGAGCGCTTTCTAGTTTCTTTTAATCAGCTTCCTCATTCTTATTCGCAAATGATTTTACGGAAACTTTGCGAATACGTCGATTTTCTACTTCCTTAATGGTAAACAATATCTCTTCATATGAGAAAAAGTCTCCTTTAGCAGGAATATGATCAAACTGCTCATATATCCATCCCCCTAAGGTATGGCACGTACTGTCAGGAGAACTAACCGCTATATAGGTTAAAAATTCATCAATAGGGATGTCGGCGTTAAATTCGTACTCCTTTTCTCCTATCTGGTGTACATACTTAACAGCTTCATCATGTTCATCCCAAATCTCTCCTACAATTTCTTCTAATATATCCTCTAAGGTCACAAGACCGGCCGTTCCCCCAAACTCATCAACTACAATTGCCATGTGAACCTTACTTTTTTGGAGCTCTGGCAATAGAACAGATATTTTCATGGATTCTACTACAAAAATAGGTTGTCTCAACAAATCACGAATAGAAATCTTTTTTCTTTGGACTAAACAGGTTAAAAATTCTCTTTCTGATAAAATGCCAATAATATTATCAATATGATCTTCATATACAGGCACTCTCGAATATCTCTCTTCAAGAAACATTTGACAAACCGAATCAATATCGGCATTTACGTCAACTGCTGTGACATCTATTCTAGGTTTTAAAATTTGCCCCACCACAATGTCATTAAAATTGAGTGAACGATGAACTAGCTCTTTTTCAATATTATTAATCGTTCCTTCTTCTTCGCTTAAATCTACCATCACTTTAATTTCATCTTCTGTAATCGTTGGTGTAGGAGCAGACGCTAACAAGTGAGAAGTTCCTTTTTTCACCTGTAAAAATAAGAAGGAAATCGGGGTTAACAATTTAATAATAATAAATAACAAGGAAGAAATCATCAGCGCAAAAGATTCGGCATGCTCTTTAGCTAACGATTTTGGCAAGACTTCACCAAAAATCAAAATGATGATGGTCATAACGATGATACTAATCACAAGTGCTAGGTTTCCTTTAAACATATCGAGGGCCATTTTAGCTGCCAAAGAGGACGCAGCAATGTTTACGACAACATTTCCTACTAAAATTGTCGATAGCGTCTGCTCAAAGTGTTCAGCAATATGCAGCGCTTTTTTACTTCCCCGATATTTTTTCTCAGCGTAATGTTTTAAACGAATTTTATTTACGCTTGAAAAGGCTGTCTCAGCAGATGAAAAGAAAGCTGATAACATAAGCAAAACGACTAATATCATCATTTGATTCAGAGGCAAGTCTCCCAAAAGACATTCACTCTCCTATTTTTTGATTTTTCTGTCTTTTTATCATATCAATTTTTTTTGTTGTTGAATATTTCATTCATCAACTTTGTATTACTTTATGCTACGCATGCTTTTTATTATGAATAAGTATACAGATTGTATATCCTAAAGAATAGATACTATCTTTTATAGAGGGGTGTAGCCAATGAAAATTTTACTATTAGGCTCTACAGGGCGAGTTGGACAGTCTTTATTAAAAATGATGCTAAAAGATGAAAACGAAGTTACTGTACTTGTTAGAGACCGCAATAAGCTACAGGTTAGTCATCCAAACCTACATATCTTACAAGGCGATGTACTTCATCAAGAAAATATCAACTTTGCCCTCAAGCACCAAGATATCGTAGTCAGCGCGTTAAATACAGATGGTGCAGAGACGATTTCAAAAAGTATGCCGCTTATTATAAACAGCATGAAGTATTACGGCGTTCATCGTATTCTTACTATTGGAACTGCAGGCATCTTACAATCACGAACAGAACCAGAAAAGTATCGTTTTCAATCAAATGAATCAAAGCGTAAAACGACCAGAGCAGCAGAAGATCATTTAAAAGGATACTTACACTTGAAGGAAAGTGATCTAAACTGGACGGTTATATGCCCAACATACTTGCCTGAGGGTGAAATAACAGGCACGTATCGAGTGGAAAAAGATATTTTACCAGCTGATGCCGTTAAAATTTCAACGGGAGATACCGCTCACTTTACCTACCATGAGATATGGGCTCAAAAATTTTCCAAATGCCGCGTTGGAATTGCTTATTGAAAAATCAGAAGAACTTTTCGTTTTCAAAACGAGAAGTTCTACATCCAGAAAATACCGATTATAGCTAATCCACCTAGAACAAAACCTCCTATTTGACCAACGAGAGCCGGTGTCAAAATAGGCTTTCCTTTTTCTTTCTCTAATGTGCTAATATCAAGCTTCATCTGATACATTTCTTCTTTTAAATCTTCAATCTGGCCGTGCAGCGCTTGAATCTGACGTTCTTGGTCATTCATCCACTATCTTCCCTTCCCTTTTTTATTTTTATCATATGCGTAAAAAAGTTAAAGCTTTACTTTTCGGCATCACTTTTTCTAAATGATAAAAACTCCTTTCCCCGGCTTTAGGATAAAAAACTCTTCCCTTCTCATAATAAAAAAGAATAAAGTCCTTAGTCACTGTTGAAAGGAGAACACGATGATAAAACTTGTGTTGATTCGGCACGGACAAAGCGTGTGGAATCTTGAAAATAAATTTACAGGCTGGACGGATGTAGATCTTTCTAAAAATGGATTGCAAGAAGCGCGAGAAGCTGGAAAAGTGCTAAAGAAAAACGAATATACTTTTGATATTGCCTATACTTCTGTTTTAAAACGATCGATTCGCACTCTATGGATTGTCTTACATCAAATGGACTTCATGTGGATCCCTGTATACAAATCTTGGAGGTTGAACGAACGACACTACGGGGCTCTTCAAGGCTTAAACAAAGAAGAAACCGCAAAAAAATTTGGAGAAGAGCAAGTGCATTTGTGGAGAAGGTCGATGAACGAACGCCCTCCTGCTTTAAAGACAACAGATATTCGCTATGAAGCTTCCAACCCTAAGTATAAGGAATTAGCTAAGGGACAATTTCCTGTAACGGAAAACTTAGCCGATACAGAAAAGCGGGTTCTAGAATATTGGAACGAAATCATTGCTCCTTCTATTAAAGCGGGCAAAAGAGTTATTATTTCCGCTCACGGTAATACGATTAGAGCTCTGATGCAGTATTTGGATAACATTTCGCCTGATGGCATTGCGAACTTGAATATTCCCACAAGCGTGCCGCTTGTTTATGAGCTTGATGATAATTTAAAGCCCATTAGACATTATTATTTAGGCATCGAGGGAGAGATTCCTACACATATTCCTACTTCATAAAAAACGTGCCTAGATTGTAGGCACGTTTTTTTATATGTTTGAACGAAAGTATTTTCTATACGCCCAGTGATTAGTAGGACCGTGTCCGGAACCAATTTCAAGCGTATGCTTAATCGCATAGTGAACAAAATCCGAGGCGGTTTGAACTGCTTCAACCACGCTTTTGCCTTTCGCTAGTTCAGCCGTGACGCAAGCAGCAAACGTGCATCCCGTTCCGTGTGTATGCTTTGTATTCATCTTTTCATGCGTGATTTCAACGTACGTATGACCATCATACACTATATCAATCATATCTTGATGAGATTGATCATGTCCGCCTTTAATTACCACGTGCTTTACACCTAGCTCGTGCATCTGTTTTGCCGCTTCTTTTCGATCTTCAATCGTGTGAATTTCTTTACCCGTGATGACTTCCGCCTCCGGTATGTTCGGCGTAATGACTTCACAAAGAGGCAATAATTCTTTTAGAGCCTGTACGGCTTCTCTTTGAAGAAGAGACTGGCCGCCTTTTGCAATCATAACGGGATCAACTACAACATTTTGCAGTCCGTACTGTTTGATTTTACGAGCCACTGCGTAAATAATATCAGCACTGAACAACATACCTGTCTTCACTGCATTAGGAAATAAGTCAGTGGCAATTGAATCTAACTGCGTTTCAACTGCTTCTAATGCTAAAGGATAAACTCCTTGAACGCCAACTGTATTTTGTGCAGTCACAGCTGTAATAACAGACATGCCAAAAACGTCACGCTCTTGAAATGTTTTTAAATCTGCTTGAATGCCTGCTCCTCCACCGCTGTCTGATCCAGCAATGGTTAATGCTTTTGGTACTGTCATGCTTGAAACCTCCATCTCTTTCTTACCCAATATACCGATGATAAAGTGACTTTGCTTCTACTATATCGTTTGTTCCATGGACAAAGACGCGCCCATCTTGAAACATAACTAAACGGTAATCATCTACATAAAAAGAAAGCAGATACGGATTTTGTTCAATTTTATATCCTTTTTCTTTTAATCGTTCACCTAAAGACTGCAGCGGCTGCTTGGCTGATTTGCCCGGACGGATTTGTACCGTGTTTCTTCCGCATAGCACAGCTGTTTTCGTTTGATTTTCATATTGTAAAAAGGGATACGTTTGTTCACTGCCGCATGAGCGGCAAGCAGATTTGCGAAACACGTTCACATTGATGCTCGTATACTCATTTTTCCATACGTCAAACGAAACAAGTTCCCTCCTGAGCGCATTCCAGTCTCCGACTAATATTTTTAACACTTCTGTTACTTGATGAGCGACTACCATTTGTACAGCAGGACTAATAATCCCCACTGTATCACATGTTAACCCTCCAAGCGGTACAGATTCAAGCAAACAGGATAAACACGGTGTTTCACTCGGTATGATAGTATAACTAATTCCATAACTTCCTACACATGCTCCGTAAATCCAAGGAATATCATATTTTTGTGATAAATCATTCATTACAAGGCGTGTGTCAAAATTATCGGTTGCATCAATCATAACATCTACCCCCTCAACAAGCTGTTCTAAAACTTGAGGGGTACCGTCTGCTACGTGCGCTTCTACTTTTACATCATGATTAATATCGTGAAGCCGTTTTTTAGCGGCAATTGCCTTTGGAATTCTTTTATCAGCATCTTTTTCACTATACAATTGCTGCCGCTGAAGGTTGCTCCACTCTACATAGTCCCGGTCAATGAGCGTTATTTTCTTTACCCCCGCTCGTGCAAGGGCCTCGGCGTTCCCTGTTCCAAGAGCACCTGCTCCTACAATCAGAACATGCTTTTCTTGAATTTGCTGCTGTCCACCTTTTCCAATAGGTTGAAACAATTCTTGGCGGGAATAACGATTAATCAACCGATACTCATCCCTTCTGTTGGACTGCTTGCCGTTGCATATTGTTTCTTTTCAATACGTCCTGCTTCAAATGCTGCTCGTCCTGCTTCAATCGCTAGCTTCATAGCACGAGCCATTTTCACAGGATCTTTTGCTCCTGAAACAGCTGTATTTAATAACACACCATCTGCTCCTAGCTCCATGGCTTGAGCTGCGTCTGAAGCCGTTCCAATACCTGCATCTACAATTACCGGAACAGTTGATTGTTCAATGATAAAACGCATGTTCAACGGATTAATAATACCTTGACCTGAACCGATAGGCGAAGCTCCTGGCATAATGGCATGTACCCCTAACTCCTCTAAACGACGCGCAAGTAAAACATCATCTGATGTGTAAGGTAAAACGGTAAAGCCCTCTTTTAACAGTTCTTCACTGGCTTTTAATGTTTCAACTGGATCAGGAAGCAGCGTTTTATCACATCCAATTACTTCTACTTTCACCATGTCACAAAGTCCAGAAGCCTTTGCTAATTTAGCAATACGTACGGCCTCTTCTGCATTTTTTGCTCCAGCAGTGTTAGGCAAAAGAGTGAAACGCTTCACATCAAGCGCTTCTAATAAATTAGGCTGATTTTGATCAAAAATATCCATTCGTCTCACAGCAAATGTTAAAATTTCTGTTTCTGACTCTTCTACCGCTTGACGCTGAGTCGTAAAGTCCGGAAATTTCCCTGTTCCTAATAATAAACGTGAATTAAATGTATATTGTCCAATTTTTAACATACTCTTCATCCTCCTCCGACAAATGAAACAACTTCTAATATATCGCCATCTTTTAAGCATGCATCGCTATGTTCTTCTTTTTGCAAAATGTTCTTGTTTAGCTCAACAATTACCACTCGTTCATGCAGGTTCTGAGCCTGCAACAAGTGCTCGACCGTTTCAATTTCATCTCCAAAAGTAACGGTCTTACCATTAATGATTAGATTCAATGAACTCCCTCCATTACTCTCGTTAGCTGAAATGATGTGAAAAATGAATGATTCGGCTTTTTCCCTAACAAAGCATCAGCCATAATTTTTCCAGTTGCAGCACTTAATAAAATACCGTTTCGGTAGTGGCCAAACGCCATGTGTAGATTCGCTATTTCAGGATGCTCTCCTAAATAAGGCCAGCCATCATTTGTTTGTGGACGAAGACCTGCCCATGCTTTTTCAAATGTGGCTTCTTTAATAGCTGGCAGAAGCGCAGAAGCTTTATTCAGCAAAAATTGAATACCCTGTGCAGAAACCGTCTTGGTAAAATCATGCTGTAGCTTAGTTGCCCCTATTACGATTCTTCCACCAGTCTTAGGCACTAAGTAAAAACCTTCATCTAAAAAAATCGTTTTAGAAAGCAGCGGCTTATGGCTTTGAAGAGCAATACACTCCCCTTTTACAGGAAACACCTGACCTAAATGTTCAGAAGAAATAAATCGTTTAGCCCATGAGCCTGCTGCAATAACTACTTTTTCTCCATAAAAAGAGCCTTTGGACGTCTGTACACCTTTTACTGTTTCATTTTCCATAATAAGAGAATGAACGTCACAGTATTCGAATACATCTGCTCCGTGATACAAGGCTCCATGAGCAAGAGCTTGCGTTAACTTAGCCGGAGCTAGCTGGCCGTCTCCCGGTATTGTAATGGCTCCGTATATGTCTGGAGAGAGCCCCGGTTCTAACAAACGCGCTTCTTTTACATCGATCCATCTTACATGTTCATCCCACCGGTGGTGCTGAGCGGCTTTTTTCTTTAATACGTGTGCATCTTCTTCTGTTACAGCGACTTTTAATAAGCCTTTTTGAATGAGCTCTACGTCGATAGCCGTTTTTTTCTTTTAGTTCCTTCACCAGTTCAGGAAACATGCTTCTACTCTTAATAGCAAGGTCTAAAAGAGGACCTTCTTCATCAATTTCAGCTTGAGCACCTAAAATACCAGCGGCTGCACTTGAAGCTTCACAACCAATTTGATTGCGCTCAAGAATAGCTACTGAAGCTCCTTGTTTTGACAAATGATAAGCGATAGAAGAGCTGATTATACCTCCTCCGATTAACAGTACATCATAATGCTGCTTCATTTTCTCCACCTCCAGATGTCCATATATGAGAATATTGTTTAATCGCTTTGAGGGGATCTTGCGCAAGCATGACACCAGACATCACAGCTATACCGTGTGCTCCTGTTTGAAGCACCTCTTTGGCATTTACAGGTGTAATTCCTCCAATGGCAATAACCGGTATCTGCACAGCGTCTACTACTTCTTTTAGTGCTGCTATCCCTCGACTTTTTAATCCTTTTTTTGAATGTGTTGAATAAATATGTCCGTATAAAATGTAGTGAGCCCCATCTTTTTCAGCTTCTAAAGCCTCTTCCACAGAGTGAACTGACTTTCCGACAATAAGAGAAGGAAATGCGTCTATAACAAACGAAACGTCTAAACTATGATAGGCAAGCTGTACGCCTTTTGCTTTTAAAGCATGCGCTACATCAACTCGGTCATTCACAATAATTTTAGAGCGACAAAATGGCAGGCTTTCTAGTAAACATTGAATCTGCTTTGCCGTTTTCTCTTTTTCTCTAATATGAACGGCGTCCGCAAAAGGCGCGATAGCCGTTAAAATTTTTTGAAGCTCTTCGATTGGCTGCTTATCTGTTGTAATGACATGAAATTTAGGAATATCCACATGATCGAAACCTTTCTATTCAGAATAAAGAGAAATTTCAATCACCTCATCTTGTGTAGAGGGCTTTATTACATACAAAAAACCACTCTACAACGTAGAGTGGTTAGCATGCATCGTTATGTAAACATGATCGCCACTTCCCTACGCTGGTCCAAACCAGATCAGGTTCAAAGGGTCCGAAATACATTCGTCTCAGCTTCAAAAAGCTCCCCTAGTGATTGCTATTTATTGATTTTGTTTTCGCACTTAAAATTATAACACAACTAGATGTAAATACAATATCTCTTTATGCTCTTACGGCTCTCTTCCTTTTATAGGTGTATTTATAGGTGTATCTTTTAAGCTTCTTTACTAAGTAAGAGGCCCGGCGCACCGCATCATTCTGCTTTTTATATGGTTAGTAATCGGTATAGTCGTCAAATTCTTCTTTGTCTTTTTCCTTTTTCCGATCCCATATAAACAGCAGGAGTAACATAATAAAAGTTAGAATATAAAAACCGTAAAAAATAAATGCCGCCACAACATTTATAAATAAAAATAAAAAACCGATGATCTGACCTGCAACAGCTACAATCAACAAAATGTATTTCCAAACTTCTGCTTTTCTATCCATTCTCTACTTCTCCGTCTTTTTGTTTTTCCCTACTAGAAACGTTCTCTTTACTTAAATAAAAACGTTCCTGCCAGTAAACCGACTGTAAATAAACCCACTGTTCCAAATGCTGAAATCCCCACGTACGCCAACATTTTTCGATAAGATTTTTCTCGAATTAACTGTACCGTTTCCACACTAAACGTTGAAAAAGTGGTAAAAGAACCAAAAAACCCAATGCCAATCATTAAAAATATTGAATCATCATAAGCATGAATCGGAACCTTTCCATAATAACTACCGTAAAAAAGACCAAGCCCAAACGCACCGAGCAAGTTTACAAACAGCATTGATACTGGAAAAGGAGGGTTTGAAACTGTTTTTGTAACTTTTAAACCCAAAAGATAACGGCATATTCCTCCAGCTGCCCCGCCAAGTGCCAAGCTCACTATGCTCATTTACTTCACCTCATGTACTTTTACTAAATTTTCCCCTGCCGCTTCACCGCATAGATAGCCTGCTAAAGCAAGAAGGATTCCACCTACTAAAGAGACAATTACATAAATGGCTCCCCCAAATAAATGGTGCTGAGTGAGAGAAATGACGTCTCCTGCAAACGTTGAATACGTTGTAAAACCGCCGCACACGCCAACTCCTAGTCCAAGCTTTATCCATTCTTTTGGCTTTTTCCACACAAAAAATCCTGTTAATAGGCCTAGTATGAAGCTTCCTAATAGGTTTTCAATTATCGTTCCTATTGGATAGCCCGTATATAATAAGGAAAGATTCAGCAAATAACGTGCATATGTACCAGCGATAGCACCAAAGGCAATTGATATTAAGTTTATGGCTTTCATCATATCGCTCCGTTTCATAAATTCTTCTTTAAGTGTACCATAAGGAATTTATTTCTACCTTAACATTTAACTATATGTTTATTGCACCAAAAGTCATGAAAAAATGAAAGAGAAAATTGTCGCATGAAACTTCCTTTTTACTCCTCAAATATCCCTTAAAAATCCATTTAATCCAAATTTTAAAATCTTTCTGTATCCTTATGACAAACCGTGTATAGAAGGTATATTTCCCTTATTTTAAGTCACATTAATCGTATAAGTTTTTTTTGTTGACTTTTGCTGTGTTCTTGTTTAGTATCACAGAGTATCATTTCCTATCAGAATACTAGGGGGTTTAGAAAATGAAGAAATTTGCTGCACTTTTGTCGCTACTATTAGCTTTCACAGTTGTGCTTGCCGCATGCGGTTCTAGCTCAAAAAATGAAGCAAACAATGGAGACAATAAATCTTCACAAGAGGATTTATATAATAAAGTGAAAAAAGATGGTGTATTAACAATTGGAACTGAAGGTACATACCCTCCGTTCACTTTTCATGATGACAAACAAAAGCTAACTGGGTTTGATGTAGAATTGGCTCAAGAAGTAGCTAAACGTCTTGGCGTAAAAGCTGAGTTCAAAGAAACACAGTGGGATGGCATGTTTGCCGGATTAGATGCTAAACGCTTTGACATGATTGCTAATGAAGTGGGTATTCGTGAAGATCGTCAAAAGAAATACGATTTCTCTGACCCGTACATCCAGTCAGGCGCCGTATTAATTGTTCGTAAAGACGAAAAAGATATCAAATCATTTAAAGATTTAAAAGGAAAAAAATCAGCGCAGTCATTAACAAGTAACTATAAAGACATGGCTCAATCTTATGGTGCAAACATTACGAGTGCTGAAGGTTTTGCTCAAGCAGTAGAACTAATGAGCGCAAACCGTGTTGATGCTACAATCAACGATAAATTATCGTTCCTTGACTATAAGAAAAAGCACCCTAACGCACCTATCAAAATCGCAGATGAAAAATCCGATGGTGCTGCAAGCGGCTTTATGTTTAGAAAAGACAGCGGTAAGTTAGTGGATGAAGTAAACAAAGCATTAAAAGATATGAAAAAAGACGGAACATACGCAAAAATTTCTAAGAAATGGTTTGGCGAAGATGTTTCTCCTAAATAATATTTTTCCTGATGGAGAGCGATTGAATCAATTGATTTCAATCGCTCAATCATCTCTCTTACCAATGCTAAAGGGAGCTATTCAATATTCTATTCCACTAACATTAATCACGTTTGTACTCGGTATCATTTTAGCTGTCTTAACAGCCTTGGCTCGTTTATCATCTATAAAGATTTTAAATATAATTGCGCGCATCTATGTATCGATTATTCGAGGTACACCGCTGCTTGTGCAATTATTTATTATTTTCTACGGCTTACCCAATTTAGATATAACAATTGACCCATTTATCTCTGCTGTTATTGGGTTTTCATTAAGTGTAGGTGCGTATGCATCTGAAATTATCCGAGCAGCGATTCAATCTATTCCTAAAGGACAGTGGGAAGCTGGCTACTCACTTGGTATGACCTATTCCCAAGCGTTAAGACGGATTATTTTACCGCAAGCAGCACGTGTATCGATTCCGCCATTATCTAACTCTTTTATTAGCCTTATTAAAGATACGTCACTTGCATCGCTTATTCTTGTTTCTGAGATGTTCCGTAAAGCTCAAGAAATTGCTTCGACTAACTATGAATTTCTACTTCTTTATAGTGAAGCAGCGCTCTTATACTGGATTATGTGTACAATCTTATCCATTATCCAAGGACGCATTGAAATAAGACTAGATCGTTACGTATCTAAATAACCGTTTCGAGTAGCTAAAGGAGTTTTTTATATGATTAATATCAAAAATTTGCATAAATCATTCGGTGATTTGCAAGTATTAAAAGGGATTGATTTAGAAGTTGAACAGGGCAAGGTAATTGTATTAATCGGCCCTTCTGGATCCGGTAAAACTACTTTTTTACGTTGCTTAAATCTTTTAGAAATCCCAACACACGGCACGATTGAACTTGATAAAAAAAGCATGAATTTCACCAAGCCTGTTCGTAAAAAAGACATTACTTCATTTCGAAGCCTAACAGGTATGGTCTTTCAAAACTATAACTTGTTTCCTCATAAAAGTGCGCTTGAAAATGTTATGGAAGGTCCTGTAATTGTAAAAGGTGTTTCTACTCAAGAAGCAGAAAAAAGAGGGAAAGAATTATTAACACGAGTTGGCTTAGGAGATAAGCTTGACTTTTATCCTTTCCAGCTGTCTGGCGGACAACAACAGCGTGTTGGCATCGCCAGAGCAATGGCGATGGACCCAAAAGTTATGCTGTTTGATGAGCCTACTTCAGCTCTAGATCCTGAGCTTGTAGGAGATGTTCTTCAAGCGATGAAAGACTTGGCAAAAGAAGGAATGACGATGGTGGTGGTAACTCACGAAATGCGCTTTGCCCGTGAAGTAGCAGATGAAGTTATTTTTATGGATCAAGGTGTCATTATGGAAAGAGGTACACCGGATCAAATATTTTCAAATCCTCAACAAGAGCGGACACGTCAATTCTTGAATATGATTCATTAAAAAGGTTGCACACTTTCATGTGCAACCTTTTTCTTTATTTGGCTACTGCTTTTTTCATTAAATCTGTAATGTACGTAAAGAATGCTTCAGCTGTGACATCATATACGACGTCTACAGGTCGTCCCTCTTCAGAAATTTCTGTTCTTCCTTGGCTCGGTGTTTCTGTATGCACAATACTCGAAACGGTTTTTACCTTCACAAGTGTTGAATTCCCTGTAAATGCTGTCGTGAGTACATCCCACAAGTAATATGTTGAATTGGTTTCAACGTGCACAAGCGGCGGGCAGGCCGCGTAGCACTGCCCTACAAAGTCTACTCCTTCATATCTTCGAAGTGAAGCCCACATTTGACGAATAGCGGGCGTTAAAGGAACTTGATTCGTGCTTTCTAAAGCAACCATCTCAATTTTAATTTTGCTTTCCCATACTTTCGCTACTGCTTCTGGATCCCAAAAAGCATTCCACTCCGCCGTTCCATCGTGTTCGGGCTCTTGCACGTTTCCTACCTCTTGAAATGTACCGCCCATCCATACTAACTTGTCAATTTTCTCTTCTATTTCCGGCGCTTTTTCAAGTGCTCTTGCTAAATCAGTTAACGGTCCTGTAAATAATAAAGTCGTTGTTCCGTCTGTGTGCTGCAATGTTTCAATTAAATGATCATGAGCAGGCAGCTGACTTATTTCTGTTTGTACTTCCCCTTTTTCATTTAAAATCGGCAGCGCATCCACATAAAACGTATGCATGCGCCACTCTTTTGGAAATGGATTCATACCGCGTGAAGTAGATTTAGCTACCTCGATATCATAATTTCCAAAACGATCAATAATCTTTTGGCTTGCGCTGATACCTGGCTCTAGATATCCGTCAGCGGGAATGACAGATACTCCCGTTACTTTTACATCATCCATTTGCAGCAGTAAAAAAAGCGATACTAAATCATCGATGCCTGCATCATGGTTAAAATATACATTTGTGCTCATTTCTCTTCTCCTCTTTCCTATGTATTGCTACGTAATAGCTATACCGCTATTTTATAATGAAATGATCTCTTTCGTAATCAAAGTATTATGAACTTCTTTTACTATTTTCTATAATGGGTATAGAAGTAAGGTAATCTATGTATAGATGTATACATCTCAGTATAGAAAGGAGAAATAAAATGGAACAATCGTTCTCAGCATTAGTAGTAGATAAAAAAAGTGAAGACCAAGTGGAGGCGTCCGTCCAAGAACTGACGCTAAACGATTTGCCAGAAGGCGATGTCCTTATTCGCGTTCATTATTCAGGGGTGAATTATAAAGATAGCTTAGCAAGCATCGCAAACGGCAATATTGTGACAAGCTATCCATTTGTCCCAGGAATCGACCTAGCAGGAGTTGTTGTATCTTCTGACAGCCCTGATTTTAAAGAAGGAGATCGTGTCATCGCAACAAGCTATGGCATTGGCGTATCACACTTTGGAGGCTATAGTGAGTATGCGCGCATACGCAGCGAATGGATCGTCCCTCTTCCTGAAAATTTAACGTTAAAAGAAGCAATGATTATCGGAACAGCTGGCTTTACAGCTGCTTTATCTGTGCATCGCTTAGAGGAAAACCATACTAGTCCATCTAATGGCTCTGTGCTTGTAACAGGCGCTACGGGAGGTGTAGGAAGCTTTGCGGTTGCCATTCTTTCAAAATTAGGCTACAAAGTAGAAGCAAGTACGGGAAAAAGCTCGGAAGCAGCTTATTTGAAAGAGCTTGGCGCTTCCTCTATTGTAGCCCGTGAAGATGTTTATAACGGCAAATTAAAAGCATTAGGCAAGCAAAAATGGGCCGCTGCGGTGGATCCTGTGGGTGGAGAGCCTCTAGCTTCTGTTCTCAGTCAAATTCAGTACGGAGGCTCTGTAGCTGTCAGCGGGCTAACAGCTGGAGGCAAAGTGCCAACAACCGTCTTTCCCTTCATTTTAAGAGGAATTAATTTATTAGGTATCGATTCTGTTTACTGTCCAATGCCTACTCGAAAAGAGATTTGGAATAGACTCGCTAATGACTTTAAGCCTGAAAGCTTCGAACCTTTCATTCAGCAGGAAATTTCACTACAACAGCTCCCTGAGGTACTTCCGACTTTATTAAAAGGACAAGCTCGAGGACGAACAATTGTGAAGCTATAAAAAAACGGAGAAACCTAGGTTTCTCCGTTTTTTTACGAACAGAAGCATGTTATTATGCATCTATTTTTACTATTAAATCCGTCACTAATTCTTTCATGGTCACATCGGCTAAGACTTGTTCCATGGCATCTTGAGAACGTTTTAAAATCAATTCAAGGACACTTTGAATATTGGCTCCTACAGGACACTCCACATTCGGATTTTCATGCATTTGAAACAATTCTCCTTCTTCCACTGCCGCCACCGCTCGGTAAACGTCTAACAACGTTATCTCTTCTAAATCTTTCAATAGATAAGCTCCGCCAGCTCCGGCTTTTACACCCACGAGTCCAGCTTTCTTTAACATCCCAATTACTCGTCTTATAACAACAGGATTTGTATTTACACTGCTAGCAATCCACTCTGAAGTACTAGGATGACTGCTATCTACTTTAATTAAAGACAGTATGTGAACGGCCACGGTGAATCGACTGCTAATTTTCATTGCTCTCACTCCTATTTTGTTGTAATCATTATAGTTACAACATTTATGAAAGTCAAGCATGCTTTTTTAGGAAAGAATGTCCTCTTCTACCGCCTCATAAAAGCGCAGCGTTTTCTTGATTTCCATAGCTTCAGAACATGCTTTCGTTTTCTTTTTATTCGCTTCTTTATGTTCGTTCACATGTTCTTCTCTTGAGATCCACGCTTGAAAGAACTGCTTGTCTTCCCACTTGGATACAAAGACATATTCAACTTTATCTGCGGAATCTTTTTTCCAGCATTCGAACGATAAATTTCCTTTGGCTGCCTCAATTTCTATTTTGTTTTTCTTAGCTTTTTGCTTGAGCTGTTCTTCAAATTTCTTTTCTGTTTCAAAACTTGCGTTTACAACAAACATCTTATCTCCCTCTCTAAATGAAAGTAATTCTCATTCGATTATTGCATAGTAATTTTATTTTTTCAATTTATATGGATAAGTTACAGAAGCCCAAAAAGACCGCTGTTTAAGCGGTCTTCTTTTTTACAAATGTTTTCTATGCACTGTTTTTCCATCATACGTAAAGGCGATTGGCTTGCCTTCCATTACCGTTTCTAAATGAACGGGGCGGCCCCAAAGCTGATGAACGTACGGTACCACTTTTTCTAAGTATTTGACATCTAATTCAATTCCTTCATACCAGTGTTTTAAATAGAGCTCTCCATTTTTTAAATAGTCTCCATTGGTTACTGTGATGTAAGGAAATCCGCCGTTTACGCGCATATTAACAAGCTGATCTCTAACTTCTGTCCACTCTTTATCGACGATTTTATAGTCTTTTCCTTGTTTTTGGAATAAGTACATATCCTCCCGCATGACTAAATCTTTTGTTAAGTAATTGCGGATAAAGGAAATATCTGATTCAACCTCACGTACCTCAAACATCTTCTCTCTTCCTGATCCGCGCTCCACGCCCCGGCGAATCATATCTTCTGTTGGATTATTGTAGCGTTCTTCAATGTCTTCAAAGATTTTTAATCCTAAATAATATGGATTGATTCCCGTCTTAGACGGCTGCACAACCCCTGCATTTAGCTTGGCGAATTCTATCGCTTCATCACTCGTTAAGTCCATTTCTCGAATAATGCGCTGATGCCAGAAAGAAGCCCAGCCTTCATTCATAATTTTTGTTTCAAGCTGCGGCCAGAAATAAAGCATTTCTTCTCGCATCATCGTTAAAATATCCCGCTGCCAATCCTCTAAATAAGGACTGTATTCTTCGATAAATAATAAGATGTCTTTTTCAGGCTGAGGCGGAAATTTTTTAAAAGACTTTGGAGGTTTTGGTTTTTTCTTTTCTTTATAATCCAAATTCCATAAATCATCGTAAGGAGAAATGATTTCTTCTTCCGATGATTCTACATCATCTATGCTCCAAGAAAGCTTGGCACGCATAAGGGACGGATCAATATGTTCCTGAATCGATAGGACAGCATCCAAAAACTTTTCTACTTCACGCTTACCGTGCTTTACTTCGTATTCTTTAATTCGATCAGCGGTCGCTGCCATACTTTCTACCATATCCCGTTTAGTGTTGGCAAAACGGCTGTTATTTTTAAAGAAGTCACAGTGGGCTAACACGTGAGCTACAATTAATTTATTCTGAATAAGCGCATTGGAATCCAATAAAAATGCATAACAAGGATCTGAATTGATAACTAATTCATAAATTTTACTCAATCCAAGATCGTAGTGTAATTTCATTTTGTAAAATTGTTTTCCAAAGCTCCAATGTGAAAAACGAGTTGGCATCCCATATGCCCCAAACGTATAAATAATATCTGCCGGGCAAATTTCATAGCGCATCGGATAAAAATCTAAGCCGAAACCGCTAGCTATTTCCGTAATTTCATCAATCGCACGGTATAATTGCTTATAATCTGCTTCTTTCACGACAGCTCCCCCTTTCACTCCTTACTTCAATCTATGTACAAACATGTCAATTCATGTGTTTTCATCAAAAAGAAGCTTTATTTTTTCAAGAAAAGGGGATTTTTATTTAGTTGTCTTAAATAATGGATGTAATATAACTGTTATGCTGCATCATTCTTTGCCTTTCTTATCATTTATCCGGTGCTGTACGTTTATTCTTCTTGCATAATGACTACAACCTCTTTTAATTATGCACTGGTCTTTTGCCCAACATTTACAGCGTAAGAATTCCCGCAAATATCATACACTAATTTCAACTCCTCAAAAGGAGGAACGTTATTAATGGATGTAATTGATTATGATCGAGCTTTATATTACACACACCGTTCACAATGGGATAACTTATTAATTTTAATGGTTCGAACAGACGACGATTTTCTTTCAAAAAAGATTGAACATTTTTTGCACGCCTACAATTTTGAACGAAACTACCGCATCATTCAAGAAGAGCTTTATTCTTTACTACGCTACATTGATCATGCAACGGAATATTCGGAGCACAACCCGGAGCTTCTGGAAGAATCATTGTACTAGTATTTTTGATACACACACTTGGACAAAGAAGGGATGAATTCCCTTCTTTATTTTTTTATGTTGCACTAAAAATATGCATACTTTATTTCAAAAAACATCAAATAATATATGTAAACATATTTATTTTTATCGTTGACATAAAAGTGAATTCGACGTACAATCTTCAGTACATACGCTAAGATATTTCAGTACATACTGGGAGGAACATATATGAGTACTAATAAAAGGTTTCGCACATTAGATTTAACGCTAGCCGGTATGTTTGCGGCTCTTATGGCTATTGGTGCAAACATTACTTCTTGGGCACCTTTTTTACAAGTAGGCGGCGTGCCTCTTTCACTTCAGCCTTTTTTTGTTATATTAGCAGGACTTTTACTTGGGAGTCGAATGGGTTCTATTTCGATGATTGTATACGTATTAATTGGCATTGCCGGCGCCCCGGTATTTGCTCAATTTAAAGCAGGAATTGGTATTTTATTTGGAAGCACCGGCGGCTTTTTGCTTTCTTATATCGTAGCAGCATTTATCACAGGAAAAATTATGGAGATGCGCGGCAAGCCAACTTTTTCTATTTTTTTAATTTCATCGCTAGTTGGTATTGCCGTTATTTATTTAATTGGTACTACGTATATGTATGTAGCGGTTAATTACTGGCTTGAAGCTCCTGCAATGACATATGCAGCCGCTTGGAAGATTATGTCGTGGTTTGCGGTAAAGGATCTTATTTTTACTGTTCTTGGGGCTATGCTTGCTCCGAGAATTTATAAAGCCCTACGATCTTCTTCGTATTTGTCAAATACGCAATCAAATAAAGTATCATAAAAGAAGCCTGCTCAAGTTTGAGCAGGCTTTACTTTTATACCGTTTTCACTTTATCTAATACACGTTCTACTTCACCCATTACAGCTGTTTGTACAGCTTCTAAATGGGCAATGCTCGTTGCTTCATCTTCTGACACGACGCCAAAATAGAACTTCACCTTTGGCTCTGTACCAGACGGACGAAGGCAGAACCAAGAACCGTCTTCTAAGATATATTTTAATACGTTTGATTTTGGTAATGTAATTTCTTCTACTTTTCCTGCTTTAATATGCTGACGCTCACTTAATGTATAATCCTCTACAACTGAAACATTTAATCCTGCAATGTCAGTAGGAGGTTCATTTCTAAATGTAGCCAAAATATGCTGAATTTGCTCAGATCCTTCTTTTCCTTTAAGCGTTAAAGATTTCAGACCTTCACGATAGAAACCATATTTAGTAAACACTTGCTGAAGCGCTTCATATAGCGTCATGCCCTGCTTTTTATAATAAGCACAAGCTTCTACTGCTAGAATGGCTGCTTGTACAGCGTCTTTGTCACGAGCAAAGTCACCAATTAAATAGCCGTAGCTTTCTTCATAACCGAATTGGAATGTACACTCGCCCGTTTGCTCATATTGCTTAATTTTTTCACCGATAAATTTAAAACCTGTTAGAGTGTCAACAACTTGCAGTCCAAATGAACGAGCAATTTGTGTGCCGATTTCTGACGTTACAATCGTTTTTAACACAACGCCATTAGCAGGCAGCACGCCTTTTTCTTTCTTTTGAGAAAGCAAATAGTGAAGCAATAAAGCACCCGTTTGGTTTCCTGTTAATAACGTATATTCGCCGCTTGGATCTTTTACAGCAATTCCCAAACGGTCTGCATCTGGATCCGTTGCGATTAAGATATCTGCATCAATTTCTTTTCCTTTACGAACAGCATATTCAAATGCAGCCGGTTCTTCAGGATTCGGAGATTTAACCGTCGAGAAATTTGGATCAGGAAGTTCTTGTTCTTCAATAACCGTGACATTTTCGTAACCGATGGATTGAAGCGCGTTGCGAACTGGCTTATTAGCTGTACCATGTAGAGGTGTAAAAACCACTTTTAAGTCTTTACCTGTTTCAGAAGCTAGCTCTGGATTAATTAAAATCGTTTTTAGTTTCTCATTGTATGCTTCGTCAATCGCTGAACCAATCATTTCAATAAGACCTTTTTCTTTTAGCTCCGCTTCAGATTGAACAGCTAATGTAAGTTCATTTTCCACAGCATTTACAAAGCCAACTAGTTCATCAGCTTCTTTTGGCGGCAGCTGACCACCGTCTGGACCATATACTTTGTATCCATTATATTCAGGAGGATTGTGGCTCGCTGTAATAACAATACCTCCGAATGCGTTTAACTCACGCACTGCAAATGAAAGTTCAGGTGTTGGCCTTAGCTCTTCAAATACATACGTTTTAATTCCGTGACTTGCTAATGTTTTTGCTGCTTCCATTGCAAATTCAGGGGATTTGTGGCGAGAATCATACGCAATGACTACTCCTTGGTTAATAGCTTCTTCGCCAGCTTGTTTAATGTACTCAGCAAAGCCTTCGGAAGCTTTTCTGATTGTATACGCATTCATACGGTTTGTACCCGCTCCAATTTCCCCACGCATTCCGCCTGTTCCAAATTCCAATGTTTTGTAAAAACTATCTTCTAATTGTTTTTCATCACCTTTGATTGCGTCTAAATTTTGACGTAATTCAGGATCTAAATTTGGATGATTAATCCAAGATGTATATGTTTCTTTCCAACTCATAAAAAAAAGCCCCCTTATATAGATGTAAATATGTATGAAAAGAGAAAAACGAGTAATCGTCTTTCTCTTTTTTTAACAGTCATATTATATTTCTTCGTCAAAATTTGACTTCCTGCTATTATCTTATGGCTGTATTGACAAATTTTGAGGTACTTTTTTATTTTATCATGAAATACCTGTCATACGGTTAACTTTTTCATCTACTGGTACAACTGCGTCATGAAGGTGCTGTTCTAATTCATCCGTATAAGCTTTTGTTTGCTCAGGCGTCCATTTTAACTCTTCGGCCATATGAGCAATCACTTGTTTTTTCCAGCTTCTTACCCAGTTGATATCAAAGAATAAAGCGCCCGTACGTCGAATGAAGAAGTCCACTGGTTTTGAAACCATTTCTTCTTCTATGCCATATTGAATTTGCAAAAATACACTAGCTGGAAGGTCGCTGTTTTTTAGCTGATCCGGACGTTCAATCATGTAGCGGTATACTTTATCTACGTTTGAGCCGTAGCGTTTCACAAGCTTTTCAGCAGCGTCACGTGATAACCCTAGTTTGATGCCTTCTTTGACTTTTTGCTCTACAAACGTTGGGAACCCACCTGAACCGCCTACATTACCTCCAGAAATCGGTAAATGTTTAGTTTGACAGCTTTCAAATTCGCGTCCTTCTGCTTTAAAATCTTCAGCTACGCGATTTACGACAATTTCAGCCATTTTACGGTACCCAGTTAATTTCCCTCCAGCGATTGTAATTAAACCTGATTCTGATGTCCAGATTTCATCTTTACGCGAGATTTCAGAAGGATCTTTTCCTTGTTCGTGAATAAGTGGACGAACACCCGCCCAGCTTGATTCTACGTCGTCTACTGTAATATCAACCGTTGGGAACATATAGTTAATCGCATCAATAACATATTGACGGTCTTTTACAGTCATACGCGGATGTCTAGCGTCTTCTTTATAGACCGTGTCTGTTGTGCCTACGTATGTTTTTCCATCACGCGGAATTGCAAATACCATACGTCCATCAGGTGTATCAAAATAAATGGCTTGTTTTAACGGAAAGCGCTCTTGATCAATAACTAAGTGAATTCCTTTTGTTAATTGAAGCTGCTTGCCTTTTTTTGAATTATCTTTTTCACGCAGCGTGTCCACCCATGGACCTGCAGCGTTAACGATTTTTTTCGCATAGATATTATATTCTTTATTCGTAAGCTGATCGCGAACAACAGCCCCTACTACTTTTCCTTTATCGTAGATGAAGTTTTCCACTTTTGTGTAATTGACTAAGTCTGCTCCTCTTGCGGCAGCTTCCTTAGCTACTTCAATCGTTAAACGTGCATCATCTGTTTTATATTCAACGTAGTAACCGCCGCCTTTTAAATCTTTAGATTTCACCAATGGCTCGCGGCTAAGCGTTTCTTCTGCGCTAAACATCTTGCGGCGCTCTGAGCGTTTTACACCAGCTAAAAAATCATATACGCGCAGTCCAATTGAAGTTGAGAACTTACCGAATGTTCCACCCGTATGGAAAGGTAACAGCATCCACTCCGGAGTCGTTACATGAGGGCCATTTTCATATACGATGGCACGTTCTTTACCAACTTCGGCTACCATTTTAACTTCAAACTGTTTTAAATAGCGTAGACCGCCGTGAACAAGCTTCGTTGAACGACTAGATGTTCCTGCTGCGAAATCCTGCATTTCAACTAATGCCGTTTTCATGCCTCGATGAGTCGCATCAAGCGCAATACCTGACCCAGTAATCCCCCCACCAATTACTAGTAAATCATATTGATTTTGTGTCATGTCTACCAATTTATTCGAACGTGTTTGACTTGAAAACATACGTCATTCTCCTTTCAATTTTTAAAGATATAAAAATTTTCCAATATGCAAAAAAGAGAGACCACAAATCACATATATAGTATGTCTACATATGGATCTGTGGTCTCTCCGATTCTCCAACCAATTTATTAACTTGATTAAATTATATCATACATGCGCTTTTAATTAAAGTGTTTTCATCAAATAATTACTTAAAAGCCATTGTTGCATGTACGGCTTTTTTCCAGCCGCTATATAATTCTTCACGCTTTTCTTCTTCCATATTTGGTTCGAAAGATTTTTCCATATTCCACTGCTTCGCAATTTCATCGCAATCTTTCCAGTAGCCGACCGCAAGACCCGCTAAATATGCTGCCCCAAGAGCCGTTGTTTCATTCACTTGAGGACGTTCAACCGGAACGTTTAACATATCACTTTGGAACTGCATTAAGAAATTATTCTTAACTGCTCCCCCATCTACACGCAATGTTTTTAATGTAATTCCAGAATCTGCTTCCATCGCACTTAATACATCTCTTGTTTGATAAGCTAGTGATTCAAGCGTTGCACGGATAAAGTGTTCTTTTTTTGTACCGCGAGTCAATCCAAACATCGCTCCCCGTACATCGCTATCCCAATAAGGTGTTCCAAGTCCTACGAAAGCTGGCACAATATATACGCCGTCTGTAGACTCTACTCGCGTTGCATAGTTTTCAGTTTCAGCCGCATTTTTAAACATTCTTAAACCGTCGCGAAGCCACTGAATAGCAGATCCTGCTACAAAAATACTCCCTTCAAGCGCATATTCTACTTTGCCGTTAATCCCCCATGCTAATGTAGTTAACAAGCCGTGATCGGACTTAACTGCTTTTTCACCCGTATTCATGAGCATAAAGCAGCCTGTTCCATAGGTGTTTTTCGCCATTCCTTTTTCATAGCAAGCTTGTCCAAATAAAGCGGCTTGCTGATCCCCTGCTGCTCCAGCAATTGGAATGTTTTTACCAAAAAAATGATAGTCTACTGTATGAGCGTATACTTCAGAAGAAGGCTTCACTTCTGGAAGCATTGATTTCGGTACCCCTAAGATATCTAGCAGTTCATCATCCCATTTTAAATCGTAGATATTGAACATAAGCGTGCGGGATGCGTTTGAGTAATCCGTTACATGCGCCTTTCCGCCTGATAGCTTCCAAATTAACCATGTATCAATTGTTCCGAATAACAATTCACCGTTTTCTGCTTTTTCACGTGCACCTTCTACGTTATCTAAAATCCACTTCACTTTTGTTCCAGAGAAGTATGCATCAATTAATAATCCCGTTTTGTCGCGGAACGTATCGTTTAATCCTTTTGCTTTTAATTCTTCACAAATACCAGACGTTTGTCGAGACTGCCATACAATTGCATTGTACACCGGCTTCCCTGTTGCTTTTTCCCATACTACTGCTGTTTCACGCTGATTGGTAATCCCAATTCCTTCGATTTGATCTGCATGAACACCTGACTCAGATAAACAAGATGCGATAACTGCTAAGATAGAACCCCAAATTTCACTGGCATTATGCTCTACCCAGCCTGGTTTTGGAAAGTACTGTGTAAACTCTTTTTGAGCTACATGTACAACTTCACCTTTTTTATTAAATAACATTGCTCGTGAGCTTGTTGTTCCTTGGTCTAAAGATAAAATAAATTTTTCCATATCAATATCCCCTATTCTCTGTATAGTGTCGTTTCTTTATTGTACATAGTTAGATGGTAAAGGGCATTCATTTTTTCGGTACTACTGCTGATTGAATCTGTGCTTCCTTTTGTTTGGAAACAGCGTAGATAACTGCTAAAACAATCAGCGCTAGACTTAAAACAACCCATAAGCTGCTTGACATTTTATTTAAAAATGCCGCTTGGTAAAATACTGCCCCGATTGATCCGCCTACTAAAGGACCCACTACTGGCACCCAAGCATATTTCCAGTTCGAGCTGCCTTTGCCAGGTATCGGCAAGATAGCATGAGCAATACGAGGTCCTAAATCACGAGCAGGGTTGATGGCATAGCCTGTTGTTCCTCCTAATGATAAACCAATACTTACGATTAAAAATCCTACTACTAAAGGATTTAATCCATCTGTAAATTTATTTGCTCCAATTGCTAAGATTCCTACGACTAATACAAACGTTCCAATTGCCTCACTTAAAACGTTTGCAAATGGATTAGCAATTGCTGGCCCCGTTGCGAATACGCCTAATTTTGTACCAGCATCTTTTGTTTCTTTCCAGTGTGGAAGATAGTGTAAATAAACAACTGTTGCACCAAGAATGGCTCCAATAAACTGAGCTAAGATGTACATCGGTACTTGTGACCATGGAAAATCACCTGTAATAGCAAGCGCTACGGTTAACGCTGGATTTAAATGTGCCCCACTCATATTACCAACCGCATATGCTGCCATCGCTACTGCCATTCCCCATCCCATTGTGATAACGATCCATCCTGAATTAGCAGCAAACGATTTTTTTAAATTGACGCCCGCACATACACCAGCGCCAAGGATAATTAAAATCATTGTTCCAATTATTTCTCCTAAGAATGCTTGCATATAAATAACCTCCCCTTTGTATGAAAACGATTAAAATGAAAATAAGAAAATCCACAATACATCCCCCTAATAAAATCATTAAAAGGCTATACTGTGGATCTCCTATTCTCCCTCACATCTATTAACTTATCTAGAAGTTTACTAGATGATGAAAGCGTTGTCAAACAGTTTTTTTAAGTTGAAATACTCCACAGTTCTCTATTTGATGTTGTAACAGCAGAAGCCCCGGCTCCTAAAGCGTTACGAACTTCTTTTTCGGTTCGTATTAAACCTCCAGCTAACACTGGAATGCCTGTTTCAGCTTTGACTTCTTGGATTAAAGTGGGCACAATTCCAGGAAGAAGCTCAATATAATCGGGTTTTACTTTCTTCATTAACTCGTAGCTTTTCTTCAAAGCCGTGCTATCTAATAAAAAGACCCGTTGAATGGCATAAATCCCTCTTTGTTTAGCTTTTAAAATGACGTTTGTTCTTGTCGAAATAATCCCCGCAGGCTTAAACTCCTGACACAAAAAATCAACCGCATACTCATCGTGCTTTAAGCCATGAATTAAATCTAAATGAATGATTAGCTTCTTTTCATGCTTATGAACCTCTTTCATAATTCCTTTTAGCATGCCCACTTGATTGTCTAAAAGAACTCCGTACTCATAATTACTTACTAAAAATTTTTCCAATTGCTTCATATCTCGAACAGCGGGTAATACCGATTGTCCATGAAAACTCATGTTTTCCCCTCTTTTCCATGGTTAGTCCACAAAATTCATTGTAATAGCTTTTATTATGGCAAAAGTTGAAATAAAAAACACCATGCATTTGCATGATGTTTTTAGAAACTGCGTTATTTTTTATATTTAATATTGTAAACGTCGTGGCGTCGGTCTTTTAATTGACGAACCGTTCCTGATTGACGCTGGCGGCGAAGAATTTCTAAATCTACGTCTCCAATAACTACCATTTCAATATTAGGATTACATTCTCCTACAATGCCGTCTCGTGCAAATTCAAAGTCAGAAGGTGCAAAAATAGCAGACTGAGCGTACTGAATGTCCATGTTTTCTGTTTCAGGCAGGTTTCCAACTGTACCTGCGATAACCGTATAAATTTGGTTTTCGATTGCGCGCGCCTGAGAGCAGTATCTTACGCGCAGATAGCCTTGACGGTCTTCCGTGCAGAATGGTGTAAAAATAATATTTGCACCTTTATCGGTAGCAATACGAGCAAGCTCTGGAAATTCGATGTCATAGCAAATTTGGATCGCAATTTTACCGCAATCTGTATCAAACACTTCAACTTTGTCTCCTGGGCTAATTCCCCACCATTTTCTTTCATTAGGTGTAATATGCACTTTGTACTGCTTTTCAATTGTTCCATCTCGGCGGAATAGATAGGCAATATTAAAAATATCTCCATCATCTTCTTCGACGAAGTGAGATCCTCCAATAATATTTACGTTATATTTAACCGCTAAGTTAGTGAATAGCTCAATGTACTCTTCCGTATATTCTGCTACGCGCTGAACCGCTTTGCTTGGGATCTTTTCATTCAAGAAAGACATTAGCTGAGTTGTGAAAATTTCCGGGAATACGCAGAAGTCGGCTTTTGCATCATAAGCAACATCTGTATAATATTCTACCTGTGTCGCAAACTCTTCAAATGAATTGATCTGTTTCATCATATACTGAACAACACAAATACGCACTGGGAATGACGTTTTAAAATGGCGTTTTGAACGGCGAACGTAATCTACGTTGTTCCATTCCATCAGCGTTGCATACTTATTAGAAGCTAGATCATCAGGAAGATAACCAGGGTTTATACGCATAAGCGTAAATCCGTTCATTAGCTGAAAAGATAGCACTGGATCATAAATTTTATGATGAATAACTTGCTCTACATATTCTCTAGGCGACATTTCAACTGAATGCTTATGGTAATTCGGAATTCTTCCTCCGATGATGATACTTTTCAGGTTCAATTCACGTGCTAAATCTTTACGCGCTTCATATAAGCGGCGTCCTATTTTCATGCCGCGATACTTTGGATGAACCATTACTTCAATCCCATAAAGATTGTAGCCTTCCGGGTTATGATTTGTAATGTATCCTTCGTCTGTAATATCGTCCCACGTATGCTGATCATCGTACTCATCAAAGTTCACAATCAAGCTTGAACAAGATCCGATAATTTCCCCGTCGTACTCTGCACATATTTGTCCTTCTGGAAAAATGGCCAGGTGACTTTCAAGCTGTTCTTTTTTCCACGGATCCATTCCCGGGAATGATAGCTTTTGAAGTGCTAAAATTTCATCTATATCGTCCGGTTTGATGTTACGAATAATCATTTTTTTCTCAAATTTTGATAAATCTATTGTAGACATACGCTAAAACAACCCTTTCTCTCTCTTCATTAGGCAATTAGTTTCCCTGTTTTTTATTATAATAAACATTATTAAAAATTCAAAAAATGAGGTTGAGACATAACGAAGTAAATCCAATCTAAAGACGAACAAATGGATGCATTAGCTCGTATGAATAGCTTGTCACACCGCTGTTGATTTCCGTGCAAGACTTCGCTTTCCACAGGAGTCTTCGCCTTGCCCTCCCATCAACTGCTAGAAGGAACAAAACAGATGAAACCTACGTTCACCATAATAAAAAAACGAACCACGAATCAAATATTTTGATCAATGGTTCGTTTTTCACTTAGGCTAAAATACTTTTGTCTCAGCCTCATTTTCTATTTGCAAATATCTAATTTTATGGATGTTTTTTTATTAGGATAATTTTCAATAAATCCTGGTCCTAAAGAGACTTTAATGCCATTTATTTTATATACATTATATCGTTCACCGCGATTTAACGTACGAATCTTTACCCATTTTCCTTTTTCTTCTTTTAACAAAACCATCGGTGATTGAATCGTTACAAAACCAATTTGGCCTTTTGAGAGCTTTTTCGTTTTACAAAGATTCTGGGCGACTGAAGCACTGCTTACTTTGTATTTGTTTTTAACAGCGATTGAATCAAAACTTTGAGAATGAAATTGACCAATAACCACTTTTGTACCGGTTTGAACGCGGTCAAACAGCCAGCGTACCTCTTCATCATACATACGAATGCACCCTGAACTTGCGTAAGTCCCGATAGAACTTGGATTATTATTTCCATGAATAGCATACGTCGTTCCATATGTTCCGCGCGCATTTAATCCTAGCCAGCGATCACCTAGGGGATTCCTAGGATCTCCTCCCCGAATGTTGTCTTTATAATAAGGCCGGTTTTTAATTTTATTCACAATGCTAAAGGTACCCTCTGGTGTATAACTCATCTGCCTCCCTGTCGCAACTTTGAACGTCCTTACTAATTTTCCTCCATCATAAAAAGCAAGGGTGTTAGTAGATTTGTTAATAATAATAAGTTGATTTGACGCCGCAGACGCATTGCCTGTCAGGCCCATCCCCGCGAGTAAAAAAACAAGTCCAACAAAAAAAACAGCCACCTTTTTCATTTATCGACTCCCCCAATTTCTCTTATATCTATATAAGAAAAGTATAGGATGAAAGGCAAACCATCAGAACACTTTTTACCTTATAAGTCAAAATACAATAAAATCTTTCACGCACCCCTTTTTACTGACAAGAAGCAATAAATGTACATAACAAAAAAGCGGCCCTTTAAAGGGCCGTTTCGTTTGTATTTAAAGCTTCACTTCAACTTTTGCATTTTTCTTAAGTTCTTCAACTTTTTTCTCCAATGCTTCTTGTTTCTTTTGTTGTTCAAGCTGCTGCTTAATTTGTGGCTTTACGTCTTCAAGCTTTGGCATTTGAGATTGTTCTTTACCGCCGCTTGCTTGACTTTGGCTTTGTTTTGCAAATTGATCGTAATAATCTTGAATTTCTTTATCTGTTACTTCTGGTGTTTGGATGTCTTTATCTACGTACTGCTGATATTTAATGCTGTCAGCCAGCTCAGACTTTAATTGTGATTGAGTTAGTCCTGCATCTTTTAAAGCCGCTTTAAACTGTTTATCTGTTTTGAACTGCTTTTTCGTTTCTTTTAACTTTTTATTTACTTCTTCATCAGTTGCTTTATAGCCTTTGTTTTCAGCTTCTTGCAATAGCAGCGTTTGACCTACTAAATTGTCAATTGTTTGCTGCTTTACTTGTTTAGCTGCTTCTTTAGATGTTGGGTCTTGTCCCATTTGTTGGTACTGATTTTGTGATGTAGCCAGGGCTGCATTATATTCTTCACCAGAAACTTTTTTACCGTTTACAACTGCTACGGTTTTCTTCTCATCTACTTTTTGTTTATCTAATTTCTTCTGCATTTTTTTTGCTTGCTTTTCCTGCTTTTCCTGAGCCTCTTTTTGCTTCTCAGTTTGTGCAGTTTTCTGATCATCACTTTTTGATTGCTTTGCATCATCGTTTGAACCGCATGCTGTTAAAGCTGCAGCAATTACCCCAATGAGCAATGTATACATCAGTTTTTTCATGATTAATCTCCTTTCATAATCCCAAATGATTATTAGCTATTCGAAAAAATCATCTAGGGGGCATTGTATATGATATAGGCGTAAAAAGAAACTATTTAGGCTAATTTTAAACATATGTAATAAGATTGAAACGTTCTGTAATCTTATGAAAGGTAAACAATTTCGTTTATACGACCTGTCTAATCATAACATTATTTAATATGATTTACATAATTTACAGAAAGTTATTCATAGTACATTCTTTTCTTTAAAGCTTTCTTTACATTAAAGATGACAGTATTCGATCACATAATCTCATCGTTTTTACATTGTCACTTCCACTGGAAAGAAGTTCTTTATCACTTGTACAACACTCAATGAAATGAGCCATCTCTCCAACAAATCCACGAAGGTAAAGATCTCGATATGCTCCTGACATTGGAGAAGCAGAAGGTGTAAACACACGGTCGTTTTCTTTTAATGACTTCCATGGTAAATCATCAAAAGTCTGAGATTCGTGAATAGTCAATGCGTTTACTTCATCAGCAAGAGCAAAGCCATTGTCAAATGTCACTAATAAGTTTTCGCTTTCGCGAGACCACGCTGTCATGCCAGTAAAATACAGGCTTCCTACCGTGCCATTTTCAAACTTCAGCGAAATACTATTTGAAATATACTCACCATGATTATTTCTGAACCCTGTCACGTGAACGACTTCGCCGAACAAGTGACGGACAAGATCGACAATATGTATGGCAGCAAGCTTCATAAACTGCTCTTCACCTTTACAAAAAGGGGTACTGTCTACAGCAAACCTCGCTTGAAATGAACGGACGTTTCCAAGGTTTCCTTCTTCAATTAGCTCTTTTAGTTTTATATAGCAAGGTGCATAGCGCTTCATAAAACCTACCATTACTTTTACGCCAGCTTCCCTAGCAGCATCTGAAATCTCTTTTGCTTCTCTTTCATTCATCCCCAAAGGCTTGTCCACATAAACATTTTTTCCCGCTCGAATGCAATCAAGCACCAAAGCAGGATGATCTTCAGGCTGTGCCACAACTACTACTCCGTCGCACTTTTCCTGCTTCAGCATTTTCTTATAATCATCGTATGGCGTACCGCTGCTCCCAAATCGCTGAAGAGCAGCTTTTGATCTTTCCATACTGCGTGTGGAAATTGCTTTAATTTCTGCTCCCGCTTCAATAACGGACGGATAAATGTTCGTTGATGCGTGAAAGCCTGCACCAATAAAACATAATTTTGCTTTTGTCATGTTTTCGCTCCTATTTGTTTTTTGTGATGTATTTATACAAGTTTGACCATATCACAAGCTCTTTTTGAATGTCCAATTGAAATCTGAAATATGCCAATAAAAAGAAAGAAGTTGAGACACAACTAAATGAATCAAATTGAAAGACGAACAACTAGTATACATGAGCTGAACCGCTTATGACACCACAGTTGATTTCCGTGCAAGACTTTGCTTTCGGCGGGCGGGCGCTGAGCCTCCTCGTCGCATACGCTCCTGTGTGGTCTCATCTGTTCTGCTTTTCCCGCAGGAGTCTCCGCCTTGCCCTCCAATCAACTGCTAGAAAGACCTACCCTCAAGAAACCTACGTTTACCATAACAAAAAAACGAACCACTAATCAAAAATCTCGATCAATGGTTCGTTCTTCACTTCGTCTAAAATGCTTTTGTCCCAGCCTCTTTCTTTAATTTATGTATGAATTATAAAACGATTCATACGAATACGTAATCAAATTGTTTTCTTTTGCAAAACACTCAATGGAAACAGGAAATAAGAACCCGTATTTTTTTAAAATTGCAATATTTTTTTCGAATTGCTCGCAGTCGCTTTCTTCAATCGGCCGATGTTGAATCGCTTCAATCACGGCAATTATTGTCTGCAGGCTACTAATGACTTGCAATGCTTCATCGAGTAAGCCATTATATAAATGGTCTGTACAATAATCTGGATTTAATAATTCATCAGGATTAAGCTTATCTACAGATACATACCGAGGTAACAAGTCATAGCGAAGCTGTTCAGTCAACTCTTCTATGTAATTCTCCATTTCTGGCGGAGCTGCTTGGGCAATTTTCATGGTTACCCCCCTTTTTTCTCTTAACTTATGTCTCTTTATTTAGCATAACATAAACATAAAACGAGAACTTCAGGTAGTTATTTCCTCCTAATTATTTACAAGTTCTTTTAAAAGATTAAAGGATATTTACTAGTATGTAAGGAAGGGATTAAATATGAGTATACACGGCCAATGGCTAGAAGATAAAATCACAAAAAATGATGCAGGGCAAACAATTGAAGATTATTTAAAAACGAAATGGCGTATTCCTAAAAAAACGTTGCATCAGTTTCGGATGAATAAAAATGTCCTTATAAACGGTGAGCCTTTACCATGGAGAAACACTCTTAAGGAAAATGATAGAGTTTCACTTCCTTTTTTTGAAGCAGAGCCTAATGAAATAACACCTTACAATGTTGATATAGAGATTTTGTTTGAAGATGAGTACGTGCTAATCGTAAACAAACCAATAAACCTAGATACTCATCCTTCATCAGAGCAAGACCAAAAAACTCTTTTAAATGCTGTAGCTGCTTATTTTCAAAAAATAGGCCTCAAAACAAAGCCTAGACACGTTCACCGTTTGGACAGCGATACATCAGGTGCTATCTTATTCACGAAGCATTTTGTAGCAAGCTCTGTGTTTGATCAGCTGCTGGCTGAACGTAAAATTAATCGGACTTATATTGCCCTCGTCCAAGGAATCATAAAAAAAGAGGACGGCATCATCAATGAATCCATTGGACGCGATCGTCATCACGCTACAAGAAGAAGAGTATCTAGAACGGGACAAGCTGCCAAAACACGTTATCGGGTGTTAAAACGCAATACGGCAAAAAACGAAACGCTTATTGAACTTTCGCTCGAAACCGGACGCACTCACCAAATTCGTGTTCATATGAGTCACATCGGCTATCCATTACTTGGTGATACTCTTTATGGAGGAAAGAGATTAAAAGAGCAGCAGCAAGCTTTACATGCCATTAAGCTTTCTTTTATACACCCGTTTACACATCAGCGTGTGTCAGCTGTTGCACCTCCAACTCAGCAAGTCTTTTTGCCTTACAGCAAGTTGTTTTCCTATTAAACATAAAAGAGAGGTTAGGACACAACCAGCTAAGGGCAAACAAATAGAAGAAGTGCGCTGAACCGCTTGAGATACCTACATGAAACCTGCGTTGACCATATCAATAAAAAAATCCGAACGAGTTGAATTCTTTATCAAGAATCTCAATTCATCGTTCGGATTTTCCTTTAACTAAAACACTTTTGTCCTAGCCTCTTTTTTTCTATTGAATTTTAAACTGACGAATCAAGTTCGCCAATTCTTCACTAATCTCTTGCAGATGTTCAGCTGATTGAGAAACAGTAGAAATAGCTCTAATTTGTTCTTCTGTAGAAGCGGTAATTTCTTCAGTTCCCGCTGCTGATTGCTGTGCAATAGCTGCTATGCTTTGAATTGCCGCTACCACGTCTTCCTTATGCTCATCGATACTGTCCATGCTGCTTGTCACATGTTCGACAGCCGCCGCCACTTGTTCAATCGTAGTTGCAATTTCATGAAAAGCTCGTTCTGTATCTCCTACCACAAAGTCTTGAGACTTTGAAAGCTCTTCTGTACGGTTGCATTCTTCACGCGCAGCAGCGACTTCCCCTTGAATCGCTGCAATCGTATGGCGAACTTGTTCAGTGGCCTGAGAGGACTGTTCAGCAAGTTTTCGCACTTCTTCAGCTACTACCGCAAACCCTTTGCCATGTTCTCCTGCACGAGCTGCTTCAATACTAGCATTTAATGCAAGTAAATTTGTCTGATCTGAAATACTATTAATTGTGAAAATAATAGATTCAATTTTTTTCATCTTATTTGTTAACTCTTCCATTACAGCTTGAACAGCGTGAATCGTTTGAGACGATTCAGTAGTTTGGTTGCGAAGGAGCTGCATCTGTTTTAAACCTTTTTCATTGATGCTTACAGCTTCAATCGTCATTTTATTAATCTGTGCATTTTGTTCAATGACTTCTTCAATTTGCGAAGATAAACTCATCGTTTTATGATTAGTAGAGTCAGCGTCAGAAGCTTGCTGCGTGGCACCGCTGGCAATCTCATGGATAGCCCGGCCGATTTCCTCACTGGATGCAGTTGCTTCTTCAGATACGGCACTCAAGTCTTCAACAGACGTTTTTACTGTCTCAACAGACGTCTGAACCGTACCAATCAATGTTTTCATTTTGGCTACCATATCATTAAATAAATGAGTAAGCTCACCAATTTCATCTTTTGACTTCGTCTTCACCTGAACCGTTAAATCGCCAGCTGTTACTTTGGCTACTTCATTTTTCAAGCGGCGAATCGGATTAGTAATGATTCTTGAGAAAAAGATGGTTAACACCACTGATAATAAGATGCCAATTAACGCAATCCAGACAATAACAGTCAGTAAATGATGAGCGCTTGAGAGCATTTCATTATAAATAAAGGCATTTCCTATCTTCCAATTCGTCCCTTCGAGAGTATCATATGCCATCACTCTCTCTTCACCTTGAAAGGTATACTTCATGAAATCTCTATTTCGGTCTGCTTCGTACATTTTTTTCATAAATGGCTGATTCATTAAATTTTTCCCAGCTTCTGTTGGATGAACGAGCGCTGTCCCATTTTGATCAAATAAAAATGCATACCCACCGTGATTTACTTCTGCTTTACCTACAATGTTTTTTAATGCATCTAAGTCTAAATCAGTAGCTATAACGCCCAGCACATTTTTAGTATCTGGATCTAAAATAGCCTTTGCAATTGTCACGACCGTCTTTTTTGTTGCTGCATCTTCATATGGATCCGTATAAATAACCTCATTAGGTGATTCTACCGCTTGTTTGTACCATACCCTTGAAGTCGGATCATAGTTTGAACCAAACTCTTGTTTAGGAACAGAATACATTCCTTTATTTTTAGTGCCTATGTATTCAAGTGCTAGGTTTGGATACTTTTCTTTAAACTGTGTAAACTCTTTTTGAACTGCGTTCCATGTAAAATACGGATTTTTCTCTTGGTTTGTTTGATCTCCTTCCTGCTTAACAAAATTAACAATTACATCGTTTTCACTATACGTCAGCAAAGAACGACTATACATGTCTAAGTACGTATGAATGGTTTCTTTTAACTCTTTCACTTGACTTTGAGACTGAACTTCTACATCTTTTTCTATTTGCGTTTTGGTAAATTGATAAACAGCCCCTGAAACAACTAATAATAAAATAGCTATAAAAATACTAAAAAATACTACGAGCTTTGCACTTAACCTCTTCATTCCCTCACCCTTCTACAAAAATCTTTATATTACTAATAACGGCTTTTCATTTTCATTTTTGAAGAAGTTTTTGTGATTTATTTCAAATTCCCGCAAAATAAAACCAGCGCATCCTTTCATAACGAAAGAACATGCTGGTCTTATTTTTGCTTTTTGTATGCATCAGGTTCAATATGAACAAGCGTATCTTTAATTTGATGCTCATCGTTCATCATATGTTCAATTTGATCAGCAATTTCATGGCTTTTGATAACATTTAAATGGGGATCTACTTTAACAGTTACATCAATCACGACTTGATTACCAAGCTTGCGCGCTTTCACATCTTCTACTTCTTTTACACCTTCTACAAGCTCGATGCTTTCTTTGTAGTGCCCTAACTTCTCTTCGTCGAATCCGTCTGTTAAGGAATGAGCCGCTTCTTTAAAAATCTCGATGGCTGTTTTACAAATAATAATTCCCACAGCAAAAGCAGCCACCACGTCCAGCCAGGGCAGGCCGAACTGTGAGCCAAAAATTCCCACAACAGCCCCTATACTCACAAGTGCATCAGACAAATTATCTTTAGCAACCGCATATAAAGACTGGCTATCAAGTTTTTTAGCAAGCTTAATATTATATCGGTAGACACCCCCCATAACAGCAGCCGCTCCAAGACCTACCCAAGCAGCCAGTAAATTAGGCGCTTCAGATTTGTCCATAAATAATGACTGACCCGCATCGACCAATACTTCTAGTCCGATGACCATCATGATAAAAGAGGCAATAAGTGAAGAGATATGTTCCGCTCTGGAATGTCCATAGGGATGATCATTATCGCGAGGTTTTTTAGAGATTTTTAAGCCGACTAAGACGGCAATTGATGCAATAATATCTGTAACATTATTAAGACCGTCGGCTTTTAATGCAGAGGAAGCGGTGACACCCGCAATGATAAGTTTACATGCTGATAAAAAGATATATGATAAGATACTAACCCAAGCGCCTTTTTGGGCTTGCTCATAGTAGTTCTCCATCCCTTCCACTCCTTTATTCAAAATAAGCAAACTTAGTGTAACAAATGGATTTCGTGTGGGTCTATAGAAACATTATTGGCTGCTAACATACAAATAGAGAATGTTAAACTCTTTAGCTTTCTGCAAAACAAGTTGCCTTTACTCAACACTTTAAACGTTTAAGATCTTTCTAAATGTGGCGCTTCATGTAGAAGGACCCTTTTTTAAATCGCCCTGTAAAATTGTTTACTATTTTTTAAAGGGTGTGATTTTTATCACAGCTGAAGCTATTTATTCTTGTTACACTAACATTGTGAAAAACATCACAAAATAAAATTCAAAGGATGATACAAATGAAAACACAATTTACACCAAAAACACGAAAAGTTGCTGTTATCGGAACTGGTTTTGTTGGCTCAAGCTACGCTTTTTCAATGGTGAATCAAGGTATTGCCAATGAATTAGTGTTAATCGATATGAACAAAGAAAAAGCAGAAGGTGAAGCACGCGATATCAATCATGGAATGCCATTTGCCACACCGATGAAAATCTGGGCTGGAGATTATAAAGACTGTGCTGACGCTGATTTAGTAGTTATTACAGCGGGCGCTAATCAAGCTCCAGGGGAAACACGCTTAGATCTAGTTGAAAAAAACGTTAAAATTTTTGAATGCATTGTAAAAGATATTATGAACAGTGGATTTGACGGCATCATTTTAGTGGCAACAAATCCAGTTGATATTCTCGCACACGTTACACAAAAAGTATCAGGATTACCAAACGAACGGGTAATTGGTTCAGGAACGATTCTTGACACAGCTCGTTTCCGCTACTTGTTAAGCGACTATTTCGAAGTAGATTCTCGCAACGTCCACGCTTATATTATGGGGGAACATGGAGATACGGAATTTCCTGTTTGGAGCCACGCGCAAATTGGCGGTGTGAAGCTCGAACATTTTATCAATACTGCCGCTATTGAAAAAGAACCGGATATGCAGCATCTATTCGAACAAACCCGCGATGCGGCTTACCATATTATTAATCGAAAAGGAGCGACTTATTACGGAATTGCAATGGGGCTTTTACGCATTACCAAGGCTATTTTAGATGATGAAAATTCTATTTTAACGGTATCTGCTTTATTAGAAGGACAATACGGTATTTCTGATGTGTATATTGGCGTACCAGCTATCATTAATAAAAACGGCGTGCGTCAAATTATTGAATTGAATTTAACTCCTCACGAACAGCAGCAGCTCGAGCACTCTGCTAGCATTCTTAAGCAAACTCGCGACAGAGCTTTTGTGTAACATCTAAAGATTTTTGCGGGGGACTCCCCCGCTCCCTTGTTTTAAATATGTAGTAGAGGTGTATGAATATGACGTGGACTCAGGTATATAATCCGTTAGATAATATTTGGCTTTCTGCACTAATTGCACTCATCCCCATTATCTTTTTCTTTATTGCTTTAACTCTTTTGAAATTAAAAGGACATATTGCTGCCGGTATTACGGTGCTTCTTTCTATGATTATTGCTATTTATTTTTATGATATGCCTGCCTCAATGGTCTTAGGAGCCACAGGCTATGGGTTTCTGTATGCACTTTGGCCCATCAGCTATATTATTATCGGAGCGGTGTTCTTATACAAGCTAACTGTCAAAAGCGGACAGTTTACTACCATCAGACAATCTATTATTTCAATAACCAATGACCCGCGCTTGCAAATGCTGCTTGTTGCTTTTTCCTTTAATGCTTTTTTAGAAGGGGCAGCGGGATTTGGAGCTCCAATTGCTATTACAGCAGCGCTTCTAGTTGGACTTGGGTTCAAACCGTTAAAAGCAGCGGCGCTATGTTTAATTGCTAATACAGCTTCAGGAGCGTTTGGCGCCATGGGGATTCCTGTCATTGTCGCAGGACAAGTATCTGGCATAGATCCAAAAGAAATTGCTCATTTTCTTGGCACACAGCTTCCGATTATTTCTTTTCTTATCCCTTTTTTACTTGTCTTTATTATGGATGGGATAAAAGGATTAAAAGACGTATGGAAAGCAACGAGCATCACAGCCGTTTCCTATGCACTGACACAGTATTTAACTGTTACATACATCGGCCCTGAACTTCCAAATATCACATCTTCTATTGTGAGTTTGCTTGCTCTTGCTTTTTATATTAAACGAACAAGCCCGGCAGCAGCTAAAAGCTTCAGCCTGTCACCAAAACAGATTTTAAAGGCTTGGTCTCCTTTTATTCTATTAACGATACTCGTTACGGCTTGGAGCATTTCTTTTGTCAAAACGATGCTTGAACATATGAACCTGCTTATTAACGTCCCATTTTTACACAATCACGTAATTAAAGCAGCGCCTTTAGTAAAAGATCCTACGCCTTACGCTGCTGTCTTAAAAATAGACGTATTTGCAGCAACAGGTACAGCAATTCTTATTGCTTGTATCCTTTCAGTTTTCTTGCTTAACGTATCGCCAAAAGTGGCATGGACCACTCTTTTAGAAACCGTAAAAGAATTATCAAGACCTATTATTACTATTATGATGGTCATTGCTTTTGCTTTTATTTCAAATTATTCAGGACAGTCTTCTACACTTGGATTGGCGCTCGCTACATCAGCTGCTTATTTTCCATTTTTATCTCCATTTCTTGGCTGGATTGGCGTATTTCTAACGGGGTCTGTCGTATCAAATAATGCGCTGTTCGGCAACTTGCAGCTAACTACAGCTCAGCAAATTAATGTCTTGCCAATTATTCTCGTAGCGGCCAATACTGCCGGCGGCGTGATGGCTAAAATGCTTTCTCCTCAATCAATTGCCGTCGCTGCCGGAGCAGTGGGACTGGCTGGAAAAGAAGGTGAACTGTTTAAATACACGCTCAAATACAGTATGGGATTTTTGATACTAGGAGGATTTGTTACCTTTTTATTGGCTTGGTGGTTATGATAAAAAAGCGCTAAAAAACTGTTATTACCGTATTTCTTTCATTTAAACAAACGTTTGATTATATAAAAAAGTCCCCAGTTAGCGCTGGGGGTTTTTTATTCTGAAATAAGTAAACCTATGTTGCCAAATTGTTTCCCTTGATCTAATCGTTCGCAAGCTGCAACTGCCTCTGACAGCGGATAGAATCGATCAACGATTGGTTTAATTTGATGTTTCTCTATAAAATCTATCATCTTCATGAATTCTTCCCGACTACCCATAGACGTACCAAGTATATTAAATTGAGGATAAAAAATGGTCCTTAGAGGCAATTCAATTTCATTTCCAGAACTTGCTCCAAAATTAACAATTCTTCCATTGGGCTTCAATATTTCAAAATAAGTGGGAAATAAAGCTGCGCCCACACTATCAAGTATAATATCTATTTTTCTATTGTTGATTTCTTCTTTTAGACTGCTTCCACTATCTAACGCATAATCCGCTCCATACTTTAGCGCTTGCTTTCTTTTCTCATTACTTCTAGAAGTGACCGTTACGTTAGCTCCGATAGCTTTTGCAAATAATAAGCCATAGGTTGCGACTCCGCTTCCTATACCAGGAATAAGTAAATCTTCTCCTTTTTTTAATTGACCTTTTGTAAATAGAGCTCTATAAGCCGTTAAAGCTGATAATGAAAGAACTCCTGCCTGTTTCCAAGATAGATAAGATGGCTTTTGCACCACATTATCCGCTTTTATGATTACGCACTCCGCAAACGTTCCATTTGATGGACCACCTAGAATTTTAGGTGTAAACGGAATGTCCTCTATACGATTCCACTCCAGACTTGGATTAATGATCACTTCCATTCCTTTTTTTAAACCTTTTACATCTTCCCCCACTTCTTCTATAATACCTGCACCGTCTGAACCTGGAATAAACGGCTTATCTCCTTTGCTTCGATTGTTCATAACGAACAAGTCTCTTCGGTTTAAACCTGCTGTTCTTAACCTTATTTTTATTTCTCCTCTTTCAGGGTACATCTCTTGAAGATTTCTGTAATTCATGCCTGCTATTCCACTTTTCTCACTATGTATAATGGCTTTCATAATTTCATTTCACCTCCTCTTACCTACTCTACTAAAAAGCTTAAAATCACAAAAGAAATATGCCCCAAAAAAGGAAGGACAGTTTTCATCGTTTCATCTTTATTTTTCTGTATAGTAAAAGGATCCCAGCTATTTTATTACATTATTGTTACAAATAATATTATTTGTAACAATAAGAACGCTAGATGAAATAAAACGCTTAAAAACGCCGTTATTTCAACATTTATCTACAATTACACTACTATATCTATTTTAAAAACTAGCAAAAAACCAAAAAAATTTAAGAAAAAAAGACAAAACACTTTCTTTTATTACAGATTTATTGTAATATAAATGTAACAAAAGAAATATAAAACATATAATTGTTACATAAATAAAGTTAATTAATTAGGAGTGAGTTAGAAATGAAAAAAATTGGACTAGTTTTATCATCAATCGCTATTTTCTTTACACTAAGCACTGGAGTTACAGCACAAACAACATCTACAACACTAACGGATGCAAATGCTGTCAAAATTGCAGCTAGTGCCAGCAATCATTTCTGGAGTGCTCTGCACGGTTATAAAAACAAACCATGTACAGAACGTACATTTGAATATAAAGGAACTGAGTACGTGTATCTTTGCCCTGAATTTGATACAAAAGCTGAACTATCAAGCTACTTATCTGAGACATTTACAAATAGTGCAGTAGAAAAAGGATTAACAAATTACGGCTATATCACATATAACGGCAAACTTGCACATCCAATCGGCGACGGATTCAGCATGTTAGAATGGTCAAAAGCAAAAACAAAGCTTGTGTATCAAACAGCAACAGTTCGCTCTTATGAATTCACAGTTCCAACTGTAGATGGCGGCAGCGTAAAACGTACTGTCACATTCTATAAATCTAATTCTCAGTGGAAAGTAAATAAATTTGACGCTGTTCAATAATAAAAAAAGCAGGCCTGCTTGAGCAGACCTGCTTTTTTCTTTTTTATCGATAACATAAATAAAACTTCTACTTACAGCGCTCTAATAGCTGTAAATAGAAGTTGAGATCACAAGTTTAAGTAAATCAAATTTTGTCGAATCCTGTAGAAACAGTGATAAGTTACGTTTTATATTACAGGCTAAACTTCTTATTGTCAACATAATTCAGCAAAAAAATAGGACAATATATTCAGAGCATAGTAAAGACATTAACTTGGATTTTGTTCATGTTCCTCTGGATTATCATGTACAGGGTGCGCTCCTGGGAATAATCTCTGCGCTTTTTCATGAAGGTTTTTGTTTTCATAATTAAATGCGCTATACGTTCGCTGGCCTTCTTCCCACGAAGTAGATTTCCCCAGCTTTTGATTAACAGGAGAGCCGAAAGGACCGTCTGGAAATTCTTCAGCGGTTATATATTCGTGGCTTTTTTCTACTGTAGAGAAATCATCATACGATGGTTGTTTGTGTTCTTTCAATGATTTCACCCCTTCTTTCTAGAAGATTTTCTACTAGTATGCGCACTTCTTTGTAAAAAAACCTCTTAAATTAGTCTAAATCAGGGTATGATAACTATACATTTATTTTTTAAAGGAGTTGAACAGCTTGGAACCTAGACCTCAGAAAGGAACTTTTTTCCGAGAAAAAATCTTAAATAATAAATTTGTTGTATATACAATTATTATTTTTATTCTCAGCATGACTATTTTTTCGTTATCAAAAATCGGATTTATTTTAATTCCTATCTCTATTTTTATTAAAACAATCGCACTACCGATTATCTTAGCAGGAATTTGCTTTTATTTATTTAATCCGCTTGTTGACTTTTTAGAACGAAAAGGTGTAAAACGAATTATTTCCATTCTTGTTTTATACATAGTGATTATCGGCGCATTAGCCATTATTATTTCATCGGTTATTCCGCCTCTAAAAAATCAAGTTGACCGCCTTATTGATAATATCCCAGAGCTGACACATGACGTTCAGCATGCGGTGACGAACCTTTCGAATAACCGGTATGTCGAACAAGGTCTTCAATCGGCTAACACAGACCTAGATAAGCTTTCAAAAGATGCATCAAAACACTTGAGTAAATATGTTTCTGGATTTTCAAGCGGTATTGTGAACTTTGTCGGCACCATCACAGAAATTATATTATCGGTTGCCGTTTTACCCTTTATTCTTTTTTACTTGTTAAAAGATGGGAAGAACTTACCTAATTACATTGTAAAACTGCTTCCAAACCGCTCTCGTTCTGAAGCTAAATTTATTTTAGCCGACATGAACCACGCATTAAGCGCATATATTCGCGGGCAAATTTTTGTTGCGATTTGTATAGGTGTACTGCTTTTCATTGGCTATCTGATTATTGGGTTAGATTATGCATTACTTCTAGCGATTATCGCCATGGTAACCAATGTTGTGCCTTACCTTGGTCCTATTATCGCCATTATCCCAGCAATTATTATTGCGTTTATTACCTCTCCTTTCATGCTTGTAAAACTAGCCATTGTCTGGGCAGTTGTTCAATTGCTTGAAGGTAAAGTAATATCTCCGCAAATTATGGGAAGAAGCCTAGACATTCACCCGATTACAGTCATTTTTGTCATTCTAACCGCCGGAAATTTATTCGGAATCATCGGTATTATTTTAGCCGTCCCTGGATATGCCGTTTTAAAAGTTATTATTACGCATATTTACCAATTCATCCGTTTGAATTCTACTATGTATCCAGATAAAAAAGCATAATAAAAAGCCCCTCGATTTTCGATGGGCTTAACTTTTTACTTTTGTTCTTCTTCATCTTCACGATCAAACCAAAGGAGCTCTTGATCATCTTCATCTCCATTATAGTTGATGAGAATTTCTTCTCCTGCTTGGATATCCGTATATGCATAAAAATCAAAGGTATGATTGTCAAAATTAATTTCATACGTAGCATTGGGTGTATACGAGTGATTAAACAGCATACCGTATCCCAAAAGAATAGCCGTATGATTCACTCCATATTCAAAAGCATAATCCGCTAGTGTTGTTTTCTCAATAAAATCATGCTCTTTATTAGGATAAGCGATAACAGGAGCTTCGTGAATAAGCGTTCCTTTTTTAATATCTTGCTTAGCAAATACACCTCTATTAAATTCTCCGTCGCTTATCGCAGACACTTTTATTTCGATCATATTCGTCACCTATATATTCTTTCCTCTAAGATTTTTTTCTTCCTTAAGCTTGACAGTTTCTAATGGGGAAATCAACTGTTTTTCATAACCACTTGAATATAAGCTGAAGGAGCGCTTATCATGCACACATGTGTAAGCACTTACCTTGTTAGAAACATGCAATTTGATTTTATTTTAGACATGGAAAAGCAATGACCTTGCGCATAGGGCTTTTTTGAGCCATTCAACATGTGAAGAATCGTTTTTCTCTGTGATATAATCGTTTATGCTGCTTTTTTATGTTAATCTATCACTCTTATTACCAAATTTATCTCATGTTAGAAAGAAGGTTTTAAATGAACTTAAATCATGAAAAAGATGGTGTAACGTATGCAGTCCTTTCTTATCTGATGTGGGGGTTCACGCCAATTTATTGGAAGCTGGTTCACCACGTAGCACGGGGGAGATTTTAGCTCAGCGCGTTTTTTGGTCTTTTATTTTTATGCTTATTCTTTTATTGATAACAAAGAAATGGCGTACATACATTACGTTTGTAAAAGAAATAATGAAAAAACCATCCTTATTCTGGTCCCTTTTTACTGCGTCTGTACTTATTAGTGCAAATTGGGGCATTTTTATGTGGGCTGTCATTGATGGAAAAATAGTAGAAGCGAGCCTTGGACAATATATTAATCCCCTAACAAGTGTTTTATTAGGTGTTATTGTCTTAAAAGAGAGATTAAGCGGGGCTCAAATTTTTGCATTTATACTAGCAGCGATCGGCGTATGAACACTCAGTCTTCATTATGGTGTGGTTCCTTGGATTTCGCTTAGTTTAGCTCTTACTTTTGGATTATATGGTTTGGCAAAGAAAAAGATTAAAGCTGATTCAACAATCGGATTAACTCTTGAAACGATGGTCATCTCCCCTATTTCATTAGCATACATAGGCTACCTCACGTTTCAATCACACTTGCAGTTTTTTGATTCTTTTTCAACAAGTCTTTTATTAATCGGAAGTGGAATGGTCACAGCTCTACCACTCTTATTATTCACAAAAAGTGCTAAAAAAGGATCATTATCAATGCTTGGTATTCTTCAATATATTTCACCAACCTTATCTCTGCTAGCAGGAGTAATTCTATACCATGAATCGCTAACAAAAGCTCATGTTATTGCTTTTAGTTTTATTTGGTTAGCTCTTATTGTTTATACGTTTTCATCTATTGCTAAATGGGGGAACAAAAAATAAGATGGGAGCCTAACAGAAGCATACATTTTCTTACGTATTATTTCTAAACAAATTGGGCTGAAAGGAGCGATATTTATGAAACAAATCATTGACTCTCATATTCACCTCGATCAATATGAACCGAAAAGCTGGAAAGACATAATAGAGAAGGATCCTTCGTTACAAACGCTTATTTCTGTATCTTCCACATTACAGTCTTGCCAACTTAATCAAAAAATCAGCCAATTGTATTCCTGTGTGAAACCCGCCTACGGATTTCATCCTGAACAAATGCTGCCTTCTTCAAATGAATTAGCGGAGCTGTTTGCCTGGATCGATCAAAACAATGAAGAAATGATAGCTGTTGGTGAGGTAGGTCTACCTTATTACTTAAGTCAGACCTATACTCTTTCTCTAGAGCCCTATTTGGAGCTGCTTGAAGCTTTTATTATTCATTCAAAAAAATGGGGAAAACCGTTAATTCTTCACGCTGTATATGAAGACGCTGAAATTGTATGTGACTTACTAGAAAAACATTCCGTGTCTAAAGCTCACTTCCACTGGTTCAAAGGAGCTAAAAAAACCGTTGAACGAATGAAAAACAACGGTTACTATATTTCAGTTACACCTGATATTGTATATAAGCCTAAAATCCAAGCGCTTGCCATGGAATACCCTCTTGACTACTTGATGGTCGAAACAGATGGTCCGTGGCCATTTGAAGGACCTTTTCAAAACCAGACAACGGTTCCATCAATGATACATCAGTCCGTTGAGGAAATAGCACGTCTCAAAGGAGTTTCTGGAACGGAAGCATATGATTTTTTATATCAAAATACGTCTTGTTTTTATAATCTCTCCACATAAAAGGCCTTTCCCTAAGGAAAGGCCTTTTATATCTAAATTCGTTTCACAAGTTTTACGATTAGCACAATCACTGCAATGACAAGAAGAATGTGAATGATGCCGCCGCCAATATGAAAAACTAATCCTAATAACCAAAAAATAAATAAAAGTCCAATAATCGTCCACAACATAATTTTTTCTCCTTTTTTTATATGTAGTATTTGTTATAATTTTATATTTCCCTAAATGTGCATAAATAAACGTATTTCATATACATCTTTTCACTGAGGAAGGTTCACATAATGTACAAAAAGCACTCATGTTCTCTGTGGTAAAATAAGTATGTAATCTTATTTCATTTAAACTATAGCGGAGATGATTAACTATGACGTGGATTGTATTACTTTCCATCATTCTTGTAAGTGCACTCAAAATATTAATAACGTGTCTTCCAACTCCAGTGGTCAAATGGCTTATGACTAAATTTCAATTACATCCAACACTTGATGACCAAAACGTTACTGTCACAGTTGATGGGAAACATTTAGAAGGCAAAGACAAAATGCAAGTGATTGATTATTTTAATAAAGCAACATTTTTAAAACAATATTATGTCCATGAAGGAAATAAGGACTATTATAAACACCTAGAAGACAGTGAAACTCCACTGGTTATCGATACGAAAAAAGGAAAAAAAGATGTTCGATTATGCGTATACAGTTATGATGATCATGTCGATGTCGTAAAACAGTATAAAAAGAAAATTATTGCTTACAGCCTGCTGTCTGATCACCTTCAAAAACAGTCCATAACAGCTGACCTAGCTTAAACCAGTCGCCTATAAGGCGGCTTTTTGAGTTTTTAGTTTTAGTTTGAAGCTATCTTATTTAAAAAACACCAAACTTTAACATTAATTCAAATGCTATAATATAAATTAATAGAATTTTCTAACTTTTTATCGAGAGGTGATGGATAATGCTTTCTTTGTTAGGGTTTGGAATGATGGCGACTTTTCTATTTCTTGTCATTAGTAAACGCTTGTCCGTGGTTGTTGCTTTTATTTTTGTCGCTATCCTCTTTGGTGTAATTGGAGGTTTTAGTGCTGATATGGGCGATATGATGATGAATGGTATTTTAAAAGTAGCTCCTACGGCCATTATGATCGTTTTTGCTATTTTATATTTTGGACTAATGATTGACGTCGGTTTATTTGATCCTATGATTTCTCGTATCCTAAACATTGTGAAAGGCGATCCTTTAAAAGTCGTAATGGCAACTGCCGTTATTACAATGCTTGTTGGCTTGGACGGAGACGGCTCTTCTACATTTTTAATTACAGTTTCCGCCTTGCTTCCTTTATACACAAAACTGGGAATGAACCGACTAATACTGGCTTGTGTTATTAGTTTAAGCGCAGGTGTTATGAATATGATTCCTTGGGGAGGTCCTCTCGTAAGAGCCGCAGCAAGTTTGCAATTAGAAGTATCAGATCTATTTAATCCTCTGATTCCAGCTATGGCAGCGGGATTGATGTGGACTTTATTTTCAGCATATCTACTCGGAAAAAGAGAGAAAGCGCGCTTAGGAACCATTCATTTAAAAGGTTCATCAATGGCTTTTGCTGAACAGCTTTCAGTTCATGAGACCCCTGGGAAGCCACCTAGACTCTTTTGGTTTAATGCCTTATTGACACTGTGCTTAATGACTCTCTTGGTCGTAGACATACTCCCTATTCCTATTTTATTTGCTATTGCTTTTGCCATTGCTTTATTTGTTAATTTTCCTCATCCAAAAGAACAGCAGGAAAGAATCTTAAGTCATGCAAACAGCTTTGTAATGGTTAGTACGTTGGTTTTTGCAGCCGGAATTTTTACAGGCGTTTTTACAGAAACAAAAATGATGGATGCCATGGCTAATACCATTGTCAGCCTCACTCCTGAATGGCTAGGCTCTCACCTTCCCTTAGTTGTAGCAATAACGAGCCTTCCTCTTAGCTTTGTATTTTCACCTGATGCTTATTACTTTGGCATTTTACCTGTTATTAGCCATACAGCAGCTAATTTTGGTGTAGACCCTGTAGAAATAGGACGAGCAGCTTTATTGGGACATTCCACAACTGGGTTTCCTCTATCTCCTTTAGTACCCGCTACTTTTATTCTGATTGGGCTGGTTGAAGTAGATTTCGGGGAGCATCAAAAGTTTCTTTTCAAGTGGGCCTTTGGGACAACTATTGTCATGACAATTACAGCCATTTTAACGAATGCTATTTCCCTTTAGACTCCTACTATAAAAAAGGAAGCCGACTACCATAAGGCAATCGGCTCACACATGTAGGATATTGATTTAACACTAACAAAGTACAACACAACACTAGTAATTATATAATATATTTCATTATTTTGAAAGCGATTTCATATATATTTTTAAAAATGTTTTGTTATTTGTTTTTCATAGAAAAAAACCACGTTTCAGCCAATTCGAAACGTGGTTTTTTTCTGTAAGGACTTGCCCTACATGCTATAAATGTAAGTACGCTCATTATAGCATGAGCTCTTATTTAGATTCCATGGTAATTACTGTATAATATCGTTACATTACGACCGGTTGTATTTTTCTGTCCATGTGCAGCGTATTCCATGGCTCATCCTGTTCAGCAAGCCTTTCGATGAAACCTTGTGAAGTCCAGAATGGGATAGCCCCCGGTAAAAAAGGATGAGTATGCAGATACAACGTGTCATAAAAATGATTTTGAGCAAATTGTTTCACTGCCTTTAACAGCTGCTGTCCAATGCCTAGACGCCGGTATGCTGGATCGACATAGCATTTTACAATCTCGGCTGCAGTTTTATGTTCATATCGCTTTTTTAATGCATGAAACCTTCCGTCGTAAGCGTATAAACCAATTGTTCCAATTACTTGTTGATTTTCCGTGACAGCTGCAAAAAAAGCAGCGCCTTTCGCTTGAACATAATGTTCATTAAAATGAAGCAAATCCACAGGAAGCTGATTTTTTTCCAGCATAGGAAATAGCTCATTCCGCATATTCATGACAAACTGAATCACTTCAGCATCCTTTTCTTTTACTTCTTTAATTTGATACATTTGTACTTCTTGCACGTTTACTGTCACATCCTTTTATCTATCATTGTATACTTTCTCTTTTTCCTATAGGAACAACACAATATTGACTATGGCGTTACGTCTAAATGCTGAGTCAGCATATAATACTCGCTTGGATTTGTTGTCCAGTTTTTCACTTTTTGATTATAAGCAACAACAATGTTTGGATGCACAATCGATGACGTCAGCATTTCCCCATTAATCAAAGCGGTTGCTTGCTTAGCTAACTGATCTCGCTTTGCGTCATCTACGGTTGAATTTAACTGCTGAATCATTTTTGTTAGCTTATCATCATTAATCCGGCTGGCATTTAAACCACCGCCCGGCAAATAGTTCGCACTTAAATAATAGCTTGCATCTCCTCTAGGTGCAGTGATAAGACTGTACAGTGCTAAATCCCAATCGTCTTTTGCCATTAAATATTCATCGCTGTCCTCAACGAGATGAATATTAATAGTAATTCCTAACTCTTTCGCATTAGACTGTATAAGCTGAGCAACCAAAGGAAGTTCTGGCAATGAACTGTATGTGACAAGAGAGAGCGATAATGGCTTTCCATTTTTGATTGCTTTGCCATTTTTGATTTGATAGCCTGCTTTCTCTAAATATTTTTTAGCAGATGGCATACCTCTTTGCTCATTAGCATTATTATCAGCAAAAGGAAATTGGGGTAAAAATGGACCTCGAGCCGCTGCCGCTTGATTGTTCATTATGCTGCTGACAATTTCTTTTCGGTTCAGTAAGGTATCGATAGCTTTTCTTACATTTTCGTCTTTTAATGCGTCATTGGTTTGATTATAAAGTAATAAATGAGTACGCACACTAGGTACTCCACTTACCTTAAAAGACGGATCTGTTTGTAAAGTGCCCAAACTTTCTAAAGGCGGGCGATAAATAATATCGGCTGTTCCAGATTGAAGAGCAGCAACTCGCGCATTAGCATCTTCGTTAAATGCAAAAGTCGCGTTTTTCAATCTCACTTTTCCATTCCAATAATCCTCATACCTTTCTAATTTCACTTGATTTCCTTGATCAAAAGACAAGACATGAAATGGACCCGTGCCAATGGGCTTCCTAGCTATATGAGAAGCATTAACGTCTATAATGGCTGTGTTTGGGTGCACTAATTCAGAAGGGAATTTAGGCATTGGTTCTTTTAACGTAATTGTCAGGGTGTGACCGTCCGCTTTCATTTCTTTGATTTTTAAAGCGTTTCTCATCGCATAGCTTTGGTCTATTGCTCTTTGAAGAGAAGACTTCACGGCATTTGCATCCAGCGCTTTTCCATTTTGAAACGTGATGTTTTTTCTTATCATAAATGTCCATGTAAGGCCGTTATCTTTCGTTTCCCACTTTTCAGCAAGCCAAGGCTTTATTTTTAAATCGTCGCTGATTTTGACAAGCGTCTCCCCCACTCCTGCACGGACTGCCGTATAATCATCATCGGTATGAGGATCAAGGGTTGCAGGTGTAAAATTAAATAAAAATGTCACACTTTTATCCGTTTTCTTTCTTTTATACTTATGCTCTCTTCATTAGGAGCGCAAGCAGTGAGGCAAAGTAACACAAGAAATATCATAGATACGAGTTTTTTATTATTTATCATTGATTTTTCCACCTTCTATTTTAATACACAAAAAAAGCACTTCGAAAAAGAAGTGCTTGTCTTCACAACAAATTCAGATAAACGTATCCCTTGTTTATCTTATTTTTGATTCTGCCAAAATACCTCCCTATCCTCGTAGGTTATTGTGTGCTGCGATTTATGGCAGGTCTCCTGGCTTCAAGTCATTGCCTTATACCGCCTTCCCGTCTCTAAATAGACAGTGGCTTTTTGGCATAAGGCTCCTTGTTACAGTGGCGGGACCGCTCCGGATTTGCACCGGATTCCCTTTTAAGGCAATTGAAAAACAATTGCCACCATAAAAGCTGGTTATTTAATTTAGTAGCGTGCTCTGGAAACTCTAGAAGTAGAAGCTGATGGTGAAACATCTTCATCATCAAATCCAGTGGCAATAACGGTTACCATCATTTCGTCCTTTAAATCTTCATTGATCACGGACCCAAAAATCATATTTAAGTCCTGATCAGAAGCAGACGTGACAATATCTGCTGCTTCCTGTACTTCGTAAAGACTCAAGCTGCTGCCGCTCGTAATGTTCAACAGCACGCCTCTTGCTCCATCAATCGATGCATCTAGCAGCGGACTAGAAATCGCTTTTTTCGCTGCTTCAATTGCCCGGTCTGATCCGGAAGCTCGTCCGATACCCATAAGCGCAAATCCTTGATTAGACATGATTGTTTTTACATCAGCAAAGTCAAGGTTAATCAGCCCCGGAACAGCGATTAAATCTGAAATACCTTGAATACCTTGGCGAAGAACATTATCTGCTTCACGGAATGCTTCAAGCATAGGCGTCTTTTTATCGACAATTTCAAGCAAGCGGTCGTTTGGAATCACAATAAGGGTATCTACCGATTCATTCATCGCAGTAATACCGCCTACTGCTTGCTTCGTACGTTTATTTCCTTCAAACTTGAACGGGCGAGTGACTACTCCAATTGTTAAAGCATTTAGTTCACGGGCAATTTGGGCAATAACCGGAGCTGCTCCAGTACCGGTTCCTCCGCCCATGCCAGCTGTTACGAATACCATATCTGCGCCTTGCAGTACTTCTTGAATTTGTTCTCTGCTTTCTTCGGCTGCTTCTCTTCCCACTTCTGGATTAGCTCCTGCACCTAATCCTCGCGTTAAGGCCGCACCAATCTGCATTTTCACATCTGCTTTAGATAAGTTAAGCGCCTGAGCATCCGTATTAACGGCGATAAATTCTACTCCTTGTACACCGTGTTCAATCATACGGTTAACGGTGTTATTTCCTCCACCGCCGACCCCAATTACTTTAATTCGCACTAGTGGCGATACATCTGCATCAAATCCAAACATTCTAAGTTCCTCCTCAATGATCAAAATTACTTTCTCTTATTATCCGAAAAAACACGTGAAGAACCTTTTACTCCTATGTTTAACGCGTAACTGTTCTTTTGTTTTACAGATTTTATACACTTCTCTTTTAACCTTTAAATCTTTACATCTTTATGTAAATTTATTGTTGTTCTAAAATTAGTACGCCGAACTCTTTTATGGTTTTTCCACTCAAAATGGCATATAAGCTTATTGTATCATTCATTTGACAGATGTCTGTATTTAATTTTGAGTAAGATGTGACTAAGAGAATAATATTTTTATAGACAAAATGAGAAAAAGCCCTTAGAAATAAGGGCTTCTCTAGATAATAAACCGTTTTATAATTTCCCAGTTAAGAATTGAGCTTCTCCCATGCCAAAGCTCCAGTCAGCATTACCGTTTTCAACAATCGAAATCATAATGTCGTTTGGCTGAATGCCGCAGCTCTCTCCAAGCTCTTTTACAATTAATCTGTAAAGAGCTTGCTTTTGCTCTTCTGTTCGCTGTTTACTCGTTACACTTATAATAACCAAATCCTTGCTTCTCTCAAAGCCAAGACCTGTATCTTCAATAATCATTTCATGAGCAGGATGCTGATGTACAATTTGATAACGGTCGCGCTCCGGGACGCCAAAGGCTTCTAGCATCGCTCGGTGAGCAGCGTCTAGTAATGTTTTTAACTCTTTTTCATCTCTTCCTTCTATTACATCAAATCTAAGTAATGGCATACTAAGTAACCTCCAGCTTTTTGTCTAATGTATTATTGCTTCATCATATCACAACTATCATTTGTTAAAAAAAGATATGCTATCCACAATGTGCTCTCTAGTGAAGGAGACCTCAAACGCTTCAATAAAAGCTGAACCTAATAAAAAGAAATGAGCAGCATAACGGCTCATTTCATTAGTACAAAAACATTTATAATAAGAGCTAAAATACATACAGATACAATGGCGATGAGTACGTTCATCACAAGGTTTTGCGAGGATGTTTTGGCTTGTTTTTTCATATCAGCCCGACTCATCTGTTGCTTTTCATGATCACTTTTAGACATCACGCAGCCTCTCCTATTCATCAAAATGTCAGCAGTGTGTAAATAATTTTTGAGAAACCTTGATCCAGTTCTTTTGTATAGACAGCAGCACATGCAGGTTATCACCAGTTATTTTAGCATGTTTTGTCAAATAAGTGGACTATGTAGCGCTTCAATTTAGTATTCACGGCCAAATATATTTAAATTCGTTGCTTTTCTCTTCTTTTCTCGCTATTGTTTGAGAAGAAGGATAATTAGATACGATAAAGGATGATACGATATTGAATAACCATACGCAGCTGCCTCAGTATATCTACACATACGCATGCAGCGAAGAGGAACTCTCACTATGTCAATTAGAGAGACGCTCTCTTTTTGAAATTGAAACTGAGAAACCTATCATAAGAAGTGCCGTTAAACTTGATCCAAGCAGAAGCCCTTTTATCAAAGAGCGATTAGATATTATGTATGAATCAGATGACCTTGCAGATATTTGTAAGCAAGTAAAAGATATTGACCTTGGAGACAAAACATTTAAACTCATTTTCATGAAAATTAATGACTTGGAAAAAGATCAAAAAATAAGTTATAAAGGTCAGCGTGCTATTGAACGTGATGTGGGTTGGCATTTTGTAGCAGAAGCAGACTTGCATAACCCTGACCATTTGTTTGGCGTTGTTCCATTTGAAGGACGCTGGTATTTTGGGAAATATCAAAAAAGCGAAGCGGTATGGCTGCATCATTTGAAGAAACCGCGTGAATACTCTACAGCACTCAGTACCCGCCTTGCAAGAGCTGTAGCTAACATTGCCGTTCCAAACCCTGAAGGAATCAAAGTGATTGATCCATGCTGCGGTATCGGTACAGTCCTTGTAGAAGCCCTTTCAATGGGCATTGATATTGTAGGACGCGATATCAATCCACTTGTGACCGACGGATCTCGTGAAAATATTGCGCATTTCGGCTTAAGCGGTGATGTCAAAACTGGACCGATTTCAGATGTTACAACTCACTATGATGTAGCTATCATCGACATGCCTTACAATCTCTACACCCACGCGACGCCTGAAGATCAGCTTTCTATTTTAAAACACGCTCGCCGCTTTGCGGATAAAGTAGTCGTGATTACAGTAGATACGATTGACCATATGATTCATGAAGCTGGCTTTTCTATTTCAGATCGCTGCGTAGCGCGCAAAAGCGTATTTTCTAGACAAGTAGTTGTATGCGAATAAAAAAGACACCAGTCTAACAGGCTGGTGTCTTTTGATTTACCACTCTTTAGGTTCATAGTCTAATTCTTTGAATAGCTGCGTGCGCTCTTTTTTCGTTAAATCTCTCCATTGCCCAACAGGTAAGTTGTTTAAATGGATATTCATAATACGCGTACGCTGAAGGCGGTATACTTCATATCCGAGCACTTCACACATACGGCGAATTTGACGATTTAAACCCTGTGTTAAAATAATTTGAAACTCATACTTAGACAGCTGTGTCACTTCACAAGGAAGCGTTTTTGTGCCTAAAATTTTTACTCCCTCAGACATGTTTTTGATAAACTCTGGTGTAATTGGCTTATCTACTGCAACAATATATTCTTTTTCATGCTTGTTTTCTGCACGTAAAATTTCATTAATAATATCCCCGTCATTTGTAAGTAAAATTAAGCCGTCTGAATCCTTATCAAGTCGTCCAACGTGGTGAATACGCAAAGGGTGATTGACTAAATCAATGATGTTTCCCTTTACTTTTTTTTCACTCGTACTTGTAATGCCGACTGGTTTATTAAGCGCAATATATACATTATTTCGAGCAATCCGAAGCTGTTGGCCGCTTACTCGAATATCATCGCCGGGCTTAACTTGATCTCCGACTTTTGCAACCTTTCCATTAACGGTTACTCTTCCTTCACTAATTAACTTATCTGCCCCGCGTCTTGACGCCTTTCCAGATTCGCTAATAAATTTATTCAGTCTCAGGTGAATCACAACCTTACATTTAAAAATTTTAAAATTTGTCTCTTCTATTAGAAACAGACATATGCCAATTTCTATACCGTCCCTATCGTAACATGCTATACGCTTCTCGTCTTCTTTTAATTTCATTACTTAATCATATTTTTTTAACAGTAATAGAAGTATAGGTCTAAAATACTTTGTAACCTTATTCTTAACATTTCAATCAATGCTTACACCTGTGAAGCTTGCATCAATCTTCACTTATATACAAGACCTAAACGTCTGGATTGACTGATCAGTATAGAGTTGCTACCATTATACTGACCGATCAACTAGTAATTATATCAGGGAGCTGTTTTCATGGAACCAACCAATTCAAAAGAAAAAATTTTAAGCGCAGCTGCTAAACTTTTTCGCAAAAAAGGCTATCACGCCACCAGTCTAAGTCAAATTACAAAAGAAAGCAGCGCTCCGAGAGGATCTATTTATTATTATTTTCCGGATGGAAAACAACAGTTAGCAAAAGAAGCTATTCAAAAAACGGGAGAAAGAGTCAAAGCTTATATCGAAAAATCCCTCGCTTCTCATGAAGATGCCGCGTCAGCTATTCAATATCATATAAAACTGATGGCTGATCGAATGTTTGAACAAGTGGAAAATGAAGCGGATATCTCTCTCGCTGCTATGTCGAGTGAAGTATGGTCATCAAACGAAACGCTTCGGATGGCCTGTGAAGCCGTGTATAACGAGTGGGAGCAAGTTTATGCAGATAAGTTAGTTTGTTCAGGTTATGAACAAGAGGAAGCAAGACAGCTAGGTTCAGCTATACAGTCTTGGATTGAAGGGGCTTATACTCTTTCATTAACTAAAAGTAGTACAGTCCCTATGCAAATTGCAGCTGACCAAATTGGTAAGCTGTTTGCAAACAAAAATTAATTTAGTAAAAGGAGGTCACTTATGACACAAACAGAAGAAAAAATGAGTACACAAAGTAAGCTTATCCTTTTCATTTTGATTCTAGGAAATTTTTTATGCTTAATTAGTGAAACGGTAATGAACGTGGCCTTGCCAAGTATCATTTCAGATTTTCACATTAGAACGAGCTCAGCTCAGTGGTTAACTACCGGATATATGCTTGTAATCAGCATCTCTGTTCCGGTGTCTGCTTTTTTAATTCAACGATTCACATTAAGACAGCTGTTTGTGACGGCTATGAGCTTTTACTTAATTGGGTCCTTCATTGGATTTATTACTCCATGGTTTTCTCTGCTTTTTGTGGGCCGTATGATTCAAGCATTAGGGACAGGCATTATTTTACCTCTTGTGATGAGCACAATGTTAACACTCGTGCCTGTTAGCAAACGCGGCACCGTAATGGGGATTTTTAGCGTAGCTATTTTATTTGCACCGGCAATAGGACCGGTTCTTTCAGGAGTAATTATTCAATATTATTCGTGGCAAATTATATTTCTAGGTCTTTTAATTGCAGCGGCGCTTATTTTCCTATTTGCTCTTTTCAAGCTCAGTAACGTTTCTGAAACATCTAGACCAACAATTCATATCCCATCTGTGATTCTTTCTACAATTGGGTTTGGAGGAGTTGTTTATGGATTTAGCGCAGCTGGTGAAGAGACCGGATGGAGTAATCCTATCGTATGGCTTACGCTCATAATTGGCGTCATAGCTCTTGCTTTATTCGTCAGACAGCAAAGCAAGTTGAATTCTCCTATGATTAATATGAAGCCTTTTAGATCGTCTGTGTTTTCAAGATCGATTTTCTTAATGTTTCTTATTATGATGATTCAGTTTTCAATGATGTTAATTTTGCCGCTATATTTCCAAACGGCTGCAGGACTGTCTCCTTTGCAAACAGGTTTTCTTATGCTTCCAGGGGGCGTAACGCTTGCTCTAACAGCTATGGTGGGAGGACGTTTGTTTGACAAAATTGGATTTAAACCGTTGCTTTTAACGGGCTTAGTCCTTTTAACAATTATCTTAAGTTTGTTCACTACTATTTCAAGCGGAACAAGCACGACGACTGCAGCCATCTTATACGCATCCTTTACAATTGGCGTAGGTTTAAGCATCGGGCCCGTGATGACGCTTGCATTAAATCAAGTACCAAAACCGCTTCATGCTCACGGATCAGCTATTTCAAATACGATTAACCAAGTTTCAGGCGCGATTGGACCCGCTTTGTATACAAGTATTATGACCATGGCTTCTCAGCACTTTATTCAACAATCAAATGAAACGAATAAAACGCTGTTACAAATAAAAAGTATGACAAGCGGGGTTCATACCGTCTATTATGTAGCCATTGCTTTCGCCGTCGTTTCGTTCCTGCTCGCTCTTACGTTAAAGAAAAAAGATCAGCAGCTTGAAACACAATAAGTAAGAAACTGATAAGAGCTGCTCATAATTTGAGCAGCTCTTGTTACATGCAGAATTTATATTATAAATGTAAGAGCAATCATAGATACTATTAAAACAAGGATAACAATACTTCTCTTTCTTTCTATCTTCCATGCTTCAATAGCGCTCACGACACCACCAATGACTAAAATAAAAGTACCTATAACGTGCAGAGGCAGCAGAGATAACAACCTGCCTAAACTCGCCATAACTCCTCCGGTCAATATAAACCCTGTTGTTACAATAGATTTTACAGATGTTAAGTCTCTTATAGCTTCTTTTTTTTCAGTTTTACTCAGTTTAAAGTACTCTACTATACTAAAAACAGCGGGTGTTCCCCATAAAATAAAGAAGCTAATCAATCTATCGGTGTCTACACTCACTGTTCATTCACCACCTTTATCAATCCCTTACGCTCAGTTCCATCATTTAACAAATAGTTATATATTATTCTTGCTTCAAGGATCCTCCAAAAGAAAATTGGTGGTAGTCATCAAGCTTATTCCAATACCCTATGCACTTTACGTCAGGCTCATCAATAGCTAACGCTTCTTTATTAGTTCCTTTATAAGGAAGAAATGCCGTTAACTTCACCTTTTGTTTTGGCTTGATATTTAATTTATTTCCTTCTGCTAACACCTTAAATTTATTATCAGAATAACCGTTTTTCATTTTTAAAGGATACGATAAAAATACATTATTTTGTTTGATGGTCAAATCGCTCTTGTTTACTAATTCCATTTCATATGAAATTCCTTGCTTCATTTTTTGTTCTTTGATTACGTTAATACTTATCTTTTCTAGTTCCCCTAAAGGAACGTTGTCTTCTTCTTTTGAACACCCGGCAAATAAGATGGCTAACGCTAATAAAACAAGAATTCCTAACTTTCTATTCAAAAAACAATCTCCTCTCTAGTAACAAAGCTTATTTTACAATTATAACTCAAAAAAAGTTATTTAATGGTAAAAATACAATTAAAAAAGCAAACCGTCATCGGTCTGCTTTTTTAGTTGCTACGCATAGGTAATGTGTTGTTGTGCGAAAAACTTTTCGATAAGGAGTTTGCCAACTATATGTATATCGTAACAAAAGAAAAAAGGATGCGCTGTGAGATTTGTCACTCCTTCTTTCAAAATAATCTAACCGGATAATTCCTATTTCCTTACGCAAAAAGAGCAGAACGCAAACGCGATCTGCTCTTTTTACATGCTAGATATGGGTAATTTGTCCATGCGTGAAAAGCTCTTCAATAAATAAGGGGTTTATCACTACACCTATAGAATAACAAAGAAAAAAAGATGTGGCTGTGAGATTTATCACAGCCACATCTTTTTTATCCAACTAGCTTATTAAATTGTACACGTTTATTAATTGCCGCCATAATTGGTGCTCCAACAAGCATAACAATGAACTCACCAACGGCCGTTGTTAACCATGTAAAGAAAAATGGTAAATCAAATGCTAAGTGCAGTTCAAACGCAATAATAAACATCGTGAACGTAAATACAAGTGTATTAACAAGCATACGAGCCCACATATTTTTAATGTAGCGCATAGAAAAAATGGTAATGAGTAATGATAGCACAGATTGTCCTACCCCAAACACCAGATCATAAGCGACCATTGGTGAAAAAAACAAATTCGTCAGAAATACTCCTAGCACAATGCCGTACACGTACTTTTTATTAAACACAATTAAGTGATTGAACATTTCCGATATACGAAATTGGATATTGGTGAAGCCAAACGGCTGGATTAACATGCTGACAGCAATATACATAGCAGCTAAAAGACCGTTGACGCAAAGTGTTCTTATATTCATCTTACTATTCTCTCCTTAGTTTTTTAACGTGGGATGGTTACGAACCACGTAAACACTCAAAGAATCATACAGCAAGCTTAAGCTTTCGTCAATCTAGCTGTTTACAAACTACTGCCGGTTTCTATATCTTGCATATTGACGGCTCTTTTTTCTTACTTTTCTTTAGTATAAAATAGAAGACGTATCAGTATACATAGGTGACATCAAGTAGTTAACCCTTTTGATTTGAAATACGAAAGGATTTGTAGCGATGTTAGATAATACAGATAAACGCATACTAGAAGAGCTATCAAAAAATGGACGTATAAAGATGAAAGAATTAGGAGAAAAAGTGCATTTAACCGGACAAGCCACTTCTGCTAGAGTATTAAAATTAGAAGATGAAGGCATTATCAAAGGCTATACAATTAACATTGATGAACGAAAACTGGGCTACACCATCCATGCATTTTTAAATATCTATACGCAGAGCATTCATCACCACCCCTACCTTACATTTTTAGAAAGTCAGCAGGAGTACGTTATCAACAACTTTAAAATCAGCGGCGATGGCTGCTACTTATTAGAATGCAAATTTCATTCAAATGAAGAACTAAATGATTTTTTGACAGAGCTAAATCAGCATGTGAATTACAAACTTTCAATCGTCATTAACAAATAAATTTTTTTAAAAAATAAAGGTATATTAATTTATGAAAATGGTAATCCTAATAACATATTCCCCCTATTCCAATAAATTTGAAAATCCTTTGCGCCATCGCAAAGGATTCTTTTTTTATGTAGGAAACCGCCTTCTATTTTTTGAAAAGTTGAACATCTCTCACAGCGTTGACATAGCGGTCAGAGGTTTATATAATCGGTGACATCGAAGCATAGAAAAGCAGGATCAAGACCTATACATGTATCGTAATTCTTCGTCTTAGTAGTTGATCAGTTTTATAACTAGACAATTTCTAAGACGTTTTTTATTTCATTATTTGTGAAACACTAGTAAAAACAAGATTCCACGTGAAAATATCCTAATAATCAAGGAGGTTTGCATATTGAAAACAATCTATAAAGACATCATCTTAATTATTGCCGGAGCACTTTTAGTTGCTGCATCCATTGATTTTTTTGTCATTCCAAATAAATTAGGTGACGGCAGTACAGTGGGTATTGCTCTTGTTTTATATTATTTATTTCATATCCCTACAAGTATTAGCACATTTCTTGTAAACCTTATATTTATTGCCTTAGCCTATAAATTTCTAACAAAAAAAACGATTCTTTATACGATTCTAGGAGCCGTCATGACGTCCGTTTTCCTCGGTCTAGTCAGCTATATTCCTTTTCACGTTCACGACATGATTTTAGGAATTGTATTCGGGGCTTTACTAATGGGAACAGGACTTGCTCTCATTTTTATCGCAGATGGATCTACCGGCGGAACAACTCTTTTAGCTTATTTATTAAACTATACAAAAGGCTATAATATTTCTAAAAGTATGTTCTATATGGACAGCGTCATTATTTTAGCATCGGTTTTTGCTATTGGCGTCAACAACACGCTCTATACCTTTATATTCGTCTATCTTTGTGCCAAAATCGTCGACATCGTTATCGAAGGTTTCCACAACAAAAAAGCAATGACGATTATGTCCGATCAATACAAAGACATAGCACAAGTTATTACCAGTGAATTTGGAAATGCAGCCACCATCTTTTACGGATATGGCTACTACGCCAACAAAGATAAACGTATTATTTACGTTGTTATTAAAAAGAACGAGTTATTAAAAATTAAAAAGAAAATCCAGCAAATTGACCCGAATTCTTTTATTGTCATCCACGAAGTAAAAGAAGTTGTCGGCGGGAAATTTGGATTTATCGGCAATTCGCCTCATGAAACAAAAGCCGCTGCTAAATAAAAAAATCCACCTCTTGGTGGATTTTTTTATGAAAAAACCGTTAAGAAAAACGAAAAGATACCTGCTAAAAAGTAAACCGACCCTAACGCAATTGCTCCTGTAACGACCGTAAATACACTTAATCCGATAGCCACCTTCATTTTCATCCACATCCCTTTTTAGATTAGTAGTATAAGTATGTCCAAGGATAGGAGATTTATAACTATGCCATCCTATTTATTTCATATATCGATGCAACAATTATCTATTCAATGTGTTCTAAAACCACCCCTGGCGACATAATGTATAGGAAGGATTTCATATACACATCTTTGTATCACACATATCATATGAAATTAGGTGAGATAAAATGGTGGCTGTCCACTTTTTTGAAAACAGAAAGCTTCTATTAAGCCAGCTGAGGGAAAACATTCCTTCTACGGGTGATGATTTAAAGATTAAAGGACGAAAAGGAACCGTCGTGCTTGTGAATGACATCGATGAAAAAAATGTTCACGTAGAAGTTGCTTTAGAAAAAGTAGTGAAAAAGAACTTAGCGTTAGATAACGCTAAAAAGAAAAGGAGATAAGCGACTTACGCTTATCTCCTTTTCTTTTTAATTCATATACGAATCGTCTGTATCTTTTGCTTCTGTTCCCCAAAAAAAGAGACTCCTAAAAAGGAATCTGCAGCAAAGAGCGATATCATCGCCTGAATATTAATACAAGCTATATTTTAACATATAAAAACATATTTTACAAAAATGAACTATTATTTTACGCATAATTATTTTTCATTCGAGGTTTTTCAACATTTGAAACCCATTTCGTATAAAGATCTTTATTTATTTTTCGGGCCAAATTTTTGCATCCGGCTCTAATAACCACTTATGCTCTTCTTCCATAATACGGTCTGTCCACGGATTATTGTCGAGATGGCGAATCATCCAGCAGAAGTACATCGCATAGCCGGGAGCCGTTGCTTGAGGATGATCCAATTCGCCGGGAATTGTAATAAAACTGTTATCAACTACACGGTACGCATCTTCTCCAACCATTGCGCAGCCAAATCCTTGTGGCTTGTCAAAACGATAGTAATACACTTCGGGCTGGTCATGATGATGAGGCGGATAACTCGACCATCTTCCTGGATAAGAAATAACTTCTCCAATAACAAGGTTAGAGTAAGGAGCGTTATTGTAGTCAAAAATTGTTCGAATTACACGCTGAGCAGTACCTTCCCATACTCCTTCACCAGCCACGGTGTTTTGACAATCTTCAGGCGTATATAATTTTGATGAAAACTCTTTTTCATTATCCGTTTTTTGAATTAGCACTTCACTATCGGCAAGCCCGGTAATTTTAACCTCCACATTTTTTGAAACGTGCAAACACCAAGGCTCTTCTTCAAATAGGGACTGGCGCTGAATTTCTTTCGAATGGCCTTCCCACTCTAGCTTTACCTTTCCTTCTAGTAAAAGAATAGCCGTTTCATTGCTGCTGTCTAGCAAAGTTTCCTCTTTTCCTTGAGACATTTTATAAATTCCAATATCCATCAGCATATCTTTGTGCTGACCAGTCATTTCTGTAAGTACGTTGTATCCTTTATTTAATTCACCTAATTTACCTAACATGCTTAAATTCCTCCTTTATGTAGTAGCGCAATAATAATTTACGTATCACTGCGATGATTTTTGGTAGCCGCAATATTCTTCATGATGTTCAATTATTTATATAGGCTCTCACGTCTCTTCGCAACGGAGCCGTTGATTTCCGAACAATCAATTTTGGCTCAAGAAGCAAATGTTCTTTATAAATCGCTGGATATTTCATTTCTCTAACCAGCAAATCCACTACGTTTACAGCCATTTCTTTTGTCGGCTGTGCTACCGTTGTCAACATGGGTGTAATGGTAGTAGAAAGAACCGTATTATCAAAGCCAATCACTGATAAGTCTTGCGGCACATCAATTTTGAATTCTTTGGCGGCTTGCATAACGCCGATAGCCAGTAAATCGTTACAAGCAAAAATAGCCGTCACTTTCTCCTTCATTGAAAGAATTTGCTTAGCACTTTCATATCCTTTTTGAATACTTGCTTCGGTCGTAATAACGTGCTGAGGCGGCACGATGGTTCCATTTTCTTGCATAGCGTCTTGAAAAGCATCTAAACGGGCGTGATTACTTTTTGCATTTTCTGTAATAATCGCAATTTTTTTATGATGCAAAGACAGCAAATAATCAGTCGCTAAATAGCTCCCTTTATAGTCATCCACTGTCACTGTATTAACGGATATGTGAGGAATTTCTGAAGCAATAACGCTAATCGGTATATCTTGCTTAAGCATATTTTTTAAAAGATTAGCATTGCGAAAAGCAGAAGCTACAATTAAACCGTCGATTCTCTGACGTATTAACAGCGATAGATACTTTTTCTCTTTTTCCGCATCGTTATCGGTATTGCACATTACAACGTGGAAACCTCGCTCATGACTTCGGTCTTCTATGCTTCTTGCCAAATCGGCAAAAAAAGGGTTGGAGATGTCAGGTACGAGAAGCCCAATCGTTTTAGTGGGTTTTCCTGTTAAAGCAGATGCTACGACGCTTGGATGGTAATTCAACTGCGCCATAACCTCAATTACTTTTTGTCTTGTTCTTTCACTAATATGACCGGTTTGATTGATGACTTTTGATACGGTAGAAATTGATACACCTGCTTCTTCAGCCACACTATAAATAGTTGGCTTCATTTCCTCTCCTCCTTTCCTTTCATAAATACATAAAAGGCGTAAAATCTTTTACAATGGAAATTAAAGACCGCTTTTTTCTTTAATGAAGTTTCTTGCTTTTAACGCATATTCAAAAGGATTAGCAAGGGCTGGATCCTGTTCTGCTTCTACGACAAACCATCCGTTATAATCCGAAGTGGCAAGCGTAGTAAATACTTCATCAAATTCAATAGCTCCGTCACCTGGAACAGTAAAGGCTCCTTCTTTTACCGCTTGCAAGAAGCTCAGGTCTTGTTCTTTGACTCGATCAACTACTTCTTGACGAATATCCTTTAAATGAACATGCTTAATACGGTGCAGATATTTTTTTAAGATATAAAGAGGTTCTTCTCCTGAAAAGACAAGATGACCGGTATCAAATAGCAGCGAAACAAGCTCTGGATTGGTAAGCTCCATTAGCTGCTCAATTTCTTCTGTTGTTTGTACACCTGTTCCCATATGGTGATGATAGACAATATGCATATCTTTCTCTCGTGCCAGTTTCCCAAGATGGTGCAGGCCTTCTGCAAGTCTGCTCCACTCTGTTGGCGTGAACACAGGCTTTTCTTTAAATAAAGGAACATCCATCAGCCCTTGAATGCTGTGCCCTTGTTCAGACACAACAATTACTTTTGCTCCCATTTCGCATAAAAAATCGCGATGTTCAATAAATGGCGTCACCGTTTCTTCCAGCGGCTTTGTTGTTAAAAATGTACTAAACCATGCACTTGCAATTTCCAAATTCCGAAGCGATAATGCCTTTTTTAAGATTGAAACATTTCGCGGATATTTGTTTCCGACCTCACTTCCTCTAAAACCGGTTAAAGCCATCTCACTGATACACTGTTCGAATGTATTTTCAGCTCCCAGTTCAGGCATATCATCATTTGTCCAAGCAATTGGAGCAATCCCCAGTTTGACCGTATTTTCCTTGAACATCTCTTCCTCTCCCTTATATGAAATTAAAACCTCTTTTATATTTATCGAATGTTTCTCTTCAACAACCTCATTTTCTCCTGCTTCTTAATAAACTCTTGCCATTTCAAGATTTTTCACCTTATCTTCATAAGCTTCCTGTACATGCTGATTTTTAGATACCTCTGCTACTCCTACATGCCACCATGATTCATAACCGTTCGTCATAGTTTTTGGCAGCACTTTAATATCAATTAGCGTAGAAACCTCTTGTTTTTGTGCATCTTCTATCGCCGTTTTTAATTCTTCAAGAGAACTTACGCGATACGTTTTTACACCGTAGCCTGCGGCGCTGGCTGCAAAATCAATTTTCATCACGTTTCCGTTTAGTTTTCCTGTTTCATCGTTTCGATAACGAAACTCTGTGCCAAAGCTCCCCATGCCATTTGACATTTGAAGGTTATTAATGCACCCGAAGCCGGAGTTATCAAACAGTAAAATGTTTATCTTTTTTCTTTCTTGAAGGCTTGTAATAAGCTCTGAATGAAGCATTTGATAGCTTCCATCTCCAACCATCGCATACACTTCTTTAGCTGGTTCTGCCAGCTTAACTCCAAGTGCGCCTGATACTTCATATCCCATACATGAATATCCATATTCCATATGATAGGTATTAGGTTTATTAGACTTCCACATTCTCTGTAAGTCGCCTGGAAGACTTCCTGCTGCACCCACAATGACGGAGTTGTCATCAAGGAGCTTATTCACCTCTCCAATTACTTCTGTTTGCGTTAATTGAGTACCAAGTGATTCTGCATATTCACCTAAGCTCTCATCTAAATGACCTTGTATTTCCGGAACAAAATCTGCACCAGTAAAACGTATGCTATGTAGACGCTCTAATTCTGTTTCCCATGCGTCTTTAGCACTTGTAATTTCTATTGTATAACCAGACTGATAGCCAATTGATTTTAGCTCTTTCCTAAGAGCAAGCAACCCTTCTTTTGCATCAGCTACAAGTTTCACAGCATCAAGTTTATTTGCATGAAATTCAGACGTGTTAATGGTAAGAAATTGCACGTTGGGATGTTGAAAAAGCTGTTTAGATGCTGTTGTAAAATCAGTAAATCGAGTGCCTACTCCAATTACTAAATCTGCTTCTTTAGCGATTGTATTAGCAGCTGAGTTTCCTGTTACACCTATTCCGCCCAGATTATAGCGATAGTCACTTTCAACGGCACTTTTCCCTGCTTGAGTTTCTCCAAATGGAATATGGAACTCACTAGCAAATTGTTTTAACTCTTGTGCAGCTTCTGAATACCGAACGCCTCCTCCGCAAATGATGATGGGCTTTTTCTTTGTTTTCATTAATTGAATTGCATCTGCTAGACTGTCCCTGGTCGGAAGGCGGCGCTCAATGCGATGAACGCGCTTTTGGAAGAAATAAGCTGGAAAATCCCATGCTTCTCCCTGCACATCTTGAGGCAAACAAATAGTTACAGCTCCCGTATCTGCAGGATTCGTTAACACACGTATCGCATTAATCATAGCTGTCATCAATTGTTCAGGGCGGCTTACGCGATCCCAGTACTTACTCACTGATCGAAAAGCATCATTTGTAGAAATAGATAAATCATATGACTGTTCAATTTGCTGCAAAACGGGATCCGGCTGTCTAGTTGCAAATACATCACCAGGAAGCAGCAAAACTGGAATGTTATTAGCTGAAGCAGTAGCTGCCGTTGTAACCATATTTGCTGAACCTGGCCCCACTGAAGATGTGCAAGCCATAATCTGCTTTCGATGTTTTTGTTTTGCAAAAGCCATCGCTGCATTGGCCATTCCTTGTTCATTACGTCCTTGATATACATCTAGATTTCCTGGGTCTTCTTCCAAAGCTTGCCCAAGACCTACCACATTTCCGTGCCCAAAGATTGTAAAAATCCCTTTAATAAACTGATGCTGCTTTCCATCAAATTCAACATACTGCTGATTTAAAAACTTCACTAATGCTTGTGCCGTCGTCATTCTAACTGTTTCCATGCTTCTTTCTCCCTTCTAGTACTAGATTGCGATTTTAAAAAGGAAGCATAAGGAATATCTTTAATTCCTGATACTTCCTTTTAAAATGAGATGCGATTTTTAATGAATCACTTACCAGCGCGTTGTTACCATTTTCTTTCTTGTATAAAACTCCACGCCGTCCGTACCATTTGCATGAAGATCACCATAAAAAGAATCTTTCCAGCCAGAGAATGGGAAGAATGCCATAGGTGCCGGTACCCCTACATTTACTCCTAACATACCAGATTCAATATTTTCACGGAACTCACGTACGCTTGCGCCGCTATCTGTATAAATACAAGCACCGTTTGCAAATCGAGAGTTATTAGCTACTTCAATAGCCTCTTCTAATGTTTTCACACGTACAATGGACAGCACAGGTGCAAAAATTTCATCTTGCCAAATTTTCATTTCTTGCGTAACATGATCAAAAATCGTTGGTCCTACAAAGTAGCCCTTGCCATTTACTGCTGCATCTGTGCGACCGTCACGAATAAGCTCTGCTCCTTCTTGCACGCCTGATTCAATATAGCTGAGCGTACGCTCTTTATGATTTTCACGAATGACTGGTCCTAAGAAGACGTTTTCTTCTAAGCCGTCGCCAATTACAATATCATTTGCTTCCTCTACTAATCTTTCAATTAGCTGATCCGCAATTTCTTCTTGTACAGTAACAACAGATGCTGCCATACAACGTTCACCTGCTGAACCAAAAGCAGCTCCGATAATTTGTTTTGTTGCTACGTTCAAATCTGCATCATTTAATACAATTGAATGGTTTTTAGCACCGGCTAAAGCTTGAACACGCTTTAAGTTTTCCGTACCTTTTTTGTACACGTACTCAGCTACAGGCTGGGAACCTACAAACGAAATAGCTTTCACTAATTTATGTTCAAGAAGACCGTTTACCACATCATGCGCGCCGTTTACAATGTTTAATACACCTTTTGGCAAACCAGCTTCTTCAAACAGCTCAGCTAATCTTGCAGCTAACAGCGGTGTACGCTCAGAAGGCTTTAACACAAATGTATTGCCGCAAGCGATTGCAAGCGGGAACATCCAGCAAGGAACCATCATTGGAAAATTGAACGGCGTAATTCCTCCAATGACGCCAATTGGGTAGCGGTACATGCCAGATTCAATGTCTGTTGCAATATCAGGAAGCTGTTTACCCATCATTAACGTAGGAGCACCTGCCGCGAATTCTACGCATTCAATACCACGCTGCACTTCGCCTCGCGCTTCGTTAAAGCTTTTTCCGTTTTCCACCGTCACTAACTTTGCCAATTCATCCCAGTTATCTACTAATAGCTGCTGATACTTGAACAAAATTCGTGCACGTTTAGGCACGGCTGTTTTTGCCCATCCTTTAAAAGCTTCATTTGCTGCTTGCACCGCTTGATCTACATCTTCTTTTGTAGAAAGAGGCACCTGTGCAATTAATTCACCTGTCGCCGGGTTATACACAGGTTCTGTTTTTGATGAAGCTGATTCAATCCATTGTCCACCAATATAGTTTTTTACTGTTTTTACTGCTGTTTGTGTCATTGAATATCTCTCCCTTTATCTGATTTTAATAAGCTTCTATTCCTTTAATCTTTTAAGATTTTTCCTATATCTGTTAAGCTTCCTGCAAAACTTCCGTTGCTGTCTCCATAAAGTTGAAGAGCTCAACGCTTGTCGGCATAGCATCTGAACAGCTGTGTTTTGAAATTACAATCGAAGCTGAGGCACCTCCCAATCGCATTGCCTGCGGAATTTCAAGCCCTTGCATCAATCCGTAAATAAAGGCTGAAGCATAAGAATCACCAGCGCCAAACGTTTTAAGAACTTTTGTTTTAAATATTCCTCCGCGATGAGAATCGCCGTCTCTTGTATAGGCAATGGATCCTTCTCCACCATGCTTAATCACGACGATTTGAGCATGGTGAGAAAACCACCGCTCTGCTGTTACTTGATCATTAGATTCTTCATAGTTTAATAATTTTTCCATCATATCAAACTCTTCTCTCGTACCAATAATTACATCTGATTTTTCAGCGGCTAAATTAAAATAGACGGCTGTTTCAGCTTCCGATTCCCATGTATATGGACGATAATCGATATCAAAAAACACTACAACTTCATGCTTGCGTGCGTGTTCTAGTGCTAAAAACACTGCTTCACGAGAAGGACTTTGTGCAAGAGCCGTTCCAGATATTAAAAGTGCCTTTGACCGTTTGATATATTCTTCGGATACTTCTGTAGGACTTAGCTTTAAATCCGCTACGTTATCACGATACATTAAGATACTGCAATCTGTAGGGCTTTTGATTTCCGTAAAAGCTAGCCCTGTTACGGCCCCCGTTTTATCAATAACAATGCTATCTGTATTAATCTTATTTTTTTGCAGATAATCCGTAATGAAGCGTCCCATTTGATCATCTGATACTTTTCCGATAAAACCGGTTTTTAAGCCTAGCCTTGCTGCTCCAATCGCAATATTAGCCGGAGAGCCTCCTACATATTTAGTAAATGTTTTAGTCTCTTCCATTGGACGCTGTGTTTCATTTGCATTTAAATCAATACATAAACGGCCAACAGCGATGAAATCTAACCCACGATTTTCTTTAAAAACAAGCGGATTCATCTTTATTCCTCCTTAGTTAAGCGCTTTCCTAAAAGGGTAGAAAGACCAATTTCTTTCATCCCCACGTTTACCCTCATTAATTCACTGCGTATTTTTTATGTTCAATCTTTACTGGCTGCCCGGATAGTAAAGATTCTTTTGCTGCTTTAGCAATTCGTTCTGCTTGTAACCCATCGTTCCCTGTACAAATAACGCTTTGTTTTTCCATAATTGCTCTTGCAAACTGTGTCACTTCCGTTATGTACGCTTGTGTATAGCGCTCAAGAAAGAAATACAGCGGCTTCTCTTTCACTACACTTTCGCCTGTTGATATTTCTACTGTAGTAGGACGGCAATTGTCAGCAGCAGCTGCACCTTTTTCACCAAAAACTTCAAGGCGCTGATCGTAACCGTAGACAGCTTGACGACTGTTATCGATTACACCTAAAGCTCCATTTGCAAATTTTAATGACACAATTGCTGTATCTATATCCCCCGCTTCTTCAATAGCAGGATCGATGAGCGTCGTGCCGTAAGCCGATACTTCTACTACTTCGCTGCCCATTACATAACGAGCCATATCAAAATCATGAATCATCATATCCATGAACAATCCTCCTGAAGCACGAACATATTCCGGACTCGGCGGCTGAGGATCTCTAGACGTAATTTTTAGAATGTGCGGCTGTCCTACTTCTCCTTGCTGTACAAGATCATGCACTTTTTTAAAGTTGGGATCAAAGCGTCGGTTAAAGCCAACTTGAAGCTGAACATCATGTTCTTTTACTACTTCTAATGCTTGAATTGTTTCTTCTACTGAAAAACTAACGGGCTTTTCACAGAAAATATGTTTTTTCGCTCGAGCAGCTTCTTCAATAATCGATGCGTGCGTATTCGTTGGCGAACAAATGAAAACGGCATCAATTTCTGGATCAGCTAATAAATCTTGATAATTTGTTGTTAACGTCGAAATTTCTTTACTTGCAGCCCATTCATGTAAATGATCTACTACCACATCTGAAACCGCTTTAATTTTTATTTGCGGCATTAATTTTAAATTATCAACGTGTAATTTCCCTATGCGTCCAGCACCAATTATTCCAATTGTAAGAATCCCCATCTTATTTTCCCCTTTAATTAAAAGTTAAGAAAACATTCGCTCAAACCTCTATATAGGTTAAGCGCTTTCCTGATTACAATTATACATAACGTTTTCTGAAATGCAAACATTTTTTATGGATTATTTAGAATATTTGATTTTTAACAATCTAAACGTATACTATAAAAAAACTATTTTCATTTTTTTATCTATTTATCAATAAAACATAAAACATAAAGAAACTCTCTATATTTAAGTATTTTTATCATGAATTCAGTGATTATTGCCTTACGTACTAATATTTTTATGATTAAAATCATTTAATTGAAAATTATATATATTTAAAATTTTAATTGACGTTCAAAAAATGTAAGCGTATACTTTTTATCAAATAGATTAAGCGCTTAACCAAATTAGTTTGATGTTTTACACAAAATAATCGATCTGGTGGTGTGGAAAATGAATGAATTTATTTCCAGAAAAACGGTTTTAGACAGGATTGGGATCCCTTCTCATTTAACGTGGGGATACATAGGTATTATTGTTTTTATGATTGGCGATGGTTTAGAACAAGGATGGTTATCTCCTTATCTTGTAGAACGAGGTTTAACCATTGAACATGCTGCTTTACTGTTTACTGTTTACGGCATTACGGTCTCTGTTTCTTCCTGGTTCTCCGGCGTACTGGTTCAGCTGTGGGGTCCTAGAAAAGCAATGGCATTCGGCTTGATATCCTTTATTATTGGTTCAATTGGATTTATAGGTTTAGGACTTCATATTATGAATTACACAATTATACTAATTTGTTATGCTCTTAGAGGATTTGGTTACCCTTTATTTGCTTACTCATTTTTGGTCTGGGTGTCTTACCGCACGCCCCAGGAAATGCTTTCAAAAGCAGTAGGCTGGTTTTGGTTTGTCTTCCAGCTTGGATTAAGCGTAATCGGAGCCTTTTACTCAAGTTATATGGTTCCGAAAATTGGCGAAATCGCTACCTTGTGGAGTGGTTTACTTTTTGTTTTGATCGGTGGAATCTTTTCGATTATTATGAATAAAGACAAGTTTACCGTACAAAAAGTAAACGATAATAAAACAAAAGAATTAATGAAAGGGATTACAATTGCATTTGAGAACCCTAAAGTAGGGATCGGCGGCATCGTAAAGATTATTAACTCTGCTGCTCAATTTGGATTTGTTGTTTTCTTGCCAACATATATGATGAAACATGATTTTACGATGAGTGAATGGTTGCAAATCTGGGGTACATTGTTTTTTGTGAATATGGCTTTTAATATTATTTTTGGTATTGTTGGAGATAAGTTTGGCTGGGTAAATACAATCAAATGGTTTGGCGGAGTTGGATGCGGAATTGTAACACTTGCTCTCTACTATGTACCGCAATTCGTCGGACATAATTATTGGGTGATGATGATTGTCGCATGCTGTTACGGTGCAACACTAGCAGGTTATGTCCCTCTTACAGCGTTAGTGCCTTCTTTAGCTCCGGAGAATAAAGGAGCTGCAATGTCTGTGTTGAACTTAGGATCTGGACTTTCCGCTTTTGTAGGTCCTTTAATTGTGACCGTTTTTATTGGTCTTTTGGGCACGGGCGGCGTAATTTGGATCTTTGCTTGCTTATACTTCTTTGGTGCTTTTCTAACCGGTTTCCTTACGATTCCAACAGAGACAACTATTAAAGGCGAAACAATAAACGAAGTCAAAAGTCCGGTCTCTCTATAAATATGCTTAAGCAGAAAAAGCTGGAGGTGTCTCAACACCTGCAGCTTTTTTACCTTCTCTATTTTATAACTTTTTTACCGACGCACGTTCTACTAGTTCGGGAATAATCGTTACTCGCTGTTTCGCATGCTCTTCTTTTTTCATAGACTTTAACAGCTGTTCAAACGTACTAGTAGCCATCTGAGAAATGGGTTGTTCAATCGTTGTCAAACCCGGCTCAGCAATATCGGCATAAATCGTATTATCGAATCCAATTACCGACAGATCTCCCGGGATCGAAAGCCCCTGCTTCCTTGCCTCGTTTATGAGCGATACCCCAATTAGATCTGTACATGCAAAGACTGCTGTTGGCCTATTAGGCAAGGAAAGCAGCTGTTTACTTGCTCTCCTGCTATCTTCTACTGTTGAATAACAGCTGATAATGGACTGATTTTCTAGTGATAAATTTGCTTCTGTGAGCGCTTGTTTAAATCCCGCTAATCGCCCCTCACTGCTTTTTCTATCTTTTTCAGTCATAATCGTTACCGATTGATGACCTTTTTCTATTAAATACGTACCTGCGATATATCCTCCGCGAACGTTATCAATTGTCACTACATGAGTTGAGATAGAAGGATGGTCAACTGAAAACAATACAAGCGGTACATCATGCTTCACAATTTTCTTTACGAGCTTCGTATCATTTAGCTCGGTTGCGATAATGATTCCATCTACTTGTTTTTTAAATAAAAGATCTATATATTCATGCTCGCGCGCAGTTTGATGATCTGTACTGCATAAAAAAAGCGTGTATCCCGCTGCTCTAGCACTATTCTCAAAAGCTCTTGCTACCTCTGCAAAAAAAGGATTAGAGATATCAGGAACTAGAACACCGATCGTGTACGTCTTTTTTCCTGTTAACGCCGCTGCGACACTGCTAGGCTGATAATCTAATTCCATCATTACTTCATTCACTTTTTTTATCGTTTTTTCACTAATACGGCCTGTCTGATTGATTACTTTGGATACAGTGGCTATCGATACCCCTGCTTTTTTCGCAACATCGTAAATGGTTGGTTTCACTTTCACTGTTCCTTTCTTCGTGATCTCTTTCCTTATTTTATCACGAAAGTATTCAATCGTTTTATATATTACCATAAGCATATTCTATAAGTCCTTGAAAAATTTTTTTATTTTATGTATAAAAACTATCTATTAATCAAATCATAATCTTAACCTTATAAAAGGAGTTGATTATGATGGCAAACAGCAGAAATAAGAGCAGCAACGAATTAGCAGTACACGGTGCTCAACAAGCAATCGATCAAATGAAATATGAGATCGCTAGCGAATTTGGCGTAACTCTTGGTCCTGACACAACTGCACGCGCAAACGGCTCAGTAGGCGGCGAAATCACAAAACGCCTTGTGCAAATGGCTGAACAGCAACTTGGCGGCGGACGTTTCTAAATCACTATCATAAGCAATACGGCTGGAGGAAGAGCGAATGACCGTTCTTCCTTTTCCAATTTTTATATAATCCCTTATCGCTTTCCTTCTCCTCTATATGTATCTAAAACAAAACCACTACCCCATAACGTTCACATCCTGTTATATAAGGTTCTCTTTCTCTCACAATAGATTGTTTATGATAAAACATAAAAAGAAGTTCCTTTTATAGGAACTTCTTTTATCTCACTTTATAAATGTGCAAGCTCTTTAGATATCTTTTCGGTCTTTGCTTTAAGCTGTTCTTGCTGACCTTCTAAGTCAGCAAGAACAGCTAACACTTCTGTATTCTCTGGTTCTTCTTCATACTGTTTTAACGTAGCAACAAGAGACTGTGAAACTTTGATGAGCTCTTGATTAACTTCTTGCTGCTGTATTAAATAGTCAAGTTCGTATTCCGTTTTTTCTAGATTTCTCATTGGTCCCCTTCCTTTCGTTAACTAGCTTTTATTTAAGAACGCAGTCTTTTATTATCTCATTTAGTTACTCCAACATTACCTTATTTTATTTTCGTGATTGCCGTATAACATTTTTTCATTCATTGGGTCAGCTGATTTTTCAGCAGGTGTCACTGTTTGTCCTAGAGCTGAATTGTGTTTATCATGCTCAACTGCGTCTACCATCAGCAAAACTTTTCCTTTTTTAAGATCAGATACATATGAGGAAGCTTCTGCAGCAGGTACACCATATTCGGTTAATTGATTTTCGATTCGATTAACATCTTGATCCATTTTTTCTTCAGACGGAGTAAAAGCATTTTTTATTTTCTCCATAAAGGATTGATGGTGCTTTGAGTGTTGATCTGTATCAACTGTTTGCACATCAATTCCTGCAGAATGCTCAATCGCTTCTGTATTTTCATGACGCAGACCACTGTTTGTCAAAACAGAAAGTGCACTGTCCGGATATCCCTGTGTTTTTAAATTTCGAATCGCTGTAATAACGGCTGCCTCTGAATCATACGTACCTACTACATTTTTTGTCATTTTCTATTCCTCCTAGGTATTATCATTTTTTAGCTTGTTATAGTATTAATACCCTTGGATTTTTTGGTAAAACTTTTTAACTCTATCTCTAGCTCTCCTTACAAGGAAAAACCAATAAAACAACAGACCTGAATCTAAAAATTCAAGTCTGTTTCATGATATCAATGATTTTTATTATAAAATTGGTGACAGTAAGCGGGATACCGCTTCTTTAAATTTTATAAGAAGAGAGCGCTCTTTATATCGTTCAAACGTTAATTTTGAACTGCATTGCACATCTTCAAGAAACAGGTTCTGCAACTTTTTGGCAATAGGCTGGTCATATACAACTGCATTCACTTCAAAATTAAGGCTGAAACTTCGTGGATCAATATTCGTCGTTCCTACGGAAGACACTTCATTATCTACTACAATCGTTTTAGCATGCAAAAAGCCTTTTTCATAGAGATAAATATTCGCACCATACGTCAGCAGTTCGCCTACGTGAGACCACGTAGCCCAATAAACAAAAGGATGATCGGGTTTGTTTGGAATCATAATATGAATCTCTACTCCAGATAATAAAGCAATTTTACAAGCATCCATAAAGCTTGCGTCTGGAATAAAGTAAGGCGTTTGAAGGTACACACTTTCTTTGGCCGACATAATCAATGAGATATACATGTTTTTCAGATGCTGGGTAGTCGAGTTTGGCCCGCTTGCTACAATTTGTACAGGAACCGTTCCAGAATGAGTTTCTGTACGATGCAAAAATTGTTCCAGTTCAATTGGCTGTTTTGTTGCTTGATGCCAATCTAAAATGAATCTCCCTTGAATATCGTTCACTGACTCTCCTTTAATGCGAAAATGAGTGTCTCTCCAATAACCCATTTTTGGATCTAACCCTAAATATTCATCTCCTACGTTAAATCCTCCTATGTATGCTACTTCACCATCAATAATACAAAGCTTTCGATGATTTCGATTGTTAATCCGAAAATTAATTAAGCGAAGAATTGAAGGGAAAAATGCCTGTGCTTCGCCGCCATATGAAATAAGCTCCTTAAAAAATGATGGCGTCATTTTTCTAGATCCTACTTCATCATAAAGAACGCGAACCTTTATGCCTTCTTTTGCTTTTTTTGTTAGCTCATCTCTTAATTTTTTCCCAAGATTATCTCGTTGAATAATATAATATTGAATATTAATTTCTCTTTTAGCATTTCGAATGTCCTCAAACAATGCATCAAATTTCTGATTACCATCACTAAAGATATCAATTTCATTGTCGGTGCGCACGAGTGACTTAGAAGAATTTAAATTAGTGAACAGCAGTTTATTATGTTGAATCAATAAATCATTTCGATATTCATGGGTAGCTTTAAGTTCTTTTAATTGTTCATCTACTGAAGATCTTAAATATTCCCGCTCATCAGATGATAACTTATAAAAGTTCTTCTGTTTTAGCTGTCTTCCAAAGAATAGATATACAATAAAGCCGACAATCGGTATAAAAAATAAAATAAGAAGCCACGCCCATGTAGATCCTATATCTCTTCGTTCGATGAAAATAAGAATACCGGCTAATAAAACATTAATAGCTGTTACAACAGATACACTTAGTGTAAAGATATGGGCAAATTCCATTCTATTACTCCTTTCTTTCTACTGCATTGCTTTATTAACTCATTCCCATTTTTAACGCTCTCATTCACTTTACTATACATAACACAGATCGCTTCCTTTTTCATCTTTAGTATCCAAATTTTATTGTTTTTTTATTTTTTGCTATACCAAAAATGTAAAATTTTTCTTTTCGTGGTGTATTAAAAACAAGGAGGAAATAATTTGTTTTTTTCTTTTATTTTTCTTAGCCTCATCAATGTATTTATCAGTATTAGCCTGGGGTATACGGCTTATCAATTGTTTAGAAAAGCATTTATTGGAGGTATTCTTACGTGTATCCTTGCTTGCAGAGCTCCTATTATATTTGTATGGCCTTTCCTGTTTTTATCAACGGGCATATCACTTTTTCTCTACTTTCTCATTATTTACTCAAAAAAGCACATATCATCTAATATGTAAATAAAAAACACGAAAATCTAAGATTTCCGTGTTTTTTATCTAAAAGCTGTATACGTAATAATCCTGCACGTGATATGAATTGAAACCGCATGTTTCGTAGAGTTGCAAAGCGCGTTTGTTTTTCGCTTCAACCTCAAGAAATATATCATATCCTAGCTGAACCTGCTTTAAAACAACTTGTTTTAAAGCAGCTTTTCCTATTCCCAATTTTTGATAAGAAGGCAAAATACCAAATCCATAAATCCATGCTTCGCTTTTATCATAAGATACCCTTAACTTTCCAACCGCTTGACTATTGTACTCTACGATAAAATGATTTTGCTGTTCTTCCGTTTTCGTTTGTTCATAATAAGCAGCTGCTTCTGTTAAAGACATACCAAAGCATTCCACATCAACTTGTATTTCCATTTTCATATCGGTATCTGATTGGGAAGAGCGAAGTGTAACAAAGGGATTATCATCTTCCAATTCTTTTTTTGTCCACTTCATTTGATATTCTGAAAAAGTAAATGAACATGGAATTTGCTTTAAGAACTCCCTGCCTGAAACCGAATCGCCAGGAGCATTTAATAAAATTTCTGTATACCCACGCTTCTTACATATATGTAAAGCTTGAGAAAACAGCTTTGAAAAAATCCTTTTTCGGCGATAGCTAGGAGCGACCATTCCGCATATTTCTACTGTATTCCCAAACCCATAAAGACCAATAAACCCAACAAGCTGATTATCTTCATAATGAAAAAAATCGTTAACTTCATTTTGTTTTCGACTTCGTAACATATCAAAATTCAGCTTCAGCTCTATGTGCTCTTCTTGTTCGCAAATAGACTGTAGCTTTTGTATATCTTCTAACACATGTTGTTCTAACATAAAACGCCCCCTGCATTCTTCTTTTTATTATAAGTTCGGCTTTATTTAACTTTTTCCTTTCATCTTTAGCGCAATAGTCGAATAATTATAGGGTAAAAGCAAGATCAAAAAGCATAAAGAGTAATCAAACTAAATAGGCGGGGTGCTTATGAAAAAGACCATTTTAATAAGTTTTATTGCACTAGTTGCTTTAACCATTATTTATTGCCTGCAGAAAGAATTTATTTTCGCTTTAGCTTTGTGGAGCATTTATGGAACAGTATTATCTGTTTTTGTATATTTTTCTTTTTACAAATCAACGGAAAATCGCGAAGAACAGTAACGATAAAGCTATTAAAAGATCTGTGAAATAAACCTTTTTACAGATCTTTTATAAATTTACAACTGGGATATATGTTGGTAACAATTTAGAAACAAGTAATCCTTATTCTTAGTGTTATAGAAAAGTTATTACCTATTTCACTAAGGAGTTGGATATTTGTATGAAGACAATTACAAAATCTATATCGGTTTTAGCATTAGCAGCGGGCTTTACTTTTTCATCTCTATCTGGAACACTGCCATTCACTCACGAGCAAACAGCAAGTGCAGCAGAAAAAATAAACGCACCGTTCAGCGTATATGAAGTGACCGCAAACGTACTCAATATACGTTCAAAACCTAGCACTCAGGGAAAGATTCTTGATACATTAAGAAAAAAAGATCAAATTGAAGTAGTCAAGTTTGTAAATGCAGACTGGGCTGCCATTAAAATAATTGGCGGCACCGGATATATCAGTACTTCCTATTTAATGAAAGTCCCTACTACTGTTCATACAGCTGCTAACCTTAATTTACGCACAGGGCCTAGCACAAGCAACAAAGTTGTAACAACTATTCCTAAAGGAAAAAGCGTCAGCTTCTTAGCTTGGGGCTACTCAAAAGATAACAAGCTTTCATTTGATTGGGCTTTTGTAGAATACAACGGCTTTAAAGGATATGTAAGCACTTCGTACTTACAGTTACCTACTTATAGATAAAAACAGATAACTCCCTTGAATTATTTCAAGGGAGCTTATTTATGGACACCTTATTAATAGTGCCCTGCCCATGAAGCACCAATGATAATTAGTAAAATAAATAGCACAACGATTAACGCAAAGCTACTTCCGTGACCTGCTCCGTATCCGTACCCATAACCATAACCTCCGTAAAAACTCATTTTCTTTCACCTCCCTTTTTTGTAGAATATGTGAAGGGAAATGAAAACGAACATGATTATTCTTTATCACAAAATTCATTATAATTTATAAACGTTAACTCTTTTACTAGTAAGGCATAGGATATAGCATCCCGTGGTTCATCTCTACATCTTTCCCTCGTTCCCACCTTTAAAGTAAGGGTATATTCCAGCAATACAAAAAAAGAAGAGTTTATATAACTCTTCTTTCTTATTGAACTGGATTATCAACTTGCATGTAGTCATTATAATATTCTTCTAACGTAATTCCTTTCTTATACACCTTAGAGGCGAGTTCTTTTCCGACAAATCGTATATGCCACGGCTCATATTTATAACCTGTAATCTGCTGCTTTCCTTCTGGATAGCGAACAATGTATCCGTATTTATATGAATTTGCCTCAATCCATTTGGCTTCAGGAGTATCTTTAAAACAATCTTGAGCTGCACACTTACCGGTGCTGCTTGATACATCTATACTTAAACCAGTCTGATGTTCACTGCTGCCTGGATGAGCGCTGTAATGATTAGCTGCCGCTTCTCCATCTTGTTTTATATACGCTTGATAAAGAGATTCTTGACGGCTTTGAGAACGATAGGCAGAAACACCGGCTAGGTAAATTCCTTCTCGTTCAGCAGCTGAAAACATCCTTTCTAACGCTTTTGCTGCTTCTGTACGCATTTGGCGCTTTTCAATTTTTTCTTTAAATATAAACCGAACGTCTGGGTATACAAGGTCAGTGGGTTCATAGTGATCAGGAAGAAGATTTTGCTTGTTTACTAACACAGCAATGGACTCTGGGTTCCCTACAATTTCTATACTATTCTGCTTCTGTTTAGAAGAAGATAAAGGATTATGATCAGACGTATTCAAACGATCGTTGTGCTGAAATAATCCCTGATAGCCTAGATACGAGAATCCTGCAATAACCCCCAGCACTATTAGTAAAGCCATTTTTTTATAAAGTTTCATATTTCTATACTCCTGACATATTTTCAGCTTTTTAGGACACTCAAACATTGTATATAAATCAAGAAATAATTACTAATATAACAAACTAATTCCTACTATAAATTTTAGTATGCCCGGACCTAATTTTTTCAAACGTTCATTTTAAACATAAAAAAGAGATGTCTCCTAAAAGACATCTCTCTTTACTTCTATTCTATAAGACTAGTATTAGTCGATAACTGTAATTTTAACTGATCTTCTGCCCCAGTCTTGTGCAGCACTATCTGAAGAAACGAATACATCAATTCGATTTCCTTTAATTGCGCCACCTGTATCTGCTGCTACAGCTTGACCATAACCTTCAACGTATACTTTTGAACCTAATGGAATAACGCTAGGATCAACCGCAATTACTCGTTGATTTGGATTTGATTTTAAATTTACTCCAGTAGCTGTTGTACCACTGCATCCAGCACAGTTAGCTGTATAAGCTGTTGCTTCAACAGTCATAGACTTGCCGCTAGCTTGCTGTTGAGACTGCTGTTGCTGCTGTTGAGCTGCTTGTTGCTGTTGCTGAGCTGCTTGTTCTTTTTGTGCTTGTTCTTGTGCTGCCTGTGCTTGTGCTGCTTGAGCTTGCTCTTGTTCTTTTTGTGCTTGTTCTTGTGCTGCCTGTGCTTGTGCTGCTTGAGCTTGCTCTTGTTCTTTTTGTGCTTGTTCTTGTGCTGCCTGTGCTTGTGCTGCTTGAGCTTGCTCTTGTTCTTTTTGTGCTTGCTCTTGTGCTGCCTGTGCTTGTGCTGCTTGAGCTTGCTCTTGTTCTTTTTGTGCTTGCTCTTGTGCTGCCTGTGCTTGTGCTGCTTGAGCTTGCTCTTGTTCTTTTTGTGCTTGCTCTTGTGCTGCCTGTGCTTGTGCTGCTTGAGCTTGCTCTTGTTCTTTTTGTGCTTGTTCTTGTGCTGCCTGTGCTTGTGCTGCTTGAGCTTGCTCTTGTTCTTTTTGTGCTTGCTCTTGTGCTGCCTGTGCTTGTGCTGCTTGAGCTTGCTCTTGTTCTTTTTGTGCTTGCTCTTGTGCTGCTTGAGTTTGCTCTTGTTCTTTTTGGGTTTGTTCTTGTGCTGCTTGTTCTTGCTGAGCTTGTGCCGTTTGAGACTGCTGCGCTTGTGGAGCTGCCTTTGCTACTGGCGCACTAGCTGTTTGAGATTGAACTGCTTGTGCCGTTTTAATTTTAAATTGTTCTCCAGGGAAAACTAAGTCTGATGTTAAACCGTTCCATTCTTTAATTTCTTCTACTGTTACGCCATAATGTTGACCGATTGACCACAAAGTGTCACCACGTTTTACAGTATGTACGATTTCTTTTATGCTAGATAAGTTTAGTGTCTGATTTGGATAAATTAGTGTTGATGTTAAGTTATTAGCATCTTTTAGCTCGTCTACGCTCACATTATGATTTTGAGCGATTTTCCATAAAGTGTCACCTTTTTGTACTTCATACGTTCCGCTTGTAGAGGCAGATGCTGCACCTACAAATCCTGCTGAAAGAATTGCCGTTGTCCCTAGAGTAAATACAAATTTCTTCATTTTCCGAATACCTCCTTATTTACTCAATGACTGAATGATACCACCTGTTCATTTCACTTCCATTACAGGAATATTTTACTTTTATTACGGATTTAATTAATTTTAAACATTTTCTTGTAATATTTCTGACAATTCATTTTTGAATAATGATTAAATTTCATCAAAATCATGTCAAAATTTGAAGAAAACTCTATAAAAAGTTGGAGTTATATTCGGTGATAAAAGTAACTTATCAGCAAAAAAAAACCTTCTAAAAGCAGTTAGCTTTTAGAAGGTTTTTTTATTTATATGAAACAGTTAAAGTTGGAGCATATGCAGGATTGTCGCCCCCATAAATTTCAACTACGTCACTTAAAAAGTCCGCTGGACCTGAGCTTGACAAGCGAAATTGAGTTTTGCCGGTCCTATTCATATATCCCCAAAGTGAGGAAGGAAGTTGAATAGCTGTATATCCATTATTGAGTGAAGGCACTGACATTTGGAAGCCCCCTGAAATAGATGGTGAAGCCTGATAATCTATTTGTTCTAAAGCACTGCTAGTTCCAAATACACCGCTTTTAATATCTCCTTTCAAAGATGAAATATTACCAGTTGAAGATTTGCGATAAATTTTTAAAGATAAATCCGTAATGATTGCATCATCAGGTAAAGAACTTGTGTCAAAAGATAAAATGGTTCGGTATGTGTCGGTATTGTACATTCCTTTATCCCCAATTTTATGAATAGAACTACTCATACCGTCAGCTGATAAGTTTCCGATAAATCCATCTTCAGCAGCAAGCGAAGAAAATATTGAAGATTTCTCTGAAGTTCCAGAAATTTGATAAACTTCCGTCTTTACTTCCTCTTGGTTGCCCGCTGCGTCTACACTAAAAAACTTTACTGTTTTGCTAGAGTTGATGGTAATAGGCTCAGAGTACTTTAGAGAATTAACAGTTGGTATGCTTCCATCTAATGTATAGTAAGTGATGGCAGGTTCATTGGTTGATAATGTAACAGAAATGGAACTTCCATACGTCCCTCCCACTGGTGAAGCAGCTGTAACCGGTGGGGATATATCTCCTGAATTAGGAGCATCACCATTTTTCGGATGGCTTTTAAAAAAGTTCCAGCTTAATTTAGTTGCATTTGGTCCTTTAGGATCTGTATAAGAACCGGATGTACTTCCCCCTGACCAAGCATGTCCCATTCCTTCTATCATGTACTTTTCCATTACTGTTTTTCCGGCTGTATCTTTGTAAATATATTGCGTATAGCTTCTTCCACCGGATACTGTACCTGTTGCAGTTTGATCTGCCGTATCATCAATATTGTTATTATCCAGCCCATCAGACGCTCTATCATTTGTTTGAGCCCATTGCGATAATAATTGATGCGCATTTATAGGCGCAACGGTGTAGTCAGCTGTCCCATGAAACAAGATAACTGGAACCACTCGTTTATGATCTCCCATGGCTGAATAGGCTAAATCTCCTTGTTGGATAGGATTAGGACCTCCACTGCTCATTGCTGTATAAGCACCTGTCACATTAGTCGCTGCTTTATATTCTAAGCCAGCCCCAACGCTGATAGCCGCAAATATGTCTGGATAAGTAGCTCCCATAATAACACTCATAGCTGCACCAGCAGATAGCCCTCCAACAAAGACTTGGTCGGCATCTATTGAATAACTGCTTTTTATTTGATTGACCATTCCAGCAATTAACGCTGGTTCACCGCTTCCCCTTGATTGATGAGCCGTATCAAACCAGTTCCAACATTTATTTGAATTAGCAGAAGAAGGTTGTTCTGGATAAAGAACAAGAAACTTCTCTGTCTCCGCCAGTTCATTCATTTGCGTTCCTGCTGCAAATTGATCAGGGTCTTGAGTACAGCCATGTAGCATAACTACTAGAGGTAAGGCAGCACCTCCCTGATAACTGCTAGGTACGTACAGTTTGTATGTCCTTCCGTTATATGTTTTAGAGGTAAAACTTCCTGCGGCTGAAGAAGATACAGCACCTAAAGATAAAAAAAGTATAAAAATCATCCCTGCTATAAATAATCGTTTCATCTTCCTGCTTCCTCCCTATATTGATATGGCTATACTTAACAGCAAACGTACATATCGGTATGGTATGGAAATGAATAAGAGTTACTAGTAAGATGATAGCAAGGTTTTATGTAATAAAATTTATATTAACTGCACGATTTGCCTACGGTTATGAGGACGAATAAAATCATTCATCTCCCAAAAAAGAAAACGCTTACATTAAATTGTAAACGATTGTGCCGATAAATACTATAAAAAAGACATACCTTTTAAAAATAGGCCGGTATGTCTTCTATGGATTGCTTACTTAAGTATTCATATTGTGACTCGCTGCAATTTACCATAGCAATGGATTGAGGATAACGTTGTAAATGAGAAGGGAGCTCCTTAAACCCAAACTGATGATAATATTCAGGAAGAATATCGCTATACAGCATAAAAATAGCGCTGCGCTTCTCTATCTTCATCTTTTTAAAAAGTCTTCAAGCATATCACGGCCATACCCCATTCGTTGATAAAGCTGGTGTACAACAACGGATCCAATACCATGCAAAGCAAACTTTAATCGAGGAGTTTGTAAAAGAAGCAAAATAAATGAACCAATAATTTGATTCTCTTCATTTACGTATACATACCGAATTCCATATGTTTCTTCTTTTTGATTATCTCTCACATACTCTTTGTACGTTCTGCCTTTAGGCCATGCGGCATATCCCATTTGATAGACTTCTGCCAATTCTTCAGACTTTATTTTTCTTAATAACATGAACATCCCCTCTTTATTTATAATCCCATACGTCAGCAGACATTTTTTATAAAGTTAAAAATAGTTCCTGTATGTATATATTATACTTCATCCTACGGAAGCTTTCTTGCTCTGAGTGCTATTAACAGCTAATAGTGAGCTACTTTCTCAAAAAACTAGAAAGATTCCTGATAGCTGTTCCTTACCCATAGCAGTCATATATGTAAAGATACTCTTTATCATTCCATAAAAACATAGAGATGTAAATGTATTTCCAGCTTCATTTAGCATTCATTACGTATTACTCATCAAAAAAAGCATAGAAACTACGTTCTATGCTTTACAGTGAAAGTACTCATCATTTCTTAAGCTTTTTCGTTCTCTACATACTCCACTAGATGAAAGAAAAAACGATATGTAAGAACAAGAGCTTCACCTATCGACATTTTTTCATTAAACTCTTTTATAGCATCTAACTCAATATTCACATCCCATAATCCATCTTTATCATTAAATAAAAGCTGGACGCTTGTTGGGCTTTCATTAAGTTCTTTAGCAAAAAATTGTTTTAGTAAAGAACCGAATTTTTTTGCATATGTAGCCCTGTTAACACTTTATATGTGCCAAACACATCATCCACTTCAAAAGAACATCCATCAAGCTTAATAAATTCGAACCATTTTGATTCTATATATAGAAATTCACTTCTGTGTTCTTTCAAGTAAGAAATGGGCGTATCTAAAAACGAAAGAGGAGATTCTTCTGCGATCAGCTCGTCCGATTCTTTATCTACTCTTTCGATATAAGAATCTTTAAAACGTAAAGATGCCTCTTTTTCTTCTATCATCAGGTTTTGCGGTACCAACTCTTTTTGCAACGCATATTCCTTTTCTTCCTGGTATAGAGATAAAGATTGACCTTGAACGTTCATTTCTTTTTCAATATAAGTTTGAATATTACTTTGTAACATGAAAAAACCTCCTGATTAATCTGCATCACTATCTTATATCATAACCTAAACAAGTGTTTATAAATATAGCCAAACAAAAAATCCTTAGGCTATGCCTAAGGATAATAATGATATATTCAAGTATGTATAAAAGATAATTTGGTTGCGGGGACAGGATTTGAACCTGCGACCTTCGGGTTATGAGCCCGACGAGCTACCGAACTGCTCCACCCCGCGATAATAAAAATGCCTGGCAACGTCCTACTCTCACAGGGACAAAGTCCCAACTACCATTGGCGCTAAAGAGCTTAACTTCCGTGTTCGGTATGGGAACGGGTGTGACCTCTTCGCTATCGCCACCAGACAAGAGATTGCTCTCTCAAAACTAGATAACAGTTTACTGAGTAAAGCTTACGCTTTTAAAGTTTTGGTTAAGTCCTCGATCGATTAGTATCAGTCAGCTACACATGTCGCCACGCTTCCACCTCTGACCTATCAACCTGATCATCTTTCAGGGATCTTACTAGCTTGCGCTATGGGAAATCTCATCTTGAGGGGGGCTTCATGCTTAGATGCTTTCAGCACTTATCCCGTCCACACATAGCTACCCAGCGATGCCTTTGGCAAGACAACTGGTACACCAGCGGTGTGTCCATCCCGGTCCTCTCGTACTAAGGACAGCTCCTCTCAAATTTCCTACGCCCACGACGGATAGGGACCGAACTGTCTCACGACGTTCTGAACCCAGCTCGCGTACCGCTTTAATGGGCGAACAGCCCAACCCTTGGGACCGACTACAGCCCCAGGATGCGATGAGCCGACATCGAGGTGCCAAACCTCCCCGTCGATGTGGACTCTTGGGGGAGATAAGCCTGTTATCCCCGGGGTAGCTTTTATCCGTTGAGCGATGGCCCTTCCATGCGGAACCACCGGATCACTAAGCCCGACTTTCGTCCCTGCTCGACTTGTAGGTCTCGCAGTCAAGCTCCCTTGTGC
>NZ_CP130958.1:407500-460000 GCF_041941685.1 Priestia megaterium | reverse complement strand
TTGCCAAAAGAGGTAAGCGCGTATTATAGCTAACTTCAATACCTTTCTTTTTCAAAGAAGGCGAATGATATAAATAAGTAGTCGCAGCCGTCACCATTACAAAAGGCTTCTTTGCATACTGTTCGTACCTTTTGCTATAGGTTAATTGTTTAGTAGGCATCCATCCGGGATATCCTAATTCATTTCGAGAAGTAGGCTGTCCGTCTACAGCTACTTTGACCCAGTCTCCTTGTTCGTCTAAAACCGTTACTTTGTTTCCATATAACGCTTGTGTCTCAAGCATCCCATCGCTAGATAACTGCTGCTTCTGTTTCAAATTCATCGATGTGGTCCACTTTTTCATATCTACAGGATTAGTAGCTGACGGAGCGTCCACTTCACGCAAGATGTTTGGTGCTGTCCACAGAGTAGCTGCTGCGACATCTATATAAGCAGTTTCTTTTTCTTCAGAAGCATGAACAGAAGGAACTGCACTGACCCCAAATGTAGCTAAAATAACTGTTGTTGCCGTCAAAAGCCAACGTTTTATATTCATCGTCTCTCTCCTTCTACTATATTACTATCCTTTTATTTTGAGATAGGAACGGTGATTTCTCCTATTCCAGGAAGATCTGATAAGAAAACCTCTTGACCGCTGTACTTTAACACATCCAGTTCAGTTGAAAGCCAAAGAGGAGCATCTAAGTCAAAATACGTGATATTCGGATGAGCGGCTGCCAGATGAGCAGCTGCTCCCACAGAAAGTGATGGTTCCATCATGCTTCCAATCATACATGCAACACCGTTCGCCTCAGCAATACTTGCGATTTTTCTTGCTTCATTAATTCCTCCGCACTTCATTAGCTTAATATTCAAAAGATCCACGTACCGCCCGCTTACAAGCCTTAATGCATCTTTGGCAGAAAATAGACTCTCATCTGCCATAACGGGTACGTTTACTCGTTCAGTCACAAACTTTAACCCTTCCCAATCATGAGCAGGGACAGGTTGTTCTACCAATTCAATACCAAAGTTGAGAGTTTCCATTTTATTAATTAATTGCACTGCTTGTTTTGGAGTCCATCCTTGATTTGCATCCAAACGAAGTTTTACATGATCCGGAATGACAGATCGAATATGTTTAATACGCTCAAGGTCTAGCTCAGGAATTGAACCTACCTTTACTTTTAAAATGTCAAATCCGTCCGCTGCACTTTTTTGTGCGTCTTCAGCCATTTTCTCAGGTGTATCAACACTTATCGTCATACACGTAGAGATAGGCTGCTTATCGCCCAAGAAAGCATATAAAGGAATGTTGAGAAACTTTGTATAAGCATCATGCAAAGCGATATCAGCAGCTGCTTTAGCACTTGAATTGTGAATACAGCAGCTTTGAATTTTTTTAAGAGTTTTTGAAACTGACGTATATCCTCCCCTATTAGCGCTAGTTTAATAGGTCCTTGAAGTGCAGCTTGCATGCCTTCTAAAGAATCTCCTGTAATAACATATGTTGGCGAAGCCGCTCCTTTTCCTTTTATTCCGTTTTCTAACTGAATCTCTACACTTATGCTGTCTATCTCTGTTGCTGTTCGAAGCGCTGTTTTAAACGGAACGAGCAGTGGAACGGTTTGATGCTTTACAGTTATGTCTTTAATTATCATTTCAATCGCTTCCTTTCGATTCAGCACAAATATTCTTTCATACGTACTTTTGGTTTATTCTTAGATCGCCCCTAAAATTTTGGCGATCATCATACCAAAATAAGTACCTAAGAAGGAACCCATCAGAGCCATAATAACTCCTACCGGAATCAGTGCACGGTTATAAGCAGCTGCAAGCATTGGAGCAGACGCCATTCCACCAATATTAGCTAAACTTGCTACTCCGAGCGTAAATAAATCATACTTAAATAGTTTAGCTAGCAACAGCATGATCACTAAGTGCACGAACATAATGAGAAAACCAGATACTAAGTAAATAGGAGCCTGAGCTAAATTTGAAAAATCTGATTGAGAAGCAATTAACGCTACAACGATGTATAACATAACGTTTGATACATCGAGCGTACCTGGAATTTTTGCCGCTGGGGTTACAGCAAGCACTAGACCCACCACAGAAGCAATCATAATCGTCCAGCTCGTTGCATTAATAACCGCTCCCACTTCAGGCAAACACCCTCCGATAAATGTAGAAAATGCCGAAACGAACAAACCTAGACCAAGTAAATAAAGAAGATGCTGAAACTGAGGGCCTTCTTTTTCGCTTTCAGAAGTTGCTGCGACTTCATCTATACTATTCTCAATAAAGCTGACGTCTGCTTTTGTCCATTTATTAAATTTAGATGCAAATGGTACAAGCCAAAACATAAACATAACCCATACGGCATAGTTAATCGTATCCATCATAAGAGCGTAGCCAAATATATTTTCTGGAACATCCAAAATCCCTTGAGAGCAACCATGTTAGCTGATCCTCCGGTCCAACTTCCTGATAAAGCACCAAAAGCTTTCCACGTATCCTCTACATAGAAATTCTTAAAGATGGCATAGACGAGGATAAAACCTACCATTATGCTAAAAACCGCAACGATGAATCCTCCCAGCATTCTTGGACCAAGTTTAATTACACTTCGAACATCACACTTTAACAGCATAAGCATCAGCATGGCCGGAAGCAGTGCATTTTTAACACCCGTATACATGGCGACATTTGATTCGCTATCCCCAAATAACCCAGCCGTTTGCATAAGAGCAGCTCCTATATAAATAAGTACAATACCCGGGATAAATTTAAAAAATCGATTGGCTTTAAATCTTTTTTCAATCCCTACCATGAGCGCAGCAAAGGCAGTTAACACACTCACATACATAAATCCATCTTGAATCATTTATTCTTCCCCCTTCATCTCCACGAAAATATTTTTATACAAAACAAAATCCAGCCCAACGTTTGAAAACGTCAGGCTGGATTTCGTCTAGGTCTATGTAGACAAAGCAGCTGTTATTTGCTGATATTTTTTCTGTGCATCATGAAACGCTACCACCAGCGCTTTTTGGGAAGACCCGAAATAGCGGCTGTTAATTTCGTCTATAAGGGTGGGATCACTTATGTGACGTCCAATAAAAATCGATTGAACAAATCGAACGGTCAACTCAATCGTCGCTGAGCATTCCACATCAATAATTTTCCCATTTGTTTTATCAACTACCAACCCTAAAAAATACTGATTGAATTTTTTAGTAATCGGATTGCTTTGAGGAGCTTTGGCATCTCCAATAATATAGATAGTATCTTGATCATACATGATTTTTTATTCCTCCTAAAAGAGATAACAGACGATGCTAGGGACCGGCAAATGAACGTTTGCGGAGCTACGCAACATGTATTCGCTTTCATAAGGAACATTATAATCTATTCTCAATATATCATCTATAAAACAATTTCACAATATAAATTTTATACTATTCAGAATACAATAATATTTTTTGTAAAAAAAAGAGATTGAGACATAACGAACTTAATCCAACCTAAAGACGAACAAATGGGATACATGAGCTGAACCGCTTGTTACACCGCAGTTGATTTCCATGCAAGACTTCGCTTTCCGCGGGCGGCCGCTGAGCCTCCTCGTCGCTTCCGCTCCTGCGGGATCTCACCTGTTCCGCTTTTTCCGCAGGAGTCTTCGCCTTGCTCTCCAATCAACTGCTAGAAGGAACGAAACAGATGAAACTCACGTTCACCGCAACAAAAAACGAACCACTAATCAAACATGTTGATCAAGGGTTCGTTTTTCACTGTGGGTCAAGTACTTTTGTCCCGGCTTCTTTCTACGTCATCCTTTGAACATGGTAGAGGAAAAACGGTTAGGGTAATCTGTCATCACTACTTTTACTGAAGCCTGCTGGAGCTTCAAAAAGTCATTCATTTCATTAATTGTATATACCCGTAAGTCTAATCCCTCTTGCTTTGCTTTTTTCCCGTATGAAGAAAGAGCAAACGACATATCACAGTGTAGGTGCGCTCCTATCGATTTTGCTTTTCCAATCGCATCTTCGCTCACCCCTTCAAATAAAAAACCTGTTGGTATATATGAATGGAGAGATCTCACTTTAGCCAAGCTATCATAGTTAAAAGATGACAAAATAACTTGATCTTCTAAATCAAACTCATCGATTAGACGAAGAACTTTTTCTTCAAGTTTTGGATAGTAAATTCGGTCATTTTTTAATTCAATATTCACCGTTAATTTTGTCTTTTTGTCCATCATCCACTCAAACACTTCTACTAATGTCGGAATCGATTGTTTAGAAAAACGAGAGTCATACCAACTGCCAGCATCGAATAAACGCAGCTGTTTGTATGAAAATTCTTGAACATACCCCATTCCATTCGTCGTTCTGTCAATTCGTTCATCGTGAATAACTACTATTTCCCCGTCTTTTGTTAATTGTACATCTAATTCAATACCTGCAACTTGCATTTTCCTAGCTTCTTCAAATGCAATCATTGTATTTTCAGGATATCGTCCGCTAAAGCCGCGATGTGCATAAAGATCAATTGAAGTATTCATTGTCCTCTATCTCCCCTAACTAGTCATTCACTAAGTAAAAAGCTCGTCCTCAAAATAACTTGAAAGACGAGCTTCGTAATCATACGTTATTTTTGATTGGCTACTTCTAATGCTCTATTTGTTTCTTTTGCTGCTTGATCAAGCGCTTTTTTTGGCTTTACTCCTTGATATAGGCTTTCCATCCCTGTTACTACTTTTTGACGCGATTCAGGAAACACAGAAATTAAAGCACCTTGCGTAGCTGGAGTAGGCTTTGTTTCACGAAGCTGATCAACCGTTACTTTTAACTGCGGATATTTCTCCCACTCTTTTTTCACAATATCTTGTTCATACGCTTTTGGGTTAACTGCAAAGTATCCACTTTCTACGTGCCATTTTGCTTGAACTTCTGGTGTTGCTAAATATTTCATGAAGTCCCAGGCTGCTTTTGATGTTTCATCACTGATTCCTTTAGACATCCATAAAGATGCTCCGCCAATAGCTACTCCTTGGCGATCCTCTTCTTTTGGGACAGGAATATAAGATACGCCTACATCAAATGAAGCATTGTCTACTAGTGTTTTAATACCTGCTGATGAGTCCAGGAACATTGCAATTTTTTTAGATTGAAATGCTGCGCGCATATCATCCCAGTTTTGTCCTACATTGTAGAATGTACCTTCTTTATACATATCATTGATTAAATTAAATGCGTTTTGTCCTTCTTTTCCATTAAATACTGCCTTCTCAGCATCACCTTTACGGCCGTTTTCTTGATCTACATACAAGCCGCCTTGAGAAGCAACTAGCTCTTCAAAGAACCATCCGTAATTTAGAATTGAAAAACCGTATTGCAATGTTTTATTTCCTTGTTTTTCCGTTAATTTCTTTGCAGCTGCCTTTAATTCATCATACGTTTTTGGAGGATTTTCAGGATCTAACCCTGCTTTTTTTAAAGCATCTTTATTATAAACAAGAACAGGTGTTGAAGAGTTGAACGGCATTGAATATTGCTTTCCATCTACTTGGTAATAGCTCGAAATGTTTTTCTCCCACTGTGAAGTATCATAGTGGTCTTCATCAATAAATTTTTGAACAGGCTGAACCTTGCCACTGTCTATCATGAATTTTGTTCCTACTTCGAACGTTTGCATAATAGCAGGTGCATCCTTTGTTCCTGCTACCGTATTAAACTTTGTTTGTGCTTCCTCATACGTTCCTTGGAAAACAGGCTTTACTTCAACTTTATCCTGAGATTTATTGTACTCATCGACAATTTTATTGAGTGATTTTTCAAGGTCACCGCTCATAGCGTGCCAAAATACGACTTCTGTTTTACCTGATGCTGTTTTTTTTGTTTCTTGCGCTTCCGAAGAACCAGTTGAATTTGAGCAAGCACCTAGAATAACTAGCAAGCATGCCGTTACGATAGCCAATATCTTTTTCATCACATTCACTCTCCTATTTAATTGCACCTTGGGTTAATCCTTTTTGAAGACGTTTTTGACCTAGGAATAATAGTAATAATGTCGGTAAGATTACAACAACGACAGCGGCCATAACCACTCCCCAATCAGTTGAAATCTCCTGTGTTTGCATTTGCTTTAAACCAATCTGAACGGTACGAATATCCTCTGTATTTGTCACTAATAGTGGCCATAAATACATATTCCATGTTGTTAAAAAGCTATATACACCAAGCGTAACTAGACTTGTTTTAGACACAGGGAGCACGACGTTCCAAAAGAAACGAAAGCGGCTGATCCCTGCAACTTGAGAAGCTTCATATAACTCATTCGGAATGGTTTTAAACTGTTGACGCAATAAAAATGTCCCAAACGCTAAAGCAAAAAAAGGAATCGTTAATCCTAAATAATTGTTAATCCATCCTAGCTTTTGTGCTGTTAAAAAGTTAGGAACCATCGTTGCTTCCCATGGAATCATCATCGTAGAAATAAAGAGAAAGAAAATAGCATCTCTTCCTTTAAATTTAATAAATACAAATGCAAAAGCGGCCAAACTCGAAACTAACAGCTGCCCGGCCATGACAAAGATAGATACAGCAAAACTGTTAATTAAATAATGAAGCAACGGAACTTTTTCAAAAGCGTCCCGATAGTTTTCAAATGAAAAAGATGACGGCCAAATCTTCCCTTCTAACACTTCCGCTCCACTCATAAAACTAATGGAAAAAGCGTATAGGATAGGAAACATCAATACTAAAGTAGCTGCAATGAGTAGCAAGTAAGTTGTCCATTTTCTCGTGAAGCTCATTGATAATGTACCTTCCTTTCTCCAAGCTTAAATTGAAGAGCCGTAACCAGTAGAATACAGAAAAACAAAATTGTAGCTTGAGCGCTTGCAGAACCAACATTGTAGTTTACAAATGCATCTTTGTAGATTGAATAAACAATGACGTTCGTAGAATCTGTAGGTCCGCCTTTTGTTAAAATATCAATTTGTCCAAACGTTTGAAACGCGTTAATAAACGAAACGGTGATAATAAAAAACAGCGTTGGCGAAAGCATAGGAAGCGTAATTTTACGGAGCTGATACCAATAGCTAACTCCAGCAATACGCGCATTCTCATACAGCTTTTCATCAATATTTTGTAACCCGCCAAGTAAAATTAAAAAGGTAAACCCAATGTTCATCCAAATTGTAGAGATAGACACAGCAACCAATGCATACTTGGGATCTAATAACCACTGCACGTCATGAATCCCTACAAGGTTTAATACTTTATTGATAACCCCGATTGTCGGATTATACATAAACATCCAAATCACAGAAGAAGCCGCTACGCTCATTCCCATCGTAGATGAAAACATTGTTCTGAAAAAACCAATTCCTTTCAGCTTTTCATTTGCGATTAGCGCTAGGAATAAGGCAATAATTAAGCCAATAGGCACTGTGTAGAGTACAAATAGAAAAGTAGCTTTCATACTTTGTAAAAAGTTCGGATCTGTAAATAGATATAAGAAATTTTGCAGTCCTACAAAATTTAAGGGATTTCCCTGTGTGTCCGTAATAAAAAGACTTAAATACAATGTCTTAATCATTGGGTAGAAAAGAAATACACTAAATAACAGTAATGATGGCAGTAAATAAAATAGTCCAACAATGATAGTAGGCATTGATTTTTTTTCTTTTGGGTTTGCTGAAACAGAAACAGGTGAGTCTGCTGTTTTGGTAACAGCACTCATACAAATGCCCCCTTTACAGTTAAATCTTCTGTTGATGGTTCGTAGTGCAAGCATGAACCTGTATCACCATCAAATAAAAACAGGTGTTTTGGATCGATAAAAATAGGAACTCGCTCTCCCACCTTTATAGTCCATTGACCGTTCCACTTAGCCATCCACTGCTTGTCACCCATATGAAATGTAAGCAGTGTTTCCGTGCCTAGAATTTCTACATTATCTACTTCCACAATAAAACTCGTATTATCGTTTGTCGCAAGCTGTATATGCTCAGGTCTCACTCCAAGCACAACTTCTTTTTTACCGTTAAGGTTACCGTGTGGTGTACTCATAGAAATAGCTCTTCTATCTTCAAAAACTAGTAAGTTATTTTCTATAGAAACGTTTGATAAACTCATAGGGGGAGAACCTATAAAAGATGCTACAAACGTGTTCTTTGGTGCATTGTAAATATCAAGCGGACGTCCAACTTGTTGAATATTTCCTCCATTTAAAATCATCATTCGATCTGCCATCGTCATCGCCTCTGTTTGATCGTGCGTGACATAAATCATCGTAATACCTAACTTACGCTGAATCTGGCGAATTTCTGACCTCATCTTCGCGCGCAGCTTCGCATCTAAGTTTGATAACGGCTCATCCATCAAGCAAATAGGCGAATGAGTAACAATAGCACGTGCAAGTGCTACACGCTGACGCTGTCCTCCCGAAAGCTGTCTAGGCTTTCTCTTTAGATATTCACTTAAACCAAGCATCTCTGCTGCTTCCCTGCAGCGCTTTTGCTGTTCTTGCTTTGAAATTTTCTTTGTATGCAAACCAAAAAGAATATTTTGTTCTACTGTCAAATGCGGATATAAAGCATAGTTTTGAAACACCATGGACAGATCGCGCTGACTTGGAAGCAGTTTATTTGCTTTTACATCTCCAATTAATAATTCTCCCTGAGTGACTTCTTCTAATCCGGCAATCATTCTTAGCATTGTACTTTTCCCGCATCCTGAAGGACCTACTAATACGAAGAATTCTCCAGGTTCGATTGTGACGTTAATATCTTGAATGACATTTGTTTTTTGATCGTATGACTTTCCAACGTTAACTAACTCTACTTTTTTCATTAAAAACGCTCCTTTCTCTCTCATTCATATTTTTTCCACAGCCATGATTTCCCTGTAGAAACTGCCGTAGCCCCTGCTTTTAAAGCAGCTTGGATATGGCTTTCATTTTGAATGAGTCCACCTGTAATAATAGGGATACTTGTTTTTTTCACGATTTTCTCTATCATCTCCGGAATCAATCCTGGCATTAGTTCTAATGCATCCGGTTTAATATCTTGAACGGTTTTTAACCCTTGTGCTACTGCGTCTGTATCCACTAAAAACAGCCGCTGAATAGCAACCAGTCCTTCCTGTTTTGCGTAATTAATGAGTGAACTTTTAGTGGTTACGATACCTGTAGGTTTTACAAACTTAGCAAGGAATTTAAGCCCTTCTCGGTCATAGCTAATCCCTGGAATTTTTTCAACGTGTAAAAAAACCGTTCGATTATGCTGTTTGAGTAAATCTACATAGCGTTTAATCACACTAATATTGCCCGTTAATAAAAAGGCGGCCTGGATCTCTGTTTCTAAAAATTGCTCTAAATTTTTTGGGCTTTTAATGGATGCAATCAAACGGTCTTGACCAAGCTGTTGTAAGAAATCTGCTTCCTTATTCAAAACGATGCCTTCCTTTCATTCACAAAAAACCACAAAAAACGCATAGGGTATTGATATAGACCTATTGTTTTTTGTGGTTTCTCAATTTCATAACCTTAGTAACTATTCACTTATCGTTCACATGTTTTATAATAATGGTTATTTATGAAGGAAATATAAAGAAGCTGTTGAGTTTTGTAAAAAAACCGTATAGTTCCTGTAAATTGCCTGAAAATCAAAAAACCGTTGATTTCTCAACGGCTTTACAGTGCACATTCTTCAATTTCAAATCCTAAATCTTCAATTAAACCCCAGTCAGCTGTAGGTTCTTGACCTTGAGTCGTTAAATAGTCACCTACAAAAATTGAGTTTGCAGCAAACAAACCAAGCGGCTGAAGCGATCTGAGATTGACTTCTCTGCCTCCTGAAATTCGAATTTCTTTCGTTGGATTTACAAAACGCATCATCGCTAACAGCTTTAAGCATTGCATTGGTTTCAACGCCTTCTTGTCTTCTAAAGGTGTTCCTGGAACAGCAACAAGAAAGTTGCACGGAATAGAATCCGCATCTAATTTTTTAATTTGAAAAGCTAATTCTACGGCTTGTTCATTTGTCTCGCCCATTCCAAAAATCGCACCGGAACAAGGTGATAGACCTGCTTTTTTAGATTTACTTACCGTATCGACTCGATCTTCATAGCCATGCGTAGAACAAATATTGTCGTAATTATCAGCGTGGGTATTTAAATTATGATTATAGCGATGAACACCCGCCTCGACTAGTTCGTGTGCTTGATCATCTGTTAAAAACCCTAGACAGGCACAGATTTTCAAGTCGGTCTTTTGACGAATTTCTTTTACTGCTCCCACTACGTGCGCTACTTCTTTATCAGTAGGGCGGCGGCCTGACGCCACGATACAATATGTACCTGCTTTTCTTTTTTGAGCTTCAAAAGCACCTTCTACAATTTTCTCTTTTGTTAACCACGCATACTTATCAATCGGCGCTTCTGATACAATCGACTGCGAACAATATCCACAGTCTTCTGGGCATAAACCTGATTTAGTATTAATAATCATATTAAGCTTTACTTTTTTTCCATAATGATGATGACGAATTAAGTACGCGGCATTCATGACCTCTAACACTTCTTCATCCGGTACATGAAGAAGTTGAAGCGCTTCGTTATATGTAATTTCTTTCCCTTTAATAATAGACTGAGCAAGTGCTTTCCAATCTCTTAAACTTGTGGTTTCCATCGATTCCCCTCCACTTTAGTAAACTAAAAAAATATAAAGTTAACAATTATAACTAAAAGTTACCATTACTTCTCCTTTTATGTCAACACTGTATAAATAATAGTTAACTCAAAAAGCCACTTCTATGATATAGAAGTGGCTTTTTGCTTATTGCGCTTGCAGTGTGTAAATAACCGATACAAAGTCTCCAGATTTTTCATCGTATGCTTCAACACCCGGATACTCATGAGTTAGAGCAATACCTGCGTACATGAGCTCATCTCCATAAGCTGTTTGATCTGTTTCCATCACTGTATATTCATAATCAGGATGAAGCCCTTTTAGCTCAACGCGTTCGTAAGAAGGATTTGGTCTAGACAATACTTGATAATAACCGATGATTGCCTGTTTTTGATCGGATGAAACAACCATCCAGCTCGTCACATTTCCATCTTGTTCAAACGGACTTTTTAAACGATAGAATATGCCATTTTGAATAAGAGATCGGTGTTTTTTATAATACTGAATTTGTTGTTTTACGGTTTCTTTTTGATCTTCTGTCATCAGCGTAACATCTAACTCATAACCAAATGCGCCAAAATACGCAACGTCTCCTCTTGTTTCTAGACTTGTTACTCTGCGTACTTGATGATTTGGTACGGCTGATACGTGTGCTCCCATTGAACTGATTGGATAGGCAAAAGACGTGCCGTACTGAATTTTTAGACGTTCAATCGCGTCCGTATTATCGCTCGTCCAAGCTTGAGGAGCATAATAAAGCATTCCCGGATCAAATCTAGCACCCCCGCTTGCACATGATTCAAATAAAATGTCCGGAAACTTCCTTGTTAGTCGCTCATACAAATCATACACCCCTAAAATATAACGATGTACTACTTCAAACTGACGGTTCGCGGGCAGCCCAACAGATCCAATCTCCGTTATATTTCGATTCATATCCCATTTTATATAAGAGATAGGTGCTTCACTTAAAATAGCTTCCATTCGTTCATAGATATAATTCACTACTTCTTCTCTTGAAAAATCAAGCACATATTGATTTCGTCCATGAGACTGATAACGATTTGGCACATGAATCAACCAATCTGGATGCTTTTCATACAAGTTGCTTTGCTTTGAAATCATTTCAGGTTCAAACCATAACCCAAAGTCCATACCTAAATCCGTTACTTTTTGAGCCAATGACTTCATACCGCCCGGAAGCTTATTTTCATCTACAAACCAATCTCCAAGAGAAGTTGTATCATCGTTACGTTTACCGAACCAGCCGTCATCCAATACAAAAAGTTCAACGCCTAGCTTTTGCGCTTCTTTGGCAATATGTACAATTTTCTCTTCGTTAAAATCAAAATATGTAGCTTCCCAGTTATTAATTAAAACTGGCCGCTCCAAATCCCGCCATTTTCCTCTAGCAAGACGCTTGCGATAAAGCTCATGATACTCTTGGCTAAGGCCATTTAGTCCATTAGTTGAATAAGCCAGTACTAGTTCTGGTGATTGAAAAGTTTGTCCCCTTTCTAGTCGCCACTGAAAATCAAAAGGATGAATGCCCATCGTTATTCTTGATACATCATAATGATCTACTTCCACTTGTCCAAGAAAGTTTCCGCTGTATACAAGACTAAAACCATACGCTTCTCCACTGTGTTCAGTTGCAGCTGGATTCTTTAAAATTAAAAATGGGTTTTGCTGACTGCTGCTTGTACCTCTCGCACTAGAAATACTTTGAATACCAGGCTGAAGCATTCGTGTTTTCACGTGTCTTTCTCGAATCCACGCACCGGAAAGCTGAACCATCTCATAATTTGATGTAGGCAAATCAATGCTGCCGCTCATGATACGCAAAATATCGACTGCTTCTTCTCCTCTATGCTCAAATCGTGCGTGACGTGTAATAATATTTCGGTCTTCGTAAACGGTATACGTTAAAATAAGTGATGCATTGAGCAATTTATCAATCAGTTCAACTTCTACACTTGTGGCTTCACTTTCTTCTTCTACATATGTAGCAGGTAAGCCGTTTAATGGCTTCTTGCCTTTGTAAATTTTATGGTTATCGTATTCAAAATTTGTGATTCGGCTTCCGTTTTGCTGAAGAAGTTGATAGGCTGGCTCTCTGAAGTCTGTTGTTCCATAAGAAGGATACTCTTGTTTGATTGTTTCAAGAGAAAATGCTAGTTCTCCTTCATATACCGAAGCGCTAGCTCCTCTTGTTTCTACACGTAAAAAATGCTGAAAAGATGAACGGTGCTTAAGCTTTTTTCCATAGTACAAGTGACCGAGCTGCCCGTTTCTCAACACTGAAAAGATATAACTTACATCGCGTCCCTGCAGGTGAAATTCCTTTGTACGTTCATTAAATAAGATTCCCACTTTATTCCTCTCCTTACCATCAAATATCTAACGAGACATTTCCTTTTTCATCTATTGCCGTTGCATGCTCAAAAGCAGATGCTAGATTAATCTCTTTTCTCTCATACCATTTCGCTAAATCTTTGAATAACTCTTCTGTTTCAACCATTCTTGTGTCTACTCGCAGTTCAGTTTCATAGCTATGAAGAGACCAAGTGCTTTCACTAAATAAAGTCATTTCTACATCTAAACACATTTCTTTCCAATTGGGGGCACACAGAATAGGATGACGTATGTCTGAACATGCAATGGTGTAGCGGTTAGAACCATTCTTATTCATAAAACAATGAACAAAAGAGGCACTCACATCGCCCTTACTAGTTTGTAAAGATTTATATAGTTGGATATCTAACAATGGAACGCTCCATTTTAATTTCATTTTTGGAAGAATTCTTTTTTTAACCGACTTGACCGTTAATTTAATAAAATAAACACCATCTTTTTTTGTTTCATCCAATACGACATGCACACCTGGTGCCTTGTTTATCTCCAAGTTTATATAGGGTGTAGCAATCACTTCCTTCATCTCCTTTACCATCATTCTTAACTTTGTATACCAACAAAAATGTAACCGCATTCAAAATTTGTTTTCGTATTTATTACAAGTAGATCACCCTAAACGAAGCTTTTTTACTTTCTTTCATTTTATGTAAAATACTTTCTAGACTCAATGGTAAAAATCAAAGTGAAAAAAAGCATTTTTTTGCTTTATCTAGTAATCAATTAAACGCTCTTTATCTCTTAGCGCGCAATTTTCTCTTCTTTTTCAAAAAAAGATGACAAACCTAACAATATAGTATAATAATAAATAATGCAGAATGATTATACATAGAAAGGATGACAAATATGAATCATGAACCTTCTCTTCTTAAACAACTAAAATTATGGCATATCGTCGTGATAGGGGACCGTCAATAATTTTGTGTAAATACGAATTTCCTTTTCTTATAGACGTTACTCACTAGTTTGTTTTAAACATCATTTGTAGCTCTGCGCGAGCTTGATCAAAACCAATGTGACATCTTGTGGCAAAGCGCTGATTATACTGGTCAAATTGAGAAACGAGGAAGCGTTCAAGTGACTCTTCGTTTGGGAATTGTTCCTTACGCTTACTATATTTCTTGATTTGTTTATTAAAAGATTCAATGAGATTGGTCGAATAAATACTGCGCCAAATAGACTTAGGAAAGTGATAAAACGTGAACAAATAAGGGTTATTGAGCAATGGTTTTGTCACTTTTGGATACTTAGATTTCCACTTTTCAATAAACGAATGCAGGGCCTGTTGGCCCATTTCAAGGCTTTCTGCACGGTACACAGATTTAAAGTCTTCACAGATTTCAGCTCGATCGGATACACGAACTTTATGAGCAATCGTCCGTGAAAGATGGACGCAGCATGTTTGATAAGAAGAAGCTGGATAGATAGAAAAAACACTGTCTGAGATTCCTTTTAACCCGTCGGAAATAAACAACAGAATCTCCTCTACGCCACGAGATTTGATGTCTTCTAAAAGTTCTTTCCAGACAAAGGCGGATTCGTTAGGAGCGATTGTATAGCCAAGCACTTCTTTTGAACCGTCTTCGCGAATGCCAACGGCAATATAGACAGCTTCTTTAGACACTGTATCCCGTTTTAAAGCAATATATGTAGCGTCTAAATAAACGCACGCATAGCGTGCACACAACGTTCGATCTCGGAATGCTTCTACCTGTTCAGACATCACCTTTGTCATATTTGAAATGGTTTGAGGTGTGTAATGGTGACCATACATGCGCTCCATCAAATGGGCAATTTCAGCAGTCGTTACGCCCTTTTGGAACATATGAATAACAAACGCTTCAAGCGTATCATTGGCTCTTTTATAAGGAGCCACCGTCTGTTGCTTAAAGTCGCCATTCCGATCACGAGGAATAACGAGATGAAGTTCTCCAAACTCTGTGTGCAGTGTGCGTTCGTACGAACCATTTCGTGAATTCCCGGTATTAAATCCAATACGGTCATATTTTTCGTAGTCCAAAAAAGCTGTCAATTCGCTCGCTAAGAGCGTATTAACCGCATTTTCTAAGTGAGAACGGAAAATTTCCGTCACATCTTCTTTTTGGACTAGAGCTTGAACAAGATCTGTTGTAAACTGATTCATAGGAAGACCTTCTTTCTTTGAATTGGTTGTGGTGACTTAATTCTACAAGAAAAGGTCTTCCTTTTTGTATTTATTCATTTACACAAGATATTTTACGCTCTCCGTGATAGGCTTAGGCTACATGGCACCTATGGCCGTTTTTGATACATTTGGCATTGTAACTGAATCAACAGATGGACATGTTTCAGGCGCTTATGCATTCACGTTGATTGCTATTTTATTTACAGCCATTAGTTACGGAAAAATGGTAAAAGCTTTTCCCGGAGCTGGTTCCTCTTATACATACGCACAGCAAGTAATGAATCCAAGCATTGGTTTTTTGGTAGGGTGGACGGCTCTTCTTGATTATCTATTTCTGCCAATGATCAATGCACTTTTGACAAATATTTACCTAAGCTCTCTGTTTCCAGGTGTTCCAAAGGCCGTGTGGATTATCAGCTTTGTTGTCATCATGACCATAATGAATATTTTTAGCGTTCATTTAACCGTTTCTTTTGGTACGCTATTAGTTGCTTTTCAAATTTTAGTCGCTATTATCTTTATTATTTTAAGTGCTACTACTCAAGGCCAAGAGCTATCATTTAAACCGTTTATAAGTGAATCGGCCTCTATATCTCTGTTATTAAACGGAGCAGCTATTTTATGCTTTTCTTTTTTAGGATTTGATGCTGTAACCACCATGGCCGAAGAAACATTTAAGCCTGAGAAAACCATTCCTAAAGGGATTCTCATTATTGCATGTACGGGAGGCGCCTTGTTTATCACAGTTTCTTACTTTGCTCAGCTTCTTTTCCCTTCAGCCTCTTTGTTTCATGATTTAGAAGGTGCATCAGCGGAAATTGCTTATAAAATTGGCGGCCAGCTTTTTCAATCTATTTTTGTAGCAGCAGCCTTGACTTCAACTATTGCTTCTGGACTTGTCTCACATATGAGTGCATCAAGACTTCTCTATGCAATTGGGAAAGATGGTTATCTGTCTCGGAGAATTTTTGGCTATATTCACCCTAAAACAAAGACGCCTATTTGGAACGTGGTGATTATTGGTGGCCTCTCTTTAATTTCACTAGGTCTGTCTCTTGAAAAAGCTACCTCTTTAATTAATTTTGGTGCTTTAATTGCGTTCAGTTCAGTGAACATAGCGGTTTTTATCCATTATTTTATTCATCAAAACAAACGATCTCTCAGTGGATATATTTCATATGTACTTATGCCTTTACTGGGCAGTTTATTTTTATTTTTTATGTGGCTTAACTTAGAAACAACATCCTTATTTATCGGTATTGTATGGAGTGTAATCGGAATTATTTATTTACTGATTGCTAGACGAAAAAATACTATTACCATTCCTACTTTTCATTTTGATTAAGGAAATAGACTTAGCACACCTCGACATATTTCCCCAGAAATAATGTCGAAAAAAAGTAATTGAGATATAAGCAAATCAATCCCATCTAAACACGAACAAAAAGGTAAACGATCTAGTATGAATCACTCGTTACACCGCTGTTGATTTCCGTGCAAGGCTTCGCTTTCCACGGGCGGCCGGTGAGCCTCCTCTTCGCTTGCGCTCCTGCGGGGTCTCATCTGTTCCGCTTTTTCCACAGGAGTCTTCGCCTTGCCCTCCAATCAACAGCTAGAAGCAACTAAACACATGAAAGCTACATTTACTATACCAATGAAAAAATCCGAACGTATTTGATTCTCAACCAAGAATCAAACTCGTTCGGATCTTTCTTCAACTAAAATACTTTCGTACCAGTCTCTTTTTATTTTTGCGATTGTGATACTTTTTCCAAAATACGTCTTTTACGGTAAAGCATCATTCCAACTTCGCCTATATCATTAATCGCTTGTTTGTTAATATAAGCCCCGAATACCATTCCTGCTATAGGAATCATTTGGAACAGCTTTTTCCAGCCAAAGTTGTCCCTGTAGGTTAGAAACACTTCTCTCCACCCTTGCAGCTGCTGCAAGCTCTGCGTTCGATTTCCGCTTGCTAATTCTTCTAAAATCGCACGTTTCCCTACAATGTCAGAAGACGAAAACTGCATGCATTTGACCATAAAAATTCGTTCCTCTTGCTCAGTGGGGTCGTAACCATAAGAAACAGCCACTTCTTGCAGTGTCTTAAGTGTAAGCCCTAATACAAAAGGAACATCAATCGCCAGTGTAAAAATCCCGCCTACCCCGGTTGTAGCTCCTTGCAGCTGTGCATTCTTTTTTCGGACTTCAATAAAATACTCTGCCAATTCATCCATTTCTTGCAGAGATAAATGCTGAATATCCTCTATAGAAAGCTGTTTCTTTTCTTGTAATTGTGCTGATGCTTTTTCTAGCGTGGCAGACGTATTAGCTAAATACTGGCCTCCATTATCAACATACTTAGCAATTTCATCTAATAATTTTACTATTTTTTGATGAATGAACTTTGGCGTTACTTTATCTAAAGCTGAAAAAGGCAAGCGAGCCAGCCGCTCCCAGAAAAAAAGTCCTTTTTGGTCTTTCTCCCACTTTTCAATTTTTCGTAACTCTACTCTTAACTGCTCATGCTCTGACATATCCTCACTCTTTTCCTCGATTTATCAGCTCTGCCCTACTTGTTTATTCCGCACATATTTAATGATAAAAAACAATGCAATTAAAACAACAATTCCGATTCCAATAGGCTGCATATATTGAGACACAATCGGCCCCACCTCTTTCCACTTAGGTCCTAACTTATATCCTAAATATACGTAAATAGCCGTTACTGGAAGCATCGCAACAAATGTATAAATAGAAAACAGCCATACATTCATTTTTGCCATCCCGCACGGAAAAGAGATAGCCGTGCGCACTCCTGGAATAAAGCGTCCAAAAAAAGCAACCCCGCTGCCGTACTTATTAAAAAAGCGATCGGCGGCGTCAATTTCTTTTTCTTTCACCAAAAAGTATTTTCCATATTTTAAAACCAGCGGTCGTCCACCGTAACGTCCCAGTGCATAAAGAGTCAACGGTCCACAAACACCGCCTACTGTACCTGCAAGGATAGCCAGATACAAGTTCATATCACCTTGGTACACCCAATACCCTACTAAAGGTAAAACAAGCTCTGCCGGGACAAATTCAAACGTTAATGCTAAAATTAAGCCAAAATAAGAGAGCTGTTTTAGCGCTTCAATTAAAGAAAGTAAAACCGACTCTAACAAAAATTCTCCTCCTCATGTCATTGAATCTAAGACTGCAAAACTATAGTTTAGCCGATTGATAGATAAAAACCAACGCGGCATAGTTTTTTCCTTTCCCTCTTTACGTATTACGTACTACAAAAGTTTCAATAAAAAAAAGCGCTAGTTTTATCCAGCGCTTTTATAGTTTAAAGTTAATTTGAATAATACCTACTTTACGAAGAGCATCGTATAAAATAACTAAAGCCGGTCCTAAAAATAATCCGACAAAGCCTAAAAGTTTAAATCCAATGTACAAACTAACTAGTGCAGCCAAAGGTGAAATACCCATATTTGTAGAAAATACTTTTGGTTCTACTACACGCCTTACTACTGTAATGACTCCAAATAGAATAAATAAGCCGATTGCTAATGAGTCATGCCCTTGAGTAAGAGCAAAAATCCCCCATGGAACGAGCACTGAGCCTGTCCCAAGGATTGGTAAGATATCGACAATCACAATTAATAAACTAAGAAGCGCGGTATACGGAACATCTAATAGCCAAAGCCCTACATAAGCCATTACAAACGTCATGACACTTAAGATAATTTGTGCCTTGATAAAACCAACCCCCGCTTGGATAAGCTGAGTAATGACAACTTGTAGCTTATATTTCGTTTCTTCTGTTAAAAATGACTTAATTTTATTTTTAATAGCAGGCAGCTCAAGGCTGATAAATACAAGCGCTACTAAATAAATAAGAAACTCTAATAGAAACCCAGGAACAGTAGCGGCAAAGCTAATGATGATTTCTACGGTACTTTTTAATAGAGAATCTAATGAATTTACGGTTTTTTCAAGCGTGCGCTCGATAGAAGAAATCACTTCTGTAGGAAGAGCGTTTGAATAGTATTTCCACTTAATAATAGTTGGATAAATCGCGGTTTCATAGATTTCTTTTACAAAGGAAGGCGCTATTTTTGAAAGAGCAACCACTTGCGTAACGATTGTTCGAACAATAAAAAATCCAATAAGTATAAGCGAAACAACATATAAAATGAAGGTCATAAGCACTGCATAGACTCTCTTCATTTTAAAAGATTGATGCAATTTCTGAACAATACCCTCAAGCGCTAATGCTGTTAATAAAGCAAACACAATCGGTAAACTGTAAGGGATTAACAAACATACGATTACTATCGAGGCGATGACCCATATTCGCTTTTTCCACATACTCTACTATCCCCCAACTAGCTAAGCTATCTCTATATTTATTGATAAAGAAAGGAACCAGTGACTGCTTTTATGTAAGAATAAAATTTGGATATATTTATACCTGATGTTACATATTATAGGGTCAATTTCCATAATAATAAAGGAATTATTATGAAAAAAGCTACTTATTCTAATTTTTTGAATAGAATAAGTAGCTTTTTAATTTATAAATTAGCCGGCTCTCATGACCTCTGTACCTTTTTTAGGGTCAAATTTGCCTTCAGATTTAGACATCACAATTGCTGCTAGTGTGTTTCCTACTAAGTTAACAACCGTACGTGCCATATCCATGATTCTGTCTACTCCAGCAATGAAGGCTAATCCTTCTGCCGGAACGCCGATTGTTCCAAGAGTAGCCAGTAATACAACAAATGATGTTCCTGGCACGGCAGCCATTCCTTTAGATGTAACCATCAATACAAGAATGAGCGTCAGCTGTTGAACGATCGTTAAATCAATACCGTACACCTGCGCTAAGAATAACGCTGCAATCGCTTGATAAAGAACGGAACCATCTAGGTTAAATGTATAACCAATTGGTACAACGAACGATACGATAGCTTTTGGACAGCCCATCTTTTCAAGTTTTTCCATAATACGCGGAAGAACTGTCTCAGAACTAGATGTACTGTATGCTAACAACAGTTCATCTTTCATATAGCGGAATAAGTGGAAAATGTTAATTCCTGCCCATTTCGCGATTCCTCCTAATACAACGAGTAGGAAGAAAATTAACGCTAAGTAAACTAAGATAACAAGCTTTCCTAATGAAAGGAGTGACTCTAAGCCGAATTTTGAAACTGTTACACCAATTAAAGCAAATACACCAATTGGAGCCACTTTCATTACAAGGTTTACCACGTGAAACATTGCGTGAGAAACGCCGTCGAAGAATTGTACAACTGGCTTTCCTCTTTCCCCAATTGCCGCTACTCCAAGTGCAAATAACACTGTAAAGAAGATAATTGCTAGCATGTCTCCTTCAACAATTGACTGGAAAAAGTTTGTTGGAACAATGTGTAAGAAAGTTTCAGCCACTGACTTTCCTTCTTGCTGTTTGGATGTTTCAACGTATTGTGAAATATCACTCTTCTGTGCTGAATGAATGTCTACACCTTGCCCAGGATGAAAAATATTAGCAACCAATACACCGATTATAATTGCAAAAGTCGTAATAATTTCAAAATAGAGAATTGTTTTAACGCCGAGCTTTCCAACCTGTTTACCGCTCCCTGCTCCTGCAACTCCAACGACTAAGCTTGAGATAACAATTGGAATAACAATCATCTTAATTAATCTTAAAAATAGGTCTCCTAGCGGCTGTAGGTATGTTACTACACGCGGATCGTTAAACCAAATTACCCCTACAAGAACACCGAGGATTAATCCGGTAAAAATCTGCGTAGCCAAACCAAAACGAATTTTTTTCATAGATGTACCTCCCCAAAGATGTATGACATTTGTATATATTTTTCTGAAAAAACAAAAAAAGACTATTCTTAAGAAAGAACAGCCTTTTACTTACGCTATTTTGGGCTCTTTCTCTCAATAAAGCAAACGGGGTTAACTGTCGGATTCGGAATTGAGAGTTTCCTACCTTTTGTAAGGATTCACCCCAAGGCAGCTTTACTGCCGATAATGATTCCCCCGCTCTATACGATTAAGCTTATTATTCAGTTTTTATAAAATTAAAACGATCTATACGTTGTCATACGTTTTTTACAGTCAATAAAACTAAACAGAAGTCTTACTTTTACTTAACTTTATACTGCACAAATATTAATTTACTATTTTTCGACACGTTTTGTCAATACCCATGTTTATAAAACGCTTTCAAAAGGCGACAATATATATTTATGTAAAAAAGCTATTGCAACATTGCAATAGCTTTTTCTTGCTCTTTGAGTCTCTATTAGAAGTTTAAGGGGCTAAAGAACACGCGTGTTTATTTTATAAAAATACAAAATATAGAATAGCTGCTAAAACAATTCGATATAGTGCAAATGGTACTAATTTGATACGATTAATTAATTTCAGGAAAAAGCGAATAGATACCAGCGCAAAAATAAAGGCGCTGATAAAACCAGCAATAAAAAACGGTAGTGCATCTGATGTGAAATACTGCCAGTTTTTAACCAATGAAAGTCCACTTGCTCCTGCCATGATTGGCACTGCCATAATAAATGTAAAATCTGCGGCTGCCTTATGGCTCATTCCAAGAAGAACCCCTCCTGAAATCGTTGAGCCTGAACGAGAAAAACCTGGCCAAAGAGCAATACATTGAAACAGCCCTATACCCAGTGCTTGTCCATAAGACATTTGGTCCACCGTTTCTACACGCGGACGTTTAGGTCCAAACAAATCTGCTAGAATCATTAATACAGCTCCGACCACTAAGCCAATTAGCACCGTATTTAAAGAAAACAAATGTTCATCAATGTAATCATCAAACAAAAGTCCTAACACTCCTGCGGGTAACAGACCAACAATTACCTGCATTAAATTCAAGCGATTTGTCGGTCCAATTGGAGCAGCTGGCTTTTTTCCCAATCCTAATAAATTAATAAAACGATCTTTAAAAATAACTACTACTGCTAAGATCGACCCTAGCTGAATAACAATTTTAAATGTATTAGCTACTGGAGATGAAAATAATTCTTTTGAATTTAACCACAGGTCATCCACAATAATCATATGCCCAGTTGACGAAACAGGAGCAAACTCTGTTAAACCTTCTACAATCCCTAAAATGATTGCTACAATAATTTCCCACATAAAGCTATGTACCTTGCCTTTCTTTCAAATTAATAAGCTTATCGCTTCGTTTTACATGCTCAACTATTTTCCTATTTTGACACTTGCTTTTTTATCATAATTGTTAAAACTATGAAATACAATGTGTATTTGCAAAAAGATAAGAATCTTTAATAATTTGTAATAAAAACCTTACATGCTATAATCAAAAAACACGATATCAGCTTTTATTTATTTTAGAAAGTAGTCACTATGTTCGGTATAAATTCCGGTCCCTTAGCTAAAAATGAATCATCTAGACTATTTTTCTTTAGTGTGAAAAAATGACTAAATCATTATGTTTTTTCCATCCCCTTTACTGTCATCTATCATTTTAATCAACTAGTGCTTGCTTATACGACATATCCCCTAAGTAATTTGAAACTTTTTTCTCTCTTTTCTCGTATATAGTAGTATCTTTTTTAGGAGGCTTTTTACTATGAATGGAAATGTACGTACAATGAAATGGGTCACTGCTGGGTATGAAGCCTTGCTGGGAATTCCTTTAATTGGCGCGGGGATTGTTATTGGCTTTAGTTATACTCCTCTTTTTATTGGATTTATTCTTCATGCTATCACACTCATTTTAGCTAATAGACGAGGGTTATCGGCGTATGGAAACATACTAGGGATTGTTACTTCACTGGTTGCTTGGATTCCATTTTTAGGGTTTATCATGCACATTATTACAGCTATTGTGATTGCAATCGATGTTGCTAGACAACGTTAATTGTCTAGCTTTTTTTATTTAAGGGTTGATTTTTTACCGAATGATGGTAAACTTAAGTCGTAAATTGAATAATTTGAATGTTATTTCTACTAGGGGTGTCTGATAGCTCAGACTGAGAGAAGAGTGCAATAAAACTCTTTAACCCTTTGAACCTGATTTGGGTTATACCAGCGGAGGGAAGTAGTCTTGAAAAGAATAGTATATGTTTATTCTTTTTTCGCCTATTCCATCGGGTTCTGTCTATCACAGAATCCGATTTTTTTATGGTTCGGTATAGCTACACTTTATGCGAAACCGGAGGAATATGTAATGTCAAAACAAAATGTATCAGTTTCTATGAAAAAGCCTTTTCCAAACAGTCACAAAGTATATGTCCAAGGATCCAGAGAAGACCTTAAAGTGCCTATGCGTGAAATTCATCAGTCTCCTACTACAGGATCTTTTGGTGAAGAAGAAAATAGTCCCGTACGTGTATACGACACGAGCGGTGTTTATACAGATCCCTGTTATGAAATTAATTTACAAAAAGGATTACCGGCTCTGCGCGAAAAGTGGATTGCAGAACGAAACGATGTAGAAACATATCAAGGCCGTACGGTTCAGCCACAGGATAACGGTTATTATGATGGTGATCCAAGAGATCAGTACGAGCGCTTTATCACTAATCGTTTACCTTTGCGCGCGAAAAAAAATCAAAATGTAACGCAAATGCACTATGCGAAAAAAGGAATCATCACACCCGAAATGGAATTTATCGCTATTCGTGAACAGATGGATCCTGAAGTCGTGCGTGAAGAAGTAGCAAGAGGACGTGCCATTATCCCTAATAATATCAATCACCCTGAGAGCGAACCGATGATTATCGGCCGCAAATTCCACGTGAAAATTAATGCTAATATCGGAAATTCAGCTATTCGTTCAGCTATTGAAGATGAAGTAGAAAAAATGACATGGGCAACGCGTTGGGGAGCCGATACAATTATGGATTTATCAACAGGAAAGGATATCCACACAACGCGCGAATGGATTATCCGCAACTCGCCTGTTCCTGTAGGGACCGTTCCTATTTACCAAGCGCTTGAAAAAGTAAAAGGCGTAGCAGAAGATCTAACGTGGGAAGCATATCGCGATACATTAATTGAACAAGCAGAACAAGGTGTTGATTACTTTACTATTCACGCAGGTGTTCTTTTACGCTATATTCCTCTGACAGCGAAACGTACGACAGGTATTGTTTCACGCGGAGGATCCATCTTGGCGCAGTGGTGTTTAGCTCATCATGAAGAGAACTTTTTATATACTCGCTTTGAAGAAATCTGTGAAATCTGTAAAGCATACGATATTTCTATTTCGCTTGGCGATGGGCTACGTCCTGGTTCCATTGCAGATGCTAATGATGAGGCACAGTTCGGTGAATTAGAAACGCTTGGTGAATTAACTAAAATTGCTTGGAAACACGATGTTCAAGTTATGATTGAAGGTCCTGGACATGTCCCTATGCACCTCATCAAAGAAAACGTAGATAAACAAATGGAAATATGCCAAGAAGCTCCCTTCTATACTCTTGGACCGCTTACAACCGACATCGCTCCAGGCTATGACCATATTACATCAGGTATTGGAGCTGCAATGATTGGCTGGTTTGGGACAGCTATGCTTTGCTACGTAACCCCAAAAGAACATTTAGGTCTGCCGAATAAAGAAGACGTTCGAGAAGGGGTTATCACCTATAAAATTGCTGCGCATGCCGCTGACCTAGCAAAAGGCCATCCAGGAGCACAAAAACGCGATAACGCGCTGTCTAAAGCAAGATTTGAATTTAGATGGAATGATCAATTTAACCTGTCACTAGATCCAGAGCGCGCAAAAGAATATCATGATGAAACACTTCCCGCTGAAGGTGCTAAAACAGCCCATTTCTGTTCAATGTGTGGACCTAAATTCTGTTCGATGCGTATTTCTCAAGATATTCGTAACATGGCTCAAGAAAATGAAAAAGATGTAAACGAAGTAAGAAAAGAAGGAATGAAAGAAAAAGCTAAAGAGTTTGTTAACAGTGGTTCAAATATCTATCAATAATGAAGTAGAACAGCTTAAAGAACAAATTAAGCAGCTTGAAAGAAAGTTATTATTTGTTCAGCAAAATTGTCAGCACATTATCGTTGAATCCTCACATTCTTCCGTAAGACGCTGCATTAAGTGTTTCTATCAACAAGAAGCAGAGGCTGAGCCAAAAGTATTTTAGTTGAAGAAAAATCCGAACGAGTTGAATTCTTGATTAAGAATCCAGCTCGCTCGGATTTTTTCATTGGTAGGGTGAACGTAGATTTCATGCATGTAGTTATTTCTAGCGGTTGATTGGAAGGCAAGGCGAAGACTCTTGCGGGAAAAGCGGAATAAGTGAGACCTCGCAGGAGCGTAAGCGACGAGGAGACTCACCGGCCGCCCGCAGAAAGCGAAATCTTGCACGGAAATCAACCGCGATGTAACAAGCTATCCATACTAGCTCATTTATCCCATTTGTTCGTCTTTATATTGGATTGATTTCGTTACGTCTCTCAATTTCATCTTTTTTTGAAACGTGCTTTCAGCATGTTCTTAATCCAATATAGTATTTTAATAATAACCCAGCCTATAAATGTACCTAGCGTATTCAAAAAGATATCATCAATATCAAATACTCGTTCCGTTAGCTTGTACTGTAAAATTTCAATCAGAAAACTGATTAAGAAACCCGTCGTAAACACTTGAATAAAACCGTCAAACCACTTCATAAACAAAGGAATAAACATTCCAAGCGGCGCAAACATCACGATATTCCCCAGTATATTTGTCAGAGTGAGCATTATATTCCCGCTGTCCCACATCAGACGGATCGTGCTAAATAAATCCAAGTTCATTGCTTTTCCGTAAACATGTTCGTTTTCCCGTATGAGAGTAGCATAAATGACCACTGCCGTATACGCAATAAATAGAACGAACATGACTTTTTTAACGATTGACCTGATGCTTACATTCACTTCAACATCACCTTCTTTGACTCCCAAAACCATTTATTATTATCTATATGTACCCGTCCACTGCTTTCATTCGTAGTGAATGCATTTACATGCTTTTTTATCCTATCACATCAATAAATAAATACAATTCCCTTTTATACAATTTTATTAAACTTGATTCTTTATAAGTAAAAAATAAGAATCCTTATACATTTTTGATTATAAAACCTCATTATTTTATTATACTTATTTCACTAATTTTTACATCTATAAATAATAAGAAGCAGCGATATAACAATTCGCTGCTTCTTATTTAGTCTGGATAATAAGGATTCAAATGGATTAATACTTCCTGAATATTATCATGCTTTTTCATAAGTGTTGCTTTTATTTCTCGTCCTAAATCATGACCTTCCTTAATTGTTTTAAAGTGGTCAATTGAAATACGTACATCTACTAATATGTAATGGCCATGTTCTCTTGCTCGAACGCGATCAATCCGCTTCACATCTTCAAATTCATAAATGCTTTCTTCAAGTTCTTTCAGTAGCTCTTCATCAATATTGCCTTCCATTAAGATTTGAAAAGACTCTCCCATCATTTGTCTGGCAATGTTAAAAATTAAACAAGCAACAAAGATACTTGCTATTTTATCTCCGTATAACAGCAGTTGAACATCCATTTTATCACCAATAATCGATAATAAAACACCAATTGCCGCTGCAATAGAAGCAACAATATCTGCTTTATGATCAAAGGCAATTGCCTCAATTGCCTTACTGTGGTGCTGCTTCGCTACGTTTAAAGAATAACGGTACAACAATACCTTTGCTATGTATGAAATAACAGCAATCCACATGGCTAAAATATTTGGAGATTCGACCGGATGGAATAAACCAACGACTCCTTCAAATACCACATAAAATGATACAAGCAATAAAATAATTCCTACGATTCCTGAGACAATCACTTCTGCTTTTCCATGTCCATATGGATGGTCATCATCTGCTGGTTTATTTGCTACTCGTATAACCAACAAGACAATAATAGAGGCAAATACGTCCGCTGCAGAGTGAATACCATCAGCAAATACAGCATCACTATTTCCAATCCATCCTACTATTACTTTTCCTAGCGTAAGGGCAATGTTGCTCCATACGCTAATCCATGCTACTTTTTTCGCAATGGACTCCCTTATACTGTTGTTCATTTGCACACCTCGACTTACTTCTTGAAAAATCAGCTTTTTTATCTTATCACTGCTCATTCAAGTGGGTCTAGAGCAATCTATTTTCACTTAGCTATATATGTTTCGGTACCGCAAAATTAATGATAATCTACAACATACTCCTTATTATTTCTCCGCCAACTTCTTACGGTCTGTTGCCATTGGAGGTTCTTCCATCCAACCTTGCTCAATCATAATCCGAATTCCATCTTTTCCATACTTCCCTATACGCCCGATTAGCTGAGAAAATTCTACTGCGACATCCGAACGGAACGACATAGACAAGCCAGCACCACAGTTATCAATAGCGATTGTCACCGCTGTGGAAGTATAATACATCATCAGTTTATCTGAAAACGGTGAAATCGTTGAGTTGGTTACATATGCATCAAGCAGACGCGGACTTGGTAGGTCAGCTTCAGACAATAACTCAGTGAATTGCTTGATTTGCTTACTCGCAAGTTTAACTCCATCAAAAAAATAAGAGCGTAATTTTTGTGTGGTAGCTACTTGACTAAATGCCAGCATCAGCGTTTTACCTAATACATTTGTATTAACAATTTCTTGAATAGCCGTAACCTCCAAAGAAGTTAGAGGATGCATTTGAGAGAAAAATGGTGATATAAACGTTTTCTGGTCCACAAAATTCACTTTTACCGGATAAGGAATAACCGGAGGTCTCATCAGCATGCTTTTTCTTAAAATAACGTGGTTAGAATCCTCTAAAAGACTGTCGCTTTCTTTTACACATCGAGACAGGTGATCATAAATATCTTGCCTTCTCACTGCGCTTAGGGCTCTGGCATATTTCTTCATACCTCCAATTGCCATTTCATTTACATAAATAGCCATAAAAATATCATCAAATAAAGCAGGAACTCCTTTGTTCACATCTTGTTCCCCAAAACCTACTGGTATTGGAATTTTTTCCGAACTGAATAATTCCGTCAATTCGTCTACATGAGTTTGTGAAATCTGATGGGCTTTTTTTAAGAGCTCCTTAATCTCGGCATCTTTTACAACAGATAGAAAATACCCAAGAACACATACATACAGCGTATCGCCTAAATATTGCGCCCATAAGTAACCTAACTCAGCTGCGTTCAACCGCTGATTTTGTTGATGTTTTTGCATTTCGCTCTTTATATTTTCGTTCATTCACTTATTCTCCTTTTGGATAAAGTCGTACTTTTACTATCTCCAAAGAAGCGCTGAATAAACCGCATAAAAAAGACCTAGATAACAAGTCTAGGCCTTTTAGGTTAAGCATATTTCTGGTCTTCTGTTTCTTTTCTAAAAAAGCTTTTCATCGCGTGAAAAACGTCTGATTTTTGTTTTAAAATAAAGTGTCTAAAACTTTCGTCTTGAATATTTTTGTAAGCAGACATTAAAGTGGAATGTCGATTGTACTGATTCACTTCCCCATATCCAAACATATTTGACACTTTCATTAATTCATTTACTAACTTTACACACCTTGCGTTATCTGAAGTTAAGTTATCGCCATCTGAAAAATGAAACGGGTAAATATTATAGCGGCTCGGATCATACTTTTGGTTAATTAATTCAAGCGCTTTTCGGTAAGCAGATGAACAGATGGTTCCTCCGCTTTCTCCTTTAGAGAAAAAGTCTTCTTCTGATACTACTTTCGCCTCTGTATGATGCGCAATAAATTCAATTTCCACTGTTTCATATTTCGTACGTAAAAAGCGTGTCATCCAAAAGAAAAAGCTTCTTGCCATATACTTTTCCCATATGCCCATCGAACCGCTCGTATCCATCATAGCTAAGACGACTGCTTTCGATTCTGGCTTTATAACTTCATTCCACGTTTTGAATTTTAAATCCTCCGGATAAATAGGATGAAAAGCAGCCTTTCCTGTCATTGCATTTCGCTTATAAGCGCTCATCATCGTTCGTTTTTTATCAATATTCCCCATCAAACCTGTACGTCGTATATCATTAAATTCAATGTGTTCCACAACAATTTGATCAGATTCTTTTCGCTGAAGATTAGGCAGTTCTAATTGAGCAAATAAGGCCTCTTGAAGCTCCATAAGAGACACTTCTGCTTCAAAGTAGTCTTCTCCAGCCTGGTCACCTGCTCCTTGACCTTTCCCTGCTCCTTTTTGACCATCTCCAGCAGATCCATCACGTGCTACTACATCCCCAACTTTACTGTCTCCATCACCTTGACCCACATGTTTGTTTTTATCATAATTGTACCGAATTCGATATTCATCCAATGATTTGATCGGAATTTTAACAACTTCTCTTCCATTGGACATCACGATATTTTCTTCTGTAATTAAATCCGGTAAATTATTTCTAATTGCTTCTTTAATTTTTTCTTGATGTCTTTTTTGATCATCGTGGCCTTTACGATGGAGGGACCAGTCTTCTTTTGAGACAGCAAAACTTTTATCTACTTCTTTTCCCACGCTATTCCCCTCCTTATTTAAAAAACACCTGCACATTTTTACTCGGCATGCATAAGCTATACCGAAAGTTTCTGACAAATACCTTTAGTTCAAAGGTTGGTTACTCTTATCCTATGCGCAAGAATGGTATACTTGCTAACTAATTCTTTCACTATTAACTATTCATTTTATAGTGTCTAGTGTCATGTATATGTTTATGACTTATCATATGATGGTTAAGTGCAATGCGTACTACACATTAGCCTAATTATGCAGAGTTTATTTTAAGAGATAAGAAAAACATGGCACAGATCGGAAGTGCCATGTTTTCTTGTTAGTACTGAGTTATCGATTTAACAAACTTCCTACATAGCGCAGCAGTTCATTAGCAGATACTGAATTGTATCCATGCTCATCAATCAATCGAGCCACTACTTCATTTACTTTCTTCAGCTGCTGCTCATCTGGTGTTTTAGTGGACGTTGTAATTTTCACTACGTCTTTTAAATCCGCAAACAATTTTTTCTGAATCGCTTCGCGTAAGCGCTCATGGGAATTATAATCAAATCGTTTTCCTTTACGTGCATAAGCCGAAATACGAATTAAGATTTCTTCGCGGAATGCTTTTTTTGCATTTTCTGAAATACCAATTTGTTCTTCAATTGAACGCATTAATTTGTCATCTGGATTTAACTCTTCTCCTGTTAGCGGATCACGAAGCTTATTTTTGTTGCAGTATGCTTCGACATTATCTAAATAATTATCCATTAATGTTTTAGCGGACTCTTCATACGAATAAACGAAAGCTTTTTGCACTTCTTTTTTAGCAATTTCATCATATTCTTTACGCGCCAGAGAAATATAATTCAGGTAACGCTCTCGATCCTCAGCAGAAATAGACGCATGCTGTGCTAACCCTTCTTTCAATGAACGCAGTACATCTAATGCATTGATTGATTTAATATCTTTTCGAATGATGGTAGATGAAATGCGATTAATGACATAACGAGGATCAATACCGCTCATTCCTTCATCCGTATACTCTTTTTGTAACTCTTCTACGTCTGCATCGTTATAGCCTTCTACAGATTGACCGTCGTATAGGCGCATTTTCTTTAATAAATCGATATCGCCTTTTTTAGGCTCTTTTAATCTCGTTAATGTAGTAAAGATAGACGCAATACGTAACGTATGAGGGGCAATATGAACATCTGATACGTCACTTTCACGAATCATTTTGTCATAAATTTTTTCCTCATCACTCACTTTTAAGTTATATGGAACAGGCATTACAATAATTCGCGAATGCAAAGCTTCATTTTTCTTATTGGAAATAAACGAGCGATACTCTGTTTCATTTGTATGCGCTACGATTAATTCATCTGCACTAATTAAAGCAAATCTTCCTGCTTTAAAGTTTCCTTCTTGGGTTAAAGAGAGTAAATGCCATAAAAATTTCTCATCACATTTTAACATCTCCTGGAACTCCATCATTCCCCGGTTTGCTTTATTAAGCTCTCCGTCAAAGCGGTAAGCACGCGGATCTGACTCAGATCCATACTCTGCAATTGTTGAAAAGTCAATGCTTCCTGTTAGGTCGGCAATGTCTTGAGATTTCGGATCAGAAGGACTGAACGTTCCAATTCCAGTTCGTTTGTCCTCTGAGAAGAAAATGCGTTCGATAATGACGTCTTCAATTCTGCCGCCATACTCTTCCTCTAATCGCATTGTATTTAAAGGAGATAAGTTTCCTTCGATTCGGATACCATACTCTTCAAAGAAGTCTTTACGTAAATGATGTGGAATTAAATGCAGCGGATCTTCATGCATTGGGCATCCTTTAATAGCGTAAACAGCTCCTCGATCAGTAAGCGAATAAGCTTCAAGCCCTCTTTTTAACATGGTCACTAGCGTCGATTTACCACCACTTACTGGACCCATTAAAAGTAAAATACGTTTACGAACATCTAAACGCTTTGCAGCTGGATGAAAATATTCTTCCACCAAGCGTTCTAGCGAATCTTCAAGTCCAAACATTTGTCCACTGAAAAATTTATAATGTCTTTTACCATTTACCTCTTCAATTCCTGCATCCTTTATCATGTTGTATACTCTAGAGTGTGCAGGCTGAGCAATTAAAGGCTCATCTTTAATCAGCTTTAGGTACTCTTCAAATGTCCCTTCCCACTTAAGACGATTCTCTTCTTCGCGGTATCTTTCAACTTTCTTTAATATATCCATTAAAGGACCTCCCCTACTAGTTATGGTGCTAGTGAACAAGATTAATACAATCTATGCAGCAAAATGTTTGAACATGCTTTTTAAATTGTAAAATTCAGAAATTTGTCCTTGCTAAGCATTCACAGTGAAGTATTTATTAGCTATAATAAAAGAGTAAGAAGGAACGGTTAAACTTTGTTAGAGAACTTATGTCTCTAGAAGAGTTATTTTGTCATTATTATCATCATGAGATATCGGAAGTCGGTTTTAACTGCAGTAGCTGTATAATCCTTTTAATTAGATTGAGGAGGAAAATCAATGCGCTTACTTTTAGTATTAGGAGTAACAATTGCTTTTTTAGCATCCATCTTCAGAGCGGGATACAATGATAAACCGGGCGTTAAAAAATAACCACTACATATCATCGTCGACATAAATAAAAAAGCGAGGTTCAATAAAATTTGAACCTCGCTTTTTACTTAAGATAAACCAGCATAATTTTGTTGACGCAGCGCTTCATAGATTAAAATAGCGGCTGTATTAGATAAATTTAAAGAACGAACATTTTCTGTCATCGGTAAACGAAGACATCTTTCCATGTTCTCTTCAATAATGTGCTTTGGCAGACCCTTTGTTTCTCTTCCAAATACGAAGAAATGATCCTGCTCTAAGTCACTATAATCAAATGTTGTATGTGGCTGCTGACCAAATTTTGTGATGAAGTAGAAACCTGCTTCAGGATACTTTTCGAATACTTCTTCTAATGAATCATGATACACCACATTTACAAATTCCCAGTAATCCAATCCAGCTCGCTTTAACATTTTATCATCTGTTGAAAAGCCTAACGGCCGAACTAAATGCAGCGTCGTATTTGTTGCTGCACATGTTCGCGCAATATTTCCTGTATTTGCTGGAATTTCTGGTTGAAATAACACTACGTGTACTCCCACAAATTTTCACCTCTGCTAACAAATCTATTCATCATTATACCACTAACTTGCTAAAACGAAAGTGTTACCGATCAACGATATGGAAAAAATCATACTTAATCTTTGGCGTGTAAGCCGTTGAATCTTCATAAGCCCAATATCTCATTCGACTATTATACGTGTTTGCATTCACAAGAGGCATAGCGTGACCGTCTTTTGCTACAACAATCGTCGTATGATTCCATCTTCCATCTCCTTCAAAATCGTAGCAGATAACGTCTCCCGGGACAAGTTCGCTTGCTGAAGATTTCCTCACAGCCCGAAGTCCTGATTTGGAGTTACTTAAATAGCTGTGCATGGAATGAGCAACTGCCCAGCTATAGCTCCAGGCGTTCCCTCTCATCCACCATCCGTTTGCTTTTTTAGGATATCCCCGCATCGGCGCCTTTCCTGCATGCAAACACTGTGAAATATAGTTGGTGCAGTTTACCTCAAACTGCTTATAACTTTCATTAGGTTTATCCCAATATTTTTCTGCATACTGAACAGCCGCAAGACGATCATAATAAGAGGCTCTTTCTTCGTCTTCCTCTACTTCTTCTACATCCATTTCAACCTCATCTTCAGAAAAGTCCTTTACCAGCAGCTCATCTTGAATAAGCGTATCTTTATAAAAAAGAGCTAAACGATCTTCAATTTCTTCTTCTATATAGAAAAAATCGTTTTGTTTTAAAAATGCTTGAATGTGCACCTTATATAATACTCTAGTTTCTTCCTGATCCGTATGAGCAGATTGAATAGAACCTTTCATATTACATTTTAAAACATCAACTTCTCTTTTTTTTATAAGAGACCGCTTTAGCTCACACTGCTGTTCAATGAAAGGCTTGAAGTCTTCATGCAGCTCACCTTTTACATAGCTGTCCGCACGTGCTTTAACTAAAGTATATAATACATTCCTTTTTGTTAGCATAATGTCACCACTTTTCTAAGCGTTTATTATACGCTATGACTCATTAGCTAACTTTATCAATAAAAATACGGTTTAGATCTCTTGAAGCATCTCTATACCTTTTGACATTTCTTCAATTACTTCTTGGTCCTTTTCTTGTTCTCTTAAGTTCATAAGTGTATCTAACGCTTCTTTATCGCCAATTTTGCCTAACGCCCATGCCGCTGTTCCTCGAATGACAGGGCGAACGTCATTTTTAATTAACTCAATTAAATCTGGAACGGCGGTTTGATCTTTAAAATGGGCCAGTGCAATAATGGCATTACGCTGAATTGGCTTTTTCCCTCTCCAAGACCCTGAAACATGTCCAAATTTCTCTTTGAACTCACGATTACTCATCGTTAAGAGCGGTTTTAATTTAGGCTTCGCAAGTTCTGGGTCAGGCTCCATCTCAGGGTGATAATGAAAGTCTTTTCCTTTATTTTCAGGGCACACAGTTTGACATGTATCACAGCCATATAAACGATTGCCTAATTTACTTCGAAATTCTTCAGCTAAAAATCCTTTTGTTTGGGTTAAAAAGGCGATGCATCGCTGCGAATTCAGCTGACCGCCTGTTACAAGCGCACCTGTAGGACACGCATCAACGCACTTATTACAAGTACCACAACCTTCCTCTATCGGTTTATCAGGAGGAAACGGGATATCTGTAATCATTTCTCCTAAATACACGTAGGAACCGAATTCAGGTGTAATAATGGCACAGTTCTTACCGCTCCAGCCAATACCAGCTCTTTCTGCTACAGCTCGGTCCGACAGCTCGCCTGTGTCTACCATCGATTGAAGGATAGCTGCAGGTACTTTTTCTTTTATGAAGGTTTCAAGCTTTTGAAGCCTATCACGTAGAACCGTATGATAATCTTGCCCCCAAGAAGCACGGCAAAAGATTCCTCGGCGATCTTCCTTTGTGCTCTTTGGTGCATCCTTTAATTTAGAAGGATATGCAAGTGCAATTGAAATAATAGATCTAGCTTTTGGAACAACTAATGTGGGATCTATTCTCTTTTTAATATCAGGTTCTTCAAAGCCTGAAGCATAACCTAACTCTTGCTGTGCTAACAATCGATTCTTTAACTCATCAAACATAGAAGCACTCGCAAATCCAATCTTATCGATTCCAATCTCTTTGCTGTATGAAATAATTTCTTCCTTCAACTGATACGCATTCATAGTGAGTAATGGCCTCCTTTCTAAGAAATTCTATATATTCATGCATTGAACTGTTTTCTCACTCAATGAAATGATAGGATGGTATCTATAAACGAACAAATACTAATTATAATAGAAAGGATCAAAAAAATGAACTTTACATTATCGCCCGCTATTAAACAGCTTTGCCCTTCTTTTAAAATGGGAATCATTCAGTATAAAAATATTGAAGTTGGTGATTCTCCTCAAATGCTAAAAGGACGTTTGCGCCTCTTTCAAGAATCCATTTATTTCGACCTTGAGTCAAAAAAAGTAACAGAATTCGAAGGTGTTAGCGAGTGGAGAAAGCTTTTCAAAACATTTGGAACTGATCCAAGTAAATACCGTCCTTCTATAGAAGCTTTAATTAGAAGAATAGGAAAACAAACGTATTTGCCTTCTATCAATTCTGCTGTGGACATTAATAACTTTTTTTCATTGCAATATGAAGTCCCAATTGGAATTTATGATTCCTCTAATTTAGAAGACCCCATCGAATTTACTATCGGTAAAAAAGAAGAGTCTTATGAAGCTCTAAATGAACGTAATATTTCTTTAGAAAATAAAATCATTTCAAAAGATGCCCTAGGAGCTTTCGGAAGCCCTTATGTCGATTCTAACCGAGCGTACGTAACTGAAAAGACAACACAAGCTGTACAGTTCATTTATTTAAAGCCTTCACTTTCAGAAGAACAGGCTTATAAACTAACTAAATCCCTAAGTGACATGTTCATTCAAATTCACGGCGGCGAAGCAACCTATCAAGTCATTAACTGATGTACGTAAATATAGCGTCTATCTTGAAAAGATAGACGCTATATTTACGCTAAAAATAAAAAACGCAACATCTCGGCTTTGAAAGCGAGACACTGCGTTGTGATAACAATATGTATGGAGCGGGTGATGAGAATCGAACTCACGACATCAGCTTGGAAGGCTGAGGTTTTACCACTAAACTACACCCGCAAATATTATCAAAATTTGTCGACCGATAAGTAAAAATAAAAACAGGAATCATCCTGTCAAGTAAAGCTAAAGTACCGATGGTCGGGGTCGAACCGACACTCCCGAAGGAACACGATTTTGAGTCGAATAGTTCCTCTTTAACCACAAGTAGTTACCGTTTATTACAACAATACTAAGTAATTCTACAGTAAATATATCTTGTACTTAAAAGCTGTTCACACGATTGACTAACAAAATCTATTATATACCCGCTTGTCGAACTTTGCAACCCTCTTTTTTAATTTTCGATTAAATTTTTTTAGCTTTTGTAAAGTTAATTTAACTAATAAAACGTCAGCTACATTTTCGTTCCATTTAATACAAGTATTAGTTAAAATTTCATTATAATAATCAATTTATTGGGGGTCATATTGATGTGGAAAGAAGTACGAATAGATAATTGGCAACATTATAATCAAATTATATCTCAACTTAATCCTAATGACTGGATATTTAGGGGACAAAGTTGGGTCGAATGGAAAATACAAACTTCCCTTCATCGAGAACTTTTAAAATTTATTGAAACTAATAATGAAGTAGGTGTAGAAATAGAAAGAAAAATGAGAAATGAATTTTTATCTTCCTTCCATCTTTACTCTTCTTACCTATTTAAAGAACCTTTAGATGAGGACATTGACAAATGGATAGAATACCGTCTAGAAGTTTTAGCAACGATGCAACATTATGGAAGTCCTACTAGGCTGTTAGATTGGACTCATTCACCTTATATAGCTACTTTTTTTGCATTAGACGGTGCTACTGGCGACTTTTGTATTTATGCCCTCAATACACGTATCCTTGAAAAGTGTAATAAAGAAATGTTTGGTTCTGCGTATAATCATCGTAAAAACTTGGCCTTTTATAGACGTGGGACAAAAGATGATTTTGTTTTCCCATATGAACCTCGTCAAAAAAATGAAAGACTTAGAAAACAACAAGGGTTATTTTTAGTCCCTAGTGTAACGGATAAAAGTCTAGATGAACTACTTGAGAATTACCGAATAAAGGATGGAATGCTTCAGGAAGAAGAAGTTGCATTTAAATACATTTTTAGTAAAGAACATATTCTAGATTATTGGATAAAGTTAAAACAAATGAACATTACTCACGAAACAATCTATCCAGGTTTCGAAGGTTTTTGCAAATCACTAAAGCTTAATATTTTAAATTTTAAAAAATAATACCAAATAACAAAAGGACGCTATACCTTCTTAAATTGGTACAACGTCCCTTTATTTACTTAAGGCCACCATTAAGTCTTATTTCAATATGTTTTTATTTTCTTTACTATTATGGCTATTTACTGGATTTCTTGTGAATTTTATTTAACGATTTAATAAGTTCATTTACCGATTCCTTGTAATTTTGTTTATTAAATCTTAGATAAAGAACACCGTCTAGCTGTTTTGGCATTTCTGCCTCATCAATAACTATTGGCACAATCTTCTTTTTTTGACTTATAGCTGCATCTAATTCTATATTACAATATTCAGAGGAATTATATTCGTTGGAAATAAGCACTATAACGTAATCTGCATCCTTTATACCTTTTATCATACCTGTGGCGATGTTTTCTCCGACCGATACTAAATCCTCAACTAACTTGATATTTAAATTAGATAATTCCTGTTTAAGCTGATACACAAATTCTTTATCAACAAAGTTATAGCTGATATACACGTTTGGTTTTTTCTTTATAAAATTTCGAAATAATGTAGAAAAAACAACTCCAAATATCACACCTGCCACTATTCCACTTACCATAGAAAATATATCTTTCCAAGATAACGAGTCAATAATAGAGGAGGAGTCTATTAACTTAATAAAAATTAAACCCAATGCAATTACCTGAATAACAAGTAAAAAATGTCTTTTATTCACTATTTTAACCCCCTATTATGTGAAAAACAAAGAATAAAACTATAAGTCCATAAATATTAGGGATTATAATTCCTATCCAATTTAGTTTACCTTGATTATCCCATCCATAACTTCGAATTATGTGTGAAATTATCCACAATCCTACGATTAAGAGGACTATTGTCCAATTATTCATTTCATATTCTATATGGGGTTTTTCTACACTCATCCTATATTGCTTTGCACTCTCAACTGCATAAATAAGAACTGATGAAACTGATAAATCTATACCTATAGCCCAGTCTTCCTTGTTATATCTTTGCAGATGAGTATCATTTTTACTTACTCTTTTTACAAAAACTACAAAAAAAGTAGTAAGAAGTGGGATACAAAAGTTAAAGAAAAAGGGAGAGGCTAAAATTTCACTATCCATGCAAAGTATTCCTCCAATTACCATATTTAGCTTAATAGAATTATTTTTTCATATTTTTAAAAATTTGTATACATTTACTTATAATATAGACAATAACTTTATCTCATTAAAGTAAACAATTGCATGTGAAATTTAACTTTATTTTCTCCAATCCACTTTTCAAAATCCGCTTCACCTTCGTATGATGATTTATTTCATGTATTCTTCCAAGTTCTGTGTAAGATAGATTTGGACATTCTAAGTATGTTAACAGTACGTCTTGTTCCTGTTTACTACAAACTTGTTCAATCACTATTTTTGTCTCTACCTTGTTTTCGAATCTGTACGGACTCATATCCTTGTAGCTAACTGTGCCATAATTGGCTTTTCTCTTATCAGTTCTTAGATTGTCTCTAATAAAATTCAATCCTTTTTGCTTAAAAGCATTCGGCAATTTCTCAAACAGATAATATTCGTCACTCCAAGAATGAGACATAGTTACCTCCCAAGACTTCTGAACAAAGATTGATTCAAAGTCCTCTCGACTAAAACCGTGCCTCCCCCAATCTTTCATGAACTGGTTCACACTGTACCTTATTAATTCCTTCATTACAGAGTGCATATAGAGAACACGGAAAGCATCTTCCCCTTCATCTAGTTTTAACATCGAGTATTGTTCCCACTTCTTTTCTAACGCTAAAATCTTGTTAACCTTAGCTTCAGTTCGATAGATACGATGAATACGTTTCAATTTAGCTTCTTGTTCTTGTTTTAGTATTGTCTTTCCCATAGTTGTCTCTCCCAAAGAAATAATTTATATTTATTTAATTTTTTTCAGTTATTTGTGCGATTTCCGATTAAAACCGTGTATTGAGTGAATGTAAGTGAACGAAAGAAGTCCCTTAACTAACGTCCAACTAATTAATGGTTGTGGTAAATATGTAAGAATAGTGACTAAAAAGCACAAAAAAAGAACGGCTTATTTGCCGTCCTGAGTTAAACCGTTCTATTTCCAATGTAATGTTTCTAACACTTCACCTGTATGTTCATTAATTATATGTCCGATGTTACAAGGCTTAACTAGCCAGCTATTGACTAACTTATTTTTATTACGTATTACTTTATTTTGATGCACTCCAAGAAAATCTCCAGCCTCAGTATATTTTTCAAAGTACACTATTTTATCACCTTTAATAAGACTAACGATGTATAAAATCTCTTTAGAAATTAATCTATTTAAAACATCTAGTACTCTAAGTTCTCCCTTCATTTCCTTCTGTAGAAGCCATGTGTTGAAATAAAATTTTTCATATGCATCAAACCCTCTATAAGTTTTCCAATCAACATTAGCAAATTTGTCTTCGAATAATGATAAGTCTTGTACCTGTAACATATCAGTAAAAGCTTTTAACTGGTTATATTCCATTACATACACACTTCCTTCCTATTTATCAGTACTCCTTTACCTCCAGTAGTAAGTTACATTCAAGGTTAGAAATTTTTTCGAAGAAAATTTTTTCACTTTTTTAATATTTTGTCAGAGGGATTTACTTTTAAGCGAATGAATCAATTTTATATGTAACATTCGGCAGTACATTTTTGTTATCCTTCTGCTTTCCACCTCTGGGATGATTGGCGTAGTACCCACCTCACCATATCCCCACCTAAAGACTTTCATGTATAACTAAATAAGTAAAAGATATATTTATCTTTGTAGTCTAAGCTTCTTTTCGTAAAAACAAATATAAAAAACATCATTAATAAATGTACAAACAATGTATGAATTTAGATAAAAACATACATTCATTTCATTTTTTTTATTGACTTTAACAATGATTAGATGTTACTCTGAGTTCATCAAATAAAAACGTACATTCAAAACATTGAATTCACTAACTTTAAGGAGTGCTATAACATAATGAATCAAATTAAAGATGTTCAGCCAATTCGAGATAAGCAATTAATAGAAGATATGAAATGGAGTTTAAAGCGTCACTGTTCAGAACGTGATTACATACTATTTTTGATTGGAATAAATACGGGACTACGAGTTGGAGATTTGTTAAAGCTAAAAGTTAGCGATGTACGTCGTAAGAAGAGAATCGTTATACACGAAGGAAAGACAAAAAAGCCTAGAACAATAAATCTAAGCAACATATATGAAGAAATTCAGGATTACATTAAGACAGTTGATAGCGAGTACATGTTTCCTTCTCGTAAAGGGGATAAACCTATTACCACTACCCAAGCATATAGACAGTTAAATAAGGCAGGGAACATGGTTGATATAGAAGACGGCATAGGCACTCATACAATGCGAAAAACTTTTGGATATTGGTTCTATAAGCAAACTAAAGACGTAGCAAAATTACAAATGATATTGAATCATTCACATCCAGAAATCACGTTAAGATACATAGGAATTACAGATGAAGAAATTGAAGATAGCTTGAATACATTTGTACTGTAAGAGATGTTGGGGACTTCCCCTGCATCTTTTTATTTTGGCGATTTTTCTATATAGCCATTGCTTCATCAATAGTAATGTAATGTATCATGTTACGCATTTACTTATGCCGCAAAATGTCGTTATCCCTTACGTAGCAATACTTTAGCATACTAATGTAACAAATGGAGGTATTGCAGTGCGTTACACGTCGAGTCCATTTCTTGGGTTTTACTACCTGTCACCCACCCTATCGCTAATTCATTGCTAATGACCTCTTTACTGGTTGTGCGGGTTCATATATTAATGACCTGATGATACTTTTTTGATACTTGAGGGTAACACATCTTCAAGCTACTAACTCGCATTCACGTTATATTTACAGACACCTTCATCGTATTGCCCTTTTTATTGGTTATTACGAAGTATACATATCAACGGATGGTGCTTTTCTCACTCTTGGGGACAACTCATCTTCAAGTCATTGTAGTGAACCCTCCATGTAATCAAATCCCTTTTTAACGGTCATCTATCGCCTATCTAATGATTTTACCTAACGTCTATCTAGCATTTTTTCTATCTGACTATACGTTTGGGTTTCTAATTTCAATTCACCTAATAAAGTAAAATAATAAATAACACGTTAACGTTGTTCTATTAGTAATATATATCACGAAATTTCGCATTTAGATGTATGGTTAGTATTTCATTAGCTTCTAGGGCGTTTCTCTGTATAAAACTTTTCTGTATTTTCGTCTGATTATCTTAATTATGTTGTTGGAGGGTTGTGAGGGAGTAAATATGATGAAAACATCGGGTAAACAGTACATCTTCTATATTAATAAAGAGAGGCTAAATACACTTATTAAATGAACAAGCATATATCTTATTGGCAAAAAATGCGGATACTGAACTTGTGGGGGAATACATTTGATTTAGTTTAGTAATTCGCGTGTGAACACTTATACAAATGGAGAGGAACAAAACTAAAATCATTTGGCACTTCTCTTATATTAAAGATATAGGGGCAAATTTGTAGCTAAACATTCATCGGAAAATTTCTTCACCAAGCAACAAGGACAGTTTACTTTTTTTATCAATTAAATAAATAGACCAAAGAGAAAGGAGGACACTTCCCAATGGAATTTAACTATACTAAAAAAGACAACGAACAATCATTCAGCTTTAAAATGACATCCGCATACTTAATAGCACTCGGAACAATTATCATCAATTTCTTTTAATATACTATATGCCCCTGTCTCTAAACTCATTGATGAATAGATAGTATGCTAAAATAAAAGAATGTAATACAATATTTTGAAAGGATGGTAATAATACCTATGAACAATGAAAAAGAAACTATCAAAGAAGCAAAACAAAGCGAATTGGCAGTTAGTTCATTTACTGTTGAGGAACTAAGCTACCTGCACAACCTCTTAATGGAACGTGAAAAGGTCATTCTTAATCAAAATGGAAAAGGTATGACAGAAGAAGAAGTAGACCATGAAGGACAATTTCTAATGGAAGTTGCTGAAAAAATCTTTACTGTGCTTCCTAAAGAATAAACTATACGAATTACTCTTTGTTTTACACTTTCCCCACCTTTATTGGTGGGGAACTATTATTAGACATAAAAAAAGAGACAAACAATCAACCAAGATTATCTCTCTATGATGTAGCTTATTGTATTTTGATTTATGTATCGCTGCTAAACACTTATCAATATTAAGACCAATGGAAGTACATTTATGACTTATACCCTTCAATCGTTATTTTTATTAAAATAAACGCTGTAATGACGGGCATTCAACATACTGTCATTAGTCTTAATAAAGGTGTTTTACTTGTTATTCATGTAGTATTTATTATTCGTTCTTCGACGTGCTACCTTTTTGCAACGGTCTGAACAATACTTACTAACGCTTGATTTCGGTTTGAACTGCCTTTCACATATCGCACAATCTTTATAGCTATACACAGTTCCATCTGTTTCTATGTTCTCTTGTATACCAGGTGCGACGAATTTATTAAAATAACTGCATTCCACTTCTTCACAGAGAAACTCTTTACCACGATATTCAAATGGTGTTACCAATGGACATTTAACATTCCTAATTAAACACGTACCATTTTTATAGTTTGCACATTGCCTTTTTACTACTTGCTTACGATTTGCCTTATAATTCATCTTAATTACCCCTTTGTTTTAATAATACAAAAAGGCAGAAATCTAGTAGACCTCATGCCTTTTTTCTTGAAGAATATTTTTCAAAAATCAATATCTATATACAGAAGAGAAGCTTCTTTACCGGCCTTTTTCTTCAAATTTAGCTTGTCGATTAGCCAATGACTTCCTATAGTCACGACGCTTAGCCTTGTATTCGGCTAGTGCTTCTGCACGTTGACCATAACCATAAGCAATTTTGGTAGCTGGATTAGCTTTCATAATGTCTTCACGCGTTAATTCTCTAGGCTTACTAGTAAATAAATCGTCCCCACGTTGTTGTGCCGCTTCTTCATAGCCGGCTGTCATCATTGAAAGTGTTTCTACTGTAGATTTAAATTGTTGTTTTGATGCAATTCGTGGTGCTTCACCTCTATCCACGTACTGATTATATAAGTCTAATGCTTCTGTATCTCCGTTCATTGCCTTTTCTTGTAGTTCTCGTACTTGATAATCCATTATTTGATAACCCCTTTAGCTAGTTTTTGTTTAATATTTTCTAGGGCGTCTATATCCCCCATATTCCGTACTTTATTGATAAACAGGTCTATATTAATTCTCGCTAATTTACCACGTCTAAACGCTTCTAAAGCTTTGTCCATTTATTTATGTCTCCTTTTGAAATTCACTTCTTAAAGATGTCTTTATTCTTGTTTGTAACAAAGGTTAATTTGCCATCCATTAGTGCATCGCGTAATTCATCGTTGTACATCATTGGAGAATAATGCCCGTCCATCTGATAACGTTGGTTAAGGTTTAATTTGAAGTCGTCCCGTGGGTCACGTCTTGTAAGCCCTACACGATTTTCAATGTCTCGGAATGTTCGTGAATAATTACTGTTATAAGCTTTCTTCTTTTCTGTGTACTCGATAACCTTATTTAGATACGCTAATTTAAGGTCGTTCATTTCGTCGAATAACCCGAGGAATTCTTCGCCCTTATCCTTTACATAGTCCTTACGTTCTTCGTCGATAGCGTCCTTTTGCTTCTCCATCTCAGACTGAATAACCGCGTCAATTTGTGATAGCTGAAATTGTGCCGTTTGTAATTCTCCGCGAACCTTGTCTAAGTCACTTTGTAGCTTCTTATTAGGTTCCTTGTCCTCTAAAATAGCTTCGTTAAAATCGTCCTGTACTGCTTGATATAGTAGGTTAGCGTCTTCTTGCAGCTTCTCAATGTTTTCATGTAGTTTAGTACGACGTTTTTCCCCTTTGTCCAATAATTTGTTTACTCGCTTAATAGCGTCACCTTTGAATAATGCCATAATAAAAATACTCCTCCATTAATTTGATTTAATAATGACTTAGAACTATAGAGATTAACTACATTGTTATGTGCTAATCTCTATACTCTTTGTTGTTTCTTAGAGAAGAACCTGATTAGCCTTTTAATAATCTTTTCAATTCTTCTAACTCTTCTTCACTAACAGCCCTATCAGCAGGATTAATTTCCTGTTCTTCTATTACCATCTCTTTCTTATCAGCATATAGCCCATGAACTTTTGCATACAGTTCCATATGCTTATAAGAACCCGCTTGCATTTTTTCACTAAGCACTTGATAGAATCTTGGTAAATCATTCGTACTCATTTCTTTTTGAAATGTTGAATGTAGCTGTTTCCCATGATTACTGTTTTTCCATAATGACAATGTCTTACGAGAAATGCCGTGCGATTTAGCGATTTCCTCCATTGTTTCTCCATCTAAGACCCTTGAAAAAGTATCATTTAGAATTTCAATTTGTTTTTGGGTTAAGCGTGAATCTTTTTTCATTCATCAAATTTCCCTTCTTCCCACTCAACAATAAGTGTTATTCCGACTAGTTGGCTATTTGTCACTCCAACCTTTCTTAATTCACGTAACAATCTAATTTCACTCAACTTCGATATACTATGAACCTCCCGTTCTAATTTAGATAAATGACGGTTAGAAATCCCCGCCCCTTTTGCCAAATCCATGGCAGAAACACCTTTCAAGTTACGTGCCATTTGAATAACTTTTCCACGCAGCTTAAACTCATCTTTCATAATCGAACCCCCTTTTTCGATACTGTTTTAGCGATTAATCAATATTTTGTTACACCCTTATATAAATTTTTTAAGACGGCTATACACCGCCTTACCAAAAAGGATGTCATTTATGGCATAGAAAACACGTAAGCATTTCCTACTCTTTATGTCTTTCTAAACGATAAAAATACAAGGGTAATATAAAATATTTTTATTACTATTAAGGCATAAGAAAGAGACCCTTCGCGAAAGATTCGAGGGCCTGTTACATAATTCGGTATACACAAAAACGACGGGAACTATTTTCCCGCCTAATCTCTATTATATCTTTAGAATATAAATAATAATTTAATTCTATATTGTATTACAAAAGAGTTCTGAACGAAGTGAAAGAACACGCCGATAGGCGTAATATCTTTTGATTACTTTTGCTAAAAGAATATACCTGTGCTTAAATCCTAAAGAATTTGGCTAACGCCTTGTTTTTAAACGGTTTATTTAACGTTTTACTAACACTTCTTTCTAATACTTAATACATTCAAATAAGGCTTTTTACAAGCAAATTAAATATTAAATTTTTGTGACAAATTATAAACCTCGCCATATCAACGTTTCTAAATGTAACTTTTTTAGTGACAAGCTTGTATACAATTACTTCCATACATTCGTTAAGCACTAAAAATGGGATTCTAAACAATCTCTACAACTCTTCTTCCCTAAAGATAAGTTTAAATGAGACCTTTCTAAGATTATATGGTTCACGTTCATTATAAACCGGCTTTAAACGGTGAATAAGTGAATCTTCAAGATAAGTTCTAGCGTTTTCATTCTCTTCTATATAAAACTGAATATGAGTGATATCCTTCGCAAAACCTTTATAGTCATCTCTAAGGTGTTCTAAAAGTCTTCTCCTTAAATCGATACTCCTACCAACATAAAGGCATTCTTTCTCTTTCCACAACACGTAAACGGCTTTGGTACTACGTTTAATACCGTTAAGATAGAAATTGTAAAAAATCCCTTTATTATTTCTCTGCCTATTTGGAAACAATTTTTGGCTGTTCTGTGATTGTTTATACATGAGGCACCACCTTTGATTTTTATAAAATTATGCCCAAAATAATTGCCAGTATAAACTTTCAAGCGTACAAAGAATTTAAACTATTAATTAGGAGTTTGAGATGATACGACTTCTGAAAGATGAATTTTCCCTAACTTTCTTTGGTACTCATAAGTATCAAACAAAAAATTAACGACTGTTTTTGCTGAATTTACAACAAGTAAGGCGTGGTGTAAGCTTGGACTAACTTTTCTAGTATGTCCATCTCCTCCTATGTTTCGTACCTCGTTCAATCCCTGAACTACCTGTATTAAACCACTTATAACCTGTTGAAGAGACTGGTGAAGGGCTTCATTACTAGGGTCTAAATTTAGATGATTGCGTACTCTCTTAAACAGTTTAGGCAAGTTAGGAGACCCCTCCACATCCTGACCTTCGATATTATAGATAATCTCTTTACATACACCTTCTATTAGAGACCTGGCTGAAGTCAAAGCACCCGAATAATCTCCTGTTTCGACTCTATTTTCACATTTACTAATGTCCTCTAATATGTGGTTGTAGCTTAATTCTTCAGGTACTTCACATTTAATATGAACAATTTGAACATCAATACTTTTCATCTCTATATCATCAATGAATGAATTGAATAGAGTAGAAATAAGATTTAAAGCTTCAGCATAATCACTAGTGTCAAAATGAATAGTTAAAATTAACTCTTCCACATTTCTGGAGTTTATTAATTCCTGTGGCTTTTCTATTGACTTCTTTTCACAAAGCTTAAAAATTATTAGCCTTGCTTTACGAAAATCTTTATCATCTAAAAATAAATTAAAATCCACCGAATCATTGCGGGTACTCAAATAATTATCATATGTTCTTCTCAAATCATTTTTGCATTTTTCTAATAAGTCTACAGTTGGATTTCCCAACTAATTCCCCTCCCCCTTTATTTTCTAACTATATCTATATTTTACAATACTTTATATAAAAAAGGACACTCTTATAGAGGTGCCCTAAATCATGTAATTCTTTTTACTTATCTTCTTCCTTACAAATAGATTCAAAGATTTCAGAGGCAGGTGTACGGCTTTCTAGACGGTCATTGATACGGTTCAAAATCTCCATAATTTCAGCTTTTTGATTAACCTTCTTCAAAATTCCTTTGTCTATACTATCTATTTTTTTTTCCAATCGTGATAGACCTTTACTAGTCTCGTCCAGCATAGCAAGAATTTTTTCAGCTTTCTCAGCGTTATTTTCGACTAACTCAGCGATATTATCCAACCTAACATTGTCTTCTTTCATCATTTCAGATGTTTCTTTTACTGACGCTAGAATCTCTCTTATTTCTTTCTCATATGTTTCCATTTGTATCCCTCCATTATGAATCAATTGCTTAACAATTTATTTCGATTGATTACTCTCTTTTATTTTTATTTGCTTTACAAGAGTCTCATAAAATTCTTTAAAAAGTTCATTAACAGTGTCTAGGAATTCAAAAGAAGCCTTATCCGTAAGAACAAGATACCCATATTCAAGATTCACTATCCCATTTCCTAAATAATCAATAGCTTTTTGAAGACCTTCTCTTCTTCCAGGGCTGTCCATATATGAAAAGCCGTTAGTATTTCCAAGTTCATGCACAATACAGTTTCGTAATTTGTTAAATGCGTCTAATCTCTTCCATTTATCTGAAAAAGAAGTGATATCAATATTAGCACAATTTCTCAGATACTCTTTGGCTAAAAATATTCCTGTATTTCTACGTCCTGTTCTCCGTTTAACTCCTTCACGGTAATCAGTTAATGACATTGCATTCATTAGCACACCACTTCTACTACACGCATTTAAAAGCCTTTCTTCTGTAAAGCTATAAATACTAGTGATTAGTGATTGTCTTAAGAGGTTTGGATATTGCACCTTATATTTGGTAATTTCATCTAGCTTATCAATATAAGTTAACCTTACGCTTTCTCCATTGGGGTTCTTTCCATAATAGTACATTGATTCATCTTCGGATTTATTATATAGTTCATCTTCCATCGTTTCTGCATATTCCCTCAAGTTCTTTGTTACTCTCTGGATTAGAACTTCGTAATATACATCGGGTGTTAATTCCCTGTAGCCTCCTACTGTAACCCCATTGCTATCTTTTTCTTCATATCTATACTCTTCTTTAATAGTCATTAACATCACCTCATCCTAGAGTTTTATCAACTTCTGTAATTGTTCTTTTGTTAGCCACGGTCTTTTTCTATGCAACATCCTATGGCAATTCGAACAAACCATTGCTATATCTTCTACTTTTGTAGCATATTCTTCTTCACCTTCCGAAACAGGCATAGTATGATGTCCTTCTATAAAATCTTGTCCAATCTCACCATATGTTTTATAAAAGTCAAAACCACAAACTTCACAAAACAACTTTCCATCATGTTCTTTCTTGAACTTCTCTTTGGCTAATTGGATTACCCTTGGGTTTCTTTCTCTGATAACATGTTGAACTAACTTTTTTCTTCCTTCCCTAAATCCTAGGTCATCGTCTGTTAAAGATACGGTATTTTCCTTAGGTTCAAATATTCTTAAGCCCCAATAACCATTTCCCTTGCCTCTTACTGCATAGAAAATATCCTTTTCACTACCGACTTCTCCTGTATAAATATCACAGTCACTAGAGTAATGATATATCGTACTTCTTATCCTATCTCTCCAATGTTTATTTTGGCTAAAATCCATGAGATTTCTATCTTCTATCCTTTGTGCTATATCTGCTAAAGAAGCCTCTCCGCCTAATTCCTCAAGGGCTTCAATTATTTCATCTATCCATCTTCTTGGCTGCACCACTGTCTTGTCTACCTCCCCTTTATTTGAACTTCAGCTACCTCTTATGTATAGATAAACATACCAAACTTTAGCATTATTTTGTTAATAAATGTATTGACTTTAACCTTTTCTTTTCACTGAATTAATCCAGATTGTCTAGGAAACATTGGACAGGAGAATGACTACCTTTAAAGCACAAAAAAAATAAAGTGCAATAAAAGTAGCCGTTCTAATTACTGAATTGAACCGAGTTGTTGAGGGTTCCACCGTATCACCTTGTTTGAACGCTTGGATTTCTCCAACAACGAACTTTCTACATGCAAAGCTAGTCCTACATGCTTTTAAGTCTATTCGTCGCTACCTGCACCTTAATACACCTAGCTACCAAACCGAACCGTTTATGGGCGTTCTCCCCTAGACTAGTTGCGAGGTAAACAAGGAAATCACTCATAATGCAACTACGATTCCACTTTCCGACATTGGCTGAATCTCACCTGTTCAAGTTTAAATTACGTGTGTTAGGTCATTCCACGATGAATACCCACACTTCATTTCCTAAAAAAGACAATAGGAAACTAAACCCCTTGCATTATATTTTTTAAAATCCTATAATGAAGGTGCTAAATGTATGGGATATCCTGTATTTAGCTTTATGATGGTATTAGGTCACGCGGTGCGAACGCGTGGCTTTTTCATTTTAAATACGCTTATTTATTGCTTTTAAAGGTGAAAATTCTTTATGCCTTTCCCTTACATCAGTTCCAAAAAGATTTACATACGTTTTAACAATTTCCATGCTGGTATGTCCTAAAATAGCTTGTAACTCAAAAATATTAGCACCTTGCTGAACACTTAATTTAGCAAATGTATGTCTAAACGTGTGGCAGCTACAGCGAACACCTTTAAGTTTTGCTTTTTCCCCATACCTTTCTATTCTGGTCTGAACTCCACGCTTCGTTAAAGGGGTGCCATCCACTGTTACAAATAAGGCATCACTTTCTACATAGCCACGAATAGCAATGTATTTTTTAAGCTGGTTCTTCATTTCTTTTTGAATAGGAACTAAACGTTCGCGATAACTTTTAGCCTGACGGATACGCACAAGACTGTCCTCCCACCGAATATCAGCTAATGACAGTCCAACTAATTCATTTACACGTACTCCAGTTTCAAGAAAGAACATCATTACAGTATAGTCACGCACACCTGTAAATGTTCTTAAATCAGGTTGACGGAATAACTTATTAAGCTGTTCCTTTGAGAAGGTAGGAATAACTTTTTTCTATCCTTTAGCAGCTTGATATTCTCCATAGGGTTTTTAGGAATGTGTTTTTGCTTCTGCAAAAAATTATAAAAAGCACGTATGGCACGTAAACGGGTGTTAATAGTAACTACTCGAAGTCCTTTATAATTACGCATATACAAAATTACATTCTCTTTAATATGTTCTTCAGTAACGTTATAGGGTTTTAATACTGTAGTGTCGATGTCCTGTTCCCTTAATGAATTAAGAAAAGCATTTAACTCGTTTAAGTAATATTGAATAGTGAGTGGTCTAAGGTTTCTTAACTCACAGTCCTTTACGAACAAATCAACAGCTTCCTTAAACGTTTCAACATAGGATTTCGTTTTCTTCTCAATAATCGCTAGTTCATAATCATCTAAATTGTTACTCCTTCTGGACAATTAAAGACCACCTTTCCTAAGTATGAACACGATTTTAAGTACACGATTGAAAATTGTACTTAAGCGAAAAAAGACAAATAAAAAACGCCTCTACAAAACTGTAGAGACGTTGTATAAACGTTGATATTACTTAATTCTATTGTAATTACGGTATGTAATAAAAGTAAAGCTAAAGTACCGATGGTCGGGGTCGAACCGACACTCCCGAAGGAACACGATTTTGAGTCGTGCGCGTCTGCCAATTCCGCCACATCGGCAAAATAAAAAAGGCAAGTTAAAATTATAAATGGTGCCGAGGGCCGGACTTGAACCGGCACGGTAGTCACCTACCGCAGGATTTTAAGTCCTGTGTGTCTGCCAATTCCACCACCCCGGCAGCTTGTAAATAAATGGAGGCGGCAACCGGATTTGAACCGGTGATAAAGGTTTTGCAGACCTCTGCCTTACCACTTGGCTATGCCGCCATTTACTCAAGACTAAATAACTTTATTAAAATTGGAGCGGAAGACGAGGTTCGAACTCGCGACCCCCACCTTGGCAAGGTGGTGTTCTACCACTGAACTACTTCCGCAAATATGGCTGGGCTAGCTGGATTCGAACCAACGCATGACGGAATCAAAATCCGTTGCCTTACCGCTTGGCGATAGCCCAATATTGGAATATGCATATCGTTTATAAATGGGGCGACTGATGGGAATCGAACCCACGAATGCCGGAACCACAATCCGGTGCGTTAACCACTTCGCCACAATCGCCACGTATATATGCAATGTTATCTTTATAATTGGCAGGGGCAGTAGGAATCGAACCCACACTGACGGTTTTGGAGACCGTAGTTCTACCTTTAAACTATGCCCCTGTAAATGGTGGAGGGGGGCAGATTCGAACTGCCGAACCCGAAGGAGCGGATTTACAGTCCGCCGCGTTTAGCCACTTCGCTACCCCTCCACAATAACTGTGGTGCCGGCAAGAGGACTTGAACCCCCAACCTACTGATTACAAGTCAGTTGCTCTACCAGTTGAGCTACACCGGCATTTTAAAAACATTTGTTTTTAAAATGGTGGCTCGGGACGGAATCGAACCGCCGACACAAGGATTTTCAGTCCTTTGCTCTACCAACTGAGCTACCGAGCCTTATTAAATTTAAAATGGCGGTCCCGACGGGAATCGAACCCGCGATCTCCTGCGTGACAGGCAGGCATGTTAACCGCTACACCACGGGACCACTTGGTTGCGGGGACAGGATTTGAACCTGCGACCTTCGGGTTATGAGCCCGACGAGCTACCGAACTGCTCCACCCCGCGATGATAATATATGGTGGAGGATGACGGGATCGAACCGCCGACCCCCTGCTTGTAAGGCAGGTGCTCTCCCAGCTGAGCTAATCCTCCACTATTATGTAGATAAAAATAAATGGTGACCCGTACGGGATTCGAACCCGTGTTACCGCCGTGAAAGGGCGGTGTCTTAACCGCTTGACCAACGGGCCACTGTGCTAATCAAATAAAAATGGCGGAGAGCAAGGGATTTGAACCCTTGAGACAGCGTTAACCGCCTACACGATTTCCAATCGTGCTCCTTCGGCCACTCGGACAGCTCTCCAAATGGCTCCACAGGTAGGACTCGAACCTACGACCGATCGGTTAACAGCCGATAGCTCTACCACTGAGCTACTGTGGAATAATAACAGCCTGGCAACGTCCTACTCTCACAGGGACAAAGTCCCAACTACCATTGGCGCTAAAGAGCTTAACTTCCGTGTTCGGTATGGGAACGGGTGTGACCT
>NZ_CP130958.1:215000-405000 GCF_041941685.1 Priestia megaterium | reverse complement strand
CACGGTTTCAGGATCTCTTTCACTCCCCTTCCGGGGTGCTTTTCACCTTTCCCTCACGGTACTGGTTCACTATCGGTCACTAGGTAGTATTTAGCCTTGGGAGATGGTCCTCCCAGCTTCCGACGGAATTTCACGTGTTCCGCCGTACTCAGGATCCACTCAAGAGGGAACGAAGTTTCAACTACAGGGTTGTTACCTTCTTCGACGGACCTTTCCAGGTCGCTTCATTTACTTCGTTCCTTTGTAACTCCGTATAGAGTGTCCTACAACCCCAAGAGGCAAGCCTCTTGGTTTGGGCTAATTCCGTTTCGCTCGCCGCTACTCAGGAAATCGCATTTGCTTTCTCTTCCTCCGGGTACTTAGATGTTTCAGTTCCCCGGGTCTGCCTTCAATATCCTATGTATTCAGATAAAGATACTGTTCCATTACGAACAGTGGGTTTCCCCATTCGGAAATCTCCGGATCAAAGCTCACTTACAGCTCCCCGAAGCATATCGGTGTTAGTCCCGTCCTTCATCGGCTCCTAGTGCCAAGGCATTCACCGTGCGCCCTTTCTAACTTAACCATTAGCGAATAAATGGTACAACATAATGTTGTGTTATTTATTGATTTGATTAAAGAAAAGTTTCACTTTTCCTCAGCAATTACTGTTATCTAGTTTTCAAAGAACAATCGCAACCAAAATTCTTCTTATCTAATAAGAAGAAAGTAGTGTGCTTTCTATAATTGAGAGATTGAACTCTCAAAACTGAACAAAGTGTCAAAACGTACGTCATGTAAAAATCCTTAGAAAGGAGGTGATCCAGCCGCACCTTCCGATACGGCTACCTTGTTACGACTTCACCCCAATCATCTGTCCCACCTTAGGCGGCTAGCTCCTTACGGTTACTCCACCGACTTCGGGTGTTACAAACTCTCGTGGTGTGACGGGCGGTGTGTACAAGGCCCGGGAACGTATTCACCGCGGCATGCTGATCCGCGATTACTAGCGATTCCAGCTTCATGTAGGCGAGTTGCAGCCTACAATCCGAACTGAGAATGGTTTTATGGGATTGGCTTGACCTCGCGGTCTTGCAGCCCTTTGTACCATCCATTGTAGCACGTGTGTAGCCCAGGTCATAAGGGGCATGATGATTTGACGTCATCCCCACCTTCCTCCGGTTTGTCACCGGCAGTCACCTTAGAGTGCCCAACTGAATGCTGGCAACTAAGATCAAGGGTTGCGCTCGTTGCGGGACTTAACCCAACATCTCACGACACGAGCTGACGACAACCATGCACCACCTGTCACTCTGTCCCCCGAAGGGGAACGCTCTATCTCTAGAGTTGTCAGAGGATGTCAAGACCTGGTAAGGTTCTTCGCGTTGCTTCGAATTAAACCACATGCTCCACCGCTTGTGCGGGCCCCCGTCAATTCCTTTGAGTTTCAGTCTTGCGACCGTACTCCCCAGGCGGAGTGCTTAATGCGTTAGCTGCAGCACTAAAGGGCGGAAACCCTCTAACACTTAGCACTCATCGTTTACGGCGTGGACTACCAGGGTATCTAATCCTGTTTGCTCCCCACGCTTTCGCGCCTCAGCGTCAGTTACAGACCAAAAAGCCGCCTTCGCCACTGGTGTTCCTCCACATCTCTACGCATTTCACCGCTACACGTGGAATTCCGCTTTTCTCTTCTGCACTCAAGTTCCCCAGTTTCCAATGACCCTCCACGGTTGAGCCGTGGGCTTTCACATCAGACTTAAGAAACCGCCTGCGCGCGCTTTACGCCCAATAATTCCGGATAACGCTTGCCACCTACGTATTACCGCGGCTGCTGGCACGTAGTTAGCCGTGGCTTTCTGGTTAGGTACCGTCAAGGTACGAGCAGTTACTCTCGTACTTGTTCTTCCCTAACAACAGAGTTTTACGACCCGAAAGCCTTCATCACTCACGCGGCGTTGCTCCGTCAGACTTTCGTCCATTGCGGAAGATTCCCTACTGCTGCCTCCCGTAGGAGTCTGGGCCGTGTCTCAGTCCCAGTGTGGCCGATCACCCTCTCAGGTCGGCTATGCATCGTTGCCTTGGTGAGCCGTTACCTCACCAACTAGCTAATGCACCGCGGGCCCATCTGTAAGTGATAGCCGAAACCATCTTTCAATCATCTCCCATGAAGGAGAAGATCCTATCCGGTATTAGCTTCGGTTTCCCGAAGTTATCCCAGTCTTACAGGCAGGTTGCCCACGTGTTACTCACCCGTCCGCCGCTAACATCATAGAAGCAAGCTTCTAATCAGTTCGCTCGACTTGCATGTATTAGGCACGCCGCCAGCGTTCATCCTGAGCCAGGATCAAACTCTCCGAAGAAATGTTTGACTTGCTCGATTTAAAAAATAAAAATTAACGTTGACGTTTGTCGCTTTGTTCAGTTTTCAAAGTTCAACCGCCGCTCTTAAGCGACTTTTTAATCTTACCAGTTTATCTCTTTCTTGTCAACAACTTTTTTCAAGAAGTTTTTTCAAGTTTTTGATAAATTTAGTATCGCTCATCGGCGACGTATATAAATTTACCACGGATATTTTAAAGCGTCAATAGATTTTTTAAAATAAATCGTGTTTTTTTAGAAAAACCTTTTATCCAGGCTATAAAGTCATATACCAGGGTATCTATACGTTATAACCGCACCGTATCAGATACCCTTTATCCTCTCTATCATTTCGCCACATAGTGTCTATGGTACAAACTCTTTCCTTTGGTTTCTACTTTTTTTACCATAATGATATCTTTTTCAATTAAAAACTCAAGAAGTATTCCTAAATCAATAGCATAAGGGCGTATTTCGGGATGATGAACCAGTTCATTAAACGTCCATTCCTGCTTTTCACTTTTCATAATATGAACAAGATGCTTGGCACCCAATTCAGTTTTTTTATTTACTAGAAATTCACTCGCTAAGAAAAGCAGCTCTAAACGCTTGCTAACCTCTTCTTGGCTAATAATTAGCTCTTCGTAAAGACGATGAATTTCAGGTTCTATTTTTTTCACTTGGTTCCATACTGTCACTTCTGGGTGAAATCCATTTTCCAACACAGACAGTCGTGCTAAATGATGAAGAGCATGAATGACATGATTGAATGCATCTAAATAATGATTAGACGCATAAAAGTCTTTTCCTTCTTTAAATCGGCGAATCAACTTAGCAAACTCGACACCTATTCTCTTTGTCCGATCTTCTCTAGGAAAATCAATTAAGCGTTTCTTTAAGTTTTCCATATATTCGTTTCGATCAAATAGCACTTTACCATTTAAGATCCAATCAATAATACGGCGGTTCGTCCCATTCATAATCCATTCACTCATTTGCTGTTCAGAAGCCATATAAAGTGCCGCACGCTCATTTTCATATTCGTATTGTTTAATAAAAAGAGAAGTTTCTGTAGTTTTGGTCACAATAAATAAGATAGCATCCAAATTATCCGTCACTGGAGATTCTGATTTCTTTTTTCAATCAGTAAAATACCTAGTGTGTCTTTATTGCTAGCTCTTTCTTGATATATTGGCCGTAAAACATCTTCCATTTTGAGCTCTCCTAACTGTAATAAACAAATATTTTTCAAAATTTTAAAGGCTATGGACTAAGATTTCTTTTTTTATTATATACGATGTATAACGGATATCCCACTCAGAATTATGGAAATCATTCAGAAAGCTCAAAAACCAACGATAATTTTCCGAAGATTCAATTTTTATCATCATTCACTGTCTCACTCTATGATATATTGGTAACAGGGGGGATACTGATGGGGATAAAGTATTCAAATAAAATTAACAAGATTCGCACGTTTGCACTCAGTCTGATCTTTGTTGGTTTCATTGTTATGTATGGGGGAATTTTCTTTCGGTCTTCAGTCTGGCTAATGACTATTTTTATGCTTTTGGGGTTGCTGTGCATCGTAGCCAGTACCGGCGTTTATTTCTGGATTGGCATGCTTTCTACAAAAGCGGTTCAAGTAACCTGCCCTACATGTCAAAAGCAAACCAAAATGCTAGGGCGCGTAGATATGTGTATGTATTGCAACGAGCCGCTTACGCTTGACCGGTCTCTCGAAGGAAAACAATTCGACGAAAAGTATAATAGAAAAAAACAAAAGAAAGCTGATAGTATCACTACTATCAGCTTATTAATGCGCTTTTTTAGCCGTACAATCAGGACACGTTCCGTAAATTTCCATTCGGTGGTGACTAATATCAAAGTCAGTAATATGAGCAGCCAGCTTTTCTACTTCGTCTAAGCCAGGATAATGAAAATCCACAATTTTTCCGCAGCTTTCGCAGATCACATGGTAATGCTCTGTTGTAACATAATCAAACCGGCTTGATGCATCACCGTACGTTAGTTCCTTTACAATACCTACTTCGCGAAATACTCTTAAATTATTGTAAACGGTTGCTACACTCATATTTGGAAACTTACCTTCCAGCGCTTTATAAATATCATCTGCTGTTGGATGTGTCATGGAATTGATTAAATACTCTAAAATAGCATGACGTTGTGGTGTAATACGAACGCCAGTACCTTTTAACGTTTCAAGGGCTTCTTGTAAATGATTTGACACGTCATGCACCCCTCTTCTGTAAGTATTATTACTTTATAATTCTTATAATTAGTCTACATGTTTTACCCACGTTTTGTCAACTTGATGCCTATTCCTATTTTATGTAATAAGTAGAAATTTTCCATATATTTTATGCAAAAAAAGAAGTGTGGAAATCAATCCACACTTTTAAATATATTAACATCTGAGGAGGTATGCCCTACACTGATATTGTATGTTCAAAGACTAAAACTGCTCTAGTTATCTGCCTGTTTTTATGCCATTTTTTCTTTAATAAATGATAAAGCTTCTTCCACATGCCCTTTTACTCGAACCTTGCGATACTCTTTTACGAGCATTCCTTCTTTATTAATGATAAAAGTGGAGCGTTCAATGCCCATATATTCTTTTCCAAAGTTTTTTTTCAGTGTCCATACTCCATACTCTTCAGCTACGCTGTGATCTTCGTCAGCTAAAAGTAAGAATGGAAGGCCGTGCTTATCAATAAACTTATGGTGTTTGTCGATTGGATCCGGGCTCACTCCTAGAATCACCGCATCTAGCTCTTCAAAATTTTCATGCTGATCTCGGAAATCACAGGCTTCTGTCGTACAGCCTGGCGTCATATCTTTCGGATAAAAATACAGCACAACGTTTTTGCCTTTCATCGACGCTAATGATACTTGCTCTCCATTTGTAGACATCAATACAAAATCGGGTGCTTTTTCTCCAACTACAGCTGTCATATTTATCTTCTCCTTTACGCTTTTCATTTTCTTTGAATAGCGTACCCAATATTAGATAAGATGACAAGTTTAAGTGCGGGTAACAGTTCGCATCACAAAGATTGCAGGCATAATATAGCCGATAAACGCTTCAAAAGTTGCAAATAATTTCCCAATTCCAACCGGATACATATCTCCGTATCCTACTGAAAATAACGTCGCTGCGCTGAAATACATGCTGTTAAACAGCGTATAAAAATAATGACCTTCATGTTCAAACCCTCCGCTTAACACTGGAATACTCCCCATCTCACACACTGTATAAATAAGGCTAAATCCCAATAAAACTGTAATATATGAATAAAACAAGACAAAGAAATGACCAATTGAGAAAAAATGAAATTCTCCAAGTTCTTTTTCAAAGAGAAACTTCATACTACCAATTACAAAAGCAATGATAACGAGGATTAGAAAAATAACCATCATTCTACTCCTTTAATTTATACTCTACTACCACTATACGCGCGTTCTTGTCCATTCATTACTACTCCGAAGCCACGAAAAAGAGCAGGCATTTAGTTGCCTGCTCCTCTGTATTTTTTAACACCTGTATTCCATAAGAAAATAGAGATTACAAAAAAGACGATTCCCATAATTGGGGTTAAAAATGCATATCCATACCATTCTGACCTTCCTAAGAAATAAGCAGCTGGATATACGCCTACAAATGCAAAAGGAAGAATCCACGTTAAAACATATCGGATGACATTATTATAAATATCTACAGGATACCTTCCGTAGTTTCCAATATTATAAATAGTAGGCATAATAGAGGTTCTGGCATCCGACCAGAAGCCTATGCTTGCTAAGGCGATGAAAATTCCTGCGTATACAAGCGCTCCTCCTAAAATAAATAATAGAAAAATAAAAACATCATACCACTGGAAATGAAGATGTAAAGAAGACGCAGCGTAAGCCATTACTGCAATCCCTGTGATACCACCAAACAATGATTCTAGTTCCATCCGCTCCAAAATAACTTGAAACAAACTGTGAATCGGCCTCGTTAAAATTCGGTCCATTTCTCCTTTAACAATGTACCGCTCGTTGAAATCCCAAATGTTAAAGAAAGACGAAAAAATAGCAAAAGGGACCAAAAAGAAACCATAAATAAAGATAATTTCCTCTCGTGACCATCCGTGCAGCGACTGAGTATGTCCAAATACGACTAAAATAAAAATCAAATTAACTGTTTGAAACAATAAGTCTGAAATGATTTCAACTACCATGTCGGTGCGGTACTGAAGCCTTGTTTTCATATATTGACTAATGTACTGAAAGAAAATCGAAAAATAAAACATTTTCATAGACTACCCTCCTTGAATAACCATCTTTTTCTTCGCTATGTTCCACAAACATGCAATAGGGATAAATAGAAGTCCTGACCAAACTGCTTGTGTGATAAGAGCATTTATTACTTCCTGCCCTTTAAATCCATTTGTGAAAATCATGCTCGGAATATAACTAATGGCTTGAAAAGGGAAATAGCTCATAATATGTTGCGCCCAGAAAGGATAGAAGCTGATGGGCAGAAGAAGTCCTGAAAACAAATCAATAACAACGCGCTTCGCTCGAATGAGTCCATCATTGTTAAAGAGAAAGAAAGTCGTAATACCCGTTAATAAATTAATTTGTGTATTAATAATGAAACTAAAAATTAAAGACAATCCAAAATAAAGCCATGTTGCTGCATTTGCTGAGAACTGTACTGGAAATAAAAACGCGACAATAATCATGCCGGGCACTGAGAAAAACAGCAACCGAAAAATCCCTTCTCCCAGTCCTTGCATTGTTTTCATACCAAGGTAGCTATAAGGCTTAATTAACTCTACTGCCACTTTGCCATCTTTAATTTCCATTGCCATTTCACGGTCAATGTTATTAAAATAAAAGGCTCTTGCCATCCATGAAACTGCTACATACGTTGTCATTTGGGTAATGGATAACCCTTGAATATTCTCTTTTCCTCCATAAATAGCGGACCATAAAAAGTAGTAAGCACCAATATTAATTGCATAAATCAATATTCCGCTGTAATAATTCGTCCGATACGCCAGCATCATTAAAAAGCGAATGCGTATCATCTCTATATATTTATCCATTCACAACACCTTCTTCATAAATGTTGCGGATAATTTCTTCCGTTGAAATTTCTTCAATGTTAATATCACTGATTTCATGCTTTGCCACCACTTTAGCAATCAGCTGCGACATCAAGTCCCCTTTATTTTGAAGCTGCGCTGTCCACAAATATTTTTGATCACCTTCAATCCAGTTAACAGGCATCCCTTGCGTTAATAGCTTCAACTGTTCTTTATTTGGCGCGGTTCCAAATTCAAACGTAACTTGTTTAAGGTCTCCCCAATTCGAACGCAGCTTTTGCAGCGATCCGTCATAAATAATACTGCCTTCATCCAGCATTACAACGCGTTCACATAAAGCTTCAATATCTGCTAAATCATGTGTCGTAAGCAAAATCGTCGTATTATATTTTTCATTAATTTCTTTTAAAAATTGGCGGATTTTTAATTTAACTAGTACATCTAAACCGATCGTCGGTTCATCTAGAAATAGAAGCGGCGGATTATGAATAAGAGCAGCAGCCAGCTCACAGCGCATTCTTTGACCTAGAGAAAGCTTTCGCACCGGCTTATCTAGCAGCGGTCCAATATCTAACGTTTGAATAACGTGCTCCATATGAGCGTTATAATCTTCATCTGACACTTTGTATACTTTTTTTAACAGGCGAAAAGATTCTTGTACGGCAATATCCCACCATAGCTGAGAGCGTTGACCAAAAACAACACCAATCGTTTGGGCAAACTTTTCTCTTTCCTTATGAGGATTCATTCCATTTACGGTAATGTCGCCTGAAGTAGGGGTTAAGATTCCTGTCAGCATTTTGATTGTCGTCGATTTCCCCGCTCCGTTTTCTCCTATATACCCTACCATTTCCCCTTGTTTTACGGTAAACGATATATCGTTCACAGCTTTCATGACTCTATAATTACGGGTAAATAAATCCCGGAATGCCCCTTTAAGGCCAGAGCGGCTAGAATAGGCTTTAAATTCTTTTCGAAGTTGATTCACCTCAATAGCATTTTTCATTGTATTCCCTCCGTTACGTCGACGTATTAGTGGTTTCTTTTATTGTTTCCGGCGCTCTTGCTAGCAGCTCCTCCAAGAGACGAGGACCTATTTTCTAGCAGTTAGCTCACAAATTTCTATCATACACGTTCTCGAATGTTTTTCAAGAAACAAATAAGTTTGATAGAATAAAGAAGTTGAACTTTTCATTAGGAGGCATACTATGCAATTTACAAAATCAGAACAATTACACGCTGAAGCGCTCGAACATATTGTAGGTGGCGTTAACAGCCCTTCACGTTCATATAAAGCCGTAGGAGGCGGAGCTCCTATTGCAATGGAGAAGGCAAGCGGAGCTTATTTCTGGGACGTTGATGGAAATAAATATATTGACTATTTAGCAGCTTACGGTCCTATTATTACGGGACACGCTCATCCTCATATCACGAAAGCTATTACAAAAGCAGCTGAAACGGGTGTTCTTTACGGTACTCCAACTGCTCATGAAGTCACATTTGCTAAAATGCTCAAAGAAGCGATGCCCGCATTAGATAAAGTGCGCTTCGTCAACTCTGGAACAGAAGCCGTTATGACAACGATCCGTGTAGCACGCGCTTATACTGGACGCGATAAAATTATTAAATTTGCAGGTTGCTATCACGGCCATTCAGACCTTGTATTGGTGGCAGCTGGATCTGGCCCTTCTACACTCGGAACTCCTGACTCTGCAGGTGTACCAAAAAGTATCGCTAGTGAAGTTATCACAGTTCCTTTTAACGATATTGAGCCTTACAAGGAAGCATTAGAAAAATGGGGCGATCAGATCGCGGCTGTTTTAGTAGAACCAATCGTTGGAAACTTCGGAATTGTTGAGCCTGAACCTGGCTTTTTAGAACAAGTCAACGAATTGACTCACGAAGCTGGAGCACTTGTTATTTACGATGAAGTTATTACAGCGTTTCGTTTTATGTATGGTGGAGCTCAAGATTTACTTGGTGTAAAACCTGATCTAACTGCCTTTGGAAAAATCATCGGCGGCGGCCTTCCAATCGGAGCCTACGGCGGTAAAAAAGAAATCATGGAAAAAGTGGCGCCGCTTGGACCCGCTTATCAAGCAGGTACAATGGCAGGAAACCCAGCTTCTATTCTTTCTGGGATTGCTTGCCTAGAAGTACTAAAGCAAGAAGGTGTTTATGAACAGTTGGATAAGCTAGGGGCGATGCTCGAAGAAGGTATTTTAAAACATGCTCGTACATATAACATGCCTATCACTATCAATCGATTGAAAGGCGCTCTTACTGTCTACTTTACAACAGAAACGGTCAAAAACTATGAACAAGCAGAAAATACAGACGGCGAATTATTCGCACGCTTCTTTAAACTAATGCTCCACCAAGGTGTCAACTTAGCTCCTTCGAAATATGAAGCATGGTTCCTTACTACAGCTCATACAGAACAAGATATTACCGACACATTAGAAGCAGTAGAAAAAGCATTTAAACAATTAAGTGAAGAACGCTAATTCTTATTCTAAAGAGGCTGAAATAAAAGGATTTTAGACGAAGTGAAAAACGAACCATTGATCAAGATGTTTGATTAGTGGTTCGTTTTTTTTGTTATGGTAAACGTAGGTTTCATGTGTATAGGTCTTTCTAGCAGTTGATTGGAGGGCAAGGCGAAGACTCCTGCGGGAAAAGCGGAACAGGTGAGAACTTACAGGAGCGTATGCGACGAGGAGGCTCAGCGGTCGCGGAAAGCGAAGTCTTGCACGGAAATCAACTGCTGTGTCACAAGCGGTTCAGCCCATGTATCCCATTTGTTCGTCTTTAGATTGGATTTATTTCGTTATGTCTCGACCTCTTTTTCGTTTTACCTTTGGGTTTCCTTATAGAACATTCCCACCTTTCATAACCATTTCTTACGCGTCATCTCCTTTTTGTCAGCCTGTCGAAAAATCCCGAGAAATACCCTTATTTTTCTGCTTGTTTTCTCTTGATATCCATTCTTAAACCTTGTATAGTATGTTATTGTTTATATTATTTCCAACAGGTTATGTAATAAAGAAGGATTGATTTTTGCAATTTATCATTTGTTTTGGGGAACATTCTTCATAACGAAAAAACTTTTTTACAGAAAGGAACTACGAACGCACATGAAACTTGGTGCCCGCATCTTAAAAACGGGAATTGCCATTACACTTTCATTGTTATTAGGTGAATTTCTAAGTTTACCATCTCCAATATTTGCGGCAATTGCGGCAGTTTTTGCAATTCAACCGTCTATTTACAGATCTTATTTAACAATATTGGAGCAAATACAGGCGAATGTGATTGGAGCTGCTTCTGCAGTTTGTTTTGGACTTATTTTTGGTACCCATCCCATCATTATTGGTTTTACCGCTGTTGTTGTCATCGCAGTCAACTTAAAATTACGTATTAATAATACAATTGGGCTTGCGCTTGTGACAGTAATTGCAATCATGGAAAATCCAGGAGATAATTTCGTTGAATATGCACTTATACGCTTTGGTACAGTGTTACTTGGGGTATTCTCAGCATTTATTGTCAATCTTATTTTTATTCCGCCAAAGTATGAAACAAGATTGTATTATAAAATTGTAAGCACAACGGAAGAAATTATTAAATGGATTCGCATGAATCTTTATCATGCATCTGAGCACACATTGTTAAAAGAAGACATTGAAAAAATGAAAGACAATGTGGCTAAAATGAATCAAATCTTTGATTTTTACAAAGAAGAACGCACTTATTCAACCAAAAAACGTTTTGTTAAGTCACGCAAGCTCGTTTTATTTCGTCAAATGATTACCGTAACAACACGAGCTCTTACAACCTTGAAACTACTTCACCGAGTAGAAAATGATCTTCAAGTCATGCCGCAGCAATTTCAAGATTTAATCAAATCTGAAGTTGAGTGCCTGTTAATGTATCATGAGCAAGTATTATTAAAATTCATTGGGAAATTACGCGTACAGCCAACCACTACTGTACCAAACGAAGCCTGCGTTGGAAAACGAGCTTTAATCGATAAATTTATGCAGTACAAAATATACGATAATGATGAAGAGAATAAGGTTATTTATCATATCTTCCCTTTAATTTCGGTCATCATTGAGTATAGTGAAGAGTTAGAGCATCTTGATAAGCTGATTGATACGTTCCAAAACTATCACAAAGATGATAACTCATTTGATATTAATCATCAGCGACAAGAAGATTAAAAACACCACCTATTGTTAAACAATAGGTGGTGTTTTTAAATTGTATCAAGCTGCTGAACGTTAAAGAGCTGATAGTAATGACCTTTTTTCTTAATTAACTCCTCATGAGAACCTCGTTCGACTACTCTTCCATTTTCTAAAAGTACAATTTCATCAACATGAGTAATTGTAGATAAACGATGGGCTACAATGAAGGTCGTACGGTCTTTTGCTAGTTCAGCTAATGCTTCTTGAATATAGTGCTCACTTTCCAAATCTAGAGCTGAAGTGGCTTCATCAAAAATAAGAATAGCTGGATTTTTTAAAAATACGCGCGAAATGGAAATACGCTGCTTCTGTCCCCCTGATAGCTTCATTCCCCGCTCTCCCACTTTTGTATCATATCCTTCGGGCAAATTCATAATAAAATCGTGGGCATTTGCGGCTTTTGCCGCAGCAATTACTTCTTCATCTGTCGCTCCTGGCTTTCCAAGCAGTATATTGTTTTTAACCGTGTCACTAAACAACACCGTATCCTGCAGGACGATTCCAATCTTATCTCGCAGGCTGCGTACTTTATAGGTTTTGATATCAATGTCATCAATGAGAATTTTCCCCTCTGTCACATCGTAAAAGCGCGGAATTAAGCTGATAAGCGTGGATTTCCCTCCTCCGCTCATTCCAACAAACGCAACAGATTTTCCTTTTTCTACATCTAAATTAATATCATGAATCACGGGTTTTTCTTCTTCTTCATAAGCAAATGAAACGTGCTCAAACTGAACTTTCCCATGAAGCTCAATGCATTCTTTTGCATCTTTCTTGTCTGTAATATCGTATTCTTCATCAATGAACTCAAACACCCGGTCCATAGATGCAACAGACTGCGTGAGCGTAGTCGATGAATTGACCAAGCGGCGAAGCGGATTATACAAGCGGTCAATGTAGGCAACAAATGCTACCATCGTTCCTACGCTAAGACTTTCTGTGATGACTTGATATCCAGCAAATGTAATCACGATTAAAGGTGCCAAATCGGTAATGGTATTTACTACTGCAAATGTTTTTGCATTCCAATTCGTATGATTGATTGCTTTTTGTAGAAAATTTGAATTTTGCTTATCAAATTGTTTCTGCTCATGAGGCTCAATAGCAAAGCTGCGAATAACAGAGATTCCTTGAACCCTTTCATGTAAGTGCCCCTGCACTTCCGCTAAAGCCTGCGAACGGACTCTTGTTAAATGGCGAAGACGACTGTAAAAATATTTTACAGAGAACGCATAAACCGGCAGCAAAATAATCGATACCAGTGTTAAAGGTACATTCATCGTAAACATAATCACAATAGCTATTACAATCGTCATCATATCAAGCCATACATTCATTAAGCCTGTGATAACAAAGTTTTTTGTTTGCTCTACATCATTAATGACTCGTGAAATCACTTCACCCGCTCGAGTATTTGCATAATAACGTAAACTAAGCTTTTGAATATGACTAAACAGCTGATCTCGTATATCATATAGTACTTTGCTCGATACCCACTGAGCATAATACTGCCTGTAATATTCAATGGGAGGTCTTAACACTAAAAATATAACAAACGAAATCCCCATAATCGTCACCATTTTATGAATTTTTTCAGAGGAAGACATGCCATGTCCATTTACGATATCATCCAAAACATATTTCAAAAGCAGCGGAATTAATAAAGGAATAGCAAATTTAATAATACCAATTAATACAGTGCCGACAATTTGCCATTTGTATGGCTGTACAAACTTCATGTAGCGTCTTATACTTCCCATAAAATCTCCCCTTTCTATCTATGAGGGCAAGCTTTCTTAGTATATGTACACGCGTCGATTTTTTAGTGCTTTTATCTTTTCTAAAAGATGGTGAGCATAACGCCAAAAAGAACATTATATCAAACAGTCAGCTTTAGACGGCCTAACATAATGTTCTCTAGATCATTCATCAAGAATGTCGATATGTTAAAAAACGCTCATACCAAATGTCAATGAAATCTGGAGCAAACGGGCCTTTTCGCTGTCGAATCCAACCTTTTAACTCCTCGACGTGATTATGTAAAATACGGTCAATCACTTCTGGATAATTCATTTCTTTTCGATGCTTCTCATATTCATCTTCATCAAGAAGGGTGTATGTCATATCTGGATAGACTTTGATATCTAAATCATAATCAATATATTTGAGCGCTTCATTGTCATCATAAATGAACGGCGAACTGATATTGCAGTAATAATAAATTCCATCTTCACGGATCATCCCAATGACGTTAAACCACTGCTGAGCATGAAAATAACAAATTGCAGGCTCTCTTGTGACCCACGTTCGTCCATCTGATTCTGTAACGACCGTACGATCATTTCCTCCAATCACTAAGTTATTGGTTGCTTTTAATACGGTTGTCCGATCCCACACGCGATGAATATATCCATTATGCTTGTAGCTGTGTATTTGAATTGTTTCTCCTTCCACCGGAATTCCCATCTCCAATACCTACTTTCATTTTAGCACTTAAAAAAATTTATATAACGTCTCCATTTGTCTTATGTTTATTATAACGGTTTCTCTCTCATTTTAACACAAATGTGCTAACCTTCTTGAGTTCAAAAAAGCCACTCCCCCTACTTTTCCTTTGCTTGGCAGCCTTAAAAAAGAGAGGAAGTGACACATCAATGTTCATTAAGCAAGTGTAGAGCAAGCCCCTTCACTTTTATATGTACGAATAATGTCTTCGGTTTGTGCTTCAAACGTCAATTGAATCTCTTTTAATTTTAGCTTCATTTCACTAATTTCATCTTGCACAGAATGAAGTTTTGCTTCTTCATGAAGTTTTATTAGTTCACCTTCGATTTCCTGACAGCGCTCAATCTCAGACTGCAAAAACAGAAGTTGATCCATGGTCTCCAATTGTTGAGTCACTAGCTGATCAAATTTTTTCATACGATAGCTCCTCCCTATTTGCTTTAACCATACACGCGGCACTTCTGTTAACATTCTGTTTAGGTGATACAGATTCCTTTGACGAGTTGTGAAAAGTTTCAAGAAGTTTTGTCATACTTTGTTGCTTTTTATATAAGAAAAAGCGAACTTAACATCGCCGTATGAAAGACGTTAAGTTCGCTTTTGATATTAACCTTGGTATTTACCAGAGTTTTGGTTTTTCTTTGCTTCAGCTTGTGCGTTTTGTTGTCTCACTTCTTGAGCACTTGTTTCGCTAGCAAATTCAGTACCGAAGTTGTTTTTAGATGCTTGAGCATTTTGGCTTTTGTTTGCCGCAGCTTGAGCATTTTGTTGTTTCACTTCTTGTACATTTGTTTCGCTACCAAATTCAGTACCGAAGTTGTTTTTAGATGCTTGAGCATTTTGTTGTTTCACGTGTTGTGTGCTTGTACCAGATGCTGTTTTGTTTGTTTGTTTTGCCATTGTAATCACCTCCACGAAAATTAATATGCCCGGGAGGTAAATAGGGTATGCAAACTTTTTTCAATATTTTAAGGCGCAAGCACAAAACACATTTACCTTACATTAAAAGTGAACGCCCTCCATCAATAATAAGCGTTTGACCGCAAATCATATTTGCTTGATCGGACACTAAGAACATAACTGCATCTACCATATCTTTTGGCTCCACCATACGACCAGCTGGAGTATGCTTGCGTGCATCATCTAGAAGCTCATCGCGATTTGGGAAATGTTTTAATGCTTCTGTATCAACAGCTCCTCCAGATACAGCATTTACCACAATATTCTTTGGAGCCAGCTCCACTGCTAAATAGCGGGTCAACGCTTCTACAGCGGCTTTTGACACGCCTACTGTTGTATAATTTTCTAAATAGCGAATAGACCCAAGCGAACTGATGGTAACAATCTTTCCTCCGCCTACTTTTTCCATACGTTTAGCCGCTTCTTGTGCACAGAATAAATATCCTTTGCTGTTAATATCCATTGTCCAGTTCCAGTGAGTTTCTTCCAATTCCATAATAGGACGTAACACTCCTGACGCCGCATTACTTACAAATACGTCTAAGCGACCGAATGCTTCATCAATTTGCTCAAACATTTCTTTAATTTTCTCTACTTTTCCTACGTTTGCTTTAACAACTAATGCTTCTCTGCCTAATGCTTTGATTTCTTCTGCTACTTCCTGCGCTGCACTTTTGCTTCGTGCATAGTTTAATACAATATCGTATCCTTCTTTAGCCAGACGTAAGGCAATTTCTTTACCAATACCTCTGCTGCTTCCCGTAACTAGTGCTACCTTTTGTGACATGATGTCATCTCCCTTATGTATCGTATTATCCTTACATTGTACTGATTTTATCGCATAAGAAACAAGTAATATAGAGAAAATAGAGAAAATAGATAAAACTTGATGAAATGAACGAGGTGAATAGAATGTATGTAGGTAGAGACATGACGGCTCTTTCAATGATTTCTAAAAGCGAGTGGAAAGACAGCGAGCTTGCGTTTTTCCATCACTCTTTACAGCAAATGACGCCGTATTTAAATGCTGAAGGACAAAGTATTCATCAGCAAATTATTAAAGAAATTGAAGCACGGGGCGGGTTACAGCGCGACGAAGCAGATTACACACACGGCACGCATGTATCATATGATTAAATAAAAAGAAGCGCGGAGTTTATCCACGCTTCTTTTATTTAACAAGTAAATATTCTTTTAAGATTTTTTGATGGGAAACAGGAAATGCATATTGTTCTAAATCTTTTTCAGAAACCACTTTCAAATTTTTTAATGCACTGATATCACTTACAAGCTCTGCTTCATATACTGTGATGTTCCAGACGATATGAGAAAACACGTGCTGAATTGTGGTAAACGGCGCATGAATTTTAATATCGGCTCCGTACTCATTTTGAATAAATGCCTGAAGCTGCTGATGATCTGGCGCTATACTAAGATCTACTTCTACATTTGGAAATTCCCATAGGTTAGCTAAAAGTCCTTTGCTTGGACGTTTATGAATCAGATAATTTCCTTCCCCGTCTTTAATCACTGCTGCAGCAAGCTGAAGAGCACGCGGCGCTTTTTTCTTTGATTTAACGGGAAGCTCGTTCTGAACCCCTTCTTCAAACGCGCGACAGTGTTCACGAACCGGACATAACAAACAGGAAGGAGAAGTTGGTGTACATACAATGGCACCGAGCTCCATCATGCCTTGATTGAAATAAGAAGGATTATCTTTTGAAATAATTTCATGCACGATATCTTCAAATAGCTTTCTTGTTTTCGGTTTTGCAATATCATCCCAAACGGATAAAATGCGCGATAGCACACGCATAACATTTCCATCCACAGCAGGCTGTGGCACTCCGTATGCAATACTTAAAATGGCTCCTGTCGTATAAGGACCTACTCCTTTTAGTTTAGAGATTTCTGCTGGCGTATTTGGAACTTCTCCCCCGTATTGTTCGTGAACTTCTCGAACGGCCGTTTGTAAATTACGGGCACGGGAATAATAGCCTAGCCCTTCCCACGCTTTTAACACATCATCTTCATTCGCATAAGCTAAGTCTTTGATAGTGGGAAATTTGCTAATAAAGTTATTAAAATACGGAATGACCGTATCTACTCTCGTTTGTTGAAGCATAATTTCAGATACCCACACTTTATAAGGGTCCTGGTCTTGACGCCATGGTAAAATGCGCTGTTCCTGCTCAAACCAAGAGATTAAGTCATTTTGAAATGCTTGAATATCAAAATTTTGTACAATATCTTTACTTTGTTTCACGTCATAGCCTCCGAGGTATTAACTATACATATACAATGTGTTGCTTTTTGAATCTTAGTAACTTTATGATAACCTTATAACAACTACAAATATGAATAGTAAAATGAATTGTTCAAATAATGAATAAAAACAGCCAATTTGCTGCGTTAATAATAAAACGAGATTTTTTGCTTTAAATCAAGCTTTCATGCTGAATTAGAATAATCTAGGATCGTCATCTTACAAAGGAGGAGTTCGCTCTGGATACTGGTACACACATTGCAATGGGAATCGCCCTGGGCGGCCTTGCAACATTAGACCCCACTGTATCTGCGAATACAGCCACAATGGATGCTGTAATGATTGGCGTAATGGCCGGGTCATTAGCACCTGATTTAGACACTGTTTTAAAGCTGCGAAACAATGCACAGTATATCCGGAATCACCGTGGAATTACACATTCTATCCCGGCCGTTATTTTATGGCCTTTGCTTATCGTGCTCATTCTTTCGTTTCTGCTGCCAGGAGCTAACTTGCTGCATCTATGGATGTGGGCCTTTGCAGGCGTCATTATTCACGTTTTTGTTGATATCTTTAACGCTTATGGCACGCAAGCTTTACGGCCTTTCACAAATAAATGGATTGCGCTCGGGGTAATCAACACGTTTGATTACGTGATTTTCTCAGCTCACGTCCTTGCGATTCTCATTTGGTTTGCTGGAGCAGCGCCGGGGCCAACATTCATTACGCTGTATGTGTTATTGGCGTTTTACTATGGACTGCGCTTTTATATGCGCCACCAGATCGCCACGAAGCTTCGAAAACAGTTTCCTGATGTAATCAAGCTCAATATCTCTCCTACACTGCGTTTCACTCACTGGCACTTAGCTGTGACGACCGAAAAGTATTTTCATGTAGGAAGAGCAATCGGAGAAGAAATTTTTATTTATGATACGTTTGATAAAGTTCCAATTCCTGAATCAGCCGTAATTGAAGTAGCGAAAAAAGATGAAAATTTATCTGCGTTTCTTTCATTTTCACCTATTTATAGATGGGAACTGGACGAATATAACGACCATATCGAAGTGCGCTTTATTGATTTACGCTACCGCAGCAAGGATTACTATCCATTTGTAGCCGTGGTCCAGCTTGATTACGATTTAAATATTATTTGCTCGTACACAGGTTGGATTTTCAGTGAGAAAAAATTGCGTAAAAAGCTTGATTACCTCCCGCACTAATCATAACAAGAACAAATATGAAACCCAAAAAACGAACCGTCTTGAGAAGACGGTTCGTTTTTATTTAATGTTTTAAATAGTCATCGTTATTTAATAAATGCTGATATTTAGGGTTTTTAACCGCGATTTCATGAAGTTTGTCACCATAGCTGTTGATATACATCGTAACAACCTTTTCCGTCGCTTCTTTCCCTTTATAATCATATCCGGCTTTTGCGTAAGATGACTCAAAATCTTCCCAGAAAAGTTCGACCCATGTGCGCGCTTGAGCATATGAAAGCGAACTGTTTTTACTTAATAGCTGATTCGTTAATCTTTCAAATATATCGTTCATAAGAACACCTCGATTACCAAAATTCTATATGAGTATGTTTGCACTTTTAACTTACACTATAAATGCGGAGTTATTCACTCCCTCATGTACTATATCATAACCGCAACGCTTTCTGTTGTAAAAGGAGAGGTATCGATGCGCAATAAAGCAAAAGATTTTCCAAACCAACATCATACTAAGTTTGAAGGCGAACCTCGAGCAAAAGCTGAATACGCTTCAAAACGTGCAAATGGAACCATCAATACGCATCCGCAAGAACGCATGCATGCTTCTAATGAACGCGAAGAATAACGGCTTGCTCTACGTTTAAAAATAGAGTGACTATAGAAATCAAACAAGCAGCACTACCTCGTGCTGCTTGTTCATCCCGTTATTTTTTCAACATGGAAATAGGCAATGCCTCTTCTTTTTGCGGTGCGCCAAGCCTAAATCCCCACGCAAAAACTCCGTTCATATAATCAATTTTAAAATATGAACCCGGATCTCCTTGAATTTCATATACTTCCCCTGCTTTAAACGTTTCGGGATCCAATAAATATGACCTAGCCATTGTTACTTTTCTTTCTAATACTGCATACTCATTGACCATGCCAAGCTGTTCAGCTTTTCGTGCTTTTTCTTGAAGAGACCCAATTTCTTGTTGAAGTTCATACGTCGTCATATCGCTGTAACGTTTTTCAGACATGCTGTTTTCCCCCTTGTTTGCTTTCATTTTATTATAACAAAAGGTATAACTAAAGGGAGACTATGAAAAGGGAGTTTTGGGAATGAAAACAGTACTAATCACGGGCGGTGCGACGGGTCTTGGAAAAGAACTTGCAAAACTTTACGCAAAAGACTATAACGTCATTCTAGCTGGACGCAATCAACAGAAATTAAATGAAGCGCAGCATGAGCTAGGAGACAACGTATATACGATGTCTGTAGATATTACAAAGTATGAAGAAGTAGGAAAATCTGTAGAGAAAATGCTGATGCAGCATTCAGTAGATATCCTTATCAACAATGCAGGCATTGGACATTTTGGTCCTTTGACGGATTATACAAAACAAGCCATCGATGAAGTCATCGATACAAATGTCAAAGGAACTATTTTTTTAACACAAGCGCTTATGCCTCATCTCTTAACGAGACCTGAACCTAAAGTTATGAATATCATTTCAACTGCAGGACTTCGCGGGAAAGCTAATGAAAGCGTCTATGTGGCAAGTAAGTTTGGCGTAAGGGGATTTACAGAAAGTTTAAAAGTGGAATACCAAGATACCAGCCTTCATGTGATTGCAGCATACATGGGAGGCATGAATACCCCTTTTTGGGATCACAACAACCACATTAAAGATAAAAGCCGATTGCGCTCCGCTTCAGAAATTGCTGAGATTATTTATAAACAACAGAACGGCTCAGAAGATATTTTGTTTTAAAAAGAGAGTGAAACATAACTACATCAATCTAATCTAAAGATAAACAAATTGTATAAATGATCTTATAGAAATTGCGTATGACACGGCAGTTGATTTCCATGCAAGACTTCGCTTTCCGCAGAAGTCTTCGTCTTGCCCTCCAATCAACCGCTAGAAGCAGCTAAATACATGAAGTATACATTTACCATCACACTGAAAAAATCCGAACGAGTTGGATTCTACATCAAGAATCTCGATTCATCGTTCGGATTTCCCTTCAATTAACACACTTTTGTCCTGCCTTTATTCCTCTTCAATGGAACCTAGAAATGATTGAATTTGGTCAATAGAGAATCCCTTTCTATAAAGAGCCTGCTTCATTTTTTGCTGATATTCCCAGCCTTCATACTTTGAAAAACGACGATGAGCTTTCATTCCTTGGTATTGCAGAGCTTCCCATGCTTCATCGCTTTCTTTTTCTGTATTCGTGCGCTGAAATGCTTCTTGAATAATAGAAAAAGAATAGCCCTTCACTACCAATGCTTGTTCCATTTTTTGTTTCATCATCACTTGAGATAATTTTTTGTATTTCCCTTTTAATTTTTCAATTAACTTCACGGCAGTTTGAATTTGCTGTTCTTCAGGGTATTCACATAAACTAAGGGTAATAATGGAATCAGAAACCCCCTTTTCTTTTAATTCTCTTTGAATTACATTCGGTCCCTTTGATGTCGTATTCATTTGCGTTAACACAAATGCTTTCGCAAACTCTTCATCGTTTAAATAACGGTGGCTGACTAATTTCTGAATAACTTGTTGAATAATAGTAGAGTTAACGTCTTTTTTCTTTAAATAATCATACACCTCTTTTTCAGAGCGCATTCGATAAGATAAGTAGGTAATGGCTAAATTATAAGCTTTTTTTCATCATCTGCGTACTGAATTTCTGTTAGTTCAAATTCATCAAGCTCACGACCTTTTTTTAAGCCGTATTTGATGAGGACATTTTCATCAACACCAAAGCCAAACTCTTCACCTTTACCGTAATCTAAATACACATTATAACGTTCACCGCTATTCTTTTGCGTTGTGATCTTTGTGACAACAGGCATTCACCTTCACCTCATATTTCTTATTAAATTGATGGCTGAAGAACCGCCAAACGTATCATACACATTTTTGTTTATCTCAATAAAGGAGGAAATTCGTATGAAAATTGTTATTGCTGGAGGCACTGGATTCGTAGGCAAAGCTTTAACAAAACATTTCTTAACACAAAAGCATTATGTATATATTTTAACACGCAATGCAGACAAAGCTGCAAGAGATCCGAAACTTAAATATGTAGAGTGGATGGGAGAAAACAGCCAACCTGAAGCTCAAGTAGAAGGAGCAGACGTCTTTATCAATTTAGCTGGTGTTTCACTTAACAGCGGCCGATGGACGGACGAACGCAAAAAAGCAATCGTGGAAAGTCGCCTTTCTTCTACTCAAGAAATTCTTCGCATTATGGCTTCTTTACCCGAAAAACCGTCTCTTTACGTAAATGCAAGCGCCGTTGGTTATTACGGAACATCAACGAAAGAAACATCCACAGAAGCTTCCCCTTCTATCGGTACAGACTTTTTAGCTGAAACGGTAAAAAAGTGGGAAAATGAAGCGCTAAAAGCGATGGAGCTCAACATTCGTACTGTCTTAACAAGATTCGGCGTTATATTAGGGAAAGACGGCGGCGCACTTCCTTCTACTGCCCTTCCTTATAAATTATTTGCAGGAGGAACAGTCGGTTCTGGAGAGCAGTGGATGTCTTGGGTCCACCTTCAAGACGTCGTGGAGATCATTGATTATTGTATCCATCACAAACAAATAGAAGGACCTGTTAATGTAACTGCCCCAAATCCCGTTCAAATGAAAGAGTTTGGAAAGACGATTGGAAAAGTATTGAATCGCCCTCACTGGATGCCCGTACCTAGCTTTGGCCTTCAACTGCTGATGGGAGAAATGAGCATGATTATTTTAAAGGGACAGCGTGTTTTACCTGAAAAATTGATTCAACAGAATTACATTTTTACATATACTGTATTAGAAGATGCATTGCGAGATTTACTCTAGTTATTTTCTGATATTTACCTAAAACAGGTGACTAAGCTGCCGATAGATAGGAGCATCCTTTATGAAAACCATTCTCTTGAAAAACGCAACGCTCTATCCTATTACGTCAAAACCTATTTATAATAGTGATGTGCTCATTCAAGATGGCAAAATTGTTTTAATTGGGCCAAACTTGCAGCCTCCTCTTCAAGTAGAAGTCATTGACTGCAAACAGCGCTACTTATTCCCAGGATTTATTGATGTTCATACACATCTAGGACTATATGATGAAGGAACCGGCTGGGCCGGAAATGATGCTAACGAAACAATCGAGCCTATGACTCCCCATATCCGAGCTTTTGACAGCGTACATCCTTTAGATCCTGGGTTTAAAGATGCCATTGAAGCGGGTATTACGTCTGTACACATTATGCCTGGAAGTGCAAATGTGATCGGAGGTACAACGTCCGTTATTAAAACAGCCGGAACAAGTATTTCTCAAATGTTGATTCAAGAGACAGCTGGACTTAAGATTGCGCTAGGAGAAAATCCAAAACGAATTCACAGCCATGGCAATAAAGAATCCATTACGCGAATGGGTATTATGGGGATGCTGAGAGAAGCCTTTTATCATGCAAAAAGCAGTGATAATAAAGATGATTTGCGAATCAAACCGCTCATTCAAGCATTGAATAGAGAGATTCCCGTTCGAATTCATGCTCACCGAGCCGATGATATTCTATCAGCTCTGCGCTTAGCAGATGAATTTAATTTAGACGTTCGTATTGAACACTGTACAGAAGGCCATTTAATTGCTAAAGAGCTAGGTGGAAGAAACTTAAAAGTAAGCGTGGGACCAACTTTAACACGCCGCTCAAAGGTTGAATTGAAAAATAAAACGTGGAAAACCTATCAAGCTCTCTGCAACGAAGGAGTAGAAGTTTCTATTACAACAGACCACCCTTATACGCCCATTCAGTACTTAAATATTTGTGCATCCATTGCCGTACGTGAAGGACTCGAAGAACAAAAAGCATTAGAAGGCATCACGATTGCTGCTGCTCGGAATCTCCGTATTGATCAACGAATCGGCAGTATCGAAGCTGGAAAAGACGCTGATTTAGTGCTATGGAGCCATCATCCCTTTCACTACTTAGCAAAGCCCCTTTTCACCATGATAGATGGTAAAATATTATTTAAAAAAAATTAACATTTTACCTATTTTCTTTTTTTATTTTTTTTAGTATGATACGTTTAGAAGCATGTGAATTTCACAAAAGCATAAACATCACACGTTGACTTTTTATGTTTGTTGACTTGTAATGGGAAGGCAAATGGTGCGCCACCAGGTAACTGGTTCTAGTGGGTTCGATTCCCACCCCGAAATTTTTTTAATTATTAAAAAATTTCGAGGGTGGGGACTTGATTGGAGTCTGTATATACCCTCGATCAGGAGGGAAAAGTTATGTTAAAAAAACGTGACCTAAATGACTGTCAATCTCTATACGAACTCATGGTACATCCTGATGTCTTCCCTTTTGTTCGTCATAAAGCCCATTCCTATGAAGAATTTTTATTTGTGACTAAACAAACGATGGAAGCAGAAGATCATGGAGAAATTATTTCTCGCACGATTTTAGACGAATGGGGTAACCCTATCGGCACCATTAATTTATTTGATGTACAGGACCAAGCTGGTTTTTTAGGCACTTGGCTTGGCAAACCGTTTCATGGAAAAGGATATAATCAAATTGCAAAAGAAGCGTTCTTTAATGAACTGTTCTTTGAGTTAAATATAGAGCGAATCTTTATGCGAATTCGTAAAATCAATATCAGGTCTATTAAGGCTGCAGAAAAACTGCCTTATGCCGTACTGGCGAATGAAACACATAAAGCTTTATACGATGAAATTAATCAACATGAAGACGTATATGATTTATACGAAATTCCAAAAGACTTGTATACACTATACTACTTGCGTCACGAACAAGACGTTCAAGAAGATCACCAACTTAAAGAAGCGTAAGAGTCTCTCCGTGTAACGGAGAGCTTTTTTTATGATTAAAAACGAGAGATTCTGGAAAAAATAAGTAGCATGATCGAAAAACGTTAATTGGAGGTTTTTTTATGTCTGAAAAAAAACGAAAAGAAAACGCAAAAAATACGTTAAGTAGCGCTCAAGAAATCTATTACGGCCGCGAGTTTAAAAAAGCAGACCGTGCAGGCGGCTACACGAAAAAATAAGTGAGGCAAAACATCTCTATCCAACGCTTGATCATCCCAACGTCCTTTCTGTACAGTTTGTATCGGAAGGACGTTTTTATATTATGTAAAAATAATAACACGAAGATTTCAAGCGTATGATTTACGTTTTTTTAATACTCTACTATATCCACAAAGTTTACCCACAATTATGTGGATAATGTGTATAACTTTATTGAATATGCATATTACCGCTTTCATAACTTGAAATAACAGTGGGTAATTTTTATGTAAATTTTCTGAAAAAATGTGAATAGTGTGGATAAAGTTGTGAATATCCTATATAATTCAGCAGTTAACTTCTTGTTAACCTGTGGATATCTTCTTTAGCACTTTCATTTATTTTAGTACCATCAACGCTTTTGATATATTATAAGTATAATAAAAAAAGTAGGGGAAGTTCCCCTACTTTTTTATGATTGGAAACAATATATCCACACTTGTTCCTTTATCTAACTGACTAGAAAACGTCATCTGCGCGTGATGAGCTTTAATAATCCGATAGCTGACCATCAGTCCTAAACCTGTACCTTTTTCTTTTGTACTATAAAAAGGCTCACCTATCTTCGCTAACCGTTCAGGAGGAATACCCTGTCCTTCATCAGCAAGCTGCAGCCAAAGGTGGTTTTCTTTTACTTTAGTCGTAATATGAATAGCTCCTCCTTCAGGCATTGCTTCGATAGAATTTTTAATAATATTAATAAATACTTGTTTTAACTGATTTTTATCTCCATACACCCTTGGTAACTGGTGGTCCCTTTCAAATATGAAAGCTACTTCCTTTTCTGTTGCTTCAGGTTCAAGAAGTGAGCACACTTCTTGAACAAGCGCTTGCATATTCAAAGATTCAACCTTCATTACCTGAGGTTTTCCTAACATCAAAAATTCTTCTACGATTCCATTCATTCGTTCTAATTCAGTTTCCATGATATCTATATACAAAGCATCTTTAGGATGTTGTTCTTTTAATAAGTGAACAAAACCTTTTAAAGAAGTTAAAGGATTTTTGATTTCATGAGCCACTCCAGCTGCAAGTTCTCCTACCACGGCAAGCTTCTCAGAAGTTCTAAGCTTCTCTTCTGCCTTTTTACGCTCCGTAATATCCGTGGATACACACAGCATTTGAATCACTTCCTGTTTTTCATTCATAATAGGAAGTTTTGCTGTTTCGACCCAGCGCCGGTTTCCTTTCGAATCTTTAAACTGTTCTTCTAATACCATCCCTTTTTGGGTACAGTTTGAAAACGCCCCTTTATATAAAAGATCTGATCGAAGGTTGAACTGATATTTATCAATTGATTGTCCAATTAAGTCATCAGATTTTTCACCTAAGAGCATCGCAAAAGATTCATTAACGAGAATGAATTCCCTTTTGTGATTGATAGCATAAATATAGCTTGGATTAATGTCAATAACTTGTCTTAAAAACGTTTTCTGTTCCTGCAGCTGATTTTCTTTTTGCTGTAAATTTGCTTTAGAATGGCGTATATAGCTAATCATTTCATTAAACTGTTTAGATAAAATACCGATTTCGCCCCGCTCAATTTCTCGTTCCGGAATTTTTTGATTAAAATTCCCGCGCGCTACTTGTCCCGCCAATTCATATAGTTTATGAATAGGATTCACAATTTGCCTTGCATATAACGCAGTAAAAAAAGAAAGCAGTAAAATAGTAACCCCTGAAACGATCCAAAGCGTTTTTTCAAACATTTCATAAGGCCTGTAAATTTCTTCAACGGGTAATTCAGCGACAATTCCCCAATCCAAAACAGGAATATATTCGAAAGACGCAAAGAAATACTTACCTTCGGTGTTCACAACGCGCTGATATCCTGATTTATGATTCATCGTTTTCTGAACGATTTCATTTTTCTTAGCATTTTCACCGATTCTCTGTTTCTCTGGGTGGGAAATAATTCTACCATTGCGGTCTACAATAAATGTATAGCCGTTCTCTCCTATATCAAACGTTTGAAAGATGGATTGAAAGCTTTTATTTTCTTCAATTCGCAGCGCTAAATTTACAACCTTTTTTACATTTTGCTGCCCATCCAAAATAGGAATCGCCATCACCACAATATAGTGCTTTGTATCTGCTGAAACGACATCGCTTAAATATATTTTTTTGGTTCGCAGCGCTTCTTGAAAATATTTTCTTTTACTTAAGTTCACATGTTTCATATTTTTTAAATCATTCGGGTAATAATGCTCAACATACCCTTTTACATTAAAAATGGTTCCGCTATCGATATACGGTGAAATATTAACTATTTTCTGCAATTCTTTGTCTATTTCCTGTTCATCATCCGATAAAAACATAGGATCTTGCTGTACCTCGTCGCCTAGGCTCCAAATATCTTTAATGACGACGTTAATTTGCTCTTTCATTCTCTTGACGGTTTTATCAGTTACCTGTCGATATTGATCTTGAGAAATATTAGGCAGCATCACTCTTGAAACAATAAACATTAGCGTCAGTACGGTACAAATAAGAAGCACATTAATCGTGAAGATTTTCCAAAACGTATGAGATTTAAACCATTTCATGTTTGTTCACCTTAATCTAATGAAGTCTACCTCCATTGTACTGCAAAATGAAAACTTTTCCATATAAATGACGGAATTCCATCTTTAGACACAGAAGAAAAGCAATTTGTTCTACATTCCTATCAGAAAACTATGAGCTTTCTCACTGTGTTTTCTGTTAGAACAATTTTTTAGTTTTCTTCTATAAACTTTGCTTCCTGCATTTTATTCATGCAGTAGAAATCAATTATTTATCCTCCACTAAAAAAGACCTCATCACGGAGTGATGAGGTCAGAAGTTTACTATATTCTTTTATAAAAAATCATGTTTGTTCCCTGCTGATTTTCTAGCCTTTAAAGATTGATTTTCTTTTTCCTTCTAGTCCAGTAAAAAATAAATAAGAGAATAAACCAAACGGGCGTCAACAATAAGGCTGGGCGCGTCGCGTCAGAAAACAGCATAATAACAAGAATCACCGCAAACAAAGCTAGCACAACATAGTTTATAAATGGTGTTAACGGTGCTTTGAATGCTGATGCTGCATGCAGCTGCGGACGCGTCTTTTTATACCTTAGATGGCAAATGAGAATGATACTCCACACCCAAATAAAACAAATAGCGCTAATGGTCGTGACGATTCCGAAAGCTTGGTCTGGTATAAGTTTGCTTAACAGAGCTCCCGCTGAGATGACCAGCGTAGATACAAACAATCCGTTGCTTGGTACGTGGTTTTTGTTCAGTTTTGCAAACTTAGATGGCCCTTGGTCATTTCTACTTAAATTATATAAGATACGGCTTGTTGAAAACATTCCGCTATTACAAGCAGAAGCGGCTGAAGTTAATACAACAAAATTAATAATTCCAGCAGCAAGCGGAATTCCGACTAAACTAAAGGTTTTAACAAATGGGCTTTCTGCTGCATTTAATTCCATCCACGGGTTAATAAATAAGAGGACGATAAGCGCTCCAACATAGAAAAATAAGATTCGCAGCGGAATTTTATTAATGGCCGATGGAATATTTTTTTGGGGATTTGATGTTTCTGCTGCCGATACCCCTACCAATTCAACCCCGACGTATGCGAATATAACCATTTGGAATGAGAGTAAGAAACCTGAAACCCCATTTGGAAACAGTCCTCCGTGATTCCAAAGGTTTTGAACAGTAACGGATCCCGCGTCTGTTTTAAATCCCATTACCAGCAAAATAACGCCAATAATAATTAATGCAAGAATCGTAATAACCTTTATTAAAGCAAACCAAAACTCTAATTCTCCAAATAATTTTACGGTTAATAAGTTAAGTCCTAATAAAATGATTATACAAATAAGTGCGGGAATCCACTGAGGAATATTGAACCAATATTTCACATATACGCCAACTGCAATCACATCAGCCATAGCTGTCATAATCCAGCAAAACCAGTAGGTCCATCCCGTTACAAATGACGCCCATGGTCCAAGATACTCTTCAGCAATATCAGTTAACGATTGATAACCTGCTTTAGACAGCAGTAGTTCTCCTAGCGCTCTCATCACAAAGAAAAGCGCAATACCAACAATTAAATAAGCAAAGATGATAGAGGGACCTGCAAGCTGTATTGCTTTACCAGAACCTAAAAACAAGCCCGTACCAATGGTTCCCCCAATCGCGATTAGCTGAACATGACGATTGGATAAATCCCTCTTTAATTCTCGTTGTTCCAACTCTAACTCCTCCTAACAATAAAACCTTTGATGCGATCGTGCGGACTACAAATAAAGTCCAATAAAAAAAGAGATTGGATGCGCTCCAATCTCATGGTCATAAGAATAACAAATATCAAGGTACATGCTACCAATTAGTAACATGCCAAATAAATATCCGGTACTCTTCTGTCCTTTTGCCTGAGATTGTGAACCCTTCGGCGTCGCGAAACTATCGCGATCTCTCCAGAAGCTGCTCCTGCTATAGTGTGATCCATAGCAATCATAGCTTTCTACGTATTAAATTTTTCAATCAATAGAATGACTGTCGAATAGTTGTTTATTCTAATACCAGTTGGATGCTTTGTCAACAGGAAAGATTACTTTCATTTATTTCCCTTCTTCGAAAGAAGGTAATCGAACAATTTCAATCGTCAACTTAGTATCCTTTTCCTCATGCTACCTGAGTCCCTCCAGAAACCTGAACACATTAAACGGATCGTACTTTTTATTCACTCTTTCTAGCCTCTGTGCGTTGTCTCCAAAATACTCATACTCGTAGTTTCTAAGGCTGCTGATAGGGAAATTCACATAGGAACCTACCATAATACTTTTAATATATTCAAATCGCTTGCGAAGCCAATCTCTGTTTGCTCTTGTAAATGCACCTTCTGTCCATACAGACTGAAAGCCCTTTTAAAAACATTGAGTTCATCTTAACTCCGCCACCTCTGTAAATAATTTCCATTATTTTCATTACTATAGTATCCTTGATGTGGTTAAGGGTGTGGGTTTTGAGATAGGATTTGCGTTTATCATTTGTATAAGAAACGTCCTTATAGTTCATTTTGAAGATGTTCACTCTCTGATGTAATTTCTCCTTGGTGACGTAAAACTTTCCAAAGCGAAACTTTATTGGAACTTAATTTAACTATACTAAAATATTTTTTACACTAAAGGAACAGGTGCTGAATTTTAACGATTTTTCCCACTAATAAGAGTACAGCTCAAAGAAAAAAGAGCAGAACCAAATCTGCCCTTTACTCTTCATCTATTCATTTCTTTAACGTCAGACTCACCACATTCTCCACATGTGCCGTATGAGGGAACATATCCACAGGCTGAATGTAATCCACATGATAGGCCTTCGACAGCTGCTGCACATCTTTCGCTAATGTGGATGGATTACAAGATACGTAAACCATTTTCTTTGGCTTTACTTGTAAAATTGTTTTGAGAAGCTTGTCATCACAGCCTGTTCGCGGCGGGTCAACGACGATTACGTCTGGCTTCCAGCCTTCTTTCACCCACTGCGGCATCCATTTTTCAGCCGGACCCGTTACATACGTAGCATGTTCAAATCCATGATCTTTAGCATTTTTCCGCGCGTCTACAATAGATTCTTCAATCGTGTCCATTCCGCGAATTTCTTTGGCATCTTTAGCAAGCCATAAGCCAATTGTCCCTACTCCGCAGTAAGCATCTACGATTTTTTCACTGCCTGTTAGCGCAGCTGCTTTTTTTACTTCGTCATATAGCTTCACGGTTTGAAGAGGATTCAACTGGAAAAATGCACGCGCTGAAAGTTCGAATGAAATGTCTCCTAACGTTTCTTGAATCACCGATTTTCCAGCGAGGGTAAACGTTTCGTCTCCAAAAATAAGCGATGTTTTTTGGCCGTTTACGTTTTGTACGAGCGATTTCACTTCCGGTAGGCGACGCTGAATTTCTTTAATCAGCAGCTCTTTTTTCGGAATTTCTTTTTTAGCCGTAATCAAGACAATTTGTACTTCACCCGTTTCAAATCCTACTCGAGATACGATGGTACGTACAATCCCACGACGTTTGCGTTCATTGTAGATAGGAATTTGAAGGTCTTGTAAAATTCGTTTCATTTCTTTTGTCACGTGATTTGTAGCTTTATGCTGAATGGGACAGTTTTCAATATCAATCAAGCGGTGAGAATTCAGTCCGTACAAACCAGCGATGACTTTTTGTTTATCTACGCCGACTTGAAACTGAGATTTATTACGATAGCGCCAAGGATCTTCCATACCAATCGTTTGGCGTGTTTTTTCCTCTACTTTTTTTAATGAGCTGTGACGTTCGAACGCTTGCAGAACGATATCGCGCTTGGATTCTAACTGACCTTCATAGGATAAATGCTGAAGCTGACAGCCTCCGCACTGTGCGTAAATAGGACAGGGTGCATCTACGCGATGAGGAGATTTTTTGCGAATTCGCTTGATTTTACCTTCAGCAAAATTGCGCTGAACGTTTGTTGCTTCTACAACCACTTCTTCATTTGGTAATGCTCCCGGTACAAAGACGACTTGACGCTTAAAATATCCTACGCCTTCTCCATTAATACCGAGTCTTTTTATCGTTAACGGAAACGTTTGTCCTTTTTGAACTTTCATTTCAGTTTTTGGTTTATTCATGAGACCAACTCCGATTAGTTTAAATTCTTTATATAGTTATAGTTATTAACGGTCCTTAGCTGCTTAAACCTATTAGACCGTATTGCTTTAAAAAAGACATCAACGCATATTATAACACTTCAACAGCAAAAAACCGACAGGAGAAACATTCCCATCGGTTTTTATCGTTATTTCGTTTTAGAAGGACTTTTCTTCATTTGTTTGCGTTCGTTCATTAAATCATCAATACTTTTAAACGTATAGCCCTGCTTTTTTAAATCTACAATTGCTTGATCTAACGCATCCGCGTTATCTTTTGAAACGGTATGCAAAAGCATAATTGCACCTGGATGTATTTGAGCCATCATATTGTCGTATGAGTAGCGCCAGCCTTTTTGTTCATTCACTTTCCAGTCAACAAATGCAAGTGACCAAAATACATTCGTATAGCCCTCTTGCTTTGAAAGAGCTAGCGTTCGTTCACTAAATACACCTCTAGGTGAGCGAAGATATTTCATTTCATCACGACCAGTAATGTTCTTGTATTCATCTTTTACTTTTTGTAATTCCTCTTTGAAACGTGCATCATCTACTTGAGTTAAGTCAGGGTGATGCCATGAATGATTCCCGACAATATGCCCTTCTTTTACCATTCGCTTAATAAGCTTAGGCTCTTCTTTTAAATAATGTCCTGTTACAAAAAACGTTGCAGGAACCTTTCTTTTTTTGAGAACGTCTAATACCTGCGGTGTATAGCCATTTTCATAACCGTTATCAAACGTTAGATAAATATTTTTTTTATTTGTATCTCCGAGGTAAAAAGCATCATACTTAGCAAGAATTTGTTCATAAGCTGTACCTGCGGATGCGGGCTTGTGATCTTTACTTTTTTGAAATCCCCAGCTGATCGGAGTGTTTGGATACATTTGTGCTTCAACAGATGCTATGCCTGTTGACATCACGAATAAAAAAACGAGAAAAAAGGTGAACCGGCGCATAAGAAGCTCCTTTCGGAAGTCATTTTACGCTTAGTATCCACTCAATTTTCTCGTTCATGAACGTTACTTTTTACCATACGCTCCGGACGTATGTTTATTTAAATACCGGTTCTTTAAATTGCTCAAGCTTTTCAAATGAAGACTTGTCTACATCTGCATGCAAGCTGTTTCCGTGTGAATCCATCGTCACTACAGCTGTAAAGCCTTCTACTTTTAAATGCCACATTGCTTCAGGAATACCGAACTGCATCAAATCAACGCCTTCTACGCTCTTGATACAATCAGCGTAGTACTGTGCAGCTCCGCCGATCGCATTTAAGTATACACCGCCGTGCTCTTGAAGAGCAGCAAGCGTTTTAGGACCCATACCGCCTTTACCGATAACCGCGCGGATACCAAATTTCTTCATAATATCTCCTTGGTAAGGTTCTTCACGGATACTTGTTGTTGGTCCTGCAGCGGTTACGTGCCATTTTTCGTCTTCATCTTTTAACATAACCGGACCACAGTGATAAATGATTTGTCCATTTAGATCAATTGGCGCATCGTGATCTGTTAAATGCTTATGAATAGCGTCGCGTCCTGTGTAGATCATACCGTTGATGCGCACCACGTCGCCAACTTTTAATTCACGAATTTGCTCTTCTGTAATAGGTGCTTGTAATACAACTTCTTTTGTTTCATCCGCATTTTGTTTCTCTTCTTCGCCTGCATTTTTATTAAAATCTACTTCTTCGCCTTCTTGATACAGCCACTCTTGAACGCTTCCTGTATCGGCATTGATTTTAACGCCCAAACGGCGGTAAGCCCAGCAGTTATACGCAACTGACACATAGAAGCTAGCAGGAATACGATTGATTACGCCGACTTTACAGCCAAGTAATGTCGTTTCTCCGCCGAAGCCCATTGTACCGATTCCCAACTTATTGGCATTTTCCATTACATACTCTTCTAATTCTTTCAGCTGAACATTTGGATTTTCATCATCTAAGTTTCGGAACAGCTGCTCTTTTGCTAATTCATAGCCTGTTGTACGGTCGCCACCGATTCCAACACCAATGACGCCGGCACTACAGCCTTGACCTTGTGCTTGATACACAGAGTGCATCACACATTTACGAATGCCGTCTAAATCACGGCCAGCTCTACCTAAACCTTCTACTTCACAAGGCAGGCTGTACTGAATGTTTTTATTTTCACAGCCGCCGCCTTTTAGAATAAGACGCGCATCAATATAGTCATTTTCCCACTGTTCAAACTTAATAACCGGCGTGCCGCCGCCTAAATTATTACCGCTATTTTCTCCCGTTAACGAATCTACGGAGTTAGGGCGAAGCTTTCCGTGCTTTGTTGCTTCTTCAATCGCCCAATAAATCGCTTCTTTAATTTGAAGCTGATTCACTCCTACAGGGGTTTTAATTTTAAATGTTGGCATACCTGTATCTTGGCAAATTGGCGATAAATTATCATCCGCCATTTTAATATTATTGGTAATGGTCGCTAAAGACATTGCTGCACGCGTTCCTGCATTTTCACGCGCTTTTGCCTTTGCGATAGCACGTCGAACGTCTTTTGGCAATTTTGTAGATGTTTCAACAATTAAATCGTACATGCTTTGTTTTAAAGCTTCAATCATCACTTAATTCCTCCCATATCCCGCTAATGTATGTATTTATCTATCTGTCGTACAACTTTCAAAATTTATTATACTCCTTCAAAAATTGTTTCGAAAGACCTTTATAGGAGGATTTCCACTTCAAGCAAAAAAGCGCTAGTTTTTCTAGCGCTTTTTCCTTTGTTCATTCTTTATCTTTTTTAAACTGCTCACATTTTGCTTCGAGGTCATCAATCATCGTAATCAAACGGTCAATGTCTTCTAGGTCTGTGTTTTCAGGCTCCATGGAGTCTAATACGTGTACAAACATATTTAAACGATCTTTTAAATAACGTACTTGTGAATCTTTATCTCGAACGGCGTTTCCCATTTTAAACCCTCCTGATATAGCTTTTCATTCGTATTTCTTTATATCCTAACGAATACTTTCATATTTGACAACTAAAAGCAATAAAATCCATAATAGTCACTGGTGTCCGTTTTGAATGAGACGTATAATTTAGTCTAGCAGGACGGACCGTGAGATGTTTTCATCATCATTTCACTTTACGGAAAAATAAAAGGAGTTTTTTTATGGCCACTTTACAACGAATTACCCCGGAGTTCGATCCGTGGGAAGCGTATTTAGATATGAAACAATATGGCAAACCGACGCTTACAAACGTTGAATTTACCACAACGACGCTTTGTAATATGCGATGTGAGCACTGCGCAGTTGGATATACGCTGCAGCCAAAAGACCCAAACGCACTGCCGCTTGATTTAATTTTAAAACGTCTCGATGAAATTCCAACTCTTCGAGCGTTAAGTATTACGGGCGGAGAGCCGATGATGTCTCTATCTTCCGTGAAAAATTATGTGGTGCCTTTATTAAAGTATGCACATGAACGATGTGTCCGTACACAGATTAATTCAAATTTAACATTAGATCTTGCTCGTTACGAACAAATCATTCCTTATTTAGATGTTTTACATATTTCTCACAACTGGGGAACGATGGACGACTTTGTGGAAGCTGGCTTTGCAATGATGGAGCGAAAGCCTACTTATGAGCAGCGCGCCAAATATTTCGACCGTATGATTGAAAACAGCCGCGCGCTTGTAAAAGCAGGTGTAACCGTATCAGCTGAAACAATGTTAAATAAACGTACGCTTCCTCATATGGAAAAGATTCATCGTCAAATTGTTGATGAAATGCTTTGTCAGCGTCACGAAGTACACCCTATGTATCCAAGTGACTTTGCCAGCACTCTAGAAACATTATCTCTTCCTGAAATGCGTCAAGCTATTCATCACCTTCTTGATATTCGAGATGAAAATGTGTGGATGCTATTCGGCACGCTGCCGTTTTATGCATGCAGTAATAATGAGGAAGACTTAGCGCTCTTACAGCGCTTGTATAGCAGTAAAAATGTAACTGTTCGAAACGATCCAGACGGGCGCTCTCGCCTAAATGTAAATATTTTTGACGGAGATATTATCGTAACCGATTTTGGTGATACGCCTCCTCTTGGCAACATTCAAGAGACAAAGCTTACAGACGCTTTTGATACGTGGCAGGAAAGCACGATTTCTAAAGAACTTAGCTGTCATTGTTCGGCAGTGTCTTGTTTAGGACCTAATATTTTGGTGAAAAACAGCTATTATCAAGATACTGATTTTAGCAAACTCCAAGCGAGCATTACAAAATAACAAAAAAGAGATTCCATCACTGGAATCTCTTTTTTGTTATCTCGGCTGGTCATAAGCTCCAAAGCTTAAAGAAACATAATCTTGTACTGGAATCCATGCTCCAATTCCTTGAGACGTTACATTTCTCACCACAATTGAACGCTTGCTGCCTTTTACCGTTACATACACTTCTCCATATGTTACTTTTCCCTTTTCACTTACAGCAGGCGTATAAGCATAGAGGTAACCTACTTTTTTGGGAGCTACGTTATAGACCTGGTCTTTTTTCGTTCCGGCACCTACAAACGTTTGAAATGATAAAGTGAGCTTTGTTTTTTTAGCTGCTTCAATTAGCATCATTTGTTTAACATGATCAGGCTGAAGCACTTTTGCTGTTAATCCGCCTTTTACATGGCTTTGATTTTCCTGGCTGTACATCATTTTGTACTGAGTTTTTCCTGCTCTGTTATCATAATGATTTGTATTGATTCGCTGGTGCTGCCAGTTAACGTTTGTTTCTGTGGATTCGTAATTTAATGGCCACTGTCCTAAAAAGACGGTTGCTCTGAAACCAATTGCCCATGGAGTTTTAGAAATGTTTGATTCATTTAATATACGAATTAAATCAGGGTTTTCAATTTTTACATTTGATGTTTCAATGAGCTCTTTTGTAAACTCACTCGGCTGCAAATATGGCGTGTCTTGACTAGCATTTGGATACGTATTTTCTTTTGAAATATTTAAAGCTGAAGAAGGCACGTTGATGGTAGGATGAGCTGTTTTAGCAATGGCGATCTTCGTTGAACATGAAAATGAAATAATGATGGTAAACACAAATAAAAGCAATTTACGTAACATCTAGAAACTCCTTTCAACATCGTTAATGAATGCAACCATAGTTTTTTCAAACATCCCCTGTTTTATCCTGAATACCGAAAGGGAAATTCTTCTATTTACTTACACAAAAAGAAGAGATTAAGACATAACTAAATTAATCCAATCTAAAGACGAACCAATAGGATACATGAGCTAGTATGGGTCACTTTTTACGCCGCTGTTGATTTCCGTGCAAGACTTCGCTTTCCGCGGGCGGCCGATGAGCCTCCTCGTTGCTTACGCTCCTGCGGGGTCTCATCTATTCCGCTTCTCCCGCAGGAGTCTTCTCCTTGCCCTCCAATCAACAGCTAGAAGCAACTAAACACATGAAATCTATGTTCACTATAACCTAAAAAATCCGAACGATTATTCGTTCGGATCTTCTTTCAACTAAAACATTTTTGTCCCAGCCTCTTCTTTTTTAAATAAGATAAAAACCAATTCCCATAATAATATAAGCACCTAAAAGAGTTGCACCTTCGAACCAGTTTGTATCTCCGTCATTAGAAATAGCAATCGTTAAAAATACGGCCGTTACCATCGCAATCAACTCGGGCCAAGTAAAGACAAGAGACATTTGGTTTTCGAATAATAGAGAAACTAACACTAATATCGGTGCTACAAACATCGCTACTTGTAAAGTTGATCCAACAGCAATTTCAACAGCTACACCCATGCGATTTTTAACAGCCATAATAATAGCGGAAGCATGCTCTGCCGCGTTCCCAACAATCGCTACAATGATGACCCCGATGAACAGCTCACTCCAGCCAAAGCTTTCCGATACAATTTCGATTGTGCTAACCAAGCTTTCGGATACGTAAGCTACAGCTAACGTAGACAAAAAGAGAACAGTAATCGCTTTCCACATTGACCACTCTGGCTCCTCATGTTCTTCCACTTCTTCACTTTTATGCTGATACACGCCTCGATGCGTTACCAGCTTAAAAAATAACGCCGCTAAGTACAAGATGATGAGAATAATGGAGATCCCGACACTCAGGGACATAGTCTTCACTTCGTCCATTTCGCTAGCAAACACTTCAGGAATAACGAACGCAACGATAACGGCAAAGATCAATAATCCAGAATTATGTCTTGCATCATAGACATTAAATTCTTGACGCTTAAATTTTAATCCCCCGATGAAGAATGAAAGACCGCCTACAAGAAGAAGATTTCCTAATACAGAACCGGTTAACGATGCAAGCACCACAGCTGTAAGGCCTTCTTTTAGAGCAAAAATAGAAATAATTAATTCTACAGCGTTACCAAACGTAGCATTTAATAGACCTCCTATTCGAGGACCAGCTACAACAGCTAAGCTCTCTGTTGCTCTCCCCATAAAAGCTGCGAGGGCAATGATTGTTAAACAGTAAATAATAAACATAAGAACATCTGACCAGTGCATTATGTGCCCAATAACAGATAGCGGCACCCCAAGAATAACCGCTATAAGAAAAATCCGATTGATCATCGATATGTACACCTACCTTATTCATTTTTTGACAACAAAATCAATCATATCAAATTAATGGAATTTGTATAGACTCACCGTCAATGTTAGTATTTTTAACCTATTTTTATAAATGATAAACCCTTAATTGATTTTTGATTAAGATAGTTAAAAATCAGCCAAACTACCAAGGATAAAAAGATATAATAAGGAGTGAAAAAATGAGCAATAATGATGTGAAAAATCAAATTTTATCCTTACTGGATGACTATACAATTGGAACGTTAGCTACAATTCAAGATGGAAAACCTTATTCACGCTTTATGATGTTTTTTCATGAAGATCTTGTGCTCTACACCGCCACCAATAAAGATACCCATAAAGTCGAAGAACTAGAAAAAAACCCTTACGTTCATATTTTGTTAGGCTATGAGGGGCAAGGTTGGATTGATCCGTATGTAGAGGTAGAAGCCAAAGTAAATGTAGAAACAAACGAAGAGTTAAAAAAGAAATTTTGGAATGAAAAGTTAAAAGAGTGGATTAAAAGTCCAGATGACCCAAATTATTTGCTTCTTCAGCTGACTCCTGAACGCATGCGCTATTTTGATAAAGCTGGAAGCAAACCAAAGGAAATGTGAGCTTGAGACATAACTAAATCTATTCCATCTAAAGAGGAACAAAGGGGAGAAATGAGCTCGTAGGGACCGCTTGAGATACCGCTGTTGATTTCCGTGCAAGACTTCGCTTTCCGAGGGCGGCCCAGTGAGTCTCCTCCTCGCTTACGCTTCTGGGGGCTCACCTGTTCCGCTTTTCCCGCAGCAGTCTTCCGTCTTGCCCTCCAATCACCAGCTAGAAGCAGCCACATACATGAAACCTCCATTCAGCCTACCAATAAAAAAATCCGAACGAGTTGGATTCTCCAGCTAGAATCTCGATTCATCGTTCGGATTTTCCTTCAACTAACATACTTTTGTCCCAGGCTCATTTTATTTCGAAGGTTTCTGTCACTTCAATACTGTCCACAACCGACTGTAGCATCGAACAATTTTTTCGTGCTAGCTCAACTGATTTTTCAATTTTGTCTAATGGCAGGTCTTCTCCTGTGATGATATAGTGCAAGTAAATTTTTTCGATTCGCCCCGCTTTTTCATCATTTCGCGTCACATCAGCTTGGATGCGTAAATCGGAAAAAGCGATTCTTTTTTTCTCTAGAATCTTTCTTAACACGCCTCCGCTGCAAACAGCAATGGACGATACCATTAACTGATACGGACGAAAGCCATACTCTTCATCTCCGGCGATATGTAGCTCTCCATAAGGAAAATTTGTTGTAAACCCCGCCTCTTCTTTCATGTTAAATTCCATTTTCTTCACTCCTTTACTTCATTATAAACCGCTTTTTATATAATCAACTACTCTCAATATGGATACTTGTTACACCGTCACCATAAAAAAATCCGAACGAAGTTGATTCTCCATTAAGAATCTCAATTCATCGTTCGGATCTTCCTTTTGTTCTAGCCTCTTTTTATGATTCCGTATTAAATCAATTTTCCAGCGCGAATATCATCTGTCATTCCTTCGTAAGGCGCTTGAGCGATAACTTCCTCATTGTTCGCTCCGACATTTTTGATGAATGTAATGTCAGCAAATTCAGGTACAACGTATTTCGGATACGTTTCGTATTTTTCACGAGATTCATGCATTAAATCAAGGTGATCATTTTGATAGCACACTGTAATTTCAGGATGTTCATGTACCCATTTTGGGAAGAAGATAATGCCGTGCATGCGTTTTTCATCAGGCATAAAGTTTAAAGATACATCTGTTCCAGTCGGTTCAGTCCACGATACTTTATATACACCTTCTGTTAACTTCACAATATCTACTTTTTGGTCACGAACCCATCGTCCTGCCACCATTCCGCTATGAATACGGTAATCGATTGTATTTTCGTTTTTAATATAAATTTCATATTCCCATCCGTTTTCGTATGTGTAAATCATATGATTCCCAATAAATTTTTCCATGTTTATATCTCTCCTTTGAGTTAATTTATAAAACTTCGTATATGTCTAGCACAACGCTGTTTGGGTGTCTCACAGCAGCGCCTAGAAAAATGCGGTCCTGTAGCCACTTATACTTTGCACTTCCTGTTTCAAAGGCAGGAACCGTACGAAAATAAACATGCTCTGGAGGTACACTTTTACCTTCAGCAGCCTGTTCTTTAAATTCTTCACTAACCTGACGTATTCCGTTGTTTTCGATATAAATAAGCTCATCATCTTCTGTTTGAATTACATACCTTGCAGATAAATCAACGCGTCCATCTGAACGAATAATTTGAGAATCCGCTCCGCTTGGAAGGATTAAGCCTTTTATCTCTCCATCTGCAGTACCTGACTTAATAGGGATAAACTGTTTTTTTCCCAATCCTGTATGACCAATGACAATCGGTGTACCGACATTAATTGTGAATGTCGCTATTTTCTTAAGCACTGGTTCTATCATAGCGATCACCTCTTTATTGTAAATGAAAACATGTAACTATTTACATGATTTATTCTACTCTTCCTATAAAAAGATGTCAAATAGACAGCGCAGCATGTTTACATCCTTGTCAATAAAGCGTTTTCCTTGTACGATTAAACAGTTGGATTGACAAAATATAGATAAAAAAGAGGTTAAATACTATGAGTGCTACTCATCAACAACGTTTCTGGATTTTAGTTAGCCTTGTCGCCATTTCTGGATTCAGCCAAGGTATGCTGCTGCCTTTAATTGCTATTATTTTTGAGAAAGACGGTCTTTCCTCTACTATAAACGGATTAAACGCAACTGGATTGTACCTAGGCATCTTATTTATTTCTCCTTTTATGGAAGGGCCGCTTCGCAGATACGGATATAAGCCAATTATTGCAGCAGGCGGACTTTTAGTTATTTTGTCTTTAGCTTTGTTTCCCCTGTGGAAATCTGTTGTTTTTTGGTTTGTGCTCCGTTTATTTATTGGAATAGGAGATCACGCGCTGCACTTTGGTACTCAAACGTGGATTACATCGTCTTCACCTGCTGATAAACGAGGTCGAAATATTTCATTGTACGGGCTTTTTTTCGGTATTGGTTTTGCTGTTGGCCCTTTAATGACGCCGTTAATTGAAATTAATCAAGCGCTTCCTTTTATGATTTCTTCAGCTCTCTGCCTCATAACGTGGGTGTTTTTATTTTTGATAAAAAATGAATTTCCCCTACAGGAAGTGGAGGTTAATTCATTAAAAGAAACGGCTAAGCGATTTTCTAAGGCGGCTAAGTATGCTTGGATTGCTTTTTTGCCGCCTTTTGGATATGGATTTTTAGAATCATCACTGAACGGAAGCTTTCCTGTATATGGTTTACGAATTGGTTTGCAAGTAGAGTTTATTTCACTGCTGCTGACTTCCTTTGCAGTTGGAGCTATTGTATTTCAGCTTCCTCTCGGAATACTGAGCGATAAATTTGGACGGAAATTGGTATTAGGCTGGATTTTATCAATTGGAGCCGTTACGTTTTTTACAGCAAGTCTCTTGGAAGAGACCGCTATTCCATTAGTAGCCTGTTTATTTATAGCTGGCATGGTTGTAGGCTCGACGTTTAGTTTAGGAATCAGCTATATGACGGATTTGATTCCTGCTCGCCTACTGCCTACAGGTAATTTACTATGCGGCATTGCTTTTAGTATCGGAAGCCTTGCCGGCCCTTATATAGGCGGCACGTTTATTCAGTTCTTTCACCATATCAGCTTTTTTAATATTATTAGCGGGGTGCTTGGCTTTATTTTTATTATTCTTTTTGTATTCGGACAAAAGATGCCTATGCAACAAAAAACAAGCGAGAACCTATAGGTTCTCGCTTGTTCTTTAAACTTTTAGCGTTCGATGCTGAAGAGCTGATTTTTCAATTTGTATCGTCGTATGCTCAATGCCGCAGTGATCATGTACTAAATCGATGGCTTTTTGCAAAATTTGCTGACAATCTTTTTCATCTTCTACGCGCATATGACAGCTCAATGAGTCCAATCCTGAAGTAATCGTCCAAATGTGTAAATCATGCACATCTTTGACTCCTTCAATGTTTTCAAGAAGGTTTTTTATTTCACTATGATCTACCCCTTCAGGAGAGCCTTCCATCAAAATATGAACGCTATGAGCAAGCACGCCCCAAGCGCTTTTTAAAATTAATACAGACACAACTACAGAAATAATAGGATCAGCAATATACCATCCAAACAGCATCATAAGAAGTCCCGCTACAATAGCTCCAATAGATCCTAAAGCATCTCCCAATACGTGTAAGTAAGCGCTGCGTAAATTTACATTTCCTTTCACATCGCCTTGTCTCATAAGTGACCATGCGCTGATTAAATTAGCGAGTAAACCAACAGCAGCAATCAACATCATGCTGCCGCTTGCTACAGACTGCGGCTCTAATACGCGCTGATAGGCTTCATAGATGATAAATCCTGCTATTACAAACAGTGCCACTCCGTTAAAAAGAGCCGCTAATATTTCAAAGCGATAATAACCGTACGTTTTTTTAGCCGATGCAGCTCGGTTAGCAAACCATATCGCTACAAGGCTAAGAGCAAGTGAGCTTGTATCAGAAAGCATATGTCCGCTATCGGATAATAACGCTAAACTATTTGTAAAAAGCCCTCCAACAAACTCAAGAACCATAATACCCGCTGTGATAATGAGTGCAATTAACAGACCTTTTTTGTTGCCTTCACGCTGTGTATCAAAATGGTGATGGTGACCATGATGGTGGTGATGATCATGACTCATGCAAAGCCCCCTCCTTCTACTCGTTATGTGCGCATTCTACGTGCTGAATTACTTGATGCAAAATTCCAACCACGTGTTCATCATCATACGTATAGAAATACGTATTCCCTTCACGGCGATATTTTACTAAACGTAAATGACGCAAGTGAGTCAACTGATGTGAAATAGCTGATTGTGAAACACCAAGCACTTCAACCATATGACCGACTGAACACTCTTCTTGAAATAGCAAATAAAGAATTTTCATTCTCGTAGGATCTGAAATAGCTTTTAGTATTCTTGAAGCTTCTTCTACCGTTTGAGGCGATAAAAACGAATGTTCATCTTTTTTCATAACATCTCTCCGTTCATTATATGCAAGTATATGAGCATATGTTCATATATAAATTATAAAACACCTTTTTCTATATAGTCAATTATTTACGTCTTTCTAAATTTTTTTGCCTATTTTTAAAAAAAATCCACACAAAATACTTTTTCTGTTATATAATACAATTAAATATAATAAACTGTATTAAAACAGATGGAGAGGAGAATAATAAATGAGCAGACAAGAACGTAAAAACATGATTACATTTATTGAAACAATGAAGGGGATTGACCGTGAAACCTTAATGTACATGACGGATGCCGATATCGAGCACATTTACACTTCCGCTTATAAATATTATGAAGAACATTTAGATATGTAGTACGTTTTTTACAGAATGCAGACGTCCAGTTGCATTCTGTTTTTATTTTTTAGGCGTTAGTCGTTACCTCCTTGCTTGTTCCGTGCTATACTATACTAAATATCCCAATTTAAAAGACAATAGGTAAAAAAATGTGCTGCTATCGCTGAGATGGCAGCTTTCGTGCTTTTTTAGGGGTAATGATTGTGATTATTCTTCTCAATTATCGTTCAAGGAGGATTTGTATGGAAAATGCGTTACCTAAAAAACAAGAACAAACGCGGCAAACATCTTCTGCTGTCAATGTATTAAAAACACATGGTGAACTCATTGCTGCATTGTTAAGCGGCGTGCTGATTTTAGCCGGCTGGCTGCTGTCAAAACAGCAGGATACTGCTGTATCTATTACGCTCTTTGTATTAGCTTACGTGATAGGCGGATTTGCTAAAGCAAAAGAAGGCATTGAAGAAACGATTGAAAATAAAGAATTGAATGTCGAAATGTTAATGATTATTGCAGCCATTGGAGCGGCTGTAATTGGCTACTGGACAGAAGGTGCTATGCTTATTTTCATTTTTGCATTAAGCGGTGCATTAGAAACGTACACCATGAATAAAAGCAACCGAGAAATTAGCGCCTTGATGAATTTACAGCCGCAAGAAGCAACGCGTCTGATTGGAGATCAAGAAGAAATTGTATCCATTTCGGATTTACAAATCGGTGACTTGCTGCTAGTTAAGCCGGGTGAACGAGTGCCATCCGATGGTATTGTTGTCTCAGGTCAAACAACGATTGATCAGGCTGCTATTACAGGGGAATCTGTTCCTGTACTAAGACAGCTCGATGATGAAGTATTCGCGGGCACGGTGAATGTGAAAGGCGCCATTACCATTAAAATGACAAAGCCAAGTGCTGAGACGCTGTTTCAAAAGATCATTCAACTTGTTCAAACGGCTCAAAGTGAAAAGTCGCCTTCTCAATTGTTTATTGAACGATTTGAAGGCACATACGTAAAAATTGTTCTATCGGTTGTGGCAGTTATGCTATTTCTCCCACACTATGTACTTGGATGGAGCTGGACCGAGACATTTTACCGTGCAATGATTCTCTTAGTTGTAGCGTCTCCTTGCGCCTTAGTTGCATCTATTACCCCTGCTTCGCTGTCTGCTATTTCAAACGGAGCAAAAAAAGGAATTTTGTTCAAAGGCGGCGTGCATTTGGAAAGGTTAAGCCATTTAAGCGCAATTGCTTTTGACAAAACAGGAACGTTAACAAAAGGAAAACCAGAAGTAACAAATGTCATTGTCCGTTCTGATATGCACGAACAAGAATTTCTTATTAAAATCGCATCAATTGAACGTCAGTCCAACCATCCGCTTGCTCAATCCATTGTTGACTTTGTGAAAAACAAGCAGGAGTTAACACTCGTTCAGCCAGATTCGCTTGAAGACGTTCCCGGATATGGTGTCATTGGTTCTCTTCAAGGAGATATGTGGAAGATAGGAAAAGCAGAGTTTGTAGGTAAAGAAGATGCAGCTGAATTCGAAAATGGGATTTCATCTACGCTTGCCAGTGAAGGAAAAACGATTGTGTACGCAAAAGACCAGCATGGTATTGTAGGATTGCTTGCGCTAAAAGACGTTGTACGAACAGAAGCTGTAGACGCTGTTAAATCTCTTAAAGAGCAGGGTATTCATACTGTCATGATTACAGGAGACAGCGAAAAAACAGCCGAAGCCATTTCAAAAGAATGTGCAGTCGATGAATACATTGCAGAATGTTTGCCTGAAGCGAAAGTAGATAAAATTAAAACGTTAAAAGAAAAATTCCCTACTGTTTCAATGGTGGGAGATGGTATTAACGATGCACCTGCTCTTGCTACTGCTAACGTTGGAGTAGCCATGGGAGAAGGAACGGATGTGGCACTTGAAACAGCGGATATCGTTTTAATGAAAAATGATCTATCAAAAATTTCGGATGCAGTAGCTCTTTCCAGACGAATGAACTCAATTGTGAAGCAAAACGTTATTTTTTCTATTGCCGTCATCTTTTTATTAATTTGTTCGAATTTTTTCCAAGTGCTTGATATGCCATTTGGTGTTATAGGTCACGAAGGCAGCACCATTTTAGTTATCTTAAACGGCCTTCGCTTGCTAAAATCTTAACGCAAAAAAGCCTAACGTATTTGTTAGGCTTTTTATTATGGAAATCAATGCCTTAATGGTAACCGTTTTGTCCATTTTGACTGTTGCTTGTTTTATGCTTTGGCTGGCTCTTTTTATTTTGCTTTGTATTGCTTCCGTCTTTTTTTGTATGCTTTGTCATGATGTAAAACCTCCCTTTCACTTTGTTAGTATGCTCATATCTTACGAATGATTTCATCCCAATTTGTGACTATGAAGATTTGACTCGACGGTCGTAGAAAATAGCGTTGATTTCTCCTCCAATAACGATAATCATCCCCGATAGGTACAGCCAAATAAGCAGGATAATAATTCCACCCAAGCTTCCATATGTAGCTGTATAGTTATTGAAATGATTTACGTAATATGCAAACAGCATCGATACCACTGTCCATCCCACCGTAGCAAAAGCTGCTCCTTTTACAACATTTCGAATCAGCAGTTTTTTATTAGGAGCAAAGTAATATAACCCGGTAAAAACAGTAAACAAAATGAGACCGCTGATAATCCAGCGGGAAGCAGACCATAAAGCGAGAAAAGTTTCTGAAAATCCAAACGTAGACGATAAATAAAGGCCAATCATATGACCGAAAACAGGAAGTAAAAGCGCTACAATAATAACAAATATCATCGCAAAAGTAAGGAGAACTGCCATACCTCTCGCCACTAAAAAAGGCCGATTTTCTTGTACGTGATACGCTCGGTTAAATGCTCTTACGATCGCATTAATTCCATTTGAAGCAGACCACATCGTGGCAATGATACCAAAGGACAATAGCTTTTCATTATGAGAACCAATGATATGGGAAACGTTGCTTTCAATCATGTGCAGCGTTTGCTGTGGCGCTACATTTTCGACCAAGTCAAGCAGGTCTGTTGATTCCAATGGCAAAAATCCAATCAGCGTAATTAAGAAAATTAAAAAAGGAAATAGCGAGAGCAGCAAATAATAAGCCAATTCAGCTGATAAACTGGGCAGCTCATCTCGATGAATGCGGCCCATCAGTTCTTTGCCAAACCTTACGATGTTATTTATGTACATTCCAGCCATATGTGCCTCCTTATTTATTTTTGTTCATCACCATACTTCTCCACAAATGCTTCTTTTGTATCGTTTACAATTTCCATTACCTGAGGCGTTGTTTCTTTTAACTTTTCTACTTTTCCTGCTACAAATGATACATCTTCAGAAACTTGCTCGATGGTCGTACGGATGGTTTCATATTTCTCTTTGACAGTATCCGTTACAAGTTCAGGGTGCTGAATAAGAGTTGTTGTTTTGTCTTTCAGTTTTTTACTTCCTTGAATGACGGAGCTTCTTGTTTCTTTATCAAATAAAGAAACAGCTCCTCCTATAATTGCTCCAATGACAATACCTTCTACTAGCTTATTTCGTTTACCCATTTGTCGTTTCTCCTCCGTTTTTTATTTTTTAAGTATCGCTTATTCCGAGAAATGCTTCTCTATAATTTCGTCTAAAAGAGCCTTGCATCCTTCTTGAACTAAGTCATATACTTCGTCAAAATTTCCCGTGAAATAAGGATCCGGCACATCTTCAATATGTAAATCGGGCACAAAATCCAAAAGCCTTGCAATATAACCTGTTTTAGTATGTCCAGCCATCCTTCTCAGATTTCCTACATTTTCGACATCCATTCCAATAATATAATGGAATTTAGCTACATCCTCTTGAATCACTTGTCTTGCTGTTTGCCCTTTAAAATCAATGTTGTTTTTCGTTAAAATAGATTGCGTCCCTTCATGAGGAGGATTGCCTTTGTGCCAGCCTCCTGTGCCTGCAGAATCTACGTGAATTTGTCCTTCTAGCCCTTTTTTCTTCACCATATCTTTAAAGACCGCTTCTGCCATGGGTGAACGACAAATATTTCCTAAACAAACGAATAATACGTTAATCATAGTCTCGACTCCTTTCCCTTATTACAAACATTATATACAATCATTTTTAAACTAAAAAATAGTTTTCTTTTATTTGTATCGTTTCCACTCTTCTGTGGATAAGAACCTGACATAAAAGTGTTCACACGATAAAAACATGTTACAATAAAAAAAACGCAACTGGAAGGATGAACAAAGTGGATTTATCAGTAAAATCTCCAGAGAATATTAAACATATGGTCGATAGCATTAGTGAAAAACTGCGCATGCTAAATATCGGAGCAATTAAAGCTGAAGCTTTTGACGAAGAAATGTATGAAGACTTAAAGTACTTATACGATATGGTAATGAGAAAAGATTCTTTTAGCCCAAGTGAAATGCAAGCGATCGCTGAAGAATTAGGTACACTGCGTAAACAAGCTTAATGACAACTCCGTCAATGACTAATAGCCATTGACGGTTTTTTCTACATTTTTTTCTATACATGAATGCTGCACCTTTTAGCGAGCAAATAAGAGTTAAATCGTTTACATACGCATAGATGAAATATTCCCAAAAATCTTTCTTTTTTATTAGGAATTGACGTTTTTATTATTTGTCTATAGAATGTATCGAAATACCTAAAGCTCGTATAGTCTTGGAAATAGGGTCCAAGAGTTTCTACCGAACTACCGTAAATAGTTGGACTACGAGGGTTGAACATCATTCATACTGCATTTTTATTCTTCTTTATGTTCTCCCTTACATAGTCCTTCATTGTTATTCAGTTATACAATGAGAGGAGTCACATTCATGTCAAATACAAAAACAATCTTAAAAAAACAGCTTGCTGTTGCCAATAAAAAAATACCTGCAGATCTTGTAGTGAAAAACGGGAAAATTATCGATGTATTTACGCTTTCCATCATTGAAGCCGATATTGCGATTGCTGATGGAGTGATTGTTGGAATAGGTCAATACGATGGGAATAACGTTGTTGATGCAAAAGGAAAATACATTTCTCCTACGTTCATTGATGGACACGTTCACATTGAATCATCAATGGTTACACCTAAAGAGTTCTCAAAACTTCTTGTACCTAGAGGCGTCACAACTGTCATAACGGACCCTCATGAAATTGCGAATGTTTCAGGGAAATCTGGCATTGAGTTTATGCTTCAAAACTCGGATTCCATTCCTTTAGACGTATTTGTGAACTTACCTTCAAGCGTGCCAGCAACTCCTTTTGAAAGCTCTGGAGCCGTCTTAAAAGCACCTGACTTAGCGCCATTTTTCTCTCACCCTCGCGTGCTTGGATTAGCAGAAGTGATGGATTTCCCTTCTGTGCGAGATGGAGATGACGATATGCTCGATAAATTACAAGCAGCTAACGATGCAAACGGCGTAATTGATGGGCACGGCTCAGGGCTAGATGCTAAGGGCGTTAATATTTATCGTACCGCTGACATTTCAACAGATCATGAATGCGTAACAGCAGGAGAAGCAATTGAACGTATTCAGCGAGGGATGTATGTTCTGATCCGCCAAGGTTCTGTCGCTAAAGATTTGAAACAACTATTACCTGCTGTAAATGAACGTAACGCGCGCAGATTTTTATTCTGTACCGATGACAAACACCTAGATGATTTATTAACGGAAGGTTCTATTGATTACAATGTTCGTTTTGCTATTGAACTCGGGCTGGATCCGTTAATTGCGATTCAAATGGCTTCGTTAAATGCGGCTGAATGCTACGGGTTAAAAGATAGAGGTGCGGTTGCTCCTGGTTACAAAGCGGATTTTATTCTATTAGACGACTTAACCGATATATCTGCAGCACATGTCTATCAAAACGGAGAGCTTATTGCTGAAAATGGAGAGATGCTTTCTGTTCAAGAAGAACAAATTGATCTTCCAACAGAACTAATGAATTCTGTTCATCTCAAAGAGTTTTCCATTAAAAAACTTACGATACCACTTCAGCACGATCGCGCTAATATTATTGAAATTAATCCAAACAGCCTGCTTACAAATCATATTGTAGAAGAAGTTCAAGTGAAGCAAAACGAATTTCAGTCTTCTGTAGAAAACGATCAGCTGAAAATGGCTGTTGTTGAGCGTCATCATCTAACAGGGAATATTGGTCTTGGGATTGTAAAAGGTTTTCAGTTAAAAGACGGAGCGATTGCTACCACGATTGCTCACGATTCACATAATATCGTAGCCCTAGGAACAAATGATGAGGATTTAGCAAAAGCAATTGCGGCAATTGAAGAAATCGGCGGAGGTATTGTTATTGTAAAAGGCAATGAAGTGATTGGCTCCCTCCCTCTTTCCATTGGAGGATTAATGTCACCTCACCCTTACAATGAAGTAAACAGCTTACTTAAGCAGCTTCACGGGGCTCTTCATGAGCTTGATATTTCACAGAACTTCAACCCGCTGCTGACACTATCTTTCTTAAGCTTGCCTGTTATCCCATGTCTAAAATTAACCGACAAAGGATTATTTAACGTAAAAGAATTCAAGCATATCACCGTTCAAGCATAAAATAAAAAGGACTCGAAAGAGTCCTTTTTATTTATATCCTTTAGACGGCGCAGTTCGAGTTTTACGATTTTTATAATGACGATATCCTTCTTTTAAAAGGATAGGAAAAACAGCGACTAGAATTTTTTTTAATATACGTCCCAATTTAAGGCACTCCTTTACGTGTTCTTACTTTACTATACCCAAATTGGACAGCTAAAAACGCAAAAAAGAGCAGGTATATCCTGCTCTTTTTGTATTACTTACCGATAAACTGTTGAGTCCAGTACGTAGTATCACCTTTTACGTATCCAACACCAATTTCAGTGAAATCAGGGTTTAGAATGTTTTTGCGGTGACCGTCACTATTCATCCAAGCATTCATTACATCTTCAGGAGATTGCTGACCTTTTGCAATGTTTTCACCTGCTGTTGTATATTCAATGCCGAATTGTTTCATCATATCAAATGGTGAACCATATGTTGGTGAATTGTGGTCAAAGTACCCTTTGTCCATCATATCTTTTGATTTAGTGCGTGCAACGTCACTTAATTTTTTGTTAAGTGTTAAAGGTTTTAAACCTTGTTTTTGACGCTCTTGGTTTACTAAATCTACGACCTTTTGTTCAAATTGACTAGCATCTTTTGTTTGTTCTGCTTTATCAGTATTTTCTGATTGTTGAGCTTTTGTGTTTTGCTGTGTTTGCTCAGGAGCTTTTGCTTCTTCACTTTGTTCTGGTGCTTTTGCTTGTTCCTGTGGAGCTGCTTCAGCTTGATCTGGTGCTTGTGTTTCCTGTTGTGGAGCTGCTGCTTCAGCAGATTGTCCTTGAGCGTTAAATTTCTTTAATAGCTCATCTACATTTATATTTTGTGCTGCTTGAGCATCTTTAATGGTAATTTGTTTTGGAGTGTTGCAATCAGGAGCTGCTGCATTTGCTTGTCCTGCTGTTAGTAATCCTAATGATACGGCACCTGCGACAGTGGCAATACGAAACCTTTTCTTCATGTTTGAAATCCTCCTATGTGATAATAAAGTTTTTTGTAAAACCGCAACGCATCTAAGCTTGTAGCAAGCCAATCTCGTGATGCACCCTCATTGTTGCACGAAAACTATGAAACTCGCAACGTCTTTTAAGCTACCAAAATTATACTTTCATTTATGTAAAAAATATTTCGATTGTGTTACGTGGCTTCTACCTATTGATAGTAAAAGGTTTTCATATTCTTTTAGAAACCGCTTCATCCAATGCGGTAATATAACTGTAAATTCCTCGTCAAAATCGTTACATACAAAAAAGGCGACAGCAGAGTGGTAAACCACCCTGTTATCGCCTTTTACAGAAAATTTTAATAATATTATTTACTTATTTTAAGACATTTACTGATTCACGTACGAATGCTTCCATATCGTCTGGTGTACGGCTTGTAACTAGTTGATTACCGCATACCACCACTTCTTTATCATGGAAGTTTGCACCTGCATTTTTCAAATCAATAGCAATTGATTTGAAACCAGTTACGTCACGTCCTTTTAATGTTTCAGCATTGATTAGCAGCTGTGGTCCGTGACAGATAGCCATAACCGGTTTGCCTTCATCCATAAATGATTTTGTGAAAGCTACGACTTGATCGTCCGCACGCAAGATATCTGGTGAGAAACCTCCCGGTAAAAACAATGCGTCAAAATCTTCTGGTTTTACATCCGCAATTGCCTTATCAATTGTTAATGTTGTTTCGCCTTGTTTACCTGTTACTTCACCTGTTTTAACGTCGATTTTTGTTAGCGTGTGGCCTTCTTCTTCAAAGGCTTTGGCTGGATCTGTATATTCCACATCTTCAAATAAATCTGTTACTAATACTGCAATTTTCTTACTCATTCTAAGCAACTCCTTAATTGATTTGTGTACTAATGTTCTATAAATAAAATACCCGTACACTATTCTTTTAAACATAGTTTATGAGTAAAAAACTTTTCTACAATAACCAAAAACCACATTGAAGATTTTTATAAAGCAGAAATTCAAAACAAATTAAATGTCTGGAACGTCGTCTCTTCTGGAACTGGGTACACATCTCTTCCTGCAATCACGTTCAGAATACGCTGATTGCGCTGAACGGATAAACCAAGATTTGTTGCGCCAGATCCGTGTGAATGTTCGATATTGGTTAACGTAAAAAAGTAGTGGTTACGGGGTTGTTTAAATACCAGCCGGTAATCTTTTGTGACTTTGAAACGCTTGTCATCTTCCCATACGATATCATCTTTTATTCGTTCGATGAACGGCGAAATTTTTGGCTTATAGCCCGTGGACAATATCAAACGATCCGCTTCGTATTGAAAAGAGCGTTCAGCCTTTAATTGTTTGCACTCCAGCTCATATCCATTTCCTTTTTTATGAATATCACTTACTTCAGTCGAAGCTTGAATCGTAACGGGTACTTTTCCTTTAAGTGAACGATGATAAAGTAAATCATAGATTTTCGTTAAAGTAGAAGATTCAATTCCGTGACGTAAAGGATTTAAATCTTCTACCGTGCTTGTACGTTCCTCAAAAGACAGCGAATGAAAGTAATCTACATAGTCTGGCGAAAATAACTCTTGAGCAAGCTTGGATTGATCAAGCTGAAAAAAATTCGAGGATCTTGTAAACCATGTAAGGTGGTAATGATGTTCAGTCTGTTCTTCTAATAAATCAAGAAAAATCTCTGCAGCACTTTGCCCTGAACCAACGATCGTTACATGCTTTCCTTTTTGAATCTCTTCTTTTTTATGTAAATAGCCGCTGCTGTGTAAAATATGCTCATTCAGCTTTTCTTCAAAAGCCGGAGGTACAAGTGGAATGCTTCCTGTTCCCATTACAACGTGTTTAGCATTTACTGTTTGAATTCCCTCAGGTGTTTCTACCTTTACTTCATAATACTCTTCTTCATTTTTCGGTATCACGTCCACAACTTTTGAAGAAAAGTGGCAGGAAGATAGCTGCTCCGCTACCCATTTTGCGTACTCGTTGTACTCTTGACGCGGAATGTCAAAACGATTAAAGAAAAAGAACGGATACAAGCGTTTTTGCTTGTGAATATAATTTAGAAAAGAATAGGGGCTTGTTGGATCCGCAAATGTAACTAAGTCTGCTAGAAACGGAATCTGCAAGTCCGTGCCATCAATTAACATGCCCGGATGCCATTCAAATTTCTCTTCTTTATCAAAGAAGACGGCATCAATTTCATCAAGAGGCTCAGCAAGGGCCGCTAAGCCTAAATTAAAAGGTCCTATTCCTATTCCCACCATGTCATACTGCTTATTTGTCATCTTTAAACTCCCTTTCATAAAAAAAGCTAACAGTATTGTCTACTGTTAGCTTTTTACCCTTTTTCCATACATTTATGCGGAAGGAGTCATACTCATTTTCGGGCCAAACGATTCATACATGATATTTTCTTGGGAAATACCCATTTCAGCTAGGCCTTCTAATACCATTTGCGTAAATGATGAAGATCCACAAACATAATAATATGCATGTTTATCGCCGGCATATTTAGTTAGCTCTTTTTTAGTTAAGCGACCATACGTTATATGTTCATCATGCTGAGCTGTTTGCGCTTGACTATAGAAAACGTGTTGTTCAAATGTATATGTTTCTGACAACGATTGAAGCTCTCGTTCCATTGCATGAAACTGCTCATTTTTAGCACTGTGAATAAATGTTACTTCTTGATTGTTTTCCAGTGCTTGATGAAGCATTGACATCATTGGAGTAATTCCTACACCGCCGCTGATAAATACTGATTTCTTATTTTCTTTTAAGACAAAATCTCCTGCTGGAACGCTGACTTCAAGCAAGTCTCCTTCTTTCAATTGATCATGTAAATAAGTTGACACGACCCCGTCTTCCATTTGCTTTTCTTTTTTTACCGTAATTTTATAGTATGGTTGGTTTGGGTAGCCAGATAAGCTGTACTGACGAATGGATAAATACTCTTGACCAGGAATTCGTACACTCACATACTGACCTGGCAGAAAAGCAGGCAGCGTTTTTTGATCAGGTGATACTAAATAAAACGAGTACACGTCTTCTGCTTCTTTTACTTTTTTATGAATCATTAGTTTTTTATAATCTTTCCATCCTTTTTCTTCGGCTTCTTCATATAATTCTTGCTCCACACTTATGAATACGTCCGCAATGGCACCGTATGCTTCTTTCCAAGCTTCCATAATCTCATCTGTCGCAGCTTCTTTTAAAACATCTTTAATTGCTTTTAGTAAGAACTCTCCGACAATTGGATAGTGCTCTGCTTTTACGCCGATACTGCGGTGTTTATGAGCGATTTGCTTTACAACTGGAAGCAGCGTTTCAAGCCGATCGATATACTGCGCAGCGGCATAAACTGTATTAGCTAACGCCATTTGTTGACGGCCTGTTTTTTGATTTGTTTGGTTGAATACATTTTTTAAAGAAGGATACTGTTCAAAAAGCATCTCATAAAAACGAGTTGTAATTGCTTGACCATGCTGTTCTAAAACAGGAACTGTACTTTTTACAATAGAAATAGTTGTTTGTTTCATAACTTTCGCCTCCGAAAGATTCATTTTCAAAAGATATATTTTTAATACATCTTTATAATACTCATATCCTACTTGAAAAGATATATTTTATATACATATTTAAAGGAATGTTCACAAATTCACCCTGTCAAAAATGTGAGCATTCTTTCTGTATTTCTTAGATATAGACATGCTATTATAGATATATAAGCTGCTGGTAAGAGAAGAGGTAAAAAGATGAGGCTCACACAATATACAGATTACTCACTGCGAGTTTTATTATATTTAGGCGTTCGCGATAATAATAAACTAAGCAATATAAAAGAAATTGCTGAAGCGTATAATATTTCAAAAAACCATCTTATGAAAATCATTCACGAGCTTGGAAAACTTGGCTTAATTGAAACGATCCGAGGACGAAACGGCGGTATTCGTTTAGCTCAGCTTCCAAAAGACATTAATATTGGAAAAGTGGTACGTCAAACAGAAGAAGATTTTCATATCGTGGAATGTTTTGACCGTGAAGGAAACTTCTGCATTATTAGCCCCGTCTGTAAGTTAAAAAGTGTTTTACATGAAGCCATGCAAGCCTTCATTAAGGTGTTAGATCAATATACGCTAGAAGATCTAATTCAAAATAAAGATGAATTAAACCTCCTCCTTCTATCTCAAAAAAGCGAGGAATGAGTAAACTAAAATTCATTTGAAATCATTCTCGTTTTTTTAACCTTTTTCCCTTTCATCATAAAATAAAAGATGTTACAATGAGGCACGTATTGGAAAGACAAGATGTCTCCATTCGAGCAGACAATGAACCTCATTCTGTTCATCCTAAAAAAATGACGAAAGGGTGTTTGAGTATGCACGTAGGAAGCAAAGGTTGGTATGTTGAGGAACTTAAGAAACGAGGAGTTCGCAACCACGAAGGCCGAAAAGTAGAAAAGTACAAAACATATGTACTTGCTAACTTGCTTGATAAACACAAAAATTAATTAACGTGTAATAAGAGAGTACAAATGCGTACTCTCTTTTTTGTTCATTTAATAAGCAGCGTCTTGATAAAAATAATTTGGTGATAATACTTTATTTTTATAAGGCTTATGAAAAATATGCGTGGTAGCTGGCGAAACCGGCGGAATCAACCACGTCCAGTTCCCAGTCACTTCGCGGCCATTTTTTTGCTCTCTTTCTTCAAACAAGTGAAATTGCTGAGCAGCGGTGTGATGATCTACAATGCTAACGCCTTCTCGTTTAAAAGAAGAAAGCACTGCAACATTTAATTCAACAAGAGCTTTGTCCTTCCAAAGCGTCGCGTTGTAATCCATATTCAATCCCATCAGAGAAGCTATTTTTGGAAGTTGATTATAGCGATACGTATCCGCTAAATTTCGCGCCCCAATCTCAGTCCCCATGTACCATCCATTAAACGGTGCTGCGACGTAATCAATCCCTCCAATTTCTAGCTTCATATCTGAAATCATCGGGACAGCGTACCATTTTAACTGTAAGTCTTCAAATTCAGGAAGTTCTGGATGCGTAATCGCTACTTCTTTCACTAAGTGTTTTGGAATCTCAAAACATCGAGGTGAATCTTCATTCACTTGCAGTACCAGAGGAAGAACATCAAAGTGAGTTCTCTCACCTTCCCACCCCAAATTTCGGCAAACCTCCGTGAACGCAATAGAATCAGGATCTCCTACCGTACCGTATTCCGTCTCATATCCCGCATAGCGGATTAGCTGATGATTCCATATTCTAACCGGCTCTTTTGCTTTCATTTTCGGTTTGAACACCGTAATAGTGGGTCGGATTTTCCCGTCATTTGTTGCATATTCAATATGGTGAAACAGGGCGTCTCTTACCTCTTCAACTGTGTTCGCATCTCGCTTATCAAATACATTGAGCGAGTGCCAAAATAGTCGGCCGATACATTTATTGCTGTTTCTCCAAGCCATACGAGCTCCGTGCTCTAACTCTTCAAATGTATGATCATAATGTCCGATTGACATAATTTGCTGATGGATTTCTTTTAACCGCTTGTTTTTATCCGCTTCGCTTTTTTCAAGTTCAGCGTAACACGTCTCTATAAATACACATGCTTGTTCAAATAATTCTTCTTGCTTCAACGTTTGTTCCCCCTAGAAGAACAGATTTCATTCTTTTCGTTCAAGAAAAGCAAGTTTCAGTATACCATTCTCGTAGCGGAAACGCGCATCATAATGCTTTAATAGCCTCTTTCAATATTAACCAAGTTAGAAGGCAATTCGCCTTGCTCAACTTTTTGCAGCGTTTCAACAAAGCACTCGACGGCTTCTTCAGGCGTAGTCACCGCTGAAATATGAGGTGTTATGATGATGTTTGAATGATCCCACCAAGAAGATTCTTTCGTTAACGGCTCATGCTCCAACACGTCTATGTATGCTTTTCGAATACGTTTTTGCTCAATAGCCTCTACTAACGCATTTTCATCTACAGTTGCTCCTCGTCCAACATTTATAAAGTATGCATTTTCAACTAAATTCATCCATTTTGGATCAAAGTAGCTTTTTGTTTCATGTGTTAACGGCATTGTACTAATAATCCAATCGGCTTCTTTTAGCAATTCTTTTTCCTTCGAAACCGAGACCACTTGATCAAATGACGGCTTTTCATTCCCACTTTTAGATACACCAATTACTCGTACACCAAAAGATTTTAAAACGGCTGCAAGACGCCCGCCGATTTCACCTGTTCCGTAAATTATGACCGTTTGAGTAGAAAGCTGCTTAGGCTCTACCACTTTCCACTGCTTTTGTTTTTGCTGATGCTGAAACTGTGCATGGTGCTGAAGTTCAGCTAGCATATAGCTAAGACAATATTCACTGATTCGCTGACCGAATGAACAAACCGTACGTGTTAACATCACACTCTTTTTCAAATTACCGCTTTCTAAGAACCGATCGACTCCTGCGCCGAGAGAATGAATCCATTTAAAGCTATGGTCTTCAAAGCAATTTGTTGGACCGAAGGATAAAAGCGCGTCAGCCCAGTTTAAATCTTCAATTGTAACGTCTTGCTCTTCCATAAATCGAAACGTCTGAGACAGCTGCTTTTGTTTGATTATCTCCTCCAGCTCTTTATGCATTCTTCCTGCCACTAGTATCGTATGAATGTTCATTTCTTTTCCCCCTGCCTTTTTATTCTTCTATATACTCTATTTGAATGATTCGATATAACCGTCCCTTCGTCATGAAGGATTTTCTACATTGATATATATAGTATGAATGAAGTGAAAGGAAGACGCGAGTGAATTTTATATGACTTTCAAGGCTGGAAAACTCATATGGATTTATGTATATAAGTTCGCTATAATCGTTATGAATCAATTTGTTTATAACGAAACGTACGATAGATATTTTAAAAGAAAAGGTGTGTCAGCATGAGTGTATTAAACGTAAAAAATCTAAGCCATGGTTTTGGTGACCGTGCGATTTTTAACGATGTATCATTTCGATTGTTAAAAGGTGAACACGTCGGCTTAATTGGAGCAAACGGCGAAGGTAAATCAACATTTATGAACATCATTACAGGCAAACTAGAACCGGATGCTGGAAAAGTAGAATGGTCTAAAAAAGTGCGCGTCGGCTATTTAGATCAGCACACAGCATTAGAGCGCGGCCTTTCTATTCGTGATGTACTAAAAAGTGCTTTTCAATACTTATTTGATTTAGAAGCTCAAATGAATGGCCTCTATGAGAAAATGGCGGAGGTATCACCAGAAGAACTCGAAAAACTATTAGAAGAAGTCGGTACGCTTCAAGACCTCTTAACAAACAATGACTTTTACGTTATCGATGCAAAAGTCGAAGAAATTGCACGCGGATTAGGATTAGAAGATATCGGCTTAGATCGCGATGTACAGGATTTAAGCGGCGGACAGCGTACGAAAGTATTATTAGCCAAACTGCTGCTTGAAAAACCAGAAATTCTTTTACTTGATGAGCCTACAAACTACTTGGATGAACAGCATATTGAGTGGCTGCGACGCTACTTGCAAGAATATGAAAATGCGTTTATTTTAATTTCTCACGATCTTCCATTTTTAAATAGCGTGATCAATTTAATTTATCATATGGAAAACCAAGAGTTAAATCGCTATGTAGGAGACTACGACGATTTTATGAAAGTATATGAGATGAAAAAACAGCAGCTTGAAGCAGCTTATAAAAAACAACAGCAAGAAATGGCAGATTTAAAAGATTTCGTAGCGAGAAACAAAGCCCGTGTGTCGACACGAAATATGGCCATGTCCCGTCAAAAAAAGCTCGATAAAATGGAAGTAATTGAACTAGCTCAGGAGCGTCCAAAACCAGAGTTTAACTTTAAGGGTGCTCGTACTTCAAGCAAATTAATTTTTGAAACATCTGATTTAGTCATTGGATACGAAGAGCCGCTTTCTAAGCCACTGAATTTAAAAATGGAGCGAGGCCAAAAGATTGCCCTTGTAGGAGCAAATGGAATCGGGAAAACAACTCTTTTAAAAAGTATTTTAGGAGAAATCAAACCGATTTCAGGCTCTGTAGAAAAAGGAGATTACCAGCATATTGGCTATTTTGAACAAGAAATCAAAACGGCTAATTACAATACATGTATTGAAGAAGTATGGAATGAGTTTCCCCACTTTACCCAATACGAGATTCGTGCAGCTTTAGCTAAATGCGGCTTAACAACAAAACATATTGAAAGTAAAGTAGAAGTTCTAAGCGGTGGAGAAAAAGCAAAAGTTCGTCTATGTAAGCTGATTAACAATGAAACCAATATTCTTGTACTGGATGAGCCTACAAACCACTTAGATGTAGATGCGAAAGATGAATTAAAACGAGCTTTAAAAGAATACAAAGGAAGTATCTTAATTATTTGCCACGAACCTGAATTTTATCAAGATGTTGTCACAGACGTGTGGAACTGCGAATCTTGGACGACTAAATTATTTTAAAAAAACGGGTTAAAAGAGGCATATCTTTTAGAAAAAGTGGGAATGATAAGATTAAGTTCCCCCCCTTTGTGTGAGTAGCCATTTTTTAAATGGTTACTTTTTTTATGTATAGTCCTTTAAGAAAATGGCTATATTGTATCTATACTCCCTAAACCCAAAAAGGCCGCTGCAGCGATGCAGCGGTCTTTTCGTTGTCATGGCTTCATCTGTAGCCAGCTATCAAAATAATGAACAGCTATACTGCTTGGAGGATTTTCAGCTTGACACTTTGTAAGCAACATACCCAGCTCTTGCATCATCTTTTCTTCTCCTTTAGCAGAAAAAGAAATGTATTCTCCTTCATCCGTAGCCATCGTTTCTACCCCTATTTCAATCCGAGTGGATAGTACACGTCCCCACTTGCGTTCATTTTCTGTTATTTCAGTAATACCGTTTTCTTTATCTGCTTGGTTTCGGTACGCCATAATTGTGACCTCATCAGCGTACTGAATAACCCACCACCCCAGCGAACCGGAACCATTGCTATTTTTGAATGGAACTTCGTCAAACCAAAACGGTATATCTACAGCAAGCGGCAAGTGTAACTCATGAGACTGTACAGCGGCTTGAGAAATAACATATTGATACTGCAGAATACTTTTCGCGCGATTATTTTCCCAACTTTTATACAAATAAGGCTCTACATCCAAATGAACCCCTGAAAATTGCTGTTGCTCGTCTGCTTCTGCTTGGTAAGCTGTTATCCAATTAAAAAATGCTTCCTGCTCTTCTATACCAGAAGGCCCTATCCAATAAGGAGCGCCGTCAAGTGCGTAAACACTTATGCCCTGGGCTTGTGCTCGTTGGATAAAATGCCTATATACGGAAGGTGAAAGATGAATATCAATTTGTAAATAAACGTTTGTCACCTTTTTTTCTTGAAGCTTTTCGAGGATAGCTTCTTGGTTCAGCATCCATTTCTTTGTATCCCACACCCACGTCGACAGCGGTATATTCATCTCTGCATTCACCTTTGATCCACATCCTATTCCTTTACCCATATTAAACAGCCATACAACCACCAGAAAAATAAGAACGCACTTGCTTTTCACACTCTTTTTCCTCCTTTATACGAGCCAGAACTCATATAAAGAGAGTCTGACAGCTTGGCACAACTTTATGGTGAATTTCCCCCTTAAATCTGTAGCTTTTAGCAAACTCCTCCTTATCAATTTTTTGCAGCTTAATCTCTATATGTTCTATCGGTTGCTTGATTTATTTCTCTATATCTTTCTTATTAAATAAATATGCCTGTTTTGGATGGTTTGGCTGATTTGGATATTTCAACTGTAATTGTCCTTTTCGTAATAGCTTTGTTAAATAATTATTACGTACTCCATCCGGCGTTCTTTCTAGTAAATAAGCAAACTCTTTAAGCATGAGCGGTTTTTCTTTACATAACTCAAGAATAATATGTTCCATCTGATTCGGCGAAAGCCGTTTTTTTTCACGAGCCAGCGCGGCAATATCCCATAGCTTCGTATCAATATTCTCTACATTTACCAAATTAGAAGAATCCTCTTCTTGCTCGTTATTATAGGAGTTATGATTATTATTATAGGAGTTAACATCGCTATTATATAAGTTTATTTCGTTATTATAGCAGTTATCTTCTTTATTACAGGAGTTAACATCGTTATTGTATGACTTAAACTCCTCTATTAAGCCTTTATTATAGGAGTATCTATTTTTATTATAGGAGTCAATTTCGACATCGTTTTCAGGTGTATTTTGATGTTTTTCGACATCTTTAAAATTATTTCCCAAATCGGTTATGGACGTATTGTAAGTGTCTTTTTCAGAAGAACTTACCTGTCTTTCTTGAGTGGACAGAGATAACGTGACCACTGTACGATGCATAGAAACATCTTGATCAATAGCTGGCGTTTTATAATGATGCAGGCTCCAATTTTGCTTTACTTTTTTCAAACCAGAGCCCGAACGTTCACATAGCCCTAGTAAACTGAATAGCTTAACGATATTTGGGTTTCGAAGCTGACTAACGGTATTGCTAAAAACTGAATCTGTAGGTACTAACAAAAGACCTGGATTAGAAAAAACGTAATGTGAAGATCGCTTTTCTAAAATAACGCCGCCCTCGCCATTATAATCTGCATGAATAAGCATATTAATCAAAACTTCTGTTAAAGAGGAAGCGATTGACGGCTGAGGTTCGCTATTACGAACAATTTCATGAATATGAAAATAAAAATCAAAAATATTTCCTGACCACGTCCCGTCTTGAGAGGTAAAGCGCTCTGTCCATTCTTCGTTTCCTTTACTTTCCCGGTATTCTAAAAAGTATTGGGGTAAAACTTCTGTGATAATCCGTTCTTCACTGAATAAAAGCAGGCCTGCGAGTGTGACTCCTTCTTTATGGGTATCTCTAACCTTTCCCCAAGCTCCTACTTTGTATAAAAACTCCTTTGTTTCAAGCGCATTCCAAGGATGAGCTGGTTTTACTTCAGCAAACCGATCCCGGTAGCTTTTGATCGTATCAAAATTTAATTCGTTTAATCCATAGTGTTCTAGGATGAGATTATCTTGTAACATATTCAACTCTCCTATTATCTTTGTATATTTATTTAACAGCATGAATATGCTGTTTCTTACCTCTTGTTACTAACGTACTAACTTTATTTATCTAGATGCCATCAGCACCCCAAAGTCCAGTCCGTAGATTGTACTTCTGTTGTACAATTTCTTCTAAATCGATATATACATCTTATCTATTCTATCATTTTTTCTTTATTCTCTCCTTCATTTTTCAATCTTCAAAACAGTCGAGTTTATTGTGTAAAAGCTGTGGATAAAGATGAATATCCACAGCTTTTACACAGACTACAAACCCTTTTCTAGCTGTTTCAATATAAATTTGTTATAATACCCTTCATAACAACGGATTAAGTGAGGGATTACGTATGGAAAAAGCTACATTTGCAGGTGGATGTTTCTGGTGTATGGTTACACCTTTTGAAGAGCTAGAAGGTATTCACGGCATTGTATCAGGATATATGGGGGGAACTGTGGATAACCCTACTTATGAGCAAGTAAAATCTGGAACAAGCGGTTACTACGAAGTGGTTCAAATCACATTTGACCCCGAAGTGTTTCCCTATAAACGTTTATTAGATCTTTATTGGCCGCAAATTGATCCAACAGATGACGGAGGTCAATTTCAAGACCGCGGCTCGCAATATCGAACAGCAATTTTTTACCATAACGACAGCCAAAAACAAGCAGCTGAAGAGACGAAGCTAGAGGTCGCAGAAAGCGGACGTTTTAAAAAACCAATCGTAACAAGCATTCTTCCTGCCTCTACGTTTTATGAAGCCGAAGAGTATCACCAAGATTTCCACAAGAAAAATCCAAAGCATTATAAAGAAGACCGTGCTAAGTCTGGTCGAGATGAATTTATTCAAGCGAACTGGAAATAATTCTTGTGTTCAAAACAAAGCCGCATAGCGTTTGCTATGCGGCTTTGTTTTACCAATTATCTGTATAAGTCGTTGTTGTTGACGGCACGCTCCAATATTGCTGCGAAGGCTGCCATGCTTTTAACGATCCATCAGCTCTCTTCACAATTGCTTTAAATTGAACATTTTGACTCGCAGGAAAATAGACTGTGCCTCTCCAATCAGCTGTAGATGAATTGTATGTTAATTTAATTGGATAAATAGACGTACCCCACTGACCTAGCTCAGCTCTGTCTCCAACAATATAAACCGTTTCTCCTAATGCAGTTGGCGCATTTTTTACTACAACCGTTTGCGCAACCGGTGTAACGCCCAACGTATTTTTAAATTGCCCCATAAGCGTATCATTATTAATTACATCGTAGAAACGAAGCAAAGTAAATCCCGCAAAATTATAGTTAAAGGCCATTTCAGCTGCTTTTTTATATTGATCTTCACTGCCTATGGTTAAAGCATTTTCCCCATTTAAAACAACTCCTTTTGCATTCGCAATACCTGCTACTTGGCGTACAAGCGTTTTTGGCATAGAATATTCTGGATAACTTCCGCTGTCCGTCATTTCTAAGCACGTAAACGTTATATCTAATTTAGCTGTTTTAAACGCATCTAAAAGCGCGTTGTAATCATTATATCCAGCAGGTTTTTCTGCAGCATGAGGAATCGTCGGATTATTATACTGCCAATGAATTCCCGCCACTTTTGCACCGATTGGTACGTTAAAGGTGGAATCAAAAGCCTGATGAGCTAACTGTCCAATACGTTTTGTGTGATCTTCCAAAGCTCCTTGATACCATGCTAAGAAATCTTTTCCATAAGCTGTTGAATAACCATCTTTTAAGAACTGATAGCCATCTGATGGCGGTAAAATTTGCGATGCAGACGTTAAATTGGTTCCCCACACTTGATTAACGCCGGTGAGTGAACCGTATTTAGTCAAAGCATATGATTGAAACTTGCTTTTGACAAAGTTCGTATACACTTGAAATTTCCCTCTAGACGGATAGCCGTTTCCGTCTGCTGCTGTATAGGACGGATAACGAATTTCACCTGCAGGTCCTCCTGATAAATAGATTTTAGCAATCACGTCTTTATAAGGTGCTAACGCTTGCGCAAATGCCGTGTAGAGCTCACCGTATTGCTTAGAAATAACGTCTGTTGCAAGAGGGCTTAGCGTTTCTTTATTTATCGTTCCTGTTTCAGATTTAAAGTAAAGGCTGTCATCACTTTTTAAGTTCCATACCCAAGATGGGAGCGGAACGTTACAATCATCTCCTACATTGCCTCCGCACTGATGAGTAGAAATAATAGGAACGATCTTTATACCTGCATTACGAGCAGCTTGAGCAAAGCGCTGCGCATAGGAAAAATCGAACTGCTGATCGCCGTTTTTCTCCATATCTCCCCACCAGAAGTCTACTGTCACTGCATAAAATCCATTTTGTTTCGCTTTGCGTAAATCGTTCTCAAACGCTTCCCATGTTGTATAGTCTGTTACCTTTTTTAAAGGCGCCATTAAATAGGTTTTGTAACCTGGATTCATTGATTTTCCATCTACGGCAGCCGCTCCGTTAAGTGGATTCAAAATGAAAGCGTTAACAAAAATGAGCATTAAAATAAAAGCCAATCCTTTTTTACATAGCTGTTTCATAGCTTCCCTCCATTTTTTTCAAAATCAACTATAGGTATTCGGCGGATTTTAGTTTTTTCCCTTTTCTTTTATAAAAAAAGACGCCCCGCCAGGACGCCTCCTTCATTAGTTCCAAATCTCATTCACCCATTCAGGATGGTCAATAAACGGATTGCGATTATGCTGATAGTCTGAATAAATAATGTCATTTCTACGTCGTTCTCGATCATCTACTGGATCATGGGCGTTCCATTGAAGAAGCACAGATAATTTCCCGTGATAAGGAGCAGTGCCATTATTTACTGTGTTATTAAGTTCTAAGTCAGGCTCATCACTTACATCGCCTTCATAGCGCACGGCCATATAAAACAACATACGAGCCACGTCGCCTTTTACTTCATCTCGAGGTTCCCATGAATCACTGTCAAAATAATTTCCGAGTGCTTCGCTATGTTCCGTCCCTCCGTTATCAAAATCTAAGTTTCCTCTCGTACTGTTTACAGACACATCGGTTGGACGTAAGTGATGAAGATCTGTTCCAGGTCCCATAGCTGTTCCAAAATCCCCGTGAGACTTTGCCCAGACGTGCTCACGATTCCAATCGTCCACTCCGCCTCCATTTGTACTCTTAGCCTGTGAACGCCCCGTGTAGAGCAAAATAACGTTATTTGCGTTAGCTGGATCTTCATCCGTTCTCTTTAAAGCTTCCCATACGGCTGAATACGACAGTTCTGTGTGATGATCAATAATGTTATGAAGCTCTGTCTTTAAGGTATTTCCTGTTTTTCCAGCTGCGGTACGATAATAGTCTTCTACTGGAACGGTTGGCTCTGTGGGATCTGGAGTAGGATCAGTTCCTCCTGTTTCTGTACTGATAGAAGTAACTGATTTTATTCCTGGATGTGAAAAATAAGGAGTGAGTGTGCCCTTAACAGTAAGACTTTTCCCTTTTAACTCCGAGTGACTTTGAAGTCCAAATGTACTTCGCAAATTTGAAGAAATTTGAACGTACACCATCTTGTCTGTATTGGTTTCATTTGCACTGTCAGCAAGAGCAAGTGCATAATCGTTTGGGTAATTGCTCGTAATAACTGTAGATGTGCCTGTAGGTTGACCTACTACATATCCTTTAACCGTTTGTACACTGTTGTTTTGATTCTCAAGAGCTTGTGCAACAGATAAAAATGCGGCTGCTTGACTAACAGGAGTTAAGCTCACTAAAAGAACAAAAACAAGCAGGGGCATTGCCCATGTTTTTTTACACAGAGCGTATAATTTCACTTTTTTATTCCTCCTTATGATAGGTTTGAAAACTAGTTTTCTTCCACCTCTTTATATTATTTTTTCACTGTGAATTCCCTGCCTCTTTTTTGTTAAGTTTTATAGTGAAAAAGATGTATTCTTCTTTACAGTGACGGCCACTTTATGCGAAGGGTTATATTTTTAAAAGTCCACATTGGAAAAAGCATTATGTGTCTTTCTTTATATATGGTATAATCAACCGAATCGTAAAAGAGCTTATACCATTTCAGAAAATGAAATGATTTAAATAGAAATGAGGATTGTCTATGCTTAGTTTTGACGAAAAATTAGCTATTATTTCATCGTTTCCAGAGCTGCATCGAAAAGATGTATCTTTAGGACGCGTGAATTTTCATTATGAAGAAAGCGTGTACGATAAAACGGTTGTTGTGCATCATCTGCATCCTAACGGAAATGGATTTGTATATGCAGGGTTTTTAAAAGGATATGAAACAAATGACAAAGGTCTTGTAAATATCCGTGATTATACAGAAGAAGAGCTTCGCTCAATTATTGAAGCTTCTATTGAATCTTTGTCTACCCTTCCTGATACAGCTAGAGAAGAAGCTATTGTAGGGAATGGAAATGAACAGCGCTGGAACGGCCCAGACAATGCAACGCTTTTACTTGTTCATGAAGATGACCTGTGGAATGTTTATTCTGGATTGAACTTAGAGGCAGCATTTCTATCTTACGAAGAAGCAGAAGATTATTTGTTTGAAGAAGGCTTCCGCCGCCTATAAGCTTGCGTCTATACGAAAAAAACCTCGCTGTTGATTAACAGCGAGGTTTTTTCATTTTTTTACAGAAGGCTGAGGACTAATGCGCGGTATTAAAACCGCAAATAATACAACAACCCCCACACCAATCAATAATAAATAAAACCATTGTAGGTCTGATGACTTTTCAGAAGCAGTTTGTTCTGTTCGATCTTTCTTGTAGTAAGTGTTTTTAGAAGAAAACAAGTTATATTCTTTTGCTTTCGCAGAAATTGTATTATCTTCAGCTGATGCGTTCGCAAAAAGACTTTCTTTTAAGCTCTCTTTCTCTGCATCTTCCTCTTTTTCAAATGTAAGATCCTTTATTTCCTCCGGAATATTTCCTACTTCTTTTTTATTTTCCAGCAAAGATTCGGGGTCCAAGTTAATCGGATCATCTTTATATACATTTGGTTTAATCTCTTCAACGTTTCCGTCATCAGCTTCAGCCGCTGCTGCTATAGGGAAACAAAGAAGTGAAAAAATAAGAACAATACTTCCAATCTTCTTATTAAGCACTATAGGTTTCATCATTTTCGACCTCTTTAGTCGTCTTTAAAGCACGAATAATAGATGGCAGAACACTTAAAACGGCAGTCATCCCCAGTAATACAATAAGCGCCTGTCCAAACAGAGACTGCGTATCATATTGAATTGACATATATACTTTAGATACTGGATCTTCGTAATTAAAGTTTGGCATAGATAAGTTAAGAAGCGGGGTAATATAAAATAAAATCAACCCTACTGTCGTCACCCATCCAGCGAAGCTTCCTAATAAGAAAGCAATACGTACAAGTGTAGATGAAGCAAGCAATAAGACGATCGTAAAGATTGACCATTCCATTGCCCGGTCTCCCGATAACGAATAAATGTTAAGGCTAAAGATACTTACCATTAACCCTACAATCAAATTTAATAACCCAAACAGCGTACCTTTTACAAGCATAGGTGCGTGTCGGTAGTATTGACTGAAATAGCCAATTAGTAAGCTGCTGATTAAGATAATAACCAAAATGACAACCGGTGGAACCTCTTTTACTTTTTCAGCCGGCACTTCACCGCTTACTTGAAGAGGATTCGCTAAATAATGATAAACGTAATCATTATTCTGTCCATCTACTAATGTATTATTTAACAGACGGTATACCTGGCCGCGAACCAACTTCGTTGAATCCACGTTTTGGGCCCACTTGCTGTTAAGCGTGTCAGCTTTATCCTGGACTTCATTTACACGCTTCTGCAATTCATCGGTGTATGTGACAACATTAGCTTGTCTTTCACCTAAAGATGAAATGAGTTCGTTCATTCCTTTCAACTCTTGACCCATACTTTGCTGCAGCGTCATTAAGCCCGTTACGTCCGGAGCTTCTTTCTTTTCTAATGCTTGATCTTCACCTGCGCTAGATTGAAGCTCTTGATTCATTGCATTTGCTTTTTCTTGAATAGCTGATAGCTCTTCCATAATAGATGCTTGTTCAGCATCAACTGTTTGTCCATACTGGTCAGCAAAATCTTGCTCTGAATTTTGGAACTGTGCTAACTCTTCTTTTGTTAGAGACAGGTTTTGTTGGATTTGCTTACGTGCATCTTGAGAAGAGACGGTGCCAGCTAAAGCCTGCTGCAAACTTCCTTTAATAGAGTCATTGTTAAGGACGCTGTTCTGTATGTCTGTATTTCCTACTTGAGCTAAAGTCAAATCATACTGCGATAAATCACCGTAGTACTTTAGCAGATCTTCTGCACTGCTGCTTTGAATCTTACCTGAGAATGTATTGCTTAGCTTTTCCTTGCGAGAAGCTGAAAGGTTTGGAGAAGATAAGATTTTATCTTCTTTGTTTTTAATCATCGTAATGAGATTTTCTACATCCACACTACCTTTAGAAGGCTTTTTGCCGTCTTCTTTCAACTTTTCATTCTCTTTTTTTAATCGTTCATTTTCTTCTTGAAGCTTAGCAATTTGACCGCTCGACGACTTGGTTGCTTCTTCTAAGTCTTGCTCTGCTTTGTTTTTCTGTGCTGTCAAAGACTTAACGTCTGCTTCCAAACTGGCAATTATCTGCTTCAGCGCATCCGTATTTTCTCCTGAAGCTTCCGGTTGAACTGTTACATTTTGCAGCTCATCTTTGACTGCTTGTACCTGTGTTTTCAGATTAGCCACTTTTTCAAGCGCACTTTTCACAGCATTGGATGTACCTGATGCATCCGGTGTGTCCGGTGTTTCAGGCGTTTCAGGCGTTTCCGTTCCCTCAGGTGCTTCAGGTGCTTCAGGTGCTTCAGGCGCTTCAGGTGTTTCGTTCATCATTCCTTGGAGCTGCTGTTCTAAGTCTTCAAGCCCTTTTGATATATCATCAAGCTTTGCTGTTTGCTGAGATAAATCCACTTTAATTGGTTCTGACGTTCCTTCGCCTTGACCGGCATCTGGCTGAGTTCCATCATCTTCTCCAGGATCCGTCGGGGTCTCTCCATCTTGATTCGGATCTGGCTGAGTTCCGTCACCTTCCCCAGGGTCCGGTGGCGTCTCTCCGCCTTGATTTGGATCTGGCTGAGTTTCGCCGTCTTCTCCTGAATCCGTTGAGCCTCCGCCACCCTCATTTGATGAAGCTGTCTCTAGCTGCGCACGAAGCGGCTTTAGCTTACTTTCAATTTGATTTAGTGTTGTTTGCTCAGACTGCTGTTTATATGAACTGACTATTTGGCCGTTCAAATCTTGCAGAGCTTTTTCTTGTTCACTGACGTTATCCGCTTGTTGGTCTCCAAGTTCTCCGACGGCTTTTTGATTTTGATCCAGCTGCTGTTGAATGGAAGATAAGCCACTAAACACTTGATTGGCCTGCTCATTAAAATTTTTCTTAGAACTTGGCTGATTAGATTCAAGGGAAGACAACCCTTCTTGAATCGCAGCGACGCTTTGGGCCTGCGTTTTTTCAAGCATTTGTTTCTGTGTTTCTTGATATGTTTGATATTGATTTACATATTCAATGAAGCTGTTTAAATTCTTTTCAACCTGTTCTACGTCGCCTTGTCTGTCGCTAGAACCTTTTTCTGCTTTATTTACATTATCTTGGATTTGCTGAAGAATTTTCTTTTGATCATTCAATTCACCTGCTAAATCTTTTGAATTCGGTTTATAAAAAGCGACCATTGTTTTTTGAAAGGCGATTTCTTTATTTAGAATTTTATCGAACTGTCCGCGTACCTTATCCACTTCCTGTGATACATAACTCCAGTACAAAGAGGACATTTCATTATTAACCTTTGTAGTAGCATCTTCTAATTCCCCTACTACTTTTTCCTTATTAACTGCGTTAAGCTGACTTTGAACTTTGTATTCCAAAGTAGCTTTTTCTGGCTTTTTTCCTGATACGATAAAATATTTTGTGAGAAAGTCGAGGGAATATAGATAACCGCGTCATATTTCCCATTCTGTAAACCGCTTGTAGCTGCGCTTCGTCCAAGCACAGTCCATTGATAATCTGACCCCTCCTGTAAAAGAGGAGTCACTTTTTCCCCAAACTCTATCGCTTTTTCACTATTTTCTTTTACTCCATTATCTTCGTTAACAACCGCAATCGTTCTTGTTGAGTTTTCTGTGACTTGCAGCGGGTTGTCTCCAATATACTGGAAAAAGAAAGAAGGAAGAGCCAAAATTAAAACAACAGCTAATATGACTTTAAGTGTATACTTACGCTGTTCGGTCATGTTAAGATCTTCCTTTCACTTACACATAGCGGGATTTGAATTCTTGTTTCTTTTCCACTTTTAATATAATAACCGAAGCCAGGGTTAACGTCGGCTTCTTTTCGATCATAAGGAAGTGTAAATAAGCTTTGATCCGTTTTCTTCATCAGCAACACGGCTTGGCTAATTTGCTTCACTTCTGTTGTTAACGCGTCAAATCCTTTCGAAAACTCATTGTTGTTCCCTGCAACAATCAAGTTAAAGCCCAGGTGACTATAATTTTTCATCAATTTTGTAATACGATCCTGCAGGACGCTGTCTAAGTTTTGCTGGAATCTTACAAATCCGTCTACTACAAGCATGATCGGGGCAAATGAAAGACTGTGTACCGTTCCTGCCTGCACTGCTTCCAAATACTTATTTTCACGTCGCTGCAATCGTTCTTCAGTTAAATCAAGCCAGTCGATAATCTGTTCTTTTGTTTCCATGTAAACAACTTCATCTTCACCTGCATAGCTTGATAAACCGCGGTCAACCGAATCAAATAGTCCGATTTGCTTCACGCCTTGTTCAAGCGCTGTTTGCAGTATGACCTTCACTACATTTGTCTTTCCTTTTTGCGTCTGCCCCATGACGATGCAATGCTTATTTTTCGTAAAGTTCATATGCACCGGTCGAACAAACTCTTCATCTAATCCAAGAGGAATGACTCCTTTTTCCCGAATAACCCTTCTGTCTGTCATAAACTCGACAAGTACAAGTTTCGATGACAGCATTGGTACAGGCTCCGGAACAATAGCATCAGCATATTGATTCTTTAATCGTTGAATGTGCAGCTTAACTGCATCAAAAATTTCAAAATCATCTTTTCCTCCCGCAGGTAAAAACAGCTGCGCAAAATAAGGTTGATCCGTTTTGATAATAGCCCGGCCTGGAATAGACTCTAGCGCATACGGCGTACGTCCTAAAATAGAATACGCTTCTGAATGATCCATTAAATAATGAACAACCTTCGTTTTCAAGTTATTCATAAGTGACTGACGAATAGAATTCACGCGCGTCGCGGTAAAGATCATATAAATCCCTAAAGACTGGCCATCACGCACGAGCTGTGTGAACTGCATTTCTAGATCTTGCATTTCTTCTTTGACAAGATCAAAATTATCAATCGTGATAAAAATTAGAGGAAGCTCTTCTGAACTTAGAGCATTATACATTTTGATATTGCTAACTTCCTGCTGTTGAAATAACTGCTTTCGCCTTGCGATTTCTTGTTTGATAATCGTCATGAATTTTTCAATTTTACGCATTTGATCCATTAAGAAATAATCCGCCGTATGAGGCAGCTGACGAAGCGGCAGCAGCGTGCCGTTTCCAAAGTCAAAAATGTAATAATGAAGCTGCTCCGGGCTCTGTCTTTCAGCTAGACTAAGAAGCAACATCATGACTGTAAACGATTTACCGTAGCCCGATGACCCAAATATACCAATATTCCCATCGTCCATCAGATGGTAGTTATATACCGTTTGACTTTGCTTTTCCGGTTCATCAATTAAGCCAATTGGGAATACGCCGTCTCGCTTCTCTTTGTACTCACTGCGAAGCAATCTCTCTCTAAGAGGCGGCAGCCATGGACTATTTAATTTTTTGATACCTAATTCCTGCTGCGTTTTTTCAATTTTTTGCACCACAACATCAATTTCTACTTCCGCTTGTTTAGATGACGTCTGCTGAGTAGATACATCAGATAAAGGAATCAACCCGAGATCTGTGACAACGGCGACTTCATCTTCAGCCCCATACGTATCTTCCATGTACGGCGCGCCGCTCCAAGCTGACTGAAACAGTTCATACACTTCATTATTTCCAACCTGCAGATAGCCTCGGCCCGTCACCGTAATAGAAGCAGCGTCCGCATTTTTTAAGATTTCTTTACTGTCAGCGGCATCTTGGACTTTTAAAGCTACTTTAAAGCGCGCATTACTCCAAATTTGATCGTCAATAACACCGCCTGGCTTTTGCGTAGCTAAAATTAAATGAACGCCTAGACTACGCCCAATGCGCGCCGCGCTGACTAATTCGCGAATGAACTCTGGTTCTTCACTTTTTAGCTCGGCAAATTCATCCGAAATTAAAAATAAATGCGGAAGAGGTTCTTCTGGCACCCCTTGTTTATATAAATCTGTATAATCATTAATATGATTCACTTCATATCTATCAAACAAGCGCTGGCGTCGCTTTAATTCACTTTTAATAGAAGCTAAGGCTCTTGTACTAAAATTCTTACTTCCTTCAATGTTTGTAATGGTTCCAAGCAGATGAGGCATGTTTTTAAACGGCTGAGCCATTCCTCCGCCCTTATAGTCAATCAATAAAAACGCGACTTCATGGGGGTGGAAATTCACCGCTAGAGAAAGAATGTACGTTTGTAAGAATTCACTTTTCCCTGACCCCGTCGTACCTGCAAGTAATCCATGAGGGCCGTGAGCTTTTTCATGAAGATTTAATTCAACAATATCTTCTTTTCCTTTTAACCCAATAGGAACTGCTAGCGACTTAGCTGATTCATTGCTTTGCCACCTTTGCACGATATCCAACTCACCAATTTCTCTTGCTTTAAATAATTCTAAGAATGAAACGCTATTTGGAATTGAGTTGGTCATGCCAACTTGGTGATCCAATGTCCGCAGCATCCTTGCAAATCTTTCATTATAATCAAGCGTGTGTTTATCAAGCTGAAATGGAATATTCACAGCTTTTTGCTTTTGAATTAATATATCCCCCTCGGATTCGTTAATATAACGGACGAGTGTATGAATATGCTCCGTTAAGCTTTCCTTTGTCTCTGCCGCAAATATCGCAGAAAACCCAAGGTGAGGATGATATCCTTCTAAATACTCTAAGATAACGTGATCTGCAATTAACTGCTGATTCGTAATAATAAAAACAAAGTGAGGCAAGAAAACCCCTTCTCCTTTTGCTTCATCTAAATCGCGTTCTCTCAGCATTTCATAAATAGAAGATAAAAGCTGATCTCTCGTTTGTTCATTATAGATGAAACCTTTCGCAAAAGAATGCGGAAACTGAAAATGAGGAAGCCATTTCATCCATTCCCACTCTTTATATTCTTCTTCATCAAAAATGAATACGAATCTTACGTCATGATAACTGTGGGAAAATGCCAGCTGTCCTACAAGCTGATGCAGTTCATTCTTCACCGTTTTCATCTTTCCTACCAGACCGATAGAGCCTAAACCTAAATGAGCGGTAACAGGGGCATTTTTGACTTCTCGATAGACCTTTTCCATGTGCTGAGACTGCTCAAGCAAATCATCAATTTCTCGATTAGCCATATCTCCGCTATTCAAAGAAATTTGGTAGCTTCCAGGAACTGTTCCTGTTCCAAGGCGCACCTGTAAAAAATCACTGCTTTCTACAGTCCGTTCCCAAATTCGATCAGAAATCTGTTCTGTTAAATATTTCATTCGTTCAAACGTCGGAAAATGATAAGATAATACATCTCGTTGAACTGATACTAGTTCTTGTAATTCCTCGCGCTTGTTTTCTAGATACTTTGTATAGATTCGGCGACGACGCTCCTGCCGCTTCTTGCGCTGTTTTTTATCTTTGAAGTATTGAACGGTAGATACAATCAGCGTGGTCGTAAACATCATGACAGATATAATAATGAAAATTCCCCTAGGCTGAATAATTGAGACCGTACCCATGACTAAAAGCATGACTAATGGCGGTAAAATAGTAAGCCATAAGCTTCGGTTATTTTCGTCATTGTCTTGAGACGGAAAGGATAAGCTCACCTTATCATTAGGCAAATCATATATCATGCGCGGTGTCCTTCTATAAACCGGGTACTTCTTTTTCATTTCAGAAATAGGCTGTGCCGTAGCTGGAAGCTTAGATGCATAATCGTAGCAGCTTTGAATCTTCAGCAAATCTTTTTCGATCAATTGAATGGTCATAGAAGACCATAAAATAAGATCACCGGGCTGAAGGTTCGTATTCTCTTCTAGTCGGTGTCCGTTAAGATAAAGCGGTTCTTGATTATAAAAGACCTTCCACTTCCCGTTTATCTTTGATAAGTAAAATCCTTCTTTTGGCTCTGCTATACACTTTTCTTTCTGCTGATACACATCAGCTGCTTCATCACTGGTGGAAAACGAGACTTCTGATTCGTAATCAATATAATAGACAGCTTCTTTAACAGCTGTCTCTGTAAGAACAAAGGTTAAAGCATGTCCTTGTTCTCGCCATACAAATGACTCAGAAACAGATAGCTCTGCTATCCTTTCTTCTCCGTAGGAAATCAAGAGCCGGCCGTTCTTTTCAGATGACAGCGTCATTTGCCCCTTCTCAAACGGATAGGAAAACGTGAAAGTTTGATGCTGAGTGTTTCCTACCGTTGCTTGGCGAAAGGTTTTAAAATCTACAGGCAGCTGCTGATACGTTTGCCCACTAACTACCCAAAGCATATTCATACAACTACCTCCCTACTTCGATTGATCTTCCTGCTGTTTTTTCTGCTCTTCTTGTTTCTTTTTCTCGGCTTCTGCAGCTTTCTGTTCTTCTTCCTGCTGCTTGGCCGCCTGGGCCTCCTCAGCTTGTTTCTCTTCTTGCTGCTTGGCTGCTTCCGCTTCTTGCTGATCATTTTCTTTCTTAAATTCTTCAAGTTCGTTTGCTACTTTATCAAGCTCTTCTTGCTTTTTATCAGCCGCTAAATCGTTGTCTGTCTTTAGCTGACCTTCGTATTTCATTAGTGCATAGATAATTAACGAACGTTCTTCTAACAACCTGCTGACTTCTAGCGCTTTTTTGTTGTCTCCTCGGCCAATGTAAAACCAATAGGCAAAATACTGAGGATCTGACTGAAGCGTAATAGTCTTTAAAGCATTTGCTTTTTGCTCCTCCCCTAACTTTTCATTAACAAGATAGGAAGTTGCTATTTCGTATTGCACAATTTTAGGCATGCTCTCAATGTCATAATCTTCAAGTGTGTCGACTACTTTGCTGTAGTTTTTTTCAAGAAAGTATTCGTTGCTTTCTACAAATGCTTCTTGTTTCGGCTGAGCAAAAAAGTAAGAGTAAAAAGTATAAATAAGAGCTGGAATTAATAAGACAAGCATACCCACAGATGAAAATTTAAAAATGGTCCAGCGTTTTTGAGGAAGTTGAACGAGTGTCTTTTGATGCTTTTCAATTTGGGTTAGCTTATGCTGAACAAATTGACTCAACTCTTCCTCATTGCTGATATGCATTATTTTTTTAGCGTCTTCTTTTAATTGCAAGGTCTCATATAACTTAAAGTACTGTTCAAATGTATGCGATGAGTCAACGGCCGCTGCTATCGTAGCCTTTAACTCTTGAAAGCTTTGTTCCTCGTTAGACTCATAAGGAGGTAAACTTTCTTTCACTCCATAATGTAAAAAAGCCGGACTTAAACTTTTATCAAAAATGATATTTTCTGGACAAATCAACAAATGCAGCCTTGAAAAAGAATGCTGCTTTACTTGTTTGATAAGCTGATCTGCAAACAGCCACTTTTGCTGTTCTTCTTTTCCTCTTAATGCTGTAAAAGGTTGAAATTCAGAGGTAGGCTTAATTGTTATTTTAAGTTCATCATCGCTCATCATGATTTCTTTTTGAAAAGCCGTGTTTACATCCTTTAACATTTCAATTTCAACAGAACGATTAAGTCGAATTTTTTCTTTTTGAAAAACAAATGTATATTCATTATTATGACGTGTCATTACAGCTTCGAGCTGTTCTTCTAAGTAAGTCGGTTTCTTCTCTGACATTCTAATAGACTCCTTTAGAGAATTTCGATACAATCACCTGTGGTAATTCCGCAGTTAATCATCGTCTCATTTCCCGAGAAAATAAGATTTTTATTTGAAACACGTATCCACGCACCGTCCTTTGGTGATTGAGTAATCTTTTTAGCTTGCCAAACGATCTCGACTACTTTTTTGAGTGAATGATAGTTTGATAGTCGCAAATCGAACCGATCACCTGTATAGTGCTTTAAGTCTACTGTTACTTCTATATACATAGGGTTTCATCACCTCAAAACATAGAAAAAGCGCCTTCATCTTTTGAGAATAGGGCGCTCCTTTTATTACTTCACTTAGATTATTAGATGAAGTTAACCGCGGATTTGGCTAGCGATTTGGTTATCTGTATCTTCAAGAACATTTGCAGAATCATCTAATTGCTTAGCAATCTTTGTAAGTAGGTTAGACATTTCAACGAAAGAAGGCTTTAATTCTTCGTATTGAGCAGCAAACGCTTCGCTTGAAGCACCTTCCCACATGTCTTGAAGTTGATTTTTCATTGTATCAAGACGGCTTACTAATTCTTGGACTTGACCGCTTTCGTTAGTATATCGACCTGCCATGTCGCGAAGCTCTGCTGGTGTTACGCGAATAATTCCTGACATAGATATCTCTCCTTCGGTTTATATATTTACTATTATTGTAAGAAACTCTAGTGATAAGGTCAAAGGTTACTTGCAAAAGCCTCCAAAAATGAGAATATGTATCTACAAATACCCCTAAAAAATGCAAATAAAACCTAAACAACCAAGATTTTGTTCTCATTTAAACCTTTTCCATCTAATCTATAGGTACCTATTTAAAGGAAAATAAAAACTCTAAGACTATTAAATTACATTTTTGTTCATTATCTATAGAACTATTTACTAGTAATAAAAAAGCAGGAGCCTATTTAAGGCCCTGCCTCTTTATATATCTTCTATTTATTTAAGATTCAGACATGCTTTGAAAAAGCACATGCGCTTTTTATTGCTTTGGCTACTGCTTAAAATAATTTTGATCTTCTTTTAACATCCTTATTTCTTCGGGGATGAATAATTTTGAGAGAGGCGTGTCAGGGTTAAGTAATATCGCTATTTCTTCATTTAATACAGGCAGCATATCCTTAAATGATACGCATACGGTCTTTTCATCTTTCAGCATCTGTTCAATCGGATATTTTGACGAAAAAACAGGTAAATATCGGTACGCTGCGCTTTTCATCGTCTGAACGTAGTGCTCTGCAATTAATATATCTGATGCTCCATGCTCTGAACTAACAACTAGCCATAAATTGCTATTCATTAAAGTTTTATAAAATTGAGCAATTTTCTTATTATCTTTCATTGCTTCAATTAACGATTTTTCTAATAAGTTAAATGTATATTTCATTGCTGAGACAACCCTGTAAGGAACTGTACCATTTCGCTTCCAGCGCCATCATATACTTCATTCATTCTCTCTTCACTTCCTCTGTGCTGTCACTAAACGTAATGTTTGAAGGATTCATTTCCTGACTTAAAATGCCCAACCCCATTTGAATAACGCCATAAGTAAAAAATTCCGTTCGACTGCATGTAGAACCATTCACTACTTTTTCTTCCCAAGACATAGAAAGCGAATTCCACATAACATTAAGAGTACCTAAAGGTTTTTCAATTGTTCTATGCATATTGTCATACGTATTCCATTCTTTTAAGTTCTTTATATCATTCCACGTATCTTGTGAATGGGTGCTCCCATCGCTCCAGACGCTCGACCAAAACTCCGTCCAGCCTGAAGAGCCTTCTAGCTCTCCATCTGCTTTTCTCATTTGTTCTGCAGTGTCTTTTACTAATAAATGTGCGTTTTCCGTTAGCGAATCAAGTTTGCGAATCATATGCTGTAACTCTTCCTGCAAGTCCAGCACTTTATCAATATCTGCAACAGACAAGAAATGTAGATTTGTAGCTTCCCAGCTTAGTTTTTGAAGTGCATCAGCCGTCTGTGAATGAGACTGATGAATTCGCTCTGCAAATGTCTGCAGCACCTCTGGATTTACTTTTATCTCCATGTATGTCCGTCCCCCTATCTCTTGTAAGCCTTCAGTCATCATCCAAACATTTTTTAAGCCTATACGGAAAGACTCACTTTCTAAAGGAGTGAGTCGATAATGTTATTTATTACGCCGATGCTAACTCTCTTAATCGTGAAATTTCTAAGCGTAAAGTTTGAAACAATTCATCCCTTACGTCGTACAGATGAAAAGTAGATTGCGTAATATCATTATAAATATCCTCATATGAGCTCTTAGAACGCCCTGACCAATCTGACGCATATTGTTGGTGCGAATTTTGAAACAGATAGATACCCTCTTCAAGAAATTCCATGATACGTTGAACTTCATGTAAATATGATTCTAATTGATCTGCATCTCGACTATATTCTTTACTTTTTCTTCTTCGCTCTATGTCGTCAAAGAGATCATCAATTGCATCCATAAAATGTCCCCACGTCCTTCTTCCTCTTTTATTAGAAGTCTCTTAAAGTAATGTTAAAATAAGGTTACAAAAAACAAAATCCATCATTCAAACTATTTTCATACCTAGGAAAAAATATCTACATTTCTCTTTTTTTACTTATTTATACAGAGAAAATAGAGAAAATAAACAACGCCAGGCTGCTGTAATAAAGCAGTAGACGTTGCTTTTTAGGTTGTGACACTGCTGTTATAAAAAGGCAGAATACCTAGTTTACATTCAACCTTTTTGTTTCTTTTTCTTGTTAAATGGCTTTTTTGAAGGTTTTTTAGCTGTACGGGACTGCTCTTTTGTTCCTTCATCCACGATTTCACCCATATAAAGTTCTTTTTTCGCTAATGAAAGTTGAAGTTCACGTGCAATTTGTTTTAAATTTCGCTCTTCACGTTCAGTCACAAGAGAAATGACTGTACCTTCTGCTCCCGATCTGCCTGTTCTACCTGAGCGATGTACGTATTGATCTGCATCTTGAGGAACATCGATGTGAATTACATGCGTCAATCCCTTAATGTCTAATCCTCTAGCTGCGACATCCGTTGCTAATAAGACAGGGAAATCTCCTTTTCGAAACCCTTTAATCGTCGTAGCACGATCTTCTTTTTTCGTTTCACTGTGTAAAGAGCCTGCTTCTACACGCTTAAATGTTAATTTTTCTTCAAACTCGATGAGAGTATCAATCCCTTTAAAAAAGGCTAAAGCTTTCATTTGTTCTTGACGAACTAGTTTTCTAAGCACGTCCACTTTATCTCTAGCTTCACTTTTGATGTATACATGCTCTACCTTCGAAGCTGGAAGTTCGTCTCTTCCTACCTCTATTTCAAGAGGGTGGTTCATCATATCTTTCGCTAGGGATTTGGTACGTTCTGATACAGTAGCTGAGAAGACTAGGATTTGACGATCACTTAACGCCATTTTTACAATCTGTTGAACCGTTTGAACATGCTCAGGTACAAACAATTGATCCGCTTCATCAATCACAATTGTTTTGACTTCGTGCATTTTTAATTTCTTCATTTTAATTAACTCGTTCAAACGGCCTGGGGTACCAACAATGATATTAGGACGTTTTTTGAGTTTTTCTAATTGCCGTTTCATATTTGCTCCGCCAATAAACGCAGCGCTTGAAATACCGCTTCCCTGCGACCAAGTTTGAATTTCACCGTGAATTTGCATAACCAATTCATGGGAAGATGCTAAAATAACCGCTTGAATATGAGATGGTCCCGGCTGAATGCGATGTAAGACAGGCAACAAATATGCCAGCGTCTTTCCTGTTCCCGTTGGGGATTCTCCTATTACATCTTTATTAGCTAAAATCTCTGAAATAGCTTTCGTTTGAATGGCAGTAGGCTCATTGAACCCTGCTTTTTTCCACGCCTCTTGTAAAAAAGGCTGTAAAGTCTCTATAAATTGACTCATATCTATCTCCTTTTCCATGCTTTTCTCGATATTATAAACGATTTTTTCATTTCAATTAAACGAATGTATCAGTGGCCATGTGCGTTAATACTGACCTTAATTTCTATTTATAAATAAACCTTTCTTATCCCAAGGGACCCTGTCAATCCGTCAGTAGAAAAATCGGTTGTTGCCTTAACTTTTCTACATCAATATACATAGCTTCAACTATGATACACTATTGCTTCTATAGAAAACAATATGATCCTCTTTATTATGGGCGAAAACTTGTATAAGAAGGAGGTTTTATGTCCTATATGGATCCACACGCAAAGGGCTCAGCTGCTTACTTCCTCTTTTTCAAGAAAACAGCCGCCTCTCTGAACTATGAGAGGCGGCTGTTTCGTTCTATAATTGGCATATCAATAGTAACCGTTGTCCCTTTTCCTTTACCACTTTTAAAATGCATGGTACCTTGATGACGCTCCATGATTTTGTAACACACGGCCAGCCCTAAGCCAGTGCCAGCTTCTTTGGTAGAATAAAACGGGGTTCCTACTTGTTCAATCCTCTCTTGACTCATTCCGATTCCATTGTCTTCAAAGTGAATCAATGCTCGTGTATCTTTTTCTTCAACTGTTATTGTAATATGACCTTTCTCCATAATAGCTTCTACACCGTTTTTGATCACATTGATGAACACTTGTTTCAACTGATTTGCGTCAGCCGAAACATAAATAGGCCTTTTTGCTGTTTCTTTCAATAAAATAGAAACATTATTTAAATTGGCCTGCGCTTCCATTAGCGTAATAACTTGTTTTAAAATCTCGCATAAATCGGTCTTTTCAAAAGATACATGCTGCTTTTTTCCAAGAATGAGCATTTCACTGGAGATTAAGTTGATGCGGTCGATTTCAGACATCATGATATCTAAATATGTGTCATTTGTTTCCTTAGAGGCTTGCATAACCTGTACAAAACCTTTTAAAGAAGTAAGTGGGTTTCTAATTTCATGTGCGACGGCACCTGCCATTTGTCCAATAACCGACATTTTTTCCGAGGTTATCATAAGCTCTTCATCTTGACGGTATGTAGTAATATCGCGTGCAATCATAAATACACCTACTACCTGCTTATGAACGATGATAGGAAGCAAAGAACACCTAAGCACCCGTCTTTCTCGCTTTCTATTGATCACATTCATTTCGAACTTAGCACCTTTTCCATTCAGTACTTCTTTAAAATACTCTTTACACATATCAAACTCTTCAGCTGCGATAAGAGCTGAAGGTTTCATCTTTTGCAATTCTTCACTGGAGTATCCAACGATTGCTTCACCTTCTGGATTAGCAAGAAGAACTTCACCCGTTTTACTTATTTCAAAAACGCCATCGGGATTATGTTTGAATAAAGATTGATAGTGCTGATTGCTCGTTTGAAGTTCATGTTCTTTCACTACGAGCTCTTGCTGGGACTCCACTAGTTTATAAGCTCTCCTATATACCAACCCATACAAAATAATCCCCGTAGCTAAAATAAAAAACCAACCTTTGTATTGTTGAAAAAAAATATATACTTCAAAACGACCTTGCGCTAATGTTCTAGATATATTATCAGATATCAAGATCCATACAGCGCCAATAATGATATATATAATTGAAATTCTTAAAGCTACTTTACGCGCGTGTTTCACCAAATTTTAATCACCTGTTTATCAATATTGATCCCCTGTCTTATTGTCTTTATATGAAGTGTTCACTTTTTGTAGCCATTTCATGCCGTTGTAAAAAATTGATGAATGGCCTGACCTAAGTTACTAATAGATTTTACATTTGCTTGAAAATGATACTGGTGAAGCCATTGACTATGATCGGGTGTCACACCTGTTAAATAAATCTGTACACCCATTAGCTGAAATTCCCATATTAAATATTCTAGGGCTGCAACACCTCGTTCATCAATTTGACCTATTCCATTAAAGTCAATGATAACTCGATCAACCGTTTCCTCATCTATTTGTCTGAGCAGCCGATGTTCATTTTTCATGATGACTTCCTCAAATAAATCGCCAAACAGAGGTATAAGCACCATGTTGTTCGATAAATGAATAAACGGTCCCGACAGTTCTATAACTCGGTTCATTGCTTTTTCTAATCGTTCTTTTTGCAGCAGCAGTTCTAAGTCTGTTTCAGATAAACGCGCTGTATGTTGTTCGATTTTTTCTGAAAGAATTCTAATTTGAGAATCTTCCTCTACACATATTACATGCGCCTTATCTTGCTCCCATTTGCAATTCACGGTATAAAGAGACATCTTAGCTTTGCGCGAATGCATGACTAATTCTGTTTTTATTTTTTTCTTCTGCCCTAATCGTTTTCTAGCTTTGTTCTGACTATCTTCGTCAACAATTTCTAAAAAATGTTGAACCTCTCCAAATAAAGCGGCTGCTTCATCAGATTGCGCTAGAATATTCATTTCCTCATCCATAATAAAAACAGGAAGCGGAGCATATTTAATAGTCGACAACCTTAATCCCCCTAATTGATTGATAATGAAAAAACTCTTTCAACTCCTCTAACTGTGCAATAAATCGAACTTGATTTGTTTGAACAAGAGGAAACTTATAGTTTGAAACTACTCGGCCTCCAACTAAAATAAGCGGCTGATGTTTTGTCTTTTGTAATCCTTCTATATATGCGTTTGCTTTTTCTATATGATGAGTTAAACTGAACGAGATTCCTACTAAATCAGGTTTCCATTGTTCAACAGCGTGCGTTGCATGTAAAAGCGGAGAATCTGCTCCTAAAAGTTTCGTCTGCCATCCGTGCTCTTCAAAGAGAATGGAAATCATTTTTAAACCTAAAAAATGCTGTTCATTTTCTATACACAAAAACAGACCTTTTTTTTTCATTTTTAATAACTTCTTGTCTTATACACAATTGATAGCGTGACAAAACATAGTCACAGGTAGTAGTAGCTAAATGTTCATCAGCCACTGAAATTTCATCTTCTTCCCACATCATACCGATTTGAGCCATTGACACTGAAATGAATTGCTGAAAAATATAAAATGTATCGAAACCCTGCTGTCTTTTTTTCCACACAATATTCCAAGCTTCATCTTGATTCCCTGATAACAGTAATTCAGTCAAGCGTTCTAAGCTTCCAATCAAGAAACCACCTCTTTTTCAGTCAAACGACTTGTTTTTTTCCTTTGTTATTATCAACCATACCACTTAACTCGCCGGCACTCTACAGTAAAATATTCTCACACCGACAAAACAGCACCGGACGTCTCTGACAGGTCAATCTCTTTATTTTTCAAAGTCAACGAGGTAGTGATGCAGCAAGTGACGGTTTTGTTCATTGTATAAGTACGCATACACAGGACGTCCTATTGTGCCGTAAGTCATTCTTTCTCCAAGAAGACCTACATCTGTTAGAAATTTTAAATATTTCCGAATAGACACTCTTGAAATTCCCGTTTTTTCAGCTACATCATCGGTCGAAAAAGGGTGATCTTTAAGATACTCAATGGCTTCTACGATAACTTCTAATGTTCCTGTCGTTAAACCCTTAGGCAACGGCTCTACCGGAGCTTCTTTTATTTTTTTATTAGACAACAGCCCGTCCAATTCCTGTTGATTAAGCTGAGGTTGCTGTTTTAACGTACGAAATGTTTGTTTGTAAGCCGAAAGTGCTTGATAAAAGCGTTCAAATGTAAAAGGCTTAATCAAATAATCAATCGCTCCGTAGCGTAAAGCTTGCTGAATCGTTTGGGCATCCGAAGCAGCGGTGATAAAAATGACATCTATTTCCTCTTGTTTTGTTCGAATCTCTTGTAAAACTCTCAAACCATTTTGCCCGGGCATAAAGATATCAAGCAGCACTAAATCAACTTGATATTCATTTACCTTCACCAAGGCTTCATGACCCGAATGAGCAACAGCGACTACTGTAAACCCCTCTATCTCTTCAATGTACTTTTGATTAAACTGAGCAACCATGGGGTCATCTTCAACAATTAATACTTTAATCAACTTGATCTCTCCTTGTTTCGTACGGAATATCAATATAGAATGTGGTACCGCTATTTATAAATGAGTCAATGACGATTTGGCCACCTAGTTCATCAATCGTTTGCTTCACTAAATGCAGCCCAAACCCTCTGCTCGTTCCTTTTGTAGAAAAACCTTTCTTGAAAATCTGATTCATTGTATCGGAAGGAATGCCGCAGCCTGTATCCGTGACTTGAATCGTAAGTTTATTGTTTTTATACACAAGCATAACGGACACTTTTTTAGAGGCTTGATGACAAACTGAATCAATTGCATTATCAATTAAATTTCCAATAATGGTAATGAGATGATGAGTAACGTGTGGATCTGAAGGTTCTGGAATAACTTCATCAGCGGAAAACGTCAGTTCTACGCTTTCCTCTCTAGCATAACTCATTTTGCCCATGAGGAACCCTGCCAACGCATGATCTTTAATGGATTTAGTCACTGAACTAGATTCATCGACACGGTGATTAACAAGCTGATGAATATACGTTTTTAGCTCATCATAATAATTCATCTGCACCATTCCTAAAATCACATGAAGTTTATTCATAAATTCATGCGATTGTGCTCGAAGCGCTTCCACATACATTTTAACACCTGTTAGCTGTTCTGCTAAGATATTAACTTCTGTTTTATCCCGAAACGTAGAAAGTGCCCCTACAATCTCTTCGTTTACTACTAGCGGAACCCTATTAACCACAATGGCTACTCCATTTATGACTTGCTCTTCATCATAATGAGATTCCCCCGTAGACAAAACGTCGTCTAACCTGGAGGTTGGCATATATTCTCGAATAGACAAACCGATTGGCTCTGGTGCTAACCCTGCTTTAACAAATAAGCGGCGTGCAGAACGATTAGCAAGTGTAATATTACCTTCCTTATCAACAGCTATCACTCCTTCACGAACCGACTGCAGCATGGTGCTTCTCTCTTCTAGAATTTTAGCAATTTCAAAAGGTTCCAAGCCAAATAAAATTTTCTTTATGTAATTCGCTAATAAAATAGCACCAAGAACGCCTACAAGCAAACCAATTAATGAACCTAAAACAATTCGACGATGCCCATCTCTAATTGCTTCATTTACATTATTCAAAGAAATCCCCACAGCTACTGCACCAATTTGTTGATTTTTTTCATTATAAATAGGTGCAAAAGCGCGCAGAGATTTATCAAGCGTTCCTTTTGATACAGATACATAAGATTTCCCGTGCAATGATTTTTGCTCATCGCCTCCGGCAAACCTCTTTCCTATCTTTTTAGGATCTGGGTGAGATTGGCGAATTCCGTTCATATCCATAACAACGATAAACAAGACACTTGATTTTCCACGAATTCGTTTAGTAAATTCTTGAATTGACTGAGGTGTTTTTGTCTCTAGTCCTTCTTTCACGTTCGTTGATTCTGAAATAATCGTAGCAATAGTCCGAGCTTTTTCAGCCTGTTGATCTCGAATATTTTTTCCAATTGAACTGCTAACTAATAAATCCGTTAACAATAGCGATAGAATCACCACCATGCATACAAGCAGCACCGTGATGCTTCGCAGCCCCATTCTTCCGTGTTTCACATTCTTCCCTCGCTTCCCTGCTTTTCTTGTTTATAGCACAAGAAAAAGATCTTATCTAGAGCCAGATAAGATCTTCGCTTATTTAATTTCATTTTTACTGAGTTGATTAACATTTATACAGGAAGGTTAAAAATCCACTTTATAGTTTAGGTCCTTTTCGGTATTTGAACCATCCCATTTTATAAAAGGCGAATACCATCACGCCTACAAGCCCAATCATAATGCCCAGTACAATAAAATAATTATACTTTCCCGTAAGTTCCGGCATGTATGAAAAGTTCATGCCATAAAGACCAGCAATGAAGGTCAACGGTAAGAAAATAGCTGACATAAGCGTTAGCGTAAACATGATTGAATTCATACGGTCTGAGTTAATAGACATAAAACTTTCTCGAATATCATTTGACAAGTCTCTGCTTGCTTGCATAATTTCAATCATATTTAATAAATGGTCATAAATATCATTAAAATAGCGAACCTGCTCTTTTGCTTTTAACGCATTCGTTGACATAATACGATACATTAAATCTCTCATCGGATTCAAAATGCGGCGCATTCGTGACAAATCGCTTCGGATGTCATAAAGCTGCCTCATTAATTCGTCCATCGGCTCGTCTTTTGCATTGTCTTCAATGTCATCTATATGATCTTCAAATTTATAAAGCACAGGGAAGTATTCGTCAACCGTATGATCTAAGAGTTCATACATAATATCCCACGTTCCATCTTCGGTAGCCTCAGGGTCTTTTTTGATAAGCTCCCACACCCTAGCCACGCTCGTTAGCTTATCGAGGTGGTAAGTGACTAAAAAGTTATCTCCTACAAATGCAGACACTTCTAAGTGCTCAAGCTCTTCTTTATGAAGGGCATAATAGACTAAAAAATAATGCTCATCATACAACTCAAATTTAGCCCGCTGACCTTGATTTAAACAGTCCTCAACTGCTAAGGGATGAAAATTGAATTGTTCAAGCTGCTTTTTTCTTCCTCAGTGGGATTGTAAAAATCAACCCAATACCATTGAAAGTTATGGCTTGAACGAATCTCATTCATTTCTATTTCTTTAATAGCTCCTTCTTTGGTTTTAGCTAAAATTTTAATCATAAGATAACCTCTGTCTTTTTTGATACTATTCTCTGCACGTACCCTTTTTACCATTTTGTTAAACTTTTTTCTTTTAATGTACGCCTTTTCTTGTCTATACATACAATGATGGTGACGACAAGAGAACAAAACGGTGAGGAGGTATATCCATATGTACGAATTTTACTCCCGGCATGAAGAATATTGGGAAGATGATACAAGACTAGACGAACAGCTTCTAAGAGATATAAACAAAGCTGTAAACGATGAGTTTTCCGCTATTCACTACTATACACGCTTAGCAGAACTGGCTCCTAATAATCAGTTTCAACAAGCTATATTAGGTATTCGGCAGGATGAAATTAAACACTTTGACTGGTTTTCTAAAGCCTATTATGATTTATCAGGCAGCTACCCACAGATTTCATTAAACATAAAACTGCCAAATACTTTTCAAGAAGGGGTCTCTGAATCCCTTAAAGATGAAGTAGAAACCGTTCCATTTTATCAATCAATCGCTAGAAGAATCACAAATGCTCGAATTCAAAGCCGCATTGTTCGAGCTGCGAGCGATGAACAGCGCCACGGTCAAATTTTCCAAACCATTCAGTCCCACTTCTCATACTAAATAATACGCTTGCAGTCACAAGCGTATTATTTGGTATGGTTTTATCATTACCTCTTACTTTGTAGCATTAAATTCTTCTTTGATTTTTTGGAGCAACGCTTGATTTGTTAATACGTCATACCCTGTTAATGCCATTGTTTGTGCCCCGAGTATCATTGCTTCTCTTCCTTGCTCACTTAAAGCTGCTTCTCTAAATTCATGCGTATGACAAACAAAATAATCATCACAAATTTGAATATACGGATGAATAGCCGGAACAACCTGACTTACATTTCCCATATCTAAAGATCCATGATCGCCTTGGTCTTCCGTAATGCTTTGCTCGCTCACGCCTAATGAGATGAGATTATTTGTATAGACATCGGATAATGTTTGATTCGTTTGCATATCATCATAAGAAAACTCATAGTTTGATATTTTTAATTTTGTTCCCGTGGCTAAAGCAGCACCATTTGCACATGCCTTTACTTTCTCTGTCACTTCATCTACATATGCACGAGTTGAAGCGCGGACATAAAATTGCGCTACTGCATAATCCGGTACAACGTTGGCCGCCTTGCCCCCTCTGTAATGACTCCATGAATTCGTACATCCGGCTTCACATGCTGGCGAAGCGCATTAATGCTGTTGAACGTTTGTAATACGCCGTCTAACGCGTTGATTCCTTCATGAGGAGCTGCAGCTGCGTGCGCGGATTTTCCGAAGAACTCAAACTGAATAGCATCCATCGCAAGAGAACGTCCGCTTTTTTGGTGACAGTAATAAGGGTGTACCATCATAGCTACGTCTAAATGATTAAAAATGCCTTGCTCGGCCATCGTTACTTTGCCGCCTCGTGTTTCCTCTGCAGGCGTTCCGTATACGTATACTTTACCGCCTGTTTCTGCAACCGCTTTACTAAGACCAATACCAGCTGCAATCGACATGGTTCCAATTAAGTTATGTCCGCATGCATGTCCGAGATCCGGCAAAGCATCGTACTCAGCCATAAACCCAATCGACGGACCTGGCTTTTGACTGTCATAAACAGCAGTAAAAGCCGTTGGCAAGTCACATGTACCAATTTCAACTGTGAACCCTTGTTCTTTTAAAACATCCGTTAATGCTTTGCACGCTTTGAATTCTTCGTGACCAAGCTCAGGGTTTTGCCCAATATATTTGCTTACATCATAAAATGTATCCTGTAAGTTATTAATTGTTTCATTTATTAATTGTTTCATTAGTTGTACTCCTCATTTAAATATTCAAACAAATTATAGTATATTTATTCGTTTTTTAAAAGCTAGTTTTTAAGACGGGTTTTCCTATCACCTTAATATGCCTTATAATTAAATTACTAACTGTTTTAAAGAAGGTATGCATAATGATTAACATAAAAAAATTCAATTTTTTAGGTGGTCGTATTATTAAAACAGGCATTGCCGTTTTTTTAACTGCGCTCATTTGTCAGTCCATTGACTGGCCGTATATGCTCGCTGTTATTACAGCTATTGTTACGATTGAACCAACCGCTGCCGATTCTATTAAAAAAGCTTTAATCCGCTTTCCTGCTTCAGCAATCGGAGCTGCTTTTGCCATGCTTTACACATTTCTATTAGGAGTGACGCCGCTTACCTATATGCTTGTTGCTGTTTCTACTATTATATCCTGTTCTAAATTGCGTTTGCATGCAGGAACACTCGTTGCCACGCTAACAGGAGTGGCTATGCTGACGATTGTGCACGATCATTATTTCATCTCGTTTTTAATTCGCTTAGCGACCACCAGTATTGGGCTGCTTACTTCTTCACTTGTGAATATTATCGTTCTTCCTCCTAATTATACACCGATTATTACGAGGAAAATTCAAAATCTCTCAAAACAAATGAGCAGCGTTTTACAGCAAAGAGGAAGCGAACTTTCCCAAGTACATGCTTGTCATAAACAAACAAAGCTTCAATTTCAGCAGATTTCCGCTGAAATTGAAAAAATTGAGACGCTTTGTGAGTATCAGCGAAAAGAATGGAAGTTTCATCATTTCACTCGTCCAGCTATGAGAAAATTCCACTATGAATATAAGAAACTTTCTCTTATGAGGCAGCTTGTCTACCATATTGGTAATTTAATTTACTTGCCTGCTCATCAGCTGCAAAGTGCAAGGCATCAAGTAATATGGGATACATTCACTTCCTTTCATAACGTCTTACAAAATGAACAATATAAAAGCTCTTTGCAGCATCAAACGCTTGTTTTGACTTTAAAACAAAGGTTTTGGGCACATAAGCAGGAAGAAAACAGAGGAGATCAGCCTTTTTCAACAGAAACAACAATGCTTTACGAACTGCTTGCAATTCACCATCTGCTTGAAGAACTACACCGTATTCATTGTTTGAAGGATCGATATAACTTAAATAACTCATCTGTCTCACTTTCTTCATAAAAAAATCCTCACATATGTGAGGATTTTCTTGTTTACGAAACTTGTGACTCATCTTTCTTATATTCTTTCTCCCAGTAGTCTGCATTTTTAATTCCTAGCTTAACAGGATCAAACACAGGGTCTACCCCTTGTTTTTTCTGAGCTTCATAGTCTTTTAATGCAACTAACGCAGGCTTAGCTAAAATTAAGATAGCAATTAAATTTAGCCATACCATGATACCAAGTCCAGCATCACCTAACGCCCAAGCTAGTGATGCTTGTTTAACTGACCCGTAGAACGTAGCTCCTAGAAGGACAAGCTTTAATGCAAACATAGCCCACTTTCCGTTCTTTCCGCGAGTTAGGTAAGCAATATTTGTTTCAGCAATGTAATAATAAGCCATGATCGTTGTAAACGCGAAAAAGAATAGGGCTACTGCCACGAAGCCAGCCCCGAACCCCGGCAACACTGTTTCAATAGCAGCTTGTGTAAATCCAGGCCCTGCTTCTACACCTGGTAAATTTGAAATAATAAATGAACCGCCTGGTCCTTCCGTGTTGTACATACCTGTGAATAAAATCATAAACGCTGTTGCTGAACAAACGAACAGTGTGTCAATATAAACCGAAAAAGCTTGTACAAGGCCTTGTTTCGCCGGATGTGAAACTTCTGCTGCAGCTGCTGCGTGCGGTCCTGTTCCTTGTCCTGCTTCATTTGAATAAATGCCGCGCTTAACTCCCCAAGAAACAGCTAAACCAACGATTCCTCCAAAAGCAGAATCTAATGCAAAAGCACTTTTAAAAATAAGAGCGATAACTCCCGGCAACTCGGAAATGTTCATGGCAATAATAATAAGAGCTAAAATAATATACCCAAGTGCCATAAAAGGTACAACGAATTGGGCCACCCCTGCAATACGCTTAACGCCTCCAAAGATAATAAAAGCAAGAATAATAACTAATCCTACTGCTGTAACCGTTGGACTAACGCCAAATGCGTTGTCGATGCCAAGCGCGATGGAGTTAGACTGAACGCCCGGCATTAAGATACTCATCGCAACAAGTGCTGCAATAGCAAATAAAATGCCATACCATTTCATACCTGTTCCTTTTTCAATGTAGTACGCTGGACCACCTCGATATTGTCCATCTTGTTTAACTTTATAAATTTGAGCAAGTGTTGATTCGATGAATGCACTAGAAGCACCAATAAAAGCAACTGCCCACATCCAAAATACAGCTCCTGGACCTCCAAAAGCGATAGCTGTTGCAACTCCAGCAATGTTTCCTGTTCCGACTCGTCCCGACAGCGCTAAAGACAGGGCTTGGAAGGAAGAAACTCCTGCTTCTGAGCTTTTACCCTGAAACATCAGCATAACCATGTCTTTTAAGTGTCTTACCTGCAAAAACCTCGTTAAAATTGAGAAAAACAGGCCGATCGCAAGACACCCATAAATAACAGGTGTGCTCCATAGCACATTATTCAAACTCGTTACAAATTGCTCCAAACGATAACCCCCTTATTTTTTAATTCAGACTATTTTAAATTATAAGTTAAATTATAAATTTTAACAATAAAACTCTAAATTAAAACTCGTTTTTAGTTAAAATACACAAAAAACTTATAAAATTCTCAAAAACATCCAACGATAAACCGTTTACATTCCGTAATTATCGCTTTCAAAAGAGAGATATCTGCACCTTTCTTCTCAGGAATACATAGGCTATAGGAGTTATTTTCTATTAGAAGGTGTGAAAACAATGATGAGAATAGAGCCTTTATTTGATCGACCCTTAGCTTTAAACCTTCTTTATGCGTGCGTCTTAGCTTATAAGCAATATATACAGGGAGGCACATTTGATGTACCTGAAGACTACAGGCTTATTAAATCGTTTAAAGCTTCTGCCGTAGGGGTGCAAGAGTGGTTTGGTTTTATTTTAGAATCCGATGAAGCCATTGTGATTGCCTTTCGAGGAACTCAATCCGAGGCAGACTGGATTGCTGATGCTCGCATTCGGCAGCGCCCTTATCCATACAATCAACAAGCTGGTCTCGTCCACGAAGGTTTTTTAGCCGTTTACGAATCATGCCGCGATGAAATTTTTAAAACGTATCAGTCTCTCACCCCCAAGCCGCTTTATATAACGGGGCATAGCCTAGGTGGCGCACTCGCTGCTCTTCATGCCTTAGATGTCGCCACAAACGCATCTTTTCCGGAAGTTACAATGTACAACTACGGAGCTCCTCGAGTAGGTGATCCTCAATTCGTTCAAACATACACAAATCTTGTTTCAAATAGCCGCTGTTTTGTTAACACGACGGATACGGTTCCTAAAATCCCTCCGAAGCGACTTTATTCCCCTTCCACTAAGCAAACAATTTATTACGATCAAGATCCTCTCCAACTCTCGTTTACGATTCAAACGGGCTCTACCGTAGGAAACCATAATCCCCAAACATACAGTGTTGGTATTTGGATGATGTCGGACTATCCTATTTTGGTCCAAAAATAAAAAAACAGGCGGACTGCCTGTTTTTTATGCACCAATTGCCGTTTGGATTTCTTCTATTTGTTCTTGATGACGCTTTTCGGGATAGCCAATAAAATCAATCCATTGCTTTAAATCCATTAACCCAAATACAGGATGCGGAAACGATTTTTGCTTTAGCTTATCTTCACTCGCTGTCTCTTCTAGTTCTATTAAAGCAGCTCTTGACTCTGCCAGCTTACTCTTCATTTCTTCTAACGTTTGGTTTTCATTAGAAGGCGTAACTTGAGCCGGTGCATCTACTTTTCGTGAACGATCTACTGCTAAATGAAACGGCTTATCTTCAGTCGGCTGATCTACACCGTTTTCTAACTGATCTTTTACACGTGAAACAATCATGCGTTCCATCAAATATAAATGTTCTAATACTTGCATAACGCTCCATGTATTAGATGCTGGCTGTTGATTTAATTGTTCATATGTTAATGATTCTACACTGCTCAATACTTCGTTTCGAAACTGTTCATTTTTATTCATATTTAATCCTCCTCTAGGATTCCTCTAACTTATCGTACCAAAAAATTCTTCCCCATAAAAAAGATATCCCTTTGCTTAACTATATTTTAGCTGCAATTGTTTCACGTGAAAAAATCATATTTTCTATTTGACATAGATTAAATTAGGTGTTATATTTGTATTTCTGGCTTTTCTTTAAGAGCTAGACATAGTGAAAGTAACTTGAAAGGATGTATCGTACAATGCAAGGTAAAAATACTGGCATTCGACACATGTCTTTGAACAAAACTTATTCACACTGGATCGGCTTCGGAGCCGTAAGGATGCAAGAGAGGTAGGGCTTGCGTCGTTTAGGTTAATCGATCATGTGGAAAAACAAACCGCGGCAATGGATGAAATCCATGCAAGCACAATCAATGCTAATTGTGCCCTAACAACAACGAAACATACAAAAACCGTAATCATGGATTTTATAAAGAAAGTAATCATTTTGTTTTTACACTTGCAAAAAGCAAGTTACTGATAAGAAACACGAACAAAAGCGAGCAGATGCATCTGCTCGCTTTTTTAATAATTATTTTTTATTTACTTTATCATTTCTTTTTTTAGCGGATCTTATAAAAAAGCCAAAACCAATGTGGTTTCGGCTTTTTTCTTATTGCTCTGCTAGTACATCAGCAAATGCTTTTGCATAAGGAGGAAGGTCTGGCGGACGGCGGCTTGAAATGATGTGGCCGTCGATTACGACTGCTTCATCATGCCAAATAGCTCCCGCATTTTCCATATCATCTTTGATTCCTGGCGTACTTGTTACGTTTCGGCCATCTAAGATTTTTGCAGAGATTAATACCCATCCTGCATGGCAGATTTGGCCGATTGGCTTTTGCTGTTCATCCATATGACGAACCATTTCAATTACTTCAGGGTAGCGGCGCAGTTTATCCGGCGCCCAGCCTCCAGGTACTAAAATAGCGTCATATTCAGCTGGATCAACATCTTTAAACGCGTAGTCCGATAGAGCTGGAACACCGTATTTCCCCATGTACGTTTCGTTTGCTTTTTCTCCAACTAAATGTACTTCTGCTCCTTCTTCTCGAAGACGCATCACTGGATACCATAGTTCTAGATCTTCAAAGTCTGCACTAACAAGCGCAATAACTCTTTTATTTTCTAAGCGCATCATAACACCTCCGCCATCAGTATAGCATGTTGGTGAATAAGATTGAAAATAAGGTACTAACTTGTACATAATTAAAGGATTTTTCAAGTGCCCTTCAGAAAATTTTTGTATGCCAAATGGTCTAATTTTATATTTTTACTTGACTGGGGACAAACATCACACTACAATGTGTAGTGTGATGTTCATAATGTTGTAAAATTATCCAAATCAAAAAAACTTTCTGATTTAATTGCTAAATTTATTTTTTTGGGCTTTTACACTACATAACGTAGTGTTTTTCAAATACATTTAAAGGAGGAAGTAAAGTGAATAAAAACGTCGAAATTGGTTCACTTATTATTCGTTTAGTATTAGGTTTTACATTTTTAGTACACGGCTTTCAAAAATGGCAAGGCGGGATTGAAAATACAGTAGGGTTCTTCGATAGCTTAGGAATCCCTGGTTTCATGGCATATATTGTTGCAACCATTGAACTTGTAGGTGGGGTTATTATTATTCTTGGTCTAGCAACAAGAGTCGTAGCTGCTTTATTTGTGGCAGTTATGCTTGGCGCTATTTTTACAGCCAAGCTTAAAAGCGGATTTGTTGGCGGGTTTGAGTTTGATATTGCCTTAATTGCCATGTCTGCTCACCTATTCCTTGCAGGGAGCCAGTTCCTTGCTCTTGATGGAGTGGTATTCAAAAAGAAAGAAACTGCCTTTTCTCTTCAAGAAGAAAGCAGTAAATAAAAAAAGAACGCTTATACTCTCCCAATATAAGCTTTCAAATTCGTCCCCGCCGTTTGAGGCGGGCTTTTTTTTATATTTGCAGCAGCAAATTCGCAAATAAAGAAGAACGCTCGGATAATGTATCAATTTGAATATGTTCATATTCCGCATGTATTCCTTTTCCGCATGCTCCTAACCCATCCAACGTGGGAACGCCAATGGCTGCTGTAAAATTGCCATCACTTCCGCCTCCAACAGCTGCTTCTTCTAATTTCATACCCAGTTTGGCCGCGATTGACTGAGCGCATTCAAATAACTCTTCCGTTTGTTTAGACTTGACCATCGGAGGACGATTCATGCCTCCCGTTACTTCGAGCTTAATCCCTTTTAAAATGGGTGTTAAATTCAAAATAATATCCGTCATACGTTTTGCTTCTTCTGCTGTAGAAACACGTAAATCCACGTGCGCTTCTGCATATTCCGGCACTACATTTGTACCGCTGCCTCCCGTAAATGTCCCAACGTTCACCGTTGTACCTTTTTCATAATCTGTTAAGCCCTGCAAGAAAATCACTTGGCGCGCCAGCTCTTCAATAGCATTGATTCCTTCTTTGTGGTGATTACCCGCGTGTGCTGCTCGTCCCCATACTTTTACGGTGAAAATTCCCGCTCCTTTGCGCGACGTTTTTAACGCACCTGAACCCGCCACCGCCGGTTCCGCTACTAGCACTGCTTCACTTCTTTGTGCTTCTTCTTCTATATATTTTTTAGAAGAAATTGACCCAATCTCTTCATCCGAATTGCAGAAAAACACAATTTTTTTATCGAGCGATAAGCCAAGCTCTTGAATCGCTTTAATCGCCCATATAGATTGTACAATGCCGCCTTTCATGTCTAAAATTCCCGGACCGTACAGCTTGTTTCCCTCTGTTCTTAGACTCAGCCTTCCCTTTTCCCATACCGTGTCAAAGTGACCGATGATTAAAAGCTGCTTTTCTCCTTCTCCAATCGTAAATTTCAAGTGGTTTCCTACTTCTTTTTCTTCTATGATTTCGTATCCTACCCCTAAACGCTTTTGAAACAGCTGCGTTAAATACATTCCACACTGATCTACTAACTCTTTACTGTAGGACGGTGATTCTTTTTTCACAAATCCAACTAAATCTTCAAGCATCTCTTGTTCGTGTTCTTTTAAATAACTAAACACGCTTTGTTCTACCATTACCTGACTCAAATCAATTCCTCCTCCAAACAACCCCTGCTGCTTGCATTAAATGCTTTTATTTATCGCACGTATAACTATGTTCTACGTTTCACATAACGACCTTAAATTATCCTTAATTATAATGGTTTTCAGACAATTTTCCATCCTTTAAATACAGATAATACTTTAACTTATTCATAACCGCCCGAAAATAGCCATAAACTTCAACAAATTTATACAAAAAAGCTTCAATCTTCAACAGATTAAAGCTTTCGTTTGACTAATTGACATTTATTTTAATATTTTTCCCTTTTGACTTCACACTCACAAAAACAAACATAGACACTAAAAAAATAAACAGAATAATGCCAACCATTTCAAAGTTTACTTCGGCCCATGGGTTAAAGAAAGTGAATGCTAAATAGAATGACACACCATACGCGAGGACAACAATAACCCAGCCCATCAAGCGGGAAGCAGATTGTCCAAATTTACTCGATTCATTCACCATTTTATGTACAATCATCGAATCGATTGTATCTGTAAGCATCATACCAAACATAAACACTAGTCCTAACAAAAACGGCGTATACTTGCCTGCGTTCCCTACAGCTAGAGACCACACGGCCGTTTGACTGACCGTTTCGGCTGCTAAAGCGAACAATGCTCCCACAAGAATAATTAAAAAAGGATTAGTTGTTCCTTTTGCGATTTTCGGAATAAACTTCCCTTTTAACCCGCTCAGCTGAAACTCTTCCTCTTTATTTTTGGTTCGAAGCAAATGATATGTGTTTAGTGTCCCAATCAGAAAGAGAGAGATAATGGATACCCAAGATGCAAAATTATCGAAATATGATGGAAACGTAAAATTCTTCATCACCACGCCCAGCACCCCAGCCGTGACGGCCACCATTCCTCCATGACCTAGTGAAAACAGCGTTCCGACCCACGGGGCAAAACGGCTCCCCATTCGCCAATTATATCGAGTCTGGCCGTCAATAAAAGCTAAGTGATCTGCATCCAATCCATGCCTGATTCCTAATAAAAAGACAAGTAAAAAAACTGATAAACCTTCCATTTCCTACACTCCTTTTTTTTAAAATAAAATGTAAAAAAGCCTCAATTCTATAGAAATTGAGGATGTGTCGGCATATGAAAATAAACAGCAATTGCTCACTGCGTACCTTGATACACCGCCTCTTTCCTAGAAGAGTCAAGTGTACAGAATAGGTAGGTCTCCTGGCTTGAGATCATCATTTTCTACCGCCTTCCCCATTTTGAGTGACGATATGATAGAAAACTCCCTGCTTACAGTGGCTGGACCGCTCGAGACTTGCACTCGATTCCCTGTTACCTCTTACGCTATGTAAGAGCACCTAAACTGTGCGAATGATTCATTTTCTTCCTCATTATACTAGTACTGCCTACAAATGAATAGAGAAAATTCAAATAAAAAAGCCCTGCTAAGCTTTAGGGACTGACCCCCTATAGTGAGACAAATAAAAAACACCTTTAAGTTAAAAAACGGGTATATACTACCTAACAATCACTTGGAGGTGTTTTTTCTATGGGGACAAGAGTTAGTTATCCAGCAGAGGTAAAGATAAAAGCTATTGAGATGAGATTAGCTGGTGTACCTGTCAAAGAAGTGCTTTCCCAATTAAATATTCGCAGTTACACCCAATTAAAAAGGTGGATGAGATGGTATAAAAATGGAGAAATGCATCGATTTGAACAGCCTGTAGGCAAGCAATATTCATATGGAAAGGGACCTGGCTTTAAAGACGAAATATCCAAATTGAAAGCAGAAAACCGGTATTTAACACAACAGATTGAGGTCTTAAAAAAGTACAAGGAATTGGAGAGGAAGTGGTCCCAGAAATCGTAGTGAACGTAGTGGAAGAGTTAAAAGATAAGATACCAGTCTATCAAATCTGTCAGTACCTTGATATCCCTCGATCGACTTATTATCGCTGGAGGCAACAGGAACAATCAGAACGGACAAAGAAAAAGAAATGGATGGAACAACAGATTGGTAAGCAGTGTCGTAAACACAAGTTCCGATATGGCTATCGAAAAATTACAGCATTACTCAATCGAACGATGAAGATTAACCATAAATTTGTACAACGTGTCATGCAGAAATACGGTTGGCAATGTCGCGTAAAACGAAAAAAACGAAAGCAAACAGGGCAACCTTATCAGGTTGCAGAGAATGTATTAAATCGTGAGTTTCAAGCTGATCGTCCTCTTCAGAAATTAGTAACTGATATAACCTACTTGCCTTTTGGACCTAAACAGTTGTATCTTTCAAGTATTCAAGATTTATTTAATGGGGAAATCATTGCGTATTCGATTGGTGATTATCAAAACGTAGAATTTGTCTTAGATACGTTAAGCCAACTTCCTTCTTTACCTAAAGGATGTACGTTGCATAGTGACCAAGGCTCTGTGTACACATCGCATCTCTATCAACAAAAAATCAAAGAAAGAGGCATTACTATGAGTATGTCCCGTAAAGGGACACCCGCAGATAATGCCTCCATTGAATCGTTTCATTCCTCGCTAAAGTCTGAAACGTTCTACCTCGACGAGTTAACATATACGACGACCACCATCGTCGAACAAATCGTCGAAAACTATATTACCTATTACAACAATGCCCGTATTCAAACGAAACTAAACAACCAGTCACCAGTACAATACCGGCAAATGGTTGTTTAAAAGGTGCTTTGATTCCTGTCTCACAAACAGGGTGCAGTCCCTTACATGCTTAGCAGGGCTTTTTAAAGCAATTAAACTACTTCTACCGTTACGTCTACGTTGCCGCTGATCGCTTTTGAATACGGGCAGTATGAATGAGCTAGGTCTACGTATTTTTTAGCTGTTTCTAAATCTAAGCCTTCGATATGAGCTTCAAGCGCTACTCCAATTTTCACTCCTTGATCAGCTTTATCAGGAAGCAGCTGAACAGTAGCTTTTACTTCACTGCTTTTGATTTCTACGTTATGTTTTTTCAACATAAATTCTAACGCGCTGTTGAAACAAGCACTGTATCCAGCTGCAAATAGTTGCTCTGGGTTTGTTGCTGTTGTTGCTTCTCCACCAAGCGCTGGAGGTGTTGCAACGTCTAAGTTAAAGATGTTATCTAAAGAGTGAACTTCTCCTGTTCTTCCACCTGTGTTAACGACTGTTGTTTCATATAAAGCTTTCATGTATAAACCTCTCCTCTTTTTCGTTAATTTTATTAAAGGTTTTTTATTTCTCGTTTCTGTAATTTAATTGTACACAATCAAATTTTAAAAAACAAGTATTAAATACATTAAAAATTCCCCAATAAAAAAAGCCGCGTATTTGCGACTTTTTCTTAATAATATTGAGACTGTTCGTCATAAGCTGATTTTCGAAAAATAGACAAGTTGGTAATAGCCCTCATCAGTTTCGTATTAAAAATAACATAATGAATAAACAGCGCCAGCACGCAGCCTAAAACGGCTCCTGTTAACACATCGAATGGATAATGAACGCCAACCCATACGCGTGAAAAGGCAATGAGTATGCCCATGACAACCCACATGCGCCCTGAACGTTTGAAATGCAGCCAAATGGTAAAAGTGATAACTAATGCAGATGTAGCATGATCGCTTGGAAATGAAGAATTTGCGGCGTGATCAATAAGTTGATTCACGTGGTGAGAGATAAACGGACGATCTCGATAAGCAAATAAACTAATCACTTTATTGATAATGACTCCTGTGGCACAAGCACATAAAGCTTGAAATGCTACAACACGGCTGCCGTTTTTATTAATAAGTAAAAACAAGCCGAGTAAAACGATAAGTACATACTGGGCATAATCTGCAAAGAATACCATCAGCGAATCTAGAGGCTTTACGTGTGAGGCATACTGATTCACCGCGTGGAAAATGGTATAATCTACTGAATTAATAGCTGATAACATAATCGAAATCCTTTCTTATTTTTAAATGTCATTAGCTATCTTATCAGTTTCTTGAGAAAATGAACATGTTTTTGTCAGAAGCTTCCTAACTGGTATTTATAAATAATGTATTCAGGCTGAGTAGTAAACCAACGATCTTTCGCCCATTAACTCACCTGTGAGTGATCCACAATATTTTTTTGCAAAAAGATTTCTTCTAAAGAAGGTTCTTCGACGTGAACTTGATAAATGTCGATGCCGCATTGAATCAATTCGCGAATAATAAGAGGAATATTTCTTTCTTTTTGAAGCATCACTTTTGTGTACATGTGATGGTATTCAACTTCGGGACTCAACGTACGGAAAAACTGTTGAATGTATTCTTTGTGACTGTTTGGATAAGGATCATGTTTGATCATCACCGTTTTTTTCGCTTGATATTGAAAGCGCAGCTCTTCCATTGTACCTTCTATTAAAATGACCCCATTTTTCATAATTGCTACACGTGTACAAATCTTCTCGACTTCATTTAAATTATGAGACGTCATAAAAATCGTCTTGCCTTGATTTTGAAGTTCTCTTATTAATTCATGAATGCGAAGAGCAGATTCAATATCTACTCCAGAAGTTGGTTCATCTAAAAAGATAAGATCTGGGTCTGTTACAATTGCTTGAGCAATTCCTAACTTCTTTTTCATTCCAAATGAAAACTTTCCAACTTTCTGATGGTCATGTCCTTCTAATCCTACTTTCTTCAGTACATTACTACAGTGTTCTTTCGAAAAACGATGGCCGTTTATCTTTAAAAAATAGCGCAAATGATTGAGCGCTGTCATCTCATCATAAAAGTTAGCATAGTCAGGAAGCACACCTATTTTCTTCTGAAGCTCTAAATCAATATCACTCTGTCCCAGCAGCGTAAATTCTCCCGCTGAAGGAAATGAAACGCCGGTAAGCATATTAATAAAGGTAGACTTTCCTGCTCCGTTTCTCCCTAAAAATCCGTAAATTTCTCCTTGTGGTACCTGTAAATTAATACCGTTAACAACTATTGTAGATCCATATTTTTTAGTTAATTCACTTGTTTCAATAGCATACATATTATACTTCTCTCCTTTTAAAACTCCAAAGTGCCGTACATAAACAAAGTGCTGCAAAAATAAGAAGAACTGTTAGATAGCCTTTCTCCAACTTTAAATAGTAGTAGGGTGTCACATACTTAAACCATGCAATGTACGCTTTTGATGAAAATATGCTCCATCCACTCAGTACCGGTAGAACAAACGATAAAATAATCGATAAAAACATAGTATGAGTTGGGTTTGGCATTAAGGCTGAAAGCATTAAAACAAATGAAATGATACAAACGGTGAATAGTAGGCACTCTAAAAATATATAAAAAGAAAAATGATGCGAAATAAACGCAATCAGTAGAAATGAAATAGAGATACAAACAAGCCAGAAACAACAAATCCCTAAGAATTTCCCTAGTACAATGCGCTCTCTTGATGTTTTGGTAACTAAAAACCTTGCTGTTCTTGTTTTAATTTCTTGATTAATAACATTATGAGAAAGACTTGAGATAAACAAAGGTCCGAACCCGAGAAGCATCACCAAAATTCCCCCGTTGGCTCCATCTCGAATCTGTGCACTCGTCAGTTGACCTCCAAGTTGACTAACTATATGGGCGATTCCATAGGAAGCACCGCATACGATTAAAATAACGATAATTGATTTAATACTTTTAAATAAGCTTTGAAACTCTTTTATACTAATGGCCCACATTTTAAAAATCTCCTTTTTACATAAGTTTGACCGCTATCATCCAACAAAAGGATGATTTACTTCTGTCGGTAAAGCTTTTTTCTCTTTTGGCTTTTCACTCCAAGAAAAATTTGTCCATATGCGCAGCAGCTTTTCCACCGGTCCAGTTTTAAATTTTTGCACGTACATATAACTGCCGATAAGCTGAATTCCGTAAATACCGATGCAGACAAAAATTCCTGAAATCGTGTCAAGCTTTCCGAAATAGCCTAAGCCATAGCCATAAAAAATCGTCGTGCATATAACCGTTTGCATTAAATAATTGCTAAGTGATATTATTCCTACGCTTTCAAAAGCCTTCATCAAAAATGACTTTTCACATTTCGCATATAGCCAAGCAAAGCCTGCAATATAACCAAGAGATAGAAGACTTCCCCCTAACATATGTGTAGAACCAGCCCAATTAGCATCCGGCCACAGGTACATAGTTCCTTTTAACAGCAAGCCAAGCGGAATCAGAGCGGCCGCCCAACGGCCATACTGTTTTTGATTAGCTGAAACGTCGTAAAACCACTTTTCCTTTCCTGCATACATACCAAATAAAAACAAAGCCCCCATTATAAATGGCGTAAACAAGAAGGCAAAAGCAAATTTATATCCTGCCATATTCATCGGATCAACATTGTTGCGGTGGTCTTTAATTTGTTCATAAGTTCCACTTCCATACACGTGAATCGTATCTTTTACATATGTCGTAAGCGTTTGTTTATCGCTAAGAAGATACATATTATCGTTTAATGAACCATAACCAGCTGCTCCCGTAAGAATCAGCAAAATCGATGCCCACACCAATAGTGTTTTGGCTTTACGATTTAAAAAGAAAAGTAGTAAAAATACTCCCATCATTCCGTAAAACGTAAGAATATCTCCTTCCCATAAAAACACTCCATGCAGTAGGCCCAACCCTAGAAGCAGAAGAAAACGGCGAAAGAAATGCCTTTTCACGCCTAGCTGCCTTCTTTCTAAGCTTTCTTTCATCTTTACCATTGAATAGCCAAATAAAAAGGTGAAAATCGGCATAAAACTTTCTTCTACCGCGACTTTTAAAAAGACATAGGCTGCTGAATCACTTGGTGATAGCGAGAAGAGATGAATCATATCCTTTCCGTAAATGCCATATTGAAAAATCAGCATATTCGCTAGTAAAATACCAAACAAGCTGAATCCTCTCATACTATCAATTACTTTAACCCGCCTAAAATCATTACTCATCCTTTTAACTCCTTTACTATGTGTCTGTGCATTTAGTATATGAAATGAAGTTTTCAAGAAAATAACCGGGAGATTATCTTTTCCTTAACATTTTCCAATTTTGTTAATCTTTTTGTAATGTTCTTATGCTAAAATCGAATACGTATGAAATGAAACAGAGGTGATTTATGTTGGAAGATGCGTCTATATTGCTAGTTGATGATGAAATTGCCATCGTCAAAATGCTGGAGACAGTATTAAAAAAAGAAGGATTCAACCAAATTTATAAAGCTCACACCGCTCAAGAAGCGCTGGATGTTTTACATAATCAAACAATTGATATTATTTTGTTGGACGTAATGCTTCCCGATCAAAGCGGATTTGATATCTGTCCTAAAATTCGTGAGCTCTCAAACGCGTATATTTTATTCATAACAGCCAAAGTATCCGACTTGGATGTACTAACGGGTTTCGCCATGGGAGGAGACGACTACGTAACTAAGCCGTTTAATCCTTTAGAAATTGCAGCACGAATTAAAGCACGACTGCGCAGAAAGCAAGCGCTGACTGAAGGAACTTCTATAAGAACGGAACCACAATCGTCAAATCGCTATGAGTTTGATCGTTTTACTGTAGATGAATCGGCAGGAGAACTCATTGTGGACGGTCAAACGGTTTCTTGCCCCGCACAAGTGTTTTTATTGCTTCTTCACTTTTGTAAAAATATGAATATTGTTCTTTCTAAATCACAGCTGCTTGAAGCCGTCTGGGGATATAATCAGTTTGTAGACGACAATACAGTAACCGTACATATTCGAAGAATTCGAGAACGAATTGAAGATAATCCTAGCAGTCCAAAGCATTTAGTTACGGTGCGCGGACTTGGATATAAATTAGTGAACGGCAAAGCGCTATGAAATCAATTAAAAGAAGGTTGACCTTTCATTTTTCGTTTCAGTTCATTATGACTTCTATTTGCATTTGCTGTGTTATTTTTTGTTGTTTTATATTTATAGCTGTATATCTTACGAATCAAGATATAAGAAGAGACTTTCCTACAGGATCTCTAAGCATGTTAACAACTGATACAGTTATTGAAAATGGAAAAGCTACTATACCAAAAGATTTAACGAAAGAAATTAAAAGTGAAAACTTATGGTATCAAGTAGTAAACAAAAAAGGAGATGTAATTGGAGAAGTCAATACTCCTAAGAATATCCCTAAACATTATACAATTAATCAACTTCTCGATATTGAAAAACAGAAAAAATTTCGAGACTATCATATCGTCACAGAACTGGACACGTTTCTTGTACAACCCACATACTACATACTAGGCTATAAAAATGAATTAAAAGACCAATTATACGATTTATATAAAAATTACAGCCAAGGTGGCCTTCCAATAACGGAAAAAGTACCTCAATTGGAAAAACAGTTATTAAGTAAGGATGCTTCTCTGCAAGTTATTAACAACCAAGGTAAAGTTGTCTCTACCTTTCGAATGCCCAAAACAAAACAGCATTATGAGCCTTTAGACATTATTTCCCGAAAAATTGAAAAAGATAAATATGAATCTACAGCTACAATTTTTCATGATTCAAAGAAAAATTATTCATGGATTTTCCATACCCCTAACAAACATCAAACTATTTCTGACTACTCAATTATTAAAAAACTAGTAATGGGCGCAGTTATTGTTACTGCTTCAGTTCTTTTAGCAACTATATCTATTTCAATCTGGAACGCTTTTCGCTACGGTGGCCCCTTACTTCTCTTCACCAGCTGGCTCGGGCGCATGGGAAGCGGAAACTATTCAGAAGTGCTAACAGAAAAAGAACGGAAGCGCGTCTTTCGGAAAAATGGAAAAGTACGTTTTCAATATCGTTTGTATTCAGAAGTCATAAACGCCTTTTATGAGATGGCAGAGCAGCTTAGCTTAGCTGAAAAAGAACGAAAGCAGTTAGAAACCACTCGCGAAGAATGGATGACTGGAATATCACATGATTTGCGAACACCCCTTTCGACGATTCAAGGATATGGGCACATGCTGGAAAGCGGCCATTACAATTGGAACGAAGATGAGCTAAAAGAAATTGGCCAAACGCTGCGTGACAAAAGTGAATACATGGTGGAGCTTGTGGAAGATTTTTCACTGGCCTTTAAGCTTAAAAATAACGTGGTTGTTTTAGAAACAAAAAAAGTGGACGTTCATCAATTGCTTCAGCATATTGTTTTAAAATTCGTTAACGATCGAACCATTAAAAATGTTCAATTCTCTTATGTACCCGTTCACCTTCAACCTTTTATTCAAGCTGACCCGCGCTGGTTTGAACGAATGGTTGATAATTTAATTTTTAATGCTATTAAACATAACCCTAAGAACACTCCCATTACGATTTCGACCGCGATAAAAAGTGACCGCGTCTTGATTACGATTCAAGATGATGGAATTGGAATGGATGAAGAAACGCAGAAAAATTTATTTGACCGCTATTACCGCGGCACAAATACAACCGAAAAAACAGAAGGTGCTGGACTTGGCATGAGCATCGCAAAAGCTATTTGTGAACTTCATAAAGGCCATATCGAAGTAAGATCTACTCTTCACGAAGGTACTGCCATTATCTTGCATATTCCTCTTTCAACCAATGAGCAGCCGGACTAACCTCCGGCTGTTTTTATACACCTCCAATCTCTCCGTGCTATAATGTACGCAACTATACATAGACACAAGGGGGAATTTTTGTTGAGTAAAGGCAGAATTTTAATTGTAGAAGATGAGCGCAAAATTGCTCGTTTAATTCAGCTCGAGCTTGAACATGAAGGGTACGAAACGGGCATGGCTTACACTGGAACAGAAGGATTGGCAGAGTTTCAAGAACACGATTGGGATTTGCTGCTTTTAGATGTGATGCTTCCTGAACTGAGCGGACTCGAAGTACTTCGTCGCATTCGAGCAAATGATGATCAAACGCCCGTTATCTTATTAACAGCTCGAGACGCCCTTCCTGATAAGGTAAGCGGACTAGATTTAGGAGCGAACGACTACATTACAAAGCCTTTTCAAATTGAAGAGCTTTTTGCACGCATTCGCGTATGGCTTCGCCATCCTGCATCAGCATCGCCTGCTGAAAAAGAAGCGGATACTCTGCAGCTAGGAACTTTAGTTGTTAACGAAAAAACGCGAGAAGTCACGCGTGAAAATGAAGCTATTGAGCTGACTCCTAAAGAATATGATTTGCTTGTCTATATGCTTCAAAACAACAATCAAGTGCTGAGCTTTGAACAGCTTCTTACAAACGTGTGGGGATTCGATTACTACGGAGACACCAATATTGTATACGTATACATTCGTTATCTGCGCAAAAAGATTGATGCACCATTTTCAACTCCTTACATTCAAACAGTGCGCGGCGTTGGCTACATGCTGAAGGAGTAGCTTATGAAACTACAAACAAAGATTATTCTTACATCAACTGCACTGCTTTTTATTTTACTAGTAATTGCAAACAGTTCGATTTACTTCATTTTCAAGAAGACCATGGAAGACAACGCAATTGAACGTTTGCAAGCAGAAACAAGCAATGTAACAAATGGGCTAAAGCAAACGAGTGCGACGGTTAAACAAGCCAATTTGCTTCGTGCCTATTTGCCTCCTAACGGGATGATTCGTATTTTACCTAAATCCGGCAGTCCTTTAGTTGTATCCGTTACGGATCAAACGAAAGAGCTTCAGGACTTACCTTATTCCTATTATTCAAATGAACAAACAAGCATCAAAGAAGATGACGGCCATCTATACGCGATTTCACACACCCCTGTCATTTGGACGAACGGTGAAGTTGTTTCTTTAGAAGTCACGGAACAACTGGCAGATGTGGAACAATCTCTGCAGACATTAAAATTTATCTTGCTCATTGCCTCTCTTGTTATATTAATTCCAACTATATTTGCTGGACGGCTTTTAAGTAAAATTATTTTGCGGCCTATCAAATCTCTTATTCATACTATGGAAGAAATTCAAGTGTCTCGCACATTCAAAAAAATTGACCTCTCTTCTCCTTCTAAAGATGAGTTAGATCAAATGGCCAACACCTTCAATAATATGATGGATTTATTAGAGGAAAACTATAAAAAACAAGAGCAGTTCGTATCCGATGCTTCTCATGAATTAAAAACACCCCTTACCGTTGTAGAAAGCTATGCCAATATGCTAAAACGCTGGGGAATGAAGCGGCCGGATATTTTAGAAGAAGCCATCGAAGCTATTCACTCTGAGTCGTTACGCATGAAACAGCTTACGTCTCAAATGCTTGTGCTTGCGAAAGATGAGTCGCAGTGGGAGCTTCATATGGAACACGTAGATGTGGCGGCCGTCTGTAACCAAACAATCAAGCATCTAGAACAAGCCTTTGAACGAACCATTTATTTAAATATAAAAACGGATCATCCCGTCTTAACAGCCGATGAAAAACGCTTAAAGCAGCTGCTGTACATCCTCTTAGATAATGCCATTAAATATAGTGAAAAAGCGGTAGAGGTAACCATAACAAGAAGCGAAAGCTTTATGATTACGGTCACAGATCAAGGAATTGGTATTCCAAAAGAAGACTTATCAAACGTGTATGAACGCTTTTTTCGCGTAGATAAAGCACGAAATCGAGAAACCGGTGGTTCTGGACTTGGATTATCCATTGCTCGAAAGATTGTAGAAGCTCATAGCGGGCGTATTGAGATTAACAGCCAAGAAGGAAAAGGGACATCAGTAACGGTTTCCTTTCCTCTTTGATTTCTCGCCTTTTCTTAGAGATTTTTAAGAATTGCCTGCTATACTACTTTTTAAGATACTGGAGGTGAATGTATGAAGAAAACGGTGCTTTTTATACTTGTTTTTCTTGCTGTTGGTTCAGCTTGCTTTTACGGAATAGCAAAAGCAGTGAATCGGCCTGATACAATTTTATCCGAATCTGACGTCAGTAGTATGATTCAGCAAAAATATGGCGGCACTATTGAAAATGCAAGCTTTTCTCAAAAAGATGATGAACCGATTTATCGAATCACTTTGCTTAAAGATGATATTCCATACCACATCACAGTAAATGGAGAAAATGGAGAAGTCCAGTCATTAATCAAACAAAAAGTAGAGAAACAAACGTCTACTCAAACTAAAAATAATACAGAAGAAGAGCAAAAAAAGAGCGAGCAACCACCAGTTTCTCCTACATCCGACGAGCCTCTCATTTCAATGGAACAAGCAAGAGACATTGCTTTACAAAAAGTAAAAGGAACGTTTTCTTCAGTTGAAATAGAAGAGGAAGAAGGCCAAACCTTCTACGAAGTCGAAATTGATCAGTCTAAAACAAGAGAAGCTAAAGTGATGATAAATGCTTACTCCGGACATGTAGATTCCATCACCTATGAAAATGACGATGATTAAAAGTACAGCGGAAAGCTGTGCTTTTTCTTATCCATTTTTATTTATTTCTAAGAAAATTTTAAACTTCTTCTTCTTTTCCTTTAAAGTTCATTGGCTAAGATAGTCTTAACAACAAATCGAGGAGGCCATAACATATGAAAGTTATTACAACCGTTTTAGCCAGTGTAGTACTAGTCGGTGGATTAGGTGTAAGCGCGTATGCAATGAAAGACCAGTCCAAAAGCAATGATAAGAAACAAACCACAACGATTGAAGAAGCAAAGGCAAAAGACATTGCCCTTCAAAAAACAGATGGCGGCGACATTACAAATATCCAATTAGCCGTAGATGACGGCGTTAAACAATATGAAGTAGACATCACAAAAGGTAATAAAGAATACGATGTAGAAATTGACAGCAGCAGCGGTAAAATCATTGAATTTGATGAAGAGCAAAAAGACGATGAAGATGAGAAAGAAGAGGAACTTCAAAACGTTTCCCCTGCTATTTCATTAGATCAAGCGATAAAAACAGCTTTAAAGAGTGCTAAAGGAACCGTCAATGAAACGGATCTAGACCAAGAAAACAACCGTTTAGTATATGAAATTGAAATTGACACAGCCGATAAACGTGAAGCAACTGTTTCAGTAGATGCCAAAAACGGCGGTGTGATCAGTGTAGAAATAGATGATTAATAGAAAAAGCACACTCCAAAAGGAGCGTGCTTCTTTTTTTATACCGCTAATTTAATAACCGTTAATACAATACCAATCAAGAATCCGCATAGAGCTCCGTTCACTCGAATCCACTGCAAATCTTTTCCGACATTGTTTTCCATCATATCCACAAGTGTTTCATCATCTAATTTATCTAAGTTTTCTTGAACAAGCTGTCCAATTTTCGAATGATTCTCGTCTACAAAGCTCATGATTTGCTTTTGAATAGCCGTATCAATTGCTTCTTGACGCTGTGCATCCTCTTCAAGAGCATTCAGCCAGCTCTCTACGTAAGGAACGGCGTAGCTTTTCATAAATTCAGGGCTTTCAATGAATGCTGTCACTTTCGCTTTCATTTTATCGACGATTTCTGTTAATTTATTCGTTACATTTAATTCATTAATCGTTTTTTGTTTCCATGCTTCTAATTTTTCAAGAAGTTCTTCATTCTGCTCCAAGCCTTGCAGCTCTTTTCTAATTCCATTTACCAAAGTAAGGCGGTATTCATCATCTTCGTTACGAAGACGCCCTGTAATAGAAAGCAATAAATTTTGCAAAATAGACCCTAGCTTCTCTTCATTAATCATGCTTTGAAATGATTTGAGAGCAAATTGTAAAATACCATCAAGCTCAATATTATCAAGCGCATTTTTAGCAATACTTCCGAGCTGATACTGCGTTTCTTCTTTTTTAATCCAGCTCTCTCCTTTATTTAAAAGAACATCAAGCGCTTTTTCATCATACTGATTTTTTACCACTTCTCCAACAATCGAATGCACAATAGGCTTTAACTCTATTGCTGAAAGCGATGACTTGAGCTCTTTTTCAATAATAGGAACGACTTTCTCTGTATCCACACGATTAATCGCATCAACAAGCAGTGCTGTTCCTTTTTGTTGAATTGTTTCCGAATGAACACCTTTTCGAACAATCGGAAGCAAACGCTTTGTAAACGCAATTCTTTTTACTTTTTCTTGAATACTTTCTTTTGACAGCCAGTCGTTTTCAAGCGTTGAGACTAGCCCTCTTGTAATACTCTGTCTGTTTTTAGGAAGCAGCGCAGTGTGTGGAATAGGAATGCCTAAAGGGTGACGAAAAAGAGCCGTAACGGCAAACCAATCCGCTAATCCGCCGACTAATCCAGCTTCGAACCCACCTTGAAGCAACCGACCCCAAATTGAATCACCAAAAGGCATAGTGGCAACGAAGCCCACTCCCATAATCGCCAAAGAAATCACGGCTAAGTGCTTTGATTTCTTCTTTGGGTTTGTTGTAAATACATTATTTGATTCCATTGTAGTCCTCATCCTTTATTTATTTAACTAAACATTTCATCTAGAAATATGTAACGTGATACAGAAATTTCCGCAAAAAAAAGAAAGACAAGCTTTTACCCTCGTCTTTCTAGTATATTGCCTTTTTGCTATACTTCAAACTTTTTTTCTTTTCGACTTTTATTAATAAATGAAAAAATGAGGAGTACGACCAAGATAACCGCACATACGCTGGATCCAATCACATTGTTTTTATTAAACATAAATGATACAAAAATAACAAGCAGTGCTGCTGTTGCAAAGAGCGTTGTATAAGGAAACCACTTTAATGCGAAAAACGGCTTTTCTTTATACCCTTTACGCAGCTTTAATTGAGCTAAACAAATGCTTACCCAAATAAGAATAATCGTGAAGCCCGGAATGGTCATTAAATAACTAATTACATTATCCGGTGTTTTATAAGCTAAAAACACACCCATTAAAATACAAACAGCCGTAATCATTAAACCATTAATCGGAATACCGTTTTTTGAAACTTTCAAGAAGCGCTTAGATGCTTCTCCGCTTTGAGCCATAGCATAGAGCGTACGCGAAGTTGCATACATCCCTGAATTCGCTGCTGATAAAACGGCCGTTAATAAAACGAAGTTCATAATATGAGCCGCACCCGGCAGTCCGGTGATACTAAACACTTGCACAAATGGACTGTCTTGTCCTGATACAGAATTCCAGGGCATAAGGCCGCAAATAATTAAAATAGGCAAAATATAAAAGCCAATCACTCGCCATACTGTGCCTTTGATCACTTTCGGTAACACGTTTTTCACATCTTTTGTTTCCGTTACGGCCACACCAATTAATTCAGCTCCGCCGTAAGAGAACATCACAATTAAAAAGGCACTCAGCACACCGCTCATGCCGTGAGGGAAAAAGCCTCCATGAGCCGTATAATTTGCCCAGGGGTTTTGCACATCACTTGGAATCACACCGAATAAAATGAAAGCTCCCAAAATGATAAAAGCAGTAAGAGCAATTACTTTAATACCGGCAAACCAAAACTCAATTTCTCCGTAATACTTCACTTGAAATAAATTCATCCCTACAATCAGCACTGCACAGAGAAAGCTTAAGAGCCAAAGAGGTACAGAAGGGAACCAAAACTTCAAAAAGCTTCCTCCCGCAAGCAGTTCAACAACTGTCACGACAATCCAGTTCACCCAGTACAGCCACCCTACAATAAAAGAGGTTTGCGTACCGAATGCCTTATGCACTAAATTTTGTACGTTCATATTCGGATAGACAATTGCCATCTCCGCCAATGCTGTCATTACAATAAATAAGATAAGACCGCCAAGTAAATACGCCAGTACAACACTTGGTCCTGCAATACCTAGCGTATCAGCACTACCTTTAAAAATGCCTGTCCCAATCATACCGGCAAGCGCAATGAGCTGCACATGACGAGGCAACAGACCTTTTTTTAAATTTTGATCTTGTTTTTCCATGATGCCCGTCCCTTCTGTTCATTTTACGTGTTAGTTTAACCAAATCACTTCTTGCGCAAAAACCCCTACCGGATATTCAGTAGGGGGTGAACCAACACTGTTTTTCTTCTCTATGATGAATGAAAATGATCTGATTTTACCACTGTTACTTTAGTCATTTTATGCGTTGAATTAATACATTGTCAATGTTATTTATTTTCCAAAAATAAAGTCAAAAGAGTATCTACACCCTTTTGACTTCTAGTCTTCTTGCAATGATGGATAAAGCATAGTTTACAATAAAATACATCATCGCGATGATCAAAAACATTGGGACCACATAACTTTGTTTCTGTCCGTAAATGATTTGAGCGTTATGCAGCAAATCAGGAAGTGCGATCACTACTGCAAGCGACGTATCTTTTAATAAGGAAATAAATTGACTAACTAAAGGAGGTACCATTCTCCGCAAAGCTTGGGGCAGCACAACGAAACGAAGCGTTTGATAATAGTTTAAACCTGATGAACGCGCCGCTTCGATTTGTCCTTTTTCAATTGATTTTAATCCGCTTCGGATAATCTCTGAAATCATAGCAGATTCAAATACAGTGAGGGCCACAATCGCTGCTGACGTAATTTCCATATCAATTCCGATTTCAGGTAAAGCAAAGTATGTAAAAAAGATAATTAAAAGCAGCGGCAAATTCCGGATAATTTCTACGATAAAAGCGAGTACACGAGACAGAACTGGAATGCGGGCATACCTTAAAATACCTACTATACTTCCAATAAGAAAACTTAGCACAATCGAAATGAATGCTACTTTTAAAGTGACCCAAAATCCTTCCATTAAGAAGGAAAGGTGATCAGGAGAATAAGCACCCATAAAATCCATCACTTTCACTCCTTTCAGCTTGTTTTACCAAGACGTTTCTCAAGATAACCAACTCCTATGCTCAACGGAATGGTTAGAACTAAATAGAACAGAGCCACAAAAATATACACATCAAACACTACGTAAGTTTGAGAGGAAACAAGATCCGCCTGATACATTAAATCAAAACCAGCAACAATCCCTAACACGGATGAGTTTTTTACTAAATTAATAAATTGATTCCCAAGAGGAGGAATGACGATTTTAATGGCTTGAGGCAATATAATGAATCGCATCGCCTGACCGTACGTAAGGCCGGATGAACGTGCCGCTTCAAGCTGCCCTTTTGGAACTGCCATAATTCCTGCTCGTATAGCTTCGGCGATAAAAGCTGCCGTATAAATAGTTAGTCCCAGCACTCCGGCTGCTGTACCGCTGATTCCTGCCACGATAAAAATAAAAAAGACGATAACCACAAGTGGAATATTTCGAATGAACTCTACATAGACCGTACCAATTACATTTACTATTTTGAGAGGGGCTATTCGCATTACCGCAATGATTATACCAAGTACAAAACTGGCCACTAAAGCGATCAGACTGGCGATAATGGTGTACTTAAAACCTTCTAAATAAAGATCCACATTGTTCGTCAGAATTGAAAAATCCAACAATTTTCTTCCTCCTTTCAACTAAACAAGCAGGATGAGCATAATGCTGCTCATCCTGAGAAAAGAAAACTGTACGCTTATTGTTTGATCCACTTGTCGTGAATTTCATCATATTTTCCAGAGTCTTTTATCTTTTTAAGCGCATCGTTTAATGCATCTACCAGCTCTTTGTTTCCTTTTTTCACAGCAATGCCATAAGGCTCTTCTGTGAACGGCTTTCCTACCAATTCATAAGAAGGATCTTCATCAGCCATTCCATAAAGAATAGCATCATCAGTTGTTAAAGCATCTCCTTGCTTAGATTTTAAAGCTGTAAATGCTTCTGCATAGTTTTCAAACTCTAATACCGTTGTCTCTGGTGCTTTTTCGCGAATATTAATAGCTGAAGTTGATCCTTTAACAGCCAACACTTTAGTACCTTTCTTCAAATCATTAACGCTTTTAATTTTACTGACTTTTTTCACGAGCAGAGACTGTCCAGCTTGGAAATATACATCCGTAAAGTCTACTTCTTTTTTACGTTCATCTGTAATAGTCATTGTTGCAACAACAGCATCAATATCTCCTTTTTGAAGAAGAGGAACCCTTGTTTTGGACGTAACTTCTTTAAATTCTACCTTGTTTTCATCGCCTAAAATCTCTTTAGCCAGCTGCTTAGAAATATCAACATCAAAACCTTCTACTTCACCCGTCTTTGGATTCTTTAAGCCAAACAAACGCGTATCATTTTTAACTCCGATTACGATTTTCCCTCGGTCTTTGATTTCAGTGAGCGCATCTTTTTTAGCTGATGACCCACTCGTTTCTTCACTTTTCCCTCCACAAGCCGCTAACATCATAGCCGCTGCTAATGAAAGCACAGCTGCCTTTAAAAACGTTTTTGATTTCTTCATATTACTCCCCCTATTAAACAATTAATGATTTAAAATACGGCTAAGAAATAAACGTGCCCTTTCTTCTTGCGGGTTTTCGTAAAACTCAGCCGGAGTTGCCTCTTCTAAGATTTTTCCTTGATCCATAAATACAATGCGGTCCGCTACTTCTTTTGCAAACCCCATTTCATGAGTTACAACTACCATGGTCATTCCTTCTTTAGCCAATGTTTTCATGACATCCAGCACTTCTCCAATCATTTCTGGATCAAGAGCAGAGGTAGGCTCATCAAAAAGCATAATTTCTGGCTTCATCGCGAGTCCCCTCGCAATAGCTACACGCTGCTGCTGGCCGCCTGACAGCTGGGACGGGTAGGCGTTAGCTTTTTCACCAATTCCGACTTTATCTAAATAGTATAGGGCTGTCTTCTTAGCTTCTTCTGACGACTGTCCCAATACTTTCATAGGTGCTAAAGTGATATTTTCTAAAACCGTTTTATGCGGATATAAATAAAAATGCTGAAACACCATACCTATATTGCGACGCAGTTTATTAATATTTGTTTTTTTATCCGCGACCAATATATTATTTACCGTTAACTGTCCGTTAGATATTGTTTCTAAATAATTTATGCATCGCAACATCGTGCTTTTACCTGAACCCGAAGGTCCAATTACGACGACAACTTCACCTTTTTCAATTGTTAAATTGATATCTTTTAATACGTGAAAATCACCGTAATATTTATTTACTCCGTCAAAAACAATCATTTTCCCCCTCCTAATTTGCGAACAACAATAAATATTTAAATTTTTAAAATATTTAAAATATGTTAAAAATTATATTCTTACCCTTAAAGCAAAGTCAACAGTTGACAAATTATCTCTTTTTTGTAATCAAAATGAACTATCTTCAAATAAAATATGCTAGAAAAATAAAAGGCTTTGTTGGCATTTGCTGATATGTAAGCATACGTTCGCTAGGCTGAAGGTACTTGTATAAGCTTAATCAATAGATTATATTAGTTAACGCATATCTTTATACGAATTGTCTTTCATTTTTAGGGGGCATTTCTCTCTAATCACCCCTCTTTCTAATTATCCGTCTATATTTTTATTATATTAATATATATAATTCCCTTAACGGTAAATTAATAAAAAAAGAAATTACAAGCTTCTATTCGCGTTAGAGGTTCTGACATAGATATAGTGAAATTGTATTATCCCTCTAAAAAAACACACGCTTTATTAGCGTGTGTGGTTTTTTATATTTTCCGGACTCATTTGAAAATGCGGATAGTCTTTAAACCCTTGCCAATCTCCTCCCCATTCGAATCCTAAATTTTTTGCGATATCTACAACCTCCATCCAATCAGACTGATTGTTATTATTACCGTCATATTCCATGTCCCAAATAACTCGTCCGTCTTTTAACTGAATAGCAAAATCAATAGCTAGTCCATAGTTATGATAAGACTGGCCGCCCTTTGAATAGGTAACAATATTGCCTTCTTCCGTCCTGCCTTTTGCATAAAGCTTATCTTGTTCTTCTTTTGAACGAAAACCTTCCGTAATGACAATCGAGATTCCTTGGTCACTTGCTTGTTGAACAAGTTTATTTTTCTTTTCTTCTACGACAGGATGCAACTCAGTTGCTCCTGAAAAATCTTCTAGCGTTGGACCTGGCTTTAACTCATCGCGAAACAAAAATACCAGGCTTACCGCTATCGTAACTATCAAAGCTATTACCAATTTTTTAAGAACGTTCATCTATATAAAGTCTCCATTCTTTTTTGCTGTTGTTTAGATAAAATCATATCGAATTTCATTTTGTTATCCAATAAAAGAGCTGTATAGTTCAACAAACGTCTATATTTTTTCGTTTTTTATCTATTTTCACCATTTTTTAACTATTGGTGGTTACATTAAAAATTGTGGACAGCTCTGTACCACACCCCTATAACTTTTAAGGAGTGACAACAGCATGAAAAAGAAACTATTCGGTTATATCATGGCAAGCGGTTTAACACTAGGAGTTATGGCCGCTGCAAACTCCACGGCATTTGCAGCAAGCAAAGATGAAACAAGCTCTTCAACAGTTGTAGAGCGAACAAATGGCAGTACAACAAATACGGATGACGCAACACAACAAAAAGTTGATGATATTATGAAAAAAACACAGGAAAAATTACAAAAACTCGGCGTAAACTTGCCTCAGCACAAAGACGGCCCCTTCAACAATCTAGATGCGGCTACGAAGAAAAAAACGAAAGCTATTATGGATCAGTTCCGCGACGGCACGCTTACTAAGGAGCAAGCGGAAGCCAAATTAAAGGAACTTGGCGTGAATTTCCCTGAACATAGAGGCGGTCCTTTTAACAATTTAGATGCGGCTACAAAGAAAAAAGCGAAAGCTATTATGGATCAGTTTCGCGACGGCACGCTGACTAAAGAACAAGCGGAAGCCAAATTAAAAGAACTTGGCGTGAATTTTCCTGAACATAGAGGCGGTCCTTTTAACAATTTAGATGCGGCTACAAAGAAAAAAGCGAAAGCTATTATGGATCAGTTTCGCGACGGCACGCTGACTAAAGAACAAGCGGAAGCCAAATTAAAAGAACTTGGCGTGAATTTTCCTGCTAAAAAGAAAGATTTTCTAAGCGGGTTAGATGCTGAAACAAAAGCGAAAGCTGAAACCATTTTGGAAAATGCAAAAAAAGAAATTCAAAAGCTTGGCGTTACAATGCCGTTTGAAAATCACGAGCACAAAGCTCAATAACTAAAAAAGCTACTTGGCTGTTGAAAGCCAAGTAGCTTTTTTATGATGCAGTTTTCCTTCTCACTAACGTCATGTACACACCTAATGCTAATAAATCACAGACCATAATCACAATGCCCATCGGCAGAGCATTTTGCCCTCCTCCAAGACCAACAAGAGGAGCTACGGCTGCTCCGAGCAAGAACGGAAGCAACCCTAGAAGCGCTGAAGCACTTCCCGCGTTCGAAGCTTGATTTTCCATAGCCAGTGAAAAAACGGTTGTGTTCACAATTCCTACGCTCGATACTACAAAGAAAAGCAAGATGCAGACCAAAATAACGGTCATGTGAGTAGCAATCACGGCCACTAAAAGCACGCTTCCAACGGCTGCTTGAAGTAATCCATACATAAGAAGAGTAGCTTCTTTTATTTTACCCGCTAAACGTCCTGTCACTTGAGTAGCTATAATTAGTCCAAAACCGTTAATAGCAAAAACAAAGCTGAACATCTGCGGAGACAGGCCATAAATGTCTTGAAGGACAAATGTAGAACCTGAAATATAAGCAAACATGGCACTCATAATAAAACCTTGCGCCAGCGCATATCCCACAAAGACACCATCTTTTAGCAATACGCCAAATGTACGCAGTACTTCTGTTAATCCACCTTCTTTACGGCGTTCGAGCGGAAGCGTTTCTTTTAAACCAAATAAAACGGCAAAAAACATTAGTGCACCAATCACTGCTAACACACCAAATACTCCTCGCCACGACATAATCGTCAGCAGCTGTCCACCAGCAACCGGAGCTAAAATAGGAGCTAAGCCATTTACAAGCATAAGCATGGAGAAAAACTTTGTTAAATCCGAACCTGAAAACAAGTCTCGCACGCTCGCTCTTGAAATAACCATTCCTGCTGCTCCTGCCATACCTTGAATAAATCGCAAAACGATAAAAATCCAAATAGACGGTGCAAACACGCATAAAACAGATGCAACTGCATAGGTGATTAATGCTGCTACAAGCGGCTTTTTCCTGCCGCGAATATCACTGAATGGCCCCATGACCACTTGCCCAAATGCTAAGCCCAATAAGCAAGCTGTCAGACTGACCTGCGCTAAAGAAGCTGAAGTATGCAATTCTTTCGCAAGAGTCGGCAGCGCTGGCAAATACATATCGATTGATAACGGTCCAAATGCGCTCAGTGAACCCAAGATTAAAATAAATAAAATTCGATTTCCTCGGCTTAAAGACATTCCATGGGAAATACTTTGCTGATTCATCTATTATTGTCTCTCCCTTCAGCAGTTTTACAATAGTCTCATCTTAAACCCTCCAGCTACTGGATAGTCAAGACGTAATTCGAATTTGAATTTCCGTCAGCCGCTCTTCTTCATGATGAGAAATAAATGAATCTACAATTCGCCGAATTAAAAAAGGACCTTCTGCTTTGTATCCTTCCGCTTTAATAAAGTTCAGTAACGCATCGTAATAGACTCCTGTGGTATCTCTCTTTTCTCTCATATAAATAGATGCGTAATCGCCTTCAGGTATTAACGTAACGAGTTCATGCTTAAAAGAAACATCGCTTTCGACCAATAAAAAAATGCCATCGTAATCTGTAAATTGTTGTTTTTTCGTGTTTTCTACCGATAGCATAAATCCTACTTTCCCAATCATAATCGGGGTAATATGACTAATTTTCTTTTTTAAATCACGGAGAACGCTTTCCGTCCCATCTAACGTACCTACCTCTGCTTTTACTTGAACAACTTCACGAGAAGAAAGGTGTTTGATAAACGGAGCTCCTATTTGGTTAATATGTCTCGTCTGTTCTAATTCCTTCATTCGAGTTGTTAACTGCGCATTCACTCTTTGAAGGTGACGAATTTTTTCTTTTGTTACCTGCTGATATTCTGCTAAGGTTTCAATAAATTCATCCAAGCTGCTGTGCTCCATCTTTCTTTTAATTTCTTTTAACGGAACTCCCATCAGCTTTAAATAGACAATGATATCTAATTTCTTAAATTGTTCTAACGTATAATAACGATAACCAGTTTGTGGATCAACTTCGTAAGGCTCGAACAAGCCAATTTCATCATAATAGCGAAGTGTTTTAACCGGAATATTATGCAGTCTGGCCATTTGCCCAATCGAAAATTTGTTTTGCACTATAAGTTCACCTTCTTTATGTAAAGTTGCTTGCACTTAAAGCAAGCAACACCGTAATTCTCATCATTTATTTAGTTCTTGTACAAGCTCTTCCACAATAAGATGTGCAGGCAGTTCTTTTGCCAGCGTAAATCCAGTTCCTGCCCACAAAGAAGTGTACTCTGGATTATTCATTTGTGTAGCTTTTGTTCGAATAGGCTTTGTCATGTAATGAATATGAGGGTAGGCGGATAGTGCTGATTTATCATAGGAAATAAAAAAGGCATTCACAAATCCTCTAGCACGTTTCCCTGTAAAAGCTCGTGTGACACCTGTTTCATTAAAACGCTTTTGAAGAATGCTTTCTTTATGAAGAGCGCTCGCTCCGCTTTCTGGACAACAAATAAAAGCCGTACCTAACTGGGCAGCAGAAGCCCCTTCTTGTAACACACGTTTTATGTCAGACCCCGTCATCAACCCTCCCGCAGCAATCAATGGCTTTTTAGTGATTGAGCGAACTTCTTTCAGCAACTTCATAAGCGGGTAATCCACCGAACCCTCTAAAAAAGTAGATCGATGACCGCCGGCTTCAATTCCTTGCAAACATAGCGCATCTGCTCCTGCTCTCAAAGCCACTTCGGCTTCTTGAGGCGTTGTAATCGTAACGAAAACACGGCTTCCATTTTCTTTTAATCGTTCTATAATCTCTCGATCTGGACATCCAAATGTAAAGCTCACAGCAGATATCTGATGTTTTTGAATGATGTCGAGCTTAACACTCCATTCATCATCATCATTCTTTGGTATACCAACTTGACACTCCAAATATTCAGCTGCTTTTGACAGTTCTTTTTGATAACAATCAAGTGCATCAACTGCTACTTTTTCATTTGTCGGAACAAACAGATTCACTCCAAAAGGTTTTTTCGTAAGTGAGTGCGTCTCTATAATTTCCTGCTCCAATTCACGCGCGCTTTTATATCCCGCAGCTAAAAACCCCAGCCCTCCGCTATTAGATACTGCTGCAGCTAGTTTAGGCGTCGAAATTCCTCCCGCCATGGGAGCTTGTACAATTGGATACTCACATATATTTTCCACACTTATCACCTCAGCCTTTCATGCGTTCTCTCTTTATTCTACTATAATCCCAGAAAAAAAAGCCCTTCAAAAGGGCTTTTCTTCCATATATAGATTATGCTCGTTTCAAAAATTGGGATCATAAATCACGCTAAGAAGCTCGCACTACCTGACTATTCGTTCAAAGGTTCACCTATGCGGATGGCGCTAACCCCGCAAGGGGAGTGACAGCCGCTTAGGTTTAGACAATAAAGCATAATCGTTCTTTGATTATGCTTTATTGTCTACATCGATTACTTATAATGGAGGAACTTTACGCACACAGCTTCTGGAACCGTAACGTTAGATTGAAGAAGCGTTAGCTTTCCACTTTCTTGGTCTCTTTCAAACAGTACCAAGTTTCCTGTTTCTTGATTAGACGCTACAATAAATTGTTCCGTTGGATCCAAAACAAAATCGCGCGGCCAGTCGCCTTCAGTGCCCGTCCATTCTACGAATGTTAACTGTCCAGAATCCTGATCTACTTTGAATGTTGCAATCGAGTTATGTCCGCGGTTTCCTGCATAGACAAAGCGGCCATCTGAAGAAATGTGGATCGCACTCCCTTGATTATTTTCTGTAAAATCAGCCGGGATCGCTAAAGTAGCTTGTTGTTGAGTAAAGCTTCCTTTGCTTTCGTCATAAGTTAAAAATAAAACTTCAGAGCTGAATTCTGTCATTGCATACGCATAGCGGCCATTTGGATGGAACGTTAAATGTCTAGGGCCCGAACCAACAGATGTAGAAAGACTGTTGACTTCCTTCAATTTATTCTCTTCCACTTCATATGTCACGATTTCATCAATACCTAAGTCCACAACGGCCACGTGCTTTTCTCCAGGAGTAAAATCGGCATAGTGTACGTGTGGTTTTCCTTGTTGTCCTTTTTTGAAATCTGAATGAGGATGTTCCACTACGGATGCTACATATTCAATTTCTCCTGTTTCTTCATTAACAGAATACGTCTCAACGCTCCCTTTATGAAAATTAGCAGATAAAACAAGCGTATTATCTTCATTCACTGAAACATAGCAAGGAGGCGCCCCGTCTAGCAGCTGTTTGTTTACAAACTTTAGTTGCCCTGTGTTTGGGTCAATCTTAAAAGCAGCTACTCCGCCTTTTTCTCCTTCTTTAATAACTGTATAAAGATGTTCGTTGTCTTTGCTTGCATTTAAGTATGTAGGATTTTCAATTTTAGCCACGGCTTTTACTTCTACAATCTTTTTAGCCTTCGTATCTAACGTAAATGTATAGACACCTTCACTGCCTGCTTTTGTATATGTACCTGCAAATCCAATAAATTTTCCATGTTCACTCATTTTCCTATACCCCTCCTAAAGAATTGTTTTGTTTCATTTATTTTACTATATCATACCGCATTTGTTATAGAGAATGCTCCAATTCAACGTTCATTTATCAGTTTTCCCTACATGCCTATCGTCAAACCCTTCCTTTTTAAGCCTGCATCTTGCATTTTCCTACCATTGGGCGTTATGATTAAGGATGATTTTATATCGCCCCATAGCAGACGGCTTCTGTATTTCTTGGATTTTCAAATAAAGAAGAATGAACTGATGAATAGTCGACTTTCATCGCTATAACCGCTGCTCAACTTTTTTCGTAAAGTTACATCAAAAAAGGAGTGAACAACAATGATCACATTAAAAAGTGAACGCGAAATTAATTTAATGCACGAAGCAGGTAAATTATTAGCTTCTTGTCATAAAGAAATCGCTAAAATGATCAAACCAGGCATAACAACAATGCAAATTGATAAATTTGTTGAAGAATATTTAGCAAAGCACGGGGCAACGCCGGAACAAAAAGGATACAAAGGATATCAATATGCAACGTGCGCTTCTTTAAATGATGAAATTTGCCACGGTTTTCCCACAACTAAACCATTAAAAGACGGTGATATCGTAACCATCGATATGGTTGTAAATTTAAACGGAGGCTTAGCAGATTCCGCATGGACTCATACCGTTGGAGACATTTCAGACGAAGCACAGCTTCTAGTAGATGTTACATACGAAGCGCTTTTAAAAGGAATTGAGCAAGCACAGCCAGGAAATCGCACAGGTGACATTGGCCACGCTATTCAAAGCTATGTAGAAGGCGAAAAATTCTCTGTGGTACGCGACTTCACAGGACACGGAATTGGAAATACCATGCACGAAGCGCCTACAATTCTTCACTACGGAAAAGCTGGCAAAGGTACACGTTTAAAAGAAGGTATGGTTATTACAATTGAGCCAATGGTAAACGCTGGTACATGGCATTCTAAAATGGATAAAAACGGTTGGACGGCTCGTACAACAGACGGTAAATTATCCGCTCAATTTGAACATACGCTTGCGATTACGAAAAACGGTCCTCTTATTTTAACAGCACATTAAAAAAACAGCCCTTTTGAGGCTGTTTTCTTAATTTAGAGGAAATTTAATAACAAAAACTGTGCCGCGGGAAGAAGTAGATAATAATTTAATCTGTCCTCCGTGGCTTTCTAGAATACGCTGAGCAATTGGCAGACCAAGACCTGTTCCGCTATCTTTTGAAGTGGAAAACGGCTGGTACAGAGACTGCTGCATATGCAAAGGAATTCCTTTTCCAGTATCTTCAATGTATAGACAGTAGCTATCTTCATGAACCTGCGAGTAGATTGTAATGACTCCTTCTCCATCCATGGCTTCCATACTGTTTCGAATTAGATTATGAAGAACTTGTTTGATTTGTTTTTCATCTACTTTTAATATATACGGCTGCAGTTTCACATCGAAGATAAGCTTATCTTTTTCTGTAAATTTGCTTGAGTGAGTAATCAAAGGCAATAGCTCATTAATAATCTCCTGCATGCTGACTTTTTTCATCACTGGAGCCCCTGGTTTTGATAACAACAGCATTTCTTCAATGATGTAGTTAATCCTCTCTAGCTCTTTCATAAGCAGAGGCAGGTAAAAACGCTTTTTCTCCTCATCAGAAAGAGACTGATTCATAAGAGATATAAATCCATGAATCACGGCAAGAGGATTACGAATCTCATGAGCGGCTCCGGCTGCCACTTCTCCAACTAGAGCGAGTTTCTCAGACTGATGCATTCGCTTTTCTAATTCTTCAGTATCGGATATATCAATGAAATAAAAAATTCTTCCGATGCTTTCGTTCTGCTCGTTAAACAGCTGGGTTTGAGAGGCTAAAAAGCAATAGCACGTCTCTTTCGTTCCAAAAAATACTTTTTTATTTTCATGAATTTCTCCCGAATTCAACATGCTCCAAAATTCAGTATTATATTCAGGACATTCCTCCATATACCTGCAAATATCCTTTTCTTCGAGATCTAAAAACTGCTTTGCTGAGGTATTGGCAAATATACTATTTGTCTCATCTTCCATTGTAATAATTCCAACAGGCAGTGAATTTAAGATCTGCTGGCGATACACTTTATCTTTGATGATTTTCCAAAATGAATCTTCTAAACTAACCGACATTTGATTGATAGAAGCCGAAAGCTGCTTCAGCTCGATTTGCTTTGTGTCTTGAAGAACAAGACCGTATTCTCCGTCTGCAATGTCATTCACTTTTTCAATCATTTGTTCAATTGGTTTCGTAAGGCTCGCACTCATACGATAAGAAACATAAAGAGAAGCCACAATAGCACTTACTGTTAAAATTAATAGTAAAATTAATGAATCTTTAATAATGACAGACAGTGTATCTGATAGTGTATCAAGTGAATCAACCGTCTCTTCTTTTGAACTATTAATGTCTTTTTTTATCTGATGCAAATCCGGCAAATAATTTTCCTTAAGATACTCTTTTGCTCCCTCTATATCTCCATACTTCAGCAGTCCTTGTACGTTATTGGAAATCTTAAAATCCAGCAGCTCAATTTTTTCCTTCAGTGGAATCAACGATTTTGGCACAGGCTGCTTATATCTTTCATTATTTTCGATAACTCGTGTATCATATGATTGATATTCTTCTATCAAGGAGACAGTGGGGTTCTTTAGATTATTTTTCACAATGTATTCTTTTATGTTCAGCTGCTCTTCCCAATAAGAAAGCCACACCATTTGAGGAACATCTTCATCTTTAATTTCGTTGCTTACATGATTCATTTTATCAACGGCATGCACTAAAACTAAAGAGAACCCGCTTAACATGAATGTAATCAAAAGAAGAATCGTTAATATTTGGCTACGGAATGACATGTTGCGAAATAATTGATTCATAATCATCTCTTTCTTTTTCATAGTTACTTCGGCTGTGTAGACATTCTAACTTTCGAATATAAAATTTGTTTTTCCCGTTTACTGTACATCGGTCCAAAAGACGCTAGTTTATAAACACCGTCCCTGGCGTCAAGTCTAACTTCTCCAGTTGGAAGACCTGTTTTACTGAAATAGTCTTTCATAATCACGTTGTAAGCTTGAGGAACATCATTGATCACACTGGTTAAAATAACAGACCTACCCATGTACGCCTGATCATCTAAATATCCTATTACGTACATTCCTTGTGCTTTCGCTTCTTGAATAACTTCTTGATTATACGAATTTCCTTTAGCATAGATGATATCGACGCCTTCATCTTTTAACTCACGGAGCAGCTTTACTGCTTTTATCCCATCGTCTCGGCTGTTTACAACACGATAATAAAAAGCAATCGATGGATTATACGCTTTGATTCCTTGTTCAAATCCTAGATTCTTTTCTTTGGCAAATGTATCAATTAATCCAATTTTTTTCGTTTGTGTCTTCATGGCAGCTGCCGTGCCTGCCAAATACTCTATTTTTGTTTGATCAAATGTATATACAGTTTGGTTTTTATAACTTGAAGTACCGTGAATGGTGACGAAATGAACATGAGGATACTTAGGAGCGAGTTCTGTAAAAACGGTAGAAAATTCTCTTCCATGTCCAATTACGACTTTTGTTCCATTTTGAATAACTTTTTCAGCTGCTTCCTTCATTTTTTGGTTCGTATTTACTTCGCTAATAACTTGAGCGGAAACAGGATACTGCTGCTCGATGTTGATTTTCCCTTTATAAGCTAGACTGCCCCAGCTTTGATCTGTCAGTACATCAGAGGTGAGAATTGCAACGCTTGTGTTTTCTACTTTTTTTGTCGTTTGCTGACTTATAATCCCTTGTGTTTTCGAAATAATAATAATTAAAAACGCAGCCACAACAATCAGGGCAAGCAATAAAATCAGCCTTAACTGTCTTGATCGTTGCATAGACCTTCTCCTTTTTGTTTAGCATACTTTCATTATATAAAAAAAGCATCTAAAAAGACTACATCTTTAACGAAATTCCAACTTTTTTCGACATTTCTTTCATATCTTACCTTTTTTAACACTCTCATTCCAAAAGAAAAAAGCAGAAAACATCTGTTTTCTGCTTCTGCCTTCAATCTTCATCTTTTACGTCCATATCTTCAGGGATAGGCTCATTTAGGTATTCTTCAATTTGTTTTTTGTACTTTTCCATTTGCTCTAAATGGGTGTTGAACTGCTCTTTATTTAATAAGTAGTTTTCACCATCAAATATAGCTCGTACTTTTCCTTCTTGAATCAATTTCTGCACATATTCTTCAGGAAAAGATAGATACTCTGCTGCTTCTTTTATCGTTAAATACATCCTGCTCCACCTTTTATACGTTGTAGTGTACTTCTTCTGTAGCTTTAACCATTAGCTCATACTGACGCAAGCTCAGCTGGAATAATGTTAAAGGATCATAGTAAGCTTCAGGATTGGCTTTCATATGGCTTAACACGTCTTGATTTTCATTAATATGCGCCTGTGTTTCTTCAATCGTTTCTTTTAAAACCTCTTTTGGCTTTTCAAAGAATAGTTCAATATCAACTTCTAAATTTTTCTCAAATAAATTAAATTGCATAAAAAACTTTGCCAGCATTGATTCTGTGATATCTTGATAGTCTTGACTTTCAATGTACTTTTTATATTGATTATAAAGCAGCGTTTGGTTTTGAAGAATGGAAGAAAACAGTTTTCCTGCTCCTTTTAACAAGAGTTGCGTTGGATTAACGCGAAGTAAAATATTTTCTTCATCCAGCTGAACCCGATTAGCCATACGATTAACGTCGCGGCGCCAGTCGTCCAGTACTTTAAAATCGCAGGCTAACGTTAATTTTTGCTCATTGTACATCTTATTTAATGACTCTGCTACTTCTTCAATATCTACTTGACTCGCAATCAGCTCTTCATTTGATGTAGCAATCCAGTCCTTTAAAGAAATGCGGAACTTGGGCAGAACATCTTGCTGCAAGTGCTCTTCCACGCGCATATTCATTTGTTTATTCAGCTCAATATGAACCGTACTAAAATCACTGTCTTCCTTCACTAATTCTGAAGACTTTTTGAGTAAACGAGGAATTTTATTTTTTAGCTTTTTGCTAATATCCTCTTTGATGCCGTGATAAGCCGAAACAATACTACTCGCTTTTTCTTGTTCTAAGTCATCCACTCGATGCAAGAAGCCATTTAATCGCACAAGCATATCTTCGTTCCATTTAATGCTTTCAATCAAATGATTTTCTGTTTGATTTCTCTTCTCCACTAAGCTCTTTAGCATACTTTGAATGAAGAACAGCAGTCTGCGCGCACGTTCTTCTACTCCAACGTCGTTTGGATCGTAATAGAAATTAGCTTTAATAAACTGAGCCAAGTCTCCGTGGTGCTGACTCGATACGTAGTGAGGCGTATAGGCTAATACATGTGCCTGCGGGAAATCAGCTCCAATGCTTGCTTCAAATTCTTTTGTAATTCGCTCAATCGTTGCTTGATTATAAAGACTGTCCATATTGTTGATGACAAAATGAACTGGCGTATTTGGCGCATGCTCTTTAATCTCCAGCAATAATTCTCTTTCTTCATCAAGCAGCGATTCTTTTGCATCAAGCACAAACAGTAAACCATCTGCTAAAGGAGCATATTTAAATGCATCCTGCTCACGTGCCTCTTGTTCTGTAAAGCTTGGCGTAACAATGCATGAACAATTATGCTTATCAAGGAACGCAAAAGGTTTTTTCACTTCTACAAGCACCTGGTGAAGAGATTGCTCCGCTCCGTCAATCGTTTCCATCGGAATGATTTCTTGATCAGCGATTTGCTGGACAGATTCTTCCTCATCATGAATGAATACAAAGGTTGTTTCGTGATTTTGCGGTACCTTTTCTTCTGTAATCGATCCCACAAATGAAGACGTTGCAGCATTTGTTCCTGTAATTAATAAGTGTGTCGTATGAGCATCTAATAAAAAATCTACCCACCATTTAAAGGTGTGCCCCACTTCTAAACCATTTTCATTAGCCCATTTAATAATCCCATGGCAAAGCTTGTAGTGATATTCAAGACCGTCAATGTCGTTACGCGCCTCAAAAATTAATCTGCCTGCATTTTCGATTGTAATAGTATCAATAGTTGACGGAAACTTTTCATTCCATGAAAGCACGGCCGCAGACGGAAATAACGCACGTGACTTATTGGTAATTTTAAGCCAGTTTGTTAATACGTTCGGAATGACTTCATGCAATTCCTTTACAGAATGATCACTTTCCATCAAGTCGGTATACGTCTCTTGATAAAGAGTTGAAATCTCTTGCCAATAATCATAGAGGCCCACTTCAATATTCAAGAAAATATCATTGATGGTTTTAATCCAAGCAAGATAAGGAGGCTGGCTCTTATATTGTTTCCATAAAGCTGAGACAAGCTGTTTGAAATACACTTGATCCACTTTGTAAAATGCAATCATCACTTGATAAAAATAGTTAGGGATAAAGTTTGCTGTATATCCTTTATCTACGTAAGTCTTTAATACCGCAAACCAATTTAACGATTCTGTCCGAATACACTCATCTACCGCAAGCTCTACTGCGCTGTTAAAGTCTTCTTGCTCTTCATAAAATCTGCGTGCAATCGCCGTGACGTTTGGATAATCCGGCTGAGAAGCAACCAGCTCGTTAATGACTTCATAAGCTCGTTCAATATTGTTATGGTCCGTATAAAGCGAAAACAGCTTTAGCGCTATTTCAGCTTTTAATACTTTTGAATCCGTTTCGATGGATAGGTAAAGCTCTTCAGCTAGCGTAGACAACCCCAATTCATAATGCGCGTCGGCTGTATTTTTCTTCGCCCACAGCTTAAATTCACCATTTACATTCTCCCACTTAAAAATCGCGGACTCAAAATCTTGATTATGGAAGTACACTTCTCCCTGGGCTAAGCGAACGAGCGATAAGTCGTACCACTCTTTTTGCTGCTCTTCGTAATAAGCTTGTCCAAGGACCTTTACAGGCGGCTGATTTTCATTTTCTTGTATAAACGTTTCGTAATATTTCTTTTTCGTTAACTGATATTCTACCGTCATATAGTCTCTCCTTTTTGATGTCAATATTTTATGTACTCTATCAAATTCCCTTTTTTATACTTTTCATACACAATATTTTCTTAATCATATTTTACGCAAAAAAAGCCTCAAGAACTACTCTTAAGGCTTTTTTTATAACTTTTATACTATAAAAATGGCTATTTATCATAAATGGGGGCTGAAATAACAAATATATTAATAGGCATCCCGTCGAAACAGCCCCATTACTTCTACCGTTTCCGTAATATTTACGAAAGCTTCAGGATCCACCGATTGAATTAACTGCTTGAGGTTTGCAAGCTCATAGCGTGAAATCACCGTCATTAATATTTTACGGTCTTCTCTTGAATAAGCTCCTTCACCGTTCATTAACGTTACGCCGCGCACCAAATTCGTAAGAAGCTGCTGCTTCATTTCTTCGCCTTTTCTCGTAATAATGGTTAACGTGAGCTTAATATGACGAGTATGAATCGCATCCACTACTTTTCCTGTGACGAAAATCGAAAGCATCGTATATAAAGCCGCGTCCCAATTCACAAAAAAACCTGAAACAAATACAACCACGGCATTCATCGCTGATAATATAGCACCAAGCGGAAATTCTTTTTTATGCGTAAGAAGCATCGCAATAATATCAAATCCACCTGTCGAAGCTGACTGACGAAAAACAAACCCTACGCCAATTCCAGTTAAAACTCCTCCAAAAACAGCTGACAGAATAGGATCTGTACTAACAGCTCTCAAGGGAATCACGTATAAAGCAATTGATAAAGCCACAACGGACAGCAGCGTATGTAAAACAAACCGCTTTCCTAACTTCATAAAACCAATAATTAAAAGGGGTAAATTCAACAAAAAATTCATTGTTCCCGTGCTTGCAGGCGTTAAAATTCCTATAATCATAGCAATACCGCTAATCCCGCTGCTTAACACTTTATGGGGGATTAAAAACCAATTGTATGCAAATCCAATTAACACAGAACCTGCTATAATAGCAATTGCTCTATACATGATGTCCCTTCACCTCTTACTACAAATATAATGTTTTCATTTATTGCTTCTTTATTATAATTCCTAAAATATTGAAAACCTTAAAAAAAGTATATTCAGAAATTTGCTGTGTTGGTGGGGTGGACAAACGGCAAAATAAAACGGACATAACGGCAATTAGCTCTTTTATATCGAGCTTTATCTGCTTTTGGTATGAGCACTCTAACTTTGTCTTTTTCTTGCTTATTCAAAATAAAAAGCTGCTATCTTTACTAAGATAGCAGCTTTGATGAAGAGTTATTTTAATTTTAAGACCGCCACATTCTCTACATGTGTCGTATGCGGAAACATATCAACAGGCTGAACTTCAACCGTCTCATATCCGCCTTTTTCTAAAATAGCTAGGTCACGTGCAAGAGTTGCTGGTCCGCATGAAACATAGACAACTTTTTTCGGCTTCATGTCAATGATGGTATTCAATAGAGCTTCATCGCATCCTTTTCGCGGCGGATCTACGACGATGACGTCCGCTTTGATGCCTTGTTTGTACCAGTTTGGAATGACGACTTCTGCTTCGCCTACTTCAAATTCAGCGTTGTGAATCCCGTTTAGCTCAGCGTTGCGCTTTGCATCTTCAATCGCTTCAGGCACGATTTCAACGCCATATACTTTTTTCGCTTTTTGAGCGAGAAATAATGAGATTGTTCCGATTCCACAGTAGGCATCAATTACCGTTTCTTCTCCTGTTAAATCTGCATACTCAAGCGCTTTGTCATAAAGCACTTTCGTTTGCTTAGGGTTTACTTGGTAGAATGATTTTGCTGAAATGGCAAATTTAACGTCACCGATATAGTCGTAAATATATTCTTCTCCCCAAAGTACGTTCGTTTGGTTCCCTAAAATGACGTTAGTGCGCCTGCTGTTTACGTTTTGAACAATTGATTTCACGCTGGGTACGGCTTCGATAATGTCTTCTATAATACGCTTTTTGTTTGGCAGCTCAGCTGTACGAGTCACAATTACAACCATAATTTCACCCGTTACAAGTCCGTAGCGCGCCATGATATGACGAAGTGAGCCTTTATGTTTTTGTTCCTGGTAAGCAGAAACGCCATGCTTTTCACAGATTGATTTGACAGCTTGAACAACATCATCATTTGCCTGCTGCTGAATCAAACAGGCATCCATATTAATGATGTCGTGGCTTCGCTGCTGATAAAACCCAGCGACCAACCCGCCTTCTCGTTCTGCTACGGGAACTTGAGCTTTGTTTCGATAGCGCCAAGGATCGTTCATTCCTAGCGTCGAATGTACCGGAACGTCGGGTAAATGACCAATTCGCGCCATGACGTCTTTTACTTGCTTTTGTTTAAATTGCAGCTGTCCTTCATAGCTTACATGCTGCAGCTGACAGCCTCCGCACTGCTTGTAGACCGGACAAGGTGCTTCAACACGCTGTTCACTAATTGTATGGTGCTTGATAAGCTTGCCAAACGCATAGCCTTTTTTTACTTTAATGACTTTTACTTGGCCGCTTTCGCCGGGCAGCGCATTTTGAACGAAAACAGGAAATCCGTTCACTTTCGCTACACCCGCTCCGTCATGCGTTAAATCTTCAAACGCAACATCTATATATTCATTTTTTTCTACAGGTGGTTTTAATTTTTCCATTTATCGTTACATCCTTTTAGTCATTTGAAAATGCTGAACTGATTGTACCATAAGAGCGAAAGCCAAACAAAGAAAAGCATGAAAAAAGATCGCAATTAGGCGATCTCATTTTTTTCCATCAATTCAGCTGTTGCTTTTGGAACAAAGATTTCTACATGGCGATATAAGTTTACAAATTCCCCAGGCAATAATCCGCCGTACTCGCCATCTAGATTTAACTGCATCTTATCATTTGTATGAATTTTAACACGGTTCGCTTTTGTGTAGATAATATGAGGATCATTGATGTGTTCTCCTCGCAGCGCAAGTGTCGCAATTCGAATAAACTCAGCTAAATTTGCTTTTTTTAAAATAATTAAATCAAACATGCCGTCATCTAAAGAAGAATCTGGTGCCAGCTTTTCAAAACCGCCGACTGAGTTCGTTAAGGAAACGAGGAAGAACATAATCTCGCCGCCAAAGAATTTTCCGTCATACTCAATTTCAACAGATGTTGGTTTAATAGAAGGAAGCATTTCCATGCCTTTTAAATAGTAAGCTAGCTGTCCAAGCATTGTTTTTAACTTGCTTGGCACTTCATATGTTAATTCAGTTAAACGGCCGCCTCCGGCGATATTTACAAAGTAATGCGTTTCTCCGTCGTTTGTTACACAGCCCAAGTCAATTGGCTTTGTTACGCCTTCTACAATGACATCAATAGCGCCTTCAATCGTGCGCGGCACATTAATGGCACGAGCAAAGTCATTGGTTGTTCCAACAGGAATAATACCTAGCTGCGGGCGATAGTCTTGTCCGGCAATACCGTTTACGACTTCATTGATGGTACCGTCTCCACCGGCTGCAATTACAACGTCAAAACGACGTTCTACCGCTACTTTAGCAGCTTCTGTTGCATCACCAGCACAAGTTGTAGCATGACAAGATGTTTCGTAGCCTGCTTGCTCTAGCTTTTGCAAGACTTCCGGTAAGTTTTTCTTAAAAATTTCACGGCCCGATGTCGGGTTATAAATAATTCTCGCTCTTTTCATATTCATCATCCTAATAATGATAATTTGTCACAAATCTTTGCCTACTTTTATCAGTGAAAGAATGCCCCCTCACATTACATCATCAACAAGAGGGGGCATGAACAAACATATTATAAAGAAATTAACCTTGATATACAATATTCACGTTTCGGTTTTTATTCATACCTTCAGCGCGATCGCCCTTACTCATAATAAATGTGAGATGGATATCCACCTCACATTTAGTTATCAAATTTAGCGTTTATTAATTTCTTCTAAAAGAATTTTATTAACCATCGGTGGGTTCGCTTGGCCTTTTGAAGCTTTCATAATTTGACCAACTAAGAAGCCAATTGCACGATCCTTACCGTTTTTGAAATCTTCAATAGATTGAGGGTTTGCATCTAATGCATCTGTTACGAATTTACGTAAAGTTGCATCATCAGAAATTTGTACAAGACCTTTTTCTTTTACAATTTTCTTTGCATCTCCGCCATTTTCAATTAATTCTTTGAATACTTTTTTCGCAATTTTAGACGAAATTGTACCTTCTTGAATTAATTGAATCATACCAGCTAGACCTTCAGGTGTTAAGGCTACATCTGAAAGTTCTTTTTGGTTTGAGTTTAAGTAAGCAGAAACTTCACCCATTAACCAGTTAGAAGATAGCTTCGCGTCTCCGCCTGCAGCAAGTGTTGCTTCAAAGAAATCAGACATTTCTTTTGTTAGCGTTAATACCATTGCATCATAAGCAGGTAAGCCAAGCTCTTCTACATAGCGCTTTTTACGAGCATCTGGAAGTTCAGGAATCGAAGCACGAACGCGTTCTTTCCACTCTTCGTCAATGTGTAATTCTAATAAGTCAGGCTCTGGGAAGTAGCGGTAGTCGTCAGATCCTTCTTTTACACGCATTAGAATTGTTTCGCCCGTAGACTCGTCAAAACGGCGTGTTTCTTGCTCGATTAAGCCACCAGACAATAACACTTTTTCTTGACGAATTTCTTCGTGTTCAAGACCGCGGCGCACGTAGTTAAATGAGTTTAAGTTCTTTAACTCAGCTTTTGTACCGAACTCTTCTTGTCCAACTGGACGTAAAGAAATATTGGCATCACAGCGAAGTGAACCTTCTTCCATTTTACAATCAGATACGCCTGTATATTGAATAATTGATTTTAATTTTTCTAAATAAGCATATGCTTCTTCAGGAGAACGCATATCTGCCTCTGATACAATCTCAATTAGAGGTGTACCTTGACGGTTGAAGTCTACTAGTGAATAGCCATCGCCTGTATGCGTTAACTTACCAGCATCTTCTTCTAAATGAAGTCGGTTGATACGAATACGCTTCGTTTCACCTTTAACTTCTACTTCAATCCAACCGTTCTCGCCAATTGGTTTATCAAATTGAGAGATTTGATAAGCTTTTGGGTTATCCGGATAAAAATAGTTTTTACGGTCAAACTTTGTATCTGTTGCGATTTCACAGTTTAGCGCAAGCGCTGCTTTCATTGCAAAATCAACTGCTTCTTTGTTTAACACAGGTAATACTCCAGGATAACCTAAGTCAATTACACTTGTATTAGCATTTGGAGCCGCACCAAATGCGTTTGGACTTGCTGAGAAAATTTTAGATTTTGTCTTAAGCTCAACGTGTACTTCAAGACCAATAATCGTTTCAAAGTTCATCTTTATCTCACCCCTTACAGTGCTGGTTTCGCTTTATGATGCTCAGTTGCTTGTTCGAATGCATGAGCAACACGATAAATTGTGCTTTCGTCGAAATGCTTACCGATAATTTGTAACCCTAATGGCAATCCATTTGATAAGCCGCAAGGCACAGAAATACCAGGTACTCCAGCAAGGTTTACTGGGATTGTTAAAATATCGTTTGCATACATTGTTAATGGATCGTCTGTTTTCTCACCAATTTTGAATGATGGAGTTGGTGTAGTTGGTCCAATGATAACGTCATAGTTTTCAAATACAGACTCAAAGTCTTGCTTAATTAACGTACGTACTTGCTGTGCTTTTTTGTAGTAAGCATCATAATAACCAGAGCTTAACGCAAACGTTCCAAGCATGATACGGCGTTTTACTTCGTTTCCAAAGCCTTCACTTCGAGACTGCTTGTACATTTCGATTAAGTTCTCAGCATTATCTGTACGGTATCCGTAGCGAACGCCGTCAAAACGAGATAAGTTAGCAGACGCTTCAGAAGAAGATAATAGATAATACGTAGCTAATGCGTATTTAGAGTGTGGAAGCGATACTTCTTCCCAAGTTGCGCCTAGTCCTTCTAACACTTTTAGTGCATCTAAAACAGACTGGCGAGCTTCTTCGCCCACACCTTCGCCTAAGTATTCTTTCGGAACAGCAATTTTAAGACCTTTTACGTCACCTGTTAAAGCAGATACATAATCCGGTACATCAACATTAGCAGAAGTAGAATCCATTGGGTCTACGCCTGAAATTGCTTGAAGTAAGTATGCATTATCTTCAACAGAATTTGTGATTGGTCCGATTTGATCTAAAGAAGATGCAAATGCCACTAATCCGTAACGAGATACGCGACCATACGTTGGTTTTAATCCGACAACACCGCAATAAGCAGCTGGCTGACGAATTGAACCACCTGTATCAGAACCTAAAGAAAACGGAACTTCGCCTGCTGCTACAGCTGCAGCTGAACCACCGCTAGATCCACCTGGTACGTAATCTAAATTCCATGGGTTGCGCGTTAACTGAAGACCTGAGTTTTCAGTTGAAGAACCCATTGCGAATTCATCCATATTTAATTTACCGATTGTTACCGCTTCAGCTGCCTGCAATTTTTGAACAACTGTTGCATCATAAATCGGATCAAAGTTTGCTAGAATTTTACTAGAACAAGTTGTACGTAAATCTTTTGTGACAATATTATCTTTTACACCGATTGGCATACCAAATAATAGGCCAAATTCATCTTTTGTTTGTAGTGCTTCATCTAGCTCTTTTGCATAAGCACGAGCATTGTCTTCATTAAGCGCTAAGAACGCACCTACTTTATCATCTACTTCATTAATACGTTTATATGATTCGTCTACTAAATCTTGTACACGTACTTCTTTCTTGTGTAAAAGGCTATGTAGTTCTGAAAGTTTACGATCGAATAAAGACATCGTAAAGCCTCCTTCCTTATTCTAAAATAGTTGGTACTCGAATGTAGCCATCCTTGTGGTCTGGCGCATTTTTTACTACGTCTTCAATTGGTAAACCTTTAGCTGGCTTATCTTCACGCATTACGTTTTTCATATCCAATACGTGAGAAGTTGGTTTTACATTTGTAGTATCTAACTCATCTAATTGTTCTGCATATGTAATAATAGCATCTAATTGTTTTGTAAATAATTCTGCTTCGTCATCCGTCACCGCAAGTCTCGCTAAGTTTGCAACGTGTTTTACTTGATCAACAGAAATTCTTGACATGTTCCTTCACCTCCGAATATTCGTCCCACTACAATATACTGATAATACCAAACTTCACTAGCAACAGGCAACATTTCTGAGACTAGTTCCTAAAATATTAAAAACCCCGCCAGGCAAGACAGGGCTTACATTTATCACTTCTATTTTATACCAAATCTATTTCATTCAAACAACATTCCATACTTTTCCTTCGTCATAAAATATTTCTCTCTTGCATAGGTATAAAATAACCTTCTTTTTAGAAAAGATAGATAGAAAGAGAAACATGCTTCAGGTGAACACACCACCATGTTTTAATTTCACTAGTCTTTGGGAAAGTAAAGAAAACGAATAACTACTTTACCGTAAAAGAGGTGCTATAAAAATTGAATAAAATACTTATACAGTCAGTCATCCACCAGCGCCCTGTGTATCAACAAAGCGGAAGATGGTTTGTATTAGATGAAGAATTCAAGTGGGATTTGTCCACCTTGCAAAAAGATGTTTTTGCTTGTTTAAATAAAGCCTTTCATATTCCTATAATTTTTTGTGATTCATGCGAAGCCAATAAAATTGTCTCTGCTCTTGGAGAAGAAGAAGCAGAATATCTGCAGTTTGCATCAGGCGTTTACTGGCGAGAAGTCGGCATTATATTTATTTTTAAATTTGATGACTATCTTCCGCTTATTGAAACGATCTTTCACGAGCTGCGCCACTATATTCAAGACCACATCCCTTATTATCAGAAAGAATTTGAGCTGGATAAAAAGCGCCCGTATGAAGAGCGGACAACCGAACAAGATGCATTTGCATTTGCTGCTTATTATCTTGCTAAGTTTAAAAGACAAAATTTTCACGCCATTCCTTCATAGGAGGCAATTTCATAGAATTAAAAAAAGACACTGCTTGAGCAGTGTCTTTTTTGCTTACTCTTCGTAAATATGAACGAACGGCTTGTCTTCATCCGCTTTTCTAACAATGAGAGCTTCCGGTCCGCTTACTGAGTTAATAGAGATACTCGTTTCCATATATGAAGGGAAATGATCAAGCATTAAACCAGCAACGTACTGAGTAAATCCTACAATTTCACCTTTTCCGTAAAATTGTACGGGAATATCAATGGTCATTTTTTGAAGCTGTCCATCTTTGTAATACCCTTTCCCTACTACGCTTGTAAAGTTCGGGAAGTAGTCTTCGATTTGCGCTTTAAACTCATCAAATTTCATCGCATCGTCTCGGTGATCTTTTGTTGCATCTGATGATGGGAATAAATAATATTTCTCGTCTAAATCATCCCAGCTGCCAACGGCCGTATCGTTTGAACCTGCATTTCCTACAGCCATAAAGTTACCTGGCGTTAAAGAGGCCTTAGCACTTTGTTTAAATAACGCTACTCGAATTGGAACGTTTTCTAAGCCCTTGATATTACGCATACGCTGCACAATTTCATCGGCCATCTTTTTGCCTTGCTCTTCAATATTTTTATCAGTTAGCTGTTTTTCACGAGCATAGCCATTTTCTTCTGTATAATAATGAACAGAATTCATCGCCAGGCCGATTGTGACGCCTCCAAGTTTCACCTTGTCGTCTCCGTCTTGAATAAGGTAGTCTTGCTCAGTAATGTTCGCTAAGTACATTGGGCTTGTTTCGTTACGAGTTTTCAAATCGCCTTTTTCCGTATCGATTGGATTTAACCCATTGTTTTTAAGCTTCTTTTTCGCCGTAGCATCTTTTGTTTTGCTTTGAAGATCTTTAAACTGTTTATCACTCAGCTTACGGCTTAACCATGAGCGAATAGTATCTTTATCAAGGTACTGGCCTTCTTGATACACATATTTTTTCGGAGAATAGCTATCTGTCGATAAGCGCATTAAGCCTGTTTCAAATTCTTGCGCATCCAAGCGGTTGTTTAAGTTTGCTGCTACTAAGCCTCTTGCCACTCCCGCTTTAAATGGAAGAATTGTTCGGTAATAATCATCTGAAATACTATACTTCGGAATAACTGCTTTTTCTTTCTTGTTGTTGGTTTGTTGAACAGTCTCTTTATCGTCCGAAAGATTCGGTGCACACGCTGAAGTTACAAGCATGACCGCAAGAGAAAGTAACAATATCTTTTTCAACTACACACACCTCTTATTTATTTAATTCCGTAAGTAGCCTTGCCTCATCCCATACTTCAATTTCAAGCTCGTTAGCTTTTGTCAGTTTGGAACCAGCCTCTTCCCCTGCCACAACAAGGTCTGTCTTTTTACTTACGCTTCCTGTGACTTTACCGCCAAGTGCTTCAATTTGTGCTTTTGCCTCATTGCGAGATAGCTGTTCAAGCTTACCTGTTAATACAACGGTTTTACCAGCAAAAACAGAATCTACATTTTCTACACTTACAAGTTTGGGTCCTTTGTATGTAAGGTTTACTCCATACTCTTTTAATTCATGTATAAGTTCTTGAACCTCTTCTTGTGTAAAGTAAGCGACAATAGCATCAGCCATTTTGGCACCAATTTCATTAATTGCCACTAATTCATCATACGTTGCTTTTGTTAACTTGTCTATGGTTTCAAAGTGCTGAGCTAACGTCTTTGCAGCTTTTGCTCCGACATGGCGAATGCCCAAACCAAAAAGCAAACGCTCAAGCGAATTTTCTTTCGATGCTTCGATGGCCGCAATCAAATTATCAGCAGATTTCTCACCCATGCGCTCAAGCTCGATTAACTGCTGTTTTGTCAGCGTATAAATATCCGCTACATCTTTAATTAACTGTTCGCGAAATAATTGCGATATAACTTTTTCACCAAGTCCATCAATGTTCATCGCATTGCGGGACACAAAATGAATAAGTCCTTCACGAATTTGAGCAGGACAGCTTGGATTAATGCAGCGAAGCGCAACTTCTCCTTCTAAACGCACCAGTTCACTTTCACATTCCGGGCAGTGAGTAGGCATCGTAAACTCTTGCTCTTCTCCCGTTCGCTTCTCCTCAATCACATTCACTACCTCAGGAATAATATCTCCTGCTTTTTTCACTACGACATAATCTCCGATGCGAATGTCTTTTTCACGAATCAAATCTTCATTGTGAAGAGACGCACGCTGTACCGTCGTACCTGCTACTTGAACCGGCTCCAAAATAGCTGTTGGCGTAATGACACCTGTCCGGCCTACCGTCAGCTCAATATTTACAAGCTTGGTTACAACTTCTTCAGCAGGAAACTTATAAGCAATAGCCCAGCGTGGACTTTTGGCCGTTGTTCCAAGCTCAGCCTGCTGATCAAATGAATCTACTTTTACAACAATGCCATCAATATCATAAGATAGTTCTGGACGTTGCGTCTGCCAGCTTTCGATGTAAGCAATCACATCATCAATGGTTTCACATGTCTGTCTTTCTCTATTTGTTTTAAAACCAAGCTCATCGAGTAAATTCAAACTTTCGCTGTGAGAGTCGATTTCTAATTCTCCTGTATCAGTCATGGCATATACAAAGATATCTAAATTACGTTTTGCCGCAATTTTAGGATCTAGCTGACGCAGTGAGCCTGCAGCTGCGTTACGTGGGTTAGCAAACGGAACTTCATCCCTTTCCATTTTTGCTTTATTAAGTGCTTCGAATGATTTTCTCGGCATAAATGCTTCTCCGCGAACTTCCATTGATAACGGTTCTTTAATTCGCAGTGGAATAGAGCGAATTGTTTTTAAGTTTTCAGTAATATTTTCACCAGTCGTACCGTCTCCGCGCGTAGCCCCCAGCACTAAGTATCCATCTTCATAGCGAAGAGATACAGCAAGGCCGTCAATTTTAAGTTCGCATACATAAGAAAACTCATCTCCAACGGCTTGGCGCACTCGGCGATCAAAATCCCGAAGGTCTTCTTCATTAAATGCATTTCCTAAACTTAGCATAGACGTTTGATGCTGAACCTTCTCAAACGCATCGAGCACTTGGCCGCCGATGCGCTGAGTAGGTGAGTCAGCTGTTTTTAATTCTGGAAATGATTCTTCTATCTCAATTAACTCATTCATTAATTTATCGTATTCTGCATCTGGAACAGATGGCTGATCTAACACATAATATTCATAGCCATATTGATTTAATAAGTCACGTAATTCTTGAACGCGTGATTTTGCTGTCTCAAACTCCATATTCTAGCTCCTTTTCACGATTACACTTTCGTAACCGGGGCAAATTTAGCAAGCAGTCTTTTTACACCTGTAGGACTAGGAAAAGCAATGTCTAATTCTTTTGAATCTCCTTCTCCTTTTACACTTACAACTGTACCAATTCCCCATTTTTTATGCTCGGCCTTATCTCCAACGCTCCATCCAATTGATTCACTGCCTGTTGACACAAGCTTCGTTTTTGCCACGGCCGCTTGTCGGCGCGCTGCAAACGACGAAGCTGAAGCCCCTGAACGACCAGCAGCAGGTTTGCGCATTGCTTCATTTAAAGATTCCACAAGCTCGCTTGGGATTTCTCCAATGAAGCGCGATTTTGGATTAACGTTTGTTTTACCAAATAGTGTGCGCATTTGAGCATTTAATAAATACAATTCTTGTTCAGCACGTGTAATCCCTACGTAGGCTAAGCGTCGTTCCTCTTCCATTTCATTATCTTCGAATAATGATCGGCTATGAGGGAATACGCCTTCTTCCATACCCATTAGAAAAACAACCGGGAACTCTAGACCTTTTGCCGAGTGAAGCGTCATCAGAATCACTTGTTCGTTCTCTTCTTCTTCCTCGTCGTCAAGCTTATCGATATCAGCAACAAGTGCTAAATCGGTTAAAAATGCTACTAAGCTTTTATCTTCACTTGCTTCTTCAAACGTTTTTGTGACAGATAAAAACTCATCAATATTCTCTAAGCGGCTTTGTGCTTCAATTGTTTTTTCCACTTTAAGCGCTTCACGGTATCCTGTTCTTTCTAATACTTGTTCCACAAGCTCTGTAACAGACATATAGTCTTGCATTTGAGCTAAGTTCGAAATCATCGATTGGAAATCACGAAGGGCTTTTGTTGCTTTGCCTGTTAACCCCATTAATTCTACTTCATCCAGCGCTTTGAAAATAGAAATGTCATGAACGTTTCCGTAATTGGCCACTTTATCGACTGAAGTAGCTCCAACTCCGCGCTTTGGAACGTTCACAATACGAGCTAAGCTAATGTCATCATCTTGGTTGGCAATTAAGCGCAAGTACGCAAGCAAATCTTTAATCTCTTTGCGGTCGTAGAACTTAATGCCGCCGACAATTGTATAATTAATATTGGATTTTAACAGCACTTCCTCCATCACACGAGACTGTGCATTTGTACGATACAAAATGGCAAAATCACTGTATTTACGCTTTCCGCTGTCTACTGCTTCTTTAATTTTACGTGCTACAAACTGTGCTTCATCATGCTCACTCATTGCTTGGTAATGATAAATCTTCTGACCTTCATCGTTTTCCGTCCATAAGTTTTTCACTTTACGATTCATATTGTTTGCGATGACGCCGTTTGCCGCAGCCAAAATCGTTTTAGTTGAACGATAATTTTGTTCAAGCAAAATGGTTTTGGCTTTTGGGTAATCTTTTTCAAATGACAAGATATTTGTAATATCAGCCCCGCGCCAGCGGTAAATAGACTGATCTGAATCCCCTACTACGCATACATTTTCAAATCTTGCAGCTAGCAAGCGAACCAGCATATACTGTGCATGGTTTGTATCTTGATACTCGTCCACATGAATATATTGAAACTTGCGCTGATAGTAAGTTAACACTTCAGGAACTCGTTTAAATAGCTGAATCGTTGTCATAATCAAATCATCAAAATCGAGCGCTTGGTTTTTCTTTAAACGCTTTTCATACTCTTTGTAGACTTTGCTTACAACTTCTTCATATGGTCCCGCTGCTGTTTTATCAAATTCTTCCGCTACTTTCAGTTCATTTTTAGCTGAACTAATGCTTCCTAATAACGAGCGCGGATCGAATTTTTTTGGATCGATGTTTTGATCTTTTAAAATATTTTTAATAACGGACAGCTGATCCGTTGAATCTAAAATCGTAAAGTTACGATTAAAGCCAATACGATCAATATCTCTTCGTAAAATACGCACGCACATCGAGTGGAACGTTGAAATCCAGATATCTTCTGCCACTCCTCCAACGATACTTGCCACACGCTCTCTCATTTCACGAGCTGCTTTGTTTGTAAAGGTAATGGCTAAAATACTCCAAGGTGCAACTTCTTTTTCTGCCATTAAAAACGCAATTCGATGCGTTAATACACGTGTTTTTCCACTTCCTGCACCGGCCATAAGTAATAGTGGTCCGTCTGTTGTTTTAACTGCCTCTTGCTGCTGAGGGTTTAATCCTGTTAATAATTTTCCACTTAAAAAATTCACGTTTTCACCGCCTATATCGAACGTATATTCTCTATTCTACTTTATTTATTTTTCACTGTGCAATATTCTTTTTTACTGCTTTTACAGTTTTTAACGCTTCCGATAAATTTGTATAAATAACATTTCCTACAAGAACCGTATCGGCTAGCTCTCCCATCTCACTCGCTTGCTCTTTTGTCTCAATACCTCCCCCGTAAAATAACTTCGTCTCATTTAGCGAATTTTTTACTTCTGCCACTAATGCAGGGTCTCCATATTTTCCGCTGTATTCTAGATAAAAAACGGGCAAATGAAACATGCGTTCAGCCATACGAGCATACGCTACAACGTCTTCTGCGTTCAAATCAGTTTTCGCTTCCGTTAGCGCAGCTACTTTTGCTTCGGGGTTAAGTACGCAGTATCCTTCTACAAAAATTTCATCCCAGTCCATGATCTCTCCGTATTCCTTCATCGCCGCGTGATGTAAATCAACAATCCACTTTGGATCCTTGCTGTTTAAAACGGTCGGAATAAAATAAGAATCAAAACCAGGTGTTACAGAGTCAATTGTTGATACTTCAAGCGCACACGGCACCGTGTAGCGGCGAATCCGCATTAACAGCTGCAGTACATTGTCTAGAGTCACTCCATCAGATCCTCCGACAAGAACCGCATCCGTGCCGGATTCGCAAATTTTCTCCAAATCTGCATCTGAAATCTCTTTATTAGGATCTAATTTAAAGACATGTCTCCACTCTTTAATATCATACATATATGTTCCTCCATTTCTTTACACTTAAAAGTTCGCGCTCGTCCATTTGTTCATTATAACAAAACTAAGAGGGTGAAATGAAAGGAAAACCGAACTTTTCATCACGTTTTTTGTTTTCAAAAAATATGTATAAAAGATATGGTTTTATCCTCAAATTTCGGAAGAAAACCTCACAAAAAAATCCCATTTTGCACAAGGTTATTGTTTCTCTGCATAGGATATGCTAATATATAGCTACTAAAATTCATATGATATACGCTGAAGGATCAATAGTACTTAAATCCTCTTCACAAAGCGAACTAGGGACGGTGGGAGCCTAGAGAATGGTTTAAGGAAAAGGCAATCTGGAGTATATACAGACGAAGGTGGATACATTTTGTATCAACCAGGGTGGAACCGCGGGAAAAACTCTCGTCCCTGGGCATATTGTTGATATGCCCAGGGACGAGAGTTTTTTTTGTACCCGCTCTTTTTGTTTCGCTTGAATCACTACCATTTACAGGAGGAATTAGAATGTCAAAAACAATGGATCAAATCGTATCTCACGCTAAACACCGCGGCTTTGTATTTCAAGGATCTGAAATTTACGGCGGTCTTGCAAATACATGGGATTACGGCCCGCTTGGCGTAGAATTAAAAAACAATATTAAAAAAGCATGGTGGAAAAAATTCATTCAAGAATCTCCATACAACGTTGGTTTAGACGCTGCGATTTTAATGAATCCAAAAACATGGGAAGCTTCTGGTCACTTAGGAAACTTTAATGACCCAATGATCGACTGTAAGGATTGTAAAGCTCGTCATCGTGCCGATAAATTAATTGAAGAAAAACTTCAAGAAAAAGGTATTGAAATGATCGTAGACGGCCTTTCATTTGATGCAATGGCTGACTTAATTAAAGAACATGAAATTACATGTCCTGAGTGTGGTTCAGCTAACTTCACTGAAATTCGTCAATTTAACTTAATGTTCAAAACGCACCAAGGTGTAACTGAAACATCAACAAATGAAATTTACCTTCGTCCTGAAACAGCTCAAGGTATTTTCGTAAACTTTAAAAACGTTCAGCGCTCAATGCGTAAAAAGCTTCCGTTCGGTATTGGCCAAGTAGGTAAAAGCTTCCGTAACGAAATTACACCTGGTAACTTCACATTCCGTACTCGTGAATTTGAACAAATGGAACTTGAATTCTTCTGTAAACCAGGCACTGAATTAGAGTGGTTTAACTACTGGAAAGAAACATGTAACAAATGGCTTCTTTCTCTTGGTATGAAAGAAGAAAACGTTCGTCTTCGCGACCATGATGATGATGAACTTTCTCACTACAGCAATGCAACAACAGACTTTGAATACAAGTTCCCATTCGGCTGGGGAGAACTATGGGGCGTAGCTTCTCGTACAGACTATGACTTAAAGCAGCATATGGAACACTCTGGAGAAGACTTCCAATATGTTGATCAAGAAACAAACGAACGCTATGTACCTTACTGCATCGAACCTTCTTTAGGCGCTGACCGTGTAACATTAGCTTATATGATTGATGCATATGAAGAAGAAACGTTAGAAGATGGCTCTTCTCGTACAGTTATGCAGCTTCACCCTGCTTTAGCACCATTTAAAGCTGCTGTATTGCCACTTTCTAAAAAGCTTTCTAACGAAGCTCGCGCTGTCTTTGAAGATTTAGCAAAATACTTTATGATTGACTATGATGATGCTGGTTCAATCGGTAAACGTTACCGTCGCCATGATGAAATCGGTACGCCGTTCTGTATTACATTCGACTTCGATTCATTAGAAGATAATCAAGTAACAATCCGTAACCGCGACACAATGGAACAAAAACGTGTAGCAATTAGCGACCTTAAAAATATCATTGAAGAAGCAACTCAATTTTAATTAAAAAATAAGCGTATGGCTGCTTCAGCCATACGCTTTACTTTTGATTTGAATCTTCTTGAAGGCGTTCTAACACCATTTGATACGCATCGCTTCCATAATTCAAGCAGCGTTTAACACGGGAAATAGTCGCTGTGCTTGCTCCAGTTTCCGTCTCAATTTTATGGTACGTGTTGCCTTCTCTCAGCATTCTTGCCACTTCTAAGCGCTGTGCTAATGATTGAATTTCATTAACTGTACATAGGTCATCAAAAAATTGATAGCATTCTTCAATGTTTTCTAATGATAAAATCGCTTGAAATAGCTGATCTAATTCTTTTCCTCGTAGTTTGTTGATTTGCATCGTATCGAACTCCTTTATCATTGGCTTTCTTTACTGGTTGTTTCTATCTATAAAATACAGTTTCTATATTTATTTGCACATACATTCATTCTGTATGAAGACAGCCAATTTCATACAAATTTCAAATTCCTTTGATACTTTTATATTTTAACGCATTATAGACGGAAAAAGTACTTTTTTATTCATAACATCATAAATTCCTACTGGCGTGATACGAATATAAGGCAAATGTGTAGACGAAAAGAACAGCAGTGAATAGACAGGATCATCGTGCTTGTATCCTCGCTCACCCAGCACTTTCTTGAGTTCTACCTCTCGTTTACTTAACTCCTCCATTGGCAGATTCGACATGACTCCTTTCAACGGAAGATCCAGTTCATATACTACTTTCTCATCTTCTGTAATGACAATACCGCCTCCAATTTCTTTCATACGTTTAAATGCACACATCATATCTTTTTTCGATTTTCCAATTAAAATAAAATCACCTGTATTTGAAAATGAACTCGCCAGTCCCGACACATTTGTCGCAAATCCTTTTAACAGTGTATTGATCCGCCACTTGCCTTCTCGGTCCACCAGCACTAAAAAGCTTTCATCATGATCAGAGGCTAATACATCTCCGCTCACATTCAAGTGAATTGAATACGGCTCCATAATAACAGCATTTTTCATTTTTACGCCTACTGGCATTGAAAATTGAAAATCATCCATCGTTAAATCAAAGTCCAACTTTAACGGTGAAAAACCAAACTTTCCCCAAGGAAATTCTGCTGAGGCTAATGCTTGTTCTTTTCCTTCTTTTTTCATCCACTTTCCTTTTGCTAGCACAGAGACCGGAGTAGGCCGCATAGGATCTTCTAAAATATTAATATTAGCCACACAGCCTGTTGCTACATGCCCGTGCAAATGTTCCATGTTATAATAGCGAGCAATATTTACAGACACCATATTATAAGCATCTAACACGGGAACCCCTTCTGAAATAGCTAATGTAATTAACATATCTGACACGCCATTTTGGTAAAAAGAAGGGGGAGAACCGTCTGTATTCATCGTAATATGGTCAAAATAATCTACCTGCAGCTCTTTTAACCCCTGCAGCAATTTTGGCAAATCCGGCCGAATTGAAGAGTGGCGCAAAGCAACGTCATAGCCTTGCGTTAACCGAGCAACAACATCTTCCCCCGTCATAGACTCATGATCGCTGTCTGCCCCGAGCAATTTCATTTTTGCCAAGGTAAATGCTGACGCCCCCGGGAAATGTCCTTCAATGTGCTTTCTCATCCGTTTTGTCTCTTGAACCCAGTGAAGCATTAAATCATCTCCGTCTAAAAGCTTCGGCCAACTTGTCAGTTCGCCTCCTTGTAAGACAGCTTCATTTTGTAGCCAAGAAGTAATGTTCGTATGTGAGAAGATGTCAGCCTCTTCATCAATTTCCGTCTGCGAATCAAATCTGCACCACCAGTACAGCGATTGTGGTAACGTTTTCATTTCTTCAATCAATGAAAATGCCGTTTTTTGTTCAAGCTGTAAAGCGAGAATTAAATTATCATTAAATAAAGTCGTTGTTCCGTGCTTGGCTGCATATTGGGAAAAAGTCTGGGGATTATATAACTGAAACGGGTGAACATGCGGCTCAATATACCCAGGAACCACATATTTATCACTGCAGTCTATAATCTCTGTAGAAGCGTCTGTGTGCTTAGGCATCTCTGAGCCAACGTATACAATACGATCTTGGTAAACCCAAATATGTGCTTTTTTCCACTGCTTCATTCGAGCGTTCAAATATGTTGCATCTTTTAAGACAATAGTTGGTGCTTTTTGACCGTTTAATACTAAGAGCTGCTGTCTAATATGTTTGCTTTTCCAGCGGTATCTTTGTTCCGGCATGCTAAATTCCCCCTAATTTACTATGTATTTTTATCGTAACACATCCGTGATGTAAACGCATTCAGAAACTGTTATTAATTTTATGAATAAAGGTGATAAAACATGAAACCAAATATCGGCATTGTTAACGCATTAATTCGACTTACACTGGGCTTTACCCTTCTTTCTTGGACAACATCTCGTTTATCTCGCAGACCGTACAAAGATTCATACATCTTCTTAGGGTTAATGGGAGCTTTAAAAGTTGCAGAAGGCATCACGCGTTTTTGCCCTCTTACGTACGCATATGATTCATGTCAAAAACATGATGAACATGAACACCATCCAAATGGAAATGAAGAAACGTATAATCCTTCATAAGGTAAAAAGGAGAGCCGGAGCTCTCCTTTTTTATTTTAAAGCTGCTTTTGTTAATGCACGATGGCCGATGTCTTTGCGGTAGAAAAAACCTTTTTCTACATCGATATGAGCCATTTGCTTGTATACTTCTTGCTGCGCTTCTTGAAGAGTTGCTCCTTTAGCACCTACTAATAGAACACGGCCGCCGTTTGAAACGTATGTGTCGTTTTCTAAAGCTGTACCAGCGTGGAAAACAAGCGAGTCTTCACTAATCGCATCCAATCCGTTAATTGGCGCACCCTTTTGATAATCTTCTGGGTAGCCTGCTGCTGCTAATACGATTCCGATAGCCGCTTCATCATCCCATTCAATTTCTACTTTTTCTTCTTTCAAAATGCGAAGAAGCACATCGACTAAATCGCTTTTCATACGCGGCAGTACAACCTGTGTTTCGGGATCTCCAAAACGCGCATTAAATTCAATAACTTTTGGTCCTTTTTGTGTTTGAATCAGACCAGCATATAGAATTCCTGTATACTCACAGCCTTCTTCAGCTAATCCTTTAGCCATTGGAAGTAAGATGTTTTCTACAGCCTCTTGTACTTCTGCATCACTGATTTGCGGAACAGGAGAGTAAGCTCCCATGCCTCCTGTGTTCGGTCCTTGATCGCCGTCAAAAGCACGCTTATGATCTTGTGCAATTACCATTGGATATACATTTGTACCGCGTACAAATGCCATTAATGAAAATTCTTCACCATCCAAAAATTCTTCTACAACTACTTTTGCGCTTGCTTCTTTAAATTTTTGGTCAACTAGAAAATCACGTAATGTATCTACAGCTTCTTCCACTGTTAAAGCAACAGTTACACCTTTACCAGCCGCTAAGCCGTCTGCTTTAATAACAATTGGAGCGCCTTGCTTTTCCACATATGCTTTTGCTTCCTCGTAAGACGTAAATGTTTCATACGCTGCGGTTGGAATATCATACTTTTTCATGAGCTCTTTTGCAAAGCTTTTGCTTCCTTCAATCATCGCTGCTTGTTTGCGCGGTCCAAAGACTGGAAGACCTTCTTGTTCAAATCGATCAACAATGCCTTCAATTAGCGGATTTTCTGGTCCAACAATTGTTAATCCGATCTTGTTTTCTTTTGCAAATAGCACAAGCTCTTCTTGGCTGCTTTCATCGATTGGTACAATCGTTGCCACATCTCTCATGCCCGGATTTCCTGGTGCTACAAACACTTCGTTAACAAGTAGACTTTTTGAAGCTTTCCATGCAATTGTATGCTCTCTTCCGCCTTTTCCAATAACTAAAACATTCACGTTCTTCACCTCATTAATGTTTAAAATGTCTTACGCCTGTAAATACCATTGCAATGCCGTATTCATCTGCTTTTGCAATTGACTCTTCATCACGAATTGATCCGCCTGGCTGAATAATAGCTGTGATTCCTGCTTTAGCTGCTGCTTCTACTGTGTCCCCCATTGGGAAGAACGCATCTGAACCTAAAGCTGAACCTTGTGCTTTTTCACCAGCTTGTTCAATCGCAATTTTTGCAGCGCCTACACGATTCATTTGACCAGCCCCTACGCCGATTGTCATGTCATCTTTTGCAAGTACAATAGCATTAGACTTAACATTTTTAACAACTTTCCATGCTAATTTTAAATCTGCCCACTCTTTTTCTGTTGGCTCGCGTTTCGTTGGGACAGTAATCGTTGCATCATCAAATCCGAACACATCTTCATCCTGAACAAGAACGCCGCCTTTTACAGATGTTAAGAAAGCTTCTTTTTCTGCTTTTTCATCAAGCTCTATCGTTAGTAAACGAAGGTTTTTCTTAGCTGTTAATATATCTAATGCTTCTTGATCGAACGCAGGAGCAATGATGATTTCTAAGAAAATTTCTTTTAACTGAATAGCCGTTTCACGATCGATAGGACGGTTAGCTGCTACGATGCCGCCAAAAATAGATGTAGGATCCGCTTCGTATGCTTTTTGATAAGCTTGAGCAATTGTTTCACCCACACCTACACCGCAAGGATTCATATGCTTGATCGCTACGATAGCCGGCTCTTTGAATTCTTTTACGATTTGAAGAGCTGCATTTGCATCGTTGATATTATTGTATGATAACTCTTTTCCATGCAGCTGCGTAGCTGTTGCAATAGAACCTTTTTGTGTTAACGGCTTTTTATAGAAAGAAGCTTGTTGGTGAGGATTTTCTCCGTATCGTAAGCCTTGAACACGCTCATACGTTACTGTTAATTTCTCAGGAGTTGTTTCACCTGTAATGTTTGTTAAGTATTCAGCGATTAATGCATCATAAGCTGCCGTATGACGGAATACTTTTGCTGCTAATCGTTGATTGGTTTCAAATGAAACATTGCCATCAGCTTTTAACTCTTCTACTACGGTTGCGTAATCGCTTGGATCTACTACAACTGAGACAGAACGATAGTTTTTCGCAGCTGAACGAAGCATTGTAGGTCCACCGATGTCAATATTCTCAATCGCTTCAGCAAGCGTTACATCCTCTTTTTCAATTGTCTTTTTAAATGGATATAAGTTTACAACTACAAAGTCGATTGGCGAGATATTATGCTCTTTCATTTGTGCTTGATGCTCTTCATTATCGCGTAACGCTAATAAAGCACCGTGAACGTTAGGATGCAATGTTTTTAAACGGCCGTCTAAAATTTCTGGGAAATCAGTTACTTCAGAAATTCCGATAACGTCAATGCCGTTTTCTTCTAGGGTACGCTTTGTACCGCCAGTTGAAATAATTTCTACTCCTAAGTCCTTTAATTCTTGTGCAAATGAAACAATACCTTCTTTATCAGATACGCTAATAAGTGCGCGTTTTGCTGTCATTTTGTAAACTCCTCCTGATCCGATCTCTCATTTAAAATCTTTCTTTCACTACTACTCTACCATAGTAAAGGATTAAAACTTTTTTGACAAGTTACATCCTATTTATTTAACTGCGGCTTGTTCAAATAATTCATTTAGTACCGCGGGATAAAATTGATGTTCAATTTCATGAATGCGGGCCTCAACGGTTTCTCTTGTATCGCCTTTTTCAATGCGAATAGCCTGCTGATCAATAATTGGCCCTGTATCCATTCCTTCATCTACAAAATGCACGGTAATTCCAATCACTTTTACTCCTGCATCAAAAGCTTGACCAATAGCATCAATCCCAGGAAATGCAGGTAAAAGTGACGGATGAATATTAACAATACGATTTTTGTATGGCTTAAGCAACGTCGAACCAACTAATCGCATATATCCTGCTAAAACAAGAAATTCTACTTTAGCTGATGTAAGCTCTGCAAGAATTGCTGCTTCATACGCTTCTTTATTTTCATAGTTTTTAGGCGAACAAACAAAGCATGGTATTCCACATGCTTTTGCTCGTTCAATTACGTATGCATCCGGTTTATTACAAACAACAAGCGCAATATTTGCTTTTAATCGACCTGACTGAGTTGCTTCGTAGATGGATTGAAAGTTACTGCCGTTTCCAGAAGCAAACACTGCAATATTTATCATGCAAACGTCCCTCCAGCAAATTCAACACCTGTTCCTTCTTTTACACGTCCGATAACAAATGCTTTTTCGCCTTCGTTTTCAATTGCTTCAATGACTTTATTCATATCTTCAGGTTCAACAGCTAAAACAAATCCGATTCCCATGTTGAATACTTCAAACATTTCTTTACGGTCCAGCTTGCCTTGCTCTTCAAGGAAATCAAACACGTATGGAATTGGCCAAGAACCGTAATCGATTTCTACACCTAAACCTTCAGGAAGCATACGAGGGATATTTTCAACAAATCCGCCTCCAGTAATATGAGCCATACCTGCAATCTTAGCTGCATGTAATGCTTTTAGGACCGGCTTCACGTATATTTTTGTTGGCGTTAATAACTCAACTCCGAGCTTTTCATTAAAACCAGCGTAAGTTTCGTGAAGATTTAATCCTTGATCATCAACGATTTTACGTACAAGAGAGTAGCCGTTGCTGTGAATACCGCTAGATGAAATACCGATCAACAGCTGTCCAGCTTTAATCTCATCTCCAGTAATAATTTCTGACTTTTCTACTGCTCCTACTGTAAACCCTGCAAGATCATATTCATCTTCTTCGTATAAACCTGGCATTTCAGCTGTTTCTCCGCCAATTAACGCACAGTTGGATTGTTCACAGCCGTCTGCAATTCCTTTTACAATCGACTCAATTTTTTCAGGAACTGCTTTCCCGCAAGCAATATAATCTAAGAAGTAAAGAGGCTCTGCTCCTTGTGCTAAAACGTCGTTTACACACATGGCCACTGCATCCACACCAATTGTGTCATGCTTATCCATTTGAAAAGCAAGTTTCAATTTTGTTCCTACTCCATCTGTACCAGAAACAAGAACAGGCTCTTTTAAATTCAATGTAGATAAATCGAACATTCCGCCAAAGCCGCCGACTGTTCCCATAATACCTGCACGAGCAGTGCGTTCTACGTGCTTTTTAATACGTGAAACAGCTTCATATCCTGCTTCTAAGTCAACTCCAGCTTGTTTATATGAATATGACATGTTGTCACTCCTTTTTTACGTTAAAACTAACAAGTTACCTTTTCATGAGGGTGTACAGTATCTGGATAAATTTCAGTTGGATACTTTCCAGTGAAACATGCCATACACTGTCCGCCGTTACCTTCATACTGTCTGCCGATTGCATCTACTAACCCTTCGTTGCTTAAGAAAACAAGTGAATCAGCTTCAATCAATTCACGAATTTCTTCAACAGAGCGCGTAGCAGCAATTAGCTCAGAGGATGACGACGTGTCAATTCCATAAAAACATGGATTTTTAATAGGGGGTGAACTGATGCGTACATGTACTTCAGTTGCTCCTGCTTCTCGAAGCATCCGAACAATGCGACGGCTTGTTGTGCCGCGAACGATAGAATCATCTACCATGACAACACGTTTACCCTCTACAATTTTACGTACAGGAGACAGCTTCATTTTTACACCTTGTTCACGCAATTCTTGTGAAGGCTGAATGAATGTACGGCCTACGTATCGATTCTTAATTAAACCTAATTCGTATGGAATTCCTGACTGTTCTGCAAAACCGATCGCTGCTGAAATACTCGAATCCGGAACGCCTGTTACAACGTCTGCTTCAATCGGTGACTCAACTGCAAGTTGTTTCCCAAGGTTTTTACGAGCAGAGTGAACATTGATTCCATCAATATTGCTATCTGGTCTTGAGAAATAAATATATTCCATACTGCAAATTGCGCGGTTTACGTTTAATGTGAAACGTTCTGATTGAATACCTTCATCGTTAATAATGAGTAATTCACCCGGCTCTACATCACGCTCATGAACTGCTCCAACAATATCAAACGCACATGTTTCAGAAGCTACTACATAAGCATCACCTAATCGCCCAATTGATAACGGACGCAATCCATGAGGATCAAGTGCAACCATCATCGTATCTTCTGTTAAGATAACGAATGCGTATGCGCCTTTAACCATGGATAAAGCATTTTTTACTTTATCTTTCATATCTTCATAGCCGCTTCGTTTAATTAAATGAGCAAGTACTTCTGTATCCGATGTTGATTGAAAAATACTCCCTTGGTTTTCCAGCTGATGCTTTAATGCATTTGCATTAACCAAGTTTCCATTATGAGCTAACGCAAGGCTTCCGCTATGAGAGCGGAAGTGAAGGGGTTGAACATTTTCAAACCCTCCCCCTCCAGCTGTTGCATAACGAACGTGTCCAATTGCTGCTTTACCGTTTAGTTGCTCTAACTCTCCGTGGCCAAATACTTCGTTAACAAGACCGACACCTTTCATTACTGTCACTTTTTCTCCGTCTGTTACAGCAATACCAGCGCCTTCTTGTCCGCGGTGCTGCAAGCTATGCAAACCGTAATAAGCAATCTGGCTTGCATTTTCATGTCCCCATACACCGAATACGCCACATTCTTCGTTTAAGCCTTTGATTTCAGCAAGCATGGAAGCGCTCCTTTCCAAGCAGTAGTTAATTCTTCAACTGATAATTGAACAAGAACATTTTCTTGATGTTTAACAGTTAATGTTGCGTCTTCTGTTACGCGTCCTACTAATGTTCCATCTTGTACAAGCATTTCGAATTTTTCTTTATTCTCTGGAGAAACCGTTACGATAAAACGTGATTGTGTTTCACTGAATAGCTCTGCTGTTGCTTCGCCGTCTACCGTTACGTCCACACCTAATCCGCTGCCGTTCATCACTTTTTCAGCTAGGGCTACCGCGAATCCTCCTTCTGCAATATCGTGAGCAGATTGAACTGCACCTTCACGAATTGCTTGAAGAAGCTGATCTTGACGTGTTTTTTCAACTGCTAAATCTAATTTAGGTGAATGCCCAAATACCGTACCGTTTTCTAGTACTTTTTGAAGCTCAGTACCTGCGAATTCTGCTTCAGCTTTACCAATAACATAGATTAAGTCATCTTTTTGCTTCGCATATTGAGTTGTAATATGGTTGATATCGTCGATCAAACCAACCATTCCGATAACAGGAGTTGGGTAAATTGCTTCACCTTTTGTTTCATTGTAAAGAGATACGTTACCGCCGATAACCGGAGTCGATAGCTCACGGCAAGCGTCGCTCATACCGTCTGTTGCTTTTTCAATTTGCCAGAAGATTTCTGGTTTTTCAGGGTTACCAAAGTTTAAGCAGTCTGTAATTGCAAGAGGCTGTGCACCTGAACATACAAGGTTACGAGCAGCTTCTGCCACTGCAATACGGCCGCCTACTTCTGGGTCTAGGTATAAATAGCGAGAGTTACAGTCTGTTGTCATCGCTAATGCTTTATTTGTATCACGTACACGAACAACCGCCGCATCAGATCCAGGAGATACAACTGTGTTTGTACGTACTTGATAGTCATATTGGTTGTAAACCCACTCTTTGTTTGCAATAGTAGGCTGTTTTAAAAGTGTTACTAACATATCACTGTGATTTTCAACAGTAGGAGCATATGCTGATTGCTCTTGGAACTCACGATAGTATGCTGGTTCTTGAGATGGCTTGTGGTATACCGGTGCATCTTCTGCTAATGCATCTACAGGAACATCTGCTACTACTTCTCCGTTATGAGTTAAACGAAGGCGCTTATCGTCGGTTACGTGACCAACTGAAACAGCTTCTAATCCGTATTTTTCTACGATTTCTACGATTTCATTTTCACGGCCTTTTTCAACAACGATGAGCATGCGCTCTTGAGATTCTGAAAGCATCATTTCATATGGCGTCATACCTGTTTCACGCTGAGGTACAAGATCAAGGTTCATTTCAATACCAGAACCTGCTTTACTTGCCATCTCTGCTGAAGAACTTGTTAAGCCCGCAGCACCCATATCTTGAATACCGACTAGAGCGTCACACTTGATAAGTTCTAAGCACGCTTCAAGAAGAAGTTTTTCCATAAATGGATCTCCTACTTGTACAGCAGGACGTTTTTCATCTGACTGATCAGATAGTTCTTCAGAAGCAAATGTTGCGCCGTGGATGCCGTCGCGGCCCGTTTTTGCTCCTACGTACATAACCGTGTTGCCAACGCCTTTAGCTTGACCTTTTTGAATGTCTTCGTGATTAATTAAACCCACACACATAGCGTTAACAAGCGGATTTCCTTCATATGAAGCTTCAAACTGAATTTCTCCGCCTACTGTTGGGATTCCTACACAGTTACCGTAACCTGCGATTCCCGCTACTACTTCCTCAAACAAATGACGAACCTTTGGAGATGTTAATTCACCAAAACGCAAAGAGTTTAAAAGTGCAATCGGTCTTGCTCCCATTGAAAAGACGTCACGAATGATACCACCTACACCAGTTGCTGCTCCTTGATAAGGTTCAATCGCTGATGGATGGTTATGACTTTCGATTTTAAATACAACGGCTTGGTTGTCACCAATATCAACGATACCAGCTCCTTCACCAGGACCTTGTAATACTTTTTCACCCGTGATAGGGAATTTTTTCAGTACAGGCTTAGAGTTTTTATAACTGCAGTGCTCTGACCACATAACAGAGAATAAGCCTGTTTCTGTATAATTAGGAGTACGACCAAGCAGTTGCTCTACATTCGCAAACTCTTCGTCTGTTAATCCCATGTCTCGATATAACTTTTGTTCTTTAATTTGCTCTACATTTGGTTCAAGAAGTAACGACATTTTGTTCCCTCCACTGCTTTACGATTGATTGAAATAATTTAAGTCCGTCCGCGCTTCCTAAAAGATCGCTTACCGCTCTTTCTGGGTGAGGCATCATTCCTAATACGTTGCCTGTTTCGTTCGTAATCCCTGCAATATCTTGAAGACTTCCGTTTGGATTATCACCTGCGTATTGGAAAAGAATCTGGTTGTTTTCAATCAATTTTTGTAACGTGTGTTCATCACAATAGTAGTTGCCTTCACCGTGTGCCACTGGAATAGCAATTACTTCATCTTTGCCATAAGCATTTGTAAACATTGTTTCATTATTAGCTACTTTCAAATTCACTGTTTTACAGATGAATTTTAAGTTTTCATTACGGCGCATAGCACCTGGCAGTAATCCTGCTTCTAATAAAATTTGGAATCCATTACATACACCTAGTACTGGCTTTCCTTGGCTTGCTGCTTTCTTTACAGCGTCCATTACATTTGAGAAGCGAGCGATAGCACCTGAACGAAGGTAATCTCCATATGAGAAACCACCTGGAAGCAAGATACCATCATATTGATCTAATGATTCTGTATCGTGCCAAACGTAATCTACTTCTTCACCAAGCTCATCTTTGATGGCATGATACATATCGACGTCACAGTTTGATCCTGGAAAAACAATTACAGCAAATTTCACTGTACGACAACCTCCTCAACCTCGTAACGGTAATCTTCAATTACTGTATTAACTAAAAGCTTTTCACACATTTCTTTTACGCGTTCATCTAATGAATCTGTGCTGTCGATTGTTAGCTCTAAAAATTTACCGATGCGTACTTCTTCTACTTCTTCATAAGACATACGGTGCAATGAATTTTTAACGGCTACTCCTTGAGGGTCTAATACACTTTCTCTTAATGTGACAAATACTTTTACTTTATACATGGTTGGGTTATCCTCCGATTCGCTGTAAGATTTTTTCATATGCTTCTGTTAAACCGCCTAAATCTCTGCGGAATACATCTTTATCTAATTTTTCGTTCGTATGAACATCCCAGAAGCGGCAAGTGTCAGGTGAAATTTCATCTGCTAAAATAATGTCGCCTTGAGAAGTACGGCCGAATTCTAATTTAAAATCCACTAAGAAAATGTCTTTATCTTTGAAAAATTTCGATAATATTTCGTTGATTTGAAGTGCTTGTGCCTTTAAACTATCAATCTCTTCTTGAGTTGCAGCTTTAAGGAAAATCGCATGTTCTGCAAGAATTAATGGATCCCCAAGCGCATCGTCTTTGTAGTAAAGTTCAACGATTGGCTGTTCAAAACGAATACCTTCTTCTACGCCAATTCGCTTCGCAAGGCTTCCTGCTGTAGCATTTCGTACAACAACTTCAAGCGGAACAATTTCTACTTTCTTAACCGCTTGTTCATGATCTGAAAGCTGCTTCACAAAGTGAGTTGTAATCCCTTGCTCATGTAACATTGAAAATAGTAAACTACTAATTTGATTGTTCAACTGTGCTTTTCCGCTAATCTCCGCTTTTTTCTGACCGTTGAATGCTGTAGCTTCATTTTTATAAGCAACCCACAATACATCTTGCTCATCAGTAGCGTAAATCTTTTTCGCTTTTCCTTCATAAAGTAACTCTTGCTTTTCCATGCTGTCACCTCTACATACAGAATATTCAGATACACTTTCTTAGATAAAGGCAAGGACGTGCCTTGCCTTTTTTATTAAAGACCTAAACGTTCAAAAATCATATCTACATTTTTTAAATGGTGCTTATGATCGAAACAATCTTCAATCTCTTCTGGTGATAAGTGGCGAGTAATGCGTTCTTCGCCTTCAATTAAAGAACGGAAAGGAACTTGCGTTTCCCATGCTTCCATTGCTTTTGGCTGTACTAAGTCGTATGCTTCTTCGCGTACCATGCCTTTATTGATTAGTGTTAACAGTACACGCTGTGAGTAAATTAATCCTAGTGTACGATCCATGTTGCGCTTCATGTTGTCAGGGAATACTGTTAAGTTTTTAACAATGTTTGCAAAACGATTTAACATGTAATTTAAAGCAATCGTTGCATCAGGTAAGATGACACGCTCTGCCGATGAATGAGAGATGTCACGCTCATGCCAAAGCGGTACATTATCATAAGCTGTAACCATATAGCCGCGAATTAAGCGAGCAAGTCCCGTTACGTTCTCAGAACCGATTGGATTACGTTTATGAGGCATTGCAGATGATCCTTTTTGACCTTTTGCAAAGTACTCTTCAACCTCACGTGTTTCACTCTTTTGAAGACCGCGAACTTCTACTGCAAATTTCTCAATAGATGTCGCAATTAACGCTAGTACTGACATATAGTGTGCATGACGGTCACGCTGTAATGTTTGCGTAGAGATTGGTGCTGGTGAAATTCCCAACTTCTCACATACGTATTTTTCAACGAAAGGATCGATGTTAGCGAACGTTCCAACTGCTCCTGACATTTTACCGAATTCCACTTCAGCTGCAGCACGTTTTAACCGCTCTAGGTTACGCTTCATTTCTTCGTACCATAATCCCATTTTCAAACCAAATGTCGTTGGCTCAGCGTGTACACCGTGCGTACGTCCCATCATAACCGTATACTTATGTTCTTGAGCTTTTTCCTTTAGTACTTCTACAAAGCGCTCTACGTCACTTAGCAAGATTTCATTAGCTTGCTTTAATAAATAAGATAGAGCTGTATCAACTACGTCAGTTGAAGTCAAACCGTAGTGTACCCACTTGCGCTCTTCACCAAGCGTTTCAGATACTGCACGAGTGAAAGCTACTACGTCATGACGCGTTTCTAGTTCAATTTCATTGATGCGGTTAATATCAAAAGATGCATTTTGACGAATTAACTTCACATCTTCTTTCGGAATATGTCCTAATTCTGACCATGCTTCGCAAGCTAGAATTTCAACTTCTAACCAAGCTTTAAATTTATTTTCTTCTGTCCAAATAGCTGCCATTTCTGGTCTTGTATAACGTTCAATCATGTTGTTACTTCCTCCGTTCTTTCCCAAATTCCTAGAGATTCGGCTTTTTCTATCGCCTCATCTATCTTATCAGCTAATACCGTGATATGTCCCATTTTTCTCTTCTCTTTTGCAACTTTTTTTCCGTACAAATGCAAGTGCATATCATCTAAACATTCGATTTTTGCCATTGTGTTCTCAATGTGTTCCCCTAATAGGTTAACCATAACAGCAGGTTTTAATAAAGTCGGCTGTGCTAGGGTCCAGTTACAAATGGCTCTTACATGCTGCTGAAATTGAGAAAGATCACAAGCATTGATTGAATAATGACCTGAATTATGAGGTCTAGGTGCCATTTCATTTATATAAAGCTGACCTTCTTCAGTTAGGAACATCTCAACTGCTAATGTACCAACTAAATCTAATCCTTTTGCTATTTCTTGCGCATATTGAAGAGCTTTCGCTTCTTGATCTGCTGTAATACGTGCCGGAACAATCGTTTGGTGCAAAATATGATGCTTATGAATGTTCTCAGCTACTGGTAAACATACCGTTTCGCCTTTTGCATTGCGGTGTACAATAACTGATACTTCTTTATCTAAGTTCATCCACTGTTCTACAATGCATTCCGACTGTGCTAATAGTTCAGCTGCTTCACGAATATTATTCTCATTTTTCACTAGAACTTGCCCTTTACCGTCATATCCGCCTCGGCAAGTTTTTACGACACATGGATAACCAATTGTTTCGACAGCTTTTAAAAGTTTTTCTTCAGTCGTAACGATTGCGTAATCAGGAACGTCTAGATTAAGCTTTGTAATCATTTCTTTTTCTAAACGACGATTTTGTGTAACGGCTAGTAAATGACTGCCCTGTGGCACGTAGCATTTTGTTTCTAGCCATTTCATCATCTCAACATCAACGTTTTCAAATTCATAGGTGATGACATCTGACACTTCAGCAAGCTGTTCAACCGCTTTTCTATCATCATAGTTGCCAATGACTTTAATATCTGCTACTTGACCGCAAGGAGAATCTTCTGTTGGTTCAAGCACTGCAATGTAATAACCCATTTCTTTAGCAGATAGTGCAATCATTCTTCCTAGCTGTCCACCGCCCACGATTCCAATTGTTTTACCAGGAGGTATAAGTAAATTAGACAAGTTGATCACTACTTTCTAACACAGATGATTTAATAGACTCTCTACGATTTTCAAGTTGATCACTTAGCGTTGGATCCTGTGTTGCTAAGATTTGTGCTGCTAGCAGGCCAGCGTTCGTAGAACCAGCTTTTCCAATAGCTACAGTAGCTACCGGTACGCCGCCTGGCATTTGAACAATCGATAAAAGTGAATCTAAACCATTTAAGTTACTTGATTTAACCGGTACACCTATTACAGGTAAAATTGTTTTTGCAGCAATCATACCAGGTAAGTGAGCAGCGCCACCAGCGCCAGCAATAATAACTTTAATTCCTCGTTCTTTAGCAGTTTCAGCGTACTCAAACATATAATCCGGCGTTCGATGTGCTGATACAACTTTCTTTTCATATTCAATATTTAATTCATCTAAAATGTCACACGCATATTTCATAGTGCTCCAGTCTGACTGACTGCCCATTACAACAGCAACTTTTACATTCATGAATAAAAGCTCCTTTTTCACGTTATAAAAAAACCTAGGGTACGTTATGGCTCACTAAAGGAAAGCCACAACTACCCTAGGTTTCATGTATCAACATTCCTTTTGAAAAGGAATCATGTTTACCTATTTAGTAATTGTACTCTCCTCATAGTCCAATGATTTACGGTCATCGGGTAGAAACTCGTGGGCCATATTCCCACTATTATATGAGGTTTCGGATATCTCAATTGACAACTTAATAATAACAGCCAAACCAGAAAAAAGTCAACCCAAAAATCGAATGTTTACTATTTTTATCATTAAAATGTTCGTATTTAGAGACTTTTGCCCTCGAAAACAATCTGTTGTCTTACTGGAACGTACTCTTTTTTACCATTTATTTCTTTTTCTTCAAAGATAGGCTTTTCCATGCGTCGAACGGGCATATACCCATCTTTTTTCATCCGATCTAAACAACTTGCGATTGTTTCATTTTCCTGTAATTCGTATAGTACTTTTTTTGATTTCTTACCCAAAATGCAGCCTCCAGTTCGAAAGAAGTTTCTTACAACGTCAAAAAGAACTTTTATAATAAAAAATTAAATGAATCCACTATAGTGTAACATAATTTAAAAGTTAAATTCACGCTGTAATTTTTAGAAACAAAAAAGACTAGTCATTGAATGACTAGTCTTTTTATTGGCCTGGCAACGTCCTACTCTCACAGGGACAAAGTCCCAACTACCATTGGCGCTAAAGAGCTTAACTTCCGTGTTCGGTATGGGAACGGGTGTGACCTCTTCGCTATCGCCACCAGACAAGAGATTGTTCTCTCAAAACTAGGTAACAGTTTGCTGAGTAAAGCTTACGCTTTTAAAAGTTTGGTTAAGTCCTCGATCGATTAGTATCAGTCAGCTACACATGTCGCCACGCTTCCACCTCTGACCTATCAACCTGATCATCTTTCAGGGATCTTACTAGCTTGCGCTATGGGAAATCTCATCTTGAGGGGGGCTTCATGCTTAGATGCTTTCAGCACTTATCCCGTCCACACATAGCTACCCAGCGATGCCTTTGGCAAGACAACTGGTACACCAGCGGTGTGTCCATCCCGGTCCTCTCGTACTAAGGACAGCTCCTCTCAAATTTCCTACGCCCACGACGGATAGGGACCGAACTGTCTCACGACGTTCTGAACCCAGCTCGCGTACCGCTTTAATGGGCGAACAGCCCAACCCTTGGGACCGACTACAGCCCCAGGATGCGATGAGCCGACATCGAGGTGCCAAACCTCCCCGTCGATGTGGACTCTTGGGGGAGATAAGCCTGTTATCCCCGGGGTAGCTTTTATCCGTTGAGCGATGGCCCTTCCATGCGGAACCACCGGATCACTAAGCCCGACTTTCGTCCCTGCTCGACTTGTAGGTCTCGCAGTCAAGCTCCCTTGTGCCTTTACACTCTACGAATGATTTCCAACCATTCTGAGGGAACCTTTGGGCGCCTCCGTTACATTTTAGGAGGCGACCGCCCCAGTCAAACTGCCCACCTGACACTGTCTCCCGGCCCGATCAGGGCCGCGGGTTAGAATTTCAATACAGCCAGGGTAGTATCCCACCGACGCCTCCACCGAAGCTAGCGCTCCGGTTTCTCAGGCTCCTACCTATCCTGTACAAGCTGTACCAAAATTCAATATCAGGCTACAGTAAAGCTCCACGGGGTCTTTCCGTCCTGTCGCGGGTAACCTGCATCTTCACAGGTACTATAATTTCACCGAGTCTCTCGTTGAGACAGTGCCCAGATCGTTACGCCTTTCGTGCGGGTCGGAACTTACCCGACAAGGAATTTCGCTACCTTAGGACCGTTATAGTTACGGCCGCCGTTTACTGGGGCTTCGATTCAGAGCTTCTCCCAAAGGATAACCCCTCCTCTTAACCTTCCAGCACCGGGCAGGCGTCAGCCCCTATACTTCGCCTTGCGGCTTCGCAGAGACCTGTGTTTTTGCTAAACAGTCGCCTGGGCCTATTCACTGCGGCTCTCTCGGGCTATACACCCTACCAGAGCACCCCTTCTCCCGAAGTTACGGGGTCATTTTGCCGAGTTCCTTAACGAGAGTTCTCTCGATCACCTTAGGATTCTCTCCTCGCCTACCTGTGTCGGTTTGCGGTACGGGCACCTCCCGCCTCGCTAGAGGCTTTTCTTGGCAGTGTGGAATCAGGAACTTCGGTACTATAATTCCCTCGTCATCACAGCTCAGCCTTTATGATGAGCGGATTTGCCTACTCATCAGCCTAACTGCTTGAACGCGCATATCCAGCAGCGCGCTTACCCTATCCTACTGCGTCCCCCCATTACTCAAACGGCGGGGAGGTGGTACAGGAATATCAACCTGTTGGCCATCGCCTACGCTTTTCAGCCTCGGCTTAGGTCCCGACTAACCCTGAGCGGACGAGCCTTCCTCAGGAAACCTTAGGCATTCGGTGGACAAGATTCTCACTTGTCTTTCGCTACTCATACCGGCATTCTCACTTCTAAGCGCTCCACCAGTCCTTACGGTCTGACTTCGCTGCACTTAGAACGCTCTCCTACCACTGACATCTAAGATGTCAATCCACAGCTTCGGTGATACGTTTAGCCCCGGTACATTTTCGGCGCAGAGTCACTCGACCAGTGAGCTATTACGCACTCTTTAAATGGTGGCTGCTTCTAAGCCAACATCCTGGTTGTCTAAGCAACTCCACATCCTTTTCCACTTAACGTATACTTGGGGACCTTAGCTGGTGGTCTGGGCTGTTTCCCTTTTGACTACGGATCTTATCACTCGCAGTCTGACTCCCATGGATAAGTCTTTGGCATTCGGAGTTTGACTGAATTCGGTAACCCGTTGGGGGCCCCTAGTCCAATCAGTGCTCTACCTCCAAGACTCTTACAACATGAGGCTAGCCCTAAAGCTATTTCGGAGAGAACCAGCTATCTCCAGGTTCGATTGGAATTTCTCCGCTACCCACACCTCATCCCCGCACTTTTCAACGTGCGTGGGTTCGGGCCTCCATTCAGTGTTACCTGAACTTCACCCTGGACATGGGTAGATCACCTGGTTTCGGGTCTACAACCACATACTAAACGCCCTATTCAGACTCGCTTTCGCTACGGCTCCGCCTTATCAGCTTAACCTTGCATGGGATCGTAACTCGCCGGTTCATTCTACAAAAGGCACGCCATCACCCGTTAACGGGCTCTGACTACTTGTAGGCACACGGTTTCAGGATCTCTTTCACTCCCCTTCCGGGGTGCTTTTCACCTTTCCCTCACGGTACTGGTTCACTATCGGTCACTAGGTAGTATTTAGCCTTGGGAGATGGTCCTCCCAGCTTCCGACGGAATTTCACGTGTTCCGCCGTACTCAGGATCCACTCAAGAGGGAACGAAGTTTCAACTACAGGGTTGTTACCTTCTTCGACGGACCTTTCCAGGTCGCTTCATTTACTTCGTTCCTTTGTAACTCCGTATAGAGTGTCCTACAACCCCAAGAGGCAAGCCTCTTGGTTTGGGCTAATTCCGTTTCGCTCGCCGCTACTCAGGAAATCGCATTTGCTTTCTCTTCCTCCGGGTACTTAGATGTTTCAGTTCCCCGGGTCTGCCTTCAATATCCTATGTATTCAGATAAAGATACTGCTCCATTACGAACAGTGGGTTTCCCCATTCGGAAATCTCCGGATCAAAGCTCACTTACAGCTCCCCGAAGCATATCGGTGTTAGTCCCGTCCTTCATCGGCTCCTAGTGCCAAGGCATTCACCGTGCGCCCTTTCTAACTTAACCATTAGCGAATAAATGGTACAACATAATGTTGTGTTATTTATTGGTTTGATTAAAGAAAAGTTTCACTTTTCCTCAGCAATTACTGTTATCTAGTTTTCAAAGAACAATCGCAACCAAAATTCTTCTTATCTAATAAGAAGAAAGTAGTGTGCTTTCTATAATTGAGAGATTGAACTCTCAAAACTGAACAAAGTGTCAAAACGTACGTCATGTAAAAATCCTTAGAAAGGAGGTGATCCAGCCGCACCTTCCGATACGGCTACCTTGTTACGACTTCACCCCAATCATCTGTCCCACCTTAGGCGGCTAGCTCCTTACGGTTACTCCACCGACTTCGGGTGTTACAAACTCTCGTGGTGTGACGGGCGGTGTGTACAAGGCCCGGGAACGTATTCACCGCGGCATGCTGATCCGCGATTACTAGCGATTCCAGCTTCATGTAGGCGAGTTGCAGCCTACAATCCGAACTGAGAATGGTTTTATGGGATTGGCTTGACCTCGCGGTCTTGCAGCCCTTTGTACCATCCATTGTAGCACGTGTGTAGCCCAGGTCATAAGGGGCATGATGATTTGACGTCATCCCCACCTTCCTCCGGTTTGTCACCGGCAGTCACCTTAGAGTGCCCAACTAAATGCTGGCAACTAAGATCAAGGGTTGCGCTCGTTGCGGGACTTAACCCAACATCTCACGACACGAGCTGACGACAACCATGCACCACCTGTCACTCTGTCCCCCGAAGGGGAACGCTCTATCTCTAGAGTTGTCAGAGGATGTCAAGACCTGGTAAGGTTCTTCGCGTTGCTTCGAATTAAACCACATGCTCCACCGCTTGTGCGGGCCCCCGTCAATTCCTTTGAGTTTCAGTCTTGCGACCGTACTCCCCAGGCGGAGTGCTTAATGCGTTAGCTGCAGCACTAAAGGGCGGAAACCCTCTAACACTTAGCACTCATCGTTTACGGCGTGGACTACCAGGGTATCTAATCCTGTTTGCTCCCCACGCTTTCGCGCCTCAGCGTCAGTTACAGACCAAAAAGCCGCCTTCGCCACTGGTGTTCCTCCACATCTCTACGCATTTCACCGCTACACGTGGAATTCCGCTTTTCTCTTCTGCACTCAAGTTCCCCAGTTTCCAATGACCCTCCACGGTTGAGCCGTGGGCTTTCACATCAGACTTAAGAAACCGCCTGCGCGCGCTTTACGCCCAATAATTCCGGATAACGCTTGCCACCTACGTATTACCGCGGCTGCTGGCACGTAGTTAGCCGTGGCTTTCTGGTTAGGTACCGTCAAGGTACGAGCAGTTACTCTCGTACTTGTTCTTCCCTAACAACAGAGTTTTACGACCCGAAAGCCTTCATCACTCACGCGGCGTTGCTCCGTCAGACTTTCGTCCATTGCGGAAGATTCCCTACTGCTGCCTCCCGTAGGAGTCTGGGCCGTGTCTCAGTCCCAGTGTGGCCGATCACCCTCTCAGGTCGGCTATGCATCGTTGCCTTGGTGAGCCGTTACCTCACCAACTAGCTAATGCACCGCGGGCCCATCTGTAAGTGATAGTCGAAACCATCTTTCAATCATCTCCCATGAAGGAGAAGATCCTATCCGGTATTAGCTTCGGTTTCCCGAAGTTATCCCAGTCTTACAGGCAGGTTGCCCACGTGTTACTCACCCGTCCGCCGCTAACGTCATAGAAGCAAGCTTCTAATCAGTTCGCTCGACTTGCATGTATTAGGCACGCCGCCAGCGTTCATCCTGAGCCAGGATCAAACTCTCCGAAGAAATGTTTGACTTGCTCAATTTAAAAAATAAAAATTAACGTTGACGTTTGTCGCTTTGTTCAGTTTTCAAAGTTCAACCGCCGCTCTTAAGCGACTTTACTATCTTATCAAGTTATTAACGTAATGTCAACAACTTTTTTAAAAGAAAAGAAATCTTTTCCAGCCTGGCAACGTCCTACTCTCACAGGGACAAAGTCCCAACTACCATTGGCGCTAAAGAGCTTAACTTCCGTGTTCGGTATGGGAACGGGTGTGACCTCTTCGCTATCGCCACCAGACAAGAGATTGTTCTCTCAAAACTAGGTAACAGTCTGCTGAGTAAAGCTTACGCTTTTAAAAGTTTGGTTAAGTCCTCGATCGATTAGTATCAGTCAGCTACACATGTCGCCACGCTTCCACCTCTGACCTATCAACCTGATCATCTTTCAGGGATCTTACTAGCTTGCGCTATGGGAAATCTCATCTTGAGGGGGGCTTCATGCTTAGATGCTTTCAGCACTTATCCCGTCCACACATAGCTACCCAGCGATGCCTTTGGCAAGACAACTGGTACACCAGCGGTGTGTCCATCCCGGTCCTCTCGTACTAAGGACAGCTCCTCTCAAATTTCCTACGCCCACGACGGATAGGGACCGAACTGTCTCACGACGTTCTGAACCCAGCTCGCGTACCGCTTTAATGGGCGAACAGCCCAACCCTTGGGACCGACTACAGCCCCAGGATGCGATGAGCCGACATCGAGGTGCCAAACCTCCCCGTCGATGTGGACTCTTGGGGGAGATAAGCCTGTTATCCCCGGGGTAGCTTTTATCCGTTGAGCGATGGCCCTTCCATGCGGAACCACCGGATCACTAAGCCCGACTTTCGTCCCTGCTCGACTTGTAGGTCTCGCAGTCAAGCTCCCTTGTGCCTTTACACTCTACGAATGATTTCCAACCATTCTGAGGGAACCTTTGGGCGCCTCCGTTACATTTTAGGAGGCGACCGCCCCAGTCAAACTGCCCACCTGACACTGTCTCCCGGCCCGATCAGGGCCGCGGGTTAGAATTTCAATACAGCCAGGGTAGTATCCCACCGACGCCTCCACCGAAGCTAGCGCTCCGGCTTCTCAGGCTCCTACCTATCCTGTACAAGCTGTACCAAAATTCAATATCAGGCTACAGTAAAGCTCCACGGGGTCTTTCCGTCCTGTCGCGGGTAACCTGCATCTTCACAGGTACTATAATTTCACCGAGTCTCTCGTTGAGACAGTGCCCAGATCGTTACGCCTTTCGTGCGGGTCGGAACTTACCCGACAAGGAATTTCGCTACCTTAGGACCGTTATAGTTACGGCCGCCGTTTACTGGGGCTTCGATTCAGAGCTTCTCCCAAAGGATAACCCCTCCTCTTAACCTTCCAGCACCGGGCAGGCGTCAGCCCCTATACTTCGCCTTGCGGCTTCGCAGAGACCTGTGTTTTTGCTAAACAGTCGCCTGGGCCTATTCACTGCGGCTCTCTCGGGCTATACACCCTACCAGAGCACCCCTTCTCCCGAAGTTACGGGGTCATTTTGCCGAGTTCCTTAACGAGAGTTCTCTCGATCACCTTAGGATTCTCTCCTCGCCTACCTGTGTCGGTTTGCGGTACGGGCACCTCCCGCCTCGCTAGAGGCTTTTCTTGGCAGTGTGGAATCAGGAACTTCGGTACTATAATTCCCTCGTCATCACAGCTCAGCCTTTATGATGAGCGGATTTGCCTACTCATCAGCCTAACTGCTTGAACGCGCATATCCAGCAGCGCGCTTACCCTATCCTACTGCGTCCCCCCATTACTCAAACGGCGGGGAGGTGGTACAGGAATATCAACCTGTTGGCCATCGCCTACGCTTTTCAGCCTCGGCTTAGGTCCCGACTAACCCTGAGCGGACGAGCCTTCCTCAGGAAACCTTAGGCATTCGGTGGACAAGATTCTCACTTGTCTTTCGCTACTCATACCGGCATTCTCACTTCTAAGCGCTCCACCAGTCCTTACGGTCTGACTTCGCTGCACTTAGAACGCTCTCCTACCACTGACATCTAAGATGTCAATCCACAGCTTCGGTGATACGTTTAGCCCCGGTACATTTTCGGCGCAGAGTCACTCGACCAGTGAGCTATTACGCACTCTTTAAATGGTGGCTGCTTCTAAGCCAACATCCTGGTTGTCTAAGCAACTCCACATCCTTTTCCACTTAACGTATACTTGGGGACCTTAGCTGGTGGTCTGGGCTGTTTCCCTTTTGACTACGGATCTTATCACTCGCAGTCTGACTCCCATGGATAAGTCTTTGGCATTCGGAGTTTGACTGAATTCGGTAACCCGTTGGGGGCCCCTAGTCCAATCAGTGCTCTACCTCCAAGACTCTTACAACATGAGGCTAGCCCTAAAGCTATTTCGGAGAGAACCAGCTATCTCCAGGTTCGATTGGAATTTCTCCGCTACCCACACCTCATCCCCGCACTTTTCAACGTGCGTGGGTTCGGGCCTCCATTCAGTGTTACCTGAACTTCACCCTGGACATGGGTAGATCACCTGGTTTCGGGTCTACAACCACATACTAAACGCCCTATTCAGACTCGCTTTCGCTACGGCTCCGCCTTATCAGCTTAACCTTGCATGGGATCGTAACTCGCCGGTTCATTCTACAAAAGGCACGCCATCACCCGTTAACGGGCTCTGACTACTTGTAGGCACACGGTTTCAGGATCTCTTTCACTCCCCTTCCGGGGTGCTTTTCACCTTTCCCTCACGGTACTGGTTCACTATCGGTCACTAGGTAGTATTTAGCCTTGGGAGATGGTCCTCCCAGCTTCCGACGGAATTTCACGTGTTCCGCCGTACTCAGGATCCACTCAAGAGGGAACGAAGTTTCAACTACAGGGTTGTTACCTTCTTCGACGGACCTTTCCAGGTCGCTTCATTTACTTCGTTCCTTTGTAACTCCGTATAGAGTGTCCTACAACCCCAAGAGGCAAGCCTCTTGGTTTGGGCTAATTCCGTTTCGCTCGCCGCTACTCAGGAAATCGCATTTGCTTTCTCTTCCTCCGGGTACTTAGATGTTTCAGTTCCCCGGGTCTGCCTTCAATATCCTATGTATTCAGATAAAGATACTGCTCCATTACGAACAGTGGGTTTCCCCATTCGGAAATCTCCGGATCAAAGCTCACTTACAGCTCCCCGAAGCATATCGGTGTTAGTCCCGTCCTTCATCGGCTCCTAGTGCCAAGGCATTCACCGTGCGCCCTTTCTAACTTAACCATTAGCGAATAAATGGTACAACATAATGTTGTGTTATTTATTGGTTTGATTAAAGAAAAGTTTCACTTTTCCTCAGCAATTACTGTTATCTAGTTTTCAAAGAACAATCGCAACCAAAATTCTTCTTATCTAATAAGAAGAAAGTAGTGTGCTTTCTATAATTGAGAGATTGAACTCTCAAAACTGAACAAAGTGTCAAAACGTACGTCATGTAAAAATCCTTAGAAAGGAGGTGATCCAGCCGCACCTTCCGATACGGCTACCTTGTTACGACTTCACCCCAATCATCTGTCCCACCTTAGGCGGCTAGCTCCTTACGGTTACTCCACCGACTTCGGGTGTTACAAACTCTCGTGGTGTGACGGGCGGTGTGTACAAGGCCCGGGAACGTATTCACCGCGGCATGCTGATCCGCGATTACTAGCGATTCCAGCTTCATGTAGGCGAGTTGCAGCCTACAATCCGAACTGAGAATGGTTTTATGGGATTGGCTTGACCTCGCGGTCTTGCAGCCCTTTGTACCATCCATTGTAGCACGTGTGTAGCCCAGGTCATAAGGGGCATGATGATTTGACGTCATCCCCACCTTCCTCCGGTTTGTCACCGGCAGTCACCTTAGAGTGCCCAACTTAATGCTGGCAACTAAGATCAAGGGTTGCGCTCGTTGCGGGACTTAACCCAACATCTCACGACACGAGCTGACGACAACCATGCACCACCTGTCACTCTGTCCCCCGAAGGGGAACGCTCTATCTCTAGAGTTGTCAGAGGATGTCAAGACCTGGTAAGGTTCTTCGCGTTGCTTCGAATTAAACCACATGCTCCACCGCTTGTGCGGGCCCCCGTCAATTCCTTTGAGTTTCAGTCTTGCGACCGTACTCCCCAGGCGGAGTGCTTAATGCGTTAGCTGCAGCACTAAAGGGCGGAAACCCTCTAACACTTAGCACTCATCGTTTACGGCGTGGACTACCAGGGTATCTAATCCTGTTTGCTCCCCACGCTTTCGCGCCTCAGCGTCAGTTACAGACCAAAAAGCCGCCTTCGCCACTGGTGTTCCTCCACATCTCTACGCATTTCACCGCTACACGTGGAATTCCGCTTTTCTCTTCTGCACTCAAGTTCCCCAGTTTCCAATGACCCTCCACGGTTGAGCCGTGGGCTTTCACATCAGACTTAAGAAACCGCCTGCGCGCGCTTTACGCCCAATAATTCCGGATAACGCTTGCCACCTACGTATTACCGCGGCTGCTGGCACGTAGTTAGCCGTGGCTTTCTGGTTAGGTACCGTCAAGGTACGAGCAGTTACTCTCGTACTTGTTCTTCCCTAACAACAGAGTTTTACGACCCGAAAGCCTTCATCACTCACGCGGCGTTGCTCCGTCAGACTTTCGTCCATTGCGGAAGATTCCCTACTGCTGCCTCCCGTAGGAGTCTGGGCCGTGTCTCAGTCCCAGTGTGGCCGATCACCCTCTCAGGTCGGCTATGCATCGTTGCCTTGGTGAGCCGTTACCTCACCAACTAGCTAATGCACCGCGGGCCCATCTGTAAGTGATAGCCGAAACCATCTTTCAATCACCTCCCATGAAGGAGAAGATCCTATCCGGTATTAGCTTCGGTTTCCCGAAGTTATCCCAGTCTTACAGGCAGGTTGCCCACGTGTTACTCACCCGTCCGCCGCTAACGTCATAGAAGCAAGCTTCTAATCAGTTCGCTCGACTTGCATGTATTAGGCACGCCGCCAGCGTTCATCCTGAGCCAGGATCAAACTCTCCGAAGAAATGTTTGACTTGCTCAATTTAAAAATAAAATTAACGTTGACGTTTGTCGCTTTGTTCAGTTTTCAAAGTTCAACCGTTGCTCTGGAGCAACTTTATTAGTATAACATTCTATCTTTTTGATGGCAACATCTTTTTTAAGATGTTTCTCTCAACTGCGCTGTTCATCAGCGACATTTAATAATTTACCATATATAATATATAGAGTCAATCGTTTTTCTAAAAAACTTTATAAATAAAAAAGTTAATGAAGTAAACCTTCAGTAAAATGATTGAATACTCTCTATTACAATAGCAATCTAGCCGCTATGCAGTTTTCTTATCTTACCATAAAAAAAAGCCCAGTCATTAAACTGAGCCTTTTTTTAAAACTATTCTGCTAAGAACGCAAAATAGAGTATGAAGATGATACAGAGAGCATACATAATTGGATGAACTTCTTTTCCACGCTTGCTGCATAACATTGTAATAGGATAAAAGATAAAGCCAACCGCAATACCTGTTGCAATACTGTATGTTAATGGCATCATAATTACCGTGAAGAATGCAGGAACTGCTACTTCGAACTCTTTCCAATTAATTTCTCCTAAATTTGACACCATCAGAGCTCCTACCGTAATTAAGGCTGGCGCAGTAACAGCTGGTGTTACGACCGCTAATAATGGAGAAAAGAACAGTGCAACTAAGAAGAACGCTGCCGTTACGACTGCAGTAAATCCTGAGCGTCCCCCAGCTGCTACTCCAGCCGTAGACTCTACATAAGCTGTTGTTGACGATGTACCAAGAACGGCACCAACTACGATCGCACTAGAATCCGCCAATAAAGCTCTGCCCGCTCGCGGAAGCTTATTATCTTTCATAAGCCCAGCTTGACTTGCTACAGCAACCATCGTGCCTGCTGTATCGAAGAAGTCAACGAATAAGAACGTTAAAATGACGACTAGCATCTTTACAGTAAAGATATCCCCGATATTTTGAAAAGCTGCGCCAAACGTCGGGTCAAGACTAGGAACTGATGAAACAACTGCTTTAGGTGTATCAATTAAACCAAAAGCCATACCCGCTACAGCCGTTACAATCATACCGATAAATACAGCTGCATTTACTCGAAGCACCATTAATACAATAGTAATGACAATTCCAAAAACCGCTAGTAACGTTGTTGGGTTCGTTAAATCACCAAGTCCAACAAATGTGGCATCATCTTTGACAATGATTCCGGCGCCTTTCATACCAATAAAACTAATAAATAAACCAATACCTGCTCCAACAGCCATTTTTAATTCAATAGGAATTGAATTAATAATTTTTTCTCGCAGGCTTGTTAATGTTAAAAGAATAAAAATAACACCTGATATCATAACACCCGTTAAAGCCGTCTGCCAGGGAATTCCCATTGTCAGAACAACTGTATAGGCGAAAAATGCGTTTAATCCCATACCTGGAGCTAATGAAATTGGATATCTACCAAGCACTCCCATAACAATCGATCCCACAGCTGCCGCCAAAGCAGTCGCTGTAAACACAGCACCTTGGTCCATTCTCATACTATCAGGTAAATCTTTTATATCACTTAGTGATAGCACGGATGGATTAACAAATAAAATGTAAGCCATAGATAGAAAAGTTGTAAGTCCAGCTATAAACTCTTTTCGGTAGCTAGTACCCAGCTCTTCAAAACGAAAATACTTCTTCACGTTTTTTCCTCCCTTTATAGAAGCCGCATGCACTTAGGCAAGCCATAAAAAATGCCTCTACACTATGGCGCGTAAAGGCATAAAATCGACTAAAAGAGAAATGTATGAGCAAAAAAAAACAAAAGATTTTTATACATACATGTATTACTTTCTCGTAGTCAAGCCATTTACGGTAGCTCGGTAGAAACTTTTGGGCCTTATTCCCAAGATTATACGACATTAAAGCTATATCTCGCTGTTTTATGTTACTATCCTACCATTAACTTTTTAAAAAAGTCAACAAAAAACGAACATTCTTATAAAAGAATGTTCGTTTGTTCGGTTTTCTTACATGTTATTCCCATTCAATTGTTGCAGGTGGCTTACTTGTAATATCATACACTACGCGGTTAATATGCTTAACTTCGTTTACAATGCGCGTGGAGATAACTTCAAGCACATCCCAAGGAATACGCGCCCAGTCAGAAGTCATACCATCAATCGATGTAACAGCACGAATACCGATTGTGTAATCATACGTACGAGCATCTCCCATTACACCTACACTGCGGATGTCAGGAAGAACCGTAAAGTATTGCCAGATATCGCGCTCTAAGTCAGCTTTTGCAATCTCTTCACGTAAAATAGCATCCGACTCACGTACAATTTCTAACTTCTCTTCCGTAATTGCACCAAGTACACGAATACCTAGACCTGGTCCTGGGAAAGGTTGACGCCAAACGATGTTATCAGGAATACCTAATTCAGAACCTAATGCACGTACTTCATCTTTGAATAGCGTGTTTAACGGTTCGATTAGTTTAAACTGCATATCTTCCGGTAATCCACCTACGTTGTGGTGAGATTTGATCGTTTGAGCTGTAGCTGTCCCACTCTCGATAATATCTGTGTATAGCGTACCTTGAGCTAGGAAATCAAACCCTTTTAATTTAGCAGCTTCGTCATCGAATACATAAATAAATTCATTACCGATGATTTTACGCTTTTGTTCAGGATCTGATACGCCGTTTAATTTTTCTAAGAAGCGATCTTTTGCATCGATTTTAATTACGTTCATATTAAAGCCTTCGCTAAATGTTTCCATTACGCTTTCCGCTTCACCTTTACGTAATAAACCGTGATCTACGAACATACATGTTAACTGATCACCAATTGCTTTGTGAATTAATACAGCTACGACTGAAGAGTCTACTCCGCCGCTAAGTGCGCAAAGTACTTTTCTATCTCCAACTGTTTCACGGATTTTATCCATTTCAACTTCAATGAAGTTCTCGATTGACCAGTTTGCTTCAGCATGACATACTTCAAACACGAAGTTCTTTAAGATATGGTTACCGTGCACTGAATGGCGAACTTCTGGATGGAACTGCACGCCGTACATATTCTTTTCTTTGTTACTCATTGCGGCAATTGGACAAGATGGGCTAGTTGCGTCCACTTCAAAACCAGCTGGTGTTTCTACAACTAAATCACCGTGACTCATCCAAACAACTTGTTCTTTTGGCAACTCATGGTACATTAATGAATCGTTTTGTACGTTAATCGCTGCTTTACCATATTCACGATGGCTAGCACCTTCTACCTTCCCGCCAAAATGATGAGTCATTAATTGCATTCCATAACAAATACCTAAAACAGGAATACCTAATTCAAAAATGTTTTCATCGCAGTGAAATGCGTTTTCACCGTACACACTGTTTGGGCCTCCAGAGAAAATAATTCCCTTTGGATTTAATGCTTTAATCTCTTCTGCTGTAATTGTGTGCGGATGCAATTCACTATATACTCCGAACTCGCGAATGCGACGCGTAATCAGTTGGTTATATTGACTACCAAAATCTAATACAACAATCATGCCTTCCATCTTGTTCACCTCTCCGAATGTGTAAATAATCACTTGTTATTATGCCCTAAAATATAAAAAAAACTAGACTTCTCCCTAAAAAAACAAAGGCAGAAGTCTAGTTGAGCACGACGTTTATCGTCAAATAGACTGTTCTGCCTTCATAGTCAGATCGTTTAAGGTGACCCGGTAGAGACTCTCGAACCATATTATCGAGGATATATGAAGGTATACGAAACATTTATAGTAAGTTCGAGAATATTCTATCAATCCGCGAAACAATGGTCAAGAACTCGTTTTTTTGATTAAATTTTCCCACAATTCAATCGACTCTTTCCATTCTTTTATGGAATCTGCATTTCGATACAAAACCCGCTCATATTTTTCCGTTAATTTTAGCATATTTACCGTATTTAATTTTTCGTCTACTTCTCCTGCAAAGTCGCGCAGCGTTTGACTTTCTTGCCGCTTTAGTCCATTTGCAGCGAGTCTTTTAAGTAAAAAAGCATACGCTGATTCAAAGGTTTCCACTCTCTCTTTCTTTTTATAAAAAGAGATATAAAAAGGTAAAAACCATTTAAATCGATTGAGATATATTACTATTAACATAACTACAATCAGTCCGTAGAAAAGCACTTTCCACTTCATAGACAACTTAACGTTTTGAAGAGAAGCTGTTTTTTCTTTCGCTCTTTCTTCTTGTGCCGGAAGCTCTCTTTTCTTAGGCTGCTCCTTCACTTGCATTTCTTGTTTCTCTTCTTCCCTTTGAATATTTTCACTAGAGTTGTTAGGTTGGCTATCTACAAAATCATAAGGATTAGAAAAACTTTTTGTTGGTTCAAAAGGTACCCAACCCCCTCCTGGAAAATAGACTTCGACCCAAGAATGAGCATTATTTTGTGTGATTTCATAGGTTGTCCACTTACTACTTCCTGAAATGACGGTGGCATCACCTTCTGTATAGCCCTTTACCCACCGAGCAGGAATATCTAATGAACGAAGCAGCACGACCATAGAGGTAGAGAAGTTATCACAGTACCCTCTTTTTGTATCAAATAAAAATTGATCCACATAATCTTTATTTTTCGGAGGAATTGGAACATTTTCAGTATCATATACATATGGATTTGATCGGAAGTATTCTTCAACGGCTTTCGCTTTTTCATAACGATTGTTCTTATTTTTTGTTACCTCACGAGCTAAATCCTTTACTCGTTTCGGCAAGTTAGCAGGAAGTTGTGTATACCTTGCTATAAATTCGTTATTATTCTCTAGACTCTCTGCCTTTTTTTCCTCTGCTTGCTGAAGAAGTCCAATATCAAATACAGGATATTTACACGTCAACTCATACGATTGAACAGTAACAAGCTTGTCATTTTGATAAGGATATAATTTTTCATTTGTCGGTGTAATATAGGTTTGAATGCCATTTTTTAAGGTTAGCGACAGCAGTTGAGGAACATGCATAAGATGTACAGAAGGCTGCGAATAGGTAACTTCTGCTTTTCTTACTTGTCCTGCTACACTTGAGTCATATTGAGGGAGTAAGTTTTCATTTCCTTTAAAGGGCACTTTTTCTTCCTCTTTAGACAGCTCCCACCCCTTACCTGTATAAACATCCTTCGTTTCAATACGCCAATAGTGCTCATCCTCTACTTTGGCTGTAAACACAACCGTATCATCATTGACAAACGATCCTCCCAATTTAGAATCGTCCATATCATAGCCAATTCGTTGACCGCTTGCAGATTCTCCCTGTCCTTGATTTGTTGTATGCGCTGTGATAAAAGGTACGGGATCTGGCCACTGCGGCCCTGGTTTAGGAGCGAGATAAGCCAGCACAATGACGATAGCTAAAAAGCTCCCCAGAAAAAGAAACGATCGTTTTCTATTTTCTAAACGCTCAGTGCTCGCAGCTTTTATACGTTCAGGATTTATGCGAAGCATGGCTACTAATAAAAATCCGATAATCGTCACGCGAATAATAGCAGCTCCCGCATCGTAAGTAGAAAAGGTATCCAACACGGTAATATACAAAATGGTTAAGAAGAAAAAGAAGAAAATTCTTTTTTGATAAAAGATCCAATATCGAATTAAATAAGCCATAATCCAAAGCAGTACAAAAAATAAAGTGCTCCTCATTTCAAACGATAAATTCGCTATATTCCACTCCATGATACTTTGTGCGTCTGACTGAAGAATCTCCAAAAGTCTCGGAAGCCAGTCTGAAGAAAAGAAGGCTCCTTGGAAATAGAGATTGTGAAGCGAAAACAAAATAAACAATATACTCCCTAACATCATCACGATAAACGGCAAGCGAAACGTTAAACACAAAAAACAGTAAGCAACAAACAAGATAAAGTACTGAATTTGATTGGTATCCGTCACTTCATTTAAAGGAAGAAGCCATTCCACTAATAAAAAGAATGCTCCCGCGTACAATAAGATGTTTTTTACATACAAAGCTGATTTATTCACTTATTTCCGCCCTCACTTCCTTTAAATGGTAGAGGAAGAAGAATATTAACGACTTCAATCGTTAAAGCAGAAGATTGTATTCCATTTACAATAACCGTCTCTTCGTCACTAAGCCCTGCTCCTTCATCTTTAACGACAATTATTGATGCCTTAGCATGCAGACTCAGCTTAGATTGAACCTGCCCAATGAGAGTTCCTGTAACTTGACTGACAATGACCATAAAAGAATGCTGCTTTTGAATGGCAATACTCTTAAATTCTGTTTCGAATGCTCGGTTGTTAACAGGCTTTGCACGCGCTAAGTGATACAACAGGTTATCAGTCTCACTTTGTTCAAAGGTTTTTTGTGAAAAAAGTGCATCTCCAGCTAAAAGAAAATCGACTTTTTTACGCTTGGTTTCTTCATGAATGAGCATGGATGCCAGAAAGCTCATTCGTTCTTCAAAGTATAGAGAGCTTATAACATCTGCAATGATAATCATACTCCGTTCATGATAATGACCGAACTCTTTAGAAATTAACGTAGCTTTACGAGCCGTCGCCTTCCAATCAATAGACCCTAATCGGTCACCCGGCTGATATTCTCTAATGCCTGTCACTAACGTAGTAGATTGATTCCCCGTCGAAACTTCATTTTTTCCTTCTTCTATTCCCGCTAAAAGAAACGGGATATCTATCTTATGAATCTGAGGATACACGATAAACCGCTGCTGCAGCGGATAATATGCCTTCTTTTTTACAATTCCTAATAAATCACTCATTTCAATCGAAATCGTAAAAAATTCATATTCTCCTCTTTCTACAAACGATCTTTCATACGGAATAACGGCGTTTCGTTGAAAAAGCGGATAAATTGTTCTTTCTTCTTGATCTAAAAGGTTATTCTCCTCTTTCACTGCTGCCATATAAACAGGAAAAGCCGAGGAGCGTGTAATGTGAATGTCATACGAAAGATGATCTCCAGCGAATCGAGGCTGTAGCTTCACATCACGAGTAACATTCCACTTCTTTAACGGATAAAGCAAAACGACTACCGCATATAACCCAAAAGGTAAGAAGCTATAAAATAAAAACCAGCTGACAAAGCCCCCTTGAAACATGGCGTAAGAAAACGTAGCAGCAAAGATGCAAAATAAAACGAACCAGTCTCTACATTTATTCCATATCACTTTTATATACTGTTTCATAAAGTACCCTCTTACCTTTTAACAGGTACTTTCGTATCAGCCATAATTTGCTTCATCACATCACTCGCTGTTAAGCCGCTGTACTGGGTATCAGGTCTTAGCGTTAATCGATGTGCACACACATACGAAGCAAGCTCTTGAACATCATCAGGAAGACAGTAATCTCTTCCCTTCACTAAAGCATATGCTTGAATGGCCTTCATAAATGAAACCGTTCCACGAGGACTGATACCTAACGAAACATGTGGATGAGAGCGCGTTTTGCGAATGATTTCAATGATATAGTGCTTGATCGCATTATCTACATAAATACTGCTTACAGCTTTTTGAGCCTGTACTAATTCTGGAATGCTCATGACGGGTTTGACATCTTCAAGATTGATCTGGGTGGATACGCCATTTAAAATTTGAAGCTCCTCTTCTTGCGTAGGATACCCCATGCTTAATTTGAATAAAAAACGATCCAGCTGCGCTTCCGGCAAATGATAGGTCCCCTCAAAATCAACAGGATTTTGAGTAGCCATCACAAAAAAAGGCGCTGGAATTTCCCGGGTGATACCATCGGTTGTTACATGATGCTCAGCCATTGCTTCTAAAAGCGCCGATTGTGTTTTAGGAGAAGTCCTGTTAATCTCATCAGCGAGTACAATGTGGCTCATAATAGGACCTGGACGAAAATGAAATTCCATGTCTTTTGGACTGTAAATAGAAACACCTGTTACGTCGGATGGCAGCAAATCAGGCGTGAATTGAATTCGTTTAAATTCTGCATCAATTGATTTGGCCAGTGCCTTCACGAGCATCGTTTTCCCTACACCCGGCACATCTTCAAGTAAAATATGCCCCTCTGCAAGCAAAGCAACCAAACTCAACGTAGATACCTGACGTTTTCCAATCACAATTTGATCAATGTTTTCTAATACTTGGTTTAATTTACTATTAATATGATCCAGCTGAATCAATAAAGCTCCCCCTTAAAACTCAGTTAAACCTTGAGTTTAATAAGTTTTCCAATAAACATAGTACTATCTTAACAAATTTTAAAAAAATCTGAAAATATTAACGCACGCAAAAAAGCGACCAAGTGATTACTTGGTCGCTTTTTTAGGTAGGGCAGTGATTACATCATGCCGCCCATTCCACCCATGCCGCCCATGTCAGGCATTGCAGGAGCTGCGTTTTCTTCTGGCTTGTCAGCAACAACTGCTTCAGTTGTTAAGAACATAGCCGCTACAGAAGAAGCATTTTGAAGAGCTGAACGCGTTACTTTTGTTGGGTCAACGATACCAGTGTCTAGCATATTTACCCACTCGCCAGTTGCAGCGTTAAATCCAGTTCCAACTGCTTCGCCTTTTAGACGCTCAACGATTACTGATCCTTCTAAACCAGCGTTGTGAGCAATTTGACGTACAGGCTCTTCAATCGCACGTAATACGATGTTGATACCTGTAGCAGTGTCACCGTCAGCTTCGATGCTTGCTACTTTATTATAGATATTTACTAATGCAGTACCACCACCAGCTACGATACCTTCTTCAACCGCAGCACGCGTAGAGTTTAATGCATCTTCAATACGTAATTTACGTTCTTTTAACTCAGTTTCAGTTGCCGCACCAACTTTAATTACAGCTACGCCGCCAGCAAGTTTTGCTAAGCGCTCTTGTAATTTTTCACGGTCAAACTCTGAAGTTGTTTCTTCAAGCTGAGCTTTGATTTGGTTTACGCGTGCTAGGATATCTTCTGCGTTTCCTGCACCGTTTACAACTGTTGTATTTTCTTTTGTTACAACAATTTTAGAAGCGCGACCTAATTGATCGATGCTCGCTGTTTTTAAGTCAAGACCAAGCTCTTCAGTGATTACTTCTCCGCCTGTTAGGATTGCAACGTCTTGTAGCATTGCTTTACGACGATCACCAAAACCAGGAGCTTTAACAGCTACAGCTGTAAATGTACCACGAAGTTTGTTCACAACTAATGTTGCTAAAGCTTCGCCTTCTACGTCTTCAGCGATGATTAATAGAGGCTTGCCTTGTTGAACAACTTGCTCTAATACCGGTAAGATTTCTTGAATGTTACCGATTTTTTTGTCTGTGATTAAGATGTATGGATCATCTAATACAGCTTCCATTTTATCTGAATCAGTTACCATGTAAGGAGATGCATATCCACGGTCAAACTGCATACCTTCTACCACTTCTAATTCAGTTGTGAAACCTTTTGATTCTTCAAGTGTGATAACGCCGTCGTTACCAACGCGCTCCATTGCTTCAGCAATTAATTGACCTACTTCTTCGTCAGCTGCTGAGATAGCCGCTACTTGAGCAATTGAATCTTTACCTTGAATTGGCTTAGAGATTGCTTTTAGTTCTTCAACCGCTACAGCTACTGCTTTTTCCATACCTTTACGGATACCCATTGGGTTAGCACCAGCCGTTACGTTTTTAAGACCTTCTCTGATCATTGCTTGCGCTAAAACTGTTGCAGTAGTTGTACCGTCACCAGCAACGTCGTTTGTTTTGCTAGCAACTTCGGCTACTAATTTAGCACCCATATTTTCAAATGCGTCTTCTAATTCGATTTCTTTTGCAATTGTTACACCGTCATTTGTAATAAGCGGTGAACCGAATTTCTTTTCTAATACAACGTTACGACCTTTTGGTCCAAGCGTTACTTTTACAGCATTTGCCAATGTATCTACACCACGTAGCATTGCGCGACGTGCTTCTTCGCTAAATTTAATGTCTTTTGCCATGTTCTTTGACCTCCTCAAGATGTTCTTAATAATCTATTTTTTACGTATGATAAGTTTGTGGTTAAAATTAGCCGATTACAGCTAAAATATCGCTTTCGCGTAAAATTAAGTATTCAGTACCTTCGTATTTCACTTCAGTACCCGCATATTTTGAGAAGATGATACGATCGCTCGCAGCTACTTCTAAAGCTACACGCTCACCGCTTTCTAATACTCGGCCTGTACCAACAGCAACAATTTTACCCTCTTGTGGCTTTTCTTTTGCACTGTCCGGTAACACGATACCGCTTGCTGTTTTTTCCTCAGATTTTACAAGTTCAATCACTACGCGATCACCTAATGGCTTTAACAAGTGAAACAACCTCCTCAAATAATATGTTTGCATTTTTATTAGCACTCAACATCAACGAGTGCTAACACAATTATTATATTAAAACAAAGTGGGTTTTTTTTGCAAGTATTAAACAAAAAAAATTTAAAATTTATGACAACTACATATAATAGTCTTAGATTTCGACGATTTTGAGAAATAAAGCATTCTTTTCTCTGTTCAATAATATGTATGTTACAATACGAGCAAGAAGAAATTACTAACTTTACAGTACTTCTTCGACATATATACATAAAAACCTTTTAAAGGAGTATAGAAGATTGGAAAAACGTTATTGGTATGTTATCCTCACCTACATCCTTATGCAGTTTTCAGGAGTTGTTGGTATACCGCTGTTAAAATTAACGGGAATGTTTGATCACTATCCAGTTCGAACAGCGAATGTCATGCTTTTGACTTATTGGACCATCATTAGCTTTATCCTTGGCTTACTTATTGTCTTACTGCTGCTGCGCCGTGACATGTCCATGCGTATAGAACATGCGGGAACAACGGTAACTGTTGTCTGGTCAGTCCTTGGGGTGTTCCTGGCTATGGCTGGTCAAGCTGTAGCAGGTATGATTGAGCACGCTCTTGGCATTACCCAAGTATCTGAAAACACACAAAATATTGTTAATCTTGTTAAAGCAACGCCGTTCCTCATTGTCGTTACGTCTGTTATTGGACCAATTCTAGAAGAGATTATTTTTCGAAAGATTATTTTCGGCTCTCTTCACAAACGATACAATTTCTTTATCTCTGCATTTATTAGTTCCCTTATTTTCGCTGCCGTACACTGGGATTTTAAACATTTGCTCGTGTATACAGCCATGGGATTTGTATTTGCATTCCTTTATGCAAGAACAAAACTAATTATTGTACCCATTATTGCACACGTGTTGATGAATACAATCGTTATTTTATCTCAAACTATTTTTGCAGATAAAATTATAGAAATGCAAAAGCAAGCAGAACAAATGCAGTTTATTTTTGGAGGCATGTTTTTATGAAGAATATCCCTTTAACACGAGGGTTTATTTATATTATTATGGGGATTTTATTTACCTACCTGGCTATTCAAAATGCTCAGGAAACCGTGTGGAACTTCCCTACGATCTTATTTGCACTCGTAGCCGCATTCGATTTCAGATTTGCGGTTCGCATCTTTATCTTGCACTATAAAATTAAAAAGTTGCAGCAGCAATATAAAAATCAAGATGATTCATCTAAATAAAAAAACCACTGTTTCAGTGGTTTTTTTACATACTAACATCTTCTCTTTCTTGCTCTGCCCTTGCCTTTAACACTTTGCGATACGAAATGCGGGAAATAATGATGCTGATTTCATACAAAATTAAGAGCGGCACTGTCACCATCATGTGCGAGAGCAATTCCGGTGGTGTAATAAGTGCGGCAATAACTAGCAGTACGAAATAGGCATATTTTCGAATTTGAGATAAAAACATAGGCGTTATAATTCCTAATCGCGTCAAAAACATGACGACGACAGGAAGCTGAAACAACAGGCCAAAAGGCAGTGTGAGCTGCATTAAAAAAGAAAAGTATTCATTAATACCAATCACTTGGTTTACATTCAGCTCATCAGAAACGCGCGTCATAAAATCGACGACAAATGGAAACAACACAAAATAAGAAAAAGAGACACCGCCGATAAAGAGAAAAATGGAAACAGGAATATATCCAAGCGTTACCTTACGCTCTTTTTCATATAAACCAGGACTAATAAATGCCCAAAGTTGATACAGTGCAACAGGAGCTGCAAGTACACAGCCGATAATAACAGCAAACTGCATATAAATCTTAACTGAATCTGTTAGCCTAAATGCATTCATCGTTAAATTTTTTGCCTCATCAGCATGCTGTAAATAGACAATAACCTTATCCGCTATAAAAAAGCCGCCAATTGTGGCAATGACAAAGAAAAATAAAACAATTAAAATGCGCTTTCGCAGCTCTCCTATATGATCATATATTGACATTTCTTGTTCGGTCATACTATGATCACCCTTTTACTCTTTGTCATCTACTTGACGCTGTTTATCTTTTTCACGATCTTCTGATGCACCGCTAGCGGCATGCTTAAACTCCCTAAGCGTTTGCCCGACTGACCTTCCTAGCTCCGGTAACCGTTTCGGTCCAAAAATAAGCAGTGCTACAATCGCAATAATAATCCAACTGCCTGCTCCAATCCCCATATTCCCACTCTCCTTATTAATTTAGACTTAAGGAAATCGTAACACAGTCCACCTTATTCAACAGGATAATTTTTCAAAAAATAGACAAGCGACTGTAATTCTACAGCCAGATCAATATGATGCAGTCGAATCTCATCCGGTACGTTTAAGCGTGCAGGAGTGAAGTTTAGAATCCCTTTAATTCCGCAATTCACTAAACGATCGGTAATTTGCTGAGCAACAGTGGCAGGAACGGTTAAAATCGCCACTGAGATATCATCACTCATATAATCTTCCAATTGGTCAAGGTGATAAACCGGCACGTCACCTACTTTTGTACCGACTTTATCTTCTATCACATCAAAAGCGCACTCAATTTTGGTGTTATTATTTTTAATAAAATTATAATTTAAAAAGGCCGTTCCCAGATTCCCTACGCCAATCAGTGCTACTTTCGTTACTTCATCTTGGTCTAACGTTTTACGGAAAAATGTAAGTAAATAATTCACATTGTAGCCGTATCCCTTTTTCCCTAATGCTCCAAAGTAAGAAAAGTCCCGACGAATAGTAGCAGAATCAACTTTCACTGCCTCACTTAACTCTGCTGACGAAACACGCTGTTTACCAGAAGCATGCAAGTTTTTTAAAAAACGATAATAAAGCGGCAATCGTTTAGCCGTTGCTTGTGGTATTTTTAATTGTTCAGTGTTCACGTTGTACCCCCTCAGTTCATGTATGTCATTACTAACATTTTCAAGTCATATTGCATTACCTTTCATAAAGCATTAACCGCTTTGAGGTAGCGCTTCCAATTCTCTCTCTTTTCTCTTGTTTTATATATACTCCGCTTCACACCCCGACGGCTTTTGTCTATCCAGCACTACTTAAAGTCGGTAGCTAGAACGAAGCAATTAGCCCTTCAAAGGATCCGTTTGTTAGTCATGACGGATTTTCTACATCCATCATATATAAGTTCAGAGATGCACTTATCTCTTATTTTAACATAGTATCCTGTATAAAATGTGTAGGTAAAATCATTTTATTTCATGAATCAAAACATTCGCTTCATCATTTGTCCTTGTCCCTCTACAAATTACAAACGCTTGTAGGAAGAACTTGTAGTTGAAAATATGTTAAAATACACTATGGATATACTACTAGAGGTGAAAAAATGATTATTCTACAATTGAACGGTATTACAAAATACTATGGGGCAGAACCCATTTTATCGAATATAAAGTTAGAAGTACAATCAAAAGACCGCATTGCCCTAGTGGGACGAAACGGTGCTGGTAAATCAACTTTATTAAAAATTATTGCTGAGCAGCTTTCTTATGACAGCGGAGAAATTATTAAACCTAAAGGTGTTTCCATTGATTATATGGGACAAGATACAGTTCTTGAGTCAACACTCTCCATATGGGAAGAAATGATGACGGTCTTTGCTCCGTTAAAGAAGATGGAAAAAGAATTACGTACGCTTGAAACGAAGATGGGCGATCCAGACATTTTTAATGATTCAGTTCAATACGAAAAACTAACCAAAGAGTACGATCAGCTTCAAGTAACGTTCAAAGATTTAGGCGGCTATCAATATGAAGCGGATACACGGTCTATTCTTCACGGTTTCCGTTTTTCAAACTTTGACTATAGCACCCCTATTTCCTCCTTGAGCGGTGGACAAAAAACGCGCTTGGCTCTTGCAAAACTGCTTTTAACAAAGCCAGACTTGCTTATTCTCGATGAGCCTACCAACCACTTAGATATTGAAACTTTAGCATGGCTGGAACAGTTTCTGCAAGGGTATGAAGGAGCTATTTTAATTGTTTCACACGATCGTTACTTCCTTGATAAAGTCGTAAATCAAGTGTATGAAGTCACACAAAAAACAACGGTGAAGTACACGGGCAACTACTCTAAATACCTTGTACAAAAAGCAGAGCGATATGAAAAAGAGTTGCGTCAGTACGAAAAGCAGCAAGATGAAGTTGCAAAACTGAATGATTTTATTCAGCGAAACATCGCCCGCGCATCGACTACAAAACGTGCGCAAAGCAGACGTAAACAGCTCGATCGAATGGAGTTAATAAATCGACCTAACGAAGGCGAAAAATCAGCTAGTTTTTCGTTTGAAATTGAGCGTCAAAGCGGAAATGAAGTCTTAAATCTTGAAAACGTGTCTATCGGATATGATGAACACAAATATATCGTTCAGCAGGCAAACCTTCGGATTAAAAAAGGGGAAAGCCTTGCGTTGGTTGGCCCTAATGGAGTTGGGAAATCTACTTTATTAAAAGGTATTGTGGATAAACTAAGCTTCAAGACTGGAATCATTTCCTTTGGCTCAAACGTAATGGTTGGTTATTACGACCAAGAGCAAGCCAATTTAACGTCTAATAAAGCCGTTTTAAATGAGCTTTGGGATGAATACCCATCCAAACCTGAAAAAGAAATTCGTACAGCGCTTGGAAATTTTCTGTTTTCAGGTGATGATGTACTGAAAATCGTTTCGACGCTTAGCGGTGGTGAAAAAGCACGTTTGGCTCTTGCGAAGCTTATGCTTCAAAAAGCTAATTTCTTAATTTTGGATGAACCTACTAACCATCTTGATTTAGATAGCAAACAAGTACTCGAGAATGCGTTAATTGATTACCCAGGGACTCTATTATTTGTTTCACATGACCGTTATTTTATTAATCGTATTGCAAACAAAATAGCAGAGCTATCTCCTGAAGGGGTAGAAGAATTTCTTGGAGATTATGACTATTATGTAGAAAAGAAAGCAGAAATAGAGGAAATCAAAGAATTAGAAAATATAAAAGCAAACGAAGAACGTACGGTAAAAGTAGATAAACAGTCCTATAAACAAGATAAAGAACAAAAGAAATTGATGAGGCAGCGAACGCGCCGAATTGAAGAAATTGAAACTGAAGTAAACAAATTAGAAGCCGCACAAGCGGAGAATGAAGAACTTCTTTGTGACCCTGAAATTTATCAAAACCATGAAGAAGTATCAAGATTAAACGGTGAAAATGAAAAAATTTCTTCACAGTTATCCACATTAATGGAAGAGTGGGAAGAATTACAGCTGCTTCTAGAAGAATAGCTTATATTTTTTCGTATTTATTCGCCCTATTTACTTGTTCGTGCGCTTTAGGACAAGCTTTATCCACTCTGTGAATAAATAGTGGATATCTGTCTGATTTTCATAATTAAAACTTGTTGATAACAGGTCCGTGTACTGAGTACACGGACTTTTCCACATAATTATCCACAGTTAATTCTAAATTTATTGAATATTGTTGATAAATTATTTTTATCCACAAAAAAGACGAATGAGAACTAAATCTCATTCGTCTCTTACTCTTCCAAGTCTAAACCGGGGTTTGCGTTTAATGACATATCTGAGCGTTTTCCTTGAGCAAATCGTACACTTGCTGCTGCTCCAATCATTGCGGCATTATCCGTGCATAGAGATAGCGGCGGGATAATAAGTTCAATGTTTGATAATGGTGCAAATGCGTCTTCTAGCGCTGCTCTAAGCCCTTTATTAGCAGCAACTCCTCCTGCTAATAAAACTTGCTTAACGTTATATTCCTTTGCAGCTTTAACGGTTTTAGTTACTAACACATCAATAACACTCGCTTGAAAGCTAGCAGCAAGCGTTTGTGGAAGAATTTCTTCACCTTTTTGCTTCGCGTTGTGGACAGTGTTAATAACTGCTGATTTTAATCCACTGAAACTAAAATCATAGGATCCTTCTTCTAGCCAAGCACGCGGCAAATCAATTAATGGCTCTCCTTCATGTGCAAGGCGGTCAATATGAGGTCCGCCTGGATATGGAAGGTTTAACGTGCGGGCTACTTTATCATAGGCTTCTCCTGCTGCATCATCTCTCGTTTCACCAATCACTTTAAACTGACCGTGACTTTCCATGTATACAAGCTCCGTATGCCCTCCAGATACAACTAGCGATAAAAGCGGGAATTCTAATTTTTTGATTAACTGATTTGCATAAATATGTCCTGCAATATGATGAACACCAATTAATGGCTTTTGATGTGCAAATGCTAGCGCTTTGGCTGCATTTACGCCAATAAGAAGTGCTCCCACAAGCCCAGGTCCTTCCGTTACAGCTATTGCATCAATATCTGCAAACGTCAAGTTCGCTTGATTTAAAGTTTCTTCCACTACTAACGTAATTTGTTCCACATGATGGCGAGATGCAATCTCCGGTACGACACCGCCAAATCGTTTATGGCTTTCTATTTGTGATGCCACCACATTGGCTACAATTTCATGACCGTTTCGAATCACGGCTGCTGCTGTCTCATCACAGCTTGTTTCTAATGCTAAAATTAATTGATTTTCACTCATAAATTCACCCACATAACTAATGCATCCTCATTGTTATCAGAATAATAATTCTTACGAATACCTCCAGGTTTAAAACCTAGCTTTTGATACAATGATTGTGCAATATGATTAGATACCCTAACTTCTAATGTCATTGACGTAGCACCTAGTTTTCGAAGAACGTCCATCACGTTGCGCAGCAGCAATTCACCGAGTCCCTTGCCTCGGTAGTCTGGCAATAGCGCAATGTTGGTTACATGTGCTTCGTCAATAACAATCCACGTTCCGCAATACCCAATAATATTTTCTCCTTCCTCCATCACAATGTAAGTTGAAAATTGATTATTGGTTAACTCATTTTGAAACGCTTCTGAACTCCAAGGTGTCGTAAAAGACTTCTCTTCGATTTTCACTACTTGATCAATATCTTTAACTTCCATTAAACGAAACTTAATTGTTAGTTTCATGTTATACCTTCTTTTATTCTTTTTGCTGTGAAGCAAGCCAGTTGGCTTCGGCTTCAGCTAAACGAATGTAGTTCGGAACAAAAGTATGCACAGACTGCGGCTCTTTCTGCATTCCTAAAAAAGACAATTCACTTGGTCTTGGATTAAACTGCTGAACATGGGCAAATACAGCTTGTTCACCCAACACTTCTTTTAACGCCTCTTCATGCATGGGAAGATCATTGCCTATGAATAAAATAGATTTGTTGTATGACTTTAAATGTTCCGCCCAGTCCTTATTAATAACAAGTCGATCACTTTCAACTTCTAGAAGACCTCGTTCGTTATTCCATTCATATAGTCCTGTATAAAGCTGTTGGCGGCGTGCATCAAATAACGGAGCAATATATCCATCAAAATAGCGACCGTTTGCTGCTAGTGCCTCAAGGCTAGATACACCTATTAAAGGAATATTTAAAGTCCAAGCAAGTGTCTTGGCAATGGTAACGCCAATGCGTACACCTGTATAAGACCCAGGACCGTGCGCCACTACAATGCGGTCTAGCTCGCTTGGCGCAATATCACAATCTTTTAACAAAGATTCCACAGCGTTCATCACACGAACGGAGTGATTCTTTTTTAGATTCGTAATAATTTCTCCCATTACTTTGTTTTCTTCAACGACAGCAACACCCATGACAAAATTGGATGTATCAATGGCTAACATTTTCATCTTTTAAAAAGCTCCTTACATATTTCAACGTACCGACTCCCTATCGCTTTTACAAGGATTTTACGAGTCGTTTCGTTTTCATGGTAAATATTGATTTGAATATATTCATTAGGAAGCTGCTCTTCAATCAGATGAGCCCACTCCACGACCGTCACGCCATCTCCTTCAAAATACTCATCGAACCCTAGGTCTTCAAATTCATCCCCTAGACGGTACACATCCATATGATAAAGAGGAAGGCGACCGCTTTTGTATTCTTTAATGATAGTAAATGTCGGGCTATTCACATTGCGTTCAATTCCTAATCCTTTAGCTAAACTTTTTGTGAATGTTGTCTTTCCAGCCCCCAAATCGCCTTCAAGCAGCAGCACGTCACCAACTTCTAATAAAGTTGCTAGACGAGCAGCCAGCTGATTAGTTTCATCAGGAGACGTAGACATAAACGTAAATTCGTTAATCTCTGTCATTCATTCAGAACCTCATTTCAATCTGTATATATATATTGTAAACGTTGTGGACTATACATATCCAGTAAGAAATCCAACAATCTTTAACATCGCCATTCTATAAAGAAATTTCTTTGTATATAAAAAATTCCTTAGGATTGCTCCTAAGGACGGTAAAGTTTTATATAAAAATGGTTCAAACAATAAAAAAGACGAAACACATTGTTTCGTTTCTAAAACATGGCGGTCCCGACGGGAATCGAACCCGCGATCTCCTGCGTGACAGGCAGGCATGTTAACCGCTACACCACGGGACCATGTTGGTTGCGGGGACAGGATTTGAACCTGCGACCTTCGGGTTATGAGCCCGACGAGCTACCGAACTGCTCCACCCCGCGATGATAAAAAAGCAAAATAAAAATGCCTAGCGATGTCCTACTCTCACAGGGACAAAGTCCCAACTACCATCGGCGCTAAAGAGCTTAACTTCCGTGTTCGGTATGGGAACGGGTGTGACCTCTTTGCCATTATCACTAGACATTTAT
>NZ_CP130958.1:160000-212500 GCF_041941685.1 Priestia megaterium | reverse complement strand
CACTATCGGTCACTAGGTAGTATTTAGCCTTGGGAGATGGTCCTCCCAGCTTCCGACGGAATTTCACGTGTTCCGCCGTACTCAGGATCCACTCAAGAGGGAACGAAGTTTCAACTACAGGGTTGTTACCTTCTTCGACGGACCTTTCCAGGTCGCTTCATTTACTTCGTTCCTTTGTAACTCCGTATAGAGTGTCCTACAACCCCAAGAGGCAAGCCTCTTGGTTTGGGCTAATTCCGTTTCGCTCGCCGCTACTCAGGAAATCGCATTTGCTTTCTCTTCCTCCGGGTACTTAGATGTTTCAGTTCCCCGGGTCTGCCTTCAATATCCTATGTATTCAGATAAAGATACTGCTCCATTACGAACAGTGGGTTTCCCCATTCGGAAATCTCCGGATCAAAGCTCACTTACAGCTCCCCGAAGCATATCGGTGTTAGTCCCGTCCTTCATCGGCTCCTAGTGCCAAGGCATTCACCGTGCGCCCTTTCTAACTTAACCATTAGCGAATAAATGGTACAACATAATGTTGTGTTATTTATTGGTTTGATTAAAGAAAAGTTTCACTTTTCCTCAGCAATTACTGTTATCTAGTTTTCAAAGAACAATCGCAACCAAAATTCTTCTTATCTAATAAGAAGAAAGTAGTGTGCTTTCTATAATTGAGAGATTGAACTCTCAAAACTGAACAAAGTGTCAAAACGTACGTCATGTAAAAATCCTTAGAAAGGAGGTGATCCAGCCGCACCTTCCGATACGGCTACCTTGTTACGACTTCACCCCAATCATCTGTCCCACCTTAGGCGGCTAGCTCCTTACGGTTACTCCACCGACTTCGGGTGTTACAAACTCTCGTGGTGTGACGGGCGGTGTGTACAAGGCCCGGGAACGTATTCACCGCGGCATGCTGATCCGCGATTACTAGCGATTCCAGCTTCATGTAGGCGAGTTGCAGCCTACAATCCGAACTGAGAATGGTTTTATGGGATTGGCTTGACCTCGCGGTCTTGCAGCCCTTTGTACCATCCATTGTAGCACGTGTGTAGCCCAGGTCATAAGGGGCATGATGATTTGACGTCATCCCCACCTTCCTCCGGTTTGTCACCGGCAGTCACCTTAGAGTGCCCAACTGAATGCTGGCAACTAAGATCAAGGGTTGCGCTCGTTGCGGGACTTAACCCAACATCTCACGACACGAGCTGACGACAACCATGCACCACCTGTCACTCTGTCCCCCGAAGGGGAACGCTCTATCTCTAGAGTTGTCAGAGGATGTCAAGACCTGGTAAGGTTCTTCGCGTTGCTTCGAATTAAACCACATGCTCCACCGCTTGTGCGGGCCCCCGTCAATTCCTTTGAGTTTCAGTCTTGCGACCGTACTCCCCAGGCGGAGTGCTTAATGCGTTAGCTGCAGCACTAAAGGGCGGAAACCCTCTAACACTTAGCACTCATCGTTTACGGCGTGGACTACCAGGGTATCTAATCCTGTTTGCTCCCCACGCTTTCGCGCCTCAGCGTCAGTTACAGACCAAAAAGCCGCCTTCGCCACTGGTGTTCCTCCACATCTCTACGCATTTCACCGCTACACGTGGAATTCCGCTTTTCTCTTCTGCACTCAAGTTCCCCAGTTTCCAATGACCCTCCACGGTTGAGCCGTGGGCTTTCACATCAGACTTAAGAAACCGCCTGCGCGCGCTTTACGCCCAATAATTCCGGATAACGCTTGCCACCTACGTATTACCGCGGCTGCTGGCACGTAGTTAGCCGTGGCTTTCTGGTTAGGTACCGTCAAGGTACGAGCAGTTACTCTCGTACTTGTTCTTCCCTAACAACAGAGTTTTACGACCCGAAAGCCTTCATCACTCACGCGGCGTTGCTCCGTCAGACTTTCGTCCATTGCGGAAGATTCCCTACTGCTGCCTCCCGTAGGAGTCTGGGCCGTGTCTCAGTCCCAGTGTGGCCGATCACCCTCTCAGGTCGGCTATGCATCGTTGCCTTGGTGAGCCGTTACCTCACCAACTAGCTAATGCACCGCGGGCCCATCTGTAAGTGATAGCCGAAGCCATCTTTCAATCATCTCCCATGAAGGAGAAGATCCTATCCGGTATTAGCTTCGGTTTCCCGAAGTTATCCCAGTCTTACAGGCAGGTTGCCCACGTGTTACTCACCCGTCCGCCGCTAACGTCATAGAAGCAAGCTTCTAATCAGTTCGCTCGACTTGCATGTATTAGGCACGCCGCCAGCGTTCATCCTGAGCCAGGATCAAACTCTCCGAAGAAATGTTTGACTTGCTCAATTTAAAAATAAAAATTAACGTTGACGTTGACGTTTGTCGCTTTGTTCAGTTTTCAAAGTTCAATATGTTTGGAGCGGGTGATGAGAATCGAACTCACGACATCAGCTTGGAAGGCTGAGGTTTTACCACTAAACTACACCCGCAATATGGCGCGCCCGAGAGGAGTCGAACCCCTAACCTTTTGATCCGTAGTCAAACGCTCTATCCAATTGAGCTACGGGCGCTTCTTATGATGTTTACCGCTGTTGTTTTGGCGACTTTATTATAATATCATTTCTATCTTCTTATGTCAACACTTTTTAAAAAGTTTTTTTGGTGCGGCCGAGAGGACTTGAACCTCCACGGGGTCGCCCCCACTAGGCCCTCAACCTAGCGCGTCTGCCATTCCGCCACGACCGCTAAATACATAAAATGAATAAGATGCGGGTGAAGGGACTTGAACCCCCACGTCGTAAAGACACTAGATCCTAAGTCTAGCGCGTCTGCCAATTCCGCCACACCCGCAAGAAATGAAAATGAGCCATGAAGGACTCGAACCTTCGACCCTCTGATTAAAAGTCAGATGCTCTACCAACTGAGCTAATGGCTCTTTATGGCTGGGCTAGCTGGATTCGAACCAACGCATGACGGAATCAAAATCCGTTGCCTTACCGCTTGGCGATAGCCCAATAATTTAAAATGGCGGTCCCGACGGGAATCGAACCCGCGATCTCCTGCGTGACAGGCAGGCATGTTAACCGCTACACCACGGGACCATCCAAAATTATGTATAAAACAGTCAAATGGTGGAGGATGACGGGATCGAACCGCCGACCCCCTGCTTGTAAGGCAGGTGCTCTCCCAGCTGAGCTAATCCTCCACAGAGTATGTAAATAAAAATCAATGGTGACCCGTACGGGATTCGAACCCGTGTTACCGCCGTGAAAGGGCGGTGTCTTAACCGCTTGACCAACGGGCCATTATAAAATGGCGGAGAAGGAGGGATTTGAACCCTCGCGCCGCTTACACGACCTACACCCTTAGCAGGGGCGCCTCTTCAGCCACTTGAGTACTTCTCCATATGGCTCCACAGGTAGGACTCGAACCTACGACCGATCGGTTAACAGCCGATAGCTCTACCACTGAGCTACTGTGGAATAATATTTATCAGACTTCTTACATTGTAATCGACATTATATGTAATGTCAATAAGTTTTTGTGATTTCTTTGCCGTTTATTTGAGACGGCTTTATTAATTTATCATAATCAATCTATTTTAGTCAAGCATCTTCTACATTTTTTTTAATTTACCTTTACACTTGCCACAAACATATTTAACCGTGTTCACTTTTCTTTTTCGAACATATTTTTGATCACACTGCATACATACATATATGTACTCTTTTTTCTTTCCATCACTTTCTTTTTTCAATGCCTGACAAAAGCGGGGGGCGCCTACTTCTTTCATTAGCCTTTTAAAGTCTTGATCTCCATGCTTATACCCTTTCCCCTCAATATGCAAATGATAGTGACAGAGCTCATGTTTAATAATTTCTACTATTTCTTGTCTGCCATATTGTTCAAAGTATTTGTAGTTTACTTCTATATTAGATGTACGTAACAAATACCTTCCACCTGTCGTACGTAAACGAGAATTAAAAGTGGCTTCATGACGAAATGGTTTGTGAAACAGCTTCAATGAAATTTCTTCTACAAGTATTTGTAAATCCTTATCATTCATTTTATATACTCCTCTACTGTATGAAATCACCTGACTAGCTCTTTGGGCATACACTTCATTACATACTCACTATTCACCTTATCATAAATGAAAAGGAGTGATTGTCCTTATGCCAATGTGGCTACAAAAACAAATGAGGCGCGCTTATTCTGAAAAAGACCGTGCACAAATAAAATTGCTCAATCAATGTTGGTTTTTTTATCAAAAAAATAATTCCGCTTCTTAAATCACTTCTTTTTACAAATAAAATTGCCTTTTCAGAAAATCTGAAAAGGCAATTTTATTATTGATGGGGCGGAATCATCGTCAGTGCGACTCTTCCTTTTTTCATATCTACGTCTTCTACCCACACATTCACCAAATCTCCTACTGAAATGACATCGAGGGGGTGCTTAACGTACCGATTCGTTAATTTAGAAATATGGACTAGGCCGTCTTGCTTAACTCCTATATCGATGAACGCTCCGAAGTCTACGACGTTTCGCACCGTACCTTCAAGCTGAATACCTTTGGCAAGGTCCTCTAGCTTCAAAATATCCTGACGGAGCAAAGGTTTTGGCAGTTCATCACGAGGATCTCTTTCCGGTCTTACGAGCGCTTCTATAATGTCTTTTAAAGTAAGCTCCCCTATACTTAGTTCTTCTGATATTTCGGGTAAAGAAATATGTTTTAATGCTTCTTTTACTTTCTCCGTTCCAAGCTCAGTCTCTTTCACTTCAGCTTTCTTTAAAAGCTTTTTAACGTCTCCATATGTTTCAGGATGGATACCCGTTCTGTCTAAAGGTTCTTCACCTTCTATAATACGTAAAAACCCAATACACTGCTCATACGTTTTAGCGCCTAGACGCGGAATTTTCTTCAACTGTTTTCGGTTAGAGAATTTTCCGTTTTCATCCCGATATTTTACAATGTTTTGAGCAACTGTCTTATTTAGACCAGCAACGTATTGGAGAAGCGAAGCAGAAGCCGTGTTTGCATTTACTCCTACCTGATTTACTACTGTCTCTACAATAAAAGTCAGTGAATCATTTAATTGCTTTTGAGACACATCATGCTGATACTGCCCTACTCCTACCGACTTAGGATCGATTTTCACAAGTTCAGCCAGCGGATCTTGCAGCCTTCTGGCAATCGATACAGCGCTTCGCTCTTCTACTTGAAAATCAGGAAATTCCTCTCTAGCAACATCAGAAGCCGAATACACGCTTGCTCCCGCTTCATTCACAATCAAATAATAAACTGAGTTTTCAATTTCTTTAAGAACATCCGCTACAAATTGCTCCGTTTCGCGAGATGCCGTTCCGTTTCCAATGGCTACTACTTCAATAGGGTATTCAGCGAACATTTTCTTTAATTTATTTTGCGCTTCAGCTGCTTTTCTCACAGGAGGATGTGGATAAATAACATCAATTTTTAATACCTTGCCTGTTTCATCTACTACAGCTAATTTGCAACCTGTTCGAAAAGCTGGATCTACTCCTAATACCACTTTCCCTTTCAATGGAGGTTGGAGAAGAAGTTTTCGTAAGTTTTCAGAAAAGATGTGAATGGCTCTTTCTTCCGCTTTTTCTGATAGCTCTTTACGGATTTCGCGTTCAATAGATGGTTCTATTAAGCGTTTATAAGCATCTTCTGTAGCTGAGATGATATAACTTTCGGCTGAAGAATCCCTTTTTTTGATTACTTGTTTATGTAAATATGAAAGAATACGATCTGTAGGCGCATCAATACTCACTTTTAAAATACCGTCTTTTTCTCCTCTATTCATAGCTAAGATACGATGAGGAACGATTCGCTTTACCGCTTCTGTATATTCATAGTACATTTCATAGATATTTTTTTCATCTTTTTCCGGATCTTTGACTGAAGTAACAATTATGCCATCTTTTACAGTGGTCGTACGAATCCATTGACGATAAGACGCTTCGTCAGAAATTTGTTCTGCTACAATGTCTAGGGCTCCCTGAATAGCTTCGTCAGAAGATTGAACTCCCGCTTCTTCATTTATGTATGTTTGTGCTTCATTCTTCACGTCAGAACGTGGAAAACTTAGTAGCCACTCTGCTAATGGTTCAAGACCTTTTTCTTTTGCTACAGTTGCTTTTGTACGTCGTTTTTGCTTAAAAGGGCGGTATAAATCTTCTACTTGCTGCAATTTCTTCGCTTGATGAATTTGAGCAGCCAGTTCCTCAGTTAATTTCCCTTGCTCTTCAATTAATCGAAGAACTTCCTCTTTACGCTCCTCTAAATTCATTAAGTAGTTCCAGGAATCTAAAATATTCCGGATTTGGACTTCATCCAAAGCACCAGTTTGTTCTTTTCTATATCGAGCAATAAAGGGAACTGTATTACCGTCTTCTACTAAAGCAATTACGTTTTGTACTTGCTTTTGTGAAATCTCCACCTCTTTACTTACACGTTGAACAATTTGATTATCTAATTTCGTTGCGACAGACACAGCTTATCCTCCTACCTAAATGAAACTTTGTCTCTATTGTAACAAAACTCACATGCAATAACACATGTGAGCTAAAAAGAAAGGCTATGCAGTTGGAAGATGACCAGCGATATACGTAATATCGTCATTATGAGATCGAATTGCTGCCTGTAGCCGTGTCGACAATTGATCTACATTCATCGAGTTAGCAAAAACAGATTTAATCTCTTTTAATTCTAAGCCATCTGTATGAATCAAAAATTTAGAACCGGAGTCATATGGGAAGGTTTGTGTGCGGAACTTTTGAATTTTCCCTGATAAAAAACCTTGAATTGGCAGAGGGTACGTTAATTTCCCCTCCGGAGAATACAGATAAAAGCGGATATTACCTACATTTGTATAATGAAATTCGTTATGTTTTTTATCAATTTTCAAAATAGCTACTGCCGCGCCTCTTGTATGTCGAGTAGCTTTGTTGCACTTAGAAATGATCTCATCCACATCTAGATGATGATGAGCTTTCGCGACATCCGTAACAGCTACAGAAGCGGCTCTAGCTTGTTCACCGCTTCCTAATCCATCTGCCACTGCACATAGAAAATAGTCATCCGTTTCTTTGACATAGTAACTATCTCCACAACATACGTTCCCTTGCTTTGGCTCTTGGTATATATGAGTTTGAATCAACTTTGTATTAGGGTCTACTGTCATCACGACATATACTCCGAATCGTTAGAATCTGAGCGAGCTGCAGTCCTTAGCTTATCAAGAGCTCTTCTTTGCAGTCGAGATACATGCATTTGAGAAATCCCTAACTTCTCACCGGCATCTTTTTGACTCAGATTTTCAATAAATGTATAGCGAATCACTTCTTTTTCTCTATCGCTTAATACATGAAGAATCTTTTCTAACACTAAGCGTTGATCAGTTTTCTCATAACCTGACTCTTGTTCACCTACTAAATCAAGGATTGTAACAGTACTTCCATCAGAGTCTGCTTCAATGGAATGATCAACAGACAACGCTTGATAACTTTGCCCCATCTCCATCGTTTCTAAAATTTCTTCCTCTGTCACTCCGATATGATCAGCAATTTCTTTCACTTGAGGAGATCGCTGTAAACGGGTTGTTAGCTCTTCGACAGCTGCTTTAATTTTAGGACCTAATTCTTTGATGCGGCGCGGTACGTGAACACTCCACGTTTTATCGCGTAAAAATCGCTTAATCTCTCCAATGATTGTAGGAACAGCAAACGATTCAAAGCTTCTTCCAAATGAAGCATCATACCTTCTAATAGCTCCTAACAGTCCTAGCATCCCTACCTGCACAATATCTTCATGTAAGCTTCTGCCTTTTGAATAACGACGTGCAATAGATTCAACAAGATTCTTGTAATGTACTACTAGATCACTTTGTGCTTCTTCATCCTGCGTTTTTTGAAAGCGCTCAATTCGTTCCTGAACCTGTTCTTTAGTTAATTTCATAGGTTGAGACTGTGTTTTCATCACTCTCCACCTGCTCTCTTTGCACATACTTAGTCATCATTAGCGTTACACCTTTTGAATTGACCATTTTCACTTCGTCCATTAGTGTTTCAATTAAATATAAACCAAGTCCACCTTCAGGAAGAAATTCAACTTCTTTTGATGTTTCATAAGGTCCTATATGTTCCTTAAGCTCTTCAAAATTAAAGCTTTCACCTTTATCGACCACCATGATTTCTAAACGGTCATCAAATAAACCAAAACCTACTCTCACTTCACCATTTTCTTCATTCTTGTAAGCATGCTGTACGGCATTTGTACATGCCTCACTCACAGCAATTTTCATATCTTCAATTTCATCATAAGAAAAACCCATCCGGTTCGCTACACCAGACAGCGTCAGTCGAATAATCGCTACGTAGTCTGGCTTAGCAGGAATCTTCATCTCAACAAAGTCATAAGGCTGTTTCATTTTACGCCACCTTCTACTTGTGAATTCACGTTTAAAATGTCTGTGAGGCCCGTAATATCAAATAAGCGCTTGATGCGCTCTGATACACCAACAAATTTCAAAGAGCCGTTATTTTTCTTATTGGCTTTTAACAATGCAATAAATACACCTAGTCCTGTACTATCCATGTATGATACATCGGTTAAATCGACTATAATTTCCGGTTCAGTATGTTCAGTAATTTCCATGAACTTTTCTTTTAGCTTAGGTGCTGTATATGCGTCAATCTCTCCAGCCAGCTTAATACGATATGCTTGACCGTCTTTTTGTATATCTATTTTTAAATTCATCGTATTAGTAGACCCCCTCTAATTTTGTGCTATCTTTTCTTTACCCTTATTTAGAATACTTAAACTAAACTCTTCAAAATAATCAATGTAAAGTCATCTCTCAATTGAAAGTGCTGTAATTTTTCCAGCTCTTTATATACAGATTCTACAATTTCTTGAGGAGACAAATGCATGTATTTTCGAATTAATTTTATGATGTCCAATCTTTCAATAAATCCTTCTTCAGTTCTGCATTCTGTTACGCCATCTGTTAACAGAACAATCATATCGCCTTTTGAAAGCTGCTGCTCGTACTGAAGATATTTCACATGGCGATCGACTCCTAGCACGAGTCCTTTTGCTTCCAAATCTTCAAATGAATCAGCTTTGGCATCATAATAAAAACCTGGTTCATGCCCTGCAGATGCATAATCAAATAAGTTCGTCTCGGGATTATAGCTTCCGTAGAACATCGTAATAAACATACTTGGATCTACGTTTCGCTCTACAATATTATTCAAGTTTTCTAATACATAACTTGGATTTTTTCTTGAGTCCGGTAAGCTGTCCATTGCATACTTGATCATAGACATACACATTGCAGCTGGAATTCCTTTTCCAATCACATCGGCAATGGCAATACTTAACCCACCATGCTCTTCTTCTACAAAGTGAAAATAATCTCCGTTCATCTGTTTAGCCGGTACGCTAATCGCACCAATTTCTAAAGTTGAACTAGCCGGAACCTTTGTCCCCAACAGCGTCTGCTGGACGTTAGCGGCAACTTCAATTTCAGAACGAAGTTCCCGCTGCTTATTTTTTAATGTTTGATGCTCACGAAGAGCAAGACCGTAGCTAATCATTACCTCAAGTAAAAAGTCCAGAGAATGCAGCACTTTTTCTGGAATATCAGAATAAATTTCTTCAATCACTTCTTTATGAATACTCACAATATCTTCTGGCGATATTTCATTCTCTAAAGATTTTCTACTTAATTTTTGTCCTTGATACAAAATTTGTTCATTTTGTGTTTGGATATAGTTCCCCAAAATATCTTTGTATAAATCTCTCATCTCTTTATCAAAAGACATTATCTATTTCCTCCTACCGGAGCCACTTAACTGCTTTAATCTCAGTACCTTCTCCGACATTTGTTTCGATGTCAAACTCATCCATCAATCGTTTTACCCCAGGAAGCCCAGCTCCTAGTCCACCCGATGTTGAGTATCCATCTTCCATTACTTTGCGAACGTCGGGGATACCTGGCCCTTCATCTGTTGCTACGACAAGAAGACCGTTTTTTCCTCCACGATTTAATTTCTCAATATAGATTTGACCCTTACCCGCATATAGGTAAATATTACGAGCTAATTCAGAAATGGCGGTTGTAATACGAGCTTGGTCAACTGTTCCAAACCCTAGCTCTTTCGACACATTTCTACCTAATTGGCGTGCCGCTACGATGTCCCATTCTGTTACAATTTTTACGCTGGATTGGAATTCCATATACTAATCCCCCAATTCCGATTGGAGTTTCTCAAGACCTTTTTCTAAATCGAGTGCAGTAAGAACATCATTTAGGCCAATCCCTAACTCAACAAGTGTAATAGCTACTGCAGGCTGGATACCTGTTAATACTACTCTAGCCCCCATCAAATTAGACATGCTAACCACGTCACCTAACACTTTTGCGATGAATGAATCGATCATATCAATTGAAGTTAAATCGATTACCACTCCTTTTGCTCCAGTTTGATGAATTTTACTTAGCAAATCTTCTTGGAATTGAATAGCCGTTTGATCATCCAGCTCCCATTGAATGGATACCAATAAATAGTCGTACAATTTCAAAATGGGTATTCTCACGTTTATTCCTCCGATTCTATATCAACTATTTTCCGCTCAGTCATTTCTAACGCAAACTCTACGCCTTTTTTTAATGAGTTTTTCGTAATAATTTCGTTTAAGTTAATACCTAAGTTCACAATAGTCTGAGCAATTTCCGGACGAATTCCTACTAACAAACACTTGGCTCCAACCAAACGTACGGCTTCAGCAGCTTGAATGATATGATGGGCAACCATCGTATCCACTACTGGTACTCCGGTAATATCTATTAATACGACCTCTGATCGGTGCTTTACGACACCTTGCAGTAAATTTTCCATAATTTTCTTTGCACGATCAGTGTCAATTGTTCCTACAAGCGGCATTACTGTAATTTTATCAAATACCGGTATTAATGGAGCAGACAATTCTTGAAGTGCAACTTTTTGCAACATAACTGTATTTTCCCACGAGTTGGAGTATTGTTCTACTATTTTGTTATAAATAGGGCTTAACCACTTGTCAAACCGATAGAATAATTCAGAATGAGTTTGGTCAGCCTTCACATGTTCACTGTTTACATACCCTTCAACCACTACGTGACCCAAGTTACGTACACCCTGTGTCAAATAAGCAAGAGGCCATCCTAAACTCACAACTCGTCCTACTACTTCCTCTAGTTCCTCTGCAAAATTTTCCTGATCACGGAATGCTTTTGCCAAAAGTAAATTTACAAAATCAGAGCTTACATTTACGTACACTTGCTCGGATACAATGTTTTTAATCCGCTCTGTTTCCACATCATTCATTAACACTAGCCATCGATCAAAAATTTCTGATTTATGATTTTGTATATAATTGAATAAATCTTGATTCATGAGGTCCTCCTTGTGAGTCAATACACTCATTTATATCTATATATATATTATCATTTTTAAAACGTTTCTTATTACAATATACGTTTACTGATTATTCCTAGTCAAATTAAAAAAGTTGCTCATAAAGGAGCAACTTAGCATAAATGGAAGTATAATTCTAAAAGTCGATAAGTCCTACACTGATTTGCAAGGCTTCATCCACTCTGTCCATCATTTCATCATCTAAATGGGTAATCTTGTCTGTTAGCCTCTGTTTATCAATAGTACGAATTTGTTCTAGTAAAATAACTGAATCTCGCTCAAATCCATAGCGCTTTGCATCAATTTCAACATGCGTAGGTAACTTTGCCTTTTGAATTTGAGCAGTGATCGCAGCTACAATAACAGTTGGGCTAAAACGATTGCCTATATCATTTTGAATGACAAGTACAGGGCGAACGCCTCCTTGTTCTGAGCCAACAACAGGAGATAGGTCAGCAAAATAAACGTCGCCACGTTTGACTACCAAGTCATTACCCCCGCTTACTAAACGATCCACAGTATGATCAGCTTCATACTCTGCTAGAAAAGCCTCGGAAGCAATATTTAAGTTTATCTTTGCCATCTCCATATATCCACGTCTCATTGATTCGCGAATATGGCGTTTTTTTCGCTCACGAAGGTACAATTTTGTTGCTTGGTGAATAAAATCACTTCGGTTGCCATTTTCTTGTTTAACCATAAGATCGAGCTCCGATACTAAATTTTTCGGTAATCTTACTAGGATTTCTGTAGTTGCGCTCGCTTCAGACACAAACATACACCTCCAACATCAATACACACACCAATAGTCTCATCTTTCCTTATCATAACATTGATTAGCTTTAATGGAAAGTTAATTCTGTCAATTTCTACACTATTATCGTCAATTGATACCCTCTTTTATGCATGGAAGTTATTATTTTATTGTCTTTTGTTCTCAGACTTTTTATGTTGACTCAGGAAGATGTATATTCAGCGCAAGATATAATTATTAACATCAATATGCTGCAAATCTCTTGTATAAACCCTCGGAACCCTTGCTGCAATCATACAAGGGATTTCATAATTAATTGTTTCAAGATGCTTCGCTACTTCATCAATTGTAATTTCAGCATCTTTTTGTTTCCCAATAAATGTTACTTTTGTACCCATTTTATACATTTTAGGTAATTTAATCATCAATTGATCCATGCAGATTCTACCAACAATTGGCACTTTAACTCCATCTATTAATACTTCAAAATTACTTAATTTACGAATCCAGCCGTCTGCGTATCCTAATGGGATAGTAGCAATCCATTCATCTTCTTTAGCTTCATAAGTAGCTCCGTAACTGATATGACTCCCTTTTTTGACTTTTTTAACATGCACGATACGGCTGTGCAGCGAAAAAGCTTGTTTTAACGGAATTGGCAAAACTTCTTTTAATTCCTCAGAAGGACTCAAGCCATACATAGAGATACCTAAGCGTACGCCATTAAAGATATCTTTCGGACGACGAAACAAGGCTGCGCTATTTGCACAGTGAATCATCGGAGGTGTAAAATTATATTCTTTCACAATTCGAACCATTTCTTCGAAGAATGTGTATTGTTCTTCAAAATAAGATGAGTTTAGCTCGTCTGCTGTTGCAAAGTGTGTAAACACTCCATCCAGCACGAATCCCGAATGAGAAGCGATGATTTTCATCGTTTCGTGTAATTCTTCTTTTGTTCTAACTCCCAAGCGACCCATGCCTGTATCTATTTTTAAATGCATATGCAGCTGACTGTTTTCACCTAGAATGGACGCCGCTTCTTCAATCCAAGCTTTGCTATAAGCAGTGACCGTTACATCCCACTCCAATGCAGTTTGAATGTGTAGGATAGGCACGGCTCCTAATACTAAAATGGATTCCTTTATTCCTTTTTTCCGAAGAGCAATAGCTTCATCCAAAAAAGCTACAGCTAGCATATCAGCACCAGCTTGAAGCGCAATCTCTGCTACTTCTTTATCTCCATGCCCGTACGCATTCGCCTTCACTACGGCCATTAACGTTTTATGCCCCGGTATCAGTTCTCTTACATGATTAACATTTTGAAAAATGGCTTCTACATCAATTTCTGCCCATGTTTCTCTATAAAATGCATCCATTACTACGACACTTCCTTTTTTCAGAACCATTCTAAACGTACTTTCCTCTGTTAGTATAATACATCTATAGCCAAACTTCATCTCGATCTTTATTCAAATTAAGCAAGAACAAGCCTACATATATGCAGGCTTGTAAGCTTCTCTTATTTTCCCATCTGACTTTGCACAGATCTAGCAACTGTACTCAATTCATCTGGTGTTAGCTGATCAGAAGCCAGCATAAAGTCTACTCCATTATATGTCCAAGATAGACTTTTATCCGTCAAAGCTCCCACAGTAAAACCTAAATCAAATGGCTCTCCGGCAGTAACTGTAGATGTTGCTGTTTTAGCTACTTGCGCTTTTTCTTGCACAAGCGTAAACGGCTTTTCTCCTTTGTACATTAAAACGACTCTTTCGCCATTTTCTGTCTCAATTTTCTTTTCCTTGGACAGCTTTGTACCTTTTGGAACATCCTTAGGATAAAGGACGCTAAATGATTTTTGCTGAGCTAATGTCGGAACGTCAATCTTTGCACTTGTCATATTTCTTTTTGTATCAAAAGCCCCTTTATCAAACTTAGAATCGAATTTGACCTTAGAGAAATCAACTTTTATTAACACTTTATTATCCGTATCCATAATTTTAACCGAAACAGGCGCTAAGTCACTTTTGTTCAGCGTAATTTCTTGTTTAGGAAGCATCGTGCTATTTTGATAGTTGGTTTTTGTTTCAAAAATATAATGCTTATCCGTTGATTTAAAACTTGCCTTTTCATCCTTCACAATATCTTGGACAAGGGATTCATACAAATAAGCTTGACTGCTATTTTGCGGCCAGTCACTTTGAAAACGAAAGCTTTTATTTAAGGCAGGCGTTAAAACAAAAACCCCTTCATCATTACGCAAAATCATTTGGCTTTGATCTTTCTTTGTATTTTTCAAATTCACTCGATAATACATAGGCTTACTATGCCAAATCTCTACATCGTATACTTGAGCATCTTTCCCTGTATTCAATGTCATCTTAGCATCTGATTTATACCCCGTCATTTCTTGTACTTTGGCATCCAATGCATCTGTTACATCCTGCTGACTTTTTTCACCGCATGCTGATAAGGCTAAGAGAAAAAAGGCGCAAACAAATAAGCCAATCCATTTTTTATGCATTTCCCCAACTCCTTTATTTCGTATATTCACAGCTAAACGGAGAAGCAAGAACATATCTTGTCTCCCTATCCACACTATGAATATATGAACAAGAAATAGTGAATATGCAGACTAGCTTGACAAGCGTTCAATAATTACTTGAGCAATTGCATAGTGCGCACTGTGGGAAATAGATACGTGTACGGACGCGTCCAGTGGTTGTTTTGTAACAATGTGGGGTTTTCCTCTTTCATCATTCACGATTTCGATATCTTGGAAGCTGAAATCTTTTCCTATTCCTGTTCCAAGAGCTTTCGAATATGCTTCCTTCACAGCAAATCTTCCTGCTAAAAATTCGACCCTACGCCGGCTTGATAGCTTTTCATAGCGTTCTTTTTCATTTTTTGTTAAAATCCGAGTAATAAAAGCGCTTTGACGCTGCACCATTTTTTCAACCCGCTCTAACTCTGTAATATCAATTCCAGTTCCTATAATCATTTTCATTTAATCCTCTCTTACAGAATAGTATATAAAAATGCCTTTATAAAAAGGAGTGACAAATATGTTCGTACGCACAGAAAATGCAGCTGAATTTAAACGTTTTTATCCTGTTACCTTCACGCTTATCTGCATCCACATTGCGCTATGGTTACTTGCCGCTCTTCCCTCACACCTTGCAGAATCTTTTATACATCAGCTTATTGGCGTGAATAGCTTAATTTCTCAAGGAGACTACTGGCGACTTTTCACACCTTCTTTTCAACTCATTTTCATTGTTCTCGTTAGGGCCAGGTGCTGAGCGTATTCTTTCTTCTTATAAGTTTCTTCTATTCTACCTTACGTGTGGATTGCTTGGAAATATCGTTACATTTCTAATCCAATCTTCTTTCTACAGCCATGTGGGTGCATCCGGTGCCATTTTCGGACTGCTTGGGTTTTACCTCTACCTTGTAATAAAACAAAAGCACATGCTTTCTCAAAGTAACCAGCAAATCATTGTCGTCTTTTTAATTATTGGATTACTTTCAGGTCTGCTAACGCCAGGAACCAACAATACAGCTCATTTCGTTGGAGGTATTGCTGGATTTCTTCTCGCTTTTCTTGCGTTCAAACAGAAAAACAAGCCACAGATATGAGGCCTGCTTTAGGATTTAATATAAAAGGTGGATGAGTTAATAAATTCCACATCTTCATAAGACTTCAAGTCTCTTACTAACTGAAAGAGCGCTTCATCTTTTTTCTTAGCTTCAATCATGCAATCAATTTGCGGTATCGTTCCATTTACTTCTTTTAAAAAGCTGTAAAACCGATTAACATCGATATAATCCGCATGAGCTCTAAATTCTTTATCACTTTTAGGACTAGATATATGCATTTTTAAAGGGAGCGTTTCATGTTCCCATGTTCTAATGATACGGTCCCAATGCTCTTGCCATGAAGTTTCATTGTTGTTTGCCTGATGATGATGAAGATCAAAAATGATTGGGACATTTAGTTTTTCACATAAATACAAGACGTCCTTTATATGAAAGGTTGTATCGTCGTTTTCTAACATAATCATTTGCTGAAGGGATTGAGGTACAAGCCCCCAATTATGAATAAACTGCTCCAGTGCTTTTTCTTTATCATTATAAGCTCCTCCAACATGTAAAACACAGCGATTTTGAAGCGAAATATCCATTCCTTTCAGCAACTTTTGATGCATGCGAAGAGTTTGGATAGAATGCTTAAAAACCTCTTTATCCGTTGAGTTTAAAACAACAAAATGATCCGGGTGAAAATCTACTCTCATTGGATGTTCCTTCAAAAATACAGAAATACGCTGAAGAGCATCCTTTAAAGGAGCTATGTAGTTCCACTCTTTTAGCGCATCATGGTTAGCTAATGGAATTAACTTAGAACTGAATCGAAAAAACTCAATTTCACTCCACGCATTATGTTTTAATAACCGTAAGCAGTTTTCTAAGTTGGATATTGCAATACGTTCGAGCTTGCGAATGGCCGCTTCATGATCTTTCACACGCTGAAATTGTGCAAAAGTCATTGTTTGAGAAGGAGAACTATTTTCCAAATGAACGCTCATCGCCACATAACCTAACCGAACAATGGTCGACATCAGTGAACACCCCATTTTATTTTACTCATAGTGTGCACCAATAAAATAGCAATTAACACATAAAAAAACGAGCCTGTTAAGGCTCGTTTTTATTTTACGCTTTGCTGCGAGAATCTTTACGATTGCTGCTGCTATTGCGATTTCTATTATCACTGCCGTTGCTTCCACCGCGACGCTTGTCACCAAAACGCTTTGAGTTTCCACGACGATTTTGCTGTGAGTAGTTTTTAGAGTTAGAACGTGAACGGCCTCCGCCATTTCCACGTTTGTTTTTATCACCTTTTGCAATTACCGGTGGTTCAGCAGTTAATTGAATTGGTGATTCGTTTGGTTCTTTTGTAAATAATTTGATTGCCGCTGCCACTAATGAAACTGAATCGTGCTCTTCAAGTAACTCTTCTGCCAACTGTTTATAGTAAGATAAGTTGCCTTGTGTCACAGATTCTGTTAATTTGTCAGCTGCAATACGCTGTTGACCTTCCATTGCTTCATCAAGCGTTGGAGGAGTCATACGCTCCATTTTACGTTTTGTTGTACGCTCAATATTGTGTAACTGTCCAGTTTCTCTTGGCGTTACAAATGTTATAGCAGCACCCATTTTACCAGCACGTCCTGTACGTCCGATACGGTGTACATAGCTCTCTGGATCTTGAGGGATATCAAAGTTGTATACATGAGTAACACCAGAAATATCAAGTCCGCGTGCAGCTACGTCCGTCGCAACTAATACATCAATAGAACCTTCTTTAAATTGACGTAGTACAGATAGACGTTTCGATTGCGTCAAGTCACCATGGATACCTTGTGCAGAATAACCACGCATATTTAATGCTTCTGATAGCTCATCAACACGGCGCTTTGTACGACCAAAGATGATAGCTAATTCAGGTGATTGCATATCTAAAAGACGAGTAAGGATATCAAATTTACGCTTTTCTTGTACTTCTAAATAATACTGCGTAATGTTTGGCATCGTTACTTCTTTTGCTTTTACTTTTACCACTTTTGGTTCGTTCATGAATTTTTCAGCAATGCGACGGATTGGAGTAGGCATTGTTGCTGAGAATAAAAGTGTTTGGTGGTTCTCAGGTACGTTTGATAAGATTTTTTCAATGTCTTCGATGAATCCCATGTTTAACATTTCATCTGCTTCATCTAAAATAACTGTGTGAACATCTTGTAGACGAAGTGTACGACGATTAATATGATCTAGCATACGCCCTGGTGTCCCTACGATGATATGAGGGTGCTTTTTCAATGCACGAATTTGACGACTGATATCTTGACCACCGTAAATTGATAGCACGCGTACGCGCTTTGTTTGACCAATTTTGTAAAGTTCTTCAGATACCTGTACAGCAAGTTCACGAGTAGGAGCAATAATTAACCCTTGAATTGCATCTACGTTTACATCAACTTTTTCAATAAGAGGAATACCAAATGCCGCTGTTTTACCTGTTCCTGTTTGTGCTTGTCCGATCAAATCGTGACCTTCTAGTGCTAATGGGATAGTTTCTGATTGAATTGGTGTTGCTTCTTCAAAACCCATTTTACTCACAGCTTTATTAAGCTGTTGACTTAATCCTAAATCTTGAAATAATGCCAAGTTTTTCAAACTCCTTTTATATTTAGACTATCTATATTTTACAAAAAAAAGCATTCTCCGAGGAAACGGAAAATGCTCTAAACGACTACTTCAATAAATTCAACGTTTAGAGTATAAGCGCCTCAAGACACTCAGACTACATCATAACACTATGGCTTTCCGTTTGCAATAGAGCTTACTTATACTCTTTTTAATATCACGGTAATTTATGCATCATTTTTGAGATAACTTCCTCAAGCTTCATCCCTCGAGATGCTTTCACTAAAACCACATCTTCTCTTGTTGTAATCGCTGTTAATTTTTTAACAAGCTCATCTTTCTCCTCAAAGTGCATTACCTTATCTTCTGCAAAATTATTTTTTGCTCCTTGCTCAATTTCAACAGATAAGGGGCCGTATGTTAGAACATAATCAATTTTTTCTGCTTGAATAAACTCTCCCACTTCTTTGTGGAACTCTTTTTCCTGATCGCCTAATTCAAGCATATCGCCGAGAACAAGAATTTTTTGCTTATAGCCTTCTAAATCATGCATCAACGTGATAGCAGCTTTAACGGACGTTGGGCTTGCATTATATGCGTCATTAATGAAGGTCAAGCCATCTGTTCTTTTCACGAGCTCCATACGCATATTGGTTAGCTTTAATTCTTTTAATCCCTTAGCGATTGTTTCATTGTCTAGTCCAAAATAATGACCTACCGCAATAGCAGAAAGCGCATTGTGAACATTATGTTTACCTAATACCGGGATAAAGAATGAATATGTTGTTTCACGTGAAACAGTGAATGTTGTGCCTAACTCTTCAGCTGAAATAGCACTTGGATACAAATCGTTTTGTTCTGAGCTGCCAAATGTCACCGTTTCAAATACTGGATTAACAACGCGCGACGTTAAAAGTGGCTCATCACCATTATAGACAAGCTGACCTGTTGGCGCTAAGCCGCTTGTAATTTCTAATTTTGCCTCCGCAATTCCATCACGGCTTCCTAAGTCTTGAAGGTGCGATTCTCCGATATTTGTAATAATGGCCACATCAGGCTCCGCTAAATTAGAAAGAAACTCAATTTCCCCTCGGCTGCTCATGCCCATTTCTAAAACTGCAATATCATGAGTTTCATCTAAACGCAAAATAGTAAGCGGCATGCCAATATGATTATTAAAGTTTCCATCTGTTTTCAGAACACGGTAAGTTGTATCGAGCACAGCTTTCACCATGTCTTTTGCCGTTGTTTTTCCGTTACTTCCTGTAATGCCCACTACTTTAATATCTAACTCGTGACGATAGGATTTCGCTAATTGCTGAAGAGCTTCTAGCGTATCATCGACTAAAATAACACTAATGTCTGTCGGTGGATTTTCTTCATCTTTGTTCCACAGTGTAGCGACCGCTCCGTTTTCAATTGCTTTATTGACAAATGTATGCCCGTTAAAGCGTTCCCCTTTAATTGGGATATATAAATTACCTTGCTGAATGGTTCTCGTATCAATTGAGACTCCCTCAATTACAGCTTCTTCGTTTCCGCTATGAAATACACTTCCTGGAATCATTGTAGCTAGCTGTGTAAGCGTACGTTTAATCATCGTTGGTTTGCTCCTCTCGATATAAAGTAAACTATGGATAACATTAATTGAAACTAAATACAGAAACACTATTCATGATGAATAGTGTTGTGTGAGTTACATTGTGTGTTTAATTTGCTGCTTTTCGGTATGACGTTCAATTGCTAGTGATACAAGTTTTTCGATTAAATCTGGATATTCAACACCTGCGTGTTTCCACAATAACGGGAACATACTGAAAGGTGTAAAACCAGGCATCGTATTCACTTCATTAATAATGAATTTACCTTCTGATGTTAAGAAGAAATCTGCACGTACAAGACCAGATCCATCAATTGCTTTAAATGCTTTGATTGCTAGTGCTGACATTTCTTGATGCTGTTCTTCTGTAATTTCAGCTGGAATAATAAGGCCTGTATCGCCGTCTTCATATTTGGCTTTGTAATCGTAAAACGCTTTTTTAGGTAAGATTTCTCCAACTACTGAACAAGCTGCTTCATCATTCCCTAACACACCAATTTCAACTTCACGACCAACTGCTGCTGCTTCTACAATGATTTTCCGATCGAATAAGAAAGCTTCAACAAATGCCGCTTCTAACTCTTCGCGGTTATCACATTTGCTAATCCCAACGCTTGAACCTAAGTTTGCTGGTTTAACAAAGCAAGGGTATCCAAGTGTTTCTACTTTTTCATAAGCAGCCGTTCGATCTGCTTCCCACTCGCGGCGGATAAATGATACGTACTCTACTTGAGGGAGACCTGCCTGTGCAAACAGCTGCTTCATTACAACTTTATCCATACCAGCTGCTGAAGCTAATACACCGTTTCCAACATAAGGAATATTCAATAATTCTAATAATCCTTGTACCGTACCATCTTCTCCATTTGGACCATGAAGAAGTGGGAAAATAACATCTAGCTGATCATCTGTTTTTGAATCTGTTAATGCAAACATTTCCGTATTCAATGAAACTGGTGAAATAGCAGTTCCGTTATCTTGAATTTCTAATTGAGCAACTGTTTCAAGCGGACCAGTCAGCTGTGTGCCGCGAATCCACTTTCCTGTTTCTGTAATGTAAATTGGATGCACTTCATATTTATCGTGGTTAATTGCTTTTGAAACTGCTAGAGCTGTTTGTAAAGATACTTTATGTTCAGCGGATTTTCCTCCGTATAAAAGGCCAAGCTTAATTTTCACTGATGTTCCTCCTAACACATATTCATCTTTTCTATTTTATCATGCACGTTTAGATAGTAAACAGAAATATTAACTATTATTACGTATGTCAAAATAGCTAGGCTTGTGAAAGAAATTCCATCGCCTACCTTTATTATTTAGAATCAGCTTTTCCTTTGGCTCATTTGTTTTTGAAAAAACTTTCTTGATTTTAAATCTTTTTTAAAAGTTTATTTGTAAAGTTTATTTATGCTAAAGACAACCATCAATAATTGAAACTATCGTTCTGGTACAAATCAGGAGGTTCAACAAACATGAGTAAAATGGGAAAGAAGATGATTGCTGCATGCAGCGTAGCCATAGGAAGTATTTATGCAACTGGTTATATAAACACTCTATCTGATGCACAAGCTGTTCAAGTCACACCGGCTCATCATCAGAAGAAAACGACGGATCAGACAGACAACCAAACGATTGTCAATGACAGCTGGGGAGAAGATATTGCTCCCTCTAATAAGAAACAGTCATCAGCGAATGCCGAAAGTTCTGCTCCTAAAACAAAATACAAAGATGGAACATATTCTGGCCAAGGAAGCAACCGTATCGGAACTGTCTACGTATCCGTGAACATTAAAAACGACCGAATTGATACAGTTGAAATTACAGAAGCGGATACTCACTATTCTCAAAGTTACATTGAGGGCCTTCCGTCTCAAGTCGTACAAAGACAAAGCTCAGACGTCGACGTCGTCAGTGGAGCAACGCTTAGTACAGAAGATTTTCAAAATGCCGTGGATGACGCACTTCAGCAAGCAATGAATGCATAAAGGAGAAACGAATGATGTCCATAAAAACGTATAGCCGCTCTGTATTATGTATGGGAACAACCGTGTCACTCCAAGTAATTGCTCCCCAATCAGAAGAAGCAAATGTCCTTCACCATATCTCAAAGGCATTTACTATTTTTAAGACCGTTGAAACGACATGCAGTCGATTTGATGCAAAAAGCGAAGTTATGAAACTAATTAGACATGTCAAAGAGCCTGTTTCTGTTAGTCCTCTATTATTTGAAGCCCTTCATTTCGCTGTCTTAGTAGCAAATGAAACGCATGGAATCTTTGACCCAACGGTAGGAAAGCAATTAGAAAACCGCGGTTTTAACGAACACTACTTATATGGAAAGCCTGTACAAGTGAACGAAGCAGTCGATTTTGGAAGTTATAAAGACATCGTATTGGATACACATAAAAAAACGGTTTGTTTACAAAAACCGATGATTATAGATCTTGGAGCGGTCGCAAAAGGGTTGGCGATTGATTTGGCTGCCCGCTCCCTTCCTTATCAGCATTTTATGATTAATGCAGGAGGAGACATCCTAGTTAAAGGACGCAATCAACACGGAGAGTTATGGAAAGTCGGGATTCAGCACCCTGGTATTCAAACACAGTTATTACTGACTTTACATGTAACAGATACGGCTGTCTGCACATCAGGAAATTATGCTAGAAAAAATAAGACGCAACCATCCATGCATCATTTGGTTAATCCCTTATCTCCATCCACTCGAAGCAGTCTAATGAGTTGTACAGCTATTGCTCCTTCTGCCATGCTAGCCGATGCATTATCTACGTCAGCTTTTATTTTAGGAGCGGAAAAAGGAGTAAATTTATTGAATGATGCCGACATACGCGGCGTACTCTTCGATTCTAGTTTCACTCCTTTTTTTACATCAGATATGGAGGAATTAATGAATTATGACCACACGTTCTGAACGAAGAAGCGGTGTTAAATATATTAGCACACCAAAAGGTTATATTATTGTAGATGAAAACAAACCAAAAGAAATAAGTCCTTGGGCGCAGCTAGTTAAAACACCTAAAAGATACGTGATGGCTATGCTGCTGCTGTTAACCTTATTAGGTGAATTCAACTCTTCTGCCTTTCAAGGATTAGGACACCTACTGCTTGCCGTATGCTCGGCGGCCGCCTTAGATTTAGGATTTTCTTTTGCCTATAAAAAGAAAATTCAGCTTCCCGACGGCGGAATTATTACTGGATTAATTATTGCCTTAGTGCTCAGCACCTCTACACCTGCTTGGGTCACATTTTGCACTGTAGCTGTTGCGATTTTATCGAAACACTTAGTAAAAGTAAAAAAGAAGCCTATTTTTAACCCTGCCACTTTTGGTCTTCTCTTTTCACTTATTGTCTTTTCAAGCGGCCAAAGCTGGTGGGGAAGCTTATCTTTACTCCCCGTATGGCTCATTGTATTCGTGTTTGTGACGGGTTACCTTGTGACAAGCAAAGTAAATAAATTCCCTCAAGTATTTGCTTTTTTAAGCGTGTATTTTGCTATTTTTACGATTATGTCACTAATAGGGATAGGCGATGTAGCGGATGCTTTACGAGCTCCTTTTGTCAATTCTGCTTTATTTCTAGCCTTCTTTATGGTGACAGACCCTCCTACTTCTCCTGCCAAATATAAAGACCAAATTAAATTTGGATTGATTGCAGGGGCGATTAGCGCTGTAGATTATTTGCTTTTTGGCGGACTTGCCTATTTATTAATTGGTCTGTTACTTGCTAATGCCTGGAAAGCGTGGAAGACTACCAATAAAAAAGTGGTGAAAAAAGCTGCCTAATGATAGGCAGCTTTTTTCATAGCGGAATTTTCACATAAAATTCCGCACCTACGTTTTTTTGACTAAAAACCTTCATTTCTCCGTCATGAGCTTGTACAATCCACTTGGCAATCGCAAGACCTAAGCCTGATCCTCCTTCAGCACGGGCTCGGCTCTTATCACTTCGATAAAAGCGATCGAATACATACGGAAGATCTTCCGCTTCAATTCCAACGCCTGTGTCTCTGACAATTAATATCATAGAGTGATGATGTTTCTTTAGACTGACATGAATGCTTTCTCCAGATGGGGTGTACTTAAAAGCATTATCTAATAAAATCATACATAGCTGATGAATTCGTTCTTGATCTCCTCCGCACATTAACGATTCAATTTCCCTTGTGAAATGAAGCTCCTTTAGTTCAAATATGGGCTCAAACTGATTAGCTACTTTATCAACCAGCTCTCCCATATTAAAAACCGTTTTATTTAGCAGCTGTGCACTTGAATCAGATCTAGCCAGTGTTAATAAGTTGCCCACCAGCTTCGTCATCCGCTTCACTTCATTTAAGCTTTGATAAATATTTTCGCTTTCTTGCTCGATGGTATGATTTGGTCGTCTAAACAATAGCTCGAGATGCGTTTGCATCACTGAAAGAGGCGTTCTTAATTCATGAGATGCATCTGCAATAAATTCGACCTGTTTATTCCACGACTTTTGTATAGGTACAAGCGCTCGATTAGCTAAAAACAGGCCAGCTACAAGCGAAAGAAGCAGTCCAATAAAAGCTGAAATGATTAGAAGGAAAGCAAGATGCTCTAAGGTTTGAGTTTCTGGATCGACATTTAAGACAAGTTGAATGGTTGAAACGTCTTTATCTTTTATATAGCCTTTGTTTTTCACATTCATAACTCGATAAGCATGACCGTTTACCTCTTGTGCCGTTTGAGCTTTCCCTTCAGACAGCGCAGGCTTAAAGTCGTCAATATCGTTTGTATATAATCCTTTTTTAGGCGTGATTTTTATTAGTTTTTTATCACTGCTCCAAAGTAAAAACGCAACGCGCCTTTCTGTTTCTCTTTCATTATTTTCCTGAATTTCATGTAAGTTTCTTTTTTTACTTGTTCGCTCATCTCACTTAACCGATTGTCTGGGTTTTAAAAAATAACATGCTGTATGTAAAAATATAGAACTAAACTGAAGATGCTCAAAATAACCATCAGCACCATTGTGTTGAATAACACAAGCCTGATTCTCGTCTTTTTAAACATGCTCTTCCCCTTTTAACATGAATCCTACACCTCTAACTGTACGTATATAACCCTCACAATTAAAAGGCTGAAGCTTCTTTCTTAAATGGTGAACATAGACATCTACTACGCCTACTCCTACATCGGATGTAAATCCCCATACCCGATTAAAAATTTGATCTCGAATAAGAATTTGTTCTTTATTTCGAATAAAGTATTCCAAAAGCTGAAATTCTTTAATCGTTAACGTTAAGACACTTCCATTAATCATGACCTCATGATTGGCTTCTCTTATAGAAATTGGGCCATATGAAATCATGCCTTCTTCTGCCTGCAAGTCTCTGAGCATTACCCTTAACCTCGCAAAAAGTTCAGCCATTGCAAAAGGCTTAACCAAATAATCATCAGCTCCATAATCAAGCCCTTTCACTCGATCTTCTACACTATCTTTTGCAGTGAGAAAAATAACTTTCGTCAGCACCTTTTGTTTTCTTAACTTTTTTAGTATGTCAAGCCCTGTCATACCTGGGAGCATAATATCTAAAATTAAAGCATCATAAATGTTCTGCTCTGCTAAAAATAATCCTTCATCACCTTCAGACGCACAGTCAACTTCATAGCCTTCTTCTTTTAAGCTTTCTACGATACCGTGTAATAATGAAGCATCATCTTCTATCACAAGTACATGCATATCAGATTCCCCCTTTTGTGATTACCTAAATAATCATTATCTTAGCTTAGCATGTCACTTTTAAAAATAGTTTAAAACTACTGTGTTATCATCTCTTATACTTTATAAAAAAAGTTATGCCTGCAAGCAGGCATAACTTTTAACTAGACTCTATTTATGATCAGGACGTCGGTAAATGAATACCGCTTCTTTTGGCAGTTTACCAAACAAGAAGCTAGCAAACGGTAGAAGACGATGACATCCCCAAATGATAAGGTAACAGCCCGCTAACGTTAAAATATAGCGTGCCAAGATTTCAAAGTGAAACATATAGTTGCCCTGTATTGGTACTGCTTTTGCCACAAAGTTTAAAACCAGTGGGTGAATCAAGTAAAATCCAAACGAGTACATGGCAATATTTTTAACAATCGTCACGGACTTCACAGAAAGCTTTTCAGCTAATATCTCTGCAATCCGGAAGAGGAAATGACTTCCAGCGACCAAATAAAGCGTATTAACAGCCTCATACGTAAAGCCTGAAATTTGGATTGTCTTCATTGTGTACAAATGATAATTTAACAGTGAAATAGCTATTCCCGATCCGAGCGTCACTAGAAATAATACAATATTCGAACGACTGTACTTTTTATCCACTTGTTCGCGATAATAAATGCCAATCCAACCACCAAGTAAAAACGTAGCCATCGTATTTAAAAATAAATTAAATGAGGTAATATGATACGTATTATTAAGCATTAAATAACCAAGCTGAATGATAATGCCAAACAGCCACATATATTTTTTAAAAATGGTTACTTTCTGTGCTAACCATACAAAAATTGGCAGCACGAGATATACTTGTACAATTAAAAAGATAAAATGAAGCTGATAGTAAGACTCTCCACGCAAAATACGTTTCACAATGTCAGCTGCATTTAATTCTGTTGCTCCCACATAGTACGAATAAAATTCATAAATAAGTGCCCAAATAACATAAGGGACCAAAATATACGTTACCCTTCGAGCATAGTACGTTTTCCATAAAGTCTTTGTTAACGGCTTGTTAATATAGCTATAAAAGAAAACTAAACCTGTGATAACAATAAAGATCCCTGCTTCAATACGAACAATTCGGTTAAGAAAATGATATTTTTGATAAGCTTCGCTTGCAAATGGCAGTACTGTTGCATATGCTGCTGTTACGTGTACGAGCACAACCATCATCATAGCGAATAATCGTAAAAAATAAATGGATTGAATATGCTGCTTTTGTTTTTGCTTCACTTTTTCTCTCCTATATAATGTGAAATATAAATTCTAGATGAATAATAGAACATTCAATTTTTTCTTATCTTTCCCGTTTTACAAATAAAAAAGCTAATAACATAAAATAAATGTTATTAGCTTTACTCGTTTGTATTTTGTATTTTATCTTTCCTCTTGCTATCACGCAACTGAATTTACAAAAACAATAAAGAACTTGAGTACAAAGACTCAATTAAGTTCCTTTTATTTACGGTGCATTTTAAATTCTAAAAATAATTCATTGTAATAAGCAAGCATTCGTTTGCCTAAGTTATTATATACTTCAAGCTTTTTTGTTAGTTCTTCCTCTGGATAAAAACGTTCATCTTCCGCTACTTCTTTCGGCAAATAATCTAACGCTTTTTTATTAGGAGTAGAATACCCTACATATTCCGCATTTTGAGCAGCGTGTTTAGGATCTAGCATAAAGTTCATGAATTTATGTGCGCCTTCTACGTTTTTAGCCGTTTTTGGAATAACCATGTTATCAAACCATAAATTCGAACCTTCTTCTGGAACAACGTAATTCAGCTTATCGTTTTCACTCATAATCTCAGAAGCATCGCCTGACCAAACAACACCAATTGCCGCTTCTTCATTTGCTAGGAGCATCTTAATCTCGTCTCCTACAATGGCTTTAACATTTGGTGTTAATGTATCAAGCTTTCTTTTTGCTTCTTGAAGATGGGCTTTATTCGTATCATTTAATGAATAATTTAAGCTGTTTAGCCCCATTCCCATCACTTCTCTAGCGCCATCTGCAAGTAAAATTTGATTTTTCAGCTTAGGATCCCATAAATCATTCCAACTTTTTATCTTCTTACCATGAATCATATCAGAGTTATACACAATACCCACAGTTCCCCAAAAATAAGGAATAGAGTACTTATTGCCAGGATCAAAGGATAAGTCTAAAAAACGCGGATTAATGTATTTTAAATTAGGCAGCTTCGAATGATCAATTGGCAATAGTAAATTTTCTTCACGCATCTTGCTAATCGCGTACTCAGAAGGCACAGCAATATCAAATGTCGTACCGCCTTGTTCAATTTTGGTCATCATTGCTTCATTCGAATCAAAGGTCTGATAAATGACTTTAATTCCGGTTTCTTTTTCAAACTGATTCACTAAATCAGGATCAATATAATCTCCCCAATTATAGACAGTCAGCGTATCTCCTCCAGAGTACCCTTCGGCATTGTTCAAATGATGAACCACATACATAAGAACGAAAGAAAGGATGACGATGAAGATAAACGGCTTTGCTAATTGCTTCATTTTCCAGTCGCCACCCCTTTCACTTTATTGCTATATCGCTGACTGATAAAGTAATAACCAATTACAATAAGCACGGTAAACATGAAAATAAGAGTAGAAAGAGCATTGATTTTCAGCGAGACCCCTCTTCTTGCTAACGAATAAATTTCTACTGAAAGCGTAGAAAAACCGTTCCCGGTCACAAAGAACGTAACCGCAAAGTCATCCAAAGAGTAAGTTAAAGCCATAAAAAAGCCTGCAAAGATACCCGGACGAATAAATGGCAATACCACTTTCGAAAGTACTTCAAAGCGGCTTGCGCCCAAATCACGGGCTGCATCGAGCAGTGTCGGACTCATTTCCTGCAGCTTAGGCAGAACCATGATGACCACAATCGGTACACTGAATGCAATATGCGCTAATAATACCGATATAAATCCGAGCTTTATACCGATAATGGTAAATAGAATTAAAAAAGATGCGCCAATAATAACATCTGGACTCACAATTAACACATTATTAAATGTTAACAGCGTATTTTGAACACGTCTGCGCTTCACGTATACGATAGCAAGTGCCCCTATCACGCCAATAATAGTTGAAATAACCGAAGACAATAGAGCAATAATAAGGGTATTCAAGACAATAATAAGCAAACGTGTGTCTTGAAAGACTTCTTTGTACCAATCTAACGTAAACCCTTCAAATTCACGCATGTTTCCTCCGCTGTTAAAAGAGTAATACATTAAATAAAAAATGGGCGCGTATAAAATGAAAAATACAAAAAATAAATAAAGGTGGCTGAACTTCCACTTTCTCTTCATTTTACACACCTCTCTTTCCAGTGCCTGTTATGAGCATCATAACGGCCATCGCAATAATTAAAAAGACGGCTATTGTGGCGCCCATGCCCCAATCCTGCGTCACTAAAAAATGTTGTTCAATCGCTGTTCCCAGTGTAATGACGCGGTTTCCAGCAATTAAACGCGTAATCATAAAGAGTGATAGTGCTGGAATAAAAACAGCCTGACAACCTGATTTAACCCCTTCTAGCGTTAGCGGAAATACCACGCGCTTAAATGTCACCCATGAAGATGCCCCCAAGTCTCGCGAAGCGTAGATAAGCGAGGGATTAAGTTCTTCTAAAGAGTTAAAGATCGGCAAAATCATAAAGGGGATAAAAATATACACCGATACAAATACAAAACTAAAGTCAGTAAATAAAATTTGGTGAGTACCAAGTCCCAGAAATTCAGTAAACTTATTAACCGTACCATACGTTCCAAATATACCCAAAAAAGCATAAGCTTTTAATAATAGGTTAATCCACGTCGGTAAAATAATCAGTAGAAGCCACAGCTGCTTGTGCTTAAGCTTCGTTAGTAAATAAGCTGTAGGATAAGAAAAAAATAATGAAAATAACGTAATTAAAAAGGCATACCAAAATGAACTCAGCGTCATCTGTAAATAAACTGGGGTAAAAAATTTCTTATAGTTTTCAAGCGTCAGCTCATTATCGATGTTGAAAAAAGAATAATAGACAACTAATACAATGGGAGCAACTACAAAAAGCAAAATCCATAACACGTACGGGACTAAGTAAATATTTCTTGATTTAGTTTGCATCGTAATCCTCTTCATAACCTTCGAGTCGCTTATCGAATTCTTCTTCCGTTTCATTAAATCGCATAACATGAATAGCTTCAGGTTCAAAATATAAATCAATTTCTTCGCCAACCGTTGCCTTTTTCGTAGAGTGAACGAGCCACTCATTCCCTGCATGGTCATAGCCTAAAATTTCATAATGGACTCCTCTGAACAGCTGTGAATCTACACGAACCTGCAGCTTTCCTTGATCGGAGCTTGTAATGGCTAAATCTTCAGGGCGAATCACAATTTCAACCTGCTCATTTTGGTTTAATCCTTGATCGACACATTCAAATTGCTGGCCGCCAAACTCCACTAAAAAGTCAGCAATCATTTTACCTGGTACAATATTTGATTCACCAATAAAATCGGCAACAAAACGATTAATTGGCTCATCATAAATATCTGTAGGTTCCCCGCTCTGCTGAATTCTTCCTTTATTCAAAACAAAGATTTCATCGGACATCGCAAGCGCTTCTTCTTGATCGTGCGTAACAAAAATGAACGTAATACCTAGACGACGCTGTAATTCTCTTAACTCGTATTGCATTTCCGTACGCAATTTTAGATCAAGAGCTGAAAGCGGCTCGTCCAGCAAAATGACTTCGGGCTGATTTACAATTGCTCGTGCAATTGCTACGCGCTGTCTTTGGCCGCCCGACATTTCCTTTATTTCTCTGTTTTCATATCCTTCTAAGTTAACAAAACGAAGGGCTTCTTTAACTTTTATTGCAATATCAGCATTTTTCAGCTTCTTGATTCGAAGACCAAATGCTACATTTTCAAATACATTCAAATGGGGGAAAAGCGCGTAGTCTTGAAACACCGTATTAACCTGACGTTTGTTAGCCGGGACATCATTAATTCTTTTCCCATTAAAATAAATCGTTCCGCTTGAGGCTTCCGTAAAGCCTGCAATTAATCTTAAAATCGTTGTCTTTCCACATCCCGATGGACCTAAGAGGGTATAAAATTTCCCTTTTTCAATTTCAAAGCTTACATGATCCAATACAACTGAATCATTATCATATTGCTTGGTCACATTTTCAAATTGAATAATTGTATTCGTAGATGTCATTTCACTTCACCTCTTTTGTTCTATAAATAAGACTCTGTCGCCACGATAATTAACTCTGTTATTCCGTCATGAGCATTTAAAATCTGATGTTCTTCAGAAGCTTGAAAATAGATGGTTTCTCCTTGTTTGGCTTCATATATTCTGCTTCCAAGCTTCACCTTCACACACCCGCGCAAAATGTAGCCAAACGTTTCTGAAAGGGAAGGCTCAAATCTCTTAAATGCACCTTTTTCATGAAGAATAAGACGAATTGGCTCCATTTCTTTTTCATTTGATTCATGCACAAGCCACTGAATATGGTAACCTTTTTCATCTTCGCAATAACTCGTGTAGTCTTCCTCTCTGTATACAACCTTTTGAACATGCGTATCAATTTCGAAGAATTCTTTCGGTTCGCACCCTAGCACTTCCAAAATACTAAAAAATGTTTCTAAAGACGGCGAACTTAAATCGCGCTCTAGCTGCGAAATATAGCCTTTGCTTAAATCAGTACGTTCTCCTAGCTCTTCTTGTGTTAAACCTTTTTTTAATCGTAAATTTTTAATTTTCTTTCCTATTTCCATACTCTCGATCCTCAACTGTATTTAAAATTAGCAAACAGCATGAATGATTGTTCATGCTGTTCCAAACTCAAGTTTTGTTTTACTTAACTTAAAGTTTACTTTTAACCTTAAAATATTATACATGAATTATTTTTTATTTATACAACTTATGCGTTTCGTACTGTTTCCCAGATAATGTATCAAACTCAACTTCATGGTAATCTTGAAGGTCTTTTGCAGCTTTTTTAGATAGAGCTGCCGGATCATCCACTAGCTTTCCTTTTGAATCTATATACATATTTGAACGAAAAGCCGGCACTTCTGTTTTCATTTGATTCAACTGATCGTAGAACAGATTACTTTTGTAACCAAGAGATTGAGCAAGCGTCGGAGCAATATAAATAGGACTCATCGTACCGAGATTTTTATCTATTTTCGTATCGTAATTAGATAAAAATAAGAGCGGCGTCTCATAAAATTTTTGAGATGTTTGCTGCGTTTTCTCGTTTCCAAAACCCGTTTCTTTGTAAGCTTGAAGGTTTTGTCCAAGTGCTGGCAAATGATCTCCCCAAAATACTACAATGGTCGGCTCGTCCAGCTTTTGAATTTCATCGTTCAATCGTTTTAAAGCAGCATCTGAACGTTTAATTCCTTCAGCATAAATTTCAATTTCCTTTTGCATTTCCGGTGATAACCCTTTACCGGTTACTTTAATGGTTTCCTGACCATTATACTTATCCGCTGAATAAGGAAGATGATTTGCAATCGTTACAGCATGCACAAATGCAGGCTTTTTCGACTGACGAAGCGTATCGAGTACTTCATCAACTACCGCTTCATCGGAAACAAATTCTTTGTTATCTTTTTGCGTATGCTTCATTTGATCAATAAACTTCACTTGATCAAATCCCAAATTTGGATACACATTTTGCCTCATATAAAGCATACCGCTGTTTGGATGCATAGCTGTTGTAGCATAGCCTTGTTTTTTTAAATAAGAAACAAAAGACGGATATTCTTTTTTACTCAATACATGCTGATAAGGAAGGCCTCCAGGGTTAAAGAAAGACAAAGAGTAGCTCGTCAGCGCTTCAAATTCCACATTAGCTGTCTCCCCGCCAAATGAAGGACTTAAAGACCACCCAGAAGGATATTTCTTTTGAAGTTCTCTTGTATTTTTCATTGGATCTTCAGAGAACGTCACGTTAAGCTTTGTTGGGTCCCAAAACGTTTCGTTCATCACAAACACGACGTTTGGTTTGACTTCAGCCTTGCTTTCTTGTGTTTTCTCTTCCTTTGACTGAATGCGCTTTGCCACTTTGGCCATCACTTCCTGTGAGTAGTCATCCGGCTCTTGCAGCACATCTGTTTTAACATTTGAAATCATGCCAATAACAGGTCCATTATAGTAATAATTATTTTGCTGATTCCAAGGCATCAGCGCAGCATATTGATCATAATATTTTTGAGCAAACGAGTGTTCAAAGAATAAAAATGATTTCATTAAAAAGATGAGCGGCAGAATCATAATAATTCGAAGAAACCATCGAATTTTAATTTTGGGCAAGAAAAACCAAAGAGCGATCAGTACGACAATAGATCCAATAACTCCTATTACAATAGGAATTGAAATCGAATCTTTAATCATCGGAATAACTTCTTTTAACTGACTTGCCTGAATAAAATCGTTCGGGAACAATGGTTCATTTCGAAAGATTTTTTTATAATAGTTTACAAGAGCTAAAATAAAATACAGAACAAAGGTAATCCCAGCCCCTAAATAAGCTTCCCCTACTAGCATAATGATCGCTAGTGTTAACAGCGACAATAAAAATACTGTAAAAAGATAGCGTTCGGGATATGCTTGCATCCACTCTATTGTTTTGCCTGGATTATGTATATCAATATGATATATAACAAAAACCATAGCAGAAACGGCTGCTACCGCAATTGAAAACACAATTGCCGTAAAAATGGCATACCACTGCGAACCTTGTATTCTCTCTATCTGATTAAATCGAAGTAGCAAATAGAAAGTGAGCGCCCATAAGACAAGTGAGCATCCCCCTATTAATACTACGAACCCAGCTGTATGGATTTGGGCCCAGTCAAACAACATTTTTTTGTCATTTGATACATTAAACATAACAACACTGTATAAAAAAACGCTAAGCAGGCCATACGCTGCCAGCATTGGCAAAGAACGATACACATGTTTAAACATAACCTTAAGCCTCCTATTTACAATATCTTAACACTTTTAATATGATTTTAACATTCCTATCTCTCTCGCTTTCACGCCTAATTTCCCCATGATTATACCACTAACATTTCCCCAGAAATTTCACACGAAAAAAAGCCCGCTTTTCTTATGAAAAGACGGGTCTCTTAGCCGTTTTATACGTATGTAAAAATTGCTGTTATGAACGCTCTTTCACTGCTTCTGCTTTTAGCAGATCACGAATTTCTGTTAAGATCTCTTCTTCTTTTGACAGAACAGCCACTTCTTCCTCTACTTTCTCTTCTTCTTTTCTCTTAAAACGATTAAAGAAACGAACAAATAAGAAAATCGAGAATGCGACAATTAAGAAATCAACAATTGTTTGAATAAAAGATCCATATAATACCGTAGCATCTCCAACCGTGAAGGATAAATCTTTAAAGTCTATCCCTGCTAACAACAAACCAATCAGCGGCATAATAATATCATTTACAAGAGACGTTACAATTTTCCCAAATGCCGCTCCAATAATCACACCGACAGCTAAATCCAATACATTTCCTCGCAAAGCAAACTCTTTAAATTCTTTAAGCATCTGTTTCTTCCACCTCCTGCCCTTCATTTCAAACTTTTATGATAATACATCCTAAATTAAACATACAAGGTGCATTTTCACTTTTCTCTTTTTCATGAGATATGTACCAGACCTTTAGTTGTATTTCTGCCCAGATTTTCACTTTATATTCGCTTATAAATAAAATGCACTTTCAGTTTTCATTCAGGAAAGATTCATATTCAGTCCATTTTCCTTTTATACACTAATAGCATGTAATTCATCAAATATGTAAACGAACAATAGAGGAGATGGCTAGAACGTGAGAAAAATTATACTGCGAGCAGCTGCTTTATGCCTCGCAGCTATTATCAGCATTTCTTATACAGCAAGTGCGGCGAATGCAAGTGAAAACGCAGCAAGTGGAGATTTAATTATTATTAATAAAAAAACAAATCAGCTTGCTTATTTTCATAATGGAAAGTTAGAAAAGACGTATTCAGTAGCTACGGGAAAAACATGGAGCGATACGCCGGTAGGCTTTTTCAAGATTGTTAACAAAATTAAAAATCGCCCTTACTATACAGGGCATATTGCAGGAGGCGCTTCTAATAATCCTCTTGGCTCTCGCTGGCTAGGGCTTAATGCAAACGGCACAACCGGCGACACATACGCTATTCACGGCAATAACTCAGAAGATAGCATCGGCAAATATGTAAGCCACGGCTGCGTACGAATGCATAATGCGGATGTCGAAGAATTATTTGATAAAGTGGCATTAGGAACATCTGTAACTATTACCTATTCATCAAAAACCTTCGAAGAGCTGGCAAAGGTATACAGCTACGGGCAGCCATGAAAGAATAAAAGCTTATCCAAGAAATCTGGATAAGCTTTTATTCTTCTCTATTCCCATACATGAGCTCCGTACTGTGTGAATATAGCTCAATAATATTCCCAAACGGATCTTCGCAATAAATTAAGTAATAAGGTTTTCCAGGTCTTGTATTCCATACTTGGCTGCGCTTTTTACCGCCTGATTGTTCAATTTTATCCGCTAATTTTTCCACGTCATCGGCTATTAAACACATGTGAAAATAACTTTGATACTGCTCATCGCTGTCTTTTAATACAAGCGGCATTTGCGGCTTATTAAATTCAAACAGTTCAATACCTACCTGGTTGTCAGCTGTCATGTGAGCATTTTTCATTTTTTTGATATGAGACCCCAGTAAATCTTGAGTCATATTTTCAGCTTGTTCTCCCTCCGCATTAAACGTATAGGGACCAGCAATCAGCTTAAAACCTAAAACTTTTTCATACCACTGCACGGCTTCTTCTACATCAGGCACGGCTAACCCAACGTGTGTAATAGCTATCATTTTATCATCCTCCTATACACAAACATTCCCTTTCTGCTAAAAGAAAAACAGCCGATTTAAAATGGACTGTTTACACGCACTAAATTCATTCACGACTTTAAAGCATTATATTGAGCAATGATTTCTTTTGTTAAATCATCACTCGTCTCTAACCCACTAACCTCTTTTAACACGTACTCAATACCATACTCATGAATATTCGCTTGAAGCTTCATAGCCTCTTTATCTTCTTGCGGGTCAAATAAAAGCGCAGCGGCGATAGCCTTTGCCAAGTAGGTGTAAGAAAGGCCCGCTTTTTTTGCTTCTAGCGCTGGACGAATCAAGCGATCCTGAGGTCCAAGCTTGCGAATTGGCGCTCTTCCTACCCTTTTAACTGAATCATTTAAATGAGGATTTTTAAAGCGTTCAATGATTTTAGTAATATAGGCTTCGTGTTCCTCTCTATCTAAGTCATATCTTTTAATTAGATAGTTTCCTGTTTCTTGTAGCGTTTGCTGGACTTGTTCGTAAATATCTGAATCTCTTAACGTTTGATCAATCGTTTCTTTTCCTTTTAAATAACCAAAATATGCAATTACCGCGTGTCCCGTATTCACTGTAAATAACTTTCTTTCAATAAAAGGAGCAAGGTCAGGCACAATGGTCATTCCTTCTACAAAAGGAATATCTTCAGGTGCCTCTACTACCCATTCATAATAGGATTCTACTAAAACATCAAGCGAACCTTGGTTATGCTGAATAGGGACGATACGATCTACAGCTGAATTAAAGAAAAAGACCTTATTTATCATATGAGCTTTTGTATCTTCATCCAGCGCGTCAAAAATATAGCCTTTTAATAAATCTGTCGCAGAGATTTGATTTTCACATGCAATCACATATACATTTTCGTCGCTTGTTTTTACACGTTCAGCCAAACCTTTAGCAATTAAAGGAGCAATTCGGGGCAGAACGTTCGGTCCAATGGCCGTCGTAATGTACGTTGCTTCTTTAATCGCTTTAATGACCGCTTGTTCTTGTGTCAGATTATTTAAACCAGATACGTTTTGAACAGCTAATGTCTCCGGGTGCTCTGCAGCTGTCACTACGTTATACCCTTTATCTGCGTTTAACTGATTAATAACCTTCTCAGCAATATCTACGAATGTGACGTGATAGTTGCTTTGAGAAAACAATGCCCCAATGAATCCTCGACCAATATTGCCTGCTCCAAAATGAACTGCTTGCTTCACAAAAATCATTCCTTTATCAAATTATTTCGAAGGTACTCATGAAACGTATCCTCTAGCTTTTTGCGAATTATCTCTTCGTTCGAAGACGAAAAAATCATCATTGCTTCATGGTCTTCAATTAAACTGGTACTAATTAAACTTAAGATTTCTTGCTGTGCTTCACTTAACTCTTCAGGTGCGAGCATTAATAGAAGGTTACGCGCCTGCATGTTTGTTCCGTCCATGCCTTTAACTGTGCAAGGCTGTTCTAAATGTGAAACTTGAAAAATCAGCTCTTTCACGTGATGTTCACGGCAATGGAACAGTGCCATACTCGTTTGCGGAATGCCTAAACCGCCTTTGTTTTCTCGTTCCTTAAGCTGATGAATAACGCAGTTGGCATTGGTTATCAAACGTTCTTTTTCAGCAGCTTTTACTACGTGCGAAATCACTTGATCGTGACTCACTGCATCCGAAAATCGATACATTCTAAGGTTTTGAAGAATTGATTCGATACTTCCATGCACATCTTTAATTTGTTTCATCGTTTCCTCAAAAGACGGTTTTTCTGTAGAAACGGTCTTATTTTTATATTGGAACGAACGATAGTCCTTATCCTTGGTTAACTTTTGAATGTTTTTCTGTAAAAAATTCTGGACGGATTGAATATCCTCTTCGGTTAAGAGTGGATTGACTAAAATGTAATCTACATTTAAAAAAGGCAGTCTTACTGTTGAAATCACTACGTCATACCCTTCAAGGGCGGCTTCTTTGATTTCTTTTACCGATTTAATGACAACTGAATTAATCTCCGGAATCTCTTTACGAATACGGCTAGCTAACATTTTCGAGGTGCCAATTCCAGTTGGACAGACAATCAGTGCCTGAATTTCCATGACTTCTTCTTTTAGCACTAGCGTTGAACCAAAATGCAAAACAAGATATGCTACTTCATCATCTGGAAAAACTAAATCCGGCAGCTCTTGATCGATACTGTTTCTCACAGCCATAAATAAAACAGGGTACTTTTTCTTAATCTCTTCTGTTAATGGATTAAAAAGCTCCATTTTTTGCTTAAGACGAAAAATTGCCGGTTCCATATGAGCAAGCAGCCCTTGGTAAAGGGAAAAATCACCGGTTAAGTCGGTGTTAAGCTGAACAGAAACATGAGCAATCATATTCTTAATAATCTGCCCAACCACTACGCTGTCGTAATATACGTCTCTAGTAGTTTGGAACTTTGCTGCACGCAGCCGCACTGCTAAGAAATGAATATCTTTTTCTGTAAAAGAAAGAGAAAATACCCGTTCAATTTCGCGGCAAATATCCTTCATTAAGAACATTTCACTCGCCAGTTCTTCCGTTTGGCGGCCGTCGTCTTCTAGATACATTTGCTTTTTCGTTCGCTGTATCATAATGCAAATATGAACAATGAGCCCTATATAATCGCTGTCGGCCAGCTTAGAATGATGCTGATTAATCGCTTGATGTACAATTCGGTCTACTTCTGCTAAATAATCCGGATAAAAATAATGCAAAATCGTTTCATCCGTATGCTGCTGATTTTCTGCTAAAAACAAGCACTCAATTAACTCTTCATTAAAGTAAACAAGAAAATAATTAGCTAATGCTTTTCGTTTATTGGCTTCAGTAGCTTGAACCTCTACTCCCACCCCTCTCTTTCGATGAAGGAAAACGTCAAATGTTGTTAACCACTCTGTTAATTCATCTAAATAAGCAGTTAGTGTAGTAATACTTACTTCTAAGTCTTTAGCCAGCGTTTGTAATTTAAATGAATCTCCTTCTTCTAGAAGAAGAATTAAAAGAATTAATTTTCTTTCCTGTGGAGACTGATCCGTCGCTTTAATCTTCATCAGCTCTTGGATAAGACGAAAAATTTGTTCATTTTTACCTTCAATCATTAGTCCTTCATCTTGTGTACGAATCAGCTTCAAATCAAATTTTTCAAGTATTGATTCAATTGCCTTCAAATCTCGGTGAACGGTTCTTACACTTACATTCAAAAAAGTAGCAAGTGTAAGGGCTGTATGCTTTCCTGCCGTTTTAATAATTAACTCAATGATTGATTTTTCTCTTGAAGTAATAAACAAGAACATCAACTCTTTTCTTATTTATAAACAAAGGATAAAAAGGCATCTTCATGCCTTTCTATCCCGTTAGTTACGTTGAATAATAGCCATTAATTCTTTAGCTGATTTGGCATGAACCATCTTTTCAATATTGTCCATATCGGAACATGTAATCGCGATACCAGATAAAATTTCTAAATGGGTGCCGTCTTTTCCAGCAATTCCAAAAATCAAACGAACCTTCTCACCATCAAAATCAACGCCTTCTGGCACTTGAATCACTGTAAAACCCGATCTTAAAACGTTCTTTTTCGCTTCTTCCGTACCGTGCGGAATCGCCACGTCATTTCCCATATAAGTAGAAGTCATATTGTCGCGCTCAATCATCGCTTCAACGTAGTTTTCTTCTACATATCCGCCTTTTACTAACACGCTTCCTGCAAATCGAATTGCTTCTTCCTTAGAAGAAAAGTGCTGATTCAAGAAAACATTTTCTTCTTTTAATAAACCATCATTACTATCTGTATTATTTTCTGCAGATACTCTCTTTTCTTCTTCCGCTTTAGAAGTAGTATGATCATTTTTTAGTTGATCAATTAGTTTGTCATATTCTGGACTAGATAGAAAGTTATCAACCGAGATATGATACGCATCTGGAACTTTGTTTTGAGCTCTTGGCGTTAGTTCTTCCTGTGTAATAACGATTTGAGCATCACTTGGAATATTACTGATCGCTGTATTCGTTACCGAAATATTTAAATCTGCTTGTTTAACTTTCTTGCGAAGAAGAGAGGCGCCCATCGCACTTGATCCCATACCTGCGTCACAGGCAAAAACAATTTGCTGAACGCTTGCTGGTACTTCACCTTGCTGTTTTGTAAAGCTTCCTGCTACAGAACTCTTCTTGCCCTTCATCTCTTGCATTTTGCGAGCTGCTTCGTCCAAATCTTCTGTTTGCTTGCCTGTTTTTAAAATTAACGAACCTACAATAAACGATACGATGGCTGCAACGAGAACACCTGAGATATTTGCAACATAGCTGCCTGCATTACCTGGTGTAGCAGCTAAAATAGCCAAAATACTTCCTGGTGAAGCAACCGCTTGTAAGCCTCCGCCTAAAAGAACAAATGTAAATACGCCGCTCATTCCTCCTAAAATAGCCGCAATGATTAGAAGCGGACGCATTAAAACGTAAGGGAAGTAAATTTCGTGAATTCCGCCAATAAAATGAATGATGGCCGCTCCCGGCGCTGACTGTTTTGCTGTTCCTTTTCCAAAGAAGCAATACGCTAACAGAATTCCTAACCCCGGACCAGGGTTTGTTTCTAATAACAATAGAATGGACTGTCCATTTGTTCGAATTTGTTCTGCTCCGATCGGAGATAAGATACCGTGATTAATAGCATTGTTTAAGAATAAAATTTTAGCTGGTTCAATTAGAATACTTGTAAGTGGAAGAAGGCCATGTGCAACCATCCAATCTACACCCACTACAAGCGCACCTGTAAATCCGTCCACGGCTGGACTAACTCCTAAAAAGGCTAGAATTGCTAGAATTCCTCCAAGAATACCTGCTGAGAAATTATTAATTAACATCTCAAATCCTGTTTTGACTTTACCTTCAATAAACTGATCAAACTTCTTGATGATATAACCGCCAAGCGGTCCCATAATCATAGCGCCCAGAAACATCGGAATATCAGACCCAACGATGACGCCCATGGTCGCGATAGCACCTACAATGCCTCCGCGCTGATCGTGTACAAGCTTTCCTCCTGTGTAGCCGATTAGCAGCGGAAGCAAATACTTGACCATTGGATCCACTAGTTTGGCAAGGCTTTCATTTGGAAAAAAGCCTGTGGGAATAAATAAAGCAGTAATAAGTCCCCATGCAATAAATGCTCCGATATTTGGCATAACCATTGAACTTAGAAAGTTCCCAAACTTTTGTACAGCTACTTTTATATTAGATTGAGCCATTTGCTCTCTTCCTTTCTCTACGTGATGATACTTTAATCGTAAGAGATTAAACGCTTTCATTCAATGAATAGGAAAACTAACTTTGTCGTACCACGGACAGACAAAGCTTTTAATTACATAAAAAAGCAGCTGAACTGTAAGAGTTCAGCTGCTTTCTAACTTAATATTTATCTAATTCACTTACAGGAGATTGAATAATAACCGGATTTTTCTCTGGATTTAACCATTTTAAAATAGAGACAACTTGTTCTTTAGAAGTAGCCGTACATCCTGCAGTATAATTTGTTCCTACATGGAAGAAGATTGCACTTCCCTTTCCTGGCGTTCTAGATTCATTATAATTAATGACAAACCCATAGTCGTAAGCCGGGATGTCCATGTTCTCAGCGCTCGTCCAGCGGCCATTAGCCGGCTTTTGCTGCCACGTATTATATAGAGAGCTTTTTGAATCGTCTACCCACACATCATTTGCTGTAATCTTTCGATATGGAAGCTTAGTTCCAGGATTTGCATAGCGTCCGAATGCTGTACCAATTGTATATTTCCCTGTCGGAGATTCCATATCTCCTTCTTTTTTCGATAAAGCGAATCCTTTTTGTCCAAGTACACCGTTCGCGATTAAAACTTGCTTCCATTTCCCATCAGCTTTTTCAAACGTTTGAATTTTAGCAGACTTCGTATCGTAGTTATCTGCTGTAACCAAGATGACTTGCTGAGCATTACCTAACGTTTTAAATGAATCAACTACGAGCTTTGGCGATGTGGTAGCTGAAACCTGTACATAATCACTGCTTACATAGCCTGTGCGGCCGTTGTAATTAATTTTGTACCAGCTTCCGCTTTTGCTCACCACAGACAGCTTCTGGCCTTTTGTCACACTTCCTATGGATGCATAGTTAGTGCCCGCTCCGCTTCTTACATTCAGCGTGCTTGCCGTTACTGTGTACGTTGTGCTTTCTGCTGGCGGCGTTGTTGTTCCTGATGCTTGTACATAATCGCTGCTTACGTAGCCCGTGCGGCCGTTATAGTTAATTTTGTACCAGCTTCCGCTTTTGCTCATTACAGATAACGTTTGACCTTTCGCTACGCTGCCGATAATCCCGTAAGTCGTTCCCGCTCCGCTTCTCACATTTAACTTGCTTGCCGTTACTTTATATGTAACTGTCGCTGCATATGCCTTTCCTTGATTTCCCCCAATTGAGCCAAACCCAGGCGTTACAGCCGTTGCAAGTGTAGCTGTTAATGCCATCCCCACCATTAATTTTTTCAACTGCTTTCCCTCCATTTATCTCTTATAAAATTCTACTATTTTCTATTCTTAATTCATTATCTTACCATATTCCAAACGAAGGGAAAGGGTCAATAGATGCTTTTCACACGGCCTATAAAAAGAGACAGACCTCTTTGATAGGTCTGCCTCTTTCACTATTATCCTAAATCAACGTTATGATATACTTGCTGCACATCTTCTAAGTCCTCTAATGCATCAATCATTTTTTCAAACTGAGCTTGTGCATCTTCAGGAAGAGTTACATCATTTTGAGCAAGCATCGTTTGCTCAGCTACTGTAAATTCCGTAATACCAGCATCGTTGAACGCTTTTTGTACCGCATGGAATTGATCTGGATCAGCATAAACAATTACAGAATCTTCTTCTTCTAAAATGTCACGCACGTCTACATCTGCTTCCATTAACAGTTCTAGCGTCTCTTCTTCATCCTTACCTTCTACACCAATAACAGCTGTTGGATCAAACATGTACGCTACTGATCCGCTTACTCCCATATTACCGCCGTTTTTACCAAAGGCAGCACGCACGTCTGAAGCTGTTCTGTTTACGTTATTCGTAAGAGCATCTACGATAACCATTGATCCATTTGGTCCAAAACCTTCGTAACGAAGATTATCGTAATTTTCTTCTGATCCGCCTTTTGCTTTTTCAATTGCACGGTCAATAATTGCTTTTGGCACATTGTATGTTTTCGCGCGTTCTAATACAACTTTTAACGCTTGGTTTGATTCTGGATCTGGCTCGCCTTGTTTCGCAGCCACATAAATCTCACGGCCAAACTTGGCATATATACGACTTGTATTAGCATCTTTTGACGCTTTCTTTTCTTTAATATTGTTCCACTTACGGCCCATATTGTTTCACTCTCTTTCAAAATTGAATCTAATAAAATAAATAGGCAATGATATATCCGTTTTTATTATACATCAATTCCCTCTTATCTTTCGAGTTTAATACTTAAAAAAGAAAAGCAATCTTTTGGTATATTTCGTTAACTAAATAAATGAGAAAACCATTTGAGAACAGGCTGAATGATTTTGATATATACTTTTTTAAACGGTTTATATATACATGTCACCCAAAACCAGCGTAAAGGGTAATAGATTATATGAATTCCAATCCACTTAAATCCCTTCCAGAAACAGAAAAAGATACGCTGACACAATGAAAGCACAGGAAGAATAATTTCATTGTAAAAAGGCAGCACAAGATATTTCCATAACAGATAACAGGGGTAGCAAATTAGATACAAAATAGGGTATACGGCATATCTCCATATAAATCTAGTTATAGGCAAAAAACACCGTTTCCAAACAAAGAGAATAAAAGGATATATTATCTCATTCCATAGCCAAGAAATAGGGTAGACGAACAGAAAACGTATGATATATATCCAAATGAAATAAATGACGGGTTGAATAATTCTTTTCCCTATCCACATGAGGGGCTGAGCGATGAAATATATCCATACTTTACAAAAGACTTGAAATACAAAATAAAAGGGAAAATACAAGACAAAAAAGATGCCTCGCAACACGTACTTTATACTTTGAGCCAATCCACTAATGCTTTCCACATCCTTTTTAATAGCTGAGGTTCGTTCCTTTACCTATTTCATTATATAAAATAAATGGAGCAAGCAAATATATTTTTTAGCTCAATGAAACTTCTAGCATAAACGGTGTTTGTTCTCTTTCTCAGACATACAAAAACACCCTTCTATAGTAGAAGGGTGTCTAGAACCTTATTATTCTACAGTAACTGATTTAGCTAAGTTACGTGGTTTATCTACATCGCAATCGCGGTGCAATGCAGCATAGTAAGAGATTAATTGTAAAGGAATAACCACTGCTAGCGGTGAAAGTGTTTCGTGAACTTTCGGAATCACGTAGCGATCTTCTTCTGTTTCTAATCCTTTCATTGAAATGATACACGGATTAGCTCCACGTGCTACTACTTCTTTTACGTTACCGCGGATGCTTAAATTTACATGCTCTTGTGTTGCTAATGCAATAATTGGCGTATTGTTTTCAATTAAAGCGATTGTCCCGTGCTTAAGCTCTCCTCCAGCAAATCCTTCTGCTTGGATGTAAGAGATTTCTTTTAGTTTTAACGCACCTTCTAAACCTACATAATAATCAACAGAACGTCCAATAAAGAATGCGTTGCGAGTTGTTGCTAAGAATTGAAGAGCAATACTTTCCATTTCTTCTTTATCGTCGCAAAGTACTTCCATTGTGTTTGCTACGATTGCTAACTCTTGAACTAAATCAAATTCTAATTCAATGCCGCGTGTTTTTGCTGTTACAGCCGCTAGAATTGATAGCACTGCTAATTGAGCTGTATAAGCTTTTGTTGATGCTACAGCAATTTCCGGACCTGCATGAAGTAATAACGTATAATCAGATTCACGAGATAATGTTGATCCCGGAACGTTTGTGATTGTTAACGCTTTGTAACCTAATTCTTTAATTTGAACTAATACTGCACGGCTGTCAGCTGTTTCTCCACTTTGAGAGATAAAGATAAACAATGGCTTTTCAGATAAAAGCGGCATATTATAAGAGAATTCACTTGCTACGTGCACTTCTACTGGAACCTTCGCCCACGTTTCAATGAATTGTTTACCTACTAGGCCTGCATGATAGCTTGTTCCACATGCTACGATATAGATGCGGTCTGCTTCATCCATTGCTCCTAAAATGTCTGCATCAATGTGCAGTTCATTGTTCTCATTTTGATACTCTTGAATGATTTTACGAACAACTAAAGGCTGCTCATCAATTTCTTTTAACATATAGTGAGGGTACGTACCTTTTTCAATATCACTTGCATCAAGCTCTGCTGTATAAGGTGCTCTTTCTACCACTTCACCATCAAGCGTTTTAATTGTTACGCCTTCTTTTGTAACAATTACTGTTTCTTTATCCATTAATTCTACGTACTGATCTGTTACTTGAAGCATTGCCATAGCATCGCTCGCTACAACGTTAAATCCTTCGCCAACACCTACAAGAAGCGGGCTTTTGTTTTTAGCTACGTAGATTGTATTTTTATCTTCGTTATCAACAAGAGCTAGTGCATAAGAACCGTGAAGCAAGCTCACTGTCTTACGGAACGCTTCTTCTACATCTAAGCCTTCTGCTGCGATTTTTTCAATTAACTGAACGATTACTTCTGTATCCGTTTCGCTTTTGAACGTTACATTTTGTAAATATTCACGTTTTAAAATAGCGTAGTTTTCAATTACACCGTTATGCACAAGTGTGAAGCGTCCAGATGTACTTTGATGCGGATGAGCATTTTCTTGGCTTGGTACACCATGAGTTGCCCAACGCGTATGACCGATACCTGCTGGTGCTACAACACTGTTATCTACTGCCTGACGCAATTCTGCAATACGGCCTTTTTCTTTGAATACGTGTACGCCTTCATTGTTAACAACTGCAATACCTGCTGAGTCATAGCCACGATATTCTAACTTTTCAAGACCACGTAATAAAATTTCTTTCGAATCTTCTGTTCCAATATATCCTACAATTCCGCACATAGATAAAATCCTCCTTCATGTATGAAAAGAGAGTCTCTTTTCATCATCAATGATTATCATCTCAATGCTTTTGTCCAATAAGTCACCTCATTGTTTTTCACATCAAGTTTTCGGCCGTGATAATCAACAACCGGGAGGCATCCGCCGATACTTCGATAAACCTCCTCCTCGTCAACTAAGTCGTTTCCGTCCCTTTACTTAGTTCAGGCGCTTTGTATTCACTTTTAAACTAGATTGTTCACTCCTTTACATAAATTAAGAGACGAACAGATTTAATATTACAATAAGAAGTGAGAAAACGTCAATTATCTTCTTTACTATCTGTAAAAACAGCCTTTAGCATCAGATAATTTCCAAGAATTTTTCTCAACAATATAAAAATATGCATAAACGGCTTGAAACGTCACCGCTTATGCATATAATTAATGAATTACTCTAAGCCCATTTCTTCTTTTACTACTTCTACGATACGCGTTACATAAGTTTCACATTCTTCTTGTGTTTGTGCTTCAACCATTACACGTACTAACGGCTCTGTTCCTGAAGGGCGTACAAGTACTCGGCCATTACCGTTCATTTCTTTTTCCACTTCTTCAATAACCACTTTTACCTTCTCGTTATCTGTAACATGATGCTTATCTGTTACTTTAACATTTACAAGAAGCTGAGGATATTTCTTCATTTCAGCTGCTAATTCTGATAAAGGCTTTTTCGTTGCTTGCATAATGTTTACAAGCTGAATAGCTGAAAGCATACCGTCACCTGTTGTGTTGTAATCTAAGAAAATAATATGACCTGACTGTTCTCCACCTAGGTTATATTGATTAGCTTTCATTTCTTCTACTACATAACGGTCGCCTACACCAGTTTGTGCACTTTCAATCCCGCTAGCTTCTAGTGCTTTATAGAAGCCTAAGTTACTCATAACGGTAGAAACAAGCGTATTTTTCTTTAAACGTCCTTGTTCATACAAGTATTTTGCACAGATGAACATGATTTGATCACCGTCTACAATCTCGCCTTTTTCATCGATTGCAATTAAACGATCTCCGTCTCCATCAAATGCTAACCCAACATCCGCTCCTTTTTCTTTTAAGAAGGCACTTAATGCTTCCGGATGTGTAGATCCTACACCGTCATTGATGTTTAATCCGTTGGGAGATGCTCCCATTGTAGAGATATCTGCATCTAGATCTGCAAATAAATGTGCTGCTAAAGATGACGTTGCCCCGTGCGCACAGTCTAATGCCACATGAATACCTGAGAAGTCTTCATCAACCGTTTGTTTTAAGTATTGAAGATATTTTTGTCCACCTTCGAAGTAGTCATTTACCTGACCTAAGTCTCCCCCAACAGGTCTTGGTAATTGATCTGTGTCACTATCCATTAACGCTTCAATTTCATTCTCTTGGGCATCTGAAAGTTTAAATCCATCTGGACCAAAGAATTTAATTCCGTTATCTTGAACTGGGTTATGCGAAGCAGAGATCATGACTCCTGCTTGTGCGCCAAGTGCTTTTGTTAAATACGCTACCCCTGGAGTTGAAATAACGCCTAGTCGCATAACTTCTGCTCCAATTGAAAGCAACCCTGCAACAAGCGCTCCTTCTAACATATGACCAGAAACGCGTGTATCGCGTCCGATTAATACTTTTGGTCGCTCTGAATCTTTTGTTAGAACGTAACCACCTAAGCGTCCAATTTTAAAAGCAAGCTCAGGAGTTAATTCACTATTAGCAACTCCTCGTACTCCGTCTGTTCCAAAATACTTACCCATTAATTTTCTCTCCTTCATGTCAAAACATTTAGTTTCCTGATGTATTATCTGTCTGTCCATCTACGGGTGTAGAATTTTCATCACTTTGATTACTACTGTCGTCACCAGTTTCTGTACTATCTGTTGGTGTATCTGTATTGTCTTCAGGTGTATCAGTCTCTTCGTGTGGTTTATCAGCTGAATCAGCTGAATCAGCTGAATCACCTGAATCACCTGAATTTCCCGTCCCAGGATTTGTTCCTGATCCAGTTCCCGTGTCTGGCTTTGTTTCTTTATCGCTCGTGCTTCCACTTGTTTCTTTATCTGTTTGCTCATCATTTGTCCCTGATTTTTTTTTCGCTGTTACACGAACTTTTGCCTGTTTAGTCGATAGAGTTGATGTAACGGAGTCGGGACTATTTATTATAATAGGAACCGTGTGCTCCCCGGCAGATAAATTCCCTACATTCGCTGACAAGCTAATGCCGCTTTTCGTCAACTTATCTAAATCAGATTTTGGTCCTTTTACATCCGCATCTACTGAAGTAGGAGAAAGCATTTCATACGTGTACTTTGAGGATTGACCAGTTAAAGAAACCGGTAAATTCTTAAATGACTTAGTCTCAGCTGCACTTGCGTCTGTTTCTTCTGCGTCTTTCTCATCACCTTGTTTGTCTACTTCCACATGAACGGTAATTTGTTTAGGACTTACACTATCTATTCCGTCTGGAACAGGGACGTTCACCTTAATATCTTTAGATTTCGTAATACCGGTAACATCGACTGGAATATTATCAATTTTGTCAATTTTTTCTAAATAATCAGATGGACCGATAATTTTCACTGTATCTGTTTTAGGCTCTAGCTTCGTAATGTTGACACCGTCGCCTGGCGTGCCTTCTTGAATCACATCGATCGGCACTTTTTTACTAATATTTCTCACTGGGATTGTTACATTGACCGTTTCTGGTTGAACTGTTACATTCAATTTATTTAAATTCTTATCTAGTGCGACAACAGTTGCTTGTTTCGTCACTGTTTTTGAAGCATTATCTAAATCAATAATAGCTTTCACATAAGCAACTTGATCCAATTGGCTTGATGCGCCCGTTACCGTGACGGCTCTTGGACTAACGGTTGCTTCCCCTGCTTCATATCCATTCTTGACCTTGTTTTTATCATAGCTTGCCTCTACTGAAAACTGTTTTGAATCGCGTTCTTCAATTGTTACGTTTACAATATCAGGCTTAACCACTACGTTTAAATTATCAGAGATATTTCGATACTGAACCTTGACTCTATGCTGCCCTAAGCTTAAATTATCAAGGTCAATATAAGCTTGATAATCTTTTTGTAACTTTGTTTGAGCCAAAATATTTTTAGGACCTTCCAGCGTCATAATAACCGTATCCGGAACACCTCTTACAATTCTGTTCTTCTCATTATAGGATACTTGAACCGGAACATCTGTTAATGTTTCTACTCCAGTGTTGGCAGAACTGCTTCGGTTCAGAATCTTATTTGATGAACTGGCACCATCATCTAAATTAACAGATAAATATAACATGAAGGCTAACAGCAACGCGATAATTTTCATAACCCACGATCGATTCATCAATTTATCCATTCTTCTTCAACCTCCATTGCCAACGAGTGGAAGAAGTTGCTTTAGAAGTTGTGACTAATTCTTTTTCTAGCATTTCTCTCAATGTATCAATTGTCAATTCACGATACAATTCACCATTTTTGGTAACGGAAATGCCTCCAGTTTCTTCGGATACAATAACAGTCACACTATCTGTTACTTCACTTATTCCTACAGCAGCACGATGGCGAGTACCTAATTCTTTTGAAATAAAAGGACTTTCAGATAAAGGTAAGTAACATGCTGCAGCGGCTACTTGATCCCGCTGTAAAATAACCGCTCCATCATGAAGTGGTGTATTTGGTATAAATAAGTTGATTAATAATTCAGAAGAAATATTAGAGTTGAGCGGTATACCTGTTTCAATATAATCACCCATACCCGTCTCTCTTTCGATTGAGATCAATGCACCTATGCGTCTTTTAGCCATATAATGCGTTGCTTTTATAATCGCCTCAATCGTAACGGTACGTTCATCTTCTTCAGGCAAATTACTGCGTGAAAACAAACGTCCTCTCCCAAGCTGTTCAAGCGCTCGGCGCAGCTCTGGCTGGAAGATAATAATGATAGCTAAAAACCCATACGTTAACGCTTGGTCCATTAACCATTGCAGCGTATTTAGTCCAAGGAAGTTACTTATAAAGCGGACAACTAAAATCACCGTGATTCCTTTTAAAAGCTGTACTGCTTTTGTACCTCTTATGACCATAATTAATTTATATATGACGAACCATACCAGGAGAACATCAACAATTTTTCCTAAATATGAGAGGATTGGCAGGTCTCCAATAGGCATCTTCTCACTTCCTCTATATATGTAATAAAGATAACATAACCGTTTTATTATACCATAAAACAAAATTACACTGTAAATTACATCTTATTTTTAAATCCTTGTTCCTATATAATGTAGCCTTCTTTTTATATAAATAAAACCGTCCACTGTTCCTCTCTAACAAGATAAGCGGACGGTTTTATGTTTCAACTATTAAAAGTCAACAGCTTGTTTGGCATGAGTTTTGACGTTATACCATAACCAGTCAAAAATCTTGTCTAACTCTTCAATATTGCCTGTCACTTCTCCTGCAGAAGCTAGATACTTATCACCATGTATAACAGTAACGTTTCCATCTACTTTTCCTTCAATTTTAATATCGCCATTTCTCACAGTAATATCACCTTTGACGGTCTCACCTTTTGGTACAACGACTGTTTTATCGTGAATGACCAAGTTCGGCTGCTTTGAAACAGAAAAGTCTTCATCCGTTTCCCAAGCTGAAAACACGGTGCCGGACATTAACAGCACAAATACAGCAGCTGCACTAAGAATCGGGTGGTTTGTAAACCATCTATTCATTCGAATTCGATTCTTCTCACGTGGTAACCCAGCCATGACACCTGCTGTAAAGTTCATAGGTAATTCTATATGAGAAGTGCTTTGCACAAATGCAATGGTTCTTTTTAACTGATGCATATGCTGCTGACAACCTTTGCATTGATGCAAATGCTCTTTTAATAACAGTTCATTTTCTTTTGTAATATCTCCATCTAAATGCTCATGAATGAGATTTACATACATTTTTGGACATTTCATTCTTAGTTCACTCCTTACAAGTGGCGAAGTCGATTTCTTAAAGCTTCACGTCCTCTGTGAATTCTAGTCTTTACCGTACCAAGAGGCAGGTCTAAAATATCGCTGATTTCTTTTAACGACAGCTCATCTATATATTTTAGGACAATGACAGTTCGATATTTCTCAGGTAGCTTTAATATTTCCGACTGAATGAATTCTTGCAATTCTACTTGCTCTAGTTCTTCCTCTGGTAAGGCCTGATCGGCAACTATTTGAGAGTACATATTTAACCCGTCGGTCCCGGCTACTTCTGCATCTAAATAATAGTCTGGCTTTTTTTTACGAATTCGATCAATACAAAGATTTGTAGCAATTCGATATAACCAGGTAGAAAACTTTTTACTCGTGTCATAGCTATGAATATTTACATAGGCTCGAATAAACGCTTCTTGGGCAGCGTCTTGCGCTTCTTCCCGGTTTCCTAACATTCGATAACATAGATGAAAAAGTTTATCCTTGTGATATTCTACTATGTCAGCAAATGCATCCTGGTCACCTTTTTTTACTTTTTTTATTTTTCTTTTTAATAATAAATCCATGTAACGGTTACCTCCGCCCATTGCGGGATAGTATATATACGTGTACTTTATCATAAAGTTTCACTTATGCTTAATTATTTTAACAAAAATTTGTCAAATACGTTTAAAAAGATCGTACGTAGGTTATGTAATTATTATAGATGAAAAGAAGAGGAGTGGAAAGCTTGACTCATACAAAAGAGAACCTTTTGAATCAAATTGAAGAATGCAGAAATAACATGGTCACTCTTGCAGCAGAAAACCCTTTATCATCACTAACAGTAGTGAGAGTAAGTTCAGAGCTAGATGGTTTATTAAATGAATATGAAAAGTTTTTCTCTATATAAAGAAGCTCTCGAATCCGAACTAAGAGCTTCTTTTTTTATCTTCATATATATTTCATGTACCTTTTGGTAGGCACTAATGTTTTATACTAATTTCTCTCCTAAAAGTGAGCCCATTAATGCAACAGCTACGGTAGCTGTTTTATTCCGTTCATCTAAAATAGGATTCACTTCCACAAACTCAGCAGAAGTGATTAGCTGAGATTCTGCTAACATCTCCATAGCTAAATGACTTTCTCTGTAGCTTATTCCACCGATAACTGGCGTTCCTACTCCAGGTGCATCATGTGGATCCAATCCATCTAAATCGAGTGATAGATGAACGCCATCTGTTTTATCACGCAAATATAAAATTGTTTCTTCCATTACTTTTGTCATACCCATTCGATCTATCTCATGCATCGTATACACTTTAATCCCTTTTTCCTTTATTAACTCTTTTTCTCCTTCATCTAAAGAACGTGCTCCGATAATCACAATATTTTCAGGCTTGACTTTAGGTGTATAACCACCAATTCGAGTCAATGCGTCGTCTCCTATACCTATACTTGCCGCCAATGGCATACCGTGAATATTTCCTGAAGGAGACGTATCTGCTGTATTCAAATCTCCGTGTGCATCATACCAAATCACGCCCAAGTTTTTATAATGACGACTTACTCCTGCTAGTGTTCCGATAGCGATGCTGTGATCTCCCCCTAGCACTAAAGGAAACCTTTTATTTGTAATAACATCACTTACGGTCTGAGCAAGCCTCTCGCTAGCATCTGCTACAGCTTTTAAATTCTTTAAGCTT
>NZ_CP130958.1:95000-155000 GCF_041941685.1 Priestia megaterium | reverse complement strand
GCACCACCTGTCACTCTGTCCCCCGAAGGGGAACGCTCTATCTCTAGAGTTGTCAGAGGATGTCAAGACCTGGTAAGGTTCTTCGCGTTGCTTCGAATTAAACCACATGCTCCACCGCTTGTGCGGGCCCCCGTCAATTCCTTTGAGTTTCAGTCTTGCGACCGTACTCCCCAGGCGGAGTGCTTAATGCGTTAGCTGCAGCACTAAAGGGCGGAAACCCTCTAACACTTAGCACTCATCGTTTACGGCGTGGACTACCAGGGTATCTAATCCTGTTTGCTCCCCACGCTTTCGCGCCTCAGCGTCAGTTACAGACCAAAAAGCCGCCTTCGCCACTGGTGTTCCTCCACATCTCTACGCATTTCACCGCTACACGTGGAATTCCGCTTTTCTCTTCTGCACTCAAGTTCCCCAGTTTCCAATGACCCTCCACGGTTGAGCCGTGGGCTTTCACATCAGACTTAAGAAACCGCCTGCGCGCGCTTTACGCCCAATAATTCCGGATAACGCTTGCCACCTACGTATTACCGCGGCTGCTGGCACGTAGTTAGCCGTGGCTTTCTGGTTAGGTACCGTCAAGGTACGAGCAGTTACTCTCGTACTTGTTCTTCCCTAACAACAGAGTTTTACGACCCGAAAGCCTTCATCACTCACGCGGCGTTGCTCCGTCAGACTTTCGTCCATTGCGGAAGATTCCCTACTGCTGCCTCCCGTAGGAGTCTGGGCCGTGTCTCAGTCCCAGTGTGGCCGATCACCCTCTCAGGTCGGCTATGCATCGTTGCCTTGGTGAGCCGTTACCTCACCAACTAGCTAATGCACCGCGGGCCCATCTGTAAGTGATAGCCGAAACCATCTTTCAATCATCTCCCATGAAGGAGAAGATCCTATCCGGTATTAGCTTCGGTTTCCCGAAGTTATCCCAGTCTTACAGGCAGGTTGCCCACGTGTTACTCACCCGTCCGCCGCTAACGTCATAGAAGCAAGCTTCTAATCAGTTCGCTCGACTTGCATGTATTAGGCACGCCGCCAGCGTTCATCCTGAGCCAGGATCAAACTCTCCGAAGAAATGTTTGACTTGCTCATTTAAAAAATAAAATTTAACGTTGACGTTTGTCGCTTTGTTCAGTTTTCAAAGTTCAACCGCCGCTCTTAAGCGACTTTTTTATATTAACAAGTTGCCTTTCATTTGTCAACAACTTTTTAATATTTTATTTCTGATGAATTGCGATTGTTTTCCAATCACTCATCAGCGACATTTAATAATTTAACATCTGTACTATATAAAGTCAACACTTTTTGAAAAGTTTTTTTTCGTTTTATCAAAAAATCTTATTTACTTCCCTGCTTTCACCGAACCTTAGCAATATCTTTGAAAGGATCTGATACTTCTCTTGAATGTTTCGTTCAAGAACTACATGATTCAAACTTTGTTGAAAAGCAACGTTTGATCTCTTCATTTCTTCTTTAAGTAGTGCTTCTAACTCTAAACACTCCACCTGATTAAATAAACAAATTTTCATTGATTCACCTGCTTTTTGCGACATTGATTCTCAAACATCAAAATAAAATCAGTTGTTCTTTTCCTTACCTGTTATTAATTGTAGACAAAACGCATACAAATTAGACAAGTACTACTTATTAAATGAGGTGACAAAATGAATATGTTTTATACTATTCGAGCCAAAAGAATCAAACAAACAATGCTTATCGTAGTTGCTGCGTTTTTTACAAGCTTTTTTCTCTATGCTCAGCAGACGTTTCACTTTCCCGTGTTTTCAACAGATAACGGTCCAAGAGCTGTTTATAAGGCGGATGATAAAAATCCGGAAGTTGCTCTTACATTTAACATCAGCTGGGGAGATGAAAGAGCTATTCCCATTCTGAATGAACTAAAAAGACAGCATATTGAACATGCTACTTTCTTTTTATCTGCTTCATGGGCTGAACGTCACCCAGATATTGTAGAGCGCATTAAGAAAGAAGGTCACGAAATTGGCACAATGGGCTATGACTATACTTCCTATACAAGCCTAAAACCTAATGAGATTAGACAGGATCTTGCAAAATCTAAGAAAGTCTTTGATTCTCTAGGCCTTAAAGATGTTCACCTTCTTCGTCCTCCTAACGGGCAATTTAATAAAGACATCTTAAAGTTAACAGCAGATATAGGATATACTACTGTTCACTGGAGCATTGATTCTAAAGACTGGACAAATCCAGGGGTTGAAAAAATTGTCTCGAATGTTACAAAGCCTTTAGACGGGGGAGATATTATATTGCTGCACGCGTCTGACTCCGCTCAACAAACAGCAAAGGCTATTCCATATATCAAGAATTCATTACAAAATAAAAAAGTCTCAAACGTAAGTGTTTCAACATTAATTTCAAATTCAAAAACCCAAGTAAAAGATATCCGCTAAGATCTATTTCCACTGTATATGGAAAGCAAAAGCAGACAAATAAGCTATTTGTCTGCTTTTGCTATTCTTGCGTGCGTAAGAAGTTTCGGCAAAATAAGAAGTTGATACATATTACAAATTAGAAGTGGAAACAACATTAGGTAAAGCCAGCTTTCTTCGTTCGTTCGCAGCGCTGGAAACCATTCAATTGTCGTTACAACAATCATAAAAAACAGCGCTGGTACAAAAGCCTCTTTATTCGTCTGTTTTTTCTTTGCATACGCCACTAACAACCCCACCGCTGACAAGAAAACGCTTAACAAAATATACTTGCCTATGCCTTCTCCCGGTTGTTGAAAGAACTTATATCGAAAATAAGCAACGTCAAATAATACAAATAAAACAAATACAATTTGAACCGATTTCCAGAGTGATGCAGATTTAAAAATTCCCAACCCAAATCGGTGAATAGTTAAATATGCAAAAAACCCCATTTGGCTAATTAAACTAAAAATAAACCCTACGCCTACGAGCCATGTTAAAACAGCAACAATTTCTCCTATCTTTCCTTGTTGAAATAAGTGACCGTATTCCCCCCAGCGCCCCGCAAACCCAACAACAGCTGTACTTATCCCCCCGACAGCTAACGTGGTTAGAAATAGACGAACCCAATTTCGACTATTCACTTCCATCTCCCCCATAAGTTACAAAATTGTACCTTTTCATAAATTGTACCAATCACGTTTTGAAAAATCTAGAGCTCTTTTATGAATAAAAAACCTTGATTATCTCATATTAAGCGTAAGCATATTAGGAAAGGAGCTCATTACTATGAAAAAGCGAATCATGCTCCTCATTTATATAGGAATGTGTATGCTTTTAGCTACAGCCTGTGCACCGCAAGATGAAGAGAACAATGGTATGGATTATGATCAAACAAAGAAAATGGTTGTTGATATTTTAAAAACAGATGAAGGAAAAAAAGCAGTCGAAGCAATTATGAAAGACCCTTCTGTTAGACAAGATATTTTAATGGATCAAAACGCGATAAAAGATACAATTTCTCAAACCCTAGTATCAGATAAAGGCGTGGAATTTTGGAAAAAAGCCATGGATGATCCGAAGTTTGCTGAAAGCTTTGCTAAAAGTTTGGAAAAAGAAAATAAGACAGTCATCAAACAACTAATGAAAGATCCTGAATATCAAGGAATGCTTCAAGATGTTTTAAAGGATCCGGCTATGGAAAAAGAAGTACTGACTGTTTTAAAGAGTAAAGAATATCGCACTTATTTACAAAAGATTATGACCGAAACGTTTGATAGCCCTCTTTATCAATCTAAAATTCAAGACATTCTTTTGAAAGCCGCTGAAGAAACACAAGGTGGACAAAAACAAAGCAGCGACGATGGTGGTTCTTCTTCCTCTGGATCTGATTCAGGCGGAGAACAGCAACAGCAGTGATTAAATACGCATCTCATATGAGGTGCGTATTTAATTATGTCATTTATTTTTATTAAGAAACCTAAATGACTTCTTTATATTTTTTAATACTTAGTATTTTTATTGGAATTGTAAACTTTAATTCTTAGCTTTATGGTAAAATATTAGAAATTAACACAATCGTTTTATAGCAAAAGGAGGGAATTCGATGGAATTTCGCGTTATTAAAACGTTTCAAACCATTGTTCGTTTAGGAAGCTTTCAATTAGCCGCTGAATATTTAAAGTACTCTCAGCCTACCATTACACTGCACATTCAAAAGTTAGAATCCGAACTGGGATTTAAGCTTTTAGAACGAGGAAAAATCATTAAACTTACTGAAGCAGGTAAAATCTTTTACGAGCGGGCAAATATTTTACTAAAGGAATATGAATATCTAAATAACACCTTAAAGGATTATTCAACAGGCGAAGCTGGCACTATCCGTATAGGTGCTGCAGAGCCTACAGCAAGCAGTCGACTGTCTTCCATTCTCTCATTATTTAAAAAAAGATATCCCAACACAGAAATTAGCTTACTCGTTGCAGACGAAAAGCACCTTCATCAACATATACGCAATCAAGAAATTGATTTCGCGATTGGCACTGTCTCAGAATCGTTCAGAGATATAGAATTTGAGGTATTACTAACGGAAAAACTTGTGCTGCTACTACCATTCAATCATGCTCTAACAAAAAGAAAAACAATCTTTGCAAAAGATTTAATACACGAAACGCTGATTACAGCTGGGCAATCTTCCGTTCAAAAGAAAATTGAGCAGCTAATTTTTGAACGAACAGGCCAACTGCCTGCTAAAGTCCAGTTAGGCACTATTAGCACACTTCAGCATTTTGTAAAAGAAAACTTAGGAATAGCCGTTGTTCCACAAATAAGCGCAACCCTTCCACCAGATCAAGTGGTGGTTAGAACGATTCATGACTTGCATGACGGGCCTGCAATCGGCATTTTAAAGCACCAGTCTCACACCGTAAGTACAGCTGGAAAAACATTTTTAGCTCTCTTAAAACAAAACCTTGCATTTGATTTAAAAAAGGCGCAGATTGAACTCTCTGTATAATAGCAAAAAGCACGCGCTCGAACAGCGCGTGCTTTTTGCTATTTTCCTGTTGCTGCTTTTTCATTTTCGCAAATAAACACAATCTTGCTTGCAATCTCTCCATATATTTGACCTAAACGATGCGATTCTTCGTAAATGGAAGGTGCAAAATCTTCTTCATTCCAATCTGGCTGACTTAACGGAAGCTGTCCTAAAAGCTCTGTCTGAAGTTCCTCAGCAAGTTTTGGACCTCCGCCTTTACCAAATACATACTCTTTTTCCCCTGTTAGCTGGCTTTCAAAGTAGGCCATATTTTCTACAACTCCAATTACCTCATGATCAGTTTTCAAAGCCATAGCACCCGCTCTAGCTGCAACAAATGCCGCTGTAGGATGTGGTGTCGTAATAATCACTTCTTTACAAGCAGGAAGCATGGAGTGAACGTCTAATGCGACATCACCTGTTCCGGGAGGTAAGTCTAGTAAAAGATAATCTAATTCTCCCCATTCAACTTCTGTAAAAAAGCTCGTCAACATTTTTCCAAGCATAGGTCCTCGCCAGATAACGGGTGAATTATCTTCTACAAAGAAGCCCATGGAAATAACTTTTACTCCGAAACGGTCAACCGGAATAATCTTTTCACCTTCTACTACAGGACGCTGTGTAATTCCCATCATATCTGGGACGCTGAATCCATAAATGTCAGCATCAATTAAACCAACTTTCTTTCCTAAACGAGCTAGCGAAACAGCCAAGTTAACAGAGACTGTTGATTTACCAACGCCTCCTTTACCGCTGGCAATAGCAATAAATTCAGGTGCATTCGGACTAGTTAGTAAGTTGCCAGTATTCGGTTGCTCAGCGCGGTACTGCTGAAGTTCTTCAGGCGTAAACTCAACAAATCGCAGTCCAACCGACTGTACACCTGCTTTTTTTAATCCTTCTACAATCGTGCCTTGAAGGCTCAGCTGTTCACTAGTACCTGTTTTTGCAACAGCAATCTTCAGGCTTATATGCTGTTTTTCAGCTTTGATTGTTATTTCTTTAATCGCATCTGTTTCTGATAGTTTTTTATTTAAAAATGGATCTGTAATTTCCCCTACTACTTCTTTTACTTGCTTTTCCGTTAGCATACTCCCACCACCATGTTAAAATCTATTTATTTATACTATCAAGTATATCATACATATTAGATTTTTCTGAATAGAAGGATGCTATGCTTTTTATTTGGGCTTTTCTCCAGTAAAATACCGGCTGACTCCTTCATAAATGGATTCAGCTAACTTTTTTTGATAGCGTTTCGATTGAAGCATTTTACGTTCTGTAGGATTTGATAAGAATCCTACTTCAACCAAAGCACCTGGTAGCTTAGAATGCTTAAGAAGGTAAAGAGTTTGAATAGCTTTTGCTTCACGGGTCGTATTATCCAGATTATTTCTTAGCTCTTGTTGAATGAGTTTGGCCACTTGCTCGTTTTCTTTTAGGGACCCGTAATAGAAAGTTTGAGCCCCTCTCCAAGCAGAGGATGGAATAGCATTCAAGTGAATACTTAAGTACAAATCAGCATTGGATTTATTAATCATCGTTACGCGATTTTTTAAGTCTTCTACTTTTCTGCGACTGTATCCTCTTGTGTCTTTGGCCGCTAGGTCTTCGTCTTTTTCTCTTGTCATAATAACAAGTGCCCCTTGCTCTTGCAGATAGTCCCGAAGCATTAACGAAATTTTAAGGGTTATTTCTTTTTCAAGCACTTCATCCTCTCCTACGGCTCCTCCATCAACACCGCCATGTCCAGGATCTAGTACAATAACTTTCCCGCTAAGAGGAAGTGAAAGCGAACCGGATGATGTTCTATGATCTATCTGATATTGTACAATGACAAAAAGAACGAGAAGCGCTATAATTGTGCTCATTATTTTTACTTTAGACATTTTATCCCTTCCCTTCTTGCCTCACCTATTTATTTCTATATGGGACAAGAACGGGAATTATGAGTACTTTTTAATGCAAACGTAACCGACGTCTTTTTTCTGCGGTTCGATAACCTTCTTTCCACCAGTCTTGCACATATCCTTGACATAAATAATACAGACCATCTTGATAAAGATCTGTTACAGACATGCTGATGGCTCCGTACAATGTATCAATTAAAAGAGACTCTTCTTGCTTACTGTGCTTCTGAAAATCTTCGTAGCCTTTGCCACGTTTACTCACCCGGGCACCTAATAAAAATGATTCGATGGCAATATCAAGACAGTACTCCTCCACATGTTCGTCTCCTAGCATATTCCACTGAAACATTGGATGAAAATAACGGCGCAGCCTCTCTTGAAGCAAATCAAACGACAGTTCCCTTAGGACTTTGCGTTCATATTTCATTTCTTTTTCATAACGTTTTTCTTTTAAATATGTAACCTCGTTCACGATAACGCCTCCCTTTTTTACATATTGTCTGCACAAGCCTTCGTCTCATACGCAAACAACAAATAAAAAAAGCCTTGGTCCAAAGACCAAGGCTTGAAACGTAATATAAAATTAACGTTTTGAGAATTGTGGTGCACGACGAGCGCCTTTAAGACCGTATTTTTTACGTTCTTTCGCACGAGCGTCACGAGTTAATAGACCAGCACGTTTTAATGTTCCACGGTATTCAGGGTCTGCTTCTAATAAAGCACGAGAGATTCCGTGACGAATAGCGCCAGCTTGACCTGCATAACCTCCACCATTAACGTTTACAAATACGTCATAGTTACCTACAGTTTCAGTTAAAGCAAGTGGTTGTTTTACTACTTCACGTAGTGCAGCAAATGGAATGTATTCTTCGATTTCACGACCGTTGATTGTTACGCGACCGTTACCTGGTACTAAACGTACACGAGCAACAGAGCTTTTACGACGACCAGTTCCGTAATATTGTACCTGTGCCAAGATAATAACCTCCTCTTATTAATTATCCGCGAAGTTCGTAAACTTCTGGTTTTTGTGCTTCATGTGGATGTGTTTCACCAGCATACACATGTAATTTTTTGAACATTTGACGGCCTAGGCTACCTTTTGGAAGCATGCCTTTGATTCCTAATTCAAGCATTTTCTCAGAGTAGTTAGTACGCATTTCTAATGCTGTACGTTGTTTCAAACCACCTGGGTGCATGCTGTGACGGTAATAAATTTTATCAGTTAATTTCTTACCTGTTAGTTCGATTTTTGACGCATTGATAAGGATCACGTGATCACCAGTATCAACATGTGGTGTAAAAGTTGGTTTATGTTTACCGCGTAAGATTGATGCTACTTCACTTGCTAAACGACCTAAAGTTTTACCTTCAGCATCGACAACATACCATTTACGCTCTACTTCGTTTGCTTTCGCCATGAAAGTTGTACGCATGAGTTTCCCTCCTAATTTTCATCATCAATTATAAAATTATTTCAACCTTCTATTTCAACACGATTAATTTCCGGGGCTAACCGTGGGGTTAAAATACATACCATATGATATATTATATCTTTAAGCTACTAATGTCAAGAAAATGTTACACCAGGTTTAGTTGTCATAGAAAACGCGCCATAAATATAGTCCTTGCGAAGGCGCAGTTTTCCCTGCACGAGGACGTGATTTGCTTTCTAGAATATCTTTTATAGCATCTGGTTCAATACGGCCTTGTCCTACTTCTAAAAGCGTTCCAACAAGAATACGAACCATATTATACAGAAAGCCACTTCCAACGAATCTAAACACAAGTTGACTATTCTCTTCATACATATCAATCTTGTAAATCGTACGAATCTTATCTTCCACTTCTGTTCTCGCTGAACAAAAGCTTGTAAAGTCGTGTGTACCGAGTAAATATGTGATGGCTTTTTTCATTTTTGAGTAGTCTAATGGATAAGGGTAATGGTATGCATAAGAACGAGTGAAAGGATTTCGATCTTCGCCGCGCAAAATATGATAGCGATACTCTTTTGAAGTAACGTCATACCGGGCGTGAAAATGTGCATCAACTTCACATACATTCTTCATTACAATATCATCTGGTAGCATTGAATTCAATGCTTTTTTCCACTTATCACATGGAATATTTAGGTTTGTATCAAAATGAATGACTTGCCCCTGTGCATGAACATTTGTGTCCGTTCGTCCAGAGGCGTAAATCGGCACTTTTTTGTTATGCATTTTCTCTAAAACGGCTTCAATCTCCAGTTGAACAGTTCGCTTATTGGGCTGAACTTGATAACCTGAAAAGTGTGTGCCGTCGTATGCAACTATACATTTTAAACGTTTCATCTTTTCACCAAACAATCTTTACGTTCTAATCAGCACTAAAACAACTGCTACTGCCAGCAGAAGTAAAAGCATAATTGTATCTATGCTTCCCCATTTCAATTGACGATACTTTGTACGCCCTTCTCCGCCTTTATAACCCCTTGCTTCCATGGCAATAGCTAGCTCTTCAGCACGCTTAAATGAACCTATAAATAGAGGAACAAGCAAAGGAACGACAGCTTTCAAACGATCCGTAACGGGGCCGCTGCTAAAGTCCACTCCTCGTGCTGTCTGCGCTTTAATAATTTTATCTGTCTCTTCCATCAATGTAGGAATAAAGCGAAGAGAAATGGACATCATTAAAGCTAATTCGTGTACAGGAAGCTTGAGCTTTTTAAATGGATTCAGCAAGCTTTCCATCCCATCTGTTACTTCAATAGGCGTAGTCGTTAAAGTTAGCATCGTCGTAATTAAAATTAAGAACAAGAAGCGCAAGGAAATTAAAACACCTTGAATAAGGCCGCCTTTATAGACAGAAAGCCATCCCCATTCAAACAAAAGAGGACCTTCCTTTGTCATAAAAATGTGCAAAAGAAACGTGATGATAATAATAAACATAACGGGCTTTAACCCTCTTAAAATAAACGAAACGGGCACTTTACTCATGGCCACTATCATAAGGGTATACACACCTAAAAAAGCATAGCCGATAGGGTTATTTGCTAAAAACACAATTAATACATACGCAAATACGAGAAGCAGCTTGGCCCGAGGATCCATTCGATGGACAACCGAATGACCCGGCACATACTTACCAATAATGATTGAGTTCATCATAATCGTTCACCTTGCTGCATAAGGTGCTGCACTTTCTCTACCACTTCAGAAAAGGTAATAACCGTATCCGATGCTTCAAGCTGAAATTTCTCTTGCAGCTTCAGCATAAAGCGAAGCGATTCTGGAACATCCAATCCATATTCTTTTAGCTGCGTATGCTGACCAAACACTTCTCTAGGTGACCCTTTCATCGCAATCGTTCCCTGATTCATCACAATTAGCTCATCTGCGTACATAGCTGCATCTTCCATGCTGTGAGTCACGAGAATCGTCGTCAAGCCTTTTTCTTTATGAAGACGATAAATCATATTCATAATTTCTTGACGCCCTCTAGGGTCCAATCCAGCAGTTGGTTCATCTAAAATTAGCACATTAGGATTCATCGCTAGAATACCTGCTATCGCTACACGACGCATTTGTCCACCACTCAAATCAAAAGGAGATCTGGTTAGAATGTCTTCTGGCAACCCTACTAACTTGATAAGCTCTCTTGCTTTTTGCTTTGCTTCTTCTTCCGAAACGCCATAATTCATTGGTCCAAAAGCTATGTCTTTTTCCACCGTTTCTTCAAAAAGCTGATGTTCTGGAAATTGAAACACCACGCCTACTTGCTGACGAATAGCTTTTAAATTCTTTTCTTTTCGATTGGCTTTAATGGTGCGCTCACCGATTTGAATTTCACCAGCAGTTGGCTTCAATAAGGCATTCAGATGCTGTATGATTGTTGATTTCCCAGAACCAGTATGGCCAATAACAGCCAAAAATGTACCTGATTGAATGTTTAAATTTAAGTCATGTAGAGCAATTCGTTCAAATGGTGTATTAACTTGATAACGATGCTCTACTTCTTTGAATATAATGTCCATAGTTCGTCCACCAAGTCCTCATCTGTTAAATGAATTTTTGATAAAGGAATTCCTACGGAAGCAAAACGATGGCTTAGTTTAACGGAAAACGGCAAGTCTAGTCCAATATCCGTTAACTTGGAACCTAATGCAAATACTTCGCGTGGAGTACCTGTTGCATAGATCTTCCCTTTGTTCATCACAACGACTCTGTCAGCCATTGCTACTTCATCTAAATCGTGAGTAATTGAAATAACCGTCAGTTGTTTTTCTTCTTTTAATTTTCTAACAGTTTCAAGTACTTCAGTTCGCCCAATAGGATCTAACATAGATGTTGCTTCATCTAGAATGATGACAGATGGCTGTACGGCAATTATACCCGCAATGGCCACACGCTGTTTTTGTCCACCTGATAGCTGATGAGGCTCTTGATCCAGAAAAGCACTCATATTGACCATTTCGATTGCTTCAGGTATACGTTTTTCCATAATCTCAAATGGAATCCCGTTGTTTTCAAGCCCAAACGCAATATCGTCTTGAACGGTTGAACCAACAAATTGATTATCTGGATTTTGAAACACCATTCCAATCTGCTTGCGCACATCCCATATTGTTTCTTCAGATAAAAGAGTATCACCCACTCGAACCATTCCTTTTTCAGGTAGCAAAAGACCGTTTAGAATTCGTGCCAGCGTCGACTTACCAGATCCATTATGTCCAGCTATCGCTAACCATTCACCTTTATAAGCAGAGAGAGAAAGGTGATCTAATGTTAGGTCTGCTTCAGGATCGTATCTAAAGCATAAATCTTTTACCTCTAAAGACATTTCTTTCAACGCTATCTTCCTCTCAGCTTTTTCTATTGCAGCATTACCTACATTGATTTTTTACGCTATTTACCCGGTTTTAGGTATAAAAAAAGGGCAACGACTAGTTACACACTGTCTCGCCCTTTTCTATCTGTATTAAAAATATTAAACTAATTCAATGATAACCATTGGAGCACCGTCACCACGGCGAGGTCCAACTTTTAAGATACGAGTGTAACCGCCTTGGCGATCTTCGTAGCGAGTAGCGATATCGCTGAATAGTTTTTGTAAAGCGCTTTGACCAGCTTCTTCGTTAGCTACTTCATTACGGATGTAAGATGCAGCTTGACGACGAGCGTGTAGATCTCCACGTTTACCTAAAGTAATCATTTTTTCAACAGTTGAACGTAATTCTTTTGCACGAGCTTCAGTTGTCTCAATGCGTTCACTGATGATTAAATCAGTTGTTAAATCACGAAGAAGCGCCTTGCGTTGTGCGCTTGTACGACCTAATTTACGGTAAGACATGTGAGGTCCCCTCCTTTGTTAAGTAGTTAAACAGGTAGATATAATCAGTCGTCCTTACGTAGACCCAAACCTAATTCTTCAAGTTTAGCTTTAACTTCTTCTAAAGATTTACGGCCTAAGTTACGAACTTTCATCATATCTTCTTCTGTTTTATTAGCAAGCTCTTGTACAGTATTGATGCCTGCTCGTTTTAAGCAGTTGTAAGAACGAACAGATAAATCCAGTTCCTCGATCGTCATCTCTAGAACTTTTTCTTTCTGGTCTTCTTCTTTTTCTACCATAATCTCTGCTTTTTGAGCTTCATCTGTTAAGTTAACGAAGATATTTAAGTGTTCAGTTAGAATCTTTGCACCTAAAGCAACAGCTTTTTCTGGCTCGATGCTACCGTCAGTCCAAACATCCAACGTTAACTTATCGTAATTTGTCATTTGACCAACACGAGTATTCTCTACATAATACGATACGCGAGTAACAGGCGTATAGATTGAATCAATTGGAAGTACACCAATTGGTTGGTCTTCACGCTTGTTAGCATCGGCAGGATTATAACCTCGACCTGTGCGAGCAGTAAGTCTCATACGGAAATGAGCATCTGACTCAAGTGTTGCAATATGAAGATCCGGATTTAGAACTTCGATATCGCTGTCTGCTTGAATGTCAGCAGCCGTTACTGTACCAGGACCTTTAACATCGATCTCAAGTGTTTTCTCTTCATCAGAGTAAATCTTTAACGCTAACTTTTTAACGTTTAAAATGATGTTTGTTACATCTTCAACAACTCCAGGAACTGTTGAAAATTCATGTAATACACCTTCAATTTGAATAGATGTTACAGCTGCACCAGGGAGTGAGGATAATAGGATACGACGTAAGGAGTTACCCAAAGTAGTACCATATCCACGCTCAAGTGGTTCGACGACGAATTTACCGTACTTTCTATCATCGCTGATTTCTACCGTTTCGATTTTTGGCTTTTCAATCTCTATCAATATAAACCCTCCTTCAAAACGTCGAAACCTCGGCTAGACGGCTGATTTCTCAAATGCCTAACCGAAATTCCCTATTAGACAGTTCCCGAATGTGCACAACAAATGGAAAACATTTCGTTGCATGAATAAATTCTACACCATCATCATTATAGACAACGAAATAGAATCTATACATATTAATTATACACGACGACGTTTTGGTGGGCGGCATCCGTTGTGAGGTACAGGAGTAACATCTCTAATAGCTGTTACTTCTAAACCTGCAGCTTGAAGAGCACGGATAGCTGCTTCACGACCAGCACCAGGGCCTTTAACTGTAACTTCAAGAGTTTTCATTCCGTTATCCATAGAAACTTTAGCAGCAGTTTCAGCAGCCATTTGCGCAGCAAATGGAGTAGATTTACGAGAACCTCTGAAGCCAAGTGCGCCTGCACTAGACCAAGCAATCGCATTACCGTGAACATCTGTAATTGTTACAATAGTGTTGTTAAACGTTGAGCGAATATGAGCTACACCAGCTTCAATATTCTTTTTCACGCGACGTTTACGTGTATTAGTTTTACGTGCCATCTGTTAATGACCTCCCTTACTAATTATTTCTTCTTGTTCGCTACAGTACGGCGTGGGCCTTTACGTGTACGAGCATTGTTTTTACTGTTTTGACCACGAACTGGTAAACTACGACGGTGGCGGATACCACGGTATGAACCAATCTCAATTAAACGTTTGATGTTTAAAGAAACTTCACGACGAAGATCGCCTTCTACTTTATAGCTATCTAAAATATCACGAATTTTACCTAATTCTTCTTCTGTTAAGTCACGAACGCGAGTATCTTCAGAAACTCCAGCTTCAGCTAGAACTTTTTCAGCAGTTGGACGACCAATACCGAAAATGTATGTTAATGAAATTACTACACGCTTGTCACGAGGAATATCAACACCAGCAATACGTGCCATATGAATAGTGCACCTCCTTATTGATTAACCTTGTTTTTGTTTATGCTTAGGGTTTTCACAAATTACCATTACTTTACCTTTTCTACGGATAACTTTACATTTTTCGCAGATTGGTTTAACTGATGGTCTGACTTTCATGTTTCATACCTCCTTGATAGTACGGAGTGCATAGGTTTTATTTGAAACGGTACGTAATTCTACCGCGAGTTAAATCGTATGGTGACAATTCTACAGTTACTTTATCACCAGGTAAGATTCGAATGAAATGCATGCGAATTTTTCCTGATACGTGAGCAAGTACTGTATGACCATTTTCTAATTCTACCTTGAACATAGCGTTAGGTAAAGTTTCAGCAACTGTACCTTCAACTTCAATTACATCGTCTTTTGCCATTAAAGTGCTCTCCTTTCTTTGAAACAGTAACAAGCTATCATTAAACGACTTAAAAAGAACCTGTTCTGAACATCCGGAGATCGTAATCATTAAATTCAAGATGATTGACGCTAATATACATCTTTACCATTTTAACAGCAATTCAGACGAAAAACGATCATCGTGAATTTAGATAATTACTGTTTACTGTCCAGTGCATCTAGCGAGGAATGGATAGAGATAACATCCTTTAACATTACAATGCTGTCAGAATTTCATATCCCGTCTCAGTAATTGCAATAGTATGTTCGAAGTGCGCACACATTTTACCATCTACTGTGACAACTGTCCAGTTATCAGGTAATGTTTTTACATATCGCATACCAGCATTCACCATTGGCTCAACTGCCAATACCATGCCTGGACGTAGACGCGGTCCTTTATTCGGTGGACCATAATGAGGTACTTGCGGATCTTCATGTAAGTCTTTGCCGACCCCATGGCCAACATATTCTCTTACAATCGAAAAGTTACGTGATTCTGCGTACTGTTGAATAGCATGTGAAATATTCGACAAACGCTCACCCGGCTTAGCTTCTGCTAATCCCTTGTAGAGAGATTGCTCAGTCACATCAAGCAGCTCTTGATTTTCTAATGAAATCTTTCCTACTCCATATGTCCAAGCTGAATCACCGTGATAGCCACCGAATTTAGCTCCGATGTCTAAACTGATGATATCTCCTTCATTAAGCTTGCGTTCACCCGGAATACCATGAACTAATTCTTCATTCACAGAAGCACATACACTGCCGCGAAAACCATTATACCCTTTAAAAGACGGAATTGCATCATGTTGACGAATAAAATTTTCAGCAATTGCATCCAATTCTATAGTCGTAATACCTGGAGCGATATGCTTTTTTAACTCTTGATGAGTTAAAGCCACGATTCGTCCAGCTTCACGCATGACCTCAATTTCCTCTGGTGTCTTGCAAATGATCATTGCTTAACCCCAGCAAGTAATTGACGAACATCCTCAAACACGATGTTAATATCTTGATTACCATTAATATTGCGTAGATAACCTTTTTCTTGATAGAACTCAAGTAGAGGTTGAGATTGTTTAACATTAACTGAAAGTCTAGTTGAAACCGTCTCAGCATTGTCATCTGCACGTTGGTAAAGCTCTCCGCCACATTTGTCACAAACTCCTTCTTTCGCAGGAGGATTGAATACTAAGTGGTAAGTAGCTCCGCAATCTTTACAAATGCGGCGTCCAGTAAGACGCTCCATTAAAATGCTTTGATCTACATCAATATTAATCACATAATCAATTTGCTTGTTTAGTTCTTTTGTAATTGTTTCAAGAGCTTCTGCTTGGGCTACTGTTCTTGGGAAGCCATCAAGTAAAAAGCCGTTTTCACAATCTTGTTTGTTTAAACGCTCGCGCACAATTCCAATTGTTACTTCATCAGGAACAAGGTTACCTTGGTCCATAAATGATTTAGCTTTTAAACCTAGTTGCGTTCCTTCTTTAATTGCAGCTCGGAACATATCTCCTGTTGAGATATGAGGGATATCGTAATGCTCAACGATTTTTTCTGCTTGAGTACCTTTCCCAGCACCAGGAAGGCCCATTAACACTAAATTCATTTCTTGCTTCCCCCTCAGTATCTTATCCGTTTAATGGGAAAGCAGCTTGCTTCCCACTAAACAGCTTTACTTAATAAATCCCTTATAATGGCGTTTCACTAATTGACTCTCAAGCTGTTTCATTGTCTCAAGAGCTACACCGACAACAATTAACAAACTAGTACCGCCGATCTGAGCAGATGATGGTAAGTTTGCAATTTTGATGAACAGAACCGGCAACACAGCAATTAACGCAAGGAATATCGAACCGATTAATGTCAGACGATATAACACTTTCGTTAAATAAGCTTGTGTGCTTTTACCAGGACGGATGCCTGGGATGTAGCCACCTTGCTTTTTCAAGTTCTCTGCTACTTGTTCAGGGTTAACTTGAACAAATGTATAGAAGTAACAAAAAGCAATGATTAACGCTACATACACTATCATACCAATTGGCTTAGTATAGTCAAATGTATTCTGAATCCACGTCGTTACATCATTTGGACCGAAAAATGATGCAATTGTTGGTGGTGTGATAATAAATGAAACTGCAAAGATAACAGGAATAACCCCAGCAGCATTTACTTTTAACGGTAAATGAGTGGATTGACCTCCAACAGGATTACGACCAGCTGAACCCTTTGCATATTGAATAGGAATTTTTCGTAGCGCTTGTTGGAAGTAAATAACCCCAACAATAATAGCTAAAACTGCAATCGCAATTAAAACTACCGTTACGATACGAATGAATAATTGATCCCCAACGTCTTCAAATTGCTGTGCATAAATTTGATTTAATGTTGTCGGAATACCAGCTGCAATCCCAGCAAAGATAATGATAGAAATACCATTGCCTACGCCTTTTGCAGTAATCTGCTCTCCTAACCACATTAAGAAGGCAGTACCTGCCGTTAACACTGTAGCAATTAGAAGATACGTAGAAATTCCTGGATTAGCGATCAATTGTCCGCCCGAAATATTGTTGAATCCTATAGACATACCTAAAGCCTGGATAAATCCAAGCACAATTGTTCCATAACGAGTTACTTGAGCTAATTTACGGCGCCCAACATCTCCCTGCTTTGACCATTCTGTAAACTTAGGTACAACATCCATCTGCAATAATTGGACGATGATGGATGCTGTAATATAAGGCATAATGCCCATAGCAAGAATGGAGAAGTTTTTTAACGCGCCGCCGCCAAATGTATTCAGAACTCCGAATACATTTAACCCATCTTGCAATTTTAGTACATCCGTATTAACACTAGGTACAGGAATAAATGTACCAATTCGGAAGACAATTAACATTAACAAAGTGAAAAAGATTTTTTGTCTTATTTCACGCACGCGCATTAAATTGGAGATTGTTTGAAACATTAGATCACCTCAACTGTACCGCCAGCAGCTTCGATAGCTTCTTTAGCAGTTGAAGAGAATTTAGCAGCTTTAACAGTTAGCTTAGAGTTTAACGTACCGTTTCCTAGTACTTTAACGCCAGCTTTTGCTTTGCTTACTAAACCAGTTTCGATTAATAATTCTGGTGTTACTTCAGTTCCATCTTCAAAACGGTTAAGAGCTTCTAAATTAACGATCGCGTATTCTTTGCGATTGATATTAGTGAACCCACGTTTTGGAAGACGACGGAATAAAGGAGTTTGACCACCTTCGAAGCCAGGTCTTACGCCACCGCCAGAGCGAGCGTTTTGCCCTTTGTGACCTTTACCTGAAGTCTTTCCGTTACCTGAACCAGTACCACGACCTACACGGTTACGTACTTTACGTGAACCTTCAGCTGGTTTCAATTCATGAAGTTTCATTCCGGAGCACCTCCTTAGAGTGACAATTTATACTTATTGCTCTTTTACTGTAACAAGGTGAGCTACTTTGTTAATCATTCCGCGAATTGCAGGATTATCGTCTTGAACGACAGTTTGATTTAACTTACGTAGGCCAAGTGTACGAACAGTTACACGTTGATCTTCTGGACGACCAATTACGCTACGAGTAAGGGTAATTGCTAGTTTGTTTGCCATTCTATATCCCTCCCTTATCCTAACAGTTCTTCTACAGTCTTGCCACGTAGTTTTGCAACATCTTCAGCACGTTTTAGGTTAGCTAAACCGTTAAGAGTTGCACGTACCATGTTGATTGGAGTATTTGAACCTAAAGATTTAGATAGAATATCACTTACGCCAGCCAATTCTAATACCGCACGAACTGGACCACCAGCGATAACTCCTGTACCTTCAGAAGCAGGTTTTAAGAAAATTTGACCTGCACCAAATTGTCCAAGGATTTCGTGTGGAATAGATGTACCAACCATAGGTACAGTAATTAAGTTTTTCTTCGCATCTTCAATTGCTTTACGGATTGCATCTGGTACCTCTTGTGCTTTACCAGTACCGAATCCAACGTGACCGTTTTTGTCACCAACTACAACTAATGCAGCGAAGCGGAAACGACGTCCACCTTTCACAACTTTAGCTACGCGGTTAACGGTAACAACACGTTCTTCAAGCTCTAATTTATTTGGATCAATACGACGCATGATTTTCCCTCCTTTTACAATTAGAATTGTAATCCAGCTTCACGAGCAGCGTCAGCTAATGCTTTAACACGGCCATGATATAAATAACCGCCACGGTCGAATACTACTTCGTTTACACCTTTTTCTACTGCGCGTTTAGCGACTAATTCGCCAACTTTGATAGCAGCTTCAGTGTTACCAGTGCTTTCTAAAGTCAGGTCTTTATCTAACGTTGAAGCACTTGCGATTGTTACTGAATTTAAATCGTCGATAACTTGTGCGTAAATATGTTGATTAGAACGGAACACGTTTAAACGCGGACGAGTTGCAGTTCCAGATAACTTCGCACGAACACGAGCATGTCTTTTTTTACGAACTTTGTTTTTATCAAGCTTCGTGATCATTTCGGGCACTCCTTTCTTTTACCTAACCGGCATTACTTCTTAGCAGTTTTACCTTCTTTACGACGTACATATTCGCCTTCGTAACGAATACCTTTACCTTTGTAAGGCTCTGGTGGACGAACGTCACGAATATTTGCAGCTAATGCACCTACGCGTTCTTTATCAATACCTTTAATAACGATCTTAGTTTGAGAAGGAACTTCGATTTCGATTCCTGTTTCAGGAGTAATCTCAACTGGGTGAGAGTATCCAACGCTCAATACTAATTTGCTACCAGATTTTTGTGCACGGTAACCTACACCGACTAATTCTAAACCACGTTCGAATCCTTTAGTAACACCTTCAACCATGTTACCTAAAAGGCTACGAGTAGTTCCGTGAAGAGCGCGGTGCTCTTTATTGTCGCTAGGACGATTAACAACTAATACGTTGTCTTCAACTTTAATTTCGATTTCAGGGTGGAATGTACGAGTTAATTCACCCTTTGGTCCTTTTACAGTTACAGTGTTGCTCTCGTTCGTAACTGTAACACCTGCTGGAAGTTCTAAAGGCTTTTTACCAACACGTGACATAGTTACACCTCCATTCACATTTAAAACTTATTACCAAACGTACGCTAATACTTCTCCACCAGTTTGCTTTTGACGAGCTTCTTTGTCAGTTAAAACACCTTGAGAAGTAGAAACGATTGCGATACCTAAACCGTTAAGTACACGTGGTACTTCGTTAGTTTTTGCATAAACACGTAGACCAGGTTTACTGATACGTTTTAAGCCTGTAATTACACGTTCGTTATTTGAACCGTATTTTAAGAAGATACGGATAATACCTTGTTTGTTGTCTTCGATGTATTCTACATCACGTACGAAACCCTCACGCTTAAGGATTTCTGCAATTTGCTTCTTAATGTTAGAAGCAGGAACTTCAATTTTCTCATGACGAACCATGTTCGCATTGCGGATACGAGTTAGTAAATCTGCAATAGGATCAGTCATTACCATATTAATTTACCTCCTTCCCAAACTTGGGTTTTACCAACTAGCTTTTTTAACACCAGGAATTTGACCTTTATAAGCAAGCTCACGGAAACAAATACGGCAAAGCTTGAATTTACGTAGTACTGAGTGTGGACGTCCACAACGTTCGCAACGTGTATACTCTTGTACTTGGAATTTTTGCTGGCGTTTTTGCTTCGCAATCATTGATTTTTTAGCCACATTTTCGCCTCCTCTGCTTAACGTTGGCAGTTATTACTTCTGGAATGGCATACCGAACTGAGTTAAAAGCTCACGAGCTTCTTCATCAGTGTTTGCTGTTGTAACAATAACGATATCCATACCACGAACTTTAGTTACTTTATCATAATCGATCTCTGGGAAGATCAATTGTTCTTTAACACCTAACGTGTAGTTTCCACGACCATCAAATGCTTTTTTAGATACACCACGGAAATCGCGCACACGTGGAAGTGATACTGATACTAGTTTATCGAAGAATTCGTACATACGCTCGCCGCGTAAAGTAACTTTCGCACCGATTGGCATACCTTCACGAAGACGGAAACCAGCGATAGATTTTTTCGCACGAGTTACAACAGGTTTTTGACCAGTGATTTCAGCTAGTTCTTCAACAGCGTTATCTAAAGCTTTTGAGTTAGAAACAGCATCACCGATACCCATGTTGATTACGATCTTGTCGATTTTTGGCACTTGCATTACAGATTCATAATTAAACTTGCTAACTAGAGCAGGAGTAATCTCTTTTGTAAATTTCTCTTTAAGACGGTTCATGTGAACTAAACCTCCCTTCACATTTCATTAATTATTTATCTAAAGTTTCACCAGATTTTTTTGCTACACGTACCTTTTTGCCATCGATAACTTGGTACCCAACACGAGTTGGCTCACCAGATTTAGGATCCAACGGCATTACGTTTGATACGTGGATAGGTGCCTCTTGGCTAACGATTCCACCTTGTGGATTTACTTGAGAAGGTTTAGAGTGTTTTTTCACAACGTTCACGCCTTCAACAAGTACACGGTCTTTCTTTGGGAAAGCTGCAAGTACTTCACCTTGCTTACCTTTGTCTTTACCAGAGATAACCACTACTTTGTCGCCCTTTTTAACATGCATCCTATTCGCACCTCCTTAAAAGGCATTTTGTATTTGTTCTATATATCAATTAGATAACTTCTGGAGCTAATGATACGATCTTCATGAAGTTGTTATCACGTAATTCACGAGCAACTGGTCCGAAGATACGAGTACCACGTGGTCCTTTGTCGTCACGGATGATTACGCAAGCATTTTCGTCGAAACGGATGTAAGAACCGTCAGTACGGCGAACACCACTTTTTGTACGTACAACAACAGCTTTAACAACGTCACCTTTTTTAACAACGCCTCCTGGTGTTGCTTGTTTCACCGTACAAACGATAACATCACCAATGTTTGCTGTCTTGCGACCTGAACCACCAAGTACTTTAATAGTAAGTACCTCACGTGCACCAGAGTTGTCTGCAACTTTTAAACGAGATTCTTGTTGAATCATGTACGAAACCTCCCTTCGGATGAATCATTCTTATCCGATCTATCTTAACTATTAGATGATAACAGCTTTTTCTACAACTTCTACTAGACGGAAACGTTTAGTAGCTGATAACGGACGAGTTTCCATGATCTTCACGATATCGCCTAGTTGAGCTGTATTGTTTTCATCGTGAGCTTTGAATTTCTTTGAGTATTTTACACGCTTGCCATAAAGCGAATGCTTTTTGTAAGTTTCAACAAGAACAGTAACAGTCTTATCCATTTTGTCAGAAACTACGCGGCCAGTGTAAACTTTACGTTGGTTGCGTTCACTCATTCTGAAAGCCTCCTCTCAGACTTAATTATTTATTAGCAGCAATCTCTCTTTCACGAACTACAGTTTTCATACGAGCGATCGATTTGCGCACTTCGCGAATACGAGTAGTATTCTCTAATTGTCCAGTCGCTAATTGGAAACGAAGGTTAAACAACTCTTCTTTTAAAGCCTTAACTTTTTGTTCAATTTCAGCAGTGGTAAGGTCACGAATTTCATTAGCTTTCATTAGAATCACCACCAATTTCTTCACGTTTTACAAACTTACATTTTACAGGTAGCTTGTGTGCAGCTAAACGTAAAGCTTCACGTGCAACCTCTTCAGATACACCTGAAATTTCAAACATTACTTTTCCAGGTTTAACAACTGCTACCCAACCTTCAGGAGCACCTTTACCAGAACCCATTCGGACTTCTAGAGGCTTAGCAGTATAAGGTTTAGAAGGGAAAATTTTAATCCATACTTTACCGCCACGTTTCATGTAACGAGTCATTGCGATACGAGCAGCTTCGATTTGACGGTTTGTAATCCAAGAAGCTTCAGTAGCTTGTAAACCGAATTCACCGAAATGTACTTCCGTACCACCTTTAGCGCGTCCACGCATTTTTCCGCGGTGTTCGCGACGATATTTAACGCGTTTTGGTAATAACATAATTATTTTCCTCCTTCCTCAGTTTTCTTTTTAGTAGGAAGAACCTCTCCACGATAGATCCATACTTTCACACCAAGTTTACCATAAGTAGTATCTGCTTCAGCGTGAGCATAGTCAATATCAGCGCGAAGTGTATGAAGTGGAACTGTACCTTCACTGTAATATTCAGAACGAGCAATATCAGCTCCGCCTAAACGACCAGATACCATTGTTTTGATACCTTGTGCGCCAGCACGCATACTACGTTGGATAGCTTGCTTTTGAGCACGACGGAATGATACACGGTTCTCAAGTTGGCGAGCGATGTTTTCAGCTACTAGTTTAGCATCTAAATCTGCTCGTTTAATTTCAAGGATGTTAATGTGTACACGCTTGCCTGTTAATTGGTTAAGAGCTTTACGAAGTGATTCTACTTCAGTACCACCTTTACCAATTACCATACCAGGTTTTGCAGTGTGGATCGTTACGTTTAAGCGGTTAGCAGCGCGTTCGATTTCAACTTTAGAAACAGCTGCATCGTTTAAACGTTTAGCGATATATTCACGTACTTTTAAGTCTTCATGTAATAAGTCAGCGTAGTCTTTGCCAGCGAACCATCTTGATTCCCAATCACGGATGACACCGACGCGAAGACCGACCGGATTTACCTTTTGACCCATGAATTATCCCTCCTTCTTTTCTGATACCACGATTGTGATGTGGCTTGTGCGCTTGTTAATTTGGCTTGCACGTCCCATAGCGCGTGGACGGAAACGTTTTAAAGTTGGACCTTCGTTAACAAAAGCGTCAGTAATAACTAAATTGTTAGCGTCCATTTCATAATTGTGTTCTGCATTGGCAATAGCAGATTTTAATACTTTCTCAACGACTGGAGAAGCAGCCTTTGGCGTGTGAAGTAGCACTGCTAGCGCTTCACCCACTTGCTTACCTCGAATTAAATCTACAACTAAACGAACTTTACGAGGAGCAATACGTACTGTTCTCGCGACAGCTTTAGCTTGCATTTAAAAGCCTCCTCTCATATTAGCGTCTTGTTTTCTTATCATCACTTGCGTGACCTTTGTAAGTACGAGATGGTGCGAATTCACCAAGTTTGTGACCTACCATGTCTTCAGTAACATAAACTGGTACATGTTTACGACCGTCATATACAGCAATTGTATGACCAATGAACTGAGGGAAGATAGTTGAACGACGAGACCAAGTTTTTACTACTTGCTTGCTGTCAGTTTCGTTTAACTTCTCAATTTTGTTGATTAAATGGTCATCTACAAAAGGTCCTTTCTTTAAGCTGCGACCCATAAATGAACCTCCCTTCGTGATTGTCCTACGGTTCGTTTGAACCGTAGCTCAATCCCGTTATTTTTTACGACGACGAACGATAAATTTATCGGATTTGTTTTTCTTCTTACGAGTTTTGTAACCAAGTGTTGGTTTACCCCATGGACTCATTGGAGACTTACGTCCGATTGGAGCACGTCCTTCACCACCACCGTGTGGGTGATCGTTAGGGTTCATTACAGAACCACGTACAGTTGGACGGATACCTAACCAACGAGAACGACCGGCTTTACCGATGTTGATTAACTCGTGTTGTTCGTTACCAACTTGACCTACAGTTGCACGACAAGTTGCAAGAATCATGCGTACTTCACCAGAAGTTAAACGTACTAATACGTATTTACCTTCTTTACCAAGTACTTGAGCAGATGTACCTGCAGAACGAACTAATTGTCCACCTTTACCAGGTTTCAATTCGATGTTGTGTACTACTGTACCAACAGGAATGTTAGCTAAAGGAAGCGCGTTACCTACTTTAATGTCAGCTTCAGGACCTGACATAACTTCTAAACCTACTTTTAGGTTTTTAGGAGCAAGGATGTAACGTTTTTCACCATCAGCATAATGAATCAATGCGATGTTAGCTGAACGGTTTGGATCATATTCGATTGTAGCAACGCGTCCAGGTATTCCATCTTTATCGCGTTTAAAATCGATGATACGGTATTGACGCTTGTGCCCACCACCTTGGTGACGAACAGTCAATTTACCTTGGTTGTTACGACCACCTTTTCTCTTGACAGGTGCAAGTAACGATTTTTCTGGTTTGTCAGTAGTAATTTCAGCGAAATCAGAAACTGACATGCCACGACGACCATTTGAGGTTGGTTTATACTTTTTAATCGCCATCTCAATTTCCCTCCTTCTCTAGTAATCTTAAGCTTCGAAGAATTCGATTTCGTTGCTCTCTTGAGTTAGTGTTACTACCGCTTTACGACGACGGTTAGTAAGACCACTGTAGCGACCTACACGCTTGAATTTACCTTTGTAGTTCATGATGTTTACTTTTTCAACTTTTACGTCAAAGATTTTTTCGATAGCATCTTTAACCTCAGTTTTATTAGCTCTTACATCAACATCAAACGTATATTTTTTCTCAGCCATTAAGTCTGTTGAACGTTCTGTAATTACGGGGCGCTTAATAATATCACGAGGATCTTTCATTATGCAAGCACCTCCTCTACTTTTTCAACTGCGTCTTTAGTGATTACAAGCTTATCATGGTTCATAACGTCTAATACGCTTAAACCATTAGCTGCAACAACTGTTACACCAGGAATATTACGTGCTGAAAGTGCAACGTTTTCGTTAAGATCAGCAGTTACTACTAATGCTTTGCGTTCTACTGTTAGGTTTTTAAGAACTGCTACCATTTCTTTTGTTTTTGGAGCATCAAAAGAAAGAGCTTCAAGAACAACAATGCTGTTATCTTGAACTTTAGTTGATAATGCAGACTTAATTGCTAAACGACGAACTTTTTTAGGTAATTTGTAGCTATAGCTTCTTGGAACTGGGCCAAATACTACGCCACCACCACGCCATTGTGGAGAACGGATAGACCCTTGACGAGCACGACCAGTACCTTTTTGACGCCATGGCTTACGGCCACCGCCTCTTACTTCAGAACGATTTTTAACTTTAGAAGTACCTTGACGTTGAGATGCGCGTTGCATTACGATCGCGTCGAAAAGTACTTTGTTGTTTGGTTCGATACCGAAAACGGCATCTTGAAGTTCGATTTCTCCAACGTTTTCACCGTTTTGGTTAAACAATGCTACTTTTGGCATTGGTTATTCCTCCTTTCTCGAAGAATTATTATTTAGATTTAACTGCAGATTTAACAGTAACTAGAGATTTTCTAGCTCCTGGCACATTACCTTTTACTAATAAAAGATTGCGTTCTGCGTCAACTTTAACGATTGATAAATTTTGCACAGTGATGCGCTCTCCACCCATGCGTCCTGGTAATAATTTACCTTTGAATACGCGGTTTGGAGCTACAGGACCCATTGAACCTGGGCGACGGTGGTAGCGAGAACCATGAGACATTGGTCCGCGAGATTGTCCGTGGCGTTTAATAGCACCTTGGAAACCTTTACCTTTTGAGATTCCTGTTACATCAATTACATCGCCTTCTGCGAAAATATCAACCTTGACTTCTTGACCAACTTCATATGCTGAAGCGTCCACACCGCGTAACTCACGGATGAAGCGCTTAGGAGCAGTATTAGCTTTAGTAGCATGTCCTTTTGCAGGTTTGTTAGATAGTTTTTCACGGATATCTTCGAAACCTAATTGGATTGCTTCGTAACCGTCTGTCTCAGCGTTTTTAACTTGAAGAACTACGTTAGCAGAAGCTTCAATTACTGTTACTGGGATCAAGTCACCATTTTCAGCAAATACTTGAGTCATACCGATCTTTCTTCCTAAGATTCCTTTGGCCATTAGTCACACCTCCTAAGTATCTTTTCATTCTTTATTTTAAATTAAAGTTTAATTTCGATATCTACACCAGATGGTAAGTCTAAACGCATTAATGAATCAACAGTTTGTGGTGTTGGATTCACGATATCAATTAAGCGTTTATGCGTGCGCATTTCGAACTGCTCACGAGAATCTTTATATTTGTGTACTGCACGTAGAATTGTATAAATTGATTTTTCAGTCGGTAATGGAATCGGACCAGATACAGCCGCACCAGAACGTTTTGCAGTTTCTACGATTTTCTCAGCAGATTGATCAAGAATTCTGTGATCATATGCTTTTAAACGAATGCGAATTTTTTCTTTTGCCATTATTTTCCCTCCTTTTTCGCCTATTTTACAATAGACATTCTCCGCGGAAATTTCCCCACACTCGCCATGGCAAAGCGGCCGGGTGTGTCGGCAACCTTCCGCATCATCGCAGTCAAAGACCAACATTTTTATTATACTAAAAATGGGTTCATATTGCAACAATAAAGTTAAAAAACTTTTTTATGTGTCGCACACTTTTTTCATTATATATAAAAGGAGATCATTTTGCAAGTGTAATAGTAAAAACTATCTTTACCTTTTATCACCAAATAAAAAAGGAGTAGGTTACCCTACTCCCTTTACTGAAACGAGAAATTACTCGCTGATTTTAGCTACAACGCCAGCGCCTACTGTACGTCCACCTTCACGGATTGAGAATTTAGTACCTTCTTCAATCGCGATTGGAGCGATAAGTTCAACAGTCATTTCGATGTTGTCGCCAGGCATTACCATTTCTACGCCTTCAGGTAAGTTACAAATACCAGTTACATCAGTTGTACGGAAGTAGAACTGTGGACGGTAGTTTGTGAAGAATGGAGTGTGACGTCCACCTTCGTCTTTAGAAAGAACGTATACTTCAGCAGTAAATTTAGTGTGTGGAGTGATTGAGCCTGGTTTAGCTAATACTTGTCCACGTTGGATTTCTTCACGTGCTACACCACGAAGTAAAGCACCGATGTTGTCGCCAGCTTCAGCATAGTCAAGAAGCTTACGGAACATTTCTACACCTGTTACAGTAGTAGATTTTGGCTCTTCAGTTAAACCGATGATGTCGATAACGTCACCAACTTTAACTTGTCCACGCTCTACACGACCTGTAGCAACTGTACCACGACCAGTGATTGAGAATACGTCCTCAACTGGCATCATGAATGGTTTTTCAGTGTCACGTTCTGGAGTTGGGATGTACTCATCAACAGCGTCCATAAGCTCGATGATTTTAGCTTCCCAATCAGCTTCGCCTTCAAGAGCTTTAAGAGCAGAACCTTTGATTACTGGTACATCGTCACCAGGGAAGTCGTATTCAGAAAGAAGGTCACGTACTTCCATTTCTACTAATTCAAGTAGCTCTTCGTCGTCTACCATGTCACATTTGTTTAAGAATACAACTAGGTAAGGTACACCTACTTGACGAGAAAGAAGGATGTGCTCACGAGTTTGTGGCATTGGACCATCAGCAGCAGATACTACTAAGATACCGCCATCCATTTGAGCAGCACCAGTGATCATGTTTTTAACATAGTCAGCATGTCCTGGGCAGTCAACGTGTGCATAGTGACGAGTGTCAGTTTCGTACTCAACGTGTGCAGTTGAGATTGTGATTCCACGCTCGCGCTCTTCTGGAGCAGCGTCGATCATGTCGTAAGCCATTGCTGCACCTTTACCACTTTTCTTAGCAAGAACAGTAGTGATAGCAGCTGTTAAAGTTGTTTTACCATGGTCAACGTGACCAATTGTACCGATATTGGCATGTGTTTTTGAACGGTCGAATTTTTCCTTAGCCATTCGAAAATCCTCCTTAAAATTCATGTAGTTTATGTTTTATGAGGCCGTGAAAGGGAATGAGCTCCACTTTCACAGCGTACATAAGTAGTTATACTTCAATAAAGAGTGAAAATCAATTATTCACCTTTATTTTTTTTAATAATTTCTTCTGAAATTGATTTAGGAACTTCTTCGTAGTGATCGAAGTGCATAGAATATGTTCCGCGACCTTGAGTGTTTGAACGTAATGCAGTTGCATAACCAAACATTTCAGAAAGTGGAACGAATGCACGTACAACTTGAGCGTTACCGCGTGCTTCCATACCTTCTACACGTCCACGACGAGACGTAATGTCACCCATGATATCTCCTAAGTATTCGTCAGGGATAACAACTTCAACCTTCATCATTGGTTCAAGGATAGCTGGGTTACATTTTGATACTGCGTTTTTAAGAGCCATAGAAGCGGCAATTTTAAACGCCATCTCACTTGAGTCAACGTCATGGTAAGATCCATCAACTAAAGCAGCTTTGATATCGATTAATGGATAACCAGCAAGAACACCGTTTTGTAATGCATCTTCAAGACCAGCTTGAACTGCAGGGATGTATTCACGTGGAACTACACCACCAACGATTTTGTTCTCAAATTCAAAGCCTTTTCCTTCTTCGTTAGGTTCGAACTCAATCCAAACGTGACCGAATTGTCCACGACCACCAGATTGACGAGCGAATTTACCTTCAACTTTCGCACCAGCGCGGAAAGTTTCACGGTAAGCTACTTGAGGAGCACCAACGTTTGCTTCTACTTTGAATTCGCGACGCATACGGTCAACGATGATATCAAGGTGAAGCTCACCCATACCAGAGATGATGATTTGACCAGTCTCTGTATTAGTTTCCGCACGGAAAGTTGGATCTTCTTCTTGTAACTTTTGAAGAGCTGTAGTCATTTTATCTTGGTCAGCTTTTGATTTTGGCTCAACAGATAAAGAGATAACTGGCTCTGGGAATTCCATAGACTCAAGAATTACAAGACTCTTTTCGTCACATAGAGTATCACCAGTAGAAGTATCTTTTAATCCTACAGCTGCCGCGATATCTCCAGCGTATACTTCAGAAATCTCTTCACGAGAGTTAGCATGCATTTGTAGGATACGACCTACACGCTCACGCTTACCTTTTGTAGAGTTTTTGATGTATGAACCAGAGCTTAGTACACCAGAGTACACACGGAAGAACGTTAATTTACCAACATAAGGGTCCGTCATAACTTTGAACGCTAATGCTGAGAAAGGAGCGTTGTCGCTAGACTCACGCGTAACTTCTTCTTCTGTGTCAGGTACGATACCTTGGATTGCTGGTACATCTACTGGAGATGGTAGGTAGTCAATTACTGCATCTAGCATTAATTGTACACCCTTGTTTTTGAATGCTGAACCACAGATAACTGGGTAGAATTCAACGTCACAAGTACCTTTACGGATACCAGCTTTTAGTTCTTCAACTGTAAGCTCGCCTTCGTCTAAGTACTTCATCATTAATTCTTCATCAAGTTCTGCAACAGCTTCTACTAAGCTTGCACGGTATTCTTCAGCTTGCTCTTTGTATTCCTCAGGAATTTCACGAGACTCTGAACGAGTACCTAAGTCATCTTCGTAGAAGTATGCTTTCATTTCCACTAGGTCAATGATTGCTTCGAACTCATCTTCAGCACCAATTGGCAACTGAATTGGGTGAGCATTTGCACCTAAACGATCGTGGATCGTTTTTACAGAGTACAAGAAGTCAGCACCAATTTTGTCCATTTTGTTAACGAATACGACACGGGGAACACCGTACGTAGTCGCTTGACGCCATACTGTTTCTGTTTGAGGCTCAACACCAGATTGAGCATCAAGAACTGCCACAGCGCCATCAAGTACACGTAATGAACGCTCAACTTCAACAGTGAAGTCTACGTGTCCAGGAGTATCAATGATGTTAACGCGGTGACCTTTCCAAGAAGCAGTTGTCGCAGCAGACGTGATAGTGATACCACGTTCTTGCTCTTGCTCCATCCAGTCCATTTGTGAAGCTCCTTCATGAGTTTCACCAATTTTATGGATACGGCCAGTATAATAAAGAACACGCTCAGTTGTTGTTGTTTTACCAGCATCAATGTGAGCCATGATCCCAATATTACGAGTGTTTTCTAAGGAGAACTCTCTTGCCATCTTAGGTATTTCTCCTTCCATATTATAATTTGTTTTTTAAAAAGTTTCGTTAAAAGATTACCAACGGTAATGAGCAAATGCTTTGTTAGCTTCTGCCATTTTGTGAGTATCTTCACGTTTCTTAACTGCAGCACCAGTGTTGTTAGCTGCATCAAGGATTTCGTTAGCTAAACGCTCTTCCATCGTTTTTTCTCCACGAAGACGAGCATAGTTTACTAACCAACGAAGACCTAAAGTAGTACGACGCTCTGGACGTACTTCTACAGGAACTTGGTAGTTAGAACCCCCTACACGGCGTGCTCTAACTTCTAGTACAGGCATGATGTTTTTAAGAGCTTGGTCGAATACTTCCATAGCTTCTTTACCACTGCGCTCTTGTACTAAATCGAATGCTCTATAAAGAATAGCTTGTGACTTACCGCGCTTTCCATCAAGCATCATTTTGTTGATTAAGCGAGATACAAGCTTAGAATTGTAAATCGGATCTGGTAATACGTCTCTTTTTGCAACAGGTCCCTTACGTGGCATTCTACTTCCTCCTTTCACTTTTAAAAGTTTATCTATTAATTGTTAAGCTATTATTTTTTAGCTGCTTTTGGTCGCTTAGTACCATATTTAGAACGACCTTGCATACGGCCATCCACACCAGCAGTATCAAGTGCACCACGTACGATATGGTAACGTACCCCTGGTAAATCTTTTACACGTCCACCGCGGATAAGTACCACGCTGTGTTCTTGTAAGTTGTGACCAATACCTGGGATATAAGCTGTTACCTCGATACCGTTTGTTAAACGTACACGAGCATATTTACGAAGAGCCGAGTTCGGTTTCTTCGGTGTCATAGTACCCACACGTGTACATACACCACGTTTTTGTGGAGAAGATTGGTTAGTTTGAGCTTTTTTGAAGCTGTTGTAACCTCTGTTTAAAGCAGGTGAGTCAGATTTTTTACCTTTACTCACACGACCATTACGGATTAATTGGTTAATAGTAGGCATTTAAATTTTCCTCCTTTCGCCTTTTGTAAGACCACACATCCAGGTGGTTCATTTTTTAGCAAAAAACAAAGTCTTTGAAACTAAAAGTTCAAAAACGTGTTAACTAATAATTGCAACAGTTGCAGCGTTAACTTCTATCCTACAAGCTTGACCAAGCTTTCGCATAGAAGGGACATACGTATACGGAACGTTTTCTTGCTGTGCCGTTTTTGCCACAATGGATGTGACATAATAATCAGCGTCTTCAGCAATGATGACTTCCTTTACTGTACCTTTTTTTAATGCTTTCACCGTCTGCTTTGTTCCTACAATAATATGATCAGCCTGTAATACTTTTTCATAAGACATTATCATATCCTCCAAAGTAACAGGTAGTTTATAGGAGCACCTTTGATATAGTATCATTCCCTAGAATGGATGTCAACTAACGTTTTGTAGTTTTTTTAAAAAACATCCATTCTAGAGTAATGATTTTATAATTAGTCGATTGTTACCGTTTCTTCAGCTTGGTTTTTGATCGGTTCAGCATTACGATATCTCGTCATACCTGTACCAGCCGGAACTAGCTTACCAATGATAACATTCTCTTTAAGTCCAAGCAACTCATCACGTTTTCCTTTGATTGCAGCATCCGTAAGAACACGCGTTGTTTCTTGGAATGATGCAGCAGATAAGAAGGAATCAGTTTCAAGAGATGCTTTTGTAATACCAAGTAATACAGGACGGCCTGTCGCTGGACGATTGCCTTCAAGTAATACTTTTTCATTTGCATCAGTGAATTGGTGAATATCAAGTAATGAACCTGGTAATACATCTGTATCTCCTGAATCCATTACGCGCACTTTACGAAGCATTTGGCGAACCATTACCTCTACGTGTTTATCTCCAATTTCTACCCCTTGCATACGGTATACTTTTTGCACCTCACGAAGCAAGTACTCTTGTACAGCCGTGATGTCTTTTACTTTTAGTAATTCTTTAGGATCAATTGAACCTTCTGTTAATTCTTGACCACGTGCAATGCGCTGTCCTTCAATAACTTTCAGACGTGCACTGTACGGAGCTGTGTAAGAACGAGTTTCAATCTCTCCTTGAACAGTAATTTCATGTTGACGATCGCGTCCTTCAGAAATGCCGGCAATTGTACCTTCAATTTCAGAAATAACGGCTTGACCTTTAGGGTTACGCGCTTCGAAGATCTCTTGGATACGCGGTAAACCTTGAGTGATATCGTCTCCAGCAACCCCACCTGTATGGAATGTACGCATCGTTAACTGTGTACCTGGCTCACCGATAGATTGAGCAGCGATGATACCAACTGCTTCACCCACTTCAACTTCTGAACCAGTTGCAAGGTTACGACCGTAACATTTTTTACATACACCGTGGCGAGTGTTACAAGTGAATGCAGAACGAATCCATACTTCTTCAACACCAGCATCCACAATTGTTTCAGCTAGGTCTTCTGTAATTAGTTCGTTTTCTTTCACTAACACTTCGTTTGTTCCTGGGTGAAGTACTGTTTTTCTTGCATAACGTCCAATTAGACGCTCATCAAGTTTCTCAATTTCTTCTGTTCCTTCTTTGATTGCAACAGCCAGAATACCGCGGTCTGTACCACAGTCGTCATCACGTACGATAACATCTTGTGCCACGTCAACCAGACGACGAGTAAGGTAACCTGAGTCAGCTGTTTTAAGAGCCGTATCGGCAAGACCTTTACGTGCACCATGGGTAGAGATAAAATACTCTAATACTGTTAAACCTTCACGGAAACTAGATTTGATTGGTAACTCAATGATACGACCGGACGGGTTGGCCATTAGTCCACGCATACCTGCAAGCTGAGTGAAGTTAGATGCGTTACCACGGGCACCAGAGTCACTCATCATGAAGATTGGGTTGCGTTTGTCTAATGACGCCATTAATTTACCTTGGATAACGTCTTTCGCACTACTCCATACAGAGATAACACGATCATAACGCTCATCTTCAGTAATTAAACCGCGACGGAATTGTTTTAGTACGTTATCTACTTTAGCTTGCGCTTCTGTTAAGATAACTTCTTTTTCTCCTAAAACCACGATATCAGCTACACCAACTGTAATACCGGCTTTAGTAGAATATTTGAAACCTAGGTCTTTCATACGGTCAAGCATTTTAGAAGTCTCAGTAATTTTGAAACGTTTAAATACTTCAGCGATGATATTACCTAAGATTTTTTTCTTAAACGGTGCGATAGCCGGTTGATTCTTGATGAATTCCTTCACATCTGCACCTTTTTCAACAAAGTACTTCTCAGGAGTTTTCACTTCTAAGTTTTCTCTTGTTGGTTCGTTAATGTATGGGAACGATTTTGGTAAAATTTCGTTGAAAACTAATTTACCAACCGTTGTAACAAGCAATTGTTGATTTTGTGCTTCTGTAAACGTTTCGTTGTTTAAAGAACCTGCATACACAGCTACACGTGTATGAAGATGCACATAACCGTTTTGGTACGCTAATAGTGCTTCATTTGTATCCTTGAACACCATACCTTCTCCAACTGCCTCTTCACGCTCAAGCGTTAAGTAGTAGTTACCTAATACCATATCCTGTGAAGGTGTAACAACTGGTTTACCATCTTTAGGGTTCAAGATATTTTGAGCAGCAAGCATTAAGATACGTGCTTCTGCTTGTGCTTCTGCAGATAATGGAACGTGAACCGCCATTTGGTCACCGTCAAAGTCAGCGTTATATGCTGTACATACAAGCGGGTGAAGACGGATAGCGCGACCTTCTACAAGCGTAGGTTCAAATGCTTGAATACCTAGTCTGTGTAGCGTTGGTGCACGGTTTAAAAGAACTGGATGCTCTTTAATAACCGATTCTAATACGTCCCATACTTCAGGTTGCACACGTTCAATTTTACGTTTTGCACTCTTGATATTATGAGCTAAACCGCGTTCAACAAGCTCTTTCATTACGAAAGGTTTGAAAAGCTCTAACGCCATTTCTTTTGGAAGACCACATTGATACATCTTTAAGTTCGGACCTACAACGATTACCGAACGGCCAGAGTAGTCAACACGTTTACCTAATAAGTTTTGACGGAAGCGACCTTGCTTACCTTTTAACATGTGAGAAAGGGATTTTAATGGACGGTTACCTGGTCCTGTTACCGGACGGCCGCGACGACCATTATCGATTAATGCATCTACAGCTTCTTGAAGCATACGCTTTTCGTTTTGAACGATAATGCTAGGAGCTCCAAGGTCTAATAAACGCTTTAAGCGGTTGTTGCGGTTAATTACACGGCGATATAAATCATTTAGATCAGACGTAGCAAAGCGTCCACCATCTAATTGAACCATTGGACGAAGTTCTGGCGGAATAACCGGTAGAACGTCTAAAATCATCCAAGAAGGTTCGTTACCAGAATGACGGAAAGCCTCTAGTACTTCTAAACGTTTGATAGCACGTGTACGACGTTGACCTTGAGCAGTTTTCAATTCTTCTTTCAAAGCATCTACTTCTTTATCAAGATCGATGTCATGCAATAATTTTTTAACAGCTTCAGCACCCATTGCCGCATGGAAAGTTTGTCCGTACTTCTCACGATACGCACGGTATTCTTTCTCTGATAAAAGCTGTTTCTTTTCAAGTGGTGTATTACCAGCATCTGTTACTACATAAGAAGCAAAATAAATGATTTCCTCTAGCGCACGAGGGGACATGTCTAAGACAAGTCCCATGCGGCTAGGAATACCTTTAAAGTACCAAATATGAGAAACAGGTGCAGCTAGCTCGATGTGACCCATGCGTTCACGACGAACTTTTGCGCGCGTAACTTCTACGCCACAACGATCACATACAACACCTTTATAACGAACGCGCTTATATTTTCCGCAGTGACATTCCCAGTCCTTTTGTGGACCAAAAATACGCTCACAGAATAAGCCGTCTTTTTCAGGTTTTAACGTACGATAGTTGATCGTTTCAGGTTTTTTTACCTCACCGTACGACCAAGAACGAATTTTATCTGGCGAAGCTAGACCGATTTTCATATACTCAAAGTTATTTACATCTAGCAAGGAGCCTACCTCCCTTTTAATCTACAGGTTTTTTCCCTTAACGTTTATATGAAAGTAATTCCTTACTCTTTTGTGACAGGATCTTTTTGTCCTTCAGAAAGGCTTTCTTCGTTATCTGCAATAATTGATTCTGTTGGTTGCTCATGGTCCTCTTCTGAGTCCATGATATCAATTTCTTGCTCGTCAGCAGAAAGCATCTTCACATCCATACCTAAACTTTGTAGTTCTTTAATTAATACTTTGAACGATTCAGGTATGCCAGGTTCTGGAATGTTTTCACCTTTAACAATTGCTTCGTATGTTTTCACACGACCTACTACGTCATCTGATTTCACTGTTAAGATCTCTTGTAATGTGTAAGCAGCACCGTATGCTTCAAGTGCCCATACCTCCATCTCACCAAAACGCTGTCCACCGAACTGCGCTTTACCACCAAGTGGTTGTTGTGTAACAAGTGAGTATGGTCCAGTAGAACGAGCGTGAAGTTTATCGTCTACCATGTGAGCAAGTTTGATCATATACATGATTCCTACTGATACACGGTTATCGAATGGTTCACCTGTTCGACCATCATATAGAACTGTTTTAGCATCACGAGACATGCCAGCTTCTTCGATTGTTGCCCAAACATCTTCCTCACGCGCACCATCAAATACTGGAGACGCAACGTGAATGCCAAGCTTACGAGCAGCCATACCTAAATGAAGCTCTAGCACCTGACCGATGTTCATACGAGATGGTACCCCTAATGGGTTTAACATGATGTCAATTGGCGTACCGTCTGGTAGGTAAGGCATATCTTCTTCAGGTAGAATACGTGAAATTACACCTTTGTTACCGTGACGACCGGCCATTTTGTCACCTTCAGAAATTTTACGCTTCTGAACAATATATACACGGACTAATTGGTTTACACCTGGTGGTAATTCGTCGCCATCTTCACGGTTGAAGACTTTAACATCAAGAATGATTCCACCGCCGCCGTGCGGTACACGAAGAGAAGTATCACGAACTTCACGCGCTTTTTCACCGAAAATAGCGTGTAGAAGACGTTCTTCAGCTGTTAGTTCTGTTACACCTTTTGGCGTTACTTTACCAACTAAAAGATCTCCGTCTTTTACTTCTGCACCAATGCGGATGATTCCACGCTCATCTAAGTTGCGAAGAGCATCTTCACCTACGTTTGGAATGTCACGCGTAATTTCTTCAGGTCCAAGCTTCGTATCACGAGACTCAGATTCATATTCTTCAATATGAACAGACGTATATACATCGTCTTTCACAAGGCGTTCACTCATGATGATGGCATCCTCATAGTTGTAACCATCCCATGTCATGAAACCAACCATTACGTTTCGTCCTAAAGCAAGCTCACCTTTTTCCATTGAAGGACCGTCGGCTAAGATCTCACCTTTTACTACTTCGTCGCCAACTGAAACAATTGGACGCTGGTTGTAACAAGTACCTTGGTTAGAACGAACAAATTTTAATAATTTGTATTGATCTAAGTTACCTTTAACTTTTTGTCCGTCTACTTCTTCATAGCGGCGAACAAAAATTTGTTTTGCTTCTACGCGCTCTACAACGCCAGGATATTTACAAATCACGGCTGCACCAGAGTCTTTACCAGATACGTATTCCATACCTGTACCTACGATTGGTGCTTCAGGATTTAATAAAGGTACTGCTTGACGTTGCATGTTCGCACCCATTAATGCACGGTTAGAGTCATCGTTCTCTAAGAATGGGATACATGCTGTAGCGGCAGATACAACTTGTTTTGGTGATACATCCATATAGTCTAAACGATCGCGACGGATAACCGTGTTTTCTCCACGGAAACGTGCAACGACATTTTCATCTAAGAATGAACCATCATCACCTAGACGAGCGTTCGCTTGGGCTACAACATAGTTATCTTCTTCATCAGCTGTTAAGTAGTCAATTCGCTCTGTCACTTTACCTGTTTCAGGATCGATACGACGGTAAGGTGTTTCGATGAAACCGAATTTGTTTACTTTTGCATAAGAAGATAGTGAGTTGATTAACCCGATATTCGGACCCTCTGGTGTTTCAATCGGACACATACGGCCATAGTGGGAGTAGTGAACGTCACGCACTTCGAAACCAGCGCGCTCACGCGTTAAACCACCAGGTCCTAGAGCTGAAAGACGACGTTTGTGCGTCAATTCGCCTAATGGATTCGTTTGATCCATGAACTGTGATAATTGAGAACTTCCAAAGAACTCTTTAATCGCCGCAATAACTGGGCGAATATTAATTAATTGTTGAGGTGTGATTGTATTCGTGTCTTGAATTGACATTCTTTCACGAACAACACGTTCCATACGAGATAAACCGATACGGAATTGGTTTTGTAACAATTCACCTACAGAACGCAGACGACGATTACCTAAGTGGTCGATATCATCTGTGTCTCCTACTTGATGAAGCAAGTTAAAGAAGTAACTGATTGATGCTAAAATATCAGCAGGTGTGATATTTTTAACTTCTTCTGTTACATATGCGTTACCTGATACAGTGATGATTTTTTCACCTTCTGGATCATTTGGCGCATAAATCTTAATAGATTGTAATGTAACATCGTCTTCTACTACTCCACCAACCGGACTATAAGTTTTGAAGTTTACTCCACCTTCAAGCATCGGAATCAAGCGATCTAGCAGACGGCGGTCAATCATTGCGCCTTTTTCTGCAATAATTTCACCTGTTTCAGGATCAACTAATGTTTCAGCTAGCTTTTGATTAAATAAGCGATGTTTGATATGAAGCTTTTTATTAATTTTATAGCGACCTACGTTCGCTAAGTCATATCGTTTTGGATCAAAGAAGCGAGATACTAATAGAGACTTCGCATTCTCAACTGTCGGTGGTTCACCCGGACGTAAACGCTCATAGATTTCTAATAGCGCTTTTTCCGTTGTTTCCGTATTATCTTTTTCAAGCGTATTACGGATGTATTCATTATCACCGATTAAATCGATAATCTCTTGGTCAGAACCGAAACCTAGCGCGCGTAACAGCACTGTTACTGGCAGTTTACGAGTACGATCAATACGCACGTATACTACATCTTTTGCATCAGTTTCATATTCTAGCCATGCACCACGGTTAGGGATAACAGTTGCTGTATATCCTTTTTTACCGTTTTTATCAAGCTTTCCACTATAGTAAACACTTGGTGAACGAACCAACTGTGATACGATAACACGCTCAGCACCGTTAATTACAAAGGTACCTGTTTCGGTCATCAATGGGAAATCTCCCATGAACACATCTTGGTCTTTTACTTCACCTGTTTCTTTATTAATTAACCGCACCTTAACACGAAGAGGTGCTGCATAAGTTACATCACGTTCTTTAGACTCTCCTACTGAATACTTTGGCTCACCTAAGCTGTAATCAATAAATTCTAGTGATAAGTTACCTGTAAAATCATCAATTGGAGAAATATCTTGGAACATTTCTCGTAAACCTTCATCTAAAAACCATTGGTATGAAGCCGTTTGAATCTCGATTAAGTTCGGTAACTCTAAAACTTCACTAATACGAGCATAACTTCTGCGTTGGCGGTGGCGTCCATACTGAACTAGTTGACCTGTCAACTGATTCACCCCTCAAATCAAGCGTTATTATTCAAAATATATAATAAACCATATGTTTATTATTGAACAAAAGAAAAATGGTCTCTTTAAATAGAAAACCACAATTTCATAAAAACGTACTATTGATTTTATTAGTTTTTCCCATATAATTCAAAATTATACCTTTTATTTTATGTATAACCCGAGCTTATATGGAATATTTATATATTGGCATTTTATAATGCTAACATACTAAAAAATATTAGTCAACATTTTTTAGCACATATGATATAATACCCTTTTTTCTTTTCTACTACTTCTACTTCATTAAATAGAGATTCTAATTTCGCAAGAGCAGATGGCGCACCTTGCTTTTTCTGAATCACAATCCAAAGTTCTCCTTGGTCAGCAAGGTGATCTAATGATTTTTCTAGGATTTCATGAACAACTTTTTTACCCGCACGGATCGGCGGATTACTAAGAATAGCTGCAAAATTCGTTTCCTTCACATTTTCGTAGCAAGAGCTTTGATAGATTGAAACATTTGATACTGAATTAGCTTCAGCATTTTTTTGAGCTAGTGCTAATGCACGTTCATTAACATCGACCATATGAACGTTTCTTTGGCTGTCCTCTTTTGCAAGCGCCAACCCAATCGGGCCATATCCGCATCCAACATCCAGAAGCGGGCCGGGACTCTCAGGCATTTGAAACGTTTCAATTAACAGGCGCGATCCAAAATCGATCTCTTTTTTTGAAAAAACACCGCGGTCACTCGTAAATGAAAAAGAGGTTCCTCTCAATTCAAATGAAAAGCGCTCTTCATTACTTGCAGACGATGGTGTATTAGAAAAATAATGTTCTGTCAAAATAGAACCTCCTAATCAATATGTTCTTCTTTACTATAAATGAAAAGGATGACAGAAGCAAAAAAGCTCGCTTGTACAAGCGAGCTTTTTTATATCAGTTGTTAAGCAATAATTACTTAACTTCTACAGAAGCGCCAACTTCTTCAAGTTTAGCTTTTGCTTCTTCAGCTTCTTCTTTAGAAATACCTTCTTTAAGAGCTTTTGGAGCGTTATCAACGATTTCTTTAGCTTCTTTTAAGCCAAGACCCGTGATTTCACGTACTACTTTGATAACTTTGATTTTTTGTCCGCCAGCACTTTCAAGTACTAGGTCAAATTCAGTTTTCTCAGCAGCAGCTTCACCAGCAGCACCGCCAGCTACAGCTACAGGAGCAGCAGCAGTTACGCCAAATTCTTCTTCGATTGCTTTTACTAAATCGTTAAGTTCTAAAACAGTCATATTTTTAACTGCTTCAATGATTTGTTCTTGAGTCATTGTTAATTTCCTCCTTGTGATTGTGTTATATATAACAGACTAGATTATGCACCTTGTTCTTCTTTTTGATCTGCCACAGCTTTTGTAGCAAGAGCAAGGTTGCGAATTGGAGCTTGAAGCACGCTAAGCAACATAGAAAGTAAGCCTTCGCGAGATGGTAGTTCTGCAAGTGCTTTAATTTCTTCAACAGATGCAACATTACCTTCAATTACACCAGCTTTAATTTCTAACGCTTCGTGTTCTTTCGCGAAGTTGTTTAGAATTTTAGCTGGAGCAACAACATCTTCTCCACCAAATGCGATTGCATTTGGACCTACTAACGCATCATTAAGATCTGTTAGTTCAAGTTTTTCTACAGCACGGCGAGTTAAAGTGTTTTTGTAAACTTTGAACTCAATGCCTGCTTCACGTAATTGCTTACGAAGTTCAGTAACTTCAGCAACATTCAAACCACGGTAGTCAACGACAACTATTGAGTTACTCGCTTGAAGTTTTTCAGCAATTTCGTCTACGACTTGTTTCTTTTGTTCAATTACGTTGCTCATCTTTACACCTCCTGTAGATTTCCTTCCGTACACTCAGACAAGGTGCAATAAAAAACCTCCATGACAATAAAGACATGGAGGTGTAGTAAGCGAACCATAACGTTTCACTAATTTATCTCACACACCTCGGTAGGAAATTAAGCTTTGCAGCACCTACTGTCTACGGTACAAATGTTATTCTTTTTAACAACATTATCTATTATAATCAGGGACTTTCAAAAAGTCAACACCGATTTATTTCCAAATTTATTAAGCAGAGAATGAAGCAGTATCAACTTTGATACCAGGGCCCATTGTTGAAGTAACAGCTACGTTCTTCATGTATGTGCCTTTTGCTGCTGCCGGCTTAGCTTTTACCATAGTTTCGAAGATTGTAGTGAAGTTTTCAACTAACTTGCTCTCTTCGAAAGATACTTTACCGATTGGTACGTGGATGTTACCAGCTTTATCAACACGGTATTCTACTTTACCAGCTTTGATTTCGTTAACTGCTTTTTGAACATCAAATGTTACTGTACCAGTTTTAGGGTTTGGCATTAAACCTTTAGGTCCTAATACACGACCAAGTTTACCAACTTCACCCATCATGTCTGGAGTAGCTACGATTACATCGAACTCGAACCAACCTTGTTGGATTTTGTTGATGTAGTCAGCATCGCCAACGTAGTCAGCACCTGCAGCTTCAGCTTCTTTAGCTTTTTCGCCTTTAGCGAATACTAATACACGTTGAGTTTTACCTGTACCGTTTGGTAGTACTACTGCACCACGAATTTGTTGGTCAGCTTTCTTAGGGTCAACTCCTAAACGGAATGCTACTTCTACAGTTGCATCAAATTTAGTTGTGTTTGTTTTCTTTACTAATTCAATCGCTTCTTGTACTGAATAAGTTTGTGTACGATCTACAAGCTTAGCAGCTTCAACGTACTTTTTACCTTTTTTAGCCATTTTTGTTTCCTCCTTATGTGGTTTTAACGGAATAACCTCCCACTAATAAAGGTTGCGAGCATAGGAAAACTTCCATTTCTCGCAACCTTCTAACACCCAATCAAATGGAATTAGTCTTCAACTACGATTCCCATACTGCGCGCTGTACCTTCTACCATGCGCATTGCAGATTCAACGCTAGCAGCGTTTAAGTCAGGCATTTTAGTTTCAGCAATCTCACGCACTTTGTCACGCTTGACTGTTGCAACTTTATTACGGTTTGGTTCACCAGAACCAGACTCAATACCAGCCGCTTTCTTAAGTAGTACAGCAGCAGGTGGAGTTTTCGTAATAAATGTAAATGAACGGTCTTCAAATACCGTGATTTCAACAGGAATGATAAGACCAGCTTGATCAGCTGTGCGAGCGTTAAACTCCTTACAGAAACCCATGATGTTAACACCGGCTTGACCTAATGCAGGACCAACTGGTGGCGCTGGATTTGCTTTACCTGCAGGAATTTGTAACTTAACAAGTTTAATTACTTTTTTAGCCACGAGACACACCTCCTTAAGTCCGTGATGTGGTAATAGGGCGATGCCCTCCCACTCAATGTTCTTTATATATAAAATAAAGAAATAGTTGTTTTAGTCTCTAGTTTTGAGACATACTGACTTATGAAATATTAACATTAAACTTCATGAATTGCAAGGTCTTACAGATTATATTTTTTCAATTTGTGTAAAGTCTAGCTCTACTGGCGTTTGTCTTCCGAACATATCCACATGAACCTTAACTTTACGTTTATCTGTATCGATTTCTTCAATGGTACCTTCGAAGTTTGCAAACGGACCTTCTTGAACCAATACTGTTTCTTTTAGTTCAAAGTCAAAGTCAGCATGCTTCTCGTCCATGCCCATTTGTTTTAAGATCATTTCTACTTCTTCTGGTAGAAGAGCAGTTGGCTTTGATCCAGAACCTGCTGAACCTACAAAGCCCGTAACGCCAGGTGTATTACGAACTACATACCATGAATCATCCGTCATGATGATTTCAACTAACACGTACCCTGGAAATACTTTTTTCTTTGTAATCTTTTCTTTGTTGTTCTTAATTTCTCTTTCTTCTTCTTCAGGAACAACAACGCGGAAAATTTTATCTTGCATACCCATTGTTTCTACGCGCTTTTCTAAATTTGTTTTTACTTTATTTTCATATCCAGAATAAGTATGGACTACATACCAATTTTTCTCCATTTCTGAGGACTATACGTCCTTCCCTCCCAGCTCACTATAAAATAAGATGTCCTAATCTATTGCACAGACAACGCACTAGGAAAATAGTTGACTCCTAGCACAATCATTCTTAAAGCAAATTAAAAAACCCGTCTCCGGGCTTTTCTGAAAAAAACATAATTTAGCTTTATTATACCATGATTTAAGTCAATTTATTCAAGGGATTAAACGAATAAGTGACGAAATTCCGTAATCAACTACTACAAAAAAGAGTGTCATAAATACAACTGTAGAAATAACAGTAATTGTATAACGAGTTAGCTCATTTTTTTTAGGCCAACTTACCTTCTTCATCTCACGCCCAACATCACGCAAGAAATTTCCTACACGGTTCATGTTTGTAACCTCCAATAAATTAAAAGGGGTATTAGTCTGTGCAGATTATTGATCTACTTTGTTTCACGATGAATCGTATGTGCGTTACACGTTTTGCAAAACTTCTTCATTTCTAAACGCTCTTCGTTTTGCTGTGTGTTTTTCATAGTCGTATAGTTACGACTAGCGCATTGCACACACGCAAGTACAACTTTTTTACGCATAATGTCAACCACCTATAGAGTGATAATGTCTATAAAAAAGTATCACAGACTTTCTTAGCATGTCAATATGAGGATAGAAGGCTACATTGTGATTTCACGAATCTCGAGGTAGCGCTCTAATTTCCTCTTCACACGCTGAAGTGCATTATCGATGGATTTGACGTGGCGGTTTAACTCTTCTGAAATCTCTTGATAAGATTGACCATCTAAATAAAGAACGAGAACTTTTCGCTCCAGATCACTTAACAGTTCAGCCATCTTTAATTCAATATCATCAAACTTCTCTCGATTAATGAGCAACTCTTCTGGATTTGCTACTTTTGTCCCCGAAATAACATCCATTAAGGTTCGGTCGGACTCTTCATCATATATTGGCTTGTCCAATGATACATAAGAGTTTAATGGAATATGTTTTTGCCTTGTTGCGGTTTTAATAGCGGTAATAATTTGCCTGGTAATGCAAAGTTCAGCAAAAGCTTTAAACGAAGTTAGCTTATCTTCTCTAAAATCTCTAATTGCCTTATATAACCCTATCATACCTTCTTGTACAATATCTTCACGGTCTGCCCCAATTAAAAAATATGACCGCGCCTTTGCTCGCACAAAGTTTTTGTATTTATGAATCAAATACTCTAATGCGTCAATATCGCCTTTATGCACAAGATCGACAACTGTTTCATCCTCTTGTTGTTCGAAATGAGCATGCAGTTTTCTCCCATAATTATCGCCCATATCGATCCCCCCGACCGCACAGTAGATAGAAATATTATACAGTAGCTAATTCCGTACCGTCAATAACCTCACCGCTGTCCCCGACGCCATTTTTCGAAAATTTCGGCTACTTGATTGGAAAGTTGAATGCGTGCCGCTGGCTTTTGATTTTGAATAGACTTCACATCAAGATTAATATGTTTCTCAATTTGCTCAATTTCGTTGTACAATTCTCGAGCAGAAATTCTAAGCGCACCTTGTCCAAAGATTGCCCACTGCTCCGTAAAATCAGATGTAGCAACATGAATCTGTGTCTTTACATTGTTTAGCTCTTGAGCCAGCTTTTCAATGTACTCATCCGCTGTTTCATTTTCTCTTGTAAATACAACGTCAACCTTATGATTTTTTGCCTTCTTTTCAATTCCTTCGACCATATGAGCATCGAAGACAATAATGACACGATAACCCATATATGCTTGATACTCTGCCATCTTTTCGATTAACAGGTCTCGAGCACCGGCTAAATCATTATCTCTAAGCTTTCTTAGGTCGGGCCACGCACCTATCATGTTATAACCATCCACCAGTAGAATATCCATTCTTATTCACCTAGAGGATGGCGTTTTCGGTAAACCTCATACATGAGAAGACTAGCTGCTACAGATGCATTTAACGATGTAACATGCCCAACCATTGGAAGCTGTACAAGGAAGTCGCATTTTTCACGAATCAAACGACTCATGCCTTTTCCTTCGCTTCCAATCACTAACGTAAGCGGCATACCTCCATCTAAGTTGCGGTAATCATCGCTTTCTTTCGCATCTGTTCCAACAATCCATACGCCTCGATCTTTTAATTCATCAATCGTCCTTGATAGGTTTGTTACCCTTGCTACGGGAACATGTTCAATCGCTCCTGTAGAGGCCTTAGCTACAGTGGCTGTTAATCCAACTGAACGGCGCTTTGGAATAATAATACCGTGTGCGCCAACGGCATCGGCTGTTCGCATAATAGAACCTAAATTATGGGGATCTTCAAGCTCATCTAACAGAAGAAAAAACGGACTTTCATTACGTTTTTCCGCTAAGTTAAATAAATCATCTAACTCTGCATACTGATAAGCAGCAACTTGTGCAGCTACTCCTTGATGAATACCGTCTACCATTTGCTCAATTTTCTTTTTTGGTACAAACTGCACCAATACACCATTACGTTTTGCTAACTGCGTGATTTGTCCCATAGAACCGCCTTGCGATCCTTCGGCAATCCATAGTTTGTTAATGTCGCGCCCAGACTTTAGGGCTTCTAGGACCGGATTACGTCCAATGATAAATTCATGTTCCATGATTCATTCCTCCCTCTCCTTCATCGACGAAAGAGATAGCTTTAGTAATAAGTTCCATCATTCTTTCTTCCTCACCTAAGAGATACAAATAGCCTACGACCGCTTCAAATGCCGTACTGTAGCGATACGTTTGCACATCTGTGTTTTTAGGGACTGTACCGGACTTTGCATTGCGTCCTCGGCGCAGCACACCTTCTTCTTCTTCAGTAAAAAAGTTTTCATTTTTAAAATAATATACGATTTGCGCTTGTGCTTTTGCTGATACGTATTTTTTAGCTTTATTATGAAGCTGGTTAGGGCGCACTGTCCCTAACAACAGCAGGTGGCGGCGAACATGTAAATCAAACACCGCATCACCCATATAAGCAAGAGCTAAGCTATTTAGCTGTTTTACATCTAATTTACTGCTGCTCATAACACTATTATCCTCTTTTCCATCTTGTTCCTTGTGCCGTATCTTCTAAAATAATATTTTTAGCCTTTAATTCATCTCGAATTTGATCTGCTAATTGGAAATTACGATCTTTACGAGCCTGAATACGATCTTGGATCAATTGATCAATTTCTTCGTCTAGAAGTTCAGCTTCTCCAAACCTAATGCCTATTGCAGCACCTAATTCTTTAAATTCTTTAATAAAAGCTTCAATTACATCTGTAGACGTTGTTTGTTCTAACAAATACAAGTTAGCTTGCTTTGCTAGCTCGAACAGAACAGAAATGGCATTTGCCGTATTAAAATCATCATCCATCTCTTCAACAAACGTTTCGCGAAGCTCTTTTAGCTTTTCGAACCATTCTGAAGCATCTTCTTGAAGATTTGTTGCTGCCTCTAGACGGTGAGTTAAGTTGCCGTAAGCTGTTTGCAGACGCTCAAACCCTTTGCGCGTATTCTCTAAAATTTCTTCGTTATAGTTAATTGGGTGACGATAGTGAACAGATAAAATAAAGAATCGAAGTAGGGAAGGATCATGCTTTTTAATAATGTCATGAACTAACACGAAGTTCCCTAGTGATTTAGACATCTTTTCATTATCAATATTGATATATCCGTTATGAAGCCAGTATTTCGCAAACGATTTCCCAGTGAGCGCTTCTGATTGGGCAATTTCATTTTCGTGATGAGGGAAAGCTAAATCCTGACCGCCTGCGTGGATATCAATTGTATCACCTAAATACTTGCGTGCCATCGCAGAGCACTCGATATGCCAGCCTGGTCTTCCTTGACCCCAAGGGCTATCCCATGCGATCTCTCCATCTTTGGTTGCTTTCCAAAGAGTAAAGTCTAATGGATCTTCTTTCTTTTCTCCAACTTCGATACGAGCACCGGATTGCAATTCATCAATAGACTGATGTGATAATTTTCCGTATCCTTCAAACTTACGTGTACGATAGTATACATCACCCTCTGACTCATATGCATATCCTTTTTTCACCAGTTCATCAATGAACTCAATAATGATATCCATATTTTCAGTTACGCGTGGATGCACATCGGCATGCTTGCATCCAAGAGCTGACGTATCTTCAAAGTAGGCATCGATAAAGCGGTTTGCGATCGTTGGAACATCTTCTCCTAACTCTTTTGCTGCCTTAATTAATTTATCATCCACATCTGTGAAGTTTGAGACATACTCGACATCGTACCCTCTAAATTCTAAATAGCGGCGCACCGTATCAAATACGATTGCAGGACGCGCATTTCCAATATGAATATAGTTATACACGGTTGGTCCGCACACGTACATTTTGACTTTGTTTTCTTCCAGCGGTACAAACATCTCTTTTTGACGTGTTAACGTGTTATATAGCTTAATTGCCATGGTGAATCTTCCCTTCTTTTAATTCCTTTAATTGATTTTGCAGGTGTAAAATTTCTTTCTCTAGCTGTTTGAAACGCTCTGCATCTGGATCTGGCAAATCTTGATGATTCAAATCTTTTGGAATCCGGACACCATTTTGAATGACGACTCGGCCAGGGATACCAACAACCGTTGAGTTTTCTGGGACGTCATTTAACACAACTGAGCCTGCTCCAATTTTGGAGTGCGCATGAATCGTAATCGACCCTAGTACTTTAGCACCTGTTGCAATTAAGACATTGTCTTCGATCGTCGGGTGACGCTTTCCTTTTTCTTTCCCTGTTCCTCCAAGTGTTACTCCTTGATATACTGTTACATTATCTCCAATTTCGCACGTTTCCCCAATAACAATTCCCATTCCGTGGTCAATAAAAAATCGGCGGCCAATTTTCGCACCCGGATGAATTTCAATCCCTGTGAAGAATCGGCTAATTTGTGAGATTACACGTGCCAGAAAAAACCACTTTCTTTTAAAAAGCCCGTGAGCTAATCTATGTGCCCAAATAGCATGCAACCCCGAATAGGTTAATATCACTTCAATATAACTTCTTGCTGCAGGATCTTGTTCAAATATGGCCTCAATGTCTTCCTTTAACAACTTTAGCATCATCTCACCCCAATTCCGCTATTCCTCTATCTACTCATTGATTGTATAAAAAAACGCCCCTATGTCAAATGACACAGAGACGTATATACGCGGTTCCACTCTGTTTGGATCAACAAACGATCCCAACTCTTCTCTCATAACGTGAAAGTACCCGCTTTTGCCTACTTACTTAGTAGCATTCAACAAAAGACTCAAAGGCGCACTTCAACAAGTTTTGTCATAGGTTACTTTCAGCCGGTGATAACCCTCTCTGATATGCAATGAACTTGCCTACTCTTCCTTCTCAACGATATCCATATTTGATTATTTTATCATATGGGCAAAATAGAAATTTGTTAACTATAAATGCTTTCTAAACGAGCTAAAACTGTTTCTTTTCCTAAAAGAGAAATAGCTTTTGGAAGCTCAGGACCGTGTGTTTCGCCTGTTGTTGCTACACGAATTGGCATAAATAGTTTTTTACCTTTTTGACCTGTTGCTTTTTGTACAGCCTTTGTTGCTGCCTTAATTTCATCAGCGCTGAATTCTTCTAAGGAAGAAATCTCTTCAGCAAATGCTTTTAACACTTCCGGTACTTGCTCTTCAGCAAGCACTGCTTTTGCTTCTTCACTGTAATCAATTTCTTTCTTAAAGAACATTTCAGTAAGTTCAACAATCTCAGCGCCAAAGCTCATTTGTTCTTGGTATAGAGCGACTAAGTCACGTACCCATTGTTCTGTTTCAGCATTGCGCGTTTCTTCAACTTTTCCAGCTTTCACTAAGTGAGGAACTGATAAAGCTACTACCTCGTCTAAATCCAATTGTTTCATGTATTGGTTGTTCATCCAACGTAATTTGCTTGTATCAAATAGTGCTGGAGATTTTGATAAACGAGCTGGGTCAAAAATTTCAATGAACTGTTCTTTAGAGAAGATTTCTTCTTCTCCCACAGGTGACCAGCCAAGCATTGTAATAAAATTAAACAGTGCTTCCGGCAAGTAGCCTAATTCTTTATATTGCTCAATAAACTGAATGATTGACTCATCACGTTTACTTAGTTTACGGCGATTTTCATTTACGATTAATGTCATATGACCAAATACAGGAGGCGTCCAGCCTAAAGCTTCATACACAAGAATTTGCTTCGGTGTATTAGAAATATGGTCATCTCCGCGTAGAACATGTGTCATCTTCATTAGATAATCATCAATGGCTACAGCGTAATTATATGTTGGTGTACCGTCTTTTTTCACAATAACGAAGTCACCAATGCCTTCAGACTCAAATGATACTTCATCTTTGACAATATCATTCCATTTAATTTCTGTGTTACTAGGAACACGGAAGCGAATGCTTGGCTCACGGCCTTCTGCTTCTAGTTCAGCACGCTGTTCAGCTGTTAAGTTACGGCATTTACCTGAATAGCGCGGCATTTGACTATTCGCCTGCTGTTCTTCACGCTCTTTTTCAAGCTCTTCTGACGTACAGTAACAGTGATAAGCTAATCCTTTTTCAAGAAGTTCTTCCGTATATTTTTGATAGATTTCCGTACGTTCAGACTGGCGGTAAGGACCGTACTCGCCGCCTACGTCGATACTCTCATCCCATTCAATACCTAACCATTTTAAATAGCGCAGCTGACTTTCTTCTCCGCCTTCGATATTACGCTTTTGATCTGTATCTTCAATACGGATAATAAATTTACCGTTTTGATTTCGTGCAAATAAATAATTAAATAGTGCTGTTCTTGCATTCCCTATATGAAGATGTCCAGTTGGACTCGGGGCATAACGAACTCTTACTTCGCTTGACATAACTAAGATGACCTCCAATTTAATATTACTTATAGTATGTATTTATATGTTTTAGACATGTTCTAATTTTATCACCAAATAGGTATCTGTCAAAGTCAACTGTTTTTATTTTTGATAAACTAAAACGGCTGCTTGGGCGGCAATTCCTTCTTCACGTCCCGTAAAACCTAACTTTTCTGTTGTTGTTGCCTTGACGTTAATTTGAGAAATGCTTGCTTCTAACAGCTGCGCAATGCGCTCTCTCATTGGTTCAATGTAAGGAGCCATTTTAGGTTTTTGCGCGATAATTGTGCAATCTACATTGCTTAATTCATAGCCTTCATCTTTTAGTAGTTTCCATACGTGTTGAAGAAGCTTTGCTGAATCAGCATCTTTAAATTCAGGGTCTGTATCCGGAAAATGCTTTCCGATATCTCCTTTAGCCGCCGCTCCTAATAAGGCATCTGCGATTGTATGCAACAGCACATCTGCATCTGAATGGCCTAATAATCCTTTTTCATACGGAATTTCTAAACCGCCGATGATTAAAGGTCTTCCTTCTGCAAATTCATGTACGTCGAAACCTTGTCCTACGCGAATGTTCATTTTCCCACTCCTTCAGTCCTGTTTAGCTTTGTTAATATGGCTTCTGCATATAACAAATCTTCTGGTGTTGTTAGTTTTATATTATCGTAATTTCCCTCTACAATCGATACTTTTTGCCCCGCTTTTTCTACTAAGCTTGCATCATCGGTGCCTAAGTATTCATTTGTTTTTGCTTTTTCGTGTGCATCCATTACTACATCAAAAAGAAAAGCCTGCGGCGTTTGAATAGCCCACAAGCTAGAGCGCTCAACTGTTTCAATGACAGTACCCCGTTCTACACGCTTAATTGTGTCTTTTACTGGAACAGCCAGCACAGCAGCCTTATCACTAGCAGCTTTTTCTACTAACTCATGGATTGTGTTTTGTTGAACAAATGGACGAGCGCCATCATGAATTAATACCATCTGAGCCTGCTTTAAACTTTTAAGGCCATTATAAACGCTATGTTGACGTTCATCGCCTCCAGCTGTCAATGATTGAACCTTTTGAATTGGATATTCGATTAATAACTCTTCAAAAATCTCCACTTCTTTTTCGTTTACGACTAGTACAATTCCACTGCACCAAGGATCTTGTTCGAATTTTTGCAGCGTATGAATGATAAGCGGAACGTTTTGAATAGTTAAAAATTGTTTGTTCCGCCCCGCTTTCATTCGCTTCCCCTGACCTGCAGCTAACACGATAATTTCATACTTCATAGGTATACTCCCTTTACCTGTTACGTCACAGTGCTTTTTCTAATAACTTGGGTTTCGCAAAAATCATACGGCCTGCTGAGGTTTGGAGTACGCTCGTCACCAGTACATCAATTTGCTTTCCAATATAATTTCTTCCTTCCTCTACCACGATCATTGTACCGTCATCAAGATAGGCAATACCTTGATTGTGCTCTTTGCCGTCTTTTATAACCAATACGTTCATTTCTTCTCCTGGAAGTACAATTGGCTTGACGGCATTTGCTAAGTCATTGATATTTAAAACGCCAACATTTTGAAGTTCACATACTTTATTTAAATTAAAATCGTTTGTCACGACCAAACCGGAAGTCAGCTTTGCCAATTTAACCAGCTTGCTGTCTACTTCTTGAATGTCTTCGAAATCGCCTTCATAAATTTCTACCTTCATTGCCAGTTCTTTTTGAATACGGTTTAGAATATCTAGACCTCGTCTACCTCTGTTTCGTTTTAAAACATCCGACGAATCAGCAATATGCTGAAGTTCCTCAAGCACAAAGCGTGGAATAACAATCGTTCCGTCTAAAAATCCTGTTTGACAAATATCTGCGATACGGCCGTCAATAATAACGCTTGTATCTAAAATCTTAAGAGACTTTAATGATTCTTCGTTATCTGTTTCTTCTTGTCCTTTTTTCTTCCCAATTCGAGCCGGCATCGAAAACACGCTTACAAGTTCATCACGTTTTTTAAACCCGACTTGAAACCCTAAGTAACCTAAAAGAATACTTAGAAAGATTGGTAAAATGGTACTTACTACTTGAAGTTGAATTCTGCCTAAAAAAGCTCCGACCAAGTAGGCCACAATAAGCCCTAAAATCAATCCTAAGCTCCCAAAAAGCACATCCGTTACAGGCGCCTTCAGTAACGCCTCTTCCACTCGGCGAATTAATTCAACTATATAATCAACAATCCAAAACGTGACAAGGAAAAACAAAATGGCTCCTAGTATTGCATCGACGTAAGGCTTTTCTAGAAATGCTACATCTTGCAGATTTAATAATTGAATAAGTTCAGGTATAAAAAAGACGCCCAATGTACCACCTGTAATAATAAAAAATAACTGTACAAAACGTTTTAACACGCCTTCACCTCCCTTTATCATTATAAACAGTTTACAATGATTGAAACCTGTTATTTAACCAAAAAACAGAATTTGTAAACAAACTGTCACTTTTTTTGTATTTTCACAATATCTTAATGAATCAAACATTTAATGTCAATTAATATCCTATAGCTGACGGTTTGTAAGATGCTGCTCTTTTAGTCTTTTTAGGCCTTCTCTGATTTTTCTTGCTCGAATTTCACCGATGCCTTCTACCTCATCCAATTCTTCTACCGATGCATCTGCTATCGTTTTTAAATCCCCTAATTCATCAATGAGATTTTCAATAATAATCGATGGAAGTCTTGGAATTTTATGAAGCATTCGATACCCTCTAGGAATAACGCTGTCTTCAAAGCTTGTATACATAGGATATCCCATTAAGCGAAGGAGCGTTTGGTCATCGAGAAGAACATTATTTGACGGCTGCTGCATGCGTTCAATTACTCGGTAAGGGTCAAAGCTGAGGTCATACATATAATCTTTGATTAATAAAGTTGCTTCTTCCTCTAAGTGGGAAAGTAGTTCATTCATTTGGAGCCGGATTAGTCTTCCTTCTGTTCCTAACTCGCTAATATAGCTCAAAATTTCATTTTTAATACGCAGAACCATTTCTGTACGATGAAGCGACTGCAGCACATCTGTATGAGTTACTTGCTCTTCAAACTCTAATGCACTGAGACTTGTAATCGATTCGTCTAATACCGCCTTGTACTTTTCAAGTGTCCCAAGCGCTTGATTCGCTTTTGCTAAAATAACACTAATGTCTTTTAATACATACTGCAGAGACCCTTTGTAAAGCGTAATCACATTTCGTCTTTGTGAAATGGCTATCACCAATACACCTGACTGCTTAGCTACGCGCTCTGCTGTACGGTGACGCATTCCTGTCTGTGAAGAAGGAGTAGAGGGGTCTGGCATGAGCTGAGCATTAGCAAATAATATCTTGCTTCCGCTGTCGTTTAAAATAAGCGCTCCATCCATTTTGGCTAACTCGTATAAATGCGCAGGTGTAAATGCACAATTAATCGAAAATCCTCCATCTACCATCTTTTTGACTTGTTCATTGTAGCCCATAACAATTAAGCCGCCCGTCTTTGCCCGCAAGACGTTATCGATACCGTCACGAATAGGGGTTCCTGGTGCTACAAACTGCAGAATTTCTGATATTTGTTTTTGACTAACTGTTGTTTTTTCTCCTTCCACTGCTTATCCTCCTAATGTATATTGCAGAGCCTCCGCTACTGTTGATACCCCAATCACATCAATACCATCTGGGACTTTCCATCCTCCTAAATTTTTCTCCGGGATAATAATTCGTTGGAACCCTAATTTTACCGCTTCTTGAACGCGCTGTTCAATTCTAGATACTCGGCGTACTTCACCTGTTAATCCTACTTCTCCTACAATAACATCTGTAGCGCTAGAAGCAGCATCTCTGAAGCTTGAAGCAATGCTAACGGCTACAGCTAAATCGATTGCTGGTTCATCTAATTTCACTCCACCTGCTACTTTTAAATAAGCATCTTGATTCTGCAGCAGCATTCCTACACGCTTTTCTAAGACAGCCATGATAAGCGAAACGCGATTATGATCTACTCCCGTCGCCATTCTTCTAGGGTTTCCAAAGCTCGTTGGACTGATTAGCGCCTGCAGCTCTACTAATACAGGTCTTGTCCCTTCCATTGAAGCGACAACAACCGACCCTGCTGCTCCCTGAGATCGTTCTTCTAGAAAGATTTCAGATGGATTCAATACTTCTTCTAGCCCACTTTCTTTCATTTCAAAAATGCCCATTTCATTTGTGGATCCAAATCGGTTCTTAACCGCCCTTAATATACGATACGTATGATGGCGCTCTCCTTCAAAATAAAGAACCGTATCCACCATATGTTCAAGAAGTCTTGGACCTGCAATGGCCCCTTCTTTCGTTACATGACCCACAATAAAGATGGCAATTCCATTCGTTTTAGCAACACGCATTAGTTCAGCCGTACACTCTCGCACCTGTGAGACGCTTCCTGGCGCTGATGTCACATCAGCATGGTAAATGGTTTGAATTGAATCAATTACCACAAAATCAGGCTGCATGCTTGAGATGGCCTCTAGTATTAATTCTAAGTTTGTTTCTGCGTGAACATAAAGCTCTTCAGCTTTTACACCTAGCCTGTCTGCTCTTAACTTCGTTTGTTTGGTTGATTCCTCTCCCGAAATATATAGTACTTTATTTTGTTTCATTGCTAACTGCGCGGAGGTTTGCAAAAGTAAAGTAGACTTTCCGATACCCGGATCTCCCCCTATTAAAACGAGTGACCCTCTGACAATACCTCCTCCTAATACACGATTTAACTCTGCAGAAGGTGTGAAAATTCGTGGTTCTGTTGTAGATTCAATCGCTGTAATTGACTGAGGTTTTTGAACTTTAGAAGCAGTAGCTCCGGAAAAAGCTCCTCGGCGTGATGATTTCGTTTCTTCCATTTCTTCTACCATAGAATTCCAGCTTCCGCACCCGGGACATTTCCCCATCCATTTTGCTGATTCATATCCGCAATGCTGACATGCAAATTTTGTTTTTCGTTTCGCCATTATGTTATCAATCTCTCCGTTCATTCAATCGATTTCTATCTCTATTGTACACTATTTCCTAAGCTAAAATAAAAAGGGAGGCATACGTGTTTTTTCGTATGCCTCGTCTTGGTTTGAGTAAAATTAGCTGATGCTGCTTGGAGCGGAGGATTTAACAACAAATTCTCCTTTGTCTACATCTAGCGTCACTTTCTGACCTTTTTGAACAACCCCTTTTAGCAGCTCTTCAGATAAACGGTCTTCAATATGTTTTTGAATTGCTCTACGAAGTGGACGAGCACCGTATTCTGGATCAAAACCTTCCTCTGCAATCTTATCAATTGCCTCTTTTGTTAATTCAAGATCAATTTCTTGCTCTTTTAAGCGTTTTGTTAACTGATCCGCCATTAATTTAACGATTTCAGCTAAGTGAGGTTTCTCTAATGAATGGAAGACGATAATTTCATCGATACGGTTTAGGAACTCCGGACGGAACGCGCGCTTCATTTCCGCCATTACTTTTCCTTTCATATCTTTGTAGTCTTGCCCTTCTGCTTCTACTGTGAACCCTAAGTGCTTGCTTCGTTTTAATGTATCAGCACCTACGTTTGATGTCATAATTAAAATCGTATTACGGAAATCAACTGTACGGCCTTTTGAATCTGTTAAGCGTCCATCTTCTAACACTTGTAATAAAATGTTAAATACATCCGGATGCGCTTTTTCAATTTCGTCTAAAAGAACAACTGAGTAAGGTTTTCTTCTTACTTTTTCCGTTAACTGGCCGCCTTCTTCGTATCCAACATATCCTGGAGGTGAACCTACTAAGCGTGAAGTAGAATGTTTCTCCATGTACTCAGACATATCGATACGAATCATTGCATCTTCATCGCCGAAGATTGACTCCGCTAATGCACGTGCAAGCTCTGTTTTACCAACCCCTGTTGGTCCTAAGAAAATGAATGAACCAATTGGACGTTTTGGATCTTTCAAGCCTGCTCTAGCACGGCGCACAGCTTTTGCAACTGCTTTTACCGCTTCTTCTTGCCCAATTACACGAGAGTGAAGAATCTCTTCCATGTTCAGCAGTCTTTCTGTCTCTTCCTGTGCCAGTTTAGAGACCGGTACACCCGTCCAGCTAGATACAACCATCGCAATATCTTCTACGGTTACAGCTGAGTTTTCTTTACCTTGCTGCTCTTTCCAAATTTTCTTTGTGTCTTCTAATTCTTCGCGTAGGCGTTGCTCTGTATCGCGTAAAGATGCTGCTTTTTCAAATTCTTGACTTTGAACAGACGCATCTTTTTCATTGCGTACTGATTCTAATTTTTGCTCTAATTCCTTTAAATTTGGCGGCGTTGTAAATGAACGCAAACGCACTTTTGAACCAGCTTCATCAATTAAATCGATTGCTTTATCCGGTAAGAAACGATCTGAAATGTAGCGATCTGATAGTTTCACCGCTTGCTCGATTGCCTCATCAGAAATAGATACTCGGTGATGTGCTTCATAACGGTCACGAAGCCCTTTTAAGATTTGAATAGACTCTTCCAACGTTGGTTCATCCACTTGAATTGGCTGGAAGCGACGCTCTAACGCTGCATCTTTTTCAATGTACTTTCTGTATTCATCTAAAGTCGTAGCACCGATACACTGAAGTTCTCCACGAGCAAGAGACGGTTTTAAAATATTAGAAGCATCGATAGCACCTTCTGCGCCACCAGCGCCAATTAATGTGTGTAACTCATCGATAAAGAGAATGATATTACCTGCTTGACGAATTTCATCCATTACTTTCTTCAGGCGATCTTCAAATTCTCCGCGGTATTTTGTACCAGCAACGACCGTTCCCATATCCAAAGTCATAACGCGTTTGTCACGTAAAATTTCTGGAACTTCATTGTTGACGATTTGCTGAGCCAAACCTTCAGCGATTGCCGTTTTACCGACACCTGGCTCCCCAATTAATACAGGATTGTTTTTTGTACGTCGGCTTAATACTTCAATAACACGCTGAATTTCTTTCCCACGTCCGATAACAGGGTCTAAGCTTCCTTCGCGCGCTACAACTGTTAAATCGCGTGCTAAGCTGTCTAGCGTAGGTGTATTGGCATTTGAAGAGCCTCCGCCTTGATGGCTCGAAGCAGCTTCATTGCTACCTAATAAATGAAGCACTTGCTGACGAGCTTTATTTAGGCTGACACCTAAATTATTTAAAACGCGTGCTGCAACGCCTTCACCTTCACGAATTAAGCCTAGTAAGATATGTTCTGTTCCTACATAAGAATGACCAAGCTTTCGGGCTTCGTCCATTGAAAGTTCAATGACTTTTTTCGCTCGAGGTGTATAATGAATGGTCTGCGTTAATTCTTGGCCTCTGCCAATTAATGCTTCCACTTCTTTTTGAATTTTTTCAGTGCTTAGGCCTAGAGCAGAAAGAGCTTTTGCTGCAATTCCTTCACCTTCACGAACGATACCTAATAAAATATGCTCCGTTCCAATGTTGTTGTGACCTAGGCGTAGTGCTTCTTCCTGTGCTAAAGCTAATACTTTTTGTGCGCGCTCTGTAAATCTACCAAACATCATATAATCGTCACCCTCCACGTTTAATTTGTGTTTTTATTTATAGTGAGACGTTCTCGAATTAAGGTGGCTCTTTTAATGTCACGTTCTTGAGGCTTTAGGGGACCTCCCGAATACTTTTGTAAAAAGCCTGGCTGCGTCATAATGATAAGTTCATTCAATATATTTTGACTCAGTCCTTTTATATACCCTAAATCGATTCCTAATCGAACATCTGATAAACATTGTGAAGCTTCTTTTGACTCAATAATACGGCTATTGGCCAATACTCCATATGAACGATACACTCGATCTTCTAACTCTACATGAGATGTTTTAAACAGCGCGTCTCTTGCAGAGTGCTCTTGTGTAATTAACTGCTGTACGACACTATTTAAATCTGCCACAATATCTTCTTCAGACTTCCCTAAGGTTATCTGATTAGAAATTTGAAAGATATTCCCTAAAGCTTCGCTACCTTCTCCATAAATTCCTCTCACCACTAAGCCGAGCTGGTTAATAGCGGGAATAATACGATGAATTTGACGGGTCATCACTAAAGCCGGCAGATGCATCATTACAGATGCACGTAGCCCAGTACCCACATTTGTGGGACAGCTGGTTAAATACCCTCTATTTTCATCAAACGCATAATCTACGTATTTCTCAATCCAATTATCTACTTTATTCGCTGTGCTTAAAGCTTCAGATAATTGAAGGCCTGGAAATAAACATTGTATGCGTAAATGATCTTCTTCATTAACCATAATACTCAAATCTTCTTTTTCTGATAAAAAACAAGCTCCGTTGTTATCTCCTTCAGCCAAGTTAGGACTGATAAGATGCTTTTCAACCAACACTTGCTTTTGAAGAGGCTGTAATTCGTTCATCTTTAGTAAATGCAAATTCCACTGATTGGTGTTCTCACTTTTTTGAAAAACTTGCTCGAACACTCGAACCACTTCAACTGCTTGTTCTTTAGAAAAGAGAGTTGGAAAAAGATAATGAGTTAAATTTCGAGCCAGCCTGATTCGACTGCTTAGAACAATATCTGAATTCGAAGCTTCTTGACGCATCCAAGAGCTAACAGGCTGGGAAAAGAACAAATCCTGGGACATGAATTACGCTTCCTCCTCTCTCGATTCGTTCATCTTCTTTTCTAGTAATCGAATGTGATCTCGGAGTTCGGCTGCTTTCTCAAACTCCTCTTTTTCGATATACTCTTTTAAGTTCAATCTTAATGCCTGTAATTCCTTTTTTAAATGAAGATTACTTGCAATTCTTGCTGGTATTTTTCCATGATGCAGATAATTACCTCCATGCAGCCTCTTCAAGAAAGGAATAAGAGGTCGCTCAAATGTTTTGTAGCAATCTGCACATCCAAACCTGCCTATTTTAGCAAATTTTTGATATGTCATGCCACAAGTAGGACAAGAAAGAACCTCCTGACTTTGTTGCTTATAATTTTCAGTTACTGCTGGATCTAGGTTAAGTAGGCCAGCTAGTAAGTTATTGATTGAAAAACCTTGCTGATTTGAAAAAGAAAATGTATCTCCATTTTCTGAAGCACATTGTTCACATACATGCATCTCCGTCTTTTCACCATTAATAATTTTTGTGAAGTGAAGAGTTGCAGGTCTCGTTTCACATTGCTGACAAATCATCCTGTCATCACTCCCTGTTCTAAATAAAATAGATCATGAGCTTATCGGTAGCGTAATGAATTAAGCATTGCTTTTAAAAGATTAGCCCTTAGCTCATCACGATAAGGAAGTTCAATATTAATAACTGAACGATTGATAACACTCAACATGATTTTTGCTTCTCGTTCTGTGATGACTTTTTCTTCAACTAACCTAATAATGACGTTTTCAGCACTTACTTGTGAAATTTCATTTTGAATCATCTCAATTACTTGCTGAAACAAATCCGCTGCATCATGCATTTTTACTTTTGCAATACGAATAAAGCCGCCGCCTCCTCGCTTACTTTCTACAAGATAACCTCTCTCAACTGTAAAACGGGTATTGATAACGTAATTAATTTGCGACGGAACGCATTGAAATTTATCAGCAATCTCACTGCGCCTTATTTCAACAATTTCTCTTTCACTTAATTCAAGTACTTGTTTTAAATACTGTTCGATAATGTCAGAGATATTTGGCACGCTGCCCCCTCCTTCTGACTTTGACTATATTTGACCTTAATTTAAATATAAAAGGAAACGAAAAAATTTTCAACTATGTACTATTAAAGTTTATTCTTTACTTTTATCGTTGCCACTAAAATTTATTTCAAAACCTGCAAATCATGAATTTTATTGTTCTTACTATACTTTTTCATAAAACAA
>NZ_CP130958.1:40000-92500 GCF_041941685.1 Priestia megaterium | reverse complement strand
CTCCGCCTTATCAGCTTAACCTTGCATGGGATCGTAACTCGCCGGTTCATTCTACAAAAGGCACGCCATCACCCGTTAACGGGCTCTGACTACTTGTAGGCACACGGTTTCAGGATCTCTTTCACTCCCCTTCCGGGGTGCTTTTCACCTTTCCCTCACGGTACTGGTTCACTATCGGTCACTAGGTAGTATTTAGCCTTGGGAGATGGTCCTCCCAGATTCCGACGGAATTTCACGTGTTCCGCCGTACTCAGGATCCACTCAAGAGGGAACGAAGTTTCAACTACAGGGTTGTTACCTTCTTCGACGGACCTTTCCAGGTCGCTTCATTTACTTCGTTCCTTTGTAACTCCGTATAGAGTGTCCTACAACCCCAAGAGGCAAGCCTCTTGGTTTGGGCTAATTCCGTTTCGCTCGCCGCTACTCAGGAAATCGCATTTGCTTTCTCTTCCTCCGGGTACTTAGATGTTTCAGTTCCCCGGGTCTGCCTTCAATATCCTATGTATTCAGATAAAGATACTGTTCCATTACGAACAGTGGGTTTCCCCATTCGGAAATCTCCGGATCAAAGCTCACTTACAGCTCCCCGAAGCATATCGGTGTTAGTCCCGTCCTTCATCGGCTCCTAGTGCCAAGGCATTCACCGTGCGCCCTTTCTAACTTAACCATTAGCGAATAAATGGTACAACATAATGTTGTGTTATTTATTGGTTTGATTAAAGAAAAGTTTCACTTTTCCTCAGCAATTACTGTTATCTAGTTTTCAAAGAACAATCGCAACCAAAATTCTTCTTATTAGATAAGAAGAAAGTAGTGTGCTTTCTATAATTGAGAGATTGAACTCTCAAAACTGAACAAAGTGTCAAAACGTACGTCATGTAAAAATCCTTAGAAAGGAGGTGATCCAGCCGCACCTTCCGATACGGCTACCTTGTTACGACTTCACCCCAATCATCTGTCCCACCTTAGGCGGCTAGCTCCTTACGGTTACTCCACCGACTTCGGGTGTTACAAACTCTCGTGGTGTGACGGGCGGTGTGTACAAGGCCCGGGAACGTATTCACCGCGGCATGCTGATCCGCGATTACTAGCGATTCCAGCTTCATGTAGGCGAGTTGCAGCCTACAATCCGAACTGAGAATGGTTTTATGGGATTGGCTTGACCTCGCGGTCTTGCAGCCCTTTGTACCATCCATTGTAGCACGTGTGTAGCCCAGGTCATAAGGGGCATGATGATTTGACGTCATCCCCACCTTCCTCCGGTTTGTCACCGGCAGTCACCTTAGAGTGCCCAACTTAATGCTGGCAACTAAGATCAAGGGTTGCGCTCGTTGCGGGACTTAACCCAACATCTCACGACACGAGCTGACGACAACCATGCACCACCTGTCACTCTGTCCCCCGAAGGGGAACGCTCTATCTCTAGAGTTGTCAGAGGATGTCAAGACCTGGTAAGGTTCTTCGCGTTGCTTCGAATTAAACCACATGCTCCACCGCTTGTGCGGGCCCCCGTCAATTCCTTTGAGTTTCAGTCTTGCGACCGTACTCCCCAGGCGGAGTGCTTAATGCGTTAGCTGCAGCACTAAAGGGCGGAAACCCTCTAACACTTAGCACTCATCGTTTACGGCGTGGACTACCAGGGTATCTAATCCTGTTTGCTCCCCACGCTTTCGCGCCTCAGCGTCAGTTACAGACCAAAAAGCCGCCTTCGCCACTGGTGTTCCTCCACATCTCTACGCATTTCACCGCTACACGTGGAATTCCGCTTTTCTCTTCTGCACTCAAGTTCCCCAGTTTCCAATGACCTTCCACGGTTGAGCCGTGGGCTTTCACATCAGACTTAAGAAACCGCCTGCGCGCGCTTTACGCCCAATAATTCCGGATAACGCTTGCCACCTACGTATTACCGCGGCTGCTGGCACGTAGTTAGCCGTGGCTTTCTGGTTAGGTACCGTCAAGGTACGAGCAGTTACTCTCGTACTTGTTCTTCCCTAACAACAGAGTTTTACGACCCGAAAGCCTTCATCACTCACGCGGCGTTGCTCCGTCAGACTTTCGTCCATTGCGGAAGATTCCCTACTGCTGCCTCCCGTAGGAGTCTGGGCCGTGTCTCAGTCCCAGTGTGGCCGATCACCCTCTCAGGTCGGCTATGCATCGTTGCCTTGGTGAGCCGTTACCTCACCAACTAGCTAATGCACCGCGGGCCCATCTGTAAGTGATAGCCGAAACCATCTTTCAATCATCTCCCATGAAGGAGAAGATCCTATCCGGTATTAGCTTCGGTTTCCCGAAGTTATCCCAGTCTTACAGGCAGGTTGCCCACGTGTTACTCACCCGTCCGCCGCTAACGTCATAGAAGCAAGCTTCTAATCAGTTCGCTCGACTTGCATGTATTAGGCACGCCGCCAGCGTTCATCCTGAGCCAGGATCAAACTCTCCGAAGAAATGTTTGATTTGCTCAATTAAAAAATAAAAATTAACGTTGACGTTTGTCGCTTTGTTCAGTTTTCAAAGTTCAACCGCCGCTCTTAAGCGACTTTACTATCTTATCAAGTTATCAACGTAATGTCAACAACTTTTTTATTTTTTTGTTGTTTTCGCTTGTCTGCGTTAGCAACAGATATAAATATACCAAATCAATTTCATAAAAACAAGAGGTAAATTAAAAGTTTAAATTTTCTAATATTATTAACTAAAAAAGATGGCCGTAGCCATCTTTTTTTAGCGTTGACGCATATGTGGGAATAATAGTACATCACGGATTGACGGTGCATTTGTTAGTAACATAACAAGGCGGTCAATACCGATTCCTAGACCACCTGTAGGTGGCATACCATATTCTAATGCCTCAATGAAGTCATCATCCATCTCATGCGCTTCATCGTTTCCTTGTTCTTTCTCTTTCAACTGAGCTTCAAAGCGCTCACGTTGGTCAATTGGATCATTTAGCTCTGTAAATGCATTCGCGTGTTCACGCGCAACGATAAACAGCTCAAAACGGTCAGTAAAACGCGGATCTTCCGCATTTTTCTTAGCCAATGGAGAGATTTCTACAGGATGTCCGTAAATGAACGTTGGTTGAATTAACTGCTCTTCTACTTTTTGTTCAAAGAATTCATTTACAATATGTCCATATTGCATATGTTCAGTGATTTCTACCCCGTGTTCTTTCGCTAAAGCACGAGCTTCTTCAACAGATGTCTCTCCCCAGAAGTCTACGCCCGTATATTGTTTAATAGCATCGACCATATGAAGTCTTGTCCACTCTGGAGTTAAATCTACCTCTTGATCGCCATACTGAATCTTTGTTGTGCCAAGTACTTCTTGCGCAATGTGTGCAATTAAGTTCTCTGTCAAAGCCATGATATCTTTGTAGTCCGCATACGCTTCGTACAATTCGATCATTGTAAATTCAGGATTGTGACGTGTAGATACACCTTCATTACGGAATACACGGCCAATTTCATATACTTTTTCTAATCCACCTACGATTAAACGTTTTAAATGAAGTTCAATCGCAATACGCATATAAAGTTCCATATCAAGCGCATTGTGGTGTGTCACAAACGGACGAGCTGCTGCTCCACCTGCGATTGAATGCATCATCGGTGTTTCAACTTCTAAATATCCATGATTATCTAAGTAACGGCGCATCGATTGAATAATGCGGCTTCTTGAGATAAATGTTTGTTTACTTTCTGGGTTTGTAATTAAATCTAAGTAACGTTGACGGTAGCGCTGTTCAATATCTTTTAAACCATGATATTTATCTGGAAGTGGACGAAGCGCTTTTGTTAGTAACGTAAAATCTTTTACTTTAATAGAAAGTTCGCCAACTTTTGTTTTGAATAAAACACCTTCAACCCCTACCAAGTCACCGATATCTACGCTGCTGAAGATTTCGTACTGTTCTTCGCCAATTGCATCTTTACGTACATAAAGCTGAATTTGTCCTGTTAAATCTTGAACGTGAGCGAAACCTGCTTTTCCTTTTCCACGCTTTGTCATAATACGACCAGCTAATGACACAGGCACTTCATTTTCTTCTAACTGTTCTTTTGTTAACTCGTCATACTCACTAATTAATTGCTGTGATGTATGTGTACGTTCAAAACGTTGACCAAACGGATCAATACCTTGATCTCGTAGGTTGCTCATTTTTTCGCGACGAACGAGAAATTGATCATTTAATTCTTCATGACTCATCGTTTACTCATCTCCATCGTATAATTAAGTTTTCCGAAACAGAAAAAAGGCCAGCATGTTTACTGGCAACTACTACGTTTCTTTAAAATTATTATAGGTTCAGTCGTTTCTCTATGTCAAATCGCTTTATTCTTGCTGCGCTTCCCTTTTTCTTCGATTTCTCTAACAAGCTACCGAATAAACCACCAACCTGCGAACCCAAATCTCAAAGTTTTCACTATGAACTCTACTTTACGCCAATATAAAAATGAATCAACTAATAAGATTCAATTTCACTTATGTAAATCATTACTATTATTTTCGAACATATCTAGTATGCCGGTTGTTTGCTTTCGAAATAATTTTACATCTTTTAAATCCGATAAACGTGTTGTGATGATTTCAACTTTTTCTTCTGCTACAGGGAGAATAAAAGATGGAGCTAGTTCGTTTAGAGGAACCATCACAAACGCTCGTTCAAACATTCGGGGATGAGGGACGCTCAGTCTATCCGTATGAATGATTTCATTACTATAAAGTAAGATATCTAAATCAAGGGTTCTAGGTCCCCATACAATCTCTCTTTTTCGACCTGCCGCTTGTTCAATGACTTGCAAACAATCTAAAAGGTGCTCTGACGAATACGTTGTTTGTATTTTTACTACCATGTTTAAAAAGCTTGCTTGATTCGTATACCCGACCGGGGCCGTTTCATAAATAGATGAAACGGCCACTACCTTAATCTCAGAGTGTTTCATCAAGCCAGTAACTCCTGACTTCAAATGTTCCATTCGATTTTCAATATTTGATCCTAATGCAATATATGCTTCTGTTGTCATTCAACGGCTCCTTTTAATTTCAATAGCTACCGATTGATAATAACCGGGAATTGGCGGATCGGGCTTATATACCTTTACTGTACAAGCCTGCACGAGTTCGTAATTAGCAAGCAATTCAGATGCAATCGTTTCGGCCACCGTTTCAACTAACTTGAACGTGCGCTTCTCTACAACTTCCTGGCATGTTTGATATAAATCTGCATAGCTCACCGAGTATTCTAAATTGTCCGTAGTACCAGCTTGTTTTAAATCCAGTTCTACAGCTAAATCCACATGAAAACGCTGCCCTAATTTATTTTCTTCCGGAAATACACCATGATATCCATAGAAACGCATATCATTCACATAAATTTTATCCATCTTTAGCCTCTCCTTTCGCTTTTATACATGTAGCTCGTGTCGACTCATTAGCGACATCGTGTAAGAGCGATACTCTTTTTGCAACTGAGCTGTCAACGTATGGTCTCCTACTGAAAACTGCTTATCCTTTATACTTCGAAGAGGTACGATTTCTTGAATGGAATTTGTAACGAAAACTTCATCACCCTCCAAGAGCTGTTCTACCGTAAATAAGCCTTCTACAACCTCTATGTTTTTCTTTTGTAAAAGCGTAAAGATAAACTGTCTCGTAATTCCATTTAAGATACCTGTTTCAAGAGACGGCGTATATACACAATCATCTTTTACAAAAAATAAATTTGACACAATGCCTTCGGCTAAGAACCCTTCTTTTGTTAAAAAGATACCCTCTTTATTTAAGTCTGAACCAACTTCTCGCTTAGCTAGTACATTATTTAAATAATGATGAGACTTTAACCTCATGGTTCCTTCAGGCGTATTTCGTTTCGTCTCAAGAATAAGCCCCTCTTTTACAAGGGGGCTCGATGGATGAGGCATTGATTTCATATATACGATTGTAGATGGCTTGTCGTATTCTTCCACCTGCAAGCCAATTCCGCCATTTCCTGCTGAGACATTTAATCGAACATACGCATTTCTCTCATTGTTTTTCATTAACAGACTATTAATGATTCCCAACACGTCCTGTGTAGAGTAGTCCCATACAATATTTAATTCACGTAAGCTGCTACGCAGTCGATCCAGATGGTCTTCCACTAAAAATGGATGACCTTCATAAACTCGTAACGTTTCAAACAGCCCTAGGCCGTACATATATCCGTGATCAAACGGAGAAATAGTGGCTTCAGACGCAGGCTTTACTTCGCCATTTACGTATATATACATATCATTACACTCGCTTTTTTTCGTAAGTTTCAATAAAATTCTTCAGCATTTCTTTACCGTAAGAAGTCATGATAGATTCAGGATGGAACTGTACTCCTTCAATAGGTAATGATTTATGGCGAATCGCCATAATTTCATCTTCTGCTGTCCACGCTGAAATCTCAAAGCAATCCGGCAGTGAACTTTTTTCTACAATCAAAGAATGATATCGCGTTGCCGTGAACGGATTATCAAGACCTTTAAAGATAGTACGGCCATCATGATGCATTTCAGATGTTTTACCGTGCATTAATTTATCCGCACGAATCACATTCCCTCCAAAAGCTTGCCCAATCGACTGATGCCCTAAGCATACGCCGAATATTGGAATCTTACCTGCAAAATACTCGATGGCTTCTAGACTGATTCCCGCTTCGTTAGGACTGCATGGTCCCGGGGAGATCATCAAGAAATCTGGATTTAGCACTTCAATTTCAGAAAGTGTAATTTCATCATTTCTTTTTACAAGAAGCTCATGCCCTAGCTCACCTAAATACTGTACTAAATTAAACGTAAAAGAATCATAATTATCAATCATTAATATCATCTTTACTCACCCTCACTCAGCTCATTTTCGCTCTGCTCTTTTGCTTTCCATAGTGCAATTGCTTTTTTCAGTGATTCTTTGTATTCGTGTTTCGGATTTGAATCAATCACAACGCCCGCACCAGCCTGCACATAAGCTTGGTCGTCTTGAATAATCATAGTGCGAATCGCAATATTTAATTCCATATCTCCATTAAACCCAATCCAACCAATCGATCCTGTATAAATTCCTCGTCGAACTGGTTCAAGTTCTTCAATGATTTCCATTGTACGAACTTTAGGTGCTCCAGTAATCGTTCCTCCAGGAAAGACCGCATCTACGATATCTACAAAATCTTTGTTGCGCGCGAGCTTGCCTTTTACATTAGACACAATATGCATGACATGTGAATATTTTTCAATAACCATAAACTCGTCAACATGCACGGTACCATATTCGCTTACTCTACCAAGATCATTACGCTCCAAGTCAACAAGCATCACGTGCTCTGCACGCTCTTTTTCGTTATGAATAAGCTCATCCGCTAACTGTTGGTCTTCTTGATCATCCTTACCTCGAGAGCGCGTTCCCGCAATCGGTCTCGTACTGATTTCATCACCGGCTTTTTTCACTAATAGTTCTGGTGAACAGCTCACAATGTGAAATTCTTCTGTCTGCATATAAGACATGTAAGGAGACGGGTTGATTTTTCGTACCTGTTCGTAGATATGCATAGGATGAGTTTGAAGCCGTTGAGACTGTCGAACAGATAAGTTCACTTGAAACACATCGCCTTGCCCGATGTACTCATGTACGCGAGTTGTGGCATCTGAAAAAGCAGCTTCAGACATCGAAACCTCACTCTTTTCGGCAACACGATGAATCCGCTCATATGAGAGTCCTTCAGCACTTGCCTCCATCCAGTCCTTTTTGTATTGATCAATACGCTTATGTGCCTGCTCTTTACAATCTGCTTCGTCATTAACGATAATCCAGAGCTTTTCCTTTTCTTGATCGTATACAAATACGTCATCGAAAATAAGGAAATAAACGTCCGGCGTTTTCAATGAATCTTCAGCAAGGTCAGGTATGGTTTCTACATAGCGGATATAATCATAGCTAATAAAGCCAATTGCTCCACCTTGAAAAGGAGGAAGATCTGGATTCACCTCTGCTTCAAACTTCTTCATCCAGTCTCGCATAAGATGAAGCGGATTACCTTTTTGAACAGTAACTTGGCCATCCGTTTTGATATGAAGCTCGTTTTGTTCGCCTCGCAAAATGGCTACAGGTTTTAATCCCATCATTTGAAACTTTCCGCCTCGACCGCTTTCAAGCAGGATATGATTCGGTTCCTCTTTTGACAACTCTTGATATTTTTTGAACCATTGGTTTTTAGAGATAGAAATAGATTCGCCCCAAGTCATTCTTTGCTGCATTTGTTCACTCTCCTAAAAATAAATCACCTGCTTTCATTTTACATGATTCTTAGATGAAAAAAAACAGCTTCATATAGAAGCTGTTTTTTTATCGTTTTTATGCTTGTGTTTGTTCCTCGAATTGGAACAATGGAGTACTTAGGTAACGCTCACCGTTACTTGGAATAATCGCTAACACTTTTTTACCTTTCCCAAGCTGTTTTGCAGCTTTTAACGCAGCATAAATCGCAGCCCCAGAAGAGATACCTACTAGTACACCTTCTGTTTTTGCTACTTTACGGGCATATTCAAAAGCTTGGTCGTTTTGAACAGCGACAACTTCGTCATATACTTCCGTGTTAAGCGTATCCGGAACAAAGTTTGCACCAATTCCTTGAATTTTATGAGGTCCTGGTTGACCACCGCTTAAAATCGGAGAATCAGCTGGCTCTACCGCATAAATTTTGATATTTGGGTACTTTTCTTTTAACACTTCACCAGCACCTGTAATAGTACCGCCAGTACCGATACCTGCCACAAATCCATCTAGCTGATCGCCAAACTGCTCGATAATTTCTTTAGCCGTTGTTTGACGGTGCACTTCTGGGTTCGCCTCGTTTTGGAACTGCTGAGGAATAAAGTAGCCGTGCTCTTTTGCAAGCTCAGTTGCTTTATTAACCGCCCCTTTCATTCCTTCTGGACCTGGTGTTAACACTAACTCTGCACCGTACGCACGAAGCAGATTACGACGCTCAATACTCATCGTTTCAGGCATTGTTAAAATAGCACGGTATCCTTTTGCTGCAGCTACCATTGCTAAGCCAATTCCTGTGTTACCACTTGTTGGTTCAATGATTGTGTCGCCAGGTTTTAACACACCTTTTGCTTCCGCATCTTCAATCATTGCTAATGCGATACGATCTTTTACGCTGCTTCCTGGGTTCATAAATTCTAATTTTAAATATACATCCGCCATATCTTCTTCAACTAGACGGTTTAGTTTTACGATTGGTGTTTGACCAATTAACTCTGTAATTGAATTTGCAATACGTGCCATATGACCACTCCTAATACCAACTAATTTTATTGATTTTGTATACAATTTATCAGATGTTTTCTAAATTGTCAATCATTTTGTCTTTTTATTTACCTAATTTTGTTATATTTTTAGATCAATATATACAGAAATAGAACTTAATATCTATAAAAAAAGGCGCTCATTTATAAAATGACGCCTTTTAAGAATCTTTTATTTCATTTAGATTGCTTGTTCTTTCATTTCTTCAAGCTGCTTTTTATCAAAACGATATGTCTCATTACAGAAATGACACTGGGCTTCAGCTTGGCCGTCTTCCTCAATCATCGATTGAATCTCTTCTTGTCCTAAGCTGATAATAGCATTGGCAATTCTTTCTTCTGAGCACTGACATTTGAACTCTACAGGCATTGTCTCCAGAAACTTTACATTTTCTTTTCCAAGAACTTCTTCTAAGATTTCCTCAGGAGAAAGACCTTTTTGAATCAGTTTTGAAATTGGCTCAATCGTCTGTAATCGTTGTTCAATAGCTGTAATCGTTTTATCATCTGTTCCTGGCAGAAGCTGAATGATAAATCCGCCCGCAGCTAAGATCGTGTTATCAGGGTTAACAAGTACACCTACACCTACTGAAGATGGGACTTGTTCAGATGTCACAAAATAATACGTGAAATCCTCTCCTAATTCTCCCGATACAATAGGTACTTGTCCGTTAAATTGATCACGCATTCCGATATCTTTTACGACACTTAGTGTGCCATCTGTACCTACAGCACGTGCTACATCTAATTTCCCATGCTGATTTAAATCGAAGTGCGTTTGTGGATTCGTTACATATCCACGCACTTCCCCTTTAGCATTGCTGTCTACTAAAATAACGCCAATTGGGCCGCGGCCTTCAATTTTAATTGTTAGCTTTTGCTCACCCTTTAGCATAGCCCCCATCATGACTCCCGCAGTCATTGAACGTCCCAATGCTGCAGAGGCTGTAGGCCATGTATAGTGACGGCGCTGCGCTTCTCCAACTGTATCCGTTGTTTTTACTGCATAAGCGCGAACTTGACTATTGTAAGCTAGTGCTTTTACTAAATAGTCACCCATAATATACACCTCTTACTCCATATTTTTTGTATAAATTATTTGCAATCCTTTTAAAGTCAAAAATGGATCCACAATATCAATAATATCCGACTCTTTAGCAATCAATGTTGCGAGTCCTCCAGTAGCAATAACTTTAGGATTTACTGTTGCTTGCTCTTTCATTCTTGCTACAATTCCTTCTACTTGTCCAACGTATCCATATAAAATACCTGCTTGCATCGCAGATACTGTATTTTTCCCCACAATGCTATTTGGTCGCGCAATTTCAATTCGCGGAAGCTTAGATGCTCTTGAATAAAGAGCTTCTGTCGAAATATTAATACCAGGGGCAATCGCACCACCCATATATTGCTTATTTTCATCAATATAGCAATACGTGGTTGCGGTACCAAAATCAACGATAATTAAAGGGCTTCCGTATAGCTGAATTCCAGCAACAGCATTTACAATACGGTCTGCTCCCACTTCACGCGGATTTTCATATTTAATATTTAAACCCGTCTTAATTCCAGGACCCACAACAAGCGGCTTTAAATGAAAATACTTTTGACACATTCTCTCCAATGCAAACATAATAGGAGGAACAACAGAGGAAATAATAATACCATGAATATCTTTAAAAGATAAACTAACGTGCTCAAGCAAGGCTTTGATTGTCATGCCATACTCGTCTTCTGTTTTATTACGGCTTGTTTCTACACGCCAGTGATACTTTAATTCATCTCCATCGTATACACCTAATACCGTATTCGTATTTCCAACATCTAATACAAAAATCATTTCAATCACCACTTTATATAAATTCAGTATTCACACTGAAACCATCATACCATAACTGGTAAATAGACGTGTATATTCTAGATAAAATAGGAATATAATGAGACGATTCTCTAGTGGATATCCTACTTATCCACCATATATACGAAAACCTTTTACCAAACCTAACTTTTGCCCATTAAAAAATCAGTGGAAAATATCTCCACTGATTTTTATTGTCTTATGCTTTTGGCTCTTCATCGTCTGTCTTTGTTTGGATGTTTACTTTAACATCTTTATCTGTTACGTGACTAGAACGATCTGGAAGAGTTCCATGATCTACTAAGTGGTTGATTTGCTCAGCGTCTAACGTTTCTACTTCTAACAATGTTTGAGCTACAAGCTCTAACTTGTCACGGTTTTCCGTTAAGATCTGCTTAGCACGCTCATAGCTTTCTTTAATGAAACGTTGGATTTCATTATCAATTTCATGAGCAATCGCATCACTGTAGTTTTGTTCACTGTGTAAATCACGACCTAAGAATACTTGGCCTTGTTGTGACTGACCGAATTGCATTGGTCCTAACTTTTCACTCATACCGTATTCTGTTACCATTTTACGAGCGATGCTTGTTGCACGCTGGAAGTCATTGTGAGCACCTGTACTCACTTCGCCGAAAATAATTTCCTCAGCTACGCGACCACCAAGCAATCCAACAATTTTATCCAGCAGCTCTGGCTTCGTCATAAAGTAGCGATCTTCTTTTGGTAACATAACAGCATATCCACCAGCTTGCCCACGTGGAACAATGGTTACTTTATGTACCATATCAGCTTCGTCTAATACGACACCGATAATTGTATGTCCTGCTTCATGATAAGCAACAATATTGCGTTCTTTTTTAGAAATAACTCGACTTTTCTTAGCTGGACCTGCAATTACGCGGTCTGTTGCTTCGTCAATGTCAACCATTTCAATTTTCTTTTTGTCCTGTCTAGCAGCTACTAAGGCAGCTTCGTTTAACAAGTTTTCGAGATCTGCACCTGAGAAACCTGGCGTACGCATAGCAATTGCTTTTAAGTTTACTGATTCATCTAAAGGCTTATTGCGAGCATGTACTTTAAGCACTGCTTCACGGCCATTTACATCTGGACGATCTACCGTAATTTGACGGTCGAAGCGGCCTGGACGTAATAACGCTGGATCTAAGATATCCGGGCGGTTTGTTGCTGCAATGATAATGATACCTTCGTTAGCACCAAAACCATCCATCTCAACAAGCAATTGGTTCAATGTTTGTTCACGCTCATCGTGTCCGCCACCAAGACCTGCGCCACGTTGGCGACCTACAGCATCGATTTCATCAATAAAGATAATACATGGAGCATTCTTCTTCGCATTTTCGAATAAATCACGAACACGAGAAGCACCGACCCCAACAAACATTTCAACAAAGTCTGAACCACTGATAGAGAAGAAAGGAACGCCTGCTTCACCAGCAACAGCTCTTGCTAATAATGTTTTACCAGTACCAGGAGGTCCCACAAGTAAGACACCCTTCGGAATTCTTGCACCTAGCTCTGCGAATTTACGAGGATCTTTTAAGAACTCAACAACTTCCACAAGTTCTTGCTTTTCTTCGTCTGCACCAGCTACGTCTTTAAATTTAACCTTTTTCTTTTCTTCACTGTAAAGCTTAGCCTTACTTTTACCAAAGTTCATAACGCGGCTTCCGCCACCTTGAGCTTGGTTCAGTAAGAAGAAGAATAGGATGAAAATAATAACAAACGGAATGATTGACGTAAAGAACGTTACCCAGCCGCTTGTTTCATCAGCAGGTTTAAAATCAACTTCTACTTGATTATTTTCTGAAGCAGCGTCAATACGATCAAGTGCTTTGTCACCATCTACGATGTAAGTTTGGAACGTTTGATCCTTTTTATAAGAATCTAACTTCCCTTGCACAACATACACGCCTCTTTCAGGCTTCATAGAGAGTGATTTCACATCACCTTTGTCTAAGTGTTGAACAAATGTATCGTATCTCATTGGTTCTGCTTTTTGATTAGAGCCACTAAAGAAGCTTACCACGCCAATAATGACTAAAAATATAAGTAAATAAAAGATGGTATTACGGAAGATCCGATTCATTTCTTACCTCCTCCCACGATAAACAAATACTGTATTCAATACTAACATAGAACATTTATCCTATCCAATAAATTGCACTTGGATATGTGCTTATTAATTGCTGTATACTTGCGGTTTAAGAACCCCAATATACGGCAGGTTACGATATTTTTCTTGATAATCTAATCCATACCCTACTACGAATGCATCAGGTACTTCAAATCCAACGTAATCTGCTTTAATAGATGCTTTACGACCTGTTGGTTTGTCTAAGAGTGTGACAATCTTAATTGACTTAGCTTTACGGTACTTGAATAACTCTACAAGATAGCTAAGCGTTAAGCCGCTGTCGATAATATCCTCTAAGATAAGAATGTCTCGACCTTCAACTGATGTATCTAAATCTTTTAGGATTTTTACTTCACCAGAAGAAACCATCGCATTGCCATAACTTGATACATCCATAAAATCCATTTCTAAATATGTATCAACACGCTTAATTAGATCAGACATAAAAGGCATAGCGCCTTTCAATACACCGATTACCAAAGGAAAACGGTCAGCGTATTCCTCAGATAATAGCTTACCCAATTCTTTTACTTTCTGTTGTATTTCTTCTTCTGAAATCAAAATTTCTTGAATATCCTGCTTCATTCCTTACTTGCCTCCTAGAAGTTTTCGCTACTTATAGTATAAAATAACATATCTGGACTTATGTGTATGCAGTTCATAAGCAGATTTTTTCAAACCAGGTAGCCACAAAATAGTTCCTTGGCTATCTTCCACTACCGGCCAATGATCTCTGAATTGTAAAGGAATTTTTTCATCGATAAAAATATCCTTTACTTTTTTATGTCCCTTCATGCCCTTTACTCGCATTTTATCGCCATTTTTTCGTGTCCTTACCTTTAATGATTGTAAATCATGAGCTTCATCTAAAAGAAAAACATCGTTTCCTTTTATATCTTCGACTTTATTATGTATTTCACAAATAAGCTGGTGACCATTTGGAAGCTCGACGACCCCTGGAATCGGAACAATAAATTCATATGGCTCGATGTTCCCCTCATTAAAGGTGAAAAGACAGTCGTTGTAAGATCGGATAATGCGCAAACCATTTGGAAAGTCAAGCGTACCAGACGGTTTTTTACTTTCACAAAATCCTACTAACATGTCAACATGCGCTGAGGAAAGGGTTGGAGGAATTTCTTTATAGAGATAGTTTAATATTAGTTGAATACCACGCCTTTGTAAAGGCTTGCGTATCCTTAGAAAACAATCTCTATCAATGAGAATTTCATTTTGCAATTTCTTTCTCATTACTTTATTCATCACATCGGTCGTTAATTCCTCTAAGTATGCTTGATCTTCATGCAAGTTCTCGCTAAATTGTTGAAATTTTTCATGTACAGCGGCGTTTTCTTGCTTTAAAAATGGCAAAACGTAATGACGAAACCGATTTCTCGTGTACGAATCTTTCTCATTACTCGGGTCAATCCGAGGGGTAAGCCCATGTAGCTTACAGTAGCGATTGATTTCTTCTTTCGTTACGGCTAGGAACGGCCTAATAATAAATCCATCCCCATATGGCCGCTTGGGCTGCATCCCTGCGTATCCATTCATCGTACTGCCTCGAACCATTCGCATTAACATCGTTTCAATCTGATCATCTCCGTGATGTCCTAATGCAAGAAGATTTGCTTTGTGCTTCTTCATAACATGAGTAAAAAATGTATAGCGGCATTCTCTGGCTGCTACTTGAGAAGATAACTTTCTTTCCTTCTGATAGGCAGTAACATCAATCTGCTTCGCCTCACATTTAATATTCAATTGTTTGCAGTAGTTCTGCACATATTCCATATCCTGCTGTGACTCTTTGCCCCGGAACATATGATCAACATGAGCAGCAATAATCGTGAGAGATTTTTGCTCTTTCAGACTCCATAAGAAATGCAGCAGTGCTAAAGAATCAGGACCACCAGAAATACCTACAACCACCGTAGAGCCTGCGGATAATAACTGATGTTTTTTCATAAAATTGTTCACTTGCTTTTCCATAGGAATGACTCATCCTTATAATGTACACGCAATAATGTATCATTAATTTACTTTATACGAATGACTATAAGGAAAGTTTCACAATTTCTCCAAACTTTATAGCACTTGAATAAATAGATACAAAATATAAATCAACATTACAGACGTACAAAGTAGTAGCGTCTCTAACACGTGAGAACGCTTCTTCTTTACTTTAACACGAGGGGCAGACGGTTGACGAACGTTTTGAGGCTTTGTTCCTTTACTTTTTGCCCCTCTTCTTTTTTCGACCGATAACACCTCTGTTTTCATTTCTTTAGCTGACTTATACTTTCCCGTAACCGCTTGATACAAAACGTCCCCGAAAGGTTCCAACTGCTTTGTTGTTAATATAAATTGTTTTAATTGTTCAGCCGGTTTGTCTGTTTTATTAATTCGCTTGCCATAAGCTGCGTGAATCAAAACCATAGATACAGCAAACAAATCATAGGTTGGTTCTGCTTTTCGGGAGCCAAGCCCCCAGTGCGCTCGATCATAAAAGTCGGTAAATTCTTTTATTGACCGCCCTTGCAGAGTTGTTCCTCCGACGTCAATCCATCGAACTTTTACGGGGTTAGATGTTACGACCAGGTTTTCTGGTTTTAAATCACCAAATACCCACCCTTCTTCGTGAAGGTTTTCCAAGTCTGTTAAGAGCTGACTTGCAAATACTTGCAGCCATTCTGTCCCTCTTGTGGAGATAAAGGAAAGGAGAGGCTGCCCTTTCACATACTCCATTACATAGAAAGAAAGAGCGTGAGAACCATAGCTCCAATCATCTACATCAAGTAAGCGCGGTCCTAGCACTTTGTCTTTGACTTGAGAGAGCTTTTTTAATACATTCACTTCTGCTGTAACGGACATGTTGGAAAAGCTTATTTTTAACGCCGCTAGCGTTCCGTTCACTAATTGAACTAAATAGACAACTCCAGTTGCCCCCACGCCTAATTTCTCAAGAATTTTATAATGGACGTGATGCCATTTTCCTTGAATTTCTGTTCCCGGAGATAGGTTACATACCTGATTCTTCAATGTATTGTTCATTATTTTTTAACAACCCTCTCAATGAGCGCTTTTTGGTGAAATAATGAGTAGCCTCTTTGATAGCCGGTCCAGTAGGCGTAATACCTCCTGCTGTTAGTTTCGGAAAAATCGTTGAAAGCGACTCTAACCTTGGATTCCAGTCCATTAGCTTCTCTACATCTTTCTTTTTCCCAGGAAATAAAAAGATTGAAAATTGATTATGCCCCATGCGAGCATTCAAGCTTAACGATAAATCTAACAGCGACTCCTTTACAGTAGGAAGCTTATTTTTCATACTTCCGCTCATGTCAACTAAAATAAGAATCTCTAAGTCAACCGTTTCCCCAAGTTCATCAACAACTTCCATGATTTCTCCTCGCTTCTCAGGAGATAACTCTTCTAATCTTGAATTAGACGAACCTAGAATGTGCTGAAGTTCTTTATTTACAACGCCTTGAAGTGTTTGCGTCATTGCTTGCCTTGTAACCATTTGAACAGTTTGAGACAGCTGTTTTACGTAAACAATTTGACTCACGCCACCGCCTGACATGGCAATGCCCTCTATTTCATTCGTGCTTTGCTCATCAATTGTATCCTCTTCCATCACACCAATAACGTTTACACTAATCCCTTGTTCTTTAGCTAGTGCTGCCATTGCTACCGGATCTTCACCTGTATTCGAACCACCGTCCGTAATGACCAACATCTGTTTCAATGTACCTTTTTTCATAAAAAAATCCCCTCCTCATTATCAGTATTAACATGATAGACGAGGAGGAGATAAAATATACTTCTATCTAACTATTGTGCTTTTTTACGATAAGCGTAAGAAGGGATCGATGACCATTTCGGGGTATTGTGCTGAAGTTTTGCCACAACTACCGTCATATCATCTTCAATTAAACCTGATTTTGTTCGAATAACTTCTTCCATAATTAAGTCTGCAATTTCTTGTGGATCGTTTGTTTGAAGCTCACCAATTTTTCGCTTCATCCACATTTCGTAGTTCTCAACGTGTCTCGGTCCTTCAAATACGCCGTCACTCATCATAATTAATAAGTCTTCCGCCTTCATTTGTTCATTCACAACATCCACTTCAAATTCTTCAATAATGCCCATTGGCAAATTGCTTGCCTGTATTTTAATAACCTTATCTCCACGTTTGATGAAGCTTGGCGTAGAACCGATTTTCAAGAAGTTTACATTGGCATCTTGTAAGTCGATCATCGCTAAATCTAACGTAGAAAAGATCTCATCGTTTGTACGCAGCGATAAAATAGAGTTAATCGATTTAATTGCAATTGTCTCTTCTATTCCTGTTTGTAAAATTTGCTTTAATAGCTGAAGCGTTTCGCTGCTTTCATAGTGGGCACGCTCTCCATTCCCCATACCATCGCTAATAGCTAGTGCATACTTACCAGCGTTTAGCTCAATCATGGAGTAGCTGTCACCGGATACAAACCCTCCGCCTTTAGCAGCATGTGCTACGCCTGTATCAACAACGTACGCTTTTGTACAGCCAAATGAAACGTGGCAATAGCCTTGAGGATATTTAGCACATTCTTCGTTCTTTACTACAATACTTTCACCTAAAATATCTGTAAGCATTGGCGCAATAATCTTCTCGCATTCTCCTCTTCCGTGACAATATGGCACCCACATTTCAATATCTACATTTCCAGGTTCTAAGCTATAAATTTCAATTTGATTGATTTCCATCCCAAAGTTACGAAGAGCTTCTAAAATCTGTTCTTCTTGTACATTTAAATTTTCGCGCTCTCGCTTAATTTCTTTTGCAAAATTCCCCATGACTTCAGAAACACCGTGAAGCTGTTCTGCTACAATCCTTCTACTTTCTTGAATTTGGGCTTTTAAGTGCTGATTGGCTTTAAAATACGTAAGTTCATGCTCAATCACATCGATGACTTTTTTCGATTTCACACAATGTTTGTCCATTTCTCGAATTAGTCTTGGGTTTTGTTCAAGAGTGCCATTATCAACTTCAAGCATAATTTCCTTCATATATTCATAGGTTGTATCAAACTGCTGTGCCCAACATTGTTCTTTTTTAAAACAAAATTGGCACGTTCTTTCGGTAACGCTGCTTAAGAAATAATCAACTTCTTTATCCGCGCTTGGCTTTTCATCATAAAACCCATTTTGCGTAAAGCTTTTGGAAAGTGCTTGAAAAACATTTGAGAACTGTTCTACGCGATTCGCTGTTACATCTCGGATCTTGCGCACGTACTGCTGTTGTTCAAGCATGTTTTCAGATGTCCCTGGTACGAGTTTACTTAAGTTTTTCAAAACAAAAGATGGGGTTAATAAAAATAGGACAACGGCCGTCAGTGATTCATACAAATTAGTCGTCAATCCTTGATCTGCCTGAGCATATAGGCCAATTAGCAATGAACCAACAACCAGCCCAAGAGCTGCCCCTAGCTTTTTGCCGTCTTTTAAAAGTCCTCCAAGCAAGCCGGAAAAAGCGAGTAAACTCATTTCGTACAAACTAGAAACATTCGCGAAACTTAAAATTAAACCGGTTACGACCCCTACCGTAGCTCCTATCGTGGGGCCAGATACAAACGCAAAAACTAATACTAAGTAACGAGATAATATATGTTCAGCCGAAAGCCCGTAAATCATCCACCCTATTGTCCCCGTCATAACAGATGCCAACAAAATAATTAGAGAAATCACTTCTTCTGTTTTTAATGATTGTTTTCGCTTTCGGTATGAAATTAAAGGCACGCTTTGTAAGAAAATCATTGTTAAGATAAAGCTCAACCCTGCTTCTACTGCCACAAATGTAAAATCATACATGGTGAATTCCTTGGTAAACACATAAAAAATAGTTAGTTTTGTAAGTAACATCGCGCTAAATACAGTGAACGGCAGCTTCTTTAACGGATCCATTGTCAGTATGCCGCTAAATCGATGAATTAGTAAGAAAACAAATAGTGTAGCAAATACGGTACCTCCATTTTGAATGGAAACACTAAATGCCCCTGCCAATACGGCTAAACTTGCTAGCGGTGCTTTTTCTTTCTTTATAGCCATTACAGCTGCAAAGAATGGCAAAGCAAATGGCATGATTTTCATTAAAATTAACGCTCGTCCTAATAAAAAACCTACGACTAGCAGCAACAATCCCCATTGAAATAACACCTTTTCCGTTTTCATACCCGCCTTTGTAAACACACGGGACATTTCTAATCTAGTTCGGTTAAATACCGCCTCTGTTGTTGGACTTGCAAAATCTCTTTCCGTCTTTTGCATTCTCCCACCACCCGCTAATTATACTTATTCGTTATTATATCGCGGCGAAAGGTGAAATTTTGTCAAACGGACTAGCAAAATACCTATAATCGTTCGACTATTTTCTAGTATTATATTGAAAACTATACAAAAAGATGTACAATCTTACATGGCAATTTAAAAAATATCAGAGATACTGTTTGCCTCAGAGAAAGCCTATGCTCATCATTCTTTTTTAAAAGCAAATAAAAGTCTATAAAAATAACAAAAAGTTATTGACAATAACCCTGCTTTTTTATATTATTATAAATGTCTTTTAGAGAACGTATAATGGCGGTGTAGCTCAGCTGGCTAGAGCGTACGGTTCATACCCGTGAGGTCGGGGGTTCGATCCCCTCCGCCGCTACTCGAATAACGGCCCGTTGGTCAAGCGGTTAAGACACCGCCCTTTCACGGCGGTAACACGGGTTCGAATCCCGTACGGGTCATCAAAAAGCATGTACAACAGTACATGCTTTTTTTCTACTCTTTTTTATATATAAAAAAAGCACCTTTTAGATAAAAGGTACTTTTCAAAAACTCGCTATCTATTTGATATAAGCAGCAAGTTAACCGCGTTTTGCACCGCGTCCACCGCGTTTTGATTCGGTATGGCGTTTTAGGGAAGATAAACGTTCTTCACTGTCTTTTAAGAAACGATTCATTTTTTGTTCGAATGTTTCTTTTGTACGGAAATCATTACCGCCACCACGATTGTTATTACGTTGTGGGCGTGAATCACGTGGACGGTCTGAGCGTGGCGCTCTTGCAGGACGCTCTGGTCTTTCTGGACGTTCTGGTTTGTCTACCGCTTTCTTAATTGAAAGACCAATTTTACCATCTTTCTCAACGTTAATTACTTTGACTTCAACTTCGTCACCCACTTTTAAATGGTCGTTAATGTCCTTTACGTAATTATCAGCTACTTCACTGATATGAACCAAGCCTGTTGAACCTCCTGGTAACTCAACAAAAGCTCCAAAGTTCGTAATACCTGTTACCTTTCCCTGTAACTTGCTGCCTACTTCGATTGACATAAAAAAAATGCTCCTCCTTAAATGATAAAAGAAATCAATTTATTATATTATACAAAAAGCAAAAATACACTGTCAACGAACCATACGTTTAGTCTTTTTTTACATTAAAGATAATTTCCCCGTCTTCTGATAAAAAATAATCTCTGCGGGCAATCTTTTTAATATAATCATCGTCATTTAACTTGACGATTTCACCTTTTAACTGTTTTTGCTTGCTTTGTAATTTTGTCAGCTGTTGTTCTAATTTCACCTTCTCAGCTTTTTTGTTCTCAATAGCTGAGGTTTGCGTAATTAAAGCTGATACCATCAATCCACCAATGATTAAGGCCAACACTCCGAAAACAGTCAAACGCCTAATTAAACCGATACGCTTTCGATCTGTATTTTGTTTAATTTGCTCTTGTTTATGGCTATAATCAGTATTTAACTTCGCGACCTTTTTTTTCGTACCGCACTCATTGAATTAGTCGTCCCCCTTGTTTTTTAAAGTGTTCACCCATGCAACGATTCTCATTATCATATTCTTTGCACGATTGTAAATTCCTTCTATATACCGAAAACCCATATGTAAAAATCGTTTTACAGGTTTAGGCATCATTCTCCAAAATACGAAAAGAACCCACCTGGTCGGTACGTAAATAAGCTTTAGACAGAATACGAGCAGCTTATGAACAGCTCGGTAGATCCCTAAAGCGACTACAACTAAAATATGAATAAAGAAGCGGATAGGCTTGACCAAAAAAATATTACTAAGCGTTAAAACACCTCGATATAAACTTAATACGCTCGAGACAGTAAATGTTAATACTTTTAAATACAGTGATTGAAATAAGCTTTGATACGCGGCAAAGCCGCAAAACAAAGCAAGAAACGCATACAAACGCAGTTCTCCTTCATTCACTAAAAACAACACATAAAAAATGAGAAGAGCTTGCACCATCCAAAACAATACGTCATTCACAAATACAAACCAGGGGCGTGATTTAGAGCGATTAACAAAGTAACGATAAGTATCGAGAGAAGCACCTAAACCGCTTCCCATCGATACCATCGCAAGCATTGTATAGAGCTGAATGTTTAAACTCATCGAAACAACTTACTAAAGAATCCTTTAGCCTTCTCCGATTGGTTCTCATCTAAGTAAACTATATCAAAGATTTTTCCTTTTATCGATACAATTCCTTGATCAACGTCTAAATTTTTCATTTGCAGATTTTGCCCTCTAACTGACAAGAAACCCATCACTGTTTCAAGTAAAAATTCCTCATTGTCAAAGCTCTCTACCTGCTTCACACCCGTGATATCTAAGAGACGCCGACCCTTCATCACTAAATCATGATTTGGAGTATGGTCTTTGTTTGAATTGCTTGTTTCGTAAAATTGGCTCATATCTTCATCCCCACCTCATTCATTAAGAGCATTCGCTCTTGTTATCTGTTGTTTAAAACATATGAATGAGAAAGGTGATTTAGAACAAGCCTTCATCAGTTATACTTCAGATGAAATACGTTCTTCTTTGACAATTGAGTACAAATTAGCTGCTTCTTCTTTTTTAGCTGCTTCTTGAAGAGCCTCTATTTTAACGGTAATTTTCTTCGTGCCAAATGTGATCGCTAATTCATCTCCTACTTTCACATTTGTGCTTGCTTTTGCAACGATACCATTAATGGTAATACGGCCCTTGTCTGATACTTCTTTTGCTAATGTACGGCGCTTAATTAAACGTGATACTTTTAAAAATTTATCTAACCTCATAATTCCCTCACCTTTCTGTTTTACAAACCTGTTTTTTTAGCTTCTTCCCAAAATTCATCTAACTCTTCTAACGAAAAAGATTCAAATGGTTTTTCAGAAGCTCTCACTTTTTCTTCAATATATTGAAATCGATTTAAAAATTTTGTATTCGTTTTAGCTAATGCAGCTTCAGAGTCGATTTTATAGAATCTTGCAATATTCACTAAAGCAAATAAAATATCTCCAAATTCATCGCTCATTTTTTCTTTATCAGCATGCTGTACTTCCTCTTGGAATTCAGCAAGTTCTTCCTGTACTTTTTCCCACATAGGTTCAACTTCTGACCAATCGAAACCAACTTTTGCAGCTTGTTTTTGGTATCCATGCGCTTTCATTAAAGAAGGCATAGCCCCAGGTACAGAAGCTAACAGAGAAGAAGGTTCCTCTCCTTTTTCTTCTTTTTTAATTTCATCCCAATTTTTTAAGACCTCGTCTGCATCATTTACGCTTACTTCACCAAATACATGCGGATGGCGCCTTACCATTTTCTCTGCAACACTGCGAATGACATCATCAATTGAAAACATTCCTTCATCTTCACCGATTTGTGCATGAAGCAATACCTGCAGCAATACATCACCAAGCTCTTCAATCATATTATCGTCATCTTGACGGTCAATTGCATCTAATAACTCATAAGACTCTTCTAACAAATATCGCTTGAGCGATTCATGCGTTTGTTTTTGATCCCAAGGACATCCGTTTGGTCCTCTGAGCGTGGCAATAATCCTTCTGAATGCGTCAAATTGATGGTATAAAATTGTTTCATCTGCTACTGGAGGGACATAAATAGTCGTTAAGTTATTGAGCGACATTTCTCTATCCAATTCATACAGCTTGACCGGCTGGATTTTTTCTTCACTGCTTCCCGCTGCTGTTACAATGTAAACGAGGTAATCATCAGGAACGTGTTCCATCAGCGTTAGCTTTACCTCTGAGGCAACGAACTGATCGTACACTTGAGCAATTAGAACATGACCGGTTAACTCTATTTCGCTTCGCTTTAAATCTGTTCCGTCTAGCAGCTGAAACCCTTCGATAGGATCGATCTTTAGCGCACCAAAAATTGGGTCTAAGAAGCTTTGTCCTCCTTTAATTTCAACAGGAATGCCTCGTTCTTTTCCTTTTTGTAAAAGTAATTGAACCGTACGTTCTGCCACTAAAGGGTGCCCCGGAACGGCATACACCACTTCTTCTATTGAAGCTTTATCGATTAAATCATTTGATATATGTTCATATACCTCTTCAAATGCATCATAAGATTCGTATACGTCATCATAGGATACATACGTCAAGCCTTCACTTTCTAATTCTTTGATTACAGGATGTTCTTTTGTGCGCATATAAATATGCTTTTCCTGCTGTAGCGAGCGATAAATGCCTACAGGTAGCTGTGCTAAATCGCCTGCTCCTAAACCAATAACTGTTACTTTACCTGTCATTGCTTCACCTTCTTATTTATTTTTTAATACGTATTTAGCTAAAACACTTCCCATTGGAAGTAAACGTAATTCCTCTTCGGTAAAAATATGTTGTTTCATAATGATAAACAAATAAAACAAACCGCCTATTAAAACACCCGCTCCTGTTTCACCCACTTGTTTGCTTGTATCTAAACCATTAGACCATACAAAGTGATGTAAACAAAATAAATAGCTTTGCAAAAGAACGACCATTGCTATGCCCGTTATAAAAATACCTCCACTCGCCTTTTTCGGAACAAGAGGTACAGCTAGCTTTTTATACAGACAAAATAGATTGATTGCTGCAACGATAGCGAATCCAGTTGAGGAAGCAATGGCTGCTCCTATGGTTTGAAAATCTGGTATTAGCCAAAGATTCAATATCAGTTTGACTGCCATGCCAGCGATGACGGCTATTACAGGCGCGAAAACAGCGCCCATCCCCTGCAGCACAGCTCCAGCAGTTGCTGCTACTGTTGTAAATATAACTAACAAGCTCAAAATTTGTAAAACGTCCGTTCCGTGGGAGTCACCGTATAAAAGCATATTAATGGGTTTCATCAGCGCAATCAAGCCAAAAGCTGCTCCAACTCCAACTACAAGCGATAGACGAAGAGACAGCTGAACTTTTTCAACCACAAATGACAGGTTCTTTTTCGCAATGGCTGAAGAAATAACAGGTACAAGCGAAAGCGAAAAAGCTGTACCTACTACTGTACCTAATTGAATCAACGGAAGACCGCGGTCGTAAATACCTTTTAAAATTTGTGCTGCTTCTTCAGCCATGCCGTGCGCCGTTAGACTAGAATATAAAGTAAAGGAGTCAATAAGCTGGATAAACAGCAGACCCATACCGCTAATACAAATTAATAAGCCTTGAATAACAAGGATTTTAAATATTCTCTTGATGTCTGCTTTTTTTATGCGTTGAAATATTCCCTTAGAATTTGTCTTTGTTCTAAAAACAAATAAAAATAAAATAATAAGGGATGTTATACCGCCTGTTATAGAACCAAAAATAGCTCCCGCCCCTGCAGTATATAAATCATAACCATGTTGGATCAAGAAAATAGATAGATACAAAATAGTCCCTACCCGTACAACTTGTTCTGCAATTTGAGACAGCGCTGTAGGAAACATATTATGTAATCCTTGATAATAACCACGAATAACAGCAATAAATGGAATAAGTAAAAAGGAAAATGAAATAATTTGAATGAGAATCGTTAACTTACGATCTCCCATCCACTCGGCAATCGTTTCTGCGAAAATATATTCGAACGCAAATATCGTGCAGCCTACTACAAACAAAAAAGCAAACGAAACTTGAAGTATTCCTCGGATTTCCTTTCTCCGATTTGTTACCGCATACTCAGCTACTAACTTTGAAATAATTACAGGGAAACCATATGTACCTAGCTGTAGCGCAATTCCATATAGCGGATAAACTTGCTGATAGATATAAAACCCTATATCTCCCGCGATATGGTGATATGGAATACGATAAGTGGCACTTAAGATTTTCGTAAATAAACCTGCGAGCGTTAAAATAACGGCGCCATTAAAAATAGAATAGAGCTTTGATTGTTTCTGCATTCCTACACCTTTCACCTGCAGCTTGTAATGATATGAACAACTCTTTTTATTAGCCGCTAACCGTAATAGAATAGAGCTTTGTTCTTATAAAACATCCTGCACTTTCCAATAAATAAAATACCGTACCATTATATCATGTTCTCTTTATTTCTAAGGTAAGACAGCATGAAAAAAGGCAGCAGAAACTGCTACCTTTTCAGTAAATAATGTAAAATAAAGATAATTACGCTTACTGCTCCATTTGACGAGATAAGAAGCTAGCTGCTGTTTCGGCTGCTTTATGCTCTACTTCACCAAGAGACTTATCTTTCGAGAAAATGACAACAGCTCCAATCGGATCTCCATTTGCAATAATCGGACCGATTGTGTAAGAAGAAATATTTTCTTCATATCCATCGACAAATTCAAGGTTTTTCCCATCAGTTACTAAAGAAGAACTGCGGCTTTCCATAACAGATTCCACTAACGAACTAATGTTTTTATTTAAGTATTCTTTTTTAGAACTTCCCGCTACCGCAATAAATACATCGCGGTCACAAATAAGTACAGGATGACCTAAGCTATCGTATAACGCTTCGCCATACTCTTTTGCAAAGTCTCCCAATTCACTAATTGGCGAATATTTCTTTAAAATAACTTCTCCATCCCGATCGACGAAAATCTCTAGCGGATCTCCCTCTCGGATGCGAAGCGTTCTTCTAATTTCTTTTGGAATCACAACGCGACCCAAATCATCAATACGACGAACAATACCTGTTGCTTTCATTCATTGAAGCCTCTCTTTCATATGATGATTAAAATAGTTGGTGAATATCACTGATGGCTATATGATAAAAGGTTCACCTTTGTTGAGGTTAGTATTCTTCACTCTACAACTTCTATTCACCAACCATCTCTTTTTTTGTTAAAAAGTGTGCTTTTATTAAAAAAATGTCCAAAAAACCGCCAAAACATGGGGATTTGGATATTTTTATTCTGACTATACAAAAGAGGCTGGGACATAACTAAACCTATCTCGCCTAAAGACGAATAAATAGGAGAAATGAGGTGAACCGCTTGAGACACCGCTACTGATTTACGTGCAAGACTTCGCTTTCCGCGGGCAGCCGGTGATCACCATATCAATAAAAAAACCGAACGAGTTGGATTCTTTATCAAGAACCTCAATTCATCGTTCGGATTTTCCTTTAACTAAAATACTTTTGTCTTGCCTGTTTTAATTCGTAACTTGTTCTTTTTTAACAGTGGCTACTCCTTTTACTAACTGATACACAATATTGAGCCATTCTTTTTGAGCAAGTCCTTTTACATTAACCACTAATTTTACTTTCTTGCCTTCCATGCCTAAGCTGACCATTCTGCCAAATTGATCACCTAGCATGAATAATTTTTGGCCGTCTACCGTTGAGCTCGCTTCTTCAGACAGCAGAATAGAAATTTCTTGTTTTGACTGAAGAATAGATTCTACTAAGTTCTGCGTTGCATATACTTTTGTTTCAGCTACTTTAAACAAATACTCAACCTCAGCCGGATACTCTCCAAAACGATCAATCATTTCATCCTGCAATTCTTGAATATCTTCTAGTGCTTCAATTCCTCTAAAGCGCTTATACATCTCAATTTTCAAGCGGCCGTCTGTAATGTACTGATCAGGAATATAAGCGTCTAAGTCCAGATTCATTTCCACATTAAATTTCACACTTTCTCCGTCAGACCCGCGTCTTTCCTCTATCGCTTCTTTAAGCATTTGTGAGTAGAGATCGAAACCGACGGAATCGATAAATCCATGCTGCTGAGCACCCAGTAAGTTTCCGGCACCACGTATTGAAAGATCACGCATAGCAATTTTAAAACCAGAACCTAATTCGGTGAATTCTTTAATAGCTTGCAGACGCTTTTCAGCTACTTCTGTCAGTACTTTGTCTTTGTGATACGTAAAGTACGCATATGCCACGCGATTTGAACGACCTACACGCCCTCTTAATTGATACAGTTGTGATAATCCCATCTTATCAGCATTATTGACAATAAGCGTATTTACATTGGGAATATCTACTCCTGTTTCGATAATGGTTGTACTCACAATCACATCATATTCGCCTTCTAAAAAGCTTAAGATAACCGCTTCGAGTTCGGTTTCGTTCATTTTTCCGTGGGCATACGTTACCCTAGCATCAGGCACGAGCATCGAAATTTCTTCTGCTTTTCGTTCAATATCTTCTACGCGATTATATAAAAAGTAAACTTGGCCATCACGCGCTAACTCACGCTCAATCGCTTCACGAACTAAAACCGGATTATACTCCACTACATATGTTTGAACCGGAAAACGATTTTCAGGCGGCGTTTCAATAACAGACAAATCCCTTACGCCCAACATAGACATATGTAATGTTCGTGGAATAGGTGTTGCTGTAAGTGTAAGGACATCAACGTTTGCTTTCATTTGCTTGATTTTTTCCTTGTGCGTTACACCAAAACGCTGCTCTTCATCGATAACTAACAACCCTAAATCTTTATAAATCACGTCTTTAGATAGTAAACGATGTGTACCAATCACTACATCTACGGTCCCGTTTTTTAGCCCTTTAATTGTTTCTTGCTGCTGTTTACGGCTGCGAAAGCGGCTCAATAGCCCAATGTTGATTGGATAGTCTTGAAAACGCTCACGGATGGTTTCATAGTGCTGCTGAGCTAAAATAGTGGTTGGCACTAAAATAGCCACTTGTTTTCCATCTGTCACAGCTTTAAATGCAGCACGAATGGCTACTTCTGTTTTTCCATATCCAACGTCTCCACAAAGCAGACGATCCATTGGTCTTTCATGTTCCATATCCTTTTTAATTTCTTGTACAGAACGAAGCTGATCTTCGGTTTCTTGATAAGGGAAAGCTGTTTCAAATTCTCTCTGTAAATCGCCATCCGGGGAAAATGCATAACCTTTACTTGCTTCACGCTCTGCATACAGTTTAATTAAGTCATCAGCGATGTCTTGAACAGAAGACTCAACTTTTCGTTTCACTTTCTTCCAGTCATTTCCGCCAAGTTTATATACTTTTGGCTCTTTCCCTTCAGAGCCTACATATTTTTGTACTTGATCAATCTGTTCAACAGGAACGTACAGCTTGTCAGAGCCTTCATATTTGATATGGATATAATCTTTATGATTACCGTTAATCTCTAACGTTTCCATTCCTAAATAACGACCAATACCGTGGTTCACGTGAACGACATAGTCACCTACGTTTAACTCTGAATAGCTTTTAATACGCTCTGCATTGGAGAGCTTTTGACGACGCTTTGATTTCTTTACCCGTTTTTTAAACAATTCTTCCTCGGTTAAAACAGCTAATTTTTGCATCGGTAGTTCAAAGCCCATTTGTAAATCGCCTTCAATAATTTGAACAAGACCTGGCACAAGCTGACCATTTCCATCTAAAATAGATGAATCAATATCATAATCTGCTAGCACACCTTCAAGTTTTTTCACTCGCTCTTTATCTGCTCCTAAGAGGACTACCGTATAATTAGCATTTTTCCAACGTTCAATTTCACTTTTTAATAAGTTCATTTGGCCGTAAAACTGCTGCATCTGCTTACATGAAATATTAATAATATTTTGCGGACTCGTATACGATACGTGCTTCAAAAATAACGATAAGTATAAAAACTGATGTTTTGCTCGCTGAATAAGAGATGGGAGCTTATGAGATAATTGAACGTCTCGAACAATTTGCCCCTGTCCTAATAATTCGGTTATCCATTCAGCTTCCTCTGTTTCAAGCTGATCAGACGTTTCTTGAATTCGAGTGGTCTCATCAAAGATGACAAGGCCGCCTTCTGGTAAATAATCTAGTAAACTAGCAGGCGATTCGTAGAAGAATGATAAATACTTGAACATATTTTCAAGAAGTTGACCTTGACGCAGCTGTTCGATTTCACCTTTAATATTTTCTGTTAAGGTAGCTTTTAGCGCCGCGTTTTTCACTTGTTGCAGCGTCGAAGCCAGCTGTGCTTCTAGTTCTTCAATTCCTTGGGCCACTTCATTTTGGTTCACAATGATTTCCGTAGCAGGGCCGATTGAAATTTCTTTTAACTGCTCTTGAGAGCGTTGATCCTCGATTGTAAAAGTACGAATGGAATCAATCTCCGTATCAAATAGTTCAATTCGGACAGGTAGCTCTTCTGTTAACGGATAAATATCAATGATTCCTCCGCGCACACTAAACTCACCCGGAGCTGAAACCATCGATGCCCGCTCATAACCCAACTCAACTAACCTTTTTAAATAATGATCAACGTTGATGTCAATTCCCATTTGAAACGGCAGCTGTGTTTGCTCCCATCTTGCTTTAGGAGGCAGCAGCTTTCGAATTCCTGCAAGCGGTGTTACAACTACTCCACCTGTATGTTGACTCCAATAATTGAGTACTTCAATTCGCTGAGCCTTTAATTCTGGACTTGCAATCCCCACTTCTGTAGCAACTAAATCGTTAACAGGGTATAAGAAAACGTCTTTTTCCGGTAAAAGATGCAAAAGGTCTTCATACACTTTTTGAGCTTGATATAAATTATGAGTCACTACTAATAAGGGGTATTTTTTATCCTCATTTAAGAGTGCCATTAATACAGATCGAGCTGAACCGGAAATTCCCGTTACTAACTGTTCTTTCAAACCTTCTTCTAAACTGCTGACAACAGCTCCAATTTCTTTATTTTCTTCAAATTGCTGTCTAATCCCTCGCAAAGGAATTCCCTCCTCCCATGATATGTCTAAACTAAACAGAAAAACGCTTTGGTTTGAGACCAAAGCTTTTTATTGTATAAATGTTTCGTACTGATGATAGTCTGGATTTCGTTCTAGCGCTTCTTGACAGTCTTCACAAATAATTTTAACCACGATATCTCCACTATTATGGTAGTGAATAAAGTCTTTTCGTTCATCTGCGGTTAGGTGATTAAAACCGAGTGCTTCTGTATTGTGAGCTGTCTTTTCTATCATACCGACTTTTGCGCCACAATGTCTACAGAAATAATGAATAGACATACAAATCCTCCCAAATCTTTTAGTGTTAGTATGGACGATTGAGAGAAATTTTATTCTACTTAATTATAGCGATTCATTACTTCTAAGAACGGTTTACCTAAAAAATCTTCACTCGCGTGTACAGACGTTTTCATCGCTTCTTCCATATGAACCATTTCATCTTCTGTAAAGCGCCCTAGTACGTAATCAACTACTTTCATACCGTTTTTCGGACGATCAATTCCAATACGAATTCGGTTAAACTCTTGGGTTTTTAAATGCTGAATAATTGATTTTATTCCGTTATGGCCGCCCGGACTTCCTTTTGTACGCAATCTTACTTTTCCGCACGGTAAATCTAAGTCATCGTAAATAACAAGCAAGTCTTCGACGTCTATATCAAAATAGTCCATTAACGGGCGAATACTTTCTCCTGATAAATTCATATATGTTAGAGGCTTTAATAATATGACTTTTTCTCCTTTTATTATACCTGTTCCATATATTCCGTTAAACTTTGTTTTATCTAATGAAATCATAAACTGTTCAGCAATTTTATCAATTGCCATAAATCCTATGTTATGACGAGTACGGTCATATTCTTTTCCAGGATTCCCTAAACCAACGATTAATTTCAAAATAGATACTCCTTTCCACTCTATGTAAGTTGTACATAATAGGTAAATGTCTTTAATGTTTTACATTACTATATAGTATCACTTTTATTATAATCAATTCACACAAAAAGACGTAACCTTTTGGTTACGTCTTTTTATATTATTCTTCGTTATCTTTTTCTTTTGTTGCTTCAACATTGCCTTCAGCATCCTGAACTTCGCCGCTGTCCGGCTCTTCTTCCTGCTGAGGAGGTAGGACAGAAGCAACTGTATCTTCTGCATCATGCGTAATTTCTAGCTTTTTACCTACCTTAATATCCGCTACTGTGATTGTATCATTAATTCCTAAATCTGATACATCTACATCAATAGATGATGGGATATCTTGCGGCAAGCCTTTTAATGAAATTTCATATAGAGACTGCTGTAATACGCCGCCTTCTTTTGTTCCTTTTGCTTCTCCTACTAGAGATAAAGAAACTTCAGTATCAATTTCTTTCTTCATGTCGACCACTTGGAAATCGGCGTGGACAATTTCGTTTTTTAATGGATCAGTTTGAATGTCATGTAACATTACGGAATATTTTTGCTTATCCACTTGTAATGTTAACACTCCATTGCGTCCTGCTTCACGAATAGTCTTAATAAAATCAGCACTGTTTAAGTAAATAGGTGTGGATTCTGTTTTATTTCCGTAAACAACCGCTGGGAAGTTTCCTTCGTCGCGAATCTTTCTATTTGTAGAATTTTTGAAATCCGTTCTTTTATTTGCTTGAATTGAAATACTCATTTTATTCACCTTCCAGTATGTTTTCTACTTAAAATGTACCCTTTTTAGAAGGTTGCTAAACATGAAACCCAGTTTGAACAGTAATATATCTTTGTTCCTTCCGTCCAAAGCGCTTTAAAATCAAGGGTTAGCACATTTAAATTTTTTTCAAAAAAACCTCTTTCCATTTGGAAAGAGGTTCTGTTTATCAATCAAATAATGTACTAACTGATTGCTCTTCGTGAACACGAATAATCGCTTCACCGATTAACGGAGCTACTGAAAGTTCTGTTACTTTATCAATTTTCTTATCTTCTGTTAAAGCAATAGAGTTTGTTACAGCTAGCTCTTTGATTGTAGAGTTTTGAATACGCTCAATCGCAGGGCCTGAAAGCACTGGGTGTGTACAACAAGCATATACTTCTTTTGCACCTGCTTCAATTAATGCACTTGCACCAATTGTAATTGTACCAGCTGTATCAATCATGTCATCAATCAAGATTGCTGTTTTGCCTTCCACTTGTCCAACAATGTTCATAACTTCTGCTACGTTTGGACGTGGGCGACGTTTGTCAATGATAGCGATCGGCGCTTTTAGACGTTCCGCTAAACGGCGAGCACGCGTTACGCCACCGTGGTCCGGAGATACAACAACAACGTCATCAAGGTTTTTACTCTTGAAGTATTCACCTAAAATTGGAACACCTACTAAATGGTCAATTGGAATATCGAAGAAACCTTGAATTTGAGGAGCGTGTAAATCTAATGTGATAATACGAGTAGCTCCCGCTTTTTCAATGATATTTGCTGCTAATTTGGCAGTGATTGGTTCACGTGCACGAGCTTTACGATCCTGACGAGCATAGCCATAGTAAGGCATAACGATGTTAATTGTTTTAGCTGATGCACGTTTTAATGCATCAATCATAATTAATAATTCCATTAAGTGTTCGTTAACTGGAGCACTTGTTGATTGAATGATAAATACATCACAACCACGGATACTTTCTTCAATGTTAATTTGAATTTCACCGTCACTGAAACGATCAACCGAACATTTACCTAATTCCACACCAATTACTTTTGCGATCTCTTCAGCTAAAGCCTTGTTTGAATTTAGCGTAAATAACTTTAAATTTTCATCAGCATATACATTTGACATTTTATTGTGAAACCTCCGTCAGGATTTTTTATTAATATCAAGCTTTTCAGCATAGTTTTCTTTATTTACCTGTTTCGCACGAGCAATTGATAATGCTTTTCCTGGCACATCATCCGTTACGGTTGAACCAGCTGCAACATAGGCGCCTTCACCAATTGTTACAGGTGCAATTAAGTTTGAGTTACATCCTACGAATGCCCCATCTTCAATCTTTGTTAAAAATTTATTTTTCCCATCGTAGTTAACTGTAATAGATCCGCACCCTAAGTTTACACCTTTTCCGACCTCTGCGTCTCCAATATAACTTAAATGAGAAGCTTTGCTACCTTTGCCAAAAGATGCTTTTTTAATTTCTACAAAGTTTCCTACGCGCACTTCATCTCCAATTAATGATTGAGGACGAATATGTGCAAATGGGCCAATTGTGACTTCGTGACCAATTTCACTATCGTGAGCAACAGAATGGCGAATAGAAGTATTATTACCTATTTTGCAATCTTTAATTTCACTGTTAGGTCCTACTTCACAATTCTCTCCAATTACAACTGTTCCTTGCATAACCGTACCAGGATAAATAATCGTATCTCTGCCAATGACAGCATCTGCTGAAATGTACGTGTTAGAAGGATCCACAATCGTCACTCCATTTAACATATGCTGCTTGTTGATGCGCTTTTTCATTGTTTCTTCTGCTTGAGACAGAGCAAATCGATCATTAACGCCCAATGTTTCAGCAAAATCGGATGTTTGATATGCAGAAATAATTTGACCTTCATTTTTTAGAATTTCGATAACATCAGGTAAATAATACTCTCCCTGTACATTATCATTTGAAACTTTTGAAAGTGTCTCAAATAATTTCTCATTATCAAAACAATACGTACCAGTATTAATTTCCTGTACAAGACGCTCTTGTTCCGTGGCATCTTTATGCTCAACAATCTTTTCAACAGACCCTTGTTCATTTCGAATGATGCGTCCATATCCTGTTGGATCTTCTGCATGAGCTGTTAAAATAGTTGCCATTGCATTTGTTGCTTCATGATGCTTTAATAAAGATTCAATTGTTTCAGCTGTAATAAGCGGAGTATCTCCACATACAACAATTGTCGTACCTTTTTCATGTGCAAGTAAAGATTCTGCTTGCATTACTGCATGAGCTGTTCCTAACTGCTCTTCTTGTAAAGCAAATAAGCTTTTATCTCCAACATGTGATTTCACTTTTTCGGCACCGTGACCTACAACTGTAATTAAATTTGTTAAATCCAAACGTGATAACTGATCAATTACGTGTTGCACCATCGGTTTGCCACACACAGGGTGTAACACTTTATATAAAGATGACTTCATACGTGTACCCTGACCAGCTGCCAATATGACTGCATATCTTTTTGACATAACAGGCCTCCAATTTTACCTTTTTATCCATTAAGAATATTATATCAAAAATGACAGCATTTCAAGGAATCATTTATAAGTCATGAATTTTATTTTTTGGTAATGCTAAAGTTTTACAAAGGTGTGAAATTATATAAGTGGTAATCAAAAAGAAAAGAGCCTACTTTTCAGTAGACTCTTAATGTATCATATGTTTACGAAGCACCCGCTTCTTCGAATTCAACTTCTACCTCACCTAAACGATGATATTCTGCTAGAACAGCATCTTGAATCTTTCCGCGAGTATTTGAATTGATTGGATGTGCAATATCACGGAACTCACCATCCGGTGTACGTTTACTTGGCATGGCTACAAATAAGCCATTATTACCATCAATCACACGAATATCATGAACAACAAATTCACCATCTAATGTGATTGAAGCAATCGCTCTCATACGTCCTTCAGTGTTCACGCGGCGTAATCTTACGTCAGTTACTTCCATCTTGTTCACCACCTTTTTCTATGCGAAGCTTTACATACTTAATTCCACAGAATTTTGTGTTTTCCTGCTATTCAGAAAAAATTTTTAGAAAATTTTCGCAAAAAAAGTGAACAATTGGAAGTTACTTGCTTTTTGTTAGAAATTTGTTAATTTAATTACCCTTTAACGAGCGCAATAACTTCAATTTCAACAAGTACATCTTTAGGTAGTCTCGCTACTTCTACACATGAACGTGCCGGCTTATGGTCGCCAAAGTAGTCACCATAGACTTCATTTAACGCTGCGAAGTCGTTCATATCTTTAATGAACACGGTTGCCTTTACAACTGTATTTAGAGAAGCTCCAGCTTCTTCAAGAACTGCTTTTAGATTTTCAAATACTTGCGTAGTTTGTACTTGAACATCTCCTTCGACCAACGTACCATCTGGACGAAGTGGAATTTGACCTGAACTGTAAAACAAGTTATTCACAACAATTCCCTGTGAATATGGACCAATAGCTTGCGGTGCATTTTTTGTTTGAACCTGTAACATATGTTCCTCTCCCTTACTTGATCAAATATATTTTAAGTAATTGCCTTCTTGTACACGAATTTGTTTATCTTTAATATTTACATCTGTTAATTGTACAAGGGACACATACTCATCCACTAAACGTTCTTCAATATCTTCTGATTCTACTAAAACTCCAATACCAGCAACAGTTGCATCGAACTCTTCAAGCAAGCTAACCATTCCATTTACAGTACCGCCAGCTTTCATGAAATCATCAATGATGAGTACATTTGACCCCACCGCTAAACTTCTTTTAGCTAACAGCATTGTTTGAATGCGCTTAGATGAACCCGACACGTAGTTAATACTAACGGTCGATCCTTCAGTTACTTTACTGTCTCTGCGCACAATAACAACGGGCACGTCTAAATACTGAGCAACCGCATACGCAATAGGAATACCTTTTGTTGCTACAGTCATCACCACATCGATTTTGCGGTTAGCAAAAAGCGATGCATACAAGCGACCGATTTTATTCACAACGCGGGGGTTCCCTAAAATATCAGTTAAATATAAATATCCACCTGGCAGTAAACGCTCAGGTTTTTCAATCAACCCACATAATTCTTGAACAAGCTGACCGGCTTCTTCATTCGTCATCTTTGGAATGAATTTAACTCCGCCGGCAGCCCCTGGTAGCGTAACCAAAGTTCCGATACCCTGCTGTTCAAAAGTTTGTTTAATAATCGCCATATCTTCGCTAATAGATGATTTTGCGGAATCGTATTTATCTGCAAAATACGTAAGAGGGATAAGGCGCTGAGGGTTTTGAATGAAATAGTTGGTCATATCAATTAATCGTCCACTACGTCGAAACTTCATAACATCCTCCTGAAATCCGAATATTGTAATGTAAATATAACATTAACATACGGATTTATTCAAGCGTTATTCGTTCACCTAGTAGCCTAACTGCATAAACTTTATCACAAAAGCCACGTAATCCATTATAAATGCGATGCATACGTGAATCATGCTGTACAAGTCCAAATACAGTTGGCCCACTGCCGCTCATGAGCACAGCATCGGCGCCAAAACGCTTTATTTGTTCTTTAATGAGAGCTACTTCCGGATGCATTTTCAGCGTTACTGCTTCCAATACATTTCCTACAAGGCTACACATTTGATCATAATTTCCTGATTGTATGGCGTGAACCATCTCATCTACTTTAGGATGATCCATCTCTTCAATTTTTAAGTTTCGATATACATCTGCTGTAGAAACACCTATTTCAGGCTTAGCCAAAATCACCCAGCAGCTTGGAGGTGCCTCAATATGCTCTACAATCTCTCCGCGCCCTGTAGCAAGAGCTGTCCCTCCATACACGCAAAAAGATACGTCAGAGCCAATCTCAGCCCCTATTTCTGCAAGTGTGTCTAATGATAACCCTAATTCCCATAACGTATTTAAACCGCGTAATGTAGCAGCCGCGTCACTGCTGCCTCCAGCTAATCCAGCAGCTACTGGAATATGTTTATCAATTAATATATTTACACCTTTTGAAATGTTATAACGTCGCTTCAAAATCTGCGCTGCCTGATAAGCGAGATTTCGCTGGTCATCTGGAACAAAGCGATTATGAGAATAGATAACAATTCGTCCATCTTCACGGTCAGAAAGTTCAATTCTGTCCGCTAAATCAATTGTTGTCATAATCATCTTAACTTCATGGTAACCATCTGGACGTTTATGTAACACATCAAGTGACAAATTTATTTTAGCCGGTGCTTTCACCATTAATTTCAACTTACTTCACCTACTTCATCTTATCGAGTTTAACGCTATTTTATCATAAAATGAACAAGATATAGCTGTTCATTTAAACATCTTTGTTTAATCCTCTGTTTTATCTTTCATTTTGGGACAAAAAAACCGAAGCGGTTATACACTTCGGTTTTCCTCATTTCACTTTAAATAGTCGTATAAGCATTGATTTTTACTATGCTATTGCTTTAGCTGCTGCTGTGCAAGCTCTACAGCTCGCTTCACCATATTGCCTGCGTCTTTTGCCCGAATAGCGCCCCAGCCTTCTGCTTGTACAGTATCGTAAAAACCAAGTTCTTTAGCCAGTTCTTCTTTCAGCTTCGATGACATAATCCCTCTACGCCTTGACATTGCACATGGCTCCTTTACGTATAAAATGAAATTTCAACCTGAATCTCCTCGCTCTTTTACATAAGAAACGCGAGGACGATATGTATAGTATGTATAAAAAATAATGCATATATAATTTGAAAAAAAGACCAATAAAAAAGCAGTAAACCAATGTCCACTGCTCATCACCACTTGCTATATTGCCTATGTCATTCTTAGAAAAATTTTAGTTGCACTGTTTCCGTTAACACATCTGCGTAACTATACGAAACGCGCTCCAAAGAGTTTTCCTCTTGATCTAATTCAACGATAAAAACAGATGGGTACGTTTCTGTTAATACACCTGAACGTTCTACTGTTTTTCTACGACCACCGTTTGCTTTTAAAGTTAATCGTTGGCCTAGGTGCAAATCCAGCGCTTGCTTAATATCAGACAAAGTTTTCGCCATATTGGTCCACCTCACTATGTATAGTGTAACACATGTTAGAAAAATAGTCAAAAACATAAAATTATAACAATCTATCTCTAATTGTGTCAATAAATAATTTTCAACATGAATCTACATTTCGCTGTTAGTATGCGCGTTTTTCAACGAAATATGTATATCTTTAGCAAATATTGAAAATGATTTTGTGTAATTAAGCGTATACTTTGGCTTCATACGAAAAAACAACTGGTTGCACATCATGCGTGTACATGCTGTAACCAGTTGTTTTTATTTCTACTCATCGCTTTCATAAGGCATGCCAGTGCGAAGCAGCCCTTTTGTTTCTACTCCTCCTAAACCTTTAGCACCCGTTAATGTATTACGTAAGACGTCCCATACATTAATACGATCCGTGAAAGGAGTAAAACTTAGTTTTGCTACTACATACACAGGGTCAAGCGCATGAATATTTACACGTGAAGGTGAACTAGCAAAGTTTGCTCCAGCTTGAATCAATAATTCAAAATGCGATTGACAGGCACCTGCAAAGATCACCAGCTGATCTAAATTACCAACTCTTTTTCTTGCTTCTTGGACTGTTTGAATATAGTGCTTGGAATGTCTATAAGCAAGGAGATCATCTTTATTTCCTTTTCCTTTGGAATAGGCATCATGGCCTGTCAGCACCAGAATATCGGGTCTTACATCCTCAATTAGCTTTCCAACTTTCTCCGGCATTTCTGACTCGACGCAATGAACACCATAAACAGGAACACCAATTTTTTCGTAAACCAACAAACATTTACGTAAATAATTAGGGTCTCCGTCTACGTGCAGGACCTTTCCTGGAATTTGAAATAAGCGATGTGAATGGCTGTATCCATTTGTCATGCTATATTCAGTTTTCTCTCGAACGAGCCGATAATCCTGTTGAATAAGCTCCAAGGATCTTTCTAAAAGTTCTTCTTCTTGTTTTTTTCTTTGATCCTGTTCTTTAGCATCCACAACCTCTAGATCTGTACAAGGAGCGTCGGCAATCAACCGAACGTCTTCTCCTATTAAAGTCGCATATTTCCCCGCTTCGCTGTCATTAATAGCTATAACACGAAAAAGCAAATCTCTTTGATAAGAAGGTCGTGTAACTATATCACCAATCTTGATGTTCATATGCTTCACTCCGTCTTTGCTACTTCAAAAATAAATTCTCTTCATAGCCTATGACTTCATGATAAAAATGTGATGATTTAGCGAAATGATTTTAAAAGTTGATCACTTAGCTTTCCAAATTCTTGAATAGATAACGTTTCGCCTCTTCGTTTCGGATCAATTTCAGCAGTTGAAAGTGCTTGCTCAATGTCCGCTTTTTTCTGCTTCCCATTTGGCAAGTTGTTCACTAGATTGTTTAAAATTGTTTTTCGACGTTGTCCAAAACTTGCTCGTACAACTTGGAAGAAGAATGCTTCATCTTGTACTTCTACCGCGGGCTTTGGTCTTCTCAACAATCGAATAACAGCTGAATCTACATTAGGCTGCGGATTAAACACTGTTTTAGGCACAATCATAACCGTCTCAGCCTCTGTATAGTATTGAATCGCAATAGAAAGTGAACCGTACTCTTTTGTTCCCGGTTTAGCTGCTATACGATCGGCAACTTCTTTTTGAAGCATAACGACGATTCCACGTACCGGGATTTGCTCTTCTAATAATTTCATCAAAATGGGTGTCGTCACGTAATAGGGTAAATTCGCAACGACCATTAAATCTTCTATGTTTTCGAATTCTTGTTCGAGCGTCCCTTTTAAATCCGCTTTTAACACATCTTGATGAATGACTTTTGCATTTGAGTAAGGAGAAAGAGTATCAGCTAAAATCGGAAGCAAACGCTGGTCGATTTCAAATGCCAGTACTTTTTTTGCGCGCTTTGCTAGCTGTTCAGTTAAGGCCCCGATACCAGGTCCAATTTCAATAGCTCCCGTTTCTTCTGTTATTTCCGCATGTTCAACAATACGATGTAAAATGTTCGTATCAATTAAAAAATTTTGTCCCAAACTCTTTTTAAATGTAAAACCGTATTTCTTTAAAATTTCCTTGGTTCGATTAGGCGTTGCAATATCTTTTAACACGATCCCTTTTCCTCCTTATTTATCTGCTCAACAGCTCTGATAAAGTCCTCTTTTGAAATTTGGAACATCTGTAATCGTTTATGGAGCTGCTTTCCGTTGGCATAGCCAATTTTTAATAACTTCCCTATTCTTTCACGTCGAGACTTGGCTTTACTATCTCCTATCAAACGAGCTACGATTAAATCCTCTTGAGAAATCTCGATAGCTGCCCCCATCCACTCTTGCTTCACATCTTTTAGTGCTTTTTGAATAGACGCAATAGAAGCATGTTCAACTCCAATACCTTTGCCATTTTTAGGGCGAGCCTCTTCTTTATCTAAGAATGCATGTTTACATCCTGGAACACGTTCTGAAACAATATTTCGAATTCGCTGTCCTGGATAATCTGGATCTGTAAAAATAATCACGCCTCTTGTTTTTTGAGCTAATTTTACTTTCTCAATAGTTTCTTCATTTACAGCTGATCCATTTGTCTCGATGGTATCCGCATCCACTGCACGTTTAATCGCTACAGTGTCATCTCGGCCTTCTACTACAATAATTTCTTTAATCTTCATTGCTTCCTCCAAAACATTCAGTTTTGTTCATTTGCTTTTCAGTAAAAATGAAATGATCGTTACGCACATCATTTTTCTTCTATGAAATCAACGTTTTATCTTATTATCAACTAAATTAAAAAGCATTTACCTGTTATTTTAACTGAAAAAGGCAGAGGATAACATTCTCCTCTGCGCCTATCTTTACTTTAACACGAAAATGATTGTTATATGAGAAAAAGTTTTAATCATTAATGCCAAATAGCTTTTTGGCGTTAGCTGTTGTAATATCAGCTAATTCTTCATACGTTATACCTTTTAACTCTGCAATTTGCTCTGCTACGTATGAAACATAACCAGGTTCATTGCGCGTGCCGCGGAATGGATGAGGAGTCAGATAAGGACAGTCTGTTTCAATTAATAGTTTATCTAAAGGAAGCTCTGTAGCAACTTCTTTTGGCTTTTTCGCATTTTTAAAAGTAACAGGTCCGCCAAAAGAAATATACATATTCATATCCATACACTGATTCGCTACTTCAATACTGCCCGTGAAGCAATGCATAATCCCACCTACTTCTTCTACGTGCTCTTCTTTTAAAATGGTTACCACGTCTTCCGTTGCATCACGATTATGAATAATGATAGGTAAATTCACTTTGCGAGCTAAGCGAATTTGACGGCGAAATACGTCTTTTTGAACTTCTTTAGGGGATTTATCCCAATGGTAGTCTAATCCCATTTCTCCTAAAGCAACAACTTTCGGATGCTGAGCTAACTCTTCAATCCAAGCTAAGTGCTCATCCGTCATATCAACTGCATCTACTGGATGCCATCCTACACTAGCATAGATAAAGTCATACGTTTCAGCTATTTGAATAGCCTTTTTGATGGTAGGTTCATCGAATCCAACAACTACCATGTTTTGAACACCTTTTTCTAACGCACGATTAATTACTTCTTGCAAATCATCTTCATACTGTTCTGCGTTTAAATGAACATGTGTATCAAATAACATCTAATCGATCCTTTCCATGAATAAAAGGGGGTCCTCGCATGTTACACGTGAAACACCCCTTTTACCTCTACTTATTTTATCTTCGTGCCGTTTGCTAAGTTTTGATCTACGCTTGCTAGTGAAAGACCATTCTCATCTTCCCCCGCTAAAATCATTCCTTGTGATAGTTCACCGCGCAGTTTCACAGGTTTTAAGTTGGTTACACAAATTACTTTTCGACCTACTAATTCTTCAGGCTTATAAAACTTGGCAATACCTGATACAACCTGGCGTTTTTCATAGCCAAGATCAAGCTGCAGCTTTAATAGTTTATCTGCCTTTTTAACTGGTTCTACTTGCGTAACTTGCGCTACACGAAGCTCTACTTTCATGAAATCATCAATTATAATCTCTTCAGAAGGCTCTTCCTTCACAACAGGTTTTTCTTCCTTTTGAGCACTTCCTTGCATCTGCTCTTTAATAAACGCTACCTCTTCTTCTCGATCTAGACGAGGGAACATTGGCTCACCTTTTTCTACTTTTGTGCCTTCTTTAAGCATATTAAAACGCGTCGTGCTTTCCCACGTTTTTAATACATCTTCTTTTACACCAATCTGAGCAAAAATTTTCTCAGGCGTACGCGTTAAGAATGGCTGCAGTAATACCGCAATGTGACGAATTGATTCAGCTAGATGTGTCATAACGGAAGCAAGTTCTGCACGCTTATTCTCATCTTTTGCTAACGCCCAAGGCTGCGTTTCATCAATGTATTTATTCGTGCGGCTTACATATTGCCAGATAGAAGCAAGAGCCACTGAAAACTCCATATCTTCCATCGCTTCTTCATATTTATTCACTGTATCTTTTTGAGCTTGGACGATAAGTGCATCAAACTCTGTTACATTGCCTTCATAAGTCGGAATAACACCATCAAAATACTTATTAATCATCGCCACTGTACGATTAACTAAGTTCCCAAGGTCATTTGCTAAGTCAAAGTTAATACGTTCAACAAACGCTTCTGGTGTGAATACACCGTCTGAACCGAATGGGACTTCACGAAGCAAGTAGTAACGAAGGGCATCTAGTCCATAGCGGTCAATCAATGTCACTGGGTCTACTACATTCCCTTTTGACTTCGACATCTTTCCATCTTTCATTAATAACCAGCCGTGAGCAAATACTTTCTTAGGAAGTGGCAAATCAAGTGCCATCAACATGATTGGCCAATAAATAGTATGGAAACGTACGATTTCTTTTCCTACTAAATGTACGTTAGCCGGCCAATATTTTCGATAGTTTTCATCGTTTTCTGTATCATACCCAAGAGAGGTGATATAGTTAGAAAGCGCATCAATCCATACGTAAATAACGTGTTTTGGGTTACCTGGAACTTTTACCCCCAATCAAACGTCGTACGAGAAACAGCTAAGTCTTCAAGGCCAGGCTTAATAAAATTATTGATCATTTCGTTTTTACGGGACTCTGGTTGAATAAATGAAGGGTTTTCTTCATAAAAAGCTAGTAAACGATCTACGTATTTCCCCATTTTAAAGAAATAGGACTCTTCTCGAACGAGCTCTACAGGGTGTCCGCTATCCGGGCTTTTTCCGCCTACAACTTTTCCATTTTCAACGATTGGATCTACTAGTTGATGCTCTGTATAGTACGTCTCATCGGGAACTGAATACCAACCTTCATACTCATCAAGATAAATATCACCTTGTTCTAAAAGGCGCGCGAAAATCTTTTCCACGATTTCTTTATGTCTTGGTTCTGTTGTACGGATAAAATCATCATACGAAATATCCATCTTATCCCACAGCTCTTTGATTCCAGATACAATATCATCTACGTATTGCTGAGGTGTCACGTTTTTCTCTTCTGCTTTTCGCTGAATTTTTTGACCATGTTCATCTGTACCTGTTAAATAACGTACGTCAAACCCTCTCAAACGTTTATAACGAGCCATTGCATCTCCCGCTACCGTCGTGTATGCATGCCCTATATGTAATTTACCACTCGGATAATAAATCGGCGTAGTAATATAAAATGTATTATTTCCATCTGCCATGTTCATAACCTCCAACATTCCATTTCAACATTTTGATTTATATGTATGTAATCATATAAACCCTGTCTTCTTATTCTACTATCTATCATACTATTTTACATGATAATTTCAAAACATTCTCTTCCTATATACACGGGAATATGACGGATTCACTTCATTTTTAAATAATCGTTATTTTCCCAAAAAATAATCCTGTTAATTGTATCAGCTTCGCCCTATTTTTATATAAAATATACCCTCATTCAAAAAGTCACTTTGATGAAGACGACAAATAGGTCTAATTTTGTCGTTTTATGTCGAATTACATTTACCCTATCTTCATAATAGTTAATATCAAGCTATTTAGACGATTAATCTTTTTTCCAATGAAACCCCTTGTCATTCCTTGACTGACAGTCACAATTAGCTTGTAAACAAGTCGAGAAAAAATTTTTTCCCAGCTACATTTTTTTACATATAAAATGATTGACTAGTTTTGGAAACGCTGGTATTATGAAAGTACGTTGAAATTGTCGAATAATGACGAAAGTAATAACATAGAAAAATGATTACTGAGAGGAGAACGATTAACATGAAATCTACAGGTATTGTTCGTAAAGTTGATGAATTAGGACGCGTAGTAATTCCAATTGAATTACGTCGTACATTAGGAATTGCAGAGAAAGATGCTCTAGAAATCTATGTAGATGAAGAGCGCATCATCTTAAAAAAATACAAACCAAACATGACTTGCCAAGTAACAGGTGAAGTATCTGATGATAACATTCAACTTGCTAGCGGCAAATTAATTCTAAGCCGTGAAGGTGCAGAACAAATCATGAAAGAACTTCAAGATTCTTTACAAGCTTCTAAATAAAACGAAAAGCTGTCTATGATAGACAGCTTTTTTTAATGTACGTGATATTCACTATAAATTTCTCGCTTTGACACATCTCGATCTTTTGCCACTTGCTTAATAGCTTCTTTGTTTGAAAGTCCTTCTTCTACATAGTGATCAACATGCTCGATAATGGTGAGCTGTTCCCACCATAGATTACTTTCATCTGGCGCTTCTTCATTTGTCCCTTCAAGAATTAAGCAGAATTCGCCTCTAATATCTGTGGCATTTGTCCATTCAATTGCTTCTAATACACTTCCTCTTAAAAATTCTTCATAGCGTTTTGTTAACTCTCTACATAACACAATAGATCGGTTCCCTAAAATTTCTTCTATACTCTTTAGTGTTTCTTTTAATCGATGAGGGGCTTCATAAAATATCATGCTTTCCTTAATATACTGAAGCTCTTGAAGTTGTTCTTTACGCTGTTTTTTATTTCTGTTTAAAAATCCATAAAAATAAAACTGCCCCGTAGGTAGTCCCGAAGCAATTAAAGCTGTTAATGCTGCGTTAGGCCCCGGCAGCGGAACAACCGTATACCCTTCTTTAACGGCAGCTACCACTAACTCATAACCAGGATCTGAAATACAAGGCATGCCCGCGTCGCTTACTAAAGCAATATTTTTTTCACTGTCTAAGTCGCTTAACAGCTGTTCACTTTTTGTATGTTTATTATGTTCATGATAACTTGTAATAGGCGTATCGATCTCAAAGTGGTTACATAGTTTTTTCGTTTGTCTCGTATCTTCTGCGGCAATATAATCAACTTCTTTTAAAATTCGAATCGCACGAAATGTCATATCCTCTAAGTTTCCAATAGGAGTGGGAACTAAATATAAAACGCCTCGTTCATTCGATACATCATAACTTTTTTGTGATTTCATTCTGCTTTTCTTGCTCCCTTCGAATGTAAGCCTGTTTTTGCACTCTGCTTAACTGTTTGAACCAATATTCTTTTTGCATAGCTTCTGTTTTAGAAGTAAACACCTCATGCCAAATTAATGAAACAGGCCTTCTTGCTCTCGTATATTTTGCCCCTTTTCCTTCATTATGGACAGAAATACGTTTTTGCAAATTATTCGTGTAACCAGCGTAATACGTACAGTCCTTGCATTCAACTACATAAAAATAATGATTATTTTGTTCCATATAAAATCCTTTTTAATTCGTCCGTGTATTCATCATTATTTTGGTAGACCACCAGCGGAGGAAGAATCTTTAAATCTGGACTTCCATCCTTCGTACCTTCAATTAAAAGTGTATTTGCTTCTTTCCCATCTTTAGGATAGACAAACTGAAGTCTCTTTGGCTCTAAACGGTACTGCCTCATTAACGTAACGATATCTAATAGTCTTCCTGGACGGTGAACTAATGCCACTTTTCCGCCTTGCTTCACTAGTTGACTGCTGGCTCTAATCACATCTTCCAACGAACAATGAATCTCGTGGCGAGCGATTGCAAAGTGTTCGTTTTCATTTATCTCTTCTTTATTGGATGTGGTGAAATAAGGAGGATTACATGTTACAACATCATATTTTCCATAACCCAGTTCTTGAGGCGCATTTTTTAAATCACCGTGTATCATTTTAATCTGCCCGTCCAGCTGATTATACGCAATACTTCTTTGCGCCATACTGTGTAGCCGCTCTTGAATTTCTACACCAATGATTTTTCCCTTTGTTCGTTTAGATAAAAACAGTGGGATTACACCGTTTCCTGAACATAAATCAACCAAGTTACCTTTACGAATTGGGACATAAGCAAAGTGAGATAAAAGCACAGCATCCAATGAAAAGGAAAAGACAGACGGACTTTGAATAATGCGCATCTCCTCATCGGCTAATAGATAATCTAAACGTTCATCTCCATATAACTCAACCATAGTCGTTCTTCTCCTTGTACATCTATTATTTATATCTTTTACTCATAAAAAGAACCTCTCCAAAAGGGAGAGGTGTTGTTACTTTTTATTTAAAAATGACAAGCAAAACAAACAGTCTCCATCTTTACGCACACTTCCATAATGAATGTTACAAATATGAAAACCCTCTTGGTAAAGGCGAGCCAAATTGTCATATCCTTCTCCGATATCAATTTGTTTTTGCTCTTTTGTTTGAGCGCTTGCTTTTGAATGTCTATTTTTCAGCTTCGTTTCGAAGTTTGTCTGGTCAAGGCGACGGCGCAAATGATCATTTTCTATTTGCAGGTGATGATTTTCTTCAATTAGCTCAGCAAGATGCTCTTTCAACTCACCTAACTGCTTATATAAATGACCAATTTGTTCCTCCATGTTTGTCACCGAATCAAAAATCTCTTTTTTATCCACCTTTGCCCACCTCGTTAATCTGTGGCTTGAAACGAAACAGCACCTTCATTATTGATCTCATCCAGAGTATACTCTAAAATTTGTTCGTGATCTGACAGTTCCACTTGAATAATTCTTTCCAAAATATTCAAACCCACTACACGTCCTGAACCATCTGAAGTTTTAATTGTTGAGCCTATATCAGGAAGCTGTTCTTTTGCCGTTTCATACTCATCATTTTCATATTTTAAACAACACATCAAACGTCCGCATAAACCAGAGATTTTCGTTGGATTAAGCGATAGGTTTTGGTCTTTGGCCATCTTAATAGAAACCGGCTCAAAATCACCTAAAAACGTTGAGCAACATAGCATACGTCCACAAGGGCCTATCCCGCCCAACAGCTTTGCCTCGTCTCGTACACCGATTTGACGAAGCTCAATTCGCGTACGGAAAATAGCAGCTAAATCTTTAACTAACTCTCTAAAATCAATACGGCCGTCTGCTGTAAAATAAAAAATGACTTTATTACGATCAAACGTATATTCTACATCTACTAACTTCATATCTAAATCGTGTGATTGAATTTTTTGCACGCATACGTCATACGCTTCTCTAGCAGCTTGTTTATTTTCATCCACAATCAGCCTGTCTTTTTGTTCGGCAATGCGGATTACTTTTTTCAAAGGAAGTACGACATCGTGTTCACTTACTTGCTTTTTATTAATAACCACTCTACCAAATTCAACACCACGAACTGTTTCTACAATAACAAACTCACCATCTGGAATTGTAAGTTCTCCAGGGTCAAAATAATATATTTTTCCCGCTTTTTTAAAGCGAACGCCTACTACATCATACAAGCTTTTATCCCTCCTGCAAATCCAACACCAGCTGTTCCATTAATAACTGTAGATTCATATTTGAATTTAATTTATTTTTGGCCTTCAAGATAACCTCTAAGCGATAAATCGCTTTTTCCTGCGTTGTCTGAAGAGCTTGCTGTTTTAATTCTTCTATTTTATGACGATAGACGATTTTAGACTCTTGTCCAACTTGCAGCGTCAACAAATCACGATAAAGAAGCATCAATAAAGTTAAACCAATATGAGCTTGTTCTTTTTCTTTAAAATGTGTTACCCACTTTTCATGAATAAAAAGAAGAGCTTGTTGAGGTCTCGTTGTTAACACTTCATATAATTGTATCACTAACTTTATTGCAAGTCCAAACCATTCATCTTTACTTAATTCAATTGCTTCATCAATGCTGTTTGTTAAATTAGACAAGATGGACGCATCTACTGCGGAAAGGCCATTTTCTACTAGTTTTTCAGCTAACTGTTCTGGTGTAAGAGATCGAAATGATATTACTTGGCAACGTGAGATAATCGTATCTAATAAGCGCTGTATATTTTCCGTTAATAAAATTGCATACGTTCCGTTGCCAGGCTCTTCTAAAAATTTCAGTAAACTATTTGCTGCGCTTACTGTCATTTTATCAACATGATTCACAATATATAACTTTTTATTAGATTCAACACCGGTTTTTGTGAATTCTGATTGCAAGAATTGAATTTGCTCTTTTTTAATCGATAGACCAGCTGGCTCAATCAAGTGAATATCTGGATGATTACCTGAATCAATTCGCCGGCAGTTACTGCACTCATGACATGGCCTATGATTAACTGGATTTTGGCAAAACAGCGCTTTAGCAAACAAAAAACTAATTTGTTTTTTACCTGTTCCTTTGCTTCCTTCAAATAAATAAGCATGAGCAACTCGCTCTTTAAGTAAGCTGTTTTGCAAAATCTTTAATACGTTCGGCTGAAGATCTTCAAGCTGTTCCCATGTATTTCCCATTCAATCATCACTTTCTATTTAAAATCTTCTCTCTCAAAATTGATGAAATTGATCTACTGGTAGTACGAATACTGTAGCTCCGCCCACTTCAACTTCAACAGGATACGGAATGTATGAATCTGCATTACCGCCCATCGGTGCCACAGGAGAAATCATCTGTCTGCGGTTTTCACATTGGCCCTTAATAATATCAAGTACTTCATCTACTTTATGATCATCTGTACCAATCATAATTGTTGTATTCCCTGATTTTAAAAATCCGCCCGTACTTGATAATTTGGTTGAACGAAACCCTCTTTCTACAAGTGCATTTAAAAGCTTTGAGCTATCTGAATCTTGAATAACGGCCATTACTAATTTCATGAATAACACCTCATTTTACTTTTTTGTTAAGAATAGTATAGCAAGAATAACGATCATCTGTATTTATTTTAAAATCAATTTTATTTGTTTATAAGCTTCTTCACAGACTTTTTCAACGGATTGATTTGCATCAATTCGTCGAATACGCTCTGGAAATTCACTCAAAAGAGATAAATATCCATCTCGTACTTTGTAATGAAAGTCTAAGGATTCTAAATCTAATCGATTAATCTCATCTTTTCGACCTTTATTAATTCTTTCTAATCCTACCTCAGGCTCAATATCAAAATATAAAGTGGCCTGTGGCATCGTTTGCTCAATAGCAAATTGATTGATAGCAAAAATATCTTCTACGCCTATACCCCGCGCATTTCCTTGATAAGCAAGTGAGCTATCAATAAAACGGTCACATAATACTATATTCCCTTTATTTAGCTCAGGAATCACTTTTTCCACAAGATGTTGTCTTCTAGCCGCAGCGTAAAGAAGTGCTTCGGTTCTGGCATCCATTTCCGTGTTAGATGGATTTAAGATGATTTCACGAATTTGTTCAGCAATTCGTATGCCTCCAGGCTCTCTTGTTAATACAATGGTATAGCCCTCTTGTATTAATTTTTGTTGAACCATATGGATGATGGTCGTCTTACCAGCACCCTCTGGGCCTTCGAATGTAATAAACGTTCCTGACATGTATAAATTCCTTTCTCTATTTAAATACTTCTATCTTTCCTTCTTCCATACAAGAGCCGCCTTGAATATGACCGTTTAACCTTTGAATATGCAAAATATAGTCAATATGATTGCTCGTAATCATTTCTCCCTCCATTAAAATAGGAATTCCAGGAGGATATGGAATAACAGATTGTGCGCTTACACACCCAATCGCTTCTTCAAACGAACACATATGCTTTGTCCTTAGTTTTCTTTCTTCCATAGGCAGGAGAACCGTTGCTCTTGAAAAACGAAATGGTTTGATTATTGGTTTTTCATATGACTTACGCTGTATATTCTCTACTGCTTGTCCAACCCGCTTAATTGTATCATTAAAATCCCAACTGCTGCTCAAAGGTAGAACAAACAATACATAGTTAACGTCAGCTAGTTCTGTATAAATATCTTGCTTTTCCAGTTCCTTTTGCAAATGATATCCTGTTGCCGCCGAACAAGTCAACGTCATTTTCAAAAGGTCGTTAGCAGTTTGATCTGTTTCCACATCAATAGTTGAAAGTGTATCAATCTCATTAATCTTTTCAGCAAACGAATGAATATTGTCAGTCATTCTATCAATATCATGCTGAGTAAACTGCTGCAGATAATATCGTGCTAAATCGAGAGAAGCCATAATAGGATATGAGGGACTGCTTGACTGCAGTACTTGTAGGTAATGCCGAACGCTTTTCTTATTTATCAATGTCCCCTGCATATGTAAATAAGAACCCATAGTCATAGCTGGCAGCGTTTTATGTGCTGACTGAACAACAAGATCCGCTCCATACGTAACAGCTGAAGAAGGAAAAGGATTGCCTAAAATAAAATGGGCTCCATGAGCTTCATCAATAATTATAGGAATATTGTAGCTATGAATAAAGTCAATAATCTCCTTTAAATCTCGCGCCACCCCGTAGTAAGTAGGATTTGTTAATACAAATGCTTTTATATCCTCAGAATGCTCTAAAGCCGCTTTAATTGTTTTAATGGATACACCTGTACTAAGATATGTTTTTGAATCTATTTCAGGAGCTAAAAAAATAGGTGATGCCTTTGATAAAGCAATAGCATTAAAAATAGATTTATGAGAATCTCTTTGGACAGCAATTTTATCTCCTTCTTGACAAAGAGATAAAATCGCAGCGAGATTGCCTACAGTAGAACCATTAACTAAAAAAAAGCTTTCATCTACTCCATACAACTTTGCCGTTAACTCTTGTGCTTCTTTAATAACAGAGTCTGCTTCATGTAAATCATCTAATCCGCTAATTTCGGTTAGATCGTATTGCAAAAAGTCTGCGTAAGAAGACTGAATATGTGAAGGTAGAATTTGACCATTTTTATGGCCGGGCACGTGATAAGAGAGTGACCTCTTTTCGCTGTGCCTTACTAAACGGTTATATAAAGGTAAATATGTATCCATATATCCATTCCTTACTTTTTGTAAATATAACATTGTTAACTTGATAAAAGAATATGTAAGTATTTTTCCTATCAAAATTCATTTTTCTTTCATTATAACAAACTTAGATGATTTTTTTGAACCATATAAAGAAGCCCTTATAAAAAAGGGCTTTTAGTAAGAAAACGCTCCTGATATTCTCTTTAATTGATCTACTAACAATTGATAACGAAAATGAGATGAATCCACCTCTACAATCTCTACCTCGCAGTGTTGGCATATAAAGCTGGAAAACACCTCAATACCCTTTGTATGCTGTTCATGACAAACGGAACATGTTTTAATTTGTTTTTCCATTACTCTCCACCTCCACTAAATAAGTATCGACAAGATGTAACTTCTTTATGCAGTTCATTTACCTCATTTTATGTAGATAGCTTATACTCTGTGAATAATAAAAAAAGGACTAGCTAAAATAGCTAGTCCTTTTTAGGTGCCTGGCAACGTCCTACTCTCACAGGGACAAAGTCCCAACTACCATTGGCGCTAAAGAGCTTAACTTCCGTGTTCGATATGGGAACGGGTGTGACCTCTTCGCTATCGCCACCAGACAAGAGATTGCTCTCTCAAAACTAGATAACAGTTCGCTGAGTAAAGCTTACGCTTTTAAAGTTTGGTTAAGTCCTCGATCGATTAGTATCAGTCAGCTACACATGTCGCCACGCTTCCACCTCTGACCTATCAACCTGATCATCTTTCAGGGATCTTACTAGCTTGCGCTATGGGAAATCTCATCTTGAGGGGGGCTTCATGCTTAGATGCTTTCAGCACTTATCCCGTCCACACATAGCTACCCAGCGATGCCTTTGGCAAGACAACTGGTACACCAGCGGTGTGTCCATCCCGGTCCTCTCGTACTAAGGACAGCTCCTCTCAAATTTCCTACGCCCACGACGGATAGGGACCGAACTGTCTCACGACGTTCTGAACCCAGCTCGCGTACCGCTTTAATGGGCGAACAGCCCAACCCTTGGGACCGACTACAGCCCCAGGATGCGATGAGCCGACATCGAGGTGCCAAACCTCCCCGTCGATGTGGACTCTTGGGGGAGATAAGCCTGTTATCCCCGGGGTAGCTTTTATCCGTTGAGCGATGGCCCTT
>NZ_CP130958.1:32500-35000 GCF_041941685.1 Priestia megaterium | reverse complement strand
AGCTACACCGGCAAATGGTGGAGGATGACGGGATCGAACCGCCGACCCCCTGCTTGTAAGGCAGGTGCTCTCCCAGCTGAGCTAATCCTCCGATATATAAGCCTGGCAACGTCCTACTCTCACAGGGACAAAGTCCCAACTACCATTGGCGCTAAAGAGCTTAACTTCCGTGTTCGGTATGGGAACGGGTGTGACCTCTTCGCTATCGCCACCAGACATATTATATTATACATGATTTTCAAAAGAAAGCAAGACTTTTTTTGAAAAGTTTTGTTCTCTCAAAACTAGGTAACAGTTCGCTGAGTAAAGCTTACGCTTTTAAAAGTTTGGTTAAGTCCTCGATCGATTAGTATCAGTCAGCTACACATGTCGCCACGCTTCCACCTCTGACCTATCAACCTGATCATCTTTCAGGGATCTTACTAGCTTGCGCTATGGGAAATCTCATCTTGAGGGGGGCTTCATGCTTAGATGCTTTCAGCACTTATCCCGTCCACACATAGCTACCCAGCGATGCCTTTGGCAAGACAACTGGTACACCAGCGGTGTGTCCATCCCGGTCCTCTCGTACTAAGGACAGCTCCTCTCAAATTTCCTACGCCCACGACGGATAGGGACCGAACTGTCTCACGACGTTCTGAACCCAGCTCGCGTACCGCTTTAATGGGCGAACAGCCCAACCCTTGGGACCGACTACAGCCCCAGGATGCGATGAGCCGACATCGAGGTGCCAAACCTCCCCGTCGATGTGGACTCTTGGGGGAGATAAGCCTGTTATCCCCGGGGTAGCTTTTATCCGTTGAGCGATGGCCCTTCCATGCGGAACCACCGGATCACTAAGCCCGACTTTCGTCCCTGCTCGACTTGTAGGTCTCGCAGTCAAGCTCCCTTGTGCCTTTACACTCTACGAATGATTTCCAACCATTCTGAGGGAACCTTTGGGCGCCTCCGTTACATTTTAGGAGGCGACCGCCCCAGTCAAACTGCCCACCTGACACTGTCTCCCGGCCCGATCAGGGCCGCGGGTTAGAATTTCAATACAGCCAGGGTAGTATCCCACCGACGCCTCCACCGAAGCTAGCGCTCCGGCTTCTCAGGCTCCTACCTATCCTGTACAAGCTGTACCAAAATTCAATATCAGGCTACAGTAAAGCTCCACGGGGTCTTTCCGTCCTGTCGCGGGTAACCTGCATCTTCACAGGTACTATAATTTCACCGAGTCTCTCGTTGAGACAGTGCCCAGATCGTTACGCCTTTCGTGCGGGTCGGAACTTACCCGACAAGGAATTTCGCTACCTTAGGACCGTTATAGTTACGGCCGCCGTTTACTGGGGCTTCGATTCAGAGCTTCTCCCAAAGGATAACCCCTCCTCTTAACCTTCCAGCACCGGGCAGGCGTCAGCCCCTATACTTCGCCTTGCGGCTTCGCAGAGACCTGTGTTTTTGCTAAACAGTCGCCTGGGCCTATTCACTGCGGCTCTCTCGGGCTATACACCCTACCAGAGCACCCCTTCTCCCGAAGTTACGGGGTCATTTTGCCGAGTTCCTTAACGAGAGTTCTCTCGATCACCTTAGGATTCTCTCCTCGCCTACCTGTGTCGGTTTGCGGTACGGGCACCTCCCGCCTCGCTAGAGGCTTTTCTTGGCAGTGTGGAATCAGGAACTTCGGTACTATAGTTCCCTCGTCATCACAGCTCAGCTTTCATGATGAGCGGATTTGCCTACTCATCAGCCTAACTGCTTGAACGCGCATATCCAGCAGCGCGCTTACCCTATCCTACTGCGTCCCCCCATTACTCAAACGGCGGGGAGGTGGTACAGGAATATCAACCTGTTGGCCATCGCCTACGCTTTTCAGCCTCGGCTTAGGTCCCGACTAACCCTGAGCGGACGAGCCTTCCTCAGGAAACCTTAGGCATTCGGTGGACAAGATTCTCACTTGTCTTTCGCTACTCATACCGGCATTCTCACTTCTAAGCGCTCCACCAGTCCTTACGGTCTGACTTCGCTGCACTTAGAACGCTCTCCTACCACTGACATCTAAGATGTCAATCCACAGCTTCGGTGATACGTTTAGCCCCGGTACATTTTCGGCGCAGAGTCACTCGACCAGTGAGCTATTACGCACTCTTTAAATGGTGGCTGCTTCTAAGCCAACATCCTGGTTGTCTAAGCAACTCCACATCCTTTTCCACTTAACGTATACTTGGGGACCTTAGCTGGTGGTCTGGGCTGTTTCCCTTTTGACTACGGATCTTATCACTCGCAGTCTGACTCCCATGGATAAGTCTTTGGCATTCGGAGTTTGACTGAATTCGGTAACCCGTTGGGGGCCCCTAGTCCAATCAGTGCTCTACCTCCAAGACTCTTACAACATGAGGCTAGCCCTAAAGCTATTTCGGAGAGAACCAGCTATCTCCAGGTTCGATTGGAATTTCTCCGCTACCCACACCTCATCCCCGCACTTTTCAACGTGCGTGGGTTCGGGCCTCCATTCAGT
>NZ_CP130958.1:12500-30000 GCF_041941685.1 Priestia megaterium | reverse complement strand
TTTCCCGAAGTTATCCCAGTCTTACAGGCAGGTTGCCCACGTGTTACTCACCCGTCCGCCGCTAACGTCATAGAAGCAAGCTTCTATGACGTTCGCTCGACTTGCATGTATTAGGCACGCCGCCAGCGTTCATCCTGAGCCAGGATCAAACTCTCCGAAGAAATGTTTGACTTGCTCAATTTTAAAAATAAAAATTAACGTTGACGTTTACTATTTCGTTCAGTTTTCAAAGAACTCTTGTCTCAAGGCGACTTTCTTATCTTACCACCTTAAGAATAACTTGTCAATAACTTTTTTCATTAAGTTATTTTCGAGTTATTTTTTGTTGTTGTCTTAGCGACGTATATAAATATAACATCTGTTAACTTGCTGGTCAACAACTTTTTCAAAAAAAATAAAAGTTTTCTCAAAAAGATTCCAGAAAACTTTTATTTTGGATATTCCTCCAAATTATAATATAAAATTATTAATAACAAGTAAGGCAGCTATGCCTGGAATACCTAAAATAGCTGAAACAATGGCTGTGGGGAAATTAATAGGGATATGAATACCAAACTGTACGCCAAAGATGTTAATAAAGAAAAGCAGCAGAACGCCAATAATAAGCTTAATTGATAAATTTCCAATGACTCGAAGCATTTTTTCAACACCACCTGTTACTAAAAGTAGAATGATTAGTCCTATTAAAAAAGACACAACTACAATGGGATGATTTAGCATGTTGCCTCCTTCTTAAAGCAGATAAGTTATCTTATATGTATGTCCAAGCATTCAAAAAAAGCACTACTTCACGGAGGGAAATCCTTATTTTATAAAGACAACAAAACAGGATGCCTCTATGACATCCTGTTAATTGAAATATTTCGATGCTTGGCTTCTTTTAATAGAAAAAGATACTTCATTTTGGCTAATCGAATATCTACCATTACCTCTTCTGAAGGATCTACACTTCTTTCTACCATTGAAGTTTTGTGACTCCATTCCTGCTTTACTTGCATAAAAGTCTTCACAAATTCATCATCGTACTCTTTACGTAACCAACCTTTTCTTTTAAAAAACATATGCAAGTACCTCGTTATACTTCTCTTCTACCTTCTAGGGCTTTAGATAATGTTACTTCGTCTGCGTACTCAAGGTCTCCTCCAACGGGTAACCCATGAGCAATTCTAGTAATTTTAATTCCTGTCGGCTTTAAGAGCCTAGAGATATACATAGCCGTAGCTTCGCCCTCTATATTCGGGTTAGTAGCTAAAATCACTTCTTGAATCTCATCATCTTGAAGTCTTTTTAATAACTCTGGTACTTTGATATCTTCAGGCCCTATTCCTTCCATAGGTGAAATTGCGCCATGCAGGACATGATACAAGCCGTTATATTCTTTCATTTTCTCCATTGCAATGACATCCTTAGGGTCTTGCACCACACACACCACACTTCGCTCTCTACGCTGATCTTGACAAATGTAGCAAGGATCTTGATCTGTGATATGCCCGCAAACTGAACAATAGGTTAAATTTCGCTTCGCATTGACTAATGCTTTTGCAAAATCTAATACTGTATCTTCTTTCATAGATAAAACAAAGAATGCTAAGCGAACAGCTGTTTTTGGACCAATGCCGGGTAACTTCATAAAACTATCTATAAGCTTTGATATTGGTTCTGGATAATGCACGTGGCAACCACCTTATTAAAGTCCTGGAATATTTAAACCTTTTGTAAATTGACCCATTGTGTTATTTGTTAAATCGTCCATCTGTTTTAATGCGTCATTTGTTGCTGCTAGTACTAAATCTTGTAGCATTTCAATATCTTCAGGATCTACTACATCCTCTTTAATATTTACATCAATTACTTGTTTCTGACCGTTAACCACAACTGTTACCATTCCGCCGCCAGCTGTACCTTCAACAGTTTTTTCAGCTAACTCTTCCTGCGCTTTTTGCATATCTTTTTGCATTTTTTGCATTTGTTTCATCATTTTTTGCATATTGCCCATGCCTTTCATCATATGAACATTCCTCCTAAATTTACTCTTGAATTTCGATTAAGTCTTCTCCAAATAGCTTTTTCGCTTCTGCAACCAAAGGGTCTTCCTCCTGTGGTTGACCTGATGACCCATCACTTTGCTGCCCTTGAAGAAACTCTTCTCTTACTTTATCCCATTCACTTTCTGGAATTGCAACCATTTCACGCTTGCTGCCAATTAAAGTATATAAGATATTCTCTAAATTATCACGTACATTGTTGTTATTTTCAGAAGCCATTTTGCAATGAATTTCATATTTAAATTTAAGTATAAATGATTGATCTGAAGACGCAACCGGTTCACTGTTAGATAACAACGCTGCATGTGAAGCTTTATTTTGTTGTTTCAATGTGTCCAACACCTGCGCCCAAGATCGCTTAATCGTTTCTAAATTCTGCCGAGTGGCATTTTTTAAAACTTCATTTACCTTCCCAACAGGCGTTTTGTACTGACTTCTGGACTGTCTTGTCTGTTTTTTCTCTGTTTGCGCTGCCTGAGCTGTATGATCAACTTGAATGCCTTTTTCTTTTAACTGCTGCAGTTCTGCTTCCATTTGATTCATTTTTTGCAAAATGTCTTGATATGGAAGAGCGCTCTCTTGATTTGTAGAACTTTGAGCTAATTTTACTAAAGCTACTTCAAGTAGCACTCGAGGATGATTGCTCCATTTCATCTCTTGCTGAGTTTGGTTCAATTCAGCAATGACTTTATAAATAAAGGCACTATCCATTTTTGAACTGAGTTCTTTAAACTCTTCGTTAACCGCTGCTTTTTCAAGTAAATATGCATTTTCTTCAGAAGCTTGATAAAGCAGAACATCACGATAATAGAAGATGAGGTCCTCTACAAACCTCGCTGGATCTTTTCCGTTTTTGATCAAACTTTCAACAGAGTCTAGCGCTTCTACGATGTTTTCATTAAAGATAGCTTGGACGATCTTCACAATAAAAGCCTGTGATACTGCTCCTGTTATGGATAGAACATCCTCTAAGCTCACCTTCTCCGTACTATACGAGATCGCTTGGTCTAAAAGACTAAGTGCATCACGCATGCCGCCTTCTGAAGCTTTCGCAATTTCGTAAAGAGCATCCTCGCTTACTTCTAGCTCTTCAGAACCTAATACTTCCTTCATTCGATATACGATATCTTCTGGCGAAATGCGTTTGAAATCAAAGCGCTGACATCTAGAGATAATCGTTAATGGAATTTTATGCGGCTCTGTTGTAGCTAAAATAAAGATAACATGTGCAGGAGGTTCTTCTAACGTTTTTAACAAAGCGTTAAAAGCTCCAATTGAAAGCATATGAACTTCATCAATAATGTACACTTTGTATCGAACAGCACTAGGCGCATATTTTACTTTATCACGGATATCTCGAATTTCATCGACTCCATTATTAGAGGCTGCATCAATTTCAATTACATCAGAAATGGAACCATCAGTAATTCCCCGACAAGTTGCACATTCATTACAGGGTTCAGCAATGGGTGCTTTTTCACAGTTAACGGCTTTCGCTAAAATTTTAGCAGCTGTTGTCTTTCCTGTCCCTCGAGGCCCAGAAAATAAATACGCATGCGAAAATTTCTCTTGGACAAGGGCATTTTGAAGTGTTTTGATAATATGTTGTTGACCGACTACGTCGTTAAAGCTTTGAGGACGGTATACACGGTACAGAGCCTGATATGCCACTACATCCTCTCCTTTTAATATAATTCATTAGTTATCATTATAGCGTATTATGAGGGTTTTTTTCAAAATAGTGAGAGATAAAATAAAAAGCCTACTCCAACAGAGTAGACTAAACTTATGTATATAACTGCCGTGCACCTTCCGTCGATTAGCCACCCCAGGCGTTACTTAAGCAGTTAGCTCGGTTCAGGCGACCCCATGGCACATGAGAGGTTCTGCTTACTGCTGCTTCCTTCCGGACCTGACAGGGTTCACAGATTCCCATTGCATAGGACCCAAACGTCAACACCACTTACTTAAGGCAGGCCCTAAGATGAGCTAACCTCAAGAAGGAATTCGGCCTCGCTAGAGCGGATTGCGAGTACAGGGCACCGCTACCTCCCCGCTTAGCACGGCAAAGTTGAAACCAATAGTTTGGGCATCAAGTTGATGCATTTACAAGTATACGTCTTTTCATTCAAAAATGCAACTGCTATAGAAAACTTACTTTTTTAGCGCTATTTTCCAGCCTTTTTTCTTTGACGCAACTCACGAAAAAAGGTCGTTAAGAGGCTCCCGCATTCTTCTTCTAGCATACCTCCTACTACTTCTGCTTGATGATTAAACTTTTCAAACTCTAATAAGTTTAACAATGTTCCCGCACAGCCACCTTTAGGATCATAAGCGCCAAACACAACTCTTTTTACTCTTGATAATACAATAGCACCTGCACACATCGGACATGGTTCTAAGGTGACATATAACGTAGCGTCTTCCAATCTCCATGTTCCTAGTTTCTTACATGCTTCATCAATCGCTAAAAGTTCCGCATGAGCAACTGATCGCTGTTCTGTTTCTCGTAAGTTATAAGCTGAAGCAATTACCTCATCATTTTGAACAATAACTGCTCCAATGGGAACCTCTAATTTATCTTTAGCTTTTAATGCTTCATCAATTGCCAACCTCATATACTTTTCATCATTTAACACTTTTTATCCAACCTTACATATTATATTTTTTCTGAGTCAAACTATTTACTATGTACATCAGGAAAAGGAGAGACCTTATGTGAAGAACGCTAAAACTGCTTTAATTATTATTGATATGCTAAACGATTTTCAATTTAAAAACGGCAAAATACTTGCTGAAAAATCTTTAACAATTGCTCAAAACATTTCCAAATTAAAACAATATGCCTCGTCTCAACATATCCCTATCATTTATGTCAATGACCACTATAAGCTATGGCAAGCAAACTTAGAAACCATTTTAACACACTGCACAAATGAGATAAGCTCACCCATTCTACATCACATTTCACCACAAAACGCTGATTACTTTTTAATTAAACCAAAGCATTCTATCTTCTATGGGACAGCTTTAAATATTTTGCTATCACAGCTCGATGTGCATACACTTATTTTAACAGGAATTGCGGGAAATATATGCGTGCTTTTTTCAGCCAACGATGCTTATATGCGTGAGTATAACTTAATTGTGCCTGAAGATTGTATTGCTTCAAACGCAGATGAAGACAATACCTTTGCTTTGAGAATGATGCATAACGTATTAAATGCTCGTATTTGCAAACATAACGAGTTGATGAATTAAGTAAAAAGCCTTCTCATATGATGGAAGTAAGTCATATGAAATGGAGGCTTTTTATTATGCAAATTTACACTGTTAAAGCAGGTGACAGTATATATAGTATTGCAAAACAGTTCCGCATTGACGCAGGGAAAATTATAAGAGCAAATGAATTACCTAATCCAAATCAACTCGTCATCGGGCAATCTATGGTTATTCCAATCAACGGTACTTACTACACAGTAAAAGCTGGGGACACTATATGGAAGATAGGAAGAAAATTAGGCGTTAGCTATCAGGCTATCGCCAATGCGAACAATGTTTCAGTTACAGCACCCTTAACACCTGGCCGCCGCATCTTAATTCCCCCTTCCCCAAACAAAAGAAACGGTGAGTTTTTAGGGTATGTTGAAACAAGCAATCGAAAAATCACTCCTCAAACAGAGAAAATGATTAATCAAAATGCAAAATACCTTACTTATCTCGGGCCAGCGAACTTCGAAGTGCAAAAAGACGGTTCTCTAAAGGCACCTCCACTTAACAATTTAGGTTCTATTGCTAAAGAAAATGACGTCATTTTCTTAATGGTATTGGCTAATATTGAAAACGGTGCATTCAGTGACGAAGTCGGCCGAGCAATTTTAAATAATAAAGATGTTCAAGATACGCTCTTAAATAATATTGTAAAAACAGCGAAAGAACAAAATTTCAGAGACATTCATTTTGACTTCGAATTTTTGCGTCCGGCAGATAAAGAAGCCTATATTGCATTTTTACAGAAAGCAAAAAAGCGTCTTCAAGATGAGCAACTTCTTATGTCTGTCGCTTTAGCTCCGAAGACAAGTCGAGATCAAAAAGGCAAATGGTATGAAGCACATGATTATAAAGCCATTGGAGAGATTGCTAACTTCGTTGTTCCGATGACATATGAATGGGGATATAGCGGTGGGCCTCCTATGGCCGTCTCTCCTATTGGTCCCGTACGTGATGTTTTAGAATATGCAGTATCTGAAATACCTAGTTCAAAAATTATCATGGGTCAAAACCTATACGGTTACGATTGGACACTTCCTTACAAACCAGGAGGAGAATATGCCAAAGCCATTAGTCCTCAACGAGCTATTGAGTTGGCAGCTCGCTATAAAGTAGCTATTCAATACGACAATAAAGCACAAGCTCCTTTCTTCCGGTATAAAGATGAACAACAGCGCACCCACGAAGTATGGTTTGAAGACGCTAGGTCTATTCAGGCCAAGTTTGATTTAATAAAAGAATTAAAACTTAGAGGAATGGCCTACTGGAAACTAGGCTTGGATTTCCCGCAAAACTGGCTCTTGATTGAAGACAACTTCAAAATTACGAAAAGAGTGACACAGCCATAAATAGGGAAAGCTTACTGTTAACAGTAGGCTTTTTGTTATTCTTCTTACTGAAAGAAATTTCTTTTCCCCTTATTCTCCTTCTCTATGTTAAAATATTTTTTGTCTGTTTTTTTTGAACGAGTGGTCATGAAGGAGGCAAATGAATGCAAGGCACACCTTTTATTTCAGTAGAAGGACCCATCGGTGTCGGAAAAACCTCTCTAGCTAAAGAGATTGCACAAGCATTTCAATTCGAAATTTTAAAAGAAATCGTAGATGAAAATCCATTTCTTGGGAAATTTTATGAAAATATAAACGAGTGGAGTTTTCAAACCGAAATGTTTTTTCTATGTAATCGATATAAGCAGTTGGAGGATATTCAAAAAGGGTTCTTATCTTATAAAAAACCTGTTGTAGCAGATTATCATATTATGAAAAATATGATTTTTGCTGAGCAAACGTTAAAAGATGAACAGTATAAAAAATATGTACAAATCTTCCACATCTTAACGGCTGATATGCCAGCTCCAAACATTATTATTTATTTAAATGCCAGTTTAGATACCTTGTTAAAGCGTATTAAAATGCGCGGAAGAGAAATTGAACGAAACATCGATCCTCACTACCTTGCGAGGCTAAGTGATGATTATGAAAAAGCTATGACGGCGTTTGAACAAAATAACCCTGATGTAACCATTTTACGTTATGACGGTGATGAAATAGATTTTGTACAAAATAAACAACACTTAAATAGAATCTTATCAGAGGTTCAAGAGAGTATGTTAAAAAGGAGTATGTAATGGTAAACTTACGATCGAAATACAACATTCCTAATGATGCTGTGTTGACGATAGCGGGTACAGTTGGAGTTGGGAAATCTACAATGACTCAATCATTGGCTGATGCTCTCCAATTTCGCACATCGTTTGAAAAAGTAGATTCCAACCCTTACCTGGACAAATTTTATGGGGATTTTGAACGTTGGAGCTTTCACCTACAAGTATACTTTCTAGCGGAACGCTTTAAAGAACAAAAGAAAATTTTCGAGTATGGCGGCGGCTTCATCCAAGACAGATCCATTTACGAAGATACCGGTATCTTTGCTAAGATGCATTTTGAAAAAGGAACGATGTCTAAAGTAGACTATGAAACATATACAAGCTTGTTCGATGCAATGGTTATGACTCCATATTTCCCTCATCCGGATCTGCTCATTTATTTGGAAGGCAACTTCGAAGATATTGTAGATCGCATTCAAGAAAGAGGGCGACCAATGGAACAACAAACGCCTCTTGATTATTGGAAAGAGATGCACGCCCGATACGAAGACTGGATTAATAACTTTACGGCTTGCCCTATTCTTCGTTTAGATATTAGAGAATACGACCTTATCAAGGATCCTGATTCAATTGAATCAATTGTTGAAAAAGTGGCTCGCTTTTTACAACATAATGAAAAGCTAAAACGTCGTCATCTATAAAAAAATGCCGCTTTAATAGATAAAGCGGCATTTTTAACAAATAAAAAACCGTTACTTATAAGTAACGGTTTTCCAATCTCCAATTTATCGCGCTATGTTAATTGCATTATAAGTCAAATATGGCGGAGGAAGAGGGATTCGAACCCCCGCGGGCTTTAACACCCCTGTCGGTTTTCAAGACCGATCCCTTCAGCCGGACTTGGGTATTCCTCCGTATCGACAAGTATTAATTTATCATATACAAATAATGAAGTCAACTCTTTTATTGATTTTTTTAAGAAGATGTTCATTAAGAATTAATTCTTAATGAACATCTTCTACTTTTATTTAGAAATAAATTCCTTATTCCCCATATATGGACGCAGCACTTCTGGAATTTGAATTGATCCATCTTCCTGCTGGTAGTTTTCTAAAATTGCAGCTACCGTACGGCCAATCGCTAAGCCAGAACCGTTTAGTGTATGAACATGCTCTGGTTTTGCTTTTGTATCACGGCGGAAGCGAATATTAGCACGACGAGCTTGGAAGCTTTCAAAGTTTGAACAAGAAGAAATTTCACGATACGTTTCATAACTTGGAATCCAAACTTCAATATCATACTTTTTGGCTGCTGTGAAACCTAGGTCAGCTGTACACATGCTTAGAACTCGATACGGTAAACCTAATAGTTGAAGAACCTTTTCAGCATGGCCCGTTAATTTTTCTAATTCATCATAAGAGTCTTCTGGCTTAACAAAGCGAACAAGTTCCACTTTATTAAACTGATGCTGACGAATAAGACCACGTGTATCTCTTCCTGCAGAGCCTGCTTCTGAGCGGAAGCAAGCACTATACGCTGTATAAGCAATTGGAAGCTGATCTCCGCTTAAGATTTCATCACGGTGTAAATTTGTAACTGGTACTTCAGCTGTAGGAATTAAGAAATAATCTTCTTCTTTAATCTTGAATGCATCTTCTTCAAATTTAGGAAGCTGCCCTGTTCCTGTCATGCTTGTACGATTTACCATATATGGAGGAAGAATTTCTTCATAACCATGCTCATCCATATGTAAATCCATCATAAAGTTAATAAGAGCGCGTTCTAATCTTGCACCTAACCCTTTATAAAATACAAAGCGGCTTCCCGTTACTTTCGAAGCTCTTTCAAAATCTAAAATATTTAAATCTGTTCCTAAATCCCAATGCGGTTTTGGTTCAAAATCAAATTGTTTAATTTCTCCCCATTTGCGAACTTCTACGTTATCATCTTCAGTTTCACCTACAGGCGTACTTTCATGTGGAACGTTAGGAATTGAAAGCAGCAATAGTTCTAATTCTTCTTCAACGCTGCGAAGCTCTTCATCCAATTGCTTTACGCGGTCTCCTACTTCACGCATTTCAACGATTAAATGATCCGCATCTTGTTTTTCACGCTTCAATTGTGCAATTTGCTGTGATACTTCATTTCGCTTGCTTTTTAACTCTTCTGTTTGAGCAATTAGCTCACGGCGCTTTGCATCTAACTCTTCGAAGCGACCTAAGTCCGTTAAGTCCTCACCACGAAACTTGAGCTTTTCTTTTACTTCATTAAAATTAGCACGTAAAAATTTTAAATCTAACATACTTAGTACCTCCTTCAGTATAAAAGGGCAAAATAAAAACTCTCATCCCCATGAAAGGGACGAGAGTTTACCCGCGTTGCCACCCTAATTGAAAGCTAAAATAAGCCTTCCTCTTAAACCAGATAACGGATGAACCGAAACTGCCTACTACTTTTTCGACAGCTTGCTCCAGGACGGATTCATAAGAATTGATTATCGATTCACACCAGCCATCGACTCTCTTGAAATCAAAAATCTTATTACTATTTCCTATCAACGCTTTATACCAATATCATTTTTATTAATCATAATGTACTACAAGTCTTTACAAGATGCAATTCATTTATACAGGTTTTTTTGAAGCTTCTTCAACCATTGCTACAAAATACTGAGCCATGCGAGCATCATCTGTTAATTCCGGGTGAAACGAACATCCCAAGAATTGACCTTGTCTTGCTGCCACAATTCGATCATTATGCATTGCTAAGACTTCAACGTTTTCTCCTACTTCTACAATATGCGGAGCACGGATAAATACGCCTATAAAATCTTCACCGATATCTTTAATATTTAGAGCAGCTTCAAAGCTATCCCGTTGACGTCCAAACGAGTTTCGAGCTACCGTAATATCCATAACACCTAAATGAGGCTCTTCACGGTCAACGACTTGTCCTGCGAGTAAAATTAAACCCGCACACGTACCAAACACCGGTTTACCTGCTTGTGCAAACTGGCGAAGAGGTTCCATAAAATCATACTTGTCGATCAGACGACGCATTGCTGTGCTTTCGCCGCCCGGTAGGATTAAACCATCTACTTCGTCTAGCTGTTCAACTTTTTTAATGATAATGGCTTCGGCGCCTGCTGCTTCTAATGCTTGTGCATGCTCGCGAAAGGCACCTTGTAACCCTAACACGCCTACTTTTACCATTTTGTCAAAACTCCCTTTAAATTACCATCCACGCTCTTGCATGCGGTTTTCTGGTAATAATGATGAAATTTCAATCCCTTTCATTGCACTTCCTAACCCTTTTGATAAGTTTGCAATGAGTTCATAGTCTTGATAATGTGTTGTTGCTTCCACGATTGCACGTGCAAACTTTTCAGGGTTGTCTGATTTGAAGATTCCTGATCCAACGAACACGCCGTCTGCTCCAAGCTGCATCATTAACGCTGCATCTGCTGGTGTTGCTACACCGCCTGCTGCAAAGTTTACAACTGGTAAACGACCTTCACGTTTAATTTGCAGTAATAACTCATAAGGTGCGCCTAATAGTTTAGCTTCTGTCATTAACTCATCTTCGTCCATGCCCACAACTTTACGTACTTGAGCGTTTACTTGACGCATATGACGCACTGCTTCTACGATGTTTCCTGTCCCTGGTTCGCCCTTTGTACGAAGCATTGCAGCTCCTTCAGCAATACGACGAGATGCTTCGCCAAGATCACGGCAACCGCACACAAATGGAACCGTAAATGTATTTTTATTTAAATGAAACTCCTCATCAGCTGGAGTCAACACTTCACTTTCATCGATGTAGTCTACACCCATCGCTTCTAGCACGCGTGCTTCAACAATATGACCAATACGAGCTTTTGCCATAACTGGAATGGACACAGCATTCATCACTTCTTCAACAATTGTTGGGTCTGCCATACGAGACACACCGCCTGCTGCACGGATATCAGCTGGAACACGCTCTAATGCCATAACGGCAACAGCACCTGCTGCTTCTGCAATTTTTGCTTGCTCTGCATTGATCACGTCCATGATAACGCCACCTTTTTGCATTTCCGCCATTCCTCGTTTTACACGATCAGTACCTGTAATGTTATTCATGTTTGTCTTCCTCCTGTATCAAGTGTTTCACAATAATTTTTAGTGTATATACAAAATTCGAAACTTAGTGTCTATTCTACCGCATTTTTCGGAAAATTCCTATCTAATTTATAGATTATATACAAACAAATCTAAAAATAAAAAGAAGAGATACTCTCTTGTAGTATCTCTTCTTTCTCTTGAGTTATCATTAAAACCAGTTATTCACTGTATTTGCAGCATTCATCCAAATATCGCTGAAGAAGTTACCAATACTGCGGATAGCGAGAGAGAACCACCCAGCCTTTTCAACAGATTCGTTTGTCACAACCGGCGTCATGCTATCTGTAGTTTGACCTCCTACATAGCCTAAATCTTTGAGATTGCTGTTTGTTGCACTCACATAAGCAACTGTTTCTCCTTTTTTAATAGGAGCAACAACTTTTTGATCGTTCATAACTTTATCGTTTAACTTAAAGTTGATTTTAGTATGATCTTTTTGACCTTTTTCGGTAATAATCTTTACCGAATTCTTTGGAGAAACGGAAGCTTCTTTTGATTTTCCTTTAGCAACATCAATTGTTTCATGCCCTTTAATCTCGCCGTTAGCAGGCACTACTTCTTTTAACTGAAAATGACTAAAAGCATAATCCAATATCTTTTTCGTTTGGGAAAAACGAGCAGCTTCCGTAGACTTGCCGTTTTCCTTAGCATTCATTACAACTGTTATGTATCTTACTCCGTTACGCTCTGCAGTTCCAGTGAAACATTGACCTGCAAAATCTGTATGACCAGTTTTTAAGCCGTCTACACCGCTGTAGGCAGCTGAAAAACCTGGGAGCATCTTATTCCAATTGTTCATTTTTGTTTCGCCTTGTTGCCCTTGTCTAAACATCTTAGAAGGAGTTTTAGCTACTTCCAAAGATTCTGGATAATCATGAATTAAGTGATAAGCAAGGGTAGCAACTGCCCGAGCCGATAGAAGGTTCTCATCTTCTTCCTTCGTTCCTTTTGGATACATTCCTTTTAGCAAAGAATTAGAAAGACCTGTAGAATTGACAAATTTTGATTCACCCATATTTAATTTTTTTGCCGTTTCGTTCATTAACTTAATAAAGTTTTCTTCAGAATCGCTGACAGCTTCAGCTAAAGCAATTGCAGCTCCATTAGCTGAGTAAATAGCCATGGCATCATATAATTCTTTCACCGTGTATTTTTGGTTTTCAATTAACGGTACATTTGATAATCCATAATCCTGAGAAATTTTAGCTGCATATTTACTAACTGGCACACGTTGATCCCAAGATAATTTCTTATCTTTTATGGATTCTAATACTAGGTATTCCGTCATCATTTTTGTCATGCTTGCAATACCTAATAAAGCATCCGTATTTTTCCCGTATAATACTTTCCCCGTACTTGCCTCTACTAAGATCGCTGCATCTGCTTCAACGCCAATATTATCTGTTTTAGGAGCAGCTGATGCTTGTGTAGAGACAAAAAATACGCTGGCCATTAACATAACAGCAATGACACAAATTAATTGTTTCTGTACTGCGTTTCTCACTCTATACCCTCCAAACGTAAACTCACATAAATGTAATTTTATCATACTAAAATTTAAAAAAATAGATAAAGAAGTACTGTTACATTCGTGATCAATGACATAAAAAACACGTTTCCCTAATAGGGAAACGTGTTTTTTAAACATTCATGATTATCTCATAGAATAGTTAGGAGACTCTTTTGTGATTTGTACATCATGTGGGTGACTTTCTCTTAAACCTGCTCCAGTCATACGAATGAATTGTGCCTGTTCACGTAACGCTTCTAAGTTAGCTGAACCACAGTAACCCATTCCTGCGCGTAAACCGCCAATCATTTGATATAAAGTATCTGCTACAGGTCCTTTGTAAGGCAAACGGCCTTCGATACCTTCTGGAACTAATTTTTTATTATCTTCTTGGAAGTATCGATCTTTACTTCCTTTTTCCATAGCTCCTACAGAGCCCATTCCACGGTACACTTTAAAGCGTCTACCTTGGTAGATTTCTGTTTCTCCAGGACTTTCGGTCGTTCCCGCTAGAAGGCTTCCTAGCATTACTGTATGTCCACCAGCTGCAAGTGCTTTTACGATATCTCCAGAGTATTTAATACCGCCATCTGCGATAATAGCTACACCGTGCTTACGAGCTTCAGTTGCACAGTCATATACTGCTGTAATTTGTGGAACGCCTACACCAGCTACAACACGAGTTGTACAAATTGAACCAGGTCCAATTCCTACTTTTACTACGTTTGCTCCCGCTTCAATTAATGCTTTTGTACCTTCAGCAGTTGCTACGTTCCCAGCAATAATATTTAACTCTGGATATGCCTCGCGAATGCTGCGTACCGTATCTAAAACGCCTTGTGAATGTCCATGCGCTGTATCAATAACGATAACATCAACGCCAGCTTGTACTAATTTTTCGATACGAACGTTTGAATCAGCTGTTACGCCAACAGCTGCTCCAACTAATAATCGACCTTGTTGATCTTTAGCTGCATTTGGAAACTCAATTACTTTTTCAATGTCTTTAATTGTGATAAGACCTTTTAATACGCCATTGTCATCTACAAGAGGTAACTTTTCAATTTTGTATTGCTGTAGAATTTTCTCTGCTTCTTCTAAAGTCGTTCCTACTGGAGCAGTAACTAATTCTTCTTTTGTCATTACATCAGCAATTTGCATTGAATAATCTTGGATAAAACGCAAGTCGCGGTTTGTAAGGATTCCAACTAGTTTTTGTTCTTCTTCGTTGTTGACAATCGGCACACCTGAGATACGATATTTGCCCATTAAATGTTCAGCAGCAAATACTTGGTTTTCAGGAGTTAAAAAGAAAGGATCCGTGATAACACCACTTTCAGAGCGTTTTACTTTATCAACTTGTTCTGCTTGCTGTTCAATCGACATGTTTTTGTGAATGATACCTAAACCACCTTGTCTAGCCATCGCAATAGCCATTTCAGCTTCTGTAACTGTATCCATTCCTGCACTGATGAACGGTACCTTTAATTTTAATGTTTTTGTTAGTTCAACACTCATATCAACGTCTTTAGGTAGTACCTCAGATTTTGCTGGCACCAGTAAAACGTCATCAAATGTTAAGCCTTCTTTAGAAAATTTGCTTTCCCACATTATAGAATCCTCCTTTAAACGACAGAATATTATTAGTAGATTAACAAGCAGATATGTACCTGTCAATAACTTCACTAGATATCAGATAATTCTAATAAAAAGAAAAGGTGATTTAGTTGCATAAATTTAATGATGTTTGGACGTCCTACAATTTATTTTTTTCCGTTCCTTTTGTACAAGACTTTTTAAAAAAGCGCTATCAAAAATTGAATTATAGCGATGCAGAGCAACATAGCTTTAAAAACAGTTACCCATTTATTTATTATTTGGAACACAGTAAAAATTATTATCAAGTTGCGGCACAATCTCCTGTATCAGTTCAACCAGTTTTATTATTTTATGGAATGTCACAGCTGTTAAAAGCCTGTTTGTTAACGCAAAACCCAGTATATCCAGAAAATACGGCGGTGTTAGCACATGGAGTATCAACACGAAAAAGAAAAAAACAAAGTTATGATTTTTTAGATGATGAAGTTAAGATCCAAAAAAGCGGTTTGTTTTCACAAGTAGGAGAAGAATTGTTTCATGTGAAACAACTGGAAGGTAGTAAATATACAATGAATTATCTGTTGTCGTGCGTACCGGAATTAGATACATTATTTTTAAATTTGGGTACTAGGTCATTTTCTCATTTAACAACTATTGGATCGCTTCCAGCTACCTCTTTGTCTATTCCTGAACAAGTTACACGGTGTTATCATATGAATCACGAAAGGCTCTACTCTTTTTTAAAAGAGCGTTCCCGCCTATCATTGTCTCTGTCAGAAGATCAGGTATGTATTCTTGATCCTTCAAGCTGTTTATATAATTGTTCACCTTTTATGTACAATTTCCAAAATAACACGCTACATGCACCTTTGGAAAAAGATAGCTGTTTATATTTCCCTGAGATGTTGGCACATTACTTATTACTTTATAATTTAAGTATGATTTCACGTTATGAAACAGAGTGGTGGTATGAATTATTGCATACATACTCTTCGAAAGATTATCCATTTATCTTGAGGTTCCTTGAAGTTACGGCTCAAAAGATTCCTTACTTAATTTCTTGTTACTTAAATGAACATACAAAAAAAGACTAGCTATTTTAGCTAGTCTTTTTTCAAGTGCCTGGCAACGTCCTACTCTCACAGGGACAAAGTCCCAACTACCATTGGCGCTAAAGAGCTTAACTTCCGTGTTCGGTATGGGAACGGGTGTGACCTCTTCGCTATCGCCACCAGACAAGAGATTGCTCTCTCAAAACTAGATAACAGTTCGCTGAGTAAAGCTTACGCTTTTAAAAGTTTGGTTAAGTCCTCGATCGATTAGTATCAGTCAGCTACACATGTCGCCACGCTTCCACCTCTGACCTATCAACCTGATCATCTTTCAGGGATCTTACTAGCTTGCGCTATGGGAAATCTCATCTTGAGGGGGGCTTCATGCTTAGATGCTTTCAGCACTTATCCCGTCCACACATAGCTACCCAGCGATGCCTTTGGCAAGACAACTGGTACACCAGCGGTGTGTCCATCCCGGTCCTCTCGTACTAAGGACAGCTCCTCTCAAATTTCCTACGCCCACGACGGATAGGGACCGAACTGTCTCACGACGTTCTGAACCCAGCTCGCGTACCGCTTTAATGGGCGAACAGCCCAACCCTTGGGACCGACTACAGCCCCAGGATGCGATGAGCCGACATCGAGGTGCCAAACCTCCCCGTCGATGTGGACTCTTGGGGGAGATAAGCCTGTTATCCCCGGGGTAGCTTTTATCCGTTGAGCGATGGCCCTTCCATGCGGAACCACCGGATCACTAAGCCCGACTTTCGTCCCTGCTCGACTTGTAGGTCTCGCAGTCAAGCTCCCTTGTGCCTTTACACTCTACGAATGATTTCCAACCATTCTGAGGGAACCTTTGGGCGCCTCCGTTACATTTTAGGAGGCGACCGCCCCAGTCAAACTGCCCACCTGACACTGTCTCCCGGCCCGATCAGGGCCGCGGGTTAGAATTTCAATACAGCCAGGGTAGTATCCCACCGACGCCTCCACCGAAGCTAGCGCTCCGGCTTCTCAGGCTCCTACCTATCCTGTACAAGCTGTACCAAAATTCAATATCAGGCTACAGTAAAGCTCCACGGGGTCTTTCCGTCCTGTCGCGGGTAACCTGCATCTTCACAGGTACTATAATTTCACCGAGTCTCTCGTTGAGACAGTGCCCAGATCGTTACGCCTTTCGTGCGGGTCGGAACTTACCCGACAAGGAATTTCGCTACCTTAGGACCGTTATAGTTACGGCCGCCGTTTACTGGGGCTTCGATTCAGAGCTTCTCCCAAAGGATAACCCCTCCTCTTAACCTTCCAGCACCGGGCAGGCGTCAGCCCCTATACTTCGCCTTGCGGCTTCGCAGAGACCTGTGTTTTTGCTAAACAGTCGCCTGGGCCTATTCACTGCGGCTCTCTCGGGCTATACACCCTACCAGAGCACCCCTTCTCCCGAAGTTACGGGGTCATTTTGCCGAGTTCCTTAACGAGAGTTCTCTCGATCACCTTAGGATTCTCTCCTCGCCTACCTGTGTCGGTTTGCGGTACGGGCACCTCCCGCCTCGCTAGAGGCTTTTCTTGGCAGTGTGGAATCAGGAACTTCGGTACTATAATTCCCTCGTCATCACAGCTCAGCCTTTATGATGAGCGGATTTGCCTACTCATCAGCCTAACTGCTTGAACGCGCATATCCAGCAGCGCGCTTACCCTATCCTACTGCGTCCCCCCATTACTCAAACGGCGGGGAGGTGGTACAGGAATATCAACCT
>NZ_CP130958.1:0-10000 GCF_041941685.1 Priestia megaterium | reverse complement strand
ATCGTTTACGGCGTGGACTACCAGGGTATCTAATCCTGTTTGCTCCCCACGCTTTCGCGCCTCAGCGTCAGTTACAGACCAAAAAGCCGCCTTCGCCACTGGTGTTCCTCCACATCTCTACGCATTTCACCGCTACACGTGGAATTCCGCTTTTCTCTTCTGCACTCAAGTTCCCCAGTTTCCAATGACCCTCCACGGTTGAGCCGTGGGCTTTCACATCAGACTTAAGAAACCGCCTGCGCGCGCTTTACGCCCAATAATTCCGGATAACGCTTGCCACCTACGTATTACCGCGGCTGCTGGCACGTAGTTAGCCGTGGCTTTCTGGTTAGGTACCGTCAAGGTACAAGCAGTTACTCTTGTACTTGTTCTTCCCTAACAACAGAGTTTTACGACCCGAAAGCCTTCATCACTCACGCGGCGTTGCTCCGTCAGACTTTCGTCCATTGCGGAAGATTCCCTACTGCTGCCTCCCGTAGGAGTCTGGGCCGTGTCTCAGTCCCAGTGTGGCCGATCACCCTCTCAGGTCGGCTATGCATCGTTGCCTTGGTGAGCCGTTACCTCACCAACTAGCTAATGCACCGCGGGCCCATCTGTAAGTGATAGCCGAAACCATCTTTCAATCATCCCCCATGAAGGAGAAGATCCTATCCGGTATTAGCTTCGGTTTCCCGAAGTTATCCCAGTCTTACAGGCAGGTTGCCCACGTGTTACTCACCCGTCCGCCGCTAACGTCATAGAAGCAAGCTTCTAATCAGTTCGCTCGACTTGCATGTATTAGGCACGCCGCCAGCGTTCATCCTGAGCCAGGATCAAACTCTCCGAAGAAATGTTTGATTGCTCAATTTAAAAAATAAAAAATTAACGTTGACGTTTACTATTTCGTTCAGTTTTCAAAGAACTCTTGTCTTAAAGCGACTTCTATATAATAACACTTTATAAGAATCGTTGTCAACACTTTTATATAACTTTTTTAAAACTACTAAAAACCTCATATATGTTTTGCTGACTTTTTATATATTACCAAAATGAAAAGCCTATGGCAAGGTTTTTTTACATAAAAAAAGCCCCTTCTTTTTCAGGGGCTTTTTTTTATTCTTCCGTTTCTTCAGCTTCAATTATTATATCTGTCTCTTCATGTTCGTCTAATTCATCTAATATTTCGTCTTCATCTTCTGAAGTTTGTACTTTTGCAACCGTTGAAACAAACTCTTCGTCTCCTAAACGGATGACTTTGACACCTTGTGTGTTACGGCCCATTTGTGAAATATCTGAAACAGAAACACGGATAAGAACGCCGCTTACTGTGATAAGCATAATATCTTCTTCTTGAGATACGCATTTCAGTGCGACAACATCACCATTTTTATCAGTGATATTACATGTTCTTAAACCTTTACCGCCTCTTGTTTGTACACGATATTCTTCAATCGGCGTACGTTTTCCGTAACCATTTTTCGTAATGATCAAGATATCTGATTGTTCTTCGAGAATCTCCATACCGATTACTTCATCTTCTGAATCGAGAGTGATTCCTTTAACTCCAGTAGCTGTACGTCCCATTGAACGAACATCATTTTCATTAAAACGAATTAACATACCCTTCTTCGTTCCAATAACCATATCGCGCTTACCATCTGTCAATTTAACAGAAATCAATTCATCTTCTTCTCTTAAATTCAAGGCGATAAGTCCGCTATTTCGAATGTTCTCAAAAGAAGATAAAGGTGTACGCTTAGAAATTCCTTGTTTTGTAGTAAAGAATAGATACCAATCGTCTACAAATTCATCGACGCGAATGATGGCATTTACCCACTCACCCTTGTCTACTTCTAACAAGTTAATAATAGGTATCCCTTTAGCCGTTCTTCCGTACTCTGGAATTTCATATCCTTTTGTCCGATAGACTTTTCCCTTATTTGTAAAGAAGAGAATCGTATCATGGGTAGATGTTGTTAGAAGATGTTCAACGAAATCATCTTCGTTTGTATTCATTCCTTGAATACCTCTTCCGCCTCTTCGCTGACTCTTATACGTAGAAACAGGCAAACGTTTAATATAGCCGTTGTGCGTTAAGCTAATAACAATATCTTGGCGAGGAATCAGATCCTCGTCTTCAATAATTTCAGCTCCTCCGCTTACGATTTCTGTTCGACGTCCGTCATTGAATCTTTCTTTTACTTCTATTAGTTCTTCTCTAATAATTTCTAATACTTTTTCTTCATCTGCTAAAATAGCTTTTAATTCAGCAATTAGCGCTAATAAAGATTGATATTCTGCTTCAATCTTCTCTCGCTCTAATCCTGTTAAACGCTGTAGGCGCATATCCAAAATAGCTTGCGCTTGTTTTTCAGATAACGAAAACTGCGTCATTAATCCTTCACGTGCAATATCTGTTGTTTGAGAACCTCTAATTAAAGCAATAACAGCATCTAAATTATCAAGAGCAATCTTTAAACCTTCTAAAATATGCGCACGTGCTTCTGCTTTTCGAAGTTCAAATTCAGTACGACGGCGAATAACCACTACCTGATGATCTAAGTAGTACTGTAGACATTGCTTCAAGTTCAATACTTTTGGCTGTCCATCTACTAATGCGAGGGTATTAATACCAAAACTTGTTTGAAGAGATGTCTGCTTATATAAGTTGTTTAATAAAACATTTGCATTTGCATCACGTCTTACTTCAATAACAATACGCATACCCGAACGGTCAGACTCATCTCGTAAATCCGTAATTCCATCAATCTTCTTATCACGAGCTAGCTCGGCAATTTTTTCAATTAGCTTTGCTTTATTTACTTGGTAAGGAAGTTCATGAACAATAATAGTTTGTTTACCATTGCTTTGTTCTTCAATTTCTACTTTTGCGCGAACAATAATAGAACCTTTTCCAGTTTCATACGCTTTACGAATTCCGCTGCGGCCAAGAATTTGTCCTGCAGTTGGGAAGTCCGGGCCTGGAATAATCTCCATTAACTCTGCAATTGTGATATCAGGGTCTTGACTTACAGCTAAAACGCCGTCAATGACTTCCCCTAACTGATGCGGAGGAATATTTGTCGCCATACCTACCGCAATTCCGGCTGAACCGTTTACAAGTAAATTTGGAAATCTAGCAGGTAATACAATTGGTTCACGCTCAGAACCGTCATAGTTATCTTGGTAATCAATTGTATCTTTATTGATGTCACGTAACAGTTCCATCGAAACTTTTGACATTCTTGCTTCTGTGTAACGCATAGCTGCTGCTGCATCTCCATCAACAGATCCAAAGTTTCCATGACCGTCAATCAGCATATAACGATAGCTAAAATCTTGTGCCATACGAACCATTGTTTCATATACAGCTGAGTCGCCGTGTGGGTGATACTTACCAATTACTTCTCCTACGATACGAGCTGATTTTTTATATGGCTTATCCGATCCCATACCTAAATCATTCATTGCATATAAAATACGACGGTGCACAGGCTTAAGTCCGTCTCTTACATCTGGTAAAGCACGCGATACAATTACGCTCATTGCATAATCTAAAAAGGATGCGCGCATTTCTTGACTAATATTTACTTCTCTTATTTGAGAGTTTGGTTTATCTGACATCGATAAGAACCTCCTTCGCGAAGTTCAGTATAGTAATTCATATATATGTAAACGCAAGATAGAACCTATCTCTATCCTGACGTTTATATACCCTTTATAAAAAATATAAAGGGTATTACCGTTCATTTAAATATCAAGATTTTTTACGTACTGAGCATTTTCTTCAATGAAATTACGACGCGGTTCTACTTTGTCGCCCATTAAAATTTCAAATGTCTCATCAGCTTCAATTGCATCTTGCAAGTTCACCTGAAGAAGGGTACGGAACTCTGGATCCATTGTTGTTTCCCATAATTGTTCAGGATTCATCTCTCCTAAACCTTTGTAACGCTGAAGGTTTGGTTTTGCGCCTTCAGGGAAAGAAGCTAATACCTCTTCTAATTGACGATCGTTGTACGCGTACTCCACTTTTTTACCTTGTGAAACTTTGTAAAGAGGCGGCTGAGCAATGTACACATATCCGTGCTCAATAATCTGTCTCATATAGCGATAGAAGAACGTTAGAAGAAGCGTACGAATATGCGCACCGTCTACGTCTGCATCTGTCATAATCACAATTTTATGGTAGCGGGTCTTCGAAATATCAAAATCGTCACCAATACCCGTTCCTAGAGCGGTAATGATTGTACGAATTTCGTTATTAGATAAAATTTTATCTAATCGCGCTTTCTCTACGTTGATAATTTTACCACGTAAAGGCAAAATAGCTTGGAAATGACGGCTTCTTCCCTGCTTAGCTGAACCTCCGGCAGAGTCACCCTCTACTACATAGAGTTCGCTAATAGAAGGATCTTTTGATGAACAATCTGCTAATTTACCCGGTAAGTTTGAAATTTCAAGCGCGCTTTTACGGCGTGTAAGCTCACGAGCTTTTTTAGCTGCCATTCTTGCTCTTGCAGCCATTAAACCTTTTTCAATTACCTTTTTCGCCACAATAGGGTTCTCTAGCAAGTAAGTTTCTAAGTGTTCTGCAAACACAGAGTCAGTAATTGTTCTTGCTTCACTATTTCCCAGCTTTGTTTTTGTTTGTCCTTCAAACTGCGGATCTGGGTGCTTAATAGAGATGATAGCTGTAATTCCTTCACGAACATCTTCACCCGTTAGATTGGCGTCACTGTCTTTAAATACGCTGTTTTTACGTGCATAGTCGTTAATCACACGCGTTAACGCTGTTTTAAATCCTGCTTCGTGCGTTCCACCTTCATATGTGTGAATGTTGTTTGCAAAAGAATATAAATTACTTGTATAGCTATCGTTATATTGAATAGCAATTTCTACAGAAATGTTGTCTCGATTACCTTCAATATAGATCGGCTCTTCGTGAATCACTTCTTTCGAACGGTTTAAGTGTTCAACGTAAGACTTAATTCCGCCTTCATAGTGATATTCACGTCTTTTATCTTCTTCACGTTTGTCTTCAATCGTAATTTTAATGCCGCGATTTAAGAAAGCTAACTCACGTAGACGATTAGCTAACGTATCAAAATCGTATTCAAGCGTTTCTGTAAAAATTTCACTGTCTGGACGGAATTGAATAACAGTACCTGTTTTATCTGTTTCTCCAACTACTTTTAAGTCAGCAGCCGGTACACCTCGTTCATATTTTTGATAATGAACTTTACCGTCACGATGTACGTGCACTTCCAAAGAGGTAGAAAGTGCGTTAACAACTGAGGCACCTACACCGTGTAATCCACCAGATACTTTATAGCCGCCTCCGCCAAATTTACCTCCGGCATGAAGAACCGTTAAGATAACTTCAACGGCAGGTCTGCCCATTTTTTCTTGAATACCAACCGGAATTCCACGACCGTTATCTTTGACTGTAATACTATTATCCTTTTCGATAATAACATTAATTTCATCGCAATAGCCGGCCAGCGCTTCATCAATACTATTATCTACAATTTCCCATACAAGATGATGTAAACCCTTTGCGCTCGTCGATCCAATGTACATCCCTGGACGTTTACGAACAGCTTCTAATCCTTCTAATACTTGTATCTGATCAGCTTCATATGCTTGTACTTCTTTTTGTTCCATCGTCAAATGTATCACCTGCACTTTTTTTTAACAGCAAACTGCTGTATTTATCATTTTGTATTATGTTTTTCAAATATTATGTGGAAATAATACGGAGCCTTTAATGTATTTGCAATTTGTTTACTTATGCACAAAATTTTCATAATCGAGGGTACGAGTTGAAATATATAGACTTAAAACTATAATGATATCATATTTCAGTTAGATTGCCTTGCGAAAAGTTTTTAGACAGATCAATCGCTATTTGACCTTTTGAATTTGGCCAGCTTCTACGTGATATGTAGCGGCTTTTTCTAAGGTCTCGTGATGAATTCCTTCAATGCTCGTTGTCGTTACAAACGTCTGAACTTTTCCTTGAATGGTATTTAGCAAGTGTGATTGACGAAAATCATCTAATTCAGACAATACGTCGTCTAAAAGCAAGATTGGATATTCACCTACTTCTTGATGAATTAACTCAATTTCAGCAAGCTTTAACGATAAAGCAGTCGTCCGCTGTTGTCCTTGTGAACCAAATGTTTGAACGTCTTTCTCATTGACGTAGAAAAGAAGATCATCACGGTGTGGTCCTGCTAAGGTGACACCTCTATCAATTTCTCTACTTTTTATTTTATCAAACTTTTGATGATATGCTTCTAACATTTTCGACAAATCTGCATCTTCTGATACATCAATTGAATTCTTATACTCAATTTTTAATGTTTCTAAGTCTCGACTGATCCCTTTATGAATAGGCTCTGCCCACTGTTGGAGTAACTGTAAAAACTCAAAACGTTTTTTTAAGATTTTCGCCGCCATTTCACTTAACTGTAACGTAAGTACGTCTAAAAGTGAAAGATCCGTTTGTTTTTTTGTCTGCAGCTGCTTCAAATATTGATTTCTTTGCTGCAAAATCTTTTGATACCTGCTTAAATCATGCATGTAAACAGGCGAAACTTGACCAATTTCCATATCGATAAATTTGCGCCTTACTTGCGGACTCCCTTTAACTAGGTTCAAATCCTCCGGAGCAAACATGACAGTGTTAATTGACCCTATATATTGACTGAGTTTTTTCTGCTCAATGTGATTATATTTTGCTTTTTTCCCTTTTGTTGAGATGACTAAATCCAGTGTAACAGGCCCTCTATGCTTTTCTACAATGCCCGATAGCTTTGCATACTCACAGTCCCATTTAATTAATTCTTTATCGTTGGATGTACGATGAGATTTAGCCATAGATAATACGAAGATCGATTCCATCACGTTTGTTTTACCCTGTGCGTTTTCACCCAAAATGACGTTTACTTTATTTTCAAAAGGAATCGTTGTCTTCGTATAGTTTCGGTAATTTGTTAAAGTAATTTCTTTAATATACAAACGTTTCACCAACTTTAAGTAATAACAACAAATGATCCTGCAGCCGGTATATCCACTTCATCATTTGCATATAATTTACGTCCGCGGCGCTCTTCTAGCTCCCCGTTTACATATACTTCGTGCTCACTTAAAAACCATTTTACCATTCCACCTGTTTGAATGACGTCTGCTAGTTTTAAAAACTGGCCAAGCGTAATGTATTCAGTTGAAATTTTAACTTCTGTTTTCATGCGACTCTCTCACTTTCTAATGATGTATCTCTATTTTACTAAATAATTCTCCTTGAGAAAAGAAAGCTACTAGTACGGCATGCTAGTAGCTTTCTGAGATTTAATATGTTCGCACTGGTAAAATCAGCTGCAGCATTGAATCATCCTCTAATGTTCGAATGACAAATGGACGCATCGCACCAGTGAAGTTAATTTTGATATCTGTTCCTTCGAGGGCTTTTAATGCGTCTAACATATATTTTGCACTAAAAGAAATTTTTAATTCTTCTCCTGAGATAGACTGACTTTGTACCTCTTCAATTACTTTTCCGATTTCAGGAGAGTTAGAAGAAATTTCAACAATTCCTTCATCCAGCGTAGATAGTTTTACTACGTTGTTTCTTCCTTCACGAGCTAATAAAGAAGCGCGGTCAATCGATTGCAAGAATTCTTTTACGTTCAATATAACATCCGTTTTACTATCAGCTGGGATCAATCTTGAAGTATCAGGATAATTTCCGTCCAATAATCTTGAGAAAAATAGTAAATGTTTTGTTTTGAATAATACTTGATTTTCCGTGATAACAATGTCTACTAATTCATGAGAATCATCAAGGATCTTACTGAATTCACTTAAACTTTTACCTGGAATAACCACATTATACGTTGCTTCATTTCCAGTTTCAATGGTCGCTTTTCGCAAAGCTAGACGGTGACTGTCAGTGGCAATGCACGTTAATTCTTTGCCATCGACTTTCCAGTTTACACCTGTCAAGATAGGTCGTGTTTCTGAGGTGGACACCGCAAAGACAGTTTGTCGAATCATGTTTTTTAATAAGTCTGTCGGTAATCTAAACATGTTGTTTTCTTCGATCTGTGGCAAATGAGGATACTCTTCTGCATCTAAACCATTTAAGTTAAATTCAGCTTTTCCTGAACGAATGATTGTTAAAAAGTGACTTTGGACGTCTAATTCTACAATGTCTTTAGGAAGCTTTTTGACGATTTCACTAAAGAAACGAGCTGGGAGAACAACACTTCCTGGTTTTTGGATATCAACAATCTCTTTTCCTTCTTCTTCGTTTGGAATAAACGATTCAATCGAGATATCGGAATCACTTCCGGTTAAGGTAACACCTTCTTCAGTTGCTACAATTTTAATCCCCGTTAAAATGGGAATTGTTGTTCTAGAAGATACAGCTTTCATAACGTCTTGAACGCTTTGAACTAGATAGTCTTTCTGTATGATAAATTTCATAATAATTAATCCTCCTTAAAAGTAGGTTTAAAAGCTTATTATTTATTATATTTTAAGATAGTAGTAGTAATAGGGGCTGTGGAAATGTGGATAACCCCTAAAAACGTGAGAACACAGCCTATCCACATGTGGACAGACTGTGTACAATCCTAACTCACTTATACACAAAATACAAGTAAAAAAAGCCTATATTTTTAGTGATTCACTTATTTCTTTAATTTGTTTTTGTAGGTCAGTATCTGTTTGAACAAGTTTTGAGATTTTTTCATGCGCATGGATGACAGTAGTGTGGTCTCGCCCGCCAAACTCTTCTCCAATTTTAGGCAGCGAAAAATCCGTTAGTTCGCGAGAAAGGTACATGGCAATTTGTCTAGGAAACGCAACTGACTTTGTACGTTTCTTCGCTTTGAAATCATCTAATTTTATATTAAATTCTTGTCCAACAATCTGTTGGATGTCTTGAATCGTAATAACCCTAGGCTTTGAACTAGGAATTATATCTTTTAATGCTTCTGCTGCTAAATCAGCGTTTATATCTTTATTAATTAGTGAAGAATAAGCTACTACACGGATAAGTGCTCCTTCTAATTCTCTAATATTTGAATCAATCTGATTGGCGATATAAAGCATAACTTCATTTGGAATAACTAAGCCGTCTGCTTTTGCTTTTTTACGCAAAATAGCAATTCGTGTTTCCAAATCTGGTGGTGTGATGTCTGTAATAAGGCCCCATTCAAAGCGAGAGCGAAGTCGATCTTCAAGTGTAGGAATTTCTTTCGGCGGTCGATCACTTGAGATGACAATCTGCTTGCTTTCTTCGTGAAGCGTATTAAACGTATGGAAAAATTCTTCTTGTGTCTGCTCTTTACCTGCTAAGAATTGAATATCATCTATCAGTAAAACATCTACATTACGGTATTTGTTGCGGAATTCTACTGCTTTATTGTCACGAATAGAGTTAATAAACTCATTTGTAAATTTTTCAGATGATAAGTACACGACTTTTGCGGCAGGATTATGATCTAACACATAGTGTCCTATTGCGTGCATTAAGTGTGTTTTACCTAATCCTACCCCCGTAAATAAAAAGCGGATTATACGCTTTAGCCGGCGCTTCTGCTACTGCTAAAGAAGCTGCATGCGCAAACCGATTTCCAGATCCGATAACAAATGTATCAAAGGTATACTTCGAATTTAGCATGCTTTGAGGAAATTCTGCTCCTTCGTCTTTATTGACTTTCTTTTTAGGAGTTTGAATATCGAATTCTTCCTCGGCCTGGTTAGGAGGAATAATAAATTTCACATCTAACTCTTCCCCCGTAAGATCGTAAAGTGTTTCAGCAATTAAATTAGAATACCTAGATTCTAACCAGTCCCGTGCAAAATCATTAGGCGCAGTAATAATGAGCGTGTCTCCTTGTAAAGCGTGAGCTTTTGTCGATTTGAGCCAGGTTTCAAAACTAGGTTTGCTTAATTTTTTTTCAATTTGATCTAAAGCTCTATTCCATAAATCATGAATGTTTTCCAA